>NZ_CP144207.1:0-444306 GCF_045277575.1 Sinorhizobium chiapasense | reverse complement strand
GGGCAAACCGGCACGGGCCCGATCCAACCAGGTGCTCAAAGGAAGATGGCGGCCGGGGACGCTACACGTCGTCGTCACTTCCCGAACTCGCCTCAGGCTCAACTGTCGCGATGACCGTCTCGACCGAAGGCTTCGACTTGGCCATCCGGCGCCTTCCCGCGCCGATATCCAGTTTGCCGTCCCGCGAGCTGCGGCAGGACCGATGTTATCCGGCGCAAGACCTGGCGATCGATCAAATCCAACTGGCGCTGCGTCTGCCGCCGCGCTTCTTCCATAGGCGACAGTTGCGCATGGTGGATTGGTGTTGCAGTCATCACGCAACCCTCCCCTGCCAACCCACAAAACTGGACGGGCCGTCATTGGGATTGTGACGGCCAGGATCGATGACGAAACCGAAGCGATCACGCGCAGCGTATTCGGGGCGGGGCACGAGAAAGCGCATCTCCTCCGCCTGCCCATCGCGCCGGCCGCCGCGTGTCGCGATGACCTCCGTCATTTCGGCATGGTGGCTGGAAATGATCGCGGAAATCACGATCCAGTCGCCGGCATGCTTGCGCTCGAAAGCTTCCCGGTCCTTTGTCCAGGATTGGCCGGGGGCGAGTTCGCGGCCGTGGATCTCCTCCCAGGCGGACGGCCAACTGTTGCGGATGGTCTTGTCGGCACATTCGCGCTCGTAGGCCGTGAACAGGTCCGGAAAGGAGAGGGCGACAATCGCCCATTCCGCGTCTTCCTCGTACCAGGGCGAGGACTTTCGCAGCATCGGCAGGACGCGGGCATTCCGCTCGGCCGACAGATGAAACCCGCCATGGCCGGCCGTCACATGGGAGACGATCCCCTCGGCATAGATGGTCGCGTGCTGCGACGAACCCCATGGCGTACTTGCGGCCACGCGGGTTTGGATCCGCCCGAGGGCGGAGAGTTCACGCTTATGCCGCGCCGTTTCGAACACACGCGTGCGGAACGCTGCCTCATCTTCGAGGCGCCCTTCGTGACCGTAGAAATCGGTGCGCGTCAGCTTTGACATCGGACGGACGAGCCGCCAGCCGCTTGCGAGGAAGCTGGTTCCATCCCGCGCCGGCACCATAGCCAAAAGGATATCTCCGAGGCGGGCGACCGGAAACCCGTCGGCGCTGACCCCTAATTCCACACCCAAATCCTCTGAAGTCGAGACCAGTTCATGCTGGAGATCGGGCGTCCTCATGCCGCAGCCCTCCCTTCGACATGAGCAGCAGCCGCCTCGTCGGCGGTCACCTCTTCGAGCACGGCGTTGGGATAGCCGTGTTCTTTCAGCCAGGCCGCCGCCGCCTCGCAATTGTCGGCGAGATGGACAAGCTCCGCGTTCGCACCGGCGCGATCGAAGACGCGGATAGAACCGAGGGCGGGGCGCTCGAGAACCTTGAAGGTCAGAACGGAATCGAGACAGAAGGTTCGGTGAATGCGCAAGACGACGCTATTCTTGCCGCCGAAATCCGCCTCATGCAGCGTGAAATATCCCGGAGAGACGTAGTTTCCGGATTGGCGCGGACCCTCCTTGCGGATCAGGCGGCCGCTGCTGTTGCGGGTCTGCCAGGCCGCGAGCTTTTTCTTGAAACGCTCTGGCGGGCGAGGCGAGCCGTCGGACCAGGCGACGATACAGCCGATCGGGGCGAGGTCGTAGATCAGGGACGCAGACATCAGATATCTCCTTGAAATTCTGCGGTTCATGGAAACGAAGCCGCCGCCGGTGGTGGCCGGCGGCGAGTGTCGATCGGATGAGAAGGGAAGTGCGGGCTATTCGGCCGCAATGCCGTAGGCGGCTTCGTCCTCGTCGGGCGCGCCGTCATCGGCCTCCGGATCGTTGACGTCGAGACCGGCCGCCTCGCCGGGAGTGCTGCCGTCGGCGAGCTCGCCGTCAAGACCAAGAGTCGCTTCTCCGGAAGCGGCCGCGTCCTCCTCTTCCACGATCTCGCCTTGCTTGATCAGATCGGCAAGATCCTTTGGATCGGGTGCGAACAGGGCTGCCGGATGGACGAAGTGCCCTTGCCTGAAGTGCTCGACGAGCGCAGCGCGGGTCTCGCGGACCTTGGGGCGCGGGAGAACCGAGGCGTCCTTGCACGAGGCCTCAAGTGCCTGCCGCGACAGGCAAAGCAGGAAGTCTTCCGTGCCCATATTCGGGAGATAGCCATCCGCGCCGATGGCGTCGCCGGCGATGCGCGAAGCGATCCCGCTGTTCGACATGCCGCGGCGGCAGGAGAGCACGTCGACCAGCATCGAGCGGGCGGCAACCCGCAACGTGTCTATGTCGAAGGAAAGCTTGCCGTCGCCGTCGATCAGCCGAACCGCATGGCGCGCAAACCGCTTCGTCCCGAAGACGGTGTCGTTTGCCCCGGAGTCGACCCGGACATTCATGCCGGCAAAGGCAAGCACGAGGAGGGCCATCAGCGTGTCGTCCTCGATCGGCGCGCGTGCGAGCGCCTCGTGCAGCGCATCGGTCCTGAGGTCACCGATCATGTCGTGGCCCTTTTGCGTGACATCAGGACGCGGCTTCGGCGCGTCGATCACATCGTCGCCCGCGGTGGCACCACCTTCGACAACCGCTCCCTTGCCCCCAGACTTCTTCTCCTCCGGCATGCGGTAATGGACGGTCTGAACCTTGCCGTTCCGATCCAGATACATGGCGGTGTGATCGCCCTTGCCTGGTTTGCCGTAGACGCGGCTTGCCTTCTGCGGCAGCTTCACGTCACCCCACTGTGTGACTTCCGCAATCATGCCCTTCTTGGGCAGATTGTTCGTCATCCACTCCTGCTGGGCGCCGAGATAGGCATCGACGTTGGTGGTGTAGCGGCTGTCCTCGTCTGCGGGAGCGAACAGATCCTCGATCCATTCGATGCCGTAGGCTTCCCTGAGATCGTCGCCGAAGCGCGCATCCTTGGCATACATGCGGGTCTTGCTCAGCGCGTTGGCGATCTGCCACCACGCAGCAGGCTGGCCCTTCTTTGGCTTCTGCGCCTTCCAGACTTCCTTCTGCTCATCGAGGCTGGCAGCCGCGATTGTCCGAAGCTGCTGCTCGTTCGGCATGTCGCCGAGAACCATCTGATCGAGCATTGCCGCGAAGACGTTGGCGAGCAGCCGCAACTTGCGGATCTGCCGGACGGGCAGTGCAAGCGCAACCGCGATCGCTTCCTCCGTCCAGTCGAGTGCGATCAGGCGCTCGATGCCACGCCACTGGTCGACGGGGTTGAGATCTTAGGTTATGCGTCAAGTGTCCTTTTAGCTGGAAGATACTGATTGTGGGGACTTTTCAGCTCTGACCGGTATTTCGAGTGTATCTTTGGCTCCGCAACTCTCTTGGAGCCGTCAATCAGGCACATTCGCGACGGAAGCGATAGTTGCCCTTTGATACGCGCATGGCCTTGGCAATCGCCTTATTGATGTCATCGAGATTGCAAGTTTCCGGATGGAACTTGCGGCCTACCCATCGCCGCATGGCTTTGTGCTCATCATGCTCAGGATCGAGCCAGGCGTCGAGGAAGTCGGCATAACCTGAAGTTCCTCCAACATCTTCTGGAGGCCCGGACCGTTTGCCGGCAATGCAGCGGGGATATTGCACACCTTCCTCGCGGGCGACGCGCTCCAGACGCAGCAGATGACGCCAATTATCGCCGAAGTCGTATTCGTAGAGGATCGTCAGAGCGCTTTCGTCGCGGTCGTACGGGAAGTGAAGGTCAATCATTCTGACCTCGGTCGCCTCAAAGGTCCGGCTGTCGGACAGACCGTCCTCATCGAACTCCGGGGCGCCGTAGATCAAACCGCCGATGTTGAACTGATGCAGATGACTGTCGGTCCAGCCGAAGGCAGCCTGCAGCACTTCGTGGAGTTGGGCGAGGTTGAGAGTGATTGGCAGTTCGAGAGTGCGGCTGATCTCGGGATCGATGTCGAGGATATGAACCTCGGCGCGCACGATGAAGCTATCTGGGTCAAACGGGTCGAGCATATCGGGATCATGCCGGGCATAATGGTCGCACGCAATGGATGAGCCAGCAATTGTTGAGTGTGGCGACACAAAGTACTCCGTGATCGCGATCAGGATTTTGGTCCGCGCGGGATAGGAACGGGTTTCATGCCGCGATCGCGTTCGGCAACAAGGCGGGCATTATGACGTTTCTGCCGCTCAACCTCCGTTTCGGCTTCGAGGATGCGCTTCAATAGGACGGCATTTTCCGTCACCATACGCCGCTCCTCGATCTGCAAGACCTGGATCAGAGCGCGCTGCTGGGCGAGTTTGTCTTCCCAGGCCGCCAGCTTCTCGGGGACGATCTTGCGATCGCTGGCGCGACGCAACTCGTCGAACATCGAGCGGTGGTTGGTGTAGATGGCGTTGCGGCCGACACGCGCTTCGCGTGCGAGCGTGGCAATGGTCAGACGGTAGGATCGCTTTTGCAGGTCCGGGTGTGTGGGCAGTCCCTTCACCAGGCGCTCCAGAGCCTCCCGCAGCTTGCGGTCGGTGTTGCGCAGGCGTTTTTCCTGCGGCGTCAGCGCCGGTGTTTTACTCAATTTACGTGCCATCGCGACCATCCTTTCCATGATCGAGTTCGCCAAGGATGCGATCGCATTCGGCGATCCGTGTTTCCGCAACCCTGCGGCTGACCGGGTCGAGGCCAGGATGAGCGAGAAGATCGGCATTGCGGTCGCGGCGCGCCTGCCAGACCGGTCGATGCCGGGCCGTGACGGCAAAGTTGGCGCAGGTGAGACACGTGCTTTCAGTCCGCAGCGCGGGGTTGGGTCCTTTCTCGTCGCCGAAGCAGGCAGCCGTTTCGACGCGGTAGACACAATAGCCCCAGTCGCAGACCCCGAGGCGGAGGTCCGTTTCTTCCATCAGGAAACGGACATAAGCCTGGACATCGCCGTCGCGTGTGCGCCCGCGGAACTGCGAGCGAGCGGCAATCATGCGTCCACCCTTGCCGGCGAGCGTCATCGCCGTCAGCACCTCTTCCAGGGCGGCGCGGGTTTCTTCCCGGGTATGCCGATCGATCAGGTCGTCAAGCGCGAAGTCGGTTCCGACATAGCCACGATCGGTCATGGCCCGGGTCACATGGCCGAAGTGCGCCTGAAGCGCATGTAGTCCGGTGCGGTCGCGTTTGCCGACAAAGCGCGCAAAGGTCTTTCGGCCCTGATGGGTGTTCAGATGCCAGGGCTCGCCCTCGTGGTCCGGCAGGCCGATGAACGGTGCGAACAGATCGTTCAGCCGCCGTATGATCGTGGAGACGACGGGCAGGTCAGTTCTCGCAGCGGGACCGACAAGGCCCGTGCTGGCCATCACCAGAAAGAGCTCGGATCGCCCGCTTTGGGCCCGCAGGCGAGCGGTCAGTTGCTCCATGACCAAGACGGCCCGTTCGACGGGCGCTGGAGCAACCCAGCGGTGGGCTTCGCCGTCGACGCCGCCCGCCGTCTTGTAGATCTGGCCGGCGAGATAGGCGAAGCTCTCGCTGCCATCACTGGCAGGATGCTGCTCGATGCAGCCGACCTGAAGGCCAAGGATCTCCGAGACGCGGGCGCCGACCAGATAAGCGATGACGACAAAGCATGCGTCGTAAATGCGATCTGCAAGATACCGCACCTGCTTAGTGCTGGTGACAGGCGCTTCATGCCAGGGAGATTCCTCTCCGGACAGGGTCGAGAAGGTAAACTCCCGGATCGCGTCGGTCGCGACGAACCCGGCCTTCGTCTGGCTGATGCCCCTGGCAAGGGCATCGTCATACGCAACCTGCGCCTGCGTTTGCAAAGCGATGACTTCGTCCGCCGGCTGTTCGATCAGCCGCAAGGCCGCCGAGACCAATGGCACGGCGACCGCGTCCGGCGTATAGGGGAGCCAGCCTCGGTCACGCCGAACGAACGGCGGCACGATTCCTGGGAATGGATCATCAATTGTCACTTCCGGGAACTTCGATCCTTGGAGATACAGAAGCGTCAGCAAATTTGCGTAGTGTTGCAGGGTCATGGCCGACAGCGCCTTGCCCGGCTTGCTGCCAGGACGCTGCGCCATCGCCGCCAAGAACCTATCGCTGCCATCGCGGTCGAGATCGGCGAAGCTGCGGTACCCTTGCGCCGCCATCCAGCGGATCAGCGTCCTCTGCATATTAAAGACGCGGACGATCGTCGAATCGTGAACGTTGCGGCGGCCTGCAGGCGGGTCCAGCTTCAGGCTCCACAGGAACAGTTTGGCCGCCTCTCGCCAGTCAGCCCATTGCGGATCGCTGAACCCGCTGTCGTCGGCCAGGGCAAATCCCCAGTCGAGCGAGAAGTCACTCCGGTTTGCGCCGGGGCGATGGCCGTCGAGATGCCAGACCTGGTCTGACCATACCGAGCGCGCCGATATTCGAAGCGCTGGCCTTGCCGCGGCTGCAAGATCGGGTGCCGTGGACGCTTGCATCGCTCACTCCAGCGCCGGCAGGATTGGCAGAGCCAACATTCGACCTTCGGCTTCCGCACGCAGCGACTGCGGGAAGTCCGGCAGGATGTCGTCGACCAGGATGCGCAGGCTCGGCGCATACAGAAGCTCGAAGCGGCGCGGATCGATGCGCTCGCGTGCGCGATCCAGTTCCTCCTTCGCCTGAAGGACACGCGCCATGTGCTCCGCATCGATCGGGATGACCAGTCCCGGGCAGCGCAGGCATCCGCCGAAGTGCCGGCAGATCCTGCCAGTCGCCGATCCAGGCGCTGTGCCAGTGGCCGGGTTGAGGCAATCATGGCTGAACGGAGCCGTCGCATCGCTCGCCAACGCAATCCGGTCACGTTGCGCCTGATCTCCGGCGTCCGCTCTTATTCCGATGATCCAACCGAGCATCAGCCCCTGCAACCGGGCGATGGTCTCGCGTTGGACGCGACGCGTCTCTGGCCCCTTGATGTAAAGCTCAGTCGTGTCGGCGCGAGCGTGATTGAGCACGTCTTGTGTCGCGACGATGTCGCCGCCGGACGCCTTGTAATATTCGGTGGCGACGCTGCCCCGCAGCAGAACGGCGGCAAAATCCGGCAAGAGTTGGCGTGCGCGCTCGGGCGCCGCCTTGTTCCAGATGGATATCCGGGCATTCGAGCGTTTGATGAACGCCTTCAGGGCATGCGACAAGGTCGCCTCCACGACGAGCGTCACCGCGTCCTTCTTCTCACTCTTCACCAGGAATAGCCGGTTGCGATCCTGGCGGCTGGCCCGGGCCGCGAGCGGCGCGGTCATCGCCAGCAATTTATCGATTAAGTTCGGCGCCGCATGTCGCCGACGCCGGTCGAAGGATCGCCGCTGCGCGCGCTTCACCTTCGCACCGGCCCGGGGCTTGGCCCATTCGACGATGATACGATGCTCATCGAGCGGATGCGCCACTTGGCAGTCGCGCGTCACCAGTCGCAGTGCATCCGGATTGCCCGCCGCCTGGATCGAAAGCGCGATAAAGAATGCGACGACCGTTTCGCCGGTAGATAACCGCCAAGGTGACGAAGGCCGCCATGACGATTGACCGCCGATATGTTGACGCCGCCGCGGATCGCAAGCGTCCGCGACGGCAGCACGCCGGCATTCACACCCGCAAGCGCCAGGACCAGGTGGCACAGCTCGGGATCGACGCCATCGACCGGGCCGCTCGCCGCAAGGATGGTCCGTCCCGTTTCGAAGCGCTCCCACGCCTCGTCGATTTCCTCATAGCACGCGCCCAGGATCGCCTTGAGATCCGCTGCGCCAAGACGCGGTCGCGTATCGGCATTGCGGCTCGGCCAGACCCGCCAAGGGAAGTCGATGCGGGCAGGCAGCCGGGACGGATGCCGGCGCTTGGTCCAGTCGATCATCTGGCGAAGCTGCATCAGCACATTCGCCCGCGATCCCTTCGACCAGGGCCGGTTCGTCTGTCCTCCAACCTGGCGATCCAGCCACGCGATGTAGCGCCCCACCATCGCACTGGTCAGATCGTCGGCGGACAGGACCTGGCCGTCCTCCACCACAAAGCGCGCGAACGTCCGCAGCGCCATCCAGCAATGACGCTGTGTCTCCCGGCTCGATGCCGCATGATGGTGGCGGAAAGCATCGGCCAAAAGTATCGCGATGTCCGACGGCAATCCGAGCGTGCCGGGCTCGTAGCGCTTTGTGACCTCGCCCCAGCCGTCGCGGAAGACGACGATGGTGTCGGCCGGCCGGTCCAGAACGATCGGTGTCGCAGCCGACAGCCGCCGGTCGATGTGCCCGCGTCTAACGGCCATCGGGGATCAACTCGCCATAGAGATAGTCGATGCTGTCGGCGAGTTCCCGGGCATTGAGCTCGACGCAGCGCAGGTAGATCGCCGTGCTCTGGATCGAGCTGTGCCCCAGCAGAACCTGCACGATCTTCAGCGGATTGAGGTCCGGCGTGGTCAATGCCTGCCGCTGCAACCGCACCAGCATCGTCATCGCGAATGTGTGCCTCAGATAATGCAAGGTTCCCGTCACACCGGCCGCCCGGAAGGCCTCAGCAAACACCGCCGTCAATCGCGCCTTGCTGACGGCGTTTCCCTGAAGGTTGAGAAAGAGCGTGGAGGGCGGCCGATAATCCGGTCGCTGGCGCCGCAACGCCCGGACCTGCGGCGTGCGAACCTCGTCGATATAGCGCTGCGTGCGGTCGACCAGGCGGATCGGCGGGTAGATCGTGCGCGGCTTGTCACCCTTGGTGATTGTCAGCGGCACGCCGATCAGAGGATGATCGTCGTCATCCAGATGCGCCGTCTCCGGAACCTGGAAGACGGCAAGGCCGCAAAGCTCCTTGCGCCGCAATCCCGTCGCCAGCGCCCATTCCGCCATCAACCGGTAGGGCATCTCGAGATGCGCAAACACCCGGCGCAACTGATCGACACGCAACGGTCTCGGCAGACGTTCGTGCTCGGCGACCGTCAGGATATTCGCCGCCATGATCCCCGGACGCCCATCCACATGCGCCAGGAATGATTGTCGCCGGCCGGAGCCCACTCGAACGTCGACGAACTGGAACGGCAGGCTCTCAATCCAGCCGCGGCCCTGGGCCCATGCATAGAACCGGCAGACCGTACGGACCCGATCGTTCACCGTCGAGCGCGCGTATGGCCGTTTCGTATGCGGGCTCGGCTGTGACAGCATGCGATTGCGCCAGGCCGCAATCTCCGCCTCGCTCACACCGCGCCAGTCGAGACCGGATTGCTCCAGGCTGTCGAACCAGTCATGCAAGTGCTCGCCGTAAGTCCGGATAGTTTCCGCGGCGTGGCTACGACCGGGAATCGTCGCCAGTTCCATCAGCCAGGCAAACGCCGGCTCGATGATCGACATCCGTTCCGACACCAAAATTGGAAAGCCGGCCGGGATTGCGGCATAACCCATCGCCGCCCTGATGATCCGCACCACGATCTGTCCTCTTTGCCCGCCGTCGCTCAAAACAACAAAAGACATCAGCAGGACCCAAAGCCCTGCCCAGCAACAAAGAAGACAGTTTCTCGAACCGGATGTTATCTTGAGCGGAGCGCCTTCGGCGCACTCTTCTCTTTTGAATGCGAGGGGTTCCCCTCGCGCTCTCCCGTTCGCCACGTGGCAGGGGTGCAGGACTTCGCCTACACCCCATCAAAAAAGCTTGTGGTGTCGCCGCCGCCTCAAGTGTTGTCCTCGCTACGCTGCGGGAACACTTGACCCGGACGTCCGTGTGCCTTCCTCGATATGCCCCGCGAATATGGCCCACAACCATGACGGTCATACGAACTCAACAGGACAGTTGCGACGCAGAACCTAAGAGCGGCTCCCTGGCGATGTTCTCGACCATCGACCGCATGGCGCCATTGTCGTTGGCGGCTTCGACGACGAGTACGTCGATTTCCTCAAGGCCCGCGGCGATCGCCATGCGGGTGCGTCGATGGCCGGCTTCGATGACGTAGCCGTTCCCGCCATCGGTTTCCGGAAAGATGACGGGCGGTTGGATGATGCCGACAGCCTTGATCGTGGCGAGCAACAGGGCGTCGGCCTGTGGGGTGGACTTCGACTGGCGGGTATTGTCCGGATTGTCCTTCAACGAGCGCGGATCGACCTTCATGATGTGCATGGGATTTTCCTCTTCCGGGGTGCGGGACGCGGCTTCGTTGCCGGTCCTTCCTGTCTTCATTTTTTTCGAAGACACCTCCCGGACCGCAGGGCGGGCGGCCCGCCGCAATTGCGGCCGAGCGTCCCTGCTGCGATGTCTAAGCGGGGCTTGAGAGCCCTGCGCAGGACGAGTGGCCGGGATGCGGAGGCGGCGGTTGAGAGCAAGCGGCGACGGGAGGACCGATCTGCGACCGGTTTCTCTTCCCTCTGCCTTCTTCTTGCGCTCCCTTCTTCGCGAAACTGCAGCTCACACTTTTGATAGTTCACACCAGCGGGAAAGGAGGCGTAGATAGGCCGTAGCTCGAGGAGGTTCAGGATGCATGATACGAAAGAGATATTTGCCTATCAGGTCATTCCAGGAACAGACGAAGTCCTGGCGTTCACGGAGACCTTGGGAACCGCCCGGCAAGAGGCGTCCCAACATTTCGAAGGCCTGAGAGCCGAGGACGAAAAGGTGGACGCCGGAATTGCAATCTACAAAGTCAGCTTGAAGAATCCGGATCTTTTCGACTTCGTAAATGTCCTGAACCACCCCGAGGATGCGAGGGAGCGGCTGGTCGAAACGATCGAGCGGGTCGAGCTGATTTCCTGAACGCAGGAAAACCGCGGCGAGGATGACCGCGTAGAGGCCGTTTCGGCGAACGGAAATCAGGTCAAAAAAAGAGGGCCACGAGAAAGCTCGGGCCCTGTAGGTATGAAGGTAATTTAAACCTCCAGAGGGGAACAGCTGCTGCGGCGGCACTGGGAGGAAAACCGCCATGTGCATCAGCTGGGTGCGTTATGATCGCTTTTTGATCAGGTGGAAATGAATTTTTGTGCAATGCAGCTATGCGAATGCTGCGTCGCATCTAAAATGGCGCCCTGATCAAGCAGCCTGGCTTCGGCGCCCTCAACCGCCGCAGCAGCGAGAGCATCGTCGACTTCGCGCAGCTGGCGGCGCTTTTCGGCAAGTTCGTCGGCGAAGGCGAAAGTGCCGCCTTCGCGCGAGCGATAGGAGGCAAGCCGCCGGTGCGCGTCATCCAGACGATGGCGATAGCGCTCCCGCTCGTCCTCAAACCCGCCGAGTGCATGCTCGAGGCGGGAAATGGCACCGAGCGGGGTCACGGTGACCCCAAGATCGATCTCGTAGCCGGCGCCGGTGCGCTGGAGCGTGGTGGAGTAGCGATATCCATCACCCTTTCCGAAGCGCTCGCCCTCATAGACCAGGTCGAAGCCGCCGATCGATGCGAGGCAAACCTCGCCCTGCTGTTGTAGCTGGAGAAGCGTGAGGATTTCCTTCATCAGTGCGCGACCGGCGTCCTTGCGCTCGTCGTAAGCCCTGCCGGCGATGTTCATCGAAAACACCTCGCCCGCAGTCGGCACAAGTCGTTCGATGTCCTGGCCGATCTCTGCGATGCGACGGGTCGAAACCTCGATGTCACGCTCTGCATCGCGAACCTGCCGGCGCACCGCATACTGGTCATCGTCGTGCGCCGAGCGCAGCCGTTCCAGCCGCGCGACATCGGCTTCGAGACCCGCTTTCTGCATCAGCCGCTCATCACCGGAGGCGATCGCCTTGGCCATGGCGAACTGGTTGGCTTGCCCTTCACTGAGGTCTTCGAGCCGGCGGATCGAAGTATCTCCGCTGAGTGCAGCCGCGATGAAGCGCGCCTTGCGCTCGTTGTTCTGCCACATGGAAGCGTCGAGGCTGCCCTCCGTCGCATAGGCGAAAATATCGACGACATCATGCTGGTTGCCCTGTCGGACGATGCGGCCCTCGCGCTGTTCGATCTGGGACGGCAGCCACGGCACATCGAGGTGATGCAGTGCCTTGAGCCGGAGCTGAACGTTGACGCCCGTCCCCATCGTCTCCGACGATCCGATCAGGAACCGTACCCGGCCGGCGCGGACATCACCGAACAGCCGCTGCTTGGCCTCGGTCTTCTTGTAATCCTGCATGAAAGCAATTTCAGAAGCCGGAACGCCCAGCCGGACGAGCTCGTCGCGGATCCAGCGGTAGGCGGAAAAGCCGCGGGTTTTCTCGACATTGATCGTTCCCAAATCGGAGAAGATCATCTGCGCGGCGCCGGGCAGGTCATAGGGCTTGCCATCCGGCCGGAGATAAGCGGCATCACCCGTTTCTTCCCAAATCCGAAAGGCATTGCGGACGAGAAGGTTGAGCTTGTTGTCCTCCTCGTTGTCGTTGGCCGGCATAACTAGGCGGAGATCAATCGCTGCATGGCGACCGTCGGTAATGACCGAGAGCAGGATATCGTCGCCGGGCTGCGCCGGTCCCTCGCGCATCTCGATTGCCTTGATGCGGGCGTCGAGGATCTGCTGATAGGCCTTGAACGCCGGCGTCGGCTTGGCGGTCAGGATCTGGCGCCGCCCGGTGGAGATATCAGGCACCCTGACGTAATCGCGGAGATCCTCCGGCATGACGACATCGGCAAAGGCCCGGAACATGGCAATAAGTTCGGGAACGTTGACGAAGCTCGCAAAGCGGCTGACCGGCTTGTATTTGCCGGACGGCTGGATCTCCAGCTCGGTCGTCGTATCCCCGAAGCACGACGCCCAGGCGTCGAATTCGTGCAGCCCGCGTTCGGCGAGAGCCTGATGACCGAGCAGCCGCTGGATCGAGAACATCTCACCGAGCGTGTTGGTGATCGGCGTACCGGAGGCAAGCACCAGGGCGCGCCCGGGATTCTTCGTTTCCACGAAGTGGGATTTGACATAGAGGTCCCAGGCGCGCTGGGAACCGTTTGGGTCGATGCCCTTCAGCGTCGACATGTTGGTCGCGAAGGAAAGCTTCCGGAACTCCTGGGCTTCATCGACGATGATCTGGTCGACACCGATCTCGGAGATGGTGAGCAGATCGTCCTTGCGGGTCGCAAGCCCTTCCAGACGTTCCTGCAAGCCTTCCTTCAAACGCTCAAGACGCTTGCGCGAGACGCGGTCCTCGCTGTCGACCTTGGTCAGCAGATCCTCGTAGAGTTGCAGCTCATCGTGGATCATCTGCTGTTCGAAGGCAGACGGCACGGCGATGAACCTGAAGGCCGAGTGCGTGATGATGATCGCATCCCAGGTGGCGGTGGCCGCCCGCGACAGGAATCGCGCCCGCTTGTCCTTGGTGAAGTTCGTCTCGTCGGCGACGAGGATACGGGCATTGGGGTAGAGCGCAAGAAACTCGCGCGCCGCCTGCGCCAGGCAATGGCCGGGCACCACCAGCATCGCCTTTGCGATCAAGCCGAGCCGGCGCTGTTCCATCACGGCTGCGGCCATTGTCATGGTCTTGCCGGCGCCGACCGCGTGGGCCAGATAGGTCGAGCCGGAAGAGATGATCCGCCAGATGCCGCGTTTCTGGTGCCCATAAAGTACGAAGGCGCCAGAGGTACCCGGAAGTTTCAGATGCGAGCCGTCGAACCGCCTGGGCGCGATGTTGTTGAACCGGTCGTTATAGACCCGCGCCAGCCGGTCGGTGCGATCGGGATCCGTCCAGACCCAGTTCTGGAAGGCTTGCTTTGTCTTCTGCAGCTTGTCGCGCGCCGCCTCGGTATCGACGACGTTCAGGACCCGCCGCTCGCCGCCGGCGTCCTTGAAGACATCGAAGATCTGCGGCACGCGGCTGTTCAGCGCATCGGCCAGCAGTTCGCCGGCATCACGGCGGCTGGTGCCCCATTCGGAGGTGCCGGCCGCACTATAGGAAAGCTGCCGTGCCTCGACGGTCCAGGAGCCGAGCTCCGGCATATGGTGGATCCTGATGTCGGCGCCCATCATCTCCTTCACGAAGGCGACGACGTCGCTTGCCGGAATCCACGGCGCACCGAGGCGCGCGGTGATGTCGGAGGGGCGAAGATCGGCGGGCTGTACCGCCTGAAGCGCGCGAACGTTGCGCTCGTAGGCCGGATCGAGCGCCGCGGCTGCTTCGGCGACAGCAAGCTTCGTGCGGACCGCTCCAGACAGGTAGGCATCCGAGGTCTGCCAGGAGCCATTGGCAGGATCCTGGAAGATCGCATCGCCGAGTTCGTCGACGACCGCGTCGACCTCTCTGTGCAGCAGCTCGGCGATATGCTCAACATCAACGCGACCACGCTCGTTGAGGACAACGGCCAACGCATCGGCAGCACTGGTGATCACAGGCGGGGCAGGGGGAGAAATCACGCGTTCGGAAAAGATCGGACCCGGCTTTGCCGTGTCGGTGTCGAGGTCGTAGTCTTCGATCGAAGCGACCAGCCAGCAATCTGGATCGTCGAGAAAGGGCTGCAGGTTCGGACGGCGGTGCGTTTCGCGGACCTCGCCGGATTGTTCGTCCTCGCTGATCGAAACCGTGGTCCGATTGATCGGACCGAAATCGCGCACGAAGCTCGACCAGGCGATCCTCAGACGTACCTGTGCATCACGCCAGGGCCGATCCAACTCCTGGGCTTTCAGCACTTCGCGAACGGCATCGCGGATGGGGATCAGTTTCCTGATAATGCCGATATGCTTTTCCGGGATGCCGTCACCGGTACGGCCCTTGCGCACCTGGACTTCGACTGGCGTGCCGTCGAGCATCTGCATGAGACCGCGGCGACTGTCGACAAAGAAACTACCCTCCCGGACCTGCCGGCTTTCAGGGCGAAGATCGACGATCTCGCCGAGCTCATCCTCGAGGTCGATGTCGATCTTGGTCGGCTCGCTGTCATAGCGGCCTTCGGGAAGGAGACGAATGGCCGTCTGCAGTGCCCCCTCAAGGTCCTCGCTGGCACGCAGCCGGCAGGTGTAGGTCTCGCCGAACGGCCCCGAGGTGAGGGCATGTTCGCCAAGCACGAATTCGGGATGCTCTGCGAACCAGCGGTTCACACGGATAGCGCCCTCGTCCTGCATCGCGGGCCGCACCGCCTCGAGATCGAGCCACGACAGATCGGCCTCGGCTTCCCCGACCTTGCGCTTGCGGAAGAAGAGAAGGTCGACGACGACATCCGTACCGGCGTCGCGGCGGAAGCTGCCCTCCGGCAGTCGGATCGCTGCGATCAGGTCGGCGGTCCCGGCGATATGCTCGCGCGCTGTCGCGTCTGCCTTGTCCATAGTCCCGGAGCTGGTGACAAAGGCGGCGAGTGCTCCGGGCTTCAGGAGGTCGATCGACCGGGCGATGAAGTAGTCGTGCAACCGGAGCCCGAGCGAACGATAGGCCCGGTCAGACCGGACGGTCCGGTCGGAGAAGGGCGGATTGCCGATTGCAAGATCGTAGATTGGCGCCAGATCGGTCCGCGCAAAGTCGCCGTTGATGATGCGGGCCTTCGGCTGCAGCAGCTTGACGATACGGGCAGTGACGGGATCGAGCTCGACGCCGGTGACGAAGCTCCCGTCGCGGAACGCCGCCGGCATCAGGGCAGGAAACAGGCCCGTGCCGATGCCTGGCTCGAGTACGCGGCCGCCGCGCCAGCCCATGCGCTCCAAGCCCGCCCAGATCGCCCGGATGATGAATTCCGGCGTGAAATGGGCATATTGCGTGCAGCGAGCGAGCGACGCGTAGTCGGCGCCCGAAACGGCGGTCTCGAGCGAGCTGCCGAGTTCGCTCCAGCCTTCGCGGTAATCGATCTCCCCGGGACGGCGGAACATCCCGTTCGCCAGTTCCGAGGCGCCGAACCCCGTGAAGCGGATGAGTTGCGCCTGCTCCTTCGGGGTGGCAGGTCGATCCTGCTTCTCGATGTTGTTCGCGATCAGGATCGCGGCAACATTGGCGCGGGCGCGATCCTTCCAGGATCCGGCCAAGCCTCGATCCGCATCGTCGAGGTAGAAATTCGATCGGTTGCCGCGTCGCCGGGGCGCCGGACGTTCTATCGCCGTTACCGGCAAGGCCGGGGCAGGAGAGGGCGGCGGCGGTTCGGGGTCGTCGTCGTTGGCGGCGACCGGCTCGAAGCCGCCGAATGCCGTGACGCCCAGGCCCAGGCCGGACGACAATGCGCTCCTGCCGAACATGTCGAGAGTGAAGGGATCGTTGCTCATGAAATTTCCTCTCAAGTGGGCGAGCGTCATCGACCCGCGGGAAACCACTTGCGGGATTGAAGAGCGCTCAGGGTTTTGGGGATTGGTAGCCGAAGGGGCCTGGGCTGGTCGCGAGAGGCCTAGGGCTTCGCGATCAGGGCGAGCTGCATCGAATCCTGAAGAAACGCGATGCGAAGGTGCGTCGCCTCCGGGGCGGCCGCCATCATGGCTTCCAGCTGTTCCGCATCGATGAAATCGACGCCATCATCGCCGCCAAAGGTCCGTCGTTTGACGTCGAACCAATCGTCATTGGTGCGAGGGTCGCATTCCTCGGCATAGACGACCAGCGGCCTTGTACCTTCGGGCAGTTTGCCGTTGGACATCAGATAGACGCCGTGATCTCCGACGAGGCAGAGACCCGGCTGTTCGTCCTTGCCAGGGAGCAGACCGTAATAGGGGTTGCGGAAGCCTCCATTGGCTTGCGCGTCGGCACGGCCGCGGGCGATCGCCTCACGCACGGCTGTAAGCGGGAAGGAAAGCACGAGGGTGGCCTCCTTCACGCGGCGATCGGCGAGGGGAGGTGGCGCAGCTGCACCGGTAGCTTGGCCGCGATTTCGTCGTCGGTCAGATCGTCCAGCAGTTTCAACGTGCTGCCCGTCTGGCCGTCGTAGAGTGTGATCGTGCGCCTGCCGCGCGCGGCTTCGGGCCAGCGATCGCCAGCATAGCCACGATAGTCGGCCGCCGTGGTGCTCCAGATGTGCTCCAGACGTTCGTCGCGCGTCATGGCGCATACTGGCCGGCTTTCGCGCTCGATGATCGCAACGCGCATGCGCTCGACGGCCCCTTTGTCGGAAAGATCGCAATAGCCATGGAAATGGCGGATGACGCCATCGATACGCAGGGCGAAGAATACGCTCGTCACCGATCCGGTCAGAAACTCGCGCATCGCGAACATCGCTCCACGAATCCAAAGCGGTGGCAGGATTTCGAACATGTAGTCATGCTCGGCCTCGATGATCTCGAACCATTCGCCGGTATAGAGCGGCGCGGCGTCGCCGTCCCAACGGTTCGGACGCTGGGCATGCCGGTCGAACATGCGGAACATTTGCTGACGTGAGGCGACACCCTGGAAGACCTTGCGGATTGCGGGAGAGGGATTCATCTGCGGCTCCTTCGAGATGGTTCCGGACCGAAGCGTGAGCACTGTCCTTCCGACCTTGCCATCCTCTTCAGTCCTTCATGACACCTCCCAGGCCGCCGGCATCGCGGCCGGCCGGGTCAAGGGCCGGCTCCGCCGGGCGAAGCTTCCCTTGACGCGGGCGGCGCGAATGCGGCACGCCGCCTTCCTTCCTTTGCCTCTTTTCTTTCTCCCTGATCTTCAGGGTCTCGTTCCAATCCTCCTCGGACGGGCGGAGCCGCGACCAGTCGCAGCCGGTATCGTCGGCGAGCCCACGCAAGCGCTCGGCAAACATCTCTCCTTGTGGATTGGCGTCAGTGGCGGCGACCAGGAGAACGTCAGGTCGTGAAGCCATCTCCCGCAGCGCCGCCTCCGTGGACGGCGACCATCCACCGCCAGTGCTCAGGTAAAGGGTGCCGTCCCGCAGCCCCTCGATGGCGGCAAGGCTCATGGCGTCGATCGCAGCTTCTGTGACGGCCAGGCGCAACGCTGTGTCCGGCCCCAGACGGAAGAGAACCTTCGTTCCTCCGGAGGCGAACCCTCTGTACTCAGGACCTCGCGCCTCCCAGCCGGTCACAGTTCCAGCGTTATCCGTATGCGTCGCCCACATGCTGCCATATGGGCCCTCCCGGAGACGATCTTGCCGGATCGCGGCGCGGAGCAAACGGGCCGGCAGGAAGCGCTCACCGTAGAGATAGCCCCATGTCGACGAGCCGGGCCAGGGACGGCGCCGTGCCTGCCAACGCTCGGGCAAAGAAAGATCGTATTCTTGATCAGGCCTCTGGCGCTGCAATTCCGGCTCCGTGATCGCAAAGCCGACGAGACCGGCGACCCTTCCGGCCCCTTCGAGAAAGCCGACATGATCGAGATGCTCTACGAGCCCGAACACATCGCCTTTCGCGTCGCTCAGCGGATCGAACCATCCGCGTCCCTGATGGGTGACGATGATGATCTCGCTCCCCCGGCGAAACTTCATCGCCCGCCGGGTACTCTCCTTCACATCTATCGCGAAGCCCGCCTTCTCGAGAACGGCAGCACAGCTGACCCGTTCGCGTAGGGCCTCTATTTCTTCTCTGTTCATGCCTCTTCTCCTTGGCCTTTCCTTGCCCGTCGCCGCGGGCACACTTCCACCCGCCGCGAAGAGCAAAGGCCGCAAGGGCGCGCCCGGCAATTGTCGGATCATGCAAACCGGCGTTGGCCGCGGCGAAGCCTCCCTTGCGGCCTGCCGCTCGCAAGCGGCAGGTCGGAACGGCCCAAGGACCGAAAGACGGCGGCTCAATGAGCCGCCCAAGGGAAAAATTCATGGACGATCTCAAGATCGTCATCAGCGTCGATCTCGTCAGAAGGGAGGACGCCGTATTCGCCGTCGACCGAGAAGAGAGTGACCGGGACTATCAGGTCGCGGGAGAGCTGGAAGGCGTGGGACTGGGCGAGAGAAAGGTCGTGCGACATTTGAGAGGCTCCATCTGGAGCGGGCCAATTCCCGCTCGATGGCTCCTCAAAAGGCCCGGCGACGGGCGCGATCACCGCGAGGCGAAGCCGGAGCGGCCGCAGCTTGCTAGCGGACCCTTTACGGGTTGATCGTGGAAGATCCGGCGCAGGGCCAGGACGCCATCAAAGAGAGCGGGGTTGGATTCTCTCTAATCGGCTCGGGCTCTTCGCGTGTCTTTTGTGAGTGTTCCGCCGTTCACGGGCATCAGCGTGGTGAACACGGCCTTCCGTATCAACGCTCATCATTGGGCGTCGGATCGACACTACGGTGAGTGTGCGCAATAGGTGGCACCGAAGCCGACCCAACCTGCCAGAGTTCCCTCAGATCATTCGGACTTGCGATGGTTTGCCTTGTCAGGTGGATCCGCTATCGGCTTTGTCGCGAGCGAGACACGCGCGTGTTCCAGATGCCGCTCAATTTCGGTAACGCTTTTGCCTACCCGCTGCCTTGATTGCGCCGCGCTCGAGTTCTGAAGATACATCGCGACATCCGCTCGCACCCTTTCTGGACCGCGCGACAGGGCCGCGTCCTGCTTCCCGGGGCGTAGCGGGAGCGCAGAGAAGGAAGGTGGGCGAAATGCTGTTTGGAAGAGAAGGGGCAAAGCCCCGATTCCACCAATCGGCGCTTTGGGCAACGGATCGTCATTTACCCGAAACTGGACCTTCACCGAGCAGGTCAGGCTCTCGCTTGAAATCTCCCTCGCCAGCATGTATATGCAGATGTATATGCAGAAGAGGAGAGTTTCATGCCGCAGACCAGACACCACGAACCTCCTGCAAGGGAAGCTAAGCTCTTCCGGAATAACAGGAGCCAGGCTGTTCGCATCCCGGCCGACTTTGAGCTTCCTGGCGATCGAGTGATGATCCACCGTGACGGGGATCGGCTTATCATAGAGCCGGTGCGCCGCAAGAACCTGCTGGAAGTCCTGGCAGGTCTGGATCCCCTTGGGCCTGAGGATCAGTTCCCCGATATTGACGAGACTTTGTTGCCCGCCAAGGAAATCGACCTGTGAGTAGCCTTTTCATGCTGGACACCAATATTGTGTCCGAGCTGGCACGGAACCCGAGAGGGCAGGTTGCTGAACGCATTGCCGAGGTCGGACCAGATGCAATCTGCGTCAGCATTATAACGGCGGCAGAGCTGCGTTATGGATGCGCCAAGAAGGGATCCCCGAAGCTGCTAGCCCAGATCGAAGCCATTCTCGGAAGTATTCTGGTGCTCGCACTCGACGTGCCCGCCGACACCAAGTACGGCGACATCCGGACTGAGTTGGAAGCCAAGGGCAAACCAATCGGCCCAAATGACCTATTGATCGCCGCTCATGCCTGTGCCGCCGAAGCAGTCCTCGTCACAGCCAATACCGGGGAGTTCATGCGCATTCCCAACCTCCGCGTTGAAAACTGGCTGGACTTGACCTCAAGGCAATCAAAGGGCGCCGCCAGCTGAGGAAACCTTGGGCGCCGGCAAATTGCCGTTATGTTATATCATTACTAAAATCACGTAAGAGTTATTATGGAACTTTTTTAACAGTTCTGTGTCGGCCAGTTCGTCAGCGTCTCTTGGCTGTGGCCGAACGAAGGAATTCTTCGAGGGCCCCTTCAAGACACAACTTCGCGTAAAACGCGCAAAAATGGTTTTGATTTTTTGGTACGCCCTCAAGGGAGCGTCCGAAGGCGATCGATCAAGAAGGCATAGAACTGATCGGCGTCGATGTCGTGCATGAAATCAACGTTTGGCTGGCGTTGCGTTACCTGCCACCAATCCACAACACTCATACCATAAGTCAGTTCCCCCTGAGCTCGATGCCCACATGAACTCGACGACCGTGAAACAACTCGGGCCGGAGCAAAAAGGCAATTGCACATGGGTCATGGAGAGGAGCCGCTTCCCAACCGTACTTCTCCACATCGAAAGACTCAGAGAAGGAAAGCATGTCAGCGACAGCGCGGCCGCAGCGATTGCCGATTGTCCGCATGGCTTCAAGCCGTGTCTCGGTGGTAAGGCATTTGTGCATCACGTCCAACGGGATCATCGTGATCGGCAAGCCGCTGCGTAAAACAAGATCGGCGGCTTCCGGATCGACATACTCGTTGAAACTTGCTGCTGGCGTGATGTTCCCGCCTTCAAGATGAGTTCCCATGATCATGACGAGCCGCTCAATCTTCTCCGCGATATCCGGAGCTTTGACGAGCGCTATCGCAAGATTGGTTACTGGACCTAGAGTAACAAGCGTAATGCTGCGTGCCGGATTTCTCCGAAACGTATCGATCAAGTAATCCACCCCGTGAATGTCGGACACCGGAACCTTAGGGTCGGATAAATCGACGCCATCAAGGCCGGTTTCTCCATGCACATGCTCCGCCGTAACGAGGTCCCGTCTCATTGGCCTGACGGCTCCAGCATAGATCGGCACGTCAGCGCGATCGGCTAATTCTCGTATTTGCTGTGCATTGCGAGTCGTGCGGTGAAGTGGAACATTTCCAGCAACAGTCACGATCCCCACTACTTCCAGTTCCGGCGACGCCAAAGCCAGCAAGATCGCAACAGCATCATCCTGACCGGGATCTGTATCAATAATGATTTTGGTAGAAGCTATGCTCTTTCTCCTCTGCATGAAGGTCATTTCGCTTGAGGTTGTTCTTCACCTCACCATTCTGAATTTGAAATGGCACGCGCTCAGCTAACGGGAGAAACGCTCAGGGAAAAATAATTTGCCGTCAGTCCGGATCGGTGTCACGCGATCACACGCGCCTCGGTTGCCTCGCGGAGACTATGTTCAGCGACCCCTGGCGCCAATTCCACGATCTTTAGTCCCGCGGGTGTCACGTCAAGCACACCAAGATTACTGATAATTCGATTCACAACCTGCTTTCCGGTTAGCGGCAGGGTGCATTTACGCAACACCTTAGACTCGCCGGCCTTATTCGTGTGATCCATCAGAACGACCACGCGCCTCACGCCAGCGACTAGATCCATAGCACCTCCCATACCCTTGACGAGTTTTCCCGGTATCATCCAATTTGCGAGATCGCCCTCCTCCGAAACCTCCATCGCGCCTAGGATTGCCATCGCGATTTTGCCGCCGCGGATCATGCCAAAGGAAGTGGCGCTATCAAAATAGGCAGTTTGCGGAAGTTCCGTGATTGTCTGCTTGCCTGCGTTAATCAGATCGGGGTCCTCATCGCCTTCAAAAGGAAACGGCCCCATTCCCAACATACCGTTCTCAGATTGCAAGGTTACCCGTATCCCCTCGGGGATGTAGTTTGACACCAAAGTCGGGATACCAATACCAAGATTCACATACCAGCCGTCCTGAAGCTCTTGGGCAGCGCGCGCTGCCATTTGGTTTCGATCCCAAGCCATACTTTAGGCCTCCTTTTTACGGACGGTTCGCTGCTCGATCTTCTTCTGATGCTGTCCCTGAATAAGGCGGTGGACGTAGATCCCAGGCAAATGGATGTGGTCAGGATCGAGCGAGCCCAGCGGTACGATCTCCTCAACCTCTGCGACGCAAATCTTCCCGCAGCTGGCGGCTGGCGGATTGAAGTTGCGGGCGGTTTTTCGAAAGATCAGATTACCTGTGGGATCGGCTTTCCACGCTTTCACGATCGAAACGTCGGCAACAATCGCGCGCTCGAGAATGAAAGTCCTGCCGTCAAACTCCTTGTGCTCCTTGCCGTCGGCTATGACCGTTCCAACCCCTGTTGGGGTATAGAAGGCCGGGATCCCCGCCCCGCCCGCTCGCATGCGCTCGGCTAGAGTGCCTTGCGGATTGAATTCCAACTCAAGCTCGCCACTCAGATATTGCCGCATGAATTCGGCGTTCTCGCCCACGTAGGATGAGATCATTTTTTTGATCTGCCGCGTCTTGAGAAGGATGCCGAGACCGAAGTCGTCGATGCCGCAGTTGTTCGACGCGATAACGATTTCTCTGGTACCCGCGTTCCTTATCGCCGAAATCAGAAGTTCAGGAATGCCGCACAACCCGAAGCCGCCCGAGGCGATCGTCATGCCGTCAAACAGAATGCCGGCAAGCGCCGCCTCGGCGCTTGAATAGATCTTGCTCATACTTGCCCTTCCCTCCCATTTCGCACCAGACCAGCGCGCCGACTTCCCCTGATTTCTCTCGCCGGAAAAATATCCGTCGAGACCTCATATTAAGCATCATCGAACGCGTGCTGCGTTGGCCGATTGGGCGGCAGCAGATGCTTCAGCATTGTAAAGTCAACGCCATTTCAACTGCGTCCACAATTGGGCCTGCATTCAAAAGCAGGTGGTTACAATCCCATCCGCGAAAGTCCCCGCTTCCCTCGCTAGGCGCAGGAAGTGATCGATGCCTTTCTGATAAGAAATGACCTCAACTCCATTTGCTCCCGCTGGGACGCTACCCTCTAAAAGCGAGAGGGCCGCAGCCGCCATGCCAAGTCCGGTGCCGCGACTCATGTCCCCCGCATCGGTGATCGACTTCATGATGACCGGAACGTTCTCCTGGGTACCGAGTACGTTGACTTGCGTTGCCGACGTCCGTTGCGCGCCTGGCTTCATCTCATGGCGTTTCCAGAGCAGCTTCCAAAGTACTTCAATCGGCTGGATGTCTTTGCCGTCAATCTCAACCGTTATATCGGTGTGGCCGAATCCTATCCGCCCGAGCGTCGAAAAAGCAGCATTCGCCCAGTTAGGAAAAAGCGACCCTTTACACTGAACCAGCGCCAGATCGGGTCGAAACCGCCCAAGCGTTACCGGCTCTGGATGGGCTGTGTCATAGGCCTCAATTCGATTGAACGGGGGCGGGACATCAAAGCTTTCCGCCGTCTCTGGAACAAACCCTTTGGTAAATTCCATCCCGCCGTTGCGCCACGTGGGGCAAGGCGCTACCGCCATGTGCAGCATGTGTCGCAATACAGCAAGACCGCCCGGATCGGGTTCCCGTGTTATCCAGACGATTTTGATGCCATCGAGTCCCGGATGGCCTTCAAGCAGGCTGCAGGCAAGCCAATTGGAGACGCCTGGCGAGAGCCCACCGCCGGTAATCACTGGCACGTTTTCGGCTTTCGCTGCCTCGTCGAGGGCAAGGATGGTCCTTGTGCCTTCAGCATCATCCCCAACGTCGACATAAGCCGCGCCCGCTGCAATCGCAGCCCGTGCCGCGCCATCCGAGCCGAGGAAGAAGGGGCCGGCGAAATTCAAAACCAGGTCCATGCCGGATGCATCCAAGCCTTCCCGTGAAATATCGCCTTGTCGACTTTCAACCCGGTCGGACGCGATAGCTTCGGCAAGGCGCAAACTCTGCGCGGACCGATCGACCACAACAAATCTTGCCGCCGGCAGCGAACGCGCAAGGATAGAGAGTGCGCTCCTTCCCATGTGACCGGCACCCACCAGCATAATCGTTGGAGACATCGCCTCTCTCCCGTAAATAACGAATGTTAATTCATTAAATGCTTCTATGTCGCGCCGTCAAGTGCTTTGCTCTGGCGCCGTCGCCTTTAACCCCAAAGTCCCACTTCACTAACGACCTTTACAGCATGACCAATATGCATTAACGTTCATTCACCTTGGCACAACACAGGGAGGTACTGATGTCACGCAAACCGAATACGGTAAACTGGGAGCAAGTAAATAAGTGGGTAGGCCGCGACGGTGCTCAGGCGAGCTGGAAAGTGTTTGGCTTTCCGTCAATTATGTCGATAGACCGAACTGCCTTTTCCGATGCCGAGCCAATGCCGAAATGGGAAACACCACCTAAGCTCATCCTGTCGACCGCGATCAACGGCGCCTTCTACACGAAGAACGAAAACCCCAACCAAGCGATCACACCGGAAGAGATTATCCAGTCTGCTGAGGCGTGCATCGCGGCCGGCGCACAGATTATCCATATCCACGCCCGGGACGATCGCGGCTACAATGTGCTCGACACCGGACTGTTCCGCGAGACGCTTACGCATCTTCGCACCCACCATCAGCACGTCGCCTTGGACGCCTGCCTCGTCGCAGTCAATGCCGACGAAGAGCGAATGATGGCCGAAATGATGAAGCTCGGCCTCATGGAAGGCGTGCCGGTCAACACGACAGCCCTCATTCTTGGTGACAACCACTTCGTCAAATCGCCAGCGACAATCATCGAAAAGACCAAGCGCGCGCTCGATGCCGGCCTCACCCCGCAGATAGCGGTCTACTCCGATGCCGACATCGACAATGCCCGTCGGTATCTGATCGACAGCGGCCTCATCCAAGGCCCGCTGAACTGGCTCGTTCTTCCCGGCCTTCCAGGCTGCAGCCCGATGTATTCGCCCGAGACAATGGTGGACGGATTCCTTCGGCTTGTCCGGCTTATCCGTCACATCGACGCCGACTCAACCATCATCGCGTGCACGGGCGGTCGTACCAGCAGTTATCTTGCTACTCTGGCCATCCTGCTTGGGGTCCATGTCCGCGTCGGAATGGAGGATACCGTTTGGAAGTGGCCGCACCGTGACGATAAAATCCAATCAAACGTCGATGTATTCCGGCAGATCTCCGGAATAGCAGCTGCTCTTGGGCGGGAGTTGATGACCGCCGATGAGTATCGAGATCTTATGACGCTGCGGGCGTAAACTGCAGCGGGGTCGGCCTCGTCAGGGGGGTCGGGTCGGTGATCTGCTCGGCGGTACAGTGGGAGCCTTAACCATCGGACGGCTCAGCCGATGGAGCCCGCAATTGGACCCGGCAGGTTCTCGGTTCAATCTTGATCGGCTGGTTTCGAAATGGGAGATAAATGAGTGACTGACCGCAACTTTCGGACGATACTTCATACCTTATTCGATTGGAGCCGTCGAACGCCTGACGCGATCGCGGTCACCGACGGTGATACGGAGATTTCCTATGCGGCGTTGACTTTCGAAGTGGAAGCGGCGTCCCGTCGGCTTGTCGCTCTCGGTGTCGGGAGGCAGGATCGGGTCGTGCTGGTCGGCAACAATACATGGCAATGGGTCGTGTGTTATCTGGCCACCATGCGCATAGGCGCAATCTCCGTGCCAATGAACAATCGGCTGGCTCCCGCACAAGTCGGCGAACTCGTCGAGATTCTCGGGGCGCGGATTGTTCTCGCCGACGATCTTCATCTCAGCATGTTCGAAGGATGCGCCGGAGTCGAGGTGCTGTCCACCACAGGTAACGCTGCTCGACCCTTCTTCGCAATTCAAGCAGACAACGAGCTCCCGGACATGCCCGAGGCGTTGGAAGACGCCGTGATCAGTTTCACCTCCGGTACGACGGGAGTTCCGAAAGGCGCGGTCATTACCCATAATGCGCTTAGACAGAACGCTGAGGTGTTTGCTGAGCTCATCGGGGGAAGCCAGCCACAGTCGACGTTGATCGTTGCTCCACTATTTCACAATACCGGCTTTGTCGACCAGCTCTGCACAATGATCTTTGTGGGCGGCCGATCCGATCTTCTTTCGCGCTACCGTTCACAAGCCGCCGTCGAAGCGTGCAGACGTCGGCCCGTAACCTTCGTTACCGCGGTTCCGAGCGTCCTTCGAATGATGATGACCGCCGAAGGTGCCGAGGCAATTTTCGGGTCGGCGCAACTGGTCCTGTTCGGTGGCTCACCGATGCCTGCGCCGTGGTCATTGGAGATGCATGAACGCTGGCCATCGCTACGGCTGGTTCATGGCTATGGACTGACCGAGTTTACGTCGTGTTGCACTCTCCTCCCCCCGGAACTGATTTTGACCCATGGCGACTCGATCGGCTATCCCGCTAAGGGAGTCGAACTCCGCTTGGTGGGTGAGGATGGTCACGATGTTCCAGAGGGCTCGCCGGGGGAGATCTGGGTGCGTGGCGAAACCCGCATGCGGGAGTATTGGCGCCGACCCGACATCACTGCCGAAAAAATTAGCGGTGAATGGCTTCGGACCGGCGATTTGGCAGAACGCCGGGAACTCGGCCTCTTATATCACGTCGGCCGCCGGGATGATGTGATCAACCGAGGTGGGGAAAAGATCCTTCCCTCCTTTATCGAGGCGACGATTGCGCGAATGCCTAACGTTGCCCAAGCCGTCGTTTTTGGAGTTCCTCATCCGGTAATGCAGAACAGCGTCATCGCGGCGCTCGAGCCTCGTCCGAAGGAAATGGTCGATGTCCCGGCACTGTTGGATTTCCTGCATACGCAGCTTCCAGGCTACGCCGTGCCCGAGGTAGTCATCGTCGCCAACGATCTTCCACGGACGGCTTCAGGAAAACTCGATAGACGGGCCGTGCGCACCGCATATCTCGCCTCCCCGCAAGCTCAGTAGGAGAAGCGGTTTCTTCTCAGCGGCCCAAGCAGGAACGAGCAATGTACAAAGAACCGACAATATTCCGCAAGGTTTCGACTGTATTTGGCACATATGGCGAAGGACCCGGTGAGGCTTCGATCGCGCGGCTTGTCGGACCACAAGACAGCTCGACGATGGGCGCCTATCTCGCCCGCTTCAATGGACGGTCAGTGCCTTGGACGGTACGCTACGATGAGGTCATTGCTTGTATCGAGGGCGAGTTCCGATTGCGCGTCGGCCCCACACTTTACGTTCTCAATCCCGGCGACGTGATCTGGATTCCCAAGGACACCGAACTCGCTTACGACGGCGCCGATAGTCTTGTTTTCATCGCGATTGCTCCGGTTGACTGGCGCAACCTGCCTCAACAAGAAACAGCTCAAATGTGAAGACCGGGGGCGTCGGCCGTGAAGAACTCGGAAGCCGCTGATTTGACGTAGGAATCGAGGGGTCTGCAGATCTTCTAATTGCAGGAAACGGCCGCCGAACAGGCTGTTTCCTTGCAATATCAGTTTGAGGTTTGCCTGGTTGGCGAAGCGTGATTCACTGGGTTTATCGCGGTGAATCGGAGAGCCAGGAATGGGTAAACCACGCGAACGGCGCCAAACGGGTGAACAGGATTTATTCCGATCCCGGCTCGACCAGATCATCAATATGAAGCACGAACTGGTGCGTCTGGCACAGGCTATCGACTGGCCTGTGTTGGAAGCCCGCTTTGGGACGGTGTATTCGGACGGAGCGGGCATGCCGCCATTGCCGACGCGGCTGATGGCCGGGCTGGCCATTCTGAAGCACACGTTCAACCTGTCGGACGAGGCACTGTGCGAGCGTTGGGTGGAGAACCCCTATTTTCAGTACCTGTGCGGCGAGGAGTTCTTTCGGCACGAACTATCGTTCGACCGCTCCTCGATGACACGCTGGCGGCAGCGCATGGGCGAGGCGCGGATCGGCGCGCTCTTGCAGGAGAGCCTGGCGGTGGCAATCAAGACAGGCGCGATGAAGCCGCAGGATACGCGGCAGGTGATCGTGGACACGACCGTTCAACCGAAGAACGTCATGTTCCCGACGGATGCCAAGCTTATTCACCGGGCGCGCGAACGGCTGGTGCGGCTGGCGAAGAAAATGGGGCTCGATCTGCGCCAGACCTATATTCGGGTCGGTAAATTCGCCCTGATCCAGCATCAGCGCTACGCGCATGCGAAGCAATTCAAACGGGCCGGCAAAGCGCTGCGCAAGTTAAAGACCTATCTCGGCCGCACCGTTCGCGACATCGAGCGTCAGATCGCCGGCGACGAACAACTCGACGCGATCTTCAAATGGTCGCTCTATCAGGCAAAAACGGTCATCGCGCAGCGGCAACGTCAGCGTGGCCGCAAGATCTACAGCCTGCATGCTGACGAGGTCGAGTGCATTGGTAAAGGCAAGGCGCACAAGCCCTATGAGTTCGGCGTGAAGGTGTCCGTGGCCACAACACTGAACCGTTCAAAGGGCGGGCAGTTCGCCCTGCACGCCACGGCGCTGCCCGGCAATCCTTACGACGGCCACACGCTCGCGACCGTCATTCCGGATATGGAAAAAATGATCGGCAACGAGCTCTCCCGCATTCTGGCCGATGCTGGATACCGCGGTCACAATGCTCCCGAAAGTCACAAGCTGAGGGTCTTCACCAGCGGCCAGAAGCGCCGCCTCACGCCCGCCATCAAGCGCCAGATGCGACGACGATCGGCGGTCGAACCCGTCATCGGACACCTCAAGAGCGAACACAGAATGGACCGGAATTATCTCGCTGGCGAACAGGGGGATGCCGTCAATGCCGTTCTGGCCGCCGCCGGATACAACTTCTCCCTCCTGCTGCGATGGTTCAGGCAACTTTTGTGTCTGTTCGCCGCACTACTGTTCACGTTCCAGAGCCGACCAACGCCGCAGCAAACTGCCTGAAAGCGAGTTCTTCACGATCGACGGGGGCCGATCGGCTCCGGTGGGACCAGCGCCAGCCGCGGTCCCGCCGCGTCCTAACTCTCTAGCGCACCCGTGGGTCCGAGCAGCATACTTTTCACAAGGCGATAGAAATGCTTGCAGATCTTCTCTGGCGTGTAGGTGCCACTCGGTCGATACCAATTTAGCACATTGTCGCACATTGTTATGACGGCCAGTGCGGTGAGCCGCGCCTCAGGCGTTGAACTCGTCGCCGGGGAGGGAATTGCCTCGATAATCGAGGTCAGCCGGTCGAGATGCTCCCTCATCATGCCCTTCACCCTGTGTCGAACACTCGGATCCAACTTGCTTAGAATACCGGATTCCAGGAGACGATCGTTTGCCTGCGCTATTCGTGAGTGATTGATCTGGTACATGATGTGAGCAGTGACGATGCTTTGAAGTCGATCAAGCGGAGTGGCATTGGGTGAATCAGCGGCCGCGATCGCGTCGTTAAATGCGCCCAACGCTTCCGCTACTGCCTCGGCTAGCAACTCCTCTTTAGATTTGTAATGGTTGTAGACCGCCGGCGCCTTGATGCCGACTTCGTTGGCAATGTCCTTCATCGAAGTCGCATCAAATCCCCTGGAGCCAAAAAGCTCAATGGCTGCACCGAGCAGTCGCTCTCGCGTGTCGGAGCGACTCGCTGAAGCTTTGCTCGCTTGGCTAGTTCGACGCGATAGCCGCTCTGCCTCGTCAGGGGCTGCCTCCCGACGGCTGCGTACGAGTTCGTTCACTATTTTAATCCTCATGAATGCTTATTCACATAATGCGTCAGTGGGGGTGATCTGTCAAAGGCGCATGCGGAAATTTCCCGCGTTACCCAAGAATCCTATGTGGAGGGCTACTCCAGCGTTTTGACTGAGTTAGACGCGGATTTCGTCTGGAACCCTTCAGCTTGCATGGCTTGACATACTCTCGATTAAGGAAGATGATTAATGATCATTCATTCATAGCGCTCTTCAACTGAACATACGTGGCGAACGAATGGGACTCTGCAGCTGGAGTCGACGAAAAAGAGCCGGCGACCGGCCGGAACATCCAAAAGAGGGAACAACGATGTCAATTGAACTGGAACGGGCCCATCCGCCCGAGACGAGAGAAGGGTTCGCGGCCGCTCTGGATTCCGAGCTCGCCAAACGTGTCCAATCTCTAGGAGAGCGTCCGCACATCGAGTCCGAGTGCTATGCCCCGACACGCGCCTGCTTCATCGAGGCAACGACCTGGGGGCTTCTCGGGGTCGCGATCTGGATCGCCACACTATACTACTTTGGTTAAGGAGGAAAACCATGAGCAGTGATATTAAGCTCACGCAATCACGCGTGATGGAAGAGGCCCTGTCGGGACGCCTTCCGTTGCGGAGCAGCGAGCGTGTCTACCAAGGATACGGCTCCTTCTTATGGACCTGCACCGCGTTCAGCGCGGCGACATGGGCGTTTCTCATCGGCGGCTTCCTTCCGTATGTAGGCGATGTCCGGGTGGGCGTCCTTGGCTACCTGGCCGGCATGCTGATCGGCATGGCGGTGGTTGTCCTCGCGTCGGGTCTGCCATCGTTCAAATATGGCGTGGAGCCGATCGACGCCGCCAAGGCATCGTTTGGCCCGTACGGAATCGTGCTGCCATTGTTCGGATTGCTCGCAACTTGCGTCGGCTGGACATATGTGGTGGTCGCGCTGACGGCCAGAGGCGCGGCGAATGTTCTGCAGACGGTGGAGCAATCTGATGTGGCGACGGCGGAGCCAATCGTGATCGGCCTGGCGCTTCTCACAATGGTCGCAGTCTGGCTGGTTGCCAGCAAGGGGCCGTGGCTGTTCGAACGCATCAGCAACTACATCGCGCCCGGCCACATTCTCGTGACCGTCGTGATGTTTGCAATCCTGCTCTATCACTACGGCTCCAACCTTTGGATACTACAGGTCCCTGCCGACCAGCGCCTCGCATCGACGCCGGGACAGGGTTTTGCACTGGCTGTTGAATTCGGCATATCGAACTCGCTGACCTGGTGGCCGATCATGGGCGGCCTGACACGCCTGGTGAAACGTCGTTCGCATATCGTCGGTCCGTCTGTCGTCGGGGTCGGCGTGTTGGGGGCTGCCTTCATATCCATGGTTGCGGCCTTTGCGGCTCTTTCTGCGGGAACGCCTGATCCGACGATCTGGATGATCAAGCTCGCCGGCCCGGTGTTGGGCTCGCTCATCATGACCTTCGTGCTTGCGGCCAATATCGCCACGATGGTGATCATGCTCTATCTCGCCGGCGTTTCGATCCAGCAGATCAAGCCGTTGACGCGTGTGCGCTGGGATATTCTGATTGCACTTATGCTGCTGCCTGGCGTCTATGTGGCGTTTCGGACGGAATGGACCCTCTCGATCGTCATGAGCTGGCTTTCCTATAACGGTGTCATGTTCGTTGGCATCACCGGCGTCACCTTTGTCGACTATTTCATCCTCCGCAAGGAGACGCTGGCGCCCGCCCATCTGTTCTCGCGAGATCCTTCGGGCAAGTACTGGTTCTGGGGCGGCGTGAATTGGGTGGCGGTCATCATATCCGTGCTCTCAGTTGGGCTATATCTCTATCTGTACAATCCCGTTACCACCGCCATGCATCCATTGGCGCACACGTTGGGCGCGGGCATACCGACCGTCGTCGTGGCGGGTGTCGTCTATTATCTGATCATGAGAGTTCTTGTTATCCCCAGTGGCAAGGGCGGGTACAAACAGGTTTCTGCCGGTGCCTCGACGGAAGTCGTCCCCACCCTTTAGTCAGGCGGAACTGAAGGGGGTCACGGCGACGGCTGGGCTGGGTCCGCCGTCGCCGTGACTGTTTTCGCTCAGTCGGCGAACCCAGAGTCAATCGAGTTCGCAAATTTAATGACGAGCGCCCCAAAAGACGGATTGACTAACTCGGCGATACGTGAATTAATGATCGTTAATTAATATAGAGCGAGCGACTGGGTCGCACGCCAAAAGCCGGGAACCGCCTGAAGCCAAACCTAAGTGCGCTGAGATTCGAAACCTGTCCGGGAATTCAGCTTCACTTAAGGTGCCTGACCAAGATCGGCTCCGATACGATTAAACAGGAGGAAAAAATGACAATCAGGGAACTACGTCCGCTTATCGGCGAGTCCTTCTGGTCGAAGGGAACTGACTTTGACGTCTTCGAACCGGCCACGGGCGATGTGATTGCACGCGTCCCAGAAGTCGGTGCAGAAGGGGTGAACGCCGCTGTAGCGGCCGCCAAGGAGGCTTTTGGTGGTTGGGCTTCGACGCCGCCGAAGGACCGCGCGGCTGCTTTGCTCGCATTCACCGACGAAATTATGGCCCGGGTTGACGAGTTTGCTGAACTCGAGGCGCGTGACGTTGGAAAGCCGCTCGAAAAAGCCCGCGCGGAAATGGCCTCGGCTGCGGACAAATATCGCTTTTTTGCGGGTGCATGCCGGACCATGCTGGTGCCGGCCATGGGCGAGTACAAGCCGGGCATCACGAGCATGGTGCGACGCGAACCGATCGGTGTTGTCGGTGCGATTTCCCCCTGGAACTATCCGATGGGGATGACCGCCTGGCGTATCGGTCCGGCCTTGGCAGCTGGGAACACAGTTGTTCTGAAGCCCACTCAGGTGACTCCGCTGACTGCCCTCCTCCTGGGCGAAGTCGCGCAGAAATTCTTTCCGCCGGGCGTCGTCAACATCGTTACTGGTTTTGGCAGCACCACCGGCACTCACCTTGTTCGCCATCCGGACGTTGCAATGGTTTCGCTCACCGGAGGCACGGAAACAGGCCGGTCCGTCATGCGGGACGCTGCCGAGAGTATCAAGGTCGTTCATCTCGAACTCGGCGGTAAGGCCCCGGTTCTGGTCTTCGACGATGCGAATATTGATCGGCTAGCGACGACCCTAAGAAGCGCCGCTTTCGGTAATTCCGGGCAGGACTGCACGGCTGCCTGCCGTGTCTATGTTTCAAAGAAACGAGAGAAGGACGTCGTCGAGGCATTGGCATCGATGGCAGGCGGGATCAAAGTCGGCAACGGCTACGCCGAGCGCGGGATCGATATGGGTCCGGTAGTCTCCGCAAAGCACCATGAATTCGTCTCGGGTTTCGTCGATCGGGCCGTCAGGAATTCTTCGGGGCGCGTCGTCGCTGGCGGATCGATCGCAGGACCGGGGTACTTCTACGCACCGACCGTTGTCGACAACGTCGAACACAGCGCCGAGATTATCCAGAAAGAGATCTTCGGGCCGGTCATTGCCGTTACCACGTTCAAAGACGAGGCTGACGCCATTGCCAAGGCAAACGACCTCGAGGTCGGATTGGCCGCGTCGATCTGGACGTCCGATATCGAGCGGGCGATTGTCGCAGCAGGGCGGGTCAAGGCCGGAAGCGTCTGGATCAATGATCACGGCCCGACGGCCGCTGAAATGCCATTCGGAGGCTACAAACAATCGGGGATTGGCCGAGATCTGTCGATTTACGCGATCGAAGCTCACACCGAGCTGAAGCACATCGCCATCACGCACCGGGAGCGAATCTGATGATCTCGATGATGTCTTCGACCAATCCAGAAACCGGCGGCGCCCGGTCTCGATGCATATTCGGGGACGATGTGCCCGCCCTTGTACGGGACACCGCAGTCAACCTGTTGGATCAATGGCGTTTCCTGCCTGGCGAGCGCGACATTCACTTCTCAATTCTGCCCGGCGGCGCGAACAACATCAACCTCGTACTCAGACATGGCGACAAGAGATGGGCATTGAAGATTCGTGAGACCGATGCGTCGTTCGCCGGCACATCGGTAAGCGCCGCTATTGAGGCCCAAGCCATGGCCGCGAGCCTCGGCCTGGCACCCGCGGTCATCGCCAAATGCCTGCCTGAAGGGCACTTCATGTCGGAATTCGTGGAAGGGGAGACGTTGCGCCCGCAACGCATCCGTCAGCCTTCCATTACTCCTCGGATCGTTGATGCCCTGAAGCAACTGCACGCGCATCACTTCTCGCCTCGAAAGTTTGATATCTTCGATGACCTTCGAGGTTTCATGGCGGGGACTGCGAAGCTGGGGGGCTCCTATCCGGCGTCATATGAAGTGCTATGGGGAATTGCCCAGCGTTTCGAGACTATTCTTGCTGAAGCGAACGCGCCAGTGGGCTTCGGCCACAACGATCTCGTGCCGCAGAATTTCATCGCATGTTCGGACGGCGTGAAGATGGTCGATTTCGATTACGCGGGTGAGGCCCTGCTGGCGATTGATCTGGCCAGCGTCACCTCGCAAGCGGAGATGTCCGACGATGAGACGACGGCATTTCTCCGGCTTTATGATCCACATCTCGATGAGAGCCAGATCGCCCGCGTGCAGCTGCTTCGTTTTGTGAATGCCTTGCGTGAAGTGGCCTGGGCCGCGATGGCGGAACCGTTCATGGCAGCCAAGACCACCCTCCTGGAGGGATGGAGTTACCGATCCCATGCCGATGTGAACATTCGCCTGGCCGAGGCGCTCATTCGCGAAAATCCGGCCGACGAACTCGCTTCCAAGGCCGGCTTTGTAAGACCCGGCGCCTTGTTTTGATGGAGGATCCGACGACCGCTGCTCCTCATTTTACGCCAAGCTGGCAAGGAACATGCAGAGCTTGCCAGGCAGCGGTCGAAATCCTCCTGCGCCCTCTCAAACTGAGAACGGCGCTCCCCCACGCGCATCGGGGAAACTAGATCACCGGACCGTGCAAACGGCTCGAACCGTAGTCGCAAGAATGAAGGAGTGGCACTCATGGCCCGTCCGTGGAAGGCAATTGTAATAGGTGCAGGCGGATCGCAAGCACAAGCCATGCTGCGCGGCATTGCGCGAGCAGGCGCAACCGAGGGCTGGCTCGCAATCGATCGCGCCTGGCGGCCACAAGCCCGTGCAGCAACAGAAGAGATGGGCTTCGCAGTTCAGGAACTAGATCCGCTCTCAGAACGAGATACTCTTCACAAGCTGTTGGAGACGACGAGCCTGGTCGTGAATATGGCCGGTCCTTACTACAAGACTGGCTTCACCGTCCTCGATGCGGCCATCGAAACGAAGACGGACTATCTTGATATCTGCGACGACGCGGACATCACCCTTCCGATGCTCGAGCGCGATGCTCGTGCCAAAGAGGCCGGGATTTCGGCGCTGATCGGAATGGGCTCCTCTCCGGGCACGACAAACATCCTGATCAGAAGCGCTGTTGACCATCTCGGCCCCGTCGATGACGTAGACATCTATTGGACCGTCGACGTCGCCGACCTGACCGAAGCGGCGATCAGACACTTCTGGCATTGCTTCAATCTGGTCGATCCTGACGGGACCATACATGAGGTAACCGGCTGGGATGGGCTTGAGCGCAGACAGATCGAATTTCCAGCGCCAGTGGGACTTCAGTCGGTCGTAAGGCTCGCCCATCCCGAGCCACTGACGGTGCCTCGCTTCCTTCCAGTGAAGCGGGCCTCAAATTTCGGCGGCCTCAATCCGGACGAAGCGCTGATTACCGCCTGGGCCCTCGCGCATATCGCCGACGAACAGCGCTCGAATGGAGAATTTACCGATCCCGCGGCCAATCTCTTCCGTCACTTCAGGGAGAGGCGTGTTGGAGCGCCGCGCATCGGCAGTGGTATGATCATCGACGTGCATACGGCCGGTTCCGGTTTGAGATTTGCAGCCGGCAGCGACGGTGGAATGGACGATTCGACCGGAATTCCCGCCGCAGCAGGCGCATTGTTGATGCTCGACGGAAAGATCGACCGCCGAGGTGCCTTTGCGCCCGAAGTCGTGCGGCCCACAGACTTTTTCGAGGTCCTCCGGCGCGTCAGCACCGGCGGCGGCGGCTTGTCGCTGTTCAGGCTTGAAGACGGAGTCGCAACGGAACGGCTGAGAATTCGCGATCTGGTCGCAGGAGATTTGAGCCAAAGGGAGGTGGCATGATGCGGGACCTTGAAGGGAAGGTGGCGCTGGTAACGGGCGGCGGCCGCGGAATCGGTGCTGGTATCGCCGAAGGCTTGGCTCAGGCTGGCGCCAAGCTCGCACTCATGGGTCGGAGCAGTGCTCCGCTTGAAGAAGTGGCGGCGCGGATTGCGGCCGGCGGAGGCAACGCAACGGTCCATACCGGTAGCGTCAGTGATCCGGATGAAGTCGAGGGGGTGCTGGACGCAATATGGGCCGAGTATGGCAGCCTTCAGATTGTCGTCAACAATGCAGGCATCGTCGACGAGGCCGAATTCCTCGATATTTCGCTCGAAGGCTGGAATAAGACCGTCGGCACGGATCTCACCGGTGCATTCCTGGTAACGCAGCGAGCGGCGCGCAGGATGCGCGATGGTACTGGCGGGTCGGTGATCAATATCGCCTCGATCGACGCGAATGGCTATGACGGCCCGCAAGGCTCCTATGTCGCAGCCAAGGCCGGTCTCGTCGGTCTCACGAAGAACGCGGCGGTCGAGCTTGCGAAACACAACATCCGCGTCAACTCCGTCAGCCCCGGCTGGACACGCACGCAGATGGTCGAGGAGTTCGTCTCTGAGAAGGCGCTTCGTCACATGATGACCGATTTCCAGCGAGTTCCGATGAAACGCCTTGTCGAAATACCCGAGCTCGCCAACGCGGTAGTCTTCCTTGCCTCCGACAAGGCCTCCGCCATTACCGGAGTGGACTTGCCGGTCGATTGCGGAACGCTTGCGACGCTATACGTCTACGAAACCATTCGTCCCTTGTTCTGAAGGAGGGCAGCCATGTCACCACGTATCGCCATTATCGGAGCAGGTGTCGCGGGCTGCGGTGCGGCACGCAGAGCGGCGCAATTGCATGCAAAGGACGTTGTCGTTCTGGAAAAAGGCACGCCGGCATCCGGCTCGTCCGGTCGCTCGGCCGGGGTATACAATACCCAGACACTCGACGCGTTGCAGATCGAGATCCGCGTCCGCTCGCGCGAAATACTGTTCGAACTCGAGCGCAAGCGCAGTCTGCCCCTTGCCCGCATCGGCAACATTCGCATTGCCACGACCGAAGCGGACATTCCAAAACTTGAAACCGCGCTCGCAACGATCAAGAGCTTCGGAGCAGACGATACACGGATACTGTCGCAGAAGGAGCTGCAGGCTCTCGTTCCCGACCTGCAGTGCGACGACGTCATCGCCGGACTGTATGGCGTCAATGACGGGCATCTGGACGGACACCTGCTTTGCTCTGCTCTGATTGACGAGGCCCGCGATCTCGGCGCGAAGGTGATGAACAACACCGAAGTTCTCGCTTATGAAAAGCGCGGCTCGACTCATGTGCTTTCGACAACCCGCGGCGAGATCGAATGTGACGTGGTAATCAACGCCGCCGGAGCTTGGGCCGGGCGCGTGGGTGATATGCTCGGGCACGCGGCACCAATCAAGCCCGAGGTGCACGAAGTCATTATCGTCAAGCTGCCGCGCAAGCTCGATTACGTCGTTCCCATGTGCAATTTCTACATGCCGGGCCAGAACGGCGCCGGCATCTACTTCAGGCAGGACGGCGAGGATTCGCTTATTGCTGGTCTTCACACCTATTACTCGGTTGAAGGCCACGAAGTGAGTAACCCCGACGCCTATAGCCCGCCGGATGGGGACGATTATTTCCTTGAGGTAGCTCAGCTCGTCAGCGATCGGCTGCGCATCGATGGTCTTGGCTTCAAGAACGGTTGGCACGGTCTTTATCCCTTGAGCGCCGATGGCGAGTTCCAGGTCGGTCCCTACGCAGCCGATCCTTCGGTCATCGTCGTCGCCGGCATGGGCGGAACAGGGGTGACCAGCGGCGCGCTGACGGGAGCACTTGCCGCGGAATGGGCCATTCTTGGCAAACCGGTGACTGTGCCCAACGCAGCAAGGCTGGTTCCGGACAGACTGTCGCGCGCGGCTTAAACCAGCATGTTTAGAAAGGTGATTTTCAAGTGAAAGTCCTACTGACAAATGACGATGGCTATCAGTCTCCGGGCGTTGCTGCGGCGCGCGACGCTCTGATCGCAGGCGGAGTGCAGGTGCTGACGGTCGCGCCCGACGGGCCGCGAAGCGGTACTGCGCGCTCAGCCTCGTTTCGCAAGGCAATCACGCAGACAAGGGCAGGCGGTGACGACGCTAATCCAATCTACGTGACAAATGGGACTCCCACAGATTGCGTTCGCGTCGCCGTTCTGTCTGGCCTTGCCCATGATGTGGATGCCGTCGTCTCGGGCATCAACGAAGGCGCAAACCTTGGCGATGACGCAACCTATTCCAGCACGCTGGGCTCGGCGATCGAAGGTGCGTTATTGGGTTTTCCCGCACTCGCCGCATCACAACAATCCCGGGATGGCCGGTTCCGGCTGGTGGATTTGACGGATTATGATTTCAGTCATGGCGCCAAAATCATGACTGATCTCACCAAGTTGATGATCCGCGACCGATCCAAGTTGCCGCCCCGGTCGGTCTTGAACTTCAATGCCCCTGCCCTGCCCGCTCGCGAAGTCAAGATCGCAAGCCTCGATCGCCGCATCTGGGACCCGTCGCGCATCCACTCCATCGAGACTGAGAACGGACCGGGTTGGCTGCTTTTCGGCACTCATCCGGAACGCGATCCGACCTTCGAGCACCGCTCCGGATCCGATTCCTGGGTCCTGTCGCAGGGTGACGCGGCTTTGACGCCCCTCAACTTCGAATGGACGCTGCCGAGCGCACGAACCGCGTTTACCCGATGGGCGCGCTCGGCCGTCGCTGAACTGAACAAAGCTCGAGCTTTGTAGCAATAGTTGGAGAAATTGGAACGATGAGCGACCTTTCCTGCGTGGTGATCAGCGGCGCCGGCGGCGAGATGGGACAAGCATTGGCGGCCCGGTTTGCGCGCGACGGACGAGACATCGTTTTGCTGGATCGGGATGTTGCCAACTTCGGACCGGCTGAAGAGGAGCTGCGTCGCGTCGGCGCCGGAACGGTTCATTCGCTAGCGGCCGACCAGACGGATCCCGACGGCCTCAACAGGGCTGTTGCCGAAATCGGTGACCGCTTTGGCTCGATCGGAACTTTCGTCGCCAATGCCGGCTTCGCGAGATTTGGCGGTTTTCTCGATACACCGAGAAAGGTTTGGGATCTTCACGTCGACATCAACCTGAATGGCACGTTTCATATCTGCCAGGCTGTTGCGCGCAACATGGTTGCTGGTGGCAAGGGGGGCAGCATAACCCTGATTTCTTCCTGCCTTGCCCAGTTCCACGCCGACCAGACAGGCGCCTACAGCGCCACCAAGGCGGCTCTTTTGATGCTGACACGAACGATGGCAGCGGAGCTTGGCATTTACGGCATCAGGACGAACTCTGTCCTCCCCGGCGTGGTCCAAACCGCCATGACCCGGCCAATGCTGGATGTTCCGGGCTGCACGGAAGCATTGCTGCAGGAGACGCCTGTGGGGCGTCTCGGCAAGCCTGAAGATGTCGCTGAGGCTGTCGCGTTTCTGGCCAGCCCCGCCGCCGGCTTCATAACGGGGGCATCTCTGCTCGTGGACGGTGGACAATCAATCTATGGCCAACCCCAATGGGTTCGTCAGGATCGCTCGAAGCGAGGCGATCCTCAATGGCTCTCGACGGCAAACGGACTTCCAATATGAGCAACGATCAATCAGCTATATCGCCGTCGCCGCGGGAGAACGCCGTTATCACAGGCGCTGCGTCCGGAATTGGTGCTGCGGTGGCGCGTCGCTTTCGGGAGCGCGGCGCGAATGTTTTCTTGCTCGATCGTGACATGCCTAGCCTGCACAGATCTTTCGGCAATGCTGACGACAGCAAGGCCAAGCTCTTCGAGGCGGATGTCTCAGACACCGCACAAATCAAAGACATCTTTGCTGAAATCGAACGTTGTCACGGTGGAGTCGACAGTGTCGTTCATTGCGCGGGCGTAGCGCGATTAGGAACAGTTATCGAAATGGATGAGGCGACTTTTGATTTTGTTCTCAAGGTCAACCTCAAGGGAACATTTTTGCTTGCCAAGCACGCGATGCCTTCGCTGCTGGCGAGAAAGGGCAGTTTCACAGCCATTGCATCTGACGCGGGCACGCAAGGCGCGTCTGGTTATGCCGCCTACTGCGCGAGCAAGCACGGAGTGGTGGGCCTAGTGAAATCCCTGGCCTTGGATCATGGCCCATCCGGCGTTCGGTGTAATGCGATCTGCCCGGGATTCGTAGAAACACCAATGCTGGAACAGCTCTTTGGGGATAATCCAACTGATCGCGCTTTTTATGAGAAATCTGTACCTCTTGGACGATTTGCCCGACCTGAGGACGTTGCTGAACTCGCGGCGTTCATATCGTCACCAGCAGGAGCTTACCTAAACGGAGCTATCGTGGCCCTCGATGGAGGCTCCACAGCTGGATATTTCAGCACCGCGGTCCTGTCTAGGTGAACGCACCCCAATACGTCTTTGTGCAGAGCATTGGGTCGCACACGCGGTGCAGCCTCTTGCGTTGATAAGGGAGATCAACATGAAAATTCTCGTCCCCGTGAAACGGGTGGTTGATTACAACGTGAAGATCCGCGTCAAGCCGGATGGTACAGGCGTTGAGCTTGCCAACGTCAAGATGTCGATGAACCCGTTCGATGAGATCTCGGTCGAAGAGGCTCTGCGCCTGAAGGAAGCCGGCAAGGCTGAAGAAGTGGTCGTCGTCTCGATCGGACCGGCCAAGGCCGAGGAAACGCTGCGCACCGCGCTCGCCATGGGCGCCGACCGCGCCGTCCTCGTCGAAACCGACGATGCCGTCGAGCCGCTCGCCGTCGCCAAGATCTTGAAGGGCGTTGCCGACGCTGAAAAGCCCGGCTTGATAATCGTGGGCAAGCAGGCGATCGATGACGACAGCAATCAGACCGGCCAGATGCTCGCTGCCCTCCTCGGCACCGCTCAGGCAACCTTCGCCTCGAAGATCGAGATCGGCGACGGAAAGGCAACAGTGACCCGCGAAGTCGATGGCGGTCTGCAGACGATCGAGATCAAGCTTCCGGCCGTCGTCACCACCGACCTGCGCCTTAACGAGCCGCGCTATGCCTCGCTACCGAACATCATGAAGGCGAAGAAGAAGCCACTCGACAAGAGGAGCCCGGCTGATTTCGACGTCTCCATCGCACCGCGCCTCAAGGTGCTGAAGACCGAAGAGCCGTCCGGCCGCAAGGCAGGCGTCAAGGTCAAGTCGGTCGCCGAGCTTGTCGAAAAGCTCAAGTCCGAAGCCGGCGTCCTCTAAGGTTCGAGAAAGGATTTACGAGCATGGCCATTCTTCTTCTGGCTGACCACGACAATATCAGCCTTTCCGACCAGACTGCCAAGGCGCTGACGGCTGCGAACCAGATCGGCGGCGACGCGCATATCCTCGTTGCCGGCAAAGCCGCCAAGGCTGCTGCCGAGCAGGCCGCAAAGCTTGCCGGCGTCTCCAAGGTGCTGCTGGCTGAAAGCGACGAGCTTGCCAACAATCTCGCCGAGCCGCTCTCAGACCTGATCGTTTCGCTGGCAGGCAGCTACGACACGATCATCGCGGCTGCGACTTCGACCGGCAAGAACGTGCTCCCGCGCGTTGCCGCCCTGCTCGATGTCGCACAGATCTCTGAGATCATCGAAGTCGTCTCCGCCGACACCTTCAAGCGCCCAATCTACGCCGGCAACGCCGTCCAGACCGTTCAGGCAACCGACGCCAAGAAGGTCATCACTGTGCGCTCGGCATCCTTTTCCCCGGCCTCCCAAGGCCCAGCTGCTGCCGTCGAGGACATCTCGGCGGCAGCTTTTTCTTCCAGCCTCTCGACTTTCGTCAAGGATGCTCTTTCGGCCTCCGACCGTCCGGATCTTACCTCCGCCAAGATCATCATCTCGGGTGGTCGTGCGCTCGGTTCGTCGGAAAAGTTCCAAGAAGTCATCCTGCCGGTTGCCGACAAGCTCGGCGCGGCTGTCGGCGCCTCACGCGCTGCCGTCGATGCAGGCTACGCCCCGAACGACTGGCAGGTCGGACAGACAGGCAAGATTGTTGCCCCCGATCTCTACATTGCCTGCGGCATTTCGGGTGCCATCCAGCATCTTGCCGGCATGAAGGATTCGAAAGTCATCGTCGCCATCAACAAGGACGAGGAAGCGCCGATTTTCCAGGTCGCCGATTACGGCCTCGTCGGCGATCTCTTCGAGGTGCTGCCGGAGCTCGATCAGGCCCTGTAACGGCTTAGGACAGAATCGAGACGGCTCTCTGCATAGGAAATTTGATATGCGAATTGACGTAACCTTCTGGTCCGAAGGTGACCAGCTACGCGGGTGGTTCTATCGACCGCTGGACCGCACGTCGGGTTTTCCGACTGTAATTTTGACCCACGGATTCTCTGCCGTAAAGGAGCAATATCTTGATCGCTACGCCGAGGTGTTCGCATCCCACGGACTAGGCGTACTCGTTTACGATCACGGTTGCTTCGGCGAGAGTGAAGGACAGCCTCGCTATGAAGTTGACCCAGAGCGCCAAAGGCGCGGTTACCGGGACGCCATAACTTTCGTCCAGACGTTGAACGGTCCTGATCCCGATCGAATTGGCATTTGGGGAACCAGTTACAGCGGTGGCCACGTGTTGGTGGTCGCTGCTCAGGATCGACGAGTCAAAGCAGTGGTCGCCCAGGTGCCGACAATCAGCGGATCGAAGGTCGCTGTTCGCCGAGCAAAAACGCCGCAAGCTGCCGACCTAAGAATGCGCCTCTCAGAGGATCGAGTAGCCAGAGTTCTTGGAAAAGGCATCTCCTACGTTGATGTGGTAGCACGTGACCCGCAACTCCCCTGCGCATTGCCGGGCCAAGATAGCTTCGATTACTTTAACAGCACCTCTTTACAGGCTTCAAACTGGCACTCGCAAGTGACGTTGCGAAGCCTAGAATTGGCAAGAGCAAATGAACCTGGTGCATTTGTTCGACTGATTAGTCCGACGCCGCTGCTGATGATCGTGGCTGAAAATGATCACTTAACTCCGACGGACCTAGCTCTAGACGCGTTCGACCGGGCTGGTGAACCCAAAAGCCTCGAAATTCTGTCAGGCGGGCATTTTTCTCCCTATGTTGAACATTTTACTAGATCGAGCCATGTCGCGGCCTCCTGGTTTGTCGAGACGTTGAGCGGCAAAGCGTAGAAGGCAATGGAAGCGTTCGTCCGTAAGCGAGCGCGTGCAGCGCTCGGTGGTAGCAGTCGCACGCGATATCAGAGTGGAATGCCGTTCTTTTAACTGCCTCCGGCACCTTATGTTACCGTTCGGTTTGACTGCGATTATCCTGTTGGGCGCAGATTTCCGGCTTAGATTAGGCGGCACGGTCAACCTCAGCTTCGTTTCTGTCTGGGGTGCTCTCACAAAATTGAAACCTGTCGAGCAACGCCCGCAATCTCTGCATTTGCTCATTGAGTGTGTGGCTCGCAGCAGTCGTCTCTTCGACCATTGCCGCATTTTGCTGCGTCGCGTGGTCCATATCGTTAACCGCAGACGTAATCTGTTTCAGTCCACCACTTTGCTCGTACGACGATCTCGCTATCTCTTTCACACGCCGGTTTATCCCATCCATACGTTCAGCGATAACGGTCAGAGCCTCACCGGCCTGGCCCACATGATCAGACCCCTCTCTTACCTGAACAGTTGACGCCGATATCAGACCCCTTATCTCCTTTGCCGCCTTTGCGGATCGCTGCGATAGGTCGCGTACTTCCTGAGCAACAACCGCAAAACCTTTGCCTGCTTCACCGGCGCGGGCCGCTTCAACCCCAGCGTTTAGGGCAAGGAGATTGGTCTGGAATGCAATCTCGTCAATGAGGCTTGTTACGCGAGCGACCTCCTCGGAAGATTTCTGAAGTGCCACCATGGAGCCAACTGCTCCCCCTACGACCGACTTTGTATCGTGGGTGTCCTTGGTCATTTGCTCCACGTCGGTGGACGCTAATGACGCGTTTTTCGAGTTACTTTCAACTTGAACCACCAGTTCGTTTATTGCCGCAGCAGTCTCCTCCAAGTTCGCCGCTTGGCGTTCCGTCCGGAGAGCAAGATCATTCGCTGCATTGCTAATTTCTGCCGTTCCGGCGCTTATCTCTCGGGTTGTTTCTGCGACCGTCCTTACGGTGCTCTCCAGTCCGGTGAATGCAGTGTTCAAGTCCTGGCGAATCCTCTCGTAATTTACAGGGAATTGGCGGGAAATTCGATATGTCAGATTTCCCTGAGCTAACTGACGCAGTGCTTCTCCCACAATCGAGACAATCTCCTGTTGTTCTGCGGCTTGCTGCAATCTTGCGGCTTCGTTATCAGCACGCTCGCTGTCAGCCACCCTGCGATGTTCATCCGCTTCCAATTTCACACGTCGCGAGCCGTCAAGCGCCACGCGAAGCTTATCCAGAGCTTCCGCGATGACACCAATCTCATCGGTTCGTTCGCGCGCTGAAATTGGGGAGTCGAAATCATTATGCGTTAAGGCTTCAACTGACGCTACCAAACGGACAATTGGCCTTTGGATCATATGTCGTATCGTGAGGAATAAGGTTACGAACACCGCAACCAAAACCCCAAAAGCGGTGAAAGCAAGTAACCAGCCTTGTTCGTGCGCAGCAGCGGTCATGGCGTGAACCGGAATATCGATACAGACCGCCCATTTCACGTTCATACCGGCAACTTCAAATGGAAGGACGAGACGGTCAAATCGCACATCCTCAATCTCAATGCCTTTTATAATTGCCGCCGTCCCACCTTCTAAGGCTTGCTTCACCTCCGCTGCCCCCACGTCTCCGTAAGGTTTTGTTACCTTCGCTTCGTTGTCGGCTACAATCCAATTTCCGGCGCTTGAAATGAGACGAACTCGCCCGTCGCCAAACGGGCGCAATTTGTTGAGTTGATTAGACAATGCACTGAGTTCAAGGTCGAGGCCGCTGACGCCGATAAGCTTGCCGTCGGCCAGTACCGGGAAAGTCAGCGACGCAACCAAATACCGTCCCGTCGGATCTTCCCAAATATAGGGTTCCGTTGCGTGCGGCTTTTTCGAGTTCGCAGCTACTTGATAGTATTCGGCATTGTTGTCGACCTCGAGCGGGGACAGAACGGTACCCTCCTTCGTCTTCATCCAATTGATGGTCAGCCTCCCATGCTTGTCTTGTGATTTCAACACGGTACCAGTGAATTCAGTATCCCGTCCGTCGAACGCGTTCGCATCCTCAAAAAACCAACTTGCAACAACCAAATCGGGCTTGGCTGCCAACCTCGTAAGTCTGACCACCTTCTCGCGATCGAGGTATCGCTGCTGGCTTCCCTCGGCGATTTGATTGGCCAATAGCGCTGCAGCACCCGATATGGGTGTTAACTGCGTGTTTACCTCGTTGGCGATGCCGACCGCCACAGCTTGCGCCTCGCGCATGACCAATTCACTTGTCTTGGATCCTGTTGCGTAGACCAAATAGGCGTTTGCCACCAAGAGTACCAAGGCAATCGATCCTGTGGTTATTGCGATCAATTTTAATGCAAGATTGCCTCTAAGTGTCATGTCCCGTCCCTCCAAATGCGAAATGTTTAACTAATGCTCGTTAATTAACAATTGAAAACGCTAAAGATCCTCTTCGACGCCCGTGCGATCTTGGCACACTCTTGTTCTCCGAATGCATCAAAGAAACCGAAGAGCCACTGAGCCGCGACGCCCCGATCTGGGCGCCACAGCGGCTACCAACGATTGATAGCCGCGACTTCGCCGCCTCTCTCCAATGTTTGAGGATCTATTCCCAAAGACATTTTCCCGGTCACGGACATATGGTAAGGACGCGAGGTCGGGCCAAATCCGCGTGGATCATCATATGTTTGCTGTGGCGAGAACGATGTCTCAGGTGCCTACGAATCTGTCCTAGAGAGCATGCGTCAGTTTTGACAACACGCGATGGATAATCTCAGTGATCGATAAATGACTGTTAATTAATCTTTTGCATCTGGCGATTTGCTAGGCACATGAGATGCATCAATTGGAGGACGGCGGAATGATCGGCATAATCGGAACAGGTTCCATGGACAGTGCGATCACGGAAGGCTTTCTTCCCCTTAGGTGTCGAGGTGACTGCCTATAATCGCACAGCTTCAAAAGCTACTTATCGAATGAGGCTTAGAGTGCAGTCCGTACGATCACAACAGCGGGTCCTCGATCCGCAATATTCTTGATGAAGAACTCGTCGAATCCTAACTCCTGTGCGGTGTGCCTTTAATTGCCGTGGAATTGGAAGTTACGTGTTTTCCGGTGGGGGCAAAAAACAAGCACGAGGCGGGTTTCTTGGTTGGTTGCAGGGGCCGGAACAACAGAGACTTATAAATTCGCTGCAGTTAAACCGACTCGAACCGCAGGCGCCCGGATTTTAACTACGGCGACAAGACCGACTTTGATCAATTGACGTTGAATCTCCGCTCATGAAATACCAAACTATGTGGCTAACACTGGAGTTGGATCGGATGACGTCCCAGGGAGTGGTGTAGCTTCGGCGATCGCCGTGCTTTCCGGACGGAGCCGGGAATGGGTCAGCTTGCCGCAGCGGGCAGGCTGATGAGCGGATCATCGCTCATTGCGGCGATGGTCTCAAGGGTCAGGTATCTGGAGCGCTGGACGGCCCACTCGTCGTTCTGTTCGAGCAGCAATGCGCCGACGAGGCGGACGATGGCGTCATCGTTGGGGAAGATGCCGACAACCTCGGTGCGCCGCTTGATCTCCCCATTGAGGCGCTCGATGGGGTTGGTGCTGTGAAGCTTGGCCCAGTGCTGCCTGGGAAAGGTCATATAGGCGAGCACGTCTTCTTCAGCGGTGTCCATGAGTTGGGCGAGCTTCGGCACTTTCGGCCTGATCTGGTCGGCGACGTTACGCCACTGAGTGCTTGCGGTCTCCGGCGTATCTTGGGCGAAGGCTGTGGCGATGAAGGCGGAGACCACTCGTCGCCCGCTCTTTCCGGCATGGGCCAGCGCGTTTCTCATGAAGTGAACCCTGCACCTCTGCCAGGTGGCCGATAGAACCTTGGAGACGGCGGCCTTGATCCCTTCATGGGCATCGGAGACGACGAGCTTGACGCCTCTGAGACCCCTTCGCGTCAGTTTGCGCAGAAAATCCGTCCAGATCGGCTCGGCCTCGGACGTGCCAATCTCCATGCCCAAGACCTCGCGCCGTCCGTCGGTGTTGACGCCGACGGCGATGATGACGGCGACCGAGACGATGCGGCCACCGCGACGAACCTTCAGATAGGTGGCGTCGATCCACAGATATGGCCAGTCGCCTTCAATGGGGCGGCTGAGGAACGCCTTCACCTTGTCGTCGATCTCCTCGCACAACCTCGAGACCTGGCTCTTGGAGATGCCGCTCATGCCCATCGCCTTGACCAGGTCGTCGACGGAGCGGGTCGAAACGCCCTGGATGTAGGCTTCCTGTATCACGGCCGTCAGAGCCTTCTCGGCCATGCGGCGCGGCTCGAGAAAGCTCGGGAAATAGGTGCCGGTACGCAGCTTCGGGATGCGCAGTTCCACGGTCCCGGCCCGTGTTTCCCAGTCGCGCTCGCGGTAGCCGTTACGTTGGGCAAGCCGAAAGGCGCTCTTCTCGCCATAGGCTGCGCCCGTCTTCGCCCCGACCTCCAGCTCCATCAGCTTCTCGGCGGCAAAGCCAATCATCTCCCGCAGCAAATCCGCGTCCGCGCTCTTCTCAACAAGCGAGCGCAGGTTCATCATCTCGTCGGTCATCGGTGATCTTTCCATCAGGTTGAGCTTGAACAACCCGACCCTACCGGAAAAACACTGATGGCCGCCTTCCTGCTACACCACTCCCTGGGACGTCATCTTGGATCGACAGTGACCCGTCCGCCGAAACCACCGGACGGATGCTGATGTAGTGTTTAATAGTCGGGAAATCCCGCCAATCTATGCCGTGACCGGCGGCGGTTACCACCAGCACGTCTGCGCCCGCCGCTCGCCCGGCCTTTACGCCTGCCTCAACATCCTCGAAAACAAGACAATTGGAAGGCGAGACCCCGAGCCGCTTTGCTCCTAAAAGAAAACACTGGGGGTCTGGTTTACCTACGGCGACGTCCTCCCCAGTCACCATAACGCGAGGTATGGTCAACCCCGCGGCTTCAAGTCGCCTTTGCGCGAGCTGTCTTGAAGCTGAAGTGACAATCGCCCAGCGATCATCAGGAAGCGAAGCTAAGAACTCTGCGGCTCCTGCTATCGCGACAACCCCCTCAACATCCTCGATCTCGGCTTTCGTGATGTTGGCCGCTTCAATCTCCGGGTCCAAGCCGGGGAGTTCCAGCCGACGAATGGTGTCGATCGCTCTTTGCCCATGCATAGTTGGCAAGAACGCAATTGGATCCAGGCCCTGGCGCTGTGCCCACGCACCCCAAACTCGCTCAGCAGCGGCTATGGAAGTCAGAAGTGTCCCGTCCATATCGAAAAGGAAGGCCGAGAATTTTCTATTTTCATCGAGTTTCAATAGATCAACTATCCTTATTTCATGCTGCTAGGTCGTGGGGTGAGCCGCCGCGAGTTTGGCCGATCCAGCCTAAGCGGCCTTTTCGGTGCGAACGATTGGCGTTTCATTCAATGCAAAGGAATCGACCAGCTGAACAAGGTCGTCGACTTGCTCCGCAAGCCGGCGAGTGGCTGCGCCGGCCTCCTCCGCCATTGCCGCGTTGAGTTGCGTCACCCTTTCTATTGTACTGACGGCGTCATTGATTTCGGTGAGGCTCTTTGCCTGGCTTTGGCTCGAAAGTGCCAGCTGGGCGACATCACGCGAAACGTCACCAATCTTCAGCACGATATCGTCCAGGGCGTGGCCAGTTTGCTCGACAAAGTCCACCCCTGCGTCCACCTCGCTGGTCGAATGATGAATAAGTGCTCCGATTTCTTTTGCCGCCAAAGCGGCACGTTGGGCAAGTTCTCTGACTTCATGCGCGACGACAGCAAATCCCTTCCCTGCTTCTCCTGCCCGGGCGGCCTCAACTCCAGCGTTCAAGGCCAACAGATTTGTCTGGAATGCGATGCCATCGATGACGGTGACGATGTTCGTTATGCGATCGGATGCCTCCTTGATACGGGACATTGCACCGATGGCATTCCCCACGATAACAAGTGAGCCATCTGCTTCCAGCTTGACTCGCTGTACGATGTCAGCGGCACTTGCTGCACGCTTTGACGCTTCCCCGACTGTTACGGTGATCTCTTCGATTGCTGCCGCAGTTTGTTCGATCGAGCCTGCTTGCTGTTCATTTCTGCGAGAAAGTTCTTCGGAGGCTTCTGCAAGTAGCCGGCCATTGATGTAAATTTCGGCTGACGTCGCCCGGACGTCGAGCATGGTCGAGCTCAGGCCGCTGATGGTGCTGTTGAAGTCTCGTCTGAGCGTATCCAGATCCCCAGCGAATGAGACATCGATAGTCTTCCGCAGGTCTCTGCTCGCCAGATTATTAAGGCCGTTTGCTAGTTGCGTTACCGCTAGTTCGATATTTTTCTGGGTCAGAGCTCGTTCGCGCTCGTTTGTCTCCCGCTCCGCCTCTGCCATTCGATGAAGATCTTCCGTATGCGCCTGTATGGCAATCTTCTGAGATGCGTTTTCCTTGAACACTGCTAGTGCACGCGCCATTTCGCCAATTTCATCTTTTCGTCGGTCTCCTTCAATCGCGATGTCCAACGAACCGCCGGCCAAGCGGCGCATAATGTCAGTAATTGAGCCGATCGGCCGCTTGAGCGTGATGACGAGTGCAGTGCCTGATGCTAACGCGATGAAAAATCCAAAAGCCATCGATGTTAGCGAGACTGAGTTCGCCAGCGACCGTTCAGTCGATGCCATTTTCCGTTGACCGTCCGCAAATGCGTCCATCAGTTCCCAGATCTCGTTGATCTTGTCAGTCGCGGATCGGTACTGCTCCTCGGAACCGGCTCGATTGGCTTCCAGTCCGGCGGCGCTTTCCTGCAAATCGTCGGCGATCGCCTTAACTGTATTGGGGATCTCGCCGAAGTAGGGATCAATCTGGACCAACTCCGTCAGTAAGTTTACCTCGCCCGTATAAACGAACAGGGCTCGCTCTACCGCCTTCACATTATCCTCAGTCGGTTCGCCCAGAATGCTGGCAAAGGCGATTTTTACATCGCCGCTGTTGCTCACGATAGACCGGAGCTTTTTCGTCACCTTGTCGGCGTCGAGTGAACCCCCGTTCCGATCAATCAGATCGGCAGCGACCTGATTGACGGCTGCCACGCTCTCCGCTCGCAATGTTTTCGATAAACCAGCCAGGTCGTTTGCGATGGCCGACTCCTCAGGTTGGCTCCCCGTTTCCTGGACCCCGTTTGTTTTCAGGAACGCCAACATCCGGTCGGCTATACTAGACCCGCCTCGCACACCGAATGAATTCAGGAGACGATCAGATTTTGACAGTTTGTGTGCAAAATTTTCGAAGGACGCTCGCACAGCTGTTCCTTCCCGAGGAAAAGACCAGCCGTCCGTCGACCGTAGTTGTATTGCGAGATTTTCGCAGTCGTTTAGGATCGATTGGAGGGCCAGCGTCTCGGAAAGCCTCGATTTTCGTTTATTGTCCAGCTGAGTAGCTTGCGCGACGATCTTGAATGCGTGTTTACCAAGTTCCATCTGCAGGGAATTCAGTGCGTCGAGTTGTCTGGCAATGTTGTCTGTCAGCCGCGACCGGTCCTGTCGAATCCTCCATATCTCGCTTACGTATGACAGGATTGTTCGCGTAGCCTCCTGCGCCTTCCGTAATTCAGTAACATCCTGGGCGTCCGGAATTCCTTCGATCGCACGGTCGATTTCGCTGATCTGCGCTGCCGTTATGCTGGAGGCTCGCGTGAATGTCTCATCATTGGGCTCGCGAAGAAACGCCGTAATGCCGGCATAAGCACCTTTGAACCCTGAGAGTAGCCGGACCACGTCATTCGATACGTTCAGTCGCGCTTCCAGTACCCCTGTCGCATAAAGTCCCGTGACGCCGACCGCGGCGATTGTGATCAACAGCGGCAAAACCAGTATCACGACCTTCGTCTGAATCCTGAAACGCGCGAGAACCCTGTCCATTTCGCTCCCCCAAAGCATTGCTCTCCAAACCGAGGCACTCTGGCACGAATAACTTAAGTTTACCTTTCAGTTTTACAATTCACCGTAATTCAATCAAAATGTTCACTATTTGAAATGATCAAGCGGCAAAACGCGGCAAACATTCAACTATTTTTTTCTTACAAAGACAAAAGTTCTCACAGCTGTGCCGCATTTCCGGTTAAGAAAAAACTGGATCGAGCGACCCGGATGCATAGCGCTTCGCCATCGCCGAAACGGGAAGGGGCGTAATGCGCGCCGCCATGCCGGCGGTGCCGAACTGCTCGAAGCGCTCCTTGCAAAGCTTGGTGAGCGCGGTCATTGCCGGCTTCAGATATTTGCGCGGATCGAATTCGCCCGGATCTTCCTGCAGGATCCGGCGGATCTGCCCGGTCATCGCCATCCGACCATCGGTGTCGATGTTGACCTTGCGCACGCCATTCTTGATCCCGCGCTGAATCTCTTCGACCGGCACACCCCAGGTGGGCTTCATCCGGCCGCCATATTTGTTGATGATCTCCTGCAGATCGAACGGAACCGACGACGAGCCGTGCATCACAAGATGCGTATTCGGCAGCTTGCGGTGAATCTCTTCGATGACATTCATCGCCAGCACCGAACCATCGGGCTTGCGCGTGAACTTGTAGGCGCCGTGCGAGGTTCCCATGGCGATCGCCAGTGCATCGACCCGGGTTTCGCGCACGAATTTCACTGCCTCGTCCGGATTCGTCAGCAACTGGTCGTGTGACAGCTTGCCTTCCGCGCCGTGCCCATCCTCCGCTTCGCCCATGCCGGTCTCGAGGGAGCCAAGCACCCCGAGCTCACCTTCGACCGAAATGCCGCCGAGATGCGCCATCTCAGTCACTCTCTTGGTCACACCCACATTGTAGTCCCAGTCGGCCGGCGTCTTCCCGTCCGCTTTGAGCGAACCATCCATCATGACCGAGGTGAAGCCCGCCTGGATCGCCGTCATGCAGCTCGCCGGGTCGTTGCCGTGGTCCAGATGCACGCAAACCGGGATGTGCGGATAGATTTCGACGACTGCATCCATCATGTGCTTGAGCATGATGTCGTGGGCATAAGCGCGCGCGCCGCGTGATGCCTGGATGATGACAGGAGCATCAGCCGCATTCGCAGCCTCCATGACGGCGAGCGCCTGTTCCATATTATTGATATTGAAGGCGGGGACGCCATAGCCCTCGTCTGCCGCGTGATCCAGCAACTGCCTTAGGGTTATTCTTGCCATCCGAGACCTCTTTCCCCGGCGTTTCTACCAACGCCGCCCGCATGTTTTGACACAAGATGAAACCTAATTTTGTCCGATGACTTAGGCGTTCAGCACTCGGCCGTAAGCGTCGAGCACTGCTTCCTTCATCGTTTCGGAGACGGTCGGGTGCGGGAAAATCGTGTGCATCAGCTCTTCTTCGGACGTCTCGAGGTTCATCGCGACGACAAAACCCTGGATGAGCTCTGTGACTTCCGCGCCGACCATGTGGGCGCCAAGCAGCTCGCCGGTCTTCTTGTCGAAGATCACCTTCACCATGCCCTGGTCTTCGCCGAGGGCGATCGCCTTGCCGTTCGCCGCGAAGGAGAAGCGGCCGACACGGATGTCGCGGCCCTGCTCCTTGGCCTTGGCTTCGGTGAGACCGACCGAGGCCACCTGCGGATTGCAGTAGGTGCAACCTGGGACCTTGCCCTTGTCTGTGGGATGAACGTTCGGAAGGCCGGCGATCTTCTCGACGCAGACGACGCCCTCGTGCTCAGCCTTGTGCGCCAGCATCGGCGGGCCGGCGACATCGCCGATCGCATAGATGCCCGCGACATTGGTCTTGCCGTAACCGTCGACGACGATGCAGCCGCGGTCGGTCTTGATGCCGAGCCCTTCAAGGCCGAGGTTCTCGATGTTGCCCTGAACGCCGACCGCCGAAATCAACCGGTCGGCGGTGATCTGCTGCACCTTGCCATCAGACGTCTCAACATGGGCGGTGATGTTTCCCGCACCCTTCTCGACCTTGGTAACCTTGGCGCTCGTAAAGATCTTAAGGCCGCGCTTTTCCAGCTGCTTGCGGGCGATGGCGGTGATTTCGGCGTCCTCGACCGGCATGATGGTCGGCATGACTTCGACGACTGTGACATCGACACCCATGGAGCGATAGAAGCTTGCGAATTCGATGCCGATCGCGCCGGAACCCATGACGATCAGCGACTTCGGCAGGACGTCCGGCTTCAGAGCTTCGAAATAGGTCCAGATCAGCTTGCCGTCGGGCTCGATGCCGGGCAGCGCGCGCGGGCGGGCGCCGGTCGCGATGATGATGTGCTTGGCGGTATAGGTGCCCTCGCCCTTGACGTTCTTTGGCAGCGGGTGCTGCGGCTCGACCACGGGTTTTGACGACTTGCCGACGACGATCTCGCCGGGCTTGGTAAGCTTTCCTTCGCCCCAGATAATGTCGATCTTGTTCTTCTTCATCAGGAAGCCGACGCCGGCATTGAGGCGGGCAGACACGTCGCGCGAGCGGGCAACGACCGCCTTGGCATCCGGCTTGACCGTGCCTTCGAGAACCAGGCCGAAATCCTTGAAGTGATTGGCATGATCGAGCACGTCGGCCGAGCGCAGCAGCGCCTTCGTGGGAATGCAGCCCCAGTTCAGGCAGATGCCGCCCATGTGTTCCCGCTCGACGATCGCGGTCTTGAGACCGAGCTGACTGGCGCGGATGGCGGCGACATAGCCGCCGGGGCCCGAGCCGATGATGATGACGTCGTAGGACATCTGTTTTCCTTGAAAAGATGGGGGATCCGTCACGACGTGTTGGCGTCGTGGCAAGATCCCCCGAGGCTGGGAGGAAACTAGATCAGCATGCTCATCGGGTTTTCGATGAGCGTTCGGAATTTACCAATCAGCTCTGCGCCAAGAGCGCCATCCACCGCGCGATGATCGGTTGACAACGTCACGGTCATTACAGTCGCACTCGAAAGGTCGCCCTGTGCATTGACGACGGGCCTTTTTTCTCCCGCGCCAACGGCCAGGATGGTTGAATGGGGAGGATTGATGATTGCTGCGAATTCCCTCACACCGAACATGCCGAGGTTCGAAATCGCTCCTGTGCCGCCCTGATACTCGGCCGGCTTCAATTTTCCTGATCTGGCGCGGGCAGCCAGATCCTTCATCTCATTGGAGATTGTCGAAAGCGTCTTGGATTCCGCATGCCGGATGATCGGTGTGATCAGCCCGCCCGCCACGGAAACTGCAACTCCTACGTCAACGAAACGATGGCGCAAGAGGCTCTCTTCAGTCCAAGACACGTTCGCGTCGGGCGTTGATCCGAGGGCCAGCGCGTAGGCCTTGATGACCATGTCATTGACCGACAACTTATAGGTTGGCGTGCCATCCACCACTGGCGCTGACGCATTCAGCTCGGTTCGCAGCCTCAGCAGAGCATCGATGTGACAATCAACCGAGAGATAGAAATGCGGAATGGTTGTCTTTGCTTCCAGCAATCGCCGGGCAATCGTCTTCCTCATGGATGTGTGAGGCTGCAGATCGAACGTGCCTCCGGCGAACTGCTTCAATGCTCCATCAGAAGAAGCTCGCTGACCATTATCCCCAGCGCCGGTGGGCGCTGGCAGCGCAACCGGCGCCTCAGCAATGCGAGCCTTCGAAACATCGGCGCTCACGATCCTTCCATGTGGGCCGGTCCCGGCCACGGATCCCAAATCGATGCCGCCTTCCCGCGCTAGACGCCTTGCCAAGGGCGTAGCCCTGATTGCGCTTCCGGCATCCGCTGATGCAGTATGGTTTTGTCCGCTGACCGGATGGGCGGCGGTCGCGTCGATAGCCCCCGCCGTTGCGGGAGCGGCCGGAGCAGACGGCTTAGGGGCGGCCTGATATTCCTCGCCCTCTTCGTAGACCCAAGCGACTGCAGACCCTACCGCGATGTCAATGCCTTCTTCGCCGGTGACGTTCCGGAGAATGCCCGTAGCGGGAGAGTCTATTTCCATTGCCGCCTTGTCGGTTTCAATCTCGAACAGGACGTCGCCCTTCCCGACGCGGTCACCTTCTTTGAAGAACCACTTCGAGATCTTGCCCGTCGCCATATCCATGTCGACCTTTGGGAGGATGATTTCTGTTGCCATACTATCGCGCTCCCCTCACAAGATCCCGCGCGGCACTTAAAATGTCTGGGACTTGGGGAACGGCAGCCTTCTCAAGCTCCGGATTATACGGAATTGGCGTTTCGGAGCCACCGAGACGGACGATCGGGGCATCCAGATAGTCGAACGCATCGCTTTCGGCGATCATCGCACTTATTTCTGCACCGACGCCAAGCGTCTTGACGCCCTCATAGACACAGAGGAGCCTCGTCGTCTTCTTCACGCTTGCAATCACGGTTGCCCTATCGATCGGCCGCACCGAACGAAGATCGATTACTTCGACATCAATGCCTTCGCTAGCCAGCTGTTCGGCGGCCTCGAGGGCCTTATGAACCATGATCGATGTCGCGACGATGCTAAGATCCTTGCCCTGTCGACGAATCTCCGCCTTGTCGAGAGGGACCGTATAATGACCTTCAGGAACCGGGCCCTTCATTTTGTACAGAAGCTTGTGCTCAAAGATCATGACCGGGTCTGGATCGGCGACAGCGGCAAGCAGCATGCCTTTGACATCGTATGGCGTCGCGGGCTGAATGACCTTCAGGCCCGGCACATGTCCCAACCACGCCTCCAGGCTCTGGCTATGCTGGGCGGCCGCCCCTGTGCCAGAGCCCGCCGGAAAACGCATGACAACCGGCACTGACACTTCGCCGCCAAGCATATAGCGCATTTTGGCGGCCTGATTGACGATTTGTTCCATCGCCAGCGCCGCGAAATCAGAGAACTGAAACTCGAAAATCGGTCTCAATCCGGTCATCGCGGCACCGACTGCGACGCCTGCGCCGCCTAGTTCGGAAATCGGCGTGTCCATCACGCGATCAGGGCCGAACCTGTCGATGAGATCGCCGGTTACCTGAAACGCGCCACCGTAAACGCCGATATCTTCGCCCATCAGAATGACGCGCTCATCCGCATCCATCGCAATCGCCATCGCTTCTTGGATGGCCTGGGAGTAGCTGAGTTCTCGAACACGGGTGTCCATTTATGCCTGCTCCGTATAAACATTCTCAGCCAACTCAGCGACGTCAGGCGCCGGACTTGCCTTTGCGAATTCGATACCTGCCGCGATCTCATCGCGAACGGACTGACGGATTGCCTCCAGCTCTACGTCATTTGCGACACCAAATTCCCGGAGCTGGGTTTCGAACCGGATGATGGGATCTCGATTGCTCATCCAGTCATCAATTTCGTCTTTCGTGCGGTAGCGGTTTCGGTCGCTTTTGGAGTGGCCGCGGTAACGATACGTCTTGCATTCGATGAGGGATGGTCCTTCGCCGCGCTTCGCACGCTCAACGGCATTGTGAGTGGCTTCGGCCACCTCGGAAAGCACGTTGCCGTCGACAATTACGCCCGGCATGCTGTAAGCGCCGGCGCGGTCGGCGATATTGGCAACCGCCGTCGAGCGCGCGGTCGAGGTCGACATGCCGTAGCCGTTGTTTTCACAGACGAAGATAACGGGAAGCTTCCAAACTGCAGCCATGTTCAAGGCTTCGTGGAAGGCACCTTCGTTGTTGGCACCGTCACCAAAGAAGCAGACGACGACTTTCCCGGTCTTGAGCCGCTTGGACGTCAGCGCGGCGCCAACAGCGATCGGCAAGCCGCCCCCGACGATTCCGTTCGCGCCGAGATTGCCGGTCGTAACGTCCGCAATATGCATGGAACCGCCGCGGCCGGCGCAATAGCCAGTGGTTTTCCCGAAGAACTCCGCGAACATGCGTTTGACGTCCGCGCCTTTGGCGATGCAGTGCCCGTGGCCTCGATGGGTCGACGTGATCTGATCCTGTTGCGTCAGCGGGAGACAAACGCCCATGGCGCTTGCTTCCTGGCCGATCGACAGATGCATCGTCCCATGAATGAGACCACGCGTGTAGCTTTCTTCAGCGCCTTCCTCGAACTGGCGGATGAGGTGCATCTTCCGAAGAGCGTCCAGCAACTGCTCGCGCGTATATTGTCGGTAGATGAAGGGAAGATTGCTGGCCTCGGCACTCTTCATCGCTCTTGCTGAGTTCGCCATTTATGCCTCCCTGCCGTAAACAAGGGCGTCTTGCCGGGCGCGCAAGGCCGCAAGACGAGAGCCTTCCGCGACCGATGCGTTGGCGTAGGTAATCAACTCACCCTTCTTGATCGGCGCGGTAACCTTGCCACCTTGCAGCATGCCGCAGGGAATAGCAGCGGCGCTTCGAGCTTCAGGTGCAGTCATGATCCACGCGCGGTAGCAGCACTCGCCGATTGCATCGAGCTTGTCGCCAGGCTGGAGATCCTTCTTGGCCACCGCACATACTTCGGCCACAGGTGTAGACAGAGGGACCATGTCCGGCTTCCCGTAAAGAACGACACGGGCACAGGTGAGTGGCACTTCCAGTGACGTCAGATGATACGGCCGGTGGAAGGTGAAATACGGCCCCTTCCCCATCTTCAGGTCTTCCATCCGCTCCGAGATTCGGGGATGGGACATGTCAGCGACAACGAACACGCCAGGGGCCACACCCTTCCCGATGGAATAATCGACAACACCAACTTTCGTGAGAACGCCGCCGTCCTTTTCAGGCACGAGCACCGACGATAGCTGGTCAAGGGTGGCCGCCGGCCCGTGCATGCCGGGTTTATCCGGTACAAGACCCGTTGCATTTGCAATTGCGGCCATTTCCACCATGGTCTTTGAGCCGTCCACGAATTCGACAAGCATGCGAACGTTCATGTTTCGGCGCGCCGCTTCTTCGGCGTATTGATGCGGAACCGCATCAATGTTCAGGGGGTTGTTTTTGCCTTTGCCTGCCGCAACGATCGGATGGCCCATTGCTGAAACAAACTCGATCAATTCAATGCAAGACGATGGTTCGTCTCCAGCGCCGAGGGAGTAGGTCACTCCGAGCCGCTCGGCTTCGCTTTTAAGATAGGCGCCAATCGTGACGTCCGCTTCGACATTCATCATCACGAGGTGTTTGCCATGCTCCATGGCTGCCAGGCCGATTTCGGCGCCCACGGCCGGGACGCCGGTGGCATCGATAACGACATCGATCAGTCCGCTGTTCAGGATATTGGCAGAATCGGCCGTAATGGCGATCTTCCCGGCTTCAATCACGGAATTGAGCTGATCAGCATTTGCGGCTTCGCGATGATGGCCACCGGCCCGGTAAGCGATATCAACAGCTTCTCGAGCACGGCCGACGTTGAGATCGCAGATTGCCCCGATCTCGATCCCGGGCATATGGGCGACGCGGGTGACGATGTCCGTGCCCATCTCCCCACTGCCGATCAGGCCGATACGAATAGGCTTTCCCTCGGTTTCTCGACGCACGAGATCGCGTGCGAGCCCGGTTGGCGCAACGTTAATGGGCATTCCATTCCTCCCAAATTCATTCGGGAACGATTGGTAGTGTACATTTGTTATTTCGTCAACATCTATGTTCTACATTGCACCCTGTTTAGCCATAATTCCCTGTTTTCCGCGACATGATTTGAACTTTTATCGCGCAACAGAACAGTCGGTCGCACGCTTGGAGGACACGCTTAATGATCGCCGCCAAAAGCGGCTTGCGCCCTTGGTCGCTCAATTTGGCTTTGGATGTGCAATGCTATGGTCGGCAAGTCTGCTGCGAAGGGAAAGGCCTTGCAGAGCTGAAACGCCGGGCGCGTAGCGCCAGCCTATTGATGCAAGAACAAAATAATGGGCTGTCTACGCTCGTTCGCGCTCAGGGCCTGCTGCCACCAAATTGAGCAGAGCGCCCGCGGTCTGTTCATCGGTCACGAAAGTTGTCGGCTTGATCGTAACTAGAGAGGCGCGAAGCGCCTCCAGCTTTTCCGGCCCTCCCGAGATCAAGACGCGTTCGGGGGTGCGCCGCAATCGCTCGAGATTGACCGATATGACCCGAGCGTTGACCTCGTGGTCAATGACATTCCCGTCCTTATCAATGAAGTTATAAAGAACGTCTCCGACTGCGCCGGCGTCTATTAGAGATCGACGATCTGCTTCAGTCAGATATCCTGTTCGATAGCTTGTGGTCAGTGCAGAGATACCGCCGACCGAAAGAAGCGCGACGTCCAGCTTATCCGCCATCTCAAAGATAGCGGCAAGGCCGCATCTTTCCAGCAACGCATGTTTTGTTTCGGGGCTGTCAACCACGGCTGGCGCTGTGACGAGGAAGCCTTCACCTTTAAACAGCTCTGCAAACTGCCAGGCAAACTCGGCGGGATTGAAACGACGGGCGGCAGAAATACCTCCGAGCAGCGAGACGACGCGAAAGTCATCAAGGGCGGCACCGGCAATAAATGGCAACGTGTTGTAAAGGGTGCGCCCCCAGCCTACGCCGACGATCATACCAGAACGCATCAATCCGGTGATCAGTGCTCCCGCTGCTGCCGCAATCACCTTGGTCGGGTCACCTTCAGCATCAGCGAAGGGCGCGACAATCACTTGCTTTATCCCGAAGGTCGTCTCCAGGCCCCGTTCAAGAGCGATCATATCGGAAAGCGGCGAGGATATCGTAACACGCACCTCATTACGGCGACGAGCTTCTGCAAGGAGTCGAACGACCATTACGCGGTTAATGCCCAATTGGGCGGCAATGTCGTTCTGCGTGTAATTCTCTATGTGATAGAGCCACGCCACTCGCGCCCGCAGCCTTTCAGACTCGCTCTGAATCATGACAACTGGAGGCGTGGTCTGCATCTAACTTCCTTCCGCATGTAGCAAACTTGGCGCGGATAACGCGATGCGGGTTGAACGACTCTCCCGCCAACTCACCGCTCTGGCGCCGAATTTGGATTTCCTGTCGTGTACAAGATTTATCTCGCAGAGGATAGATCGACTTCAGTGCCCATCGAATGGCAAGAATGGGGAACACCCGGAATGCCGCGCTGCACAAAGTTACGCATCAATGCCTAGATGTTCGCGTACAGACTCGCCAGACGCCGCAAAAAATGGATTGACAGCCGCCTAATATGAACACATTGTGTTTTCGAGTAGCAATTGTTCGTCATTGGGGCGGATGAGGGCTACGGCGGGGAGCGGAGTGGAGGCCGCACCAAAACAGTCTTGCCTCCATTGGCATTCAACTGATTTATTCAGATTGGGAGGAGTACAACGTGACAATCTTAAGTTCGGGCGTATCGCGCCGCGGATTCCTGAGGCATTCCGCAGCTTTCGGGCTCGCTGCAGGCGCAGCCTCGGCCCTCAGGCTTCCCGCGTTCGCGCAATCGGGTCTGCCAGATATCCAGTCCGTTTTGGACAAGATTTCCGTTAAGGATTATGTTCGTGAGGACTACCGTAAGCTGTACAAAATGTCGGACGATCCACTATGGGATCCAGCGAAGGACTGGATTCGTACGGTAGATTGGGAAAAGATTCGCTCGGAACAGAGCGGTAAGACCGTCAGATTTGCCGTAGGCGCTGCTGACCAGGAGTCCGCGGCAGAAGGGCTGAAGCCTTTTGAACAGCTGTCAGGCATCAAGGTCGAACTTGTTCCGATCCCCGACGACAGCTTTTATGACAAGGCGGTTTCCGAGTTCATTTCCGGCAACGCATCCTTCGATGCTTTGCAGTTCTTCTCGCCCTGGCTCGGAGATTTTGCAGGTCCAGGCTTCCTTGCGGATCTCAGCGAATATGCGGAGAAATGGAAGCTACCGCTCGATGACTTCTACGACACCTACCGTCTGAACTACGGCTACGTCGGCGGCAAGCTGGTCGGTATCCCGTTCGACTGCGACGTGCAGATGGTGCATCTGCGCAAGTCGATCATGGAGAAGATTCTCGGCGGCCCCATCGATCGAGCTCAATCCGTGCCGACCTACGACGAACTCATTCGGATCACTGCAGAAGCAAACAAGCTTGGTGGTGGCGTAGCCGGCGTCGGCTTAATGGCGGCCCGCGGTTTCTGGGCAACTTACACCTGGGAACATATCGCGGCGCAAGCCGGTCTTTCCCTGTTCGACAACCAATGGAATCCGCAACTCACCAGTGATGCCGGAATGAAAGCCATGGATATTATCATGGCTCTTCAGAAAAATGCCATCGAAGGCGTTTCCGGTGCAGGATGGGGCGAAAACCGCGCCGCCTGGCTTGGTGGCCAGGTTGCAGCAAACATCAGCTGGCAGGATAGCGGCACGCAAGCCATGCGGCCTGATCAGTCGAAGATTGTCGATGACTTCGTCACCATCTACGAGCCGCGGATTCCGGGCGGTGTATTCGCCCCGCCGAACATTGCTGGTTCCACCTCTTGCGTAGCAGCCACGTCGCAGAACCCCGAGGGCGCTTTCCTTATGCTCGCGTTCCTCACCACTTCGTCTATCATGGCGATGAACGAAGCGAATGCGAATGGCGTTGCTCCGGGCTATCGCTCAGTTCTCGGAAATGAACGTCTTCAGGCGGTTAGCCAACCCATGAAGGTCTGGGCGGACAGCCTGGAGCACGCATGGTGCGCGCCCCGAATTCCTGGGATGTTCGAAATGGAGCAGGCGCTCGGAAATGAAATCAACCGGGCGATCACCGGTCAGATTTCAGCCAAGGAAGCCCTCGAGAACGGGCAAAAGGCCTGGAAGAGTATCTTGGAGAAGAATGGCTTCTCCGGTGGAAACGCCCCGATCGCTTACGCGGAAGCGGAGCCGGGACTCTATGTAGGCAAAGGCAAGGCACTGCCTTTCTAAGATCATGACACATTCGACTCAAAGACTTGAATCGGAGGCGGCCTTTGCCGCCTCCACCGTAAAGGTACACGCAAGACCTCGTCCCCGCTCGGCTACCGCGAGGAAGGTCTTCCCGTATCTCTTGGTTGGACCTGCTGTAGCCTACCTGCTCGCGATTACCCTCTATCCAGGTCTATTCGCGATGTATCAAAGCCTCTTTGTCGTCAAGTTCGTCAACTGGTCTTGGGTGGGGCTCGGCAACTACACGCGGATCATTCAGGATCGCGAGTTCTGGGCCGCTTTGGCAAACACCGCCATCATCGGCGGTATCTCCCTGGCCCTGCAATCCGTGATCGCGATGGCTGTGGCCTTCTTCTGTTACCGTGACCCATTTGTTCGTGGCTGGCGCATCATTTTCCTGATGCCGATGCTGTTCATGCCGTCGGCAGTGGCATTCATTTGGAAGCTGGCTTTCAATGACGGCCGGGTAATCTCCGACATCCTCATGTCGATCGGAGTGGTCTCCAACAATGTCGACTGGCTTTCGTCCATCTGGCTTGCCAGACTTTCGCTGATCGTTGCTGACGTGTGGCAGTGGACGCCCTTTCTTTTCATTATCTTTGTCGGTGCTCTTCAGGGGCAGGACGAGGAAATCGAGGAAGCGGCCCGATTGGACGGGGCAAGCTGGAGCAGCATCTTCTGGAACATCTCACTGCCAATGATGAGGCCCATCATCGTGGTTGCCGTAACCCTGCGCGGCATCGACATCACGACAATGTTCACGAACGTCTACATCATGACCCAGGGCACACCAGGCGGCGCGACGGAGACGATGAGCTACTTCATCTATCGCCAGGGCTTCAGGATGTTCAATTTCGGATACGCGTCCGCGGCATCGGTGCTGATGCTGATCTTTACGATCGTAATCGCACAAACTGTGGTGAAACGCGCATTCAAATCCGGGAAATCATAACATGGCTAGCATCCGAAAAAGCGGCGGTGAAAGCCTCCTCCTTCGCTACATCATCCTTGTCGCATGGGCGCTCGTTTGTCTCGTTCCGATCATCTGGTTCCTGACAATCGGCTTCAGGCCGAGAACGGAAATCATTGTGCCAAGGCCGATCTACTGGCCCACCTGGAGCTTGGACGCCTGGCGCCTGCTCGTCAGCGACTGGCCCATAGCGTCCTATCTCCGAAACTCGGTCCTTGCAGTCGTGGGCTCAGTCGTTATTGATCTGATTTTGGCTATTCCCGCAGCCTTCGCGTTGGCTCGCTATGAGTTCCGCGGCCGAGAGGATATTGGTTTTTACATCCTGTCGACGCGGATGATGGCGCCGGCCATCGTCGCAGTGCCGATCTTCTTCCTGTTCAAGAATATGGGTTTGCTGGACTCCGTCTGGGCTCTGATGCTCATCTACGCGGCCATCAATCTCAGCCTCGTCACTTGGATCATTCGCAGCTACATGCTGGACATTCCAAAGGAACTCGAAGACGCTGCCCGTACCGACGGCGCAGGAGATCTAACCATTCTTTGGGAAATAATGATCCCGGCGTGCCTCCCCGGGATCATAACGGCTGCGGTGATCGCCGCCATCTTCGCAATCAACGAATTCCTCTTCACCCTCCTCATCGCATCGACCTCCAAGGCCTATACGATGTCCGTTGCGCTCGCCAACTTCACCGGTGGTTCCGACGGGGTGATCTACAATGCAATCGCGCTCGTCTCGTTCCTCGCATTTGCTCCGATCCTGATCCTCGTCATCCTGATCCAGAAGCATCTCTCGCGCGGCCTCACGATGGGCGCTGTGAAAGGATAATTCCATGGCCTCTATTGAACTTAAAAACGTCGTGAAGAGCTTTGGCTCCTTCTTTGGTGTTCAAGACGTGACCCTCGATATCGCTGATGAGGAGTTTCTCGTTCTTTTGGGACCGTCCGGCTGCGGGAAAACCACGACCATGCGTATGATTGCCGGTCTAGAGCAGCCCACCGGGGGCGAGATCCGCATCGGCGGCAACGTCATGAACGAAATCGATGCCCGAGATCGCGACGTTGCCATGGTCTTCCAAGGCTATGCCCTGTACCCAAATATGTCGATCTACGAGAACATTCGGTTTCCTCTGAGAATGAGGCGCATACCCAAGGATAAACATGACAGCCTCGTTCGCCGCGCGGCGGACATGGTCGAGCTCGGACCGTTTCTCGAACGCAAGCCTGGCGCGCTTTCGGGTGGCCAGAGGCAGCGCGCTGCACTCGCGCGCGCTATTGTTCGCCAGCCGCAAGTCTTCCTCATGGACGAACCGCTTTCGAACCTCGATGCAAAACTGCGCGCCAGCATGCGAGTCCAGATCAAGCACATGCAGCGCGACTTGAAGGTGACCACAGTTTACGTGACGCATGACCAGATCGAAGCCATGACGCTTGCCGATCGAATCGTCATCATGAACAAAGGGGTCATTCAACAGATCGGCACCCCCGATGAGATCTATTCGAATCCGGCGAATACCTTCGTCGCGGGGTTTATCGGATCACCCCCGATGAACTTGGTGTCAGGGTTGGCGCAAGGTGGAATCTTCTCGGCGCCTGGCGTGAAGGTCACGTGCCCAGCAATGCTCTCCGGTCAGGTTACCCTCGGTTTCCGGCCGGAGGATTGCCTGATCGGTGGCGAGAATCTCCAAGGCACCGTCTACGGCGTCGAGCCGACCGGCGACATCACCTATCTGTCCGTCCGTACCCCCGAGAGGACGTTTGAAATCAAAGCCGGCCGGGATTTCCGTGCGAAGATCGATTCCACCGTATCGATCGGGTTTGATCCTAGCCGGCTCTACTACTTTGATGGTGACGGCAACAGGATCGGAGGTCAGTGATGTCGGCGACCTTTGATTTCAGTTGCGTCGGCTTTTACACTTTCGATGCTCTTTGCCGACCGGTCGCGGATATCCCACCAGGAGGCCAAACCCTCTTCGTGGAAGACTTCACCCTGGCCGTGTCCGGCGCTGCCGGCTCCGCCGCCATTGTGGCTGCCAAATATGGCCTGCGGGTGCAAGCCGTCGGAGGAGTGGGCTATGATGACATGGGCGACTGGGTCCGCATGAAGCTCCAGTCCTTCGGCGTAGACACCACCATGATGCGTCGTTACGAGGGCTACTCAACGTCTTGCTCGATCGTGACGACGCGGCCGAACGGTCAGCGGCCGGCACTCCACAAGCGCGGTGCGACCGATGCATTCTTCGTATCGGATTCAGAAATAGATCGCGTTCTTGACACCAAGATCCTGCATGTCGGTGGCGTGGGTCTGATGAACAGGATGGATGACTGTGGGCGAACTGCTGAAATCATGGCTGAAGCGCGTCGCCGCGGTGTGATAACAACGCTCGATGTCTTCGCCTCAACATCCAACGATCTCCCCAAGGTCGAAGCCCTCTTACCCTACACGGACTATTTCCTTCCCTCTGAAGAGGAAGCTCAGGCCCTTTCAGGGTTGACCCGCAATCAGGATCTGGCGGATTTCCTTCTTAGCCGAGGAGCGAAATGTGTCATTCTGACCTTGGGAGCAGAGGGCGCATACTATCATGACGAGACGGGCCTGGAGTTCCACTCGCCGGCATTCCAGGTCGATGTGAAATGCACATGCGGGTGCGGCGATTGCTTCAACGGCGGGTTTGCGAGCGGCTTGGTAAAGGGGCTGTCGCCCCAAGATGCAGTCGAACTCGGCCAAGCGTCCTCCGCATTAAACGCCACCGGCTTGGGAAGTCAGGCTGGCGTGGCGAATTATGATGCGACTCGTGCGTTTATTAAAGCTACACCGAGGCGTCAATTGCAGTCTGATGTCGCGGCCCTGACAGAGGCGCACTGAGGTAGGTTGGCATGTCGCCCGATTTCGCTCCACAAACGACGCATTTGAAAGACGTGCTGAGGTCGTTGCGTTATGCACTCAGAAGGGGGCGTGACACGGTGAAGGAGACAGCCCCACGGCGACTCCCGGCACCGGCATCGGAGATCGCCCTGTCCGCGCTTGGTGAGATTGAGGTGCTCGCCCGCAACGTTGATCAATTTGCGTGCAAATTAGCACACTCACTCCTCGAGCAGTCGGCGAAATCCAAAAGCTTCCACGAAGTCATTGCTTCATCGCGGGCGCAATACGAATTTTCGGTCGCTTTCTATGAGACAATGAAGCTTGTATTGAGCCATCTCGGCGCCAAGAGAACGCTGATCAATCAGAGCGCCGCTCTGCGAGCCTTTGTACGAACGACTCGGTCCCAAGACGTCTACCAGCTTGCGGCCCAATTGACGTTGCACCTTGCGGATGACAGATCGATCACAATTGATCAGTTGGATGACCGGTTACCCGTGACGCGCCCCGGCATAATTGTCGTCGCGGTTTTTGCCGGGATGCTCTCACTGCTCGCGGAACCGGATGACGCCGGCAGAGAAGCGATGATCTTTGCCGCGACTGATATAGCGGTCGCTCTTCAAGAGAAGATCCTGGATCTTTATCAGGAGAAAGATGGCTCTGCTTTGGCCGCGCTTTTTGAACGGTGCGCCAGCCATGTTTGATTTGTCGCGATCGGTGCACAATCTACCCCGAACCAACAAGCCGTTAAGGGTGGCAGTCAGGCAGTTGCATTGGTTCAAGGCAGCCTTTCATGCACACGCCGTGTTTTGCGGCGAGGCGATGGGTTGCGACTTCGCCATCGATGACGTCAAGCTAGCAGGAGCATTTGTTCGCTGGCTGGATAACATCGACCGCCAGAAGCCGAAGGAGAGGACGGAGCGACGCGAGTTTTTTCAATTTGCGCCGTCTCTCGTACTGCGCGAACTCGTAGCGGATATGCCAATCAAGGCAATACGCGCTCCTACCGGCGTTGACCCGAAATCACCAGCAGCGTTCTGGCCTGAAGGATATGTGGCGACGACTTTTTGCCTGTCGGTCTATGCTGCCACGATGGGGCAGGAATTTCACATGGACGTCCATGTGAGCCAGATGGTCGATGATCTTCGAAGCTGGTGGTCGTTTCGGGAAAACGCGAGCCAAGACACCGACTACGCGGCCGGCTTTTTTCAGATGTTGCTAGGCAACGACCCCAATTGGTGGATGCCGAGCAGTTTCAACGCTCGCACCCGTCCGGTAATTGATGAGCCCGCAGCCGAAGCTGTAGATTCGGCCGAATGTGGACCCGTGAGGGGAGTACCTTCCGCGAAGGATCGGTGAGGTCATACAGGCTACCCCCGGGCCTGTGCTCGCCATGTCTCAATATTGGTCATTGGGCCTTCTCTCCATTCGCCGCCACTCGATCCTAGCGAAACTCATGGGCCACATGAGACACATGCAGGCGGACTGAGGGGATCTTGAAGGACCGCACTCAACCCCGATTGCTGCAAAGCTATCGATCGATAGAATGGCCTCTCACGCTCGGTGCGAAGCGTCGGCGCAATAGCCTACCGCGGCTCTCGACGATAACTTTACGCGTTTTCAGAAGCACAACCTTGCAATGTAAGGAACCTATTCGGGCAGACATGCGAGAGGCCGCTTCGCAGCGGCCGCACTCAAGGTGTCCTGCAACTCGACCGAAGACTGCTCCCCGCGGCTTTTTTTGCAAGGCGTACCCAAATCAAGGATTCAGACCTTCCCTCCTCGGAGATTTGCCTCCAACCTCCTTCGGCAAAGATTGTAAATCCTGGGCTTGGAAGGGAGGGGGCCTGCTCGGTACCCGAAACCGCTATCCGTGAGCGCGACGAACATCCCACCTTTCCTTTTGTGATTGAGGCCGCGAGATAAGCTCCTTCATCGACAGGAGCGGAACGGAATGGTTGGAGATCGCGCTGATGCCATGCTTGAAGTCATGGATGAAGGCATGCATGAAGCCAGGCATGAGGGAAAGTATCGTCGGATCGAGGTGATCACCGGTCGACGCCAGCGGCGGAATTGGACTGACGAGGAGAAGGCGCGGATCCTTGCGGAAAGCGCAGAGCCCGACGTGAACATCTCGGCCGTTGCCAGGCGCTGGGGCGTCAATCGCGGCTTGCTGAACGTCTGGCGTCGGGAAGCTGGGCTGACCTCTCGTCGCTTTGCCAAGACCTGCGCGCAGCAGGCCGTGTTCGTGCCGGTGACGGTGGTTGGCCATCGAACGTCTCCCGAGAGCTCGCCATCGGATGTCGCCCACTACGCCGCGGGTCGTATTGAGATCGAGTTTGCCGGGGCACGCATGACCGTGATCGGCTCGGTGGCGCCCGAGTTGGCGCAGGCGATGGTGGCGGCTTTGCGAGCACGCCGGTGATCGGACTTTCGCCGAATGGCGTGAAAATCATGGTGGCGACGCAGCCGGTCGACTTCCGGCGCGGCATGAATGGCCTGGTGGCCCTGGTGGCGTCAGCGCTTGCGGCCGATCCCTATTGTGGCGACGTGTTCGTGTTCCGCGCCAAGCGTCTCGATCGCCTTCGCTGCATTTATTGGGACGGATCAGGCATGATCCTGGCGACGAAATGGCTTGAGGCGGGCAAGTTCGTTTGGCCGCCGATCCGCGATGGCGCGATGCAAATGAGTAGCCAGGAGTTCTCGCTTTTGCTGGCCGGCATTGACTGGACGCGCGTCAAACGAAACGCAGTAAAGCGGCCGACGAAAGCAGGCTGATCCTATTGGTTTTGCTTGAAGATTCAGGCTTGTATGGTAGGGTCTGCCATGCCGCTTCGACCCGACCCCTTGCCTCAGGATGCCGCGCAATTGAGCCGGATCATTCTCTCGCTCGATGCAGAGAATGCCGACCTCAAGGCGCGCGTTGCCTTCTTGGAGCAGCAGCTCTTTGGGCCGAAATCGGAGAAAATGACGACGCTCGACCCGACCCAGGCGACACTCGACCTAGGCGATCTCAGCCCCATTCCCGAGGCGGCCAATAATGATGTCGCGCCCGTCGCCGAGGAGACAACGCAGGCTCGACGGGCGCCATCGCGTAACATCGGTCGTTTGCCCAAGCACCTTCCCCGGTATGACGAGGTCATCGAGCCGGAGAGCAAGATATGCCCGTGCTGTTCGTTCGAACTGCATTGCATCGGCACGGATGTCAGCGAGGCGCTCGACATCGTGCCGGCGGTTGTACGGGTGAAACGGACGCTCCGACCGCGCTATGCCTGCCGGGCATGCGAAAGCGTCATCGTGCAAGCGCCCGCGCCGGCGCGTGTGATGGACGGCGGCATGGTGACCACGGCCTTCGCTGCCCATGTCGCCGTTTCGAAGTTTGCCTGGCATTTGCCGCTGCATCGCCAGGCGCAGATGCTTGCCTCCTGCGGCGTGATCATCGATCGCGGCACGCTCGGCGCCTGGGTGACGCGGGTCGCCTGGTGGCTCGAGCTTCTCTACGACGCACTTACCGCCTTCATCCGCTCCCAGCCAAGGGTGTTCTGCGACGAGACGCCGCTTCCGCGGCTCGATCCGGGGCGCAAACGCACCAAGCTTTGCCAACTTTGGGCGCAGGCGGTCGACGATCGGCCATGGAATGGTCCGGCGCCGCCGGCGGTGGCCTATATCTTTGCCGAAAGCCGCAGCGCTCGTGAGGTCGAGGGGCAACTGTCGTCGTTTGCCGGCGTGCTTCAGGTTGATGGCTATCAAGCCTATAAAACCTTGGCCAAGCGCCGGGGAAAGAGCAATGTCGCGCCGCTGCGGCTGGCCTTCTGCCTTGCCCATGCGCGACGCAAGTTCGTCGATGTCGTCAAGCTGAGCGGCTCCTCGGAGGCGCTGTCGATCTTGGCCAGGATCGCCGAGGTCTATCGCATCGAAGCGAAGATCCGAGGCGAGAATGACGATACCCGGTTGAGGGTGCGGCGTCGCGAGGCAGCGCCCATCATGAGCGAACTGAAGGCCCAGCTCACCGAACTGAGCGACGAGGTGTCGGCAAAATCGGCGCTGGGCAAGGCCGTCACCTACACGCTCAACCACTGGAACGGACTGGCAGCCTTCCTGGAGGATGGCCGGATCGAAGTGGACTCCAATGTGGTCGAGCGTTCGATGAAATCGGTGGCCCTGACGAGGAAGAATTCGTTGTTCGTGGGCAATGAGCGCGGTGGCAAGACCTTCGCGGTCCTGGCATCGCTCGTCAACACAGCAAAGCTCAATAGTGTTGACCCCGAGGCCTGGTTAGCCGATGTGCTGGAACGCATCATCTCCGGCAAAGTGAAAGCCAGCGAGATGGAAAGTCTCCTCCCTTGGAACTGGAAGGCTGAGCGCGAGGCGATGACAGAGCAGGAGCGACGGGCGGCATGACGCACAACAACCAGGGCATGACGACCGCACGACCGAAGCTTGATGATGAGGCGTTCGAGGCGTTTATCAGGGCACGTCGTCCAGCATCGCCAATCTGGTCAATGAGCGGTCTCGATGGTTATCTTACGGCTCTCATCATCGGCCCGAAGTTCATCGACCCACGCAAATGGATCCCGGAACTGACCGGTCCGGATGCGCTGAACCTGCCGATGGAGACAACAGAACATCGGGCCGTACAGACGATCGTTGCTGAGTATAACCGCATCTCGGCGAGCCTTTCCGAAACACCGAAAGACCATCGGCCCAGGTTCACCAGGATCGATGATCAGACCTTTGATCAGTTCGATTGGGACCTCTGCTTTTTGTTGGGAACAGGATACGCGCCGAGGCTTTGGCAGCCGGTCCTTCGAGGTCATGCCGGGACTGGCGATATCATCGCGCCCATCCGCAGGCTCGGCGAGACAAAACGAAAAGCGACCCGCCAGGATGCTGCTGACGTCGCCGAAGCACTCGTCAATATCCGAACCTACTTTATGCCGAAGCGGGCAAAACAGAAGTTCTGACCGAGAGCCAGAAACCTATTTAGTCAATCACGAAAGCCGTGGGCCATTCGTTGCGCTCACCGCTATCCGGCGTCGGCCCGCAGTAGTCGACCGCTTCGTTTAGCGAACGTTTTGTCCTCTTCAACACCAGTTCCGCATTTGAATGTCAGCAAACCTGTGTCGTCTGTTTTATGAAACCTAGCAGCCTGAACGTACTGGTCATCGATGAGAACCGCATTCGCGCATCCGTCATTGAGGACGGGTTGCGGGACGCGGGATACGTTCGGGTCACGATCATCGCCGACATGAATGGTCTTGCCAGAAGGATCACCGAGATCGATCCTGATGTCATTGTCATTGATCTCGAAAATCCCAACCGGGACATGTTGGAAAGCATGTTCCAGATATCGCGCGCGGTTAAACGGCCTATCGCCATGTTCGTAGACAAGTCCGACGAAGCATCAATCGAAGCTGCCGTGGACGCCGGCGTCTCAGCATACATTGTCGACGGTCTTAAACAGGAACGCGTGCGTCCTATCCTCAAAATGGCGATCAGCCGTTTCAATGCGTTTTCGCGACTGAGCCGTGAGCTTGAAGACGCACGGGGCGAGTTGGAAAACCGCAAATTGATCGATCGTGCCAAAGGGTTGCTGATGCGCACCCGTGGGCTTTCCGAGACGGAGGCCTATGCCTTGCTGCGACGCACGGCGATGAGCCAGAACAGGAAAATCGTCGAGATCGCTCAAAGCCTTATCACTGCGGCAAGCCTGCTCGACCCAGGAGCGGACGCATGAAGAAGAACCGGCATGAAATCACGGCGGGTTTCCTGCCGCTTCTCGACAGCGCTCTTTTGGTCGTTGCCAAAGAAAAAGGCTTTGCAGAAGTCGAGCAGGTGGACCTCACGCTCGTGCGTGAGCGCTCCTGGGCAACGGTCAGGGACAGATTGGCCGTGGGACATTTCGAGGTAGCCCACATTCTTGCGCCTATGCCGATTGCCTGCAACCTTGGACTCACGGCGCCCGCACCGCGAATGATCGTGCCGATGGCGCTTGGGCTCGGCGGAAATGCCGTCGCGGTTTCGGGCAACCTTTGGTGGAAGATGGTTGACAACGGTGCAGCCGGCGATCTCGACGCCCGCTCAAGCGGCGCCGCCCTGCGGCAAGTGATTTCACAGCGGACAGGAGACCGGCTTCGTTTCGGTGTCGTGCACCCCTATTCCGGACATAACTACGAATTGCGGTACTGGCTTTCTGCGAGTGGCATTGATCCCGACCGTGAGGTCGAGATCGTGACCCTGCCTCCTTCGGATATGGGGGACGCGCTGAAGGCTGGTTCCATCGACGGCTATTGCGCTGGCGAACCCTGGAATACGTTCGGGGTTGTGAAACGTGGAGCATATCTGGCGACGATCAAGGCAGCGATCTGGAAATCCAGTCCGGAAAAGGTACTCGGGGTGAACGGCCGTTGGGGCGACAGTCATCCTGAAGCGCTCGCGGCATTGCTGAGGGCGCTCTACAATGCGTCACTCTGGTGCGCCGACGCGGCCAACCATGAGGAGCTTGCCATGTTACTCTCGGGGCCTGCGTACATCGACAAGTCCGCGGACTGGCTGCGTCCCGCCCTGACGGGCGAACTTAGAATTGGCGGTCGCAACACGCGAACAGTGAAGGATTTTTTCGTACCGAACGCTAAAGCGGCGACGTTTCCGTGGAAGAGCCACGCACTCTGGTTCTATACGCAGATGGTTCGCTGGGGACAGGTCGAGCATACCGCCCCCCATCAACGGGTCGCAGGCAATACCTATAGACCGGATATTTACCGGAATGCCCTTAAGACACTCGGTCTCGCGATGCCGGCCGCTAGTTCCAAGGTGGAAGGCGCGTTGCGCATCGAGACGCCGGTCGGCTCCAGTGGCGCATTGACGCTCGGCCCTGACGGCTTTTTCGACGGTAACCTTTTTGACCCCGATCGCATCGAAGAATATCTCGCTGCCCAAAAACAGCTGTGACTTCTGCCCATAATCTATGCAGTGCACAATTTTTAGCACCGTCAGCTGAGTATGTTGGTTACTGCCTTAGTCAGTTCGGGCAGGATTTCCCCCCAAAACGCGCGAAACCATACCAATTCTGAAACTGGCATGCGTCTTGCACAATAGTTTCTGAGCCGAAAGGCCGCACAGCGTCCAACGACGGGCGCCTCAAGCAAAGCCGCTGAGCAGGATATCCCCGTGCACTTTTGTGCGCGTGTCCTGACGTGCGGCTTTTCGCATTTCTGACCCTCAACGTTTCATGGGCACGACCTTGTCGGGCCGCGGAGAAGTCATGTCTAATTCTAAGAGAAACTGTTCGATGTATGCCGGCGAACCAGCGAAAGCGCTGTGGATTTCCACGGCTGCTTTCACCGTCTGTTTCGCGGTCTGGACGATCTTTGCGATCATCGGTGTTCGCATTAAGCAGGACCTCGGCCTCTCCGAGGCGCAGTTTGGTTTGTTGGTTGGCACGCCCATCCTGACCGGATCCGTCGTCCGTCTCGTCCTTGGAATTTGGACTGGGCGTTATGGTGGCCGTTTGGTCTACACGCTCACCATGCTGGCTTCGGCACTGGCGACCTTCCTGCTCAGCTATGCGACAACTTATACGGAAATGCTCATTGCAGGCCTAGGTGTCGGTCTCGCCGGAGGATCCTTTGCGGTCGGGGTTGCCTATGTTTCACCCTTCTTTCCGCCAGAAAGACAGGGAACGGCACTCGGCATCTTCGGCGCAGGAAATGTCGGCGCTGCCGTCACGAAGTTCGCAGCACCGTTCATACTGATCGCCTGGGGGTGGCAGATGGTAGCCGAGATCTGGGCCCTTGTCCTCGCGGCAACGGCAATCATTTTCTGGTTTTCGACCACCGACGATCCTGCATTCCGTGAGCGCCGTGATCACGGCGTCGTGTCCAAGAGCCTCCTGCAGGAATTCGCTCCGCTGAAGAATGTACAGGTCTGGCGCTTCTCGCTCTATTACGCCTTCGCCTTTGGCGGCTTCGTCGCCCTGGCGCTGTGGCTCCCGCGCTATCTGGTCGGCGTCCATGGCTTCAACCTCGAAGTCGCAGGCATGATCGCCGCCGCCTATTCCATACCCGGCAGCATCTTCCGCGCCTTTGGGGGCTTCCTGTCCGACAAGAAGGGCGCGAGAAGCGTGATGTATGCGATGCTGCTTGTTTGCGGCGCAGCGACCCTTGTCCTTTCACTACCGGCGGCGGCGGTCACTCCTTCCCTCTTCATCGTCGTCATCTTCGTGCTCGGGTTCTTCATGAGCCTCGGCAAGGCGGCCGTCTTCAAGCACATCCCGGCATACTATCCCGACAGCGTCGGCGCCGTCGGCGGCATCGTCGGCATGATGGGCGGACTTGGCGGCTTCTTGCTCCCAATCGCCTTCGGCCTCCTCAAGGACATGACCGGCCTGTGGTCCAGCTGCTTTCTGCTGCTGTTTGCGATCATCGCGATCTCCCTCATCTGGATGCACCTGTCCGTAATGCGGATGGAGCGCCAGGTGCTTTCCTCGGCGGCAGCAGCAACTGCCTAATCTAGGGACTTGGAAATATGACCCAAAAGCTCGTCATCATTGGCAACGGCATGGCGCCCGGGCGCATGCTGGAGCATCTATTCGAACAGGCTCCCGGACAATATCAGGTCACGATCTTCAACGCTGAACCGCGCGTCAACTACGACCGCATCATGCTCTCGCCAGTGCTTTCGGGCGAGAAGGACTACGAGCAGATCATCATCCACGGCGACGGTTGGTACATCAAGCATGGGATCACGCTCTACAAAGGCCATAAGGTCGTTGCGATCGACCGCGCGAAGAAGACTGTAACCTCTGATCACGGTGTCACCGAAAGCTACGACAAGCTCGTCATCGCGACAGGTTCCGTGCCCTTCATCATTCCGGTCCCGGGCAAGGATCTGCCCGGCGTCATCACCTACCGCGACCTCGACGACGTGCAGGCAATGCTGCTTGCCGCCCAGTCGCGCGAAAAGGCCATCGTCATCGGTGGCGGTCTGCTCGGGCTTGAAGCGGCCGCTGGCCTTGCCTCTCGCGGCATGGACGTCACCGTGCTGCACGTCATGCCGACGCTGATGGAGAGGCAGCTCGATCCAGCCGCCGGCTACCTGCTGCAAAAGGCCGTCGAGGAACGCGGCATCAAGGTCATTTGCAAGGCCAATACCAAGGCCATCGTCGGCGACGGCAAAGTCGAAGGCATCGAGCTCGATGACGGTCGCATCATCCCGGCAACGCTGGTGGTGATGGCAGTTGGCATTCGGCCGAATGTCGGCCTTGCCAAGGACGCCGGCCTTGCGGTCAATCGCGGCATCGTTGTCGACGACGGCATGATGACCTCCGACGGCGACATTCTGGCTCTTGGCGAATGCGCCGAGGTCGGCGGCATGGTCTACGGTCTCGTCGCACCGCTCTACGAGATGGCGCGTGTCGCCGCATCGCACCTGGCCGGCGACCGCTCGCCCGCCTTCGTCCATTCCGACACGCCGACGAAGCTGAAGGTCACCGGCATCAACCTCTTCTCGCTTGGCGACTTCGCCGATGGCGATGACCGCGAGGAGATCGTGCTACGCGATGCAGCCGGCGGTGTCTACAAGCGGCTGGTGCTCAAGGACAACCGCATCATCGGCACGGTGCTCTATGGCGAGACGGCCGACGGCGCTTGGTTCAACGACCTGAAGAAAAAAGCCACCGACATTTCCGCCATGCGCGAAACCCTGATCTTCGGCCAGGCCTACCAGGGAGGATCTCCGCTGGACCCTATGGCGGCCGTTGCAGCCTTGCCGGATGATGCGGAGATCTGCGGCTGCAACGGCGTCTGCAAGGGCAAGATCGTCCAGACAATCGGAGCGAAGGGCCTGACCTCGCTCGACGACGTGCGGGCTCACACCAAGGCGTCCGCCTCCTGCGGCTCCTGCACCGGCCTTGTCGAGCAATTGATGTCGCTGACGCTGGGCGATAGCTACAATCCGGCCGCCGTCCAGCCGATGTGCACCTGCACCGAGCTTGGCCATGACGACGTGCGCCGGCTGATCAAGGCCAAGGGCCTGAAGACAATTCCCGCCGTCATGCAGGAACTGGAGTGGAAGACCTCCTGCGGCTGTGCCAAGTGCCGCCCTGCGTTGAACTACTATCTCGTCTGCGACTGGCCGGACGAATATGCCGACGACTACCAGTCGCGTTTCATCAACGAGCGCGTCCACGCCAATATCCAGAAGGACGGCACCTATTCGGTCGTGCCGCGCATGTGGGGCGGCGTCACCAACGCCCAGGAATTGCGCGCCATTGCCGATGTCGTCGACAAGTTCGAGATCCCTCTGGTCAAGGTGACCGGCGGCCAGCGCATCGACCTGCTCGGCATCGAGAAGGAAGACCTGCCGGCCGTCTGGGCCGATCTCGGCAAGGCCGGCTTCGTCTCCGGCCAGGCCTATGCCAAGGGCCTGCGCACGGTGAAGACCTGCGTCGGCTCCGACTGGTGCCGCTTCGGCACCCAGGATTCGACCGGCCTCGGCATCCGCATCGAGAGGTTCATGTGGGGTTCCTGGACGCCGGCCAAGCTGAAGATGGCGGTCTCCGGCTGTCCACGCAACTGTGCGGAAGCCACCTGCAAGGACATCGGCGTCATCTGCGTCGACTCGGGCTTCGAGATCCATTTCGCCGGCGCCGCCGGCCTCGACATCAAGGGCACCGAAGTTCTCGGGCTGGTCAAGACCGAGGACGAGGCGCTGGAGCATATCGTGGCGCTGACGCAGATGTATCGCGAACAGGCGCGTTACCTCGAGCGTATCTACAAATGGACCAAACGCGTCGGCCTCGACGAAATCCGCCGCCAAATCATCGGCGATGCCGAGAAACGCAAGGCCTATTTCGACCGCTTCGTCTTCAGCCAGAAATTCGCCCAGGTGGATCCCTGGTCGGAGCGCGTCTCGGGCAAGGACAAACACGAGTTCCGGCCGATGGCGACGGTCGGTTTTTCTGAAGCTGCGGAGTGAGGTGATGGACATGAACTGGCATCCGATCGGCGACATCTCCGACATTCCGCTGAGGGGCGCGCGCTGCGTGAAGACGCCCCAGGGCAAGATCGCGGTGTTCCGTACCGCCGAAAACGACGTCTTCGCCATCGAGGATCATTGCCCGCACAAGGGCGGGCCGCTGTCGCAGGGCATCGTCCACGGCGCGGCGGTGACCTGCCCCTTGCACAATTGGGTGATCTCGCTCGAAACCGGCAAGGCCCTTGGGGCGGACGAGGGCGCGGTGCGCACCATCCCGGTGCGCATCGACGGCGGCGCGCTGTTCATCGCACTCGAAAGCCTGCTGGTCGCGGCGGAGTGAACTCATGAATGATACCGTCCCTCGTCCTGTTCCGGCTGGTGACACCCCGCGCGCATCCTCATCCCTGTGCTTGTCACAGGGATCCAGCGGCGTCGTGTCTACGGCGCGAAAAAGTCCCTTCACGCGAACGAGTTCGCGTGGACGGATTCCTGTGAGGAGCACAGGAACGAGGGCGGAGGGGCCAGGGAAATCCCGTTCAGCAGTGGGGGCCGGCAATGTCCTCTGAGACGAGAACGACCTGTCCCTACTGCGGCGTCGGCTGCGGCGTGATTGCAACGGTCGATGACAACGGCGCGGTCGCGGTTCGCGGCGACGCCGATCACCCTGCCAATTTCGGCAGGCTCTGCTCCAAGGGTTCGGCGCTTGCTGACACACTTTCCATGGATGGGAGGGCGCTCCACCCCGAAATCCATGGCAAGCGTGCGGACTGGAATGAGGCGCTCGATCTCGTCGCCCAACGTTTCGCGCAAACGATCACTGAACACGGGCCGGACTCGGTCGCATTCTATGTCTCGGGTCAATGTTTGACCGAGGATTATTACGTCGCCAACAAGCTGATGAAAGGCTTCATCGGCTCGGCCAATATCGACACCAATTCGCGGCTTTGCATGGCCTCCTCGGTCGCCGGCCACCGCCGCGCCTTCGGCTCGGACACGGTGTCCGGTTGCTACGAGGACCTGGAACTCGCCGATCTGATCGTACTTGTGGGTTCGAACCTCGCCTGGTGTCACCCCGTCCTCAACCAGCGCATCCAGGCGGCAAGACAAAGCCGACCGGAACTGAAGATCGTCACCATCGATCCGCGCCGTTCGGTAAGCGCCGATCTGGCGGACACGCACTTGATGATCAAGAGCGACGGCGACGTTGCCCTCTTCAACGGGTTGCTTGCCCATCTCGCCGGATCGTCGGCATTCGACAACGATTACACAACGGCCCATACGATTGGCTTCCAGGATGCGCTTGAAGCGGCGCAAACCAGAAGCATGTCGGATATCTCGGAGGAAACAGGCCTATCGATCGCCGAACTGCGAGCCTTTTATCGTCTGTTTGAAACGACGGAAAAGGTCGTCACGTGCTACAGCCAGGGCGTCAATCAATCGACGATTGGCAGCGACAAGGTCAATGCGATCATCAACTGTCATCTGGCAACCGGGCGCATCGGCCGGCCGGGCATGGGCCCCTTCTCCCTGACGGGACAACCGAATGCGATGGGCGGGCGCGAGGTGGGCGGACTTGCCAACATGCTGGCCGCGCACATGAACATTGAGGAGGAGGCCGCGCGTGATCGCGTGCAGCGCTTCTGGAATTCGCCGACGATAGCGACAAGGCCCGGTCTCAAGGCTGTCGAGATGTTTGAGGCCGTCGCCGACGGCCGCATCAAGGCGCTGTGGATCATGGCCACCAATCCGGTCGTTTCGATGCCGGATGCCGATCGGGTGCGAGACGCCATCCGCAACTGCCCCTTTGTCGTTGTTTCCGATATCCAAAAGAACACCGATACCGCCGCCCTCGCCCACGTGTTACTACCCGCCACCGGCTGGGGAGAGAAGGACGGAACCGTCACCAACTCCGAGCGCCGCATCTCCCGCCAACGCAATTTTCTGGATCTGCCCGGAGAGGCAAGACCGGACTGGTGGCACATGGCAGAGGTTGCCAAGCGCATGGGCTTCGACGGCTTCGACTACAACAGCCCTGCCGAAATCTTCACCGAGCATGCCGCTCTTTCAGGATTTGAGAACGACGGCACCCGCGACTTCGACATCGGCGCGAAAGCCGGGATCTCAGCTGATGCCTTCGAGGCCTTGACACCGTTCCAATGGCCGCATCGTGACGGCACCCCCGAAGGCGTCACGCGTTTCTTTGCCGGTGGCGAATTCTACACGCCCGACCGCAAGGCCAGGTTCATTGCTGTGAAATCCGAGCGGGAGGAGCGCTCGGGCAAGGATACACCCTTCATTCTCAACACCGGTCGCATTCGCGACCAGTGGCACACGATGACCCGCACCGGCAAGGCGGCGCGGCTCTCGTCGCATCTCGCCGAGCCCTTTGTCGAAATCAACCCGGCAGACGCTGCCGAACTCCTGATCGACAAGGCCGGACTGGTGAGGCTGGAGAATGCTTTGGGTTCCGTCGTGCTTCGAGCACTGATCACGGAGCGGCAGCCGCGCGGCAGCGTCTTCGTGCCGATGCATTGGAACGACGATTTTGCGGCCAATGCGCGGGTGACCACCTTGCTGGCGCCACGCACGGACCCTGTTTCCGGCCAGCCGGCGCTGAAGAATATTGGCGTCAAGGTCAGACCTGCCGACATCGCGTATTACGGCTTTGCGGTTGTCGCCTCGCGCCCCGAGCGACTGGACGCGCCTTATTGGGCGATTGCCAAGGCGGAAGCCGGCTGGCGCGTGGAATTCGGCTTCGACAAGCCGCTTGAAGATATCGAAACGTGGTGTCGTGATACCTTCGGTCTTTCTGACCGTGGCGAGCATCTCGCTTATGCAGACCGCCCGACGCAACAGCAACGTCATGGTTTCTTTGACGGAGAACAGCTGTTGCTCGCCTTTTATGCAGCACCAGAGCCTGTCGGCGTATCGCGCGACTGGGCCGTGAAGCAGCTCAGCACTCCATTGGAGACGGTTCGGGCTCGTTTTGCAGTTCTTGCCGGCCGGCCGGGTGCGGACCAGATGGACCCCGGCGCCACCGTCTGCTCCTGCTTCTCGGTCGGCGTCAACCAGATCATGGGCGCGGTCGCGGGCGGCTGTCATACGGTCGAAGCGATCGGCAAGCACCTCAATGCCGGAACCAATTGCGGTTCCTGTCGTGTCGAAATCAAAGGGATTATCGATGGTTGCCTCCGTCAAGCCGCGGAATGATCGACAGGAGCGTATCGCCCCGCTCGCTTCGCTACCGCTGTTCTTCGATCTCAAGGGGAAATCCGTGCTGGTCGCCGGTGGCAGCGACGGCGCAGCGTGGAAGGTTGGCGGCAGCGGGTGCGGAGGTCCATGTCTTCTGCCCGACGGATCAGCTTTCGGAAGTCTTTCAGGAAAAGCTTGATCAGTTTGTCCACCATGATGCGCTTTGGCAGGTGGCGTACTTCAAGAGCTTTGCTTTGGCTGTCGGCGACTGCGAGACCGACGAGGAAGCATGTGGCTTCCACGATCGCGCGGCAGCCGCCGGAATTCCCGTCAACGTCATCGACAAACCGGAATTCTGCCAGTTCAAGTTCGGCTCGATCGTCAACCGTTCGCCCGTTGTGATCGGCATCTCGACCGATGGCGCCGCTCCCATCCTCGGCCAGGCTATCCGCAGGCGGATCGAGACGCTCCTCCCGCAGTCGCTCAAATCCTGGGCTCAACTCGCGCAGGCCGTTCGTACCTATGTGACGGACACCCTCACCTCGGTTCAGCGGCGAGATTTCTGGGAACGTTTCGTTGATCGCACCTTTAAAACTGGCGAGCCAGGCGCGGATACAGTGCCGGACCTCATCGCAGATGCCGATCGTATCCGAAGCAATGCTGGCACTACCGGCCACGTTACACTCGTGGGCGCTGGCCCGGGCGACGCCGAACTGTTGACGCTAAAAGCCGTGCGAGCCCTCCAAGCTGCCGACGTGATCCTGTTCGATGACCTTGTTTCCGGCGAGGTTCTGGAACTTGCCCGCCGCGAGGCAAAACGCATGCTGGTTGGCAAACGCGGCGGCCGCGAAAGTTGCAGGCAGGAGGATATCAACGCGACAATGTTGGCTTTCGCCAAGGCCGGCAAGCGCGTCGTTCGCCTCAAATCGGGCGACCCGATGATCTTCGGCCGCGCTGGCGAAGAGATCGCCCATCTCGATCGCGAGAATATCCCCGTCGACGTTATCCCCGGCATCACGGCAGCAAGCGCCATGGCCTCTTGTCTCGGTATCTCGCTCACCCACCGCGATCGCGCCCAATCGGTACGCTTCGTCACCGGCCATTCCCGCCATGGCGGACTGCCCGCCGACATCGACTGGGCGGCCGTCGCCGATCCTCGTACGACAACCGTGTTCTACATGGGCGGCAGGACAGCACCGCTGATTTCCGAGCGGCTGATCAGCGAGGGCCTGCAGCCTTCTACTAGGGTGATCGTCGTAAGCGACGTCAGCCGGGCCACTCAGCGGGAATGGCATGGCAACCTCGCGGAGCTTGCCGGCGGCATGGAGAAGATCGGATATGAAAGTCCCGTCCTGATCGCCGTAGGCGACGCTTTAGCAGCCCGCGGAAATGCCGCGGTGGACGCCGGTGGCGTCGCCGGAGCTGTGGGCCAGGCAATGTTTCAGTGATGGCGCTGGGCCTGATTTCACCGGTATTCCTCGTCCTCGCGATCGGCCTCAGTTGGAACCGGTTCGCGTGCGTTTTCAGCAGGGAGTCGGGCGCTGCGCTGGCGGCCGCGCCGCTTACCCCCGCAGCCACCGCCATCAGCCTGTCGGTCTTGGGGCTTTCGCAGGCAACACACCATGGTTTGGATTCTTGATCGTAGTGGCCGGCGTGCTCATCGGCTCGACCATGAAGAGACAGCCTGCCGGGGTAACCGTAGCTCTATCTGCGATCAGCCTCGCTGCGTATCTGCCTTTCTCTCCGGTACCTTAAGCCGCGCGTTAGCCAAAGAGTTTGCCAGTCAGCGAGAATGACTGAAGAATTTCGCTTGACCGTTACGACCGTAGTGAAATGAAACGGTTCGAGGATGCCAAGCGCCAACGACATCCGGGGTAACGCGCCTCGTGGAAAGGGGCGCGGACCCGGGGTTACACTTGCGTTCCTTGTATTGGCCCGCCACGAGATTTCGATCAGCAGGCTACTCCGCGATGGCCTCTTCCTTTCGCCGGCGGATGTTTGGCACGATCATCGCGGCCAGCGCGAGCAACACGGCGCTCACGGGGCGTTCAATGAAGACGCTGACGTCACCCCGCGAAAGGACCATTGCTAGCTTGAGATATTCTTCCAGCATCGGACCCAGGACGAAGCCGATTAACAACAAAGCCGGTTCGAATTCAAGCTTGATGAGAGCATCGCCGATCAAGCCGAAAGTTACCGTTTGGTAGACATCAAAGGCGGAGTTGTTGACGGAATACCCTCCGATACCACAGAAGACGAGGATCGCGGGGCAGAGGTACTTATAAGGTACCTTCAGCAAGGAGACCCAAACGCCGACGAGAGGCAGGTTGACCTTGCCCCGTTGAAATAATCCATTTTGAAGTAAGCTCTGGCCCATTGAGAGGACCAGAGAATGAAGCGCAACCGTTTCACAGACCAACATTATCGGCATTTTGAAGGAGCACGAGGCGGGCACGCCGGTGTCGGAGCTTTGCCGCAAACACGGCGTCAGCGATGCCAGCATCTATAAATGGAAGGCCAAGTTCGGCGGCATGGACGTGTCCGAAGCCAAACGGCTGAAGACGCTGGAGGACGAGAACACGAAGCTGAAGCGGCTTCTGGCGGATGCGATGCTCGACAATGCGGCTTTAAAAGACCTTTTGGGAAAGAATGTATGGTCCGCCCCGTGCGTGCAAGGGTTCGCGACGTCGCAAATGACGATTCCAGTTGCGTAAATGTATCCTGCCTCTCGCGAGTGGACTGCTGTTGCAGCCAGGCCATGATGAGATCCGCGCACGCCGTTCCCAATAAATGGTTCGGGCACGAAGCCCGCTTTTTTTGCACAGGGTTTACGGCATGCTGATCCACTGTTTCGTCATCACTCGTCTCGAGCCTTGCAATCGCGCCCGGAGCCTCAAGCGAAAGCAGGATCCCTGCGTTCGTAGAGTGCGCCCGGTTTGTTTAGGACGACCCAGACGATCCGTGCCATCTTGGCCGCGAGTGCAACGACGGCCTTGTTGGGATGCCTTGTTGGGATGCATCCGCGCTTCAAGGCCGTCGAGCCAGTTGCCCAACCGATCGCGCGTCCGGTCGAGATGTCGGAAACACGACCGTGCGCCGTGCATCAGCAGCTTACGGACATAGCGATTGCCGCGCTTGCTGATCCCCAGCAGCGTTTGATTTCCGCCGGTCGAGTATTGTCTGGGCACCAATCCCAGCCACGCCGCCAGATCGCGGGCTTTGCGGAACTGCAGTCCATCGCCGATGGCGGCCAGTAAAGCGGTTGCGCCCAATGCGCCGATCCCAGGGATCGTCATCAGGCGGCGCGTGACGTCTTCGCGATCGGCGATCGCCTCGATCTCTTTGGTGACTTGGCGGATGCGCTCTTCGAGGCGCAGGAGATCGGCGTGTAAATCACCCAGCAGCCGACTCATTGTCGGGGACAGATCATTCTCTGGGTCATTCAAAGCCGTTGGGAGATTACGTTTGAACAACTGCCGCTTCACATCGTGCCGATGGGCCAGCTCCGTGACCGTAGCGCCAGAAACTCCAACCGACATGACAATGTCGAGCTTCTGTTCATCACCCCACCGACGCCGCCGTTCCTGCCCAAGAATTTCGACACGCATCCCATACCTCGCCTAAGACACGTCGCTAACGACGTCGTTAAACACGTGTCTTAGGTCATCAAGGCGCTATCCGGCAGGCGGTACCAATCGGGCGCTTACCATCGCCCTCGGGGCGATGGTTTGCGTTGCGAGACGGTCTGCCGCCAGCACTCAGATGACGTGTCACTCCCGTGAGCCAATCGCTCCGCCCGGTATGACCATTGTCTGGAGCAAAGATAGTCGTCAGTGGACCCCGAGATTAGGAGCTTCTTGGTGCCTTTATCGATGCAGCAAGCCCTTTGGGCGCATTTACCGGCCGCCAGGAATCCAACGCTCTCTGCAGGCAGCCGCGCATATAGTCGTTGATGGGTGTGGACCGACGTTTAACTGTGTCCACGTGCACCATCATGTGCTCACCTGTAGCAAGCACGATATCTCGCGCGACATCCACAACGTACTGGTAAATGTGTAGCTTCGTATCGTCGTAGCCAATCATTTCGGTATATACGCGCAACGGGGTGCCTAGCCGACACTCCCGAAGATTTCGTTGGTGTCCTTCGACGGAAAAGAAACTGTATCCCTGAAGACGGTACTCTTCAGTGAAACCCATCGCCCGCAGATAATTTTCACCAGCATCTGCTAGCACCTTGTAGTACTGCCACTCTGTCATGTGGCCGTTGTAGTCGATCCATTGGTCGTCGACCACGACCTCAAGGGTCAGTAGAGCGTTGATTTGAGGGCGCTCGTGTTCCGCCTCGGATTCAAACGGTGCGACCGGCATATCAGTCGAGCCCCATGAGATCATCTCCGGTTTCAATGAATGAACCCGTCTCGACATTGATCGTGGCAACCACTCCTGCTTCTTCGGCGAGAATGGACTGTTCCATCTTCATGGATTCCATGATTGCGACAACGTCACCACGGGCAATCTTGTCTCCCTGCTTTACACAGAGCTCCAGTACCATTCCCGAAAGCGGCGCCTTAATACCAACGCGATAGGTGGGAACATCGACTGCACCGTCGGGCTGTTCGATCATCGACACTTCCGCAATGTCTTCATCCGCCGCGGTGCCCTTGTCCCGCAGGGCCGAGGCTTCCTCGGCGAGCCGTGAGAGTTCAACGTCGATCCAGCGGGTGTAGACTCCAAATTCCTGACGATACTCCGCGACAAATTCCCGGCGTTTCACGATGGCGCGATGGAGCGGGGTCACCGCGCTCACTCCCTCAATGACCAATTCACCAAGTGCGCGAGCCGCGCGTTCTATTGCCTGCTCGCGGTCACGACCGGTCACAATTAATTTCCCGACCAGGGAATCATAGTACGGCGGTATCGTATCGCCTTCGGCGTAGCCGAAATCCAGCCGCACCCCCGGTCCGCCTGGGAGCCGCATGCGCTTGATCTTGCCAGGCACAGGTCGGAAATCGGCCCACGGGTCCTCCGCATTAATCCGGAACTCGATCGAATGTCCGCGGACCGGCGCGTCCGTAAAGGGCAATGGCTTACCCTCGGCAATGTTGAACATCTCCCGGATGATATCAATCCCCGTTACCTCCTCGGTCACGGGATGCTCAACCTGCACGCGGGTATTTACTTCAAGGAAATAGATTTCGCCGTTGTTCGTTACGAGGAATTCGCAGGTCGCCGCACCGCAATAGCCTACTTCCTTGAGGATGCCGACCGAAGCTTTTCTCAGAATGTCAATTTGGTCGTTGGTCAAGAATGGTGCTGGCGCCTCTTCGACTAGCTTCTGCTGTCGGCGTTGCAGAGTACAGTCACGTGTCGAAATGACAGCAACGATACCGTGCTGATCGGCGAGGCACTGGGTCTCCACATGGCGGGCATGCTCGGCATATACCTCGACGAAACACTCTGGTCTCCCGAAAGCAAGTCCTGCCTCGCGTTCGGCAGCGGCCATGAGCGGCTCGACCTCTTCCATCGTCCGGACGATCCGCATACCTCGGCCACCGCCACCATTCTGGGCTTTGATAATTACCGGCAGACCGTGTTCTTCGGCAAATGCCCGAACCTGCTCGTGAGTAATTGCGCCGTCGTCCAGGGATGGAAGAAGTGGAGCTCCGACTTTGCGGGCAATGGCTCGGGCTTTCACTTTATCGCCGAGCTGGGCGATCGCTTCAGGAGGCGGCCCGATCCAGACGAGCCCGGCTGCTTGTACAGCAGCGGCGAACGTTTCGTTCTCGGACAGCAGGCCATAGCCAGGATGCACTGCGTCAGCCCCGCTGCGCTTGGCGATGTCGAGGATGGCTGCTTGGTTCAAATATGTTTCCAGGGGCGAGTTGCCTTTAAGCGTGAACGCTTCATCGGCAGCGCGAGCATGCAGGGACTGCATATCAGCCTCGGAGGCGATGGCTACCGACTGATAACCTGCGTCCCGGCACGCCCTGACGATGCGCAGGGCAATTTCGCCGCGGTTTGCTATAAGGATCTTCTTCATTTTTCTTCCCCCCGAGCTCTCAGTGATCGACCAGCACGGTCGATGCAACTTTCCAGGTTAGCCAAACCTCCACACCAGAAGGGGGGATTTGTGACTGCGAGCACTCTACTAGAAACGTTGCGCCCGATTGTTCAGAAACCGTAACGATGCAGCGACTTCCCAGAAAAAGCTCTTTTTCGATATGAACTCTGATCGGAGGTGCATGCGCCTCATCGACTGTATTTGAGCCGAGCAGGATCATGTCCTCGGGGCGAAGGACTATCGACAACGAAGAGTCCTGTTTGAGGATCGAGCGCGGCAGTGACAAGGAAACCGAGCCGAGACTTGTCCGAACCAAGGTCCTTCCATCGGCGCCTCGTTCCAAGCTCAACACGTCGATCAGGTTCGCCTCACCTAAAAAGCGGGCAGCGAAACGGGAGTTGGGGCGAAAATAGAGTTCTGCGGGCGTGTCGTACTGAAGGATTTCCCCGCCATCCATGATCGCGACTTTGTCAGAGAGGATAAACGCTTCTTCCTGGTCGTGCGTAACATAGACCGTGGTGATGCCGGTACGCTGTTGGATTTCCCTAAGATCAGCACCAAGCTGCTGCCGAAGCCTACGGTCCAGGGCACCCATAGGCTCGTCGAGGAGAAGCAGCCCCGGGCGATAGACGAGCGCGCGCCCGATCGCCACGCGTTGCTGCTGCCCTCCACTGAGCTCTCCCACCGCGCGATCGGCTGCATGGGGCAATTCAATAAGATCGAGAATCTCCTTCACTCGCCGCTGGCGATCAGCTTGCGGCCATTTGTGAAGTTTCAATGGGTACTCAATGTTTTGAGCCACGCTCATGTGCGGGAAGAGCGCGTAATTTTGGAATACGAACCCGATGTTGCGCGCTTGAACCGGGAGGCGCGTTACGTCTTTGGCGCCGATCGCGATAGAGCCCGAGCTTGGTGTAAGAAGCCCAGCGATTGTCCGTAAAAGCGTCGTTTTTCCGGATCCGGACGGGCCAAGCAGCGTGCAAAACGAACCGGGTTCGATGACAAGACTTGTCTTCTTCAGCCCGAAGTAGCCGTTCGCGAAGCGGACCTCGACATCTTTTACATCGATACCGTTCGCCCTCTCCTTCGTCTTTTTATCCAAGCTCGAGCTCGTCGTCGCAACGCCCTGGCTGATCATTTTGTTACCCCTGTTTAGCTGGCCGACCGGCGCGGACGACGTTTTCCTCCATCCGCAATCTATAGCCATCATAAAAGCGTCTGCCGGTTTTTATCAAGACACCTGTAATAAAACAAGTGGACTCAGCCTTGCGCTCCGGAATCTTTTTGTTACAGTTGTCTTAGAAAATGCAAACCAGAGGAAGGGGAATGCCAATGAGGAAATCAACCACTACGGCTGCTTTTATGGCTGTTAGCGCAGTGCTCATGCTTCAGTCGGCGGGCGCGTCATTCGCTGCCGACGTGCTGCCAGCAGAAGTTAAGGAAAAGGTGTCGGGCGAGCTCGTCTGGCACGACGCTTCTGGCGGCGCGACTACCCGTGCTCGCGAGGAAACTGTTATCAAGGACTTCGTGGCCGAAACCGGTCTCCAGGTTAAAGGCGACTTCAATTCCGACATGACGAAGTTCTTTGCCGCCATGGATAGCGGCGCTTCCATTCCGTGGAGCATGATCGAATTTCCGACGAAAGGCGACTTCATCAAGGCGCGCGATGCTGGCTACGTCCAGAAACTGGATCCCAGCATCGTCGACCTGAACAAGCTTGGCCCGACGGCCCACGACGAATACGGCGTGGATGTGCTGCGTTACGGAATTGTATTCACCTACAACACGAGCAAGTTTGCAGCGGACAACGCCCCATCCAGCATCGTTGACCTCTTCGATATGAAGCGTTTCCCTGGCAAGCGGTGCCTGTTCAAGTACCCACAGTTCGGGGGTGTGCTGGAAGCAGCACTTCTGGCCGACGGCGCAACTCGGGATAATCTGTATCCGTTGAACCTCGACAAGGCATTCGCAAAGCTTGACACCATTAAGGGTGATATCCTGTGGTGGTCGAATGGTGACGATGCCATCCGCCTGCTTTCAAGCGGAGAATGCTCGATAGGCATCGCCTGGAGCGGTCGCGTCTACGGTGCAGTGAAGAACGACAACGCGCCGCTCGCAGCGAAATGGGAAAACTCTCTGTATTCGCAGGCCGTCTACGCTGTCCCGACTGGTGCACCCAATGCGGCCGCCGGCCAGGCTATGATCGCACACTTCATCGCCGATCAAGATGGACAGAAGGCGCTCGTCAAGCAGATTACTTATGCCACCGACATTGTCGGGCTCGACAGCACCGCGTACGGCCAAGATCTGGAACATTGGATCGTTGCTGGTGATAATGCTAAGAAAGCGATCGAGGAGAACGCCGACTACTACGCGAAGAACATCACGGAAGTAGTCGCCCGCTTCAACCGTTGGGTCGCTCTAAACTAGAGAAAGAATGACATGCCTCGCGTGGTGGATCACAACGAACGACGGAAGCAGATCTGCGATGTTCTATTGGACATCGTCTCGGAGGCCGGGATAGCCGCGGCCACGATCCGGGAGGTTGCAGATCGTTCGGGCTGGTCCACCGGCGTAATCGGTCACTATTTCAAAAATCGCCAAGATCTCCTGCTCGGCGGCCTCCGCCGGGCGGCTGAAATCCTCGGTGAGCATAATACACGTGTCATAAATACGCTCGAGGGCATCGCTGCCCTTGAGCAGATCCTTGAAGGAAGTATTCCCCTGGATAAGCGGCGGCTTGCGCTGTGCCGGATTTTCTTCTTCTTCTACGCGGAAGGCATGACAGTAGCCGATCTGCGGCAAGAGCTTGAAAGCTATCTCGTGGGATGGAGAAAGTCGGCGACGCGAGCCATTCGCCAGGCTCAAGCCCACGGCGACCTTCCTGCCGACCTTGAGCCGAAACGGGTCGCGGCAGACCTCGTTGGGCTTGCGGACGGTCTGAGCATTCATTCGCTGCTTGACCCGAGAGTGATGAGCCAACTTCGGGAACAGTCGCCCATCAGATACTGGATTCGTCGCCTGGGCACCGAAGTGCCGTCGGGTGACAAGGGCGAGTCAGCACCGCCTACCCGATATGCCTCTGCATAGCGGGCAAGAATACACTTAACTGGGAACGCACATGTCGCACGTTATTTCCTCTACCCTCGGGTGGACCGTATCCTCTATTCTCGGTGATACTGGTTCGCAGGTTTTGCACCAGCCGGAGAAGCTCGCCCTCGTGTGGGAACACGGATCGCTTACCTACAAGCAATTGCGATCCAAAGCGCTCAAGCTAGCCGGCTCGTTTCGAGCGGCCGGACTCCAGACCGGCGATCGAGTTGCCTCGATGCTGTTTAACCGGGGCGAGATTTTCGAGCTGTATTACGCTTGCGCGTTCGCGGGTCTGGTGTTCGTGCCTGTCAGTTTCCGGCTCACCTCCAGCGAAGTGGCCTCAATTCTCGATGACAGCGGTGCCAAGCTGTTTTTCGTGGAAACGGAGACCGCGCCGATAGCCGAGGAAGCGGCGAAGGCTTTGGCAAACGGTCCGAAGCTGATCACTCTCGAGGCCACTGCAGGAGGATCACAATATGAAGCCTTCGCCGATGCTTATCCCGCGCTCACCTCCGCAATCCCACACGACGTGCAAATGATCTTGTACACCTCCGGCACCACAGGAAAGCCGAAGGGTGTCGTAATGCGCTCGCTCGCCGTTATGTGGTGTGCCATGCAGCAGGCCAGCATCTTCAAGCAGATGAACCAAGATACGGTCATGCTTCTCAATGCGCCGATGTACAACACGGCCGCATTGAACGAGAGTTCCATCCCGACATTCCTAGTCGGCGGGACCGTCGCCATCATGCCAAGCCGTGGATGGAGCGCCGAGCGCCTGGGCGAGTTCGTTCAGAAGTGGAACGTGACGCATGCCCTGATTTTCCCATCAATGTTCCGCAACATGATCGAGGCAGACGATCGCGCCCCGTTGCCGCTGGGGACCATGAAATGGTGGTACACCGGAGGTGAGAACTGCCCGCCAGCGCTGATCGCCGAAGCGCGCCGCCGCTGGTCCCACATCCACCTGGCAATCGCGTACGGCTCCACCGAGTCGGGTCTGCCCACGCTCGTTGACGGCGACGACATCGATCTTCATCCAGGGTCTGTGGGACGATGTGTTCCCGGCCAGTCGATCCGTCTTCTCGACGCGGATGGGAGCGAGGTTCCTCCGGGAGGTGTGGGCGACGTTTGGACAGCAGGCCCGTCGGTCATGAGCAACTACTGGAACGCTCCCCAGCTCGACGCGGAAACGGTTCGTGACGGCTGGCTCAAGATCGGCGATCTGGCGACAATCGACGAAGATGGATGGATCCATATCGTCGGACGGAGCAAGGACCTCATTATCTCTAAGGGGCAGAACATCTACCCTGCTGAGATCGAGAACGTCATTCGCCAGCATCCCGCAGTCATCGACGTTGCCGTCGTGGGTCTCCCGGACGAGGAGTTCACGGAAGTAGTTTGCGCCGCGATCGTCCCACGCAAGGATGCGGCCGCTTCAAAGGATGAGATCATGGCCTTCCTCCTGACGAAGCTGGCCTCCTACAAGAAGCCCCGGCACATCGTATTTGTCGACAGTTTTCCAATCCGGAACGCAACCAAGGTGGACAAGAAGGAACTGGCGAGCATCTGCGCCAAAATCCTGTCAATCTGAGGAGGAATCGATGACCCAGAACATTAGCCCCGAATGGCAAGCTCTGCTGGCAGAGCTGGAACGTCGCCGCGAAATAGCTCTTGCGTCGAGCGGACCCGAACGGATAGCGCGCGAGCACCGCTACGGTCGCACTACCGCCCGCGAACGCATCGCCAAAATCGCCGACCCGGACAGCTTTCTTGAAATCGGGACGTTCGTGACGACCCCTACCGAGGACGGCTCGCTCCTTGCGCCAACGTTCGTTTGCGGTCTCTGCGAAATCGATGGCCGTCCCGTCGCTATCGGTGCGGAGGACTTCAGTGTCGAAGGCGGCGGCGCGGGCGTACACTTGGCGCGTTACAAGGGCGGTTGGGGTGGATTCATCGAAGAATTCGCGCTCGGTTACAAGATTCCGTTCGTCATGCTCATCAACGGTGTCGGAGGTTCCATTCTCCTGCAGGATCAGATCGGTTATCCGGAACTACAGTCTGCCAATCCCACCTACCCCATGTTCGACCTTCTGCAGCAGGTACCTGTGCTTGCCGCGGTATTGGGCCCGACGGCCGGCAGCTCCGCCGCCCGCGCTCACATCTCGCACTTCTCGGTGATGACTTCGGACAACGGATGTCTGTTCGCGGGCGGTCCTCCAGTGGTCAAACAGGCCCTCGGTCTGGAGATCGACAAGTTCTCGCTCGGTGGCGTGGCCATCCATACCCGGTCATCCGGCCTGATCGACAACGCCGCTGAAAACGAGGACGCGGCACTAGCTCAGGTCCGTCAGGTGCTTTCATACCTCCCGGACAATGTTACCAGCAGGCCTGCCGTGATCGAGACGTGGGCGGAGAACGATCAGAACGAGCTCTTCTCGATCGTATCCCCGAGCTTAAGACGCGCCTACGACGTTCATAAGCTGATACGGTGCATCGCAGACCAAGATACATTTTTCGAAATCGCGCCTGACTACGGTCGTTCACTCCGCGTGGGGCTGGCAAGGATCGAAGGGCACACGATCGGGATCCTGGCTTCGGATGCACGGTTCGTTGCCGGTTCGCTCGATGTGCAATCTTCTCTGAAGCAAGCAAAGTTTGTTGAGCTTTGCGACCGATTCCACATACCGATCGCATATCTCGTCGATGTCCCTGGTTTCCTTGTAGGCCCGAAGGCCGAAGAAGCTGGCGTACTGACATTCGGTGCGATGGCGCTTCGTTCAATTCAGCAGGCGAAGGTACCCGTCATAACCGTGCAAATCCGCCGGTCCTTCGGGCTTGGAGGGGTCGCGACGGGGAGCCGCAATCCAATGAGCCTGCGGCTTGTATGGCCTAGTGCCGCATGGGGCGACATGCCGATCGAAGGTGGGGTCGAGGCGGCATTCCGAGCCGAATTGGAGGCTGCTCCTCCCGAAGAACGTGCAGCCTTGAAAGAGAAGCTCACAAGGCGGTTCGAGGAACAGACGTCCATCTGGAAAGCTGTCGAGAATTTCGGGGCTGAAGAGATGATCGATCCCCGAGACACCCGCAAATATCTCGCTCGACTCCTCAGGCTCGCATACCGCATGCCGCAGGAAGGTCGCAACGGATGACATATGTTCGGGTCACCTCCCCTGCCGGGGAACGGCCTTTCCTCGGCACTGCCGCGACGAAGATTGCCTTGCTACTCCCGGCCATCATTGTCCTCGCGCTGTCATTGGGCTGGCCGCTGCTAACGATCATTATGCGCAGCGTACACGAAAAGGGTCGTTCAAACTTTTCCGAGCCGCTTTACTTCGGCCACTACACGGCCATCGTACAGGACGATCTCCTGCGTCAAGTCGCGCTTCACAGTGTGATGCTCGCCTTCGTGTCGATGGTTGTCACTGTGCTGTTGGCGTTTCCGGCGGCCTACGTGATCTCCCGCCTCTCAAGGCGCGTCTCATCGCTGATGATGGTCCTCGTACTTATGCCGTTCTGGGTATCGATCATCGTCAGACTTTTTGCCTTTACGACCATCCTGGGTACGCAGGGCATTATAAACTCCGCAGCGGGCGCACTTGGACTGGGTCCCTTCCCACTGCTGTACAACACTTTCGCGACGATCGTCGGCATGGTGGCATACCTGTTGCCATACCTCATCCTGATCCTCGTTTCGGCAATGATGTCCATCGACACCTCGCTGCTGACCGCCGCACGGACTATGGGTGCATCTGAAGGTCGAGTGTTCCTCGATATCTATTTCCCGCAGGTCCGTCCGGCGCTCTTGGGGGGAAGCGTGCTTGTCTTCGTGCTAGGGCTTGGTTTCTTCCTTACCCCCGCCATTCTCGGTGGACCGCACAATCTGACAATTCCGATCTTTATCCAGCAGCAGGTTCAGAACTATCAGTGGGGCAAGGCGGCGGCGATGGGCATCGTGCTCCTAGCGGTCTCAGTGGTTGGTTACGCGCTAGCGCTCAAGATCGGCGGCAAAGGTATGCTGTCGCCCGTCCAGCAAGGCTCGCGGGGAGCAAGCGCCCGCGACCCCCTCCGACCAACATCTGTGACCGGATTATGCGTTGCAGTGCTCGTCTTCGATCTTGTGCTGCTGATACTACCGCTCCTCGTCGTTATTCCGACATCGGTCACGCAGACAACCCAGATCCAGTTCCCTCCAGTCGGCTTCAGCACGAAGTGGTTTATCGAGGCTCTGACATCTCCGATATGGATCGATGCATTCCTCAAGAGCATAAGGGTTGGTGTGATGACCGCGATTTTCGCTACGCTCTGCGGCCTCGCGCTTGCAAGGGTTGGAACTCGCTCGAAGTCACCCACGCTCAAATCGGCCATTCAGATCGCTGCTATCATACCACTCATAGTCCCGGTCATTCTGCTTGGCATTGGCATTTACGATGTACAAGGTCGTTTGGGATTGCTTGGCACCGATTTCGGACTGGTTGTCGCCCACGCCGTGCTTTGTCTGCCGCTCGTCTCTCTCGTGCTGGCCAACGCCCTCGCCGCCGTCGACATCTCAATCGAACAGGCAGCCTGGTCGATGGGCGCGAGCAACACTCGAGCCTTCTGGGACATCGTCGTGCCGCTCGCCATGCCCGCTCTGGTTGGCTCGTTCCTGATATCTTTCGTGACTTCATGGGACGAGGCCGTGCTCGCGATGTTCCAGACGGAACTCGATAAGACACTCCCTGTCACGATCTATTCCTTCCTCCGAAGCGGCATCACTCCGGCGGTCTCAGCTGTTGCGACAATCATCATCGCACCGGTTTTGATCGGCACGATTATCGTCGCCGCAAAATCCTTCACCACAAGTCGAAGTGCTACAAAGGCGAGAACCTAGCTCATGGCAACCGAACGTTTTCCAAGCGGCTCCGCGTCAATCGTGGGCGCCTACGAATCCCCGCGCCGAAAGGCCCCCGGAATCCACCCATATCAAATCCATTCAGAGGTCATAGCTGGAGCGCTCGCCGATGCTGGCCTGACACTCAACGATGTCGATGGTTTCGCAACTGCCGCTTCATTTCCCTCAGAGGCGGGTTGGCAGTTGAACGCCGTTGAAATTGCCGAATACGTGGGCATCAACCCCTCATGGGTATGCAGCACCGACATCGGCGGAGCGGCCCCTCTTAGCCATGTCGGAAATGCCGTTGCGGCGATCCAGGCCGGGCTCTGCAACACAGTCGTAATCTCCTACGCATCTTCCGGCCGCTCATGGCCGCTAAACGCCAGCGACTTTAATACAGGCCAAACCGGCCCCGGCGAGTTCGAAGTGCCATATGGCGTTTCAACGATCTCCGCATACGCTCTCGCGACTACGCGATACATGCACCAGTATGGCCTGAAGCCAGAGCAACTCGCCGAAATTGCCGTTCAGGCGCGTCGCTACGCACATATGAACCCGCAGGCGATGTACCGCGACCTGATTACGATCGACGACGTGTTATCATCGCCGATGATCTCTACACCCCTGCACAAGCTGGACTGCTGTGTTGTCAGCGATTCCGGCGGGGCGATCGTGGTCACCTCCAAGGCTCGCGCACAAGACACGCATCGAGGTGGCCCATGTGTGCTTGGCTTCGGGGAAGCGATCAGCCATGGCCAGATGAATCAGATGCGCGACATGACCACCACCGTCGCAGAGCATTCCGGTCGTCGGGCCTTCCAAACGGCCGGGCTAACGCCTGACGACATCCGTGTCGCGCAAATCTACGACTCTTTCACGATCACTGTAGCCCTCTCGCTCGAGGCCCTGGGTTTCGTTCCCAAGGGCGAAGTTGGAAACTTCATTTCCGGCGGTGGGATTTCTCCGGGCGGAAGATTGCGAATCAACACAGATGGCGGAGGGCTCTCCTCAAACCATGCCGGAAGACGCGGGATGTTCGCGATTATCGAAGCAGTGCGTCAGCTCCGCGGCGAAAGCCCCGGCCTGCAGCTTAGGTCACCCGAATTGTGCCTCGTCAATGGCACAGGCGGCTGGCTCTCGGCCACGGCCACTCTCATTCTTGGAGGTAAATAATGATCGAAATGACCTCTGTTCATCCGGTTCACAATGCTCTTTCCCAGCATTGGTTTGACGCAGCTAGCAAGGATGTTCTCCTCATTCAAAGGGATCCGGTTACAGGCGCAGCGCAAATGTATCCCCGTGCACGCGTAGCCGGGTTCCCGGAGCGGGAACCTGAGTGGGTTGAAGCTTCCGGACGTGGCTCGCTGTATTCCTTCACCGTGGTCGAACGATCGATCCACAAGGAGTTCGCTGCGATGACACCGTTCGTAATCGCGATTGTCGACCTTGAAGAGGGCGCGCGTATTACGAGCTGGATCGTCGATACCCCTACCGAGAAGATCCGCTGCGACATGGCTCTCAAAGTCGTGTTTCGAGAAATTCATCCCGGCGTAAAAATGCCCTGCTTTGTGAAGGCCTGACTAATGGAAACTGTGTTCAACGACATCCAGGAAGGGGCGGAATACGTATCCGCAGGCCGGACCATCACGGAAGCGGACATCGTGAACTTCGCGGGCTTAAGCGGGGATTTCAACCCGCTCCACATGGACGAAGAGTGGGTCCGCGAGAATACAAAATATCCCTCGCGCATCGCACACGGTCTCCTCGTGCACTCAATCGGCGAAGGCCTCAATTGCGCAGAACTCTCCACGTGGAAAATTCTAGGCTTCCTTGAAACGCAACGGCGGATGCTTTTGCCAGTCCTACCGGGTGATCGGATTTCCCAGAGCTACGTCGTCAAATCGAAAAGGCCCAGCTCAAAGGACCCGTCGCGCGGCGTGGTCGAGGTGGAGGTCGCCATCCGCAATCAACGCGACGAGATCGTGCAGGACGGTTACAACAGATATCTAATTGGAGGTAAGAGCTAATGCGTGGCTTGAAGGATAAGGTTATTGTCGTAACGGGTGGCGCGCAAGGAATAGGCCGAGCGACTGCTCTCCGCTTGGCCGAGGAAGGTGCGATCTTGGTGATCGCGGACCGTAATCTCGAAGGGGCAACAGCGACGGCCAAAGAAATCGAAACATCCGGCGCCCGTGCCTTGGCCATCTCGCTCGATGTTTCGGATCGCGAAAGCTGGGCCCAAGCGGCGATCAAGATCAAGGAGACCTTTGGCGGAGCAGATGGCCTTGTGAACAATGCCGGCCTGACACGTGACAAGTCCTTGCTCAAGATGGGCGAGGACGATTGGGATGTGGTCCTCAACGTCAACCTGAAAGGCGCATGGCTTGGATGCCAGACCATCGTGCCCCTGATGGTAGGTCGCGGTGGCTCGATCGTAAACCTGTCGTCCGAAGCTCGGTGGGGGGCGTTTGGTCAGTCGAACTATTCGTCGGCGAAGTCGGGTCTGGTAGGTCTGACGCGGACCGTTGCTATCGAGCAGGCACGTAACGGTATTCGGGTAAATGCCGTCGCTCCGGGAACGACTACAACCCCGATGGTTGAAGCCGTGCCGGAGCAAATCCGCCAAGGATGGCTTGAGAGCATCCCGCTGCGGCGGGAGGCCAATCCAGCGGAAATAGCCTCGGCAATTGTTTTCCTTCTCTCCGATGACGCCAGCTACGTGACAGGCCAAGTGCTGGGGGTAAACGGCGGCTCCGCTCTGTAAGTTGAAAATGCATTCCGACGCGATCATCAGCCGCAACGGTCTGATGGTCGCTTTGCGAATTTGAATCGGCCGATGTCACGTCGCCACAGATGGGCGCTTTCGTTTACATACTGATGAAACGACAGAGAGGGTCGCCCCAAAATGATTTCAATCGCGCCAGATACATCCGAGAATTCTTGCTGCACAGGAATTCATACACGGCACGGGGATGCTTAATGACCTGGTTCGATAGACCTGAATACGCGGGCCCGGACAGATGCTCCTCGATATCGGCATCAACGTACCACATCTCATGACCCGCCGCTTTCGAGATTATCTGTATCGCGTCGTGCCAAGTGTGGGCGCTTGGACCGGTCAAAGTGTAGGATCTCCCGGCATGCCCTGCCCCTAAAAAGACTGTAGCCGCTACGTCTGCAATGTCGCGGGTATCGACGAACGCAGTTGGCCAACCCTTCGTCGGCACCCTGATCTCGCCCTCGTCGCGTAACTTCGGAAGGTAGTACTCTGGTGCTGAGAAGTTCTGCATAAACCAATGGGGGCGCAAAATCGTCCATTCGAATCTCGAAGATTCGATCAGCCGCTCGACGCGTCGTTCGTCGAGATATTCGTTCCTTGATTCAGACGCGATTTCTGACAAAAGCACGATGCGCCGGACTGACTTTGCGTCGTCCAGAAAGCTCGCCACCGTAGCTTCAACGTCCTTCACAGCACCATAGGCGTTCGGTTTGACGAGGTAGACGCTGTCAACGTCGTGGAGAGCTGCTTTCCAGGTTTCCGGAGCAGTCCAGTCGAACGCTCTTCCATCGGATACATGCGGCTGCCTAGACGCTGGGATCACCTCACTGTCGACCTTCTTTGAAGGCTTTCGACAAGTTTGCGACCGGTTTGACCGATGGCTCCCAAAACTAACACCTTCGTCATCGGGGTATCCGTTCAGGTCGTGGTCACATAGCCGTGGCTGGAACCCTGTGTGTTCCAGCCACGGCTAACTGCTAGCTCTTCACCTTCTCGCTACGCGGGTCGTACCAAGCGCCGAGTTGGATTTCGATCGGGTAGCGTTTCATGGCGACCTCGACCTCCCATTTGCCACTGGCCAGCCATTCCTTGGTCACGCCCTCATTGGACGAGACATAACCAAGGCCCAACGAAGCCTTGACGCGATGCCCGTAGGCACCCGACATGATCGAACCTACGATTGCGCCGTCACGCATGAGCGGCTCATAGTGGAAGAGCATCGGGGGTGTATCGTCGCCCTCACTAGCGACCTTTACCTGCACAAGACGCCTCTTCAGCGTGCCCTCCGCCTTCTGGCGAACCAGAACGTCTCGGCCGATAAACCCGCCTGGCTTGTCCAGCGCTACGGTAAAGGCTACGCCACCCTGCAACGGCGTATCCTCTTCACCGATATCGTGGCCCCAGTGACGATAGCCCTTCTCCATCCGCATCGAATTGAGTGCAAAGAACCCAGCGTTCTTAAGCCCAAAATCTCGTCCGGCTTCCATCAAAACGTCATAGACATGGGCCGCCATTTCACTTGGGATGTAGAGTTCGAAACCCAATTCGCCGACGAATGTCAACCGGCTGGCACGGACGCGCGCGTAACCGACATCAACCTCGCGGCTCGTACCAAACGGGAAGGATTCGTTCGAGAAATCATCAGAAGAGACACTCGCGAGCAGGTCGCGGGACTTCGGTCCCCACAGCGCGAGCATCGCGAGTCCAGAGGTAACATCCGTAATGTATACTTGGGCGCCTTCAGGCACACGTCGCTTGAACCAAGCAATATCGCGTCGCTGTGACACAGCCACCGTGACAACCAAATAAGACTGTTCAGCCAGTCGAGTGATGGTTACGTCGGCCTCGATACCGCCGTTCTCGTTCAGCCACTGTGTGTAAACAACCTTCCCGATCGGCACATCACATTGAGCCGCGCTGATCCAATTCAGGGACTTTAAGGCATCTGGGCCTTCGACCATGTATTTGACAAAGCAGCTATGGTCAAAGAGCGAAACGTTCTCAGCCGTGTTGGCGCACTCAGCCGCGACATTGTCGAACCAGCTCGGTTTTGAATACGAATATTCGATGTTGGCGAGTTCGTCCTCTGTGCCGTAGAATCCAGGGCGTTCCCATCCTGCGAGTTCTGTCATGAACGCGCCAGATGCCAACAAGCGGTCATGGAACGGCGAGCGACGAACGCCTCGCGCGGTTTCGAATTGTTTTCCCGGCCAATGCATATCGAAGAGCGTGCCAATAGTCTCAACGGAGCGGTCTGCGAGATACTTCTTGTTCCGCTGGAACGATTGCGTTCGGCGAACGTCAACATCCAACAGTTCGACCGGCGGACGACCTTCGGCGATCCATGATGCCATTGCCTTCCCGACACCACCCGATGAAAGGATGCCGACGGAGTTAAAGCCAGTCGCGGCGAAGAGACCGTCGATTTCCGATGTCTCACCAAGATGGTAGCGATTGTCCGGAGTGAAACTTTCCGGCCCGTTGAAGAAGAGCTGGATGCCAGTCTGCTGCAGAACAGGGACGCGCTCCATCGCCATTTCAAGGTAGGGGCTAATGTGATCCAAGTCCTCGGGGATCGTATCGAAGCAGAAGCTTTCGGAAATGCCCTTCTGACCCCACGGCTTCGCGCCCGGTTCGAAGAAGCCAATAAGAAGCTTGCCGGCATCTTCCTTGTAATAGGCCCACTCATCGGCCGTGAACATGACCGGAAGGTTGCGCGGCAGCTCAGGGATGGCTTCAGTCACCACATAGAAGTGTTCTGCAGCATGCAACGGTATCGTCACGCCAATTTGAGCCGCGAGGTCACGGGACCACATCCCGCCCGCGATGACCACTTTCTTGGCGGAAATCCTTCCCTGCTCGGTCATCACGCCGACAGCCTTGCCGCTCTCGGAAAGGATTTGTGTAACCTTGATATTCTCAAGGATCTTGGCGCCGCCCTGGCGCGCTCCCTTGACGTAGGCCATCGTTACGTCGGCAGGATTGACCTGACCGTCGTTGGGGAACCAGAAACCGCCCACGAGTCCTTCCGTGCTGATCGGAGACCAACGCTCCTTGATCTGATCAACGGTCATAGCTTCGACGGGCAGGCCGAAATTCCTCCCCATCGACGCACCCCGTGCCAATTCCTCATAGCGAGCCTGCGTCTTGGCAAGGCGCAAAGAACCGTTCTGCTTGAAACCGGTCGCCTGTCCAGTCTCCTCCTCGAGCCGCCCGAAGAGCTCCCCGGTGTATTGCGCAAGTTCCGTCATACGCTGCGTTGCGCGGAGCTGCGTCACAAGACCCGCGGCGTGCCACGTCGTTCCGCTGGTGAGCTGTCGACGCTCACAAAGAACAACGTCCTTGATACCAAGCTTCGTCAGATGATAGGCGATCGAGCAGCCCGCAATACCGCCGCCGATGATCACGACATCGGCCTGTGATGGAATATCCATTCCTGTTTCCTTTTAGATTTGGAGCCTGCCCCGCCCTCGTAGCTCCTGCTGGCGGAAATCGTTCTATCCGGCGATCAGGGGCATAGATGGCAGGTCTTAATCTCGCCGGGTCGCCCGCATCCGGGATCGGTCCGTCTGAAACGATTTCATATCACATTCAGACAAAAACTCTACAGAAATCATGTCGGGTTTGCGAATCTCTATTGAAGTCCACCGACGCGATAATCTGCCTCATCTCCGGGCGCGAATATTAATCTTGGGCCTCCTGCCGCCCAGAGACAGACCGTGGTGTCGGACGTTGAACAGTTGAAGGTTTTCGACTTCGTGACCAGGCGGGTGCGATGCTTGCCCTTTCGGAGCTTTACATCAAGTGCCTTCCCCAGCAGCTTCGCTATGTTGCGGTAACCCCAATTGCGTTTTACGAAAAAGCAATCAGGTATCAAGGTTTAGGGAAGTGTAGCTCAGATGATCGGGATGAATGGTTCCGTCGGTCTCGCCGTCAAACGATCCTCAAGATCGCGCCTTGCGGGTAATGATCCGGAGTTATGAGAAGTGCAATCCGGCAGCTCGATATTGTCGCCACCTTCGTCTTTTGACGCACGTATCGGGGTTAGAAAGTCGGCGGGGTGTTCACCCAGAGCAGCCTGCATGGCTTGGAACCGACAGATCGCCATGAATGCGCCCTATGGCTTTCAAAATACATCGCGTCGCCCTCGTTCAGCGTTGCTAGTCCCAAACCCTCCACTTCGATCTCGAAGCTGCCTTCCAGCACCCGGATAAATTCCTCCCCCTCGTGCCGATAGAAACCTTCGCTTCCTGCACCAGGAGCCAAAGTCCATTCTTGGCAATCCATCATTCGCGGGCCCGAGGCCAACTCCCGGATCTTAATCCCCTTCCCGAGTGATGGAAGCTCCCTGCCCTCCCCACGCCGCACCACAGCCTCGCGCGTTTCCACCGAGCTTGCTGTCAGTTGCGTTACCGTCACCCCCAAGGTTTCGGCGATTGCCCGAAGCAGAGGAACGCTCGCCCCGCGTGACGTACGTTCGAGGGTGCTCACGACAGACGGCGATACATCCACCAGTTCAGCGAGGCCTACAATAGTAAGTTTCTTCTCTTTCCTAAGTCGCCGGATCTCATGGCCGAGCCGGGACGTCGGTAGTTCGTCGCTTGACGCTTCTTGGGCCACGAGAGCACTGCCATCAAGAGAGGATTTAATTGCGGCCAGGTTCAAACCTTGAACCGATCGCAGACGCACGATCTGGTGAACACGTGCGAAATCGTCCTCCGAATAAAGGCGGTAGCCGCTTGGAGTTCGCGACGGCATGATCAATCCATGCTGTTCCCACAACCTGAGGGTCGCCGGTGGAACGCCAGTCGCTGCTGAAAGCTCCGATACTTTGTAGTGCTTGCTCATCGCTTCTTTACTCGAAACCCACTCGCCCGAGAGCTACGAAACAATGCCAAAGACTTCAACTCCCTACTTGCGAGAGCACCGTCTTGCATTGTTTTCCAAGGATTGCAGCACAAAATCACATGTTTGGATAGACCGGGCCTTCGCCGCCCAGTGGCGGCACCCAATTGATGTTCTGGTTCGGATCCTTGATGTCGCAGGTCTTGCAATGGACGCAGTTCTGCGCGTTGATGACGAAGGTCGGCTTGCCGTCCTTCTCCACCCACTCGTAAACCCCGGCCGGACAGTAGCGCGTCGACGGACCGGCATAGATGTCGTACTCGGAGCGCTTCTGCAGCTCCATGTCCTTGACCTGCAGGTGGATCGGCTGGTCCTCCTCGTGATTGGTGTTCGACAGGAACACCGAGGACAGCCGGTCGAAGGTGAGAACACCATCGGGCTTCGGATAGTCGATCTTCTGGTGCTGCGATGCCGGCTCGAGCGACTGCGCATCGGTCTTGCCGTGCTTCAACGTGCCGAAGAAGGAGAAGCCGAAGAGCTGGTTGGTCCACATGTCCAAGCCGCCGAGTGCGACGCCCACCGCCGTGCCGAACTTCGACCACAGCGGCTTGACGTTGCGGACCCGTTTCAGGTCCTGGCCGATGGCGCTGTCGCGCCAGCCACGTTCGATCTCGATCGGCTCGTCATTGGCGCGACCGTTGGCGATCGCCGCCGCCAGCTTCTCGGCCGCGAGAATGCCCGACAGGACGGCGTTGTGGCTGCCCTTGATGCGCGGCACGTTGACGAAGCCAGCCGAACAGCCGATCAGTGCGCCACCCGGGAAGGAAAGCTTCGGCACCGACTGGTAGCCGCCCTCGGTGATCGCGCGCGCGCCGTAGGACAGCCGCTTGCCGCCTTCGAAAGTGCCGCGGATCGCCGGATGGGTCTTGAAGCGCTGGAACTCCTCGAACGGGTAGAGATAGGGGTTCTTGTAATTGAGGTGCACGACGAAGCCGACGGCGACGAGATTATCCTCGAGGTGGTAGAGGAACGAACCACCGCCGGTCTTCATGCCAAGCGGCCAGCCGAAGGAGTGCTGCACCAGGCCGGGCCGGTGGTTCTCGGGCTTGACCTGCCAGAGCTCCTTCAATCCGATGCCGAATTTCTGGACGTCACGACCTTCGTCGAGCTTGAACTTGGCGATCAGCTGCTTGGCGAGCGAGCCGCGCACGCCCTCGCCGATCAGCGTGTATTTGCCCAAGAGCGCCATGCCGCGGGCGAAGTTCGGGCCCGGCTCGCCGCTGCGCTCGATGCCCATGTCGCCGGTGGCGACACCGATGACCGCGCCTTCGTCGTTGTAAAGCACTTCGGTGGCCGCGAACCCTGGGTAGATCTCGACGCCGAGTTCCTCCGCCTTGGTGGCCAGCCAGCGACAGACATTGCCGAGCGAGACGATGTAGTTGCCGTGATTGTTCATCAGCGGCGGCATCAGGAAGTTCGGCAGGCGGATCGAGCCGGCGGGCCCCAGGAACAGGAAATGGTCGTCCGTCACTTCGGTCTTGAACGGATGATCAGCTTCCTCACGCCAGCCCGGCAGCAGCCGGTCGATGCCGATCGGATCGACGACCGCACCCGACAGGATGTGCGCGCCGACCTCGGCGCCCTTCTCGAGTACCACCACCGAAAGCTCCGGATTGACCTGCTTCAGCCGGATCGCAGCGGCCAGACCGGCCGGCCCCGCGCCGACGATCACGACGTCGAACTCCATGCTCTCGCGTTCGGGCAATTCGCTCATTTTACGCTAGCTCGATGCTTTCTAAAACTTGGGAGGCCTACGGCCGGCTTTGCGATAGGCGGCAATCACCGTGTTCGCCATCAACATTGCAATGGTCATCGGCCCCACCCCTCCGGGGACCGGAGTTATGACCCCCGCGACTTGCGCGACTTCCTCAAACGCGACATCCCCCACCAGCTTGAACTTCCCTTCGCCCCGCTCCGGGGCGGAAACCCGGTTGATACCAACGTCGATCACAGTGGCACCCGGTTTAACCCAGTCGGCCCTTAAGAGATCCGGGTGGCCGGCAGCCACAACGACAATGTCTGCAAGGCGACACAGGCTTGGAACGTCCCGGGTGCTTTTGTGCGCCGTCGTCACTGTCGCATTTGCCGCGAGCAGCAATGCAGACATTGGCTTGCCAAACAGGTTCGACCTTCCGATAACCAAGGCGTGCAATCCGGAGAGATCTTCGCCATGCACATCGCGCACAAAGACCATGGCCCCGGCCGGGGTGCACGAAATGAGACCGCCGTCGAGATTCCCAGTTACGACCTTGCCCGCGTTTGCGAAATGCAGACCGTCGACATCCTTCTCAGGCAAGATGGCCTGAACAATGGCGTCTGAATTCAAATGCGCCGGTAACGGCAACTGAATTAGGATCCCGTGCACGAGAGGGTCGCCGTTCAATTCGTCAACGAGGGCCGCGAGCTCATCCTGGGCAGTGTCTTGCGGGAGCTCGTGCTTGACGGATAGAAACCCGCATTCATTTGCCATTTTCGCTTTCGACGAGACATAGGCATGACTTGCGGGGTCGTTTCCAACGATTACGACAGCGATGCCGGGCCGGATTCCGGTCTCGGCAAGCAGCGCCTCGCCTGCGTTCTTCACCTTTGCGATCACAGAAGCGGCAACCTGTTTGCCGTCGATTACTGCGGTCATAGCTCCTCACCCCATCCTTTCTGATGCATAGCTGCCAGGGCTGGCGGGAAAAACCACCGTGCGATTGCCGTTGATGAATGTGCGATGGTGAATGTGGGCATGGATAGCCCGGGCGAGAACTTGGCTTTCGACGTCGCGGCCGATGGAAACATAGTCCTCAGCCGACTGAGCATGGGTGATTCGCGCCGTGTCCTGCTCGATGATTGGACCCTCATCGAGATCCGCTGTTACATAGTGCGCGGTGGCGCCGATAAGCTTGACCCCACGCTCGTAAGCTTGCTTGTAAGGATTCGCGCCTTTGAAGCTCGGCAGAAACGAGTGGTGGATATTGATGATCCGACCGGACATTTTCGCACAAAGCTGGTCGGACAGGATCTGCATGTAGCGGGCAAGGACAACGAGCTCCGTCCCCGTCTGCTCCACGATTTCCAGCATCCTCGCTTCCGCCTGGGACTTGTTTTCCTTCGTCACCTTGATGTGATGGAAGGGAATGTCGTGGTTCACCACGACCTTCTGATAGTCGAAATGGTTGGAGACCACACCGACGATGTCGATCGGAAGCGCGCCAATTCGCCAGCGATAGAGCAAGTCGTTGAGACAGTGACCAAAGCGGGATACCATCAGCAGGACTTTCGTCCGCTTGTCGCCGCGATGAAATTCGTAGTCCATCGAGAGGCTCTTCGCCACGTCCGCAAAACCTTCACGGATTTCGCGCTCGGATATGCCGGCCTCCGACATGAAGCCGATTCGCATAAAGAACTTTCCAGTCTCCATGTCGTCGAATTGTGAACTATCGACGATATTGCACCCCTTCTCCGCAAGGTATCCCGAAATTGCAGCCACAATGCCTCTGGTCGATTTGCAGGAAACGGTTAATACGAGATTGTCATTGGACACGTGCTACTCCATCAAACGGAAGTGGAACGGAAGCCGTCCATTCGGCACCCGTGACGTAGGATTTCTTGAATCTGCGCTACAGGGCCTTCTCAAGCTCCGGCAGAACTTCGAAGAGATCGGCGACGAGGCCGTAGTCGGCGATCTGGAAGATCGGTGCCTCTTCGTCCTTGTTGATCGCGACGATGACCTTGGAGTCCTTCATGCCAGCGAGATGCTGGATCGCACCGGAAATGCCGCAGGCGATGTAGAGATCGGGCGCGACCACCTTGCCGGTCTGGCCGACCTGCCAGTCGTTCGGGGCGTAACCGGCGTCGACCGCGGCACGCGATGCGCCGACGGCGGCACCGAGCTTGTCGGCGACCGGCAAGATCACTTCCTGGAACTTCTCCGAGGAACCGAGTGCGCGACCGCCGGAGATGATGATCTTTGCCGAGGTCAGCTCCGGACGATCGGACGACGACAGGGCGTCGCCGACGAACGTAGAGAGCTCGGAAGAAAGGGCTGCCACCGAGATAGGCTCGATGGCAGCAAGTGGGCCTTGAGAGGCCGGGGAGAAAGATGCGGTGCGCACGGTAATGACGCGCTTGGCTTCCGTCGTCTGCACCGTCTGGATGGCGTTGCCGGCATAGATCGGGCGCTTGAAGGTGTCGGCGGAGACGACCTCGATGATTTCCGAGACCTGGCTGACGTCGAGCAGGGCTGCGACGCGCGGCATGACGTTCTTGCCGACCGAGGTCGCGGCGGCAACGATCGTGTCGTAACTGCCGGCGAGCGAGACGATCAGCGCCGCTAAGGGTTCGGCGAGGTTGTTGGCAAGCGAGGCGTCGTCGGCGACGAGTACCTTCGATACGCCGGCAAGCTTGGCGGCCTGTTCGGCGGCCGTCTTGGCGCCGGCACCAGCAACCAGCACATGCACGTCGCCGCCGATCTTGGTGGCGGCGGTCAGCGCCTTGGCGGTCTGGTCGGAAAGGTGGTTGCTGTCGTGGTCAGCCAGAAGAAGAATGGCCATGATTTAATCTCCCTTTGGTTTGAGCTCAACGGTCCGTTCCGGACCGGAGCGCCAGGATTGTGGTTCATTCGTTTGACCGGAAACCGGTTCCCACTTTCCGGACGCATGAAACTTAGAGGACGCCGGCTTCGGTCTTGAGCTTTTCGACGAGCTCGGCGACCGACTTGACCTTGATGCCGGCCTTGCGGCCCGACGGCTCCTCGGTCTTCAGCACCTTGAGGCGGGCGGCGGTGTCGACGCCGAAGTCGGCCGGCGACTTCTTGTCGAGCGGCTTCTTCTTCGCCTTCATGATATTCGGCAGCGACGCATAGCGCGGCTCGTTCAGGCGCAGGTCGGTGGTAACGACCGCCGGCAACTTGATGTCGATCGTCTGCAGGCCGCCGTCGACTTCGCGTGCGATCCGCGCCTTGTCACTAGAAAGCTCAATAGCCGACGCAAACGTGCCCTGAGGCCAGCCGAGCAGAGCGGCCAGCATCTGGCCAGTCTGGTTCGAGTCGTCGTCGATCGCCTGCTTGCCGACGATGATCAGGCCCGGTTGTTCGGCCTCGGCAATTGCCTTGACGATCTTGGCGACGGCGAGCGGCTCGACATGATCTTCCGTTTCGACCAGGATGGCGCGATCGGCACCCATGGCGAGCGCGGTGCGTAACGTTTCTTCAGCCTTCGCTGGGCCGATCGAAACAACTACGACCTCGTGGGCGCCTCCCCCTTCCTTGATTCGAATAGCTTCCTCGACGGAAATCTCGTCGAACGGGTTCATAGACATCTTCACGCCACCGAGATCAACTCCGGAACCGTCCGCCAAGACGCGAACCTTCACATTGGAGTCAATCACTCGCTTCACAGGCACCAGAATTTTCATGAGCTAACCTCGTCGGGACAGAGCAGCGGCATGCGATACAAACCTTGCACGATTTCTGTAAATTCAAACCTTGCATAATTTCTGCAATGTTTGTAGTCAAGCGCTTTGTTGTAAATTTCGATTCACAATGTGGATTTTGATCAATGAGCCGCCCTTGATCACAAAGGCACGCAAAACCCAGGACTTCGACGCCTTGGATCAACATCGGATCAGCGGTTGGAGTGTGCAAGAAAGCTAGGTCGCCGTCCCGGCGAGACGAGGATCGGAATCATCTGCGAAGCTTCCATGAACGAGCAGGAATTCCAATCCCGAGCGTATGTCCCTCGATATCGCGGCGCTCGCACTGCGGGCATCCCGCGCCACAAGAGCATCGACGGCTTCCTCGCAATAGGAGGTCGCGCGAACCTTGCTGGGATCGGTGCTGAGGTGTCTCAGGAACGGACCACATTGCAGCCATAGCAACTCTATGTGTGACCGCAATGTCTCCGAGCTGCAGTACCGATAGATCCCAAACTTGAGCTTCTGGTTGAAATCCAGGTACCGCTCGAGATTGTTCTCTTCCAAAGCTCGTGCCAGGCCGTCTCGGGAACGGCGAAGTTCATCGAGACCATGATCGTCGATGCGATCGCACGCTTGGAACGTCGCGTGTCCTTCAAGCAATTCACGTAGCTCCATGACCTCTTGAAAACGCCGCCGCGTAGCGATCGGGACTGCAAAGGTCCCATTAGATTTCTGAACCAACGCTCTCTCAGCCAGTAGTCGTCCCAGGGCGGCGCGAGCCGGCATTTCGCTCGTTCCCAGAGCTTTGCCGACCATCCGACCACTGATCTTCTGGCCCGGCTCAAACCCGCCCCGCATCAGCACGGTGCGAAGCTGGTCGTAAACCTGATCATGCATCGATTGGAAATCAATCGGTTCTAGCGCAATTCCTGTTTTCATATTTTCCCAAATCAGACGTCTAAGTTAACGTTATAGCACCAACAAGTTTAGTCCGCCCGGTCAAGCCGAGCTTGCCCAGCCCGGCTTTTAGAACACGAATTTGGTCGATCAACGCTTTGCAATCAAGGTAACACTTTTCCGGGGTTCATGATGTGGCGCGGATCGAGTGCCCTCTTCAACGTCGCCATGGTATTGATAGCGTTTCCATGCTCCCACTCCATGTACTTTGTCTTTCCGTAGCCGATGCCGTGTTCACCGCTACACGTGCCACCGAGACTTAATGTCCGCTGGATTAGCCGGTCGTGGATTTCTTCGGCGAGTTCGAACTCTGCAGGAACGTCGGGATCGATCACCATGCCTAGATGGAAATTCCCATCGCCGACATGTCCGATAACGCTCACGAAAAATGGGACGCGCTCAAGATCCTCTCGCGTGAGCCTAATGCATTCCGCCAGTTTTGAAATTGGTACGCACGCATCCGTCCCGTAAACGCGCGAGTTGCTAGTACACCGGCAAGGACGATCACGATGAGCGTCAGCAAAACAGTGTTACCCAGTCCCTGCAACAAAACGAATCCGTAAGATCGGATCACATCAAGGTTCAAGAGTTCCATCTTGTTTCCCGTCGACTGATATCGACCGGACGTCGCCCGGCCGATATCGAGGTCGCTCCTTTAATCAGTTCACTTGCAGGGGAAAGACGAAGAGGTTTCGATCCGAGAGACCATTCTTCCGAAGGATCTCCGACATCGCGCCCGACGCCCTTACCTCTGCGAGTGATTGATTGAACGCCACGCGGAGGCTGCAGTCTTCCTTTCGGAGTCCAAAACGAGCGTAGCCGTAACCGTTCTTCAGCAGATCGTCAGGAATCGGGAAACTCGAAAGCACTTCGACCTTAGTGTTCGGGTTGGCTTTCTTGAATTCTGCCGCGAGCAGGTCGTACTCGACGTCAACTTTGTCCTGCTGGATGGCCGCGAACTCTTCCGCGTAGCTCTGGTAGCGGGTGGCCTCGACCCCCACTTTTTTCAGATACTCATCTGTGCCCGTCCCGAGCAACACGCCAACTCGGAGCTTCGAAAGATCGTCGAAGGACTTCACCTCCTTCGGGTTGCCGGGCTGCACCAGGACCGCCGGTCCATAAGGCGATCGTCTTCATGCGTCCCGGGGTCACGTGAAGGTCGGTGACAACCATGTTGATACGCTTCGAGAGCATTGAAGTTGAGAGAGTTGAATGCGCCCGCCTCGTAGGTGATTTTTGTGATGCCCATATGCTTCAGCACTTCGGCATGTAACTCGACATCGACTCCGATCGCCTTCCCGCTGGCCGGATCGATTCCCGACCATGGCATCGCAGCGGCGACACCAAGCTTGACCCCGCTGTCAACGGCACGCTGATAGGAGTCGTCCGAGCAAACGGGATATTCCGCCGGCAACTCGTAGTAGGGCTCGGCTGCATGCGCACCAAATCCGAGGCTCCTGCGAAGGCGACCGCAGCGCAAACGGCATGCACGTAGTTTGCTTTACGCGTCATTTCTCTCTCCAGTTGATTATGTTCCCAGTATTCTTCCCGGCAGGGTCGAATTTCGTATGTTGTTTGATCTGCGTGCCTACACGGCCAACGCCTTCTCGTATGCGAGAAGCTCGGTCAGTTGCTCTCGCATCGTGCTCACAAGTGCAGCGTCCGGAGCCTTGTTCGGAAGACGAACGGGACCGACGTCGAATCCTGTGAGAGCCTGTGCTGCCTTCATTGGGCCAGGGTTTGGCTCGGCATATACGGTGACGAGGAAATCGTGGAGACGAGCGATCTGCTGTTGAGCGAGCGCGAGCTCGCCGGCGCGTGCTGTCTCAAAAATTTGTACCCACGTCTTTGGCAGTAAGTTGGTTGATGCAAGAACGCCACCTACAGCGCCTAATGCGACTTGCACAGCGAAGAGATGCTCGTCCCCGGACATGATTGCGATCTTATCGCCAACCAGTTCGACAAGCCAGGTGAATGCCGCTTGATCAGGATTCGATGCCTTCATGGCAAAGATCGACCCATCGTCTGCGATCTCGCTAACAGTCTCGGGCTTGGTCGCCACCAGGGTCAGGTATGGGATGTCATACAACATCACCGCCCGCCCTACTCCGTCCGCCACGGCCTTGTAGTAGTCCCGAATGCCCGCTTGGCTGGGTGCCGTTCCATAAGGCGTGATGACCATGAGGCCTTTGGCTCCCGCTTCGAGACAAGCGCGGCCGAGTGCCAAGGTGTCCGGGAGGCCGGGCGTCGTGACTCCGGCAAGTACCGGAACCCGTCCTGCGACGGCCTCGACGGTAGCGCCTACTACATCCACGCGTTCCGATACCGAAAGGGCGGATGCTTCACCGGTGCCACCAACAGCCACGATTCCGGCGATGCCGGCGCGCAGTTGGCGATCAACCTGGGCGCCGATCGCCGACAGGTTCAGCTTTCCGTCCGAAGTCATTGGGGTAGTGGTGGCCGTATACAGGCCGCGGGTCGACTGCTTAGCCAGCGCCATTCGACTGATCTCCGATGGGGTTGGGTGCGGTACGCACGCGTCAGCGGGCTTCCGACGCCGCGATGAGCAATTTCAGAACCCATTCCCCGGACGATGTCAAGCGTGCGATCTGCGATCTGCGATCGCACTTTTGGGCGGCAAAATTTACGACGGCGTTGTTTTTGCGGGAAAAATACCCGTGCACCCTGTTCAACAAAATCGCATAAACGTTGAAACTTTTTAACACAGCGTTGCAACGCTGAAAGGTCAGGTCTCGGAACACATCAGTCAGAGCGGCATCGAAGAGTTGATCCAGCACTGTATGGCCGGAGCGCTTGGTGGCGCATCGGGGAGAAGCTATGCCCGTCCCTGCAGGCACAAACGGAGCCACACGAACGAATGACATCGGGATCGCGGCCAGTGCAATCCTTCGCGGCAGGCGCCAGGAGATCTGCTCAGCAAGATCATTGCGGCCCCCCACTATCGACGGCCGAAAGCGCCGGGGTGTTCTGCGCCATTTATGATTTTTGCGGAGCTCTTAGGCCGATCGATTTGAGTAACGAAACCATCGACAAGAAAACTGTTGAACCGGCCGAATTTTTCCGCTTTGGCCCAAGCTGCGCTTGGTACAGAAATCGCCTGCCGCCACCGTTTGATCGATACCCATGGGCTTTCGCGGCTGTCTATCTGTGCGTCCGTCGGAGAACTTGCACGCATGCGATTAGGGCGATGGCGAAGAGCGTCATCACCGAGGCTGCTGCTGCGATCGTTGGCGACAGATTCTCTCGAATCGCGGAGAACATCTCGCGCGGCAACGTTCGGTGCTCCGGTCCTCCTATGAGCATTACCACGACCACTTCGTCGAATGAGGTGGCGAACGCAAAGACGGCCCCAGAAAGAACACCAGGTGTAATGAGCGGAAGCATCACGCGACGGAACGCGTACAGGGGATTGGCGCCAAGACCGAGCGCGGCCCGCGTGAGATTCCTGTCGTAGGATGCCAACGCTGCGCCGACCGTGATCACTACGAATGGGCTCCCCAGCGCTGCGTGCGCGAGGATGATCGAGGTGTACGACCTCACGAGGCCCAAAGGCCCTAAGAATAGAGACAGACCGACGCCGAACACCACCACCGGAACGACCATCGGACTGAGCAGGAAGGCGGTTAGCAACGCCTTGCCCCGGAAATCAGTCCACCATAGTCCAAGCGCCGCGATCGTCCCAAGAATCGTGGCCACGATCGCTGCTGCCGAACCTATTAGGAGACTGTTCCAAATCGCGTGGGACCACTTGGGCGAAGAGATCAGCTCAGAGTACCACTGAGTGCTCGTCCCGCGCATCGGGTAAGCCAGGAACTGACTGCCATTGAACGATAGGGGCAAGATAGCCAGGATAGGCATTACCATGAAGAAGACGACGACCCCGGTGGCGACATAGAGCAATAGAGTCCAGCCTGCGGCTCGTCTGCGAATGGATGAAAGCCTATGCAAAGCTTGCCCCCTTCGTACCGGCGATCCTGGAGTAGAGCACGTAAAGGATCGAGGTCGCCACTAGGAGGACGAGTGCGAGTGCGCCTGCAAGCCCCCAGTTCACGGCTTCCGAGGTGTAGTAGGCGATGAAGTAGGAGACCATCTGGTCGCTCGCACCACCTACCAGCGCCGGCGTGATGTAGTAGCCGAGCGACATAATGAACACCAACAGGCAGCCGGCGGCTACTCCAGGTGCCGTTAGCGGCAGATAAATCCGCCTGAACACTAGGAAAGGCGTCGCGCCAAGTGACTCACCAGCTCTCATGTAATCTGGCTTGATCGTGGCCATCGTCGCGTAAAGCGGCAAGACCATGTAAGGCAATGACACGTGCACCATCGCGATGATCACTCCGGGTCTATGAAAGATCAAATGCAGTGGCTGGGACGTGAGATGGAGCCACTGCAGCGCTTGATTCAGGAGACCCTGATCCTGCAGCAGCACGACCCAGGCGGCGGTTCGAACGAGCAGTGACGTCCACAGCGGAAGCAATACCAGTCCCATGACCACGCTACGCCACGCCTTCGGACCGTTCGCAAGAAAATAGGCGACAGGGAAGGCGAGCAGTAGACTTACGAACGTGACAAGCGCGGCTATGCCGAATGTCCGCTGTAGTATCGCCAGGTACACGCTATTGTCCGCGGGCGCATGCACGACCTGGCCGTCGGCGTTCATCGCGCGGTCGAATGCGGCAAGTATATAGAAGCTCGATACCGGACCAGACGCCTGATAAAGCGCCTGCCATGTCTCAAGATCGCCCCAGGCCGGGTCGATCTGCAGAAACGTTTCTCGCCAGCCATTCGGGGGAACGTCGACGGCGGCAATCTTGCGAGCCGTTGAACTGATCAGCGTTCGTCCGCTCGGCAGCGCATAGTTGACGCGACGCGCGACCAACGGAGTCGTGCGGGCTTCCTGAGACGTTTTCATGTCCTGAGCAAGTGCTGAGAACATCCGCTCCGACGGAGGCGTCCGATCCCATCCACGCAGCTCGCTTGATACGTGGGGCCAGATGGGAGGCAGATCATCATCCTTGACGCTGAGAGACAAGATCTTCCCCAGTGGAACGATGAAAATAATCAGTAGGAAAATAAGCAGCGGCAGTACAAGCAGAATTGCCGTGAGGCTTTTCCGTCTCGGTCCTTGACGACCTTCACCGTCTCTCTTGGCATCGATCTTCTTCAAAGCGCTCATCCAGCCGGAAACGATTTTCATCCCTTATGCCCGGCCGCGCCGAATATTCGACCCGACCGGGCAGCCTTGGGAGGGCACGCCGCAAATAATTCAGGTTGTCACTTCGCTGACCAGGCTTGTAGGCGCTCGGTCAGTCTGTCGTTGTTCTCCAGCCAAAAATCGCTGTTTGGTGGGATCGAAACCTCGAGGTTTCTCGGGTTCGACGGAATGTCGACCAAACGTTCGGGCTTGATAGACGCGCTCGCTTCCCTGCGCACGACGCCGTAGGCGATCGCGTCTGGTAGCTTTGCCTGGTTTTCCGGCTGGTTGATATAGTTCAGAAACTGATAGCCCTTGTCCTTCCGAGGCGAGCCCTTAAGCATTACCCAGTAGTCGAAGGTCTGCATGCTTCCGTTCCAAACAAAGGCGAAGTTCCGCTTATCGTTGCGATTAGCGGCGTCGATACGACCGTTGTAAACCGTCGTCATGACCACCTCACCTGAGGCGAGGAGCTGCGCAGGTTGCGCGCCGGCCTTCCAGAAAATGAGGTCGCTCTTTATCGTGTCGAGCTTGGCAAACGCCCGATCAACGCCCTCCTTCGTCGAGAGCACCTTGTAGACGTCCTCAGGCTTCACCCCATCGGCAAGGAGGGCTCCTGGTAGCGCTACGTTCGGGGAAAGGCGAAGTGCGCGTTTTCCTGGAAACTTCGCGACGTCGAAGAAGTCCACCCAGCCCGTCGGAGCGGTCTTCAATTTGTCGCGGTCATAAGCAATGCCTTCGTTGTACAGGATCGCCCCAACGCCGCATTCTTCGGCGGCGCCGGGAATGTAGACGTCCTTCCCGCCAAGCTTCGACCAATCGATCGTCTCGAAGAGACCTTCTTCACACCCCAGCAGAATATCGCTGGTTTCGACCTGTATGACATCCCAACCTGGATCGGCTGAGGATGCGCGGGAACGAAGCACTCCAATCCCGCCATCCCAGGATTCGTCTGCAAGATCAGTGCCGGTGGCCTTTTTGAAAGGCTCGAAAAAGACCTTACGCTGAGCGTCCTGATAAGCGCCACCCCAGGACACTACTGTGAGGTCTCCAGCTTGCGCGCCGAACGCCATAAGTCCGACTACCATCGATGTCGAGAAAGCGAATTTTCTTAACATGTTGTTCCCTTTTGTTATCAACGCGATTTCAGTCCGATAGCGTCGCGCCTGCTCCAGCCGACAGACACGACGTCTCCAACGGTGGGCAATTCATAGGCCCTAGCGTTTGGAATTTTTGCGACGATCGGGCCAAGGGCCGCGTCGTCGAAGCAGACCCTGATGTGATCGCCGTGGTAGATGAGATCGGTGCACTCAGTATGAACCACCGTCGTATCGTCGGTAGTTGCTGGCTTAACGGCAACTCTCTCTGGGCGAACGGAAATGATTGCATTCCTATCCGACGATACGAGATCACCGGTCCGAACTGTGACCACTGTGCCGTTGCGCAATGCGATGTCGGAATGCTCCGCGCCCCAGCCGACCAATTCACCAGCGATCGTGTTATTCTCGCCAATAAACGAAGCAACGAACGCGTTGGTAGGCGCTTCGTAAAGTTGTTCCGGCGACGCCAACTGCTGTATTCTGCCCGAGCCGAAGACAGCGACACGGTCGGACATCGTGAGAGCTTCGCTTTGATCGTGGGTCACGTAGACCATCGTGATTCCGAGCTCACGATGAAGCGCGCGGATCTCTCGCTGCATGTGCTCCCGCAATTGCTTGTCGAGAGCCCCCAGAGGCTCGTCCATAAGAACGATGGTCGGTTCGAATATCAGTGCGCGTGCAAGCGCGACGCGCTGTTGTTGCCCACCGGATAGCTGGCCCGGCTTTCGGTCTTTAAGATGAGAGAGTTGAACAGTCTCCAGCGCCCGAACGACCAGTCTGTGCGTCTCGGCCTTCGCTAACTTTCGAACTTCGAGCGGAAATGCGAGGTTCTCACCAACGGTCATATGCGGAAAAAGCGCATAGTTCTGAAAGACCATGCCGATGCCCCGCCTATGTGCCGGTGTATGGGAAATAGGAGTGTCATCGAGATAGATTTCGCCGGACGTCGCCTGCTCAAAACCAGCCAACATCATAAGCGACGTGGTCTTCCCAGAACCCGAGGGTCCAAGCATCGTCAGGAACTCCCCTTTCGCGATCGAAAGGTCCAGATCTTCGACGATCAGGTTTACCCCGTCGTAGCTCTTGCTTACGCGTTCGAAACGAACAAATCCCGGCTGAAGCCCTCGAACGGACATTCCTAACTCCCGGAGCGCGCAGAACAAATCGCACGCCGGCTAGCTTAGTGCCGGTCGCCATCATCTGCCGCTTTTGTAAATCGAACACGAAGTTCGAGCCCTGTTCCCATTCGGCAATTCTATTAGCCGTTATGCAAACCTTACATACTTTCTGCAAGTCGTCAAGGACATTCGGCTGCTGTGGAAAGCCACGGTCGACGGCATCTACTAGGCGCTGCGGAGCGACACAGACAGCAGTCATCGCTTACCAGCGATGGCTGCTCAACTGGCTGAGGGCGCGCATCAACCTAAGTTAGCAGATCTATAGCCATGACTAGTGATGGCCGCCGCGCTCCTCGCGATACAAGCCTCGCCCGAATATGAGGGGCGCTTCGCCGAAGTGCTGTGTAAACGCCTCAGTCGCCCGCGTCACGAGACCCTCGTCATCCATTACACTCGGCACACCGCGGACGTAGTCTATGTCCACTGCGACGTTCAGTGTCTGCCCTGCGCCGTTGCAGATCGTTCGGAACGCGTCTTCGACGATATCTCTTGCCTCGGGGCTTCTGCATCGCACCGTTCCTTCGAAGATGCATGCGTCCGGGATGATGTTCTGCGTTCTACCACCATGAATTGACCCGACGGTTAGCACCGCTGAGTTTGCTGGATCGACTTGGCGCGATACAACGGTTTGGAGCTGCGCGACCATGTAGGCGGCGGCCACAATCGTGCCGCATGTCCCCAGACGCCGCGTACGACGACCTTGAATTCGTCGCTCGAAGCAGTACTGGCCCCGCGCGTGAGTTGCACCTGCCCCGCAGGAAGGTCCGGCATGTTGTGGAACCCGATGGCAAAGTCGGCACCTTCTGCTGCGCCGTCTCTGATCATCGCGACGGCGCCACTGTCGGCAATCTATTCCGCGGGCTGAAACATCAGCCGAACATTGCCGCGCAGGCGCGGCTTGAGTGCCAATAGGGCTTGGGCGGCTCCAAGCAACGAAGCTGTATGCAGATCATGCCCGCAGGCGTGCATGCTTCGTTGCACCGTCGATGCGAACGGCAGGCCAGTCGCCTCTTCGGTCGGCAGTGCATCCATATCGGCCCCGATAATCACGCACGGTCCCGGGTGTTGGCCAGCGATTTCAGCAATCACTCCGCTACGCCCGACGACCGTTTTTTACCTCCAGCCCCATCGCCGTCAGTTCGTCCGCTACGATCTGCGCAGTCCGCGTCGTCTCGAAGCCACGAAGCCTCGGGATGTGCGTGCAGGTCGCGCCGGATCTCGATCCCGAAAGGGGGTGCAGTTCACAGACATTGAACCAAGGCTTTCCATCATTCGCGCGGTCCTTTAATTTCTATATGCGCAACGCCGCCGTCAGGATACGGGATTTGCAAGCTCGTCGAGATCCCTGTCCGCAACGGCGATGATTGCAAACTCCCGCTTCAGGTCAAGGTTCAAGCAGAACAGCCAGTAGAGCACTGCCCCCACAGGAATCCCAACAAAGAACGCAAAGTCGACGCCACCGAGAGAGACCGCAACGGGCCCGTGGTAAAACGACAGATACATGAACGGGATCATGGAAATGAAGGCCAGTGTGTACGCTGCAATCCCGCGCCAGTTCCACCTGCCATAAATCCCCCTGGGATTGAAAATCTCGGTGATTGAGTATCGGCCCTTCCGTACGACGAAGTAGTCGACAAGGTTGACGGCCGTCCAGGGAGCCATGAGATAGGCGAGCACCGCGAGGATCGTGTAGAACGTCGTATTGATAAAGTCCGTGGGGAGCAGTACGCCGACGATCGTTGCAGTGATGCCAATGACGGCAATGGTTTTGATCCGAAGGCTACGGGTGGGAGACGTTGCGACGACGCTGTCCATCGAGGTGATTAGAGTAAGAGCTCCGCCGTATACACACATGCCGTTGAAGATCAGCAGCGCGAGTCCACCCACCACCAGGAGCACTGCTCCAAAACCCGGCATGACCTGATCGCCAGATTGTTGAAGAGCCAATGTGAGGCTGTCGTTGGGGAAGAGCGCGGCGCCCACGGCTCCTACGGCCTCCATCGCGAAAACGCCCGCACCCGCGCCGAAGGCCGTGTAGAGGATGATTGAGCGGTGACTGGTGGTCGGAGGCATATAGCGGGAATAATCCGACACGAAAAACGCCCAGGAGAGTTGGTAGGCGAGCGATGCAGAGACGACCATCAGAAAGGGCGTGAACTGGAAGGTCCCATTCATGCTCAATTGCTCTGGGGGAAAACCCACGCCGAAAACAATCCCAAGTGTAAAGATCGCGAGAACAACGAGAAGGATCACGGTGGTGTAGCGCTGACCGATGTGAAGCCAATGATATCCGAAAATCGCAAACACGATTGAGGCCATCCCGAGAACCATTCCGGACGTTCGGGCGGAACCTATTCCCAATTGTTCTGCCGTTGCGCCCATCAGGTTGACGTTAAGGACGACGTAGCCCCAATAAACCATCACCGCTACGAGCCAGATGAAAATGGCGCCGTAGCGCCCGAACTGCGGGCGCGTCTGCACCATTTGCGGTAGTCCGAGGTGCGGTCCCTGACTTGCATGAGCGGCGACCGGAATCGTTCCAAGCACGGTCCCTAGCAATAGGCCTATAAGCGTCCAAGTAAGGTTAAGTCCCAACGTGATGCCGATTGCGCCGGTCGCAAGACTCAACAATTGCGCACTCCCGGCAAACCAGATCGTCGCCTGATCCGAAAGCCGGCCGTGCCTTTCTGCTAGTGGCACGTAGTCGATAGATCTATGCTCGATCGCAAGTGCATTTCTTCCGATGCTCGACCTTTGAGCAGCTTCTGATTGTAGACTCACTTTATACCCCTCCCCTTCCCGCGCTTGGCGCGCAACAGCCTGCCAGCCGAGAAATTCATGTCTCTCCGGCCGCTAATGTTTCTGTCGAAAAAAACTGTTCCGCCTGGCACCCTATATTTGCACTTGTTTGCTAGGCAGCGGCGGCAACTTACGTCCGATTTTTTCAACATTCAATACGTTTTTTCAAACACCTTGAGGCGGATTACGCTCGGCTTATTCTCATAGCCGCGCACTTTCGCTTCAACTCACTAAAGAGCGGAGAGCGCCCGCTATCCTCTCTCCCCACAGCGCTAACTGGTCTCCGCATGTCCGGCCGTCGGCCTCAGCACCAGCCTCGTGGCTGGCCTTGGGGGGACTCCCCACCGTTTATCAAGTGGTGATTTTCGCATGAGTGAGGCGTTTAAGGGGTTCCGGTCTTGAGCATGACGCATGTGACGTTGAGGAGGCGGTCGGCGACGGATTGGGGCGGGCGACCATGACAGTGACCTCGACTCTCGGCTTTTGATGTCGTGCTGAACGGCCACGCGCCCAATGGTACATGGCGTTGGAAAGCGGTCGCGGCACGCCTGTCGCTCGCAGGATATGCAACTCTTGCCCGAGCTCTTGGCTACTGGCACGGCCCCTGTCAAACTGCGTAAAGCGCGACTGTATACCAGCCTCGGCCCTGCGGTTTGATATCGAAACCTTCCTCTGCAGCCAAAGTCTTCGCCAACCTGGAGGCCTCGACTGCGAAGAGGCGTTGCTTCCTCAAGTCCAAATCGACGCACGAGTTGCGCCACGCTGAGCTTGCTTGCGGGCATGTTCACAGATCCGCCGTGTCTCCCGGATGCGCCCCAACCTATCGAGCCAGCTTCGTGTACAGCAGCTTTGATGCCGTGGTCTCTCGCGAGATGTAGAGCCACCGGCCGGTGAAACCTCCTCCGATGATCGCCACCTCTGTGTTGACCGTCGATTGGAGATGCGCTCTGCCGGCCTACTTAGTAGTGGCCTCCCAGTAGGAAGGTCCCGCTTATCAAAGCGGTAGAGTGATTTGTCCGGTATCGTCAACACTGTTCGAAAAAATAGGTTGAATGTTCGAAATTTTTAACATAGCGTGATGAAGCTGGGCTGCTGCATTAAAAAATGACAAGGGAAAACGGCTCCTGGCAAAAGTCAAATTAAAGCAAATTGCCGTGTGCAGCGCGTACAAACGCGGTGCGAACTGGGGGGGCGAAGCTAGGTGCTTTTTCTCAGCGCGGCTCAGAGGATTAGAGGAGAAATGCAATGAGCTTCGTCAAAACAGCTGAGCAGGTCAGGGAGATCGAGGACCTGATGGCGCGAGGCCAGTTCACGACGGAATCGGTAACCGTCGAGTTCACAACAACCAAGGAATTCGTTCGTTCGGTCCTGGCCCCCTGCTTCGAGCCTGCCGACGAACCGATCGCCTATGCCAACGTGTCCCGCTGGCAGAGCGCACTTTGTGGAGAATTCGACTGCGGCATCATATACCTCAAGTGCAAGTACGGAGAGCATGAGGGCACGACCATGCTGACGCTCTTCGTCAGCGGGGACTCGCCGGTTACGATTGGCCGGGAGCTTTGGGGAGAAGGTAAGAAACTGGGGACCGCTCAGCTCTACTTCGACGGTCAACAGGCATACGGGTACTCGGAGAGGAATGGTGTTCGGCTCATCGAGATCAACGCGGAGTTTGGTCCGGACCTGGGTCCGTCGAAATCCAATGGCCTCCTTGACTTCGAACTGAAAGCCCAGCCCCATCCGTCTGGCCGAGGTTTCCAGAACGGCGTGAACCTCGTGTGCCTGGAAATCGAGGAAGACTACAGAGTTACGCGCGAAGGCACCGCAACCTTGAAGCTCGCTGGCAGCCAGTTTGACCCGCTCGACACGATCCCAATCGTCTCGGTCGGAAAGGCCTACTATGCGGAAGGCGGCTCTTGCTGGACCGTGCCTTTCGTGCACGAACTGGAAAATCCCGACGCTTACAAGCCGTTTATCTACGGCCAGAAATACGACGACTTCCGTCTCTTCCCGAAGGCCGCGCGCTTTAAGTAAGCGAGCCTCGGCAACTGCCCAAAATTTGAGGTTGGCGAGCGGCTTTCCCTGTGGCTAGCCGCGAGCCCCTTGGCGTGCCGAAAGGTAGCTTATCGCACCAGCGCTGCTGAACCATATCGCGGAGGAGGGTTCCTAAATGACAAATCTCAAACATAATACTGGAGCAGATCAGTGGGGCGCGCTTGCTCTCTGCTTCGCAGTTACCCTGGCGATTTTTATCCCTTACGTCGGGTACGCCACCCAGATTCCTGCGATGATGCAGGATCTCGGCATGACCTATACGATGGTTGGAACCCTTGCGTCCGCCTCGGCTCTGGCGGGAGGGATAGTGGTGGCCGTCGCCGGCGTGTTGGTCGACCGGTGGGGAGCAAAGAACGTCACGGTCCTGGGACTTGCAATCAATGTGTTCGGACAGATCGCATTTTCCTATGCGCCCACTTACGAAACGATGCTCCTTGCCCGACTTCTGCAGGGCGCCGGCATTCCTCTTCTGTTTCTTGGCCCCTACACTCTTGCCATGCGCTGGGCGGAAAGCTCCAATCGGCTCGGTATCTTTATGGGGGCAATGTTGGCTACAGACGGCATTGGCACGGTGGCCGCGCTTTATGGTTATGCGATCATTCTGCAAGATTATGGTTGGCGTAACGGATCACTGATCGGCGCGGCGATTCTCGCATTTGCTACCATCGTCGCTTTTGCGATGCTGAAGGAGCCCCCGGCTTACCAGCAGCCAAGCCCGGCACGAGCCGCTACTTTCGGTGAGACAGTGGCTAATTATGTCGGCGTAGTCAGCCACCGAAACGTTATCATTGCTGCCCTGTTTCTGACCGGTGTGTGGGGGACGTATTCGATCGCCATTTACTGGGTACCAACGATCCTCATGGAAGAGAACGGCTGGACGGAGCAGGCGTCCGGTATGGTGGGCTCACTTTACCCACTAGTCGGCATGATCTGCGCAGTCGGCTTCGGGCTGATCTCTGACCGGGTGGGACGCCGAAAGCCGCTGATCTTGATCTCAGGTATCGGGATGACCGCCTCTTTTGTTGGCGCAGCATTCGCACTTTGGTCGCATCAGTACTGGCTGCTCGCAACCATGCTTCCCATTTCGGGTCTTTTCGCCTATGGCGGCCTTCCATTGGCCTATTGCCTCGCGGCCGATTCCGTCGGCGTTGCCCTGGCCGCAACCGCCAATGGCTTCATAATGGGCGTTGGCTTCATTGTCGGCGGTGTCCTTTATCCCCTCGTTCTGGGTTATGTGAAGGATGTCACCTCGCTTTATACGGTCGGTTTTATCGCGGCGGCGGCATCACTGATCCTGCTGAACGTTGCCGCTGTTTTGGCTGCCAAAGATGCGAAGTCCGTGGGCACTGAGACGCCTCACGCACTCGCGTAATTACTATTTTTCCAAACAGAAAATGGCGCAAGCCAAAGGAAAAAATCCAGGAAGCTGGATTTCGAAAGGAGCATACATGACACTTCACCAGGAGTTCGACCGTCTTTCAGGGACACTCTACGTCGAGGGCGCCTATCTCCAGAGCCACTCATCGGAACGGATTTCGGTTATCGATCCTGCAACCGAAGACCGGATTGCGGAGATCGCGAACGCGGCGGAAACCGAAGTTGAGAACGTTATCGACATAGCCAACATCGCCCGCAAACGGTGGCTGTCGATCGACCCCCGCACGCGCTCCACGATGCTCCACGAAGTGGCTGCTCGCATCCGCCGCGACAAGGCGATCTACGGCTACTTTATGACGCGCGAAGAAGGTAAGCCGTTCAAGGAGTCCGTCGACGAAACGTCGTGGTGTGCGACGGCAATCGACTATTACGCGGAACTCGGTCGTCACGAAGTTGGTCGGATTGCGGGAGCTACTGTCCCTGGCCAATTTCATTTCTCGATCAAGGAACCGCTCGGAACGGTCGTCATCATTCTCCCTTTTAATTTCCCGCTCGTCCTGCTGTGCTGGGAACTTGCTGCTGCTCTTGCCGCCGGAAACTCGGTAATCATCAAGCCGCATGAGCAGACCAGCATCACAACGCTCAAGTTCATGGAGGTGTTCGCCGACCTGCCCAAGGGATTGGTCCAGGTTGTTACCGGCGGCCCGCGCGTTGCCCAGCAGTTGGTGAAAAGCAAGAAGACGCATTGCATCGCTTACACCGGTTCTGTTCCGATCGCGCAGGAAATCATGAAGGTGTGTGCAGAGACCTTCAAGCCCGCTCTGATCGAGGCTTCCGGCAACGACCCCTTCATTGTCATGCCATCGGCACCGCTCGATGTTGCCGTTCGTGCTGCTGCCTTCGCCGCCTATCTGAACTGCGGCCAGGTGTGCACTTCCGCCGAACGTTTTTACGTGCACGACAGCATTCACGACGAATTTGTCGAGCGTTTGGTTTCCGAAACGAAAAAGCTCCGCATTGGCAATGGGCTTGAGAACGTCGACATCGGTCCAATGGCAACCTTCCGCCAGAGGGATCGCTTCGAGGCGCTTCTCGCGCGCGCGCGGCAAGAAGGGGCAAAGTTCGCGACCGGCGGCGTTCGCCCTTCAGGTCTCAATCACGGCTGGTTCATCGAACCGGCTGTTCTGACAGATGTTTCACCGGACGCCGAGATCTTGAATGGCGAGTCGTTTGGTCCCGTCGCTCCGATCTGCAGGGTAAAGAGCTTTGACGAAGCTCTCGAACTTGCGAACCGGTCCGAATTTGGGCTCGGTGCAAACCTCTACTCGCGAGACATGAACGAGATGATGCGCGCGGTCAATGAGGTTGAATCGGGAATTCTTTGGATCAACGCTCCTGTTCTCGATAACGACGCGTTGCCGTTCGGCGGTCGGAAGCTCTCCGGTATCGGTCGCCAGCTCGGCCCGGAGGGCCTTGCCCAATTCCAAACCTCCAAGTTCGTGATGATCGATCCGGCTGCGGCGCCGCAGGATTTCTGGTGGTTCCCGTACAGTGAAGAAGAAGCATACGAGCACGCCAAGGCGAAGTAGTCGCCACACACGGCCAGTCGTCAACGGCTGGCCGTGTACGCGCAAGGGGGGTAAGACAATGAATGCTGATTCCACCGGACTGGCACAAGAGCTGCGTCAAGAGACTTTAGTGCCGGCCACCGCCAGCAAAGTCGGTGTCGCGAGTGTCGTTCTACTCGGATTGTCCGGTCAACAGATCATTCCGTCGGCGCTCATTGGCGCCGCCTACATGCCATTGGAAAGCGGGAACGGAGCATGGTTGTCGATGCTCCTGGCGATGTGCGCGACGCTGTGCGTAATGGCCGCTGTCAATATCTTCGCCCGCCGCTACGTCGTCACCGGTTCAATGATGTCATACGTCGGCCTGGCTTTTGGCCGCCGGCTGGAAAGGCTGGTCGCGGCTTCATACCTCATAGGGTTCCTCGTCGCGTGCGCCGCTGTCACGGCAAGTACAGTCATGTTCACGAGCAGCTTCCTGCACAGCATTGGCCTCGAGTACGCTAACGCAGGATGGTTCCAGGCGCTTTCTGCAATCACAATTGCTGCATTGGCGGGTTCTTGCGCGTGGCGTGGCCTGGACGCGTCGATTTCACTGACTGCGTGGCTCGCATTCCTGTCCCTCCCGCTCGTTCTAATCGCGACCATTGCATCGGCCGCCAATACAGGTTTCGACCTTCGTTCGCAATTCGCGCTGGCTGACACGGATTGGCATAGCGTCGTCCGAGGCGCAATTGTCGGGCTTGCCTATTTTGTCGGCGTCGACGCGCTTGCATCGCTCGCCGCGGAAACGAGAAATCCGAAGAAAAGTGTCCCCATCATCCTGAATAGCGTACTCCTTATAACTGGCGTCGCATATGTCGGCATCTTGTTAGTCTGCACGCCGATGATGAATGCACACGTTGCCGAGTTGAATGAAGGTATCTCTCCAACGGCAATCATCACCCAGGTCGCAGGAATGGCCTATCTTCAAAAACCAATTGATATCCTGCTGATCGGCGCAACCTTCGCGAGCCTTGTCGCTTTCCTTAACTATGGTAGTCGAGTTTTCGCGACAGCTGCGCAGAACGGGTTCTTGCCGCAGATTTTCTCAAGGATCCATCCGAAATTCGGCTCTCCGACGGGCGCGACGGTGTTGATGGCAGTACCTGCGGCGAGCGTTCCGGTCGCCCTCCAATACCTGGCGGCATCTCCTCCGCTACAGTCCACCGCGTACCTGTCGACACTCTACTCCTTGTTCTGGGTAGGTCCCTACATCATCCTGTGCGTCGGTGCCATTAAGGAGGTGTTCAGGGAGACGACGCGGGCGCCAATGCAGGTCGCCGTCGTGTTGATCGGAATGATCGTTTTCCTTTGTTTGTTCGTCGACAGCTTTATGTCCGGGGCCGAGGGCGTGATGCAATGGCTCCCCTACATCATGCTCGCGCTTACGATCGCCGGATACATCGTCTTCAACATGAACGAAGCTTTCACCTGCTCCCGAAAGCATAAGCAGTAAAGGAACCATCGCATGGGTTATGTTTGGACACCTGAGCAAATCGACCGGTACCGCAAGTACTATGACGACATCAGGACACATCACACCTACACCTATGTCAGGTTTCGGACCACAGAGCGCTTTGTGCGAAGCGTGCTGCCACCGTGCTTGGCACCAGCCGATGAACCCATCGCAACAATCGGCTTCATGTCTTTCATGGAATGGATCGAAGGTGTGTCGAACCGCGCGGGACGTGACCGCGCGATGATTATCGGTGTCAACGCAAAACATGGCGCTATTGAAGGCAGCTACTATCTCACGGTTCTCGAGACGGAGGAGGTCAATATCATCACGGGACGCGAGTTCTGGGGGATGCCAAAAAAACTTGGCACGGTAGACTTCTTTGATGATGGTGAGGAGTTTCACGGCTTCGCGTCCCGAAAGGACTTCAGCCTGGTCGAGTTAACAGCAAGTCTGGGTGATCAACTGCCGACGACGCCGGAAGACGAAAAAGAATACTACTTCGATCTGCGTGGTTATTTCGGTGTCAACGCATCGGATGTAACCAGGCCTCAGCTGGTCGTTTTCGAAAACTCGACGGCGACCAAGCGATCGCGCCAGATTACCGGAGCAAAGCTGAAGCTTAGTGGATCTTCCTGGGATCCCGGCGTTTCCACGATACCGCTTGGGGAGTTCATCGATGGCGGCCATCTTGGCGGCGAAACGTCCTACATCATCAAGGAGGTCGTCGAGCTTGAGAACGACGGCAACGACTACACACCGTACCTGATGGGCCGTCTGTACGACGACTGGCCGGACGTCCGTTCACCCCGATAACTTGATTGACGCAGACGTCGATGACAGTCGTCGACGTCTGCTGGACGTCCGAGGTCAAAATATGCCGCCGTATCTCGTTCTGTTTTTTGCAATTGCCGCTGAAGTCACCGCAACCACTGCTCTCAAATCCAGCGACGGTTTCAGGAACGTCTGGCCTTCGGTGATCGTCGTCATCGGATACTCCCTGTCGTTCTACCTCCTGTCCATCACGTTGAGGTCGATTCCCGTCGGCGTCGCCTACGCGATTTGGTCGGGCGTTGGGACTGTGCTGATCGTTTGCCTTGGATGGTTGGTTCACGGCCAACGGCTCGACAGCTACGCCTTAGCCGGTATCACGTTTATTTCAGCCGGAATGATTATGCTCAATCTGCTTTCGAGCTCTGGCAAGCACTAGTCTCGGATCTCTGGAGCACAGCCGTTTCGCGGGCAGTCAGACAGAAGTGGTCGTCTTATGTCAAATCATCACGTCGTTGTTGTCGGCGGCGGCTTCGCTGGCATTCAGCTTGTACAAAAACTGCGCAAAGTAAACGTGTAGATTACCCTTATCGACCGTCGCAATCATCATCTGTTCCAGCCACTACTCTATCAAGTCGCCACCACAATCCTTGCCACGTCGGAGATTGCGTGGCCAATTCGGCGACTGTTTGCTGCCAGCAGGAACGTCAAAACACTTTTAGGCGAGGTAGTGGCGGTCGATCGAAGCGAGAAATCCGTTCGGTTGAAGACAGGTCACACCGTAACCTACGATACCCTTGTCGTAGCGACAGGAGCGCGCCATGCATATTTTGGGCAAGATGACTGGGAATCCTTTGCACCTGGTCTAAAAACGCTCGAGGATGCCACGACCATTCGCCGTCGGCTGCTCCTGACCTTCGAACAGGCCGAGCTCGAATCCGATGAGGAACGGCAGCGGGCACTGTTAACTTTTTGTATCATCGGCGCAGGACCAACTGGAGTTGAGCTTGCTGGTATCATCGCCGAACTTGCTCATCGAACTCTCCAGCGAGAATTTCGCACGATTGATACCAAGAGTGCGAAGATCATTTTGGTTGAAGCAGGTACTCGTCCGCTCGCAACGTTTGCCCCTGAGCTTTCGCAATACACCGTAACTGCGCTGAACAAGCTTGGGGTAGAAGTTCGAACCGGAGACCCGGTCACCCAATGCGACGGTAATGGGATTGTCGTCGCCGGCGAGATTATCCCCTGCAGGACGATAGTATGGGCGGCCGGCGTTAAGGCGTCCGATGCGGCTATTTGGCTATCCGCTGATGCGGATCGAGCTGGCCGCGCAATCGTTGAGCCTGACCTCACGGTTAAAGGCGACGCAAACATATTCGTCATCGGGGACACCGCGCTGGTGCTGGATGCAGATGGCAAACCTGTCCCTGGGATTGCGCCCGCTGCGAAACAGCAGGGCGCTTACGTTGCGGACGTAATCCGCCGTCGACTGCACGGTCGACCTAAGGCGCCACCGTTTGCCTACAAGCATCTCGGAAACCTTGCGACTATTGGTCCTGGCGCAGCAGTCTTGGATTTTGGTTGGGTTAAGCTCCGCGGTAGCGCGGCTTGGTGGGTCTGGGGTACCGCCCACATCTTCTTCCTGATCGGTGTGCGCAACCGTTTTGCAGTCGCTCTCAGCTGGCTGTGGGTTTCTCTTCGGCGTCAGCACAGCGCTCGCCTGATCACGCAGAAAGAGACTTTGAAAGATGCGTGATCACGATGAGCGGAATTCTGATCGCCCCCCCCAACGATCGATTTTTTGAACACTCAACTTTTTTTCGTTGTCGCGACCTTATATAGGGATTCTCGTGAATAGATAGAAGCGGAGAATACTTGTGAAGGCACGTAAGGTCGCTAAAGGTCGCTCGGAGAGCGAAGAAACGACGGCCGCCAAGCCGCAACCAAAGAGTGAGGCGAACGAGCTTGCGGTCGGTGCGCGTTTGAAGGTGGTTCGGGAGCAGGCCGGTCTATCCCAGCGCGAGCTCGCCAAGCGGGCAAAGGTCACGAATTCGACGGTCTCGTTGATCGAGCAGGAGTCACACGCTCCATCGCTGGCTTCGTTGCACAAAATTCTCAACGCAATCCCGATCTCAATGGCGGATTTTTTTGCCCTGCCCGTGTCGAAGCAGAATGTCCTTTGCTACAACGCTGAAGATCTGGCCGTGATATCACGCGGAGAAGTTGATATGCGCGTCCTCGGCGGCGAACGGCGAGACAAAAAGCTTCAGATGTTCATAGAACACTATGCCCCCGGCACGGACACCGGGGAAACAGCAATCACTCACGACGGGGAGACCGCCGCGATCATTCTTGAGGGAACGGTTGAGCTGGAAACCAGCGAAGGCGTTCGAAAAATCGAGTCGGGCGGAGGCTTTCAACTTCTCGGGCCTGAACCGTATCGGCTCAAGAACATTGGAACGACGACCGCTGTTGTAGCGTGTGCTGTCACGCCGCCAATGATATGACCTGAAGCGTCCGCACTCACTAGCCCATTATCTTTGATCATCGACGGATCCTGTGTGCCCTCAGGTGGAGGGTGACATTGATCTCACTCATGAGACCGCCGCCGGCCATGTAGGTACGGTCTGCTGAAGACGCGAAGCATGTGGCTCAATTGAGCCACATGCTCACACAGTGGATTACGGAGCACTTCTGCTGAGGAGAAGGTTCCATGCTTCAGCCCTCTCACCTTGCTTGGCCTCCGAGGTGTCGACCTCAATGCCCCAGCAACTCTCAGCGGCCGTCGGTGTCGACGCCGACGCCGATGTGGGTGGCGACGAAGCGACTGCGCGGCGCATCTTCAGGCACATGGAATTGACCCGCGAGTCCGGCCGGCCGCCCTCGATCGGTCGAGCGAGAAAGCTGGCGCGCGCAGGTTCGCCATGTCGCGGTCATCGGTGGTTCCTTCGGATCAGGCTGGTGTGAACAATCAACCCTCAAGGAAGATCATCGATGACCACCGCTCCGCTGCTGTCGAGCAGGACCACCCTCGCAGAACAAGACTGAATATAGAGTTGCCCTCGCGCCTAGGTGTCGTTCACACGCGTATCACTGGGCTGTGTCCATACTTGAGGGATCGTGATTTTTTCTTCGCCGTTGCGAAAGCTACCACGTGGAGCCGTTTGAAAGTGCGCCACGATTTTACTGTAGCGCTCAAGCCGGCGCCCAATACCCGATCGAAATGGAAACACAGGATGATTTCACGACGCGATACACTCAAGCTAACAGTTGCGGGTTATCTCGCCGCCACCCCGATGACCCTGGCAATGGCTGCCAACAGCAGCGTCAGATGGCGGTACTTCCAAGCGGATGAGGCAGGATTTGGCCGGACGCCGGTGCTTCTGACGGGCGAACAGGAGGCCATTCTCATCGACGGCGGTTTCACACTGTCCCTCGGACGCGACATAGCGCGGGCGGTTGAGGCAACAGGAAAGCAGCTGACCACGATTTACATTAGCCGCAATGATCCAGACTATTACTTCAGCCTGCGACCGATTGTCGAGACCTTCCCAAATGCAAAAGTGATCGCGAAATCTGTTACCGTGGAGGCGATAAAAGCTAATGTCCAGAAGAAGCTGGAAATCTGGGCGCCTCACCTGAAGGAGAACGGTCCGCGGGTGCTGGCGGACGTAGTTATCCCTCTTGTCTCGGATGAGAGCTCACTTGATCTGGAGGGCAACCGCATCGAAATCGTTGAGGTCCCGAACATGCATGATCGCCGCTATCTCTGGGTGAATTCTCTCAAGGCAATCTTCGGCGGCCCGCTAATCAGTTCGGGCATCCATGTTTGGCTTGCTGACGCCCCGACAAGTGAAACGCGCGCAGCCTGGGTCAAGGCGCTTGACGCTATGCAGGCCCGCAAACCGAAGGTCGTCATCCCCGGCCATCAACGGGACGGTGCCGAACAGGGTACGGCGGCCATCACCTTTACCCGCAACTATCTTTTAGCCTTCGAAGAGGAAATGGGCCGGACAACGGACAGTGCATCGTTGGTCGCGGCAATGATCAAACGCTATCCCGACCTGGAGCGATTGGGTTCGCTTGAACTCGGGGCTAAGGTCGCGAAGGGCGAAATTAAGTGGGGCTGAACGCAGTTCGGTTCAAGAATAGTCACGCCACCGGACTGCCTAAAGTGAGCGGTCTGTGCCGCAAGTGGGCAAGGGAGTAGTGGTGCAGTGGCCTGTTGGCGATGAGATGAAGGTGCAGCAAGTTGAGGTTAGCGGCGATTTTCGCCGCACCTTTTCTGTAAATTTGCTGAGGTATGGGGTGATCCAGCAGCACATGGTGCATGTTGACCCATTGCAATGGCGAGAACAGCGACGAACCAATCGTGCAGGCCGGCGGCCAGATCAAATCCAAGAGCGCGGTCGTGACTATCTGGCGGTTCTCATCTTTGGCCCGAGTTCATTGACCCACGCCTACTGCGCAAGCAAACACGGAGTCGTGGGCCTGGTCAAATCCATGGCCTTGGATCATGGTCCAAACGGCGTTCGGTGCAATGCGATTTGCCCGGGATTTGTTGAAACCGCAATGTTGGAACAGCTCTTTGCGGATAACCCAGCCGATCGCGCCTTTTACGAGAAAACAGTGCCTCTTGGGCGATTTGCCCGACCTGAGGATGTTGCTGAGCTCGCGGCATTCATATCGTCACCAGCGGGATCTTGCCTAAACGGAGCTATCGTCGCACTCGATGGAGGCTCCACAGCTGGATATTTCAGCTCCGCTGGCGCGAGCTAACCAGAATGGGCACGCGTTCGCGTTTCGGGCCAGCCGTGGCTCACATGCTTACCAATTCCTTGCACCAATCAAAGGGAGAACCAAGTTGAAAATACTTGTGGCGGTGAAACGGGTTGTCGACTTCAACGTGAAGATCCGGGTGAAATCGGATGGTTCTGGTGTCGACCTTGCGAACGTCAAAATGTCTATGAACCCGTTTGACGAGATCTCGGTAGAGGAAGCGCTGCGGCTTAAGGAGGGCGGAAAGGTGACCGAGGTCATTGTCGTGTCGATTGGGCCTGCCAAGGCCGAGGAGACCCTGCGGACGGCGCTTGCGATGGGCGCGGACCGAGCGATCCTGGTCGAGAGCGAGGACGAGGTCGAACCGCTTGTGGTCGCCAAGATTATCAAGGGTGTGGCAGAAGCCGAACAGCCGGGACTGATTATCGTGGGTAAACAGGCGATCGATGACGATTCCAATCAGACGGGCCAAATGCTGTCGGCACTGCTCGGCTGGGCGCAAGGGACGTTCGCCTCCAAGGTCGAGATAGGCGACAATAAAGCTCAGGTGACGCGTGAGGTCGACGGCGGTCTTCAGATGATCGAGATCAAGCTGCCAGCGGTGGTGACGACGGATCTGCGCCTCAACGAGCCACGCTATGCGTCGCTGCCGAACATCGTGAAGGCGAAGAAGAAGCCGCTCGATAGGAAGAGCCCTGCCGATTTCGGCGTCTCCATCACCCCGCGTCTCAAGATTCTGAAGACCGCGGAGCCGTCCGGCCGCAAGGCGGGCGTCAAGGTCAAGACCGTCGCCGAGCTGGTCTCGAGCCTCAAGTCGGCCGGCGTCATCTGATCAACAGCAAGGGGAAAAGGAAAACGATCATGGCTATTCTTCTTGTTGCCGATCACGATAACGCAACGCTCTCCGACCAGACCGCCAAGGCGCTGACCGCAGCTAGCCAGATCGGCGGCGACGTCCATGTGCTCGTTGCCGGCCAGGGCGCCAAGGCTGCCGCTGATGCGGCTGCCACGCTCTCGGGTGTCTCCAAGGTGCTGCTCGCCGAATGCAAAGAGCTTGCCCACAATCTTGCCGAACCGCTCGCTGACCTGATCGTCTCGCTGTCTGGCGGCTATGACGCGATCATCGCCCCCGCAACCTCGACCGGCAAAGACGTCATGCCGCGCGTGGCAGCCCTGCTTGACGTCGCGCAGGTCTCGGAAATCATCGATGTGGTGTCATCAGACATCTTCAGGCGGCCGGTTTACGCAGGCAACGCCATCCAAACAGTACAGGCGACCGACACCAAGAAGGTGATCACCGTGCGCGCCACCTCCTTTTCCCCGGCCCCCCAAGGCCCAGCTGCTGCCGTTGTGGAGATCTCAACGGCAGCTCTTTCTTCCGCGCTGTCCGCCTTTGTTGCGGACGCCCGCTCCTCATCGGACCGGCCTGAGCTGACCTCTGCCAGGATCGTCATCTCCGGCGGCCGCGCGCTCGGCTCCGCTGAGGAGTTCCAGGAGGTGATCCTACCGGTTGCCGACAAGCTCGGTGCTGCCGTCGGCGCCTCGCGTGCGGCGTCGATGCGGGCTATGCCCCGAACGACTGGCAGGTCGGCCAGACCGGCAAGGTCGTCGCGCCGCAGCTCTATATCGCCTGCGGCATTTCCGGCGCCATCCAGCATCTGGCCGGCTTGAAGGACTCCAAGGTCATCGTCGCCATCAACAAGGACGGGGAAGCGCCGATCTTCCAGGTCGCAGATTACGGTCTCGTTGCCGATCTTTTCGAAGCCCTGCCGGAGCTCCAGACGGCGCTTTGAGGCGTTCCAACAGTGAAGACCGAGAAGGCCCGTCCTGCACAAGGAAATTGAACATGTGTACTAATGTGACCTTCTGGTCCGAGGGCGACCGACTTCGGGGCTGGTTCTATCGACCGCCAAACAGCGCGCCTCCCTTTCCGAGGGTGATTTTGACCCACGGATTCTCTGCCGTACCGACGAGGCCTGACAAACTGAGGCGATCGTTGGAAACGCTATTGCATCCATCGGGTCTATAAACCGGCCGTCGCAAGAAATTACCCGAATTTCCGGTGTGATAGACGAAATCGCTTTCCAAACAAACCTTCTGGCACTGAACGCGGGGGTCGAGGCTGCGCGCGCTGGGGAGGCTGGTAAGGGGTTTGCGGTCGTAGCCCAGGAAGTTCGGGAGCTGACCCAAGATGACGTCCCAGGGCGTGGTGTAGCAGGAAGGCGGCCATCAGCCATTGCCCGTCGCGCGCCGTCGCCGCCTCGGCACAGGTGACGATCCGACGCCTAGCGAGATCCTCCCGCAGGCGCGTCAAGGGGGGCGGCCCAGACGCCGTTCAACTGCGGCGGATGTTTTGTGTGATCGCGTCGTTGACCGTCGAGGATGCCTCCATGGTGTCGGCAGATCGATCGTCCCGAAGGCACGCATCGAACGCTGTCGCATGATTGGCCTGCTCTAGAGATGCACGGGCAACTATCGGATCTCAGCTATGGCCTCAATTTCGACCGCCATGCCCGACGGGAGCGCGTTTGTGCCAGACGCAATTCTCGAATGCTTTCCAGCCTCTCCCAGAACCTCACAAATGAGGTTCGAAGCTGCATTGAGAACGCGGGCCTGCTCCTCAAAGCCGTCGGCGCACCGCACAAGACCGGCGATACGGACTATTCAAACGATCCTATCCAGATTGCCATCGCATGCGTGACGAAGTTGTCCCAGCACGTTCAGTGCGCAAAGACGAGCTGCCGCCTCACCGTCTTCGACTGACAGATCTTTACCGACCACACCTTTGAAAACGAGCTGACCCTCTCGTCGCGGGCCTTGGCCAGCGACGAAAACCAAAGAGCCTGTTCGTGTATAGGACAGATAATTACCTTGCGGTGGGTTAACATGCGGAATTTCGATTCCAAGGTCGGCCAAGCGGCTCTCGGTCGCACTCATCGCATCCTCCTCACTTCAACTGCCGCCAATCTCCGCTATCGCCTTTCCAACCGACGACCCTTCCGGCCAGACGATCAAGCGTATTGCGAAGAGTATCAACGAGGCCCTCCCATTCGCGGGCAGAAATTCCGTCGACCGCCGGTTCCGGTCCCATGAACATCCCATCGACGCCGCCGAACGAGACGCATTGCTCGATGCACCTGCGCTCCAGCTGCCCGTCGTGGAAAACCGATGGCTTTTCGAGCAATGCCGATAGCGCAGCCACCAAGCCGGTCGCCCCCCAGTTCGAGACATTGGAGACGATTAGGTGATCTGCAGCAGTTGTCGCCGCCACACCACCGCGTCCAGGGTGCCCACTGTCTCTCGCCTTTGGCGAAAAGGACCTAAGATCCTCGGCGATAACACCCATTCCGAGCTCGTTCCCACCGTCGCCAATGCCGATGAACGGAACGCCCAGATCTTTAGCGCGCAAGAAGAACTGGTCGAGATCCGCGACCAAATTGTCCAAAGGGCGCCCGCCAAGACCATGGTAGAGCCCATGATCATTGCGTCCCGGGCGCTCAATCGAGATCACGAGCGAGGGCTTCGTCACATTAAGGAGCTCGTCCGTTACCGCTTTGCAGCCCGCATCGTCTTTCGGCACGCTGCGGATGTAGACTGGCCGAACGAAATCGATCGGCTTGATCTTACCGTCCGCGGGGAACGGGAGCGGCGCAAGTCCGGCGCCACGACATGTTCCCTCCATCATTGCGACCCAGTCGTCGTCCGTCAGGATTACGGTTTCAACACCCAGTCCAAGGAAAAGAGCCCTGGCGATGAGTGCCGCGCCGACAGGACCATCGGTCTCCGGCACCCCTGCGCCTTCAGGGAAACCCGTCGCAATGACGATCGGGCCGCCGTGCTCACGCACGCGGTCGACAATGATCTTGGCAGCCAACATGCAGGCAGGCCCAGGCTGACGCTTCTGGAGGGCGTCGCAGATCTTGCCGATAAGGCCTACGCCCGTAAGATCGAGCGTCATGAAGTGTTCTATTGTGTGGGCAATGTTCTTGCCCTTGGCGCTTTCTAGGTCAAGCATTGTCGACTCCGGTCAAACGGCTGTATTGATATATGAGGCGAACTTTTCCGCATCGACGTTTCCGCCACTAAGGAGAATGGCGACATCCTTGCCTTTGACGGCGATCTTACCCGCGAGTACGGCCGCCAAGGCAACCGCGCCGCCCGGTTCGACAACCAGTTTCAGCTCCCGATAGGCAAAGCGGATAGCCGCGACGACCTCTGCATCAGACACCGCCAACCCGCCAGCGAGATGGGCCCTGCAAACGGGATAAGTGAGCTCACCAGGAATCGGCACCAAAAGTGCGTCGCAGATCGAGCTGCCAATCGCTGTCGCCTTCCGGCGCTCGCCACTTTCAAGGGAGAGGGCCATCCCGTCGAAGTGTTCTGGCTCAACGCTGTAGACCGCGGTGCGAGGCATTTTGACGTGAATGCCGCACGCGGCACCAGCAGCCAAGCCACCTCCCGAGCAGGACACCAGTGCAAGATCAAGTTCGGAACCCTGCTCCTTGACCTGTTCGGCAATTTCGGCGCCCAATGTCGCCTGTCCAGTCATTACGAAAGGATCGTCATAGGGCGGAACGATCACCGCGCCTGATTCAGCCGCGATCTGCGCGCCGATCTCTTCTCGCACTTCCCGTGTCTTATCGTATAGGCGCACGGTCGCTCCATTCGCGCGCACACCCTCAATCTTGGTTTTCGGTGCTTCCTGAGGCATCAGGATAGTCGCCTTGATGCCGAGTTCCTTGGCTACGTAGGAAATGGCCAAACCGTGGTTACCCGACGACCATGCGACGATACCGCCTCGTAGCTCGGCCGGGTTGAACTGCAAGGCTCTGTTCAATGCGCCCCGCAGCTTGAAGGAACCAGAACGCTGCAGATTTTCGGCCTTGATGAAGACCCGGGCACCAACTAGGCGGTTCAGGGCGTCACTTTCTAGTATCGGAGTGCGAACGGCAAATCGTGCAATACGGGCCTGCGCTTCCGTGATCGCGCCTGAATCCGGCTCGAAGTGGTTCTGTTTCACGGTCTCAAGCAATTCAAATCTCCCCAAGGCTAGTCGGGAGATTGAAGCGCGACACGACATTAATGTGAAATTATATAAATGGATCAAAATCCATAAGAAAAACGAATACGAGGAGATTATCCGCCTCCAGACGCTACCTCTGACGCAATGTGTGCCAGCTGTTCGAACACCGTTCCCCGCACGCCAGCCTGAAAGTATGCGTAAAAGCTCAAGGGCTGGAGCTCGACGTCACTTTTCAGGATTCGAAGCTTGTCCAGTCCATGGCCACTCAATGTACCTTCCGCCACGAGTGCTACGCCCAGGCCATCCAGCGCCATCTTCTCGATGGTTGAGATGGAGGAGTTTGTGAAGATCCGCGGAATTCGACCGAGCTCCCTGAACATTGTCTCGCGGAGGTATGTGTAAGGATAGGTATTCCGCGGATATGTGATTATCGGCGTGGGTGGCACAGAGTCTAGGGAGAAGACATCATTGGGCACAAGATCAGGGATCGCGTAAAACTTCAGAGCGTAGTCTTTGAGTTTTATGCAACTGAAACCTTCGACGATTGTTGGGCCCAGCATCAAAGCCATGTCAATTTCACCATCCCGCAGAGCGTCGAGCATCGACGGCGTCACGTCCACCGTCATGTCGATGTCGAGCTTCGGGAAGTGGTGAGCCGCCTGCTCAAGAAACGCAGCGAGCCAAGTTTGTACAATTGTCTCAGAGACTCCAAGCCTAACGGTTCCCTCGAAACGGTTACTCAGTTCCAGGTCGCGTTCCATCGCTGCAACTTGCCGCAACAATAGCTCAGCGTGTCCGAACAAGGTTCGTCCAGTCGCAGTAAGTGCAATCGGTTTTGCGGAGCGGTCAAACAACGGCGAGCCAATCACGCCTTCCATCACCCCTATGCGCTGGGAAATGGTCGGTTGCGTCGTGTTCAGCTTATCAGCTGCGCGGGAAAAGCTGCGCAAATGTGCCGTCCAGTAAAACACTTCAAGGCTTCTAAAGCTGAACATCGCTACCATTTTCCGGTTGGTTTCAGCGCGCGGCCACCATGCGGTTCTACTAAAGTCCCTGGACGCCTGTCCACGGTCGCGGATTGCCTGTGTGCACGCAGTCGTCGCCGAATACCGCTTCGCACGGGGCCTACGAGCCGGAAGACGATCTGGCGAACGATACCACCTTATGCGTTGAACCAGGTCGGTTCAGCTGCTGACCGCGCTACCGCGACGCCGCGGCAACAAGGGTCTCCTCCTCGCCAGAACCTAAGATCTGTTCGCAGATGATCTGGCTGGCTTTCAGGTCGGCTCGTCGAGAGCTTGTTTCCAACTCATCGGGTTTTCTGCATTTAATACTCAACGCAGCCAAGACGTCTCTCAGGGCGAGCGGTCGATAGTGGCTGATGAGGTCCGGAGGTGCCTCGGTCGCGCTGGAAGTCTTACTCAAGATGAGTGCTCCTTGTTTTCTGTGGCTCGAACAACTCAAAATCCCAACGATCAACGTAGATCCTTAGCGCCGTTGCACGATCTCTTGCGACCGTAGTTTTTCCGAGCGACTAACTCGCGAGGGCGGGAAGCAATTGGTCGATGCTCTTCTTCGCGTCGCCATAGAACATCCGCGTGTTCTCCTTGAAGAAAAGCGGGTTCTCGATACCCGAATATCCGGTTCCCTGCCCGCGCTTCGAGACGAACACCTGCTTGGCCTTCCACACTTCAAGCACCGGCATGCCGGCGATCGGCGAGTTCGGATCTTCCTGGGCCGCCGGATTGACGATGTCATTGGAGCCGATGACAATGACGACATCCGTTTCGTGGAAGTCCTCGTTGATCTCGTCCATCTCGAGCACGATGTCGTAGGGCACCTTCGCCTCGGCCAAAAGCACGTTCATGTGGCCCGGCAACCGGCCGGCGACCGGATGAATGGCGAAGCGCACGTTCTTGCCGGCCGCGCGCAGCTTGCGGGTAAGCTCCGAGACCGACGCTTGAGCCTGCGCCACCGCCATGCCGTAGCCAGGCACGATGATGACGCTGTCGGCATCGTTGAGGGCTGCGGCCACGCCTTCGGCATCGATGGCGATCTGCTCACCGGTGATTTCCATTGCCGGACCGGTGGTTGCGCCGAAGCCACCGAGGATGACCGACAGGAACGAACGGTTCATCGCCTTGCACATGATGTAGGAGAGGATCGCGCCCGAGGAGCCGACCAGCGCGCCGGTGACGATCAGAAGGTCGTTGCCGAGCGTGAAGCCGATGGCGGCGGCCGCCCAGCCGGAATAGGAGTTCAGCATCGACACGACCACCGGCATGTCGGCGCCGCCGATGCCCATGATCAGGTGATAGCCGATGAAGAAGGCGGCGAGCGTCATGACAAGCAGTGTCCAGGTGCCGGCACCATTGACGTAGAGCACGAGTAGGGCCAACGAAAGCCCCAGAGCGCCAGCGTTGAGGAGATGCCCGCCCGGCAGCTTCTTTGCCTTGCCGTCGACCTTGCCGGCAAGCTTGCCGAAGGCGATGACGGAGCCGGTGAAGGTGACGGCGCCGATGAAGACGCCGAGGAAGACCTCGACCTTCATGATCGACAGTTCCACCGGTTCCTTGTGGGCGAGGATCGCGGCAAAGCCGGTGAGGGCAGAGCGGGCTGCCGCGTCGAGGCCGGCGACGTCTGCCGCTTCGATATGGGCGTTGAAGCCGATGAACACGGCCGCGAGACCGACGAAGGAATGGAGTGCCGCGACAAGCTGCGGCATCTCGGTCATCTGGACGCGGGAGGCGACGAAGTGGCCGAGCACAGCACCGCCGGCAATCATCAGCAGGATGACAAGCCAGTTGCCGACCTCAGGTCCAAAGACCGTGGCGACAATAGCCAATGCCATGCCGGTCATGCCGTACCAGACGGCGCGCTTGGCGCTTTCCTGACCCGAGAGCCCGCCGAGCGAGAGGATGAAGAGAACGGCTGCCGCGATATAGGCGGCCGATACGATACCGATCATCATAGTGATTACCCCTGCCCGATCAGGATTTCTGGAACATGGCGAGCATGCGCCGTGTGACGAGGAAGCCGCCGACGATGTTGATCGTGGCGATCAGTACCGAGAGCGCCGCAAGCAGCACCACCAGCCAGTTGCCAGACCCGATCTGCAGCAGAGCGCCGAGAATGACGATGCCGGAAACCGCATTGGTGACGGCCATCAGCGGGGTGTGCAGCGAATGGGATACGTTCCAGATGACCTGGAAGCCGACGAAGCAGGCGAGCACGAAGACGACGAAGTGGCTCATGAAGGCCGGCGGCGCAAAGGCGCCGACGAGCAGCAGCAGCGCCGTGCCGACGGCGAGCAGCGCCAACTGGCTCTTCGTCTGGGCCTTGAAGGCTGCGGCCTCGGTGGCGCGTTTTTCCTCCGGCGTCGGCTCCTTCACCTTTTCCTTTGGCTTCTGCGCTGCGATTGCGGCGATCTTCGGTGGCGGCGGCGGATAGGTGATCGCCCCCTCGAAGGTGACGGTCGCGCCACGGATGACGTCGTCTTCCATGTTGTGGACGAGCTTGCCATCCTTGCCCGGCGTCAGGTCGGTCAGCATGTGGCGGATGTTGGTGGCATAGAGCGTCGACGCCTGCGCAGCCATGCGGCTCGGGAAATCGGTGTAGCCGATGATGACGACGCCGTTGTCGGAAACGACGCGCTGATCGGCGACGGTGAGATCGCAGTTGCCGCCGCGTTCGGCGGCAAGGTCGACCACCACCGATCCCGGCTTCATCGCGGCCACCATGTCGGCAAGCCAGAGTTTCGGCGCTTCACGGCCGGGGATCAGCGCCGTCGTGATGACGATATCGATCTGCGGCGCAAGCTCGCGGAACCTGGCGAGTTGCTTCTCGCGGAACTCCGGCGACGACGGCGCCGCATAGCCGCCGGTGGCCGCACCGTCCTGCTGAGCGCCGTCGAAATCGAGGTAGACGAACTCGGCCCCCATGCTCTCGATCTGTTCGGCAACCTCAGGACGCACGTCGAAGGCATAGGTCTGGGCGCCAAGCGAGGTGGCGACGCCGATTGCCGCGAGACCGGCGACGCCTGCACCGATCACCAGCACCTTGGCCGGCGGCACCTTGCCGGCGGCCGTCACCTGGCCGGTGAAGAATCGGCCGAAATTGTTGCCCGCCTCGATCATCGCGCGGTAGCCGGCGATATTGGCCATCGACGACAGCGCATCCATCTTCTGCGCCCGCGAGATGCGCGGCACAACATCCATCGCGATGACATTGACGCCTTTCTCCCTCGCACGCTCTAACAGCGCGCCATTCTGGCCAGGGTAGAAAAATGAGATCAACGTCGTTCCCGCCGGCAACAGTTCGACTTCTTCAATCGTGGGCGGGCGCACCTTGACGATGATATCGGCAACTGCTGAAAGCGCGCTCGCGTCATTCATCACGGTCACGCCCGCGGCGCGATACGCTTCGTCTGAGATCCCAGCTTTCTCGCCAGCCCCTGCCTCGACAAAGCACTCGTGCCCCAGCTTCTGAAGCTGTATCGCACTGTCAGGCGTCATAGCCACGCGAGCTTCAGCCGCATGTACTTCTTTCGGAGTTGCTATTCTCATACGTGTCCTCTCGAGAACGAGACCTTAGAAGGGTTTCACTCGCGCGGATCCGACCCATCGGATTGAGCTCGGATGGCGCGTTTGTATTCAAAGGGTAAGCAGGGAGCGGATCGATGGAGTTGCGAACTAACCTTGCCGTTCGCCGTTCTTCGGCAAGAGAACGTCAACCCATCCCCGTCCGGACTGAGGTTAAGGAGCCTCGCCCTAGCATTACAGTTGCATTTTAGTTTTCAGATGCGCTCGTCGCGCGGCCGCCTGATGGGCGCGTCTCCAGCATGACCATGCGATGACGTAGGCGGGGGTTATGCGACGCTGGGCGAGTCTGATGGCGATGCGCCGGACTTCCTGGATAGACCAGCGGATCAAATCCTGATGGTCGGCATCCGCAGTCTTTTTGGGGGCGCCACGTCATTGGCGCGGTATCGGATCACCGCCATCATGGCGAAGGCGAGCATGACCAGGGAGACGTGGCGATGCCAGCCATGCCATGACCGGGTTTCGTTGTGATCGAGTCCGAGCTCGTTCTTGGCGGTCTCGAAGCTGTCTTCGATCGCCCAGCGATGGCCTTCAACGGAAACGAGCGTCTGGATGCCAGTCCCGGCCGGGCACCATGTGGTGAAGAAGGCGAGATCACCGTCGCTGATATTGCGACGGATTAGTAGGCCACGGGTCCAAAGCCCCGATTTCGTCTCGTTATATTCGTCGGCATCGAGATCGGCGAGTTCGCAGTAGGCCCAGTCATGAAGCCGCGCGCCTTTGGTGCCCTCACCGGCGGAAAGACGTTGCCATGCACTTGGATCGAGATCACGGGCGATCTCCTGCGCTGTGCCGGCGACCGGAGGCTTACCCGACCAGGAGCCGAAATGGTGGTCCGATTTAACCCCAAGAACGTAGCCTTTGCAGGCTCGGCGGAGAGTCCCTTCGACGTCCCCGACGCCATACACCGCATCTGCGGCCACCCATGAAAACGGCACATCGGCTGCCAGCGCACGCCGTATCATATCGACAGCCAGGCCTGGCTTGGTAGCGAAGGCTGTAGCCTGAGGAACATGGGCTGCTGCGAGTCTTGCCGGATCGCCGGTCCAGCTCTTGGGCAAGTACAGGGCTCGATCGATAAAGGCATGACCGCGAGCGGACACATAGGCGGCGAACACACCGATCTGGCAGTTCGTTATCTTGCCAGCCGAACCTGTATATTGACGGGCAACACCGCACGATGTCTTGCCCTGCTTGAGGAAGCCCGTCTCGTCGATGACCAGGACCGCGTCATCCGTGGCGAGGTTTTCTACGACATACTCTCGCACGATGTCGCGAAGTGCGTCCGCATCCCAGCGCCCGCGCCCCAGAATGGCTTGTTGCCGCCACGGGCCGGGATCACCGGCCGCCTCAGCACGCATCCAACCAGTCTTCCGCCGCTCGTCACCCAGCAAACCGTCCAGGAAAAGGTTCGCAGAGGCTGCAACGCGCTCCTGCGTAAACAGTCCGCGCATACGAGCCTTCACGTCACGCAGCGATGATGCCCAAAGCTCAAGCGTCGTCTCGATCGATGCACCTGCCATCCATGACCTCCGAATCATGGAGACCCATAGATTCAGACCATAGATAAATATGCAACTGTAATGCTAGGAATAGTTGATTTCTATCCGGCGTTTCTCCTGCAAGGACCTACGTGCTGCATCCAAAACAACCGCAGCATCGTACGCATCTTCGAGTGTAGAGAGTGGCGGACTCAAGCGTGCCAAGCAGTCGTTGAGGAAGTAGCTTTGGACCTGGAGGAAACTGTCCCAGTATGTCGCGTCATCCCAGAATGGGATGGACTCGCCATCGAACTTCGTAACGTCCCACGGGATGACGCCACTACCGTTCATACCGATAACCTTGAAGTAGCAGGACCATGGCTCACGGCTTCGGTCATCGGCCGAAAAGCTGCCCCAGAGATTGGCGATCTTACCGTCCGTGTACTCTGCCGTGATCATCAACTGGTCATCGGCGGACTTGTCAGTGAAGTGGACGTTGGTGCCAGTTGCGTATACGTGCGAAGGGCGCCCCAAAAAATAGAGCATGCAATAGGCATGGTGGACCATAAGCTCACGCATCGTCAGGTCCGGTTGACCGATCGATGCATCGTGGCGCTTATTGTAGATCGCCCAGAAGTTTACGATTGCTCCGAGGCGCCCAGCGTCAATGTGGGCCTTCAGACGCCGCATGCTTTCAGCATAGACGTAGTTATGGGAAGGCATGCAAACACGGTTGTGTGCCTTCGCGATCTCAGCAAGCTCTCTGATCTGCGAGGCGACCGGGGATAGTGGCTTTTCGAGAAGCACATGCTTTCCCGCCATCAACGCCCGCTTGGCATATTCAAAGTGCGAATCCGATCCGGTCGCAACGAGAACCGCATTGACTTCTTGATCATCCAGGAGGGCTTCTATCGAGGGATAGGCGATACCGCCGAAACGAGCGCAGAAGGCTTCAGCTTTGATAGCGGATCGGGACCATCCCCCGACTAATGTATGTGGAGCGAGTTGCCGAAGGGCCTCAACATGAAGCTCGGCGACCTTACCAAGCCCGATAATAGCTACGTTCATGACGCGTACCTGCAGAAAAAGGGGAAATCCAATTGCGACGAGTAGTTAGTCCTCTATTGGGATCGGTCTGCCCTCCCGCCAGGACGTTGTTGCGGCGTCAGCAATCATTTGTGCCCGTAGACCATCCTGGGCATCGGGAGTTGGTTTCGAACCACTTGTGACCGCGTCTACGAAGTGCATCATCTCGGCAAGATAAGCTGCGCCAAATCGCTCAAGGAAGAACGGCTGCGCCCGTGCTCTTTCAAAGCCCGCATTCCCGGCGCTTTCGACAAGGTTTTCGAGGACGTTCGAAACCCTTAACATGCCCTTAGAGCCGTGCACCTCAAGGCGCTTGTCATATCCGTAGGTCGATCTGCGAGAATTCGTGATTTGGCAAACTCGGCCATTTGGTGTTGTTAGGATCACGGCTGCAGTGTCGACATCGCCTGCCGCCCCGATAGACGGATCGACCAGATTTGAGCCAACTGCAAAAACCTGCGCAGGCTCTTCTCCCAGCACAAATCGGGCCATATCCAAATCGTGAATCATCATGTCTCGGAAAAGCCCGCCCGATCCTTCGATATAGCTCACTGGCGGAGGTGCAGGATCGCGAGAGGTGATACAAACTGTTTCGACATTCCCGATCTCCCCATTCACCACCCGCTCGCGGAGCGCAGCAAAATGCGGGTCGAAACGCTGATTGAAGGCGGTCATAAAGGGCACGCCAGATCGCTCGATCTCGTCGATACAAATCCGAACCCGTTCCGAAGAAAGGTCAATGGGTTTTTCGCAAAAGATCGCCTTTCTCGAAGCGCTCGCTGCGTGAATCATATCAAAGTGCGTTGCAGTCGAGGTCGCGATAACGACCGCATCGATGTCGCTTGCCGTTAAAATGTCTGCAACGCTGCGAACCTCGACGCCGAAACGTTGAGCCCCCGCTTCGGCTGCACTCACAGACGCATCGGCAACCGCGATGAGTTTGGCTCGCGAAATCTGCTGAATCGAGGAAGCGTGCACCTGTCCGATCCGACCACAGCCTAAAATTCCAATACGCAGCATCGTCTTTCCCATCGTAGAGGAACCGTTTCGTTGGATAATGTTATCGTATACAAACGGGAAACTGACATAATGTCAACGTTTACATAAGATAAAGAAGACGAATTCAGGAGGCGCGGCCGATCGTTGCATGTCCGCAGGGAAGTCGATCAAATGACCTCAAAACGGCAGGCCCAACCTAGAGGCACCCTTTAGCCCCCGTCATGCCTACCGGACGATCCCAGATCAAAATGACGCGTGGGCGACGACTAGCGGTCGGTTTGGTACCTGCAAAATGGTCGCCTTTGACGTGTTTGCGACATGATCCGGTGCCATTGTCCCCTCCGCGTGTGAGACCAGACGTGCCTGGATCGTCGCTGCGTCTCGCCTGTCGCCATCCTGCGAAGACGTCTGGTCGAACTCTTCGCGACAGATCAACTAGATTGGAAGCTGGAGCCCCTTATGACCGCAGCCGCCCCAACAGACGTCTGCATTATCATCGCGGCAAGGAATGCCGCCGACACGATCGCCAGAGCGATCTCCTCTGCACTTGCCGAGCCCGAGACCTCTGAAGTCGTTGTCGTCGATGACGGGTCGAGCGATGAAACCGTGGCGGTTGCGAGCGCGGCCGATGATGGGACCGGGCGGCTCAATGTCGTTCGTTTCGAAGCAAACCGCGGACCGTCTGCCGCTCGCAATCATGCAATTTCGATATCGCAGTCCCCCCTTCTTGCGCTATTGGACGCGGACGATTTCTTCCTTCCCGGCCGGCTGCGGCAACTGCTTTCGCAGGACTGTTGGGACTTGATCGCGGACAACATCGCCTTCATCGATGCCGGGGGAGCGGCGAGCGCGGCTGCTAAAGTTGAGCAGTTCACGCCGGGTCCGCGCCTCATCGATCTTGCCGGTTTCGTGGACGGGAACATCTCGCGGCGCGGCGCCCGCCGCGGTGAAATTGGCTTCCTGAAACCGATTATGCGACGCGCCTTCCTCGACGAGCACGGGCTTCGTTACGATGAGACGCTGCGCCTCGGTGAAGATTACAATCTTTATGCGCGGGCGCTCGCAAAGGGCGCGCGCTACAAGGTCATTAAAAGCTGCGGATACGCTGCCGTCGTGCGCGGTAACTCCCTGAGCGGGAGGCACAGCACGATCGACTTGAAGTGTCTCTATGAAGCCGACCGGGCAATGCTTGCTGAAGCCCGACTAGGCAGCGCCGGCGAGGCTGCGCTGCGCCGGCACGAACGCCATGTTCGAGACCGTTACGAATTGCGGCATTTTCTCGACCTCAAGAACCAGGACGGCTTTAGGAGCGCCATCGGCTACTCCTTGAAGCGACCCGGCGCCCTCCCGGCGATCGTCAGCGGCATCCTTGGAGACAAATCCGAACGCTTTCGGCGCCTGCGGTCACCGGCCCCGGTAGCCCTCGGCGGGACTGGAGAAATTCGCTATCTGCTGCAAGAATAGATAGACGTGAACCGCAGAGTTCGTCTTTTCAGTCCCGCGTCGCGAATTGCCGCATGCCAATGTGCCGACGCGATCGGCGAAACGATTGCCGTCGTCGACGTGTACGGATGAGCCTGCTCGACAATTGCCATCGCAATGACAGCTTGCATCCCGCTCACCCAGAGGGGATGCCCCAGTCGAGGCTGCCAAACTATCCTGCGGCCAGGAGCTTCTTCACCCGTGCCGCCCTTAGCTGAGCGAAATCGTCGCCGGCGTGATGCGACGAGCGTGTCAGCGGGCTCGATGAGACCATCAGGAAGCCCTTCGTGTAGGCGACCGTCTCGTAGGACTTGAATTCCTCGGGGGTCACGAATTTCTCGACCTTGTGGTGCTTGCGCGTCGGCTGCAGGTACTGGCCGATCGTCAGGAAGTCGACATCGGCGGTGCGGAGGTCGTCCATCAACTGCAGCACTTCGTTACGCTCTTCACCCAGGCCGACCATAATGCCGGACTTGGTGAACATCGTCGGGTCCAGTTCCTTCACGCGCTGCAACAGGCGCACGGAGTGGAAATAGCGCGCACCCGGGCGGACCGTCAGATAGTTGCCCGGCACGGTTTCCATGTTGTGGTTGAAGACGTCCGGTTTGGCGGCAACCACACGCTCCAGCGCGCCGGGTTTGCGCAGAAAATCGGGCGTCAGGACCTCGATGGTCGTTTCGGGAGAGGCCTCGCGGATCGCGAAGATCACCTTCACGAAGTGCTCGGCGCCACCGTCGTCCAGGTCATCGCGGTCGACGGAGGTGATGACGACGTGCCTGAGCCCCATCTGCTTGACCGCCTTGGCAATGTTGGCGGGCTCCTCCATATCGAGCGCATTCGGCTTGCCGGTCGAGACGTTGCAGAAAGCGCAAGCGCGCGTGCAGATCTCGCCCATGATCATGAAGGTCGCGTGCTTCTTGTCCCAACATTCGCCAATGTTCGGGCAGCCGGCTTCCTCGCAGACCGTGATGAGGTTGTTGCCCTTCACGATCGAGCGGGTTTCCATGTATCCCTTCGAGGTCGGCGCCTTTACCCGGATCCAGTCCGGCTTGCGCAGGACTTCCGTGTCGGGCTTGTGCGCCTTTTCCGGGTGGCGGACACGCTCGGCCCTATCCGAGACGGCGTCGAAAACCGTTACCATGTGTCTTCCTTCATCGTACGTGGCGCCCAGCCAAGCCGTGATTCACTGGAGCGATCAGAGGCATTTGCTCGCCTGATAATTGATACCAGCCTTATGCACCGCTGGAAACAGAGGCCCCCGCCAACGCTGCGATGTTAAGGAGGCCTCTTGATGTAATTGATGGCGTCACGATGTGCGCCTGATTGGCCATGCCCATCAGAATCGGCCCCACCTCCACCCCTCCCGATACTCTGAGCAGGATACCCCGAGTTGCCGCTGCAGCCTCTGCACTTGCAAAAATAAACACGTTGGCCTTTAAGCCGCTCCCCAAAGCGGCATCGATGCACGTCGGCCCCAAAATCGCAAATGACGTTGCCCGCGAACCAAGTATCTCGCGCGCGGTGGACATTATACGTTGCGGGCTGGTCGCCGACCCACAATTTTCAGTATTCGCGCACAGGGCGACCGTCGGTTCGAGCCCGAAACGGCGAACGTGACGCGCAGAAGCAAGGGCGATCTCGGCCAGTTCGTGTGGTGTGGGAGCGCTATTAACAAACGCGTCAGCAAGAAACAGCGGGCCATCATCCAGCATCATTACCGACAGTGCTCCAATTGCACGCCGACGAGATGAACCAAGGATGGATTTCACTTGAACGAGATGCCAGCTATATTGGCCGGAGGTTCCGCAAATCATACTGTCGGCTTTTCCGGAACTTACAAACCGCGCCGCTACTGCCGTAAAACGAGCCCGCATTAAATAACTGGGTCGATCGGAAGGCTCCCAGCCCTTCTCTTGTGCTGTGCGGTGCGCCAACCATTGATCCCGAAACTCATGATCGTCCTGTGGCTCCACGATCTCGAAATCAGTTCCCGGCCGCAACTTAAGATCAGCGCCGTCAATTAGCTCTGCAATCCGTTCGGTTCTGCCGACGACAGCGGGTAAGCCGCAACCTTCGTCGAGAACGGCTCGCACGGCATGTAGAACCCGCAGCTCTTCTCCCTCCGCGAAGACGACCTTCCGCTGGAGCTCACGGCCTGCCTCTAGCACTCCTTGCATGATGCCGCAGGTCCGGGACGTTTCTATCTGCAACCGTTCCATGTAGCCAATCTCGTCCCCTCTTCATCCTCGTCCGACCGGCGTCTCAACTCAATGTGGATCGCGAGATGATTCGTGACTTATCTTGTCACCGAAGCCCGAGGCGGTGTGACGGCTGAGTGCACTTTGCTCAGGAACCTCTTAATACTGTCCAGTTGTCCGGCAGGCCTCCAGATTGCCGTATCAGAAATCCACCTCGATCGCCGTCCCTTTCGAGAGCGCGAGCTCGACCGCAGCTGAAGCTACAGCTAGATCCTGGAGGCCTACGCCCGTCCCATCAAACAACGTGATCTCTTCTGGTGACGAACGGCCCGCATGGCGACCTGTGATGACCGCACCGATCTCGACAATGTCGTCCTCGCTGATCAGCCCCCTTTCAATCGCATGCTGGCATTCACCGATCGTGATGGCCTGAGCGACTTCATCGGTGAACACCGTTGCTGCAGCGATGAGTTCGGCGTCCATCTCCTGTTTGCCCTTTGTGTCCGTCCCCATGCAGGCGAGATGTGTACCGGGGCGAACCTGAGAGGCCTTGAGGATCGGGGCAAACGACGAGGTAATCGAAATGATCACGTCCGCTTCAGCACCCAGACGATCGAGATCGACGGTCTCGAAAGGAAGCTCCAGTTCCCTGGCGACTCCTTCGAGACGGCTCAGCATCTCGGGGTGCAGATTCCACGCGAGGACTTTCTCAAAAGGCCTCTGCTCGACCGCAGCGCGCAACTGGTACGTCGACTGATGCCCCGCGCCGATCATGCCAAGCACCTTCGCGTCCTTACGGGCAAGATACTTGATCGAGACAGCCGAGGCTGCCGCCGTCCGAAGCGCCGTGAGCAGATTGCCGCCAACCACGGCGCGGCACCTGCCGGTATCAGCGTCAAACAGGAAGACGGTCGATTGGTGGTTCGCCAACCCCTTCTCAACATTGTTCGGCCAGAAACCACCGGATTTAAGACCGAGAGCCAGGCTCTCGCGGTCGAACCCCGACTTGAAACCATAGAGCGCGTCCGCGTGGCCGATTGCCTCGCGAATAACACGGAAGTTGTAGGCTGACCTTTTGGCCATGGAGGCGAAGACCCTTTCGACCGCCACAAGGCAATCAGCGGGAGTAATCAGCCCGGCGATCTGATTTTCCGGTACGATAATCATTGTAACTTCCGATCGGCTGCGAAGTGGGGGCAACGCCCCCTTTGATGGTCAGTAGGCCTTACCACGGGCCGAGACCGGCCACAGCGTTTCAACCCGCCCGTTGCGCACGCCCACATACCAATCGTGAACATTGCAGGTCGGGTCGCAGTGGCCAGGAACCAAACGGAGCTTTTCATTGATCTTGAGCACGCCGTTCGGGTCCTCGATGACGCCATGCTCATCCGAGCATTTCACGTATTTGACGTCAGTGCGGCCATAGACGACCGGGAGTCCGGAATCGACCGACTGCGCTTTCAATCCGGCGTCGCAAATCGCCTTGTCCGATTTCGCGTGGCTCATTACGCTGGTGAGAATGAACAGGGCGTTTTCCCATTCGCCTTCGTCAATCCTGTTGCCACCCTGATCGCGGATGCGACCGTAATCAGCATCCATGAACGCGTAGCTGCCGCATTGCAGTTCGTTGTACACACCGGAATTGCTCTCGAAATAGTAGCTGCCAGTGCCGCCGCCGCTCACCAGTTCGGGCTCCATACCCTCGGCCTTCAAAGCCGCGACCGCATCCTTCACTTGGGCAATCGCAAGGTCGAGCTTTGCCTTGCGGTCTTCGTAGCTGTCGATGTGCTGCATGGCGCCTTGATAGGCCTGAATGCCAGCGAACCTGAGACCCGGAGCGCCGTCGATGGCTTTGGCAAGCGCCACAACCGCGGCGGCAGTACTCACGCCGCACCGGCCGGCGCCGCAATCGATTTCGACAAAGCACTCGAGCGTTGTCCCGTGCTTTTGTGCCGCTGCGGACAGTTCGGCGACATTGGCGATATCGTCGACGCAAACGATGATCCGTGCGTCCTGCCTGGCGAGGTGGGCCAGACGATCAATCTTCAGCGGATCGCGAACCTGGTTCGACACCAGCACGTCCTTGATTCCGCCACGCACGAACACCTCTGCCTCCGACACCTTCTGGCAGCACACACCGATCGCGCCACCCAGTTCCTGCTGGAGACGCAGAACATCGACCGACTTGTGCATCTTGCCGTGCGCCCTGTGGCGCATGTTGTGCGCCCTGGCATAGTCGCCCATCTTGCGGATGTTGCGCTCGAGGGCATCGAGATCGAGGATCAGGCACGGCGTCTGGATTTCATCGACGCTCATTCCAGGAAGAGCCGGTACATCGTAGCCGACTTCCATGCCTGCGAAATTCGCTTCCAGGTTCATATCTCTTTCTCTCCGCTATTGCCAAGGCAACTTGTCAAGATCGACGTTGCCGCCGGTGATGATGACGCCGATACGCTTCCCGGCGAACAGTTCCTTGTTCTTCAAGATGGTCGCGAGCGGCACGGCACTGGATGGCTCCATGACGATCTTCATTCGCTTCCAGATGAGCTTCATCGCGTCGACGATCTCTTCCTCCGAGGCGGTCAGGACGTCGGTGACGTGGTTCCGGACGAAGTGCCACGTGAGGTCCTTCAGAGGCACTTTCAGGCCGTCGGCAACAGTATTCGGCGCATCGTCCGCGATGATGTGCCCGGCTTTGAAGCTTCGGTATGCATCATCCGCCTGTTCCGGCTCGGCCGCGTAGATCTTGATATGCGGCGCCAGGTTCGACAGCGTGAGGCAGGTTCCCGAAACCATGCCGCCGCCGCCAATGGGAGCAATTACCGCTTCGAGACCGATGACCTGTTCGATCAGCTCTTTCGAACAGGTCGCCTGACCAGCGATGACGCGCGGATCGTTATAGGGATGCACGAATTCCGCGCCGGTCGCGGCGACGACTTCGGCAAAAACGGCCTCGCGGGAGGACGTTGACGGCTCACACTCAACAACCTTGGCACCGTACCCGCGGACCGCGTCTTTCTTGGCTTGCGGTGCCGTACGGGGCATGACAACGGTGCAAGGTATTCCACGCCGTCCCGCCGCATAGGCAAGGCAGGTTCCATGATTGCCCGAGGAATGGGTGGCAACACCCTTTGCCGCCTGCTCGTCGCTGAGCCCGAAAACTGCGTTCGAGGCGCCACGAGCCTTGAAGGCACCGGCCTTCTGCAGATTTTCGCACTTGAAGAAGAGCTCCGCCCCGGCAAGGGAGTTGATGAAACGCGAGGTGAGAACCGGCGTGCGATGAATGTGCGGCTTGATCCGCGCATGTGCGTCATTCATGTCGGAAAGGGTCGGGATATACATCGTCATAGCCTCTCAGGCGGCTCCCTGGCCCGCTGAAACGTGGTTGTTGCGGTAATATTCCTGGGCGGCGGCAACCCCCGAACCGAGCTTGATTGCGAGGCCGAGATCCGCCATGACCATCTCCGCCGTTGCAATTCCGGAAAGGGCCATCACATCCGTCAGGCTGCCGAGATGCCCGATGCGGAACACCTTGCCGGCGACCTCTCCCAGCCCAACACCGAAGGCGACGTCATACTTCTTCGCCGCGTGGGTAACGACGGACGTAGCGTCGAAGCCTTCAGGGGTTCGAATTGCGCTGACCGTGTCCGAGTAAAGGTCCTGGCTCCTCGCGCAGAGCTTCAGACCCCAGGCACGCACGGCCGCACGGATTCCCGTTGCTATGCGGTTGTGGCGCGCGAATACGTTCTCAAGGCCTTCCGCCAGCAGCATCTCCGTCGAGACCTTCAGGCCGTTCAGCAGGCCGATGGCGGGGGTATAGGGGTAGGCGTTGTTCTCATAACTCTTCGACATATCGCGAACGTCGAAGAAAGTGCGCGGCAGCTTCGCAGTTTCGAGCGCCGCCAAGGCTTTGGGAGAGAATGCGGTGATCGCCAGCCCGGCAGGCAGCATGAAGCCTTTCTGCGAGCCAGTCACAGCAACGTCGACGCCCCAATCGTCCATGCGAAATTCCATTGAAGCAATGGAGCTGACGCCGTCGACGAACAGCATGGCCGGATGGCGGGCTACATCGAGGGCGCGCCGAACCGCGGCGATATCCGACTTGACGCCCGTTGCGGTCTCGTTGTGCGTGACCAGGACGGCCTTGATCTGGTGCGCCTTGTCGGCCGTCAGTATTTCCTCATACCGATCGACCGGGGCGCCGCTGCCCCACGGCGTCTCGATGACACTAACGTCGAGGCCATGCCTCTGGCACATGTCGATCCAGCGATGGCTGAACATTCCATAGCGCGCCACGAGAACGCGGTCGCCGGGACTAAGCGTGTTTGTGATCGCCGTCTCCCATCCACCGGTGCCGGTGGCCGGGAAAACGAAAATCGAAGCAGCTTCGGACTTCACGACCTTTTTTACGCCGGCGAGTGCGGGCCGCAAAATCTCTCCGAACAGGGGCGAGCGATGGTCGATGGTCGGCATATCCGACGCCTTACGGAGCACCTCCGGCATATTGGTCGGACCTGGAATGAAGACCGGGTTTTGCAGATACATTGGGCGTGCCTCCTAGAGCTGGGAAAGAGTGGTAACACGCCGGCGGTTTTCGGTAAATTTTTTTGAAACTGTTTTTCAAAATAATGAGAAATCAAAATTTGATAAATTATATCATTTAGTTAGAATTTTTCATTCTGAGAATTGATTTTTCATGAGTGTCATTGGATGATGGCGATGACGTTGGCGAGGTGCAAAAAATGCAGGTAGTAAAGCGGCGAAGAGGTCGTCCGAAAGCATTTAATGCTCCAGAGTCCCCGAGCGTCATTCAGTCCCTCGATCGCGCTTTGGACGTCCTAGAGGCTTTGGCCTCGCCCGAGGGACTGACACTATCGGAACTTGCCGCCCATCTCGGTCAATCGGCCGCCACAATGCATCGGGTGCTCTCAACGCTGGAACGTCGTGAATTCGTCGAGATCAGCCCCGATCGGCAGGTCTGGCACATCGGCCCCGAGGCCTATCGGCTCGGCTCCGCGTTTCTTCGTCGTACCAACGTCGTCGAACGCAGCCGCCCGATCATGCGGGAGTTGATGCTGGAGACAGGAGAAACCTCGAACCTCGGGATCGAGAAGGACGGTCATGTCCTGTTCATCAGCCAGGTCGAAACGCATGAATCGATCAGGGCATTCTTCCCGCCAGGGACACTGTCTCCGATGCATGCCTCGGGCATTGGAAAGGCGTTGCTCAGCACCTATGACGACAGCCGCCTTGCGTCACTTTTCAAGAAAGCCACGCTGGAGCGCTTCACCGAAAATACGGTGCGGTCGCTCGCTCAATTGGAAGAAGAACTGCGCGTCACGAGAGGCAGAGGCTATGCGTTCGATGATGAGGAGCGAACCAAGGGAATGCGTTGTGTTGCAGCCCCGATCTTGAATGTGCACGGAGAGGCGGTGGCGGGCATTTCCGTTTCTGGTCCAACGCATAGAATGCCGGACAGGCAGGTGCCGCAGATCGGAGAACGAGTACGGAATGCTGCGACAAAAGTTTCGCGGCGTTTGGGAGCGCCATAGCCGGAAGCCTTCAATACCAAAACACTTGCGTCTTCCCGCATTTCCGCCGTGCAGAGGTGGCGATGCTACGAGGTTTCGGCCCACCTGTGGCCCAGTCGAGCAATTCGACGGTGTGAACAAGAGGTATCTCGGTCCCGGAGCCGATCTGCATCATGCAGCCGATGTTGCCGGCACTGATCACCTCAGGGTGGGTAGCTTCGATCGTAGCTAATTTTCGAGCCTTGAGTTCAGAAGATATCGCAGGCTGCATGAGATTGTAGGTCCCAGCAGATCCACAGCAGATATGACTGTCACGAGGCTCCACGACTTCGAAGCCTGCCGCCCGAAGCAGGTCTTTCGGGGCGGAACGAATCTGCTGGCCGTGCTGCAGCGAACAAGCAGCATGATAAGCCACGCGCAGCGGCTCGGCGTGGAATGGGTCGTTCAACCCGAGTTCGGACATGATTTCGGTTACATCTTTTGCGAGGGCCACCACACGAGCTGCGTCGTCGACGACTGGATCGTCTCGCAACATATGGGCATAATCCTTCACCGTCGTTCCGCAACCCGACGTGTTGATGACCACCGCATCAAGGCCTTCACCATCGAGTTCGCGGATAATCGCACGAATGTTCGCCACGGCCATTGCATGACTTTCCCCGACCTTGCCCATGTGGTGCGTCAGGGCACCACAGCAGCCGATGCCCTTCGGGATTACGACCTCGCAGCCATGGCGGCGCAGCAGCCTGATCGTGGCATCGTTGATATCCGTGTTCAGGGCACGCTGCGCACAGCCAATAAGCAGGGCAACTCGCTTGCGTCGCGAACCGATCGCCGGAAAGCTTTGAGGTCTGTCATTCTCGCTGGTCGGTGGAATACGATCAGGGGCCATCTCCAACATGGCCCTCAGGCGAGGGTCCGGGAGCAGTTTCCTGAAAGGGCGGGCGAGTCTGGCACTGATCAGCGCCAGCCGAAACCGGCCGGGGTACGGCAGAATTTTTGCCAAAAGCCAACGCAGAGCTCTTTCGTCCCACCGGCGTTTGTAGGTCTTCTCGATATACTCGCGCGCATGATCGATCAGATGCATGTAATGAACACCCGAAGGGCAGGTCGTCATGCAGCTCAGACAACTGAGGCAGCGGTCGATATGCGTTACTGTTCGCTCGTCAGGGACCTTGTTGTTTTCCAGCATGTCCTTGATCAGATAGATGCGGCCACGCGGACTATCGAGCTCGTCGCCAAGCACCTTGTATGTCGGGCACGTCGCTGTGCAGAAGCCGCAATGGACGCACGACCGCAGAATCTCGTTCGAACGTCTCGTGGCGGGATCGGCGAGCTGTGTATCGGTGAAGTTTGTCTGCATCTCATTTATCCATCAATCCGGGATTGAGAATTCCGGCGGGATCAAAAGTCCGGCGCAATGCAACTGAGAGCCGAGCTATGGAGTCTCCTTCGGGCGGAAAACTGTCACTGTTAGGCAGCGTGCCACGGCGCAGCAGCATAGCTTGCCCCATACCGGCTGCGTGGCGGACCGCAGAGCCATTGGCACTACTCTCAAACCAAATCAACCCGCCACCCCAATCCAGCGACATGTCCCCACCGAGTGCATGCAAACGGGCCGCAACTGCCGGAGCTTCGCTGGGCTTCACCAGAATCCGCCAGAGCGGTACGTTCGAGCCGGCGAAGTGGTGCAGATCGCGCAATCCACGCCAGAGCATCCGGCTTTCAGCCTCGCCCACTATGTCGATCTCCCGATCGCGGAAGAGGGCGGACAACCGCTCGCGACGATAGTCGACCTGCGGGGAAAGCCCCTCAATCCTTAGCCAGGCAGTGCCGGACCGAAAGGCGGCGCCGGACACCTCAAAGGGAGTGGCGAGTGCCGTCGCAAAGATCTCGGTTGCTCCTTTCACGGAAATGCCATGAAAGGCCAGCGTCTGTTGGCTTTCCGCGGCAGGCAACGTTTTCAGCGCCACCTCGGTCAACACGCCGAGGGTTCCGTGGGAGCCGCAGAGCAGTTTAGAAAGGTCCAGCCCGGTGACGTTCTTCATCACCCGGCCACCATTCTTGATGACCCGCCCTCTGCCATCAACGACCCGCACGCCAAGGAGATGGTCCCTACAAGCGCCCGCATGTATTCGGCGTGGGCCTGAGGCGTTGGCGGAAACCATGCCACCAACTGTTGGAATTCCCGTTGTGTCGAGTACCTTCCTGTGGTCCATCGGTTCGAATGCGAACGCCTGGCCTTCGGCCGCAAGTGCTGCCTCGATTTCCTCGATGGGCGTTCCTGCGCGCGCAATCAGCGTCAAAGCGCCGGGTTCATAGGTCACGATGCCGCTAAGCCGTCGTGAGGTAAGGGTCTGATCAGCCGAGACAGCCTCCGATTGGAGACGGGTACTTCCGCCGACCACACGCATAGGTGCGGCCCGTGCATAGTTTTCGGCAATAAAACCAGCCAGTTCCGCTTCGCTGGTAGGGGAAACGGCTGCCGCGTCGTTGGTTTGTTCGTAATTGAATTTCATGGATATCTCGCCGCAGCGTCACGATGTGGCTGACTGACTTCGAGTGGGAAGACCTTGGCTGGATTGAGCAACCAGGCGGGATCGAAGACGCTCTTGATTTCCATCTGAATGGCAAGGTCATCGGCCGTGTATTGTTTCGTCATGAGGTCGCGCTTCTCGATTCCGACCCCATGCTCGCCGGTCAGGCAGCCCCCTACGTCGACGCAAAGCCGAAGAATATCGGCACCGAATTCTTCGGCTCGCTCGAGTTCACCAGGCGCGTTCGCGTTGAACAGGATCAGCGGGTGCATGTTGCCGTCGCCTGCGTGGAAAACATTGGCGACCTCCAAGCCATAAGCTTTCGACAGCTCGCCAATACGCTTAAGTGTGTGGGGAAGTTTCGAGACAGGCACGGTTCCGTCGAGACACAGGTAATCGCCGAGCCGGCCCATCGCTCCGAATGCCGATTTGCGCCCCTTCCAAATCGCCAAGCTTTCCTCGGCAGTTCGGCTGGCACGGAACTCCACCGGATTCAGCTCCTCGGCGATCAAACGGATGCGCTCGATTTGATGGTCGATTTCCGCCGCGGACCCTTCCACCTCGACAATCAGTACGGCTGTGCAATTCGGATAGCCGGCCTTGACGAAGGCCTCGACCGCACGCAGGCAAACGTCGTCCATATATTCGATCGCGACGGGCAGCAGACCCGATCGGATAATGCGTCCTACGCACTCACCAGCCGTTTCGGCGCTATCGAAGCCGATCAGTACGGGCCGTGCGCCTTCAGGCTTTGGCACGATGCGGAGCGTCGCTTCGGTCACAATGGCGAGCTGGCCTTCCGACCCGCAGATCAAACCGATGAGGTCAAGCCCTGAGGTACCCAGGAACTGTCCGCCAAATTCGATGATCTCGCCCGTTGCCATGACGACGCGGGCACCCATCAGATTGTTCGTGGTAACACCATATTTGAGACAGTGGGCGCCGCCGGAATTCATCGCGATGTTGCCGGCAATTGTGCAGGCAAGCTGGGATGAGGGATCCGGAGCGTAGAAGAAGCCCTCGGTTTCCAGTTCGGCGCTGACGGCGAGGTTCGTTACGCCCGTCTGCACACGAATGAAGCGGTTGGCGGTGTCGACCTCGAGAATTTCGCGCAAACGCATGGTGCCGATGACCACGCTGTCGGCTGTCGGCAAAGCGCCGCCGGCAAGCGATGTCCCTGCTCCACGGGGCACGACGGGTACGCGCAGCTCATGGCAGACGCGCATGGCGGTCGCCACTTCCTCGGTTGTGCGCGGCAGCACAACGGCAAGAGGCGGACAGCGATACGCGGTTAACGCGTCGCATTCATAGGCCCGTGTTTCCTCCGGGCTCGAGATAACAGTCCCTGCCGGCAGCACAGACTTAAGCGTCGCTATGATTTGCGGCGCTCTCGCCAGTATCCCAACATCCGGTTCGGGCATGGCTATGGTCGACATGATGGGTTCTGCCCCGTGATCTTCAGGAAAGAAATGGGATGCCTTTGCTCCAGTGGTATGCGCCGCTGCCGTGAATGCAGGCGCATACGAGTTTTATGGTGCCGAGCAGTCATAATTACGCCTTCCGCGTGGAAGAACGACCGATGGAGTCAAGGCAAGCTCTCTCACTCTTGTTGCCGTTCTTCCTGCGCTGCAAACCCGCGAGAACTGCTCTCTCCGATTTGAGAAGATCCGCCTCCAGTTGATGCGTTGCTTCACCTATGTTTTCCACTTGGAGCAACGTAACGAGGGATGTGTTCCTCTCGATAGAGAGTTGATGCAGATAGGCCGTGTCTTCCAATTGGTGAAATACCAGCCGGAGTTCAGCCAGGACCTGATCGAAACACTCGCTCAGTTTTGGGCTGTCGCATAGCTCCACCATCGCACGATGGAATTCCAAATTGATCGCTCCCACCCGTTTCCAGTCGCCGGCCTTCGTGGCGGCGTCGGCCTCATCCGCGAGCGCCCCCATGCGCGCCAGCGCTGGATGGCCTGGACTTGCAGCCTGGACTGCGGCCTTCTGTATAACGCGGCGCACGCGATAGATGTCCATAACCATAGCTTCGTCCGGAGCGACGACAAAAACGCCGCGATTGGGAATATGCGTGAGCAGGCCCTGGCTGGCGAGCAGCCGGAAAACCTCTCGAAGCGTATTGCGCGAAATCTCAAGGTCGGCGGCTATTTGCTGCTCAGAAAGCTTTTCACCCGGAGCAAGCCTGCCCTCAATCAGCATTGTCCTGATCCGTGCTGCCATTTTTGCAGTAAGCGGCTCAGCGTCTGCTTCCACTGCTGTCATAGGCTTCATCACACGAGTTCACCATTCCGTCGCTATGGGCATTTCTCGATCAAACCAGCACTGTTGAAGCAATGTCGCCATCCGACGTCTGCGGCTTTGCTCCTCCACCGGATTATCAGACAATCGTAGCCAGTTCCGCTGCGAGGCTGACGACCGCGCCCGCTTCGGCCTTGATGCGGATACGGCCCGCCTTCGGCGCGAGGATACGGGTCTCCATCTTCATCGCTTCAATAACGGCAACAGCATCGCCTTCCGCGACTTCCGCTCCGTCATTGACCAACCATTGCTGTAACGTGCCAGGGATCGGCGCGGTGACGCTGCCGTCGCCTCTAGACGGTGTCGGCTGTTGCACGAGCTGCGGGGCGCCCAGACCGGAGAAAAGGGCGGCTGGCAGGCCGATCGCGTGGCGCTTTCCATCGATCTCGATGAAGCTGCGTATCAACCCACTTTCCGCTGGATCAACGCGGGGAGAAGGCTCCAAACCGCGGAACTCCGTTTCGATCCAGTTGGTGAAGACACGGAAGCCATCCTCGCCGGTGAAACCGCGCTCATTGAGCACGGCCCGGTGGAAAGGCAGCACGGAGGCGACCCCCTCAATGCGGAACTCGGCCAGCGCCCTTCGAGCCCGGACAAGCGCTTCCTCGCGCGTGGCGCCGGTGACGATCAGCTTTGCCATCATGGAATCGTAGAAGCCGGGGATCTCTGAGCCGGTCTCGACGCCGGCATCAATGCGCACGCCAGGCCCCGCGGGGGCGCGGAAGCGCGTGATGAGGCCCGGAGTGGGTAGGAAGCCCCGCCCGGGGTCCTCAGCATTGATGCGGAACTCGAAGGCATGGCAGCGCGGCTCGGGTGTGTCCGTGACCGAAAGCGGCAGGCCGTCAGCGATACGCAACTGCTCAATCACAATGTCGACACCGGTCGTCTCTTCGGTCACCGGATGCTCGACCTGGAGACGGGTGTTCACTTCGAGGAAAGAGATCACACCGTCCTGGGACAGCAGGAACTCCACCGTCCCTGCTCCGGTATAGCCGGCCTCGGTGCAGATGGCGCGAGCGGCGTCATGGATCCGCGCCCGCTGTTCGGCGGTGATGAATGGGGCTGGAGCTTCTTCCACGAGCTTCTGGTTACGCCGCTGAAGCGAGCAGTCGCGCGTCCCGAGGACAATGGTGTTGCCGTGGCTGTCGGCGATGACCTGCGCCTCGATGTGACGGGGCCGGTCGAGGAACTGCTCCGCATAGCATTCACCGCGGCCAAAGGCTTCCTTCGCCTCGCGCACAGCTGAATCGAACAGTTCACCGACCTCTTCCAGGCGCCGCGCGACCTTCATGCCGCGGCCCCCGCCGCCAAAAGCCGCCTTGATCGCGAGCGGCAGTCCGGCTTGCCTGGCAAAGTCGACCGCCGCGGCGGCCGAAGCCAGCGGGCCGTCCGAGCCTTTGACGAGCGGCGCGCCGACCTTGGCCGCGATGCGCCGAGCCTCAACCTTGTCTCCGAGCGCTGTTATGACCTGGGGTGCGGGGCCGACCCAAATGAGGCCTGCATCGATCACGGCTTGCGCGAATTCCGCGCGTTCCGACAGGAAGCCGTAACCGGGATGGACCGCGTCGGCCCCGGTGCGGCGGGCAATCTTGAGTATCTTTTTGATGTTGAGATAGGTCTCCGCAGGGCGCCCGGGACCGAGACCGTAGGCCTCATCGGCAAGCTCGGCATGGAGCGAACTCGCATCGGCATCTGAATAGATGGCAACCGAGGCGACGCCGTAATCGCGCGCGGCCCTGGCGATACGGATGGCGATTTCACCGCGATTGGCGATGAGCAGCTTTTTCATCGGTCGGTATCCTTCACATGCGGGTCGAAAGCGACGATCGGGTTGAAACGGATGCGCGCGCCGATTGGGATCTGACCGGCGAGGTCAAGGTGATGGGCCGCCACCACGCCGATCACCGGATAACCGCCGGTCAGGGGATGGTCGGCGAGGAAGAGCACCGGCTGGCCGCTGTGTGGCACCTGTATCGACCCGAGCGCCGTGCCTTCGGAGGGAAGCTCCGCCGCGTCGCGCCGTTCGAGTGGCGCGGACCCGGATAGGCGCACGCCGACGCGGCTCGATTCAGCGGTGACTTCCCACTCCTGCGAGAGAAACGTTTGCACGCCTTTCTCCGTAAACCAGTCGGTGCGCGGGCCGAGCACCACGTCGAGGGTCACCGTCTCCCCCGTTTGTGGCAGTTGCTTGGGCTCGGGGCCATCTGGGTCGACGGCGGCGGCCGGACGGTTTGCCGGTGCGAGCACATGGCCTGCAGCAATCGGCGGTGGCCCGACTTTCGCCAGCGTGTCGGTCGAGGCCGAGCCGAGCACGGGCTCGACAACGAAACCACTGCGCAGCGCCAGATAGCTGCGCATCCCTTCGCTCGGCACGCCGAGCGTCAGCGCGTCACCGGCGTCGAGTGCAAACGGCCGGGCGAAAGGGGCGGAGACTGTGCGGCCATCCGCGGTGCGAATCTCGAGCGGGCACGGCGCACCGGTCAGCGCCAGCGTGACGGGTCGGTCGGCGCTGAGTGCAAAGCCTCCGAAAGTGATCTCGATCGCAGCAGCATCCCCCGGATTGCCGACGCAGAGATTGGCCGCGCGCAATGCGGCGCGATCGAGTGCTCCGGATTCCGAAACGCCCTGATCCGCCTGACCCGGACGGCCGAGGTCCTGATAGAGCGCCGGCCGGTCGGTTCGGATGACGCGCAGGCCCTCTGCCGGCGGCGCGGTATCCGCCTGCCGTTCGGTCACGAAGGTCGGTACGATGGCGCCCTTGGCCATATCGCGAAAGCGCACGCGATCGCCGGGGGCAAGCAGCGCCGCCCGGGCACGGGCCGTATCCCACATACGAAGCGGCGTTGTGCCGAGGAGCTGCCAGCCGCCCGGACTGTCGGTAGGATAGATGCCTCCGAACTTGCCGGCGATCGCCACGGAACCGGCCGGGATGCGCACGCGCGGCGTCTTGCGGCGCGGCACGTCGAACGCGGCATCGTCGCAGGTCATGTAAGCGAAACCCGGCGCGAAACCGGTGAAGGCCACGGTATAGGTCGCCTCCGTGTGGCGGCGGATGAGTTCCTCGACCGACCAACCGAGAAATTCGGCAACCTCGCCGAGGTCCTCGCCGTCATAGGTCAAGGGGATGTCGAACGTCTCGCCCTGGCGCGCGCTCCGCAGCGAAAGATCGATCCGCGCAACGAATGCTGCGATCGTGGGGCGGTTGGTGACGAGCGGGTCGAAGCGGATCATCACGGTGCGAGCGGCGGGAACGAGCTCTTTCACCCCCTCCGGCGGGGCGGCCCGCAAACGGTCGAAGAACGTCAGCGTCGTTTCCAGATCGTCCAGTTCGACCAGGAGAGCATCACTACCGGCGGGCAGAAAACGTTGGCGCTCAGACATCAGCCTCGTCCCGGTCCGCTCCAGCGAAGGGCTTCAGTTCGACCCCATTGGCGATGAGCCTGTCACGCACCGTACGGGCGAGTGCCACCGCAGAGGGTGTGTCGCCGTGGATGCAGATGGATTGAGCTTCGAGGGCGATCTCGGTGCCGTCGATCGCGGTGATCCGATGCTCGCTGACCAGGCGCAGCATTCGATTCGCGACAACCTCCGGGTCGTGGATGACCGCGCCGGGCAGCCGACGGCTGACGAGGCTGCCGTCAGGATTGTAGGCGCGGTCGGCGAAGGCCTCGCACACGACCGTCAACCCGGCCGCGCGGGCCTGCTCGACAATCGGGGCGCCGGCGAGCGCCATCAGAACCAGCGTCGGGTCGACCGCCTTGATCCCGGTGATCACGTCGTCCGCCTGGCGGGCGTCGCTGGCGATCGTGTTGTAGAGCGCTCCGTGCGGCTTGACGTAGCGGACCGCGGTGCCGGCGGCCCTCGCCAGTCCCTGCAGCGCGCCGATCTGGTAGATCGTGTCGCCCACCAGCTCGGCGCTCGAGGGATCCATGTTGCGCCGGCCGAATCCGACCAGGTCCCGGTAGCCGATGTGGGCGCCAGCCGAGACACCACGTCGGGCGGCTTCGCGTAGAACGGCAAGGATGCCCGCCGGATCGCCGGCATGAAAGCCGCAGGCGATATTGGCGCTGGTGACGATGCCGAGCATCGAGGCATCGTCACCCATCGGCCAGGGGCCGAAGCTTTCACCGAGGTCGCTATTCAGGTCGACGCATGCCATGTCATTGCCTGTTCGAATGGTTGCTTGATGCGGTTGATTGATCACAGCTTGCGGCGTAGTTCACGAGCTGATGCTTTGGCGCGGCTTCTCTGCCGCTGCCGCACCTGCCTGGGTGGTCATCATTGTGCTGCGAGCTCCATGATTTTGACCTGGTCGGCATCGGCGCGATCCAGGATGCCGGACAAACGACCCTGCCGTATCGTCATGACCCGGTCGCTCATCCCGAGGATCTCGGGCATCTCGGAAGAAATCATGATCACCGCTAGACCTTCGCCGGCGAGATTTGAGATCATGCGATGGATTTCCGCCTTAGCGCCCACATCGATACCCCGGGTAGGTTCGTCGAGAATGAGGATGCGCGGTTTCGTCAACAGCCAGCGGGCGATCAGTACTTTCTGCTGGTTGCCTCCGGAAAGGTTCAGGATCAACTCTTCCATGCCCGGGGTCTTGACGCGAAGCGCGCTTGTCATGGCGTCACAGTCGCGGGACAGCCGTTTTTGATCGACGAAGCCGCGCCGGACGTAGCCGCTGCGTAGCGCCGCCATTTGCATGTTCTCCTGGATGTTCAAAAGCAGAAAACAGCCGGACTCCTTGCGCTCCTCGGTGAGGAATGCCATGCCGTGTTCCATGGCGACAGCCGGCGAGTCCACAACCACCTTCTTGCCGCCGATCTCAATGGTGCCCGAGGTCGCCGGCGTGACGCCAAAGATCGTCTCGGCAATATTGGACCGACCCGAACCAACGAGGCCCGCGATACCCAGGATCTCACCGGCCCGCAGATCGAACGAGATCCCGTCGAACACTCCGGCGAGCCCGAGATTGCGGACTTTCAGCACGACGTCGCCGATCGGGGCGGGTGTCTTCGGGAACATCTGCGAGAGCTCGCGGCCAACCATCATTCGAATGACGTCATCGCGGGTGACCTCGTTGGCGGCCTTCGTCGCGATGTGCCTGCCGTCACGAAAGATCGAGACCTCATCGGCGATCTCGAAAAGCTCGTTCATCTTGTGCGTTATGTAGATGATCCCCTTTCCAGCCTCCCTGAGTGTTCGGATGATCCGGAAAAGGTGCTCCACCTCGCGCTCGGTCAGAGTCGAGGTTGGCTCGTCCATGATCAGGACGTCTGATTCATAGGAAACCGCTTTTGCGATCTCGACCATTTGTCGGCTGGCGACGGAGAGCTTACCGACTTGCTCGTCCGGGTCTATATCGATCCCGAGTCGGTCGAAGAGCTCCAGCGTGCGGCTACGCAACTCGTCGTGGTCGATAAAGCCGAACCGGTTCTTCGGCTCGCGGCGAATCCATACATTCTCCGAGACCGTCATCGGCGCCATGAGGTTGAGCTCTTGGTGGATCATCGCGATGCCGTTGTCGAGCGCATCAAGCGGGCTGTTCAGCCGGATCGACTGGCCGCGCCATTTAAATTCCCCGGCATCTGGCGTGTAGATTCCGGCAATGATCTTCATCAATGTCGACTTGCCGGCGCCGTTCTCGCCCATGAGCGCATGCACGCTGCCGCGGCGGACCCGGAAAGACACATTGTCGAGCGCAACGACCCCCGCAAATTCCTTGCGGACGTTTTCGACCTCCAAGAGATACTCGGAGTTTGGCAGCGCACCGGTTTCGCGAACGACCTTGATGGTAGATGGTGACAGCATGCTGTTAGCCTTTCACGCTCCGCCCTTCGGCATTGGACTTGATGGAAATGATGCGCCGCAACGCGGGTACCCGCTGAATACCAATCGGCAGGTTGGTGATGTACTCACTGGCATTCATTTTATGCTCCCCCCTCCTTGCTGTTCCTCTAAGCAGACTGCCGGATCGTCAGTGAAAACGGCAGGATGACGGTCCGGCTGTGCTCGTTCGTGGCGGGCGGCTCGTTGATCAGCTCCGCAATGGCAGGGCCGAAGTCGAATGCCGGAACTTTGACCGTCGTGAGCCAGGGAGCGAGCCACTCGTTCACGCGATTGTCGTCGAATCCAAAGATGCTCAGGTCCTCGGGAATCCGCATGCTCTTCTCCATGGCGGCCCGATAGACGCCGTAGGCGATCATGTCGTTGGCGCAAAAAACTGAGTACCGACGGCTGCGGTCGGCCAGAAGGAGCGAGCCTCGTCGGTAGCCCGCCTCCATCGTGAAAGCGCACTCGAACTGGAGGACCTGGCGCATCTCGCCGACACCGGCGAGAAAGCCCTCAAGGCGTCGACTGCTTCCCGGATAGTGTCGCGGCCCGTGGATTGCGACGCAGTTCTCGTAGCCTTTCTCGATGAAATAGCGTCCTACCGCGAAGCCGGCGGCGAAGTTATCAATCCCGACATAGGGAGCGACAATACCGGGTGCGGGGCGGCGATTCACAAATATCAGGTTGTTTTGCCGCTCGGCCATCTCACGCAGGCGCGGAGTATCCATTGCGCCCTGTAGAACGATTGCTCGCGCCCGCAAGCCCTGCGCATCGGCAAGCAGGCCGTCCTGCTTTTGAGCGTCTTCAGCCGTGTTCGCGAGCACCAATGAAAGACCGATGCCCTTGAGCGCATTTTCGACCGACGCGGCAACATCGGCGGTAAAGAGATTGGTGGCATCAGGCACCAGCATCACCACCACCCGGCTGCTGGCCAAGCGGAGCGAGCGCCCGATCTCCGAAGGAGTGTAACCGAGCTCTTCTGCGGCGCTGCGCACACTCTCGAGCGTCTCAGGAGCAATCGCGCTCGTCTTCCCCGTGAAGAACCGCGAAACCGTGGCGGTCGAGACCCCCGAAAGGCGTGCCACATCACGGATGGTCGGCGGCTTGGCCATTTTCACTTGCCCAGATGTCCAAGGATGCACGAGATCATCCTACCTTGATTGCTAGTGCTAGCGTTTCCATAGGCGAGCACAGGCCTTGCCGATCGGTAAACGTTCACCTTTCAACCTCCCCTGCTATCGGACCACCCAATGTGCCATTGGCGTAAGCTCATGCATGAACATCACTTCGTAATGTAAACGTGTACACCATGCAAAACTGCGATGTCAACGATTACATAGGCGGATAATTCGAGAAAAAAGCGAATAATGAATTTGGCACGCCCAAAGCGCTCCGAGCGTAGCGATCCAACGGAGAGGACTGGTTTGGCCAGCAGAAGCGGCTAGCTGCTTTTGCGAGTCCCTGCTGTCTTTTAAGCAGACTTTCTGATCGTCAGCGAAAACGGAAGAATAACGTTCTTATTTGGATCGTCCGGGGCGATCGGCTCATGAATGAGCTTGGCAATTGCAGGGCCGAAGTCGAATGCCGGAACCCTCACTGTGGAGAGCCAAGGCGCGAGCCACTCGTTCAATCGATTGTCATCGAAGCCGAAGATTACAAGATCGTCGGGCACCCGCATGTTCTTCTCCATTGCGGCTCGATGGACCCCATAGGCAATCATGTCGTTGCCGCAGAAGACCGCGTATCGGCGGCTGTGATCGGCGAGCAGCAACTGACCTTGCCGGTAGCCCGCCTCCATGGTGTACGCGCTCTCAAACTGAAACACCGGGCGGACCTGCCCCAGGCCGGTGAGGAAGCCATCAAGCCGTTCAGTGCTACCTGAGTAATGGCGCGGTCCGTGGATCGCCACACAGTTCTCATAGCCGCACTCGACGAAATATTGCCCGACCGCACGACCCGCAGCGAAATTGTCGATGCCCACGTAAGGAGCGACGATTCCCGGAGCAGGACGACGATTGACGAAAATAAGGTTGTTCTGCCGCGAAGCCATGTCACGTAGTCGCGGCGTATCTATCGCGCCCTGGAGCACGATTGCCCGCGCCCGCAGACCTTGCGCGTCGGAAAGTAGCCGATCCTGCTGTTCCGCGTTTTCGGAGGCGTTTGCCAGCACCATCGAGAGTCCGAACTCTTTCAGCGCCTGTTCGACTGACGCCGCAACGTCCGCCGTAAATGGGTTCGTTGCGTCGGGGACCACCATCACGACCACGCGGCTACGGGCCAGGCGAAGCGAGCGCCCAATCTCTGACGGCGTATATCCAAGAGCCTCGACAGCGCTTCGTACATTCTCGATGGTTTCGGGCGAAATCGCATCCGTTTTCCCGGTAAAATATCGGGACACTGTGGCGGTCGATACGCCCGAGAGGCGTGCCACATCGCGGACAGTAGGCGGCTTGCTCATCTAAACTCGCTCAATCCAAGAGAAAATCCTCGCCGGAGCCACTTTCGGGGCTTATTAAGTGCCCTATACGTAGCATGGCATTTGATCAAGTAGATTGACCAGCGTCAACGCATGCGCAGCGGGTATCGAGCGCTGCGAGCAGGTGAGCTTAAGTTTGACCGATCGGGGTCAGAACGCGAGCAGAACAAGGCGCAACAAGGTCCCTTTCACCAGCAGCGCCATTAGAGCCAGAGAATTTTACCAATTAGTGGAACTCACAGGCAGGCATCACCTCTCTGCAAATGTTAACGTATACAACGCGTGATTTTCTGCAATAAGCTATTGCCGAGATTCGTTAGTGAGCGAAAGCGCTGCCGGAAGGGACCGGATCGCCGCCGCGTCTGGTTGCCGAAAGGTTTCAAACTGCTTGGTCGAAGAATGTGCCACCGGCGCCAGTTCTCGCCTTCGCATCGGGGGAGGTCAAACCGGTTTAGTATTCCTCTTACCGATGGAAATCTGGATGGCGTTGGGCTCCCGTCGCAACGGTGTTGGCTTCGCTTTTGCGGAACCAATGCTGCAAGCGGCAAGAATGGCCTTCAAGGCGATTGGGCGATAGTGCACCGAAAGATCGAGAGCTTCCTGATGGCCTTTATTCCTCTCGAAAGTCATCCGACACCTTTAGCCTGGCACATGCGGTAACGATTGCTGTCGCCCACCGATATCTCCGCCGTCCGGCCGAACAAGACCATATTCGCATTCGCGATCCAAGCCGATGAGGGTATCCCAGGCTTAAGAGATGCGCTTGTACTTATTGAGCGTAGCAGATTGGATCCATTGGCCCGCCTTTGCACCAAATGCTTTCATTGATTCCGTATTGTTGTGCAAATCAAGCAACTGCTCATCTTCCCAGATCTCATAAAAGATGAACTCTCCGGGACGCTCGAGCGACACATGCAGGTCGTACTGAACGAAGCCCGGCTCCGTCTTTGCGATGGAAACCAGCCCCAGCAGCCCCTCTCGAAGCTGATCCTCTTTGCCTGGATGGGCTACGACGGTAGCAATGACGACAAGTTTTTCCTTCATAATTCGCCTGTTTCCTTCACGAGATTTCGCACGGCTAATTGGATGTCAGATGCGGCAGAGCGCGTCAGTCCAGTTCGATCGAGACACTGCTCTTGATGGAGTTCGCGATGAAGCATCCTTTGTGCGCGCGATGATGCAGTCGCTCCAAGGTCTCCCGGTCCGGCTGTTTTTCAGAGCTGAAAGAAACCTTGGGCCGCAGGGTGATCGATGACACCGAGTAGAAACCTTCTGGGCTTTTCGATACCTTGCCGATGCCTTCGTCGGCGTAGCTGCTGACAGCGTAGCCACTACCTTCACAAATGGCGAGGAAGTACAACATGTGGCAACTCGCAAGTGCGGAAACGAGCAATTGTTCCGGATCGGCCAGTTCACTGTTGCCCAGATAATCCGGCGCGGCCGACACAGGAATCGTCACGTGGGGGCTGATGATCGCCTTATGGTCACGACTGTATGTACCAGTTTGCTTGCTATGTTCGGTTGCGGCCCATTCAAGGCGGATGCGGTGATCAGACATTAGGTGCTCTCCGGTTGGTTCCGTAAACGGCGGGCCCGTGTCGCCGCCGGCTCACTTCAGTTTCTCAAGGCTTTTTCACCGGGCATGCCGGAAGATCCCCTGGAAGATCGGTAACGAGCATGAAACCCGGCTCATGGGTAATTGCCAGATCAAGTTTCGCCTGCTGAAGCGCCAGTTGCGGTGTTACCCCACAGGCCCAGAAACCGAGTATGTCACCCGGTTCGATGACCGGGGGATCTCCGTAATCCGGCCTGTTGATGTCTTTGATGCCAATCTCAGCGGGATCGCCTATGTGAACGGGAGCGCCGTGCGCCAGCGGGTAGCGTTCGGACAAGACGATCGCCTGGATGACGTCGGCCGGCCGGAATGCCCGCATCGACACCACCATCGAACCGGCAAACGGCCCTGCGGGGCTGGTCGGCAGGTTCGTTGCGTACATCGGAACGTTGCGATTGGCACTGATGTGCCGGATGTCGATCCCAGCGCGAAGGATCGCGCTCTCGAACGAGAATGAGCAACCAAGCGCAAAGGTGACAAGATCGTCTCGCCAGATGTCAGAGAGGTTCTCTACTGTCTCCGTGTGCGCGCCGGAACGGTAGACGCGATATCGTGCCACATCCGTGCGAATGTCAATCGAGCCTAATTCGGGCAAGCTCGGATCACCCGGCTTGCCGACGCCGAGCAACGGGCAGCTTTTGGGATTGCGATCGCAAAACAAACGGAAGTCGGACGCGTGGCGTTTGGGCAAAATCACAAGATTGGCTTGCATGAAGCCGTCGGCAAAGCCGGTGGTCGGGACGCGAAGGCTCCCTTGGCGGATCAATTGTCGAACTTCGGAAGCCGACATGGATCCTTTTGTTGCAACTGACTCCATTGACATGCGAACCTCGTAGGCAGGAGAGGACAGACTAGGTTTAGTGCTACTGCAGCGCGGACACCATCGCCTCGGCGATCGCTACGTCCGCATCCACCGGCCCCCCCGAGACGCCAACACCCCCGATGACGGTTTTGCCGTCGTGGACCGGCAATCCGCCGCCGAAGACGACAAAAGGCCTGCGTCCGCCGAGCGCATCCAGCCCATAGAGCGCTGCGCCAGGCTGCACGATTTCGAGCCAGTTTCCCGAAGGCGAGCGCAAGGCCAGGGCGGTGTAGGCCTTGCCCTGCGCGATCTCGACCGTGGAAAGCGCTGCGTCGTCGACACGCAAGAACGCGATGAGGTTGCCGCCGGCATCGACAATCGCGAGAGAAGAAGGCTCGCCAATCTCCCGTGCTTTCGCCGCGCCGACCTCAATGGCTTCGAGCGCGGATTCATGTGTGATCATCTTCGCCATTTTTATACCTTCGCCTTTGACCGTTAGTTATAAATGCCGCCATCGACATTGATCGACTGGGCAGTGACGTACGAAGCCTCATCCGAGGCGAGATAGACAAACAACGGCGCGACCTCTTGCGGCGTGGCTTGACGCCCAAGCGGAATGACCGTCGGGACCAGGGCTTCCTGCTTGTCCCTGCCACCGATATAGTCGATAGCTGGCTGGTTGAACGGAGTATCGATCCAACCGGGGCACACAGCGTTTACGCGTATCCCATCGCGGGCCAGCTCAAGGGCAAGCGTTGTCGTCAACCCGATGACGGCGGCTTTTGATGCCGAATAGGCTAGCAAACCCGGAGCGCCGCGTTTGCCAGCCAGCGACGACATCATGACGATTGAGGATTTGCCGGCCTCGCGGAGATGCTTGATAGACTCGCGCGCAAATATGAAATTGGCGCGTACATTGATCGTGAAAACCTTGTCCCAATTGCTGGTACTAAAGTCTTCTACTTTGCCGGAGAGCTGTACGCCCGCATTCAGGCACAGTGTATCCATCCCCTTCATCCAGGTGACCGATTGAGCGATCGCGGATTTGATCTCATCTTCCTGCGAGATATCTGCTTTGACGAAGTGAACCCGGTCGCCAAACCGCTTCTCGACTTCGCTGCCCTTGGCTGCATCGATGTCGACCACAGAAACTATTGCGCCTTCAGCGACGAACGCCTCAAGTATGGCGAGACCAATATTCGCTACGCCTCCCGTCAAGAGAACACGCTTTCCCGACAAACGTTCGGACATGGATTTACTCCCAATTACGTCGTTACCGCTCAACTTACACTTACACACCGCGTCCTCCGCGATGCTCACTCGCCCTGGATTGTCTTCAGAATGGCTTCGTTGACCGTTGACGATGCCTCCATCTGCGGCATGTGCCCGACGCCGGGGATGATGCGCAGCCGAGCGTTGGCGGGCAATTCGGTGGACTGCGGAACTGGGACGATCGCATCCCGCTCGCCCCACAGGATCGTCACCGGGCACGGCAGGTCTTTGAGCTGGCCGCCGATCGACTGCAATTGACCATGGTCGTCGGCAATCGTGTCGGCGATCGCCGACAGTGCCTCCGGCACGCCCTCGAGCCGCTTGAAGCGAAGCGTTCCCTCGACCATGTCGCTGGTGATCTTTGACGGATCGGCGAACAGCCGCTCCAGCACGCCCAGCAGCGGGCGGCGGCGTTCCGCGGCAACGAAATCGACGAGGAATTCCCGGCTCATCTGCCGGCTCAGCCCGATCGGGGCGATCAGCGTCAGCGAACCGACGCGGGAGGGCTCGTGGGCGGCGATCGCCGCGGCGACAGCACCGCCGAAGGAGTGCGCGATGAGGTGAATCCTGCCGGGCGCAACGGCTTTTACCGCCGCTTCGACCGCAGAAACGATCTTCTGGAAGACATCATCGCCCAGGATCGGGGATGATGCACCGTGTCCGGGCAGATCGACCGCGACTGCCCGCATCCTTTCGGCGAGCGCCGTCTGGTTGAACAGCCAGGTCGAAAGATCGCCGCCAAACCCGTGCAGCAGCACCGCCGTCTCGTCGCTCTGCGGTCCCGTCTCGAGAAGGTTGACCACGCCACCATCGACAGCGATCGTCCGCGGCACGGCGGCGCCACCTTCGCCTTCGTCGCCCGCACCAAGCCGGTCCGCATAGCTTTCGATGAAGGCATCGATCTCTTCCGGCGTGGCCGCTTCGTCGGCGATCACCCCGGCCAGGGCACCGACCGGCGCCGTCGTCCCCTCGCCAAGGACGATGCGTCTCAGCGTTCCGCTGGCGGCGGCTTCGACGACATTGGTGACCTTGGTGGTTTCGATCTCCAGGATTTCCTGACCGCGAGCGACATGGGCACCCTCGCCGACGATCCACTGGGTGATCTTGCCCTCGGTCATCGTCATTCCCCATTTGGGAACGGTAACTGCCTCGATTGACGACATATGGTCTATCTCCTGATAATGGAGGTCGCGGCCTTCACCACGGCATCGGCCGAGGGGATATAGGCGTCCTCGAGATTGGGGGCATAGGGAACCGGCGCATGCGGCGCCGTCACCAACTTGATCGGCGCCTTCAGTGCATCGAAGCACTTGTCGGCAAGCAGTGCCGAAATATCGGTGGCGACACTGCAGCGCGGATTGGCTTCGTCGACGATGACGACACGTCCGATCGTCTCGGCGAACTCCAGCAGCGTGTCCTCGTCGAGCGGCGACGTGGTGCGCGGGTCGATGATGCAGGCGGAGATACCCTCCCCCGCCAGCTTGCGGGCGGCCTCTTCGGCGACCTGGACCATGCGGCCGATCGCGACGATCAGCACGTCCTTACCGTCACGCGCCACCCGCGCTTCGCCGAAGGGGATCGTGTAGGCGCCGTCCGGCACCTCCCCCACCGTGTCATAGAGCATCTTGTGCTCGAGGAAGATAACCGGATCGTCGTCGCGGATCGCCTGCAGCAGCAGGCCCTTCGCGTCATAGGGGGTGGAGGGAATGACGACCTTGAGACCGGGAATGTGGGTGAAGATCGGATAGAGCGCTTGGGTGTGCTGAGAGCCGGAGCGGCTGCCGGCGCCATAGGTGGCGCGGATGACGAGCGGAGTCTTGGCGCGACCGCCGAACATGTAGCGGAACTTCGCCGCCTGGTTCATGATCTGATCGAGGCAGACGCCGGCGAAATCAACGAACATGATTTCCGCGATCGGGCGCATACCGGTCAGCGCTGCCCCTGCAGCCGCCCCGATAAAAGCCGCCTCGCTGATCGGCGTGTCGCGAATGCGCTCTGGCCCGAAGGCGTCGAGCAGCCCGCGGGTCACGCCAAACGGACCACCCCAGGCATCCTTCACCCCGTTGGCGCCGGCGCCGCCGGTCAGATCCTCGCCCATCATGATGACGCGCGGATCGCGCCCCATCTCAAAATGAAGGGCTTCGTTCAAGGCCTGCCGAAAAGACTTCTGTGCCATTGTTCCGGCTCCTTACAAATACTTGACGTAAACATCCGTGGTGAGTGCGGCGAGCGGCGGGAACGGCGCTGCCCTGGCCGCACTGACGGCACGGTCGATCTCGGCTTCAACCTCGGCGTCGACGGCATCGAGCTCTGCCATCTCGACCAGCGACACCTCCTTGAGGCGTTTGCGGAAGTGGGTGAGGCAATCGCGCTCGCGACGCATCGCCGCCTTCTCTTCCGGGGTGCGGTAGGTGTCGGGATCGCCGCTGTAGTGGCCGTAATAGCGCGGCACATGGACGTGCAGCATCGTCGGGCCACCGCCCGCCCGGGCGCGCTCCACCGCCTCGCCCGCCGCGGCATAGACGCTGAAGACATCGGTTCCGTCGACCTCGATAGTCGGGATGTCGTAGCCTTCGGCACGGCGGGTGAAGCTGCCGGCCGAGACGTGGGCGTTCGCCGTCGCTTCGCCGAAGCCGTTGTCCTCGATGACGAAGATGATCGGCAGCATCCAGATCTTGGCGAGGTTGAAGCTTTCCGACATCACCCCCTCGTTCATTGCGCCGTCGCCGGCAAAGGCGACAGCCACCTGCTGCGTGCCGAGCAGCTTTGCGCTCAACGCCGCACCGCAGGTGATCGGCGCCCCTGCCGCGACGATGCCGTTCGCGCCCAGCATGCCCTTGCGCAGATCGGCAATGTGTTGTGACCCGCCCTTGCCACCACAGGTGCCGCTGGCGCGGCCGAACAGTTCAGCCATCATGCCATCGATGTCGCAGCCCTTTGCGATTGAATGGCCGTGACCGCGGTGGGTCGAAGAAATGTAATCGTCGTCGCGAAGTTGCAGGCAGACGCCGACGGCGCTCGCCTCCTGGCCGGCATAGAGATGGGTGTTGCCGGGGATGTCGCCGGTACCCATTTCCTGCATCACTCGTTCCTCGAACCGGCGGATCGTCCGCATGGTTCGATAGACGTTGATGAGCTCATCATGTGATAGCTGCAAAGCAGACATTTGTCCCTCACTGACTTTTCCGGTTCGGTGGCCCGCTTTATCAAGCGATTTCCGCGACCGACATGCATGTGGCTGCGGTTGCCTTCATTACCGTCAGACCCTTGTTTTGCGCGAGCGCCTGTACTGATCGATGATGACGGCGGCGACGATGATCATCCCCTTGATGATTTCCTGGTAATAGGAGCCGATCTTGAGGAAGGTGAAGCCTGAAGTGATGACACCGAGAATGATGGTGCCGATCACCGTGCCGGTGATGCGACCGACGCCGCCGGCAAGCGAGGTGCCGCCAATTACCGCGGCTGCGATGGCATCGAGCTCATAGGCAACTCCCATGGTGGGCTGGGCGGAGGCCGCACGTGCCGCGGTCACAACTCCGGCAAGGCCTGAAAGCAGGCCAGCAATGGCGTAGACCTTGATGAGATGGGAGCCAATATCAATGCCCGAAACTCGCGCTGCCTGCGGATTGGCGCCGACCGCATAGGTGAACTTGCCGTAACGCGTATAGCGCAGAGCGATATGCGCGATGGTTGCAACGGCAATGAAAATGATCACCGGCAGCGGCAAGGGAAAGCCCAGGATGAAAAAGCTCTTGCCGAGCCAGGTGAAGTCGGGATTCAACAGCCCGATAGGCTGACCAAGCGTATACCACTTTGCGACGCCGCGGGCGCAAACCATCATTCCCAAGGTGGCAATGAAAGGCGGAATATTAGTCTTGGCGATGATCAAGCCATTGATCAGACCGGCAAGCAAACCAACCAAAAGTCCGGCCAGAATTGGCCAGATCGGAAGCAGATCCGTCAGGCCAGGATAAAGCGCGCGCACATCTGTCGAGCTTTGGGCGAGGGAGGCTGCCACCATAGCAGCAAGCCCGACCACGGAGCCCGACGAAAGATCGATACCACTGGTGATAATCACCTGCGTTACGCCAACGGCGAGAATGCCGATGACGGAGACCTGAAGAATAATGATCGACAGCCGCTGCTGGTTGCCGAGGAATGAACTTCCAACAAAGATCCAGCCTAGCAGCTCGAACATGAGAGCGATTCCGACGAGCACAAGAGCCGTCGACATTTCGTTCCCGAACTTTCTTTTCGCTAACGGTTTTTCTGCCACGACCGTGGCTCCAGAGGGTGTTGTCATTGCGAAGAAACCTCCGCGTTAAGTGTCATTGGAGATAGCTTTTTCATTTTGGTCGGCCGTGCACCTTGCACATGACCAACTCGCCTGCCCGGATGCACCGCTGCTTGCGGCACATCCGTGATCAGCGGGTGATCAGTTCTTGTTGAGGTAGGTGTCGACGTTGGCCGCGTTCACCAGTTCGAACGGAATCCAAACCGGGGATTCGACTTTCTCGCCCTTGGCAAGCTTGATGGCAGCATCGACCGAACCGGCGCCCTGCCCCGTCGCATCCTGGAACACGGTGGCGTCGAGATCGCCGGTCTTCACGTAGTGCATCGCTTCCTTGGTGGCGTCGATGCCGGCGACGATTACATCCTTCATCTCCCAACCGGCAGCCTTGAGCGAATTGACGGCGCCCAACGCCATGTCGTCGTTGTTGGCGACAACCGCTACCGGCTTGTAGCCCGCCGTGATCCAGTTGGTCATCAAGTCCTGTGCCTTCACCGGATCCCAGTTTGCCGTCTGCTCGTCGATGATCTTCATGAAGTTGCATTCCGGCGTCGCAACGACGTCGTGAACCGCGCGGCTACGCTCTTCCGCAGCGTGTTGAGCGAGAATGCCCTGAATGATCAGGATGCCGGCATCCTCAGTCTTGCCCTCTTCCTTCAGCACCCGGCAGACTTCCTTGGCCTGCAGCGTGCCCGCGTCGATCTCCTTCGAACCGATGAAGGCCGCCTTCGGGCCGAGCTTGTCGAGGTCGCTCGGCGTGTTGTTGACATAGACCAGCGGAATGCCGGCGTCGGTCGCCATTTTCGTGATCGTCGGCGTGGCGGTGCTTTCCACGACGTTGACAATGATGGCGTCGACCTTCGCGGCAATGAAATTCTGGATCTGCGACAGCTGTTTGTTGACGTCGGAGTCGGCAAACTCGATCTGTAGAGGCTGGTTGGTCTTGGCGGCCTCGTCCTTCATCGCCTGAACCATCACCGCCAGGAACGTGTCGTTCGATGCAATGGTAACCCCGATATCGCCCGCGTAAGCAGACGACGCCGCGAGAAACACCGCCGTTGTACCAATGATCATTCGCTTCATATCACATTCCCCTTTTCTTAGACGGGTGTCCGGTAGCACCCATTTCCTCCGGACCGCCCTCTTCGGACGGATTCTTCAATGGCAACGTTTACATCACCAATCGCAAGGCGCTGGGTGGCGCCCAGCTCAGCGGTGCACCGCAGCGTTGGCTGCATCGACCAGCGGCTTGAGGTATTCGAGCGAGACGCGTGCCACCCAATCCGGCTCAATGCCTCGCTGGTGAAAGCCGCATTCCATCGACAGATAGCCGTCGAAGCCAGTTTCCTTCAGCGCGTCGATGAGCGCCGGGAAGTCGCCCCTGCCCCTGCCAGGAGGCAGGCGGTTATTGTCCGAAGCGTGGATATGGACCAGGTCCTTCCCCATCGCATAGACATAATCGCTCATCACCTCCTTCTCGGTGATGACATGGTGGCTGTCGAACATCAGCCGCACGTTCGGCTCACCGACGTCCTTCATCATGTCGATGGTATTGTCGCAGGTGTTGACGATGTTGCTGTCTTCGGGCGTAGGCTCAATCACGATCTCGACGCCGAAGTCCTGCGCGAAGCGGGCGATTTCCCTTACAGCTTGCGTCGCCCAGTCCCACGCCTGCCGATACGTGGTGCCGAAGATGTACCAGCCTGGCAGGCAGATCAGCCGCTTACCCCCCCAGTCTGCGGTGAGCTGGACCATGTCCTTGTAATGATCGATAGCCCAACGACGTTCCTCGGGAATCGGCGAGGCGACATTGTTGCCAGGCCCGCCGCCATGCGCCGGCAGCATCGCTGCCAGCTCCAATTCATAATCCTTGAGCATCTTGCCGAGGTCCTTGCGCCTTTGTGCGCTCAGAGTCGGCGGAAAGACATGCGGACTGGCCGCACCGATCTCGATAGCGTCGTAACCGATCTTCTTGATCCGCTTGATCGTCTCTTCAAGCGTATAGGCCGGCAACCACGTCGGGTTGCTCGCATAGGGCCACGTGTGCATTGCAAGCTTGATCGTCATGGGACGGCTCCTTAGGCAGCAGACTGCTCGATGTTTTCCCAGTTGCCGCTTTGGCCCGAGGCGAGAATGGCCTCGGCAATGCGCTCGATCTGCAGCCCATCCGCAAAGTTCGGAGCGGCCGACGTTTTATCGGCGATGGCCTTCAGAAAATTATACCACTCGATCGACTTGATATCGATGTATCCCTGCCCCATGCCCGCGACTGGCCACAGCTTGTCACCGAACGGCTGGTTGGGTCCCGAGTAGATCGTGCGGAAGCCGAAGGCATCTGCTGGATCGTCGGCGAAGGCCACCCGCAACTCGTTCAGGCGCTGGTAATCGAAAGCGATCGAGCCACGCGTTCCATGGATCTCGAAGCCCAGCTGATTGTGATGACCCCAGGCATTGCGGGTCACCTCGATCGTGCCGTAAACGCCGTTCGTGAACTGGATCATCGTCAATGCGGCATCATCGACGTCGACCTTGCCCATTTCCGACGAGGCCGCGCCGCTCGGCCCAAAGAAACGGCCTGCAGGAAGCGGGCGCTCAGGGATGAAGGTCTTTACGATCGCGTTCACCGACGCGAATTCGCCGACGAGCAGACGCGCCGCGTCGATCACGTGCGTGCCGATATCACCCAAGGTCCCCGAACCCGCTTGGGCCTTGTTAAAGCGCCACGAAAGCGGCTTACTTGGATCGGCACCCCAGTCCTGCAGATAGTAACCGCGGAACGTCAGGATATCGCCGATCCGTCCCTCGTCAATCAGGCGCTTGGCCATCTGCAGCGCCGGCGTGTGGCGATAGTTGTAGGACACCATCGTAACCACGCCGGTCTCGTTGGCGGCCGCCAGCATGGATTGGGCGTCAGCCACAGTCATCGCCATCGGCTTTTCGCACATCACATGTTTGCCCGCTTTGGCGGCAGCGATCGCGATCGGCGCGTGGGTATCGTTCGGCGTGCAGATATCGACGATGTCGATGTCCGGACGGGAGATCACCTCCCGCCAGTCGGTAGCGTACTCGGCAAAGCCGTACTGCTTCGCAGCATTACGGGCCAACTCCTCATCGATATCGACGATCACCTTGCGCTCGATCTCAATCGGCGCACCAAACAGGATCGGCACCACCGCAGTGGCGATTGAATGGGCCTTGCCCATGAAGCCTGTACCGATCAACGCAACGTTCAGCTTTTTCAACCTTCGTCTCCCCATTCGAGCCGGCCACTCGCCGGGCTAAAGCAAATTTCGATCGACCGACCGCCGATTTCTTCATGTAAACGTGTACACCACAAAATAATTGGCATGTCAACGATTACATGATAGAAGGTTGATTAAATTATTCGGGCAGGTTTGGCCAACCGGGACTGCCGTCAACAGAGGAGGGAAATAGCTGGATGGTCGCCATCTGCGGTCGTCGTGCGATGACTCCCTCAGGCCGACAAGAAACCTTGAGGGCCACATCCACGACCTTTTGGAATAACGGGAGGATTTAATGCATCAACAACACCGCACACGCCTCGGTAGCCGCATCGTGGTCGCCATTGTGATGTCCCTTTTATTGCTCCTGGGCGGGATGGTAAACTTTCAGCCAATAATCGCGACCGTGACTCACGAGCTCATTCGAATGAGCGAGATGAGGACACAGCTGGCCGAAGCGAAGCTGTCAGCTTTCAAATATTACCTGAACTTTTCCCACTAACATGGCACGGGGCTCTTGCCGTGCGAGACGATGTAATCGTTGCCACCCGCGCAGAAGAACCACTGCGATCACGGCTGCAACGATCCCTCAAGAACGTCGTCAAGAGCTTCGGCTCGTTCATCGGCGTGAAGGACATGACCCTCGACATTGTCGACGAAGAGTTCCTGGTACTCCTGGGCCCATCTGGCTGCGGAAAATGCGGATAATTGCTGGCCTTGAACACCTGACAGAAGGCGAGATCCGCATCGGTGGCGACTTGATGAACGACATCGACGCCCGTGACAGGGACATGGCCATGGTTTTCCAAGGGTATGCCTTTATCCGAATATGTCGATCTACGAGAACATCCGCTTTCCGCTGAGGATGCGTCAGGTGCCCAAGGCACAGCATGATGAACTCATTCGGCGCGCGGCTGAAATGGTCGAATTGGGTCCCTTCCTGGATCGCAAGCCCGGTGCGCTCTCGGGGGGACTACGGCAGCGCGCGGGGCTCGCGTGCGCAATCGTGCGTCACCCGCAGGTATTCCTCATGGACGAGCCCTTGTCCAATCTGGACGCGAAGCTGCGCGCCAGCATGCGCGTGCAGATCAAGCACATGCAGCGGGAACGGAAGGTAACCACTGTGTATGTCACCCACGACCAGATCGAGGCGATGACGCTGGCCGATCGCATCGTCATCATGCACAAGGGCCAGCAAATCGGTACGCCCGACGACATCTATTCAAACCCAGCCAACACCTTCGTGGCCGGCTTTATCGGTTCGCCGCCGATGAACCTCATTCCCACGGCACAGAATGGAACATTCTCCTCCGCCGGCGTTAGGGTTCCTTGTCCTGCAAATCTCTCCGGAAACATCACGCTTAGCATCCGTCCGGAGGACTGCCAGATTGGCGGAGATAACCTTGAGGGGCAAGTCTACGGCGTGGAGCCGACTGGCGACATCACCTATCTCACTGTGCCCACGGCGAACAAGAACATCGAGATCAAGGCGGGGCGTGAATTCCGCGCCCCAATCGACAGCGCCGTTGCGGTGGGTTTCGATACAAGTCGCCTCCACTTCTTCGGTGAAGACGGCTCTCGTGTGGGGGTGAACTGATGTCTACGACATTCGATCTCAGCTGCGTAGGCTTCTACACCTTCGACGCTCTCTGCCGGCCCGTCACCAACATACCGCCGGGAGGCCAGACATATTTCGTGGAGGATTACACGCTCGCGGTCTCGGGCGCGGCGGGATCTGCCGCCATCGTCGCCGCCAAATACGGCCTGCGCGTGCAGGCGGTCGGAGGTGTCGGGTACGGCGACATGGGAGATTGGGTCCGCGTGAAGCTCAGGTCATACGGGTGGACATCCGTATGATGCAGCGCTGCGAGGGCTTCTCGACCTCCTCCTCGATCGTGACCACGCGTCCGGACGGCACGCGTCCGGCTCTGCACAAACGGGGCGCCACGGACGCATTCTACGTATCGGATTCAGACATTGATGGTTTGCTGGACACAAAAATCCTGCATATCGGCGGCGTTGGCCTCATGAATCGCATGGACGACACTGGCAGGACGGCGGAACTGATGTCAGAGGCGCGCCGCCGGGGCGTGATCACCACTCTTGATGTATTTGCTTCAACGCCGGAAGACTTTCCGAAGGTGGAGGCCCTTCGTCCCTACACGGACTATTTCCTCCCATCCGAAGAGGAGGCCAAGGCGCTATCCGGATTGACGGAGAACCGCGATCTTGCCCATTTCCTGCTGAGCAGGGGTGCCGGGTGCGTTGTCCTGACGCTTGGTGCCGATGGAGCCTATTACCTCGACCAGACGGGACTCGAGTTCCATTCTCCAGCCTTCGAGGTCGAGGTAAAATGCACGTGCGGATGTGGAGATTGCTTCAATGGCGGATTTGCAACCGGCCTCGTCAAGGGCCTTTCTCCCTACTACGCCGTCGAGCTCGGCCAAGCGTCTTCGGCGCTTAACGCGACTGGTCTCGGAAGCCAGGCGGGCGTTGCAAGTTACGAGGCCACGCGACGATTTATAGAGTCCACTCCGGGACGCGGAGGAGCTATGTTGGCGGCAGCCGGTGTAGCGAAAGCGGTGCAATAATTCATGGGGGTAGGTCATGGGCGTGCGGCCACAATTCGCTCCAGACGCAGCGCAACTGAAGGACGCGCTGCGTGGATTGCGGTATGCTTTTAGGAGAGGATGTGACGCCGTGCAGGGGACGGCGCCGACGAAGCTTCCTCCCCCTGCCTCGAGGATAGCGTTGACAGCGCTTCGGGAAATGGGGCTACTCGCCCGCAGCGTCGACCAGATGGTAAGCAGCGTCGTACATACGGTTTTCGGCGAGGTGACACTTGGATCTCACAAGCTCCAGGACATGATGGCCTCCGGCGGGCAATCAGAGGAATTCTCCGCTGTCTTCTACGAAACGATGAAAATCGTCCTTAGCCACCTGGGCGCTAGCAGGGCGCTGGTCAGCCAGAGCGCCGGGCGAAAAGCCTTTGGCCAGGTCACGTCGCGCGATGCGCCCGAGCATTTTGCCGCGCAACTAGCCCTCCAGCTTCTCAGGGAAGAGCCTGTCCGGATCGATTATCTGGACGCCCATTCCCCCGTCTCGAAGGAAGCCGTCGCGCAGGTCGCCGTCTTTTCCGTCTTGCTGTACTTGCTATCGGACCGCGAGAACGAAGATTACGCGAAGATGATTCAGGCCGCGACCAATTTAGCGACCGCGCTTCAGGACGAGATTTCGCAAGCCTTCCGGACGCAGAACGGCGCTGTGCTGTCTTCGCTCTTTGAGAGGTACGCGGCCCATGTTTGATCTTTGCCAGTTGATTTCGCATCTTCCGCCGACGAACAAGCCCTTGCGGATCGCCGCGAGACAGCTCCATTGGTTCAGAACGGCGTTCGAGGCACACGCTGCATTGTGCGGCGAGCTCATGGGATGTCGCTTTCAGATCGACGAGTTGAAACTTGCGCGTGTCTTCGTCCGTTGGCTGAAAAACATAGAGCAACAAAGGCCGGCTCAGAAAACCGAACGCCGCGAGTTCTTCGAATTTGCTCCGTCGCTCATGCTGAGCGAACTCATTGCCGACATGCCGCTAAAAACAACGAAGCCTCCACAACAGGTTGTTCAAGGCTCCGCTGCTGAGTTCTGGCCTGAAGGCTATGTCGCCACGACATTCTGCCTGACGGTATACGCCGCGACGATGGACCAAGAGTTCCATACGCAGGTCGAAATCAACAAGGTGATCGATGACCTGCGAAGTTGGTGGTCTTTCCGGGAGAACGCCAACGAGGATACGAGCTATGCGGCGGGATTTTTTCAGAGGGTTCTCGGCCATGAGCCAAACTGGTCGATGCCCGCCAACTTCAGCGCTCGTTATCAACGCAACCTGATCTAAGCGGGCACCAACGAATTTCGTCGCCTCGCCTTTGGGGGGCTCACCGCTCGGCTCTGAATGTGAAGGTCACCGGAGATGACCGAAACCCTAGGACTACCAAAGCGCCTCGGAGATTTCGTTCGCGGTTTGGAGGAGGTGGCAGGCCCGGCGAAGTGCGGCAGGCATGCGCTCGGCGGACCCGATCGCAAGATCCGGATCAGGGCCGGGCTACACCGGTTTTACAGGTGCATCGAGGCGTTCCGGCATGGCGGCCTCATCACGATGGCGCCGGCCGGCGCACCAACCAGCGCCGTCATTCCCTCGCCAAGGATGATGCGCCTCAGCGTTCCCGTCGCAGTCGCTGACACGACATTGGTGACCTTGGTGGTTTCAGGGGAAAGGCGGTCACAAAATCTGTCCTGGTTGACTGCCACCGAAACGCTCTACTCGCCGTCTGACGTCGATCGCTTGAGCAGCAGCGGCTGCAAGCGATCCAGCTCCGCAGCCAGCGCACGCCGGCCTTCTTGAACGGGTGCGAGCTTGCCCTCGCGGCCTAAATCCGCGAGCCGTTGTGCCGCAACCCCCACCCCGTCCGCGCCGATCACCTCCGCCGAGCCTTTCAAGGTATGGGCTGCGCGCCGTAATTCCGCGGCATTGCCGCTGGCATGCGCCGCGTCGATTGCAGCTGTCAGTTTCGGGTATTCGGCAAGGAACATTGCCGCCAACTCGCGCAAGAGCGCCTCGTCGCCGTCAAGATTGCGCAGGGCGCCTTCCCAGTCCAGCACGGATACTTCTGCAGCCGCCAAATGCTCTGCGACAGCGGTTGATGGCCCGGCCGGAGCCGATGCCGGCGTTGGTTCGTACCGTTCGACGACGCGGAACAGATCGGTGGCGCGGAACGGCTTCGTCACGTAACCGTCCATTCCCGCCGCGAGACAGCGCTCGCGGTCGGCCGGCGTTGCGCTTGCGGTTAGCGCGATGATCGGCACACGGGCGCTCTCGGGCCGAGCCAGCGCGCGGATCGCAGCCGTGGCGGCAAGCCCATCCATCACCGGCATGTGCACATCCATCAGTACTAGGTCGTAACCGCCACGTTCGACCGCTTCGACCGCCTCTTGACCGTTTCCCACAGCTTCTACCCGATGGCCGCGCTTCGTCAAAAGATCGAACGCGACCTGCCGGTTGACCGCCCCGTCCTCGGCAAGCAGCACATTAAGCGGCGGTGCCGTCCTCGGGCGCGCAGGCCTGGCGGCGCCCTCGCCCGCGTCATCCCGCATCGAGACGCCAAGCGCGTTGGTGATGGCGTTCAGGAGATCGGACTGTTTGATCGGCTTCACCAGCAGCCTGGAGATACCCAGTTCGCGAAGCAGCGCCTCATCGCTCGGCCGGCCGGCGGACGACATCATCACGATCCGGATCTCCTTGAGATCCGGGCGCTGTCGAATGTGTGCCGCAAGTTCGAACCCATTCATCTCGGGCATCATCACATCGAGAAGAGCGAGATCCGGTAGGGCGCCGGCGGCCTGTTCCAGTGCACTCAGCGCCGCCGCCCCGTCGGAGGCGACGATCGGGATCATGCCCCAGTTGACGACGATCTCCTCGAGAATCTGGCGATTGGTGGCGTTGTCGTCGACCAGCAGTGCGCGCCGGCCGCGCAACTCCGCCTCGCGCGCCGGCTGTGCCTTCGCTGCCTCCGGCGCAAGCCCGAAATCGGCAGCGAAGGTGAAGACGCTGCCGACGCCCGGCTTGCTCTCGAGTTGCATCCGACCGCCCATCTTCTCGGCAAGTTGCGCAGCGATCGCCAGGCCGAGCCCGGTGCCGCCATATTGCCGCGTCGTCGAGGTATCGGCTTGGGCGAAAGCCTCGAAGATCCGCTCTTGCTGCGCCTTCGGGATGCCGATGCCCGTGTCGCGCACCCGGAACTCAAGGCGTGCCCCGTTCTCTGTCGGCCCTTCCAGTGTGACATCGACCACCACTTCGCCGGTCTCTGTGAACTTGATGGCATTGCCGATAAGATTGACGATGATCTGCCGCAGTCGCGTCGGGTCTCCGACCAAATGGTCCGGCACTTCGGGGGGAATGTGGCAGGCAAGTTCGAGGCCCTTGTCGGCGGCGCGTTTGGCAAGCGTCTGCAATGTGTCGCCCAATGTGTCGCGCAGCAGGAACGGGATCGTCTCGAGTTCCAACCGACCAGCCTCGATCTTCGAAAAGTCGAGAATGTCGTTGATCAGGTTCATCAGCGTGTCGGCGGAGTGGAGGATTATTGAGACGTATCTGTGCTGCTGTTCAGAAAGCTCGGTGCCTTCGAGCAGTTCGGCCATGCCGATCACGCCGTTCATGGGCGTGCGGATCTCGTGACTCATGTTCGCGAGGAACTCTCTTTTGGCAATGTTGGCCTGCTCGAGTTCCTCACGGGACTTGCGCAGTTGCTCCGTGCGCTGCTCCAGCTTGGCCGTGCGCTTGGCAACGAGTTCCTCGAGACGATGGCGGTGCTCCTCAAGTTCGGTGATATCGGAATACACGCATACCGTTCCCCCGTCACTTGTCTTGTACTCGCTTATGCGGATGGCCACGCCATCCTTGCGGACGATCTTGAAAGGGCCGATCGGGTTGCGGTGACGCCCCATGCGCCGCGCCACCCACTCGTCGACGGTCACGCCTCCCAGGTCCATCTCCCCGCTTTCCGAGAAAGCGCGGGCCAGGTCCTCAAACCGTGGTCCCGGTGTTTCAAGAATAGGCTCCTCAGGAAATAGGGCACGTCCCGGCCAGAACAGGTCTCGGTACCGCGAATTGTACACCACCAGCTGATCGTCGGCGTTGAAGAGAGCGAAGCCTTCCAACGCCGACTCTAAGGCGTCCAGAAGCTGCCTGCGGGCCGCTGTGGCGCGCGAAGTTGCGGCTTCTGTTGTCGCGACCAGGCGCTCGAGATGCTCGCGCTGCTCCTCAAGCTCGGTAATGTCGGTATAGGCGCCGACCATGCCGCCATCACGGGTCCGGCCTTCACTAATTCGAATCCACATACCGTTGTTGAGCCTGAGCTTGAACGGCGGACCGGGATTGCGGTGCCGCATCAGGCGTTGCGCGACCCACGCCTCTATGGTGAGTTCGCCCAATGGGACCAACTCCTTCTCTGCGGCAGAGCGGATCAGGTCCTCGAACCGCATTCCGATTTCCACCGTAAGACCCGCAGGGGCGAAGAGCTCCCTGAAGCGGGTGTTGAACGCGACCATGCGGTCGTCGGCATCATAGAGAACGAACCCCTCCAGCGCGGATTCGATCCCGTCCAGGAGCCTGTCGTGCGCCGCCTCTGCCAGCGTCTGTGCGGTCCGGGCAGCTTCGAGTTGCGCCGCAACTGGGTACTCGGCGCCGGTCTTGGTCATCAGTGGTCCCTCCTCGGCGGGATGGGATTTTTCCGGATGCCGTTATGGGAACAGGCCGCGCAGCAACTTGGCTTCGGTCACGCGGGCGATCCCCTCGATCAAGGCAGCCGTACGCAGATCCAGCTGTTCATCTTGCGCACGGCGACGCGTGCGCACGAACGCATCCAGCAAGATCGCCTTGAGCCGGTGATTGATCTCGTCGAGCTTCCAGGTCAGGTTCTGGAGACCCTGCACCCACTCGAAATAGGAAACGGTCACTCCGCCGGCATTTCCCAGAATATCGGGGATGATCTGCACTCCACGCTCGTTGAGGATCTCGTCAGCCTCCAGCGTCGTGGGGCCGTTGGCGCCTTCGGCGAGCAACCGGCACTTGATCCGCCCAGCGTTCTCGGCGGTTACCTGATTTTGCAGTGCCGCCAGAACCAAGACATCGCATTCCAATTCCAGAAGCTCGGCGTTCGAGATCGACTCCGCATCCGGAAAGCCCGCCAGCACTCGATTTTTGGCCACATATTCCAAAAGCGTGTCCACTGATAGGCCGGCGGGGTTGTAGAGCCCGGTGGAGACGTCGCTGATCGCGATGATCTTGACGCCCGCCTCGGCCAGAAACCGCGCCGCGAAGCTGCCGACATTGCCGAAGCCCTGCACCACGGCGGTCGATTGGGCTAAATCCAGCCCGATTGCCTCCGCCGCGGCTTCGATGACATAGACCAGTCCGCGCCCCGTCGCCTCCTTACGTCCAAGCGAGCCCCCGAGCACCACCGGTTTGCCTGTGACAACCGCCGGAACTGCATGGCCAACCTGCTGGCTGTAGGTGTCCATCACCCAGGCCATGACCTGCTCGTCGGTTCCCATGTCGGGTGCCGGGATGTCCTTGTCGGGTCCGATGATGTCGATGATTTCGGCAGTGTAGCGCCGGGTCAGCCGTTGCAGTTCGCCTTTCGAAAGAACGGTAGGGTCGACGCGCACACCGCCCTTAGCGCCGCCAAAAGGTAAGCGCATCAGGGCGCACTTCCAGGTCATCCAGGTCGCCAGAGCCGCGACATCGCCAAGATCGACATCTTCGTGATACCGAATGCCGCCCTTGGTCGGCCCCATGGTCAGGACATGCTGCACCCGATAGCCAAACACGGTTTCGACCTGTGCGCGGTCGTCGCGGAAGAACGGAAACGACACCATCTGGGTACGTTGTGGGAACAGCAGCCTTTGGCGGATGTTGTCGTCCAGATTCATGAACTGGGCGGCCTTCAGGAACTGCTGCTGGGCGAGGCGGAGCATCGGCGAGTCCCACTCGCCGCCGTGGGCGCGCTTGCGCGCCAGCGTGTAGCGGATAGCGCGGTCGAGCGCGACGCCGTTGAGCCTCGTCTTCAGCAGAAAGTCGCTGGCGCCGGCTTCGACCGCGCGTGCGGCCAGCTTCACATCGTCCATGCCGGTCAGGATCACCACAGGGACTTCAGGCGAGACCGAGCGGACTCTGAAAAGCGTCTCGAGTTCCTGGCTGTCCGGCAGGATCAAGTCGAGCAGCACCAGATCAATCACGCCCCGCTCGAGCTGTCCGAGCCCATCGGCCAGGCGGTCCACTGCCACCACCTCGCAGCGCAACTGCATTTCGGTGTTGAGCAGCCACTGGATCAACTTTGCGTGGAGCGGGTTGTCCTCGACAAGCAATATGCGCACTAGTTGATCGCTCATGCTTGGGCCTCCAGGTGACCGCCCTGAAAGTATATCAGGTTTTGCTGCGAACGCTGAATTTCGGCAGCTATGTCAGACGTTGCTTCCCGAAAGGAAGATCAAAGTGACCCTAATCGGGCCGAGCTGGCTACCAAACTACGACATCACGCGCGGCGTCCCGGCGGAGCCGTTGCCAATACGGCGGCGGATGCAAAGGGACGCAAACTCGTCGTCGGTCTCGATGAGATGGCCGCGAATTTAGCGACCCTGTTCAAAGGGAGTCGTGACGCCGCGATAGGGCGCCTGACGACGCTTGCCGCCGCTGCAACGTCCCGCTCTGCCGCAGCGACGAGATCAGCCCGCCACAGCGCCGATAACCCACCGACGTCGTTTGCCGGCAAAAGCCAGTAGTAAACTGGGGCCAGGTTCACGATGACGCCATGAACGATCGTGACTAATACCGAGACGCCAGCGTATTTGATGAGATCTTGAAGATCTGCCCCTGCGAACACGCATAGAACAGCGAGGAAACTGTAAGTCGCAGTCAAATGTCCGCGCCTTCGGGAGGTGGGGAAACGTTGCTCTGGACGAACACCACCTCAGTCGAGGACAAGAACCGTAGTAATTGCAGACAGTGCCCAAATATGGCAATCACTTACTGCTTCGCCCGGCTAACCACCGGTAATTAATCCGCCTCGAGAACGCGAGCACTCGCCGATCTGCCGGAGAGACCCATGACGAGACCAGACCTGATCGAGCAGATTAAGAAGAAATGCGTCGAACTCTCCGGACAAACGGTTGAGGCGGCCCACTACGTCATCAACAACGCAGAGGAAATTCCATTCTATTCTATGCGAGAGGTTGCGAGGCGGGCGAAGGTTCAACCCGTAAGCCTTGTCAGGCTGGCTCAAAAATTGGGTTTGGCGGGTTACGGCGAATTGCGGCAACAGTTCATCGATACAACGCCGGAACGCCCTCAACGAGATCGCCAGTCCATACACCGCAACGAGTTGAGCGCTCAAACGCTCATCGCCGAAATGGGCAAAAGCACTGGGCTCAAAGCTTTCGTCGATTCCTTCTTTGCAACCGAGCAAGCCGTCGTTGAACAGGCGAGAGCGCATCTGTCAGAGGAACGACTTGAGAGCGCCGTGGAACTGCTGGCCCGTGCCCCCAGCATCTATGTCATCGGCCGGCGAACCGCGTTCACGCCGGCCTACACCCTTGCATACACCCTGCGAAAAGCTCGTCCGAACATAGTTCTGCTGGATACTCCCGGAGGAGCGCCCGAAGGAGCGCTAGACGATATCCAGCCTGGTGACGCGTTCGTAGCGGTGACCTTTGCGCCTTTCAACCGTCTCGTACACACGTTGACCGAGAAGGCATCGCGTTCGGGGGCGCAAATTATTGCGATCACCGACAGCTTCGCGGCACCCATCAGCAAGTTTGCCGGGCCATTGCATTTCGTGGCGCAGACGTCCGGTCAGGCATTTCCAGAATCCACACTAGGCGCAATAGCGATCGCTAACATCCTTGCCGCCCTGACTATCAGCAGGCTTGGCGAGGTGGCACAAAGCCGAATTCGCGAGAATGAGCGCTTTCTAGTGAACTCCGGCGAGTATCTCCTGTCGAATCCTCCCAAAAGGCGCCGACGCCCCTCAAAAAGTAATTGAAACAACAATCAACTGATCTCCACTGACGATTGGATGCCTCCTGTCTTTTGGGTGATGTGAAGCATCGCCATCTTGGCACATGGCGGTGCCGGTCGGAGGGGCCTCCAACCCATTAGTGGAGGCAACACTCATTTGAATAGCGTGCCTTCATCCTCCACTATCTTCGGTTCGTGGTTCGTGCATATGGCGCTGCACATGGTCCCGTCTTCACGCCAACCCGGCAGCAGCCGGTCGATGCCGATGCGATCGACGACCGCGCCGCTGGGTCGCGACAGGGCAAGGAGAACGTTGCCCGCGGCGTTGATCAGGTCGCGCAGCGCGCAAGGTCGACGGACGCGTAGCGACATCCATGCACTATCGAACGAACCATCATATAGCCGATCTGCCTGCATGCTAATGCTTCGGTCACGTCATCTCCTCAAGCCGCTGGCCGGCAGCGATCAGAGCGCCTTCTCAAGCTCCGGCAGAACGTCGAACAGGTCGGCGACGAGGCCGTAGTCGGCGACCTGGAAGATCGGCGCCTCCTCGTCCTTGTTGATCGCGACGATCACCTTCGAATCCTTCATGCCGGCGAGATGCTGGATCGCCCCGGAGATGCCGCAGGCGATGTAGAGGTCGGGCGCGACGACCTTGCCGGTCTGGCCGACCTGCCAGTCGTTCGGGGCGTAACCGGCATCGACGGCGGCTCGGCTTGCGCCGACGGCGGCACCGAGCTTGTCGGCCACCGGCAGGATTACTTCCTTGAACTTCTCCGACGAGCCGAGCGCGCGGCCGCCGGAGATGATGATCTTCGCCGAGGTCAGTTCCGGACGGTCAGACGACGACAGCGCATCGGAAACATGCCTGGATAGATCGGAAGAAAAAGCTGTCGCCGAGATTTCTTCGACGACAGCTGAGGTGCTGCCTTGGGAGGCAGACGGGAAGGCTGTGGTTCGCACGGTGATGACGCGCTTGGCTTCGCTCGTCTGCACCGTTTGGATGGCATTGCCGGCATAGATCGGCCGCTTGAAGGTGTCCGCCGAGACGACCTCGATGATTTCCGAGACCTGGCTGACGTCGAGCAGCGCTGCGACGCGCGGCATGACGTTCTTGCCGACCGAGGTGGCGGCGGCGACGATGGTGTCGTAGCTGCCGGTGAGCGAGACGATCAGCGCCGCCAGCGGTTCGGCGAGGTTGTTGGCAAGCGAAGCGTCGTCGGCAACGAGCACCTTGGCGACGCCGGCGAGCTTCGCGGCCTCATCGGCCGCGGCCTGGTCGCCGCTGCCGGCGACCAGCACATGCACGTCGCCGCCGATCTTGGAAGCGGCGGTCAGCGCCTTGGCGGTCTGATCGGAAAGGTGGGTGTTGTCGTGGTCAGCCAGAAGCAGAATGGCCATGATGAATGTCTCCCTTTCCTTGAACTTTACAGCACGCCGGCTTCGGTCTTGAGCTTCTCGACCAGCTCGGCGACCGACTTGACCTTGATGCCGGCCTTGCGGCCGGACGGCTCCTCGGTCTTCAGCACCTTGAGGCGCGCCGTCGTGTCGACGCCGAAATCGGCCGGCGTCTTCTTGTCGAGCGGCTTCTTCTTCGCCTTCATGATGTTTGGCAGCGAGGCGTAGCGCGGCTCGTTCAGGCGCAGGTCGGTGGTGACCACCGCCGGCAGCTTGATGTCGATCGTCTGCAGGCCGCCGTCGACTTCGCGCGTCACGGTTGCCTTGCCGTCACCGATCTCGACCTTGGAGGCAAAGGTGCCTTGGGCCCAGCCAAGCAGCGCCGACAGCATCTGGCCGGTCTGGTTCGAATCGTCGTCGATCGCCTGCTTGCCGACGATGATCAGCCCCGGCTGTTCGGCTTGCGCCACACCCTTGACGATCTTGGCGACGGCGAGCGGCTCGACCTGGTCCTCGGTCTCGACGAGGATGGCGCGGTCGGCGCCCATGGCTAGCGCGGTCCTGAGCGTCTCTTCGGCCTTGGCCGGACCGATGGAGACGACGACCACCTCGTCCGCCTTGCCGGCTTCCTTCAATCTCAGCGCCTCTTCGACCGAGATTTCGTCGAACGGGTTCATCGACATCTTCACGTTGGCGAGCTCAACGCCCGAGCCGTCCGCCTTCACGCGGATCTTGACGTTGTAGTCAACCACCCGTTTCACCGTCACAAGTATTTTCATGAATCTCTTCCTTTTTACCGTGCGGGAACCGGTGTCTCGCTTTGACAGCCATAAAAATCCCGTTTGGTCTTTCAGCTAGTCGACCCACTTCATTGATCATCGGGATCGGGATACGGTTCACGCTGAAAGCCGGGAATCGTGAGCCATCATGTATTTGACCATTAACAGCAAATACATTCTCTCGGGTGCAACCACAGAAGAACTAGTTCCGCTATGAAGTCGCCACCTGTCGCGGCCGGGAACCCATGGTCTATAGCCCATTAAGCCCTAGCTTGTGACCTGCCGCCAAGCCATCATCGCGAAACTGCATCATGCTAGGTCCTTAGCCGAGCGAGCATCAGCCGGTCACAATATCCGGAAGCGTTTGACCTAGCAGAGCACGTCGCGCTCTCTCAACGGCTTGCTCTTGCAAAGCATCCAGAGAAGTGTTGGAGCGCCAGGCGACATGCGGCGTGAACACCGTATTGGGCGCGTCACGGAGTGGATGGTTGGCGGGCAATGGTTCCTGCGCAAATGTGTCTAGTCCTGCGCCGGCGATTACGCCGGCACGAAGAGCCGCCGCCAACGCTTCCTCATCAATCAGACCGCCACGCGAAACGTTCACTATCACTGCGTTGGACCGCATACGCTCCAGCACCTCGGCTGAAATGAGGTGGCGTGTTTGCTCACTGAGAGGCACGTGAAGAGAGACGACATCCGATTCCTCCAGGACTTGTTTCAACGTGACTGCAGGAACCTCCGAGAACGTCGCGAGAGGGTCGAATGCATGGACTTTCGCTCCGATAGCGGCCCACCATTTCGCGACCAGTCGTCCAATCCGGCCCATTCCGACAACACCAACCTGCAGGCGCGACAGTTTGGGCGTATCGAGACCAATGACTCCAGCCCACTCGCCCGCACGAATAGCCGACTGGCCCTGCGGAATCCGCCGCGCCAGATTCAATCCCATTGCGAGCGCATGCGACGCGACTTCCTCGGAAGCGGTGTCGGGAACAATTGTCACCGGCACCCCCACCCGCGATGCGGCTGCTACGTCAATGTTATCGTAGCCGACGCCATAACGCACAACGGCCTTACAGCGTCGTAACAACTTAAACTCCTCTACGGTCATCCTGGCATAGGGTGTGACCATTACCACCTCCGCCTCGGCCATGCGACTGCGGAATGACGCCTGATCCTCCGCGACCACCATCTCAAGTCCGAAGACCTCGGCCAGTGCACGTTCCCTGTTCAGGTTGGGGAAGCGGTGGGGGGCAACCAAAATAATCCCCGCCTCGTTTGCCACTTTCATCTTTCCAGATCTCCGATTTACGAGAGTTATTTGAACGCGAGCGCTTCGCCCGCTTGACACGCGAGGCGTCTCCGTCTTGCGCGCAGCAGCCGGTGTCCATGCACATCAGCTGGATTACTAGAACTGCTGAATCCGAACGACGACTAGCTCATGGTGTCGAGGTCGATCAGCTCAATCCTGTACCCGTCCGGATCCTCGACGAAGGCGATCACGGTGGTCCCGTGCTTCATCGGCCCGGCGGGACGGGGGATCCGAGCGCCATTCGCTTCCAACTCCTCACATATGCCGTAGATGTTCCTCACGCCAAGCGCGATGTGGCCGTAGCCGGAGCCGAGGTCGTAAGGAGTATCCTGATCCCAATTGTAGGTCAGCTCGATGACCGCATGGGTGTCTTCCGGACCGTAGCCCACAAAGGCGAGTGTGAATTTGCCTTCGGGATATTCCAACTTGCGCAACAACTGCATCCCCAGCAGACGCGTGTAGAAATCGATCGACCTTTCAAGGTCCTTCACCCGCACCATGGTATGCATGACACGGAATTTTGGCTCACTCATCGTCTTTCCTCTCCATGATCTGTCTCGCGCCCCGGCGCCGGGATGGCTTATGTGGGATTGCAGGGAGAGGCGGCACATCTCAGCATTTCCCCAGGCCGTCGACATGAACGATCCATCAGCCTTCACCATGCGCTGCACATGGCAGACCTGCCTGCAAATATTCGCCCCCCGATAAGAAGCCAGAAGCGGAGCGCCTGCAGATGGTTACCTCCAACAACATAGCTCTTAAGCCAAGAACCAACTTTTGTTGCTCTCGATCCAATCTCGATCAACGGTAATGAACACTATGATCCAACTTACTGTCAAGTGGATCATGTGATCCAGAAACGGGATTTTCGCTTTGATGCTGACCTAGATATCAGCAACGGCTGAATTCACCCCGATACAAATAGACCGCTTGGCGCTGGCTTTGCGCGATCGATCGACTATAAATCTGCGAGCACTTTCAACGGCACATCTACGCACCTCCTCGTATAAATATCTAACGACTACATCTCCCAGCCCGTCGGCGCGTCTGACGAGCGAAACCGTTGCTTCAGCCACACCCCCGCTTCGCAGGGGCAGATGCGAGTTTGCGGCGCGATTGTTCCGTCAGTGCTTTTTTCCGCTGATCGTCACGACCTCCTCGTCCAGATGTCAAACTTCGTTTGAACGCCGGCTTTCGCCGCCAGATAGTGCTCATTCATCAGATTTCGACCTGATCCACGGATCACCATACCGGCCAGCGGCTTCCGACAGACCGCAGTGCGCAAGCATCGCTCAAGACCTCATTGCGACGGGCCGCCATCCAGACGTGAAATCACCGCCCGCGGCGGGCCGCCAGATCGTAAGCGAAGCTGATTGGCAATTTCACAAACAACACAAAAATCATGCTTGGATCACATGATCCTCTTGACACTATTATGGATCATAATGTTCACTGCCATTAATCAAGAGCAGATGAGGGCGAGAAGCGCTGGGTCTTGGACAATATAGCGATGCACGGTGAGCACTCATCTGCAAGCGCTCCGGGAGTCACATTGCTCGTTGGTTCACGCAGTCTCATCTGCAAGACGAACATCTGCGTGACCACCGAAGGAGAGCTTATGACTTCCGTCACGTTTGAAAATGTCTGGAAGCAGTTTGGCAACTACAACGCTATCGAGGACCTGAATCTCGAAATCAAAGATGGTGAGTTCATGGTATTCGTCGGACCTTCGGGGTGCGGGAAAACTACGACCCTTCGAATGCTCGCTGGGCTAGAAACCCCGACATATGGCCAGATTCGGCTCGGGAATGAGGATGTCACGCTGACACCGCCCGGGCGCCGAAACGTTTCGATGGTTTTCCAAAGCTACGCACTTTATCCGCATATGACGGTCCGCCAGAATCTGGCCTTTGGTCCGGAGATTCGACATGAACCGAAACCTGATGTCGCCGCTAGTATTGAAAGGGTGGCGAGTCTTGTGGGGCTTCAATCGCTACTGAATCGCTATCCAAGCGAACTTTCGGGTGGACAGCGCCAGCGCGTGGCGCTGGCGCGCTCGATGATTCGTCGACCGCGCATCTTCCTTCTTGATGAGCCCTTGTCCAATCTCGATGCCAGTCTGCGGACTCAGATGCGCACTGAGATCGCCGAGTTGCAACGTAAGTTGGGCGTTACAGCTGTCTATGTCACGCATGACCAGGTTGAAGCCATGACGATGGGGCATCGGATCGCTGTTTTTGATCATGGCCGGATCCTCCAGGTTGCAGCACCGGCGGAACTTTATCGAGCACCAGCGAACAAGGTTGTCGGTACGTTCATCGGGTCTCCTCGAATGAATATCCTGCCGGCCAAGGTTAGCCTCGATGGCGACATGGTGAGAGTGCGCTGCTTTGGCACGACTTTCACCATGGAGGGACGTCACTTTGCTAGGGATCGACTTGCCGACAAGATCGAATTGGGCATTCGACCAGACGAAATTCAATGGGTGAAGGACGCCCCTTCAAGATGCACCGAAAAAATCACTGGCACCGTGACGTCACTTGAGACGACAGGCTCTGACACCTTCGTCCTAGTCGACGTCGAGGGAACTGAAGTGAATTCCAGATTTCCGAGCTTTGCTCCCGTAAAGCGCGGAGAGACGGTCGATTTGGTCTTTGATCCGACAGATCTCCACTTCTTCGATGCAGGGACTGGAGCGAGCCTGAAGACTTCGTCGGCAATCCACAACTAACCGGAACGCATAATAAACTGGGAGAAAAGTTTATGTCGGAATACCGAGTTGGAAATGCATCCCGTGATAAGCGGAAACCTGGACTTGGTGATCGTGCGACAGGAAATCGCGAGAGCATTTCACCGCGCCTTCGCTTGGGCGGACTGACGATTGCAAGAGCCGTCAATCGTTCGTTCCGCAACATTGCTTTGGCAGGCTTGCTTGCCGCAGCAGGATTTTCGGCCGCCTCAGTGCACACGGCCGAGGCCGCCAACATCAAAGTGGCCTTCAGTTTGAACTGGACTTTTGCCGATCCTAAGCTCGCCGAGAAATGGTTTGCGGATGTGAAGCAGCAGTTTGAAGCGGCTCATCCGGGCGATACGATGGAATTGATCCCGGTCCCCGGTACCTATGACGATTTCATCACCAAGCTCAGCCTCCTCTACAACTCGCCCGACACCAAACCGGACATCGTCCAGTATTTCGACATTAACGTCGGACAGTTTGCCGGCGGTGGTCTGCTCGAGCCGCTGGACGACAAGGTCGCAAATGCGCCATGGTGGAAGGGTACGCCAGACGCCGTGAAAGCATCCGGAAAGTATGACGGCCATGTTTACTCGGTTGCCCAGGGGATCAACACATACGGCATGCTTTTTGACCGGACTCTGACCGAGAAGGCCGGATTGCCGAAGGACTGGAGTCCCAAGAGTTGGAACGAAATTCTAGACGCCGCTCGCGCGATCAAGAAGTCGTCGCCTGACGCGTCACCGCTCTATGTCATCACCGGTACCGCGCAGGGAACCTTCGGCGTTGTCGCCGGCCCAGGCCTCCTCCTTTCCGCCTCAAGCACGCCGACGATCTATAACACGGAATCCAAAAAATGGGTTGTCGATAGCAAGGGTATTCGCGAGGTCCTCAATTTTTACAAGACCGCAGCAGCGGAAGGTCTCCTCGCGCCTACCTCACAGATCATGGATGCCAACGGTGCGACGCACCCGGCACAGGCCCTATTTGATCATAAATTCGGCATCACGCTTACCGGCAACTGGATACCGGTATTTTGGGGCAAGGATATCTGCGCACCCTGCTGGGACGACAAGGAAGAAACCATCGGTTTCGCCACGATACCGACATCCGAAGGCCAAGCTCCCGGAATTGGGGCAAGCTTCAACGGCGTGGTTCTGTCCATGTCCAAGGACCCTTCTGATCCGGATCTTGCCTGGTCGGCAATCGATATCATGCAGCAAGGCAAGAATCTCCTGAACATCGCAGCCTGGGTGGCGGTTGCACCGCCGACGACAGAGTTGAGCACCGATCCGGCTTATCTTTCTCTGAGTCGGCCGCCCTTCCAGAAGGCCTTTGCGGACCTGGGAGCAACTTCGCGAAGCATGCCTTCGCAGCCGGAGTTCCCGATCTGGGGTAACGCTTTCCAGCAGGCGACCCAGGCGATGATCCTGAAGCCTGAAACGACGATCGACGAAGGCGTCGAAATTCTGCGGTCCTACATGGCGACCCAGGTTGGAGAAGAGAACCTGGAGAAATTGCCTTGAGTTCTACGCTCTCATCAGGAGCCAACCAGGGGTCGGTTACAGCAACCGGCCCCCAGGGGCACGGTAATCCGGTCGCCCAGGTGACCGCGCGGGTACGCCTGGACCGGCCACGCGTGGATCCCATCAGCTTCGTATTGCTCTCGCCGGCCGCGATACTTCTTTGCACGCTTTTTTTGGGCCCCGTTCTGTATGCGATTTATCTCGGCTTCACCAATCTACAGTTAATTGGAATTCATGCCTTCAACTACCGCTTCACGGGTCTCGCCAATGTCGCCTTCCTCCTCAAGGACGCGGTCTTTTATAAATCGCTCTGGCTTACGGTCGTATTTGTCGTGGGGTCAGGTGCGATCGCTACCACACTGCTTGGTCTTGTCCTGTCCATCGCGCTTCAGGATTGTTTGGCTCCCATCAGGTGGTTCAGCAGCGCCATGGCTATCCTTGCCTGGACCCTGCCTCCGACAACAATTGCCTTTCTTTGGATGGCGACAAGCACGCAGTCCGGGCTTCTCGCAATGCTGACTGGCAACATGCGCCTCGATCTCTTGTACGACCACGCCATGCTGGTGGTCTCGACAGCCAACGCCTGGTCCCTGGCGGGCCTTGCCATGACCATGTTCTCGGCCGCGCTCCGCAATATTCCCGGCGATCTTACAGAAGCGGCAAAACTTGAGGGTGCATCCTCCGCTCAGACCCTGATGCGGATAACATTGCCGATGTTGAAGTCGACCATTGTGACCTGCGCCCTGCTGATGATGCTGATGACATTCGGCAACTTCACGTTGATATATCTGATGACAGGCGGGGGACCGGGCAACGACACTAACATCCTGCCGGTATACACGTATTTGCAGGGCTTCAAGTTCCATAACCTCGGATACGCGGCTCTCCTTGGCAATGTGATGGTGCTGCTGTCGGCGGTTCTCGGCGGCATGTTCGTGTGGGCTACCAAGTCCCGACGATAATATCGGCATCCCTCCGTGAATGCCTCCGAGACCTTACTTGAAGGATGTGATTGTAATGCAGACAGTATCAGCCGAGCGTGCTTCCAGTCCACCGCCTGGACTGAAGGTCAACAAACCCGCAAGCATCACCACTGGTCGGGTTATCAGTAATTCCACCGCCATCATCCTTGCCGCCTTTTTTGCGCTGCCGATGTTGTGGATGATCCTCGCCTCGGTCGACGGCAATGCGACCAACCAGTTGCAGGCGCCGAATTTCACGATCGCGCATTACGTGGAGGCCGTTGAGGCTGCCAATCTTGCCGCGTTTGGGAATAGTTTCATCATATCGATTGTCGCCACAGTGGTCGGAACGGCCGCGGCTTTCATAGCCGCATATGTGTTCTCAAAACACAACATCCCATTCAAGAATCCTCTGCTGCTGACAGTTCTGTTCCTGTCCGGGGTCCCGATCTCCATTCTCATCGTGCCGGTTTACAAGCTGTTCTCGATACTTGGATGGCTGTCCATTATTCCCACCGGTATTCTGCTCGCTGTGACCGCCATTCCGTTTCAGATCTATCAGTTGAAGAACTTTATCGACGCCATACCAACGGAGCTCGAGGAGGCAGCCTCGCTTGAACAGGCGAGCAATCTGCAGATTTTGCGCAAGGTGATTTTCCCGCTGACAAAACCTGGTCTTGCTTCAGCGGCGATCTTCGGGTTCGTCAACGCCTGGGGAAACTTCCTTTTGCCGGTCGTTCTGATCAACAGCCTCGCATACCAGCCCGCTCCAGTGCGCTTGTTCGGTTTCATGGGTTCAAACTCGATCGACTACGGAACGATTGCGGCCTACTCCATTATTTATTCACTGCCGGTCATTATCCTGTTCGTGGGTATGTCCCGCCAGTTTAGGGCAGGGTTCTCTCTGGGTGGTGCCGTCAAGTAGTCCTCATCAGGAGGAGCTTTCCCAGAGTGGCCCATCGGCCATACCCCATACGATCGCAGTTGCAACAGGGCTGTGACAATCGATAGGCCCGACACTCTCCGGTCAGACGTATGCAACCCTGCTCATTTGGGGAACTGCGGACGAGGTGGTCAGGCGGTCCCTGTTGCGTAGGCCTATAAGCATGGACCGGCACTGTCCCGTCAGCGCCAAAATCTGGTTCCCTCGAAGAGACGACGCGGCAACGACCATGACAATGCCATGGCCCAACGCGATCACATGCACGATCGGATCTGCACTAAGGGCTATGGTGTCACCCGGCAAATCGCCTCAAGGAGGCGCGGCAAGAAGCGGATGAGATGCCTTAGTCGGCCGTGAAGAACTCGGAAGCCGCTGATTTGACGTAGGAATCGAGGGATCTGCAGATCTTCTAATTGCAGGAAACGGCCGCCGAACAGGCTGTTTCCTTGCAATATCAGTTTGAGGTTTGCCTGGTTGGCGAAGCGTGATTCACTGGGTTTATCGCGGTGAATCGGAGAGCCAGGAATGGGTAAACCACGCGAACGGCGCCAAACGGGTGAACAGGATTTATTCCGATCCCGGCTCGACCAGATCATCAATATGAAGCACGAACTGGTGCGTCTGGCGCAGGCTATCGACTGGCCTGTGTTGGAAGCCCGCTTTGGGACGGTGTATTCGGACGGAGCGGGCATGCCGCCCTTGCCGACGCGGCTGATGGCGGGGCTGGCCATTCTGAAGCACACGTTCAACCTGTCGGACGAGGCGCTGTGCGAGCGCTGGGTGGAGAACCCCTACTTTCAGTACCTGTGCGGCGAGGAGTTCTTTCGGCACGAACTATCGTTCGACCGCTCCTCGATGACGCGCTGGCGGCAGCGCATGGGCGAGGCGCGGATCGGCGCGCTCTTGCAGGAGAGCCTGGCCGTGGCAGTCAAGACAGGCGCGATGAAGCCGCAGGATACGCGGCAGGTGACCGTCGACACGACCGTTCAACCGAAGAACGTCATGTTCCCGACGGATGCCAAGCTTATTCACCGGGCGCGCGAACGGCTGGTGCGGCTGGCGAAGAAAATGGGGCTCGACCTGCGCCAGACCTACATTCGGGTCGGTAAATTCGCCCTGATCCAGCACCAGCGCTACGCGCATGCGAAGCAATTCAAACGGGCCGGCAAGGCGCTGCGCAAGTTGAAGACCTATCTCGGCCGGACCGTTCGCGACATCGAGCGTCAGATCGCCGGCGACGAACAACTCGACGCGATCTTCAAATGGTCGCTCTATCAGGCAAAAACGGTCATCGCGCAGCGGCAACGTCAGCGTGGCCGCAAGATCTACAGCCTGCATGCCGACGAAGTCGAGTGCATTGGTAAAGGCAAGGCGCACAAGCCCTATGAGTTCGGAGTGAAGGTGTCCGTGGCCACGACACTGAACCGTTCAAAGGGCGGGCAGTTCGCCCTGCACGCGACCGCGCTGCCCGGCAATCCTTACGACGGCCACACGCTCGCGACCGTCATTCCGGATATGGAAAAGATGATCGGCAACGAGCTCTCCCGCATTTTGGCCGATGCTGGATACCGCGGCCATAATGCTCCCGAAAGTCACAAGCTGAGGGTCTTCACCAGCGGCCAGAAGCGCCGCATCACGCCCGCCATAAAACGCCAGATGCGACGACGATCGGCGGTCGAACCGGTCATTGGACACCTCAAGAGCGAACACAGAATGGACCGGAATTATCTCGCTGGCGAACAGGGCGATGCCGTCAATGCCGTTCTGGCCGCCGCCGGATACAACTTCTCCCTCCTGCTGCGATGGTTCAGGCAACTTTTGTGTCTGTTCGCCGCACTACTGTTCACGTTCCAGAGCCGACCAACACCGCAGCAAACTGCCTGAAAGCGAGTTCTTCACGATCGACGCCTTATTGGCGTATTTGGCGGTTGCCACCACGAAACCGGAAAAAGCCGGTTACGCAAACAGCCTGCACCGATTATCGAGATAAAGCTGCCGTTCCATTGCCCTCCGAACGGCACCATTTCAACTACTTTTTGAGGGGCGTCGGCGCCCTTTTGGGAGGATTCGACAGGAGATACTCGCCGGAGTTCACTAGAAAGCGCTCATTCTCGCGAATTCGGCTTTGTGCCACCTCGCCAAGCCTGCTGATAGTCAAGGCGGCAAGGATGTTAGCGATCGCTATTGCGCCTAGTGTAGATTCTGGGAATGCCTGACCGGATGTCTGCGCCACGAAATGCAATGGCCCGGCAAACTTGCTGATGGGTGCCGCGAAGCTGTCGGTGATCGCAATAATTTGCGCCCCCGAAAGCGATGCCTTCTCGGTCAACCTGTGCACGAGACGGTTGAAAGGCGCAAAGGTCACCGCTACGAACGCGTCACCAGGCTGGATATCGTCCAGCGCTCCTTCGGGCGCTCCTCCGGGAGTATCCAGCAGAACTATGTTCGGACGAGCTTTTCGCAGGGTGTATGCAAGGGTGTAGGCCGGCGTGAACGCGGTTCGCCGGCCGATGACATAGATGCTGGGGGCACGGGCCAGCAGTTCCACGGCGCTCTCAAGTCGTTCCTCTGACAGATGCGCTCTCGCCTGTTCAACGACGGCTTGCTCGGTTGCAAAGAAGGAATCGACGAAAGCTTTGAGCCCAGTGCTTTTGCCCATTTCGGCGATGAGCGTTTGCGCGCTCAACTCGTTGCGGTTTACGGACTGGCGATCGCGTTGCTGGCGCTCCTGTGCAACATTGATGAACTGCTGGCGTAACTCTCCGTAACCCGCAAGTCCCAACTTTTGAGCCAGCCTGACAAGGCTTACGGGTTGAACCTTCGCCCGCCTCGCAACTTCTCGCATAGAATAGAATGGAATTTCCTCTGCGTTGTTGATGACGTAGTGAGCTGCATCTACCGTCTGTCCCGAAAGCTCAACGCATATCTTCTTAACTCGCTCGATCACGTCTGGTTTAGTCATGGGTCTCTCTGGAACATCGACTGATGGCCGCGTTTTCAAGGCTAACCGGTCGCCGGGAATAACCCGGCGACGCAACGAATGATTCTCATATCTCCGCTACATCTGGAAATATTGGCCAGTAAGGTTCCGTGCTGCGGCCGGAGATTGTTTGTCATTCACCAGGTGTTATCGAGTGGCCACAATCACATGACCCTCAGCGGACAACGTTGCGCAGGACGCCCACATTTTGCAGCTCCACCTCGACTGTATCGCCGGGCTTCAACCACAATGGCGGCTGCCGCTTGGCGCCGATGCCCTGAGGGGTGCCCGTCGTAATGATATCGCCCGGAGAAAGGGTCAGGAAGAAGGAGATATAGCTCACCAATTCGCGCACAGGGAAAATCATGTAGCGCGTATTGGACGACTGGACTTGCGCTCCGTTGACGCGGGTCTGGATACTAAGCTCCTGCACATCTCCCACCTCGTCCAATGTGACGAGCGCTGGGCCGCATGGCGTGGAAGCATCAACGGCCTTGCCTGCTAGCCACTGCGTTCCCCTGTACTGAAGATCGCGTGCCGTGATGTCATTTAAGACCGTCACACCAGCTACAAAATCCAGCGCCTCTTCAGCCGTGACCCCGCGACATTCCTTTCCAATAACGATTGCAAGCTCACCTTCAAAATCCAAGTTCTGGGTGATGCCAGAACAGCGGATCTCGTCGAACGGACCGATCAAAGTGCTCGCGAATTTCGCGAAAATGTCGGGATGTGACGGCAGCGCTCGCCCGGTCTCCGCGACATGATCGTTGTAGTTGAGACCAATGCACAGGACTTTCGAAGGATCTGTGACAGGCGGGCCAAGCCGCACCTTGTCAAATGTTCCTACCACGGCTTGCGGTTTCAGGCGGGCGGCCACAGTGAGCCGCTCCGAGAGTTCCGCCAGCCCCGCGCCGTATTCGCGCAGCAATTCACTTACAGATGAGATTGGCCGCGCATTTTCGCCGCGGTTGCCCTTAAGGAGGGTGTCCACGTCAAAGACTGACGAATCTACCACAATACCTGGTCGCCAGGAGCCGGCTGAGTCATAGGAAACGAGTTTCATTAGTCCTCCCGCACCGCCTAAGGTGCTTTCGATTGAAGAATAAATGGCGACACCCGAACATCGGCGACGATCGCGACTGAAGACTAATTCGCTCTTCGCTGGCGAAGTGGGCCGACGTACGAAGTCCGTGCACAACTGGTAGTCAAATCCGGTTCCCTTTCATAAAGTCGGCAGCGCGCTCACCGATCATGATCGCCGGAGCATTTAGATTGCTCGATGAGACAAACGGCATGACGGAGGTATCGGCGACCCGAAGACCGTCGATGCCGTGGACACGCAACTGAGGATCGACTACGGCCAACTCGTCCGTTCCAATCTTGCAGGCACCGCTCAGATGATACGCCCCCTGCGTGTATTTCCTGACGAAAGCCTCGAACTCTGCGCGGGTTTTCAACGGCTTGGTAGGCAAATGTGACTCGCTGACGAACTTCTTCATCGATGGTTGCTCCATAATCTCCTGTCCAAGCCGGATCCCATCGATAAGCCGATCTACGTCATACTGATGACTGAGATAGTTGGGGTCCACGATTGGCGGAACACTCGGATCCGACGAGCGAAGAGCAATTCGGCCCCGCGATTTCGGCCGGCAGGCGTACACGTTCAGAGTGCATCCGCTACCGCTCGCCGTCGTTTCCACACCTTCCTCAATGCCGGCACCAGCCACGAAGTGGTATTGGAGATCCGGGGTGGGATCCGATTGGTCGCCCCACCAGAAGGCTCCGCCCTCGCAGATATTCGACGTAATCGGGCCGGTTCCGAAAAGTGCATATTGAGCCGCCGCGGCCAGCTGCCACCGCAGCTTCTTATACTTGTCGTAGCTCGTGTTTGACTTCAGGTTATAGATCAGGAAGCAATCGGTGTGGTCTTGCAGGTTCTGCCCAACGCCAGGAAGGTCGTGAACCACCGGAACGCCTGCGCTCTGAAGCTCGGCGGCCGGCCCTATACCTGAAAGCAAAAGGAGGCGCGGAGATCCCACCGCTCCGGAGGATATAACAACTTCGCGTTCGGCCCGCATCGTTTCAACGCGGCCATTCTCCACGTACTGAACGCCGACGGCGCGACCGCCCTCAATCAGGATCTTCGTGACCTGCTTGTCGGTTACAATGTTCAGGTTTCGGCGCTTTCGGGCCGGACGAAGATACGCGTCTGCCGAGCTGCACCGCCGACCATTCTTCGTGGTCAGCTGGTAAAGCCCCGCTCCCTTCAGCTCACCAGAATTGAAATCCGGATTGTAGGGCATTCCCGCCTCTTGGCAGGCCTTTACCCAGGCTTTGGTCAGCGGCAATGTATACTGCTGGTTCGAAACGCTCAAAGGCCCGTCCTGGCCATGAACGTCATTCGAATACACTTCGTTGTTTTCTGCCTTGCGGAAGTACGGGAGTACATCCTCGTAGCCCCAACCTTTTGCTCCATGATCGACCCAACGGTCGTAGTCCGATGGCGCGCCCCTCATATAAACCATGGCGTTGAGCGAGCTGCCACCACCTAAGACGCGCGCCTGTCCGACTTGCGGCTCGGTATCGTATTGATGCTTGAGCTTCTCGATCTTGTACCAGTGAAGCAAAGAGCTCTTGAAAGATTTGTAGAATGTTACCGGAAAGCGGATCCAGATGCTGCTGTCCCTAGGCCCGGCCTCAAACAGCGTCACCGATACATCCGGATCCTCGCTCAGCCGACCCGCAATAGCGCATCCCGCGGATCCCCCACCAACCACGATAAAATCGGGCATCGCACTATCCTAATCTGAGTAATGTACCGCAAACGGCCCGCACGCCGGTCTGCATGGTGCTGATGCTTTCGGCGCCTATCGGACGCCCTCGAAGAACGCATCAACTTCTGCCTGACGCATGTCGCAGAACCAGCACTCCACGATCTGCTCGTTTTCGAAACGATAAGCAGCGAGACGGTCTGTACGAACCTGCTTGTCACCTCGCGCCCAAATCTCATGCACCATGATCAGAATTGCCTCATCCGACTCTGCAATGAGTTCGTCATGCCCTGCCTCGCCGCCGACAATCCACTTGTCGGTATAGGCGGCGACCTTGTTCACCCAGCCTTCGACGAAACCGTTGGCTCCGTGGAAATCGCCGGAAAGAACGGGGTGCGTTCCTCCCATGTGCACGACAAGATTGTCTGCATAGTAGCTGCAGCCCTTTTCAACATCACCACTCGACCAGGCTTCGTGATACTCACGAAGAATTTCCTTCGCACGTTTCTTACTCATGCTACCCCCCTTAATCGTTATATGGGCGTTTCATCGCTTTGAACCGTAAAGAGAAACTTACGCTGTTTTCCGTCTTTCCTCGGTCGACAGAATCGATTTTCCATCGGCCGAGATCGCCACACCATAAGTCTCGAGTGCTGCCTGTCGGGATACGAGACCGTCGCGCACGTCACGCAGGACTGACGCGGGGTCACGCTGGTGCGGATGGCCCCAGCCACCTCCGGCCGTAGCCTCAATCACCAGACGAAACGGCTTGACCTGTTCAACGCCATAGGGCGGGCAATAGAGCTCTTCTCCGGTCGCCAGATCGAATGCTTTGATCGATCCCTTCTCACCCCAGTGTCCACCATTGACGCCCGCGCCAGTCTTCCTGCGCGCGCCTTCGCCCCGCAGCAGATGTTCCCCGCCCGCCAGGACATCGACCACGTAGTCGACACCGGTTCCGCCGCGGTATTCACCTGCACCACCCGTGTCGCAGCGCATCTCGTAGCGATGCACGCGGATTGGATAGGACTGCTCATACGTTTCGACATTCGGGATAAACATGCCGCCGAGCGTCATCTGATGGCTGGACGTTGGAAATCCGTCCCGCCCTTTGACCGCACCGCCGCCGGAACTGCCGTGCCAGTGATAAAGAACAAAGACATTCCCGTCAGGCTTCATGCCCGACGAAATGCCGAACACCGATTTACCCCAGCCCGCGCAGGCGCGTTCGGGATCAGCCTGGGCCAATGCTCCCCAGCACGCATTCATGATGTCGATCGCCGGGAACACCGTATTCATTGTCATCGGCGCCGGCGGCAGGGCGTTCACCACGCTGCCTTCGGGCGCGATGATCTTGACACAACGGTAGGTGCCTTCATTGTGCGGAATTGCAGGGTCCAGAAAGGCGGAAAGAGCGCAATAGACGGCCGAATGCGTGTTGGCGATTCCACTATTTTTGAAGCCTTTGATTTGCGGCGACGTACCCGTGAAATCAAAAGTGATCGTGTCCTCGTCGATGGTCATCTTTATACGTGTTTCGATATCGACAAGCTCGAAGCAGTCGGTATCGCTGAAGTCCGATGCATGCCATACCCCGTTCGGAAGCTCGGATATGGCCTGGCGCATCCGCCGTTCGCCATAGTCGAGAAGAGCATCGAGGTAGGCGCGGCCCTTCTTGACACCAAGTTGGGCGATGACGTCAACCAACCGCTGACCGCCGATCCGGGTCGAGCCGATCATCGCCCCAAGATCACCTTCCAGCAGGTCCGGGCAGCGCGAGTTCAGAAGCAGCATGCGCCACAGGTCGTCGCGCAGTTGGCCCTTCTCGATCAGCTTGAGAACGGGCAGGCGAATTCCTTCGTGGAAAATCTCGGTCGCCTTAGCATTGTAGGTACCGGCCGCGCCGCCACCGATATCGGACTGGTGGGCACGGTTGCTGCAGAAGCCGACCAGTTCGCCTTCTACGAAAACGGGGCGAATAAGGGTCCAGTCAGGCAGGTGATTGCCGCCGGCAGCATAGGGATCACTCAGAATAAAGACGTCTTCCGGCTCGATACGCCCAGAGAAATCCCGCAGGACCGCACGCACCGCAAATCCACCACTGCCGGAATGGATCGGCAAACCATCCGCCTGTGCGATCGTCTCGCCGTCCGCATTGCTCAAGAAGCATGAAAAATCATGGCTCTGACTGAAGATCGGACTGCGCGCTGTCCGAGTCATGATGGTTCCCATCTGCAGACTGATGTGATCCAGCTGTCTCTGCAGAATTGCAATGAGAACCGGATCGTATTCGGGAGACAAGACAGCGCTCATAGTTCGACCTCGTCAATTCTTGCAATGATCAACCTGTCTTGCAGGGCATTTGACGGCTTCCGCGCCAAAGGTGCGGCCGTCTTCAAATAGTGCCGAAGGATGCTTCGCTTGTTCATGCTGCCTCGCCCTGCAGGATGTCGACGTGATAGTTGCCTGCATCAGTCATTGTCAGCTTGTCACCGGCCCCGAGAATGAGCGTGGTCGTTGCTTCTTCGATGATGGCAGGTCCAGTCAGCCGCTGGCGTGGAGTCAGTGCCCTACCATCGTAGACAGGGGTTTCAACGAAGCCCAACTCCTTGTTGATCCATACCGGCCGGCGTGAAATGGCCACTGGATCGGAAACCGTAACGGAAGTCTTTGCGACTTCCATTGCATCCAGCTTGCCGATGGCCGCCAATCGCAGATTGACGATCTCAATTGCACCTGCGGGCTGCGTGTAACCGAAGAGCCGTTGATACACCTGCTCAAACGCTGCCCGTATGGTCGATGCATCCGTCGAGGAGCACTCCACCGGGATCGTCCATTGCTGGCCGAAATAGCGAAGGTCGTATGCACGCTTCAGAAGCGCCCTATCCCCCGTGAAGCCTTCGCGTGCCAGAACATCACCCGCTTCCGCCTGCATCTCGACAAAAGCGGCTTCGAGCTGATCCGGCCCCGAGTTCTCGATACTGTCCAGCTCTTTGAGCCAGCTTCGTACGTAGTCATGGCGAAGGTCGGAATTGCACATGCCAAATGCGCAAAACACACCCGCGAGCCGCGGAATATAGAGGCTTGAACAACCAAGCAACCTGGCGGTCGACGGGCCGTGCAAGGGCCCTGCTCCTCCGCAGGCTACGAGAGTAAACGACCTCGGATTGTAACCTTTCTCGAGCGAGGCTTGCTCCACCGCGTGGAGAATATTTTGCTCGACGAGCTGAATGATGCCGGCCGCCGCGTCGTTGACGCTGAGGCCAAGAGGCTTTGCGACATGTGTCTCAATCGCCACGACTGCCTTTTCCAGGCTCAAGGTGATGACACCGCCCGCATATGGACCTGGCTTGAGCCGGCCGAGCACGAGCTGCGCGTCTGTGACAGTCGGACGCGTGCCACCACGACCGTAACATGCGGGTCCGGGGGTCGAGCCCGCTCCCTCCGGCCCGGCTTTCAGCAGACCGGCACCGTCTACCGATGCGATCGTACCGCCGCCTGCCCCCACAGTGTGGATGTCGACGGACGGAATGTTCAAATGGTAGCCATCGACCACGATCTGGTCGGTCATTGAGACCATACCGTGCTCCATCAGCGTAACGTCGCAGCTCGTTCCACCGATCTCGATCGACACCAGATGCTCGGACCCGGTATCCTGACCGAAGAACTTCAACGAACCGACGCCGGCGGCCGGGCCTGACAGAACCAGACTGGCGGGCGCGTGTCCGATCTCATCGATGGAAATCGCTCCACCGTTCGACTGGATCATCAATAACTTGCGCTTCAATCCAAGCGACGACAGCCGTTGTGAAAGGCTTTCAAGATAAGGGACTACGCGACGAGCAACATAAGCGTTGACGACGGTCGTCGACGTGCGTTCATACTCACCGATCGTCGGAGCGATTTCCGACGAAGCGGTGATCCAGACATTTGGAAGAAGCTTCTTCAGCTCTGCCTTGGCAGCTCTTTCATGGGCTGGATTTGCGTAGGAATGCAGGAAGCAGATTGCAACGGCCTCGACGCCTTCGTCCTCGAAGACGCGCGCAGCGGCCGCAACGGAATCCGGATTGAAGGGTATCCTGACCGTGCCATCCTGCTCAAGACGTTCGACGACCGGGAGGCGCAGATAGCGGGGAACCAGAACTTCCGGAAACGGCTTTCGATGGTCCCAAACGTACTCACGCATGGATCGCCGGATTTCCAGCGAGTCGCGGAAACCCTCCGTGACCAGAAGCCCAACTTTCGCACCCTTCTTTTCCAGCAGCGTGTTTGTAGCGATGGTCGAGCCATGAACAAACAACTCAGTGTTGGAAAGGAAGGTTTCGACGTCGATTGCCAAGGCACCGGCCGCCAACCGAATCGCCGATAGTACGCCTTCCGTTGGATCGGAAGGCACGGAAGGAGCTTTGAACGCGCGCACGGACCCCTTGGCATCGACCATAACCAGATCGGTGAAGGTGCCGCCGATATCAACTCCGACGCGGTAAGGTGCAATTAGCATTGGCTGGTCCACTTATTTTGCTTCGGCTTTGCCATCTTGTTCAATTTTCGACAGGAGGCCCCCTCCGCCGCCGCTAGCCAACCGCGCCTTGACGGTCGCCGAGCTCGCTCGTGACGACATTTACAAGCTTGTCGGCTATAGAGAGAGCTTCAGCTTCCGTCATCGGCGTGGAAAGCGATCCTGAGCAGTTGGGCGTGAGCAGGACGTTTTCATTCAGCATCGCCAACTGAATGCGCCGGATGCGCTTGGCCGTCTCGGGATCCGCGAACGCGCTTCGGTAGCCAGTGACATCGCCTGCCCCGAGATGAAGCCGGAACAGTGACCCCATGCCGGTCACGGTTGCCGCCACTCCAGCCTTGGCGAACCCTTTGCGGAGTTCCCCGCGCAGTCTTTCGCCAAGTCCGTTCAACCGATCTACGACCGGTCGCGAGTAGTGCTCAAGCGATACCAGGCCCGCCGCCATGCTCAGCGGATTAGCACTGAACGTGCCGCCCATCGAAACCTTGGGCTTGCCAGCCGAATGATCGAACACGGACATGCGATCCGCCGGCCCTGAAACCGCGCCAATAGGCAGGCCACCTCCAATGATCTTCGCCGTGGTGATCAAGTCGGGCTCGAGACCGAAAAGCCGCGAAGCACCCTCATATGAGAGACGGAAGCTGATCACCTCGTCGGCGATCAACATTATTCCGTCCCGACGGCAGGCTTCCTGCACAACGGCAGCCGTTTCCTTCGACATCGCGACGGCCCCCGCCCTCGATGCATGAGGGTCGACGATCACGGCAGCCAGCGAATGCCCTTCTCGACGAAGGATATCAGCACAACGTTGAGGATCGTCATACGGAAGAATTACGGTCTCGCGCAGCACAGAGTCCGGCGTGCCAGCATTGCATCGGACCGATGCGGGGTTACCGTTTTCATCGTCCCAGTTGGAAGGCGCCGGATCGAGGCTCACTTCGACCCAATCATAGGCTCCGTGATAGCAACCCTCAAATTTGGCAATCCTTTCTCGGCCGGTTATTCCACGCGCACCCTTGATCGCAGCCAGAACTGCCTCGGTTCCGGAATTGCAAAAGCGTGTCTGCTCCATTCTCGGGTTTCTGGCGGCTAATGCTTCGGCAAGCAGGATCTCGCTTTCAGTCGGCATACCGAACGCCGTTCCTTTCACCATCACGTCGCGAACGGCGTCGAGAACGGGGCCAAAGGCATGGCCATGGATGAGCGAGAAGAAGTTGTTGGCGCAATCCAGCATTCGCCTTCCATCAATATCGACGACCCAGCAGCCTTCGCCACGCGCTGCATAGGGCGGATACGGCTGGAACCATGACGCTGCGCGCATTGACCCGCCCGGGACAACTTTCCGCTCCCGCAAGTAGGCAGCCTCCGAGTGCTTGGCGATGACGGAACCTGCTGCATCGCTGTTGTGCCCTAAGCCGAGATTCATTTTGCTCTCCATTCCGCTCTCGAGTGACTACTATAAACACTATGATCCAAATAACTGTCAACGGGATCATGTGATCCAGATACTTTTTTATTGTGCTATGCCTAAGCGCTACAGGTACCCATCTGACACGGAGAGCGGCCGACATTGTAGCTGACGTCCCAAGCCGGTGTGGTCGCGACCCGATGTTAGGCGAAGAAGCTCGGCCCGGATATGCAGCCCCGTCGCGGCGAAAACAGCCAAGCCCAAACGATGTGCGGCATCTGGACGAAAGGTTGCGACGATCGATGGCGCGCCGTCGATCAGCACGGATGTGTGCTTGATGAGATCGTCCAAACCCCGCAACACCAAGGCTGCCAAGCCCCTTATGATCCGGCTGATGACGAAGCAGGATGTTGCCGAGCGCACGGACAAGCTTTATCCCTATCGCGCTACGCGGAGTCAGATCATGCCGGCCATCGAGCCCGACCCCACAAGGGTCGAACAACCCGCGCCGAAAACTTTCTGCCTCTGGGAAAGCGGGAGCGCGCGATGCAAGCGTTTCACTCAGCAGGCGCTGCAACGCGTCGCCAGCGCCATTCTGCGGTCCGCAATCTCTTTTTCCCGCCTCGCTCGATCTGCTCGTTTGAATCCACCAAGTTCCCACCGCGATTGAAGAGCAACACAAATATCTTCTTCCGGATCACTTGATCCGCTTGACACATCACAGGATCATGATGTTCACTGCCCCTAATTAAGGGTGACAGAGGCGGTCGTGGGCCTTAGGTAATCTGGCAGGGTTATTCATTCGCAAGCACTCCGAGGCAGACCCTACGCAAGAGTGGAGAGTATTTGCGGGTGATCGCCATGGGCGGCGCACCGTGGAGGCTATGAGATGACATCTCCGAACAGCGCCACCCAGGAAACGCACTCCAAAAAAATACGAGGGTTCGAATAGATGACGAATGAAAGCCGACCGACCGTTTACGACGTGGTGATCGTCGGCGCCGGCCCATCCGGGGCGGTGGCCGCAAAGCGCTTGGCAGAAGCAGGAATGTCCGTCATCTGTCTTGAGCAAGGCAGCTACCCCGACTACACGAAGCTGCGACACTCTGGTCTTGAGTTCGAGCTCACAAAGCAGCAGTATTTTGCTGCAAATCCAAATCGGCGCAAGGCGCCCTCAGACTATCCGATCAACGTCAGCGATTCAGATATTGAGCCATTGATGTGGAACGGTGTCGGCGGGAGTTCAGTTCTCTATGCTGCCGCGTGGCATCGGCTGAAGCCGAGTGATTTCCGAGTGCGAACGGTTGACGGGATCGCGGACGACTGGCCTCTGAGTTATGCGGAGCTTGAACCTTTTTATGCACGGGTCGAGAACGATTTTGCAGTTTCCGGCGTAGGGGGCGATCCAGCCTATCCGCCAGGCTTCGACATCCCGCTACCACCGTTTCCTCTAGGAGCGATGGAACGGAAATTCGCGGCGGCCCATGACCGTCTTGGCTGGCATTGGTGGCCGGGCAGTAATTCGATTGCGACTGTAAAGCATAACGGGCTCTTGCCCTGCGTGCGACGTGGTGCATGCGTATGGGGTTGCTTCGATGGTGCGAAGGCTTCAGTCGACCGTACGCATTGGCCGACATGTATCAAGCTGGGTGTGAAACTCGTCCAGAATGCGCGAGTATTACGCGTCGAAACAGGATCCGACGGTCTTGCCACCGGCGTCACTTATGTGGATCGGGAAACAGGTATTACACATTTTCAGCCAGGTCGCATCGTCATTGTTTCGGCGAACGGCGTAGGCACGCCCAGGCTGCTTTTGAATTCCGCTTCGAACGAACATCCCAACGGGTTGGCGAATTCCTCTGGCCTGGTCGGCAAGCGGCTGATGATGCACCCCTATGGGACTGTGAGCGGCCTTTTCGACGACTTCTTTGAAAATTGGCAGGGACCCTACGGTCAGCGGGCTTACTCCCTGGAATTTGCTGAGACGCGGAAGGAAACAAATTTCTACCGAGGTGCAAAATGGCAACTCATGGGGATGGGAGGCCCGCTCGCATCTGTGGGCACCTGGCCATGGGGCAGTAACAGTGATGTGTGGGGTGAGAACTTCCATGCAACAGTGCAAAAGCGGTTCGGTCGTTCCGCATATTGGGGGATCATGGCAGAGGATCTTCCGAGTGAGGATAACATGGTCTCTCTTGACCCTGGCGTGAACGACGCCCAAGGGATGCCCGCCGTGAAAATCACGTACAAGGCATCTCAAAACACTATGGATCTCTTGGACTTTAACCTGGCGCGCGCTGCTGAGTCCATGAAGGAAGCAGGCGCATATGATGTCTCGGGGACGCCACTGATGCGGGAAACCGGTTGGCATATCTTAGGGACGGTGCGTATGGGCAACGATCCACGCACGTCCGTCGTTGACTCTTATGGCCGCTCGCACGACCTACCAAACCTCTTCATCATGGACGGAAGCGTGATGCCAACCTCCGGAGCGGTCAATCCAACCGGTACCGTTACCGCGCTGGCGCTGCGCAATTCCGAATCCATCATTGAACACAGGCGCTCACAGCCGGTCAGTGGGGCAGCTGAATCGCTAAAAGTAGGACTCTAAGCCCATGACTTACAATATTGATGACTTTCAAACTAGGATCGCGTGGGTCGCGGATGCTCTGATCCCATCAGACGCCAAGTCCGGGATGCCCTCTGCTCGGGAAGCCGGTGTGCCCGAACGTCTGCTGCCACGCGCCCTGAAAGAGCGCGATGATATGGCGCCGTCATTTTTTAGGGCATTGTCTCGCTTGCCGGAGACCCACCCAAATAACCCTTTAGATGCGATCCGCGCTTTGGGCGCAGATGATTTCTACGCGATTTCCTTCCTGATCGCGGGGGCCTATTTCCTTGACGAGGCTGTCACCCGAAAGTTGCGCTATCCGGGACAGGAAGCTCTTTACGAGACACCGGATTACGACGAAATAATGGAAACGATAGAGCGGGTTCAGTCAAGAGGACCGGTTTACGTTGACGTTCCGAATGGTCCCGGATCTGTGTAGGTTCTGGTGACAAAACGCGCCTGTCCATAGACGAACGGCGGCGAAGTAGACGAAGCGAGGTAGCTGCTGGACGTCCTGTCATAGCGGGTCGACAAACTGCACCAGTTGTTCAGCCTGTTAAGGCAACGCTCGATCTGTTCCGGAGAGCATAGATGCGGCCGTCGAGGACGCGGTGGCGATCCCGGGGCCGTCGGCCGACGCGGGCGCTATGTGAAATTGTGTGTTCCAGGTGATGCCAGCGATCTCCAGCCTTGCCATTGGTGGGGGCCAATTCGGCGGCGAACAAGGAGCCACATCGCCAAAGACAACGCCCTCATGTCTTGGGCATATGCGCAACGGATCAGCGCCTCACAATGAGCTTGTCCGGGACTCCCCGACGAGCTCACAGGACCTTCCGCAAGCGTTCGACATCAACGTTGCAACCGCAAATCAATGGGGCGGAGACGCCGCATACGATTTAGTCGGCCGTGAAGAACTCGGAAGCCGCTGATTTGACGTAGGAATCGAGGGGTCTGCAGATCTTCTAATTGCAGGAAACAGCCGCCGAACAAGCTGTTTCCTTGCAATATCAGTTTGAGGTTTGCGTGGTTGGCGAAGCGTGATTCACTGGGTTTATCGCGGTGAATCGGAGTGCCAGGAATGGGTAAACCACGCGAACGGCGCCAAACGGGTGAACAGGATTTATTCCGATCCCGGCTCGACCAGATCATCAATATGAAGCACGAACTGGTGCGTCTGGCGCAGGCTATCGACTGGCCTGTGTTGGAAGCCCGCTTTGGGACGGTGTATTCGGACGGAGCGGGCATGCCGCCCTTGCCGACGCGGCTGATGGCGGGGCTGGCCATTCTGAAGCACACGTTCAACCTGTCGGACGAGGCGCTGTGCGAGCGCTGGGTGGAGAACCCCTACTTTCAGTACCTGTGCGGCGAGGAGTTCTTTCGGCACGAACTATCGTTCGACCGCTCCTCGATGACGCGCTGGCGGCAGCGCATGGGCGAGGCGCGGATCGGCGCGCTCTTGCAGGAGAGCCTGGCCGTGGCAGTCAAGACAGGCGCGATGAAGCCGCAGGATACGCGGCAGGTGACCGTCGACACGACCGTTCAACCGAAGAACGTCATGTTCCCGACGGATGCCAAGCTTATTCACCGGGCGCGCGAACGGCTGGTGCGGCTGGCGAAGAAAATGGGGCTCGACCTGCGCCAGACCTACATTCGGGTCGGTAAATTCGCCCTGATCCAGCACCAGCGCTACGCGCATGCGAAGCAATTCAAACGGGCCGGCAAGGCGCTGCGCAAGTTGAAGACCTATCTCGGCCGGACCGTTCGCGACATCGAGCGTCAGATCGCCGGCGACGAACAACTCGACGCGATCTTCAAATGGTCGCTCTATCAGGCAAAAACGGTCATCGCGCAGCGGCAACGTCAGCGTGGCCGCAAGATCTACAGCCTGCATGCCGACGAAGTCGAGTGCATTGGTAAAGGCAAGGCGCACAAGCCCTATGAGTTCGGAGTGAAGGTGTCCGTGGCCACGACACTGAACCGTTCAAAGGGCGGGCAGTTCGCCCTGCACGCGACCGCGCTGCCCGGCAATCCTTACGACGGCCACACGCTCGCGACCGTCATTCCGGATATGGAAAAGATGATCGGCAACGAGCTCTCCCGCATTTTGGCCGATGCTGGATACCGCGGCCATAATGCTCCCGAAAGTCACAAGCTGAGGGTCTTCACCAGCGGCCAGAAGCGCCGCATCACGCCCGCCATAAAACGCCAGATGCGACGACGATCGGCGGTCGAACCCGTCATCGGACACCTCAAGAGCGAACACAGAATGGACCGGAATTATCTCGCTGGCGAACAGGGGGATGCCGTCAATGCCGTTCTGGCCGCCGCCGGATACAACTTCTCCCTCCTGCTGCGATGGTTCAGGCAACTTTTGTGTCTGTTCGCCGCACTACTGTTCACGTTCCAGAGCCGACCAACGCCGCAGCAAACTGCCTGAAAGCGAGTTCTTCACGATCGACGATTTAGCTGCGAAATCGAACCGTTGATTGAGAACGCGGCAGCGGGAGGCTCTGGGCGAGACACTATACCCACTCGTATTTCCTACAATTTCGCTGCCGGAGCACTGCCGTTAGGATCCGGTTCTCCGATATAGTCAGAATCGAATACAGCGCGAGATGGCAGCATACCGAAACATTCTCTCGATAGTCGATCACCGTAGACTGTCATTGTCCTTGAGGACGCTGCTGGCAGCAAAGCATAGCGAGGAGCTCTGCCCTGCACTGGAGGAACTTTGCGTGCGATACGGCCTATCGCACATGACATTCCTTGTGGTTTGCAGCGGAGGCAGGTCGGGCATGTACCCCTATTACTGTACGACCTATCCAGATACGTGGACTGAGATTTACGTCGACAAGCGCTACTTCGACATAGACCCGGTGATTAACGTCGTTCGCTCGGGTTTCATGCCGGTGGACTGGTCCTCTCTCCACCAGCGGTCAGCACAGACCTCCCGTCTATTCAAAGAAGCGTATTCCTACGACATCGGTCCTAGTGGCCTCACGATCCCGATCCGGGGGCCGAACGGCGAACGCTGTCTCTTTTCCGTGGCCTCGAACCTACCGAAGCGCGACTGGTCGCGGCTACGCGCTTCAAGCATTCACGAGTTGCAGATCCTTTCCCACTATCTTCATGAGACCGTGTTTTCTGCCACCGGCCTTCGAGAGATCGGCCGCTATCGGAACCTCTCCAGGCGCGAAAGCCAGTGCCTTCAGCTGCTTGCGACAGGTCGGATTTCCAAACAGATTGCGGCGGATCTCGGAATCTCAGAAAATTCCGTGAAGTTGTACCTGCGGTCGGGGAGGCTGAAACTCGGTGCCGCTACAAGTCATCACGCCGTCGCCAAGGCAAGCTTCCTCGAGTTGATTGAAATCTGACCGCGCGGTATCCTTTGCAATCCGTGTATCTCCTTCGACTTTCCGCAAGAGGTCAACCTACCGAATTCGGTAGATTGGCTGATCCTTCGCTTGGGTCCACAGATAGCATCCAGAAGCTCACGAACGGCAGACGCTGGCGGCACCTAACACATCTCGATGGAAGCTGAGATGAAGCGCGTCACCCGCCGGCCATATTGGGAGGCGGCTATGGTGGGTCGACTAACGATTGAACACTGGCGAAACGCTCCCAGGCTCACATCATTCGCAGCGTTCTTCGAAAGGACCGCAAGCGGACAGGTTGGGGCACCGGACCTTACCGAACCGCAACTCGACATGAGCTTGCTCGACTTCGATTTGGAGGGCGCAGTTTTCGCGGATACGCATCGGCGTCTTTGGGGCCATTTTGACAGCCATTACTTTGCCAGCATTCCCTATAGGCTCGAAGAGGAATGCCGCCTGGGTGCTGCGATATTTTCTTTTGCCTTGAGAACCTGGGCGCGGAGCGCCTCTCCAACGACGATCTACACGTTGGGCACGGGCACTGGCTGCCTTGCGCGCACGCTTGCCACGCTTGGCAATGGTCGCATCAAGGCGCTTTGCTGCAGTCCAACGGCAGCCAACCGAGCATCGTTCTTTGCAAACCGGGGAAGTGAGCACGCACACTTCTTCCACGGGCCGTTCTTTGAGTTGGACGAGGATCGCTACGCGACCGACGAGGATCTTCTTCCATTTCGGGGTGGCTTTGACGTGCTCTTCGAGGACACGACATTTCAAATGTACGATCGTGATCGCATAAAGCAACTGGAGTTCGTCGTCCCCCGTATACGGCCTGGCGGTCTCCTCGTGCAGGTGCAGAAGCTCGCGCATGAAGATCGCGACATCTATGAGGAACGCGAACGCCAAAAGGACGAGGTTTTTAAGTCCCGGTTTTTCTCGACAGATCACATCTCCAAGAAGAAGGATGAAGTTCTCAACACGATGACCGACCTTCAAGTCGATCTGGCGACGACTGTAACCGCACTGAGAGCGTTTTTCCGATACTCAGTGCTGACCTGGAACAGTGGGAATTTCTACACCATCGTGTCATCCAACTCGCGGGCTTCCGTGTTGGAACTGATTTCGCTGATGGTGAAGCCGGCAATTCCCCCAGGCTACTGCTACGAACAGTTGCCGGCCGCGATCGTCGATACCGAGGTAGAGGCGTTGGCCCCTGATCTGACGTGGCGCAGTGCGAACACCATGATGCTGCTCGCGCCCAGGCGCCTGGCATCGTGAAATGATGGAAAGCCCCAAGGCAGGCGAACATTGCAGCGCAGCCGACGTGCGACGGGCGCTGTCTACCTTGATGCCGTATATTGCCCGCTATTGGGAGCGTCCCCTGCGAGACTACGCTTCACTTGCCTACGACGTCGAGAAATTCCGTTCCGAGCACTCCGTGCGTCGTCATGCAATGGAGCTCCTCTGCCGCTGCATCGAACGGGCGGCGCGCAGGTCCGGTTACGACGTTGAGGAAGCTCGAAGCGCCAGCCTTCAGTTGATGGCGGCGCCGGTGCTGCAGACCGGTCCGCATTGCCTGCTGCTGATCGAACCGGATGCGTTCTACACGCATCTGTTCAGCTTGTTGGGCCTGAACGCCCATAGCCGCGAATGGTACATCACCTACCAAGCCTCGACCGTCAGCTTCTCCGAGAAGGCAAAGAAAGGTCCCGGCTGGCTCTGGCTTGAAGGTGAACCCCTAAACCTCTTCGGTCTGCCCCGGAGCCGAATGGATTCCTTCAGCGTCTGCGGCCTGAATGGCCCCTTTCGCTTTGCCCTCTCGAACGCGAAAGGCGATCCGGCTCCGAACGACGCTGCCGCGGCTCTCCTCGCTGAATTGCCCTCGGATGAATTTGCTTCAGCCGCCGAGGCAATCAGGGCGGCCAATCAGACCCTCTGGCGTGGCCAACTCCCCTCCCCCGTCAAGCTGCTTCAGCTCGATGATTTCGACATCGCGGATCTGGTCGCCGACCATCTCGACGACGCGGGATCCTGGATGTCGGCTCGCTTCATCGGAGATGGCAAAGTTGCCGAGAGCATCCTGGACGCCAAGGATCGCCTGAACATCGGCCCGTGGCAAGGTTGGATCCGCAGAACCACCGACTTCTTCTGGCGCATGGAAAAAGGCAGGATCATTCCGCTCCGCCTCGAGAACAGCGCACTCAGGGCCAGCGGTCCATCGAACTTCGAAGTGCAGTTTCGGCCGGACAGTATCGCGGCGGCGCTCCGGCAGCGCGCGATCGTGCCAAGCCTATACACTGTGTTCCTGATAATTTCCATCTTGCCGGGCGTGAGAGCGCTTGGGGGATGCCGGCAGACCATTTACTACCCGCTCATGCGCTACCTTACCGCGATCGGTCTAAAGCGATCGGGCAATCTCGATCTTTTGACTGAACTGCGTGGAGACGACCGACCTGGACTTTGGGGTCATCGTGTCTTGAAGCCGGCCGGCGGCTACCCATTCCGGGAAATCGAGCTATTCGGAGGAGCCGCGGCTCCTCTTTCAAAATACGCGGAGATGCCCTTGGCACAGTCGTGTGGTGATCTCGCAAGCTTCACCAGGGATCAGATCTGGGCGGAACTGTCGAAACACATCGTCAGCGGGGTCATCACCCCGGAGGCGGCCGAATGGCAGTGGTCGGGTTCGTGATCAATCGATGCAGAGCGGCTTCGATGCCGAAGTGTCACGTGGCATTGGAATAGCTGCCTAGCAGCAGACGACGTTTTTCAGCCCGACCTGGGTACTTTGGTGGAGGTCGATGTGTCGATTGAAGATGGGGCAGCGATCAGGCGCCTGTCGGTCAAGGACGTAGATGTGTTCCGGCGCATACGCCTGGAGGCGCTCTCACACGAGCCGCTTTCGTTTGCGAGTGTGTTTGGAGATTGGGTCAATCTCTCCGATCGCCAATGGCGGCAGCATCTGAGCCAGCCGGTTTTTGTAGCGTTCGTTGGTGACCAACCCGTCGGCATGATGGGGCTCAGGTTCGAGCGTGCCAGGAAAATGGCGCACCGTGCGAGGTTAGTCAGCGTCTACGTCCGGAAGGGCAAACGCGGGACTGGGATTGCCGCGCACCTCTTGCGCGAGGTGGCAGAGCACGCACTCGCTCACGGGGTTGTTCAGCTTGAGCTTGGCGTCAATGCGGAGAATTCGGCAGCAATCCGCTTCTACGAACGCCATGGATTCGTGGAGGTTGGCTGTATTCCAGATGGCTTCCTCGGCCATGATGGGAAGCTCGATGAATTGATCATGGTTCTGCGCTTAGCGCCGCCATTTGGTCCCGGGCAAGTTTTTTTTGCCGAACCGTACCGGAATCACGGAAACAGCCCTTCCCTTTAGGCTCGTCCGTTCGATACCTTCCTCTAATAGTCGATGCAGACTTCCCCGCGTCCAGCGAGCCATCTGGGCGCGATCCTCGCCCCGCCTCAATGGCGGGGCTTCTTTGTAGGCCGTCAAAACTATCCCAACAGGTCCAGTTCAGGCCGGAAATGGCGCGAGCTCAGAAAGCCGCTCCAGATTGTTTGGTGATGCTTTCAAGGGGAAAAGCTACCATGCGAAACAGACGCTGCGTGCTGATGCGATGTAAAATTGCCTTCTCGGGTCGACAATGTCTCAAACGACCGCCTTTATCTCCGAACTGATCAGAGCCGCCAATGAGGTCGAGAAACTAACGCCTTTCGAAGTAAGCCGCCTCCTCGATCGATCGGTCGATACGATCCGTGAAATGCGCGAGCAGGCCGGCGTTGGAGGTAACAGGCGTGCGAAAGACGTGGTAATCGATTTGGGGATCGCATCTGCCCGCGTGAGAGATTTATCGACCGAGGACATCAGGGATACGCTGATCGATGCAGCGGACGTCATTCGGGCATTGCGCATTATCTTGGTTGAAAGGGAATGAGACATCCGCAGTGAGCTTCGGTTTGAATAGCAGCGGCGTTGTGTAGCTCTGTGCGGGCGAAGTCTAAGAGTACCACCACGTCATAGAGAGGTGACCGATGGGATATGACTGGACTGGCGCTCGAGGGCGCCGCATGAAATTTGCGCGCTACACCGCCGCGGTTACAGTCGCGGCGCTCCTGGTGAGTGTTGCTGCACAAGTTGTGAACAAGACGCTCTAGTCTAAATGAAAAGGCCTCCTCTCGCATAAGCAAGAAGAGGCCCGGCGTCTGAGCGTTCGACTTCACAGACCGCATATTGATGACAGAGGCTGTGAAAATTCATAGTCCCCTCACGCGATTGTGCACGGCAAATTGTGGCCTTCCATCAGCGGCCATTTGCCGGCTTCCGCTGCGGCTAACTGCTCTGCGCGCGGCGCTTTTCGCGCTACATGGCGTCTAGACTCGGGGACTACTTTTTGAAGCGGACCCCCACGCCGCCGCCATTTTCCGGGATGAACTCGATACCGGCGGTTTCCAGAGCATTTTGGATTAGCTTCAGATTGGCTGCTGTCGCTGTTGGTGGCCCATCTTCTGCCTCTGCGCGTCGTACTGTCGAGAGACCTACACTGGCTGCATTTGCCAGGTCTTCAGCAGTCCAACGAACTAGCGCCCTTGCCGCGCGAATCTGAGCTCCCGTTATTACACTCATAAATTTCAGTTTCTCGGTTGAACTTTTTTCGTTCATGTGGCACTTAAAGTTTCATTCGGCTGCGCTCGGTGCTCGCAACACCGGGCACAGCCTGACCACAACCAAGCTTTAGGGAGCTCGGATCATGGCTGATTCCGACAATAGCAGAACTTTGTCTACGGTCACCCGAGGAGATTTTCATTCTCTCGTGGCAGCGTCTTTACCCACATATCAAGAGGCTACGACCCATCAGAATACGGGGTTTAGCCGTTGCACCGATGACCCCGCGGTTGGAGCGTGGCACCAGTGGTGCAACGCTTGGCAGCGTTTGAGCGATTCGAGCGCGCACCAGCAGCGGATCGAGACAAGGCTCTTGAAGTCGGCAGACACGCGCCCTGAACGCGATGCAGCCTATAACGAGGCGCTCGAAGCCGAGGATTGTGCGGCGATCGCCGAGGACGAAGCGGCGGCAGCCTTGTGGAGCACGCCTGCGGAATCGGTCGCTGGTGTTGCCGCCAAACTGGATGCGATTCTGAACCGCGGACAGCCCTCCCCCACCAGTCCCGATGAACCGTGGTCGCAACTCCGTATCATCCTGGCGGATCTTCTCAGGATTGAGGCGACTCTTGACCCGCCGCGTGGCTCGACCGCGGGCGAACGCCAGCCAGCGTTGCAAAACGGCTAACCGCCCCGCCATTCGTGAGTCCATCCCCGGCATCTCTACGGAGCGCCGGCTTTTGCTCGATCCATCCATGAACCCCGCGCCGGAGGCCCCTTCGGCGCAGCACTCTGACTCTGTCAAAAATAAGAAGGAACAACACATGAAACTGGGAAACCCATTTCGCCCGCGCCTGCTGTCGGCGTTTCTGCTTTCCGCCTCGCTCTGGAGCGCACCGTCGACGCCTGGCATGGCCCAGGAACGGGGCGAGCTACGGATCGCCACCTCCTACAAGCTGATGACGCTCGATCCGCATTATGCCAACCTCAACGAGAACACCGCGCTGCTCTCGCACATCTATGAGCGGCTCGTTTACCAGGACGAGAAGCTCGAACTGAAGCCCGGTCTTGCCACTTCCTGGCGGGCCCTTTCCGACACCCAATGGGAGTTCAAGCTGCGCGACGGCGTCCGCTTCCACGACGGCGCGGTCTTCGACGCCGACGACGTTGTCTATTCGATCGCGCGCATCCGCGATTTCCTCAAGCCCCCGAGCGGCGGCTTTCGCGCTTCTTTGAGCGGCATCAAGGCGGTCTCTGCCCCCGATCCCCTGACGGTGGTCATCGAGACCAATGGCCCGGTCCCCAACCTGCCGCTTTCCTTCTCGTCGATCTTCATGATGAACAAGCCGCCCGAAGGTTTTGAGACGACCGAGCAGTTGAACGCCGGCTCTCCCCCCATTGGCACCGGTCCCTACCGCTTCGAGAGCTGGAGCTCCGGCGAGAGCCTGCGGCTCACCCGCAACGACGCCTATTGGGGCGGCAAGCCTGCCTGGCCGACGGTCGCTTTTCGGGTGATCGAGAGTCCGGCCGCCCGCGTGGCGGGCTTAAGCACCGGCGAGGTCGATGTCGCCGACGCCATTCCGGCCCGCGATGTCGACGGCTTGAAGCAGCGCGGTGCGCGGATCGCCAGCGTCGGGGCGGCCCGCATCAACTTCGTCCAGTTCGACGTTAGCCGGGACACGCTTCCTGGCGTGACGGATAAATCGGGTGCACCGATCGCCAATCCGTTCAAGAACCCGCTCGTGCGGCGGGCACTGGCGCTCGCAACCGACCGCGGCATTCTCGTCGACAAGATCCTCGCCGGCTATGGCACCGCCGCGTCGCAGGTGTTTCCGACCGGCCTGCCCGGCACGTCCGCGAAGCTGTTGCCCGAGGCTCCTGACGGCCGGCCGATCTTCTACAGCCTCGGCAACTTCATCTTCCATGTGCGCTCGGAGAAGTCGACTTGGACGGCGCCGGAGGTCTGGGAGAGCGTCGTCGCGGTCTCCACCTTCGATGCCGGCAACCGTCTTGTCGAGATCACCCTTCATCCGGTCGTCATCGGCGGCGACGAGGCGTTGCAGGATGGCGTCTTGGAGCGGCGGCTGGCGCCGCATCTGGCGACGGGGGCGAGTGCCGAGCGCATCCTGCGGCGGCTTACCGAACAATCGGCCAGGCTCGGCACCGAGATCCAGGTCTCCGACGGTGTCGGCATCATCCGGATCTAGACCGAGGCGAGATATCCGACCGCCACCACCCACAACAACGGGCCGAGCCAATGCGGCCCGCCTCTTCCATAGGAGGACCATCATGGACGTCCGTCAGGAACTGATCAGCCGCTTCTTCCGCTATGCCGCGATCGAGAGCCAGAGCAATGGCCGCGCACAAACGCTGCCCTCGTCACCGGGGCAGGCAGCACTCGCCGCGCTGCTGGGCGACGAGATGCGGGCTCTGGGCTTGCAGGACGTCCGCGTCGACGCGCAGGCGATCGTCACCGGTGTCAAACGTGGCAACAGGCCGGACGCGCCAGCGATCGGCTTTATTGCTCATCTCGATACCGTCGATGTCGGCCTCTCGCCCTTCATCCGGCCGCAGATCCTCCGTTTTGACGGCAAGGATCTTTGCCTCAACGCCAAGGACGATATTTGGCTGCGCGTCGCAGAACATCCTGCACTTCGTTCCTGGGTTGGCGAGGACATCATCGCCGGCGACGGCACGAGCGTGCTTGGCGCCGACAACAAGGCCGCCATCGCCGTGATCATGACGTTGCTTGGCCGGCTCGACAGCCAAGCGCATGGCGACGTCTACGTCGCCTTCGTGCCCGACGAGGAGATCGGGCTGCGTGGCGCCAAGGCGCTCGATCTTAACCGTTTCCCTTGCGACTTCGCCTATACGATCGACTGCTGTGAACTCGGCGAAGTGGTGCTCGAGACCTTCAATGCCGCTTCCGCAGAAATCGTCTTCACCGGTGTCAGCGCACACCCGATGTCAGCGAAGGGCACGCTCGTCAATCCGCTCACGATGGCAATCGACTTCATCGCCCAGTTCGACCGCAACGACACGCCCGAACACACCGCGGATCGCCAGGGCTTCTTCTGGTTCAAGGATCTCGCCGCCAATGACAGCGAGGCGACACTCACCTGCCTGATCCGCGACTTCGACACCGATGGTTTCCATCAGCGCAAGCGTCGGATCGCCGAAGTCGCCGAACGCATCCGCTCACGCTACCCGACCGGCAACGTCCGCCACCAGGTCACCGACACCTATCGAAACATCGCCGCCAGCCTTGCCCACGACGATCGCGCCGTCGCACTGTTGTTCCAGGCCATGGACGCGCTTGGGATCGACAGGAAACTGATCCCGATGCGCGGCGGCACCGATGGCGCGGTGCTCTCGGCCCGTGGCATCCCGACGCCGAACTTCTTCACCGGCGCCTACAACTTCCATTCGCGCTATGAGTTCTTGCCGATCCCGGCGTTCGAAAGGTCGCTGGACGTTGCATCGGAGATTTGTCGGGGAGCGGCGGCTAACTGAGATCATCGCTAAATACTTGGACCACAGAAGCCCGCCGAAGAATTTCTCCCGGATTCAAACTGGCCCCTGCCGCAACCTCAACCGCCGCCAGACACCAAGAGCGGCACTGGCAAGACGGTGTTCTCCTGATCGAGGATTTCGAACGTGTATTTCCCTTCGGCGTCAACATCCACCGAATAGCTCAGGCGATCGCGTATGTGGTTGTTTTCGTCGAAGGTAAGGACCTTCGGCTTTAACGAGGTGAGCTGACTTTCCTCAAGGTAGACCGAGTTGCAGATGATGATTTGATCACCGGGCTGGCAAGTGCGCGCCGCCGCGCCATTCAGAATGCAGCACCTTGAGCCGCGCTCGCCCAAAATGACGTAGGTAGAGATCCGAGCACCAGAGTTTTTGTTCCAGATCTCGACAAACTCCATGGGCAGGATGCCAGCTTGCTCGCAATGATCAGGATCCAGCGTGATCGAACCATGATAGTTGAGGTTCGCTTCCGTCACGTAGATACCATGCAGTTTGCCTGCGACGAGCTTTCTCATTGTCCCTCACTTATCTTCGGCGACATTTAGCGCTCAGTGCCTTCGATTGTCATTCGGCGTCCGACGGACACTCACACACAGCCTCGCTTCGCTTGGATGCGCGATGGCTCACTGCTTACGGTGCACGGATCAGTTCTCGTGCGGGGCGATAGGACGCTTACGTGTCGTCTAGTTTGTTCCAAACCGCTCGAGCATCCTTCGGAGCTGGATGTTCTCCTGATGAAGCCGATGTAACAGCAGTCCTTTCAGCCAACGGTTCTCTTCCTCCAGCGCCGCAAGGTCGTCGGGAGCGGTTTCGACTTCAGTAGCAGCTATGGGAGTCCTGCGGTCACCGCGATGGATACTGCGCGTTCTGCGACGGCGGTTCGGCCGCTTTCCTGAAGAGGTCTTCGGTTTGTCCGCGTCCGACAACGCAATGGCGGCGTCATCGAGAGCTTCGTCAACGTCGGCGACCACTTCCATCAAGACCGGGGGATCCGCGGGGGGTGGGGTGTGGACCGTACTGGCGCTGTCGTTCGGGCGGAGTTCTACACTTTGCGCCGGAGAGAACTCGCTTCGTCCCTCAACCGGCTCGAACAGGTGTGGGGCCTCGGTCTCAGCCTCGCGCACGAGTGCCTTGAGATCCGTATCGCCCCAAATAGAGGTCGGCCTGATCATCGAACGCCGGCGCGGCGATTTAACTTCGACGATAAACTTTCGCTGCTGTGGTTTCATGGGTATCCAATGGTCAAGAGCACAGCTCGCTATCGGTCGTACCGCTCAAGCATCTTCTTGAGTTGCGTGTTCTGCAGAAGCAACTTTGCCGCCAGTTCGCGTCTCAGCTGCAGGATTTCCCCGTTCAGTCCAGCAACCTCATCCATGAAGGTCATCGGCGGCTGTGCGACAGCGGAGCTTCCGTCGTCATATTCGACAGGATCGGTTCCTGCAACATTCGGGACTTTAGTTTTTCTGCTGCGCCTTACCTTCTTCGTCGGTAATGGTTCGGGTGGAGGTGCGGGTTGTAGCACGTCCGCACTCGACCGATCGACGACCGTGACGAATACCTCCTGGCTTCCGTAAACCGCTACAACGGCTGCGTCCGTGGCGGCGGCATCGAGTTCGCTAGCCACTTCATCCGAGGCCTCTTTTATCGAGTCTGCTATGTCGCTGGCCGGGATGGACGGTGCCAGCGTGTCGGTTGCCAGCGTCCCTTGCGACCCATCCTGTTTCGCGGTCTCAATTTCTCGCGGGCTCCCAGGCTCTTCAACCGTTCGCGCTCGTGACGCCAGTTGGACCAGATATTTCCATGGTGATTTCATAGTGCGCTGTCACCCCGAGCCCGCACCGACATCCATTGCTGCGGCCTCTAGGCAACCGTAGCAACGGCGCGACGACGAGGACCGATCGCACAATTCGATCGGCCCTTCACCGAATGATCAGGCAAGACCCAGTCGCTTGCGCAGATCGGCGTTCTCTGCCCGCAGTTTTTCAGCCAGAGCCTTGCGAAGCCGCGCATTCTCTTCCTCGAGCTGAAGAAGATCCGCAATGTCGTCGAGGATCGGAGCTGAAGCCGGCGTCTCTATCGTCTGTTTTGCCACACGGGGTTTTCGGGTGCCCTTGGCGACATTCTTTGCCTTGCCCTTCGAACCGGCCTGCGTCTTTGCCGAGACCGTCGCATCTGCCGGCTTGTCTGCGCGCTTCCTGCGCCCCCTCACGGGCTGAGCGGCAACTGCCTCCGGTGTTTCAGCCGTTGCTTCCGAGACTATATTCTTCGGCCGCGGCCCCCGGCGCTTCTTGGGCGGCGCTATCTCTGTCGGCGGGGTCGCTTCCAGAGCGCCTGTATTGTCGTTCGTATTGTTCTCGTCTGCCATGAGTTGTTTTTCCTCTCCAACTGTACATCCTTTTCCGATGGGCGGACGGCAGAGTCAATAATCGCGCTCGGCGACGCTGTCGAGACACCGGCAATTGACTGCAAACGTTGCGTAACGCCGCCGTGCTGGCAGCAGCAATAGGCAAGCACCGCAACCTTCAAGCCTCAGCCCTCGCCGCCTTTGCCGATCACCCGAGTTTTCCGATGGCACGGAAGGCGAAACGGAGCCTGGTTGATCCAAGTCTTGGCGGGCATGCCGCAATCACACCCATCTCCTATCAGCGGATCATTGCGATCGCTCGCCACGTCGGCCTCGACCAGAAACTCTGGAGCGATCTCTCAGCATGGGTCGATCAAAAGATTACAAGAGCGGCGTCGCGCTCGTCTGAGGGTTTGGCTGCGAGAGCGTAGAGTTCCGATTGATACACTATGCGATGTTCCGAAACTCCCCCGGGGTTGCTCTGGTGGGACGGCTGCTCTCGGCCCGTTGCGCGATCTGACGAGCGTGAAGGATTGGCCCTAGCTATCGCTCGTCAACGACCGAACTGCCGGTACTGGCCGCTTTACGGTCATTCACCGGGGCGCTGCTGTGAAAGTTAACTCCCTGAGGCTGTGTGGCCCTGAGCTTGTCTTCGACTCCCGCCGACGAGGCCACACCGACGATCGCCTCCCGACCTCACCGCTCCTGACAACTACAAGCTCGAACCAGGCGCACACCCAGGGAACAAAGGGCGAGCGATCGAACAGCATGGCGGCAACTGTTACCCGTCGTGCGAAGGAAGCGTGGATGGCGAACTATCTCGTCCGGCAACAGTTCGCAGTTATAGTCAGGCTGCTGTGGAGAACGTTCAGCCCTCCGAACGAGTACGGCAGCGTTTCGCGTTTGGCAGCATGAACGAGTTCTCATTCCCGTACTAAAAGGGCTGAACCGCTGCATGTCGTGTTCTAGGCCCGACGAGAGTTGTCTCCAGCAAGCCCAAATATGGCCCGTTCGGAACACACTTTGACACGCATGGATGGGCGCCGCTTCCGTCGATTTGATACGTCCTCGAGGCGGACAAAAGGGAAGCGACTGCCCAAGCGCTGGCGTGACATCTCGGCTGCCGGGGATTGTGGAAAGTGCAACCTTTTGTGCGTCCCCCCTGACGAAGACGCCAGATACCGACCTGATTGTCCGCAGCAGTTCATTTCACAGCAAGTCATCGAATGTGAACCGGAGGAGAGAGAGACATGACGCACAATGCCGCCGATCGCCAGCTCATAATGGAGGTCGTTGCACGATATGCTTTCGGCTATGACGAGGCAGAGTTTGATTTGATTGGTGAGGCGTTTACCACGGGCGCAACCAGCAAGGGAGTCTGGTCGACCGGGAGCGTGGCCTGGGGGCCGATGCGAGGGCGCGAAGAAATTGTCTCCGTGTTGAGCGCGATGCGCAAGGGCCAGTTGGATCAGCCCCGGCATATCATCACCAATTTCCATTTCACGAAACAGACAGACTCCTCCGCGTCTGCCCGGTTCTACCTCGCCCTGAACTCGACTGTTGGTGATAAATGCTCGATCGTCAGCGCCGGCAAGTACGACGCGGAATTCGTCAAGGATGCTGGCATCTGGCGGCTTTCACGCCTCGACGCGCTGCTCGACCGTTCCTATTGATGTGACCGAGTCCAGATCGGTCTGTGCAGCACAGGCCGATCCGATGGCGGTGCTAATCGTGCCGCCGTGTTTGCCGACATCAGCCGGATCGCAGGTCCCATGCTTCATTCACGTGGTCATCGGAACCGCCGACCCGATTTCAGATTAGAAACGCTTGATGCACATGGCGACCCTCGCACAGCGGCGTTTCGATGGCGAGGTTCTTTATCCCAAGATGGGGAGCAAATCGGTGACCGACCTCTTCGCGTCGCCATAGAACATCCGCGTGTTCTCCTTGAAGAAAAGCGGGTTCTCGATACCCGAATATCCGGTTCCCTGCCCGCGCTTCGAGACGAACACCTGCTTGGCCTTCCACACTTCAAGCACCGGCATGCCGGCGATCGGCGAGTTCGGATCTTCCTGGGCCGCCGGATTGACGATGTCATTGGAGCCGATGACAATGACGACATCCGTTTCGTGGAAGTCCTCGTTGATCTCGTCCATCTCGAGCACGATGTCGTAGGGCACCTTCGCCTCGGCCAAAAGCACGTTCATGTGGCCCGGCAACCGGCCGGCGACCGGATGAATGGCGAAGCGCACGTTCTTGCCGGCCGCGCGCAGCTTGCGGGTAAGCTCCGAGACCGACGCTTGAGCCTGCGCCACCGCCATGCCGTAGCCAGGCACGATGATGACGCTGTCGGCATCGTTGAGGGCTGCGGCCACGCCTTCGGCATCGATGGCGATCTGCTCACCGGTGATTTCCATTGCCGGACCGGTGGTTGCGCCGAAGCCACCGAGGATGACCGACAGGAACGAACGGTTCATCGCCTTGCACATGATGTAGGAGAGGATCGCGCCCGAGGAGCCGACCAGCGCGCCGGTGACGATCAGAAGGTCGTTGCCGAGCGTGAAGCCGATGGCGGCGGCCGCCCAGCCGGAATAGGAGTTCAGCATCGACACGACCACCGGCATGTCGGCGCCGCCGATGCCCATGATCAGGTGATAGCCGATGAAGAAGGCGGCGAGCGTCATGACAAGCAGTGTCCAGGTGCCGGCACCATTGACGTAGAGCACGAGTAGGGCCAACGAAAGCCCCAGAGCGCCAGCGTTGAGGAGATGCCCGCCCGGCAGCTTCTTTGCCTTGCCGTCGACCTTGCCGGCAAGCTTGCCGAAGGCGATGACGGAGCCGGTGAAGGTGACGGCGCCGATGAAGACGCCGAGGAAGACCTCGACCTTCATGATCGACAGTTCCACCGGTTCCTTGTGGGCGAGGATCGCGGCAAAGCCGGTGAGGGCAGAGCGGGCTGCCGCGTCGAGGCCGGCGACGTCTGCCGCTTCGATATGGGCGTTGAAGCCGATGAACACGGCCGCGAGACCGACGAAGGAATGGAGTGCCGCGACAAGCTGCGGCATCTCGGTCATCTGGACGCGGGAGGCGACGAAGTGGCCGAGCACAGCACCGCCGGCAATCATCAGCAGGATGACAAGCCAGTTGCCGACCTCAGGTCCAAAGACCGTGGCGACAATAGCCAATGCCATGCCGGTCATGCCGTACCAGACGGCGCGCTTGGCGCTTTCCTGACCCGAGAGCCCGCCGAGCGAGAGGATGAAGAGAACGGCTGCCGCGATATAGGCGGCCGATACGATACCGATCATCATAGTGATTACCCCTGCCCGATCAGGATTTCTGGAACATGGCGAGCATGCGCCGTGTGACGAGGAAGCCGCCGACGATGTTGATCGTGGCGATCAGTACCGAGAGCGCCGCAAGCAGCACCACCAGCCAGTTGCCAGACCCGATCTGCAGCAGAGCGCCGAGAATGACGATGCCGGAAACCGCATTGGTGACGGCCATCAGCGGGGTGTGCAGCGAATGGGATACGTTCCAGATGACCTGGAAGCCGACGAAGCAGGCGAGCACGAAGACGACGAAGTGGCTCATGAAGGCCGGCGGCGCAAAGGCGCCGACGAGCAGCAGCAGCGCCGTGCCGACGGCGAGCAGCGCCAACTGGCTCTTCGTCTGGGCCTTGAAGGCTGCGGCCTCGGTGGCGCGTTTTTCCTCCGGCGTCGGCTCCTTCACCTTTTCCTTTGGCTTCTGCGCTGCGATTGCGGCGATCTTCGGTGGCGGCGGCGGATAGGTGATCGCCCCCTCGAAGGTGACGGTCGCGCCACGGATGACGTCGTCTTCCATGTTGTGGACGAGCTTGCCATCCTTGCCCGGCGTCAGGTCGGTCAGCATGTGGCGGATGTTGGTGGCATAGAGCGTCGACGCCTGCGCAGCCATGCGGCTCGGGAAATCGGTGTAGCCGATGATGACGACGCCGTTGTCGGAAACGACGCGCTGATCGGCGACGGTGAGATCGCAGTTGCCGCCGCGTTCGGCGGCAAGGTCGACCACCACCGATCCCGGCTTCATCGCGGCCACCATGTCGGCAAGCCAGAGTTTCGGCGCTTCACGGCCGGGGATCAGCGCCGTCGTGATGACGATATCGATCTGCGGCGCAAGCTCGCGGAACCTGGCGAGTTGCTTCTCGCGGAACTCCGGCGACGACGGCGCCGCATAGCCGCCGGTGGCCGCACCGTCCTGCTGAGCGCCGTCGAAATCGAGGTAGACGAACTCGGCCCCCATGCTCTCGATCTGTTCGGCAACCTCAGGACGCACGTCGAAGGCATAGGTCTGGGCGCCAAGCGAGGTGGCGACGCCGATTGCCGCGAGACCGGCGACGCCTGCACCGATCACCAGCACCTTGGCCGGCGGCACCTTGCCGGCGGCCGTCACCTGGCCGGTGAAGAATCGGCCGAAATTGTTGCCCGCCTCGATCATCGCGCGGTAGCCGGCGATATTGGCCATCGACGACAGCGCATCCATCTTCTGCGCCCGCGAGATGCGCGGCACCATGTCCATTGCGATGACATTGGCGCCGGCACCCTTCGCCTGCTCGAGCAGATCCTTGTTCTCGGCTGGATAGAAAAAGGAGATCAGCGTCTTGCCGGAGGAAAGGCGTTCGACTTCAGCAGCTTCGGGCGGGCGGACCTTGGCGATAACATCAGCCATCTTGTAGAGGGCCGCCGCGCTGTCGACGACCGTCACGCCGGCTGCGCGGTAAGCGTCGTCCGAAAAGCCGGCCAACGATCCAGCACCGGCTTCAACAAGACACTCGTAGCCTAGCTTCCGCAGCTGGCCGGCAGAGTCTGGCGTCAAAGCTGTGCGCTTTTCGCCCGGGTATGTCTCTCGTGGGACCCCTATCTTCATCGGTCTCTTTCCGTTCAAATGCGAATACAGCACCACCGCCCGACTAGTCGACGATTGCTGCCTCCGTGGCGCTGCGGAGTTGCTCGTCGGAAACACCCTCGGCGAGTTCGACGATCTTCAATCCGCTAGGCACAACATCGAGTACGCCAAGGTTCGTTATGACCCTGTCGACCACCGCTTTACCCGTCAAAGGAAGCGTACACCGTTTCAGAACCTTCGGTTCCCCAGCCTTGTTCGTGTGGTCCATCACGACGACCACGCGACCCACGCCTGCAACGAGGTCCATTGCTCCACCCATGCCCTTGACGAGCTTGCCGGGGATCATCCAGTTGGCAAGGTCGCCTTCTTCGCTCACTTCCATGGCGCCAAGAATTGCCATGTTAATTTTGCCCCCGCGGATCATCGCGAAGCTGGTAGCGGAATCGAAATATGCCGAATTAGGGAGCTCTGTGATTGTCTGCTTTCCCGCATTGATAAGGTCAGCGTCCTCTTCACCGGCAAGCGGGAAGGGTCCCATTCCAAGCATTCCGTTCTCAGACTGAAGAGTGACGGAAACGCCAGGCGGAATATGATTTGAAACGAGAGTTGGTATGCCAATCCCGAGATTGACGTACCATCCGTCCTGAAGCTCGCGGGCAGCGATAGCTGCCATCTGGTTCCGATCCCACGACATCAGGCAGACTCCTTGGCTCTTACGGTTCGTTGCTCAATCCGCTTCTGGTGAGTTCCAGTGATCAGCCGGTGAATGTAGATGCCAGGCAGATGGATGCCATCGGGAGGGATTGCGCCAATTGGAACAATCTCCTCGACCTCAGCGACGCAAACCTTTCCACATGTCGCAGCCGGAACGTTGAAGTTGCGCGCGGTCTTCCGAAATATCAGGTTTCCCGATTCATCAGCCTTCCACGCCTTTACTATCGAAAGGTCCGCATTGATTGCTCTTTCAAGGATGTACGTGCGCCCATCAAAATCCTTATGCTCTTTACCGTCGGCTACGATAGTACCTACGCCGGTGGCGGTGAAAAAACCTGGAATTCCGGCCCCGCCAGCTCGCATTCGCTCTGCAAGTGTTCCCTGCGGGTTAAATTCCAGTTCCAACTCTCCGGACAGGTATTGGCGCGTGAACTCGGAGTTTTCACCCACGTAAGACGAGATCATTTTCTTGATTTGGCGCGATTGAAGCAGGAGACCCAAGCCGAAATCATCGACACCGGCGTTGTTTGAAGCGACCGTTAGGTTCTTGACACCGCTCTTACGGAGCGCGTCGATCAGCAATTCCGGGATGCCACACAGTCCGAACCCGCCGGCCGCGATCATCATGCCATCGAAAAGCAGACCATCGAGCGCGGTCGTGGCGGTCGGGTAAACCTTGCTCATCCTATTCCCCTCCATGAATCACGCGACGAGCTCCTCGGCGCCGGAGGGTGGCCGGCCTCCGCCTTAAATCTCGCTTAGCTCGAAGTAGCGAACCCCTCCGGGTCCTTCCATGATAGCGCCCGCTCTGCTGACACACTGATCGGAGCGGGCGCCTTTATCGTCGTATCAGTCGACGTCCAGGATTGCCGAATGTCTCATCTAAAGCTTCGCGAGAGTCTCCTTCAGCCACTGTGCCGACGCTTTACCGATCTTCTCGAGGTGGTCCGGCTTCGTGTAGAGGCTCATGTGATCGACCCCACCTACCGACACGAATGACTTATTCGGGTTGGGAATGGCGTTGAACATCTCGATTTCGAGGTCTGCGGAGGTAATGTTGTCGCCCTTTGCGATGGCGACCAGAACTGGCGTTTCATAGATCCGTTCGGCATAGGGCTTTACCTGATAACGCAGCAGCCATTCCACGGATTCGATCGTGGTCCAGTGCTCATGGAGCGGGGCGGACTTTTCCTTGATCGCCATGAAGCCGGAATAGATATGCGGGAACGGCCAGGCGGTGAGCTCCCTGCTCGGATCCTCTTTCGGCGATTGCGCGATTTTGCCGCTGGGTTCGCCCTCGTAACGGTTCTTGCGATCTTTCGCCACGACCTCGAGCAGCTCTGCAAAGCGCATTTCGCCGTGGCAGCGGCGAAGTGTCAGATAGCCGTCGATGACCGGCACCGCAGAAATGACGAAGGCGAGCCGCGGTTCGATGGCACCGGTGATGATAGCGTGACCACCTGCATAGGATATACCCATCAGACCGATACGCTTGTGATCAATGCCATCAAGCGTCTCAGCGAATGACACCGCGTTCCTGATATCCTCGATCTGCTCCCACGGATTGAGATGCTGGCGAATATCACCTTCGCTTTCGCCAAAGTTGCGATAGTCGAATGCGAGGGTCGCGCATCCGATGTCAACGAATTCCTTCGCATAGTTGGGAAGGACGATTTCCTTCGTATAGCACCAGCCGCCAGCCATAACCACGAGTGGAACATTGCTCTTGCCCTCTGGTCGTGTGAGCACTCCCTTCAGCGTGTAGCCACCACTTTTGAATTCGACTTTCTGTTCCAAGCTAGATCCTCCGCTGGGCCGTATCTCGCCGCGCAGTCCTTGTCGAGTGCGTCGGTAATGACGTGACCATAGCCGCACGGTGTGTCCCCTGCCCTTTCCTTCATGCCAAATTTTACGCGGGAAAGGCCATTTTTTGTCGCCCCTCACCAGAGCGACGGAGAATGACAGCCGGGTACTCCTCGTCTTTCACAAGGATCATCAACCCATTGAATTTGTATTTGTTGTGTGATCCTGGGGCAGCAGGTTCGGCGTCAGGCATTGGGGAGCATTGACGCCAGGGGCGACGCCTATTTCGTCGCGCGAACAACACGTCGATGACAGAAAGAGGCACCCAGCGGACGGCCTTCGATCGTCCGTGGCGGCGCCTGTCAGGCGCCCACCTTTTCCGGGCGGGCCACTCGCGCCCGGTGCGTCGTGTCCGAAGTCAGGACGCCACGAGAGAACGCTACAGCTTTCGCAAGTGCTGCAGTCTGGACCTCGGGATCGGAGGACCATTCGCACCACGTCACCGCGCAATCCATCAGGGACATGACGGCTCGCGCTTTTTCCATGGAATTGGGGAACCCGAGCTCTTCAGCGATCGCCGCATAAAGTCGAATAAAGAGATTGAGTCTCTCATGCATGTCATCTCTAAGGGATGGCGGCAGGAATTTCCCGACGCGATCCGACGCGACAATCATGTCCCATAAGCTGTTGTTGGGATTCGACAATTGTTGCTTGCAGTGATTTCGAACCAGAGCATCCCACAATTCATCATGATTCCGGGCGGTTTGGACCGCCGCGAGGAGCGACTCGGCATAATCTCGGGATTGCCAGCGAAGGCAATATTCCGTGATCTCTTCACGACCGCCGGGAAAATGCGAGTAGATACTCGGGGCCTTGATCTTCAGCTCAGCTCCGATTGACCTCATGGTGATCGCTGCATAGCCGCGAGCTGCTGCGAGCCGCATGAAAACATTCAGAATTGCCAGTTTTTTGCTACCAACATCCGAGAAATCGAAAGTCGAGAGGCTGGCTCTAAGCTCCTCAAGTATCGCTTCGACCTTATCCGAAAATGCCACATTTCGCTCCTTCGATAAGAAGGAACGTTTACACTCGATGGTCTCGGTCCACAACCTCTGTCCCTCCGCGCTAACCAGCAGAAATATTGATCAAATAAACCCGGGAGCCGGCGAATTGGCGACATATCCGCTCGGCGTCAATCCCGTGACGCGTCTGAACATCGCGGAAAACGCGGCGGGCGTCTCGTATCCCAAATCACCTGCAACGATGGTGACCGGTTCGCCTTGGTCGAGGCGGGTTGAAGCGGCCGCAACACGGACCTGCTGCCTCCAGGCGAGAAACGACATGCCGAATTCGGACTGAAAACGCCGAGCCAAAGTCCGTTTCGATGCGCCAACCAGATCCGCCCATTCGTCGAGACTTTTCTGGCAGCCCGGATCCTCCAGAAGCGCTGCGCATACCTTGCTCAGCCTGCGGTCCTGGCATTGGGGCAATGCAAGCTCGAGCGGAATTGCTCGCTGGCTCTCGCTTAGGAGAGCGCCTATTTCATCGAGAATGAGCGATAAGATTTGGTTCTTGAGTCCATAGCTGTCGTGATTGTTCGGTGAGTCAACGCTCCGGAGTACGAGTTCGCGTAGGAGGTTGCTCACGGAGACCAGGATCGGGGCGGGCGGAAATGTGTGGGGGATAACGTCCGGCGATAGATAAACTGTCTTCAGTTCAACGTTCCCACGAGCGCGCATTTGGTGGACAACCCCGGGAGGCATCCACACCGCACGCTGGGGCGGAACCAGCCAGAGTTTGTTACCGACGATCACCTCCATAACGCCCGCAATAGCGTAGATAAGCTGGCCGCGCCGGTGCGAATGAGGATCGACGAACTGCGCGTTTCGGTAGCTCACTTCGCGAGTGACAATATACTTCACGGCATCCTTACTATTCGGCATTTGAGCTCCTCCCTTTTGCCGACCACGATCGCTGTTGCTCACCCGCAGCAGCGATCAAACTCCCCGAGCTCCTCTCCCGCGGAGCTCGGAACCATTGGCGGGTTTGCCGCCAACGGGAGGCCTAACATGGCGGCAATCGCCTGGGCTATTGCCGACCAATTCGAAGATAGACATCGGGCTTAGCGCCGCGGATGAGAACAGCCAGCACTACGCCGATGGCGAACACCACGAAAACCGAGGCCAGCATTATTTTCGAGGCTAAGCCGGCGTCCCCCGTCAGGGCGTCGAAATTCAGAACCGCGATCACGTTTGCGGCCCCAAGCAGAAGGGTGGATGCAACGGGGAATGCGACACTCCGCCAGACCGATTCCCCTTCAGGATTTTTGAAGAAGTAAACCGCGCAAGCAGCACTGGTAAGAAGCATTGCCAGAAGGATGCCGTAGGTTCCCACTCCCCCAAACCATGCATAGCCGGTGGCCGGTGACAGCTGACTGACAACAAGGACAACGAGTGCAGCCAGAATGGCGAGACTCGTCGCGACCGACGATCTGCTCGGCGAGTTGTGTTTGTCGTGTGCAACTCCCAGGAATTTTGGAAATACACCGTCCTTGCTGAGCGAATAGACGTAGCGAACGATGACATTTTGAATTGCGAGATGTGCGGCGAAGGCGCTGGTTAAAAGGAGCACATTCACGATTTCATTGTACGCCGGACCGATGGCACGCAGAGCGGTGTCAAGAAAAACGCCTGCCGGATCTGCCGCAGATAAGCTTTGCGCTTCGCCTAGGCCAATTCCTTGGATGAGCATCCAGGACGTGAAGCTGTAGAACACACCGATGAACAGCACGACGAGGTAGGTTGCGCGGGGAATGACCCGATCAGGATCCTTGATCTCCTCGCGATAAATGGCGGTCGCCTCGAATCCGATGAACAGAATGACGGTAAAGAGGATGCCCAGACCGATGTTAGTTTGTGCGTAAGCTTTGATGCTGAAAGGTGAATAGTCGAGGTTTGCTATACCGACCTGGCCCAGGACGAGCCAATTGAACACCACAACGGCGATGACCTCCAGAATCAGAAGATATCCAAGGATTTTTGCCGAGAGCTCGATCCTGAAATACGCAAAAAAACCGACCGCCGCCCAGAAAAGACCTGCGTAGCACCACCAGGGAAGGTCGATCGATACATATGCCTCAACATAATCCTTGGTGATGGATCCGGCGAAGGCGTAGAAGCCGACCGCGATTGCGCCGTAAGAGAACAGCATCAGGAATGAAGTTCCAAGTCCGGCGGGTCGACCCAATCCGGCCGCGATGTATGCATAAAAGGCGCCGGGGTTCGGTACGCGCCTGCTCATTGCGCAGTAGCCAACCGAAAACACGAGGATGATCACCATCGTTACGAGGAACGAAAGTGGTGTCGCAATCCCGCTGCCGAACCCGACGCTCAACGAGAGATAACCCGCGGTAGCGGCGAGAGGTGCAGCATATGCTAGTGTCGCCAGAATAATGTCGAGAGTGCCGAGATCGCCTTTGATCTCGGTTTCAGCCGCCCCAATCGTGGTTCCTATTGCAGTCATATCCAGTTCCCTGCTTTTATTATTTAGCTTGTCGGGGCTGGCTCCCCAGCCCATCGCATAATCTAATGTTTCGCGTGCGAGATCTTGATCGGCAACTTTACATAAGCTCGGGACCGGTCAGTCACGTCGTAGGTTGGCTCACCTGCAAGCTCGATGTGTTCCACGCGATCGCTGATGACCCGAAAGATTGTATCCGCCTCGACGCGGCTAATGACCTGACCGGCGCATGCGTGCGGGCCAATTCCGAAGCTGAGGTTCTGAGCGGCCTCAGGCGACCTTGAAGGATCGAGTCTGTCGGGGTCAGGGAACACTTCAGGATCCCTGTTCGCGGCATCGATAAGAAAACGCACCCGCTCACCCGCTTTGATGTGCGTGCCGCGAATTTCGACATCCTCCGTGGGATACCGGACAAAGGAAAGTTCCGGAGGATTAAGCCGCAGAATTTCGTTCTGTATTCCTGAACGCAACTCCGGTCGTGTGCGATAGAGTCGGTAAATTTCGGGGTGCCGGGCAAAATGCTCGATCCCAGCGCCAACAAAGAATGAGGGATTATGCCCACCCGAACCCCAGAAAAGCGAAATGGTCTGAATGACCTCGTCTTCTGTCATTTCTCCGTTTCTCTCGGCCTCGAGAAGGGCGTCGGCTAGGCCGTCTCCGGGATTCTGACGCTTGTACGCCACCAACTCAACGGAACGGGACCGCAGATACTTGAACGCTTCGGCCGCCAGCCGATCATCTTCTTTGTCGGCCACAGAGCTGAGAGCGGCCATCGCTTTCAGCATGGAAGCGTGTACCGGCTCAACATTGTCAGTCGGCAGTTGCAGCGCGCTACACATCGCTGCGTGTGTTGGGATAACCCCAAGTTCGAGGTTCGCTTCGAACACAGCACCGGACTGAACGCGATCCAGGGCATCGTTCGCCGCCGTTTCCGCCGCCTTAGCCCACTCCTGAACAAGCTTCGGGGTAAACCAACGATTGGTCCGGCGCCGAAGGGCCGTGTGTACGGGCGGATCGACTCCCAGAACGGTCTTCGAGAGAGCCGTCCATGGGCCTTTCGGAACCCATTCAGGGTCGACAATGCTCATGATTGGCAATTTGCCGTATTTCATGATGTCGTCGTATCGAGAGACGACAAAGGTGCCATCGGCCATTTTGTAGACGGGATACTCAGCGCGAACCCGGGCATACCAAGGGTATGGATTTTTCCGATAGTTCGCATCTCCCCAGGGAAGATATTCATCTTGAGCTGTTGCCACGGCTTCCATCGACTCGATCCTTTATGCGTAATTGGGTATCAATGCGGATACGGTCAGTCGCCGTATCGCTCGGCGAAGTTGGCGCCGGCTTTTGCCAGCGACGATCAGTTCGGAAAATTGAAGGGGCCGCGTTGAGCGTCGCAGCCGTCTCGCCGCACTCGCGCTGCCTCACGGACAATGGTCCACGAAAACCCCGAACGGAGCTAATCGCGTGTTTGCCGTTGGATGCTTTGAAATGCGGATTTGCCAGGTGCTTCGGACAGTGGTCTGGTCCCTGGGCATACGGCATAAGCGCTTGTCGCCCATCGGAGTTAACAGACCAACTAAAGAAGCACGAGCCACTGGGACGACGCTGCGGTCGAGGCCTTGCGTCGATAGGAACTCGATGGCGTAACTCGAACAGCGCGAGCGATTTCTGAGGAATCGCGCGGCGTTGACTGCGGGAGTGTCACTCCCCGACGCCGCGATGCTCGGTTGGATCGCATGCATACTTCGTGTTCCCCTTTGGTTTTTGTACGAAGTAATGGACTGAAGACATACTAACGTTTGTTAGGCTTAAGTCAAGCTATTTTAAGATCTCGTCATAAAGGCCAAACAAAACGTCATTACAATCAGCTGCTTAATTGCTTGGCAGCTCCGCGCCAGCTTGATGCTGGTTGGCGAGCGAGGAGCTAAGACTACCTGCCTTTCCGAGGTGACCTCAGCTCAGATAGGTACATGCCTGTTCCGATGGCGACCCCCTGGATTACCAGTTGCCACGAGGTCGGCAGCCCGATCATTTTGAGCGATTGGTCGAGTTGGATTAAGAAGATCGATGCAGCAGCGACTGACAGCATATTTCCAATTCCCCCACTCATCACCACGCCACCCAGCACCGCTGCAGCGATCGGAGCCATAAAGTAGGGCATGCCAACATCAAGGGTGGGATTTCGGATGAAGCCTGCGAGCAACATTGCGGCAATACCATACACAAACCCCGCGATGACATATGCTCCGGCCTGATAGATCCGGACTCGAATACCAACGACATGGGCAGCTCCTGGATTTGTCCCGACGGCCTCAAACCGGCGACCCGCCACAGTTTTTGTCAGAAAGAGCGCCGCCAGGCACGTGATTAGGACGGCAATTGCCACAGAAGTCGGAATTCCGAGCAGCCGGCCATTTCCGAACTCGGCAAGGCTTGGCGGGACTGGTGACTCTGCCCCCACGCTTTGGCGGTACCATATCGTGACGCCGGTCACGATTGCTCCCACCGCCAAGGTGACGATCAAGGCGTTCAATCTGAGGAAGGCAATCAGGATCCCATTCACCGCGCCGATCAGAACCGCCGCCAAGATTGCTGCACCGACAGCACTGAAAAGGTAGGCGTCGTTCCCAATCGAGAACCCGATCAGAATCGCGCATGAGAGAGACATGATCGCAGGAACGGAGAGATCTATCCCCCGAGCCATGATCACGATCGCTTGTCCGATTGCCGTGATCGCCAGGAAAGCAGCGAACGGCGAAATAGCAAGCAGCGTTGACCTTTGAAGGCTCCTCGGAAGAAAGATGGCATCAATGAGGAGTAAAATCCCCAGCGCGATCCAAATCGCCAGGAAGCGGATCTCCACCTTGGCGACTCGCGAGAAACGCGGCTGCAGAGTTGTGAGGACCTCCTGAGTTCCGGACAGCGTCGATTGAGGTTCTGAAACGAGATTTGGATAGCTTTTTGAACGTTCGATCATGGTGTCACGCCTTCGCTTCTCGTCTTGACCTGGCGAAAATCCGAACCAAGCGATCGAAGCCGGACACGCCTGAGTAAAGTACGATCGCGAAAAGGGTCATTGTCCCCGATGCTATGACTCCAAAGGCAGAGTTCAGTCCGAGCACAGAAATCACGTTCGTCATCAAAGTGAAGAAGAACGCTCCCAGCAGGGCTCCAGAGAATGACCCGCGTCCACCTGTCAAAGCAGCTCCTCCGAGGACGGCGGCCGCTATGCTGGACAGCGCATAGTTCTGGCCAACGGACGGGTGTCCCACGCCGACTTGCGCGCCAAGAAACATGCCTGCGATCGCCGCGCTTACGCCAGCCAGGATATAGGCTCGAAGATGGATCCAGGTGACGGGCGCCCCGTTTCTACGTGCAGCTTCTTCTCTAAACCCGGTCGCCTTGACGAGCAGTCCTGATCGCGTGCGGTGCAGCCAGTAATCGCTGATCAACGCAGCAATGACGACGAATATAGTTGCGACAGGTAGAAAACCGATACAGGTGCGTAACAGCGAAGTGAACTGTCCGTCAATTATGCCGGCTGGTGTCGGTCGGCCAACAAGTGCGAGTCCCTGCAAGATGCTCAACGTAGCGATGGTCGTAATGACCGGGTTGATCCGGCCGAATCGAACAAGGGTGCCGTTTGCAAGTCCGGTCGCGACACCAAGCAGGAGGCAAGCGCCGGTTCCCGCAATCATCAGAGAACTCGTTCCTGATACGATCAAAAATGACATTGCAACCACAACCATGCTCATGAGTGAGCCAACGGAAACATCGATACCTTTGATGAGAAGGGCATGAAGCTGCGCCATTGCGACGATCGCCACCGGTGTAAGGGCAAGCAGCAGATGTCGGAAGTTGATGGGTTTTAGGAAAACGTTGCTGTTCGCCGCTGCATAGACAGACACGATCGCGATGAGTCCAAGCAGAAAGAGAAGTGGAACCCACCAACTCGCGCTCCCACCCGTCAGCTGCTGGAGGAAGATTGGGGTTTCCGTCGCGGCATCAGCGTTCTTCGTTTGCCTGGCGTCGCGAGCCATGAGGAAGCTTCCTACTATGTTCTCTTCCGTAATCGCTTCGCCTACAAGTTCACGGACAATTCGGCCACGCGAAAACACGAGGACCCGATCACATATCCCTGCAAGTTCCTGAGCGTCTGAGGAATTGACGATGCACGTACCATCGCCTTGGATGTTCTCGCGGATGGCCTTGTAGATTTCGAAGCGAGCACCTGCATCGACCCCCTGTGTCGGTTCATCGATCAGAAACGCCTTTGCGTCAGATCTGAAGCTGCGCGCTAGAACGGCTTTTTGCTGATTGCCGCCCGAAAGCTGGATCACCGGGAGGGACAAATCCGCAGCAGCGACCCCGAAGTCCCGTTTCATTGCTGCGGCTGTCGCCTGCTCCTTCTTGCGAGACAGCAGGCCAAAACTGGTCAGCTTGTCGAGAAGGGGGAGGATCATATTCTTACCAATGCTTAGCTCGGGGAAAATAGCTTCTCCCTTGCGGTCGGAGCTCAGAAACAGCAAGCCGCTCTCCAATGCCGATCTTGGCGACGCGGTTGAGACTTGCAGGCCCATGCACTCAACGGTTCCATGCGCCTCTTCAAGACCTGCGAGGGCGCGTAGAACTTCGCGTTGACCGTTCCCCTCGGCACCTGCGAAACCAAGGATTTCTCCTTTTCGGGACGAAAAGGAGATGTCTTGGAAGGCTTTGCCGGCGAGGTTTTTCACAACGAGGACGGGATCCTCGGCGATGTTGGTCGCCTTCGCGGCATATTCTACATCGATATCGCGGCCGACCATCAACGTAATGAGATCGTGTTCGGAAAGGCTCTCGGTAACGGCGAATGTGCCTTGGTGCACGCCATCACGCAAAACGGTTACGCGGTCGGCGAGCTCGAGAATTTCAGGGAGGCGGTGGCTCACATAGATGATGCCGGTCCCACGCGCGGTGAGGTTGCGGATAATTCCGGTGAGTTTGCGCACGCCATCTGCATCGAGTGTGGAGGTTGGCTCATCGAACAGGAGCACCATTGGTTCAGACTGCAAGGCCTTTACAATTTCCACGAACTGCCGCTGAGCAGGCGAGAGATCCGCAATCAGCGCGTCCGGAGCGATACTCACGCCGTAGGCGGAAAGCAGTGTGGCGGCCCACGCGTTCATCTCGGCGAAGCGTACCGTCCCCTGTCTACTCGCCATGAAAAGATTCTGAGCGACAGTTAGCTCTAGAACGAGCGAATCGTCCTGATAAACCGTCGAAAGGCCAAGTCCTGATGCTGTCCGAGGATCCACATTCGCCAGGCGTTGTCCGGCAATCTCGACAACACCACTGTCTGGTCTGACGACGCCGCTCGCGATCTTCATCAGCGTGCTCTTCCCGGAGCCATTCTCTCCGAGGATTGCGTGGACTTCTCCCGGCAAGCAATCAATGCTCACCTGATCCAGCGCGCGCACGCCGGGGTATGTCTTCGACACGCCTTCGAGTTTTAAGACAGGGGTGCTCATGGGGACTCCGATTTTTCAAAGCGGTCGCGCCGGCCAGCGCCGTAGCGCCAGCCGACTCGGGGAGGAGCACTAGTTCGGGAACATCGCCTTCAATGTCTTCGCATTGACGAGCGTTGAGACCGGTGTTTCCATCGGGAGGTTTTTGTCGCAGAGACCCTTCTTCACGGTTTTCATGGAGAACGGCACCTTGATCCAAGGCGAAACCGTTTCGCCAGCCTGCGCCATCATCGCAGCGGACACCGCGAAGCGCGCTGTAACCGTCGTGCCGGACGCTGAATAGTAGATACGGAATTTAGAGCTATTTGCTGCTTCCCAATCACAGAACAGACCCTGCTCGTCTGTGCGCAACGCCGCGACCGTGTCTACGTCCTTGCCCGCTGCTTGATATGCACGCATTGCAGCTCTGAACCCGTCCGCATATTCGTAGATCCAACCATCGAAGTCACCATATTGCGCCAGAGCGGCCGACACGGCGGTAAAAGTGCCTTCTTGCGTCCAGTTCGTATCGAGTTTTGCGAGGATCTTAATGGACGATGCATCGGCCTGCTCTTGCGCGCACTTCTGCCAAGTCGCGCTGAGCGTATTGCCCGGCGTGCCGCCAAGTGCGACCAGAGCTTTGGCGCTCGGCTTGTCAGCGACTACAGCTTTCACCATGTCCTGACCGAGAGCGCACAGATCCTCGTGCACTGTGCTGACGTAGTCCTCTCCCGCGGTGCCAACCTCTTGGCCGTTGTTCAGCACAACAGTGATGCCCGCTTCTTTCGCTTCGCGAACGGTCGGCAGAAGCGCTGGACCAGCATCAGCGTACAGAACGATGATGTTGACGCCTTGAGCGATGTAGGCATTGAGATCAGCGATCGCCTTAGAGACGTCGCCCCGAGCCGACGAGTACTGGATCTTGCCGATTTCCTGATAGGCCAGCGCCTGCTGAATAAACTCCATCTTGGTTACGCGGCGCCAGACATTCTCGCCGAAACCATCGGCGTACGCGATTGTCAGTTCTCCGCCCGTGCCGGTTTCACAAACGTCGTTCTTCCAGCATTCAAGCGCTTTAGCCTCGAGTTCCGGCGTGAGCGGCTTGGCGGCAATCTCAATTGCCTTCGCGATGGCAGGGTCGACCTCGGTTGTGCCAAGACGGCTTTTCATAATTTCCTCTGCCGGTTCGGCAATGGCGAGGTTGGCACTCAAGCAAAAGACCCCAGCAACGACGGCCGCGGCCATTCTGGACCGAAATAGATTCATAGACTCCTCCCGTGAGAGTTTGGCTCACCTCCTCAGATGAGCCAAACGTTGAATTTTCAGATCAGAACCATGCCGCCATCGACCATGATGGTCTGGCCGGTGATGTAGTCAGAAGCATCGGAGGCAAGAAACGTCGTCGTTCCTACAATGTCCTTGGGCACGGATACCCGACCTAGAAGGATGTTTGCCGAGAACTCGTTGATCAGCTGCTCCGGTTTAGAGGTGATCCCGTGCTGAAGAGCGTCATCGTCGAGCTGCTTCCAGAGTTCCGTCGCGACCACGCCGGGGCTGAAGCAGTTGACAGTGATGCCGTGCTTGGCAAAGGAACGGGCAGCAGATTGCGTCAGCGAAACCACCGCAAACTTCGATGCGCAGTAGTGGGCATAGTCCGGCCAACCCTGTTTTCCTGCGATCGATGCGGTGTTGATGATCTTGCCGCCATGACCTTGGCTGATCATATGCCGAACGGCCTCTTGGGTCCCGATGAGCACACCAAGGCCGTTGATTTTCATGATACGGTTGAAGTCATCTTCCGTGACTTCCATGAATGGGCAAGTTTGGCTGATGCCAGCGTTATTGAAGAGCACATCGAGGCGCCCGAACTTTTCCACGACCTTCGCGATCATGGCCTTGACTTGCTGACGGTCGGAAACGTCGACTGCGACCGAGATTGCCTCTCCGCCGGCCTGTTTGATCTGCTCGGCAACGCTTGCGGCGTTGTCGGAATTGACGTCGGCGATAGCCACACGGGCGCCGTTGCGCGCCAGATCGCCAGCGATGGCGGTGCCAAGGCCACGGCCCGCACCCGTAACGATGATGACCTTATCTTTTACTGATCCTGACATGAAAGGGCTCCTCCATTTTTCATGATTGTTGAATTGACGGCGGCGGCTGCCGCGTAGAGTTTGTTTGGTTCGGAAGGGGCGCGATCTATGAAGCATGAAGCTTCTTGGCGAGCTCCCTTACATCGGCTTTCTGCACCTTGCCGTTTTGGTTCCTGGGGACCGGTTCCTCTCCAACCAGCCAGAAATCCGGCACCTTGTAGTCAGCGATCTTGGCGAGAAGGTAAGCGCGCAACGCATCACCATTCAGCTCCGCGGCCCGACGTTTGACAAAGGCAAATGTCTTTTCACCGAGGACCGGATCCGGGACGCCGACCACGGCGCATTCCTCGATATCGGGATGTTCCATCAGCGAGTTTTCGACTTCCGCGCTGAATACCTTGAAGCCGCCGCGATTAATCATGTCCTTGAGGCGATCGTGAACATAAATCAGGCCGCAGACGTCCCGCTTTCCGATGTCACCACTCTTCCAGAACCCGTTGACGAACGACTGGCGGGTTGCCTCCTCATTGTTCCAGTAACCAGGACTAACGTTTGGTCCCCTGATCCAGAGTTCTCCGGATTCCCCATTGGGAAGCGGCTCTCCAGTTGAATCCACAATGAGGATCTCGTCGCACTCCAGGGAAAAGCCGACGCTTGCCGGCGCTGATGACGTCAGCTCGGGAGGCATGATCGTACAAACGGCGCAGGTTTCTGTGGCCCCATATGCGTTGATCATACGGAGCCCAGGCGCGATCTGGCTGAACCGCTCAATCACGGCGGGCGGCATTATCGCACCGCCATAGATCCCATATTTCCAAGCCGACAGATCGTAGTCCTGGATATTCGGTGCCATTGCAAACAACTGGTACATCGAGGGTACCAGAACGGCGTAGGTAACTTGTTCGCGAACCATGAGTTCAAGAACCGGGGCCACTTTGAATTCTCGCGCCATGACGAGCGTGCCACCGGACGCCAACGTTACCGACGCGAGAGGACCAAAGCCCGCAATGTGTGTCGCGGGGACAGCCAACAAACTCCTCTGCGGGCGGTCGATGGCTAGCGCGTAAAGGTAATGAAGGCAGGTATGTACGAAATTCGTGTGCGTGAGGCAGGCGCCCTTTGGCTTACCCGTTGTTCCGGACGTAAAGACGATCATCATGAGATCTTCTTTGTCCAGAACGGGGAGAGCGAACGGCGAGGCCTGAGCCAAAGTGGCGAATGCGTCTGCCGCACCCGGTTCCCCATCAACCAGGAACACTCGCTGGAGGCTGCTTCCCGAAGTCGGAAACTTCTCCAACCATTGCGACGCCGTAACGGCAAGAAGCGGTGTCGCGTCATTGACGATGTAGCTGACATCTGAAGGGCCGAGCCGGGTTCCGAGTGGGATGGCAATCCCCCCGGCCCTCACTGCCGCCAGGACCGAAACGAGGTATTCCAGCCGGTTGTCGAGCATGATCGCGATACGGTCGCCCTTCTTGAGTCCCGCGTTGATCAGACCAAATGCGGTTTTCTCAACCAAGATGTCGAGTTCCCGATAGGAAATTCGACGCTCTCCGCAAACCACAGCCTCCTGGTTTGGAAAACGCAGGGTGCTGGCTCGAAACATCTCGTCGTATGTTTCCGGGCGAGCGGCGTACCGGACATGAAGACGGCCGGGCTCTGCGACCGTCTCGTTAATCTCAGCATTAACCTTCCAGCGACCGCCGTGAAACGCGCCGAATGGCACACCCCAGCTATCTCGGTTCGCGGTTGGGTCGAATGCCCCCTGCCCGGGGACACCGTTGCCTTTGTTGTTCTCCTCCTTCATGGCATTGCGCCCTACTCTGCGGCGGCGGTGGTGTTGGCTCCTGCAGAGATGCCGCACATCTGGCGAAACTCATCGGCGGTCATCAGTTCGCGGCCAAGGTTTTCCACCATTGTGCGTGCGATACGGAACGCATCGACGTTGCGCTCGATCAGGTCGTCACGATGCGGCCACTTCCACACCGTGTCCTCCATACCGACACGAACGTGGAGACCCATCAGCAACGCGAGGTTTGCAAGGTGAAGGCTTGCCCGGCCCCCGGCGCAGACGATGATGTTTGCACCCGGATCAACTTGCCGGATGAGCCCAACCTGGCGCACGAGACCGTCCATCATGCTCTGTGGCGAGTACATTGGCGTGCAACCGGGAAGACCAGCAAGCAGCAACCAGGTCAGAGGCCCTTTCACCAAACCGCTGTCAATGAGCAGCCGGCGTGCATTATCGACGTCGCCGTCTGTGTACACGGCGAGCTGCGGGACCAGCCCGGCATCGACCACCATGCGAGTTTTCTCGATGATGGCGTGCGGCGGCTTTACGAAGAGGTTGTCGCCGAGGATCAGCGCCGTGGTGTTCACGGGCACAGCGTTCACGAGCAACCGGTCGATGACCTCTTGCATGCCCTTGCACTCAGTGTCGTTGACGGCGACGAGGCAGGCGTCGAGCGCGATGTTCGGGTGATCGGACTTGAGCCGTCCAAGGACTTCAGCGAAACGGTCGACATCAAGGACGTTGTGGCCACCGTCATCGCGAACGTGAATGTGGATGATCTGAGCGCCTTCGGCGATGCATTCTTTCGCAGAACGAATGATCTCGTCGGGCGTCTGTGCTTGGTTGGGATTCTCGGCCTTGGTGAAAAACGCCCCGTTGATCGCAACAGAGACGGCAGCTTTCGGCAGCGCATCCCACCGTGGCATTTGCGGAGCGCCTGAGATCAGGCTATCGCCAGCCGACATGATGGTCGGGGCTGCATAAGGTCTCCAATAGGTCCGTATATTCTCCTTGGCGACCCTATTGCGGACCCGTTCCCAGTTAATCGTGTTGGCGCTCATCGATTTGCTCCGATCAGTTTGGCGTGTCAGGCAGACTTTGACTGATCAGTCGAAGTCCCGTTGTATTGGACTTAAGTTATCCAGTCAGATCGAGATCGGCTCGGCGCCAGCTGACAACTGCTACGCCAAACCTGCCAAAGTGGAGCGTGATGCCCAGGTGTTTGCAGCAAATGGGATAGGTGCCCCTGCTTTGACCATGGCTGCTTTGGTGAAAGTGAAGGCCAGCCCAGGTATGAGGTCGATCCCGAGCGTCAGAGACGCGGGTACAAGGATGCAACAACGTTTGTCCAGCCTATCGAAGGCGTTGGTCCAGATCGAATGGGATATGGGGCACAAGCGACAGCGCGGCCACGTTCTTGTCGTCGCCGCTGAGGATCGGCGTGTTAAGGCTGTCGTATCTCAAGGCCCCACGATCAGTGGATCGAAGGTTGCTGTTCGAAGAGCTAAGACCCAAGTAGCACTATTGCGAGAGCAACTCGCTACCGACCGCGTTCTGCGTGTTCTTGGTCAAGGCAGATCTTACGTCGACGTCGTAGCTGAACACTCCGAACAGGCGTGTGCATTGCCAGAACAGGACAGCTCTGAATATTTCAAAACCGCGTCTGTCATCGCTCCAAATTGGAATCCGCAAATCACTGTACGCAGTCTCGAACTTGCCCGCGCCAATGAGCCCGGCGCATTTGTGCGCTTGATAAGTCCGATGCCGTTGTTGATGCTGGTCGCCTAAGACGATCATCTTACGCCGACCGACCTCGCACTGGACGCGTTCGATCGCGCCGGCGAACCTAAGGCGTTGGAGATGCTGCCGGGCGGACATTTCGCGCCAGATACGGATTTGTTCGAGCAATCGAGCGGTGCGGCTGTAAATTGGTTCAAATCACATTATGACCCCGCGCCGCTGCGCAAACCGCATCCTCTATCGGCTGGGCTCTCGACGAAACCCGAGAGCCCTTTTCTTATGCACCAGAGCACCTGCAAACGCACTCAAACCACGAGGCGCAGAGGCAACCTGGCGTAGGCGGCCGATCGATCGTTATGCGCGTATACCGGTTCACCCGCCATCTCGATTCGTTTTACCCGCTTCGTGATGGTGTTGAACACTGCGTTGGCTTCGGCCAATGAGATGATCATTCCGGGGCATGAATGGGCGCCTACACCAAAGGAGAGGTGATTGCCTGCTTCAGCTGAGCGCGTGACGTCGACCTTGTGCGGATCTTTGAAAACTTCTGGGTCCCGGTTAGCCGAGGCAATCATGAAACGCACCAGCACTTTCGGAGGTATCTTTACTCCGCGGATTTCCAGTTCCTCCGTCGTGAAACGGGTGAAAGATATCTCGGGTGTATGAAGGCGCGTGATTTCATTCATGATCGCCTGATGCTTATCAGGATTTGTCTTCCAAAGTTCGAAGACGTCCGGGTGACGGGCAAAAATCTCCAGCCCGCCAGTGATGAGGTAGGCCGCATTGGGCGTTCCCGTTGCCCAGAACAGTAACAAACCCTCAAACAATTGCTGTTCTGTCATCTCGCCGTTCGCAACCTCTTCGATCCACGAGGCGGTCATGCCTGGCTCGGGCGAGGCTCGTCGCATTGCCAGGTAGTACCGGACCCGATCGCTGAGATAATCGAACGCCGCCTGGCATCGTTGCTCCTCTTCTGCGGTTACTGCCGAACCAAGAGCAGTCATGGCGTCATGCATCCACGCCGACGCCGTGTCATAGCCTTCCGTTGGAAGTCCAAGGGCTGCGCACATGGCGTGGTGGGCAGGAATAAGGGCGAGGTTTCGGAATGCCTCGATCATGCCTTGCGGGCCAAGGTCATCAATCGCCGAATTTACTGCCTTGGCCGTGGCTTCCGCCCACTGGTTGGCGAGTTTCGGGGTAAACCACTTGTTCGATCGACGACGGAGGTCGGTATGCTCGGGCGGATCCTTTACAATGATGCTGTCCTTGAAGAGGCTCCAAGGACTCTTCGGCACCCAATCGGGAGCCTTCATCGATAAGGAAGGGTGTTTACCGTATTTGACGATGTCATCGTAGCGAGAGATAACATAGGTGTTTTCGACCAAAGGGTCTTTGTAGACTGGTGCTTTGCTTCGGACCACGTCGTACCAGGGGTACGGATTATCTCGGAACGCCTTGTCCGCCCAAGGCAGAAGCGAGTCTACTTTCGTTGTTGCGTGAGCGTTCATCAGTCTAGTTCCCTTATTTATCTTGCTGGGCTTGAACAAGGACCAAACAAATAATCGTTAGGTCTACAGGTGCTGAAGGAGGGGCGTGGAAACGAACTACTGAGCGGTGAAACCGCCGTCGATGATATGTTCCGCGCCGGTAATGTAAGCTGACTCATCTGACACAAGAAACAGCGCTAGCGAGGCGATCTCCTCAGGGCGGGCGAACCGTTTCAAAGGGACGTAGTCCGCGTTGTAGCCTCTGCCTTCGATCATCGGTGTTTCCGTATCGCCCGGATGAATGCTATTCACCCGAATATTCGAGGATGCCAGATCCAGTGCGGCAGCCTTCGTCATCCCACGAACCGCCCATTTCGTGGCTGTGTAAGCAAAGAAGCCTGGGTAACCCACAATACCCGCCGTCGAGGAGACGGTTATGATCGACCCCCCTCCCGCACGCTTCATCGAGGGGATGACAGCCTTCATACCGAGAAAGGCCCCGACCTGCATGACATCGACCAGGAAGCGGTAGGTCGCCAGGCTCGTCTGCTCGATCCCTTCTTCAACCAAGATGCCGGCATTGTTGACCAATGCGTGGATGGGGCCATCAAAGCGCCTTTCGGCTTGACTGACGACGTTCGCCCACCCCTCTTCGCTGCGCACGTCGAGTTCGACAAACGCAGCCGCTTCGCCGATCTCCTTAACAACCGCCGCACCCTGAACGCCATTTCTGTTGGCGATGAGGACTCGGGCTCCCTCGGCGGTGAATCGTCTGACCTGGGCGAGCCCCATGCCGCTAGTGCCGCCGATGACGATGACATTCTTGTCTTTTAATCTTCCAGTCATGTTGCTGTTCCCTCTATCTTTTATTCGTTAATGGCAACTCGCTCTTCTCGGATTACGACGGAACCACGCCGCCACTCTTTGCGGTCCAGGTCGCGATGTAGTCCATGAGTTTCGGGTCGACGCAGTCATAGGGCTGGAGACCAAGTTCCTTCAGTCTCTCGCGGATACCGGCGACATTCTCTGGAGCTTGGGAGACGGGGTCCATGGCTAGTAGACGACTACACCGCGGATGCTTTCGCCCGCATGCATCAGTTCGAAGCCCTTGTTGATGTCCTCGAGCGGCAGGGTGTGGGTGATCATCGGATCGATCTCGATCTTGCCCTCCATGTACCAGTCGACGATTTTCGGGACGTCGGTGCGGCCGCGGGCGCCGCCGAAGGCGGTGCCCATCCAGCTGCGGCCCGTGACGAGCTGGAACGGCCGGGTGGCAATCTCCTGGCCGGCACCGGCGACGCCGATCACCACCGACTTGCCCCAGCCGCGATGCGAGGCTTCGAGCGCCTGGCGCATCACGCGGGTGTTGCCGGTGCAGTCGAAGGTGTAGTCGGCGCCGCCGATCTGGTCGGCGCCGCGCTTCGTCAGGTTGACGAGATAGGCGACGATGTCGCCCTCGACCTCCGTCGGGTTGACGAAATGGGTCATGCCGAAGCGCTCGCCCCAGGCCTTCTTGCCGTTGTTGAGGTCGACGCCGATAATCATGTCGGCACCGGCGAGCCTTAAGCCCTGGATGACGTTGAGGCCGATGCCGCCGAGGCCGAAGACGATGGCGGTGGCGCCGATCTCCACCTTGGCGGTGTTGATCACCGCGCCGATGCCGGTGGTGACGCCGCAGCCGATGTAGCAGATCTTGTCGAACGGCGCGTCCGGATTGACCTTGGCGACGGCGATCTCCGGCAGCACCGTGTAGTTGGCGAAGGTCGAGCAGCCCATGTAGTGGTGGATCTTGTCCTTGCCGATCGAGAAGCGCGAGGTGCCGTCCGGCATCAGGCCCTGGCCTTGCGTCGCGCGGATCGCGGTGCACAGATTGGTCTTGCGGCTGAGGCAGGAGGGGCAGGAACGGCATTCCGGCGTATAGAGCGGAATGACGTGATCACCCTTCTTCACCGAGGTGACGCCCGGGCCGACATCGACGACGATGCCGGCGCCTTCATGGCCGAGGATCGCCGGGAACAGGCCCTCCGGATCGGCGCCGGACAGGGTGAAGTCGTCGGTGTGGCAGATGCCGGTGGCCTTGACCTCGATCAGCACCTCACCGGCCCTCGGGCCGTCGAGCTGAACCGTCATGACCTCGAGCGGTTTTCCTGCCTGTACGGCAACGGCTGCAAGAACGTCCATTTTAGCCTCTGGTATTCGTCTCATTTCAATTTCGGGAAGTCGCCCACGACCGCGATCAGAAGGCGTCTCGGGCCGCCGTCAGCCAGCCGCCATCAATGACGAAAGAACTGCCGTGCACGAAATCACCCTCGTCGCCCGCTAAAAAAGCAGTCAAGCGAGCGATCTCTTCCGGGCGGCACCAACGCTGCGCCGGTGTCTTCATGATGCCTTCGTCCATATCTGGAAGAGCGTCGGTTCCGCCATGCAGTGCCATGGGGGTTGCCGTGGCTCCAGGGCAGATGGCATTCACACGGATGCCTTTGGCCCCATACTCGAAGCACAATTGCCGCGTGAGACCCAACAACCCGTGTTTGGAGGCCGTATAGGCCGAGCCTCCTCCAGCGGCACTGAACGATGAGACCGAAGCGATGTTGACGATAGAACCCTTCCCCTGCCGCAGCATGTGCGGGATAGCGCACTTCGACATCAGAAAGGGGCCAGTCAAATTGATTGAGAGCACGCTTCCCCAGGCTTCAAGACTGACTGTATGGGCCGGTTCATAGGTATCTAGGACACCGGCATTGTTGACAAGAACATCAATACGGCCCCAGCCTGCAACGATCTCCTCAATCGCTTTGGTGACGTCGCCTTCAACGGAAACGTCTGCACGAAAGGCCTTGGCACGCTCTGGGGCGCTCAACAGCCCGACGCTTTCTTCAACCTTCGACTGTGTGCGGCCGATCGCAGCAACAAAAGCGCCGCGGCTTGCAAATTCTTGCACCATGGCGCGGCCCATCCCGGATCCGGCGCCCGTGATAGCTACCACTTTGTTCTCATATTCCATGTTTTAACCTTTGCGTAAGTGAGCTCTCAGAGCGAGCTAAGCAGTGCCCGCGGTTACACAAATGACACTGGGTCACCCACTGCAATCTCCCCGGGTGAGCGAACCTCGGCGTAGGATGCGAATCCGGGCGTTGCGTAGTGAGGCATCAGCCCGTGGGGCAAGTTCACTCTCTGTCTGAATCCCATCAAAGCAGGGATCGTACGGGCGTTGTTGATCCCTGTGTCGGGATCAAGTTGGGTTATGACGCAACGAGGAACCGATCCGCGAATCTGCAGGACAGCGGAACCGACTTGCATGGTTTTGCCGTTCCAGCCGTCCTCTGCAAAGGGCTCCTCATGCTCGATGACCAAATTCGCCCGAAACCGACGGTGATCGACGACAGAGCCCATTCGCTTGCTGAGGTCATCCAAGGAGCCCGTCGTAACAAGAGTGATCGGAAGTACATCAATGCCGTCGCCTCCCGTGACGACCTTCACCATCGTCACCGTCTTGCCGGAGAACCTCCTGAGGCGATTGTTCCACTCCCCCTCGACTTTGCGAACTGCAACGTTGCGCATTCCCAGAAAATCGAGGCCAAACGTTTCCTCGCCTAACAAACAGTCGTCCTCCACGCGGCTTCCGTCCGGATATGCCAACATCAGGACGTTCAGCTTCTCGTCGAAGTCGAACCGAAGTGGCAGGTAATGCCGGTGATCACCTGGCGATAGCGGGCTTCCGGATTCATCGAGCAAAATGAACTGGCGATCGCCCGCTATGCCTCGGGCTGTGACAGTTGCCCGGTCGACCTCGAGTAGCCTCGTGGCCTTCACGTGAGCCATTCCGATATGTTTGACCTTCATGAATCCGGACCCCATTGGAGCAAACATCTACCTTGATTGGTTCTGGCGTGGCCTCACGCCGCGAAATCTGCGTGCAGACGAGCTCAAAAATGATCTCCCAACGCAAACATCTGCGTCGCGCAGAGCCATTTTGCCTCCACCTTCACCCAGGCGAAGAGAATCTTGTATGGAGTCGGCTCACCGCCTTCGACCGCATGAGTTGTGCCTATGAGAAACTCCAAGGCACCATCGCCGACGGCGATTAGCCGTTCCGTCTTCGTACTCCAGTGGTACTTGCCGACAATGCCGGAATAGAGCTGGTAGATGGCTTCGGATCCTTTCCAGGTCGACTCGCCATCGCCAAAGACCCATGCGTCTTTCGTGTAATAATCATTCACAATGAGCGCGGCATCGCCTGTTGCGAAGGCTCTTTTCATTAATTCGTGTTGAGAAGCGATAGCCTCTCGCGCAGCAGCATCCAATGTGGACATGATGGTTCCAATTCCTCGATCAGTTTATATTGCGCACTGTCCTCGGCGCCCATGGACCGCGCACGAGAGTTCTTGATAATGGATCTTGACGACCGGCCGCCTCTAGGCGCCGCTTTCGAGAAAGCCCATGATATCCTTGGCGGCTGCCTCGGGAATTTCCCAGGTTACGGAGTGACCATAGTCGACATAGGCTTTGTGCTTTGCATGCGGCAGGACTTTTTTTACGTCTTCCTGATCGGCCGCATTGAAGAACTGGTCCTTATCTCCCCACATCACGAAGACCGGAGCCTTGATGTTTTGCGCCGCCATCGACCAATTCGTGACCCGAAAAGCAACAAGGCATCCATGCCAAGTCTCGTAGGGAACCTGTGAAGCTTCCTGCTTGAGGTATTTCATGAATACCGGATCGATCGGGTGCGGATTCCAGGTCCATTCCTCGAGAAATTCGCTATTCACATCGAGCGGATAAGTTTGGTTTTCGATGGTTTCGACAAGCCAATCGGCCACAGTCGGTCCAGGCTGCAACGCGGTGGCAATCAAAACAACCTTGTTGACTCTATGTCCGTACAAGGCGGCAAAGAGCGCCGCGGTCATCGACCCCATCGAATGACCAACAAGATCCGCTCTTTCAATGCTCAGCGTATCCATGAATTCACTGAGGTCCGCGGCGAAGCTCAAAAGATTGATGTCTCTTTTGACCTTTTCACTATCTCCGTGACCGCGAAGCTCGATCGCGATGAAGCGGCGACCTTTTAGGTAAGGGGCAATCAGCGAAAATGCCCGCGAATTATCGGTATATCCGTGAATCAAGATCACAGGCGGGGCACTCAGGTCACCCCATTCCACGTAGGCGAGCTCGATCCCGCTTTCGATCTTTACCTTTTTCTTGGCCCTAACCCAATCGCTCTGGCTTGCAGGAAGCACCTCCCTGCTCTCCACCATTGTCATTGCAATGCTCCAACATTTATAGAGGTGCTGCGCCGCAGCATCGGCTGCATGCGGCGCTCCGGCTTGAAAACAAACGTCAATCTCTGTTCGCCGCTTGTTCCCGCTTATGTGCTAGGAATTCAAACACTCGATCCGCGCGTCCGAGGCTATTGTACACGTCCCGCTTGGCAGTCCGGAAATAGAGTGCGAGCCCACATCCCATTACGAAGGCGGCGATCAGGAAATATAGGACCCACAAGTTTTCGCCCGGCGCGCCTCCAACCACCAAATCCAAATGCGCGACAGCGAATACGACGGTTGCGAACATGATGAACGCGGCGATAGCTGGCGCGATGAAGACCTTGAATGCGTTCTCCCCTGAAGGAACACCGTGGCGGCCAAACCAAGCGATTACTGCACAGCTTACCATCGCCATAAGTGCGATGACACCAACACCACCGATACCCGTCGCTATGGCGTATTCGGTCGAACCGCCGGCCTTCATCAGGATGAAAGGTGCCACGAAGAGTGCGGCGACCGTTGCGATCGCATTCGAGGCAGTATGGGGAGAGCTGTGGCGCTGATGTACTTTGGCGAGATAGGTAGGAAGCGCTTTGTCGACGGCCAGGTTCAGAACGTAGCGTGAGAGCACGTTATGGATCGAGACGAGAGCTGCGAACAGAGACAAGATTACAGAGCAATAGGCTACCTGTTCGAAGACAGGCGAGACAAACTTTCCGATTGCGACTGTAAACATGGATGTGGGATTAGCTTTCGCAACTTCCCAGGCTTGGGAACCAAATGCCTCCGTCAATGTGTAGCAAGATAACGTGTAAAGGACGCCCACGAAGATAACGGCGCCGTAAGTCGCGCGGGGAATCGTTCTGTCGGGATCGCGTACTTCATCCCGGAACAACGCAGTCGCTTCGAAACCGAGGAACACCAGAATAGTGTACAGCAACGTAACGCCTATGTCGCCAGCCGCGAAGGTCGACGGAGACAACGGAGCCGACGATAAGCCTTCAGAGCCGCCGGAATAAAGGACTGCGACATTAAAGATCATCACTATGGCGATTTCGATCAGCATCGCGGTCGACAGGATCTTTGCCGAGAGTTCGATGTGGAAATAGCCGAGTGTACTCACCCCGACCCACGCAATGATCGTCCAAATCCACCAAGTCGTTTCAGGTCCGCCTAGGCTTGAGATCAGCGACGATACGTTGATCCCAATGAAGATGTATGAACCGCCCAGGAGAGCAAGATAGGCGACCACTGCCAAGAATGCGGCACCCAGACCGACCACATTACCGAGGCCCGAACTGATAAACGCATAGAAATCGCCGGGCTTAGGAACGTGTTTGGCCATGGTGACATAGCCGACTGAGAAAAGCAGAAGCACCAACGTCGTTAGGAGAAAGGCAAAAGTGGCGCCAGGCCCCCCAAACAGAATTGTGAAAGGAATGAAGCCCTGGACCACCGCCATCGGAGCCGAGAAGGCAAGAACCGTCAACACAAGGCTTGCCGGTCCCATACGTCCGGCGAGCCTTGGCTTCTCACTTACCCCAACATCGTCATTTAGTAGTGTGAAAACCGGTGAAGCACCGGCGCTATGCGTGGTATCAGTCATGGTTTTGTTCCCCATTTAGTTATTCGAACCGACAATGCCTGTTGGCTTTTTTTCTAGCCGGCTCGCATATTTGGCATCTCGGCAATAGCCGAAATTTCGATCAGAACCCCAGGTATCGCCAGGCTGGTGATCCCCATGGACGTCCATGCCGGATAAGGCGCGGGAAAGATGTCCTTCTTGAGCGGAAGGAACCATTCGTTCACGGTGGTGCAATCGCCCACGTGGAAGGTGTTCAGGACAACAACATCGGCTAAAGTGCAGCCCGCTTCCTTGAGAACCAACTCCAGGTTATTCAGCGCCATCGAAGCCTGCTCTTGGACGGTTTGGCCAAGGTTCCCATTTCGGTCCATGCCAATCTGACCGGCCACGAACAAAAACCCACCGGCCACTCGACCAGGTGCAAATCCGTATGCAGGTCCTGCACCTTCCATTCCGGCTGGCACGATTGCTTTAAGCTGCGAGGTCATTGATCAATACTCCCTTTATCTGTGCTGCGGCGGCTTCGCCTGACTGGACAGCGCCTTCCATGTACCCGGTCCAGGCCGGTGCCGCCTCGGTTCCGGCAAAGTGAATTCTGCCGATGGGTTCTCGCAAAGCCGCGCCGCATGTGCTCATCAAGCCGGGCGGCATGGAGCAAACGGGTCCACCCATGGTGAACTCGACGCCATTCCAGTTCGTCTCGATGTATGCGGTCGGATTACGCGCTTCCTCGCCCAGGCAGCGCGCAAGCGCTGTGAGCATCTCTTCGCGGCGACGCTCTTCCCCCTGTTCAAACCAGCGATCATAGTTGGAGCCCCCGATGAACAGGACCAATGTTGCGACCTTGTCGCCCGGACGAGTGACATCGAGGGAAAAGAAGCCCGGAGCGAGCGAGAAGATTTCGCCCGACAGTCCTTTGTCTAGCCAGAACTGCTTCTCATATCGAATCTGCAGCTTGAGATAGCGGCCAAAGTTGGTGCGGCGGTTGATCTGCCGGCGCGTCGGTGGCAATTCCGGGCAGAACATGATCTGCGCTGCGGCCGATGGCGGAAGCGCCATGATGATGCGCTTGGCGGTATAGGAGCCCCTCTCGGTAAGTACTTCCACGCCGTCTTCGCCATGGTTCACACGGAAGACAGGCTCGGACAAATGGATGCTGCTCGAAGGCAGCTTGTCTGCGATCCTAAGGGAGATTTGCTGGGCGCCACCGATCCACAGCATTACGTTCGCGGTGACCTGCAGGGCGTACATGTCTTCGCATTGCGCAACGTAGAACGCAAAGAAGAGCAGTGAGATCTCCGCAGGGTCGACACCCGTGATGATCGTGACATCGCTTCCCACAATCTTGCGGACCAAGAGATCCGAGACGTTTTCCTCAAGCCATGTCGCCATGGTCTTGGAGTCGAGCTCCGCGGCTTCCGGCGCCTCCCAAGGGTTGTCCTTTCCGACTTTCCTGGCAAGTTCATCGATAGCGGCAAACGCCTTTGCTAAAGCAGCTTTGAGGTCGCTTCCGTCGCCAATGGTCTTCTCGGGATAGCTCCCGTCCTCGGCGATTAATAGCTCGTCACCGAGATCCCAAACCATCTTGCCTGATGGACGAGCCTTGACCATTTCGAGACCCATCTCCTTGCCAAGTCGCTGGGAGCGGATATGGGTCGTACCGATGAACATGCCTCCAAAATCAAGGGCGCCGTTCTCAAACTGGCTATCCGACCACGTACGCCCACCAACCCGATCCTTTCCATCGAATAGAAGAATCTCGAGACCCTCCTCGTGAAGTTCCTTCGCCGCTGCCATTCCAGAAAGGCCTGCGCCGACGATGATTACGTCTGCGTCCAGACTTACTTTGCTCATTTTACTTACTCACGTTTGTTAGGTTGACTAGACCAGAATTCGGGGGCTCCGCTTCCCAAAGCCAGGTCGCGGCACTAACGTCCTTGGTATCGAAATGTTAAGCTACGCCGCCAACCGACCGAGCTCCGGCAGGTATTTTCTGACCCAATCCACGGCAACTTGCGATAAAGCTAAGCCCTTGGCTGCATCGTGACGGCCCGTATCTCCGACCTGCTGTGCTCCAAGCTCGCGAAGCAAACCAGATACGACATCAATGCCGTTGCCATAGGTTTCGTAGGTGCTATCACCCAAGCCGAATGCAGCGAATTTGAGAGCAGACAAATCCGGGCGGATCTCTGCCAAGGAGTCGTAGAAGGGCTGGGTCGTTTCGGGCAATTCACCTTCGCCGTATGTCGAGGTGATCACGATTGCTAAACCTGCCCCGGCCAACTCCGACACATCGCAATCCTCCATCGGCACGAGCTGGGCGCTTTCGCCACTGTCGCGAATGTACTGCGCAATGTCTTCCGCAGCCATTTCAGAGTTGCCGCTTTCGGTCCCAAATAGCACTTTAATCATTCATCAGTTCCCTTTTTTTGTTCATTCAGATTTCTCAGATCATCCGGATTATGTTACACGGCTTCGTCTGCTGGCCGAATTTGCCAGGGGCAGCGATCGACAGCATCTTCGGAATGTCCGTAATTTTTCTGCGGCATCGATCCGGATTTGCAGTCGCCAACTCGTGTGAATCGATGTTCTTCCAACCTCGGAAGTCGACGACGTGGGGTTCAATTGTCTTTTCGATGGCAGCGAAGCCCTTGGCACCTACGGGCAGGTCGCCAGCTTTGAATTGCGTGATGATAGCTTCGGCAACGGCTTTCGCCTCTCGTCGGTTCTCGGCGACGGTCCCTTTGCCGTTCCGACTTAACCAGCCCGTGCGGAAAACATTCTTTCCCCGCCAGTCTTCGACGTTGCCGGTAGCAGCCTCGCAATGTTTATTCGCAAACCCGGTCGCAGTAATGATCGAGTCGACCTCAAACTCCGAGGGAAGGTCTTGTGTACTCCGACGGACCGTCAGCAGACTTCGGTCGCCGGTCTTCGAAACGCAGAGAGGATCGGCTTCAAAGTGGAATGTCACACGGACGCGACTGTCCGAGACGCCATCACTCGCTTGGCTTCCATTGAGGTGCTGCGAAAGGAGCTGATACCGTTGGCAGCCTTCCAGCGCCTCTCTCAGACCGGTCGCGCCAATGGTTACGGACGGCAGGTGCAAGATCTCCTTCAGCATCGATAGGTCGAATTTCGCGTTAGAGACCGGCGAGCGCCCGAATACGTCGATAGAGCGAATACGCTTGCCACGGAGCTCGGAGAGACGTTTGTCATCAACGTCGGAACCTTGGAAATTGTGTATGGGCTTTGACAGTATCCGGATAATGTCCATGGCGACATTTCCATTTCCAACAACTGCTAGCCGTTCGCCAAGCGGCGTCAATGCGCCGTTCGGAAAGAGTGGCAAACCGACTTCTGGGTGGCCGTTCAGCGCCTTGAGAATCGAGCCCGCCCCAAGCACTCGGCTGCTTGGGTCAACCTCTGCAGTCAGTCCTCGATCGCTATTCAAACCGGTCGCAAGAACGACGATATCGAAACTGGAAGCGAGTTCTTCGAAGGCAAGATTTTTCCCGACTGCAACGTTTCCCGCAAAGCGAACGTTTTCGCGTTCGAACAACCGATCAAATTGGGCAGCGACCGCCTTCGTCCCTTGATGGTCGGCGGCAACTCCATAACGAAGCAGACCATACGGCACCGGCAAGGCTTCGAAAACGCAGATCTCGGCGTGGGGCCATTCCTTGCGAAGGAATTGAGCCGTGTAACAACCGGCGGGGCCACTGCCGACGATCGCGATACTGGGCTGGAACTCGACCAATATATCCTCCTTCGACAAAAGCAAACTAACGTGTGTTAGCTTGGGAGAGTAAAAGCAACTTCCGTGCCAAAACCTTCAACGCTTACATTCTGGCGAAAGTCGCGTCTGTTTCAGCGACGCCTGCACATTAATCCGGCAGAATCCGAGGTTGTGCTCATTCATGTTGCTTGGCCGTCACTACCCGCTCGACATGGCATCTGCGGAGCGGTTTTCCGCAGCGCAAGATTAGCTCCGCTAGGCTAGAATGACGTGAAAGTGTCTCAGCACCGGCTCCTCCATCCGCTGCAGATAAACTCGCTTACTCGATGCGGTCGACCCTCAACGACGCATCCGAGCACGCTATATGATCCAAGACCATAGAATTAAATGGTGCCAGATGCATGCCGGATCCTGCCAACAAATACGTCGAAGGGGACAAACTTCCTTTGGTGAGCCACCGACGCAAATCGCCGGAACGTTGCCACACGTAATCTCCTGTCACTTTTCTCGTAGTAGTTGGCACGATCAGCTGAGCTTGCGATCCTTCACCGCAGTAAGATGGGGACTGATCAACCAGGACCAGAAAGACATCCCGATGCAAACTGCAACGTTTCCGACGGCAAGACACCGGCGGCTTCGCAGAAGCGAGGCGCTCCGCAGCATGGTCGCCGAAAACAGCGTGACGATGAACGATTTGATCTATCCAATCTTCGTCGAAGAGGAAATCACGGAAAGAGCTGAAATCGAAACGATGCCGGGCGTTTACCGTGTGCCCGAGGGTTTACTACACGACGAAATTACTGAAATCCATCGGGAGGGTGTAAAAGCCATCATGATGTTTGGCGTCTCCCACCACAAATCCGAGGATGGACATGACACCTGGGCGGGCAACGGTCTGCTTTCAAGAATGGTCCGGACCGCGAAGAACGCAGCGCCGGAGCTCATCGTTATTTCCGACAACTGCTTTTGCGAATACACCACTCATAGCCACTGCGGGGTATTGCGCGACGGCCAGATCGATAACGACTTAACTATTAGAAATCTGGGCCTTCAAGCCGTGGCCGCAGCGCGCGCCGGAGCCGATATGGTCGCACCCTCGTCCATGATGGACGGTCAGGTGGCCTCGATGAGGGCAGCGCTGGATGAGGCTGGGTTCTCAGATATTCCGATTATGGCCTATTCTTCAAAATTCGCGTCCAGCTTTTATGGCCCTTTCAGAGAGGCCGCTGGTTCCAAACTGAACGGAGACCGGAAGAGTTACCAAATGGGTCATCTCAACGGCCGTGAGGCGTTGCGTGAATCACTGCTCGACGAAATTGAGGGCGCGGACTTGCTTATGGTCAAGCCCGGCCTCCCTTATTTGGACGTCCTCAGCCGCCTTCGTCAACACACTCTCCTCCCTCTAGTTGCTTATCAGGTTAGCGGCGAATATTCGATGATCAAGTTCGCTGCGAAAGCAGGGGCGATCGATGAAAAAATGGTCGTTAGAGAGACCCTTGGCGCGTTCAAGAGGGCCGGAGCAGACCTCATTCTGACCTATTTTGCCAGAGATGTCGCGCGGGAAGGCTTTTGACCACGAGTCAACATCCTTGCGAGTAAAATGCGTAAGCAACGGGAACCAAAAAGGGATTCCTGCTATCGGATTAGGCAGAACCGTAGAAGACGCCGAAACGCGTCATGATAGCTGAGGGGATCGCACACCGCTTCACCAAGCCGATCATATCGAATTCAGCCTTTCAGAGAAAGACTGAATGATGACTACCGTTGATGCGCTCCGACCATGAAGGCAATGGAAGCATCTAGCCCAAAACGGCCGCACCAAGCACACGGCAAGAACCTAAATGCCGAGTTGTGCGGCAGCTTCGTCGAGTGATCTGTCCAAAGCGTCAACGATCATGTCAACTTCATCGGGTGTGATGATCATTGGCGGCGAGAACAGCACAGCGTCGTCAGTCGGTCTGGTTATCACGCCGTTAGCCTGCATACGCTGCGCGACCATCGAACCGAGTTGACCGACAGTTTCCAAACCGATCTTTTCGCGCTTATTTATGACAAGCTCAACACCTGCGAGAAGCCCAACTCCACGAACTTCGCCGACAAGCGGGTGATTGAGGAATTCGTTGAAACCTCGCCGAAGTCTTTCACCCATTCTCGCAGCGTTCTCTGGAAGATCCTCCTCCTCAATAATGCGGATCGTTTCAAGTGCAACAGCAGCAGCTACTGGATGGCCACACGTAGTAAAGCCATGCCACATGCCGCCATACTTTACACTTGCCTCATAGATCGGCCCCAGTACTTTCTCATTCATTACGAATGCAGCGAAGGGAATATACGATGATGTCAGTTGCTTCGAGTAGACCATCACATCGGGTCTTAAATCGCAGCTCTGGGTCCCGAACATTTTCCCGGTACGACCAAAACCGCAGATGACTTCGTCAGCAACGAAGAGAATGTCATACTTCTCGAGAACGACCTGAATCTTTTGCCAGTAGGTCTCCGGCGGCACGATGACACCTCCGCCTCCCATGATTGGCTCGCCGATAAAGCAGCAAATCGTTTCCGGTCCTTCAGCCAGAATGGTATCTTCAAGTTCCTTGGCGAGACGCGTGGCAAACTCCTCTTCCGTTTCTCCAGGCAGTCCTTCACGATAGAAATGCGGACAGGTTAGACGTACCACGGGCAGAATCAGATCATGGCCCCAATGGTTGGCATCTAAGCCGGTCAGATTGTTGGACGCGATGGTTGCGCCGTGATAGGCTCGCTTTCGTGCGAGTATCTTCTTGCGGTCGGGCTCGCCCATGGCATTCGAACGTTGCCACAAAAGCTTAATAATAGTGTCGATCGCCTCGGATCCCGACGCGTTAAAGAAGGCCTTGCTCATAGGCACAGGCGACATCTCGACTAGCTTTTCGGCCAGGTCGATAATCGGCGGCGTCGATCGATGGACGAATGTGTGGTAAAAAGGCAAGTTGTCGTATTGTTTTTTTGCGGCAGCGCCGAGGCGTCGCTCGCTAAAGCCAAGGCCGGCAGACCACATACCCGACATGCCTTCGAGATAGCGATTTCCTGCAGTGTCATAGACGAAAACGCCCTCACCTTTCTCGATGATGAACGGGCCAACTTCCCGGTGCTTAACGTGGTTTGTGTGTGGATGGAGCATATATCGAATATCTCGTGCTTCCAAAGAGTTGACGGGAATGTTGGCGCTCACGTTCTCTCGCTCCTGCTCTTGGCTCGTGGGATGAACGGTGGCCGAGAGCGCCGGGGTCAGGCAAGGGCGGCGCCTGCCATTTGATACGGCAAATCGGACATAGTCGACCTAGGTGAAGCGATCAGACGAGAGGCTCCAAACCGAAGACGAGGTCTAGGACAGCCCCTCAACATTCAATCTAGAGAAGCGTAACAGCCGGCGTTGGAGCTTGTATGCCACTCTAGTAAAGAAGCGCAGTCCGCAGTTCGAGCTTATTGTTTGGCCATCCTATTGGTCCCTGACTACCCTTCCAAAGTTGACTTGATGCGACACGAGCAGCGACGGAGTCAGCCGACAACCTGCTGAAAATTCCGACTCTTGATCAGGTTGTCGATATGAAGATCCGGCACGAACATATCCCGCGGCCGAAGCCCTGGCGGCGGCCGGTCGCGGGAATTGACATCGTGCGGGCCGGAAAATCGCTTTTCGACCGCGGCCTGACTTTCGGCTCGACTGGCAACATCAGTGTGAAGATGTCGGGCGGACGGATGCTGATGATACCCACGAATGCTTCGCTCGAGCCTGAACGCCTTTCGCTCTTCTCCGCAGAGGGCGTCCATCTCAGCGGAGATAAACCGACCAAAGAGGCATTCCTTCACCGCTGCATGTACTGCGCGCGGCCGCACGGCAAGGCCGTTGTCCACCTCCACTCAACATACTCGGTGGCGGTCAGTATACTGAAAGACGTCGATGAAAAGGATGTGCTGCCTCCCCTGACCGCCTATTGCGTGATGCGGGTCGGCACCCCTGCCATTGGTGCCCTACTTCCATCCCGGAGACGAGAAGCTGGCCACGACGGTACAGGAGGCCGCCGCGACAAGCAACGCCGTCCTCATGGCGAACCACGGACCCGTCGTGGCTGGGAGGTCGCTTGAGGAGGCGCAGTACGCGACTGAGGAGCTGGAGGAAACCGCGAAACTGTTCCTGATGCTTCATGGCCGGGAACTGAGACCGTTGACTCTGGCTCAGCGCGAAGACATCACCAAGTCCATTTAGATGCTTGGGCGTTGAGGGCGGCTCAACGGCGCGTTGAGGACATTTCCTTTTGGGAAGGCGGCGCACGCCTGTAGGGTCCCGATTTATCGAGACCTGATTTCCTGACTCCCGGAAGTCCCACCTCAAAGCTCGCCATGACCTACAACCCAACTCGGCACCCCAGCCGTGCGGAATTCATCGCACTTATCGCCGCCCTCACAGCTCTCAACGCGCTCGCGGTCGACATCATGCTCCCGGCGTTCCTGCCATGGGCAAAGCCCTCGGAGCATCTGTCGTAACTGTCGCATGGTCAGCCTCTTTGCTGGCATCGAATTCTTCTCGCTTAGCGGGAGGCTTGATGCCAAAGTTGCTGACCCAGGGGTATCCTCCGAGCCGGAAACCGGCCGGATTTTGATTGGAATCATGGCCGGCTTCAAATCGGAAACCGCACGTAGCCCCAGGCGAGCCAGTAGGAGCAGGATTGCACGGTTCCGCAAGCGCCCTCTGGCGAATTGATCCCAGGATGCAATGACGCGTTCGACATCAGCGGCTGCAAGATACCGCGGCAATGACAAAAGGCGCCAGTCTCCACCACCAGATGGAGGATCATACCGCTCCCGCCGGCGGTCAGATCGAGCTTGTGGCCGTATTCGACGTCGCGACTGACTTTGACGATGATATCGGTATGGGGCTCTAACAGGCTACAGATTCTCGCCCGCCGGCACCTTTTCGCCGACCACGACGTGCCACTCGTTCATGACCATTGCAGCCGCGCGCCGAGGCGGAGTCCTCCAGTGGAAGGCCAACTCCTGACAGTTCAGTTGTCGGTATTGCCCCAGCAGCGTGCAGCGCAAGATCGCCTCCGCCGGCAGGCCCTGGCGTCCAGTCGCCTTGACGCTGTGCCGGCGCATCGTGCCACCAAGCCAAAGCAGATTGCGATGATTTGGGCACCGATGCCACCAGGGCATCGCTGGCTGGATTGTTGACGGTGATATCGTCTCCGCTTTCTGCGTCCTACCATTCCCCGGCAACTAGCATTAGGTACGCAGATGCGACGGATCGTTGAGTGTCACCATTGTCATTGGAATGTCCATTATTCGACGGCGATCATGCCTGGGCAATCAATAGCTCAAGCACGCTTCTTGCCGCATGTCCGAACTGCACGGGACGCCGCGCCAGGCGGTCGACGTTCACATGGACGAAAAAGCCCTCGGCCGCGGCGGTCTCGTCGTCGTTGCGAAAGAGCCCGATCTCATACCGGACGGACGAATTTCCGAGCTTGGCAACGCGGATTCCAGCCGTGACCACGTCCGGGAAGGTCATTTCCGCGTAGTAGCGGCACCCTGTTTCGACAACTAGGAAGATCTCCGCTCCACCTTTGATGTCCAGCACGCCTTTTTCGACCAGGAAGGCATTCACCGCCGTATCAAACAGGCTGTAGTGGATGACATTATTCATGTGGCCGTAAGTGTCATTGTCCGACCAGCGGGTTCCGATGGCCCGGAACACCTTGTAGTCGGCCCGCTTACTGGGTCCCGTACGCTCAGTCATCACCAGGCCGCCTTGTAGATAGTGAGGGCGTCCGCTTCGTTCACCTCCCTGGGATTGTTCACGAGGAGCCGGGTCTGCTTCATCGCGTCCCGCGCCATTCCGGCCAGGTGCTCTTCGCCGATGCCCACATCCCGCAACCGGGGTTGCAGTCCGAGTCGCGCCGACAGTTCGGCAAGGCGCTCGACGAAGGCCGCGCAACGCTGCCCGGTATCCTGTTCGCACGTGAGATCCGGAAAGGCATCGGCAGCGATTTCGGCGTAGACGGAGGCGGCCACCGGCGCATTGAAGCGCAAGACATGCGGAAGCACGAGCGCGTTGGAAAGCCCGTGCGGAATATGGAAGGTCCCGCCGATCGGATAGGCGAGCGCATGCACGGCGGCGACCGGTGAATTGGCGAAAGCTTGGCCCGCCAGCATGGAGCCGAGGAGCATCGCGCCCCGCGCCGCCCGATCCTTCCCGTCAAAGACCGCCTTCTCGATATTCGCGCCCAGCAACTGGAGCGCCTGCCGGGCCAGCATCCTGGAGAGCGGATTGTTGTTCGCGTTTCTGGAAGCATAGGCTTCGATGGCATGCACCATCGCATCGATGCCGGTGGCGGCCGTGATCGACGGCGGAAGGCCGAGGGTCAGGTCCGCATCGAGGATCGCGATGTCGGGCAGGATGATCGGCGATGAAACGCCGCGTTTCTCATCACCACTCACCGTGATGATCGAGACTGGCGTCACCTCCGAACCCGTTCCCGCCGTCGTGGGCACGAGCGCCAACGGCAGCCGAGGTCCCTGGGCGTTGCCGACGCCCCATGCGCCATCGATATCTTCGCCCGAACCGCAGAGGAGCGCCACGACCTTCGCCACATCCAGCGACGAACCGCCGCCGAAGCCGATCACGCCTGTCACGCCCGCGGCTTTCGCCACCTCGACCGCGGCCTCGACCGTCGTAAGCGAGGGGTCGGCCTCGACCGCATCGAATACGGTGACCGCAACTCCCGATCCCGAGAGGGAGGCGAGCGCGGGGTCGCATAGGCCAAGCTTTCTGAGACCGCCGTCGGTGACAAACAGGATGCGCTCGCCAAATTTGGGGCCGAGCAGGCCGCCAACCTCGGCGGAGGCGCCGGGGCGGAAGACGATCTGGCTCGTCGTACTGAACACAAAGGGATTCATGGTTTTCTCCTATGCCTTTCCTGCGTCACGCCGCAGGAAGGCTTTCGCGAAGTTTGACCCGCAAGATTTTTCCCGACCCCGTGCGCGGGATCTCTGCCACGACGTAGACGCGGTCGGGAACTTTGTAAGCAGAGAGACGCGCCTTGCAGTGCCGTATCAGATCCTCCTGATCGAAGGCCTGCCCTTCCTTGACGACGACGCAGGCGACGGGGACCTCTCCCAGCATGGTGTGAGGCATCCCGATCACCGCGCAGTCCATGACCGTGTCGTGCAGCAGGAGGATCGTCTCCTCGACCTCGGCCGGCGCGATGTTCTGCCCGCCGCGGATGATCAGTTCCTTGAGTCGGCCGGTGATCGTGAGGAAACCGTTGAGATCGGACTTCGCGAGATCGCCGGTATGATACCATCCGTCAACGACGGCTTTTTCCGTCTCCAGCGGCTTGTTGTGGTAGCCCTGCATCAGGTTCGGACCTTTACAGATCAATTCGCCCTCGACGCCCGCCGGCACATCAAGGCCTGTTTTCGGATCCACCAGACGGACCGTGAGGCCCGGAACCGGTAGCCCGCAGGAACCAGGAACACGCCATTTCCCAGGCCAGTTCATGGTCACCATCGTCGATGTTTCGGTGATGCCGTAACCATCCAGAAGCGGAACGTCGAAAAACGCTTCAAAGTCGCTGTTCAGCGTTCCCGGCATGATCGCCCCCGCCGAGACGCAAAGGCGGACGGACGACAGCAGCCTTTCTCCGCTCGCGTGGCAGGCCGACAGGAAATAGTGGAAGACCGTCGGAACCCCCGGCATGAAGGTGAAGCGGCCTGTCCGAAGAAGCTCCGTCGCCTGAGAGGTCGAGAACTTCTCCATAATGTATTCGCTCGCACCCGTCGCGATGATGGAGAGAACCGCGATATTGAGGGCATAGGAGTGGTAGAGAGGCAGAGTGTTGAGAACGATGTCGTTCTTGTTCAACCCCGCGATCGGCGCCCAGCATGCCGCCGCCACCCAGAGCATGGAGCGCGTCGACAGCAGGACGCCCTTGGGCTGGCCTGTCGTGCCGGATGTATAGACTATGAATGCCGGGCGATCGATGTCCTGGTCATCCTCGAATGCAGCCGCCCGCCCCGCTGCGCCAAAGCCGGTCTCCTCGTCCGCGGCAATCACAACGGGTGGTTTGTCGGAGCGCTGCAGCAACGCGTCCACGATAGGCTGCTTTTCCGGTGGCATGATCAGGAAGACGCATCCCGCATCGCTGATGCGGTAGGCGATTTCGGCCTCGGTCGCCTCGATGCTCACCGGAACGGCGGTCCCTCCTGCCCGCACGACGGCAAGGCAAGCGACGACCCAGTTCACTGAGTTCGGCAGAAAGATCGCGACGGTCTGGCCTTTCCTGAGACCCAGCGCAACCAAGCGCGACGCCAGGTCCTCGGTCTCACGATCGAGGGCGTCATAGGAAACCGACCGCCTCCTGTCCTCGAAGGCCATTTTCCCGGAATACAGGCGCGCATTCCGCCGAAGGATTGCTCCAACCGGCGCGATAAGCTCGAAGTGTATCATGTTATCCTCCCGCTTTTCCGGTTAGACCATGCAGAAACCGCCGTTGACACTGATCACCTGGCCGGTCACCCAGGACGATGCTTCGGAAGCCAGGAAGGTCACCATCGGCGCCACGTCATCGGGCCTGCCGATGCGGCGCAAAGGATAGGCCTTCACGATCTTCTCACGGTTCTTCTCGAGAAACTCCGGATCGGAATGGGACGTCTCGATCAGGCCGAGCGAAACCGTGTTGACCGTGATGTTGTTTCGGCCGAATTCACGGGCCAGCGATTTGCCGAGCGCGATTGTGCCGCCACGCGCGGCCGCGGCCAATGCGAGATTGGCTTCGCCAATGCGGGAGCTGTCACCGACAAGGTTGATGATGCGGCCGAAGTTCTGCCCGATCATCAGCCGCGCAACGGCGTGGCAGCAATTGATCGCGCCGTAGAGGCATACGTCGATTTGCTTCTTCCATTCTTCAGGGGTCGAGTCGACGAACCGCTGATATTTGACGTATCCGGCGTTATTGACCAGCACATCGATGGTTCCAAAATCCCCTTTGACGGCGGCGACCATCGCCTTTACCTGTTCGTTTTCACCGATATCGGCCTTGTAGGCCTTGGCCTTTCCGCCGGCTGCTTCGATCGAAGCAACCACCGAATCCGCCTCGGCCTGCGAACGGCTGTAATTCACTGCAACGATGGCGCCTTCCGCCGCGAGAGACCGGGCGATATCTCCGCCGACATCTCTTCCGCCGCCGGTCACCAGCGCCACCTTGCCATTCAGATTGGTCTGCATTTCACGATCTCCTTGATAAGTCTGACGGCTGCAGCGCAGCGCGATCTATTGCGGCCCCTTCCATGGAGACGAAGTCGGGTCATTTCCCCAGAAACCTGGGCGGACGCTTGTCCTTGAATGCCTGCCGGCCTTCGATGTAGTCCTCGCTCGCGCTCGCCTCGTCGATTAGCCTGCCAGCCGCGGCGTGATCCAGCGCCCCGCGTGCGCAGCCGTTGAGAATGAACTTCGCGCCCGCAATCGTGAGGGGTGCGTTTTCAGCCAGCTCCGCGGCCCGGTCATGCGCGGCAGCAAGAGCATTCTCCGCAACCTGATCGATAAAGCCGATATCGAGAGCCCGTCCGGCATCGAAGCGACTGGCCGAGAAGAGGATGCGCTTCGCTTCCGTCACACCCACGAGCGCGTAAAGTTTGCGGGTCGCGGAGACGCCATAGACGATCGACAACCGGGCCGCAGGAATTCCGAAGACCGCATTGTTCTCAGCGACCCGGAAATCGCAGGACATGGCCAGATGCGCCGCACCGCCGAGGCAATATCCCCGCAGGGCGGCGATCGTCGGCTTGGAAACCTGGTAGATCGCATCCCCCGCGGCATCGACCGCCAACTCATAGGACTTGCTGTCCTCGAGCCCGCCGCGCACCACGTCAAACTCGCTGATGTCGGCGCCAGCCGAGAAGTCATCACCGGCCCCCGTCAGGATGATCGATCGAACCGACGGGTCAAGGTCGAAGGCGCGGAACAGCTCCGCGAGCTGCCGCCACATTGCATAGGTAACGGCATTCCTGTGCCCGGGGCGGCTCAATGTGACCACCGCAACCCCGCCCTTATTTTCAACGAGAATATCGCTCATTCGCCTGCCCTCGGACTGCAGTTCAGATGGTGATACGCGCAGTCCAGTCCCTTGCACGAAGAAGCGCCCGGCTCCGTCGCCGGGCGCCGTTGCGTCAGTTCTTCACGAGCGGGCACTGGCTTTCCGAAAGCGGCCGGAAAGCGTCGTCGCCCGAAATGGTGGTGACGAGCTTTAGGATGTCCCACTCACCCGTGGATTCGGCCGGCGTCTTGACCTGATAGACGTACATGTCGTGCACCATCCGGCCATCCTCGCGGATCTTGCCGTTCTTGGCGAAGAAGTCGTTGATCGGCGTTTCGCGCATCTTTGCCATGACTTTCTGGGCATCGGTCGTGCCGGCGGCCTCAACGGCCTTCAGATAGTGCATGGTCGAAGAGTAATCCCCCGCATCGCCCATATGCGGCGGGCGGCCGACGCGCTCTTCGAAGCGCTTAGAGAACGCCCGCGTCGCATCATCGCGATCCCAGTAGAAGGCGTTCGTCAGGATCATGCCCTGCGCGGTCTCGAGGCCGAGCGAATGAACGTCGGTATCCCAGACGAGCAAGCCCGCAACCGTTTTGCCGGATGCGGCAAGACCGAACTCGGCCGCCGACTTCACCGCATTGATGAAGGTCGTGCCGGATCCCGCCATGGCGACGACCTGCGCCGGCGAAGCCTGCGCCTGCAGCATGAAGGCGCTGTGGTCGGAAGTCTCGATCGGATAGCGCACGGAGCCGGAGACCTCGCCGCCATTGTCCTTGACGATCTCTGTCGCATCGGCCTCCAGCGCATGTCCGAATGCGTAATCGGCTGTCAGGAAGAACCAGTTCTTCATGCCCTGCAAGATCAGCTGGTTGGCGGTCCCGTTCGCAAGCGCGTAGGTGTCGTAGGAATAGTGGATGCTGTTCGGCGTGCAGCCGTCGTTCGTCAGGCGGGACGAGCCGGAGCCGTTGACGATCGCGATCCTGTCCTCGTCCTTGGCGACCTGCGTGACAGCCAGCGCGATGCCGGAATTGATCAGGTTGTTGATCATCGTCACGCCCTGCGATTCATACCACTCGCGCGCCGTGGACACCGCCACCTCCGGCTTGTTTTGGTGGTCGGCCACGATGACCTCGAGCGGCCGGTCGAGAACCTTGCCGCCGAAATCCTCGACCGCCATCTTCACGGCGGTGATCGCCCCCTCGCCCGCCTCATGCGAAAACTGGCCGCTGACGTCGGTCAGCACGCCGATGCGAACAGGCGCGGCATCCTGCGCCCCGGCAGACATGGTCATGGCCCCGACAGCCGCGACGCAGGACAACAGCATAAGCTTATTTTTCATCGCTCTTCCTCCCGAATTCGGCACCTGAGCTCCTCCCAGATACCCGATACTGAACTTGCGTTATCATACTTAAATTAAGTTGATCGCTTCATATTGTGCGCAGAAACAGTCATTGTGTAGCAAGGTAAGCAGGTTTCTGCACAAAGCGCAAGCTTGCATTATTAGACTTTGTGTGTTTTTCTGATCCTGCCGACACTGACAATGGGAGGGAGAGCCGGACCATGCGGCCACCCTGGGAAAACAAAGTCGGCAGAGGAGGAACCGTGCTGGATAGCGCACCCATCATCGAAGCGCGTGCATTGACGCGCACTTTCAGCGGCTTCGTCGCCGTCAAGAATGTCGACCTGAAGATTCGCGCCGGCACGATCCACGCCCTGATCGGGCCGAACGGCGCCGGCAAGAGCACGCTGTTCAATCTCTTGACCAAATTCCTGTCGCCGAGCAGCGGGCAGATCCTGTTCAAGGATCGCGACATAACGCAGATGGCGCCCGCCAACATCGCGTGCCTGGGCCTCGTGCGGTCGTTTCAGATTTCATCCGTGTTCCCGCATCTCAGCGCGCACGAGAATGTCCGGGTCGCTCTGCAGGCCCGCGCGAAAGAAACATTCGCATTCTGGAAATCCAATGCGACGCTCCGCCGCTTCAACGAGGAAGCGGCCAGACTGCTCGACAGCGTCGGCCTTGCGGACCGGGCGCAGACGAAAGCCGCCGAGCTGTCCTACGGGCGAAAGCGCGCCCTTGAACTGGCCACCACATTGGCGCTCGAGCCCGAAGTCCTGCTTCTCGACGAGCCGATGGCGGGAATGGGCACGGAGGATATCGGCCGGACGGCCGCCCTGATCCGCAGCGTCGGAAAGGGGCGAACGGTACTGATGGTCGAACACAATCTCGGCGTCGTCTCCGACCTGTCGGACCGGATCACGGTGCTGCGCCGCGGAGAGGTCATCGCGGAAGGAAGCTATGCCGACGTTTCCGCCGACGGCGAAGTCCGCAAGGCGTATATGGGAGGCAGCCATGGCTGAGGCTCCCCTCCTCGACGTCAAGGGCCTGGAGGCCTGGTATGGCGAAAGCCATGTGCTGCATGGCATCGACTTCGATGTGCGAAAGGGCGAAGTCGTGACGCTCATCGGCCGCAACGGCGCCGGCAAGACGACGACGTTGCGCAGCCTCATCGGCGTCGTTGGAAAGAGACGCGGCGCCTGCATCTATAAGGGCGCCGACCTCCTGAAGGTCGCGCAGCATAAGGTTGCGCGCCTCGGCATCGGCTATGTGCCGGAAGAACGCGGCATCTTCTCCTCGCTCACTGTGCTGGAAAATCTCCTGTTTCCGCCGGCATGGCAGGCGGGCGGCATGGCGGTCGACGAAATATACGGCCTTTTTCCGAACCTGAAAGGGCGGGACAGCACATCGGGAACGCGCCTGTCCGGCGGCGAACAGCAGATGCTGGCCATCGGCCGGATTCTCCGGACGGGCGCCGATTTCATCCTGCTCGACGAGCCGACCGAAGGCATCGCCCCTGTGATCATCGAAGAGATCGGCGCGGCCCTGCGCATCCTCAAGGACCGCGGCATGACGATCATCCTCGTCGAGCAGAACCTTCGTTTTGCGGCATCCATCGCGGATCGCCACTACGTGCTCGACCAAGGAAAGGTCGTCGACGAAATCTCCAACAACGCACTCGACGCCAACATGGACCGGCTGAACAGATATCTCGGAGTCTGATCCATGACGCACTCCTTTCAGATAGGTAGAAACCGATGACTGATATCTTCGGGGTTCCCATTGCCGTTTTACTCGGGCAACTGCTGCTCGGCTTGATCAACGGCTCCTTCTACGCTCTCCTAAGCCTCGGCCTCGCCATCATCTTCGGCATGCTGAACGTGATCAACTTCGCCCATGGCGCCTTCTACATGCTCGGCGGCTTCGCCGCCTGGCTGCTGCTGTCGGCCCTCGGTCTCGGCTATTGGGAAACACTCATCGCCGCTCCCCTGATGGTCGGGGCACTGGGTGCCGTCGTGGAGCGGTTATTTCTCAAGCGCCTCTACAGGGTCGACCACCTCTACAGCCTCCTCCTCACATTCGGCATCGCCTTGATGCTCGAAGGGCTCCTCCGGCATGTCTACGGCGCCGCCGGCAAGCCTTATCCGATACCCCCGTCGCTGACGGGCGGCATCAATCTCGGCTTCATGTTCCTGCCGATGTATCGCGCCTGGGTGATTGTCGCCTCTCTCGCAGTCTGCATCGCCACATGGCTGGCGATTGAGCGGACCAAGCTCGGCGCCTACCTGCGGGCTGCGACGGAAAATCCGGGCCTGGTCCAGGCATTCGGAATCAATGTCCCGTTTATGCTGACTGCGACCTACGCCTTCTGCGTGGGCCTTGCCGGCTTTGCAGGCGCACTGGCCGCGCCGCTCTATCAGGTCAGCCCCGGCATGGGGTCCAGCGTCATCATCGTAGTCTTCGCGGTGGTCGTCATCGGCGGCATGGGATCGATCGGCGGCGCAATCGTCACCGCCTTGGCGCTGGGCATCATCGAGGGGCTGACGAAGACATTCTATCCTGCGGCATCCTCCATAGCGGTTTTCGTGGTGATGGTCCTTGTCATTCTCATCCGGCCATCCGGCCTGTTCTCCCGCGAGGCTTGATCATGAACAGTACAACCATGGTTTCTTCCCTTGAGCCCCCGCGCACGCGCCGGCACCGGACGACCGGAGGCCTTCTTCTCGCCCTTGTGGCCCTGCTGATGATATGCGCGCCGCTGGTGATCTATCCGCTGTTCCTCATCAAGATCCTCTGTTTCGCGCTCTTTGCGGCGGCGTTCAACCTCGTTCTCGGATATGCAGGGCTCCTGTCGTTCGGTCACGCGGCCTTCTTTGGCGGCGCGGCCTACATCACCGCCCACGCCGCCAAGGTCTGGCAGCTTCCCTTTGAACTCGCCGTGCTTGCGGGAACGGCCTTTGCGGCGCTTCTCGGCCTTGCCTTCGGCACGCTGGCCATCCGCCGCCATGGCATCTACTTCGCGATGATTACGCTCGCCCTCGCGCAGATGATCTATTTTATGGCGGTGCAGATGCCCTTCACCGGCGGGGAGGACGGCATTCAGGCCGTGCCGCGGGGCTATCTTCTCGGGATCATCGATCTCCGCGACATCACCGCCATGTATTACACCGTCCTCGGCGGAACGATTCTTGGCCTTGTGATCATCTGGAGGACCGTCAACTCGCCCTTCGGCCATATCCTGTCGGCCATTCGCGAGAATGAAACCCGCGTCACCTCGCTGGGCCTCAAGCCGGAACGCTACAAGCTGATCGCCTTCACCCTCTCCGCCGCCCTTTCAGGCTTCGCCGGCGCGCTGAAGGCGATCGCGTTCCAGCTCGCCTCGCTTGTGGACGTTACCTGGCACATGTCTGGCGAAGTCATTCTCATGACCCTTCTCGGCGGAATGGGCACGCTGATCGGCCCGATCGTCGGCGCCAGCATCGTCGTCGGGCTGGAGCATTTTCTGTCGACCAGCGGCCTGCCGATCACCTTCATCATCGGCCTGTTCTTCGTCGTATGCGTGATGATGTTCAGGCGGGGTGTGTTCGGTGAACTGAAGGCGCTGCTCGAGCGTTCAAAAACCTTGACTTAAGTCTTCTTATGCAAGTGTGCTTCACCGGGGCCGGTTTTCTGCCCCGGTTTTTGATTTCAGCCGGCGCGCCTTCCACGAGACCCGAACAGGTAGCCGATGGCTGCGGCCATGATGAGCTGAACAATGCTCGCCAAATCCGGCGAAATGCGCGCCGGACCGTCCGCCGGCGGCGTAAGGCTCGGCAGCAATCCCCCATGGAGCGCCCACGTCGCCACCACCACGGCGGCGAAGACGACAGCCGCAAGAACCGGCAGGCTGAGCGAAGTGCCGGTGGGCGACGCGGAAACTTGCACGGCGCGCGCACGCGGCAAGGCGGAGGCACTTTCGCTCGACGACGTGACGGCGACCGACTGCCTTACTGGGCCGGGTTGCGCGAAGGCATCACCCTCGGTAGATGTCGCCAATGACTGTCCAGCACCTTGGCGGGCGCGGATCTCTTCGGCAAATCGCTTGAAAAACTGCCCCGACATTTGTTTTGCGGTTGCATCGATAAGCCTCCCGCCAAGCTGTGACAGCTTTCCGCCGATCTGGGCATCGACGGTATAATGCAGGACGGTTCCATCCTCGACCGCTTCCAGACGAACGACCGCCACTCCCTTTGCGAATCCGGCGACGCCGCCCTGCCCTTCGCCGGTGATCCGATAGCCGTTCGGCGGATCGAGGTCCGACAGCGTCACGGCACCCTGGAACCGGGCCTTCACGGGCCCGACCTTGATGACAGCGACAGCCGACATTTCTGTCTCGGAAGACTTCGTTAGCTCCTGGCATCCAGGGATACAGACTTTCAGCACGTCGGCATCGTTCAGGGCACTCCACACCTCCTCTTTGCTCGCGGGAATGTGCTGCTGGCCAGTCATGTCCATGGAATATCCTCCTCGTCCCAATCGAAAAATCTGCCCTTTCCCGGGGCTCTGGTATTGCTTGACAATCCTATTTTAAGTCTAATAATGCAAGTTAATTTTGGAATGCGCCGTGGGATTGGCGAGGCTGGGAGGAGCCGCGATGACAAGGCTTTCCGCGATATATCGGAACACTCTGGCGCGCGCGGCCGTACGATGCCGGAAAGCGCCCTTCCTATCGACGGCGGCGCAATGAAACCGGCACCCTTCGAATACCTCGCCGCGACATCGGCAGCCGAGGCTGCCGAGGCCCTTGCCGCTGCAGGCGGCGACGGTAAGATCATCGCGGGCGGCCAGAGCCTCATGCCGATGATCAACTTCCGCCTGGTGAAGCCCACGATCCTGATCGACATCAACCGCATTGCCGGCCTCGATCGCATCGAAAAGCGCGGTGAACGGCTGCGCATCGGCGCAACGGTGCGGCACCGCATGACCGCGTCGGATGCGCTCGTGCACCGGCACATCCCGATCCTGCACGACGCCATGCATCACGTGGCGCATTTGACGGTGCGCAATCGCGGTACCTTCTGCGGCAGCGTCTGTCATGCGGACCCGGCAGCGGAAATGCCGATGATGACGCTTCTCCTCGACGGGACGATTGCCGCCCTCTCGATCCGGGGAGAACGGCAGATCGCCGCCTCGGAATTCTTCGTCGGCTCGCTGATGACGTCGCTCGAACCGGACGAGTTCGTCACCTCGATCGACATTGACACGATGCCGCCCGAGACGGGCTGGGGTTTCGAGGAATTCTCCAGGCGGCACGGCGATTTTGCCCTCGCCTGCGTGGCGACCACGCTGCGCATCGTCGACGGCGTCGCATGCGACGTCCGTTTCGGCATGATGGGCGTCGGCGAGACGCCGTTGCGCCTGCCGGACATCGAAACGCTCGTCGAGGGCCAGGCGATCTCGGAGACGCTGTTGCAGGACGTGTCGGAGGCCCTGAAGGGGCTCCTCCATCCAAATACCGATATCCACGCGTCCGCCGACTATCGCAGACACCTTGCCGGCGTACTTGCGCGGCGTGCACTGCGCGATGCCTGGAAGCGGGCAACCTTTCGAAAGGACGGCGCAGATGCGTGAAAAGAAGATCACCCTCAGCGTCAGCGTGAACGGCGTGGCCCACACCGCGACCATCGAACCGCGCATGCTGCTCAGCGATTTCCTGCGCCACGAGCTTGGCCTCACGGGAACGCATGTCGGCTGTGAGCACGGTGTCTGCGGTGCATGCACCGTCCTTCTCGACGGCCGGAGCGCAAGGTCCTGTCTGACGCTCGCCGTCCAGGCCGAAGGCGTGGAGATCGAGACGGTCGAGGGACAGGGGAGCGCCGATCAGCTCGGCCGGATACAGGAAGCGTTCCGCCAGCACCACGCCCTGCAATGCGGCTTCTGCACGCCCGGCTTCATCATGGCGATCACCGACATGCTGCGCCACCACCCCCTCGAAAGCGACGAGCAGATCCGCGAGGCGCTGTCCGGCAATATCTGTCGCTGCACGGGCTACGAACACATCGTCAACGCCGTCCGGGAGCTGGCGAGGGAAAGAGGACCTCTGACATGAAGATGCATTTTCTTGCCGGCGGCCGGCTGCGCATGCGCCGATCCGTCTTCGTTCCCGGTGTGGCGAAGGAGGAGACGATCGAACTGCCTGTCCACGCAACCCTGATACGGCACCGCCAAGGCAACGTGCTGTTCGACACCGGCTGCAACCCTGAGGCCGCCACCGATCCGCAAGCCCGCTGGGGCGGGTTGGCCAAGGTGATGACGCCGATATTTGATCCGGAGCAGACGGTTGTCCGGCAACTGGCAGCGCTCGGCCTTGAGGCTGGCGACATCGACGTCGTGATCTGCTCGCACCTGCATCCCGACCATTGCGGGTGTAACCAGTATTTTGGCCGCGCGACGATCCTGTGCCATGAGGCGGAAGTCGCGGCAGCGAAAACCAACGCCGCCGAAAACCAGGGCTATATGAAACCGGAATGGGACCAGCCGCAAGGCTTTCAGACCTTCGGCGCGGAGCACGACGTCTTCGGCGACGGGCACATCGTCCTCCTTCCCATGCCCGGCCATACGCCCGGCATGACCGTCGCGCATGTATCGCTGCGGGACAGCGGCACCTTCGTTCTCGCCTCCGACGCCGCGCCCCTTCAGGCCAATATCGATGCAGGCGTCGCGCCGCGGAACACCTGGAACATGGAGCTCGCCGCGGCGGCGCTCGCGCGCTTGAAGGCCTTCCGGGACAAGGGCGCGACCATCGTCTCCGGACATGACGAGGCGCAGTGGCAGGCCCTGCGCAAGGGCGGGGAGTTTTACGAATGAGCCTGCACGACCATTCCGTCGAACTCCGCCCCAAGCTTGTCGGCAAACGGGTGAAGCGCACCGAAGACCCGCGGCTGCTTGCAGGTGTGGGCCAATATGTCGATGACATGGCGCCGGCCGGAATGCTGCATGTCGCGCTGCGCCGCTCCGATCAGCCGCATGCCCGCATCCTCAACATCGATGTCGGCGAGGCATTCTCCGTTCCCGGGGTCATCGCCATCTACGACGCGACGGATCTGGAAAACGAGGTCAGGCCGGCGATCCCCACCTCCCGCATGCCCGACTATTACGCCACGCCCATCTGGCCACTGGCGCGCAACAAGGTGCGCTATGTCGGCGAACCCGTCGTCGCCGTCGTCGCGGAAAGCCGCTACGCCGCCGAGGACGCGCTGGAGCATATCACCATTGACTACGAACCCTTACCCTTCGCGATCCGGCAGGTCGACGCGGTGAAGGACGACGCCCCGCTGCTGCACGAGGAAGCCGGCACGAACACGATCATCCGGCGGGAATTCAAGCGCGGCGACGTCGATGCCGCATTCGAGAGCGCCGCGGTGACCGTCAAGGGCCGGTTCCGGATGACGCGAAAGACGGCCGTCGCGATGGAAAACCGATCCTACCTTGCCGAATGGGATGGGCGAAAGCAGGCGCTGACGCTTTACACCTCGTCGAACATCCCCGGCGTCATCCGGGATGTCCTGTCTGGATGCCTCGACTTGCCCGGCACGCGCCTGCGGGTCGTCGCGCCGGATGTTGGCGGCAGTTTTGGCGGGAAGGGGTCATTGTATGGAGAGGAAATCCTTGTCTGCGCCCTTGCTCGCAAGCTCAAGCGCCCGGTGAAGTTCATCAGCGATCGCCTGGAAGACCTGTCTGCGACGAGCCAGGCGTTCGATGAATTGATAGAAGCCGAGCTCGCCGTCACGGAGGACGGGATGCTGATCGGGCTCAGGGCCGACGTCATCGGCGATGTCGGCGCCTATTCGATCTATCCCTGGACCGCTGCCCTCGAAACCGTGCAGGTGGTGAGTTTCCTGCCCGGCCCTTACAGGATGGAGCATTACCGGGGCCGTATCCGAGGTGTTCTCACCCCCAAGCCGCCTACCGGACCCTATCGCGGCGTCGGCCGGCCATCCTCGACATTCGCGATGGAACGCTTGATCGAAATGGCGGCGGGCAAGCTGGGCATGGACCCGGTCGCGTTTCGCCGCAGGAACCTCGTCAACGCCGATGAGTTCCCCTATCGGACCGCCTCCGGGATCATCTGGGACAAGTCGGCGTTTCAGGAATGCCTGGCCGGCGCCTGCGCGCATGTCGATTATCCCAACCTCCTGCTCGAAAGGGATGAAGCGCGGCGGAATGGACGCTGGGTCGGTATCGGCCTTGCAAGCTATGCGGAACTGACCGGCATCGGCTCGCGCATCTCCGTCGCTCCCGGCATGCCCATCAACACCGGCACGGAAACCTCGAAAATCGAGATCGATGCGACGGGTGCGATCACCGCCGCCTTCGGCATCGCCTCGCACGGACAGGGTCTTGAGACCACTCTTGCTCAGGTGATCGTCGACGAACTCGGCTGCAAGCTCGAGGATATCGAGGTCAAGCATGGCGACAGCGCGCTGGTGCCGATGTCCAGCGGAACCTATGCCAGCCGCTCGGCCGTACTCGGCGGTGGCGCGGCTACCCTTGCCGCACGCGTCGTCAAGGGCAAGGTGTTGCGCGCGGCCGCCTATCTGATGGAGCAGAGCATCGATGACCTCGACATGCATGACGGCACCGTCACCAGCCGGAACTCGAACCGCACGATGACGCTCAAGGAGATCGCATCGGCCGTCTATTCGCAGATGGGGCGCATTCCGCGCGATCAGCGCGAGGATCTCGCCGCATCGGAGACCTATGATCCCTATCTCGGCACCGCCTGTTCATCCACCCATCTCGCCATGGTCGAGGTCGACCCCGAGACCTACAGCGTCAAGGTCCTGCGTTACGTGGTGGCTGAGGATTGCGGCAAGATCATCAATCCGATGATCGTCGATGGCCAGGTGCAGGGCGCAGTGGCGCAGGGCATCGGCGCGGCTCTTCTGGAGGAGATCGTGCACGACGACCAGGGCCAAGCCGTCGCGGCAAGCCTTGCGGACTACCTCGTTCCGGTGGCGACCAATGTGCCTGATATCGGCATCGTGCATATCGAAGCGGAATTGCCCAACAATGTAGGCGGGTTCCGCGGCATGGGCGAAGGCGGCACGATCGGCGCGCCGGCGACGATCGCAAACGCCGTATCCGACGCGCTTTCCCACCTCAGCGTCTCGGTGGAAACGCTTCCCGTCACGCCGGAGCGGATATTCCGGATGCTGCAGGCGCGTCGCGATCCGGCCGCTGCCGTCACAGATTGAACGGATAACGCAGAATGTAGTCGGTATCCTTCACCGTGATCTGCTTCCTGCATTCGGAGCAAACGACGATCGCTGAAAAGTCCTGCCCGCAGGTCTTGTGCCGCAGGCGCATCGGAGGCTTGCCCTCCGCAAGCCAGCGGTCTCCCCAGGCCATCATCACCAGCATCGGCTTGTAGAGATCGAGCCCCATTTCGGTGAAGCGGTACTCGAAACGTTCGCTTGAACCATAGGGAACCTTGCGAAACACCTCCGCCTGTACGAGGCGCGCAAGACGATCGGCAAGGATGTTCGTGGCGATGCCAAGGTTCTCCCGCATCTCCTCGAAGCGGCGGACACCAAACCAGCCTTCCCGCAGGATCAGAAAGCTCCATCTGTCGCCGATGATCCCGAGCGTCCGTGCGACAGAGCATGGCCGCACCCGCTCCAGAAGCGTGGGATCGGAACTCCGGCGCGACGTCGGCCGCGTATCGACGGGAGCGTAGCCCGCACCCGGCCCATCGCGGGGCGCAACCTCTCGCGCCGTGAACGGCTCCAGGCACTCGCAGCAGACAGTGACCGGGTGGCAGGCGCAGCCGCAGGTCTTGTGGATCAGTTGCAGAGGTGGCTCCTTGCCGCCCGTCAGCCATTTGTCGCCGAATTCCATCAAGGACAGCATGGTCGGAAAGAGATCCTTTCCTCGTTCGGTCAGGAAATACTGCTGCCCGGGTTCGTTGGGCCGCCGTCCCACGCTCATGATCTCGTTTGCGACCAGGGCGGACAAGCGCGACGACAAGGTCTGCCGGGGAATGCCCAGTCTCTGCTGGAACTTGTCGAACCGGCGGACTCCGAAATACGCTTCGCGAAGAATGAGGAAGTTCCACGTATCGAGAACAATCTCCATCGTGCGCCGAACTGATGACTGCCGCTGGAGCGGTATCGGCTTCGAAGTCGCAACGTGGGACGCAGGGTTCAATGTGTCTTTATTCAACATATTCAAAGGTGTACCGGTGACGTGTCATTAGCAGACAAAGCGCTTATTCCACGTTTAAGATAGATCAGAAAGTCTATTAGTGAAAGCCCTTAGTGTCAGGAATGGGGCGCCGGGTGAGCCGTGGACTTGATGCCCTATCTGCTTTCAACGCAATCATAGAGTTGATCAGGAACCGCAGCTCGCGCGGTTTGTGGTTCATGAAGCCAGGGCCAGCTGAGCCAAGTCCACGCAATATATCATCAGCCATCAACTCACAGCTAGAGCGCCCGAGAGGTTCTCTCCCGACCATCCCCATGCGGTCAAGATTGGCCGCCGCTTGGCATCAGGACCCATGTTTGTGGGAAAAAGGTTCAATATCCAAAGCATCTCCGCCAGGAGCTTGCAGGTGGATGGTGAAGCATCGTGAAACTGACGCTCGAGTTTGACATGAAAGCTGTCCTTACTGCCATCCGGACGACCGTTGAAACAGCTATCGGCTTCGGACAGTGTCTCGCTTGTCCAAAGTGGCTCTTCGGTGAAAAGCCATCAACCCTCAGGCAACGGTCGAACCATACGGCGGCGGCCTTAGGCGTCGCCTCGGAGTTCGGAGGAAACGGACTGTATCTCGTCATATGCCCCTCAGCGCGCCCGATGATGGGCGATTTACCCTGGATACCGAGAGGGACGCATGGTGCGCAACTCCAGGTGCGCAACTAGAAATTTTGCGCGACGCGATTGACCACTACTGACCAATCGCGTTGAAGTAGACAAGCGCGTTTTTTCGTTCGTTGGCTCGAACCTGCTCCCTCGACACGAGCTTGATCAATCGGTCTGCTGTCCTTAGAGACATTTCTGGTGGGGCCTGTAGCTCAATGGTTAGAGCCGTCGGCTCATAACCGATTGGTTGCAGGTTCGTGTCCTGCCGGGCCCACCATGCAATCACGAGAAACGCAAGCCCCTGACGGTTCAGTCCTTGGGAACGTCGATCTGCGCAGAACGCGAGCCGAAGCTGATCGCAAGGACTTCATCGCCGGGGCTGCTTACGGCCTGTCATCATACAGATATCACCGCGTAGCGGCCTCCTAACCTCACTGACGCCCGACGCCACCAAGGCTCGTTCTTGCGGCTTCGAATTCGAGCAGTGTGGCGAAAGTTTTAGAGGGACTAGACCGGCGACCGCCTCGGCGCGCATCAGAGGGCCGGCCAGACTGCGGTGCGTCAACCGCTTCAGCAACTTTCCGAAGTGCATGTTTCCCCTGTTGCGCTCACGCCCTCAAACCGCCGGCTGCTTCGGGCCGCAAGTACAGGACATTTGATGCCTGCGCGCAAACGCTCCGCCAAAGAAGCGAGCCTCCAATAGCCAATCGCCCTGGAGCATTTAGGACGCCAACTTGCGTGGCGAAACATATCCCCTGCTGCCGTCTAGCAATGTCCGCGTGTAGGGATGCTGAACATTGCCGTGCAGAAGCTGCTCGCGGCTCGCCACCTCGACAAACTGGCCGTCCAACATCACCGCAACGCGACCACACAGATGTGCTATCACCGCCATGTCGTGACTGACGAGGATATAGGTCAACCTCTCACGCTCCCGTAAGTCTTTCAGCAGGTTGAGGATCTCAGCCTGGATCGAGACATCGAGCGCCGAGGTTGGCTCATCCAGCAGCAGGATGCGCGGTTTTAGGATCAGTGCTCGTGCAATGGCTACGCGCTGTCGCTGACCACCGGATAGTTGGTGCGGAAAGCGATGCCTAAACCCGGGGGGCAAACCGACGTCGCGCAGAACCTGCTCGACACGCTCCTGCCGATTCTCGAGACCGTGGATTTCAAGAGGTTCCAGCAGCGTACGACCGATCGTATGGCGCGGATGCAGGGAGCCGAATGGATCCTGAAACACCATCTGCTGCTTGGCAAGTTGCGAGCGGGACCGTTTCGGGCCCACTTCCTCGCCGTCTATCGAAACGGAACCCCTCCAATCCTTGATGCGACCAGCGAGCGCGCCGAGAACTGTCGACTTGCCACAGCCGCTTTCTCCGACCAGGCCAAAGGTTTCGCCAGGCTCAACATCGAAAGCGGCATGTTTGACCACTTGCTTTGAAACGCCGCCGCTGCCGAAGGACACCACAAGGTCCTTGACCGATATAATGGACATGTCACGCCTCCGCCCAGCTTGCCTGTCGTTTCAAGATTTCCAACCTATCTCGCGGATAATCGAGACTTGGCAACGCCGCCAGAAGTCCACGGGTGTAGGGATGCGTCGCCTGGTCGAGGTTCGAAGCCTCAATAGTTTCGACGATCCTGCCCGCATACATGATGACGACACGGTCGCAGAAGCTCTTCACCAAGTTAAGATCATGCGAAATGAAGATCAGCCCGATGTTTCGCTCGCTAATCAAATCGTCCAGGATTGACAGCACCTGCTGGCGTACCGTCACGTCGAGCGCCGAGGTCGGCTCATCGGCTATGATGAGGGCGGGCGAAGAGATCAGCATCATCGAGATCATGATGCGTTGACCCATTCCGCCGGAGACCTCATGCGGGTAGAGATTGAAGACGCGCTGCGGTTCACGGATGTTCACCCGCTCCAGCATGGCAAGCGTGCGCTCGCGCGCCGCCTTTCTTCCGAGCCGCTCGTGCAGAATGACGGTTTCGGCGATCTGCTCGCCGACGGTCATGACTGGGTTCAGCGAATATTTCGGATCCTGCAGGATCATCGAAATCCGGCTGCCGCGGATTGCCCGCATCTCGGCCTCGCTCGCGGTCAGGAGGTCGATGTCCTCAAACTGCATCTCATCAGCAATGACATGGGCCGTTGCTGGCTGCAGGCGCATGATCGCGCGCCCCGTCGTGCTCTTGCCGGAGCCGGATTCACCGATAATGCCCACTTTTTCACGGCCGACATCGAAGCTGACGTTCTTGACAGCGTTCACTACGCCGGACAGCGTCGGAAATTGCACCGACATGTTCTTGACCGAAAGGATCGGTTTTGACTGTTCAGGCATTGCGGGGATCCATGATGTCGCGCAGTCCGTCCCCGAGCAGGTTGAAGGCGAGACTGACCAGAAGAATAGCGATGCCGGGAACAGTCGTCAGCCACCAGGCATCGAGCAGATATTGCCGGCCGGACGCTGCCATGGCGCCCCATTCGGGCATCGGTGGCTGCGCTCCGAGACCGAGGAAGCCGAGGCCAGCCGCCGTCAGAATGACGCTCGACATATTAAGCGTCAGGCGAATGATGATTGAAGGCGCGCACAGCGGCACGATGTGGCGAAAGAGAATGCGTCCCATCCCTGCCCCCTGCAACTCGGCGGCGACCACGAAGTCGGCACCACGGAAAGTCAGCGTTTCGGCGCGCGCCAGACGCGCGATCGGCGGCCAAACCGTAAGCGCAATGGCGATCACCGCATTTTCGATCCCCGGCCCCAGAGCCGCTGAGAAAGCAAGCGCCAGCACGAGACTTGGAAATGACAAGAAGATATCGGTAATACGCATCAGCACAACATCGACCCAGCCACCGAGATAGCCCGCTGCCGCGCCGATGGCGAAGCCGATCGGCGCGACGATGATGGTCACCAACACGCTGATGTAAAGCGTTGTGCGGGCCCCGTAGATGAGACGCGAATAGACGTCGCGGCCGAACTCGTCCGTCCCGAACCAGTTCATCGTTGAGGGCGGCTTCAACGCCAGGGTGAGATCCTGCAAGATCGGATCATGGTTGGCGAGAAGCGGCGCGAAGATCGCGATCACTACCAGCGCCAGCACCACCAAGAAGCCTGCCAAAGCCAGCGGATTGGCGATCAGGTTCAGCCACAGCACATAAGCCTTGTGAAGGCGTGCCTGACGCATCGAGGAGAACTCCTCATTGATCAACCAATTATGCAGCTCATTGAAATAACGTGTCGCCATGATGTCACCGGGTACGCGGATCAAGGAATCGATAGGTCAGATCCGACAGAAGATTGATGGCAATCGAGATGATGCCGATGAGCAGCACACTGCCGAGCACGGCATTCATGTCGGCGAAGAACAGCGCCGAGGTGAGATACTGCCCAAGGCCCGGCCAGGCGAAAACCGTCTCGATCAACACGGTACCATCGAGCAGTCCGCAGTAGGCAAGCGCAACAATGGTCAGCAGCTGCACCCGGATGTTGCGGAAGGCATGGCGCCACACGATTGCGCGCTGGCCGAGGCCCTTGGCCTTGGCGGTTAGCACATATTCCTGCCGCAACTGCTCCAGCATGAAGCTCCGGCTCATGCGGCTGAGATAGGCCATCGCCGCATAGCCGAGAATCAGCGCCGGGGCCGCGACATGCAGCAAAGCATCCCAGAAAACTCCCCATTCGCCGGCAAGGACCGCATCGATGAGGATGGAATGTGTCGGCCCTTCGACCAGCCCTTCATTGTAAATGTCCAGGCGGCCGCTGCCGGGAATGAGCCCGAACTTCGCATAAAATACGAGGATGACGATCGTACCCAGCCAGAAGATGGGCGTTGAATGGCCAAGCAGACCGACAATTCGCGCGAGATGATCAACCCATGTGCCTTTTCGCACCGCGGATATGATGCCGAGAGGAATGCCAAAACCGGCACCAATGATCGTTGCCAGAGTGGCTAGTTCCAACGTTGCCGGAAAGACGCGAGCGAGATCGCTCGAAACCGCATTCTTGGTCACATGCGATTGGCCGAAATCAAGATGCGCGACATTGCCGAGATAAGTTGCAAACTGCACATAGCGTGGCTGGTCCAGCCCCATCTCCTTGTAGACGCGTTCGTAGGTCTCGTGATCGGCCTGATCGCCGGTCACCGCAATGACCGGGTCGGCCGGCACCATGCGGCCAACAACGAAGGTGATAACGAGCAGGCCGAGCAACGTCGTCAGGATGACGGCAAAGGATGCCGCCACCTTGCGCAGTGCACCGAGCGCCGCTTTGGCGCGTTCCGGGGCGATTGCCGATGTCTGTGAGATACTCACGATTATTCTCCTCGACAGAAGGGCTTAGTCGCCCTTCGAGACTGTGTCCCAACGCGTCAGCCAGGTTGAGTGGCCCACGTAGCCGATGACTTCCTTGCGCACGGCTTTTGCGTCCGTGCGCTGAAAGGAAGTCACGAGCGCTGGAGACGCTTCGAGATACGCCTTGTTGATCTTTGCATAGAGTTCGGCCCGCTTTTGCTGGTCAGTCTCGTGCGCGGCGGCTGTCACCATGTCCTGGATGCTTTTCGGCACTTCCCAGGCGGAGCGCCACGCGATAAGGCCAGCCAGCTTGGCATCGTCGGCATTGTTTGGATTGGTTGCGTAGGATGCCAGCACAGCATGGGGATCTGGCAGGCGTTCGCCTGTTCGCGCCGAGAAGATCTCGAACTCGCGGTTGCGGAACTTACCGATGTGATCGCCACCCTGAAGGTCGAGTTTGATGCCAGCTTTGGCCGCGTTGGCTTGCAACGACTGCGCGACTTCATATTCCGGGGTGACTGGCGTGGCGTAATAAACCTTCGAGAAGCCGTTAGGATAACCAGCTTCGGCAAGCAACTGCTTGGCCTTCTCGATGTCCAGCTTGTAAGGGTTATCGTTCAAAGCACCCGGCAGGCCGCCCGGAACGATCGTCTGCTGCTTGATGCCGTAATATTTCATCACGGTGTTGGCGAGACCGTCATAGTCGATCAGATAGCGGAAGGCTTCGCGGACCTTCGGATTGGAAAGAATCTCGTCTTTCTGATTAAGCGCCAGGTAGTAGAATCCGAAGCCCGGCGTCTTCTGGATCTCTGCCTTGCCGCCCGCTTCAATCGCAGCAAGGTCAGTGGACGAGAGACGGGTTGCGACGTCAACATCGCCGGCTTCAAGCTGCAGTCGCTGACCGGAGGATTCCGGCATGTGACGGAGGATGACGCGGCGCATCTTCGGCGCGCCTTGCCAGTAGTCCTTGAAGGCATCAGAAATCAAGAGGTCGTTAACGCGCCAGGTCTTGAGCGAATAAGGGCCCGAGCCCGCATCGTTCGTCTGCAGGAATTCACGCCCCATGTCCCCGTTCTTCTCGTTTTCGGCGAGAAGCTTGCTGTCGAGGATAGAAGTCGAAAAACTCGCAAGCGAGAACAGGATAAGGTTCGGGTTCCAGACTTCGGGTGTCTGCAGCACAACGGTTGACTCATCCGTTGCCTTGATCAGTTGGTCGACATTTTTGTCGTTGATGCCCCACTGGCGAAGATCGACCGAAGGCGCAAGACCGAGCTTAACCAACCGGCGCAACGACCACTCGACATCTCTTACCGTCAGCGGATTTCCAGAATGGAAGGTGACGCCAGAACGAATCTTGAAGGTGAACGTCTTGCCATCGTCCGACACCGTCCAGTTCTCGGCTATCCCTGGCTGCGGCTTGGTGATGTCGTCAGCGGACAGAACGATCAACCGCTCATAGAGATTGGCGACGATTTCGGCCGCTTCAAGCTGGTTGAGCTCGTTGGGATCCAACCCACGCATCGAGGACATGTTGGTCGCGATAACCAACTGGTCATCGGGCGTTGCCGCCTGGACGGCGACCGGGACGGCAAGAGTCGAGGCCATTATAGCCGACGCCATCAAAAAACTGCGTCTTTTCATAGTCGTATTCTCCTCCCTTGTGCACTGGGCCTCTCCCCAAGCGCGATTTTTCATATCGACACCGATCTGAAATCTGGTATATCAGATCTCACAAATTGATTTTGTGGTCAACGGGGGATTTTCGAGACATGCAAAACGAGGCATCGAAAGCGCCTGGCGAAGACCGCATCGAAAAGATCGACCCGCGGTTTCTGACGACGCTTCGCGATCATGTGCACCGGACGTTGAGAACGGCGATCCTTTCAGGCCGGTTTGCGCCTGACGAGCGGGTGAACGAGCGCCAGCTCGCCGAGCAGCTCGGCGTCAGCACCACACCCATCAAGGAAGCGTTGCGTCAGCTTGAAACGGAAGGACTAGTGGAGACCTTGCCGCGCCGTGGCGTGCTGATCCGTTTCAATGCGAGCTGGGCGGAAGAAATGATCCTGGCACGCGCCGCGCTGGAATCGATGATCGCGCATCTGGCTGCCAAGCGGATCGAGAAGGACGAAATCCAGAAACTCGAGGAGATCGTCACGATGATGGCTAACGCCACCGAACACGGCATCGCCGACGATCTGATTTCGCTGAATGAGACTTTCCACGAGCAAATCCACATTGCCTCGCGATGCCAGTATCTCTCGCGCATGATCGAGCGACAGCAGTTCTACGATGGCAGCATTCGCCGCGTTATCCATTCCGATCCGCTCGAACGGGGCAAGGCGCTGGCCGAGCACACCGCGATTGCAGCCGCCATCATATCGAACGACAGCGACAAAGCGGAACGCGTGATGCGCGACCATGTCGTGCGTTCCGGTGAAACTTACCTCAACATCGTGTTCAAGAAGAAAGAGGATATTTGACGTGACCGAGGCAATGGAGAAGATCCGCAAATCCCTTACGGGTATATCTGGCGTGCCCGTGACCCCCTACAAGAGCGATGGGAGCGTTGATACCGCAAAGCTTTCGGATCTCATCGCCCGCCTCGCCAATGCGCGCGTTCACAATCTGATGGCGGCTGGCAATACCGGCGAGTTCTTTACCCTGACCATGGACGAAGTGCGCGCGGTCCATGCCACAACCATCAAGGCTGCCGCGGGCAAGTCGCTTGTCAGCGCCGCCGTCGGCCGTTCGCTCACAGAAGCGAAGGCCCTGGCCCGCGACGCAATCGCCGAAGGTGCCGACGCCATCATGGGACACCACCCGATGGACCCTTTCGCTGGCCCAAGCTTCCAAGCCAAATATTTCCTTGAGCTCGCAGAAGCCACTACAGTTCCGGTCATCGCTTATGTGCGGAGCGACACTTTTTCGGTTGCCGATTTCCGCAAGCTTGCACTGCATCCTAACATCGCCGGCATCAAGTTCGCCTCCGGAAATTTGATGCTTCTTGCTGAGGTGATTCGCGCGACGAAAGATGCGCCGGCGATATGGGTCTGCGGTCTCGCAGAAGGCTGGGCGCCCGCCTTCTACGCGATGGGAGCCCGCGGCTTCACCTCTGGTCTCGTCAACGTCTTCCCGGAGCGCTCGCATGCTATTCACAAGGCGTTGGAAAATGGCGACTACGCCGCAGCCCGCGCACTCATCAATGACATTGCCGGCTTCGAGGCACTTCGCACCAAGTATCTGAACGGAGCCAACGTTACCGTCGTCAAGGAAGCGCTTGGAATGCTCGGAACCGATGTCGGCCCCGTGCGGGTGCCCGGCGTCGAAAGACTGACCGAAGCAGAGCGAGTTGATCTGCGCGCGATCGTCGACAATGTCGCCGAAAAAGGCCGTGCGGCCTAAGGAAGAGTGTCATGCATATCACAGGCTTCAAGACCTACATGCAGCGTGTAGACGACCGCCCGCGCCTGCTTTTGAAGATCGAGACCAACGAGGGCATTTCCGGTTGGGGCGAGTGCTACAACCACGGCCCGGACTGGGCGCTGCCCCCACTCTTCGACTATCTCTTCCATCAGATCGAAGGCGAAGATCCGCGCCGCGTCGAATTCCTCGCGCTCAAGCTCAACCAGCAATGCCGCTTCCCGCCCGGAGCCCTTGGCCTTGCCGCGATCTCGGCGACTGATCACGCACTCTGGGACATCGCCGGAAAGGCCGCCGGGTTGCCAGTTTACATGCTGCTCGGTGGCAATGTGCGTGATCGCGTGAAGGTCTATTGCGGTGTCTACACGGCACCCGATCCGGAAGCCGCACGGGAGCAATCTCTCGAGCTCAACGAAAAGTACGGCTATACTGCGTTCAAGCTCAGCCCCTATCGACGTGATCTCCATGCCGGACGCTGGGGCGAACTCGTCAAGGAAACCGGCGACTGGTTCGGCAAGATCCGCGAAATCACTCCTTCGCACTTCGAATACGCCTTCGATGCGCATGCAAAGATTTTCGAACCTTACCAGGCCGTGCAGCTTGCTGCCGCCATTGCGCCGAATGATCCCCTCTTCTACGAGGAGCCGATCCGACCTGAGCATATTCCTGCCTGGGCCGAGCTGAAGTCGAAGGTGACAGTGCCGCTGGCAACAGGCGAATCGCTCTATTCGCGGTTCGAATTCCTTTCGCTCCTGTCTGCGCGCGGCGCCGACATTATCCAACCCGATATCTGCGTGGTCGGCGGTGTCACCGAGATGCGACGGATAGCAGCCATCGCCGAGGCCCACTATGTGACGGTGGCGCCGCACAACCCGATGGGGCCGCTTGCAACTGCGGTCAACGTCCACTTCTGTGCAGCTCAGCCGAACTTCAAGGTACTGGAGTTCAAGCCGCATGCTCACGCCCCCTGGGCGGCAGATCCCTATATGCCAGTGGACGGGCATATGGAATTGCGACCTGACAGGCCGGGCTGGGGTCTAGAGATCGATGAGAAGGCGCTGCAGAAAGACGACTACATTCACTGGGAGCGGAAGGTCACCCGAAAACCCGACGGGGCGACCGCATATCCCTGATAAACGTCAATGTACCCATCCACCACAAACGTGGACGCGTCAAAGGGGCAGAGGGCGGCACGTCCGCCCTCTTCGGAGCCGACCCGGCAGGTGCGGTTTCGAGGCGAAGGTACATTCACTTAATGTCCATATCCTGCTCTCGGCGCGGACCCGTACGAGCTAATGTGCGAAGCAGCAGCGGGTTGAACTCTCAGGCCCAGCGCGCTCAGAAGCTCGCAACCAGTTCCAGCTCCCGCCGATATATTATGCGACTTTCGAAGCACAAAAGAGAACTTCATCGCAAACTTGGCGGAAAAGCAGGTTGCCTCCAGGGCCGCTTACGACGCGCGAACGAAGGCAGGAAATTATTTGCTGCGATTCATGAGAAGCTGACGCGCCCGATAGGTGCGGGAAGTGATGAATACTTCCCAGAGACGGCGGGTGATGCTCTGCGAATTACGGGTGCTGCTCAAACGCATCGTCATGTCCTCGTTTTCCTAGCGCGACTTTACAGCTTGGCGCCTCAGCATTCCTGTGCAGATTATGCATTGCTGCGTTGCCGCCTGCTCGGCACTTGGCGGGACGGACGACAGGTGGTTTAAGAATGGGAGCCTTCTGCGGACAGACCCTAATGCACATCCCCATCAAACCGATCTTCGTGTTCCACACCACCGCCCGCGCCGGCAGCATTTCGCGTGCCGCCAAGGAACTCAGTGTCACGCCGTCAGCTGTCAGTCAGCAGATCCAGGCACTCGAACTCCAACTCGGCGTCGCCTTGCTCGCGAAAGCCGGCCGCGGAATCGTGCTGACAGAAGCCGGCGAGCGCTATTTCTCGATGATCGCCGACCAGGTCGAGCACATTGCCGAGGCTACCGCGACCATTAAGGGTTTTCGCTCCGTCACCAGCCTTACCATTCGCGCGACGCCAACGATTTCCAACAAATGGCTGCTTCCAAGGCTCGCCTCCTTTCTCGACCAGCAGCCAGACCTGGAAGTCCGCCTTGACGGCACCAATGAGCCGACCGATTTCAGCCAGGAGATCGTCGATATCGAGCTTCGGCATGGCGACGGACGATGGCCAGGCCTCTTCGTCGAAGGGGTGGTGGAAGAGGAGTTCCTACCAGTCTGCTCGCCGCGGTACGCCGCCGCAGGCAGCCTCACCCCGGAAGACCTCCCATCGTTCCGCCTCATCCATTCCGCCAAGTCCCAGGCGCAATGGACGACATGGTTTCCGCTGGCAGGTGTTACGCCTGCCGTTCGCTGGCAGCGCGTGCTGTTCGACCGCAGTCACATGGCGATCGACGCCGCGGCCCGTGGAATGGGGATTGCACTCGAAAGCACGCTGATGATGGAGGAGGAGCTCGCCTCCGGTCGCCTCGTCTGCCCCGTCGCGACCTACCCGGCGCTGCGACTGGTGACCCAATGGATCGTCTGCCCATTCGACCACCTGCGACGAAAGAAGGTCCGGACCTTCCTCGACTGGCTGCGCGACGAACGGGACAGCTGGGCCGCAAAGGGCTGAGGATCAGCCGCGTGCCATGCATCGACCAACGAGGCGGGCAAGCGCGTCCGCAAGAATGTCATCTGGCGGCAAGCGGATATCGAGATGCACAACATCCTCGTCTTCTGCCGGCGGCTCCAAGGTTTGCAATTGGCTTTCCAGAAGAGAGCCGCTGGCAAAGTGGCTCTGGCGATGGGCGAGACGTTCGCCGATCAGCACTGGAGTGCCCGTGAGATAGAGGATCGGGAACGTCCCGATCCTCTCGCGGAGGTAATCGCGATAGCTGCGCTTGAGGGCGGAACAGGCAATGATCACCGGCTGACCTTTCGCACCGAGCGCAGCTTCCGCAACGGCCGCCAGCCATGGCCAGCGATCGCTATCTGTGAGGCCAATCCCCCGACGCATGCGCTCGACATTCTCGCGGCTGTGATGGTCGTCCGCTTCGATGAAGATACCGCCGCGCGCGGCGGCGAGCCTGCTTGCAATCACACTCTTTCCCGTGCCAGCAACGCCCATGACGAGGATATGAGCTGCCTGAGGCCTTTCTGCGCGCAGGCTTTCTGCTGCACCGACCATTATCAATACATTCCCAGCAAGCGGATGGGCCCGAGTGTGAGGATCGGGAAAAGCACCAGCGCGAAGATGGCGAGTGTCAAGACCGCCATTGGTGCTAGCGAGCCCCGGATGACATCCTCGACCCGCATGTTGGCGACCTGCGCCGCCGCGAAAAGACAGACGCCGACGGGTGGGGTCACCAGACCCAGCGTTAGGGTCATCACGGTGACGATCAGGAAATGGATCGGATCGATACCGAGCGCCTGCACCGGCGGCATCAGCACGGGGATGAGGATGAACATCGCCGGGATCGCTTCCATGAAGATGCCGATGATCAAGAGGAACACGAAGATCACCAGCATGCCGGTCATCGGGCCGAGGCTCATAGCCTCCATCAGGTCGGCTACTTTCTCGGGCAGGCCGTCAAAGGTGAATATCCACGCGGCGAGCTGCGAGGTAGCGGCAATGAACAGGATGGTGCCGGAAATGCGCGCCGTCGAGATTAAGATCTCCGGGATCTCGCTGAGAGGCAAGGTCCGGTAGACTAGGATCCCAAGGACCGCGACGTAAACGACGGCGATGGCGGCTGCCTCGGTCGGCGTGAACAAGCCGCTGGCGATGCCGATGATGAGGATGAGCGGCGTCAGCATCGGCAGGATGGCGCGCAGACCGGTCACTACCACGAGGCGGATGTTGAACGGCGTTGGCGGATTGTAACCGTAGTGGACCGAGTAGAAGTGGTTGAAGACGAGGAAAGCGAAGGCGATGAAGAGACCTGGCACCAGGCCGGCCACCAGCAGGGTTCCGATGGACACGTTGGCGATAGAGCCGGCGATGACCACGAGGATCGACGGCGGAATGATCGAGGACAACGTTGCGGTACAGAGGGTCATGCCGACCGCGTAGCCCTTCGGGAAACCGTGGCGCTCCATTGCCTTGATCTCGATCGCTCCGACCGAGGCGATATCAGCAACCGATGAGCCGGAGACGCCCGAAAAGATGACGGACGAAATCACATTGACATGGCCAAGCCCACCAGGAAGCCAGCCGACGATAGCCTCGGCAAAGTCGAAGATGCGCTCGGCGACCCGGCCGCGCTCCATCACGGCGCCAACCAGAATGAATAGAGGCACCGCCACAAGTAGGAACGAGTTCATCGACGAGAACATCGTCTGAGACAGCAAATCCATAGGCATGGACGTGTAGAGCCAGAGCGTCGCAACGCCGGCAAGCGCCAATGCGACAGCGAGCGGAATTCCGAGCATGCTCAACGCAAAGAAGGAGATAAGAAGAAAGAGCGACATGATTAGTGTCCCGCTGAGATCGAGATGTCGGCATGGGCACTTTCGTTCGCCGGCAGGCCGAGTTCTGGGAGCGCGATGAGGTCACGGCGGCTGCGTAGCGATTCCAGGATCGCAAGGATCGCAATCGCGGCGGAGACCGGCATCACCATGCCGATGATCCACATCGGAATGGGAAGCGTGGCAGCGGTCTCGCTCATCATGACCTGCTGGCGCACCAGCGTCAGCCCCGTCCATCCCATCAATCCAAAGAAGAAGACAGAGGACGCGACGTAGATCGGCACCGCCAGATGATGGAAGAGACGGCGCGCCAATACTAGGAAGACGACGACGCGTGCGCTCTCGACAGTTCTGAACCCAGCCGCAAGGCCAAGAAACACCATCCAGATAAAGAGGAAGCGCGTCGCCTCCTCCGTCCAGGGAAACGGGTGCCCGGCAAGCCGGCCGATGACCTGGAGAAGGACTACGATCAGAATGCCGGCGCAGGCGGCGCCGGCCGCCACATCGGCCACAATCTTCACGAAGGTGCCGAGCGAGGAGCCGAAAGAAGGACGCATGAGAATGCCTTTCCGCAGAAATGAGACCGAAGCCGGATTTGACGGTACCTCGCGCCTACGCAAGGTACCGTCCCGGCGCATCAGTTCGTTTTGGCAAAGGACTTGGTGCGATCGAAGAAGGCCTGATCCTTCACGAGAGCGGAGAACTTATCCGAGAGGCCGGCGGCAACTGCGACGAAGGCCTGGCGCTGTTCGTCGGTCAGTTCATTGATCTCCATGCCGTTCGACTTGAGGGTTTCAAGCGACTTCGCGATGTCCGCGGCATCGTTTTCGGCCTTCCACGCTTCAGCTTCCTTTGCCGCCTCCTGCAACGCAGCCTTGAAGCTATCGCTCAAGCCCTCATAGCGCGCCGGGTTCATGCCGAGCACCCAGGCGTCGGCAATGTGGTTGCTGATCGTGGCGTATTTCTGCACTTCGAAAAGCCGAGCACTGACGGGGACATTGATCGGGTTTTCCTGGCCGTCGACGACTTTCAACTGGAGCGCATTGTAGACTTCCGCAAAGGCCATCGGTGTCGGAGCAGCACCCATGGCCCCGAAGAATTCCACCCAGAGCGGATTGTTCGGCACACGCAGCTTCATGCCCTTCAAATCGGCCGGCGAGGTGATCGGTAGCTTCGAATTGGTGATCTGGCGCAAGGGGCGAGACCAAAGATCGAGCCCGAGAATGCCGATCTTGCTCAAGTCACCCTGAAGTTCTTGGCCGAGGTCGCTATCGAGGTAGGCGCGCAGCTGATCGATGTCGCGGAACTGATAGGGGATGGCGATTGCCGTGAACTTCGGATTGAAGGTCGCATAGAGCGATGTCGAGTTCAGCAGCATATCCAACGAGCCGCCGGCGAGTTGCTTGACCCCCGCCGACGGATCGCCGCCGTAGAGCGTGCCGTTCGGAAACACCTTGATCGTCAACTCGCCGTTCGTCTTGGCTGATACGAGTTCGGCAAATTTGTTGGCTGCAAGGGTGATCTCCGACGTATCGGCATCCGGGGTCGAGAGCGTCAGGGTTTCGGCCTGAGCGAGCGAGGCGGAGAAGAGGGTAGCGGCTGCGAGCAGACCGCGGATAATTGCCAGTTTCATGTCTTTCCTCCCAAAGTTTGATGTTAGGCACAAGCCGTCGGTTTCGCGGTCTCGTTCATGCGCCGAAGCTCAAGAATGATTCCGCTATGATCCAGATCGCCATCGCCGTTGTCGACCATGGCCTGGTAGAGCCGGTCGACCTCCTCGCCAACCGGTAGTCTCAATCCGCGGCTATGTGCAAATGCCAGAGCCGTGGATGTGTCTTTCACCTGGTACTTTGCCGGCCCCCCTGGCCGAAAATCGCCTGTTACCATTCTTAAGCCGTGCTGGCGGAAAACGGTGGAGTCGGCAAATCCACCGAGCAGCGCTTCGCGGACGCGGGCGGGATCCGCACCACCTTGCTCGGCGAGTGTCAGCGCCTCGGCCACGGCACAGATCGTCGAGGCGACGATGAGTTGATTGGCGAGCTTCGTTAGCGCTCCGCAGCCGGCGGGACCGACATGCGTCACTCGGCCGAGACAGGCGAACACATCGTAAAGCGCATCAACATCTGTCGCATCACCGCCCGCCATGATAGCGAGCGTGCCTTCGCGCGCGCCTTTCTCTCCGCCCGAGACCGGCGCATCGCTATAGACCAGTCCACGGGCAGCAGCCTTTTCCCCAATGAGAACGGCCGTTTCCACCGGAATCGAGCTCATGACGACGAGTGCCGCTCCTGGCTTCATCGCAGCCACAACGCCGCCGCTGTCGAGAAGCACGTCCTCGCAGACTGGGCCGGAGCTCAGCATGACGATCACCACGTCGGCCCCGGCAGCGGCTTCCGCCGCCGTGGTTGCGGTCTCGATGCCGCGGCACGAAAGCGCATCCGCCTTGTCCCGCGTGCGGTTCCACACGGTAACGGGATAGCCGGCATCCGCGAGCCGCCCGGCCATGGGGCCACCCATGATGCCGGTTCCGATGACGGCGATCCGCCTTGCTCCGTTGGCCATAGTGCTACCCTTTCACGGATAATGGCGAAGAAAGAAGCGAACGGGCCGCTCCTCCAGGATGAGCGGCGGGAACGCCGCACGGAACCGCGCGAGATGCGGCGTTTCAAGGTGCGCGTCGAAAGCCGCACGGCTGTCATAGACCTCGTAAAAGACGACGGTACTGCCCTCTCCTTCGGGCTGAACGACATCGAACCGATGGCATCCCGGTTCATCCGCGACCGAGTGCGCCGCATCGTCGCTTGCGGCGTTTAGAAACTCCACCAAGCGTTCCGGTCGGACACGGAATTCGGCAATCACGACGAAGGCTTCCATCTTTCCCTCCCCTCCCCGCACAATCAAGCTGCCGCGTCCTGGCCTGGGCGGAAGCGCTCTTCCATGTCCCGGCGCAGCGTCACGACATCGAGGTCGTTGGCGATCTCAACATCGTCGAAGCTGACGATTTGGTCCTTTTTGATCGGCCGCTTCAGTCTGACATTGTGCGCAAGGCCGATCGGCAGTGCCTTGAGATCAAGGCTGCGGGTGGCCGGAATGGCGTTCGCCCAGACAGCGTAGCCGCCCTCGCCATCCAGCATCTCGCCCGGCTGCATGTCCTTCTTGGCGGTCGCGACGGCATCGCCCCGGAATTCCTTGGAGGAGCCGGTCGGCTCGTTGCGGAGCACGGCCGAAAGCACGCTGACCGAAGTCTCGAGGCCGATGATGTGGAAGGGACGCCACATGGAAGCGTACCAGCCCGAAGGATCGGTTAGCAGGCCATACTGTTTAAAGCAGGCACGAGCATATTCGTTGTGCGCCTTGAACGTGACGAACACGCCGTAGCGGATGTTGTTGAAGACCTCACGGCCATCGGGCTCCTGGCTGGCTGCGATATCGACCAGACCGGATTTGGCCATCCGGCCGCCCTCGCGTGCCGGGCGGAAGACGCGGGCGAGGTCGTGAAGACCAGCCGGCGGGAAGGCGAGACCATCATCGGGGCAGTCGAGACCAGTTCCGTTGGCGACGGCCGCCATTTCGATCGCCGCTTTGGTGCCGTCCGTGAAGGAGTTGTACATTTTCGGATTGAAATCGCCCTTCGCCACTTCCTCTTCGGTCCAGCCGAAGTAGCCCCAGACGGTATCCGGCGTCGAATAGCGGTAGCGCGGCTCGAAGTTCATGCCCTTGCCGGCGGCCGTGACCTCGAAGCCGGTAGCGCGCGCCCAGTCGACGAGTTCGCAGATCAGCGCCGGCTGGTCGCCATAGGCCATGGAATAGATGACGCCGGCAGCGCGGGCCTTCTCCGCCAGGATCGGACCGACCATCACATCGGCCTCGACATTGACCATCACGACATGCTTGCGGCTCTCGATGGCACCGAGCGCATGCCGCGTGCCGGCGATCGGATGGCCGGTCGCCTCGATGACGCATTCGATCTCTTCGCAGCCGAAGATCGCATTGACGTCGTCGGTCACGAAGGTCCGGCCGGTCTTCAGCGCATCGCCGCAGCTCTGCGCCTGATAGCGCTCCTTCGCCCAGCCGACACGCTCTATGGATTCGCGCGCCTTGGCGACATTGAGGTCGGCGACAGCCACCATGTGCAGGCCGTCGATACGCTGGGCCTGCGCCAGGACCATCGAACCGAACTTGCCGGCGCCGATCAGCGCCACACGAACGGGACGGCCGTTGGCCGCGCGGAGGGAAAGAAGGGAGTAAAGGTTCATAGACAGGTCCTCAGCTAGGGGATGATTGTGAGGAGTGACCCCGCTGAGGTGGACGCATCGACGAGCACGCGGCCGCGCTATGCGCGCCACCGGTCGCAGTCATCAGGATGAGCCTTTTTTCCTCCGGGGAAGGCGATCTAGCCGCCACTCCCAGCTGCCTCCCGAGCAGCTTCGAAAGGAAGGTAGGTCCATTAAGAACTTAGCTCAATTTAGAAAGTCGAGCATAAACGTTAGATTTTCTAAATAGTCATCTCACGGCCGATTACGCGTGAGGTGAGCTGACCAGGCGGGCAGCGGCTTCGTTGCCGCTCCTCACCGCGCGCTCCAGCGTCGCGCCCCGCGCCAGTTCCGCTGCGAGCGCGCCGATGAACTCGTCGCCGGCGCCGTGGGTGCTGACGAGCTTGACCTTAATTGCAGGAATCTTTGCCTCATAGCCGTCATCCTGGACGAAAGCCACACCATCACCGCCCGCGGTGACGACGGCGGTGGGATAATGGCCGGCCAGAATGCGGGCGGCCGCCAAGGCCGTATCGAGGGAATTCACCTCTTGTACCTCGGCTAGCGCTTCCGCCTCGACCGCATTGACCACGACAACATCGACGAGAGCGGTCAGGTCTGCTGACGGTAAGCGGGCTGGCGCGGCGTTGTGTACCACACGGCCCCCGGCCTTCTTCATCGCTTGTGCAGCAAGCACATTCGCCGCATCCGGCACCTCATTCTGCAGCACCAGGATGGAATCGCTCCGGAACAATCCGGCGGCTGCGGAAACGTCTTCTTCGGTAAGGGCGAGATTGCTGCCGGAAACGATGACTGCGCCATAGTCGCCCTCCGCGTCGAAGATCGCAACACTCATGCCGGACCCTTCGCCTGCAACCGTCCGTACCGAGCGAACGTCGACCCCATGTGCATCAAGGTTCGCCTTCAGGGCATGGCCGAAGGAATCGTCAGCGACCGCTCCGATCATGGCCGACTTTACGCCGTGTCTTGCCGCGGAAACCGCCTGATTGCCGCCCTTGCCCCCGCATTTCGGATACCAGGCGGAGCCCGTAACGGTTTCACCCTTCCTTGGGCGGTGCGGGCCTTTCACAATGATATCGTAATGAAGGCTACCGAACACGACAACGGAAGGGGCTGAGATCGTCATAGGAATTTGTCCTTGCGCTTGGAGGCGACCGCCGACATCGTCTTGGCAAGTCCGCGCTCGGCGGCCTTGTAGTCGCGCTGGGCGACGGCGACGAAGATGGCGTCGAGAATGTTGAGCTGCGCAATGCGGGCGGCGGCGTTTTCTCCCATCAGGGGCGAGCCCTGAGCGGTTGAACAAAGAACGACATCCGCATGCTGCGCGAGCGGCGACGCATTATAATTGGTGATTGCAATGGTGCGGGCACCATTGCGGCGAGCAAGCTGGATCGCTTCGATGACCGCGACCGTATTGCCTGAATGGGAGAATCCGATGGCGACGTCTTCGGAGCCGAGCAGCGCCGCCGACATCAGCATCATGTGGGAATCGTCATAGACGCTGGAGCGCACACCAATCCGAAGAAACTTGTGGGCCACGTCACGAGCGATTTGCGCCGAGCCGCCGACACCGTAGAAATCCCGCTGGCGTGCGCCATAAATTAGATCCGCCGCCCGGTCGAAGGCCTCGACGTCCATAATGGCCAAAGTTTCCTCCAGCGCCTGGATCGACGTGCGAAACACCTTCTGGACGATCTCCCGAGAGGTATCCTCGAGCGAGAGTTCCTGATGCATTTCCGCCGTCGGCAACCGATTGTATTGGGCGACCGCACTACGAAATTCACGGTAGCCGGCGAAGCCGAGCTTCTTGGTGATCTTCACGACCATGGCCTCGGAAACGCCCGCCTCACTGGCGATCTCCTTCAGTGACGTGTCGTCGTCGAAGGTTCGGAGCGCGAAGACGGTCTCCACGACGCGCGCCTCCAGTGGAGTGAGATGCGGCATCATCATCCTGATGCGGGGTCCAACGGCTTTCAGGTCGCTTTCCAGATTCATCCACGTCCCCTTGTCATGCGATCGATCATCATCGCGACAAGGATTATAAGACCGGTTGCGAGCAGTTGGTAGAAAGCCTGCACGTTCATCAACGTCAAACCGTTGCGCATCGCGCCAAGGATGATCGCGCCCAAGATGGTGCCGATGATGGAGCCCTTCCCGCCCATCAGAGACGCACCGCCGATGGCCGCCGCTGCAATGGCGTCGAGTTCCCAGAGATTGCCGAGGATCGGTTCGGCGGCGCCGAGGCGGCCGATCAGGATCAGAGAGGCGAGCGCGGCGAGCGCACCGGAAATCACATACGCCGTGACCTTGGTAAGAGCAATCGGTACGCCCGAGACATAGGCCGCCTCCTCATTGCCGCCGACGGCGAGCAGATACTCGCCGATCGGCGTCTTCTTGAGGAGCAACCAGGCGGCAACGGCCACAGCCGCGACGATGATCACCGAGCTCGGAATGCCGGCGACCGAACCGTTGAAAATCGCCCGAAACTCCGCGGGGATGCCGAGCACCGGATTGCCACCCGTATAGATGAGGGCGATTGCCCGGTACGTGCTGAGCGTACCGAGCGTGACGATGAAGGGCTGGAGCCCGACATACGCGACGAGTACGCCGTTGACGAGACCACACAGCACACCGATGCCCAGCCCGGCAAGAATCGCGAGGGACACCGGATAACCTGCCACCAGCAACGTGGCGCTGATAACGGCGGCGATCGCCGCCGTCGGGCCGACTGACAGATCGATGCCGCCGGAAATGATGACGAGTGTCATGCCAAGCGCCAGGCACGCATTGATGCTCGACTGCTGCAGTATGTTGATCAGGTTGCGCTCCGACAAGAAGCCCGGCACCAGCAGCGCGAATACCGCCATGATGAGGACGAGACCAATCAGCGTTCCCGCATCGCGAAGAGAAAAGGAGGAAAACAGCCGGGAAGAACGCACTGGTGCGTTCGAGGCGATATCAGACATGACGATGCTCCTGCTTGATCTCTTTCTTCTCGCCAGCATCGCCGACGGCGTGCATGACGATATTCTGCTCGGAAAGGTCGGCGCGGCCGAGAGTGGCGGCGATCTGGCCATTGCGCATCACCACCACCCGGTCGGAGACGCGCATGACTTCCGGCAACTCTGAAGACACGACGATGATGGTGCGTCCCTCCGCCGCCAACTCCTCGATGAGGTGATAAATCTCGGATTTCGCGCCCACATCGATGCCGCGCGTCGGCTCGTCGAAGAGGAGTACCTGCGAACCGGCGGCAAGCCACCGCGCGATGATCGCCTTTTGTTGATTGCCGCCACTGAACAGCTTGATCGGCCGGTCGATCTGGAACGGTCGCAGGTTCACGCGCTTCAATAGTTCCTCTGCGCGCTTTCGCACGGCCGAATGGCGCACGATGCCATCCTTTGCGAAGCGGCCAAGCGACGGCAGCGCCATGTTGATCGAGACAGGGCGGATAGGAATGATCCCCTCACGCTTCCGCTCCTCCGGCAGGAGGCCGATGCCGGCAGCGATGGCAGCCCGGGGATTGTCGAGCTTCAGCACCTTTCCGTCGAGCCGAACGGTGCCTTTGGCGATCTGATCGACCCCGGCGAGCAGCCGCAGAAGCTCGGTGCGGCCCGACCCGACGAGACCGGCAATGCCCAGGACCTCTCCTCTGCGCACGTCGAACGAAACGTCGCGGACGTGGGTCCGGCTGGCAGAAAGGTCGCGAATTTCCAGCCGCACCTCGTCCTTTGCGTGGGAGTGATGCTCTTCCTGCATCAGTTCGCGGCCGACCATCATGGCGATGACATCTTCCTGCCGAGCGGTTCTGAGACCGGCGACACCGACCACCTGGCCGTCGCGCATGACCGTGCCGCGGTGGCAGATGCGGAAAACTTCGTCCATCTTGTGCGAGACATAGATGATCGACACGCCCGAGGCGGCGAGCTTCTCAACGATGGCGGCCAGGCTTTCGAATTCCGAGGGAGTCAGGCTGGAGGTCGGCTCGTCCATTGCGATAATCTTCGCATTGTCGAGAAGCGCACGGGCGATCTCGACAATCTGCCGCTGCGCCACCTTCAACTCGCGGATCGGTCGGGCCGGATCGATCGAGGGGTCGATCATCGCCAGGGCCTCGGCTGCACGGCGTTCCTGTTCCCGCCGATCGACCAGAAGCCCCCCTGCCCGCTTGAGCGGATGGCCGAGGAACATATTCTGCGCCACCGTCAGGTTCGGCACCTGCTGGAGTTCCTGATGGATCATGGCAATGCCGGCGGCGCGGGCGTTTTCCGGACGACGGAAATGAGCGATCTCACCGTCCACGAAGACCTCGCCATTCGTCGCGCGCTGGACGCCGGAGAGAATTTTCAGAAGGGTCGATTTCCCAGCACCGTTCTCACCGAGAAGCGCATGGATCTCGCCCGGCATGACATCGAAGGACACATCCGTCAGCGCCTTCACGCCTGGAAAGGTTTTCGTGATGCCCGCGAATGTGAGTCTTGCGGTCGTTGCCATGTCGGTTCCTCCTCCCGCGTCCCAATGGAACGGGACCGGCTCGACGCGCGAGCCAGCCCCTAAGGCTTACTTGGCGGCAGCGGCGTCGTGCATCAACACGGTGCGTACGTCGACGCCTTCACCCTGGTACTTGGCGAGGTTGTCCTTGGTGATCAGCGCCTGTGGCGTGGAGACCACGCGCGGCAACGTCTGGCCGGCAACGAGACGCAACGCCACTTCCATCGCGACTTCGCCGGTCAGGATCGGGAAGCTGTCGACCGTACCGGTGAGTTCACCAGCCCTGATCGAGGCGTAGGCATCGGAAATGCCGTCCGTGCCAAACACGGCAACCTTGTCCTGAAGACCAGCCGCCTTGACCGCCTCGACCACGCCGAGCGCCATGCCGTCATTGTTGCAATAGAAGCCGATCAGGTCGGGATGCTGTTGCAGGATGTTCGTCGCCGCATCGTAGGACTGCTGGCGGTCCCAGTTGCCCGGAACACTCGCCACGACCTCGAACTTGCCGCCCTCCGAAATGGCTGCCTTGAAGCCGTCCGTGCGCTGCACGGCGGCGTAGACGCCGGCCTGGCCCTCGATGATGGCCACCTTGCCGCCGTCCGGGCGGTTTTCGACGAACCACTTGGCGACGCGCACGCCGTTGTCGCGCTGGACATTGCCGACATAGTGCTCTGCCTGCGGGATGACGGCGTCGTTGACGTTCAGCACGGGCACGTTGGCCTCCTTCGCCTGTTCCAGTACTGGCTGGAGGTTGGCGTCGGTCTGCGGCGAGACGAGAAGCACGTTGAAGCCCTGCGTGACCATGCCTTCGGCGATGGTGAGCTGGCCAAGCTGGTCGCCTTCGCTCTGCGCCGCTTGATAGGCGACGGTCACGCCCACCTTGTCGGCGAACTTCTGATAGCCTTCACCCAGCGAGCGCCAGTATTCGTTGGTCAGCGTCTTGGAAACACCGCCGGCCTTCGTGCCCTCCGGCAGCTTGGGGAATGCGCCGAGCTTCGTTTCCAGCTCGGACCAGTCTATGCGGTCCTTTTCCGTGTCGGAATTCAGCGGTGCAAGATCCTGGCCGTGCGCCAGACCTGCGACGAGCGCGAAAGCGCAGCCCGCGACGAGAGACTTCATACGAATGCCCATTCCATTTCCTCCTTTGGTGGGTTCCGATGGGTTCTGCAAATCAAGCCCCGATCAGGGCTTCGTTCACGATGCGCATGCTTGTGACGGCGTCCTGACGAGCAAGAGCGTCACCAAGTCTGTTGTCTGCATCGAGCTGATCGGCCACCGAGAGCAGGCGCTTTACGGTGGCAATATTGGCTTCGCATTCAGCGACGGGATCGAGTCCGCTCGCATCTGGGAAGGTGTCGAAGTAGAGCGCGCCGCCATAGCCATCGCGGCGGATCTGACGGAGCAGTTCAAGCGTGGAGCGCATATGGACAGCGCCTACCATCAGGCCATCGTCGCGCTTGGCATAGCCGTCATTGAGATGCACACCGAGGAGACGGCTGCGGCGATGAATCAAATGGGCGGCGTAGGCCGGCTGCTCACCGCAATATAGCGAATGAGCGAAATCCACCGTGACGCCGAGATTGGGCGCGCCGGCGTCCTGGATCGCCAGGAGCGTCGTGGCCGCGTCGCGAAGAAGTGCCTGGGCGCGCGGCTCGTCGGGTTTGTATTCGATGCTGATCAGGCATTCCGGATCATGCTCGGCAACTTCACGTATGCCTTCGATCTCCCAATTCCAAGCCTGCGCGTAATCAAGCTGAAAATTGTAGTCGAAACCGTCCTGGCCGAGCCAAAGGGTCATGAGGTTGGCGCCCATCGCACGGGCTGCGTCGACTCCGCGCTTGGTGAGATCGATGGCTTCCCGCCTCACGGATTCATCCGGATTTGTAAAGGCGCCCATCTTGAAGCCAGGATTGGTGTAGTAGCGCATCGCAAGGCCGTTGACGTTCAGCCCAAGATCGCCGATGCGGCGGCCAAGAGCTGCGGGATCACCGGAAACATGATCGGGATAGTTCAGATCAACGTCTGTAAGACCTTTAGCCTTGGAAGCGCGCTCTGCCATCTGCATGAAAGTTGGTTTGCCGCTCTGGTCGGGCCATGCCAAATGCGGGGCCGAGCCGAAGGAATTGAGTCGCGTAGCAAAACGAGTGAGGGCCATATCGATCTCCGGTATTCATTACTTCACTACATGTTGTTTTTTTGTGAAGTTGTCAATGCAGAAAACGGCCCCCAATCTTTCGTTCTCACACGATGCTCGAGATACGGAGTTCACACATATGGACACGACGCGTGCCGAAAGGTCAGCGTCATCGGGAAAGCTTTGTTGAAAGCCGCGTACGCCCCCCGGGATTTGTCGTTTTGCATTTAACCGCAAGACTCCGACGATAACAGTTTCAATGAGGGGAGCGGGAAAAGGTGGGGGTAAGAACTTTCGGGTAATCGAGGGCTTTTTGGTAGGGGCACTCGTTGACTACGCAATTAAGGATGAACGTCTGGGTCGAGCTTGTCGGGGTCGACGGCGTTCCGCAACGTCGGGAAATCGCAATCGTCGAACGGATTGTCGATGGAGCGCGTCTCGATGACCTCGGCCTTTCTTGGGGGGGGAGCAAGGCGATACAGCGCCGTCTGCAGGAGGAGCTGACACAGTTTCAGACGGATCAGACCGGCCAGCAGGATCGGAAATGTCACGACTGCAACCGCCTGCGCGGGGTTCATGATTACAGATTTCGTACGGTCCATTCGCTCTTCGGCCTTTGTCGTGTGCGCGTGCCCCGGTTGCGCAACTGCGCGTGCGGGAAGACGGCAAGGTCGGGCACCGGAAGCATCGAGACCCTGTTGAGCGGCAGAGCAACGCCGGAATTGGAGCGAATCCAGGCCGAACTCGGCTCCCGGCTGTCGTTTCGAGAAGCCGCCCGTGTGCTTGATCTCTTTGTGCCGGCCGCGCGACCACATAATCATCGGACCGTCAGCAACCGGCTCGCCAAGGTCGCCGATCGGATCGGAAAGTGGGACGTCGCAAGCCCCTATCGCATCAGCCGAGCCAGCGAATCCGCCGTTTCCGTTTTCATTGATGGCGCTTACATTCGCGCAGTTCCCGGATATCAAAGCCGGCATTTCGAGATCGCGATGGGACGCGTTGTTTCACAGGGTCGGCCACCGCGTCAGTTCGCGGCTGCGCCGAATGTGGCCACCGGCAAGCACGATGTCGTTCGTGCGGCAATGCGAGCGCAAGGATGGCTGCCTGGCCGCGATGTTACTGTCTTCAGCGACGGAGAAATCGGGCTGCAAAGTATCGTGCTAAGCGCAACACGCCAGCCCGTAACGCATATTCTTGACTGGTTCCATCTGTCGATGCGGCTCCGACACATCGAACAGGCCTGGGAAGGAACCAAGCATGTCCACGATCTGAACATCTACCTTTGGGACGTCGCGGTTCATGTGCCGAGGCTTCGGCATCTCCTTTGGAGCGGATACATCAGGGAGGCAACCAGAGCCGTGAAGCACATGCTCTCCCAGTTGGACCAGCACGCTTGGCTGCGACACACCAACAACAGGCTCCAGCGCCTGTAGAGGGCATAGCGTTGGTTTCCCGCTAACCAACGCTAAGGGCGATCAAATCACGAACACGAAACGGAGCGTGCGCTGAACTTCTCATTTGGGTGGAACGGCGGACGTTCGTTGGCGTAGTGCGAAGGCGGCTATAGCGTCTCCAGCGCCAGTGCAATGCCCTGTCCTCCGCCGATGCAGAGTGTCACGATGCCGCGGCGCAGGCCCTCACGCTTCAACGCATGCAGGAGCCGGGTAGTCAGGATGGCGCCGGTCGCGCCGATCGGGTGGCCATGCGCGATCGCGCCGCCTTCGACATTCACGATGTCTTCCGGCAGGCCGAGCTCATGGGCGACCGCGATTGGCACCGCGGCGAAGGCCTCGTTGATCTCGATGCGCTCGATGTCGGATAGACTCCAGCCCGCCCTTGTCAGCGCCTTGCGCACGGCGGGAACAGGGCCGAGCCCGAACATGCCCGGTTCCACTCCGGCGACACCATAACCCGCAAGCCGAGCCATCGGCACGATGCCCCTTGCCTCGGCAAAGCCGCGCTCGGCGACGATCATCGCCGCTGCCGCGCTGTTCAGCCCCGGCGCGTTGCCGGCCGTGATCGTACCTTCGGACCGAAAGGCTGGGCGTAAACGGGCGAGCGACTCGACCGTCGTATCGGAGCGCGGTGCTTCGTCGGTCGTAAAACTTTCCGTTCCCTTGCGGCCCTTTACCTCGACCGCGACGATTTCAGCGTCAAAATGACCGGCATCTCGCGCGGCCGTAAAGCTCTGTTGTGAACGCGCCGCGAAGGCGTCCTGATCGGCACGCGTGATCTGCATCTTTTCAACGAGATCTTCGGTGTGCCATCCCGAATGCTGGCCCGAGAAAGCGTCGTTAAGCCCGTCGCTCAGCATGCTGTCAAGGATCTGGGCTGGTCCCATCCGATAGCCCCAGCGCCCGCCATCCATGAGATAGGGCGCGCGGTCCATGTTCTCCATACCGCCGGCGATGGCCATATTACTTTCACCCGCCGCGATCTCCTGCGCGGCGCTCAGTATCGCCTGCGCGCCCGAGCCGCAGACCCGATTGACGGTCATCGCGGGTACCTCGACCGGAAGCCCGCCACCAATAGCAGCCTGCCGCGCCGGGTTCATCCGGTTTCCCGCCTGGATGACATTGCCCATGACCACAGTGCCGACCATGTCTGCCTCGATACCGGCTCGGCGGAGGGTCTCTCGCACTGCAATTGATCCAAGTTCGGTTGCCGGAATGCCTTTCAGCGTGCCGTTAAAGGCGCCGATCGCAGTACGGACGGGATGGGCGAGGATGATGTCACGTGCGTTCATAATGATCTCCCTTTTCGGCAAGGCGCTGCTGACACAGTGTTCAGGCGACGACCCACGGGCTTTCCTCCATCGGAAACCTGATGCAAGGACGTTCTCAGCCCCGCCGCCTCCCTTCCATTCAACATGTTGAAAAGGCGCCGCGCAGCAGCGCGGCGCCGGTGCGTTAGGCGCAGCTCACGGCGGCGATGGAGGGATAGTCGGTATATCCTTCGGCGCCGCCGCCGTAGATGGTCGCCGGGTTCACCTCTGCCAACGGAACAGCAGTCTTCAGCCTCTCCACGAGATCCGGATTGGCGATAAATGGCCGGCCAAACGAAAAGAGATCAGCCGCGCCCTGCGTCAGTCGCGATACTGCGCGTTCGACGTCGTAGCCGTTGTTCGCGATGTATGTATTTCCGAATTTCGCTCTGAGGTCTGCGTAGCTGAATGGAACGACCTCCTGCGATCCGCCTGTCGCACTTTCGACGACGTGAAGATATGCAATCCCCATCTGCCCCAATTTCTCGGCGATGTAATTAAATTGAGCCTGCGGGTCGGTCGAAGTGACCCCATTGACCGGCGAGATCCGGACGCCCGTCCGCTCGGCCCCAACCTCTGCAGCAACAGCGGCAGTCACCTCCAGTATCATCCGTGCGCGATGTTCGACTGAGCCACCATAGGCGTCGGTGCGCGTGTTGGAGCCATCCTTGGCAAACTGTTCCAGTAGATAGCCGTTGGCGCCATGGACTTCGACACCATCAAAGCCAGCGGCAATTGCATTGGCGGCGGCGCGACGAAAATCTGCGACGATGCCAGGGATCTCATCAAATTCAAGCGCGCGAGGTTCAGACACATCGGCGAACGAATTGTTCACAAAGACCTTGGTCTCGGGCTTGATAGCGGAGGGTGCGACCGGCGCTTGACCATTCGGCTGCAGATCGACATGCGAAACACGTCCCACATGCCAGAGCTGCAGAAAGATGTGTCCGCCTTTGGAATGCACCGCGTCGGTCACTTTTCGCCACCCGTCGATTTGAGCTTGCGTATAAATGCCCGGGGTATCCTGATAACCCTGTCCCTGCTGCGAAATCTGCGCACCTTCCGATATGATTAAGCCTGCTGTTGCGCGCTGAGAATAGTATTTCGCGGCAATATCACCCGGCACGAAGCCTGCACCGGCTCTGTTGCGCGTCAAAGGCGCCATGACGATACGGTTCGACAGAGTCAGGGCACCGAGTGTGTAGGGTTCAAAGAGTGCGTTGCCAGTCATTGTATTTCTTTCGTCTGGAGTTCTTGAATTTCAGTCACGCCTCGAGTTTCGCGCCGAGTGTTGGACACCGACCGCCGACGTGTTTGCGGCACGGCCAGATGTTGGTGCCCAACGACGCTCCTGCACGAGGTCAAACGGCGATGCGATAGCGTTCGGCCGCACGGACCTGCGCAAACCCAGGGATCATCGTCTGCCGCGCAGCGTGATAGGCTTCCCACTGGGCAGCATCGTGCAGCGGCGGGATGGTAACGGACTCGCGGCTGTCGAAGCCTGCCAATGCTGCGTCCACAAGTTCGTCCACTTCCATCACGGCCGGGAGCGTGTTGACGTCGATACCGGCAAGCTCCCAGAGTTCGGTCCGCGTCGCCGCAGGCAAAACTGCTTGCACATAGATCCCCTTGGGACCGAGTTCGAGGCTGAGCCCTTGGGAGAGAAACGTCACAAACGCCTTTGTCGCGCCGTAGACGGACATTCCGAATTCCGGTGCAAGCCCTACCACCGAGGAGACGTTGATGATCGCGCCCGAGCCCGCCTCGATGAACCGTGGAGCCACGGCACTGGCGAGGCGAGCAACCGCAGTCGCATTGAGCGCAATAAGTTGGGCGACATCATTGGTAGCTTGATCCGCGAATGTCCCTCCCAGGCTCGCACCGGCATTGTTGACAAGAATCCCGATCCGATGATCGTCGCGCAGACGCGTTTCCACCACCGCAAGTTCATCGGAATTTGTGACATCGGCCTGCAGAATATCGACGGTCACGCCGGTTTCTTCGCGAAGTCGTACCGAGAGAGCCTCCAGTCTCGCCTTGTTGCGGGCGACCAGTACGAGATCATGCCCACGCCGGGCGAAACGTTCTGCATATGCCGCTCCAATACCTGAGGAAGCGCCGGTGATGAGGACGGTGGGAGTTTCAGCCATTGTCTTGTTCTCTTTCGAATGAGTGCTATATTCATGATGACGATAATGATTGCCATTTTAAAATGATGGCTAACATGTAAAAGTCAATGGCAGAGATGGAGAAATCTAAAAATGAAAGTTAGCCGCGAACAGATGGCCGAAAACCGCCAAAGGATCCTGGAGGTCGCGAGCCGATTGTTTCGGGAGAAAGGGTTTGAGGCAGTCGGCGTCGCAGAGGTCATGAAGGCCGCGGGACTAACGCATGGCGGCTTCTACGGTCATTTTAGCTCGAAGGATGACCTCATCGTCCAGGCGCTCGCTCACGCGCTTGGCGAACGTAATGGCGCGACACTTCCGCTTCGCGCATATATGGACGAGTATCTGTCGCCGCGCCATCGCGACAACAGGGCTGGCGGCTGTCCAATTTCCGGGCTTGCCGCCGACACGCTGCGCCAGACACCGGAGGCCCGTTCGGCAGTGACGGATGGCGTGCGTGCCCAGATAGACTGGATGTTCGAGAAGCTGACTGGGTTGGACGAGACCGATCGGCGCCGCGAGGCCATCGGAAGCTGTGCTGCAATGGTCGGAGCGATGATTCTCGCTCGAACGACCACAGATCCCGCCTTTTCGGACGAAATTCTGAAGGAGACCCGAGCATGGATCGATGACGGGCTGAACCGATCCACTGCCGCGATCCCGGAAACAGCATAGGGGCGTTCCTCTGAACCCCTATGCTCCGTCGATTCCTGCCCCGCCGCTCCCAGCGTTTCTGGTCGCATCCGTAGGCTGCGATGCCGCGATATGGCATCGCGCGTCGGTTAAGGTTTATGGGATCTATTTCCCCACCGTGATGACGACCTTGCCCTTCGCACGCCCGGTCTCCACATAGGCCAAGGCGTCCCCGGTCTTCTCAAACGGGAAAATCCTGTCGACCACTGGACGGATTACGCCAGATTCGATCAGGGAGGTGATCTCGCTCAAGTGTTCACCCTGCGCACGCATGAACAGGAACGAGTAACGGATGCCAAGGCTCTTTGCTCTTTTTCGGACCCCTCGGCTCAGCAGGCGCATCACAAGCTTCAGGAACAGATTCAATCTCAGGTCCTTGCCGAACTCCGGGTCTGGCGGACCTGATATCGAAATGAGGTGGCCACCCGGCTTCAAGACACGAAGGGATTTTTCGAGCGTCTTGGTGTCCTGGCTGTTCAGGACGAGGTCATAGCCCGAGAGAACCTTCTCGAAGTCCTGCGTCTTGTAGTCGATAACCACGTCCGCCCCGAGGTTCTTGACCAGATCAACATTCTTCGCACTCGTCGTCGTCGCAACCGTCGCGCCGAGATGCTTGGCGAGTTGTATCGCAAAAGTCCCCACTCCACCGGAGCCGGCCTGAATGAAGACCTTCTGGCCGGGCTTCACCTTGCCCATCTCGACCAGCGCCTGCCATGCGGTCAGACCTACCAGCGGAATGGAGGCGGCCTCTTCCATGCTGAGGTTTTTAGGCTTCAGCGCCACGTCGGCTTCATTCATCGCAATGAACTCTGCGAATGTCCCAACCCGGTGGTCGCGCGGCCGCGCATAGACCTCGTCGCCCGGCTTGTATCGCCGGACCTTCGAACCGACCCGGACAACGCTTCCGGCCACGTCGTGACCCAGGACGAAGGGCGGGCGATAGGGCAGAATGAGTTTGAATTCTCCATCTCTGACCTTGGAGTCCAGCAGATTCACGCCGGTCGCATGAACGCGAACCAGAACGTCATTGTCCCGCAACTCCGGCTCCGGCACGTCGGCCAGGCGCAAGGCACCTTTCTTTTTGTATTTATCGACAACGAATGCCTTCATCGGTTCTCTCCAATGTGCAGTTCTGTGGTGACGTCAGTGCCGAGGAACGACAGAACCTTCCGCACGAAATCGGCGTGGTTCTGGAAAATCCCGCCATGCCCGGCGTCTTCGAAGATCACCAACTGCGAGCCCGGGATACGCCTGGCGAGGTCGTAGGTATTGCTGCTCGAAACCATCTTGTCCTGATCACCATTCGCAATCAGCACCGGGATCCGAATGCTTCCGAGATCTTGAGGCGCCTGCCGTCCCCATGCAGTGATCGCCTTGAGCTGTCGCAGGAAAGCACGGGGAGTCGGCCCCTTGTCTCTGCCCGTTTTGCGTTCCTTCAGCCGACTGAGGAAGGCTTCCGCGGCGCGGCGACCATTGGCCGTGGAGGTGAAAAACAGATAGGTTTTCGGGTCGCGCAGTGTGAGCAGACCTTTGATAATAAGGGGCCAGGACACCGCCCCCACCTTGTCGATGCCTTTGCCGCCCGCCGGACCAGTGCCGGTAAGGATGAGTTTTCGCACGAGGTCCGGCGCTTTGAGCGCAATATCCTGCGCCACAAAGCCCCCGAGGGAAAAGCCGAGCAGATCGACCTTCTCGAATCCCATCGCCCGGATCAGAGCAATCGCGTCGCGCGCCATTTCGTCGATGGTCACAGGCGCTGTTCCGCCCGACGCACCAATACCGCGGTAATTGGTCGCGATCACACGATGCTTGCTCGCGAGGCCATCAACAATCCGGGGATCGAAATTGTCCAGCACTGCCCCCCAGTGGTTGAGGAGAATGAGCGGCACGCCCCCCAGGGGGCCAAGGTCTCGATAGGCGAAAGCCGTTCCCCCCACCTTGATGGAGAAATTGGGCGCATCGATATAGCGCGCAGCCGATCCGACGTTGCGCAGAGGACTTGTCATTAGTTGCTCCATCGTCCGGCTCCGGCCGGATATTGAGACAGAGAAGTGGACTTCAGCCGCTTCAGAGTTTTGATGATGATTATCATGTAAATTGATACATGATTGCCATCATAAAAAATGTCAAGCGGAATTTTGCTGGATCGAACAGGGCGCGATCACAAGATCAGGAGCCACGACGTAGGTCGTTTCAGTAGCGAACGGAGGGGAAAACATGAGAGTGTCGCGAGAGAGAACGAAGGAGGGAGATCGAAGGCCGGGGACGGTAACCGAAGACCATTCTTCGCGAGCTCCAGCACATGCTCCCGTCGTTATGAGCGGAGCGATCTAATCAGACTGAACATGTCTCCGATGGACCGGCTTGTCATCAGCTGCGCTGCCCGCGGGATCGTCAAGGGCGGCGCAGTGGCGGACACAGGAGGCTTTGTCGTGCCATCACCCCAGATCCGTGCGATCGGCAGGCGATGTTGAGCGTTGATTATGGTAGCGAGCGCTGCCCGATAGGTATCCTCGCGGACATAGGCATCCTGCGTCCAGATGAGCTGGTCGCGGGTCACGCCCTGGCTGGCAGCCGCCATCCGGGAGAGCCCAAGATTGGTGGCATCAGCCAGAATAGCGGCGAGAAGGGCACTCTCGTTGGGACAGCGTTCGCCGGTGCGCAGGTTTGTGAAGGCCGCCATGAAGCCGGTTTCGCGAGCGACTTCGTGCAGGAGTTCGGTGATGCGAATACGCGGCATCATCGCATCGAGCCGATCGGCGAGCGCTTTCGCTTCGGAGGGGATCGCCGTTTTGACCGACGAGATCTGCAGCCGATCCTCGACAAAGCGCACGCCTTCGAGCTGGTTCCGTTTGAGGCGATGATTTGCAGCGTCGCCTTGGCATCGTTATTTCAATGGACCCAGTGCTCGCGCCCACTCACGCGAAACAGGGCCCGCCACAGAACGGCATGCCGTCCGCGCTCAGCAGAGCTTCTATATGACCTGACAGATTTGGAGCCGCAGCCGGTGGAACCGATTAAACACCTAGAGACGACCTCGAAAAGAGTCTGTGAAACAATTCATGGCATATTAATGTTCCCAGACAACTATAAGTACTAGCGCGTCAGGAGGATCGCCATCATGAGAGTATTGCTTGCGGTCATCGCGCTGGCGTTTTCGCTGGTCAGCGGACAGGGGGTGGCCGAAGATAACGTCATTCTGACGATCAACGGCAAAATCACCGGCGGTACGCCTGTCAACTTCAGCCGCGCTGATCTCGAAGCGATCGGCAGTGCCACGATTGCCACCACGACACCGTGGCATGACGGCGTCATTACATTCGAGGGCGTCCCTCTATCGAAATTGATGGAAAAGGTCGGAGCCAGCGGTAAGATAGCCTTTGTTGTCGCACTCAACGACTACGCGACCGAAATCCCCCTCTCCGACTTTTCCGACTACGACGTCATTCTGGCAATCAAGCAGAACGGAAATTATATGGAGGTCGCCGACAAGGGGCCTCTCTTCGTTATCTACCCCTATGACGACAAGCCGGAGCTCAAGAGCGAGACCTATTTCTCGCGTTCCGCCTGGCAGGTTCGAACGATCACCATCGAGTAACGCCACCCGATGCTCCGGTTGCCCAAACCCGTCACCGCCATCGACTGGGTTCGATGGTTCGGCATTGTCGTCGTCCTGTTTCTGGGTATCGCCGCTGCGGCCTTCACTTATGTCATCGACTCCTCCGACAACGCGCTTGACCAGGTGTTGCGCTACGACGTGGCCTGGTCAGGCGCCGGCGGGCGACTGGAGATGGCAAGGCTTCAAAAGGATGTCGCGCGCTTTGCCCTGACCGGCGATCCTGCCGATGCCAAGCAAGCCCGGCTGTCCTACCAAATTCTCGTTGGGCGGATGCGGACGTGGGGCGCCGGCGCTTTCCGGGAGTTTCTTGACACATCACCACGATTGCGTGTCCTTTTCGACGAACTGTTCGTGAAGATAGAGAGTCTTGAACACGACCTGAACACGCTTGAGAAGCTCGGGCCGCAAGCTCTCGAGGTCGTTCTGACCGGTCTCGGCTCGGCGAGCGAGTCTCTGACCCGCATCGGCACGAACGCCTACTCGACCAGCCTGGCACAGGCTGAAGGCATCCGCGAGACGCTGCAAGAACGGCAAATCATCCAACGCGTTCTTATTGCCGGCCTCTTTCTCACAGGGCTCGCTTTGCTTGTCCTGACCGGCGTGCAGAACCGATCGCTTGGCCGCGCCAACCAGCGATTGCGCGACAATGGCAAACGGTTGGCTTTTCTGGCGAACCACGACGCGCTGACCACTCTCCCCAACCGAACCGCCTTCGACCAGGCAATGAACGCTGCGGTGGAGAGATTGCCTGTGGAAAGCACCCACCTCGCTGTCCTCGCGATCGATCTGGACGGCTTCAAGGCGATCAACGACACGCTCAGCCATGCAGCTGGTGATGGGCTGCTCATCTCGGTGGCGAACCGCCTCTCGGCGGAAGTATCCGCGTGGAATCCGAGCAATGTCGTCTCCCGGTTCGGCGGTGACGAATTCATGGTGTTGCTGCATGAGCCGGGTGAAAAGCAGCAGCTTGTCGACCGGGCAAACCATATACGCCAAACGCTGCGCGCCCCTCACATGGTGTCAGCCGGTACGGTCACCATCGACGCGTCAGTCGGTTGGGCAATGTCATGCGATGACGATCACGAGAACGCCCGCCTGCAACTCAATGCCGACCTTGCCCTCAACCATGCGAAGGTGAGCGGCCGGGGCAGTATTGTTGCCTACGCACCCCAGATGCGAGCTATCCTCGCGCACCGCAACCGAATGGAAGTCGACCTGGACGAGGCCATCAAAGCCGGCGACATTATTCCTTTCTATCAATTGCAGGTCGACCTTGGTACGGGCCGTGTAATCGGCGTCGAAGCGCTTGCGCGCTGGCGCCGCGCCACGGGTGACTGGGTGTCGCCCGGAGAGTTCATCCCTATTGCCGAAAGCACAGGCCAGATCGTTGAGGTCGGTCGCCTCATGCTCGAGGCGGCCTGCCGCGACGCACATTCATTCCCGCTTGACGTACCGGTTTCGGTAAACCTGTCCGTCGTCCAACTGATGCGCGATGACGTCGTTTCGACCGTTTCCGACCTGCTCACGGCTACCAGGCTGCCACCGCACCGTCTCAGGCTGGAGGTCACCGAATCCGTCGTCATGGCAGACGTCGAGCGGTCGCTGGCAATGCTCTCGCGTCTCAAGGCACTTGGAGTCTCAATCTCGCTCGATGATTTCGGCACGGGCTATTCGGCCTTGGCCTATCTGCGATCCTTCGCCTGGGACGAGCTGAAGATCGACCGAAGCTTCGTCCAGGGCATTGGCGATGATCCGCAAAGCCTCGCCATCGTCAAAACCGTCGTGGCGCTCGCGAGCGAACTCGAAATCTCCGTAGTGGCCGAAGGTATCGAGTCCCATCCCCAGCATCATTTGTTGCGTCAGGCCGGCTGCATGATCGGCCAAGGTTACCTCTATAGCAAGCCCGTTCCCCTGCCGGACCTCGAGGCTGCTTTCCGCAAAATCGACCAACTTGATGACGGCACAACCAACAACGGACAAGCAGCGACCGTCATCGAGACACGAGCGCCGGCGTGCACCGCGGCAATAACGGGATTCTCTGCCTGACTTTTAGATGGCATACGGAATTTGTCCGGTTTCAAACGGATATTCGGATCGATGTTGCCAAATTTGCCCAAAGTCGGACAGCTTCGCCACTTTCAAGTCGCGAGACCATTCTTCCCAGTTTCCCGACGGCCAGAAAGGTAAAGCGAGGCCTGGTGGATCCCAGTCTCGCTGGCCAAGCGGCGATCACGCCGATCTCCTACCAGCAGATCATTGCAATCGCTTGTCATGTCGGCCTGCTTACCTGCTGTTTGGAAGTGCTTTGCGCGGCAGCGTTCAGACAAGCTCCATCGTCCTTCCGAAGTCCGCCGCGGACACATCGCGATAGCCCATGGCCGGAGGCCGGCTAAGGTTCCTCACCGCGTTCTCGCAATCCGTACGGCGAATGTACTAGCCCTGCCCCCCGAGATGACTACTGTATCAACGTTGAAGGACGGGGCCTATCGCTGTATAGTTTCATTTATAGTTTATTTTAATTTTTTCAAACCGTTAGCCTGCGGAAGGAGGACATCATGCGCCTTCCCGAGATACCTTGGACAGTTCCGTTATCTGTTCGTTTACAGTCAGGGACGAACCGCATTTTCGCATCCGTCTACGACGCCCTGGATTTTCTAGAACATGAATGGCCGATACGGCACGGACAAGGCTATGAACGAGCCGTCATGACGTGCCGAGGTGCTTTGAACCACTCGGTTCCATCTGCGGTCGCGCGCGAGGCCTTCATCGGCGCGTGCTTGGAGGCTGGCATGGCAACGTCAGCGATTGCTGCCCACTATCATGCGCGCTCGGGACCTCACGGCAACAAGCCAATGGCCTGACAACGCCAATTTGCGCACGAAAACCGCAGCGCACCGACGAGCAGGAAAGCCGCGCTCCAAGTCAGAAACCCTGACATTGGAGTTCGTTGCACCATATACCCGCCCTGCCCCGGTTACGGCGTGCCAATTTTTCCGACCTCGTGCACGTGTTCATGCTCTATGCGGTAGGCTTGTTCCAGGCGATCGATCTTCGTTGATCGCAGGCGGCCGCTGGAACGGAGGAAGTTCAGCATCGCCTCAATGTCATCGCTGCCACCGGGAGGCTCGCCATAGGGCACAGGGCGTCGAGCCAGCTTCTGCGCCCAGTAGCGGAGCTCGCGCTCGGCCGGAGGGTAATAGATGCCGAGGCGGTAAAGCCGCCTCTCTGTCCGAACCCATCGTGGAGGCACCGTATCGTCCATCCGGACGATGGGAGACGTGTGCCCATGCTCCCCGTCGCTGGTATCAGGCTCGCCGAAGAACCAGCCGTATAGCCACGGTTGGGGGCCGCCCTCGCTCTGCTCCTCGATAAGCCATCCTTCAATGATCGGAGCAGCATCGAACTCCGCAACGGTTGGTCGAACTGCTACGAACGGATCCGCGTCAGGGAAATAGGGATCGTGAACATTCAGAGGGCCTTCGAAAGGAACGCCCTTGCCGAGTTCGCCGTCAGCGTGCTCGCTGCAGACGACCTTCCATCGACCACGGAAGTTGTTCAGCTGGCCACGGCGTCCGCAGACCTCGCAGATGTGAAAGGATCGCGCGGAGGCCAGCCGGCAGGCATCATCGATCGCGCGGCGAGCATCCGGTGCGACGCCTGCGGTGGCATATTGCATCCGTAGACCACCCATCTTCTGCTGCACCTGTTGGAGCGTGAACGTCCCTCCTGAGGCCATGGACTTGTCGGCCTCGGTGAAGAATGCGTGCAGGATGCCCTGCCAGCCATCGCCGCACGCGATCGCCAACGGACGGTCGTCGAATCCGAGATGCGCGTATCGATCGTTTAGGCGAGTGATCGGGCTCATTGCTTGGTTCCCTTGTTTTCCTCTTCGAGCAGGATTTCCGCGGAACAGTTGCCCGAGTTCACGCTTGCGGGCTTGACTGACGATGATGCGGCCGCCCGTTCAAGATTTGAAGCCGATAGCATCGAGAGCCTCCCCGACGGTCTTTCTCCTGCCTTGAAGCGGGCAACAACCTTCAGGAAGACCACCGCTGTCATGTCTTCGGTCTTCTTCAGATTTGCCGACGAGCCGAGGTATGCCGTTGCGAGTCTTCCCGAGCACCGCGTCCAGTTCGTTCTTCGCCTTTCTGACAGTTAGGGGATCGCCACCGATCTGAGCGATCGTCTCCGCGATGGCAAGTTTCACATCTGTCTTTTTCCAAGCGATGATGGCGTGAACTGCTTCTTCGCGCCGCCCGACGGAGCTTGAATGCGATCGAATATCAGTCGACCGTCAGGCCCTGAAGCGGTCGAAGGCGGTGAGATACCTGGTCGGCGGGTCTGCATCCCAACGATAGATTTCGGAGCGCAGGTAGCGCAGTTCATCGTCCAGCGCATCCTCCTGAAGCTCGATCCACCAGGACTTCGGCCGGCCATCACTTCCGTCCGACCACCGGTAGCCGCGGGCTTTTAGTTGATCCTTCATGTCGAACGGGCTGTTTTCGGCAAAGATGCGCACACGCGATTGCTGGCTCGCTTCGTAGAGTTCGGCAAACGGCGTACGCTCGTCCTCGGTGCGCCCTTGCGCAAGCACCTCGAGGAGGGCGAAGCAATCGTCGACCGCCCGATGCCCTTCATGAAAATATCCCGCCTGGCCGATCAGGTAGCCGAGCTTTGTGCCTTCAAAGCCGCGTCGCGACCAATCGATCTCGGAAACCGAACAGGCCCATGCCTTCCCGGCGAAGACGGGCGAAAAGGCCTCGCAGAACGGTCGATCGAAACCGGCGTTGTGCGCGATGACGAGATCGGCACGCTCGATAATGGACCGAAGCTGCGCCAGATCGATCATCTGTCCAGCCACCATCTCATCGGTGATACCGGTCAGGCGCGTGACCTCTGCCGGGATCGGGATGCTCGGTTGCTGCAGACCGCCGTAGACGCCCGTGACATCGCCGATGGCGCCGGCATCATCGAAGGTGAATGCAACGGCGCCGATTTCGATGATCTCATCCTTGCGATGATTGAGGCCGGTCGTCTCGGTATCGACAATTACGCCGTTCAAGGGAAACCCTGGGCGTGCAGTAGGCGCCACGGGACGCGGTTCAAGCTTTTGCAGGATGCGGTAACGCCCGGTTGCACGAAGCATTCGCACCATATCTTCTTCGCTGAGCGCGGCTGTAGGATGTCGCTTCGCCGGCGAACCAAGCGCCTTCTGATTTGTCGCATTCTCAGCGACGAACAGATCGAACTGCTGCGTCATTCGTTCAACTCGGAACCACCATCGATCGACTCACCGGCTGCAACACCGTTGCATTCCGCTATAAGCTATCCCTCCGAACAATTCAGGAGGAATCATCGAAGCGACTTTGCCCTGGTTCTCCACCGATTTAGCAAACGATCGACGCGCCAGCGTGGCCGATGAGCAGCATTGTTTCGCCACCCACCTCCGGCCGAAGCAAAGCATGTGCCAGTGTGCCGACCCAAATGTCCGGTTGTGCGCTAAGGCAAAAGCGCGCGGAACGTTGTGGCCTTATATTCGAAGTTGGAAATATACTGAGCACCCAAGTCCAATCGCAAGGGACGAGAACGTGGACAAACATGGCGTAAAGGGCACCCGCGCGGGCACAAACTCACCGTCCGAGCTGCAGGACATTGCTCAGAAGCTTTCGGCTCTCGCTCAACAAATTAAAGCAATCGCGGCCGCCCCGCCCAGCAACGCTGTCGATCTCGACGAAAGCGGAGAAGCGTCTCAGAGAGTGGCAATCGAATAACCTGGAAGCATTGGCATTATGGCAGAGCGAGCGGATCGGTGACCCCGCCAACTCTCCCAGCCTGACGTGACCAATCCCCCGACAGCCCGAAGCCACCCGCGCGGCGTGTCAGCGACCGCATCGTTGAATTCAGAGAACAGGCTTGGCGGGAAAGACAGAGCTGTTGCTGCCCGCCTGCGGGCCGTTGAGCCACGACGCAGTTCATTTACGATAGAACGTTGTTCGGCCGGGCTGATCGGGGATGATGGCTCGAAAACACCATCGATGGATCATGCCGCGAAATGCCATCAACGATCACGATCAGAGCCGCCCGCGATGAAGATGTGCCTGTGCTCGGCAGGTACGGGACTCAGCTGATGGCGCTTCATCATCAATGGGATCCCAAGCGCTTCATCGCGACGGGAACCGGTACGAAGGCTTCCTATGCCCGATGGCTGCGAAGTCAGCTTGAAAAACCCGATGTCGTGGTCCTCGCCGCCGAGCAGGAAAAAACGATCGTTGGTTACGCGTATGCCTCTCTCGAGGGATATGACTACATGGCGCTTCGAGGACCAGCAGGGGTCATCCACGATCTTTTCGTGGATCCGGAAAGGCGCAATCAAGGCATCGGCCGGATGCTACTCGATGCGGCGATCGCAGAACTGAGAAAGCGAGGCGCAGACCTAATCGTGCTCTCCACGGCACACAGGAACGAGGCTGCTCAGCGACTGTTTGCTGCAGCCGGTTTTCGCCCGACGGTGGTCGAGATGACGCTCAATGCCAAAGCCTAATTCTGCGACATCCCGGGCGGTCGGGTCTTCCTAGTTTCAAGCAACCCCTCTCACCTGCACCACGGGCGCGGCGTCGGCGGACAACTTGTGTCGCCGCAGACAAACGAAACCGCCAGGCCTTCGGAGATCAGTATCTCTCCAACATCATGACCATCGACCGCAAGCCTTCCACAACTCCGGCCGTGATTGCATTTGTTCGTACCTTCCGTTCCAGGTTTGCAGGAACAGGCAACCCTGGTCACTATCGGGGTTCCAGACGCAACGAGCTCTCTCAGGCGCTCGCTTGCCCGATTTCCAAGTGCAGCTTCACGCGAACATCTGGGCTCGAACTTTTCCGGCGTGTTGAAGCCGACAAGTCGAACGCGCGTGCCATCGCTCATGCGAACCGTGTCGCCGTCGGTGACCGTGAAGGATTGAGCTTGAAAATCGGCAGATGACGCTACTGGCTGAAAAGAGCTGAGACCGCTCTTCGGCAGCCATTCCGTTAGCATCTGGCCGCCGCCGATCGTGATCACCATCAGCAGCAACGCAAGGAATTTGATCTCGCGATAACTCCAGCGTCGACGGCCGGTTCTTCGCCAATGGCGGCGCCCGTAGGTTCGCGTTCCTTGGTTCGCTGCCATTGGTTTGATGAACGAAAGATCGGCATGGCCCGGCAGCCTTGTCAGCTTCCTGAGTGTCGCCATCTGCTTTTCGGTGAGCCGCGTGCGCGGACCGTAACGCTCGATCTTCTGGCGCATGTCCATGAGGAACTGGCGCTGCCAGGCGGTCGGCCGCCCTTCACGCAGGACATCGTCGATACGACTGCGATAATAGGTGACCTCGACTTCGCTCAGCAAAAACCAGCCCCCCAGCCGAGAAGATCATAGCTCAACGCGGGCCAAAGGCGAGCACCTTGGCCGTGGCAATTCGCTGATGCGGAAGGAATTTTAAGTTTTGCTGATACACTAGCGGCATGACCAAGCCCCCGCGCCCACCTCGATCAAGGCCGCTGCTGCGTGACGAAGCGATTGCCGTACAGAGCGGCCGCATCCGTAAGCGCGATCCTGCGCAGCCAAAACTACCCTTCGATCCAATGCCCGATCGCGTCGAGCCGGCGCTTGCTCTTTTAACCGAGAAACCACCTGTAACCGGCGATTGGAGATGGGAGATAAAGTGGGATGGATACCGTTTACACGTTCATATCGAAGGCGACCGCGTGAAGGTTCTTACCAGGAATGGCTTCGATTGGACCAGCAGGTTCCCGGCGATTGCTGAGGCTGCCCGTGTCCTGGCACCGGCGTCTATGATCCTGGATGGCGAAGCTGTCGTCCTCGACGAGCAAGGCAGGTCAGATTTCAGCCTGCTCCAGAGATCGCTCGGGGCGTCCGGACGAAAGATTGGAAACCGGGCCTCGCCCGCCCTCTTCTATGCGTTCGACCTGCTCTATCTCGACGGTCACGATATACGCCACCTCGAGTGTCGCGCCCGGCGACATCTGCTGGAGGAAGCGTTGCGCGGTCACGACGGCGCAATCCTGATTTCCGAAGAGGCGGACGCCGACCCGGCGGAATTGCTTGCTCACGCCTGCCATATGGGACTGGAAGGCATCGTCGGGAAGCGTCAGGACCGTGCCTATCGATCCGGGCGCACCGGCGAATGGATCAAGATCAAGTGCGTCAAGAGCGAAGCGTTCATGGTCGTCGGCTATGAACCGTCCACGGTATTGCGGGCTGGATTTGGCTCCTTGCTGCTTGCAGCCTATAGGGACAACGACCTGGTATATGTTGGGGGCGTCGGAACTGGCTTTAAGGAGCGCGACGCGATGCAACTGCGGAAGAAGATGGACAAGCTGCCGTGGAAACAGAAGCAGCCGCCAGTGCCCTATTCAGGGAAACGCAACGTCGTATGGCTTCAACCGACGCTCATAGTGGAGATCGAGTTCCGGGCCTGGACGACAGACGAAAAGCTCCGCCATCCCTCCTACAAGGGCCTGCGGGAGTTCCAAGATAATGCAGCCGTCTACCGTCTCGATAGCCAAGGGTAGCAGCAACCCGCTGCGTCGGGCATGGTGTCTTCCTTGCCTTGAAGAGCTGAGCGGCAGCCGAGCTGTTAGATTTGGGAGCCAGAGGAAAATGAGCGTACCAGGCGGCGGCCGCGTAAGCGGCCAGAGCCAGTTCGCGCGCGGCTTGACCGGTAAAAAGGGGTCGCCGCAGGAGGTTCAGCATAGCGCCGGCGATAGCCGGGAACCGGGACCGACTACCCCCGGCAAGCCGCTCTCTGAACGAGGGATGCGCACCATCGCGAAATCGCTGAGGAAGTCCCTCACCTGCCCGGTGCCGGCATCGACAGCACGCTCGCTTGCCGACGTCGTCTGAAGCAACGGTATCGCAGCGTTCGCGAGATGCCAGCAATCGCTCTCCGACGCACCCGAAACGCTTCTTCGGGGCGACATTTACGAATGTTCTGGGAGAATCCCGGAGAGTAAATCGCAGCATTCGCCGGCTCTATGGAGTCCGCTGAGGACGGCTGGCCAATCGGCTGTCGTCTCGCACCTGCGACAGGCCCATCCCGCTTCGCCGTAACCTTGTCGCGCGCTGTGAACCCCGGGGAGCCCGTGATCCGTGCAAGGGCTATTGACGGTACAATCACAGATGAGTATAGCACCAATTATCTTGAGTCTTATACTCAAGATATGTGCAATGCAAAACCGAGCGTGAGGCCAGACCGCATGGAATATTGCCTTCTCTCACCAATACGTTTGATCCCAACAGAAGAGGTGAACCACGACAGGGTGGATGCGCTTGAGGCCCAGATCCTGCGCGCGGGCAGATGGACCGCACCGATAACAATCGAGAAGGACGCGCTGTTCGTCATGGATGGTCATCACCGTTTGACGGTCGCACTTCGTCTCCGCCTCGCCGCCGTACCGGTGGTTCTTCTCGACTACGATTCCGTTCAGGTCGAGGGCTGGCGTCCGGGACAGACGATCACGCCGGCGGCGATCTTCGCCATGGCGCGGAGCGATCGGAAGTTTCCCTACAAAACGACACGGCACATTTTTGAGCGGGGACTGCCGCGATGCGACGTTCCGCTCGCGCTCCTGCACAATCCCGCTCCCGTGCCGGTAACGTCGGCCTGTGTTGCGGAGGTGTTCCGATGACGCTGCATGGCCACAAAATCAACGCCGGCCTGCCGCCGGTCCTGCGACCCGCAACGGCAGAGCTTCTCGCCCAAAGGGGCTCACTTCTTGTCGAGTGGGTCGCCCGCCACGGCTCGCCGCTCAATCTCGTCTGGCCGGATGCGTTGCGGGAGAACCTTGCCGCGCTGAATGCCGTGCTGGCGGAACATCACGTCGCTCACGCGATCTATTATGGAGCGAAAGTCAACAAATCACCCGGGCTCATGCGGGCAGCGCTTGACACAGGCGCCGGGCTCGACGTCTCCAGCCTTTACGAACTGCGCGATGCACGGCGGCTTGGGGCCGACGGTGGGACGATCGTGTCAACTGGGCCGGCAAAGTCGCGCGCCTTTCATCGCGAACTCCTCGATTGCCAGGCCCTGATATCGGTGGACTCGCCGGAAGAGCTGGAAGACCTCATCGCCACGTTGCCAGCACGTGGCGGCCCGCAGCCGATCCTGTTGCGTCTGCTGCCACAGGACCAGAAGGCGAACCGTTTCGGCATGCCGGCCGACGCCATCATCCATTGCCTCGCGCGCCTGGCCGGCGAAAACCGGCTGCGCTTCGACGGGCTCCACTTTCATCTCAGCGGCTATCGCTGGGAGACCCGTTTGGCGGCGCTGAACGAGGCGACCGATCTCATCGCCGAATCCAGGCGCATGGGATTTTCGCCGACGATGATCGACATCGGCGGCGGCCTGCCCATCCAATATGTCGATCAGGTCCAATATCAGGCGCATCTGGCGTTACAGACGCCGGAGGACTATCGCACCGGAAGACTCCCCGCCTCCTTCTACCCCTATGGTGGCGCGCTTTCGGCGGCCGACTGGCTGCGTGCGTTTCTGCAAGCCGGGATGAGCGACGGCCGCAGCGTCGCGTCCTATCTCGCGGATGAAGACCTGACCCTGGCCATGGAGCCCGGTCGCGCGCTCGCGGATCAGGCGGCGATAAGCGTCTTCCGGATCTTGCGGGTCAAGGCACTCGGTCCGGACGCGCACGTCATTTTCATCGAAGGCAGCAGTTTCAGTGCTTGCGAGACCTGGTTCGCCTCCGAATTCCTGGTCGACCCAATTCTCGTGCCGGCCACGCGCGTGGCCGCTCCGTCGCCGCCGGTCCGCGCCTATCTGGCGGGTCATAGTTGCCTCGACGAAGACGTTCTCAGCAACAGGTGGCTGACCTTCCCGACCGCACCGCGGGCCGGTGACCTGCTCGTGTTCGCCAATACCGGCGGCTATCAGATGGACCTCCTCGAAAACGAGTTCCATCGCCACCCCATGCCCGCCCGCCTCTGCGTCCTGGAGGATGCAGAAGGGCGGCCCACGCTCGTTCCCGACACAATTGGAGAGGTTTAGATGCTGCATACGACCGTAACGCAACTGATCGGCCAGACGCCGGTCATGTCGATCGACGTACCGGACCGCAACGCCACCCTGGTCCTGAAGATCGAGAAGAACAATCCGGGCGGTTCGATGAAGGATCGCATGGCGCGCAGCATGGTGGTGGCCGCACTTGAAGACGGGCGCCTCGCCCCGGGCGGGACCATCGTCGAATCTTCTTCCGGAAACACGGGCACCGGCTTGGCGCTTGCGGCGCTGGAGTTCGGGCTCAGTTTCATCGCCGTGGTCGATCACCATGCCGCGCCCGACAAGATCCGCATGATGCGGGCGCTCGGGGCCGAAATCCGATACGTCGAGGGCGATTTTCGCGAGGACGAAGTCGCCGTCGTCGAGCGGCAGCGCCTCGCCGCGCAACTCGGGGCGCAACTCCCAGGCGCCTTGTTCATGAACCAGTCCGACAACCCGGCCAATCCGGAAGGCTACGCCGCGCTGGTCGACGAACTGCTTGCCCAGCTTCCGGATGGCATCGACGCCTTTGTCGGTTGCGTCGGGACCGGCGGCTCGATGACCGGCATTGCGCAGCGATTGAAGCGCCACAATCCGGCAGTGCGCACGATCGCTGTCGAGCCGGCCGGCTCGATCGTCTTCGGCAAACCGGGACACCCTTATTTCCAATCGGGCACGGGCACGCCCGCCGGTGACGAGGTCGGCAAGGTGCTGGATTATGGCTGCATTGATGAAGGGGTGCAGGTGACCGATGCGCAAGCCTTCGAGACGGCGCGCTATATCGCCCGGCGCAAGGGACTGCTCGTCGGCGGCTCGACCGGTGGCGCCATCTTCAAGTCCCTGGAATTCATCGCCGCAGGCAAGCTGACAGGCACGGTCGTGACCACCGTTGCGGACGGCGGCGAGAAATATCTGGGCACGATCTTCGACGACGAATGGATGGCCAAGCGCCGCCTGCTCGATCCGGCGATCGCGGCGCAGCTGGATGGTTGGCTCTTCGGAAAGGTGCGCGCAGCATGAAGGTGACCATTTGCGGCGCGGGCCGCACCGGCCATCTGAACGCGGTGCTGTTCAAGCAGAACCCGGGTATCGAGGTTTCAGTCCTGACGTCCTCCGCACCTGTGGCGGAGCGGTGGGCACGTGGCAACGACCTCTGGCAGGCGGAGACACGAGACGATCGCGTCCTGAACGCCAGGCCCGACTATGTCGGAACAAGCCCAAGCGAGGCGCTCGCAAACGCCGACATCGTGGTCATAACGCAGCCGGCCCAGGCAAGGCCGGCGCTCATGCGCGACATCGCGCGGCATTTGCCGAAAGACAGAAACGTCTATGTCGGAGCCATTCCCGGCTTTTGCGGCTTCGACTGGCTGGCGGCAAAGGCCCTCGCGGGGCAGGACAATGTGGTGATTTGGGGGATGAAGGACGTGCCCCATATCGCCTTCGATCTCATTGCCGGCAAGCGCGTGCGCATGGGCGGAGCCAAGGCAGAGCTCTTTGTCGCGCTTCATCGCCGCGAAAGTGCTGCAAGCGGCGCTGCACTCGTGGCGATGCTCAATCGCCTCTACGAGGCGCCGGTCACCCTGCTCAAGGATTATCTCGAAATCACACTGACGCCGGGCAACGCACTGATGCACCCTGCCGTGCTCTACGCGCTCATCGGCCCCGGCGCACCATTCGAGAATGCGCCGTTCAACGAGCCGCTGTGCTGGTGGAGCGATTGCCCGCAGGCGGGCGCCGAGCTCCTGGAGGCTTGCGACGCGGAAAACCAGGCGATCCGCCGGGCGAGCGAGGCGCGTCTTGGCATCGATCTCTCCTCCGTTAAGCCGCTTCAGCAGGAACTGATCGAGGCCTATGGGGACCAGATCGCCGACGATCGGACCATGTATACGCTGCTGCGCACAAATCGCGCCTATGCGGGCATTCGTGCGCCTCTCGTCGCCAACCCACATGGGCGCGGGCTCGTCATCGACCGCGAAAGCCGCGCCTTTCACGAGGATATCGCTTTCGGGCAGGCGCTACTTGTCTCGATGGCAGGACGGCTCGACGTGCCGGTTCCGGCCATCGCCAAGACCTACCGCTGGGCCCGCGACTATCACGGCGGGTTGGCCGGGGGCGCCCCTGACTATGTGCCAACCGACTGGCCGGAGGCGGCATGATGGACAAGAGAATTTCCCCCGCGGAGGATCACGCCTCTGCCAATGTTAAAGAACTTCGGGCGAATGCAGCTTCCAACGCCATCAACCGCCTCGTCCGTTGCCTCTTCGCAGAACGCCTGATCGATCCGAATGGATTGCTGTGGGCATCCGATGGCTGCCAGGCCTGGTTGCCACTTTGGCCGTCACGCCGCGTGCTGCATTTTGCCGACCTCTGCCGGGCGCCTGCCGGAACCCTGCAGAACCGCGGACCGATCGAGGTGCTGGACGGCGACGGCGCACGGCAGCGGATCGACGGTCCGGCTCGGTTGATGAGCGAAATTGCTCCGTCTCTCGCGATCGATCCTGCCTCCGACGGACTCGAGCTCTTGCAGCGCGACGTAGAGAACAGCATGGACAACGACATCCTGGTCCGCCACCACCGCGAGACCTGGAGCGCCGAGCTGCGTCGCAACATTGCCGAAGCGCATGCGCCCGGCTTCTTTGCCTATCTCGAAAGGACCCTGCCGCCGCATCTGGCCGCCATGAGCCTCGACCAATGGGGCGCGCTCGAAGGTCATCCCTTCTACCCGACCTGGAAGGCGAAGCCGGGCCTCGCGCCGGAAGACGTCGCGGCACTATCGCCCGAGTTCGGCGCGCGAGTGCCCCTGCGCATAGCGGCGCTGCGCAGCGACTGGGCCTATGTCGAGAAAATGCCGCATGTCGGCAGCTATTCGGAATGGTTCTGCGAAAACTTCCCGGAGTTCTGGCATGCGTGGGCACAGAGCCTGAAGGCGCGGGGTAAGTCACCAGAAGATTGGCTGCCGCTGCCGATTCATCTCTGGCATCTCGAGAACTTCGTACGGCGCGAATTCGCGTCCGAGATCAAGTCCAGCGTTCTCGACCCCGAAGGTCCCGAGATCGTCACCCTGCCGTCCATGTCGTTCCGCACGATGTTGCCGGAGACCGAGACGCCACGTCCCTTCATCAAGCTGCCGGTCGCGATCTGGATGACCAGCGAGCAGCGTACGCTGCAGGCAAAATCGATCCATATGGGTCCGCGCCTCAGCACGCTGGTTTCCGACATCCTGTCGAAAGAGGATGAGATCCGCAGTGGGCTGGAGATCTTCACCGAAGAACTCGGCGCGATACTGCATCATCCGGAAACGGGCGATGAACACCCCGGTCGTTTCCTATCGGTCGTCTACCGCAATTGCGATGCGCTCGCGCGCAAGGACGGCCTGCTGCCCGTCACCGTGGCCGCGCTGCTGGCGGCAAGTCCGGCGGATGGCCGCCCGCTCATCTGCGAGCTCATCGCCCGAACTGCGAAGGAGGACGACGCGAGCGTCGAAGACTTCTTCCGCCTTTATGCCCGGACCGTGGTGCGCCCCGTGCTTGCCATGTATCTCTTCTATGGGATCGCTTTCGAAGCGCATCAGCAAAACAGCACGGTCCTCTTCGATGATCGTGGGCAGGCACGTAAGCTGCTGATCCGCGACTTCGGCGACGGCCGCAGTTTTGCACCGCTCTTCCGGGAGCGCGGCTATGAGCTGAAGCCATTTAGCCGCAAGGGCATTCTGCCGACGACCTTCGACGACGACATCAGCCTCGTGCGCTCCTTCGTTATCGACGCCTGCTTCGTTTGCCATCTGCACGAGATCGCGCTTTGCCTGACGGAGCAGTACTCGCTTCCGGACGACCACCTGTGGCGGATCCTGCGGGAAGAGACGGAAGCGGCATTCGAGGCGCTCCGACCGCGCATGCTGTCGGACACGTTCTGGATCGAGGAGCGCGAGGCTTTCCTCGAACGGCCCTGGCCGACGCGGTCGGTTCTCCGGATGCATTTGGAACGCTACCGCGACTACCGCCTCGAGCATCTGTTGCCCAATCCGCTGGCGAGCGCGAAATGACCGGTGCGGTCGCCGCCCTGCGCGGCTTCGGACCTGTCTTCGCGCTGCTTTTTGCCCTGCAGTTCATTTCCATGGGCGCGATGGAAATGAGCGGCCCGTTCTGGCCGATCCACATCAAGGCGCTCAGCCCGTCCGAGAACGTCTTTAGCCTGGCGGCAATTGGCGTCTACATCTGCCCCATGCTCGGCGTGTCGCTGACGAGTGCCTTCTGGGGGCGCATGGGCGATCGCTTTGGCAACCGAATGATGATGGTCAGGGCCCTGGCCGGTCTCGCCATCACGCAAGTGCTCATTGCCTTAGCCCCTGATGTCTGGACCATCCTGGCACTGCGCTTCCTGCAGGGCGCATGCGCCGGCTACATCGCCCCGGCCCAGGCCTATGGCGTGCAAGTTACCGGCGGCCGAGACCGGGCCAGCCTCTTTGCCTGGCTCCAGGTGGCAACGAATGTCGGCTCGCTGGGCGGCGCTTTCCTCGGGGGCCTGATCCTCGATGCCCTGCCTTTCGCGGCCGTCAATCTCACCGCCGGCGTGATCTGCGCGCTCTGTGCGGCCATCGCCTGGGCAAGCCTGCCGGCGCCACTGCACGGGTCAGCACAAGGAGCAGGCGGCGCCGGACCCGCCCGGGCGGCCGCCTTATCCGAAGCGCCGAGGCTCCGCTTGTCCGTTCCCGGACTGCTGTCGTTGATTGGATTGCTGCTTGCCAGCCGGATGGTCCTGCAGGTGCCGTTTTCCCTCTACATGGCAGAGGTCTATGGCACCCAGCATTGGATCACGGGCTTGAGTTACGGCCTGCTGGCCTTCGGCTTTGTCGTCGCAGCTCCCGTTTGGGCCAGATTCTTCGCTGGGCGCCCCCCGTCCTTTGTGTTGGGCTGGAGCGTGCTGATCGCGGCCGGTTGTTTGGCCGTAACCGGCCTTGCTGGCTCGACCCGTGTCATCGGTCTCTTCGCGGCGCTCTATTTTGCCTGGGGCCTGCTCCTCGGAGGAACGACGCCGGCTCTCCTGGCGCTCATCTCGGCAGCCACGCGCGGCGATCGTCAGGGGTCGGTGCTGGGGCTCGCACAAAGTTGCCAACAGGGGGCGTCGATTGTCGGGATCATCGCCGGCGTCGTCGCCACGCAACGCTTCGGTCTCGAGGTCGCCTTCCCCCTCGTTGCAGGCCTTTACGGCCTTTCAAGTCTCGTGGCGCTCGGCCTCTGGCTCAAATCGCGCACCCCCACAATGAACAAAGGAGAACTGTTTTGAGGAGAAAACCTTCGGTGCTGCGTGCCGTGATCGCGGCCCTGGCCTTGATAGCGCTGAGCCCATCGATGGCATCTGCCAGCGAGCCGGCGGCCGCACCGCAAACACCAACCACCGTCACCGACATCACCGGCCGCGAGGTGACCGTGAACCTGCCGGTCAGGCGCATTCTTCTGGGAGAAGGACGACAACTCTATCTCCTCGCGTCGCTCGAGCCACAAAACCCGCTCGCCAGCATCGTCGCGTGGCGCAACGATCTGATAGAGGCCGACCCGGCCACCTACGCCCAGTATCTGGAAGCCTATCCGGAATTGGCGAAGCTGCCGGCTTTCCCGGGGCAGGAGAATGGACTGATCGATATCGAGTCGACCATCGTGCAGAAGCCCGATGTGGTGCTGCTCAATCTTGAGGCGATGCGGGCGAACGAGGATGCGAAATACATCGAGAAGCTTGCGGAGCTTAAGATCCCGGTACTCTACATCGACTTCCGGCACTACCCGCTGAAGAACACCGAGCCGACCATTCGCCTGCTCGGCAAGATCCTTGGACGCGAAGCACGGGCCGAAGAGATCATCAAGTTCCGCCATCAGGCCATGGCCCGAGTGACCGACGTAATCGCCCGTGCGAAGCCGGAGCGCCCCAAGGTCTTCATCGAACGGATCGGCGGCTACACTGACGATTGTTGCCTTTCGTTCGGCGCGGAAAATTTCGGCAAATACGTCGAACTCGCCGGCGGCCACAATCTCGGTAGTGACTTTCTGCCCAGCACCTTCGGGCAAGTGAACCCCGAGCAGGTTGTTGCGTCCAATCCCGACCATGTAATCGTCACCAGCGCAAACTGGCAGGCCTATGTGCCCGGCGGGCACTGGATACCGCTCGGCCCCGGCGCCGATCCCGACGAGTTGCAAAAGAAGCTCGAATGGTTCACCACCCGTGGGGCCTATACCGGCATTGCCGCGCTGAAAACGCGGAACTTCCATGGCATTTGGCATCAGTTCTACAACAGCCCTTACGGGTTCTTCGCCGTCCAGCAAATGGCGAAATGGTTCCATCCGGACCTCTTCGCCGATCTCGATCCGGACGCGACGTTCGCCGAGTATCACCGCCGCTTCCTGCCCATTCCCTATAAGCCGGGCTATGCCGTCAGTCTTGCCGACAAGGACTGACACGACGAATGGGGGCTGGCAATCTCGCTTGAAATGACGGGTGTGGCCAGGGCAGTAACCGGAACTTGAGAACTTTCGGAAGGCGGGGTTCGGCAACGGACCCGCCTTTCGTTCTCTGTTGGAAAAGCGACCGGAAGTGTTGCCACCAAGACCCGGCAGATCGCCGATCGGTCTCTCGGAAAGCGCGTGACACAGCTATCAAACGACGGCAGGCGCCTCTTGGCGCCTCCCGTTGGCATCACTTGCCGTGTCGCGTCGCACCGACGACGACATTCGCGAGGTCAGAAATCGGTCGTCATCGAGACCTTCACGGTCAGCGGCGCACCCTGTGAAATCGTACCGAAGCTCGCGACGCCGGACCAATAATCGAGGTCGAAGACGTTCTCGACCTCGGCTCGGAAGGTGACCGGCGTTTCGTTGATCTTCGTCAGATACCTGGCGCCGAGATCAAGCCTGGTCCAGGAGGGGATTTGCTGAGTGTTGGCCACATTCACAAACTGCTCGTCCGTATGGATGACGTTGCCGGTCAGCGTCAGGCCCTCCATGAACGGTGTATCCCATTCCGCACCCACGTTGACCTGCACGGCCGGAACGCCGATCGGTGTGTTGCCGCGGGTTGCGGCACTGTTGGTTTTCGTTAGTTCGCCCTGAATGAAGGTCACGCCGCCGAGCAGGCGCAGTTCGGATGTCAGTTCGCCGAAGACGTTGATTTCCAGGCCGCGGTTGCGCTGCTGGCCGCCCTCGACGAAGACGAGGCCGCTGCCATGTGCTTCGAGTTGGCCGAAAGGCCTTTCGATCTGGAAGGCACTGACGGTTACCGCCATCTGGCCAAGATCGACCTTCGTGCCGATCTCGTATTGCCTGGATCGGTAGGGGGCAAGCGTTTCGCCGGCATTGATCGCCGTCGTCGGAGCGCTATCGCCAACGCTCAGGCCCTCGACATAATTGGCGTAGAGCGCGACGTTATCCCACGGCTTGACGACGACGCCGACGAGCGGGGTCACTGCCGCCTCATCCGATGAGGTGGTGACGTTACCCGTGACCGGGCTGTAATTTTCGGTATCGATGTGCTGCCAGCGGCCGCCCAGCGTCAGTTGTACCCGCTCGTCCAGCATCGACATCGTGTCGGAAAGGGCAAAGCCGTAGAATTCGTTCTCCGAGACCCTTGGCACGTGGCTCGGGCGCGGCACATTTTGCTCGGGGCGATCGCGCGGATCAAAGAGGTTCGTCAACTGCGCGGTTCCCGAGTTCGACCCGCGGGCCAGGCGCTGCTGAAGGCCACTGACCTGGAACGTGACCGTGTGATCCACCTCACCGGTATCGAAGTTCGCGCGCAGGCCAGTCTCGGTCGTCAGTCGGTCGACATCGAAGATGAAATTCTGCGGCGTGATGCTGACATCACCAGCCGAACTGAGAATGGTCGGCGTGCCGAAAAGCCGCTCGATGCGCGAATTGCCGCCACCGATTGCACCAAACACCGTCACGCTGTCGGTCAGGTCATATTCGACACGTCCGAGCCACGACAGATCCTCGCCGGTCGACCATTCCCAGGGTGCTTGGACGTTGGACCGCCCGTCCGGCGCATCTGGAATTTCTATGCCGGCAACCGGAAAGAATGGCCGCTGAGGCGCGTCGAGATGTTCCCGTTGACCGATGACATCGAGCGTGGCCCGGAGCCCCTCGCCTTCATAGTCGAGTGCGAGCGCACCGACGGCCACTTCGCGTGATTGGTTGTCGATCGCCGTGTCGCCGCCATGGAAGCTACCGTTGAAGCGAGCGCCGAATTGACGCTCTTCTCCGAACCGACGGCTGAAGTCCACATGGCCTCCACCGTAGAGATCAGAAACATAGTCCGTCGTGACCCGCGTCAGGTCGACGTCTCCTGCACGCTTGGGCACGATGTTGATGGTGCCGCCGACGCTGCTGTTCGGCGAGATACCGTAGAGCAGTGCGGTGGGACCTTTCAGAACCTCGACCCGTTCGGCATAATCAGTAAAAACGCGGTAGGTCGGCGCCACACCAAAGACGCCGTCGAAGGCGATTTCGCCGAAGTTTCCCTCATTGAGAGGGAAGCCTCTGACGTAAAAGGAATCCAGCATCCCGCCGGAGGCATGGGTGCTACGAACCGACGGATCGGCCGCCAACACGTCGGCCAATGTCTGCGCTTCCTGGTTTTCGATCGTCTCCGCGGTGTAGCTCGTGATGTTGAACGGCGTATCCATGAAGTCGCTGTTGCCGAGCAAGCCGACGCGCCCGCCACGCGCCACCTGTCCGCCGGCATAGATCTCCGGCTCATTACCGATCGTCCCATTTGACGAGCCGGTCTTCACCTCGATCCGCTCCAGCACGGTCGCCTCCTGCGCCAGTGCAATACGGCTCACCGTCGCCAGCAAAACCGCCAGCAGTCCAACACGCAATTTCATAAATAGCCCCCTATAACACCTTGACCAAAAACACTTTGGTTGGCCCAGCAGGGCGCTGAATGTCATTGGCCTCGAAGGGTGCTAAATAACATGACTATCATTGTCAAGATATTCAAAGACGGCGATGCGGAAGTGTCCTTACGTCGCTGCTCTCGACGCCGCGAAACGTCCGGGTTTCGAGGGCGCCGGCGTGGCGCGGCAATCCACAATCCCGGTAGTTGCGGCCTCAGCGCCCATTCCAGTCGGTACATGGCCAACCGGCTTGCTGATGCTCGGTGCGCAGGCGACGCGCTTCCACCGCGCCGCCAAACGCAAGGACTGCACATGGCGGAAAGCACATCATACCGCTGCAGGGGATAAGATGATGATGTCAGGAAAATCCCAGACTGATGATGGCAAGCAGGACCTGGGGCTACTTTCATCCGACATCGAACGGGTTCGACCCACGCATCAATCCCTGACCCTGACGCATTGATGCCAACGAGAACAATATCTGCGACTCGATCCTGTCATCTCACAAGCTGCCTGAGAAGAACTGACGCGCGGCAACCTGCACTTCGACCACGCCCTGAAGGCGGGCATCGCCGTCATCGATGCGTGGGCACCGACGCGATCCGCTCCGCGTTGGTAACGGTCTATCCGGTTGACCAGTCCGACGACTTCGTATGCTTCGTGTGCACTGAAGTCGCGTAACAGGGTGGCAAGTCACAACGAATTCGTCCAAACCGGTATCGGCAAAGATCGCTAGGTTCGTCCATCATGCACGGTAGAATGGGTATCGTTGTTGAGAGAACGAGCGACCGTGCCAGGTTCAAGGCAGGATGCGACGAGGCGCTCTCTCTAAGCGGCGTCATAGCGACGTCGCCCATCGCTACCCACAAGCCTCACCCGCAGCTTTTGATCAGCTTTTTCCATGATTTGGAGTCCACCGATTTTGGTGGACACCTTGTGCCTCAGAACATTCAGCCGCTCAACGAGCGCTCATCATGTCCTCTGAAAATGCCATCATCAAAGGCCCTACGCCCTTCACGTCATCGACGACGACCGGCTCGCTAAGATAGTAGCTCGGGGTACCATCACGGTAGCGTCCTTCAAAGCCGCCGAGACCTGCAACCTCTACGATTGCTGTCAGATATGCACTTCCCTCGCCATCGTCTACGACGCGTTCCGAAAGTAGTGCGCCAAGGGCACGACGGCCGGCAGCGGCGATATCTTGCGGTCGGTCAGCCTCGATCAGTCCGAGGCGTGCGGACCGCAACAGCGCATAGGCAAACATCGCCGAGGCCGAGCTTTCTTCGTAGTTGTTTTCGAGGTTGGGCCAGTCGAGCACCTGCATCCAGAGGCCAGTCGGTGTTTGAACCGCTACCAGTTTTTCGAGCAGACGGCTCGTCCTCAAACGCAACGAAGCGGTCGCCTCGTCTTTGGGCAGGATGACTAGCGAATCGACGAGGGCCATGGCCAACCAACCGACAGCGCGGGCCCACACGGCGGGAGACTTACCCGTAGACGGATCGGCCCAACGCTGCCGGCGGCTGTCGTCATAGCCGTGCGCATAAAGACCGTCCCCGGTGCCAGTGAGCGCCAGCGCTGTCGAAAACTGCTGAAGCGCGTCGGCGATCAGCGCTGGCTTTCCCCGCATCAGGGCGTATTCGATCTGAAATGGCAGCCCCATATAGAGCCCGTCGAGCCAGACTTGATGCGGATAACGCTTCTTGTGCCAGTAGTTGCCCGCCGGGATGCGGGGATGGCTTTCAAGTTGGCCGGCAAGGTGTTCTACCGCCGCGAGATAGCGGTTGTCACTCGTATTCTTCGCCAAGGCAAAGAGCGATCGCCCCGCCAGAATGTGGTCAATATTGTATTCTGCGGGATCGTAGCCGAGGAGCGTGCCGTCCGCCGCGACCTGTCGATCAGTGAGCCGGTGCAGATGGTCGTTCCAACGGTTTTCGCCCGTCGCCTCGAACAGCAACTGCAGGCCTCGGTAGAGACAGCCATCCTCGTAGCACCAGTTTCCGCCCTTGTAGGGCCTGTAGCGATGCGCGAACTGGTCGAAATAGTCGGTCGGGTTCATGTAGGTCTCACTCGAAGGAAGTTGATACCGTGGCCGTGCTCAGGAGCGCCGGATCGTCGCAATCGACTTCCGCCCGTTCCGAGACGATCGTTTCGTGCCACATGGGGCGGATCTCGTCGGCCATGATGGGAGGGGCAGCCGCTGCTTTCCGTTTGAAGGAGACGATCTTGAGCCGGCGAATTTTGATGTTGCGGATCGGCGCCTCAGGCAGGCCGAGGAACACACCGGCCGCATGGACAAGTTCCCGGATTTCGAGGTCCTCGATCGTGACGCCATCGATAACAGGCGTGCCCGCATCAACCGGAGCCGGCCGACGGGATTGCACCCAGCTGTCGTGGCCGTCCGCATCGCAATGGTAGTGGGTGTTGGCAGAGAGTGCAGTCTCGACGCCATCCATGAGAACGCGGCGCATGGCGATACCGGTGATCGCGCCGCCGCGCCCGCGTCGCGTCTTGAGGCGCAAGCCGCGATCCGTGCCGACCATGGCGCAATTCTCGATCGAAACGTCGTGCACGCCGCCTGACATTTCCGAGCCAATGACGAGACCGCCGTGGCCGCGCTCCATCAGGCAGTGGCTTACGCGCACGCCACGGGTTTCGCTCAGGTGGTCGTCCTCGCCGTTCGGACCGCGTTTGCCGGCCTTGACGGCGATGCAATCGTCCCCGACGGAGAACCGCACGCCGGTGATCGTGACGTCGCGGCAGCTTTCGGGATTGAAGCCATCGGTGTTGGGGCTGTCGGGCGGCGCAGAGATGAACAGCCCTGCCGCCGTCAGCCGCCTGCAGCCCTGCGGGTGGATCGTCCAGGACGGCGCGTTACGGATAGTAAAACCAAGAAGCGTCACATCAGAACAGGAAACGAGATGCAGGCCGCGCGGCCGGCGCGCGCCGTCACGCGTTTCTTTCGGCCAGGTCCACCAATCCCCCCTCTCGCCGGAGCCGTCGAGCGTGCCTTTCCCTTCGATGACCAGTTCTTTCACGCCAACGGCATGGACAGGGGCTGCAAAACAGGCGTGCGGAAGGCCTTCCCAGCTTCCCAACATCCTGCCGGATGCATCACGGGCGGGCAGGATCGGCCATCCGAGCCGAACCGACGGCGCCCGTAGTATCGCCCCTTCGGAAAGGTGGAAGGTCATCTGGCTCTTGAGCGCGACGGGAAATGCCGTCCAAACCCCGGCTGGCAACCTGAGCGTCCCACCAACAGGAACCGCGGCAACCGCCTCTGCCAGGGCGGCCGCATTGCGGCGCGCACCATCGAGATCCTCATGCAGGACATCCCGAACAAGACCAAATTCGGTTGCGTCGACAAGCCCCGCGCAGGATGCGGTCTCAAACTCGATCGCTTCGAACCCCTCCACTTCGAAGCGATAGCGTCTGCCAGGTTGCAGACCGTGCAAGAGGGGCACCGCAACGCAGGTCTCGCCCTGCCGCATGTGATCATCCCCGTCGAGCGACGAAAGACGCCAGCTTGCCTTCGTCGGCAGGTGATAGAGCGCTCCGCCTGCCGGCAGGCAAAGCGCGGCCGTTCGCGCCGACAGCGCGATGATGGACGGTCGGATCATGGTCTCTTTCTCTTGGCTATTGATCCACGAGGGGACCCCGCCGCGAAAACCGCGGCGGGAAGTCTAAGGATCAATCGAACTCGGCGAGCACGTCGTTCACCGTATCGATGATCTGTGCGGCCGCCTCATCCGCCGTCAGCTGGCCGTAGGAGTATTCCTCGAGCGTATCGATGAAGGCTGCGCGCACTTCCGGATGCTCGTTGAACGGCGAGACGGCCGGGCCGCTCGCGGCAACAACGATCGCGTTTGCCGCCCGCACTTCAGGCTCGCCCTTGCCACCCAGGCGGGCAGCGGCTGCCTTCGACGCCGGCAGGCCGCGCGATGTGCCGAGTGCATCGATGCCCTCCGGCTCGTTCAGCAGGCAATTGACGATCTGAGCTGCCGCCTCCGGATCCTTGGAATTCTTGGAGATGGAGAAGACCATCGAGGGCTTGCGATAGACGCCTTCCGTCACGGCGTCCGGAAGCTTCAGCATAGCCACGGGCTTCAGAACCTGACCGTCCTTCAACGGGTCTGCATATTTCGAATAGGTCGAATCCCATTCGTAGGAGCCGGCAACCTTGCCGTCGGCCCAGGCCGGCTTTTCAAACAGATTGACATTGCCATCCGCCGCCTCCTCTTTCTGCGATCGGATTGCGCCGGTCTCGACCAGCTTGCCCAGGAACGATATGCCTTCGGACAGCTCCTCCGGCGTCCAGGCAACGCGATTGGTCGCGGGATCGACGAGATCCTTGCCAGTCTTCTGAACGACAGCGAGGGTCGTCAAAAGCTGCGCCGTCTCCTTGACGGCATTGAAGGTATAGTAGTCCTTGCCGAGCTTTTCCTTGATGGTTGCCGTGGCCGCAAAGAACTCATCCCAGCTCTTTGGAATGGCGACGCCCGCCTTTTCGAACGTCGTCGCGTTGAAGAAGAAGACACGGCCCGTCGTCGAAACGGAAAGTCCCTGCAGCACCCCGTTCATCGAGCCAGCCGACAGGTCCGTCTCGCTCCAGTTGGAAAGATCGATCGCCTTGAGCTTGCGCAGATCGGCGAAACCATCGCCATTCTTCGAGAACAACGGCAGCCAGGGCCAGTTCACCTGGATGATGTCGGCTTCGGTCTTGCCGGCCATCTGGGTCGTCAGTTTTTCAAGGTAGCCGTCAAAGCCGGTGAACTCGCCTTTGACCGAATGGCCGTATTTTTCGCCACAGACGGCGATCGCCTTCTGGGTGGCAACGTGGCGACTCTCGCCGCCCCACCAGGCCATTCGCAGTTCGGCGGCATGCGCCGTCGTACCAAGGGCCAGAGCGCCATAGGCGACAGTGGCCAGTGCGGCGATCATTCTTTTCGTTTTCATCGAACTTCTCCTCCTTGGAATGGGGCCGAACGCTGCCTCCTCACAGCGAGACGTTGCGGCCGTCGGTCTTGTCGAAAACATGCAGGTGGTCAGGATCCGGGCGCAGGCGGATCACATCCGATTGGCCAAGTGCCTCGAATTCGGCGGCGCCCACGACGCTCACAAGCTTGCGGCCTTCGAGGTTGGCATGCAGGTAGACTTCGTGCCCCATGAACTCCGCGTTGGTGAGCCTTGCGGAAAGGCCCGGCCCATCGGCGACGAGCGAAAGATGCTGCGGTCGCATACCGAGCACGGTCTCTTCGGGTCTCGCCGAAAGCCTGCTCTCGAGATGGGCGCCAAGCGCCAGCCGCTGGCTGCCGATCTGGAGTTCGCTACCCTGAAGCGTCGCGTCGACGAGGTTCATCTCGGGGCTCCCGATGAAGCCGGCGACGAACAGGTTCGCCGGTCGATTGTAGAGCTCCCTGGGTGTTGCCACCTGCATGATGCGGCCGGCCTGCATGACGCAGATCCGGTCCCCCATGGTCATGGCTTCGGTCTGGTCGTGCGTCACGTAGATGACCGTCGAAGACAGGCCCTCGGCCTTCAACTGGCGGTGCAGGTCGGTGATGCGTACCCGCATCGAGGCGCGCAGCTTGGCGTCGAGATTGGATAGGGGCTCATCGAAGAGGAAGACGCCCGGCTTCTTGATGAGGGCGCGCCCGAGCGCCACACGCTGAGCCTGCCCACCGGAGAGCTGTTTCGGCAACCGATCGAGCAGCGGCTCGATCTCGAGGATCCTGGCCACATGATTGATGGCTGCTTCGATCTCTGCCTTCGGCTTGCCGGCGATCTTCAGTCCAAAGGCGAGGTTACCGCGCACCTTCATGTGCGGATAGAGCGCATAATTCTGGAATACCATGGCGATCGAGCGCTTGCCGGGCGGCAGATCGTTGACGCGCTGGTCGCCGATCACAATCTCGCCGCCCGAGATCTCCTCGAGCCCCGCAACCATGCGCAGCGTCGTGGACTTGGCGCAGCCCGAAGGGCCGACGAAGACCATGAACTCGCCATCCTCGATGTCGAGGTTGATGCCGTGGACTGCCTTGAATGCGCCGCCATAGACCTTTTCGAGGTCTTTCAGTTGAACCTTTGCCATGGTCAGCCTTTGACTCCCCCGGAGGAGATCCCTTCAATGAAATACCGTTGTGCAGCGAAGAACACGACCAGAACCGGTGTGATGGTCAGCACCGACATTGCGAGAATGCGGTTCCATTCGAAGGCTTCTGTCGTGTCGATGGAAAGTTTGAGCGCGAGGCTCACGGGATACTTGTCGACCGATGACAGGTAGATCAGCGGCCCGAGAAAATCGTTCATCGTCCACATGAACTGGAACAGGCAGACGGAGATCAGCGCCGGTGCCAGCATCGGGACGACGATGTAGACGAGCGTCTGCAGACTATTGGCGCCATCGACGCGCGCCGCCTCTTCCATGTCTGCCGGCAAAGAGCGCAGGAACTGCACAAGCATGAAGACAAAGAAGGCATCGCCGGCAAAGGCCGAGGGCACCCAGAGAGGCAGGAAACTATCGAGCCAGCCGAGATCGCGGAACAGGATATATTGCGGAATCCGCGTAACCACGTTCGGCAAGAGCAGGATCGCGATCACCGAAGCGAAGAGGATCTTCTTGAACAGGAAATCGAACCGCGCGAAGGCGTAGGCCGCCATGGTGCAGGAAATCGCCGTCCCGATCACCTTCGGCAGAATGATCAGGAACGAATTCCAGAAAAACCGGCCGAACGTATAGGGCGTCGATGTCTGCCAGCCCTTGATATAGCCGTCGGCGGTCGGATTGTCCGGCAGGAAGCCGGCTCCGGCGAAGATCTCCGAGTTGGTCTTGAAACTCGCGCCGACCAGCCAGATCAGCGGATAGAGCATGACGAAACCGACTGAAAACAAGAGCACGTAGCGAACTGTTGTCGACAGCAGACGGAGCCTTGCCCTGCGTGCGGCCTGCCGGTCGTTGAAAGTCTGGAGATCGACCATCGCTCAGTTCCTCTTGTCGCCAGCGTAATAGACCCACTTCTTCGAGGACCAGAAGGCCACGAGGGTCAGCACGGTGATGATGATGAAGAGCACCCAGGCAATCGACGAGGCATAGCCCATGTTGAACTTCTTGAAGGCCTCGTCATAGATGTAGAGCGGCAGCAGGTAGGTTGCCTTCAGCGGACCGCCCTGGGTGATGATGTAGGGGCCGTTGAACTCCTGGAACGCCTGAACCATCTGCATAATAAGGTTGAAGAAGATGACCGGGGTTAGCAGCGGCAGCGTGATCCAGAAGAAGGTCCGCACCTTGCCCGCACCGTCGATGGCTGCCGCCTCATAGAGCGACTTGTCGATCGATTGCAGCGCCGCCAGAAAGATCACCATGGCCGAACCGAACTGCCAGCAGCGCAGAAGCGTGATGGTGAAGAGCGCGTTGGTCGGATCGCCGAACCAGTCGACCGGGGCGAGCCCCAGCGTGGCAAGCGCCATGTTCACCAGCCCCTCCGAGGCAAAGACATAGCGCCACAAAACGGCGATCGCGATCGAGCCACCGAGGATCGACGGCACATAGAAGGCGGTGCGGAACAGGCCGATGAACTTCAACCGGTAATTCAGGATCGCGGCGATGAAAAGTGCAAAGGAGAGCTTCAGCGGCACGGTCAGAAACACGTAGAGCAGCGTTACGTTCAACGACTTGATGAACGTGCGATCACGGGTAAACAGCCGCTCATAGTTGGCGAACCCCGTCCAGCGGGGCTCGCTCATCAGGTCATAGCTGGTGAAGCTCAGGTAGAACGAGCCGATGAACGGAATGGCCGTGAAAATCAGAAGGCCGATGATGTAGGGGGCGAGATAGCCAAGCCCGAGAAGACGCTGACCTTTCATGCCCATCCTCCCGGATGGCGCCGAAATGCTTCTTTTATAGATACAGTTTCGTACAAATTACGCTCCCGGATCGGCACGGACGAAAGCGGGATTTTCCCTTTTTCGCCACGAACCGATCCCTCCTCCCAGATGATGCGGTGCGCATAAGCGGTTTATGCGGTGACAATCGCCGATCTCTCCCGCAGAATGAATTCACAAAGGCGAGGAAAAAGATGGACGAAATTGAAGGTGGCATTCTCTCTGCGATTCCGCCGACGGCGCTGACCCTTAATCTGACGCGGGCGGCGATCCGCATGGAACACTCGCACACCTGGCGGATCGACAAGTCCAACGAGGTCGATGACCTGGTGATCTGTCTCGAAGGGCGCGGCCACTACCTGATCGACGGCGATCCGGTGATCATGGAGCCGGGCGATGCGATGCTGATTTTGCGCGGGCAACGTTTCGTCGGATGGAATGAGGGGCGGGAGACCTATCTCGGTGTCGCGCAGCACTTCACGCTCGATATCTATGGGCGCCATAACCTTATTGCGCAGATGGATCTGCAATCGAAATTGCGCCTCACGCGTTGGCCGCTTCTCGAACCGCTGGTCCGTCACTATCGCCAGAGTGCTCCCCCCTCCTCCGTTACCCTCGGCCAGCATCATCTCTTCATGGTGCTGCTCATTGCCTTTGTCGAGGATGCATTCATCGGCTGGCGCGACCACGCCACCTATCAACCCGAGGGCGCCGATGCGATCGACCTTGCTGTCATGAAAGCTGCCACAATGATTTCCGCCAATCCGCTCGATCCCGAAATTGCGTCGCGGGCGGTCGACGCGTCGCCTTACAATCGTGACTACTTCCTGCGAGAATTTCAAAAGCGTGTGACCCGCACGCCGCGAAAGTACCAGGAACTGAAGCGCATGGAGCGCGCCATGCATTTCCTGGAGGCTGGTCTTTCCGTGGCGGCTGCCGCCATGGAAGTCGGCTATTCCGACCCCTACTACTTCTCCCGCATGTTCAAGCGAACTCTGGGTCTCAGCCCGCGCGATCATTTGAACAAAGTTCGCCAGAGCCGGGACGGTGGCTTGATGCAACTCGATGAACCCGAACAGGCACGAGCGCTGTCCGCACAAATCGGCATCCAGAAGCCTCCATCCACCGATGCTTTTCAGACTGGCGACCGTCCAGGTACTCGCTGACATTGGCGGACCCGACCTCTAAGGCGCCGTCACATGACGAACGACGCCTCCTCCCATCAAGCCGTCACGCTTTGCGCTTGTGGCTGCCGATGAGCGCGTCGAGCATCTCGACTTCGGCGCCCGTCAGGTCCTTGAGCGGGCTGCGCACGGGACCGGCAGTGAAGCCCTGCAAACGCACCCCCGCCTTGATCGCCGAAACCGCATAGCCCTTGGCCCGGTTGCGGATCGCCATGAACGGATAGAAGAAGTCGTTCAGGATGCGCTCGCAGGTGGCGCGGTCGCCGCCGCGAAGGGCTGCATAAAACTCGTTGGCAAGGCCCGGTACGAAATTGAACACGGCCGAGGAATAGGTGGTGAACCCGGCGCCGAGATAGGCCTCGGCAAAAAGCTCCGCCGTCGGCATGCCGCCGAGATACATGAGCCTGTCGCCCATCTTGGCGGTAACCTGGCGCACGAGACCGATGTCGCCGGTGCCATCCTTGAAACCGATCAGGTTCGGGCACTCGTCGCAAAGCCGGGCGAGTGTGTCGGGCTGCAGCATCGAATTGTCGCGGTTATAAACCATGACGCCGATGCCGACCGACTGGCAGACCTTCTTCACATGGGCGTAAAGCCCTTCCTGCGGCGCGTCGATCAGGTAGTGCGGCAGAAGCAGGATGCCATCGGCGCCCACCTTCTCGACCGACCGGGCGATATCGATGGCGATCTCGGTACCGTAGCCACAGCCCGATACGATTGCCGTTTCGCCGGACACTTCCTTGGCGGCCGCGACGATGCCGGGAATTTCATCGGGCTTCAGCGAGAAGAATTCGCCGGTGCCACCGGCGGCAAACAGCACCGGCGCCTTGTAACCTGCCAGCCATTCGACATGGGCCTTGTAGCTCTCCGGCGCGAAACGGCCCTCGGCATCAAAATGCGTCACCGGAAAGGAAAGCAGGCCCGATCCTAGCGCGGCCTTGATCTGTTCTGGGGTCATTTCTCTTGGTCCTCTACGTGCTTTCAGAATAAAAATGGCGGGGTACGGCCCGGTTCTGCATCAACTCATCATATGGCTAGTATGATGAGTTAGCGGTCGGCGACGGCTTCATCGAGCCAGCCAGCCACCGTCAACATTGAGTATTGCGCCGTGAACGTAGTCGGCCACAGCCGACGACAGGAACACGGCGGCGCCGGCGATGTCCTTGGGCTTTCCCCAGCGGTTGGCGGGGATACGGTCGAGGATGGCTTTATTGCGATCAGGGTCGTCGCGCAGGGCCTCGGTGTTGTTGGTCTCGATGTAACCGGGTGCGATCGCGTTTACATTGATGCCCTTGGACGCCCACTCGTTGGCAAGCAGCTTGGTCAGACCCGAAACGCCATGCTTAGATGCCGTGTAGGAAGGCACACGGATGCCGCCCTGGAAGGAAAGCAACGATGCGACGTTGACGATTTTTCCGGGTCGGCCCTTTGCCAGCAATTCCTTGGCGAAGGCCTGGCAAGTGAAGAAGAGCGCTTTAAGGTTGACGTCCATGACGTCGTCCCAGTCGGCCTCGGAAAACTCGACCGCATCGGCGCGGCGAATGATGCCGGCATTGTTGACAAGAATGTCGTAGCCCTTTCCGGCAAAGACGTCGCGCGCAGCCATCGGATCGGCAAAGTCCAAGGCAAGCGGTGCGGCGATCCCGCCCGCGTTTGCGATGATTTCAAGTGTTTCCTCGGGCGCGCGTCGCGCCGCGCAAGTTACCTCGGCGCCAGCCGCAGCAAGGCCAACGGCAATCGCCTGCCCAAGCCCGGTGTTTGCGCCGGTGACGAGCGCCTTATGTCCCTGAAGGGAAAAGGGATTTGTCACTTCAGATCCCCCGGTTGGACGAACTCCATGTCGGTATAGTCAACATTGTCGCCGGCCATTGCCCATATGAACGTGTAGGATCCGATGCCTGCGCCCGAGTGAATGGACCAGGGGGGAGAAATCGCGCCTTCCTCGTTGGAAATGAAGAGATGGCGCGTTTCCTGCGGTTCACCCATCAGGTGCAGCACGCGGGATTTTTCGTCCATGCCGAAATAGAGATAGGCCTCCATACGGCGATCATGGACGTGCGCAGGCATGGTGTTCCACACCGAGCCATCTTCAAGCGTGGTGTAGCCGAGGACGAGCTGGCAGCTCTCCATGACCAGCGGGTGGATGAACTGGTTGATCGTGCGCTTGTTGGAGGTTTCGGTCGTGCCGAGTTTGACTTCCTTGCTGTCGGCAATGGTGACAAGCCGGGCGGGCAGGCTGCGGTGGGCCGGGCAGGAAGTTATGTAAAAGCGCCCCTCCCCGGAGAAGGTTACGGCCCCCGTACCCATTCCGAGATAGAGAACGTCGCCGCGCTTGAGCGTGTAGCTTTCCTTCTCGGTGGTGACGATGCCTGTTTCGCCGACATTGACGATACCCATCTCGCGCCGGTCAAGGAACGACGGCGTCTTGGTTTCTTTCACCTTGTCGAGCGTCAGTGGCTTGCCCGCGGGAACGGCGCCGCCCATCACGAAGCGATCGTAGTGGGTATAGATCAACCGGATCTCACCCGTCCGGAACATGTCCTGAGCCAGGAAATGCCTGCGGAGACCCGCCGTATCCAGTGTCTTTGCATAGTCCGGATTGACGGCTTGCCGCGTTTCAACGGTCAGCATGAAACTCCTCCTTCGGTGATTGCGACCAACATATAATATGTGTTATGCGTATTTGTATGATATGTCTGACAAGGTCAATAGGCAAGCGCCAACCTTGTCTCTGTTTGCGGTGTCTGAAGGGGGCTTGGAATGGAACGTCTGCTCATTACCGGCGCGGCGGGTCAGCTTGGGCGCGTGATGCGCACAAAGCTCGCCGGGCTTGCTGACACGGTCCGGCTTGCAGATCGTGCAGGTCTAGGCACCCCGGCTGACCATGAGGAGCTCGTCCAATGCGATCTTGCCGACGCTCAAGCGGTGAACGCCATGGTCGCCGGCTGCGACGGTATCGTCCATCTTGGCGGGGCGTCGACCGAAGGGCCGTTTGAGGGGATCGTGCGCGGAAACATCTCCGGTCTTTACAATCTCTTCGAGGCCGCCCGTGCGAATGGCCGCCCGCGCATCGTCTTTGCCAGTTCCAACCATACGATCGACTGTTATCCGCAAGCCGAACGGCTCGGCCCGGATGTTCCGTTCCGCCCGGATGGACTCTATGCGGTCTCAAAATGCTTCGGCGAGGCGCTTGCCCGCATGTATTTCGAGAAGTTCGGGCAGGAAACGGCGCTTGTTCGCATCGGCTCCTGTACGCCAGAGCCAACGAACCACCGGATGTTATCGACCTGGCTTTCTCATGAAGACTTCGCGTCGCTTATCGAGGCGGTCTTCCGCGTACCGGTTTTGGGCTGCCCCGTCATCTGGGGCGCATCGGCGAATGATGCCGGGTGGTGGGACAACACCCATCTTGGCTGGCTCGGCTGGAAACCCAGGGATAATGCCGAACATTTCCGGGCGGGCGTCGCGGAGGCCGTGCCGCAGCCTGGCTCCGACAAATCCATTGCCCGCTTTCAGGGCGGTGCCTATGTCGACAATCCGATCTTTAAGGAGTGATGAATGGCTTTCGAACCGCATGGCAAACATCTGGTCGCAGGCGAATGGATCGCAACTGCGCAGAAATTTACGAGCGAACCGACAAGTGGCCCTGCCTTTGAATTCTCCGTCGGAACGATGGAACTGGTTGATCAGGCGGCAAAAGCCGCAGAGGACGCCTTCTGGACCTATGGCCACTCCACTCGGGAGGAGCGCGCAGCCTTCCTCGAAACCGTCGCCGACGAGATAGAGGCGCGCGGGGCGGCGATCACCGAGATCGGGAGTTCGGAAACCGGGCTGCCAGCCGCCCGGCTCGAGGGCGAGCGTGCCCGAACCACCAGCCAACTTCGGCTGTTTGCCGCCCACATTTGCAAGGGCGAGTACCTCGACAGGCGACGCGACGAGGCCTTGCCGGACCGCAACCCCCTGCCCCGCCCCGACATTCGCCTGATCCAGCGCCCGATCGGTCCTGTTGCCGTCTTCGGCGCCTCCAACTTTCCGTTGGCGTTTTCGACTATGGGCGGTGATACCGCCTCGGCTCTTGCCGCAGGCTGCCCCGTCATCGTCAAGGGCCACTCGGCACATCCGGGGACCGGCGAGATCGTCGCTGAGGCAGCTCTGGCCGCGGTCATGGCGCACGGATTGCACCCGGGCGTCTTTTCGTTGATCCAGGGCGGGCGCCGCGATGTTGGAACCGGGCTCGTAACGCATCCGTTGATCAAGGCGGTCGGCTTCACCGGCTCTCTGGCAGGTGGACGGGCACTGTTTGATCTGTGCGCAGGACGACCGGAACCCATCCCCTTCTTCGGCGAACTCGGCTCGGTGAACCCGATGTTCCTCCTGCCCGACGCGATCACGGCGCGCGGCGAGGAGATCGCCAAGGGGTGGGCAGGTTCGCTTACCATGGGCGCCGGGCAGTTTTGCACCAATCCGGGCATCGCGGTGATCCTTGCCGAGCAGGCTCCCGCCTTCGCGCAAGCCGCTCGCGCCGCGCTTTTAGACGTTGCACCGCAGGTGATGCTCACCGACGGCATTGCCAGAGCCTACCGCGACGGGCGTGACCGCATCACGGCGGGAGTTGGCGTCCGCCATATCCTCGGCTCAGATTGCGAGAACCGCGATGCAACGCCCAATCTCTTTCTCGTTGCGGCTCGGGATTGGCTCGGCAATCACGCCCTTTCAGAGGAGGTTTTCGGGCCACTTGGCCTGATCGTCACGGTCGAGAATCCCGAAGAGATGATTGAGGTCGCGAATTGCTTCGCAGGACAGTTGACAGCAACCCTCCATCTTGACGCGGGCGACACCGATCTCGCTCGCAAGCTCATGGTGATCCTTGAACGCAAGGCGGGCCGCATCCTGGTCAACGGCTATCCGACAGGCGTCGAGGTCTGCGATGCGATGGTTCACGGTGGCCCGTACCCGGCCTCGACCAACTTCGGCGCAAGCTCGGTCGGAACCATGGCCATTCGCCGGTTTCTAAGACCCGTTTCCTATCAGAACATTCCTGAACGGCTGATGCCTTGGGATCTGAGGTCGGCATAGCGGCGGATTGCGCCATCACCCCTTGATGGCGTATCCACAAACGGACCGACAGTGATCTTGGAAACGGCCTATTGCATGATGACAGCGACGACTTCCGATCCCTCCGCCTCCCAGGGCAAGACGCTCGTGGCGCAGGTTACGGATGCTCTTCGTTCCCAGATATCCAAGGGGCGTTACAATCCTGGAGACCGCCTGCCGTCTGAATCAAAGCTCACCCAGGAATTCGGCGTGAGCCGCACAGTGGTGCGCGAGGCGATTGCGGCCCTGCGCTCCGACGGCCTGGTTGAGCCCCGGCAAGGAGCGGGCGTTTTCCTTTTGGAGCAGGCTGCGTCCGTGCGGCGGCCGTTTCAACAGGTCGACCTCACGCGGGTATCGTCGCTGATCGAGATGCTGGAGCTTAGAACCGCAGTCGAGGGCGACGCGGCGGCACTTGCGGCCCTTCGCCGCTCGCCCGGTCAGGAAGGCAAGCTCATCGAGGCCTTTGACGCCTTCAGGGCCTGCGCGGCTGCAGGGAAACCGACCGCGGAGGCCGATTTCGCCTTCCACATCGCGATCGCCGAGGCAACCAACAATCCGCGCTTTGGCGAGTTCCTTAGGGCGCTTGGACCGGCTCTCATCCCCCGTCGCGCCATCGTGGATAACGGCGAGGAGGCTGTTCTTGCCTCCGACGAACTCAGCCGTCTCGTAGACGAACACGAGGCAATTCTCCTGGCCATACAGAACGGCGACGAGGATGCAGCACGCGCGGCCATGCGCAACCACCTCAAGAATAGCCAGATACGCTATCGCGCCATGTTGCGCACTACGCGCTAAGGACGCGAACCCGCGGCCGCCCTTGCAATCGAACAGATAACGGCTAACATACCAGACAGGTTCGAAACAGGCGGAGTGGAAATGGAAGCCGAAAACAATCACGTTCGCGGCACGTCGCTGGCGGCAAAGATCAGCACTGCACTGCGCCGCGAACTGATGGAGGGCGTCTTCCGCCCAGGCGACAGACTCCCGAGCGAAAGCGCCCTGACCAAGGAGTATTCGGTCAGCCGAACCGTCGTACGTGAGGCCATTGCAATCCTACGGGCAGACGGTCTGGTCGAGGCACGCAAGGGCGCTGGCATCTTTGCGCTGGAGACCCAGCAGGACAAGAACCAGCCCTTCAAGGACCTGACGACCCAACGGATCTCCTCCGTGATCGAACTCCTTGAACTCAGGACAGTTTTCGAGGTGGAATCAGCAGGGCTTGCGGCATCTCGTCGTTCGGCGGCACAGATCGAAGCGATCCTCGAGGCCCATCATCACGTGGGTGAATGCCTGGCCACCGGGGCCCCCACGCGAGACGCAGATTTCGAGCTTCACCTTGCGATCGCGGAGGCCACGCAGAACAGGCGCTTCCCGGAGTTTCTCCAGCTGATCCGCTCAGGCATCATTCCCCGCGGCGAACTGCAAGGCTCGGCACCGGGCTCGCGCCCAAAGGACTATAACCTTCACCTCCAGGAGGAACACGGCCAGATCGTCGATGCCATCATCGAAGGAAATGCGGATGCCGCACGCGAACGGATGCGCGCCCACCTTCGTGGGAGCCTGGAGCGCTACAAGGTGCTTTTGCGTTCGCGCACCATGGCAACCGAAGAAAGTTGATCTGAGGGCAACATCGTAGTTGTCATACAAGTATAAGAACATGTATGGTGATGGTGTTATACAACATCGCCGAGGTTTACATGACTCTCCCCACCTTTCCCGCAGTATCGCCTGACGCTGGCGTCACCCGCCAGGTCCTTTCCGAATCCCCCGAACTCATGGTCGTGTCTTTTCGCTTCGAAACCGGCGCCAAAGGCAAGTTGCACCACCATCCGCATGTGCAATCCACCTACGTGGCGCGCGGCCGTTTCCGCTTCTTTCGCAATGGCGAAGCTTATGATTTGCAGGCTGGTGACAGTCTCGTCATCCCCGGAGATACCGAGCACGGGTGCCAGTGCCTTGAGGCGGGCGAGCTCATTGACTGCTTTTCGCCCCGTCGCGACGATTTCCTGTGATCGGTTCGGCTTGACAGCATGACAAGCCTGTGACAGGTTTGCCAAAGTTGTCATACAGGATTGGGGCCTGTGTCGCCTTACTCTCAGGCGAATGACACATGGAGGAACCAAGAGAACCATGTCACCACGCCGCATCCGCTTCTATGGCGCGGCCGGACAGATCGGGACCATTGCGGTCACGCTGCTCGGGCTGCTTCTCCTGACCTTCTTCATCGGCCGGCTGATGCCCGCCGATCCCGTCCGCGCCATTGTCGGAGAAGATGCGACCCGGGAGACCTATGAGCAGGTTTATCGCTCGCTGGGTCTCGACCGGCCGCTCTGGGAACAGTTCTTCTACTATCTGGGCGACGTCTTCACCGGCAATTTCGGCACCTCTATCCGCACCGGCCAGCCGGTGATCCAGGATATCCTGCATGTGATGCCGGCGACGATCGAGCTTGCCACTTTCGCGATCCTTATCGGCGCCGGTCTTGGCATCCCGCTCGGCGTCCTTGCCGCCGTCAACAAGGATCGCTGGCCGGATCATGTCGTGCGCGTCTTCAGCCTTTTTGGCCATTCCATGCCGATCTTCTGGACGGGCATGATTGCACTCATTGTGTTTTACGCCCATCTCGGACTCGTCGGTGGCAGCGGGCGAATGGATCAGTTCTATATCGGCCTCGTCGAGGAACGCACCGGCTTCCTCTTGATCGACAGCCTCATGGCGGGCGAGATGGATGTCTTCTGGTCGGCGGTCAACCACATCATCCTGCCCGCCGCCCTTCTCGGCTATTCCTCATCTGCCTATATCACGCGCATGACGCGCAGCTTCATGCTCGACCAGCTCGGCCAGGAATATGTGACGACGGCACGCGTGAAGGGTCTTTCGCGCAGCCAGACGATCTGGCAGCACGCTTTCATCAACATCCGTGTCCAGCTGGTCACCATCATCGCCCTTGCCTATGGCTCCCTGCTCGAGGGGGCAGTGCTGATCGAGACAGTTTTTGCCTGGCCGGGATTTGGCCAATACCTCACCAGCAATCTCATCACCGGCGACATGAACGCCGTCATGACCTGCGTTCTGATCGTCGGCATCATCTTCATCGGACTGAACCTCTTGTCCGACGTTCTCTACCGCATCTTCGACCCGAGGACACGCTGATGGACGCACGCGTTCAACCCACCTTCCGCCTGCCGGCACCGCTGCAGTCCCTGAAGAACATCGTGCTTTTCCTTTTGAAGAGCCCAACGTCGACCTTCGGTCTCGCGGTTCTGGCCTTGCTGATCCTGATCGCCGCGTTCGCGCCGCTGATTGCGACCCACGACCCTTACGCGCAGGATCTCGCCAACACCTTGCAGGCGCCAGGTAACGGACATCTGTTCGGAACCGACGAGCTCGGCCGCGACATCTTCAGCCGGCTCGTCTTCGGCGCGCGCATCACGCTCACGATCATCTTCCTCGTCTCGATCGTCGTCGGCCCGATCGGCCTCGTCATCGGCACGACCGCCGGCTACCTCGGCGGCAAGGTCGACACGGTGATGATGCGGATTACCGACATTTTCCTCTCCTTCCCGAGCCTCATTCTCTCGCTGGCCTTCGTCGCAGCGCTCGGCCCCAGCCTCAACAACGCGATCATCGCGATCGCGCTCACCTCCTGGCCGCCGATCGCGCGGCTGGCACGCGCCGAGGCGATGACCTTCCGCAAGGCGGATTACATCTCGGCTGCGCGGCTGCAGGGCGCGTCGGCGACACGCATCATCGTCAAGTCGATCATGCCGATGTGCCTGCCTTCGGTCCTCATCCGGCTGACGTTGAACATGGCGACCGTGATCCTGACCGCCGCCGGCCTCGGCTTCCTCGGGCTCGGCGCGCAACCTCCGCTTCCGGAATGGGGCGCGATGATCGCGACCGGCCGCAACTACATGCTGGACAGTTGGTGGCTCGTCACCTTCCCCGGCATCTCCATCCTCTCCGTCAGCCTCGCATTCAATCTGCTCGGAGACGGCCTGCGCGACGCGCTCGATCCGAAGCAGATGAACCGGAGATAGTCCCATGGAAAAGACCATTCTCGACGTCGAGAACCTGCGCATCCGCTACGGCGGTTCTGCGACGGACGCTGTGCGCGGCGTCTCCTTTACCCTTGGACGCGAGCGCCTCGGTATCGTCGGTGAGAGCGGTTCCGGCAAATCGACGGTCGGACGCGCGCTTCTGCGCCTGCTGCCCGGTGCCACCATCACCGCCGGCCGGCTTCGCTTTGCCGAGCTCGAACTGCTCTCGCTTTCCGAAAGGGAGATGCTAAAGGTCCGCGGTCGGCGGATGTCGATGATCCTCCAGGACCCGAAGTTTTCGCTGAACCCAATTCGTCGCGTTGGCGATCAGGTCGCAGAAACCTATCTGCGCCACTTCAAGTGCTCGAAGGCTGACGCTGGCGACAAGGCCATTGCCATGCTTGAAGCGGTAAAGATCCGCGACCCGAAACGCGTCTACGATCTATATCCGCACGAGATTTCCGGCGGCATGGGCCAGCGTGTCATGATCGCCATGATGCTGCTCGCCGACCCGGATCTCGTCATCGCCGACGAGCCGACCTCGGCGCTCGATGTCACCGTACGCCTGCAGGTGCTGAACATTCTCGATAGTCTGGTCCGGGATCGCGGCATCGGCCTCATCATGATCAGCCATGACTTGAATCTCGTGCGCAATTTCTGCGATCGCGTCCTGATCATGTATGCCGGTCGCATCGTCGAAACCTTGGCGGCTGCAGACCTCGACAATGCGCAGCATCCCTATACACGCGGCTTGCTCGCGGCGCAGCCGCGGATCGGCGGCGGGCGTGCCCCGCTTGCCGTGCTTGATCGCCGTCCTGAATGGCTGGAGGAAATTGCCTGATGTCCGTTTCAGTCGAATGCCGCGATCTCGCAATCACCTTCGGCGCCGGCCCGACGGCGGCCAAGGTCCTTCCCGGCGTCACCTTCTCGGTCAAGCCCGGCGAATGTTTTGGTCTCGTTGGCGAAAGCGGTTCGGGCAAATCCACGGTCCTGCGCTGCATCTCGATGCTGACCGACATCTGGACCGGCGACATCCTTATGGACGGAAAGCCGGTGCGCGACATTCCGCTCATCGAGCGTTGTCGCACGCTGCAGATGGTGTTTCAGGACCCCTACGGCTCCCTGCATCCGCGCCAGTCGGTGCGAACCGTCCTCAACGAGCCGCTTGTCATTCACAAGCTTGGTGACCGTGAAGAACGCATGCGCAGGGCGATCACCGATGTCGGCCTGCCGGTCTCGTTCCTCGACCGGTTCCCCCACCAGCTCTCCGGCGGTCAAAGGCAGCGCGTGGCAATCGCGCGCGCCCTGATCCTCGAACCATCGCTGGTGCTGCTCGACGAGCCGACGTCGGCGCTCGATGTTTCGGTGCAGGCGGAGATCCTCAACCTGCTTCAGCGCCTGCGCGAAGAACGTGGCTTCACCTACATCATGGTGACGCACGACCTCGCAGTCGTCGACCATATGTGCGACCGCTTTGCCGTCATGCTCCATGGCGAAATCACCGAAATCCTGCCGCGCGAAGCGATCCCCGGAAACCGCGCGACCCACCCCTATGCCCGCGAGTTGATTGGCGCCTCGCTGGAATACGAGGGCGCGCACTGATGCTCCCGAAGCCAACTCCATTGCAAGGCACACCTTCTCGGCCTTGCGATGCGTGAACAAAATTCTCCCCCGACTTGCCCGGCCCAGTGCCGGGCTTTTCTTTACCTGGACCTTTCTTGCAGCTAGGAACGGGGACTGGAGTTCACCGCCAGAACCTCGATACCCAGCGTCGGCAACCTCGCTCCAAAGGGAGATACGGCAGCGCCGAGCCCAGGAACCCCTGCGCCCTCGTGCAGTGTCGCGAGCGCAGTGTGCTCGATCGCGGAAATGGCGCAGCGGGCTTTAGCTCCGACAGCACCGCATTGATCGGGATGGGAAAGCAGGTGAGGAGCATGTCCGACCTCGCGCCGGTCGCCGCTTCAAACCGTGGCCGGACTTGACGGCAGACGATCATGCCGTTGCCGCCGGCGCCATCCGCTATCATCTCAAGAGGTAGCGGCTGCTTTCCTTCGACCGACAGGCAGTTTCATTTGCGCCCGTGCAAACGTAAAAAGGCGCGTCTTGCGACGCGCCTTTTTACTCTCGATACAGACGAAGGCCCGGGATTACCGTTCCTTCTTCACGCCTTCGAAGCGCGAGAGCCAGGGACTGACGATCATGCCCTTCACGTCGCTTCGGAAGGCCGCAGTGTCAATGACCTCCGAGAACGGCTGGATCGACATGACGAGCTCGTCCATGTAGGTCTGCACGCCTTCATAGAGTTTGATCTGCTTGGCGGTGTCGCGTTCGACCAGCGCCTCTTCGATCATCTTGTTCAGCTTCTCGTCGAAGAAGCTGGTGCGCCAGCTCTGGTAGTTGGTGAGCTTCGCGTCATCGGAATTGTTCGGGTTATAGGCGACAGAGCGCAGGTTGTTGTCCGGGTGCGGCTGCTGGCCGCCGCCGCCACGGCCGAGCAGCAGTTCGAACTTCCGCTCGCGCATCGCGCCGTAGATCTGGTCGCCCGAACCGCTGATGAGTTCGGCCTGAATACCGGCCTGGCCAAGCGTGTTCTGGATGGCGGTTGCCGCCTTCATGAAGGGGTCTTCGGAAAGCACGCGCAAGGTTGTCTTGAAACCATCAGGATAACCCGCTTCTGCAAGCAGAGCCTTGGCCTTCGCGACGTCCAGCTTGTAGCCTTCGTCCGGCAAGGCGCCCAAGACACCCGTCGACAGCGGACGCTGATGCAGCTTGCCGTAATAGGGCATCACCGCCTTGTCGAGACCTTCGTAGTCGATCAGGTAGCGCAGCGCCTCGCGCACCTTCTTGTTGGCGAATTTTTCGTCCTTCATCGAGACGCTGAGGTAGTAGAAGCCCGAGCCCGGGGTTGATTCGATCGTGATCGCCTTGTCGGCTTCCAGCGATTTGAGATCCGGCGCTTGAAGAGAGTAGGCAACGTCGATGTCGCCTTTTTCCAGAAGCAGGCGCTGCGATTGCGATTCCGGTAGGTGGCGCAGAAGCACGCGCTTCATGCCAGGCGCCTCACCCCAGTACTCGCCGTTGCGGGTAAGGATGATGAATTCGTTCGACTTCCACTGCGTCAGCGTGAACGGACCGGAGCCAGCCGAATTCAAGGTCAGCCATGCCGCACCGAGGTCGCCGTCCTTTTCGTTTTCGAGCGCCGCCTTGCTGTCGATGATCGAGCCTGGCCCGTTTTGCGCGAGGATCATCAGGATCAGGTTCGGATCGTCGGCCTTTGGCAGATGCAGCACGAAGGTGCGCTCGTCTTCGACGACGAACAGCTTGTCGGCTGCTTCGAGTGTGAACCCGCGGGTTTTAAGGAAGGACGATTGCGCCAGATTGCGTGCGAGCAGCCGCTTCAGGCTCCAGGCGATGTCTTCGGCCGTAACCGGATTACCGGAGGCAAACCTGGCGTCGCTGCGCAGATGGAAGCGGATCGACATACGGTCGTCGGCCACTTCCCAGCGTTCCGCCAGTCGCGGCTGAACGCTGCGGTCCTTAGGCGAGAGCACGACCAGCGTGTCATAGATGTTGTTCAGCACCTGGACCGTCTCGCGGCCGGTGATGGCGGCTGGGTCGAGCGTCAGGATGTTGCTCATGGTCGTTGCGACCACGAGTTGATCCTCCGGCGTTTCGGCCAGAACAAGGTTTGGCATTGTCGTGGCAAGAAGCGCACCGAATGCGACCGTTGCTAGAAAATGTTTCATGCTTCCTCCTTTGCGGCCGTCCACTCGGGAACCGACCTTCCTATTACAAGATCCGTCTGCCTGTTCCTCCACAGGCAAGGCCGGATCAGCCAAGAATTTCGCCGACGGGCACGGCGAGCGCCCGTCCGATTGCCGCCGTGTCTGCGGCTTCGAGATGCACACCATCGATTTCTGATGCCCGGGTGACCGACCCGGCATCAAAGAACGGATGCCCGAGTTCGTCCGCGAGATTGCGGTAGAGGGGAGATAGCCTCTCTGATTCCGCTACGCTGCGACCCGCCGCCGGATGTCCACCTGGACCGGCTGAACAGGGCGGCGGCGCGACGATTAGAAGCTTCGGCTTCGCCGCCTTTGGTTTGTATGGAAAAGTTTCGACGATCTGCGCCAGCCGGCGCATGCCCGAAACCGCCCCTTCTGCGCGCCCGCCATGTACGGGCTTGATGTCGTTGGTGCCGAGCATGACGATGACGAGGTCGAGCGGCATGTGGCTGGCAAGCGCCACTTCCAGCGCCTTGGCGCCATTGCGGCATGCGGGCCCCGCGTGGTCGTCGTAGCAGGTGGTGCGTCCGCCGAGACCTTCGGGAATGATCTTTGCCCGGCCGCCAAGCGCTTCACCGAGAACTTCAGGCCAACGCCCCTCCAGCGGATGGCGCAGGCCCGTCGCCGGGTCGGCGCCCCAGGTCAGGCTATCTCCGAAGGCAAGAACGGTCTTCATCACCAGTTCCCCGCCCGTTACCGCACGCGATTGTTTTCGATGAAATTGAAGTCGATATCCTCGCCGAGACCGGCTCGGTCCGGCACGTGTACATAACCCTCGTGATCCATGGGGTCGGACAGCGACTTCAGGTAGTCGTGCCCATCGTCATATTCGAGGAACGGGTGCAGCAGGCCACGCTCGTACCAGCGGCAGTTCTTGGTGGCGGCCACGACATGCAGGTTCATGGCGGTGTTGCCGTGCACTTCGCACTCCATGCCGAAAGCCTCGGCAAGGTGCATCGTCTTCAGCGCCGGCGTGATGCCCCCGACGTCGTTAACGCCTGTGCGCAGGATGTCGCAGGCGCCGGCCTTGATCCACTCGGCGCGATGCCAATGCTTGCCGGCTGCACTTTCCGGGCCGACGACGGGAATGTCGAGATTATCTGCGAGCCATTTGTAGGACGAAAGCGACTGCTCATCCATCGGTTCTTCGATCCAGCCGAAGCCAAGCTTTTCGAGCCCGCGCCCAAGTTCAAGCGCGTCTGTTCTGGAGTACCAATGGAAGGCGTCGATCATCAGGTCGATATCCGGCCCTACAGCTTCGCGCACAGCAGCACAGGCCTTGAGGTCCATCTTGACGTCCGGTGCCCAGCTCACCGGTGGCATCCAGGTGTGTAGCTTGATGCCCTTGTAGCCGCGCTTGACCAGCGTTTCGGCGAAACGCGCATAGTCCTCGGGTGTGGCAAGACCACCCTCAAGTTCGTCCCCGCACATGATCGAGCCGTAGGCGAGCACCTTGTCGCGGTATCCTCCGATCAACTTGTATACAGGTTGTTTCAGGGTTCGCCCTGCAAGGTCCCACAGCGCGCAATCGACCACGGCAAGTGTGCGATCGGTCAGCTGCGCTGCTGAGCCGCGTTGCCAGTGCGCGAGGTCCTGCCAAAGCCGTTCGCGATCGCGATGGTCCTCTCCGATCAGGACCTTTTTCACAAATTTGTCGATGACATGCGGGCGGACGATCTCCGGCGCCGTGAAGGAATGCCCCTCGTGACCGTCCTCGGTGCGGATAGTTAGCATAGCCTGCTCCACTTGATGCGGCGGGCCGGGATGCGCGTGACCAGCACTGTCCGAGTGGCGGCGTGTGGTCGTGCGGAAGACCCGCACGTCGACGTCGGTGATGATCATTGTTCCTCCGGTATGCGAATAGGCGATTTGGTTACGCCAACTTGTCTAATGTGAACTTACACAGATATCAGCCAACTTGTCAAACATGTATGACATGTCATGAAAAATGCCTGATAGGGATTGGAGCGGTGGCCCCGCGCGTCGCCGCCATGTCCAGTGCATGGCGCGCATGAAGCGCCAATCGAAGTGGACAGCGCCTCGTCGGACGCGGCCCTCGTGCGACGTCTCCCGCGCGCAGCTGCTACGGACGAGCATGCCCGATTTTACGAAGCTGCCATCGCCACCCAGCGTCCGTCGGAGGACGACGACCTGATGCAGGCGTCGATGAACTCGAGGCCCTGGACACCGTCCTCGATCCCCGGAACGGAAGATGCACCAGGACTGCGGGCGTCGCCCCTAATGGCCGCCGCAGCGTTCCTATATTCGACGCCATTCTCCATCGCCGTAGTGGATGCTCAGATCGCAGCGACCGGTCATTGCCGGAACGTCGCTGACGATCTGCGAGACGGTAATGGCGGGATGGATTTTCCAGAAGGCCGAAATCTTCGGCGTGAGCCACAGTGCACTGATCGCCGTGGTCGTCCGGATCGTCACGTCAACCGTTTCCTGGCGATCACGGATCTGCGTGACGGCCTCCGAGATCGTCTCGAAGCCACGCCGGCTCGCAAGAAACAAAAAAGCGCCTTTTTCCGTGAGCTCAACCCCGCGACTGCGGCGCAGAACAGGTTACATCCAAGATCGGTCTCGAGCGCTTTGATCTGGTGGCTCACGGCCGCAGGCGTCACGTTCATTTCCTGAGCGGCCTTCTTGAAACTAGCATTGCGGGCGGCCGCCTCAAAGCAAATGAGGGTGGTCAAGGAATGGCTCTACGCGATCCTGGCCTGCCAGCTTGCCAAGACGGGCAGCTACGTCACGATGCGCGTCGGCGAGCAGTACTTCAATTAATCGAACCCGTTTATGCGATAGAGAAGCCAGGCCGCGGCCAGATACACCCGCAGACCTTCCTCGGCGATTACCGCGGCATCGTGATGAGTGATGGGCTATTCCGCCTGGCGCACCCTGGAACGGGCAACCCTATTGGATGCATGGGCCACTCCAGACGGCGCTTTGTCGATGCCGCCAAGGTGAGAAAGAAAGGCGGCGGTCCGCCGGAGCAGGCGCTCCGGTTCTTCGAATAACTATGCCGGGTTGAAAAACAGGCGCGGGACAGAAAGCCCGAGGATGGTGAAACGCGAGATCACTGCATTCGCCGCTTTCGCCAGCAACACAGTGTCCCCATCCTCAATGCTTTCAAGGCATGACTCGACGATATCGCCCCGAAGGTGTTCCGTGTCCTACCCCCCTGAACCAATGGGAATATCTGACTCGCTACACCGAGGACGGCAGGATCCTGATCGACAACAATCTTCTGGAGCGCGATATCAGGATTTTCGCCACCAGAAAGAATTGGCTTCAGCGATACCGTCTACTTAGCCAGGACCAGCGCCGTCATCTACAGCCTGATGCTGACTTGCCGCGCCTGTGGCGTCGAGCCGTTGGCCACTGAACTGTCTCTGCGCGATGTTGACACCGATATCGAAGCAGCCAGTGATCATCCGACTTCTGCTTCCAGGTATTTGATTTCGCGTTTGGCCTGACGCACCGGCACAGGTCGACGCACCTGGGTATCTCTTTACAAGCGCAGAACCGCACAACCATAAGGCCCGAGAGCAAGTCCGCCGTCCACCTGATAGCCCGAAAGGAGGTCCGTTCCAGCGGGGACAGAGCTCAACTCTACCGGCTCCGCATCGCAGTTCAGCAGGAAAAGCAACTTTCTGTCTTCCGCCTCCCTCAGGACGACCTCCACGGCAGGCGGCAAGTCCGGGACCAGAGGCTGGACATCCGCGCCGAGGACATGATCCACCAATCCTTCGACAAGGGACTCGGCCAGATATGTCCCGACATAGCAGGCCCGGCCTTTGCCGACCTTCCGGCTCGTCACCGCTGCCCTGCCGCTCGCGAAGCGGTTCGACCAGTGCCCCAGAACCTCGACGTCGTCGTCGAGCGCGAGAAGCTCGTAAAGGTGCGCGGCCTCGTACTCCCGGTTGCCCAAGATGAAACGGTGGCGCCGCGACGCCGAACTGGCCGGTGGGCGCTTCGCCGGGTTGTGAAAGCCGAACTCAGTTCCATGGAGCCCGAACAAGCCCTCGGCCCCCGGTTCGGCCACCCGACCGAACTCCTCGACGCGCACGCCGCAGAGCTTCGAAAGCCCCGGGCCAGGCGCGAGGTCCGTCGGTATGTGGTTGTTTTCATCGCGGGTGCCGGTCATGGCGCCGACGATCAGGGTTCCGCCATTGCGGACGAAGGTCTCGACGTTCTCGTTCCACTCCGGCTTCCACATCACCCAATGCGGTACATAGAGGACCTTGATCCGCGAAAGGTCGTCCTCGGGATGGATGAAGCCGCAGGCGATCCCTTTCGAATAGCAGTAGCGATGGAGCAGCATACCGTCTTCGAGCGGGCTCGGCATGCCCATCGGATAGGTCCTGTAGGCCTCCTGATTGTCGAAGTCGGCTCCCGCGATCGCGACGTCCATGCGCACGGTGGTGCCGAGGAGGTCCTTCTTGATCCTGCCGATGTCCTCGGCGAACTGCTTTGCCTCCTGATAGCGGCGGCGAGGCACATCGTCGTGGTCGATGATACCCATCCAGTAGATCTCCGCGCCGAAGTGCGCCGGTCGCCAGCGGAAGAACAGGAGGCCGTCGGCGCCACGCGCGACGGAGCTCAGCGCCATCCGGCGCATCTCGCCCGGTTCCGGCGTCATGGTCGAGAAACCCGGCTGACTGCCGAACCCGGACGCCTGCTCCGGCACGATGAAGTTGCCGGAATAGGCGCGGCAGACGTCGAGATGCAGCGCCTGAGTGGCGGGATGGCCGCCCGCCCGGCGCATCTCGTCGTAGAGCATGGGGTAGATGTCGAAGCCGAGGAAGTCGAGATTCTCACCGAACTGGCCGCGGAGGTCGATGTCTTCGAGCTGTCCGAGATTATGGAAGATAAACCATTCCGAATTGGCTCTGCGCAGGATTTCAACCTGGTCATGCTGGAAGGCGGCCGTCGCATGGGCGAGGAAGCGATGGTAGTCCTGCATGTGCCCGGGCGCGACAAATCCCGGATTGTCCTTTCTCGGGATGGCGATCTGGTCGAAACTGTCATAGGCGAGCGCCCAGAAGTTTCCGCCCCAGGCAGAGTTCAGCTTGTCGATCGTCTCATACCGATCGTGGAGATAACGGCGGAATTCGCGCTCGCTCGCTTCGGAATAGGAGGTCGAAGCGGTCGTGTTCAACTCGTTGTCTGTCTGCCAGCCGATGACATTTGGATTGCCCGCATAGTGGCGCGCCAGGGCCTCGGTGATGCGCCGGCTATGCATGCGGTAGACGGGGCTGTTGGTGTCCGCATGCTGGCGGGAACCGTGCGTGGCAGTTCGGCCGCGTTCGTCGACGCGCAGCACTTCCGGATAGGTCGCGGTCAGCCAGCGCGGCGGCGTCGCGGTCGGCGTACAGAAGATGGTCTTCACGCCTTCCGCGGCAAGCACGGCGATGGCCCGATCGAACAGCGAAAAGTCGAACACCCCTTCCCTCGGCTCCATCAGATGCCAGGCGAATTCGCCGAGGCGGACCACGTTGAACCCGGCGGCCGCAATGCGCTCTGCATCCCGCAGCCAGTAGCTCTCGTCGACATGCTCCGGATAATGCGGCACGCCGAGCAGGAAATCGTCGAAGTTCAGGGTGCGCCAGACCGAGAGCGGCGCGGGAGGGGTACGCTTCATGATTTTGTCCTTGCTTAGATTTTCGCCACGGCCTTGGGAGGCGTGATGGTGCTGCCGTCAGCGGCGAAGAGGTAGGCGTCGGTGGGATCGAAGCCGAGCGACACCGCGCTGCCGTTGTGGAAGGGCTTGACGTCGGCGATCTGCACGGTGAAGACGTTGGTGCCGCTGTCAGATCCGGTGGTGACCAATGGCCCCGCATCGACATAGACGATCGTCTCGCGGCCAAGATATTCCGTCAGCCTGACGCTTCCCGCGAAGCGGATCTGCGCTGCCGCATCATCGAGCCGCAGCCTCTCCGGCCGGATGCCCAGGGTCACGGCGTCGCCGACGCTCACCTTTCCGGCGAGAGCCTCAAACCCCACATCGAGCCCGCCGGCGCAGACGACCCTCGCAGAGGATCCGCTGGCTTCGGTCACCCGGCCAGCGACGAAGTTCATGCGGGGGGCGCCGAGAAAGCCGGCGACGAACACGTTGTCCGGATTGTTATAGAGCTCGAGCGGCGCCCCGACCTGTTCGATCCTGCCGCGATTGAGGACGACGATCCGGCTCGCCATGGTCATCGCCTCGACCTGATCGTGCGTGACGTAGATCATGGTCGATCCGAGCTCAGCATGAAGCGTGGACAGCTCGACTCGCATCTGCGTTCGCAGTGCCGCGTCCAGGTTGGACAGCGGTTCATCGAAGAGGAAGACGTCGGGCGACCGGGTGATCGCCCGCCCGATGGCGACGCGCTGACGCTGGCCGCCCGAGAGCTGCTTCGGCTTCTTTTCGAGCTGCTCCTCGAGCCTGAGAATTCTCGCGGCCCTCGCGACAGCCGCGTCGATCTCCGCCTTTGGCCGCTTCGCCATCCTGAGGCCGAACCCCATGTTTTCGGCGACCGTCATGTGCGGATAGAGCGCATAGGACTGGAACACCATCGCGATGCCGCGGTCGCCGGGCTCGAGCCTGGTGACGTCCCGTCCGCTGATGCGGAGCGTTCCAGCGCTCGTGGTCTCAAGGCCGGCGATCGTCTTCAAGAGGGTCGACTTTCCACAGCCGGAGGGGCCGACCATGACCACGAACTCGCCCTCTTCGATCGTCAGGTTGACGTCCTTCAGGGCATGGAAGCCGCCATAGTGTTTCTCGATGTTGATCAGTTCAACGCTCGTCATGTGAAGGATTCCTTGAATTCTGCTCAGCCTTTGACCGCACCGACCGTCAGGCCGGCGATGAAGTGGCGCTGCATGAGAAAGAACATCACCACCGGCGGGATCGCGACCAGGATCGTTGCCGCGGCCACCAGGTTCCATGCGGACACCCATTCGCCGCGAAGGTTGTTCAGCCCCGCGGTCACCGGTTTGACCGCGTCGCTCTGGGTCAGCACGATCGCCCAGAAATAATCGTTCCAGACGAAGGTGAAGGTGAGAATCGCGAGCGCCGCAAGCGCCGGCCGGACCAACGGAAGCACCACATGCCAGAGCGTCTGCCACGGCGAGGCGCCTTCCGCCCGGGCCGCCTGGAACAGTTCGTCCGGCAATGCCGATATGAAGTTGCGCATGAAAAGCGTCGCGAAGCCCGTCTGAAAGGCCACGTGGAAGACGATCAGTGCGTAGTAGGTGTCGTAGAGCCCGATCGAGACCATGAGGTCGCGGACCGGGATCATCATGATCTGGGCCGGAAGGAAGTTGCCGCCGACGAACAGCGCGAATATCAGGTTCGCCCCGCGGAACCGATACCGCGACAGGACGTAGCCGGTGAGCGTCGACAGAACGAGCACGCCGACGACCGATGGCAGCGTCACGATCAGGCTATTGAGGAAGTATTGCGCCATGGCGGTCTGCGTGAACACCGCCGTGTAGTTTTCGATGAAGTTGAAACTCTTCGGCCAACCCCAATAATTGCCCGCCATCACCTCCTCGAACGACCTGAGCGACGTCGCCATGACCGCCATTAGCGGCACGAGCCAAAGGGCAAGGATCAGCACCACCATCAACGCATATGCAAACCGCCGGATCGGCGCGTCTTCGGCAAGCGGTCTCGGATACATCAGACGCCCTCCCGTTCGGGCTTGAGAAGGGTGCGCAGGTACCAGGCGATGAAGGCTGCCATGATCACGAAGAGCACGGTGGCGATCGCGGCTCCGTAACCGAAGCGGTAGGAGAAGATCGATTGCTCGTACATCTGGTAGGCGAGTACCGTCGAGGAGCCGAAGGGGCCACCGGAGGTCATCACCGCCACCATGTCGAAGGACCGCAATGCGCCAATGACCGTTACCGCGAGCGCAATGAAGCTGACCTCGCGCAGTTGCGGCAGGATCACATGGATGAGCATCGGCCATCCGCGCGCGCCATCGACCCGTCCCGCTCCAATGAGATCATCGCTCAGATTGTTGAGGCCCGCCAGGAAGAGCACGAGGCAGAAGGCGACCTGCGGCCAGAGCGCCGCCACGACGACCGCGAAAGTGACGAGATGCTCGTCCGAAAGCAGCGCCGGGGCTGTCGCTCCGAAGGAGCTGAAGATGAGCGACAGCAGACCGAACGTGGGATCATAGACCCAGGTGAAGACGACGCCGACGGTGACGGACGCCAGCACCAGGGGCACGAAGAAGAGCGACTTCATGACCCGCATGCCGCGGATGGGTTGATTGAGCAGCAGCGCCAGCGCCAGGCCCAGCGGCGGCGCAAGCATGAACATGGCGAGCCAGATCAGGTTGTTCTTGAGCGATACATAGAACTGCGGGTCGTCCAGCAGCCGCGCGTAGTTCGCGAGCCCCACCCATTGCTTTGCCCCGACACCATCCCAGTCGAAGAAGGAAACCCAGATGGTCTGCGCGGACGCCAGGATGATCACCACCCCGAACAGCAAGGCTCCGGGCATGATGAACAGGGCCGGCGCTATCCAATGCCGATGATTTCGCCAGAAGGTAGACATTCAGGATCACTCACGAAGGCTTTGAAACGTGGCCGCACTCGCCGGAAGCAGGCAGGGCCACAGGTGTGCGCCGCGGCCCTACCCTGTTGCGGCCGCCCTTGGGAGTGGAGAGCGGCCGCGCGAGGCTCAGGCTTTGAAGATGCGCTTGCGCGTCGCTTCGAGCCGTTCGAGGATCTGGTCGCGCCGCTCTGGCTTGGCCATGAACTCCTGGAAGCCCTTCAGGCCCTCTTGCGCCATGTCGGGGTCGGTGTCGCGGTCGTAATATTGCGCCGAGCCTTCGACGGTCTTGAGCGACTCGACGGCGGCGTTGACGAGCGGGTCCTTGCTCGGCGGGCAGTCATTGCGCGGCGGAACCGCACTTTCGGTCTCGAGGAAGGCCGACAGGTTGTCCGGCTTGTATAAGAAGGCCAGGAAGTCGCGCGCGTTTTCCTTGTTCTTGGCATTCTTCGGCACATGAATCGAGTTCAGCGCGAAATCCTCGTACCGCGCCATGCCCTGGACGATCTCAGGGAACGGGGTGAATGCGATCTGGTCCTGCTGGTCTTCCGGGAAGCCGTATTTGATGAAGCCCGCGAGATCCATCATCGCGGCCTTCTTCTGGGCAAGCGCGGCGGCCGCCTGTTCCCAGCCGAAGGACGTTCCGTTCGGGCTGAACAGCCCGGCATTGATCAGGTCCGCCCACTTGTCGAAGACCGGCAGCATTGCGGGGTCGGTGTAGGACATCTGACCGTCCATCAGCGCCATATGCTTGTCGAGGCCATTGATGCGCAGGTTCATGTGGTCGAACCAGCCGGCCGCGGGCCACATTTCCTTGGTGCCCATGCTCACGGGGATCATGCCCGCGGATTTGGCCTTTTCACCGAGCGAAAGCAGCTCTTCCATGGTCTTGGGCGGCGTCCAGCCTTTCTGCTCGAAGACGTCCTTCCGGTAGAAGAGCCCCCAGAGCAGGCCGCCGAGCGGCAAACCGTATTGTTTCCCGTCGACCGTGACGGCGCCCGCGGCCGGGCCAAGCACGCTTTTGTAGTTCTCGCGCTCGAACAGGTCGGAGATGTCGTCGAAAAGCTCGCGCTTGACGAAAGCCTTCATGCGGTTGCCCGAGAACCAGAAGCAGATGTCCGGCGCTCCGACGACGAGGTAGCTGCGGATCGCGGTCTTGTGCGCCTCGTGGTCCATGTTGTTGATGGCAACCTTGACGCCGCTTTCCTGCTCGTAGGCGCTGGCGATCCGCTGCAGCACCTCGCGCTGCGCGGCGTTGCCGATGTTGGAGATGATCGTCAGTTCCTTGCTCTGCGCGATGGCCGGAGCGCCGAGCGTCATTCCCGCAAGCGCCGTGCCCGCACCGATCAGGAACTGCCGGCGTGACGCCGGGCGCGTGACGCGCTTGATGATATCGTTGGATGCCATTCCATATCCTCCCCAGGACAAAGCCCCGCCGCGCCTGGGCGGGCAGCGCCCCGGCCTGTTGGAACAGAATTTTTTGCGGTGATGCGGAGTTCTGAAAAGTTGGCGCTCCGCACACTCCTCCTCATTGCCAATGGGGGAAAGCTAGCCTAAGTTTGGAATGGACACAAGAGTTAATTTACGAAATAAACTAACTAGGAGACGCGGCGTTGAAGGGGAATGCGAGCACCTCGCGGGCGCTGAACAGGCGGCTGATCTTGAATCTGCTGCGCAACCGCGGCTCCCTGCCGAGAGCGGAACTCGCCTCGATCACGGGTCTCAGCCCTGCAGCCGTCACGTTCGTCGTTACGGAACTGATGGACGAAGCGTTGGTGGTGGAACGCGAGGCGGTCGCGAGCTCAAACGGTCGCAGACCCATCCCGGTGGATATCAACTACGAGGCCCATCTGGCGTTGGGCTTCAAGCTCAACCGCAACAGCATCGACTGCGTGCTCACCGACCTCGCCACCTCTCCGCTTGCCACCTTGCAGGCAACCGTCACTGACACCAGTCCTGAAGGCATGATCGAGGCGATTCGCGACACCATCCCGCGCCTCCTGGCGCAGGCCATGCGTGACGAGAAGGACATCATGGGGATCGGCGTATCGATCCCTGGCGAGGTGGACCCGAGGAACGGCGTCTGCCTCCAGAGCCCGCGCTTCGGCTGGCGCGATCTTCCCTTCGCGGAAATGTTGGCGGAGCGAGTGCACGCCCCCGTCTGGATAGACGACGACGTCAACGCCTTCGCGATCGCGCAGAAGCTGTTCGGGGCCGGCCGCAACCACCGTAATTTCGCTGCCCTTGCCATTGGTGCGGGGATCGGCTGCTCTCTGGTTCTGAATGGCGATATCTACCACGGAAGCAACAGCGCGGCAGGCAAGCTCGGGCACATCACCTCCGTGCCCGGCGGGGAACTCTGTGAGTGCGGCCGGCGCGGATGTCTCATGGCGCATGCCGCCGAGCCATACATGATTGCCGAATGGGGACGCGGGAGAGGTGTCGAACCAACAAGAGACGACTTCGTCGCCTCCGCCGCCGCCGGCGACGAAGACGCCTTGGACATCCTGGAGAACGCGGGATCACGCATCGGCAGACACCTGGCGGATCTGGTTAACCTGTTCGATCCCGAGGTGATCGTCGTCGGAGGCGAAGCCGTCCAGTTCGGCGACGCTCTCCTCGACCCGCTCAAGCGATCAATGGACCAGTTCCTGTTCTTCTCCAAACCCGAGATACAGACGGACTGGGTGCCCAGTTCTTGGGCGAGAGGCGCCGCAGCCTTGGCGACGCAAGGCATATTCGACTTCGAGCGCCTGCCCAGCGGGTGAGTTCTCTCCCGTCTAACGGCCACTGCCCCACGGGCCGTGGTGGCTGTCGGCGCCGTCGATGCGGTCGAAGCCGTGGGCGCCGAAGAAGTCGCGCTGCGCCTGGATGACGTTGGCCGTGCCACGGCCGCGGCGGTAGCTGTCGAAATAGCCAAGCGCCGAGGCGAGCGCCGGCACCGGCAGACCGCCGAGCACCGCCGCCGAGACGACGCGCCGCAGCGCTGCGTCAGTCTCCTTGACCATGGCGGCAAAGGCCGGGGTGACGATCAGGTTGGCGGCATCGGGCGCCTTGGTGAAGGCGGTGGTGATCTCGTCGAGGAACTGCGAGCGGATGATGCAGCCGGCGCGCCAGATCCTGGCGATCGTCGGCATCGGCAGGTTCCAGTCGAACTCCTTCGACGCCGCCGACATCACCGCAAACCCTTGCGCATAGGCGCCGATCTTGGCGGCGAGCAGCGCGCTTTCGAGATCCTTGATGAAGGCCGCCCTGTCGTTGACCTGGAAGTCACCTACCTGAGGCAGACCGAGGATCTTCTCGGCCGCTTCGCGCTCGTCCTTCATCGAGGAGATGCTGCGCGCGGCAACCGCCGCCTCGATGCCGGTCGCCGGCACGCCCATGTTCTGCGCCTCGATCACCGACCACTTGCCGGTGCCCTTCTGGCCGGCCTTGTCGAGGATCATGTCGACGATCGGATTGCCGGTCAGCGGGTCGGCCGCCTTCAGCACCTTCTCGGTGATCTCGATCAGGTAGGAGTTGAGGCGGCCCCTGTTCCAGGCGCCGAAGACCTCACCGATCTCGGTCGCCGACATCTTCAGGCCGTCGCGCAGGATGCCGTAGATTTCGGCGATCATCTGCATGTCGGCATATTCGATGCCGTTGTGGATCGTCTTGACGAAGTGGCCGGCGCCGTTTTCACCGAGCCAGGCGACGCAGGGGACGTTGTCGTACTTGGCGGCGATCGACGTCAGCACGCTTTCGACCCGCTTCCAGGACTCTTCCGTGCCGCCGACCATGATCGACGGGCCGTGGCGCGCGCCCTCTTCACCGCCGGAGACGCCCATGCCGATGAAGGTGAGCCCCGAACCCTCCAGCGCCTCGAAGCGTCGCATCGTGTCGCGGAAATTGGCGTTGCCGGCATCGATCATGATGTCGCCCTTGGCGAGATACGGCTTGAGGATCTCCATCTGCTGGTCGACCGGCTCGCCGGCCTTGATCATGATGATGATCGGACGCGGCGGGCGGATGGCGGCGACAAACTCCTCAATGGTGTCGCAGGGCACGATCTGGCCCTGGAGTTCGCCGGCTTCCGCGTAGAATTTGTGCGTCGCCTCGACGGTGCGGTTGAACACCGCGATCTTGTTGCCCTTTTCAGCGATGTTGAGCGCCAGGTTCGAGCCCATGACGCCGAGACCGATTAGGCCGATTTCCGCCTGTGACATTGCTGCTCTCCAAACTGTTTTGGCAATTCAAAAGCTCAACTGCACCTTCATCGAACGATTGCGGTCGCCAGCCGTCTCGAAGGCCGTCACAGCCTCGTTCAGCGGGAAGACGCCGGTGAGAAGCGGCTTGAGGTCAATACGTCGCGCATTGATGAGATCAACGGCCAGCCCGAACTCCTCGTGGAAGCGGAACGTGCCGCGCATCTCGATCTCCTTGGCCACCACCAGGTTCTGCGGGATGGCAACATCGCCGCCAAGCCCGAGCTGGACGAGCACCGATCGGGGTTTCAAGACCTCAAGGCCGGAACGCACCGCCTGCGCATTGCCCGAAGCCTCGAACTGCACGTCGAACGTCCCTTTGTTGGCCGCATAGGCTGCGAGATGATCGGGAGCGTTGGCAACATTGATCACCCGGTCGGCGCCGATCGTGAGCGCCTTGTCGAGCACGCCGTCCATGACGTCGGTCGCCACGATCTCGCGCGCGCCGTGAACACGCGCGGCGATGATTGCCAGCGCCCCGATCGGCCCGCAGCCGGTGACGAGCACCCGCTTGCCGGTGAGCGAACCGGCGCGCGCCACGGCGTGAAGCGTCACGGCAAAGGGTTCGGCCATCGCCGCTTCGTTGATCGAGACGCCATCAGCGACCTTGTGGCACTGCCACGCCTCGGCGACCAGGCGCTGTCGGAACGCCCCCTGGATATGCGGCGTCGGCATGGCGCTGCCGTAGAAGCGCATGTTCAGGCAATGGTTCTGCTGGCCGCGCTGGCAATAGTCGCAGGACCCGCAGGGGCGGCTCGGCGACACCGCCACCCGGTCGCCGACGGAGAGACCGGAGACACCATCGCCGAGCGCCTTGATCGTGCCCGCGACCTCGTGGCCGAGGATCATCGGCTCGCGCAGCCGCACCGTGCCGAAGCCGCCATGGTTATAGTAGTGAAGATCCGATCCGCAGATGCCGCCGGCTTCGATCTCAATCTCGACCTGGCCCTTTCCCGGCGCCTCCGGTTCCCGATCCTCGATCCGCAAATCCTTGGCGGCATGAATGACAACGGCTTTCATCTTATCGCCTCAGATGACGGGGGTAATGAGCGCTTCGCCGGCAAAATGCGCAGCGAGGTTGTCCCGCACCAGCTTGCCCATCGCCTTGCGGGTTTCGATCGTGCCTGAAGCGTGATGCGGCTGTAGCAGGACATTGTCGAGCTTCAGGAAGCGCGGATTGAGCTTCGGCTCGCCCTCGAAGACATCGAGCGCCGCCGAACCTAGCGCACCGCTTTCGAGCGCATCGAGCAACGCGTCCTCATCGATGTTGGAGGCGCGCGAGATGTTGATCAGCATGCCCTCGGGACCGAGCGCTTCGATCACCGCTTTCGAGACAATGTGGCGGGTCTCGACGGAAGCCGCGAGCGTGACGAACAGCACATCCGAGCGTTCTGCCAGGGCGACGGGATCGGCGATGAAGGTCAAACCGTCGGCATAGGTTTTTTCCGAGACGTCGCTATAGGCGATGTCCATGTCGAAGCCCTTGAGGCGCTTGGCGACCTCGAAGCCGATGCGGCCGAGACCGAGCACGCCGGCCTTCTGCCCCCAGACCCGCCGCTTCAGTGGATAGAGGCCCTTGGCTGCCCAGCTGCCGTCCTTGACCCAGCGCTCGGCGCCGATCATGCCGCGCGACTGGCAGAGCATCATAGCGACGCCGAGATCGGCGACGTCGTTGGTCAAGACATCGGGGGTGTTGGTGACGCGAATGCCGCGCTCGCGGCAGGCGGCGAGATCGACGGCGTCATAACCGACACCATAGACGGAGACGATCTTGACCTGCGGCAGCCTGCCGATCAGATCCGCCGATGCGCCAAGTTCGCCTCGGGTGGCGATCGCTCGGATTTTCGGGCCGTGTGCTCTCAGGAAAGCGTCACGATCCTCGGCCTCGTAGATCTTGTGGACGGCGTAACCCTCCTCGAGCTCCGCCAGGTCCCACTCCGGATAGGGCCCCATCAGCAGGATGTCCGGTTTCGTCATCAGTTTCCTCCCGTGGTTTGTTCGCTGGCCGCGCGATCGGCGCGGATCGCCAGCGTGTTCATCGCCAGCGCAACGATGCGCTCCAGCGACTGGTCGATTTCGATGGTAACGACGTCCGCCTCCCCCGAAGGCAGTTCGAGGGTGGCAAGTTGGCTGTCGAGCAGCGACAGCGGCATGTAATGGCCCTTGCGCTCTCCCAGCCGCGCCGCCAGCAGCGCCCGCGTTCCCTGCAGGAAGACGAAGGTGATCGGCTGCCAGGCAACGTCCCTCAAGCGCTCGCGATAGGCGCGCTTCAAGGCCGAGCACGACACGACGGTGGCAATCGGGCTCGCCAGCCGGCTACCGATCTCGTCCAGCCAGGGCCAGCGGTCCGCATCGGTAAGCGGGATGCCGCTGCGCATCTTCTCGACATTGGCGGCCGAATGCAGGCTGTCGCCCTCGATGAAACGCGCACCGAGATAGCTGGCGAGCCGTTCGCCAACCGCCGACTTGCCGCAGCCGGATACGCCCATGACGACGACCGGGCCGAAGCCGCGGCAGACTTCAGAGGCTGGTGGTGATGCCGCCATCGACATAGAGCGTGTGTCCGTTGACAAAGGAGGAGGCCTTGCTTGCCAGGAAGACCGCGGCACCCACCAGCTCTTCGACCTCGCCCCAGCGGGCCGCCGGCGTACGCTTTTCCAGCCAGGAGGAGAACTCCGCGCTGTCGACCAGCGCCTGGTTCAGCGGTGTCTTGAAGTAACCGGGGGCGATCGCATTCACCTGTAAGCCATACTTTGCCCAGTCGGTGCACATGCCGCGCGTCAGGTTCTTCACCGCACCCTTGGTCGCCGTGTAAGGCGCGATCGACGGGCGCGCGAGTTCGCTCTGCACCGAGGCGATGTTGATGATCTTGCCGGCGCCGCGGCCGATCATGTGGCGCGCCACCGCCTGGCCGACATAAAAGACACTGGAGACATTGGTCTTCAGCAGCTGCTCCCAGCGTTCGGCTGGAAAATCCTCAAGCGGCGCGCGAAACTGCATGCCGGCATTGTTGACGAGGATGTCGATGGCGCCGACATCCCGTTCGATCTGATCGACGCCGCCCTTGACCGCTTCTGCGTCCGTGACGTCGAAATCCGCGACATCGACCAGGTGGCCGGCATCCCGCAAGGCGGCAGCCGCCGCCTCCAGCTTCGAACGGTCGCGGCCGTTCAAGACAAGTGCAGCACCATGCTCGGCCAGACCACGCGCCAGCGCGAAACCGATGCCCTGCGATGAGCCCGTCACCAGGGCCCGACGGCCCTTCAGGTCGAAAAGTGGGAATGACAAACCTGTTCTCCTTAACCGCCGGACGCCTCGCGCGAGATGCGCCCGGACCTTGCTCAGCCTTCGACTACGAGCCCTTTTGCCTTCAGCACCGGCTCGAGCTTGCTGACTTCGATGACCGATTTTCCTGCCTTGTATGCGGCAATGTACTCGGCTTCGGCATCTTCGCGCGCCTGCGACAGCCTCGCGACCTCGAAAGCCTCCTCCCGCCTCACCACGACCAGGCCATCAGCGTCGCCGACAATGATGTCGCCGGGATGGACAAGCTCTCCGCCGATGATGATCGGGTCGTTGGTGGCGGTCAGGGTTTCCTTGACCGTGCCCTTGATGCAGACGCTGAGCGAGAACACCGGAAATCCGAGCTCGCGCAATTGCAGCGTGTCGCGCACGCCGCTGTCCGTCACGAGGCCGCCAATGCCCTTCGCAAGGCAGGCATTGGCAAGTACGTCGCCGAACGATCCAGCCTCTTCGTATTCACCGGCCGAAACGACGATGATGTCGCCCGGCTGAGCGTAGTTTATTGCAAGCTGCAGCATGATGTTGTCGCGTGGCGCGCAACGGACCGTGAAGGCCGGCCCGCAAAGCTTCATGCGGTAGTCGACAGGTTTGATGCGGGAGGACAATGCCCCCCGGCGTCCCTGCGCCTCATGGATCGTTGCCGGCGAAAACTTGGCGACCGCTTCCACTTCGGCGGCACTCGGACGAATGGGCATTTTCTTGATATGCGTCATGATTTTTCCCACGGGTGGTCGCGGCGGGCGCGACGCCCGCCGTTTGCGTTGTTCAAAACATTCGGAAAACGAGGGTCGCTTACGCGAGACCCGGCCCCATCAGGGGATCGGGTCGAATTTCAGTTCGGACAGCGGTGCAACCTTGTCGGTGCGCGCCATCTTGTATTCGGTGTTCGGGCCAAGCCATTTGTCCCAGATCTGGTTGATCTCGCCGCTATCATCGAGCTTGTGCAGCACTTCGTTGATCTTGGCTGTCAATGCCGGCTGATCCTTTGCCATGCCGACGCCGATAGGCTGGAACAGCATGGGCTCAGCGATCATGCGCATTTCCTTGCCGCGGGTCTTCGATTCGTTGACCAGCTTCGTGGTCGTCATCGTGTTGGCGACCATGCCGCGCGCCTTGCCCTGCTGCACGGCGAGGTAGGCTGATGCGGTGTCCTGGAAGGTGAGCGGCTCGGACTTGTTGAGCTTGATCGACATTTCCGAGGTCGAGCCCTTGGTGGAGGCCAGTCGCTGGCCAACATAGTCGGCCTTTGCCTTGCCAGCATCATCCGCCGGCACGATCAACATTTCCTTGGCCAGATAATAGGGGTCGCTGAACTGGATCTGTTCGGCACGGCTCTGGGTGTAAGCGAGGTTGGCGACGGTGATGTCAACGCGCCCAAGCTTCACCTCCGGCACGCGGGCTTCGACCGAAACCGGCTTGATCTCGGCTTTCACGCCGAGTTCGCGGGCAATCGCGCCGCAAAGATCGACGTCGAACCCGACCATTTCGCGCGTCTTGGCGTCCGGAGCAGCGAAGGGCGGCACGTCTGCGAAGGTCGCGCACCGCAGCGTCTTGTTCGCGATGATGTCTTCGAGCTGGTCGGCCTTGGCCGGACCTGCGAGCGCCGCTGCCGCAACGGTCATTCCGAGGATAAGATGGCTGCACTTCATTGCTGTTCTCCTTCGTTTGTTGGTTCTGCTGTTCTAGTGGCGCAGGTCAGCGAGAAACCGCTGCGCACGCGGGTGCCTGGGGTTCTTGAAGAACTCCTCAGGTGTTGCGGTCTCGATGATCTGGCCCGCATCGATGAACCAGATGCGGTCAGCGACATCACGGGCGAAGCCCATTTCGTGCGTGACGCACATCATGGTCATGCCTTCGGCGGCCAGGGATTTCATGACGTTCAACACTTCACCGACCATTTCCGGGTCGAGCGCGCTGGTCGGTTCATCGAACAACATGACGGGCGGCTCCATGGCGAGCGCACGGGCAATTGCTACCCGCTGCTGCTGCCCGCCGGACAATTGTACCGGATAGGAATTTGCCTTTTCGCGAAGACCGACGCGGTCGAGGAGCTTCAGCGCTTTCTCGTGCGCTTCGGCCGGCGCCACGCCCTTCACGCGAATGGGAGACATTGCGACATTGTCCACTGCGGAGAGATGGGGGAAGAGGTTGAAGCTCTGGAAGACGAAGCCGATGCGGCTGCGCAGGCGGTTGAGTTCACGGCCGCTCATCTGTGCGTGAATGTCCTGCCCTTCGAAAAAGATCGAGCCGCTGTTGATCTCCTCCAGCCGGTTCACCGTGCGGATCAAGGTCGACTTTCCCGAACCTGACGGGCCGCAGATGACCACTACTTCGCCGCGCGCCACCGTCGCGTCGATGCCTTTCAAGACGTCATAATCGCCATAGCTCTTGCGGACATCGGCGAGCCGGATCGTCTGATCCTTCGTGAAGGTGGATGTTGAAGCGGTCATGGCTGCTCCGTGGCGTTCGGCGTCAGGGAAATCGGCAACTGCCCGCGGCGTTTTGAGGCAATAAGGCCAGCGCGCCGGCGTGTAATGCGCCGCTCGACGACATTGGTGAGCCAGGTGAGCGACCAGCAGATCACGTAGTAGGTCAGCGCCAGGATGAGGAAGACCTGGAAAGGTTGCGTGAGGAGCTGGTTGTTGACTTGGCTGGCGGCGAACGTGAGGTCCGGCACATTGATGACGTAGCCGAGGGTCGTGTCCTTGATGGTCGCCACGAAGGTCGACAGCATGCTCGGGATCATGTTGTAGAGCGCCTGCGGCAGGATCACGTAGCGCATCGCGCCGAAATAGCCGTGGCCGAGCGCGCGGGCTGCGTCCATCTGCCCCTGCCCCAGCGCGAGGATGCCGGCGCGGATGATCTCGCTCAGGAACGCTCCCTGATAGACGACCAGGGTCGTCAGCATGGTGAGGAAGCTCGGCACATCGGCGCCGGTCATGAGCGGCACAAGGAAGTAGCTCCACAACACCAGCATCAAGAGCGGTACGCCGCGGGTCACATAGACGAGCACGGTCACCGGCAAGCGCAGGACCCGGTATTTGGAAAGCCGCGCGAAGGCGAGAAGGATCGCGAACGGGAAGGCGATCGCGATGCTGAGCGCCGAAAGGATCAGCGTATTGGCAAGGCCACCGAGCGGGCCGTTCGGATACTGTCCGATCAGCAGCAGCAGCCAGTATTCGTCGATGATGGCGATCAGGTCGTGGATCATCATCTGGCTCCATTCGCTGGATCAGCACGCCAAGTGAGGTAGGCGCCCGCCGCCATGATCATCAACGAAAAGACGAGATAGAGGACCGTGCCGACCAGATAGATTTCGAAGGTTCTGAAGCTTAGATTCTCGATCTCCTTGACGGCGTGGCTGAGCTCCGGAGCGCCGATCACGATGGCAAGACTGCTGTTCTTGAAGAGCGAGACGCTGTGATTGACGAGGGCCGGCAACGCGTTGCGCACGCCCTGCGGGATCAGCACGAAGCGCATGGCGGAGAGATAGCCATGCCCCAAGGCACGAGCCGCCTCCATCTGGCCAGGATTGACCGAGCGCAGGCCGGAGCGCAGATCCTCGCTGAAATAGGCCGCTTGGCAAAGGCCGAGCCCGACGATCGCGAAGATCATTTCCGCCGAATGCGCCGAAAGCCAGTCAGCCAGCCCGGAGGGCAGGATCGTGTAGATGCCGAAATACCAGAGCATGAGCTGCACGAGCGTCGGTACATTCCGGTGATAGGAAACGTAAGCTGCGACCGCCGCATTGCCGATGCGGCCGGGAGAAAACCGGATCGCGAGCAGGATGATCGCAAGCGTCATCGCCATGGTCCACGAGCACACGGCGATGATGAAGGTCATCTCGATGCCATGCAGCAGCATGGCCACGTATTCCGGGTTCCCGAGGATCGCGGCGAGTTCAAAGCCCTTCACGACCGTGGTTCCTTCGTCTGTGGCTTGGCCGTTTGCAGACCGCCCATGACCTGAAGCGTCGGCGTGATTTCCATGTGCCCGATGTTGACCGCAACGGGTGCGGCGATCGCAAAGGCAATCGCATCGGCGATGTCGCTCGCCTGCGGCAGTTCAAAACCGTCGATGAAGCGCTCACGGATGGAAGGATCGTTGCCGTGAACATGATTGAAGATGTCGGTCGCAACCCGGCCCGGGCAGATCTCGGTTACGCGCACGCGTTTGCCGAAGGTATCGATGCGCAGCTGGTTGGAGAGCATGCTGACGCCGGCTTTGGTCGCGTGATAGGTCGAGTTACCACCGAAATTGTAGTTGCCGGCAATCGAGGAGATGTTGATGACATGGCCGCGGTCGCGCGCCGCCATGCCAGGCACGATCAGCCGGCAGAGATGGAGGACGGCGCGCAGGTTGACGTCGACGAGAAGATCGATGTCGCCATCCTCCGCCTCGAGAAATTTCTTGGGCCGGTCGACACCGGCATTGTTCACCAGAATGTCGAATTCGACTTCGCCGGCAAGCTTTGCCAGAGCGGCGCGGTCCGTTACGTCAATCGCGTGGGAAATGCAGCCCGTGCGCTCGGCAAGTGCCTTCAACGCATCGGCGCTACGGGCAACCGCATGCACTTCGAGGCCCTCGCGGCGCAGCCGCTCGACGACCGCAGCACCGATCCCGGAGGATGCACCGGTCACGAGTGCGGTTCTGTAATCGGAAAAGGACATTTTGGTTCCCCTGTTGTTGAAAGAGAGAGTAGCGAAGGTTTTCAGGTCTGAATAAGACCGTTTGAATCTGGATGGATAACGAAGGCTTATGACTTGCGGCGAACCCACCGGCCTGTAACATTTGCGCCGAACAGGCAGGCAGGGCATATGGATACCAGGCGTCTTAAATCCTTCATCGTCATCGTCGACACCGGGAGCATCACACGTGCGGCCGACGTTCTTCACATCGCGCAGCCGGCCCTCAGTCAGCAACTTGCCGCGCTGGAGGACCATTTCGGCCAGAAGCTTCTGATCCGCAGCCAGCAGGGGGTCTCGATGACGGAGGCCGGCAAGGCTGTCTATCGTCACGCCCAGATCGTCCTGCGGCAAATGGACCAGGCACAGGCAGACGTGAAGGCAGCCGGCGCCACCCTAGTCGGGCGCGTCTCGGTCGGCCTCGTACCATTTTCGAGTGCTGCTACGCTCTCCGTCGACCTGTTGACGGAGACGCGCAAGCGGCACCCAGGCATCCTGCTGCATCTGACCGAAAGCGTCGGCCAGACCTACAGCCAGATGATCATGAACGGCCGGCTGGAAATGGCGCTGATCCATGGTACCGGACCAATCAAGGGCGTCCGCTTCGAACCGGTCTTCGTCGAAGAGTTTCACCTCGTGGCACATCGCGATTTCGGCATCGAACCGGGTGACGCGCCGCTACCGTTGAGTGCGCTCAACGATGTTCCGCTGCTCCTCCCGCCACCATACAATTTCGTGCGCCGGGCGATCGACCTTGCTTTCACGCGCGCCCGCCTGTCGCTCAATGTCGTGGCCGAGGTCGAAATCGTTCGCACACTCGGGCGCGCCGTCTCAAGTGGCGTCGGCGCGACCATCATGCCACGCGCGATCGCGGAACGAATCGTTGCAGAATCCTCCGAACCTCTGGTTTCACGCATGGTGGCGCCGAAGATTGAGGAGACCCTATCGCTCTGCGTTTCCGATCAGAGCGAACTATCAGAGCCAGCACTGGCGGTGAGGTCGATCCTCATGGAACTCACCGCCCGTCTCAAAGACTGAGTACTCACCGAAGACCGGCGCAGAATTCGGCGATGCGACCGCAGGCCTCGTCGAGTTGCTCCATGCTGGTCGCGTAGGAAATGCGGAAGAACGGGCTCATGCCGTAGGCCGCGCCCTGCACGGTCGTCACGTGATGTTCGTCGAGCAGCGCCAACACGAAATCCGTATCGTTCTCGATCCTGCGGCCCTTCTTGCTGGTCCGGCCGATGAGTTCAGCAATATTCGGGAAAACGTAGAATGCGCCTTCCGGCTTATGGCAGCGGATGCCTTCGATTGCACTGAGCCGCTCAACCACGAAGTCGCGCCGCTTCCTGTAGATCGCCGCCCGTTCCTTGAGGATGTCCTGCGGCCCGTCCAGCACGGCGGCAACAGCGGCTTGGGTGATCGTCGACGTGCCGCCGCTGTTCTGGCCGTTGACGTTGCTGATCGCCTTGATCAGGCCCTCCGGGCCACCGCAGAAACCAAGACGCCAACCAGTCATCGCATAGGCCTTCGATGCGCCGTTGACCGTCAGCACGCGATCCTTAAGACGTGGTTCGACTTCGGCAATCGTGCAGAATTCGAAGTCGTCGTAGATCAGGTGCTCGTACATGTCGTCGGTCATGATCCAGACATTGGGGTGCCTGAGCATCACATCGGCAATCGCTTTCATCTCGGCCCGCGAGCAGGCAGCACCCGTCGGGTTGTTTGGGAAATTCAGAAACAGCCACTTGGTGCGCGGCGTGATCGCGGCTTCGAGGTCTTCGGCCCTGAGTTTGAATCCGTTCTGTTGCGGGCAATTGACGGGAACCGGTACCGCGCCGGCGAATTTGACGATATCCGCATAGCTGATCCACGAGGGCGAAGGGATGACAACCTCGTCACCGGGATTGCAGGTGGCAAGGACAGCGTTGAAGATGATCTGCTTCCCGCCGCCGGCCACGACGATCTCGGAGGGATCGTAGTCGAGGTTATTGTCCCGTTTGAACTTCCGGGCAACGGCCTGCCTGAGTGCCAGTGTTCCATCGAGCGGCGGGTACTTCGTGTCGCCGGCAAGCGCCGCGGCATGGGCCGCCTCGACGGCGTTGACGGGCGTCGGAAAATCCGGCTCGCCAGAGGAGAGGCTGATAACCTTGACGCCGTTTGCCGCAAGGTCGCGGGCACGCTGGGTCATTGTGGCGGAAGCGGAAACGGAAACATTCTTCAGGCGGTCGGCAATAGCGGGCATAATCGTTGCTTTCGATAGGGGCGGAGAAGGCTTTGCGGTGTGCGGGGGTCAAGTGAGGAGCTTGGAGACGGGCGTCACCTCGCCGCCAGCTGTCTCGATTTCGCTGCGGACGACACGGGCAAGCTCGAGCGAGCCCGGCGTATCGCTATGCACGAGGATGGAACGAGCCCGCATGGGGATCACGGTCCCGTCGATGGCGGTTACGGTCCCATCTATCAGAAACTGCCGCACCCTTGAGCGGACCAAGGCCTCGTCCTTGACGAGGGCACCAGGGTTTCCACGCGGCACGAGCTTGCCTTCGGCATCATAGGCGCGGTCCGCAAGGAAGAGGGTCAGCGTCTTCAGCCCAGCGTCGAGCGCCGCGCGTTCAATGATGCTGCCGGACGTACCGAAGACGATCAGTTCGGGATCGATGACACGGATCGCCGCCATCATCGCAGCCGCCAGGTCGGGATCACGATTGACCATGTTGCCCATTGCCGCGTGAAAACTGACATGGGAGACCCGCACATCTTCCACGCGGGCGATCGCAATCAGCGCGCCCAGTTGATAGAGCATCTGCTGGCGCAGTTCATCAGGGCCGAAGGGCAGTTCGCGGCGGCCAAAACCCTGACGGTCAGGCAAGCCCGGATGCGCACCGACGTCAACTCCCCTTGCCCGTGCGAGTCGCACCATCCGGGCCATCGTCTCTGGGTCGCCGGCATGAAAGCCGCAGGCGACGTTGGCGGAAGTCACGACATCCATCATCGCTTCGTCATCGCAGAGCGAATAGGGTCCGAAGCCCTCGCCCATGTCGGAATTGAGATCCACCTTCATCAATGTCCTCCTAAGCCATGGCGGCGAGCGCCTTGCTGACGAGGCGCGCGGTGTTTCTGATGTCTTCGACATAGGCGGCGAGCGCCTTCTCGATGGCCCGAGCCTCGGCGTGCGTCGCCGGCAAGAAACGCAGCGTCGAACCAATGCGAGCCTGTCCCATCCGCCAGAGATCCGCCTCGATGACGCCGGCGATCTTCGGATAACCTCCGGCCGTGTTGGCATCGCTCATCTGGACGATCGGTTCGCCTGCAGGTGGCACCTGGATGACACCGGGCACGACGCCATGCGAACGCATCTCCACCACTTCCACCGGATGGATCGGATCTCCGCTGAGGCGGTACCCCGTGCGGTCGCTGCGCGCCGAGATCTTCCACGGTTGGCGCCAGAACCGATCCGCGTCGGACCCGAAGAGATCATGTTCGCCGGCCGGCAGTGCGCGAATGAGAAGCGCCCCATCTTCGTCGACAGGAAACACATCCTTCAAAGCAACCGTTGGCGGGACAACGCCGAAGCCGCCCTTCGGCAGGACTGCAGGTTCGCCTGGACCGGTCGCGATGTCGTCGCCGACGGCAAGGGTTCGGCCGGAAAGCCCACCGAAGTTTCCGCGCAACGACGTGCTGCGCGATCCCATCACCTGAGCCACATCGACCCCGCCAGTCAGGCTCACATAGGCCCGTGCATCGCGAAGCGGCGGGAAGAGCTCCAGCACCTGACCGGCCTCAGCTTGCACAGCCCACCAGGGTGGCAGGGCGACGCCATCGAGCTTCGCCCCGCAATCAGCACCCGTGACAGCGAATGCGCCGCCTTTCACAAAACGTAGCCGGAAAGGGAAAGTCTGTACCTCGATGACGGCGGCACCCTGCGGATTGCCGAGGAGAATGTTGCCGACCTCCATAGCCAGGGAGTCCATCGCTCCTGAGGCCGTGACTCCGATGTTGCGATAACCCGGCCGCCCCAAATCCTGGACGGTGTTCAGCGGACCTGTTTCGACGATCTCGATCACAGCTCGATCCTTTCGGGGCGGAAGCGCACGATATCGCCGGGCGCCATCAGAGCGGGTGTTGCGGCCAAGGGATCGAACATCTGAAGTTCGGCAAAGCCGATCGAATTCCATCCATTCGGGCCGGTCAGCACAGCCACACCGGTCTGCATGCCGCCGATCGTTACGCAGCCCCGCGCCATCTTGAGCGAGGGCACGGTCTTTCGCGGCATGTGAATGCGTGGATCAAGCCCGTGCAGGTACCCGAAGCCCGGCGCACTGCCGAGGGCGAAGACGCGATAGATGCCTTCGTGGTGAATGCGCACGACTTCCCGATCGCTCAGGCCGCTGAGGTCACAAAGCGCCGGAAGATCGGTGGCATGTTCGCCGCCATAGATGACGGAGACATCAATTTGCCGACCGGCAAGATCGATGCCCTGCGCGCGCTGCCATTCGTCCTGCAGTTGTTGGACGACCACTTCCGGATCGTCTGGGGTCTCCTTCAAGATCATCAGCAGGTTCGTCATACCCGGAACGATCTCGGCGACGTCTTCGTGCGCCTCGAGCGCGCGGGAGAGCGCCCAGATACGCCTCTGGTTTGGCAGGTCGAAGGCGCCGGGTGCCTCGAGCAGAAAGGCACGCGCACCGATGAAGGAAATCTTCGCCAACCCCTCGGTATTCGGGACGATTGAAGTCGGCGTCGGAAATGGCGTCTGTTGCAGGACACTCATTGGGCGTGTTCCATCGTCAAAACGGGATCGCCGTAGCCAATCAGCTCTCCGGCACGGGCATGAACTCCTGCCACGAGAGCGGTTGCCGGCGCGATTACCGGGATGAGGATCGGCCCGACCTCTACAAAACCGGCGATATCGCCCGCCTCAAGCGTACGGTCCTCGCCGGCAAGCGGTCCAGGTCCGAAGCCGCCGGGATGCCGGTCGCGAAACACTCCGGCAAGCGGCGCCTTGACGGCCCGACCTTCAGGGGCCGACGAGGCGGCGTCCTGAGCCTCGTCACGATGCCTCACCGGGCTTGCGTCGGGGGCCATCACAATCTTCAAGGCGTGCCCGTCCTTTGTGCTGATCTCCAACTCGCTCGCGCCGGAAGCGCCAAGCCAGGTGGTGAGAGTGGAGATTAGCGCCGGATCGGAGAAGTCACCGATCCCGGATCTGCCTGACGATCGGTCACGCCTTGACACAGGCTTCCTCCCTCAAACGTTTTTCAAGATGATGAATATCGACACAGCCCTGCATGAAATCCGGATCGGCGAAGATCCTTTCGTGCAGCGGAAGGTTGGTGGCGATGCCCTCGATCCTGGTTTCCGCAAGGGCGACCTGCATGCGCCGGATCGCCTCGTCGCGGGTCGGCGCATGGACGATCAGCTTGGCGATCAGAGAATCATAGTATGGGGAAACCCGGAATCCGGCCGAGACATGGGTATCGACGCGAATGCCCGGTCCGCTCGGAAAACGAACCGCTGAAATGCGGCCCGGGGCAGCCATGAAAGTCGTCGGGTCCTCCGCGTTGATGCGGCATTCGAAGGCGTGTCCTCTCGCCTCGCCGCGAAAGCGGCCCGTGTCGAGCACGTCGCCCTGGGCGGCACGCAACTGTTCATGGACCAGGTCGACGCCGGCTGTCGCCTCCGTCACGGGATGTTCGACCTGCAGCCGGGTGTTCATTTCGATGAAGTAGAACTCCCCGTGCTCGTACAGGAACTCGAAGGTACCAACGCCGCGGTAGCCGATCTGCCGGCAGGCCTCGGCGCAGCGCGCGCCGATCCTCTCCGCGAGCTCCGGCGCGATACCGGGTGCCGGCGCCTCCTCGACGACTTTCTGGTGCCGTCGCTGAACGGAGCAATCGCGATGACCGACCCAGACCGCATTGCCGTGATTGTCGCAAAGTACCTGGAACTCGACATGGCGGGGGTGCTCCAGAAACTTTTCCATGTAGAGTTCAGGTTTGCCGAAGGCCCGGCGCGCCTCCTCACGCGTAATCGCGACCGCATCGGCTATGTCGGCGCCATCGCGCACGACGCGCATGCCCCGCCCCCCGCCACCACCGGCCGCTTTGACGATGACCGGGTAGCCAATGGCCTCGGCAAGAACGCGCACGGCCTCGACATTATCAGGGAGAGGTTCGCCCGGTCCCGGCACACACGGGACGCCGGCAGCGATCATTGCGCGCTTCGCCGCGATCTTGTCGCCCATGGTGCGGATCGCCGAGGCCGAGGGGCCGACGAAAACCAGCCCGGCCTTTTCGACGGCTTCGGCGAAATCAGCATTCTCCGAGAGAAAACCGTAACCCGGATGGATCGCCTCCGCGCCAGTCACACGCGCGGCAAGCAGGATCGCCGCCTGGTTGAGGTAGCTCCTGGCCGGTGATGGCGGCCCGATCGAGAGTGGACCACCTTCGCCCGGTGCTGACACTCCGACCCTGTCCGCCTCGGATGCAACAAGGATCGCGCGAAGGCCGAGTTCCTTGCAGGCCCGTTCGATCCGGACAGCGATTTCTCCGCGATTGGCGATGAGGACGGACTGGAATGAGTGGCCGATTTCCCGGCCGGCCTGGAAAGACGCGTCCATCAGCCGATCTCCACGAGCGGGTCACCGAAGGCGACCTCCTGGCCGTCCTCAAAGAAGATGCGCGTGACGATACCGCCGAACGGAGCCGAGATGGTCGTGAAGACCTTCATCGCCTCCACGATGCAGAGAGCCTGCCCGACTTCTACCGCATCGCCTTCGGCGACGATTGGAGCGGATCCAGGGCTGCTTGACCGATGGACGATGCCTGACGTCGAAGCGCGAACAAGCTGTGTTTGTGGCCGGTTTTCCGACCTAGCCGGCTCGTCCGTCGATAGTGCCTGTATTGCGGTCGCAATTTCCTGGTTGGCTGCAGCGTCACGAACCGGCTTGCGGATGACGACGGTCGTGTCCGCATCGCTGACCACCAACTCAGAGACGCGCGAACGCCCGACAAAATCGAGAAGCGTCTTGATCTTCTGCAGATCCATTGTTTTCCCCATGGAACAAAGATCACCGGGGTGCGGCCCTTAGAGCCGCGATCCGTCCGGTGCATTCGGGGGAATCTTACACAGCATCCCGATTGATGGGGGCAGACAAACTTTGAATAGAGACACCACGGCCAGGTCTAAAAACTGCGGCGATGAACGAATGGAGCGTCCCAGGCAGCGGCCGCGACATCCTACCCGAGCCCTTCGCACCAGGCTTGACCGATTAAAGAGGTGCCGCGCGGGCCTGATGCGACGGGTCCGTCATTCGACTGAGTAAATTGTCCCAGCATTCCAGTCGATACATTATGCGATCTTCGTGGCCCAAAGGGTGAACATCACAGCAACAAGGCTTGCAGGGCTCATGGAAGCACAGTTCTGTCCGACCTGTAAGGCGCGTCCACGCTTAGGACTGCAAACGACAGCATTGCGCCCCCATTGCGGCCATCGCGTAGTTCGAACTCTGATCCGAGAAGCGGCCGCTCTGCAGAGCCGGCAACATCAGCCTTGAAGTCAAGCCGTTGCGAAGGCAGCGAACGGTGAGGCAACTTTCTCCTCGTGGTCGCGCGGCCGTTCCAAATTCTCCGTCCGCGACGTATCATTCGGACGCGCACTGGGCGCGATGCTTAGAATCGCAACCGCCCAAGCGACGACACAGGGGTCGGCTGATGACGAGCACACGAATTTCGCATGGTGCCTGACATGGGCACGACTTCTCGCCCCAGAACCATCGGTGTGCGGCAATTCCTTGATCTTGAGCAGCAGCGCGATTGGATAGCGGGCAAGATCGACTTGCCGGACGCGGGCGACCGCTCAGAGTCCCTGGAACAGCGCTTCAAATATGTCGCTCGATTTGAGAAGCTACTTCGTCGACCGCAAGCGGGGGAAGTGCTGGAGATTCTCGGGCTATACGGTCCAAACTGCATTCCCCTGCTGCGCAAGACCGAGCGTTACTACTGGTCGGTTTCCTGTCTGCCGTCGACCTCGGACAAGCCGCTCGTACGCGTCAATGCGAGCTGGATGGAGCTTTTCACGCTCTATGCTCAAGGCGACGATATCCGCGCCAGATTCATCGTGCATCTTTCGGATTTCACTACAGATCGTTCAGCAACGCCGAGCCGGGTGGACGAACCCTTTCTCGAGCAAAGCGTCGCGATGCCAGAGGACGTCAGTTATTTCTTTCCGCGTGGTGCGGACATTTTCGGCATCAATGTGCGCGGCTCTGTCTCGATCCGCAAACTCCTCGGGAGCCGCCGCGTGGTGCGCGCCATTCGCACGTTCAACCTGACGCACATGAACCGCGGGCGGAACGCCTATCAGGCGAGCCATTGCTACAGCGTGGCGGATTACATGCAGGCAGATTGAGGGGTTCTTTAACGCACGTCATCCTGGTGAACTCACCGTAGCCGGCGCCGGCCGCATCTCGCGAGGTCGAAAAGACAACTGAGGCACACTCGCGCTTGACCAACTCGGCCGAACGCGAGCACTGACCTCGGCCGGTGTGCGCCCTTATTTCGGCGTTCACGTGCCCGCGAGTTTTTCCCAAAGCAGCCGCGCGGCTTACTTCGCTGAATGTCAGCTCAGTGGGAAGCGGGCTAGCAAGTTCCGGGGAGTTACGCCGGGAAGCTGCCCTTCACCTCGTCAATGAGCTCCGACTGCAACGCGCCGCCATCCCGGTCTTTCCAGCGCCTCGTGCTCCTGTCCAAAATCTACCACCTCGGCGTACCTATACCTGCCGGTCCGAAGGACGGGGCTTGGGGCCTTCCCGCCATTCCCGATGACGGCGGCATGCCCGGAGGGGATCTCCAGGCCGGTCGTAGCTAAGCGGTGACTGAGTTGCAACTCTGTTCAGGGGCATTTTGCTGTGCTAGGCTAAACCCTTCAATTAATTCACAATCGCATGGACAATGAATGGATAACATAAAAAATCCGATCTTGTACTCAGCCATGACTCAAGTCGCTTACAGTATAAACGTAAAGTACTATGGCGGCCTTCATTACATGTGGTGCACCCCTTATTTTGGGGCGGATTATAAGTCTCCACACTTTACCGTACCGCCCAGTTCTTCTCCGCTAGAAATATACAGCACGCTTGAAAATGAGGTTATTGGAGGCGATCTTCACGGCGACAAGATAAATCTCAACCGAATGGGGATTCGAAAGGGTGCTGACCATATGCTCGCCGAAAGGCGGATAACAGCAGAAGAGCATTCTGACATCCACGCTATCAGTAAGCTTTCACCACTGTCGGCATTTCGTCCACTTCTCTGCGTCATACCTCGTGTCGAAGCGGTCAAGTACTATAGAAAGGTTCCCGTGGCTGACATGGCGAACCCTCTATCCTACGAATACATAGTCGCCGACCTTCCCCAGTCAGCATTCGATCTGATAAGGATTTCTCGATGACATCACTAACTGACGTGCTCGCCGGAGTAACCGACGCCAACGCGCGAGCTGCGCTTTACTATGTTGGACGATATGTCAAACAGGCGCGAAACTTCCGCACTCGTAACAAGGACGTTTTTGATGACGAGCGCCGCAGCGCTCCAAGCACCGTCGTGAAGTCCTTGGCCCAAGGTTTAATCGCTGCGATTGAGGAACGCGAAGGTGTTCGTGCAGAGGAGTTCGCGCTCGACCGCATGCTGACAATACTTCGCGAAATTGCCGCCCTTGAAAGAGAATTGGGCCCCGATGTCTCTAATGAGGAGGCAAAGCGCGCAGCACGGTTCTTCATAGAATTCGATTTGCCATCACCGAAAACCTGACGGCCAGCGGATTGGGCGTAAAGGTCAATGTCTACGGCCTGCTTCGACCTTCGCTTCTCAAATAGGGGCTTCAAACTTTAATGAAAGAGATTCGGCGTGTTTTGGTCTGAGCGCTCGACGGGAAACGCGCGACAAGTTTCGTGAGTAGTTTCATACGGGTCTACAGCCGCCGGAATAGCTGACCACCTGCACCGAGGATTAAAATTGACGGGTGAACGGCGGTTTTCCCAGTTGGGCGCCTTTAACCGGACAAGCAGGAAACGGCCCCAATTGAGACGCTAGGATTCATACCGACCAAGAATCCGTTCTTCCCGCTTCCCGGGCGTTCAGATCAAAGGCAGCAACGCGAACTCTCCATCCGCCTGAGACGACTGGAAGCCGACAACATGCCGCTCAGTCCGGATGTCTCCGATCCTTCGCCATGAAGGGATATGAACCAACCACCCCGCCCCAATAGAGGTGTCTCGCCCTCAAATTTATCAGTCTTCTCAACCGCTTGACACCCTAGCTGAGTCCGTGGTCTACGGATTTTCAAAGTTCGCGACATTATCAAAAAACGCTTCAACTTTCGCCTTGTTAAAAGGCTTTCCTTCAAACCAGTGGTGCTTGAAGCTTTTCATCAGTTGCTTACACCCGATCTTGTCGTACTGCTTGATCCCACGTGGAAACTCCATATTGAGGGTGGATCGACGCACTTCGGTGCTTGAACCATGATGCGGCCCTTGGTCTGATTCAATCAGGTCGAAACGCGCATATTTGCCACCGTGGGATAGTGTTGGACGCAATGCGTGCCCGCCAACGCTGACGGTAATTTTATAGACCTTGCTCGACGCGCCAGCTTCCCTGCCTGTGTCGCAAGCGCCCCTTTAAATGCACCTTCGTCTAGTGCCCAAAAGAACCAGTCGGGATCCGCGACCAAAACCTGCGGAAGCGTTTTGCCTTTGTCTCTCCACTTACCAAAGTTGACCTCCCCCCACATTTTCAAACTCCTCCCCGCCAGAAACATAATCTCGTTCAGGACATATGTCGCGGAGGCTATCGATAGCCAAGATTGCGAGAATCTGTCCTCCTCCTGAAATGCCCATCCCAAACTGCGACTTCACGTTGCATCGCCATATTGTCAGATTTTCTTTCAGATATGTTGACTTTGTCAGATTTCGGGATGATGTTGTGAACATTGGAGGCGACGATGACTGATGGCCCTTTCCGAAATTCAGCACTGAGCACTAGATGGAAGCACTACGGGCAGGACCTCGTCAGCGATGCTGTCTCCGAGGACGAACGCGTCAAGCAGGCCTGCCACAGCGTTCTTGGCGACATTAAGCTATTCGATCGGCTTTACGGTGAGCTCGACGCTCGCGCCTCGCGTGAGCAAATGGATCTCGATTGCGTCGCCGCTACAGAAGCGATCTTTGACAACAATGAAAGATCGACGCTTGGCGACGCGTTGGAGCGGAACCTTCTCTGCAATCTGAGGGAAGGGATGCCTGAGCGGAAGTCACTCGATTTGGCTCTCGAGCAAGCTGTCGGTGACATCCTCGCGAATGCCAAGAACCGCATAGACGAAGAATGTATTCGAGCGCGCGATGTCGGCGATATGAGCCGTTCGGACTTTTCAAAAGGCTTACAGCGAAACCGAGAAACCTTCGCTGCCATAGATGTCGGTAGCGTTTGTGCGGCGCTCGAGAACGGCGACAAAAACGCTTTCCGCCGAACCGCGCGCAAGGATGTGAATGATGGACCAGATGACTGAAACGGGCTCGGACTTCTATGAGGAAAAGCACCTAATCACCATTGAGAAAGGTCAGCGGGCCGTGGATACCACGTCGCACAATCTGGTGTCTGCCGAGATTGGAAAACATATCAGGTTCGTCCCTGATATTCTCGACACGTTCGATGTGAAGGGCTTTGCCGCAAAGCACTACGACTTGATGGTGGTGCAGGCCGCCATCGAATTTGCCGATCGTCGTTGGAAGCGGCCAACGTCGTGGTTGCGTAAACTGCACATTACTGTCCCTGTCATCGACTACGATTCCTGGTCCAGGTCCGAAGTTCAAACGACGCTCCGCAGCGCAATGAACTTTCTTACCGGCGACAGTTGGAGATTCACCTTTGTGAAAGCCACCGATCGCTCGCCGATCGGATCGCGGCAGCTACCGCTCGTCTTTGATCAAACCAAGACCTTTGCAATCGCCTACAGCAACGGATTGGATTCACGTGCAGTCTCGGCGCTCAGCGGCGCCCCTGCGGAAGCGTTGTGTATTCGCGTTGCCGGGACCAAACAGCGCAGGATGGATGGTGACAGCTACTTCACGCAAATCCCCTTCAGGGTTAGGGGCTTTAAGGGCAAGGAGAGCAGCTTCCGATCACGCGGATTTCGGTTTGCGGCTATCGCGACGATCGCCTCGCACCTGTCGAACATCACCAGGATTGTCGTTCCCGAGAGTGGCCAAGGCGCGCTCGGACCGGTGCTCGTGCCGCTTTACAATATCTATACCGACTACCGAAATTTCCCGACGTTCTTCAGAAAGATGGAGCGATTCACGCGCGCCCTTCTGGGGACCAATATCAGGTTCGAGCAACCACGGCTTTGGTCCACGAAAGGAGAGACCATGACGGCGTTCCTCGGCTTGCCCGGAAAAAAGAAAGAGTACCTCGTCCAAACTCGCTCCTGCTGGCAAACGCGCAGAATCGTTAATGCTGAGCGCCGCCGGCAATGCGGGCTCTGCGCGGCCTGCCTTCTGCGCCGGATGAGCCTTTACGCAGCGGAAGTCGTTGAGCCCAATGATACCTATGTCATCGCGGATCTCGCCGCCGTAGAGATTGACGCAGCCCTCTCGAAAATCGCCGCAGATGCCGATCGCGATATCATGATCGAGTACGGGAGTGTTGGGGCGCGCCATCTTCAACATCTTGCTGAGATGGGTGAGCTGCCCGACACAGCATTGCGCCCTTTTGCCTCTCAGATTGCGGCGGCGACTGGAGAGGCTTATGAGCAGACCCTTCGAAACTTGAGATTGATGTTAATGACGCATGCCAAAGAATGGCGGGCATTTTTGTCCGCGCAAGGTGACGGAAGCTTCCTGAGAAGTTGGCTGGACGGAGGTCGCCATGACCGCTTTAAATGAGCTAAGTGCGCAGGAAATCGGCCGACGGCTCCGGATCGCTCGCGAGAATGCCGACGTTCGCCAAGACGACGCCGCACAATTCATTGGCGTCTCCCGTCCGACTCTCGTTTCGATCGAGAAGGGTGCTCGACGCGTACGGATCCAGGAGATCCAAACTCTGGCCCGCCACTATGGCGTATCGGTCAACGCGCTACTGCGTCGCGAAGCTGTTCATACGGATTTGGTGCCACGGTTTCGAAAGCTAAGGGAGACGGAAGACGAACATACGATCGAGGCCGTCCGGCTCCTCAATGACCTGATCAAGGCCGATGTCGAACTGGAGAATATTCTCGGGATCCAACGCCGGTTTAACTATCCGCCTGAGCGAGGGCTTAACGAGGGCGACGCAGCAATGCTGGGCGAAGCTCATGCAAAGGAGCTTCGAGAGTGGCTAGGGCTAGGGTCGGGTCCTATCACCGATATTTTCTCCGTCATTGAGCACGGATTAGGAATTCGCCTCTACCAGCGGCGGCTGTCCTCGCGTTCACGGGTCGCAGGTCTCTTCACCTATGACGATAACGTCGGGGCGTGCATTCTACTTAACGCTAACCATCCGCTCGCTCGACGAGTTCAGACCGCCGCGCACGAAACCGGCCACTTCTACGGGACGCGACGCATGCCGGAGGTCCTGGAGGAAGACGAGAAGTTTCTCTCGCGAGACGAGCGTTATGCAAATTCTTTCGGCCGCGCCTTCGTGGCGCCGGCAGATAGTTTTGGCGAACGCTTCCGCCAGCTCAAGGAGATCACTGGCAAAACCACGCGTAGACTCGTCATCCTGCTCGCCGACCAGTACGGCATCTCCCGCCAGGCCTGCGTTCTTCGCTTGGAAGAGCTGGGGCTTGTGAAAAAGGGAACTTGGTCGTGGTTCGAAAACAACGGCGGCATCACGGACGACCACGCACGAGAAGTGCTTGGCAGCGCAGCCGATCGGCGCGATGCCGGCAAGGCGGATGCAGATCGGCTGATCTCACACCGGATGAGCCTGATGGCCCACGCGGCATGGAAGCGCGAGCTGATGTCAGAGGGCCAGCTTTCGGAACTGCTGAAGATCAGCAGGCTTCAGCTGCGAGAGATCGTCGATCAGATTGAGCTTGAGGAAAAAGAGACGGATGACCTACTCAAGCATTCTAAGTGAGACGACCGCCGCATTGACCCTCGATACAAGCGTGTTGATCAATCTGCACGCATGCCGGCGTGGCGTCGAGATTCTCGCTGCGATACCCAATCGAATTTTCGTCTCGCACATCGTCGCCCGAGAACTCAATCACGAGACAAGCCGCCGAAACGGCGAGGAGGCATTTCTGCAAGCACTGGCGGCGGCTGGAAACATCACCGTAGTCGATCTTTCGGAGGAGGAGTTCGAAATGTTCTTTGAGCTCACTTCCGCGGCGTCCTCTCTTGATGACGGTGAAGCCGCGACGATCGCTATTTCCAAGGGGCGAGGCCTTATCCCGGTAATCGACGAGCGGCGAGGCCGCAGGCGAGCTAAGGAAATTATCGGGATCGAACCAGCATGGTCGCTCGACTTGCTGTCTCACCCGAATACGACGGCCAGCTTGGGGGCTGACTTTTCCGTGGAGGCCCTCTTTTTGGCGTTGCGTGACGGGCGTATGCGTATTCCCCCAGAGAGCGCGTCGGAAGTCGTCGGTGTAATTGGCGATGATCGTGCCAGACATTGCACTTGTCTACCGGGATACCGGCATCTATTCGGCGAAAAAAGCGAGCAGCACCGGGAAAGATTGGATCCGATGCTTTTCTAAGTCGCACGACAAACAGACAGCCCCATAGAACTAACAACCTACTGGTCACGGAGCTGCTGCGGCAGAAGTCTGGTCTTAAACGCGAGCCATTTCCGTTTCGACTGCCTCGCGAATAAACCTCTTCAAATCATCTGCATTGCGGACTTTCCGATCGTCATAATAGATCCGATGGATGTTGAAGGACGCGGCGCTTGCCACAACGGGAGAAATGGACGCGATGTCCAAGATCTGTCCGCCAACACTGACATTTATCTGCTGAGGATCGCCACCTACGACACCCATCGGCTTGTAAATAGGGCGATTGTAGGTGTCATAGTAGCAGCCGTCGCTCCAAATTGACGTTTCCTTCTGGAGTCGTGCCGCAACAGCCTTGCATATCGCCTCGATCCGCTCGACGCGACCTTTCGCGGTGAGCTCGACGTTGCCCGGCCTCAAGGCGAGGACTTCATCGGCGACCTTCCAGATATCGATCATCGGAAGGATTCGGCGATCAGAAAGTCGCGTCGCGATATCGCTGATTGAAGCGTCACTTGCCTCTCGAAATTGGTGGAGCGATCCCCAAAACAGTGTGTCGTCCAGCAGACGCGCTTGGTCGAGATTGCTTGGGTCGCGGAAAAATCGAACGAATGGGTGAGTCTCCGAAAGGCCGGTAGCAGGCACATTCCCTGCCGCAATCAGCTCAAAAACCCTGCTTAGAAGCAGGGCGAACATGAATTCGAGCCCCCGGGTCTTCTTGTGCAAGTATATGGTGGGATAGAGCTGGAAGAGCGTCACTGTGAACTGTTCAAGTGAGATGTACGCCTTGCTGTCGACATAAAGGAAACGCGCATCGGCGTTTTCACCCACCTTCAGATTTCGCAGCAGCCAATCCAGGTCGATGCCGCCGGACGACACGCCAGCGAAGTAGGCGTCGCGCTTGGCATAGTCGAGCCTGTCTGCATCCAGCTGACTGGAAACGACAGATGTGTAGATGCAGCTTTTGTCCGCTTTTTTGATGATGTCGCGGACCATGGCGGGAAATTCCGTGCCACCAAAATTGATCAGTGCCTTGGCGATCGTAGAGTCGACAATAATTTTCTGGGTGACCTTTTCGTGGTCTACGGCGTCTTCGAGGCTTTCTCGTTTCGCCTCATCGAGCTTATTGCGTGCAAGGAAGAACTCCATTGCTTTCTCGAAGGCGTGGCTGAACATCCCATGGCCCACGTCATGGAGCAGCGCAGCGGCGAGGCATGCTTCGGCTTTTGGCGACCAATGCCCTCTTGATCCTTCGGGCTCGACGATCGTCAGCATTCGCTTGGCGATCTTGTATACGCCGAGAGAATGGGCGAAGCGGGAATGGGCGGCGGAAGGGAAGACGTAGTCGGAAAAACCGAGTTGCTTCACGCGGCGCAGGCGCTGAAAAAATGGATCGGAAAGCAGTTTCTTGAGGTCGTTCTCACGCGGCCCGTTGAATTCAATGAATCCGTGAATCGGATCCTTGATGACCTTATTCAAAAGCTCCTGCATTTTCCCCACCAATGTGCTTCAAAAAATTTGTAGGTCGCGTGAGCGCGCTTCCCCGTCTAGTTCGCCAAATGCCTCCGGACACTCGTCAAGATCTGTTTCAACACCTCATCACCGTTGGTAGATGTAAGGATTACAGGTTGCAGAGCAGCTTCTTCGGCGATTACGCGGATCTTGTCGCCGGCTGCAACCCGAAACTCATAGTTCTTGTCGCGCCCTTCCCCAAGACTGATTGCCGGATCAAGCTTCGTCATGACAAGCACATCGTAATCTCCGGCGTGGGCGACCGCGATCGAGCGAAGTTCGTCGAGCTGCCGGACCGGCAACGATCGCCCTGAAATCTCGAGAGCCGCATACAAATAGCCCAGCGCGTCGAAAACCGGCCGGTCAACCAGAATGGCTTCATTAGAAAGGGCGGCTTCAGCCTCCTGTCTCATGCCTTCCGCCATTATCCAAGCCGTGCTTTCAAAATTATGCTCTGTCAGTATCGGAAAGCCGCGGTCCCGAGCAGCTTTGGCAAGATCGGCCACCCGACCAATCGCGACTCCTTCCGCGGAGAGGACAGAGTCTAATTGCTTGAGGAAGGTCGATTTCCCGGTTGAGTGCGTGCCGGCAATCCCAACTTTAACTTTCCTCATGCTCATAGAAAGCTCTCCTGCGCCTTGAAAAGAATATCTGCCTCGCGCGAGCGGAAATCGCGCCCTTCTCGATCCAGCGGAGCAAGCAGAGTCGTAAACAGAAGGGCGGTCAGTGCGACATCGAACTGCGCCGAGTGCTGCTTCAGCCCTGTTTGGCGCTCCGCCTCGGCAGTCAGGCCGAGAGTGGCACCGAGATTCTCCAAACTGTAGGAATCGAGACCGGGGCGCAGCGCTCGAGCGAGTTTGAGCGTATCGATCGCTGCTGACGGTTTCCATTCTGGAATTGGTCTGCCAATGGCGTCGAGTTCGACGCGCACGTTGTGCCCGATGATTACCCTTCCATCGGTCCACCTCACGATGTCCTCGGCGATATCGTCGATGCTGGGGGCATCATCGACATCATCGTCTGTGATGCCGTGTATCCGTGTTACTGCCGCGCTGATCGGTCGCTCAGGCTTGACGAGCCAATGGAACGCGCGGCCGCTCGGTTGCAAATTAACAAGCTCCATTAAAGCGATCTCGACAATTTCAGGAGGTGTCGCGCCGTTGCCTTCTACATCGACCACCCAAGCCTTTTCCCACATCATTCCCATCCGATCTCCGCTCGCCCGTGCCGATGCTTTCGATGAGGCTGTGCCCGATCATGGACTTGGAAGTTCAACGCGTGCTGCATGAAATAGCGCTGTGCCTCGGTGCTGCCATTGACTTCCACCCGGCGATCAGAAACCTCAATGCCATCTAGGTCTACCAAGGACACGACACGGGCGAGGCTCCGAACAGCTTCCAAATCAGGTTTACGGTGGTGCTTTTCGCAGATCTCACGCTGGGTCTTAGGACAGATGTCGCAGATTTCGTTTATCCCGAAATGGCCGTTGAAATCTGCGATGCTGTGCGCGAAGGCGACCCCGCACGACGTCTTGCGGAAAATCGGCCTCCCCTCGAAACACGCTAAAATCCGACCTTCGGCCTCACGGGGCAGAATCTTCCGTCGCGCTATGTCCGCATAAAGGTCCGGCACCCCGGCTTCTCGAAAATATGACCGAATCTCCTCTCGATAGAAAAGTCCGGTGAAGACCGTGGCGTCAGCGAATTCCGCAAGACGGCGCGCCGCCGCGAAGTGTTCGGTCGTGTCATTCAGGTCCGAGATGATTGGGCGCCAGTAGAGGATCTTCTTCACGCGCGAAGCCGAACTGGCCAGCACCTCCAAGCTCCTTGCGGCGATCCCAGACGAAACCGGCTCAATCCGCTCATCGTCAATTCCCGACCATGTCACCAAGATCGTCAACTTCAGGTTCGTGAGCGCCTCAAGTCGTTCGACGTCTGCCGGCTCAATTTTCCATCGGGTGATCACTAAGACGGGATTCCTGAAGCCGCGACTATCAAGAGCCTCGAGGGTTCTAAATAGATGCTTCTTCACGCCGGGAAGGAATGGGTCAGTCGCCCGGTTGAAGATCTGTATCGGGGTGGTGTGCGCGCGAAATGCCCAATGGCTTATCAGTTCACCTACCGCAACCTCGTCGTCGACAATGAGATGAGGTCGTTTCATCGCGAAATTATCGAACAGGTGACGTACGCAATAGCCACAATCAAGCGGACATCCGACGATGTGGTTTAGACTCAGGCCAGATTTTCGATAATCGATGTAATTCCGCAGGCTTGAGGGTAGATTGTCCGGCGCACGGCGCACGGGCTTTGCATCCAAGATTTCAATTTTAACCATTCATGCTTCCCCGGCACACAACCTGACACTGAACGACTGCTGTGGAAAGTTCAAGAGTGCTGTTTGGGATTTGCCAGTAGTGTACTTAAGTCCGCGTCAAGCTTCTCTTGCCCCACCTTTTTATTGGGGATCACGGATCTGACACCCTCCGCAGGTTGCGATTCTTGGTGATAGTGTCGAGAGATGCAACCGATTCATCTTTTTTACTCTTGGCAAAGCGACCGCGGCAGCAAGGTGTGTCGGAATTTCATTCGCCACGCGCTTGAGGCAGCCATCGCGAACCTGAAAGGTGCCCACGGTATCGAGATTTATCTCGACTCGGATACGTCCGGTGTGCCGGGTACTCCCCATGTCAGTGACACGATCCTGCGCAAAATTCGGGAATGCGATATCTTCCTCGGGGACGTCACATTCGTCGGTTCCACGTCGAACGGCAAGAAAATGCCGAATCCGAATGTAATGATCGAGTTCGGCTACGCCCGGGGCGTCCTCACAGACAGGCAAATTCTGCTCTTGATGAACGCAGCCTTCGGCCCAGCCCAGGAACTTCCCTTCGACCTGGCGCATTTGCGCCATCCGACGCAGTATTCTGTTCAAGAGGATGCAAGTGATGGCGTCCGTCGCGGACAGCGCACCAAGCTCGCGGAGATACTAACCCACCACCTCAAGGCAATCGTGGACGATGTCCTGGCAACAAGGGCGTCCCGCAAGCCGAGCGCAGATACTATTGCTCCCGCCCATGCCGTCGTCACCAACCTTATCCAGATGATTAACCGTGGAGAGACACCGGCCATCGTCCCAGGCCCACGCCTGGTCGTGAAACTCGTGACAGCGGAAGCCGCGACTACGGGCTCGGTTACTCCCGGATCGATAAGTTCAATACGACCGAAATTCATTCCCGCTCGTTACAGCGAGAGCACGGCTGAAACCAATTCGAGGGAGTGGTCTGAATTCGATCCGCCTCGCTTTGTTCAAGGGAAGCCAAATCCGGAATCGCGATGGTACCTTCGCGTTCTACGCTCGGGAGCAATAGACGCGGCAATCACGGTTGGGGAGCGGATCGATGATGACAAGGACATCTTGGTCGACATCGAGCCGCTGGAGGCCCGAGTTGTGGAGATGGCCAAACGGATGGGAGAGATAGCCTCTGCAGTCGGCGACGGCGGGCCCTTGGTTATCCACGCGGCTCTAGAAGGATTGGAGGATGTTCGGTTGGGTGCCCAGCACAAATCTAGCAAGCGGCTGGGCACTCCTTTCGTCCATCTCGGAACCGTCGATATGCCGTCAACATCTTCAATATCTATCGAAAATTTGCGACAGATGCTTGATGCCATATGGCTGGCGGCCGGTTTCCCTGATGGGTCACCGCTCTACGGTGATGGCATTACTGACGATCTGCGAGAAAAAATGCTTGTTGCACCAGAAGTCATTTCCGGACGAGCTTGACGTTAAGGCCGCTTGATCAGTTCACGTCAATATCGTCACGCAACCATTTCAACAATGCGGCGGTCCGCTCCCAATGCGAACGCCTGGGGGAATAAAAGGATGACGACGTGCTGACCACTGAGCGAACCTATAGACTGGAAGGCGGACCCAAAGCTCTGACTTGGGACCGCTATAGCGAGCTGGTGCAGCGCGATTGGCGTGAGCTGCTCGACGCGGCGGATGATCACGACGAGGCAGTTTTTCAGAAGTTTCTTGAAACCCATCCTTGCATGGTTCCCGGTGGCCAAAGTATGTCAGGGCCATCAGGCCACAGCGCGTTTCCCGCGGCACTGATCACGCAACCATCCCTGCCGGGCTTTAACGAGCACATCCCAGACTTTCTATGGATCGCCACCGACAGTCTGCACATCTATGCGGTTCTGATTGAAATCGAGGCCCCGAAGAAGAGGATGTTTACCAAAGGCGGCCAGCCTACCGCGCAGTTCACGCAAGCACAGACTCAAATCGCCCGCTGGAAAAGCTGGTTCGGCGAACCTGCAAACCAGACATTGTTCTGCAACCACTATCTGATGGATGCGTTGCCGCGCTGGCGTACATTCATCCCGCAATATGTCCTCATCTACGGTCGCCGGTCTGAAATCGAAGGAAACGCTCAACTTAATCGGCTTCGAGCGAGGCTCAGCCGGGATGGCGAGCACTACATGACGTTCGATCGGCTGCACCCGATAAAGGACCATGATCAATACATGACCGCGAAGTTTCGGTCCGGCCGCTACGAAGCCGTGGCCATGCCCGCAACACTGGAGATGGGGCCGCTCTGGGCGCCAAATCGGTCGAAGATTGAAGGCAAAGATCTCGTCGTGGATCGGACACCCTATATGGCGGATGACCGGAAGGAATTCGTCAAAGCGCGTTTGGGCTACTGGGACAAATGGGCGGCCGACGGTCGAACCGGGTTGATGGGTATCGGCGACGCTGAGTAACGTGAGTTCGCGAAAATAGGGCCGCTACGGAGAGCGGCCCCATCTTCATTTCGACGGAAGTTAAAATCTATCGGATTCCCGATGTCATGCATCGTGACCGGCCGCACCCGAAGCCATATCCCCCTCTGGCTTTCCGAAGGCTGTCGCCAGGCTCCGCCTTTGGCGCGACGGCGTTCAGAACGGGCAAGATGATAACGCTGCTACACAACCATCCTCAGGCGTTCAGCGTCCAACCCAACTCCAGGAGCGACAAAATTCACCCGAGCTACAGCTGCAAGATCGTTGCAATCAGCGCAGGCGCCTTGCTTGCGTTGATGCGGCCGCTTCCGACGCTATTGCGACGCATGCGCCAACCAAGACATCGAGTACCTTCTCCAGTTTCATGAAGTCGTAAGCGCCGCGTCGATCTTCTTTACCTCGGTACCCGAGGAAGTCGTTCATGAACTGTGTCTTCCCTTTTAGACTTCCCTGGTATGACCCGACTATGTCGTTAAAGCCGCCCCATTGGACAACCACGTCTGGAAGTCCGCGCCGGGACAGATCCAAGTAGCATTCGAGTGACGCTGCTCGTCGATTAATATCGCCCATCGCTGGACCGGTCGGCCCCGTGGTCGGAAATCTTGAGAATTCATCGAGATTGGGTAGGATGCAGACGCGATAGCTTGTGAGCAGCTTGAGCTCATTTGTTTTGCCGTAAGCTGCAAAACCTTCTGCATCATTATCGTAGATGGCCACCACATTTAACGGCACCCTCATGGCCGCTAAACCCTGCATGAACTTATGAAGCTGGCCTGTGCCGGAAAACGGATAGCCTTCTTCCATGTCTATGTAGCGGAAAAAGTCAGCAATCTGCGGACGAAGCAGGCTGATTGCATGCCGAAGCATCGCCGCATCAGACCCGCCTTCAGTCACAATCAAGAAGCAATCCTGATCGCGGCGCGAGCAGGTGAACTCCTCCTCACTTGCGTAACCGTTGGACACAAGGGGGCCATAGTCCCAAGTCACGAGAGCGTTCAGGTTTCGTGGATTTTCAGCGAGCAAGCGCATCACACTGTAGGGGTGGAATCCGCCTAGAACATACTCTGCACTGGTGCTCTGCGAAAAAACGGTATCCGGCTCATATGACCGGCCGGCATAGTCCCAGGCATCGTGCCAGGGCAGGCGCTCCATAAGTTCCTGGGCCAGTATCCTGATTGGCCGTTCGTCGTCCTCGTCTATCGCGGTCGACAAGGCGCTCGGGTCGAGTTCAGCCGCTATCTCGAGTATCTCATCGAAGGAGAAGAAGCTGAAGCTCGGCTCCGGCTCGTCGGCATCTTTGGCATATTCGACCCTGCGCCGCATGTTGATATCGACAGCACTCTCGTACTCTTGTCGAGCCACGCTCAGCGTATGGCCGAGCATCTCAAGCCGAGGCAATACCTCCGATAGCGTTGTTTGAAAGCCATTCGGGCATTCGTACGCATAATCCTGGTCACGTTGGATCACCTTTCGATCCTTTTCGTGAAACAGGCGACCGTGATCGATCCCAGGATCGTTCTTCGAACCAATCAGCTCCATTTTGCCGATATCGAGAGTGATGTAAGTTCCCATTGAAGATTACCCCTCGCCGCCCCGGCTCCGCTGCGATCATCAGTGAGATCGAAGTCAGAATTCGGCCATCTTGAACAGCCGGCCAGCTTGTCCGCTATCGTCCAGTCGGAGGATTATCTCGTCATCTGCGAAGGCAACGAGCTTACCCTTGGAATCGCGCGGTAGATCAGACGCGATGACTGTCATGATATACTGAAGCTTTCGGTGGCTGACCTGCTCGCGGACAAGCTCGAGGAAGGCCAGCTTCTTTCGATCGTCGAGAGCTTCAAACATTCCGTCGTGATACACGAAATGAAAGAACGGAATGTCCTCGTACACGCGCAGCAGCGCCAGGTCGAACAAGGCGCAGATCAGCTTCTTGTAGCTGGTGCCCTCGCCTTGGCTAGAGGCAACGCCCTTTTGCCCGGCAAGACCCAGGCTGATCTTATAATCAAGATTGTTGTTAGAGTTAATGTGAAAGAAGAAAATACCTTCGTGACTGAGCACCTTTTGACAGTATTCGTTAAAAATCCTAGCGAATCGTTCATAGATCACCGTCGGCTTTTCAAGCATAGCCTTGATCTCGTCTACTACCCGGCCACGATCACGCTCAGCCTCGCGGACCTGCCTTGCAGTTTCCGCCACAGCCTCAAGCTTTTTGCGTTGCTCGCCAAGATATACAAGCTGCGCCTTCTGTTGCGTGACGTCCTTCTGCAAAGCCTTGAATTTGTCGAAGGTGTCCGTCGAGCGAAGAACCTTAAGACGCTCAACTCGCCGAGCATCAAGCAACGTCTTTTGACCTTCGGCAGCCAATAGCGCGACCTCGAGCTCCTTGCGGCGCTTACGCAAGGCGGCATTTCGCTCTTGGGTGACCTTCTTCTTAAATTCCACGAGCTCGCCATACTGCTTTTTGAGCTGCGTCGGAAAATGAAGCTTTGCTTCATCAAAGATCGATTGAACTTCGCCTAGATCGAACTTGTCCTTATGGCTGAGAGAGGTGTCGATCTGGCCAATATCGTATCGTGAATCGTAGATCTGCTGATTGAGCGAGGCGATCTCGTCCTCAATGGTGTCGACGAGCTCGCGCATGATCCGACGTTCTTCATCGTCGAAGCGGAAGGCGTCGAGCTGCCCCTCCAAATCCTCGACATGCTGATGGAGGACCCCGAGTTCCGCCGTCAGTTTGGGAAGGTCCTCTTCTTTGAACTGGACCTCAGACTGCTGTTCAGACTGCTTTTCCTGAAGTTTCGCAATGCGTTCGTCCAGCTCGTATTTTCGGGTGATCGGGTTCTGATTGAAGCCAAAAAGATGAGCGACAAACGGTTTCCAATGAAGATCACGCCCAGCCTGGAACTTCTGCAGCTGCAGTTCATCACTCCAGTCGCCCTGAGAGCGCAGGAAGTAGGTGATTGCCTTTCTGTAGTCGTAAGGTTGAAGCGCGCGCAGATCGAGCCATGCGTCGAGAAGCTTGATCGCTTCATCGATCGGCAAATCTGGATGATCCCAGACGTCGTCGGCAGCACCGTCAAAATTTTGATCGGGATCTTTATGACGGGAAAGGGCGACGCGCGTGGGTGCAGCAACACTACGCCTAATCGTGGCATACCCACCACCGTTCAAGGCGATCTCGAGATAAAAGACAAAATCGGCGAAACGATCCCGATGTTTGTAGAGAAAGCTGTCCTGCGACCATCCCTTCAACATCAGGAAATCGATCAGCTGCAAGAGCGTGGTCTTGCCGAGATTATGCGAATCTTTCTTTCGATCCTTAGGATGCTTGACCTCGCCGAGCACGATGTTGAGCCGACCGGCATTGGCTTCATGATTGAACCCGATCGGTGAAAGAATGTCAGGCAGGTTTGAGTAAAGGCGACTGATTTGCATTGTCAGTCAGCCTTGTATTCGAGAGTGTCGTTCTTGATGTGGTACTCTGCCTTGCCCAGCAAAAACAGCAGGTCGAGAGCGGGGAGGAAGGAAAGTTCCCCGTCCGGGCCAACTCGCCGGATGACAACGCCGCGCAGCTTCTCAAACTCGCAAACGCCGCGCTTTTGCAGCTCCTTTAGGACAAGCGAGAACACGCGCAGCAGCGAAGTATCGAGGTTCAGGTGCTTCTTAGGCGTCAGCATGGACGACATCTTCGTTTTCCTCCAGCTGTTTGATCCCGATATCGCAATTGAAATACATGTAGTGCAGCAGGATCGAAATCAGGCGTCGCTTGCCCTTCAAAACGTCGCGCTTCTGCTGAATTTGCTCATACATGAATAGGAAGATGTCATCGAACGCTCCGAACTGGGCGCGCTTTGCGATTATCTTCTGCTTCAGCTCGTCGGCGGCGTCGTGATACAGCGCTGCGAAATCGTCATTCCTCGGATTTTGGAGGAATTGCGCCACTCGGTCGAAATGCGGCATGGATTGCGCGACGATGACTTGGTATAATACTCGTCCGAAACCCCGTTGAGCTTGTTTTTCAACGGCATTTTCAACTTCTCAAAGTCGAATGCACTCTCAAAGGCGCTTTGCCCGTCATCCTTGGTGTAGGAATGGAGCGCGCCGATTACCTCAGCCAGATCGTCTGGATTGAAGCGAAAGGGCGAAGGATCGAGCAGATTCGGCAGTGTTTCGCGGATATCAGGATAATCGTCGAGTGCTAGATGAAGACGCTCGACACCAACGATGTGGGCGGATGTCACACCGAGCGCCTTGAGATCCTTCATATATTTCTCATCCGCACCGCCGGTATATTTTCGGTTGGCGAAAACGAGGTAGTGATCGCAGATGCCCTCACCATTAAGGCGCTTGATCTTCTCATGTTCCTTCGCAAGCAGCCCTGCGAAATCGGGATCAGAGCATGATTTGTTTGGCGCAGCGATATGCTTGGCCTGCAAGACGAAATGCCCAGACAGCGGTGAAGCCGTGCTTGGAAAGCTGTTGGCGGTCCCGTGGAACTTTCCGTCACGGCCGCCGTCCCGTCCCCGGGCAAAGGGCGTTACACCCTCGCCGAGCCAACGCACGCAAATGCGTACGACGAGTCTTTCGAACTCGTCCTCATTTAGCTCGTGGAGTCTGTAATCGCGAGGCAGCATAGGACCAGATTTGCAAACAAAAGTTGAATATAACTCTAACGTTTTTGGACTATCCGAGCGCAATTGCGTTTGCAACGCCCACGGTTACCCGTTTAATGGAATCCTGACATATCAAGAGGGCTGGGCCACTAGATCACTCCCCATGCCCGAAACCTCCCCCTGCCCGTCATCTCGCGAAGCCCCAGCTCCAAAACGGTCCGCCGCGCCGCCTGCGGCGTCATGTCCAGCGTCTTGGCCACCATCCCGGCCGACACCAGCGGTTTTGCCATCACCAGCTCGACCAGCTCCGGTAATTTTGACGACGTCCGGCGCCCTTCCAGTTTTCGCTCCATCATAGTGCGCGCCAACACCAGCCGGTCGTGCTCCTTCATGCCGATCTCGGCAGCTGCCAAAAACCCCTGGGCGATGGCAAGCAGCCGGGTTTCGCGATCGCGATGCCGGCGCCGATCAACCGCAATGGCTTTCAGGCCGAAACTGATGGCGGCGAGGTGAGCGCCTGACGTGATCCCGGCCTGGCGCAGGATCGAAGCACAAAACAGCCGGCCGAGCCAAGGCGCGTGTTGCAGCACCGCGAGTTGGTTCCAAGAGTCGAGGGCGACAATCGCCTGCAGCACTGGCGGCAGATCACCGCTCATCGCCAGCACGCCGCGCCATTCCTCAAGACGCTTGTCCTCGTCCCAGTCGAGATCGTAAACCAGCGGATCCTTTTCGGCCCGAGCGCTTTTGCCGGGGCCGGTTCGCCTTGCCTCTTCAATGACGGCGTCCGATCGGGCGAGCACCGCGTCGATCTCGGCCAACTCGGCGTCGAACGGACTGGAATTTTGCTCGGATGCGTCCTCCCCCTCCCCTGCTTCCACGGAAGCAGGATCCGCCGTTGCCACGACACTTCCAACAGGGCTCTCGGCGCGAAGGGATGCTGGCGATGCCTGCCGGAGCGTGCGGAGACCGTCGGGGCTCAGCGCCCAGCTAGGCGGCTGCGCCGCGATGCGCCGGCGGCTGCGGAGCACGTCGCGGGCAATGGTGAGTTCGTGCGTCGGGGTGCGAATGTCGTGGCCGGCCTCGTGCAGCACCAGGTCCTCGAGATGGACAAGTTCGCCGTCGATCCACAGCGAGGCACAGGCATCGGCGAAATGGGAGCGTTCGATCCACCCTTCCCCAACCGGCGAACGGGCGATGCGCTCGTCGAGACGGGCGAGCGCGACGCCGGCGTCGGAGATTGGCCGCAGCAGGCTCTGGATCGGCAATTTGGCGAGATCATAAGGCATTGAAATCATGGTAAATGATTTCTTACACGAACTCTATCTGAAAGTTAGAGTTCTACACTTGGTATGGCTGCTGGGAGCTGTGTCACTATCGATAGTTTTCAGGTATCGATAGTGATGGATCTGGGTCGCAAATCGCCTATGTCGATCGTCCTGGATGAGCGGAAACGCCTCGTTTTCCGGGCTTTTCGGCCGATTTCGGCCATGTTGACCGGACTGCCCGCAGCGTGGATCCAAGCGTCGCCAGCCGCGCGACCTCCATCATCTCCTTACCGAAACGTCCCCCGAGCCGCTGTCGCGAGCTTTTCGCTCTTCGGCACTCTCGAGAAGCCTTGGTTTTCCGGCATTTCCGCCACAGAGGGCCGCTGGTGCGCATTTGCCTGTACTCCCGCTCCGTTGCTCATCCGACGCAGCGTTTCGAATCTGGCGGCCCGCTATTCAGCGTCTAAAACACGCTTGCAACTGAACAATTTCTCGCGCACTCCTTATCTGTACAAAGCACTCAAAACGAGGCCGTAAAAAAAGCGCGATGGCGAAGCGACCAACAGTTAACGTCCAACAGCCTCAGAAGCGGCTGATCGGCTACGCCCGCGTCTCGACGGACGAGCAGATCCATGACGCCCAGCTCGACGAGTTGCGGGCCGCCGGCTGCGATCGGATCTATCAGGAGCACGGCTCCGGGGCATCGCGCGCTCGCCCAGTCTTGACCAAAGTGCTCGGCCAGCTCACCGCGGGCGACGTCCTCATCGTAGTTCGCCTCGATCGGTTGGCCCGATCGGTGAGCCATCTGCTGCAGCTGATCGAGGATCTTGAGCAACGCGGCGTGCATTTTCGATCGATCCGGGATCCGATCGACACCTCGACCCCACAGGGCATGTTTTCCCTTCAGGTTCTCGGCGCGGTGGCGCAGCTCGAAAGAGCGCTGATTGCGGAGCGCACCAAAGCCGGCATCAACGCGGCGAAGGCGCGCGGCAAGCTTCCTGGAAACCCCGGCCTGCGAGAACGACGACCGGAGGCGATCAAGGCAGTCTCCAAGGCACGCGAGAAGCTGTATCTCGATGAGCTCATTGCCTCCGCGCAGACATGGCTGCCGATGGTGCGGCAACTCCGGCCTCAGCACAGTTGGGACAATGTCGTGCGCGTGCTCAATCGCCGCGGTCACGACTGGACCGTCGAGCGCCTTCGTCGCGCCGTTCATCGCCTGGTCCGCGAAAAGCTCGCGGAAAAGGAACTCCTGGTGCGATCCCCTCGCCGCGCCTCCGAGGACCATCTGATGAAGCTGGTGGCGGCGATCACCATCGCCGATCCCGACCTATCGCTTCGCGACATTGCCGCGCAACTGGACCAGATGGGAGAACGGCCTGTGCGCGGCGGCAAGAAATGGCAGCCCTCCTCCGTCCGGGACCTGCTGGACGAAGCCCACCGATTTGGCCTCATCCGCCGCTGAAGGGCATGGTTCATAAGGCGACCGATGGCACAGTGCCTTTTCTTACCGCTGTCCGATGGCATAGGCAGGATCTGCTGCGCCAGGCGACGGTAGTCGCTCGGCCCGCAGCTTCAGCTCAGTGCCGTCAGCCTGGAACGCGGCGGCGGGTTCTTCCGGTCCCTGCTCGCTCTCCCCTCCCCGAAAGTTCCTGAACGCCTCATGCAGGAACGGCGGAGCAGCTCCATCAGGCCCGGGATCTCAGCGATGGCAACCAAACCAAATGTGATCATTCGCTGATGCGCTGAGCCACGGTCAGCTGTCAGTAGACTAATCGCGTTCGTATCGTTCCAGGAATTTCGCGTAGGGCCTGAAGAATCTCGTCGGCATTTGCGGAAATTCCTTCGGCCTCGACCACCACATAGCCCGTGTCGCCATGTGTCTGAAGGAACTCAGCGACGATGTTCAGCCCGCGCGATGAGAAGATCTCGTTGAGCTGGATGAGCATGCCGGGGCGGTTTTCATGTACGTGAATGAAGCGCGTGCCGTTCGGACGCTCGGGCAGCTGCACCTGCGGAAAGTTGACGGCGCCCATCGTTGAGCCGATGTCGGAATACTCGACCAGCTTCCTCGAAACTTCCCCGCCGATGCGCTCTTGGGCTTCCTCAGTGGAGCCGCCAATATGCGGCGTCAAAATGACATTGCTCAAGCCTTGCAACGGCGTCTCAAAACGCTCGTTGTTCGATGCCGGCTCCTTGGGGAACACGTCCACGGCGGCGCCCGCTAGATGCCCGTCTTTCAGGACTCTCGCAAGCGCATCGAGATCGACCACCGTTCCGCGAGAATTGTTGATGAAGATGGCGCCCTTCTTCATGCGGCGCAGTTCGGTTTCGGTGATCATGTTATGCGTCGAGGGTGTTTCGGGAACGTGCATTGTCACATAGTCAGAGATTTCGAGAAGGTCGCCGAGCGAGGCCATCGACTCCGAATTGCCCCGGCGCAGCCGATCGGAAAGATCGAAGTAGCGCACGACCATGCCCATGCTTTCGGCAAGCGCGCTGAGCTGCGATCCGATATTGCCGTAGCCGACAATGCCGAGCGTTTTGCCGCGGACCTCCCGGCTGCCGACAGCGGACTTCTCCCACCCACCTTGATGCGCGGAAGCCGAGCGCGGAAAGATCTGCCTTGTCAGCATGATAATCTCGCCGATCACAAGCTCGGCCACCGATCGCGTGTTTGAATAAGGTGCATTGAACACCGGAATGCCGCGCCGCCGCGCTGCATCCAGATCGACTTGGTTCGTACCGACGGAAAAACAGCCAACGGCGATCAGTTTCTTGGCGGATTCGAAAATCTCGTCCGTCAGCTGCGTGCGGGAACGAATGCCGATGATATGAGCGTCGGCGATGTGGCGCTTAAGATCCTTGTCGTCAAGCGCCTTCGGCAAATGAATGAGGTTGGTGTAGCCGGACGACGAAAAGTAGTCCACCGCGGTCTGGCTAATGCCTTCCAGCAGAAGCACGGAAATTCGGTTGCGTGGGAGAGAAAGTTGGCGGCTCAAAGTGTTGCTCCGATTTCCGAAAGGCCGATGTGGCTTCGGCGCCTATGAAGGTTTAAGCGGCCGGACAGGCCAATATCAACACCCTGATACCGCGAACACGTATCGCGGTTTTCCATGCTTCCTACCCAAAGGTTAGCAACGAAGGATGACCTCCGCTTCGCCGTCCCTTCGACGAGCCGCGCGGCTGATCATCATGACTACGAGCCGAAGAATGAATCGGCTCGCTTCTCAAACGACTGCCAGTCTTCCAGTTCCGCCTCCGACCTATCGTGTCGGTCATCGGTCGATGCTGTCCTCCCCCAGGCTTCAGCGCTTCGTCAACGACGCCATCTCTCCCTTCAAGCGATGCGAACGTTGCAAGTCAGCGGCGTGCTCGACGTTCTGGCGAGGATCGTAGAACACCCCGATCGCCTCGCCGGCTGCCTGTCGTGACGCCTCCAAGTGTTCTTTCAAGCCCTCCAGCTCGCTCTTCGCTGCAAAATACTGTCGCATCACCGTGATAAGTTCGCGGTCACTGGCGCTGATTTCCACGATCCCTCCTCCCGGAATTTCCTTGGGCCCTGATCTGTCAGATCGGCATAGCTTAACAGTCGCTTCGCGATGGTACTATCTGGCTTTCCTACCCGCACCAGGGTTCGCCCGCATTAACGCCATCAGCATCGGCCCGAGCGAAAACTCCCCTCGCCGCGCCTTCGCCGTCAGATCCCGAAGATAGCCGCCGGCGGAATTGATGTGCCCTGCCCTTTCGAGAATGCAGGCGATCGTCGCCGCGGCGTTCTCAGGCCCCATTACATCGCAGGCATCCTGCTAGGCGCTCGGGCTCACGCCAAGCATCAATTGACCGCGCGTTCGCGCCGGTACATCACCAGCCGCGAGATGCCGACCGTCTTGGTCGACAGCATCGCGTCTCGAATCACCGAAAAGCCTCCTCGCCGACTGGATCGTCGGGCACAAGAAATTGCGGCCGATCGAACCAGAGCCATTGGATGCTGTCGGCTGGCACGAACCTGTCGATGTCGATGGTGCGCGTGCTCTCCAGACCGACGGCCTCCAGCAGTACATAGTCGTCTTCGCCGCGCTGATAGCCTTTATGTCCTGGTCGACGGGTTTTCCGCTGACTGCATCGACATATCTCGATTCGACGCGGTTGCCGGTCTAGCGGTTGTGCGTATGAAAGCGGACCTTTCGTTTTTGCTGACCGCCGGCGTCATCGCGACCGGGCAGGGTGCCCAGCGATAGTTTTAGGTAGCCTTTCCAGAAAGCGCGCGGCGCCATGGCATGCGTCCTCATCGCTTGCGAGTTTCAGACGATGGAACCGACAAGAGCACTCGATTGTTCCCCTGTTCCAGCGATCGGCAGCCACGGGGCGTTTCACATGGAGGAGGGGGTGGATGGTCGACATAGCCTGCGAGACCTTGTCAGCTGACAAGGTTTCTGAACATTGTTCCGCCAACATCGATCCAACGATGCCCCCCAGCATCCTGTGCTTCGACTCCGAGCTCGAAGACGAGGGTCTTCAAGCGGCGGTCCGCCAACGCCAGCAGTGTTCGAACTTCTGGCACGAGTTCCGTCTGAAAACCTTGTCAGCTGACAAGGTTTCTAGAAGGGGCGTCCTCTACTGCTTAACTGCATTGTATGCGTCGGCATTCCGCGCTCCGGATCCGTTAAAATAGCTCCCGAGAACCGCGGGCCACTTTCTCCTCGGGCGCCATGTTGTCTGCCCCGGACAGGACAGGGTAATGATCGGCACACTGGATCCGCGGGCCGTCTTTGAATCCCTCCGCATCGCCCATTGTAGATCGACCACCGATACGGTGTAGAAGGCACTGTCGCGCGACGATCGGCATTCCGAAGGCCAACTCGGGCCCGTTCCGGGGCGGCCGACGCACAATGCCATGCCGAGGCAAATCCATTCTCTCATTGTGGTGCTCTCCCAGGCGAGCCGCTCGCAGTCAAACCGAATGTTCAGTCGCAGCTCAGTAGGGTAGGGGCCTGGCTACGAGCTCCCTAAGAAGACCATTGACCCCGATGGACCGTTTAGAGACGGACGAATGCCGCCCCACGGGCATCGCTATGCCATTTGCGCCCACAGGCAAGTGACGGAAGCTTTGTGCGACCTAGTTTCCGTATCCGCGAATTCTATATAGTTAACAGTTCATTACTTGGCAAACATGCTTCTGTGCAAGATCGTCTTCCGATCTTCCGATGTCCACTGTGGCTTTTACTCCCCGACTTCAATTGAAGCGTTAAGCCGAAAACCCGGCCCGCAACCTTTTGAAATAACCATTGCGTGGGACAGGGGAGTGGCCTTTAAAGCCCAGCCCCCCTTGGCGAGCTTGCTGCGGAAACGGTCGCGCCGCTGATGTTCGCGCGTCAACTCAGCCGGAGCGTGCCCCAGCTGTTTTTGAAAGTAGCGTTCCTCGGTATCGGTCGAGGGCGGTAAGGCTGGCGCGCAGCGAATTACCGATCCGATTGCCATTTCCGTTCAGTCGGGCTTGAAGCCGATCACCATCGAGTCCGGGCCCAGCAACGGCTCGACGCGTGTGGACACGAAACCGGCGTCGCCCATCCAGGCCTGGCAGTCGGCGCCGGTGTAGTCGAACCCTCCGCGGGTCTCGATCAGCATGTTCAGGCTCATCAGCAGGCCGAAGGCGTTGCTGCGGCGCTCGTCGTCGATGACCGCGTCGTAGACGATCAGGGCCCCGCCTTTCGGCAGCGCGGCGAACGCCTTTTCCAAGAGCATCCTCTTCTCGGCAAGATCCCAGTCGTGCAGGATATGCCCCATCACGATCACATCCGCATTCGGCATCGGGCCGTCGAAGAAGTTGCCGCTTTGGAAGCGGATGCGGTCAGCGAGGCCCTGCCGGGCGATAAACTCGTCGAATATCGGCTGCACGGCGGGCAGGTCGAAGCCGATGGCCTGGAGATGCGGATGGGCTCGCGCGATCACCACCGGCACCATGCCCTGCGCCGCGCCCACATCGGCGAAGGTCGTGTATTTCGACCAGTCGAACCTGGCGGCGATCGCCTGCGCCGCACCGGCGCTGATCCCGCTCATGGCCTCGAGGAACCCGCGCAGCCGTGCCGGCTCCGCATAGATCGCGGCGAAGAAGTCCTCGCTGTGCTTGGCTTCGTTCTGCGGCTCTCCGGTGAGCAGGGCTTCGGTAAGCGAGGCCCAGAAACGATAGAGCCGGGCATTGGCCATTTCGAGGATGCCGCCGATATAGGACGGCTTCGCCTTGTCGAGGAAGAGGTCCGTATCAGGGGCATTGCGATAGCGGCCGTCCTCGCGTTCGAGCAGCTTCAGGGCCACCAGGGTGTCGAGGAAGTCGCGGGCCGAGCGGGGATGCAGTTTCAGCCTGGCCTGTAGGTCCGGCAGGTCGGCCGGGCCGGCCGCGAGCTCGGTGAAGACGCCGAGCTCGACCGCGCTGAGCACGGCCTTGGAGGCCCAGAACGCCATGCCAAGCTGCATGATGTTGTCCGGCGTCGTTGCGCCCATCGCTCGTCTCCTCGTGGATCGTGTCGTCGAACGGCATCTAGGATTGGTGCTGAAACCGAAGCGGTCCGGCAGCGCTGCAAAACCGGACGTCCCGTCTCGAGGCACCCAGCAAGGGAAGATAGAGCGTTCTGCGATGGGGTGCTATTAATCAAGAATGACTAGCGACGAGCCCAACGGAAAAGCGAGACGCGTGATTTCAGGTGACAGGCAGAATTGCCCCCAGCGTCGTGCTGATGATTTCCTCGATCCCGCCCGGAAGCTGCTTGCGGGTTTCGGTGGGCGGGGCAATAACGTCGTGATTGTCCGTTCGACTCGATACCGGCCTACCAGATTGTAAATCTGGCGGAATGGACAGCCGCAGCGTCTCCCGCCGCTTGGCTGCCCCGCACATTCCGGGCCGTCTATCGCTTAGCACCTAATCTGGCGTTGTTCGCACAGCGTCGGAGACGACCTCTTTCTCAGATTTGCGGATTGCAGACCCTCAAAGCCTCTTCTACCCCGCTTGTCGCACCATACCGCCTCCCCGCAACAGGGCCATCAACATCGGGCCAAGTGAAAATTCGCCGCGCCGGGCTTTGGAGGTGAGGTCGCGCAAGTACCCACCCGCAGAAGTGATATGTCCTGCCCGCTCAAGAATACAAGCGATGGCAACTGCGGCGTTTTCCGGGCCCATAACCTCGCAAGCATCCTCATAAGCGCTCGGGCTCACCCCCAACATCGAGCGCACCACCACAGCAGCTGCCATCAAGTCACGCCAGCTCGAGATCTCACCGCCCTGACCGTACATCACAATTTCGGGGCAAGCCTGCAGCACCATCCCTAAAGGAAATGCCTTCAACGGCACGCGTCCCCGTCCCTTATCTCGTTCGGCCTTCGCCCCCAGCTCTTTTCGAGAGCTAGGTTCAGATTCATGGTGAGATTCGGTATTTGAATTCTGTATGTGACGCCCAATACGAGCATCATTGCTGCTCATATTTTCGGAAATATCGTGTGCATCCAACGAATTGACGATCTCCTCGCAAAGGAGGTCCATTTCATCGAGGATTGTGGTCAGGTCGCTCAGCGAGGGTGTTCGCGGAATCCGGGCAACGAGAGCCACATACATGTTTTCAATCTTGCCCCAGTCGCCAGCCGCTCCCTCTTCCATCGCCGCCGATATCAGCTTACGGGCGTCCCTCCGGCGGATGGTGAGCGCCTCCTTGGTCCGGCGAAACAATGCGCGCTCTGCGGCCACCTGCTGGGCCATCTGCGCAAGCTCCTCCGATCGCGCGAGCAGAGGGGAGAGATCGAACCCGAACGCATCCTCGATCTCACCAGCCCGGTCTTTCCGGACGTAGCGCTTTCCATTTGCACTGTCTTTGCGAACAATCAGACCGGCGTCAACGAGCGCTGCCAAGTGCCGCCGCAACGTAGCGCCGGCGATGCCGTGCGCTCTGATCGATAACTGAGCGTTCGACGGAAAGACGATGAGAGATGCTCCCTGGCGTAGATCGGTCTCGGGATAGAAACTCAGGAGCGCGTCAAGGACCGCGAGAGCTCGATCCTGTAGCCCCATAAGCGTCCTGGCTTCACAGGCGTCTCGAAACACTTTCCATTTGTCCGCCGATTTGTTCGACCTGATCTCGGCGGATGCCACTTGTCGCTTCACCAGCGCAAGTGTCATCGGCCGCCGCCCAAAAGGCGTCGTCACATTTCCACTCTGCATTTTCCTTCACCTCTCAAAAGGCAAAAGAAATCCGCTCACCAAAATTCGGTGCCAATGACTCTTGACTGGGATTCGTGGAAATGCGATTCTCAGATTGTCCAGATATGAGAGAGGCTTCCACGACGGCAACGTTTGGGGGCCTTTTTCTTTTGCGAGTAGTCCTTTCGTCTTCCTAAATCGACGGTGCCTATTGGCAGCTATCAGGGGTTTTGATTTTCACGTTCCCGAGAGAAGCGTTCAATGAGGGCAGGGAGCTCGTCCCCAACGAATTTAACAAACTCGACACCGAGAGGCCCGTCCGCCGAAATCCGAAACTCCTTGGCCGATATCTTCCAAGCACCCAGTCTACGGCCCTCTGCGTCTGAAATCGCCGTGCTCTCATGAACGACTTTGCTCGATGGCTTTATCACGTCGAAAGCGCGCTGGAAGCGCCGATCGGAAACAACTGAGCCGTCGGGTGCTTTCGAGAGGATCTCACGGGCTGCGGGGAGGGAGTCTGGATTGTCAGCTATCGTTTTTGCAAACTCGAGCCAGCGGGGACGTCCCACTTTGGGCGCACGGCCGATTGCTTCGATCACGTCGGTCGGAACTGATCGATAGACCGTGCGCATCTTGGCGAGCTCTGGGTCATCAATCGACAGCGCCGCTTTTATGTCACGGGGCTTAACTCCCGCGTCATCCATCCGTGATGCGAACAGCGCACGCTCGATCCAAGTGAGATCCTGCCGGCTCGCATTCTCGATGCCTTGCGCGACGACGAGGTCTAGGTCTGAAATCTCCACTTCGATGGCGCGAACGGGTTTGCCGAGTTGCTTCGCAGCAAGCCACCGTCGATGACCGTAGACGATCTGATACCGGCCATCGGAGGAGGGGTGCTTTCGGACCTGAACCGGGACCTTCTGTCCTTCAGTCTCAATCGAGCGCTTAAACTCCTCGAAGCCTGCCGGGTCATCGTCCGGAAGCCTGTCCGGGTAAGGGGAGGGGTCGACCAGCGAAGGATCAAGCTCTCGAACCGCTCCCCCGCCTGACTCGACCAGCGCCTTCAACCGGTCTCGCTCCGAGCGAATATCATCGATTGCCCGGTGCGCTGCACCGATAACACCGGCGCCCACACGGGGCGATGATGGAGTAGGGGCGGCAGACTGCGGCCCGTCTGCAAGCTTGTTCTCTAGTTCTGCGGACAGCAGACCGAAGCTCGCCACAATCGATTTGCGAGAAGACTTGCTCATGTCCGCCCCCAGCTGTCGTTGATAAGCCGGATTATTGCTTCATTGACCGCGTCAACGGCTTCACGCGCGCGTTTGTGGGTATCCCGCCCGATCTGACCCAGTTCGAGTTCGTATATCGAACGTTTCGCCAGACCCGCCGCTTCGACGGCGGTACTTTCGATGGCAGTGGGCAATAGCACATCGTCCCCGAACATGTGCCGGAGCATTGCGACGACCTGCGACTGTGGCGCATCGTTGGGGTCATGTCGCGTCACCAGATATCGGATGAAGTCCTGATCCAGTTGAGCACCGCTCTCATTCAGAACGCTAATCAGATCGCCCATCATGAGAAGAAACTGGCTCATCGACGCCACATCCAGCATGGCTGGATGCACCGTTATGATCATACTAGTCGCCGCATATATCGCGCTCAGGGTCAGAAAGCCTAGCGAAGGCGGAGTATCGAGGATTACGACGTCGTAATCAGCTTCGACTTCTGCAAGAGCCAGCTTCAATCTCTCGAAAAAGATCGCACCCGAGCCCGACTTGTTTGCCAGGACGCGGGGAGTTTCATGCTCATACTCCATCACTTCGAGATTGCCTGGGATTAGGTCTATCCCGTCGAAATAGGTCTTGCGAATGATGTCGCGGATCGGTCGCCGCGCGCCTTCGTCGTATCGCAAGGCAGCATAAATGGTTTCGTTCGAACCAACGTCTACTTCCGGCTGCGCGCCGAACATGGCTGACAAGGATGCCTGAGGATCCAAGTCGAGCGCAAGGACACGATAGCCCTGAAGAGCCAGATAATGAGCGAGATGGACGCAGGTCGTGGTCTTTGCGCTGCCACCCTTGAAATTGGCGATCGCAAGAACCTGGAGATGCTCGCCCGCACGTCGGCGAGGAAAAATTCGTAGCGCTTCTGATGGTTTCAGGTTCGCGAACAGCTCGCGTAACTCATTTATCTGGGCCAGTGTGTAGGCGCGATGGTTGTTTTCGAGCCTGCTCGGGACCGGTCCACGACCTTCCCTGGACATGTGCTTCAGCGTGGAATCGGGTATGGACGTCAGCTTCGACACTTCGTTGATCAAGAACGAACGAAGGCTTTTCTCCGACTTCGGAGGATACATGCGCGTTCTGAGCTGCTGCAATTGCGCTGACAGAAGCCCTGCGTGGCGCGTGATTTTGCTGCCCGCGTCTTCCTTGGTGCCAACAACTGATTCAACTCGGTTCGCTATCGCCATCTGTTCCTCTTGGCGGCCTACTGCCGATTTACCGGCCTTTGCCCGACAAAGATAGAACACGATTCTCCTGACCGGTCCAGAAGATTAGGGTTAACAAAGGCTTAACGGCGCTCAGATGAACACTAAGAGCTTTTTGGCATTTTCCTCTTTGCGTACCGATGCTTAGGCTACTCCGCCAATCCATCTGATCCCTAATTGTTCTCCTGTGAATCCTACAATCGGGCCGGGTCGCGCTTCCTGTTTTCCACTCCTTTCGGACCCGGCCACCCCACCAAACCTTGTCGAATCCTACAACTGCCATCCCATTTCGATTCGTGCTGATTTCTCACCGGCCATCAACGACGGAGAAATTCATGCAGATTCTCGCCATTTCGAAGCCCCGAAACAGCGAAGAGACCCGGCTTCTCCACAGTCATCACCAACTGCGTGCACGCGTCTTTCATGATCGACTGGGCTGGGAAGTGAATGTTGCCGACGACTACGAATCGGATCGGTTCGACGAACTTCAACCAACGTACATCCTAGCCGTCTCCGACGCCGGGCAACTGGCAGGCTGTGCTCGACTCCTGCCAGCGCTTGGCCCGACCATGCTGTCGGACGTTTTCCCTTCACTTCTTCCCTGCGGGCGATTGGGCGCCCATCCCACGATGATCGAGAGCTCGCGCTTCTGCGTGGACACCTCCCTTGGCGAGGGAAGGGGAGACGGCGTGATACACGAGGCAACGCTCACCATGTTCGCGGGGATCATCGAATGGTCTGTCGCGAACGGCTTCACCGAAATCGTAACTGTAACGGATCTTCGATTTGAGCGGATCCTCGCCCGTGTCGGATGGTCGCTTCAGCGTTTTGGTGAGCCCAAGAAGATCGGCGCGACCATGGCCGTCGCGGGCACGCTGCCTGCGAACTCGGACACATTGCTGAAGCTCCGCCCCGCCAACTACCAGTCTCAAATCACCAGCCCTTCTGGCCAACCTGCGTAAGGAGAAGTCTGTGACACAGCTTCGCTCTCATCCGCGCCTCGTCCGCAAGCTTCAAGAGGCGCTTGGCGACCAGCTCTGCGTTGCTTTGGACGATAGCAACGTCGTCGAAATCATGCTGAATCCCGATGGTAAGTTGTTCATAGAGCGGCTGGGCCACGGCGTCGCGCCCGCTGGCGAGATGTCGTCGGCTGCGGCGGAAATGGTGATTGGGACGGTTGCTCACGCACTGCAATCCGAGGTGGACACCGATCAACCCATCATTTCCGGGGAGCTTCCGATCGGCGGTCACCGCTTTGAAGGCTTGTTGCCGCCCGTGGTCGCAAAGCCTGCGTTCACCATTCGCCGTCGTGCGTCGCGCCTCATTCCACTCGATGACTATATACGCACCGGCGTGATGACGGAGTACCAAGCCTCGACGATCCGCAGCGCAATTGCCGCGCGTCTGAACATTGTAATTTCCGGGGGCACGGGTTCCGGCAAGACCACACTCGCGAATGCCGTGATCGACGAGATCGTGAAGAGCGCCCCAGAGGATCGCCTCGTCATTCTTGAGGATACCGCCGAAATTCAATGCGCGGCCGAGAATGCGGTTCTTCTCCATACGAGCGATACGGTCGATATGGCGCGGCTGCTGAAAAGCACGATGCGCCTCCGCCCAGATCGAATCGTCGTCGGCGAAGTGCGCGACGGTGCTGCACTCACATTGCTCAAGGCATGGAACACTGGTCATCCCGGTGGCGTGGCAACCATTCATTCGAACACCGCTATGTCGGCCCTGCGCCGTCTTGAGCAACTCACCGCCGAGGCCAGCCAGCAGCCGATGCACGAGGTGATCGGAGAAGCGGTCGATCTCATTGTGTCCATCGAGCGGACGCCACGGGGTCGACGCGTTCGCGACGTCATCCAGGTCGAGCGCTTCGTCCACGGCCAATACGAAATTGAATCCGACCAGCTCACCGAAGAACAGGAGACGCGCCATGTCGCGTAAGCATGCACTCATCGCCGTCGCGCTCATCGTAGCGCCCACCTTTTTTGCCTCTGTGGCGCCGGCGCTGGCCAGTTCCGGCGGTGGTGGTCTCCCGTGGGAGGGACCGCTACAGCAGATCCAGGAGTCGATTACTGGTCCGGTAGCCGGCGCCATCGCGCTGGCCGCGGTCGCAATTGCCGGCGGCATGCTGATCTTCGGCGGAGAGCTCAACGATTTCGCGCGGCGGCTGATGTATATCGTCCTCGTCGCCGGCATCCTGCTCGGTGCCACCAGCATCGTCGGCCTTTTCGGCGCGACGGGCGCCTCGATCGGCCTCCCAGACAAGCCGGTCACGTCGGACGGGCATAAAGCAGAAGGGGAGGGGGCTCATGGCTGAGTCCCTATCCGGCCTGCATCGCAATCGTATCCATCGTGCGCTTTCGCGTCCAAACCTCCTGATGGGCGCTGACCGGGAACTAGTTCTGCTCACGGGTCTCGCCTCCGTAATCCTGATTTTCGTGGTGCTGACCCTCTATTCCGCGCTTTTCGGGATCGCCGTCTGGATCGTCATCGTCGGACTGCTCAGGATGATGGCGAAAACCGATCCGCTGATGCGGCAGGTCTATATCAGGCACATTTCCTACAAGCCCCACTACAAGGCGACCACCTCTCCTTGGCGGCAGTATTGAGGAAGCTGGCATGGTCGCTCTTAAACGCTTCCGGGCCACCGGCCCATCCTTCGCGGATCTCGTCCCCTATGCCGGCCTGGTCGACAACGGCGTCCTCTTATTGAAAGACGGGAGCCTGATGGCCGGCTGGTATTTTGCCGGGCCGGATTCCGAAAGCGCCACCGACCTCGAACGCAACGAATTGTCACGGCAGATCAACGCGATCCTGTCGCGGCTCGGAAGCGGCTGGATGATCCAGGTCGAGGCGGTCCGCATCCCGACGTTCGATTATCCCTCTGAAGACCGCTGCCACTTTCCCGATCCCGTTACGCGCGCGATCGACGCGGAACGGCGGGCGCATTTTGCGCGTGAGCGAGGGCATTTCGAGAGCAAGCACGCGCTGATCCTTACCCATCGGCCCTTGGAGTCGAAGAAAACCGCGCTCAGCAAATACATCTATTCGGACGAGGAGAGCCGGAAGAAGACCTACGCCGACACGGTGCTGTTCATCTTCAGGAACGCTATCCGCGAGATCGAACAATATTTGGCGAACACCCTTTCGATCCGGCGGATGGAGACGCGCGAGGTTGTGGAGAGGGGAGGGGAGCGGGTCACTCGTTATGACGAACTGCTGCAGTTCGTCCGCTTCTGCATTACCGGCGAGAACCATCCGATCCGGCTGCCCGACGCTCCCATGTATCTCGATTGGATCGCGACCGCGGAACTCGAGCACGGGCTGACGCCGAAGGTCGAAAACCGATTCCTCGGTGTCGTGGCGATTGACGGGCTGCCGGCGGAGAGCTGGCCGGGGATTCTCAACAGCCTCGACCTGATGCCGCTTACCTACCGCTGGTCCTCGCGCTTCATCTTCCTCGACGCGGAAGCGGCGCGTCAAAAGCTGGAGCGAACGCGCAAGAAGTGGCAGCAGAAGGTCCGGCCGTTCTTCGACCAGCTCTTTCAGACGCAAAGCCGGTCGGTCGATCAGGACGCCATGACGATGGTCGCCGAAACCGAGGATGCGATCGCTCAGGCATCATCGCAGCTTGTCACCTACGGCTATTACACGCCCGTGATCGTTCTCTTCGACGGCGATCGGGAAGCATTGCAGGAAAAGGCCGAGGCGATCCGCCGGCTGATCCAGGCCGAGGGTTTCGGCGCGAGGATCGAAACACTCAACGCCACCGACGCCTATCTCGGCAGCTTACCGGGCAACTGGTATTGCAATATCCGCGAACCGCTGATCAACACCAGCAATCTCGCGGACCTGGTCCCGCTCAATTCGGTCTGGTCGGGAAACCCGATCGCCCCATGCCCTTTCTATCCTGCCAATTCTCCGCCGCTGATCCAGGTGGCGAGTGGCTCGACGGCGTTCCGCCTCAACCTCCATGTTGATGACGTCGGCCACACGCTGATCTTCGGTCCGACGGGCTCGGGCAAATCGACACTGCTCGCCCTGATCGCGGCACAGTTCCGGCGGTATGGCCAGGCCCAGATCTTCGCCTTCGACAAGGGAAGCTCGTTGCTGCCGCTGACGCTTGCGGCGCGCGGCGATCATTATGAGATCGGCGGCGATGCGCGGGAAGCTGGAGCCGCGCTCGCGTTTTGCCCGTTGTCCGATCTCGAAAACGACGCCGATCGGGCTTGGGCGACGGAATGGATCGAGATGCTGGTCGCGCTGCAGGGCGTCACCATTACGCCCGATCATCGCAACGCCATCTCCCGTCAGGTCGGCCTGATGGCGAGCGCGCCCGGCCGATCGCTTTCCGATTTCGTGAGCGGCGTGCAGATGCGCGAGATCAAGGACGCGCTGCATCACTACACGGTCGACGGACCAATGGGTCAGCTTCTCGACGCCGAGCAGGATGGCCTCACCCTTGGCGCTTTCCAGACCTTCGAAATCGAGCATCTCATGAACATGGGCGAGCGGAACCTCGTCCCAGTGCTGACCTATCTGTTTCGGCGCGTCGAAAAGCGGCTCGATGGATCCCCTAGTCTGATCTTGCTCGACGAGGCGTGGCTGATGCTCGGCCATCCGGTTTTCCGCAGCAAGATCCGGGAGTGGCTAAAGGTGCTGCGCAAGGCGAATTGCGCTGTCGTGCTTGCGACCCAGTCGATCTCGGATGCCGAGCGGTCCGGAATCATCGACGTCTTGAAAGAGTCCTGCCCGACCAAGATTTGCCTCCCGAACGGCGCGGCTCGAGAGCTGGGGACACGGGAATTCTACGAGCGGATCGGTTTCAACGAACGCCAGATCGAGATCGTCTCAACCGCGACCCCGAAGCGCGAATATTACGTTGCCACGCCGGAAGGCCGGCGTCTTTTCGACATGTCGCTTGGTCCCGTTGCACTGAGCTTCGTCGGCGCGTCGGGCAAGGAAGACTTGAAGCGCATCCGCGCGCTGAAATCCGAGCATGGCCGTGACTGGCCGATCCATTGGCTTCAAACGAGAGGAGTTCACGATGCCGCAACGCTGCTCAAAGCTTAGTTGGGGCGCTGGCCTCACGGCTACCGCAATGACCATCGCTGCACTCGCACCTGCACACGCCGGCACGGCGACTGGGGCGGCAACCGAGTGGACCCAGGTGCTCAACAACGGCGAACTGGTGTCCCTTGTCGGCCAGTCTGGAGAGCAAATCCAGAACCAGCTTACCCAGATCGGCCAGCTTGCCCAGCAGATCGAAACGCAGCTGAGCATCTACCAGAACCTGCTCCAGAACACCGCGGCCCTCCCATCTCACATGTGGGGACAGGTCGAGAGCGATCTCAACCAGCTCCGCAGCATCGTCGACCAGGGGCACAGCATCGCTTTTTCGCTGGGCAATGCCGACGATGTGCTCCAGCAGCGCTTCCAGAGCTACTCCGATCTCAGGACCAACCTTCCGAGCAATCAGACATTTTCGACCACCTATCAGTCCTGGTCCGACACGAACCGCGACACCATCGCCAGCACGCTGAAGGCCGCCAGTCTGACTGCGGAACAATTCGACAGCGAAGAATCCACCATGTCGTCGCTCCGAAGCATGTCGGAGACCGCGGACGGCCAGATGAAGGCCCTGCAGGTCGGACACCAGATCGCCACTCAGCAGGTTGCGCAGATGCAGAAGCTTCGCGGTCTCGTCTCGCAGCAGATGACGATGATGGGAACCTGGCTGCAGACCGAGCAGACCGATAAGGATCTCGCTCAGGCACGGCGGGAAAAGTTCTTCGGTGCGACGGCGCCATCCACCTCCGGCGGCGAAAAGATGAAGGTGGAATGGTGAGAACGAAACTGATCCTGGCCGCAAGCGCGGCGTTTCTTGCGATCGGCTGTGTCGGCGTCTGGCTTATCATCTCGGAGAAGCTGGCCGCACAGGAACGCCGTGCGAAGTTCTTCGGCTCGTCGAAAGAATACCCCACGTCGGGCGGCCAGAAGATGAAAGTCGAATGGTGAGCCAATGAACGCGAAACTCCTCAGTGCTCTTCGCGTCGCCATGCTATTTGCTGTTTTCACTGCATGGGACGCGCACTCCGCATTAGCCCAAGAGGGTTCGGTACTGACGTCCCTTCAAAGCCAGATCACGACTGCTGCGAAAGGGTGGGAAACCACGGTCATGGACGCAGCGAAATCATTGTTCTGGATTCTCGCGACCATCGAGGTCGGCATCGCAGCAGTCTGGCTTGCACTACAGGCTGCGTCACTCGACAGCTGGTTTGCCGAACTCGTCCGACGGATCATGTTCGTCGGCTTCTTCGCTTTCGTGTTGGCGCAAGGGCCGACTTTCGCCAAGGCCGTCGTCGACAGTCTCTTCCAGATTGGCGCCGGAGGCGGCACCGCCTCGCCAGCGGATGTTTTTAACGCCGGGCTCGCCGTTGCAACCAAGATGTCTGAAAAGATCCAGTTCGGCCTTTTTGAGGACAACGCGCTCGCGATCTCGGCGGCCTTCGCCATGGTGGTCGTGGTCATTTCATTTTCGCTGGTCGCGGCCATCTTCGTGTCGGTCATGGTTGAGATGTATCTCGGGCTGCTCGCGGGCATGATCATGCTCGGCCTTGGAGGATCTTCGTACACCAAGGACTTCGCCATCCGATATCTGGTTTATGCCTTCTCGGTCGGCATGAAGCTCATGGCGTTGGTCATGATCTCCCGCATCGGATCGGAAGTCCTGATCGGATTGGCGAACGAGCCGCAAGTCGGTGACCAGTTCCAGACCGCTCTCGCGATCGCGGGCATCGCTGTGGTCGTATTCATCATCGCGATCTATGTGCCGAACATTATTCAGGGCGTTGTCCAAGGCGCATCGGTAACCGGGGGCATGGAAACGATCCGTCACGGCGGACAGGCAGCATCTTTCGGCGCGGGCGCAGGGTTCCTCGCAGCAGGCGGAGTATCAGCCGGCTTTGCGGCCGGTCAGTCCGCCCGAGCGGCGGGTTCGTCACTCGCCGGTGCGGCGCTTCGGGGCTTCGGCGCGGGGATCGGATCGGCCAGTAGCGCTGTTGGATCAGCTGCCAAGGAAAAGGCGATCGGCTCTCCCGGCGCCTATGCCGGATCGATCCTCGGGCTCGCCAATGCCAAGCTCGATGAGAGCCGCGGCGGTCACAGCGGGCACCAGCCACCTCCCGAACGCAAAGACTAACAGCAATTAGAAAGTGATGGACGATGGCAGCGAACCGCGCCCCCGAGAACCCCTATCTTGCCGCGCGGCAGGAATGGTCGGAACGATACGGATCCTATGTGCAGGCCGCCGCCGCGTGGCGGATCGTGGGCATTCTTGGCCTGACCATGGCTGTGATCGGCTTTGGTTATGCGATGTATCTGAGCACCCAGGTCAAGCTCGTGCCGTACATCGTCGAGGTCGACAAGCTCGGAACCGCAGTAACCGCCGGCTTCCCCGAACAGATCGAGTATGCCGATGTGCGGGTGGTACGCTCGACGCTCGGCAATTTCGTGACGAGCTTCCGATCGATCACGCCGGATGCGGTCGTGCAGAAACAGTATATCGACCGAACCTACGCCCTTCTTCGCACCTCCGATCCCTCGACAGAAAAGATCAACACCTGGTTTCGGACCAATTCACCCTTTGAGAAAGCGAAAACCGCAACCGTCGCCATCGAGGTCAACAACATCGTGGCGCTGTCGAACCAGACCTACCAGATCGACTGGACCGAATACGAGCGAGATCGCAAGGGCAAGGAAACCGGCACTCGCCGGTTCCGCGGCATCGCGACGGTCGCACTAACCGCGCCGCAGGACGAGGCGACGATCCGCCTCAATCCGATCGGTCTCTATGTCCGGGATTTCGACTGGACGGCACAGCTTTAAGGGCAGGGGATTTTTCAATGCACAAAACAGGATTGATCGCAGCCGCCGGCTGCATGGCCGGACTCGTCTTTGCGATCGGCGCTCACGCGCAAAGCATGACGACCAACGAGGCAAAAGGCACCAAACTCTCAAGTAAGTGGCGGGGCACGCCGGGCCTCGTCACCACGGGACCGGACGGAAAGGTGATCTTCCTGTTTGGCGAAACGCAGCCGTCCGTCGTCTGCTCGCCGCTGCAGGTCTGCGATATCGAGCTGCAAGGCGGTGAGATCGTTCGCGACGTCCTCGTCGGCGACACCGTGCGATGGAAGGTCGAACCGGCGACATCAGGCGCGTCCGGCGGGCAGGCGATCCATCTGATTGTCAAGCCATCGGAACCCGGCCTCGTCACCTCAATGGTGGTGACGACATCGCGGCGGACCTATCATATCCAGCTCAAGTCTCATCCCAGCCAGTATATGGCGCGCGTCGGTTTCGAGTATCCAGAGGACGCGTCGACCAAGCTGGCCGACATCAATGCCCGCCTTGAAACTGGCGGCATCCCGGGTGCTGCGCCCGATAAGTTGAACTTCTCCTATTCAATCAGTGGCAGTGCGCCGTGGAAGCCGAAGCGGGTCTATTCCGACGGCACGAAAACCTACATCCAGTTTTCCAGGGCGATCGCCAGCCAAGATGCACCCGTGCTCTTCGTGGTCTCCGGCGGTCAAAACCGCATCGTCAACTACAGAATGAAGAACGACATGATGATCGTCGACTATGCGGTCGACAAGGCGATCCTCGTTTCCGGTGTCGGCTGGCGGCAGCAGAAGATCACCATCCGGAGGGGAGGTTGAACGATGCGGAAGCTTCTCCCCTTCATTCTCGCCACGGCAGTTCTTTCCGGGTGCCAGACAGCTGACGACGGATTGAACACAAGCTCTACCCCGGTACCGGTCACCGGACCTGCTGCGAGCGCCATTGCCGGCGATATGGCAAGTCGCCTCGCCGAACAGATCGGTCCCGCCAGCACGACAACCATCAAGATGGAGAAGGACAAGTCAGAATTCGCGACCGCGCTCGAGGCGGCGTTGAAGGGCTGGGGCTACGCGGTCATCACCGACGGGAAAGTCGGCAAAGACGTCAAGCCGGTCGAGCTCGCCTATTGGACCGATGGCGTCGACGGTCAGGTGCTCGCGCGACTTTCGACGCCGTCGATTGCTCTTGGCCGGGCCTACACGGCGACGCCCGCTGGCGCCACGCCGGCAAGCCCGCTTTCGATCATGCAACTGAACTGATGGGAGGAGATACATGGTCCAGTCGCTGCAGCTCGGCGCGTCGAGCCAGGCCGACGATCAAAAGGGCATGCGTCGCCTCAATCGCCTGCCAATCATCGTCGCCATCATCGTCATCGTTCTTTTCATCGGCGTCGTCGTGATCGGCCTGTCATGGCGCGGGCTCTACTTCAACCGCAGCAATGATATCGATAGCGCGTCAAATACGCCCGCCACCAGTTTCGGCGACCAACTCAAACGAGGTGTGACCGACGGAATTATCGGCGAACCAGTCGAACGCGAGACGTTCCAGCCGACGCCCGTGACCGAGCAGAAGGTCGAGAAGCAGGAGCCGGTCGTCGAGCGCCGCGCGGCAGAGCGGGAGGTACGACGGCCCAGGCTCGAGTCGGAAGAAGAGTGGAAGGCCCGACTGAAGCGCGAGCAGGACGAGCAGTATATCCGAGAGGCCCAGCGCCAGCGAATGGCGCGCCTCCAGGCCCACGCGACGGCGCTCGATTCACCGCTGAAAGTTGACGTCTCGGATGTCGAGAAGACGCCCACTGCTGTGGATTCCGGCCGACAGAATGCGACGGTGACGACAAACAACGCCACGGACCTCTACGCGGCCGCCATGAAATCCGGGCTCATGGGACAGAATGTCGATCAGAACGGCCAGACCTCGAAGGAGGACTTCTTCAACCAGGATATCAAGGAATTAGGCTATCTGCCGAACAAGGTCGTGCCGCAGATATCACCCTATGAACTGAAGCGCGGCTCGGTCATCCCGGCGACACTGATCACCGGCCTCAACTCCGACCTGCCTGGACGCATTACCGCACAGGTCAGCCAGAACGTCTACGACAGCGCGACGGGATACCGGCTGCTCATTCCGCAAGGCGCCAAGCTGTTCGGTCGATACGACTCGAAGGTGTCGTTCGGCCAGGAGCGGGTCCTGGTCGTCTGGACCGACCTCATTTTTCCAAACGGATCGACGCTGCAGATCGGTGGCATGGCGGGTACTGATGCCGAAGGCTATGGCGGCTTCGCTGACAAGGTCGACCGCCATCTCTGGCGGACCTTCGGATCGGCTGCGTTGATCGCGCTGATTGGAACCGGAATCGACATGTCGATGCCCGAGGGCTCGACGCTGGCGACACAGGATACTGCCTCGGACGCCGCACGCCGAAACTTCGCTGAATCGTTCGGCCGGGTGGCTGAGCACACCATATCGAAGAATCTGAGCGTCCAGCCAACAATCCGCATTCGACCCGGCTATAAGTTCAATGTCCTCGCCGACCAGGACATCATCCTTCCATCCGCCTATCGTGGGAATTAGCGGTGCGGGGACCAGAAACCTGTACCCCCGTATCTGCCGCTGGTTGACGCGCGGTGTGGCGCTACAATCACTGCAGCGCAAAACCTTTCCTCAGTTTGTCGTATTTCTAGGCTGACGGAGCTTGAAAGCGGCATCTCCGCTGGTACTAACGTACACGGTCCGAGGGAATGCTTCGCATGCGGTATGAACCCGAGGTTGCCGGTCAAAAGTGATTGTGTGCGTAAAATCGCAGCCATGACCCGATTGCCCAGACGAGCTGAAGGCCCGCGTGGCCTATCGTTTCGCCAAAGGACGAACTCGCCGGGTCAAGAAGATAGGAGAGATGTCCGTGGACGGAAATCTTCGCTCGCTCATAGATATGCTGGAAGCCGCTCAGGATGGGCATATGATCAAGAGTGCTCTTAGAAGCTTCGCGCATTCCTGCGGGTATGACCGGTTCGCCTACCTGCAAAAAGACGGCACCCAAGTTAGGACATTCAATTCCTATCCCGGACCATGGGAAAGCATCTACCTCGGTAGCGACTATTTCAACATCGATCCCGTGCTGGCGGAAGCAAAGCGTCGGCGGGACGTTTTTTTCTGGACCGCCGACGCTTGGCCTGCCCGGGGATCATCTACCCTTCGGCGGTTTCGTGACGAGGCGATCGGCCATGGGATTCGCTGCGGCGTCACGATTCCCGCGGAGGGAAGCTACGGATCCGCGATGATGCTGACCTTCGCATCGCCGGAAGGGAAAGTGGACATTTCGGGCGTGCTGGATCCCAAAACGGCAGTTCAACTGCTGATGACGGTGCATTACCAGTTGAAGATCATTGCGGCGAAAACGGTGCTTAATCCCAAGCAGATGCTGTCGCCGCGCGAGATGCTTTGCCTGGTGTGGGCGTCGAGGGGAAAGACTGCGTCCGTTACCGCCAACCTCACCGGAATCAATGCCAGAACCGTGCAGCACTATCTCGATAAAGCACGTGCAAAGCTTGACGCGGAATCAGTGCCGCAACTCGTTGCCATTGCCAAGGATCGCGGCCTGGTCTGAGTTCTAGTTGTCATCGTCGAAAGGCACGTCGGGCACGAAGCCGAGTGCATCGAGGATGTGCAACAGCTCCTCTTGCTGGGCCCCGGACGTCTTCTGGCGTGCAACGTACTCATCCTGGAGCGTCTGGAGGACATTGCTGGAGATCGATGGATCTTCGCTTGCGCGCAACCACTCCTCGTAAACGGCTTGATCGGCCTCGAGCAGCTGCCGATGTTCGTTAATCGCGGAAACAGCCAACGCCTCAAGCTCCGATTTTTGCATCGACCTGTAGCGACATCCCCTGAGAGCTTTTTCGTCTGCCTCGGATGAGCCGGCGTTGTTCATCCTTACCTCCTCTATCTTCATATTGCCGCCGCCAAGAACCGAGGCTTAGTTTGCATCGTACACGCTTTCAATTGGATACGAAATTTCGGTGGGTTGAGAGGGGGAGTTGAAATCTTGCGGTCATTCAGCGCCCGCACGAAGAGAAGCCTTTGCCGTTGCGGCATCACCTTGATTCTACAAGCAGAACAGATTTGTAGAGAATACTCCGTGGTGAAATACTCTGCAAGTCGTTGCTCTCTCGATCATGGAGATTCGAGAGGTGTTTGCACGAAATCTGAAAGCCGCGCGTCGGGCTAAAGGCCTGTCGCAAGAAGAACTTGCGCACCGCGCAGGTATCGATCGTACCTACATCAGTTCTCTGGAACGCAGCGTATACAATGCGAGCATCGACGTGGTGGAGCGCTTGGCGACAGTTTTAGAAACAGAAGCGTCTGATTTGCTGAAACGACGGCCGGAGAAGAAGTGAAGCCGCCGTGCGGGGCTTATGAGACCAGGGCCACGACTGCTTTCATGTCAATTAATCGGGCTGGATCAGCGATCCATCCATCGATAGGACGCGTGCTTGGTTTCAATTGGGCATCGCGTAGATTTCAAATCGTCGCATGTTGACTTTCAATCAGCCAACGCCATAGTTTCAGATAGTCATAAGGAGCAAAACTATGGCGATATATCCAAGGCTCGCCGAGCAACGGATTCACGACGCCATGTCGGATACGCGCGTCGTATTGATCGTCGGCCCCCGACAATCCGGCAAAACGACGCTGGCCAAGAAGATGGCCAGTCCAGAAATGGAATATTACACACTCGATAACGCGACGACCCTGGAAGCAGCTCAACGGGATCCCGTTGGGTTCGTCAGAGGTATGAACCGGGCAATCATCGATGAGATTCAGCGCGCTCCCGAGCTGCTGCTGGCAATCAAGGAAAGCGTGGATACCGATCAACGCCCGGGACGTTTCCTCCTGACGGGCTCAGCCAATCTTATGACTCTGCCACGTGTAGCGGACTCGCTCGCAGGACGCATGGAGGTCGTTCGATTGCTACCGCTCGCTCAAAGCGAAATCAGGGCGGCGGGCGGCAGCTTCTTGCTCGACGCCTTTCGAAACGATGCCAAAGCTGGAGATTCCCTCGTCGGCGACGACTTGATGGCTACAGTTCTGGCAGGTGGATACCCCGAAGCACTGGGCCGTAAAACCTCATCCCGCAGACAGGACTGGTATGCGGATTATATCCAGGCGATCGTTCAACGCGATGTTCGCGATGTGGCGCAAATCGAGCAGATCGCACAAATGCCGCGGTTGCTGCGCATTCTTGCGGAGCATTCAGGTCAACTCGTGAACTATTCCGGAATTGGCAGCGCCATCGGGATGAATCATATCACAACGCAAAAATATGTTGGCATATTCGAGAGCTTGTTCCTCGCTCGGACCGTGCAGCCATGGTTTTCTAACACGCTGAAACGCCTGACCAAGACGCCCAAAATACATTTTCTCGATTCCGGTCTTCTTGCATCCCTTCGGGATCTTTCTCTCGACCGACTACGGGCGGAAAGAGGGCAATTTGGGCCATTGCTGGAGACTTTCGTCTTTGCCGAGATCCTCAAGCTCGCGAGCGGCGGGGAAGAACGCTTCGAGTTCTCGCATTTTCGCGACAAGGAGCAAAACGAAGTCGATCTCGTTATCGAAGACAAAAGAGGGCGGATTGTTGGCATAGAGGTAAAGGCGGCAGCAACCGTCTCGAGTGCGGACTTTTCTGGATTGCGAATATTGGCAGAGGCATCCGGAGAGAAATTTGTTTCAGGCCTGGTCATGTATGACCATGAAAAGGTAATCCCATTCGGTGAACGCCTATACGCCGTTCCTATTTCCGCATTGTGGCGTTAGAGCTTCAAAATCAACTTTCCGCAAACGTGGATGGTTGTGCGATCCCTAAAATGTTCCTGGTTATGGAGACATCGCGTCACTGCACCTACTTACCCCCAATCCTCGAAAGATCGATCCGCATCTCGGCCGAGCCAACACTACTGTTTTCTTGAGGGTTTTCGGGGCTCGTGTCGTCGCTCGAATTATCGCCGCTAGTGTCGCTTTGCCGGGGGTGTTCTCTGCTGGGCGTTGCCGCTTCATCTCCCGGATCCTGCGCCTGAAACACGCTCACGCCCTCGAATTCTCCAGTCTTCCAAGCATAGACCGCATCCTCGAATATCTGAGGGAAGACATCTTCGCTCTTGGGGTTACCGTACCATTTGGCAACGATCCTCAAGACCTTGGCGAACATCGAGGTTCCCTTGCGGAGGTTTTCGCAGCCATCGACAAGGTCGGGCCGAACGTCTGCGGCGTCCTTCACACCCAGGCCAGCCGGAAGCTGAGTCAGACCGACGCGAACCACCGCCTTTCCCGCATGTTCTCGTACAATCGTCATTGCTTCGTCGGCCGACTTCGCCTTCGGCACCAGGATCAACCGGCCGCCCGACTTGACGGTCACGGCGAGCGGGTCCGTCGAACCGGCAGCCGCGACGAACTGCTCGACGATCGCGGGCTTGAGAGAAGGATCGGCGCATTCTTTGATCAGGGCAGCGTCCAGCACGACGCCTCCTTGGGATTCAGGTGTTAAAGGAAAGGACAAGCGGTTTCGCGAACAGCTTTGCCCAGGCGATCGCGCTGGCTCGCTGGACCGCGACTATGGATGTCCCTTTGGTCCACCATCCGTTTCCGACAGCAACGATCAGGTCCGGGTCATAGAGCATCGATTGCAGAGTGGGCCAGACGACGAGCTGCTCGTAACAGATAAGCGGAGCGACCCGAGTATGGCCTACGGACACGACAGGGTTCGCGAAGAAATGCGCCCGGGCGCCGTCGCTCTCACCGAGCCAGGATCGCCAAGGCTGCCACATCGAGCCCGGGACCGGCATTCTCTCGCGATAGAGGACCCTGCCGCCGTTCGCCGAAAGAGTGACGAGCACATTGTCGTATCCGGTCGCATCGATCGTGGCCGCACCGGAGACCACGGCGATGTCAGTGGCCTGCAAAGCCTTAACCCAGAGCCGTTCGACGGTCGGTGTCCAGAAACCCAAGGCGCTTTCGGGCAGAACGATATACGGGGCGCCGCCAGATTCGAGGCCCTTCACCGTGGCAATCAGATCACGGTGACGCTGAATGCTGGGGTCACGGCCGAGCGTTGACCCCAGTTCGAGATCGACGCCCTGCCAACCCTCAGGTACCTTCGGCTCGGTCCAGTTTGCGGCGGACCAAAACCAAAAGCCTGTGAAGGCGATCGCGACAGCCGGCCACATGCGGGTTACGAGGCCCATGAGGCCGGCTGTGATCGCTACCAGTCCCCACCATCCCCATCCGGGAAAGAGAATTCCCGCGGCCGTGACAGGATGTGCCCAGCCGGTGATGCCCATTGGCGGTACAGCCATAAGCGCAGCCGCCACGAGATAGCGAAACGGTCGGCGGCCTGGGCGCTTCGTCCAGAGAACCGCATGCACCACAACAAAAGTCACCGACGCGCACAGCCACAGCAACAGACCGGGCCAGAGGTTCGACGAATAGAACGAGGCGACACCCTGCGGCAGACCACGGGATGCCGCCAGGAAATATCCGGCCGAAACAATCGCCGCCACGGATCTCGCTCGCGCATGCCCCCATAGGATCGGGAAAACCAGCGCCGCCGGAAGGAGCAGAACATTGCCGCTCCACCCAACCATTCCGGCAAGAACAGAGCCGACGGTCAGCAGTGCCGGCTGTAGGTGATCACGGCGCATAGGTCAGGACCTCTTGCGCCAGGCCGAGAATGCCGGCAGCCGGGATCGGACCGAAATAGCGGGAATCGTAAGAGCCCGCGAACCGCGAGTGCAGGAACACGTAATCGACCGGCACGATCCCGCCCGAGAACGGCGTCATCGGCCGACTCTGTCCGTCGCGCTGGGCAAGACCGGAGTAGGTAACCGGACGCCCATCGACGTTGACGCTGGCGCCCACTTCGACCCGTTGTCCTGCAACGGCGATGACCGTCTTAATGAGCGGCGCGATGCCACCGGGGCAGAGGCCGGCGCGCAGATAACCACGCATTCTTGCCTGGCGCATGGCCGAGGTCTGAGGCGGACAAATGAAGACGAGATCGCCGACGGCGGCTGGTCTGTCGAGCTTGACGATACGCCAGAGACCGAGAGGTTCGCTCGGGGTGAGATTGATCCGATAACCACCAAACGAGGCGGCCGAGATCGCGCAGGGAAGGGCCGTGGCGATCGTCGCCAAGCCAAGCAGGAATGGCTTACCTGGTCGCCGCACCGGCGGCTTTTCAACAAGAGGAACGTTCATTTCAGCGATAGTCCCTGGCTCTTCGTCTGGCGCAGCGTCTCCGCCTGCCTCAGGGCTTCGGTCGTTCGCTCGTGGGCATTGAGTTGCTGCACCGTGCGCATCGTGTTCCAGGCTGTTTGGACCTCCGCTTTCTGGCCGGGGCTCATTCCAGCTGTAATTGTCCTGAAGGCTTCTCCATTCGTGTCCTTGGCCGCCAGCGGCAGGAAGGTGCGCTCGCCGAAGCGCTCGGTGACTGCCTTGGCAAACCCTTCCAGTTCTGCCTTGACCATCTTGTCGGCAAGAGCGAACTCCAACGCAGCGGGGAGGTCATTGCGGTCGATGGCATCACGCACGCGCTCCAGTGTCTGTCTGGCGCCCGGAGACAGAGCCGGAATGTCGATCGCGACCTTGCGGCGGACTGCCAGTTCCTCGGCCTGATAGCGTTGTTCGGCCCGGCTGCGCTGGCGCATGTAGTCGCTGAGGCTCTGCGCCAGAGTCGGAACGTTGCGTTCCGCCCGCTCGCGGTCCCGCTTGTCGGCGCGGCTCGCGAGCAAGCCGGTTTTTCCTTTGAGCGCACCGTAGGTGTCGGGCCGACTGGCAATCTTGGCGACCGTCGATTTGGCGACGGTCTCGTCCTTCAGGATAGCGTCGACATTGACGGCCTTGAAAGCAGCTTCCGGCTGCGCATAGACAAAGTGAAAACGGGTCGACACATCTTCCCATTGCTTCTTCAAGCCGGGGTCCGCTTCGAGCTTGTCGGCGACTGCCTGCTCGATCGATTTCGGGAACGTCGCGATACCGGCAACCATGGGCCTGGTCTCCTTGAGATTTTGCGCGTTGATGGGTTTGGCGCCGATGGCGAGGCCAAGCTTGTCGCCGATGGCCACGAGCCGGTAGGCCAGACGGTTGAGTTTCTGTTTCTGCCGAACCGTCCATTGGAGCCGGTCACGGGCAATCGTGCGGGCGACATTGACGAGGTGCATGCCGCGGGCTTCGGCGAAGCGCAGCGCCTGGCGGTAGAAGGTCGCCTTCTCGTAATCGAGCGTGGTTTCCTTCGAATCCTTCCGCGACAGAATCTCGATCAGGCCGCCGGATTTCGTGAAGGATCGAGCGCCGTAATAGACGCCGAGATCCTCGCGATGGCGGGTCATCGCGACATAGGTCAGATGCCGATCGAGGGAGAGCGAAGCCAGCACCTTGACCCGATCGACCGTGGCGCCCTGGCTCTTGTGGATGGTGGTGGCATAGCCGTGGTCAAGGTTGTTGTAGAAGCGGCTCTCGACGGTGACCTGACGGCGATCGCCGGCTTCGCCGATCTCGGCGACAATGCGGTTCTGAGCGGCTTCGACGACCTTGCCGAGCATACCGTTCTTGACGCCGAGCGCGCCCTCGTTTTTCAGGAAAACGATCTGGTCGCCGGGCGCGAAGCGGCGATTTCCATCCTCCGTTTTGAATGAGAAACCAGCGTCGACAATGCCACGTTCGACGAGCTTGGCGCGCGCCATCTCGTTGAGCATGCGGACATCGCGCCGAAGGTGCGCGAGGATCAATGTCGTTGTCGTCGGATCGTAATCCCGGTCCCAGTCCGCGACCAGATTCTGAACCGCTTCAGCCTTGAGCTCGGAGCCCATCATCCTGCCGTTGGCACGATAGGCATCGATCGCCCTGCCGACATTGCCACGCGCGAGGTCGAGTGAGGCATCACGCATCCATTGCTCGCGCTGGCGATAGATGGTCTCGAGTTCGGCATAGCCGATCCGATCGGCAATGGCGCGGAAGGCCGCACCCGCCTCGATCGGCTGCAGTTGTTCCGGATCGCCGACCAGGACGAGCTTGGCGCCCGCCTTCGTCGCCGTTTCGACGAACAGCGCCATCTGCCGTGATGACACCATGCCCGCTTCGTCCAGCACGAAGATCGTCTTGTCGTCGAGCCGGTTTCGGCCTTCGTTCCAGCGCAGCTCCCAAGACGACAAGGTGCGTGACGCGATCCCCGCTTCCTTTTCCAAGCCTTCGGCGGCCTTACCGGCAAGCGCGCCACCGACGACACGATAGCCAGCGGCTTCCCACGCTTCGCGCGCAGCCTTCATCATCGTCGTCTTGCCGGCGCCGGCGCGGCCAATGACCGCCGCAATCCGCTCGGCGCCCGCCACGTGCTCGATCGCCGTCTTCTGTTCGTCCGAGAGACGGGAATGGCGACTGAACGCCGCCTCGAGCACTTCGCTTCGAACGCCGTGCGAGGAGCGCCTCGAGAGCCAGATCGCGCGGGAGCCCATCTCGGCCTCGAGCCGGATCAGCTCGCGCGTCGTGTGCTTTGCCGGCACCCTGATGCCGGTCGCAAACGCAATCCGCTCCCGTTCGAGACGGAGCGTTTCGGGGCTTTGGAGGATGCGGGCCATGAGGCTTTGGAAGACCCCGGGATCGTCGATGTAGCGATGGAGGATCTTGGCTACGTCACGCTCGTCGAAGACGCTATTCTCCCGGGTGATCAGGTCGAGGACGATCTCCGGACGGCGCTGGATGCGCCGAGCATTCTCGGCGCGCTTCTCCTCCTGCAGCTCCAGCCGCTCGAGCGAAACGGACTGGTCTTCTGTCGTCACTTTCCGCTCGATGGCCTTGGTGCCGACCCCGAGATGAATGGTCGGCGTAAGCTCAATGCCCTGCTTTTCGAACGATCGGCCATCGATGCGAATGTCGAGACCGGCGAGTGCGAGATGCCGGTTCTGGCAAGCAAACCAGCCGTCGCGAAACGCATTGAAGTCGTCGAGGCTTCCGGCCCACAGTTCGTAGACGATCTTGCCGGCATCGTTGCGGAGTGGATTGCCGTCAGGCCCAAGCACTGCGATCTTCTTTGCGCCGAACCCGTCCTCTGTGAGCGGCCGCAGCGTCGTCATCAGATGCACATGCGGATTGCCCGGCGCATCGTGATAGACCCAGTCCGCGACCATCCCTTTCGCGATCACGTGCCGTTCGACAAAGTCGCGGACCAGCGCGATGTTCTGCTCGGCCGTCAGCTCAATCGGCAACGCGATCGTGACATCCTTGGCGAGCTGGGCGTCGGATCGCTTCTCGAAATCCTCAACCTTGTTCCAGAACGCTTCCGAGGCGCTGGCGACCGAGCGATCGGCGATCATCGACCGCAACCACTCGGGTGAATCGGCTGGAATGACGAACTCTTCGTGAAGAAGACCCTGCTTGCGGGTGTAGTCGATTGTCCGCGCTTCCCGCTCGTATTCCATCTTGGCGCAATGGCGATAAGCCGCCGACAGCACGGCGCTGCGGCCGGAGCCGCGGGCGACGACACTTACGGAGAAATGAGGAACGGCCACGGCGGTCTGAGCTCCGATTGCGAACAGATTCAACAGGTTCGTCGGGAGCGGCAGCCCAGCCGGGGTCAAAAGCAGAGCGTCGCATCAGCGACGTATAATTGCGCCCTTGGAAGCCGCTCCTTCGGAACGGCCGGGATCATTCACCAAAGTATCGCCCTTGGCGATTGTAGGATTCACAGTAGTGCGCGCCGCACTCTGTTCGGAAAAACTGGCTTCGAAAGACAAGCTTTCTCAGCCAAGGAGTCGGACGGAATGAAAAAACCAACCTCGAAAATCCGCAACGAAATCGCCAAGCTGCAGGAACAGCTCAAGGCCGCGGAAACCCGTGACGCCGAGCGCATCGGCCGGATTGCCCTCAAGGCTGGCCTTGGAGACATCAAGATCGAGGAAGCCGAGCTGCAAGCCGCCTTCGAGGGTTTGGCAAAACGCTTTCGCCGGGATCAGGGAAATACGACCGGAGGAAAGAAGGGCGCCGGCGACGGCATCGGATCGACGTCGGCCTCGGTCCCATCTGGCGCGGCTCAGGGCAGCAGTGACGAGGCTTGAGCGAATGGCGAGGACGACGACATCCGACGCCCGCAAGAAAGATGCGCGCGAGAAGATCGAACTCGGCGGCCTGATCGTGAAAGCGGGTTTGCGATATGAGAAGCGCGCGCTCCTGCTCGGAGCCCTGGTTGAACTCAGTCGCCGTTTGAAGTCGGACGACGGCGAGCGGGCGCGATTGATCGCGATAGGCGCGGAGACCTTTGGCGATGACGGCGAATAGGATCACAATCGCTGTCGCCCCGCTCGTGCTGATGGTTTTGGCCGTCATCGGCATGACCGGGATCGAGCAATGGCTGTCAACCTTCGGCAAGACGGAAGCCGCGAGGTTGATATTGGGTCGGACAGGCATCGCCGCGCCCTATATCACCGCCGCGTCGATCGGCGTGATCTTCCTGTTCGCAAGCGCAGGCTCGACCAGCATCAAATTCGCAGGTTGGGGCGCCGCAGCGGGAAGTATCGCGACGATCCTGATCGCGGTGATGCGCGAGGCCACACGTCTCGCTGCATTCGCCGCGCAAGTGCCGGACGGCAAGTCCATCACCTCATACCTTGATCATGCAACGATGGTCGGTGCGACGGCGGCGTTGATGGCGGGATGTTTTGCGCTACGCGTCGCACTGGTCGGCAATGCCGCCTTCGCACGCGCCGAGCCGAAACGCATACGGGGAAAAAGGGCGCTTCACGGTGAAGCCGACTGGATGAAGATGCAGGAAGCGGCAAAACTCTTTGCCGATACCGGCGGCATCGTCATTGGCGAGCGCTACCGAGTCGACAAGGACAGCACGGCGGCGCTGTTGTTTCGCGCCGGCGACCCCGAAACCTGGGGCGCCGGCGGCAAGTCGTCGCTGCTTTGCTTCGACGGTTCGTTCGGATCCTCGCACGGGATCGTGTTCGCGGGCTCGGGCGGTTTCAAGACGACGTCGGTGACAATCCCGACGGCCCTCAAATGGGGCGGCGGCCTTGTCGTCCTCGATCCGTCCAACGAGGTCGCTCCCATGGTGCTTGAGCAGCGCAAAGGTGCGGCGCGCTTCATCCGCATCCTCGATCCTAAGGAACCGGAAACCGGGTTCAACGCGCTCGATTGGATCGGTCGCTTCGGTGGAACTAAAGAGGAGGATATCGCCTCGGTCGCATCGTGGATCATGAGCGACAGCGGCGGCGCGCGTGGTGTCCGCGACGACTTCTTTCGCGCATCGGCGCTTCAGCTCTTGACCGCCCTGATCGCCGACGTCTGCCTGTCCGGTCACACCGAGCAGGAGCACCAGACCTTGCGGCAGGTTCGTTCCAATCTGGCCGAACCCGAGCCGAAACTGCGTGAGCGGCTGCAGGAGATTTACGACAATTCGAACTCGGACTTCGTGAAGGAAAACGTGGCCGCCTTCGTCAACATGACGCCGGAAACCTTCTCCGGTGTCTATGCCAATGCGGTCAAGGAAACGCACTGGCTGTCCTACACCAACTATGCCGCACTCGTGTCGGGCTCGACCTTCTCGACCGACGCGCTTGCGGATGGCAAGACCGACGTGTTCATCAACATCGACCTGAAAACATTGGAGACGCATTCCGGTCTCGCCCGTGTCATCATCGGGTCGTTCCTCAATGCGATCTACAATCGCGACGGCGAGGTAAAGGGGAGGGCGCTCTTCCTTCTCGATGAGGTTGCCCGCCTGGGCTACATGCGCATCCTAGAGACCGCTCGCGACGCCGGCCGCAAGTATGGCATCACGCTCACGATGATCTACCAGTCCATCGGCCAGATGCGCGAAACCTATGGCGGCCGCGATGCCGCGAGCAAATGGTTCGAGAGCGCAAGCTGGATTTCGTTTGCCGCGATCAACGATCCGGAGACGGCGGACTACATCTCGAAGCGTTGTGGCATGACCACGGTCGAGACCGACCAGGTCAGCCGCAGTTTCCAAGCGAAGGGATCGTCACGGACGCGCTCGAAGCAACTCGCGGCCAGACCGCTTATCCAGCCACACGAAGTTCTGCGTATGCGCGCCGATGAGCAGATCGTGTTTACGGCCGGGAATGCGCCGCTCCGATGCGGCCGAGCGATCTGGTTCCGGCGTGAAGATATGGCGGCTTGCGTCGGCACGAACAGGTTTCACCCTGGCGGATAGACGTCTGAAGCCCGCGTGCTCCAGCCGGCGCGCAGTGCCAACGAGCAAGGCTGATCCAGGAAAATGAAGAGTATCGGAGAAATCAGCGTGAGCGCCGACCAACGGGCGGGATTTCGGGAATTCTCGCCGTGCGGGGCGGGAAACAGGGCAGCCGCAGGAGCCTCAACTGAGGTACCCGAAGGGGAGGCGGGACCGACTGCGCCCCACACCTCGCACACTGCTTTATCGGCCGTACCGCGAGGTTGGCGGTAAACCCGGACGAAACCATGGCCGTCGTACCGTTCGGCGAAATGAATGGAGACTAAATTGGCGCAAAACAACGTGACGCCATTCCGGAGACCCCGGAAGGCAGGCGGCGACGGCCGGAAGGAAATCCGTGCTGAGCGCAAGCGATCTCGTTTCGCTTATCCTCTTCGTCACGGAAGACCGATCGCGATCGTGGGGCTCGCGATTATTGTCGTCGCTGGCATCCTCTCAGCTTGCGGCCCAAGCAACCTCACGAGCCTCCTGGCTTTCGCCAACATCTCGACGGCGGATTCACTGTCAGCCTCGTTTTCGATCTGTGGCGATGGTCGTCACATCAATTGTGTCGTCGATGGCGATACGTTCTGGTTCGATGGCGAGAAAATCCGCATTGCCGATATCGACACACCTGAGTTGAGCCCGCCGCGATGCGAGGCAGAACGGCTAAAAGGGGAGGCGGCGAAGGCACGCCTCCTGGCCCTGCTCAACGCGGGGACGTTCTCGCTTTCGACCGGCGTCCGAGACGAGGACAAGTATGGGCGCAAGCTCCGCACGGTGACCCGCGCGGGGCGTTCGCTCGGCAGCACACTTGTTCATGAAGGCCTTGCAAGGTCCTGGGACGGTGAGAGACACGGATGGTGTGGCTGAGGTTCGCGAGAGGATCGTCACCCGACTGGGCGGAGACCGCGTGCGGGCTCCCGTGAGCGAAGCGAATAGAGCCGTGCGCCGAAGGCGTCTCGCCCAAGCCCATCACGACCTGCCGCATATCATCACCGATATGAATCGATCCCAGCCCATCGATTCATAAGTGTCGTTGGACGCAACCATCGAGATCAGCGATTCTGCCCTCATGATCTCTCAGCCCTACCACCTCTATGTCGAACGCTCCGATGCCTCGAGGAACATGGCCCGCATGCCATGTCGATCGAACCAAATCTGTTCGGGGATGTGTGCCTGCTGCGGAAATGGGGCCGCATTGGATCCAGGGGACAGATGATGGTCCATCATTTCGGGCGGGAGGAGGAAGCCGTCCGGCTGTTTCTCGATCTACTGTTACAGAAGCGAAAGCGCGGTTACCGTCCCCGCGCGTCCATGCCGAGTTGAAAAAGGCCCACCGAAGCGGGCCTCGAAAAACCTCATCGGCGCCGGTTCCAGTCGGTCTCGAAGGACACCTCTATCTCGACGAGAAAAGGGATATTGATTGCGAGCTTCAGGCCGAGCTTTCCCCTGCGGAAGAAGTGGCTGATCACCTTGCCGAGGGCGCGGAGCCGGCGGCCGGTGGCGGCGAGGAACTGAGCGAGCTGTTGCATGATGGACCTCCTTTCGAATTGCGGTCATCGCGGGGATAGGCGGCTGACCGGAAAGGAGGGACGCACCGAAACGGCCGAAGCAGAGCGGAGGACCTGCGGGCGACTGAATTTTGTCCCGCGAGGAGCCGCAGCGCGGCGGGGAAAATTCTGGCGGCGGCAGGTTGTATCATGACGAACGGGCTGCAACATCCGCGATGCAGATGACAGCCGGGTCGAAAGGAGAGGCGCAACTGATCGCTATAGCAGCGCTTAGCGCCGGAAGGCGTTGACCGGAGGATATTGAGCGTCGATCGTCCGCGGCCAGCGGAGGAGCGTCGAGGGGCGAAATCCCTGACAGCCGAGCGGCCGGTCGATCCGCCCGGCTTCCGGGCGTGGAGAGAAGCCTCGGTCAGAACGGAGGCTCGGCGTTGAGGCGGCCGTCCTGCTCGGCCAAGATGACCTCGCGTTCGGCCTGGGCGAATACGAGTTCGGCCTCGATCTGCCGGCGCTCATCTACGTCGATGGCGCTCCGCAGCTCGGCACGCAGTTCTTCGATGTGCTGTTCGATGGTCATCGTCGTCATCTCCTGATGTTTGATAAAGATGGCGACCGCGGACGTGAGGAGAGGGCGGGGTCAAGGAGCGCGGAACGCGCCCGCACCGCGGCGGTGGGGGAACCGAAATGCGCGAGCATTTTGGGGGAACCGCTCGTCCTTGAGGCTGCCCTTTCGTCACGGCAAAATGGCTCGATCTGAGCAGACCCCTACCTCTCGTTTGGCAGCCAAAAGCCGGAAACCGGCTCGATGCCTTTTTCCGGCTTCTAAGGTGAGGGTGGGCCCCGCCTTGGCGGGGCCGGTGCTCCTCAGTCCCGGTTCGGCCGGGACCAGATCAGCTGGAAGCCGTCTTCGCCTTCGACTTCCGTCAGCGTCGCGTAGATCGGAGCCGGGAAGCTCGGGTCATCGAGCTTGACCGAGAGGTAGTCGCGGTCCTGCTCGGAGCGCTTCTGCTAGGCAGCGCCCAGTTCGACGGCACCCGCGTAGATGCGGAAGTGCGGGCCCTTGTCGGAGGGATTTTCGATGCGGGCGATGCGCGCCTTGACGTTGAGGGCGAGGGTGCGGATCGAGCCGGTGAAGCCGTTTTCGGTAGAGGTGAAGGCGCCGATGGTAGCCATTATCATGTTCCTTTCGTTGTTTCGGGCCGCGCCCTTCGCGGCCTCGATGGCTGTCGCAAAGACCGGGGACGATCGGACCGCACCTGAAGGGCCGGAATGAAATGGAGGGCGGCCGGGAGGAACTTTGTTGTTCCGCGAGGAATGGCGGCGGAGCCGGCAGGGGAAGAAAGTTCCGGAGGGCCGTTGCGGGAAGACGATCGAGGCGAAGCCGCTCCCCGGTCAGACATGCCTCATCGAGCCCGCAGAAGGGAGCGCCGGCAACAATGAAGGGAAGGAACATGGCGCTGGCGGCCCTCGTCTGCAAACTTCATTGCGCCGGCACGGTCAGCCTAGTGCCCACTCTCCCAGACCGCTCGCTAACCGCGCCAGACCGCAACCGTGCCGGCGTAAAGCAGTCGCACATCTGCCTTCACTGCCTGTTATCGGTGCTTTTGCACCGGACAGAGCTGAGCAATCTTCGGGCCGGACCTCGGCACCATCGTGTCGGCTATCCACCGTCAACCGGATTCGAGTGCCACGGCCACATCGGAATATTTGGCAAAGCGGCACCAGACTCCTTCACGTGGTTCTTCCCCCGGCCCGAGAGTAAGGTTCAGCCCAACTGGGCACTCCGGAGGGAAACCTTGCGGGTACTATCTGGACCGGCTGATCTCGGTAAGCGATTTGCGACGCGCGATAAACTCCCGAAGAAGGGGAAGGAAGAAGGCCTTGCTGAATCGGCCTAGCGGTGGTTCGGGCTCAAGGTAAAAGGAGCGGCCGACGACGTCGCTGTTGAATTCATCGAGGATGATCCAGAGCCGCAGATCTGCATCGAGCCCGGCCCGCCGTTTCTCAATAGCGGGGATTTCCGCGGCGAAGCGAGCCTTCTCCGGCGGCTTCGTGGTGATCGGGAAAAACACCACCAAATCTCCGTCGGGTCGTGGGAGCCTTACGCCAACCGTGACCGGCCGATCCTTGCGCCCCTCAGTCTCACCCTTGCCGGCTTCTCTCGCCCATAGATAGGGATAGCGGATTACTGTCGCGGTCTGGATGGCGTCATAGCCGCTCATCGGCTAACCTCTTCGCTCTCGGCGTAGGCATCGACTGCCGCCTCGAATTCGTCGAGCATTTCGCGCGACATGGTTTCGAGCGTGCCCGCCGAACGCGTATCGGATTGCCGCATCAACCGCTCATAGTCATCGATGTTGAGAAGCACGAGGCGCGGCTTATTGCGCTGTGTGATCGTCACGGGATGCCGCAGGGCCTCCGCGATAATATCGCCGGATTTTCGGGAAAGATCGCTCGTTGAGTATGAACCACTGGAACGGGACATGTTTATCTCCACTGTATCTGGGGCGGGTCGACGATAGCGCCTGTATCGGCAATATACAGCAGATACAGCATTGCTGTAAATGCTGTATATTGCAGCCGATTGGCCCCGCCTTGGCGGGGCAGGTGGCTCCTCAGTCCCGGTTGGGGCGGGACCAGATCAGCTGGAAGCCGTCTTCGCCTTCGACTTCCGTCAGCGTCGCGTAGATCGGAGCCGGGAAGCTCGGATCGTCGAGCTTGACCGAGAGGTAGTCGCGGTCCGTCTGTTCAGAGCGCTTCTGCCAGGCGGCGCCGAGCTCAACGGCACCCGCGTAGATGCGAAAGTGTGGGCCCTTGTCGGAGGGATTTTCGATACGGGCGATGCGAGCCTTGACGTTGAGGGCGAGGGTGCGGATCGAACCGGTGAAGCCGTTTTCGGTGGAGGTGAAGGTGCCGATGGTAGCCATTGTCATGTTCCTTTCGTTGTTTCGGGCCGCGCCCTTCGCGGCCTCGATGGCTGTCGCAAAGACCGGGGACGATCGAACCGCACCTCACAAGGCCGGAATGAAATGGAGGGCGGCCGGGAGGAACTTTGTTGTCACGCGAGGAATGGCGGCGGAGCCGGCAGGGGAAGAAAGTTCCGGAGGGCCGTTGCGGGAAGACGATCGAGGCGAAGCCGCTCTCCGGTCAGACATGCCTCATCGAGCCCGCAGAAGGGAGCGTCGGCAACAGAAGAAAGGGCATGGCGATGGCGACGCGCACGCCATTCGATCGCATCTGTTTAAACGGCTAATAGGGGAGCCGCTTACCGCTACCAGATCGTTTGCCGCGAACACCTCGATATCAACTCCGAGACGCGCCAGTTGCTTTGATCGATACGCGGGATATCGTTGCAGCGCGATTAGCCGTTCACTGTCGAAATCAAACCGTCCCGCAAGCCGAAATCGGGTCAACAGAAAATGTCGATCTGGGGCAAGGTGGACTTGAGAACGGACGAAGAGCTGCAGGTAGGGGCCGAGCCGGTGGCGGAGCCGGCCACCGCCGTCGGCGGCGGCCAGTCTTGATTTGAGGGCTTGGAACGGCCGAGCCTTTCAAGCCGCCTGCCGGTCCTGGCTCTCCGCCGGTTGGAGATCGTGAAGATAGGAAACGGCGCGCTGTGCATGCGCCGCGGCCTGGAAGATCGCTCGCTTGTCGCTCGATAGAACGGTCAGCCAGGACTGAAGGTAAGAGGCGTGATCCGGCCGCGGCTCGAGCTCGGGCGCAATGCCGAGATCGGCGCAAAGGAAGCAGCTGCCAAGCTCTGCAATGAGCTCCTCGCGGGCGCGCTCGGATCGGTCCTTGGCATATCGGCTCAAATCGCGTCCGACGCGGCTGGCGGGCGCCGTCCAGTGCGTGGCCTCATGGCTCAGCGTCGCATAGTAGCTCGCGGCATCCCGGAAGCTCTCAAACGGCGGCATCTGGATGAGGTCGGCGGCGGGCGCGAAGAATGCCTGGCTTCCGCCATGGCGGATCAGCGCGCCGGTGTTCCGGAAGAAGCGGTCCACGTGCGCAATGCGCTCGACAGGATCGAAGACGGGATCCGCGCGATGGTAATAATGGTTGGGAAGTCCGTCGATCTGCTCGACGTTGAAGACCGTGTATGCCTTGAGGAACGGGATTTCCCGCTCAATCTCGCCGCCATTGCCGTCCGTTTCGGATTTGGTGAAGCGGCTTGCGAAGACCACCGTCGCGCCGGTCTCCCCCTTGCGCACGGCCGATCCCAGTTCGAGTGCCTGCTTGAATGTCATCCACATCGGGGAGGAATAGCCGCGGGCCATGCCTTCCGACCAAAGCAGCAGCACATTCATGCCGGAATAGGGCTGGCCGTTGTGGCGCAGCGGCCGAGTGATACGACCGTTCGTATTTGCCGTGTTCCATGGTTTCATCCAGGGCCGAACGCCATTCGTCAAATCTTCGATGATCTTGTCAGTGATCCGCGTATAAATGTCGGCGCGTTGGCCTTCGTCCTTCCTACTCATTCCAAACCTCCATTTCCAGGAGGATCGCGCCGATCGCGACCCCGTCACGGCGGTCCAAAGGGCGGAGCGGATGGGTGTGAGGGCACCGGCAGGCCGGAACGGACGTGAAGGACGGCGAAGCCGTTGCCCGAACGCCTCGCTCTGCCAGGACCTAATCCGGACGGGGTTGCGACGGCCGCTCTGGGCGTCACTCCTTCAGCAGGTTCAAGGAATGGTTTCGAGGTCGGTCGACCTGAACTCGTCCGCCGTGGCGAGGATCGGTACGCCATGGAATTTGGCGCAGGCATAATGGAGGCAATCGCCGAGGTTCAGGCCATGGCGGCCGCTGCGATAGCGGTGCGCGGCGACAAGGGCGAGCCGCGTCGTCTCGGACGCCGGCGGAAGATCGCGAACCTCGATTTCCCGCGCTTCGAGGAATTCCATCACGATCGTTTCGACCGCCGGCACCGGAAGATTGAACTTGTCCGGCCGTGCAAGGCCGAGGACGGTTTCGAGAATGGCGACCGGAGATGTAAAGGGATGTCTGGCAGAAGCAACGGCGTCGGAGACGCGCGCCGCTTCTGGCTCATCGGAGAGAAGCGCGATGATCGCGCAGGCATCGACGAACATCAAGCATCATCCCACATCTCGTCGAAGGCTTCCCGGGGAAGCGGCTTGCGGGCGTCGTCGCTCATCGCGACCCCATGCTTTTCCCGCAAGCGCGCAGCAGTTTGCAATGGCGTCTCCGCGCGATTGCGACGCTCGATCGCCTCTCGCATGGCGATGACGATGGCGTCGGTAATCCCGACACCGGCCATTTCGGCGAACTTGCGCGTCAGCGCGTCCGCTTCCGGATTGTTGACGTTGATCGGCATGAGCCGTCTCCATGTAGATAATTCTCGAAAATAATGTAGATCATTGTACGGCCTTTTCCAAGGCCGTCGGCACCCCGTGCCTCTCGCCATGGGAAAAGGCGGGGCCGTAGCCCCGCCGGAAAGCGCTTAGTCGAAGGCCGACATCTGTGCTTCGGCCGCCTTGCGATCGAGGGAGTGACCCGGGTTTTCGACGGGCCGGTCGAAGGGCTTCCAGGTCTCACCGACGATTTGCTTGTAGGCTGCAACGGCGCCCTCCGCGGCCATCCGAAGCGCATGAGCCTGGACGCCCATGTCGGCAGCGAACTCGCGTTTGCGCTGGGCGGCACTATCATAGCCGACAGGACCGTCGATGTCCTCGTCGCGGCTGTCGTTGGCCGCCTTGGCGGTGGCGTCACGCGCCTCGGTGACGGCGCGGCTGTAGAACTGGCCTGCACCGTGGGCGGAACCTACGAAGGCGCCGACGATCCGCTGCAGGTGGATCTGCATGGCCTTTTCGCCGAGGCCGTCGCTCAGAGCATCGGCCGTCTCGGAGATTAGGCGCTCATGGAGATCGCGGATTCCGTCGCTGTCGACGATCGCGGTTCCGAAGCTCTCGGCGATCTTCAGCGCCTGGGCGCTGTCCGGGCATGTGAGCCGGACCATTTCGAGGGTTGCGCCTTTGCGCAGGGCCACGACGCGGGCGGATTGACGAGGGGAGGTAGCGGGCTTTGCCATGGTTTCTTCCTTTCCAACCTCGAAGCGGCTCCGGCCCCGTGCCGGTTTGCCCTTCGGTGCGGTCGCCCCGAACCGGCGGAAGACGGACGCTTCAAGGTCCGGAAACGACAGGCAGAGCGGAGCCGGTTTGCGGGCTAGCTGGGCATCCTGCCCCGCGACGCCCGCGAGCCTGCTCCGTGAAGGACGGCGGTTTCCGGCCGCCCCGCGGCGCGGAACGCGGCCTTGAAGCGAACGGCCGCTGGTTCAGACCGCAGCAAAACCGAC
>NZ_CP144206.1:1680000-2641039 GCF_045277575.1 Sinorhizobium chiapasense | reverse complement strand
GGCCCTCGTGGCCGCCGGCGGTCCGCGTTCTCGATAGCCGGGGCCGGGCAACACACGATCGTCGAACAGTTCGAGCAGGCCATCCAGCGTTCATTGACTGCAACAAAGTTGCGGTGCAGTCATTCTGCACGTTACGGAGTTTGAGATTCTTGGATTCGCTTTCAGCTAAACACCCCACACCACGGCCTGTTCATGTCGATGGATCAGGTGCTGAAGCCGGTCGAAGCTGTGGCGGATATGTTGCGAGAATTTCTCGATGGCCGGGGTATGCGCCGAGGTCGCGCGCCTCAAAAGCCCGAGAGCGCGTTCCGGGTGCGGGACCGAAACCGGAAGTGCCGTGATCGATTTTTCGTTGCGTAGCGCAAAGACGACGCTGTGCGGAAGCACGGTCAAGGCGTCGATACCCTTGAGGTAGTTGACGAGGCTCATCAGCGAGCCGCCTGTGTAGCGTATCTTGATCTCGGTCGCCCCGAAGGAGAGCAGCAGGCTATGAAGATCCGCAAGCAGCGGGCTTCCCGGCGGCGGCGCCACCCAGGGATATTCGAGAAGCTGCGACGGCTGCGGCCGTCTCTTCAGCAGAAGCGGATGCGTCACCCGGCACGCGACGACGTTTCGACCGGGAAGCACCTTCTGGAACGCCAGCCCGGAGCCCTCCTCAAGAATGTCGATCGGGCAGATGGCAAGATCGATCTGATCGCCCTTCAGGGCAGCGCGCAGATCGGCCATGTAGCCGTAGCTCTGGTCGATCCTAACGTCAGGGTTTTGTGCCTGGAAGTCTGCGATCATCGGCGCAATCAAGGCGTCCATGAAAAACGGCGTGCCGCCGACGCGCACGAGACCGCTTTTGCCGAGGCGAAAGCTCTCGATCGTATCGGAGGCCTTGCGCGAAGCCGACAGCATGACCTGACCATGATCGGCGAGCGCGCGCCCGAGCGGCGTCGGCTGCAGCGGCCGCCGCCCCTTGACGAAAAGCGGTTCGCCAAGGCGCTTTTCGAGCATGGCAATGGTGCGTGAGATCGCTGGCTGCGATAGCCCGAGCAGCGCTGCGCCTTCGGTGACGCCGCCGGCTTTCACGACCGCAGCGAGTTGGACAAGATGGCGTTCGTCTATCTTCATAACAATTGATTATATTAACTGAGAGTAAAATCATCAATCGCGCCTAGGCCTCGTGCTAGCTTTCATTTCAGCCAAGTGTCTGGAGGAGTGTGATGCGGGGCGCGATGGTTTCGAATCCCAACGAAGCAGCCTTCACCGAGGCTTTCGCACAGCGAATTTCGAAGGCCGATGACGGCTCGCTGCCGCAGGTCCTGCGCACGGTCGTGACCCACCTCCACGGGCTCATCAGGGAATTGCGCCCCAGCGCCGCCGACTGGCGCAAGATGATCGAGTTTTTAACCGAGGTCGGTCACACCACCGACGAGCGGCGGCAGGAATGGGGATTGCTGTTCGATCTGCTTGGCGCCTCGGCGCTGGTCGATGAGATCAATTCGCGTCGGCCGAAGCAGGCGACGCCCAACACGGTCCGTGGTCCCTTCTTTCGCGCCGACACGCCACAGCGCGCTTCCGGCAGCAATATCTCGCTCGATGGCGTCGGCGAGCGGCTGGCGGTTTTCGGACAATTGCTCGATCTCGACGGGCGCCCGATCGAGAGCGCAGAGGTCATGACCTGGCAGGCGAACGCCGCCGGTTTCTACGAGAACCAGCAACCGGACCTGCAGCCGGAGTTCAATCTGCGCGGCGTCTTCAAAACGGACCGGGAGGGACGGTTCGACTACCTGACGGTGCGCCCGACCGGCTACAGCGTCCCGGAAGACGGGCCGGTGGGCAAGCTCCTTGGTCAAGCGGGTTGCTCGCTCCGGCGCCCAGCCCATCTACATTTCATCGTCACCGCCCCAGGATTCCAGACGATTACGACGCATATCTACGACGGCAGCGATCCGCATATCGACGAGGACGCGATCTTCGGGGTCAAGCCGGAACTGGTGCACGAATTCAAATGCTTCGACTTCGGCGGCAAGTCCGGCTGGCGGCTGGACTTCAAGTTTCTGATGGCGAGGGCAAGGGAAGGATCGGCGTCGTGAGGAACAGCTTCACCTATCAGGGCAGCGCAGCGCACATCGTCTTTGGCGAAGGCAAGAGCGACGAGGCAGGAACCTGGGTCGAAAAGCTTGGGTGCAAACAGGCGTTGGTGCTTTCAACACCGCATCAACGGACAGACGCGCAAGCATTGGCGGAGCAGCTCGGGCCACTTGCCGTCGGCGTCTTTGCCGGGGCTGTGATGCATACGCCGGTCGACGTCACGGCAAAAGCGATGGAAGCGGTCAAGCAAAGCGGCGCCGACTGCGTCGTCTCGCTTGGCGGCGGCTCCACCACCGGACTCGGCAAGGCGATCGCCTATCGCACCGACCTGCCTCAGGTCGTTATCCCGACGACCTACGCCGGCTCGGAAGTAACGCCGATCCTCGGACAAACGGAAGGCGGCCGAAAGACGACCGTTCGGCACCCTTCGATCCTGCCGGAGGTGGTGATCTACGATCCGGAGCTGACGCTCGGTCTTCCGGTCGGCATGAGCGTGACGAGCGCGCTCAACGCCATGGCCCATGCGGTCGAAGCCCTTTATGCGCAGGATCGTAACCCGATCTCTTCGCTGATGGCAGCCGAAGGCCTGTTAGCCTTCAAGACGAGCTTGCCGAGGATCGTCGAGACGCCGGGAGATCGCGAAGCGCGAGCCGAGGCGCTTTACGGAGCCTGGCTCTCGGGCACCGTGCTCGGCACGGTCGGCATGGCGCTGCATCACAAGATTTGCCACACGCTCGGTGGCACCTTCGATACGCCACATGCGGAAACGCACGCAATCATGCTGCCACATACGGCCGGCTACAACGCCGCGGCCGTGCCTGACGTGCTTGACCCCGTGGCCCGGACCTTCGGCGGATCGGTTGGCGGCGGCTTGTGGGATTTCGCAAAGTCGCTCGGCGCGCCGCTCGCCCTGAAAGATCTCGGCCTTTCCGAAGCCGACCTCGATCGCGCAGCCGCGATTGGGACCGAAAACCCCTATTGGAACCCGCGGCCGATCGACCGCCAGTCCATTCGGGCGCTGCTGCAGGATGCCTGGGAGGGCAACCGACCGACGAACTGACGACACCCTTCGGGAGGAAGGGCATTGGGAGGAGGAACCATGCTGACGAGACGCGATTTTCTGAAGACGACAGCCGCAGGTGGCGCTGTCGCCTTTTCACCGGCACTTTCGATGCCGGCGATCGCCAAGGACACGGCAATCAAGCTTGGCTATGTGAGCCCGCAGACCGGGCCGCTCGCCGCCTTCGGCGAAACCGACAAATTCGTGATCGATGCCTTCCTGGCCACAACCAAGGCCAAAGGCCAGAACTTCGAGGTTGTGGTCAAGGACAGCCAGTCGAACCCCAACCGGGCGGCGGAAGTCGCCAAGCAGTTGATCGTCGATGACGAGGTCAATCTCGTTCTTGTCGCCTCGACGCCGGAGACGACGAACCCGGTCGCAACCACCTGCGAAGCCGAGCAGATACCCTGCATCTCGACGGTTGCGCCATGGCAGCCCTGGTTCATCGGCCAGCAAGGCAATCCCGGCGATCCAGCCTCGTGGAAACCCTTCGACTATGCCTATCACTTCTTCTGGGGTCTCGAGGATGTGATCGCCGTCTTCACCAACATGTGGGCTCAGGTGGAGACGAACCACAAGGTCGGCGGGCTCTTTCCCAACGATGGCGACGGCAATGCCTGGGGCGACGGGACCGTGGGGTTCCCTCCGGTGCTCGAAAAGCTCGGTTACGGGCTCACCGATCCCGGCCGCTACCAGAACATGACCGACGACTTCTCGGCGCAGATCAATGCGTTCAAATCGGGCGGATGCGAGATCGTCACCGGTGTGGTCATCCCCCCTGATTTCACGACCTTCTGGAACCAGGCCAAACAGCAGGGTTTCGCGCCGAAGGTCGCCTCGATCGGCAAGGCCCTGCTCTTTCCGCAGGCAGTCGAAGCGCTGGGCAAGGCCGGGCACAATCTCTCGTCGGAAGTCTGGTGGTCGCCGGGCCATCCTTTCGCCTCATCGCTGACTGGCGAGACATCCGCTCAAGTGGCCGAAGCCTTCACCAAGGCGACCGGCCGGCCCTGGACCCAGCCGATCGGTTTTGCCCACGCCCTCTTCGAACTGGCCGTCGACGCAGTTACGCGGGCCGACGATCCGACCGACGGCGATGCGCTGGCTCAGGCGATTGCCGCCACCAGGCTCGATACGCTCGTCGGTCCCGTCGCCTGGGACGGCAAAGGCTTGCCGCCCTTAGCCGCACGAAACGTGGCCAAGACGCCGCTCGTCGGCGGTCAATGGCGGCTCAAGGACAGCGGCAGCTACGACCTCGTCATCACCGACAACAAGACGGCGCCGAACATTCCCGTCGGCGGGAAAATGGAAGCGATCGTTTGAGCGCCTCAAGGCGTGGGACAGTGACCGAGGAGGGTCAGGGATGTCTCTGTTAGAAGTTGATCGGGTCTCGAAGCGCTTCGGCGCGCTGACTGTTGCCGACGAGATCAGCTTCTCGGTCGGCGAGGGCGAGGCGCTGGGCATCATCGGGCCGAACGGCGCCGGCAAGTCGACGTTGTTCAACCTGATTACCGGCAACATCGCTCCCGACAGCGGCACCGTCCGCTTCAGCGGCGTGGATGTCACCGGAACACCGCCGATGGGCCGCTGTCTGTCGGGCATGGGGCGGACCTTCCAGATCCCGCAGCCCTTCGAAAAACTGACCGTCTTTGAGAACCTGCTCGTCGCCGGCAGTTTTGGCACGCGGCGGCGCGAGGCAGAAGCCTGTGACCGCTGCGCCGAGATCCTGGTGGACACGGGCCTGTTCGACAAGGCGAATGTTCTGGCCGGCGGCCTTACCCTGCTGCAGCGCAAGCGGCTGGAACTGGCAAGGGCGCTCGCCACCGAGCCCAGGCTGTTGCTGCTGGACGAGATCGCCGGCGGCTTGACGGAAGCCGAATGCCACCAGCTTGTCTCGACCATCAGTGCCATCCAGCAGAAAGGCGTGGCCGTCATCTGGATCGAACATGTGCTGCATGCGCTGACCTCGGTGGTGGAGCGGCTGCTGGTTCTGAACTTCGGCAAGGTGATCGGCATTGGAAAGCCCGACGAGCTCATGGCGTCGCGTGCGGTCCAGGAGATCTATCTGGGGATCGAGCTATGACGGCGATGCTCGAGACCAGAGGCCTCAAGGCCTTCTACGGCGACTTCCAGGCACTTTTTGGCGTTGATATTGCCGTTGCCAAGGGGGAAACCGTCGCGATCATCGGGGCCAATGGCGCGGGCAAGACCAGCCTGATGCGCGCCATCTCCGGCGTGCTCGCGAGCGAGCCGGGCATGGTCGTCTATCGCGATGAACCGATCGGTGCACTGGCAGCACCCGATGTTCTTGCCCGCGGCATCGCCATGGTGCCCGAGGGACGCCGGCTGTTCCCGTCGCTGAGCATCGAGGAAAATCTGCTCATCGGCGCCTATGGCCGCAAGGGAGAGGGACCTTGGACGCTCGAGAGTGTCTATGAGCTCTTCCCGATCCTGCGCGAGCGTCGAAATAACCCAGCGACAGCCCTTTCCGGCGGCCAGCAACAGATGGTGGCAATCGGCCGGGCGCTGATGTCCAACCCGGACGTGCTGCTCTGCGACGAGATCAGTCTCGGCTTGGCGCCGGTCGTCGTTCGCGACATCTATGCGGCTTTCCCGCGCATCCGCGAGACCGGTGCTTCGATCGTCATCGTCGAGCAGGACATCGCCCAGGCGCTGAAGGTCGCAACCCAGGTCTATTGCCTGATGGAAGGGCGGGTGACGTTGTCCGGGCGCCCGGAGGCGCTGACCCGCGAGCAGATCCACCAGGCCTATTTCGGAGCGCCGCGCCATGAGCTTCATTGACACGATCGTGCAGGGCGTCCTGCTCGGCGGGCTCTACGCCCTGTTTGCCGCCGGCCTCAGCCTGGTTTTCGGCATTATGCGGCTCGTCAATCTCGCCCATGGCGACCTGATCGTGCTTGCCGCCTTCCTGATCCTTCTGCTGACCTCGGCTCTCGGCCTCAATCCATTTTTCGCGGCATTCATTGCCGCGCCGCTGATGTTCGTCGCCGGTTGCGCACTGCAATATCTCGTGCTCAATCGCACGCTCGGCAAGGACGTCTTGCCACCGCTGCTCGTTACTTTCGGGATCTCCACCGTCCTCCAGAATGGCCTGCTCGAAACGTTTTCCGCCGATAGCCGCCGTGTCTCCATCGGTGCGCTGGAGAGTGCATCGATCGGTCTCGGCCCGCTCAACATCGGCCTGATGCCGTTGATGACTTTTCTCTCGGCGCTCGCCGTCATCTTCGGCCTGAACCAGTTGATCTATCGCACGGCGCTGGGACGCGCCTTCCGGGCAACCTCCGACGATATCGTGACGGCCGAGCTGATGGGCATTCGCCCGCAACGCATCTTCGCGATCGCGACCGGGCTTGCCATGGTCGTGGTGACGATCGCCGCGCTTTATCTTGGCACGCGCGCCAACTTCGATCCGACGTCGGGTCCGTCGCGGCTGATCTACGCCTTCGAAGCGGTGATTATCGGCGGCCTCGGCTCGCTTTGGGGAACGCTTGCCGGAGGAGTCATCCTCGGCGTTGCGCAGACACTTGGGGCGGCCGTCAATCCGGAATGGCAGATCCTTGCCGGGCACCTCGCCTTCCTCGCCGTTCTCGTCATCAAGCCGCGCGGGCTATTCCCCCGCGCCGTCGATTGAGGTCAAGCCGATGTCCATCGCCATTCGGTCCTTCAAGGTCGAAACCCGGAGCAGAACCTCATCGCTTGCAGCCTTGGCGGCAGTCGCCGGCCTTGCGCTCGCGATTGCAGCCCCCCTCATCGTCTCCCGCGGCGTCGTGCAGGATCTCTTTTTTATTCTGACCATGCTTGTGCTCGCGCAGAACTGGAACCTGCTTGCCGGCTATGCCGGGCTGATCTCCGTCGGCCAGCAGGTTTTCGTCGGCTTCGGCGCCTATGCGATGTTCGGTGCGGTCATTCTGGCTGGCCTCGATCCGATCTCCGCCATCCTGATTGCCGGCGCTCTTTCAGCACTTCTCGCCATTCCGACGGCCTTTTTCACCTTCCGGCTGCAGGGTCCCTATTTCGCCATCGGCACCTGGGTTGTGGCCGAGGTGGTGCGGCTGCTCCTTGCCCAATGGAAGGCGCTCGGCGGCGGCACCGGCACGTCGCTACCGCGCGATGCCACGCGCGATATGATAGGCGTTGACGTCATCGGCGACCTCTTCGGCATGAAGGTGGCCGCGGCCAGCGATGCCCTCACCTATTGGATCGCACTCCTGTTGGCGCTCGCGACCATCGGTTTCATCTACCGCCTGCTGCGCAGCAAGCAGGGGCTCGGGCTCGCAGCCGTGCGCGACAACGAGCAGGCTGCCCGGGCCGTCGGCGTCGACGCCCGGCGCATGAAGGCGCTGGTCTACGTGGCGACGGCGATCGTCACCGGCGTGGCTGGCGCGCTGATCTATGTGCAGAAGGCGCGCATCTCACCCGACGCGGCCTTTTCCGTCACCGACTGGACGGCCTATGTCATCTTCATCGTCGTGATCGGCGGGATCGGCACCATCGAAGGGCCGATCGTCGGCGTCGTTCTCTTCTTCCTGCTGCAGAAGCTCTTTGCGGATTATGGCTCCTGGTACCTGCTGGTCCTTGGCCTCATCGGCATCCTCGTCATGCTCTTTTCGCCGCGCGGTCTCTGGGGCCTGTTCTCCGATCGCACCGGCATCCAGCTCTTTCCGGTCCGCCGCACGTTGATCGGAGGACCACCTGCACACACGCCTAAGGGAGGACCAAATGGCTGACATCACAACCGACGTACTCATCATCGGCACGGGGCCGGCCGGGTCCGCCACCGCCGCGCTGCTTTCGAGCTACGGCATCGAAAACATGGTGATCAACCGCTACCGCTGGCTGGCGAATACGCCGCGCGCCCATATCACCAACCAGCGCACGATGGAGGTGCTGCGCGATCTCGGCCGAGACGTGGAGGAAGAAGCCTATATGTTCGCGGCCGAACAGGACCTGATGGGCGAGAACGTCTTCTGCACCTCGCTTGCCGGCGAAGAGATCGGTCGCATGAAAAGCTGGGGCAAACATCCGGTTTCACGCGCCGAACACCAGCTTTCCTCGCCGAGCCAGATGAACGACCTGCCGCAGACTTTCATGGAGCCGCTGCTGTTCAAGACGGCTTGCTCACGCGGTACCCAGGCGCGGATGTCGACGGAATATCTCAGCCATGTGCAGGATGACGACGGGGTTACCACGACCTGTCTCGACCGGTTGACCGGCAAGGAATTCAGCGTTCGCTCGAAATATCTGATCGGCGCTGACGGCGGCAACTCGAAGGTCGCGGAGCATGCCGGGCTCAGCTTCGAGGGCCGGATGGGCGTTGCCGGATCGATGAACATCCTGTTCGAGGCGGACCTGTCGCGCTACGTCGCGCATCGCCCTTCGGTGCTCTACTGGGTGTTGCAACCGGGAGCCGACGTCGGCGGTATCGGCATGGGCCTCGTGCGCATGGTCCGCCCCTGGAATGAGTGGCTGATCGTCTGGGGATACGACATCAACCAGCCTGCACCGGCCGTAGACGAAGCCCACGCGAAGAAGGTGGTGCGCGACCTGGTCGGCGTGCAGGATCTCGATGTCACGATCAAGCAGGTCTCGACCTGGACGGTCAACAATATGTACGCGACGACGATGTCGAACGGACGCGTCTTCTGTATGGGAGATGCCACGCACCGCCATCCGCCATCGAACGGGCTCGGCTCCAACACCTCGATCCAGGATGCCTTCAACCTTGCCTGGAAACTCGCCTTCGTGCTGAAGGGCCAGGCTGGCGAAACGCTGCTCGATACCTACACCGCGGAGCGGGCGCCGGTCGCCAAGCAGATCGTCACGCGCGCCAACAAGTCGATTGAAGAGTTCGGCCCGATCTTCAAGGCACTCGGCCTGCTCGATTCCATCGATCCCGTGAAGATGCAGCAGAACATGGACCGACGCTGCCGCGATACGCCGGCGGCGGAAGAACAGCGCGCCGGCATCCGCAAGGCGATCGCCGCCAAGGTCTACGAGTTCGACGCCCACGGCGTCGAGATGAACCAGCGCTATCGTTCGGATGCAATCGTTACCGATGGCCAGCGCGAGCCGGCTTTTACCAAAGACCCAGAACTGCATTTCCAGCAGACCACCTGGCCGGGCGCCCGACTGCCGCATGCCTGGGTCTTCTCGAATGACGGCAAGAAAGCCTCGACGCTCGATCTCACCGGCCACGGCCGGTTCACCGTGCTCACCGGGATCGGCGGGCAGGGCTGGATTGAAGCGGCGAAGGTCGTCGGCCACGAGCTTGGTGTCGATATTGCGGCCCACGCCATCGGCGCGCGGCAGCATTGGGATGATTTCACCGGCGACTGGGCCGCACTCAGCGAAGTGCGTGACAGCGGCATCGTTCTCGTGCGCCCTGACCATCATGTCTGCTGGCGCTCGAAAGTGCTGCCGGCAGATCCGGTCGCGGACCTTCGCCGGGTCATGACTTCAGTCCTTGGGAGGTGATCCATGGAAGCGCATGAGAAGGGCTTCTTCACCGAAGAAAACTCGATCGAGGTCGTCACCGGCCGCAACAAGAACGCCAAGGACGAACGGCTGAAGCAGATCATGGAAGTCGTCACGCGCAAGCTGCACGAGGCGGTGCGGGAAATCGAGCCGACGCAGGAGGAGTGGATGGAGGCGATCCTCTTCCTCACACGCACAGGGCAGATGTGCAACGAATGGCGGCAGGAGTTCATCCTGCTGTCCGACACGCTCGGCGTCTCGATGCTTGTCGATGCCATCAACAACCGCAAACCGTCGGGTGCCTCGGAAAGCACCGTGCTCGGGCCGTTTCACGTGCAGGATGCGCCGGAGCTCGAGATGGGAGCCAACATCTGCCTCGACCAGAAGGGCGAGGAGATGGTCGTCGGTGGACGCATCCTCAACACCGAGGGCAGACCGATTGCCAATGCGGTGATCGACATCTGGCAAGCCAATGACGAGGGCTTCTATGACGTGCAGCAGAAGGGCATCCAGCCGGAATTCAATTTGCGCGGCGTCTTTCGAACAGAGGCAGACGGCGAATATTGGTTCCGGGCGGTAAAGCCGAAATACTACCCGATCCCTAATGACGGTCCGGTCGGCCAGATGCTGGAGCATCTGGGCCGCCACCCCAACCGCCCGGCCCATCTTCACTACATCATCAAGGCCGACGGGTACGAGACGCTTATTACCCACATCTTCGATCCGGATGATCCGTATATCCATTCGGATGCGGTATTCGGTGTGAAGCAGAGCCTGCTCGCGACTTTCCGGCACGTTGAGGACCCGGCTCGCGCCAGGGAATACGGATTCTCCGATCGCTTCTGGGAAGTGAACCACGACTTCGTGCTGGCGCGGTCAAAGGGTGGCACACGCTGACCCGATCCAGAGACCATTACCGCGCTGAGGTGATCCGGAAAAGTATCGTCGCTCAGGCCGTGGGCCCTTCCGCGGCACAACCAAGCCGCGCACTATCGGCACGCCGTGCCTTGGACGAGGAGCGGGCCGTCTCGGATGCGCCCACGCAAGGGCGAGATTCCGCAATGGCGGAAGAGAGTGGGAGTCGAACCCACCAAGGACCGTCTGTCAGCCCCTCCCGGATTTGAAGTCCGGACATGCCACCGGGCATGAATCTCCTCCAAACAGTTGATTTCTCTTGTTTTTCCTCTTTGGCTGCGCATCGCTCATATGGTGTTTTGCTACCATTTTGCTAGCATGCACGCTCATGCTTTCCCCCCATGCTCCACCTCCATGAGGGGGATGCTCTCACAGCGCAGGTTGCAGTCAAGGCTTATTTAGTCTTTTCTAAATTTTAACGTGTGCTATCGTCCGGCGCAGGGGTATACGAAATGCGGGGACTGCAGTTTTGGTTTGAGGGGACCAGATGTGCGCGAGCCATACCAGTTAAGTCGCCGAGCTTTGGTGCTCGGCCCACTTCTGCTTCTACTTCCAAATGACGCCGAGGCGCGCCGTCGTGGCAGGCTATGGGGAGGTGGGGGCGGAAGTCGATCGCCCTTCGGACTGCTCATAAGTGGCGTGCTACTTTGCGTGATACTTGTCGTCAATTCCGTGTTCGGTAAAGACCTGCCTTCTAAAAGGAAAGGCAAGCCGCGATCGTCGCGTGAGGCCGTGGGCAGGGCCGCCAAATTCAAGCCGACCGAGAGCACGGCGGCGCCTAGAAGGAGTTTATCCTCTTGGGTGTTTGTGTTGCCTCTCGCTGGCATTGTGATAGGCGGAGCCTACGGTTGGGCGACCGTGCCGCCGGAAGACACCATTTCCGCATCTTTCCCCATATGTGCATCGGGCGCGCGGACAACGTGCGTCGTGGATGGTGATACGTTCTGGCTCGACGGCATCAAGTACCGGATCTCCGACATAGACACCCCAGAAACCAGTGAGCCGCGTTGCGCTGAAGAGAAGGCGCTGGGTGAGCAAGCCACGATCCGTCTGCAAACGCTTCTCAATGCCGGCGCATTCGGTCTCAAAGCGGGGATGCGTGACGAGGATAAATACAGCCGAAAACTGCGTGAGGTCTACCGCGGCGGTCAATCGCTCGGCGCTCAACTCGTCGACGAGGGGCTTGCGCACCGTTGGATTGGGTTCAAGCAGTCGTGGTGCGGCTGAAACGGAGACTGGCCTCGAGGAAACTGAAGGAGGGGCAGATGTCGAAATACGAGGGGCTTACGTCGCAGCTTGCCAGAGAACGGCTGAGAGAGATCATTCTCTCCTTCCGGGAGATCGAAGTGGCCATAGGCGATCAACTGCCGAAGAGCGCCCGTCTCCCACAATTTTGGGAGAACCCAAAGGATCCTAAGCACATCCAAGGCGTGAAAAAAGCTGTAAGAGAAGCAGGGTTCAAAAGCTTCCTGTTGGCCGGCCAGGACAAGGTGCGTTTCGTTCGCGATTGACCGCGGGCGATTCACGAAAAGCAGCCAGGCGTCATCATCTCGACCGCAGCGGTCTCCTGATCTGACAGAGGCTTGCCGTTCTCCCAGGCGAACTTCATGGCGACGAGGGCGGCGCATCCATGACGATCTACTGGGACAGCAACAAACCGCTTTGGGATTGCCTGCTCTCGATTTCGAAAATCTCGCGCTTCAGACGCGCAATGTGCTCATACGAATACTGCGCATCCTCCAACAGCATACAGGCTTGGTCTTCAGCGAATTTCGCATGGCGGCGATGATTGTCGATCTGCGCCAGCTTTTGTTTGATCCGAGGATCGTCCCTGTGCATTCGAGCCTCCTGGAAGGCCCCGCCTAAGCTGGGTTTGATCTTCAGAGTTAAAATAGCAGCCACTGAAATTCAGTGCCAGTCGCTCACGTGAGCTACGCCATACGACGTAATGCTCGGAAGATCTGATTGCAGGTCACTACCAGTCGCGGAAGATCGCGGCATGAGGGAAGACCAGCAGGAGCGATCGACAAAATGATGGGCTTACAGGCGCTGAGCGAACACGGTCTCGATGGCGGCCTATATGCTCGAGGCGAGTTCCGCATCGTGCGTCAGCGGCTTCCTGCCGGCGACACAGTAAACAGAACGGGAACATTGTTGCAACCATTTTGCTACCCAACGCGGTAGCACCGACCGAAATCCAGTAACACAAACTAACATCGGGGCAACGATAACGCCGGAGTTTCCAGCACTCTGAATGATGGGTCAGGACGAGGAAGGACGACCGCGATCAAATTTGAAGTCCGGATGCCCCACCGGGGACGCATCTCCTCCTCGTGCGTCCGATTGGACGAATGGCACTCCAGGGACAGCATTCGGCAAATTGCCGAAGAAATCCAGACGGCTTCGGTTGAGGCGGCGGAGATCCCCGCGTCTGAAGGTGACGCTGTGACGATCGAAGAAGTCAAGGATCTGGATAGCAACCTTGCGACCGTTTTCGAGGCGATCGCGAAATTGCATCGCCGTGAACCAGCCCTGGTCGCCGACCGCACCGATCTCTGCTGTGATAGCGATCATCTCGGCGACCACCTGGCGCAGGAAGAAATGATCATGCGCCACTTCGTGCACGCGGCCCATGCGGCTGCCGAGTTTCAGGAGACGTCGCACCTGCACCTCCGGGATCGCCAGCAACACGGCAATATCGCGCACGCGTGGCGGGCGGAACCGTTCGGATCCGCCGAGCAGGGGCTCGATCTGACGCCAGAGCCGTTCGTCAGCCAGGCTCATGGTCACCTGATGTTCGACAAGCCGCACCCAGGCGCCATCCACCACAATCTCTCCCGACGTGACGAGGGCCTGCAAGGCCGCACGAAACGCAGGTGCCGGCAGACGCAGCTGAAGCGCTGTCCGCAACCGCTCAACACCCATGCCCAACAGATCCGGATTTTCCGCATGGAAGACCGTGAGCCGGGCGAGGATGCCGCCTCGGAGTTTCTCCCAGCCCTGCAAGGACATGACGAGCCTTGCGGTATCCGACGGCAGTTCAACCACGCCTAGGGATCGCGCCAGTGCTTGCGCTTCCGCGGCAGCAATCGCCCAATCGCGGCCGAAGGCGCCGATGTCGATAAAGAAGGGCGGAATGGCGAGTAGCGCTTCGATCGTCTGTCGCACTTCGCTCAAACACAGGGCATCAAGTTGCGCCATCCGTTCCGGCGTGCGGCGCTTCCTTGCGGGCGCGCGCAAATCCAGGAACCGACCGCCGCCGACCGTGCGCCGGGCAGAGGTATCGCGAACAACATAGCGGTCACCGGCGGCCGCCGCGATCGGCCGGTCCAACACGAGTTGGACGCGCGCGTGCGTTCCAGGCGACACGGCCTGCTCGGCCAGGAGGACGATACGGGCTCCGACTTCCACGGAGGCGTGATGAAGCCGAACCGGGAACCAATGACCGATCGGCTTCGGCTCGGAGCCAAGCACACGTAAAGTCGCGTCAATGCGGTCGGTCGGCGCATGTAGGCCGGGGTCACAGACCACGTCGCCGCGGCCGACTGCCACCTTGGTGATGGCGGGGCCAACGAGGTTGAGCGCGCAGCGATCGCCAGCGCGGCCGGTCTCGCTTTGCCTGTTCTGCGCGTGGATTGATCGCACCCGTGCCTTGAGGCCCGAGGGGCTGACGACGACATGATCTTCGACCGACACCTGACCCGAAAGAACGGTTCCGGTGACGACCGTCCCCACGCCCTGGATCGTGAAGCAGCGATCAATGGCCATGCGGAAGCATCCGTTTGCTTGCCGCCGCGTGAAACGCCGCGCGGCGTCGAGGATTTCGTCACGAACCGTCGCCACACCTTTGCCCGATATCGACGAAACCGGGATCATGGTCGCATCGGCAAGCGCCGTTCCCGCGAGGTGGTTGCGCATCGCCTGCTCGACGGCCGCAACCCGAGCGTCCGTCACGAGATCCGCCTTGGTGATGGCGACGACGCCGTGCCTGATGCCAAGCAGATCGACGATAGCGAGATGCTCGCGCGTCTGCGGCATGACGCCGTCGTCGGCCGCGACCACGAGCAGCACGAAATCGATGCCGCCGGCACCTGCAAGCATGGTGTGGATGAATTTCTCATGGCCGGGCACGTCGACGAAGCCGATCGTCTCCACGCCCTCCACCGGCATGTAGGCAAAACCGAGGTCGATCGATATACCGCGGTCCTTCTCCTCCTTCAGCCGATCAGTGTCGACACCGGTCAGCGCCCGCACGAGCGACGTCTTGCCATGATCGATGTGGCCGGCTGTGCCTACGATCACCTTTGATCCCTCTCATTTGTCGGCTGAAGCGGCACTACCGCTTCGGAGAGCGGCAGCGAGGCTCGACGCTCGGCCTCTCGCAATTCCTCGGCATTGAGCGCGGCGCGCACGACGTCGAAGAACGGCGCCGCCAGCGCACTGCCTCCGCGGCGCGCCCTTATCAGCCAGGCAAAGGCCTCGATCGGGTCGTGGACTATGCCGCTTCCAAGATGATAGGCCGCGCCAAGCATCGCCTGCCCGTCGGCATCGCCAGCGCACGCGCCGCGCCGCCACCAGTGGGTAGCCTCGATCGGATCACGCGCCACCCCGATGGCATTGTGATAGAGCATGCCGAGCCGCGTCATTGACGCCGCGGAACCGTTCTGCGCGGCCGCCAGCGCCCAGCGACGGGCTTCGGCAATATCGGGTTCGATGAGATCTCCCTCGAGCGCCATCCAGCTCAGCATGTCCTGAGCTTCCGCGTCATTCTGTTCGGCAGCCTCGCGGTACAGGCTTGCTGCCCGCTGGTAGTCCGGCGTGATCCCCTCGCCCTTGAAGAGAAGCGACGCGAGGTTGCGCTGACCGACAGGATCGCCCGCCTCGGCGGCAAGACTGAGCCAGCGATAGGCAAGGCCGGCATCCCGGGCGACTCCCAAGCCGCCGGCAAAGCATGCGCCGACATTGTTTTGGGCCCGGGCATTCCCCGCCTGTGCAAGAGGTCCCCACAGGGCGAGAGCGGTTTCGTAGTCACCGTTGCGCGCTGCGGTGAGCGCCTTTGCCATGCGCGCTTCCTGGGGACCCTCACCCTCGGGTGGCCTTCCAAAGAGACGGCTGAGAAGGTTCACAATGAAGCTCCCTCTTCTGCCAACGGCTCGAAACGCGCGAGATTGGCGATGAAGCCCTCCTCGTCCTCGAGGCAGCGGAAGTCCAGAATGAGCGACCCGCGTTCGATGCGGCCGATGACCGGCATCGGCAGGCGCCTCAGGGCCGCGGCCAGTTCGGCAAGCAGGCGACCGCTGCCGGACAATGGCGCAAGCGCCAGGCCCGCACTCGGCACGGTGACGAGCGGCAAGGCGCCGGAACCGATCTGGCTGCCGCAATCGATGACCGAGACTTTGAATGCACCATTTACCGCCCTCTCCACCGGGGGGCATAACCGCTCGGCCTGCTGGCGGATCTCGGCCCGCGGACGCGCGAGCAGACGCATTGTTGGAAGGCGCTCGCTCAAGCGGTCCGGGTCGCGATAGAGCCGAAGCGTCGCCGCCAGTGCCGCCAAGCGGATCTTGTCAAGGCGCAGCGCCCTCTTCATCGGGTTCCTGTTGATCCTTTCGAGGAGGTCCACGCGCCCGACGATGAGGCCGGCCTGCGGTCCGCCAAGCAGCTTGTCGCCGGAAAAAGTGACGATATCGGCGCCATCAGCGACCGCTTCGGCGACGGTCGGTTCATGCGCGAGCCCGAAGCGGTCGAGATCGGCCAGCGTGCCGGAGCCGAGATCGTTGATCAGCGGCAGCCCGCGCTCGCGGGCGATTGTCGCCAGCTCGCGCGCCCCGACTTCCTTGGTGAAGCCCTCGATGCGGTAGTTGGAGGTGTGGACCTTCAAGATCAGCCCGGTCTCTGGCCCGATGGCATCCCTGTAGTCCCGGGCATGGGTGCGGTTGGTGGTGCCGACCTCGACAAGACGGACGCCGGAGCGCTGCATGATATCCGGCATGCGGAACGCCCCGCCGATTTCGATAAGCTCGCCGCGCGAGACGATCGCCTCTTTGCCGGCCGCCAGGCTGTTCAATGTCAGCAACACGGCGGCGGCATTGTTGTTGACAACCGTCGCATCCGCCGCACCGGTACGCTCGCAGATCAGTGCCCTTAGATGATCGTCCCTCTCGCCGCGTCTGCCGCTCTCGAGGTCGAATTCGAGCGCGACTGCTTCGCGCATCGCCGCCGTCGCGGCATCGATTGCCGCCTCCGCCAGCAAGGCGCGGCCGAGATTGGTGTGGAGCACTGTTCCCGTCAGGTTGAACAGCGGGCGCAGCGTCGATCGATCATTTCCCTCGAGTGCCGCGACGGCAGCCGTGGCAATGGCGTCCGGAGAGGGAACCTCTTCGCCTTTACGCACGTCCTCCCGGGTCATGACGAGGACATTCCGCAAGGCATCGGTCACAGCTCGCCGCCCAAAGCATTCGATCGCTTCGACAAGCGGCGCCGATCTCAGAAGCTCGTCCACCGAGGGGATGTCACGCAACCTGGCATTGGCGTCCATTCCGGCTCTCCCTAGGGCGCGCGCCTCGATTCTAGCAAGTTAGAGCGGGATGCCGGCGGAAAAACCGCTCAGACTTTCCCTATCCCGCTCTAGATTCCGGCCAGAAGCGGTGCAAACCCGCCCCGGCGATAGGGACCTTCGCGCATCAGGAGATCGAGGCTGAGACTTGCAACATCGTCGGCAATCGGCTCGGTCGCCGGTGCTCTGTTCTGATAGAAGATCTTCGTCCAGCCACGGCATTCGTCGCAGGTTTCGGCCTTGACGGTGCCGCCGTGGTTCTCGATTTCGCGATAGGCGATCCCCTTGGTGGAGCCGCAAAGCACGCACTTGATGCGGACATAGTGCCAGAGCGTCGAGCAAAGCGAGCAGCAGCAGAAGCGTGCGCCGTGACAGCCCGCCCAGCCGACGACCATGGATGATGCGGGCCTGCCGCCGCAGGCCGGGCAAATGCCGTCGGCGACCGGCCTTAGCGTGGCGGGATCAAGCACGGATGCCAGCCGAGCGAACTGCACCTGAAGCGCGGCCCAGACGAAGATGTGCTCGGCAACCGCGTCTCCAGGCAATGAGCCGGAAAGGACGGTTCCGGCCATGGCAAGGCGTGCTTCACGATCGGCGCCGATCACCCGAGCGAGAGCCCCTGCGGCTGCAGCCGGCTTTTCGATCGCGTCAGCGGCGGCGAACAGTCGATCGAATATGGCGTGGATTGTTTCGCCATCCTCGATCCTGTTGCAGTGGAGCGGCGGCATTTCGAACTCGTGGGCGCGCAGGAGCGTCGCGGCGTCGGGGCTCTCGGCGGGCGGGAGGTCGGCTTGGATGAGGTGCTGCGCGGTCGTCAGTCCCGCAAGGAAGTTGAGATAGGGTGCAAGCCCGCTCGCCTCGGCCAGATGACTGAAACGCGTGGCTCGCGTGGCAAAGAGGGACGCGGTGTTTGGCAGGCGTACAAAGGGTGGCGAGGAGACGTCTCCAATAGCGGTCGGATCGGGCGCTGCGGCGTCTTTGCGTGTCATCACACTCCCTCACGAACCCGACGGGTCACGTGATGCGAACCCTGAAGCAACTACTCGGCTGCGGTCCTCTTCTTGTCGTCCGTCGGCGCATCCGCCGGCGATTTGGAAACGAGCTCGCGCAGCCACTTGCGGTGATACCGCCATGCCCAGCCACCGGTCACCGAGCCGCGTACCATCCCGCGTATCGTACCCTTTACCCAGATCGCTGCATAGACGTGGGTGATCCAGACGCTGATCGCGACGATGGCGGCGATCGAGTGCACGAGAAGGGCCCATCGCTGCTGCTCGATCGTGGTGTAAGCCGCGAAATACTGATTCCATATGACGATACCGGACCCTATCAGCACGATGATCAGGATCGACATGGACCAGAAGACCAGCTTCTGCCCGGCATTGTACTTGCCGACTTCAGGCAGGCGCTCATCATGGGCAGCGAGCACGTCGCGCACGCGTGCAAGCCAGGTGCCGTCTTCCCGTTTCCAGAGATTGAGCTTCCAGAAGCGCAAGAAAAGACCAAGGAAGCTGAAGAAAAGGACGACACCGATCCAGGGGTGAATGGTCCGCACCCATTGACCGCCGCCGAAGAGCGCGGACAGGAAGAACAGCCGCGGGTGGAAGAGGGATAGGCCGGACAGCGCGAGCAGTACGAGGCTCGTGGCGGTGATCCAATGGTTGATCCGCGCGCCGCCGGTATAGCGATCGACCGTGACGGGTTTGCCGGGGTGAACGCTGTCGCCTTTCCCGACGTCATATCCAGTATCCGTACTCATGAGGACCGATCTCCCGTGAGCCGCTGAGCCGCCTCCTCGTCTTCTTCGGAAACGCGGTTCGGGCCGTTGACCATGTAATGCAGGAAGCCGGTGACCGCCGCGACGCCCATGACGGCGAGGCCGGCATATTTCGTCACGCCCTTCCACGCCTCGACGATCGGGCTGATCGTCGGATTGTTGGGCAGACCGGCATAGATCTCCGGCTTGTCGGCATGGTGCAGCACATACATGACATGTGTGCCGCCAACCCCCGGCGGATCGTAAAGGCCCGCATTCGCAAAGCCACGAGACTTCAGGTCGGTGACCCGTCCCTCCGCATGTTTCTTCATCTCCTCCTTGGTGCCGAAGACGATCGCCTGCGTCGGGCAGGCCTTGGCGCAGGCCGGTCCCTGGCCGACGGCGATGCGATCAGAGCAAAGCGTGCATTTGTAGGCGGTGTGATCGACCTCGGAAATCCTGGGAATGTTGAACGGGCACCCTTTGACGCAATAGCCGCAACCGATGCAGTTCTCGTGGACGAAATCCACGATGCCGTTCGAATATTGGACGATAGCACCGGGTGCCGGGCACGCCTTGAGGCAGCCTGGGTCCTCGCAATGCATGCAGCCGTCCTTGCGGATCAGCCATTCCAGATTGTTCGTATCCGGATTCTCCCACTCGGTGAACCGCATCAGCGTGAACATGTCGGGGGTCAGGTCGTGTGGATTTTCGTAGACGCCCGTATTGCTCTCGAGTTGCGGATGAGTGTCGTTCCATTCGATGCAGGCCGATTGGCAGGCCTTGCAGCCGATGCATTTCGAGACGTCGATGAGTTTCGCCACCTCGGTCTGTCGCTGGGCCGGCGGCGTCACGGTCGACGCCGATCTCCGCATCAGGTCCTTTTCGCCGAACTTCGGTTGTTGAGGTACGGTGGTGGGGTTTGGGACGGGCGGGAACATGGTTCATGCCTCCTACGCCACCGGCCCGGCAATGGGCTCGATATTGACCAGGAACGCCTTGTATTCCGGCGTCTCGATGTTGGCGTCGCCGACGAAGGGCGTCAGCGAGTTCGGACCAAAGCCCTTCCTGGCTGCGCCGGTGAAGCCCCAGTGCAAGGGGATGCCGACGACGTGGACGGGCTTGCCGTCGCAGATCAGCGGCTTGATCCGCTTGGTGACGACCGCCTTGGCCTGGATCGATCCGCGCTTTGACCAGACGCGCACCCAGCCACCCTTGGTGATGCCCTTCTCGGCCGCGAGTTCCTCCGATATCTCGACGAAGAATTCCGGCTGCAGCACGGCGTTCACCCGGACATGCTTGGTCCAGTAATGGAAGTGCTCGGTCAGCCGGTAGGAGGTCGCGGCATAGGGGAACTCCTTCGAGGCGGCCTCGGCAAACTGCTCGAAGTCGCCCTTGAACACCCGCGCCGCCGGATTACCACGCACTTTCGGGGCGACGAGATTGTCGAGCGGCGATTCGAACGGCTCGTAATGCGCCGGGAACGGACCGTCGCGCATCATTCCCCTTGTGAAGAGGCGAGAGACCCCTTCCGGGTTCATGATGAACGGCCCGACGTCCCCAGGCTTTGCCGTCGGCGCAATGTCGGGCACGTCGTAGCCCGACCACTTCGTCCCGTCCCATTCGATTATCTTGCGGCTCGGATCCCATGGCTTGCCATTGAGGTCCGCCGAGGCCCTGTTGTAGAGGATGCGGCGGTTGGCGGGCCAGGAGAACGTCCACTTCGAATAGGCGCCGGTCTCGTCCGGGTCCGACGTGTCGCGCCGGGCCATGTTGTTACCGTTCTCATTGAAGCAGCCGGAATAGACCCAGCAGCCGCACGTTGTCGAGCCGTCGTCACGCAGTGCCGCAAAGCCGGGCAAGAGCTTACCGGCCTCCGCCACGACCTTCGTCGGGTCGGCTGTATCGTAGACGGTGGCAAGCGCCCTGCCGTTGATCTCCTTGGCAAGCTCCTCGGCGGTCGGCTCATTTGGATCGGCATAGGCCCAGTCGAGATTGACGATCGGATCCGGAAACTTTCCGCCTTCCTTGCGGTAGAGCTCCTTCAGCCGCATATGGATCTGCGCCATGATCCAGTTGTCGGTCATCGCCTCGCCTGGAGGCGTGCCGCCCGGCCAATGCCACTGCAGCCAACGGCTGGAATTGGTGAGCGAACCTTCGTCTTCGGCGAAGCAGGTGGAGGGAAGCTGGATCACTTCCGTCTGGATCTGCGAGGGGTCGACATCGTTGTACTCGCCGTGGTTCTCCCAGAAACGCGATGTCTCGGTGTCGAGCGGGTCCATGGTGACGAGGAATTTGAGCTTCGACAGGGAATCCGTCACCTTTTTCCGGTTCGGGGCGGCCAGTAACGGGTTGAAGCCCTGGCACATGTAGCCCGTCATTTTGCCCTGGTTCATCAGATCGAAGGCGCGCAGGATGTCGTAGCCGGGGACATCGAGCTTCGGCAGCCAGTCATAGGCGAACTGGTTTTCCGGTGTCGCGGCAGCACCCCACATCGCCTTCTGGAAGCTGACGAAGAACTTCCGGTAGTTCTGCCAGTAGCTCATCTGGTTGGGGCGCAGCGGCTTGAAGCCGCGTGTCGACATGTAGGTCTCGAGATCGGCCTCCTTCTCGTTCGGTATCGTCAGGTAGCCTGGCAGGAGGTTCGACATCAGCCCGACATCGGTGAGGCCCTGGATGTTCGAATGGCCGCGCAACGCATTCATGCCGCCGCCGCGCATGCCGATATTGCCGAGGATCAACTGCACCATCGCCATGGCGCGGATATTCTGCGAGCCCTTGGAATGCTGCGTCCAACCGAGCGCATACATCGAGGTCATCACCTTGGTCGGCGACGAGCATTCCGCGATCATCTCGGCCACCTTCAGGAACTTGTCCTTCGGCGTGCCGCAGATGCGCTCAACCAGTTCGGGGGTATAGACGGAGACATGCTCTTTTAGCAGGTTCCAAACGCAGCGCGGATTGGTCAGCGTATCGTCCACGACCGCATAGCCGTCGGGGCCAATAACATAGTCCCAGGTCGATTTGTCATAGTCGCGCTTCGCTTCGTCATAGCCGGTGAACAGCCCGTCCTTGTAGGCGAAGCCGTCCTTGACGATGTAGCTGGCATTGGTGAACGCCTTGACATAGTCCCACTGCACCTTGTCGTTCTGGATGCAGTAGTTAATCACGCCGAGCAGGAAGGCGATGTCCGTGCCCTGGCGGATGGGCGCGTAGAAATCAGCGACTGATGCGGAGCGGGTGAAGCGCGGATCGACGACGATGAGCTTCGCGCCACGATTGGCCTTCGCCTCGGTCACCCATTTGAAGCCGCACGGATGCGCTTCTGCGGCATTGCCGCCCATGATGATCACGAGGTCGGTGTTCTTGATGTCCGTCCAGGAGTTGGTCATTGCGCCGCGGCCGAATGTTGGAGCCAAACTGGCTACCGTGGGGCCGTGTCAGACACGCGCTTGGTTGTCGAAGACCAGCATCCCGGCACTGCGGACGACCTTGTAGGTCTCCCATGCCGTTTCGTTCGTTGTCGCCGAGGCCGCGAGGAAGCCGGTCGTTATCCACCGGTTCACCGTCACGCCATCCTTGTTCTTCTCCACGAAATTGGCGTCGCGGTCGTCCTTCATCAGCCGGACGATCCGGTCAAGGGCGTCATCCCAGCTTATTCGTTCGAACTTGTCCGACCCCGGCTTGCGGATCATCGGATATTTCAGCCGCGTGTCCGACTTCACGAAATCGAGCAGCGCCGCCCCCTTGGGACACAGCGTGCCGCGGTTGGTCGGATGGTCGGTGTCACCCTCGATATGGATGATCTCCGCCTGCTCGCCCTTCTCCCGGTCGCCCTTCGAATACATGATGACGCCGCATGCGACGGAACAATAGGGACACGTGTTGCGGGTTTCGGTGGTGTTTACCAGCTTGAAGGCGCGGATCGCTTCGGCATGCGCCGCCTCGATGTCACCAAAGCCAAGAGCACCGAGCGCCGTGACCGCAACCCCGGCACCGGCTGCGCCGAGAAATTGGCGCCGCGAGAGTTCCATGTTCATGCCATGATACCTCCCTGAATACCGGCTTTGCCAACAGGGGCGCGCCGGAAACCTTGGTACGCCTTCGCATACTCAGGCATAACTCGGCCTTTGAAATTAAAATCTTAGCTGTCCGTTTTCTATTGTCAATTTAATAAGAAAGATAAACGTGAAAGCCATTCTCTAGTTAAATCCAAAGCCATCATATATTTGAACTGGCGGCCATCGCCCCTGTTGCGGGACATAAACGAAACCCGAATTGACGCCCTATTCGCGATCGACCATATTCAATTCATGAGCTTGCTCGCCGCTCCCGAGTTTCGGGGCGCTCCACATCGAGCTGACATTGCGCCGCCGCAGCCGGCGATCGCTTCGAATTGTGCCCGCTCATATTCTGCAACATTCGAGCAGACGAACCGGCATCCGACTCCCGCAAGTATCCGCCGGCGGAAGTCAGTTCAACAAGGCCCGACTACAGTAACTTCAAAGTGCTACGGCGACCTGTGCGTATGTGATTGGAAGCACAGGCGCGCTCGAGCCGTATCCGACTGAATGCGTGGTCCGCTCGCGTCAAATTTGTGACGGACTGGGAGCGGGCTGAAGATTCATCCTTGCGAAGCATGGGAGGCAATCATGGACACCTCGACTGCAACGACGCCCCTCCGGCTGACTGCACTTGCCCACGGCGGCGGCTGCGGCTGCAAGCTGGCGCCCTCGGTCCTGCAGCAATTGCTTGTCCATCAACCCACGGGCGACTTCGCCCAGCTTCTCGTTGGTACGGAGACGGGCGACGACGCCGCGGTCTGGCAGCTTGACAATGAAACCTGCGTAGTCGCGACCACTGATTTCTTCATGCCGATGGTCGACGATCCCTTCGATTTCGGCCGGATCGCGGCGACCAACGCCATCTCCGACGTCTATGCCATGGGCGGCAAACCCATTATGGCGCTCGCCATTGTCGGCATGCCGATCGCCAAGATGCCGGCTGAGATGGTGCGGGAGATCTTGAAAGGCGGCGCCGCAATTTGCGCAGAGGCAGGCATTCCGGTGGCGGGTGGCCACTCAATCGATTCCCCCGAACCTATCTATGGCCTGGCGGTGATAGGAACATGTTCGGCAGCCAGCATTCGGCGCAACAGCAGCGCCCGAACCGGCGACGCGCTGATCCTGACAAAGGCACTCGGTGTCGGGATCTATTCAGCGGCCTTCAAGAAGGGGGCACTGCCATCGGATGCCTACGCGGAACTCATCGCGTCGACGACGCGTCTCAACAGTATCGGCACGGAACTCGCCACGGACCCTGACGTGCACGCCGTCACCGACGTCACCGGCTTCGGTGTGCTCGGTCACGCTTTGGAGATGGCACGCGGATCAAAAAAGCTGTTATCGCTGAAGGCGCGCAACTTTGCCTTCTTTTCCCGCTGCGCCGAGCTCGCCGAGCAAGGATTCGTGACCGGCGCATCCGATCGAAACTGGGCCAGTTATGGCACCGAGGTCTCTTTGCCAGATGCTCTCCCGATGTGGCAACGTCACATCTTGACCGATCCCCAAACCTCCGGCGGTCTTCTTGTGTCATTCAGCGCCCATCGAGCGCAGGATCTGCTTCATCACATCGTTGCGGCAGGCTATCCCGCCGCCAGGATCATTGGTGAGGTCGAGGAAGGCGAGCCTGGAGTTCGCATCGTTGCCTGACCGCCGGTCGATCTTCTGGAGCATTGGTTTGCTCTAGCAACGGAACAAATCTGCCAGATCGGGTGGCGCTTGACGCGTACGTACTCGCGGCAGCCGTGTTAAGTGGAGCACTTGCGAAGAGCGAAGTAGACGTCGGTGCCGCGGCTCTGGTCGCTATTGGCTCCATGGGTGGCGGACCGTACTCGGCCTCACGATTCAGAGGCGGCCTTGCCATTTGGGTTTGGCGCTGGCGCGTCTCTCGTGTCGCGAGGCGGATGTGTTTGTTCGTCGGACTTCGGCTCGGCGTTGTGCGGATCGCGATTGCGGTCCGCCTGCGATTTCGGGTCGCCCTTCCTCGGCGGCACAGGAACTTTCTCTGACATCACGTTATGCTCGCGCCTTTCACTGCAAAACTGACTGACGGAACTAAAGTTCCGCTCGAGCCGGTAGTCTCATCGTCAAGTGTAGTTGCCGCCTGGGCCAAACGCCGTCAGACGAGCATGGCAGTGAAGTAACCTCGTCACACCTTATCAGTTGGAGTATTCTATCCACTCTGGCGCCGGCCATGGCGCACCCAGTGGTGACGGAAGCGCTCGACGCAAGCTGATTGCATGGGGGATACTGCAGTGGAGGGGCGCGAGGCGGATGAATCAAGCGTCAGTCTCAGACGCCAGGTCGAACTGCTGAAGCGGGAGCTTGACGAAGCCCTCGAGCAACAGGCAGCGACGAGCGAAATATTGCGGGTCATTCCGACCTCGACCAGCTCCGCGCAGCCCGTCTTCGATGCGATAGCGAAAAGCGCAGCGAGGCTGTGCGCGGCAGAATTCTGTTTTGTGTTTCGGTTCGATGGCGAGCTCCTACACGCCGTCGCCTATCACGGCATATCGCGCGAAGGCATTGAAGCGGCCCGCGCCAGTTTCCCGCGGAAACCCTACAGGGGCTATGTAACGGGGCGAGCCGTTCTCAGCGGTGCCATAGAGCAGATTCCTGACGTATTTGCCGATCCTGAATACCAGTTGCTGCCCCTGGCGAAAATCGTGTCCTATCGCAGCTCGATCGGCGTACCGCTGATGCTGACCGGGCGTCCGATCGGAGCGATCGGCGTTAGTCGCCGTGCGGTCGGATACTTTCCAGAAAGGCAGATCAAACTCCTGCGAACCTTTGCCGATCAGGCCGTGATCGCGATCGAGAACGTCCGTCTTTTCGAGGAGGCGCAAGCGCGCAACCGAGAGATTGGCGAGGCGCTCGAACAGCAGACGGCGACCAGCGAAATACTTCGCGTCATCTCGACCTCACCGACCGATGCGCAGCCCGTGTTCGACACGATCGCCCAGCGCGCCGCCCGGCTGTGCGGCGCGCAATTCTGTCACGTGTTTCGCTATGATGGCGAGCTGTTGCATTTCGTGGCGCATCACCGGCTGGAACCCGAGAGCGCGGTGCTTCCAGCCCCACCCGGTCGAGGCACTGCGGCCGGGCGCTCGATCCTCAGCCGATCGGTGGAACAGATACCGGACCGGCTCGTCGATCCGGAATACGTGATGCATCCCGCCATCAGGGCTCAAGCGTCTAACCACCGAAGCCTGCTGGCCGCACCTATCATGCGCGGCGGTGTTCCCATCGGCACCATTGTCGTGGCACGAACCGAACCAGGATTGTTTCCCGATCGGCAGGTCGACCTCCTCAAGACCTTCGCCGACCAGGCCGGAATAGCGATCGAGAACGTTCGACTGTTTTCGGATCTGGAGGAACGGAACCTCGACCTCAAGGAGGCACTGCAGCAGCAAACCGCGACAGCCGATGTCCTCAAAGTCATCAGTCGGTCGACCTTCGATCTCCAGACGGTGCTGGATACGCTTGTGGAATCGGCGGTGCGGCTATGCGAGGCCTATGATGCAGCCATTTTCCTGAAGGATGGAGACACTCTCTACTTGAGGGCGCATCACGGCCCAATACCGATCGATTTCGTCGGCTGGCCGGTGTCGCGGGGCTGGGTGACCGGGCGGGCCGTCGTTGACAGAAAACCAATTCATGTGCCTGACCTGACGGCCAACGCCATCGAATACCCAGAGGGACAGAGCATGGCCGTGCGGATGGGGCATCGCACGATCTTGGCCGCGCCCCTGCTGAGGCAACAGGAGGCTATCGGTGGCCTCGTCATACGACGAACTGAAGTCAAACCATTTGCCGAGAAGCAGATCGACCTTCTCCAGACCTTTGCCGACCAAGCGGTCATAGCAATTGAGAACGTGCGGCTGTTCGACGAGGTGAAGTCGCGGACCGCGGAACTGGCCGAAGCGCTGAAGCAGCAGACCGCAACGGCGGACGTACTGAAGGTCATCAGCCGCTCCGCATTCGACCTGCAATCGGTTCTGGATACCCTCGTAGCGTCCGCTGCCCGTCTTTGCGAGGCAGACATGGCTACGATGACCCGGCCGATGGGTGACGCGCACTATCCTGTCGCCCGCTTCGGCTTCTCGCAGGAATTCGACCAATATTTCCGAGCGCTGCCGCTAGAGCCGGGGCGCGGCAGCGTAGTCGGGCGAACCCTGCTTGAGGTCCGGCCGGTCCAGGTCGTCGACGTCCTCGACGATCCGGAGTATGCCATGCCGGAAGCGCAAAGACTTGGCGGATTTCGTAGCGTACTTGGCGTGCCGCTCCTTCGCGAAGGAAGCCCGATCGGGGTACTCGCATTGGCCCGATCGACCGTGCGGCCCTTCACCGATAAGCAGATCGAGTTGGCATCGACCTTCGCCGACCAAGCGGTGATCGCGATCGAAAATGTGCGTCTTTTCCAGGAAGTGCAGACGAGAACCGAGGAACTGTCGCGCTCCCTTGAGGAACTCAAAGCCACGCAGAACCGGTTGATCCAGACGGAAAAGCTTGCCTCGCTCGGACAACTGACCGCCGGAATCGCGCACGAGATCAAGAACCCGTTGAACTTCGTGAACAACTTCTCGGCGCTGTCGGTGGAGTTGCTCGAAGAGCTTCAGCAGGCGCTCGACGGCGCGGTGGCCGACGGCGCGCCGCGCGCCGAGATCGACACACTCGCCGAGACGATAAAGGGCAATCTGGAAAAGATCGTCCAGCACGGCAAGCGCGCCGATTCAATCGTCAAGAACATGCTCCTGCATTCGCGTCAGGGGACGGGCGAGCGCAGGCCGACCAATATCAACGCCATCGTCGAGGAGAGCCTCAATCTCGCCTATCATGGCGCTCGAGCGGAGAAGCAGGGGTTCACGATCACGCTGGAGAAATCACTCGATCCGGCGGCCGGGGAAGTCGATCTATACCCGCAGGAGATCACGCGCGTGCTTCTCAACCTTATCTCCAACGGCTTCTACGCGACGAGCAGCCGCGCGGTGTCCGAGGTCGCCGACAGTTATGAGCCGACGCTCGCGGCGGTGACCAGGGACCTCGGAGACAGCGTTGAGATCATCATCCGTGATAATGGAATCGGAATCCCGACAGAGGTGAGGGAGAAGATGTTCAATCCTTTCTTCACAACCAAGCCTGCTGGCGAGGGAACGGGTCTCGGCCTGTCGCTCAGCCACGACATAATCGTCAAGCAGCATGCCGGTTCGATCGAGGTGGACTCTGAGCTTGGTCATCACACCGAGTTTCGCATTCGACTGCCGCGGATTACCCCGGCGAAGACCACGCCGGAGGGCAGAACATGAGCCTCCTCATCCTGGTGGTCGACGACGAGCCTGACGTCGAATTGCTTTTCAGACAGCAGTTCCGCCACGACCTGCGCGCCGGCCGCTTTGTCATGGAATTCGCGCGATCAGCGTCATCCGCACTCGTAAGGATCGCCGATGCAGGCGACGTCACGCTCATCCTCATTCTGTCCGACGTTAACATGCCAGGCATGAGCGGGCTCGAGTTACTGCCGAAGGCGAAGAGCGTACGGCCTGATGTGCCGGTGATCATGATCACCGCCTATGGCGATCCGGATACGAAGCGAAGAGCCATGGAAAGTGGCGCAGAAGCGTTGCTCACCAAGCCGATCGACTTCAGCGCGTTGCGAGAAGAAATCGACAGTCGAGTTGGGCCCGCCGCATGAACACGAGCATACTGGTTGTGGACGACGAGCCGGACCTGGAGATGCTTCTTCTCCAGAAATTCCGGAAGCAGGTCCGTGACGGATCATTGCGTTTCCTGTTCGCCCGCGACGGAGTTGACGCTCTGGCCGTGCTTGCCGCCAACCACGACGTGGATATTGTGCTGAGCGACATCAACATGCCGCGTATGGATGGCCTGTCGCTGCTGGCGAAGCTTCAGCAGATGGACGAGGATCTATCCACGATAATCGTCTCCGCCTACAGCGATATGGCCAACATCCGCATCGCGATGAACCGCGGCGCCTATGATTTCGTAACGAAGCCGATCGATTTTCCCGATCTAGAGGCGACAATCGTCAAGACGATCCACCATGTGGAGACGTTGCGTGAGGCGCAACGCAGGCAGTCTGCGGCCGAGCAGGCGCGCGCAGCGCTTTCCCGTTACTTTTCGCCAAACCTTGCCGAACGCCTGGCCAATGGCGCCGACGCCCTTGATCTTGGCGGAAAGCGCCGAAATGTTGCATCACTCTTTACCGATCTGACCGGATTCACCACGCTGGCGGAAACGATCGAGCCGAATGTGCTTGGGCAACTGCTCAATGATTACATCGTCGGCATGACGGACATCGTGTTCGCCCACGACGGTACTGTCGCCAAGGTCATTGGCGACGCACTGCATGTCCTTTTCGGTGCGCCGGTCGATCAGTCGGACCATGCCAGCCGCGCGGTCGCCTGTTCATTCGCACTTGACGCTTTCGCACGGTCTTTTCGAGAACACTGGCGCAGAAAGGGAATAGCTCTCGGCCACACCCGGATTGGTGCACATGCTGGTACGGCCGTAGTCGGCAACTTCGGCGGAGGAAAGTTCTTCGACTATAGTGCCTACGGCGACACCATCAACGTTGCCGCGCGTCTGGAAGCGGCCAACAAGTCGCTTGGCACGCGTATTTGCGTGAGTGGCAGCCTCGCGGCGAACATGCAGGGGTTTTGCGGTCGCCCCGTTGGCGACCTCCTGCTTAGAGGCAGGGTGGAGCCGATCCGCGCGTTCGAGCCTCTTGACGCCGAAATCTATGCCAGTGGCGCAACGCAGGCCTATGTGGCTGCATTCGAAGAGCTGGAAGCCGGCGATCCTCGTGCCATAGCTTCATTCGCTGCGCTGGTCGGTCGCAATCCGGAGGACCCGCTCGCTGGCTTTCACCTGAAGCGACTCATGAACGGCGAATTCAGCGCAACGATCAACCTCAAGAATTTCCACTGATCGGCTAGTCTTTCAGGACCAGCTCACCGTCCAAACTTTCACTCCTGCCTGAACGCGCGGGCGAAATCCCGCGGGAGTTGCCTGGTATCCATGCCGGCAGCTCCCGCCAGGCATGTTCGAACTTCGAGCTTGCAGACTGCCAGGGAGGCATGGCCTTCGTCGCCGTTACGCGCGCCAAAACAGGGCCACCTGCCCTTTCAACAGTTACGATTACGCTCCGGTGCCTGTCGTCTTCTGCGATCCCGTCCGCAACCGACCTACCGCGCGCCACCGCCTGGCTGTCGCTGGCATGAAACGTTCCGGTGCGGTCGCGATTGACCGTCCCAAGAAGATGAATGTGGAAGAGGTATCGGCGCATCTTCGTACTCGAACACCGGCATGGCCTTTCCACTTCTTAGCAGCTTCTAAAGTAATTTGCGCGTGACAGTCGCGTGACACCCCTCGCCACATGGTTGCTTTGTCGGGGCGCGTCAATGGTTCTGAAGCCGTGCACCGGCGAGCCGTTGATATGCGGGCGAAGCCAGTTCCAATCTTCGGGGTTAGGCCAATGACCATTGTATCGTTATCGAAGTCCGCAACACTCGCAACCGCCCTGCTCGCCTCGACGGCCGTTGTCGCATCCGTCAAGGACGTCACCATTTCAGTTTGGTCCGGCGGTTCCGGTCCGAACGACAACTACCGCGTCGACGCGATCGAGATCGCCGCCGACCTGCTCGAGCGCGAAGCCGCCATAGTGGAGCATCTTTCCGGCCACGAGGAGAAGACTGCGAGAAGTTCTCCTCTGGACAACGTTCTAGCAATGGTTGAGATTTCCGCGCAGTGCTGGGACGAGGGAAAACCATGAATCGCTGTCTAGGATCGACTTTGACCATACTGATTGCTGCCTCCGCCCTGTCTTCGGGCGCTGCCGTCGCACAGGTAGCACCCGAGGCCGTCCGATCCCTTGGCGCCCCCGATGCGGTGCAAACGCGTATCGGGACACTGGAGTTCAAGGATGGCGCCCCGACCGCCGAAACCGCCAAGAAGGTATACGATGCGCTCGACTTCACACGTGCGCTCGATGTCTACAACAACAGCTTCCGTGGCGCGTCAGCCCTGGCGATTGTCAAGGGCTTCGCGAGCATCGGCGTCAATGCTGGCGATGTTGCGATCTTCTCCGATCTGATGGATGCGAACTCGCTATTCCTCACCGCAAATGCCGATACCGTTTACTATTTGACCGCGCTCGATCTGAGCAAAGGGCCCATCGTCGTCGAACAGCCATCAGGCGCCGTCGGCACCATCAATGATATGTGGTTCTCCTGGATCATCGATATCGGTGCCCCAGGCCCGGATCGCGGCCTCGGCGGCAAATATCTGATCGTCGGCCCCGACTATACCGGTCCGCTGCCCGAGGGCGGCTACTTCGTTGCACATTCGAAAACCAACCTCGCCCTCTATGCTGCGCGAGCTTATCTCCTCAACAATGACCCCAAGCCGGCGGTGGAGAACGTCAAACGCAACCTCAAGATTTATCCCTATTCCGCCGGCTCCTTCGGAACCAGCATCGCGCAGGCGCTCGAGGGGACGGTGCGGATCGCAGGCGAGGCGGAAGTCCCCGAGACGAAGTTCGTCGAGGTTAGCGGGAAGTCGTTCAACACGATCCCGCCAAGCGACTACAGCTTCTTCGAACTGATCAATGAAAACGTCCAGAACGAGCCAGCCACGAGCTACGACATCGAGCTCGCCGGGCAGCTCGCAGCGATCGGCATCGCACATGGCAAGAAATTTGCCCCCGACGAGCGGATGAAGAAGATTCTCTCGGAAGCAGCCGCAGTCGGGCAGGCAACGGGTCGGGCGCTCAACTGGCGCTACGCGATGAAACATCCGGACTGGGCTTATTACGAAAACTCGCACTGGGGCAGCATGTTATGGGAAGGCGGCGCGTTTTTCGAAACCCCGCCGCCAGTCTTCGAGGAAGGCTTGTTCAAACCGCTGCCACCAACCGGTGCGCGCACGCTCGATTCGCGAACAGCCTTCTACTACGGCTATACGCTTGACTCGCCCGGCATGATCATGCGCACTCCGCGCGTGGGTTCCCAGTACCTGATGGGCTTCCTTGATGCCGAGGGCACCCCTTTTGACGGCTCCAAGACCTATAAGGTGACGCTGCCCAAGGACATCCCGACCGAGGCATTCTGGTCCTTTACACTCTACGACAACCAGACGCGTTCGATGCTGCAGACGCCGCAGAAATACCCGCGCGCCGGCAGTCAGAGCTATCCATCGCCGGCTGCAGAGACCGCCGCCGATGGCGCCACGGTCGTCTATTTCGGCCCCACCCAGCCGAAGGGGGTGGGGCGCGGCAACTGGATCCAAACCGATCCCAAGAAGGGCTGGTTCACGATCTTGCGCCTGTACAGCCCGTTACCCTCGTTTTTCGACAAAACTTGGCGGCCGAGCGAGGTCGAGCTGGTGAAATGACGACACCTGGGTGATTGCCCCGTCTCCGGGGCGCCATGCTGCTCACAAGCTGATTGCCGTCTCCGGCCGCGTGGTCGACATGAGTGGAGCTGCGAAGCGCGACAAGGAATTGAGGCGCTTCCACTTCATACATTATGGATCTTCGTGGCCCAGAACGCGAACATCCTCGCAACAATCCGTGCACGGGGCTCATGACGAATGGCCCCTTCAACCTTCCGAGACATTTGGTTGGCTTTGCACAAGCGAGCAAACTCTCGGCTAAAAGCGGAGTTGGCGCGTGCTTCAACACCAATCAGCGTTCGGGCAATCCTGCTTTCCGCAAGCCCTCGGCCATTTGATGTTGCCATTGCGGTATGTTTCGAAACCAGGGCAGCGCTCGATACCGGTCGATTGTAAAGCCTGGCTCGGCCGCCAATAGCTTTTGCGCGGCCCATCGGGCGGTCTCCAGGTCTCCGTTCATCGCCGACCAAGCGGCGAGATGGCGGTAGGACCAGGTCACGTCAGGATAGGTGTTGATGACCTCATGGGCGATCGCAATGGCCTGTGAAAGACAACCTTCCATGGCCAGGGAAAAGGCCATCCCCAATCTCATGTTGAATACAAACGGATCCCTTGGACTCAGAGCCATCCCACGCTGGAAATGTTCCCTCGCTTGCGAGGCTTCGTCCTTGTAAATGGCGAGCCAACCCAGACGCGCGCATGCCCAGGCATTGTTTGGATCAAGCGCGAGCGCCTTTTCGATAAAGGTGGTGGCGCGCTTCTGGTCACCGCAGATGCTTAATGCCGCGCCGGCGGCAGTCAGCGCGGTTGGATCATCGCTGATCGAGCCCACGGCTTCGACCGCCGCGCGCGCCCTTTCCAGCTCACGTTCCGGCTGTTCGGTCCACAGGTAGGAGGCGTTCGAGGCATGGCACCACGCCAAGAGTGCATGTGCGCGGCCATAGCCCGGATCGACGGCAATCGCTTGCTGAAGCAACTCGATCGCCTGGTTGTTGGTATCCTTGCGGCGGCCCCAGAGGTTCGGGAAGGCCCGCATAATGAGATCATAGGCCCTGAGACTGGTCGGCGGCTTGCGCCTGGCCAGTGCGATCTCGGCATCGCGGATGGCAGGGTGAATGGCGCCTGCCACCTGAGCCGCGATCAGATCCTGGAACTCGAAAATATCTTCGATTGCGCCTTCGTAACGATCGGCCCAGAACTGGGCTCTTGTCTCGGCATCGATCAACTGCACCGAAATGCGCAATCGGTCGCCGCCTCGGCGAACGGTGCCCTCGACCACATAGTTGACGCCGAGCTCCCTGCCGACTTCACGCACGTCGACAAAACGTCCCTTGTAAGTGAAGGCGGACTGGCGCGCGATGACAAAGAAGTCCCGAACGCGAGAGAGCGCTGCGGTAATCTCTTCCACTACGCCGTCCACGAAGTATTCGTCACCCTGACCGCTGAGGTTGTCGAAGGGCATGACGGCGATCGACGGCTGGTCCTTGTCACGGCGGACGGCAAATGATGGCGCGGACGCGATGCCGCCTTCGACAGGCGTCCCTTGCTGCCATTCGACCCGAAAGACGAAAATTGGCCGGGGGATGTTCTTCAAGCTGCGCTCACCGAGGCTGGTCAGCGTAAACGGCACCTTGCCGTCGAGATGTTCGCGCACGGATCCCGAAATGCAGATGCCTGACGGAGCGGCAATTTCCTGCAGGCGAGCCGCAATATTGACGCCGTCCCCGAGCAGATCGTCTCGCGACACAATGACATCACCGAGATTAACGCCGATGCGGAATTCCAAGCGCCGTTCGGGGTCTTCTGACACGCTAAGAAGACCGCGCTGGATTTCGACGGAGCACCGGACGGCCTGAACAGCGCTTGAGAACTCGGCAACAAAGCCGTCACCGGCGCTACCGAAGATACGGCCGCCATGCTCGCGTACCAATTCGGCGATCCGATTGCGGCACAGATCGAGTGCGCGAATCGTGCCCTCCTCGTCCAGCGCGGTAAGGCGGCTGTAACCAACAACATCGGCTGAAAGGATGGCTGCAAGCTTTCGATCCACAGCACTGACCGCTCCTGCGGCGCCACGATATCGTTGGGCTTCATATGCGCGCAGTTTCCCACATTCGCAGATGTTTGTCGCCAGCGAGATCGGATGAAAGATCTCGGCAGCCACGCTGCACGGTAGTCTCCCCCCCGCTCGAAACAATCGCCGCTTGTCCACGCGCTCGGCGGCAAGTCAGTGCGCCTGAGGGCAACCGTTGCCGTTAACCGAGAACTCGTTCTGCTCTACTGGAGCATCGGCCGCGAGATCTTGGCACGCCAAAACGCCGAGGGATGGGGCAGCAGCGTCATCGATCGGCCCGCCGCGGATCTTCGGCGCGACTGCCCTGAAATGACGGACTTTCGGTACAAAACCTCAAGTATACGCGCGCCTTTGCTGAGGCGTTCCCCAACGAGGGCACTGTCCCGTCACGCGAGTCGATTCGCTTGTTAGGCCCCAGTCGCTGTCGGAGTTTTCACGACCATCAGCAGCACACTTGCTGCGCCGCCGGCACCGCTTCAGCGCGGGGCAACCGCGCCCGCATAGAAACCGCCGTCACCGCCGTAGTAATCCTCTCTGACACTGCTCGCACCGCCGGCGGTCTGGGCGCATCCGGCGAGCGCGGAGAGTACGAGCAACAATGTGACAATACGCATTGAGTTTGATCCCTTCTTGGTTGCCGCACACATAGTCATCGGCAAAGGCTCGGACAACCAGGCGGCAGCACGTTTTTCAACCAAACCCTGTATCCGAACGAGTACGTTACTGAAGCGAAGAGGCACAACCGGGACGATCGCGCCACCCCATCTATCTGGCCTCTCGCAAGATGGGTAGTGATCATCCGCACATCCGAATCCAATTAGCCTCTTGGCCAATGTGACCCGTCGCTCGATCGATACCTTATGTGATCTTTCGCCATCGCAAGGGCGTCGGCAAACCCGTGGGCGGGACGCATGCGAGCGCTACCGGCCGATAGCCATTTGCCCTCAGCCCGGCACGCGCCGTTCGGTTTCGGCGTCGAAAAGATGAATGCTGCCGGGGGCGAAGTTCAGCCCGACCCTGTCGCCGGCTCGCGTCTCCGACCGGCCATTGAAGACCACCGAAAGCTCGGGCGTCGTTGCCATCGTCAAAAAGCAGGTCGCCCCGGTCGATTCGACCAGCGCCACTGGCGCCGAGAGAACGCCCTGATCCGGCGCAGCAAGCTCGATATGCTCTGGACGCAAACCGATGCTCAGGGCCTGCCCCGGCCGCACTTTCCGGTTGATGGCGATTGTTTGTTTGACGCCGAGATCCAAGATGATCGACTGCCCATCCTGGCCGCCGATCGCAGGCAAAAAATTCATGGCCGGAGATCCGATGAACCCGGCCACAAACTTGTTCGCCGGCCGGTCATAAAGCTCAAGCGGGCTGCCTTGTTGCTCGACGACTCCATCGCGCATGATGACGACATGGTCCGCCATCGTCATCGCTTCCACCTGGTCGTGAGTAACATAGACCGATGTGGCGCCCAGCCGGTCGTGCAGCGCGCGAATTTCCTTTCGCATATGTACACGAAGTGCCGCATCGAGATTGGAGAGCGGCTCGTCGAAGAGGAACGCCTTCGGATGACGGATAATCGCTCGGCTCATCGCCACGCGCTGTCGTTGGCCTCCGGAGAGTTCACGCGGATAGCGCCCGAGCAGATGCGTAAGCCCTGTCACGGCGGCGACTTCATTTGCCGCCTTCTTGCGCTCGGCCTTGGCAACGCCCTTGATGCGCAGGCTGTAGGTCAGGTTTTCCTCGACCGTCATGTGCGGGTAGAGCGCGTATGACTGGAACACCATCGCCACATCCCGCTTGCGCGGAGGCACGGAGTTCATAACCTCGCCGTCGATCTTCAGGGTGCCGGACGATATGCTCTCAAGGCCGGCCAGGGACCGCAGCAGTGTCGACTTGCCGCAACCCGAAGGGCCCACGAGAGCGGTGAAACTGCCCCTTCTGATCGAAAGCTCAATATCCTTCAGCGCATGATAGGCGCCATAGTACTTGTTGACGTTGGTCAGTTCGATCTGGGCGGTCATTTGAGCGCTCCCGAGGTGAGGCCAGAGACGATGCGGCGTTGCAGGAGGACGAAGATGGCGAGGATCGGCGTCACGTAGATCGCCGCATACGCCATGATGTTGTTCCATTCATTGGTGTTCGGCCCCATGAAGGAGTTCAAACCGACGCTGGCCGGTTGAAGTTCGACAGCTTGGATCATCGATTTCGAATAGACGAATTCTCCGAAGGCCTGCATGAAGATCAGGATGGCGCTGACGAGGATGCCGTTTCGTGCCAGCGGCAGGACAATGTTGAAGAAGGCGCCGACCCTGGAGTTGCCGTCTACGAGTGCCGCTTCCTCCAATTCCTGAGGCACACTCATGAAGGTCGCGCGCACCAGAACGACGAAGAAGGGCATGCTTTTCGCCGCAATCGCAAGGATGACCGCAAGCCGCGGATAATTGAGCAGTCCAACTTGCGAAAAGCCCACGAAGATCGGTGTCACCATCAGCGATGCCGGGAGCACCTGCAACATGAGGATGAGGAAGAGCCCGATATCGACCCAGATGTTGCGGTAGCGCGCCAACACATAGGCGCAGCCGACACCTAGCACAGCGATGACGCTGACCGCCCCGCAGGCAATCACCAGCGAATTCCAGATATACCGGCCCAGATTCCGGCTTTGCCAGACGTTGCCGAAGATCTGCCACTGGGGATCGGTCGGCCAGAAGGTCGGCGGCGTGGCGAACATCTCCGACCCGGACTTGATCGTGGTGATGTACATCCAGTAGAGCGGGAACAGATAGATGCCGGCGAGAATGACGGCGACTGCGAAAAGCAGACGATCACGGGATACGTTACTCATCCGCGCACCTCATGCCGTGTTGAGCGTACATAGACGACCGAGGCAATCATCACGAAGACGATCATGATGACCGAGATCGTCGCGCCCTTGGCAAAGTCATACTGCCGAAACGACAAATCCCAGGCCCAGTATTGCGTGACGTTCGACGCATTGTTCGGCCCTCCCGAGGTGATGGCTGCGAACAGATCGAATTGCTGCAGCGTGAAGATAAGCCCGAGCGCGATGATGGCACCTATCGACGCGCGCATCATTGGCAGCGTGATCGTCCAGAAGCGTTGCCAAACATTGGCGCCGTCCAACTCGGAGGCCTCATAGAGATCGCGGGGGATGGCCGACAGTCCCACGGACAGCAGGATCATGTTGAAGGATGTGCCGAGCCAAACGTTGGCGATAATGACCGCCCACAGCGAAAAATCGGGATCGGAGCGCCAGAATATGTTGCCACCGATAAGACCTGTTTCGCGCAGGATAAAGTTGAGCACTCCAAAGTCGCCCGAGAGGATCCAGTTCCAGATTGCGCCGACCACAAGCCCGGGCATCACCCAGGACACCAGGAACAGACCCCGCAGCCACGAAGCACCTGGAAAATTCGTCCAGAAGAACAATGCCAGGCCGAAACCGACCAGGAATTGACCGGTGATCGAGGCGATGACAAAGGTCGCGGTATTGGCAAGGATCGGCCATGTTTCCGGCTGGGCGAACAGATCGCGATAATTCTTGAGACCAACGAAGGGGCGCCAGAAACTGCCCAGGCTGAACATGTCGACCTCCTGGAAGCTCATGACGATATTGTAGAGCAGCGGCAGACCGGACAGAGTGAGCAGGAAGGCGAGCGGCAGGCTGACAAGTCCGATATCGAAGCCGCGGCCGTCGATCATGCTGGATAGAAAGCGTTTCATGGGCTCCTCCGCCGCCAAGGCGCCAGCACACATGGCTTGCACAACTCGGCCTGCAAGTTAGAACGTGTGGGAGCACGCCGATAACAGGCGGCGTGGTTTTGCGGTTTCCGCCCGAGCGCCGCGATTGAGCGCGTGTGAAAGGCGGCCGGCTGCTCCGGTCAGTCCGGAAACGTGCGGGCCGCCTTGCCCGGGGCTTCTAGCCAAGCACCGCCTTTATCTTTTCAGCCGCCTGGTCGAGTGCGTCCTTCGAGGTCATCTGTCCGGTCAGAGCCGCCTGGATTGCATCCTGGATTGCCTTCGAGATCTTCGGCCATTCCGGATGGGGCCCGCGCGGCTTTGCAAACTTGAGCTGCTCGATGAAGACCTTGAGAGCCGCGTCCTTCAGCGGCACGCCTGTCTCGGGGATAGCGATATCGGAACGGGCCGGAAGCTGCCCGAAGTCCTTGAACATGCGGTCGTCCTGGGAGGCGAAGTATTCAAGCACCTTGAACGCTTCGGCAGGATGCTGCGTGTTCGAGAAAATCGCCCAGTTGAAATCACCCATGGCCGACGAACGCTCCGCACCGACCTTCGGCACCGGCAGCAGCGCGACACCCCAGTCGAACTTCGCTTCGCTCACCATCCGGTCGAGCTCCCACGGACCGGAGATGGCCATGGCGGCGTTACCGGAATTAAACGTGCCGGTCGAGTCCCATTGACCGCGGGTCAGCGTATCCGGCGAGGCCAGTTTTTCGGTTATGATCGTCTTCCAGATGTCGAGCGCCTTGACGGCGCCATCCGAATTGATGTGCTCGTAACCACCGCCGGCCATCTGCGCCCAGGGGAGGAACTGGAATGTCCCTTCCTCGCTCGCCTTGGCCGAAAACGCGAGCCCGTAGACGTTGGCGGCGGGGTCCGTCAGCTTGCGGGCCGCATCAACCAGTTCGGCCCAAGTCTGTGGCGGCTTGTCGGGATCGAGCCCCTTCGCCTTGAACATGTCCTTGTTGTAGTAAAGCGCGATCGTATTGGTGGCCTTGGGCAGGCCGTAGTTCTTGCCGTCCCACATGGTGGAGGCGAGAGGTCCTGGAAAATAGTTCGCCGTCTTCACCACGCTCGACTTGGCGATCATGTCGGTGAGATCGAGGAATGCGCCGCGCGACGAGAACAGTGCATGTTCCGGATTGTCGACAGCGATGATGTCGGGCGCCTGCCCGGTCGAATAGGCACGCATCGCCTCGCTGACGACATCGTCGAACTGGATCTGGCGATACTCGACCTTGATGCCGGTGTTCAGCTTGTTGAAGTCCGCTATCAGGTTCGGTGCGGGCTGGATATCGCGATCGAGCGACCAGACGCTGATCGTGACATCGTCCGCCTTGGCAGAGAGACCGAACAAAGAGACACCTGCAAGGGCGAGAGCGCCCAGGATTGCGGAACCGCGGATAGCCATTTTCTCCTCCTTTGGTTATCCCAATGCCGGCATCCTCCATGCCGGCCGGCATGCACGTCTCAGACCGGGTCGACGACAAAGTCGCCGCCCCGGCACGTCTTGAGGTAGTTCAATCCATGGACCTGGCCGGTCATCTCCAGATCGTCGCGATAAACCGGATCGTGCCAGCCTTCGATATCGATCGAGCCGGACCAGCCGGCCAGCCGAAGCTCGGAGAGCACGTCGGTCCAGTTGGTGTCGCCAAAGCCGGGCGTGCGCATGAAGACGAACTTTTCCTTGCCGAAAATTCCGTGTTCGCGGATGACGTCCCAGCGGATGGTCGCGTCCTTGCCGTGCACGTGGAAGATCTTCTTCGCCCATTTGCGGATCTGCGGCAGCGGATCGATCAGATAGACCATCTGATGGCATGGTTCCCATTCGAGCCCGATGTGGTCGTCCGGCGTCTCGTTGAACATGAGTTCCCAAGCGTCCGGATTATGGGCGATGTTCCAGTCCCCGGTATGCCAGTTGCCGTCCATCGCGCAATTTTCGAATGCGATCTTCACTCCCCTGTCGGCCGCGCGTTTTGACAGCTCCGACCAGATTTCCCTGTAGCGCGGCAAGCTGTCGGTGAGCGGTTTGCCCCGAAGGCGGCCGGTGAAACCGGCAACGCATGTGGCGCCGAAGTGGTGGGCATTGTCGATGCAATCCCGCCAGCCCTGCAAGGTTTCCTCGTCGATCGCGGTCGTCTCCAACGGATTGCCGAACATGCCGAGCGTGGAGATGGTGATATCGCGGTCGCCGATGGCGGCCACACAACGCTTGCCAAGTTCGGCGAGATCCTGCCCGTTGGTCGTCTGCCAGAAGAAGGGCTCGAAACTCTCGAAGCCCATGTCGGCGATCTGGCTGATGCGCTTGTCTGCGCCGCCCTTGGTGGCCGAAATCATCGTTCCGATGCGAATGGAGTTTCTGGGGTTTTTCAAAATTGGCTCCCTAGGCTGCGATGGTGACGCGCTTGCCATCCCGCGCGCTGTCGATCGCGCCGAAGACCATGGCAAGGCTTTTGATGTTGTCGCTGCCATCCGTTTCCGGCACGGTTCCGGCGTCGATGGCTTGGACGAAACGCTCGATGACGCTCGCGTGCCCGTGCGTGTCAGCACGGTCTTCGGCCTCGGGCACTGCGATCGGCTCGACGGTACGCAGGAAACCCTCGCTGCCTGTGACCACATTGGCCTCGAAACGCTCACCGCCATCCCACAGCAAAGTTCCCTTGGAGCCGACAATTCGCCACGCGCTTTCCCAACTGGTGTTGGCGCCCTCGGCGCACCAGGAACCGCGATAGCTGAAGGTGACATTGTCGGAAAATTCGAAGATCGCATTGGCGGCCGCGCCGTGGCGATACCAGGAACCCTGCGGATTGTATTCGTGGCAATAGACAGCAAGCGGCTCCTTGCCGGACATGAAGCGGGCCGCATCGAAGGTGTGGATCGCCATGTCGAGCAAAAGGACATTGTCCATCTGTTCGCGAAAGCCCCCGAAATGCGGACCGAGGAAGAAATCGCAATGCAACGCCGTCAGCTCGCCGAGGCTGCCGGACTGGATGAGGCGGCGTATACGGCGAACGCCATCGATGAAACGTCGGTTTTGCACGATCGCATGGATACGCGAGGCCTCGGTCGCAAGTCGGCGCAACTCGCGCGCCTCTTCGAGCGTGGCGGCCATCGGCTTCTCGCTCAGCACATGGCAACCATGAGCGAGACCGGCGGCCACCACTGCGCGCCGCGCCGCCGGAACGACGATGTCAAAGAGCAAATCAGCCCGGCTTTCGCGAAGAACCTCCGGCAGGTCCGTGCCGATCAGGATGTCGCCAAGGTGGAATTCGGCGGCGAGCGCTTCAGCGGTCGCCCGATTGAGATCGACAAGGCCGACAATCGCCACCTTCCCTCGAAGAGAGTTGCTCTCTGTCAGAGCCCTCAGCCAGCCTTTGGCCATAGCTCCGCACCCGCACAAAACGGCCCTGTGTCTCAAGTGATTTCCTCCAAGAAACGGAAGCGGCAACTCCTCAATTGGCTTCCGTAAACGTTTACGATACTATGCGGCAACGGGTTTTTATGTCAAGAGGTGAGAAAATGGCCGGTCGCGGGTCTCAGGAGGAACGCGGAAAAATGAAGGGAATTCGCGAGCTAGCTGAACACCTCGATATTTCGATCGGCACGGTGTCCCGTGCGCTGAACGGCAAGCCCGACGTCAACGAGGAGACGAGAAAAAGGGTGCTGGAAGCAGCGGAATCCCTTGGTTACGTCGCCAACCAATCGGGTCGCGCCCTCCGGAAGGGAGCAACTGGCGTCATCGGCTTCATGATGCAGACCGGCACTGAAATCACCGGCCAGGGTGATACCTTCTTCATGAGCGTCTTCGATGGTGTTCAGACCGTTTTTGCGCGTCACAAGCTCGATCTGGTCGCTCTGCTCTGCTCCTCTGAGGAGGATCCGAACGACTATTTGAAGCGCGTCGTTGCCCGTGGTTTTGCCGATGGCATCATCCTCTCGGCGACCCGGCGGCACGATGCCCGCTTCGAACTGCTGGCCAAGCGCAAGATCCCGTTCATTACTCTCGGACGAAGCCTGACCGATGTCGGCCAGCCGTGGCTCGACCTGGATTTCGAGGGCATGGCCGAGGCTTCCATCGACCGGCTCGTCGCCCGGGGTCACAAGAACATTGCCATCACGCGACCGCATGACGACATGAACCTCGGCTATGTGTTCGAGGATCAGTGCCGGGCAACCCTTGCCAGCCACGGGCTTCGCCTCGACGAGCGTCACGTCTTTCGTTCGACTCCGAACGAGGCCGGAGGCTACCAGATCGCCCGTGAACTGAGCGCGCTTCAGAACCGTCCGACGGCGATCGTACTGATCAACGAAGCAATTACCGTCGGCCTTTATCGCGGGCTGGTGGAAGCGGGAATAAAACCTGGGCGAGATCTTGCGATCATCGGTCGTCAGAGTCCGCATTCGCAATTCCTGTCGCCCCGCCTAACATCATTCAGCCTGTCGCTACGTGACCTCGGCATTGCACTTGCCGAATCCCTGCTTGGCACGATGCCGGCTTTCGCCCACGTCTACCCGGCGAAACCCGCACGACTGCTCTGGCCCATGGCACTCGTTCCGGGCGAAAGCGATTAAGCAACAGACATGTCCCATCAGCAGGATGGGGCATCCGGAGGTCAGCGTGTCAACGCCATCAGGTGTTCGATAGCCGGATCGGTCTCATCCCAGCGGTAGATATCCTCGCGCAACGCAGCGATGACGGACAGGCATTTGCGGCATTCCTAAGAAACAATCAGGCGGGCATTGGCGTGGGCTGTAGGACATACCCAAGCGACTTTGCCCTCCGCTCGAGATTAGTCAGGATGCGTCGGCGGTAATTGTCCTCGTAGTGGGAGGCTCCCGGATCGCTGTATTCCATACCGTGCCGCAGGGCGTTGTAGAACAAGACGGCGATTTTGCGAGCCGTGGCAGTGACCGCCTGATTGTTTCTTAGGAATGCCGGGCATTTGGCCCGACTGGCGCAGGCGATCGCCCTGATAACGCCTGCGAATACTCGTCATCCCCTGAAATGGGTACAGCTCCCCACAGGACCAAAAGGCGGAAATTCAGTTTCCCTGGGAACGGCCGGTTCTAACTGGTCTGCCTAAGATTAGTGTCGTTCAAATTGGTCATGGATACGCCAGATGTCTAACTCAATCTGCGAGACATTTCCCGGGATATGCGAAAAAAGCCGCCTCAGAGGTCCTCGAGCGACTCGGCTCTTGCGCGCCGCAAACGACAACCTTCTTCATGGCAACTGGTCATCGTTCGACACGTCCATTCCCACGGTGTCTCCTGGTGGCGACGGCAGCCCTGCCGTCCGATTTGGATCCGCGATCTCCATCTTGGGGTTGGTTGTTGTCACTGCGCATGCCGAGATTGGAGCCGCGGCAGAAGTCTTCTTCGGGGCGCTTGGTGAACTCTTGACGAGAGTGCCAACGATTCTCTGGTGACTTCGACCCATGCGAGCAAGGCCAACACGGGCCGGCAGAGGCGGTCGCGGTCTCTTCAGGCAAGAGGTCGTAGTTGCATTGCAGAATCCGATTTGCCCTGACTGTTGAAACATCGATCAGTTCAGCAGGCAAATGGCAGCCAGATGGAAAACTGTCCGAAAGGGCGGCGGAAGACATAGGATGCGGACTGATCCTTCCGTGCGGCGAGTGTGCAGTTCCCCACGCGGTCGACGTGGTTTAGAAACCGCGCGGCGGCACGAACAGGCAGACGGTGCGCCCGCTCTTGGAGCCGTTCACTGAACACCAATGGTACTCGCCATCGGGCGAATCTCGGATCCTTGCGTCCTTGTAGGGAATAGTCTCGCCGGTCGCTTTTACGATGAAGCCTTCCGGACGCTCGCTGATGTCGGCAGCCGGCACTTCCCGACAATCGAAGTTCGCGCAGCAAGACGGTGGATAAGTCCATCCACTCAGTGCGTCATGGGCCGAAACGGGCGACGATAGCAAGCAGAAGCCGAGAATAATGGAAATCCGCATCCTGGGTTCCTCTTTTCGTCAAGCCTTCGGGTTCGAAGGCTGCGAAACGGAACCACGGTCGACGTAAAATGATCCATCGTTTCTCAGAGCCCCCATTAAGCTTCATCGCGAGTTCATCCGAGTGATGCGCTTCAAAAAAGTCTTTACTGCAACCCGACCACTACTGGCTTGGCAATGCCGCAGAGGTGCTCATAGGTCGCTTATAGAGTGGGTCTATGGGTGGTTAGCACGGATGGCTTCGGGCATTATCGAGGCGTTGACGCAACGTTGGGAAAGTCGCCACGAGCAATCCGCAGCCAGCGTGCTGGCAAAACTGATGGGCACAATCCGTCGCAGGGGAAAAGAGGAACTGGAGACCTGTCGCAGCGAAAATGACGCGACAGAGGCTGTGATCCCTGAACACGAGTTAGAGAGCGAAGGGGTTCAAGAGCCTTCTGTCTGAGCGGTCGAATTCACAGACGTCGCAAACTAGCCGGGAACCCGTTACGAACGCAATCCGGGTAGATGACTAGTCCCGCGGATTCGCCCGCCAATACCGTGCAAGCTGCGGGTCGTGCTCCAGGTGCTCCTGCCAGGCCGCGTCAGGCACCTGACCAGAACGATAAGCCTCAATAAGCAAACGCTGATCGTCGTTCAACTCGGGCTCGTCCTCAGCATGGTGCCACTGGAACAATCCGAGCACCGCCTCGCCGATATCTCTCATATGGATGGACATTTGAAGCCTCAATTTGCCGTCTCGTCATAAAACGCATAGAGGCCGATGATGTTTCAGAGGTCGACTGCACCAACCCACATGTCATACTGACATAGATCACCGCAATCGTCGTGTGCGCCGTGGAGACATCTTCATTGCCCCGATTTGTTCGCGCTTGACCACGACAAGGTAAACCGCCCACCCAGCTCTGGTCGCACGCCAGTCCCAAGCCGCCGGCTGTTCCGGTCGAGGGTTTTGCCGAGCCACTCGACGTCCTCTTTGGAGGGATAAACGAGAGTGAACCGATGTGCCTGCAGCGGGACGATTTCAAGCGTCGAAAGCTCGCCATTCGCCGGGTTGATGCCGGCGAAATACATCAGACGCAGATCGCTCCGAAACTCCTCGTGCCCGGCAATCCCTTCATAGTCATTGAGGAAGTCCCCGCAGCCATAAAGGATGAGACGGGTGCGGTAGACTTCGATCGCCTTGGCGTGGTGCGATGAGTGTCCGTGCACGATCGACACGCCGGCATCGTCTATAAGCGCATGCGCAAATTGCCGCTGACCGGCGCGTATATCATCCCCCCAATTGGGCCCCCAATGAATCGATACGATTACCACATCCCGTGGCCGCTTCATCCTGACGATATGATCGGCAACGTCACGGGCACTGGTCGGAGTAAGATCCGGCAGAAAACTCACGCCTGCCCTGTTGCTTGCCGCGGCCCAGCTTCGTGGTGTCCCAGCCGTCGGCGTCGCAAGCGCAAACACGAGCACGCGCCCTTTGTTACCCCTCTCAAGGACGGCCGGCGCACTCGCTTCGGCCAGGTCAGGCCCGGCACCGGCGGTCTTGATTTGCAGGCGGTCCAACGCCGCCAAAGTGTCGAGTAAGCCAACGGGTCCCCAATCAAGAACGTGGTTATTGGCAAGGACACAGCAGTCCACGCCGGCAGGGACAAGACAGGATGCGTTTTCGGGGCTCATCCGATAGTTGATGCCCTTCGGGACGTAATCATTGCTGCGGGTTATGGCCGTTTCGAGATTGATGATGCGGACATCAGGGCGCACACGCTCGAGCTCATCCAATGCCACGCCCCAGATATAGGTTGGCCCCGCCGACCGCGGAATCGGCCCGTGTGCTTGCTCCGCCAGACGGACGTAGTCTCGGGCTGATCGAAGATGGTCCTCATGTAGAACCGGGTTGGATGGAACGGGCAGCACCTGATCGAGGCCCCGCCCGGTCATGACGTCACCGCAAAGGAAGAGCTGCATATACGGGTCGTGCTGGTGTGACCGTCCCATCAGATGCCCCGAGCTTTTGCCGCTACTCTTCTCGCCTGCCGAGAACAGGGCGGCTAACCTATTGGGGTGACAATTTAGGCAAGGCTATCGATCGCGACCCCGGCTGGAAGGTCCGATCCCGGCGAAGGCCTTCAAAAATGCCAACTCCTCCTTTTCGGCCATCCTGGACCTCCACCAACGCCTGCATCGAGCGGTATCAGGGCGTGCTCCTGGCTGGGGCCGGCGCCCCCCTTAAGCTTACGGAAGTTCGATCTCGCCGTCGATCACGTGGTTGAGTCCGGTGCCTTCCGCTGTCAGTGTCATGTGGACTTTCAGCTTCTTGCCGCCGATCTGCCCTTCGCGCACCGTCTCCTCGATCTTGCGCTGTGAGGTAATGCCGACTTCCTTTAGGAACTTGCGAATCGACATGTTGAAGGTGTCTTCGCTCATGGCGGAACTCCTCAGTGTCCGAACGGCATTGTAAGGGAAGGCGAGTGCCCAAGGAAGCGGGACGATGACGCACGGCGCCAAGGACGCTCAATGACGATGCGTGGGGGACGAGCGATAGCCAAGGCCACTGAGTTGGGGATTTCGCAAAACAATCTTCGTGGCCACGTCAGCCTCCATATCCGGATCCACGATGACGCGCCTTGGATGTCGCGCCGCTGACGCGCTCATCACAACTGACTTTCTTGCCGCCCACCCTAATGTCGAGGTCGGCGTCGTAGACCGTGCCGTTCGCCTCGAGCGTGACCGTACCGAGCGTGGCAGGCCGTCCGGGCGTGGCACTGAAAGTGCCGCTCTGCTCCACATCTGAGTTCCCGTTCCCATCGGCACCTTCAACATGGAAGGAATAGCCGCCGCTCACACTTCTATCGGCATGGACGAGCGCCTCCAGCGTCACCGTGTCGCCATCCGGCGTCGCACGGATCTCGCAGCGCACTGGACCATCTGAGTGGTCGGCGGCAGCGTAGGTCGCCAACGCGCTGGCGGTAGCGAAAAGCAAGGCGAGTGCCGCCATCATGCGGCGGGGACGATAGAGGATGCGATGCATGAGACGCCTCCTGGGGTAACTCATGGGCAGCCGCGGCACCTTTTCCGCGGCCGCCCGGCCGATGTTTCCGGCTACTGGCAGGCCTGGACGAAGGCGGCAACGTTACCGTTGCCGCCTTGGCTAACATTGGCATCGCAGCCGCGGCCAACCTGCACACCGGCAGCGATGTTGCCGTTGCCATCCTGGGTAAGGATCGTCGTATGGTTGGAACCGAACTGGCCGACACCGGCCACATTGCGGTTGCCGTTCTGGTAGGTGGCACCGTAGTTGCCGGCGCCTTCCTGACCTATCGCGGAAAGGTTATGCCGGCCGCGCTGCTGGCTGATCATCGTGTTGAAACGACCGTTCTGGTGGACCCGAATGCGGTTTCTGAAACCACTCTGGGCGCCACCAGCCGAATTTGACCAGCCGTATTGTTCAATGCGCACATCGTTGGCCATGGCCGGGACGGTAGCAGTGGTGCCGACAAGAGCGGCGAGCGCGGATGCGACGAGAGCATTGCGGATCATGATAGCATCTCCATAGGCGGTCGGGACCGCGGTTTGAACAGCTTTGTTTTAGGGAAGGCCAATCGAACCTATGCTGAAGGCACCATTCACTCCGGGTTCAGGAGGGCTCGACGGATACGCTTTTGGAAGCACTCAAATTGGCGGGCGGCACTGTGCAACACTGGATGACCAGACACTTTTGTGGGATCAACGGTTCCTGCCGCCTGTGCCCTCCATCGAACGGGCACGGCGATATCAAGGGGCTTGCAGCGGTGAAACATGTCGCAAGACTTGGATTCCGGCTGCGATGTAATCGGTGATCCAAGAAGCTGGCGAACTCCCCCCGCAGTCGACTCCAACCGAAAGCTCATTCCAGTCGACACATTAGGCGATCAATTTGGAACAAGCAGTGCACGGCGACGTTTGAAGCGTACGCTCAGTTCGAGAACTTTTCGACCAAGTCTCCGCGCAGCTCAGTTAAATCCTGCGGGTACGCGCTCATCATGGGGAACCTGCGGCGCCCCTGTTTTGACAGGCGTGCAGTCAAAACACCTTTCCTTCCCTCAAATGCGTGGTCGTGCCGTTCAGCAGGTAGTCGCCCAACACACGCGACTTGTGCTGGAGCGGGTTGTGGTTGAGGACCGTGCGGATATTGCGCCAGTGCCGATCGAAATTGTTGTTGCGGGAGGTCGCCGACCCACCACCCAGTTCGAACATTCGTTCGGCGCTTCGCAATCCGAGCTGACCAAGTACGAGCTGTGCTCGGGCCGTCGAAAGCGCGCTGGCAATCAAGGCATCCTCGATCTCGACGTCGGTTCCGCCGCCGAGGGCGGCGACCGTGCGGTCCAGCACTTCTGCGGCGGCGGCGACCGCCGTATCGATGGCGAAGGAGTTTGCAGCAATTTCGCCGATCACCTGCTGGACGAACGGATCTTGATTGGCCGTTTCGGCGCTGCTGTGGGCGGCTGAGCGCGCCTGCTTGCGGACATAGGCAAGGCCGTCGGAGAGGACATTACGCACCGCACCGGCCGCGCTTGCGGCCAGGTGCAACTGGCGCAAGGTCGAGCAATGGCGGCCAACGAGATTGTCGAGTGCGCGGCGGGCCAGTTCGTGCGGGAACACCTCGACATTGTCGAGGATCACACCGCCGCTCGCGGTCAGGCGCTGCCCCATTCCATCCCAATCGTCGAGAATGGTGATGCCTTGCCTATCGACCGGCAGGAGAACGCCGACCGCCTGCCCTTCCTCGTCCAGCGCACTGAACGAGGCAAAGTCGGCGAAGGCGGTGCCCGTTGCGTACCATTTGCGACCGTTGAGCCTGTAGGTGTCACCCTGCCTGACGATCGTCGTCGTCACCTGCCCTGGGCGGGCGGTGCCCTGTTCGGTATGGGCGCCGCCAAAGAGCTTGCCAGCAAGGATCAGTTCGACGGCGCCGGCATCCCGCTCGCGCGGGTCGCTCAGGATGACGTTTTCGACGTAGTTGAAATGGGAGCGAAGTGCATGTGCGACGTTGGAATCGGCGGTACCGATCGCGGCGATCATCTCGATATAGTCGGCAACCGAACCGCCCGGCCCACCGAGCGCAACCGGGACGCGGAGGGTCCCAAGTTCCAGTTCGCGGAACAGCTCGAAGGCTTCGAAGGGGAGTGTGCGCGACAGATCTCGCTCGGCCGCGCCCTTGGCGACCTCGGATACGAAGCCAGGAATGCGCGCGAGAAGTTCCGCGCGTGTTGGGCGGGAAGCGGTCAGCGCCTTGGTTATCGTCACATGTCAACTCCGACTGATGAAAAGGAAAGCGCAGCCGGGTACCATTCCGGCTGCACTGGCGCCTTCGACGATTACGTCGTCGCGATCATTCACGATTGCCCGTCGAGATAGATGTCCGCCCCGTTGCTCCAGAGATGCTCGACACCCAGTTTCAGGTTCTTCACCCGCTTGTCGTAGACGGTGATCACTGCCGGCGTGACGATATCGAGCGTCGGCAGGTCCTGAACCACCAGCTTCTGGAACTCATTGAAAAGTTCCAGCCGCTTCTTCGGGTCGATCTCGACTGCGGCGGTTTCAAGCAGTCGGTCGACCTCCGGGTTCGAATACTTCGAGCCGTTGGTGAAGGGCACGCCGGGCTTGAAGTTCTTAGACCAGTAAAGACGCTGAACGCCGACGGTCGGGTCGTAAAGGTTGCTCATGCCTTCGATGGCGATATCGAAATCGCGATCGGTGAAGACGCGCTTGACGAAGGTCGCAAAGTCCTGCGTCCGCAGTTCCACCTTGATGCCCACCTTGGCAAGGGCCTGTGCGATGTATTCCGCCGTCTGCTTGGGAGGACCGGACGGCTGGGTCGGGTCGATGAACAGCTTGAAGCGGAAACCATCGGCCCCGCGCGCATAGCCTGCCTCGTCCAGGAGCTTTTCGGCCTTTGCCGGGTCGAACTCGTATTTGGGGAGGTCCGGCGTGTAGAACTTCGCGAGATCCGGGCTGACCGGCCCATCGAGCCGGGTGGCGTAGCCGAGGTAGACAGTGTTGACGATGAAGTCCTTGTCGACCGCGTGCGCAATCGCATGGCGGACCTTGATATCGGCCAGATATTTGTTCTCGAGATTGAACTCGGCGCGGGCGATACTCGGAGAATAGGGTGCCGGGTCGGTATCGACGACGAGGTTCGGATTGGCCTTCAGGCGATCGATGTCGGTCAGCGGCAGATTGGCCGTGGAGACCTGCACTTCGCCCGTCTCGATCGCGGCGACGGCTGCAGCCGGATCGATGATGAAGCGGAAGATAATCTGATCGAGATAGGGCTTGGGGGAACCCCAATAGTCCTCGTTTCGGACGAAAAGCGCATGGCTGCCGCGAACCCATTCGACGAACTTGTAGGGGCCAGTGCCAACCGGCGCGACGTTGTGCGGATTTTCCGCGATCTTCGTCCCTTCGTAGAGATGTTTTGGAACGATCGGCGCCTCGAAGCTGGCAAAAGCGGTCAAAAGGTAGGGCGCCGGCTTTGAAAGGATAAGCTCCACCTCATGCGAATTGAGGATGTTTGCCTCTTCTACGTGGGCAAAGGTCGCACGACCGCGCGGATGGTTCTCCTTCAAAGCCAGGATTGAAAAGGCGACATCCTCAGCGGTGAAATCCTTGCCATCGTGCCAACGAACACCCTGACGCAGCTTGAACCAGTAGCGCAGGCCGTCTTCGCTCACCGTCCACTCCGTGGCGAGCAGCGGCTGAGGATTGAAATCCTTGTCATAGGTCAGCAGGCTCTCGGTCGCCTTGCCGCTGATGTAGTAGGCGGCGCCAGCGCTATGGGCGATAAGCACCAGAACCGGCGGCTCAGTGCCGATATTGATCGAGACGCTGCCGCCGCGCGGCGGCTCGCCCGCCGCCAACGAGGGCACCGGCAGCATTGGCACGGCAATTGCCGTCGCGAGCGCAACGGAGGAGAGGAGGAACGCGCGGCGCGTCGGTTTCAAAGTCCCTGTCTGTCTTGATGTCATCTGAGTATCCCCAAGCAGGCGAAGCACAGGCAACGCCGATTTCTGCAGCACCCGGACGGGCTGTTAGGTAGATCTTATAAAATATACTAACTTTATCGAGATAGTGTATTTCTAAAGTCTACGGCTTTTCTGAAAAAAGCTACTCAGTGCACACTGAATGCCGCGTCCCTGAGGTGCCCGAGGACGAAATCAGGGTGCGGCAACGCCGCCACTACGGAGGAAAAGTTCTCGTTTGGACGAGCGCGCGACAATCCATCCCAAGATCCGCCGGCAAAAATCAATCGACAAAATACATCAAATAAATAGATTAATGCTTTTTACGCGCCTAGCCTTTTGAAGGAGTTCTCCATGCGCCCTGAATTCATTGGTCACACGTCCAACAGGGAAGGGTCCGATATCGTGCCCGCTTCGGGTCCGGTCATCGACAAGACCTATATTCGCAATCACGTTCAAGCGGCGGAGGCGGCGGGCATTGATCGTTTGTTAATCGGCCAATTCGCACAATGGCCCGACAACAACCAGATCGCGGCTTACGTTTTCAGCCAGACCGAGCGAATCGGGGCGCTGCTTGCCCATCGGCCTGGCCTGATGGCCCCGACGCTCGGCGCGCGCCAGCTTGCGACGCTCGACCAGTTCTCCGAGGGCCGCTTGTGGGTGCATATCATCACCGGTGGATCCGACACGGATCAGGCCCGCGACGGCGACTTCGACGATCACGATACACGCTACGCCCGCACCGACGAGTATCTGCAGGTACTGAAGAAGGTGTGGGAGAGCGATCAGCCGTTCGATCACGAGGGCCACTTCTATAAGTTCAAGGGCGCCTTCAGCCAGGTGAAACCCTTCCAGAAGCCTCGGATCCCTATCTCCTTCGGCGGTTCGTCGGACGCAGCCATCGCGGTTGCCGGCAAGCATGCGGATGTCTACGCGCTCTGGGGCGAGCCGCTCGACGGCGCGCGGGAAACCATCAACAAGGTGCGGGCGGCGGCGATCGCCAATGGTCGTGCGGCCGACGATATCCGCTTCACTCTCGCCTTTCGCACCGTGGTGGCGGAAACCGAAGACGCAGCCTGGGCAAAGGCGGCGGATATCCTCGATAAGGTCAAGTCGCAGGTTGCGCGCTCGACCGGCGGCAACGGCGAGAAACTGCCGTCGAATGTCGGTTCCGTTCGCCTGCGGGAGGCCGCCAGCCGTGGCAAGGTCCTCGATAAGCGGCTCTGGACCGAAGTCGCGGAAGCAAGTGGCGCCGGCGGAAACTCGACCGCGCTGGTCGGAACGCCCGAACAAGTCGCCGACGCCATCCTCGACTACTACGACGCCGGCGTTTCCAACTTCCTTGTCCGTGGCTTCTACCCGACGGAGGATACCGTCACCTACGGACGCGATGTCGTGCCGCTCGTCAAAGCCGGCGTGGCCGAGCGCGAAGCGAGAAAGGTTGCCGCCGAATGACCGCGCCGCTCGATATCGTCGACATCCATGCCCACCTCTGGCCGCCAGCCTGGCGCCCCGGCGGCAAATATGAAAAGCCCGCTGGCGCATTCGCGCCGGAGATACACCGAAAGATCACCACGCCCCAGGCGCTGGTCGACGAGCTTCAGCAAAACGGCGTCTCGCTTGCCGTGGTCACCGCGACGATCGAAAGCCTCTTCGGAATGGACGGGGCCGTGCCACTTTCAGCCCTACGGCAAGCCAATGACTGGTTGGCAGCACTTTCACGCGAATACCGGACGCTGACCGGATTTGCCGCCATCGATGCTTTTGCCGGTGAGGAAGCGGCGCGCGAGGCCGAACGGGCGATCGTGGATCTCGGCCTTTCCGGTCTGGTGATCGACAGTTCGCGCGACGGCAAGTTCATCGCCGATCCCGCAGTCAGACCAACACTCGAAGTCGCGGCGCGCCACAAGGTGCCAGTGTTCGTGCATCCCGTGGCGCATCCGAACGCCGAGTTTCTGATCAAAGGCGCCGGCAATCTCGGCACCTCACTCGGGCGTGGGCTGATGAACGGTGTTGCGTTCCTGTCGATCATTCAGTCTTCTCTGCTCGACGAGCTCTCGGATCTGCACCTTATCTTTGCCACGCTCGGTCTTGGCGCAATCGTGCAGGCCGCGCGCGGCGGCATGTACGGTCGCGCCGAGCGGGTGACCGGACGGCGGCCCAACATCTATTTCGACACCATGGGGCATGATCCCGACATCATTCGAACGCTGACCCGCTTCTTTGGTGCCGAACGCGTCCTCGCCGGCACGGATTGGCCGATCCTTGCAGCGCTCAACGCAGACGCGTTGCGGCAGAGCCAGGCGCAGGCCGGATTGAATGAGCAGGAGGCGCGTCTCGTCGCCGGCGGCAATGCTCGGCGCCTTCTCGGACTGCGGCACGATCAGGCGGCGGCGGCAGAGTGACGGATGCCAAAACGAAGCCCCGGATCAATGATCCAGGGCTTCTTGCAATTCGACAGCCATTGGCCGGACGGCGCCGGTCGCGACGCGTCAGGCGACGCGCTGTGAACGGATAAGCGGAATAATCTCGGCCCCCGCGGCTCCGAAACGCGGCTCGCGACCCTCGAGCGGATGGCCGGGATCGGTGAAGCCCGGCGTCGACGGATGACCGGGCGCGACCAGACGATCGACCAGGGCCTCGTCTTCCGCATCGAGCTTGACGTCGAGGGCCCGGATATAACTATCCCAATGCTCTTCGGTGCGTGGGCCTGCAATGGTCGAGGTGATCAGCCGATTGTTCAGCACCCAGGCGAGCGCAAAATCGGCGGCAGCAATACCCTTAGCCTGAGCGTGGGCGGCGATCTGCTTGGCGATCGCGATCGATTCATCGCGAAACTCCACGTCATGCATACGCTTGTCGCCGCGCCCGGCGCGGGTATCGGCCGCCGGTGCTTCGCCGGGATTGTACTTGCCCGTCAGGACGCCGCGGGCGAGCGGGCTGTAGGATACGGCACCTAGACCGTAGGCGGCAGCGGCCGGCAATTGCTCGGCCTCGGCGGTGCGGTTGACGATGTTGTAGAGCGGCTGGCTGGCGATCGGTCGGTCGATGCCGAGCTGATCGGCGAGATGGGCGACTTCCGCGATGCGCCAGCCCCGGAAATTCGAAACCCCGAAATAGCGCAGCTTGCCGGCCTTGATCAGGTCGGCGATCGCCCTGACCGGCTCTTCGAGCGGAGCATCGAAGACGGCGCGGTGGAAATAGAGGATGTCGATGTAGTCCGTGCCGAGATTGCGCAGCGAATTCTCGACCGTCTGGTAGACCCATTTGCGCGAATAGCCGCCGAGGTTCGGCCCTTTCTGGCGCGAATTGACGAACTTCGTCGCCACCACCCAGTGGTCGCGATGCGCCTTGATGCCGCGCCCGACCACTTCCTCCGACTTTCCGTCGTGATAAACATCGGCCGTGTCGATGAAGTTGATGCCCTGTTCGCGCGCCTTGTCGATGATGCGGAAGGCGACGTCGTCCGGCGTCTGGTTACCGAACATCATCGACCCGAGCGTCAGCGGCGACACTTTGAGGGCGCTGCGCCCAAGATAGCGATACTCAACCATTCAAGTTCTCCATTTCAGTTGATGTGCTCCGCCACATGGCAGGCCACCTGGTGGCCGGGCTTGATGGAGCGGAATTCAGGCTCAGCGACGCGGCAAAGCTCGGTCGCCAGCGGACAGCGGGTGTGGAACCGACAGCCCGACGGGATGTTGCTCGGGCTCGGGAGATCGCCGCCGAGGGGTGCCGCCTGCCTCGGCCGCGAGGGATCGGGCACGGCGGCCATCAGGGCGCGCGTGTAAGGATGGCGCGGATCCGACCAGAGCGTCTCGTTGTCGGCGCTTTCCACAATACGGCCGAGATACATGACGAGAACCCGGTCGCAGAAATACCGCACCACCGACAGATCGTGGCTGATGAAGAGATAGGAGAGACCGAACTCCTTCTTCATTTCGACCAGGAGATTGAGGATCTGTGCCTGGATCGACAGGTCGAGCGCCGAAACGGGCTCGTCGCAGACGATCAGATCCGGGTTGAGCAGAAGCGCACGGGCAATGCCGATCCTCTGCCGCTGCCCACCTGAGAATTCGTGCGGGTAGCGATTGATGGCGTCGGCGGGCAGCCCGACCTTGGCGATGATGCTGGCGACCGTACGACGGCGCTCGGTCCGATTGCCGGCCTTGTGCACGATCAGCGGCGCCTCCAGGATCTCACCGATCGTGTGTCGCGGATTGAGCGATGCGAAGGGATCCTGGAAGATCATCTGGATCGACTTGCGGACGTTTCTGAGCCGCCCCTGGTCGAGTGTGGTGATGTCCTCGCCCTTGAATTCGATTCGCCCCTCGGTCGGATCGACCAGGCGCAGGAGGGTCTTGCCGAGGGTCGACTTGCCGCAGCCGCTTTCGCCGACAAGCCCGACGGTCTCGCCAGGCTCGACTACGAGATCGACACCATCGACCGAGCGCAGCAGCCCGTCGCGGGTCTTATAATGGGTCTTGAGATCAGAGGCTGAGAGAAGCGGCATTATGAATGGCCTTGAGGGACGAGGTGAACGGGCAGGCGACGAGGCGGTCCGGCGTTCGCGCAATCAGCGGCGGCACCTGATGACCGCAGCTCGCGCGCGCCTGGCCACACCGCGGCCGGAAGGGACAGCCGGCCTCCCCTGCCGCCGAGACGATTGATCCTGGGATCTCGGTCAAGCGACCGTTCAGATAGTGAAAGTCGTTCTTCAGGCGCGGCGAAGCTGAAAGCAGCCCGCGCGTATAGGGATGCAGCGGATCGTTGAAGAGATCGCCGGGCAGCGCCTGCTCGACCTTGCGGCCGGCATACATGACGACGACCTTGTCGGCCCATTGCGCGACGACGCCGAGATCGTGGGTGATCAGCACCACCGCCATCTGCAGTTCGCGCCTGAGCGTATCGAGCAGGTCGAGCACCTGCGCCTGGATCGTCACATCAAGCGCCGTCGTTGGCTCGTCGGCTATCAGCAGTTTCGGTCGGCAGGCAACCGCCATGGCGATCATGACCCGCTGGCGCATGCCGCCCGAAAGCTGGTGCGGATAGTCGTCGACCCGCTTTTCTGCGGCCGGGATCCGCACGAGCTTCAACAATTCGATCGCGCGTTCGCGCGCCGCCCTGCCCGAGAGCTTCTCATGGACCTTCAGCACTTCGCCGATCTGCCGACCGATCGACATGACGGGATTGAGGCTCGTCATCGGCTCCTGAAAGATCATTGCGATGTCGCGTCCGCGCAGCTGCCGCACCTCGCGCACATCTAGGGTGAGAAGATCGCGGTCGTTGAAGACGATGCGGCCGCTGGTCACCTTTGCCGCACGTGGCAACAACTGCATCAGGGCGAGCGCCGTCAGCGATTTGCCCGAGCCGGATTCTCCAACGATCGCCAGCGTCTCGCCGGCGCCGACCTCAAAGGAAAGGCTTCGGACCGGTTCGGCGCGCGGGAAGCCGATGGTGAGGTTTTCGACCTGAAGCAGCGGCGCCATCGTCAACGATCCTGCGTGAAGCGGGGGTTGAGGGCGTCGTTCAACCCGTCGCCGATAAGATTGAGCGCAAGTACCGTAAAGACGATCGCCAGACCCGGAAGCGCTGTCAGGTACCAGGCGGTCCTGACCAGTTCACGGCCAGTGCCGATCATCGAACCCCAGCTCACGACGTTCGGGTCGCCAAGGCCCATGAAGGAGAGCGCCGATTCCATCAGGATTGCGGTTGCGACCATGACCGATGAGGTGACGATGATCGGCGGCAGCGCGTTCGGCAGGATCTCGCGAAAGATGATCCGTCCATGGCCGAAGCCGAGGCTGCGGGCGGCCATGACGAAATCCTTCTCGCGGGTCGCGCGAAACTCGGCCCTGGTCAGCCGCGCGACCATCGGCCAGGAGATGACGGCGATCGCAAGCGTCACCGTGGTTGCCGACGGCTGGACGATTGCGACCAGAACGACGAGCAGCACGAAACTCGGCAGGGTCTGGAAAATCTCGATGAGCCTGACCAGGAGATCATCGACCCAACCGCCGAAGTAGCCGGCAATCGCGCCGACGAAGACGCCGAAGGCAAGACCGAGTGCCGTTGCCATCAGCCCGACGAAAAGGGAGATGCGCGACCCGTGCAGAATGCCGGCCAGGACGTCGCGACCGAGCGAATCCGTACCGAGCGGGAAAGCGGGATCCTGCCCCGGCCAGAGGAATGGTTTTCCAACCATCGACAGGGGGTCGTCGGGGTAAAACACGGGCGCGAGCAGCGCGATAGCGATCACAAGCGCGAGAAATGCCGTCCCGAACAGTGCATTGGGGTTGGCGAGAAAGACCTTCAGCGCCCTTCGCCCGTTGGTAACTGCGACCGCAGCACTGTGCTGGGAGCGCGCGTCGGGCGCCTTTACGTTGGACCAGGCTGGACGTTCCGGCGCGGTTGCCTGCTCGGTCGTGGTGGGGGCAGCATAGGCGCCGCCCGTGACGGCAGGGACCGCTCCGAATTCGGTGGTGGACATCAGCGCGCTCCAATTCGAGGATCGAGCCAGGCGTGGACGAGGTCCACTGTGGCATTGGCAGCAATGACGAGAAGAGAGGACAGAAGCAGGATGCCGAGGAGCACGGTGAAATCTCGCCCCATCACCGCCTCGAAGGCAAGTCTTCCGAGGCCCGGCCAGCTGTAGACGGTTTCCACCACAACGGCGCCGCCGAGCATGCCACCGATATGTATTCCGGCCATGGTCGTGATCGGGATCAGCGCGTTGCGCAGTATGTGCCCGGCGGTCACGCCAAACGACGTCAAACCCTTGGCATAGGCGGTGCGAACGAAATCCTGGTTCTTGACCTCCAGCATGGCGGCGCGTGTCAGCCGCGCATAGATCGCAACATAGAACAGCGCAAGCGAGGTTGCCGGCAGCACCATGTAGCGCGCCTTGTCGAGCAGCGCCGGAAAGCCTTTCAGTTGCGAACCGATCGTCGCCGCGCCGCCGCTTGGCAGCCAGCCGAGCTTGACGGAGAAGAGCACGATCAGCATGAGACCGATCCAGAAGCTCGGGATCGAGTAAAAAAGCAGCGAGAACACCGACAGAAGTCGGTCGGGGATCCGTCCGGCAAAGGTTGCCATCAGCGATCCCAGGACGACCCCGAGCAGTATCGCGATGACGAGCGCTACCGCCATCAACGTCAAAGTTCCGGGCAGGCGCTGGGCAATCAGGTCGGCAACCGGCATGCCGTAGCGCGGCGAAAATCCAAGGCTGAACTGCGCGAGATTGCCGAGATAGGTCGCCAACTGTTCGAGTACCGGGCTATCGAGACCGAAGCGGGTTCTGAGGGCTGCAACACTTTCTTCCGTCGCCGATCCCGCCTCGCCGGCCAGAACATCGGCTGCGTCGCCCGGAGCTAACTGCAAAAGGAAGAAATTCAGGATCACAATTCCGAGGATGGTCGGAACCGCCTGCAACAACGTTCGCCGAAGCGTTCGCCCGATTCTGATCAGCGCCGGCATCGATGTCGCCTCTCCGTTTTGACTGTCCGCCAACAGCGAACCTTCACCTCGGCCCGGCCTTTCGCCGCCGATGATTTTTATTGTTGACTAAATAAATAGTCTTTGTCAAATATGTTTTAGCAATTTCACCCCACGAATTAGATATAATGGGAACTGCGTTTCACATTTTTGCTTCTGTCTACGCACATTTAGAAAATTTCACCCTCGAAAGCCGCAAAAATGCGCAACGACAGACTACGCAGCCGCACTCGAACGAAAAACGCTTTCCGGCACAGCCCAGCAGAGACAGTGGAGAACCCCGTGACCCGCAAAAATGCCATCTCTCAAATCTGGTACACGCGCTGCCCTGTCCCGACGCCCGTGGGGCTCGCCACCCAGCTTGGCCTGCTCGACAAGGCATTTGCAGCCGAGGGCATCACGCTGAATTCCATCATCGACAGCAAGGACCGCGTTATCCGGTCCAGCCACTTCGATCACCATCTCGACTATTCGTTTCGCCATGGCGGCAATGTCCCGCCGATCCGCGCCCGCTCGGAAGGCAATCCGACGCGGCTCGTCGGCATCACCTGGACCGATGAGTTTCAGGCGATCATCACGCTGCCGGGAACCGGGATCAAAACGACACGCGATCTCGTCGGACGGCGCTTCGGCATTGCGCGCCGCCCTCCGGGTATCGTCGACTTCATGGCTGCCACGGCGCTGAAGGGGCTCGTTTCCGCCCTGTCACTCGAGGGCCTCGCGCCCTCCGACGTCGAGATCGTCGACATCGCGCTTGCCGAAAGCGTGCTCGATGGCAGAGAGGGGCCGCAGCTCTACGGCCTCAGAAACCGTCAGGCCTACGGCCCCGAAATCGCTGCGCTGCTGCGCGGCGAGGTGGACGCCATCTATGTCAAAGGCACGCCCGGGATTGCCGTTGCCAATCTTTTTGCGGTCCACACGGTCGCGGAATTCGGCTTTCACCCCGATCCGAGGATCCGAATCAATTCCGGCTCTCCTCGGGTGCTCACCGTGGACGAGCGTTTGGCGGAAGATCGTCCTGATCTCGTCGCCAAGCTGATCGCGACTTTGAAGCAGGCCGGCGCCTGGGCCGAGGAGCACCCGGACGAGGTGCGCCGCTTCGTAGCCCGAGAGGTGGGCGCGTCGGAAGAGGTCGTGGCAGTGGCCAACGGCCCCGATCTGCACAGGCATCTCGGCATTGGCCTCGAACCGGAGCTTGTCGCGGCGATCGGCCACTACAAGGACTTCCTGCATGAATGGGGGTTCCTCGCGAGCAACTTCGACATCAACACATGGGTCGACCAACGCCCCTGGGCGGAACTCGACGCCCGCGCTGTCGCCTGAACGAGAGTGACCTATGACCGATCCTACACGTTTCGAAGCGACGTTTGCCGAGGCCGAGGAGCTCGGCAAACGCTTCGCCCTGACCGCCCGCCACTACGATGAAACCGGCGAATTCCCCTTTGCAAATTTCGATGCACTGCACGAGGCGGGGCTGCTCGGCCTGGTCACGGCGACCGAGCATGGCGGCCTTGGTGGCGGATTGACGGAAGCGCTGGCGGTGGTCTCGGCAATTGCTCGCGGGGAACCGTCGACCGCCCTCGTTCTATCGATGCATTACAACCAGCACTATTCGGTGCGAACCTCTGGCAAGTGGCCGCAGCACTTGATCGACCGTGTCACGAGAGCCAATCGCGAGGGTGTTGCGCTGATCAATGCCGCGCAGGTGGAACCGCGCGTCGGTTCCCCGTCGCATGGATCGTTACCGGAAACCGTTGCGCGGCGCGTTGGCGATCAGTGGCGCATCACCGGACACAAAACCTACGCAACCGGCATCCCGCTCCTGCGCTGGGTATCGGTTCTTGCCGTCACCGACGAGCCGGAACCACGTCTGGGTTCCTTCCTCGTGCCGACGTCGGCCGACGGCATCCGCGTCGAAAAGACGTGGAATGCAACGGGCATGCGGGCAACCAACAGCGACGACCTGATCCTCGACGATGTCGCGATCCCACTGGAGGATGTCGTCGACATCGCGCCGGCGAGCGAGGGCCTGAAACGCGACGAACGCATGGGCGCTTGGTACTTCAGTCTCGTGCCGGCGATTTACGACGGTGCAGCCCGCGGCGCACGCGACTGGCTGATCGACTTTACCACCTCGCGGGCACCGGCGAGCCTCGGCGCGCCGCTCTCCACCGTGCCCCGCATCCAGGATGGCCTGGGCGAGATAGAGGTCTTGCTGACGGTCAACAGCCGGCTCCTACGCTCGATCGCTGAGGATTTCGACAGCGGACGTCCCTTCGGCGCCGATGCCGCCGCGGTCAAACACACCGTGATCGCCAATGCGATCACGGTGACGACCCTTGCCCTGGAACTGGGCGGCAACCCCGGCATCAGTCGCGACAACCCGCTGGAACGTCACCACCGCGACGCGCTATCCGGCAAGGCGCACGCGCCACAGAACAACCTTATCCGGACGATGCTCGCCAAGGCGGCATTCAGTCGGCATGCCGCGACACCTGCGGTCGCGCTTGAGCCGGTGCCCGTTCGGTCCCGCCAGCAACCCCGTCTCGCCGTCGTCGGCAGCAGCTAGGAGTTTCGCGATGTCTTCCCTCTCTTCCGTCTGGTACACACGCTGCCCCGCTCCGACCCCGCTGTCGATCGCCCATCAGCTCGGCTGGATCGACAAGCAGTTTCAGAGCACCGGCGTTACCGTCCGCTCCATCCGCGACAGCAAGGATCCGGCGGTCCGGCAAAGCCACTTCACTCATGCATTGGACTTTTCGTTCAGGCAGGGCGGCAACATTCCGCCAATCTGGGCCAGGTCCGACGGGCGCGAGACTCGCGTCGTCGGCATCACCACGACGGATGAGTTCCAGGCGATCATCGCCCTCCCAGGTTCCGGCATCGCGGTGACAAAGGACCTGAGAGGGCGCCGCATCGGCGTGCCGCGCAAACCCAATTCCGACGTCGTCGACTTCCAGCGGGCCACCGCGTTGAAAGGCATAGTCTCGGCGCTTTCGCTCGAAGGCCTAGATCACCGCGATGTCGAACTCGTCCATCTCGACAGCAACGAGGACAATCTGACCGAACGCGGCAATGCCGCCTTCCTGGGCCTGAAGCGTCGATATCCCTATGGCGACGAACTGCTGGCCCTGGCCTCCGGCAAGATCGACGCCTTCTTCGTCAAGGGAGCGGAGGGCGTCGTGCTCGCCAACCAGATCGGCGCAGTGGTGGTATCGGAATTCGGCTTTCACCCCGATCCGAAGATCCGCATCAACAACGGTACGCCGAGACCTCTGACGGTCGATGCCCGCTTCCTTGAGGAGCACTTCGACCTCGTCGTCGATCTCCTTGGGACGGTTGCCAGCGTCCACGATTGGGCGACCCAAAACCAGGATACAGCAGTTCGGTTCATCGCCAATGAGATTGGCGTCGGCGAGGATGCGGTCTGGGCGGCAAACGGCCCTGACGTTCACCGTCACCTGGGTCTGACGTTGGACGATGGCCAGATTGCCGCCTTCGACCACTTCAAGCACTTCCTTCTCGATTGGGGATTCATTCCCGGAGATTTCGACGTCTTCGGCTGGATCGACAACCGACCGCTGGCGGCGGCATTGCGGCGGGCGGCAGCATGAGCGCCCGACCGATCCTCGTTACCGGCGCCACCGGCAAACTCGGACAGCTCATCGTCGAACGGCTGGTCGCGCTCGGGCAACCGGTTCGCGTCTTCACCCGACGCCCTGAAACGGCACGTATCCTCTTCAAGGAAACCGTGCAGGTCGCCGCCGGTGATTTCGGCGACCGCCCAACCCTCGACGAAGCCGTTCACGGGATTGGACGGCTTCTCCTGCTCTCCCCGATCAGTGCCAGGCTTGTCACAGATCAGATCGCCGTGGCGGATGCGGCGGTCGCCGCGAACGTTGCCCGCATCGTCAAGATTTCAGGCTCCGATTGGACGATCGAACCGCCGGGGAACTCGATTTCCGGCGCAGCGCACGCTGCCATCGAACGCCACCTCGGCGGGCTACCGGCAGAGACCGTTTCGCTCCGTCCCAACGCCTGGATGCAGGTGTCACTCGCCAACACCGTCAGGCAGGCAATCGCGAACGGTCAGGTCATCGCAGCCAACCTCAACGCCGGCATTGGATATATCGACGCGCGCGACATTGCCGATGTCGCCGTGCACCAACTGCTTGCGGACCGCGTCCGCGGCCGCACCCTCAACCTCACCGGTTCGGACGTCGTCTCGTTCCGGCAGATCGCTGTTCTGTTGGCGGCCGCGCTGAAAAGGCCGGTCGCCGCACTCGAAAAGCCGCCCCAGACAGTTCCGGGACATGGCGATTTCGAGCACCGCGCCGTCGCGCAGTTCGTAAGGTTGATCGCAGCCGGTCGCGCCGCAACGACGACCAATGTCGTTGCGACTTTGCTAGGCCGTCCGCCACGTACCGTCGCCGCCTTCATTTCAGAACAGCTCGCCTCGGCGACCGCAGTCCCCGAGTATCAGCCATGACCATACCCTTCGTCGACGTCGCCATCATCGGTGGAGGACCGGGCGGCCTCGCGCTGGCGCAGGGCCTGAAGAAGAACGGCATCGACACCGCCGTCTTCGAGCGCGACCCGGTCCGGTCCGACTATGTGCAGGGTTTCCGCATGCGTATCCGCCAGCGCGGGATCGATGCGCTTCAGACCAATCTGCCGCCGCATCTCTATCAGGCGTTCCTCGACACACTTGGGCTTGCTCCAATCGAGAACCTGATCCTCGACGAGCAGTTCAGCCGTCTCGACGATGCCGGACAGGCAACGCGCGAATCCGAGGATACCCATCTCGAGAAGTCCGTCAGCCGCATCACGCTGCGGCAGATCCTTCTCTCCGGGCTCGACGGCATTGTTCATACTGGCAAACGATTCGAGCGCTACGAGACGCTGCCAGACGACACGGTCGTCGCCCACTTTTCCGACGGCTCGGCCATCCGCGCCAATCTGTTGGTTGGCGCCGACGGGGCTGGGTCGACGGTCCGATGCCAGCTTCTGCCAGACCTCAAGAGCATCGACACGGGCGTACGCCGCTTGGCCGGCAAGATCACGCTCGACGTGGCCGCGCGCCATGACGTCTCGCCACTTCTCACCGAGTTCAACACCAATATCCGCCCACGCGACGGCCGCGGTCTGATGATCACCAGCCACCGCGTCGATCCATCCGCATATGCCCGCTACGACTTTCTCAGTGCAGAAGACCGCGGCCACCGCGCCATTCCTGGCTTCCACTTCAACAACTCGACGAGCTACACATGGTGGAACACGGCCTATGACACAGATGAACTCGGGCCGGACGAGGTGCTCGAAAGGCTCGGCGGCGCGGCCCTTCTCGAAACGCTCCTTCAGCGTATTCGTCACTGGGACGAGCGCATCCTGAAGCTCATTCGCCACAGCGATCCGTCGACGGTCGCCTTCCTCAAGGTCAAGAGCTCCACACCCGGCGCTGTCTGGCAAAGCGGTCCGGTGACGCTGCTCGGCGACGCCATCCACGCGATGACTTACTTCCGCGCGCTTGGCGGCAACACCGCCCTATACGATTCCGGATTGCTCGTTCGCGAGCTTGTAGCCGCACGGCGTCACGGCAAGCCGCTGCTTGCGTCCGTGAACGATTACGAAAGCGCCATGCGCGAACACGGCTACGAAGCCGTGCGGTCGTCGCTTTCCGCCATGCAGCGCAATGTCGGCGCCAATCGACCGCTCAAGGCGATACCTACCCTCTAGCCCTCAGGAAAATCGATCATGTCCATCGTCGTCTTCGGCGCTTCCGGAAACATCGGTAACAATATCTGCAAGGAGGCCTTGTCGCGCGGGCACCGCGTGACGGCCGTGACCCACTCCACAGACCTTGAGCCTGCCGAACGTCTCACCGCGCTAAAGGCGGATATCGCCGATCCGGACGGCGTGGCGAAGATCGCCGCTGGCCATGATGCGGTCATCAGCGCCTATAGTCCGGGCCTCCGCCGCCATTCGGCGGAGAATGCCGCAGTTCTCATCGAGAAAGCACATGCCTCCCTTTTCGAAGGCGTCAAGCGCGCGGGCGTCCGCCGCATCATCATCGTCGGCGGGGTCGGCAGTCTCGAGGCGAGCCCCGGCGTCGACGTCGTCGACAGCGATTTTTATCCCGCCGATCATAAGGCTCACACGCTGCGCAATCGCGAAATCCTGCGCAGCTTGAAACGCGGCGAGCACGACCTCGACTGGACTTACGTCTCCCCGCCTCTCTCCATCAAACTCGGCGACCGGACCGGCCGCTTCAGGCTCGGCGAAGATGCTCTGCTGCGCGACGAAGCGGGAGAAAGCCGGATTTCCAAAGCGGATTTCGCCATCGCCATTCTGGATGAACTCGACAAGGGACAGTTCATCCGCCGCCGTTTCACCGCGGCCTACTGAAGGACCTTCATTCGCATGCCCCGCACGCTCAACCTCAATGTCGGCATCAATACCACCGGCTATCTGCCGGCAGCCTGGAAATACCGAAGCGGCGACCGACACGACATCTATGATCCCGGCTATTACAGGCGCCTGACGGAACTCGCCCATCGGGGATTGTTCGACGCGGTGTTCTTTTCCGACCATCCGGCCTTGATGACCGACCCGAACAGCCGGCCATTTCACACCATCGATCCGCTGATCCTCTGTACCGCGCTTGCGGCACAGGTGCCCGACATCGGTTTTGTCGTAACGATGTCCTCCACCTACAATTCGCCCTACAATCTGGCCCGGCGCACTCAGTCGACGGATATCGTTTCCGGCGGGCGGCTGATCATCAATATCGTCTCCTCCTTCAACCCGAACGTCGCGGCCAATTTCGGCTCCGCCCCCTTGCCTCCACGGTCCGAGCGCTACGCCAAGGCGTCCGAATTTCTCGACGTCGCCAAGAAGCTCTGGGCAAGCTGGGATCCGGCTCGGGAAGGCGATGTGCCCGACGAACGTTTCTGGGACGCGGCGAGTGCGCATGCGATCGACCACGAGGGCAATCATTTTACGATCAAGGGACCGCTGAACGTTCCGCGCGGCCCGCAAGGCCATCCGGTCATTGCGCAGGCAGGCGCTTCCGAGGGCGGTATCGAGCTTGCCGCCCGCCACGGCGAGATCATCTATTGCAACATCCTCTCCCGCCCCGCCGGCCAGGCCTTCGGCAAGAAGGTCCGGGATCGCGCCGCAGCCCTTGGCCGCGACCCCAAGGGCATCCGGATCGTGCCCGGGGTGGTAGTGATCCTCGGCGAGACGAAAGAAGAAGCACTGCGCAAGCACGAGCTCTTCAGCGGCGCCGGCTCGGAAGACGGTCTGATCGCGCGGTTCGTCAAGGAGAACGGCATCGATCCTGATGGTTTCGATCCGGATGCAGTGCTCGACGCCGAACGCTTCATTCCGGATCCCAACCGTCTGCAGGCGGTCGGCATGGGCTTGGGGCTTTCCGATCTTCTGACGCACGAAAAACTGACGGCAAGGCAGGTGGTACGCCGCTCCGAGGGTCATCATCGGCTCCTGCTCGGGACCGCAGAAGAGGTAACTGATGCGCTCATAGATTTATGGGAAGACGGCACAGTCGACGGCTACACGCTTCAGCCACCACGAGCACCGGACGATATCGAGGAATTCGTGAAAAAAGTCGTGCCGATCCTTCAGGACCGCGGTGTTTATCGCAGCCGTTACGAGGAGCGCACCGTCCGCGAACGTTACGATTTACCGTTTCCAGCAGATTGAAGAAGTGTCGACCGGCGTCAGAGGGCAAGCCGCTTGTCTTCCCGATTGCGAAAACTGGCCCCCCCGGCCCTTTCACCGCCCATGTAGCGACGCCGGTTTGAAGCGCCTTCTTTCCCGCTTCAGATTACCTGTGCTGTTACAGAGTGGATCGAGTTGTTGCCATAGCCCAGCCGGTTCCACGCAGCGTGCTCGGGTTGTGTCCGGCCCGCCGTGTCGGTGGCACGCGCCCGCACGGTAAGTGGCCCCGTCTCCTCAAGTCGCGTGATCAACTCCCACCATTGCCAGGCAGCCCGTCGTCGTGCGCCAACGAGCCGTGCCTCGCGCCACGGTCCGTCGTTCAGGCTTACTTCGACCCGGGATATGCTCCCAGCGCCCGACCATGCGACGCCCCGGATCGCGGTCTCGCCGCGCGGCAGGTTCTCCCTCTCATCAGGCGAAGATACCAGCGCTCGCACATTCATTAGCTTCACCGGCGCGCGCTCGTCGTGCCCGTTATGCACCCAATGGTACCAGTATTTCTCCACTTGATAGTACGCCTGGCAGGGCTTGTCGGTAACGATGATCTCGGTCAGCCACTTGACGGACGCCACCGCATACCAACCGGGCACGATCAGCCGCAATGGATAGCCATGGGGTGGTGACAGTGGCTCACCGTTCATCTCGTAGGCAAGAAGCGCATCCGTTTCACTAATCTGGTTCAAGCTTAAACCACGTTCGAAACGGACCGGCGCGCCGTGCCCCTCGACGACCCCGCTGTCGGCACCGCGGAAGGTGAGCTCCTTCGCCCCAGGCCGCAGGCCCGCGCGCTCAATCACTTCCATCAGGCGAACCCCGGTCCATTCGGCGGTGCTGACGGCGCCCAACCCCCAGGCTTCGCCAGGCACGACCGGATCGAACAGGCTGCGGCCGTTGCCAGCACATTCCAGCGTCACCACGTGGCTCTCTGCCTGAAGGTTGTGAAGTTCCCTCATGCACAGGCTCAGTGGCCTTTCGACCAGCCCGCCGATCGACAGCCGGTAGTTGTTACCGTCAAGGTTCGGAATGTCGAAGTGGTTCCGCAAGTAGAACCGGCCATTCGGCATCACGGCACCGCCTGCAAGGTCCGGTACCGAGGTCTCGCCATTCAACGGATTAACGCTGTGAATGAGAAGGCCAGCCTCGATGGCATCCTGGCATGCGTCTGCGGGGTTGAGCGCCTCTGCAGAAACGTTCACCGGGCGCCCATCGCAGCCGCCGCTCGAAACCATCGCGGCGCAGGTCATCGCTGCCGTCACTTCGACCTCGCCGGCTTGACGGAGAGGCGCCAGAAAAGCCTGAAGCACGGTCTCATCCGCTGCCTCGGCAATGAAGAACAGTGAATGTGAGCTCTGCACGACGGCTTCTCCCTTGATCAGCACACCGTGGCGGGCAGCGTTCGGCCGGCTCAAATGGTTCAACAGCATCACGCCCGTGGCCGGATCGCGCGCGAGACAGCTTTCGGGTGAGTGCCGATGGTGCACAATGAACAGAGGCATCGAAAACTCCCTGCTGGAGCCGCGTCGAACTGGCTGGTCAGTCTGATACGATCAGTGGTGGTCCTTCGGCCACTTCAGCACCTGCATGATCAGATAGAACCGCGCCGCCTCCCGGCCAGGATTAAACGCCGGAATTTTGGATGAACATGCCTGTCAGCCGCACCAGGAACAGGTTGCCGGTTGATGTTGTGAGGCTGAAGGTCCGCTTTGGACCGGAATCCGAGAACAAATCCCCGCCTTGAACGGGAATCGAACGGCAGCGAATTCCTGGGTGCCAGCTAACAGCCACTGCCCCACGGGCCGTGGTGGCTGTCGGCCCCGTCGATGCGGTCGAAGCCGTGGCCGCCGAAGAAGTCGCGCTGCGCCTGGATGACGTTGGCCGTGCCGCGGCCGCGGCGGTAGCTGTCGAAATAGCCGATTAAAGAGGTTTCACGACGCGACCCTGAAGACGAGCCGAACGCGCTGAAGTATCTCGGAGGGTGTAGGTACTGTCCGCCTCGGGCGCCCCCAACGCGCCCGGATAAGCCGCCCCCGCACTTTCAAGGGTCTATGCGCAGATTCTTCCCGAATCGATCGAAATCTGGGGCCGTCTTGCCGACGAGCCATGGTGCGACGTGGAATTCTGCGGCGGCCGTGGCTGGATGGCCACGGATCGAGCGCGCGAAGCTTACCCTCCGCGTCCAGCGCCGCAAGGCGGTTGAAGCCGGCAACATCGGCTGTGAGGATGGCCGCAAGCTTTCGATCCACAGCGGTGACCGCTCCTGCGGCGCACGACCTCGTTGGGCTCGACTTGCGCGCATTTTCCCACATGCACAAATATTGTCGCAGTGAACTGCGGCACAATCCAAGGTTTCTGCGCAAGCGGGAAAGTTTGAGGGAACCGCCGCCAGCGGCGGCCGCATGCCGAAAGGCATTCTACTGGTTGGGCCGCCCGGCACAGGCAAGACGCTGTTTGCAAAGGCGGTCGCTGGTGAAGCCGGAGTGCCATTCTTTTCGATCTCGGGTTCCGAGTTCGTCGAAATGTTCGTGGGTGTCGGCGCGGCTCGAGTCCGCGATCTTTTTGAGCAGGCCCGCGGGAAGGCGCCGGCGATCGTCTTTATCGACGAACTCGATGCGCTCGGCCGCGCCCGGGGCATCGGTCCAATGGCCGGCGGACACGACGAGAAGGAGCAAACCTTGAACCAGCTGTTGGTGGAACTGAACGGCTTCGATTCTTCGGCCGGCCTTATCCTGCTTGCCGCGACCAACCGGCCGGAAATTCTCGACCCGGCGCTGCTCAGGGCCGGGCGCTTCGATCGCCATGTGCTTGTCGATCGGCCTGACAAAGAGGGCCGCATCCAGATCCTCAATTTGCACCTCAAGAAGGCGAAGCTTGCGACGGATGTCCGAGCGGAGCAGATCGCCGCACTCACACCCGGATTCACCGGTGCGGACCTAGCCAATCTCGTCAACGAGGCGGCCCTCCTCGCCACGCGGCGCAAAGCCGATGCCGTGACCATGGAAGATTTTAACAATGCCATCGAGCGCATCATCGCGGGACTGGAGAAGCGTAACCGCCTGCTCAATCCGAGGGAACGCGAGATCGTCGCATATCACGAGATGGGGCATGCCTTGGTGGCCATGAGTTTGCCCGACCTGGGCGCGGTCCACAAGGTCTCGATCATTCCGCGCGGCATCGGTTCGCTTGGCTACACGATCCAGCGTCCAACGGAGGAACGGTTCCTGATGACCAAGGAAGAGCTCGAAAACAAGATGGCGGTGCTGCTTGGCGGCCGCGCCGCCGAATGGATCGTCTTCGGTCATCTCTCGACGGGCGCCGCCGACGACCTGGTCAAGATCACGGATATAGCCCGCGCAATCGTCGCGCGCTACGGCATGACGGAAGAACTAGGCCACGTGGCGCTCGAGCGGGATCATCGCTCGCTCCTGACACCCGAACCGCTCTACGGATCGAGCGAGCGCGACTATTCCGAAGCGACCGCAGCCATTCTTGACGAGCAGGTGCGCACGATCGTAGACGAAACCTTCGAGCGCACAGTGTCGCTGCTTAAGGAGCAGCGTCCGCTGCTGGAGCGATCGGCCAAGCTCCTGCTGGAACGGGAGACGATCACCGAAGATGAATTGCGGGAGTTGGCGGGCGAGCACGCGGGCACCCGCCGGATTGCCGGACCAGCGTAGCGGGATGACGAGTCGTGGTGCAGTTCTCTGCCTGCGCCGCTATGTCGAAGGCGTCGATTTCCTCTCCCTCGTAAGGAACGACCTGTCCAATCTGGGTCCCTTTCCTCCTTTTTTCGCCGCTGACCGAAAGCAGGCCGTTTGCGACCTTTACTTCGACCTCGTTCGCATCCATCCCGGGCATCTCGGCGGTGATCTTGTATTTCTTGTCCGACTTGATCACGTCGACCACCGGAGACATATGCCAGGCGGCTCTCTCTAACGACGGCATGCCGGACGGCGCGCATGCGTTCGGGCAGGTTCGCCAGCCTAGCGGATTGAAGTCGTCGAAAGTCTGGTCGATCGTTCGACGGAAATTTTCGAACAGGGAAAATGGGCCCCGCTCGGCCGGAGCCGATTTATGGCTGAACTCCTTTGCTTGGCAATTCGCGAACGTCTCGCGGGAAGCGGGCAGGTCGTGGAAAATGGCGACCCGCGCTCGCATGGTAATCGTTCATCCCTGCGAGAAAGGGCATTCGATATTGAAAGCAATTTTCCGCTAATTATCTAATTTTTGCGCCTGCTTGAGATAGGCGCAATTTCGTTCAACTTCATCATTCGTGGAGGTTGTGATGGCAACGCTGATGGAAGGAAAAAAGCCGCAGGACGGGATGAACCTCGCCCTCGCGGTCGCCCTTTTCGTCTCGCCGTGGGTCATGGGCTTCGCTGGTGAGTTCATGGCCGCCTGGAACGCGTGGGTCGTTGGTGTCGTCATAGGCGTTTTGGCGCTCGCCACTTTGACTGCGTTCTCGGAGTGGGAAGAATGGGCGAATATGGTGATCGGGATCTGGCTGGTCGTCTCGCCCTGGCTGCTCGATTTCGCCGCGAATGTGAATGCCATGTGGACACACGTGGTACTGGGCCTGCTGGTTGCGGCGATATCGGCTTGGGCGTTGTGGGACGAACGGCAGAACCCGCATGCCCGTGTCTAGTCGGCCCGGCGCTCATGCTCGCCGCCCCGGCGGCGGGCATTCTCCGCGCTGCCATCTCTGCAAGAAGAGTGCGGAGTAGAACATGACGGACGCGCCACAAAGGTGGCTCGCGGTCGCCGGCGAGTCCCGCAAGTGCAGGCGGCATCCAGGAACTCGGCCTGGTAATGCACGTCCTGCCTGCGCGCTTGGAAACGCCCCCTCCCCTGTCCTGACCGAACAGATCGGAGAGGATGTCGGATCGATCCTCGAATTCGCCCGCTCTGCCTTCCGACGTATACCTCTCGGCCTGACCCCATCGGCAGAGTTTTTGTAGAAACGCTACTGGGGGTCGCTCCGCCCGGTCAAAACGGGCGCGTTGCTCAGGATCGTTCAGCAGATGATGGGCTGCCGATAGCGCCTTGAATTGAGCCTCCACCTTCTTGTCGCTGGATGCAGCTCCTTTGCGCGCTTGTGATAGGCCTTTCGACTGTCGTTCTGTGTGGCCGTCGGCTTTTTGGGATACTTCGCTTCGAATGACAATGGATCTTAGCTGCGCCTACGGAACCAGAAGTCAGAAAGAGCGTTGGGGGAGCGGAGTCTTGTCCGCGTCACAGTAGCACGCCGAAATGTGAGCTCCGGTGCACGCATCATCTGGTATTTCCTAACGACGAGGCTCCAAAGCAGACCGATGTGCGCAGTTCCCGGAGTCGTGGAGCCGTTCGACATTGTCTGCTGACGAGGAGGGCGCTATGTCGGTTTATTCCCAGATGACCTTTGTTGACCTGCGACCGCCTCATGCGGAGAGCGGTGGCCTTCTGCGGACCAGCGTGGAGCCTGAAGTCGCGCGATGGGCCAGGGGCTTACGCCGATGGACACCGCTTCTTGGTTTGCTTGCCGCCCTGCTTCTCGTAGATCAGCCGGTCCTGGCCGCGCAACTTGCGCCGGCGCAGCCGCAACAGCAGTCGCTTGCAGATGTGCTCGAGAGGGTCACGCCCGCAGTCGTCAATATTGCAGTGAGGTCCCGCGCTTCTCCCGAAACCAACCCCCTTTACAACGACCCGTTCTTCCGCCGCTATTTCAATCTCCCGGAACAGCGGCAGCGATTAAGCGCCGGCTCCGGTGTCATCATCGATGCCGATAAGGGCTACATTCTCACCAATCATCACGTTATTGCGAATGCCGGAGAAATCGCGGTCACGCTGAAGGACCGTCGTCGCTTTACGGCAAAGTTGGTCGGCAGCGACGAGGCGACCGAAGTTGCTTTGCTCAAGATCGACGCGAACAATCTGACTGCCCTCCCGCTCGGCGATTCAGATCGCCTGCGTGTGGGGGACTCGGTCGTGGCGATTGGCAATCCCTTCGGGCTCGGCCAGACGGTGACTTCGGGCATCGTCAGCGCCCTCGGACGAAGCGGCATCAATGTCGAAGGCTACGAGGATTTCATCCAGACAGATGCCTCGATCAATCCCGGCAACTCCGGCGGCGCTCTGGTCACCGCGGACGGGCGGCTGGTGGGTATCAATACCGCCATCATCGCGCCGGCCGGCGGCAATGTTGGCATTGGTTTTGCCGTTCCGATTTCCATGGCGTCGGCTGTGACGAAGCAACTGATCGAGCACGGTGAGGTTCGGCGAGGCCGTGTCGGGGTCGCGATCCAAGATCTGACGTCGGACATCGCAGAAGTGCTCGGCATAAGCGAAACTCGTGGCGCAGTGGTCGGGAGCGTCGAGCGCGGCACCCCCGCCGCCCGGGCGGGCCTCCAGGCCGGAGATGTGATCGTCGCGGTCGATAAACATCCGATTTCCGGCTCGGCCGACCTGCGCAATCGGGTGGGTCTCGCTCCGGTCGGGTCCGAGATCGAGGTCGAGTATCTGCGCGACGGAAGCCGCAAGACAATCACACTGCGAGTCGAGCCCGAAGGCGTCAACAACACGGGCGCCGCCCTGCCCCGGGCGCTCGAAGGCGCACACTTCCAAGATGCGGGTGGCAACGTTGTCGTCGCCAGCGTTGACGAAGGTAGCGCCGCAGCGCGGGCCGGCCTTGAGACCGGAGACGTGATCGTCGCCGTAAACCGGCGACAAGTGGCGACCGCCGCTGAGCTCGCATCGGCACTGCAGGAGGCCAAGGGTACGATTGCGCTGGACCTCTATCGGGGCGGGACGCGGATGTTTCTCGCGTTGCGTTAGTGAAGCCGATGAGAGCTTCGGCGACCGAAATGAATGAGAGGGTTGGCCCTTGCACACGGTCGCGGCGCGGCTGCCCAACTGCACGCACCCGGACCGACAGCTGCGGCTGAACTGTTCAGAATCTCGCGCCAAGTTGGGGCATGAATTGTCGGCGCGGCTGTTGATTCCGCGAGCTTGAAAATTCGCTGAATCGCACCAATATTTTTTTCACTTCTTTTCATCCGGTGTGAATGCGAAAGGAGGACATCATGCTCAGCCCGGAATTGGTCTGGATGACTCCGGTCACCGTTCACATGAAGGACGGGGCGTCCCAGGTCTTCGCTGCTGTCAACGACGTGCTCGATTTCCTCGAAGGGGATTGGGCCATTTATCGCGGCAGAAAATACAATCGGGCGGTTCAAACGTGCCGCCGTGCTCTAAACCGAATGACGCCAGTCGCCATCGCGCGCGAAGCGTTTATTGACGCCTGCCGAGACGCGGGCATGTCGACGGGCGCGGATGCACCGCCCGGGGCGAAGACAGGTACCGGCGGTCAACGCTCGCTTGCCTAGTATGGCTGGGCTGGGGCACTTCTTAGTGCCCCAGCCTTTCGAGCATTCGCTCCGGCACACCGGAGCAATTCGCATCACCCTTAAGGCGTTCTGATAGAGCCGCCAGACGCGATGTCCGGGCATTTCGGTTGATCGTGTCAGGCCCATGTTCGCCTTTACGGCCCCCGGGCCACCCTGCGGGCGGAGGGTGCCCGGCGTAGCTCTCGTCACTCATGGTTGGCTGCGCCATCACGGAGACAATCGGGCTCGTGAAGAAAGGGCGATTGATCCAGGTGCTAGCGGACTGGTGTCCCTCGTTTCGTGGATATCTACTATCCGAGCGCCGCCTGGAATCGCCTGCCTTCGTGCTGCTGGTTGATGCCCTGCGCTATCGATGACTTCCACGGGAGGAGAGCGGATTCGGAGGCAGGCTCACTGCCGCCCGCCACGCAACAAGCGCTGCTTACCGCGCTAGCTAGAGAGGCCGCGAGCGCGGCCCCCCACTCCCGAAAGCCGGTTTACGGGTGTACTCGACCGCCGCCCGGCTTGGCCTTGATCATCCACGGCAAGACCGCAGGAGCCTTGACAAGGATGCCCTTCTTCTGCGCAAAGGAGCGGAGCGCGTCGCGCGCCACCTGAACTGGCTTGTGGCCGTCATGTGCCAGGTAGCACGTTTTCAGGGTCGCGTCGTGAATGATATCGCGATCTTCTTTGGGCCACTCCTCAAGAAAATCGATCGCGTCTTCCAGGTTCGTGATTTCGAGGACCAGATCCTTCCTTTCACGCAGGTAAACTGGTCGGTCAAACATCTTCGTGTGCATTTCTACCTCACTGAATTCGTTGGTTTTCAACAAGGAAAGCGCTTTTGGATGGCGCCCGTCGAAGATTTATTTTCGCGGTTTGGCGAGTTCAAGGGGTGGAGCGTGGGTTATGCATCCGCGCTTCTATGCAAACACAAAGGTCCGGGGCGGACCGCGGGTTCGAGAGCATGTCCGCGCTCTTTCGAACTGACCGGCGAGTTGGAAAAGGCTGGCTCATCGGCCGAACGGATGACGCCGTATTGAAGGTGCGTTCAAGCTGCACCGAGATTTGCGAAAATTCTCCAAGGCAGCACTTGAAGCCGGGTTTCTCAAATACCAGATCATTTGCCGCCAGCCGCTGACAACAGGGCTGGCAATGCCGGCAGCGCCGTCTTTCGGCGCTCCATACCCATGTTGCTTTTAGGAGGATATGGCTATGGCAACACCTTACGACTATACGCCTCTCTTTCGATCGAGCGTTGGCTTCGACCGTCTCTTCAACCTTCTGGAAAACGCCCAGCGCGACCGTTCGCCCAGCGATTGGCCGCCCTACGACATTGTCAAGACGGGGGACGACGGCTACCGCATCTCGATTGCGGTTGCCGGCTTCTCGGAGGGCGACCTCGACATCACATTCCAGACCAATCTTCTCACCGTTACAGGCAAGAAGCAGGATGTTCCGTCCGAAGCCTATCTGCACCGAGGCATCGCGGGCCGCCCGTTCGAACATCGTTTCGAGCTTGCCGATCATGTCAGGGTGAGTGGAGCAGGCTTGAGCAATGGTCTGCTGACCATCGATCTCGTCCGGGAGATTCCCGAGGCATTGAAACCGCGCAAGATCAGCATTCAAAGTGGTTCCGCTCTCGGACAGCCGCAGGCGGGGCCGCAGATCGAAGCGCAGAGCGCCGCTTGAGCAAGTTTCAACCGGAGGGCGCCGCTGTAGTGGCGCCCTGCAACGTCGCGGGTTGGAAAGGAGAGAGTTATGAAACCCGATATGTTCAAGAAACCTGTGCATATTCTCGTCGGCCTTGGATTTCCGACGGAAGTGAGGAGCGTGACGGACGCTTACCGACATCTAGTCGAGTGGCCTATATCGCTCAGGGATGGTCCGCATTCGGTTGCGCTCAAGGCGTGCCGCGCCGCTTTGCGCGGGGAGATCGAAGCTGAGACCGCACGTGGGTTGTTTGCGGCCTTCGCGGAAAAACATGATCTACTTGCGCCGGAAACTGACCACGTCATGGCGACTCATCCGAGGTGGAGTCGGGATCCGCACGTAGACTGAGGTGAACCGATGATGGACGATATGTTTAAGCAGATTGCCGCAAACGCCGTGAACATCGGACCGAAAGTTTTAACATCTCGCTGGTCGTCGTTTCGACGTCCGATGGATGTGGTGAAGGCTCCTGCACTTTCTGTCAATGATAAGCGCACCATCCTCGCCGCATGGGCTTCGGACTTTTACGCGATAGATTCGAAGCCGGCTCTCCGTCATATTCCAGGAACGCCTGAGCCGGTTTCAATCGATGAGGTTCAGTCTGCCCTGCGAGAGCTCGATTCGCGGTACGATATCTGACGGAGTTATCTGTCGCCTCCCTCGAGGCTGGGCACACGGCGACGTTTGAGGCGTACGCTTAGTTGGAGATTTACGAGGTCTCGTGAACCTTCTGCGCGGTTTCGTCACCGACGTAGCCATAACTGTTCAGGGTGCGGGCAGCTGTTGCACGCGACACGTTCGCCAACGCCGCCACATCTTTCAAAATCGCCGGTTTCCGAACTATTTCACCCTTCGCCGTCGCATATCCAGGATCCACCGCGATCCTCCTTGTAGCGTCAGGTCGCCGGTTCGCATGGGCATGCCGCTGCGGAAAGCGGCATGCCGTCTGCAGCTGCCGGTCCTGGCCCTGAGCGGACGGGCTGGACCGGAATGACTACCGCCTTACTGCGATGCGAAGCGTTCAGGTCGGAACGTTGCGAGCATCGGATGCTCCGCACCGGTCGCGATCTCGTAGCCCAACAGCTCGCCCAGGATAAGACCGAGCGTTGCGCCGCTGTGGCTGAAGACGACGTAGGCGCCGGGAACGGCCTTGAGCGCGCCGACTACGGGCTCGCCATCACCCGGGATCGGCTTGCCTCCGACGCCAATGGAGGCGATCTCGAGCCTAGGATTGCCCTCCATCACCCTTGAGGCCTCCGCAAGCAGGGCGTCGACGACGGCATCGTCGATCTCGTAGCCGCCGTCCTCGCGAACCTTCACCCCTTCGTCCGCAGCCCAGTCAGCATCCAACGAGAACGTGCCGCCCGGCGCCGGGCGGACGGCAACGCGCGGCGTGTTGAGAACGGCGCGTAAGGGATGGGCGAGTGGCTTGGTCTGCACCAGCAGCGCAACCGGCGTTCCATCACCGATTGACTGTCCCGCGTCCGCCGCCATTTTCGGCACAGCCGGGCCAGTGGCAAGGACGACGGCATCGGCCAGGATACGGCCACCCGTTGCCGTCTCGGCGCCGACAGCGCGGCCGCGTTCGACCATGATCCTTGCTTTGCCCTTATCAGTGACGAGCAAGCCGCCGAGTTCGGCAAACTCTTCGAGCAGCAGGTCGATGAGGATCGGCAGGTCGACCCAGCCCTCGCCCGGGTTGAAGATCGCCCCCTGTGGCGTGATCGCCTTCGCATCAAGGCCTGGCGTCACTGTCGCGACATCAGCGGCCGAAACATGCCGGGCGTCATAACCGAGCGAAACCTCGTGGCGGAATGCAGCGTCGATCTCGTTGCCCTTGTCGTCGGCATCCCAGGTCAAGCCTCCGTCAAAACGAAGCCAATCCGTTTCGGGGTGTTGCGCGAAGAGCGTACGGTAGCGATCGATGCCCGCCATCCGGAGGCGATGATAGGGTTCCGAGCGCATGCGCGCCGAGTTCAGCCAGGAAAGCGAGCGGCCGGAAGCGCCATTGGCTGGCGGGCCATCATTGAGGATCGTGACGCGTATGCCGCGCCGCGCAAGCTGAAGGCCTGTGGAAACCCCGAAGATGCCGGCGCCAATGATGACGGCCGATGCGATAGTGTTGTCGGTCATGGGGATGTCTTTCAATCGGTTGATCATGCGGATGGATAAAGCGGTCAGGGCACTTCCCAGTGGCCGCTGGCGGCGGAGCGGAAGAGCGCGTCGATGACCTTCATGTTGGCGACCGCATCCTCCAGCCCTGTCTCGAGCGGCGTGCCGAAGAGAATGGCTTCGGCGAAGGCATCGGCCTGCGCGCGGTACTGGTCGACCGGCTCGATGACGATCTCCTCGCGCCCGCCACCGGCAAGGTCGCGGCCGTCGTCGAGCACGAGCCGGGTTGGCGCGTCGGCCGGCGGATTGAAGGGGATGGGAATTTCCAGACGCCCGCGCGTTCCGGTCACCGTGACCGCCTGCGTGAGGGCCAGCTGCGTGGAACAGGTGAAGACGAGCTGCCTGCCTTCCGGAAACTCCATGAGGCCACTGGTCAGGCGGTCCGTATCGAAGACCGGGTCGCGTTCCAGAAGCGCGATGGCCCGCAGCGGCTCGGAACCGAAGAGAAGGCGCGCCGTGTTAATGGCATAGCATCCGACGTCGTAAAGGCCCCCGCCGCCGATACTGGCCTGGTTGCGCACGTTCTGGGGATCGTCGAGATAGTAGGAAAAGATCGTCTGGATGGCCCGAGCCGCGCCGATCCGCCCTTCGGCGACAAGCGCCCGCGCTCTTTTCCACTGCGGATGGTGACGGACCATGAAGGCCTCGGCGACGGGCAGGCTCGCTGCTTTCTGCGCAGCTGCTAGCCTCATTAGCTCGTTGGCGTTAAGCGCGATCGGCTTTTCGCAAAGGACCGGCTTGCCGTGCTCCAGCGCCATGATCGTCATCGACACATGCAAGTGGTTGGGCAGCGGGTTGTAGATCGCGTCGATTTGCGTGTCGGCCAGTAGCGCCTCGTAGCTACCATGGGCCCTGGTGATGCCGAAGCGCGCCGCCATCTCCCCCGCCCTGCCAAAATCACGCGAGGCGATGGCCTCGACCCGTCCCAGGCGACTGGACTGAATGGCGGGAATGACGGCCTTGGCGGCGATGCCAGCGCAGCCGAGCACGCCCCATCGTATCGTTCGTGTCATCTTTTTCTCCTGTCCCCCTCAAAGCACTTCCGCAAGGAAGCGTTGAAGACGCGGGCTCTGCGGGTTGTCGAAGATCGCTTCCGGCGTGCCGGCTTCGACCACGCGCCCCTCGTCCATAAAAACGACCTGATCGGCGACACGGCGGGCAAAGCCCATCTCATGGGTGACGACGACCATCGTCATGCCGCGCTTGCCGAGGTCGGCCATCAGATTGAGCACGCCCTTGACCAGTTCCGGGTCGAGCGCACTCGTCACCTCGTCGAACAGGATGATTTCCGGCTCCATGGCGAGTGCGCGGGCAATGGCGACGCGCTGCTGCTGACCACCCGAAAGGCCACCCGGACGGTGGTGCTGCCGGCCGGCAAGACCAACATCGGCAAGTCTCGCCTTGGCGATATGCTCTGCTTTGTCCTTTGGTAGCCCCTTGATCTTCGTCAGCGACAGCATGACATTCTCAAGCGCAGTGTGATCGGGGAAGAGATTGAAGTGCTGGAAGACCATGCCCACCCGTCGGCGCAGGCGCTCCGGCTTCATGCCAAGGATGCTGTCGCCGTCGAGAAGGATGTCGCCGCTCTTCGGCTCGACCAGCCGGTTGATACAGCGCAGCAGTGTCGATTTTCCGGAGCCAGACGGCCCGATGATGCAGGTGATGCTGCCGGGCCTGACCGAAAGGTCGACCCCCTTCAGCACGTCGAGCTCGCCATAGGCCATGCCGAGATTACGGATGACGAGGCTGCCACCCTTGAATTCGGCCTGCGAAGCGCGACTCGCTCCGTCGAGTTCACTGACCTCCTCCAGCCCGCTGGAGATGGTGGCCGGACGCTGCTTGCCGATCCTGAGCCGGTTGTCGATGGCGTTGACGACATGGGTGAGCGGCACAGTGATGACGAGATAGAAGACACCGGCAAGAAGCAGCGGCGAAAGATTGCCTGTCACAACCGCCTGATCCTGGCCGACGCGAAAGATCTCGCGTTCGGCAGCAAGTAGGCCGAGGAAATAGACGAGGCTCGAATCCTTCACATTGCCAATGAACTGGTTGACCAGCGCCGGCAGCACGCGCCGCACGCCCTGGGGCACGACGATCAGCCGCATCCCCTGGCCATAGCTCATGGATAATGCCCGGCAGGCTTCCATCTGGCCGCGATCGACGCTCTGAATGCCCGAACGAAAGATCTCGCCGATATAGGCGCCGGCAATGAGGCTGAGCGCCAGTATGCCGAGCGGATAGGGTGAAGGGCCGAACAGTTCGCGGCCGATGCGCGCAAAGCCCTGGCCGATCATCAGGATCGTGACGATGGCCGGCAGACCGCGAAAGATGTCCGTATACACGCGGGCCGGAATGCGTAACCAGGGCGAACGAGAAATGCCCATGATGGCGAGCAGCATGCCGATGACGACACCGAGCACCGTCGAGGCCGCCGCAAGGATCAGCGTATTCTTGAGGCCGACCGTGATCATTGTCGGCAGCACTTCGGCCATCGCGCTCCAGTCGAGGAAGCTGCGGCGCAGGTTTTCAAGCCAGTTCATCAGGAGGTCCCTTGGAAGAAAGACCGGTCCGACCGGCGAGGCCGGACCGGCAAGGTGGCATCACTGCTTGGGAAGATAGGCGTCCGGCATCGGTGTGCCGGGGAACCACTTTTCGTGCAGGGTTTTCCAGGTGCCGTCCTGCATGGCGGCCTGGAGGCCCTTGTTCAATGCCTCACGCAGGGCGTCATTGCCTTTGCGGACGACGAAACCGGCCGGCGCGTCGAAGCTCGGGATGTTGACGGCGACCTTCAGTTCGGGGTAGCGCGCCGAATAATCCTTTGCCGCCTCGTAATCGAGGAAATGCGCATCGACCGTGCCATTGTTGAGCGCGGAGATGGCGGAGTTGTTGTCCGGGAACTTCACCAGATCCGCACCCGTGAAATTCTTCTCGGCATAGATTTCCTGCAGCGTACCCTGCACCACCCCAAGTCGCTTGCCCTTGAGGCCCGCCGCATCGGTGATACCGGCATCCGGCGTCAACACGGTGAGGAAGCCGGCGAGATAGCCGTCCGAAAAATCGACGGTCTCCTTGCGCTTGTCCGTCGTGCCGATCGCGGCGGCGGCGACGTCAAAGCGGCTGTTGGCCACCGAGGGCATCAGGGCGGAGAATTCCTGTCCGGTGAAAATCACCTGTTCCTTCTTGAAACCCAGACGCTCGGCGACGTTGAGGAAGAGTTCGACGTCGAAGCCGCTGAAACTGCCGTCAGCGGTGGTGAAGGCATAGGGCTTCGCATCCCCCATCGTGCCGACGCTAATCACCGCCGGATCGATCAGGCCGAGGGAATTATCTTCCGCTAGGGCCGGTGCCGTTACTACTGCCACGACGCCGAGGGCGATTGCGACGGCGGTGGCCCGCATGCGGGCAAGGGGGGAAGTGATGGCTTCTGATAGTCTCATCGATTTCATCTCCTCTGGTGGTGTTGTCTGCGATGTTTTCAAGCCGCACGGGTCCCACCCGGACGACGGCACGAACCGCTCGTCCGGTCCATGCCATCGCATGCCGGGATTTCGCTATTCTTGTATTGAGACCGGTCTCAAACCTAAAAGAGACCGGTCTCTTTGACTTTTCTCAATTGTTATCTTCGCATTTGCCAGTCGTCAATATCTCTTGTATGGCTAACTTCCATGGACCAAAGCCCACCCAGATCACCCTCCGCCACGGTCGCCGATGTTGCCCGCAAAGCAGGTGTCTCGAAGGCAACCGCCGCGCGTGTGTTGGGGGGGTATGGAACCGTGAGCGACCATGTGCGGGATGCCGTGACCGCGGCCGCCCGCGCCCTCAACTACCAGCCGAACGAACTGGCCCGTAGTATGACGACGGGGCGCTCCGGCACGATCGGCGTGGTGGTGGGTGATATCGAGAATCCCTTCTTCAGCTTGGCGATGCGAGGTATCACCGATGTCGCCCGGCAGGCCGGTTTCACCGTTGTGCTGATCAATTCTGGCGAAGACGCCGACACGGAAAGAGCCGCAATTCGCACCCTGCTCGCAAAGCGGGTGGACGGCCTCATCGTCTCACCGGCCAAGGAGAGCGACGCCGACCACTTGCGTGAAGCCGCCCGCTCCGGTCGGCCACTTGTTCTCCTCGACCGCGGCAGCGAGACTCTCGACGTCGATACCGTGATCGCCGACGACCGACATGCTGCGGAAGACATCACACGCCGGCTCATCACGCTCGGCCATAGGCGTATCGCCTACCTCACTGCCTGTGACACCCCGGACCACCGCTTCCGCACACCGGCCGACATCAATACCGGCTCGGTGCGCCGGCGGATCGAGGGTTTTCTCGATGTCTGCCAGAAGGCCGGGCTCGAGCGAATGGAAGACTGGGTGCATGTGGGCGCCGTGACATCGGAACACACCCACCGTATCGCCACCGTCATGCTCAAATCCTCGTGGCGTCCGACAGCGATCATCGCATCTGACAGTGTGATCGGCCTCGAAGTCTTCAAGGTCTGTCGCGAACTTGGCCTCACCATTCCAAACGACCTGTCGCTGGTGTCGTTTCACGACGCAGACTGGACGTCCGTCACAACACCGCCCGTCACGGTCGTGCGCCAGCCCGTCTACGGCCTTGGCGAAGCGGCGGCCAAGCTATTGGTCGAGCGGCTTAACGGAAACAGCGCGGAGGCGACGCGCGTCGTCCTGAAGACGGAAGTCGTCGAGCGCGCCTCCGTGGCCGCCGCGCCCACATAGACATTCGGCGCCGTCAGAACTGTACCCCGAGCCGCAGAGCATCCAGCATGGCCGCATGAACCGATCGGTTTTTCGATCTCCGCGACGCCATCATCCTGCCCTTCTTCGAGCTCGCCGCGGCCGATGAGGATCGAGCCTTGTACCAGCGCCACCGCTGGCGCTCGGGCGTCAGCAACCCGACCCTACCGGGGAACTTCGATGACCACTGCTACGCCGCCCGCTCGCTACGGCGCTCAGTTGAGGGCGCCGCTCGCGAGCGGCTTCGCTACCGCCGAGCTACACCAGCTGTAGGGGCCGTCACCCATCGTTTTGCTTTGGCACCCCCCATCAACGGCATCGTTTTCCCAGCGAAATTATCCCAAATGCGGTTTGGCTTTGTTATCATCAACACGCTTTTTGGTCGGCTCCCCAATTCGCAGGCCCACGAAATTCGATGCCATAACGGTCGCCGAGTTGCAGCAAACGATCGATGTGCTCCGGTAGCTGCGGAACCTGCGCAGCCGCCTCAACGAAGAATTCCTCCATACCCCCCGGCGTCAAGATCGTCAGATTGCGCCCCGGAGACGTACTGGTTACCCGAAAAGTATGCGGTACGCCGCGGGGCAGGAAAATAGAACTGCCTGGATGCACCGGGACCACCTCGCCATCCAACCAGAATTCATAGTCGCCCTCGATCACATGGATCACTTCGTCCTCATTGTGATGAATGTGGACAGGTGGCCGACCGCCTGCAGGCACGGTGCTTTCAAAAACTCCGACGATTCCGCCGCTTTCGAACCTTCCGACATTGATGGTGTAAGTTGTGCCCATCCAAGTGACGGTGCGCAGATTTTCCGCAGCGATGCGCATAGCAATTTCCTTCCGAAGTCGCGTGAAGTAGATTCTCTGTTGCTGTGGATCGCTATCGCGGAGCGTCGCCTTTAGGAAATCGAATGATCGTATAAGGGATATTGGCCCGGTGAATTTCGTCGCTCTCGATCTGAACCTGCTGCGTGTATTCGACGCCATGATGGCCGAACTCTCGACGGTGAGAGCCGGCGAGCGTGTCGGCTTGTCTCAGCCAGCCGTAAGCTCGGCACTCGGAAGATTACGCGCCCTATTGGATGACGAATTGTTCGTGCGCGAAGGCAACCAAATGATGCCAACCGCGCGCGCGATCGAACTGAGCAGACCTATCCGGCAAGCATTGGCCGGCATGGAAGAGGCATTGGCGACGACTGTTGCTTTCGATCCCGCCACGTCGACCCGATCATTCATGTTGGTTGGCTCTGATTATTTCTCTACACTTTTGATGCCGCCCCTCGCTGCGCGCGTGGCCGAAGCAGCACCCTTCATCACCCTTCAAATGATCGATCACGCCTCATCTGAGGTTTTCGAGATGCTGCGCAACGGCAGAGCGGATATCGTTATCGATCGGTGGCTCGAACCGTCCGAATGGGTCGAAAGCCGCAAGGTCCTCCAATCTTGGCTGGTTTGCATCGCGAAACAGGGCCATCCGCTTCTCGCCCGCCGCGGGATCCGCCCGGGAGACGCAATACCAGCGGACATGTTTTGCGACCTCCCCCACGTTCTGCGCTCGGCTGACGGCAGTAAGACCGGGACGATCGATCCGGCACTTGCACGCCTTGGCCTATCTCGACGTGTCATGGTCACGGTGCCACATTTCCAGGCGGTCGCCCTTGCCGTGGAAGCGAGTGAAATGCTTGGAAGCATTCCGGTTCATTTCGCCCGAATGTTGATCGGCCGGCTAAAGCTCGACGTATTCATGCCACCGATGGATTCGCCGAAAATGGACGTAACCATGTATTGGCTTCGCCGCTTCGACCGCGATCCAGGAATTGCCTGGCTCCGGGATCAAATCGCGGACGTCCTCGCCTTGCCGGAACGCGCGTTCCTATCATCGTCCGATCCCCTGCCAAGATGGCCGGAGGACTAAGGGCGGCCCCGACGTTGGCGCCGCACGCGACTAGTCCCGGCATGTGGCGGAACGGATTGAGGGTGAATCGTTCGAGCGGCGACGATGTAGCGCAAATTCGCGGACGAAGAGCGGGAAGTCTTGCACGGGCAGCGGCTTTGAGAAAACAGAACCTTGACCTCGGTCGCAGCCCATATTCCGCAGGAGATCAAGCTGCTCCTCCGTGTCAATTCCCTCGGCAGTAACGTCAAGATCGAGGCTGTGAGCTATCTCGATGATGCCGCGGATAATCTTCTGGTCTGTATTGTTGCGCCCCAGTTCGCGCACGAGACTGCTGTCGATCCTGATGCCGTCCAAGGATAATTCCTTAAGGTGCGCGAGAGCAGCATAGCCCGCGCCAAAATCGTTAAGAACAACCTCGTAGCCAGCCTCGCGCAGCCGGTTCGCTTCCTCTCGCACGCGCGTCGATTGCTTCCCGAAGAACAAGCCCTCAGAGACTTCAATCGAAATTGCGCTGGGGGTCAAACCCGCCGAAATCACCGCCCCTGCCAATCGCTCGCAATAATTCGCCGCCAGAAAATCTGCCGCGGTCGTATTTATAGCGACCCTTCCAAAGTTGACGCCGTTCTTTGTCCAATCAGCGATCTGCGAAACTGCAGACTCCCGGACAAAATCGCCAATGGCAGTGGCGAGCCGAAAGTCATCAAAAATCTCTGCGAATTCGTTGGGGTCTACCAAGCCGAGGTTTGGCTGTTCCCAGCGAAGCCACGCCTCCACAGCCTTCAGGCTCTCGTCGGCCAGCGAGACGACCGGCTGATAATGAAGGCAGAATTGGCCATCACGCAGTCCCTCCCGCGCCTGATCCTGCACGCTGATCCGTCGAGTCGTTGCGTCCAGAAGCGCAGGCGTGAAGAACTCGTATCGGTCGCGACCTAGTCTCTTTGCGTTATAGAGAGCAATGTCGGCGTTCCTTAGGAGTTCGGCCGGCGTCGCGCCGTGATCGGGAAGGCAAGCTATTCCCATGCTCATCGAAGCGCTTACTCTGTAACTATCAAACGCAGGCATTCTGACAGCGTCGCGAATAGAAGCCAGTAGCTGCTCGAGGCGCGCTCGTGAAGGCGACGGAGTGAATACGACGGCAAATTCATCACCTCCGAGCCTCGCAGTGATATCGGTGGCTCGGACCGACCGTCGGATCCCGGCACTCACGGCCTTAAGCAATTCGTCGCCCGCATCGTGACCGTGGATGTCATTGATGTCTTTAAAATTGTCGAGATCCAGCAGAACCAAAGCGGCACCTTGGCGGTCGCCGGCCAAAGGATCTACGGTCTTCGCCAACTCACTCTGGAAAGCACGCCGGTTCAACAGTCCGGTTAGCGGATCGATATTCGCGACGGCGGTTAGATGCTGTTGTGCACGCTTCAACTCGGTGATGTCAAAGCGACACGCAACATACTGGCAAACCTTCCCGCCGGAATCGAGCCGCGGGATGATCGTGGTCGCCACCCAATAGAGCGAGCCATCCTTTGCCCTGTTGCATATCTCGCCCCGCCAGATCCGGCCCCCTCTTATCGTGGCGTACATCTCGCGAAAGAACCGTTTGCCATGGAAGCCGGAATTGAGCAGACGATGATTGGCGCCAACCAGTTCGCTCGATGTATATCCACTGATATCGCAGAACCTTGAATTCGCGTAGAGGATCGTGCCCTTCGTGTCGGTCACCGCAATGATTAGAACATTGTCGATCGCATCGATCCAGAAACCGGGATCCTGACATTGCCAGTCGGCCTCGGGCATCAGCGTTTGGGGTAGGCTGCTGGCAAAACGAACCAGATCCTTGATTGCTTCAGGAGAACCGCTGGCTTGTGCACCGCGCAATACTTGATGGATTGCAGGTGTGGCCGCCTGCACAGGGTCTGATGGATAAGGGGCTGGTTTCGGGCTCTTCCCCATGGGACTACTATTCATACAGCCCTCGTTGATGCCCCTGCCGCTGAGTTGAAACGCACCCTCTGCGCAGGCGGGTTCAATGAAAGGCAACGTTCCGAAGCGCTCGAACGGGGCAATTTTACCGTCATCAAGTCGCTTGGATTGCCGACGGCCCCGAACATAATCCCTTTGGTTGAAACGCCGATTTATTGTCACGCCTCAGCGACGTTCGCAATCTGAGCATTTACTGTCCTCTTCTGCCAAAGAAGAGACATATATGCTCAAATATACAGTGAATCTTTCGCACGAGAGCGAAAGTGTTCATTTCATTTCCCAAGTGTTTTCAGATTGTTTTCATAATAAACGCGCCGCAGTCTCTAAACCAGAAATCGGACATATTCTCCGAAAACTAGTTTGTTAAACGAGAGAAATTCTTGTATTTGGGAGAATGAGCGGTCCACATTCGCTCGAAGAACGCCACTTCGATAGCAGCATGTCGCGGAATGACCAATTCAAAGAGATTTCTCAAGACTCCAGATTTGAAGTTAAGGATCATAGAAGAACGTTGCAATCTTGGCGTTTGGACTTGGGAAATTGAATCTTCCGAAGTAACTTGGTCGAATGGGCTCTTCCGTATACTTGGATTCGAACCCGCCTCCGTTGTTCCCACAATTGATCTTTACCAGTCCCTTGTGCATCCAGATGACCAACTGGATTTCAGTAATGCTGTGGGGCTCGCATCCGATAAGCGGCTTGCGGACAGGACATTCCGGATCATCCGTCCCGACGGCAGCTTGAGATGGGTTCGCAGCAAGGCACAACCGCACTTCGATCGAAATGGAAGTCCGATCGCTATGATGGGCATCGTAGCGGACGTTACCGATGTCCAGGAGCTTAAAGCCAGTCTGAACGGCGAGAAGAAGCTCAATCACATTTTGTCCCGGCTGCTCGGCGGCCACATCTGGCGGGCCTACCCAGATGGCAAGCTGGTCGAGACAAGTGAATGGTCGAAGCTGACCGGTCAATCGCCGGCGGAAGCTCGGAATTGGGATGAGTTGGCCGCGATACATCCCGACGACAGATCTAAATTCCGGCAGGCGTGGGCAACCGCGATCGCAACGGGAAAGATGTTCCGTGTAACGATGCGGGTAAAAGATCTGGCGGGACGTTATGTCAGGTTGAAGGGTCAGGCGCTTGCCGTCCGGGATGAGACTGGCGAGATTGTCGAGTGGGTCGGATATACCGATTATCTTGACGACCATGTTTTGCAGCCCGCCACAGATGAACCGCTTACTCCCGGCCAAATCCGAGCGGCACGAGCTTTGCTGAACTGGACGGCGCCGGAATTAGCCAAGGTCGCCGGCGTATCATTTTCGACCGTGAGGCGCCTGGAATCGTCTGCTGTTTCGGTAAGACAGGAAAACTTGAGAAAGGTGCGAAGCGCGCTGGAGAGGCATGGAGTTCGATTCTTCCGCGACTTAAAGGGTGGGGTCTCAGTCGGCCTCTCAACGTCAACGGCCAACACCTGATGATTGCATTGCCGCAGCTCAAGGTGTTTCATAGCTTCAATGCCCGCGTCCGAGGTCGACCTAAAACATGGTGATGACGGGCAGTTCATGGCCAAGAAGATCATCGACGCCAAGAAGGAGGAAATCGAAGAGATGACCGAGGAGCACGCGAAGTGATCCCTCCGCAGCGTGATCAGCGGCATGCTCAATCGGGCGTCATCCTATAGGCTATCGGAACCTGCCTGCAGCGTCCTTGGCCATGCGGTGTGGCGACGCGACGATAATCTTATGGATGACGTAGCGCTTCTCTGCCCGAAACGAGAAAAGTTGCCGCTTACAACTGCGCTCTGGAAGGCGGGTTCTCTAACGGCGGATACCGGTCGGCGCAGGCATGGGCGCTCGGCGTGCGCGCGCTCGCAGGCAGCGCCAGCAGACCAGAGGAAGCGTCACTCCGGCTTGCGCCACTGGGAAATCCGGCTGAACTGGCGCATGCGGGTACGGTCGCGTCGATTCCGAACGTGCAGCATTTTCCGACGATGCTCGGGTTGTTCTCTACGCCGAGGATGAACGCGCGATCGACCACTTCGCAGTCTATCAGATTCCGATACCCGAGCCGTTCCAGACCGAACCAGGACGGCGTACGATAAGGATCAGCCTCGCCTACGATCCGCCCGTCAAGCAGTCGCACGCCTTGGAGCCGCCTGAATCGCGCGGCGGCTCTACCGCAGCAGCATTCTGCAATCGGCCCAATTTCGGACGCTCGGATCACAATGGTCAATTATCAGCTCCCGGCGCTTTCCAGCCGTTCAGATCAGGGTAATACCGCGAACGTTCCAGCCGATCGAGACGACCGGGATGCCGGCAACCCGGATGTCTCCTATCCCTCGCCTTGAGAGGAATCGAATGGTAGACCGTCTTTGTTGTGCAGCTGAACTTCTCTCGTTTTGAGCTCAAGCTGTAGGTTGATTTTCAAGGGGCATACATCAGCCTATAAACCGGTGCTGGACCAGTTGTCAGTTTAAAGGCTGAACAAACCGAGTGCGGATTAAACTCAGGAGGACTAATTGGGCCGGCTGAAGAAACGATCATCAGCCTTGCCACGGATCGACCACAACGACACCAGTACCATCGAAATCCCTGACATTGCGTGTCACGACAATCATGTCGTGGACCAAAGCTGTCGCTGCGATCAACGCGTCTGCTTCGTTGCGCCGGTCGGGAACATGCAGGTGCGCGCAACGTGTAGCAACCGTATCGTCAACCGTCAGGATACGACCTGCGAACTCTGGTCTGACTTGGCCGTCCAGCCAAGAGCGCAGCCGGGCGCCCTGCGCGGCGTCCCGGCGCTGCACGCCAAGCACTCCTCGTTCCAATTCAAGAATCGTGATGGCCGAGATAAAGAAGCGAGCCGCATTTTCTGCCCCTATCCACGCTACAACATTGGCATCAGCTTTACCGTCACCGACTTTGCGTAGTTCCGAAATGACGTTGGTATCGAGCAGGTACTTCAAAACAAGTCCACTTCGCGGGGTCTAATGTCAACGCGATGCGGCTCGAAATCGATGGCCGAGAGACCTGGCATAGCGAGAGCCTCGACAAGGCTGCGGTGCTTGCCGCTCAAGCGTTCGAATTCATCATAGGTCATCAGGACATGCGAAGGCTTGCCGCGGTCGGTGATGATAACTGGACCGCTTTTTGCCGCCTTCTTGGCGCTGCTGACGTCATGATTCAGTTCTCTGCTGGAAAGGGTCGTGAAGCTCACGGGGCACCTCAATGTAGGTAATTACCTACATATAGCATGAGGGGATGAAATAACAAGTCGAGCAACGACGCGGACGCTGTCCGTCTTGGTGTCGTTCTTCTCGTCGTTCATCCCTCGTTGGCGGCGATTGGCAGAAGCCGGCTGTGACGCCCGGAGGCAATAGTAAAGCCATTGCGACCATGCCGCTTGGTTTCGTAGAGGGCCATGTCTGCCTCTTCGATTATGTTTTCGAGAGAGGCGACATCGGCGGCCGGCCCGAGCGAGACACCGACACTGATCGACAGTGGAATGATCTCACCTTGCCAATCGAACCGACTCGCAGCGACAGCTCTTGTAAGTTGATCGGCGAGTGCCCGTACGACGGCCGGTTCACTGACGACAAGAGCAATCCCAAATTCGTCACCCGCCAGACGTCCCAAGAACTGTCCTGACAGTCCCACTATCTGTTTGGCAAGCGTGGAGAAATGCTGCAAGCAGGCATCGCCTGCCGCATGTCCATATGTGTCGTTGATGGTCTTGAACCGATCGACGTCAATGATCATGACACCGAAGCTAGCTCCGCGGCGCTCCGCATCGGACTTCATGGTGCGCGAGGTTTCCATGAAGGTACGACGATTAGGCAGCCCAGTAAGCTCGTCGAAGGAGGCAATTCTGATGAGATCGGATGCTAGGCGATCTACGGCCATCAGTACAAAGCCAAGATTCCATACGGTTGCACCGAAGATGGCCGCGACAAGCAGGAACGCGGCTAGGTCATAGTAGCGCTCCGTCGACAGACTTTCGGCCAACCGCATGATGTTCAGCAGCACTTCGGTACCTTGTCCAGTGAAGGCGACAACAAAGCCGAATGTTGCCGCAATCGCTCCGAGACTCGGACTTTGACAAGCCTTCAGTGAGACGATCGCCAAAGCCATCGGGATGAGTTGGAACGCAGCAATAGCGACATTGATGACGGGGCGGCTGTCGCCGGTCATTGCCAGGACACATGCGCCCGCAAAAACAATGAGTGCGACGGCACGCCAGGCGGCAGGCTCTCCTTGAAAACGTCTGATACCGGTCCACCCCAAACAGAAGCCCAGGACCGTGCAAGTGTTAGCAGCAACGATGCACAGATGTCCGTACGTTGTCCCGAGTGCGAAGAGAACGCCGCCTAGCGTCGTCAATAGGCACGCAGCAAGCCAGTATCCGGCACCATCGATATTACGATGCACGATGACGTCCCAGGGAGTGGTGTAGCTTCGGCGATCGCCGTGCTTTCCGGACGGAGCCGGGAATGGGTCAGCTTGCCGCAGCGGGCAGGCTGATGAGCGGATCATCGCTCATTGCGGCGATGGTCTCAAGGGTCAGGTATCTGGAGCGCTGGACGGCCCACTCGTCGTTCTGTTCGAGCAGCAATGCGCCGACGAGGCGGACGATGGCGTCATCGTTGGGGAAGATGCCGACAACCTCGGTGCGCCGCTTGATCTCCCCATTGAGGCGCTCGATGGGGTTGGTGCTGTGAAGCTTGGCCCAGTGCTGCCTGGGAAAGGTCATATAGGCGAGCACGTCTTCTTCAGCGGTGTCCATGAGTTGGGCGAGCTTCGGCACTTTCGGCCTGATCTGGTCGGCGACGTTACGCCACTGAGTGCTTGCGGTCTCCGGCGTATCTTGGGCGAAGGCTGTGGCGATGAAGGCGGAGACCACTCGTCGCCCGCTCTTTCCGGCATGGGCCAGCGCGTTTCTCATGAAGTGAACCCTGCACCTCTGCCAGGTGGCCGATAGAACCTTGGAGACGGCGGCCTTGATCCCTTCATGGGCATCGGAGACGACGAGCTTGACGCCTCTGAGACCCCTTCGCGTCAGTTTGCGCAGAAAATCCGTCCAGATCGGCTCGGCCTCGGACGTGCCAATCTCCATGCCCAAGACCTCGCGCCGTCCGTCGGTGTTGACGCCGACGGCGATGATGACGGCGACCGAGACGATGCGGCCACCGCGACGAACCTTCAGATAGGTGGCGTCGATCCACAGATATGGCCAGTCGCCTTCAATGGGGCGGCTGAGGAACGCCTTCACCTTGTCGTCGATCTCCTCGCACAACCTCGAGACCTGGCTCTTGGAGATGCCGCTCATGCCCATCGCCTTGACCAGGTCGTCGACGGAGCGGGTCGAAACGCCCTGGATGTAGGCTTCCTGTATCACGGCCGTCAGAGCCTTCTCGGCCATGCGGCGCGGCTCGAGAAAGCTCGGGAAATAGGTGCCGGTACGCAGCTTCGGGATGCGCAGTTCCACGGTCCCGGCCCGTGTTTCCCAGTCGCGCTCGCGGTAGCCGTTACGTTGGGCAAGCCGAAAGGCGCTCTTCTCGCCATAGGCTGCGCCCGTCTTCGCCCCGACCTCCAGCTCCATCAGCTTCTCGGCGGCAAAGCCAATCATCTCCCGCAGCAAATCCGCGTCCGCGCTCTTCTCAACAAGCGAGCGCAGGTTCATCATCTCGTCGGTCATCGGTGATCTTTCCATCAGGTTGAGCTTGAACAACCCGACCCTACCGGAAAAACACTGATGGCCGCCTTCCTGCTACACCACTCCCTGGGACGTCATCCGATGCACCCCGACGAAACCCGACCACACGATGCAGAGCACGACCGAATTTAGTAGGATGATGAGGTAAAGCGTTTGGAAATCCAGGCTCATCCGAGTTCCAAGAAACGTGTATTCAATTCGCGCTGTACACCCTCATGGCGACCGCATACCCACCACGATCCGTGCGGGTGGGAGCCTCGCAGTAGCACGCTCCACTTAGATCAAGTTCAAGAAAATCGCTAAATTTAAACTAATCGTTGCTGGCTGGAACTGGCCCAGCGCTCGGCCCAGGGTGCCTCGGGAGATCATGCAAGCTGACCATCAGCATCATAGGGTCGGATGGCGAAAGCAGGAATCCGACCGGCTAATAGAAGGCTCGCGCGTCATCTTCCGACGAGCAGTTGGTTATGCCCATGCCATGCGTCTGCCACCCCGCACTTGCCAGTGGAAAGCAGGGGTCAGGCCGGTTTTACGCCTCCTTAACCATGAATTGTGAAAATGCGCCAGCCGGAGGCATTATGCCGACCGCTCGTTTGGGGTAAAGAGTGCATGCGTAAGCCGCTAGATCAGAAGCTGTCCTCCGGCGCCACCATTTCGGAGTCGGGTTACGTCGTCTCCCGGCGCGCTGTGCTTTCGGGCCTCGGTGTCATGACCCTGCTTGGTGCCTCCGGCTGCTCGCAGGCGCTCGAACCGCCGTCACTGGAACCGCTCGAGCCGTCCGGCCGTATGTCGCCTGCAGGCGTTGACCACATGTCGACCGGGGCGATCCCACCGATCAGCGTCGACAGCAACATCACGGACAACAGCACGATGTATGCCTCGCTGATCGACAACAGCTTCGTCATCCCGGCAGTCCCATTCCAGAAGGTCAGGCCGGAATTCCGGCGTCAGATGGTTATCGATCCGACCGGAGAGGCGCCGGGCACGATCGTGGTACGGCTCAACGAGCGGCATCTCTATTGGGTGCAGGAAGGCGGCGAAGCCATCCGTTACGGCGTGGGCATCGGCAAGGCTGGCTTCGAATGGAGCGGTCGCGCGGAGATCCAGTACACAAAGGAGTGGCCGACCTGGACGCCGCCCAGGGAGATGATCGCGCGCAAGCCGGAGCTGGTGAAATGGTCGGGCGGTCAGCCGGGTGGTCTCGACAACCCGCTCGGCGCCCGCGCACACTATATCTACAAGGACGGCCACGACACTGGTTATCGCGTGCACGGCTCACCGGAATGGTGGACCATCGGCACTCAGGCGTCTTCGGGTTGCGTGCGCATGATCAACCAGGACGTCATCGATCTGTACAACCGGGTCAAGGCATCGCCGACCAAAGTCCCGATTGTGGTGGTGTGAAAGCCTTCCGCTTCGGAGTATCGTTCGAGGACCGGAATTTCGCACCTGACCGGTTTCAGCGTTGCCTCGCTTTCCATTTTAGAAAGCTTGCATTTCTGCGAAATGTGAACTTGGAATCAGCTCGAAAACTTGTAGGTTGAGCGACCTTTTCCAACCTACGAGCGGCCAATGCAGGTTCTAGTACGCGATAACAACGTCGATCAGGCGCTCCGCGTCCTGAAGAAGAAACTCCAGCGCGAGGGCATTTTTCGTGAAATGCGGATGCGCGAGGCTTTTGAAAAGCCCTCGGTTAAGAGAGCGCGCGAGAAAGCCGAGGCGGTGAGCCGCCAACGCAAGAATGCTCGCAAGCAAATGCAGCGCGAAGGCCTGCTTCCGTCGAAGCCGAAAAAGAATAGATAGCTCTCGAACATCTCGGAGAAACAGCGTTCCGAGTTGACCTTCTCGATCGCCTTGTGGCTGCACTCGATGTCGAAGCACTCTTTTGCGTTCGAGTAGAAGGCTACTTCGGCATCTTGCCGACCTTCAACGGATCCGGCAGTAGGGCTGATTCCGTTGGACCTGATGTAAGCTGCGGGTCGTGCTCCAGGTGCTCCTGCCAGGCCGCCTCAGGCACCTGACCAGAACGATAAGCCTCAATAAAGCAAACGCTGATCGTCGTTCAACTCGGGCTCGTCCTCGGCATGGCGCCACTGGAACAATCCGAGCACCGCCTCACCGATATCTCTCATATGGATGGACATATGAAGCCTCAATTCGCCGTCTCGTCATAAAACGCTCAGCGACCTGGTTACAATGTCGGCGCCAGTCAGTGGCCGGCGGGGCTTTAGCTGCACGTTACGATCCAGCGAGCTCCCTGAGGCTCCGTTCGACGATATCGAACATCTCATCGACCTCCGATTTGGTGATGATCATCGGGGGACAGAAGGCAATTGCGTCACCGATGTTGCGGGAAATCAGTCCATTCTTCTGCAACAGGGCCGCCGCCCGGGCGCCCACGGTTCCCGTCGGTGCACCGTCCGCGGCTTCCAATTCCAGGGCACCGATCAGACCAACGCCACGTGCCTCGACCGCAAGCGGATGCCGTTCCAGCGCATTGAGGCGCTCGAGGAAATGCTGGGCCAGCCGGCGCACATTTCCAACCAAGTCGCGCTCCTCGATGATCGCCAAGTTTTCCAGCGAGACGGCAGCGGCCACTGGATGGCCGCTCGCAGTGTAACCATGTCCAAGCACGCCGATCCGGTCGGCCTCGGACGCGATAGGCTCGTAGATGCGCTCGTTGATCATCACGGCGGAGATCGGCTGGTAAGACGACGAGAGCTGCTTGGACACTGTCATGATGTCCGGGCGAATTCCGAAGGTTTCCGAACCGAACATGTTGCCCGTGCGGCCGAACCCGCAGATCACCTCGTCGGCAATGAGCAGAATGTCGTATCGGTCGAGGACGTCCTGAATGGCGGCCCAATAGCCTTCCGGCGGCACGATCACGCCGCCGGCGCCCATGACGGGCTCACCAATAAAGGTAGCAACCGTTTCCGGTCCCTCCTCAAGGATCATAGCCTCCAGTTCCTCGGCACAGCAGCGCGAAAAGGCAAGTTCGTCCTGGCCGGGTTCGGCCCCCGTTCGATAATGCGGGCAGGTCGTGTGCAGGATGTTCGGCAACGGCAGGTCGAACGACCGATGATTGTTAGGCAAGCCGGTCAGACTGGCGCTCAGCGCCGTCACGCCATGGTAGCCCTTGATCCGAGAAATGACCTTCTTTTTCTCGGGTTTGCCAAGCGCGTTCGAACGATACCAAACGAGTTTGATCGCCGTGTCGTTCGCCTCGGAACCGGAATTGGCGAAGTAGACCTTCGACATCGGCACCGGCGCCAGAGACACCAGCTTCTCCGCCAGGTCGGCAACCGGCCCGTGCGATTTCTGGGAGAAGGTATGGTAGTAGGGCAATTGGCTCAATTGCTTGCGCGCAGCCTCGACGAGGCGCTTCTCGCCGAAGCCGACGGCGACGCTCCAGAGTCCCGCCATACCCTCAATGTAGCGCTTGCCGCTGTTGTCGAAGACGTGGATGCCCTCCCCGCGCTCGATCACCATCGGCCCATCGCGTTCCAGGCGTCGGGGATTGGTATAGGAATGGAGGTGATATGCCATGTCCCGCGCTTCGGTGGAATTTGGCTGTGCAGTCATCGGCGTCTCCCTGCAGTAATTTCGAAGCGTGATGTCATAATAACCCAATCAGTGTACGATCCAGCGGATGGCGAACCAGCCGCCTTCCGGCCCCTCCGCTCCGAGGTCGCGAAAGGCAAGCGTCCCGGCGCCCGCCGCGGAAGCGGGCATGGCCAGTTCGGCGCGGCGTCACCGGTTAAAAGGCGTGACCGGTAAGGTCACCGCGTGTTCAGCATGGGAGCGGCGCCGGTCTGTATGAAATCATGCGCATAGGAGCGTCGGTGGAAGGTGTAGTGCCCGCGATGCGCAGCGGCTACGGCAGCCAACCGATGCAGCTCCTGCCGGTCCTCATCGCTCAGGTCGGTCTCCTGCGCCAATCGGGTTCCCGAGCCTATCGCTTGTTAACTAGCTTTTCGGCAGCCCGTCTGGCCTCAAGTATTTTCTCAGCGCCGCGATGCGAAAGATGGCGTTGGCGGCTCCGTAGCCGCGATAGCCGCGTCTTTCGACGATTTCAAAGAAAAAACCTTCTCCAAAGGTCGGGCTGTAGAGCTGGAAATATTCGCCGCCGTCATCGCGATCATAGAGAATGTTTTCGGACTTCAGCCGATCGATAAGCTCCGGATCGAGACCGAAGCGGGCTTCGACGTCGTCGTAGTAGTTCGGCGAGATCGGCAGTGCGTTGAAGCCGTTTTTCCGCAATGCTTGCGCCGTCGCGACGATATCTTCGGTGGTGAAAGCGAGGTGCTGAACGCCGGAGCCGAAGGTTTCGGCGATGAAGCGGCCAGCCAGCGTATTGCGGTTCTCCGCGCCGTTCAGCGTCAGACGCAGCGTGCCCGCGTCGTTTTCCACGACCTGGCTGCGAACGATGCCGGCTGGATCAATGATGTCGATCATGGGTGTTTTATGCGCATCTAGTAGCGATGTGTAGAAGAGCAGCCAGGTCAACATCTCCTCGTATTTGACGGTCTGAGCGATGTGATCGATGGTGGACAATCCGGCCGAGATGACCGAGCCTTCGTCTCGCACCGGATCGAATTCGATCTCCCAGATTCTGGAGAGCTCGGATTTTTCGTCCAGGAAATAGATGAGGCCCCCGCCAACACCGTGGATCGCCGGAACCAGGAGTTCACCTGGGCCGACCGGCCGCTCGAAAGGTTCGGCGCCAAGCGCCCGCGCCCGTTCCACGGTCGCGGCCGCATCGTCCACCATGAGGCCGAAGGCATAGGCGGACGTGCCATGTACCAGATAGGACGCGCTGGCGAAGCCTTCCCGCTCGGTATTGACGACCAGATTGATTGCGCCCTGGCGGTAGACCACCACCTGCTTCGTCCGGTGCTGTGCCGCCTTCCTGAAGCCGATGGAAACGAGCAGCGCTTCGAGCTCGCCTGCTTCTTCCTCGGAGGCACTGAACTCCACGAAGGCCACACCCTTGACATCAACGCGCGGAGGCATCTTTGGAACCGGCAACCGTATATCCGTTTCGGCGCGCCTGACCTGGTCCCCGAGATAGATCAGCGAGCGATATCCGTCGACGGCAATCGCATTGGCGTTGCCGCCACGAAATTGGTCATTGAAGATTTCGAGCGACAAATAGCCGTCATAGCCGGTTGCCGCCACCGCACGGGTAAAGTCGGTCACCGGCAAGTCGCCCTCGCCGGGCATGTTGCGGAAGTGCCGGCTCCAGTAGAGCAGATCCATATCGATCAGCGGGGCATCAGCGAGCTGGACGATGAAAATCTTCTCCTTCGGAATCGAGCGGATCGAGTTGACTTCGATTTTGCGCGACAGCGTATGGAAGCTGTCGAGGATCAGGCCAATGTTTGGATGATCGGCCCGCCGTACAATCTCCCAGGCGTCACGATGATCGCTGATGTGGCGACCCCAGGCGAGCGCCTCGTAGCCGACGCGCAAATTCCGTTTCGCGGCCCGTTCGCCGAGCTCGCGAAAGTCGGCGGCCGCTCTGTCGATGCCACCGACGGCAGCCGGCGAGACATTGGAGCAGACGAGGACAAGGTCGGTACCAAGCTCCTGCATCAGGTCGAACTTGCGCTCGGCCCGGTCGAAAATCAGTGTCCGAAGCGGCTCCGGCATGCCCTCGAAATCACGGAACGGTTGGAATAGACTGATCTCGAGGCCGAAATCGCGCACCATCCGGCCAACTTCGCGTGGGCTCTCGTCAAAGGCGAGGAAATCGTTCTCGAAGATTTCGACACCGGCAAAGCCCGCTTTGGCGATGGCACGCAGCTTGTCCTTGAGATCGCCGCTGAGCGAAACCGTTGCTATCGAGGTCTTCATCGTTCGTTCCTTGCTGGGGTTTTCGGCGTCAGCCGGTCATCGCCTTGAAATGGTTGAGCATCCGCGCCGCGTCCGGCTCAAGCCCTGTAAACAGACGAAAGGCGCCGACCGCCTGGAAGACGGCCATTCCGCCGCCGTCAAGCGTGCGGCAGCCGCGTCGTCTGGCTTCCGCGAGCAGCGCGGTTTGGAGCGGGAAGTAGACGATCTCGGCGACCCAATGGCGCGGATCGAGAAGGTCGCCGTCGAGCGGCAGCCCCGGATAATTCGCCATGCCCGTCGGCGTGGCGTGGATCAGCCCCGACGCCAATCGCATAGCAGCCGGGAGGTCCGTGCCGGCTGAGATATCCGCTTCGGGGAACAGCACGGTCAGCATCTCGGCAAGCAACTGCGCCCGGTGCGGCTCGCGGTCGAAAACAGCCAGGCGCTTCAGGCCGAGCGAAAGCGCCGCGTAAGCGGTCGCGACGCCCGCGCCGCCTGCCCCGAGCTGCACGGCAAAGGATAGGTCGGCATCCGGCAGCCCGCGTCTGAAACCTTCGGCAAAACCCCACCAATCGGTGTTGTGGCCATAGCGCCGCCCTCCCTTGAGCACGACGGTATTGACGGCGCCGAGCCGCTGCGCGTCGGGTGCAAGCTCATTGAGATGAGCAATGACTGCCTGCTTGCACGGATGAGTGATGTTGAGGCCTGCAAACCCCTGCCGTTCAGCCTCGGCAAGCAGGCGCGGCAGGTCGTTTTCCGTCGCGTCGATTTCGCGAAGGTCGATCAGCTCGTACGCATAGCGAAGCCCCTGAGCTGCGCCTTCGGTCATGTGCATCGCCGGGGTCAGCGACGCTTGAATGCCCGCGCCGATCAGACCGGCCTTCAAGCGTCTTACAAGCGTTTCGGTCATGGTTTGCGTTTCCATCCTCAAAGCCCGCAGCAACGTGCAGCCAGCCTCCGGCCCGCCGTGCCTTGCGGACGGGCCGGAGTTTTCGTCCTGTTACTGGCCCCGTGCGGCGCCGATCTCCTTGAACAGCGCCTGCACCGTCTCCGTGCCAATCTCGGCGCTGAACTTCTCGATCACCGGCTTGACGGCATCCCGCAGCTTCTGCATCTCCTCGGGGCTGAGTTCGCTGATTTCCATTCCGGTCTTGCGGATTTCCTCAAGGGCTGCGGCGTCCGCTTCTCGCGACACCTTGCGCTGATAATCGCGCGCTTCGGTTGCAGCCGCCTGCAGGACGGTCTTTTCCTCGTCGTTCAGCCCATCCCAGAACTTCTTGCTGACGAGCACGATCTGCGGATTGTACTGGTGACGGGTCAACGTCATGTATTTCTGCACTTCATAGAACTTGGCGTTCAGGATGTTTGCGGCCGGGTTTTCCTGTCCATCGACCGTCCCGGTCTCAAGCGCAGTATAGAGTTCGGTATAGGGCAGCGGCACGGCGTTGGCGCCGAGCGTGTTGAAGAGTTCGATCGGGATCGGGGACTGGATCGTGCGGATCTTCAGACCCTTGATGTCCTCGAGCTTCGTCACCGGATGGCGATCATTGGTAAGATTGCGGAAGCCGAGCTCCCAGTAGCCGAGACCGACAAGGCCGGTATCGGGCAGAAGCTTGAGGAGACTGTCGCCGAAAGCACCGTCCATCACCTTGTCTGCCTCCGCACCGCTGTCGAAGAGGAAGGGAAGGTCGACGGCGCCGAACTGCTTGATGTTGTTGGCAAGAATGCCGGCGTTCAGCACCGTCATCTCTATGACGCCGCCCTGCAGCGCCGAGACGGTCTGAACGTCACCGCCGAGCGTGCCGCCCGGGAAGAGCTTTACCTCGATCTTGCCGCCGCTCTTGTCCTTCACGAGTTCGACAAACTTCTCCATACCCGTCACCTGCGGGTGACCCTTGTTGTTGGCCGAAGCGAACTTGATGGTCTGGTCGCGTATTTCCGCAAGCGTCGGCCCTGCCGTCAGCAAAACGAGCGGCAAGGCAAGCCCCAAGGCCATTTTCGTCAGTTTCAACATGTTCTCCTCCCAGATTTGGCCGGTATTTCCGCCGGTCGTGTTGAAGCGTGAAATTTCTGTCAGTGCCCGAACCAAGTAACCGGAACGGTCACCAAGGCGGGGAACAGGACGAGCAGAAACAGGACGATCAATTCGGCGACCAAGAAGGGCAACACGCCCTTCATCAGGCTTTCCATCGACAGTTTCGAGACGCCGCAGATAACGTTCAGAACCGTGCCGACCGGCGGTGTGATGAGGCCGATCGAATTGTTGATGATGAACAGGACGCCGAAATAGACCGGATCGATGCCTGCCTGCTTGATAATGGGCATCAGCACTGGCGTCATCACGAGGATAGTCGGCGTCATATCCATCGCAGTGCCGACGAGCACGATCAGGACCATGATCGCGATCAAGAGAAGGGTCTGGTTGTCCATCAGCGGTTCAATGAGCGAGGCAAGCGCGCCGGGGACGTCGGCAACGGTGATCAGCCAGGCGGAGACCGCGGCACAGGCGACCAGGAACATGACGACGGAGGTGATCTTTGCCGCCGACACGAAGACATGAAAGAGCTGCGCCGGCGGCAGTTCGCGATAGACAACCATGGCGACGAAGAGCGAGTAGACAGCAGCAACAACGCCGGCTTCGGTTGGCGTGAAGACCCCGAACTTCAGGCCAACGATGATGATGACGGGCAGCATGAGTGCCCAGATGCTGTCGACGAGCGCCTTGAACCGCACTGCCCCGCTCTGCCTTGGCGGCAACTCGAACTGCTCCTTGCAGGCAACGATCAGCCAGGTGACGCAAAGGGCCGCTGCAATCATCAGCCCCGGGAAAATACCGGCGAGAAAGAGCTTGGTAATCGAGACGCCGCCGACGACGCCATAGAGGATGAAGCCGATTGACGGCGGGATGATCGGTCCGATCACCGAGGCGGAGGCGAGCAACCCGCCGGCGCGCGCCGCGTCATGACCGCTCTTCAGCATCATCGGCAGAAGCAGCGCTCCAAGCGCAGCCGCGTCGGCGACGGCCGAGCCCGAGAGACTGGAAAGAATACAGGCGGCGAAGATCGCGACGAAACCAAGGCCGCCGCGGATATGGCCGACCATCGCCATTGCAAGCGCGACGATGCGGCGGGAAAGCCCTCCGGTGTTCATGACCTCGCCGGCGAGCAGGAAGAAGGGCACGGCCATCAGCGGAAAACTGTCGGCACCGTTCAAAACGTTCTGTGCCACGATTTGTGCGTCAAAGAGACCCAGGTAGAGCATCAGCGCGACACCGCTGATAATGAGGGCGAAGGCAATCGGCACGCCGAGCGCCATGGGTCCGAGAAGTGCGCCGAGGAAGATCGTAACGGTCATCACAAGATCCTCAGCGTTTGGCGGAAACGGGGCCGAGCACCGGCTCGGGAAGATCGTCCAGCGCCATCTCGTCCTCGCTGTCGCGCACTAGTTCGGCTGTTGTCACATCGATACGGCCTGTGGCGATGGCGAAGGCGTCGGCAAGCAGAATCAGGAAGGCAGGGACACCGAATGCGAGACCGGCGCCGTAGAAGAAGCCCATCGAGAGCCCGGTCGCCGGCGCGCCGACGTGAAGATTGATCAGCGTCTGTGCCCAGCTGCCGCTGATCATCAGCCAGGTCGCGAAAAGCATCAGCGCATAGCCCGAGAGCACAGCGAGCCTTGCCGCAAGGGGCGGCAGTCGTTTGATGACGGTATCAACGCCGAGATGTCCGTGTTCGCGCATGGCGACCACTGCGCCGAGGAACGTAACCCAGACGAAGAAGATGCGCGACAGCTCCTCCGAGACCGTGATGCCTTGGTTGAACGCATAACGCAGGACGACATTGCCGAAGACGAGCACAACCATGCCGGCGAGCAACAGGGCAATCGCCACCTTCAGCGCGAAGAAAAAGAAATCGATGATGCGGGTCATGCGCTCCTCCCAAAGCGGAGTGCCGTCCTGACGCCCGAGCGTCGCATTGGCGACGATGGGCGGCGTCAGGGGCACGGTGCGAACGCGACCTCCTCCGGCCGTCTTCGCTCATTACAAAATGTACGAACTAGTACGTATGTCAAGTGGACTCTCTTGAAAGAGCCCGACAACCTCAATATGACTTTCAAGGGAGACGAAATGAGGAGGCCTGTGTCCTGCCTGTTTCGATTTGGTTTTATTGGGAAAATTTCGGCTGGTGAAAGTTATCGGCTGATATCGGGAGTGACGACGAAAGAATGGCAGGGCGGGCTGAAGCAAGTCGGAAGAACGATCCAGAACGAACCAAGGAAGACATCCTTGTCGTCGCCACGGAGGAGTTCTCGACGCATGGCCTCGCCGGCGGGCGCGTCGATGCGATCGCAGAACGGACCCGAACCTCCAAGCGCATGATCTATTACTATTTCGGAGGCAAGGAGGGACTTTACCTCTCCGTGCTGGAGCGCGCCTATCGCAAGATTCGTACGCTTGAGGAGGATCTGAAACTCGCTAGCCTTGCGCCGGAAGAAGCGTTGCGCACGCTGATTTCCAGTACCTTCGACCACGACGAGGCCAATCCCGATTTCGTGCGATTGGTCAGCATCGAAAACATCCACCACGCAGCACATATGCTTCGTTCCGAAGCCATCCGCGATCTGAATGTCTCAGTCATCGAGACGATCGCTGGCATTCTGGAGCGCGGCGTCGCTGAAGGCGTCTTCAAGCGAAAGGCCGACCCGATCGATGTGCACATGCTGATTAGCGCCTTCTGCTTTTTCCGGGTTTCGAACCGCTACACATTCGGCACGATCTTCCGCCGCGATCTCTCTGAACCGGAGACGATTGGCAGGCATCGAACCATGATCGCCGATGCCGTTATCAGCTACCTGAAAAATGCAGACGGACCGATTTGACAACTGGTCGAGCGACGGCACTTAGGTCGGCTACGCCCGTACGATGACAATGTTCCAAAGCCTGAGGTGAAATGGGCAGATTTCACACAGATCACCCGGAGCAAGACTGTCGCGGCCCCAATCGCGAACGCTGGGGGAACTCGCCGACGTCTCGACGCTCCTGCTCTCGCCGCTTTTCCCGGTCGCGAAAGGTATTCGGCTTTTGGGCGTGTCGCTGTCATCGCTCGACAGCGCAACCATCAAAGACAAACCTCAACTCGCGCTCGCGCTTTAAGCTTGTCCAGCCGGAACCGTATGTCGCGCTTTTTGACATGTTGTGCGGCATAACCTCAATGAGGAATTTGCCAGATTGCTGCAGGCACGAACTGTGACACGTCAGAAATCTCCCACATCGAAATCTTCGCGAGAAAACACCGGCCCGGTTCTGGCACGCGATGGGGAGGTATCAAAGATCCCAGATCTACGAGCCTGCTGAGCGTAGCGCCGCAAGTCCAGCCGGTCCGAGAACATCTTCACTGCGTGTGGAGCGGCGAAAGTTGTCGAAGTAGAGCGTCCATTCGCCCTGAGATGCCGAGCGGTAGGGGCCGAACTTGAAATACTGCCTAGTGCCCAGCCCTTGTTCATCATGGCCGATATGGCCTCGGACCGTCACGACCCAACGGTCGTTGGCGAAGAGTTCGATATGTCCTGTGCCATCCGGCCCGGGTCGGGTTATCACTGCAAAGTCAATCCAGCCGCTATGCGGTGCCGGCAGCTCATTCCCCCGGGGGATGACAGTGATGCGATCCGTGTAGGCGGTGAACAGGTGACCATCTGCTGGCGTCCAGCCAGGGTCGGTGGCAACCAGTGCACGCATCTGCCGCTTTCCCGGACGCAGCCAAACCGGCGTGAGAACCGGTGCGCCGCTTGACAAAAAACGCCCAGGGATCACCGGAAAGGTGGTCTCAACGGTCGCAAAGAGCCGACCGCGAACCAGACGAAGTGCCAGGAAAGGACTATAGTCACCCCTCGCCTCCAGACCGATCTCGCGCTTCCATTGGGCGATCAGATGGCGGTGATCCTGCTGCGGGATTGGGTCGGCAAACTTCACTGAAAAGCCGTACCAGACTGCCTTGTCATAGGGTACGCGCAGAGCCGTGCGTTCCCACACCTCCGCCCGCTCGCTTCGATGGGCTTCGCCGTCGAAGAGCGGTCGGACGCTTAGCTTCAGTGCGCCGGCACTGCCAAAAGTGACGTCGCGCTGAAATTCGAGTGAGCCTGCACGTTGTTCGACATTGTCACGATAATAGAGCCCACCCATAGGCGAGAAGCGGTCGCCTTCGAAGCCGTCAATAAGCTTGGCTTCCCAGGACAGCGGCGTCGCGGCGTCGTTGCCAGCGGAATCCAATTCCTTCTCCTCAATTATCCTCGACACGCGCAACACATTTGTACTGAAGACCACTTCTTCCTGTCTCCCGACAGCCCGTCGCGAACCCGCGGTCAGCGATGTGATCGTTGCACCGGGTGAGATAGGTGCCGTTGATGGACATCAATCGGCCGGTCCCACCGCAGACGTCACAAGTGTGGTAGGAACGGCCCGCTATCTCGTGATAGATACCGCCAAGCGCAGCGGCCGCTTCTGCCGAAAGGCGAAAGTCATTCGTCGGTCTGAGGTAGCAGCGAAGACCACCCCATTTCTCCTCTATTTGCCGAACGTAGACCTTGGAAATCAGCTCGCGTTTGCTGAGGAACATTTCGATGCGCCGCAAATACTCCTCAATCAATCCGTTCCAGCCCGTGTTGGCAGTCAGGAAAAGAGACCACGCCTCCTCGCTCGTATTTGGATCAAAGAGGTGAGCATAGGTTTGACGAATGTGCACGACGAACTCCGCATGGGTCATGCAGAGACTCCTTACGCATGAATCCGAGCCGGGAAGGACGTGGCTGCCGGCGCCATTAGGCCTTCCCTTACAGCTGCCATTGATTTGGAAAAAACCGACTCTGCTTGTCCGTTTGATCGGGCAAACTCCGACGGCTTCAAACCGTCCTCTTGTCAAATCCCGCTCCGGGTCGAGCGTCATCGACGTGTTAGCCGCCACGGCGCCAGCTCGGGGAAAGGACTGAGCGAACCGCGACGGCGATCGGTGAGACCTGGCGTGCGGCGGAGCCGAATCCTCACGTGCAGGGGTGACGGCAGTGAACGAGGCGGCGCAAAGCCGCCTCGTGCCAGCGTGCAATCAGCTCACATTTCTCACTGGCGGGATCGTCCAGGAGCCGTCGATGATGGAGGGATTGCCCTCGTTCGGCCAATACAGGCGCATCATGAGGATAAACTTCCCCTTAGGGGCCGGCAGCCAGTTTGATTCCATGTCCGCTCCCGGAGATTCGTGCTGGATCAACAGGTCGATAGAGCCATCCGGGTTGGCCTTGAGCGGCTCCCTTGCACTGATCGAATAACGGTTCAGCGGGTTGTCGACAAAGAAGTATCCCGCATCATACATGGTCAGTGACCAGAAGCCCCCAACCGGCGGAGTAAGACCTTTCTTGAACGTCAACACATACTTCTCGGACCCATTGTAGGCGCGCTTGATCAGACCGCCTCCGGACTTCGTCGACGTTGGGTAGATCGCATCCTGCGGCCGGTTTGCCCCGAGACCGATCGCGGTGATCAAGGCACGCTGGACATAGTTGGTGCCGTAGATGCCGGTCTTCGTTGTGAAACCCCAGCCGTCGATGTCCTGAACGTCGCCGTCGCTGAATTTGAAATGCAGCATGATGCGGGCAAAACCGAGCTCAGGGACGCGCTTCGCAAAGGCGGGGTCGAACTTGGTCTTGTCGAAGTCCTTGCCGGGAACGATCCCCAGCTCGGCGAGCTTGGCCACCATCGGTGCGTCTGCTTCGCTCGGCGGGTTTCTTTTCAGAAGTTCGGCGAACAGGGTGAAGTATTCGACGGCGTCCATCTGGTTGACTTGCTCGCGAACAGCAGTCTTCATATCGATCGACGGATCGACCTTGCCCTTGGATGGGGTCCAGTCCTTGCCCCATGCGCTCAAGGGGCAAAGCTTCACTTCATCCTGCAGCTTGTGAACCTCCGCGTAGTCCTCTGGGGTGCCCGCGCAGTAGATGCGCCCGAGCAACCAGACGATACTTGTCGGCGACTTGTACTGGGTCATGCCCTCCGGTAGCTTGCCTTCCCACCCAGGACCGGTCACCACGAAGGTCTGCGCCCCTGTACCGGTCGTCCGCTTTCCAGGAACGTCGAACACCGTCGTCCAGCCGTCCAGCATCGGAAACAGAGCATAACGATCTTTGAGGTCGGGCAGGCTGACCACCCAGGGTTCATCACCCACATCGAAGAATGCGGTCGTATAGAGCGTATCGGCGTTGGGCGCCGTCACGTCGCGGAATTTGGCATCCGGATACTGGCGCAGTTTGATGACATGCCCCATCGGACCCCGGGTTCCTTCGACCTCGGCGACGTTGGTGATCACGCGCCGGGTGATCTCCATTGTCACCAGCGGATAGGCGTAGATGTAGGCCTCGACGGCCAAGGCGAATTCGTCTAGACCTTCCGGCAAATTTGCCACCAGTCCGTCGTTGGCGTCAGCCGAAGACCCCATGGAACTAGCGGCCATCAGCCCAAGACCGGCAACTGTTACCTCACGACGCGTGATATTCATTACTATCCCTCCAAAAACTCTTGTAACGAAATGCGACTATCCGGAAAATCTCGTCGCCAACTCCAGGATTAAGACCGGCTAGACGCGAGCTATTTGACGAGACCGAGGTTGACCAATTGGACCCGCCGGTTTTCCGCCGCTTTCGGGTTGGCTGCATCGAGCGGCCACTCCTCGCCGACGCCGATCGAGTACAAGCGGTCTGGTGCAATCGCAAACGTGGTCGAAAGCGCCTCAGTTATGGCGTTGGCGCGCCGCGCGCTGAGTTCGAGATTGTGTTGCGCGTCTCCCGTCGAACTCGTGTGACCGACGACGAGAAATTTGTAACGCCGCAGGTTGGGATGATGCAACGCGTCGGCGATCAGGCCGACCGTGCGGTAAGATTTTGGCTCGATGGCGACGGAGTCGTTTTCGAATTCGATGTCTACGATCAGTTGCGACAACGTGGAAAGTTTCTGCCAGTCCGGAAGGTTGGCGATACCTTTGCCTGCACTTGCCGATGCCTCCTCTGCGAGAAGCGCGACGTCGATTGCGGGCGCAGCACTTTCCACCCTGCCGAGCGTACGTACAAGTTGCATGTCATTGATTTCCTGCGCCACCCCCTCGCTGGCGGACATTATGAGCCCGATCGTCAGCAACGCGCTAAATTGGATCCTCTTCATCGTCTTGCCTTTCGTCCTCAAGAAGGTCTCAACGCCATCCGGCGTCGATGATGGCCTGGCCGCATTGTCCTTCGTTCACGCGCGTCGCCTTGTTCAGACAGGAAAGAACATTGCCCTCACCTTTGACGCTTTTGCAGTACTGGGCGATGTCGTGTTGGCAAATCGTCGCAAAAGACGACTGCGCCGCCTGACGTTGACGTATCGATGTGATCACGTTCGCCAGTGTCACGGTACAGGCCGGGGAGACTTTGCCCTCGTTCTGCTCGAGACAGGTCTGAATACGACCGCCGCCGAGGTTGAGCCCCTTGCAGTACTTCCTGATATCCGAACCGCAATCGTTGGCGAGCAAGCTCACCGCGTCGGCATAGCTGATGGTGTCTGCCCGACCAATGGTGGCGAGGGCAAGAACAGTGAGAACTATCGTTCCCCCGAAAACCGCGAATCTGTTCGTCATTGGCAAGTCCGATTGAAAACAGCGTTAAACTCCGCTGCCCCGGCCATCGCCGAGGTGTGAGCCAGCGTTGACATGCTCGATGCGATCGCCAAAAGGGAAGTACGTTACAGTATCCAACGCCCCTGCTACGGTCGGCATTCTCGCAGGCACGGAGACTGCACGCGATGGTGGACGCTGCTAAAATCCTTGCGTCGGGGCATGGCGGCTACCCAGGAAAGATCTCGTGTCTTGAGCCGATGACGTCGTTGCCGATCAGCGCCGTGGCGCGCGCGGCAGCCACTTTGATGACGTCCCAGGGAGTGGTGTAGCAGGAAGGCGGCCATCAGTGTTTTTCCGGTAGGGTCGGGTTGTTCAAGCTCAACCTGATGGAAAGATCACCGATGACCGACGAGATGATGAACCTGCGCTCGCTTGTTGAGAAGAGCGCGGACGCGGATTTGCTGCGGGAGATGATTGGCTTTGCCGCCGAGAAGCTGATGGAGCTGGAGGTCGGGGCGAAGACGGGCGCAGCCTATGGCGAGAAGAGCGCCTTTCGGCTTGCCCAACGTAACGGCTACCGCGAGCGCGACTGGGAAACACGGGCCGGGACCGTGGAACTGCGCATCCCGAAGCTGCGTACCGGCACCTATTTCCCGAGCTTTCTCGAGCCGCGCCGCATGGCCGAGAAGGCTCTGACGGCCGTGATACAGGAAGCCTACATCCAGGGCGTTTCGACCCGCTCCGTCGACGACCTGGTCAAGGCGATGGGCATGAGCGGCATCTCCAAGAGCCAGGTCTCGAGGTTGTGCGAGGAGATCGACGACAAGGTGAAGGCGTTCCTCAGCCGCCCCATTGAAGGCGACTGGCCATATCTGTGGATCGACGCCACCTATCTGAAGGTTCGTCGCGGTGGCCGCATCGTCTCGGTCGCCGTCATCATCGCCGTCGGCGTCAACACCGACGGACGGCGCGAGGTCTTGGGCATGGAGATTGGCACGTCCGAGGCCGAGCCGATCTGGACGGATTTTCTGCGCAAACTGACGCGAAGGGGTCTCAGAGGCGTCAAGCTCGTCGTCTCCGATGCCCATGAAGGGATCAAGGCCGCCGTCTCCAAGGTTCTATCGGCCACCTGGCAGAGGTGCAGGGTTCACTTCATGAGAAACGCGCTGGCCCATGCCGGAAAGAGCGGGCGACGAGTGGTCTCCGCCTTCATCGCCACAGCCTTCGCCCAAGATACGCCGGAGACCGCAAGCACTCAGTGGCGTAACGTCGCCGACCAGATCAGGCCGAAAGTGCCGAAGCTCGCCCAACTCATGGACACCGCTGAAGAAGACGTGCTCGCCTATATGACCTTTCCCAGGCAGCACTGGGCCAAGCTTCACAGCACCAACCCCATCGAGCGCCTCAATGGGGAGATCAAGCGGCGCACCGAGGTTGTCGGCATCTTCCCCAACGATGACGCCATCGTCCGCCTCGTCGGCGCATTGCTGCTCGAACAGAACGACGAGTGGGCCGTCCAGCGCTCCAGATACCTGACCCTTGAGACCATCGCCGCAATGAGCGATGATCCGCTCATCAGCCTGCCCGCTGCGGCAAGCTGACCCATTCCCGGCTCCGTCCGGAAAGCACGGCGATCGCCGAAGCTACACCACTCCCTGGGACGTCATCGCCACTTTCCAACAGGGGCGCTCCGCGCTGGACGAAAAGCAACCACGAAAGGCTATCGGTGCGGTTTCCGTGAGCCGCATCCGGCGACAGGCGAGGCCTCAAAGGTGCTCTCTACCGGTTGTGGCAGCACTTGCACGACCGCTCGAGCGCCCGTCATTCACCGTGTCGACCGCGAAACTCCTTCAAATATTCCCTGCGAATCCGCCTAAATGCACTCGTCTAACTTCTTCTGCGCACGACGTTGGAGAGCGGCGGCCGCGCAGAAAAGAACGTCAGGGATGCTTCGAAACCGGCACCTACCGCTGCTCGAATGATCTCTATCAGCGCAATAATAGTCGCTGTTGTGTCCGGCCTGATTCTGGACGAGACGATCTCGGCAGCGTAGGTTACATCAAGGGGCCGAGCTAAATCTGTGATTGTCGCGGCTGGGCACGTAATTGGAGCGATTGATGGACACCTTTGTGGCACACGGATCGGAGGATATGGCGGAATCGTCAGGATCTGTGCCAAGCCCGGCAGATATTCGTGACCAACTTGCGCGCATCGTTTCCAGTGCCGAGTTTCCCAAAGGAGGCCGAGGCCCGGCGTTTCTCAGTTTCGTCGTCGAGGAGGCCCTTGCGGGACGAGCCCAGCGCCTAAAGGGCTACACCATCGCGGTCGAGGTATTCAAGCGGAGCGAAGACTTCACTCAGGATGACCCGGTCGTCCGAATCGAGGCCGGGCGGCTGAGGCGTGCGCTCGAGCGCTATTATCTCGTGGCCGGACAGGACGATCCCGTCAGGATAGATATTCCCAAAGGACGCTACGCGCCTTCATTCGCCTGGAATGGTCCAATTTCTACGCCCCCCGTCCCTGCCTCTGCTGAGGAAGGGGGCAAACAGCTCGGTCAATCTTGGGCGCGTCGTGGGTGGCTGACGCTTGGCCTTGTTGGGGTCATCGGTCTTGCCGCGCTGACATACTGGGGGAGCGAGCGTGTAATTGAGGCCGCGAAACGGGGCGGAACCGCAAAGTTGCCCGACGAGCCGACACTGGTCATCGCACCTTTTGCCAATCTCGGCGACGGTCCGCAGGCTCATCTGTACGCAGCCGGGCTGACAGAGGAACTGCTCACCGCCCTGCCACGGTTCAAGGAGATCATGGTCTTCGGCCGCGAAACGTCGAAGTCTCTCTCCCCACAGGTTGAGGCTTCCGAAATTCGTGGTGGGCTCGGTGCTCGCTATCTGCTTGCAGGCGGCGTCAGGGTGTCTGGTCCCAAGGTCCGGGTGACGGCGCGTCTGTTGGACACATCCGACGGAGCAATTCTCTGGTCGCAGACCTACGATGACGACCTAACAAGCCGGGAACTTTTCGTCATCCAATCCGACGTTGCGAGCAAGGTCGCGACCGCTGTTGCCCAGCCATACGGCGTCATCGCGCAGGCTGCCACAGTAAACCCACCGCCAGACGACCTCGGTGTGTACAACTGCACGCTCCGCTTCTACGCGTACCGTTCGGAGCTGAGCCAGGAAACGCACTTGGCCGCTCGAGAGTGCCTCGAAAGCGTCGTAGCGCGTTATCCAACGTATGCGACCGCATGGGCAATGTCGTCCATCGTCTATATCGATGAGGACCGCTTCCGCTTCAACCTCAGGACTGGTCAACCGACTCCGCTCGAGCGAGCGTTGCGCTCGGCCCGCCGGGCGATCGAACTCGAACCCGGAAACACCCGAGCGCTTCAATCCCTGATGATCGCACTGTACTTCAACCAACAACTCACCGAGGCGCTTCAGGTCGGCGAGGAGGCGCTGGCATTAAACCCGAACGACACCGAACTGTTGGGCGAGTTCGGAACACGGCTCGCAATCTGCGGCCAGTGGCAACGCGGCGCAGATCTTCTTGACCGCGCACTTGCGCATAATCCCGGCGGCGCAAACTACTATTATGGAGCACGAGCGCTCGCGGCCTATATGCTGAACGATCCTGATAAAGCGGTGAGCCTCATCCGGAAGACGAACCTACAAAAGTTCCCGTTGTTTCACCTGGTCGCAGCCGCAATCTTCGCCGACGCTGGATTGCTGGATGAGGCCAGGCGCGAGGGAGAGATCTTCATGAAGATGCGCCCGGATTATATCCCGAACATCATCGAAGAACACAGGAAGCGCAACATCGAGCCGAGGGACAACCTCCGGATGATCGCGTCGCTGCGCAAAGCGGGCCTTCCCGTGCCGAGCGCCGAGGAAGTCGAAGCGAAGGTATTGGCCGCCGCCGCATTCAAAATCCCCTGAAGCTTCCGCGGCAGACAGATTCTACAGTCTGCCCGTACAGAGCCTACCAGACGTTACGGGTGTTCGTTCTCCGCGGTGTCTACAGTTTGTCGATATCAGACGCCAGCCGGCGACTGACGTTTGCCAAGCACCAAGAGGCATAGGCCGATGATCCGCTGGAATACGAATACTGCCCTTTCAACCGCCGCGTTCACTTTACTATTGGGGCTGATGCCGCAAGCAGAAACGCTGGCGTCAGAAGCCGAGGCCAAAAGCCTCCTCAAGGCGATGTCAGACTACCTCTCTTCACAAAAGGCGATATCCTTCGCCTACGATTCAAACCTGGAAGTCGTCACCAAGGATCATCAGAAATTGCTGCTCGCGAGTTCCGGCAAGATCGAGTTGGGGCGACCGGACAAACTGCGCGCCACGCGGTCTGGCGGCTTCGCCAATGTTGAATTGATTTTCGACGGCAAGACGGTGACGCTGGTCGGAAAGGATATAAACCTTTACACCCAGGTGGATCTCCCCGGCACGGTCGAGCATCTGGTCGATGCAATGCGCGACAAGCTCGGCAAGCCGGTGCCCGGTGCGGACCTGCTCCTGCCCGACACCTATGACAAGCTGATGGAGGGCGTAACCGACGTAAAGGACCTCGGCAGTGGGGTGATCGGGGGTGTCGAATGCGACCACCTCGCTTTCCGGGCGAAAGACGTCGACTGGCAGATTTGGATCGCGCAGGGAGAAAACCCCCATCCCTGCCGCTACGTGATTACCGCCAGCCGGGTCGATCAAGGTCCGCAATACAGCATCCAAATTTCGGACTGGAAGACGGGCGTCGATGTCGTGGCGGAAGACTATAGCTTCGTCAACAAGACCGACGCCAGGAAGGTCGACCTGAAGGATCTTGCCGACATTGACGAACTACCCGACCACCTGACCATGGGAGACTACAAATGATCGCGCACGGGAGACTGAAGACCGTTCTGTTTATTGCCGCGCTGTTGCTTCCCGCGATCGATGCCGTTGAGCAGGCAGCGACCCTCAGGCCCTACGGTTTTCCGAAGCCCGCTGAGGCTCGTGTCGGTCGGCCGCTGACACCTGTCAGCGTCGCGGGCGTCGCTCGACGAACCGTGCGGCGCTGCGCCGTTGGCGTCTATTACTGCTAGGGCCCGAAATTTCAGGGGAAAGTTGGAAGCGTTTTGATCAACACAAACACCAGCGATGAGCGCGTCGGTTCATTCTCAAGCCGTCTACGCCGGATGATCCTTTGCCTTACGCTCATTTCCGTTTCCGGATGCGGCGGCCATCCGAAGGGTGTGCTGACGCCCGTCGTCGAGACGTCCGCCGATGCAAGCCGCGTCGAAATGCTGATCACGACCACGCGCGACCGCTCGGAAATACCCGGAGAAATGTTCACCGGCGAGCGCGCGCGTGCGCCAACGTTTGCGGACATCACCGTATCTATCCCTCCTATCCGAAAGGTTGGCGATGTCGCGTGGCCAAAGAAGCTGCCTCCCAATCCGGTCACCGACTTCGCAACCCTGAAAGCGGACGAATTGACCAAAACTGAAGCTAAGGCCTGGCTGAACGCTTCAGTCAGGAAGAGTCCCGACCAAAGCGTGCTCGTGTTCATCCACGGGTTCAACAATCGCTTCGAAGACTCCGTCTACCGTTTTGCCCAGATCGTCCATGATTCCGGCGTCAAGAGCGCGCCCGTTCTTGTGACCTGGCCATCGCGGGGCAGCCTCTTGGCTTACGGCTATGACCGCGAAAGCACCAACTATACCCGCAACGCGCTGGAATCACTGTTCCAATATCTGGCTGCGGACGAGGAGGTGAAGGATGTTTCGATCCTGGCTCATTCGATGGGGAACTGGCTCACGTTGGAAGCGCTTCGCCAAATGGCAATCCGTAACGGACGCCTGCCGGCAAAGTTCAAAAACGTGATGCTCGCGGCCCCCGACGTCGACGTCGATGTGTTCCGCTCGCAGATCGAGGACATGGGCAATCAGCACCCGCGGTTCACCCTGTTCGTGTCGCAGGACGACCGGGCACTGGCTTTCTCGCGCAGGGTCTGGGGTGACATTCCCCGACTGGGATCGATCGATCCGGAGCAGGCCCCTTACAAGCAAGAGTTGGCGGACCACGACATCACCGTCATTGATCTGACCAAGGTGAAGGCCGGAGACAGCATGCACCATGGCAAGTTCGCAGAATCGCCGCAAGTGGTCCAATTAATCGGCGCCCGGATTTCCGAAGGCCAGACGTTGACCGACAGCAAGATGGGCCTTGGGGATCACCTCATCGCTGGAACGACGGGGGTTGCGGCGGCGGCGGGCAGCGCTGCGGGCCTGATCCTTGCCGCACCAGTTGCTGTTGTCGATCAAGCCTCTCGCGAAAACTACGCTCACCACCTCAGTGGGTTAGCGGGCCGGTCGGGCGCTGAGCACGAGATCGCGGTCAAGGACTGTACGTCAAAACAACGGGCGGAATCTAAATCAGCGTGTGGCGCGCGACAGAATTGAGGGACAACCAAGGAAAAGATGCGCCAAGGCTTCGGTGTCCCTTAATGGAGAAGCCCCTGCCACGCCGACGTAGGGGGCAAGTAGCACCCGGCGCGTAGCCTTTCGCGAAGCCCTACGCCGGCGCGCGCGGCCACGATCATACGTCTTACGGCTTCTATCCTTTTCCCTTGCCGCTGATGGATTTCTTGAAAAAACGGAGCATTTTATGAAGAGACATGTTACGGCCGCCAGCGTCGCGAGCGCGCTCTTGTGCGGGCCGCTGATGGCAGCTGACCTTAATGCTAATCGAGCATCGGACGACGTTCCTGCGATCGAGGAACGATGGACCTATTCGATCACGCCCTACTTCTGGGCGGCAGGCCTTTCTGGCGAGACCGCACAGTTTGGTCTTCCCACGGTCAACATGGACGCGAGCTTCAGTGACATTTTCGACAATCTTGATTTTGGCGGAATGCTCATGGGAGAGGCCCGGAACGGGCGATTCAGCGTTTTCGGCGACCTGATCTACACCAAGCTTTCCGCCGGCGATAACACGCCACATGGTTTGTTGGCGACGAGTGTCGACGTCGACACTCAGACATTCGCTGGCCTTTTCGGCGTGGGTTACTCGGTCCTTGAAGGACCTGAGGGCCGCCTGGATGTCGTCGGCGGCCTGCGGGTGTGGTCAGTGGAGACCGAGATTTCCTTCAACGGCGGAATTCTCGGTGGGCACAGCTATACCGACAGCGCCACATGGGTCGATGGCCTCGCTGGGGTGCGCGGCACCTATAATCTCACACCAAACTTCTACGCGATTGGATGGGGTCTTGTCGGTGGTGGCGGATCGTGTCCACGTAGGTGGTGTAGCTGGCGGCTGATTGCCGTGCTTTCCGCCCCAGGTCGGAGCGATTATCAGCGGGCCACAGCGGGCAAGCTGATTTGGGGATCATCGCTCATTTGAGCCATGGTCTCAAGGGTCAGGTATCTGCCTCGCTGGACGGTCCACTCATCGTTCGCCTCCATGAGCAATGCGCCGACGAGACGGACTATGGCTTCATCGTTGGGAAAGATGCCGACGACCTCGGTGCGGCGTTTGATTTCGCCGTTGAGACGCTCAATCGGATTCGTCGAGTGCAACTTCGCCCGGTGCTCTTTCGGAAAGGTCATGTAGGCGAGCACATCGTCTTCAGCGTCATCCATGATCATGGCGAGCTTCGGCACTTTTGGTCTGATCTGGTCGGCGACGCTGCGCCATTGAGCGCTGGCCGCCTCCGGCGTCTCCTGGGCAAAGGCTGTAGCGATGAAGGCGGAAACAACTCGCCTCCCGCTCTTTCCGGCATGTGCCAGCGCATTCCTCATGAAGTGAACGCGGCACCGCTGCCATGTGGCGTTGAGAACCTTGGAAACGGCAGCTTTGATGCCCTCATGCGCATCGGAGACAACCAGCTTCACCCCGCGTAGACCTCGCCGTGTCAGCCGACGCAAAAACTCCGTCCAGATTGGCTCAGCTTCCGATGTGCCGACTTCCATACCCAGGACTTCGCGCCGACCGTCGCTGTTGACCCCGACCGCAATGATGACGGCGACCGAGACGATCCGGCCGCCACGCCGGACCTTGAGGTAGGTCGCATCGACCCAAACATAGGGCCATTCGCCTTCAATGGGGCGGTCAAGGAACGCCTTCACCTTGACGTCGATCTCCTCGCACAGCCGCGACACCTGGCTTTTGGAGATGCCGCTCATCCCCATCGCTTTGACCAGATCATCGACCGACCGCGTCGATATTCCTTGGATATACGCCTCCTGGATAACAGCCGTCAGAGCCTTCTCTGCCATGCGGCGCGGTTCGAGGAAGGTCGGAAAGTAGCTGCCCTTGCGCAGCTTCGGAATGCGAAGCTCGACCGTGCCAGCTCGCGTCTCCCAATCGCGGTCACGGTAGCCGTTGCGCTGTGCAAGCCGCATCGGGTTCTTCTCCCCGAACCCTGCACCCGTAACTGAGCCGACCTCCAGCTCCATCAGCCGTTCAGCGGCAAAGCCGATCATCTCGCGCAACAAATCGGCATCAGCGCTCTTCTCAACGAGCGAGCGCACGTTCATCATGTCAGTGGTCATCAGTGATCTTTCCGTCAGGTTGTGTCTTGAACAACCCGACCCTAGCGGAAAACACTGATGGCCGCCCGCACAGCCCCTCACTCGCTACAGCGCCATTTGGGGGCGCGCTCGCGAGCGGCTGTGCTACCGCCGAACTACACCACTCGGTGGGACACGATCTGGTGGCGGTGCCAACATCGACTGGGATGTGATGGCAGGGGTTGGATACAACGTCAACGAGACGATTTCGGCCACAATTGGTTACAGGGCGCTCGGCGTTGATTACCGTGACAACGGCTTCATTTTCGATGTCGTGCAACAGGGTCCGATCGTCGGTTTCACGATTCGCTTTTGAAGACATTTGCGAGTGTTGGAGTACCGCGCCAAAGGCATCAGAGCCGAACAAGATAAGACTTTTCGGAAGGGACGTATTTCCGTGCAAACGAAGATCCGCTCTTGGACGGCGGTCGAACAACGCGCTGTGTTATTACGCGCAGCAACTCTGATCGGCCTGCTCCTTTTTGCAATCCCGCAGCCCGTCTTGGCGGACACCAATCACACCGCCGGGTTAACACCCAACGTCGAAGAGTTTCTGGACCTACTCGGGAAAAGTGATGTTCAGGATTGGCTCCGCGCCCGACAACAAGCCAGTGGCGCCTCCGAAAGCCACAAGGACCTGTTATCCGACGGTTCCTTCGGAAAAGCCTTTTCGGAACGTCTAAAGGCGATACGAGTGCATCTCAACGAGCTTTGGCAAGTTGTGCCACGCATGAATACCGAGGTGGAAAAGGCAACACAGCGACTGCGGTTGGCGAGCGACGGCGCCGGCTTTATCACAATTTTTTCCACGGCGGGCGTGCTGGTGGGTTTGGGACTTGCAGCCTTGTCTCTCGTCAAGAGTCGCCTCAGCACCGACTATCCGGCCGATGTAGCGGAAGGCGAAGCGCTTGGGTCTCATCGCCGCTGCCTGATGGGACGCTCCCTCGTGCAAGAAATGGCCGGGTTCATCGCATTCTGCATCGCTTGTTTCAGTCCCCTCCTCTTCTATGAGCGGACTCCACTGGCTGATCCGATCCTTTTGACCCTTTTGGCAACGGTCACGGCATGGATGCTCCTGCGTGGCGTTTTACAAGTGCTTTTCTCGGTGAGAGAGGAGCAACGAGAACGCCCATTGACACTCGCCGCCCATGATAGGGCTTCGCGCAATTGCGATCTGTTCTGGCCGCTCACAGCGGCTGGGTGGTTCTTATTTGGAACTGCAATCGCTGAAACATCACGGCTGAGTGGCATGGACCCCCTGGCTACGGAGCTAATCTCTTACGTCATGGGGCTCGGTTTAGTGGCGATCGGCATCACCGTTATCTGGCAAACGCCATCGCTCGAAGCCTCACGCGCTCCTAAGTCGATAAAGAACAGCACCTTAGGCCGATGGGCCGCAACATTCCTTGTCGTCGGCCTGTGGTTGATATGGGTTAGCGGTGCGGCGCATCTCTTCTGGTCACTTGCAATTGGTTTATCGACCCCGATTGCGCTTCGCTTCGTCCGTACCCTGACGGGATATCTTTTTGCGAATGAGCGAGGCCAGGCAGACGATCAAATTTCATCCACTTCCATGGTGATGATTGACACGCTGGCACGGGCATTCCTGATCGGCCTCGCGTTGTGGATCCTTGCGAGGGTGTGGGGGATCGGCTTCCCGCATTTGGCGACAAGCGATGATGCGATCCTAAAGTTGACGCGCGCATGTGTGATTGTTCTCGCCATCCTTCTTGCTTTTGACGCGTTGTGGCGATTCACACGCCTTGCAATAGACGCAAAGATTGCGCGGGTTGATAGGGCCGGTTCCAGCGCCGCCGAGGTGAGTGCGAAGCAAACGAGGTTGCGAACGCTGCTACCGGTCGCGCGCAATTTCGCAATGGTGATATGCGCGACCCTTGCTGTGTTGATGACCCTGTCTACGCTCGGAATCGAAATCGGACCACTGATTGCGAGCGCCGGGGTTGTCGGTTTGGCAGTTGGCTTCGGAGCGCAGACCCTGGTGAAGGATATCATCAGCGGGGTCTTCTATCTCCTGGACGACGCTTTTCGTGTGGGCGAATTCATCCAGTCGGGCAATTACAGCGGGACTGTAGAGTCGTTCAGCCTGCGTTCCGTTCGTCTGCGGCATCAGAACGGCGCTGTGTTCACAATTCCTTTTAGTGCATTGGGCGCGGTGCAGAACGGCAGTCGCGACTATGCGATCGACAAACTTCTCGTGACGGTTACCGATCGTGTCCCACCGAGTGGTGTAGTTCGGCGGTAGCACAGCCGCTCGCGAGCGCGCCCCCAAATGGCGCTGTAGCGAGTGAGGGGCTGTGCGGGCGGCCATCAGTGTTTTCCGCTAGGGTCGGGTTGTTCAAGACACAACCTGACGGAAAGATCACTGATGACCACTGACATGATGAACGTGCGCTCGCTCGTTGAGAAGAGCGCTGATGCCGATTTGTTGCGCGAGATGATCGGCTTTGCCGCTGAACGGCTGATGGAGCTGGAGGTCGGCTCAGTTACGGGTGCAGGGTTCGGGGAGAAGAACCCGATGCGGCTTGCACAGCGCAACGGCTACCGTGACCGCGATTGGGAGACGCGAGCTGGCACGGTCGAGCTTCGCATTCCGAAGCTGCGCAAGGGCAGCTACTTTCCGACCTTCCTCGAACCGCGCCGCATGGCAGAGAAGGCTCTGACGGCTGTTATCCAGGAGGCGTATATCCAAGGAATATCGACGCGGTCGGTCGATGATCTGGTCAAAGCGATGGGGATGAGCGGCATCTCCAAAAGCCAGGTGTCGCGGCTGTGCGAGGAGATCGACGTCAAGGTGAAGGCGTTCCTTGACCGCCCCATTGAAGGCGAATGGCCCTATGTTTGGGTCGATGCGACCTACCTCAAGGTCCGGCGTGGCGGCCGGATCGTCTCGGTCGCCGTCATCATTGCGGTCGGGGTCAACAGCGACGGTCGGCGCGAAGTCCTGGGTATGGAAGTCGGCACATCGGAAGCTGAGCCAATCTGGACGGAGTTTTTGCGTCGGCTGACACGGCGAGGTCTACGCGGGGTGAAGCTGGTTGTCTCCGATGCGCATGAGGGCATCAAAGCTGCCGTTTCCAAGGTTCTCAACGCCACATGGCAGCGGTGCCGCGTTCACTTCATGAGGAATGCGCTGGCACATGCCGGAAAGAGCGGGAGGCGAGTTGTTTCCGCCTTCATCGCTACAGCCTTTGCCCAGGAGACGCCGGAGGCGGCCAGCGCTCAATGGCGCAGCGTCGCCGACCAGATCAGACCAAAAGTGCCGAAGCTCGCCATGATCATGGATGACGCTGAAGACGATGTGCTCGCCTACATGACCTTTCCGAAAGAGCACCGGGCGAAGTTGCACTCGACGAATCCGATTGAGCGTCTCAACGGCGAAATCAAACGCCGCACCGAGGTCGTCGGCATCTTTCCCAACGATGAAGCCATAGTCCGTCTCGTCGGCGCATTGCTCATGGAGGCGAACGATGAGTGGACCGTCCAGCGAGGCAGATACCTGACCCTTGAGACCATGGCTCAAATGAGCGATGATCCCCAAATCAGCTTGCCCGCTGTGGCCCGCTGATAATCGCTCCGACCTGGGGCGGAAAGCACGGCAATCAGCCGCCAGCTACACCACCTACGTGGACACGATCCGGTTACCTATGACACGGATCTTGAAAAGGCGCGAAATCTGATCAACCGGATCGGTCAGCAAATGACGGAGGACCCCGAGCTCGCGCCGATGATCATCGAGCCTCTGAAGATGAATGCTGTTGGTGAATTCGGAACTTACGGCATTCAACTCAAACTCAAAACGACGACGAAACCAGGGGCCCAAAGCACGGTGCGCAGGCGGGCCTATCCGCTCATTAAAAGAGCGTTCGACGAAAACGGAATCGAATTCGCGCATCCAACTGTGAAGGTCTCTGAAGGTGATCCCAAGGCAAAAGCTGCTGGTCTCCAACAAGTGCTGAACGCCAATCCGGAGCAATCCAGCTAAGCACAGCTATAACTTTGGCGAACACCTTTCTTTCTGCCAGTTCTTGGGAAGCGAGCAAGTCATTCAGGGCCATCTTCACAGCGAACTGGAGTTGATCCCGAAAATCGATAGAACTGCATAGCTGCCTGCCTCAGAACGGCCGCCCTCCTGCCGATACATCATGCGATCTTTTTGCCCCAGAACGTGAACATCCTCGCAATAAGCCGCGCACGGGACTCGTGAAGAACGGCACGGTTCGACTTCTTGCGGACATCCGGCTCCAAGTACCGAATGGCAAAAAGGACGGCAGGGCGGACGTTGATTCTGCCTTAAGTCGCTGCTGAAACAGGTGCGTTTCGATGGCAGCGAAGACAGAGCGGCGACGATTTCCTCCGCCAGAAGCGCGATGCCTAACGCCGGTGTCGAGCCGGCGTTCTCATCGCATCGGATGCAAGGAGACGCGAAGAGCGAGCAGGCGGTTACATTACTCGGCGTCAGCTCAACTCAATACGTTCTCCCGTTGCCGCCGAGCGCTTTACCGCATCGATTACCCTCAAGGTTTCGAGCCCCTCACGCCCGCTGACAAGCGGCGGTTCGTTTCCGCGGATCACCTTGCAGAATTGCCTGATCTGCAGAACGAGCGGGTCCTCGTCGTCGACCTCGATACGCGTTTGGTCAAATGGTTCCCACCAACTCCGTTTACCAGGATTGCGCCAGACCTCGAGCGACGGAACAGCCAACGACCCGTGCGTTCCTCCGATCATGTAACAGGATTGCTCGGTTTTGGGGTAAGCCGGATTCTCTCCGCTTGTCATCTCCCAGCTCCACGGTGCGACCACCGCGTCCGAGACTGTCGCAGTTCCCAAAGCTCCGTTCTTGAACTCGATCAGGATCACCGCCGTTTCCTCAACTGCGTTGCCGCGCACCGCGCTGGACTCGCGTGCCTGAACCGCAGACACGTCGCCGAAAAGGTAGCGCAGATTATCGACATCGTGGATGAGATTGAGGAAAACCGGCCCCGCACCGCGCTCACGACGCCACGAGATGTCGAAGTAATCGTCGGGCTTGAACAGCCAGAACATCGCATTGACAACAAGAACGCGGCCGAGCTTCCCGCTTTCGATGAATTCCTTTGCCTTCTGCATCACCGGATTGTGTCGGCGGTGATGGCCGGTCAAAAGAGGAACACCTTTTGCCTCGGCCGCTGCGATCAGTTTTTCCCCGGATATAATGTCGTCGGCGATAGGCTTCTCGATGAGTGCGGGAACGCCGGATTCAACGGCTTCCAACCCGTTCTGGACGTGAGCCTGGTTTGGCGTAGCCACGATGACCCCGTCAGGTCGGTCTGCGGCAATCATGTCCGCGAAGCTTGGAAACCACCTCACGCCGGCTTCCTTCGCAATCGTCTCGCCAACCGATGTGGGATCGACCACGGCGCTGAGTTGCGCCGAGGGCTCGGCCAGGACGTGCTGGATATGGCGCTTACCGATGAGGCCTGCCCCAACGACGGCCAGCTTAACCCGCTCGGTCATGGTCACCTCTGCCCTTGTTCGCCGCCTTGATCATTGTCGCCGCGCGCCGGATACCAAGCTGGTATCCTTCTGTTCCAAGGCCGCAGATCACGCCGTCCGCGCGGTGCGAAACGAACGAATGGTGTCGGAAGCTTTCGCGCTTGTGCACATTCGAGATGTGGACCTCGATCACAGGCCCTTCAAATGTGTTCAGAGCGTCGAGGATGGCGAGTGAGGTATGGGTGAAGGCCGCCGGATTAATGACGATGCCCGCACCGTCCTCGCGCGCCTCATGAATCCAATCGATGATCTCGTATTCCCGGTTGCTCTGATGAAAGCGGAGCTCATGGCCGAGTTCGGCTGCCAGTTTGCGGCAGTCCGCTTCTACGTCTGCGAGCGTCTCATGCCCGTAGATGTGCGGCTGGCGTTTGCCAAGCAGGTTGAGGTTTGGTCCATTGAGAACGTAGATCAGGCTCATAGCATAGTGTCCTTCTTGAGTAGGTCGTTCTGGTCAGGCGAACGCGATTGCTTGAACGGCAAAATCAGGGTCCGACTCGTAGAGATCTGCGCGCAAGCCGAGCCTTCCCGCTTCGAGAGCAGGCGCGGCGATCGCCCGTGCGGCCTCGAGAACGGCAGTGAGAAGCTTCTGCTTGGTCTCTGCAGTACGACCCGGTGCCATCCGCACGATGATTTGGATGAAATGATTATCGACATGCTCGTCGCCGACGCACGAGTATGTCGCCTCCCGCGCAAGCGTGCGCACGGCGGAAGGTTTCACCAGGCCGCCATCGCGAACGCAGCGATGCACGGTCAGCGTCAGCCGGTCCATGGCCACACGCTCGCCTGCGCCCCGGCTATAATCGATGATGATATGCGGCATCTGGGATCTCTCCATCAAGCCGACAGGCGGCACAAGTCCATAAAGTGACGGGACATGCGCTCTGCGTCGGGTGCTATCCCGGTGAACAATTCAAAAGCCGCCGCTGCCTGGTAGACGGTCATGCCGCCGCCACGAAGGGTCCGGCAGCCTTTTCTTTCGGCGAGAGCAAGAAGCTCTGTGACGAGCGGCATATAGACGATGTCGGCGACCCAATGCCGTGGCAGAAGCCATTCCGGGTCGATCGGCAAACCAGGATGGCTTTTCATACCCGTCGGCGTCGCGTGGATAAGCCCATCGGCGGAACGCAGGGCGCCGCCGACATCCGTCGTGGCACGAGCGCAATCCCTTGAGAACCGATCGTTCAACTGCCCAACCAAGGCTTCTGCCCGTTTCGAATCCTGGTCAAAGACCGATAGTCTCTCAATACCGAGCTTGATTGCGGCATGCGCCACGGCGACACCGGCGCCGCCGGCGCCAAGCAGGACGGCATGCGACTTCGCGACGTCCGGAAGGCCGCGCTGGAAATTCTCATAGAAACCGTACCAATCAGTGTTGTGGCCGATCCTCTCGCCGTTGCGAAAAACCACGGTGTTGACCGCACCGAGCATCTGCGCATCCTCGGAAAGGCGATTGAGGTGGGCGATCACCGTCTGCTTGCACGGATGTGTAATGTTGCTCCCGGCAAAACCGCGCCGCTCTTCCTCGTCGAGGAGGTCCGGCAGCGCCGAGGCGGGAAGGCCTCGTTCGGCCAAGTCAAGAAGCTCGTAACGGTAATCGAGGCCCTGGTGTCGAGCCTCCGCTTCGTGGAGGGCCGGGGACTTTGAGATCTGGATGTCGGCACCGATCAGTCCCACGAGGAATTTCTTGTCGTGCATTGGCATCGCTTTCGAACGTCAGTGGTGGGCCAAGATTTCGCCGAGGAAGGTTTTCGTGCGTTGGTGCTTGGGGGACTTGAAGAAGACCTCCGGTTCGGCCTCTTCGACGATTTCTCCGGAGGCCATGAAGATGACGCGATCAGCGACCTGGCGGGCAAACCCCATTTCGTGCGTGACACAGATCATCGTCATGCCGTCACGGGCGAGCCCGATCATGGTGTCGAGCACCTCCTTCACCATTTCAGGATCGAGGGCAGAGGTCGGTTCGTCGAAGAGCATGACCTTCGGCTCCATGCAGAGCGCGCGAGCGATGGCAACGCGTTGCTGTTGCCCGCCGGATAGCTGCGCAGGAAACTTTTCCGCCTGGTCAAGGATTCGAACCCGCTCGAGATATTTTCGAGCCAGTCGCTCTGCGTCGGTGCGGCTTGTGCCTCGAACACGCATCGGGGCGAGTGTACAGTTCTGAAGTACGGTCATGTGGGGGAAGAGATTGAAGCTCTGGAAGACCATTCCCACTTCGCGACGTATCGCATCGACGGATTTGGTGCTTCCGTCCAGTACCTGACCCTCGACGACGATCTTACCTTCCTCGATCGTTTCGAGGGCATTGATGCAGCGGATTAACGTTGATTTCCCGGAGCCTGACGGCCCGCAGAGGACGATTTTTTCGCCTTTGCGGACCGACAGACTGATGGATTTCAAGGCATGGAAAGCGCCGTACCACTTCTGCACGTCCTCAAGGGAAATCAGCGTCGGTTGATCGTTTGCGGAATTGAGCACGGAACCCTCCATTTGGGCTTTAGTTGACGCTGAACGGGATGTTCGGAATGGATTCCGGGAACTGCGGCAGATCGATCGCCATCCACTTCTTCGTGATGGCGGCAAGCTCACCGTTGGACTTGATCTTGTCGATGAAGGCGTTGACGGCTTCGTTCCAGTCCTTCTCGCCGAGACGAGTCCCGACGCCGTTGTAGGTCGTCAGAAAGTCGATCTTGCGCTCATAGGTGCCGGCACTCGCGGCATCCAGACGCTGCCCATAGAACTGGTTGCCGCCAACTGCCTTTACCTGTCCCGAGATCAGGGCCTGGATGGTTGCGGCGTCGTCATCAAAGCGGCGAACCGTTGCGGTGGATCCGACGGCGTCGGTTACTGCCTTATCCTGCGAACTTGACTTCGGAACGCCGATCTCCCATCCCGCAACGTCTTCAGGCTTCCTAACCGTGTCGGACTTTGCGGCATAAAGCGAAATCGTGTTGGCGGCGTAGGGCTTGCTGTATTGAATTGATTTCGCGCGCTCTTCCGTCATCGCCATCGTTGCGAACAGGATGTCGACTTTGCCGGTCGTAAGCGCCGGAATTCGGTTGGCAACGGCGAGCGGCTGGAATTGAACCTTCACGCCCAATTCCTTGGCAAAAAGGTTGGCGACGTCAGCGTCGAAGCCGTCCTGCACGCCGCTTGTGTTGACGAACCCCCATGGCGCATTGTCGCCCTGGATGCCGACCACAAGCGTGCCCTTTGCCTTGATTTCCTCCACACTTGCCGCAGAGGCGGTGGCAGCGCCAACGGTTGCGAAGGCAACGGTTGCCAGTGCAAGTCCGAGAAAACTCCTACGACTGTTATGCATGCTTGTTCTCCTCCTCAAGAGTTTTTGCTTCGAGCGAAGCGGTTAGCGGGCAGCTTTCGCCATCCGTTTTTCGAGACCACTTCCGGCATGGGAGAGCGGCCAGCAAATGATGAAGTAGATTGCGCCGACGATCCCGAAGACGAGCAGCGGACGATAGGTCTGGTTTGAAATGATCTGGCCGGCGCGAGTAAGTTCAATGAAGCCGACGATTGCTGCCAGCGACGTGCCTTTGATGAGCTGGACGAGGAAGCCGATCGTGGCCGGCATCGATATTTTCAGAGCCTGCGGCAGGATGACGTCCTTCATCCGCGAGACATAATGCAGACCGAGGGCGTTGGCGGCTTCCGTCTGGCCCTTCGGTACAGCCTCGATGGAGCCGCGCCAGATCTCGCCCAGGAAAGCACTGGCATGGAGCGTGAAGGCGATTGCGACCGCGATCCACGCATTGACCTCGATGCCCAACAGTGCAACACCGTAATAGACAACGAAGAGCTGCATCAGAAGGGGCGTGCCCTGGAAGACGCCGATATAGCCTGCGGTGATCGTCCGGGCGACTTTCGTCTTCGAGGTGCGCAGCAGCGCGATCAGGATTCCGAATATCCCCCCACCGATGAAACCAACGATCGCGAGCAGCACGGTCCACTTCAAACCCTGCATCAAAAAGAAGAATTCATTTTCGCCGATGGGCCCCATGGCTGCCTCCTATCGCGTCGGGTAGTTGAAGTAGTGACGAGAAATGAGGGCAAAGAGGCCCATCATCAGCGTCGAGATAACCAGGTAGATAGCGGTCACCGTGAAATAGACTTCGAAGCTGCGGAAGGTGTCAGACTCAATGCGCTGAGCGGCCGAGGTCAGTTCGTAGGCGGCGATTGACGTGCAGACAGACGTTGTCAGTGTCAGCATGATGAACTGGCTTGTGAGCGAGGGATAAATCGCCCGCAGCGCCGGCTTGAGCACAATGAGCCGGAAGACGTCCGCCTTGTGCAGACCAAGTGCGAAACCTGCTTCGATCTGGCCGCGCGACACGCTTTCGACCCCGCCTCGGATGATCTCGATTGCGTACGCCCCACCGTTGATACCGAGGGCAATGATCGCCGTGACGGTCGGATTCAGGCGGATGCCCATGAGGGGAAGGGCAAAATATATGAAGAAGATCTGCACCAGAAATGGCGTATTACGCACGACCTCGACGAAGACGATGACGGGGATGCGCGTGATCTCGCTCTTGGAAGTCCTTGCAACAACGCCCAGGATTCCGATGACGAGTGCGAGGAGCATCCCAGCCAACGCAAGGCCAAGCGTTCCAAGCGAACCCCATAGCAATTCCGGGGCGCGGCCGAGGACCGCACCGAAATCAAACGTATAAGTCATGTAAGACTTCCTCCCTCCGACCGGCGTGCGCCGCGTCGGCGCCGGATCAATGGTCCGGTTTCAAAATCCCCAGTGCGCTGTCATGCAGATGTTTTAGATGCGCCTCCGGGTCCACCGGCCCGACGAGTGGCACTTCAACCGAGATAGCAGCCCCGTATTCGGTTGCCGCCCAGAGGTCCTTCAATGGCAATTCGCCTTCTCCAGGAGCGAGCCTGCCGCTTCTCGCCTCGGCGATCATTGCGTCCGATGTTTTGGGAGCAGGCCCGCGGACGTCGCAAAGCTGGACGTGTTTCACCTTCCCTGCATTTGCGCGAAGCGCGTCGATCGAGGCTCCGTTTCGGAAGAAGTGAATCCCGTCAACAAGGACACCGGCGTTCTCCGCTCCGCAGGAATTCACGAGCGCTACGCTGTCGCGAAAGGTTCTTACCGTCCGCCAGCCCATGTTTTCGATGTCGACTGACATGCCATATCGCGCCGCGAGGGCGCAAAACTCAAAAAAATTCGTGGCAAGACGGCCGCCGTCTCGATCATCGCCGCAAACACTCAGCCGGCGCGCCCCAATGTTCGCAGCGGCTGCCACGGTCGCCTCGTGGCGGTCCGCAGCGAAGTTCTCGTCGATCACGAAGAACTCGATATCGAACACCTTGATGCCTTCGCTATCGGCAATCGTCTTGAACTCCTGGGCGCTGTGACTGCCTACCGGCAACTCGTAGAAAGGGGCTCCGGGAAAGGCAGGGTGCAGGCGCAGACCTATCGACGCAAAACCCGCCCGAGCAGCCATCACGGCGAATTCCATGGGCGGCAGCGCGATGGATGAAAAATGCGCCACGCCCAGTTCAAGGCTCGGTGCTCGCGTCGCGACGGTCATCACAAGATCCCCTTTGTCGCGAGGTGATTGCGCAGATTGGTTCCCGTGCGGTGGATATGCTGACGCAACATATCGCACGAATAGTCCAGATCCCGCGCGACGGCTCCCTGAGCAATCTCACTGTGCTCCTGGCTGACGTTGCGGTCACCCGACGTGCGGGTCAGAAACACCCGACGATAACGATCGTTGAGATTAAGGAGCAATCTGCAGAAATGGAGCAGGATCGGCTTCCCGCAGCCAGCTATGAGTGTCAGATGAAATTCGCGGTGGAGCTCTTCCCAGCGCTCCAGTGTCTCTGGCCGATCCGCGTCACGCTCGGTGCGGTTTAGGCGATGCAGCGCGCGCATGACGTTGCCCTCCCACTCCACATCGCCGAGCCGCATGGACTCGCGAAGCGCAAAGACTTCAAACTCTTCGCGCAGGGTGGTGACTTCTTCCAGATTGGCCAGGGAAATTGATGAAACGCGGTAGCCGCGATTATCCTCGAACTCCACTAGGCCGTCCGATATCAGCCGCGCCAACCCTTCACGAAGCGGACTGAGGCTCACGTTGAACGTCTTGCGCGCCTTGTCGAGGTTGATCTTACTGCCGGCCTGAAGCTCGCCGGAGATGATCGCCTCACGAAGTCGGGATGCAAGCTGGCTCCCGATTGTGTTTTTGCCGTCGTCGAGAAAGCCAGAAGACGATGGAGCATCCTCCGTCGTCGGAGCAAGAGCGCCGTCGTCATTCGATACCATTGTTCCTCCCAAGGCCCCTTAACTAATTGTCGATGATCGATACAATAAACGATTATTGATGTCAACTTTGCGCGCGCTGAATTCTGCAAAATGTAAAGCCTCTGCCTCCTTTGTGCGCTTTTATGTAATGAAATCAATGAATGTCAGTTCACTGCTCTGCTTCTCTCGGCTTTTTGCCGTCGCACGAATGTCCAGCGGACTTGACAGATAATCGATTATTTGGATAGTCGGGGAAATCGGGAGGTAGCCCACATGGTGATCAAAACTGAAAGCGATCTGACGCCAGCCGTCCTCGCTGTGATGAATCGCACTGAAGACCCCCGCCTGCGAGAAATCCTCGTGGCGATGGTCAAGCATCTTCATGCCTTCGTGCGCGAGGTTCGACTGACGGAGGTCGAGTTTCGGGAGGCCACAGCCACGCTGAATGAGATCGGGAAGCTGCATACTGATCACCACAACGAGTTTGTGCTGATGGCCGGTTCTCTTGGCGTGTCTTCACTTGTCTGTCTGCTGAACAACGGCGACAGAGGACAGACTGAGACCTCCCAGTCGCTGTTGGGTCCATTCTGGCGCCTCAACTCTCCGCGAGTCGAAAATGGCGGGTCGATCATCCGATCCGAGACGCCGGGCACTCCCTTGTTCGTGCATGCCAGAGTCGTTGACCGCGACGGTAAGCCAATTGCCGGCGCCGAAGTGGATGTGTGGCATGCATCTCCCGTCGGCCTTTATGAAAACCAAGACCCGGACCAGGCCGAGATGAACTTGCGCGGCAAATTCATGACCGACGAGCAAGGTCGGTTCTGGTTCAGGACCGTCAAGATGGTCGGGTATCCGATACCGGTCGATGGCGTGGTCGGACGCCTGCTCAAAGCTCAGGGACGCCATCCGTACCGACCAGCGCACCTGCACGCACTGATATTCAAGCATGGATACAAGACGTTGATTTCCCAGGTCTTCGACCCCAGCGACCCGAACATCGACTCCGATGTTCAGTTCGGTGTCACCGCAGCCCTGACCGGCGACTTCATTCGTCATGAGGAGCCCCATCCTACCGAAGCGGATATTCCCGGTCCGTGGTTCTCGCTCGACTACACCTATGTCATGGAGCCCGGCGAAGCCGTTTTGCCGCGTCCCCCAATCAGATAAATCACGATCAGCAGAGCAAACGATATGATCACCGAAGAAGAACGCCGGGCCGCGGCAGACGCGCTGCTCAAAGCTGAAATCGAGCGCAAGCCGATCGTACAGCCTAGTAAGACCTACCCGAACCTCGAACTCGAGGACGCCTACCGAATTCAGGCTTTGTGGGCGGAAGCGAGGGTAGCCAAGGGCGCACGGATCGTCGGGCATAAGATTGGCCTGACGTCACGCGCAATGCAGATGGCTTCGAAGATGACGGAGCCGGACTACGGCTGCATTCTTGACGATGCGCTTTACAATGACGGAGCGCAGATCAGGGCTGACTTGTTTATCAAGCCGCGCCTCGAGGTCGAACTGGCCTTTGTTATGGGTGAGGATCTCGTCGGCCCCGGCACCAGAATCTATGACGTCATGCGTGCGACCGAGTTCGTTGTCCCGGCGCTCGAGATTATCGACTACCGGACCGAAGTCCCGCGAGCGATCACCGACACCATTGCGGACAACGCCGCTTTCGGCGCCCTCGTCGTTGGCGGCCGTATCATTCGCCCTATGGACATCGATATCCGTTGGGTCGGAGCGACTCTTTCCAAGAACGGCATCATCGAGGAGTCGGGCGTGTCGGCGGCGATCATGGGACACCCGGCAGCCGGGATCGCGTGGCTGGTCAACAAACTTCATGCTGTGGGCGGAGGCCTGAAGAAGGGACAAATAGTCCTGGCCGGCTCCTTCACGCGTCCTGTCGATATCGCGAAGGGTGATGTCATTCAGGCCGACTATGGCCCCGTTGGCTCCATCGGCGTGTCGTTCGTGTGAGGTGCCAGATGGAACATCCTGTCAATCGGTTCAAGCAGAAGCTTCTTTCTGGTCAAAGTCAGATCGGCCTGTGGTGTGGCTTGCCGGGAAACTACGCCGCGGAAATCGTCGCGCCTTCAGGTTTCGATTGGCTCCTGTTCGATACGGAGCATTCTCCCGGTGACGTTCTGACCGTCCTGCCACAATTGCAGGCGGTCGCACCATACGACGTCTCCCCAGTCGTCCGCCCGGCCATCAACGACCCGGTTCTCATCAAGCGTTTCCTGGATATTGGCGTCCAGACGCTGCTCATTCCCTACGTTCAGAACGCGGAAGAGGCGGAAGCGGCAGTCGCGGCGGTGCGATATCCTCCGGAGGGAATTCGTGGCGTTTCTGCCCTCACGCGCGCCACTCGTTTCGGCCGAGTTGCGAACTATGCGCAAAATGCGGAACGGGAAATTTGCCTATTGCTGCAAGTTGAGACGCGGGAAGCTCTTGGCAACCTGGAGTCGATTGCGTCGGTAGAGGGAGTGGACGGCGTATTCGTAGGTCCGGCAGACCTGGCAGCAAGTTTCGGACACAGGGGCCAACCGAGCCACCCGGAGGTGACCGATGCAATTGTCGACGCGATTGAACGCCTGAAAGCGTTGGGCAAGCCTGCGGGCATCCTTACCCCGGATGAGAAGTTCGCGGCACGGTGCATCTCGCTGGGAACACTATTTACTGCCGTTGGTGTCGATGTCGCTGTTCTGGCAAGGGGATCGGAAGCACTCGCGGCACGATTTGCATCGCAAGGGGCGTACCGCGATGCCGCAACGTGATGAACTCCTCGCTGAAATCGCACCGACGGGAGTGATCAGAGCGGCGGTCAACATGTCGAATGCCGCACTTGTCCAACTCGATCCGGTGACAGGCTCTCTGAGAGGGCCGAGCGCGCAGATCGCGATCGAACTTGCGGCAGAACTCGACTGCGGTTTGTCGCTGGTTCAATACGGATCGGCCGCTGACATTCTTGCGGCTGCCGAAGGCAGCGAGTGGGACGTTGCGTTCATTGCTTCCGATCCATCACGTGCCGACAGGTTCTCCTTCTCGCCCCCCTATACCACGGTGACCGCCAGCTTTCTGGTGTCAGACAGTAGCCCGCTAGGCCGCGCGGAACATGTTGACGTCGAAGGAGTACGCATTGCCGCCGCCAGAACCGCTGCGTATACAAAACAGCTTGAGCGACAGGTTAGAAATGCAATTGTCCTCCATACCGAAAATCCCGCCGCCGCCCTGGACATGCTTGTATCCTCCCGGTGCGATGCGGCCGCGGGCTTGACCGAGTCCCTGTCACGTTTCTGCGAAGAGAATCCAGGTTTCCGCGTTGTTGAGGGGACATTCTCGAAAGTGCCTCAGGCGATCGCTGTGCATCGGAGGTGTGTTCACGCTTCAACCTTCCTGTCGGAATTCATCCAACAGCATTGCAGTGCGGATAAGTGAACCCATGGCCTCGCGTGACGCAGAAGCGTACGGCATCGGCAAGACTGTTACAGTGCCAGTTTGAGCGGCTGTTCATGGAAGGGCGAAGATGTCAGCTGACTTCGTCTACAGGAAGTTTCGATCAACCGGGCACGCGGCATTGCTCACCGAAAATCCCGTGTCTTCACCTTGATCGCATCGAGGTGCAAATAGGGGATCGACGATGTCGCGCGGCCGCGGACCCTTTGGCAGCCCGCGCGGATCGGGCGCCGGCGCCCCATGGGGAAACTCGTCGCTGCGCCCGTGTGGCAGTGGGAAACTGGCATCGCGGTCACTGACGATGGCAAGCTCGCCTGACAGATCGGTGAGCCGATGGGCAACCAGGTGGACCACCTCGCCTTCCCGCTGGATCCGGCCATTGATCCCGAGCATGCCGGCACCCAAAACGACGCGGCGGTACTTCTCGAAGGTCTTTGCCCGGAGGATGAGATTGGCGATGCCGGTCTCGTGCTCGATGGTAATGAACATGACGCCGCCGCCGCGTCAGCATTCGCAAGTCCTTTGACCATGCGATGACCGAGGCGAACGGCAAATCGGCTCTCGTTCAGCCGACTGGTATTGACGCAGATGCCCGCGCAAAAAAGAGTGCCGCAGCGGCACCGTGGATGGCGCCGGTGCCGCCGACGGCGACTTCATGAAGCGCGCCGAGTGCGAGCCCTCCGCCGGGCAAGCGCCTGTCGAATTCGGCAACGCAAAATGGCAGGACCTGACGCCCCCGGCTGCTTGTGCCTTCGAGACGCCGGATACGATCGCAAAGTTCTGAGACGACGGTATTGTCGACCGGACGGGGCATTTTGGAAGGATCAAACTCCCTGGGCTATGCATTAGTGCTTCCTGTTGATATGTTCTCTGTCTGTTCCCTTTCGCGTTGCGAGTCAACCGACCTCCAGGGCAAGAGGTTCGTTGGTATGAAGCGCTACGGATTGGACGCGGGGACGACTGAAAAATGTGCAACCTCTACAACATCACGACAACGCGCGATGCGGTGATGCCGTTCACCAAGGCTTTCCGCGACAAGGCGGGCTGGAATGAGCCATCACTGGATGTTTATCCCGGGTACCAGGCACCCGTCGTGCGCGTCGTAGAGGACGGCCAGCGCGAGATCACTCGGACCACCTGGGGCATGCCCTCCCCGCCCGAATTGGTGAAGAACTATGATCCCGGCGTCACCAATATCCGCAACCTGAACTCGCCACATTGGCGGCGCTGGCTTGGTCCGACCAGCCACTGCGTCGTGCCGTTCACCTCGTTTGCCGAGCCCGATCCCGCGAGCAAAGTGCCTGGAGGCAAGATCGCGAACGCCTGGTTTGCCGGCAACAAGGACCGGCCCTCGATGTTCTTTGCGGGGTTCTGGATACCCTGGAAGGGTGCCAGGCGTGCGCGCGACGGTGAGCGCGAATATGAGCTCTTCAGCTTCCTGAACACGTCGCCGAACGAGATCGTCGCGCCTGTTCATTTCAAGGCCATGCCGGTGATCCTGACGACGCCTGAGGAAGTGGACCTGTGGCTCACCGGATCCTGGGACGAGGTCAAGCATCTGCAACGGCCCCTGCCGGGCAACATGCTGGTAGTCGTCGAGCCGCCGGCAGCACCGACCGAAGAAGGTTTGCTGCTGTGACGGGGAACCGAGTCAAGGCGGCATTGCCACGGTGACGATTATGGAAACGCCAAGCCGGCCACGCAAGATCATCCACGTGGACATGGACGCCTTCTATGCGTCCGTCGAGCAACGGGATAATCCCGAGCTTCGCGGGCTCCCGATCGCCGTCGGCCATGGCGAAGCCCGCGGCGTCGTAGCGGCGGCGAGTTATGAAGCGAGGAAGTTCGGTGTCCATTCGGCCATGCCGTCGATCACCGCCAAGCGGAAATGCCCGGATCTGATTTTCGTGAGGCCGCGCTTCGATGCATATCGCGCTGTGTCTCAGCAGATCCAAGCGATCTTTGCGGAATACACGCCGCTGATCGAGCCGCTGTCGCTCGACGAGGCCTATCTCGACGTGACCGAGAACCTGAAGGGAATGGAGGTTGCAACCGAAATTGCCGAGGAAATTCGTGAGCAGATCAAAGCGCGAACCGGGCTGACCGCCTCTGCTGGCGTTTCCTACAACAAGTTCCTCGCCAAGATGGCGTCGGATCAGAGGAAGCCGGATGGCCTCTTCGTCATCACGCCGAAGAACGGCCCAGCCTTCGTCGAGGCGCTGCCCGTCAAGAAGTTCCATGGCGTCGGGCCGGCGACGGCTGAGCGCATGCACAAGCTCGGCATTGAAACCGGCAGCGATCTGAAGGCGCGCGACCTTGCCTTTCTGCAGCAGCACTTCGGCAAATCGGGGCCTTATTTCTACTGGATCGCCCGCGGCATCGACGAACGGCAGGTCAAACCCGACCGGGTGCGCAAGTCGATCGGTGCGGAAGATACTTTCTCCGCTGACATTCACGATTTCGAAACAGCACGCTCAGGACTTCAGCCGCTGATCGAGAAGGTCTGGCGCTATTGCGAGCTAAACCGCATTCACGCCAAAACCGTAACACTGAAAGTGAAATGGGCAGATTTCACACAGATCACCCGGAGCAAGACTGTCGCGGCCCCAATCGCGAACGCTGGGGAACTCGCCGACGTCTCGACGCTCCTGCTCTCGCCGCTTTTCCCGGTCGCGAAAGGTATTCGGCTTTTGGGCGTGTCGCTGTCATCGCTCGACAGCGCAACCATCAAAGACAAACCTCAACTCGCGCTCGCGCTTTAAGCTTGTCCAGCCGGAACCGTGCGGCCCGGCCTAATGTCGCGCTTTTGACATGTTGTGCGGCATAACCTCAATGAGGACTTTGCCAGATTGCTGCAGGCACGAACTGTGACACGTCAGAATTCTCCCACAGCGAAATCTTCGCGAGAAAACACCGGCCCGGTTCCAGCAGGCGATAGAGTGGTATCAAAGGCTGAAGAGATCAATGCTCTCCTCACACGGCCGATCGCGATCCTGCCGATAAAAGTTGGCGACCCGATCCGGCCGTTTGCCTTGGGCCTATGGAATGAGATCCGATGCCTTCTGAGGCCGGCGGTCAGCGTGTCAACGTTACGCAAGGCGACCGGGGCCTATATATATTCGAGAAGCTATCAGATCGCGGTCGCACGCCGGGATTCGTCCCGTCATGACATTAACGGCGCGCCGATCGATTTCGTATCCGACGCCGATCGATTGGATGCTCAGCAGAAGTATGAGAGCTTCAGGATGCGCGACGGGAAGCGCAAGCCAAACGCATGCGCCCCTCTTGCTCTTCCTACGCCGCCTACAAAGACGGATATGATCCGCGCAGCCCTTCTTGAAAGACGCCGGTCCCCCACTGCGGCCGGATGCCCAGTATCGGCCGGAGACGGCTTCACGACGCCTTGAAGCGGTCGAAGGCCGTCATGTGCTTGATAGGCGGATCGGCCTCATCCCAGCGATAGATATCCTCGCGCAGGTATCGAAGCTCGTCCTCGAGAGCATCCTCGCCGATTTCAATCCACCATGATTTCGGGCGCCCGTCGCTGCCGTCCGACCAGCGATAGCCACGGGCCTTCAGGTGGTCCTTCATGTCGAATGGACTGTTCTCCGCGAACACACGAACGCGGGATCGCTGACTTGCCTCATAGAGTTCGGCAAACGGCGTACGGCTCGCGCCATCCTCGCCCTTTGCCAAGACCTCTAGGAGTGCGAAGCAGTCATCGACGGCTCGATGTCCGTCGTGGAAATAACCCGCCTGCCCAATCAGATAACCGAGCTTGGTGCCTTCGAAGCCGCGGGATGCCCAATCGATTTCGGAGACGGAGCAAGCCCAGGCCTTGTCCGCAAAGATAGGAGAAAAAGCTTCGCAGAAAGGCCGATCGAAACCGGCGTTATGCGCAACGATGAGATCGGCCGGTTCGATGATCGCGCGCAATGCCTGAATATCGATTATCTGGTCAACGACCATTGCATCCGTAATTCCGGTCAGGCGTGTGACCTCAGGTGGGATCGGAACGCTTGGTTGCTGAAGCCCTCCATAGACGCCGGTCACATCGCCAATGTTGCCGAGTTCGTCGAATGTGAATGCGATGGCGCCAATCTCTATGATCTCGTCCTTGCGATGGTTGAGACCGGTCGTTTCCGTATCGAGGATGACGCCTTTCAAGGGAAACTCGGGGCGCAACGCCGTCGCTATGGGGCGAGGTTCGAGCTTTGTCAGAATCCGAAACCGGCCCGTTGCCCGCAGGTGCCGGACCATCTCCTCATCGCTCAGACCAGTTGAAGCCTGTCGCTTCATACTTAATGGACGGTCAGCTTTTGACGGGTCCGGCGCATCGGAAACAAATAGATCGAACTGTTGCATCATTCGTTTTCTCGAAATCGTTCCCAAATCTCTTCCCTGAAGCCAAGGCCTGGAAGCTCAGATCTAGCCATACGCTGCTGACTCTTCGCTGACATTTCCGCGATCATTGATGACCCGGTCGACGCTCGCAGTCCCGCCCCCGCCCTTTCGACACCATGTTCGCCTCCACCTCGTCAGACGCCGTGCATCATCCCTTCGCAACGGCCTCGCGGACATTGCTGTCCTGATTGAAATCAATCAACCTCTGATCCTGTAGCGCAACTACCAGAGGTCTGCTGCGGCCAGCCACTTCCCCTCACCTACCCGGTCGTCCCGGCATGTCGTCGAGACCGGAGGACCGGTCAACCGGTTGTGTCCAGCCAGATCGTTACCGGACCTTGGTTGGCCAATTCCACCCGCATGTCCGCGCCGAAGATGCCATTCGCAACGGCAACGCCAAGAGCCGAGACATTGGCGGAGAAATTCTCATACAGGCGTTTTCCCTCCTCCGGTGGCGCAGCAGTAGAAAAGCCCGGGCGGTTGCCTTTCGTCTCGGCAGCCAACGTGAACTGGCTGATAATGAGAGCCGAGCCGCCGACGTCGATAAGCGAACGGTTCATCCGATCCGCATCGTCCCTGAAGATGCGCAGGTTGACGATCTTGCGCGCCAGCCATTCGCTTTCCTTTTCGGTGTCGCCTTTCATCGCACACACGAAGACCACCAGCCCATTGCCGATCTCCCCCGTCACCGCCTCGTTGACAGTGACGCGCGCGGATGACACGCGCTGGATAAGTGCTCTCATGGCGACGATTCTCCCTATATTCGCGCTCTTATCGGCTTCGCGGCAGGCGCAATCAAGCTCTACCCAGTATCGCGCACCGATCGTCAGGAGATCGTCGTTGAAATTGTCGAAGGCATAGACCGGCCGACCGCGTGTGCCCCGTTTCTGCCCGGGAGCTCGTTCCCGACGATACATTAAGCGATCTTTTTAATCCGGAACGCGAATATTCAGTTGGTCTTCGGCCGCGTACCGTTCGGCGAGGAAAGTGAGGAATCGACGTTCCCGAGCATTTTTCGATCCAAATCCGGGCACATCTGACATTTCACCGTCCTGGGCAGAGCTGGCCCCTGATCAGCGGACACCTGGGAATTGCTGCATTCGTCTGCGTGGCACTGCCACCGAGCAACCGGTATCAGTGGGCGGCCCCCCTCATCCACTTCAGTTTGCGCCATCTGTCGGGCTTTCTTGTCAAAACTTCAATGACCGCAATCGGGGCTTCCAATTTAGAGCCCGCTAATATCTACTGACTGTAACGTGCATTGCGCAAGGCTGAAGCTCTCGATTGCGATGAGCTTAAAGACGAACGGTGAAAGTCTATAGGACGAGGTCCACCCGTTGGATACTTTCAAGCACCCGCTCCCGACATCCCAGAGGCTCCGCGAAACCCTGAGTTCGCACAGTGATCGGGGGGATCTTTCATGTTTTTGAACCGCATCGACCTAGATGACGCCGTCAGACGATGGCGCGACATCATCCTGACGTCCTTGCCGTGGGACCGACTTGGCGGCTACGTGGCGCTACGCAAGCATGATTTGACGATCGAACTTCACGACCTTGATGAGGACGGCGATCTCATCGTCTTTGCCACGGATGGCGAAGCTCTCATCGACCGGTTCCGTTCAGCTTACCCATTCATCGTTACATACGCAGGAAACCCCGGCTACCCACTGGAATATCTGGTTTGGCTCTCGTTCCACTTGCAAGCGAACTTCGAACGGTTGGGTGCCCTTGAAATGAGCGCGGCATACGAGGATGAAGACGGCGACATCGAGAGCATGTCAGCCCTGGCGATGGGCTTCTCGCGTCAGGCCGATCTTGAGGACTTTATGACGCGGTTCGATGGCAAGGACTTGAGCAAAGATCCTATGTTTGGCTACGAGGCATACGTCTCTGAGGTCGGAGAGAAAGCCGAATAGACCTCCCCGCACCTGTGATCCGTAAGCGACCTGATTCTCTGATCATAAGCGGTGCCAATCTCGCCCTCTACCCGCCGAAACCGGCCTCTATGCTGGTCCATGGCGCCAACTCATCGTTGGCCGGACGCTGCGACGCGCAGCGGATCCCAGAGAGCACCCAACCCAATCGATAAAGCGCTCTGGGATCCCCTCTGCCTGTCCGTGGTCATGCCGATTTCGACGGCTGCTAGCTATCCGCCGTCCAGGCGCCGCCCATGCCGTGTTCTGGCGATCCAAACCGGCCCACGTTCCAGGTGCTCTGATTTTGGCGAACGCCGTTTAGCAAACCAGAGGGCGCATTCCAGAAGACAAGCTTCGTCGGTATGACCGAGACGGAACTCATCGACAAGGAACCTGGCGATCTGGTCGCCGCCAGCAGAGCGCTTCGATACTTGTGCTAGAAGACAGGTCTTTTCGAAAACCCGTTGCATCATGTCGATATCTGACGGGCTGAAGTCGCACCCCGTCTCTTCGATGAGATAGTGCATTTGACGCCTCCCGCGAGGGAGCACCTATCGGCTGCGTTTTGGTACAAATCGATCAGGCGGGCAGTGGGTGCCGCCGCCTTTCGACCCGAGTCGAAAGCACTTCTGCTTGCAGCCGCTCAGGATCGGCCCGCGCGACCAATGCTCGACTGCCGTGTCATCTTCAATGGGGTTAGACTTCGCCGAGCGTGCGTCTAAGGGCTACTGCGACCGGCCCATCAGTATCCGCAAGGCCGCTTCGCAGCGCGTGATTGGCCCATGGTCTTCTCCTCGCCAGCGCCAACTCTGGATAACCTTACTTGTTCCGACCTGCACAATAACCAAATTGGGCTATGACTGCGGCAGTTGCCGATTGCGGCGGGGGTTTGTGGTCATCGGATGCGTCCCACCAAGGGTAAGGTTCCGCAATGGCGAAAGAGCGCGGGAATTGAACCCACCGACAGACTTCTGCGCGGCGACAAACAAGGTGAGGCTCATCGGCCAAGATATCGATTTCTCGACGCATCGCGACGTTCGACGCATCGCGACGTTCGTCCCAAAGCTCACGCCCTGAACAAACGGCACATCGGCTCGACCGCATCGAAGGCGCGCCCTTCCACCATGCCTTTTTCGGCGAGCGACAGCATGATGTCGAGCACTTCCTTGACCATTTCCGGGTCGAGTGCCGAGGTCGGCTCATCGAACAGCAGGATCTTCGGCTTCATGCACAGCGAGCGGACAATCGCCATGCGTGGCTGTGTGGCGGTCGGCTCGGGAGTAGCGATCATGCCCCGCTCGGTGCTGCGCGCGGTTCATGCCGAAAGTACCTCTTCCGCAACGGTCGCGCGGGTGCGCACCCATCTTATCTGGCGTTCGGAGCATCATTCCCCGGCTCCGGATGCTCTATGTGACGAATTGCGGCGGCGATGATCACCGCGCGCCGGATAATCTCCGGGTCGAGCATCTCGCTGAGGGGTTTTGGAGGGATTATCGTCCCTCGAGCACAAAGGATTCGACGTCGAAGTCCTTATGATCTTCTCGGTCCGCCTTGAACAGATTTGAACTGCCGACCCGCCGTAAGAACCATCTCAATATTCCAATCCACGAAACGCGTCATCGCGCCTGAGACCTTCATCCGGCCATAGCGGGCGGTCGGGCCGGACCGATGTCGCCCCTGCGTTAATCAAGCATGTTCGGCGGCTTCGGTGATTGTTTCCGCAACCCACTCGTTAAGGCTCATATTGCTGGCGGCGGCGGCGATGACGGCCGCTTCATGGGCTTTCGGAGTGAGGCGCACGTTGAACCGTCCGGAGAATTCCCGGAACGGTGCGATTTCCTTCTCCTTGCAAAGATCGAGGAAAACAGAAAGGGACTTCCGCCCCTCCATCATCAGCCCCTCGACACTATCAGCATAAAAGTCAGCGCCTCCGTTGAGGCCAAGGAACTCGCCCCGGAACATGCCGATTTCGGGGTCGAATGCGACGACGGCCTTGTGACCTTCAATTTCGATGACGTTCTTCATGGCTTAACTCCGTGACTTTCCAGCCATTTTCTGATGCTCGCGACGGCTCCCTTGTCGGCGTCGGGAGAGGGATGCGGGCGATGGAAGACTCGAACCTCGCCAAACAGGACGACGCAGATCCTCGACCCTTCGCGTTCGCTAACCTCCGCACCAAGAGCGACAAAGAGCGCTTCGATATCCGCCCAGCGGATGGATCCGTTAACGGGTCGGGCGAATATCAGTTCCAATGTCGTCCGGTGCCTTTTCTTCATGAATTCTAGTACCATTTTATAGTACCATATGCAACCGTTTTCTTTATGCAACCGGTCGCGGCGGAGACAACCGAGACCGGCTGCCGGCTGATCACTCAACCGCTTCGGGGAAGGCGTAAGCTTCGATCTTGTCCTCGATGGGTTCGATCAGCGCGCCGTCGAGCCGGTCGGCGTCGGTGGACGGTGCAATGCCCGCTATGCGCAACGGCTGCGGCAACCAGCCGTTGCCCTTGACGGGCGTTTTCGGCATGGGCGGCTGCTTCCGCCTTCTTCATGCGCGAGAAGCCTTCGGCGAAATCCTCGCCCTTCGCCTCGGTGACTGTCGCCTTCGTCATGTCGAGCTTGAGGGCGGAGGCAAGCTTGTTCACGTGAACGAGCGCCTGAGCACAATGTGTCGCGCCGCCGCCAATCATCGCGTCGCAGGCCGGGATGCGTGCTCGCAGGACAAACCGGCTGGGTGCGTTTCGGCGGATCATGTCCCGAAGCCAGCCGTCGATGGGGGCGTGCAACACCCTGTGTTCGGCTCCCTTTCAAATCGGTGGTTCTGCTTTCATTGCGATGAGATATTTACCGAGACGCAGATCGCCAAGAACTTTTGGCACTGCCCGGGTTGCAGCGCTTCGCCGATCGACACCCAGCCGCGGATGAACAAACATTGTGGAACAATGAGGAGTACGTTGAAGGTCAATGACCGATGCGGCAGGAGACCGTGGCAGCGTAGGCTTCAGCCGGCCGGCGCGACGTTGACGTAAGTTTCGAGCGCGATGAAATCTCTGATCTCATAGAGTTCTGAGTTTCTGCCACACGCCGCGCCGCGGCGACATGGTTCGGACCTTACGAATCTGCGTCGGGAGTTTTTGTTTGCCCGACCGTACCAGAATCGCCGAAACAGACCTTCTCTTTCGGGCCTCCGACCCCCGCGTCCAGGGAGCCATCTGGATGCGACCCTGGCCCCGCCTCTCCGGCGGGGCGAGCCACATCCGATGCAGAATAACCGCCAGGCGTCGGGCGACGGCCACGATGGCCTTTGGCATCCCGCGACGCCGCGCAACCGACAATCCCCACAGCTTGAGCGGCGAGCTCCTCTGCGAGTTCCGCAAGAGAGTGCCTGCGGCTTCGACCAGCACCCATCAGATGCCCGGATCGCCGCACTTGGAGATGCCTCGCTCTCGGTCGATCTCCCCGGACTGATGGCGCGATGGCGTCAGGCCAAAATGAGCAGGCACGGATCGCGATCGTCCGAACCGAGCCGGCTCATCGACGCCGGCGCGGAAACTCAGAACAACCATTGGCCCTACGCCGGGCGCCGTCATGAGAAGCCGGCAAACGTCGTCGGCCTCTGCCAGCTGCTCCATCGCCTTGTGCAGGCGCTGATACTGCTCCCGCAACACGCGGCGAACCTCCAGAAGCGGTTCGACGGTCAGCCGCAGGTGTGGGGATTGCTCCAATAGTTCGACAATGCGGCTCTCGAACTTGAGGCAAGTCACGGCTCCGACCTTGAGGCCGAAGTTGCGCAACAGGCCGCGCAGATTGTTCTCGGCATCCACGATCTTGGCCTGAACGAACTTGCGAGCGGCGAGAAGCATCCGGACCTCTTGGCTCCGGATGGTCTTGACATGCACCGGCTTGTAGAGCCCGACCCGCATCATTTGCGCGATGCCGCGCGCGTCGTTGCGGTCGGTTTTGTTGATCTGAGCCGAGAGCGCAGCCTTCATGTGTCGGGTCTCGACGCAGATCACCGGATAGCCGGCGGCGGCCAGCCCGCTGTAGAGCCATTGCGAAAGCGGACCGGCCTCAAGGCCGACGCGCTTGTAGGGACCGCCAATTGCATGAAGCAAGGCGCCGATCGCATCCGGCTCGGTCTCAACCCTGCCCTCTCGAATCAGCCGACCATTCGCGTCCATCACGCAGACGCTGGTGATGCGAACGGCAACATCAAGACCGACGAACAATTCCATGGACATTCGAGGCCATCGGCGATGCGAACATCGCAGCGGCGAATATCCCTATTCCCGTAACTGGCGCAACACCGGGAACACAGTCAGGCACCTGATCACCTATCGATCCTTTGCGAACAAAGGACTTCACCGGCTTGACTGACGTTTTGCGCGGAGCCTCCCACTTCCGATGTTTACGCGGGTCTTCCAGAGTAAATGGCGTTGTGTTTGGGAGATGGCCGACGTGCTTTTTCAGCACGAGGATTCTTCGCCTTGATGGGAATTGAACCGTCGTCCGCTCATCTTCATAAGGGCGAACCTTCTGCGACAGGCCTTGTCGCTTAGCCGGGCATCAGCTTGCCGTCCATCGTGTAACGCGGCGCCTCGCCGGCGCGGTCATAGACCTGCCAATTGATCGCGTGGGCGCCGATGCGGAAGACGGCGGTGGCAAGCGTGTTTTCGTGGTCCGGATCGTCGGGCTGGGCGCGGTAGATCGGCAGCGGCGCGACAGCCTTGTCCCAGAGGACGAGAAGAGGATCACGCGACGCTTCCGCGAGAATGGCCTCGCCGCGCTGTTGACGGGAGCGCGAGGACCCGGTGATTACCTGTCGTTCGCCCGCCATGTCTCGGTGAACCAGGTGGTTGGCGTGGCATTGCGGGCGGTCGATAGAAACGACCGTGCAGTTCGTGTGGGTGAATTCGACACTCAAGAGGCGTGGATCGCCGCGATGTCCGATCGTCATGTGAAAAGCACCGGCGCGCTCTGAGGTCTCAAGCAAGCGGACCGCTTCGTCGAGCGAACGGCACTCGAGGAGCGCACGGCCGAGGACCATGCGCGGCAGGCCCACGCCGACGCCGCGTGAACGGATGTTGTTGACGGTCTGGACGAGGCCGGCTTCCGTCGCGGCGAAGGTATGGCCGGGGATCGAGGCGGGGTAGACGAAGCTGGTGAAGGCTGTGCCGCCTTGCGGCCGGACATGGGCGAGCGCGCAATGGCCACGAAAGCCCGGATCACCATCCTCATTATGGGCGAGGACCAGTTCTTGGCCAGGGATCTGCACTGTCGTGCAGCCATCGGGCGCGAAGGCCCAGACATCACCACGGCTGTTCCAGAGAAAGACCTCGTCGAAAGGCAGATCGAGCCCGGCAGCGAGACCTTGCAGTTCCGCGCAATAGGCGGGGAAGCGCGTTTCGACCAGCCGACGCATGGCTGCGACGCGCGGATCCTCGCGAAAGGCCATGACGGAGGCCCAGGCATGGCTGACCACAAGATGGCGATGGACGATTTCGCGGCCGAAGCGGCCGAGCTGGAGGCCAATCTCATGCGGCGAGCCGGCGATCTCGATGAAGCCGAGCCGGTTGTCAGTGGACATGCTGCAAGAACTCCCGCAGACGTGGATTTTCCGGATTGGCGAGCAAGGCGGCGGGATTGCCGTCGACAGAAATTTTTCCGTCCTCCATGAAGATCAGCCGGGTGCCGACCTGGCGGGCGAAGGCCATTTCATGCGTCACCACGATCATCGTCATTCCCTCCTCGGCCAGCGCCTGCATGACGCGCAGTACCTCATGGCGCAGTTCTGGGTCGAGCGCCGAGGTCGGCTCATCGAACAGCATCAGCTTCGGCTTGACCGCAAGCGCGCGAGCGATCGCCACGCGCTGTTGTTGCCCGCCCGAGAGTTCGGATGGATAGTGATGACCGCGCTCGGCAAGTCCGACCTTGGCGAGCAACGCCTTGGCCTGCTCCAGCGCTTCGGCTCGGCCGGCGCCGCGCACACGGCGTGGGCCGAAGGCGACGTTTTCCAGCGCCGTCATCTGCGGAAAGAGGTTGAACTGCTGGAAGACCATGCCCGCCTCCTGGCGGATATGGCGCACCTGCGAGCGGCCAGCTTTCACGCTGATATTGTCGACGACGAGATCGCCGCCGTTGATTTCCTCCAGCGCATTGATGCAGCGCAGCAGCGTCGATTTGCCCGAGCCGGACGGGCCGATCAGCACGACCACCTCGCCCTTGTCGATGTTGAGATCGACCTCGCGCAGCACAACGACGGAGCCGAAGGTCTTGGTGACATTGCGAAATTCCACGATACTCATAGGATCCGCATCCTCTTTTCGGTGACGCGCAGGATCAGCGTCAGGGTTCCGGTCATCATGAGGTAGAGGATCGCCACGGCGCTCCAGATTTCCACGGCACGGAAATTAGCTGCCATGATTTCCTGGCCCTGGCGGGTGAGCTCGCCGACGCCGATGACGATGAACAGCGAGGTATCCTTGAGGCTGACGATGAACTGGTTGCCGAGCGGCGGGATCATGCGCCGGAAGGCGACTGGGCCGATGATATAGACCAGTACCTTCCACATCGGCAGGCCAAGTGCGAGCCCTGCCTCCTTCAGCCCTTTGTGGACGGAGAGGAAGGAACCGCGGACGATTTCGGCGATATAAGCGCCGGCATTGACGATGATCGCGGTGACGGCGGCGGTCATCGGGTTGACGCGGATATCGGCCAGCACCGGCAGCGCGAAATAGATGAACATCACCTGCACGACGATCGGCGTACCGCGGATCAGCTCGATATAGGCGAAGGCGATGGCGTTGAGGACCGCATTGCCATAGGCGCGCATCAGCCCCGCGACGAAGCCGACGACAAGGCCGCCCACGAGGCCAGCGATGGTGATGAGGATGGTGAGGCGTGCGCCGCTCAGCAAGGCGGGCATGGCCTCGCCGACGACGGACCAGTCGAATTCCATGGAGTGGCTCCCCAGCGTGAGGAGAGTGCGCCGGCGAAATCGACGCACTCGGCTAAAGCGTCAGAGCTTGGGCTCGGTACCGAACCACTTCTTGTAGATTTCGGTGTAGCGACCGTCCTTCTTCATGTTGGCGAGGGCCGCATTGACCTTGGCAACCAGGTCGCTGCCCTTTGGGAAGCCGATGCCGTATTGATGGGCCATCATCTGCTCTCCGACGGCCTTAACCTTGCCGCCGCCGGCCGTCTTCACATAGTAGAGGACGTTCGGCGTGTCGTGCATCGCGGCATCGACGCGACCGGTCTGGAGCTCCAGATAGGCATTGTCGATGTTGGGGAACTGCCGCAGTTCCGTTTCCGTGAAGTGCTCTTTGGCGTAATCCGTCGAGGACGTGCCGGTCTTGGTGGCGAGGATCTTGCCTTTCAGGTCATCCCCATCCTTGATCGCGCTGTCGGCGGGCACCATAAGCAGGAAGCCGCTGTCATAGTAGCCGTCGGAGAAATCGATCGCCTTCTTGCGCTCGTCCTTGATGGTGATGCCAGCAAGGGCGACGTCGACCTGCTTGGTCTGGAGCGCAGGAATGATGCCGTTGAAGTCCATCGGCTGTAGCGTGTAGGTGACGCCGATCTCCTTGGCGATGGCATCCCACATGTCGATATCGAAGCCGACATATTTATCGCCTTCCTTGAACTCGAAGGGCACGAAGGCCGTGTCGGTGGCGACCACCAGATCTTCGGCGCGCGCGCCCGGCGCAAGAGCAATCGCCGTAGCGAAGGCGGCAAACAGAATAGAACGCAGTTTCATGGTAGTTCCCCTTTTGCTTGATTATGCGTTTGGAAGAGTGCTCATTGCGGCGTCGATGGCGTCGCCCAGCCGTTCGACGATGCGGCCGATTTCGGCGCGCTCGACGATGAAAGGCGGGGCGATGAGCACATGGTCGCCAGTCCGGCCGTCGATGGTGCCACCCATCGGGTAGACCATCAGCCCACGCGCCATTGCCTCCTTCTTGACGAGGGCGTTCAGCTTGAGCTTCGGATCGAACGGCCGCTTGCTCGCGCGGTCGGCGACGAGTTCGACGCCGCGGAACAGGCCGCGGCCACGGACATCGCCGACATGATGGTGGTTGCCGAAGCGCTCGATGAGCTGGCGTTCCAGTTCCGCACCCATGGCGACGACATTAGTGAGCAGGTTCTCGCGCCGGATGACCTGCTGCACGGCAAGGCCGGCGGCCGCCGCCATCGGATGGCCCATATAGGTATGGCCATGCTGGAAGAAGCCGGAGCCGTTCGCAAAGGCATCGAATATCCTATCCGAAAGCAGCACCGCGCCGACCGGCTGGTAGCCGCCGCCAAGCCCTTTGGCGATGGTCATCAGGTCAGGCGAAACGCCATCCTGCTCGCAGGCGTGCAGCGTCCCGGTGCGGCCCATGCCGCACATCACCTCGTCGAGGATCAGCAAAACGCCGTAGCGGTCGCAGATGGCGCGGATGCGCTTGAGGTAGTCAGCGACCGGCGGCACTGCGCCTGCAGTGGCGCCCACCACCGTCTCGGCGACGAAGGCGATCACCTGATCCGCGCCGAGTTCGATAATCTTGTCTTCGAGCTGCTGGGCGGCGCGGGCGGCATAGGCTTCGTCGCTCTCGCCTGGCTCCCGTAGGCGATAGGCGTAGCAGGGATCAATATGATGGGTTTCGATGAGCAGCGGCTTGAACTGCGCTCGCCGCCATTCGTTGCCGCCGGCTGCAAGCGCGCCCAGCGTGTTGCCGTGATAGCTCTGCCGGCGCGCGATGATGTGGCGGCGCTGCGGCTCGCCCTTCTCCACGAAATACTGCCGCGCCATCTTCAGTGCCGCCTCGACCGCTTCCGAACCGCCGCTGACGAGATAGACATGGCTGAGTCCCGCTGGCGCATCCTCGACCAGAAGATCGGCCAGCGCCTCGGCGGCCTCCGAGGTGAAGAAACCGGTATGGGCATAGGCGAGCCGGTCGAGCTGTTCGTGCAGGGCGGCGATGACTGCTGGATGGGCATGGCCGAGGCACGAGACCGCCGCTCCGCCCGAGGCATCGATATAGGCTCTGCCCTCGGCATCGAAGAGTTCGATGCCCTTGCCGCCGACGGCGACCGGCAAGCGGGAATGGATGGCGCGATGTAGAATGTGTGTCACGGACGCTTCATCCTTGTCTTGAGATGGGTGTTCAGGGCAGCGGACTGGCGGTCGACGCTTGCGAGCGCCGCGCTCGCCGCATCGCCCGCTTGGCCCGCGACCAGCGCGCCCAGCACTTCGGCAACGACGAAGGCGGGCGACATGGCGTGCAGGAACGACGGGCTCTCCGTCGGCACGACGACGGTGCAGGCGGCAAGCTGCGCGAGCGGAGCGACGGGGCTGTCGGTGATCGCGACGAGCGGCACGCCCGCTTCGCCGGCGTAATCGGCGATTTCAATGGTCTGGCGCGTATAGGGCAGGACGCTGACGGCAACCATCACATCGTCCGCCGTCGCGCTGCCGAGCGCGTCTGCGCCGATGCCACCGACGGCGTCCAGCATGATCGAATGTTTGCCGGCAAGCGAGAGAATGTAGTGCAGGTGCCAGGCCGGCGAATGGCTGGAACGCAACCCGAGGCAATAGATGCGCCGCGCCGCGCCCAGTCGCTCGGCCACCTCGACCAATGTGTCGAGCGTCGCCGGCTGCAAGAGCTGGCCGAGCTGCGCGGCGATGCCGCCCAGCATGTCGGCTGCAAGTGCATGATCGCCCTTCAGCCTCTGGTTTTTCGCCTGCGTACCGACACGGCTGGCAAAGCCCGTCACGTCGCCGCGCATTGCATCGGCATATTGCTGGCGGATGTCCTCATAGCCGGCAAGGCCGAGATGCTTGGCAAGTCGGGTCATGGTGGCGGGTTGCACTCCCGCCTGCCTCGCCTGCTCGCGCATGGAAAGGAGGGCCACATCACGCGGCTGGTCGAGGATATAGCGCGCGGCAGCCTGAAGCTGCTCCGACATCGTGTCGAAGGCTTGGACGATCGTGTCTGTGAGAGGGCCGGTTTGCATGGGAGTTGATTACACCTTTCGTCGGCAGATTGCAACATATGTTTCATTAATGTAAATTCATGATCCGATTGAATCATGAAGGATCGACTGATGAACGACCCCCATAGACCACATCGGGTGGCGATTGCAGTGGCGCCGAACGGCGGACGGCGTACCAAGATCGATCATCCGGCCATTCCGCTGACACCGGCCGAGTTGGCCCGCACTGCGGCCGAATGCCTGGACGCCGGCGCCGCGATGATCCACGTCCATGTCCGCCGGGCCGATGGCCGCCACCTACTGGATGCCGACGCCTACGAACAGGCGACAAGCGCCATCCGCGCGGAGGTGGGCGACCGACTGGTGATCCAGATCACGACGGAGGCGCTCGGCATCTACGCGCCGGCCGAGCAGATCGCCGTGCTGAAGGCCGTGCGCCCGGAAGCCGCCTCGCTGGCGCTCCGCGAATTCGCGCCGGACGAAGCCGCCGAGCCCGCCTTCGCGGAAGCGCTCGGCTGGATGCGGCGGGAGAACGTCTTGCCGCAAATTATCCTCTACGATCCCACGGAAGCGGTGCGCCTCGCCGCCATGATCCAGCGCGGCCTGGTGCCCTGGCCGGATGTCCCCGTCCTCTATGTGCTCGGCCGCTACACCGTCTCGCAGACATCCCAGCCCGCCGACCTCCTGCCCTTCCTCGTGCCGGATGCACCGCGATTTTCTCACTGGAGCGTCTGCGCCTTCGGGCAGAATGAAGCGGCCTGCGTCTCGGCAGCGGCGCTACTTGGCGGCCATGTCCGCGTCGGTTTTGAGAATAATGTCCAGCTGCCGGACGACACCCTGGCGCCGACGAACGCCGCGCTCGTCGCACCGGTCGCAAACGCCCTTCGCAGTCTAGGACACGAACTCTGCGGGGCAGTTGACTTGCGCGGTGCCCTTACCCTGCCAAGCTAGGACACCCATGCCCGACCTGAGAGATAGGTGACGTTTCGTACCGGAGACATGGGTAACACTTTTCGCTTTTGCGGAGGTGTTGATGCCATGGAGAGAGACTTCGGTGATGGAGGAACGTCTTCGATTTGTCGCCCGGCTGCTGGAGAGCGAAGGCATGAGCGATGTGTGCCGGGAGTTCGGCATCTCGCGCAAGACCGGCTACAAGATTTTCAATCGCTATAAGGACGACCGTCTGGAGGCGCTGACGGATCGCTCGCGCCGGCAGGTGCGCTATGGCGCGAGCGCCGTGCGGGTCTGCACCGAGACGATCTGCCGTTCGCAATCGTCCAAATGAACCTAGTCTCCTAGGACGGCCGTGAACTGCCGCCACTCCAGCCACCTCCCAAGCAGCTTGAGGTCGTAAGTCGGTCGGGGGGCTTAGCTCAATTAAGAAAGCCGAGCGCAATTGTTTCGGGATAAGGCTGTTGTGCTCGCAGGAGCGCGCCAGCTATTCAGCTAAACGCGAGTACGAATCGTTTTCGCGCCGATTAAGCCGAGAAGCGACGCACCGTATATGCGACGCACCGACACCACAGCAGCCACCGATGATCGAGGCTCCGCTCTTCACCCAACCGCAGGCGAAGCGAGAATATCGGTCAGCTGAGAGATCATCTCTAACGGAATGTAGCGTTTCATTTGCCGCTCCCTGCTCATCGGAAGCGAATGCATTCGCATAAACACCTATATCAAGGGAAACGCTCAACGCGCCTAAGACCTCAGAGGCCTCCTCGACCGCTGCCTGCATAACTTCGGGACGGCTGCAATTGAACAGGAGTGCCTGAGCTCCAGACCCGGCAACCCAGCGTGCAGCATCGGCCAGGAGTTCCCCGGAACGCAGGGCTGCCGGGTTTGGCTCTGTGACTGGCCCATCGTCAAGCGTGAAGGAGATCCAGAATGGTTTACCGGTGCTCGCTACTGCCTGCCGCACTGCCTCGGCTTCGGCCACGAGGCTGAGAGTCTCACCAAGCCACAGATCAACGTAGGGCGTGAGTTCTTCGACCAATACGCCAAGATAGTTCTGCACCCGCTCCGGTCTGAAGAGATGCGGTTCGTATGAACCGAAGATCGGCGGCAGAGATCCGGCGACGAGTACTTTGCGATCTTTAGCACTATCGGCTGCTGCGCGCGCCAGTCTTCCAGCAAGAGCAATCAGCCTGCGGCCCTCGGCACGAAATCTCTCCTCACCGATATGAAACGGCACCAATGCGTAACTGTTGGTCGTGATGACATCGGCGCCCGCGACGATGAACTCCTCATGCACGCGCCGGACAACGTCCGGAGCCTCCATTAGCGCAAGCGCCGACCATTCCGGCTGCCTGAGTTCAGCGCCAAGTCGGATCAGTTCGCGGCTCATGCCGCCGTCGAGAATTCTAATGGGTTTCATGGCTTATCCCTTTTAGCCCGGCTCATCGCTTGATCACCGAAGACAATGCGAACGCTGTGAGGGTGTCTCGAACGCCCGGAAGTGCTGATATTTCCTGCCAGATTTCGCGGATGCGGTCGGTGGCGCCCGCTTCAACTCGAACGACCAGATCAAACTCGCCGCTCATGACGTCGCAGGACACCACCTCCGGCAGTCGTTTGAGCGCATGGATGACGTCACCACCGCGCATGCGGTCGTGTCGATACACGAACATCATCGCGGTGACGGCTGTGGCGGGCGGCCTACCCTCCCCAGCGATGATCGTGTAGCCCTGAATAAGACCGTCCCGCTCCAACCGCTCAATCCGCTGCCGCACGGCGTTGCGCGACAGATTGACCACCTCCGCCAACTCGGCGTGCGGGATTCGGGCATTTCGAGCCAACTCGGTCAGGATGCGCTCATCCGCTCGGTCGAGAATTCGCTTCATGGCTGCAGCTCCTCGATACATGCCTTGGCGGAGTGGAAGGCCTTGAACGTGCCCGCTTCAAAATCCGTGAGCCTGCAATCTTTTCCAAGCTCGGCAGCAGCAGCGGCCATCACGAAGGCCGGCAAGGCGCGCCATTCTGATGCAGTCAAACGACGGACCTCTTCGTACCCGGCGAGCAAGGGGCGGACGAGCCTGTTCTCCAGCATACCGTCCGCTCGCGCGGTCCAGCGCATCAAGACTTGCCCGAGTTCCGCGACCAAAATGTCGTCGTGGCGCAATCGGAAATTAATTACGCCACTCACGGCCTCGCCGAGGAAGAAGACATTGTCCCGGTTGAGGGCTCCGTGCACCGGACCTTTCGGGAGGCCTGAGCGCCCTTCGTCAAAGGAACGCCTCAAGGTCTGGTGGATGCGCGCGACGCAGCCCCCCAGCGCCCGGCTCTTCTCAGGGGTGATCTCGTTCGGTCGTGACCCCGGCATGAAGCTGACGACCGCAACGAGCTTGCCAGACACGGTGACCGTCGCTGCGCCGGCATCGGTTCGGAACGTCGTCGGACAGGGTACGCCTGCGGCAGAAAGGGTTTCCATAGTGCGAAAAGCACGCTCGAGATCGAAGGGATCCGCGCCGCTTTCGAACAATGTGACAATGAACTCACCGCGTTCTGAGCGGAAGAGAAAGGTGGTCTCGGCATCGCCGTCGGCAATGCCGATGACCGAGGTCAGATGTCCCAGGCGGTAGGCAGTGGCGATTTGGCGACACTCGACCTCGGTCAGATCTGTGAACACAGCCATTCTTATGCTTCCTTCAGTGTCGGTTCTCTAAAGATCATGTCGATCTCTGCCGCAGACAGGCCACTGTCGCGCCCGACTACCTCGCGCAGCGACTTCCGTTCTGCCAGTGCTGTTCGGGCAAGGCATGCGGCCTGGGCATATCCGATGAAAGGATTGAGGGCTGCTGCAAGAACGAGGGAATCGTCGTGAAGCGCCCGGCAACGCTCTGCATCGGCCTCGATTCCTTCAATGCATCGAGTTCGCAGCGCGTCCATGCCTCGCGTCAGAAGCCGCATCGATTGGAGAATGTTGAGCACGATGACAGGCTCCATCGCATTCAGCTGGAGTTGCCCGGCACTGGCTGCAAGTGTGACCACCATATCATTGCCGATCACCTGGAAGCCGATCTGGTTCAGCATTTCGGGGATTACCGGATTGACCTTGCCCGGCATGATCGAAGAGCCCGCCTGCATGGCTGGAAGCCGGATTTCGCCGAAGCCCGCGCGCGGGCCGCTCGACAGGAGCCGTAGGTCGTTGCAGATCTTCGAAAGCTTCACTGACATGCGTTTGAGCGCGCCCGAGATCGAAACGAAGGCGCCGGTGTCAGACGTGGCCTCGACGAGGTTGCGCGCGGGTCGGAGGGTGATGCCGGAGATGCGGGACAAATGCGCGCAGGCCGCAACAGAGAACTCCGCGGGCGCGTTGACTCCTGTACCTATCGCGGTGCCACCCAAATTAACTTCGCGCATCAGCTCGGCGGCGATGAGAAATTGTGCGATGTCTTCTTCCAATGTCTCCGCGAAGGCCTCGAACTCCTGCCCAAGGGACATCGGGACGGCATCCTGGAGCTGCGTCCTGCCAACCTTCAGGATGTAAGAGAAGGTTTCTCCCTTGCCTCGAAACGAGGCGGCCAAGGCCGACAGAGCCGAAGTCAGTTTTTCGCCTTCCCGCAGCACCGTCAGCCGAATTGCGGTCGGATAAACGTCGTTTGTCGACTGGGAGAGATTTACGTGATCGTTTGGGTTGACCGCATCATAGGTGCCGGGCTGCCGCCCCAGGCCCTGCAACGCAAGATTGGCAATTACCTCGTTGACGTTCATGTTGGTCGAAGTCCCCGCCCCGCCCTGCATCATGTCCACCGGAAAATGCGGCTCGAGAATTTCCCCGGCGATCAGTCTGTCGGCGGCGCGCTCGATTGCCCGTGCGAGACGAGGTTCGAGAAGTCCAAGTTCGAGATTGGTCGCGGCGGCGGCCTGCTTGACCATTCCTAAAGATTGCACGAACTCGGGGAAATCTTGGAGCCTGATCCCTGATACGTCGAAGTTCTCCGTTGCTCGTAGGGTGTGGATCCCAATCAGAGCGTTTGCCGGAATTGTCCGGGGCCCGAGCAGGTCAGTTTCGATGCGAGTCTTTGTCATAATCTTTCTATGCGCTCAGGTTCACGCATTGATCGCTTGGTCGAGGTCGGCAATGAGATCACCGGTCGCCTCCAGCCCGACCGACAGCCGGAACACTCCATCGCCGGCAAAGCGGCGGTAATCAGCGAGCTGCTCACCTGTGAGTCCGTAGGTCGATTTCATCATTTCCTGCGTATCGAGCAACACTACGATTGAGCGCTGATGACCGAGCGAGAAGGCATAATGAGCAACCTTGAGATGCACAGCGAGCTTACGGGCCATCGTCGCGGGGTCTTTCACCTGAAAGGTCACCACGCCCCCGAACAGATCCATCTGGCACTTCGCCAAGTTATGCTGCGGGTGGGAGGGTAGTCCTGGGTAGGCTACAGCCGCCACCGCCGGATGACCTTGCAGGAACGTCGCGATCTTTGCCGCGGAGTCAGAGATCGCCCGCATGCGGGGAAACAGCGTGTCGATGCCACGCAGGATGAGCCAAGCGTTCATGGCCGGCATTGACGCACCGAGATATACGCCGGCGCGTGAGCGGATTTTCTCCACCAGCTCCTTGCGTCCGCAAACGACGCCGCCCAACGTATCGCCATGCCCGTTGATAAACTTCGTCAGGGAATGGATTACGAGATCCGCTCCGAGTGTCAGCGGCTGCGTGGCCACAGGAGTGGCTAACGTTGAATCGACCGACATCAGAGCACCGTGCCTTCGTGCAAGGCCGGCGATGGCGGCAAGATCAGTCAGGCGCAGGATCGGATTGCACGGACTTTCGCAATGGACGAGCCTAGTATTGGGCTGGAACGCGGCAGCAACCTCCTCGGTGCGCGACATGTTCACCGGCGTCACCTCAATGCCGTAGTCCGGCAATATGCGCCGGGCGAGTTCGTTGGCACCGGCATAGCAAACGTCGCTCAAAATCAGGTGGTCGCCCTTCTTCAAGAAGGTAAGGAACGTTGCGCCGATTGCCGCAACGCCCGTTGCCGTGGCAACCGCGTCATCGGCGGCTTCGAGTGCGGCAAGGCGCTGCTCCAGCTGCCGCACCGTAGGATTGGTCCAGCGCGCATAGAGGAACGGCAGCGCGGTCAGATCGTCGACGCCATCCGCGGAAAAAGCTCCGTCACCGGGTGTCAACACATTGTTGACGGACATGGAAACGTTGGGGGCGATGGCCTTCGTCGAGGGATCGATGACGAGCCCGCCGTTCAGAGCGAGGGTTTCGCGACTGAGACCCATTGTAGCGCCGGGCATGCTCTTGTTCTGGGCTGGCTCGCGCTCTAATAGAGCTGGGAGTGTCGTTGCCATCTAGGTTTCCTCCTGGGCATTCATTCCCTGACTAGGGATGGTGGCGTCGTTTGCGCTGACTTTGCCTTTGCTGCCTAAGGCAATCTGGCCGAGAGATCGGCAGATCAGACCAAAAGACCGGCATGTCGCATGGCTTGATCGATTTCGGCTTCCACCGCGGGCGCGACCGTTACGAGCGGCAGACGCACATCTCGGCGCATGCGCCCCTGGCGCCAGAGGGCGTATTTCGGACCCGCCGGGTTGGTTTCCAGAAAAAGCGCGCGGTGCAGTGGCATCAGGCGGTCGTGAACTTCGAGCGCGCGACGGAAATCACCCTCAAGACACGCGGACTGGAACTCCGCACAAAGTCGCGGCGCGACATTTGCGGTCACGGATATACAGCCGTGTCCACCATGCGCCATGTAGCCAATGGCTGTGCCGTCCTCGCCCGATAGCAGATTGAAATCTCGACCGCAGGCCATTCGTTCCAAGGAAGGACGCAGGAGATTGGCGGTGGCGTCCTTGACGCCGATTACGTTTCGGCAATCCCGTGCCAGACGAGCAAGCGTGTCCACCGAGACGTCGACGACGCTACGTGGTGGTATATTGTAGACAATGATCGGAATAGAGACCACCGCGTCAATGGCGCGGAAATGCTGGTAGAGTCCCTCTTGCGTCGGTTTGTTATAATAGGGCGCGACGACAAGCAGCGCATCGGCGCCCGCCTCCTGCGCGTGCCTTGAAAAGTCGATCGCCTCATCAGTGCTGTTAGATCCGGCGCTAGCGATCACAGGAATTCGTCCCCTCGCTACGTCCACAGTCAGTTCAATCAGCCGCTTGTGCTCGGCGTGTGAAAGTGTCGGGCTCTCTCCAGTCGTGCCGCAGGGGACAAGACCGTTGGTGCCCTCCGCAATCTGCCATTCGACGAGCGACCGAAAGGCCCCTTCATCAACCTTCTCGTCTTGAAACGGTGTGACAAGAGCCGTGATCGATCCTGTAAACATCGCAATCTCCGTTTGATTTCCACCGGCGATGTCAGCGCCGTATCGGCACCTGCATCTCGACGATGCGGAAGGCGCGCGTGATGATGAGGGTGAGGCAGATATAGAAGACGGTCACGACGGCCAGAGGCTCGTAGACAAGTAGCGTGTCCTGCCTGATCTTGTAGGCGACGGCATAGAGATCCATCACGGTGACGGTGAAGGCGAGCGGTGTCGCCTTCAGTTGTAGCACCACCTCTCCGGTGATCGTCGGCAGGGCGATGCGGATCGCCCGTGGCAGCCATATTCGCCGCAAAAGGGTCCACCGCGTCATGCCGAAGGCGCACCCGGCTTCCAGTTCCCCCTTTGGAACGGCGAGCAGCGCGCCGCGCAGCACCTCCGCCTCATAGGCCGCGTAATTCAGCGTGAAGCTGACCGCCGCGAAGAAGAAGCCCTCGCGCACGATCGGCCAAAGGAAGCTTGAGCGCAGCCCAGGGATCATAGGCAGCAGAGACCCGACGCCATAGTACAGCAGCCACAATTGGATGAGCAGGGGCGTACCACGCAAGCATGTGCAGTAGGCCTTTGCGAACCATCGCAGCCAATGGGGACCGCTCACCTGCGCGAGCGCAAGGCCGATCGCCAAAACGAAGCCGAAAGTGACCGAGATGAAAAGCAGAAGTATCGTCTGTAAGGCACCTGCGGCGATGAGCGGCCAGTAGTTGGAGACCCACGAGAAATCCATTGTGCGTCTCCTCAGGCTGCTCTTGCCTGGCCGCGCCGGAAATAGGTCTCCAGACTAGCGAACACGACATTGGAGGCGAGCGTGATCGCCAGATAGATTGCGGCAGCGGCAAAGAAGAAGAGGAAATAATGTTTGGTGTTTCCAGCGGCGAGACGTGTCGCAAGCGCCAGTTCCTGGTAGCCAACAACGGCGATCAACGCACTGTCCTTGGTCACCGACATCCAGAGATTGGCCATGCCGGGTATCGCATTCGGCATTAGCGCCGGCAGAACGATCCGGCGGAAGCGCAACCAGGGTCGCATGCCAAAGGCGCTCGCGGCTTCGATCTGGCCCGCAGGAATGGCAAGAATTGCACCGCGCAGCACCTCGGTCATGTAGGCGCCCTGCACGACCCCGAGTACAACAACGGCGGCGAGGAAGCCGTTGATCTCGATAGGCGGGAAGCCGAGTGCGGAAAGCAGCCTGTTGATGCCGTCCGTCCCGGCATAATAGAGGCCAATGATCAGGATCAGTTCCGGGATAGCGCGCACGGCCGTCGTATAGAGATCAAGCAAGGTGGCGACGGCACGGCTGCCCTTGAGTTTGCCGGCCGCAGCCGCGAGACCGATCAATATACCGACCAGGTACGCTCCGAGCGAAATCATAATGGTCGAGGCCGCGCCCGAAAGCAGTACCCCGCCCCATCCCGGTGGGTTGGGCGAAAGCAGTTCAAAAATGGATAAGCGTGTCTGCATGAACAACAGCTCCGCGGCGTCCGAGCAGGATCATTGCGGCTCGAACGCTTTGTCGTTGAGAGGGTGCAATCGGCGGAGATAGAGCGGGTCGCCTTAACTCCCGCTAGGTCGGCTATTCGCCGTAGGGATCGAAGTTGAAATACTTCTTGGAAATCTCTGCGTATTTTCCGCTAGCTCGAATGGCAGTGATGGCGGCGTTCAACCTCGCGAGCAGCACGGAATCTTCTCTGCGCAATCCGCCGCCGATCCCCTGGCCCAGAACATCCGGGTCATCCTGGACATTACCCTTGTCCTCGCAACAATCCTTGCCAAAATCCGATCCAAGGAAGGTCATCAGCGGAATGGAGTCGCCAAACACGTAGTCCACGCGGCCGACTGCGAGGTCCTGGAAAGCCTCATCCAGCGTGGCATAGGTCTTCTCGTCAGCGACGCTCGCAAAGTGCTTCTTGTAATATTCGGTCTGGACAGTAGAGACCTGGATCGCAATCGTTTTGCCGGCGACGTCTTCCGCGGTAGTACCGCTTTTGCCGTCTTGTGCACCAATCAGTTTGCTTGGTGTGTTGTAGTACTTGTTCGTGAAGGCGATTGTCTTCTTACGTTCATCCGTGATCGACATGGAAGACCAGATGACGTCGAATTTCTTTGACTGAAGACCGGGGATAAGCCCATCCCAAGACATGTCAACGACCGAGCAGCTTTCCTTCATTTCGGCGCAGATCGCATCCATCAGATCGATTTCCCAGCCGATCCATTTGCCCGACGCGTCCTTGGTAAAGAACGGCGGATAGGCTTCGTTCATGATGCCAAAGCGCACTTCCGCACTCGCGCCGGCACCCGAGGCGAGAAGAGCTGCTCCGGCAATAAGGTAAATTGCGGTCTTCATGTCAGTTCCCTTTCGTTTTTGGTTGGTGCACGGCCACGCTCAATGGCGTGACGAGCCTGTGAATTCGCGACACCGGGCGCTGATGGGAGCGCCAAAGATTTGCTCCGGTTTGCCCTCTTCCTCAACGCGGCCTTGATGCAGGAACATCACGTGGCTTGAGACGTCGCGGGCGAACTTCATCTCGTGCGTTACGAGCAGCATCGTGCGGCCCTCTTCCGCGAGATCTCGGATGACCTTGAGCACTTCCCCAACGAGTTCGGGATCAAGAGCCGAGGTCGGTTCGTCAAACAGCATCACGGACGGATCCACGCACAGCGCCCGCGCTATTGATGCGCGCTGTTGCTGGCCACCTGACATGAAGGCGGGGTAGACGTGGCGCTTTTCGTAGAGCCCAACTTTATGCAGCAGCGCTTCAGCTTTCTCGGTCGCCTGCCTGCGGCTCATCCCGAGCACGTGGACCGGCGCTTCGATGACATTCTCAAGGACAGTCATGTGTGCCCAAAGATTGAAGCTCTGGAAAACCATGCCGAGACCGGTCCGGATGCGCGCTACTTGTCGCCAGTTGGCAGGACGGACGCGACCGGCCGATCCAGTCTTCATTAGAACTTCCTCACCGTTGATGACGAAACGGCCGCGGTCCGGGAGCTCGAGAAAGTTGATGCAGCGAAGGAAGGTACTCTTGCCGGATCCTGAGGATCCGATCAGCGAGATGACATCACCCTTGCCCGCAGCAAGTGATACGCCTTTCAATACCTCGTGGGTGCCGTAACTTTTGTGTACGTCGTCGACGCGCAGTGCGCATGAAATGCTGGATGTCATTGGTTCCCCACTTTTTCCGTGGCTTGTTTTGTCGCAATTTAGCAATCGCTTGCGCGGTTTTGCCGCGCAATCGTAATGGACTAAGAGAATTTTCCGCGACATCCCTCTAAAAATCGCGGCTTTTCAGCGTCACTGCCCGTTGATGCAGATCACCTTGGGTTGGGTCATGTCCTCGTAGGCAAAGCGCACGCCTTCACGGCCCATGCTGCCGTGCTTGAAACCTCCGAACGGCATGGCGTCAAACCGATAGTCGGAGGAATCGTTGATCATGACTCCACCGGCCTCGATGCCGGTTGCAGCCTCCAGTGCAACGGCGAGATTGTTGGTGAAGACGCCGGCATGCAGGCTGTAGTCCGGTTCGTTCGCTAGTCGGATTGCGTCCGCAAGCGTCTCAAAGCGCTCGAGTATCGCAACTGGTGCGAAAACCTCCTCCTTCCAGAGTCGATTGTCACGCGGGACGCCTTCGAGCACGGTTGGGTGGTAGACGGCGCCTTCGCGGCGATGGCCGCATAGCAGCCGCGCGCCAGCAGATAGGGCTCTTTCTACGGCTTCTTCGGTGCGTTCGGCCGCAGCAGCCGAAATCATGGGTCCGACGTCCGTAGCCTCAAGGCGCGGGTCTCCGGCACGAAGGCTGCGGGTGCCCGCGACAAATGCCTGGCGGAACTTTTCGTAGAAGGCGGTTTGGACGAGAATGCGTTGCGTGCCGATGCAGTTCTGGCCGGCCGCCCAATAGGCGCCCGAGATGCAGCCTTCCACCGCCTTTTCAAGTTCGCTGTCTGCCATGACGATAACCGGAGCATTGCCGCCAAGGTCCATGGCGAGCTTCTTCAGACCGGCCGTCCGCGTGATTGCCTCGCCGGTCGCAAAGCCACCGGTGAATGACACCATGCGGATATCGCGAGCTGAGACAATGGCGCGCCCCAGATCCGCGCCGCCAATCGCGACGGTGACGATTTCCTCTGGCAGGCCCGCTTCGATCAACGTCTCAACCAGCTTGAGAGCGGAAAGCGGCGCGAGCTCCGACGGCTTCAAAAAGACCGAATTGCCACCCGCGATTGCAGGGCCAAGCTTGTGCGCTACGAGATTCAGCGGATCATTATAGGGGGTGATGGCAGCAATGATTCCAAGCGGTTCGCGTGTGAACCAGCCTTGGCGCGCCTCGGAGCCCGCGTAGGCGTCGAACGGAATAATCTCGCCGGCGTTGCGCTTGGCTTCCTCCGCAGAGAGCTTCAACGTGTTCACGCAACGCGATGCCTCCTTGCGGGCCTGCGTGATCGTTTTGCCCGCCTCGCAGACAATCGTGCGTGCGAAATCCTCGAGATGCTCCCCGACGAGCAGTGCTGCTTGTTCCAGAATGGTGGCCCGGCGATGCCTGGGGAGCGCTCGCGACACCGCCGCCCCTCGCTTGGCGCGCTCAAGAAGGGTGCCAACCTCATCGGACGTGCTGGCTCTTACGCTTCCGACGACCATGCCGTCATAAGGATTGAAAACGTCGATCAATTCCGCAGTCGAGGCAACTTGAAGCTTGACGTTTGTCATTCCGCTGCCTCCTTGATGGAGCCGGCCGACGCTGAGCGGTGGATAGCAATGATATCGGAGAGAAGAGCATAAGCGGTCTCGACCCTGCCAGCTCCCGGACCCGTTACCGTCACTGAACCGAGCATCTCGGTGGTGAAGGACACCGCGTTTATAGCGCCACTCACTCCCGCGAGTGGATGCGCGAACGGCAGACGGCGCGGCGCGACAGATGCCTCGACGCTACCGTTCTCTAAACGCGCTGCCGAACCGATCAGCTTCCAGCGGTATCCCTCTTTGGCGGCTGTCTCGATGTCCATGGTGGTGAGCGCCGAAATTCCTTCACAAGAGACGTCCGTCGGTTTGAGCGCTGCGCCCAGCAGTTCATTTGCCAGAATGACCACCTTGAGACGAACGTCGTAGCCTTCAACATCAGCGGTCGGATCAGCCTCGGCGTAGCCGAGCCCCTGGGCCTCTTTGACCGCCGCAGAAAAATCGAGCCCGGCCTCCATGCGACCGAGGACGAAATTGGAAGTACCGTTGAGGATGCCTTCGAATCCACTGAGGCCAGCGCCGGCAAGTGCGTTCTTCGCCAAACGTATGACGGGTGTTCCACTCATGACGGCCCCTTCATACTCGAAATGAACATGGTTACGACCAGCCAACGCCTTGAGGTCGGCGGCTGCCAGCGCCACCGGACCCTTATTGGTGGTCACAACATGCTTGCTACTCTCGAGCGCCCAGCGGCAATGGGCAACGGCCGGTTCTCCGTCATGCGGGTTCGTGAATGTGGCCTCGACAACAATGTCCGCGGGCGCCTGCCGGATGACTTTTTCGTTGTCCGCTTCCGCAGATCCACCGGAAAGCCTGGCGAAGCCGCCCTTCTCGAAACTGGTCTCAACGAGCATTCGTGCATCAATGCCATTTCGCGAGACGACGGAGCCAAGATTAAGATCGGTCACCGCGACAATGTTGAGCCGGAAGCCGAGTTCCGATTGCCAGAGCTCGTTTCGCTCGGCCACGAGCTGCGCGAGAGCGCGATTGACTCCACCGAATCCGATAAGAGCTATGTTGTACTGTACCATGTCGGTTCCTCATCCTGGGCGATGAGAAGAGCATGACGGCCGGCAAACGCAGCAGGAAGGTTCCGAAATGGCCAAAGATCTGGCCGCTTTGACAAGCGTGCGCGACAACTGCGCAAATGTGGCAGAAAGCGTGGTAGTGCAGAGGCGGCCAAGGAACTGCCTAGGATGAGAGAATGGAACCGATTGACGACTTCGACCGCAGGATTTTGAGCATCATTCAGGTTGACTGCCAGATGAAGGCGGAGGCCATCGGCGACTTAGTGGGTCTGTCCGCATCAGCCGTGCAGCGTCGCCTGAAACGGATGCGGGACTCAAACATCATTACCGCCGAGATTGCTATTATCGACCGCAAAGTCGCCGGCAACCCCATGACGTTTATCGCCGGAATGGAGATCGAACGCGAGAACTACGACGCCCTGTCGAAGTTTCGCGTCTGGCTTGCCAAACAGGAACATATTCAACAGGTCTACTATGTGACCGGTGCAGTGGACTTAATCGCGATTATCACGGCTCGGGACGTTGGCCAATATGACGAGATCACTGCCAACTTGATGTCAGAAAACCCGCAGATCAAGCGCATTCACACCAATGTCGTGCTAAAAGATATTAAGCTCGGAATGTTCGTACCGGTCGCAAGCTAGTCCAAGCGCTCCCGCGGCTACAAGGACGCAAGCTGACCGCAGATTCGCGGCGCCTTCCGGTGGATACACTATGCGATCAGCCCGAACGTGAACCTCCGCAGAGCATTCAAGCGCGGGCTCGTGGAGAAGGGCTCCCTCAACCCGAAGCGGACTGTCAATTCACTGTGCGGGGACGGTAGTTCGCGCCCGCGAAGGGCATCCTCTAGCCGTGCTCCGATAGCAGACATATGGTGGATCAGGCGCAGCGGCATGTTTGCGCCTCGTTCTTCCCGTTCAGGGGTACGAAGCCGCTGGTTCGACTTGCAGGTAGGGTCACCGTTGCCCGTCACGACACCGCGCGCTCACATTCCTGGGCAGTCAGCTCAGCAGAGCCGACCGTGGTCTGAAGCCGTCCGACTGTTTCAGCCCTTGTGGAGACGAGTGTTCAACACTCGGCAAATCTCCCGTCTTGCGGCGTCATTGGATCGAAGCTTGCCGGCGACGATCACCAGCGGCGCTCGGCCGTGGCCCTTCAAGAGCTCTCGTTTCTGGTCAGCCGGCAGGAATAATCAGCCCAGGGACTGCGACGCTAGGGCATAGACCACCGGAGCACCATTTTCTCCCGTGCCATAGCTGGCGCCTTCCTGGGTCACCATCGTCCTCACGGTGTTGTAGACGCCGAGCCCGCACTGGTGGACGAAGGCAGCAAACGCGCCCGTGTCGAAATGCGTATCGATGCGAAGAAACCGGCCTACATTGGCGCCGACATGCGGCTGGGTGACCACAATGGCGTCCTCGTCGCAACCGGCCACCACCGGCCCGACAACATGTCCCCGCCCGAAGCGACGAAGCATCGAAAAGGCCCGCAATTGTCGGCCCTGGTAGAGACCGTAGCATATCGAACTGTCGAACAGCCGCGCCAGGTGCAGGCTCCGCGCCGTACCGAAGGCTGGAGCATCAAGGGCAATGACCGCATCCAGATCGGCACGGTCCAACCTCCTCAGGACAAGATCTTTGCCGAGTGGCGGAAGCTCCATGGCGGTCATCACCGTGCCCTGACATTGATAGACCTTCCCCTTCGGCATGAAGCCCAGAGACGCATAGAGCCGCCGGGCTTCACGGGTCGAATTGAGGCGGATGCAGCCATGACCACAGTCCGCCATGATCCGGTTCATCAGCCATTTTGCCGTGCCGTTGGCCTGCAACCTTGGCAAGGTTATCAGCATCCCGAGGGTCGCGAAACCTTCGCCATGCGGGAACCACATGGCGGACGCGCCTATCCGGCCGATCTCATCGAGCGCGACATATCCCCTCCCGACGTCAAGGAGATGCTGCCAGTCCGCCGCCCGGTGAGGCCATTCCACCGAGATCGACAAAGCCTGCAACTGGGAAAGTTCGACATCCGCGATGTCCGCGAAGCGCATCTCGAAGTTATCGACACTCAACGTCCCTGGTAGTTCGCTATCCATCATTCACCCAGCGAAACGACACGTCCTCCTCCGGGGCCGAGTGCCCGGATGTCCCGGCGGCTATGTTAGTTGAGATCCTGCAAAACATTTCACTGCTGAAGCGAAGGCTCGCACAAGATTTGACCGTATCGCTTCCTCTTTCGGCAGCTATTAGTTTCGTATGCCTCTACTTTGATTGTCAAAATTGGTTCGCCTCTCCTGCTGGAACATGGCGGGGTGCGCAGGACGTGACAGCGTTTGGAACGGGAACTAATAATGAAGCGCGCCATGGACATCCTGGAAAAGCTGGTCAGCTTTCAGTCGGTGGTCGGCACGCCCAATGGCGACATCGTCGAATGGATCGCCGACTATCTGAGATCCTTCGGTATTGCTCCGCAAATCCTTCCCGGGCCGGAAGGAGACAGAGCGAACCTCTTCGCCACGATCGGTCCCGCCGACAGGTCGGGCTACATCCTATCCGGCCACATGGACGTTGTCCCGGCCGGGGAAGCGGGGTGGGACGGTGATCCCTTTGTGTTGAGGCTCGAGGACGACAGGCTCTATGGACGCGGAACGACCGATATGAAGGGGTTCCTGGCTGTCGTCCTGGCAGCCGTCCCCTCATTCCTCTCGCGCCCGCTCTCTCGCCCGATTCACCTGGCTTTCTCCTATGACGAGGAAGCCGGTTGCCGCGGAGTGCCGCACCTGATCGCTCGTCTACCGGATCTATGCGCGCCGCCGCTCGGCGCAATCATCGGGGAGCCGAGCGGGATGCGGGGCATTCTCGCCCACAAGGGAAAGGCGGCGGCACGACTGACACTCAGGGGCCTTTCCGGTCACTCCTCCCGGCCGGATCTGGGCCTCAATGCAATCCACGCCATGACCGAAGTGCAGCAGGCCGCCGTCGCAACGGCGATCGACCTTGCGGAAGGACCGTTCGAAGACGAATTCGAACCGCCCTACTCGTCCTTGTCGATCGGCACGATCAGCGGTGGTCAGGCTGTCAACATCATTCCTGAGCTCTGCAACCTGGAACTAGAGGCCAGGGCCATTTCGTCCGTTGACCCCGAAGCGTTGCTGGCTCCGGTGCGAGAAGCTGCAGAGGCTTTGGCATCAAACGGCTTCGGGGTCGATTGGCAGGTTCTCAGCGCCTATCCAGCGCTCTCCCTCGCTCGGTCCTCTCCCCTCGCCGGTCTACTGAAAGACTTGACGGGAATCGAGCCGCTCGCCGCCGTCAGCTATGGAACCGAGGCCGGGCTCTATCAGCGCGCCGGCGTGGATGCGATCATCTGCGGCCCCGGCGACATTGCGCGTGCCCACAAACCCAACGAATTCATTCTCGCAAGCGAACTCGCCGCCTGCCAGTCGCTGGTCGAGGCACTGGGGCGACATTGCCGCGCGGACCCTTGACCGAGCCAGGATCGGATCCGGACGATGACCTTTCTCTTCAATTCCGATGCCGCTCGCGGCCAGATATTCCGGGACACCTTTGCTCGCGAAATCCCGGACCTGCCGTTCTCGATGGACCCGACGACGGTCGATCCTGACGAGGTGCGCTATCTCATGACCTGGACCGTCCCGGAGAACCTGGCGCGCTACCGCAATCTGGAGGTGCTGTTCTCGACCGGCGCCGGCATCGACCAGTTCAGCGCCGCCAGCGTTCCTGACGACGTGAAGATCGTGCGCATGGTCGAAGAGGGCATCGTGCGGATGATGCAGGAATACGTCGTCCTCGGCGTTCTTTCGCTCCATCGCAATCTGCCGGCCTACCTGCAGCAGCAGCAAGCCGAGGTCTGGAAGGTCCTGCCGCAAGCCCAGGCCGGCGAACGCCACATCGGCGTGCTGGGGCTCGGCAGCCTGGGCCAGGCTGTGCTCGAGCGCTTGAAGCCCTTCGGATTTCCGCTGTCCGGCTGGAGCCGCTCTGCCCGGGAGATCGAGGGCGTCCGATGCTTCTCCGGCCCAGCGGGTCTGGTGGCCATGCTGGCAGAAACCGACGTGCTGATCTGCCTTCTGCCCCTGACAGACGACACCCGCGGCTTCCTCGACGCCGGGCTTTTCAGCCAACTGCCGAGAGGCGCCGGACTGGTCCATGTCGGCCGCGGACCGCAGCTCGACCAGGAGGCGCTTCTCGCCGCGCTCGACAGCGGCCACATGTCCGGCGCCGTGATCGACGTCACCGATCCGGAACCGCTGCCGCCCGGCCATCCGTTCTGGCATGACGCCCGCATCCTGCTGACCCCCCATATCGCCAGCATCACCCAGCCCCACACGGCCGCACGCGCCGTGATCGACAACATCAGGCGGCTGCGCGCCGGGCTCGATCCGATCGGCCTGGTCGATCGGCAGCGCGGCTACTGAAACCTCAACCCCGAAAGGAATGCCATGTCGCTCCTCAAGACCATCGAGACCAACCCTACCTTCGCACCGCGCGAAAACACGCCCGCACCGGATCGGTTGATCTCCGGCAATCCCCAGCTCAAGACCTGGGCGCAGGACGAAGCCCATGGCGAGCTGGTGCACACCGGGGTCTGGGAAGCGACCCCGGGCGTCACCCGCTCGATCAAGGGCCAGACCTTCGAGTTCTGCCACATCCTGTCCGGCGTCGTCGAAATCACCCCTGAAGGTGGCCAGCCGGTCGTCTACAAGAGGGGCGACAGCTTCGTCATGAAGCCGGGCTTCGTTGGCATCTGGAAGACCATCGAAACCGTCCGCAAGATCTACGTCACCGTCACGCCCTGACGCACGCGCCGCGGCGCGGCACCCGGTTCGGGCCCGCGCCGCAGAATACGCTGTGAAGCGCCGCCAAAACGGTGACTTCGGCTGCGGCCATCCTCTCAACCGGATCAACCTGTCCTGGCGATCCGGTAGCGTTGCAGTCAGATGACGGAGACATCCCGATGAGCCTGAGTTTCGATCCTGACAGCCTGGCCCTGCCGGTGGGGCATTTCATCGGCGATCGCCTGGTGGCGGCCGAAGGCGCCATCGCGATGCACCGACCGTCCGATGGCAGGGGCTACGCCGCCTGTCCGATTGCCGACGCCGATCTTGTCGACCAGGCCGTGCAGACCGCAAAATCAGCCCTCAAGGAAACCAACTGGGGCGGGGTCCGTCCACGTGAACGGCTGAAGCTTCTGCATCGCTGGGCCGACCTCATCGAACAGGACGCAGTGGCGCTGGCAAGACTGGAGGCGGTCGCCTCAACCCGTCCGGTAGGCCACCTGGTCGAGGGCGACATCGCCATTTCGGCCGAGCAGATCCGTTTCTTCGCCGAATTCGCCGACAAGGAAAGCAGCGACCTGGTGCCGACCGACGATGCCAGTCTCGGCATGATCATGACGGAACCCTACGGCGTCGTCGGCGCGATCACACCCTGGAACTTTCCGATCAACATGGCCGCATGGAAGCTCGGTCCGGCGCTCGCAGCCGGCAACGCGGTCGTGCTGAAGCCATCGGAGATGACGCCGTTCTCGACGATCCGGCTGGCGGAACTCGCCGTACGTGCCGGCATTCCGGCCGGCCTGATCAGCGTCGTGCTCGGTGATGGCATGACCACCGGCAATGCCATCACCGGCCATCCGGACATCGCCAAGATCAGCTTCACCGGCTCCACCCGCGCCGGCTCGGCGATCATGGAGAACATCGCACGCACCGGCGTCAAGCCGATGACGCTGGAGCTCGGCGGCAAGAGCCCGCAGATCGTCTTCGCCGATGCCGACATCGATCGGGCAGCGGCGGCAGTAACCGCGAGCATCACCAGCAATGCCGGCCAGGCCTGCGTCGCCGGATCGCGCCTGATCGTCGAGAAGAGTGTCGCGGCCCCGCTGATCGACGCCATCCTGAAGAAGATGAAAGGTGTCGTGCCGGGACCGACCTGGGATGCGGCGAGCCAGTATTCGCCGATCATCTCCGAAAGGCAGCGCCAGCGCATCGATGACATCGTCGCGGCCTCCGTCGCAGCCGGAGCCGAATGCCTGACGGGTGGCCGTTCCATGGACGCGCCGGGATATTTCTATGCGCCGACCTTGGTTGCCGGCGTCGACCAGCGCTCTCCCGCCGTCATCGAGGAAATCTTCGGGCCGGTGCTGACGCTGCAGACCTTCGAGGACGAGGAAGAGGCCGTGCGCCTTGCCGACCATCCGAGCTATGGACTGGCCGCCGGCCTCTTCACCCGCGACCTCTCCCGGGCCATCCGCCTCACCCGGCAGCTGCAGGCCGGCACCATCTGGGTCAACCGTTACGGCCGCTCGCGCGACCACATCCTCCCGACCGGGGGCTACAAGCAGTCCGGCATCGGCAAGGATCTCGGCCGGGAGGCATTTCAGGCCAATCGAAAGAGCAAAAGCGTCTTGATCAGCCTCTGAGGACGAAACCATGAAGACACACACGATAGCCCTGATCCCCGGCGACGGCATCGGCCGGGACATGACGGAAGCCGCCTGGTCCGTGCTGCAGAAGGCAGCCGTGGCGCACGGATTTGCCTTGAAGGGAACCGTATTCCCGTGGTCCTGTGCCTTCTACAAGGAGACCGGCGCGATGATGCCGGCTGACGGCATCGACACCCTGCGCAGCTTTGACGCGATCCTGCTCGGCGCCGTCGGCTGGCCGGCGGAGGTTCCGGATTCCGTGTCGCTGCATGGCCTGCTGCTGCCGATCCGCAAGAGTTTCGCGCAATACGCCAACATCCGTCCGCACCGCCTGCTGGCCGGCGTCGAGGGGCCGCTCAAGACAACCAGGTTCGACATTCTCTGCATCCGCGAAAACACCGAGGGCGAGTATTCCGGCGCCGGCGGCCGCATCCACCAGGGCACGGCAGACGAAGTGGCGGTCGAGACGTCGATCTTCACCCGCACGGGCGTCGAGCGCATCCTGCGCTTCGCCTTCGAACAGGCCCGGGCGCGGCGCCGCAAGCTGGCCTCGGTGACCAAATCGAACGCCCAGAAATACTCGATGGTCTTCTGGGACGACGTCACGCGGCAGCTCTCGGCGGAATATCCCGACGTCGAGGTCACCAGCTATCACATCGACGCGATGGCGGCACGCATGGTGATGGCGCCGGAAACGCTCGACGTGGTGGTCGCCTCCAACCTCTTCGGCGACATCCTGACCGATCTCGGCGCAGCCATCCAGGGCGGTCTCGGCTTTGCCGCCTCCGCCAACATCAATCCCGAGCGCAACGCCCCGTCTATGTTCGAGCCGGTGCACGGCTCGGCACCCGACATCGCGCATCTCGGGATCGCCAACCCGATCGCCACGGTCTGGTCCGGCGCCATGATGCTCGATCACCTCGGCGAAAGGGATGCCGCCGGCGCCGTCATGACGGCGATCGAGGCCACCACGGCGGCAGGCATCGGCACGGCTCCCGGCAAGGACCGGACGGACGCCATCACCGCGGCGCTCCTCGCCGCACTGTAAAAATCGTACCCGAGGATCGCAAGCATGCGGAATTTGAAACTCCCCTCCCTGTTTCGCCAAGAAGGCCTGATCGGCGGCGCGTGGGTCGCGGCCCGGTCGGGCAAAAGCGTCGACGTCACGGATCCTGCAAGCCAGGCGGTGATCGGCATCGTACCCGACATGGGGGGCGAGGAGACGCGTGCGGCGATCGAGGCTGCCGACAAGGCCTATCCGGCATGGAAGAAGCGCACCCATGCCGAGCGCGCTGCGCTGCTCGAAGCCTGGTACGCGCTGATGATCGAGCACATCGACGATCTCGCGCTGATCCTGACGACCGAGCAGGGCAAGCCACTCGACGAAGCGCGCGGCGAGATCCGTTACGGCGCCTCCTTCGTCAAGTGGTTCGCCGAAGAGGCGCGCCGCATCGGCGGCCAGACCATTCCATCGCCGACAGCCGACCGCCGCATCATCGTGCTGAAGGAACCGGTGGGCGTCTGTGGCATCATCACCCCCTGGAATTTTCCGAACGCGATGATCACCCGCAAGATCGCGCCAGCGCTCGCCGCCGGATGTACCGTCGTCGTGAAACCTTCCGAGTTCACGCCCTATTCGGCCCTGGCGCTCGGCGTACTCGCCGAAATGGCGGGCATTCCCGCCGGTGTCGTCAACATCGTCACCGGCATGCCGAAGGAAATAGGCAACGAGATCATGGCCAACACGACCGTGCGCAAGATCTCGTTCACCGGCTCGACGCCGGTCGGTTCGCTTTTGATGCGTGGCGCCGCCGACAGCGTCAAGCGGCTCTCCCTCGAACTCGGCGGCAATGCGCCCTTCATTGTCTTCGACGACGCCGACATCGAACTCGCGATCGAGGGCGCAATCGTATCGAAGTTCCGCAACGGCGGTCAGACCTGCGTCTGCGCCAACCGCATCCTCGTTCAGGCGGGCGTCTACGACCGTTTCGCCGAAAAGCTCACGGCGCGCGTCAACGCCATGAAGGTCGGCCCCGGCACGGAAGCCGGGGTTTCGATCGGCCCTATGATCAACGATGCGGCGATCGCCAAGATCAACCGCCATATCGAGGACGCACTCGCGAAGGGTGCCCGGATCATCACCGCCGGGGGCGAACTGCCGGCAGGGCGGCAGTACACGGCCCCGGTCGTCCTGACCGGCGCCACGATCGACATGCAGCTTGCCAGCGAAGAGACCTTCGGGCCGGTCGCGCCGCTGTTCCGCTTCGAGACCGAGGAAGAGGCGATCGCCATTGCCAACGGCACGCCCTACGGGCTGGCGGCCTATTTCTATACGGAAAGCCTCAAGCGGGCCTGGCGCGTCGGCGAGGCGCTCGAATTCGGCATGGTGGGGCTGAACACCGGCCTGATCTCAACCGAGGTCGCACCGTTCGGCGGCGTCAAGCAGTCGGGCCTGGGGAGAGAGGGTTCACAGCTGGGAATCGACGAGTATCTCGAGGCCAAGACCTTTCATATCGGCGGCCTCGCCTGAGCCTGCTGCAGCACTCGAGGACGAAAAAGGTGGGGTTGCGATCGCAGCCCCACCTTTCTTGTTCCCGGCAACAATGAACAGTGCCCTGAAGAGGTACGCCCCGTCATTGGATCTTGTCGAGCATCCTGTAGTAGAGCCCGACCAGTGGCAGGAACCAAGGCTTGCCGAAATGACCCGGCACCGCCGGCCATTCGAGGCCCTTGACCGGATTTCGGTCAGGCCGGCCGAGGATCGCGTCGGCAATCGCCATGCCGAGATGGGTCGAAAGCTGCGCGCCGTGGCCGGAATAGCCCATGGCGTACCATAGTCCGTCATGGTAACCCGCCCGAGGGTAGCGATCCTTCGTGATATCGACCAAGCCTCCCCAGCAATAGTCGATCTCGACATTGGACAGTTGCGGAAAGATGCGGCTGAGGCTGTCGCGAAGGATGGCGCCGCTCCTGGCGTCCGAACGCTGGTCCGAAGTCGCCGAGAACCGGGCCCTGCCCCCGAAGATCAGCCGGTTGTCTGGCGACAGGCGCCAGTAGTTGCCGATATTCATGCTGTTGACGCAGGTGCGGTTGCCCGGCATCGTCGCGGCGATCTCCTGGTCGGTGAGCGGTCGCGTGGCGATGATGAAACTGCCGACGGCCATGATCCGGCGGCGGAAGTAACCGAAATTCGGCGTTGTGTAGGCGCCGCTCGCCACCATGACGTTGTCAGCCGTCACCGTGCCTCTTGCAGTCTTCAATGCATGCCGGGCGCCCGACTTCGAAATGTCGGTGACTGTCGCCTTCTCGACGATGATCGCACCGCGCCGCCTTGCCGCTTCGGCTAGGCCGACGACATAGCGCCCCATATGCATCATTGCGCTCTTCTTTGACAGCATGGCGCCGTGAAAGGGCGAACCGATTTCGCGTTTGAGATCATCGGGCGACAGCAGCGCCGTGTCCGGATCGACCTCCGCATGAACCGCCTCAAAATTCTTGGCGAGCCCTTCGAAATGCTGCGGCTTCGAAGCGAGCTTGAGCTTGCCGGCACGGCGAAAGTCGCAGTCTATGCCTTCCTCGGCGATGATCGCTTCCAGCGTGTCGATCGACGCGTCGAGCGCCTTGTAGAGCGCGATCGCCCGCTCCTTGCCGAGTTCATGCTTGGCCGCAAGGTAGCTATGGGCCAGGCCGTTGTTCAGATGTCCGCCGTTGCGGCCGGAGGCCCCGAAGCCGACCGTCTCCGACTCCAGCACGATAACTTTCGCACCGGCCATGGCGAGCTGCCGCGCCGCGCCGAGCCCGGTAAAGCCGCCGCCGACCACGGCAACGTCGTAGTGACCTTCGATCGGCCCCGACACGGCGCCCGCAAAACGGGGCGAGGTATCGTGCCAGTAGGAGACGTATTTCATCGGCTTCGGCCTTTCCTCAGAGACCGACGACGCCCGGCAGGCCGGAAATGTCGGAGATTTCCACATAGCCATAGAAGGGATTGGCCGGCTCGTGACCACGATTGACCCAGACCTTGTTTTTGATGCCGAGGTCGTGGGCCGACATCAGGTCGTAGCGGAAGGACGAGGAGCAATGCAGGATATCTTCCGGACCACAGCCGAGCATGTCGAACATGTATTCGAAAGCCTGGAAGCGCGGCTTGTAGGCGTTTGCCTGCTCCGCCGTGTAGACGGCATGGAAGGGGGCGCCGAGCTTGGCGACGTTGGAGGGAATCTGGTCGTTCATCGCATTGGACAGTATGACGAGCGGGATTTTCCTGGCGACCTTGGCAAGGCCCGCCGGAACGTCCGCATGGGGACCCCAGGTCGGTACCCGCTCATAGACCATCCTGGCATCTTCGTCCTTGAAGGCGACGCCGTTTCGCTTGCAGGTCCGCTCCAGCGAATTGTGGACGACGTCGGCATAGGGTTTCCAATCCCCCATGATCTCGTCCAGCCGGTAGGCCGCGAAGTTCTTGATGAACTGCAGCATGCGCGGCTCGTCGAGACGATCACCGTAGAGGTCGCGGGCAGCTTCAGCCATCTGGAAATTGATGAGCGTGCCGTGGCAATCGAAGGTGATGTATTTCGGGCGGAAGGTAGTCATGCGCTTCGTCCTTGCGTGATGGCCCATCGAGCCTTTCGGGTGAGAACACGATCATATGACCGCTTCCGGCATCAGCGCCGACTGATTTGCCGGAATCCGAAGCAGAAAGTTCCGTATCGTGCCGCCGCTTTGGCATTTGGTTGCAGACGGCGGCCGGCGCGGCCGGGATGTCATGGCTCGTCCCGGCGCCCGGTCGCCGACGCACGGCATAAGATGCGGAACCATGCCGCCGCTTTGGCGAAAGATACCGTCGCCGGCACCGCCTTCGGATAATCGTCCGGCTCCTTCACCACGAAACTCTGGTCAGAAACGGAGAGCACTGTCCATGCACGTCGGGGACATCGAAACCAGAACTTTCGGCATCGAGCACCTGGATGATGCCGCCGACCTGTCGCGCCAGGCCGGCTGGCCGCACCGCTTGCAGGATTGGCAGACCGCGCTTGATCTCAGCCAGGGCGTTGTCGCCGTGAACGAGACCGGCAAGGTGGTCGGCACGGCCCTCATGACGCCCTACGGCAACGATTGTGCCACGATCAACATGGTGATCGTCGATGCGCGCATGCGCGGCCGGGGCGTCGGCCGCCACCTGATGGATGCAGCACTCAAGCTCGCTGGAGAGCGGATGCTTCGCCTGATCGCGACGGCCGAGGGCCTGCCTCTCTATGAGAAGCTGGGGTTCCGGGAAACCGGCGCCATCCTGCAACACCAGGGTGTCGTCGGCGGCATGGCGGCGCCCGAGGGTACGCAAACCGCGACCCCAGGGGATCTCGCCGCGATCATCGCGCTCGACCGCGAAGCCTTCGGCGCCGACCGTTCGGCACTGATCGCAAGGCTGGCCGAAATCGGCGCGTTTGCCGTCTTGCGCCGCGATGCCAGCATCGCCGGCTTCGCCTGCATCCGGGCTTTCGGTCGCGGCGAGGTCATCGGGCCGGTCGTCGCCACAGACATCGACGACGCCAAGGCGCTCATCGTGCATTTCATGAGCCGCCGCACGGGTGCCTTTCTCAGGGTCGACACCGGCGCCAGCACCGGCCTCACCCCCTGGCTCATCGACTGCTCTCTCGCTCATGTCGGCAGTGGCGTCGCCATGGCGCGGCCTGTCCGCCCTGCCGCATCGACAGTTCATACCTTTGCCCTGGCCAACCAGGCCCTCGGCTGATCCGGAGACATCATGTTCAGCAATTCGCTCATCGAACTCGATCGCGCCCATCTCGTCCATCCCGTCGCCTCCTATCGCGGCCACGAACAGCAGGGGGTGCGCGTTCTCGCCTCCGCCAAGGGCGCGACCGTCACCGACGCGCAGGGGCGCCAGTTGGTGGACGGTTTTGCCGGCCTCTGGTGCGTCAATGCCGGCTATGGCCACGATTCGATCGTCGAGGCGGCGACACGCCAGATGCGTGAACTTCCCTACGCAACCGCCTACTTCGGTCTGGGCTCAGAGCCGGCCATTCGGCTAGCTGCCGAGCTTGCCGAACGCGCCCCTGGCGATCTTGACCATGTCTACTTCACACTCGGCGGCTCGGATGCCGTCGACAGCACTATTCGTTTCATTCGCTACTATTGGATCGCCAAGGGCCAGCCGCAGCGCGACCAGTTCATCTCGATCGAACAGGGCTATCATGGCTCGTCGACGGTCGGTGCCGGCCTCACGGCGCTGCCGAACTTCCATGCCGGGTTCGGCATTCCCTTCGAGTGGCAGCACAAGATCCCCTCGCCCTACCCCTACCGCAACCCGGCAGGCGAGGATCCGCAGGCGATCATCGACGCGTCCCTCGCCGCACTGAAGGAAAAGGTCGAGGCAATCGGCGCAGATCGTGTCGCCGCCTTCTATGCCGAGCCCATCCAGGGATCCGGTGGCGTGATTGTCCCGCCCAAGGGCTGGATGAAGGCCATGCGCAACCTTTGCAGGGACTACGGCATCCTTTTCGTCGCCGACGAGGTCATCACCGGTTTCGGCCGGACCGGCCCACTGTTTGCCTGCACCGAAGACGACATCGTCCCCGATTTCATGACCACGGCCAAGGGTCTGACCTCCGGCTATGTTCCAATGGGCGCCGTATTCATGGCCGATCATGTCTATCAGGTGATCGCAGACGGCGCCGGCGCATCCGCCGTCGGGCACGGCTACACCTATTCGGCTCACCCGGTCAGTGCCGCCGTCGGTCTCGAGGTGCTCAAGCTCTACGAGGGTGGCCTGCTGGAAAACGGCATCAGGGCCGGCGCCCGTCTGATGGCCGGCCTGGAGGGCCTGAAGGCCCATCCGTTGGTCGGCGATGTCCGGGGCCGCGGTATGCTGGCGGCGATCGAGCTCGTCACCGACAAGGCCGCCAAGACGCCGCTTCCGGCGGAGGCCGCGCCTGCGCGCCGCGTCTTCGATCGTGCCTGGAACAATGGCCTCATCATTCGCGCCTTCGCCAACGGCGTGCTGGGATACGCGCCGCCGCTGTGCTGCTCGGATGCCGATATCGATGCGATCATCGAGCGCACGACAAAGACGCTGGACCAGACCCTCGAGGATCCCGATGTCCGGCGCGCCGTCAGGGGCTGAGCCCCTTCAGACCCCGGCTGGCCGAAATATCGCGGCGGCCCGAATTTCGGAATTTTGTGCCGCTCGGCCCGGCCGATTCGGCGCAAATGGTTCGGACCAAGTGGCACTATCTTAGCCAATGAAGGCCTCAAACCCCGGAAAATCCGGGGTTTGCATGAAAATACGCCGAGGCCGGGGACAGCATATTCTTTCGCCGAGCTGCCATTAAGCGTCACCTGCGACCTAACTGGGGATTTGGAATTGATAAAATCTCTGCCGGAATTCAAGTACATGACCTTCGACGTGGTCGGCACGCTCATCGATTTCGAGGGCGGTCTGAAGTCCTGCCTGCAGGAGGTCGCCATAGAAGCCGGCGTCGAGATCGACGGCGAAGAGGCGCTCTCGCTCTATCGCGCCGCACGGTACTCCGACGACGCCGATCTCTTTCCGGACGACCTGGTGCGCGTCTATCTGGACATCGCGCCGCAGCTCGACTTGCCGTCTGAAGAGGCCCATGGCATTCGCCTGCGCGATTCCGCCAAGACCTGGAAGGCGTTTCCCGACAGTGCCGAGGCAATGGCAGAGCTTGCAAGGAACTACCGTCTGATTGCCATGACCAATGCTCGTCGCTGGGCCTTCGAGCACTTCTCGAATGCGCTCGGCAATCCTTTCTACGCGGCGTTCACCGCTGACGACACCGGCACCGAAAAGCCGGACCCCGCCTTCTTTCATCAGGTCTTCGACTTCGTTTCGCGTGAAGGTGCCAGCAAGGACGACATCCTGCACGTGGCCCAGAGCCAGTATCACGACATCGGCGTTTCCCGTGACCTCGGCATGACCAATTGCTGGATCCAGCGGCGCCACGCCCAGCCGGGCTATGGCGGCACGATCGAACCGGCCGAGTTCACCAGACCCGACTATCATTTCACGTCGATGGCCGAACTGGCCGAGGCTGCAAGGACAGCACGCGGAGGCTGACGGGATTTAGGACTTTTCAAGCATCGGACCAACCCACGGAAGATGGGGCGCCCGCCAACCAGCAAAAAAAGGGGAATGAAATGAACGACAAGATCACGAACTGGACCGCATCTGACGATGCCATGGTCGAGAATGCCATTCGCCGGGGCGCAACCCGCCGCGAGCTGCTGACGATGCTGTTGGCGGGGGGCGTTGCGCTTTCAGCGGGCGGCCTGGTCCTGGGGCGCGCGACCAACGCAGTGGCTGCCACCCCCAAATCGGGCGGGAACCTGAAGGCGGCAGGCTGGTCGTCGTCCACCGCCGATACGCTCGACCCGGCCAAGGCCTCGCTGTCGACCGACTATGTCCGTTGCTGCGCACTCTACAATCGCCTCACGTTCCTCGATCAGGGCGGCACCGTGCAGATGGAACTCGCCGAGAGCATCAAGAGCGGCGACGCCAAGGTCTGGACCGTCAAGCTCCGCTCCGGCGTCACCTTCCACGACGGCAAATCCCTGTCATCGAGTGACGTCGTCTTCTCGCTCAAGCGGCATCTGGATCCGGCCGTCGGCTCCAAGGTCAATGCGATCGCCAAGCAGATCACCGACGTCAAGGCCCTCGATCCGCTTACGGTCGAGATCACGCTGGCCAATCCGAACGCCGACCTGCCGACCATCCTGGCCATGCACCACTTCATGATCGTCGCGGACGGCACGACTGACTTTTCCAAGGGCATCGGCACCGGCGCGTTCAAGATGGAAACCTTCGAGCCTGGCGTCAAATCGATCTTCAGCAAGAATCCCAACTACTTCAAGGCCGGCGGCCCGCACGTCGACTCGTTCGAGTTCTTCGCCATTACCGACGACAATGCGCGCATCAACGCCCTGCTTTCCGGCGACATCCATCTGGCAGCCTCGATCAAGCCACGCTCGATGAAGCTGGTCGAAAGTCAGCCCGGCTTTGCATTGTCGCAGACGACTTCGGGCAACTATACCGACCTGAACATCCGTCTCGACCTCGCCCCGGGCGACAAGGCCGATTTCGTCATGGGCATGAAGCATCTGATCAACCGCCAGCAGATCCAGAAATCCGTGCTGCGCGGTCTGGCAGAGATCGCAAACGACCAGCCGGTCCCTTCGGCCAGCGTCTATCACAATGCGGAACTCAAGCCGAAAGCCTTCGACCCGGAAAAAGCGAAGTTCCATTTCCAGAAGTCCGGCCTGCTTGGCCAGTCGATCCCGATGATCACGTCGGAGGCGCCGACGTCGGCGGTGGAGATGGCGACGATCGTCCAGCAGTCTGGCGCTGAGATCGGCATGAACTTCGACGTGCAGCGCGTTCCCTCCGACGGCTACTGGTCGAACTACTGGCTCAAGGCACCGGTCCACTTCGGCAACATCAACCCGCGGCCGACGCCGGATATCCTGTTTTCGCTGCTCTACGCCTCCAACGCACCGTGGAATGAAAGCCAGTACAAGTCGGAAAAATTCGATAAGATGCTGGTGGAAGCGCGTGGCCTTCTCGATGAGGCCAAGCGAAAGGAAATCTACGGCCAGATGCAGGTCATGATTTCCGAGGAAGCCGGCACCGTCATCCCGGTCTTCATCTCGAACGTGGATGCGATCTCGGCGAACCTGAAGGGCCTCGAAGCCAATCCGCTCGGCGGCATGATGGGCTATGCGTTTGCTGAATACGTCTGGCTCGACGCCTGAGGCCGATCATCGGCGGCAGGGCATGTCTTTCCTGCCGCCGAAGCTACGCCTGACAGCACCCTCCGCCTTGTCCGCGGACGTTGCCGGCGATTTCCAATTCTTCAGGCAGGGAAACCATATTGCGCACTTATGTCCTCGGACTCATCGCCAACAGGCTCGGTAGTTCCGCCCTAACGCTGCTGATCGTTTCCTTCGCGGTTTTCTTCGCCACGGCGATGCTACCCGGCGACACCGCAACGATCCTGCTTGGCCAGGCCGCGACACCGGAAGCCGTTGCCGGCCTCAGGGCCGCAATGCATCTCGACGAGCCTGCCTTTATGCGTTTTGCGCGATGGCTGGTCGGCCTGCTGCACGGAGATCTGGGAACGTCCTATGTCAACAATGTCCCTGTCGCAGACCTGATCGGCACGCGCTTCGTCAACACGATGCGTCTTGCAGGCATCACGACCCTTTTTGCCGTGCCGCTGTCGCTTGCTCTCGGCATCACCGCTGCCATGTTTCGCGGCTCCGTCTACGACCGCGTCGTGACTGTGCTCACAATCGGCATCATTTCGGTTCCCGAATTCATGATCGCGACCTCGGCAGTGCTGCTGTTTTCCGTCTATCTCAAATGGCTGCCGGCGCTGTCTTTCGCCAGCGACGCGACGTCCTTCGCGCAGGTGTTGAAGATCTACGCCATGCCGGTAATCACCTTGACCTTCGTCGTCTCCGCCCAGATGATCCGGATGACCCGCGCCGCCGTCATCGACACGATCAACACGCCCTACGTGGAGGCGGCAATCCTCAAGGGCGCATCACGCTGGCGGGCAGTCCTGCTGCATGCCCTGCCGAACGCGGTCGGCCCGATCGCCAATGCGATCGCGCTGTCCCTCTCCTACCTGGTCGGCGGCGTCATCATCGTCGAGACCATCTTCAACTATCCAGGCATAGCGAAGCTCATGGTCGACGGCGTCTCCACGCGTGATCTGCCGCTGATCCAGTCCTGCGCCATCATCTTCTGCGTCGGCTATCTCACGCTCATCACCTTCGCCGACATCGTTGCAATCCTGGCCAATCCGAGGGTGCGTTGACCATGACCACATCCACCGCCCTGTCACGCAGACCGAGCTACCGGTTCAGCTGGGTTGGAATGATCGGCCTTTCGATCATTCTCTTTTGGGCGATCGTCGCCCTCCTGGCACCCCATATCGTCCCTTATCCCGTCGGCGAAATCGTCGACGAGGACTATTTCGGCCCGATGAGCGGCAAGCTCCTGCTCGGTTCCGACTATCTGGGCCGTGATATGCTGTCACGCATCATCATGGGCGCCCGCTACACCGTCGGCATCTCGCTTGCCGCAGTCTGCCTCGCATGTTTCAGCGGCGCAGCGCTCGGCATGGCGGCCGCTGTCATCGGCGGCTGGTTCGATACGGTGCTGAGCCGCCTGCTCGATGCGCTCAACTCCATTCCGAGCAAGCTTTCCGGTCTGGTGATCGCCGCCGCCGTGGGCTCGTCGCTCAGCGTTCTGGTCGCCATGCTGGCGGTGATCTACACGCCCGGCGCCTATCGCTTCGCCAGATCGCTCGCCGTCAACGTCAACACGATGGACTACATTACCGTCGCCCGCACCCGCGGCGAGGGCATCTCCTACATCGTCTTTTCAGAAATCCTGCCGAACATCATCGGCCCGCTGCTCGCCGATTTCGGTATCCGCTTCGTGTTCATCGTCCTGCTTCTCTCCGGGCTTTCCTTCCTCGGCCTCGGCGTGCAGCCGCCATATGCTGATTGGGGCGCGCTGGTTCACGAGAATATCGGCGGCCTGCCGTTTGGCGCACCTGCCGTGATCGTCCCCTCACTGGCGATTGCGAGCCTCACGATCAGCGTCAACCTGCTGATCGACAATCTGCCGAAGAAGATCCGTGATCGGAGCGCCTGAATGGAAAATCTCGTTGAAATCCGTGACCTGAAGGTGGAGGCAACCACAGACGCCGGACGCCGCCTCGAGATCATCAAGGGCATCGATCTCGACATAGCGCCTGGCGAGATCGTCGCCCTGATCGGGGAAAGCGGATCGGGGAAGACAACGATCGCCTTGACGATCATGGGCTATGCCCGCCCTGGATGCAGAATATCGGGCGGCAGTGTCACGGTCGCGGGCAAGAACATGGTGGCGCTGAGCGAGCACCAGCGCGCGCAGGTCCGCGGCCTGGAGGTCTCCTATGTGCCGCAGTCGGCCGCTGCAGCCTTCAATCCCTCCAAACGCATCATAGACCAGGTTGTCGAGGTCACCCGCATCCATCGCCTGATGCCGCTCTCGCAAGCCAGAGAGAAGGCCATATCACTGTTCAGGGCGTTGTCGCTGCCGGATCCCGAAGGGATCGGCAACCGCTATCCCCATCAGGTTTCCGGCGGCCAGTTGCAACGCCTCGCCGCCGCAATGGCGCTGATTGCCGATCCGAAGCTGGTCATCTTCGACGAGCCGACCACTGCGCTCGACGTGACGACCCAGATCGAGGTGCTGCGCGCGTTCAAGGCCGTGATGAAGAAAAGCGGCAGTGCAGGCGTCTATGTGTCGCACGATCTCGCAGTCGTGGCCCAGATCGCGGACCGCATCGTCGTGCTGCGCGGTGGCGAGGTCCAGGAGGTCGGGGACACCGCCGACATCTTGTCAAACGCCAGGCATCCCTATACGCGCGAGCTGCTTTCGGCCTTTGAACCCAAGGCGCGTGGCGACAGCGTCGTTGCCGTGGCAGAAAACAGACCACTCCTCCAGGTGAGCGGTCTGATCGCCGGCTACGGCCCCATTCAGGCCGATGGCCTGCCGCTCGTCAAAGCCGTGCAGGAGGCAAGTCTATCCCTGGAAAGAGGTCGCAACCTCGGAATTATCGGCGAATCCGGCTGCGGCAAGTCCACGCTTGCGCGCTCGATTGCCGGTATCCTGCCTGCATCCGCCGGAAAACTGACCCTCGACGGACGCGAACTCGCCCGATCTGCCCGACAAAGGAGCCGGGAACAGCTGCGGGAGTTGCAGATCGTCTTTCAACATGCGGACACCTCGCTCAATCCTGCCAAGTCAATCGAGGAGATTCTCGGTCGTCCGCTCAAGTTCTATCATGGCATGAAGGGCAAGGCCCGGGATGCGCGGATCGACGAACTGCTGGACATGGTCCAGCTGCCGAAATCCCTTCGCAGCCGCACGCCGGCCGAGCTCTCAGGTGGCCAGAAGCAGCGGGTCAACTTCGCGCGGGCTCTCGCAGCCGAGCCGAAGCTGATCGTCTGCGACGAGATCACCTCGGCCCTCGACACGGTCGTGGCGGCCGCAGTCATCGATCTGCTGAAGGAGATGCAGCGGGAACTCTCGCTGTCCTACATCTTCATCAGCCACGATCTCTCGGTCGTCGAAGCCATCTGCGACGAGATCGTCGTGATGTACAACGGTCGCAAGGTCGAGGAAATCACCCCCGCACGCTCGAAGGTTCCGCAGCACCCCTATTCGCAACTGCTGTTTTCATCCGTTCCGAAGCTCGACCCGAGCTGGCTCGACAGCCTGGAACGCGACCCCGAACTCGTCAAAAACTATGTGCATGGTTGAGCGGGAGTCCGCCGTGTCGCAACAGAACGATGCGTCGGCGTAGGCAGAAAATAGGCTTTCGGCCGACGCCGCAGGCGACCCGACCGGCTATACCATGAACAAGCTGGTGAGCGGCATGTGCGCCTTGACGATGGGTGACTTCAGGACGACGAAGCTGAAATACTTATCGATACCGATGTCCATGTCGGTCAGCCGCTCCATGATCGTCTGATATTCGCCGATGCCGGCGGTGACGAATTTGAGCATGTAGTCGTACCCACCCGACACCAGATGGCACTCGATCACCTGATCGACTTTTTCGACCGCCGCAAGAAAGCGCGCGAAGTCGATCTGTCGGTGATTTTTCAGCGTGACCTCGGTGAAGACGGTCAGTGTCTGGCCAAGCTTGCCGATGTTGATCTGGGCCGAATACCCTTCAATGTAGCCCTCCTGCTGGAGCTTCTTGACGCGCATCAGGCAGGGGCTGGGCGACAGATTGACCAGTTCGGCGAGTTCGACATTGGTGATGCGGCCGTTCTTTTGAAGTTCGTAGAGGATCTTGATGTCGATGCGGTCGAGCTTCATATGCTGACACCTCCTGCGGCGGCCGGCGGCTTGCAGCATTTTATGCCGCAGATATTTCGAATTGACTTTAACACTCTGGCTTTCCTTGTCTATTTCATTCTGCGTACGAACGACCGGCACAATACGCTGGATCATCGGCCACCAGCGGAATCTTGTGCTGTCCCACGAGCGTGTGCGGCAACCTCCGCGCGGCCGCCACCACTATGCTGAAGCCTGAACCAGGTCACGCCCCAGGAGGCTGAATTCATGCCAGCACCGCTCGCACTCGTGGAAACCGACGCCGGATCGCCGCAGGCTGCGGATGCGGTCATCATCGGCGCCGGTATCGTCGGCGTCTTCGCGGCCTACTACCTGGCCAGGCGAGGCCTGAAGGTGGCGCTCGTCGAGAAGGGCCGCGTCGGTGCCGAGCAGTCGAGCCGCAATTGGGGATGGTGCCGCCAGCAAAACCGTGACGCGCGCGAGCTTCCGATGGCGACCAGGAGCCTGGACCTCTGGGAGAGGTTCGCCGCCGAGAGCGGCGAGGATACAGGCTTCCGGCGTTGCGGCCTGCTCTACCTGAGCGACAATGAGGAAGAGTTGGCTGGATGGGCCCGTTGGAGGGACTTTGCCCGCACGGTGGGCGTGACCACCTGCATGCTCGACAGCACCAAGGCCAGCGAGCGCGGCAAGGCGACCGGCCGCGCCTGGAAGGGCGGCGTCTTCTCGCCGACCGACGGTACCGCCGATCCGGCCAATGCCGCGCCGGCGGTGGCCCGGGCCATTGCGAAGCTGGGCGGCACGGTGCACCAGAACTGCGCCGCACGCGGCATCGAACTGGAAGGCGGCAAGCTTTCGGCAGTCGTGACGGAGCATGGCACGATCAGAACGAAGATCGCCGTTCTCGCCGGCGGAGCCTGGGCCTCGTCCTTCTGCCGCCAGCTCGGCATCCGTTTTCCGCAGGCCTCAGTGCGCTCCTCGATCCTGTCGGTCGAGCCGGGCGCAGGCGATCTGCCTGATGCCCTTCACACGGCCCGCGTTTCGGTGACCAGGAGGGGTGACGGCGGCCATACGTTGGCCATCAGCGGGCGGGGGCGGGTCGATCCCACGGCCCAGAACATGCGCTTCGCCGGCCAGTTCCTGCCGATGTTCATGCGCCGTTGGCGCAGCTTGTCGCCGGGAGGCCTAGAGGGCATCCGCAGTGGCCATGAAAGCCTGGTCGGCTGGCGCCTCGACCGTCCGACGCCCATGGAGCAGATGCGCATCCTCGATCCGGCCTTCGACCGCAGGACGATCAGGCTGACGCATCAGCGCGCCATCGAGCTTCTCCCTTCGCTCGGCGGGCGCCGCATCACGGCAAGCTGGGCCGGATATATCGATTCGACCCCCGACGGCGTGCCGGCCATCGGAGAGGTGGCAACCGTTCCGGGCTTCATCCTGGCCGCCGGCTTCAGCGGCCATGGTTTCGGTATCGGCCCCGGCGCGGGTCATCTGATCGCCGACATCGTCACCGCTACCGCCCCGATCGTCGATCCGGAGCCCTACCATCCCAAGCGCTTCCAAGCATCCGCCTGGGGCAAAGTGGCGGACTTCTGATTTCCGGTCGATAAACTAGGCTCTGCCATTGAGAACCATAGGACGTCCGAATGCAGGCACGGCAACTCGAGGTCTTTTGCATGCTGATGCGGAACGGGACGGTGACCGGCGCTGCTGCCATGCTCAACATATCGCAGCCGGCGCTCAGCCAAATCCTGCTGCATGCCGAAGACCAGCTGGGTTTCAAGCTGTTCAACCGGGTCCGCGGCAAGCTGATCCCGACCCGGGAGGCCGAAGAGCTCTATCCGGAATGCGAGCGGATCTTTTCCGAACTCAGCGCCCTTCGCAGACGCACCACGGACATGCGTTTCGGCCGCACCGGGCTGATCCGGGTGGCGGCTTCGGCACCGCCGGCGATGTCGATCGTTCCTAAGGCGCTCCTCTCGTTCCGCGCGTCCCATCCCGATATCATCGTGCGTTCGCTGATCGCCCCGCTGGTCAACATCGTTGACATGATTCGCGACGGCGACTCGCCGCTCGGCCTCGTGATGAACAACAAGCCCCGTACGGGCATCGATGTGGAGACACTCGGGTATACCGACTTGGTCTGCATCGTCCCCGAACAACATCCGCTGGCCGAACTGCAGCAGATCTCCTTTGCCGACCTCCAGAACGAGACGTTGATATCATACCGCGCCGGCACCTTGCCCGGGCGACTGCTGGTCGCCGCGGCAGCCGCGGAGAAGCAGATATTCAACCCGGCAATCGAGATCGACATCTCCATCACCGCCCTTCCCTTCGTGCGCGACGGCTTTGGCGTGGCGATCGTCGACGGCCTCCTGCCATGGGAGCAGTTTCCCGGTCTCGTCCGCCGGCCGCTCCAGCAGAAAATTTCCGTCCCGATCGCCTTGCTGACGAGCCGGGACCGCCCGCTGACGGGAAGCCATCTCGCCATGCGCGACGACCTTCGTGCGGCCTGCGTTGCGGTCCTGAATGCGGAAAATTCGGCGCCGAAGGCGTCCTGACGCCACCCGGTCAGGCATCGCGAACCCATGCGCCGATCGGCAATGGCCTCACCGGTGCCTGTTCGCGCAACCGTCCTGCGTCGCAGACTTTGATCCCGGCCTTGCCGGCAATCAACTCGGCGCCGGCGAGCTGGCAGTAGCGCCCCTGGCAGCGCCCCATCCCAACGCGAGCGAGCGACTTGACCCGGTTCGCTTCACCGCCGCCATAGGCGGCGCTCTCGCGCAACTGCCCGGCCGTAACGCCTTCGCAACGGCAGACGATCGTCTCGTCCGCTACGGCGCGGACGGCTTCGGCCGGCCAGGGGAAGGCGCGTGCCATGGCGCGGGCAAAGCGCTCGTAACGATCCAGCCGGCGCAGGTCGGCCGCCACGTCCGGCGACGGCAGGCCCATGTCCGCAAGACACGCTGCCGCCGCAAGCCGACCCGCGACCTCTGCCCCGTCCGCGCCCAGGATCCGCAACCCGTCGCCGGCCAGATAAAGCCCTTCGGCGGCGCGGCCCATCCTGTCGGTGCGCGGCAGCCATTGCGCCCAGTCCCCGTCATAGTCGAAGGTGCAGCCCGCCAGGCCGGCAAGCTGCGTTTCAGCACGCAGATGCCATCCAAGCCCGACCATGTCGCATTCGGTGAAATGCGTCCTGCCGCGCGCGTCACGCCAGCGCATGCCGATCGGCCCGCGTTCGTCCGCTTCGATACCGTCAAGCCTGACACCGGCGTGATAGAGCCGGCCGAGCTTCGCGCGCATGAGCAGGCCACGCAGAACCAGGCCGGGCCGCACCATCATGCCTGCAAGCCCAGCCATCTGGTCACCAAGCGAGGATGTATCAAGGATTGCAGCGATTTCCGCGCCGGCCTTGAGCAACTGGGTCGCGACCAGGGTCAGAAGCGGGCCGGATCCGGCCAGAACGATGCGGCGGCCGAGCGCGGCACCCTGGGCCTTCAGAGCGATCTGCGTGGCCCCGAGGCTGTAGACGCCGGGCGCCTGCCAGCCGGGAACCGGTGCCAGCCGGTCCATGGCACCGGTGGCAAGCATGAGGCGGTCGTAGGCGATCTCCTTGCGGCCGCCGGGGGCCAGCACCTGCAGGAGGTTGCCGGCCAACGCCAGCACCGAGCACTGGGGGTGATAGTCGATCTCGCCAGCGGCGACCATGCGGTCGAACAGCGTGTGAAGGGTCACAGCTTTGCGGGCTTCGGACCCGTAGAGCTTCTCGGGTGGCCGCGTGAACCCTTCCGGCGGCCTGCGGTAGATCTGGCCCCCGGCCTTCATGCCCTCGTCGATCACCACCGGCCTGATGCCGGCATTCACCAGCGTTTCGGCGGCGCGGATGCCGGCCGGACCGGCACCGACGATCACAACGCTTTCCGCGCCGGGCACCATCACTGCCAACCCTCAGGCGGGGTGGTCCGCAGCTGCATGCCATCGGCGATCAGCGTCGAACAGGCGCGAAGCCGCCCACCGTCCTCGCGCCAGATCCAGCAGTCCTGGCAGGCGCCCATCAGACAGAATCCCGCCCGCTGCTCTGGCCCGAACTCCGACTGCCGGACGGCAGGCGCCGAAACCAGCACGGCGGTCAACACCGTATCGCCGGCGAGCGCCGCGCAATCGGCACCGTCCAGCCGGAACCGGACCTGCGGCCTGCCCTGTTCGGCAAGGCGCACCATTCGCCCTGCCTGCCGGGCGGCCTGCGGTCCGGATATCATTCGGCAGCCTCTTTTCTGGCGATCACGGGCTCGGGCATGTCCCTGAAGCGCGCCCGGACATCCGCGAACGCGGCGGCCACGCCCTCGGCTCCCGCACGCCCCTTCATGCGGCGGAAGATCTCCGTCTTGGTGAAGAAGCGCCAGTGGATGGGCAGCCCCTGCAGAATTTCCGTCAACAGGTCATAGGCTGCTGGTGTCCATTGCGCCTCGTAACCCTCGCGCTCGGGACCATAGTGGAAGTGAGAGGAAGATGCCGTGCGGGCGGCCCTGAGTTTCTCGGTTTCCGCCTCGTCCACCGTGCCGTCGCGGATGATGACGCCATAGTCGCGTTCCGCGGCCTCTGGCGAGACATAGCCTCGCGCGACGTCCTGTGCCACGCGCCAGGTCTCGCGCTCGATCGGATTGCCGCGCCCGCCGCCACCGGCGGAGCGGATTTCCAGTACGTCGCCGGGCTGCAGGATCGCGGTGTCGATATTACCGAGGCGCCGGTAGTCGTCGCGGCCGGGATTGAGGACCATGTCCGACAGGCCGGCAGCCTTGCCGCCCAGCGTGCCCCAGGGACGGAAGAAGCTGCGGTCGCGGTTGCGGGCGGTGATGCGGCTGCCGGGCGAAAAGACCCGGAAGGCCATTTCGGTGGCAAGGCCGCCTCGCCAGCGCCCGGCGCCGCCGCTGTCCCTGGCGAGCCCGTATTTGACGAACTCGATTGGCACTTCCGTTTCGGTGATCTCGATCGGTGTGTTCTTGAGATAGGCCGCATCGGCGCCGGAGCCGTTGGTCCCATCGCGATGGGGCATGCCGCCGCCGCCGCCGACCACCGGATTGACGGCGGCGATCACGGTGCGGCCGTTCCGTTCGTCCGTGGTCATCACGTTGACGATGCAGTTGTTGCCCGCAGGCGCTGCCGGCAGCTTCTCCGGGACGGCCTGGTTGAAGGCGCCGAAGATGACCGAACGCAGGCGGGCGCAGGTCAGCGAACGCATGCCGACCGCCGCCGGTGCAATTGGATTCAGCACGCTGCCTTTCGGCGTGATGCAGGAGAAGGGCCGCGTCAGCCCGGTGTTCAGGAGGATCTTCGGGTTCAACGTGTAGAGCACGTAATAGACGCCGACCAGAAGCATGGTGTGGCGCGGATCGCCGCCCGAGGGCACGTTGAGCGAAGAGCCGAGCTGCGGATCCGAACCGGTGAAATCGAGGAGCGCCTCGTCGCCGCGGATCGTCAGCGTCAGCTTCAGTCGGCACGGGTTGGCTTCGACGGAATCCTCGTCGGCATAGTCGACGAATTCCCAGGTCCCGTCCGGCATGGAGCGCAGAAGATCGCGCGCCTGCGCTTCCGCGTGGTCAAGCAGGACTTCGGTGCCTTCCAGGAAGGCCTCCTTGCCGAACTTCTCGACCATGGCGAGGATCTTCCGCTCCCCTGTATTCAGGGCGCCGACCAGAGCTTTCATGTCGCCGATGTTAAGATCGGGCTTGCGAACGTTTGTGGTCATGATCTTCAGGATGTCTTCATCGAAAACACCTTCGTTGACCAGCTTCATCGGCGGGAAGCGGATGCCCTCCTGATGAATTTCGGTCAGTGCCCGCGACAACGACGCCGGCACGGCGCCTCCCATGTCGGTGTTGTGGATATGGCCGCCCGTCCAGGCGATGATCTCCCCCTCGTAGAACACCGGCTTCCACAGATGCGTATCCGGCGCATGCGTCGCGACGAAGCAGGAATAGGGATCGTTCGTGAATGCGACATCCCCGGGCTTGTAGTGGTCGATCATCTCGATCGCCCGGGAGTAGGTCAGCCCCGGATACCACGTAGCCCCCAGCCCCATCGGCACGCCGAAGGTCTCGCCCTTGCGGTTGATCAGCATCACCGTGAAGTCTTCCGTCTCCTTGACGAAGGCGGAATGCGCCGTCCGCTGCAGCGTATAGGCCATGTTTTCGGCGGCAGCCCGCGTGTGGTTGGCGAACACCTGAAGGTTCAAAGGATCGAACATGGGCTGTTACTCCGAGAAGGTGAGGTGCAGGTTGAGGTGACGGTCGACCTCGACATGCGTGCCTGCCGGGATTGCAAAGGTTGTATCTTCCTGGGCAACGACCGCGGGGCCGGCAAAGCGGCTGCCGGGTCGCACGCGATCGCGGCGATAGAGGCCGATCCATTCGAAGGACTTGCCTGTAAAGACCGGGATCTCGCGCTCGGGCTCCAGCGCCTTGCCGCCTTCGCTGGTGTCGGCCGGGAATTCCAGCGCCGGCCCGGCGCCGATTGCCGAAAGGCGCAGGTTGACAATCTCTATCGCTCCATCCGGATCGTGGAAGTCGTAGAGCCGGGCGTGCATGGCGTGGAAGGCTTCTTCGATCGAGCCCAGCATGTTTTCGGCGATCCAGGCCGCCTGGATCGGCACTTCGATCTCGAAGCTCTGGCCGACATAACGCATGTCCGCAGAGACATTCAGTGTCGCGGCACCGGCATGGCCCTGCTTGGAGAGCCAGCCGCGCCCCTCGACCGCAAGCGATTCCAGCGCCTCGCGCAATTGCGGTGCCGCCTCGTCGGAGAGATGGGTAAACACAGTGCGGATGAAGTCGCCGCGCAGGTCGGCTACGAGGCCACCAAGCGCTGACACGACGCCGGGCCGCGGCGGGCCGATGACCTTGGCCATTTTGAACTCGCGGGCAAGGAACGCCCCGAGCATCGGTCCGCCGCCGCCGAACGGCATCAGCGTGAATTCCCGAAGATCTACGCCGGCCCGCGAGGCCAGCTTCTCGACCTCCACGAACATTTCCGAGATGGCGATATCGAGGATGGCCTGGGCGGCCTCCTCTGCCGTGCGGCCGATCTTTTCCGCCAGACGCGTGACCGCCGCGCGGGCCAGCGCGACATCGATCTGCAGCTGTCCATAGGCCATTTGGCTATGACCGAGCCACCCGCAGACGGCCATGGCGTCGGTGACCGTGGCCTCCATACCACCGCGCCCGTAGCAGGCAGGTCCCGGTGTCGAGCCCGCCGATTCCGGTCCGACCCTCAATACGCCCTGCGCATCGACGCTGGCGATCGACCCCCCGCCGATGCCGATCGAGCTGACGGAGACGGACGGAATGTGCAGGGGGAACTCGCCGATCAGTTCGCCGGTGCCGAACTGCGGCTCGCCATCGATGATCAGCGCGAAGTCGGCCGACGTGCCGCCGATGTCGAGGGTCAAGACATGCCTCTCGCCGGCACGACGGGCGAGCCAGGCCGCGCCGATCACGCCGGAGGCGGTACCGGAAAGCAGCATCTGGACGCAGGAACGCTTGCCTTCGTCAGCATTCATTACGCCGCCGTTCGACTTGGTGAGCAGCGCCGGTGCCATCACGCCGCGTGAAAGCAGCTTCTCCTCCAGCGCCGCCAGATAGCCCGAAACGCGCGGATGCACGTAGCCGTTCAGGATGGCCGTGGTTGTCCGCTCATATTCGCGGATAACCGGCCAGACCTCGCAGGAAGTGAAGACGAAGAGCTCGGGAGCGATCCGGGCGATTTCCTGCTTGACCGCCACCTCATGGGCATCATTGCGCCAGGAGTGCAGGAACGAGACAACGATACCGGCAGCGCCGCCGGCCCTCGCCTTTGCAACGGCCGCGGCGACCGCTTCCAGATTCGGTGCTTCCACCTCGCTTCCATCTGCCCGTAGGCGGGCAGGGATGCCGAAGACCATGTCGCGCGCGACAAGCTGGTCTGGTCGGGAGCAAAAAAGCGAGTAGACGTTGGGCATTCTCAGGCGCGCCAACTCGATCACATCCTCAAAGCCCGCATTGGTCAGCAGCCCGAGGGTCACGCCGCGTCGCTGGATGACGGTGTTGATGCCAACGGTGGTGCCGTGGACGAAGCGGGTGACGGTTGCGGGATCGAGACCCTCCCTCTCACCAAGCAGGGTGAGGCCCGTCATCAGCTCGGCACCCGGATCATCCGGGGTCGTCAGAACCTTCAATGAGGCGACGCGCCCCGAACGGGTCTCCAGGGCGCAGAAATCGATGAACGTTCCGCCGATATCGACGCCAATCTTCCAGTCCTGTTGGCCGAGTTCGCTCGCCGCCGACGCTGACATGCTGACCATTCCGGTTCCCTTTCTCCGTGATGCCGGAAAGCTGGCACGAATGGCGCGGCAAGGTCCAAGATCGAAACGGGCAGGAGCCATAAGGACGACTTATGCGGATCGGGTCCGGCCATCCCATAGGCTCGACTTATGGAGGAGGCAAAACCTCGACTTTGACTTCATCCCGTCGGATCGCGCAGGCTGGAAATCAATTCAGCAACGCGGGGAACCGATGGACGCGATCATTCTGGGCGGCGGCCTGATGGGGACCGCTTCCGCATATTTTCTCGCCCGGCGCGGCGTGCGAGTGACGCTGCTTGAACGCAACCGGGTCGGCAGCGGGGCGACGGTCGCATCCTTCGGAAACATCCGTCGGAGCGGCCGCTATATCCCCCAGCTCGGCCTCGCGCGCCGTTCGCTGGCGCTGTGGGGAGAGGCCTCCGGGATGCTGGGCCGGGACGTGGAGTTTCGTGCCACCGGCCACCTGAGGCTGATCTTCAGCCAGGCCGGCCTTGACGAGATGCGCGCCTTCGCCGAGGCGGCCAGGCCGTGGGGCGTCGATCTCGAGGAGCTAGGGCAGAACGAGATCCGCAGCCGCTTTCCGGGCCTTGGCCCTGAAGCGATCGCGGCGTCCTTTTCCCCGAAGGACGGGAGCGGCAATCCCCGGCTGATCGCGCCGGCCTTCGCCGACGCCGCGAGGCGTCTGGGCGCGGAGATCGTCGAGGAAGCGGACGTGACGGCGATCAGGAAGTCCGCCTCCGGCTTCAGGATCGAGACCTCCAGGGGAGCGTACGCTGCGGAGGCAATGCTCAACACGGCGGGAGCCTGGGGCGCCCGCATTGCCGCCCAGTTCGGCGAGAACGTCCCGATCGTCGCCAAAGGTCCGCAGATGGGAGTGACGGAACCGCTTCCCCATCGCATCCTGCCAGTCGTCGGCGTGTGGGCGCATGACCATGGCGGCGGTTACCTGCGTCAGGTCGAGCGCGGCAACATCGTCTTTGGTGGCGGGGCGGAGAGGACCGACGTCTCGCTGGACAGCGGACATGCCAAGGCGGATCCGGCGCGCCTTCCCGGACAACTGCGGGCCTTGCTGCCGATCCTGCCGGCGCTCGCCAATGTCGCCGTGATCCGAACCTGGTCCGGTTGCGAGGGCTATGTCGGCGACGGTCTTCCGGTGATGGGACCCTCCGCCACGACACCGGGCCTCTTCCATGCCTTCGGCTTCTGCGGCCATGGTTTCCAGCTTGGCCCGGGCGTCGGCGACGTAATGGCAGAGGTGATGACCACCGGCGGTACCGACGTCTTTCTCGACGATTTCAGGATCAATCGATTTGAGGCTTTTCCGGGGGATCGCTGACCCTACCTCGGGTTCCGCGCTGCTCTGAGATGACCCGACGCGAACAGCGTCGGCCGGACGCAAAGGCCGATGCAGTACCTTCTATGGCGGCGACGCCCGAGGATTCACGGATTATCCGATCATTCGCGACGAAGCGCTGCCTTCGTGACGTTACGAACCGTGCGGAAATCACGGATGGGTCAAGCACCAACGGTTCGAGAGTTCGCTGGTATATCTGCGTGTCGCGCTGATCTATGTCTTGACCATTCTGGTGGTGGCAGGGTGTAGGGCACTGCCTCGACACGGCTGATAACGTTCCCGGCCAAAACAAAAAGCCTGCCGCGGGAGGAGATGCGGCAGGCTTTCCAACGGAACCGAACAGCGACTGGGAGGAGGAGCGTCGCCGTTCTCGCAGGCGTCCCTGGGAGGAGTAGGTCGCCTGCATTGCGAAGCCATGCGGGAGGAGATGCATTGCTTCGACACCTGAAATGATACACCAATCCCTCACGGTTCCTACGCCTTATGCTGCACCGCAGCTATACCGGAATCGCATGCCTGAAACCTCACTGCGCGCAAGCAAAAACGCCCGCGTCGTCGGCGGGCGTCAAGCAAGTATAAAATCAGGTGCTGTGCGTTAACGCGAGACAGCGGCGCGGGCCACGTTACGAATCTCCGCGCGGTCGATGCCGACATCCTGCAGTTCGCGGTTCGACATCCGATCAAGCTCGTTTACAGTCTGACGGTACTTGCGCCAGTTATTGAAGGAGCGGGCTACGTTCATGACATTCCCCTTTCCTGAGGGTTTGCGACGTCAGCAACCTCTTGGCCCCAGCGTGATTTCGATATTCCGAACATAGTGATTTCAATCGTTTCAAAACAGCGACGATTGCTCATCGCACTCATGCGCAAAGCGCATGGGTGCGCATGGACAATGCTGAAAATAGGCAAAATGACTTGCCGTCACCACTTTACGATCTGTAATCGGGCGACTTGACGTCAAGCCGGCGCTTGAGGCTTTCCAGATGCAACCGTGCGCTTTCCGGATCGCCCTCCCGCATCTGTTTGGCGGTCGCTTTCGCTATCTCGGGATCGACGGGCAGAAGCTGCCGCCCTGTGCTCATCGCCTTCAATTGCACTTCTGCCGCCCGCTCGAGATAATAAAGATCGTCCCAGGCTTCAGCGATGTTCGGCGCGCAGACCATAACGTCATGATTTCTCATAAAGAGAACATCGTTGGCGCCCAGGACACGCGCCAGACGGTCCCCTTCTCCTTCATCAAGGGCCAGGCCGTTATAGTCTGCATCAACCGCGGTGCGACCGTAAAACTCATCGCCCTGACAAAAAAACTAGAACCGGCCGTCCGCGAGCTCGCGGAATTCTTGGAGGCGAACCTGACATTGCTGCATTCACATGAAATCGGCAAGCAACCGCATGGCCAAAATAAGCATGAAGAACGCTACGGATAGCCACGTCAATTGTTTCACTTGCAACGCTCCCACTGGCGCTGAGCTGTTTCTCGGTGAAGCAGGCCAGCTTATAGCGCGACGATCAGGATAAGACGGCGTATCTGTGTGAGGATCGATTACGCATCTCACCGTGATTGTCGCCGTGTACCGAGATCTCGCCACGACGTGAGCTCGGCCATCCAACGGTGTTTTGTAGCGCAACCCTCTGATCCGGCCTACCAAGACGATCTGAACCGTAGAAAACCCGGTAAATCCTCGGATTCTCCCTGCTCTTGTAAGAACGGCCGAATCATCGTTATCGAGGCCATATTTTTGGCGTGGATCATTGCCTCACAACTCCCCGATCCGCGACTGCGCATCTCGTCGAAGATGTTGGTCAGCAGCGCAGAGCCGATGCCTCGTTTTCTGTGCTTAGAATGTACGCCGGCCTGCACCTCCCAGCAGGCGCGGGACGTCATACGAGCGATCGAGAAGCCAGCCAGTTCGGCATTACGTCAGCAACATAGAAGATGATGGACGTCGGGTCAGAAGTGAGTTCATTGAGGTAGCATTCGACAGACGCGATAATAATCTCCGCGCGCTTTTTCGGCGGCGCAATTTCGGCCGGGGTGGTCGTCGTCTCGACGGTCTCGATATTGTTGTCGTCTGCCATGGCTGTTCTCTCTGCAACTATCAGGCTTATTTCCAACGCGGAAAGCGCAGAGTCAATGAGACTCTCCGGTCCACAACAACCCGGCGTCAAAAGACGGCGCCGCTTTTCGGCAGCTTGAGAGCGAACTGCCCGTGCTGCGGTTCGGCCAAGTTAGCGAAGCTGGGTGAAGCCATCACCGAGACGCTGGAGGTAATCCCGCGTCAGTGGAAAGTGATCCAGACCGTGCGCGAGAAGTTCACCTGCCGCGAATGCGAGAAGATCACCCAGCCGCCAGCCCCCTTCCATGTGACGCCGCGGCTTTGCCGGACCGAACCTCTTGGCGATGATCCTGTTCGAGAAGTTCGGTCGGCCTCGGCCGTCCACCCAGTAACGGCAGCGACGCTGTAGCCGCGCGCGGCTAAAAGCATGGTTGCAATACTGCCGACACCACCGCACCGGTTACCACCACCTCTCCGCTATCCGGCATCACACCGTTGCGCTCGAGCGCCATGGCGCGCAGCATCGCCGTGTAGCAACGCCCCAGCCGTTCAGCACCACCCGATCACCCGGCTCAAAGGCGGAATGGGAACTTTCGGCAACGACGCCCGCAAAATCGATCCCAGGCACCATAAGAAGACTGCGCACCACCGGCGAGGCGCCGGTGATCGCAAGAGCGTCCTTGTAATTCAGGGTCGACCACGCGACATCCACCAGCACTTCGCCCTGAGGCAGTCGCGAGGTATCGATCTTCGAAAGACCGGCCTCCTGCCCGCTGTCGGACTTCTCGATCAGGACGGCGTCAAACATCTGAGGTCCAAATTCTTGCCTACGCGACTTTCTTTGCGTTGGGCGTAGAGCAGGCCACTTGCGAATTGACCATGGCGTCAACCGCTTGGGGCAGCGTCAGCACACCTATGGCCTGACCGGCGGCATCGACAACGGCGATCTCATTTTCCCCAGCCAGCGTCATCGCTCTTGCCGCTTCCTCCAACTTCGCGCCGGCAGGCACCGAAGTCTTCAGCTCACGAGCCGAAGTACCCAGCGCAGTGGCGACCGTCTCGACGTTGATGACGCGGGCACGGTTCACTTCCCGAACGAAGCTGGCGATGTAATCGTCAGCGGGATTCATCACGATGTCCTGCCCGGTGCCCTGCTGCACGACTTCCCCATCCCGCAAAATTGCAATGCGATCCCCAAGCCTGAGCGCCTCGTCCAGATCATGGGTGATGAAGACGATCGTCTTCTTTATCTCCTTCTGCAGGTCGAGGAGCACGGTCTGCATATCGACGCGAATGAGCGGGTCCAGCGCAGAAAATGCTTCGTCCATCAGCAGGATCGGCGCATCGTTCGCCAGCGCACGGGCAAGACCGACGCGCTGTTGCATACCACCGGACAACTGATTGGGGTATTTGCTCTCGAAGCCCTTGAGCCCGACACGCTCGATCCATCGCATGGCGCAGTCGACCTGCCGGTTACGAGGTGCCCCTTGTATCTCCAGGCCATAGAGGGTGTTTTCGAGAACGGTGCGGTGGGGGAGAAGCGCAAACTTCTGGAACACCATGGCGGTCTGATGCCGACGGAACTCACGCAACTGCACCGCATCCATCTTGACCACATCCTCGTCGCCGATGATAACCTCACCGGACGTCGGATCGATAAGGCGATTAATGTGGCGGATGAGCGTGGACTTTCCCGATCCCGAAAGCCCCATGATCACCTGAATGCCGCCAGCCGGCATTGAGATGTTGATGTCTCTCAAACCCAGGACATGGCCGTACTTTGTGTTCAATTCCGTCTTCGTGACACCTTGCTCGACAAGTTTGACGCAATCCGCACCATTTGGACCGAAGATTTTGTAGAGCTTTTTGATTTCGATGCCGAAGCCACCAAGTTGCTTGTTACCCATGGACCACCTCCCGGTGCTTTTGAAGGCGTGCGCCGAAGGCCTGACTGACGCGGTCGAAGATGATGGCAATGCCGACGATGGCGAGACCGTTGAAGATGCCGAGCGTGAAATACTGGTTGGAAATCGCCTTCAGCACCGGCTGGCCGAGACCCTGCACGCCGATCATCGAGGCGATGACCACCATGGCGAGCGCCATCATGATCGTCTGGTTAATGCCGGCCATGATGGTGGGGAGCGCAAGCGGCATCTGCACGTTCTTCAGCTTCTGCCAGTTAGAGGACCCGAAGGCATCGGCCGCTTCCAGCACATCCTTGTCGACAAGACGGATGCCGAGATTGGTGAGGCGGATCATTGGCGGAATGGCGTAGATGACGACGGCGATGAGGCCCGGCACCTTGCCGATCCCGAGCAGCATGACGACGGGGATCAGGTAGACGAAGCTCGGCATCGTCTGCATGACGTCCAGCACCGGATTGACGATGCCCTGCACGCGGTCTGATCGCGACATGGCGATACCGATGGGGATACCGACAACGATCGACAGGACTGTGCAGACGAAGATCATCGAGACCGTCTTCATCGTGTCGTCCCACATGTCGAAGTAGCCGATGAGCAGCAGCGTCACGACCGTTCCCGCGACGATCTTCCAGTTGCGGCTGGCGAACCAGGCGACGGCGGCGATCAGAAGCAGGATGATCGGCCAGGGCGTCTTCGTCACGAAGCGTTCCGACCAGATCAGAAAATGCTGTAGCGGCTCGAAAATTGCTTCAAGACCGTCGCCATAGGCACGCGTGAAACCGCGGAACCCTTCGTCGATCGCCTTCTTGAGATCGCGCAAAGACGCATCATCCATGTGCGGAAAGCTGAATAGCCAATCCAAAATCTATCCTCCTCGATAACGGCAAGCGCATCCTTTGACGCGCTGTTCGTTGCCGGCGCGATACGCGCCAACGACGTCTTGAACGAGATCAGAGCGCCGCCTTGATCTTCTCGGCTGCCTCAGGCGTCACCCATTCCGTCCACATGGCTTCGTTCTCTTCGAGGAAGTGCTTTGCGCCGTCGTCGCCGCTTGCCTGATTGTCGGTCATCCAGGCCATCAGCTTGTTGACCGTGTCGTTGCTCCAGGCGCGCTTGTTGAGGTAGCCCATGACGTCCTCGCCGGCGCGCTCGGAGAACGCCTTGGTCACGAGCGTCTGGACCGTATCCTTCGGCCAGTCGTTCTTCTTTGGGTCCGGGCAATCCGCAACCGTGTTGCAGCGCTTCCACTCGGCCGCATCGTAGGGTACGCCATGCTCGACCTTGACCATCTCGTACTTGCCGAGAAGCGCGGTCGGTGCCCAGTAGTAGCCAACCCAGCCCTCCTTACGCTCGTAGGCCTTGGCAATCGAGCCGTCGAGACCGGCAGCCGAACCGGTATCGACCAGCGTGAAGTTCGCCGCCTCAGCGCCGTAGGCCTTGTAGAGTTGGCTGCTCACGACCGTACCGCCCCAGCCCTGCGGGCCATTGTGGATCGCACCCTTCGATTTGTCTTCGGGGTCCGGGAACAGTTCCGGATGCTTGAGGACGTCATCGATCGTCTTGATGTCCGGATGAGCGTCGGCGAGGTACTTCGGAATCCGCCAGCCCTGCACCGCGCCGTCGGTCAGGACGGTCGATGCAACGACGAGCTTTCCGTTTGCAACGCCGGCGTTGACGACATCAGGCAGAAGATCGACCCACCCTTCCGGCGCGATGTCGGGCTGGCCCTTTTCGGTCATCGACGTGATCGTCGGGACCGTATCGCCCTGTATGATTTCGGCGTTGCAACCGTAACCCTCGGTCAGGATAAACTTGTCCAGACTGGCGAGCACTTCCGCGCTCTGCCAGTTCATGCTGGCGATGGTGACGTCGCCGCAATCCGCAGCCTGCGCCGGATTGCCAAAGGTGAGCATCGCTGCTGCAAGGCATGTCGAGGCAAAGAGTTCTTTCATGGCACTTCCTCCCTATGTGCGATGTTGAAGTTCCAAGCCCGTCGACGCCATCGCGTACCTCAGCGGGCCGCGAGCGGCTTCGGTATCCTCCTCAGAACCCGAAGCCGCCGTTCCTGCTAGCTCGGCAGATACTCAGCACTCCAGGTCTCGCTGATCGTACCGGAGGCGATCAGCCGGTCGATCTCGGCGTCGGTGTAGTTCAGGGATCGGAGAACGGCGCGCGTGGACGCTCCGTACTTCTCCGCCGGCGCGACAGCAGTGACCTTGCCGACAGCCGGACGGATGGCGAAGGGATCGAGCTGTGTGACGGTGTGTCCGCTCGGATGGTTCGGGAAGATCGAGAAGGAATAGCTGCCCCGGTCGATCCCCGGCGTGCCGTCGGCAACGCGGGCACTGCGGCTGCGGATCGTCTCGATGTTCTCGCAGAGCGATACGCCGATATCGGCTTCCTGTAGCCGCTGTTGCCAGGTCTCCGCGGGAGCGGTCATAAACGCCCGGACGAGGTAGGCCTCGCGATCGCTTGCCGCCATCTCGACAATCCCCCTCAGACCTTCAACCTTGCCGAAGCGCGGCAGGTCAGTGTCCGAAGCCCACAAGAGAAGGTGATCTCCCGATGCCGTTTCGTAGAGCCGCGAAAGGGCATGATAACCCATGGTTTCGCGGCCGGACGGCTCATCGAAGGGACCGCGCCCCGCGTAGTCATAGCAGAACGGTATCTGCGCGAGGCCGGTCAGCGCCGACAGCGAGGTGCGCGGGCGACCGACGATCCCGGTTCTGGATTTCTGGTAGAGAGCCGCGGCAATGCCGAGCGCCGCACCGAAGCCACACATGACATCGATGGTGCCGACATGGGCGTGTTCCTCTGGCGTTTCCATCGAGCCGCCGAAACGCAGCATGATGCCGGTCGCCGACTGCACAAGGTCGTCATAGCCGAGATAATCGGTGCGCGGGCCGGTGCGCACGCCGCCGAAGCAATCGAGCTGGCAGAAGATCGCCTGCGAATTGAGCGCCTTCAGGCTTTCGGCATCGAGTCCCATCGCCTTGACCTGACGGTCGGTGGCATTCCAGACCACGACATCGACGGAGCGCACCAATTCCTCGAAGACAACGCGGCCATCGGGCGAACCGATATTCAGCAGCACGGACTGCTTGCCACGCATGTGCGACATGCCGAAGATCACGGTGTTCCAGCAATCATAGAGCGGCTTGGCTGGATCGATCTTGATGACCTCCGCGCCGAAGCGGGCGAGATAGGCGACCGAATGCGGGCCGGCGATCACATTGCAGAGATCGAGCACCCTGACGCCATCCAGCCAGCCGCCGGGGGCGTCGGTCGCCGGGACCGGCGAGGAGGGGCGCTCCATGTCTGCAAACATCGCCAGCGCATCCTTGACCGTTCCCCAGCGCCGAGGGTGCGGCGTCAGCATGGCTTCCGCGCTCTCTTGCAGCCACGCCATCGGCCCGGGTTGGATCATGCGGCCGAGGGTCGGATCGTCCACCTCGATCATGAGGCCGGCAGCCTTGGCGTGATCGTCGGCGATCCATTCCTTTAGCCAGCGCTGTGGCGCACCCGGAAACAGCCCTTCCCCGAAGATGCGTTCCCATTCGGCCGCCGTCTTCGTCAGGAAGACCTCCTTCATGCGGGCCGCGATCTTGTCGGCCCAGAATTTCGGGAGCGGATAGACGCCAAGCGAAACGTCCGACGACCATTGCGAGACCGGAAGATAGGTGTCTTCCTCCTCGCGCAGTCCCTCGGCCACCAGCTCATCGTACAGGCCGAGGGCTTGCAGGCAGCGCTTCGCATGGTTCTTATGGCTGGGGCAGACGACGTAGAACATCCGCCCGTCGGCGCACGTATAGCTGCGATAGAAGGGATGGAGGAACTCCTGGAGGTCGTCATAGGACATATCCATCGGCAGGCCCTCGCCGCGCCGGCGCTCGATCTCCCGCTCGCGCTGGGTCTGGTAACGCAACGGATAATCATCGATCAGGATCGAATTGTAGGAGAGGCCCTCCATGACGGCGCTTGCCAGCGGCACTTCGATATGATCGCCGTGCCCGGTGCGCTCGCGCGCCTGAAGCGCCAGCACCGTCGCAGACGCCGCAAGCATTGTGCCGTAGGCGGAAGAGAGCGGCAGCGGCGAGAAAGACGGATTGATGCCCATCAGGACGCGATTGAGTCCCATATCCGTGAAGACACCGGAGGACGCCGCAATTACCGCCTCGAAGGCCCGCCAGTCACGGCGAAGCTGATCGTCGGAGGCAAAACCGGGGATCGACAGGGTGATCAGCTCCGGCCGCGTCTTGCGGAGCGCTGCAAAATCGATTCCGAGTCGGGCGAGCACGCCGGGGCGGAAATTCTCAACAACAATATCGGCCTCGGCAACCAACGCCTTTGCCTGTTCCACCCCCTCCTCTGTCTTGAGGTCGAGGGTGATGATCAGCTTGTTGCGGTTGAGGATGGCATTGGCGGGATTATCCCAAAGCGGGCCACCGGGCGGATCGACATGCACGACCGTCGCGCCAAGATCGCCAAGGATCATGGCGACGGCCGGGCCGGCAATATATTGCCCGAAATCAACCACCCGAACGCCGGAAAGCGGAAGCGCGGAGCGCGCGATCGATGTCATTTCGACTGTCCTCCCAAGGATTTCCTATACGCGTGCATCGGCAATGATCCAGCCGGCCGCCTTTTCGGCGATCATCAGCGTCGGCGCGTTCGTGTTGCCGCTGGTGATCTTCGGCATGATGCCGGCGTCGACGACGCGCAGGCCATCGATGCCGCGCACCCGAAGACGGCTATCCACCACCGCCATCGGATCATCGTCACGGCCCATCTTCGTCGTCCCGACGGGATGAAAGATGGTGTTGGCGATATCGCCCGCGAGCCGCGCCAGTTCCTCGTCGCTCTGAAACTGCAAGCCGGGTTTCCACTCCCGCGGCTGGTATTTCGCGAGCGCCGGCTGCGACACGATCTTGCGCACCTGCCGGAGACTCTCGGCAGCAATTTTGCGGTCCTCTTCGGTGCTGAGATAGTTCGGCGCGATCGCCGGGGCATCCGACGCCTTGCCGGAGCGAATGCGCACGCTTCCGACGCTGGTCGGATTGAGGTTGCAGACGCTCGCGGTGAAGGCGGGAATGTTGTGCAACGGCTCGCCAAAGGCGTCGAGGCTGAGCGGCTGGACGTGATACTCCAGGTTGGCATGGGCCTGGCTGTCATCTGAACGGGTGAAGGCACCGAGCTGCGAGGGCGACATGCTCATCGGGCCGCTGCGCTTCAGCATATATTCGAGCCCGATCATCGCCTTGCCGAACAGGCTGTTGGCGAGCGTGTTCAGCGTCTTGGCATTGCCGACCTTGAAGACCGCGCGGATTTGCAGATGGTCCTGAAGATTTTCCCCGACGCCCGGCAAGTCGTGCGCGACCTCGACGCCTTGGCGCTTCAAGAGAGTGCCCGGCCCGATGCCCGACAATTGCAGGATCTGCGGCGAACCGATCGCGCCGGCGGAAAGGATGACCTCCCTGCGCGCACGAACCTGCGCACTGCGTCCCTGCCGCTGAAGCATAACGCCAACGCAACGCTTGCGATCGGAACCCTCGGTTTCCAGAATCAGCCTTTCGACATGGGATTGCGTCCAAATCGTCAGGTTCGGGCGGTGTTTCGCCGGGCGCAAGAAAGCCTTGGAGGTATTCCAGCGCCAGCCGGAGCGTTGGTTGACCTCGAAATAGCCGACACCCTCATTGTCGCCGCTGTTGAAATCGTCGGAGCGCGGAATACCGGCCTCGACGGCGGCCTCGGCGAAGGATTCGAGGATGTCCCATTTGAGCCGCTGCTTCTCTATCCGCCATTCGCCGCCGTGGCCGTGCATGTCGGAGAAGCGGCTGTTGCCGCCGGTCTTTGGGTCCGCGCCGTTGTCGAGCCGGTAATGGTCCTCATGCGCCTTGAAATCGGGCAGGCAATTCTGCCAGGACCAGGCGGCATCGCCGGTCGCCGCCGCCCAGCCGTCGAAATCGCGCGCCTGGCCGCGCATATAGATCATGCCATTGATCGAGGAGCACCCGCCGAGCGTCTTGCCGCGCGGATAGCGCAGCGACCGGCCGTTCAATCCGGCATCCGGTTCGGTCTTGTACAGCCAGTCGGTGCGCGGATTACCGATGCAATAGAGATAGCCGACGGGGATGTGAATCCAGTGATAGTCGTCCTTTCGGCCAGCTTCTAGCAGCAGCACGCGCATCGCGGGATCGCGGCTGAGGCGATTGGCGAGCAGACAGCCGGCGGAGCCTCCACCGACGATGATATAATCAAAACTGTCGGCGGCGCGGTGAGAGGTGCGGCTGGTCATCGGCTTGCCCGCCTGCTGCGATGCAACACCGCACAATCATAAGCTTCGACGATTTGCCGTAGCATTTTAGCCTCCTCCTCATCTCCATTTTCAGGAATAGCGGAGGAGCGGCCGGGAAATCCAATGACAAATGACGCAAGGCATTATAAGTAAAATTAATATGCTTCAGTCGATCGACCAGAGAAAATTAAAGGCATTCGTCACTGTCGCGCGCGAGGGCAACGTCACGCGCGCCGCGGAGCAACTGCACGTCACCCAACCTGCCGTCACACTGCAATTGAAGCGCCTCGCCGCCGATACCGGGCTCACCTTGTTCCGGCGGACGTCCACGGGGCTGGAACTGACGCAGGAAGGAGCCCTGCTGGCAGCCAAGGCGGAGCAGGTGCTGTCGGCATTGACGGATTTTGGGCAGACGGCCGGACATTTGGCGACACGCGTACGGGGAAAATTGCGGATCGGCACGATCATCGACCCGGAGTTCACCCGGTTGGGGGCGTTTCTGAAGGCGCTGATCGAAAGCGGGCCAGGTATAGAAACCACACTACGTCACGGAATGAGCGGCGACGTGCCGGAGGGGCTGAGGCGAAATGAACTCGATGCCGGTTTCTATCTCGGCGACCCAAGAGATTATGATCCTTCCGCCGAGATTACCGGAGAAAGCGCCGCACCGCTTTTTCATGCCCGCGAGCTGGCGCAATTAATCTATCGCGTCGTCGCTCCACCATCGCTCGCCGGTTTCGTGCGCGGCGCGGATTGGTCACAGCTTGCATCTCTTCCTTGGATCGGCACACCGCAGGCCTCGGTCCACAATCGATTGCTGTCGCGCCTATTTGCCGATTTAGGCGTCCGGCAAAATATAGTCGCCCAAGTGGATCAGGAGACGTCCATGGTTGCCATGGTACGGACAGGGGTGGGATTGAGCCTTTGCCGAGAGTCGATTGCCCTTCATGAACAACAGGCACACGGCCTTGTCATCGCTGAGAATGTTAAAATCTCCACGACGCTGAGTTTCCTCTGCTTGGAGGCTCGTATCGGCGATCCCTCCATAATGGCTGCTTTCGATGCAATAAGGCGGGTTTGGATATAGTCGGGGTTGCGCCGGCTACGCCGCCGGGATCGATACGCCGATGAAGCTGGCCAAAGCTGCATTGCAGGCCCGCATCCCGCGCTACTTTCCCTGGCAGTTCGGCGTCGACTTCGACGTGATCGGGCATGGCAGTCCCCAGGATATCTTCGACGCGCAGCTGGACGTCCGCGAGCTGTTGCGGGCCCAGACCCTGTGTTCCGGCGTGCAAATTTGACCCCAATATGGAGTGCGCCCCTTGGGGTGGACAATGATCAGGCTGCTGATTTGCCCCAAGGGGCGCACTCCAATAAGGGGTGAATTTTGGACGCTGATTGACAGGCCAAAAATAGCGGCCAGCCCGGGGAAGCTGGTTCCGGACGATATATTATGCGATCCGAGACGTACAAATCGGAAACAACCGCAGAACCATGCTCGATGGATCCCGTTACCCCTGGCCCACTCGGAGCTAGATGGACTCATTCGTCGCAAGCATATGCAATCGACGGCATGCTTGGTATGAGGTATGAGCACAGATTGCGGTAGCACCTTCGACGTCATCGGCGAGCGGTGGTAACGGACGGTCTAGGATCGACAGGACTCGAGTGGACGGATACCGAGCGGCTCTGGGAGAACCCAGATCCACAGGCTTCGTTGTACTTGCTGTCCATCCGGAGGCCGCGCTCACCATCGGAGGCAGTTCAACGAACCGGACGGACAATGTAGCCTACCCAGTTTCCCTGTCGCAGTCGGCCGGCCTTCTCCTTGCAAGGTACTCAGCGAGGGTGAAGTTTGTCAGGACGTTTCCCGCCGTAAGCCCAGTCGAGCAATTCGACCGTGTGCAGTATCTGCATCGACGTACTTGAACCGATATGGGCAATGCAGCCGATGTTGCCGGTCGCGATGATATCTGCTTTTGTCGCCTCAAGATTGGCGACTTTGCGTAGTTTCAGCTTGCTTGCGATATCTGACTGCAAAATGTTGTAGGTACCGGCCGACCCGCAGCATAGATGCCCCTCTTTCGGATCGCGCACTGTGTAGCCCGCCGCCGACAGAAGATGCTTCGGCGCTGACGAGATCTTCTGACCATGCTGCATTGAGCATGCCGAGTGATAGGCCACAGCTATTCCTTTCGGCGGAAGCGTGGGAAGTGCAAGCGTGGGCAGGTATTCCGTGACGTCCCGTGCCAAGGCAGACACAGTGGCGGCCCTTGCCGCGTACTCCGGATCGTGCCTCAGCATATGACCATAATCTTTGATCGTCGTCCCACAGCCGGAAGCGGTTATGATTATTGCATCGAGCCCCTTTGTTTCTATTTCGCGGAACCATGCGTCGACATTGGCTCTAGCGCTTTTCAGCGCTAGCTCCTCGCGTCCCATGTGGTGAACCAGCGCCCCGCAACATCCTTCCCGGTCGGGGACTACCACTTCAATCCCAAAACGCGTAAGCAATCGGATCGCAGCGGCGTTGATAGCAGGGTCGAGAACCGGCTGGGCGCAGCCCGTCAGAATTGCCACCCGACCACGTTTGGTTCCTTGCGCCTGATGAGTTTGCGGTAACGAGTATGGTGATAGTGGTGTGACCCGCCTTGGGGCCAATTCAAGCATCGCGGCGATCGGTTTCAACGCCGGGAAACGTTTAGCAACCATTCGGAACGGCCGGCCTACCCGCGCCAACTTGAGTGCCATGCGGAACCTCTTCGGATGCGGCAGGATTGACACCAGCAGGCCACGAATGACCCTGTCCATCAGCGGCCGACGATAGCTTTTTTCGATGTGGGCGCGCGCGTGATCGATTAGGTGCATATAGTCGACACCGGATGGACAAGTCGTCGCACAGGAGAGGCAGGAGAGACAGCGATCGAGATGGGTGACAACCGACTCGTCGGCGGGCCGGTCGTTCTCCAGCATGTCCTTGATGAGATAGATCCGCCCGCGGGGGCTGTCGAGCTCATTGCCAAGTGTGAGGTACGTCGGACATGTTGCGGTACAGAAACCGCAATGCACGCAACGCCGCAGTATCGACTCGGATTCGGCGGCGGCGGGATCCGCCAGTTGGGAGGCAGTAAAGTTAGTCTGCATCTGCAAGGCTCCGCGAACGCAAGAACGCGTTCTTCTCTTTCAATCGTCTCGATCAAGCCCGCGCTTGGAGCCGCCCACGATAGTTCTCTAAGGCAGCGCTAGTGCTTCCGATAGGGATCTTTCGGGACCATCGTGATCAACGTCATCCCATCTTTCCTGGATTCAGAATTCCGGCCGGATCAAAGCTCTCCTTGATCTTTCGCGAGAGCATGGAGACGCCGTCGCTACTCGGTTCGAACGAAGGCACCGCCCGGCGCGCCTCGGCACTGGCTCGCAGCAACGTCGCGTGTCCGCCGAACGCTTTGAGGTGCCCGCGAAGAACATCGGCATGGGGATCGCCTTCAGTTCTCAACCAAATCAGGCCCCCCTGCCAATCGTAGAATGCGTCCACATTCACCGTCTCGCGCAGCGCGGCAACCAGACGATGACCAGAATTAGGAGCCACCGATACCCGCCAGAGCGCCCTCGTGGACCCGTCGCAGAACGGCGATATGTCGCGAACCGTTCGCCAAAGCGTGACGCTGCGGTCGGGGTCCAGTCGTTCGGCCGGTCCGAATGCGCTCATCGCTCGTAGCAGTTTCACGGCACGTTCCTCCACCGACGATGCCGTCCCCTCAAGACGAAGAGCAGTCGTGGCGACGGGGTTCGCTTCTCCATTACAGCCGCCCCCCGCCCTCCCCAGCGGCAAATGCGCAGCCCCGGACACCTCCACTGACAGCGCCATTGCCTCGGCCATGGCCGATGTTGCTGCTGGCCCCTCGAGACCGCAAATGAGAACGGTCGTCTCAGTCACGGGGCGGGGCAAAACGCGGAACGTCACCTCGGTCAGCAGGCCCAGCGTGCCGTGCGACCCTGCCACCAGCTTCGTCACGTCAAGTCCAGTGACGTTCTTCATCACCCTTCCGCCTGCCCTGACGATCTGTCCCTTCCCATTGACGAAACGCGCGCCGAGGAGACTATCTCTCGCCGCCCCGGCGACGATCCGCCGTGGCCCCGATACGTTGGCGGCGAATACCCCGCCGATCGTCGGCTGACCTATCGTTCCCATCAGGGCCCGATGGTCCGCCGGCTCGAAAGCCAGCATCTGGTTCTTCGCCGCAAGCACCTCTTCAACGACCGCCACCGGCGTACCAGCACGCGCGGTCATGACCATCTCGTGCGGGGTGTACGCGACGATGCCAGCAAGTTCACTCGATTGGAGCCGTGCTTCGGCGGCGACGGGATTGCCGTAGCCGTTGCGGGTGCCATTCCCGCGGATGACCAACGGTTCGCGGCGCGCTGCATGGGCGGCGATGATTGCCGAGGCCTCTTCCTCGGTTTTCGGGGCGAAGCTCTTCATGCGACGCCTCGCCCGTCGAGCGGAAAGACCTTCGAAGGGTTCAAAATCCAGTCGGGATCAAACGCGGCGCGCACTGCCATCATCTGTTCAAGGTCGACTGCCCCGTACTGATGTCGCATGAGATCCCGCTTTTCGATACCCACGCCGTGCTCTCCGGTGAGGCAGCCCCCCACATCGACGCACAGCTTCAGGATATCGTTTCCGGCAGCCTCCGCTTTCGCGGCCTCGACCGGATCGTTTGCGTTGAAAAGGATCAGCGGATGCATGTTGCCGTCGCCGGCATGGAAGACGTTGGCGACACGCAGGCCGTAGCTCGCGACAATCTCGCCGGTTCGGCGCAGGACATTCGAGAGTTCGCTGAGGGGCACGGTGCCGTCCATGCAGATATAGTCGCCGACGCGCCCGGTCGCGCCAAAGGCGGACTTGCGGCCTTTCCAAATGAGAGCCGCCTGCTGTGCCGACTGGCATTCTCGAACGACCTTCACGTCATGCCTACGCGCGATTTCGACGATATCCGCGAGGATCGCGCTCATCTCCGTCTTGGAGCCTTCGACCTCGACGATGAGCAGCGCTTCGACGTCGAGCGGGTAGCCGGCCTGTGCGAATGCCTCGCAGATCTCGATCGCTTGCCTGTCCATGAATTCCATAGCAACCGGAATGACGCCGGCGCCGATAACATCCGCGACACACGCGCCAGCCGCTTCGGAAGAACCGAAGCCGAAGAGCACGGGACGCGCGCCTTCGGCCTTCGCGATCAAACGCACGGTAGCCTCGGTTACGATTCCGAGTTGGCCCTCCGAACCGCAGATAATCCCAAGAAGATCGTAGCCGGCGGGATCGAGTGCTTTGCCACCAACGTCGATTGTCGTCCCGTCGAACAGCACCATTTTCACCCCGAGCAGATTATTAGTCGTCACGCCATATTTCAGGCAGTGGGCACCGCCCGAATTCATGCCGATGTTGCCGCCAATGGTGCACGCAAGCTGAGAGCTCGGGTCCGGCGCATAGAAGAAACCATCGCCAGATACTGCTTCGGAAATGCAGAGGTTTGTAACGCCCGCCTGGACGGTCGCCGTCCTGTTGACCAGATCCACATCTAGAACGCGTGCCATCTTCGAAAGTCCGATGACAACCGCGTCCTCTTGCGGAATCGCGCCACCGCAGAGCGAAGTGCCCGCCCCGCGAGGCACCACCGGAATGCCATTCCGGCTGCAGTATCTGAGAACTTCAGCCACCTGCTCGGTTGTTTCCGGAAGTGCGACAGCCAGGGGCATCCGCCGGTGCGAGACAAAGGCATCAGTTTCGAAGGGCTTGAGGCCGCGTTCGTCACTGATGACGGCGTCCTTGGGTAGGAACGAGGCAAGGTCCGCGACAATCTCGCGGCGGCGGGCGAGAACAGCAGGGCGCGGTTCCAAGAAAACTATCTCTGAGTCCATTTCGCTTCCGTTACTCCCAACTGTTGAGGTTCGACCTGGCCGCCATGGCCCCTGGAGCTCAGCTCGCTTCGGGCCCGCGCAGGCTGGCAAGAAAATGGTCGATCCCGGACTGTGCGCAGTCGCTGTCCTGGGCGGGCGTCCCGGAACTGACGCCGATGGCGCCGACCACGTCGCCGTCCACCACGACGGGAATCCCACCGGCCACCACCATGAGCCGTCCACCGATTGCGGAATTGATGCCGAAAGCCGGTTTACCGGGCTGACTTACCTCCCAGTAACTTTCGGTCGTGCGCTTGGCGCCTGCGGCAGTGAATGCCTTGTCCTGCGCGATGATCGTGCTGGTCACCTTCCCGCCGTCCATACGTTCGAACGCGATGAGCTGCCCCGACTCGTCCGTCACCGCGATGCACATTGGCACCGCGATTTCGCGAGCACGTTCACGGGCGCCCTCGATGAGTATGCGGGCGTCGGACAGACTTAACCTTCTGATCGTCAACAAAGCTGTAGCTCCTCTGGAATTCATCGATGCGCGACAAGCGCCAAGGTTTCTTCGCTCGGGCGGTCCGCAAGGAATGCCAGGGCTGCGGCCCCGACCAGCCCGGAATTTTGTCCAAGCGCAGCCCTAACGACGGTTACGTCCTTGAAGGCCGGCATCGCCCAGCGGGCAATGTATCCCTGAATCCCCGGTTTTAGGCGGTCGAACTCCTGGGAAAGACCTCCTCCCATGATCACAACGTCGGGACTAAAAATGTGGATCAGACTCACGAAACCGCGTCCCAAGATTTCGGCCTCCTCGTCAATTAGCAGGTTGGCGAGGAAGTCCCCGCCTCTTCCAGCCGTAAAGACGTTCCGGCTATCGATCGTGGTTCCATTTTTGCCGAGTCTAGTCTCGTGACTATCTGCCGCACGAGCGCGAGCCCGCTTGGTGAACGCCGTTCCGGAGCCGTATGCCTCAAAGCACCCTTTGTTGCCGCAGGGGCAAATCTCCCCATTTGGCATGACCGACATGTGCCCCACGTGGGCGGCCATGCCCTTCCTGCCGCGAAGCACTCGTCCATCTGCAATAATCCCGCCGCCAATGCCCGTGCTGACGGTGACATAAACCAGGTTGGCTAAGCCGCGCCCGGCCCCAAACTGCCATTCGCCGATTGCGGCGGCGATCCCATCATTTTCCAGGCAAACCGGAAATGCGAACTGGCGCTGAAGTTCGGCCTTCAGTGGGAAGTCCGCAAATCCGGAAAGCGTCGGGATATCCCTGGCAACCCCACTCACCGTATCGATCGGTCCGGGCGTGGAGACGCCGATACCTACGACTAGCGACGGCTTCGTTGTTGCCAGCAGGCTCTCGACCAATCCACTGATTTGCGAAAGGACCCGTTCAGGACCGGCGTGGGCCTCAGTCTGTTCCTCTATGCGCGCGACAATATTGCCCCGCTCATCGACGAGAGCCGCGCGGACCTGAGTCCCTCCCAAATCTATCCCAATGGCAACCTGATGCATTTCCGAACCGTGGGTTAGAGTGCGTGTAGCCACCCCATTCGCCCTTCAAGCGACGGAGCGTTGAAAGCCAGCGACCCAAGTACGACCGTCTCCGCACCGGCCTGGCGAAGCAGGGGCACCGTGTGTTCGCGAATGCCGCCATCGGCAGCTAGGACGATGCGATGCGTTGCACCGCAATCGGCTATGATCTTGCTGGCTTGTTGCAGGCGGGGACCCGCCCTCTCGTCCAATCCTTGGCCCTTGACGCCAATCGCGGTCCCGAGGAGCGTGATGAAACTTAGTCGGGATGCGAATTTGGCCACACGCTCAATGGGCGTATCCACCTTAAGCACCATACCTGCGGCCACGTTCCGCCGATCCAGCAGGTCGAGCGCGGCGTCCGCCACGGCTTCGTTTTCGACATGGATGCTGATGAGATCGCTGCCCGCATCGACGAACTGCTCAACCTGAGGCAGAAGAATACTGTCCGCGACCATCAGATGAACATGGATCGGACGTGACGAAACTTTGCGCATGCCTGCGACGAGGTCGGGAAAGAACAACATAGCAGGCGCGAAATGGCCGTCGGCGACGTCGATGTGCAAAATGTCGGCGAAAGGCCCGACGCGGGCAATGTCGTCGCCCAGACGCACGAGGTCGGCCGACCACACTGAAAATTCGGCAATCAGCCGGTTCTTGGGAAGGTTGGCGATCCAATTCTTTTCAGGTCTAGTCATCTCTCAAGCTCTCTAGGAAACCGCCCAGTGCGAGGCGAAAATCGGCGACGTATCGCTCTCGGCTCTCGGCTTTCGGTGTGATTTCTACGAGGCGCGCTCCAGGTATCATTTGGGTGAGTGCAGACGCATGCGTGAGCGGATGGATAAGGTCCCTCTTGTGGCCGATTACCAGCGTCGGCACATCGAGACTGCGGACCTCATCTTCCGTCACACCCGGTCCATCGGCCGCGATCGCAGACAGAAGCGCCGCGGTCACTTCAATGGGAGCACGCGTAAAGAACCCCTCGAGCGACGCCAGATTGTCCGGCGCCTCGTCGGCGAGCCTGCGTCCGTGGGCGCTGGCCAGAAAGGCCGCCCTCGCCTCTTGCTGCGGCATCGTTTTCAATAGCCGACCAACCTTGGCGTTGGGCGCCATGTTCGCTGGCGCCGCTTCGATCACCCAGGCCGGTCGGGCGATGACCAGCCCCTTGACGAGATCCGGGCGCTTGACGGCAAGGCGCAGCGAGATCGCCGCTCCCATCGAAATACCGCCGACCACCACCGGATCAGGGAAGTTCTGCTCGATGTAGTCAGCAACGTCGTCGGTGAACGTGGCGATCGACAGGCTGTCGAGGGGCCCCGCCTGCGAGCGGCCGTGCCCACGGGCCTCGACCGTGATGCGGCGCAAGCCAGGCTTCGCCGGGAATGCTTCATCCGTTTGGCCTGCGTCGCTGCATAGACCATGTTGGAATATGATTGCCTGGCCTTCGCCAGCCGTATCGACATTCAACACGGTTCCGTCGGCGGTCTTGAACGGAGGGATGGCCTTGGTCATCAGCCTGCTCCGTCCTGAAGGAGTTGCGTCAAGAATGATGCGACTCCTGAAGCTTCGTTGGCCGACAGACCGTGGGTGACGAGGCTGCCGTTGAAGCCGATGGCCTTCAGACATCCCAGGTAGTGAGCGTAGTCGAGAACGCCTTTGCCTGCGGTGGCGAAAGTGCCGTCTGGATTGCGGTCTTTGGCATGTGCCATGACGATGCGATCCGCCAAACGGTCGACTGCCTGCGAGACGACCCTATGTTGTTGATCCAGGCTTGCCACTTCGAAAAGATTGGCGGGATCGAGCACGACCTTGATACGCGAGCTTTTCATCTCGTCGATCAGCAAGCGCGCCTTCTCGGCAGAATTCACGACGTTGGCCAGTTCCGGTTCGATCCCGAGATCGACGTCGTACCGTTCTGCAATACTAGCAGCCGCTTCCATGGCCCCCAGCAGGTCGCGCCATGCCTCGGGCGTGCCATTGTCGGGATGCTCCTTCCACTGATCGAGCGGATCACGCGTGCCGGTGCAAAGCGTGATCAGACGCGTCTGCATCCCCGCGCAACGGCGCGCAAGCACCTCGAGCCTCTCATGGCCCGCCACACGCAAAGTTTGGTCCGGGTGGATCATGTTGTAGGTGCCGGACACCGCCACGATTTCCACACCGCAGGCCTTGGCCGCTTCGGCCACCGCCTGGGCCTGACCGTCTGAAATCTCGTCGGGCATTGAAGGAAGGCCGGAGCAGGCCATGTTGTACTGCGCCCCCGCAAAGCCTGCGGCGGCGACAGACTGGAGCACTGCGCGGGGATCAGTGCCGTCGAACGTCTTTGCGAAAATTCCAAGCTTCATCACACGCCACCTGAAACGTCCGCCAGCGCGACGCGCTTCCCGGTCTCGGCCGACCGCGCGATCGCGACCATCGCCTGAACGGAGGCGACACCGTCGTCGATGTTCGCCCCTTCGAGAACCGCGCCGTCCAGAATGCTGCGCGCAAAGCCTTCGACCTGACGACGATAGAAGTGGCCGTCCGCGCCCAGCACGCGGTGGGTGGCGCCGTCCGCCTCGCGGAAGATGTCGACTTCACTCGATTTGTAGTACCAGGGATTGTACGTCTTACCGAGAATGCTGCCGTTCTTGCCGTAGATCTGGAAACCTTCATGCCAGTCCATACGCACTTGGACGGTCAGATCGAGATGGCCGAGCGTGCCGGAGGCGAATTCGACGTCTACGAACCAACACCAGATTCCCGAGCGCTCGGAGAGGCGCGCATTTACGGCAACAATGTCGCCGGCAAAGTATCGGGCGGTATCGATCAGATGGCAGCCGTGGGCCAGCATGTAGTATCGACGAAGATCCGCCTTGGGGTTGGTGGACGGACGCTTGGCATTCGCACTGGTCACAATCAGCGGCTGAACGGCATCTGTCATCGGATAGCGGTGGGTGTTATCGCAATACCACGCCTTCAGCGCGATCATGTCGCCCATCTCGTCACGGATGAACGACTTGGCCGCCTGGAGTCCTGCGTCGAAGCGCTTCATATGCCCCACCTGGAACACCTTGCCCGACCTTTCGACGGCCGACTTCAGATCAAGGCACTCCTCCACGGTCACGCCGACGGGCTTCTCGCACAGCACATGTTTGCCCGCTTCCAACGCGCGAATGGAGGCCGGAACATGGAACGCGTCTGCGGTTGCGATGATGACGGCGTCGAGTTCCGGATCGGCGAGCATCCGGTCATAGTCATTGTATGATTTCTGAGCCCCATGGGTGATGACCATCCGCTCGCGCAGATCGTCCGCAACGTCGCAGATCGCGTATAGGTCGGCGTTAGCAGCTTTTGTACATGCCTCGAAGTGCGCCGCCTGGGCAATCTGCCCGGCTCCCAGTACTCCCACGCGAAGACGTCTTTCCTGTTTTGCTGGCATTGGTAGGTCCCTGAAACTGAGGTTTTAGTGGGCGACGCCGGTCGCGGCGTCGAAGACAACTGCTTTCGAAAGATCAAGCGCAAACGCCCGCTTTTCACCGGGGCAAATCGGCGTGCCCGTCGGCAGACGCGCCATGATCTCGCGCTCACCTGCGCGAAGGGCCACGAACACGTCCGGGCCAGTCGGCTCAATGACGTCGACATGAAGCGTAAGCGTCGGGTTGGCAGACGCTCCCTCCATCGCGAGCGAAAGCCATTCGGGCCGCAAGCCGAGAAGCACGTCGCTGCCAGGCGCCAATCGCGCCGTCACTGAAGAAGGCAACGGCAGGGTAACGTCCGTTCCCTTCAGGCTCAGCCGCGGTCCCGACGCGCCATCCACCACGGTTGCAGGTAGAAGGTTCATCGGCGGCGATCCCATGAACGTGGCGACGAAGACATTGGCGGGCCGGTCGTAGATGTCTTCGGGCGTACCGAATTGCTGGAGGACGCCGTCCTTCATTACTGCGATGCGCGTCGCCATCGTCATCGCCTCGATCTGGTCGTGCGTGACGTAGACAATGGTGGCTCCGAGCCGTTGATGGAGCCTCTTGATTTCGGTCCGCATCTCGACGCGGAGCTTGGCGTCGAGGTTGGAGAGCGGCTCGTCGAAGAGAAAGATTTTCGGCTCGCGTACCAACGCTCGTCCCATAGCGACGCGCTGACGCTGGCCACCGGAAAGTTGGCCGGGGCGGCGCTTAAGCAAATGGCTTATCTGGAGAAGGTCCGCAACCTTGCCTACCCGCTCGACGCGCTCGGCTTTCGGCATTTTGCTCATTTCTAGCGAGAAGCCGATGTTCTGTTCCACGGTCATTGCCGGATAGAGCGCGTAAGATTGGAACACCATGGCAATGTCGCGTTCCTTTGGCTCCAGACCGTCCACGGGCCTGCCGTCGATCGTGATAGTCCCGGACGTGTGTTCCTCCAGCCCGGCGATGATCGAGAGCAGGGTGGACTTTCCACATCCCGAGGGTCCGACAAGGACCAGGAACTCCCCATCTTCGATCGAGATCTTTATGTCCTTCAGAACGGCTAGGCTTCCGAAGCTTTTGGTGACGTGGCTGATGCCGAGATTGGCCATGAGCGTTATCCTTTGACTGCGCCGGCCATCAGGCCGCGAAGGAAGTAGCGGCCGGCAGCCACATAGATGACGATGGTTGGCAGGGCCGCGATCATCGCGGCCGCCATGTCCTCGTTGTAAGCCTTGGTCCCGGTCGAGGTATTGACGAGATTGTTGACGGCGACGGTCACCGGCTGATTGGAGCCGGCGGCAAAGGAGACGCCAAAGAGGAAGTCGTTCCAAACGCCAGTAAACTGCCAGATGATCGACACCATGACGATTGGCCACGATATAGGCAGCAGGATGCGGAAGAAGATCGCCCAAAAGCCCGCGCCGTCGACCCGAGCCGCCTTGAAGATTTCGGCTGGCACCGTCACGAAATAGTTGCGGAAGAACATGGTGGTGAAGCAAACGCCATACACGACGTGCACCAGCACAAGTCCCGGAATGGTGCCCGCGAGACCGAGCATGCCGAGCAACCCGGCCATCGGGATCAGCACGATCTGAAACGGAATGAAGCAGCCGAACAGGATCAGTCCGAAGAGTATGTTGTCTCCTTGGAACCGCCGGGTGGAAAATACGTAGCCATTCAGCGCGCCGAGACCGACCGATATCAGCGTCGCCGGGACGGCAATCAGGAACGAGTTGCCGAAGTAGCCCTTAAGACCGCCGCAGGCGATACTGATACATGCCGAACTCCATACGGACGCCCATGCTTCGATCGTAGGGGCCTGCGGTACGGAAAGAAGGGTTCCGCTGCGGATTTCGTCCATGCTCTTCAGCGAAGTCATGACCATCGAGGCCAGCGGCGCGAGAAACAAAGCGGCGAGCACGACCAAGCAGCCATAGACGAAGATGCGGCCCAACATCTTAGTGGGGTTCAGCGATCGTGGGCGCATGAGGGCCATCGCAAAGTTGCTGTCAGGCACGGCGGTCATCGCGCAGCTCCGAATAGAGATAGGGGACAATGATGGCGGCAAGGCTCGTCAGCATGACGGTCGCACTGGCCGCGCCCACGCCAAGTTCGTTGCGGGTGAAGGTCATCGAGTACATGAATGTCGAGGGCAGTTCCGTCGACACACCTGGCCCGCCCTTGGTAAGAGCCACGACGAGGTCATAGCTCTTGATGGCAAGATGGGCTTCGATAACGAACGCGGTCAGGAAAACGGGCCTAAGAGCCGGAATGACAATGCGCGTGTATACCTTATGAACAGGGGCGCCGTCGACGCGCGCTGCGCGCAGGATCTCCGTATCGACCCCGCGAAGACCTGCCAGGAACAGCGCCATGACGAAGCCGGTGACCTGCCATACGCCCGCGATGACAATCGTGTAGATAGCCCAGTCCGGTTCCACCAGCCATTGGAAGGTGAATGACTGCCAGCCGAGGCTGCGCACCATGTGCTCCAGACCCAGACCCGGATTGAGAAGCCATTGCCAGATCACCCCGGTGACCACAAAAGACAGCGCCATCGGATAGAGGAAGATCGCGCGGAACACGCCTTCCAACCGAATTTTCTGGTCAATTAGGACGGCGATGTAGAGGCCGAGACAGGTTGCAACCACGACATAGAGGCCGCCGAAGATCGCCATGTTTTCAACCGCGGTGATCCAACGTGGATTATCGAACAGCCGTTCGTATTGCCGCAAGCCGACAAAATCGAACTTGGCGAACATCTTCGATCCAGTGAAGGAAAGAAGCGCGGTATACGCGATGAAGCCGTAAACGCAGATCGCGATCGCCGCCAACGATGGCGATAGGACGAACGCCGGCAGCGCGGCCTGTATACGTTTGGAAAGAGTCATTGCTTTCTGCCCGATTTCAGCGGCACCAGCCGCCTGGGCGACTGGTGCCGCGCAAGAGTTGGTCGCGGCTGTGGTGCGGCCAACCCCTGGGAGGATCTCTATCTGGCGGCGTTGATCGCAGTCACAAGCGCCGCGGCAGCATCCTTGGACGACATGTCGGAGTTGAAGTGCTGCGTGACGACGTCAAACATGGCGCGCTGGATGCCTGCCGGCTCGGCATGGCCATGTGCGAGCGAACCCAGAAGTGTACCGGATGACACGGCGCTCTTGAGATCGCCCATGGATTTCTTCGCGCAGGCGTCGAACTTGTCGCCGGAAACGTCCGTTCGAGCCGGGATCGAGCCCTTCACCAGATTGAACGCCTCCTGGAAACTCGGCGACATGACACTCGCCGCGAGCTTATGCTGGGCCGCCAGTTTGCTGTCTCCCACCGGGAACATGGCAAAAAAGTCGGTGTTGAACAGGAACGAACCTTCTGTACCGGGCGCTGTGACGCAGAGGATATCCACGCCCGGCGTGAGGTTGGCTTTGACGATCTCGCCCTTCGCCCAATCGCCCATGAGCTGCATGGCAGCCTCGCCCTTGAGCACCATCGCGGTGGCAAGGTTCCAATCCCTTCCGGAGAAGTTAGGATCGACATACCCGCGGATCTTGCGCATCTGATCAAAGACCTTGACCATCGTATCGGAGTCCAGTGCGGCATCGTCCAATTCCAGGATGGCCTTCTTGTAGAACTCCGGACCACCGATCCCGAGAACGACGTCGTCGAAGACCGTCGTGTCCTGCCACGGCTGCCCTCCGTGGGCGAGGGGAACGATGCCCTTTTCCTTGAGCTTGTCCGCGACCGCGTTGAAATCGTCCCAGGTCTTGGGTGGCTCCAGGCCGCTGTCCTTGAAGACCTTCGCGTTGATCCAGAGCCAGTTCGGGCGATGGATGTTCACCGGCACGGCCTGCCACTTGCCATCGTGCACGGCGAAGTTCTTGATCGCGTCAGGGACGACCTTGCCCCACCCTTCTTGGTCGGCGACAGAGGTCAGATCGCCGAGGAGCCCCTCCTCCGACCATTCGTTGACCGCCATACCGAGCAGCTGCGCCGCGGTCGGTGGATTGCCGGAAGTCACCCGCGCCTTCAGGGCCGTGTTGGCCGCCTCGCCGCCGCCACCCGCGACTGGCATGTCCTGCCAGCCGACACCTTGCTTCTGAAGGTCATCCTTCAAGACGCCGACGGCGGCGGCTTCGCCGCCCGAGGTCCACCAGTGCAACACCTCGACGCTGTCCTGTGCGAGGGCGAAGCCGGACACCGAAGCACTGAGCGCCGCGGCAATGGCCAGTGATTTGAAATTGGATTTCATTTAGTTCCTCCCCTGGGCGGCCCCATGCCGCCTCTGCAAACAGACGGCTTCTCCTCTTCCGTTTGTTTGGATTGAAAACAAACATATTGACGCGAGTGTGTCAACTTGCTTCGATAGGCGGCGAACAAAAAAGTGAACAGAAAGACGCCGCGGCGGGGAGGCTGTCACAATTTTAGAAACCGCATAATCGGCGACAGCCGCGCCTGAAACGACTATATGCTTTCGCTCGAAAGGGGATCCCGCGCGGATTCGCTACCGGCCTTGCGGGCCCAACCTAGTCGGAGCACTTCATGTCCATGCCCAGCGCCGTCAGGCACATCAACGAAGTCAGGGTGCTCGATGTCGTCTTTCGGCAAGGCAAGGTCAGCCGCGCCAACATCGCGCGTGAACTTGGACTTACGCGGTCGACCGCCAGCAGCATTGTGGCGAGCCTCACCGAAGAAGGATTGCTTGTCGAAGACAATTCGGAAGACGACAAGAGCGCCGGCACCGGACGCCCCGGCACGTTCGTTCGTCTCAACTCCAACTACGGAGTTTTCATTGGCGCAGACATAGGCGTCGGTCGTCTTACGGTCGTCGCGCTCGACATGGAGGCGCGGGTCGTCGCTCAGTCGCAATCGAACTTCGATCTGGCTGACGCCGACCCCGAACGCATCATTCAGCAATTGGTGAAGACCGTAAAATCGCTCACCAAGAGCCTTTCGCAGACACATACGGTCCGAGGGCTGTGCCTGACGGCGCCCGGCGTCATTGATCGGACCGGAACGATCCTACGCGCTCCGATCCTTGGGTGGCGCCAGGAACCGATCCTGGACAAACTCGAGAAAGTGCTTCCCGAAGATCTGCCGCTTGCCGCGGAAAACGATGCCAATGCCTTCGCAATGGCGGAGATGTACCGCTCGAAGGACGAGAGCACCGATACCGAAATTTACATCTTTCTCGACGCCGGCGTCGGCGGCGCGATCGTCAACTCCGGACAATTGTTGCATGGGCAGGACGGTTATGCCGGAGAGCTTGGTCATATCATCCTTGGAGATGAAGGCTTCGTTGAGCTCGCGACCATTTCCGGATCCTTCGAGAGCTTCATAGGCCGTGAGGCGGTGCTCGCCCGCTATCGCTTTCATGGAGGATCGGCCAGCAACATCGATGAGTTCGCCAGCGCTGCCCGGCGACAAGAGCGTGCAGCTCTGTCGACGCTGACTGATTGGTCCTTTTACCTTGGCAGGGGTGTCGCCACCCTGACAAGCATCTTCAACCCGGTACGAATTGTGCTCGGTGGCCCCGTCGCGATGCTCTACGACCTGTGCCGGGACCAGGTCATGGCCAATGTTCGCCAGAATCTGCTGGACGAGCACCCGATCCCGGAGATCCGCCTGTCCAAGCTGGGCCCGGAAGGGCCCGCGATCGGAGGAGCCTCGATGCTGCACAAACGAATGCTTTCGGTCGATGAAGAGTTGATCTATCGACGTAACCGCATGCCATCGGGTCGCTGATAGCCGCTAGATGCGGGTCAAGCCCAGCCCACCGCGGAGGATTTCGGGGCGGACGTGCTGATAGTTCGCAATTTGGTTGTGGGAGCCATCAAAACCGTGCTTGTGGGTCTCAGTCACAACCATCACGGTGCAACCGGCTGAAACCGCCGCGGCGATTCCGGCTTCCGCGTCCTCGAAGGCCAGACAGCGCACAGGGTTCACAGCCAGCCGTTCGGCAGCGAGGACGAAGCAATCCGGCGCGGGTTTTCCCTTCTGGACGTCTTCGGCCGTCACCAGGATGGCTGGCGTCGGCAACCCCGCCGCCTCTAGCCTTGCTCTCGCAAGGGCCAATGGCGCCGATGTCACGACAGCCCACTTGCGCGGGGGCAGACTGTTGAGGAAGAGTGATGCCCCCGGGATGGGCACCACCCCTTCGACTTCGGCGATTTCAGCCTTCGTGATGGCCGACGCCTCGGCCTCCGGATCGATGTGGGAAAGACTGAGGGACGCGATCGTCTCCGATACCTTCCTCCCATGAATGGTTGGAAGATAGACTTCCGGATCGAGGCCAATCTTCCGGAACCAAGCCCCCCATACGCGCTCCGCCGCAGCAATCGAATTGAGGATGGTGCCATCCATGTCGAACAGGAAGGCTTCGAAGGTATCGTCGAAAAAATGGTCGGACATGTATCAACGTTCGGATCAGGTTTTCTTCAGGCCATCGCTCCTCACTCGGGAGCGATGACTCCCTTGCGCAGAATGACCCCGCCATAGAAGCGTCGCTCCCCGGTGACGACGACCGTGTGGGCCGCCCGCACGCGATCCTTGAAGTTATCCGGCTCGACCGCGGTCAACTCGATCGTCTTTCCTTCGCTCTTTTCGAGAACGGCAGCGTAGTCCTTAAACACCGGTAGGATTTTTGCCGGGTCGTTTTCCGCGATCATGCGCCAGGCCACATGCTGCTCCTGCTCTTCGAGAGGAAACACTCCCATGATGGCTTCGAGGACGCGTGGGCCATCGACGCCATCGAGGCGGATGAGGCGGTCGTCTCCCCCGTCGCATGGAAAGTTGGCGTCGACGATCGCGATGTCATGGCGATGTCCCATTGCCCTCAGGGCGCAGAGCAGTTCGGGCGACAGAATGGGATCGATGTGCTTCAGCATTGGCTCCTCCTCCTCAGGGTCTATTTGCTTTTGCTTTATACAAATACAAATATGCTGTCAAACGACTTTGTGCGTCGGTCATCTAAATTGCAGGAAGTTCGGGAAGGTCGAAAAGGCTTTCGCGCAAAAGCGCTGCCGCCCCGATGGCAGCACCGTCGCCACCGAATTTCGCAACGGAAATCGGAGGTACTTCGAAGCCATGAACGAGATTTTCGGCCACCAATGCCTCCACTCTCGACGCGACCCTGGGATAGAGCACCGCAAGTGGACCGCCTAGGACGATCGTCTTGGGATCAAGAATGTGGATGAGGTTGAGAAAGCCAGTTGCAAGGGCCGACGCCCATTCGTCCAAGGCCTTGTCGAACTCCGGCGAGCTCCCGAGCGTCGCCAGACGCGCCAACCCTTCCGGAATCGGAGTTCCATGGTCGATAAAAGGCAAGAACTTCTGGTAGCCGGCGAGGATTTCGAAGGTGTGAGTTGCCGCCATCTGTGGCCGCGCGCCCATCACCATGTGCCCCACCTCCCCACCAAGCCCGTGCGCGCCTTCAATGACACGGCCCTGTCGTAAGTGCGCACTGCCAATCCCCTGGGCAAGCAGCAATAGTAGCGCATCGCTCAAATCGCCCTCCCCGGCATCCGTGGCCACCGCGCTCGCGAGCGCGACAGCGTCATTGCAGATGTGGATCTTCTGCAAGGGCTGCATGGCTTCGGCCATTGCCGTGACAACATCGACGTCCCGCCAATTAAGCCATGGCGCCGAGATGATTTTTCCCTCCCGGACGATGCCGGGCACGGAGATGCAAACTCCCCTTACTCGCGAGGACCGCACCTTGGAAACTTCGATGAGTTCTTTCGGCAACGTGGCAAGAAGCTCGATCACCTGGCGGGGATCTTGGTAGCGATCCGCGATGGACACAATCCTTTTGGCCACGACACGCATCGAGAAGTCGACGAGAACCGCGTTGATCTCAGCCGAGGATATGTCCAGCCCGATGAAATATGCGCCCGTCGGATTGAGGGATACGAGAGCGCCCGGGCGCCCCGCACCGCTTACCTCTGCGCTCTCGTTGAGATCGATGACGAGCTTTTCGGCGAGGAGTTGCTTGATCGAATTGCCTACTGTAGCGCGCGTCACGTTCAACTCACGTGCAATGTCCGCGCGCGATAGTGACACGTCCCTGCGCAACACGCGCAGGCAACGGACCGCATTCATGTGTCGTAGCACACTGTTCGTCGTCAACATTCCTCCCAGGGACACCATATGTCAGTCAGGAGCTATCGTAGGATGTCGGCAGCGCATTCGAATCGCTGGCGACGACATATCTTGACGAACTATCAGATGCCCGAACGCAAGCAAAGGTTACCCTCCATGTGACGGACTCAAGCCACCGACCATCCACCGTCGACAAGCAGATTTGCACCGGTCACCATCGAGGCCGCTGGCGAGGCAAGATAGATCACTGCCCCAACAACGTCGTCGGTATCACCGATGCGGCCAAGTGGAATATGGCCCACTGTCCGACTGTAAAAATCCGGATCTGCAAGCACTGGCCGCGTCGAGTCCGTCCAAATAAAGGTCGGCGCGACCGTATTGACGGTGATCCCGTACTGGGCCCATTCGGCCGCGAGGCAACGGCTGAGGTGATTGATAGCGGCCTTGCTCATGCAATAGATCGCCTCACCGCGCAGCGTCACTGTACCCGCTTGCGAACTTATGTTCACGATCCGTCCGCTTTTCTTTTCGATCATATGGCGTGCGACGGCCTGGGTAACGAGGAAGGTGCCCTTGATGTTGACGTTCAGGATCTGGTCGATATCCTTCTCTTCAACAAGCTCCGCCAGATTGCCAGGCGCCACGCCAACATTATTCACGAGGATATCGATCGTCCCGAAGGTCGCCAACGCGGTGTCGACCGCTTGTGCGATCTGGCGGCTGTCGGAGATATCCATCGGGACCGCGAGGACGCGGCGGCCCGTGCTTTCCAGTTCCGACACGAGATCCGCGACCGCCTCGACGTTACGCACGCCAATGATCACGTCGGCCCCGGCAGCTGCACACGCGAGCGCACACGCCCGACCGATGCCACGCGCAGCGCCGGTTACCAACGCCACCTTGCCATCGAGACTGAAATTTGGTGCTTTGACTGTCATTTCGAAATTCCACTCGCTTCAATTGTCGCTGATTAGGCGGTAGCGGCTGCGAACCTGGCTGGCTTGCGGCCAAGGATGATCATTTCGAGAGCATCGTCCTGCGTCAGTTCCTTCGTTGGGTAGGAGCCGACGACCCGCCCGGACTTCATCACCGTAATCCGATCGGAGAGCTGGAAAACATCATGCATGTCGTGGCTTATCAGGAAAATCCCGAGTCCCTGCCGCTTCAGCTCTTGAATGAGCAGGCCGACATTCTTCGTCTCCTCGGGCCCCAATGCCGCGGTAGGTTCATCCATGATCAGAATGCGGGCATTGAAATGCAAGGCTCGCGCGATCGCAACCGCCTGTCGCTGTCCGCCCGACATCGAGCGGACGGAAGCGTTGAGCGATGGGATTCTCAAGCGCATGCGCTCGATCGTCTGCCGCGCGCCATGTTCCATCGCTTCCGTGCCGAGAAAGCCGAAGCGATCGGTCTGCTCGCGCCCAAGGAAGAGGTTGGAGACGGCGTCAAGGTTGTCGGCGAGCGCAAGCGTCTGATGAATCGTCTCGATCCCCAGTTCCTGAGCGTCATGCGGTGAGCGGATGTCGACCGACTTTCCGTCGATCAGGATTTGTCCGCTGTCCGCCGGAAAGACGCCCGAGAGCATCTTGATGAAGGTGGACTTTCCCGCGCCGTTGTGACCAAGCAAGGCCACGACCTCGCCCGGCATGAGTGAAACGCTAACATTCTCGACGGCGTGAACGCCTCCAAATGCCTTGTTGACGTTACGGGCCTCAAGCAAAGGGGTCGTCATGATGGCCTCCTTTCGCGCCACATCGTATCGATCCAGACAGCGAGGACGAGGACGCCAGCAAGGACCATGCTTTGGGTGGGGCTCGGAATGCCAAGGAGGACCATGGCGCTTTGCAGACTCTGCATGATGAGAGCGCCGACGCATCCCCCAAGGATCGTCCCGACGCCGCCGGCAAGCGAAGTTCCGCCGATGACGGCCGCGGCGATCACATAAAGTTCCATCATCGTGCCTGCGCCGCTCGCCGCCGCATTGAGCCGCGCGGTCAGAACTATGGATGCAAGGCCCGAAAGCAGCCCCATCAGAGCGAATACCTTGAGGACCACGCGCTGGGTGTTGATGCCGGTTAGACGCGCGCTTTGTGGGTCACCACCGACGGCAAACACGTGTCGTCCGAACCTGTGTCGTTTGGCGACAAGCGTCATCGCCGCTGTCACTGCGATGAGGATCAGGACGGGGAACGCCATCCCCATCGGTTCATCCGTGCCTGGCTTGTTGTAGCTATTCATGATCGCGACGAAACCAAATGCGCAGGCACACCAGGCTGCGGCGGAGAAGTAATCAGATGCCTGAAGAGGTTTCTGGATTCCGAGCCGTCTCTTGCGCCGGTGTTTGCGCACCAGGCTTCCCACGACAATTCCTGCGGCCACGAAGGCAAAGAGCCAACTCAACGGACCGCCGAGGACGCCATTCTGACCGCCCCCCAGAATCTGAAAAGTCTCACTCAGGGGCGCGATGGTCGTCCCGTCGTTCAGTTCATAGGCCGCGTTCCGCAGGAAGAGCAGCCCTCCGAGCGTTACGACAAAGGAGGGTATCCGCGCGTAGGCCACCAGGGCGCCCTGAATAAGGCCGATGAACACGCCTCCGCCCAGCATGACCAGACTGGCGATCCACCATGCATGGACGCTGTCGGGCAGCCATACGCTTTGAACGAGGCCACCGAGAACGCCAAGAAAGCCAACTTGAGAACCGACCGACAGATCGATATGGCGGGTCACGATCACCAGGATCATGCCGGACGCCATGATGGCGACGACCGACACCTGAAGCGACAGATTGAACAGGTTGCGCGGCGACAGAAAAACTCCGCCGGTGAGAATGTTGGCACAAAGCCAGATCAAGGCGAGCACGCCGACCATCGCCATCAGGCGTGTGTCGGCGTGCCCTCCCCCGATCGCACGTAGCAAGCGGGGGAGGACCTTACTTGAACTGGACACGGGCTGGGACACCGTTGTCATTGCAAAACTCCTGGATGTCGCGGCCTATTCGCACGCCTTCGGCGGATTTTCGGTCACGCCGTTGCACAGCGCATCCTTCGAAATCCAGCCGGACTGCACGACGAGGTCGAGGTTGTCTCGCGTGATGGCGATCGGATCGAGGATAATGGCGGGTTGCGATGCTCCGGAGTCGGTAGTGCCCGGCGACACGCCGGTGACCGAGTCGATCTTGGCGCCCTTGATGATCTCGACAGCCGCCTTCGCTGCCACGGTTCCCAGCGCATTGGCGTCTTTCCACACGGTCATGGTTTGCTGCCCCTTGGCGATCCGGTTCAGCACGTTCTTGTCGCCGTCCTGTCCGGAGATGGCGACCTTTCCGAGAAGATTTTGACTTGCCAGCGCTGCGGCGACGCCGTTGGCGATGCTGTCGTTCATGGCGAGGACGGCGTCGACCTTGTTGTCGTTGGCAGTCAGCACCTGTTCCATGAGAGCCTGCGCGACGTCGGGCTTCCACTGCTCCACGTTCTGCTGTGCGACGAACTTGATGTCACCCTTGTCGACCGCACCTTGGACGGCCTGCATCTGGCCACTCTTGAAGACCTGCATGATCGTCTGCGCCGGATCACCATCCATGGCGACCCAGTTTCCCTTTGGCGCGGCCTTGAGGAGCGCTTCGCCCATCACCCGGCCGACGGCGACGTTGTCGAAGCTGGTGTAGAGCACGTCGCCCGTGTCGATTGGGGCGTCGTACGCTATGACGGTGATGTTTTCGCGTTTCGCCGACTCGATGACGGGGATAATCGCCTTCGCATCCTGAGCGACGATAATCAGCACCTTCACGCCGCGGGCGATGAGACTTTCTATGTCGGCAGCCTGCTTCTGCGGGTCACCCTGCGCGTCGATCCCGACGTATTCTACCTCCGCCGCGTCGAAGACCGACTTCATCGCGGCTTCGTCGATCTTCCAGCGTTCGTCCTGAAAATAGCGCCAACTGACACCCACTGCATCCTGGGCAACGGCCGAGGACGCGCCAGTGATGAGTGCCAACGTGGCAACGCTAGCGGCAAGGATTCTCGAAAACTTCGACATTAGGCTCCTCCCTCTGAACGAGATTTGCGGGCGGCATCCCTGCCGCACGTGTCAGCGCGACCTCCCGTCGCGCTATTTGTATTTGTTTAAAGCAGATACATATTAGAGTCAACAAGCCTTTTTTAGAGTCAACTCACGAATGCTGAAAAGCCATCTTCGGCTCCGAGCTCGGGCTCCTTACAGCCCGCAACACGGGGCGCCCAATATATGAAACCGTCCTGCTCAACGGTCAGTTGCCCCTGCCCATCAGAGGTCTATCTTAAACGGATCCCGTATTTAGGGCCTGAAATTGCCCTGCAGCCTAGAGTCACCCGACAGTTATGGCCAATCCCCTGAATGACGTCGGCTGCCCGCCGCACACCGGTCAACCGGTCGCAATTATCATTGGGGGAGAAATGCACACGACGATGTTTGACCGCCTGCTGCCGATTTCGTCCCCGATGATACATTATGCGACCTCAGACGCACAAAACGGAAACAAACACGGCACAATGCTCGTCGACACATGCACTGGCTCATAAGTGGAGCGGAAGAATTAACAATCAGGACCGCAATCTGCTCGAGCGCCTTGACCAGATCGCGCTCGTCCGTTGGCTTGCCAACCCTGGGCGCTCCCGCCAGCACCTCGCTGCCAACACGCCCCGGTTTGTGCAGCAGCGTATCCAGGAAAAGGGCATGCCGGCGCCGAAGGGCGGCATGCCGAAAAGAGGGCAGTCTTTGCTTCCAATGCACTGCGCCTCTGTCCGAGGCGCGGCGTTTCCACAGTCTTTTGATTCTCCGGGTCCCGGCCGCGGGGACAGTGCGCGTCGGACGGTGCAAAGCCGTTTGCGGCGTACTGCTGTCGATAAAGGTGGATATTGGCGGGTGGAGAGCCTCTCATGCCGCGGTAAGCCAAGTCGGCCAATGTCGGCTCAGAAGCTGCGCCGGGAGGGCCAAGATCGGCGTCGGGCGCCGGTATAACGCGTGATCGCGCTGGCTCTTTGCGGCGCTCCGCCGTCGTTCTCCCACCGTTCGAGATTTGCGGTTTCAACCTGCCGCGGGGTGCGCAGCCCATTCCGGCTCTGCAATTCGGCAAGCAAGGTCTCTGCTGTGGTCACGCCTGCCTGAAACCGTCCGACAAGGAAGACCGCGGCAAGACGAAGGTTCTCCTGATCATCGATCTCGACGCGCTGATGAAACCCGGCGCGTCGCAATACGCCATCCAGCATTGCCAGGTCGGAGGGAGCCAAGGAGTGCCGGTGTGCGGATGACATGAAGCCACCTCCTGTTGACGGGGAAGTCGTGTTCGCGTTCGGTATCGGCGGCAATCACGGACGGCGCGATCTACGGGCCGGATTACTTGCGGGCGCCTCTACAACGGCTTCGGAAGCGGCGCGCTTAAGGTGCTGCGCCTTGAGTTTCTCGGTCTTCTTTTCGCGGACGATCTTTTCGGCAGCAACGATTGCTCTCGCCGTTTGATCGGTGGCCGCCGCTTTCTCGCTTGTAGAGATCTTGGCCGGCTTGAATGTGGCGTTGGGGTCTGGCGTTATGCCCTCTCTCCTGACGCGGCCGGTGCTTGCCGCACCGAAAGCTCAGCGCGGTCGCGCCGCTTTCTTCGGCGCCGGCAGTAGGCCCTCGCGCTGGAGCTTCTTGCGCTGCAGCTTGCGTTGACGCCTCACCGCTTCTGCCTTTTCGCGCACACGTTTTTGCGAGGGTTTCTCGTAGCTGCTGCGCGCCTTGAATTCACGGAACAGGCCCTCGCGCTGCATCTTCTTCTTCAAAATCCGCAAAGCCTGGTCGATATTGTTGTCTCTGACAAGTACTTGCAAAAGATGTTCTCCTGTCTTGGTCGCGGAAGGCCAGGGCCTGCGTGCTTATCTGCCGCGCTTGGCGCTCAATGGCTTGAGCCACGGCCCGGTGGCGGTCGCCTTGGGGGCGTCGTCAGTCGCGACCTCGGCGTGTTCGATGTCGGTCGCCAGTACGCATCGTTCGAACGTCTCGCCTTCCACCTGTACGCGATAGCGGGCCTCGCCACGATCTGCCGGCAACAGGCCGACGATCTGGCCGACGCGGCTGCTCAACACCACCTGCGTGGCACTCGCCCTCAGCGAGACCTTGTTGCCAATCTCGTAGGCCACAGAGCGCATGGCAATCTCCTGAAAACGAAGGGTCCAAGACGCAAAAAGGTCGGGTTATTCCCCCGACCTCTTCCCGTCATTCATGCGCCTCCCTGCCAGTACATCCGTGGTCAGAAGAGGGCGAATGACAAACTATTCGGCCCTGAGATTGTCGGCCGAGCTCTTGCCCGATTTGCGGTCGGCGACGACGTCGAACGTCACCTTCTGACCGTCGGTGAGCGAGCGCAGGCTGGCGCGTTCAATCGCCGAGATATGGACGAACACGTCCGTGCTGCCGTCATCCGGTTGAATGAATCCGAAGCCCTTGGTGCTGTTAAACCACTTTACTGTGCCTGAAGCCATGATGATTTCCTTTCAATCGCGGAATTTGCCACAAATAATTCTCTGACGATGATCGATATTAGAGAGGAAATCTGGCCGCGCAAAAGCGCCAAGTCAAAGGTCACAAGCAATATTCGATGAATTGATATATAGACGATACTTTTTGAAACTCAACGAAAATATTAACTTTTTTAAACAAGGCCAATGAAAATCATTCTCAGGAACCTGAAATGGCGAGTTTTTCGTCGTTTAATTTTTTCTTTTTCTTGCACGCCGTTCGGTCTCTATGGCCAGTTAGTGTCGAGAAGGGCATGCGAACTGTCTAGGTTGCGCTCTGGCCAGCGAATAGGGCAAGACCTCCCACATGTTGCACAGAGCACATTCAAACTGCCGATTGACGTTTGGGTGAAGATGCCGATAGAACGATCTATCGAATTTGCTTGCTAGCTTTGGTTATTGCGCGATTGGCGTCGCGCTCTGAACGAACCTTCCTTTCAAAATCGCTATCGGGCCCCTGTTTCGCGCGGGGCTTCTCAGTATTGCTACGGAAGGGCTCGTCATGATCACCGGCACAGTTAAATACATCCGATAAGGACTTGGCTCCGTCCAACCTGACAAGAGCGGCGCCGACGTGTTTGCCCGTAGTTGCGCCGGCGATCGCGCTGAGATCAGTGATCTCGTCGAACGCCAAAAGATGGTTTCGAGCTTGAGCGAGATGTCGGCCACAATCCCCAGGCTGCCTGATGCGTCCGTAGCAATGGCCGAAGGCGATCATGTCAAACCATCAACTAGGAAGACGCTTTGAAGAAAACCAGAGTCAGCCAGCTTTCCGACCGCCGCGCGGAAACAACCGCCGATCGTGAAAAAGCCTGGCTGAAGATCCTATCCGCCTATCGACAGCCGCATATTGGCCGCAGCACATTCGAACTGACGGTGACCCTTGTGCCATTTATTCTGCTGTGGGCGGGGGCGTGGGCCTCTATGCACTTCGGTTACTGGCTCGGCATGGCCCTAATCGTCCCTGCGGCGGGATTTCTCCTGCGCTTGTTCATGCTGCAACATGACTGCGGCCATGGTTCCTTTTTCGGCCGACGCAGCCTGGATGACTGGACGGGCCGGATGATCGGCGTGCTGACGCTAACACCCTATGACTACTGGCGCCGCGCCCACGCCGAACACCACGCTTCGGCAGGCAACCTCGACGAGCGGGGTGTCGGTGACATTACAACACTCACCGTCGCCGAATATGGAGCTCTCACGCGCAGAGGACGGCTCGTATACCGCCTCTACCGGCACCCCGTCGTCATGTTCGGCATCGGTCCCGCCTGGCTCTTTCTGTTCAAGCAGAGGCTGCCGGTCGGAATGATGCGCTCCGGCGCCCTGCCATGGGTCTCCACCATGGCAACGAATGTCGCCATTGCCGCACTCGCCGGTCTTCTTGTCTGGGCAGTTGGCGCCGTGCCGTTTCTCCTGATCCATCTGCCGATTGTGCTTCTTGCTGGGGCTGCAGGTATTTGGTTGTTCTATGTCCAGCACCAGTTCGAAGACACTCACTGGTCGAGGCCTCCCGAATGGACGTTCCAATACGCGGCCATGCATGGCGCCTCGCACTACGATCTGCCGCGCCCCTTGCGCTGGATCACCGGCAATATCGGCATGCACCATGTCCACCACCTGTCAAGCCGCGTTCCCTTCTACAGACTTCCTGAGGTTCTGCGTGATTATCCTGAACTGGGAGAATTGGGCCGCATCACCATCAGGGAGAGCCTGAGCTTGGTGAAACTCGTCCTTTGGGACGAGGCCTCACATCGACTGCTATCATTTCGAGAAGCAGAAGCGCATCAAACTGCAGCAAGATCAGCTTTGCCGACGCCTGCGTGATAGCGCGGGGTAACCATTCTGCACAGCCAAGGAACCGCAGCACGCGGGTGACCGTAGGTGGGTTCAATGCCATCCTAGGGGTCATTGCCGCCCCCATCACCAGATAGATTGAAGGTAGACAATGAAAAGCTTGGACGAAAAACTTCTTATTGTTCTGAGTGCCTTCCACAGTGTTCGATATGGGGTGTCGCCATCCGTCTCACGCGGGGCTGCTGAAAAACACTCCAAAAAACATGGGCTGGTGGGAGACGATTACAGCCAGACCCTTGAAGCCGCCATAGGCGCTGGGCTCATCGGTCTTTCGTCTGACTCATCTCTTTCAATTAGGGCAGCAGGACGAACGAGGTTAGGCAAACGCTAGCCAGAGGGTGCAGTGTGGCGTGTCGGATAAAAGGCCGTGAAATGGGCCAATCCGAGCACGACCACGGTAGATTCCGAACGTTTCGCCGGGATCGCAGAGTGCAAACACATCACCAAGCTCGACGGTCTTCTGTCGTGCGAGCACCCGCGCGCCGAAGCCAACTTTTCGACCCAAGACTGCTCTGAGAGGAATGTTACGCGGTGAGACGCTTTGCTTCCTGCCCGCCATCGTCAGGTTCTGCTCGGGGCCGGATGACAAGCACCAAATCGAGCCAATCAATTTACCTGCTGTTCTGCCTCGACGGGCGACCAAGCAGCCCCCCTCCCGGCATGGCCCGCATCTTTTGCGCGGTCGCTATTGGCGCAGCTCCGCAACGGTCGAACCGGTCCCCGCCATTGGTCTCTCCACGCTCATATCGATGTTGCTCCCAGCAAATTTATGGAGGACAACGACAAAATCCTGGATCTGAGAGGCGACAGTCATTGGACTTCGAGAAAATCGGCCGAGCACGCCTCATGATGCGGCTGCCACGACACCGCAAACAGCTTTCAGAACTGCGATTCCTGGCGTTGAGCACCTTGATCGAAGCTTACGGGGCGGCCGTGGTCACTCGCGACGAGTTGAGCGAGCATGCAATGTCGGATGAACCGCTAACAGCCGAATACGCCGCCAAATGCCAGGCGATCGAAGACAAGGTCGTGATGTTGCTTACGAATATCAGCCCTCGTTTCGTCAATTGACTCCAGCTGCGACATTGGACCGAATTGGGTAGGACGCCGGCCGGCTCCCCTGCTACTGCAATCAATTGCTTCGGATCCCTTTGCTTCGCCGTGCAAATCTAGCTCTGCCTCGCGTTTAATTGCGAGGCAATTTCGTCCATCTGCCAAATCATCATTCCATACGGCAGCGCCCATTGTGGAACTGATACGGGCGGTTGCACTCCCAACCGTTACCGGAACGATCGAGATGTGCGTTTTCAGGAAGCTTGATTTCTGAGCATGCGGATCCCTTTGCTTCAAAACCGCGGTCACACTTCCATTTCTGCCCGTAGGAAGTATCCGCGAAGCTTGCGTTTTCAGGAACCTTTACGGCAACACAGGCTTGGCCTTTCACTTCAAAGCCGCGGTCGCATAGCCATTCATTACCGCTGGTGGTTAGATAGGCGTGCTCAGGAACGTTCAACGCGACGCACTTGCCACCGACAACCTGGTAACCACGCTCACACTCCCAACCCTCGCTATAGCTTGAATCCGTCAGGAACGCATTGTCCGGCACCTCGATACGGTCGCATCCAGTGTCGTTTCGGCGATATCCGCGCATGCATCGCCAACGGTCGCCAGAATACGGATCAAGATAGGCGTTGGCAGGCACCTCAACGGCAAGGCATTGGTCGCCCCTTTCGGCAAAACCGTAGTGACATTGCCAGCCCTTGCCATAGGACTCGTTTGTCAGGAAGCCATGGTCGGGAGCCGTCACCAAAACACAGGAATCGGCCTGTCTTCTAAAGCCACGATTACACTCCCACCCTGATCCGTAACGATTTGCTTCGGCATTCGCGGGCATCGGAAGCGTTCCTTGGCCATAAGCGCCGGGGACGAACAGCGTTGCAGACAGAAGCACGCTCATTTTAAGAGCCAATGCAAGATAGGATAGCTGGCGCATCGATCAATCTCTCCAATGGAGCCTTTAAGTTGTTACGAGAACGGGAAGCCATTGCGGCTGCTCCTTCACAGGAACGCCACTTCCGTAACATGCACGCGTCGCTCACTTCGTGAGGTGTTGCAGTTCTACAGGCAGCCCTTGAATTGCGTAGCGCCCCAAGCGAAAACCCGGTGGCTGCCTGTGCTTCCCGGCTCGCCCGAACCGGCATTCGAGCCGCGCTGCTAGACCCGAGCGGGACTGAACTCCCTCGAGCATCAGCCTAGTTACCAGCAACGAAGCAGTCTCAAAGAGCCCCGGATCTTGGACAAGAAGGTCGGCGCCGTAGCCAGCATCGTCCAGGACCCACTGTATCTTTGCTCGTTCGGAAGGCGAAATGTGGCGTGCGGGGAAAGACATGGCGTTCCCTTGCTTGGGGCCAGGGTATCGAGCCCTCAAGCAGTAGCGCCCGTTTCATCTGCTACTGAAGGCTGGACACTGCGCCTTTGTCATTCGAATAGCAACCGTTATAGCGCGACGATCAGGATGAGACGGTGGCGACAATCTGGATGAGACTCTTATGTCGCGGTCGGCATGAAAGTATCATGCTGATTGTCGCTGGCAAGAGTCTCGTCGTGTTCTGATTGCCGCTCCGCGACAAACTGGGAAGAGCTTTTGATTGTCGCGGAGGCGGCAGGTCTGCCGCGCTGGCGTTTGGCTTCCATGGCGGAACGTCGCCGGTAGCTTTCGACGTTCATTTCGAAGATCGTTGCGTGGTGAACAAGTCGGTCAACCGCCGCAAGCGTCATGGCCGGGTCCGGAAAGACGCGGTTCCATTCTCCGAAGGGCTGATTGGCGGTGATCATGATGGAACGCCGCTCATATCTTGCGGAGATGAGTTCGAACAGCACGCTGGTCTCGGCCTGGTCCTTGGTGACGTAGGCCAGATCGTCGAGGATGAGTAGATCGAACTTGTCGAGCTTTGCGATGGCGGATTCGAGCTGGAGTTCGCGCCGTGCGACCTGAAGCTTCTGGACGAGGTCGGTCGTGCGCGTGAACAGCACCCGCCAACCGTTCTCGATCAACGCGAGGCCGATTGCTGCAGCGAGGTGGCTCTTTCCGCCGCCGGGCGGACCGAACAACAGGATGTTGGCCCCCTTGGCGAGCCAGCTATCGCCCGCGGCAATGGCCATGACCTGGGCCTTGGAGATCATCGGCACTGCGTCGAAAGCGAAGCGCTCGAGCGTCTTTCCGGCCGGCAGATGGGCCTCGGCGAGGTGACGTTCGATCCTGCGATGCGCCCGTTCAGCCAGCTCGTGTTCGGCGATGGCGGAGAGGAAGCGAGCCGCGGGCCACCCTTCACGATCGGCTTGTTCGGCAAATTGCGGCCACAGCGTTTTGATTGTCGGCAGCCTCAGTTCATTGAGCATGATGCCGAGGCGGGCTTCGTCGATGGGGTTGTGGTCATTCTTCATGCGGCCTCTCCCGCATAGGCAGACCCCATCAGGGCTTCATAGCTGTTGAGCGATGCGAGCTGCACATGAACGGTCGGCAACTGATCCGGGTCCGGACCGAAGATGGCTCTCAAGGCGACCAGGTCGGGCAGTTTGCGGGCGTCGAGCGTTCTGGCAAGCTCCTCGGCCAGTTCACGCTCGCAACCGCGATCATGAGCGAGCGCCAGCAATTCGACGGTGATCTTGCATGCCTGCCGGTCGGGCAGTTGCTCGATGAGAGTGTCGAAAGCCCTGCGATATTCCGGCCGGGGGAAGAGCTTGTCGCGATAGACCAGGTTGAGAAGCGCCATCGGCTTTTTGCGCAGGGAATGAATGACGTGGTGATAGTTGACGACCTGGTCATGCTTGCCGCTTGCATGGGCGCGACCTCGCGGCAACGTCAGCAGATGCGTGCCGCCGATAAAGACGTCGAGGCGATCGTCAAACAAACGCACTCGCAGCCGGTGGCCGATCAAACGGGAGGGGACGGTGTAGAAGACCTTGCGCAAGGCGAAGCCGCCGGTGCGTGACACGGTGACGACTACCTCCTCGAAGTCGGTGGTGCGGCGCTCGGGAAGTGCCTGCAGATGCGGGCGCTCGGCATCGATGCGCTTGCCATGTGCGGCATTGCGGCGGCTGACGATCTCGTCGATGAAGGCGCGGTAGGAGCGAAGATCGTCGAAGTCTCGGGTGCCGCGCATCAGGAGTGCATCGCGGACTGCGTTCTTGAGATGGCCGTGGGAACTTTCGATTGAGCCGTTCTCGTGAGCGACGCCCTTGTTGTTGCGCGTCGGCGTCATCCGGTAATGAGCGCATAGGTCTTCATAGCGGTTTGTCAGATCGACCTTGGCATCGGCGTCGAGGTTGCGGAAGGCAGCCGACAGGCTGTCGCTGCGGTGATAGAGCGGTGAACCGCCGACCGACCACAGGGCATTCTGCAGTCCCTCCGCCAAGGCGACGAAGCTTTCGCCGCCAAGGATGACATGGGCGTGCTCGAAGCCCGACCAAACCAGCCGGAAGTGATAGACGAGATGGTCGAGCGGCTGGCCGGCGATCGTCACGCCGAGGCTGCCCATGTCGGTAAAATCCGACAGCCCCAACCGGCCGGGCTCGTGCGTCTGGCGGAAGATCACCTCCTGTGCCTCACCGTGAGCGGCCCGCCAGGACCGAATGCGCCGCTCGAGTGTGCGGCGAATGCCTTCCGGCAGTTCCGGATGACGCCGCAGCATCTCGTCATAAATGGCGACTGCACGAATGCCGGGAGCGGCCTTGAGGAGCGGAACGACCTCCGCATCAAAGATATGCTCAAGCGGATCGGGGCGACGCCGACCGCGCGGCGGCTTGTTCTGCGACGGAAGGCGCTGCTCTTTCTCCATGCGGAACGCCGTCGCCCGGCTGATCGACGCCTTCGCGGCGGCGACCTCAACAGAATGCGTTTGTCGATACTTCATGAATAATCTCATCTGATGATCGGTTACATGGCGACCCGGCACAAAGGTGGTTCTCCATTCCAGAAAACCGCCACCGTAGCGGGCCGACCGCGATCATGAGACGCCTAAAAATTGCGCCGCGGCGGGGGTGTAACTCCGGTCGGGCTACGCCCTCCCTTCGTCACACCCCCGCCGCCGAGTCTCATCCTGATTGACGCTGAATCTCACCGTGATTGTCGCCGCGCAAACCGTATTCGCTTATTTGCTGATTGGCAAAACGCCCGCCACAGCTGCCCCATTGGCGCTTCCACGCCACTAAATGATGCGAGGCCGAAGATTTTTCGAAAGTTCCCCCACGCGCTATGCCAGGCCAACGACCCCTCCTTCGCGCTGCACCCTACACCCGCTGCAATTCAGGAAGCGGCTAACATCGCGACCGCCCCCGAACTCAAGACAGGTATGCGGCCATGGCGGCGAGACATCGACGTGAGGGAAGCCATTGCGGCTCATCTGCCGTCGCTAGCATGCAGCCAACCATCGGCTATCTTGGCGTGAGTTTTGGTTCTCCGTCGAGTTGAGCCATGCCGCCGGGTTGCCCGCAGCCGGGTTTCGGCTGCGGGTCTTCACCTGCAGCAGGATGCGGTCACAGTTTTTCGGCAAACGGCGTGGACGATTGAACTAATAACCGGGTCCATCGGCATCCTGCCCCACGGTGCGCGGCAATCTCCGGAGCGGTGAACGAGCAAGCTTGACATTTGGATCGACGATGCCGTCAGCTCCGGGCTCTCTCTACTGGTGCGGTTCGCGCGGCTCTTGCACCGTGAAATCGGCGCGTCGGATGATCAAGCGTGCGCTATATGACAGAGCCGGCGCGGAACTCCCAAAAGCGCGCAAGCTATCGCTCATCAATAGTCATCACTACAGAAAGTCAGTAAGACCCGCACAACTTGCCAGCTGCAAACTTGATCAGACGACTACAGGATGCTTCCGAACAGGACCGAATAAACAATCACAGCAATCGCCAGCGTAAACGCAAGCGATACGAACAGGCGCGTGAAGTCGTAGGTATAGAAGCGGGCGGGGATGAGGTTTTTCATAGCGATCGCTATTTTTTCGTTCTGGTTGGCCTAACTATGCTCGGTGTCGGCTGCGCTTCAGGATAGTGAGCGACTGCAACTCTTGCTGACCTTGCCGAGGACGTCCGCTGGAACTTGGATATCGGCCATAATGGTCGCTACGAGCTCGTCGCGCTTCGCGCGATTGTCGTAGCCCTTAAGCGTTGCGAGATCGGTGCTGGCGGCAGCAGCCATTCGTCCTGCCGCGCCTGAACAAATGCCGGCAAACGCATCCACTCTGGCCGTTTCTGCCGCCAGAGTGCTGGTGTCGTTTTGCACTTAAACAGGTTCATCCTCAATTTCTGTGATTCAGTGGCAGCATTCTCGCCTTCATCAGTTGTGGGCCGGCGCGACCGTACATTGCTCGCTTCAGCATCTTGAGGCGGTTGATCTGCCCTTCGGCTTGACCGTTGCTCCACGGGAGTTCGATTGCATTTTTGACGGCATCAATATCCCGGCGCAAAACGCTGGCGAAACGCATAATTGCCGTGAGCTCGGTGTCGATGGCATCGTCGATCCATTCATCCAGCGCGTCCGGGCTCCTGCTGCGCAAGATGCCGTTGAAGCGCATGGCCAAGCCACGCATGATGGCGAACGCTCGAGAGCCCTGCTTCAACGCATTGACCTTTCTGGCCTGGCGATCTGTCAGCAAGCCGCGAGGCTTTATGCACAAAGCTGCTGCCACCACAGACGAGATCATATGGCCCGTGTCAGGATCGCGGACGGGTTCTGAAACATCCGTCTCCGGAGGCGGCTGGTCGGGTTGAATGTTTTCGACCTCACGCCACACTTTCAACAGGCGCTCCAGATTGGAGCGGCTGCCCGTGTAACCGCGGTTCTTGATATCGTAAAACAGATGGCGCCCTACTCGGTTTCCATTTTTCCAACATTCAGCCAGAAAAGCTTCGAAATACAGTGGCGATGTCGGATTCAATGCCGCCCGATTCCTGTCTCGAGGTGCATTGGAAGTAAGCCAATTCGCGATGCTGCGGCGCTCGTATCCGGTCCGCCTTGCAATCTCGCTGTACGTGAGGCCCTGCTGCCGCAAAACTTGAAGCGTGTCGAATATTTCCTGACGAGATTGCCTGTGCGCCAAGCGGGCACGGCGCTGTTGTGACCTGGCGCTGGCGATAGCATCTTCGGAGAGAATGGGTCTAACATGGGCGTGACCGTAAACGCTCATCTGTTCCTTGATCGCCTCCCTGAGATTTTGGACCAGATGAAAACGGTCAGCCACCTGGAGGGCTTGCGGGGCGCCCTCTCGGGCTGCCTGAGCATACAAACCACAGCGATCTCGGCTCACGACCTCGATCGTCGGACGCTCTTGCAACCAAGATTTTGCGCTCTCGACGCTGCGGTCCTCCAAAACATCGACGACCGAATGACGCTCAAGATCGACCATGATCGTGCCGTACCGCGAGGAATGCCGCCAGCTCCAATCATCGATGCCCACAACCCGAATAGTGTCTTTTTGTATGGACGCCGGATTACCGCGCTTCAATTGCCGCAAGATCGTGTCGTCGCTGACCGGCATGCCAAGCCGATGCATCAAGTGCTCTCCTGGACGCCCATCTTGTGACCAACCAAGCCCACAATCTCAGCCATCCGTTCAGTTCGTCGCATATAGGGTGAAGCAATCTCAGGCACCCTGTCGGTGAAGGTTCGTCGCCCGCATTTCCGGTGTCTGCACTGCCACCGGTTCAGTGCGAGCTCGATTTTCACAACTTGACCTTGAACAGGCAAGTCCTGGAGGCGGCGGTTGTGCCAGCCGTGCCGATGCCGGCTTTGCGTTCCACAATCCGGGTAGATACCGACAGGTTTGGCAGCGGCAGAAACAACAACCCAGTTTTCTTCGTCTTGAAGGGTAATACCCAGAACCGTGACCCCTGGGCCGGGTGACCATTTCAATTGCGCTCGCATCCCCGCAGATAGCAGTCGAGGCGTTAACACTCTGTTAACCACAGAAATTGAGGAAGACCCTTTAATCGTGAGACACCGCATGCAATAATTTCAACAAGATAGCGCGGCACTTAAATTGAGATTGGGCATTTAATTTGAGATTCTGGCTTCGATGTTGGCACTTAACGTGAGATTGGCCGCCGAGGAAAACATGGCTGCCTGCGGCCAAGCTTCATCAGAAAATGCCAAATATCACAAACGGTATGGCCGGGCCGCAAGGCGTCAAGTGCCAAAACTCGCACCGAAAAATCTCAAATTAAGTGCGATCACCTGCCGGAACGGGCGCATTCTTACGGTTAAATGCCAAACGACAACGGCTAAACGATGTTGACCTTGCCATCCACATATTGGGTAGCTACGGGCGCGGCGCAGACGCCCTTGTGGCAGCCGCTGACATGTCCGCAGCCGCTTCGAAGGACATAATCAACGAGCTCCCTCCGGTGGGAGCAACCTTTCGTGCATGAGGTCTTCGAAGAACCACGCCATGAACTGCTCGCGTCCGGAAACACCCGCCTTGGCATAGACGCGTGTCAGTTGGGCACGAACCGTTCCGGGCGCTGCGTTCCGGATGCGAGCAATCGCGGGCGCATCGAGCCCTTTTAGGGCGAGCCGCCCAACGTCGCTTTCGGCGGAGGTTAGTCCCCAAACCTCGAACTGCGTGTCAACAATTCGGGCAAGCTCCCCCCGCGCCGTTTCCAGGGAGCGTCCCTGTTCGCGCATCGAATCCAGCGTCAAGCGAAGCTGCCACCCTCCGATCAGGATGCCAAGAACAAGTGCCACGGTCACCATTGCCTCGACCAAGGCATGGGCGGTACCAGGAAATTCGAGCAGATCCGTAAAGGCATCGCCCACGAAGAAAGCCGCAGCGATCGTCTGGATCGTTACAAGAAGAGCGAGGGCGACGGATTGGCGCCGCCCCTTTGACGATCTCGGCATTCCTGCTAGTTCCGCCGCCGCTTGCCGGCGATCATCGGCCGGATGAGGTTTCGGCCGAGCGCTCGACTTTCGACGAACACACCTCCCACATGAACAGTAGCAAGGACCAGCAAGAGATTGGCGGCCAACTCATGAACCTCCCCGGCGACGCGAGTGTAGAACTGACTTTCGCCATCATTGCTTTCCGAACACGGATTGACAAGAACCGGCCAGTTGCCAGCGGCAACGGCGGCGCGGTCTTCGGCAATGGTAGTCGGGCTCTTGCCATCAGTCATGAAGAGGCCCGTCGCCGTGACCAACGTGAGGCAAGCCCATAGCGCATAGACCATGATCGCACCCGCGGGATTGTGCGATGGATACTCACGTGCCCCGCCTCGCAACAGGTTACCGATATGCCGCACCGCCGCAGCTGGCGATGGCGGAAAGGCATTAAAGCGCGCCTCCGCTGGCCCCACGACACCCCAGATCAACCGGCTCGCGAACACGCCGATCACCGCCCATCCAACCCAAAGATGGGCTGTGCTGCCGGGTTTGGTGATGAACCCATTTGTGATTACAGCCGCCGCAATTGCCCAATGGCTGATGCGAACGAGCGGATCCCAGGGGTTGGGGGGCTGGACCGCCCCCTCAGCTGCCTTCTCATCGGCGGTATCCACGATTAGTCACCATCTTTGATCTGACTGACTTTGCCGGACTTCGGGTCGATGTAAACTTCCCATGCTTTGCCGCCTGCGTCCGAACACTTCGCTTCGATCTGGCCGCCTTCTGGCTCGAAGTCCGAGATCTTACATCCAGATTTCTCTAGTGCGGCCGTTGCGTCGGTGGGATTGGTCCCCACGAGATCGCCGACTGCCGGCATCGCGAACACAGTGAAGGGCAAGGTCGAAATCGCAAGAGCGAGTGCGATCGGTTTCATCATCATGTTTTCTCCTTTCATGGATGTGCCAGGGCCAGATGCCGCGGCCCAGGTCAGAAGGAACGATCAGAACGATTCACGTCGATTGACGATCTGCTTATTGAGCGCCGAATAAGCAGGTGCTTACGCACCCCTTATCGTTGCAAGCGCTTCGGAGAAGCACAGCAGTTTATGAGAGTGCGAGCTTTCGCTCACCGGAATTCCCTGCACAGGGTGATCACGCTGGCGACCTCGGCGGCTTCCATAGAGGCGACGCCGCAATTGCCCTCTCTTTTCCGGCGCCGGCGCGCGGTTATAATACTTTGGCAGAAACTTATAACATTGACAGTTGCTCACAGCGTTATAAGTTCTTGGCAGAAAATTATAACGGCGACGAAGATGAGCGACCACGACTTTGGTCAAAGGGAAGCGCGCGTCAGGCAGATCGCTGCGCTTGTCGGCGCTTTCAAAAGGACGAAATGCCAATGATGAGAGAGATCGACATCAGCTATCGGACGATGTTCGCGGAGCTGACGCAACGGACGCTCGACGGTCAGTTTTTGGCAGACTTCCCCATGGAAGGATGGTTCGTGACCGTGACCGTCAAAGACCGCAATTACTGGTATTTCGACCTCCCAGATGGCGAGGGCAAATACAAGCGAAGCTATGTCGGTCCAGAAAGCGACGAAGAGATCACAGCACGGGTGAAGGCGCACAAGCAGATCAAGGACGATCTCCGGGAGCGGAGGCGCATGGTGAGCACGCTACGTCGTGCCGGTCTCCCCGGTCCCGACACCTTCGCGGGCGATATCACGAAGGCGCTTGCCGACGCCGGCTTGTTCCGGCTACGTGCGGTGCTGATTGGGTCGGTGGCATTCAGCACCTATGCGGGGATGCTTGGCGTCCGACTGCCCTCGTCTGCCATGCAGACAGGCGACGCGGATTTCGCGCAAGACTTCGCGATCTCGGCCGGGGTGCAGGACAGCCTTCCGCCCATTCTAGATATCCTCCAGTCGGTCGATCCCGATTTCCGGGCCGTGCCGCACCAAGCGGACAAAGCCAAGGTGGTCGCCTTCCAGAACGGTAGGGGCTACCGAGTGGAGTTCCTGACTGGAAACCGAGGATCGGACGAATACACGGGCAAGCCGTCTCCCATGCCCGCCCTCGGCGGCGCTTCGGCAGAAAACCTCCGGTTCCTGGACTTCCTGATCTACGAACCTGTCCGCACGGTGCTTCTCTTCCGCGAAGGCGTGAACGTCCTGGTCCCCGCTCCCGAGCGGTATGCCGTCCATAAGCTTATCGTTGCCTCGAGAAGGCTCACTGACACGCTAGGACGCGTGAAATCGGACAAAGACCTGGTGCAGGCCTCCCTACTATTCGAAGCCCTAGTAGAGACGCGCCACGAATACGAGTTAGTCGATGCTTGGGAAGAGGCGTGGGATCGGGGAGATTCTTGGAAGGAAGGCCTTTGCAACGGCCTCTTGAGGCTATCAGCCAAAGGTGTGAAGGCGCTTGGTAAGGCGCTCGGATCGAAGATGCCTGACTTGGAAAAGTTGAGAGCTGATGATCGGTCCAAATGACTTCCCCGGCCACGCAAGCCGCTCCTTCGCGCCGACAACGGCCGTCGGCGTCGCGGATCGCCAGCAACGGCCTCTGGTCTCACGTCGACACGAACAGCGTCCCCGGCGTGCGTTTGTCAGCCTTCCCTGTAGCAGCCACCGTGGGCAACAATGCCTGTGCCCGTCGTAAACACTATCTGGCCGCAGAGGCTGCTCAGACCGTCGAGGCTGAGCGCCCAGCCGGGCGGCTACAATGCGTAGAAGACCGATTTCGCGCGCTTCGATATCGACGTTGATGAGGTGCTCATTGGCAAAGCTCCCAAAACGCTCCTGGTCACCTGGGACAATTCTACATTTAGTGAACCCGAGGAGATGCAGTGATCGGACTACGCAAGGCTACGTCTCAGTTACCGCCATTGCGGGGCCCAAGCGCTGCAGTTTTCCCCGACCCAGATCCTACCGTTTTGACAGTCCTCCAAGCGCCCTGCTCGAGCGCATTCATTATCGATGTGGGAACAAATGAAGCAAACGCGATCCGTGATTTCTTGAAGGCTCAGCAAAAATAGCTTCGCGGTCCTCACAGTGTCGCCGTGGCGACGTTCGGCGCCACTAGGGGCGAGGATCAGGCGATGCCCCGTCATGCTACCCGATACGGCTGGTCAGCCCCAGCCGCTGTCGGAGTTTTCACGGACAGCAGCAGCGCACTCGCAGAGCCGCCAGCGCCGCATCAGCGCGGGGCAACCGCGCCCGCATAGAACCCGCCGTCGCCGCCGTAGTAATCTTCTCTGACACTGCCCGGACCGCCGGCCGTCTGGGAGCATCCGACGAGCGCGGAGAGTACGAGCAACAATGTGACAATACGCATTGGGTCTGATCCTTTCTTGCCTGCCGCACACATAGTCATCGGCAAAGGCCCGGACAACCAGGCGACAGCACGACCTTCAACCAAAAGGTGGCGGCCGCGGCAGGCGCGGGATCAATCGCATCACCACATTCTTCATCGGCGATGTCGCGCTCGACGCATTACACCGCTGTCCGCTGGCCCGGCCGCCCCGACAAGGACATGGTCAGGGCCTCCTCGTTGTCGAGCTTTCACCGGCGGCCCCTGCGACAGTTGTCTCGATGCGTCTGTCGCCTTGAGCAGAATCGAATCCGCGGCCGACGACAAACGTGTTGTTATTCGAGAATCTGGGAATCCCGGTTCCGCGTGGAGAGGTGCTGGGCAGCGGCTGATCGCCCCTACCCAGCACGCTTTCTCGCGATGCTAGGCGGCAGTCGGATCTTCGCTCCTGCGCCTGTTTGCCGGAAGCAGGTCCCGATTATGGAGCAGCAGGAAAGCGAAAACGGAGGCGGCGAGACCTTCAAGAGCCGGGACCGGTACAATAAACCCAGCCGTCATAACACTCCCACTCCCAACCACGGTCCCGAGCAACCAGGCTCCAAAGTTCTTCGTTTTGAACTGGATGGAACCATTGGCAAGCTGCTGTGGGGCCGAGCGATGGACGAGATACGCGGAGACATAGACGCCTGCAACGGGAATGGCTGCAACACCCATCCAAACGAGAAAGGGAACGAAGTAGGCCGAGGCGTTGAAGTAGGCAGCAAGCCAGGCACAAACGAACCCGATCAAGCCCAGCCGCCAAATGGGCCATTTCGTGAGCACAGTCGCAAGCGTCAGCGTTGACGAGTAGAGGTTTCCGGTGTTGCTCGACCAGGTCGAGAGCGCGAGGACGACCAGGGCCAGACTCGGCAGTCCTAGCTTCATCATGACATCCATCGTATCGGCCGAATTGACCACGAGAGCGGGGATTGCGGCGATCAGCATGATGAGGGGATAGCCGATAGCGAGTGCGAGAACCGAACGGGTCGCTGCCTTTCCATCTCGAGCATAGCGGGTGAAGTCCGGCGCGAGGACACCAGCCAAAATGACCGAGCCGACGACAGCGGACAAACCATCTACGACAGTGAGAGAACCATCGCCGCTCTTGAGAACAGCCGCGCCGATACGATCGTCTCCAAACGCCAGAAACAGGACGTAGATCATGAATGCAAAGAGCAAAGGTACGATCAACGAAGCGAAGCGCTCCATCATTCGGAATCCAAACGTTCCCGTCAGGGTCATCAGCACCAGTGCTACTGTCGAGTAGGCGATCGGCGGGATCGAAACTCCGTAGGTCGCAGAAACTGCGCTGCTTAGCTGGACACTCAACAGGTCCGCCACATTGGCGAACCAGCCAATGAGCATCGCCGCGAACATTAGATTAAGCGCCTTTCCGCCAACCTGGCCAAATACCATTGTCAGAAGGACGTAGGTCGAGACGCGAAGCCGCGCACCGATTAGGGACGTGACAAGAGCGAGGAGCGCGGTAATACCGCACCCGACAGTGATGATGAGGCTGCCGTTCAGTAGCCCCTGAGCTAATACTATCTGTGACCCCATCGTAAAGACCGGCAAGGTCAAGCCGAGCGCGATAAGCACAGTAGCAATCTTTAACCCGGAGAGCGTCTCCGCTTCAGGAACGGGACGGAGCAGGAAATCTTCTACGACATCGTTATCGCGCATGCTTCACCTCCGACATCTCAGACCGGCGCTGCCTCAGTGCCTCTTCGATGCGTCCCAAATCGACGCCATAGCTGCCCGCGGCTTCCTCCGCGGTGAAAAAGCCGTTGACGACGTCATCGGCGATCCGCATTGGGTCGCGGTCACCAGGATCGCCCCATCCCCCACCATTGGCGGTATACATGGAAATCAACGTTCCGGCCTCCAACGGGCCCACGTCGCCCACTCTGTCATCAAAGGTGTGTTCCGCCCCATCCGGGAACGTGACGACTGTCTTTGACCGACCTGCGTCGCCGCCGCCTGCCAGGCCCCAAAGAGGGTTTGCATTGTTCTCGGTCGAAACCTGCAAGTAGGCCTTGTCTTCGGTCACCATGAGTTCGCGGATCACACCAAATCCTCCGCGATACTTTCCGACGCCACGGTTTTCTGGATTGAACGTGTAGCGCGTGAAGCGAACTGGGTAACTCGCTTCCAAGATCTCGATCGGAGAATTCGGAGCATCGCCGTTACCGAGGAACATGATCCCGCTCGGCCCGTCATCGAAAGGGAATGCACCGCCGCCGCCATCGACCGGCTCGGCGCAGATGAACGGCTCATGTTCACTCTCCCCTGTTCGCACCAGATGGTAGGCATACATCTGGTAACTCGGAGCAGGAATGCGGTGCGGAATGGCACGGGCTAAGGCCTTGAGAACGACGTATTCCACCAGCTCCGCAACATACCCATAGCTGTCGCAAGGTGCGGGATACTCCGGGCTGACGATGGAGTTCCGCGGTGCTTTGACAGTGGCAACACGCAAATGCCCGTCATTCGTCGCATCGTCGGGCATAGTCACGCATTTAAGAACCGTCGCGCAGAGCGCTCGGGTACCAACGAGCGGGTGGTTGACCGGCCCTCGTGCGACGGGATCGGAGCCGTCAAAGTCGATTTCGATCTCGCTGCCTCGGATCGTCACCGTTGCGGCAATGCGGTGGCGCTTGCTGCGTTCGACGCCGTCATGATCGAGATACGCCTCGCCATGGTAGACGCCATCCGGAATCTCGCTGACTTCGCGCCGCATCCGGGCTTCGGAGTTTTCGAAGATTTCTTCGATTGCACCGTTCAGCGTCTCAACGCCATATCGACGGCACAGTTCCTGGAACCGCATGGCGCCGGTATTGCATGAGGCGATCAGCCCGTTGAGATCGCCATTGACTGCTTCTGGTGTACGAACGTTACGCAGGATGAGCCGTAGCATTTCCTTGTTGAGGCGGCCGGCATCGTAAAGCTTCAAATGATTGAAGATCAGGCCTTCCTGGTGGACGTCGGTCGTCGATGGGCACCATCCTCCTGGTGCAAACGCACCGATATCGGCCCAGTGCGCCATGATTGCGGTGAAAGCGACCAGTCGTCCTTCGAAGAAGACCGGCATGTAGAGAACGGTGTCGCTGATGTGCGTTCCCGTATCATAGGGCTCGTTCGCGAGAATGATGTCGCCTTCTTCGAAGCCGTCCGGACCGAAGACTTCGAGACCTTTTTGGATCGTGGGTGGCAGGCAGCCGAGAAAGCCCGCGAGTGCCGCACCTTCGCCGACCAGGCGACCGCAGGCGTCCGTCAGCGCGACGCCGAAGTCCTGGACCTCGTAGATCAAGGGCGAGTGCGCAGTTTTGATCAGGCTGGTCTGCATTTCTCCTGCCGCGGCGCGCAGCGCGTTTCGGATTACTTGTCTTGTAATGGGATCGATGCTCACTTCAGCTTCTCCAAAATGAGGTTGCCATAACGGTCAACGGTCGCCTGCTGCCCAGGATTAACGACAACCGTACTGTTCCACTCCTCGATCACAGCCGGGCCCTGGATTATGTCATCGCACCTTAGCCGTGCGCGGTCGTGCAAAGCGAACTGGAGCTGCGCAGCCTTTGAACCAAAATGAATGTCGCGGCTGCCGATCAGGCTGGCTTCATCCGAGGCGCTCCGTGCAAGCACTTCGCTCACCTGCGGCTTTTCGGTTTCCCCGATCGCGGCAAGGCGAACTGCCGTTATTTCGACCGGACTGTCGCGAAGGATGTGGCGGTACTGGCGCGCATAGGCCTCTTCGAACCGGGTTCTAAGGCCAGCGAGGCCGGTCGTCTCTGATGAAATCTCGTCAGCGAACACCGAGACTTTAATCGTATGCGCCTGACCGGTGTACCGCATCTCACAGAAGCGCTCGATGCGGATCGATGCGGCAGTCGTCGTGGCGAGAGCCGCGCGCGTACGCTCCTCCATTTCGCCGAAAGCGTCTGCCAGCAGTGACCCGGTCTTGTCGTCCAGGGATGTCAGAAGCGTGCGCGAGACGTCTTCGCGATAATCGGCATTCAGCAGACCCCAGGCGGAAAACACCGCTGGCATATTCGGGACGATTACCGACTTGAACTCAAGCTCATCGAGAAGACCGCCAGCAAACAGGCCACAGCCGCCGCCGATGCACAGCATAGCGAACTCGCGCGGATCAAAACCGCGTTCGATTGTCACCTGGCGAATGGCGTAGGCCATGTTCGTCGTCGCTATGCGCACAATACCGGACGCGGCTTCTTCAGAGCTGAGGCCCAGATGCGAAGCAATCTGGTTCTTGATCGCCGCTTCAGCGGAGTTCGTGTCGAGGGCAATACGCCCGCCCATGTACACGGCAGGATCAAAATAGCCGAGCGTCACCAGAGCATCAGTCAAGGTTATCTGTCTACCGCCGAAGCCGTAGCAGATCGGACCCGGTTCGGCCTGTGCGCTTTCAGGACCGACCCGCAGGCCACCTTCCTCATCGATACTGACGATGCTGCCGCCACCCGCGCCGATCGAGACGATATCGATACTCGGCTGCATGATCGGGCGACGATTGATGCTGACGTCGCTGCGCTCCGAATATTGACCTTCGCTAATCAGCGAGACGTCGAACGTCGTCCCGCCGAGATCGCCAACGACCATATTCCCTTGATTGATCAGGCTACTGAGCCGCGTTGCTCCAATAACGCCCCCGGCGGGCCCGGACTGGACCACCCGCACTGGGACCTTGCTGGCGATTTCTGTGGAGGTGATGCCGCCAGTGGACTGCATCACGGTCAAAGCGCCCGAGAAACCCTCCTCTGCAAGGCGCTGGCCAACTTGGTCCAGGTACCCGCTAAAGCGAGGTCGGGTGAACGCGTTCAGTACGGTCGTGCTCGTGCGCTCGAATTCCCGTCGCTCTCGAACAATATCCGACGAAATCGATACGAAGATATCGGGATAGAGCTTCCCGATGAGGCGGGCTGCCTGTAGCTCATGCTCGGGATTGGCGTAGGCATTGAGGAAACACAAAGCGATACTGACGACGCCTTGCGCAACCAGTGTCTCGACAGACGCTATCAGTTCCTGCTCGTCGAGTGGTTCGACGACGACGCCACGGAAATCGACCCGCTCGGACACTTCCATTCGAAGGTACCGCGGAACGAGCGGTGTGGCTTGCTTGTAGAAGAGATTGTAGATCTCCGCTCTGTTGCCGCGGGCGAGTTCGAGAACGTCGCGAAATCCCTTCGTGGTGATGAGCCCGACACGCGCACCTTTCTCCTGCACGATTGAGTTGAGCACCATGGTGCTTCCATGAACAATCGTCGGCAGAGAGGTGATATCCGCCTCGAGCGCCCGGATGCCTTCCACAAGACGACCGCTCAATGTTCCGGCCGAACGGACCTTTTCTGTGCGAACCTCACCCGTCAACTCGTCATAATAGACGAAGTCAATGAATGTGCCGCCAACATCGACTGCTAGACGCAAGATCTACCTCCTTAGTTTGCAAGAGGTCGGCTCCGCCGGCTGCGTCCTTCGCAACCCGGATGTAAATGAACCGTCCCTGTTCCCCATCAGGCCGATTTGACTTCGGCCCGTTTTCTCAGAAAAACTTACGAGAAGAGGCGGCGAATGAAATCTCGAATATCGGATGCGATGCCGCCATAAATTTCCTGGCGGACGGGCGGAAGAGAAGATTGTTCACAAGGACCTAAAATGACGAAGAAGTCGATCGAGCTCGATCAAATCAACCGCAAGATTCTGATCGAACTCCAGAGAGATGCCCGGATAACCAACCTGGAACTCGCAAACCGCGTTGGTCTTTCGCCGAGCGCTTGCTTGAAAAGAGTGCAGGCATTGGAAGCGGCGAACTGCATTCAGGCCTACATCATCGCAACCGATCTCGATCGCATTACCCACAATGTGCAAGCCTACTTCATGGTGCACATGGACAATATCCGGCCCGAGACCATTACCGGGTTCGAGCGCGCATTCATCGGGTTCTCGCAGGTCGTCGACTGCATGCGCGTTGGTGGGGATCCGGATTTCATAGCCCTAGTCGTCTGTTCGGACATCCCGGAAATCGACCGGCTGATTAACGAGATGATGGCCGCCGATATAGGTATTCGCTATATCCGCATGCACGTCATCTTGAGCAGACCGAAATGGTTTGTCGGCTACCCGCTCGAAGCGATGAAATGGAAATCGGGTACGTGAGGGCAAGCTCTACCTTCCTGTAGAGGCTCAGTGGAACTCAGACGGAGAGCTCGGAAGCTCCATTCCGGTCGATACATTGCGATCATTTCGGCCCAGCGGCGCTCGTGAAGATCGGCTCCCTTCAACGCTGCGCACTTCTGCGCGAGGCTTTAGACTAGGGCTCGATTTTTTCCGCCATGCAGTAGGTGCAACGAAAATCGCATCGCGGTCACCGACAGCGGGAGTTCGTGACAGGTCGCCCGAACCGATCGCGTAGGGGGCGCAGTTGACGCTTCGGTGACCTCGGTGCTCATCCAACCAATTCTCCATTTTAAGCTCCCAGTATCATCCAAATGCCCACAAGCGGGACGCGGCAACATCCGCAAGGACCGAAAGTGCCAGCGACGCAGAGTCTCGCGCAGGGCCGAACAGGCCGATCGGCGCCTTGATACGTGCCAGTTCGATTTCGCTGTGCCCCAGTCTCAACAATCGGTCGAGACGCTGTCGGTGCGTCCGCCTGCTCCCCAGAGCGCCAAGGTAAAAGCATGAGGTTTGCAGCGCCGCTTCAAGCACCGGAATTTCCTGCTCCAAGTCATGATGCAGAAGCAGGACGGCCGAAAAGGGGTCAACGATCTCTCGGATCAAACTCGATCCTCTGTCTGGAGCCAAGACAGTTACCTCAAATCCCGAACATTCGGCGAGGCGTGCAACGCTTCGCACTTCGATCGTCTGCCCTGAGATGATCACTTTTATGCTGGGACGATAGATGGTCAAAAAACTGATCGTGTCCACGTAGGTGGTGTAGCTGGCGGCTGATTGCCGTGCTTTCCGCCCCAGGTCGGAGCGATTATCAGCGGGCCACAGCGGGCAAGCTGATTTGGGGATCATCGCTCATTTGAGCCATGGTCTCAAGGGTCAGGTATCTGCCTCGCTGGACGGTCCACTCATCGTTCGCCTCCATGAGCAATGCGCCGACGAGACGGACTATGGCTTCATCGTTGGGAAAGATGCCGACGACCTCGGTGCGGCGTTTGATTTCGCCGTTGAGACGCTCAATCGGATTCGTCGAGTGCAACTTCGCCCGGTGCTCTTTCGGAAAGGTCATGTAGGCGAGCACATCGTCTTCAGCGTCATCCATGATCATGGCGAGCTTCGGCACTTTTGGTCTGATCTGGTCGGCGACGCTGCGCCATTGAGCGCTGGCCGCCTCCGGCGTCTCCTGGGCAAAGGCTGTAGCGATGAAGGCGGAAACAACTCGCCTCCCGCTCTTTCCGGCATGTGCCAGCGCATTCCTCATGAAGTGAACGCGGCACCGCTGCCATGTGGCGTTGAGAACCTTGGAAACGGCAGCTTTGATGCCCTCATGCGCATCGGAGACAACCAGCTTCACCCCGCGTAGACCTCGCCGTGTCAGCCGACGCAAAAACTCCGTCCAGATTGGCTCAGCTTCCGATGTGCCGACTTCCATACCCAGGACTTCGCGCCGACCGTCGCTGTTGACCCCGACCGCAATGATGACGGCGACCGAGACGATCCGGCCGCCACGCCGGACCTTGAGGTAGGTCGCATCGACCCAAACATAGGGCCATTCGCCTTCAATGGGGCGGTCAAGGAACGCCTTCACCTTGACGTCGATCTCCTCGCACAGCCGCGACACCTGGCTTTTGGAGATGCCGCTCATCCCCATCGCTTTGACCAGATCATCGACCGACCGCGTCGATATTCCTTGGATATACGCCTCCTGGATAACAGCCGTCAGAGCCTTCTCTGCCATGCGGCGCGGTTCGAGGAAGGTCGGAAAGTAGCTGCCCTTGCGCAGCTTCGGAATGCGAAGCTCGACCGTGCCAGCTCGCGTCTCCCAATCGCGGTCACGGTAGCCGTTGCGCTGTGCAAGCCGCATCGGGTTCTTCTCCCCGAACCCTGCACCCGTAACTGAGCCGACCTCCAGCTCCATCAGCCGTTCAGCGGCAAAGCCGATCATCTCGCGCAACAAATCGGCATCAGCGCTCTTCTCAACGAGCGAGCGCACGTTCATCATGTCAGTGGTCATCAGTGATCTTTCCGTCAGGTTGTGTCTTGAACAACCCGACCCTAGCGGAAAACACTGATGGCCGCCCGCACAGCCCCTCACTCGCTACAGCGCCATTTGGGGGCGCGCTCGCGAGCGGCTGTGCTACCGCCGAACTACACCACTCGGTGGGACACGATCTAAAAACTGCCGCCTACCCATCCGGCGCGGTCCGCCGGGCTGGCCAGGACCAGCGACTGTCGCTCTGGCCAGTACCGGAGACCGATGGCTTGGCGTTGCTTCAGGTATGTGAGGGCTTTTTCGATTTCTTCGACGCGTCGCAAGACATGGATCGCGACCGTGATCCCGCCTCCGCAAGGAAGCACAACGTCGAGGAACGGGGAACCATCACCGAACAACACGAAACGGTCGCATCCGTCTGCCATGGCAAGAAGTGCTTCAGCGGCGACCGCGGCTTCGACACATCCGCCGGAAACGTACCCCGCAAAGCGACCGTCGCTTAGGATGATCACCTGAGAGCCGAGTGCACGAGCCGCGCCGCCGCGAATCTCGACGAGTGTTGCTATCGCAACCTGTCCTGCCTTGAAGGCGTCAGCGGCGAACGTGAGGAGTTCAATCGGTTCATCCGTGATAAGCGCTCTGACAGGTGTTGGCAGCGCGTGAAGTGAGATATCGTTCACATCAGATCCATACGGTCGACCGGCGCCGCCTCCTCGGCGCCAGCTTTAAGGGCAAGAATGGAGGCGCCCCGCTTGCCGCGCGGTGTCTTCATCTGCGCGGCAACGGCGATTCAGATGGGATAACCCGCCCCGGCAGCTTGTCTCAGTCTCAAACCCGCAACAACGCCTTGATCGCGCGGCGTTCGTCCATCGCGCGGTAACCTTCTGCGACGTCAGCGAGGGGAATTTCGAGATCGAAGACCTTACCCGGGTTTATTTCCCGGTTAAGCACCAAATCCATCAAGTACGGAAGATAGCGACGAACGGGAGCCGGGCCGCCCATCAGGCTCTTCTGGGCAAAGAACAAGGTCTGTCCGTCGATCTGAACACCATGCGGAACTCCCACAAAGCCGATATGCCCGCCGGGTCGAGCGCAGTTCATCGCCTGCGTCATGGCTTCTTGCGTTCCTACGCACTCAAGCACGGATTCGGCGCCCACGCCGCCGGTCAGTTCCTTGATCCGGGCCACACCTTCGTCGCCTCGTTCCGAGACGATGTGCGTCGCGCCGAACTCCAGCGCGAGGTCCTGGCGGCTCTTGTGCCGGCTCATGGCGATGATCTTGTCGGCCCCCATCTGCTTGGCGGAAAGCACGCCCATCAGCCCGACGGCCCCGTCGCCGACGACGACCGCCGTTGAGCCAGGCTGTACCCGGGCCGCATCGGCCGCGTACCAGCCCGTACCAAGGACATCCGAAACGGCCAAAAGGCTCGGAATGAGATCGTCGGCCGGCATCTCCGGCGTTGCGACCAGGGTGCCGTCAGCAAGAGGAATTCTGGCATAGGGCGCCTGCGCACCCGACATGAACTCCCGCTGCTCGCAGGAGGATGGAAACCCGAAGCGGCAGTGCGGACATGTGTTGTCGGAAATGCAGAAGGATCCCACGACGAACTGGCCAGGTTTTACCGTCTTGACCTCGTCGCCGACTTCGACGACCACGCCGCAATATTCATGACCCATATGAGCCGGCCCGCCCATCGGCTGGAGCCCGCGGTAGGGCCAGAGATCGGAACCACAAACACAGGACGCCGCCAGCTTGATGATAGCGTCGGTGGGCTTGAGGATTTTCGGCTCGGCGACCTCCTCACAACGGATGTCGCCTTTGCCGTGCAGAACCGTAGCCAGCATGCTTCACTCCCTTTCGATGGTGTCAGGACAAGCGCTCGATGCGAAGCGGAAATTCGCCGCGCGTCAGCAGGGGCTCGACGCCGCCATCAACGCGACCGAGCCGGATGAGATCTCTGGTGGAGACGTAATTTCCGTAGAAGAAGGCGAGATTGCCCCACGGGATATAGTAGCAGAGGTCCCCGGGGGCTGTGTCTGGAAAGGGGCCTCTTGCTTCCAGGTTGAGCTTACGCGGCAGATAGGCAATTTTCTCATTGCCGAAATCCGAGAACGTCAAATCGAGCGGAAGCATCGAGGCAAAGTCACGTGCAGACTGATTGTCGTAGAGTGTCACCGTGACGTCGTGATCGGCAAAAATGAAGCGTACCTTCATGTTCGTCTCCTCAGTCCATCCGAGGCGCGGCTGGATCGCGCCGTCAACGCCGCCGCTGAGCAAAGTCGGTGTGTGAGCGCGCGGGCCTGTTTCATTTTGAACGCTCCCAATCAATGCACGCCGCCCAAGCGGCCACCGACGAACCCAGCAGAAGTGCTGCCGCCAAAGTGAACGAACTCCACCATCCGCTCCAGTCGAACAGGATCCCACCAGCAGCCGCGCCAACGGTAATGGCAAACTGGATGACAGCGACCTGGAGGCCCCCGCCCGCCTCTGCGTCGTCGTGGAGAACCCTGCTCAGCCATGTTCCCCATCCGACGGGGGCGGCGGTGCCGAAAAAGCCCCATGCAATCAGAAGGGCCGCAACTGCAACCTTTACCGAGCCAAAGGCAATGAGCATTGCAGCTATCGCCGCCATGACAAGGGGAATGCAGATAACGATCGAATAGAGACGCGTAGCAAGCAGCGAACTGATGCTCCAGGTCCCGATGACGCCGGCGAGGCCCATCAACAACAGCACCAGAGACAAAGCGGAAACGGAGTAGCCTGAGACGGACTCGAGGAAAGGTCTTAGATAGGTGAACAGGGCGAATTGGCCCATGAACAGCAACAGGATTGCTGTCATGCCAATCGCAACCTGCCTGCGCTTGAGTAGTCGGAAAACATTGCCGGTAGCGCTTCTTTGGCGCGGCGGCAGCGAGGGCATGCTCAGCCATTGCCGGACAAGCGCAGTCAGTGCCAGCGGTACCACAAAAAAGAATGCCCCACGCCAACCAATGTAGTCGCCCAGAAAGCTGCCCAGCGGTGCGGAAATTGTCGCCGCAATCGCGTTCCCAGCATTCAGGATCGCAAGACCTTTCGGCACAGCGCTCGCCGGCAGAAGGCGCATGACAATCGCGGTAGACATCGACCAAAAGCCGCCAATTGCGATACCGAGCAAGGCGCGGCCGATCATCAGGAGTGTGTAGTTCGGGGCAAACGTAACGATGAGCCCCGAAACGACCAAGAGAAGCGACAACGAGGACAGGACGGCCTTGCGATCGATGTTGCGTGTGATGCCTGCGATGAACAGGCTTGTCACCACGGCGAACAGTCCCGAAATCGAGATTGCCTGTCCGACCTGGCCCTCGGTCATGGCAAGATCGTTTGCGATCGGCGTCAAAAGACTGACGGGCATGAACTCCGAGGCGATCAGCACCGCGACGCACAGTGCCATGGAAACAACGGCGCCCCACGCTGCAGCGGGTCTCGTTATGGTTTTATCATATGTCACTTGTGTCATGATGTTACGCCCTTCAGCTCACGGGTGGTTTTCTCCCCCCGACTGACTAGCATTCCGGAAGCAATCGAATTAGCCGCCGCGGCTCACTTGCATTAATCGAAGTGGCGCATAAATCTGCGAAAGGGCAAAGTCCCAAGTGGCGACGCCGAGTAACGACGACGCCACCATGCCAGATTGTTTCCAAAGCCCTAGTGCGAGCCAAGGAACTCGATAATCGCCCGCCGCTCGTCAGCGTTATTGAAGCGCTGCGTCATGCGCGTTCCGCGCACCATGGCGCCGGGGTTAGCGAGGAAGGTCTCCAAGGTCTCCGGCGTCCACGTCACGCCGGATCCTTTAAGGGCGGGAGAATACTTGAAGCCCTCGACACTTCCGGCCGACCGGCCGATCACACCCTGCAGATGAGGGCCAACACCGTTTCGAGTGGTGGCAGGTGGATGGCAGGCGCCGCAGCGCTGTTGAAACAGCCGCTCGCCTGGTGACGCGTCCGTTCCTTGGGCATAAGCAGGCGCACAAGCGCCTGCCATGATGAGAGAGGCCAATGAGGCAAGGATGAGCGTCTTCAACCGTCGACTTCCTTGAGATCGAGTTTGGACAGAGGCAGGCTTCGGATACGTTTGCCGGCGAGCACCGAAAGGGCGTTGGCCACCGCCGGTGGAACACCAGGTAAGCCCGGTTCACCGATACCGCCCATGGGCGCACCGCTTTCGACGATCCGGACATGGACCCGCGGCATGCGATCCGGCGTCAGGATCTGATAGCCGTCGTAGTTGCGTGCTTGCGGCATGCCGTCCACGTAGACCACTTCTTCAAGGAGGGCCGAGGAAAGACCAAGGGCAACGGCCGAGTTCATCTGCGCTTCGATGATTGCGGGATTGACGATGCTGCCCGGATCGATTGCCACCCAGACATCATGGACGGCGATGTCACCTTCTCGCAGCGATACTTCGGCGATCGTCGCAACCTCGCTGCCAAAGGGTGAGGCCATGGCAACCCCTCTCGCCCGCCGGGTGCCGTCTTCGGCAACAAACGGACCTCGTTTCCACCCGCCGGCGAGATCGGCCACCGCTTCCAGAAGCGTCCTGTGGCGCGGACTGCCGGCCAGCAGACGAAGACGCAACTCATAAGGATCCTGCTGACCTGCATCGGCCAACTCGTCGAGGAACGTCTCGTAGAAAAAGTCGTTCATCGAGTGGCCGACGGAACGCCAGAAGCCGATGATGGCGGGATCATCCACGTGGATCTGGCCGACACGGCGGTTGGGGATCGCATAGACTTTGCCGGCGATACCCTCGACGGCGGAGCTGTCGACCTTGTCGGGCTGGCGACCAAACCAGCGGCCCGTGGGTCCTTCTCCGACCGCGACCGCCGAGAGTGCCACCGGCATACCGCTGGCATCAAGTCCGCCGCGGAAACGGACCGCCGCCATCGGCCTGAGCGCGTCACGCAAGAACTCCTCCTCACGGCTCCAAAGGAGCTTGATCGGACGCCCGACCGCCTTCGCAAGCTGGATCGCCTGGGGATACGGGTTCGCTGTCTGATAGAGAAAATGCCGTCCGAAGAAGCCACCCAGCATCGGCGAATGAATGATGACCTTTTCCGGCGCGATGCCAGCGACCTTCGCGGCATCGGCCTGAAACATCTCGGGTGCCTGGTTGGGTAGCCATAACTCGAGGGATCCATCCTCGTTCCAGCGCGCGAGCGCCGATGGGGGTTCGAGCTGGCCGTGCACGAGATAAGGCGCGTCATAGAACGCCTCGACCACGCGCGCTGCGCCCGCAAGCGCACCAGCCGCATCGCCCTCCGTTTCGAAGGCTACGCCGTCGCCGGACGCCGCTTTCAATTTCGCCATATGCGCTGCGGACGAAAAATCGGCTGGCATCGGGTGCGATGCCGTGGAAGCGGCCTCAGTCCAGTTCACCTGCAAGGCCTCGACAGCGCGGCGGGCGCGCCACCAACTGTTGGCGACCACGGCAACTGCGCCCGGAAGTCTGTGGACGGAATGGACGCCGGGCATGCCGCGAACCTCAGCTTCATTCTGCATGGCCCCTGGCTCGCCGCCGAGCCGCGGGCTGTGCTGGACAGCGGCGTAGAGCATGCCGTCGATCTTCTGATCGATGGAGTACTTCGCCTTGCCCGTTGATTTGTCGCGCGCGTCAAGCCGCGCAAACGGCTTGCCGATCCAGCGGAAGTTCGCCCGATCTCGGAGCGGAACCTCAGCCGGCAATGGCAACGCGGCAGCGTCGTCGGCTATTTCGCCATAAGGGACCGTACGACTTGATGCGGCGTGGATCACTTTGCCTGGTTCAGTCGAAAGCTCGGATACAGGCACGCCAAGCTTTGCTGCCGCCGCCTGAAGGAGCATGTGCCGCGCGGACGCGCCGAGTTTGCGCATCGTGTCGTAGCTCATGCGGACGGACATACTGCCGCCTGTGAAACGCCCGCCGCCCGTCAGGAGGTAGTCGGGACCGGGCGGCGCACCTTCGACAACGAAGTTCGCGGGATCGACATCCAGCTCCTCACCGACGATCTGCGCCATGGCGGTGAAGATCCCCTGCCCTCCTTCGATGAAGGCACTGCGGAAAAGGACGGTGCTATCGGGCCGGATTTCCAGGAATGCCGCAACCCGGGAGCCTGGTGTGATAGCCGCAGGCGCGGCCGCCAACGCGCGGGTCCGGCTCGCCGGAAGGGTAACGCCAAGAACAAGCGCGCCCAGCGACGCGCCAAGAAAGCCGCGACGGGATACCTTGAAAGGCTTGCCGTCCTCGCTGGCCAGAACCTCGGGGGCAATGGGCGTCATGTCATTCATGGTGCACCTCCGATCAAGCTTGGGCGGCGTCGCGGACGGCCGCGGCGATTGCGTTGTAGGTGCCACAGCGACAGAGGTTGACCATTGCGCCGGCAATGTCGTCGTCACTCGGTTTGGGCGTTTGCTTCAAAAGGGCGGTGGCCCCCATGACCTGGCCGGACTGGCAGTAGCCGCATTGGGCGACCTGGTTGGAAACCCAGGCCTCGACGATCTTCTGGCCGATCGGATCATCAGCAACGGCTTCGATCGTCATGATCTCAGTGCCGGCGACGCTTTCTACCGGCGTGACGCAGGATCGCGTTGCCTGCCCGTCGACAAGCACCGTGCAGGCGCCGCATTGGGCGAGCCCGCAACCATATTTCGTGCCCGTCATTCCAAGCTCGTCGCGCAGAACCCAAAGCAGCGGCGTATCGGGTTCGATGTCGACCTGATGCTTTGTCCCATTGATCGTGAGTTCCATAGTGGTCTCCTCGGGTTGCACGTGATGCCTCGAACCAGGGCCGAACTGTCTCACCGCACACGCTAGCAAAGGACGCGGCTATGGATTAGTTGCCGTGCTTCGCTTACATTTATCGATGTGACGCATAAATGGGCAGGACCAAGCGGGAAGCGATGGCCAGAGAAGACTTCAACGACCTCCTATGGTTCCTCGCCGTTGCCGAGGAACGAAACTTTACGAGGGCGGCCGCCAAACTTGGCATAACCCAGTCGACGCTAAGCCATACGATAAAGCGGCTTGAAACCAGAATGGGGCTGAGACTGCTGACGCGTACCACTCGAAGCGTCGCGTTGACCGAAGCCGGAGATCGCGTCTTTCAGTCGCTTTCGCCCAGGATATCCGCCATCAGGAGCGATCTGGCAGCGTTGACAGCGTTGCGCGACACGCCGTCGGGTACGATTAAGATCACCCTGTCGGACCATGCGCTCGAAACCATCGTTTGGCCAAAACTGCAGCCGATCCTTTCGAAATATCCCGACATCAAGATCGAATTGAGCCGTGACAATGGCCTGCGCAACATCGTGGAGGATGGCTTTGACGCTGGCGTGAGGCTGGGCGAGAGTATCGAGAAAGATATGATCGCGGTCAGAATTGGACCCGACTGGCGGATGTTGGCCGTCGCCTCGCCCAGGTATCTTGCCGGTCGAGTGGTTCCCCAACATCCGCAGGATCTGATGCAGCACGACTGCATCAACATGCGGCAGGCAACCGGCGGCGGCCTCTATACCTGGGAATTTGAGAAGAAAGGGCAGGAGCTTCGCGTCAGGGTCGACGGGCAACTCACGTTCAACACTTCCTATCCGATGGTAGATGCTGCGGTGGCCGGCCATGGCATTGCTTTTTTGCCGGAAGACCTGGCGACCGCACATATTGAAGCGGGACGTCTGGTTGCGCTGCTATCAGACTGGTCCCCACCCTTCTCCGGCTATTATATTTACTATCCGAGCCGACATCAGAACTCGCCGGCATTCAAGGTGGTGGTGGACGCATTGCGGTATCAAAGATCGTAAGTGCGGTTCACAGGTGCGTTTCAATCCACTTGCTCCATCTCGCTCGGGACCGCGTGCTGACGCCGGCTCGGCCCCTTTCTGCTTTTCTGCTGTTCGGTGCGAGGGAGATACCAGACGGCGATCGGTCGGCGGCGCCCGCGCACCAAGCGGACCTGATCCGGCTGCAGTCCCCGGACAACGGACGCCGGGTTCGAGCTTTGAGCTCGAGCTGCGGTAAGCAGATCTTCGCTGACTGCGAGTGATGCGCCGATCTTGCGCGTCAGCCGTTCGAGCCTGCTTGCAACGTTCACGGTATCGCCCAACACCGTGTATTCCAGGCGGCGCTCGTCTCCGATGTTTCCGGCGATTACCTCACCATAGTGAACGCCGATGCCAACCTCAATGATATGTTCGCCGCGAGCGCGGCGCTGCTCGTTCCCGAGCCGGACCTGCTCCAGCATGTCGCGGGCGCATGACAGCGCTCGCGCGGCGTCATCCGGCCGGGGACGTGGGGTGCCGAAGTGCACCATGATCTCGTCGCCGATGTATTTGTCCACGGTCCCGCCATGGGCGAACGCAACGGTTGCCAGGCGGGCATGGAACTCCTTCAGCAGTTTCACGAGCTCCGCCGGCGCAAGCCGCTCCGATATATTGGTAAAACCAACTATGTCGGCAAACAGGATTGCGGCAGTCTGGAGCAAGGGTTCCCCGAAGCCGCTCGACACGCTCGACAGCTCACGCACGATGTTCGGCGAAAAGTAGCGTGACAAGGCACTGCGTTGAGCTTCTGCTGCAACCTGACTGCGCACCAGCCTGCGCGAACGCCAAACGGAAATCGCAAGGATGACCGTGACAAGCACCAGGAACATCGTCTGATAGGAGAGATTAATCAGGCTGACAGAGCGGGGATCTAGCACCAGTGCAATGATGTCTGCGTCACTAACGCCACCATTCAGCAAATCACTTCCATAGGCGATTGAGTTGGGCCGCGTGGCGATCCAGCAGTAGGCGATGTTCCAGAGGACGATCGTGACCACGCCGCTCCAGACGACCAGGGCCGGCGAGTAGCTGAGCGCCATGCTCACAAGGAACACGCCCAGATACAGGAAGTTCGGCAGGCGAAGATTGAGTTGGGAGGTCCAGCCTTCGACGGCGAACGGCGATGGCGTCACAAAGATATAGGTCAAGACCGCGGCATCAACGACCACGAACAACCAAGTCGCCACCGTCGCGTAGCGACTGTTGCGAGCCAAGCCAAAGGAAACTGCATTGAGAAGTGCAAACGCTACGATGGCCACCACATAGAGGCCCGAGCGGTCGAGAGGCACGGCAAGGAGCGCCCCCGCTGCGAGCGTGCCGAGGGCGACCAGTCGGCCCCAGAACATATAGGCGAGACCCTCATTGACTTCGCGGTCGATAGCGTCTCCAAGCGCATTCGACGAGCCGGACCAAGCGCCCCTTTCACCTACCGCGAACCGCTTGCTCGCGAGCCGTGCGACGCCCCTCAAGGCTGTCCTCCAAAGCTGCAGGTCTGCATGAAATCGCATTCTCGTCGATGCTTTCCTTGAAAAAGATCCGTGCGGTTGCCGAGGTGGTGCGCGCTCCGTCCGATGTGGTGGGGATTATAGCCGCCATCGCCAGGATCGATTAGAGCTGGAAACGCGCAAGCGGTTATGATGAGGCTCAATGAATTGTATCGACAGCCACACCCCACTCCCGCTCTTTCCGAGCACGGTCCCGCTGTCGAGTTCGATCGCGTATTCTACTCCTGGCAACCAATGGACGTTCCAGCCCACAGAAAGCGAAGGCAGTATCCTCGACGCTTGCCGCCTCGCGCAGCATTCATGAAATACACCCATGACTACAAACGATCCGACAGAGGTAATCGGATCACGTTCGGCCAGTTATAGTCGCTGATATCGAACGAATGCGCAGCGTTTCGCCCCGCGACCGTTGCATCGGGCAGCGTGTCCTAGTTGAAATGTCGAAGAGAACCGAACAAATGCGAAGCCCCAACCGCCAAATGACTGCGATCCTTTTCGCAGCCTTCTTCACTACTTTGGCTCCCAGCGCCTTCGCACAGACAAAGCATCGCAAGGCGACGCCTGTAGTCGGCACGGTGGTGCGGTTCACCGGCGGATCGACGTCGGTGGACGTAAAAATAGGCGAAGACAACCCAGCAGTCCGTGACTTTCTTTCAATGCTCCCGCTCAAGCTGAAGCTTGAGGAGTTCACCGGTCGCGAAAAAATCAGCTATCTCCCTCGGAAACTTAAGCACACCGGATCACCCGGATCCGATCCTGAAGACGGTGACCTCATCTACTTCATTCCCTGGGGAAATCTCGGCTTCTATTACAATACGGCCGGAATCGATTACTCGAACCAAACCATTCACATCGGCACCTACAAGGCGTCGTTGGGTACACTCGAGAAGCTTGCGGACCAGCCAGTCACCGTCAAGATTCTCCAATAGCGGCTGCCATGGCGCCACAGTCATGCGTCGAGCAAACCACGATCAGGCAGCTGGTCGAATAGTTGCTGAAGGTTTTTTGAATGCACGGCGAGAAGTGACGGTTGCCACCCTGTGTGTTCCGGCCCGCGTTGGAAAACCTTGGAAAGGCGGAGGCCGTGGGACGCCTCGATCTGTCGGCGATTGACCGTCGACGGCGCACCCCTCGCCATGAAGGGATTCGGACTACATTCCCGTGCCCATTGTTAATTAAGCGAGCACGTTAATTAACAAGAAAGCCGTTTTGTTTATTAAGAAGCAGTGCTATTTAACGTCAGCACGACAATCGACTCGGGAAGGCAATGAACAGCAACGACCCCGATACCAACGGGCGGCTGGGCCGCTTCGTCGAAACCGCTGTCGGTGGTGAACGCGTCAAGGCGTTTGTGCCGCCTCCCCTTCCCCCGGTTCCGCCAATCGCGATCACCGGCCTGCTCACTCGTCTTAGCGCGGCCGAGCGGGCGCTCGGACGGCTCGATGGCGTTTCCGTGTTGTTGCCCAACAAGGAACTGTTCCTCTACATGTATGTACGCAAGGAGGCGGTCCTATCATCCCAAATTGAGGGCACTCAATCGACGCTTTCCGACCTACTTCGCTTCGAAACGGAAGCGATCGGTGGCGAGCCCGTCGACGATATTCGCGAAGTCTCCAATTACGTCGACGCCATGATGTTCGGTCTCGAGCGTCTGGAACAGCTACCACTATCTCTGCGCCTCATTCGGGAAATGCATCAGCGATTGTTGGACAGCGGCCGCGGTGGGACGAAGAGCCCTGGTGAATTCCGCACGTCCCAGAACTGGATCGGCGGAACTCGACCGGGAAACGCAATGTTCGTGCCCCCTCCTCCCAATGAAGTCATGAGTTGCCTGGGGGAATGGGAGAGGTTTGTTCATCTGGACACGCCCGACATTCCGCCTCTGATCAAGGCAGGGCTCATTCACGTTCAGTTTGAAACCATCCATCCTTTCCTGGACGGCAATGGCCGTCTCGGCCGGCTTTTGATCACGCTATTCCTTTGCGCCACCGGCGTACTTCGACAACCCCTGCTTTACCTCAGCCTCTATTTCAAATCGCGTAGGGCCGATTATTACCGCCTGCTGCAGGAAGTCCGCGAATACGGCACCTGGGAAGCATGGCTCGAGTTCTTCCTCGACGGGATCGCCGAAACAGCGGAACAGGCTTTTGAGACCGCCAATCAAATTGCACGGCTGTTCGAGGGCGACCGCGAACGCATCGTAAGGGAGTCTGAACGTACGGGATCGGTCCTCCAGATCCACGAAACCATGCGCACCAGCCCTTATCTGACCGCTACCACGGCAATGAAGCGGAGCGGCCTGACAATGCCAACGGTCAACGCGGCCCTCGAGCAACTCCAGCGACTCGGGATCGTTGAAGAAGCGACGGGGCGGCGCCGTGGCCGGGTATTCGTCTATCGCGCCTACATGGACATACTGAGCGACGGAGCAAGCGGCTAAGGCGTTCCCGTCGATACATTAATGCGATCCTGAACACACAAATCCGTAACATATTGAGATTGCGGCCTTTCTGCCGATTAAGGCCGGGGGAACTGACTTGTCCGTCAAAGCCTACGAACGCCGCCAGACCTTGACGGCGGATAGCAACTGAATCGCCGAGAGTGGTTCTTGTATGTCTCGAGCCCAGACTTCAGCGAGACGTGAAGCCATCCAGGAAGCTCTTCAGCAGACCCGGCAGCGCGGGTGACGGATAGCCTCCTTCCTGAACTACCAAGGTTTTGCTACAAAGCTTCCCAAGACGCTCGCCCATACGTCGAAAACCTTCCTCGTCGACATTCATGCAGGCGAAGGGGTCCGCAGATGAGGCGTCCAACCCCAGCGCAACAATCAGAACGTCGGGCGAGAACCTCCAGACGCTGTTGCAGGCAAGATCAACGGCGGCGAGATACGTTTCACTGTCGCTCATTAGTGGCACGGGGAAATTGTGGTTGAACCCGAGCCCCTTCCCCTCACCATTTTCGTCCGCGTAACCTGAATAATATGGATAAAGATAAGCCGGATCGCCGTGGACTGAGAGCGTCTGTACGTCCGCTCGATGGTAGAAGATCGATTGCGTCCCATTGCCGTGATGAACGTCAACATCGACGATCGCAACCCGCAACCCCCGCTGCGTGGCAAGCTCGGCAGCGATCGCCGCGTTGTTGAGGTAGCAGAAACCACCAGCCTTATCGGCGTAGGCGTGGTGACCGGGCGGACGGCAGAGCGCATAGACCCTGTCTTCGCCATTCAAGACCCGCGTCATTCCCTCGACTGCGGTATCGGCGCTCGCGCGCACCGCGTCCCACGTCCCTTCAAGAAGGACACAGCTTGCGTCGGCTTGGAAGTATCCCGCCCGCCCAAGAATATCGACCGGCTTCCGGTTCATCCGCACAGTCGGATGGACACTGGCACGCATCTCCGGCCCATTAGCCGGAGATTTCTTCCATTCCGAAAACCCATGCTGAAGGAAATCCAGGTAGTCCGCATCGTGGACCATCGCGATCGCGTCTCGACTATGCGCGGTCGGTGAGACCAGTCTGATACCGCAGTTGCTCAGCCCCTGCTTTAACAATTCAATGCGCTCCGGCTGCTCCGGATTCGGGGCGAGTCCTCCTCCAGCCAGCCGGGTTAGTGGCCGGTGGGCCGCCTGCCGATCGTCGCATATCGCCAGCATTTGTTTTCCTTCAGTGTGACATCTCGCTCAGTCCAGCTTTCCGCCCGACCGGGTGTAGTCATCCAGAGCCGTATCGAGTGCGCGTTTAAAACGATCGGCGATTTGGTCGATCTGTGCCGTGGTTGCAATGAGCGGCGGCGCAAAGGCAATGGCCGAACCAAGCGAGCGGCACACGAGGCCGTTTTCGAAGGCGTGGTTCTGAACGCCAAGCCCGAATTGCAGTTCGGGCGAAAAAGCTTCGCGGGTCTTCTTGCTGCGTACCAGTTCCACGCCCCACATCAGGCCGACGCCGCGCACCTCCCCGACCAGCGGGTGATCGATCAGCGGATGCATGAGCTTGCCCATGTGCTCGCCCAACGCTTTGACGCCGTCGATAATGCCGTCCTCCTCGTAGATCCGCAAAGTTTCGACCCCGACTGCACAGGCCACCGGGTGAGCGCCATAGGTGTATCCATGGCCGAAGACGCCGATCTTCTCGCTCTGTGCCCTCATGCCTTCATAGATGCGCTCCGAAAGAAGGATTGCCGAAAGCGGCATATATGCCGACGTCAACGCCTTCGCGCAGGTGATGATATCGGGCCGCATCTCATAGGTCTGCGCTCCCCACCAGTTGCCGGTTCGACCGAAGCCGGTGATGACTTCGTCGGCGATGAGCAGAACGTCGTGCTTCTTCAGGACTTTCTGGATCTTTTCAAAATAGGTTTTCGGCGGGAGTACCACACCACCAGTGCCCATGGCGGGTTCAGCGAAGAAGGCCGCGACAGTTTCGGGCCCCTCGGCAACGATCAGCGCGTCAAGTTCATCGGCCAGACGCGTTGCAAACTCCTCTTCGGTCTCGCCTGGCAAGCCATCGCGATAGAAGTGCGGGCAGGTTACATGCAGGAAGCCATCGAGCGGTAGGTTCCAGTCGCGGTGCAGATGCGGCAGGCCGGTGATACTGGCGGATGCGATTGAGGTGCCGTGATAGGCGCGCTTGCGAGCAATGATCTTCTTTTTTTCCGGGCGCCCCCGCGAGTTGAAGTAGTACCAGACGAGCTTGACTGCGGTGTCATTGGCTTCCGATCCGGAGCTCTGAAAGAGAACCTTCGACATTGGCACTGGCGCCAACCGCAGCAGCCGATCGGACAACTCGATGGCCGGCTCGGTCGTTCGATGGGCGAAATTCTGGTAATAAGGCAGAGTATTCATCTGGCGCGTTGCAGCCTCGACCAAGCGCTTTTCGCTCATGCCGAGAGCGGCGCACCACAAGCCCGACATCCCTTCGATGTACTGTTTGCCGTCATCGTCGTAGACATAGGCGCCTTCACCGCGTGACATGATCGTCGGGCCCAGCTTCTCGTGCAAAGCGAGATTGGTCTGCGGATGGATCTGCACGGCAATGTCGAGCGCGCGAAGCGAATTGTGAAGCATGGTTTCCTCCTGAGGGCGACTGCTGCCAGTCGATGAATGATGGACCGCGAAGCTTATTGTTCGGAGGCCCTGGCCTTCGGCCTTTTGACGAATTGCGCGCCTATGAGGATCACGATCGAGGCGACCACCAGCATGGACGAAATAGCGGCCACGGTCGGGTCAACTTGGTCGCGGATGTTGGCGAACATGCGCTTGGTGAGCGTCGAGTTGGCGCCGCTGGAGACAAACAAAGACACGATGACCTCGTCGAATGAGGTAATGAAAGCAAACAGCATGCCGGAGAAGATGGAGATCTTGATCTGCGGCAAGGTGACGGTGAAGAGGGCCCGGGCCGGCGAGGCACCAAGGCTACGGGCCGCCCGCTCCTGATTAAAATCGAAGCCCTGCAGACCATTGGTCACGGCAATCATGACAAAGGGGATTGCAAGGGTCGTATGGGCCAGGATGAGCCCCGTGAGCGTATTGTTCATGCCAAGCTTTGCGAAGACGAAGAACACGCCGATCGCCACAAAGATCAGCGGTACCATCATTGGCAGGATGAGAACGCTGCGAATGACGAAATTGAACGGGTTCGTCGATTTGAAGAGGCCATAACTTGCGAGCGTTCCCAGGGTCGTCGCCAAGAAAGTAGTGGTGCCAGCCACTTTGAATGAGACGATTGCCGATTGCCGCCACTCCGGCGAGGAGAAGAACGCATCGTACCAGCGTAGGCTGAGCGCCTGGGGTGGGAACTCGAGATATTGGGAATCCGAAAAGGACATCGGAATGACGATCAGGCATGGGATGATCAGAAAGGCCAGGATGATACCGACAAAGACATAGAGCCAGAGCCGCTCGCCGTGAGTGATCTGTGTGGAGGTGGCCGGAGATTTCAGCATCAGTGGCCTCCTTTGCTAACGCTGGCGGCTTTGAATAGCGCTTTCACAATCCACAGAATGGTGCCGGTCACAACGAGCAGGACGACGCTCAGAGCGCTGGCCGCCCCCCAATTTGCGAATTTGGCGATCATGTCGGCGATCTGAGTCGACCACATCGCCACTCGCCCTCCGCCAAGCAGAGCCGGCGTCAGATAATAGCCAAGGCACAGGACGAAGATCAGCGCCACGCCCGTCGCCACGCCCGGCAGAGACAATGGCAGAAACACCTGCCGAAACGCCTGGGCCGGCGAAGCGCCGCAATTGGACGCCGCCCGCAGCAGGATGGGGTCGATCGTCTTCATCGAGGCATAAAGGGGCAAGATCAGGAACGGCAGCATGATGTGCACCATGCCGATAACGGTACCCGTCAGATTGTTGACCAGTGGCAGCGACTCCGAGATCAACCCAAGATTCGACAGCCAGGTGTTGATGAGCCCCTGGCGCTGCAGGAGAACGAGCCAGGCATAAGTGCGAACCAGCACCGACGTCCAGAAGGGGAGGATGATGAAGATCATCAAAATCTGCGCCACCTTCTCGGGCAGTTGCGAAAGAAGGTACGACACCGGGTAGCCGAGCACGACGCAGACGACTGTGACGATCGCCGCGACCTTGAAGGTCGTCAGGAAACTGTCGACATAGGCGGGGCGCAGCAAACGCGCATAGTTTTCTGCCGACAAAGCGCCCGATGCGTCATAGAGCGACATCCATGCGAGCCAGGCAAACGGGATAACAAGCACCAAGACGACCAATACGAACGCGGGAGCAGACAGCCCAATAAAAGTAAGCCCGGTTCTGCGGCGCGACCGCTGCAGGACGTCCGTATTGAGTTCAATTGAGGGCATATGAGTTTCCGCCATGGTCATGAGCGGGCCCCTTCGATGATGACGCTGGACTCCGGCGTCATCCAAAGGGCAAGGCGATCGCCAGGTTTCGGCAAGGAGGTCGCCTCCGCGCCGGTGTGGCGGATCGAAATTTCCGTGCTTTGGGGAAGCTCTACTGAGACCATATGGCTGTCGCCAAGATAAATCACATCGATGACATTGCCTTCGATGCGATTGTCCCGTTCGGGAGTGCCGTGCCAGCGCAACCGCTCCGGGCGCACCATCAGGAAGATGTCACTTGAGGACTTCGCCGGTGCGGCGCGAACTTTCAGTGGTCGACCTCCCAACGCGAAATCCGAGCCATTTCTTTCAACCGGGACGAAACGGGTATCGCCCATGAAGCCGGCAACGAACTTGCAATTTGGCGCATCGTAGATGGCCCTTGGCGTATCCAACTGCATGATGCGGCCCCGATCGAGAACGGCGATACGGTCCGACATGGTCAGCGCTTCCTGCTGATCGTGGGTGACATATACGGTCGTCATCCCGAGAGTACGATGCAGACGCTTCAGTTCGATTTGCATGTGCTCGCGCAAATTCTTGTCGAGCGCCGACAAGGGCTCATCCATCAGAAGCAGTTTTGGTTCGAATACGATGGCACGTGCCAATGCGACGCGCTGACGCTGACCGCCTGATAGTTCGTGAATGCGTCGCCCGGCGAGATGGGCCATATGCACTGTCTCAAGCGCTTTTGTCACTTTCGCCTGAATGGTCGAGGAATCCGCCTTTCTGAGCTTCAGCGGATATGCGACATTGGCGAACACGTCCATATGCGGAAACAAAGCATAGCTCTGGAATACCATGCCCAGGTCGCGCTTGTGCGGCGGCCGGGTGATGAACTCGGTATTGTCGACCAGCAGGCTACCGCTGTCCGGTCTCTCGAAGCCGGCAATGACGTTCAGGAGCGTGGTCTTACCCGAACCCGAGGGGCCGAGAAGCGTCAGGAATTCCCCGGCGGCGATATCGAGAGATATGCCGTCCAGCGCCTTGTAGCTCCCATAGGCCTTATAGATCTGGCGGATCGAAACTGCACCTGATGTCATTGCCGTTCTCCGTATGCGATCGACGTCAGTTCGACATCAACAGGCTGTAGTCCTCGCGAACGAGAGCATTATTGTCGCGCCACCAGTTGGCGTTCAAAAAGGTTTGCTTCTTGACGTTTTCCGGCGACATGTTCGACTTGGCCAGCACCTCGGGCGCGAACTTCTTGACCTCGAAGGCACGGCTGTTCGTTGGTCCGTAGTATGGCATCATTTCCGGAATGCGCGCCTGGACTTCGGGAGACACAACGCCAGCGATGAACTTTTGCGCCGCCTCAACGTTCTGCGATCCCTTTAGAATGGCCAGGCAGCCATAGCCGAGGACAGCGTCTTGATAGGTGAACTCAACGGGCGCGCCATCCTTGATGACATTGGCAACGCGGCTACCCCAAATTGCCATCATGTCGACTTCCTTGTCCTTGATCAGCTGCGCAGACTGTGCGCCGGAGGACCACCAGACGGCGACGTTCCCTTTGATCTTGTCCAGAGAGGCAAGCGCGCGCTTGGTGTCGAGCGGATAGAGCTTGTCCTTTTCCACACCGTCAGCCAGGAGTGCGATCTCCATCATCTCCTGCGGGTAGCTGCTCAACGCTCGGCGCCCTGGGAAATTCTCCACATCCCAAAGGTCCTTCCAGCCTTGCGGCTTCTTGTCCTTGTATACGTCTGTGCGCCAGGCGAGCACCACCGAATACGTGTTCGTCGCGATCCAGTTGTCGCCATAGCCGAGCTGGTCGAAACCAGTGGTGTCGATCACCTTGTAGTCGAGCGTTTCGAACAGGCCCTCTTTTCCGCCAACGGCGCATTCGTCGGCGCCGAGATGCACAACATCCCATGTCGGTGAACCCGATTGGACCTGAACCCGCACAGCCGCCAGACCGTCATGGGTCTCCTCACGCAGTGGAACTCCTGCCGCATCTGCCGCAGGCTGCCAGATAGTATTGCGCAGGTCGGTCTGTAGGTTACCGCCGAAACCGGCGATCGTCAGCGTCGTGTCGGCCGCGCTAGCAGGTACCGTCATCGACGCGATAAAGGCCGCACCAACGAGGCAGGCCGATTTATGCCGCAGTGAAATCATGTTTGCTCCTCCACGAAAACAGATCCGACCGTCCCGCCACTCCTCTGGCGAGATCATCGTGGTCGACAAGTCGTCGGCCACATGCCAATCTAGTTGACGAAATTAACTACATTGTTCACGTTGTCAACTAATTTTCTGCGCGACTTTGGCGAAACTGGCATCGCCGGAAGAAATCGAGCAGAAAGAGACCGATTCACACCCGGAGAGGAAACGACCGTGCAGAACCGCGATCAGCTGAATGAAAAATCAGGGGACTACTTCGATCGGCTCCACGAGCAGTCGGAAAAGGAACCTGATATCCGCGACCTTTTCAGCTTCCAGCTTCAGCGGTTGGCAGGACTTTCGACCCGCATTGCGGCCCTTTCCATTCGCCCCAAATACGGCATTACGCCACGGGAGTGGCGCGTTCTTGCGGTTCTGAAATACCTTGGAGAGGTGCCGCTACAGGAACTTGCGAAGCATAGCGGCCTTCTAAAAAGCCAAATGAGCCGTACCGTGTCGGCAATGATTGAGCGCGGCTACATCGCCAAGACTGCCAACCCCCAGGACGGACGCAGCATCCTGTTGACGTTAAGCCCAGAAGGCCTGGCACTGTCGCGAAGCATCCTTGAAGACTCCTTCGAGCGTAACGAGGAAATGCTCGCCACCTTGAGCCGCGCCGAGCAACAAATCCTTGTCGAGCTCCTGCGCCGCGTTACCCGCACAAGCAGCAAATATTATCACGAACTGCGCAACACCGCCTCACAGTCAGACCTCAAGAGCCTGGAGGAAGAGTGAAGCACGTCGCTGCTATGGAAAAGAAACTAGTTGACATTGTGAACGAATAAATACATTTCTGTCGTCAAGCCGAACGGAGGTGAGGCATGGCGAGCGAAATCACAATCTGCGAATGCTTTGCGCGAGACGGACTGCAGCATGAGGCTGTTTCGACGTCTACGACCGACAAGATCGCATTGATCAATGCGTTCTCGGATGCCGGCTTTCCCAGGATTGAAGCAACAAGCTACAGCAGCCCGGTGCACGTCCCTGTCTTTGCAGACGCGTCGCAGGTTCTGGCAGGCATCACCAGACGCAAGGGCACGCGCTACAAGGCCACCTGCCCCAACATTAAAGCTGTTCAACGCGCGATTACCGATCTCGATGCCGGACATGGTACCGAAGAAATCAGCCTGCTGGTTTCTGCCACCGAAGCCCACACCCAGCGCAACCTTAGAACTACCCGAGAATTGCAGTGGGCGAATGTCGCGGAAATGGTGAAACTGGCGAACGGACGCTTCCGGCTGATCGGGGTGATTTCCATGGCGCTTGGCTGCCCGTTCGAAGGCAAGGTCGATCCCTCGAGCGTGCTTGCCGACCTCGCCCGTTTCTCACAGCTCGGTGTGAACCACGTCTCCGTCTGCGATACGACAGGGCATGGCACACCCGCGTCGATCAAAAGCCTTTTCAAGCGGGTCGCCCACGAACTGCCGGATATGACCCCGATCGCCCATTTTCACGACAGTCGCGGAACGGGGCTTGCCAACTGCTACGCCGCCTATGAGTCAGGCTGCCGCTGGTTCGACAGTGCGATGGGCGGCGTCGGCGGCCACCCGGCACAGATCAAATACGGCGAAGGTTTCACGGGCAACGTCGCCACAGAAGACCTCGTCAACCTGTTCGAAGCCGAAGGGATCGAGACCGGTCTTGACCTGGAGAAATTGCAAGAGGCCTCCCGTCGCTGCGAGGCCATCCTCAAACGTGAACTTTTAAGCCGGGTCGCGCGCAGCGGCTTTGGCCATCTGGCAGCATAGGGTTAGGGCATGAACGTTCCATCTTCTACCGTTCTTCTCGCCGAGACACGCGGCGCGGTGCGCATCGTTACGATGAACCGCCCCGAAAAGCTCAACGCGTTGAATACCGAACTCACCCAAGCGATCCACGACGAGCTATTGGCCACGGATGCGGATCCCGCGATCCGCGCGATCGTGTTGGCCGGGAATGGTCGTGCTTTTTGCGCTGGCGCCGACCTGTCAGAGTTCGAGACGCTGACGCCGGGAAATCAGGATCTGGTCGAAAAGCGCGCAGATTTGACGTGCCGAACGCAGGCAATGATGCAAAGCCTGTCGAAGCCCATCGTTTCCGCAGTGCAGGGCGCTGCCGTCGGCGGCGGTGCGGGCCTTGCCATCGGCTGCGACATGATGGTGGCGGCGACCAACCTGAAATTCGGCTATCCCGAGCTGAAGCATTCCATTGTGCCAGCACTCGTCATGACCGGCCTGCAGCGGTCGCTGGGTCGCAAGGCTGCTTTTGAAATGATCAGCCTCGGCCGGTTGATTGGTGCGGATGAAGCTATGTCACTCGGCCTGTGCAACCGCGTTGTGCCCCCCGACGGGATTCTCGCGGCGGCGGTCGAGATTGCAGAGGCGTGGGCGACGGCCAACCCGCTCGCCATGGCAGCCGCAAAGGCGCTCTACTATCGGGTGGAAGACCTCCCCTACCCTCAAGCCATGGCAGCTGGCCGAGAACTTAATGCTAAAATGCGCAGTTTCCGCACGGAGGCCAAATGAAACCGCTTGAAGGCATCCGTATTCTGGATTTTTCCCGCGTCCTGGCAGGCCCGATGGCGACCCAGATTCTCGCTGAGTTGGGCGCAACTGTCACAAAGGTGGAGCGGCCGGGTGGCGGCGATGAATCGCGCGTCTTCGAGCCGCGTCTTCCCGGTGGCGAAAGTGCCTACTTCTTTGCTTTTAATCGCGGCAAGCGATCGTTGACGCTGAATCTGAAGTCGCCAAAGGCGCAGCAGATCGCAGCACGGCTCGCATCGCAGCACGATGTAGTGCTGGAAAACTTCCTTCCCGGCGACATGGATCGCTTCGATCTTGGCTACGGCAAACTCTCGGCGCTCAATCCAGGCCTGATCTATGTTTCCAATACCGGCTTCGGCCAGACCGGACCGTATAGAGAGCGCGCCGGCTACGACACGGTGTTTCAAGCATTATCCGGTATCATGCACCTGACTGGCCATCCCGATACGCCGCCGGCCAAGGCTGGCGTGCCGATCGCCGACTTGACCGCCGGCCTGTGGATCGCGATCGCCATTCTAACCGGCCTCGTCGGCAGGGGCCGCAGTGGTAAGGGGTGCCATATCGACCTTGCGATGATGGATGTGCAGGCAAGTCTGCTTGCGCTGGCCGCCGCGCGCCTTTTCGCCTTGGACGAAGATATCGGTCGCTCCGGCACAGAGCATCCGGGCCGCGTTCCCTCAGCAGCCTTCGAGTGCCGTGATGGCGGATGGTTGCATATCAGCGGCAGCGATCAACATTGGGGACGACTGTGTGACGTCCTCGGCCTGTCTGAGCTCGGTGCCGACCCCGCCCTCGCCAACAACGGCGGGCGAGTGGCCAATCGAAAAAGAGTGATGGACGAGATGCGCACGGCGATTGCGGCATGTGAGCGCGCGCCGCTGGCCGAAGCGCTACGCGCAGTCGGCATACCGGCCGGCGAAGTCAACACGACGCGGCAGATCCTTGATGATCCGCATATGCTGGCGCGCGGTATGGTAGGCACGTTCGAACACCCGGCGGAAGGCACGTTCAAGGCACTTCGCACGCCTGTGAATTTCGAAGGTTTCGACAGCCCCGAGATAGGCTGTCCGCCGCTGCTTGGCGCCGACACCGAGACCATTTTGAGAGACGAGATGAACCTGACCGACGCTGAGATTGCGGCGCTTCGGAAGGAAGGAGCGATCGGATGAGCCTCGATGCTGTATCGGTAACGCAGGACGGGGCCATCGCGCGCGTTGTCCTGAACCGCCCGCAGTCCCGCAACGCGGTCAATCTTGAAATGTGCATCGCGCTTCGCGAGGCATTTCAACGCCTGGACTCAAAGCCAGATGTCCGCGTCATTCTGCTTTCCGCCAACGGTCCAGTATTCTGTGCGGGCGCGGACCTAAAGGAACGCGCCGACAAGGACGAAGCTTGGGTGCTTGCGCGCCGGCAGGCCTCCTTCGCCGCCTATGACGCGATCGGCCGCTGCGGCAAGCCGATTGTCGCTCTGACGCAAGGGCCGGTCGTCGGCTCCGGCGGTGAGATTCTCATGAGTTGCGACTTCGTCATCGCGTCTGAGAACACGACATTCCGCTTCCCGGAACCACAATGGGGCACGGTTGGCGCCACCCAGCGCCTACAGCGGGTGATTGGACGCATGAACGCTAAGGAACTGCTCTTCACCGGTCGAATCATGCCGGTTGACGAAGCCTATCAACGCGGCCTCGTCGCGCGGGTCGTGCCGGCGGACGAACTGGAGAAGGTAGGGCAGGAAATTGCCCAAAGCATTGCGGCAGCACCACCACTTGCGATGGCGTTGTCCAAACAGGCTGTTGACCTCGGCCATGAAACCAACCTTGGCAACGGTATCCGCATCGAAATGGCAGCGATCGAACGCTGCCTTGCCGATGGCAACTGGCGCTCCGGCATCGAAAAGTTCTCCGAAGTCGTTGGCAGTGGGAGCGGCAAATGAGCGATCTCGATCTCCACGCCACTTGCCCCTTGACGATCTCTGCCGCGTTACGCCGTTCGTCGACCATTGCGCCGGATGTCGAAGCGATCGTCGCAAGCGACGGCAGGCTGACATATCAAGAACTCGAAACAAGAGTTGCCGACGCCCGCGATGCGCTTTTCGCAGCGGGCGTGCGCAAGGGAGATCATGTCGGCCTGTGCCTCGGGAATTCCATTGAATGGGTCGTCATCTTCCTGGCGATCGGATCAATGGGAGCCGTGACCGTCCCCATCAATACCCGTTTCGTTACCGCCGAAATGGCGTATGCGCTAAAGCAGTCGCGCGTGACCACGCTCGTTACCTGCGATCGTTTCCTCAAGATCGACTTCATCTCAATGCTTCGCGAGGTGTGTCCAGGCCTAGATAGTGCGCTCCCGCACGATGCCCTGCCCGACCTTCGGCGAGTTCTGGTGATTGGGGACAATGTTCCTTCTGCCGCGCAAAACTATCGTGAGCTGTACGCAAGCACGCTGGTGCGCACGAAACCAGAGGACAACGCCGACGACGTCCTCCTCATTCAATACACATCCGGCACAACTTCCTTCCCCAAGGGCGTGTTGCTTCGGCATCGCAACATGTTGCCGAATGCCTTCTTCTCCGGCCTGCGGATGGGATTGCGGCCTGGTGACCGTTTCCACAGTGCCCGCCCGTTCTTCCATGTCGCGGGCACCACGCTGTCGATCCTCTCATGTCTGCAGCATGCGGTGACCCTGGTAAGCATGGACCGCTTCGAGCCCGGCGAGGCGCTTCGCCTGATGGAAAGGGAGCGCTGCACGCATTTCTCGGGCAACGACACCATGGCGCTGATGCTCCTCACACATCCCGACCTGCCGTCGCGCCACCTCAACCTGCGCGGCGCATGGCTTGCCGCGTCCCCCACAATTGTTCGTCGTGTCATCGACGAGCTTGGCGCACGCGAATGCGTCGTTGGCTACGGGCTGTCGGAAGCCTCTCCCAATGTGGCCCAATCTTGTTGGTGGGAGCCAGAGGAGGTTCGCGTCAGCGCGGCCATGCGAGTTCAAACCGGAGTCGATGTCCGCATCCGCACTGAAGAGGGGCGTAATGCTGGACCGGACGAACCTGGCGAGATCCATGTTCGCGGCTGGAACGTCATGAAGGGTTATTTCGACAAACTGGAAGAAACCGCAGCCGCGCTGTCCGCCGATGGCTGGTTATCGACGGGTGACCTTGGCGCACTCGATACCACCGGGCGGCTAAGATTTCTCGGCAGGGCGAAGGAAATCGTGCGCGTAGGTGGCGAGAACGTATCGCCCGCCGATGTCGAAAACGTGCTGCACCAGAACAGGCTGATCCGCCAGGCGGCCGTGGTTGGCGTGCCGGATGAACGTCTCGTCGAGGTCACCGCCGCCTTCATCATTCTCAATGATGGCTGCACGGCAACGGAGGCGGAGATCATCGAGTGGTCGAAGCGGGAAATGGCGGGCTTCAAGGTGCCGCGCCACGTCTGGATCGTCGAGGATTTCGAGTCGATCGGCATGACAGCCAGTTCCAAAATTCAGAAGAAGCAACTTGCCGCCCACGCGCGCAAACTCGTGGGCATCGAGAGCTGACATGCGCATCGAGACCAACGTCACCAAATTGCTGGGCATCGACTTGCCGATCATTCAGGCAGGTATGTCCTGGGCGTCATCCAACTCGGCATTGCCACTTGCGGTGTCGAATGCCGGGGGTCTCGGCGTTCTTGCTGCCGGGCCGATGTATCCCCATGATCTCGAAGAGGCAATCAACGAGATCAGGGCGGGAACTGATCGTCCTTTCGCCGTCAACCTGCCTCTCTACCGCCAAGGCGCTGACGCGATCATCGACATGCTCTTGGCAAAACGCATCCCGGTTTTGATTGCTTCCCAGGGCGGACCGAAAAAGTACATCGATCGCTTCAAGGCCGTCGGAACGATCTGCTTGCATGTCGTCTCGGGTGAGATCCATGCCCGCAAGGCAGCTGACGCAGGCGTCGATGGGTTGATTGCCGTTGGCGGCGAAGCCGGTGGTCATCCGCCTCCGGAACTGGTTTCTACGCTCGTTCTTGGTCGGGCGATCGCCAAGGCCGTTCCCGAGATACCCCTGATCCTTTCTGGCGGCTTTGCCGATGGCTCCGGGCTCGCAGCCGCTCTCTCGCTCGGGGCGGGTGCTGCGCAATTTGGCTCACGCTTCATGATGTCGCGTGAGGCACGTCTGCATCCGGCCTATCAGGACATGCTGGTAAAAGCCGGAGTTGCCGACACGATGGTGGTCGGACGCGGTTTCGGCGCCATCCGCGTCATTCGCAACCAGTTCGCCGAAGGCATGGCGAAGGCCGAAGCCGAGGGGCTTTCCGACGATCGGCGCAAGGCGCTCTTCGTTGCCAGTTCCCTGAAAGCCGCGGCCTTCGACGGAGACGTGAGCGGCGGCAAGGTGGAGGCCGGCCAGAGCACGGGGCTCGTCTCCGAAGTTCTGCCTGCAGCCGAAATCGTCACCCGTATCGCGAAGGAATATGTGCAGGTCGTAAGCAGCCTGCCGAACGCCGTCTATGACGGAAATTCGAAGGAAATAAGCAATGTTGGATAAACCGCTTTTGATCGACGGAACCTGGCGCGCGCCTTCTGGTAGCCGCACAACCGAGGTCAAGAACCCGGCAACCGGACAGGTCATTGCGCGACTGCCGGTCTGCGAACGAGCCGATCTCGACGAAGCGCTGGCCGCCGCAGCCAAGGGCTTTGAAATCTGGCGAAAGACGACAGCTCTGGAACGCTGCCGCGTCATGCTGCGCGCAGCCACCTTGGTTCGCGAACGCGCAGAGACAATCGCCCAGCACATGGTGCGCGAACAAGGCAAACCACTGACGGAAGCACGGGGCGAGGCCAATGCTGCGCCGGAGCACATCGAATGGCATGCGGAAGAGGCTCGCCGCTCCTACGGTCGGGTGATCCCCTCGCGCATTCCTGGCGCGAGGCAAATCGTGATCAAGGAGCCGGTCGGCCCCGTTGCCGCCTTCTCTCCCTGGAATTTCCCGATCAATCAGCTTGTTCGCAAGATTTCCGCGGCACTCGCCGCCGGATGCTCGGTGATCGCGAAGCCACCGGAAGAAACACCATCTGCCTGCATCGAGCTCGCAAAGGCATTCCAGGACGCTGGCGTGCCAGATGGTGTCGTAAACATCGTCTTCGGCATCCCAGCTGAGGTCTCCGAATATCTTATTGCATCGCCGATCATTCAAAAGATCTCCTTTACTGGCTCGGTTCCGGTCGGCAAGGCGCTGGCCGCGGCGGCCGCCTCGCACATGAAACGTTCGACGATGGAGCTCGGGGGACATGCCCCTTACATCGTTGCGGCGGACGCAGACATTGCAGCGGCCGCCAAGCTCGGCGTCATGCTGAAGTTTCGGAACGCCGGTCAGGTCTGCGCATCGCCAACCCGCTTTTATATCGAGGACTCCGTCTACGACCGCTTCAAGGATAGCTTCGTCGCCGGGGTCAAGGCACTCAAGGTCGGTGGCGGACTGACAGAGGGCACCCAGATGGGTCCGCTGGCCAACCCGCGGCGTCTCGATGCGATGGAGATGTTCGTCGAGGACGCGGTGGCAGCCGGCGCGAAGCTGGAATGTGGTGGCCGACGCATTGGCAATGCCGGCTTCTTCTTCGAGCCGACGGTGTTGTCCGATGTGCCGGAAGAGGCACGCATCATGAACGAGGAACCCTTTGGCCCTCTGGCTGCACTGGTTCGTGTCGAATCTGTCGATGAAGCGATCAAGCGTAGCAATCGCTTGCCCTTTGGCTTGGCCGCCTTCGCATTTACCCGCTCGCTGGCGGTGGCGGACCGCTTCGCGTGCGAGCTTGCAGCGGGCATGGTGTCCATCAATCATTTCGGCATCGCCGCGGCGGAGACGCCGTTCGGGGGCATCAAGGACAGCGGCTATGGCAGCGAGGGCGGGGCGGAAAGTCTCGACGCCTATCAAACTGTGAAGTTCGTCAGCCACATCGGCGCCTGATGCCGCTTTGGTGTGCTGACATCGTTCGGCGCACTCTATCTGTGGGCTCGTAGAGGATCAGACAGCGGATGAAGACGTTCGATTACATTGTGGTGGGTGGCGGCTCGGCCGGCTGCGTGGTAACGAACCGGCTCGTTACGGCCGGCAAGACAGTCCTTCTGCTGGAGGCGGGTCCGCGGGACAATACACCCTTCATCCATATCCCCGCCACCTTCGTGCGCGTGATCGGTTCCAAGCGTACGTGGATGTATGAAACGGAACCCGAACCAGGCGCCAATGGTCGTGTTCTCGTTGTGCCGCAGGGCCGAACGCTCGGCGGCGGCTCCTCCGTCAATGCAATGATCTATATTCGCGGTCAGGCGCAGGATTACGATACCTGGCGTGATCTCGGCTGTGAGGGCTGGGGCTACGACGACGTTTTGCCGGTTTTCAAGCGCTGCGAGGACAACGAGACACTCGCCGGCGAGTATCACGGGACGGGCGGGCCCTTGAAGGTCTCCGAGCCGCGCCACCGGCACCCGATCAGTTCCGCCTTCGTTCGCGCCGCGCAGGAAGTGGGTCTGCCCTTTTCGCATGACTTCAATGGGGCATCCCAGGAAGGCATCGGCTTCTACCAGACGACAACGTTTCAGGCCCGACGCGGATCGACGGCGGCAACCTATCTAAAGGTTGTGCGGGGATCACCGCTGCTGACGATCAGTACCGAAAGTGCCGCCCGCAGCATACTGATGGAAAATGGCGCTGCCTCTGGGATCGCCTACAGGACTGCGGATGGTATCGACCACAAAGCGAAAGCTAGGGAAGAGGTCATCCTTTGCGCTGGGGCCCTCGCCACGCCAAAGCTTCTGATGCTTTCCGGCATCGGCCCAGCCGCCCATCTTTCGTCCCACGGCATTCCGGTACTACGCGATCTGCCTGGCGTCGGAGAGAATTTTCAAGATCACATCACCGCCTCGGTTTATGGCATTACCGACCGCGCGATTTCGCTGAGAGGTCAGGACAAGGGGATACGTGCCGCGGTCAACGGCCTACAATACCTGTTCAACCGCTCGGGGCTGCTCTCGTCGAACGTCGTTGAGACTGGCGGCTTCATCGACACGTCCGGCTGCGGCCGGCCCGACGTACAGTTTCACGTCACACCGGCACTTGTTGGCGATGCGTCGCGCGGTCAGATAGATGGTCACGGCGTCTCGATCAATCCATGCATCCTGCGGCCGCAAGCACGAGGCAAAGTTTCGATCAGAAGCTCCAAGGCCGAAGATCCAATCCTTTTTGTCGGGAACAACCTCACCAAGCAAGCCGACATCGACACGTTGGTGCGCGGCATCAAGCTAGGCCGAAAGATCCTCGCGGCCCCGGCGATGAAAGCGCTCGGCTTCCGCGAACTGGCGCCAGGGTGTCAATCGGCGTCCAAAATTCACCCCTTATCGGCGTCCAATTTTGACCCCCTGATGATGTAGATCAGCGCTTGGCCTGCCCGGCGCTGGCCGGGGTTGCAAAGGGTAGGCCAAGTGCGGGTGATGGCTTTCTTCGGCTTTAGCTTTGAGAGCGGTTCTTGAAGCGCCAGGACTCGTTTCCGGTTTCGACGATCTCGCAGTGATGGGTCAGACGGTCGAGGAGCGCCGTCGTCATCTTGGCGTCGCCGAACACCGTCGGCCATTCGCCGAAGGCGAGGTTCGTGGTGACGATGATCGAAGTGCGCTCGTAAAGCCTGCTGATGAGATGGAACAGGAGCTGGCCGCCGGCCTGAGCGAACGGCAGGTATCCGAGTTCGTCGAGAATGATGAAGTCGAGACGGTTGAGGTAGTCGGCCGTCCGCCCCTGCTTGCCGCTGCGTGTTTCGGTTTCCAGCCGATTGACCAGATCGACGACGTTGAAGAAGCGCCCGCGTGTTCCGTTGCGGATGAGCGCGCGAGCGATGGCGATGGCCAGGTGGCTCTTTCCGGTTCCCGTGCCGCCGACGAGCACGACATTGCGCTGATCGGCGACGAAGGTGCCGGTAGCCAGCTCCCGCACCAGGGATTCATTGACGGGTGTATCGGCGAAGTCGAAGTCGTCGATGTCCTTGGCGAGCGGCAGCTTGGCGATGCTGAGCTGGTAGCGAATGGAGCGGGCCTGCTTCTCGGCGATCTCCGACTGCAAGAGATCACCGACGATGCGCGGCGGTTCGTGCTGCCGTTTGATGCCGTTTCCCATGACCTCGTCGTAGGCGCTGCGCATTCCATAGAGCTTCAGCGTGCTCATGAGTTCGAGAACCTGTGTGCGTTCCATCAACTTGCCCTCCTGAGGCTGTCATAGCGTGCGCAGTCGGCGACCGGTTCATGGGTCAGCCGCAGCGCATCCGGGGTTTGCAGGGTTGCGGCCGGAGCGGGATCACGGCTGCGGGCCAGAATGTTGATGATCACCGAGGCCGAGCAGACGCCGTGATCAAAAGCCTCCTGGCAGGCAGCATCGACGGCCGCCAGACCGTCGGTGGGAACACAGCCGAGGATGGTGACCATTTGCCGATCACCATCATGGACGCTCTTCAGCCGGCGGCGCACCTTCTCCATCGCTGCGGGTAAGACCCATTCCCGGAACGGCGCACCGTTGCGCAAAGCACCAGGTTTGCGAGCCAGAACGGGGACATAATGCCAAGGATCGTAGATAGTCTCGCCACGGCCAAAGCAACGAGGATGCTCACCGACATTCACGCCATCCTGCCGGATCACGATCTTCTCGGCATAGGCATGAACCTCAACAGGGCGGCCGACAGCCGTTGAGAGGACAGAGTATTTGTTGTTGTCGAAGCGGACCGTGCAGGTCTTCGACACCGAGGCCGGGACACAGTGGAAACCGTCGAACGGCCCGACGTAATGCACGAGGCTGCCGCGCTCCTCCTCGAACATCTGCCAGATCGTCCGCTCGGCTTGCTCGGGATGGCGGTGTGCCTTGGCATAGGCGATGCATTTGTCGAGCAGCCAGACGTTCAGCTCCTCCAGGCTTTTGACCCGTAGGCGTGGAGTGAAGAAGCGTTCGCGCACGAGACCAACCTGGTTCTCGACCTGTCCCTTCTCCCATCCGGATGCGGGCGTACAGGCAACGGGATGGACCAGATAGTGGCTGCACATCTGCAGGAAGCGGCGATTGTATTGTCGCTCCTTGCCGACGAATACGGCCTCGACCGCCGTCTTCATATTGTCGTAGATGCCGCGCGTGCAGGTGCCACGGAAGAAGGCGAAGGCCTTGTCGTGCGCATCGAACACCATCTCCTGGCTTTCGCGCATATAGGCCCGCGCAAACATCATCCGACTGTGGCAGAGCCGGACGTGAGCGACCTTGACGGTCGTCGTCACGCCGTTGATCAGAATGATCTCGTGGCTCCAGTCGAACTGGTAAGCCTCACCCGGCGCGTAGTAGAGCGGCACATAGGCTTCCGCCGTGACAACTCCCCGGTTCTTCGCCCAGGTCTTGGCGTATCGCCGGATCGCATCATAACTGCCATCGTAACCGAGTGCCCTGACCTCCTCGTAAATCCGGATCAGCGTCAGCCGTTCACGCGACGGCTTGCCCTCATTGGCTGTCAGAAACCGCTCGATCTCGGCCTTCCACGCTCCGATCCTCGGCAGCGGTTGCCGCTCTCGTTCATAGGTAAAGTCGGTCTCGTCGGAGCGCAAAATCTTGCGGACCGTGTTGCGCGACACATGCAGTTCCCGGACGATCTTCTTCACCGACCAGCCCTGCACATGGAAGGCCCGTCGAACACGCGCAATCGTATCCACTCGCTTCAACTCCCGCTCCATCCGCCGCAAAAAGCCGGATGGTCAGATGAAATCTGAGGGGGGTCAAAATTGGACGCCGATTACCCCGCCAAGGGGGTCAAATTTGCACGCCGGAACACACCCACCTTCACAAGGACGTCGAACAAAAGCTAACTGCTGCCCGCCAAACGCTCGGCCATATGGGCACGAAAGGTGATGCTACAGAGGAAGCCTGGCGCGGACTTCTGACCACGTACCTTCCCCAGCGATACAAGGTAGCCAAGGCGCATGTCTGTGACAGCAACAACCAATTTAGCGAACAGATCGACGTTGTAATTTATGACCGGCAGTATTCGCCGCTGATTTTCAGCATCGGCAACGAGATCATCGTCCCCGCCGAAAGCGTCTATGCGATCTTTGAAGCAAAGCAGACGATCAATGCAGAATTCGTGGAATACGCGGCCCAAAAAGTCGAGAGTGTGCGCCGCCTTTCCCGGACCAGTCTTCCGATTCCGCATTTAAGCGGCGAGCACAAGCGTGAGCTCCCGCCCATTCTCGGCGGCATCCTCACGCTGGATAGCGACTGGAAGCCGCCGCTTGGCTCATCTTTGACCAATCAGCTGACGGCGCTCGCTTCAACTGAGTTCGGGCGGCTTGATCTCGGCTGTGTCGCAGCTCACGGGCATTTCACGTGCTGGGCTGACGGTGAAATTGGGATTGCCGAGGGAAGCAAGCCCGCCACTGCGTTTTTGTTCGAGCTAATCATTCAGCTGCAGAAACTTGCAACGGTTCCCATGCTCGACCTTCGCGCTTACGGGACCTGGCTGGACAAAGCCTGAAGCCTCGCAACAAAGAGCGCCGGCCGCCGACGCCAGCGGGTTATGCTCCTTCAACCCGACCTCCACCGCCGGCCAAGTGGAGTTTCATATACTTCAGGAGCAGCTTTTGAACGGCGTCTGTTGGCAGCGGCGATGATGTGTCCAAGGCGTGAAGAAGCCCGTCGCGCAGTTTCTTGAGCCTCCCGAACTCGGCCGCGTCCCCGGCGGCTGTGGCGGGATCGAGCACAGAGGCCATGACGAGGAATTTGTCCGTGAGCCTGTACTTGTCGCTCATTACATCTTGAAAGCGCGCGAAGACGGGCCTTGCTGATGCCGGTGCACCCTCTTCCATGATTGCAAACCAACGCGCTTCGTATGTGGACTTGAAGGCGCCGTTGACGAACATTTCAAGTGCTGACCAGGCGGAGATAAAGCGCTGCAACTCCTCTGTGGCTTCTTCCAGCGAGGTGACCAATAAGCTCACAGGACGGGCCATCGCCTTGTCGGCAGCGAGCTTTGGTGCGATTGCCGCCACCTCGGCGATGACGCTGTCGGTAAGCGGACTGGCAACTGAAGCGCGTGCATGGCCGCCCTGAAATGAAAAAGCATAGATCGGCTTGTTGCCGGCTAGGTCGATGAGATAGACCGCGTCGCCAAGTTTTTCGACCCGTCGGTCTGCATTCGCGGGAAGCCCCAATCCCAGGGCCATAATCGCGCCTTGCACCGTGGGCCGGAAAATCTCCCGAATAGCCTGCTTCTCAAGGGCACCAAGGCAGACGCCGAACTCTTCGACATCGCGCCGCGCCTTGAACTCCGGCGTGGGAATCTCCGCTTCGCACTCAAATACAAGGAACAGGCCCTTTCCGGTTCGCTTCTCCCGGCGAGCTCTGACTTCTTCGAGTTCTGCCGCAAGGCGCTCTTGCAAAGTGCCTTCCTTGTCAGGGGCGAAGATGCCTTTCAGAAGTAGCGCTGCGAGCGCCGCGGATTTTTCAATATGCAGGAAGTCCGGCTCTGGATTTGTGGTCAGCGTCGCCGTAATCAGCGGGTTTTCGACAGAAAGTAGAAGCATGCGCTCCGCCTCATCTGGAAGGCTTTTCGCGCCGTGTATCTTGTATATCGCGGGATAGCGGACCTTCACACTGCAACCCTTTCCTCTCCACTTCTTGGTTCCAGCAAGTAGCCGCTTGTAACGCAAGAGGTAATTGCAAGATCCCCATGTGTCCGTGAGACCTCGACGAACGCATTTCCGGCCCTGCCGTGGACATACGGGATGCCGGTGTGGGTTTTGCTTTACCGTTTCAAACCGAAAATTGTCATATGTCCGTTGGGTTTAGACGCTCAACGGCGTACGATTTTCCTCTAACGATTTCAGCGAGCCACTTTTTGCCAGGCCATTGCAATATCGAACATCAACGGCAACTTAGGCACTTTGCGTGCAGCGATAATCGATGAGCGTTAATTCTGGAGCTCGGGCGTGACAGTGCGACTCAAACCGCAACGTCGGCCTCCGCTTCCGGCGCAATTTCCCCAAGGTACCCGGGCTTTGAAAGCTCCCTCCCCTTGCTCGGCCTGGAGTCGTTAGGTGAAAGTTCGGCGTCGTATTTACCGCTGAGCACTTCAATTGAAATCACAAAGCAAAAGCCACACCCGGTTACCCTATTTGGCCGAGGCCGATCCCATCTTAGGCGGTTATTAACCATATGAATTAACGTCTCAAATTCTACAAACGGAAGTCAACTGGCTTATTATTTCCGTCAGCTGGATGCCAATTTTCGCGACCTCTCACTATCGATAGGTTTCAAGTATCGATAATGATGGATTTGGAGTCGCAGACGAGCTAAACTGAGGGCATAGCGTTGGTTTCCCGCTAAACAACGATAAGGGAGAACGAAGCCTGAACGCCCTCACGCTGCTCGCTGTTTTCCGGTCAGGTTGAGTGGTTTCCGGCCGGTCGCAGTCGCGGCACGATCCCAGAGGAAATCCCCGGAGAAGGCGATGTGTTCCCATCCGACCGGCGAGGTATGGGCCAAGAGATCATCTGGGACGATTTTACCTTCTGAGCGCAGATGCGCGACGGCATTGTTCGACCCGAGCTGGCATTCCCCGATACCGACGGGAATGTGCAGTGCGGGTCCAAAAAGCAGACAATGAGGCGGCGGCTGGATGGACTCTTCCGGGAGAGTTCCCACCGTCGTTGAAGTTGCGCTGCTGGCGTTGTTGATCCGGAAGTCAATTGGCCCGAGATCACGTTCAATCTCGTTAAACTCCGATCCTGGCTCGAAAGATGAAGCGACAACATTATGGCCGTCGCCTTTGAAAAGCGGAGGGGCTAATACGCGCCGAAAACGGACTTGAGCTCAACCACGTTTTCATCCGACAACATCCGCGTTGGCAGGCCACGCAGCATAAGGAGCAGTTTCGCGGTTTCTTCCAGTTCTTCCGCCGCATAGACGGCCGAGGAAATATCTTTGCCGGTGACGACCGGGCCGTGATTTGCGAGAAGCACTGCAGCATATTTCCCCCCGAGCGCCCGGATCAAATCTCCCGCCTTCTCATCTCCCGGCCGCACGTATTCCAAGAGTTTGACCTGGCCCACGCGCATCACAACATATGGGGTGAGCGGCGGGATGCAATCGTCAGGGTCGATGTCGGTGAAACAGGAGAGCGCGGTTGCATAGGTTGAATGAAGATGAACCACCGCTCCGGTCTGGGGCCGCGTTTCATAAAATGCCTTGTGCAGAAAAATTTCCTTGGATGGTCTGTCCCCTGACAGGTGCCGACCATCACGCGTGACTTTGCTGATCTTGGCGGAATCTAGAAAGCCAAGACAGGAGTTCGTGGGTGTCATGAGGATGACGTCATCAACGGCCGCGCTGATGTTGCCTGCGGAACCGACCGAGAAACCACGTTCATAGAGCGACCGCGACAAGCGTACGATATCCTCGCGGATTCTGTTTTCCGAGCTACTCAATTTGCTTTCAACCTTTCCAGCGCTTTGACGAAGAAATCGGCAGAGCCGAAGTTGCCTGACTTCAGGGCAAGAGCGATCGGCTTGTCGCCATCGGAAAGGAGGACTGGCACGCCTGGATCAATTTCCTGCCCAATCGTCAGCGCGCCAAGATCCAGAGCTGATACGACTGCGCCAGACGTTTCGCCGCCAGCAACGACCAACCGTGTCACGCCCGATTGAATCAGCTTGAGGGCTGTGTCGGCGAAGAGGGCGTCGAGCTTGGCTGCGACTTTGTCGCGACCATACTTCGCCTGAATGGCCTTGACTTCTTCAGGTGTACCGGAGGAGTAGGCAAGCGGGGCCTGGCCGTGATTGCCCGTTATAAATTCTACGACGTGGTCGGAGGTGGTTTCGCCGCTCATCACCTTGTCGACGTCGATGGCTAGCGTCGGGTGGTTTTGCTTGTGGACATCGATCTGGCTGCGGGTCGCACCAGAGCAGCTTCCCGCCAGGATCGCGTCCGGCCCGTCTGTTCCGATCAACCTGCCTGAGTTTCCTGAAGCTTGGCCGCGCCGAATGAAGTTCTCAGCAAGACCAATCGCTATGCCAGACCCGCCTGTTACCAGCTTATGGTCGGCAATCGCCGACCCGATTGTGATCAGATCCTGATCGGATGTCGCATCGACGATTACCAACGTGTCATCCTTCGCGGCAAGCGCAGCGGCGACTTCCTCGGCACCCTTGCGAACCGTATCAAGCGCGACATGCCCAACGGACGATCGGGTCTGGTATCGCAGCCATCGGCGAATGTCGGGATCCGTCATGGGTGTAAGCGGATGGTTCTGCATTCCGGATTCACACAGGAGCCGGTCATGGACGAACAGGTGCGCCATGTAGACGGTGCGGCCAGCACCTGGGAACGCCGGGCATGCGACGACGCTTTTCACATCGAGTGCGGCCGCAAGCGCTTCGCCCACGGGTCCAATGTTGCCGTCACGGGTGGAATCGAATGTCGAGCAGTATTTGAAGACGATCTGCCGGCAGCCTTGGGCCAGAAGCCAGTTCAAGGCGTCAAGGGATTGCGCTACCGCCTCCTCGACTGGAATAGTTCGGCTTTTGAGGGCAACCACACCCGCCTCAACGTCGGCAGATGCAGCGGTTTTCGGTACGCCGAGAAACTGGGCGGTGCGCAGTCCACCGTTAGGCGCCACGCCCTTTGCAATTGTGTTTGCAATATCGCTTGCGCCGGTAAAATCGTCGGCGATCACTCCTAAAAGCACTACTTTTCCTTTCTTCGCGGATACCACCCGATGGAGACTTGCAGCAAACTGTCTCTTTCAGCCGATGCCGCGACGCCTGATGCCTTCTTTGATCACTGCTTTGCGATCGGATCGCGCGGCTTCAAGACGGCCTGTTCGGGACTGCTGAAAGCAGGCAAACCGCTGGCCTAACTTTGAGCACTTTCCTGGACGCGGGAGCGCGCATTCAGTGCGGAGGACATGTGCAGCACACCGAGTTCAGGGCTAGTAAGTACTGGCACCGACATCTCGCTCATTTCTTTCAGGGCATTCGCCATTGATGCTTGAGCAAGAACAACCACGTCGACACTGCCCACGAGCGAAGCGAGGCCCTCGCGTATCATCGCATCATGCGCCGCCCTGTCCCCGTTTCGCAATTTATCGAAGGCTCCCTCACAAAGACCACTGGCGACGGAAACGTCGCGATTCATTCTTTGCGCATGGCGTTCAATCAACCGGGTCGTAGGCTCCATTGTTGTAGCCAGGGTCGCGAGGACACCGATTCGATTCCCGCGGTTGATCGCCTCGATCGCCATCCCGTCATCGATACGGAAGAGGGGGACGGGGCAGAGTGGCATTGCCGCATCCACTGCAGGGCCGAGCGACGAACAGGTGACGAGGACCGCCGAAGCCCCCGCATCCACCGCCGACCAGATGTGAGTCGCAAGCCGCCGCATGGTCTGACGTGACAGCGTGCCTTCGCGGATCGTGTTCCCCAGCAGGCTCTCATCCAACATGTTGAACGGGCGCCAAGCGGGCAGATGGTGGCCAACGAGTTCGTTAAACGCGGGGATGATCCCGGGGACCGTATGGATCATGGCAAGCGCAGGGGACTCATGAATGCCTGTAGTCATGGCTTATATCTCTGTTTTTAATTGTGCACGCTCTTCAATTTGAGCCTGTAACAGCAGGGGGGATACGAACCCGATCGCGGCATCTGTCGTGCTCGACCGGAAGTCGATTCAAAACCACTGTCGTCAGACGATGCTCTGTAACTTACCCGCGCGACGGCCGAAGATTTGACCGTCGCGCCGCCAAAAACCGAACTTTCTGCCATCCCTGCATTTGCATTCGATGCATGCTGCTCGCCTTTCTTCGGTACCGTCACATGAGCTCACTTCGAGGGCGCGCGATGAACCCAAGCTTTGATCCAGACCTGCCCCTGCCCATCGGGAATTTCCTGCTTCCGGCCGAAGGCGTCATCGAAATGCATCCGTTCGAACGGCAAGGCCTGGGCGCTTCCCGCCCGACTCGCACGGTCGTTCAGGTGCCGGAACTCCACTACGGCTATCTCGTAGAAGTCGATGCGATAGCCGTCATTGCCTCAGATGCTCCTGCCGGAGGGGCAGGAAACAGTGCCGTATAGATCGGCCGAAAAAATAACTCAGGTCAGCCCCCATGTCTCCAATTGTCAAACACATACAGAACGATCAAGAGCTTCCCGCCAAGGCGGATGTCGTCGTCATCGGCGGCGGCATTATTGGTGCAACGGCAGCTTTCTTTCTCGCGGAGCGGGGACTGTCCGTCGCTCTGGTTGAAAAGGGCCATGCCGGCTGCGAGCAGTCGAGCCGCAACTGGGGTTGGTGCCGCCAACAGAACCGGGATGAGCGCGAGCTGCCGCTATCGGGTGTCGCCCTGCGGCTATGGGGTGAGTTCGAGTCCAAAATCGGAGAGGACGTCGGTTTCCGCCGATGCGGTCTGCTTTACGCTACGGACAATCCGCAGCAATTGGCGGAATGGGAAGCATGGCGTGAGACAGCGCGCCAGTTCAACGTCAATACGAAGATGCTGAGCGCCAGCGAAGCGGCGGCCGCAATTCCGGCAAACGGCCGTCGATGGCTCGGCGGGGTCCATTCAATCGATGACGGCAAGGGTGAGCCTGCCATCGCCGCGCCGACGATCGCGAACGGCGCTCGCAAATTTGGGGCGACGATCCACCAGGAGTGCGCTGCGCGAGGCCTCGATCTGGTAAATGGAGCGGTAGCGGGGGTTATCACCGAAAAGGGGACCATCCGGACACAAGCCGTCCTTTGCGCCGGCGGTGCCTGGACGTCGCTGTTTTGTCGCCAGCACGGCGTTCTGTTTCCGCAAGCGAGCGTGCGCCAGACAGCGCTACGGACGCGGCCGACAGCGAATCTGGGCGAGGCGATCTATACGCCGGAGTGCGCGCTGACCCGCCGGTTGGATGGCAGCTACACACTTGCGATCAGCGGCAGGGCGATGCTCGACATCACCCCGCAAGGCATTCGCTACGCCCGCTGGTTCATGCCGATGTTCATGAAGCGTCTGAAAGCGGTGCAGTTCGGCATCGGCAAATCCTTCCTCCAGGGTCCGGAGGCATTGGGAAGCTTGAACAAGAGCAAACCGACGGCCTTCGAACAGATGCGCGTTCTCGACCCGCCGCCGAGCCGCCGCACCATCGCGGCTATCTTGAAACGGGTCACCGAGCAGTTTCCTGCATTGGCGGGGGTCGAAGTCGCCGACAGTTGGGGAGCCTACGTGGATTTCACGCCGGACGCGGTGCCGGTCATCTCGCCGGCCGACGGCGTGAAAGGTCTCTATCTGGCGGCGGGCGCCTCTGGCCACGGTTTCGGACTGGGCCCAGGTATCGGCCGGCTCGCGGCCGACCTGGTTGCCAATGATACACCCTGTGTCGACCCCACCCCTTTCCGCCTGTCGCGCCTCCTTGATGGTTCGAAAGTCAAGGTCGGCGCAATCTGATCCGTGAGGCCGGATCGGGGAACAGCAGTTGGAGCGACGCGCCGAGGAAAGTTAGCGGGATGGATTACGACGTAATCGTCATCGGCGGCGGGCTGGTAGGCGTATCGATTGCCTGGGGTCTGTCGAAATGCGGCGAAAGGGTTGCAATCGTCGACGAAGGCGATCTGGCAAACAGGGCCGCCCGGGCGAATTTCGGTCTCGTATGGAGCTCAAGCAAGGGCCTCGGCAACGCCGCCTATTCGCGGTGGTCGCGAACCTCGACGGCGAACTGGCACCAGTTGGCAGCCGAACTCAAGGCCGAAACCGGCATCGACACTGGCTTTGTCCAGTCGGGCGGCTTCTCAATTCGGCTAACGCCAACGGAGCTGGAACGCGGGATCGCATCGATGGCGAAGCTCGCCGGCCAACCAGGAATGGGCGCGGAAGGAACGCCGCCGCTCGAGTATGAGATACTCGATCAGGCGGAGACGCGCCGCCGCTTGCCCCTCGTCGGCGAGACAGTGGCAGGTGCGATTTTCAGCCCGCTCGATGGACACGCAAACCCGCTGCGGCTGTTCGCTGGCTTTCACAAGGCGCTGCAGCAGCGTGGCGTTCATTATTTTCCGCACCGGAAGACAACTGCGATCCACCATCGCGCCGGCGCCTTCGAACTGGCTGGGGAAGGATGGAGGCTCGGTGCCGGCAAGGTCGTGCTTGCGGCCGGCATCGCCAATACCGCGCTGGCCCCGATGGTTGGGCTGAGCATTCCTCTCTCGCCGAGCCGCGGCCAGATCATCGTCACCGAGCGGCTGAAGCCTTTCCTCAGCCATGCCACCGGCTATCTGCGGCAGACAGACGAGGGCCCTGTGCTGATCGGCGAGAGCAAGGAGGAGACGATCGATCATCAGCGACCGCGAGGACCAATCACCGCAGTTCTGGCCGAACGCGCGCTACGCACCTTCCCACTGCTCAGGGACGCCAAAGCGGTGCGGATCTGGGCTGCATTCCGCGTAGTGACGCCCGACGGCTACCCCATTTACGAGCAATCGGAGCGGTTCCCAGGTGCGTTTGCATGCGCCTGCCACTCCGGCGTGACGCTGGCGGCGAACCATGCGCTGGTCCTGCCGCGGCAAATTTCGGCCGGGGCGCTGTCTGACGATCTTTCCGTATTTCATTCCCGGAGGTTCCATGTTCCGGCGGCTGTCTGACAGAAAAGAGAGTTCGGTCTCATTCACATTCAACGGCGCGCCGACCATGGCCCGCCAGGGCGACAGCGTCGCCACTGCACTGTTAGCCGCGGGACATCGCAGCACGCGGCGTACGCCGGTGTCCGACGCCGCCCGTGGTCCTTACTGCATGATGGGTGTGTGCTTCGAGTGCCTCGTCAAAATTGACGGACTGCCGAACCGACAGGCTTGCATGACCACCGTCGTGGAGGGAATGCGGGTCGAAACACAGGACGGCGCGGCCATGCCGGGGCGGGAAGAATGACTAGAAACATTCAGTCTGCCGCCGATCTCGCGCCTGCCTATGACCTCGTCGTCGTTGGCGCGGGGCCTGCCGGCCTCTCGGCAGCCATCGAAGCCTCGACCCACGGCCTCGCCGTATTGCTGGCTGACGAAAATGATTCGCCCGGAGGCCAGATCTATCGGTCGGTCGACCGTGCTTCGGATGCCGATCTTGCGCGCTTGGGGCCGGACTACGCTGCCGGTCGGAGGCTCATCGAGCGGTTCCAGCGCGCAGACTTGAGCTATGCCCGCCGGGCGACGGTGTGGAGCGTCGGGCCCGCTGACGAGGAAACTGGCGACGGCGCGCATGCGCTTGAGGTCGGGATCTCGCTCGGCGGCATTGCCCGGCCGATCGCCGCCCATCGCGTGATTCTCGCAACCGGCGCGCTCGAGCGCCCGTTCCCATTCCCGGGGTGGACCATGCCCGGCATCATGGGGGCGGGAGCGGCGCAGGTCTTGATGAAGTCGTCAGGCCTCGTTCCCTCCGGACGGACCATCCTCGCCGGGACCGGGCCGCTGCTGTACTTGCTGGCAAGCCAACTTCTGCGGGTAGGCGTGTCCGTGACAGCGGTCGTCGATACCACGCCGGTCGAGAACTGGCGCTTGGCCCTGCCTCACGTGCTTACCTTTGCCACGTCGCCCTATGCTCTCAAGGGCCTGAAGCTTCTCTTGGACGTTCACCGTCGAACCCGTGTCATCCGCGGGGTGACCGCGATCGAGGCGGTCGGTTCCGGACAATTCAGCGCCTTGCAGCTTCGTCGCGGCAACAAGTCCCTGCACATTGAGGGCGACCTGCTGCTTCTGCACCAGGGGATCGCGCCGAACCTCAATCTCACGCTGGCAGCCGGGTGCGACTACGGCTGGGACGAGCGCCTCGCAGCCTTCCGTCCGGCCGTCGACGTTCGCGGCGCAAGTTCGGTTCCGGCGATTTCGATCGCCGGTGATGCGGCGGGAATTGTCGGGGCGGTTGCTTCGGCTGTGCAAGGAGAGCTCGCGGGCCTGTCTGCGGCGCTCGACTTAAATCGAATTGGCCAGGGTGCCTACGAACAGCGCCGGAACCGACTCGCACGAAAGCTCGCTCTTGCCCTCAGGGGCAGGACTTTCATCGAGCATCGGTTCCGGCCCGGCAAAACGTTTCGCGTGCCCGAGGACGACAACACCATCGTCTGCCGCTGTGAGGAAATCACAGCCGGCAAGCTGCGTGAAGTTGCCGCGCTCGGCGTTCCGGGTCCTAACCAAATGAAGGCGTTCACACGATGCGGAATGGGACCATGTCAGGGCCGGCTGTGCGGTCTGACCGCGGTTGAACTGCTGGCGCAATGCCGTAACGTTCCGCCCGACGAGGTCGGTTACTATCGGCTACGCCCGCCCATTAAACCGGTGACACTGGGCGAACTGGCCGCTTTGCCGCACACCGAGGCAGCCATCGTCGCTGTCGCCGGATTCTTGGAACGCGCCGCCGATGGCGCGCAGGACGCCATCCATGGGAGCCACCAATGAAACATGCCCACAAGTTCTATATCGACGGTCAGTGGGTCGAGCCCTCGGTGTCTAAAATACTTGAGGTCATCGATCCCTCGACCGAGCAGCCGACGGGTACGATCGCACTCGGCAGTGCCGCCGACGCGGAAAAGGCGGTCGCGGCCGCGCGGCGGGCGTTTGCCTCCTTCTCGCAGTCGCCAAAGGAAGAGCGCGTCGAACTGCTGAAGCGCATTGTAACGATCCTGAAGCGCCGCAATGACGAGCTCGGCGATGTCATCTCACGGGAAATGGGCGCGCCGCTCGCCATGGCCCGGGCCGAGCAGGCCGCCCTTGGTGCTGCCCATTTCGAGCAGACGATCAATGCCTTCGGGACCTTTGCCTTCGACTACATGCAGGGGACCACGCGCATCGTGCACGAGCCGGTCGGGGTCGTTGCGATGATCACGCCGTGGAACTGGCCGATCAACCAGATCGCCTGCAAGGTCGCTCCGGCGCTCGCCACCGGCTGCACCATGGTGCTGAAGCCTTCGGAGATCGCTCCCTTCAATGCCGTGATCTTCGCCGAGATCATGGATGAGGCGGGCGTGCCCAGGGGGGTCTTCAACCTCGTCCAGGGCGACGGGCCCACGGTGGGTGCGGCACTCGCCAGCCACCCGGACGTGGACATGGTGTCCTTCACCGGGTCGACCCGCGCCGGCATCGCCGTGGCGCAGGCCGCGGCACCGACCGTCAAGCGGATGCATCAGGAGCTCGGCGGCAAGTCGCCGAACATCATCCTGCGCAGCGCCGACTTCTCTGCCGCGGTCGCTGCTGGCGTCCGCCGCTGCTTCGGCAATTCCGGCCAGACCTGCACTGCGCCAACGCGGATGCTGGTGCCGGCGGAGCGCATGGACGAGGCAAGCTCGATCGCCGCGAGGCAAGCGGATGCGCTCGTCGTCGGTCCGCCTTCGGATTCGCGCACCGACCTCGGACCGGTCGCAAGCGCCGCCCAGTTCGACAAGATCCAGGCGCTGATCGAACGCGGCATCGCCGAAGGAGCGGAGCTCGTCGCCGGTGGCCTCGGCCGCCCGTCGCATCTCAATGCCGGCTATTACGTGCGCCCGACGGTGTTTGCCCGCGTCACCAACCAGATGTCGATTGCGCGCGAGGAGATCTTCGGCCCGGTGCTGTCGATCATCGGTTATAACAGCGAAGAGGAAGCAGTCGCGATCGCCAACGATACGCCCTACGGCCTCGCCGCCTATATTCAGGGCGATCTCGAGCAAGCGCGGGCGCTCGCAGGCAGGCTACGCGCCGGCATCGTTCGCTTCAACAGCTCCGCCTGGGACCCGGCCGCCCCCTTCGGCGGCTACAAGCAATCCGGCAACGGCCGGGAATACGGGAAGTTCGGGCTGCACGAGTTTACCGAGATCAAGGGCATCGTCGGCTTCTCGAACGAGTGAGGGTCAAGATCGGTGTGCCGGGCCGGATGCCGGGCGCACATCGCGGCTGCTATTTGCCCCAGTCTCGGCGTCGCCTCATCCGGAAGTCTCAGGTGTGCCACAGTCGGCGCACCTGGGTTTGCTGTCACTCGTAAACACAAATGTAGATCTTGCGTACGGTCTCGATCGTACGCCAAACACCGACGAAACCCGGCTTCATGACGAAGCTGTCACCGGCGCGATAGGTCTTCGTCTCGCCGCCCTCCTCCTCGATTTCCACGAGGCCCGAAATGAGATGGCAGAATTCGTAGGTGGTACCCTTGATCGAATGATGCTCGCCAGGCGTCGCCTCCCAGACGCCGGTCAGCACCTTCTCTCCTTTCGAGGCATCCTGCGCCCAGGTCTTGAAGAGCGGGTTCCCCGAAATGAGCCGGTCCTGTGCGGGAACCGCCTCCTTTGGTGTGAAGCTCGGATCGGTATCAATGGTAATCAACAGTGACATGTCGTTTTCCTTGTTCGGTTCGCGGGTGCGGGATCGATGAGGCTGATTAAATTCCGTCCGGCGCGGACCGGATGTTTTGCTGCCCTGCGCGGTTGAGCCAGCGATGTGCCTCTGAGCTGGATCGGGCGTTACCCAGAATAGGTCGATCAAGGAGTTGGCTTTGCCAAATAGAGCGTCGGTTCAGCAGATAATTTCAAAAGTTCGCTGCGAACCAGCGAAGCTGCCCGCGCCGTATGACGGCGGTCGCCGCGTTTGCGACACAGCGGCAAGTTTCTTTTAGTATGAAACACTGACTTGCCCGATGCGCCGCTGGCCATAGCATCGTCGCCGTCGAATGCATCGCTGCTTTCTGCACAACGGTGCAGTCCAGTTGCAGCATGCAGCCTGGACTCATCTCTTGCGGGGAACACCGCGAGTGGGCAGTGAGCAATGACGGTTCCTGTCTGCGAACGCCGCCATTCAGCGCTTTGGCCACCTAATTCCGCTCTCCACCCAAGTGAGAAGTTCCGCGCACGATCTGTTTGGTGTTCGCGATTTGATCTCCCTTAGCGTTGTCGGCCTTTATCAACCAAAGACAGCGACTGCTGATTTGACGATGATGCCACCATCCGGACTTCTGCGCAGTTGACGGCCGGTCGCGGCGCGAAAGATTTGCAGCAATTGCAGCGCCGGTGGCACGCGTGACCAAAGGGTTTTCATGCGTTCCCTGCCATTTCGGCTTTTCCGCACAGCCTGGCCCGTCACAATGCGCTGTGACCAGCGGAAACCGATCTCGTGGAAATACAGGTCGGCGTGCTGCGGGCTGATGTGATGAAAGACGCCGGCAATTGTGCGGCGGACGCGGGCATTGAAACCTTCGACCGAATTGACATGAACGGCGTCACGAACGTATTCGCGGCTGGAATGCTTCACAGTGTCATGTCTGGCATAGCTCTCGCCAAGGGCCATGAACGCTGTCGCCTCATCGCTCATCAAGCAGGCGTCGGGGTCGATCTGCGCTTCGGCGGCGCGCGCCGCTGCACGGAGCGAAAGACCAGTCACCACCGCAGCACGCGCGTCACCGGCCGGAGTGCCGGGTGTGATGTCATCTGGCCGTTGAACGATCACCATGACAGGCGTCTTCTGGGTATTCGGTAGGCCTTTTCGGCCTCGTCCAGGCGGTGGATCGTCCGGATTTATTCTTGCTCGCCCACCGAGATAAAAATGGTCGATCTCCACCGTGCCATCGAGCATGTGCTCGCGCGCCGCCATGAGACGCAGCGCGTGTCCCATCCGCCAGGCCGTGGGTTGGCTTACCCCCAGAGCCTCGGCCAGACGCACCGAGGACAAACCTTTATCCGACTGCAGAATAAGCCACATGCCCTTCAGCCAGACACTCAAAGGAAGTTTTGTGGAATGCAGCGGCGTGTGTGTCGTCACCGTAAACTGGAACCGACACTCGCCGCTGGAGCATTGATAGAGACCCGGACGCGCACGCCGCTTGCCCATATCGCGCCCGGCGATCGCGATCGAGCGCTTGTAACCACAGGCGGGGCAAACTCTTCCGGCCGGCCACACCATGCTTTCCAGCAATCGCCGACACTGTTCCTCATCGCGAAAGGCCACGACCATATCTTCCGCGGTCCGAATGTTGGTAAGCGCTGCAAGCATCTCCGACATTCTCATCTCCTTCGGATCATGCCCGAAGAATCGCATGGTAGCCCTTGTGTATCAAGGCTACCGCTGTCTTTGGTTGATAAAGGCCGCGTTGTCTAGCGGGAAGCCAACGCTATGCCCTCAGTTACCTGCCGAATTCGCGTTCGAGAAAATGGGAGCCAGACCGGAGCCGCTAATATGGCCAAGGCTGCAGAGGCCGACCCATGATTATTCGTCCCCTGAGGTATGAAGTGTGACGGGGGCTACGGCGACGCTGCCAGCCTCCTCCTTTGCCACGTACACCGATTTCGATGTTGCCGATGATTTAATGTCCCAGCGCCGATAAGCGCGCCCCGGCGAATCCGCGGGTGGCAACCACCGGCAGCTTTGCCTGTCCCGCCTAACGTCACACCTGAAGTGTGGAAACGTCATCTTCCACGACAGCAATCTCGCCGATAACTAGCCCGTTTCCGTGATAGAGCATGATTCCACTCCCCATGCGCGCAGCGCGCTCAATATTGATCGACAACATCTCTGTCTGGCTCTGGGCGTGGCAAGCCATGTGCACATTTGTATTGCGCCGAAGTGCGATACGGATGCCTGGCCAAGCCAAACCGCTCTGCACCCCGCCGCGCTTCTCGGCCCCTGTCACTTCAACACGTGGGAGATCATGGCCAGGAATTTATGCGCTACTTCGAAAAGGACAGTGTAATAACTCGCGTCACCGGCGAGAGCGACAACGCCGGCAGCGTAAAGTCTGTTTTCGACAAAGCAAATCTGCGGGTCGAGGGTGTTCATGACGCAGTTCCGAGGCTCGACATGAGCGGCTCGCCCTTTAAGGACAAAGTTCAGCAGTCGAGCTTGCCATGGTCGCAAAGTGGTGGATGAAAATATTTTGAAACCGGGATTTCTCCTCCATCGTGCAGTTGGGAAGTTCGGTCTCCGCGGCCTCAAACTCGTTGATCTCGGTTCCCGCGTGATCTTTCTGACAAAGGCGACGATCAGCTTACTGGAACGGCGATCGCCCAGTTCATTCCCGAGACGCTCTCGCCCAAAAGCGCCGCGCGGGTTCCCCCGCGCGAACACGCCTCCTTAAACAGCGGTCACCAATTGTGGCGTGGGCAAAACAGTGCCCTTTTCATCGAGAATACTAAATGCGTACTGCCCCTTACCATCGACGCCGACGGAATAGGTCAAGCGTTCGCGTATGCGATTGTCTTGATCAAAAGTGAGCACCTTTGGCTTCAATTTGGTAATACTGCTGTCGTCGAGATAGACGGAATTGCAGATGATTATCGCGTCGCCTGGCTGGCACGTGCGGGCGGCCGCACCGTTGAGGATACAGCACCTCGACCCGCGCTCGCCGAGGATGACATAAGTGGAAATTCGCGCGCCAGAATTCCTGTTCCAGATTTCCACGAATTCCATTGGGAGAATGCCAGCGGCCTCGCAATGATCGGGGTCGAGTGTGATCGATCCGTGGTAATTGAGGTTTGCCTCGGTCACATAAATGCCGTGCAGCTTACCCGCGACAAGTTTTCGCATCGTCCCTCCTGGTCAACTTCATAGAGGCACCGCGGAGTGATCTCGGCGCGGCCCCAAATTTTTACATGTTCGGATAGACCGGGCCTTCGCCTCCTTGTGGCGGCACCCAGTTGATGTTCTGGTTCGGGTCCTTGATGTCGCAGGTCTTGCAGTGCACGCAGTTCTGCGCGTTGATGACGAAGACGTCTTTCCCGTCCTTCTCCACCCATTCATAGACCCCGGCCGGACAGTAGCGCGTCGACGGACCGGCATAGACGTCGTGCTCGGAGCGCTTCTGCAGCTCCATATCCTTGACCTTGAGGTGAACCGGTTGGTCTTCCTCGTGGTTGGTGTTCGACAGGAACACCGAGGAGAGGCGATCGAAGGTCGACACACCATCCGGCTTCGGATAATCGATCCGCTGATGCTTGGCCGCCGGCTCGAGGCTCTGCGCATCGGTCTTTCCGTGCTTCAGCGTGCCGAAGAAGGAGAAGCCGAACAACTGGTTGGTCCACATGTCGAGACCACCGAGTGCCACGCCCACCGCCGTGCCGAACTTCGACCACAGCGGCTTGACGTTCCTCACCCGCTTCAGGTCCTTGCCTATGTCGGTCTGGCGCCATTCGTTCTCGATCTCGACCGGCTCATCATTGGCGCGGCCGGATGCGATCGCTTCCGCCAGCTTGTCGGCAGCGAGGATGCCCGACAGCACCGCATTGTGGCTGCCCTTGATGCGCGGCACGTTGACGAGACCGGCCGAACAGCCGATCAGCGCCCCGCCGGGGAAGGACAACTTCGGCACCGACTGATAGCCGCCCTCGCTGATCGCACGCGCACCATAGGAGAGCCGCTTGCCCCCCTCGAAGGTACCGCGAATGGCGGGGTGCGTCTTGAAGCGCTGGAACTCCTCGAACGGGAAGAGATAGGGGTTCTTGTAGTTCAAGTGCACGACGAAGCCGACGGCGACCATGTTGTCTTCGAGATGATAGAGGAACGAACCGCCACCGGTCTTCATGCCGAGCGGCCAGCCGAAGGAGTGCTGCACCAGCCCGGGCCGGTGGTTTTCCGGCTTGACCTGCCAGAGCTCCTTCAGCCCGATACCGAATTTCTGGACGTCACGACCTTCGTCGAGCTTGAACTTGGCGATCAGCTGCTTGGCGAGCGAACCGCGCACGCCCTCGCCGATCAGCATGTATTTGCCCAAGAGCGCCATGCCGCGGGCGAAGTTCGGGCCCGGCTCGCCGTTGCGCTCAATGCCCATGTCGCCGGTGGCAACACCGATGACCGCACCCTCGTCGTTGTAGAGCACTTCGGTGGCGGCAAAGCCCGGATAGATCTCGACGCCAAGCTCTTCCGCCTTTGTCGCCAGCCAGCGACAGACGTTACCGAGCGAGACGATGTAGTTGCCGTGATTGTTCATCAGCGGCGGCATCAGGAAGTTCGGCAGGCGGATCGAGCCGGCCGGGCCCAACAACAGGAAGTGGTCGTCCGTCACCTCGGTCTTGAACGGATGGTCGGCGTCGGCGCGCCAGTCCGGCAGCAGCCTATCGATGCCGATGGGATCGACGACGGCACCCGACAGGATATGCGCGCCGACCTCGGCGGCCTTCTCGAGCACCACCACCGAAAGCTCCGGATTGACCTGCTTCAGCCGGATCGCCGCCGCAAGACCGGCCGGCCCCGCGCCGACGATCACGACGTCGAACTCCATGCTCTCGCGCTCGGGCAACTCCAAGTACTCGCTCATTTCAAATCCTCACAAAACTCGTGGATGCGGTCCGCCATGTCGCAGTTCACCTAGCCATCAGCATGGTCATCCGACCGACGCCATCCGGCGGTCGCGCGATAAACACCGCCGTGCCCCAATCTTGCATGGACATCTCGGGCGTCCCGCGGCGGCATTCAGCAAAGCCAGTATGATTCTTAAAACTCTTCCCATTCCTGCGATGGCTCATTTATGGCGGCCGCACTGCTGCCAGCGAAGGCACGAATGACCTGGTTGCCGAGCATCCGCGCGCCCGAAACGATGGGGGGATGTTCATTGGACGATACCGCGACGGGTCGCGCGCCTATGGTACCTATGCTAAACTGCGCGATTAGTTTGTTGAGGGCATCTGCTTCTGTCGCCAGAGCATGGCTGGCCGCAGTCTGCTCCTCCGCCATGGCCGCATTCTTCTGCGTAGTTTCGTCGATGGAATTCACTGCAGAGCTAATCTCCTGTAGTCCAGTCGATTGCTCGCGCGCCGACTGTGCTATTGCCGCGACGTTTTTGTCGATCGCCTGCACCTGGTTTACGATCAGAGAGAGTGCCGAACCAGTCTCGCCGACGAGCTCAACGCCGAGATGCACCTGTTCGCCCGATTTGCCAATGAGTGTTTTAATTTCCTTGGCAGCGTTCGCCGAACGCTGGGCGAGTTCGCGGACTTCCTGGGCGACGACGGCAAAACCTTTCCCGGACTCTCCTGCCCTCGCCGCTTCCACGCCTGCATTTAGCGCCAGCAGATTCGTCTGAAACGCGATTTCGTCAATCACGCCGATGATGTTGGAGATTTCTCGAGACGAGGTTTCGATTCCGCTCATCGCACTCACTGCACGCAGAACAACCTCTCCGGACTTTTCAGCACTGATGCGGGTTCTCTCTACCAATCGACCAGCATCCTCCGCCTGCCGGCTGGCATCCTTGAGCGCCGTTGTGATCTCTTCCAGAGCGGCGGCAGTTTCCTCTACCGAAGCTGCCTGCTGCTCGGTACGCCTGGCGAGGTCGTCGGATGCTGCGCGAAGCTCAGCGGAGCCGGCTTGGATAGCGTTGGCGTTGCTACCGACTGAACGCAGTGCCGTCTGCAGCTTCTCAACCGAAGCGTTGAAATCGTGACGAACCTGGTCGAGCGATCCGGCAAATACCTGTTCAATTCGGTGAGTCATGTTGCCATCGGCAAGGTTCCGCAAGCCAACAGCCAGCGCCTCAACAGCAATAGCCGTCTGGCGTTCGCGTTCCGCCGCTTCCTCAGCGCGTTGACGCCGTTCCTGTTCGGAAAGTATGCGGCCTTGCTCGGCCTCGTTTTCAAGGCGAGCTTTAGCCAGCGTCGAGTCGCGAAGCACCGCAAGCGAGCGGGCCATCTCACCAATCTCGTCTTGACGTTCAGATTCCGAGAGGTCAACTTCCGTTCCACCGGCGGCTATCGCGCTTGTAGCCGCGATGACCGTGTTGAGTCGACTACGAAGACGTCTCGCCAGGAGCCAGCCGACCGACACCATCATGCCTGCGGCGACAGCGATGACAATAGTGGATATCAACGCGAGAGAGGTCACGTTAGCGAAGAGGACAGAAGTGGGAACGCACGCTACTGTGAACCAAGTTATGCCGCTCACGAGCGGGACCGGCACAGCAACGCCGACGAAGGAAATCCCACCTGCGCCCTTGAACTTCACGGCTTTTTCGGGGTTGGCTATGATTTCTTGCCACGCTTCCGCATCGAGTCCGGAATCCGCTAGGTTCTTCCCTAAGGTTGTTTTGTCAGGGTGGCTTACAACACTGCCCCCTTGGCTCAGAAGAGCGACATAGCCTTCGCCGAGCGGCTTCAGTTGAGCCATTTCGGACGTCAGCGCATCAAGAGCAATGTCCACTCCGGTCTCGCCGAGAAACCTGCCGTTGAACATCAATGGCACCATGAACGAGGTCATGAGCACGCTCTTGCCATCAACGATAGGACTATAAGGCTCAGTCAGAAATTCCTTCCCGGTTGCCTTAGGCACCAGATAGTAATCTCCAACACCCGGCTTATCGTAATCGACCAACGGCATTAGTTCGATTGTGCCGGCGTTGCGGTAAAAATAGGGAATGTAGCGGCCCGTTACGTCATGGCCCGACTTGTTGCGATATTCCTCGTCTTTGCCGTCAAATGCTCCAGGCTCCCAAGCGGTACTGATGCCAAGCGCAAATGGGTTGTCGACCATCAGCCGGCTCAAGACGCTGTTCATCATATCACGACTCGGGTTCCCAGCCGCCTTCACGGCGTAAAGTGCCGAACGCATGTTCCGACTGAGAGCCCTGACGTCGGCGAAATAAGTCTCAACTTTACCGGCAGTTGCATGCGCCGTCTTCACCATCTCAGAGACGGAGCGCTCTTCCACGGCTCGGTAGGACAGCCAGAGCAGAATGCCCGCGGTCACGACAGTGGTGGCTACTCCTGTTGCCACGATGGCGAACATATTTCTAGCGATCGCAGTCTTGGGTATCAGCATCAGGCGTCTCCTTGGCGCGTGCCAGTATTCTCGGATCGAAGAGCATGCCGGCAGCGCGGCGGAAGGGAGACGAGATCATCTCGCACACAAACGTCGTCAGATGAAGCCAGGCCTTTGTCCAACCGGAAACGACACAGCTCTAGCCGCTTCGCAAAGTCAGAGTGCAGCGGTGGAGAGGCCCCCTCCTCATCATTTCCTGATCGTCAACGCCGGATTGTGGGCGAAGAAGTTGTGCGGCATGATGTGCACGGTCTTCCATTCGGTCGACATCACGGGCCAATCCTCCATGCGCGGAATGTGATGGAAACCTGCGGAGAACCAGGTGACGATGTCCTTGCCCATGAGGCTCTGGTCCTTCTTCACCCATTCGGCGAGCGTATCGGAACCATCACTCTGCATCGCGAACTTGCCGCCGGCATAACGTTGCTCGGGATCGTAGACCGTGTTCCAGACCGAATACTCGATATAGGCGTTGCGCTTCATCGGGGGGTCGTTCTGGAAGTCGAACGGGCCGTAGGAGACGTCGCCGTGGTGGATCATGTAGCCAGGTTCATGGCCGAGATAGCCTTCGCGCGACGGGTCCGAGATGTGGAAGTAGCGAGGCTGCGAGGATGAAAGCTTGTAGCGCGCCTCCATTTCCGTCATCGGCATCTTGTGCTCGACGGTCCACATCGACTTGCGAGGCGTCGATGCGTCGAGCTTGGCTGGCACGATGTCCATCGTCGAAAAATGGTTGATCGGCTGGTCGACGTCGAAGTCGATGCGGAAGTTGAAATAATGGTCGTGGTTGGCTGCGACGAGGTTCGGCGCGATCAGCGTTCCATGAGCCGTATCCGCCTTCGCCGTCGCGTCCTTCATCGACGTCGAGGCGACGCCCTTCACCGCATCGAGGCCGGTCGCGCCGATATAGATGTTGACCTGACCGTTCTGCTGCAGGCGATAATCGATGAGATAGTCGTAATTGCCTACTTCCGAGGCCGTGCGCACCACCAGTTCGGTCGCCGGGCGACCTTCCGCCGGCACCGGCTTCTCCGGCGTCTGCGCGAAGACCTCGAAGTGGCGCCAGGCCGGATCGCCGATGCTGCGCTCGAAGACGCAGATCGCATCCGGGATAACGAGCGGCGAGCCCTTGTCGTCGGCGATGGTAGCCGGCAGGAACGTGGCGTGGGAGGGGCAGTCGATGCCGGCGCGAAGCGGCGTCAGGAACAGGCCGAAACCGTATTCCCCACTGTCCATGTAGGTGCGCCAGTACCAGCCTTCCGACGGGTCCATATAGGGCACAAAGACCTCGGAAAGATGCGCCTGATAGATGACCGAGCGCCAGGTGCCTGCATCGTTAACGTCGAGATTGGAAACGACGAGGCCAGGGCGCTTGTCGACGCGGAAGTTGAAGCGCCACATGTCCCATTCAATATGGCTGCCGTTGATCTTGTAGTTCGGGCCGCCTTCCTGCACGAGCTTGACGGGGTTGGAGTCCCCCCGCAGCGGCAGGCGCTTGGCGACCTCCTCCTCCGTATAGCCCCAACCGTCCTTCGGCAGGTCGATCACGCCGAGATCGACAACGCGCACCACTTCCTTCTTGCCGATGTCGTAAACGGCGAAAAGGTTCTCGATGGGTTTTGCGTAGAAATTTGAGCCATCCGGCACCTGGTAGCAGGGCACCTTCATCAGACGGGAGTTCTGATATTCCTCGGTGAAGAAGTTGCCGCCCGTCAGCGGCAGACAGAAGGCTTGTTCAGGCTTCAGCCCGCGCTTGGCGAGGCCCGCCACCATGTCTGGATGACCGAGCGCGCCTTCCAGCGCACCCATGAATTCGGTGAACAGCACCATCGGCTGGCCGGCTGCCTTGGCGTTACTTTCGACCGTACCCTTGGTGATGTTGACGACCGCCTCGCCGAACCCGTCCGGGCTGGTGAAATGCACCGTCGCCTTGCGATCGAGGCTGTCGCCTTCCTTCCAGGCAAGCACGTCGGCCTTAGCCGGCTCCTTGAGCTCGATCAGCGGATAGAGCGTCTTGTCGTCAGCAACCTTCTTGTCGCGCAGGATCTGGTTGATCTTCTGGTATTCCTCGGCCGTCAGACCGTCGAGCGGGTGGGCGAAAGCCGTACCGCCGGCAAGGCCGAAGCCCAGCGCGGTCGCGGCCAGATATTTCATCAGTCTCATGATCGTTCCCTCCTTCCCTTTATTATTCAGGCGAAGACCACCTGGATGTCGGTGTATTCGGCAAGCCCCTCTTCGGCGAACTCGACACCCACACCGGAAGCCTTCACCCCGCCGAAGGGCGCATTCGGCTGGATCGCACCGTGTTTGTTGATCCAGACGGAGCCACAGGCCATGCGGCTCGCGACCTTCTTCGCGGCCTTAATGTCGGACGACCAGACCGAGCCGCCGAGCCCGTTCGGGCTGTCATTGGCAAGCCGGATCGCCTCCTCGACGTCGGAATAGCGGATGATCGGCAGCGCCGGGCCGAACTGTTCCTCGTCAACAAGCGCATCGCCGTTGCGTAAACCGGAAACGATGGTCGGCGGGAAGAACAGGCCCTCGCCCGGCGCACCGCCGAGCAGAACTTTGCCGCGCTCTTTCGCGTCCGCCACAAGACGCGACACCTTGTCGAACTGCATGCGGTTCTGGACCGGGCCCAGAATGCTCGCCTCATCCATGCCGTTGCCGACCGGGATGTTCTTCGCATAGGCAACAAGCGCCTCGCAGACGGCATCGTGGATCGACTCATGCACATAGAGCCGCTTCATCGCCGCGCAGGTCTGGCCGTTGTTGATGAAGGCACCCCAGAACAGGCCCTCGGCGATCTTTGCCGGATCAGCATCCGGCAGAACGATGCCAGCATCATTGCCGCCCAGTTCCAGCGTCAGCCGCTTCATCGTCGCGGCGGCGGATTGCATAACCTTCTGGCCGGTGGCGCAGGAACCGGTGAAGACTATTTTTGCGATATCCGGATGTGCCGACATCGCACCGCCGAGATTGAACGCCTTGTCGTCGCCCGTCACCACGTTGACGACGCCCGGCGGCAGCACCTCGTTCATGATCTCAACGAGCCGCAGCGTCGACAGCGGCGTAAAGGGCGAGGGTTTCACAATCACCGTATTGCCGGTGCGCAGCGCCGGCAGGATATGCCAGACAGCGATCATCACGGGGAAATTCCACGGTGTGATCGAGCCGATGACGCCGAGAGGCTTGCGATGCAGCTCAATGCGGCCCTGCGTATTGTCCTGTAGGACTTTGACCGGCAGCGAGAGCCCCGTTGTATAGCCAGCCCAGGCGACGGCGCCCCCAATCTCCCAGCGCGAGCCGAGACCGTTCAGCGGCTTGCCCTGCTCCAGCGTTATAATCTCGGCAAGTTCCGCCGCGTGTTCCTCTATCTTCGCCGTCACCGCGGCGCAGGCTGCCTGCAAAGCCTCATCGCCCTGAGCTGACCATGAGACAAACGCCGCCTTGGCAACGGCCACGGCCGCGTCCAGTTCTGCCGCGCCCATGTTCGGCGCGCAGCCGACCTCCTCGCCCGTGGCCGGGTTGAGCACGGGAAAGACCGAGCCGACCGGCGCCGGCTTACCGCCGATGGTTGCGCTGAATTCAATCATTTCCGCCTCCTCCATGAAAACTCGCCTCCTTCGGCGGTACAATTGACGGCAGAGGATAGAGGCAGGCGAAGCGTCAGACTTGGACGGCGCCGTCCCACCTTTTGGACAAAAACGTCACTGACAGTGCGCGACCGCGCCCGGCGTCGTGCCGTATTTCTTCCGGAACTCGCGATAGAAGTAGGAGAGATCATTGAAGCCGCAGTCAAATGCAACCGCGGTAACGCCTTTCGCTACCTTGCAAGCGGAAAGCCGCGCATGGGCGAGCTCCAGTCGGCGATTGAGCAGCCGGTGGCCGGGCGTCTCGCCGAGCGGGCGAAAATGCCGCTGCAGCATGCGTTCCGAGACATTGAGCCGGGTGGCAAGCTCGCGCGGCCCGAATGTCGGGTCCGCGCGATGCCGGTCGATCATCGCCAGCGCACGGGAAAGCAGAGTTTCCGCAGGCGCTCCGGTGACGCGGGCCGAATGCAGATAGGCGCCCATCAGGCATAGGAAGGCTTCGCCAAGTTGCGCCTGCGCGCCCTCCTCCGACAACATTTTTGCGATGACCGCGCGCATGGCGAGCCAGAGCGGATCGTCGCGCGAAATCCACAGGCCGCCGGCGCAGCCCCTCCCGAAACGGTGCAGCATTTCCTCGCGCGGAATGTGCAGCGAGACCTGGTTCGAACGCTCGCCCCGATAGATGAAAGTGGAAGGCTTCACTGAATCGACAAGGAACATGTCGCCGGGCGAAAGCTCGGCCACCCAATCACCCTGTTCAACGCGGCAGTGGCCGGCATCTTGTATCAGCAGAAAGAAATATTCGCCGGGATCCTGCCGGATGGAGCGGTGGCTGCGCGCAACCTCGGAGGCATCGAGCGCGACGATCGCCGTATCGAAGGGACCGACCCGCCTCGTGGTGACGTCGCCATTGATGACGCCCGTTCGTTCCATCGGCTCCAGATCAAACGAGCCGCAGACCCGCCTAATCTTCGCTTCGAGAATTTCGACGGGCACGGGCTTGTGCCCCGGCGTCATCAGCGACTGCATCGCGCCCTCCCCGGCTCTAGCAGAAAGCCTTTTATACTACTATCTCATCGCAATCCTTAGCGCTTGCCCATCGTCCTCTGGTCGGCAAGCGTTGAGAACCCTCCATCTCCCGCCGCTTTGCGCAGCCCATCGCACGGTGGCTCGGCAAGGCCCACCGCCGAGAGCCGGTCGAGCACAGCCACGACCTCGGAAAGACCGCGCGCCTCTGCATAATGCATTGGCCCGCCGCGCCAGCGCGGAAAACCATAGCCGTGGATCTTGACGAGATCGATATCGGCGGCACGCAGCGCCACGCGCTCCTCCAAAATCCGCGTCGCCTCGTTGACCATCGGGAGCAGGATCGCGTCGGCAATCTCGGCCTCGCTCCACACCCGCTGGGGTAGACCCTCCACCATCTCTGCGATGATGCCTGCCACGGTTTCCGACGGTTTTGGCGTACGGTCGCCCGGCTGGTAATCGTACCAGCCACCTCCGGTCTTCTGGCCCAGGCGCCCGATGGTGCAAAGGCGCTCGGCAACCGGCGCGAATGGTGTCTCGCCGCGCTCCCGCGCCGCCTTTCGCTGGAAAGCAGCGATGTCGAGGCCACCAAGGTCCTGTGCCTCGAACGGGCCCATCGGCAGGCCAAAGGCGCGCATGGCCGCGTCGACGGTCGAGGGCGTCGCACCCGCCAACAACAACCTTTCGGCCTGGGCGCGCGTGACCTTCAGAATGCGATTGCCAATGAAACCATCGCAGATGCCGGCGCGCACAGGGATCTTGGCAAGCAGGCGGGCAAGTGCAAAACCGGTCGCGAGAACGTCCTGCGCGGTCGTCGCTGTCGGCACGATCTCCAAGAGCTTCATCACGTTCGCGGGACTGAAGAAATGTAGCCCAAGAAAGCGCTTCGGATGGCTGACGCCCTGGCTGATCGCATCCGGATCGAGATAGGAGGTGTTGGTGGCGAGCACGGCATCCGGCCGACAGACCGACGAGAGCTTTTCAAAGACGGCGCGCTTGACGGCGAGATCCTCGAACACCGCCTCGACCACGAGGTCGGTGTCGGCGATCAGGCCATAATCGTCACCGCCGGCCACACCCGCCATGCGTTCGTCGGCGACCGCCTGCGTCATGCGCCCGCGCTTCACCGGGCCGTCGTAGATGGCCCGCATATTGGCAAGCCCGCGCTCGACTGCCGCCGGATCGCGCTCGATGAGAACCACCGGGAGGCCGGCGTCGCGCAGCGCCGCAGCGATGCCGGCGCCCATCGTGCCGCCACCGATGACCGCCGCCGAGCGGATTTCGCGCGGGGTGATCCCGGCAAGCTCCGGCGGGCGCGGCGCGGCGCGCTCGGCGAAGAAGACATGGCGCAGCGCGGCCGCCTGTTCGGAGCCACGCAACTCGAGAAACGCCTCGCGCTCGAAGGCCATTGCACCGGAAAAATCCGTCTCACTCGCCTTGCGCACCGATGCGAGCGCCTTCAGCGGCGCGATTTCGCGCCGCGCCTTGGCCGCCACCGCCTTTTCGGCATCCTCCCAGAAACCGGGCTCGACCGCGGGTACTCCGCGGCTTGAAAGCGGATGCGGCAAGGACTTTTCAGCCACGTCGCTTGCAAAGGCAATAGCGCCGGCGCGCAGGTCGCCGGCGATGATCGCGTCGACAAGGCCGAGCTCCTCGGCCTTCTTCCCGCCGATCGGGTTGCCGCCGGTCACCAGGTCGACGGCGGCTGCGGGGCCGACAAGGCGCGGCAGGCGGACCGTGCCACCCGCACCGGGAATGAGGCCGAGTTTGACCTCCGGCAGGCCGAGGCTGGCGGAGGCAACCGCCACGCGATAGGTACAGCCCAGCGCAATTTCGAGCCCGCCGCCGAGCGCGCTGCCATGGATTGCCGCAACCCACGGCTTTTTCGCGCTTTCGATGCTCGCCACCACGTCAGGCAGATGCGGCGGCACCGGCGGTTTGCCGAATTCGCTGACATCGGCGCCGGCGATAAAGGTGCGGCCGGCGCAGAGCAGCACGACGGCCTTTACGGAACTGTCTGCGTCAAGCTCCGCCACGGCATCGACGAGGGCCTGGCGCAAAACCTGCGACAGCGCATTGACAGGCGGATTGTCGACGGTGACGACGGCGACGGCAGTTTCATGGGTGATGGTGACGGTCATGGCGTTCAAATTCCCAGGTAGGCGGCGCGGATGCGCTCATCGGCAATCAATTCGGCGGCGGGGCCAGTCATGGTAATGCGCCCTGTCTCCATCACATAACCCCGGTCGGCGACGGAAAGCGCGCCAAAGGCGTTCTGCTCGACAAGAAGCACGGTGACGCCGAGCGCCTTCATGCTCTTCACCACATCGAAGATCTGCGCAACGAGGATGGGGGCGAGCCCCATGCTCGGCTCGTCCAGCAGCAGGCAGGAGGGCCTGGCCATCAGCGCGCGGGCGATAGCGAGCATCTGCTGCTGCCCGCCGGAAAGCCCGCCTGCCGCAAGGTTGCGCTTCTCTTTCAGGATCGGGAACAGGGCAAAGGCATCCTCCCGGTCGCGCTCCACCTTGTCGTCGGAGAACAGATAGGCCCCCAGCCGAAGATTTTCCTCCACCGTCAGGTTGGTGAAAATCTGCCGACCCTCGGGCGATTGGGCAAGACCGCGCTGGACGCGCCGGTGCGCCGCCACAGTGGTCAGCGCCTCACCGCGAAAGAGGATGGAGCCAGCCGAAACCGGCTGGATGCCGGAAAGGCATTTCAGAAGCGTCGTCTTGCCCGCGCCGTTGGCGCCGACCACGGTGACGATTTCGCCGGAGGCGACATCGATGTCGATGCCATGCAGCACCTCGATGCGGCCGTAGCGTGAGCGCAGTCCCTCAACGTTGAGCATTTTGCGCCTCCGCCGCTTGGGCCCCGAGATAAGCTTCGATGACGCGCGGATTGCGCGCGATCGCCGCCGGCTCGCCTTCGGCGATCTTTTCACCGTGGTCGACCACCACGATATGGTTGGAAATGCGCATCACCATTTTCATGTCGTGCTCCACCAGGAGGATCGAAACACCCTCGGCGGCGACCGCGGCGATGAGGTGATCGATTTCCTCCGTCTCCACCGCGTTGCAGCCGGCGGCAGGCTCGTCGAGCAGCAGCACGCGGGGCTTCAGCGCCAAGGCGCGTGCGATCTCAAGTCGCTTCAGCGCGCCGTAGGAGAGCGAACCCGCCTCCTGCTCGGCGGCACGGCCGAGACCGACGCGATCGAGCAGCGCGCGGGCGCTTTCTTCCGACGCCTTGCTGCGGCGGCGCGCGGCGGGCAGCGAGAAGAGGTCGGAAAAGACCGAGCCGCGCTCAAGCAGGTGATGGCCGGCAACCGCGTTTTCCAGAACGCTCATCGATTGGAAGATCTGGAGATTCTGGAAGGTGCGCGACAGGCCGCGCCGCGCCAGAAGGTGCGGCGGCATGCGCGTGGTATCCTCGCCATCGAGCGCCACGCGACCGCGCGCCGGGGCGTAGACGCCAGATATCATGTTAAAGAGCGTCGTCTTGCCAGCGCCGTTCGGGCCGATGACCGAGACGATCTCGCCCGGTTTCAATGAGAAACCGACATCATGGACGGCACGCAAGCCGCCGAAGTCGATCCCCAAGCCTTCGATCTGAAGCAGGCTCATTCTCCCCTCCCCCTTATGCGGCGCGCGATGGACGGCAGCAGGCCCTCGCGCATGAAGATCATGACAAGCATCATGACGAGGCCGAGCATGAGCTGCTCGTACTCCTGAAAGATCGTCAGCACCTGCGGCAGCGTGGTGAGGATCGCTGCGCCGAGGATCGCGCCGAGCACCGATCCGGCCCCGCCGAGCACGGTCATGGTGACCATCTCGATGGAATGCATGAAGCCCGCAACGTCAGGCGTGATGAACTTGTTCTGGAGCGCCAGCAGCGATCCGGACACCGACGCGTAAACCGCCGAAAGCACGAAGGCGACGAGCTTGTAGCGGGCGACGTCGACGCCGACCGTGCGGGCGGCGACTTCGGAGCCGTGCAGCGCGCGAAGGGCCCGCCCCGTCGGGCTATGATAGAGGTTGAGCGCGAGCCATGCGCCGATGACCAGAACGAGGCCGGAAAAGGCGTACCAGAACTCGGTGTTGGAGAAGTCGATCCCGATGGACTTCAGGACGCCGCGAAGACCCAGCTCCGGCACCGCCATGCCGTCCGGCCCGCCGGTCAGCTGCGCCTCGTTGGAAAGCACCATCGAGACGAGAATGCCGAAACCGAGGCTGGCGACGGCGAGATAGTAGCCTTTGAGCCGCAGGATCGGCCGGCCGACGAGGAAGGCGATGCCGGCGGAGAGGGCAGCGCCCAGCACCGCCGCAAGCGCCGGATGCAGGCCCAGATGAACCGGCGCGAGCGCGCAGGCATAGGCGCCGATGCCGGCAAAACCCGCATGTCCGAGGCTGATCTGGCCGGCATAGCCGATCAGGATGACGAGCCCCGTCACCGCCAGGCCATTGACGAAAATCAGCGAGCCTACGCGGAAGTAATAGGAGGACGGGAAGAAGACCGGCGCGATGGCGATGACCGCGGCGAGGATGAGAAGGCTGGTGGCTTTGCCCGAGAACCGCATGATCACACCCGATCCGTCGATTTACGGCCAAACAGACCTTGCGGCATGGCAAAGAGCACGGCGAGAATGACGACGAAGGCGGCCGCATCCTTGTATTGCGAGCTGAGGTAGCCGGCCGTCATCGCTTCGAGGATGCCGAGCAGCAGGCCGCCAACGAGCGCGCCCTTCGGGTTGCCCATGCCGCCAAGCATGGCGGCGGCGAAACCTTTGAGCGCGAGCGCCAGGCCAACGTCGTAGCCGGTCAGCGTAATCGGCGTCACCAGCACGCCTGCGAGCGCGCCGATGGCGGCCGACATGGCGAAGGAGAGCGTCATCACATATTTGGTGTTGATACCGACGAGCTGGGCGGCGATGCGGTTGTTGGCGGTCGCCAGCACCGCGCGGCCGATCAGCGTGCGCGTGAAGAACAGCCAGAGACAGAAAAAGACCGCGAGCGCGCCTGCGATCACCCAGAGGCTCTGCGGCAGGATCGTCGCGCCGCCGATCAGGATCGGCTGGTCGCCGGAAAAGGCGGGGAAGCGGTGAAGCTGCTTGTCGAAGACGAGCTGCGTCGCACCGCGGATGAAGATAGACGCACCGATGGTGATGATGATCAGCGAGACGACCGGCGCGCCGCGGGCGGGCTCGATGGCCAGCTTGTTCAGCGCGACGCCGATTGCCGACGTCACGATGATGGCGATGAGCGCTGCCAGCGGCAGCGGCAGGCCGGCGGCATGGGCAAAGAAGGTGATCATGCCGCCGAGCATGACGAACTCGCCCTGGGCGAAGTTCACGACGTCGGAGGCGTTGTAGATGATCGTGAAGCCGAGGGCGACCAGCGCATAGACCGCGCCGACCGTGATCCCGGACAGGAAAAATTGCAGCAGTTCGGGCATGGATGCCTCCGCTTGGCACGCGACGGTTTCCGCCGGCCCTCGCAAGAAGGGCTGGGGCCGGCGGGCTCGATTACTCGACGATCTTCCAGCCGCCCTTTTCAATCTGCAGCATGCGGAAGGCCGAGAGGTCGAGACCGAGGTGATCCTCGGCTGTCATGGTGACGGTGCCCGTGGTACCCACGAGGCCCTTCGTCGTCTCGATGGCGTCGCGGATATCGGACGGCTCAGCGCTACCCGCCCGGCCGATCGCATCGACCAGAATGCGCAGTGCGTCGTGGGCGTAACCGCCGAAGGTGGAAACAGGCTTGCCAGTCGCCTTTTCATAGGCATCCTTGTAGGCGGTAACCACGGCGCGCTGCGGGTCGTTCTCCGGCAGGAGTTTTGCGACGAGCAGCGCCGTGCCCGGCAGGCGCACGCCTTCTGCGGCCTGTGCGCCGGCAAGCTCGATGAAGCCATCCGAGGCAACGCCGTGCGACTGGTAGAGCGGCAGGCCGACGGCAAGCTGGGCATAGTTGCGCGTGACGATCGCCGGACCCTGGCCGAAGCCGGGGTTCAACACCGCCTGCAGGCCGTCCTTGCCCTTGATGTTGGTGAGCTGCGGCGTCATGTCGGCGTCGGTCGGGCCGTAAGTCTCGTCGGCTAGGACCTCGATACCGTAGTCGCCGACGATCGCAAGGCACTGCTTGTGCATGGAGGCGCCGAAGCCGTCGGAACCGGAGATCATGCCGATCTTGGTGATGCCGTTCTTTTTCATGTCTTCGAAGATCTTGGCGCAGGCCATGCGGTCCGTGTGCGGCGTCTTGAAGGTATAGGGCTTGACCGGATCGATGATCTCGATCGCGCCGGCAAGCGAGATAAAGGGCACTTCCGCGTCCTCGAAGACCGGGATGATCGCCATGGAGGTGCCGGTCGTCGTGCCGCCGATCACGGCGACGACTTCGTCGTCCTCGACGAGGCGAGTGGCAAAGGTTCGCGCCTTGTTCGGATCGCCTCCATCGTCATAGATGACGAGTTCCAGCTTCTCGCCATTGACGCCGCCGGCCGCGTTGATCTCCTCGACCAGCATTTTCAGCGTCTTGGCTTCCGGATCTCCGAGAAAGGAGGCGGGGCCGGTTTCGGAAATAGTCGCGCCGATCTTGATATCGGCCAAGGCGGGCCCGGCAAAGCCGAGAACGAGGGTAACTGCAGTCGCAGTTTGTGCAAATTTCATGTCGGTTTCTCCTCCCAACAAAGACAAAAATAAAAACGAAAACTCCTCTCACGCCGCCAAGGGGCGGCGCCACATCACCACGCGGAACCGGTTGGCGACGAAAGCCGCATCCGTCAGGCTGGCATTGCCCGCGGGGTTTGCGCCGGTGACGTGGAAATCGCTGAAGGCGGCACTCTGGTTGACGTAGATCCCGCCGGTCAGGTTGACCGAAAGATTGACGCCCGCCGCAGCAAACCGGTCGGCGCTAGCAAGGACCTGCGCCTCATCCGTCGTGTAGAGGGCAGCGGTGATCGCGCCCTTGTCTTCCGCAAGGCTCGCTGCGCGGTTCACACCGTCTTCGACATCATCGACGGCGACGACAAAGGCGATGGGGCCGAAGCGCTCTTGCGCATAGCTTTCCGTATCCGCGGCATCGACGGCGAGGATCAGCGGCGTTGCGGTGCGCGCGTCACCCAGCCCGCCGATGGCTGCGGAGTCGCGCACCATCCGGCCAAGCGCGCGGGCAGTCTCGATGCGGGCGAGCGTCGCCGCGTTGGCAATCGCGCCGCAGATGCCGGCCGCACGGGCGGGATCGGCAAGCAGGCCATCGACCGCCGCGGCGATGCCGGCTGCGACCGCGTCGAAACTCTTGTGGCCTTCGTCGGTTTCGATGCCGCCGCGAGGCACGAAGATGTCCTGCGGGGCCGTGCACATCTGCCCGGAATAGAGCGACAGCGAGAAGGCGATATTGCCGCACATGCCGGCGAAATTGTCAGTCGAGCCGATGACAATGGAATTGACGCCGGCCTCTTCGGTATAGACGTCGGCGCTGCCGGCATTTTCCCGCACCCAAGTGCCGAACGCGTTGGAACCGGTATAGTCGACGATGGCGACGGCCGGATGTTGCACGAGATCCCTAGTGATCTCCGAGCCGGGCTCGTCCGCAGCGAGCAGCACGACATCGGCGGCAAAGCCCTCCTCCACCAGAACCTGGCGGATGATCTCGACGGTAATGGCAAGCGGCAGGATCGCCGCCGGATGCGGCTTGACGATGACGGTATTGCCGGTGGCCAGGCTGGCGAAGAGGCCGGGATAGCTGTTCCAGGTCGGGAAGGTGTTGCAGCCGATGACCAGCGAAACACCACGCGGAACCACGCGCCAATGCTTTTCCATGACGATCGGATCGCCCCTGCCCTGCGGCTTCGTCCAGGTGGCCTTCGCTGGCGTGCGGGTCATTTCGGCATAGGCATAGGCGACGGCTTCAAGACCGCGATCCTGCGCATGCGGACCGCCGGCCTGGAAGGCCATGGCGAAAGCCTGGCCGGTCGTGTGCATGACGGCATTCGCCATCTCGAAGCTGCGGGCGTTGAGGCGGGCGAGGATTTCGAGGCAGACGCCGGTGCGCACATGAGGCGAGGCGGCAGCCCATTGCGAAGAAGCGTCACGCGAGGCCGCAACCAGAGTATCCACGGAGGCAGCGGGATAGGTGATGCCAAGAGCTGGGCCATAGGGTGAGACTTCCGCGCCGACGACGCGGTGCGCCGGGTGATCGGCAAGCGCGAAGGGTTTTCCGAGCCGCGCCTGGTAGCCGGCAAGCCCCTCCTCCTTGGCGGTTTCGCCATAGATCTTGCCGGACGGCACTTCCGGATAGGCGGACCAGAAGTCGCGCTTGGCCGCCGCCTGCAAAGCTGCATCTAGCGTTTGGCGATGGCGCTCGAAAAGTCCTGTCATGGCTTACTCCTCTCAATCGGTGCTTTTATAATTGACCGGCCGGCCGGTTTATGCAACTATTTTTTCACGGTCGCTCTGGAACAAGGGCGACAAGGAGGAAAACATGCCGGAATCCAGCACGATCCTGTCGGCACTTGCCGATGGCGTCCTTAGCCTGACGCTCAATCGCCCTGACAAGCTCAATGCGTTTAACGAGGAGATGCATCTTGCGCTGCGCGCCGGGTTCGAGCGCGCCCATGAGGATGCGGAGGTGCGCGCCGTGCTCTTGACGGGTTCGGGCCGCGGCTTTTGCGCAGGTCAGGATCTCGGCGACCGCGACCCGAGCAAGGGCGTGCCGGACCTCGGCCACACGATAGAAACCTACTACAATCCCCTGCTCCGCCTGATCCGCAACCTGGAGAAGCCGGTCATCTGTGCGGTGAACGGCGTTGCCGCCGGCGCCGGCGCCAACATCGCCTTTGCCTGCGATATCACGCTTGCCGCCCGCTCCGCCCGCTTCATCCAGGCCTTCGCCAAGATCGGCCTCGTGCCGGATTCCGGCGGAACCTGGAGCCTGCCGCGGCTGATCGGCGAGGCGCGTGCCAAGGCGTTGGCGCTCACCGCCGAGCCGCTCGGCGCAGAAACTGCCGCCGATTGGGGCCTCATCTGGCGTACCGTCGATGACGACAGGCTGATGGAAGAGGCAAGCGCGCTCGCCGCTCGGCTTGCCACCGGCCCGACCAGGGGCCTCGGCATGACCAAGCGCGCCATCCAGGCCGCCGCCATAAATTCGCTCGACGAGCAGCTCGACCTCGAACGCGACCTTCAGCGTGAAGCCGGCCGCAGCGCCGACTATGCTGAAGGCGTTTCCGCCTTCCTCGAGAAGCGCAAGCCGGAGTTCAGGGGCCAATGAGCGACACCAGCCTTTCGCCTCAGGCGCTCGCCGATGCCTGCGCCAGGGCCATGTGGGATGAAGACAACGCCACCCGCCATCTCGGCATGGAGCTTGTGTCCGTCGCACCCGGCGAAGCGACCATCACCATGACCGTTGCCGCGACGATGACCAATGGCCACGGCAGCTGCCATGGCGGCTACATCTTCACGCTGGCCGATTCGGCCTTCGCCTTCGCCTGCAACACCTACAATCAGCGCACCGTCGCCCAGCACTGTTCGGTGAACTATATCGCGCCGGCGTTCAAGGGCGACCGGCTGACGGCGACGGCACGGGAAGTGTCTCGCCGCGGACGCGGCGGCATCTACGATGTCCGCATCACCAATCAGGAGGGCGAGCATGTCGCGGAATTCCGTGGCCACTCGCGAACCGTAAAGGGTACCCATCTGCCGGAGTGAGGCAGACGATCCCGCATTCTTGGAGGAGAATTTCATGGAAGACCTGTCCCCCCGCCCCGGTGACCTCGAAGCGATCGAGACGGCCTCTCGCGACGAGCTTTCCGCGCTGCAGCTTCAGCGCATGAAATGGTCGCTGACCCACGCCTATGAGAACTCGCCCTTCTACCGGCAGCGTTTCGATGAGGCAGGCGTGCACCCGTCCGACCTCAAGACGCTCACCGACCTCGCGAAATTTCCCTTCACCACCAAGAAGGACCTGCGCGATACCTATCCCTTCGGCATGTTCGCCGTGCCGCGTGAAAAGCTCGCCCGCATCCACGCCTCGTCAGGCACGACCGGCAAGCCGACCGTCGTCGGTTACACGAAGACCGACATCGACACCTGGGCGACGGTCGTCGCCCGCTCGATCCGCGCCTCGGGAGGCCGGGCCGGCGATATCGTCCATGTCGCCTATGGCTACGGCCTCTTCACCGGCGGCCTCGGCGCGCATTATGGCGCCGAAAAACTCGGCTGCACCGTCGTGCCGATCTCGGGCGGCATGACGGAGCGTCAGGTAACGTTGATGCAGGATTTCAAGCCGCGCATCATCATGGTCACGCCCTCCTACATGCTTTCTATCCTCGATGAGTTCCGCAAACACGGCATCGACCCACGCGAAAGCTCGCTGGCCGTCGGGATTTTTGGCGCGGAGCCGTGGACGAACGCCATGCGCCAGGAGATCGAGCAGGCTTTCGACATGCATGCCGTCGACATTTACGGCCTGTCGGAAGTCATGGGTCCTGGCGTCGCCAACGAGTGCGTCGAGACCAAGGACGGCCTGCACATCTGGGAAGACCATTTCTACCCCGAGATCATCGACCCGGTGACGGGCACGGTGCTGCCCGACGGCGAGATCGGCGAACTGGTATTCACGACACTGACTAAGGAAGGCCTGCCGATCATCCGCTACCGCACCCGCGACCTGACGCGGCTTCTACCCGGCACCGCGCGATCCATGCGCCGCATGGAGAAGGTCACCGGTCGCTCCGACGATATGATGATCTTGCGCGGCGTCAACGTCTTCCCGACACAGATCGAGGAGCAGATCCTGAAATGCCGCGGACTTGCCCCGCATTTCCAGATCGAGCTGACCCGCGCCGGCCGTATGGACAATATGACGGTTCATGTCGAATGTACGCTAGAAGCGGCCGACGAGGGCGCACGCTCCGGATCGGCAAAGGAGCTTGCTCACCACATCAAGAGCGTGGTCGGCGTCACGACGAAGATCACGGTGCACGAGCCGGGCGGCATCGCTCGCTCGGAAGGCAAGGCAAAGCGGGTTGTCGACAACCGCCCGAAAGAGTGAATGACGGAGAGCCGGGATAGCCCGGCACCGGTTTGACCGTATATACGAACAAAAGTCGCCGCTTGCGCGGCGGCAAACGGACAGGAAGTGAGCAGGGTAGAACAATATGGCACGCACGCGCGCAGTGGATTTTGAAGAAAAACAGCGCGGCATTCTGACGAACGCGGCGGCGGTGTTCGCCGAAGTGGGCATGGAAAAGGCTTCCATGTCCATGATTGCCTCGTACAGCAATGTCTCGAAGGCCCTGCTCTATCACTACTATCCCGGCAAGGATGCCCTGATATTCGATATCGTACGCACGCACCTGACGGAGCTCGACGGCGCGATCGAAGCGGCGGATCGCAGTGATGTAGCGCCGCAGGAGCGGCTGCGCCTTCTCGTCAAAGCCGTCATGAAGAATTACGAAGGCCGCGACAACGAACACAAGGTGCAGCTCAACGGCACCAGCGCCCTGTCGCAGGAGCAGCTTTCGGAGCTGCAGGCGATCGAGCGGCGGATCGTCAAACGCTTCTCCAGCGTCATCCAGCAGATCAATCCTGAGCTTAATCAGGGCCGACCCTTGCTGATGCCCGTCACCATGTCGCTGTTCGGCATGATGAACTGGGTCTACATGTGGTTCCGGCCGAACGGGCCGATCAGCCGCGACGAATATGCCGATATCGCCACCACGCTTATCCTCGAAGGCGTCAAGGCCGTTCGCTGACCTAGCCTCTCAGTCGCCGAATTTCAGCCGTTCGAGAATGAGCGGATCGTATTGCGGAGCGCGGATGCGCCGCCGGTCGGGTTCTAGCTGAGAAAGCGGTTCGGTCGCAACCAGCTTGTCTTTCGCCTCAAGCGCGAGGCGCTGATAGATGACCGTGCCCTGGCGTTTCCACGCGATCTCCTCGGCTGAAAGCTCGCGGGTGACGCGCGCCGGCGAACCCATTGCAAGGCTGTTTGCGGGAATCTCCGTACCTGCCTTGACGAAGGCCATGGCGGCAACGATGGCATTTTCGCCAATCACGGCTTCGTCCATGACGACGGCGTTCATCCCGACCATCGCGTTTCGGCCTATCCGGCAGCCGTGTAGCACCGCGCCATGACCGATATGGCCTTCCTCGCCGACAACCACGTCGAGATTGGGGAAACTGTGCACGACGCAGGTCTCCTGCACGTTTGATCCCTGTTCGAGCACGATGCGGCCGAAGTCGCCGCGCAGCACGGCTCCCGGCCCGACATAACAGGCAGGGCCTATGATCACGTCACCGATGACGATTGCGGCCGGGTGCACGAAGGCGGCGGGATCGATCACCGGGACCACGCCGTCATAGGCATAGATCTGCGTCATGGCCGCCTTCTCCTCAGCTTCTCGTCTTTGCTACCATGGTCAGGACGTCATATTGGGCAACAGTGACGCCATTCTGGTTGGTGACGCGGCAATCCCAGCGCACCTCCCCATGTTCGGCATCCGCACGCGGGTTGATCTCCTTGCAGGTCAGTTGCACCGTAAGCGTATCGCCCGGGTTGACCGGTGTCAGGAAGCGCAGGTTGTCGACGCCGTAATTGGCCAGAACCGGGCCCGGCGCCGGATCGACGAAGAGCCCGGCGGCAAAGGAGACGATGAGATAGCCGTGGGCGACGCGCCCGTCGAAGAACGGGTTGGCCTTGGCGGCCTCTTCGTCCATGTGGGCGTAGAAGGTGTCGCCGGTGAAATTGGCGAAATGCTCGATATCCGCCAGCGTCACCGTACGGGATGCGGTGACGAGCTGGTCGCCGATGCGAAGCTCGGCGAGCGACTTGCGGAACGGATGCTCGCCGCCGCTGCGGGCCTCGGCGTCCGCCACCCAACGGCCGGTGACAGCCGAGAGCATGGTCGGAGAGCCCTGGACGGCGGTGCGCTGCATGTAATGCTTGACGCCGCGCATGCCGCCGAGTTCCTCGCCACCACCGGCACGGCCCGGGCCGCCATGGACGAGGCCGGGCAGAGGCGAGCCGTGACCGGTCGAGGTCTTGGAGCTCACGCGATTGCCGATCAGGACACGGCCATGCAACGGGGCCATGCCGAGCACGACCTCTTCGGCAAAGGCCGGATCGTTGGTGAAGACCGAGGCGACAAGGCTGCCCTTGCCGCGGCGGGTAAGGTCGACCGCCTCTTCGCCTGTGTCATAGGGCATGACGGTACTGACCGGGCCGAAGGCCTCGACATCATGGACTGCCTTGGCCTCCCACGGACGATCGCAATAGAGCAGTACCGGATTGAGGAAGGCACCTGACTCGGCATCGCCTGAGATGATGCGCGGCGTGTCGGGGTCGCCCGCGACGATCTCAGCATCTTCGAGCAGATCGCGGATACGCTCCCGCACTTCGGTGCGCTGGTCGAGGCTAGCGAGCGGACCCATGCGGACATTCTCATCCGCCGGGTTTCCAAGCACGGTCTTGCCGAGACGTTCGCCGAGTGCGGCCACCAGCGCATCGCAATGGGCGCGCGGCGCAATGACGCGGCGGATGGCGGTGCATTTCTGCCCGGCCTTGGAGGTCATCTCGCGGGCAACTTCCTTGACGAAGAGGTCGAATTCCTCGGTACCCGGCCCGGCGTCGAGGCCGAGCACCGAAGCATTGAGGCTGTCAGCCTCCATGGTGAAGCGCACGGAATTGCCGATGACGGCCGGATGACTCTTCAGCTTGCGGCCGGTCGTAGCCGACCCCGTGAAGGTCACCACATCCTGGCCATCGACATGGTCGAGCAGGTCGCCGACCGAGCCGGAGATCAACTGCACCGCACCTTCCGGCAGGATACCGGTGTCGATCATGCGGCGCACGACGAGCTCGGTGAGATAGGCCGTCTGGCTGGCCGGTTTGACGATCGCCGGCATGCCGGCAAGCAGCGTCGGGGCGAGTTTTTCCAGCATGCCCCAGCAGGGAAAGTTGAAGGCGTTGATGTGGACGGCGACGCCTTGCAGCGGCGAGAGGATATGGCGGGCGGCAAAGGTGCCGTCGCGCGCCAGCGTCTCGACATCGCCATCGACCAGAACGCGGGTATTCGGGAGCTCGCGGCGGCCCTTAGAAGCGTAGGAGAGCAGCGTACCGATGCCGCCGTCGATATCGACCCAGCTGTCGGAGCGGGTGGCGCCTGTCGAAGCGGAAAGCGCATAGAACTCTTCCTTGCGTTCCATCAGCGCCAGGCCGAGCGCCTTCAACATGGCGGCGCGTTCATGGAAGGACAAGCGACGCAGCGCCGGGCCCGCCTTTTCGCGGCCATAAGCAAGGGTGCTGGCGAAATCGATGCCGCTGGAATCGATGAAAGCGACGGGCGCGCCGGTCGAGGCGTCGAGAAGCGGAACACCCTCCTTTGCGCCGGCGGTCCAGTTGCCACAGACATAGCTTTCAAGCCGGCGGGGCCGGGACGCCTGAACGTTCATGGTCGTTTCCTTTCAGAGCAGTTTCAGCGCGGCAAGCTGCGCATCGACATCCGCCTGCCATTCGGCAAGAAGCGTTTCGTTGGGGGTGTGGCGCAGGCCGAAACGCGCGAGCGTCGCATAGCGTGCCGAGCCGGAATGGCCGAAGCTCGCGGCGACCCGTGGTGTCCAGTAGGCGATGGAGGCGAGCGCCGCCGAGCGCGTCTCCGGCGTTGCAGCGATACGTTCCAACCCGGCAAGGCCGAGTTCGAGGTGGCGGGTCTCGCGCGGCAGGATGCGGCGGAAAACCTCTGCCAGCGGCTGATAAGAAACGTGAGACAGCTCGCGAAGCTGGATGACGCCCGCCTTGCCCATCAACACGTTCATGACGACGGCATCGACCCAGCCCTGCAACGGATAATGGAAGACCGAAAGGCGCATGTCGCCTTCCCGCCGTGCTGCCCCAATATCAGCATCTCGCGGCAGGCGGTCGGCCCAGGGGTGATGCACGGCGTAGCGGCCGCCATCGGCGCCGAAGCTCTCCATGACCTTCAGGACTTGCCCGGCATGATCGGACTTTTCGAGCACGATGCGGGCCGCGGAAATGCGCTCCTGAATGCCCGGCGCATCGTTGATCACGCCGGCAAAACCAGCGGAGCCCGCGAGCTCGCTGTCGACGAAGCTCGCCATCAGCCGCAAGAGCTCGCCGCGATAGCGCGCCGGAACATTGTCCGGCGAGGTCAGCCTGCCGCCCTGCGAAAGATAGTCTTCGATCGGCATGGTTTCCGTGTCGGTCATGGCCTTCTCCTCCCTCTGTCGCTCACTGGTCGTAGCTGACGACGACCTTGTCGCTCAGCGGGTAGCACTGGCAGGTGAGCACATAGCCCTGGCGGACTTCGTAGTCCTCGAGCGCGTGGTTGACCTCCATCTCCGTCTCGCCCTCGATGACCTTGGCCCGACAGGTGGAGCAGACGCCCGCCTTGCAGGCGTAAGGGGCGTCGATGCTGTTTTCGAGCGCGGCGTCGAGCAGGCTCTGGCCGTGCTTGGGCATGCTGAAGCTGCGGGTCGCGCCATCGAGCGTGATCGTCGCCTGACAGCTGGCATTGGCGTCGGCGCCCGCAGCACTCTGGGCACGGGCCAGCGCCCGGCCGGGCTGCGAGGACGCGAACAGCTCGAACTTGATCTGGTCGTCGCGCAGACCATGGTCGCGAAGGGCACCTGCGATCGCCAGCATCATCGGCTCGGGTCCGCAGATGAAGGCCGTGGTGACCGAGCGCAAGTCGATCCAACTCTTGAACAGGGCGGCGCATTTCTCCGCATTGACGCGGCCGGTGAAGAGATCGATGTCCTGCGCTTCGCTTTCCAGCACATGCAGGACGGAGAAGCGGCCGAGATAGCTGTTCTTCAGATCCTCCAGCTCCTCGCGGAACATGATCGAGGAGATCTGCCGGTTGGCATAAACAAGCGTGAAGCGGGAACGCGGCTCGCGCTGCAGCGTCGTCTTGATGATCGACAGGACCGGCGTGATGCCGCTACCGCCGGCAAAGCCGAGATAATGCTTGGAAATCTCCGGCTCGATGTCGGTGAAAAAGGCTCCCATCGGCGGCATGGCTTCGAGTGTGTCGCCGGCCTTCAGCTCTTCGTTGGCCCAGTTGGAAAAGCAGCCGCCATCGACCCGCTTGATGCCGACGCGCAGCACGCCCTCGTCGCGGCCGGCGCAGATCGAGTAGGAGCGGCGCAGCTCCTCACCGTCGAACTTGCGGCGGAAGGTCAGGTACTGGCCTTGGGTGAAATCGAAGGTATCGCGGTCTTCCTCGGACGGAACCAGCGTGACGACCACGGCGTCACGGGTTTCGCGGCGCACTTCGGTAACATTCAGGGAATGGAAACGTGCCATGGCGGCCCTCATCCTTTGTCTCGGGTCAGATGCACTTGAAGTAATCGAAGGGTTCCAGGCAGTCGGTGCAGCGATAGCTGGCCTTGCACGGCGTCGAACCGAACTGGCTGATCTTCTCGGTCCTGATCGATGCGCAGCGGGGACAGGCGATCGTCAGGTTCGAGCGGCCGGAGAGACGGTCGATGCGCTTCATTAGCACCCCGTTGGCCGCCGTGCCGTCGATCGGCGGGGCGATGCCGTAGGCTTGCAGCTTCTCGCGGCCTTCCGCGCTGATCCAGTCGGTGGTCCAGGCGGGCGAAAGCTGGCGCTTGAGCTTCACCTGGCCGATGCCGCGGTCGGTGAGCGCCCGCTCGATATCGAGATTGATCACGGACGTCGCCGGACAGCCGGAATAGGTCGGCGTGACGGTAACCACCAGCGCCTCGTCCTCCCAGGCGACATCGCGGATGATGCCGAGATCGACCAGCGAGATGACCGGGATTTCCGGATCCGGCACCTCGGCAAGCCACGTCCAGACTTCCTTCGTCGACGGATGTGCGGCCGTGATCATCGCGCCCTCCTACCAGGTTGCGCCCGGATAGGCGCGCTGCAGAAACTGCAGCTCCGCAAGGATGAAGCCGAGATGCTCGGTATGCGCCCCGCGCTTGCCGCCCTTCTGCATGTAGCCGTCGGCGGGCATCTTGAGGGTGGCCTCCTCGAGCGTCTCGCGAACCAGCGCATCCCATGCGGCCTTCTGCGATGCCGGCTCCGGCGCGATACCGTCGGCAGCAACCGCCGCATCGAAGGCGTCACCCATGAAGAGTTCGCCGGTATAGGGCCAAAGGTCGTCCAGCGCTTCCTGCATGCGGCGGTGGCTTTCCGCCGTTCCGTCGCCAAGCCGGATCACCAGATCGCCGCTACGCTCCAGGTGATAGGAGACTTCCTTGAACGCCTTCTCGGCGATCTCGGCGACGCGCCGGTCGCTGGAACCTTTCAGCGCCTTCAGCTGCAGGTAATGCCAGGCATCGAACAGGAACTGCCGCATCAGCGTCTTGCCGAAGTCGCCGTTCGGGCGCTCGACGAGCAGCACGTTGCGGAAATCCAGCGCGTCGCGCAGATAGGCGAGATCGTCCGCCGAGCGGCCCTTGCCTTCGACTTCGCCAGCGAGACCGAGCCAGAGCTGCGTCTGGCCGATCAGGTCGAGCGCGGTGTTGGAGAGCGCGATGTCCTCTTCCAGCGCCGGCGAATGGCCGCACCATTCGGAAACGCGGTGGCCAAGGATGAGCGCGTTGTCGCCCATGCGCTGCAGGAATTCGAAAAGGGCGGCGTTCTCGACGGCGCCCGTCTTTTCAGACGCGCCCATCACATATGCCCCACTTCATCCGGAACGTCGAAGAAGGTCGGGTGACGATAGACCTTGGAGTTCGATGGCTCGAACAGCGGGCCCTTGTCGGAGGGCGCGCTTGCGGTGATATCGGCCGAGCGCACCACCCAGATGCTCACCCCTTCGTTACGACGGGTATAGACGTCACGGGCATTGTTTACGGCCATTTCGGCATCCGGCGCATGCAGGCTACCGACGTGGCGGTGGTTGAGGCCGTGCTGGCCGCGGATGAAGACCTCCCAGAGGGGCCATTCGCTGGACATGATAACTCTCCCTTGAAACGATGACTGCTTCTGGCGCGCCAATGGCGACGCCCTGCCCTTCGTGAACGCTGGAAAGCGCCCGACCCCGGGGCAAAAGGCCCCTGTTACTCGGCTGCGACCCGCATGGCGCGGCGGGCTACGGCTTTCTCAGCATGCGCGACCAAGCCGTCGCGGAACCATGCGCCGTCGTCCCAGGCCTTTTTGCGGGCGTTGAGGCGTTCGGCATTGCAGGGGCCATTGCCGGCGATGACGGCGAAGAACTCGCTCCAATCAGGCTCGCCGAAATCATGGCCGCCCTTCGCCTCGTTCCACTTCAGCTCCGGATCGGGGATGGTAAGACCGAGATACTCGGCCTGCGGCACGGTCTGGTCGACGAACTTCTGACGCAGCTCGTCATTGGAGTTTTGCTTGATCTTCCAGGCCATCGACTGGGCTGAGTGCACGGAAGCATCGTCGGAGGGGCCGAACATCATCAGCGACGGCCACCACCAGCGGTTCAGCGCGTCCTGCACCAGCGCCTTTTGCGCCGGCGTTCCCTTCACCATCTTCATCAGGATGTCGTAGCCCTGACGCTGGTGAAAACTCTCTTCCTTGCAGATGCGGACCATGGCGCGGGCATAGGGCCCGTAGGAACAGCGCTGCAACGGCACCTGGTTCATGATGGCCGCGCCATCCACCAGCCAGCCGATGGCGCCGATATCGGCCCAGCTCAGCGTCGGATAGTTGAAGATCGAGGAGTACTTGGCCTTGCCGGAATGCAGCTGCTCGTACATCTCGTCACGGCTGACGCCGAGCGTTTCGGCAGCGCAGTAGAGATAGAGGCCGTGGCCGGCTTCGTCCTGGACCTTGGCAAGCAGGATCGCCTTGCGCTCCAGGGTCGGGGCGCGGGTGATCCAGTTGCCCTCCGGCAATTGACCGACGATTTCGGAATGGGCGTGCTGACTGATCTGGCGCACCAGCGTCTTGCGGTAGCCTTCCGGCATCCATTCCTTCGGTTCGATCTTCTGGCCGGCATCGATGCGCTCCTGGAAGGCGCGCTCGACCGGGTCCATCTCGTCAAGGCTGCGGACGCGGGCTGCGTCGGTCTTCACCATCTGTGCATACATGACAGCTTCTCCTGATTACCGGTTCAGACACGTTCGAGAATGAGTGCGATCCCCTGACCAACGCCGATGCACATGGTGCACAGGGCATAGCGACCGCCCTGGCGATGCAGCTGGTAGGTGGCCGTCGTCACGAGACGGGCGCCGCTCATGCCGAGCGGGTGACCGATGGCGATAGCGCCGCCATTCGGGTTCACATGGGCGGCATCATCAGGCAGGCCCAGATCCCGCAGCACGGCAAGCGCCTGCGAAGCGAAGGCTTCGTTGAGCTCGATGACATCCATCTGGCCGATGGAAAGGCCGGCGCGCTCGAGCACCCGGCGGGCGGCCGGCGCCGGACCGATGCCCATGATGCGCGGCTCGACGCCGGCAGCCGCCATCGCGACGATGCGGGCCTTCGGCAAAAGCCCCTGCTCCTTGATCGCCTTTTCACCGGCAATCAGCAGGGCTGCCGCACCATCGTTGACGCCAGAGGCATTGCCGGCGGTGACGGTACGATCAGGGCCGTTGACGCCCTTCAGCTTGGCAAGCTGCTCGATGGTGGTGCCGGGACGCGGATGTTCGTCGCGATCGACGACGAGCGCATCTCCCTTTTTCTGGGCGACATGCACAGGCGCGATCTCGTCGGCGAAAACGCCGGCTTCCTGAGCGGCCGCCCAGCGCGCCTGGCTGCGGGCGGCAAAGGCATCCTGATCGGCACGGCTGACGCCGAAATCGCCGGCGACGTTATCGGCGGTCTCCGGCATGGAATCGACGCCAAATGCGGCCTTCAGCTTCGGATTGACGAAGCGCCAGCCGATGGTCGTGTCATAGATGGCGCTGGAGCGGGAAAAAGCGCTCTCGGCCTTCGGCATGACGAAGGGCGCGCGACTCATGCTTTCGACACCACCGGCGATGACGACATCGCAATCGCCGGCGCGAATGGCGCGCGCAGCCATGCCGACGGCGTCCATGCCGGAGCCACAGAGGCGGTTGACAGTCGTTGCGGGAATGCTGACGGGCATGCCGGACAGCAACACCGCCATGCGGCCGACGTTGCGGTTGTCCTCGCCCGCCTGATTGGCGCAGCCATAGATGAGGTCGTCGACCTTCGACCAGTCCATGTTCGGATTGCGAGCCATCAGTGCGCTCAGCGGCACGGCCGCGAGATCATCGGCGCGGACCGAAGACAAGGCGCCGCCGTAACGACCGATAGGCGTGCGAACAGCGTCGCAGATATAGGCTTCAGACACGCAAGCTCCTCCCTAGTATCCATGGCCGCATTCTTTCCTCGAAGAATTGACCGACCGTTCGGTTACTTTTTTATCACTCGACATGTCACAGATCAATGCCGATTTTCCATATTTTTGTGACATATCCTCGCGTGAGCCACCAACATACCACGAAACACGGGTTTTTCGTTTGAAATGCGTGCTACGCCGCGCCCGCAAGAAGCGACAAACGGCGCCTGGTGGCCTCGCTATCTACGGGCAACGCGCCGTCAGCAGTCACGAAACGATGGGCCACACAGCGATCCGCATCGGGCGAAAGACGAAGATAGAGGCGCGCAAAAAGGGCTCTCGCGTCATCGCCCGGCCAGCCCGCCGGGAGTGCCGCCTGCGGGAGACGCGGATCGCGCAGCACGACAAGACGGAACTGGTGGACAAGCACAAGCCGGGTGACCAGGCTTTCCAAAGCTGTCAGCCGGGCTCCACCCGCAAGGAGGCTCTCGATCCGACCGAAGCGGCCAAGAAAGCCGCGATAGGCATCGGCATGATATTCGAGGTCCCAATGGTCGGCAGCAAAGGCGCCAAGGTCGGCTTCTCCGCTCACCACTTCTGCCCGAAAGACGACCGCCGGCTGTTCAAGAGGCGGCATGGCCCGCGCACCTACGGCGAGCCTCGGGCCAAGCCGTGAATGACCCGCTCGCTCGAGGATCTGCATCGCTTCATCGGGCCGCTCTCCCGTCAGTTGCACGAAATGCCAGTCAGCGGGCTCGGGCGGACCGAACAACATCCGGGCGGCGGCGGCGAACTCCGCCCGGGCCGGCGGGGCCAGCCGATAGAAACTCCGGCGACCTTCACGTTCACCGGACAACTGGCCTGCAGCAACAAGACGAGAGACGGCCGTGCGCACGAGAGTTTCGCTGATGCCGACCTCGGCACAGATTTCGACCAGATTGCCGGTCCAGATCACGCCGCCACGCGGCTCGACCACATCGCCATAAACGGTGACGATAAAGCCCGCCGCCTTCAACGGGCTTTCGTCAAGGATCGCTTGCAGCTGCGCTGTAAACGATTTTCCGGTCTTGTCCTTCCCCAGCAAAAGGGACTCCACTCATGATCGTGCCCTGGTTTACCGGATTGCTTAGCCCCAAAAAGGCAGGATCCGATACCCCGATTTTCATAATCTCGATCATGAAAAGCATGATAGCAAGACTGCAACATCCGCCTTTCCATCCGCATTGGGACGCTGCAACCGGCTCAATCCGTCAATGATATCAATCACACGGACAGTGGGGCGGAGCGTGCCCAATCTGCCTTGAACATCTTGGGGCGCCCCACGGCGGCCACCCGAAATTCGCGATGCGATAAATCGTGGCCGCTGGCGCGCGGCGCAAGACTACATCTTCAGCGTCGGAACGCAAACCACGGTACTACCACCGTCAATTGTCATCACTGAGCCGGTAATCAGTCGCGCACGGTCTGATGACAAGAAGCAGCAAAGGTCAGCCACTTCTCCAGCATCACCGGCTCGCCGGAGCGGAGTATCGGATGTAACATGCTCATAGGCGCCTTCCAATGTGACAGCCTCCCTTGCCATGACCGGAGACATTTCCTCGTCGGCCATCGGCGTACGGATCCATCCCGGGCAAACGGCATTGGCCCTCACGCCTTGCGGGCCGTAATCCATCGCGATCGATCTCATTAGGCCAATAACCGCGTGTTTCGCGGTCACATATCCACATGTCATCGGCATTGCCTGCAATCCAGCAATCGAGGAAACAATGATAAAAGCACCCTTGCTTTCAATGAGAGACGGCAAGGTCGCTTTCGCCGTAAAGTAGGCCGTGTCCAGGTTCGAATGCATCTGCCGACGCCAGCTATCGTCGGAGAGATCAAGCACGGAGCCGGTTTCCACGGCACCGGCGCAGGCGACCACCGCGTCAAGCCTCCCAAACCGCGAGCGTGCTTCGTTAACTGCATTGGATACATTATCCAGAGACCCCGCATCCCCGGGATAGGCGAAAACGGAATCCTCGCGATCAATCGTGGCCGCAACAGCATTGATCGCTTCAGGCCTGCGTCCCATCAGGACGACGCGCCCTCCCTCTTGCACTACCTGTCGGCATGTTGCCGCCCCAATACCGGTACCCGCACCGGTAACGAAGACGACTTTATCTTTGAGCATCATTGGCGAACCTCCAGCATATTGAGCAAGCGCATCATGATCCAGTCCGCGGCGAAGGCAATCTATTTTTGACTCATACGTCATAATTTACACGAGAAGACGAAATATTGAACTTTCTGTCTAGAAATATGGCAAGAAGTATGTTTTTCTCGTCTCATTGCCTCATCACAAAAAGGGGAATGGCAAATGACGGATTCAGCTTCTATCCAGACGGCAACTATAAGTCCCGTCGAGACTCCTCATCTCAAGGGCCAGATGGGCCCGATTGCACTCGCCCTCACAGTTGTCGCCTTTGCCGCACCTCTCGCGAGCGTGGTGGGCGTGCTTCCACTGGTCATTCAATTCGGTGGGGCAGGAGCTCCCATAGCTTTTGCAGCAGCCATGGCGATGTTGATTCTCTTCTCGGTCGGCTATACTGCGATGAGCCGATATCTTCCTAATCCGGGGGCGTTTTACGCCTACATCAGTGCCGGTCTCGGCCAGACTTTCGGTCTGGCCGCCAGCTTCATGGCTGTCCTCGGCTACCTCATGATCGGCTTGGGCATCACCATCTTTTTTGGCATCGTCGCTGGCGATCTGGTAACGAATACGCTGCACGGCCCGGTGCTTTCCTGGTGGATTTACTCGCTGCTGCTCGTCGTCGCTGTCGGTATCCTCGGCTATATGCGCATCGACCTGTCTGCGAAGGTCTTGTCGGTCGTCATGGTTCTGGAAATCGGCATCGTTCTGATCTTCGACTTTATCGTGGGACGTCAGGGGGGGCCTGAGGGAATTTCATTTGCCTCTTTCCATTGGGGCGCCCTCGATAGCAGCGTGGCCGGAATTTGCGTTCTGTTCGCCGTGATCACCTTTCTCGGCTTCGAAGCGACCGCCATTTTCCGTGAAGAGAGCAGAGATCCGCGCAAGACCATTCCGCGCGCGACCTATCTCAGCGTCTGCTTCATCGGCATCTTCTATGTCTTGACCACATGGTTGCTCATCATCGCTTATGGCATCACTCAGGCCCAGACCGTTGCTACGGCCAATCCGACTGGCATGTTTACCAGCGCAATGGTGAGTTACGTTGGCGGCTGGGCGGGTGATGCGTTGTCAATTCTCGTCGTGTCTTCCGCCTTCGCAGCTGTGCTCTCGTGCCAAAACATCATTGCACGCTACTGCCATTCGCTGGGCATCGATGAGGCATTGCCTGCATTCCTTGGTCGGGTCCATCCGCGGCACGGCTCTCCTTACGTCGCATCGCTGGTTCTTTCGGTCACGCTTGCTGCCGGAGTAATCGTATTCTCGGGCTCCGACCCGAACGTGACTTACGCCTGGATGGCTGGCGCCGGCGGCTTTCCGCTTCTGTTCCTGATGTTCCTGACCAGCATCGCAGTCATCCTTTTCTTCGTCAGAAAGCGCAGCGAGATCACAGATGTCAGCATCTGGCAGACCCTGGTGGCGCCTATCCTCGCTGCGATCGGCCTTGGTGCGGCTGTCTACCTTTCGGCAACTAACTTCGTCGCCTTGACCGGGGGTGACGAGACGACTGCTGTCGTGCTGCAGATCGTTATCTGGTCGCTGTTCGTCTCGGGTGTCGTGCTTGCATTGTTCTACAAGTCGAAGCGCCCAGACATCTATGCCAAGATCGGCAGACAGCAGCTTTGCTAAATTATCGCCGGCTCAGCCGAAGGCCTGACACATCCCCAATGATCACCGCCATGCCAATGGCGGTGATTTGCGTTGAGGTTCACTGAATTTGGCGCTTCTGCCGCAATGTCATCGTCGGGCTGGGCGAGGATCACCTTGTCTGGCGTGCCAACTGCATAATCTGGCGCATGCATTCTTCCTCGATTCCCTCAAGCTCTTTGTGCTTGGGCCGATCGGCTGAAATGAGCAGCATCAGCCCTTCGATCTGAACCGCGATGAGGGCTGCAACTTTCGGTAAGCGGTCTATTTCGATATCGGGATTGATGATCGCAAGCTGTCTCTCCAAAGACCTGCGATGATCCGTGTACATGAGGTCCATCAGCTCCGATACGAATTCGTTTCGCTGTGACAGTGCCCAGAGACTGAAGAACACCGCATTGGTTCTCCTGGACTTGCAATCCTCGATAAGGAATCGAATGGTTTCCTCAAATTGTCGCTCCACGTTGCCTGCATGAAGTTCTGCCAATCGGTCATACTCGACAAAGTAATGATGGAGAATGTACCGTGTTACGGCCTGCAGAAGAGCTTCATGGTTCGCGTAATAATGCTGCAGGTTGCCAATCGTAATTCCCGCCTTTCTAGCGACTGACCGTAAACTCATCCCCTCGAAGCCTTCAGCTTCGATGACCTCCAAGGCCGACTCCAAGAGCAGCTTCACGCGCTGTCGACCCTTGGTCGTTGTCACGGATGCACCGAAAAACTCGTTGTCGCCACCCCTGAGGCCATCAGGCGCCACGATGGCTCTAATGGATGGATCCGCCGCTCGCACAACCGATGCGCCCACACTCTGTGTATCTCGTTCAACGTCCATTCTCACGCCCGAATAGGAAACAAAAGATTCAGATTGACAAAAAGGTCGCATGACCTATTTTCATTATAGGTCGTGCGACCTATAATTACTGTTTCTTACATTACCGGCAAGGCTAAACGAAAGCGCATGGGAGAGCGACCGCTAGTTCAGCGCGTCGAAGGCTTTCTGCTGTCCGCCGGTTAGTTGCGGAAACAGTTGAGCTCTTGAGGAGGAGGTAAATATGACAAACCCCAAACAAATCACACGCCGCGCCCTGATAAAGGCAGGAGGCGGCTTGGCGACGGTCGCTCCCATTCTCGCGTCTGCCAATGGGGCCGAAGCGAACCAGCGCGACATCGATGTCATCGTCATCGGAGGTGGTTTCGCCGGCTGCACGGCCGCCCGAGAATTGGGTAATGCGGGCCTGAAAACGCTTCTCATCGAGGCGCGTCCGATTCTTGGAGGTCGCACCCATACCGGCGAATACAACGGCCACCAGACGGAATTCGGCGGCACTTGGGTGCACTGGTGCCAACCGAACGTATGGGCGGAAATGAACCGCTACGGCCTTGGTGTCAAGGAAAGCGTGGGCGCTGTACCCGACACTGCCGCCTGGATGATCGACGGCAAGGTACGGACGGAGGCATCGAGCGTTTACCTCGAAATCTTCATGGGAGCGATGCACAAGTTCTGCGATGTCGACGGCTTGGGTGGAGCAACGATCTTCCCGCAGGCGCATGCTCCTTTCGCAACCGACAAATGGAAGCAGTACGATGCAATGACCTGCGTCGACCGGATCGAGCAACTGGATGCCACGCCGGAAGAAAAGGCGCTTCTAAACTCGTGGGTTTCGATTTGCTGCCATAACGACCCGTCCTTGGCAGGCTTCGTCGATATGCTGAAATGGTACTCGCTCGGCGACTTCAATGTCGGCCTTCTGTGGGACCGCTGCGGCCATTACAAAATCAAGGAGGGTACGGCAGGTCTGATCGATCATCTGATAGAAGATGGAAAACCCGAGGTCAAGTTGTCGACAGCGGTAAAGGAAATCCGACAGGACGGCGACGGCGTAGAGGTTACCGTCGAATCCGGCGAAAAATATCGCGCGAAGCGCGCCATCTGTGCCGTGCCGTTGAACACTTTGTCGAAAGTGAAATTCGATCCGCCGCTGATGGAAGCAAAAAGCACAGCCTCCGAACAAAGACACACCGGCGCCGGCCTTAAGTTCTACTTCACCATCGATAAGGATGTGGGGAAATTTCTTGCCTCGGCGCCGTATCCTTTCCCGATCAGCATGTTCTGGACGGAATATGTCGAAGGCGGGAAAACGACAATGGTTGCCTTCGCCAGCCCCAGTGACATCGACCTTCTGGATCCCCCGACCCTAACCACCTACATCCAGAAATTCATTCCGGATGCCGAGGTCATCGATACCGCCGGGTTCCCGTGGGCCGAAGACGAATACATTCAGGGCACTTGGTGCTTCTATCGCAAAGGCCAATTCACGAATGCTCTTGCCGCACTTCAGCAGCCGGAAGGTCTTGTGCACTTCGCAAGTGCTGACAGCGCGAATGGATGGCGCGGCTTTATTGATGGCGCGATCGAGCGCGGAAACCATGTTGCCCACGCAGTCGTCTCAGAACTGAGAAAAGCATGAGTGCAGCAGCAATGAAACTCATGTCGAGATCGATGGCATGCGCCATCGCCCTTCTGAGCATGGTGCCGCTACCTGCACACGCCTGCGATGCGCCCGGCGCCCGACGTGCCATCGAGGCCCGACTGGCCGAGCTTGAAGGATATTGGAACGGCAACAAGCCAGCTGAATTGGTCGATGCCCTCTACGATAAGGACGTCGTCATTCTTGGAGAGCAACTGCCCAAGCCGGCTGTCGGGCGCGACCAGGCGAAGCCTCTTGTCGGTGAACTGATCGAGGCGTTTCCGAGCGCCGAGATCGCCCTGGAACGTATCGCCAGCGAGAGCAGTGATCAGATGGGCACCTGGGTGCTTTGGACCCTTGCAGGCAAGGAAGCAAGTCAAGCACCAACCAAGGTGCGTTCCCTGTTTATCTGGTCGAAGGTTGGCGAGGACTGGCTGATCCGGGCCGACATGTATTCCTTTGGAGGCTACTGAGATGACCTTGTTTGGTGCAACCATGCGGTCAGCGGCCATATCGCTGCCCCTCCTGTTCACCTCTCCCTCCTTCGCGGGAGACGGGGATCCGGCTGCCGGCAAGATCGTGTTTGGTCGATGCACGGTCTGTCATGTTGCTGAGTCCGAAACAAATGCGGTCGGCCCCAATCTGTTCGGAATCAGAGGGCGCCAGGTCGCGGCGGCCGAGAAGTTCGAGTATTCCCCTGCAATGCGGGCCTTCGCACAGGGCGGGCGGACTTGGGATGATGTGACCCTCACGTTGTTCATAAAGGCGCCGAGGCAAACGGTTCCCGGCACGAAAATGGCATTTGCTGGCCTGAAGAACGAGGCAGACGTTTCCAATCTGCTCGCCTATTTCGAAAGTTTGCAAAGGTGACGCTCTCGTGATCTGCCCGGAGACACCATCCAGAGTGTCGCGAACATCAAGCAACAGAGGAGGAAGCAAAAATGACGGTCTTTTCATACATCAAAGACAATCGGTCCGAAGACGGCTGGATGGAATTCGATCCGGCCCAGAACGGCGCGCGCAACATCATCGGCAATTTCAGTGCGAAGAGCCGCATTGACTTCACGAGCGATAACGTTGTCGCCGGAGAATATGTGCAGGCACCCGCGTCGGCGATCATAACTTGGCCATTCACCGAACACGCCTTCGTTCTGGAAGGCAGTGTCACCATCAAGGATCTTGAGACCGGCAAATCGGCTACCTATGGGGTTGGCGATGGCTGGATCATCAAGCAGGGCTCACAAACGGAATGGACCGTTACCGAGACCTTTCGCAAGGCCTTCTTTCTCCATTCCGCATGACCCGATTATTGGCAGGCTCGTTGACGCCTCGCGATAGATAGTCGCCAAACAAGCGTCCAGACCGTTTCGGCGCGTTACTGAAACGGTCTGGGGACATTTTAGGTGAATGAAAAGGTCTGAAGACCGGTCCTTGCCGGCGGAACCGTCTCGACACCACAGGCACGATCCGCCTCATACGAACACGACTTGAATGTCTGTGTACTCGGCCAGGCCTTCTTCGGAGAACTCGACGCCGATGCCGGATGTCTTGACACCGCCGAAGGGTGCGTTGGGCTGGATGGCCCCATGCTTGTTGATCCAGACCGAGCCGCATTCGAGCCGGCTCGCGACCTGACGCGCCATCGCCTTGTCCGAAGACCAGACCGAGCCGCCAAGCCCGTTCGGGCTGTCATTGGCCAGCCGGATCGCCTCTTCGACGTCCGAGTAGCGGATGATCGGCAGGACCGGGCCGAACTGTTCCTCATCCACAAGCGCATCGCCATTGCGAAGCCCGGAGACGATCGTCGGCGGGAAGAAAAGGCCCTCGCCCGGCTCTCCGCCCAGCAGAACCTTGCCGCGCCCCTTCGCATCCGCCACGAGCCCGGCGACCTTGTCGAACTGCATGCGGTTCTGGACGGGACCGAGCAGGCTCGCCTCATCCAGACCGTTGCCGACCGGAATAGCCTTCGCATAGGCCACGAGCGCATCGCACACCGCATCGTGGATGGAGTCGTGCACGTAAAGACGCTTCATCGCTGCGCAGGTCTGGCCATTGTTGAGGAAGGCACCCCAGAACAGCCCCTCCGCGATCTTCTCCGGATCCGCTTCCGCAAGCACGATGGCGGCATCGTTGCCGCCAAGCTCGAGCGTCAGGCGCTTCATCGTTTCTGCAGCCGATTGCATGACCTTCTGGCCGGTCGCACAGGATCCGGTAAACACGATCTTGCGAATGTCCGGGTGCGACGACATCGCGCCTCCCAGATTGAACGCTTGGTCGTCACCCGTCACCACATTGACCACGCCCGCGGGAAGCACCTCGTTCATGATCTCGACGAGCCGCAAGGTCGAAAGCGGCGTGTAGGGCGAGGGTTTGATGACGACGGTGTTGCCCGTGCGAAGGGCAGGAAGGATATGCCAGACCGCAATCATGACAGGGAAGTTCCACGGCGCGATGGAGCCGACCACGCCGAGCGGTTTGCGGTGCAGTTCCACCCTGCCCTGCTCATTGTCTTGCAAGACCTTCGGCGGCAACGACAGGCCGGACGTATAACCAGCCCAGGCGACCGCGCCTCTCATTTCCCAACGGGAGCCCATGCCGTTCAAAGGTTTGCCCTGCTCCAGCGTGATAAGTTCAGCAAGCTCTGCGGAATGCGCCTCGATTTTCGCCGTCACGGCCGCGCAGGCCGCCTGCAGAGCCGCATCGCTCTGAGCCGACCAGGAAACGAAGGCGGCCTTCGCAGCAGAGACAGCCGCATCAAGCTCCCCCTGCCCCATGTTCGGCGCACGACCCACAGTCTCCCCATTCGCAGGATTACAAACTGTAAAATCAGAGCCAACCCGCAGAGGCTTACCATCAATGATCGCTGCATAGTGCTTCATGACACTCTTCTTTCGACTGGATTTCATCATTCTCCCCCAGGTATTGATGCTATCCCCGTACGTCACAGACATGGTCCACCGGTCGAACTAGAACTTCGGTGGAACCCTGCAGACAGCCCGATATGCCGCGATGACGGTATTCGCCATCAGCATGGCGATGGTCATGGGACCGACGCCGCCCGGTACCGGCGTGATGACACCAGCGACCTTCTCCAATTCGGCAAAGGCGACATCGCCCACGAGGCGGAACTTACCCTCGCCCTTGTCCAGCGCCGGGACCCGGTTGATGCCGACGTCTATGACGGTCGCGCCGGGCTTGACCCAGTCCGCCTTCACCATCCCGGGACGACCTACGGCCGCCACGAGGATATCGGCGTTTCGGCAGACGGCCGGCAGGTCCTTCGTGCGCGAATGGGCGGTCGTCACCGTCGCGTTCGCTGCCAGCAGCAGGAGCGACATCGGCTTGCCGAAAAGATTCGAGCGACCGATGACGACGGCGTTCAGGCCGGATAGGTCCTCACCGTGGGTGCGACGCACGAAGACCATTGCGCCGGCCGGCGTGCAGGAGACGAGGCCGCTGTCGAGGTCGCCTGCCGCGACCTTGCCGGCATTGACCACATGCAGCCCGTCCACATCCTTTTCGGGCAGGATGGACTGAATGATCGGGTCGGAATCGAGGTGTCTCGGCAGCGGCAGCTGGACGAGAATGCCGTGAATGGAGGCATCGGCATTCAGCGTCCGGACGAGGTTTGCCAGCTCTTCCTGCGTCGTCGCTTGCGGCAAGGTATGCTGGACAGAATTGAAGCCGCATTCCTTGGCCATCTTGCTCTTTGCGCCGACATAAGCATGGCTGGCGGGATCGTCGCCAACGATGACGACCGCAAGCCCAGGCTTAACCTCAGCTTCGCTCTTCAAGCTGGCGGCCGCCGATTTCACAACTTCGATGATGGACGCTGCGGTCTGTTTTCCGTCGATGATGATAGCCGTCATCTCTCAACCCATTCGCTCGGACTTGTAGGAACCCGGACTGGGCGGAAAGACGATGGTCTTGTTTCCGTTCAGGAACGTTCGATGATGGATATGAGCATGTACCGCGCGTGCGAGAACCTGGCTCTCCACGTCGCGACCGATTGACACGTAATCATCCGCTGATTGGGCATGGGTGATCCTGGCCACATCCTGTTCAATGATCGGACCTTCGTCGAGTTCGGCCGTCACGTAGTGAGCAGTCGCACCAATCAGCTTTACGCCGCGCTGATAAGCTTGCTTGTAGGGATTGGCGCCCTTGAAGCTCGGCAGGAAGGAGTGATGGATGTTGATGATTTTGCCGGACATTTTCTGGCACATCTGATCCGAGAGAATCTGCATGTAGCGCGCGAGAACGATGAGCTCGGTTCCGGTCTGCTCAACCACTTCCATGATCCGCGCCTCCGCCTCAGGCTTGTTGGCCTTCGTGACAGGAATGTGGTGGAATGGAATGTCGTGGTTGACCACGACCTTCTGATAATCGAAGTGATTGGATATAACCCCAACGATATCGATCGGCAGAGCGCCGATTTTCCAGCGATAAAGCAAGTCGTTGAGGCAATGTCCGAAGCGCGAGACCATGAGCAAGACCTTCATCCGCTCATCGCTATCGTGGAACCGGTACGTCATCTCGAATGGCTTCGCCACAGCGGCAAAGCCCGAGATGATGTCTTTACCGGCCACGCCTTCCTGCGAAAGGAAGGTAAGGCGCATAAAAAAGAGGCCCGTCTCCAGGTCGTCGAATTGCGACGAATCGACGATATTGCACCCGAGTTCGGCCAGATAGGTCGTAATCGCAGCGACGATACCGCGCTTTGACGTGCAGGTAATGGTCAGGACATGGGATTTCATTGCTTATCTCACATTCGTACATACGTCAGGCTATTGGCGCTTTGGATCTCAGAGCGCCTTCTGAAGCTCGGGCAATGCCTCAAAAAGATCTGCAACGAGGCCGTAGTCGGCGACCTGGAAGATTGGCGCCTCTTCGTCCTTGTTGATGGCGACGATGACTTTCGAATCTTTCATGCCGGCCAGGTGCTGAATGGCTCCGGAAATTCCGCACGCGATGTAAAGCTGTGGCGCGACCACTTTGCCTGTCTGACCGACCTGCCAGTCGTTCGGCGCATAGCCGGCATCAACGGCCGCGCGCGATGCGCCGACTGCCGCACCAAGCTTGTCAGCGACGGGAAGAATGACCTCCTGGAATTTCTCCGACGAACCAAGCGCCCGGCCGCCCGACATAACGATCTTGGCTGATGTGAGATCCGGTCGCTCCGACGACGAAAGGGCGTCGGAAACGAAGGTGGATATGGAGGATGAAAAAGCTGCCGCCGAGACGAGCTCGACGGCAGCAGTGGGGCCTTGGGAGGCCGGGGAAAATGCTGCGCTTCGGACTGTGAGGACCTTTGTCGCATCCGTGGACTGAACCGTCTGGATGGCGTTGCCAGCGTAGATGGGCCGCTTGAAAGTATCGGGGGCAACAACCTCAATGACTTCAGAGATCTGCGCAACGTCGAGCAATGCGGCAACACGCGGCAGCACGTTCTTGCCGACTGAGGTCGCAGCCGAAACGATCGCGTCATACGATGCGGCGATCGCAACGATGATATCTGCCAGTGGCTCGGCCAGGTTGCCGGCAAAACATGCGTCGTCGGCAAGCAGAACCTTGGAGACGCCCGCTAGCTGGGCGGCCTGATCAGCGGCTGCCCGTGCGCTTGAGCCTGCGACAAGGATATGTACGTCAGAACCGATCTGTAGGGCTGCGGTCAACGCCTTGGCCGTCTGGTCGGAAACAGTTGCGTTATCGTGATCTGCCAAAAGAAGAATGGCCATGTTGTAATCTCCTTACAGAACGCCGGCTTCGGTCTTGAGCTTTTCGACAAGCTCGGCAACGCTCTTGACCTTGATGCCGGACTTGCGGCCGCCCGGCTCTTCCGTTTTCAGCACCTTGATGCGTGGGGCGAGATCAACTCCAAAATCCGACGGGGATTTCTTATCGAGCGGCTTCTTCTTAGCCTTCATGATATTGGGCAGGGACGCGTATCGCGGCTCGTTGAGGCGAAGATCCGTCGTGACAACAGCAGGAAGCTTGACTTCGATCGTCTGCAAGCCTCCGTCCACTTCCCGGGTGACCTTTGCAGCACCGCCTTCCACTTCGATCCTCGAAGCAAAGGTAGCCTGTGCGGCCCCCAGCAAGGCAGCCAGCATCTGACCGGTCTGGTTAGAGTCATCGTCGATGGCCTGCTTTCCGACAATGATCAGACCAGGCTTCTCTGCGTCGGCAATCGCTTTCAGCATCTTCGCGACGGCGAGCGGCTCGACAACTTCGTCAGTCTCGATGAGAACGGCGCGGTCTGCACCCATCGCTAAGGCCGTACGGAGAGTTTCCTCGGCCTTTGCGGAACCGATCGAAATGACAACAATCTCTTCGGCCTTTCCCTCTTCTTTCAGGCGAACCGCTGCTTCGACGGAGATTTCGTCAAAGGGGTTCATCGACATCTTCACGTTTGCAAGATCAACACCCGAACCATCAGCATGAACGCGAATTTTCACGTTGTAATCAACGACGCGCTTTACAGGCACAAGAACTTTCAATGGAGCATCCTTCCAAGATAGCGGATCCCGGCGGCCATGAAGCTGTTCATGCAGCCCCATGACCGCACTAAGTATTACGACAGGACTTTCTTGTTTTCCGGGTCGTAGAAGCCGCGCTTGCTCACAGTCGCGCTGACTGCCTTGCCTTCGACAAGAACCTGGAACTCGGTCGCATTGACATAGGAGCTATCGACCGGACCGTTCTGGAAATCGAGCAGTCCAAGCGCCGTCGCCTTGCCAAAGAAATAGCTGTAGGCCGCGCTGGTGATCGAGCCGACGACCTCGCCATTGCGCAGCACAGGCTCGCGCCCGAACAACATCGGTTCCGGATCGTTGAGCATGATGGAGTAGAGATACGGACCCTTGGCTTCGCTCTTGCGTGCAATGTACGCGTCGCGTCCAATGAAGGGGATCTCCTTTTTCGTCTTGCAGAGGAAATCGACCCCAAGCTGATGGGGCGATTCCATGTAGGCCATATCAGTACCCCAGTGGAGATAGCCCTTGTCGATACGCAGAGCGTTCAGAGCCTCGGTTCCCAGTAGCTTGATGCCGTACTTGGCCTGAAGCGCCATGATCGTCTCGAACACATGCTCCGCAACATCCGGCGACATGTAGATTTCGTAGCCGAGTTCGCCGCTGTACGAGAGGCGCTGGATCCAGAGCTCCGCATAGCCGATGCGGATGGTCTTGCCCGAGTTGAACGGGAACGCCTCATTGGACAGATCCGCTCCGGACAGTTCGGAAAGTAGCGCGCGGGAGTTCGGTCCCATGATCGAAAGCGCTGCAGACGCGGTCGTCACATCCCGCACCCGCACATCCTCACCCGAACGGATGTGATCCAGAAGACGATTGAGGTCGCGACGACGACGGCCAGTCGCGCTGGTCACGATGAAGCGCTCTGCCGACACGCGCGCCACGGTCATGTCGCTTTCCACCCCGCCGTCTTCGTTCAGCATCAGGGTGTAGGCGAGTCTGCCGGGTGCAACAGCCATGTTGTTTGTGCACAGACGCTGAAGGAACGCCTCGGCATCCTTGCCCTCGACTTCGGTCTTGCCCATCGGCGAGTAGTCGATGATGGCAACAGCCTCACGTGCGGCCTTCTGCTCGGCAAGGGAATATTCGAAGGACTTCGTCCTTCCGAAGGAGTATTCCGGCTTCGGTTCGGAACCCGCAGGACCGTACCAGGCGGGACGCTCCCAACCCAGTGCTTCACCGAAGTAGGCACCCTGGGCCTTTAGCGCGTGATGCAGAGGCGTTCTGCGGATGTTTCTGGCGGTTTCGCGTTGCTGATGCGGGTAATGTAGTGCGTAGGAGAGCGCCAGGGTCTCCGGTGCTCTCTGCTGCAGGTACAGATCGCCGGACTGGAACGCTTCCATTCGGGCCGGGTCGACCGCGCTGAGATCACGCATCGGACGACCGTTGATTATCCACTCAGCGAGAGCCCTGCCTGCACCGGCGCCGCACTGGATCCCTGTGGAGTTCACGCCCGCCAGGATGAAGTAGCCTTTGATGTTCGGCGCCTCGCCGATGGTTGCTCGACCATCGTGCGTGAAGCTTTCCGGCCCATTGAAGAAAGTGCGGATACCGACCGACTGCAAGACGGGAACGCGCTCGAGAGCCTCTTCCATCACGTCCATGACGTGTTCTTCGACGAAGGGAAGCGAATCGAAGCTGAAGTCTTCGGGAATGCCGTTTTCGCCGTAAGGCACGACGATCCTGTGTCCAAAGCCAACCAGAAGCTTGCCGGCGTCTTCCTTAAAATACGTCGCGTCGTCATAGGAGCGCAGCACCGGAAGGTTCTTCGGAAGATCCGGAATGGCTTCCGTGACGAGGTAATAGTGCGCGCAGGCGTGCAGAGGGATCTCGACATTGTTGCGTCGGCCCAGTTCGCGCGCCCACATTCCCGATGTGTTGACGACCGCTTCGCACCGGATCTCGCCCTTGTCCGTGCGAACTCCGGTGACACGACCACCTTCAACGATGATCTCTTCGACCTTGGTGTTTTCGAATATCTTTACACCGCGACCACGCGCGCCCTTTGCAAGCGCATTGGTCAGATCCACAGGATTAATGGAGCCGTTGCTCGGGATCCAGGTGCCGCCCACGATGCCGTCGAGGCTGACAAGGGGATACCGCTCCTGAATCTCATTTAGGCCGATTTCGTAGGCCTCGATATTGAAAATTCTCGCGTAATCAACCTGCCTGCGGAGCTGTCGCATACGGTCTGGATGCCGAGCGACGGTAACCGAGCCAGTCTGGCGGAACCCGGTCGTCTGGCCGGTTTCGCGCTCCAGCTCTTCGATAATTTCCGTGCCGTAGGAGGCAAATTCGGTGGACAGGGTATCGCCGCGCAAACGACCGACGAGGCCCGCAGCATGCCATGTCGTACCACTTGTCAGCTGTTTGCGTTCGAGCAGGACCACATCGGTCCAACCCTGTTTGGCAAGGTGATAGGCCACAGAACAGCCATGCACGCCCCCCCCGATAATTACCACTTGCGCATCTTTAGGAATTTCGGTCGCCATTGTTTTCCCTTTCGACAGCAGGAGCACAGAACATCGGCTTGGCACGCGTGAGCGGCCAACAAAGAAACACCGATGACTTCCCCTCATTTTCGACAGCTCAGATTTTTTCTGAACTTCTCGTTCATTTATTGACTATTAATTCAGTTTATGACATAAATTTTAAACCGTGTAAACGCCTATCGGTAAACATCAGGGAATGAAAAAGTGGCGAATACAGAGGACACTGGAGAGCGACGGGTGTGGAGGGTCCCGCTTAGAAACTGTCGTTCGAATGTGCTGAGCAGAAAAAACAATGGGAACGAAAAGCAATGTCTACAAACAGCAATGTTCAGGAAATTTCAGCTTACTCTGAACGGGTTGGAAGGGCGCTTTCAAAAGTCCCTGGTTGGGATGACGGTAAGGCGACCTGGAGCTGGATTTCAGGTGGTGGCGCCCACAAGAATTTCATCATCACCAATGGCAACAACGCTCAAGCGGTGCTCAAGCTCTGGAATTGCGATTGGGAAGGGCTTGGTGTGATCCCGCCCAGTGCGGTACCTCTACTCAACACCGTGGAAGCAGGCCGATTTGGCATCGGCGCGCCCGTCATCGCCATCGTCGACGATCCCCTCGGCATCATGCTCGAGTTTCTTCCGGGAACTCCGGTGGACTTGAAAGATCTTGGAATCCTGCATCTTGTGGCGAAGCGGGCGAGGAGCTTGCACGATAGTGGCATGTGCTTCAAGCGCGATTTCAATCCATTCGCCGACGCGCGCGTAATCTTGTCTTCTGCTGAGCGGAAAGGCGCCACGCTGCCTGATGACTACAAGGAAATTCGGAAGACGATCGACCGCGTCGAGAAGGCGCTGGATCTGCGTCCGCGCGACTTCGTTCCGAGCCACAACGACCTCTACAGTGCCAATATCCTGCGACTGGCCGATGGCACCATTCGCTTCATCGACTACGATCTGTCGGGCAACAGCGACCGTTGCTACGATCTTGGGCTGATCGCCACCTTTGAAGGACTTGACCCGGAGAAGGTCGACAAGCTGACGGAATCCTATTTCGGTCAATTTGATTCAAAGTTGAGAGCCAGAACGGAACTCCTGTCTGTAGCGGCTGATCACCACCAATTTTCGCTCTTCGCTGTTGCACTAGCCGCCGCAGATATGAACGATGATTACGATTACACGGGGTTCATGAGGGACATCTGGGGCCGCATTCTCGGTCGTATAGGTGATCCTGGCTTCGGCAAATTTCTGTCGGAAGTCGAGGCTTAAATTGGATCCGCATCTCGCAAATCAGTTCAGGGATGTTCTTTCATATTTGCACCGGCAGGGCGGATTTCTGTATGAACGTTGGATTAGTGAACAGTCCGTGCAGTTCAGATATAATTCGAAAGGGTGCATTCATGGCGAACAGATCAGAGCGGCTATCGTTGCGGGAGCGGAATAAGCTTCGTACGAGACAGGAAATCCTGGACGCAACGCTCGAAGTTTTCAACGAGGATGGATTTGCGGGGACCTCGATCGACAAGATCGCTGAACTCGGAGGGATCTCGAAAGGCACAGTCTATGTGTATTTTCCCGATGGTCTCAATGACATCTATCGGGAAATATACGCAGACATTACCGGACGGCTGCTGAAGACAACGGAAGAGGTGCGGGCCAAGATATCGGATCCCAGAAGGCGCATAGTAGCAATGGCGGAAGCCTTGCTAAAGCTTTCTGAGGTTCCGACTTACGGTCGGTTTTACAGCGTTCTCAGCCCAGAGTTGCGACCGGTTCTCACGCCTGTGGTGGGACTCGCGTCAAAGCAATTCGTCATCTCGATTGCGGCGGACTTGAAGGAAACTCTCGGCGACTCTGCCAGCGAAGCACAGTGCACCGCATTAGCTGAGTTGATCGTAGGTTCTATGCGAGAAGCCGCCAGAATTGTCAGTGAAGTTCCCAGTAAAAAGGACTCACTCATTGCCGCGCTGCGAAGAATAGTTTCTTCGATCGCGGCGGAATATGTTTCGGAAGAGCCATAGCGAATCGTGTCGCATCCGAGTCCGTGGCTTGCAGCGGTTGTGTTGAAGGAAGATCACATTGAAGACCTATTCTTTGATAATCGGTGGGAAGACCGTACCTACGTATACGCACATGGAAGTCAAAAATCCTGCGTCTGCCGGCGTCGTCGGGATGGCACCGAAAGCAACACTTGAACATCTGGATCTGGCAGTAAGAACCGCTGAAGAGGCATTCGAGACGTGGAGCAACCTAACTTCCGAGCAGCGGGCTAACGCCTGTCGAGCAGTCGCGCAGAAGATCGAGGACAACGCGGAAGACCTGGCGCAACTCATAACCCGCGAACAGGGTAAGCCGCTCAACGGAAACGGCTCCCGTTGGGAGGTTGGTGGTGCGGTTGCGTGGGCCCGTCACACGGCCACCCTGGACACCCCCATTGAGATCCTGCAAGACAATTGCGACGGCAAAGTTGAACTTTTGCGCAAGCCGCTCGGTGTGGTGGGATCCATAACGCCTTGGAACTATCCCGTTCTCATTGCCATCTGGCATATTCTGCCGGCGATACGAACAGGCAATACGGTTGTGATCAAGCCGTCGCCCTTCACTCCCCTCTCCACGCTAAGACTGGTTGAGCTGATCAACGAGGTGCTTCCGCCTGGGGTCGTCAACAGCATTGCAGGCGAGGATCATCTCGGGGCGGCAATGTCCTCCCACAAGTCAATTCGAAAAATCGTTTTTACGGGTTCCTGCGCCACCGGCCAGAAAATCATGAAAACGGCAGCCGAAACCATGAAGCGCCTGACGCTGGAGATGGGAGGCAACGACGCAGGGATCGTTTTGCCCGACGTCATTCCGGAGCAGATTATCGAGAACCTGTTCTGGGGTGCCTTCCTCAACGGCGGCCAAACTTGCGCGGCTTTGAAGCGGCTCTATGTTCACGAGAGCGTTTACGATGAAATCTGCACCAAACTGGCGGAATTCGCCAAGCGGATCCCAGTTGGAGATGGCCTCCTGGAAGACAACCTGCTGGGACCTGTTCAGAACAAGAGACAATTCGACAAGATCGTTGAGTTGGTCGAGCAAGCAAAGCTTGATGGCGGGAGAGTGCTGGTTGGTGGCGAAATCAACCGCAAGGGTCCAGGATATTTCTATCCGGTTACGCTTGTCGCAGACCTCAAGAATGGCTCGCGTCTGGTGGACGAAGAGCAATTCGGTCCGGTTCTGCCAATCATCAAGTATCGCGATCTCGATGAAGTCATAGCCCTGGCGAATGATAACCCCAACGGCCTGGGTGGTTCGGTCTGGGCGCGCGACCTTCAGAAGGCTGCTGAAGTTGCTTCCCGCATGGAGTGCGGCTCCGTCTGGATCAACAAGCATGGCGCAATTCAGCCGAATGCGCCCTTCGGTGGCATCAAGACCTCCGGTTACGGCGTCGAATTTGCAACCGAAGGCTTGAAGGAATTCACAGACGTTCAAGTCATCTTTTCATAACCAGCCTGTCTTTGCTGAGGTCACAGAATGAACGCTTTCCAGAACATGACACCATCGAGGACTCAGTTAATGATGGCCAGAAGAGAACGTCTCCTCGGTCCGAACAATCCTACGTTTTACGAAGAGCCGGTCCATTTTGTCCGCGGCGAAGGGGTATGGTTATACGACGCGAGCGGACGCAGGTATCTCGATGCCTACAACAATGTGCCGCACGTCGGACACTGCCACCCGCACGTCGTCGATGCCATCGCTCGGCAGGCATCCACGCTCAACACCCATACCCGCTATCTGCATGACACCATCCTAGACTATGCGGAGCGACTGACGGCAACATACCACCGTTCGCTTTCTACGGTCCTCTTCACTTGCACCGGGAGTGAAGCGAACGATGTGGCGCTGAGAATGGCGCGTACCGCCACGGGCAATCACGGCATTATCGTCACGGACTTTACCTATCACGGCAATACGACTGCCGTGATGGAACTCGCCACTCTACTGCCGCGAGAGGACGGCTTCAGCACGTATCTGAGAACCATTCCCGCGCCAGATAGCTACCATTTGTTGCCGGGGGAGGCCAGCAAGGAAGACATGGCAGCCCGCGTGCTACAGCATCTCGATGCTGCCATTGCATCTCTGCAGGATGCTGGCCATGGTGTCGCGGCAATCTTGCTCTGCCCTATATTTGCAAATGAAGGCTTCCCGGACTTGCCCGCGGGCTTCCTCCAAAACATCGCGACGAAGGTTCGAGCAGCCGGCGGCGTCGTCATCGCTGACGAAGTGCAAGCCGGCTTCGGCCGAACCGGAGGGGGAATGTGGGGCCACCAGTATTCCGGCTTCATTCCAGACATTGCAACTATGGGAAAACCAATGGGCAATGGCCATCCGATCGGAGGCGTTGTCACGACTTCGGAGATCATGCATGCCTTCAGAACCAAGAACCTCTATTTCAACACCTTCGGAGGCAATCCGGTTTCCTGTGCAGCTGGGCTAGCAGTTCTCGATGTGATTGAACGTGAGAAGCTGATCGAAAACGCAGGGACGGTTGGCGCGTATTCTAAAAACAAGATGCGCTCCCTTGCCAAGAAATTCGGCTTCCTCGGAGACGTTCGTGGTGCTGGGCTCTTCTTCGGCGCCGAATTCATCCGCCCGGGCGAGCGCCTAACCGCGGATCCGAAGCTTGCAAAGCGAGCGACCAATCTGATGCGCGAAAATGGTGTCGTCATGGGTCTCATCGGAAGGAAGGAAAATCTTTTCAAGATCCGGCCTCCGATGCCGTTCTCCCAGTCAAACGCAGATTACCTCTTCGAAATCATGGAACATGTACTAGGCCGCCTCTAGCATAATGAGGGCGAGCACGGTTATTCCTGTTGCCCTCACCCCCTCCACTAATACTCTGAGTTTATTGGAGTTGATAAAATTCTTCGCTTAGGTTCTGAGGTTGAACCAGAAGCGTTCCTTGACGCCCTCATCATTCGGAATGTCGAAGAAATAGGGTGTGTTCCGGCGTGCAAATTTGACCCCCTTGGCGGGGTAATCGGCGTCCAATTTTGACCCCCCTCAGATTTCATCTGACCATCCGGCTTTTTGCGGCGGATGGAGCGGGAGTTGAAGCGAGTGGATACGATTGCGCGTGTTCGACGGGCCTTCCATGTGCAGGGCTGGTCGGTGAAGAAGATCGTCCGGGAACTGCATGTGTCGCGCAACACGGTCCGCAAGATTTTGCGCTCCGACGAGACCGACTTTACCTATGAACGAGAGCGGCAACCGCTGCCGAGGATCGGAGCGTGGAAGGCCGAGATCGAGCGGTTTCTGACAGCCAATGAGGGCAAGCCGTCGCGTGAACGGCTGACGCTGATCCGGATTTACGAGGAGGTCAGGGCACTCGGTTACGATGGCAGTTATGATGCGATCCGGCGATACGCCAAGACCTGGGCGAAGAACCGGGGAGTTGTCACGGCGGAAGCCTATGTGCCGCTCTACTACGCGCCGGGTGAGGCTTACCAGTTCGACTGGAGCCACGAGATCATTCTGATCAACGGCGTGACGACGACCGTCAAGGTCGCTCACGTCCGGCTCTGCCACAGTCGGATGATGTTTGCGCGGGCCTATATGCGCGAAAGCCAGGAGATGGTGTTCGATGCGCACGACAAGGCCTTCGCCTTCTTCCGTGGCACCTGCACGCGCGGCATCTACGACAATATGAAGACGGCGGTCGAGGCCGTATTCGTCGGCAAGGAGCGACAATACAATCGCCGCTTCCTGCAGATGTGCAGCCACTATCTGGTCCATCCCGTTGCCTGTACGCCCGCATCCGGATGGGAGAAGGGACAGGTCGAGAACCAGGTTGGTCTCGTGCGCGAACGCTTCTTCACTCCACGCCTACGGGTCAAAAGCCTGGAGGAGCTGAACGTCTGGCTGCTCGACAAATGCATCGCCTATGCCAAGGCACACCGCCATCCCGAGCAAGCCGAGCGGACGATCTGGCAGATGTTCGAGGAGGAGCGCGGCAGCCTCGTGCATTACGTCGGGCCGTTCGACGGTTTCCACTGTGTCCCGGCCTCGGTGTCGAAGACCTGCACGGTCCGCTTCGACAACAACAAATACTCTGTCCTCTCAACGGCTGTCGGCCGCCCTGTTGAGGTTCATGCCTATGCCGAGAAGATCGTGATCCGGCAGGATGGCGTGAATGTCGGTGAGCATCCTCGTTGCTTTGGCCGTGGCGAGACTATCTACGATCCTTGGCATTATGTCCCCGTTCTGGCTCGCAAACCTGGTGCTTTGCGCAACGGTGCGCCGTTCCGGGAATGGGTCTTACCCGCAGCGATGGAGAAGGTGCGCCGCCGGCTGAAGAGCGTCCATGATGGTGATCGGCAAATGGTCACCATCCTCGGCTGTGTTCCCACCGACGGTCTGGCGGCCGTCGATGCTGCCTGCCAGGAGGCTTTTGATCACGGCGTCTGCTCGGCCTCGGTGATCATCAACATTCTGGCCCGCAGCCGTGATCCCGCTCCGGCCGCAACCCTGCAAACCCCGGATGCGCTGCGGCTGACCCATGAACCGGTCGCCGACTGCGCACGCTATGACAGCCTCAGGAGGGCAAGTTGATGGAACGCACACAGGTTCTCGAACTCATGAGCACGCTGAAGCTCTATGGAATGCGCAGCGCCTACGACGAGGTCATGGGAAACGGCATCAAACGGCAGCACGAACCGCCGCGCATCGTCGGTGATCTCTTGCAGTCGGAGATCGCCGAGAAGCAGGCCCGCTCCATTCGCTACCAGCTCAGCATCGCCAAGCTGCCGCTCGCCAAGGACATCGACGACTTCGACTTCGCCGATACACCCGTCAATGAATCCCTGGTGCGGGAGCTGGCTACCGGCACCTTCGTCGCCGATCAGCGCAATGTCGTGCTCGTCGGCGGCACGGGAACCGGAAAGAGCCACCTGGCCATCGCCATCGCTCGCGCGCTCATCCGCAACGGAACACGCGGGCGCTTCTTCAACGTCGTCGATCTGGTCAATCGGCTGGAAACCGAAACACGCAGCGGCAAGCAGGGGCGGACGGCCGACTACCTCAACCGTCTCGACTTCATCATTCTCGACGAACTCGGATACCTGCCGTTCGCTCAGGCCGGCGGCCAGCTCCTGTTCCATCTCATCAGCAGGCTTTACGAGCGCACTTCGATCATCGTCACCACGAACCTCGCCTTCGGCGAATGGCCGACGGTGTTCGGCGACGCCAAGATGACGACGGCGCTCCTCGACCGTCTGACCCATCACTGCGAGATCGTCGAAACCGGAAACGAGTCCTGGCGCTTCAAGAACCGCTCTCAAAGCTAAAGCCGAAGAAAGCCATCACCCGCACTTGGCCTACCCTTTGCAACCCCGGCCAGCGCCGGGCAGGCCAAGCGCTGATCTACATCATCAGGGGGTCAAAATTGGACGCCGATAAGGGGTGAATTTTGGACGCCGATTGACAGGCCAGGTATTTCCAGGGTGACTTCATCGTGCGCCCTCATCTCACGCGATGGCGTCGGCACCCATTGCTAGGACCGTAAGCCACCAAAATGTAGGAGGAGGCCGATCGCGCAGACCGATCGGCCATCACCGAAAACGATCAGGAAAGACCGAGCCGCTTGCGCAGGTCCGCGTTCTCGGCCCGCAGCTTTTCGGCCAGCGCCTTACGGAGTCGTGCATTCTCTTCTTCGAGCTGAAGCAGGTCCGCTATGTCGTCAAGGACCGGAGCTGCTGCTGCGGTGGTTTGCTTCGGCGCTCGGGTCTTTCCGGCGCCCTTGGCGCTGTTCTTTGCCGAGGTCTTGCCGCCGGCCGCGACAGTGGTCACGCCTTCGGCCGACGTCGCGGCATTCTTCCGGCGTCCCCTTCGCGTCTTGACACCATTTTCCTTTGGGGCTTCGGCGGTCGCTTCCGCAGCGGCGTTCTTCGGCTTCGGGCCCCGGCGCTTTTTCGGCGGCGCAATTTCGGCCGGGGTGGTCGTCGTCTCGACGGTCTCGATATTGTTGTCGTCTGCCATGGCTGTTCCCTCTGCAACTATCAGGCTTATTTCCAACGCGGAAAGGGCAGAGTCAATGAGACTCTCCGGTCCGCAACAACCCGGCGTCAAAAGACGGCGCCGCTTTTCGGCGGCTTGAGACTTTCGCAGAGGCGTGAACTCAGCGAGCGGGTTTTGTACCGGAGCCCTCTCCATCCAAAAACGCTGGACAGGCGTTGGCGGGCTCCGCTGATCAGAGCCCTTGCTCGGCCTACCACTACGACTGTGCCAGAGGTCCGTAACCCGGTCTCTTGTAGAGTATACTCTCGTTGGCCGCGATTTCAGGATCGTAAACTCTTGCGTCCCACTCCGCTGGTTCAACTTCGGAGATGGAAACGGATAGGGAAGCATCGCTTGAACCTAAGATGGTTTTCGCGGCTTCGACTACTTTGGCGGCGAAGTCCTGCTTCTGCTCCTCGGCGCGGCCGGGGAACATCTTTACGGCGATGTGCGGCATTTCCATTCCATTCGTTGGTAGCGAGTGCATTGATGCAGACAGAAACGACCTCGAGTATGACGCGGGTCGCGTCTCTGATCGATATCCCACCCGCTCACCGGGCGATAGCCCCGTTGTCGCGATCAAAACGCTAAGAGCGGCAAGCAGGATCAGCCCATCACGGCTGATGCCTGTGCGGTCGCGCATCGCCCGGTCATTCGCAAATCGATGCTGCTTCCTATGGGTCCACTCCGGCGCGCAATCGACTGGAAGCTGGACGCAGATTTTTCTGGCGCCGGAATAAGCTTCAAAAACATAGAGATAGCTGATCCGCAGGAAGAACGCAGCTCTATTAGCTGATTAGAAAATTTTGATGCCAAGCAAGCGATTAACCAGTATAGCTAAATTGGTATGCATCTATTCGCTCGGCGCGCGGTGCGCGATAGGAGCCCGAGGCACGCGCGCTCAGGAGGTATTTCTGCCGGCAGATTGCGCAGCTTAGAGGGGAGTCAGCTTGCATAGAAAAGATTGGAGCACAGACGGACGAGGCAATATTCGAGCATCTGCCGTCATCGATTGGAAAGTTGAGGCCGTCACTGCGGATGCGAGTGGCGACGTCTTGTTGAGGATCGAATTCAGCGTCGATCCGAATCGAACTGACGTGTCGTCACTGCAGTTCAGATTAACCGAGCAGCAAGCGAAACACCTTGCTGCGAAGTTGGCGTCCATCTCAAACCAGTCACCGCAATCATCGGGGCTTTTCAGCACAGCCCGACAGTGCGTTTCGACATAAAATAGCCCGCAACCCAGAACGACGAAGGCACCAAGTGCCCGCATGCGAAGTACGGTCCCGTGCCGATTGATGGCCGTGTTCCTGACCGTTCGAACCGTGGATCGCCTGCGAAGCGCGCATCGCGCAGGCCCAGCACTATTCTAGGAGGCACTGCATGACAGCTGAAGAAATGTCGCCAAAGTTTCTCACGCTCCAGCTTGGCGGCGCCATTGGAGAATTTGCATTGAACCAGGAAATCGCCGCAGCGCTCACGAGGCTTCCGGATGACCCTTCGCTTTACTTCGATCTTGGCGAAGAACACCTGCTCATTCCGCTCGAGCAGTTGGTCAACGCGCGTGCGCGCGAAAGAGGGATCGTCAATGCAAATCGCCATATGCTGACGGCGGCAAATGGCCGTCAGGAGAAACGAAAACCGCTCACCGTTCGCGCGCTGGGCAAGGAGCTATGGCTCGTGGTCGATGGGAATTCGACATTGCTCAACGCCCGACATTCGAACTGGCGGGCGCTCCCCTGCAGCGCCGGGTGACCAGAGCGCCTTATCCAACAGGCATGGACCCAAGGGCCCAATGGAACGGCTTTCGACGAAAGGCCACGATTGCGCTGTGGAAATCGTCGGTATTTGGGCCGTGCACGCTGGAACGCCAGATGACAAAAGGGATCCCGTCGGATGAGAATTCCCGCGTCATCAAGAGGGGAAAACAATGACAACAACCAATGAGATTGCAGAACAGATCGCGACCGAACATGGCTTGACTAAAGTCCAGAGCAAGGCGGTTGTCGAATCGGTCTTCGCTGCCGTGACTGCCGCCGCCACAGCTGGCGCCGAAACATCGATCCCGGGCTTCGGAAAGTTCAAATTGAAGGACACGCCAGAGCGCGAGGCTCGCAACCCGGCAACCGGTGCGACCATCAAGGTTGCTGCTGCGAAGAAGTTGACCTTCGCGCCGGCCAAAGCTCTCAAGGACGCGCTGAACGGCTGACGCAAGCGGAGCGGTTTCACGCCCGCCGACGGCCTGAAGCGTCGCTCATCATCCGGCGCTTATCGAACGCTTACACCAGGCGAGTGACGATCACCGCACCGATCCCCCTGGAGGGGGTCGGCTTGGCCCCGAAGGGACGAGATATGCGTCGATCGTTCCGGTGCAGCATCGAGGATGCGACTGCAGCACAACCCTTGTGGTGCTCCGGCCCCAGAGCTTCTGCCGAGAGCAGAGGCTCACCCCAACGTCCAGTGCCGCTGCCGGAAAGGCTCATCTGCTCCTCGATTGCCACCCGCAGGTTTACTGGCGGCGGCGCAAACCTGCCCCAGTTCCGGACGATACATTATGCGATCCTGGGCGCCAATCGGAAACAAACACGATACCGTATGCGGTAATCTGGAGCACGATCGGCTCGACGTTCATTCTGATGCAGCTCGGCGCCCCGAAGGAATTGACCGCGTCGTCTCCGCCATGACTAGATGCTGAGATGGACTAGGACGGTGGCTTGCGATCATGTCGAGGGTAGGCGGCGAAGCGCCCGAAGACAGTGAATGACCTGGGAGGCGAACTCGCGGGCCCTATCAGCATCCTCCTCATTGGCCGCGCGATCTCCGATGTCGAGGTAGCACTCTGCCAGGAATTCACCGAGCGGCAGCGCACTTTCGACTGCCTTTTGTGTCGCCCTCTCCGGACGCGAAGTGGTCAAAAACGGGTGTTCCAGCATCGTTTTTGACCTCAGGTCGGCTTCATTTGAACGAGCCAGTAGGTCGTCGCGTCCGCCCACCGTCGATAGTTCTGCCATCGATTTAAGGAGGTTCGACAACTTCCGCTCGAGGAGCGGCAAATCGCCTTTGTCGACCGAGAGTACCTGGCTTCGTTCCTGATGAAATGCACGCCGCCGCTCGCGTCTCAACGTGGCAACGTGACCGAGTTCCTCCCGGGCCATTCGTTCGGCCGCGTCTCTAATGTCTTGCGACCGGGCATGGGCCGAGACGTAAGACCAGAACACGAACGCGCGTTCCTCGTTGCGAACGGCAATCGAGAACGCGCGGTAGGCGCTCAGCATCTCGGGAGCCACTTTCCCCGCTGCCTCGTCGTCGAACAAATGCTCGGGAGGATGTGTGGAGACCGAGCGCGTTTTGTGTCCAAGCGCGTTCTCCCATTCGCCCACTTTTCTCAAGTGCGCCCGCTCCTCGGCGACCAGCGCGTCGAACACTGCCGCAAGCTCGGGACGTCCCATGGCCTTCATCCTGAGACCGAGGGCGACGTATCCGTCTATCGCTTCCTGTTCCATCGCACCAGCAAGCGCCAACAGCTCGTCCAATGATGCCAGTTTCCACGGATCAGAGGTGTTTGACGACATACCAGCTCACTCCTGTCAGGTCTTCCCCTTGCCCGAATATCCACTGTCAGAGAATCGTAAGTTTTTCCAACGAGGAGTTGTCTTTGATCAAGGTTAGGATACATTCTGATCTTGGGACGCAAAGAAATCCTACGGGCAGCGCAATGAACTTTTCACAAAGAGTTCGGTTGTCATTGTTTGCAAACATGCTCGTGCTTGCAGTGGCGTTCGTCGGACTTTTGTTCGGAACCGCAGCATTGGCAGGACAGCTTCCCACTTTTCTTGAAAGAGTCCAGCCGGGTGAGCTTTTTGAAGGGGCCGACCGCTTCGGAGACACCGTGGGTGAACCACCCATCGCGCCGGTCTATCGGGGTGATGACCTGCTCGGGTACGTTTATCTCAATTCCGATTTTACCAGTTCGGTCGGCTATTCCGGCAAGCCTATCCGCATCGCGGTTGGCATCGATCAATCCGGCATTATCAAGGGCTTCAAGCTCCTCGAACACCACGAGCCGATCGTCCTGATCGGGATCCCTGAAGCCAAAGTCGTCGCCGCGTTGAATTCGATCATCGGCAAAGATCTTGGACGGGTCGCGGCCGGGGCTGAGCGCCCACCGGAGGTGGATATCGTCAGTGGAGCGACCGTGACGGTTCTCGTCATGGGCGACAGTATCGTCCGCTCGGCCGTCAGCCTCATTAGGAGCAACCGCTTGGCTGGCGGCCACTCGGTCGGCGTTCAACAGGCAACTGCCGTCAAAAAACTCGACCTTTCCAAGGATCAGGCGAGCGACTGGCAAACCCTCCTTGGCGACGGCTCCGTCCGGAGCCTTCGGTTGACGATTGGGGAGGTTTCGAAGGCCTTTCAAGAGGCCGGGCATGCGGAAGCGGCTTCCCATCCGGAGTCCGCAAACCCCGAAAACCGTTTCATCGATCTGTACATCGCGCCGGTGAGCGTGCCCGCGATTGGCAAGACGCTCCTGGGCGACGTCGCATATCAGCGCCTCGCCGGCAAACTCAAGCCGGGACAGTCCGCAATCCTTGTGGCGGGAGACGGAGCATACTCCTTCAAAGGTTCCGGCTACGTCCGAGGCGGCATTTTCGACCGCATCGAGTTGCTGCAGGACGGACAAGGGCTGCGGTTTCGCGATCGAGACCATACCAGGATCGCAGCGCTCGTGCCGTCGGACGCTCCCCGCCTGCGGGAGATCGCTTTGTTCGAAGTGCCGCTGGAATTCGCCTTTGACGCGACTGAGCCGTGGGAACTGGAACTGCTCGTGCAGCGTAGCAGCACGGGTGCTCGAGACAAATCGGTTATCCCGTTTACGATCGGATACTCGCTTCCCCCCAGTTACTACACCGTCACCAAGGCCGAGGTACCGACGACGCCGGCCCAGACACCGCAGGTGGCGCCCTCCCAGGCTAGCGATCCGAAGTTGACGCCTGACGAAATACCGTTGTGGCAACGCATGTGGGAGATGAACAGCATCTCAATCGCAGTCACAGTCGCAGCTCTCCTTGTCCTGACCGCCATCTTCTTCTTCCAAGACTGGCTCGTCAAAAGGCCGAAATTTTTCGGCTGGCTTCGTACCGGATATCTGGTATTTACGCTCGTCTGGCTCGGTTGGTATGCCAATGCGCAGCTGTCGGTCGTCAACGTCCTCACGTTCACGAACGCGCTGGTCACCAATTTCAGCTGGGAGTTCTTCCTGGCTGCACCGTTGATTTTCATTCTTTGGGCCGCCGTCGCAGCCGGCCTCCTGTTTTGGGGGCGCGGCCCGTTCTGTGGCTGGCTCTGCCCGTTCGGCGCTTTGCAGGAACTGCTGAGCATCGTCGCCAAGCGCCTGAAGGTGCCGCAGGTCACCATCCCCTGGGGACTGCACGAGCGCCTTTGGCCTATCAAATACATCGTCTTCCTCGGGCTTTTCGGCATGTCGTTCTATTCGATGGCCTATGCGGAAATGCTCTCCGAGGTCGAGCCGTTCAAGACCGCGATTATCCTCAAATTCATCCGTGACTGGCCGTTCGTGGTCTTCGCCTTGGCGCTTCTTGCGGCTAGCCTCTTCATCGAGCGATTTTACTGCCGTTACCTCTGCCCGCTGGGGGCGGCACTTGCCATCCCTGGGCGCATCCGCACCTTCGAGTGGTTGAAGCGATGGCCAGAATGCGGCTCTCCCTGCCAGCGTTGCGCGAAAGAGTGCCCGGTACAGGCAATTCATCCGGAAGGCCCGATCAACGTCAACGAGTGCATCTACTGCATGCACTGCCAGGAACTCTACCATGACGACCAGCGCTGTCCGCACATGATCCAGGTGCGGCTCAAGCGCGAAAAATTCATGGCGCTGTCAACGCCCGGATCGAGAGGCGAAAAGACACCGCCGAAGACGCTTGTCACGCATAACGGAGAGCCCGTCACCAACTCGAAATAGGCACGCGGCAAATGTGAGCCGCATCTCAGGAGGCAATACCATGTCGAATGAAGATAAAAACCTGCCCCTTTTCAACCGACGCCAACTACTGGGTACCACCGCCGTGGCCGCGGCCGCAGGAGCCGCTACGGCCACCGGTGCGCTGGGCCTTGCAGGCGGGGCGTCTCCGGCCATGGCCCAGGAGCCGGCGAAGTGGGAGGTCCGCCCCGGCGAGCTCGACGAATACTACACCTTCTTCTCAAGTGGCCAGTCGGGTGAAGTCCGCATCGTCGGCGTTCCCTCGATGCGAGAAATCATGCGCATTCCGGTGTTCAACCGCTGCAGCGCGACGGGATGGGGGCAAACGAATGAGAGCCTGAAGGTCCTCACGGAAAACATGCGACCGGAGACGGTCGAGTTTCTCAAAGATCGCGGCGGCGTCTACCAGAACGGCGACCTTCACCACCCACACCCGTCGTTCACGGACGGCACCTACGACGGCCGTTACCTCTTTGCCAACGACAAATCCAACACACGCGTCTGCCGTATCCGTCTCGACGTCATGAAGTGCGACAAGATCATCGAGCTTCCAAACCAACATACCGTGCACGGGCTGCGCGTCCAGAAGTTCCCCAAGACAGGCTACGTGTTCTGCAACGGAGAAGACGGTGTGCCGATCCCCAATGACGGCAAGGTCCTGGACGATCCAAAGCAGTACCAATCCATTTTCACCGCGGTCGACGGCGAGACAATGAAAGTCGCATGGCAGGTCATGGTCGACGGCAACCTCGACAACGTCGACGCGGACTACCAGGGCAAGTACTGCTATTCGACCTGCTACAACTCGGAGGAGGGAGTAACTCTCGAAGAGATGATGAGCAAGGACATGGACTGGGTCGTCGTGTTCAATCTCAAACGCATCGAAGAAGCGGTCGCCAAGGGCGACTACAAGGAGATCGGCGGCGTTCCCGTCATCGATGGCTCCCACGGCTCGAAGTACACCCGCTACATTCCGGTGCCCAACAGTCCTCACGGTATAAATACGGCCCCGGATGGCATCCACTTCGTCGCCAATGGCAAGCTGTCACCGACGGTCACGGTATTCGACGTGCGCAAGTTCGACGACCTCTTCGACGACAAGATCCAGCCGCGCGACACCGTCGTCGCCGAAACAGAACTTGGGCTTGGTCCGTTGCACACGGCCTACGACGGGAGGGGAAACGCCTATACGACGCTCTTCCTCGACAGCCAGGTGTGCAAGTGGAACATCGAGGATGCCATACGGGCGTTTAAGGGCGAGAAGGTCAATCCGATCCGCCAGAAGCTGGATGTCCATTATCAGCCCGGGCACAACCACTCCTCGATGGGCCAGACCAAGGAGGCCGACGGCAAGTGGCTCATCTCGCTTAACAAGTTCTCGAAAGATCGCTACCTCAACGCCGGCCCGCTGAAGCCGGAGAGCGATCAGCTGATCGACATCTCAGGGGATGAAATGGTGCTCGTCCACGACAACCCGACCTTCGCCGAGCCCCACGACGCAACAATCGTGCACGCGTCCAAGATCAACCCGGTTCACGTGTGGAACCGTGAGGACCCCTTCTTCGCAGACGCCGTCGCTCAAGCCAAAAAAGACAATATCGACCTCATGGTGGACTCCGAGGTGAAGCGCGATGGCGACAAGGTGCGCGTCTATATGACGTCGGCGGCTCCCGCGTTCGGGCTTGAGTCCTTCACCGTCAAGGAGGGCGACGAGGTGACCGTTTACGTCACCAACATCGACGAGGTCGAGGACCTGACTCACGGCTTCTGCATCGTCAATTACGGTATCAACATGGAGATCGGGCCGCAGGCGACGGCGTCAGTGACCTTCAAGGCCTCCAAGCCCGGGGTCTACTGGTACTATTGCACATGGTTCTGCCATGCGATGCACATGGAAATGAAGGGACGCATGATGGTCGAACCGAAGTCGGTATGATGAGGCGCGTGATGATCACAGCGATGGTGGCCTTCTGGGTCGCCATCGCCACCCCCGCCGAGGCCGCGGAGCGGACGGTCACGCCCGTCGATGACCTGGCATCGATCATCGAGGCGGCATCACCGGGGGACCGCATCATATTGCGTCCGGGCAAGTACAAGGGTCCCGTGAAAATCACCAAGTCCGTGACGCTGGAAGGCGAACCCGGCGCTGCGATCATGGGCGACGGAAAAGGCACCGTCGTCACCATCGACGCGGCCGGCGTAACACTCCGTGGTCTTGAAATCAGCGGTTCGGGCACGAACCTCGAAGGCATGGACTCAGGCGTGTTTGCCACCGAGAACGCAACAGGCGCGCTTATCGAACGCAACAGCGTTACCGGGAACCTCTACGGGATCTACGTCCACGGGGCCGCCGATTCCTTGGTCCGCAAAAACACGGTCATCGGCCTGAAGAAGGGCCACATGAGCGAGTTGGGCAACGGGATCGCGGTTTGGAACGCGCCGGGCGCCAAGATCATCGATAACGACGTCAGCTTCGGCCGCGACGGCATCTTCACGATCGCAAGCAAACGCAATGTGTTCAGTGGCAATAAATTCCACGACGTGCGTTTCGCGATCCATTACATGTACACCAACAACAGCGAGATCCGCGGCAACACGTCTATAGGAAACGCCGTCGGCTACGCGCTGATGTTCTCCAACAAGCTGAAAGTCGTCGGCAACGTGTCTGACGGCGACCGCGATCATGGCCTCGTGCTGAATTTCGCCAACGGATCGCAAATAGAGGGGAACACCGTCATTGGGCGGATGCAGCCCCAGAGCCGATGGACAACCGCCGGAAATCGCGACCCCGCTGACAAAATGCCTTCCGATGACAGCCCAACGAGCCCCAACGCCAACCTTTCGGGCGAGCGCTTGGGTCCCGAGAAGTGCGTTTTCATCTACAACGCCAACAAGAACCGGCTGAAGGGCAACAGGTTTGACGGCTGTTCGATCGGCATTCACTTTACGGCCGGCTCGGAGGGTAATTCGATAAGCGGAAACGCCTTCATCAACAACCGCAATCAGGTCAAATACGTGGGAACTCGGTATCTCGATTGGTCGGTGGACGGCCACGGCAATTACTGGAGCGACAATCCGGCGTTTGATCTCGATGGCGACGGGCTCGGTGACAACGCCTATCGTCCAAACGATGTCATGGACAAGGTGATGTGGACCGCTCCCCAGGCCAAGGTGCTGGCCACCAGCCCCGCAGTCCAGGTCATCCGCTGGGCTCAGGCTCAATTCCCGGCCCTTCTACCGGGCGGCGTCGTAGACAGCCATCCCCTGATGGCACCCCCCACCCAAGGGAGGCCGGCGCAATGAATGTCACGACGGTGGCAGTATCCGGGGTCGCCAAGCGCTATGGCAGCGTCGAAGCCGTCAGGGATGTTACGTTCGAGCTCACAGAAGGGGAAACGGTCGCGCTTGTCGGCCACAACGGGGCTGGCAAGACGACACTGATCAAACTCATGCTTGGGCTCATTCGCCCCTCGACGGGCAGCGTGCTCGTTCTCGGCGAGGATCCGGCCAAGGGCGACTTCGAGGTCCGCAGGCGGCTTGGCTACCTGCCGGAAAGCGTTTCCTTCCACATGGCCCTGACGGGGCGCGAAACGCTGGCCTTCTACGCCCGCCTCAAGCGCGTCGAGGTCTCCTCGGTGCCTGAGCTTCTGGAGCAGGTTGGTCTGGCTCCGGATGCCGCCGACCGTCCGGTTCGGACCTATTCAAAGGGGATGCGGCAGAGACTGGGACTGGCGCAGGCACTGCTTGGCCACCCGCGGGTCCTGCTTCTGGACGAACCTACGAGCGGTCTCGATCCGGCTCTTCGTCGGCGATTCTACGACATCCTGGACGGATTGCGCTCCGCTGGAACCACAATCCTTCTTTCGTCACACGCATTGACCGAACTCGAAGGGCGTGCCGATCGCGTGGTGATCGTCAACGAAGGCGTCAAGGTCGCTGATGGATCGCTGGACACATTGCGCGGTTTGGCTCAGCTACCCACGCGCGTGAGTGTCAGGCTTGCCAACGGCAAATCGACCGCTGACTGGAATGCAGGAGGTGGATGGAGGATCACGGGCGTCGATACCGTCGAGACCGAGGTGGCAATGGACGAAAAAGTCGCACTCCTTCGGGAGGTCACAGCCAACCCTGCGGAGGTTGCCGGGCTGCAACTCGTCGAGCCGACATTGGACGACCTCTATGCCCACTTTCTTGGCGGGCGGAAGGCGGCCGAATGAAGAACATTCTTATTATGGCCCGCAAGGAGATCCGGGAAGGCTTGCGCAATCGATGGGTGCTCGGAGCTACCCTTCTCCTTGCAGCATTGGCGCTCACCCTCACCGCACTGGGGAGCGCGCCGACCGGGAATGTCGGGGTCAACCAACTCGACGTTGTCATCGTCAGTCTTTCCAGCCTGACCATCTTTCTCGTGCCGTTGATCGCGCTCCTGCTCTCGCACGACGCGATCGTAGGCGAGATGGAGCGCGGCACCATGCTGCTGCTTCTAAGCTATCCGATTGGACGCAATCAGGTCATTCTCGGCAAGTTCCTCGGCCACATTGCCATCCTCTCGTTTGCGACGCTCTGCGGCTATGGTGCCGCCGCCCTGGCGCTCGCTATCACGGGAGGCAACATCGACACGGGCAGTTGGTGGGCCTTCCTCAACATGCTCGGATCGTCGGTGCTCCTAGGGGCGGTATTCGTCGCGATCGGATACCTCGCCAGTGCGATCGTCAGCGAGCGGAGCACGGCGGGCGGGATAGCTATCGGCATCTGGCTGCTTTTTGTCCTGATTTACGACATGGCGTTGCTCGGCGCACTGGTCGCGGCGGGAGGGCATGCTATCCCGTCAGGCCTGCTGGATGCGGTTTTGCTATTCAATCCAACCGACGCTTACCGGATGCTCAACCTCGGTTCGGGAGAGGCGAGCGCCTTTTCGGGTCTGGGCGGTGTCGCCGAGCATTCCGGGCTTAATGCCGCGATGATGGTCGGCGCACTGGCTGCGTGGACCATCGTGCCGCTAGCGCTCGCCGCGGCAGTATTTTCGAGGAGGGAGCTATGAGACGCGCTTTGGTGGCCGCGGCACTCCTGTCGGCCTTTCTGCTCGCAAGCTGCAAGGAAGAGCAAAAGGCTCCTCCGCCCGCACCGTACGCGCTGACGTCCGAAGCGACAGGCAGATACTGCGGAATGAACGTGCTCGAACACCCAGGACCCAAGGGGCAGATCATTTTGGATGCGCAAGTTCCCGAACCCATCTGGTTTTCGTCCGCTCGCGACGCCTTGGCGTTCACCATGCTGCCGGAGGAGCCGAAGGACATCGCGGCGATCTACGTCTCCGACATGAGCAAGGCGCCAAGCTGGGAGAAGCCCGGAGAAAACAACTGGATTGACGCCCGCAAGGCTTTCTACGTCATCGGCAGCTCTTTGCGGGGCGGCATGGGCGCGGAAGAGGCTGTGCCGTTCGGCACAGAGGAAGCGGCGCAACAATTTTCCGTCAAGAACGGCGGGCGCGTCGTCCCGTTCGGCGAGGTCCCGCAGGACTACGTGCTGGGTGCAGGCGGTGTCGACGCCACGACAACCAGCCCCGACGCCGAGGAAAGTGTGGAAGGGCACAACCATGGCTAAAGGATATACTCGACGCCGCGCAATCGCGATTTTCGCCGCAGCTGCCGGTTTGCCCCTCCTGACTGCCGCAAAGGCAGCATCAAGCACCGTCACATGGAAGGGACAGGCTCTCGGCGCGCCAGCGACACTGATCCTCAATCATGAAGACCGCGCGCGAGCCGAACGATTGATCGACACAGTCGTCGCCGAGGTCACAAGACTGGAACGCGCGTTCAGCCTCTATCGTGACGATACCGCGCTTTCCGAGTTGAACCGCGTCGGCGCTCTGGTCGCTCCCCCGCAAGACCTTGTGGCGCTGCTTGGCTCCTGCCAAGAATTTTGGAACATGAGTGACGGCGGGTTCGATCCCACTATACAGCCGCTGTGGTCGCTATACCGAGACCACTTCACGCGGCCCGAGGCGGACCCATCCGGCCCTTCAGCCGAAAAGATCAGGGACACGCTCGACGCCGTTGGCTTCGAAGGGATCAGGTTCGATCGGGATCGCATCGTCCTGACTCGACCGAAGATGGCACTGACCTTGAATGGCATCGCCCAAGGCTACGTCACGGACAGGATCGTGGACTTGCTGCGAGACGCCGGGGTAACTAGCAGTCTCGTGAACATGGGGGAAAATCGCGCTGTAGGCTCGAGGTTGGATGGAACGCCCTGGCGGATCGGCCTAGCAGAGCGACAGGACGACGCGTTTCCCGACGTCGTTCTCGACGTGATCGACAAGGCTGTCGCGACCTCCAGTGGCATGGGTTTCCACTTCGACAAGGCACAGCGTTTCAGCCATATCCTTGATCCGCGCACCGGAGGAGCAGCTGCATTGTACAGGCGTGTGACCGTCATCGCCGATGATGCGACCACCGCCGATGCTCTGTCGACGGCATTTAGCTTGATGGATGAGACCAGTATCCGATCCACGTTAGACCGCAGATCAGGCGTACTGGTTGATCTTGTCCGGGCGGACGGCGGCCATCGCCGTTTCGAAACACGAGCCTGAGGACGCACAACGCGGATGCTCGCATTTTCCATAGCGCAATCACACCAATCTCAACGGAGTACTTGACCATGCACCTTCTGAAAAATCTGGCTGCGGCAACTTTGCTCACAATGATCGCAGTTCCGGCCGCAGCTGCGGACTTCGAGGTTCATATGATGAACAAGGGCCCTGACGGGGTGATGGTATTCGAGCCTGCGCTGACGAAGGTGCAGCCAGGTGACACGATCACCTTCCTTCCCACCGACAAGGGTCACAACGCTGAAACGATGAAGGGTTTGATCCCGGAAGGAGCCGAAGCCTTCAAGAGCAAGATCAACGACACTTTGAAACAGGCGTTCACGGTGCCAGGAGCCTATGTGATCAAGTGCACGCCGCATTTTTCGATGGGCATGGTTGCCGTCGTCGTGGTTGGGGACTCTCCGGCGAACCTCGATTCGATCAAGTCTGCGAAACTCCCGAAGAAGGCCCGCGAACGGGTCGACAAGGCGCTTTCGCAACTCTAGGCTTGCTCCAAGAGAAAACCGGCGGGCGACGAGATCACAAAGCTCGCCGGCTTCTCCCGCACGATCGGCCGCATTGGCGTCTTGGCTTCGCCGCCCCCCCGGCTCGCTCTTGCTTTTGAAGCCCGGCGATCAACAGTCGCCGAGTTTCCTCCATTGCCTGCGGCCGCGAGACCTGAACAATGACGACCGGCGTATCGACTATTTCAGAACTCGATGGGGTGCCTCACGTTCGGCTGCCACCGGCCGTTCAGTTTGCCGAGTCTGTCTGTGGCCGCCGCGCCCTCCTGGCTTTCCACTGGCCACAAGCAACCAGGGTGCAATAGCCCCGTCAGACCACTCTAATCAACGCCTCTATCGCATCCTTCCAAGATAGGGCCGCCGTTCCAATTCAGCGGATTTCTGGGATTGCCTGAGTCGGAGAAGGTCCTTGCGGGTGACAAGGCCGACCAAGGTGCCGGATAGCGGATCCGTGATGGGTATCCTCGCAGCATCGGTCGCAATCATGATGTCCGCGATGTGACCAACAGTGTCGTCGGGATGCCCGATCGGGATCGAGGTGTCCGATACCTTGTCTGCCAGCATGTCGGCCCCAATGTCCGGACCTCGCTGCCACCGAAGCGCATCTGAACGCGAAACCATACCGACAAGCGCGCCGGCCCCGTCAACGACCGGATAGGTCCGGTGTGCCTCATCCGCCGCGGCGAAATGCGCACACACCTCCGCCACCGACATCGTCGCCGGCAAGGTGTCGACTGTGCTGACCATAATGTCGCGAGCCCGGGCGAACTCAAAAGGGTCGACACCGTATTCACGGCTGATGTGCTGTCCTCTCCGCGCAATCTTCTCCGTCAGGATCGAGCGCCTCAGCAGGAGCACAGTCACGGCGTAGGCGGCAATCGTGGCGGCCAGCAAGGGTATGAGCGTGCTGAGATCGCCGGTGATCTCGATCGCGAAAAACGTTCCGGTCAACGGCGCGCGCATCGTGCCACCCATCATCGCCGCCATGCCGAGAAGCGCCCAGAATCCCGGATCTCCGGGAAGCATCAAGCCCGTCAGCCATCCTAGTGCGCCTCCGAGGATCAGCAACGGCGCCAGCACACCGCCCGATGTGCCCGACGAGAGAGCGATGAGCCAGATCGTGGCCTTGACCAAGAGAATGGCGATGACCGTCGATGTTGGCCAGCTGTTTTCGAGCAGCCCCTCGATCACGTCGTAACCGACACCGAGAGCATGTGGCTCGACTAGGCCACCGAGCCCAACGGCAAGACCTCCGAGCGCCGGCCACCACATCCAGTGGATCGGCAGGCGCTCGAACAGATCCTCGATCTTGTAGAGCAGTGTCGTCAGCAGACCCGATTGAAGGCCGGCAACAATCCCCACTCCGGCGCAAAGCAGAATCCCCCACCAGGGAAGGTCGGCCCGGAAGTGCGTTGGAAAAAGCGGTCCCGTGCCGAACAGCAGCGGTCGCCAGGAGATGGCAACGCAGGCTGAGACTGCCACGGGAATGAAGCTGCGGGGCTTCCATTCAAACAGGAGGAGTTCGACCGCAAGCATGACGGCTGCGACAGGTGAGCCGAAGATTGTCGTCATGCCGGCCGCCGCCCCTGCGACCAACAAGGTCTTTCGCTCTGCCGCACTCAAATGGAAAAACTGGGCAAAAAGCGAACCAATCGCGCCACCGGTCATGATGATCGGCCCCTCGGCCCCGAACGGGCCTCCCGTGCCGATCGAAAGCGCCGACGACAGCGGTTTCAACACGGCAACCTTCGCTGACATGCGACTGCCGCCGATAACGATGGCTTCTATCGCTTCGGGGATACCATGCCCGCGGATCTTCTCCGATCCGAAACGCGCCATCAGGCCAATGACGAGCCCTCCAACCACCGGGATCAAGGCCATCCAGGGCGAGAAGATCACGTCGGCTATCCGCGCTTCCCCGATGCTCACCCGCCCAAACCAGACGATGTTGGTGACGAGAGCAATCAGATTGACGAGGAACCAGGCCGCGAACGCGCCACCGGTTGCGACGATTATCGCCATTCCGATCAACAGGAGCACGCGCCGGTCGGTGGTGAAATCACCAGCTTCGCGGCGAGCAAGGCCGCCCATGAAATCGTGCTGGTGCGGACGGGAAGGTTTTGACGACATCGGGAAACCTGTGTGGCGGCTGAACAGAGGGTGCGATCGCCCGCAGCGCACATATATCGCAATACGATATAAATCAAGTCGGTGTTGGCAGCTCGTCCCGCGAGCGCTATGCGCATAGCCCGTGAAACACTCCTGGTGCCAAAGTCTGTGACCAAGAAACAAGACGCACTCACCGATGCCGACTACGAGGCGCTTGCCAACCTGCGCTACGCCCTGCGGCGTTTTACGGATTTTTCGACGTCGGCAGCACAGCACGAGGGGCTCCCAAGTCAGCAACATCAGGCCCTGCTGGCCATCAAAGGCCATCGCGGCGAAGCTCCCATGACGGTCGGAGACTTGTCCGAGCGCCTGGTCGTTGCCCGGCACACCGCTTCCGAACTCGTCGAGCGGCTCGTGGGGGCCGGCTATGTCACGCGTGAGCTCGATCCGCATGACAGGCGCCGCCAGACGCTTGCGCTTACTGCGAAGGCGGAAGACATCCTTACGCGATTGAGCGCCATTCATCTGACCGAGATCCGGGAGATGGCCCCGCGCTTGATAGAGCTGCTTAACGATCTCCAGATTAAAGGCCCACTCTGAGAGCCTTTATCAACTGCGTGCGCGCAATTGCTCATCCCGGCCCAGTTCCTGCTTTGAACTATTCCGCCTTCGTCACCCGGAGAAGCGGGAGTAAACCGACGCTTTATTTATGTCGCATTACGACATATATTGCAACGTGCGGGATTGTCGGAGTGCCCGATTGATCTCTTCCCGCCAAATGAGGAGCAGTGTAAGCGACAAGCCGGGGCCGTTCAGGCGGCGTAGGTGATGGCCTGGGGTCTGATAGCTCGCTCGACAATGTTGGAGTCGAGCTTGACACGGCCGTCGGTCAGGAAGCGCTCGAATATGTCGCGACGCGATATGGCATACCGGAGAGCTTCGGCGAGTTTGGATTTTCCCGACACCCGCGCCAAAGTTGCCTGCCAGAGTGTAAAGAGGTCACGGACTGGAGTTGCGGTCTCCAAAGTCCCCGATCATTGTACTCTCCGGTTGGCCGACTTTTTTACTCTTCCGCGGCCGGCAAACAACAGATGACGCTAACACTAGCGTTGGCAGATGGTTAAATGCAAGTGCTTGTTATTCCTGTATAAAACTGGCGCACCGAACAGGATGAAATTGGGAGCAGATACAGCATTGTAGTAGCTATATAATTTTCTGATGCAGTCAAAAACCAAGATGCGCAAATTCCTACGTCCTGATCGGGACAATGCCGCCTGCCGCCATCTCGGCGGCCTTAATCGGCTTCAGTCGTTCGATATGCGGCTGCATTCGCTTCATGACCCGTACCAACGGATCGCCTTAAGCCACATAGGTCCAGGAGCAACGCCCGCTGTCTTACTGTGATGGTCAAACCACGCGATCAACTCGGGTGTCGGGTTCGAATGAAACATGATACGGATGAGTGTGTCGCGGTCAGCGGAGTAGCCACCAAGCGCGTATATATCGCTGCTGTTGAGACTATCGATCTCCAATACGACCTCGGATTGTGTTCCGCCGTAGCGCCCGGCTCCATCGGCACACCCCGTGATGAAGCCCCTCTCGCGATCTAAGGCGATTAAAAATGGTCGGACCGATACAAGGTGTCGAGGTTTAGGATGATGCTGCCGGCGGGCGGTTTGAGCGCAACGATGACGCCCTGCCATCCTTCAGGTGGCACGCCACCTTTGAATGTTTTGGCAATTGCCGGAGAGAGGGTCCAAGCTGACATCATTTCAGGAAGGTTGCGCTCGGCGATTAGATCCCAGACGGATCCCTTTTCCAGTGCGATCTGGCGATAAGTTACCAGGTTACACTGACGAAACCGCTCGTCGATCTCCGCGGACAACTCTTTCAGACGCTGTCGTTTTGCATTTAATCGGGTTCATCCTCAATTTCTGTGATTCAGTGGCAGCATTCTCGCCTTCATCAGTTGTGGGCCGGCGCGACCGTACATTGCTCGCTTCAGCATCTTGAGGCGGTTGATCTGCCCTTCGGCTTGACCGTTGCTCCACGGGAGTTCGATTGCATTTTTGACGGCATCAATATCCCGGCGCAAAACGCTGGCGAAACGCATAATTGCCGTGAGCTCGGTGTCGATGGCATCGTCGATCCATTCATCCAGCGCGTCCGGGCTCCTGCTGCGCAAGATGCCGTTGAAGCGCATGGCCAAGCCACGCATGATGGCGAACGCTCGAGAGCCCTGCTTCAACGCATTGACCTTTCTGGCCTGGCGATCTGTCAGCAAGCCGCGAGGCTTTATGCACAAAGCTGCTGCCACCACAGACGAGATCATATGGCCCGTGTCAGGATCGCGGACGGGTTCTGAAACATCCGTCTCCGGAGGCGGCTGGTCGGGTTGAATGTTTTCGACCTCACGCCACACTTTCAACAGGCGCTCCAGATTGGAGCGGCTGCCCGTGTAACCGCGGTTCTTGATATCGTAAAACAGATGGCGCCCTACTCGGTTTCCATTTTTCCAACATTCAGCCAGAAAAGCTTCGAAATACAGTGGCGATGTCGGATTCAATGCCGCCCGATTCCTGTCTCGAGGTGCATTGGAAGTAAGCCAATTCGCGATGCTGCGGCGCTCGTATCCGGTCCGCCTTGCAATCTCGCTGTACGTGAGGCCCTGCTGCCGCAAAACTTGAAGCGTGTCGAATATTTCCTGACGAGATTGCCTGTGCGCCAAGCGGGCACGGCGCTGTTGTGACCTGGCGCTGGCGATAGCATCTTCGGAGAGAATGGGTCTAACATGGGCGTGACCGTAAACGCTCATCTGTTCCTTGATCGCCTCCCTGAGATTTTGGACCAGATGAAAACGGTCAGCCACCTGGAGGGCTTGCGGGGCGCCCTCTCGGGCTGCCTGAGCATACAAACCACAGCGATCTCGGCTCACGACCTCGATCGTCGGACGCTCTTGCAACCAAGATTTTGCGCTCTCGACGCTGCGGTCCTCCAAAACATCGACGACCGAATGACGCTCAAGATCGACCATGATCGTGCCGTACCGCGAGGAATGCCGCCAGCTCCAATCATCGATGCCCACAACCCGAATAGTGTCTTTTTGTATGGACGCCGGATTACCGCGCTTCAATTGCCGCAAGATCGTGTCGTCGCTGACCGGCATGCCAAGCCGATGCATCAAGTGCTCTCCTGGACGCCCATCTTGTGACCAACCAAGCCCACAATCTCAGCCATCCGTTCAGTTCGTCGCATATAGGGTGAAGCAATCTCAGGCACCCTGTCGGTGAAGGTTCGTCGCCCGCATTTCCGGTGTCTGCACTGCCACCGGTTCAGTGCGAGCTCGATTTTCACAACTTGACCTTGAACAGGCAAGTCCTGGAGGCGGCGGTTGTGCCAGCCGTGCCGATGCCGGCTTTGCGTTCCACAATCCGGGTAGATACCGACAGGTTTGGCAGCGGCAGAAACAACAACCCAGTTTTCTTCGTCTTGAAGGGTAATACCCAGAACCGTGACCCCTGGGCCGGGTGACCATTTCAATTGCGCTCGCATCCCCGCAGATAGCAGTCGAGGCGTTAACACTCTGTTAACCACAGAAATTGAGGAAGACCCCAGTTAATTGCCAAACGACACCTTGCAATCTCGCTGTAGGTGAGGCCCCTGCTGGCGCAAAAGAAGACGAGTCAGCCACCTGGCGGACCTGCGGTGCGGGCTGCCTGGGCATATAGACCACAGCGATCTCGGCTAACAACCTCGATGGCCGGACGTTCTTGGAACCATGCTTTTGCGCTCTCGACGCTGCAGTCGTCCAGAACCGCGACGACCGAATGATGCTCGAGATCGACCATGATCGTGTGGTACCGCGAGGAATGCCGCCAGCTCCAATCATCAATGCCCACAACCCGGATATTATCTATTTGCATGGACGCCGAATTCTTGTGCTTCAATTGCCGCAAGATCGTGTCGTCGCTGACCGGCGCCTGAGCCTCATCTAAATTCACAGGATCTCCTAGGGACGGTGGTCGTCGAACGAGTTTTCAGCAGTCTATTTCTGCCGCCTATTAATGTGAAACTTGCGAAGCTGCCGACATCAGTTCCTCGGGATTCGGTGTCCTGAACGTATTGAGACCAGCCTCCAGAACTTCAGTGAAGCTCCAGCGTACGATGCCCCCTCGGTCGATTAGGAACTGACCGACAAGCTGCCCCTGGCTGGAAACCATCGCCTGCTGATCGGCTTCCGTAATCTCATATCCTTCCTTCTTATTGAGAAACTCGTCCATTGCCATGACATCCATAGGCTCGGGCAACTCGCCCGGGAGATGGACACGTATCGCCATGACCGTGTCCACCCCGACTTCGCGCAAGCCGAAAGCACGGTGCGAGGCCCGCTCTGGGTCGGATGCAGCGAGAAGATCGGGGGCCGGGTGGTAGCGGAAATAGAGCCGCGCCCGCTCGACCGGCGTAATGACGACCGCCAGGCATTCGACGCCTTTGTCATGCAGGGCCGGCTTGAGTTGCGCCATCGCCGCGACATGGCGCCGGCAGAACGGACAGTGTAGACCGCGAAACATACCTATCAACAACGGGTTCCGGCCTCGAAAATCATCGAGCGCGATCTTGCCGTCGCGCGATATCGCATCGAGCACTATGTTCGGGGCCCGGTCGCCCGGCTGCAACGGGCGGTCGACACTACTCGTGGACATGGGACTACCTCCCCACCCGGAGTCAGGAAAAGCCAGTACACCCAGCTTCGGCGTTAAGCCTACTCTGGGGCGCAAAACTTCCTGCGCCGGAGCAAAAAATAGCGTTCGGCCTCTGCCATATTGTCGAGGTCGTGGTTACGCGCTGCAGGTTCATCATAACACGAAAAAAGCACCCGTGGCTCGCCCGCTCTAGCTGTGGAGCCTCAAGAGGTTGTCCTCGGTCAGGCCGAGTCTGTTGATGGGCGTTTGAGATTTTAGGCTGCCGTGCGGGCTGTGCCAATTGTAGCGATGAAGCCAGGCGGGCAGCTCGGCGGCGCGCTGGTCTGAAGTCGGATAGGCGACGGCATAGGCCCATTCCCGGAGCGCGGTCTGGATGAAGCGCTCGGCCTTGCCGTTGGTTTTCGGCGTGTAGGGTCTGGTGCGGATGTGCTTGAGGCCGAGCGTGCGGCACGCCTTGGCGAAGGCTTTTGACCGATAGCAGGAGCCGTTGTCGGTCATGACGCGTTCGACCGTGATGCCGAGGCTTGCGTAGTAGGCGACCGCCGCCTTGAGGAAGGCGATGGCGCTTGTCTGTCGCTCGTCCGGCAAGACCTGCGAGAAGGCGACGCGCGAGGCGTCGTCGATGCACACATGGACGAATTCCCAGCCGATGCCGCGGCTGTTGGACTGGCCGGTGCGATCGCCGGTGATGCGGTGGCCGACCCGTTCGAAGCGCCCGAGTTTCTTGATGTCGATGTGGATCATCTCGCCCGGCCTGTCGCGCTCGTAGCGGCGCAACGTCGCGATCGCGTCGGCAACCGCTGCCGGGGTCTGTGCCGGGCTCCGCTTCGGTCGAGACATCTGCTTTTGTCGTCGCACTCAACGACTACGCCATCGAAATTCCTCTCTCCGACTTCTCGGAGCACGGCGCCATCTTGGCTCTCAAGCAGGACGGCAGGTACATGGAGGTTGCCGACAAGGGCCCTCTGTTCGTTATCTACCCCTTTGACGACAAGCCGGAACTCAAAAGTGAGATCTATTTCTCACGTTCCGTCTGGCAGGTTCGCACCATCACGATCGAGTAATACAGCCCGATGTACCGCTCCCCCAAATCCATGACCGCTTTCGACTGGGCTCGATGGTTTGGCATTCTTATTCTGCTGTTCCTGGCGATCGCCGCCGCAGCCTTTACCTACGCCATCAACGCCTCCGATTATGCTCTCGACCGGGTGCTACGTTACGACGTTGCTTGGTCAGGTGCAGGAGGCCGGCTGGAAATGGCTCGGCTCCAGAGGGATGTTGCGTGCTTCACCCTGACGCACGATCCCACCCATGCGCAACAGGCTCGCCTTACCAGATCCTCGTTGGGCGGATGCGCACCTGGAACGCCGGGGCTTTTCGCGACTTTCTCGACTCTTCGCCGGGACTGCGCGTGCAGTTCAATGAATTGTCCCTGAGAATCAAGGCGCTCGGAAATGTGCTCGACCGTCTCGAGCAGCTTGAACCCAAAGCTCTTGGGATTGCTTTGACCGAACTCGACGAGGTGGGCGTAGCGCTGACCCGGATCGGTACGAGTGCGTATTCGACAAGTTTGACGCAGGCGGAAGACATCCGCGACACATTGCGAGAGCGGCAGTTTATCCAACATGTTCTGATTACCAGCCTCTTTGTCACGGGGCTCGGCTTGCTCGTCCTGGCCGGTATCCAGAACCGCTCGCTCGCCCGCGCCAACCATCGGCTGCGAGAGAACGGCGAGCGGTTTGCGTTCCTCGCCAGCCACGATCCGCTGACCTGTCTGCCTAACCGCACAGCCTTTGATGGCGCGCTGAGTGCCGCCGTCATGAGACTCGGTTCCGACAGTGCCCGCATCGCGGTGCTGGCTATCGACCTCGACGGTTTCAAAGGGATCAATGACACCCTCGGCCATGGAACTGGCGATGCACTCCTCATCTCCGTCGCCCGGCGCCTCCGGGCCGACGTATGCCAGTGGGATAAGAGGAATGTGGTGGCCCGATTTGGCGGCGACGAATTCATGGTGCTGCTGCACCTGGAGGGCGGCAAGGAAGAGGTGGCCAACCAGGCGAACCGATTGCGGCAGTCGCTACGCGCCCCCCATGTCGGTGCAGCCGGGACAGTAATCATCGATGCATCGGTCGGTTGGGCCGTGTCGGGGGATGACGACGAGGAGAACGACCGGCTCCATCTCAACGCCAACCTTGCCCTCAATCACGCCAAATCGAGTGGGCGAGGAAGCATTGTCGCCTTCGCGCCAAAAATGCGGGCCATCGTCACTCGCCGCAGCCGGACGGAGGCCGAACTCGACGAGGCGATCGAGACCGGGGGCATCATCCCATTTTATCAATTGCAGGTGGATCTGGGCACAGGCCACGTCATCGGTGTCGAAGCGCTGGCCCGCTGGCGCCGCTCCGCAGGTGATTGGGTGCTCGATATCTATCGCTGAGCAGCGCGAAACCGTCGGCGGTGCCTGTCACCCGGCGATCGGGCTCGTGAGAGCCGGAGCGCCAAGGCGCTTGGGCGCTCAGGGGTGCATGGATCGTCGTCGCGTCAGACCATCCTTTAAGTATTCTCGGCAAGATGTTCGCCGATAGCATATCTTGAACCTTGCACCGGCTAAACCTATCCGAGCTCCTCGATGACACGAGACCGTTGTGGCGATCCGGAGTTTGGAACGATGCGCCGCACCGAGCGGATGGCCGCTTCCAATTCCTCCCGGGAACAGGCTTGCTGTAGAGGTAACCTTGGCCGATCTGGCAGCCGGCTTCCCATAGCAATCGATGCTGAAGGGGTGTTTCGATGCCTTCGGCTACCACCGAGACGCCGAGTTCACCGGCAAGAGCCACAACGGCCCTGACGATGGCCATGCTCTGCGGATCATCGGCGATGCCCTGGACGAAGCTCCGATCAATCTTCAGCTCATCCCAAGCGAACGAGCGCAGATAGGCCAGTGCTGAATAGCCCGTTCCGAAATCATCGAGCGCGATTGAAACCCCAAGCGCCTTCAGGCGAGAGAGCGTTGTCAGCGCCCGCTCGACATCCGCGATGACAACCGATTCGGTGACCTCCAGTCTGAGCCGGTGTGGCGGTAGTCCCGTGGCTGCAAGCAGGCCGGACACGGTCGATACCACATCGTCGCGCATCAACTGGACGACCGACGTATTGACCGAAACTCGCATGTCGCGCGGAAACGATCGCGCGTCGCGACAGGCCGCCTCCAGCATGAGGCGGCCGATCTCAACGATCTGCCCCGTGCTTTCGGCAACGGGTATAAATTCTCCAGGCGACAGCCTTCGACCGATAACACGTGGGCCGGGCGGGAACCAATGACCGGGCACGATCGTTAGTTGCAAGTCATTTTGTAGTCCCCGTCGACGGACTGCGGCTCCGTGGCCGCTTGATGGCAGGGCGTGGTAGCGCCTGACTTGAGGGGAAGCGCCGATGAATGCGTTTAACGTCGCGATTGTCGCGGATGATGACGAGTTCTTCAGGATCGCGCTCGCGGCCATCCTGAAAAATCAACTGGGCTTCACGGAGGTCGTCGAGGCCGCCTCTCTCGATGAAGCGATCGAACGCCTGGCGGATCGCGGCGACATCTCGCTTGCGCTATTCGGCCTCGCCATGCCGGGCATGGAAAGCGAGCCTGGGTGCGGTTCGTGACATCCACCCGGCGCTGAAGGTGGCGGTGGTCTCGGCTTCAGCGCGCCGCTCCGACATTCTGGCGGCGCTTGCCGCCGGCATTCACGGCTACGTCCCGAAGGGCCTCGGCGCCACGGATCTCGCCGTGGCCATTCGCCTGAACGGCTCGGTCTATGTCCCGCCGTCGATCGCCGGACGCACGCCCTTCTCGCCAGAACCGGACCCGCTGCCGATCGGGGAAGTCCGCCCGGAGAAGCTCCCGCAGCGGGCGATCGAATTCCTCACGCCGCGGCAACGGGAGGTCCTCTGGCTGCTCGTTCAGGGTTTTTCGTACAAGGAAATAGCGCGCAAGCTCCGCCTTGGAGAGGGCACGGTGAAGATTCACATGGCGGCTCTCTTCCGCAGCCTGCTCGTGAGGAACCGCCAGGAAGCGGCGGCAGCCGGCGCGCGTCTGTTGCCAACGCCGGAAAGATGACCCCCACATAGTCCGATCGGATAGGCCGGTCCCTGGCCATGCGGACGAATAGTCGAATCGCATTCGGGGGCATAGTCATAGCAACGATAGCAGCGGAACGGACGTGGAACGGGAATGCGCCAAGCGACAGCCAGGCGCGACCGAGCGGCCAGAAATCCGGCAATGCGGCGCGGGGCGCGGCAGGCGCGAACTTCCGCGGAATCGACGCCGTCGCTTCGCGGGTCGCCGACAAGACGATGCCCGGCTTCTTCTCGACCAGATCGGCGCGAGACAGGATCTGACCGACGAGCTGCTGAACGAGGTGACCGTTGGAGAAACTTGCTTCTTCCGCGGTCCCACGCAGTTCCAACTGGTCCGGCAGATAATTCTGCCGGAGTTGCGCCGGCGGCAAGCTGCCGGCGCAACTCCGGATCTGGAGCGCCGGCTGCGCAACGGGGGAGGAGCCCTATTCCCTTGCCATTCTCTGTGAAGAGGATGGGCTCTCGGGCAAGGCTCGCATCGCCGCGTCCGACATCTCTCGAAGGGCGCTCGCCGACGCCAAGCTGGCGGATTACGGCGAATGGTCTCTCAGGAATACGGACCGCACCTCAAGGACCGGTATTTCCGGAGACACGGGAGGCGGTTCCTGCTCAAGAGAGAACTAGCGCAGCGAGTCCGCTTCACGAGCGTCTGCCTTGGAACCGATATGCTTCCGGCGTCTGAAAAAGGTTTGGCGGATATCGACCTGATCCTTTGCCGCAACGTGCTCGTCTATCTCAGCGCGGCCGCCGTCCGGCGCATCGCGCGTCAGTTGTTCGACTGCCTGGTCGCCGGTGGTTGGCTCATGACCGCGCCTGCACTCATTTCTTGTTTACCGTTACTACCGTAGAGTGTTGACAACGCGCAGCTTCGCCCCATTTCACCTTGGACGCGGTTTTAGTTATGTGTGGGCGGGCAATAAGCCACTGCCGCCAGCCCTTCTTGTCTAAAATGGACCGTTCGAAGCGCCATGAAAGAAACGCAACCCACGTCCGCGGGGCAGTTTGTGCACTTCGATGACGAGATCGAAGTCATCCTCAACGCAATCCCGCAGCCTGTTATCATTAAGGATGGGCTTTCTCGCTTCTGTTTCTTGAATGATGCCGCATGTGCCCTTGTCGGCAGAGAGCGCGGTGAGCTGACTGGCCGCACGGATCATGACATCCTGCCAACAGCGGAGGCCGATCGCATTCGTGAGATCGATAAACAAGTTCTCTCTAGCGGGCGGGAACTCTTGTTCGAGGAAGAGATCACCATCGCCGACGGAACAGTGCGGAGCCTTGTGACCCAGAAACGTCGCGCCGAATTGATCAGGGGGAACTCGAAGGAAGTGGTGGTTGTGGCGACGATCCTGGATGTTACCGCACGACGCAAAGCGCTGGAGGCTCTCAAGGAGAGCGAGGCTCGTTTTCGGGCAATCGCGGACCACGCTCCGGTTATGATTTGGGTGACCGATGAAAGCGGCGCCGACACTTACCATAGCCGCCTTTGGCTCGAAATGACCGGGCAGACACCAGAGGAGGCCCAAGGCTTTGGATGGGTCAACGCCATCCATCCGGAGGACCGCGAAGAGGTCGAAGGTGGCTTCCAGGCGGCCTTCCGTCTCCGTCAGCCTGTGCGGGTAGAATGTCGTCTCCGGCGCACCGACGGCAGCTGGGCTTGGGTCATTGACGTCGGGCAGCCGCGTTTTGCTTCCGACGGCGCGTTTCTCGGTTATGTCGGCATCGTTCTGGACATTACCGAGCGTCGCAACGCGGAAGAAGAGCGTTTGCGCGCGCAGAAGCAAGTGCACCACATGGCACGACACGACGCTCTGACCGGATTGCCAAACCGCCAGTTCGTACGTGAGGCGTTTGACCACCTGATGGACAAATGCACAGGTACGGCGGAAGCGGCAGTTCTCAGCCTGGACCTCGACGGCTTCAAGACGGTGAATGATGCCTATGGGCATGCCGTCGGGGACCTGTTGCTGCGCCGCGTGGCAGATCGCCTGAGGCAATGTGTCGAACAAACCGATATCATCGCTCGTCTTGGCGGCGTCGAGTTTCTCGTCGTGAGGCCTGGCATGCATCGCTCTGAAGACGTGCTGAGACTGGCGCGGAGGATCATCGATTCAGTTGGGGTCCCCTACGATCTGGAAGGCACGCATGCCGATATAGGGGTGAATATCGGGCTTGCCTTTGCCCCGAGAGACGGCCAATCGGCAGATGAGCTTATCAAGGCTGCGGACATAGCCCTTTACCGAGCGAAGAGCAACGGCCGCGGGAGCTACGCGCAATTTGAGCCGGGCATGGACACTCACCTCCAGGCAAGGCAGAAGATGAAAATCGCACTTCGACGCGCGCTCGCCAATGGTGAGTTGGAGGTGCACTACCAGCCTCTGATCAAGGTTCATACGGGTCAGATCACGAGCTGTGAGGCGCTTGTGCGGTGGACGGATCCGGAAAAGGGGCCAGTGTCCCCGGCCGAGTTCATCCCGATAGCAGAAGAAACCGGTCTGATTGACCCGCTCGGGGAATGGATTCTTCGTCAGGCATGTACCGAGGCAGCCAAATGGCCGCCACATGTCAGCGTGGCCGTAAACCTTTCTCCGCTGCAATTTCGAGACCGACGGCTCGCCACCACCATCGCCGACATTCTCAGAGAAACCGGGCTGAATGCTTCGCGTTTGCAGCTTGAAATCACCGAGTCGGTGTTGCTTGACGAAAGCGAGGGGAACCTGCTCGTTCTTCAGCAGATCCGGCAGCTGGGAACAAAAATTGCGATGGACGATTTCGGGACAGGCTACTCCTCACTCCGGTACTTGCGAACCTTTCCCTTCGACAAGATCAAGGTTGATCGCAGCTTTGTTAGCGACTTGCCGACCGGCAAGGAGTCTCTGGCCATCATCCGAGCGGTTGCCGCCATCGGACGAGCGTTGGGAATAACAACAACAGTCGAAGGCGTGGACACGCAGGCGCAATTCGACCTCATCAGGGCGGAAGGTTTCGATGAGGTCCAGGGTTACCTGGTGGCACGCCCCCTACCCGCCAAGCAGGTGTTGGGGGTCATCGAACGACGGTCGAGGAAGGCGCAAATGGAGACCTATGAACGGCTTCATCATGCGAAGAGCAATGAGGGCACCCCCTTCATTCAGCCTACAAAATGACGCCCTTGCATCCTGTCTCGCGGTCCCCATCGATGACGTCCCAGGGAGTGGTGTAGCTTCGGCGATCGCCGTGCTTTCCGGACGGAGCCGGGAATGGGTCAGCTTGCCGCAGCGGGCAGGCTGATGAGCGGATCATCGCTCATTGCGGCGATGGTCTCAAGGGTCAGGTATCTGGAGCGCTGGACGGCCCACTCGTCGTTCTGTTCGAGCAGCAATGCGCCGACGAGGCGGACGATGGCGTCATCGTTGGGGAAGATGCCGACAACCTCGGTGCGCCGCTTGATCTCCCCATTGAGGCGCTCGATGGGGTTGGTGCTGTGAAGCTTGGCCCAGTGCTGCCTGGGAAAGGTCATATAGGCGAGCACGTCTTCTTCAGCGGTGTCCATGAGTTGGGCGAGCTTCGGCACTTTCGGCCTGATCTGGTCGGCGACGTTACGCCACTGAGTGCTTGCGGTCTCCGGCGTATCTTGGGCGAAGGCTGTGGCGATGAAGGCGGAGACCACTCGTCGCCCGCTCTTTCCGGCATGGGCCAGCGCGTTTCTCATGAAGTGAACCCTGCACCTCTGCCAGGTGGCCGATAGAACCTTGGAGACGGCGGCCTTGATCCCTTCATGGGCATCGGAGACGACGAGCTTGACGCCTCTGAGACCCCTTCGCGTCAGTTTGCGCAGAAAATCCGTCCAGATCGGCTCGGCCTCGGACGTGCCAATCTCCATGCCCAAGACCTCGCGCCGTCCGTCGGTGTTGACGCCGACGGCGATGATGACGGCGACCGAGACGATGCGGCCACCGCGACGAACCTTCAGATAGGTGGCGTCGATCCACAGATATGGCCAGTCGCCTTCAATGGGGCGGCTGAGGAACGCCTTCACCTTGTCGTCGATCTCCTCGCACAACCTCGAGACCTGGCTCTTGGAGATGCCGCTCATGCCCATCGCCTTGACCAGGTCGTCGACGGAGCGGGTCGAAACGCCCTGGATGTAGGCTTCCTGTATCACGGCCGTCAGAGCCTTCTCGGCCATGCGGCGCGGCTCGAGAAAGCTCGGGAAATAGGTGCCGGTACGCAGCTTCGGGATGCGCAGTTCCACGGTCCCGGCCCGTGTTTCCCAGTCGCGCTCGCGGTAGCCGTTACGTTGGGCAAGCCGAAAGGCGCTCTTCTCGCCATAGGCTGCGCCCGTCTTCGCCCCGACCTCCAGCTCCATCAGCTTCTCGGCGGCAAAGCCAATCATCTCCCGCAGCAAATCCGCGTCCGCGCTCTTCTCAACAAGCGAGCGCAGGTTCATCATCTCGTCGGTCATCGGTGATCTTTCCATCAGGTTGAGCTTGAACAACCCGACCCTACCGGAAAAACACTGATGGCCGCCTTCCTGCTACACCACTCCCTGGGACGTCATCTCCCCATCCGCCTCTTCAGAGATAGGATGCCGTCGTCGCTGGGTCCGATCAGGTCGCACGTGCTCTCCCGACAAGCGCACATGCCGCATCATTGAGGGCTTCTCCCTGCTCGGCGGGGGGATGGGATCGAGAATGACTTAGGGCCGCGCTGACACCGATGACGTGCGGCGGCCCGTAGGGTAAGGCTTTCATCAGCGCTGTTTTTCCTGTTGAGGTTTAGCGCAACAGAAAAATATTGGGGCAGAGCCGCCGCATCCTTGCCCCTGCCAAAGCGTGAGGCTCAGCCAATTCCTTTCCTGCGGCGCCTACCGAAGAATGGTTTCGTTCCAGGCGGGCCAACATTGTGTCGTTAATGCCAGCCGTACTCGTTTCGACGTCGAGCGGTGCGCGCCCCCCAGGTGAGCATCCCCGGCCATGTCGGTTCGCATCCATCCGGGCGACATGCAAAAGTAGGGTAAACGGGTAGGTCACCCCACGTATCTTTAAGGCCGCTGAACGGTCATTCTCTGCATGAGTCATGCGGAGAAACCTATGAGCGACAGTGTGAATCATCATCGAACATTCGAGGTCCTGACTGCCGAGCCGGTGCGGTTTCATAAGAGAAGGGAAATTCGTAGAGGCCAACGAAGTAGCCGAGGGCTTTTTCCAACAAAGGTGCCCGGTTGTAAGTTGGAATACAGATACTTAGCTTGATCCGGCTCACGCGCTTCTCCGTCATCGACCGGCGGCAGATGACCCGAGAAGGCCGATCGCGCGGGTCGTTCTTAGCCTTGTTATCGGTTTGTTGTCAGTGTGAGCCTTGCCTTGAATTCGGCTCCCCGAGATCTGATCCAACGAGCACGGCAGTCCCTAAAGACCCGTTGCCGCCTCCTGTTCCTGGGTGTTGCCCTACTGGACGGGCGTCGACTTAGAAATAATCATCGTCGCGGACGCTGGAACGGCGCCTGCACGCCCTGAAAAGGGAGGGGAACAGATAACTATTTCGCGCGTTGGAATGTGGGGCAATGCGCTGCGGGGAATCATGGAAGCCGCGACCATATTGCTCGCCGAGGGACGACGCGCACCGGCATGGCGTAAGCCCCCCTGATCAAACCGGAGAATTCCCGGCGACGACGTGTTCCCGTCATGCGGGGGTTGGTCCTATGGGCTTCGGCAGGGTGACGGCGCCTCGCGTGCCAGCTCGCAAAAATATTGCCTCGACCGGTGAACACAGATGTCCGGCACTACCGGATGCATATTGCACGAAAAATTGCGGAAAGCACTGGTAGGCGCTAGCCGGCTTTGACCACATGGTAGGTGTGTTCTGGCAAACTAGCTGAAAGAGCTGCGCTGCACCGGGTCGTGATCGAATGTCGTTAGTAAAAAGTGGCAGAGCTCGTTTGGCGTTGGCCCTGCCACGTCATCGAGAGCAACTGCGGTCTCTGAAGGACCATCGCCTGGATGATCTTCTTGAGGCGTACGCACTGGCCGCGAAGGCGCTCGACAGTCTTTTACAGGAAGTCCCCCGCCGCGAGGAGCTCGTACGCGAATATCAGGACATCTGCTTGGATCTGCAGACCGAGGTGGTTGCGCTGCTGCCGCAGTTAGAAAAGCAGCACCGCTTGTAGGACTTCACCCGTTTGCCTGAGTCGCGTTGATCCGAGATGATCAGCGCTCGCCACCGCCGCCCATTTCTCCGGCACGTCAATGACGAAAAATATGAGCCGCCCCTGAAGCCAATTCAAACGCTCGCCAGGGCGGCAAACTGATTGCCGCCGAACAAGGCCGACACTTCGTGTGTCCTTTAACTCGAATTGACTAAAATTCTAAACCTTGGCGCGAAATCACAGCGGGAGTGGAATCGGAGTTGAGGCTCAACGCCTTGAGGCCGCCAGACACCCTTCAAGAGAGGAAATGACGGCCTCCCCATATGGGACTCGGCAGTGATCGAACGGGCGCGTTCGGGAACCGCGGACGGCCGGATTGCAGAGAATACGGATCATGAAAGCCTCGTCGGGAAGCTGCCGACGTAACCGGACGGTGTTATTCTGATAGCTCTGTTGCCAGCGTTTTCACCAGATCGACGAACTTCCGTCGGGTTTTGGCGTCCTGAATCTTCACGAAAGCGCGGTTGAGGGCGACTCCCTCGGCGGAGGTCAGGAATTGCGTGATCTCATCGCTGGCTCTCATGTCCGGCCCCTGCGGGTCAGCAAATACCCCAGATCCCTCCTCGAAAAAGAAAGAAACCGGGACACCAAGAATGTTGGCGATAGCCTGCAGCCGGCTCGAGCCGACGCGATTTGTGCCCTTCTCGTATTTCTGGACCTGTTGGAAGGTGATGCCGAGCCCTTCGGCCAGCGTCGTCTGGCTCATCCCCTTGACCCGGCGCTGCATAGAAATGCGGCTGCCAACGTGAACGTCGATTGCATTCGGTGCTTTGGGCTGCGGTCTCTGCTGCATCACGACCTCAAATTGGATGTGCGGCCAATGGAGTGCACCGCGCCGCGGACACGTAAACTACAGTTCATTCTCCGTTACGACGTCGCTTGCGGATACGCAATGCGGGAGATCAGGTCCGCGGAGACTTGTCACCGATTTTCCCCAACGCGTGCTGCATGCGTTCGCAGCCGCGTTTGTAGCCAAGGCGAAACTGCTTTGCGCCTCGCTCACCGAGCGACAGATAGCGATTCGGAACCGTCTTGTTGGACCGGCCGGAGTGAAGCCTCCGACAGCTTCACCATCCCTGTATGCAGAATGCCCTATCTCGGCGTCCAGTGCCTGTTCATCGCCGGGTCGACCCTGGGCGAAGTGGACCGCACGATTGTTAAGGCCGGCCACGAGGTCCGGAGGAACAGGTTCACTGATATTTCCGGGCTCGACGGCAAATGGTTAACCTGCTTGAATAGCCCCCAAAATTAAGGAGGCTGGGTTGGGCGAACATGAAATGCGCGTGGTGTGTGGAGCGAACAGCATTATGATCCACCATCTCATCACCGAAATTGCGGCGATGAAGGGCGAAAAAGGCCCAGCGTGGATAGATGCCTTACGTGACTCGATCGTCACCGAACTCAAAGCGGCAGAGAGTTTCAGCGAAAGCGCCGCGCCTGGAATGTTGGCAGCGATACGGAACTTAGTTGAAGGTCAAGTTGCGACTGCCAAACTTCGCCTTGAAGAGCGGCAGACCCGAGCGGCCAGCTAACACTGTCCAGCGCGACAGCTGACCTCGGTGATCGCGCCGCGTGGTGCCTCATAATCCGATATCGGTCGTGTCATTGTCGAACTGCTGTTTGGCGTGGCGGCGTTTGCCCAACGTGTTTGCCCACGCGCTGCACGGCTGTGTGTCGAGTTCGAAGCCGGGGTGACGAAGCATTGGCCGTCGTCGCTTCTCCGGTCCGCTGTAGCGCCTGGACGAAGGGCGGGGTATCTCAACAATGGCCACATGATCCAGATAAAGCTGCGGGCCATGCGCTCAATCGCGGCGGACAATCTGGTGCAATACCAGCTTCACGCGGCGAGCAGGTTCGAAACGGACGCGTTAGGCGTTTTCCGCAACGAGCCCCGTTCGAATCCCGCGCTGATAAAATCCCCCAGGACCGTGGCGAACAAATAGCACTCGACGTCGAGCAAACTACCCCCATCCTTCAGACATTCTTATCGACGCCGTCTGTATCGTTCCGGTGGATTACAGCGGCGTTCTCTCTGAAAGCTGCTGCCATCGGCCGCAAATGCCAGGTGGGTCGCATGTCCGCCAGAATAATTGGCTCATTCGGAGTGTGTCTTGCGCCAGCAACAAAGTCCTTGGTCGGCCCGTGATCGCCGGAAGCGTACACTCATCGTTATTGTGATTTTTCTGTTGGTAACCGCCGCGCTCTCGACGCTGGTGGCGGAAGCAATCGCAACACTGACGGCGACGGCGAATTCGATCGATGATCATCGAGCGCTCAACGCGGCCTCCGCTGCTGAGATGTCTTTGCGCAATCAGATCGGCGGTACCGTGCGCGACAACGGCTATTGGGACGATGCATACCAGCATGTTGCGGTCGGTAACGATAGCGATTGGGCGATCGAGAATTGGGGCAAGATAACCCGCGACTATCCGCTCTACGATACCGCAATCGTTATCGGCCCAAACGACGAACCGTTGATTGCCTATTACAAAGGTGACCCGATTGGGGAGAAACCGAGCACGTTTTTCGACCAGTCATTTAAGACTTTGCTTGCCGAGGCAAGAGCCGAAGCCTTGGACCGCGACCGGTTGCCAGTACATTTCATCCGCACGCGGCAAGGCATTGCGGTCGTCGGTGCTTCGCCGATCCAATTGGTCGACAGAGCGGCTAGCATGCAGAAGACGCATGTTCTCGTTTTTGCCAAGCATCTGGATGCGGACGTCACAGCGGAGGTGGCGGCGAATTTCGGCCTCACCGGTCTCAGTCTTCGCCAGTCGCCGGACTCCGGCCAACTGCACTCGCCACTGCTGAATGCCGACCAGAAGCCGGTCGCCTACTTCAGTTGGCACGCGCAAGAACCCGGCTCGAAAAGCTTAGCGACTGTCGCGCCCTTGCTGTTCATTGCAAGCATCGGCGTGCTGTTGTTTCTCGGCGGGATTGTCGCGGTGGGCGGTGCGGCGATCCGCAACCTCAGCCGGGACGAGGCACTGGCTCGTTACCGGTCCCTTCACGACCCGCTGACGGGCCTGCTGAACCGAGCCGGCTTGTCGGAGCGTTTCAATGCCAGGCGCGATTCCGGTCGTACGCGGTCAGCGACGCTGAACCTTATCGATCTCGACGGTTTCAAAACCGTGAACGACCTTTGGGGCCATCCGGTCGGCGATGCCTTGATCGTGGCCGTCGCACAGCGCATTCGCTCCGTCGTCGCCGACACGGCGCTCGTCGCGCGATTGGGAGGCGATGAATTCGCCGTGGTGGAGATCGTCGACGCCGACAACGCCGTGCGGATCGGCCGGGAACTTCAACAAGCGCTCGTCGAACCGTTTAGCGCCGAAGGTCGCGTGATCGAGATCGGTGCGAGTGTTGGCGTGGTGCATTGCGACAAGGCCGAAGAAACGCTCCACGAACTGATGCGCAAGGCCGACATCGCGCTCTACCGCGCCAAGGAAGCCGGCCGGAACATGGTCCTGCTTTACACCGAGGCATTCGACGTCAGACAGGCACGCGAGGCGACACTCGAACAAGATTTACGGGAAGCCCTCGACCGCCAGGCGATCGATGTCGTCTTTCAGCCTCTCGTCGACGCTGAAACCGGCGCCTTGCGGGGCGTGGAGGCGCTGGCGCGATGGACTTCGCGTCGGTCTCATCGATCGTCTCGGCCTGCAGGTGATGGAGAAAGCTCTCAAGGCGGTGCGGGAATGGCCCAGCATGGCGTTGTCGGTCAACGCCTCTCCGATCCAACTGAGGAACCCATACTTCGTCGAGCAGGTGCGGCAACTGGTCAGCGAAACATCGTTTGATTTCCGCAGGCTGACGATCGAGATCACCGAGGGCGTGCTGATCTCCAATCCCGATCAGGCCATGCGCGCCATCCTCGGGTTGAAGGCGCTCGGCATCAAGGTCAGCCTCGACGATTTTGGCAGCGGGTATGCCAGCATCGGCGCATTGCGAAAGTTCCGCTTCGACCGCGTGAAGATGGACCGCTCCCTGATCGTTGCCCTCGACGAAACGGTGGAGGGCGCGGGCGTGCTGCATGCGACGATCTCGCTGGCCAACGCGCTGAATATTCCCGTGACGGCCGAGGGCATCGAGACCGAGCGACAGGCAGTCGCCGCCCGGCGCGCCGGTTGTGACCAGCTTCAAGGCTACCTGTTCAGCAAGCCGCTCGCGGCGGCAGACATTAGCGCTCGGTATTTTACACACGAAGCGGTGTCGAACGATCGCCGACGTTGACCGCTGACGCAGCGATGGTTGCGTGTCGGCGGCTGGCATTGAAGTCGCGGGTGAGCCAGGGCGCGTGAGGTCACGCTACCGGATTATTTGCTCCCTGCGTCGGGAGGGCCATCAGCGCCTTCGTCTCGTCGCTCATAACCGGGAATCGGGCGTGATCTGCGTTTCGATGAGGCGCTCCGCTCCGCCGAACGAAATGCCGGTCACGACCGCGGCACCCGCATCTCCCATCCGGCTTTAGCGAGGACCGACTAGAAGGCCAGGTCGTCGCGAGCGACGCTGGAGCCGTTCAGCGCCGAATCCATTCTAGACTCCGCCGCTCGGCGAATGCCACCTGCCTTCTGATCGGAGCATTCAGGCATCGCTACTTTCTCGAACTGCTTCTCCGCCGCGACATCCGTTTTCTGAAGCTGTGAATACAGGAGCTCAAGATCTCTGTGGGGCCGTGCTGCCGGCGAATAGGCGAATATCGCGGGCGGCGATACTCAAAGCATTTCTGTAGGCCGGCCAGCGTTGGCCTGGGCTGCCAACATGAAGCGCTTGATGCCGGACGGTGCCACTGCAGGTCGCAGCGGCGGGGGGAATTAGGGATGCGGTTGCTTGACCGGTGATTCGCGTTTATTCGTTAACGAGTTGTTAAGCGGGTAGAGAGTTCGCACGCACATGTTGGGCAAAGCGCGGCAGCGGCATTATTTGGCTCGATTATATGACGTAAAAAATGAGGAACCGTCCCGCGTTCGAAGCGTCAATCTGGTCGCCCGTGCATTGTACCCGGCGCGAGGGGTCAAGAAGCTGTCGGTTGTTCAGGCCCGTATTGTTGGCATTTGCGAGTCAGGCGCTATTTTACAATCGAGCAAAATAGAGCTGATCCCCGATCATTTTTATTTATGCTTGGGACACTTCGAGATATTTCTGACTTGCGCCAAATTGCGCAGCGGAAAGGACGGGATATTCGTTAGGTTTTCAGAGGCCCAGGATCCGTCCTTTGTGGATTGTCTGTCATTGATTGATTCCCCCCTAGACACCATGCATAAAATGCAGGGAAAACATGGACGTATAATTGATTTGAAAATTATGAAGCGGTCATGAGAAAATATCGCACAGTTTAGTTTCTTTGCAATTGAACAACGTTGCTTAACCCATCGAGGGAATTCAAGGGGGATGCCTTCCAACGCGGCTGCGATGACTAAGAATTTCCACATCTGTATTTGTGCCTTCCGACGAGGAGCATGCTGTCGACGTGCAGGTGTGTGTCAACCGCGGTTTTTGCTCACCTTCGGTTTGAAGTTGACCAGTAGGGATTTCAGTTCAATTTCGCGAACCCGCCTGGCCGCGTCACTTGGGCTCACCCAATCGAAAGCGCGTTGTCCCCGCTCTTTGAAATCGGCGCTGATCTCGGTCACTTCAATCTGGAATATCTCCACGATGCAGGGCGCAACATTGCCGTCACCAAGTTCTTTCAGATAGGTATAGCTACCGACCGGCTTCTTTTTCGCCTTACCGCGCACGCCGGCTTCCTCCCATGCTTCGATCGCTGCCGCTTCGTAGGGCTTCTTGCCCTTCATCGGCCATCCTTTAGGAATGACCCATCGCTGACTTTCGCGCGAGGTAATGACCAGGATTTCAATCTCGGAACCACCCTCTTTGTAGCGGAAGCAGAGGGCACCGTATTGCTGCCAAAACGCCTTCCCGAACAGCTTCTCGGGGGTTCGAGCAAGTTGCTGGAGCAGTGTTTGTGATTTGCCTGCTGAGGGCTGATTGCCTGGTTTCGCTGACTTCATGACAATTGAGGTTGTCAAATTTTCTTTTATATTTCAACGCATCCGGGAGGCCGCCACCTATGCAGCGCTCGCTATTGGCGCGAACCCGAGCTCCAGCGTCGCCTAACCGATGCGCCTTCGTCTCCTTTGGATCACCAGATCACCACCGGAAAGTCTGGTTGAGATTGACGAGCGACGGCTCTGGGTCGAACTCGTCCCTACCAGCCGCCAATCTGAAGTCTTAAACGTCCGTATGCGCGACGCATGAACCGTGTCGCTAGGTCCCTGACAGTTTCTAGCACGATCACTGAGGACATCATGCGTGACGGCATCCGCTCCAAGGCCAAGACAACGGAAGTCATCAAGGTCGATCTTGGCGAAGGCTGCATTGTGCGCGCCGCCAAGGTGTCATCAGACAAACTTGCGACGGCTCAAAATCGCAAGATAACCGCCGACACGCTGAGAACCACCAACTTCAGTAAGAAGTGTGAGACCCTACCCTAAATAGACACAAGGCTGGAGCTACGGACGTCGAAAATATCGCTGGTTGTGCAACCGTGAAGCTTGGTGGGCGGAGCCAGTTTAACCCGAATGTAGTAGCAGAGTACCCGTTCGGGCGAGTTGCTTCACTTTTCTCCAATTGGCACACTGCACCTGCACTTGCATAAGCCGCTACCCCGTTTCACGCAACACTACCTGCGTTCGCGGTTCATATTGCCGTGTAAGTGCTCGATACTTTCCACCTACGCGCGGTTGAGCCTCCGCATCTGACCTGCGGAGGCTCATTCCATTTGTTGCAATGGAGTTTCGCGCGGAACGCTTTCTTGTCGGCCAAGACGCGCGCCCGGTCGCGGCTGCGTGCACAGCTACGGAGTCAGGTCACCTTCTTCACGGGCGGTATCGTCAATCGTTGATGATGGAAGGATTGCTCGCGTTAGTGATGCATCACGCAATCGCTCCTGCAAAAGCTACTTCGGTCAGTCGTTGCGCCTCATTATGCTTGCGACCAACGATGGCATCTTGCAGGTACGGGACCGTGGCCCGTTGCGTACTTCACGACAGGTGGCCCTATTCTTGCTGCAACCGATCTTTCGGAACAATCAGTCGCACGACGAGCCCCCCCGGATTCCAAATGCGGCTAATCTTTCCGCGGAATTGCCTTTCCAGAGTGAGCTTGCCAAGTTTCGTCCCGAAGCCCTCCGTCTCCGGCTTCACGACAGCCGGCCCTCCTCGCTCCGTCCAGACCAGTTCCAGCGTTTCCCCATGGTCGGTGCATTCGATATCGAGTCGGCCACTGTCGGTTGACAACGCTCCATATTTGGCCGCGTTGGTTGCCAACTCGTGCACGACAAGCGCGAGACCCGTTATGGCCGAGCGTGACACCGAAAGGTCGTCCCCCCGGATCGTCACTCGATTTCCCTGATCTGTTTCGCCAGCGTAGGGTGATAACAATGTGCCCAGCAGCTCCTGCAGCGTTGCGCTGCCCTCCCCGGCTTCTGCGCCACTCAATCGCGGGAGCGTGAGCGCGTGCGCCCGCGCTAAGGAAGCCAGCCGCGCGCCGACGGCCGTAGCGAGCTCATCCGCAGAACTCGCGGATCTCGCGCTGAGCGTCACCACACTGCTCGATACGGTGAATAGGTTCTTCATCCGATGGGCCATTTCGCGGATAAGCAGGTCTTTTTGTTGCTCGGCCTGCTTGCGTTCGCTGATGTCGCGCGCGATCTTCGAAGCGCCGATGATGACCCCATCATTGTCGCGGATCGGTGAAATTCGAAGCGAGACCGGGATCAGAGCGCCGTCCTTGCGCCGCCTTACCGTTTCGAAATGGTCGACGGGATCACCGGCACGGATTTGCGCCAGGATTTGATGCTCCTCGCCAACATGGTCCTCGGGGATCAGCAGTGTAACTGGACGTCCAATCGCCTCCTCGGCGGTATAGCCGTACAACCGCACAGCTCCAGCATTCCAGCTGGCGATTACACCATTGGGGTCCATCGACAGGATCGCGTCTTCCGACGACTCGACGATGGCGGCGAGTTGCTGAGCTGCTCGGTCGGCTTGGCGCCGTTCAGAGACCTCACGCTCCGCCGCTTTGAACAGCTGAGCATTGTCGATTGCGACAGCGGCATGGGCTGCGATCGAGATGACCGTCTGCTCGGCTTCGGTGGTGAAGATGTCCGGTTGGTCGTGGCCGAAGAAAAGGCCGCCATGTACTTCGCCCGAATGCGAAATGACTGGAACGGCCAGATAGCTGACCACTGGCAGGTGCCCCTTCGGCATCCCGTAATGAGGAGCCGACTTTCCATAGCGCGGGTCGGCTCGGATATCCGCCGAACGCACAACGCTAAGGCCGCGAAAGGTTGGGTCGAAGACGGCCGTATTGCGCGGTAGCTGGAAGTTCTCGAAAGCCGCTCGTGGCACGCCTGACAGGGTATAGCGCGTGTATCGCTCACCGTCGGGATCGGTGCGATTATAGAAGAAGGCACCGAACTTGGCCCCGGTGAGTTCAGTCGCGGCGTCGGTGACCGTCTGAACGATATGATCCATATTATTACCGGCGATCGCATTAGCGATCTTGTCGACCGCCTCGAGACGGCGCTCGCTCGCGTTGCGCTTTGAGATGTCGAGAATGGTGACATAGGCGCGTTCGCAGCCCGGACCATCGAAAACGATTGTGAAGACGACGTCGATCCGTCGCCCGGAGAGAGTGCGCAGTGCGGTGTCGCTGGCGAACCGCCGTCCGCCTTCCCAGATGGTCGCCAACTCCTCGAGGAAGATCGCCGACGTTTCCGGCAGGAAAACGCTCGACAGTGATCGAAGCAACTCTTCCTTCCTGGTCGCCTCAAACAGTTCAACTGCGAATGGGTTGACGTCAAGGATCCGGACGCGCGTGATTGCCTCTTGCAGCACGTCTGGATGTGCCGCCAGATGGCTTCGTAAATCCGTCACCCCCTCAGCCCGCAAGCTGTCCAGCAGGTCGACGACACGCGAAAAGTCTCGCTCCCAGACAGCCGCACCAACGTTCTCGAAAAGAGAGCGGAACTTCGTTTCGCTCTCTTGGTTGCGCTGCTCGGACGCCTTGAGCTCGCTGATGTCCATCAAAAGGTTCACCGCGCCGACGAACGCACCGGTGCGATCAAACAGCGGCGTAGGGTAAGGGATGAACGCCACCCGGGTACCGTCTGGCCGCTCCGCCAACACTTGATATCCGCGCACAGGCAATCTCTGCTGCAGGGTCAGAGCCATCGGACACTCGTCATGCGGCAATGGCGTACCATCGGGCCAATAGAGTTTCCAGGAGCCGCAGAATTCGGTTTTGCCGAGTTCTGGGCGAACACCCCAAAGCGATACGGCCGCTTCATTGAAAAAAGTGATCCGCCCGTCCGCGTACGTCGTGTAGACCGCCACCGGCAGAGCTTTAAGGATCTCTTCGGCAGGGTAATCGCCGGTCCCGAGCAGTTCACGCTGCTCGGATAGTGCTTTTGGAGCATTGGTTGGTAGTGGCTGCAGATCGCGATCGACCGTGTGCCCGTTACCGGTTTTCATTTCGATCTCCATCGCAGTCTCCGGCCAACCCCATCGTAGAGATCCGAGCCGTTTACACGATAGCAACTTACCTGAGCCCGCACAAACGGCGCGTGCGAAACGCAAAGGGCCGACACGCGTGAGACTTGGGCGCAATCGCGGGCTTGGCAGCGTGGACGCGACATTCTCAGTTGGCTGACGGCTGACTGGTGCTTGTGTCGTTTAGGAGTTGCGAGATCGCCGTCACCAGCTGAGCCATGGCGAAGGGCTTCTCAAGCATAACGCTGTTGGGGACACCCTTCGAGGCCCAGTCACGAACGCTGTCGCCGCTGACATAAACGACGGGAATCTGTGGATCGATTTCTCGCGCGGTGCGTGCGATATCCCACCCGTCAGGTGGTGCGCCTAGCCGGATGTCAGTGACAACGCCATGGATGGGTGAGGTCGGGGCGTTTAAGATCCGCATGGCGTCCCGTGCGCCGGTTGCCGTTACAATATCGAAGCCGGCGTTCGTCAGCGTTTGCTCGAACTCCAAGAGCAGCAGCGCCTCGTCCTCGACGAGAAGTAAAGTTACGGTTTCCATTTTCGCCTCAGGCGACATTGCCCCGTCTCCGAACGTTAAGGACAGAAAATGGTTCCCCTTATTTTCCGGGGCTATCGATAGCCGCGCAGATTGAATCGGCTCCGCTAAAGCACGCCTATCAACTTGGGGCCCGATGTCCCAACGTCGAAGGGCGGCAGCAACGACCCTCAGATCCGACTGGAGGCGAGTTAACGCGCCGAGAGAAAAGTGTTCCCCGCTATCCGACTTGGGTCCCATAGGCGAGCGCATAAGTCCTAGGGAGATTGTTGACGAACCCAAGGGGCGCATAATTCGCTATGCCTATCGCGCATCATCCACACAGCGCGTCTGGCCGAACCCAGAACCGTTCGCGCTTACCCTTCCGGGCGGTTCTGGTCGCTGCGTCCCCTGGAACCCAGCGGCTCTACTTCAAAGCGGTCTCGGTCGGTTGCCTTATCGTCGGATCGGCCCTTACTGTGCCCCTCGACAACCTGAACCCATCGGTGCAGGCGCTCCGTGACGGCCAGACGGCAACTGACGTGTTCAGCTACACCAACGAGGACAACCACGGCGCCTCGTCCACCACGACCCTGACGGTGACGGTCACCGGCACCAACGACGCGCCCACCGCCGAGGGGGATAGCTACAACTGGAGCATGGATACCAGCATCACAATTCCGGTGCGCAAGGGCGTCGAGCTCGCGCCGTCCAGCGATGATCCAAGCAAGATGAGCCTATGGGTCGCCGACTACGGATATGACCAGCATGCAACGCCTGACGGAAGGCGTTTCGAGATTCCGCTTCATGTGCCGTTTGAGAATTCTCTTTTGGTTTGATGTTTGATCCAAATCTCCGCTGATCCCCGCAAGGCCGATGACGAGGTTTTTTCACTTTGCGCTTCCAAAAGCAGCGTAGTGGGGGTTTGGAACGGCGCTCGTAGTGTGGCTGGCTTTACCTGCCGGGCGTCCCAGCGGTGGAAACCTCCCTCTCCTCTTCGGGGTCGGAACAACTCGAGGCCTCCTCAATCCGGCACGCCGGCTGACAAACCATTTGCTTCGCGAATGGCACGGCGGGCTGCGAATTCTTGCCTGCAATTTGGGCGCCATCATCCATTTTCGCTCAAGATTTCGATATGTGACCTACCTGCTGTTTCGCAGCGTTGGGGATCAGCACCCTTCCTTTCGTCAGGTCGCGGTTCCTTTGAGAAGCCTGCCGCGCGCTCGCGCGGCAGGCTTCTTGTTTCCATTTGTTGCTCTTTCAAACTCTTAGACCGCGCTTGATGGACTAGTTGCCCAGCAGTCGCCTCCAGTCGCTACCTCCTTGGCCAGTCACGGTGTCGTTGGCGATCGCGTAGAGAGCATTCGACTGATCGTTGCCGTCGCGGATGGCTTCGAGTGAGTTCAATACAAAAATGCTGTCCCTCAGATTGGCGGAGAGCGTGAAGCCGCTGGCGATGAGGGTATCGGCGCCGTCGCCGCCATAGACATGGGACTCCGCGACGGCATCGGTCACGGTGAAGGTGGTGCCGCCGGCATTGCTGCTCTCTATCCGGGAATTGACAATCATGCCCGACAGATCGAGTGCGGCCTCCTGCGTGGTCAGCGTGCCGCCCTTGATGGCGCTGATGCCAGCCAGGTTCGCCTGGTTGACCTTGAGCGTGCCGCCGATCGAATATGCCGTCCTGCTCGACAGCGCAGGTGGCCGCATTGGATCGCTGCAACAGAACTAAAACAAAAACGTCCCTCTCCTCGTAAGTGGAACGGCCCGTTTAGCAAGGCGCTGCTGCTGTAATTTTCCAAGTCGGGCGGTGCGGTCGTATGTCCGGCCTATCTGCGCGGTCGCGCGACCGCTGGCCACGATGATTTCCGTAATGCGGGATCGCCTAATCGTACTCACGCGCTGCAAGGCGCAAAGAGGGGAACGGTCTGATCTGCATTGGAATTCGCCCCTTGGCTCGCCATGGCTCCCACCATGAAGAGACTTCGCAGTTGAGGATTGCCTCGCTTCGATATCGAACCCAGCTTTTGTTTCGCGCCGCTCGAATTTGATCGAGGTGTCAGCCCCACCCATGCCGCAAAATCGCGGCCGGTTCGGAAACCAGCTGGATCCGGTACCAGCGCCCTCACTGCTGCTGCAGTAATCGGGCCGACGCCTTGAATGCTGGTCAGGCGTCGAGAGACGTCATCCTCTCGAACGGACGAAACGATCATCTTTTCCAGCTTCATGATTTTCTCTGTCAGGCGCTCGATCTGGTCCGCGATCTCAATCAATGCAAAGCGGCGATTGGTGGCAGTCGATGATCGGTATCGTCGCGCACTATCTTGATGAGCTTGGCGCTTGCTTTAAATCCTGCACCGGCCACGATACCCAGCTCCGCGAGATGAGAGCGTAGCGCATTGACCGTCTGAGTACGCTGCCTGGTAAGGAGATCACGAGCCTTGAGCATCATGTTGACGGCTTGCTCGACATCCGACTTCGCCGGCACAAACCGCATCGTCGGTCGTGTGACAGCCTCGCAGATGGCTTCGGCGTCCGCGGCATCGGTTTTGTTCCTTTTCACGTAAGGCTTGACGTAGCAGGCGGGCATGATGCCGGACCTGGTGGCCGAATTTAGCAATCTCGCGCGTCCAGTAGTGAGCGCTGGCGCAGGCCTCCGTTCCGACGAGGCAAGGAGGAGTTCGTTCAAAGAAGTCTAGAAGTTGAGATCGGCGGATTGCTCGACGCGCCACATATGGTCGAAGGAGCGACGCATGGCGTAAGCGGCTTGCGGGCGGGACCGGGGAAACCATCAGCACGACACGACCCGAGTAATCCCGTCTGTCATCTGAAACCACTCAACTCAATTTTCGGTTGGCTCGTCGCTAGTCATTCTTGATTAATAGCACCGCATCGCAAAACGCTCTATCTTCCCTGGCAGGGTGCCTCGACGAGACGGGACGTCCGGTTTTGCAGCGCTGCCGGGCCGCTTCGGTTTCCGCACCAATCCCTGATGCATGAACAACACGATCCACGAGGAGACGGGCGATGGGCGCAACGACGCCGGACAACATCATGCAGCTCGGCATGGGGTTCTGGGCCTCCAAGGCCATGCTCAGCGCGGTCGAACTCGGCGTCTTCACCGAGCTCGCAGCCGCCCCGGCCGACCTGCCGGACCTGCAGGCCAGGCTGAACTTGCATCCCCGCTCGGCCCGCGACTTCCTCGACACCCTGGTGGCGCTGAAACTGCTCGAACGCGAGGACGGCCGCTATCGTAATGCGCCTGATACGGACCTCTTCCTCGACAAGGCGAAGCCGTCCTATATCGGCGGCATCCTCGAAATGGCCAATGCCCGGCTCTACGGCTTCTGGGGCTCGCTGACCGAAGCCCTGCGCACGGGAGAGCCGCAGAACGAAGCCAAGTACAGCGAGGACTTCTTTGCCGCGATCTATGCGGAACCGGCACGGCTGCGCGGGTTCCTCGAGGCCATGAGCGGGATCAGCGCCGGTGCGGCGCAGGCGATGGCCGCCAGGTTCGACTGGTCGGAATACGCGACCTTCGCCGATGTGGGCGCAGCGCAGGGCATGGTGCCGGTGGTGATCGCGCGAGCCCATCCGCATCTCCACGCCATCGGCTTCGACCTGCCCGCCGTGCAACCGATATTCGACGAGTTCGTCGCCCGGCAGGGCCTCACTGACCGCATCCGCTTCCAAAGCGGCAACTTCTTCGACGGCCCGATGCCGAATGCGGATGTGATCGTGATGGGGCATATCCTGCACGACTGGGATCTTGCCGAGAAGAGGAAGCTCTTGGAAAAAGCGTTCGCCGCGCTGCCGAAAGGCGGGGCCCTGATCGTCTACGATGCCGTCATCGATGACGAGCGCCGCAGCAACGCCTTCGGCCTGCTGATGAGCCTGAACATGTTGATCGAGACCCGCGGAGGGTTCGACTACACGGGCGCCGATTGCCAGGCCTGGATGCGCGAGGCCGGTTTCGTGTCCACACGCGTTGAGCCGTTGCTGGGGCCGGACTCGATGGTGATCGGCTACAAGCCTGACTGAATGGAAACGGCAACGGGATCGGGCACGCGCCGCCTTGCCCGACGAGCCTGCGTATCCCAAAAACACGGGGCAAGCTTCGGCCGAGTTGACGCGAAATGGTTGGGTCAAAAGTGCAGGCTGAGTGTTCAGCTTGGATAGTCACAAAGGTAATTTGCCCAATGCCCCTAAAGCCCTAAAGCGGGCCTTGGCCATCTTATGAGATCATTAACCATATGAATCAATGCCCTAAAATCCACAAGTGGAAGTTATTCTGCAGTTTACTTCTGTCATCCGGACGCTGATTTCCGCAACTCATTACTATCGATAGTTTGCAAGTATCGATAGTGATGGATTTCGAGTCGCAGACGACCTAAAGTCGTGCAGGGGATGTGTCCCCGACGTTTCCGGAACGCCATGGGATGCTCCATTTTGCAGAAATCGCTGGAACAAATCGCTTTTAGGAACTACGCGGCGTCGCCTGATGTCTTTGGCTGCGCGCCAGGCCGACAAAGCGACGCTTCACCTCTTTGAACAGGGCCGGAGGCAACGGGCCGTGGTAGCCGCTATCCGTGTCGAGCGGCCGGACATCCGGCCCTGGCCAGGCAAAGCGGTTGCTTTCCGTCAAAACAATCCAGGAGCGTTCGTCATCCAGCCCCAAACGACGCTTTGTCGCCGGCGGAATCTCGACTGCCTCAGCCGGGTCGGAGGGCGGCGTATGCGTGATCGGAAGCACGCGGACCACCGGCGTTCCATCTTCCAAGGTGGCAACGATGGCAAGAACGAGCGCCGGGCGATCCTTGTCCCCCTCTTCTCGTCCTTCCAAATACTGCCAGTGCCAGAGATGTTGGTGTGGACGGCCCCCGAACGGCATCGAAACGTGCCAGAGTGAGTCGTTAAGATCTCAAACAAAGAGAGCCGCCCATGGACAAGATTATTCGCATCGGCATGGACACGTCAAAGCATGTTTTTCAGCTCCACGGCGTGGACGCGGCTGAGAAACCGGTCTTGCGCAAGAAGATGCGCCGCAAGGAAATGATCGACTTCTTCAGGATCTGTCCGCCAACCGTGATCGCCATCGAAGCCTGTGGCGGCTCCCATCACTGGGCTCGGCTGCTGACCTCGCTCGGGCATGAGGTGAAGTTGATCGCGCCGCAGCTCGTGAAGCCTTACGTGAAACGGAGCAAGAATGACGCTGCCGACGCTGAGGCATTATGCGAGGCGATGAGCCGCCCAACGATGCGGTTCGTGCCGGTCAAGGCAGCCGATGAGCAAGCCGCCACCATGTTGGTCGGCGTCCGGGATCGCTTGATCCGCAACCGCACCCAACTCGCCAATGCAATGCGAGGTTACGCCACTGAATTCGGCATTTCCGTCGCCAAGGGGCTGGCGCATATTCCCTTGCTGCTTGAACGGATACAGTCCGACGAGACCGTGCCGAAGCTGGCACGGGAATTGTTCGCGAGTCAGGCGGAGGAATACGCCCAGCTGGAAGAAAAGATTGCGGACGTGGATGCCAGGCTCATGGCATGGCAGCGAGCCGACGAACGCTGCCAATGTCTCAATACTATTCCCGGCATCGGCCCGATCGGCGCGGCGCTTCTGATCATGAAGACACCGGCGCCAGAGCTATTCCGATCCGGCCGCCAATTCGCGGCGTGGATTGGGCTGACACCAAAGGATCACTCGACCGGCGGAAAGCTGCGACTCGGATGCATCACGCGGGCAGGCGATGAGGCATTGCGAGCGGTGCTGGTGGCCGGGGCAACGGCTGTCATTCAACATGCTCGACGACACGGTAAGGCCTCTTCGTGGCTGGCCGAACTGCTCAAGCGCAAGCCGTCGAAACTCGCAGCGGTCGCACTTGCCAACAAGATGGCGCGTATCGCCTGGAAGATCATGGTATCCGGAGAAAGGTACAACGCAAAATATGCGTCCGCTCTGGTGGCTGACGCGACATGATGATCCGCTCGACACGAGAAGTTCTAACTTACAATCCGCGTTGAGTTGCTGATTCCCGAACTTGCAAGATAGGAGCAGATGGTCTGATCGATCGATCCGAGACGTGAGACAATCCGTCTTATCCCTTGGCCTTTTACAAGGTCGCAGAGATGTTTGGAACTCGCGTTGCGGAAACCATCTTGGCCAGCGTTTATGTGAGCGCAACAACAGGCCGGACATATGGGCGCAAGCGATCGGATCAAAATCGTCTCAGAATATCTTGCGAGCAGGGGGCCGTCCACATAAGGAATAGCGGAAGACCCAGCCGACCTTCGGCTCAGTCGGCAGCATTCTTGTCCTTCGTCAATTCGGCATTGAGATGATCAAGTCCAGGATCCATCGTGGATTTTTCGACTGCAGCGAGCTCGTCCGCATCCAACGCGCTCGTCAGCTCGACTCGTCGCTCGCGCCGCATCAGGCGAAGATAGTCCTCATAGGCGATCAGAACCGTGCGCGGTCGGCCGTTCTTGGTGATAATCAACGGCTCGCGCACGGCTGCGTCCTGGTAGGCTCCGAAATTCTTGGAGACCGCAGCGGCGGTGACGGTGGATGTCATCATGCACCTCCATTTTTTCCGTAAAATACGTACTTTACGGAAATTTACAAGATGCCAACGTCAGCAAGATGGCCAGAAAGAAAGCAACGGATGCCGTCCTGAAACGCTCAGAAGAGCTCGACGCCCTCGATGCGGTCCTGCCGTTCAATCGGCGCGACCAGCTTGCGGCGCTGCTGACCGACGACGACGTCGCAACGCTGAAACATCTCGCCGGCGAAGGCATGGGCGAGAATACGCTCAAGGCGCTGGCCTCCGACCTCAGCTATCTCGAGGCCTGGTGCCAGCTGGCGACCGGTGACCCTCTCCCCTGGCCGGCGCCGGAAAGCCTGCTCTTGAAATTTGTTGCCCATCATCTCTGGGATCCGGCCAAGCGCAGTGAGAATCCCGCCCACAGCGGACTGACCGGCGCTTTTGCCGCGCCGTCGCTGAAATCCGCGCTGCGACTTGCCGTTCGCGCCAGCGCTCGGCCGCGGCAGCGCAAGAGCAAAAAGGCGGTCACGGCCGACGTTCTGGCGCAATTGCTGCTGGCTTGCACCGGCGAAAGCCTGGTGGACGTGCGCGATCGCGCACTGCTGTTGATCGCCTTCGCCTCCGGCGGGCGCCGCCGATCGGAGGTGGCGGCCTTGCGTGTCGAGGATCTGACCGACGAAGACCCCGTGCAGGCCGATCCGGCGAATTCTGGCTCCCCTCCCCTGCCTTTCGATCCGCATCGGCCGCACGAAGACGACCACGAGCGATGATGGCGAACATGTGCTGCTGATCGGCCGACCGGTGACGGCGTTGAAAGGCTGGCTGGAGCAGGCCAACATCAACGAAGGACCAGTATTCCGGCGCATCGACCAATGGGGGAACATCGATCGCCGTGCGCTGACGCCACAGTCGGTCAACCTGATCCTGAAAGGCCGCTGCAAGCAGGCTGGGCTCGACCCGACCGTGTTTTCGGCGCATGGACTGCGGTCAGGCTATCTCACCAAGGCCGCCAAACGCGGCATCCGCTGCCGGAAGCGATGCAGCAGTCGCTGCACAAATCCGTGACGCAGGCAGCACGCTACTACAACGACGCCGAGCGTAAACAGGGACGGGCGGCGCGGTTGGTTACCTAGCGCCCCCGCGAGCCAAACCAAAGGTGATCATTCGCTGGTGCGCTGAGCTCCGGTCAGCTGTCAGTAGAGTAATCGCGTTCGTATCGTTCCAGGAATTTCGCGTAGGGCCTGAAGAATCTCCTCGGCATTTGCGGAAATTCCTTCGGCCTCGACCACCACATAGCCCGTGTCGCCATGCGTCTGAAGGAACTCAGCCATGATGTTTAGCCCGCGCGACGAGAAGATCTCGTTGAGTTGGATGAGCATACCGGGGCGGTTTTCATGCACGTGAATAAAACGCGTGCCGTTCGGGCGCTCGGGCAGCTGTACCTGCGGAAAGTTAACGGCGCCCATCGTTGAGCCGATGTCGGAATACTCGACCAGCTTCCTTGAAACCTCCCCGCCGATGCGCTCTTGGGCTTCCTCAGTAGAGCCGCCGATATGCGGCGTCAGGATGACATTGTCCAAGCCTTGCAACGGCGTCTCAAAACGCTCGTTGTTCGATGCCGGCTCCTTGGGGAAGACGTCCACGGCGGCACCCGCTAGATGGCCGTCTTTCAGGACTCTCGCAAGCGCATCGAGATCCACCACCGTGCCGCGAGAATTATTGATGAAGATGGCGCCCTTCTTCATGCGGCGCAATTCGGTCTCGGTGATCATGTTATGAGTCGAGGGTGTTTCGGGAACGTGCATTGTCACGTAGTCAGAAATTTCGAGAAGGTCGCCGAGCGAAGCCATCGACTCCGAATTGCCCCGGCGCAGCCGATCGGAAAGATCGAAGTAGCGCACGACCATGCCCATGCTTTCGGCAAGCGCGCTGAGCTGCGATCCGATATTGCCGTAGCCGACAATGCCGAGCGTTTTGCCGCGGACCTCCCGGCTGCCGACAGCGGACTTCTCCCACCCGCCTTGATGCGCGGAAGCCGAGCGCGGAAAGATCTGCCGTGTCAGCATGATAATCTCGCCGATCACAAGCTCGGCCACCGATCGCGTATTTGAATACGGTGCATTGAACACCGGAATGCCGCGCCGCCGCGCCGCATCCAGATCGACTTGGTTCGTACCCACGGAAAAACAGCCAACTGCGATTAGTTTCTTGGCGGATTCGAAGATCTCGTCCGTCAGCTGCGTGCGGGAACGAATGCCGATGATATGAGCGTCGGCGATGTGGCGCCTAAGATCGTTGTCGTCGAGCGCCTTCGGCAAATGAATGAGGCTGGTGTAGCCGGACGACGAAAAGTAGTCCACCGCGGTCTGGCTAATGCCTTCCAGCAGAAGCACGGAAATTCGATCGCGTGGGAGAGAAAGTTGGCGGCTCATAAATGTTGCTCCGATTTCCGAAAGGCCGATGTGGCTTCGGCGCCTATGACGGTTTAAGCGGCCGGACAGGCTAATTTAATATCAACACCTTGATCCCGCGAACAGATATCAAGGTACCGCGGTTTCCATGCTTGCTACCCAAAGGTTGGCAAGACAGGATGACCTCGGCTTCGCCGGCCCTCCGACGAGCCGCGCGGCTGATCATCTAATCGTGACTACGAGCCGAAGAATGAATCGGCTCGCTTCTCAAACGACTGCCAGTCTTCCGGTTCCGCCTGCGACCTATCGTGTCGGTCATCGGTCGATGCTGTCCTCCCCCAGGCTTCAGCGCGCTTCATCAACGACGCCATCTCTCCCCTCAAGCGATGCGAACGTTCCAAGTCAGCGGCGTGCTCGACGTTCTGGCGAGGATCGTAGAACACCCCGACCGCCTCTCCGGCTGCCTGTCGTGCCGCCTCCAAGTGTTCTTTCAAGCCCTCCAGCTCGCTCTTCGCCGCAAAATACTGTCGCATCACCGTGATAAGTTCGCGGTCGCTGGCGCTGATTTCCACGATCCCTCCTTCCGGAATTTCCTCGGGCCTTGATCTGTAAGATTGGCATAGCTTAACAGTCGCTTCGCGACAGTACTATCCGGCTTTCCTACCACCAGGGTTCGCCCGCATTTGCGCCATCAGCATCGGCCCGAGCGAAAACTCCCCTCTTCGTGCCTTTGCCGTCAGATCCCGCAGATAGTATTCAAGGATCGATAGTGATGTGGTTTAAGGTGACCAACTTGCCCGAGGGGGTCAGTTCTTCAATTCGACAAAGGGGCGCATTGCCTCATCCAAGAACGTTACTGAAGTTGAGAGCACCGAAAGGTGCCCGTATCTCTAGCCGCGGCGGGTGAAGATACGGTCGGGCACTTCATCCGAGGCTTCATGAAGGGCGGACTTGCGCAAGCGAAGCAAGCAGTTAGGTGGCGTCCGCTGCCCGAGCCAGCTCGGTCAGCCGCTCCTGACAGATCGTCTCGACGAGGCGAAGGAGATGCTCGGTCCGCTCGAGAAGCCAGCTGAGCCCTTCCTCGGTGATCTCGAAGTGCTTGGAGTAGCGTGCCTTCACATAAGCTTCGTTGAGAACGTTGTACCAGGCGCTGAAGCGGTGCTGATCGCGCGGCCAGGCCTCGACCAGCCGCCGATCACGATCCTCGGCGAGACCACGAAGAAATTTGAGGTTGTGCGACGGCGGGCTGTAGTTGGTGAGCGTCAGGAGTAGGCGAGAATAGGCGGTCTCGACTGCCTGATGTAATAAAAAGGCGGCATGATTTGCCCAACGATTGGATATTGCGACGCGCGCCAAGTCGAGGAAGCGCTTCGCATTTTCATCCTGTCTTTCGGAATGCTCCCTAGCCACCCGAAGCGCGTCAGTAAGCGAGAGCCGTTTCGGCTCGGCCAGTGGCCGGTCGTCGAGTTCGTAGAGCACGATGCCCTCGCGCAGAATATCGACGAAGAAATATTGTCCGTCCGCAAGGAAGTTGTTCACCTCCCGGGCGCCATGGGCGATCAGCCCCACCGGCGTCGAGACGCCCTTGTCCCACATCAGACGGTCGGTCGCCTTGTCCCAGTATTGCGGTTCTGCGAGCTTCTTCGAGTTGACGATGACGAGGATGTCGTAATCGGAGCGATAGCCCTTCATCGTATGCGGTTCGTCAACAAAGGTGCCGCGGGCGTAGGAGCCGAAGAGGATGATCTTCAGGATCCGCCCGCGCTTCTTGAAGTCGGCCGAGCCACCCTCGAGCGCATCGGCAAACTCCTCGTGGATGATTTCCACAACGCGGGCAAGCTCGCGCTGCTTCTTTTCCGGAAGGTGTTCGAGGCTCGTTTTCATACTCAACCGATAGGATAAAGACGACTCCTCGTCTACTACTGGAATTATGAGTAAGCCGGCGCCTCTGACGCACGTCTATGGATCCTGCGTCGCTTGCATCCGGCGAGGTCGGCGATCCGATCCGATCGTTCGCACGGGGATAGAGCCCTTCCTCTCCGAACCACAGGCCTGGGACACCCAACGGCAGGATCAACGATCGCAAAAGACGTCACCTAAGATCTCCTTTATCCCGCCTTAGACCTGCGCCAACGAGTAAATTCGGCCCGGGCGCCGACATTGAAGTCACCAGAGGGCGCTGCTAGTAGGTTATCATTTGGAGACCAAGGGTGTGTCCTCCCCTCCTCGACGTGAAGCCGTTACGTCAAAACTCCCCGCTTAGAGCCTCAATTGACATGGGGAAGAAAAAGCCATGCCTGTAATGGGTGGAAATCCACCCATGCGATCCGCCGTATGTTTCCAAATCCACCCAAATCAAAGCCAAAGCCCGACAAATGCATTCCCTCGCCCGGCTAAACCGTTGTCTGTGCTATGATTGCGTTCGCAAATGGGGGCACCCAGAACCGGCGCGGGAGGAAACCTTGCCGGCTGGCCGATATTTCATCCGGGAGGAAGAGATGAAGACCCTGAATGCCCTGCTGGGCGCTGTTGCCGCCCTTTCGCTTTTCGCCGTTTCCGCCAACGCGCAGACCTACCCCGAACGCTCGATCACCATGGTCGTGCCCTTCTCTGCCGGCGGCCCGACGGATACCGTCGCGCGTCTCGTGGCCGAATCCATGTCCAAGGATCTCGGCCAGCAGATCATCGTCGAGAACGTCGGCGGCGCTGGCGGCACACTCGGCGCCGGGCGCGTCGCGCAAGCCGATCCCGATGGCTATACGGTGCTGCTGCACCATATCGGCATGGCAACCAGCGCCACGCTCTACCGCAAGCTCGCCTACGACACACTGAATTCCTTTGAGTATGTCGGCCTCGTCACCGAAGTGCCGATGACCATCGTCGCGCGCAAGGATCTCGAGCCGACCGACCTCAAGGGCCTCGTTGACTACGTCAAGGCGAACAAGGACACGGTGACCGTAGCCAATGCCGGTATCGGTGCTGCTTCGCATCTTTGCGGCATGATGTTCATGAGCGCAATCGAGACACAGCTGACCACCGTGCCTTACAAGGGAACAGGCCCGGCGATGACCGATCTTCTCGGCGGTCAGGTCGACATCATGTGCGACCAGACGACCAACACCACAAAGCAGATCCAGGGCGGCACGATCAAGGCCTATGCGGTCACCTCACCGCAGCGCCTCAAGGTCTTCCCCGATCTGCCGACGACGACGGAAGCCGGCCTGCCGAACCTTCAGGTCGGCATCTGGCACGGCATCTACGCCCCGAAGGGCACGCCCGCGGAAGTGACTGAACGCCTGTCGAAGTCGCTGCAGGTCGCGCTCAAGGATCCGAACGTTGTCGCCCGCTTCGGCGAGCTCGGCACAGAACCCTCGTCGGACGCTGATGCGACCCCGGCCGCGCTGAAGGCGAAGCTTGAGAGCGAAATCGCCCGCTGGAAGCCGGTGATCGAAGCAGCCGGCCAATACGCCGACTGACCCGCCGCTCGTCGCGTCGCGCTCCGGCTCGTCCGGAAGCGCGGCACTTCTGACATTGGGATGCCGCGACGATGCCCGGAGAGGGTTAACGCCGTCAACTGCCGTTGACAGCTGTCAACCTTCCGCCACCCAATGCGCGAACCCGGCATTACGCCGGCAATGCCAATGCGGGAGGCCGCAAGAAAAGCCTCGGCCGGCTGCCCCGCTAGAACAAATGGGGACACGATGAAATCACTCTCCTTCGACACCACCAATGCGCTCTGCGGCGGGATATTAACGGCGGTCGGGCTATTCTTCGCCTGGCAGGCGTTCAACCTCGAGCTTGGCACCGCATTCCGCATGGGTCCCGGCTATTTCCCGCTGATGCTCGCGGTTATTCTGACGCTGCTCGGCATCGTCATCCTCGTGCAGTCCACCCGCGTCCAAGGCGAGCCCATGGGTCCGATCGCGCTGCGCGGCATGGCCTTCATCCTGCCGGCCCCCATCTTCTTCGGCCTGACAGTTCGGGGCCTCGGCTTCGTGCCGGCGCTGTTCTTCACGGCGTTGATCGCCTGCTTCGCTTCGGGCCGGATGAAGCCGCTCATGGCACTGGCGCTTTCCCTGGCGCTGACGGCCTTCTCCGTGGCGGTGTTCAGCTATGGCCTCGGCCTGCCCTTCCAGCGCTTCGGCCCCTGGGTTCAGTTCTAGGAGACGCGCGATGGAACTCTTCAGCAATCTTGCGCTCGGCTTCGCAACCGCCGCCTCCCCTGCCAACCTGCTCTTCTGCCTGATTGGCGTTTTGCTCGGCACCTTGATTGGCGTACTTCCCGGCATCGGGGCCACGGCGACCATCGCCATGCTGTTGCCGATCACTTTCCAGCTCGAGCCGGTCTCGTCGCTGATCATGCTCGCCGGCATCTATTACGGCGCCCAATATGGCGGCTCGACCACCGCCATCCTGATCAACATGCCCGGTGAATCCTCCTCGGCAGTCACGGCTATCGACGGCTACCAGATGGCCCGCAAGGGGCGCGCCGGCGCAGCGCTTGCAATTGCCGCTCTCGGCTCGTTCTTCGCCGGCACCGTTTCGACCTTCCTCGTTGCGGTCTTCGCGCCGCCGCTAACCGAGATCGCGCTGCAATTCGGCGCTGCCGAGTATTTCTCGCTAATGATCGTCGGCCTCGTTTCCTCGATCGCGCTTGCCCACGGGTCGATCGTCAAGGCCTTGGCGATGGTGGCGCTCGGCCTGCTGCTCGGGCTGGTCGGTACCGATATCTATTCCGGCACGCCGCGCTTCACCCTCGGCATCCGAGAATACGCCGATGGCCTGAATTTCGTGGCGCTTGCCGTTGGTGTCTTCGGCATTGCCGAGATCCTGCGCAACCTGGAGAATGAACGTACCCGTGAAGTGCTGATGGCCAAGGTGACGGACCTGATGCCGACGCGGGATGATTTCAAGCGCATGTTTGCACCAGTCGTGCGTGGCACGATTATCGGCTCGGCGCTCGGCATTCTGCCCGGCGGCGGCGCGATCCTTGCGGCCTTCGCCTCCTATACGGTGGAAAAGCGCGTCTCGGACCGACCCGAGGAATTCGGGCATGGGGCCATCGCCGGTGTCGCCGGTCCGGAAAGCGCCAACAATGCCGGCGCGCAGACCTCGTTCATCCCGCTCCTGACCCTCGGTATTCCCGCCAACCCGGTCATGGCGCTGATGATCGGCGCGATGATCATCCAGGGTATCGTGCCCGGCCCGAACGTCGCCATCGAGCAGCCCGCACTGTTCTGGGGTATCATCGCCTCGATGTGGATCGGCAATCTGATGCTGGTGGTCCTGAACCTGCCGTTGATCGGGCTTTGGGTGAAGCTACTCAAGATCCCCTATTACGTCCTGTTCCCGATCATCATGGCGTTCTGCTCGATCGGGGTCTACAGCGTCAACTCCAACGTCTACGACCTCTATGCCGTCGCCTTCTTCGGTCTGGTCGGCTACCTTTTGTTGAAGCTGCGCTGCGAGCCGGCACCGCTGTTGCTCGGCTTCGTGCTCGGACCGCTGCTCGAGGAGAACCTTCGCCGCGCCATGATCCTGTCGCGCGGTGATCCCACGACCTTCGTGACCCGCCCGATCAGCGCCATCCTGCTGCTGATCGCAGCGCTCGTGCTTGTCGTCGTGTTCCTTCCGAGCGTAAAGGCCAAGCGCCAGGAGGTTTTTGTCGAAGAGGACTAATCTCTGCCAGCCGTTTTCACAGCATTATCAATATTAATCAATGACTTAATATGCCGCGCCTCCACTCGGTGGCGCGGTATTTTGCTGCCATGCGGCATTCTGCCCCTGCGCAGTTTGCCACATTGAGCTTTGTCAATCCCCTCGCCTATTTCTGTCTCATCGAATAGACGCGAGGACGAGCCTGAGCGATGACATGTCGCACGAAATCAAGATGGGACAGAGCCTTGCGCATCCTGTGCGCCATGGCCCTTTGCCTGCTCGGTTTCGCTCATCTCGGCCCGGCCCTCGCCACTCCGCTGCCCGCGGTCGAACGTGCGCGCTACACCCTTCCTGACGGCTCGTTGCCGGACTTCTGCCAAACCGGCAGTGATGAGAGTTGGAAGGAAAAGCCGGCCCCCAAACATGTCTGCAGCGCCTGCCGGTTCTTTTGGGCTTTGTTAGCGCCGCGAAGGGACTCTGTCGGGGAGCGCCTGCAAGGAAGCCTCTCGCCCGCCGTTACGGTGACCGCCGCGCCGCCAGCGAACCAGGTTCATTTTCCGAACTCCAGCCCGCGTGGACCACCCGAAGTCGTCACCCGGCTTTGAAACTGCGTTGACAGCTGTCAACGCTCCTCCTTCTTCGATGTCGGATGGCAACAGGGCCCCATGCCTCCTTGCATCCGCAATGCGGACATCATCTCCCATGCCCGAGCCCCAATCCGCTGCCGCCTCTGCGGCGGCTCATCCCCTTGCGTCCTTGACGAGGCCGGCGCGTTTGCCCGCCCGCAGCCGTGTGGTCGGTGAAAACTTCACGCTGCTTTTTGAGGGTGGCCGCAACCGCTCGCTCTTTCGCGTGCTCGACGGTTGCATCGTTCTCTCTCAACTGCTCGACGACGGGCGCAGACAGATCACGGATGTGCTCGGCCCGAGTCGGCTCTTCGGCTTCACCGTCGATGGACGCAACATTGCCACGGCCGAGACGCTGAGCATCGCGCGCATCGAAGCCCTGGGAGATGCCGAACTTCTCGCGAACAATTCGGTGATCGCCAGCGAGTTGAAGATGACACTGCATCGAATGCAGGCACATGCCATCCTGCTTGGTCGCAAGACCGCAAGCGAGAAGGTGGCCAGTGCATTGGTCGAACTGTCGCGCATCTTCAGTCACAGCGGTCGCGAAGGCGATCCTGCCCGACTGGGCTTTCGCCTGCACCTCACGCGGGCAGACCTTGCCGACTGGCTCGGCCTCACGGTCGAGACTGTCAGTCGCTGTCTCAATCGCTTCAAACGGGAAGGGCTGATCGATTTCAGCCATCCGAAAACCATGCGTCTGCTCGACCCGGAACGCCTCGAAGCTGCTGCCGGCTTTACGCGCCAGCGGTTGGCAGGAAGCGGACGTCCCCGGACCTGAACACCTCTCAACGGTCCACCCCCACCCCGACTGCCCCCAGGAAAGGAAGAAGAATGATTGCAAGATTAGTTTACAACGTGCCGGTATTTGGCTGGATGCTGAAGGAAGCAGTGCAGGGATCGCAGACGGCAAAAGTCCTGTTTCTGATCAACTGCGCATTGATATGGTTGCTCGCGATCGTCGCCTTCGGCTACCCGGCGATTATCATTCCGGCGCTGGTTCTCGTGCCCGCGGTCTTCGTGGTGTTGATCCTGATCACCATGGGCTGACATCGTGGCACCTCAGCAATGCCCCATGGCCACGCGAGCGACACCCTGAGGCTAAAGCACGCCCCAGCCGCGGTAGCGTCCGCGGCCGGTCATTTCACGGATGCCGAGTTCTCGTATGAGGTTCAACGCACCGCGAGGCGTCACCCCGGCATGCTGGGCGACCAGCGCAGCAGAAACGATCGGACGGGACAGGACAAGCTCGATCAACGCGGGCAGGCTGCTGTTGGAACGGCGATCGCGGATACGCATCTCCATCTGTGTCTTGGCGAGTGACAGTCGATCGAGCTCTTTCAGACCGAGATCTGCGGTTGCCGTCATCACTTCGAGGAATGCGCTCCACCGTGTCACCGGATCCTGCGCGCGCCGCCGCTCATGACGAACCGCCTTCTGCCCGGTGTTGAAGGTGAGAAGATGCGAGGTAACCTTGCCGCGCGATCTCAGATAGGCGCTAACGAGCAGCGAGCCCAACCAGTGTTGGCGACGCAGCGGCTCGATCCGTTCCCAGGCGTCGAAGAGAAGCGTAGCGCCGAGAGTGGCCGGTAGCTGATCCGCGCTCGCGACCGCATGGCGCCATTCGTCAATTCGTGCATCCTCGTCCCATTCGTCGTCAAAGAGCAAGCCCAACTGCCCCACAGGCTCCTGTGTGGTCACACGGGCCGCCCGTTCGGCGATTTCAAGGGTGTCCTTGTCGTGCGCCTCGAGCAGTTGCTGCGAACGGGCGATGGCCGCATCGATGGCCGCAAATTCGGCGGCCATGGGATTTGCCCCCTCTTCCTCCTGAAGCTGAGCGCTATCATCGGAAGTCGATGGCGGCTCCGGCCGCGCGGCTGCGAGCCCATCGCCTGCGTTGGGGACGTTCCCCTGTTCGCCTCGAAGGGTAGCCAGGCCCGGCAGCGACAGCGCCCAGGCCGGCTCGGCCAGCCAGATACGCCGCCGCGCCCGAAGAATCGAATGCGCTATCGTCAGCTCATGCGTGGGAGCACGCGCATCCATATGGGCATCGTGCAACACCAGGTCTTCGACATGGACGAGTTCGCCGGCCACCCAAAGCGCTGCCGCTGCGTCGAAGAAGTGACCACGTTCACGAAAGCCGTCTTCGACCACATGACGGTTTGCACGTTCGTCCAGTCGTGCCAAGGCGTCTTCCGCCGAAATCAGGAGTGGAAGTAGCGCCGGATGATATGGATCGGGGATCTGGTATCGCATTTCAAACTAAGGATGTTGCCGTCGAAACGGAACGTAACATGATAATCATTTCCGTCACAGACGCGACGCCTTCGGGTAAGGTCGTCCAAACGCGGCATAGCCAAAGGTGACGGTGAAAGGAATGGTATCCGAGAAACTCGGCAGGGCAAATCTTCGCGGCTGAGTTCATAAGCCTGAGAATTCGATGCGTATCGATTGTTGACAGCTGTCAACGCATGTCCTCACGAGTGAGGCGCGCCACGAACACATCAGGCGGGCCTGAATGATGGAGCATCTGACAGGTTAGTTTCCCCGGGCCGGACGCGGCCAGATATTTGCAGGATTGGCAATTGCTTCGCTGATCGTCTGAGCTGTCAGTTCCGGCGTCTCTGTATTTGGAATGACCTGCCCAAGCAGGCGCAGGTTTCGTTCGATCGCCTGGTATGTCCGCAACACCAGATCCCCCAATCGCTCGCGCTCAACGCGGTTTGCTTCCCGATCAATGACTCGATCGATCGGTGCCCAAAGCGTGAAAACAGAGACGGGGATCTTATCGGGTAATCCGCTGCAGAACAGATCAAGCTTTTTCGCGTCGTCGAAGACGTATTCGAAGAGAACCTTGGTAGCTCCCATTGCCAGATAGGCAGTGGTGAGCGCCGCGCCGGCCCTGTAGGTAGAACCAGGCCCCAAGGAATGTCGAACGTCTTCAGGCGCAAAGTGACGCAAAGCGTCGCCGGCGATGTTGATCGCACCGGGATGGCGCCTTGCCAGAATCCGGCTCACCGTTGTCTTCCCGACTCCTGCCGGTCCGTTGATAACGATGACATGTGACATAGGCTGAAGGTCCTCGGTTGGTTCGCGCTTCGACGCTATTATCGGAAGCTCTCGGTGTTGATGGTATGCACGTTTCGCTACGAGGAGGGGCAGGGGGGCAAGTTGGGTTGCGGACAAGTGCGTTGCTGGCGGGACTTCGGTCCTATCCGTTTGGCTCAGAATAAAACCCATCGCCTCATGCGGTTGACAGCTGTCAACATAAGAGCCGCCTTCAGCACAAAGCCAGACCCTCTGCCCCGTTCGCCGCCCCGACGAGCGTGCGAAACCTTAGGCAATAGAACTGATCTTACGCTCGGCCACCCCGCTTCGCTGAGAGCCAGCCGCTCTCACCTCCGCAAGCGTCCAATAGGGCCTACCGCATGGTCGTCCGAGCGACGGAAGAAATCAGCCGATTTCCTTCCGTAACAGATGAAAACATCAATCTTTTCTTGGAGATGGCGGGACCCAAATTTGAATACCGAGCATTAGAATATCCCAAAGAGATCAACGAATCCCTTCATGCCAGTTTCCTGCATTTGCTCGCCTTACACAAGATCGTACCGCCGATTATCGAGGGAGCACCGGCTACCAGACGATCGGTTTCCGTTCCGAGCGCGGCAATCATCCATCCATAGCAGCAACCGACGTCTGGGCGCGTAGGCGTGCCGCCAACATTGCGGAGACAGCAAACGACTGGGTCTTCGCCCGACGCGTCAGATCCCGCAGATAGGCGCCCACTGAGCGAATGTGCTCGGCCCGTTCGAGAAGGCAGGCAAGCACGGTGGCGGTCGTTTCTGGCCCGAGTGTAGCGCAGGCTTCGTCGTAGGCATCAGGGCTGATCGCAAGCATGTTTTTAACCACAGTCGCGGCCGTCAGAAGATCGCGCCAATTGTCTATACGGCCGGATGGGCCGTAGTCACGGATCTGCGGGCAGGCTTTCAAAACGAGCGGCAGGGGTACTGTCCGGTTCAGGGGAGAGGTTTCCCCGCGATGCTGATGGGGCTTTTGCACCGCCGATGTTTCGATCTTTGCGGATTTACCCATATCGTGGCTGAGTTCCGGCACTTCTGCTGAAGGCTTGCGCGACAATGTCACCCCAAGTCTTTCATCAGACGGTTCAGATTCAGAAAGATAATCGGATTCTGAATTCTGTATGTGCCGCTCATTTTGGCGTTCATTGGCAGCCGTATTTTGTGTTTTCAGTAGGTTTTCCAGACGATTAGTGAGTTCGTCCTGCAGTTGGGCAAGAACGGTAAGGACGCGTTCGATTTCAGCGATGGAGGGCTTGCGAGAGAGAGACATATAGATGGCCTGGCAGCGGGTCTCCGCCTGCTCTGCATAGGCGAGGTCAGAGGAGCGCAGCAGATCGACCAGCTTCGCAACGTCGCGGCGGCTGAGGCTCACGCGTTCACGCATCACCTGAAGATACCGCCGATCAGCCTCGAGACGCGCAGCCTCAGCTTCGAACTCGGCCATACGTGCGAGCAACGGAGCAAGGTCGAATCCGAATGCCTGGCCGATTGCGCCTTGACGGTCGCGCCGAGCGTAGCGTTTGCCGTTGGGGCTGTCGCGCCGGAGAATAAGGCCGGCCTCGATCAGGGTGGCGAGATGGCGCCTGAGCGTCGTCTCGGCCATGCCGTGCGTTCTCAGGGAAAGCTGAGCGTTGGACGGAAAGACGACGAGGCCTTCGGCCGCCGCAAGTTCCGTCTTCGGGTAGAACGACAGCAAGGCGTTCAAGACGGCAAGAGAACGATCGGAAACCCCAAGGCTCGACTTGGCAGCGCAGACCGTTCGAAACAATTTCCATTTGTCGACTTTGCCTTCGTCGACGGCCGAAGCGCTGGAAAGTTGATGTGCCAACATTCCAAGCGACATCGCCCGCCGCCCAAAGGGCGTCGTGACAATCCCACAATCCATTCGTCTTCACCTTTTTCAAGGCAAAAGAAATCCGTTCGCCGAAACGACGTTGAAAACTCTTGACACCGATTCGCGGAAATGGGATTCTCTAGTTGCTACACGAGAGAAGGGTTTCCGCAGCGCTAGTCGTTCGGAAGCCTTTTTCTTTTGCTCTGTTTAGTCTCCTGTTTCCTCTTGGTATTCGAGGTACAGAGATTTGAGCCTCTGCCTCACGAAATCTGCAAAGCCCGGCGCCTGTCTCCTGTTGAAAGACAGCGTGGTTTCGCCGTCCGTTTCACGGATCCGGACCGGGGTTGTATCGTCGGGCGCTACCCACGAGATGGCTCTGGCGCGCGCCTTGGAGGTGTTCAGGAAGGCACAAAGCGCATCAAAACGCTGATCACTTCCTGCCGCCTGGAATTGTTTGTCCTTCACGAAGACGTTGGCAGCCTCGCTCTTTCCGTCTTGTGCCAGCAGCTCGGCGAGCTCGAACCAACGACGCCGGCCGACCGAAGGTGCCGGCCCGACAGCCTCGATCAGCACGATCGGTAGCCGACGAATGATGGAAATCATCTTTGACAGTGCTGCCTTGTCGACACCAAGCGAAGACATGATGATTTCGCGGGAGAAACCGCGATCCTCAAGCCGAGTGGCAAACAGCGCCCGTTCGATGAAGGACAGATCCGTGCGAGTGTTGTTCTCCTGCCCTTGAGAGACGACCAGCTGTTCGTCGCTGAGATCGCGGACAACCGCGCGAACCTTGTTACCGAGCTCGCGAGCGGCTGCCAGCCGGCGATGGCCATAGGCAACCTGGTATCGCCCATCGGCGTCAGGATGCGGCCGCACGAGGATCGGAACCTGTTGTCCGTGTTCGCGGATTTGCTCCGCGAGCGCGGATTGTGCATCCGCAGTGATCTCAAGGCGGTCGACGATGAAAGAGGCGTCGATGAGCGTGGGGTCGAGATCGACGACGACAAGTCCTTCGGCAAGTTGGCGCTCCAACTCCTGGGCGCGCTCAACTTTCTGAGTGATGTTCGACAGCGACCGGGTGATGCCGCCGACAGCGCTTGTTGGCCGGGCGCCGACGCTCAGGCCGGCGATCGGTCGCGCTGTGACCAGGCGTTCCAGAGCCGCTTCGGCACCGTTTTCGGCTTGGTCATCGGTAATTCCGATCAGATTCTTGCGGGCCATGGACTACTTCCTCCCCCAAACCTGGCGGATCAGTTCTTCGATCTCGCCATTGACCTGGTTCAGCGAATCCATGGCGCGATCGTAGGTGCCGCGGACGAATTGCGAGCGCTCGACTTCGTAAAGTGTCTGCTTCGTCACGCCGGCATCGGAAATGGCCGTCGATTTCACCATCGCGTTCTGCAGCATGCGATTGCCGAAAATGGCGCGCATGAAACCGGTCATCTGGCTTTGTGGACCGTCATTCGGCTCGAAACGAGTGACGAGATAGCGCATCCAGTCGTAACTGGTGCGACCACCGGCCTTCTCGACGACGCTCATCAACTCGCTCGTCATCGACAGGAACTGCGACATCGACATGACGTCGAGCATCTGTGGATGCACCGTTATCAGTACGGATGTCGCGGCGCAGAGCGCCGACATGGTCAAAAAGCCGAGCTGCGGCGGGCAATCGATGACGACGATATCGTAGAAACTCTCGATTTCCGACAATACGTCGCCGATGCGCGCGAAGAAGAGGGTCTCGGCAGCACCCCCCATCATCATTGCCTTCGGAGTCTCGTGCTCGAATTCCATGAGCTCGAGATTGCCGGGAATGAGGTGAAGGTTGGTGGTGTAGGTCGAACGCACGATGTCGGCAATCGGCCGCGGCTCGTCGTAGCGGATCGCGCCGTAAAGCGTTTCGCCTTCGCCAACGTCCAGTTCCGGCTGGTGGCCGAAGAGGGCGGACAGCGAGGCCTGTGGATCGAGGTCGATCGCAAGCGTCCGATAGCCGCGCAGCGCCAGATATTGGGCAAGGTGGGCAGATGTCGTCGTCTTCGCCGACCCACCCTTGAAATTCATCACCGAGAGCACCTGCAGCTTCTCGTCGCCGCGGCGGTGTGGGATATATTTGCCGGATTTTCCGCCTTCATCGAGAACGCGGCGGATGCGTTCGATGTCCTCAACGGCGTACATGCGCCGACCGTTTGACAAGGGAGCAGGCCCGTGGCCCTCTGAGGCAACCTGCCTTAGATAGCCTTCACCGATTCCAATGAAGGCGGCGGCTTCGGCAGGACTAAAGAGGCGCATGGCCTTTTGAGCTTGCGGAGGGAAGATCTTCTTTTGGTGCTGCTGCAGCTGATGCGCCAGTTCCAAAGCGTCGGCAGCCAGAAGCGTCGGCAGATGCTCCTGTACGTCGTGACCTTGAATTTTCTGTTGCAACATTGAGTTCCCCAAAAACTGCGCAAAAATCGTCATATCGCGACAATCTGCGCAGCTGCACTATGCTCCGATTCGGTTCGGTTTTACAAATGCCTAGCGAATTATACCCAACGCCCTATTTTGCCGGCAAATGAACGCCTGTTCCCGGGCCAGTTGTCCGCGGACAACTGGCGTTTTCATGTTGCGAGGTGTCAGGGCTGGCGGCGCCATTTCCCGGCCGGCGTGAGAAGCTCTAAAAGAGTATAGAATTTATAGACTATTGACAGGTGAGCTGATTGTGTCACCATTGCGTCCATCGGAGACGAGACGCGAGAAGGTTCGCTATGTTCTATCTTGGTGGAATGACCCTTGGCTATCTGGCGCCGCCGCCACCCAAGGCGACACGGCAGTCGAGAGTAGAGATTGAGCCGGCACCGGTTGAAAAGTCTGACTGCGAAGAGTCTGATCGCAATCAGGAATGGGCGCGTGCATTTCTGACGCCCTGGCATCTCCTCTATTGACCATCAGGTATTGGCGCTTGCCGCGCTACGGATGTTGACAGCTGTCAACAGTGCGCCAGGGATATCCGTCGCTATGGTGGAAAAGCACGAAACAGCGAGAGAAGGGCTGTTTCGCCGCCGGGAAATGATTAAGTTCGGTGTCATGGACACCAAGCAAGACCGAACCGTTTCGAACGATCAGCCCGACGATGCCGTCGACACTCAAGGGCAGACCTTGTCTTTGCATCAGCGTATCCTCGGGGACGTGGAAGGACGCATCCTCTCCGGCGAATGGCCGCCGGGCCATCGCATCCCATTCGAACACGAGCTGACGGAACAGTATGATTGCTCGCGGATGACTGTGAACAAGGCGCTGACCGAACTGGTCAAGCGCGGCTTGATCGAGCGGCGTCGCAAGTCGGGCAGTTACGTCACCTTTCCCCAGGTGCAGTCGGCGGTCATGGAAATCCACGACGTCAAGCTCGAGGTCCAATCGCTGGGTCTCGATTACAGTTTTCGACTGGACGAGCGAAAGATCCGCAAGGTGGAAGGCCGGGACGTCGAACGCCTGGATCTTCCGGCATCGGCGAGACTTCTGGAGGTAACGTGCCGGCACTTTGCTGGCGGTCGTCCTTTTTGTTTCGAAGAACGCCTGATCAGTCTTGCGGCGGTGCCGGAGGCGGAAGCGGAGTTGTTTGAGGCCGCAGCGCCCGGTTCATGGCTGCTTGGCAAGGTGCCGTGGAGTACGGCCGAACATCGCATTCGCGCCGTCGCGGCGAACAAAATGGCAGCGCAAGCGCTCGACATTTCGACCGGCACTGCCTGCCTGGTCATCGAGCGCCGCACCTGGAGCGGGCGTGCGCCGGTCACGCATGTGCGGTTGACCTATCCTGGCGACCGCCACGAACTTGTTGCCCAGTTCGCGCCGAGCCAAATCGGATAGCCGGCTAACGCTCCTCTATCCTGCTGACGTCCCGCCAGTTGTCCGCGGACAACCACTATTCTCCGACCGCGCGCAGAACCGGTGCCGGGCCATTGCCGGAAAAGGCGAAGACCTCGATCGGTTCGCCAATCCCCCTGACCGGATAGGAACCCAGATGCTCCATGCTGGAGGCGCAGCCTGCCAGTTCCACGAACGCCCGAGACAGAAGCACGGGCCGCTTTGTTTCCTTGGTCAGGTTCTCCAGCCGCGAGGCGATGTTGACGGCGGGGCCGATCACCGTGAAGTCCAGCCTGCGGCGCGAACCGATATTGCCGTACATGACATCCCCGACATGGACGCCGATCCCGTAGCCAAGGGGTTCACGGCCCTTTTCGAGGTTGTCCTTGTTGAGAAGGGCGATTGCCGCTTCCGCCTCACGGATTGCCTGCAGTAGATTTTCGGCGGCATTGGCATTGCTGAGCGGAAAGATTGCCAACAGGCCATCGCCCATGAATTTGAGGATCTCGCCCCCGTGCCGCTCGATCGGTTCCGACATCGCATCGAAATAGGAGTTGAGCAGATCGATCACGTCGTCACGCGGCCAAAGATCGGAGAGTTTCGTGAAATTGCGCAAGTCGCAAATCAGGATGGCGGCACCGACCGTGACACCGCTGCCGCGCGTCGTGGCGCCGGCGAGAATCTGCTCGCTGGCATGCGGGCCGACATAGGTTTCGAGCAGCGTGCGCACGAACCGGTTCTTCAGCCGAATTTCGCTGACCAGCGCCAAGGCGGGCAGAAGATCCGAGAGAAAAGCGACGTGCTCGTCCTCGAAGCCGCCCTTTCGGTCGGTGGTGAAGGTCACGACGTGGCGTTTGCCGAGCGTGTGTTCAAGCGGCCAGGCAATATATTCCGTCAGTCCTTCGGCCTTCAGGTCGACATAAAGCGAGTTCTGAGCGTGCTCTTCCGCGAGCGCTTCCAGGTTCGTGCGAACCTCGGTGCCGCCGTTGTTGATCACATAGAGCGGGCTGTTGAGATAGAGCGCGGTGTTTTGGGTTCCATAGTCGTAGAGGTCGATTTCAGCCTCCGCCAGGCCCTTGCGCCAAAGAATGCGGGCACCGAGCCACTGCGGATGATTGATCCGGAAATGCAGCGTCGCACGCGCAACCGGGACACCTGCCGCCTGAAGCCGTTCGCACATTTCAACGAGGATGTTGTCGATAAACCGTTCGTTGCGCGTTTCGATGATCAGCCAGTCGAGCACGCTTCGGCGTCGAGTCGGCCAGTTTCCTTCCTCAAGTGAAGGGGAGGGGACCTGCGAAGACATCTGCATTTGCAATTCTCCATTCTGGTCGAACGCTCAGCCGCTCTTCCGGCGAACGTTTGCGATGTATCGCTGCAAATGTGGAGCATCAGTGGCGCCTTGATAAGGGGGAGGCGCAAAGCTTTTGAGGAAAGGCGATTACTACCGCATGTTTCCTTTGATCGTCGCTGGCTACAGAAGAAAAACATGCAGCAATTCAAAGTGCTACGGTGGCCTTTGTGCGTGTGTTGGACGCGCGGCGCCGTAGGGCCGTGGTCACACGGATGCCGGTGTCGACTGCTGCGCCGAGCGGCCTCCGTCGAGCTGCGGCAGTTGCAGCCGTACGCGGGCGCCCCGCCACGGGCCGGCAAGAATATCGATGCGGCCGCCGTGCAGGCGGGCGATCTCCCGTGCCAGATTGAGCCCCAGGCCGGCACCGGTGGACCGCGGGCGCAAGCGATAGAAAGGTTCGAAAACGCGTTCGCGCTCCTCGACAGGAATGCCAGGCCCCTCGTCCTGGATTTCAAGGCCGCCCTCGGCATTGACCAGCACGGTGATCGTGCCGGTGCCGCCGCCATGTTCTATGGCATTGCGCAGGAGATTGGCGAGGGCCTGTTCGATCTGGCGTGGCCTGGCGCTGACACGCGCCATCGGCACCTCGGTTTCGAACGCCAGTTCGTAGCCGGCTTCGAACGCTAAAGGCGCAAAGTCTGCAGCGATGGTTCTTGCGAGGGCAACGAGGTCCACCACCTCGAGCGCGCCACCGGCATGCTCGAGCACCTGTCGATCGAGGAGTTGTTGGGCGAGGTGAGACAGACGTTCGATATCCAGCCGCAGACGGGTGTTTTCCGGAGCCTCCTGGAGAAGTTCGGCCCGGGTCCTCAGGATCGCAATCGGGGTGCGCAATTCGTGCGCCGCGTCGGTGAGGAAACGGTTGCGCTGGTCGTATCCCTCGCCCAGCCGTGCCAGTGCCTTGTTGAAGGCGCGCACCAAAGGCGCGATTTCGGCCGGTACCTGTTCGGTCTCGAGTTGGACCGCTCGATTGTCGATATCGATGCGGCCGGCCTGATCAGCCGTCGATATGAGGCTCGCCAAGGAACGCCGAACGACCGCCGGCGCCGTGACCAGCGTGGTCACGCCCATGACCAGAACGATTGGCAGCAGAAAGCACAGGATAAGCAGTGCGATCATCGGAACGACCTCGGTCCAGGTCGTCGTGCCGTCGAGGTCGCGCGCCATGTCGACGTTGATGCTGATCTGCACGTCCAGCGGTCCATTGTCGCGTCGCGAGGAGACGGTCGAGGCGATGATCTGGACGCGGCCGGCGTCGGTGTCGGCGTTGTGAAGGACCGCGTCCGGCAGCGTTCCGCCCTCATCGAAAAGCAGCTTCGCGCCCTCCACGCGTCGCAGCAGGTCGCCACCGCTTTCGTCATAGGGAGGAGGAACGTTTCCCTGTCGCAGAACCTGACCGGCATCGTCGCGGATGATGAACCAGAGATTGGGGTGGGACTGGCGCAGCTCACGAAGGTCTTCGGTCTCACGGACGATCAATGCGCCGCTCGCATCGCGCCCGACGGCGCGGTCGAGAACGTCCACCGCCGCTTCGTCATCGACGAGAAGGCGCGGCTGGGCGATGAACATGGCCAGAAAAAGCAGCCCGATAAAGACAAACAATGTCGCGGCCTGCAGCAGGATGAGGCGGCGCACGAGCACCCATTGCAGCGAGCGGGGCCGAGCCTTCGTCATGTCGTTGCGCGCAGGAGATAGCCGAGGTTGCGGATGGCCCTGATCTCGACCCCGGCACCGACATCATCGAGCTTTCGACGCAGGCGCGACAGATGCGAATCGAGCGCATTGGATCCGATCTCGTCTTCCATGGCGTAGACCGATTCTTCGAGCGTCGCCCTAAGCACCGTGCGACCCGGCCGACGCATCAAGGCTTCGAGCGCAAGGCGCTCTCTGCGCAAGAGATCAAGCGGCTTGTCGTCGACGGCCGCTTCGCGGTGGCGGAAGTCGTAGATCAGGCGTCCAACCTTGGTTTGCTCAGCTTTCAGTGAGACCGGGCGGCGGGCGAGCGCCCGCAAGCGGGCCATGAGTTCTTCAACGGCAAACGGCTTGGAAAGATAGTCGTCGGCGCCGGCATCGAGCCCGGCGACCCGATCGTTGATCGACCCCAATGCGGTCAGCATCAATATGGGCGCTGCGACCCCGAGGTTGCGCAGTTTCGGAATGAGGTCCAGCCCCTCGCCATCCGGCAACCGGCGATCGAGCACGACGACGTCATAAGGCCAGAGCTCGGCGACGGCTTCGGCATCGGCCAGCGTCGAGACGTGATCGACGATCACCTGACGCCGCTCCAGCGCCGCCTTCAGGGCCGAGGCCATTTCCGGCTCGTCTTCCAGCAGCAGGATGCGCATGCAATTTCTCCCGATTACAGGTATTCCTGAGCAGATCAATCAATGAAAACATTCATAAATTCAAATACTTACAACAGGTCCCGTGTACCTTGCCGGAAGGGACTGAAGCCGTCACTCGCATTCCAGCTTCGGCTGGCGGAAATTGGTGATGTACCAACGGCCCTGCTGCATCCGGGCATAGAAAGTGTAGAAGCATTCCTGTTCCTCGACATAGCCCGGCGTCGTGTACTCCTCGTAGCGCATTCCGCGCCGGGTGTCTCTGATTTCACCGCTCGACGTGCCGGAGACGACATTCGTCGAGATCTTGCGCCATTGATAGGCTCGCTCGTTCCAGCCGAGATCGAGAATGTTCGTCGGCGGGCCGTAGTCGATGATGACGGATTCGACCGGCTGGCCGATGTAGGTTTTCATCGTGTCGGAAGCGCAACCGGTCAGGAAAATGGCGGCGGCGAAGCATGCGAGGGCGCGACGCCCATTGCTGAAGAACATGATGGATCCCAGTTTACCTGCGGCGTCAGGCGCCACCCGGACACACAAAGCCTGCGGTCGTTCATTGACTTGCCGCTTCCTCTGATCGATCGCGAGTCCGCAGTGGTGCAGCGAGAGACCGGGTGCTAAAGGCGCAAGATTACAGGGACATTGCGGGATCCGCGGCAACAGCGCAGGACGTAGGCGTGCTGCTATCGGACCAGGATCGAATCGGAGGATGCGGTGGCTGGCGATGGGCAAGACGATGCAAAAAAGTTGCAGGCCTTAAGAAACGATATTGCGCGTGCTTGGCGTCGTTCTGATCGAGATCAGGGCCAACGAAAACCTGCTGGAGGCGCAGATGCTTGCGGACGTCTTCCACAACGTTCCGGCCGAAATTTCCAGTGGATTCACTGCAGAGGCGATCGAGGCCAAAGTCATCGCCCGGGCGGAGAGACTTAACTGCCAACGGCAAATAGTCGCAATGTTCAACTCTGGGAGACGAAAATCGCTAATAAGCTAAGCGACGCCTTGGATCGTGCGCTATGGACCGTAAGCCGGTAGGCCGCTGTCAGGCGGCGCGGTCCGCTTCGTTCGGCGTGGCACTCTCTTTCGCATCCGCCGCGTAGACGAGACCGGGCAACACGATCCATTCGCCGGAGCGAAGTGCCAGTACGTCGAAACCGCCGCCAGGCAGACGTGGCGCAACGCCGACGAAACGGTAGCGTAGGCCGTCGTGATCGGTCACGGCTTCTCGGATGGGGCGGCCGGCAAGGTAACCGATGACAGCGCCTTCGAACGCGGCATCTGCGAGCACGAAGTATTCCGTCGGCAAGCGTCGGCTCGCCTTGGAGGTGAGTTTGAACCCGTTGGTGAATTTCATCGTCTTGCTCGTTGTGAGGCGCCTCGCGTAACCGGGGGAGGGCCGGTGGTGGCGCAGGCTGCGCTCTTTTTTTGCTTTCGCGACCCGCGGCTACGGCGGATACCCGCCAACCAAAACCAGGCCGTTTTCTGTAAAGATGGAACGTGCCGAGGGCTCCGAGGGTTCCGGGCGGAACGGCGCGTCTGAAGCCATCGAAAAGCGGCGCCATGAAGGCGAAGCCATGACACCGTGCGGCATTTGCTCGCCATCTCCTGTTAGCGCGAACGGAGGTAGGAAATCGTTTGGGAAGATTGGCCAGGCGAATAAGGGAAACATAAGGGCCGGTGCACCGGGCGACGCTTTGGGGGCAAGATCGCTGGCATTGGCGAGGGCGCGCCTTGGCCAATCGCGTCAAAAAAATTCTGTTCCCACCGTTGGATCGTTTCGCTCGGCCATATTCTCGACACCGAGATTGTTGACCTCTCCGGCAGGCTGGGACCACCCGGCGCTCACTGAGCGCCCGCTCTCGCTTCCTATCGGGGAAGCAGGAGCGGGCGTTTTGCGCCTATTGAAAGATCATCCACTTGTCATTCGACAGACCCTCCGGGCACGTCACGAAACGAATCGTGCTGCACTTTCCGGGCTTTGAGCCCTTGGACGCAGTCAAACATCAAGCGCGCTACAAGCGATCCGCGGTGAAGACTGCCACCCTTCACGATTTCAAGGTCCAGGTGGGACCGGTGCAGATCGAAGGACCCAGCCGCTACTTCGATGTGGACAGTCAAGGCGCCGATTGGCGAACGATGAGCCGCGTCTACGTCTTCGATCACGACGAGATCGTCAAAAGCCTGAATGGCCGATCGACGCTGCACAGAATGGTTTCGGGGTATTTGAATGCTGCGCGGGTCGTCTGGGAAGGTGGCGCCTTGTCCTACTTCAAACATGCGTGGCGCTTCGGTCTGTTCTTCCTCTTTCCGTTCCTGCTGGTGGCAATCGGCCTTGCTCTGAGCGTGCTGATCGCAACCGCGCCCTACTGGCTCGGACTTGACACATCGCTTCTGATCTTAAGCGCAATCGTCGCATATGTGGTCTTCTTCCGGCTCCTTCTTCCCTGGTCCGACAGATGGCACACGCTGCACCTTTTTTCCGATTGGGAGCTGGCGGTCGCTGTCGCCAGTCTGGAGAAACCCTATTTCAAGCAATGGGTTGAAGATAGCTTGGCGTCCGTACGGGCTGCTCTTGCCGAGCCCGCCGACGAATATGTCATCAGCTCCCACAGCATGGGTTCCAGCATCGCCACCCAGGTCATCGGCACTTTGGTGGAAAGAGAGCCCAGCCTGTTCGCGGGAAAACGCATCACCTTCGTCACCCTCGGCGGCGCGATTCTGCAATGTGCGCTGCTTCGCTCGGCCGAGGTCTTGCGGGCACGGATCGGCGCCATCGCCCGTATGAAGGAGATCTTCTGGTTCGACGTTCAATGCCTGACCGATGCGATCAATTTTTACAGATGCCAGGTCGTGGCACTCGCCGGACACCACGATGCACCCCAGCCGCCGATCGTCTTCATCCGGTTAAAGCACATGCTTTCATCGGAGCGCTATCGCAGGATCAAGCGCGATTTCCTTCGGGTTCACCGGCAATATGTGCTCGATGCCGACGTCCGAGCGCCCTTCGATTTCACGCTGATGACGGCCGGTCCGCGCCCGGCCGCCTCGTTCGCCAATCCGAGCTGATAGAGACATCTCAGGATTTCAGCAGGGAGATGCCGCTTTCCCGGTCAAAGAGATGCAGCCCTTCGGGTTCGACCGCGAAAGCGACGGCGTCGCCCGGCTTTGGGCAGGCGCTGGCCTTGACCAGCGCGCCGATTTCCTTGCCGGCAAAGAGGAAGGTCACCAGCGCGTCGTTGCCGTGAAATTCGACGAGATCGGCGATGCCCGAGATAAGATTGGACCCCGTCTGCGCGATCTTCAGATCGGCCGGCCGGATGCCGAGCACTAGCGACTGGCCATGGCGCAGGGCGAATTTTCCATCCGGAATCGAGAAGCTGCCACCGGCGCTGCGCAGCAACCACCCGCCTTCGGTCCTCTCGGCGGTGACGTCGATGAAGTTCATGTTCGGCGTACCGATGAAGCCGGCGACGAAAAGGGTGCGTGGTCGCTCGTAGATTTCGGCGGGCGTGCCGACCTGCTCGATCGCGCCGCCTTTCATTAGCACGATCCGGTCGGCAAGCGTCATCGCTTCCAGCTGGTCGTGCGTCACGTAAATGGTGGTGGTCTTCAGCTTCTGGTGCAGCCGCGCGATCTCGACGCGCATGTGGTTGCGGAGCTTGGCATCGAGATTGGAAAGCGGCTCGTCGAAGAGGAAGACCCGCGGCGTCTTGATCATGGCGCGAGCGATCGCCACGCGTTGCTGTTGACCGCCCGACAACTCGGTCGGCTTGCGCGCCAGATAGGGCTCGAGCCCCAGTGTCGCGGATACGGCGCGAATGCGCGTGTCGATCTCCGCCTTCGGCACCTTCATGCGTTTCAGCCCGAAGGCGATATTGTCGTAGATCGTCATATGCGGATAGAGCGCATAGTTCTGGAAGACCATGGCGACGCCGCGGTCGCGCGGCGGCAGGTCGTTGACCGTCCGGCCTCCGATCGACACGGTGCCGCCGGAGATGTCCTCAAGACCGGCGATCATGCGCAGCAACGTGGATTTGCCACAGCCGGAAGGCCCGAGAAACACGATGAATTCGTGATCGGCCACATCGAGGTTGAAGCCCTTGATGACGTCGACGGCACCGTATTGCTTGTCGACGTTGGAGCAGACGATATGCGCCATGGCTCAATCCTTCCCGCTGTCCATGAGGATCTGCAGCTTGATATCGGTCGGCCGCGCCGAGGCGGCGCGTTCGAAGGCCTTGATGCTGTCTTCGAACCGGAACGTGTCTGTGATCAGTGGTTTCAGGTCGACCTTGCCGGAGGCGATCAGTTGCAGAGCCCGATCGAAGATGTTGGCGTAGCGAAACACCGTCTCGATGCGGACCTCCTTCGAGATCGCCCCCGGCACGTCGAATTGCACGGCTTCCACCGGCAAGCCGACCAGTACGATCGCACCGCCCGGTCGGACCAGATCGAAGATCCCTGAGAACGCCTTGGCGCTGCCGCTCGCTTCGAAGACGACATCGGCACCCCAGCCGCCGGTCTCGGTGGCAATCACATCGGCAAAGGAGCCCTCGGCGATGTTGACCGGGGTGATGCCCGGATATTGCGCGGCGATCGCCAGTTTCTCGGCGCTGAAATCGGAGATGAAGACGCGGCTGCAGCCACCGGCCAGGGCGGCGAGCGCCACCATGATGCCGATCGGGCCGCAACCGATGACAGCGGCGACATCGCCGGGCGCAATGCGCGCGCGGGCGGCTGCCTGCATGCCGATCGCGAAGGGTTCGACCATGGCGCCTTCGGCAAAGGAGACGTTGTCAGGGAGCTTGTAGGTGAAGGCGGCGGGGTGCACGGCGAAAGGGGCGAGTACGCCATGGACCGGCGGTGTCGCCCAAAAGCGCACCTTCGGATCGACGTTGTAGATGCCAAGCTTGGCGGCGCGTGACGCCAGATCGGGAATGCCCGGTTCCATGCAGACCCGATCGCCGACTTCGAGCGTTTCGACATTGCTGCCGACGGCGACGACGGTGCCGGCCGCCTCATGGCCGAGCACCATCGGCTCGCGCACCACATAAGGGCCGATGGCACCGTGGGTGTAATAATGCACGTCGCTGCCGCAGACGCCGACCGTGTGGATGGCGATCTTGACGTCATCGGGGCCGAGCTCCAGGGGGAGATCGATCTCCCTGAGCGCGAGCTTGCCTTTTTGCTCGAGGACCAATGCTTGCATGTGGGATTTCCTTATTTTCACCGTGTCTCGGTTTTCATTGGGTCTTGCGCTTGAAGGCGCTGTTGAGCATGCCGCTGAGAACCCCGATGAAGAGCAGGGGCGGGATGGAGAGCAGCACGACGGAAGCATTGAGGATGCCCCAGGGCACGTCACGGCCGAGCTGGGTCAGTTCCGAGGCGACGATCGGCAGCGTCTTGGCGTCGGACGTCGTCAGCATCAGTGCGATCAGGAACTCGTTCCAGACGAGCACGAAGGCAAAGGCGACGGCACCGATCAGCGAGCGGAGCGCGATCGGCAGCGCGACCAGGAAGAAGACCGCATAGGGGCCATAGCCATCGACGCGCGCGGCCTCCTCGACCTCCTTCGGCACGCGGGCAAAGGCCGGGACGCTCAGCCAGATGATGGTCGCGAGCGTCAGCAGCGAATAGGTAACGATCATCGACAGACGCGTGTCGTAAAATCCGAAGTCGAGCCAGATCACCATCAGGGGAATGGCGATCGCCACCGGCGGCAGGAAACGCAGCGACAGAACGAAGAACTGGATGTCGCGCGACCACCGGTTCGGATAGCGCGCGATCGCATAGGCCGCCGGAAGCCCGAGGATCGCGCCGATCAGCACCGAAGCGCCCGATATCAGCAGCGAATTGACGAGACCGGCAAAGACGCTTTCGCGCCCGAGCACGTAGGCGAAATTGTCGAGTGTCGGCTCGAAGATGAAGAGCGGCGTCGGCGTGACGATATCGACACGGTTCTTGAAGGCGTTGAGCGTCGTCCAGAAAATTGGAAACACGGCCGAGAAGGCGGCGAGGCCGAGGATCAGCCGGCCAATGAAGCGGCCAAGGGTGTGGGCGGTCATCACTGAACCCTCTTCCAGATGAAGGTGAACGCGATCGAGGTAGCGATCATCATCAAAACAGCCATGCTGGAGGCATAGGAGATGCGGCCGGACTCGATGAAACCTTGCGAGAAGGCGTACATGTCGAGCGTCTCGGTCGCGATGCCGGGGCCGCCGCGGGTCATGACATAGATCAGATCGAAGGCGCGCAACGACTCGATCATCTTGACGAAGGCGAGCGAGATCAGCGGCGCCTTCAGCATCGGCAGCGCGATGAAGGTATAGATTTCGAAGGTGCGGGCATGGTCAAGCCGCGCTGCCTCGAAAGGCTGCGGTGGCAGGGTTTCCAGGAGCTTCAGCACGATGACGGCGAAGAACAGGCCCCATTGCCACACGTCCACCAGCGCCACGGTCGCAAGCGCCGTCGCCGGATTGGAGAGCAGGTCGAGCGGCTCGCCGGTTATCGCCTTGTAGGGATAGGTGGCGATGCCGTAGAGCGGATGGAAGGCAAACTTCCAGACGAAGGCGGCGGAAACGCGCGGCAGGATCACCGGCACCAGAAACAACAGCGCCAGCAGGTTGCGCATGCGCGGCGAGACGCATTCGAACAGCAGGATGCCGAGGCCGACGGCGATGAGGAGGGTCATGCCGACTGTTACCGCTTCCCAGGTCAGCGAGACGCCGATCGCGTTGATGAAGCGCCGATCCGAGAAGAGGTCGACGTAGTTCGCGAAGCCGACGAAGCTGCCATCGGGACGGCTGAGCTCGCGGTTCTGGAAGGATATGTAGATCGCATAGGCCGTCGGCACGAGAGCCAGAACGGCAAGGATCCCGATCGCCGGGGTGAGGAACACCGCCGGCAGGCTGTTTTTCTGTTTCATATGATGATGTCCTGCGGCTAAGCGCGAGGCGCTCCCTATGGTGCGGGGCCACCGGCGCAACTTACGCCGGCCGGTGGCCCCTTGGGAGGAAGCGGCTTATTGGCTGCGGGCGACCAGATCCTTGGCAAAGCCGTCGAGTTCGTCGAGGCCTTCCTTGATGTCGGTGCGCGTGCCGGTGATCAGCTCTTCGAGGATGATGCCCCAGCGGTCGCCGAGATCAGGCCATTGCGGGCTCTGCCAGAAGTTGACGGCGGTGACCTTGCCGGTGTCGGCAAGCGCCTGGCCGAGATCGGGACCATAGAGCTCGGCGAATTTTGGGCTGGTCATAATGCTGGTGCGGTTGAGTTCGCTGAACTGGTTGGCTTCGAGCCGGCGCGTCTCGTTTTCCTTCGAGGTCGCCCAGGCGATGAAGAGACCGGCGCAAGCCTTGGAGGCCTCATCCTTGTTGGCCTTGGTACCGATTGCCAGGCCATGGCCATAGCCGCCGCCCGTCAGCGGCGCCGGGGGCGGCAGGTAGCCGACCTTGCCGGCGACCTTCGATGACTTCGGGTCGATCGCCATGCCGACAAGCGGGGTGGATTCGATCAGCATCGCCACCTGTCCCGAAGTGAAGGCGCCGACCGCCTCGTCCCAGCCGCCGGTCTGGCTGCCCGGTGCCGAATACTTGAACAGTTCGAGATAAGTTTCGGTCGCCTTGACGGCCTGCTCGCCATCGAAGACGGGCGTCTTGCCGTCGAACCAGTTGCCGCCAAACCCTTTGAAGAGCGGCATCCAGCGCCAGACATTGGCACCCGAGCCACGCTGGCCGCGAAGTGCGGTGCCATAGATGCCCTGGTCGGGCTGGTTGAGCTTCTTTACGGCCGCGATGTACTCGTCGAGCGTCTTCGGCGCCGAAATGCCGGCTGCTTCGAGCAGGTCCTTGCGATAGACCATGAGGTCGCCGCCGCCGGTGATTGGCGCAAACCAGACCTTGCCGTCATAGGTCGCGACCTTCTGGCGGCCGGGATCAAAATCGGCGTAGTCGTACTCTGCAGGATAGTAGTCCATCAGCGGCGCGACCCAGCCGGCGGACGCAAAGAGCGCCACATTGGCTTCGTCGATGTAATAGACGTTGTATTTGCCGATGGTCGAGGCGTCGGCTTTGGTCTTGGCGCGCCGGTCGTTTTCGTTGAGATAATCGATTTCGAAGGATGCGCCGCCGGAGAGCTTCTCGAATTCGGACTTGTAATCTTCGAGCAGCGTCAGGCCGTCACGCGGCTGGGCGAGCACCTTGATCGTGCCGGAGCATTCGGCAGCGACCGCCAGCGTCGTGAGCCCGGTGGAAAGAAGGCATGCGAAGGCGATGCTCGAAACGAGCGTCTTGGCTTTTGTCATGTGAAGGACCTCCCCAAGGTCTGCGATGCGCGCTGGAAACTCCTCAGATCCGGCGCGTTTTCCCGATAGCGAACCGTTTCGCTGGTCCTGATGATAGGCGCTATGACGTGTCGAACTAGCGTGCGTGATGCGGCGATTCTATATTTTCATGCGCTATTTTGGCTCGATCGATCTATTTGCGGTGCAGCAAATGCAAGGATTCATTGTTTCGCTGTCACGGAAGCGGTCTAGAGGCGTGCCGGTCGGCGTTGCCCCGTCAGCCGCCGATAGGCCGATGGCGTCATCTTGTGCTGACGCAGGAAGGTGCGGTTGAAGTTGGAGATGTTGAGGTAGCCGACCTCGAAGCAGATGTCGGTGATCGGCATTTCGGTTTCGGCAAGCAGCTTGCAGGCCTGCCAGATGCGCAGCTTGTTGACGTGGTCGGTAAAGGTATTGCCGGTGTTCTTCTTGAAGAAGCGGGAAAACGCCGTCTCGCTCATCCCGGCACGCTTGGCGAGGTCGGCAAGGTGGATGTCGGTGGCGATGTTTTCGTAGATGAAGGCGAGTGCGCCGCGCAGCACGTCGAGCGATTGCGCCTCTAACTCCGGTGCGAATTCCGGCGAAGAAAGCAGCTCGAACTCGTCGGTGTTGACGAGAAGATCGAGGAGCTGGATGAACAGCGAGAAGCGTGAGAGCCCCTTGAGATCGCCCATGCGCTCGATCAGCTCGGCGCCTTTTGCGCGGGTCTCACCATGAAAAACCAGACCGCGTTCGGCGCGGGAGAAGAAGGCCTCGAGTTCGGCAAACTCCGGCAGGGCATCGGTGATCGCGCGCATGCGATCCGGATGAAACTGGATGACGATGTCGCGCCCTTCGATAATCTCGTCGGGTTCGGTGGCCGTTACCCAGTCATGCGGCAGGTTGCTACCGATGACCGTGAGATAACCCGGGCCGAACTGGCCGATGTGATCGCCGACGAAGGCGAGGCCCGAAGCCTTCCGGATCAGATGGATCTCGATCTCCGGATGGAAATTCCAGACGTTCCGCTCCCAGGGATAGTCGTCGAGACGCCAGAGAAACGTTTCGTTGACGTTGGTGACGATGTGCTCGAACGTCGGCGGATTGGCTGCGAGCGAAGCGAGCCTGGCCGGCGCGCGCCTGGTGCTTCGCGTCGTGCTCATTGCCCAGCCCCTGTTCGTGGCGTGCCGATCGCTCGTCTCCCTCGCAGAATATTTGCCTTAGGCGCGCTCCGCCCAGATCTTTGCCAGTTCGACGAGCGTCTTGACACTCCTCTCCATGTCCTGCCGGCTGACCCACTCGAGCGGCGAGTGAAAGGCGTGGCCGCCTGCAAAGAGGTTGGCCGAAGGCAGGCCCATGAAGGAGAGCCGCGATCCATCGGTGCCGCCGCGGATGCTGCCGCGTACAGGCTGCATGCCGGCGCGCCGAATTGCCTCGATCGCGTTCTCGACGATTTCCGGATGGCGGTCGAGAACGGCCTTCATGTTGCGATACTGTTCCTTGACCTCGAAGCTGTAGCTGGAGCCGGGGTAGGCGCGCATCACGTCCTTGACGATTGCTTCGAGCATCGCTTCTTTTTGGGCAAGCCCGGCCTCATCGAAATCGCGTACGATGAAACCGAGCTGGGCCTTGTCCATGGAGCCTGTGACACTCGTCGGGTGCACGAACCCATCGCGGCCTTCCGTGCCTTCCGGCGACACGTCACGCGGCAGCCGGCTGATGATTGCGCCGGCGATCTTGATGGCGTTCTCCATCTTGTCCTTGGCAAAGCCCGGATGGATGGCAACGCCGTGGATGACGATCTCGACGCCATCGGCGGAGAAGGTTTCATCCTCGATATGGCCGGCGGTTTCGCCATCGACCGTATAGCAGAACTCAGCGCCAAGCTTCTTCAGGTCGACCTTGTCGACACCGCGGCCAATCTCCTCGTCGGTGGTGAAGAGCAGCTTGATCGTACCGTGCTTGATGTCGGAATTGTCGACGAGGATCTGCGCGGCCGTGACGATTTCGGCAAGGCCAGCCTTGTCGTCGGCACCGAGCAGTGTCGTACCGTCTGTTGTGATGATGTCATTGCCGATCTGGTCGTTCAGGACCGGATGGTCGCTGACGCGGATCACCTGTTGCGGGTCGCCCTTGAGCTGGATATCGCCACCCTGGTAGTTGCTGACGATCTGTGGCTTGACGTTCGTGCCGGTGAAATCGGGCGCGGTGTCCATGTGCGAGCACCAGCAGATGACCGGCACCGGCTTGTCCACATTCGAAGGGATCGTGGCGTAGACATAGCCGTTTTCGTCGAGATGGGCATCGGTAAGCCCGATTGCGAGCAGTTCCTCGACAAGCACGCGACCGAGGTTCTTCTGCTTCTCCGTGGAAGGCTGGGTCTTCGACCTGGCGTCGGACTGCGTGTCAATGACGACGTAACGGAGGAAGCGGTCGAGAACGGTATCGGTCATGGCGGGAATCCAGTGAAGGTGGGCGTCAGACCGCTATACCCCCAGACCGAGACGAGGGAAAGTCCGGGACCGCCCAAGGCAGGCGGGCGGTCGCGACCGGATCGGCCCCATCGGGGCGCGACGCAGGCGATGCCGGTCAGTAGGTCTTGCTGACCGTCGTATCGGTCTCGCCTCTGATCCCTTTGAGCTCTGCAGCCAGACGGCTGGTTGCGCCGACCAGCAGGCCGACATTATGGCCGACGGCGACAAAGGCCGCGCCGAGTTCGAGGTAGCGGCGGGCAAGCGCCTGATCGGAAGTGAGAATGCCGGCCGCCTTGCCGTGCGACTGGATGTGAAGCAAGGCCGCTTCGACTGCTTCCTGCACTTGGCGGATGTCATCGAGAGAAAGGTCGGCGACCATCCGCTTGCGTCATCGGCAAGACGGGCAAGGGCACCCGCCTCGATCGCCGGCCGAGAAACGCACGAAACGGGAACGGTTCATCGGTTGGCTTCCGTCTTCTTCTGATGCTTGCTCAGCGCGGCGGCGACTTCGATGATGACTTCGAAAGCGGTTTCTGCGTCCGCCTCCGTCATGTCGAATTGACCCGCCTGGAAGCGGATCGCGACGCGACCGTCGACACGGGTCTGCGTCAGATAGATGCGGCCGTCGTCGTTGATCGCGTTGACGAGCGCGACGTTGTGGGCGTCCGGATCCCCTTCATTGCGGTGGCGGAACGAAAACAGCGACAATATCGGCTGTGTCACGATCTCGAAATCCTTGTGTCCCGCAAGCCGCTCCGCCAGCTGTCCAGACCAGCGCACATGGTTACGGATCATCGTCTGCAGCCCTTCAAGCCCGTGGAAGCGCAACAGGAACCAGAGTTTCAGCGCGCGGAAGCGCCGGCCGAGCGGGATCGTCCATTCGGAATAGTTGATGATGCCGTCGTAGCCGTGGGTTTTCAGGAATTCCGGATGGATCGCCAGCGTCTTGACCAGGTCATCCGGGCTGCGAATGAAATGCGCTGAGCAATCGAACTGGGCGCCGAGCCATTTGTGCGGATTGAAGACGATCGAATCCGCCTTATCGACGCCGGCCCAAAGCTGCCGGAATTCCTCGCAGATCATCGCGGCACCCGCCCAGGCGGCGTCGACATGGACGTAGAGACCATGGGCGTGCGCGACCCGCACCACCTCGGTGATATCGTCGCAGGCGCCGGTGCTGGTGCCGCCGGTGCAGGCGATTACGCCGGCCGGCAGCAGGCCCGCCGCCTTGTCCCGAAGAATGGCAGCTTCGAGCGCCTGGCAGTCCATCGCCCGCCTTGGACCCTTGGCTGGGATGCGCACCAGGTTTTCCTCGCCAATGCCAGAGACCCAGATCGCCCGGTCTATCGAGGTATGCACCTGATCGGAGGAATAGATGCGAAGCTGCGGCTGGCTTGCCAGCCCCTTCTTGTTGCCCTGCCAGCCAAGCGCGCGCTCGCGCATCACGAGCACGGCCGAAAGTGTCGCCGAGGAGGCAGAGTCCTGGATCACGCCGGAGTAGCCTTCCGGTAGGCCGATTGCCTGGCGCAGCCAGTCGAGCACTTTTGTCTCAAGTTCGGTCGCTGCCGGTGAGGTCTGCCAGAGCATGCACTGCGCCGCCATGGCCGTCACGAGATATTCGGCAACGACGGAAACCGGCGCCGCATTCGCCGGGAAATAGGCGAAGAAACGCGGATGCTGCCAGTGGGTCATGCCCGGCAGGATGATCTTCTCGAAATCCTCGAAGATCGCCTGCATGTCCTCGCCCGTTTGCGGCGGCCGCGATGGTATCTGCGCGGCAATCGCACCGGGTGCCGTCCTTGCGCGCACCGGCCGGTCGCGCAGCGATGCGCGATAGTCGGCGCCCCATTTTACGGCCTTTAGCGACCACTCACTGAAACTCTTCTGGTCCATTTGCTACCTCCCGTTCGCCGCCCGTCTGCCCTATGCCTCCGATTCGGTCGGCATCCTCTACAATCGGACACTGCTCGGCAAGGACGTCACCGGCTGGCGCGGCCTGATCGAGACAGTGAAGGCAAAGGGGCTGAAGTTCACGCTCCGATCCCGAGCCTCCTCGGGGATAGCATCCAGGCGCGCTTTGCTGTCTGCGTCGCCGGCTGAAGACCGAGGGATGGGATCACGGCGCTATGTAGCTGCGCCAGAGAACGTAGAGGCTGACGGAAAAAATGACGCCGCGGAAGATCTGGGTCAGGACATCGCGGTGGGTCGACAGTCGGGTGGAGACGATCGTGCCGAAAATCCCGCCCGCAATGCCGCCGGCGATGAAATAGCCGGAGATGCGCCAATCCACCAAGCCTGAGGATGCATAGTTGATCGTCGTCGTCAGGCCGAAGGTGCCGACGGCGAGAAGCGAGGTGCCGACCGCATTGATGAGCGGCATGCCGGTCGCAAGCAGCAGTCCGGGAACGATGAGGAAGCCGCCGCCGATGCCGAAGAAGCCGGAACAGGTGCCGGTCAGCAGTGCGGTCAGGCCGGTCTTGCCATGGGTGAGCGCCGAGAGCGATTGCGGCGTGCTGACCGCTTGGCTCTTCGCCCCTCGCATCGCGAAGCTGACGAACATCATCACGAGGCCGAAGAGAAATAGCAGCCGCTGTCCATCGACCAGCTTGCCGAGGCTGGAGCCGAAATAGGCGCCGAGCGAGCCGGCGACGGTGAAGATCAAAGCACAGCGCCACCAGAGATGGCCGCGAAGCGCATGGCTGATAAGGTTGAGATAGGCGTTGGCGGAAACGGCGAGCGCACCGGTGCCGAGCGCCGTATGCACGTCGCGGATGCCGACGACATAGATCAGCAGCGGAGTCGCAAGGATCGAGCCGCCGCCGCCGATCAGGCCGAGCGTGAAGCCGGTGAGCGAACCGGAGCCGATCGCAAGCAACATTTGCTGGAAAGGGTCCGCCACGATGCCGCTACCCCCAGACCGCACCGGGAAGGGCGTCGAGCGGTATCTTCAGGTAGCGCCGGCCATTGTCTTCGGCGGCCGGCAGTTCGCCGCCGCGCACGTTCACCTGCAGCGCGTGCAGGATGAGTTTTGGCATCGGCAAGGTCCGGTCGCGTGCCTCGCGCAGGCCGATGTAGTCCGCCTCGGTCTTGCCAGCGACATGCGGGTTTGTGGCCTTCTGCTCCGCTACGGTGCTTTCCCAGCGTGCCTTGCGACCGCCGTGGCAATAGTCGTGGCCGGTGAATAGGCGTGTCTCGTCCGGCAACGCCAGGATCGCCTGGATCGAACGCCAGAGGTCCCTCGCACTGCCGCCAGGAAAATCGGCGCGGGCCGAGCCGCTGTCGGGCATGAACAGCGTGTCATGGATGAAGGCTGCGTCGCCGATTACATAGCTGATCGATGCCAGCGTATGGCCGGGCGAATGGATGACACGGGCCTTAAGTTCGCCGATCCGGAATGTCTCGCCGTCGACAAACGGCCGGTCCCATTGCGAGCCGTCGCAAGCAAAATCCGGCCAGTTATAGATCTCCTTCCAGATCCGCTGCACGCCCTTGACATGTTCGCCGATCGCCGTCGGGGCGCCGGTCCGGCTCTTCAGATAGCGCGCTGCCGAGAAATGGTCCGCATGGGGATGGGTGTCGAGGATCCACTCGACCGTCAGACCCTTGGCGGCGATATGGTCGAGGATCGCGTCGGCATTCCGCGTGGCGGTCGAGCCCGACTTCTCGTCGAAATCGAGCACCGGATCGATGATTGCGCATTTACCGGTCGCCGGATCGGCGACGACATATTGTATGCTGCCGGTGCGGGGATCGTAGAAGCCGGTAACATCGGGCTTATGCATAGGCGAGGGCCTCTTCAGCCGTGGCGCACGGGAAGAAGATCGCGCGGGTGGGGTCGAAATCGTAGTCAGCTTCGAAGGTGGGTGCGTCCGCCGCGAGCTGCGTGACGCAGTCGAGGATGTATTTCACCTTTTCGTCCGACAGCAGGACGCTGAAATTCAGCCGCGTGAAGCCGGGCTTCTCGATCTCCTCGCCGGCGAGGATCGCCTGGCGGATTTGCTCGGAATGCGCCGCATCGATCGACAACAGCCTGTGAACGTAAGGCCCCGCACAGGCACAGCCGCCGCGCGCCTGAATGCCGAAGCGGTCGCTGAGCATGCGGGTGACGAGCTGCTGGTGGACATAGCCGCCCTTGCCGTTCCTGATACGGAAGGAAAAGATCGGCAGGCGATCCGGCTCTTGAAGACCGAGCAGCTCCAGTTGCGGCACGGCCTTCCAGGCGGCAAACGCCCGCCTGGTCAGCGCGCGATTGCGCCTCTCGATCTCCTCAAGCCCGATCGCATGTTTGACGATGAAGGCGAGTGCGGCGCGGATGTCGCCGACGACGTTCGGCGTTCCGGCTTCTTCGCGTGCCTCGAGGCTGCCGCTGTAGTCGTGCGTATCGGGCGAAACGAACTTGACCGTGCCGCCGCCCGGCCAGGTCGGCTTGTTCGTGGCGACGCCGTCGCGGCGGACGATCAGGATGCCGGAGGCACCCGGGCCGCCGATGAACTTGTGCGGCGAGATGACGACAGCGTCGATCTCGGCACCGGCGGCTGGCGACAGCGAGATCGGAACGTAAGGGCCGGCGCCGGCATAGTCCCAGATCATCTTGGCGCCGGCAGCCTTGACCATCCGGGTGATCGTGACGACGTCGCTGGTGATCCCGGTGATGTTCGATCCGGCCGAGAGGGTGCAGACCGTCAGCTCAGGCGAACCGGCGTTGAGCGCTTCGCTAAGTTCAGCAAGCTCTGGCCCGCCCGCCGGGCATTCGGCCAGTTCGATGATCTCGGCACCGCTTTCGCGCCAGGGCAGGATGTTGGAGTGATGCTCGTAGGGGCCGATGATGATCCGGACCCGTTTGCCTGCTGCCGCAGCTTCGGCGACGCCGAACAGCTTGACCAGGCGGTTGATGCCCGAGGTCGCGCCGGACCCGGTGAAGATGACCGCGTGGTCCGCCGTCGCGCCACAGAATTCACCGATCAGCGCGCGCGCTTCCCGGCGCATCCGGGTCATGAAGCCTCCGCAATAGGAGGCCTCCGTGTGGCTGTTGGCGTAATAGGGCAGCACCTCTTCGAGCACGAAGTCTTCGATCACACGCAAAGCGCGGCCCGAGGCGACATAGTCCGCATAGACCAGGGCCTTCATGCCGTAGGGACCGGCGATCTTTGCCTTCGCCCCGACGAGACCGTCGCGGAGGTCGGCAACCACGTCCGGGCCATTCAAAGCCTGGCGGAAACGGGCAAGGGGCGTAAGTGCCTCTGAGGGCTGGCGGTGGACGGCAGGCACGATCATCTCGCTGACTCCTCGGAGCGAACATTGACAGCAATTGTAATCTCGTCCACGGTCGAAAAGTTCACCTATTTTCTGCAGTTTCGGCCATGGATTGTGTCAAATGATCGAATCTTCGTTCAAAATCGATGGCTTCGATCTGAACATCCTTACCGCATTGCAAAAAGATTCGTCGCTCTCGCAGCGCGACTTGGCTGAAAAGGTCGGCTTGTCACAGAATGCGTGCTGGCGGCGCCTTCAGCGTCTGCAGTCGATCGGACTGATCCGGGGCTCGCACGCAGACATAGATCTGAGCGCGCTGGGGTTGGATCTGACCGTGTTCGTGATGATCCGCACCCGTCATCACTCCAAGGAGTGGAGCGATGGTTTTCGGCAGCATGTCGAGCGACTGCCGGAGGTGATCGACTTCTATCGGATCGGGGGTGATTGGGACTATCTGATCAAGGTGGTGACCAAGGGCATGCGTGGCTACGACAGCTTTTACCAGAAGCTGATCACCAATTTCGACCTCGCAACCGTCACCGGCTTCTTCTCGATGGAAGCGATCATCAACAATCGCCCCGTGGACCTCAGCCGGTTGAAATGAGGCGCCGGCTCTCCCGGCGCTCCACATCGATCACATGACGCCGAAACGCTCGAACGCCTCGACGGTGCTCATGCCGGCCTCGATCGCGAGGCGAACCTTGTTTTCGGTTTCGGCCTTTTCCAAAGCCAGCGCGATTGCTTCCCGCTCAGCCTCGCGCGGAATGACGAGCACGCCGTCGCGGTCGCCGAAGAGAATGTCGCCCGGCCGGATACGGATGTCGCCGATCTCGATCGGAATGCTGTAGTCGACGACCTTGCCGCGCGGGCCTTGGTCCTGTGCATAGGATCCGTAGCAGAAGGTCGGGAAATCAAGCGCGAGAATGCCAGCGCTGTCGCGGCAATAGCCATCGCAAATCGCACCCGCCGCCTTCAGCTTCAGCGCCCGTGTCGACATCAACTCACCCCAGACGGCATAACGCGGCGAGGAGCCGGAGCAGACATAGATCTCGTTGGCCTTCAGGCTATCGAGCGCGTGGAACATCAGGCCGAACGGCTTGGCGCTGAACGCCGAGTTTCCACTTGTCTCGGCGGCCGCGAAGAAATCGGCCTCGAGCACCGGCATTGCCCGCCCGACAGCGACCATGTCGTCGCGAAGCGCCCGGATCTGCGGTGGCAGGAACTGATGCTGCAGGCCCATTGTGTCCAGGATATCGCCGACCACGGCCGTGAACAGCCGACTGCGCATGGCGGCAAACAGTTCGGTATCGTCTTCAAAATGGTTCATTTCTTCCCTCAAGCCTTGTGCGCCATGGCGGTCGCGATGCCCTGCATGACGCCTCTGATTTCCGCGAGGCCCTTCAGCCGGCCGATCAGCGAGTAACCGGGATTGATCCGCTCCTTGCCGATATCGTCGGCCAGCAGGTGCCCATGGTCCGGCCGCAGCGGAATCTGCCAGTCGGGGCGGCCTTCGCGCACACGCCGTTCCTGTTCCTGCATCAGTGCGAAGATCACCGCCGGCATATCGCTCGATCCGCCGAGATGGTCCGCCTCATGGAAGGAACCGTCCTCCTCGCGCTGAACGTTGCGCAGGTGGGCGAAATGGATGCGCGGCCCAAATTCGCGGACCATGGCCGGCAAATCGTTTTCCGCGCGGGTCCCGTAGGAGCCGGTGCAGAAGGTGATGCCGTTGGCCGGACTGTCGACGGCGGCGAGAATTTGCCGGACATCCGCCGCGGTGGAGACAATGCGCGGCAGGCCGTAGAGCGAAAAGGCCGGATCGTCGGGGTGAATGCAAAGCCGGATACCGACTTCCTCGGCGACCGGTACGATCTCCCTGAGAAAGTGCGCCAGGTTGGCATGCAGGTGATTGGCCGTCACGCCATCATATTCGGCAAGGGCGGCTAGAAAACTCGCCCGGTTGAACTGGCGCTCGGTTGCCGGCAAGCCGGCGATGAGATTGCGCTCGATCCGGTCGATCTTCGTCTGGTCCATCTTATCGAAGCGCTGGCGGGCGGCGAAAATCTGCCGCTCGGCGTAGCTATCCTCGACATGCGGGCGCTTCAATACGAAGAGGTCGTAGGCAGCAAAGTCGACCGCATCGAAGCGTAACGCGTAGCCACCGTTCGCCAAGGGCTGCATCAGCTCGGTGCGCGTCCAGTCGACCACCGGCATGAAGTTGTAGCAGACGATGTTTATGCCCGCCCGCGCCAGGGCGCGAAGCGTGTCCTTGTACCAGCCGATGTAGCGAGCGCTTTCGGCGGTGGCGAGCTTGATCGAGTTGTGTACCGGAATGCTCTCAACGACGCTCCAGCGCATGCCCGCGGCTTCGATCAGTGCCTTCTGCTCCACGATGGCTTCGTCGGGCCACGGCGATCCGTCGTAGATGTGGTGCAGCGCCGAGACGATCCCTGTCGCGCCTGCCTGCCGGATATGGCTGAGCGGCACCGGATCGTTCGGCCCGTACCAGCGAAAGCACTCTTCCATCAGTCTCATGCAGAACTCCTACCCGCTTCCGTGTCTTGTTGGACCACGTTGGTCAATAATGTCTGATTGGTCCAACAATTCAAGCCGTGAAACGAGGATTTGGCGCAAATATGATGCCGAGATGCAGATTCTCGAGTTTGCGCTTGACTGACGCCGCAATCTGGACCAACAAATAAACATCGCAGGGAGGATGGCCGGTGAGCAGTTCGGTACGGGAAGATGCATTGTCGGGCGTGGAGGCCGTGGAGCCGGGCAAGACCTCGGCCGTCGATCGCCTCGTCGAGCAGATCCGCGACATGATCTCCGAGCGAGGCCTCGGCATCGGCGATGCGCTGCCGACCGAGCGCGATCTCGGCGAGCAGTTCCAGGCCGGCCGCAACACCGTGCGCGAGGCGCTGCAGGTGCTGCGCGCCTATGGCTTGGTCGAGACCCGGCCGAAGGTCGGCGCCGTCATCAGCGGCGGACACGGCGAGGCGATCCGCCGGCTCTTCGCCTTCCACAATGGGATTTCACCGGACTCGTTCCGGGATCTCCAGGGCTTCCGGCGCATCATCGAGACAGGCGTCGGCGAGCACATAATCCTGACGGCTGGGGATGACGACTTGGACCGGCTGGACGCGATCAACGCGCGGATCCTGGAAGCCGGCAGCGTCGAGGATGCGGCGCGTTGCGATTACGAGTTCCATTCGGCGATCGTCGAACTTTCGGGCAACCGCACGACGCTTGCCGCCTATCACATGCTGCGCTCGGTGATCGAGGAGGTCATGCGGCTCGGCAAGGCTGAGCGCACGGTGCATGCGGAAACCTTCGAGGCGCACGCCGAGATCATCCGGGCGCTCAGAGCCCGTGACCGCATTGCCTATGTCTACCTGATGAGCCGGCATCTGGAGTTCGGCATCCGCTTCGTCGATGCCGTGCCGGGCGGCCAGCAAGCGCGATGAGCACATTGGAATTTTGAGCCACACCGCCTTTACGGTGTGGACGGCCGTTTGCCGGATCCACTCGCCCGTTGGTCCGGCGGCACGAACAGGGCACTTGGGAGGAGAACCAATATGAGCAGCATGAAACGTCTGGCGCTTGCCGCGCTACTTGCCACCGTCAGCTTCGCGCCGGGCGCGGCCTTCGCCGGCGGCAAGGCGATCGCCGGCATCGTCTTCCAGCAGGACCAGTATTTCCGCGGCATCCAGATCGGTATGGAGAAGGCTGCGGAAGCGGCCGGAGACGAGCTCCTTGCCGGCAATAGCGACAGCAAGCTGGAGAAGGAAGCCCAGCTGATCGACACCTACATCGCCCGCGGCGTGAACTCGATCGTCGTCGCGCCGCTTTCGGCTGACGCCTCGGTGCCGGCGCTGAAGAAGGCGCGCGACGCCGGCATCACGGTCGTGACCTACGGCACGTCTGCCAATGGTGACGTCGCCCAGGCGACCGTGACGAGCTCGGACCGCGATATCGGCATCGGCACCGGCAAGGCCGCGACCGACTTCTTAAAGACGCTCGGCAATGGCGAGAAGGTCAAGATCGGCACGCTCGCCTTCAAGGCGCTGCTGCCGGAGCAATCGAATGCCCGCGTCGACGGCTTCCTGAGCGTCGTCAAGGATCAGGTCGACATCGTCGCCCAACAGGACGCCTGGCTCGCCGAGAAGGCGCTCGCCGTCGCAAGCGACATGCTGACGGCCAATCCCGATATCCGGGTGATCTATGCCGCCAACGAAGGCGGCACGATCGGCGCCGTTCAGGCGGTGAAGAAGGCAGGCCTCGAAGGCAAGGTCTTCGTCTTCGGCACCGACGGTTCCGAGCAACTCGCCAACATGCTCCTGAATTCCGACAACGTGCTGCAGGCGACGACAGCGCAACAGCCGCTCGAGGTCGGCAAGCAGGCGATCGAAGCCGCGCAGAACCTGCTCGACGGCAAGAAGATCGAGACGAAGGTCAACGTTCCGGTTCTGCCTCTGACCCGTGCCGACGCGGAAGGCGTCGCTGCCTACAAGGAAGGCCTCAAAGCCTTGAAGTAAAGGCCCGGAAGTGAACTGGGCGGCGGGAGCCTTGTCCCGTCGCTCCTTCGCCGCGCACAGCAGGAAATCCGCATGAGCTATCCGCAACCAAGGTCAGCCGCGTTGCAAGGGGTGCAGGGACGGCTGGACTTTCGGGCCGTGACCAAGCGTTACGGCCCGACTGTCGCCCTTTCCGAATTCACCCACAGCTTCGCACCCGGGAAAGTGCATGCCCTGATGGGCAAGAACGGCTCGGGCAAGTCGACACTGGTCAAGCTTCTTGCCGGCGTCACCGAGCCGACATCCGGCACGATCAGCGTCAACGGCGAGGACCGCCACTTCACCTCGCCGCATGACGCCTTCGCCGCCGGCATCGTCACCGTGCATCAGGAGCTCTCGCTGGTGCCGGAGCTTTCGGTCGGCGAGAACATCTTTCTCGGCCGGCTGCCGCATCGGCGGCGCGCCGGTTTCAGCGTCGTCGACTGGGCGGGCCTGCACCGGCGCGCCGGCGAACTGCTCGCCGACATGGGGCTTGCGCTCGATTCCCGCCAGCCGGTCTCCGCCCTCAGCGTCGGCCAGCAGCAGGTGGTGGAGATCGTCAAGGCGATGTCCTTCAACCCGTCGATCCTGCTGCTCGACGAGCCAACCTCGGCGCTCGCCACCCGCGAGGTCAAGCAGCTCTTCGCGCTGATCGAACGCTTACGCGCCCGCGGCGTGACGATGATCTACATCACCCACCGCATGAGCGAACTCTTCGAGATCGCCGACACCTGCACGGTGATCCGCGACGGCCATTATATCGGCTCGGTCGCGATGAAAGAGACGACGCCTTCGGGGATCGTCGGCATGATGTTCGGCGATGCGGCGCGTGCCACGCGTCCGCCGCGGCGCGAGCTCGATCGCACCAAGCCGGTGCTCGAAGTGCGCGAACTCAGCCGGTCAGGGCATTTCCACGACGTCTCCTTCGACCTCTTTCCCGGCGAAATCCTCGGCATCGCCGGCTTGCTTGGAGCCGGGCGCACGGAACTGATGCGGGCGATTTTCGGCGCCGACCGGGTCGACGGCGGTTCCGTCAGGTTCGATGGCCGCATCATGACCGGCGCGAGCCCGCGCGATATGCGCAAGGCGGGGCTTGGCTACACGCCGGAAAATCGCAAGGAGGTCGGGCTCGTACAGTCGCTCTCGACCGCCGACAATCTCTGCATGGCGAGCCTCGGCCCGATCTCGAACAAGGGCTTCATCTCGCGTCGGCGCGAACAACCGCATGTGCGCCGCCAGATCGCCGATCTGCATATCAAGTGCGGCGACCCGGAACTGCCGGTGTCGTCGCTTTCCGGCGGCAACCAGCAGAAGGTGGTGATCGGCAAATGGCTGAACCGGCAGCCCTCGGTGATGTTCTTCGATGAACCGAGCCGCGGCGTCGACGTTCAGGCCAAGCGCCAGATCTTCGACATCATCTGGCAGAAGGCGGCCGACGGCCTCGCCAGCATCTTCGTCTCGACGGAACTCGAGGAGGTCCTCGAAGTCGCCGATCGCATCCTGGTGATGCACCACGGCGCCGTTGTCGCCGAAGTGGATCCGACGAAAACCGATCTTACCGAACTCTACGGCCTGTGCATGGAAGGGGCCAAGCAATGACACTTGTGAGCCAAACGACCGAGGCCGGCGGACAGAACACGCCGCTCAAGTTCCTCAAGACCTATCCGATGGAGATCATTCTCGCGGCGCTGGTGATCTTCCTGATCCTGGTCGCGCCCGGCTTTGCCTCGACCAGCAACGTCTTGAACGTGCTGCGCACGGTCTCGATGCTCGGTATCATCGCCTTCGGCATGACGGCGGTCATCATCAGCGGCGAGATCGACCTTTCGGTCGGGGCGGGCGCGGCACTTGCCGGCTGCATCGTTGCCTGGTTTGCAGACCGCTTCACCGATGCGCTCGGCGATTGGGGCGCCGTCACGGTCGGTTTTGCCGTGGCGTTGTTGCTCGGCTTCATGCTCGGCTATCTCACCGGCCGTTTCCGGCAATGGTTCAACGTGCCGACCTTCATCACCACGCTTGCGCTTTTTGCGGCGCTCCGCGGGGTCGCCAATCTCATCACCGGCGGCTTCCCGATGTCGTCCTTCCCGCTCGGCTTCGATTTCCTCGGCGGCGGCTACCTCTTCGGCATTCCGTTCCCGGTCTATATCTTTGCGCTCACCTTTGCCGGCATGCATTTCCTGATGAAGTATACGAGCTTCGGCCGCGAGGTTTATGCCGTCGGCGGCAACATGGAGGCAGCCCGCCTCTCCGGCATCGACATCTGGAAGGTAAAGGCGCTGACGCTGGGGCTCACTGGCGCGCTCACCGCCGTCTCCGGCACGCTGATCGCCTCGCAGATCGGCGCCGGAACCGGGACGACGGCAACGGGCATGGAGCTCGACGTCATCGCCGCCGTGATCATCGGCGGCACCTCGCTCTTTGGTGGCAAGGGCCGCATTTGGGGCACGCTGATCGGGGTCCTGTTCCTCGGTTGCATTTCCAACGGCATGACGCTGATGAATGTCAGCGAATATTGGCAATACGTCGTGCGCGGCGGGATCATTCTCGGCGCCGTGCTCTTGAACCAGGTTCTGGAACGGGTGCGCTGAGACCGGCGCGGGGTGCTTGCACCCCGCGGCCCTCATGAAAATCGATCACGCATATGATCTTGGGTCGCCCGCGATCCAAATCATCGCGATCCATCGCGGAGACAATCATGACTGAATTCAAAGGAAAAATCGCACTCGTCACCGGCACGTCCGGTATCGGTCTCGCCTCGGCGATCCGCCTGGCGTCTTCCGGCGCAACCGTGCTCGCCTGCGGCAACGACGTTGCCACCAACGAGACATTCGACAAGATCGCCAGCGAGCGCAACCTGCCGATGTCGACGCGGCTGACAGATGTCTCCGTGGAAGCCGAGGTCGAAGCGGCGGTCCGCGAGGCGGTGCTGCGCCAAGGTGGCCTCGACATCATCGTCAATGCCGCAGCCGTTCATCCCTACGGCACGGTGCTCGATACCAGCGCCGAGACCTTTGCGCGCTGCCTCTCGGTCAATGTCGGCTCGATCTACCTGACCGGCCGCTTCGGCATTCCCGAAATGGTGAAGCGTGGCGGCGGCGCCATCGTCAACATTTCCTCGGTGCAGGGCCACGCCTGCCAGCAGAATGTTGCCGCCTATGTTGCCTCCAAGGGGGCGATTCACGCGCTGACCCGTGCCATGGCGCTCGACCACGCGGCGGTGAAGGTCCGGGTGAATTCGGTCAGCCCCGGCTCGGTGCGCACACCGCTTTTGTCGCTCGCGGCTCGCACCTATGGCGGCGAGGGCGTCAGCGAGGCGGAAGCCTTTGCCCGCTTCGGTGCCGCGCACCCGATCGGCCGCATTGGCGAACCGGAGGAGGTGGCCGAACTGGTCGCCTACCTCGCCTCCGACCGCGCCGCCTTCGTCACCGGCTCGGATTTCCGCATCGACGGCGGCCTCACCGCTGGTATCGGCGTCAAGTAATCAGACAGGAAGCGTCAACATGAAGATCGGCCTTGGGCTCTACCGGGAGCAACTCACCCCGGATAATTTTCAATTTGCGTTGCAGGCGGGTGCGACCCATGTCGTCGCGCATCTGACCAATTATTTCGCCGGCAAAGATCCGAAGATCGACAGCGGCGATCAGGGCGGCTGGGGCGATTGCTCCGGCGATCGGCTCTGGTCTTTCGAGGAGCTGTCGGCGCTGGTGAAGGATGTGCGCGCCGGCGGCCTGGAGGTCGCGGCGATCGAGAATTTTTCGCCGCGCTTCTGGCATGACGTGCTTCTCGACGGACCGGAGCGGGCGCAACAGATCGAGGGGCTGAAGCAGCTCATCCGCGACGCCGGCCGCGCCGGCATCCCCTGCATCGGCTACAATTTCTCGCTCGCCGGCGTCTATGGCTGGACCCGCGGGCCCTACGCCCGCGGTCGTGCCGAGTCCGTCGGTTTCGGCGTCGAAACCAGCATCGCGCCGAGCCCGGATGCGCCGATCCCTGACGGCATGGTCTGGAACATGCGCTATCGCCGCCCCGTCGCCGGTGCCATCCCCGTTTCCGTCAGTTCCGCCGAACTTTGGGACCGCCTCGGTCGCTTCCTGAAGGAGGTCGTGCCGGTCGCGGAAGAGGCGGGTGTCGTGCTCGGCGCCCACCCCGACGATCCGCCGGCGGAGGAACTGCGCGGCACGGCGCGGCTCGTCAACCGCCCGGAGAAATACGATCGCCTGATGGCGATCGTCGACTCGCCCTCGAACGGGCTGGAACTCTGCCTCGGCTCGCTGCAGGAGATGCCGGGCGGCGACATCTACGATCATGTCCGCCGCTTTGCCCGCTCTGGCCGTATCGGCTACATCCATTTCCGCAACGTGCGCGGAAAGATGCCGCGTTATGTCGAGACCTTCGTCGATGAGGGTGACATCGACATGGCCGAGATCATCCGCATCCTGCGCGACGAGAACTACCAAGGCGTGATGATCCCCGACCATACGCCGGCCATGACCTGCGGCGCCTCCTGGCATGCGGGCAAGGCCTTTGCGCTCGGCTACATGAAAGCGCTGGTGCAGAACGCCGAGGCGCTCGGGCCATCGCGCTCGATCCCTGCAAGCATGGCGGCGGAATAGGAGGCGGCGATGGCACCCGAGCTTATCTGTGTCGCGCCTGTCGGCGACCGCTGCGGTGAGGGCGCCGTCTGGTCCGCGGACGAGGCGGCTGTCTACTGGACGGACATCAACCGGTTCCTCGTGCATCGATACGACGAGGCAACTCAAGCGGTCAGAACCTGGTTGTTCGAAGAACCAGTGGTCGCCATCTCGCTGACAAAAGAAGCCGGCCGCCTGCTCGTTGCTCTCGGTTCGAAACTCCTCTGGTGGTGGCCGGAGACCGACCGGCGCGAAGATCACGGCTTCCGCCTGCCCGGCGCGCCGCGGGTAAGGCTCAATGATGGCCGTACCGACCCCGCGGGGAACTTCTGGGTCGGTTCGATGAAGAACAACGTCCTGCCTGATGGCGAACTTGGCGAGGCCGGCCCGGGCGAAGGCGTTCTCTACCGGATTGCGCCCGATGGCGCCGTCACCGAATGGCGCCATGGGCTCGGCATCTCCAACACGCTCTGCTGGAGCCCGGACCGGCGCACCTTCTACTTCGCCGACACCCTGGCAAACGAGATCTATGCCTTCGATTATGACGCGGCCGAGGGGGCGATTTCAGGCGAACGGCATTTCTTCACCGGATTCGATCGAGGCTCGCCCGATGGCTCGACGATCGACAGCGAAGGCTTTCTCTGGGACTGCCGTTTCGGCGGAAGCTGCATTGCCCGGATCGCACCCGATGGCCGTCTTGCCGAAGTGATCGACATGCCGGTGACCAACATCACCACCTGCACCTTCGGTGGTGCCGATCTGAAGACGCTCTATATCACCACCGCCAGCATTCTTTCCGGCCCCGGTGAACGCCTCGCCGGCAGCCTTTATGCCATGCGCGTCGAAGTTCCCGGCCTTCCGGAAAACCGGTTTGGAGTGACAAGCAGGTGAGCGCGGTGACGACACGACGCGCGCTTGCCTGGGCGCATGGCTGCCTTTCGGTGCAGTCGCTCGGCGGCATGCTCGGTCCCGTGTTGTTTTTGCTGCCGGACGGGCGGCAGGTCAGCCCCTTGCATGTGGCACCTTGGGGGAATGATCCCGAGCGCGAGACGCTGCCCGAAATCCTGCAGGAATTGCGCGGCGAATGGCCCTGCGCCCCCTTCGGCAGCGACGCCGATCGGGCGCTTCCCGCGGGCTGGTCTGCGACAGGAGAAAGTTTCAATGGCGCCGGCGTGCCCCATGGCCATAGCGCCAATGTTCATTGGGATTGGAGCGCTTGCGACGACCGTCAGATCACCATGGAATGCCGTTATCCGGAGGACCATCCGATCGGCCTTTTGCGGCGGAGGATTATGCCGAATCCAAGCGCGGCCGCCATCGACATCACCCTGGAAATCGAAGCGCGGCGGCCATGCCGCCTGCCGATCGGCCTGCATCCGACGTTCCGGCTGCCGAGCCGCCCGGGTTCGGTCACTATCGAACCCGGTGCCTATGATCGCGTCTTGAGTTTTCCCGGCGACGTCGAACCGGGCGCGGCCTTGTTCTCGCCCGATCGGCAATGGCCATCGCTTGGCAAAGTCGAGACGCGTAGCGGTGCAACAATCGACGCCTCGCAGGTGCCGCTCACCGAAGAAACCGAGGATCTGCTGCAGCTCTTCGGTGTCGACGGCAGCTTGGCGCTACACTATCGCGACGAGGGGTTTCGCGCGCGGCTCACCTGGCAGAAGGATCATTTTCCGAGCCTGCTACTCTGGTTCAGCAATCGCGGCCGCAAGGCTTATCCCTGGAACGGGCGGCACATGGCGCTCGGCGTCGAGCCGATCGCCTCTGCTTTCGATCTCGGACCGGCGGTCTCCACGGCGGCTAACCCGCTGGCATTATCGGGCGTTGCAACGGCGATTGCGTTCGAGCCGGGTCAGACCTTCGCCACCCACTACCGGCTTTCCGTCGAAGTCGCTCCTATCAGCAATCCTGCCGGGCACGCGGCCGCAACAAGCCTAGTTGCAGTTCGGCAAGTTTAGTTGCATCACTGCTGGCCGACTAATGCCTGGCTGGTCAGCATTTTTCATTGGGGCAAGTCATGTCTAGTCTTGCGTGCATTCTCGGGGCCGGAAATGTGGATCCCGCCATTCTCGAATTCCTTCACAGGTCCGGGCAGGTCCAGGATGAGCAGGCGTGGACGATTGAGCCGCTGACCGGCGGCGTCGCATCGGACATTTGGAAGGTCACGACGAATGGAAGGAGTTTCGTCGTCAAGAAGGCGCTGGCGAGCCTGCGCGTAGCCCAGGACTGGAAAGCGCCGGTCACGCGAAACGCCAGCGAGGTCGAATGGATGCTCGAGGCCGCAAAGGTCGCTCCGGCTGCCGTTCCGCGCATTCTTGCACATGATCCGTCGCTCGGTGCATTCGCCATGACCTATTTCAATCCTTCCGAAAATCCCGTCTGGAAGGAGGAGTTGCGCAACGGGCGCGTCGATGTGACGTTCGCGCGTCGTCTGGGGGGCGTTGTTGCGGCGATCCATGCGGCGACCGCGCACTCGCAGGATATCGGCCGCCGGTTCGCCAATGACGAGGTCTTTCACTCGATCCGCCTTGAGCCCTATCTTGAAGCGACGGCGCAGGTGCATCCTGATCTTGCTGCACCGCTTCTCGCACTGTCGCGGGGCGTGATGAACACGAAGACCGCACTTGTTCACGGTGACGTCAGCCCAAAAAACATTCTGATTGGCCAGGATGGTCCGATCATCCTCGATGCAGAATGTGCTTGGTATGGCGATCCATGCTTCGATCTTGCCTTCTGTCTCAATCACCTGCTGCTGAAGTGTATCTGGCGACGGCAGGATGCGGCGGAGCTTCTGCACAGTTTCGAGGCTCTCGTGAAATCATATCTCACGGGAGTGACCTGGGAGCCGGCAATTGCGCTTGAGGCCCGGGCTGCGAGGCTCTTGCCGGCTCTTCTGCTGGCGCGCGTCGACGGAAAATCGCCGGTCGAATACATCACGACACGCACAGACAAGGACTTCATCCGCCAATTTGCCCGTAACCTGATCCAGTCACCCCCAGCCACCCTGGCCGATGTAACGCGAGCCTGGGCCGAGGAACTCTGCAAATGAACGACACGCAAATCGCCGGGATCAAGGGCCGGCGCGTTTGGGACTCGCGGGGAAACCCGACCGTCGAGGCCGAAATTACGCTTGCCAGTGGAGCGCAAGGCCGCGCGATCGCACCGGCCGGCGCTTCGAGAGGAACCCGCGAAGCAACCGACTTGCGTGATGGCGGCAGCAGCTTGTGCGGGAAGGGCGTTGCAAAGGCCGTGGCAAATATCGACGGGCCGATTGCGAGGGCGCTGATCGGAAGGGACGTCCTCGATCAATCGGGAGCAGACGCTGCCCTCTGCGCGCTCGACCCGTCGCCGTCAAAGGCGGTTCTCGGCGGCAACGCCACAGTCGCCGTGTCACTTGCGGTATTGCACGCCGCTGCTGCGGCTGCCCGTGAGCCGTTGTGGCGCCGTGTTGCCAGCGCATATGGCCGGCAGCCGTCCATCCCTCTGCCCGAGATCCAGATATTCGGTGGAGGGGCTCACGCAGGCAGGCGCGTGGACGTGCAGGACTTCATGATCATGGTTCCAGGCGCCTCGAGTTTCGAAGAGGTCATGGAGATCACCAATGCCGTCTACTTCGCCGCCGGCGATCTTATGGCGAGCAGAGGCCGGCTTGCGGGGGTGGCGGACGAGGGCGGTTGGTGGCCCGCTTTCGATAGCAACGAAGAGGCGCTCGAGACGTTATGCGAGGCTATCGTGAAAGCGGGCGAGACGCCGGGCGACCGGGTCGTCATCTCACTTGACGTTGCTGCCTCGGAGTTCGGACGAGGTGGCCGCTACAAATTGGCGCTGGAAAATCGCGAACTGGATTCGGGCGAGATGATCGACCAGCTGGGCCGATGGCTCGATACCTACCCGATCGCGTCGATCGAAGACCCTCTGGCCGAGGACGATATCGAAGGTATGGCCGCATTTACGACCCGTTTCGGGGGGCGTGTCCAAATAGTCGGCGACGACTATCTCGTGACAAATGCGGCTCTCGTCCGCGATGCAGCCAGCAATGGCGCCTGTAATGCCGTGCTGATCAAGGTCAATCAGGTAGGAACAGTCACGGAAGCGGTGGAAACCTATCTCACCGCCGAAAGGGCCGGTTGGCGATCGGTCGTATCGGCACGTTCGGGAGAAACGGAGGACGTATCCATCAGTCATCTCGCCATAGGGCTCGGCGCCGGCCAGCTGAAGGTCGGTTCTTTCACGCGATCGGAGCGGATGGCCAAGTGGAACGAATGCATTCGAATCCAGGAGCAGCTCGGTGCCAGCGCGTTCGTGGCCGGCGCTCCGCTGCACAACACCTGGTGGTCTAAAAAGAACGATAGGACAACGGTATGAAATTGGTCCGGATAGGCGACATCGGTCGCGAAAAACCGTGCATACTCGACGAGAACGGCAAAGCATGGGACGTATCCTCGTTGGTCGAGGACGTCACGCCCGAAACGATTGGAACTGTAAGCGCGCAGCTGGCAGACGCCGATTTCCACGCACTTCCCGAGGTTGCGCTCTTGTCGACGCGTATCGGCGCTCCCATCAAGCAACCGCGCAACATTTGGTGTGTCGGCCTCAACTATTCGGACCATGCTGCTGAAGCCGGGCTGCCGGTGCCTGCTGAACCAATCCTCTTCAACAAGGCGGCCGGCACCTATTGCGGTCCGAACGATCCAATCCTCTATTCGAGGACGATGGCCAAGCTCGACTGGGAGGTCGAACTCGGCATCGTCATCGGCAAGCGGACGTTGAATGTTTCGCGTAGCGAGGCGATGGACCATGTCTTCGGCTACACGGTTGTCAACGATGTCTCCGAACGCGCCTGGCAGATGGAGCGCGGCGGCCAATGGGTGAAGGGCAAGAGCTTCCCAAACTTCTGCCCGACGGGTCCGTGGCTCGTCACCCGTGACGAGGTGCCGGATCCGCAGGCGCTTTCGATGTGGCTCGACGTCAACGGCGAACGCATGCAGGCGGGCACGACCGCGCGCATGATCTTCGATGTCGCGACCATCGTCTCCTACATGAGCGAGTTCTGCGTGCTTGAGCCCGGCGATCTCATCTGCACCGGCACGCCGCCAGGCGTCGGCATGGGCAAGAAGCCGCCGCGCTATCTGAAGCCTGGCGACGTGGTGGAACTCAGCATCGACCGGCTCGGCCGCCAGCGCCAGATCGTTCAGTCACTCTAGGCTTACAGAAGGGTCTCACCATGAATGGAAAGACGGAACGTTTGGCCGGACGCGTGGCCGTGGTCACGGCGGCCGGCCAGGGTATCGGCCGTGCCGTCGCCGAGCGGCTGATGTCGGAAGGCGCCGAGGTTTACGCCAGCGACATCAATGCCGACCTGCTCGCCACCCTTGACGGCGCTGCGACGACGCGGCTCGATGCGACCGATCACGCGGCGGTCGCCGCCTATTTCGAGGCCTTCGCACGGATCGATATCCTGGTGCATGCCGTCGGTTATGTGCATCAGGGCACGATCGAGGAATGCTCGGCTGCCGACTGGCGCCGCTCGGTAAACATCACCCTCGACAGCGCCTATAACGTCATCGCCGGCGCGGTCCCGAAGATGAAGGCTGATGGCGGCAGCATCATCACCATCGGATCGGTCGCCTCCTCGATCAAGGGCTTTCCGCGGCGCGCCGCTTACGGCGCCGCCAAGGGCGGCGTCATCGGCCTGACCAAGGCAGTCGCCGCCGACTACGTGTCCCTGGGCATTCGCTGTAACTCGGTCTGCCCCGGAACGGTCGCATCGCCCTCGCTGGAGGAACGCATCGGCGAACTTGGCGAGAAACTCGGAAGCCGGGACGAGGCTTACCGGTCCTTCATCAGCCGACAGCCGGCCGGGCGTTTCGGCACGGTGGAGGAGGTCGCTGCCGTCTGCGCCTTTCTCGCCTCCGACGAGGCGGCCTTCATCACCGGCCAGGCGATCAACATCGACGGCGGCATCACGATCTGACGCGATACTGTCGCTCAATGCGTCAACGCAAGACACCTCCGGATGCGCTCCGGAGGTGTCTGTTTGTCGGGTGGCGGCCGGTGTCAGGCCGGTGCCATGCGGCATCGTCCGCTGATCAGGCCGACAGCGCCTTGAACTCGGCGAGGATGGCGTCGCCCATCTCTGTCGTGCCGACCTTCCTCGCACCTTCGGCCATGATGTCGCCGGTGCGGATGCCCTGGTCGAGCACGTTGGCGATCGCCTTCTCCAGATTGTCGGCGTCCTTCACCAGGTTGAAGGAGTAGCGCAGGCACATGGCGAACGAGGCGATCATCGCGATCGGGTTGGCAATGCCCTTGCCGGCGATGTCGGGGGCCGAACCGTGCACCGGCTCGTAGAGCGCCTTGCGCTTGCCGCTGACCGCATCCGGGGCGCCGAGCGAGGCCGACGGCAGCATGCCGAGCGAACCGGTCAGCATCGCCGCCACGTCCGACAGCATGTCGCCGAACAGGTTGTCGGTGACGATGACGTCGAACTGCTTCGGCTGGCGCACCAGCTGCATGCCGCCGGCATCCGCCAGCATGTGCTCGAGCTGAACGTCGGCATAGTTCGCCTTGTGCGTCTCGGTCACCACCTGGTTCCACAACACGCCCGACTTCATGACGTTGCGCTTCTCCATCGAGCAGACGCGGTTCTGCCTTGTGCGGGCGAGCTCGAAGGCGACGCCGGCGATGCGCTCGATCTCGTAGGTGTCGTAGACCTGGGTGTCGATGCCGCGCTTCTGGCCGTTGCCGAGATCGACGATCTCCTTCGGCTCGCCGAAATAGACGCCGCCGGTCAGCTCGCGCACGATCAGGATGTCGAGGCCTTCGACAAGCTCGGGCTTCAGCGACGAGGCGGCCGCCAGCGCCGGATAGCAGATCGCCGGCCGCAGGTTGGCGAACAGCTCGAGGTCCTTGCGCAGGCGCAACAGACCGGCTTCCGGGCGGACCTCGTAGGGCACCGCATCCCACTTCGGACCGCCGACGGCGCCGAACAGCACCGCATCGGCGGAAAGCGCCTTCTTCATGTCCGCTTCCGAGATCGCCTGGCCGTGGGCGTCATAGGCCGAACCGCCGACCAGGCCCTCGTCCGTCACGAAGCCGGCGCCAAGCTCGGCATTCATGTAGGCGATGATTTTGCGGACTTCCGCCATGGCTTCCGGGCCGATGCCGTCGCCGGGAAGGATGAAAAGCTTACGAGCCATTTCGGCACTCCTGTGGTTTCAGTCTGATTTAAGCGGCATGGCCGCATTGGGGTTGAGAGTCTTGCCCGGCTATGAGGCCGCGGCGCCGTGGTCGGAGCTTAGCAGCGGTCGAGCGCCCTCGATTTGCGCGATGCGTTCCCTGAGCGTGTTGGCTATGGCGTGCGAAGCCGAGGACACGGCGATTTCGAGGTTCGCCTTGCCTCCATCCACCTCTATGGCGAGCTTGGAAACGCTGACGCCGAGCCGGCGAACGATGTCGAGCAGGCGGGAGACGATGTTTTCCAGGTCGCCGCTTTCGATGGTGTAGCGCATCGTGTCGCGCATCATGCGACCTTGGGCCAAGGCCGCTGCTCAGGGCGCATGGTTTCAAAGGCGCGTGCGAGACGCAGCACACCGATGTCGTCGAAGGACTGGCCGATGATCTGCAGACCGATCGGCAGGCCGCCCGAGGTATAGCCACAGTTGATCGAAATCGCCGGTTGCCCACCCATGTTGGCGGCGACGGTGAAGGCGATATGCTCGAACGGCTTTTGCGGGTCGTTGATCGGCGAGGCCCATTCGGCCGGATAGGACGCCGTCGGTGCGGTCGGCGACAGGATGAAATCGAAGCCGTTAAGGGCCGCATGCAGCGCGTTGCGCATGGCCTCGATCTGGGCGAAGCCGGTATAGACCTCGCGACCGGAGAAATTCTCGGCCGTTTTGATCCAGTCGAAGATGTAGGGCAGGATCTGCGCCTGTTTTTCCGGCGAAAGGCGCGACACGTCCTCCCAGCCGCGCGCCCGCCAGAAGCGGTCGAGGCCATCGATCATCTCGCGGGTGAGGAACGGGCCGACCGGTTCGATGATCGCGCCGGCATCGGCGAAAAACTTCGCCGCCTGGCTGATCGCCTGTTCCGTTTCCTCGGTGACCGACTGGCCAAAGCCGGCGTCGAGCCAGAGACCGATCTTCAGGCCCTTCACGTCGCAATCGAGATCGAGCCACGGGAGTTCCGCATAGGGCAGAGCCATCGTGTCGCGGGCATCGGGTTTTGAAAGCACGGACATATAGAGCGCGGTGTCGGCGACCGTCCGGGTCATCGGTCCGGCGACGCGGCCGATGAAGGGCGGATTGATCGGGATCCGGCCCGCCGAAGGTTTCAGGCCGACGATGCCGCACCAGCCAGCCGGCAGGCGGACCGAGCCGCCGATATCAGTACCAATATGTAGGGGGCCATAACCCGCGGCGGCTGCCGCTGCGGCGCCGGCGCTGGAGCCACCGGGATTGGCCGAAAGATCCCACGGGTTGCGGGCCAGCTTGTGGAAGCTGGAAAGGCCGGAGGAAAGCATGCCGTAGTCGGGCATGGTGGTCTTGGCGAGCAGAATGCCGCCCGCCTCTCGGGTGCGTGCGGCCGGCGGCGCGTCAGCGGCGGCCGGTGTGAGTGTCACGGCGGCGCAGCCGAGCGGGACGGCTGTTCCCTTGGTTGCGATGTTCTCCTTGATCGTCACGGGCACGCCATCGATCGCGCCAAGAGGAGCGCCTTTCGCCCAGCGTTCTTCCGAGGCCCTTGCGGCCTTGCGCGCTTCGGCCGGGTCATAGGCCCAGAGCGCGTTCAGTTTCGGTTCTAAGGCGTCGATGCGAGCGATCACGGCTTCGGTGACATCGACGGGGGAAAGCTTTTTCGAGCGGTAGGCCTCGACAAGATCGACGGCGGAGAAATCGGCAAGTTCGGACATGGGATCAATTCCTAGGCGAAATGGCAGCGGGCGGACCAGGCCGGCGTCACCGGCTTGGCCTCAGGCGTTCGGGTCAGGCAGATCTCCTGCCTCATCGGACAGACGGCGGCATAGGCGCAGCCGGCTGCGGTCGTTGCGGTATGGACGGGCGTTTGCGGCGGTGCATCAGAGCGGATCCGCTTGCGACGGCCGGAAAACGGTTTCGGCACGGCGGCGACCAGCGCCTGGGTGTAAGGATGGCGCGGATTGTCGAAGACTTCAGCCGTCGGTCCCTCCTCGACGATCCGGCCGAGATGCATGACCGCGACCCGATCGGTGATGGCGCGCACCACGCCGAGATCGTGGCTGATGAAGAGATAGGAGAGGCCGAGCTTCTCCTGCAGGTCCATCATCAGGTTCAGGACCTGCGCCTGGATCGAGACGTCGAGCGCCGAAACGGGCTCGTCGGCAACGATCAACGCCGGCCGGGTAATGAGCGCGCGGGCAATGGCTATGCGCTGCCGCTGGCCGCCGGAGAATTCGTGCGGATATTTGTCGACGGACGCAAGCGGCAGCCCGACGGCTTCCAGCACTTCGGCGATGCGCTTGTTGCGCTCCGCCGTGCCGGTGCCGCGTTCCAGCGAAACGATCGGCTCGGAGATGATCGTCCGGACCGTATGGCGCGGATCGAGCGAACCGTACGGATCCTGGAAAATCGCCTGGAAGCCCTTGCGCGCTTCGCGCAGTCCGGCGCGGTCGAGCGTATAGATGTCCTTGCCGGCAATATTGACCTCACCCGATTGCGGCCGCTCCAGTCCCATAACCGCGCGTGCCAGCGTCGATTTGCCAGAGCCGCTTTCGCCGACGATGCCGAGGCTCCGGCCGGCTGCGAGTTCGATGCTCACGCTATGCAGCACCCGCAGGCGGCTTTGTTTCGAGAAGATCGAAGGGCGCGGCAGATCGTATTCACGCACGAGATCGGTGGTTTTAAGAATAACCTCGCTCACGGTGCCACCATCCTTTCGCGCGGATGAAAGCAGGCGGCGCGATGCTCGACATTTTCATCGATGTTGATCACGTCCAGCGCCGGAATCGCCCGCCGGCAATCCGGCTGAACATAAGCGCAGCGCTCGGCGAAGGAACAGTGGGGCGGCCGACCGAAAGGATCGGGAACGATGCCGGGGATAGCGTTCAGTCGCGGACGTCCTTCGCCCGCTTGGCGTGGCGCAAGGGCCGCGCCATGCGGCGAGGCGGCAAAGAGGCCGCGGGCATAGGGATGCGCCATGCGCGCGAAGACATCGTTGGTCCGCCCGGTTTCGATGATGCGGCCGGCATACATGACCGCGATGCGGTCGGTCATCTCGGAGACGACGCCGAGATCGTGGGTGATCAGCATCAGCGCGGTACCGGTGTCTTCGATCAATTCGTCCAGCAGGTCGAGAATCTGCGCCTGCACGGTGACGTCGAGCGCGGTCGTCGGCTCGTCGGCGATCAAGAGGTCCGGTTCGCAGGCGATCGCCATGGCGATCATCACGCGCTGCCGCTGGCCACCGGAGAGCTGGTGCGGGTAGAGGTCCAGGTCGAAGCGCGGCGCCGGCAGTCCGACCCGGTCGAGTAGTGCACGGGCCCGCTTTTCAGCATCGGCCCTGGTTTCCCCGAGGTGAAGCCGCCGTCCCTCGGCAATCTGCGCGCCGATCGATTTCACCGGGTTGAGCGCCGTCATCGGCTCCTGGAAGATCATCGCCATGCGCCGGCCGCGATAGCCGCAATAGTCGACTTCCGACAGCCCCGCGAGATTGCGGCCGTCGAAAGAAAGTTCGCCCCTCACCCGCATGCGTTGCGGCAGCAGGCCCATCACGGCGAGTGCGGTCATGGACTTGCCGCTGCCGGATTCGCCGACGATGCCGAGGCGCTCGCCACGTTTGAGTTCGAGATCGACGTCTGAGACGATATCGACCTGGCTCGTGCCCGCCGTGAGTTCGGCCGACATGCCGGCCATTCGAAGCAAGGGTTTCGTCATCGTTGCCGCCTCACGCGCGGGTCGAGAATGTCGCGCAGACCATCGCCTAAAAGGTTGAGGCCGAGCACGGCAAAGGTGATCGCCAACCCCGGGAAGATCGCAAGCCACGGCGCCTGATAGATGAAGGTCTGGGCGTCGTTCAGCATCTTGCCCCAGCTCGGCATTGGCGGCTGCGTGCCGAGACCGACATAGGAGAGACCGGCTTCGGCGACGATCGCCAAGGCGAACTGGATCGTCACCTGGACGAGCAGCACATGGTTGATGTTGGGCAGGATGTGTAAAAGCGTGATCGCCACGTCGCCGCGGCCGGCGCAGCGTGCAGCCTGCACATATTCGCGCTTCCAGAGGCCCATCGAGGCGCCACGGGTGACGCGGGCAAAGACCGGGATGTTGAAGATGCCGATCGCGATCATCGCATTGGTTGCGCCGGGGCCGAAGATGGCGGTGATGATGACGGCGGTCAGAAGCGCCGGGAAGGCGAAGGCAAGGTCGCTCATGCGCATGACGAGGCCGTCGACCCACCCGCCGCGCGCGGCAGCCCAGGCGCCGAGCGGCACGCCGATGCCGGCGCCGACCAGAACCGCGACGATCGAAACGCTGATCGAGTTGCGGGCGCCGACCATGATCATCGACAGGATGTCGCGGCCGAAATTGTCGGTGCCGAACCAATGGGCAAGACTCGGCCCCTGTAGCTTGTCGCGGAAGTTCATCGCGGTCGGCGAATAGGGCGTCCAGGCATAGGAGACGATCGCCATTGCCACGAGGATGAAAGTGACGGTGGCGCCGATCGTCAGGTTTCTGCTGCCGATGAGCTTGGAGATGAGGCCGGGTTCAGAGGCGACCGTGGGACTGGACATCAGTGGCCCCCTCGCGACAGCCGCGGATCCAGGTAGCCATAGACCAGATCGACGAGGAAATTGATGGTGATGACGGAAGCCGCGAGCAGCGTCACCAGCGTCTGCACCGTCACCAGGTCGCGCTGGGCGATCGCCTGGAAGACCAGGCGGCCGATACCCGGCAGGTTGAAGACGTTCTCGATGATGATGGTGCCGGCAAGCAGGAAGGAAAACTGCAGGCCGATGATCGTGACGACCGGGATCAGAGCGTTCGGAACCGCATGCTTCCACAGCGCGCCGGAACGGCTGAGCCCCTTGGCGCGGGCGGTGCGGATGAAATCCTCGCCGAGCGTCTCGATGACGGCCGAGCGCGTGACACGCCCGAGAATGGCGGCAAGCGGCAGGCCGAGCGCGAAGGCCGGCAGGATGAGCGAGTGCAGGCCGCTCCAGATGCCGCCTTCCCAGCCGGCAAAGCCGGAGGCCGGGAACCAGGAAAGCTTCAGCGCGAAGAGCAGGATGAAGAGCAGCGCCAGCCAGAAATTCGGGATGGCGACGCCGACCTGGGCGATGCCCATAACGACGGTGTCGCCGGCCTTGCCGCGATTGGCCGCGGCATAGACACCGATGGCAATGGCGACGACGACGGAGATCGCCATGGAGAGCAAAGCCAGCGGCAGCGTTACCAGGATACGCGGGCCGAGCAACTCGCGGATCGGAACCGAATAGGTAAGGCTCGTGCCGAAATCGCCGACGACGAAGCCGCCGATCCAGTGGAGGTAACGGATCCAGATCGGCTGATCGAGGCCCAGTTGTCTGTGCAGTGCCGCGATCGCGTCCGGGTCGGCATTCATGCCGAGCATCAGCACCGCCGGGTCGCCGGGCAATACCTGCATCAGCAGAAAGACGATGACTGAGGCGACCAATGTCGTCAAAACCAGCGACACGAGGCGACCGCCAATGAAGGAAATCACATCAACCTCCCGGAAAGAGCGAGCGTTGACCGGCGCCGGGTGCGGCGGTCAACTGCAGATCTGCAGCCGCCCTTCCCGACGAGGAGGGCGGGATGCCGGAGCGGGGTGCGGTTTTTCGCCCGCATCCCGCTCATTGAAGGTCGATCAGTTTTCCCAATAGGTCTGGGTCTGATCGTCGGCCGGCACCGGCATGTTCTTCCAGAGCCCCTTTACCTTCTTGTTCCAGACGCCGATCTTCGGCAGCGCGTAGAGGAAGACGTTCGGTTCGTCGGCTGCCAGCTTGCGCTGGAGCTGGCCGATGAGGTCCATCTGCTCGGCTTCGGTCGAGGCGAGCGTGTAGGACTTGTAGAGCGCCTTGTATTCCGGGTTCTGGTAGTTGAAGTAGTATTTGTCGCGGGCATAGATATCGAGGTCGCGGGCCTCGGCATGGGCGATGATCGTCGCGTCGAAGTCGGAGTTCTTGAACACCTGGTCCAGCCACTGCGCGAACTCGATCGGGACGAGGTTCACCTTGACGCCGACTTCGCTGAGCATGGCCGCGATGATCTCGCCGCCGCGGCGGGCATAGGCCGGCGGCGGCAGCATGATGGTGATCTCGAGACCTTGGACGCCCGCTTCCTGCAGCAGTTGCTGCGCCTTGCCGGGGTCGTAGGGGTAGGTCTCGTTCAGATCGACATAACCGGGTTCGACCGGCGAATAGTGCGAGCCGATCGTCGTGCCGAAGCCGGAATAGGTGCCTTCGACCAGCGCCTTGCGGTCGATTGCATAAGCGAGCGCCTGACGGACACGCACGTCGTCGAACGGCTTCCTTGCATTGTTGAGAGCGAGGACCACCTTGCCAGAGGTGCTGCCGACCTCGACCTGAAGGTTCGGATCGCTCTGGAACTGGCTCACGAGTTCCGCTGCCTGGAACATTGGGAAGGCATCGACATTGCCAGCGAGAACGGCGGCGGCGGCGGCCGAAGGATCGCTGATGAACTTGAAGGTCACTTCGCTGAGCTTGGCGGGTTCGCCCCAGTAGCCGGCGTTCTTTTCGAGTACGACCTTGTCGCCCTTTGCCCATTCCTTGAACTTGAACGGACCGGTGCCGACCGGCTTGGTCTTGTTGTCGGCGGCGGATGAAGGCGCGATCATCACCGCGTCGCCCCAGGCCATGTTGAAGAGGAAATTCGACGCCGGGCGCTTCAGCGTCACGACGGCGGTGGCTGGATCCGGGCATTCGGTCTTTTCGATCGGCTCGAACAGCCCCTTCTGCGCATTGGTGGAGTCCGCCGCAACCGCGCGTTCATAGGAGAACTTGACGACTGAGCAGTCGAACGGCGTGCCGTCGTGGAACTTGACGCCCTGGCGAAGCTTGAAGCTGTAGGTCTTCTGGTCGCTGGAGACCGTCCAGCTTTCGGCGAGCAGCGGCTTCACCGTGCCGTCTTCCACCACACGCACCAGGCCCTCGAAGAGGTTGCCGTACGTGATGTAGCGGATCGGTGCTGCGGCACCGGCGGTCGGGTCGAGGCCCGGCGGCTCCAGCACCTGGCCGACGGTGATCGTGTCCTTGGCCATCGCCGTCGTCAGCGACGCGGCGATGAAGCACGAGGCAAGTGCCCATTTCGTCAAGTTCATCATGGTTCCCCCGCTTTGCGGTTTCGTTGTTTATGGTCCCAGTTACTTAGATCGAGCGTCCGCCGTCCACATCCAGTGCGACGCCGGTGATCATCGAGGCCTGCGGCGAGGCGACGAAGGCGGCGGCCTCGGCCAGGTCCTCGGGCTTCAGCAGGCGTCCGAGCGGAATGGAATCGCGGAACTTCTTGCGGATTTCCTCGGTGTCTTCTCCCATGAAGGTCGAAAGCAGCGGCGTCTCGCCGGCGACCGGATTGAGCGCCACCACGCGGATATTGAATGGCGCAAGTTCGATCGCCAGTGCCTTGGTGGCGGAGACCACCCAGCCCTTGGTCGCATTGTACCAGGCCAGATTCGGCCGCGGCCGGTTGGCGCCGGTGGACGCGATGTTGACGATGACGCCAGCCTTATTTTCCTTCATGTGCGGCAGCAGCGCCCGGGTCATCAGGTAGACGCCGCGGACGTTGACGCCGAGGATGCGATCGAACTCATCAGGCTCGACCAGTTCGGCGTTCTGCGGCTTGTGGCCGATGCCGGCATTGTTGATCAGGATATCGACGCGGCCGAACGTCTCGATACCGGCCGCAACGGCGGCTTCGACATCGGTCTGCTTGGCGATATCGGCAACGACGGCAATGGCGTTGTCTCCGAGTTCCTTGGCAACGCGCTCAGCGCCGACGGCATCGCGGTCGACGACGATGACCTTGGCGCCGCCTGCGACGAAGCGTTTCGCAATGCCCTCGCCGAAGCCCGAACCCGCGCCGGTGATGAGAGCGACTTTACCTTCTAGTGACACGTGTTCCTCCCGGGGCAAACTTGGATCAGAGATTAGAGTGGGATGTGGGCGGAAAACGCCCACGTCTCCTGGCTCTAGCCGTGGTAGACAGAAATGGTTTTCATGCTGGCAAAGCCGTAGAGGGCCTCGAAACCCTTTTCGCGGCCATGGCCCGATTTCTTGACGCCGCCGAAGGGCAGCTCGACGCCGCCGCCCGCGCCATAATTGTTGATGAACACCTGGCCTGCGTGCACGGCACGCGCCATGCGCAACTGCCGTCCGCCGTCATTGGTCCAAACGCCGCAGACGAGGCCGTAGGCGGTGCCGTTGGCAAGGCGGATTGCCTCCTCTTCGCCGTCGAAGGGCATGATCACTTGCACCGGTCCGAAGATCTCTTCCTGCACCGTGCGGTGTTCGTGCGGCACGTCGCGCAGAAGCGTGGGGGCGACATAGGCGCCCTCGGTGGGTGCGTCAGCGACGATCTCGCCTTGAGCTGCGATCTTCAGGCCATCCTTTGCGGCGTCGGCAAGGAAGCCCTCGACGATCGCCTTCTGCCGCTGCGAGACGACCGGACCGACCGAGAAATCGGCGCCAGCCGGGCCGACCTTGAGCGCACGATAACTCTCGCTCATACGCGCGACCACCTCCTCGTAGACCGACCGCTCAACGAGAATGCGCGACGAGGCCGAGCAGGTCTGGCCGGCGTTCTGAATACCGGCATTGACGAGGAAGGGAATGGCGCGGTCGAGATCGGCATCGGCAAAAACGATCTGCGCCGACTTGCCGCCGAGTTCCAGTGTCACCGGCACCGCATTCTTCGCAGCTGCCGCCTGCACCATTTCGCCGGTGCGGACAGAACCGGTGAACGATATGTGGTTGACGTCAGGATGTTCGGAAAGGGCCGCACCGGCCTCCGCGCCGAAGCCGGTGACGATATTCAGCGCGCCCGACGGCAAGCCTTCTTCTTCGGCGATGCGGGCAAATTCCAGAATGGTGAGACAGGCTTCTTCCGCCGGCTTGACCACCGCCGCATTGCCCATCGCAAGCGCGGCACCCAGGCTACGGCCGAGGATCTGCATAGGATAGTTCCAGGGGATGATATGGCCGGTAACCCCGTGCGGTTCATAGACCGTCAAGACGGTGAAGCCGTTCTGGTACGGGATCGTGTCGCCATGCACCTTGTCGGCGGCGCCGCCATAGAATTCGAGATAACGGGCGAGCGCCACGACGTCGGCGCGTGCCTGCGTTAGCGGCTTGCCAACATCGCGCGCTTCGAGTTCCGTCAGCACATCAATGTTGCGCAGCACTGCTGCCGAAATCCGGCTCAGCACCCGCCCACGCTCCGTGGGCGTCATGCCTCCCCAGTCGCCGGAGAGCGCCGCGCGTGCAGACCGCACGGCGAGATCGATGTCTTCCCGGGTGCCCCGGGCAATGCGCGCGAACTCCTGGCCGTTGGAAGGGTCTCGCACGGCGATGAACTCTCCGCCCGCTGCATCCTCCCATTTGTTCGCGATGAAATTGCCGTAGGTCTTCACGATCATGCCTCTTTGTCAGTATCGCGCTCCTCGAGGAGCGCTTTCAATCTCGTTGCGGTCGCGTGGATATGCGCGCGCGCCAGCTTCTCGGCCTCGTCGAGGTTCCGTGCCGCGATCGCCTCGACGATCAGGCCGTGTTCGGCGACGGCCGCGCTGGCGCGTTCGCTCGAAAGCGAAAAGGCCGGCGCAAAGACCTGCGAGGTCATGCGCAGAAGCGGGCCGAGCGGTGCCAGCGACGCATTGCGTGAGGCGGCGACGATTGCCTCGTGAAAAAGGACGTTGGATTGGGTGTAGGCACCGGGATCCCAGTTTTCGACGATCTTGCGCTGTCGCTCGACCTGCTTTGCGAGATCCTTGATTTCGGCCGATGTCGCGCGCTCCGCGGCGTTGCGCGCCGCGACACCGTCCATTGCCTCGCGCACAGCATAGGCGTCGAGAAGTTTCGGCAGGTCGGCAGTCGCGACCCTGACGCCACTGCCTGGCTTGTTGACCACGAGCCCGTCGCGCTCCAGCACCCGCAGGGCTTCGCGCAACGGTGTTCGGCTGATGCCGAATTCGGCAGCGATCCGCTCCTGACGGAGCGTCGCTCCGGGCGCGTAGACACCGGCATAGATGCGTTCGCGAAGCGCCTGCGCGACTTCGTCGAGTAGGCGCGATTGGCTTCGCCATTCGAAGGCTTGAGTCATCGATCCCTCCCAAGACCGAGGCAAATTGTATCCAGGATACAGATTGTGTCAATCCGTTGATGAAACGTAAGTCGCCAGGGTGTTCAATCAGCAAGGCCCATGACCCCGGCCACGGTCAATTTCGGCTACGCCGACGCGTTGACGAGTCGCGCATCGCGGCTTCTATTAGGAACAGCTGTGATGGGAGGCTGAGCCGTGCAGATGCTTGATTGGACTGCGATTATCCTGTTCCTCGCAACCTGGGTGGGATTGGAGCCGATGATGGCGCTTGGCTGGCCGCGCCGGACTGACAGCCTGATGCTGGACATGGTGCGTATCCGGCAGGCCTGGATGCGCGAGGTTCTGACACGAGACACCAATTTCATCGGCGATGCGGCCATCCTCGGCCACACGATCAACTCGGCCTCGTTCTTCGGTTCGGCCAATCTCATCGTCATTGTCGCCATGAGCAGCGCGCTTTTCATCCAGCCGACGATCGGCCTTCAGGCGGGGATCATCGCGATGTTCGCGCCAATCGAGCCGCTATGGCTGTTTCAATGCAAGGTGCTGCTTGTCATGGCGACATTGCTGCGGGGGCTTTCCGAGTTCATCTGGGCGGTGCGGCAGATCAACTATTGTCTCGCGGCGATCGGAGCCAGCCCGTCGCGAGATGAAGTCCGAGACACCACTGCCTGGACCCAGGCCCTGTCGCTGATGATCAATCCGGCGCTTCGCTCCTTCAGCCAGGGCGTTCGCTCGTACTACTTCACAGTTGCCGCTGCTCTCTGGTTCCTGGGCCCGATCGCGTTTCTCGTCGCCATCGTCGGCTCGGTAGGACTTCTCGTCTGGAGACATAGCTGGTCGGATACGGCCAAGGGCGTGATGGAGGTGCGCAAGCTGCTCGATGAGAGCGATTTGGCGATCCGGATCGCCGAAGGAGACACCAGGGCGGCGATCCAATCCCTACCGGCTGGCGAGAGCTGACGGTAGGGACCTGCGGCTTTTGCGGGGAGCTGCGTTGCCATGGAAACGGGTCCGCCACTATAGTCCCGTGCATGGACAAGACGTTCGTCGCCGCGCGGGAGGATCGGCCGGGAGAAGCCTGGCTATCCCGGTTTGTCGCCGGGCGCGCCGAGGCCGAGAGCTGGTACTTCGGGCGAGGTGCAGCTTTGACGCCCAGCGCCAAAGACTGTCGCGCCGCTCTCGCAAGCCATATGCCCGAGTTGATCCCTCACTATGAGCGAGCCTGTGCTCTCGTCGGCGACGATGAAGTCGCCCACAGGCTGCTCAGTCACTACCGTCCTGCGCCAGAGCGCTTTGGCTGCAGCCAGGCCGTCTGGCTCGGAGACGAGGGCCCTGCGCTGATCCGCAATTTCGACTATCCGCCCGGTGTCGTGTCGGACCGGTTTGAGATGACCGAATGGTCGAACCTGAAGGTGATTTGCAAGGCGCAGCGGCCTTGGGGCGGCTGTGTCGACGGGATGAACGAGGAAGGATTGGTCGCCAGCGTGACCTTGGGCGGAAGCTATGTTCAAGGCGTCGGCTTCTCGATCATTCTGATGATCCGTTACGTGCTCGAAACCTGCCGCAAAGTGAGTGAGGCCGTTGAGGCCCTATGCCGGATACCGGTTGCCCTCCCGCAAAACGTGACCGTGCTTGATCGCTCCGGCTGCTACGCGACTTTGTTTCTGGGCCCTCGCCAGCGACCGATCGTTACCCGCCTCAAAGCATGCACGAACCATCAGTGCAGCACAAAGGCATCAGCGTCTTCGATGGCGCGACAGCTCGCACTCCTTGAAGCATTGGCCGCCCCTTCCGCGTCTCTTTCGAGCCTGACCGATCGGTTGCTGCAGCCGCCACTCTATTCCGGGCGCGGCTCGTTTCCGACACTCTATACAGCCGTCTATCGACCGGCAGAAGGCCGCGTGAACTATATCTGGCCGGGAAAGAGCTGGTACCAATCCTTCGAGGACTTCCGGGTTGGCGAGTACACGCACCGTTACGGCTAGCTGCCATATAGCGCTATCGACCTTGGCCGTTGCAGTACGTACCCAATTGGCGTTGCCGGTTGGAAATCAGCAGACATGCCCCCATCTACAGCGTGTTGCAATTTTCCGAAGGCGATCGTTCATGTCTGACAAATCGATCAAAATCCCGGGGCCCGATCATCCGATCACCATCGATCGGAATCCGGCACGCGTCGTCGTCAAGCTCGGCGGACACGTCATCGCCGATACGCGCGATGCGTTGACGTTGCGCGAGGCGTCCTACCCGGCGGTGCAGTACATTCCCCGCAAGGACGTTGACATGTCATTGCTTGATCGCACCGATCATTCGTCCCATTGCCCTTACAAGGGCGATGCTTCCTACTACAGCGTCACGATCGGCGGTGAGCGGTCGAAGAACGCCATATGGACCTATGAAAAACCGCATGCGGCGGTGGTGGAAATCAAGGACCGGCTGGCGTTTTATCCAGACCGGGTGGATTCGATCGAAGAATTGCAGGTATAGGCGCAAAAAGCCGCTCCGTGGCAATTGTTCAACGCATCGGCACGGTGGGCCTCACTCAGCCCGAACACGGAACGTTTCGCGCACGGCCTTCAGGAATTCCGCCACTTTCGGCAGCTCGCCCAGTTGCTGATGATAGAGGTAGTAAAGCGTCGTGGGCGGTCCCGACCATTCGGCAAGGACCGGCACCAGCCGCCCCGTGGCGACCCCGTCGGCGGCGAGCGCATCACTGAGCAGACCGATGCCGAGGCCCTCGGCGATCAGGCGCTCACCAATGGCCGGATCGTCGACCACGATCGATGGTGGCCGCTCCAATGTGAAGTGCCGGCTGCCATCCGACAGCAGCCAGTGGGCGAATTCCCGCCGCATGCGCGTCCGATGCGCCACCAGCGCGACCTCCATCAGGTCCTCAGGCGACGACAGGGTCAACCCGCTGCAGTAGGCCGGGGCGGCATAGAGCCGTTGCTCGATCGTTCCGATCTTTCGGTAGATCATCTCGCTGTCGACCGGCTCGCCCATCCTCAGCGCCACGTCGACGCTTTCGCCGATCAGGTCGACATTGTGATGCGTCGTCTGCAGGTCGACCTGAACTTCGGGGCAGAGATCTGCGTAGCGCTTGAGGATCGGCGGCAGGTAAGTGCGCGCGAAGGCCACCGACGTTGCGACCCGCAGCCGCCCGCGGGCCGTTCCGTTGGCGGGGCGGAAACCGGCAATGCCACGATCGATCAACTCCACTGCTCCGCCAATCGACTCCAGCAACTGCTTGCCGGCTTCGGTCAAGGAGACGCGGCGCGTCGAGCGCAACAACAATGCGACGCCGAGCGCGGTCTCTAGCTCCAGCAGGCGTCGGCTGACCGTGCTTGGTGGAAGGTGCAGGCGAAGCGCGGCGGCGGAAAAACTCTCGGTGCGGGCGACCTCGAGGAAGATCCTGAGGCTATTGAGATCGGGAGACTGGGGGGATTTCATGCGTTTCCGGAACAATCACTTCCATGATCGAAGGATAATCGACGAAGGGTTGAATTGATAGCTTCATCGCATTCAATCGAAGGAGCCGATCATGACCACCCGCAGACAAGCTTTGGGTCTTCTCGCCGCCACGGCCCTGTTGCCGCTCGTGCCGCGCCTGGCCTTTTCCGCCGCGCCGTTCTCGACCGTTGCCAATGCCGGTTTCTACCGCTTCCGCTTCGGAAAATATGAAGTCACTGCGCTGTCGGACGGCACGCTGGCGCTGCCTATGGCGACGATCTATCAGAACGAACCGGTAGACGACCTGCAGCGCAAGCTCGACGACAACTTTCTCGGCAAGGAGCCGCATCTGTCGATCAATGCCTATCTGGTCAACGACGGCGAACGACTGGTGCTGATCGACGCAGGGTCGGGCGCGCTGCTCGGCGCCGCTGCCGGCAAGCTCCTTCGCCACCTGACCGCCTCCGGCTACGGAGCCGAGCAGGTCGACGCCGTGATCCTGACGCATGTGCACGCCGATCATTCGGGCGGCCTTACCGCCGATGGCAAGCCGCAATATCCGAATGCCGAGATCCATCTCGCCGACCGCGAATATCGGTTCTGGATCGAACGCGAAGGCGTGACGTCGATGACCGAGGCACAGAAGACCGACTTCCAGCGTGCCCACGATGCTCTCGCTCCCTATATCGCCGCCGGAAAGGTGAAGCGTTTCGCCGACAACGCCGACGTTTTGCCGAACATCGGTTCGATCCTCAGGGCCGGGCATACGCCCGGACATTCATCGATCGTGTTGAAATCCGATGACGGTCAGCGCCTCGTCTTCTGGGGTGACGTGATCCACGGCGACCACATCCAGTTCGATGCACCCGACGTCTTCGTTACCTTCGACGTCGACGGCGCTGCGGCGGTCGCGACCCGCGCCGTAGGCCTTGCAGATGCGGCAGATGGCCGTTACCTCGTCGCCGGCGCGCACCTGCCGTTTCCCGGCATCGGCCACGTAGCCAGGGACGAAACGCTCTATCGCTTCATTCCCTGGAATTATGTCGAGTAGCGCGCGCCCTTGCCGCTGCCTGAGGCGACGAGATCACCTCGAGACGAACGGCTTCCCTCACGCGGCGCAACTGCCTCAGGGAGGCCGGTTCGCCTAGGGCTCGATATCCAGCTCACGATAGCGACGGAAGATGCCGTCCTCGTTGAAGGCCAGCCGTCGCGGCGAAGCGAGATAGGCGCCAAGCCTTGGTCTTGCCTTGACCGAGGCATGCAGCCTCAAGAGGTTGGGGTACAGGTGCTCATAGTGACGCATCGCCCTGGGAAAGGCATAGCGCAGTCCCTCGATCACCTGGAACAGCGAGAGATCGACATAGCTAACTGCGCTGCCAACGGCGTGACCGCCACCCTCAGGGTTCTGCGCAAGAACGCGCTCGAAATAGCTCAGAAACTTCGGGATGCGGTTCGTGACGAAGTCGGACGCGCGGGCTTTTGCCTCTTCCTTCTGGTCTTCGTAGTATTTCGACGTTGCGATCGGGTGGTGTGTGTCATGCACTTCTGCGACGAAATCGGTGATGGTGAGCTGCAGGCCGTTGGCGTACCAGCGCAGCCCCTCCTCCTTTGGCGCAAGGCCGAGCTTGGGACCGAGGTAAAGGAGGATGTTCGCTACATGCGAAATGACCTGGTCGCCGTCTCTTAGGAACGGCGGCGCGAAAGGGATGTGTGCCGCGGTGGTACTTCCCATGAGCTTCATCATCTCGCCGGTGCCGCGGTCAGCGACGCGTGTGACATCAACGTAAGCCGCGTCGGCGTCTTCGAGCGCCAGTCGTACGAATTCGCCACGGCCCTGAATGCCGTTCCAGTAGTACAATTCATAAGTCATGGAAGCCTCTGTGGTTCTTGGGCATCCGGTTGATATAGGCCATCGACGGTAAGCGGCGAGTGTAACGCAGCAATTGCGGCGCGCACGCTGTCGAACGGGCCGTGCCGCATGCTATGGCGCTGTGGAGATGCATCGGAAATCCAGGCGAAGGATTCTGGGGTGAGCAAACCGAACTATCGCGATATCGCCAAGCTGGCAGGCGTCGGAACCGCGACGGTCGAGCGAGTCTTGAACGGGCGCGGCGGCGTTCGCCCGGATCTGGTCGAAAAGGTGGTCGTCGCCGCCCGCACGCTGAATTACCCGCGCACGCTTCCCGATACCCATCGCGGGCTGCTGCGCATCGATGTGCTGATGGTGCGGCCCGAAACCACGTTCTATCGGCGGCTGTCCCAGGCGTTCCAGCGGATTGCCGAGACGCTCGATCCGCTCGTCGTCGTCCAGCGCAGCTTCGCCGAGGAAATGAAGCCGGAGGAGATTGCTGGGCGGATTCTGTCGAGCGAGGTGCCACGTGCCGGCCTGATCCTTGCAGTACCCAACAGTCCGCTGATCAGCGCCGCGGTCGAAGCGGTCGTCGCGCGCGGCGTGCCGGTGGTCCATGTCGTTACGCGGGCGTCCGAGACGCTCGGAGAGTTCGTCGGGATCGACAACCAGGCGGCCGGAAGAACGGCGGCCCTCTTCATCGCCCGCATGGCGCGTCGGTCCGGCCCTGTCGTTGCCCTCTGCCATCCGATCTATCAGGTTCATCGCGATCGTATCAGCGGCTTTTCGGCGTATTTCCGCGAACACCCAGGCGAACGCCGGTTCGAGTGGTTGGGCTTCACCCGCGACGAAGAACTTTACGGCGCCGAAGCGTTGCGATCGGCGCTCGAGATCTATCCCGATATGGCCGGTCTCTATAATGCGGGCGGGGCCAACGCCGCCCTGATCGACGTGCTTCGCCGGCATCCACGCGGCAAGGAGATCTTTTTCGTCGGCCACGAACTCACCGACTACACGCGCAATGCTCTTAACGACGGCATCATGGACGTCGTGCTCGACCAGGCACCTGAAGCTCAGGCCCGTCGCGCGCTTGATATTGTGCTCCGCCGGATCGGCCTTACCGAAATGGAACCCGATACGGCGCCCATTCGCTTCATCACCGTCACGGCCGAAAGCCTTTGATCTGATTTGATCAAAGAAGGCTTCGTCGTTCAGGCCGCCTCCTGCTAGATTTTTGTCAAGAAGGAGGCCGGGCTCCAGCGGCGAACCGGAACCGGCAAAAGCGCTGAAGGCGCCCCTTCCATCAGTGAAATTGTGCGGAGCGCAGGCGGCCCGCCGGGAGGAGAGCGTCATGGATGATCTGAAGTATGGAACGCGCAACAAGCGCGGCGACTGGGCGCCGAACCAGCCGATCGAGACGGCGCCGCTGTTTGCCTTTCCACCCAGGCTCGTGGCCCTGATCAAGTGGCTGCCGCACTATTTCTTTCCGTGGAATGCCATCTTCGCCGCTTCGGCGTTTGCCTATTGGGCCTGGGTGATCCCGCCGATGGGAGCGATGCAGACGCTTGGCATCGGCTGGATCGCCTGGCTTTACGCGGTGAACGCCGTCTGCGTGTTCCTGTTTTATGGCGCTTTCGAACTGCATCTCTATGTGCTGAAGCGGCAGGAAAACCGCTTCAAGTACAATGGCAAATTCCCGGCCGAGCAGAAGAGCAAGGCCTTCTGGTTCGAGAGCCAGAACCTCGACAACATCCTGCGCACCTTCCTTTCGGGCGTGACCATCTGGACTGCCGTCGAGGTCGCCATGCTCTGGGCCCATGCCAATGGCTATGCGCCATGGCTGAGCTTCGCGGAAAATCCCTGGACGCTCGCCGCGGTCGCGCTCGTTGTGCCCGTGATCCACGAGTTCCACTTCTTCTGCATCCACCGGCTCATCCACACGCCGTTCCTCTACAAGTGGGTGCATTCGGTCCACCACAATTCGGTGAATCCGTCGCCGTGGTCGTCGCTGTCGATGCATCCGGTCGAGCACCTGCTCTACTTCGCAACGGCCTTCTATCATCTGATCCTGCCGTCCAACCCGATCCTGATGCTCTATCAGCTTCACTATGCGGGCTTCGGCGCCATTCCCGGCCACGTCGGTTTCGACAAGGTCGAGGTCGGCGAAGAGACCCTCGTCGATAGCCACGCCTATGCGCATTACCTGCACCACAAGTATTTCGAGGTGAACTACGGCGACGCGCTCATCCCGCTCGATCGGTGGTTCGGCACCTGGCACGACGGCTCGGCCGAGGGCGAGGCGCGGATGCTGGAACGCTACCGCAAACGCAAGGAAAAACTCGCAGCCCGCAAGGCACGAAATACGATCGGGGAGGCAGCCGAATGAGCAACGTGATCACCTGGGTACCAGCCTGCAAGCTTGAGGACATCGAACAGGAAGGCGCGATCCGCTTCGATCATGCCGGTCGCACCTATGCGGTCTACCGTGGCCCGGACGACAGCGTCTATTGCACCGCCGGCCTCTGCACCCATGAGGCGATCCATCTCGCCGATGGGCTGGTCATGGACTTCGAGGTGGAATGTCCCAAGCATTCCGGCGCCTTCGACTATCGCACCGGCGAGGCCCTCAGGCTTCCCGCCTGCGAAAACCTCAAGACCTACCCCGCCGAAATCGTCGACGGAGAGGTCCGCGTGGCGCTCGGCTAGAGCATCCCGCTTTCAAGTGGAATCACTTGAATGCGGAAAGATGCTCTAGAATCAAAGTGCTAGAGCGTCCTTTGTGCGTTCATATGAACGCACGGCGCTCTAGTGCCGCCTTCGGCACTGTCATGCGCCACGATTGATCGGGCCCGTCGGGCCTTCCGGAATGCGATCGGGTGATCCGGCACCCATTGGGAGGATATCATGAAATCCATGTACCTGGCGGCAGCGCTTGCCGCCTTGCTGGGAAGTTCTGCCTCGGCGGAGACGATCGGCGTCTCGATGCAGAGCTTCGACAACAACTTCCAGACCCTGCTGCGCGAGGGTCTGAACGGCCGCGCAACGGAGGTGACCGGCGTCAATCTGCAGATCGAGGACGCCCAGACCGACATTTCCAAGCAGCTCAACCAGGTGAATAACTTCATCGCCTCGGGCGTCGACGCGATCATCACGACACTGGCCGATACGTCGGCCGCCCCCGGTATCAGCGAGGCGGCGGAAAAAGCGGGTATTCCACTCGTCTATCTCAATCTCCAGCCGGACAATGTCGACAAACTGCCGGCGAAGCAGGCCTATGTCGGTAGCCGGGAAACGGATTCCGGCCGGCTCGGAGCCGAGGCCGCCTGTTCGCTGCTGAAGGAAAAGGGCAAGGACGGCGATGCGCAAGTCTATATCCTGATGGGCGACCTCGCCCACCAGGCCTCGCGCGACCGCACCTCGTCGTTCAAGGAAACGCTGGCCGCCGGCGACTGCAGGGGTGCGACGATTGCCGATGAACAATCCGCGGCCTGGACACGCACCAACGCCATGGATCTCACCACCAACTGGATCACCGCCGGTCGCCCGATCGACGTCGTCTTTGCCAATAACGACGAGATGGCGATCGGTGCCATCCAGGCCCTCAAGGCCGCTGGCGTGTCGATGGATGACGTGATCGTCGTCGGCATCGATGCGACGCAGGATGGGCTCGCCGCCATGGCCGCGGGCGATCTCGACGCAACGGTATTCCAGAACGCCAAGGGCCAGTCGGCAAGCGCGCTCGATGCCGCCGTTGCGCTGGCGCGCGGAAAGGCCGTCGAGCGCGAGATGATGGTTCCCTTCGAACTCGTCACGCCCAAGAACATGGCCGACTACACGACGCGCAACTGATCCTCCTACTGCCTGTTTCCTTTATTAGTAGCCGATTAAAGGACAAGACCATGCAGGGGTTCAAAGTACTACAGCGACCTTTGCGCGTCTGATCCGACGCGCGGCGCCGTAGGCCGGCGCATTTCTCCTGCCTGCGCCGGCCACCTCTTTTAAAGCGGGATGAGGAAAAGAGCGTGCGGTTTTCCGCCCGCATCCCGCTCCAACCTATGATCTACGGAGCAAGTCATGAACGGCATCGTCATCATTGGCGCCGGAGAGTCCGGTACCCGCGCGGCCTTTGCACTCAGGGAAACTGGTTTTACCGGCTGCGTCACGCTGGTCGGCACGGAACCGCATCTGCCCTATGAGCGCCCGCCGCTGTCGAAACCGCTTGACGGTGCGGTGCAGATGAAGCCGATCTGCGGCGCTGAAGCGCTGGAGGCTGCGGACATCGGCTACCTACAAGGTGTATCAGCTTCGCAGTTCGATGCCGACACTCGCTCCGTCACCTTGAGCGATGGACGGACGCTCGTCTACGACAAGTTGCTGCTCGCCACCGGCGCCCGCCCGCGACGGCTCAATTGCCCGGGGGCCGAGCGCGCGCTCGATTTTCGCACCTATACCGATGCGGCGGCGATCTTCGCCTGTGCCGAAGCCGGCAAAAGGGTTGCGATCATTGGCGGCGGCCTGATCGGCATGGAGCTTGCGGCCGTGCTGCGCGGCAAGGGGATCGCCGTCAGCGTCATCGAAATGGCGCCGAGGCCGCTCGGCCGCGCCGTTCCTGCGCGCTTCGCTACAAGGCTCCACGCCCGTCATCAGAATGAAGGCGTTGTGTTTCATCTCGGGCAGGGTATCGCCGAAATCACTGACGATGCGATTGTTCTCGCCGATGGCGTTGCGGTGCCGGCCGATATCGTTGTCGCAGCCATTGGCGTTCAGCCGGATATCGCGCTCGCCGAGGCGGCGGGGCTTGCGACAGGAAACGGCATTCTGACGGACGGTCATCTGCGCACCAGCGACCCGAATATTTATGCGGCTGGCGATTGCGCGGCCGTGGCACAGCCGGGTGGAGGGCATATGCGTTTTGAAAGCTGGCGCAATGCGCGCAGCCAGGCGGAGACGGCGGCTCGGAACTTAGCCGGCAGCCAAGAAACATTCATGGCCATCCCCTGGTTCTGGTCCGATCAATACGATCTCGGCCTGCAGGTGGCGGGCTTGCCGCATCCAGACCATCAGAGCGTCACGCGCCAACTCGACGGCGGCGAACTCGAATTCTACCTGGATGGCGGGCGTCTCGTCGCGGCCGCAGGCCTCGGTCTCGGCAATAGTCTCGCCAAGGATATCAAGCTGGCGGAGATGCTGATTGCCGCCGGCGTCAGCCCCGACCCCGCCGCACTCGCCGACGCGAGCGTGAACCTGAAGGCACTGCTCAAGAGCGCGCGGGCGGCCTGATGCAGAAGCTGCTTGTCTTTCAATCACTCTGGGCGATGGAACGCCGGCATGCCGACGGCTACGAGCGCAGCCTCGAAGAAAACATCGCTGATATCGTCGCGGCCGGGTTCGACGGCATCAGCGTGCACTACACCAGCCGTCGCGATGTCATTCGCCTTAACGAAGCGATCCGGGGTACCGGCCTGAAGATCGAGGGTGTCTGCTTTCCACGGACTGTCGAGGACCTGCGGCTGACGCTCGAACTGGCGACGGAGTTTCCCGTCAGCCACATCGATCTGCAGGCGGATGTCCGTCCGCGCCGGATCGAGGACTGTCTGCCGCTTCTCGACGGATGGATGCGGCTCGCAGAGGAGACAGGCGTTCCCGTCTATATCGAAACCCACCGCCACCGGATCACCAGCGACCTGTTGTTTACGCTCGATCTCCTCGAGCATCGACCCAATCTGCCGCTTCTCGCCGACCTCTCGCATTATCTGGTTGGTCGCGAATTCGCCTTCCCGATCGAAGAGGAAAGCCACGCGCAGATCGGGCGCATCCTCGACAACGCCGAAGCCTTTCACGGCCGTATCGGTTCGTGCCAACAGATTCAGGTCGAGATTTCCTTTCCGCACCATCGCCCCTGGGTCGATCTCTTCTGCGGCTGGTGGAGCTATGGTTTCGCCAACTGGCGATCCCGTGCTCCTGCCGATGCCGAACTGGTCATGACCTGCGAGCTTGGTCCCAGGCCCTATGCGATCACCAGGGCGGACGGCGAAGACTCCACGGACCGGTGGGCCGAAGCGCTTGCGCTTCGGCAAATCGTGCGGCAGCTATGGGTTGAGAGCAAAGGCGCGTCGGGCAACAGGATGCCCGACGGGCGAATGCCGGACCTCGTCACGTAACGAACGAAGGCCGGAAGGGGAGATTGTGCTCAAGGCCGAGCCAGGGCGGGTTTTCCGCATACATTTCCTCGATCAGCTTCTTGATCAGCTCGATGTGGCGCGAATTGTCGCCGACCCGATGGTTGAGGATGACAGGCGAGGTCGCGCGTTCCCCCTCGATCATGCGGTAGTGGAGATCCGAGCGCACCTGGCGCGCCGAGGAGGGGACAATGCAAAGACCCGCTTCCGAGGCGACAAGGCCAAGGGCGCTCTGAATCTCGCGCACTTCATGCACCTCGGCCGGGCGCACATCGTGGGCGTGAAGCAGGCTTAGCACGTGGTCGGCATAGCTCGGGCGCGGCTCCTTCGGATAGACGATCAGCGTCTGGCCACCAAGCGCACTTAAGGGCAGGGGCGACTTTTCCTCAGCCAGCGGCGTGCCCTGGGGTATCGCCAAGGCGAGGCGTTCCTCACGCATGAGGATGCCGACGACGTTGGGATCGCTGTGGTGAAGCCGGCCGAAGCCGACATCGATCCGTCCTTCCTTCAACGCCGCGATCTGCTGCACCGACACCATCTCGAGCAACCGTATGTCGAGCTCGGGCGCGTTCTGGCGTAGCTTGCGCACGAGTGTCGGCAATCCGCCATAGAGCGTGGAGGCGACGAAGCCGATGGACAGGACGCGGTTCTGGTTGAGGCCAACGCGGCGCGTGGCCTCAACCATCTGCTCGACTCGTCCCAGAACCTGCAGCGACTGTTCGTAGAACAACCGGCCGGCCTCAGTCAGCCGCACCGGGCGGCTCTTGCGGATGATCAGCGGGACACCCAGCTCTTCTTCCAAAAGCTGGATCTGTCGGCTGAGCGGGGGCTGGGCGATGTGCAACTGCTCGGCAGCGCGCGTGAAATTGCGCTCACGGGCGACGGCGACGAAATAGCGAAGCTGGCGCAGATCCATGGTCGAGCTCCCGATATTTTCCTACTGTTGCGGTATGTTGCGATGCGGCAACTGCCTGAATACCCGAAATCTTTGCCATACTATATCATAAAGGTATCATAGCGAACCTAATTGGTGTTGGACGCCGCCCGGTCGGCGGCGCACAGTCACGCCATGAACAAGATCCTTGCCCCCATTGCTCCGACCGCAGCCCTTTCCCCCGTTGTCGAACGGGTCGAAACGATGCTGGTCGACCTGCCGACCATCCGGCCGCACAAGCTCTCCGTTGCGACCATGACCGGCCAGACGCTGATGCTGGTGAAGGTGCACTGCAGCGACGGCACGGTTGGCGTCGGCGAGGGCACGACGATCGGCGGTCTCTCCTATGGGGGCGAGAGCCCGGAAACGATGAAGCTTGCCATCGATACCTATTTCGCGCCTGTCATGATCGGCGAGGACGCGAGCCATGTCCGCGCTCTGATGATCCGGATCGGCAAGGCGGTGAAGGAAAATCGCTTCGCCAAGAGCGCGGTGGAAACCGCCCTGCTCGACGCCCATGGCAAGCGTCTTGGCCTGCCGATCAGCGAACTGCTTGGTGGGGCATTGCGCAAGCGGCTACCGGTCGCCTGGACGCTTGCTTCCGGCGATACCGTGAAAGACATTGCCGAGGCCGAGACGATGCTCGACCTTCGCCGCCATCGGATCTTCAAATTGAAGATCGGCGCCAGGCCTTTGAAGGACGATATCGCCCATGTCGCGGCGATCAAGCAGGCGCTGGGGGACCGCGGCGCCGTGCGTGTCGACGTCAACATGGCCTGGAGCGAATTCGAGGCGGCCTACGGCATGGCGGCACTGGCGGAGGCCGGCTGCGAACTGGTCGAACAGCCGGTCGCTTCGACGGCGGCGCTCAAGCGCCTGGTCCGTCGTTTCCCGGTGGCGCTGATGGCGGACGAGTCGCTCACCGGTCCGGAATCTGCCTTCGAGATAGCGAAGAGCAAAGGCGCCGACGTTTTTGCCGTCAAGATCGAGCAGAGCGGTGGCCTCTTCAATGCCCAGCGCGTTGCGACGATCGCCGATGCCGCCGGCATCGAGCTCTATGGCGGCACGATGCTGGAGGGCGGCGTCGGCACAGTGGCGTCAGCCCATGTGTTTTCCACCTTCGCTCATTTGCAATGGGGCACGGAACTCTTCGGCCCGCTGCTTTTGACCGAGGAAATCCTCGCGACGCCGCTCGATTACAGCGATTTCGAACTGAAGGTGCCGGATGGACCGGGCCTCGGGATCGAACTCGACGAAGACCGCCTGAAGTTCTTTGCGCGCGATGGGCTGCGCAAGACGATCAGCGTTGCAAAGTGAGGAGCAGGTCATGCTGTTTCACGTCAGAATGGACGTCCGCATTCCCCATGATTTCCCCGCCGAACAAGCGGCCGAAATTATCGCCCGGGAAAAGGCCTATTCGCAGGAGCTGCAGCGGAACGGCAAGTGGCGGCACATCTGGCGGATCGCCGGTGAGTACGCGAACTACAGCGTCTTCGACGTCAAGGACAATGCCGAGCTGCACGAGGTCCTCTCCGGCCTGCCGCTCTTCAAATTCATGGAGATCGCGGTGACGCCGCTGCTTCGGCACCCATCCTCGATCCGTGAGGACGATACCTGAGAATTCGTTCAGCCGTCGCCGGGAGGTTGGCAGACGGCACCCGCTTTCAAACTGATCCAAGTGGAGGAATTGATATGAGCGTGAAGATTTTCGACAAGCCGGAGATTCAGGATTTCCTGAAGGTTTTAAGCGGCCTCGATAAGGACGGCGGCAACCCGCGCGTTAAAGAGATCGTCCACCGGCTGATGTCGGACCTGTTCAAGGCGATCGACGACCTCGACATCACCCCGGACGAATACTGGACCGGCATTGCCTGGTTGAACGAGATCGGTGCTGCCGGCCAGGCCGGCCTGATCTCGCCCGGCCTCGGCCTCGACCACTTCCTCGACGAACGTCTCGACGCGATTGACGAGGAGCTCGGCATCCAGAACCCGACGCCGCGCACCATCGAAGGGCCGCTTTATGTCGCCGGCGCACCGGCTTCGGAAGGGTTCGCCCGCCTTGATGACGGCCGTGACACCAATGGCAAGACGCTGATCATGCACGGCACCGTCTATGGTGCTGACGGCAAGCCGCTCAAGGGCGCGACCGTCGAAGTCTGGCACTGCGACACCCGCGGCTTCTATTCCCACTTCGACCCGACCGGCCTGCAGGCACCGTTCAACATGCGCCGCACGATCGTGACCGATACCAAGGGCTGTTATAAATTCCAGAGCATCGTGCCGCATGGTTACGGCGTCCCTCCGGGAAGCCCGACCGAACAGCTGCTCTCGGCGCTTGGACGCCATGGCCAGCGCCCGGCCCATATCCACTTCTTCATCAGCGCCGACGGCCACCGCAAGCTCACGACCCAGATCAACATCGCCGGCGACCCGCTGGTCAATGACGATTTCGCCTACGCGACGCGTGACGGCCTGGTGCCCGATGTCACCGAGCGGACCGACGAGGCGAGCATCAAGGCCAACAATCTCTCCGGCCCGTTTGCCGAGATCGAATTCGACATCCATCTCACCGCCTTGGTGAATGGCGTCGACAACCAGATCAACGAGCAGCGCAAGCGCGCTGCCGCCTGATCCTTTCCAGCGGCGGCCAAAAGAGCCGCCGCCCCCGACACCGACATTGTTGCAATCGCCGAGCCGAACACGGGTCAGCCGTTTGCGGGAGAAGAACCATGTCTGCGATTATCGATAAATCTGAGGTCCTCGACAACCTGCTCGCGACCGCGGTCGAGGATGATCATGAGGCCGGCACGTTCCGCTGCCGTCGCGACATCTTCACCAACGAAGATCTCTTCGAACTGGAGATGAAGCACATCTTCGAAAGCAACTGGGTCTACCTCGCCCACGAGAGCCAGATCCCAGAGAACAACGACTATTACACCACCTATATCGGCCGGCAGCCTGTCGTCGTCACCCGTGACAAGACAGGTGAGCTACACGCGGTCATCAATGCCTGTGCCCACCGCGGCGCGATGCTCTGCCGGCGCAAGCACGGCAACAAAGGCAGCTTCACCTGTCCCTTCCACGGCTGGACCTTCTCCAACACCGGCAAGCTCTTGAAGGTGAAGGACGAGAAGACGACGCAATATCCGCCGCAATTCGCGAAAGACGGCTCGCACGACCTGAAGCGTGTCGCCCGTTTCGAGAGCTACCGCGGCTTCCTGTTCGGCAGCCTGAACCCGGACGTCTCATCGCTCGAAGACTATCTCGGCGAAACCAAGATCATCATCGACCAGATCGTCGACCAGGCGCCCGACGGGCTCGAAGTGCTGCGCGGCAATTCCTCCTACATCTACGACGGGAACTGGAAGCTGCAGATGGAGAACGGCTGCGACGGTTATCACGTCAGCTCCGTGCACTGGAACTATGCCGCCACCATGGGCCGTCGCAACGAAGAGGGCACCAAGGCGGTCGACGCCAGCAGCTGGAGCCGCTCGATCGCCGGCGTCTATGGCTTCGACAATGGCCACATCCTGCTCTGGACCAACACCATGAACCCGGAGGTTCGGCCGATCTTCAGCCATCGCGAGGAGATCAAGGCGCGGGTCGGCGAGGTCCAGGCGGATTTCATCGTCAACCAGACGCGCAACCTCTGCCTCTATCCGAATGTGTTCCTGATGGATCAGTTCAGCACGCAGATCCGCGTGACCCGCCCGATCAGTGTCGACAAGACCGAGATCAGCATCTTCTGTTTCGCGCCGAAGGGCGAAAGCGCTGCCGATCGCACGCTGCGCATCCGCCAATATGAGGATTTCTTCAACGTCTCCGGCATGGGCACAGCGGACGATCTCGAAGAGTTCCGCGCCTGCCAGCAAGGCTATGCCGGCATCACCGCGCTCTGGAACGACCTGTCGCGCGGCGCCCCGCTCTGGATCGACGGTCCGGACGAGAATGCCAGGCGCATGGGTATCGAGCCGCTGCTTTCGGGCGAGCGCAGCGAGGACGAAGGCCTTTTCGTTCGCCAGCACGAGTATTGGGCGAAGGTAATGCGCGCAGCGCTTGCCTCTGAAAGGAAGGGAGCGGTCGCATGAGCATCTCCTTTGAAGCCGCCTGCGCCTTCCTCTACCGCGAAGCGCGCCTGCTCGACGATCGCCAGTGGGACGAATGGCTGACCTGCTATGCGCCCGACGTCAGCTACTGGATGCCGGCCTGGGACGACGACGATCAACTGACCGAGGATCCGCAATCTGAGATCTCGCTGATCTATTATCCGAGCCGCGACGGCCTGGAAGATCGCGTCTTTCGCATCAAGACCGAACGCTCCGGTGCGTCCACGCCGGAGCCGCGCACCAGCCACAACGTCACCAATGTCGAACGGGTGGCTGATCGCGGTGAGGAGGCGGACTTCCGCTACAACTTCCACACGCTCAACCACCGCTACAAGGTCACCGATCATTTCTTTGGGACCATGTTCGTCACGCTGCGCAAGAGCGGCGGTGAGCTCATGATTTCGCGGAAGAAAATCGTGCTGAAGAACGACTACATCCGCCAGGTCATCGACGTCTACCACATCTGATTGCCTGACAAGACAGGAATGGGAGGAGCAATCATGGCCAGCTACAGGATCGCTTTGAATTTCGAGGACGGCGTCACTCGCTTCGTCGAATGCAGGGACGACGAGAAGGTGCTCGACGCCGCCTTCCGCAACAAGATCAACCTGCCGATGGACTGTTCCGACGGTGTATGCGGCACCTGCAAGTGTCGCGCCGAAAGCGGCGCTTATGACCTCGGCGACGACTTTATCGACGATGCGCTGACGGCGGACGAGGCTCAGAGCGGATTGGTGCTGACCTGTCAGATGAAACCGTCGAGCGATTGCGTCATCGCGGTGCCGACGACATCGGCCGCCTGCAAGACCGGGCAGCAGACGTTCGCGGCAACGGTCACGCGTGTCACGCCACACAATGATGCGGCAATCGTGCTCGAACTGGATATCGAAGGTGCTGCGGCGCCGGCCTTTCTGCCCGGGCAGTATGTCAATATCGACGTGCCCGGCAGCGGCCAAAGCCGCTCCTATTCCTTCTCTTCAGCACCCGGTGAAGCGCGCATCGGCTTCCTGATCAAGAAGATCCCGGGCGGCTTGATGAGCACCTGGCTGGACCGTGCCGAAGTCGGCGCGAAACTCAACCTGACAGGCCCGCTCGGCAGCTTCTATCTGCGCGAGGTCCATCGTCCCCTCTTGCTTCTGGCTGGCGGCACCGGCCTTGCGCCGTTCCTGTCGATGCTTGAACAGCTCGCCCGCACAAACGCCGAGCAGAAGGTCCATCTCATCTACGGCGTCACCCGCGATCTGGACCTGGTGCTGGTCGACGAGATCGAGGCCTATGCCAAACAACTTCCCAACTTCACTTACGCGACGGTCGTCGCGGACGCCACTTCCAGCCATCCGCGCAAGGGGTGGGTCACAGAGCATATGCCGGAAGAGCTGCTCAACGGTGGTCATGTCGACGTCTATCTCTGCGGTCCGCCGCCGATGGTGGACGCGGTGCGCAAGCACTTCGACGAGAGTGGCATTACGCCCAACAGCTTCCACTACGAGAAGTTCACGCCGAATGTCGTGGCGAAGGAGGCCGCATGAAAACGGCCCACTTCGCCGACCGTTTCGCCGGCAAAGTAATCGTGGTGACCGGTGCCGCCCAGGGCATCGGCCGTGCCGTGGCGCTGCGGGCCGCGGCGGAAGGCGGCAAGGTGCTGTTCGTCGACCGCGCCGATTTCGTTGCCGAGGTGGCGGCGGAGGCGGGCAGCGAGCTGACAGCCGCCTTCGTGGCCGATCTCGAAACCCATGAGGGGGCGGCAGCGGCGATGCGCTTTGCCGCCGAAAGGTTCGGCGGCATCGACGTCCTGATCAACAATGTTGGCGGAGCCATCCGCATGCGCCCTTTTGCCGAGTTCGAGCCGCAGCAGATCGATGCCGAAATTCGCCGCTCGCTGATGCCGACACTCTATTGCTGCCATGCCGTGCTGCCGCACCTCTTCGCTCGTGGCGGCGGCACCATTGTCAATGTGTCCTCAAACGCGACGCGCGGCATTCATCGTGTGCCCTATTCGGCGGCGAAGGGCGGCGTCAACGCCATCACCCAGTCGCTGGCGATGGAGCTTGCGGAGCGCAACATCCGGGTCGTCGCAACAGCGCCGGGTGGGACGGAGGCGCCGCCGCGCCGCATCCCGCGCAATGCGGAGGGTGACAGCGAAGCCGAGAAGGCCTGGATGGGGGACGTCGTTGCCCAGGTAAAGAAGTCGAGCTTCATGAAGCGCTACGGCAGCATCGAGGAGCAAGCGGCGCCTATTCTGTTCCTGGCCTCGGACGAGGCCTCCTACATCACCGGCAATGTGCTGCCGGTCGCCGGCGGCGATCTCGGCTGACGGTTCCTTGTTTAAACGCGCAAACACCTGGGGAGGAGATGATGCGCACGATCGATGTGAATGAGGCAATAGACGGGAGCCCTCTCGGGGGCTTCCAGTGGATGGTGGTGGCGCTCTCGGCGCTGCTCTTGATCGTCGACGGTTACGACGTCTTCGTCGCCGGCACCGTGCTGCCGACGCTGATTGCGGAATGGGGCTTAAGCAAGCCACAGGCCGGCGCGCTGCAGGCCTGGGCACTCTTCGGCATGATGTTCGGCGCGCTGATCTTCGGCCCGCTTGCCGACCGGATCGGCCGCAGGAAGGGGATCGCCATCAGCTTCTTGCTGTTTACGGTCTCGACCCTTTTGACCGGCTTTGCCAATTCGCCGGAGCAGTTCAAGATCTTCCGTTTCTTTGCCGGTCTCGGCTGCGGCGGGCTGATGCCGAATGCGGTGGCGCTGATGAACGAATATGCGCCGAAGCGCCTGCGGGGCACGATGGTTGCGCTGATGTTCTCCGGCTATTCGGTCGGCGGTATGGTGGCAGCCGGTCTCGGCATCGGCATGATCCCGTCCTATGGCTGGAAGCCGATGTTCTTCATCGCCGCAGTTCCGCTGCTGATGTTGCCGGCGATCCTGTGGAAGCTGCCGGAGTCGCTCGGCTTCCTCATCCGCCAGGGCAAGCAGGAAGAGGCGAAGCGGATCTATGCCAAAATCGCCCCCGCCGCACGGCTGGCTGCTGCCGACAGGCTGGTCTTTTCGGAAACGAAGGGCGCTTCGGCATCGGTTCTGGAACTCTTCCGCCACCAGCGGACGCTGCGAACCCTTATGCTCTGGATCGCGTTCTTCTGCTGCCTGCTGCTCGTCTACCTGCTCTCCTCATGGCTGCCGAAGGTGCTGCAGGAAGCCGGCTATGCCGAGAAGGCGAGCTTGCTCAGCCTGTTCTCGCTCAATTTCGGTGGCATGGTCGGCGCGATCGCCGGCGGCTGGCTCGGCGACCGCTTCGGCCTGCCGAAGGTGGTGGTCGGCTTCTTCGTCGCGGCAGCGCTGTCGATCGCGCTGATCGGCTTCAACCCGCCGGTGGTGTTCCTGTTCCTGATGGTGTTCGTCGCCGGCGCCACCACGATCGGCACGCAGATCCTGCTCTATGCCAGCGTGGCGCAGCTCTACAATCTCTCGGTTCGCTCGACGGGGCTGGGCTGGGCATCCGGTGTCGGTCGTATCGGCGCGATCGTTGGGCCGACGCTCGGCGGCGTACTGCTGGCGCAGGAGTTTCCGCTGCAGCAGAACTTCCTGATCTTTGCCGTCCCGGCGGCGATCTCGGCGCTCGCCATGCTGGTGTTTGCGATCAGCAATGCCCGCCGCGTCGCGGTCGGCCAACTGGCGACCGCATAGATGGCAGCAATGGTAGCCGGATCACGAAGGGTCCGGCCGCCATCTCTTGAGTGCGCTCTGTCGCTATCTACGTATGCAGCGCACAAGACACCCGAGCCGTGGTGTCACCAGCAATATCGAAGCCGCCATCGCTGGCGGCTTTCCCGATCGGAGTTCCTGTCTCATGGCCTATCTCGAGTTACCCAGCCATCGCCTTCATTACCGCATCGACGGTGATCAGAAGGGCGGCGCCCCATGGCTGCTCTTCTGCAACTCGCTCGGCACCGACCTTTCGATGTGGGACGCCCAGATCGGGGCGCTTTCACCGCATTTCCGTGTGCTGCGTTACGATCGCCGGGGCCATGGTCGTTCCTCGGCGCCGCCGCCACCCTATACGCTCGCCGATCTCGGCCATGACGTGCTGGCCCTTCTGGACGCCTTGGAGATCGAAAAGACGCATTTCTGCGGCCTCTCGATCGGCGGGCTGACAGGACAATGGCTCGGCGTGCACGCGGGTAAGCGGCTGGACAAGATCGTACTCTGTGCGACGGCGGCCCGCATCGGCACGCCCGAGGGCTGGGCCACGCGCATCGACGCCGTCAGGGCGAGCGGCCTTGAGGGCTTGACCGCCGCCACGGCCGAGCGCTGGTTCACTCCGGCATACGCAGCCAGCCATGGTGATGCCGTCGATCGCGTCATCAAGAGCCTCGGCGCCACCTCGACCGATGGTTACATCGGCGGCTGCACCGCGCTGGCGGCTGCGGATTTGCAGGAAGAAATCGCAAAGATCGCCAATCCCTTGCTAGCGATTTCCGGCGAGAGGGATCCGGTATGCCCACCGGCGGACCTCGAGAATATCGCCAAGTGCGTGCAGCGGGGCCGGCACCTGTCGCTGCCGGGCCGCCATATCGTCAACATCGAGTTTGCGTCCGGGTTCAACGCGGCGCTGCTCGAATTCCTTCACGCATGAAGGCGCATTCGAACGGCGCTACACCGGTCAACGCATCGCCTACTTGACGGGAACGAGAAGCGGCGCGTCCTTGGTGACGATGTAGGTCGCGAGTTCAGACGCCTTGGCGGTGCCAACGTTCTTCGCCACATGGGCAACGCCGGCTGGAATGAACAGCGCCTGGCCCGCCTGAAGCGTCACCGGTGCCCGGCCCTCGAGCTGGTATTCCAGCGAACCTTCGAGCACATAGGCGATTTCTTCGCCTGGATGCGAATGCTTGATCGAGGTTGTGCCCGGCTCGATGTCGACGCGGACCTGTACGGCTTCATGTCCGGGCACGCTGATCTCGTTCTTGATCAGATCCGTGCGCTGAATGCCCTGCATCTGCTGGGCCTCAGCCATGTGAAGCGTCGTCACGCTACCGGCGATCAGTAATGCGGCGGCGAAGATGCGGGTGGTTTTCATGAATTCCTCCGTCAGGCGTTGGTTTGCGTCGGGGCGCTGGAAACGTGCTCATTTCAATGGAGGCGTGTATTCGCCGTGTGTCGCGCGGATGGGACTTTTGTAAGCGCTTGTATTCTGTGGCATCGGGTTCGGAAGAGGACGGCGGAAGGAGCCGCTGCCTGGCCGGGTGGCGATGCGTATCGCCGCCCGCGTTGCGATTTCACCGACCGCTATTTGCCCAGACTCTGCTGCAATGCCTCGCTGGCAACCTTGATGATATCGGCGTGGATGTCGGCACGGGCGCGTCCGGTCGGTTCGCAGATCGGATCGACCTCGCCAAAGGACTTCAACCGTTCGCTCGCGCCGTCCTTGCATTCCGGCAGGAAACTGAAATGGTCGGCCCCGGCGATTGCGGCATAGGAGCCCTTCGGCGTCAGCGCCGCCAGCGGCTTTGCGGCGACGGCCAGCGGGATGGTCTCCGCGCCGCCGAGATTGATGAAATGCATTGGTATCTCGATCGTCTTCAGGGTTTCGTCCCGATAGGCCCGGGCCAGGCCCGGATCGACGAGCACGGCCGCCTTGATGCGCCGGTCGAGGTTGGATTGTTCGAAGCGTGCCTTGTCGATGGTGCGAAGATCGAGCTTGTCGACATTCACCGGCATGTCGTCGATATAGCCTTTGCCGCCGGCGAACCAGGCGCAATCCCATTTCCTGTAGCTGTCGCAGTAGCGGGCATAGGCCTCGAGGCTCGCCTGCGCGCCGGATATCTCCATGGCGGTCGAGCCTCCAAGCGAGAATCCGAGCACGGCGATCCGATTGGCGTCGATAACCCCGTTCCATTCGCCTTCGCCGGTGAGCCTGTCGATGACGGCGGAAAGGTCGGCCGTGCGTTCCCAGATCTTCGGCGTGTTGGCGGGCGTCGAGTCGCCGCTGGTGGTGCCCGGATGGTTAGGGCCGGCGACGATGAAACCGGCCTTCGCAAGCGCGGTTGCAAGCCAGCTCATCGCCTCAACACGGCCCCCGGAGCCGTGCGATACGACGACCAAGGGGAATGGTCCCGGGAGCAAGGGGACGTTCCTTGCGGCCTCTGTTCCCCTGAAGATCTGGTTGTCGCCGACGAGCGTGGTTTCGCCGCCAGCGCCAGTCGGATACCAGACCGTGACGGAGACGTTCCGACCCCGTTCGGGCGCCGGAACGCTGATTTCGCGTACGCCGACATCATGGGCATGCGCGGGAGTGGCAACAGCCAGGATGAAGACGGCGGCGGGCAGAGACTGGAGGAGGGGCATGGGCATCTCGCTGGTTGAAGAAAGACGGCCGATCGTCGCCGGCCTTGCGCCTCTCTTGCGTCCTTGATCGTGATTCAGGTCGTCCCGAATCGCGATCTGCGCCATGACTTGCCGGGTTGTTTGCTCGCCAAAGGACTCGCTCTTGATCTTTCTGCCGCTGCCTTTCGTCGTTGCCCTGCTGTTGCTGATCCTGCTGGTCTTCATGCTACGTGGCGACGAACCCGCGAAGCGCAACTGGGCCTTTCTCTCTTTGGTGGCGCTTTGCGCCCTCCAGTCGGTGGTCGTCGGCCTGCGCTGGGGGTACGACCTTGCGGCACTGCGATTTGCTCTGCCGGTGCTTGCAAGCGGCGTACCGCCACTGGTGCTCGCGAGCTTCCACAGCCTGATCCGCAGCGACGAGCGAAGCATCACCGGCGCCGGGTGGCTTCACGCCACGCCGACGATCGGCGTCCTCACGCTGGTGCTGATAACGCCGCGATATATCGACTTTGCCCTGATCGTCGAATATGTCGGCTATGCACTGGCGCTTTTGAATCTGGCCCGCACCGGCACAGACGCCCTGGACGAAGCGCGTTTCGAAGGCGCCGTCGCAGCGTACCGCGCCTTGGTCATTGCCGCCTTCTCGCTCTGCCTGTCGGCGCTCTTCGATCTTGCGATCATGCTGGACTTTGAATGGACGAAAGGCGCAAACATCGGCCTCATCGTCAGCAACGCGAATATGCTGGGATTGCTCTTCATCGGGGTGACGGCCATGGTCGCGGACCGCGCACGAGCGTTTCCGGCGGCGAATGCGATCGTCAATGAGGAACCGGTATCGGTGCTGCGGGATCGCGAGATCCTGGATCGGATCGACCATCTACTCGTCAGCCAGAAGCTGGCCCGCGACGAAAACCTGACCCTTTCGCGCCTGGCGCGGCGCGCGGGCCTGCCGGCCCGGCAGATATCGACCGCCGTCAATCGGCTGGCGGGCAAGAACGTATCGCAATACATCAACGATTTCCGGATTGCCGAGGCCTGCCGTCTGCTGCGCGAGACCGATATGTCGGTGACCTCGGCGATGCTCGAATCCGGCTTTCAGACGAAGTCCAATTTCAATCGCGAGTTCCGCCGGGTGACGGCTCTCAGCCCCGCGGCCTGGCGGGAACAGAGCCGGGTTGAAAGGATGGCCGGCTAAATGCCGGCGGGAAATTGCCCGGCCGCGAGGCGGCCGGGCAGTCGGGATCGCGGCTCGCCGCTATTGCTGATCCGCGGTATTGCTGCCGACGGTGATCGAGAGATCCTTGGTCTTGCCGGCACGCCAGACGCTCAGGCTCTTCGATGTGCCGGGCGTGAGGTCGGCAACCGTGCGCGAGAGATCGCGCGGTGATTTGACCGGGCTACCGCCGAAGGCGGTGATGATGTCGCCGGCCTTGAGGCCCGCCTTGGCAGCTGGCGTTCCGCCGTTGACGCCGGCGACCAGCGCGCCTTCTGCCCGGTGGAAGCCGATCGCATCGGCGATGTCAGTGGTCACCGGTTGAATTTCGACGCCGATGAAGCCGTGCTGGATCGAGCCGTCCTTCATCAGTTCGGCGACGACCTTCTGGGCCTGATCGGAGGGAATGGCGAAGCCGACGCCGACGCTGCCGCCGTTGGGCGAGTAGATGGCGGTGTTGATGCCGACCACGCGGCCTTCGGCATCGACCAGCGGTCCGCCAGAATTGCCGCGATTGATCGGCGCGTCGATCTGAATGAAGTCGTCATAAGGACCGCTGTTGAGATCGCGGCCACGCGCCGAAACGATGCCGGCCGTCACGGTCGTGCCGATACCGAACGGGTTGCCGATCGCCAGCACCTGGTCGCCGACCCGCAAGGCGTCGGAATCACCCCAGGCGACGGTGGCAAGCGGTTTCGTCGGCTTGATCTTCAGCACAGCGAGATCGTTCTTTGGATCGGCGCCGACAAGCTTGGCGGGCACTTGCGTGCCGTCGTCGAGGGTAACCGTGATGCTCGACGCCTTGTCGATGACGTGGTTGTTGGTGACGATGTAGCCATCGGACGTTACGACGAAGCCAGAGCCAAGCGCTTCGGCCCGTTGAGTCGGGCGCCGCTCAGGCGCCTGGTCTGGCAGCGGAATGCCCTGGTCGCGGAAGAATTGACGAAACTGCTCGTCGAAGGGCGAGGTTCCGCCGAGTTGTGACGTTTCGTCGTTGTCGGCCTTGATCACGGTCGTGATGGTGACGACCGCCGGCTTGTCCGCCGAAACGATCGGGGCGAAGGAGCCGCCGGATGTGGCCGGAACAGCAACCGCTGCGCCGGGCGCGGCGGCCGCGGCCACGTCACGGCCCGCGAAGGTTGCCACGGACAAGGGCGCGATGACGACGGCTGCGCCGAGGAGGGCGGCAGCACGATGTCTCTTCAGACTGTCTGACATGATCTTGTTCCTTTCGCTGCCAAAGCCGAGCGATCCCCACCGGTTGCCCATTATGGGCGCTGAACACGGCTCATTGCTTCGATCGGCTTCGTTCAAGACTTGTGTTGATTGCCGAGGGACCGGGCTCGAGGAGCGAACCCGGCGCCGTCGATGCGCTCACCCGCAAGCCGGGTGAGACGGGTCTGCCGGCCGATCAGGCCATTCGGGCAATGTCGCGGTCGAGGTGCCGAACTTCGTTCTGTAGCCGTGCATAGGATTGCGTCGGCAGCATGCCGTGATGGGCGGCGGCGGTCCTGACCGCCTGGGCGCGCACTGCACCGTCTTCACGCTCGAGCTTCCTGTAATTCGCCGCGGTCAGCTTGCCCTGTTCGCGATCGGCATGAATCCGATGATTGTCGACCCGGAGTTCGTGCAGGACGCGGTCGAGCCGCGACGACGCCATGTGAGCGGGTACGCGGTAGGCCATGGCCGGGGCCGTCATGTCGTCCTGGGTGAAAATGCCCTGGTAATAATCACCGGTATAGGCGCCCTTGTCGTTGTCGCGACCGAAGTCGTGGTGATCGGCCGCAAAGGCACCACCGGCGAAAACGACGAGGGCAATAGTTGCAATGGCGGTAGTCTTGAGGGGCGAGCGCATATCTGCTTCTCCTTCAACTCGGGAAGCGGGAGGAGCTTCCCTGCGAGGCCGTCTCCTATTGTCGCGTCGCGGCCAAAGCGGTCGCCGGCAATATTCAGCCTCGGCTCGAAGGTAATGCTGCCGCGCGCCGTCGTCACGTTAATATCGTGTAATATTGCCTTGAAGTTTATCCGGGGTTGGCGTCCGTTAATTTTATGTAATGAAAGTCGATCTGCGCGTGTGTTGCGGATTCTTTTGTGCGAATGGCGTGAGGCTTACTGTGGGGCTGATTTGTATGCTTGCACCGCATCGCGCCTTACGAGCCGGCGTAGTGTGCGCGGGGGCGGATCAATTCACCGCTCTCCACTTGTTCCATCGCGTGGGCGAGCCAGCCGACGGTGCGCGCAAGCGCGAAAATAACGAGGGGCGCGTCTAGCGGAAGGTCGTATGTCGCCGCCAGCGCGGCCAGCGAAAAGTCGAGATTGGCGGGCTCTCCGAGCAGCTCTTCACCGGCTTCGGCCAACGCATTGTAGAGCGCCGGCACATCGAAGCTCGCCATGATCGCCTTGGCGCGCGGATCGCCATCGGGATAGAGCCGGTGGCCGAAGGCCCTGACCACGCCCTCCGTGGAGAGCATTCCCCGGATCGCCTCGCGGACGCCGCTCGCCGCTGCCTGTTCGGCCAGGCGCGTGACGCTGAGCCAGGCACCGCCATGTCTCGGCCCGGTCAGCGTGGCAAGCCCCGATAGGGTGGCGGCGGAAAGCGCAGCACCCGAGGAGGCCGTGACCCGGGCCGCGAAGGCCGAAACATTGAGCTCGTGCTCCGCGGTCAGCACCAGGCATTTGCGGATCGGCTCCGCCACCTCGGGCCGCCCCCAGCCCAGTGCCAGCCGCTGATGCAGCGGCATTGGTTCTCTTGACGGCGCCAGCCCCGCCGCGGCGGTCGCAAGCACCTCGGCGGCTTCGGCCTTCAGTATCGCCGGCCGTCTCCCGAGTGCCGGCAGGTCGCTCTCGATCCGTGCAGCCAGGCGTCCGAATGTTGCGGTCAGGCGCGATTGACTGCCGCCATGGTCACCGGCGGGAACGGTCACTGTCTCGGATGATTGCCAAAGCAGCGTGGCAATCTCCTCCAATGTTGCGTCGCCGGAGAGTTCGACCGCATCGCGGCCGCGATAGAATAACCGTCCGCCAGCGATACTGGAGATCGTTGTCTGCAGAACCGGTTCGCCCCAGCGGATCGCTTCGGCGGCAACGACCGCCGCCTGCCGCCGCCCGGCATGGCGTTCGGCCAACCGGTGCACGTCGTCTGCCTGATAGAGGCTGCGGCGCGGATCAGTCGGGTCGGGCTTGGCGCGAATGCGCCCGCGACTGACATTGGCATAGAGCGTCTGCCGCTTGCTGCCGAGCCGGGCGAGCGCCTCTTCGGCGGTGATCCAGAGTGTCTTCATATTGATCAATTGCATCAAGATTGACGTCAATAGGTCTAGGTCGGATCATCCTTCGCGTAAAGGAGAAACTGATGATGAAGAACGGACTTGAAGACGTCGTCGCCGCCGAGACGCAGCTTTCCCATGTCAACGGTGAGGCCGGCGAATTGATCATCCGCGGCGTATCGCTCGATCACCTGGTCGGTTACGCAAGCTATGAAGATGTCGTGGCCCTGCTGGTCGACGGGTTGGTGGGGACTGGTCCGGATAGAACCGAGCTTGCGCGGGGCCTCGGGCAGAAGCGTGCAGAAGTGTTCGCCCATGTCGGCGCGATCGACGACGCGCTGCTGGAACTGCCGCCAGTCGACATCATGCGCGCGTTGATCGCCCGGCTTCCGGATGGTGACGATCTCGATACGGCGCTGCGCTTGCTTGCCGCCCCGGCCGTTTTCCTGACGGCTGCACTGCGCCTGAAGAGGGGTGAAAGCCCGGTTGCGCCGAGGCCGGCGCTTTCCCATTCCGCCGATATCCTGGCGATGCTCGGCGCCAAAGTGCCGATGAGGCAAGAAGTGGCGGCGCTCGATGCCTATCTGGTGACGATTTCGGACCACGGCCTCAACGCCTCCACCTTTGCCTCGCGTGTGGTCGCGTCCACGAAAGCCGGTCTCACATCTTCGGTGCTCGCTGCAATCAGCGCTCTCAAGGGGCCGCTTCACGGCGGTGCGCCGGGTCCGGTGCTGGACATGCTGGATGCGATCGGAACACCGGAGAATGCGGAAACCTGGCTCACCCGCGCACTCGACCGCGGCGAGCGGCTGATGGGCTTTGGCCATCGCGTCTATCGTGTCCGCGACCCCCGTGCCGACGCGCTGAAAGGCGCTTTGAGGCAACTGATCGCCGCCGACCCGGCGAACCGCGATCGTATTCAACTGGCTGAAGCGGTCGAACAGTCGGCGCTCGCGATCTTGAAGGTACGCAAGCCCGACCGTCCGCTCGACGTCAATGTGGAGTTCTATACCGCGCTTCTGCTCGATGCGCTGAATTTCCCGCGCGAGGCCTTTACCGGCGTTTTTGCGATTGGCCGCACCGTCGGCTGGGTCGCCCATGCGCGCGAGCAGGCGCTCGAAGGCCGGCTCATCCGGCCGCGCTCCGTCTATGTCGGGCCTCTGCCGCAACAGGCGGCCTGAGCGCGGGCGTGCTCTGGGATGAGACGGAGATCATCCGCGCATTTCGCAGGTGTCGTTGAAAGAACACCTTCAGGTCACGGAAATCGTCGAACCGAGGACGGTCGCAAAACGGGCGACCGTCGCCGGCGAAACGGAGCAGGCGGCCGTCAGGCCGCCTTCTTGGCGTCGAAGGGGATCTCGATATCGACTGCGAGCGTCGAGACCTGGGCGCCGCGCTCCATCGTCACGCGGACCTTTTCGTCGTCGATCTGCATGTGTTTGGAGATCGCCTGGAGGATTTCGTCGCGCAGTTTAGTGACGAGATCGGAATCGCCTGCGGATGCGCGTTCGTGGGCCAGCAGCACCTGCAGCCGTTCGCGGGCGGCCGGAGCTGACTGGGAGCGGGAGAAGAAACGGAAAGGGTTCATGCCGCCTTCCTTCCGAAGATTTTGCCAAGGAAGCTGCGCTTTTCACCGGGAATGGTGATCGGCAGGGCTTCGCCCTTGAGCCGGCGTGCAGCGTCGAAATAGGCGAGCGCCGGGGCTGAGCGGTTGTCCGCGAGCGTGACCGGCGAGCCGACGTTGGAGGCGCGCAGCACGTCAGCGCTTTCCGGGATGATGCCCATCAGCGGGATCGACAGGATTTCCAAGACGTCGTCGACCTTCAGCATGTCGCCGCGCTCGGCGCGAATGGGGTCGTAGCGGGTGAGCAGCAGGTGCTTTTCCATGCGCTCGCCGTTCTCGGCCTTGAGCGTCTTGGAATCGAGCAGGCCGATGATGCGGTCGGAGTCGCGCACCGACGAGACTTCCGGGTTGGTTACGACGATGGCGATATCCGCATGGCGCATGGCCAGCGTCGCGCCACGCTCGATGCCGGCGGGGCTGTCGCAGATAACCCAGTCGAAGGCGTTCTGAAGGGCGGCGATGACCTTCTCGACACCTTCCGGCGTCAGATTGTCCTTGTCGCGGGTCTGGGAGGCCGGCAGCAGGTAGAGCGTCTCCAGGCGCTTGTCGCGGATCAGTGCCTGCGACAGCTTGGCCTCGCCCTGTATCACGTTGACCAGGTCATAGACGACGCGCCGTTCCGCGCCCATGACCAGGTCGAGATTGCGAAGACCGACGTCAAAGTCCACGACGACGACCTTCTCGCCATTTTGCGCGAGGGCGGCGCCCAATGCGGCGCTGGACGTCGTCTTGCCGACGCCGCCTTTGCCCGATGTAACTACGACTACCTTGCCCATTCGTCTCTCCAAGTATCTAGAATTCGCCTTCGCCTGCGTCCTTGTGATTTGGGCCGGATCGACCTAAATCATCAGCGGGATGCGGGCGGCTGCCGCCCGCACTCGTCCTCGTCTCGCCCTAGCCGAGAGTTCCCGCCTTGAGCGCTTCGCCGTCGAGCCAGATCTGCACGGCCTTGCCGCGCAGGTTTGGCTCCATCTCGTCGGCCGTCTTGTAGAAGCCGTCGATCGCAATCAGTTCCGCTTCGAGCTTGCGGCAGAAAATCCGTGCAGACGCATTGCCCGTGGTGCCGGCCATCGCCCGGCCGCGCAGCGCGCCGTAGATGTGGATCGAGCCGCCTGCCACGACCTCTGCGCCGGAGGCGACCGAGCCGACGATCGTCACGTCGCCTTCGGGGAAGAACAGCGATTGGCCGGAGCGCACCGGCTGGGTCACGACGATTGATGGCGTTGCCTTGGCGGCAAGCGGCTCGGCCGTGATGACGGCTTGCGTTGCCGTCTCCGGAACCTCGGCCGCCCTTTCGGCCTGCTCCGCCATCTTCGCTTCGTAGTCGGCTGCCGGACGCCCGTCATTCATCGCCGGCGGCAGATCGGCGCCGAGCAACGACTGGCGTGCGCCTTCGATGCCCATGATCCGCACGTTGCGTTTGCCCAGTTGATCGACGAGTTCGCGCAACTGTGAACGATCGATGTCGAGCCCTTCGACATCGAGCACGACCGGCCGCCTCAGGAAAAAGCCGGCGGAGCGGGAAGCCAGATCGTCGAGCCGGGTGAGCCAGTCCTCGAGAGGCAACTCGGGGGTTAGCGCTAGAGCAAGGAAGGAGCGCCCCTTGAGGCGGATCGGCCGGGATTCAGTTAACACGTCGTTCATCTTGGTAAATTTTCCGTTGCTTCGGTGTACCGAGGAAATGGTTAACAAATGGTTAATTCGGCAGTGCGAAGGTTAATGAGGCAGGTCCCGCGACCAGCCCGCTGACATTGAAAAACAAGGGAAATCGACCTCTTGGAAGAGGCATATCTTTTGGTCGTCGGGTGCCTTGGCGATGGAGGATTAATTGTCTGCCGTCCGCTGAGGGGAGCGTGAATCGTCGACCCCCGGCGATTGCGATTCGGCCGGTTGCGCGAAGGGAGTTGACATCGCAGTGCTAAAATAAGAACATAACGTGAACAGATGGAGGTTTCCCATGAGCCGGACAGAAACCATGACCCATACGGAAGAAGTGATCGAACGCGCCATGGCTGCCGTCGCAGCCGCCCGGAAGAAGCGGGAACGCGAAGCCGAGTGGCGCAAGCGCACCTTCGGGCGCATAGACATGACGCCGCCTCTGCCGCGGTTGAAGCGCGGCGGCGTGCAGCTTTCCCTGCGGCTCGACGGTTCTGCCCGGTGATCGAAGAAACGGTCCCTCTTGGGATTGCGGTTCTGACGACGATGCTGGCGCGTTGGCCGGGACGCCGGCTGCCGTAGCCGTCCATAAGCCGCGGCTGCCTGCACGATAGGGATCGGACGAAGCTTCGAGAGGACTGATTATGAGGCATCGTCGAAGCATCGATCTGACGCCGCGCGAAAATGCTGCCGACTACGGCTCGACGCTGGAACTGCTGCCGGAATGGTATGTGCTCGTGGCAAAATGCGGAAAGTGCCGGCATCAGGGGCAGGTTGATCGTCGGCTGGTTGCCAGCACATGCGGATGGGGCGTCCACCTCAATTCCATTGTTCAAACGCTCAAATGCTCGCGCTGCGGAAACAGGGAAGGAAACAAACTGCTTCTTGGCAAGTTGCCCCGCGACTAAGGCGCGTCGCGATCTTTCAGGTTCGCTCCTTTTGCCTTAAGTCCCTGATATTGCGCATGTCGTTGCGAACCGCTGCGCACTCTTACGCGACGCGCTTTGCGCAACAACGCGCATCCCGAGCGGCGGAAACCCGCTCGGGGCTCGGCGACGGCCGGGGCCTTGAAGTGGGTCCACGCGCGCCGGTCGATGATTCAGAGTAAGGTCATTGCGAATATGAAGTATCTGTCTCCAATTTCTGGCGAATGAAAGGCATACTTCACATCTGGTCAGAGAATTCCTGCGATTATTAACGAAAGTTATCAAGCGTGATGCCAAAGCAGGAACGGCAATCTGGAACAATTTATTATCCCTTTCGTTGAGTTGGTGATCGAACGAAAGGATGAGATCATGAAGAAGCTTGTAATCACGGCGGCTGTTGCTGCTCTAATGGCAGGCTCCGCCTTTGCTCAGGACACCAATAGGGAAGCCGGTACGGCCGCAGGCATGGCCGGTGGTGCGGCAGCGGGTGCTGTCGTCGGTGGCCCGATCGGTGCCGGTGTCGGCGCCGTGGTGGGTGGCGCGCTCGGTGGAGCGCTGACGCCTCCGCCGCCGGAAGTGGTCACCTATGTCGCGCAGCAGCCGGCTCCGCCGTCTGTCGTTGTTCAGGAACGGATCGTGGTCGGTAAGCCGATCCCGCCGGCCGTCGTCCTGACGCCGGTTCCGCAAAACCCGCGCTACGCCTATGCGGTCGTCAACCACCAGCGGGTGATCGTGGAACCGCAGTCGAGAACAGTGGTGCAGATCGTCAACTGACCCACACCGCAATAGTCTCTCCCCTGGGGGCAGCGTTCACGCGCTGCCCTTTTTTGCGGTTCCACCCGACGGTCGCGGCCAATTCAGGATTGCAGTATTGTTGCTGTGATATCTAATATATATTTCAAATTAATTTGCAGATATCTGGTGGACTTATTTACTGTTGCTTTGAGGTGTCATTAGAATACATTCTGTTCCGGTTAAATTTATTCGTGACAGCGCGGGTATTGATATAAATCGGTCAAAGAGGATGGCGATATGGCGAAGATCGCAGGCTCGTACTCAGACGATGTTTTGAAAGGTTCGGAGGAAATCGACTATATTTGGGGCCTTCCCGGTATCGATATGATCGATGGCGGCGGCGGCGACGATTTTGTCGATGGTGGAACTGAAAGCGACATCCTGACGAGCTCGAGCGGTTACGACCGGATCGACGGCGGCGCCGGTGACGACCAGATCACTCTCGCCGGGACCGGCGGTGCGGTTACGGGAGGCACGGGCTATGACGCTCTCGTCGTCGACTTCTCGCAAAGCGCCGACCGGATGGTCTTCAACGGCGCCGGGGGCCATGGCTATGTCGGCGACCCGAGCGCCGCCAACCGGCACCTCTTCTTCCATGATATCGAGTGGCTGCGGCTCTTCGCCGGCAGCGGTGACGACAGGATCATTGGGACTGACGGAGGCGACCGGATCTCGACCGGTGCCGGCAACGACGTCGTCAATGCGGGCGCGGGACACGACATCATCACCAATACGGGCGGTCACGATCGTCTCGACGGCGGCGACGGAACTGACCGCTTCGTGCTTGTCGGGACGGGCAGCACCGTCTTCGGCGGGGCCGGAGACGATACGTTGGTCGCTGATCTTTCGGGATCTGCTGCTCCGGTCGTGTTCAACCTGGAGAATGGTCACGGCATCATTGGAGACGGGACGCCGGCGGAGCGGCACCTCTTCGTCCAGCATCAGGATGTCGAGCGGGTTGAGCTGATAACCGGACGCGGAAGCGACCATGTTATGGGAAGCGCGCTTGGCGACTTCATCAAGACAGCCGGTGGCAACGATGTTGTCGATGCCGGCGCGGGCGACGATATGATCACCGACGGGTCCGGTGCCAACCGTCTTTTTGGCGGCGACGGCAGTGACGGGATCATCTCCACATTCTACTCCGCCGAGATCGATGGCGGTGCGGGCGAGGACTGGCTCGCTATCAGCGAGATGGAGCGCACGAGTGATCTCACCGTCGATTTCGCTGCTGGCAAGGTTTCGACCGGCACCGTGGTGCGCGGCTTTGAGCAGGTGAGCCTTGCGCTCGGCAGCGGCAATGACCGAGTCATCGCGGGTGATCTTGGCTCTCTCTGGGTCGATGCCGGCGCCGGAAACGACCATCTCGAAGGTGGCGCCGGCAGTGACCGGTTCGATGGCGAGGAGGGAAACGACACCATCGATGCCGGCGTCGGCGACGACATGATCGAGACGGGCGCCGGCGATGACGTGGCTTTTGGCGGTGATGGCCGGGATAGGCTTGCAAATGACGGCGGCAGCGACGTGCTCGATGGCGGCGCCGGTGACGACTGGCTGCAGGACACCGTTCCCGACAGCGGCAGCCTTGGCGTCGCGTCGGTCCTGCGCGGCGGCGCGGGCAACGACACCATCAATGCCCGTTACCTCGGCGAGGCCGATGGCGGTGAAGGGCGGGATCTGTTGTCCCTCAATTATGGCGGCTTGCGTGAAGCGACGGATTTCGATGCGGCACGCGGTGTGACGCACACTGGACTGACCTTCGCCAATGTCGAATATTTCAACATCGCGACCGGGCGTTATGCCGACGTGTTGCGCGGCGCCGACGACAACGACACGTTCAATTCGCTGGGCGGCAACGATATCCTCGACGGGCGCGGCGGAAACGACGCGCTATACGGCGCCACGGAAAACGACCAGCTCTTCGGCGGTGACGGTGCGGATATCATCGACGGCGGTGCGCACAATGACCTTCTGAGCGGCGGCAACGGCGCCGATCGGCTGACGGGTGGCAGCGGCGCCGACACGTTTCTCTGGTCGTCGGAAACCTCCGGCCAGGCAGGTCTCGATCACATTCTCGACTTCGCCCGCTGGCAGGGCGACCGGATCGCCTTTTCCGAGGAAGCTCAGGATGCCACGGGCATTCGCAACTATGCCGATTTTCTCGCTGCCGCGCACGATACGGCCGACGGCGTGTTCGTCGCCTTCAACGGGTCCGATGCCGAGGGCATTCTGATCGAGGACGTTTCGCTTTCGGTTCTGACGGAAAGCGACGTCGTCTTCGGCCTCGGCTGAGATTTCGCGGGCGTCAGGTTTCTGGGGTCTCGCTGTCGCCCCTGGTCGTTGCCTTGTCCGTCTCCGTGGTCAGGCGTCCATCGATGAGATCAATACGCCGATCCATGCGCGAAGCCATGTCGAGATCGTGGGTGACTGCCACCACGGTCTTTCCCTGCTCGCGCACCAGCCTTTCCAGGATCTGGAACACCTGTTCGGAGCTCTTGCTGTCGAGGCTGCCGGTTGGTTCGTCGGCGAGGATCAGCGGCGGATTGTTGGCCAGCGCGCGGGCCACGGCCACGCGCTGTCGCTGGCCGCCGGAGAGCTGGTCTGGCCGTTTGTCGAGATGATCGGCAAGGCCGAGTGCCGCAAGCAGGTCGCTTGCCCTCTCGCGCATCTCGTTCCGTCCAAGACGATCAAGCTTGCGCATGGGGATCTCGACATTCTCGCGAGCGGTGAATTCCGGCAGCAGGAAGTGGAACTGGAAGACGAAGCCGATATTGGCAAGGCGCGTGGCGGCCCGCTCGCCCTCGTCCATCCGCGCCGTGTCTCGGCCGCGGATCATGAGCGTGCCGCCGGTCGGTCGGTCGAGCAGGCCGAGCAGATAGAGTAGCGACGATTTGCCCGAGCCGGAGGGGCCGGTGACCGCGACGAATTCCTGTTCGCCGATACTGAGAGAGATGTCCTTTACCAGGGTCACCGGCACCGTCTCCCTGAGGATGCGCGTCAGCTCCCTTGCTTCGATCAGCGTGCTCATGTCGCGCCCCTGATGATGTCGACGGGGTTGGCGCGGGCCGCCCGCCTTGCCGGCAGATAGCCGGCGACGGCCGCCGATCCGAGCGCGAAGGCCGCGGCGATCAGATAGTGCAGCATGCTCCAGGAGATCGGTAGCCGGGTCATTTCCTGGCCGGTTGCCGATATCTCGAAGCGCACGAGCGAGAGCGCATAGACCATTGCGAAGCCGAGCGCCCAGCCGACGAGCGTACCGGCCGTGGCGATTGCCACACCTTCGAGCACGAACAGGATGCGCATGTCCGTCTCGGTGAAGCCGAGCGACTTCATGATGGCGATGTCGCGCGCTTTCTCGTGCGTGATCGTCGAGATGATGTTGAAGATGCCGAAGCCTGCGACCAGCATGATCGCCGCAACGACCGTGTACATGATGACATTGCGCACGACGAGCGCCTCGAGGATCGACTCGTTTGCCTCCTGCCAGGCGACCGCCTTGTAGCCGAGCTCGGCCTCGATGCGGCGCGCTACCGTGGGCGCTGCGTTCGGATCGTTCAGCTTGATGTTGATCTCGTTGATCGCGTTCGGCCGGGCTGAGAGGATCTGCGCGTTCTTCTGCAGCACATAGGCCTCGCCTTCGTCGCGCGCCGTCGTGCCGGTATGGAAGAGGCCGACGATCTTGAAGCGGCGACTGAGGCCCTCGGAAGAGACGGCGGTGATCGTATCGCCGAGCTTGGCGCCGAGCCGGGAGGCCATGGTGTCGCCGATCACCACATTGTTGCCGCCTGCGGCAAGGGCGGCGAAGCTGCCGGCCTTGAAGTCGCCGATGATCGGCGAGACGCGGGGCTCGGCCTGCGGATCGACGCCGATGACGACGGCGCCGACCTCCTGGCCGGAATAGCGAATGACGCCCTGCGCCTTGAGGGTCGCTGCAAAACGGCCCGGAATCCAGCCATCGAGCCAGGAAAGCGCCGCGGTGGGATTGATGATGCCGCGGCGGTCGTCGCGTGGTCTCAGTCCGGCAATGGCGGCGGTATCGAAAAAGTCTTCCGCCGGCTGCCGCCGCGCGGTGCGCTGCTCGTCGGTCACCTGGACATGCGGCATGGTGTCGACGAGCTGGCGGACGAAATCGTCCTGGCCGCCCTGCATCAGGGCCGCCATGGCGATGGAAAAGCCGACGCCGACCGCAACGCCCAACATCGCAACGATCGTCTGTCGGCCCCGGCCGGAGATGTGGGTCAGTGCGATGTCGAAGATGAGGCGCATGGCGAACTCATTTCCCTGGGGCAGGCGTGGCCCTGACGCGCGTATTATCGGCAAGGCCGGTCGGGAAGGGCGAGACGACGCGTGCTCCGTCCTCCAGTCCCGAGAGGATTTCGACGCCGCCCGCGCCGCGTATGCCCGTTTTCAAATCGCGGATCCTGGCACGATTGCCGTCGATCACCACGGCCTTGGTTCCTTCCAGCGCTACGGTCGGGATGATCAAGGCGTCATGCGCTACCCGCACGATGATGTTGACGTCGGTCGACATGCCGATCCGAAGCGGTGTGTCGTCGGGGAGGCGGAAGCGGACGCGATAGGTCTTCGTTACCGGGTCGCCCTTGGGGGTGATGCTGTCGACGGTTGCCTCCAGCTTCCGGTCGGGGAAGGCATCCGAGCGCAACAGCGCGCGCTGACCGACTTCGACGCGCGGAATGTCCTCTTCGTTGACGTCGGCCGTCACGATCAGCGGCTTCGGTTCCCCGACCCAGAAGAGCACCGTGCCGAGATCTGCGACCTCGCCGATCTCGCCGTCCTGCCTGAGCACCTGGCCGGCGCTCGGTGCTCTCAGAACATAGGTCGCGAGCCGCGCCTGGCGACCAGCGACGAGGGCTTCGAGCTGGCCGAGTTCGCTGCGTGCCCGGTCGACTTCCTGTTCGCTGATCGTACTTCGCTCGGAGAGCGCCAGCTTCCGCCGATACTCCTCCTGCGCCAGTGTCAACCGCGCCTGGAGTTCGCCGAGTGCTGCCCGCGCCTCGGAGTCGTCGAGGCGGGCGAGCACATCGCCCTTGGCGACGCGTTCGCCTTCGCAATTGCATTGTTCGACGATCCGTTCGGAGACCGTTGGAGTAACCTTCGCCCAGGTGCGCGGCTCCACGACGCCATCCGCATAGATGATCTCCGCCGCGTCGCCGCGCTTCGGGACGATTGTGGAAACGGGTGTCGGACGAAACAGATACCAGGAGCCGGCCGCGCCGATGGCGACGATAACCGCCGCTCCGATTGTATAACGAGCCATCCGCACGAGACTCTCCTTGAATGCTTCCAGTCCGTTCGGTATAAATAGACCGACGGTCGGTTTGTTTCAAGGATGCGTATCATCCTTGCCATAGGGAGCGTCATGAACCTTGCCGTGAGGCCCCGTGCTAAGCCGCCGTTCTGGGAGAGCTTATGGTCAGAACGAAGAAATCGCCGGAAGTCCGATCGAACGAGCTGATCGATTGCGCAGAGCGGCTGTTCTTCCAGCACGGCTACGAGAACACGACGGTCAACGACGTCATCCGCGAAGCCAATGTCTCCAAGGGTGCCTTCTACCACTATTTCGTCTCGAAGGAGACGCTGCTGGAGGCGGTCGCCACCCGGCTGGCGCAGCGGAACCTGAAGGAATTGCAGCCGCTCTTCGAAGACCCGTCGCTTGACGCGGTTGGGCAGTTGAATGCGCTTTTCGCCGGTTCGCGGCGGCTGAAGCTCGATATGGCGCCGCAGTTGAAGAACACCTTCAACGCCCTCTTCAAGCCTGAGAACGTCGCTCTCTACCACCGCATCGACGAGGCGCTTCTGACCGTCAGCCTGCCCCTGGTGGCGGAGATGCTGCGGCGCGGGCACGAGGAAGGAACCCTCGATGCGCCCGACCCGGAAGCAGCGGCCTTGATGCTGCTGCAACTGCGCCTGAGCGTCGCCAAGGTGATGCACAAGGCGCTGCAGCGCTACGAGGCTGGCGATCTCGATGGTGCGGCGGCGATGCTCGACGGCTGGATGCGAACCTACGGCACCGCCATCGAGCGCTTCCTGAAGCTCCCGGACGGATCCATCGAGGTGACCGAACCGGGCTTTGCCCGCGCCTTCCTCGAGGCGTGAGCGGCTGCGGCGAGTGCGTCCTCAATCGCCCTTCTGCGCGGCACGCAGGGCCGAAGCCGGGTAGCGCAGTGTCGGGTCGAAGGGGTTGAGCTTGCTGCTGATCGCCTGCGCTTCGGCTTTCAAGAGATCGGTGATAGTGCCGCTTCGCGTTTCCGTCAGGCGCGACGCCAGCGTGCCGATGCTTAAGGAAGCGACCGCGATGCCGTTGCGGTCGAGGACGGGGACGCCGAGACCCGCCATGCCCTCGATCATCTCGAAATTCATCTGCGCAGCGCCGATGCGTCGCACCTCCTCGATCTTGATGCGCAGGTCCACCTCGTCGATCGCGGCCCGGTCCATGATGCGCGGCATGTTGAACTTGATGATCGCCTCGCGCTCCTCCTCAGGCAGGTGGGCAAGGATGGCGATGCTGCCCTGGCCGATGCCGAGCGGCACCTTGCCACCGATGTCGCCGGTAAAGGAACGGATCGGGAAGGGGCCTTCGACACGGTCGAGACAGATCGCATCGAAGTTGCTGCGCACCAGCAGGAAGACGGTGTCGTTGAACGTCGCGGACAGTCTCAGCAGCGACGGCCTGGCGATGTCGAGGATTCCTTCTCTTCTGCGTGCCTGCGACGCGATCGAGAAGAACTCCAGCGACAGGCGATAGGATTTTCCTTCCGGCATCTGCTCGACGAGACCTTCGGCAATCAGGCTCTTCAGCAGTCGATGCGCCGATGGCTGGGTGAGATTCAGCCTGCGCGCGAGATCGATCACCCGCACACCTTCGCTCGCGTTCTCCGCGAGGTCTTTCAGGATGTGGATCGCCTTGGAGAGGCTGGAGCTTCCGGCATTCTCTAATTCCGACATTTGCGTGCTTCTTTCGAAATTCACATAGCAGGATTCCGTATAACGGATTTTTCTAACAAAAAATTCCGAAATAGAAAATTGCGTTTGTGTTTTTCGTCAATTTCCTGGAGTTAATTCACAAGCCTTACTCAGGGGTGAGCGTGCACAACGTGGATAGCCGATCCGGCTATCGCGAACGCGGAGCCGCGTCTTCGCCGGATCGTGCCGCCTGAAGCGAGGTTTGATGGTTGACGACGTGTCGTCGCCGCCGGGATCGCCGACAAGAAAAACGGGGCAGGCGATCCCTGGGGGCAGCGACCCACGGGAGAGTGAGCATGAGTTTCCTGAACCTCGAGAAGGTCTCCAAGTTCTATGGATCGGTTGCGGCCGTTCACGATTTCGACCTGGCAGTCGAAAAGGGCGAGTTCATCTCGCTGCTCGGGCCCTCCGGCTGCGGCAAGACGACGACCCTGCAGATGATCACCGGGCTCGTTCGTCCCTCGGCCGGCGCGATCACCATGGGCGGCCGCGACATCACCCACCTGCCGCCACCGCAACGCGAGCTCGGCGTCGTCTTCCAGAGCTACGCGCTTTTCCCGCACATGACCGTCGCCCAGAACGTTTCCTTCGGCCTGGAAATGCGCAAGGTCGCGAAGGCGGAGCGCGACAGGCGCATCAAGGAGATCCTGGCGCTCGTCCATCTCTCGGCGTTGGCGGATCGCTATCCGCGTGAGATGTCGGGCGGCCAGCGCCAGCGTGTGGCGATCGCCCGCGCCCTCGTCATCAATCCGCCGGTGCTGCTGCTCGACGAGCCGTTGTCGAACCTCGACGCGCAGCTTCGCGAGGAGATGCAGTTCGAACTGCGCCGTATCCAGCAGACCGTCGGCATCACCACGATCATGGTGACCCATGACCAGGCGGAAGCGCTGTCGATCAGCGATCGCGTCGTCGTCATGGAAAAGGGACGCATCACCCAGGTGGATACGCCCTACGAACTCTACGAACATCCGCGCAACGACTTCATCTCGTCCTTCGTCGGCAAGTCGAACTTCCTGCGCGCCACGTCAGCCTTCAACGGCAAGGGGGCATCGATCAGCATCGACAACACGCCGATCCGCTTCAACACCGATCGCCGTGAACCGGAAGGCAAGGTCTCGGTCTTCATCCGCCCGGAAAAGCTGCGGCTGACCGCGCCCGACGAAGGCCAGATCCAGGGCAAGGTGGCGACGCGCTATTTCATGGGCAGCCAATGGCTGGTGAGCGCCGAGACTCCGGCGGGCGTTCTAGCCGTCGCGGTTCCCAATCTCGGCGCGCCGCCGCCGATGGAAGGTGAAACTGTCGGGCTCGCCTGGCAGAACGGCGATTGTCGTGTTCTGGCGGGAGCCACCAGATGATGGGCGCTCAGACCTCCGCCTTCAAGCCGCGCCTGCTGGCACCCTTTGCCCTTTCCGGACCGGCGACCCTGTTCTTCATCGGCCTCGTGCTGTTGCCGCTGCTGTTGACGATCATTCTTTCCTTCAACAGTTACGACTATACGGCCGGCATCCAGGGCGACTTCACCTTCGCCAACTACCTGACGGTGCTGCGGGACGAATATTATCTCTCGACCTTCTGGCGGACGCTGCGCCTCGCGCTGCTAACAACGGTCATCACAGTGCTGATCGGCGTGCCGGAGGCCTATGTTCTCTCGAACATGCGCAAGCCGTGGCGGTCGATCTTCCTCTTGGTGATCATCGGCCCGCTGCTCGTCTCTGTCGTGGTGCGCACCTTCGGCTGGAGCATGCTGCTCGGCAAGAACGGCTTCGTAAACGGCGCGCTCGCGATCGTCGACCTCGATCCGGTCCAGCTTCTCTATACCGAGACGGCGATCGTCATCGGCCTTGTTCATATCATGCTGCCATTCATGGTAATCCCCGTCTGGACGGTGCTGCAGAAGCTCGACCCGACCGTCGAGGCGGCAGCACTCACCCTCGGCGCCTCGCGTTTCACGGCGCTGCGCCGCATCGTCTTCCCGCAGGCGGCACTCGGTATCCTCTCGGGCAGCCTGATCGTCTTTGCGCTATCGGCAAGCTCCTTCGCCATTCCCGGTTTGCTTGGTGGCCGGCGGCTAAAGATGGCGGCGACGCTCGTTTACGACGAATTCCTGATCGAGCTGAACTGGCCGCTCGGCGCGACCATCGCGATCATCGTGCTCGTCGCCAATCTCGTGATCATGCTTGCCTATAACCGCCTCATCGAGCGGCAGGCAAAGCGCAAGCTGGGTTGAAGCCATGCAGAGAAACGGACCCATTGCTCTCGCTTTCCATAGCCTCGTCGTCGTCTTCATGCTGGCGCCGATGGTTGTGGTCTGCCTCGTGGCCTTCACGCCGGAAAACACGCTGGCGATGCCCTGGAACGGGCTCTCGCTGCGCTGGTTCGAGGCGGTCTTCCATCACGGCGACTTCATGTCGTCCTTCGGTAACAGCGTCCGGCTCGCTCTGCTTGCGGCGACCATCTCGACGCTCTTTGCCGTGCCGGCGGCACTGGCGATCACCCGCTACGAGTTCCGCGGTCGCGAAGCGCTCAATGCCCTGTTCCTGTCGCCGCTGATCATTCCGCACCTGGTTCTCGGCGTCGCCTTCCTGCGTCTCTTCTCGCTGATGGGCATGGGCGGTTCCTTCGGCTGGCTGGTCGCCACCCATGCGATCGTTGTGACACCCTACACGCTGCGCCTGATCCTCGCGTCCCTGACCAGCATGGACCGCAACGCCGAGAACGCGGCGCGCACGCTCGGAGCTGCGGAGTGGACGGTATTTCGCCGGATCACCTTGCCGCTGATGCTGCCGGGGATCAGCGGCGGCTGGCTGCTCGCCTTCATCAACAGCTTCGACGAACTGACCATGTCGATCTTCGTCACCTCGCCGTCAACCGTCACCTTGCCGGTGCGCATGTATATGTATGCCAGCGAATCCATTGATCCGATGATGGCGGCCGTTTCGACGCTGATGATCGCGCTCGCCACCGTCACGATGATCATTCTCGATCGCCTGTTCGGTCTCGACCGGCTTCTGGTGGGCAAGGGCTGAGATCTGATGTTGATGCATCCGTTGCTCCGGCGGCGCTACCGCCTGGACGAGACACCCGTGCCCTTCATGCTCAACGGAGCGCCCGAAACCGGGCGCCGCGGCGACACGGTGCTGACCGCAATCCTCTCGGTCAGCGGCCGCCTGAGAACGAGCGAATTCACCGGCGAAGACCGGGCGGGCTTCTGTCTGATCGGCGCCTGCCAGGATTGTTACGTCATGTTGGCGGATGGCAGCCGCGTCCGGGCGTGCAGCACGGCGCTTGAGCCCGGCATGGCTTTCATCACCGATCTCGACGCGATGGTGGAGTGCGGCCCATGAGTGAGCCGCTGCAACCGGTCATCGTCGGCGCCGGACCGGCGGGCATTCGGGCCGCCGAGCGTCTCGTCCGTGCAGGGCTGAGACCAATCGTGCTCGACGAGGGATCACGCGCCGGCGGCCAGATCTATCGCCGCCCGCAGATCGAGGACGGGCGTTCCTATCGCAGCCGCTATGGTTCGGAAGCCGGCAAAGCGAGAAAGCTCCACGAGAGCTTCGAGGCGCTGCTGCCCGAAATTGACTACCGGCCCGAAACGCTCGCCTGGAATGTTTCCCCGCCTGAGCGTGGCAATCAGCTCGATGTTCTCTCGGCCAGCGTTCATCGCCAGATCGGCTTCTCGCAGCTGCTCCTCTGCACGGGGGCGACCGATCGCGTGCTGCCGTTCCCGGGCTGGACGACATCAGGCGTCTATACGCTCGGCGCCTCGCAGACGGCATTGAAGGCGCAGGGCTGCACGATTGGCGATCGCATCGTCTTCATGGGCTCCGGGCCGCTGCTCTATCTCGTCGCCTGGCAATATATGAAAGCCGGCGCGCGCGTCGAAGCGGTCCTTGATACTGCGCCCTTCACATCGAAGCGGCACCTTCTGTCGCTTGCCGTTCGGGCACCCCGGATCGTCGGGCTCGGTCTCCTTTACGGGCTGCAGCTCAAACTTGCCGGTGTGAGGATCCATTACGGCGTAAGGCCCGAGGCGGTTCTCGGCAAGGGCCAAGTCGAGGGTCTGCGTTTCCTCCGGCGGACGCCTGTGGGCGTGGCGAGCGAGACGATTTCCTGCGACGCGCTCGCCTATGGTTTTGCGCTCCGTCCGGAAACCCAACTTGCCGATCTTGCCGGTTGCCGTTTCCGCTTCGACGAGCGCGACCGCACCTGGCTGCCGGAACGCGACGCTCTGGGCCGCACGAGTCGGCCGGATGTCTATGTCGCCGGTGACGGCAGCGGCATTGCTGGCGCCGATGCTGCAGAGATTTCGGGCGAACTCGCGGCGATGGCCCTTCTTGAGGATAGGGGGCAAGCATCGGCGGCGGATGCGGCGCGCCTGGTAGCGGCGCGCGACGCGATCCTGCGTCAGCGCGATATCCTCGAACGCGCCTTTCCCTTCCCGGACGATTGGTTCGAGACCGTACCGGACGAAACGACGCTCTGCCGGTGCGAGGAGATCACCATTGCCGAAGGACGCCACGCCATTGCGAGCGGGGCCGTCACCGAGATCAACCGCCTGAAGGCGCTGAGCCGTGTCGGCATGGGCCGCTGCCAGGGGCGGATGTGCTCTGCTGCCGCGGCCGAACTCTTGAGCGGCACCTGCGGTACCTCCGCAGATAAGGTTGGCCGTCTGCGCGCACAGGCGCCGGTCAAGCCGATCCCGCTTGGCTTCGGCGCTGGCCTTGAAACGGAGGCTCGCCCATGAGCCGACGTATCTCCGTCGACGTCGCGATCATCGGCGGCGGGCTGGTCGGCAGCTCCGCAGCGCTCGCGATGCGCAAGGCCGGGCTTTCCGTCGCGCTCATCGACAAGGGCTATTGCGGCGCCCAGGCCAGCGGCGTGAACTATGGCGGCGTACGCCGGCAGGGTCGCCTTCCCGAGCAATTGCCGCTTTCGCAGCGGGCGCACCGCATCTGGCCGCAACTGAAGGCGATGATCGGCATCGATGCCGAATATATACGCTCCGGCCATCTGAAGCTTGCCCGCACCGAGAAGGATTTCGCCAAGCTCGAAGCCTATGCCGAGACGGTCAGGGACTATGGCCTTGGCCTCGAACTCATCGCCGGTTCGGCGTTGGAGCGCCGATTTCCCTGGCTTTCGGCGAAGGCGGCTGGCGCGTCGCTCTGCCCCGAGGACGGCCATGCCAATCCGCGCCTCGTTGCGCCCGCCTTCGCCCGAGCCGCTGAGCGTGCCGGCGTGGCAGTGCTGGAATTAACGCCAGTGCGCGAGGTCGTAGCGACCGGCAACGGCTTCGAGATCCTCGCCGGCGACGGCATCGAGATCCATTGCCGGCAACTGGTCAACAGCGCTGGCGCCTGGTCCGATCGTTTCGCGGCCCAATTCGGCGAAGCGGTGCCGCTCACACGCATCTACCCGTCGATGGTCGTGACCGAGCCGCTGCCGCAACGCCTGCCTGTCAGCATGGGCGAGCAAGGCGGGAGCTTCTACGGCCGGCAGGTGGCACGCGGCAATTATGTCATGGGCGGCGGCCGCGGCCTGCCGCTGGCCGATCCCGATTATTCACGCCCGTCGGTGACTGCGGCCTCCTCGGTCATGCAGCGCGCCATCGCGCTCTTTCCGCATCTCGCCCATGCCCAAGTCATCCGCTTCTGGTCCGGCACCGAGGCCGAGATGCCCGACGGCAACCCGGTCATCGGCCCGAGCGAAACGACATCGGGCCTCTTCCACGCCTTCGGCTTCTGCGGCGCCGGGTTCCAGACCGCGCCCGCCGTCGGCGCGGTGCTTTCGGAGCTCGTCACCGAGGGCCGGAGTACCACGCCCATTGAAGCCTTTTCCATTGGCCGCTTCCGCAAGGTGACGGCCGAGACTGCAGCCTCGTTGTAAACAGAAAGGGGAATACCATGATCGACCAACGGCTTACCAAAACCACCGCGCTCGCGGCTCTGGCCTTTGTCCTGCAGCACAACGCCGCGTCGGCAGAAACCAAGACGCTCTATATCGGCATGAACGGCGGCAACTTCGAGCGCGCCTATACCGAACACGTGTTGCCGCCGTTCGAGAAGGCGAACGACGTCAAGGTCGTCGTCGTGCCCGGCACCTCGGCCGACATTCTCGCCAAGGCAACCGCCGCCAAGGACAATCCGCAGATGCATGTCATGCTGCTCGACGATGGCGTGATGGTGCGCGCGATCGGCGGAGGCCTCTGCCAGAAGATCGCTGCCGATCCGGTGCTCGACCAGGTTCAGCCGGCCGCTCGCCTGAAGGACGACATGGCCGTGGGCGTCGACATGGGCATGACCGGGCTCGCCTATAACAAGAAGCTTTTCGACGAGAAGGGTTGGCCGGCGCCGACTTCGTGGATGGACATGGCCGATCCGAAGTTCGAAAACGCCGTCGTCTTCCAGTCGGCTTCCGCATCGAGCTTCGGCCTGCATGCCTTCCTGATGTTCAACCGCATCCAGGGCGGTGACGAGACCAATGTCGAACCCGGCTTCGAAATGTTCTCCGACACGATCGGCAAGAACGTCATCGAGTTCATCCCGAGCTCGGCCAAGATCTCCGAGATGGTGCAAACCGGCGAGGCCGCGATCTTCCCGTTGACCCCGACGGCCGTCAACAACCTGAAGGACAAGGGCATCCCGGTCGAATACGCGCAGCCCAAGGAAGGCTCCGTGGTGCTCGCCGTCACCGAATGCGTGATTGCCAACAACAGCGAACCGGAACTCAGCCAGAAGCTCGCTCACTACCTGCTTTCGGCCGAGGCGCAGAGCCTGGCGCTCGACCACGGCAACATCATCCCGTCGAACATCAATGCCAAGGCCGGCACGGAGGCGGCGAACGAGAAGCTTGCAACCTTCAAGGCCAACATGCAGACCGCCAAGGTTCTCGATTGGGACGCGATCAACCAGAACCGGCAGGAATGGAACAAGCGCTGGAATCGCATGATCGAAAGGTAAGTATCGACTAACCGTTATTTGCATTTGCGCACGCCCTCGTGGAAAACGCGGGGGCGTTGCCATTGCGGGATGGCGCATCAAAGCGCGCCGTCGATCGGAGAACTGTCGCGCTCGCCCTCGCCAGCCGATGACGGAAAGAGCTGGGAACCGAAGACCCCCTGGCTGCTGATCTCGGGAAAGCCGACATCGGCGATCTCGAAATCGGGCATCAATGCAAGCATCGGCAGAATGCGCTCGAAAACGGCGCCGCCAAGCGGTACCGCGTTCCATCCCGACGTGCGGAAACCGTAGGTCTCTGGCAGGCCCTTGGGTTCATCCAGCAGGGTCAGGAGCAGATAGCGCGGCTTGTCCACTGGAACGATGCCCATGAAGGATGTGATGTTGAGCTCCTTCGAGTAGCGGCCGCCGATCACCTTCTCCGCAGTGCCGGTCTTGCCGCCGATGAAATAGCCTTTGACCTCCGCTTTCTTCGCCGAGCCGGTCTTGGCGTTGAGCCGCAGCAGGTAGCGAAGCGCCTCGCCGGTCTCCGGCTTGATCAGGTCGTGGGCCAGCAGGCGATCTTCGAGCGGTGCACCCTTGATCAGCGTCGGCCTTATGAGACGGCCGCCATTGACGAGCGCCGCAACCGCGATGCTCGCCTGCAGCGGCGTGACGGCGATGCCGTGGCCGTAGGAGGCGGTCGCCGTATCGACCTCTCCCCAACGCCGCGGCAGTTGCGGATGGGCGCTTTCCGGCATTTCCGTCGTCAGCCGCGACATCTGGCCGAAGCGCGTCAGGAACGTGCGCAGGTTTTCGGGACCGATCGCGATCGCCATCTTCGCCATCGAGATGTTTGACGAGTAGATAAACGCTTCCGGCAGCGTCAGCGGCCGGTACTGGCCGCGGTAGTCGTTGATGCGGAAGCGGCCGAAGGCGAGCGGCTTGCTGGCGTCGACGACGGAGCGGAGGGTGAACTTGCCGGAATCGAGCGCCATTGCCGTCGTCAATGCCTTGAAGGTCGAGCCCATCTCGAATGTAGCGGCGGCGATGCGGTTGATGCGGTCGGGTTTCAGCGCGTCGACCGGCAAGTTTGGGTCGAAGTCCGGGTAGGAAACAAGCGCCAGAATCTCGCCATTGCTGACATCGAGCACCAGGCCGGCTCCCGCCTTGGCGCTGAACTTGACGATCGCCTTGCGAAGCTCGGTCTCGAGCGCATGCTGGATGCGGATGTCGAGTGTGAGGTTCACCGGCTCGAGGTTGCGGTGGGAGAGATCCATGCCGCTCTGGCGCAAGACCTCCAGCCCCTGTCCCTCGATCCAGCGCTCGATTCCGGCAATGCCGATATTGTCGATATCGACGGTGCCGAGCACGTGTGCGGCGAGCGAGCCGTTGGGATAGAAGCGCTGCTTCTCGCGCTGGAAGCCGATGGCCGGAATGCCGGCGTTCCAGACCGCCTGTTCCTCCGCCGGCGTTACCTGCCGCTTGATCCAGGCGAAGGCCGCGCCGCTCTTCAGCCGTCGATAGAGGTCACGCCGGTCGATGTCGGGGAAGATCGCGGTCAGCTTCTCGACGGCCTCGTCGACATCGACGATCAGCCGCGGTTCGGCATAGAGCCCGGAACCCGGTACGTCGATCGCCAGAAGATTGCCGTTTCGGTCGAGGATCGATGGACGGCCGAGGCTGGGTGGCGGCGGAATATAGCCGGTTCGCTCGTAGTCTGCGACGCCAAGCTGGACGAGGCGCGCGAGCGTGAGCCCGAAGACGAGCGCGAAAGCGCCGATGACGAAGAGCAATCTGCCGCGACGATCCGGGTGGGGCTGAACCTGGCGTGTCATGTCAGTAGAGCCCATTGCTGCTGGTGAGAAGCTTTTCACGCAGTTCCGGCGAGAGGTCGGCGCCGGCGGTTGCCGACGTGGTCGCCGTCTCGAAACCGTCGATGACGGGGCAGCCGCCGGCGCAGGGTGCAGTTCCTGGCTTGAACGCTTCGAGAATGGCCCCGGGCGTGCCCTCAGCCACCGGTTGGCCGCTCTTCCTGTCGATTGCCTCGACCGTCATGCCTGATGGCGCATGGAAATCCGCCGCCGGACGTCCCTGAAGCGCCACCTTCATGAAATCGATGAAGATCGGTGCGGCGAGGCCGCCGCCGGTTTCGCCGTAGCCCATCGGCTTCGGCGTATCGTAGCCGAGGAACACACCAGTCACGATATTCGGGGTGAAACCGACGAACCAGACATCCTTTTCGTCGTTCGTGGTGCCGGTCTTGCCGGCAATCGGTACGCCGAGGGTGCCGACATTCCTGGCCGTCCCCCGCTCGACGACGCCGCGCAGCATCGAGGTCACCTGATAGGCTGTCATCGGATCGAGCACGTAGTCGCGATCATCGACCGGGACAGGCTCTTCCTGGCCGTTCCAGTCGGAGGCGTTGCACTCGTCGCAGCGGCGCTGGTCGTGGCGAAAGATCGTGCGGCCGTAGCGATCCTGGATACGATCGACCATCGAGGGCGCAACTGCCTTGCCGCCATTGGCGATGACGGCATAGGCGGAGACCAGCCGCAAGAGCGTCGTTTCGCCGGCGCCGAGTGACATCGGCAGGTATGGTTTCAGGTCGTCGTAAATGCCGAAGCGCTTGCCGTAGTCCGCCACGAGATCCATGCCGAGATGGCGGGCGAGGCGCACCGTCATCAGGTTGCGGCTATTTTCCAGCCCCACGCGCAAGGTCGAAGGACCGCTGAAGCGCCCGTCATAGTTCTTTGGCTTCCATGTCCTGCCGCCGCCGTCGGCAAGCGCGATCGGCGCGTCCATCACCAGCGTCGTCGGCGCATAGCCGTTGTCCAGCGCCGCGGCATAAACGAAGGGCTTGAACGACGATCCCGGCTGGCGATAGGCTTGGGTCGCGCGGTTGAATTCCGACTGGGCATAGGAAAAACCACCGGCGACCGCGAGCACGCGGCCGGTATTCGGATCCATGGAAACAAGCGCACCCTGAACGAGTGGCGGCTGCCGCAGGACATAGCCGTCCTCCTGGTTCTCCACATAGACGACGTCGCCGGGCGACAGAACGCCGTCGATCCCTTCAGCGCAGTTCAGCTTTGCCTTGACCGAGCGGCAGAGCGCCCAGGTGGCGCCCCGGCGGTCGAGACGGATCGTTTCTGCCGCGGTGGTCCCGTTTGACGGTGCGGCCTCGGGACGGAGCCCGATTTCCGCGTCCGCCTTCCCTGCGGCAAGGACCACGCCCAGCCGCCACTCCGGTACGTCGGAAAGCGGCCGGAGCTTGATGAGCGCGGAAGCCCAGTCCTCGGTTGCGGGGAGCTTGGCGACCGGGCCGCGGTAGCCTTTCGCCTGATCATAGGCGATGAGCCCCCTGCGCAGCGCCCTCATCGCAGCCTCCTGCAATCGCGGGTCGAGCGTCATGCGCACCGAATAGCCGCCCCTGTAAAGTGCGGCCTCGCCATATTGGCCATTGAGCTGGCGGCGGACCTCTTCGGTGAAATAGTCGGAACTTGCGATCGCGGACGAAGGCTGGCGTTGCTTGACGCCGAGCGGGGCGGCGGATGCCCTGGCGGCAGTCATGGCATCGATGACACCGTTCTGACGCATCTGGTCGATGACCCAGTTGCGGCGGCCCATTGCGCGTTCCGTCTGGTGATCGGGATGGTAGTTGTTGGGTGCTTTCGGCAGGGCTGCGAGGAAGGCTGCCTCCGAAACCGAGAGCTCGCTTACCGGCTTGTCGAAATAAGTGAGTGCTGCCTGTGCCACGCCGTAGGCGCCGCGCCCAAGATAGATGTCATTGAGATAGAGCTCGAGAATGCGGTCCTTGGAATAGCTCTGGTCGATCCGCAGCGAGAGGATCGCTTCGCGTAGCTTGCGCTCAACCGTTCGGTCGGAAGACAGGAGGAAATTCTTGGCGATCTGCTGCGTGATCGTCGAGCCGCCGATCATGCGCCGGCCGGAACCGTAATTGGCGAGATTGGACAGAAGCGCCGTGCCGATGCTCGCAACGTCGATACCGGGATGGAGGTAGAAATTCTTATCCTCGGCCGAAAGGAATGCCTGGCGGATACGCGCGGGGATCGCGCCGATCGGCAGGAAAAGCCGGCGTTCGCGCGCGAGTTCTCCGACCATCGTACCGTCGCCGGCATAGAGGCGAGTGGTGACCGCGGGTTCCCAGCCGGCAAGCGTGCGGTGATCGGGCAGGTGTCGCGTCAGCGCCGCGACGATCGCGGCCGCCGCGAGCGCGACGACCGTCGCGAGATTGAGGGATGTGCCAAGTAGACTTGCGATGAACTTCATAAGGGCGGAACGGACCTTTGGGGCAATAGGATAGCCCGGCCGGCACGGATGCCCGTGCGGCGCGCGGCCAATCTGGAACGGCATTTGGATTCGCCGGCATCCGAGATGCCGGCTGTGGAGCGATGCGGGCGGGCGCTATGGCCAGGTAAAGCGACGCATGGGATCGATCCCGGTAAGCGGCGTGGTCGGCCGCACCTTCCCGAGCTGATGCTGCCGAGCGACAGCGGCGTCAGCCGATGAAGTTCACCGTAAAGGGATTGTGCCGGAGCAACAAACCACGTTTATTTGCGAGACCCATTAGATGAGTTAGGGCATTCATGGTCAGGCCATATCTTCCGCTCAATGCGCTGCGCGCCTTCGAGGCATCGGCGCGGCATCTAAGCTTCACCCGCGCGGCGATCGAACTCTGCGTGACGCAAGCCGCGGTGAGCCATCAGGTCAAGCTGCTCGAAAGCCGACTGAACGTCACCTTGTTCAAGCGGTTGCCGCGCGGACTGATGATCACGGCAGAGGGCGAGGCATTGCTGCCGGTGCTGCGCGATTCCTTCGACCGGATGGCGGATATGCTCGAGCGCTTCGAGGCCGGCCATATCCGGGAGGTGCTGATGATCGGCGCCGTCGGCACCTTTGCCGTCGGCTGGCTGTTGCCGCGGCTTGCCGACTTCCAGGCCAAGTATCCGTTCATCGATGTTCGGCTTTCGACCAATAACAATCGGGTCGACATGGCGGCAGAAGGCCTGGATTTCGCCATCCGCTTCGGCGGCGGCTCCTGGCACAATATCGAGGCGACCCGGCTGTTCGAGGCGCCACTTTCCGTGCTCTGCATTCCTGAGATCGGCGATCGGCTGAAGACGCCCGCCGATCTCCTGAACGAAACGCTGCTCAGGTCCTACCGGGCCGATGAATGGGTGAACTGGTTCGACGCAGCCGGCATTGCCTATCCGGCGCCGCTGCTGAAAGGCATCGTCTTCGATAGTTCGCTCGCGATGATGGAGGCGGCGGCCCAGGGGATCGGCGTCGCGCTCGCGCCACCGCTGATGTTCTCGCGGCTGTTGTCCAACGGCACGATCCGACAGCCGTTCGACGTTCACACCTCGATGGGAAGCTATTGGCTGACACGGCTGAAATCACGGCCCATCACACCGGCGATGAAGGCGTTTGGCGAGTGGCTCGGTGCCGCGGCGGCGCAGGAGGCCGCGGCCTTGCCATCGCCTCCGGCACAAGAAGTGCTCGCTGGCTGAAGCCGAAGATCTGTTCCTCCTACGGCGCCGCGCGTCTTATCAGACGCGCTGCGTCGTTAAATCGAAGTCGATTTAAAGAAGCGTGCAGTAGGCGCCGGGTTGCGCTCCGCGGAGCGGTTTCACGGTGCTGGCGCAGCCCGCGAGCCATCGAGGTCGTCACAAGACCAAATAATTCTAATGCCTGCCCTGAGTTCTTGTGATGCCCGTTTTGATGGCCCTCCCGCGCGCCTCGGCCGGCACCTGCGGCGAAAAGCCGTTCGCGTCTTGCTCAGGCGTTTTTTGCCGTCGAACATTCATACACTGTGCGCCCCGTTTGCGGGTCGACGCCGGCGAGGCTGACTTCGTAGCCCCAGAGGTGGCGTACATGGCGCAGCGTCGCGTCGCGGCTGCCTTCCTCGAGCAGGATTCCGCTCTTCACATTGTGTTGCAATCGAAGATGCCGGTCGCCGAGGAGATCAACGTCCATCACCTGAATATCGGGCTGGTTTGCGCCGAGGTCGTAACTGTTGGCGAGGGCAGAGCGAACCGCCGAATAGCCGCGTTCGTTGTGGATCGAAGCGACCTCGACAAAACGGTCGGACGCACGGTCTGCGAGGTGGAACAGCCGGAATTTGCGTATCACCGCCGGGCTCAGATATTGCAGGATGAAGGATTCGTCGCGGTGGTTGGCCCAGGCGTCGCGTAGCGTCTCCATCCAGTCGCCGTTGCCGGCAATGGAAGGGAACCAGTCGCGGTCCTCGTCCGTCGGCTCGGTGGCGATCCGCTGGATGTCCTGCATCATTGCGAAGCCGAGCGCATAGGGATTGATCCCAGGATAGCGCCGGTCGTCGAAATCCGGCTGGAAGACGACGTTGGAGTGGCTCTGCAAGAGCTCCAGCATGTGGCCCTCGCCAATCCGGCCCTGGTCGTAGAGCCGATTGATGATGGTGTAGTGCACGAAGGTGGCACAGCCTTCGTTCATGACCTTCGTCTGCCGCTGCGGGTAGAAATATTGCGCGATGACCCGGACGATCCGGAGCAGCTCCCGCTGCCACGGTTCCAGGATCAGGCTGTGCTTCTCGAGAAAATAGAGCAGGTTCTCTTCCGGCAGGTTCAGCACTTTCTTGCGCTCGGAAGCGTCCCGCTCGGCGTCGGCCGGGTCATGGCTCTCGGCCGTCTGCGGCAGCGTCCGCCAGAGATCGCTATAGGTCTGTTCCTCATATTCCAGCCGCTCCCGCGCCCGTTCCCGAACCTTTTCGGAGGAGAGCCGCGGCGGCCGGCGATAGCGGAAGACGCCCTGGTCCATCAGCGCGTGAGCGGAATCGAGGATCGCCTCGACCGCGGCAGTTCCGTGCCGTTCCTCGCATTTGGCCACGTATTTCTTGGCGAAATCCATGTAGCTCAGAATGGCTCCGGCATCGGTCCACTGGCGGAAGAGGTAGTTGTTCTTGAAGAAATGATTGTGGCCGAAGGCTGCGTGCGCCGTGACCAGCGCTTGCATCGCCATCGTATTCTCTTCCATGAGATAGGTGATGCAGGGATTGGAATTGATCACCAGCTCATAGGCAAGGCCGCGGTGGCCCTTGCGATAGTGGTGTTCCTCATAGGCGAAGCGCTTGCCGAAAGACCAGTGCTGGTACATGAGCGGCATGCCGACCGAAGAATAGGCGTCGAGCATCTGCTCGGAGGTGATGATCTCCAGCTGGTTCGGGTAGACGTTGAGGCCCATTTCCTCGAGCGCGACTTGCTCGATCGCGTCATAGGCACGGGAAAGCGTCACGAAATTCCAGTCCGAGCCCTGGAACAGGAGACCTGAAGTCGCACGTCGAGCCATCCGGTCGTCCCTCATTTCCGGGTGCGTGTGGCCGGCTGCCGGGCAAAGAGCCTGCGGAAGACCGGGTAGATGTCGGCGGGCTTGGCGATCCGGGTCATCTGGAAATTCGACTTCTCGCCATCCACCGTGCGATAGGCGCGCCAGAGCGCGGTGCCGTTGTCCGTCGATCCGAAGATTTCCGTCTCGCGCTCGTCGATGATCTCGACATAGGCGTAATACTGGCAGAGCTTCGTCAGCTTCTCCCGGAGCAGCGCGGCGCAATGCTCGCTGTCGCCGATGATGTTGTCGCCGTCAGAGGCCTGCGCCGCATAGATGTTCCAGATCTGCGAGGGGTAGCGTTCCTCGATGACCCTGATCATCTCCTCGAGCGCGGTCGAGACGACCGTGCCGCCGCTTTGGGTACTGTAGAAGAACGTCTCCTCGTCAACCTCGCGGGCTTCGTCCGTGTGGCGGATGAAGACGATGTCGATCCGTTCGTAACGCCGCTTCAGGAACAGGTGCAGAAGCACGAAGAAGCGCTTGGCGAGGTCCTTCTCGCGTTCGCCCATCGAGGCCGAGACGTCCATCAGGCAGAACATGACCGCATTGGCGTTCGGCAGCGGTTGCGCTTCAAAGCGGTTGAAGCGGATGTCGACGGGGTCGACATAGGGTATGCGACGTCGCTTGCGCTCGATCCTCTCCAGTTCGCTGCGAAGCTCGCTGAGCCTTTGGCGGTCTTTCGGTGAAAGCTCCGGCGTCGCTTCCAGTCGCGCGATCTCCTCGGCGATGGCGGTCAGTTCCTTTTCCTTCGGTCGATGCAGCGCCAGGCGTCGGCCGAAGCTGTTGCGCATGGTCCGCCCGACATTGATGTTGGTCGGCGTGCCCGCGGTGGCGAAGCCTGCGCGACGCGGTTTGAACAACACCGTTTCCTTGAGGCTGAGCTTGACCATGTCGGGCAGTTCCAGATCCTCGAAGAAAAGATCGAGCACCTCTTCGCGTGAAAGGACGAACTGGAAGTCGTCTTCGCTTTCTCCGGTCCCGGGGCGCCCCCGGCCGCCTCCGCCCCCGCCTGCTTCCGGCTTCGGCAGGCGGTCGCCTGCCGAAAACTGCTTGTTGCCGGGAAGCACATAATTGCGTTCGCCGCTGCCACGGGCCGGCTGGAACGTCGGCTCGTTGGCGCCATCCGTCGGCATCGGCACGCCGTGGGCGGCATCGACGTCGATGATCCTGTCGGTTTTGACCTGTTCCTTGATGACCCGCTTGAGTTCTTCGCGGGCCCGTTTCAGAAATCGCTGTCGGTTGCCGAGGCTCTTGTCCTTCGGATTGAGCCGCCGGTCGATGAAATTCGGCATATACCAATCCCCTGCTTCGGCATCGTCAGCCCGCCTTGTTGACCCGCATGTACCAATCGACTAGCCGCCGGACCTGACGCTCGGTGTAGCCGCGCTCGGTCATGCGCTGGACGAATTCGGCATGCTGCTTCTCGGTGGCGCTGTCCTTCTTCGAGCCGAAGCTGATGACCGGCAGCAGGTCTTCGACCTGGCCGAACATGCGCTTCTCGATCACGTCGCGAAGTTTCTCGTAGCTCGTCCAGGAGGGGTTGCGCCCATGATTCTTGGCGCGGGCGCGCAGGGTGAACTTCACGACCTCGTTGCGGAAATCCTTGGGATTGGCGATGCCGGCCGGTTTCTCGATCTGCGACAGTTCGCTGTCGAGGATCTCGCGATTGAGGATCTGCCCGGTGTCGGGATCCTTGAAATCCTGGTCTTCGAGCCACGCGTCGGCATAGGCGATATAGCGGTCGAACAGGTTCTGGCCGTATTCGCTATAGGATTCGAGATAGGCCTTCTGGATCTCGTGACCGATGAATTCGGCGTAACGGGTGGCAAGCTCGGACTTGATGAAGTCGAGATAGCTCGCTTCGGTCTCCTTCGGGAACTGTTCGCGGCGGATCGCCTGTTCCAGGATATACATGAGGTGCACGGGATCGGCCGCAACCTCCTTGGTGTCGTAGTTGAAGGTCTCGGACAACACCTTGAAAGCAAAGCGGGTGCTGATGCCGGTCATGCCCTCGTCGACGCCGGCGGCGTCGCGATATTCCTGAACGGACTTCGCCTTGGGATCGGTGTCCTTCAGGTTCTCGCCGTCGTAGACGCGCATCTTGGTGTAGAGCGGCGAGTTCTCGTGGCGGGCAAGGCGTGTCGATACGGTGAAGCGGCTGAGGCATTCGAGAACTTCCGGTGCGCAGGGGCTCTTGGTGAGCTCGCTTTCGCGCAGCAGCTTCTCATAGATCTGTCGTTCCTCGGTGACGCGCAGGCAGTAGGGAACCTTGACCACCAGGATGCGGTCGAGGAAGGCCTCATTGTTCTTGTTGTTCTTGAACTGCAGCCATTCGGATTCGTTGGAGTGTGCAACGACGATGCCCTGATAGGGAAACGCGCCGAAGTTTTCGGTGCCGTTGTAATTGCCTTCCTGTGTCGCCGTCAGCAGCGGATGCAGGACCTTGATCGGCGCCTTGAACATTTCGACGAATTCGAGCAGGCCTTGCGTCGTGCGGTTGAGGCCGCCGCTGTAGGAATAGGCATCCGGATCGGCCTGGCTGTAGTGTTCGAGCTGGCGGATATCCACCTTGCCGACCAGCGAGGAAACGTCCTGGTTGTTTTCATCACCTGGTTCAGTCTTGGCGATCGCGACCTGGCGCAGACGCGACGGCGTCAGCTTGACGACGCTGAACTTGGAGATGTCGCCGTCAACCTCGTCGAGCCGTTTCGTTGCCCAGGGAGAAATCAGGCCGGTGAGACGCCGCCGTGCGATGCCGTATTTGTCTTCGAGGAGATCGGCCATCCGGTCGGGATGGAAGAGACCTAGCGGCGATTCGAAGACCGGGCTGATCTTGCCGCCGACTGCGAGCGTGTAGATCGGCTGCTGTTCCATCAGTTTCTTGAGACGTTCGGCGAGCGACGACTTGCCGCCGCCGACCGGCCCGAGCAGGTAGAGGATCTGCTTGCGCTCCTCGAGCCCCTGGGCGGCATAGCGGAAGTAACCGACGATCCGTTCGATCGTATCCTCCATGCCGTAGAAGTCGGCAAAGGATGGATAGATCTTGACGGTCCGGTTTGAAAAGATACGGCCGAGACGTTCGTCCGCGCTGGTGTCGATCAGGGTCGGATCGCCGATGGCAGTGACCATCCGCTCCTGCGCGGTGGCATACATGCTTTTGTCGTCACGACATGCGAGAAGGTATTCTTGAAGGCTGATTTCTTCCTGCGCTGCACTCGTGTAGATCTCGGAGAAGAGATCAAAGACATCGCATTCACTCTTTTGCATCATGCTCTCCCGCGGCCGCTGGCTGAGACGGGGATCGCTGCTTATCGGCTCGCTCATTCGAATAAACGGCGTCCCATGCGCAATGTTCCCTCAGATTACTCGCTTTCTTCTGATTCTCGAAGGGGTTGCTTTCAACGATTGAAAGATCGTGACCGCAGGCTCACGAAATCCTGATCCGGACCGTCGTGCTGGCGCGCCGGCGGAACGTTTTTCTTCTTCTTCGGACGGGAGCTGCGACGGGGTGGTGTTTCTGCAACGTGCGTGGGGGCACTGTGCATGGGGTCTCGATGCGACAGGCGCCGGCGTCGAGCACAGCAGGTGCACGCAGCGATGGGCGGAGCGCCTCCAGCGCCGCGCGTCTTATTAGACTTAGACGCCTCTTCAGTCGGCTACGATCAAGGGAAACATGCAGTAGACTCGAGACAAAGTCGTCAGGACAGCCAGGCCGGCAGTCGCGCCGGCACCTGACCCGTCAGCGCCGCCTCGACGCAATCGGCAAGGCTGCCGAAGCGAACGGCGCGGCCGGAGAGGCCGGGTCCGTAATGGGCATATTTGCCGGAATTGGTCATCAGCGCCCGGGTCTTCGTCGGGAAGACCGGCTCCGAGATCGAGCACCAGCAGAGATCGGGCAGCACCTGAACGCCGCTTGCTTCAAGGCGCGAGAGCAACCCGTCTTCCTTCGCCTCGGCGATCGCGTCGCGTCCGGCCGTCACGATGACGGCGACATCGCTGTGCCGCTTCCGACCGTCGAAGGCTTCGGCCAGCGCGCGGCATTCCTCGAGCGAAGCGTGCGGGCTGCCGATGGCGACGAGCTCGATTTCGGCAGGGCCTTCGTTGAAATGCACCCAGGCTTCGACCATGTCGGCGCGCGTGATCTCCGTGCGGTCGGCATCTTCGGCGGCGGCCCCCTCGGCTTCAGGCGTGACGCCTTCCACATGCAGCATGGGTGCTGCGGACGTCGTGCCGAAAGCGGCGCAGAGCGCCTTGAGGTCGTCGCGGGAGGGCCGTGCGGAAGCAAGACCACGCAGAACCGGGATGCGATCGGGCGCGGCGCGGCCGGCGAGATAACCGATCAGCGGCCAGAAGGCATCGTCGATGTTGTCAGGAAGCTCCACGTCGATGATGCGCTTCGCCTTGCGTTGTTCGTCGAGATAGACGCCGGACAGCGGCGCACGTCCGGTGAGCGCAATGCACAGATCGAGGAAGTCAGGATGCTTTGCCGTGCGTGCGCCAAGCACCGTGTTGGCGAAGATGACAGCGTTGGACTCGGCCCAGGCAATGGATTCGCCCGCCTTCGGCGCGCTGTCGAGCAGGTACGGCGAGCAGGTGAAGGTCGGGCGGCAACCCATGCGCACATAGGCGTCGGCAAGCCTTGCGGCCGGATCGCCGAAGCTCTCCGGCACGCCCTGCGCCTGCCAGTTGGCGCGGTCGACCGAAATCGCGTTCATCGTCGTCGGCACACGGACCTTCGCGCCCATGTCTGCCATCTTCTCGGCGAAGGTGAGGTTCGCCGGGCTCGCATAGATGCAGCCGTCGATGTGGCCTTGCACCACGTTCACGAGCTTTTCCGCACCCTGCTGTGCGGCCATGGCCGAGATGATGCGCATCGCCTGTTGCACTGCGATGCCGTCGCGGCCTTCGAGCATGGCGCGATCGTTCTCGGTGAAATCGAGTGCGGCCGTCGCCGGCGGTTCGACCTGGACCGTCAGGCCGTCGGCCACGATCGTCGTATCGCTGATGCGCGCCGACTTTGCCTGCGAGAGCGCCTTGAAGGCTTCGCGCGAAACCCTGAGTACCGGCAAGGACTTGCCGAACATCTCTGCCGCAATCAGCGCGCCGAGCGTCAGCACGTCCTCGGCTTCGCAAAAGACCAGCGCGGCGGGTGCACGGCCGGTCAGCGCCATGTCGAGCAGAACGCCCGAACCGGTGCAGGAGCCGCGGCTCGACGGCATCATGAGGATACCGCCGGTGAGACAGAGGCCATGCAGCGGATGGTGCACATCGATCACTCGGCCTGTAGCGGGGTCGACCCCACCCCAGAAGCTCAGCGCCTCCTCGGTGGCGATAACAGGGCCATCGGCGGAACCGGTAAGAATGCTGCGGGCGGAGATCGATCGGGTCATTTTACGACAAATCCATGGGCGAAGGGGTCGCGGTCATCGATGAAAATCGTGTTGATGCCGGTCATGCGGGCCCAGCCGGCGATCGAGGGAATGATGGCATCGCGGTCGGCGACCTTGGTCGCTGCCTCGACGCGGCCCTTGAACAGCGAGCCGATGATCGATTCATGCACGAACTCGTCACCGACCTTGAGCTTGCCCTTGGCGGCAAGCTGGGCCATGCGCGCCGAGGTGCCGGTGCCGCAGGGCGAACGGTCGATCGCCTTTTCGCCGTAAAAAACGGCGTTGCGCGCGTGCGCCTCGGCCTGCGTCGGCTTGCCGGTCCACTGGATGTGGCTGAGGCCCTGGATCTCGGGGTGCTCCGGATGGACGAACTCGTATTTGGCGTTCAACGCCGCGCGCAGCTTCGGGCTCCAGCCGACGAGTTCGCCGGCCGTATGATCGGCCATGTCGCGGAAGTTCTTCTGCGGCTCGACGATGGCGTAGAAATTGCCGCCATAGGCGACGTCGACGACGATCTCGCCGAGGCCCTCGACGTCCGCCGTCAGCCCTTCGGCATAGAGGAAGCCGGGCACGTTGGTGAGGCGCACTTCCTCGACGAAGCGGCCCTCCTGGCGATAGGTGATGTCGACCTTGCCGGCCGGCGCGTCGATCGAGAGCTTGCCGGGCTCGCGCGGGGTGATGAGGCCATTCTCGATCGCCATGGTGATGGTGCCGATCGTGCCGTGGCCGCACATCGGCAGGCAGCCGGAGGTTTCGATGAAGAGCACTGCCACATCGCAATCGGCGCGCGTCGGCGGATAGAGGATTGAGCCGGACATCATGTCGTGGCCGCGCGGCTCGAACATCAGGCCGGTGCGGATCCAGTCGAATTCACGCAGGAAATGAGCCCGCTTTTCCAGCATGTTGGCCCCTTCGAGCCGCGGACCGCCGCCGGAAACGAGGCGGACCGGATTGCCACAGGTGTGGCCGTCGATGCAGGAGAAGGTATAGGTGGCCATGGTCGATGCTCTATCAGAACCTTTGAGGCGAGAAGGATTGGATATCGATCGCCGGACGCTGGCCGGTCAGCAGATCGGCAACGAGCCGCGCAGTGCCTGCCGATTGGGTCAGCCCGAGATGGCCGTGGCCGAAGGCGTAGACGACGCGGCCCGTTGCGCGGGCACGGCCGATCGCCGGCAGGCTGTCGGGCAGCGACGGACGGAAGCCCATCCATTGTACGCCGCCGTCGCTCTTGAAGCCGGGCAGGAAGGTCTCAGCCTTCTTCAGCATCGCTTCCGAACGGCGGTAGTTCGGCGGCAGCATCAGGCCTCCGAGTTCGACCGCGCCGCCGACGCGGATGCCGGTTGAAAGTCGCGTGACGACGAAGCCGTGGCCGCCGAAAGTGACCTGCGTGCGCAGGTCAAAGGCGTCCTGCGGAAGCGTGGTGTTGTAGCCACGTTCCGTTTCCAGCGGAATGCGTTCGCCGAGCGTGCGGGCGATCTGGTGCGAGAAGGCGCCGGCCGAGAGCACGACCTGGTCCGCACGCCGCGTCTTGCCGTCCGCCGTCAGCTCCACGCCGCCATCGACCGGCTTCAATGCCGTAACGTAGGCACGCTCGATGGTGCCGCCCTTGGCGCGGAAATGGTCGGCAAGCGCCAGCGTATAGAGCTTCGGATCGGCGATTGAGTACCAGCCTGGGGTGAATGTGCCGTGAGTGAAGCGCGGCGCCAGACCGGGCTGGATCTCGGCCATTTCGGCCGCACCCATATGACGGAATTCGATGCCGTGCTCGGCCCGGGCCCTCCAGCCGGGAAGCGAGGCCTTCAGTTCGGCTTCGCTTTCATAGACCTGGAGATTGCCTTCCTTGCGCAGCATCGGCAGCGTGCCGGTTGCGGCGAGGAAAGGTTCGAGCTCCGCCTTGGAGAGGTCCATCATCGCCGTCTGCGCGGTCGTCGAATGGGCGACGCGGCTTGGCGAGCAGGCGCGCCAGAAGCGGAACATCCACGGAGCGATCTGCGCCGCATAGGCCGGGGGGACGCTCAAAGGCCCAAGCGGGTCGAGTAGCCACTTCGGCGCCTTCTTGAGGATGCCGGGCGAAGCGAGCGGCAGGATGTCGGTGAAGGCGAAGGCCCCGGCATTGCCCGCCGAGGCTCCGGCTGCCGGACCTTCCCGGTCGAGCACGGTGACGGAAAGCCCCCGTGCCTGGGCGGCGATCGCCGCAGAAAGGCCGACAACACCGGCGCCGATGACTATGACGTCAGGCTGAACTGCATCCTTCATGATCGGCTCAGTGCGTTGCTGCCAGGAACTTCTTGAGTTCCGGGTCCTTCGGGGCGCCGAAGAGCGCCTCGGGTGCCGCGATTTCCGCCATCACGCCCTTGTGGAAGAAGGCGACGCGATCGGAAACTTCGCGGGCGAACTTCATTTCATGGGTGACGCAGATCATCGTCATGCCTTCGGAGGCAAGCATGCGCAGCGTGTCGAGCACTTCGCCGACGAGCTGCGGGTCGAGTGCCGAGGTAACTTCGTCGAACAGCATGTATTCCGGCGACATGGCGAGTGCGCGGGCAATTGCCATGCGCTGCTGCTGGCCGCCCGACATGCGGGTCGGGTAGACCGAAAGCTTTTCGCCGAGGCCGACATGGGTGAGCTGCTTGACGGCGATCTCCTCGGCTTTCTCCTTGGAGAGACCGAGCACCTTGCGCGGCGCCAGCATGACGTTTTCGAGCACGGTCAGGTGCGGGAAGGCGTTCCATTGCTGGAAGACGATGCCGACTTTGGCCCTGAGCTTGTTGAGGTCGGTCGACTTGGCGTGGACCTCGGTGCCATCGACCAGAATGCGGCCGGCATCGATCGGTTCGAGGCCGTTGATGCAGGTGAGCAGCGTCGACTTGCCGGAGCCGGAGCCGCCGATGACGGTGACGACTTCACCCTTGTTGACGGTGAGGTCGATACCTTTGAGAACCTCCAGCGAACCGAAGGATTTGCGGACGTTTTGGATCTCAATCATTGGACCACCGTTTTTCAAGGTAACCGCCGAGCCGGGCGATTGGGAAGCTGATGAGGAAGTAGATGGCGCCGCAGATCATCAGGATCAGCAGCGGTTCCTGCAGGCGTGTGACGAGCACCTGCGAGGCGCGCAGCAACTCGATCAGGCCGAGCCAGAGGACGAGTGCCGAGTCCTTCATGACGCCGAGCGTCAGGCCGATCCAGGACGGCAGCGAAACCCGGGTGGCGAGCGGCGCCACGATATAGCGCATGTCCTGCCACCAGGTCATGCCGAGCGAGCGGGCCGCGCGGCGCGTCGTCGGCGGTACCGACGAGATGCCGCCGCGCACGATCTCGGTGCAATAGGCGGCCGTATAGAGCGACAGCACCACGCAGGAGGTCGTGAACGGAGGCCAGCCAAGCTTGGCGATCGACTGGAAGGCGTTGCCGAGTACCAGCTGGATAAGCAGCGGTACCGAGCGGAAGACGTCGAGCACGAAGGTCAAGGGCGCGGCCCAATAGGGGCCGACCTGGTTGCGCACGACGCCGAAGATGACGCCGAGGATCGTGCCGGCGGTAACCGAGACGGCCGTCACTGCGAGCGTCATCAAGGCGCCTTGCAGCAGGAAGCCGAGATCACTTAGGGTGAGGGCGGTGTTGAACATCTCTCACCTCTCCTTAGTAGCGGAACATGCGCGCGGCGAGCGCACGCGCCGCCAGCGTCACGGCCTTGGCGATGACATAGTAAATCACCGCGGCGATGGCGAAGAATTCGAAGGTGCGGAACGAGCGGGCGTTCAGTTCCTGCGTGATGCCGGCGAGATCGGTGTTCATGCCGACAGTGACGCCGAGCGATGTCATCAGGATCGCCCAGACCATCTGGTTCGTGGCCGGCAGGAAGGCAACACGCAGCATCTGCGGCAGCACGATGTAGCGGAAGGCCTGAACCGAGGTCATGCCCAGCGAGCGACCGGCGCGCGTCTGGGTGTCCGGAATTGCTTTGAGCGCGCCGCGGAAATTCTCGGCGAGGTAGCCGGCATTGTTGAAGGCGATCCCGGCGAGCAGCGCCGTATAGGGGCTCAGATGAATGCCGAAATTGCCGAGGCCGAAATGGGCCATGTAGATCTGGAACAGTGCCGGCGTGTTGCGGGCGATCTCGACCCAGGCGGTGGCAAGACCACCGAGGATGCGATTTCCGGACAGGCGGCAGGCCGTCAGCGCCAGCGCCAGTGCCAGGCCGATGACCATCGAGAGCAGAGCCACCTGCAAGGTGACCAACGCTCCATCGAGCATCTGCGGCAGAGCCTTCAGCGCCTGGTTCCAATGGAAGGTATAACTGAACATTGTTCGTCTCACCTCTGCGGAAACGAATAGCGGCGCGAAGCTACACTTCGCGCCGCCAGATGGACGGCCAGATTAGCGGTAAACGCCCTTAGCCGTAAGGTCCGGGAGCTCGCCGCCGACCCACTTTTCGTAGAGCTCTGCGTAGCGGCCGGTGCGGACCTGCTGGTTGATGAAGAGGTTGAGGAAGTTGATGAAGCCGTATTCTTCGCGGTTGGTGAAGAGCGCGACGTAGTCGGTATCGAACGGAGCCTTGCCGACGACGGAGATGCCGGCGAACTTGCCGCCCTTGACGTTGGCCTGGGCAACCGTCGAGGTCGAAACCGTGGCATCGATCTGGCCCTGGCTGAGAGCGAGGAACACGTCGGCCTGGGTCTGGTACGGACGGAACTCACCGGCGCCCCATTCCTTGACCTGCTTTTCGAGCGCGATCGCTTCGAAGGTGCCTGCGGTGGCGCCGACAACCTTGCCCTTCATATCTTCAAAGGACTTGACGCCCGACTTGTCGTTGGCAGTCACGGCCATTTCGAAGGCGAAGTAGGGGACCGTCATGCCGACCGTCTTGGCACGCTCAAGTGTGTCCGAGGTCGAGGCAACGCCGACGTCGACGCGGCCCGACATCAGAGCGGGAATGCGCTCCGGGAACGGGGTCTCGACGATTTCGGCTGTGACGCCGAGTGCCTTGGCCAGATCGTTGCAGTAGTCGACGTCAAAGCCGATCGGATTGTTGTTCTCGTCGCGAGAACCCATCGGCGGGAAGTCGAGCACGACTGCGCAACGCAGCGTTCCCGAGCCAATGACGTCATCCAGCTTGTCCGCATGGGCCTGGCTGGTCAAAGCAGCGGCCGCAACGAGGCCGAGCGCGAGCACCGAAGTCTTCATTCTCTCTCTCCCTGAAATGAGTGCCGTATGAGGCTGAGCCACTATTTCGTTTTAGAGAGCACAAATCAATAGAAAAATACAATTAGTATACAAAAAGTATAAGTTCATAACGCAGGACGTGCGCAAGGTTCCCATTTGTTTCGCCAAATGGGTTCCTTGCGCAGCGATCTGTCGCGGCTCACCAGCGGAAGCGGGATGCGAGCGGAACACCGCGCGCACTTTTCCGCATCCGGCTTTAGCCCTGGAAGTCCTCGGGCAGCAGGGCTTCCGGCATGTTCTGGTAGGAAACGGGACGCAGGAAGCGGCGGATCGACATGGTGCCGACGCTCGTCGCGCCGAAGTTGGTAGAGGCCGGGTAGGGCCCGCCATGCACCATCGAATCCACCACCTCGACGCCGGTCGGGAAGCCGTTGACGAGCACACGGCCGGCCTTGCGCTCGAGGATCGGACGCAGACGACGGGCGGTCTCGAGATCGGCCGGATCCATATGGATCGTGGTGGTCAACTGGCCCTGGAAGCCGCGGGCAAGCTGCTCCATCTCGCCCGTCGAGCCGACGCGGACGACGAGGCCGAGCGGTCCGAAGACTTCTTCGCCGAGCGCGTGGTCGGCGAGGAATTGTTCGCCTGATGTCTCGAAGAGATTCGGCGAAGCGGATCGGCCGGAGGATTCGGTGGTCAGCAGCTGCTTCACGGTGTTACGGCTTTCAAAGCGCGCCTGCCCGTCGTGATAGGCCTTGGCGATGCCGTCGGTCAGCATCGTCTGCGGCGCCACCTTGCCGAGAGCTTCGACGGCGGCGGCGGCGAACCGATCGGCGTCAGCGCCGTCGACGACGACGGCGATGCCGGGATTGGTGCAGAACTGGCCGGCGCCCATGGTCAGCGAGCCGGCCCAGCCCTGGCCGAGCGTTTCGGCCCGTGCCTTCAGCGCTTCCGGCAGCAGGAACATCGGGTTGACCGAGCCGAGCTCGCCGAAGAACGGGATCGGCTCGGGACGCGCGGCGCAAAGGTCGAACAGGGCGCGGCCACCGGCCAGCGAACCGGTGAAGCCGACGGCCTTGATCAGCGGATGCTGGACGAGCGCGTGGCCGACCTCGCGGCTGCCGCCCTGGATCAGCGAAAACACGCCCGGGTGCATGCCGGTCTTGCGGATCGCGGCTTCGACGGCCTGTGCAACGATCTCACCGGTGCCCGGATGAGCCGAATGGCCCTTGACGACCACGGGGCAGCCGGCGGCAAGGGCGGCAGCGGTATCACCGCCGGCCGTCGAGAAGGCGAGCGGGAAGTTCGAAGCGCCGAAGACGGCGACCGGGCCGATCGGCCGCTGGATGAGCCGGATCTCCGGGCGCGGCGCCGGCTGGCGCTCGGGCAGAGCCGCATCGAAACGGCAGTCGAGATACTCGCCCTTCTCGATGTGGTCGGCGAAAAGGCGGAGCTGGCCGGTGGTGCGGCCGCGTTCGCCCTGCAGGCGGGCTTCGGGCAGGCCGGTTTCCTGGCTGCCGATCTCGGTGATGGCCTCGGCGCGCGCCTCGATCTCATCGGCAATCGCGCGCAGGAAGGCAGCGCGTTCAGCCCGTGTCGAATAGCCGTAGCTGAGGAAGGCTTCTTCGGCGGCCTCGGCGGCGCGGTTGACCAGTGCGACGGTGCCGGTAGCAAACTGATGGACCGGACCGTGCGCGGGCGTCGAGGCGAAGGTGCCCGCTCCGTCGAGCCATTCGCCGGCGACCAGGTGTTTTCCTTTGGGGGTGAAGGCCATCTGCGGATCCTTTCTTTCGATCCCGGATTGCCTTTTGTGGCAGAGGGGATCATGGCTGAATTGCACTCGTGGGATCTTTGTATACTATATGTATGCAGAACATCAATCGCCTGACTGGCTCATCCGGATCAGGCGCAGCATTTGAGAGGGAGAGAGATGAGCGAAACCAACACCCTGACGATCGCAGCGCTTTTCGAGCGCGTCGAGGCGATCTTCCTGAAGGCGGGACTCAACGCCGTCCAGGCCGGCGCACTTGCCCGCGTGATCGTTGCCGGCGAGCGTGATGCCTGTAAATCGCATGGCATCTACCGCATCGAAGGAGCGCTTCGCACCGTCAAGGCCGGCAAGGTGAAGCCGGATGCCGTGCCGGAACTCGATGCGCAGGAAGGTTCCGCGATCGTCAAGGTCAATGCCAAGGGCGGTTTCGCCAACCCGGCTTTCGAACTCGGCCTGCCCGTTCTTGCCGAGCGTGCCCGCTCGCTTGGTCTTGCCGCGCTCGTCATCAATGATTGCACCCATTTCTCCGCGCTCTGGCCCGAAGTCGAGGGGCTGACGGGAGAAGGACTTGCCGGCCTCGTCATGTGCCCGAGCTACGCGACCGTTGCGCCGACCGGCGGTAACAAGCCGCTGCTCGGCACCAACCCCTTCGCTTTCGGCTGGCCGCGAAAGAACCAGCCGCCCTACGTCTTCGACTTTGCGACTTCGGTTGCCGCCCGCGGCGAGATCGAGCTGCACCGCCGCGCCGGCAAGCCCTTGCCGGAGGGCTGGGCGATCGATGCCGAGGGCAATCCGACGACGGATCCGGAAGCAGCGCTTGCCGGCGCCATGCTGCCCTTCGGCGGCCACAAGGGCTCGGCGATCGGCACGATGATCGAGCTCCTCGCCGGCATCATGATCGGCGACCTGACGAGCCCGGAAGTGCTCGACTATCTCGGTACCACGACGCTGGCACCCTTCCATGGCGAGCTGATCGTTGCCTTTTCGCCGGAAAAATTCGCAGCCGGCCGGCCGGGCAATCCGTTTGCCCGCGCGGAACTCCTGTTCGAAGCGATCGTCGGTCAGGGCGCCCGCCTTCCGTCGCAGCGCCGCTTCGTCGCGCGCGCCAAGTCGGAAGCCGAAGGTGTCGTGCTCAACACGGCGGAGATGGAACAACTCGACCGGCTTCTCTCGCTCGGGCTCGACGCCGTCGCGTAAGCGGCGGCTCACCCGCCGCCGTCCTTCGGCGGATGGGCGAAAACTGCCAAACGAAAAGAGGCCCTCCAACCGGAGGGCCTCTTCAATTACGGGCCGATACGGGCGATCAGGCCTTGTACTTCTGGACGGCGCCCGGGAGCTTGCTCCACTCGGCGTACCAGGTGTTAAACAGCTTGAACTGGGTCTCGACGTAGCCGCGCTGGCTTTCCGAAAGCACGTCGCTCTCGTTGAAGTGCAACGTGTATTCCTTGTCGCCCTTCAGCACCATCATGTGCTTGAAGTAGAGAACGAGGTCCGGACCTTCGTCGAAGGAGGAGAGTACGGCGAGGGCCTGCTCCAGTTCCAGCGCGCGCTGACGTGCGTCGACGTCGCCTTCGGCGGCGGCGCGCGACAGGTTGCACATGTGGATGACTTCCTTCGGCAGCACGCAGCCGATGCCGGTGATGGCGCCGGTCGCACCGCAGTTGACGAAGCCGTGGAAGACGGCGGTGTCGACACCGATCATCAGCGAGACGCCATCGTCACGGCTGGTGATGTTCTCGGCCGCATAGCGCATGTCGGCGGCGCCACCGAATTCCTTGAAGCCGACGAGGTTCGGATGTTCGGCACGCAGCGCGAAGAACAGGTCGGCGCGGGTGGCGAAACCGTAATAGGGGCTGTTGTAGATGACAGCCGGCAGGTCAGGGGCAGCCGACAGAATCGCCTTGAAGTGGTTCTTCTGGGCGCCGACGACCGATCCACGCGACAGCACGCGCGGGATGACCATCAGGCCCTTCGCGCCGACCTTCTGGGCATGGGCGGCATGGGCAACGGCCGAGGCGGTGTTGACGGCGCCAGTGCCGACGATGACCGGGATGCCGGCCTTGACCAGGCGTTCGACGCCTTCCATGCGCTGCGCGTCGGTCAAGAGCGGCCAGTCACCCATCGAGCCGCAATAGACGACGGCGGACATGCCCTGAGCAATCAGCTCCTTGCCCTTGCGCACCAGCGCGTCGAAGTCGGGGGTGCGGTCTTCCTTGCAGGGGGTCATCAGCGCCGGGATGACGCCGGTGAAAATCTGAGCCTTCATCTGAAACTCCTCTCGGCTTTGGCTTCGGGGCAACGGTGCACGCGCGCCCTTGCCTTTGATCAGACAATAGCTGTTTGTATTTTATTTGTCGACAAGAAAAATACAAAGCCTGCTACAAAGCGATATCGAGCTTGTTGTTGCGGGCAAAAAGCTTTTGCACCTGCTCGACGATCTGCTCGGCATGAGCCTTGCCAAGACGGTCCGCCGCCTCGACGTCGCGCGCTGTGATCGCGGCGATGATTTCCGCGTGCTCGTCGACGAAGCGCTGCGGGAACTGCTCCTCGTAGGACTGGTAATAGAGACGCAGGATGCGCCGCCCCTCGTCGAGCAGCCGGCGGAACAGGCTGGTGAAATAGGGATTGCGGCCGGCCTCGGCGATTGCCGCATGGAAAGCGGCATTGGTGGCGATCATCGTCAGCGCGTCGCGCGATTGAACGGCCGCCGCATAATCCTCGTGGAAGCCGCGAATAATCGGCAGGTCTTCCGGGCGATGGTTCTGCGCAGCAAGCCTTGTTGTGACCCGGTACATGAGCACCAGCGCGTCGAAGAACGGATTGAGATTGAGAAAGTCGATGTTGGCGACCATCGTCGAACGGTTTGGCAACGTGTCGATCAGTCCCTCGCCGGCGAGGCGCACTAGTGCCTCGCGGATCGGCGTGCGCGACATCTTCAGCCGTTCGGCGAGTTGCACCTCGTCGATCGGGCTGCCAGGTGGCAACACGAGGTCGAGGATCTCGTCGCGCAGGAGGTCATAGACCATCTTCACGCCGGAGCCGCGCTTGCGTTCGGGGATGGGGCTGTTGTCGGTGTCGATATCGGTCATGTCAGAATCCTTTGTCGACAAAAGAAATACTTGGCTCTGCCGCGGGGATCAACAGCTTCCGTGTCCACGATTGTGCGAGGCTGACATATTCAGACGCAGTGCGTTGGCCGCTGGCGCCTTGTTCACGGTCATCCGCCGGCGCAATCAGGGTTGTCCGGATAGCGTTGCTGCAATTCTTGCTGATCTGATGCGAGCAAAAGGGGCCGCTCTGCAGCCGTCGTATCCACCCATGCATTTCCCACATGGGAGCGCTGACTTTTGAGCGCTGCAACTTACCAAAGCCCTCAGCTATAAGGTGTTCATCGAAGCGAAACGAGGCGCCACGGACTGGCTGCCAGGCTTCGAAAGCCCATTGAAAGGGGGATCAAGATGAATATCGCACGCTCTTTTAACAACTGGCGCAAGTATCGTCAGACGGTCACCGAGCTGGGCCGCATGTCCAACCGGGAACTCCGGGATCTCGGCATCGAACGCGCCGACATCGACCGCGTCGCACGCACGGCCTTCGCCCGCTAAGGCGATCTACAAGACTGACTAAATTGCCCAAGCGCCTGCATCTGCTGCGGGCGCTTTTGTTTTGCGCGGCCTTTTTTGCGCCCATCGTCTTCCTGCACCTCGATCTCGCTTTTCAATTAATTGATTAGTCTATTCAATTAAGGCGCGCCTTCGCCCCTGGGTTAAGAGCGCGCCTGTTCGGCAAGGTTTTAGATGTCCCTATTTTCCTCGGCGATTAACCCGTTACTGGCAGGCGACGTTTTCGAGCAGCAACGTCGTGTGGCATGTAGCTGCAGCAATGCTGACAGAATCTGGCAGGGGTCGCGCGTAAAGTGTTGCCATGATCAGAGATCGAGGGATGACCGATGTCGGCGCAGGGCATGTTTGAGGTGGGCGTAGGAAGCAAGCCGGGTGAGCGCAACTTCTGGATCGGCGCGCTGCCCGGCGATGACGGGCAGCATGCATCGCAAGGCCTCTCGCAATTTGGCTACGGCAAAGTTCAACCGTTGACGCGGATGAAGGCGGGCGACGGTTTTGTCGGCTACGCACCCAACGCGGCCTTCCGCGGGCGCGGTCCTCTCCCGTGCTTTACCGCCATCGGTGTGGTCAGGGAGCGCCTGCCCTATTTCTTCGGCATGAGCGGCTTTGCCCCGCACCACGACGACATCGACTGGGCCGACAGCATGGAAGCTCCAGTTCGTCCATGGCTGGACAGCCTGGAATTTGCCGAAGGCAACCGCAACTGGGATCAGAAGCTTCGCTTCGGACATCTTGCCGTCAGTGAGCGCGATTTTCGCGTCATTGCCCAGGCAATGCATGCCGATCTCGGTTTGGTCTTTCCGAGAGTGCAGGTTTTTCCCCAACAACTGGCCGGGTAATCGCCAACTTTTGGGACTCTTGCGACATGCCGCGTGATGAAATCCTACGCAAGACGACCGTGCGTGTTGTCCCCGGAGAGTTGTGAGCATAGCCATTCGAGTTGTCGCTGGCGATTTCCGCGGACACTCCCTTCTCTCAGGACGGCGCCTCGAGGGTTAGCGTCTACTGCTGGGTTTGGACCTCACCGCGCACGGCCCAGAACAAGGTGGCAAAGGAGCGTGGGCCATCCGCCATGCCACAAAGATACGCGGCTTTGACATGGCGCTCCAATTCGCCGCGGTGCGCGTCTTCGAGGTTGGTGACATAGCTACCGGTCTTTCCCTGCCCCGTCAGAAAGCCGGACCAATAGTCTCCGAACGACCGATACTCGAACATTGCGCTGAGTTGTTCTTCCACTACATTCGCGAAACCAACGGCTCCGAACAGTCTTGCGAGCCCGCCATGCCAACCCAGCGGCTTGGATACCATTTCGTCGCGCATCGCTGCGCCATCAGGATCGAGCACCGCTGCCGCGTCCCAAACCAGGCTGAACGGCGTCCAGCCGCAGCGGAAGTTGTTGACGACCACAGCTACAGTGCCGGCCGGCCGCGTGACCCGCCGGAGTTCGCGTAAGCCTCTGGTCGCGTCGGGAAACAAATCCAGAGCGAGCATAGACAACGCGCGTTCAAAAACACCATCCGCGTACGGCAGATCCAGGGCATCACCAACGTCAAAGGTGACCGTCTCGTCGGCGGTCGCGCGTCGCGCGAAATCGACATAGGGCAGTGACAGATCGATGCCGGTTGCGCGTGCGTTCGCCGCCGCGATTGCACGAGTCAAATGCCCCGTGCCACAGCCGACGTCCAGAACGCGTTCGTTGGCTGAAACACCGGCGAAGCGCACGAAGACAGGCGCGAGATGCTGACTGCCCCGCCCAACATACGCTTCATATGCTTCGGGGTTTGTTGCCACGAACCCAGCCATGTCACACACCTCACCAGGAACTGGCCGATCATTTCACTGCCGCCGGTACGCGGTCAAGACGCAGGGCACGAGAGGCTCAAAGCAGGCTACGGCTTTCGGTGTGGTGCAACCTGTTCGAGCGCCTCAGCGAAGCGATCGGCCGAAAGCACGCAAGGTTCAGTCATCATTGTTCCTTGGCGTTCACCTTGAGCGCGTATGTCTGAGGTGATTTTCTATACGCCTCCTCGCAGAGCGGTGAGCAGAACCAGAGGCCCTCACGAACTGCGCGTTTGTAAGCTGAATAGGGCGCATGCATTTTACAAACCGGATCGACCCATCCCGGGTCGGCGGACGGTGCAAGCTCGATCTCAAACAGTTCAACTTCGCTTGCCACGGAGCGCAGTGCCTTAGGACCGAGGTTCTTGACCATGACGCCTCTTGCTTGAGCGGCCTCGGCGATCGGGCGCGTCGCGAGCAACTGGCCGGGAGAGGCAAGAGCGGCAACACGGGCTGCAACATTGACCGTCGAGCCGAAGATGTCGTCATCCCTGCGAATGACCGGTCCGTGATTTACGCCAGCCCGCGTCAGGGGCAATCGTGTGTCCTCCCGGCATGCCTGCAACAACGTGCCAAGTGCCTGAATCGCCAGGTCCGGGTCCGGAAAGGCGAGCATCGCCTCGTCGCCAATCCATTTGAGCGGCGGCTGGTAGTCTCTAAGAGAAGTACGAACCATGTTCTCGAAAAGTTCGAGTATGTAAATTGCGGAAGCGTCGCCATAGACGTCGGCAATTGCGCTGAACCCGGCCAGGTCGACGAAGGCGACGGTGGTAGATGCGTTGGAGTATGTCCCGTTCTGTCTCATGACGCTTCGCACCGCTTCATGTGTGTTGCCGCAGTCTAGCTCACCCAGCGGGATAAACCCAACGCCCGATTTCGACGATGCGCGATCACGTCGGGGTGGTGGCGCAAAGCTCCCGTCGTTCAGTTGCTCAATCGGCTGGAACGCCGGTCAACTTTTGCCATCCAATTGCCGAGGCGGATCGAGAGAGCGATGAGATCGTACTCCCACTCCAGAATGAGCAGCCAAAGGCTCATGCCTTCAGCGGAGAAGCCGTGTCTCCACGTGGATCGAGCGATCTCAACGGTCAGGCGGGTCGGGGCGCAGCTGTCCTTTTTGCTCCCACTGGCGGGTAACCGTACTTGCGCGAGAAGGCGCGCGAGAACGCGGCGGCGCTGCCAAATCCCACCAGTGCCGCCGCCGTTTTCACGCTGCTGCCTGCTTCGAGAGCGGCTCGCCCCAATGCCAGGCGCCATGCGGTCAGATATGCCGTCGGCGTCATACCGACCACGTTCGTGAAGAGGGTGACGAAATGGCTGCGGGACATGCCCGCAAGCCGAGCAAGGACGTCGGTGCGCCATTGGCGCGCCGGGTCGTCATGTACAGCGACCAGGCAAGGATGAAGTGTCGGATGGGCAAGCCCAGCCAACAGGCCCGCATTGACTGTTCCCTGGTCAATCGCTCGCCGGACAGCCAGTACGACAATGATCTCACAGATGCGGTCCTGGACGGTCCCTCCGCCACATCGGCTGTTCTCTACCTCGGCGACCAAGATGTCGGCCAATCCGCGCATCTGTGGTTGCTCTTCCAATGAGAAGACCAGCTCTTCAGGCAGCGCGCCAACGAGCGGATTGGCCGCTCCGCCAAAGTCGATCTTGGCGGCCGCAAGAATGGCAAGGCCGCTTCGCTGCAAGGGGCCGCCCAGGACCCGGAAAAAGATATGCGTGGGACCTTCGCCATCGCCATCACCGATCACGAAAAGGTTGGCGGAGTTGCTGCCAGGGGCGTCTGCGCTGGCGACCGCACGCAAACCAAAGGCCTTGAGGAAGGCGGTCAATCGATCATGTTTCTTTTGAAGCGGCGGTGTTTCGATCATGTATTTACTCAAAATAATGATCGATTCTATGCGACTCTGGGCCTCCTGTGCAACGGAGCAGCACTGCGCTCCAAGATTTGGAAGGGAAGCCATGGCCGTGGATACCGCGGAAAAATTCGATGCCTCACGCACCGCCGAATATGAAAGACAAAGCAGGATTGCGCTCGCCGGCTATGACGCCTGTCACGAACTGGCTGCATGCATGCTCGCCGCGTCCCTCGGAGCCGGCTCCAGCGCGACCATCCTGGTCGCCGGCGCCGGTGGCACGGCGAGCGAAATTGTCGCTGCCGGCAGGCTCGAGCCGAGCTGGAGCTTTGTTGCGGTCGATCCATCGCATTCCATGCTGGAGTTGGCCTTGTCGCGCGTGGCGGCAGCGGGCCTTCTGGATCGCACGGGATCAGTCCTGGGTGTCGTCGCAGACTTGCCCTCTGACCGGCTTTTCGATGCGGCGACGCTCATCGGCGTATTACATCACCTTCCCGGTCAGGACGCCAAGCAGTCGATCCTTCGCGATATCGCTACGCGGCTTAAGAGGGGAGCGCCATTGATCCTGGCGGGAAACCACTACGCATATGCCTCGCAGCCTCTGATGATGGCGGCTTGGGCGGAGCGCTGGCGGATGAACGGCGCGAGTGGAGACGAGATCAAGGCCAAGCTCGGTAAGATCCTGCAAGGTGCCGACCCACCGGAATCCGAGGATGCCGTGGCGGCCCTGTTGATCGCCGCGGGGTTCGAAAAGCCGCAGCGCTTCTTCTCGAGCCTGTTCTGGGGAGCCTGGATCACTCGGCGCATCTGAATAGGTGCCCCCTCCTTAGGGGGCGCGCAGCTTATACCTCTTTCAGCGATGCTGTTCGCCCAAGACCGATGGGGAACGTTTGCCACGGGCGATCTCACGCGATCCATATCGAGAACGTCCTTGCCGCGTGAGCAACGCTGCTCGTGCTCAAAGCGCCGGGGCTGGCATCCGGGTCCCAGGTGCAATTAGCACCGACGCGGCTATGCCAGCTTCGACCGATCCGGTTGTTGGTTCGTGTCCGCGGGCGGGTCTTCCACCGAGCCCGCCGGCACGCTTGCATACATGCCAGTCGTGCGGAATTCGGTCGGACTCAAGCCGAAGGAACGACGGAAGACCTTGGCGAAGTAATTGGGGTCTTCAAATCCCGAGAGGATGGCCACTTCCTTGACCGGCAGGCTCGCCGTCTTGGTCAAGAGCTTCACGGCGCGCTGCAAGCGCTTCTGCAAGACATATTCGGCCGGCGCCATGCCTTCGCTGGCGGAGAAGACGCGTGAGAAATGTGCGCGGCTCAAGCCCGAGACACGCGCCAGCTCCTCGACCGGCAGGGGCTTTCCCAGATTGTTCATGATGTGATCGACGACCCGGTGCATCGTCCGGTGCTCATGGCTGAACACTGGATGCGAGCCGAAGACGTCGTCATAGAGCGCCATCGCTGCCTCGTACGCGATCGCGGAAGCGCGCCCCGGCGTCTCGCCGCCGCGGATGAGCCGCAGGCTGCAATCGGCCAGATGCTCGATGGTTTCCGGCTGCAGCTTCAGGACCGGGCCGGTAACGGCGAGGATGGCGCGGTGAATGCGCAAGGCCTCGTCGCCGTTCATCGAAATCCAGAAGAACTCCCATCGCCCGCCGTCTTCCAGCCAGTAGCGATGATTGTGCGGCACGAGCAAGAGCAGTGTCTCGCCCTCGCGCACCCGATAGCTGCGGTTCTCGTAGCGCAGGTTTCCGGCGCCGGCGATCGTGTGCTGCAGCACCGTGAAGGGCGTGTTGCCGCGCTTTCTTCCATCCCAGTCATAGGTGGCGTTGGTGCGGATTTCGTAGCCGGTGCTGGTCGGCATGGTGTGCAGGCTCTGGCGTCCCCGCGGCAGCGAAACGGTCCGCATGACCGGGCCGTTATTGATCAAATCTTGCAGCATAAAATTACCCATGAAAGCACAATACCGCTCTGGCGGGGTCGGTAATTATAAACATAATGGCGACCAATCGCGCAATGGCCGGTGCTTTCAGCCGAGCCAAAACCCGGAACCGCGCGGAAGTTGCGCGTAGCAGCGGGGCAAATCCGTGAATTGATTTTACCCTTCTTATGAAGGGGCGCAGTCCAGGAGGAGTGAAAAGAGCATGGCAAGTTTCAAGATCGCCATCATCGGCGCCGGCAGCATCGGCTTCACCAAGAAGCTCTTCACAGACATTCTCGCCGTGCCGGAGCTCACCGACATCGAAGTCGCGCTCACCGATCTCAGTGCCCGCAATCTCGAGATGATCAAGGCGATCCTCGACCGGATCGTCGAGGTGAACCGCCTGCCGACGAAGGTAACGGCGACGACCGATCGGCTGAAAGCGCTGGAAGGTGCGCGCTACATCATCAGCTGCGTCCGCGTCGGCGGCCTCGAAGCCTATGCCGACGATATCCGCATCCCCCTGAAATACGGTGTCGACCAGTGCGTCGGCGACACGATCTGCGCCGGCGGCATCCTCTATGGCCAACGCAACATCCCGGTCATTCTCGATTTCTGCAAGGACATTCGTGCCGTCGCCGAACCGGGGGCCAAGTTCCTGAACTATGCCAACCCGATGGCGATGAACACCTGGGCGGCGATCGAATACGGCAAGGTCGACACGGTCGGTCTTTGCCACGGCGTCCAGCACGGCGGTGAGCAGATCGCCAAAATACTCGGCGCCGGCGAGGGCGAGCTCGATTACATCTGCTCCGGCATCAACCACCAGACCTGGTTCGTCGATGTCAGGCTCAAGGGCCGCAAGATCGGCAAGGACGAACTGGTCGCCGCCTTCGAGGCGCACCCGGTGTTCTCCAAGCAGGAAAAGCTCCGGATCGACGTGTTGAAGCGCTTCGGTGTCTATTCGACCGAGAGCAACGGCCACCTCTCCGAATATCTTCCCTGGTATCGCAAACGCCCGGAGGAAATCACCCGCTGGATCGACATGTCGGATTGGATCCACGGCGAAACCGGCGGCTACCTCCGGTATTCGACCGAAACGCGCAACTGGTTCGAGACCGAGTTTCCGCAGTTCCTGGAAGCAGCCGGTCTGCCACTCGACCCGCGCAAGCGCTCGAACGAGCATGCGAGCCATATCCTGGAGGCGCTGGAAACGGGCCGGGTCTATCGTGGCCACTTCAACGTCAAGAATACCGGCGTCATCACCAATCTGCCGGCGGATGCGATCATCGAATCCCCCGGTTTCGTCGACCGCTTCGGCATCAACATGGTCTCCGGTATCACGCTGCCCGAGGCCTGCGCCGCCACCTGCCTTGCCTCGATCAATGTCCAGCGCATGTCGGTGCATGCGGCCATCACCGGCGATCTCGACCTCTTGAAGCTGGCAATGCTGCACGACCCCTTGGTCGGCGCCATCTGCACGCCGGAGGAGGTCTGGCAGATGGTCGACGAGATGATCGTCGCGCAGGCCCAATGGTTGCCGCAATACGCCCATGCGATCGATGGCGCCAGGGAGCGCCTGAGCCGCGCCACGGTCAAGACGCGTGAGTGGAGCGGTGCCGCACGCCGCCAGGTCCGCTCGCTCGACGAGTTGCGCGCCGAGCGGCAGGCCCGCGTAGCGGGCTGATCGATTGCAGTACGTGTCCGCGTGAGGAGACGCGGGCCCGTGCTGCGCAACTGCAGACTTTCTAAGGAGGAGGCCGCGCTCCGGCGCGGCGAATGAGGGAGAATCTGAGCCAATGACCAGCCACAGACTGACGAAGATGGCGAGCCTGCTGCTCGTCGGTATCTCGACCTTCGCGCTTCAGGCGGCGGCGTCCGAACCAACTGTCGTGCCCGAACAGCCGCCATTTCCGGCGCAGGGCAAGATCACCTATGTGCCGCGCGACTCGATCGCCGAGTTCAAGGCCCTGCCGGAATATAAGGAACCGGCCTGGGTCACCGAGAAATACGTCAAGACCGGCAAGCTGCCGCCGGTCGCCGAGCGTCTTCCGAAGGAGCCGATGGTCTTCAAGACCGGCAACATGCCCGATGGCGTCGGCGTCTATGGCGATACGCTGCGTCACGTTATCGGTGGCCGGCCGGAGGGCTGGAACTACTCGGCCGGTCAAAGCCAAGGCTGGGGCGGCATCGACATCGGCATGTCCGAATGCCTGACCCGCACGGCGCCGCTCTTCCAGGTGGAAGCCAAGGACGTCGAGCCGCTGCCAAACCTTGCCAGGAGCTGGGAATGGTCCGCCGACGGTCACAAGCTGACGATGCATCTCGTCGAAGGCGCCAAGTGGTCCGACGGCGACCCCTTCGATGCCGAGGACGTGATGTTCTATTGGGAGGACAACGTTCTCGACCCGAGCGTGACGCCGCTGAACGGGGCGACGCCCGAGACCTTCGGCGTCGGCACGACCCTGAAGAAGGTCGATCAGTATACGGTCGAATGGACATTCAAGGAGGCCTTCCCGCGCCAGCACCTCTACGCCATGGCCTATGGTACCTTCTGCCCCGGCCCGTCGCATATCCTCAAGGCCAAGCATCCGAAATATGCGGGTACGACCTACGACCAGTACAAGAACGCATTCCCGCCGGAATATATGAACATTCCCGTCATGGGCGCCTGGGTGCCGGTCGCCTATCGTCCCGATGACATCATCGTGCTGCGCCGTAACCCGTACTACTGGAAGGTCGACGAAGCCGGCAACCAGCTCCCCTATATCAACGAGCTGCACTACAAGCTCTCGACCTGGGCCGACCGCGACGTTCAGGCGATCGCCGGTTCCGCCGATCTTTCTAACCTCGAGCAGCCGGAAAACTTCGTCGAGTCGCTGAAGCGTGCCGCCCAGGATACGGCACCCGCGCGGCTTGCCTTCGGTCCGCGCCTCATCGGCTACAATCTGCACATGAATTTCTCGGCCAATGGCTGGGGCGAGCCGGACGAACGTGCCCAGGCCGTGCGCGAGCTCAACCGCAACGAGGATTTCCGCAAGGCGGTAACCATGGCCGTTGACCGCAAGAAACTCGGCGAGGCGCTGGTCAAGGGACCGTTCACGGCGATCTATCCGGGTGGTCTTTCCTCCGGCACGAGCTTCTACGACCGGCAGTCGACGGTCTATTATCCCTACGACCTCGACGGCGCGAAGGCGCTGATCGAAAAGGCGGGGCTCAAGGACACCGACGGCAACGGCTTCGTCAATTTCCCCGCCGGTACTGCCGGCGGGCGCGATGTCGAGATCGTGCTTCTGATCGATAACAGCTACAACACCGACCGCAACCTCGCCGAAGGCCTGATCGGCCAGATGGAGAAGATCGGCCTTCGCGTCGTGATGAACTCGCTTGACGGCAAGCAGCGCGATGCCGCCAACTATGCCGGCAAGTTCGACTGGATGGTTCATCGTAATGCGGCGGAATACGCCTCGGTCGTTCAAAATACGCCGCAGCTTGCGGCGGCCGGACCGCGCACAAGCTGGCACCACCGCGCACCGGAGGGCGGCCAGCTCGACCTGATGCCGTTTGAACAGGAACTCGTCGACATCATCAACAAGTTCATTGCCAGCAACGACAATGCCGAGCGCGCGGACTTGATGAAGCAGTATCAGAACGTCGCGACGACGCATCTCGATACGGTGGGCCTCACCGAATATCCGGGCGCACTGATCATCAACAAGCGCTTCGCCAACGTACCGACCGGAGCGCCGATCTTCATGTTCAACTGGGCCGAGGACACGATCATGCGTGAACGCCTCTTCGTGCCCGCCGACAAGCAGGGTGATTTCGAGCTCTTTGCTGAACAGCTTCCGGGCAAGCCCGGCGAGAAGGGCCTGAGCAATTAACGCCAAGCCGCTCCTCCGGCTGCAGGCCGGAGGAGCGCTCCATCACCCCAACCGACAGAAGGAAACGGCATGTTCAGGTTTCTGCTTGTCCGCATCGCCTCTGCCATTCCGGTGCTTTTGGTCCTGAGCGTGGCGACCTTTGCCATCATCCAGGCGCCGCCCGGTGACTACAGCGACTACATCCGCTCGCAGCTCATCAACCAGGGTGGCGCTTCCTACGAGGAAGCCGAAGCCCAGGCGCAGGCCTATCGCAAGGAACATGGCCTCGATAAGCCGCTGCCGGTGCAATACGTCAACTGGATGACCGGCATCCTGACGCGCGGCGATTTCGGACACAGCCTCTACTACAACAAGCCGGTTGCCGATGTCGTCGGCGAGCGCCTGCCGCGCACGCTGGCCCTGGCGCTCGTCTGCCACATCCTCGCGTCCGTCATCGGCATTTCCTTCGGCATCATTGCCGCGACCCGGCAATATTCCTGGATAGACAGCCTGCTTTCGACCGTGTCCTTCCTCGGCATGACGGTGCCGCGCTTCCTGATGGCGCTGATTATCGTCTATGTCCTGGTCTTCCATTTCAATGTCAGCGAGATCAACAGCTTCCACTCGGCCCGTTACGGCGGCGCACCCTGGTCCTTTGACAAGTTCGTCGACCTCGTCAAGCATGTCTGGCCGGTCGTCGCGATCGCCACCTTCGGCGGCCTCGCCTACAATATGCGGGTGATGCGCGGCAATCTGCTCGACACGCTGAACGCCCAATATGTCGAGACCGCCCGGGCGAAGGGCTTGAGCGAAGGTGCGGTGATCATGCGCCATGCCGTGCCCAACGCGCTACATCCGCTGATCATGTACCAAGGCGTGGTGCTGCCCTATATGCTAACGGGCGAGATCGAGACCGCGATCATCTTCGCGCTACCGACCGTCGGCCCTGCTATCGTCGGCTCCATGTGGGTAGGCGACGTCTATGTCACCGCCACCTTCATGCTGGTGCTTTCGGCCACCCTCATCCTCGGTAACATCATCGCTGACATGCTGCTGGCCGCGCTTGATCCGCGCGTGCGTCTCGGAGGAGCCCACGCATGACCGTCGAGATTGAGACAGTACGTCCGCTCACCGTCGAACCCAAACAGGAGCATCACAACGAAAGCTACCAGGCGCTCGTCTGGCGCCGGCTGAAGCGTTCCTGGACCGGCATACTTGGCCTGGTTCTCGTCGGCCTGCTGATCTTCATGGCAATTTTCGCCGACTTCCTGTCGCCTGTGGATCCTAAGGCCACGGGCGTCGCCTTTGCGCCACCGCAGGCGATCAGCTTTACCGACAAGGACGGGAAAATCGCCCTGCCGCCGCGCAGCTACCCTTTGACCGAAGGTGCAGAGCTTGACCCGATCACGTTCCAGCCGATCATCGGCCCTAATTACGATAATCCGCAGATCCTCGGTTTCTTCGTCAAAGGGGCGCCTTACCGGCTCTTTGGCCTGATCCCGTCCGAACGGCATTTCTTCGGCGCGGTCGACGGTTCGCCGGTGCATCTGCTCGGCACCGACAAGTTCGGCCGGGACGTGCTGTCGCGCATTCTCGTCGGATCACGCATCTCGCTGATGATCGCCCTCGTCGTCGTCTCGATCGTCACCGTCGTCGGCACGACTGTCGGCATGGCGTCCGGCTATTTCGGCGGCCGCTTCGATGTCTGGACGCAGCGCTTCGTCGAGCTGGTGCTCGCCTTCCCGCAACTGCCGCTCTACCTGGCACTGACCTCGCTGATCCCGGTGACGGCGCCGACCAATGTCTTCCTCGCCTTCGTCATCATCGTCATGTCGGCGCTTGGCTGGGCGCAGATGTCACGCGAGGTGCGTGGCAAGACGCTGGCGCTCGCCCGTATCGACTATGTGCGAGCGGCGATTGCTGTCGGCGCCAGCGACCGGCGCATCATCTTCCAGCACATCCTGCCGAACGTGATGAGTCACGTGATCGTCGCGGTCACGCTCTCGATCCCGCAGGTGGTGCTGCTCGAATCCTTCCTTGGGTTCCTGGGCTTTGCGGTCAAGCCGCCGCTGATTTCCTGGGGGCTGATGTTGCAGGACACGTCCACCTATTCCGTCATCGGGTCCTATCCCTGGATCCTGTCGCCCGTCGCCTTCGTGCTTGTCACAGTCTTCGCCTTTAATGCCCTTGGCGACGGTCTGCGCGATGCCATCGACCCCTATTGAGGAGGATGCTCATGACAGAAACTATCGACGTCCTCTCCGCCGCTCCCGCCGAGAGAAAGGATCTTTTGAAACAGAATGGCCGGCCGATCATCGACGCGCGCAACGTCGCTGTCCGCTTCAAGGTCGAGCATGGCACGGTGGAGGCGGTGAAGGACGTGTCCTTCCAGCTCTATCGCGGCGAAACCATCGCCATTGTCGGCGAGTCCGGCTCGGGAAAATCGGTGACGGCGCGCAGCGTCATGGGGCTTCTGTCGAAGCGCGCCACGATCGCCCGGCAATCGCGTATCGAATATGACGGCAAGGATGTGCTCAAGTTCTCGCCACGCGAGCGGCGGGCGCTCCGCGGCGATCGGCTGGCGATGATCTTCCAGGAGCCGATGAGCTCGCTCAATCCCGTCTATACGGTCGGTGCGCAGATCATCGAGGCGATCCGGGCACACCGCAGGATCAGCCGCCGAGCAGCGACCGAACGCGCGCTCGAACTGCTGCGCCATGTGAAGATCCCGGATCCCGAGCTCCGGCTCAACCAGTATCCGCACCAGCTCTCCGGCGGCCAGCGGCAGCGCGTGATGATCGCCATGGCGCTTGCCAACGATCCGGATGTGCTGATCGCCGACGAGCCAACGACGGCGCTCGACGTGACCGTCCAGGCGCAGATCCTCAATCTGATCCGCGACCTGCAGCGCGAGCTCAGCATGGCGGTGATCCTGATCACCCACGACCTGACGGTCGTGCGCCAGTTCTCGGACTATGTCTATGTCATGCAATATGGCGAGGTGAAGGAGCACAACACCACCGCGGCGCTCTTTGCCAACCCGTTGCACCCCTATACCAAGCGGCTGCTTTCGTCGGAGCCCTCAGGCGCCGCCAACCGGCTACCGGACAATGCGCCGATCGTCCTCGACGGACGGGATGTGAAGGTCTCCTTCATGCTGAAGAAGGGCGGCCTGTTCCGTTCGCAGTTTTCCGAGCTGGTCGCGGTCGACAAGCTCAGCCTCAATCTGCGCAAGCATGAGACGCTCGGGCTCGTCGGCGAATCCGGTTCGGGCAAGACGACCTTCGGCCAGGCCCTGATCCGACTGCTCAATGCCGATGGTGGCGAGATCTTCTTCGACGGGATCCCGATCCACGACAAGGACCGCACCGCAATGCGGCCGCTGCGTTCGCGCATCCAGATCGTGTTCCAGGACCCCTTCGCCTCGCTCAATCCGCGCATGTCGATCGGCCAGATCATCGAGGAGGGGCTGGTCGTCAACGGCATTGGTGCCAATCGCAAGGAACGGCTCGACCGGGTGGTCGATGCGCTGACAGCGGCCGGAATGCCGGGCAACATCCTGTCACGCTTCCCGCATGAGTTCTCAGGTGGCCAGCGTCAGCGCATAGCGATCGCCCGTGCCATCGCGCTCGAGCCGGAATTCATCCTACTCGACGAGCCCACCTCGGCGCTCGATCTCTCCGTTCAGGCCCAGATCATCGAACTGCTGCGCAAGCTGCAGGACGAGCGGGGCCTCAGCTATCTCTTCATCTCCCATGACCTCAAGGTCGTGCGCGCGCTCTGCCACCGGGTCGTGGTGATGCAGCACGGCAGAATAGTCGAGGAGGGGCCGGTGAGCGAAATTCTGTCCAATCCCAAGACCGCCTACACCGAACGGCTTGTGAAAGCCGCCTTCGATGTGGCCGCATGACACCAGAAAGCAGAGGCAATCCATGACCAGACAACCCAAGATCACCTTTATTGGCGCTGGCTCCACCGTCTTCATGAAGAACATCATCGGCGACGTGCTGCAGCGCCCGGCGCTGTCGGCCGCGACCATCGCGCTGATGGACGTCAACCCTCAACGTCTCGGCGAAAGCGAGATCGTCGCCGGCAAGCTGGTGCGCACGCTCGGCGTCAAGGCTGATATCGAGACCCATTCCAACCAGAAGAAGGCGCTGGAGGGTGCCGATTTCGTCGTCGTCGCCTTCCAGATCGGCGGCTACGAGCCCTGCACCGTCACCGATTTCGAGGTGCCGAAGAAATATGGTCTGCGCCAGACGATCGCCGATACGCTCGGCGTCGGCGGCATCATGCGCGGGCTTCGCACCGTGCCGCATCTCTGGAAGATCTGCGAGGACATGCTCGAGGTCTGCCCCAACGCCATCCTCTTGCAATACGTCAACCCGATGGCGATCAACACCTGGGCGATCGCCGAGAAATATCCGACGATCCGTCAGGTGGGCCTCTGCCACTCGGTCCAGGGCACGGCCTACGAGCTTTCGCGCGATCTCGATATCCCGGTTTCGGAGATCCGCTACCGCGCCGCCGGCATCAACCACATGGCGTTCTTCCTCAAATTCGAGCACAAGCAGTCAGACGGCAGCTACCGCGACCTCTATCCGGATCTCGTGCGCGGCTACCGCGAAGGTCGTTTCCCGAAACCCAGCCACTGGAACCCGCGCTGCCCCAACAAGGTGCGCTATGAGATGCTGACCAGGCTCGGCTATTTCGTCACCGAAAGCTCGGAGCACTTCGCCGAGTACACCCCCTATTTCATCAAGGACGGCCGGCCCGACCTCATCGAGAAGTTCGGCATCCCACTCGACGAATATCCGAAACGCTGCGTCGAGCAGATCGAGCGCTGGAAGGGGCAGGCGGCCGCCTTCAAGGAGGCCGAGACGATCGAAGTGGCCGAAAGCCATGAATACGCCTCCTCGATCATGAACTCGGTCTGGACCGGCGAGCCCTCTGTCATCTACGGCAATCTCCGCAACAATGGCTGCATCACCTCGCTGCCGGAAAACTGCGCTGCCGAGGTTCCTTGCCTGGTCGACGCATCCGGCATCCAGCCGACATTCATCGGCGACCTGCCGCCGCAGCTCACGGCGCTGATCCGTACCAACATCAACGTCCAGGAGCTGACGGTGCAGGCGCTGATGACCGAAAACCGCGAACATCTCTACCACGCCGCGATGATGGATCCGCACACGGCGGCCGAACTCGACCTCGACCAGATCTGGTCGCTCGTCGACGATCTGCTCACAGCCCATCGTGACTGGATCCCGGAATGGGCGCGGGTGTCGAAGAAGGTCCAGGCGGCCTGACATTTTCTCCCGGTCAGGTCGCGTCGAGCCCCGGAACCTCATGTCTTCTCCCTATGTCCTAGCCGATTCAAGGGCAAAGCAGGCAGCAGGTTCCGGGGCTTGCTCTTTTCAAGCCGAAGTCGTCGCCTCCCGCGGCAGCACGATGCGCATGCAGGCGCCGCCGGACGGCGAGCGGGCGACATCGACATAGCCGCCGTGCAACTGGACGATCTTCTGCACCAGGTTGAGGCCCAGGCCCGCCCCTTTGCCGTCCTTGCGAAGCCGCTGGAAGGGCTCGAAGATCCGGTCCGTTTCGCTGCGCGGGATGCCGTCGCCGTCGTCGCACACATCGATCGCGCCTTGCGGGTCGACCTTGACCGTGATCGTGCCCCGTCGGCCGCCATGGTCGATGGCATTCTGCACGAGATTGGTGAGCGCCCGCTCCAAAGATGCTTCGTCCCCTGTCACCATGACGGGGCGTCGATCCGCCTCGAAGGTCACCTCGTAGCCGGCGCCAAAGGCAAGCGGTGCGAGCGCAACGATCACCCGTTCGGCAAGGGCCGCGAGATCGACGGGCCTGAATTCGTCCTTCTGGGCGTCGAGCCGTTCGAGGTCGAGAAGCTGACCTGCCAGGATTGAAAGGCGCGTCACGTCCTCGTTGAGGCGGGTCTTGTCTGGTCCCGGTGGCAGCGAGGCGATCCGGGCGCCAAGGATGGCGACCGGTGTGCGCAGTTCATGGGCGGCCTGTGCCAGGAAACGCTTGTGCCTCGTATAGCCTTCGTCGAGGCGTTCGAGCGCATCGTTGACGGCCCTCACCAGCGGCAGGAATTCCGAGGGAACGCCTGCGACCGGCATCTGGATGCCACGCCGGTCGTATTCGATATGCGCCGCATGCGAGGCCGCATGGGAGAGACCCGACAACATTCGCCGTACGACGACCGGCGTGACCACCACGGTCGCAAAGGCGAGCAGCAACAACATCGGCACGAAGATGGTGAGGAAGGCGCCGGTCGTGCTCAGCAGCAGACGGTCGAAGGTCAGTTCTCCCTCGGTGCCGCTGAAGATCTGGACGCTGCCCGCTGGCGACTCGAGCCATTTGACGACGGCTTCGGGGCGCGCGTTCTTGTCCGGCGAAAGCCTGAAACGGGCGTCGTTCATGTGCTCGAGGCCGGCGATCGCAAAGGCGAAGGCTTCGGGCACCTTGCCCTCGGCGAGGCTGTGTCCTTGCTTGTCGCGTACGATGAACCAGATGGTTGCTGCCCGCTGGCGCAGCCGGATCAGGTCAGGCGTTTCCTGAAGGACAAGCTTACCTTCGGCGTTGCGTGTGATCGCATCCTTCAACACGTCGACATTGCCGTTCTCGTACCCGTCGATGAGGTAGCCGGTCACCCAGAGCAGGCCGACGGCAATGGCGATCACAACCAGCGTGGCGACCGTTTCGAACAGCACCAGCCAGCCGACGAGGCGCCATTTGAACGAATGCGGGGCTCTGCCGCTCATGAATCTTCCCTGAGGAGATAGCCCACGCCGCGAATGCCGTTGATGATCACTCCGGCATCCGCGTCTGAAAGCTTGCGGCGAACGCGCGAGATATGGGTGTCGAGCGCGTTCGACTGGATGTCGTCATCGAGGCCGAAGACGGCTTCCATCAGTGCGGCGCGCAGCACCATCCGGCCCATGCGCCGGGTCAGCGTCTCGAGCACCAGAAGTTCGCGGCGCGGCATCTTCAGCGGCGCCCCGGAGATACTTGCCTCGCAGTGCGCAAGGTCGAAGGAGAGACGCCCGACGGTGACGATATCGGATTGCACGGGCGCGGGACGCCGCGCCAGCGCCCGCAGCCGCGCCAGCAGTTCCTCGAAGGCAAAGGGCTTGCCGATATAGTCGTCCGCCCCGCCATCGAGCCCGGCAACCCGTTCCGCCAGATCGTCGAGCGCGGTCAGCACCAGCACCGGCACGTTGTTGCCGCGCGACCGGATCACGGGAATGAGCGAGAGCCCGTCACCATCGGGCAGCTTTCGATCCAGCACGACCACGTCGTAGACGGCATCGTTCAGGATCAAGGCGGCCTCAGTGAGGTCGCGCGCGTGGTCGGCGACCATCCGGTGATGGCTCAAGGCGGCCCTGAGCGCTCCCGCGAGTTCCTTCTCATCCTCGACCAGCAAGACCCGCATGAATGCGCTTTACCTCGTGCAATGTGCCTACGCGCGCGACCCTAGCGCCGCTTCATTGAGGGAACCTGTCATCCTGCCGCAAAGTAATCCCGATCGCCGCTGCCGTACAATCTTTCGTTGCGAATGTCGTTCATGACATGCTGTCTCAATGTAGATCCTTAGGCTGGGCGGCAATTGCTCGCGAACGTCAATTCTTGCGGGCAAAGCCAACCTGGATCAGGACGCATGAAGGTTAGCAATCGAAAGCGACATTCAATCAGGGAGAAAGGAGAAGGGGCTGCTGGCCGCCACACCGTGCGGCAGGTTGTTGTTGCGCACACAAGGCGGCTTCTGCGGCATGGAACGCTGGCGCTTGCCCTTGCTGCGGCCGGCTGCGCCGGCCCGGATGTGACGCCGACCAACAGGCGGCTCGAACTGACGACCGGAGCAGTGCCACGGCAGCAGCCAGTCTCGGATGCCGGCGACACCGGTATCGTCCTTGCCTTTTCCGGAGGCGGTGCCCGTTCTGCCGCCTTCGGCTACGGCGTGTTGTCGGCGCTGGCGGAAGAGCCATCACCGGCCGCAAGGGGGCGCCGTCTTGCGGATGATGTCGCTGTCGTTGCCGGTGTTTCCGGCGGCGCTGTGCTTGCCTCTTATTTCGCCCTCTACGGCCGTTCGGGACTTGAAGATTTTCGCAAGCGTTTCCTCGGGCGCGATGTCGAGGCCTCGCTCAGGATGTCGTTTTCGCCGGCGAATATCCTGCGCGGCTATCGCGGCGGGGTGAACGATCTATCCGGCTTTCCTGCGTGGCTCGACGCGAACCTGTTCAAGGGAGCGACACTCGGCACCGTTGCACGCCCGGGCCACCCGCGCCTGGTGATCCATGCGACCGACCTCTATAACCGCGCGCCGTTCATCTTCGATCGAGCGTCCTTCACCGCGATTTGCAGCAGTTACGACGACTATCCGCTCGCCTATGCCGTCGCGGCCTCGGCCGCAGTCCCGGTGGTGTTTGCGCCTCTGACCTTAAAGAACTTCCGGACCGGTTGCGAGGCTTTACCGGAAGTGCGCGCACAGGCGGCGCGATCGCAGCCGCCGGGCTCGCTCGTCGCGCGCGAATACGCCGATTCACTCAGGCGCTACGAAACGGCGAAGGATCTCAACTATCTCAAGCTCTACGACGGTGGTCTGGTCGATGGCGTCGGAACGCAGAGCCTGCTGCATCTGATGGGGCGGTCGGCGCCCGAACCCATTCCAGAGGAACGGGCTCTAAGCCTCAGGCACCTGATCGTCATCGTCGTCGATGCCTCGACCCGGATCGGAGGGGATCTGTCGCAAACCGTCGACAGCCCCAAGGCGCCGGATGCGATCGTCGCGGCCATCGACGCGATGATCAACATCCCCAACCTCCAAAGCTTCGATGCCTTGCGCGACCATCTGCCCGCCTGGCGCAACAAATTCGTGAAATGGCGTTGCGGTATGGGTGGCACAAGGCGGGGCTGCGGCGATCTTGATGTCGATGTCATCCGGCTGGCCTTGACCGATATCGTCGACCCGCCAGTGGCGCGACGGATCATGAAGCTCCACAACAGGCTGGCATTGGATGCGGAGGATGTCGATTTCCTGTCGGGCCTTGGCCGGCGGTTGCTCGTCGAGCATCCCGGATACCAGCGCTTCCTGGACCGCATCAGGCGGGGCGCGACGGATGGGCGTATCAGCGCCTTGTCGAATTGGCGCTCGCGCGATCCAAATAACAGTAAATACTAATGCAACCTCTCTGAATAAGCCTTTTGATGTGATAAACTCATCGCGGGAGCAACAGCCGGCTAAAGGAGATGCCGGCCTCCATTTCATCTTGCTGTTCAATCGTTTGTGGATGTCGAGGCAGCGTCTCCACCATGCCGGGCAAGGTCGGGTCCATTGCGAAGAGGCCTTTGACCAACAACTCGGATTGGGAGGTGTACAATGGTTCGCAAACTGTTTCTCGTTTTGGCTGCCGCGGCGTCTGCGCTTGCGATCAACGGGGCGGCATGGGCCGATTTCACAATCCTCGTGCCATCGAGCAGTGAAGGTGACGGCCTAAGGGCCGCTGCCGCCGACTACTCGAAAATGAAGGGCACGAAGGTGGAGATCGTGCAGGCGCCTTATGCCAATGTGTTTGAGCAGGGCGCCAATGCAGGCTCGACCAAATCCGGCGTGTTCGACATCATCCTGATGGATGACCCATGGATTCCGTTTTTCGCCGAGAACGGGCATCTGGAGGATCTGACGCCGTTCTTCAAGAAGGCGGGCTTGGAGGGACCGGACACCGATTTCCTCTCGAAGTCGCTGGCAATATGCCGCAACCCTTACAATACGGGTCCCTATGTCTGCCTGCCCTATGTGGGAAACGCGCAGATGTTCTTCTACGACGCCGCGAAATACAAGGAGGCCGGTGTTGACGCCCCCAAGACCTGGGACGACGTATTGAAGGCGAGCCAGGCCCTGACCAAGGAAGGCGGCGGGCGCTATTTCGGCTACGTTTTCCGTGGCGGCCAGGGTAACCCGGTCGTCGCCGATTTCATGCCGATCTTCTGGTCCTACGGCGCCAATATGTTCAACGAGGATCGTACGAAGGTGACGATCGATACGCCGGAAGGCGCGGCCGCGATGAAGATGTTCATGGCGCTCCGCGACGTTTCTCCAAAGGGGATCGAGAGCTATAACGCCAACGAGGTCGGCACTGCGCTTGCCGCCGGCACCGCAGCGTCGTCAATCAACTGGCCGAACTGGGTTGCGACCTTCGAGGATCCGACCCAATCCAAAATGGTGGGCAAGATATCCTACAGTCCGATTCCGGCGGGCACGAAACCGGGCAGCTCCGAAATTGGCCATTGGACCATGGGCATCATGTCGGCCTCCAAGAACAAACAGGAGGCTTTCGACTTTATGCTCTGGGCGACCTCGCCCGAGCAGATCAAGATCTCCGCCGAGCGCGGTAATCCGCCGGTCCGCACCTCGGTCTTCACCGACCCGGAGCTGACCAAGCAGGAGAAATTCCGCCATTACCCGGTGCTGATGGAGGCGATCCAGGCCTCGACGCCACGGCCGCGCCATCCGAAGTGGCCGGAGATCGAAAATGCCTTCGGGATCGAGCTTTCCAAGGCAGTCGCGGGCACGATCACGCCGGAGGAGGCGCTGAAGAACTCACAGACAGCGGTCGAAGAAATCACCGGCCTTAAATAGACGGACGCTACATCGGTGGGGCCACAGGCTTTACTCTCGCGGCCGCATCGGAACCGACCGGTGCGGTCGCATCCGACGTCAGTAGCGAAAGCGCCGCACGTCTTATCAGAGATGCAACGGTCGCTGTCACATTTTGAATTGCTGCATGTTTGCATCCTTAAATCGGCTACGGACACATGCAGTAGCGCCTGCGGGAGGAGCCAATGTTGAGGCCCGACAAAGGCATGCCGGCGGCGTCGCCCAGACCGGGTGGCGCGCTCGAGCATTGGACTGAGCGTCACCTGCGCTACCTGATGCTTGCGCCGACCATGATCGTCCTTCTGGCACTGACGATCTTCCCCAGCTTCTACATGTTTTATGCGGCGGTCCACAGGATCAGCCCCAATCCCGACCTGCCCTGGGAATTCGTCGGCTCAGGCAATTTCGCGCGGCTGTTGACCGACGCACAGTTTCACGTCGCGCTGCGCAACACCGCGGTGTTCACGATCGTGGCGGTGACGTTTGAATTCTTGCTCGGGCTGGGCCTGGCGCTGCTGCTCGATAAGTTCATCCGCCGGCTGACCTTTCTGAAAACCGTCCTGATGATCCCGATGATGCTGCCGCCGATCGCTGTCGCGATCACCTGGAAGATCATCTATGAGCCACAGTTTGGCGTGCTGAACGAGATCATGTTCCGTCTAGGTCTTCCATTGCAGGCATGGGCGGGCGACGTGAATTTGGCGATGTTTTCAATCATCGTCGCCGATGTCTGGCAGTGGACACCATTCATATTCCTCTTGATGTTGGCGGGGCTGGCAAGTCTGCCGGTCGAGCCCTACGAGGCGGCGGCGCTCGACGGCGCCTCGTCCTGGCGGCAGTTCTGGGATCTGACGCTGCCTTTCCTGAAACCGGTCATCGCGATTGCCGTGCTCCTGCGCGTCATGGATGCGCTGCGCCTTTTCGATCTGGTCTTCATCCTGACGGGGGGAGGTCCGGCGGATCGAACGAAGGTCCTGAGCCTGTACATCTATCAGGTCGCCTATCGCTTCGCCGATCCCGGCTACGCGGCGGCGATCTCTCTCTTCGTGCTGTTCGTGACGATCGTGCTGAGCACCTGGTTCATGAAGCGCATGCGGCTGGCGGAGTGAGGCGACGATGGTGACGATAAGAACACGCAGCCGTGGCAGCGAAATGCTTCTCCGCCTGACCGCCTATCTGACGATCCTCGTCGCGCTGATCCTGACGTTGTTTCCCGTTTATTGGATCGCGGTCAATTCGTTCAAGTACGACATCGACATTTTCGCCGTGCCGCCCGAATGGCTGCCGCGCAACCCGACCTTGAAGCACTATGACGAAGCGTTCATCCAGCGTCCGTTCCTGCGCTACGCACTGAACAGCTTGCTCGTCGCGGTCGGAACCACGGTCATTTCCGTCGGCTTCGGCACGATGGCTGGTTATGCCTTGGCGCGATTCAGCTATCCCTGGCAATGGCGCAAGCAGATCTCGTTCTGGATTCTTTCGACGCGGATGATGCCGCCGATCGTCAGCATCATCCCGCTCTATCTGTTCTTCAACTCATTCGACATGCTCAACACCAAGTCGGCGCTCATCATCGCCTACACCGCCTTCAACCTGCCGTTCGCCACCTGGATGATGAAGAGCTATTTCCAGGACTTGCCCGTCGAATTGGAAGAGGCGGCGATCGTCGACGGTGACACCCAATGGGGCGCCTTCCTGCATGTCGCCTTGCCGCTGGCGCGCCCAGGGCTCGCGGCCACCGCCATCTTCTGCCTGATCATCTCCTGGAACGAGTTCCTGCTTTCCCTGATCATCACGCTCACCGAGCAGTCGCAGACGCTGCCGATCGGCATTGCCGGGCGGGTGACGCAGTACAAGACCTATTGGGGGGAAATCAGCGCCGCCGGGTTCATGGCCTGCGTGCCGATCGTCATCTTCGCGTTCATCGTTCAGAAACATCTGGTCCGGGGGTTGTCTCTCGGGGCGGTCAAGGGGTGAGGCCATGGCGTCCGTGACGTTCAACAACGTCTCCAAGAAATTCGGCGAATTCGTCGCGGTGGCCGACTTCAACCTGGAGGTCCGGGACAAGGAGTTTCTCGTCCTGCTTGGCCCCTCCGGTTGCGGCAAGACCACGACGATGCGCATGGTCGCCGGCCTCGAGGAGGCGACCTCCGGTGATATCTACATCGATGCGGAACGCATTAATGGCGTCCTGCCGAAGTATCGCGACGTCGCGATGGTCTTCCAGTCCTATGCGCTCTACCCGCACCTGACCGTCGAGCAGAACATCGGCTACCCTCTCAAGATCCGCAAAGTGCCACCCGAGGAAAGCAAACGGCGCGTCGCCGAAGTCGCGCGTCGGGTGGAACTCGAGACCATGCTGTCACGCCTGCCAAGGGAACTTTCGGGCGGCCAGCGCCAGCGCGTCGCGCTGGCCCGCGCGATCGTGCGCACGCCGCGCGTCTTTCTCATGGACGAGCCGCTCTCCAATCTCGACGCAAAGCTGCGCACCCAGATGCGCTCGGAGCTGAAACATCTCCAGCATGAGCTCCAGGTCACGACGATCTACGTCACGCACGACCAGATCGAGGCGATGACGCTGGCGCATCGGGTGGCGGTCATGAACAGGGGGGTGATCGAGCAGTTGGGTACGCCGCGGGAAATCTACAGCGATCCGCGTACGCTTTTCGTCGCCGGCTTTATCGGCTCGCCGCCGATGAACCTCATTCCGGGCGAGGCGCGGGACGGGATCTTCACGAGCGCTGGGCTGAGGGTCGACGGGCTTGGCCAGGCAAGCGTTCCCCGCGCGGTTCTCGGCGTTCGCCCAGAAGACATCCATGCGACGGGAGCCGGGGGGCGTGATGCCAATCTGGTCGCCCCAATCTATTCGGTCGAGCTTACCGGAGAGAACACGCTTGTCAGCCTCAGGCTCGGCGCCCAATTGCTGACCCTGCGGGCAGACAAGAATTTCGCCGGCCAGATCGACCAGCCGATCGGCATCAAGGTCGCGGCGGATCGGGTGTTTCTGTTCGATGGCGAGTCTCAGCGTCGTGTCGACTTCTGATCTCCGGATGATGGCTGTGGCGATCGCGCTGACGTTTGCGGCCGGGGCGGCCACCGCCGATGACGGTCAGATCGCCGGCAATCCGCTTATCGACATTCCCGCCGGCACTTTCGTGTTCGGCCGTGACGACGGCCCGGATAACGAACGTCCGCGCCGCCTGGTGTCGGGCAACGCCTTTGCGATCAACCGCACCGAAATCACCAATCGGCAATATCGAGCCTTCGTCGAAGCGACGGGCCATCGTCCCGCTTTCTATGCCGGGCATCCGATTCTCGGTTTGGACGATTATCCGGTGGTCGGCGTAAGCTGGGGAGACGGCGATGCCTTTTGCCGACATTATGGCCTCACTCTCCCTTCGGAGCAGCAGTACGAGAGGGCGGCGCGCGGGGCCGAGGGGCAGGCCCTTCCATGGGGTACTGCGCCCGCGGATGGCCGCCGCGCCAACGCCGGCGCCGCGAATTGCTGCGCTGGCGACGAGAGCGACGGCTATCCGATGACCGCCCCCGCCCTGTCCTTTGCCGATGGCGCAAGCGGCGAAGGGGTACTCAACCTCGTCGGCAATGTCTGGGAATGGACGAGCGATCTCTATGCGCCCTATGCCGCCACGACCGCGAGCAGCGGCGCCAAATCGTATCGCGTGCTGCGCGGCGGGGCCTGGAACAGCGATCCCACACATCTTACCACAACCTATCGTTTGGCCTATGATCCCAACTTCCGGTTCTCGGGGAATGGCGGTTTCCGATGCGTTCGTTCCGGCAGATGACGATCCTCGTCGCCTTCTTGCTTCTCGCAGCAGGTACCGCTGCCGAGCCGGAGGTCGCGCCGGGCTACCGACTTGAAAGCTTCAGCAAGGCCGGTGCTGCCTTCGGCGGCCTTTCTCGCGACGGCGAGGCTCTTCTCGTTACCGATCTTGCCAGTGGCCGGCTCTATCGGCGGGTGCCCGCGGGCGACCTCGAAGCGTTCGGTCCGGTCTTTCCCCATGGCCTCGACGTGATCGGCGACCCGACCGGTCCCTATCGGGTGCTTCGTGTCGGCGACAAGCTTGTCGTCGCCCAAGGATGGACGCCGGCCGATACCGATGCCGGACCCTATGATCACGCCCTCGTCGCGATCGACGGTGCCGGCCGGCGCCGTGTCATCAATGCCGATTTCTGGAATCCGTTCGACCTCGTCGCCGCCACGGATGCCTATTATGTCGTCGATTCGGCGCGCAACAGCGTCGAGCGTCTTGGAGCCGACGGCCGCAAGCAGACGCTCACGAGCTTTCGCCGCCTTCGTCAAAAGGCGGCCGCGTTGGAAACACTCTCCCCGACAGAGTTCAACGAGGGCAACTACGAGGTCGATGCCGTGCCGACCGGGATCACGCTTCGCGAGGGGCGTCTCTATGTTGCGCTTTTCGGCGGCTTTCCTTTCCTCGCCGGGGCCGGAAAGGTCGTTTCAATTCCCGAGAAAAGCGAGGGTGCGGAGCTGCGGCCGGAGGTTGATGGCCTGAATGCACCGGTCGCCATTGCCTTCGACGAAAAGGGGCGGATGCTTGTCCTTGAACACGGCCTATACGACCAGCAGCAGGGGTTCCGAGCAAACAGCGGCCGGTTGCTGCTGTTCGATCATGCGACGGGCAGCCGGGAGACGGTGGTCGACGGGCTGACGCGACCGGTCTCCGTCCTCGTGTGGGACAACAGGCAGATCGTCATCTCCGAACTCGGCGGCACGCTGCTCTTTCTGGCCCGCGAAGAGGCGCGGTGAAGGCGCAATGACAGCGCCGCGTCCTATCAGAGGGATCAGAGGGCAATGGTCGCGGTAGCAAGTTGAATTGCTGCATGTTTTTGTCCTTAAATCGGCGACGATCTAAGGAAACATGCCGTAGCGGAGCTATTCGAGGTCCCGTTGCTGGCGGCTCAGTTCGCCCGCGCCTCCAGCCAGTCATACCACTCGTCTTCGCTGCCGTGGAAGACGTTGAGGTCGATCTTGCCGTCGACGCCGTGCGAGAGGCCGGAGCCCGAATATTGCCAGAACAGCCATTTGCGGTTCGGGTAAACCTTGGATGGATGCTGAGCCACTGCGCGCAGCCAGAACGGATATTTCTGGAACGCGCCCTGCAGGTTGTCGGCATAGAAGTCCGGCGCCGTATAGATGATCGGACGCTGGCCGTAATGCGCCTCGAGCTTGTCCATGAAGACCTGCATCTTTTCGCGCACGCGTTCAGGTGACAGGCGCCGCTTGCAGCTGGATTCGCCGTTGTATTCGACGTCGATCACGGGCGGCAGCGCGCCGGGCTCGCGCGGCACGTTGCGGATGAACCAGTCGGCCTGCTCGCCGGCGGTGCGGCACCAGTAGAAGAAGTGGTAGGCGCCGCGCCGCATGCCGGCTGCCTTGGCGGCGCGCCAGTTCTTCTTGAACATCGGGTCGAGATGATCGCCGCCGTCCGTCGCCTTGATGAAGGCGAAATTCGCGCCCTGGGTGCGCAGCTTCGACCAGTCGATCTCGCCCTGCCAGCGCGAAACGTCGACGCCGTGGACGGCCATCTTGCGCGGATTTTTGGCGCGGCCGAAATTGATCGGCTTGGCGTCGCGGAAACGGTGGCCGTAGATGCGCGAGCGCCCCTGCGGCATCGCCTGTGTGACCGGATTGGCGGGGGCCACGAAGGCGACCGGCCGAGCGCCGGGGACGGGCATGTCCATGGTCGCCGTTGTCGTCGTCGTATTGACCGCCGGCGCAAAGGCTTTGGGCTCCGGAACCGGGCCAGCCCAGGCGAGCATCTCCTGCGGCGGTGCGGACTCGACGGTCTGCGGTGGCGTTACCTCGGAGACCCTTGCGCCGACATTGGCGGCGGGTACTGGTGCGGCCGAAAGCACGACGGAGCTGGTCGTTTCACGCGAGGGCCGCGGTGCGATGGTGTCCAGGCTCGAACTGGAAGTGCAGCCCGAAACAAGGCCGGCAAAAATGATTGCGGTCGCAGCTGAAAGACGCATGGGCACCCGTACGCAGAACAAGGTCGACGGCAATCGCCGGCCGACAGGTGTGAATAGCTAACGGAAGCTTACTCAAAAAGATTGAATCCAATCTTACCAACCCGACCCAACTTCGCGCACTGGAGGTTGCAGTGGCGAGGGCAGATTGACGCAGTCGCCGGAGTGTTTCAGCCGGGGGCGTGTTCCATGCCGGTGCCGGTCCGCCGCCGCTGGCCGGCGCGGAATTCGAGATTGCGGGCAATGGTCTCGTCAAGCGCGCCCGAGGCGTCGGTGATCATCGTCGGCGCAAAATGCGAGCGGAAGCCTTCGCCGACCCGGAAGGCCGGCGTGTAGAGCGGTCCGAGCGGCTGCGTCGTCGTGACATAGGTGAGATTGTCGTCGCTCCCCGAGCGCATCGGGAGACCATGGCGATGCATGATCGAGGGCAAGGCCAGGCGCAGGCTGTTGGCAAGCAGATGGATCATCTGCCGGCCCGAAAGCGAGCGGCGGTAGTTGCGGTAGAAGCCCAGGCAATGGCGTAGGATTAGGGCGCGATTGCCATCGAGGCGCGACAGCTTGCGGGCAAACAGGGCGACATCGTCAAGGTTGTCGAGGGGGCGGGTCATCAGTGTGAACCCATCCATGTCGCGCAGCTTGGCAGAAGGAAGGAAGCGACCTTCTGCCGCGCATTCGTCAAACAGGGGGGTGCCCAGCAGCGGGATCGTCAGGCTCAGGAAGGCCGGCAATGGCATTCTGCTCTCGCCGGTGATGAAGGCCAGTTCGTCCTGCATCGCCTGCATCGTCTGCGCTGCCGGATCGAACATCAGTCCGTATTGGAAGGCGATGCCGGCTTTGAGACAGGTCTGAATGGCTTCCAGTTGCGGCACCACCAGGTTCTGCTTTTTCTGATAGCGCTTCAACTGCGCTTCGTTCAGCGTCTCGACGCCACTGAAGAGCCCGAGACAGCCGGCCGCGCGCACCGCTTCGAGATTGTCGGGGTCTCGGAAGAAATCTCCGGTGACGAGCGCGAACCAACCCTGAAACAGGCCCTCGCGCCAAAGCGACCGGATCAGCTCGAGCTTGGCATGGAAGGCGTCCTTGCTGTTGCCATAGAAATTGTTGTCGATGAACAGCACGTATTTCTTGGGCGGGGCATTGCGAAGCTGTGCCTCGATGTAGCCGAGATCGTAGCCGTGGTAGCGGCGGCCTTCCGCGGTGAGCGCGCAGAAACTGCATTTGAAATTGCAGTAGCGACTCGTTTCGACGTAACTGACCGGGCCGCCCCAATTGGCAAGGTCGAAGCGTGGCAGGATCGTTTCGGAGACCGCCCATTCCCCGAAGACCTCTTTGATCACGGCATGCATCTCCTCGACGTCGCCTTCGCAGGCGTAGTCGAAGGTTTCGGCGCTCGAAACCGGCAGATTGCGGACGACCGGTCCACCGGCGACGATGACGCAGCCTGGTGATTTCGTGCGGGCATAGGCGGTCAGGTGGCGCATCCGGTCGAAGGCGGCGGTGACCCCCGTCAGCACCAGCATGTCCAGCTCCGCAAAAGCCGTCTCGTCGACGAGCGGCCCGTCGTGAAATTCGCTGTAGGCTCGAAGGTGCACGCGATTGCGGGCAAAGGCGCCAGCCAGAAACAGGTGACCGGTCCCCTGCGGAATGAAATCGGGGCGACCTTGCGGATTTCTGGTCTCGTCGAAATGGGCAAGCACGATCAGGACGCGGGGCACTCGAAACTGGTTCATGCATGGCCTCCCTCGAACGCAACGATCGGAAGATGGGTCTGGAACTCGGCCTGATCGAGTTGGAGGACCTCGCTCCAGGTGTTTTGCCGAACGACAAACATTGTCTCCAATGCCTGCCAGGCCGCCGCATCCTTCGGCCCGGCCGGGTGGTGCAACGAAGCGAGCGCCACGGCCGGCATCTCCAGCCGGATCGCTTCCGCGAAGGCGTATCGCGCCACCCGCTCGGCGCGGCGCTGCTGGCCGCGATGCAGGTACAGGGTCGCCTCTCCGAGCGCTGCCGCCGGGCGACCGATAGGATAGACGCGCGCGAAGCGCTCGAGCTTTCTAAGGACAAGCTGCGCCGCAGCCGGGTCGCCACCGTCCGGATCGCTCGCCACGTCGAACAGGCGGGCAAGTGCCGGCAGGGTTCGCGTCTTCATTGCCGGGTTGAGCGTCTGGCACCAGGAGAACGCGCGCTCGAACCAGGCCCTTGCTGCGCCCGTGTCGCCCTGCCGTCGCGCGGCTTCCGCCAGAAGAGACGCGCCCTCGATGCAATGTACGAGTTCCAGTCCGTCGGCCTTTGCGGTGATGATCTGCTTGAGCTCATCGAGATCGGCGTCGATGGCAGACCATCGGCCAAGGGCCGCGTGCCCCCTGAGACGCCCAAGCAGGCCGCAGCCTAGCACCTGGATATCGCCGCGCCTGCGGCCCTCTTCACAGATCCGCTGAACCAGAATTTCCCATGGGGCGATGCCTTCGAAAGCCGAGGTCAGCAGCCAAGGACCGGAAATCGTCTCGAGGCCAACGGCCACTTCGCACCACCGCCTCAAATCGCCGACGGTCGAGGCATTGTTGAGGCCGGCCTCGAACGCCTGCTTGCCTTCGCGCCAATGGCCGATGCCGATCTGGTACATGCCCGACAGGAGGTCGACACGCACGCGCGTTCCCAACTGGTCGACGCGCTCCGAAAGGGCGGCGGCCAAGCGGCTGTAGTGCTCGGCCTGTTTGTGCAGCGGGATGACGCCGCATATGGCGCCGAGGCTTGCGTAATTAGTGGCGGTTGTCGGCGAGACATATTTGTTTCTTTCGGCAAGGTTCGTCGCGCGAAGCGTCGCATGGATCAGCCGCAGCTTCTCGCTGGTGAAGTAGTAGATCCGCGTCAGGTCCTCATGCGCCTTTGCCGCAAGAAGGAAAGGATCGGATGGCGATCGCGAGATTTCCCGTTCCAGGATCCAGTCCTTGTCCCCATGGATCACGCGGCGCCACACCTGTTCTGCAAGATCGAGAACCAGATGCAGTGCGAGGCCGGCCGAGGTGCGCGGAAGTGGCAGGCCGGAAAGCCGCAGGCCCTCCTCATAGGCATGCCGCGCAGCTTCGGCGCGGCCGAGATTGAGATTGGCTTCGCCGAGCAGGAAACAGGCGGCCGCCCGCCGTGCCGGCGTGATCGTGATCGAGAGATCGCGCCCAGTCTTGAAAAAGCGCTCGATCAGGTCGACGACGGCGGCATTGTCGAACTGGCGCAGGCGCAGTTCGGCGACACGGTCCAGATAGTTGAACGCAAGTGCGGCCTCGCCGGCGCGCTCCCAATGGCTCAAGATGCGTGGCAGGTTTTCCGCATTGTCGGGCTGTCTGCTTTCCTCCATCGCCTGCGCGATCGCACGATGCGCCTCACGTCGCTGTTCCGAAAGCATGCTGTCGTAGATGGCCTGGCGGATGACGGCGTGGCTGAAAGTGAAACGCCCCGGGCGGTCATCCATGGGCTTGATCAGATGGGCCGCCTCCAGCCGCTCGATGCTTGCCTCGATGTCCAGGGCGGACTTCCTGATCGGCGGAAGCGCCTGGAGTTCCGCGGCGGAAAAAGTCGCGCCCATGGCGCTTGCGATCTTCAGGAGCGCTTGAAGCTCGGCCGGGAGCTGGTCGGTTCGGGCGATCACAGTGACCTTGGCCGTATTGAGCAAGGTCGCTTCGTTCGAATGGGTTTCAGGGAGCGACAGGGGCGTCTGGGTCTCTGCGGTCTTCGGCAATCGCCGTTCGCCGATCATGCGGCAGATTTCGTGTATCAGCAGCGGGTTTCCTGCCGACTGCGCATAGACCGCTTCGCAAAAGCCATCTGCCGGGGAACTGCTGCCGATCGATGCGCGTACGAGTGAAATCGTACCCTCGAAATCGAGCGGCAGGAGATCGAGTGTCTGCGCACCATTGTGGTGTTGTCCGGTCCATCGCGTCAGGTCTTGCTGCGTCCTGGCCGTCCGGGTTGAAACGACGACCGGGATCGGTGCCGGTCCGGAAACCAGGCGGCCGAGCAACTGGCCGGATGCCTCGTCCAGCCAATGGACGTCTTCGAGCACGACGAGACCGCGCCCCCAGGAGAGGCTGTCGGTCATGAGATCGCGCAGCAATTCACGCAGGCGGTGGGACCGCCCGTCGCCCGACATCGCCCGGGTCTCGGCCGTGTCGGTCAAAGTGAGGTTGATGGCATCGTTGAGCAGCGGCGCCAGATGAGCGAGTTCGGGTCGGTGGGCGAAGAACTGCATCACCTGATCCGAGGCATTGGTGCCGCGCAGGTCGCCGATGCCAAGCAGGTCGCGGATCACCCCACGCCAGGCGAAGTAAGGTACGTCACTCTCGATATCGTCGGCATGGCCGACCAGAACCTGGCTTCCATGGTCACGGCATGTTTCGACGAAGGCGCGAAGCAGAGCCGATTTGCCGACGCCGGAATCACCCTTGACGATCATCACCCCGGCCTGTCCTCGGCCCGCGCGCTCCACATAGGCGTTGAGTGCCGCGAGTTCGGCGGCCCGGTTGAAAAGAACGGGGGATTTGGTGTCGATCGTCGCGACGGTCTCGGCAATCGGCGCAAACGCGACCACGCCACCGCGCATGCCGGGCACGGCAAGTGTCCAGGGACCGGAAAAAGCAATCTGGCCGGCGGTTTCCTTCGCCGTTGCCTGGTCGACGAGAATGCGGCCTGCGGCGACGCTCGCCAGCCGGGAGGCCATGTTCACGGCAGCGCCGACGACGGTGTAGTCGGCGCGATGGATCGTACCGAGTGCGCCGCAGAAACTCTCGCCGGTCGAGATGCCCGCCGACAGGCCGAGATCCGGTTCGTCGAGTTCGTTCGACAGGCGCAGGGCAGCGATGATCGCTCGGCGCGCATTGTCGGCGTGCTTCTTGCCGGGCAGACCGAATACGGCGAAGACCTCGAGCCCGCCTGAATGGAGCGCCGTGTGCAGGATCTCTCCGCCGGTGCGGCCGACGACGGCGATCGAGCGCGCCACGAGCTTGTTCAACCGGTCGAGATCCGTATCGAGGTCGCGGCCGACGATATGCACGAAAAGCGCGGTCACGGTCCTGAGGTCCGCGAGCCATTCCGAAAGCGGTGAGAGCAGGCGGCTGCGCAGCGAGAGGGGGAGATAGGCCTCGAGCCGCTCGGATGCGGCGCCCGGATGGGTACGAGGCGCTTCCTTCGTGGTCGAGCAGGGCTCGATGCTATCGAGGCGGGCTGTCCCTTCGCGGTTCAGCTCGCCCTTGGCCCGCTTGCCGATCAACTGCCACACGGCATCGGAAACGAGAATCTCGCCGGCGTCGCTCAATTGGCCGCCATGATCGGCCTGGGCCAGGCAATCGCCTCCGACGATCAGCCAACGCTGGTCCGCGCGGGGCAGCAGATGCAGCAGGGTGATGGCGCCGGCGCCGACGGCGATGCGCAGCTGAAGGGTATCTTCGAGATTGCCCGGCACGCCAATTTGCTCGCGGATCCGTTCGGCGCAATAACAGCTGCGCCAGGCCGTCTGTTCGAGCTCTTCGGCCGAGGACGCCCGCCAGCCGGCAATCAGGCTGTCGCCGGCGAAACTCAAGACCGTGCCGCCATGCTCCTCGATATGGCTGATGAGCTCGCCCATGAAGGCGTTCAGAAGCAGGCTGACGCGTTCGGCGCCGGCAGCGCGGTCACTTTCGGACCATTTGGCGGTCAGGCGCGTAAAGCCGGAAATGTCGGCGAAAAGCAGCGAGCCGAGGAAGTCTTCGCGTGCCGGCGCAGCCGATTCCGTCGCTGCCGGGGACGACCATTGGACCAGGGCTCCGGACAGGTAACGTTGGAACTCATATTTGCCGGCGCCACCAACCACGCAAAATTCTCCCCAAGATTTTAGAGTAACACGCCTCCTGTCTGACTGAAAGACGACTCGCGCTGATCTTCGATCTGCCAGTAACGGCAAGTAAATACCTATTTCGCGAGGTGGCAGGACGGAGTAATGTTTGCCCGATTGTTCGAGGGGGTCTCGCAACAGGAGGGGACGATGGGGGTCGACTGGGCTGGTCCGGTTGCCGCCGTGGCGCGCCGCGATTTCTTGCGGCTGGTTTCGGCGGGCGTTTTTGCAAATGTGCTTTCCGGATGCCGGCATCTGCCTTCGCCCGGCGCCTGCAGTCTCAGTCATCCGATCATCGACGTCCATTGCCATTTCTTCAACGCTGCCGATGTGCCGGTGGAGGGTCTGGTTCGCTACGTGGCGCTGCGGGAGAAGATGCCGGAGAAAAGGCTCTCTTCAAACGCGCAGGAGGCGAAGGGGCTGGAAAATGCCTTGGTGGTCTTTCTCGTTACCGCTCTTGGCGACGTCGCGCCCAAAGCCAAGCATGAACTTGCTGTTCTAAGAAAAAGGGAGCGGCGTATTTCAGACACCGAGCTCGCGCGGCGCAAGGATGCGCAATTGCGCGTCGCGATAAAGGATCTGGTCGCGCGTGCCAACGAGCAACGCTCGACATTCTCGAGGCGCAGCTTTGGTGAATCCCCTGATTATGACGGTCTGTTGCGCCAGCTTGGCGGCACGCCCAATCTGCCACAAACATTCCAGAGACGTTTGGACCAGCGGCGCTCCGGCGGCGGCATGAGTGACGAGGAGGTCGATACCCTTGCCAACAACGCAAAGGCGCACGACCAGATCGGAACCTATCTTTCCTTCGTCCGGCTGATGCAGGACTACCGGGAAAATCTGGCGGAAGCCTATGTCAAGATCTTCGCGTCCAAATGCCGGCTTTCGCTGATCACGCCGAGCATTCTGGACTTCGACAAGTCGCTTCACGGGACATCATCGCCGCAGCACGACCAGATCGACGTCATGGACGAGGTTCAGCAGATCGTCACCAGGAAGCACGGCATCCGCATGCATAGCTTCGTCGGCTTCGATCCGCACCGGGAAGCGCAAAGGCCAGGCTCATCGCTGGCAAATGTCCAGTATGCGATCATGGAAAAAGGCTTCATCGGCGTCAAAATCTATCCCCCGATGGGCTTCAAGGCATGGGGCAATGCAAACCCGGCGATCGATGCGGCGCTGAAGCGCCTTTACGTCTGGTGCCGCGACAACGACGTGCCGATCATGGCGCATGCGGAAAACAGCATCGGCGCCGGCTGTGGCTATGGCAATCTGGCAAGCCCTGCCTATTGGAAGAAACTGCTCGATACGAACCAATACGACAAGCTGCGGATCAACCTGGCGCATTTCGGTGCCTTTGACGAAATCCTGCGCCCCGGGGCACCGACGGGCGTCATGGTCTCTTGTCCCCAGGACAAGTTTTCCGGGCCGCCGAGCTGGGAGGAGATCATCGGCAGAACGATCGACCACGAGCGCCGCCCGAACCTCTTTGCGGATTTAAGCTATCTCAGTGAGCTGGTCAGCAGCGACGACAAAACTCTTCACGCAGAGATCCGTCAGTTGCTGGACAAATGGCTGACCGCCTACGATCCCGACGCCCGCCATCTGATGTTCGGGACCGACTGGTCGATGATGGCGCTCGAGAAGGATTACAACGCCTATGTTTCGCGGATCGCCGAGCAGCTGACGCTCGCCAGCGTCAGCGACGAGCATCAGCAGAATATCCTCTGGAGGAACGCTTCCCGCTTTCTCGGTCTCGATCGACCAGGCAAAACGCGCGACCGGCTTATGGCCTATTGCCGCAAGCGCGGCCTCGATAGCGCCTGGCTCGCGGAACTGGCGATCGCCTGAGATGAGGTCGTAGCACCTGCCACGTCAGGCAGGCTCATCGCCACCGCGCCGTGCGAGCGATCCATTCGCGTGTCCGTCCCTCGGGATCGGCATTCAGCGTGATGTCGGTGACGACCGCGGCGCTGTCGGCGCCATGCTCGAAGACGCCAGCAATCCGGTCGGTATTGAGGCCGCCGATCGCAATGAGCGGCAGCGGCGTGACGCGCTCCCGCCAGGCGGAGAGGCGCGGCAGCCCTTGCGGATCCCATTTCATCTGCTTGAGGATCGTCGGATAGATCGGCCCGAGCGCGACGTAGTCGGGGCTGGCGGCAAGGGCCGTCTCCAGCTCGGCCTCGTCATGGGTACTGAGGCCGAGTTTCACGCCTGCGGCGCGGATAGCAGCGAGATCGGCGCCGGCGAGATCCTCCTGGCCGAGATGGACGAAATCGCAGCCCTCTTCGATTGCGAGGCGCCAGTAGTCGTTGACGACGAGCTGGCAACCATGGCGGTCACAGATCGCCATGGCCGTGCGGATCTCGTCGCGAAGCTCTGCATCCGAACGGTCCTTGACGCGAAGTTGCACCAGCTTGACGCCGAGCGGCACCAGCCGCTCGATCCATGCCGCGCTGTCGACGATGAGGTAGAAGGGATCGAGCTTCACGCGAACACCGCCTTTCCGATGACGGGCGTGGAAGGAACGGCAAAATCGCGCGGTTCGAGCATGCCTGCCTCGAAGGCATCGCGTCCAGCATCGATCGCTCGGGCGAAGGCGGAGGCCATGAGGGCCGGCTTTGCCGCTCCGGCGACGGCAGTATTGAGCAGCACCGCATCAAAGCCGAGCTCCATCACCGCCGTTGCGTGCGACGGGCGGCCAACGCCGGCATCGACGATCAGCGGCATATCCGGAAAATGGGCCCGCATGGCTCTCAGGGCGGAGATGTTCTGCGGTCCCTTGGCGCTGCCGATCGGCGCACACCAGGGCATCAGCACCCTGCATCCGGCTTCCACAAGGCGCTCGCCGACCACCAGGTCGTCGGTCGTATAGGGGAAGACCTCGAAGCCTTCGGCCGAGAGGACGCGTGCCGCCTCGACCAGCCCGAAGACGTCGGGCTGCAGCGTATCCTGATGGCCGATGACTTCAAGCTTGATCCAGTTCGTGCCGAAGACCTCGCGGGCCATCTTCGCGGTCAGCACCGCCTCCGACACCGAATGACAGCCGGCAGTGTTCGGCAGCACGTGCACGCCGAGCGCGCGGATCAGTTCGAGGAAGGCGCCGCCTTGTTTCCCGCCGGCGGTTTCGCGACGAAGCGAGACCGTGACGACCTCGGTTGCCGACGAACGAACCGCGTCCTCGAGCGAGGCAGGCGAGGGGTAGCGGGCGGTGCCCAGAAGCAGGCGGGAACGCAGTTCCTGTCCGTAAAGCGTCAGCATGTCTCAGCCTCCTTTCATCGGCGAGAGAATTTCGATCCGGTCGCGATCGTTGAGGGAATGGGCCGAACGGTCAGCCCGGTGCACCAGCTCGCCATTGACGGCGGTAGCAAGCCAATCGCCTTCGAAGTCGAGTGTCGCCAGAAGCTCGGCAAGGGTGGTGACTGCGAGGTCGTGATCCTCGCCGTTGACAATCAATTTCATGCGGCGTCTCCCTTCAGGTTCCAGGCAAGCGCAAGGTCCGCCGCTTCCTCGGCCAAAGCCGGCGAAAGCAGGAAGCCGTGGCGGTAGAGCCCGTTGAGCGCGATGGTGTTTCCGGCGCGATTGATGCGCGGGAGGTTGTCTGCAAAGGCCGGTCGGATGCCGGTGCCGGTTTCGAGAAGGCGAGCCTCGCCGAAGGCAGGGTGCAGCGCATAGGCGGCGTTCAGCAACTCCATCAGGGAGCGGGCAGTGATCGGACCGCCGTCATCGGTTTCGATCATGGTCGCCCCGCACATGAAGAGGCCGTTGCCGCGCGGCACGATGTAGAGCGGGATGCGCGGGTGGATGAGACGGACCGGCCGCGACAATTCCACTTCATTGCTCTGCAGGTAGAGCATCTCGCCACGCACCCCACGCAGTCCGGCGGTGCTGTTGATTCTTGCGGCGCCACGGCAGTCGGCGATCAGATCGTAGCCGCCGTCGCTATCGGTCTCACCGATGAGGGCGACACCGCGTTCGACGAGCTTTTGCCTCAGCAGGCAAAGCGCTCGGCGTGGGTCGAGATGCGCCTCGCCCGGAAAGAACAGCGCCTCCCGGAAGCGCCCAGCAAGTGCCGGCTCCAGCGCTGCGATCGCCTTGGCGTCGATCCACTCGAAGCCGGAGGTGCGCGACGCGAAGCGTTTGAGTTCGCCGGCGTCGCGTGGCGGGGCGACGACGAGGGTGCCGTTGCGCGATACCTCTCCGGGAAGCACCCGATTCCACCAATCGATGGCGGCGATGCCGCGTGTCAGCACCGGTTCCTCGGCGCTCTCGCGCTCGCACCAGGGCGCAAGCATACCGCCGGCAAACCAGGATGCGGCCCCGCCGAAGTCTGGCTGCCGCTCCGCAACCGTCACTTCGATGCCTCGGGCGGTCAATTCATGGGCGAAGGCCAGCCCGACGACGCCGGCGCCTTTGATGAGGGCGCGCATGGTCAATGTGCCCAGCCGCTGCCAGCGGGACGTCGGCTTGAAGGAAAGGTCGCGATGAAGATACGCATTGCCGAGGCTCCATTGTAGGAGACCCAGTTCGAACAGGAAGGGAAGGAAGGACGCCTTGCCGAAGTATGCCCGCGCGAACGCAACGATTACGGCAGCGATGTCTGCACCGTCCCTACGCCAGTATGAACTGGATCAGGTTCAACGGGTCACTGCGCCGCGCAAACCGCCTAGCAGAATCTCAGCCCCTTGTCGGGACACCCCTGGTGAATGCTTCAAACTGATGGGCTGGACCGGATTTTGTCAAGAGCCCGATCGCGCGCATGTCGTGCGGCGGTTCGGATTGGAAATTATCTATAAATTTGAAAGGAACTCGCGGACTTGCGTTTCGAGTTTGCCGAATTGCGGTTGATCGATCGGGAGACGGCGGGTTTCTGACGCCTAAAACAGGCAGGAAAACGGACGTTCTGTTTTTATCGTCATGCGTCTCGGCGGGTAATGCAGGAGATCTAAGTCACAGAAATTGTGTCTGTTTCTCGCTATTCCAGCGTCGATGGCGACGTCGTTGATTGGCGCCACTGCTCTCCCTGATTGCATTTTTGTCGCATCTCTCTTTTTGAGTGGTTGTTCGATTCCGCTGCGAAAGAAATTATAGATAATATTGGATTCTATCTATTTTGCCTCGTTGCGAAGAGGGAAGTGAACGCGCATGCTGGACGCAAACAGTTCGATCGAGCCGACTTCGGTTGTCGCCAAGCCCGCCGAAACCGCTTGGGAATTGGCCAAAGCACAAGAAATCTATCATTCGCCCTTCAACGATCTGCTGTTTCGGGCGCATTCCGTTCACCGCGCCCATTTCGATCCGAACGCGATCCAGATGAGCCGACTGCTCTCGATCAAGACCGGCGGCTGCGCTGAGGACTGCGGCTATTGCAGCCAGTCGGCGCACTACCCGACCGGACTCAAGGCGTCGAAACTCATGGAGGTCGAACGGGTCCTTGCCGAGGCACGGAAGGCAAAAGCGGGCGGTGCGACCCGCTACTGCATGGGGGCCGCTTGGCGCAGCCCCAAGGAGCGCGACATGGAGGCGATTGTCGCCATGATCAGCGGGGTGCGGGCGCTGGGCATGGAGACCTGCATGACGCTCGGCATGTTGACGCCGCAACAATCCGAGCGGCTCGCAGACGCCGGGCTCGATTACTACAACCACAATGTCGATACGTCGGAACGTTTCTACGGCGAGATCATCACCACCCGCAGCTTTGCCGACCGGCTGGAAACGCTTGCCAACGTCCGCGACGCCGGCATCAAGGTCTGCGCCGGTGGCATCCTCGGCATGGGCGAAACCGTTGACGACCGGGTATCGATGCTGGTGACGCTCGCCAATCTGCCTGTGCCGCCCGAAAGCGTCCCGATCAATATGCTGATTCCGATCCCGGGCTCGAAGCTCGCCGACGCAGCGCCGGTGGATCCGATCGACTTCGTCCGCACGATCGCGCTTGCGCGCATCCTGATGCCCAAGTCCCACGTCCGCCTCTCGGCCGGCCGCACCGACATGAGCGACGAGATGCAGGCGCTCTGTTTCTTCGCCGGCGCCAATTCGATCTTCGTCGGCGAGACGCTGCTGACCGCCGACAACCCGGGCGAGGACCATGATGCGGGCCTCTTCCGCCGCCTTGGGTTGGAGCCGATGGCGCTTGCCGCAAAGCAGGACGCGGCCGAATGACCGCGAGCCTCGTCACTCGCCACGAGAAGACGCTACACGGCCTCGAACGCAAGGGGCGCCGGCGTGAACTTGTCGCCGGGGGCGGCATCGACTTCACCTCCAACGACTATCTGGCGCTCGCCGGGTCGCCGCGGTTGAAGGCCGCGATTGCCGCTGCGATCGAGCGCGGCGTGACGGTCGGGTCTGGCGGTTCGCGGCTCTTGCGCGGCAACCATGCGGAACACGCGGCGTTGGAGGCAGAGGCAGCCGCCTTCTTTGGCGCGGAGAGGGCGCTCTTCTTCGCCAGCGGCTATGCGGCCAATGCCGCCTTGTTTTCGACGCTCCCACAGCGCGACGACATCATCGTCCACGACGCCTTGATCCATGCGAGTGCCCATGAGGGTATCGCCGCAAGCAAGGCCGACGCGGTCGCGGTCAAGCACAACGACGTCGACGCCTTCGCCGATGCGATCGGCATCTGGCGCAAGCACGGCGGCATGGGGCATCCCTGGATCGCCGTCGAAAGCCTCTATTCGATGGACGGCGACCGGGCGCCGCTTGCGGATCTTGCGGCACTTGCTGCGCGGCATGATGGATTTCTGGTCGTCGACGAAGCGCATGCGACCGGTGCTTTTGGACCGGATGGCCGCGGTTTGGCCGCGGAATTGGAAGGCCGACAAAATCTCGTCGTGCTCCACACCTGCGGCAAGGCGCTCGGCGTCTGCGGTGCGCTGATCGGCGCAAATGCGGTGCTGTGCGACTACCTGGTCAACCGTGCCCGCAACTTCATCTATTCGACGGCGCCTTCGCCGCTCATTGCCGCCGCTGTCCGCGAGGCTCTTGTGACGCTCGTGGATGAGCCTCGGCGTCGGGCGGCGTTCGGTGATCTCCGGACCTTCGCCAATCGAGCGTTCACCGATACCCTCGGCATCGAAGGCAGTGGCTCGCAGATCCTTCCGGTGCCGATCGGCGACAACGGTTGCGCCGTACGGATTGCCGCGCGCATGCGCACCGAAGGCTTCGATATCAGGGCCATCCGTCCGCCGACCGTCCCGGAGGGGACCGCGCGGCTCCGGATCGCGATTACGCTGAATGTCGACCGTCCGACGATCGCGAATATGCTGGAGCGTTTGAAGGTGGCAATGGCGGAGGAGCGGCCATGATGCCCCGTTTCGTCGTCACCGGCACGGACACCGGCATTGGCAAGACGATATTCTCTACGGCGCTGACCGATGCGCTTTCCGGCAACTACTGGAAGCCGGTGCAGTCGGGGCTTGACGGCGAAACCGACAGCGAGGCCGTAGCACGGCTCGGCAGGGTTCCACCCGAACGGATTCTGCCCGAGGTCTATCGGCTCATGACGTCGGCCTCGCCCCACCTGTCGGCGCGGATCGATGGCGTGACGATCTTGCCTGAGAGGCTCTCTCCGCCGGCAATGAACCGACCGCTGGTCATCGAAGGGGCGGGTGGACTCCTGGTGCCGCTCACCGACCGGGTGGTCTTCGCCGACGTGTTTGCGCGCTGGCAGATCCCGGTGATCCTCTGTGCCCGCACCGGGCTCGGCACGATCAATCACACCTTGCTTTCGCTCGAGGCGCTGCGCCGCCGTGTCATCCCGGTCCTGGGCGTCGCTTTCATCGGCGACGAACAGGCGGACAGCGAGGCGATCATTGCGGAACTGGGGAAGGTTCGGCGGCTTGGCCGGCTGCCGCGGCTTGATCCGTTGACACCGGATCGCCTGCGACAGGCCTTTCGCGAAAACTTCGACATCGGCTGCTTCCATGAGGTGACGGCATGAGACGATCCGCGGTATGGCACCCCTTCACCCAGCATGCACTGGAGCCGGCGATGCGACGCGTCGTCCGGACCGAGGGCGCCTATCTCATCGACGAAGACGGGGCGGCGATCCTCGATGCGATCTCGTCCTGGTGGGTCATCACCCACGGCCACCGGCATCCTGCCATCATGGAAGCGATCCGTGCTGCCGCGCAAACCTACGACCAGCTCATCTTCGCGGAGTATACCCATGCGCCGGCGGAGGAACTGGCGAGCGGCTTGATCGAGATTGCGCCACCTGGCCTCGCCCATGTGTTCTATTCCGACAGCGGCTCGACGGCGGTCGAAGTCGCACTGAAGATGGCACTTGGTTTCTTCCACAATCTCGGCCGGCCGCGGAACCGCATCTGCGTCCTCGAAAATGGCTATCACGGCGACACGATCGGCACGATGTCGACGGGAGAAAGGGGCGTCTTCAATGCGCCTTACGCACCGCTGCTCTTCGCTGTCGATCGGCTGCCGTTTCCGGAGTCGGGTCAAGAGCAGACGACGCTGGATGCCTTCGAGGCGGCCTGCGCCTCCGGCGCGGTCGCAGCCCTGTTGATCGAACCGCTGCTCCTCGGTGCGGGCGGCATGAAGACCTATCGGGCTTCCATCCTTTCCGAGTTGAAAGGGATCGCCGAGCGGCACGGCGCCCTGCTGATCGCCGACGAGGTGATGACGGGATGGGGAAGGACGGGCAGCCTGTTCGCTTGCGAGCAGGCTGGCGTCACGCCCGACATCCTTTGCACCTCGAAAGGGCTGACCGGTGGCGCGCTGCCGCTGGCGGCGACGCTCTCCACGGCGGAGATCTTCGAGGCACATCTCTCGACGGATCGACGCAAGACCTTCTTCCATTCGAGTTCTTATACAGCCAATCCTATCGCCTGCGCTGCAGCCGTCGCCAATCTCGCCGTCTGGAAAGAAGAGCCTGTGCGCGAACGCATCGACGCGTTGACGGAGCGGCAGCGTCGGCATGTCGAGCGCTTTGCCGAAGATCCCCGCTTCAGCGATACCCGCCAGCTTGGTACGATTGTAGCCCTAGATCTCAAGGTTCCAGGCGCCGGTTATCTCTCCGAGGCCGGCCCGCGGCTCAAGGCGTTCTTCCGCGAGCGCCGTTTGCTGATCCGCCCGCTGGGAAACGTCATCTATCTGATGCCGCCCTATTGCGTCACTTCCGAGGAGCTCGACCGAGTCTATGGCGCGATCGATGAGGCGGCTTCGCTTTTCGCGGCTGGGCGGCTGTGAGCGTCGCGCACTCATCCCGCCTTGTCGGTTTCGGCCATGCGGTGCCGGCGCGGCGTGTTGAAAACGCCGAGATCGAAACGCAGCTCGGTCTCGATCCCGGTTGGGTCGAGCGCCGTACCGGCATTCGCGAGCGGCGTTGGGTCGAGGCTGGCGAGACATTGACGGGACTTGCATCGAGAGCCGGCGCGGCGGCACTCGATGATGCAGGCATTCCGCGGGACGATATCGCCCTGACTTTGCTCGCGACCTCGACGCCCGATCATCTCCTGCCACCTTCGGCGCCGCTTCTTGCCCATCGGCTCGGGCTAGGCCGTTCGGGCGCGATCGATCTGGCCGGGGCATGCTCGGGCTTCCTCTACGCTTTGACACTCGCCGACGGCTTCGTCCGTTCGCAGCGAAAGCCTGTGCTGGTGGTGGCGGCCAACATTTTGAGCCGGCGCATCAATCCGGCGGAAAGGGCAAGCGCCGTTCTCTTCGCCGACGCGGCCGGTGCCGTCGTCGTTACGCCTTCTGATGATCCGCAGACCGGCTTGCTTGGTGTTGATCTTGCCGCCGACGGCAGCCGTTACGATCTGATCTCGATCGCCGCCGGCGGCAGCAGCCAACCGTTCTCGCCGGGTATGCCGCCCGAGGATTTCCTGATGACGATGCGTGACGGGCGGGAGATGTTCGCCCGGGCGGTGGAGATGATGGCGACGTGTGCCGTCCGCGCCATGGACGTCGCAGGCTGTACTGCGTCGGAGGTCAGCCGCTTCGTGCCGCATCAGGCCAATACCCGGATCTTCGAGGCCGTCTGCGATCGTCTTGCCATCGCGCCAGCAAGAACCGTGCGCACGATCGCGAACTATGGCAACTCTTCCGCCGCGACGATCCCGCTCTCGCTATCGTTGGAGCGAGAGGAGCGGCCGTTTGAGCGCGGCGAGAAACTGCTGCTGGCGGCGGCCGGCGCCGGGCTCACCGGAGGCGCGGTGGTGCTTGGTTTCTAACGGGTTGAGAGCACGGACGCTTTCATGCAGTCGGGGTTTCGCCGGCAATCGGTACCTTGACCCACGCCGCTCCCGTCTGGCCGTGGTGGAAGCCGTTGGAAAACGGGATGCTCGGATAGACGGATTCGAGCCGTACCAGGCTTTCCCCGATGGTGCGCCGGCCGGCGATCGCGTCGTCGTAGATTTCGGCGACGGCGACCATGTCGCAATCCTGTGGCGACAGCCGGATCCGGGAGACCCCGGCGGCGGCCAGTTCAGGGAGTTCCTGCATCAGCGCCTGGCAGGTGTGCGACATGGTCTGCACGCCGTTGAGAGCAAGGAAGGGCTGACGGTCGAGCGTCTCGACGGTCAGGCCATCCGTGTCCTCGCCGCAGATGAACTGGCAGTTGTCCTTGATCAGGCCCTTGGAACGGGCATGGGCGCAGCGCGCCGAGATCGCCAAGGGTACGCGGCCGAAGGCGAAGATCTCGAAAGCGACGCCGGGATTGTCCTGAATGATGTCCCGCACCGATGCCATCGGCAGCTCCGGCGGCAAACAGATGCTCGTCGCCCCCCGCGATGCCAGCAGCCTTGCCGTGGCGCCGTTGTAGACGTTGACCAGCGGTCCGATCGAATGCGGCTTGCCGGCAAGCAGGTGCAGGGCGGATAGGTCGTTGGCCTCGATCGGATGGGCGCTGTCACGCACCAGTCCGCGCACAAGTTGGCTCTCTCGCTCCAGCGTCACGAGCGCCAGCGAGGCGAGGCTCACCTTTTTGCCGGCGCTTTCCAGCCGTTCGATGACATCGCCGATATGCGGTTCGATGAAATGCAGTCGCTTCGAGCAGACGGCCTCGCCGATCGTTACGTGGGCGATCGGCGCCTCGTCGGCGATGCGGAAGTAGAAGTCGCGCCAATTGGGGCCGTCCCAGAGATAATAGACCGGGCCGAGGCTCAAGGCCGGTTTGGATGGGCTGATGGACATGGTCATGGGCCGGTTACCTCCAGCGCTTCTCATAGGCGCCTGTTGTCGTCTTTTGGCCTTCGCTCAGAGCTTTCAGCCGCGATACAAGCGCGGGCCGTTCGGCGGCGTCGGCGGTCAGCGCCCGCCGCATGACCGAGACGACTTCGGCAACATAAGCCTTGCCGCGTTGCCGTCCCTCGATCTTCAGTGCGCTGACGCCGGCGCTGCGCAGCGCATCGATATGATCCATGACGTCAAGCGAGACCGGATCCTCGAAGGCGTAGCCGCGTTCCTCGGCAATGTCGAAGCGCCCCTTGCAGAGCGTCGGATAGCCCGCGGCCTCGCCGGCCGGGAAGCGGTTGATCGTGTACTCGCCGAGCTCGGAGACGAGTTCGCGCCCGTCCTGGCGATAGCGCACGTGGCTGGCGGGCGAGCAGACACCGTTCATGTTGGGCGACTTGCCCGTGGCATAAGAGGACAGCGAACAGCGCCCCTCGGCCATCACGCAGAGCCCGCCAAAGGCAAAAACCTCGATCTCGCAATCGATCTGCTTGGCAAGGCGGGCGATGTCGGCGATCGTCAGCGTGCGCGGCAACACGACGCGTTTTGCCGCGAAAGCCTCGACGAGGAACCGCACGGCATCGGCATTGGAGGCGGAGGCCTGCACCGAGACATGCAGCCGCTGCTGCGGATGGCGCTCGACCGTGTAGGCCATCAGGCCGAAGTCGGCGAGGATGACGGCATCGGCACCGAGTGCCACGGCGTCGTCCACCGCTTGGTGCCAGAGCGTCTCCTGGCCGGCGCGCATAAAGGTATTGATCGCGACGAAGGTCATCACCTTGCGCTGCTTGGCAAAGGCAATGGCCGTTCGCAGTTCCTCTCGCGAAAAGTTCAAACCGGGGAAATTGCGGGCGTTGGTCTCGTCGCGAAAGCCGCAATAGACGGCGTCGGCGCCGGCATCGACGGCTTCGCGGAAGGCGGCCGGCGTGCCGGCGGGGCAGATCAGTTCCATTGGGAAGCCTCCTCCTTGAGAACGCGGCCAAGCGCGCGTTCTCGGATCTCCTCCCCGGCGCGGCGTATGAGTGGCGCGAGCGGCCCGCTCATGCGCGCGAGATCGTTTGGAAGATCGATTCCGCAATCGTCGAGGGCGTTGCGTAGCGCCAGCATCGCCTCCATGTCGCCGCTGACCGTGAGATCACGGGAGAAGAAGACGGCGTCGCCATCGATGCGCCCTTCGAGCAGCGCCAGCAGCAGGACGAATTCGCCTTCCATGCGGGCGTCTGATGCTGGCGTGTGCTCCTTGCGATGGACGGAGATACGCGGCACGGACGGCTCGACCAGAAAGCTGATCGGCAGATCGGACGGCAGGAAGGCGTAGCGCTTGGCGGCATGGTCGGCGAGGCGATCGAAGAGGCCGGGATGGGCCGCGATCACGCGGGCAAAGACCCGTTGCACCACGCTTTCGATGGCGACGATGGGAACAAAGCTGAGGGGTGCGGTGATCGCGAGCGGAAGGGTCATTTACTACCTGTGGGGCGGCCTGCGGAGCGACGGAATCGGACGATGCGGCGCATGCTAGACGCCCGCCGCCGGCGGTTGTTTGCGCCACATCAAAGACAAGGGCCATTCGCCGCCACAAACAGGCTCCATGAACAGGACCTTTCGCCCATCTCAGGGCTTCGCAACGCTTCGGGATTTTGTCGATACGCTTGAGCGTGAAGGCGACCTGAAGCGCATATCGCGACCCGTTTCGCTGGTGCACGAGGTGACCGAGATCCACCGCCGCGTGCTCGCGGCCGACGGGCCGGCGCTTCTTTTCGAGCAACCGGTCGATGCCTCTGGCGCCGTGCAGCCGATCCCGCTTCTTGCTAATCTTTTTGGGTCGGAACGCCGGATCGAACGTGGTTTCGGCCTGATGCCGGGAGGACTCGATGCGCTTGCCGGCGCCTTGGCGGAACTGCGCGATCCACGAGCGCCGCAATCGCTGCGCGATGCCTGGGACAGGCTGCCGCTGTTGAGATCGGCGATGTATATGCGGCCGCGAAAGGTGGCGCGTGCGCTTTGCCAGGAAATCGTGTGGCGCGGTCAGGAAATCGACCTCGGCCGCCTGCCAGTTCAATGGTGCTGGCCCGGCGAGCCGGCGCCGCTCATCACCTGGCCGCTGGTGATCACCCGTGCGCCGGATGATCCACTGGATGTCAATGTCGGCATCTACCGCATGCAGGTGCTAGGCCCTGATCGCGTGATCATGCGCTGGCTCGCCCACCGCGGCGGCGCCCGCCACCATCGCCTGTGGCAACGCTTGGGTCAGGACATGCCGATCGCGGTCGTCATCGGTGCGGACCCGGCGACGATTCTTGCCGCCGTCATGCCGCTGCCGGATGGATTGAGCGAACTGAATTTCTCTGGCTTGCTCAGGAGGGGCAGGACGCCGCTCGTCACGGCGAAGACCGTGCCTCTTTTGGTGCCGGCCAATGCCGAGATCGTGCTGGAGGGCACCGTTTCGGCAGCCGAAACGGCGCAGGAGGGCCCCTATGGCGACCACACCGGCTATTACAATTCGATCGAGCCGTTCCCGGTCATGCGCCTGTCGGCAGTCACCATGCGCCGGACCCCGCTCTATCTCTCGACCTATACCGGCCGGCCACCGGACGAGCCTTCGCGGCTTGGTGAAGCGATGAACAGGCTGTTCGTACCGCTGGTCCGCAAGCAGTTTCCGGAGATATCCGATCTCTGGCTGCCGCCCGAAGCCTGCTCCTACCGGGCGATGGTCGTTTCGATCGACAAGCGCTATCCGGGGCAGGCCAAGCGCGTGATGATGGGGCTTTGGTCGATGCTGTCGCAATTCAGCTACACCAAGCTGATCATCGCCGTCGACCCGGATATCGACGTGCGCAACTGGTCCGACGTGATGTGGGCGCTTGCGACACGGTTCGATGCCAGCCGCGACATGACCGTGATCGAGGGCACTCCGATCGACTATCTCGACTTCGCTTCGCCGCGCCCTGGCCTCGGCGGCAAGCTCGGGCTCGACGCCACCAACAAGATCGGTAGCGAAACCGATCGTGAATGGGGGCGTGTTCTGGCGATGTCGCCGGAGGTCATCGGTCGGGTCGACGCGATCTGGGCAGATCTCGGGCTTGGAGGCCTGACGCGATGAACAGGATGAAGGTCGTACTCGGTGTCACCGGCGCTTCCGGCGCCCCGATCGCCGTGCGTATTGCCGAGCGGCTCAGCGAAATCGAAGGCATCGAGCTACATCTCGTCCTGTCGCCTGCGGCGAACCGCACACTCGCGCACGAAATTGGCGCGGAAGCGCTTCCGTCCTTGTTGCGTAAGGCCGCGCGAACCTATGACCACGCAGACATCGGCGCGGCAATTGCGAGCGGCTCGTTCTCGACGGCAGGCATGATCGTCGCGCCATGCTCCATGCGCACGCTTGCGGCGATCGCCAGTGGCATGGCCGACAATCTCGTGGTTCGTGCCGCCGATGTGCATCTGAAGGAGCGCCGCAGGCTGATACTGATGGCGCGCGAAACGCCGCTGCATCTCGGCCATTTGCGCAACATGTGCGCCGTCACCGAAATGGGGGCGATCGTCATGCCGCCGGTGCCGGCCTTCTACCATCGGCCTGAAACCATCGAGGCCATTGTCGATCATCTGGCGGCCCGTGCGATCGATCTCCTGGCGTTGCCGATCGCGCCATTGGCAAAGGCCTGGCAAGGCGAAGGCTAAGATTTTCCGGGAAAGGCGGAGCCACTTCAGGAAAACTCTGTCAGCGGAAAGCTGATCACATGAACCCGGGATTTCGCGGCAAATACTGCGTCCAGTCGCCATAGCCGGGCGACGCCATCAATAGCATTGGAAAGGTGATCCGCATGCCTTGGCTGACTGCGAGGCTTAAGGCGCCGTCGCATGTACCTGGCAGGAACGCCGATATCGTCGTAGCGGAGCCATTTGCCGCCAGCTTCAACGCCGTCGCAAACGCATCTCGAAGAATGTCACGTCGCGTGACAGCGAGGGGGCCGATGTGCCCGTTGGCGCCGATATAGCCGTAGCCGACAGGAACGTCGCCAGCATAGAGCAAGACCCCTTCCGTTGCCGGGTCGCCGAGCAGGTAGCGATGATGTTTCTCCCGCGAGACGCCTATGGCGCGGGCGTCGATCTCGGCAAGCTTTGTCATGGTCGTAGCCTCGCCGTCGATTGCGACTGCACGCAGCGGCGGCTCCGGCGATGCCAACGCCACCCGTTCGCGCGAGACGTTGAAAAAGTAGATCGGCATCTTGGGAAAGAGGCCGTGTCGCATGTAAAGCCCCTGCGAGACACGATTGAAAGTGAAAGTGATGAGTGCCTTGTGCGCTGCTCCTGATTTCCGCGCGTGCTCCAGGGTGCGTTCCAATAGCTGATTTCCGATGCCTTGGCCCTGCCGGGCGGGATCGACGAATAGCTGGGCGAGGAACCAGACATCTCCACAAACCCAGCTCCACGCAAAGCCGAGAATATGCCCGCCGTCCTCTGCAATCCAAAGGCCGTCCGGATCGTCCTTGAGCGAAAACAGTTGAAAGCTGGGAGGGCTGGCCGTTGCCATCGGGCCGAAGCCATGCCGAACGGTAAGATCGTTGATGCTGGTAACCACGAGAGCATCGGTCGCGGCTAAGTCGTCGGCCTGCGCGGGTCGGTAAACAAGCGACATCGGTACCTCCAACAGGGAATCCGGGCAAAGCGCCGACAGCAGAAGGCAACATACCAGTTCCCGTGACCGCGGTCTTGGCCACCACGGTTCACGTCACATTCAAAGGTCCTTTTTTACCCCCGATGTTCTAGTCGAGCACGGTAGCCTGGAGCAGGGGGTCGGCTCCGAAGAGGACCTCGTGCCCACCGAGCAGCAACCAGACGGCAATGGCGACGGTCGCAAAGGCGGCGATGATCATGACGGGGTCGGCGCGCAAACGGGTTTCGCCCCGGATTACCGCTGCAAAGGGCCAGACCGATGTTCCCTTCGAGGCTGCCCGCCAGCCCTCACCGAGACGCCGGCGGGCGCGCTTTTCGAGCATGAAGAAACCGCCGACGGAAAAGAGCGCGAAGCCGCCGAAAAGCACGAGCGAGCGCAGGTCGCCATTCGGTACGATATGGCCGGCGGCCCAGAGCAGGAAGCCCCAGAGCACCGGATGGCGGGTGATCGTCACGATGGCGCCGGGCCGTTCGTTTCCCTGGTAGATCGAGATCGACAGCGCGTTCTCGCTGAAGAGGCCGGCCAGCACGAGAAAGATCCCTAGCGGCGCCAGAACGAAGGTCACCCAGGCCTGCCAGGCGGCTGGGTCCCAGAGCGGGATGAAATCGAGCTGCAGCGCCGCGTGAAAGACGAAGCTGAGGGCGAGCACGGAGAGCAGCGAATAGACCGCGAAATAGGTCGAGCGGCCGAGCTGGTCGATCAGGCCCTGGCGAAGCGCCGGCCAGGCCGGCACGAGATGGAGCAGGAGGAAGACGGCGAAGGCGAGGAGAAAGTAGGTCATGTCGGTCGCCTCACCCGTGGCGCCATAGAAGCAGGCGCTCCGTTGCCACATGGCGGCGAACGGTTTCGAAAAAGCCCCGTAACATATAGCCGATCGCGTCCCAATTGAGCGATGCCCTGTTGTCGAGAACTGCTCTCAGCACGCGCACCAGTTCGATAGCGGCCCGATCGTCCTGGTCATGCTCGGCGCGCAGCCGCGCGATCAAGGCGTCGCGATCTTCGCCAGCCCGCTGGTCTTCGACTGCAGGAAACAGGATCATTTCCTCCAGCGCATGGACCCGCCTGAGCTTTTCCGGCAGTTCCGCCATGATCACGCGGCAACTCGCGGCGTCGATGCGGCGCGGAATGGAATCGGCAAGTGTCTCGAGGCGATCACACAGAGAAAGAAGGTCGCGGTAAGCCTGTCCCAACTCGTGGTGTTCAGAAAATCGCTGCTGCATAGAACCTGCTCCATTGGGTGTTGATGCCTCAACTACACCCACTGAAGGCGGGCATCTTTGACATTTCTCAAAGTCTACGGCGCGACCCCTCGCCGCTCGGGACTACCTGGACTGGTACATGTCCAGGCAGCATGGAAGGAGGACACTCGCTACATGGGGTTGCATTGGCAGCTCGCCGAGGTGCTGCGCACCGTTACCCACCGCACGACGTCGGAGAACCTCTGCAGCTACTGGCAGGGCGCGGCAGAGCGCATCGAGGACTAGGTCTGGACCGAGAAGTCCAACGCGTACTGATAGTTCCACCAGGGCGCTATTGACGATTCCACCAGCATGCTATTGAAACTTTCACCGGAATCCTATTGAGACTTTCACCCGGCTTCTGTTGACACTTTTGCCGCTACGCTATTACAACTTTTGCCGAATCGGTTTGCTGAGAAAGTGACCATTCATGGACGAGAGCCTTATCCCGCGTCACCTGCAGCCCGAACTTAGAGCTGCACTTACATCAGCGCGCGTGGTTAACATCATTGGACCGCGCCAAGTCGGGAAGACGACGCTGGTACGCGATCTATTGAGCGTTGGAAAATTCATCACCTTAGATGACGAGGGTGTGCTTGCAGCTATTGAGGCTGATCCAAAAGGACAGCTGGATGCCCTTTTGGCTGAGACGAAAGCAGGCCCCCTCATTATCGACGAAGCCCAACGATCAACGAAATTAGCTTTGGCGTTGAAGAGGATCGTGGACGAAAACCGAGCAATGGGTCAGTTCGTCCTGACAGGCTCATCCAACGTTTTCATTTCCGCGCACGTGGCGGACTCGTTGGCAGGTCGGGTTCATACAATGACGATGCTTCCAATGAGTGTCGCCGAAACAAAGCGCATGGGGCCAGCGAAAATTCTCGACTGGGCATCGACGAAAGACCGTCCCGATCCGCTAGACCTGCCTAAACCAGAAACGTTGTCCCGTACACAATACATCGACTTGATAGTCGCAGGCGGTTTCCCCGAGATACGAACTCTGGAAGAGCGCTGGAGGCAAAATCGATACACAGATTACGTTGACAGTGTCGTGGAACGGGACGTTGCGTACATCTTAAAAATAAGAAAATCAGACGCCATGAGACGAATGATTGATCAACTTTCTACGCGGGTCGGAAACGAGCTGAATATAGACGAACTATGTTCGAACATAAGCTTACAAAGGAATACCACCGAGACCTACCTCGATATTCTAACAAAGCTCTCTCTATTGCGAAGATTGCCTGCGTGGAGCTCCGGAGAGTCCAAGCGCGACATACGACAACCAAAAATCCATCTTGTGGATACTGGGATCGTCGCGGCTTTAAGGAGTATGAATGCCCAGAGCTTCAATATCGGCGCGAATCCCTCAGCGCTTGGCGGCCTGTTCGAAAATTTCGTTTTCAATGAAATGTGGAAATCCCTCCCCCATCAGATGCGTCAATGGCGGCTTTATCATTGGAGGCAAAGAGGGCGCGAGATAGACATCCTTGCTGAGTCAGACAGAACGATAATCGGCTTCGAGATGAAGACATCGACCACGGTTGAGACAAAGGACTTTCAACATCTGCGATGGTTTCGAGACGAAGGCCCGGGTATGAACCGTCCCTTCGTCGGCATCGTTATCTATATGGGGGAGCGCGTGCTCAGTTTCGGCGAAAACATATTCGCGCTCCCTCTGTCGATATTTTGGTCATTCAATGACAGTTAGCCGAGTGGGGTAGCAGATTAACCCTCGGACGCTTACCTGGTGATCTCCCACAATCTACGACGACCATCGGAAGCACTTCGAGCAGGCCAGAAAATCGACCGGCAAGGTTCGGACTAATCCCGTCGATCTCGGACCCGAAGCCTTCTCGTTCAGCAAACTGTTTCGACAGATCACCTGCAAGGATCGGCTCTTCCGCATCTCGGAGGATTTCAAGCACACCGCGGCGTACATCACGACCTCTGAGAAGGTCGGTCACACGGCGACCAGGTGTAGATCGATCCTTACTCTTGGGCGGCGGAGGAGCCGCAGATGCCGCGCCGGGATCAAAGACCTTGATCACGGTCACGAACGCCGCCGGCTGCAGTCAGTGGCCCCTGCAGTCGGTCGTGAGCGCATGACGATTGCCGGATTTGTCATGCATCACGGACGCGGGCTCATGCGCTCGAGCCATGCGGTGAGCCTCGATCTCTCCCGGACCAGACCATGCTGGTTGAAGTGGTGGACGCAAAAATGTGCCCATGAATCTTCGAACGCCATCTCCATATCCCCGGTGATCGAGGTCGTACCGAGTCCGATCTCTGCATAGGTGAACTCGAAGCTGCCACTCGGACGCGCCAGCGCAATGTGGAACGGCTGACCGGTAAACTCGTTGATCATCGGCCTGCCGCGGCTCACCATGACGCCGGGTATCTCTACCCTGGCGGTTCTGAGCTCCAAGTCCGCTTCAAGCTGAATCGGCAGGAACAATGTCTTGCAAAATTCGGAGCATGTGGACGCGAATATGGAGAAGAGATTGCTCAAGGGTTCGCCGGCCTCGCCGGAGATGATCGCTTCAAGCGCGATCCGTTGAGCTTGGTTTGCGCGCTCGTCGATAACGATCTGGCGCCGGCCGTTTCCGTCCTTGATTTCGCCGGGCCACTTGTAGATCGCTGCCCAGTTGAGGCCCGCGATCGGCGTATCACCGTAGTAGCCCTCAACCAGGTTGCCGACGAAGGCCGACTGACAGTAGCCGCGTGTGCTCGGCAGGTTGAACTGGCACCCGCAATTCATGGCGCAATTGCAGTTGTCGTAGGTCTCGCTCTTGAACAGCCATTGGTCGACCATCCCTCCAATCCTCCCCTTGAGCGGTCGCATTTGTGAGAGGGCATTTCTTCCGCTCAGCGCCTCGATGCCGTGATCGTCCTCTCAAGGAGGCATGCCCTGATCGACTTTATCTGCGGCGCGAATGGTAGTATCGCCCCGCGCCTGCTTCGGTCACGGGACCGCTCCTGTTTGGATGCGGAAGAAACAGATTTTAGCAGTGTCGAAAGGTCGCTTCAATCGGCACCGCCCGCCGCGAAGGGGGGAGCTCCACGAGGTCTCCGGCATCCGTTCGCGTGGGCGACCCTGCGGCTCAGCGGTCGAGGAAGAGAACGATGGCGATCGCGACGGAGGAGAGGATCGCTGACAGCGTCGCGCCGCGTTGCAGCACGCCCATGCGATAGAGCACGAGGGCGAAGACGATGATGATGGGGGTGGCAACGGAAAGGCCGATCTGTGCGTCTGTCATCGGAGGGCTCCTTTGTCACCGCCAATAGCCCCGCCCCCTGCCGCCTTCTTTGCTCAATCGCAAAGACAGGGTGTGCGCTCGCGCCTAGCTCAAGTCTCAAGTTTATGAAGCGGGATGAAAAACGTGTGCTGTTTTCCGGCCGCTTTCCGCTCCAACCCATGAGACTTGACGGAGGCGCTGACATGGATGCCCGCAGTTATCCGATTGCCGGAGCGGCGGAAGAGGACTCCACGGACACCCTGCTGCTATGGGTGCTCGTCTGGAGCGAACTTGCTGCCTTCGGCATCCTGCTCGTCGGCTTTCTGGTTGTCGGCCTCATCCAGCCGGATGCGTTTGCTGTCGCTCGTTCGCATCTCGATCCGCTGCTTGCCGGCATCAACACGCTCGTTCTCCTGACCAGCGGCTGGCAGGCAGCCCTGGCGACAAGGCCTCGGGCCTCGCTCGGGCAGCGTCGGCGGGCGCTGGTGAATGCCGCGCTCTTCGGCTTTGCCTTCGTCGCGATCAAGCTCTTTGAATACAGCGCGGAAGCCGGTGTCGCCGGAGATCCCGCATTCGGCTCCTTCTTCGAGCTCTATTTCCTCGTTACCGGCTTTCACCTGCTGCACGTGGTCTTCGGCGCCCTCGTGCTGTTCATCGTCGCCTGGCGGCCGGCTCCCGGCAACGTCGCACTCATCACCACGCTCTGGCACGTGATCGATCTCGTCTGGATCGTGATGTTTCCGCTCGTCTATCTCGTGTAAGTGCCATGACCGACCGCAATCCAAGACAATTGTTCAACACCTGGCTCGTGCTCGCAGCGATCGTGATCTCGAGCATGGCGCTGATGGCGGTCGCCGGGCCGACGGTGGTCGTCATCGCCGTCCTGCTCGGGCTCGCCATCGTCAAGTGCCGGTTCGTCGCGCTCGATTTCATGGGGCTCAGCCATGCGCCGTCTGCTCTCCGCCTGGGTCTTTTGATCTGGCCCGCAGCACTCGTCCTGCTTGCTGCCGCGAAGCTGGTGCTGAGTGCCGTTCTCCTCACCTGAGGTCACCCGTCGACTTGTTTGCCGAAACGCAAAGAAGCCGCTGCCGATTTCCCTAGACATGGGGTCGCCCCGATTGTTGCCGACGCCACACGGGGAGGGGATCAGATCAGCCGGCCGCGCTCTGTGCAGCCATCTGAAATCGAAAGGACCACGTGATGGCAGAACGCCTCACCAAAACCGGGGCCCGTAACGTCTTTTACGGCGGGTCCTTCTTTTTCTTCGCAATCTTCGTCGGGCTGACCGCCCACAGCCACTACTACATGCGGACAACCTCGACGGACGAAACGACGCTGACCGACTCGGTCGCGCGCGGCAAACACGTTTGGGAAAAGAACTCCTGTATCAACTGCCACACATTGCTGGGCGAGGGAGCCTATTTCGCACCCGAGCTGGGCAATGTCTGGAAGCGCTTCGGCGGCGAGGCCGATCCGGACGGCGCCCGCGAAACGCTCAAGGCGTGGATGGCCGCCCAGCCGACCGGCATCGAGGGGCGGCGGCAGATGCCGCAGTTCAACCTCACCGAACAGGAACTGAACGACCTCGCCGACTTCCTGGAATGGACGAGCCGCATCAAGACCCAGGATTGGCCGCCGAACGAGGCAGGTTAAGCGAAGCGATTGGAGTGTGACACCATGAAATACCAAACCCAAAAGGTCGCGATGCTCTACTTTTACGGAGCCCTCGGCCTGTTCCTCGCCCAGGTGCTGTTCGGCGTGCTTGCCGGCACCATCTACGTCCTGCCCAACACGCTCTCCGAGCTCCTGCCTTTCAACATCGTGCGCATGGTCCACACCAACGCGCTGATCGTCTGGCTGCTCATGGGCTTCATGGGCGCAACCTACTATCTGCTGCCCGAAGAGGCGGAAACCGAACTCTACAGCACGAAGATCGCCATCGCGCAGTTCTGGATCTTCCTGATCGCCGCGGCCGTCGCCGTCGTCGGCTATCTCATGCATATCCACGAGGGCCGCGAATTCCTCGAACAGCCCTTCGCGATCAAGGTCGGCATCGTCATCGTCGCGCTGATGTTCCTCTACAACATCACGCTGACGGTGCTGAAAGGCCGCAAGACCACGGTTACCAACATCCTGATCTTCGGGCTCTGGGGTGTGGCGATCTTCTTCCTCTTCGCCTTCTACAATCCGATCAACCTGGCGCTCGACAAGATGTACTGGTGGTACGTCGTCCACCTCTGGGTCGAAGGTGTCTGGGAACTGATCATGGCATCGGTGCTCGCCTTTCTGATGATCAAGCTCAACGGCATCGACCGCGAAGTCGTCGAGAAGTGGCTCTATGTCATCGTCGGCCTGGCGCTCTTCTCCGGCATTCTCGGCACGGGCCATCACTACTACTGGATCGGTGCGCCGGGTTACTGGCAGTGGATCGGTTCGCTGTTCTCGACGCTGGAAGTCGCACCCTTCTTCACCATGGTGATCTTCACCTTCGTGATGACCTGGAAGGCCGGCCGCAAGCATCCGAACCGAGCCGCCCTGCTCTGGTCGATCGGCTGCTCGGTCATGGCCTTCTTCGGTGCCGGCGTCTGGGGCTTCCTGCACACGCTGTCTTCGGTCAACTACTACACTCACGGTACCCAGGTGACCGCGGCCCACGGACACCTCGCGTTCTTCGGTGCCTATGTGATGCTGAACCTCGCAGTCATGGCCTATGCAATCCCGGAGATCCGTGGCCGCGCCCCCTATAATCAGTGGCTGTCGATCACGAGCTTCTGGATCATGTGCACGGCCATGTCGGTCATGACCTTCGCACTCACCTTCGCCGGTGTTCTCCAGGCGCACCTGCAGCGCGTGCTCGGCGAAAGCTACATGGACGTTCAGGATCAGCTTGCGCTGTTCTACTGGATCCGCCTCGGCTCCGGTGCCGTCGTCCTGATCTCGGCGCTGATGTTCATCTGGGCGGTTCTCGTGCCCGGCCGGGAGCGCAGCGAAAAGCTCAGCGGCGTGGTCCAGCCCGCCGAATGACCAATCAGCCGGCGCGGTTCCCCGCGCCGGCACCCCCAAGAATTTTCAGCATGGAGACTTGCCATGAGCCCTGTCCAGACTGCCGTCAGTCGCGCGGCACTCGATATCCCCGCCTATAGTCCCTCCGGCAATGAATGCGCGCTGTTCGAAAGCGCCTGGGTGCGGCAGCTGCCGCTGCTCCTCAAGGGACCGACCGGTTGCGGCAAGACCCGTTTCGTCAGCCACATGGCAGCGAAGCTCGGCCTGCCGCTTTCGACCGTTTCCTGCCATGACGATCTTGCTGCCGCTGACCTCACCGGTCGCTATCTCCTGAAGGGTGGCGACACCGTCTGGGTCGACGGCCCCCTGACCCGCGCCGTGCGCGACGGCGGCGTTTGCTATCTCGACGAGATCGTCGAGGCTCGCAAGGACGTCGCCGTCGTCCTGCATCCGCTGACCGACGATCGCCGCATGTTGCCGCTCGAACGCACCGGCGAACTGCTCGAAGCCCCCTCGAGCTTCATGCTGATCGTCTCCTACAATCCCGGCTACCAGAACTTGCTGAAGAGCCTTAAGCCCAGCACCAGGCAGCGCTTCGTGGCGATCGAATTCGATTTCCTGCCGAAGAACCAGGAGATCGCAGTCGTTTCCCAGGAAAGTGGATTGCTGGAAAGCCAGGTGGCGCCGCTCGTCAATCTCGCGCAGCGGCTGCGCGCCCTCAAGGGGCATGACCTGGAAGAAGGCGTGTCGACCCGGCTGCTCGTCTACTGCGCCTCGCTGATCGATGCCGGCATGCCGGTCAAGGATGCGGTGCGGGCCGCGATGATCGAGCCGCTCACCGATGAGCCGGATGTGCGCGCAGCACTTCTCGAAGTAGCCGGATCCCTGATCGCCTGAGGTGAGCCATGCTTGATTTCCTCGAGCTCGAAGAAACCGTCGGGCGGGCATGGCACCGTTTCGTCGGCAACACCAGAACCTGGCGGCGCTATCCGGAAGAAGCGGTGAAGCTCACCGACATGATGCCGGTGCTCGGCGTCTCCTTTCGCGGACACGGCGGCGAGGCGGCCGTGCAGATCGTGCCGGCCCGTGGTCGAACCTCGACCCATCGATTGCGGTGGCGGCAGCGCATGGGGCTCGGCGAAGAGAAGCTCGTGCAGCCGGCGCGCGACCACGCGTCGCTGATGCTGCCCGGCGAGATCGATATCTTTCCGACGAAGGACCTCAACCGGGATCTCTATCACTGGCTGGTTGCCTACATGGCAACAATGCCGGTCGACCCCGTCAGTGAAACCGATCCGCTCCGCCGCGACCTGGCGCTCGTGTCGCGCGCCCAGGAAACGGTCGAGGAGGTGTTCCAGCGGTTTCCGGGACTTCGGCGGCGCTATCGGCACCTGGCGGAAGCGACGCTTGCCGAGCGGCAGCGGGGCGCGTTGCCGACGATCGAGCAACATCTCGAAAACCATATCCTGCGCCTCCTGCGCAAGGCTGCAGGTCAGGCGGATGCGACGCTGCCGGTGATCTTCCCGCATCGCGCACCACCCGGCTACCTGCCGATGCTGCCGATGCCGCTCTGGCCGGACACGCTGCTGCGCACGGAAACCACGACCACCCGCGGCGAGGATGCTACCGCGACGCCGGGCACTCAGGCCGCGATTACCGAAGTCGAACGCCATGTCGCCGTTCGCGAAAACCCGGAAAACCGCAAGGGCGAGCGCAGCCCCTTCATTCTCAACCGCTTCGAGAAGATCCTGGCCATGGCCGAGATGGTCAATGTCGACCGCCCCGGCGATGACAGCGACGACCACGACAGCAAGGCTGCCGAGGAACTCGACGACATGACGCTCGGCGAGCGCAAGGGGCGGCCCTCGGCGCGCTTCCGCTTCGATCTCGACTTGCCGCCGGAAGCGGTCGATCCGACGCCGCTGACGGCCGAGCTCACCTATCCCGAATGGAATTACCGGACGGGTCAATATCTCAAAGACCATTGCCGCGTGCTGGCGATGCCGGCCTCCGGCCAGGAAGAGCGCCCTGAACTCACGAATGAAAGCAAGAGCCTGATACGCCGCGTGCGACGCCAGTTCGAAGTGCTGCGTCCGCGGCACGAGATGCTACGTGCCCAACTGGACGGCGCCGATCTCGATCTCGACGCGGTCGTGCGTGCCCGCACCGACCTCGCCGCCGGCGGCCAGGGTAGCGATCGCATCCATTCGATGAGTCGGCCGCAGGTGCACGATCTGGCTGTAACGATCCTCGTCGACGTGTCGCTGTCGACCGACTCCTGGTCCGACAACCGGCGGGTGCTCGACGTGGAGAAAGAGGCCCTGCTCATCCTTGCGCACGGGCTTTCCGCTTGCGGCGACACCCACTCGATCCTGACCTTCACGTCGCGACGGCGCGACTGGGTGCGCGTCGAAACGGTCAAAGCCTTCAACGAGACGATGGGACCGCTGGTCGAGGCGCGTATTGCCGCGCTGAAGCCCGGCTATTACACCCGCATCGGTGCGGCCATCCGCCATGCCTCGGCCGAGCTTCGCCGGCAACCGAACCGCAAGAAGCTTCTCCTGGTACTGACCGACGGCAAGCCCAACGATATCGACCATTATGAGGGACGCTTCGCCCTTGAAGACAGCCGCCGCGCGGTCACGGAGGCGCGGCGAAGCGGCATCAACACCTTTGCCGTCACGGTCGACCGCGAGGCGAAGTCCTACGTGCCCGCCATGTTCGGCCAGAACGGCTACGCGGTCGTGGGTAACATTTCGCGGCTACCCGCGGCGCTGCCGGCGATCTACCGCAACCTGGTGGGGTGAGGCGGTCATCCAGTCAGGAAACAAAGGCCCGGCAGTCGTCGGGCCTTTTGTGTTCAAGGTCAGGGTATGCGGGCGCCCATCGTCTCCCGCGGGTTCGAGCCGCGGATCTCCAAACTTCGCGTTCGCGGCCTCCTGTGAGCAGGGGCTGCATCGGGATGCTCGGGGCAAGCCCGATAATGACGGAGAGAATGGGCGCTCGATTGACTTCGTATCGGCGCGAAGGCTCCCGCATTCGCCGGTGTTGGTCGTCGCTGAAAACCGTGAAGTGCTCGGTTTTTAATGAGAGGCACCCCAAACGGAAGACTCGGCAATGGCCGAGCCTTCCTGGCGAAAAAGCCCTCAAGCAGCCTTGCTGTGCACTCGCTGAGACTCATCGATATAAGCATCGAAGGCCGCCGCCACCGCGCGGATGACGAAGCGGTGCTCGGGCCTGACCGTGATGACGCCATCAGCGATATCGATCACACCGTCCCGTTGCAGTTCGGCCAATTTGCCGTTGCCTTCGATGAGCGACTGCCAGTCCCGGCCGTGCGTCGCGGCGATTGCGGAAATATCCGCGCTGAAATCGCACATCAGCCGTTCAATGATCACGGCACGCAGCCTGTCCTCGTCGGTCAGCCGGTAACCCTTCGTGGTCGCGAGCCGGCCCGAGGCGATGCGGCTTGCGTAAACACCCGGCGGTACCTCGTTCTGGACATAACCGTCGCGCGAGCGGCCGATCGCCGAGGCGCCGAAACCGATCAGCGTCTCGCAATTGTCGGTCGTGTAGCCCTGGAAGTTGCGGCGAAGCCGTCCGGCTGCCTGGGCGGTGACTAGATCGTCATCAGGCAAGGCAAAATGATCGAGGCCGATCTGCCGGTAGCCGGCCTTGACGAGCGCCTCGCTGATCGCCAGCGCCTGCTCGGCGCGGGCGCTACTGTCGGGCAGTGCCTTCTCGTCGATCATGCGCTGGTGCTTCTTGAAGCTTGGCACATGGGCGTAGCCGAAAACGGCGAACCGTTCCGGATACATCGCCACGGCCGCTTCGACCGTCTTGACGCAGGAGCGAACCGTCTGATGCGGCAGGCCGTAGATCAGGTCGAAATTGATCCCGCCAATGCCGGCCCCGCGCAGATGGCCGACGGCCTCGGCCGTCTGCTTCTCGCTCTGAATGCGATTGATCGCTTTCTGCACGACGGGATCGAAGCTCTGCACGCCGAGACTTGCGCGCCGCACGCCACCTTCGCCGAGCGCCTCAGCCATGGCGAGCGTTAACCGGCGCGGATCGATCTCGACGGCGACGTTGGTCGACGGAGTGAGAGCGAAGCGTTCGCGCATCAACGTCATCAGCGCCAGGAATTCGCGCGGCTCGATGATTGTTGGCGTACCGCCACCGAAGTGCACTTCTGCCACCGGCAAGGGGTGTCCGACGGTATCGGCTACCATGCGGATCTCGTCTCTCAGCACGTCGAGATAATCGAGGATCGGATCATCCTTCTTGGTGATCGTCGTGTGGCAGCCGCAGTACCAGCACATCGATCGACAGAACGGGATATGCAGATAGAGCGACACGTCCTGCCCCTTTGGTATCGCCTTAAGCCAGGCGCCATAGGTTTGCTCGTCGACCGCTGCGGCAAAGCGTGGCGCGGTCGGGTAACTCGTGTAGCGCGGCAGGCGCATTTCACCGTATTTCAGGAGCGCGGAAGCTAACATTTCGTCCTCATCTGGGTGGCGATGGATGCATCTTTCTAGGCTGCGTGGCCCGGTAACTCTTTGCGAAAAGTCAAGGACGGGGGTGGTCTCGGGCAAACCGGGATTTGTTTGCGCTTCGACAAAATGTCGCGGTGCGGCCGTCGTTAGGTTGCGGAAATCCGGGGCGTGTGCGCCGGCGTTTCCCGGATCATCAAGCAACGACGGCGACTAGAGCGGATGACCATGAGCATTGCAGAGACCGACAAGCCCTTCATCGACGTGCGGACGATCCCGCCGGTGGAGCGCCATCCCAAAATCTTCGGCATGTTGAACGCGCTTGCCGAGGGCGGTGCCTTCATCATCATCAACGATCATGACCCGCGTCCGCTGCACTACCAGTTGGAAACGCGTTATCCGGGCGAGTTCACCTGGGAATATCTTGAGCAAGGACCTGATGTCTGGCGTGTGGAAATCGGCCGGCAACAATCCTCCGGCTGCGAATGCTGCTGCGGCGGGCACTGAGTCCCGTCGGTGCGCCTCAAGAGCGGGATGAAGAAAAATCTGTGCGGTCTTCCGCTCACATCCCGCTCTAACTTACGAGAATCGATCACGTCTATTGGTTTTTGATCGGCTCGGCCAAAACCCATCGTGATCTAGGGGATGAACCGCCATGTTCGCAGCCACGCTATCCCGCTGGACGATGTCCTATTTCGCGGCCGCGCTGATCTTCCTCGTCCTTGGCGAGATCATGATGGTTCTCGGCTACGGCTACCCGGTCTCGGCCCTTGAGGCGCCGGAAACGCTGACGCTCGTCCATATCGTTGTCTTGGGCTGGTTGAGCTTGCTGATGACCGGTGCGTTGCTGCAATTCGTGCCGGTTCTCGTCGGCCGGCCGCTGTCCTTCCCCAGCGTCGCCCTACCGGCACTCCTGTTGCTCATCGGCGGCATCGCCAGCCTGACGCTCGGCTTCGTCAGCCTCTCGGGCACGATCTATCTTCCGGTGACGCTGCTTCCTCTCGGAGCCGCGTTCTCGATTGTCGGGTTCTCAGTGCCTGGCTTCGCCTTCGCGGCGACACTCTGGCATGCGCGCCCGCTGCCGCTTCCCGCCCGCTTTGTCGCGGTCGGTCTCGCTGCGCTCTTCGCCACGATGCTGCTCGGCGGCGTCTATGCCTGTGTACTCTCGGGCTTGATCGATGCGGAAGGCGCGATCGACCTGACGATCGACGGGCTGTCGCTTCATGCTTCCCTGGGCCTTTGCGGCTGGTTGAGCTTCACCACCATGGGCGTCAGCTACCGGCTTTTGACCATGTTCATGCTGTCGCCGGACAAGGAACGCGCAAGCAGCCGGCTAGTCTTCGTGCTCGGTACGCTTTGTCTCGGCCTTCTGGCCGCAGCGGTCCCTGTCATTCTCGTGGGCACATTCGGCCGTGTGCCGCTTCTCATCTTTGCCGTCGCTTCCGGCGCTGCGCTGGTGGCGATCTATGTCGGCGATATCCTGCGCATCTATCGGGAGCGCCGACGCAAGGCGATCGAGCTCAACAGTCGCGCCAGCATCGGTGCCTTCGCATCTCTGATCGCCGCGACCGTGCTGTTCGTGGCGCTGTTGGCAGTCGGGCCGCTCGATGCGGGCACCGGAGCCGTCACCTATCTCGTCGCCTTCGGCTGGCTGACCGGCATGGGGCTCGCCCAGCTCTATAAGATCGTGCCGTTCATGACCTGGCTCGAATGTTACGGGCCGGCGCTCGGGCGCATGCCGACTCCCAGGGTTCAGGATCTCGTCACCGAGACCTCGGCCCTTCGCTGGTTCCGGCTCTATTATCTGACGGTCGCGCTCGGCACTGTCGCCCTGCTGCTGGGCAATGCCATTCTTTTTCGCTTTGCGAGCTTTGGCCAATTGATTGCCGTCAATGCGCTCATCCTCGAGTTCGTGCGAACACGGCGACTGATCAACGTTCCGGCCGAACTTCGATTGCCTGGAGGACTCGTTCGACCAGGCCTGTTTCTGCCATCCATTCCTCACGGAGGTTCCCATGAGCCAAGATCCCTTTGAACTCGACGTCCGGCCGCTTTTGCACGGCGGCAGCGATCCGTTCCAGGCCATCATGAATGCCGTCGATAGCCTTGCGCCGGGCCAGGCGTTGAAGCTGATCGCGACCTTCCGTCCCGTTCCGCTCTTCAGCGTCATGGCCGGGCGTGGTTTCACCCACCAGGACTGCCAGCTCGATAACGGCGACTGGGAGGTTCTGTTCACGCCCGAAGGCGAGGTCGACGAGATCCGACTTTCGGCAGGCGAAACGGATGTCGATACCTGGCCCGACCCGAGCCGCCAGCTTGACCTGACCGAGCTCGATCCGCCCGAACCGATGGTGCGCATCCTGGCGACGGCCGAGAAGATGGCGGAGGGCGAGGTGCTGTTCGCCTTGCTCGCCCGTGAACCGCTGTTCCTTTACCCGGAGCTCGCAAAGCGCGGGCACAAGTGGGCCGGCAATTTCGATGCGACCGGCGAGACCTACCGCATCCTCATTCGCATTGGCGGGAGGCGTTCCCATGTCGGCGCCTGAAACCCTGGATCTCGAAGCGAAGATCCGCGATGCGCTGCGCATCATCATCGACCCGGAAATCGGCAAGAACGTCGTTGATCTCGGCCTGATCTATGACATCGAAGTTCAGGAAGGCGGTATTGCCCGCGTGACCATGACAACGACGATCAAGGGCTGCCCGGCGACGGCCTTCCTCAAGGAAGCTGTGCAGAACTGCGTCTGGTATGTGCCGGGCGTCGAGTACGCCGAAGTGCGCCTGACCTACGAGCCGCCCTGGACCCCTGAGATGATGGCCGACGGCGCGGTCGAATTCGCGCACGGCAGCATCTTTTGAGAGTGGTCTTGCAAGAAAAAAGGCGCCGCTGATCCGGCGCCTTTGCATTGAGGATCGACCGCGCGGTCAGGATGAGGCACGCGGCGATCGGCGATCGCACACGAGCATCGGTCCGTATTCGAGCGTGAACAGCGCGAAGGCGGCGATCCACAACACGCCCGACAGCGCGATCAGGTGCTGGTAGTGTGCGGGAAGTACGTCTGCCAGCGGCCGGGTCAGTGCCGCGGCCATGATCGCGACATAGGAGGCGCTGGTGAGCGCCGAGCCGACCAGCGGCCGTCCGGTGTGGCCGCGGCTGGCGCGGGTCATGACGGCGAGCATCATCGACGCGATCACGCCGACCGTCAGCACGTGCATTACCGGATATTCGCCCAGGAGTTCGATCGCGCCGGCTGATATCGCCAGGAAGCCAAGCGGCACGAAGGCGTAAGCCGCGTGCAGCACGAAGAGCAGCTTTTCCGGCCAGGTCGCCAATCCGCGCCAGCGGAACAGCCGCACCGTATGGAAAGCGCAAGCGACGAGCGCGATCGCCCCGGTGACGATGTGAACAGGCGCGAAGGTCCAGGCGGCAAGCGCCGCGACGCCGATCAGGATCGCCGCCGTGTCGAAGCGGTTATAGGGCACCGGGAAATTGGTGCGCCCCACCTTGTTCAGCCAGTTGCGCGTGAAACTCGGCACGATGCGTCCGCCGACGATCATGATCAGCATGGTGTAGGCACCGATCGCCAGTCGCGCTGCGGCATCCTCATCGAGGTCTCGGAGCACCGAAAGATGGAACCAGATATTGGCGGCGGACAGGAGCACCAGCCCGCCGATGACCTTTAGGTCCTTCCACTTCCGGCCGACGATCACCTCGCGCGCGCAGATCAGCAGGAGCACCGGCAGGAACAGCGCTTCGATACCCGCGGCGGCGGGCAGGCCGATGACACCGCTCGACAGCAGCGCGACCCGACCGGCGACCCAGAACCCGAAGAGGGCGGCGAGCGGGCGACCGGAAACCGGCAGCCTGCCGGTCCAGTTCGGGATCGCCGTCAACAGGAAGCCGCCGAGCACGGCGGAGGAGAAGCCGAACAGCATTTCGTGAGCGTGCCAATGGGCGGCGCCGTAGTTGCCGGCAAGGTTGAGCCCGAGAATCAATGCGGAGATCCAGAGTGCCATGGCGCCGATCGCCCAAAGGGTGGCGCCCAGAAAGAACGGCCGGAAACCGTAGGAGAAGAGTACCGGGCCGGTGGTCGAGAGCCCGCGCGGAATGCCGCCGCTCGGTTTCGGTCTTATGAGTCTGTCCAACATGATCATCGTCCTCGTCGTGCGTGCTTGCGGACTTGCGGATGAGGCTTGATCTATCAATGGCTTCGCAGGCGCTCTTTGCGAAAACGCAAGTATCGTTACCCCGCTTCGCCATGTGTGTTCATGCGGCGGTAAAGAAATGCGCTCTCCGCGAAAGGATTTGTTCCAAGACAAAGACGCGATTCGTCTCTGGTTCTACTTCTCTTGTGACTGCTGGGGGACCGGTGGTCGAGACCGGAGGTGAGGCCGCCCAAGTCGGCGTCGCCCACCCTAACTCGTTGAATACAGGCGTGTTTCGCAGAAGGCCAATCCCGGCCGCTGGAGTGCGTCGAAGGAGAGCAAGATGACTGAACAACTTCAGATGACCCGCCGGACGATGCTTGCCGGTGCTGCCCTGGCGGGGGCGGTTGCGCCGCTTCTCCATACCGCGCAGGCTAAGGCGGCCGGCGCCGCCACGGCAGCGGGTGCTGCCCCCGTCGATGTCTCGACCCTGCCGCGCGTGAAGGTCGATCTCGTCAAGCCGCCTTTCGTGCATGCCCACGAGCAGGTCGCCAAGACCGGACCACGCGTCGTCGAATTCACCATGACGATCGAGGAAAAGAAGCTGGTGATCGACCGTGAGGGCACCGAGATCCACGCGATGACCTTCAACGGCTCGGTGCCGGGCCCGCTGATGGTCGTGCATGAGAACGACTATGTCGAGCTGCGGCTGATCAACCCGGCGACCAACACGCTGCTGCACAACATCGACTTTCACGCCGCGACCGGCGCTCTGGGCGGTGGCGCGCTGACCCAGGTTAACCCGGGCGAGGAGACGACGCTTCGCTTCAAGGCCACCAAGCCCGGCGTCTTCGTCTACCATTGCGCGCCTGAAGGCATGGTGCCCTGGCACGTCACCTCGGGCATGAACGGCGCCATCATGGTGCTACCGCGTGAAGGCCTGAAGGACGAAAAGGGCCAGCCGCTGACCTATGACAAGATCTACTATGTCGGCGAGCAGGATTTCTACGTGCCGAAGGACGAGGCCGGGAACTACAAGAAATACGAGACCCCCGGCGAAGCCTATGAAGATGCGGTAAAGGCGATGCGCACGCTGACCCCGACCCACATCGTCTTCAACGGCGCGGTCGGCGCGCTGACCGGCGACAATGCCCTGACCGCGGCCGTGGGCGAGCGCGTGCTTGTCGTCCATTCGCAGGCCAACCGCGATACGCGGCCGCACCTGATCGGCGGACATGGTGACTATGTCTGGGCAACCGGCAAGTTCCGCAATCCGCCGGAGCTCGACCAGGAAACCTGGCTCATTCCTGGCGGAACCGCGGGCGCTGCCTTCTACACCTTCCGCCAGCCGGGTGTGTACGCCTATGTCAACCACAACCTGATCGAGGCGTTCGAACTGGGTGCTGCCGGCCACTTCAAGGTCACCGGCGAATGGAACGACGACCTCATGACGTCGATCGTCAAGCCGGCGTCGATGTAGCCTGAAGCAAGGTAATCGTGGGGCTGCGGTCTCAGCGACCCCACACGCGAACACAAGGGCACGCGCCTGCCAGCGCGTGCCGTTTCCCCGGAGACCTCCCATGCCCAGCAAAAAGAAATCTGCGGTTTCGCTCCTGTCGCTCGCAGCGCCGGCCGTCCTTCTGGCCGCAATCGGCGGCGTGCTTTCGGCGAAGGTGGGGCTGTTCGACGATCTCAAGGACGGCGTCGACCTGTCGGTCAAGGCGCCGGTGACCGTGACGATCGCGCCGCGTGAAATGAGCTATCGGGCAGAGGGACACTTCCTGAAGAACGGTTTTGCCGTTGATGCGCCCATCGTCGTCGCAGCGCTTAAAGAACCGCTCGAGATCATGAAATACCAAGTGACGCGTCAGGACTATGAACGCTGCGTTGCCGACGGCGCCTGCCAGCAGCCGGAAGGCGGCCATGGCGCAAACCTGTCGGGTGTGCCGATGACCGGAGTCAACTATACCGACGCGACTGAATATGCTGCGTGGCTGACGAAGAAGACCGGTGTGGTCTGGCGCCTTCCGACCGATCAGCAATGGGCCTTTGCCGCCGGTTCCAAATTTCCAGACGATGCGCTGGGGATCGACGGCACCAAGGACAATCCGGCGCTGCGCTGGCTGGCGGACTACGAGCGCGAAGCGAGCCGGCAGCGCGCAGAGAACCCGATGCCGCAGCCATCGGGCGCTTTCGGCGAAAACGAGTATGGGGTCGCAGACCTGGACGGCAATGTCTGGGAATGGACCGAGACCTGCCACCGCCGCGTCACCATAGGCGAAGACGGCGAGGTACTGAAAGAGTCTCCGGCCTGTGGCATCTTCGTCGTTAACGGCAAGCACCGGGCGTCAATGAGCTTCTTCATCCGTGACCCGAAAAGCGGCGGCTGCGCCGTCGGCGTACCGCCGGATAATCTCGGCTTTCGGCTGGTGCGCGACGGTCGCTGGTATTCGGGTTTCCTCTATGCCTTCGAACGCCGGCTCCAGGGTGCTGGGTGAGATGGCGCGGCCGGTAGAGCCGCCAGGGCTCTCACGCCTCAGCCGGCATAGGTTCCGATACATGCTTTTGCCCTTGGGTCGTCGCCGGTCCAGGGGCAAAAACATGTGACAATCGAGGTGCTGCCGCGACCCTTTGTGCGTCTGACCGGTCGTGCGGCGCTCTGGTCCTTTTGCACGGTCCTGGGCTGTGCTAGATCAGGGCAACTCAAACGGCAGGATGTAGGGCCAAAGTGGCTGCACTCGATCGCACACTCGTCAAATCGCTCCCTCTGTTCCAGAAGATGAGCGATCCGGAACTGGATTCGCTGCTGACGCGCGCCACGGTGCGGCGCGTTCCGCAGAACGAAGCGGTGTTCGAACAGGGTGCGACAGCCGATTTCTTCTTCCTGCTGCTGCATGGCCGACTGAAGGTGACCCAGGTCACCAAGGACGGACAGCAGATCATCGTCCGGGTCGTCAATCCTGGCGATCTCTTCGGCTTTGCCCGTGCGCTCCAGCGCAGCGACTACCCGGGAACCGCGACGGCGGCGACCGAGAGCCTGGTTCTCGCCTGGCCGACGGAGCTCTGGAACGTCTTCGTCGAGAAGAATCCCCACCTCGCCGTCAATGCCATGCATACGATCGGCCAGCGTCTCGACGAGGCGCATACCCGTATCCGCGAAATGTCGACGGAAGAGGTCGAGCGCCGCGTCGCCCACACGGTGCTGCGGCTGGCCGAGCAAGCCGGCAAGCCCGATGGTGGCGGTATCCGCATCGATTTCCCGATCTCGCGCCAGGATATCGCTGAGATGACGGGAACGACGCTGCATACGGTCTCGCGCATCCTCAGCGCCTGGGAAGGCCAGGGCCTCGTCCAGGGCGGTCGCCAGAAGCTGACGCTCAAGGACATTCCAGGTCTGCGGCGTCTCGCCGAACGCGTCGGCGGCTAGATTTCGGATGCTTCGGCGGATTGACGGAACGGCTACGGTTTTGCGGCGCGAATGGCGTAGCGGTGCTGTGACTGCCGCGCCAGACCTTTGAAGACATTCCAGTTCCTCGCCTGGGCGCGATGGATCTCACCAAGATCGGTATCGACCTTGATATCGACAAATCCGGCCCTCCGCAGAAGATCCACGACAGCCTCGGCGCGCGCGCCCTCGGAGAAGTGAACACGCGAGAGAATGCTGCGATGCGTCGCCATCATCTGTGATGAGCCGCTCGGCGTTTCCGACCTGAACACGCCGAGGCGTTGTCCCCAGGCGCTGAGTTTCGAGAACAACCGCTCAAGCGCGCTGGAATTTACAAAGTCGCCATCGACGATCAGCAGCGTTCCGCCCGGCTTGAGAACGCGAAGCCACTCCGCGAAGGCCGCGGCCGGATCGACGAGCGTCCAGACGAGATGCCGGTTGACGAGGACATCGTAGTGGTCATCGGGTTCCATGGTGTTTTCGGCATCACCCAGACCGAAGCGGATGGAACGACCCCGCTTGCGGGCCTTTTCACGGGCGCGTTCGAGCATCGGCTCGGCCCAGTCCAGGCCCTGCACCTTGAAGCCGAGATCGTCGAGCAGGTGCGAGATGACGCCGGTGCCGCTCGCAAGATCCAACGCGCTGCGGCCGGAGCCCGGTCCGAGATGACGTAGAAGCAGCCTGTGCCAGGCCGCGCGCTCGTCCTCCGAGAAGATCTCGTGTCCTGGCGACAGATCGAAGGTCGCGGCGCGCTCCGACCAATAGGCCTTGATTTCATCTCGCAGGCTGTAGTTCTGCCGATCCGTTACATCGCTCATATCGATACCGCTCGCCCCTGTTTGGAGGCGTTCTAAAAGATAAATGTTGACTAATAAAGTCATGAAACATTAGATCGCGTCGATTTTCCCAGCGGAGCAGAAAACAATGCAGCTTTTCAACAGGGTGGCCGCGGCCGCCACGGGCTTTTGCGTGCTTTTTTCAACGGCAGCCTTCGCTGATGTCGTGACGTTGAAAGATGTCACGGGTCGCGACGTCGAGGTCAATGTGCCGGTCGAGCACCTCATCCTCGGTGAAGGGCGCCAGATCTATTTCCTCGGCGCCCTTGACCGCGACGACCCGTTCAAGCGCGTCGTCGGCTGGCGCGACGACCTGGCGAAGGCGGATCCTGAAAGCTACGCCGCCTATCTCGCGAAATATCCTGACATCGCCAAGTTGCCGACTTTCGGCGGCATGAAGGACGGGACCTTCGACATCGAGCAGGCGGTGGCGCTGAAGCCCGATGTCGTCTTGATGAATGTCGATGCCAAGACGGCGACGGAAGAGGCCGGCTACATCGAAAAGCTCGCCAAGGTTGGCATCCCGCTCGTCTATGTCGACTTCCGCGAAAAGCCGATGGAAAACACCGAACCGAGCATGCGTGTGATGGGCAAGCTTCTCGGCAAGGAAGAAAAGGCCGAAGAGTTCATCACGTTCCGCGCCGAGAACATCGCCAAGGTAACCGACGTGCTGGCGAAGGCCAATCCGAAGAAGCCGCTCGTCTTCGTAGAGCGGGCCGGCGGTTACTCCGACGATTGCTGCATGTCCTTCGGCGACGAGAATTTCGGCAAGATGGTCGAATTCGCCGGCGGCGTGAACATGGCGAAGGACATCATTCCCGGCACCTTCGGCACGGTCAATCCGGAGCAGATCATCGCCGCAAACCCGGAGCAGATCATCATCACCGGCGGCAACTGGCAGGGTTATGTGCCGGGCGGTGCCTGGGTCGGCGTCGGCTACGGTGCCGATGAAAAGGAAGCCGCCCGCAAGCTCGAAAACCTCACCAGGCGCCCGGCCTTTACCGGCGTGCAGGCGGTCAAGGACGGCCAGGTCCATGCCATCTGGCACCAGTTCTACAACAATCCCTACCAGTTCGTCGCGATCCAGCAGATTGCCAAGTGGCTGCATCCCGACCTCTTCGCCGATCTCGACCCGGAGGAGACGTTCAGGGAGTTGCACGAGCGTTTCCTGCCGCTTCCTTACAAAGGTGGCTACTTCGTTTCGCTGACGACCAGCAAGTAAGTGCATCGGCGGCTGGCGGGACGGGGACCGCCGGCGCCGCGATCGAAAGGTATGAGAATGTCGATCTTCAGGAAAATCGCGTCCGCGATGATTGCTGCGGTCGTGTTAGCGGCTCTGCCGGCGGCGGCTTCGGATATCGTCGACGTCACCGGCCGTCGAGTCGAAATGGCGCTTCCCGCCAAGCGGATACTCCTTGGCGAGGCGCGACAGATTCACATCGCCGCGGCGCTGAAGGGGGAGCACGTCTTCGATACGATCGTCGGCTGGCGTGACGATCTCATCAAGAAGGATCCGGATTCCTACGCCGCGTATGTCGAGCGGTTCCCCGAGATCGAGAAACTGCCGCGCTTCGGCTATATCCCGACGGGGGATTTCAGCCTCGAAGCGGCCATTGCGCTCAAGCCTGACGTGTTGACGCTGAACCTCGAAGCGCGAGATGCGGTTGAGGAATCTGGCTTCATCGAAAAGGCCGCGGCTGCCGGGATTGCCGTCGTCTATGTCGATTTCCGCGTCGATCCGGCGGCCAACAGCGAGAAATCCGTCGAAATCCTCGGCCAGCTCTTTGGCGCCGAAGCAAGGGCGCGCGAATTCATCGAGTACCGCAACGCCCAGATCGCGCTGGTGACCGACCGCCTGGCCAAGGCCGGGGCGATTGCGCGTCCGAAGGTGTTCATCGAACGCTCGCCCGGCATCACCGGCGAATTCGCCTGCTGCCGAACCTTCGGTCCGGCCAATTTCGGCGAGATGGTGGAAAAGGCCGGCGGCCACAACATCGGTTCGGACGTCATCAAGGGCACCTTCGGTGACCTCAATCCCGAGCAACTCATCGTCAGCGATCCGGACCATGTCATCATTACCGGCAGCAACTGGTCGGCGGAGTCCGATCTCAACCAGTTCGTCAGCGTCGGCCGCGGCGCCGATGCAGCAGCGGCTGAGGAGCGGCTGCGCGGCCTGATGCAGCGCCCGGGCTTCCCCGGACTGAAGGCGGTGAAGGAGGGCAACGTTCATGCAGTCTGGCACCAGTTCTACGGTGCGCCCTACGAGTTCGTCCCGATTCAGCAATTCGCCAAATGGTTCCACCCGGAACTTTTTGACGACATCGATCCGGATCGGACCTTCCGCGAGTTTCATGAGAAGTTCCTGCCGGTGACTTATCGCCCGGGTTACTTCGTATCGCTTGAGAAGGGGGGTGAATGATGGTTGCCTTGACCGACCATATTTCCGGCATTGCGGGACGAGGGCGCTACCGCGCCCTCGTTCTGCGCCGTCTGGTGCTGATCTTCTGTCTCATCGGCGCGCTTTTTGCATCGGTCGCAGTCGACATGGCGCTCGGGCCCGCAAACTATCCGCTCACCGACGTGCTGACGGCGCTGTTTCGGCCTGAGACGGTGAGCGACCAGCTTCGGGTGGTGATCTGGGACATCCGCATGCCGATCGCGCTAATGGCGGTGACGGTGGGCGCCTCGCTGTCGGTCGCGGGTGCACAGATGCAGACGATCCTCGCCAATCCGCTCGCAAGCCCGTTCACGCTCGGCATTTCCGCCGCTGCCGGTTTTGGCGCGGCCCTCGGCCTCGTTGCCGGCATCGCGGTCTTTCCGGTCGCAGTCCAATACATGGTGCCGATCAACGCCTTCCTGATGGCGATGCTGGCGGCACTCTTCATCCATTTGGCCTCCACCATGCGCGGCGTCACGGTGGAAACGATCGTGCTGCTCGGCATCGCGCTCGTCTTCACCTTCAATGCCGCGCTGTCGCTGCTCGAATATCTCGCCTCCGAACAGGCACTGGCCGCAGTCGTCTTCTGGACGATGGGCAGCCTCACCAAGGCAACTTGGCCGAAGGTCTGGATCACCGGCGCCGTACTACTTTTCGCCGTGCCGCTCTTTGCACGGCACGCCTGGGCCCTAACGGCGCTTCGGCTCGGCGACGACAAGGCGGCGAGCTTCGGCATCAATGTTCGCCGGCTAAGGCTTGAAGCGATGATGACGGTGAGCCTGCTTGCGGCGATTCCGGTTTCCTTCGTCGGCACAATCGGCTTCGTCGGCCTCGTCGCGCCGCACATCGCCCGGATGCTGGTCGGCGAAGATCAGCGCTTCTTCCTTCCCGCCTCGGTTCTGTGCGGCGCGCTCTTGCTCTCGGTCACCTCCGTCGTCAGCAAGATGTTGATTCCGGGTGCCGTGCTGCCGATCGGCGTCATCACCGCGCTGGTCGGCGTGCCCTTCTTCTTCGTGCTGATTTTCACCAACAGGAGGCGCGCATGGTAAGCCTGACGCTGGAAAAAGTCGGCGCGACCTATGGCCGGCGAACCGTGCTGTCCGACGTCAATACCGGCGTGCTCAGAGGCGGCGGCCTGACGGCGGTGATCGGTCCGAATGCGGCCGGCAAGTCGACGCTGTTCAAGCGCATCGCAAGCCTGACGTCCGGGCCCGGAACCGTCCATCTGTCCGACACCGCCAAGGGAGCCGAGGGCATCTGCTACATGCCGCAGGATACCGGCGCCAATGCCGTGCTCACGGTCTATGAATCGGTTCTGCTGTCGGCCAAGCAGGGCTCCGGCTGGAAGGTGAAGGACAGCGAGCTCTCGGAGATCGATCGGGTGCTTTCAGAACTGCGGATCGCCGATCTCGCTTTTCGCGGCCTCGGCGAACTCTCTGGAGGCCAGCGCCAGCTCGTCTCCATTGCCCAGGCCCTGGTGCGTAAGCCCGAAGTGCTGTTGATGGACGAGCCGACCTCGGCGCTCGATCTCTTCCGCCAGATCGAGGTGCTCGGCTTCATGAAACGCCTGTCGGCGCAATCGGGAATGGCGGCGCTGATCGCGCTGCACGACCTGAACCATGCGCTGCGCTATTGCGACGATACAATCGTCATCAGCGGCGGTTCGGTGCTGGCGAGCGGCCCGACCCATGAGGTCATCACTGCGGACATGCTGCGCTCCGTCTACCGCGTCGAGGCGCGTGTCGAGGCTTGCTCGATGGGGCGTCCTGTCGTCATCGTCGACGAGTCGCTGTAGGCGCTATTCCGGCAAAAGGCACTTCGCCGCCGCGGCGGCGAAGTGCGGATTCTCATAATCAGGTCGGCCTGTGCCCCTTCAAGCCGTAGAAGGCGATATAGGCATAGCAGGCGACGGGCATCAGGAAGGCGAGATGGATGCCGACCGTGTCGGCAAGCCCGCCTTGGATCAGCGGCAGGAGTGCGCCGCCGACGATCGCCAGGCACAGGACGCCGGAGCCCTGGCTCGTGTATTTCCCGAGACCGTAGAGCGCCAGGCTGAAGATCGTCGGGAACATGATCGAATTGAAGAACCCGATCGCCAGGACCGACCACATGGCAATGCTGCCGCCGGCAAAGACGGTGAGGAGCAGCAGCACGATCGCTGCGACCGCATTGAAGGCGAGCGCCTTGCCGTCGTCGACGAAACGCATCGCAACCGCGCCGATGAACCGGCCGACCATCGCTCCGCCCCAGAAATACATCACATAGTGGGCGGCGTCGGCTTCCGAGAGGCCGGCAATGTCGGGCTGGTTCAGGAAGTTGACGAGGAAGCTGCCGATGCTGACCTCCGCGCCGACATAGACGAAGATGCCGATCGCACCGAGAACAAGATGCCGATAGTGCCAAGCCGACTTGCCGTCGGTAATCGGCTCGATCTCGTCATGTACTTCGACGGTCGGCAGCTTCAGGGCGGCGAAAAGCGCCGCAAGCAGCAGGAAGGCGGCGGCAAGGAGCAGGTAGGGCATCTTGACCGCGCTCGCTTCCGCGAGCCTTAGAGCATCGAGTTGCTCCGGCGTCGCGTCAGCGGTCGCGACGACCGCAGCCGACAGGATCAGCGTCGCGCCGAACATCGGGGCGAGCGTGGTGCCGAGGGAGTTGAAGGCCTGGGTCAGCGTCAGGCGGCTTGCGGCCGTGTCCGGCGGACCAAGCACGGTCACATAGGGGTTGGCCGAGACCTGCAGCAGCGTGATGCCGCTCGCCAGCACGAAGAGAGCGCCGAGGAACAGCACATAGATGCGATAGCTTGCCGCCGGCACGAAGAGCGCGCAGCCGACTGCGGCGATGACGAGACCGAGCACGATCCCCCATTTGTAGCTTATGCGCTTGACCAGCGCGCCGGCAGGAAGCGAGACGATGAAATAGGCGCCGAAGAAGCAGAACTGGATCAGCATCGACTGCGTGTAGTTGAGCGAAAAGACGTTCTTCAGATGCGGGATCAGAATGTCGTTCAGGCACGTGATGAAGCCCCACATGAAGAACAGTGAGGTGAGCGCGAAGAGGGCAAATCGATAGCCCGTGGCGTCCGATGACGCGGATGAGACCGCGCGCGCGGGCTCAGAGCCCTTGGTGATGATACCTGCCAATGGTTTAACCTCATGATGTCGTTGACGCCGGAGCTTGGGCCTTGGGAGGACGTCCAATTGGACGCGCCGGCGGCAGCTGGTGATCTTCGCTTGGGAGCACGAAGATACCCAGGCTGCGCGGCGCTTATACCGCGCGAGCGGGGTTTTGACAGCGCGAAAGGCAGGATTTCCCCGATCGCCGGGCAGGTGGAACTCCCGCGGGCACCGAGTGCAGGTCAGAGGGTAGCAAGCTCGCGATTGGAAAGGGTGCCGCCGTTGGCTCGCTTGATGTCGAGCTTCTGTTCAAGCGCCGCCACGATATCCTCACTGAAATCGATCGAGGTAAGCTCGGCGATCTCGGGCAGGGCCCCGGGGGTAAAGACATTCACCTCGACGAGCTTGTCGCCGACCACGTCGAGTCCGACAAGGAACATGCCGTCGCGCACCAGCTTGGGACGCATCTGTTCGGCGACGGTAAGCATTTCGGGCGTTATCACCGCGGCGATCGGCCTGCCGTTGACATGCATGTTGGACCGCAGTTCGCCGTCCGCCGGAACGCGTCGAACCGCGGCATAGATATCGCCGCGTTTGAGCGGCCGGCCGTTCATCAGGAACAGCCTGACATCCCCTTCGGTCGCTGCCGGCAGATATTCCTGTGCGATCACATAGCCCATCTCGGAGACCACCTCGAAGATCTGGTTGAGGTTCGTCTCGTGGCTGGAACTGACCTTGAAGACGTTCTTGCCGCCGGAGCCTTGCAACGGCTTGAGGATGACGCCCCCGGGGTGCTCGTCGACAAAGGCCTTTATCTCCTCGATGTGCTTCGAGATCAGCGTGGTCGGCCGAACGATTTCGGGGAAGTCCTGGAGATAGAGCTTGTTCTGCGCCCGTGCCAGGCCGTCGGGGTCGTTGACGACGATCGTGCCGCGTTCGGCTGCAAGTCGTCCGAAGATGACGCCGGCGTGGGCCGCCCAGGAGCGAGGGCCGGTGTCTTCCGACGGATCGCTTCTGAGAAACAGAACCTGGATTTCGGCAATGTCCAGGATGTCGCGCCGTGTGGCGCCACTTCGCAGCGCGGCGATGAAGGCCTCGGCCTTGCGCGGCTTCGCCGAAGCGAGGCTCAGAGCGTGGATCGTCAGCCGGCCATCGGGCCTCAGGGTGAAGTCGCCAGGCGTGACGTAGGCAATCTCGTGGCCGCGGGCGAGCGCTGCAAGCGCCAGCGACGTCGTCGCGTAAAACGTCTCTTCACCCTCGATCGAGTTGACGAGAAAGGCGATGCGCATCCGGTTTCCTAGCGGTCCGACTCCGACATATGCTGAAATCTCAGTGCGTTCATCTGAACGCACGGCGCTTTAGTCTGCGACCATGTCGAGCGGGGTCATTCCCCTCTCGGCTCGCTGAAGCCGGTCGCGCGCTTTGACGTCATCGAGAAAAATAGGGCGAATGGCCGCGGCACCAAGGAGGCCGCGCAAATTGAGTTCCTGGATTGCGCCGAAATGCGATGCGGCGATCTTGCCCATCCAGAAGGGTTCGAGATTGCCGCCGTCGGCGAGGTGGTCGAGAAGCTGCAGCAGGCCGCGCATGTAGATCGCGTCCTTGACCAGTCCGCCGCCGCGATAGATGCGCAGCGTAATGTTGAAGGCCTCGGCGGTGCCGAAACCGTGGTCGTCGACGAGCAGCCGGTAGGTGTCCGGAAACTCGGCGCCGTCCAGCAGGGCCGCGCAGCCGACCACTCTCGCCGCAAGCACCCGCAGCCGATCCGCTGTCATGCCGGCGCTCAAGTATTCGGCGAAAACGGCGAGCCCTTCCTGCATGCCCTCGTAGCCTGCGAGGCCGGAGCGCAGAATCCTGAGGCCCTGTGCCGAGCCGTTGAAGTAGGTCAGCAGGTGCACGCCCACTTCATGGTTGAGCAACGCCTCGACGCGGTCGGCGTCGAGTGCCGAGCTTCGGGCGATCAGCAATTGGCCACGCGAGACGAGCAGGCCGGCCGGCAGGTCGTCGCGAATTTCGGCGGACGCGGTGAAATCGGGCGATTGGCGCCGATAGGCTGATATCATCGCCTGCGCACGCTCCCTTATGTAGTCGCAGCCGCGCTTGTCGCCGGATGTCAGCGACGTGTCCCCATCCGTGGCGGTTTTCGCAAGGACGTTGGAAGCGGCGTCGAGAAGCTCGTCTTCGACCGGGCCGTAGAGTGCGCGACCGAGTTCGACGAACTTGCGGGTCTCGCGGGCGGAAATCATCGAGAGCTGGAGATCGATCTCCTGCTGCTTCTCGCGATAGAGGGCGTAGAGCAGTGGATCTTCAAGGTGCTCGAAATTGAGGGTGAAGAGTTTGCGCTTGGCCGTTTCGATCTGCAGGGTCAGCGGGCGATAGTAGAGGCGGGGGCTGCGCGAAAAGCCGCTCGACGCGAACTCAGCCCAGGCGGTCTCGGCGTTGATCGGCGTTACCGCGAGCAGGAAATCGAAGCTGGAGGCGATGTCGTCCATGCCGCGGTCGGCGCGCACGACCGCGTCGACGAAGGCCTTCCGGCCAAGGGCACGGTGCGTCGGTATCCGGAAGTCGTCAGACCTGGCGCGGGCGAAGGCTGTGATGGCCCGAAGGCCGGCATCGAAGACGCTTGCGACCAGCCGCTCGCGCAATTGCGGATAGATGCGGCGGGTGCCGGGCTCGCAATAGATCGGCGCGAAGCGTACGGTGAGATGAGGATAGTCGATCGCCAGGGATTTCCGCTGTGCGGTCGCATCCGGTTTTCGCTCGACGAGCGTCACATGGGGCGTTCGGAATTTTCCTTCGATCGTTGCAGCTGTCTCGATCAGTGCTTTCGCAGCAACCTGCTCGGCGCCGGTCGTCCCGGCGACAACCTCGATCAGGAACGGCGGCAGGAAAGGCGCGTCCTTGGCGGGCGGATCGTCGCTTTCGAGTTCCGCAAATTCGAGAACGATGAACATGCCCAGTCGTTCTTCGATCACGTGGCCGACCCGTTCGATAACGGCGGCGGCGATATCGACGCTTGGCGCCAGCAGATAGGCGGCATTCGCCTGGGCGATGTCGCGGGCGACCGGCTGCTGCTGTTGCTCGGCGGCAATATGAACGCACAGGAAGGGAAGCAGGCGATCGATGTGCAGTCGTCCACCCTCGCCGAAGTCCCGTCGCACGGCACGACCATTCTTCAGTCGGACAATGGCTTCATCAAGCCACTCCGATCCAGGACCGGCGAGCATGGGTGTCCGGTCCGTCATCGCTGCCTCGCGAGCGCCTCGGTCAGGACCGGAGCGAGCGATCCGACCAGTGTGCGCAGCGACCGCAGCGCTTCGAGATCCGGCTTGCCGGTCCATTCGTCCATGAAGGTTTTCTTAAACTCGATCGCGATCGCGCAGCCGGTATCGGGAAAGTGCTCGTGGATGAAACGCGTCTGTTCCCCGCGTCCCTGGAAGGCGATGTTCTCGCGCACATCCATCGGCTGGCCGGTGATGGTGGTGGCGCTAACGGCCGATATCAGCGTGTCGATGACGTCGGCCCATTTGTCGCGGTCCATGGACGAGGTTCCGATATTGACCTCGGGCGCTTCGGCGCTGTCGGCCGGTTCGGCCTCGGGCCCCTGACGTCGATGGTTGTAGCTGTGTACGTCAAGAACGATGAAATGTCGGTGGCGGCGCTCGATTGCCGTCAGCATCGACCGTAGCATGGCATAGTATTCGTCATGAAGGGCAAGCGAGGCCTCGATCAGCTCCGCCGATGGCGGCTCCCGCCAGACGGAAAGGCCCCAAGCCTGAGCCGGCTGGAGATAGACCGCGCCGGGACGAGCACGGTTGATGTCGACTTCGAAGCGGGATCGATGGACGACAATGCGGTTGGCGAGATCCCGGATGATGAACTCGGTGAACGGGTCCTCCTCGCGCAGCCTTTGCTCGTCCGTCAGGGCCACCAGCGCCCGGGCGTCGCTGCGCATGGCATGCCCGTTGTGGATCGCGGTGCCGACGATCGGTCCATCGCCGCGATGGACAGTCCACCAGGCGTTCTCAGTGGCTGAACGGAACTCTTCCGTCGGCGCGCGTTGCATGGTCGCTCCCGTGTACCCCGTTATGGGCGCTTCGGGAATGCAACTCCTGGGCATGCCCGAGAGTTCCGGAACGAGGCAAAAATGTTTGGGCTCAGGTCGCTGCGAGCTCGCCCAGGATCCATTGACGGAAGGCGCTGATCTTCGACGAATTGCGCCGCGTTTCCGGGTAGACCAGCCAATAGGCCTGGTCGTCGTTACAGAGGAGATCGAAGGGCTGGACGAGGCGCCCATCGGCTAATTCCGCGGCAAAGAAGGCGGGCGTCAGGATTGCGACGCCCTGGCCGGCCGTCGCGGCGTTGCCCTCATAGACCTGTGCGCCCATGCTTGCGCCGGGACGGCTCGAGAGGCCCTCGGCCGGCACATTTGCGGCCATAAACCACTTGGCCCACCAGGGGTCGCCCGGATCGAGCAGCGGCAGACGCAGGAGATCGGCCGGTTCTTTCACCCCGCCGATGCTTGCGGCGAGGCTCGGGCTGAGCATGGGGGTGAAATCGGCGTTGATGAGCCGGTGTGCTGCAAGCCCCGGCCAGTCGCCGCTGCCTGAGCGAATGCCGATATCGACCTCTTCGCGGCTGAAGTCGACCAGGTGGGGCTCGGTTTGAAGGCGGACGGCAAGCGAGGGGTGGGCGATCTGGAAGGAGCCAAGGCGCCGCGCCAGCCAGTTGGAGGCGAAGGTGGCGATCGTGCTGATCACCAGCGTTCCCTGGGCGCCGCCGCGCGCCGTCACGTAGGCTTCGCTGAGCTGCTCGAAGGCTTGCGTCACGGCGGGCGCGAGCCGTTGCCCCACTTCGGTCAGAGCGATCTGGCGCGGTCGGCGCAAAAACAGGGGTGCGCCGACACGATCCTCGAGAACCTTGATCTGATAGCTCACCGCCGCCTGGGTCATGCCGAGCTCGGTTGCGGCCTTGGTGAAGCTTCCATGCCGGGCAACCGCCTCGAAAACGCGTATCGCCGTCAATGGCGGGAGCGGAAGTGTCTTATGCATCAAATGGCCTTATGTATGGTGAGCGAAATTCGATTGGAAGGTGATGTGGTTCATAACCATTTTCAAGGTCCGTCCATTAGACGGATTGATGAAGAGGATGATGGCTATGACAACCATTCAAGTACGTAGTTTTTCGTCGACAAACGATTTTTCCGCGGGCTCCTGGCTGGCGCTTCTGTTCGCACGGAAGCGCCCGGTGCTCGATGTCGTCGACGTCAGGGACCTGTCGGATCATCTGAAGCGGGACATGGGCTTCCTCGATGGCAACCGCCCCGACGCGAAGGACCTGCCGACCGCTTGACGTCTCCCGACCTGGGCGAGCCTCCCATCGCCCAGGTCCACCCAGCCACAGGGTTGACAGCGTTGCCGGCAACCATCTCATCTCCCCGCCGCTTGCGCCTGCGGCATGAACCAAAGGCGGAGCAGTTTTTCACGTCTCGCCCGCTCTTTGGGTCAGAATTCCTTTAATCTACCATTTGTGTGGATAATCTCGGGGAAGCTCGGTCAGGAACCGGGCCGGACAGAAGCACCCTCCGGTCGGCGCGATTGCGGCGACTGGCTGAAACGAGGTCTGAGATGAGCATGCTGCGGCAATATGAGCGCTTGAGCGCAATCCGCGAAGTCTTGCAGGGACGGCTGGAACTGCACGAGGCGCGGGACTGTTTCGGTTTCGACGAGATCGAGGACGGAACGGCCAATGAGCTCAGGGACCGTATCGCCGAACTCTCCGATGAGATCTCGACCTTGAGAAGTCGTTGCGACCGATACGAAAGCTTCGGCCGCCAATGACCAACCCGAACGGTGGCAGCGCGTCGCCGATGAATGGACCATCCCCATGACATTGCATGTGAATTCACGTGTCGCGGACCACGCGATCAATCCGCTCTTCCTCGAACGCTGGTCGCCGCGGGCCTATTCCGCCGAAGAGATTTCCGAGGCCGCGCTGTTCGAAATCCTGGAGGCCGCCCGCTGGGCGCCATCCGCCTACAATGCCCAGCCCTGGCATTTCGTTTATGCCCGCCGTGGCGGGCGCGACTGGGAGAAGCTGCTCGGTCTTCTAAACGAGTTCAACCGCACTTGGGCAAAGGAGGCCTCGGCCCTCATCTTCGTGTTGTCGAAGACATCGCTGTTACCGCCCGGCGCCAGCGAAGAGGTGCCCTCCTACACCCATTCCTTCGATGCGGGCGCGGCCTGGGGTGCGCTCGCCCTGCAGGCGGCCCATTCCGGCTGGCAGGCGCATGGCATGGCAGGCATCGACTATGATCGCGCGCGGGCCGAACTCGAAGTGCCCAAAAACTTCCGGATCGAGGCAGCCGTCGCGATCGGCCGTCAGGGCGACAAGGCACTGCTGCCGGACGCCCTGAAGCAGCGCGAACAGCCGAGCCCGCGCAAGGCCCTCTCCGAGATCGTGTCCGAGGGGCGCTTCGTGGCCGGCTGAGCCGCGGCAGACTTGCACCGGAGAGCGGGCATGCATGGCCGGTTCGCTCTCCTCAGCGTTCGTCCATTTCATTCCTGCTGGTTGCATTCAGCGCCTGCACGCTGATGGCCGCGACGAGGCCCGTCAGGACGATGCCGGAAAAGCCGATCACCAGAGCCAGCAGCCGTGCGCTCAAGTGTTTCGGCGTGATGTCGCCGTAGCCGATCGTCAGGCCGGTAACGAAGGTGAAATAGAGAGCCTCATCGAGCCGCCAGTCCTCGATGCGGCCGATGACGACACCGGACCCGGTCATCACGATCAGGATCGCGGAGAAGATCGGCCACAGCACCTGAAGCTGCTGGTAAAGATTGGAGAAGAACAGGCGCCGCATTCTTTTCGAATGGCTCCTGCGATCAGATTCCGCCACGCAATCCTCCCTTTCGCCGGGCAGCAAACCCGTCCTGCCGACGATCCCGCTTCGCGTCTGTCGCCGGGATCCTCTCTCGGCTCCGCATCCGCCGTCGTCAAGATAGCCGCAAGTCGAGCAGCCTGCCAGCGCCTGCTTTGGGAGACCGGAAACCACATTCGATCTCCGGCTGAGGCGCTTCTTGCAACCGATTTGGCCCAGTGCTATCGCTTTAGAATTGCTTCATGAAAGCTTCTGTCAGAGGGCAGTCCGGATGGCATCGAACGAGCATTCGTCTGTCGGCGACGGTCGCGGTCTCACCGCGGGTTTGCGGCTCGATGTGATTGCAGGTCTCACGGCCGCTGCCGTGGTTCTGCCGAAGGCGATGGCCTATGCCACGGTCGCCGGCCTGCCTGTCAGTGTAGGTCTCTACACCGCCTTCGTGCCGATGATCGTCTACGCGCTTCTCGGCACCTCCCGGGTCCTGAGCGTCTCGTCGACGACCACGCTTGCGATCCTCGCCGGAACGCAGCTCGGCCTTGCCGTCCCGGATGGCGATCCCGGCAAGCTGATAACGGCAACCGCGACGCTGACGGCGATGACCGGCGGGCTTCTTATCCTCGCTTCGGTTCTCCGCTTCGGCTTCGTCGCCAATTTCATCTCCTCGCCGGTCCTGATCGGTTTCAAGGCCGGCATCGGCCTGGTCATCGTGCTCGATCAGGTGCCGAAGCTGCTTGGCCTTCACATCACCAAGGAAGGCTTCTTCCGGGATATCCTCAGCATCGCCAGCCACCTGCCGGAAACCTCGACGCTCACCTTGGCGATTGCGGCTGCCGCCCTGGTGGCGCTTCTGGCGATGGAACGGCTCTGGCCACATTCGCCGGCGCCGCTTCTGGCGGTGGCGGCGGGCGTTGCGCTCTCCTGGTTTGCCGGTCTCGAGGCGCTCGGCGTCTCCATCGTCGGCTTCATTCCGCAGTCGCTGCCCTCGATCACCCTGCCTAGCCTCGGTCTCGCCCGAGAGCTTCTGCCCGGTGCTCTGGGGATTGCACTGATGAGCTTCACCGAGACCATCGCCGCCGGGCGTGCATTTGCCGCTCCCTCCGACCCGCCGATCAGGGCGAACCGCGAGCTGCTGGCGACGGGCGCCGCAAACCTCGCCGGTGCCTTGTTCGGCGCCATGAGCGCCGGTGGCGGCACATCGCAAACCGCCGTCGTGCATGCCGTCGGCGGGCATTCGCAAGTGGCGTCGCTGGTCACTGCTGCGGCCGCGGCGGCGACCATGCTCGTCCTGGCGCCTTTGCTCGGCCTGCTGCCGCAGGCCGTCCTCGCGGCGATCGTCATCGTTTATTCGGTTGGGCTCATCAAACCGGCGGATTTCTGGTCGGTTCGCAAGGTCAGGCGGATGGAGTTTCAATGGGCGCTTGCGGCCTTCCTCGGTGTGCTGTTCTTCGGCACGCTCCAAGGCATCATCATCGCGATCATCCTGTCGTTCATCGGGCTGGCCCGCCAGGCTTCAGCACCGAAGGTGCATGTCGTCGGTCGCAAGCGCGGCACCGATCGGCTCCGGCCGCTGTCACCGGATCATCCTGACGACGAGACCTTTGAAGGCTTGCTGATTCTTCGGCCAGAGGGACGCCTGTTCTTTGCCAATGCCCAACAGGTGGCAGACCAGGCGCAGATGCTGGTCGCCAAGCACAAGCCCAGGGTACTCGTGCTCGACATGAGCCGCGTCTCCGACATCGAGTATTCCGCGCTGCAGATGATGATGGAAGGCGAGCGTCGCATCAGCGAACACGGGGTCACCGTGTGGCTGGCCGAGCTGAACCCGGACGTGCTCGCCTATGTGCGGGCCTCCGGCTTTGCCGACCAGCTCGGCCCCGATCGCCTGTTCGTCAACACCCGCACCGCCCTCCAGCACTACCTGGCGAGCGCCGCTCCCGCCGCGGCCTGACTCATTCCCCGATCAATTCCCCGGTGCCGCCGAAAGCGGGCGGGAAATCGCGATATTTGGGCAAGCCGTCCTTCATTGGCAGTACGGTCTCCTGATAGTTGACGTGGAGCGCGGGCTTGAACGGTAGCGCCGGAATGACGGCAGCAAAGACGTCCGTCACGCCCCAGAGCGGGTGCTCGGTCATGAGGTGGCCGCCGCAGACCTTGCACCATTTGCGCACGCTCGTCGCAGTCTTCTGATAGCCGACGAAATTATCCGCGCCCTTGACGATCCGCACTTTCTCCGGCGGCCAGAGCGTGAAGGCATTCACTGGCCCCGCCGACCACGTCCGGCACGAGCTGCAGTGACAAAAGCCCATGGCGGCCGGGTCGCCGCTCACTTCGATCTCGACTGCGCCACAGAAGCACTTTCCGTTGTAGCTACCGTTCCCTGCCATGACTCGTCTCCTCTCGGCTCGCGCCACCCGGAGTTTGGTCCTCGCGGATGACTGATGTGACCCATGCCTGAGCGTGTCACGCCTGATCGTGAGGTCAACGCCTCCTTTCGAGCTAGTTTGCGTTGCCGGGAGTCATAGCGGCGGCGCGAAGGGTGAAACGGTTTTCCGCGGGAATTGCTGAACGGCAGGCAGTTGGGCAAAGCCGCACGTCCGGCTCTGGCGCAAGCTCACCGCACGAGGCCCGGCGGCAGCACGATGCGTGCTGACAGGCCGCCGCTTGGGCGATTGCGGAGTTCCAGTTCCGCGCCGGTGCGATCCAGCGCCCGTTCGACGATGCTCAAGCCGAGGCCGCTGCCGACCGCCGTCTTGAAGCGTCCGCGGAAGAAGCGCTCGGTAACATGCGGCATCTCCTCGTCGGGGATGCCGGGTCCCATGTCCTCGATCGCGATGACGAGGTGGTCCACCGCGATCTCGCAACTGCAGGAGACCGTTGCGCCCGGCGGCGAATGGTTGAGGGCATTTTCCAGGAGGTTGCGTGCCGCCAGCCGGAAGAGGTCCGGATCCATGCCGATCCTGAGACCGGACAGCTGTGCGTCGATGGCGACGTCGACCCGGTGAGCCTGGCCGGCGAGTTCAGTCTGAAGGGCTGCCAGCATTTCACCGACATTGCAGCCGGCTGCTGGTTTGGTGCTCTCTGAAGCCTCGACCGAGGCGATATCCAGCAATTGTCGCACCAGCTTTCCTGTGCGGTCGACCCCGGCGACGATCTGGCCGAGCGCCTTTTCGCGGATTTCGCCATCGTCGCTCGCGAGCGCGACCTGGGCCTGCGTCTTCAGGCCGGCCAGGGGCGTGCGTAACTCGTGCGCGGCAAAGGCGATGAAGTTCTGTTCGCGCGCGCGGGCGCCGGCGACACGGGCGAAGAGACCATTCAGGGATTTCAGAACCGGGCTGATTTCGCGCGTCGTGCCGAGGTCTTCGATCGCGTGCAGATCGGAGGCCTCGCGCGCTGCGAGATCGCCGGCGAGTTTCCTGAGCGGTGCCAACCCGCGTCCGACGCTGAGCCAGATCAAGACGGCGAGCAACGGGATGATCAGCAGGGCCGGCAGCAGCAATCCCTTGACCAGATCGTTGACCAGCCGGTCGCGGATACGCAGGTTGTCGCCGACGAGGACGCGCACGCCGAGGCTGGCGTTCTCAACCGCGAAGACCCGCCAGGTTTCACCGTTGATGACGGTTTCCGAGAAGCCCATCGCGTGTGGCGCAAGGGTCGTGTCGGGAGCGCTGTCGGATTTGCCGATCAGCGTGCCGTCCAGCGACCAGATTTGACAGGAGAGTTGGCGATCATAGTGCGGATGCTCGAGCAGCGGGATCTTGGTCGCGCTTTGTATCAGGCGGTTGGCGTCAGCGTCGCCTTCTTCCTTCAACATGTCGGGGCTGACAATCAGCGAATTCACCATGCGCGCGGCCTCCATCAGCCGCGCGTCGAGCACCCGCTCGACTTCGGCGCGGGTGCTGAGAAAGATCCAGACCGTGGCCGACAGCCAGAGAAGGCCGGTCGTGATCAGCAGAATGGCGAAGAGGCGCGTGCGCAACGATCGCATCAGTCGGCCCCGCCCAACCGATAGCCGATGCCCCTGACGGTTTCGATCAGACCGGGCCCGAGCTTGCTGCGCAAATGATGGATATGGACCTCGACGGCGTTGCTTTCGATTTCCTCCTGCCAGCCGTAGAGCCTGTCTTCCAGCCTGGTCTTCGAGAAGATGACGCCGGGATGTGCCATCAGCGTATGCAGGATGGAGTATTCGCGCCGGGAAAGCTGCACCGGCTTGCCCGCCTGTTCGACGGACTGTCGAGCGGGATCGAGTCGCAAGCTCGCCCATTCGAGTGCAGCCGTTGCGCGCCCCGTAGACCGCCGGGACAACGCCCGCAGCCGTGCTGCCACCTCGTCGAGGTCGAACGGTTTTCCCAGGTAGTCATCGGCCCCGGCGTCGAGGCCGGCCACCCGATCGCGAACCGTGTCACGGGCTGTCAGCAGCAGCACTGGGGTGTCATTCTGAGCGGAGCGCAGGTCCTTGAGGATATCCATGCCTGAGCCGTCTGGCAGCATCAGGTCGAGTACGATCGCGTCGAAGCTGTTGGCGGCGAGCGCGGTTGCTGCCGCGTCGCAGGTGCCGACGGCATCGGTGGTGAAGCCGGCCAGCGCCAGGCCCACCTTCAAGCCGTCTCTGAGGATATCGTCGTCTTCGACGATCAGGACTCGCATTGCTATTCCTCACATTTTTGAGAGTCGAACTCTTAAGGCGCTCCCTTAAGGCAGCCTTAAGGTAGGACTTCCCTGTGAAGCGGCATTGCAACAATCGAATCGTTGAATGCCCGATATGACCGAATCAAACGAGCCCTCTTCATCCCCGGCCGATCACAAGACCGGCATCACGCTCACCCGCCGCAGCCTTTTCGTCGGCACGGCCTCTCTGTTTGTCACCGGTTGTGCGACGGCACGCCCGACGCCTGTGGTGATCGCGGCAGCGGCGCCGGTACCGGCAACGACGGGATCGGCCGTGCCGCCGATGTACTCTGCGATGCCGGACGAAGAGTTCCCGATCCCCGAAGTCAAGGTCGCCGAGGTCGATCCGAAGTTCTGGCGGCAGGAGGTGGATTATCCGACCGATGAGCGGCCCGGCACGCTGATCGTCGATACGCCGGCGAAGTATCTCTATCACGTGCTGCCCGGTCGACGGGCGATGCGCTACGGCATCGGCGTCGGCCGCGAGGGGTTCGCCTGGTCGGGGCGCGCGGTCGTCGCCTACAAGCGCAAATGGCCGCGCTGGACACCGCCCGACGAGATGGTGGCGCGCCAGCCGAAGCTCGCTCCCTACAGCATCGCCAATGGCGGCATGCCCCCGGGCCTGAAGAACCCGCTGGGTGCGCGTGCCCTCTACATCCACAAGGACGGCAAGGATACGCTTTACCGCATCCACGGCAGCCCCGAGGCGCACTCGATCGGCAAGGCAGTTTCGTCCGGCTGCATTCGCCTGCTCAACCAGGATGTCGTCTATCTCTACGACCAGGTCCGGGACGGCAGCACCATCGTCGTCATTCCAGATCCGACAAAGGGTGATCTACAGCGCCGCGCGTCTTCTTCAGACGCGCAAAGGTCGCTGTAGCACTTTGATTTGCTGCATGTCTTTGTCCCTAAATCGAGATCGATTTAAGGAGACATGCAGTAGCGATCGGATAGAACGGGCAACCGTGGCGGCGCGGGAATTCTGCAACACTCCGCATGCGAGTGCCTTCGGCGGGTGGCGATCCACGCCAAAGAATGATTTTCACCACATTTCGGTCACGGTTCGACCCAAGAGCCTGGGGCCCCTCCTCGGAAAAATTTCCAACTGAAATCCCAACCTGGAATAGAATAAAGTGTCGATGAATTTGTCCCGCCGGTCGCTGCTCGCGGTGATCGCCAGCTCCGTCTTGAGCGCCTGCACGCAGATCCCGAAACCCGAACCGAAGCCGAAGCTGATCGAACCGATCGCCGGAAACGGCAAGCCGCCGGGCGAGGCAGCGGGTGCAGCGGTCGGACCGACGAAGACCTTCGATTATGCAAAGGCCTACGCACCGGTGAAGGACGAGGGCTATGACGTTCCCGGCATCCAGTACGGTGAGATCAAGCCGGAATTTCTGCGCCAGGAGGTGGCTTACACGACCAGCGAGCCGCCCTATTCCATCGTCGTCGATACCCAGAAGATGTTCCTGTACTGGGTGCTGCCGGGCGGTCGCGCGATCCGCTACGGCGTCGGTCTCGGCGCGGCGGGCCGCGCCTGGAAGGGGCGCGCCGTGGTCCAATGGAAGCGGAAATGGCCGCGCTGGACCGTGCCCGATGACATGATCGCGCGCCAACCGCACCTCAAGAAATACGGCATCGAAGCCGGCGGCATGGATCCGGGCCTCGACAATCCGCTCGGCGCCCGCGCCATGTACATCTTCCAGAACGGTCAGGACACACTCTACCGCATTCATGGCTCGCCGCAGTGGCGCTCGATCGGCAAGAATGCGTCCGCCGGCTGCGTCCGCATGCTGCAGCAGGACGCGATCGATCTCTACGATCGGGTGAGGGGCAAGACGCCGCTTCTCGTTCTTTAGCGCGCTATCGCCTTGAATCGGACGAACTGTCTTACAGGGGCTGCGGAGGCGGCAGTCCGTCCGGACCCATCTGCATGTAGTCCGACGGCTCAGGCAACGGCTGCTGGTCTGGAAGTGGCTGTGACTCTGGCATCGGCTGCGATTGTACCATGCCGCCGCCGGTCAGGTCGGTGACGACGATCGGCGTGCCGTTCGGCACGCGATTGTAAAGGTCAACCACGTCCTGGTTGATCATGCGCACGCAGCCCGACGACACGGACTTGCCGATGGTCCACCATTCCGGCGAGCCATGGATGCGATAGAGCGTGTCCTCGCCGTTCTGGAAGATGTACATGGCGCGGGCACCGAGGGGGTTCCTCAGGCCGGGATCCATGCCGCCCGCCTCGATGCTGAACTGCTGCAGCTCGGGCTGGCGGGCCACCATTTCGTTCGGCGGCTTCCAGCGTGGCCATTCGCGCTTGTACTGGATGACGCCGCGGCCGGCCCAGGCGAAGCCGGCGCGCCCGAGGCCGACGCCGTAGCGCATCGCCTGGCCGTTCTCGTAGACCCGGTAGAGAAAGTGGCTGCCGACGTCGACGACCAGCGTGCCCGGCTTTTCGCCGGTCGGATCGGCAACCATCTGGCGGTAAAAGCGGGGATCGATCTTCTCGTAGGGAATGGCCGGCAGCGGATAAAGTTCGTTCGGCTTCTCGCCGTACATGTCTGCAAGGAACGCGTTCGCCTCGGAGACCGGCTCCGGCGCGTAGGAGCGCGTCACCGTCGGCCGGGTCGAAGCGCAACCCGCTAGACCGGCAGCCGCGATCCCCGCGGAGAGTTGCAGGAAGGTGCGGCGGCGGATCTCTCTTTCAGGCATGGAACCCTCGATGGTCCTGTGTTCGCTTCTGGCGATGCAACCGAACTTTCAAGTCAATTGTGCGTCGCCAGCCGACGAACGATTACAGGCCGGCGTAGGGATCCGCCAGCGCCGCTTCGGGTCGGCTGATAGGATACTTAGTTCCCGAGATCTTCGCGGCCAGCTTTTCCGCACCGTTTTTCTCGAGAAGCACCCGGAAGCTCGGATGCATGCCGCCGTCGACATAGGCGTTGAGCGGGGCCGGCGCCTGGCTTGCCATCAGGCTCGCGAGCTTCGCGTCTTCCGATTGCAGCTTCGCAACGAGCCCGGAGTCAGGTGTCGATATCGCGGGCGGGCAGGCGGCGAGCGGATCGGAAGGCTCGCCGTCGGCGAACTCGGTGTTGAAGACATAGCGCCGACCGCAGGCGGAAACCTTCGGCTGGCGCTTCGTCGTTTCGAAGATGTCGTAGCCCTGCTTGATGTTCTTCCAGAAATCGAAATTCGGATCGCCGCGGTGCTTGGCCATGTTGTCAGCCGTCATGCGGAAGGGATAGGCCTGCACCTGGAAGGTGCCCTGGCCACCGGCAAGGGCACGCTGGACCACGGAGTAGATCTCGCCGACGCCCTGATCTGTCAGGGCGTAGCAGCCCGACGACGAGCAGGCGCCGTGCACCATCAGCGCTTCGCCGGTATAGCCGAGCGCCGACTCCAGCCGGTTCGGGTAGCCGAGATTGAAGGACAGGAAGTATTGCGACTTCGGATTCAGCATGCCGGCGGAGACATGGTAAAAACCTTCCGGCGCCTGGCGGTCGCCGATCTTCGTCTTCGGCCCGAGTTTTCCTGACCAACGGCACATGGGGTAGGTCTTCAGCAGCGCATATTGCCCCTGCTTGTTCTGTTTCCAGACCTCCAACTCGCTTTCCTGCTTGAAGATGCGAACCAGTACCGGGCTTTCCGGCTTGCTGCCGTTCTTGGCCATGGCGGCAATGAGCTTGGCGGGGATCGGCGGCGGTTCGCGCACGTCGTCTGCATCGAGCGCCGTGCAGCCCGTCAGAACAACCGCCATCGCTCCGATCGCCAGCGCATGCCGCATGCGGTGCATTTGAGCGAAAAACTTGGCCGTCTGTGGTGTCTCGGAAGAAAGGCTCTTTGTTGTCTCGCGCCGCATGCGGGCTCCTGGAAATACTCTCGCCGCAAGCGTCTTTCCGGCGGTACGGGTGCCGGTCATTCGCAAAACAACGCGTGTCGGCTCGGCTTCAACGTCAGCGATTAAGCGGTGGCAGCTCTGGCCGCAAGCCTTTGCCGCAGGGGTCCGCGATCAACAAAACTTGAACGCGCGCCGCCTTAGCTGCCCGCTGATTGGGTCGATGTTGAGACAATATGGTGAATTTTTTCTCAACGCCGGCGGCCGGATTGCGATGGCGCGTCAGTCCCGCGGTTCGCTGCCGGGGGCGTAGACGGTCTTCTGTTTGAAGGCGAAGACGTTGCCGCAGCGGCAACGGACCATGTGCTTGGCGGGATCGGGAGAGGTGCGTTCGGTCGAAAAGCCTTTCGGCATGACGTCGATGAGAAAGCCGCGATTGCCGGTCTTGGCATTGTCGTTCTCAGACGCCTCGGCAAAGCCGGAGGCTCCGCATTTCGCGCATTCCAGCTTTCTCGAATAACGATCCCGCGATGCCATCTTCAATAACACTCGATAGCGCCGCCTTCGCATAAGGAGCGGCGGCGCGCTGGGTTTGCCTGGAACTCCGACTATAGGAGGCGGCGCGCCGTTTCAAGTTTGCTGGATGGTCATCGTGATCGATTGCGTTTCTTTCGCGAGCGGCAGTGCTTGGCTCGCTCAGCGATATCCCGTGGCATCGGCTGGCCTGTTGGCCTCCATCACCTCGCGCATGTAGCGCCAGCAATCGGGCCGCGAGCCGTCGAGATCGGTGAAGCCGTAAACCTGAGCCAGCCCGCCGCTCGAAAGCGACTGGCCGTTCCAGCGGGCCTTCTCTGGGTCTGCCGCGAGTGCAGCGATGGCGCGGCCGACGAAGCGTGGCGTCTCCGAGATCACGAAATGCGGTTGGCTCTTCGTGGCATCGCGCCAGTTGTTCTCGCTGACCCCGTAGTGCTCGAGCATCATCTCCGAGCGCATCCAGCCCGGGGTAATTGAAACCGAAGTCGCGCCATGCGGGGCAAGATCCTTGGCGTGGGCCCAGGCCATGCGATTGGCCGAAACCTTGGCAAGATCGTAGAAGGGCGACAATCGATAGTTCTCGGCATTGTACTCGGCGGTGCCGTCGGTCACCTCGACCAGCAGGCCGCCCGGCCTTTCGATCATCAGCGGCAGGGCGTAGTGGGCGGTGATCAGGTGGGTGTCGACGCCAAGGCGCAGCAGCTTCAGGCCATTTTCCAGATTGTGCTCCCAGACCGGCTTGTTCCATTCGAACAGCAATTCACCGCCCCAGACATCGTTGACCAGGATGTCCAGCCGTCCCTGTTCCTCGCGGATGCGATCGATGAGTGCCTTTACCTGTGCCGGCTGCAAATGATCGACCTGAACGGAAATCCCCTTGCCGCCCAGACCGGTCACGATCTCAGCCGTCTCTTCAATCGTCTCGGGCCGTCCGTAGTCGGATTGTTGCTGCCGCGTGGTTCGCCCTGTCACGTAGACGGTGGCACCGGCGGCGCCGAGTTCGGCGGCGATGCCCCGCCCGCCGCCTCGTGTCGCGCCAGCGACGAGCGCGATTTTTCCTTCGAGAGACATGTTTTCCTCCGTTGGGCCAGTTGCCGTCTGGCGTTCTCTTTCGACTGTAATATATAAATGATTGTTCGGTTATAAATGAGAGTCAAGATGCCGCGCCCGAAAACGATGCCCGACGAGGAGGTGCTGGCCACTGCATTCGCGTTGATGCGGGTCGAAGGTCCGGATGGACTGACCTTTGCTGCGCTCGCTGCCAAGACAGGGCTCTCCGGTGCCACGCTGGTGCAGCGTTTCGAAAACAAGGCACGATTGATCCAGAGTGCGCTGACACAGGCCTGGGATGGTCTCGACCGACAGACGGCGGAACTGGTGGCGACCGTCCCTCGCACACCGGAGGGCGCCATTACGCTGCTCGTTGGCCTTTCCGGCGATTATGGCGCCATCGAATCCTATGCCGACGATCTCCGGATTCTTCGCGAAGACCTACGCGATCCGAAGCTCCGCGCGCGGGGCGCCAAATGGCGCGACGTGCTTTCGGGTGTGCTTGACGAGTGTCTTTCGGGATTGCCCGCAGCGGCCCCAGGACTAGGGTTGCTGATGGCGGCGCAATGGCAGGGGGCGCTGCTCTGGTGGAGTTTCGATCCGCAAGCACCGGTCACGGAATTCGTCGAACAAAGCCTGCGGCGCTTCGTGGAGGCCTTTGCAAGGCAGCCGGCGGACTGAAGTCGGCATCGCGGCCCGGCGGTCACCCGGATTTCAAATCACCGTGAAATGGCGGCGCGACGGATGACGCGGGGGCCGGGCGGTCTTAGATGCTGATCCATGATCAGATTTGCCACCGCCGTCTTCGCCCGGACACTCTTGGCTCCGACGTTCGTCTTCTGGACGTTCTTCACCCTGGCGGCTGCTGCCGAGGTGCAGGCGCCGGTTTCGGCTCTCCTCAAGGAATTGGCATCGCGTACAGAACTCGAACCGTTGAAGGCCGTGATCGTCGCCCGCGATGGCGAGATCCTGGCGGAACGCGGCTATCGCGGCAACCGGGTGACGGATGCGACGAACATCAAATCGGCGTCGAAATCGATCATCTCGGCGCTTGTCGGCATCGCTATCGACAAGGGGCTGCTGGAAGGTCCGGACCAGAAGTTCGCGCCGATCCTGAAGGCGGATCTTCCTGCTTCGCCCGATCCGCGCATCTACGACATCACCATCGGCAACCTCCTATCAATGCAGGCCGGGCTTGGGCGTCTTTCAGGTCCGAACTACGGCCGTTGGGTCGCCAGCCGCAACTGGGTGCGCACGGCGCTCGCGCAGCCATTCGATGACGATCCGGGCGGCCAGATGCTCTATTCGACGGCCTCCACACATCTTCTTTCCGCGATCCTGACGAAAGTGAGCGGCAAGTCGACCCTCACCCTGGCGCACGACTGGCTCGGGCCGCTCGAAGGCTTCCGCATCGGAGCCTGGGATCGCGACCCGCAGGGGATCTATCTTGGCGGCAACCAGATGGCGATGAGTGCCCGCTCGCTTCTTGCCTTTGGCGAACTCTACCGCAATGGCGGCCGCACACCGTCAGGCGCTCAGCTCGTGTCTCCGGCATGGATCGAAGCGTCCTGGCAGCATCGCACCAATTCACGCTTTTCCGGGGACTCCTACGGCTATGGTTGGTTTGAGCGCCGAATTGCCGGTGAAGACGTGCATTTCGCCTGGGGGTATGGCGGCCAGATGCTCTACATCGTGCCGAGTCTCGATCTGACCGTCGTCATGACATCGGCCGAGAGCGGGCCTTCGGCCCGTAATGGCTACCGCGATGCGCTGCACCTGGTGCTCGGCGAAATCATTACGACGGTGAAGGGCGATCCGGAAACGGATGGCTGAGAACCTGGGGCGGGCTGTATCGATATATCGCATTTAGAAATATCGCCTGATCGCAATTTTGCTGTCTCCGAGGATGATGATACTGCTGCGTCAATGGTCGCAAATGCCGCGATCAGCCATTGGCGAGCCGCCATGATCGTTGAGCGGCCATGCGGCGTGATGCCGAGATTTGAAAGGTAGGACCGTGTTTGCCTCGAAGACAATCGAAACCGCCGACAAGTCCGAATTCTATCATGAACTCGCCGGCCAGCTCGGTGGCCTGCTGCACGACGAGCGCGACTTCATCGCCAATGCCGCCAATCTCTCGGCGCTTGTTTTCGATGTCGTGCCGAATCTGAACTGGGCTGGCTTTTACTTTCTGCGCTCGAACGACGAGCTCGTGCTCGGGCCGTTCCAGGGGAAGGTCGCCTGCGTACGGATACCCGTTGGTAAAGGCGTCTGCGGCGCCGCCGCCGCGCAACGGCGGACGATGCTGGTCCCGGACGTCCATGCCTTTGCCGGGCATATTGCTTGCGATGCCGCGTCACGCTCGGAGCTCGTCGTGCCGCTGGTCAAGGACGGCAAGGTGCTTGGCGTGCTCGATCTCGACAGCCCGAGCCCTGGCCGGTTTGATGCCGAAGATCAGGTCGGGTTCGAGGCGCTCGCAGCAATCTATGTCGCGGCGAGCGATTTCGCTTAATCAGGCCGGCAGCGCCGTGACGGCCGCGGCCTGCTCGGGCATCAGTCGCCAAAGCCTTCGATGACGATCTTGCCCTTGGCAGCCCCTGTTTCGATGCGCCGATGCGCTTCGCGCAGATTTGCGGCATTGATCGGCGACAGGATCTCGGCAAGCGTCGTCTTCAGTCGGCCTGCATCGATCTCGTCGGCGACGAAGGACAAGAGCCGGTGTTGCTCGATCATGTCGGGCGTCTGATGCATCGGCCGGGCGAACATGAACTCCCAGTGGAGGCTGGCCGCCTTGGTCTTCATGCCGGCCATCGGCATCGGCACATCGGTATTGTCGATCGAGACGATGCCGCCTTGAGGGCGGATCAGTTCGACGGCGGCGTCCCAGTGGCGCATGTCGTTGAAAATGGCGACGTGGTCGACATGGTTGAAACCGAGCGCACGGACCTGTTCGACCAGCGGCTCGCGATGGCTGACGACATGGTCGGCGCCAAGCTCTTTCACCCAAGCAATGGTTTCCGGCCGCGAGGCCGTGGCGATAACGGTGAGGCCCGCGCGTTTGGCAAGCTGGATGCCGATAGAGCCGACGCCGCCGGCACCGCCGACGATCAGGATCGACTGGCCGCGGTCGGCACCGTCCCGGTCGATCCCCAGGCGATCAAAGAAGGCTTCGTAAGCGGTGATCGTCGTCAGCGGCAAGGCGGCCGCTTCGGCAAAGGAAAGGCTCTTCGGCTTGCGTCCGACGATGCGCTCGTCGACGAGGTGGTACTGCTGGTTGGTGCCGGACCGCGTCAGGTCGCCGGCGTAGTAGACCTCGTCACCGGGCCGGAACAGCGTCACGCCGGGCCCGACCGCCTCGACCACGCCGCTCGCATCCCAGCCAAGGACGCGCGGCGTCTCCTCGATCTTGTCCTTCGGCGCGCGCATCTTGACGTCAACCGGATTGACGGCGACGGCGCTGACAGCGACCAGGATATCGCGCCCCGCGGGCACCGGCTTCGGCAGGGTGACGTCGAGGAAGCTTTCCGGGTCGGAAACCGGAAGATAACGGGTGAGGGCGACGGCTTTCATGGTGTGCTCCTTATGGGTAAACGGTCTGCTGTTGCGAATTCTCTCGGCCGTCACGGCTGGCGCCGATGATCCAACCAGAATAGGCGCCGCGCATGCTGCGAGCAAAGCCTTCGGGTGGCCTCAGTCAACTGATGAGCGCGCCGCCTTCGATGTCGATCACTGATCCGGTGACGAAGGGATTATCGATGGCGAAGAGATAGCCGCTGGCGATATCTTCGGGCTGCCCGAAGCGGCCGGCGGGCAAGGTTGCGGCGGCGCGGTCGAACATTGCGTCGCGCGCCTCGCCGGTCATGCCGGCATAGGCTTCCGTCTGCGTCAGCCCGGGGCTGACGACGTTGACGCGTAGCGGTGCAAGTTCCTTGGCCAGCACCTTCGCCGTGGCTTCGAGGGCGGCATTCATCGCCGTCTTGACGAAGGTGCCGGGTACTGTCCGACGGGCGAGGAACCCGGAGGTGAAGGTGATGGTGCCGCCGGCACGCATGTAGCGGGCCGCTTCGCGGGCGAGCACGACCGAACCCCAGAACTTGACGTCGAAGGCAGCCTTGGCGGTGCCCAGATCGATATCGCTGATCTTGCCACCCGGAGCGGCGGAACCGGCAGTGACGATCAAGTGGTCGATCGGACCGAGCTTGCGGAAGTACGCGGCGACCGCTGTGCTGTCGGCAATGTCGAGGCCGGTGGCGCGGCTGGCGATCTCGACCCGGCCGGGGCGCTGCATCAGCGCCCTGGCGACGGCGGCGCCGATGCCGCTGGTGCCACCGATGACGACGGAAACGGTGTTGTTATTGAATGTCATGGTCATTCTCCACGGGAATGGGTTCGCAAAAGACGGCTTCGAGCAGCGGACCGCCGGGCGCGCGCAGGAAAAGTCGGCGTTCGCCGATTTCGGCGAGATCCATCGTCGAATAGGGGATCGCAAGCCGGTCTAGCCGGGCGCGAAAGGCGGCATAACCTTCGAGCCGGAAGCCGACGTGATCGATCGCTTCGGCCGCACGGTCAGAACCGTTGCCGTAGCTGCCGATGATATGAACGATCGGCCTACCCTCGGCGTAGAGCCAGAAGCCGGGGATGCGCCGGATGGCCGACGGACGCTCGCCGATGGTGAGATCGAAGACCGTTTCGAAGAACGCGCGCGTTGCGTCGATGTCGCCTGTGCGGATTGTGACGTGGTCGAGCTGCATCTCGCGCCTCCTTTTCGATTGGGAATTTAGCTATTGCGACGCATCCGGATAATTGGCTTAGTTCCAAAATTATATTTCGGAGAAAGCGAAAGATGCTGCTCGACAACCTCGCCCTGTTTCTCCTGATCGTCGAAAAGGGTGGGCTTTCCGCCGCCGGGCGCGAGAAGGGGTTGTCGCCGGCCTCCGTTTCCGAGCGGTTGGCCGCACTCGAAGCGCACTATGGCGCAGCCCTGCTGAAGCGAACGACGCGGGCGATCAGCCTGACGGAAGAGGGGCGCCTTCTGGTGGACGGTGCCCGCCGCCTGCTGGCGGAGGCCGGAGAACTGGAGGCCGGCATCCGATCGGGAACCCGTACCATCTCCGGACCGATCCGCCTGAGTGCGCCCGAGGATATGGGCCGGCGCTATATCGTGCCGATCCTCGATCGCTTTCTTGCCGAACACCCTGATGTGACGGTGGATCTCAACCTCACCGATGGCTACGTCGATCTCGTCGGACAAGGCATGGACTTCGCCATCCGCCATGGTGTTCTGGCCGATAGCACGCTTCGGTCGCGCATCCTCGGCGAGAACCGCCGCGCCGTCTGTGCGGCGCCTGCCTATCTTGAAGCCATGGGCAGGCCGCAACATCCGGACGATCTCTCCCGTCACGACTGCATCGTCATGCGCTTCGGTGCCAATCTCGATCGTGAATGGGCCTTTCAGGTCGATGGCAAGCCACACAAGGTCATGGTGCGCGGCAGACGCGTTGCCAATGACGGCGGGTTGGTAGCCGAATGGTGCCGTGCCGGCCACGGCATCGCGCTGAAATCCGTCTGGGATATTGCGGAGGACCTGGCCTCTGGCGCGCTCATCGAGTTGCTTGCGGACTTCGCGTCCGGAGAAACAGGACTGCAGATCGTCTATCCGCCGGCAAGCGTACAGCCGCGACGCGTGCGACTGTTGATCGATCGCATTGCCTCGGAACTGACTTCCATGGGGAACGTGCTGGCGAGCACGCGACGCACCTGACATCGGCGGTCGCGCTCAGCCATCGTCGGCTGCCGTGGCCTCCGTGCAACAGTTCTTTTCCAATATAGGGCTTCACCGGCCCCGTTGCGGTTTCGGTTCTTCGTGCCGCAGGTCCGCACATTGCAGCGCACCTCCGCTTCGCCTATGAAACATGAGTAGTGCATTCAAGATAAACGATGGCGCCGGGTCTTGCGCGCTTGTGGTGCCAACGCCGTGCGCTGGAGAGACAGATTGATGACCGATGCGATGGTGCAGGGGCTCCACGAGCGCGAAGAGAGCCGGATTCGTCGCTTCTTCAGCCGCCGCCTCAGGAATCGCGAAGACGCCGTCGATGCCACGCAGGAAACCTTCATGCGCATGCTGGAAGCGTCACGCTCCACCCTGATCGAGAATCCTCAAGCCTATCTGTTTCAGGTTGCCCGTTCTGTCGCGCGCGTGGCGTCCGAGCGAGCCGCGCGCGAACGAGCGATGTTCGTGGAAGACAGCGAAGGACTGGAACACGCCGAAGACCGGCCAATCCAGGACAGGATCGTCAATGCGCGCCAGTGCCTCCTGATCATGACCCGGACCATCGAGGGGCTTCCCAATCGCTGCCAGCAGGTCTTCATCCTCAGCCGCCTACACGGATTGAGCAACGGCGCGATCGCCAGCGAGCTTGGCATCTCCAGGAACATGGTGGAAAAACACATCATCCGCGCGCTTCTCGAATGCCGGAAAATGCGCGCCGAGATTATTTTCTGAGCGGACGTCAGGAAGAACCGCCCTTTCAACTCTAAGGTGATGGGAGCGATTCCAGGAGCGGATCGCCGAGCGGCATTTCAGTTCGACCGGAAGGCATGAATGAGCGGCAATCGCCAGACAATCGATGACGGCATCCTGGAAGCGGCAGCGATATGGGTCGCGAAGCTGCAGTCCGAGGATGCGACGGTTGCTGACCGCGAAGCCTTCGACCGCTGGGTAGCTGAGCATCCCGATCATCAGGCGGCCTACCACGAATTGCGTGCCTTGTGGCGCGACTTGGGCGATGTGCCTATTCCCGCAGGGAGGCTAGGCGAATTGCGCGCGCAGCGCCGGCGGCGGGTCGGCGGTTTCGTCGGGCTCTGTCTGGCGGCCGGCGTCGCGATCCTGTCGCTGACGACGCCCTACGGCGACCGTTGGCGCGCCGACTACTATACGGGTGTTGGCGAAGTCAGGCGTATTACACTGGAAGACGGGACCGAGGTCGATCTGAACACCGACACGGCCCTTGTGGTCCGGTACGAGCAGAACAGCAGAACGGTGCGGCTCCTTAGAGGCGAGGCCTTCTTCGCCGTCGCGAAGAATCCGTTCAGGCCGTTCGTGGTCGAAGACGGCTCCATCAGCGCGACGGCGCTCGGAACCCGCTATTCCGTCGGCACCGTGAGCGCCGATCGGGCGGCCGACGTGCAGGTAGAGGAAGGCCGCGTCGAGGTTGAGGCATCCGGCAACAAAGCGATTCTCGGCGCCGGCGAGACGGCAACGATCGACAGGCAGGGGCGGCTTTCCCTGGCGAAGGCGGACGTTGCTGTCGGAACCGCCTGGCGCGATGGCAAGCTTGTCTTCTCGCGCCGGCCGCTGCGTGACGTGCTGGCCACGCTCGAACGCTATCGTCGCGGCCGCATCCTGCTACTCGACGAGACGGCGGGCGCGTTGGAGGTTTCCGGCATCTTCGATTTGCATGACACCGATGACGCGCTGCGGGTGCTGGAGACGAGCCTGCCGCTGCGTGTGATGAGGTTGTCCGGGTTCATGGTCGTCGTGCAGTCGCGTTAGGCAGAAAATCTTCCAAACGACGTCAGGAGATCGAGCTCCCGACGCTCTTAGTCAACAGTGGCAGTGCCGCCCCAAAGGAACAGTCGGCGCTCCAGGAGTTGAGTAGGGGATTTCGGATGAGCTTTTTTGAGGGCCGTGGTTCACGGCGCCGTACTTTCGCACGCTTGGCACTTGCCGGCGTCTCTTTGATTGCTTGCACGGACGCAGTGCAGGCACAGGCGCCGGTGACGAAAACGGCCCAAAGAGCGTTCTCCGTCCCCGCCGGATCCCTCGAAGCGGGCATTCTGAAACTCGGCGAGCAAGCGGACCTGCGCCTGCTCTATCCGAGTACGCTCACCAACGGCAAGCAAACCAAGGGCGTCAGCGGCACGATCGCGACCGAAGCAGCGGTTGCATCGCTTCTGGATGGGACAGGGCTTCGCTATCGCATCGTCGGCGAGAAGACCGTTCAGATCTTCGATCCGTCGGACGCGACCATCACCACAGGTGCCGTCGTCAAGGACGGCACCACGCAGCTCGAAAAGATTACTGCCACCGGTGAGCGGACCGGTGCCGAGGGCATCGTCGAGACCGACGGCTATGTCGCGAAATCGGCGCGTATCGCCACAAAGACCGATACGCCGGTTATGCAGACGCCGCAGTCGATGTCGGTGATCAGCCAGAAGCAGTTGCAGGATCTCAAACCACAGAACCTGAAAGAGGCGCTGAACTATACGCCCGGCGCCCGCGTCGGCCAGTACGGCGCCGAACCGCGCTTCGACGCCTTCAAGGTGCGCGGCATCGACCTGACGCTCACCGGCATCTTCCGCGACGGCCTCAGGCAGATCGCCAGCCCCAACGGCCTCTTCCGGCTGGAGCCCTATGGCGTCGAGGCGATTGCCACATTGCGCGGTCCGGCGGCGTCGATCTATGGCGCGAGCAGCTCCGGCGGTATCGTCGATATCGTTTCCAAGCGCCCGACCAGCGACCCGTTGCGCGAGGTCGAGGTGCAGTACGGTTCCTATGGACGGGTTCAGGGTGCGTTCGACGTCTCCGGGCCGCTCGACGACGAAGGCACGATGCTCTACCGCATGACGGGACTTGCGCGCGACGGGCGCACCGATATCGAGGCGGTCAAGGACGATCGCCTGTTCATCGCGCCCGCCTTCACCTGGCAGCCGGACGAGGGCACCAAGTTCACCCTGCTCGGCGAATATATGGATTCGACGACCGGAGGCACCTGGGGCTACCTCAATCGCTACGGGCCGGACGGCAAGTCGATCGGCGCGATCCCGACCTATGGCGGCGACGCCCGTTTCAACGATTTCACCCAGAAGCAGGGGCGCATCGGCTACGAGCTGGAGCACGAACTCAGCGACGGCGTCACGCTTTATCACAAGCTGCGCTATTCCGACATTTCGACGCGGCAGGAATGGGTGTTCGCCAAGTATCCAGGCCTGACCGTCGAGGACAATACCGGCGTTGCCAGCGACACCTACCTGAAGTTCGACTTCGACACCGGTGCCGCCGCGCACCAGCTCATTGCCGGCATCGACTACAGCTACATGAAATATACGTCGAAGCAGGGCAGTGGGCCGGATCTCTTCACGGACGATTTCACCTATGTGCCGAAGCTGACCTCCACCCAGAAGCAGTCGCAGAGCGGCATCGGCATCTATCTCCAGGACCAGATCGAATATGACGCCTGGCGACTGACCGCAGGCCTGCGCCACGACTGGGTGGACAACAAATATTCGATCGACGGAAGCCGCTTCAACCGCGACGACAGCGAAACGACGGCGCGTGCGGCGCTTGGCTATGTCCTGCCGAATGGCATGATGCCCTATGTCAGCTACGGCACGGCTTTCGTTTCCAATCCGGGTGTGATCATCAATCTCGGCGGCACCGACACGGCGGCCATGCCGACGCTCGGCAAGCAGTGGGAGGCGGGCGTCAAGTACGAAATTCCTGGCCAGAACGCGACGATCACCGCCGCCGTCTTCAACATCGACCAGGAAAACGCCACCGTCTACGAGACCTCTTCCGGCCTGAATCTCCTGCGCCAGCTCGACCTCCGGTCGCGCGGCTTCGAGCTCGAAGCCACGGCGTCGCTCGACAATGGCTGGAACTTCATCGCCTCCTATTCCTACAACGATGTCGAGATCACCAAATTGACCGCCGAAACGCTCGGCAATCAGTTGAACTCCTCGCCATACCACATGTTCTCGCTCTGGGCCGACTACGAGGTGCTGTCAGGTCCCCTCGAAGGGCTCGGCATCGGCGCCGGTGTTCGTTATGTCGGATCGAGCTTCGGCGACAACGTGCACACGCCTGTCCTCAACAACGAGGCACGCACCTTCGTCGACGCGTCGGTGCGTTACGACCTCGGTGCCGCAAATCCGAACTTCGAGGGCGTGCGACTGCAGCTCAATGCGACCAATCTCTTCAACGAGGTCGAACAGCTTTGCACCACTGGCTTCTGCTACTTCGACGAGGGCCGCAAGGTCGTCGCCAGTGTGCGCTATCGCTTCTGATGGTGCTTGAAGCCAAGCCGTCAACAAGGCCGTCGCCGGCTGCGATCTTCTTCGCGGTCGGCGGGCTCTATGTGGCGCAGAGCGTGATCGGCGGGCTGACGATGCTCGGCCTGCCAGCGGTCTTGAGGACGCAAGGTGTATCGCTCGGCGAGATCGGCCTCGTCTATCTGACAGTGCTGCCCTGGGCGTTGAAGTTTCTGTGGTCGCCGCTGGTGGAGCGTTTTCGCCTGCCGGCGGCCGGCCGCAACCGCTCGGCCGTCATCGTCGTCACCGGCGGCGGGCTCTGCGCTGTCATGCTGGCGCTCGTCGGCCTGCTGGATCCGGAGCGCCTCGGTCCGGTGCTCGTCTGTCTGGTGTTCATTGCGCTTTTCACCTCCACGGTTGACATCGCCTGCGATGGTTATGCGGTCGAGACGCTCGCGGAAGAACATCACGGCTGGGGCAATGCCGCCCAGGTCGGCGGGTCCTATGTCGGCTCGGCGATCGGCGCGGGATTGTTTCTCGTCCTCGTCGACCGGCTCGGCTGGGCGCCCGCTGTCTGGGCGATGGCGACCGTCGTGCTGATGCTCGGCCTTCCGTTCCTGCTCGGTCCGGGCTCACGGCTGACGTTCGCAACGCGCAGCCATGTGCCGTCGCTGAAAGCGGCGCTGCGTCGGCCAGAGGTGCGCAGGGGTCTGCTGCTTGCGGCGACTTATGTCTCCGCGCAGAAATGGGGGCTCGCCATGCTCGGCCCCTTCCTCATCGACTACGGCTTCGACCTGGCCTCCGTCGGCATGCTCAATGGCGTCGGCAGCATGCTCGTCGGCTTCGGCGGAGCGCTCTTCGGCGGTCTGCTCGTCCGGCTCCGAGGTGCGGGCGCAGTGCTTGTCGGTGCGCTGCTCATGCAGGTGGCGATGCTCATCGCCCTTGCCTATGTCGGCGTGTCCGGCGACCTCTCGCGGTCGCTCGTGATGACGCTTGCCGTCGCCAGTTCCTCCGGCGTGATGGCGATTGGCTTCGTAGCGCTCTATGCGCAGTTCATGGGCTGGGCCGACCCGCGTCAGGCGGGCGTCGATTTCACGCTTTTTCAGTGCATGGACAGCCTGATCAGCATGGCCGGCGGCCTTGGTGCGGGCTGGATCGCCGAGCGTTTCGGCTACTCGGCGTTCTTCCTCTGCGCGGCCGGGGTTTCCATCGTCGCCGTGCCGCTGCTTGTCATCCTCGTGCGGCGGCAATCGATATCGTGCGAAGCCACTGCCTGACGTGATATCGTCACGCCGAACCGCGCAGCATGATCTCGGCGCTCAAGAGAATGCGCTCGTCCTCGGGGAAGGCACCGCCGTCGTCGGAGGTTTCCCCGAGCTTGAACAGAAGCAGTTCGATGGCCAGCCGGCCGATCTCGTTGTAGTTCTGGGCGACCGTCGTCAGCGGCGGACAGGTGTAGCGCGACAGCGGATGGTCGTCGTGGCCGGCGACGCGCAGGTCGGAACCTGCATCGCGTCCGACCTTGAGGCCCGACTGGAAGGCGGCGGCGATGACGCCGAAGGCGACGCGGTCATTGGCACAAAGCACCGTCTGCGTCGGAAAACCACCGGCACCGAGGATGCGCAGCGTCTCGTCGAAGCCGAATTTCTCGAAGTCCCAGGAGGCGTTCGGCGTGGTCTCGACCAGCGCCGGCTCCATCTTCAACTGCTGCATCGCCTCGAGATAGGCGTCGCGCCGGGCGATCGCATTGTTGTTGACCGGCGGCATGCCGAGGTAGCAGGGCGGGCTTCCGGAGCGGCAGAGATAATCGACCATCAGCCGGAAGCTCTGGCGGTTGTCGGTACCGACGAAGGAGGAACTGTCGTCGAGGGGCGAGTCCACGTAGATCAGTGGAATGCTCTCGCCGAGCGCCGTCAGCGTCTTATGATGCGATTGCACGCCGAGCGGCGCAATGATGGCCCCGGCGACGTTCATCGACTTGAAGGTCTCGATCGCCCGCTCTTCCATCTCCGGTCGGCCGTCGGAGGATAGCACGAAGGCAAGGAAACCCGCCTGGTTGGCGATGTGCTCGATCCGGCGCGTCAGGGCCATGTAGAACGGGTCGGTCGAGTTCGGAACGATGACGCCGAGGATATTGGTGCGGCGGCGGTTGAGATTGACTGCGAAGATGTTGGGGCGAAAGCCCGACTGCTTGATCGCCGCCTCGATAGCATCGCGGGTCTTCTTCCGAACAGAGCCCGGATCATTGAAGTATTTGGAGACCGTGGGGCGCGACAAGCCGACGAACTCCGAAAAATCCTCCATCGTCTTGATCTGTCTGTCCACGGCCGCAATACCCCATATTGTTTTGATTTCATCTATAGGTTCATTTCGAGGGGATAGGCAGTACCGGCTCAGAAATATTCACCGAACGTACGGCCTGGCGCTATTAGCGACAGGCCGTGAAGTAATCCTCGAGAACCCTGTCGACGGCAGCAATCGCCAGCGGCTTTGCTCTGGCGGCGACTTTGCCATCGCGCACGCGTTCGTAGCTGCCCGGGAGATACTGGCTGATCAGCGTCTCGGGGATGCTTACGCCTTCGAGGAGCGAGAGCAGTTCTTCAACGGCCGCGGCCACCTTCGGGTGTGGCCAGTAATAACGGATGCGGTCACTATAGGAGAAATGCCGTTGCAGCCGCTGGGCTTCGGGCGAGCCGTGGTAATACTTGCCCCAGTTCGCCGGCTCTTCGCGCATCACCGTTTCAGTTACCACCGCCAGCGTCTGCTTGCGCGCTTGTGGGAAGAGGAAGGCGGCGATCTGGTCGAGGCCGTAGAGCGCTTCGCGCAGGGCAAAGGTGAGGCCGGGGCCGACCTTGAGAATGGCAAAGCCATCGGAGACCAGGTCTCTCAGTGCTTCCGGCGTCTGGTAGTCGGTCGAATGGGCCTCGAAGACGATACCGTCGAGCTGTCTTAGGCTGGCGCTGAGCTTTGCCGCCTTCTGCCTGTCATAGGCGATGACGTTCTCGTTGCCGAACTCGACGCCCGGCTGCACCACTGCGCCGACGACACGCCTGAAGGCGTCGGCAGCACCGGCCTGTTCGAAGGCGTCGCGATGAACGGCTACGGTCTCGATCGCCGCTTCCGGTGCGGTGACTTCCAGCGTGTCGAGCTCCTCCAGCGCGCCGCCCGGAACCGGCACTTCCGTGCCGATAATGTAGACAGGGGCAATGCCGTCTTCGCCGCGGATGGCGGCTTCGGCCGCCGCCGCCAGCCGCGCGGCGCGCTCCGCCGTGAGGGCATCGGGTAGAGCCACGGGCTCGCCGGCGCAGCCCATGCTGGTGTCGAGATGCAGCTTGGTGAAGCCGGCCTTCGCGTAAGCCTCGATCATCGTCTCTGCCTTGGCCATCGCCTCGTCCGCCGGCAGATGTTTCCACGGGTTCGGGCCGAGATGGTCGCCGCCGAGAATAATCTTGTCCTTCGGAAAGGAGACGCGATCGGCGATGCCGGCGACGAAACGGGTGAAATCGGCGGGCGTCATGCCGGTATAGCCGCCATCCTGGTTGACCTGGTTGCAGGTCGCCTCGATCAGCAGGGCCGCATCTTGCTTGAGCGCGCGAAGCATGGCGGCTTCGATCACCAGCGGGTGGGCGGAGCATACCGAGGGAATGCCGCGCGGGCCGGGACGTTCGGACCAGCGGGCAATGTCGATCAGAAGGTTCTGCTGCATGGCGGTCAGCCCTTTCGTGTACTGATGAAGGTATCGAGATTGGCTCGCGTCGAGGCGCCTTCCATCGGGCCAGAAATCATGACGGCACGGGCGCCCGAGGCATTGGCGAACTCCAGCGCCTCGCGGGGTTTCGCGCCGTTCAGCCAGAAGGTGACGAAGGTCGCGCCGAAGCAGTCGCCCGCACCCGTGGGGTCGATTTCGTCGACCGCAAAGCCCGGATGCGACAGCGTCGTGTCACGGTCGAAGTAGGTGGCACCTTCGGCGCCACGCTTGACGACGATGACCTTGATGCCGGTGGCGAGCAGTTCGGCAACGGCCTCGGCTTCTGTCTTTGCCTGTGTGAACAGGAACAGCTCTTGCCCACTCGGCAGGAAGACGTCGGTTTTCGCGAGCACCGTCTGCAGCGCCTCGCGCATGCCGGGGCTGTCGAGGATTTCCGCCCGCAGGTTTGGATCGAAGGAGACCGTGCCTCCGGCGGACTTGATGATCTCGATCGCCGCGATAATGCTTTCCACCACGCTCGGGGCATAGAGCGACGAACCCATCACGTGCAGGTGGCTGCAACTCCGCACCAGCGCCCGAGTCTCGTCATCGAGCGGGATCGTGCCGCAGGCGCTGTGGCGGATATTGAAGACGAAGGCACGGTTACCGTCGGCGCGATAGCGCACGAAGGCGCTGCCGGTCGTGCCGAGCGGATCGACGGATATCCCGGAGATGTCGACGCCGTCGGCTTTGAGGCGGTCGAGATTGACGTGGCCGAAATCGTCGTCGCCGACGCGCGAGATGATTGCGGCGGCCTGCCCGAGTTTGCCAACCTGATCGATAAAGATTGCCGGTGCGCCGGAGGGGTAGGGACCGATCAGAGGGGTAGCCTGACGGAAGCCGTCACCCTTCTCGGTGGCGATGATCTCCACGAGAATTTCGCCGATCGTCAGTATCTTATGCATGGGTGTGTCACTCGTTAGATCACGAAGATTAGGTCGGAGCGGGGTGCGGGCGGAAAACCGCACACACTTTCCTCATCCCGCTCTCAGCGGATCAGCGTTTTGCCTGCTTGGCGCGCACGTCGAGCCAAACAGCGATCAGGATCACCAGGCCCTTGACGATGAGCTGGTAGAAGTACGGAACCGACAGCATGTTCATGCCATTGTTCATGACGCCGATGATGAGCGCGCCGATCAGCGTACCGACCATGGTGCCGACGCCTCCGGCGAGCGAGGTGCCGCCGAGCACGGCGGCCGCGATCGCGTCAAGTTCGTAGCTCATGCCGGCATTGGTCTGGGCCGAGAACAGGCGCGAGGACAAGAGCACGCCGCTGATCGCCGCCATCACGCCGGAGATCATGAAGATGGTGATCTTCAGCCTATCGACCTTGATGCCGGAATAGACGGCCGCTTCGCGGTTGCCGCCGGTTAGATAGGCGCGACGGCCGAAGCTCGTCTTGCTCAAGAGGATGTGGTTGACGAGGAAGAGGACGGCGACGACCCAGATGATGATGGGCAGGCCCAAGAAGCTCTCCGTGCCGATCGCCGTCCAGGTCGGATTTTCGATCATCGCCGGGGCGCCGTTGGTCGGCAGGCTGACCATGCCACGGTAGATGCCCATGGTCGCGACGGTGACGATGAAGGAAGGGAGCAAGAGCTTCGCCGTCAGCACGCCGTTCAGCATGCCCATCAGCGCGCCGGCGAGAAGCGTGAGCACGATCGCCGGCGCGAAGCCGAGGCCGAAGGCAAAGCATTGCGCGCCGACCATGCCGGCAACCGCGATGATCGAGCCAACCGAAAGGTCGATTTCGCCAAGCAGGATCACCCAGGTCATGCCGAAGGCAGCGATCGCCACCACGGCCACCTGCTGCAGGATGTTCATGAAGTTGACGACCGACATGAAGCGCGGGTTGAGGAAGGAGAAGACGACGCAGAGCATCACCAGCGAGAGCAGAATGCCGCCATATTGTTTCAACGCCCGCAGGAGAGCGGCCTTGGCTTCGGATTGCTGAGTCATGATTGGAATCCTGTTGCGTGCGCCATGATCGTTTCGGGCGTGAGCTCGGTGCCGGATAGGGTTGCGCCAATGACGCCCTCGTGCATGACGACGACGCGATCGCTCATTCCCAGAACTTCCGGCAGCTCGGAGGAGATCAGCAAGATCGCCGTTCCCTCGGCCGCCAGCTGGCGGATGATCTTGTAGATTTCGAACTTGGCGCCGACGTCGACGCCGCGGGTGGGCTCGTCGAGGATCAGCACCTTGGGCCGGGTGAGCAGCCACTTGGCGAGCACGATCTTCTGCTGATTGCCGCCGCTGAGTGACCCCGACGGCGTGTCGAGCGAATGGGCCTTGATCGCGAGCCTTGCGACTTCCTGGACGGCTGCCGCGCGTTCGGCGCGGTTGCGGGTGAAGCCGAGCGGCCCGGTGAAGTCGCCGAGCGCCGCCATCGAGATGTTCCAGCCGACACTGTGGCCAAGAACGAGGCCTTCTTCCTTGCGGTTCTCGGTGACGAAGCCGATGCCGCGGGCGATCGCCTCGGCCGGCGAGCGAAAGCGAACCGTCTCGCCATCGAAGCGGACGGTGCCGCTGGCGGTCTTCATGCCGAAGAGCGCGTTCATCACCTCCGAGCGGCCGGAGCCGACCAGCCCGAAGAAGCCGAGGATCTCGCCAGGACGGACGTTGAAGGAGATGTTCTCGAAATCGCCGTCGCGGGTAAGATCTTCGACCGAGAGAACCGCAGCCGCGTCCGCCTTGCGTTCGTGTGCCGCTGGCGGATAGATTTCCTCCATGCGGCGGCCGACCATCAGCGCGATCAACGCCTCGATGGTGACGCTGTCACGGTCGTGGGTGGAGACATACTCGCCGTCGCGGATGACGGTAATGTCGTCGCTGAGCCGCATGATCTCTTCCATACGGTGCGAGATGTAGATGACGGCGACGCCACGCTGCTTCAGCCGGGCGATGATGTCGAACAGGATTTCGGCTTCGCTGTCGCTGAGCGACGAGGTCGGTTCGTCGAGGATGACGACCTTGGCGTCGTGGCTCAGGCCCTTGGCGATTTCGACGAGCTGGCGCTGGGCGATCGAGAGATTGCCGACCTTCTCGCTGACATCGATCGGCAGGCCGAGATCGGCGACGATCGCGCGGGCCCTGGCGACCAGTGCCTTGTCGTTGATGAAGCCGAAGCGGCGCGGTTCGCGGGTGGCGAGAATGTTCTCGGCCACCGTCAGGTTGCTGCAGAGGCTCAACTCCTGGAAGACGATGGCAAGGCCGAGGGCGGCGGCATCCTGCGGATTGCGCGGCCGGTAGGGGCGGCCGTCGAGAGCGATCTTTCCCGAGGTCGCCTCATGCACCCCGGCAAGGATTTTCATCAACGTCGATTTGCCGGCACCGTTTTCGCCAAGCAGCGTGTGCACCCGACCGCGCCGGACGCGAAGGCGCATGCCCTTCAGAGCCGCGACCTGGCCGAAGGATTTCGTGATGTTGTCGATTTCGAGAATGGTATCCGTGGTCGAACCATGCATGGCGGCCTCCTTCGGGTCAGCCGAGGGGGAGCGCCTTCGGCCATAGGCCGGAAGCGTGCACCCCAATGGGGTGCCGCCGACTTCAGATCAGAGCAGGATGCGGGCGGAAAACCGCACACATTTTTCCTCATCCGCTCGAAGGCGGCGGCGGTCCTGGGAGGACTTACTTGGCGGTGTAGACGCCGGGCACGATCGGCTGTTCGGCCGGAACCGTCTCGCCGGCCGCAACCTTGACGGCGGTGTCGACCGCCTGCTTGCCCATTTGGTCCGGGAACTGCTGGATGACGCCGACCATGACCGGGTTGGTGTCGACGGCGTCACGGGCTTCCTTCATGCCGTCGAAGCCGATGACCTTGACCTGGGATTCGAGACCCGCGGCCTTGACGGCAACGGCGGCGGCAAGTGCCGCATCGTCGCCAAAGCCGAAGATGCCGGTGATATCCGGATTGGCCTGCAGCATGTTCTGGGCGGCTGCCAGCGCTTCGGCGCGAGTAATGCCGGTCTGGATCGCGACGATCTCCATATCGGGATGCTTGGCGATCGCTTCCTTGAAGCCATTGACGCGGTTCACGACCGACTGGACCGTCGGGTAGTCGATCACCGCGATCTTGCCCTTGTTGTCGAGGACCTTCGCCATGAGTTCGCCGGCCTTGACGCCGCCGGTAAAGTTGTCGGTGCCGATATGCGAGGTGACGGTCGTGCCGTTGGCCGGAACGTCGACGGTGATCACCTTGATGCCGGCCTTTTCAGCCTTTTCGATCGCGGCGCGCACGCCCTGGCTATCGACCGGCGAGATGACGATGACGTCGACGCCCTTGACGATGAAATCCTCGACGTCGGCGAGCTGCTTGTTGAGGTCCTGGTTGGCGATCGAGACTTCGAGCGCAACGTTCTTGGCCTTGGCTTCGGCTTTCATCGCGTCGGCGAGCTCGATGTAGAACGGATGCTGCTGGGTCAACAGCGAAGCGCCGATGCCATCGGCGAAGGCCGCGGAGGCGAAGAGAGACAGCGCCGTGCCGGCGACGAGCGATTTCAGAGTGCGGGACATGTTCATGGTTTCCTCCCTGGAAACGGCGCGGGCCTTCGGTGTCTCGATCCAAGCTGGCGAGGCCCTCCCACCGCCGTCTTGGTAGCAGCGTAAAAGCCACAAAACTTTCCGCGCGTCAACTTTTAAAAATACGCGAACAAAAAATAAAAGACATAACGAGGAAATTAAGTGCGCTTTTCTGCGATTCATCGTCAGCTTGCCGGGTCGTCGGAAGAGTCCCCTCCAGGTTCATTGCGCGGATGACTTGCCTTTGCCCCACCTCGCGCCAGATAGCGTGGGAGACGATGACGGAGACGCGATCATGAATGAGACCAACAAGACGGCGTTGGTCCGAATCCTTGGGCGGGTGCAAGGCGTTAGCTTTAGGGTTTGGGCGCGCGACGAGGCGCAGAAGCTCGGTCTCGTCGGGTGGGTCCGTAACGAAGCCGATGGCTCGGTCGCCGCCTTGATAAGCGGCTCGGAGGAGGCGGTTACCCGCATGCTCGAGCGTCTGCATGAAGGACCGCCGGCAGCATGGGTTTCTAGGGTCGTTACCGAATTCGTCGAGACGCCGGAGGGCGTCAGCGGTTTTCGCATCACCAGATAGGATCAGCGTCCGCGCAACCGTCGGTCCTTATGTGCCGGACTGAGTCAAGGATGTGCTCGGAATCGGACCGCCAGTCAGCAAGATCGATCAGATCAGAGACGAGCTTGTTGTCGAGCGGGTGCTGGAGCAGTCGGCGCAGCGGGAGCAGACCGTCGGCGCCATCCATGAGCTGACGACTGCCGAAGAACGCGGCCTGGTCCGGCGGCGATCACCGCTCGGAAATCAATGTTTGAGCTTCGAGACTGCCCGTTTTCTGCTCGCGGCCATAGGCGCGCAGGAAGGTTCGCACCGCCTTGCGGGCGCTATCTTCAAGTTCCGCGTCGCTTGGGGCCTCGCCGAAAAGCCCGCCCATCTGCAGGTCTGCCTTTATCAACGCGATGAATTGCCGCGCCGCGAGGTCGAAGTCATCGATTTCGAGCGGCGCCAGGTGGGCGAGCCGCGCAAAGAGTGCCGCAAGCGCCCGATCCGTCTTGCCCGGGCCCTGTTCCCGCCAGACCTGGAAGAGATGCGGATAGCGGTTGCCTTCCGTTGCGATCAGCTTCTGGATGAACTTGGCGTCCTGGTTGCAGATGCAGTTCTTGTTGAGACGCACCGCGAAAGCGGCAAGGTCTTCTTCGAGATTGTCGGCCCGTTCCGGAAAGGTCGCCAGGATGGAAAAGAGGACGCCATTGGTACGATCCATGATGTCCTGGATCACTGCCATGAACAGCGTCTCTTTTTCGCGATAGTGGTTGTAGACCGTCTGGCGCGACACGCCGGCTTCGGCGGCGATCTCGTCGATGCTGGCACCGGAAAAGCCCTCGCGGCAGAATACGTCCGCAGCCGCCCCCAGGATCGAGACGCGTTTCGCGAGCTGTCCTTTTTGCACGTGGGCGTCCGTCGAGGCGAGGTCATGTTTTTTCATCGACTGAAGATAGAGCCCATTGACGATTTAGACAACGGTGTCTAATTGTACACATCTGTCCAAATTATTGGACTAAGTAGTCAGCGCAGGATGCGTCTTCCAGACGTGCGATCCTGGCACGACCGTCATCTTTCGAGTTTTAATCCCGGCGGCAGCGATGCCGGCCTCGCGCCGGAGCGTTGTCACGATTTCTGAAAGATCATTGCCATGACAGCGTCCTTCCTTCGCACGGCCATCGTTCTCGGTTTGATTTCGGCGATCGGTCCCTTCGCAATCGACATGTATCTGCCTGCCTTGCCGTCGATCGGCAAAGACCTGGCTGCAGAGAACGGCGTCGTGCAGCTCAGCCTGCTCTCGTTCTTCATTTCCTTTGCCATCGCGCAGCTCATCTATGGGCCTCTTTCCGATATCTGGGGCCGCAAGGCGCCGCTCTATCTCGGCATTGGCCTCTTCACCGTCGCCAGCATCGGCTGCGCCCTTGCAAGCGATATCCAAACGCTGATCGCCTTCCGCTTCCTGCAAGGGATCGGCGGCGCCGCCGGCATGGTCATTCCGCGTGCGGTCGTCCGTGACATGCACACCGGCGTGCAAGCCGCGCGGCTGATGTCGCTGCTGATGCTGGTCTTCAGCATTTCGCCGATCCTGGCGCCGCTCGCCGGCAGCGCCGTGATCCAGTTTTACGGCTGGCGTGGCGTCTTCTATGCCGTGATGATCGCCGCCTTCATCGGCCTGATCCTCCTGTCGACGCAATTGCAGGAGACTCGCCCGAAAAAGGACCGAGCCGACAGCAGCGTGGCAAGTGCGCTTGCCGCCTACCGCCTGCTGCTTTCCGACCGCAACTTCCTGACGCTCACCTTTATCGGCGGCCTCGGTATTTCCGGGTTTCTGGTCTATCTCGCCAACTCGCCCTTCGTGCTAATCGACCATTACGGGTTGACGCCAACGCAATACAGCATCGCCTTCTCGATGAACGCCGTGTCGTTCTTCGCGGTGTCGCAGGCGACCGGTTGGCTCGGCGAGCGCTTCGGCCTGGTCCGGGTGATGCACCTCGCCGTCGGCGCCTTTGCGCTCACCATGGTTACCATGTTCGCCGTCGTGAGCCTCGGCTTCAACCAACTGCCTGTGATGGCCGCCTTCCTGTTCGTCGGCTATGGCGTGCTCGGCCTGGTGATCCCGACCTCGGCGGTGCTGGCGCTCGAAGACCATGGCGAGATCGCCGGTACAGCGTCGGCGCTGATGGGAACGTTGCACTTCGTCACCGCCGCCCTGGCGATGGTCATCGCCAGCCTCTTCTTCGATGGAACCGCCCTGCCGATGGCCGGCGCCATCGCCGCCTGCGCGCTCGCCGCCTTCCTGCTGACCCGGGCCACCATCGGCCGCAGCCGGGTGGTCGCGGCAGAATAACCGCACTTCGTTGATATGCAGAGCCACCCGAAGACAGCATGTCCCCGGGTGGCTCTTCGTGTGTCAGCCGGTGCCCCGGGATGCGCGCTCAGAAATCCCAGTCCTCGTCTTCGGTCGCCACCGCCTTGCCGATGACGTAAGAGGAGCCGGAGCCGGAAAAGAAGTCGTGGTTCTCGTCGGCATTCGGCGACAGCGCCGAGAGAATGGCGGGGTTCACCTTGCAGGCCTCGGCCGGAAACAGTGCCTCGTAGCCGAGGTTCATCAGCGCCTTGTTGGCGTTGTAGTGCAGGAACTTCTTCACATCCTCGGTAAGGCCGACGCCGTCATAAAGCGCTTCGGTGTACTTCGCCTCGTTGTCGTAGAGTTCGAGAAGCAGGTCGAAGGCGAAGTCCTTGATCTCCTGCCGGCGTTCGTCGCTCAGCCGCTCCAGACCGCGCTGGAACTTGTAGCCGATGTAATAGCCGTGCACGGCTTCGTCGCGGATGATCAGCCGGATCATGTCGGCGGTATTGGTAAGCTTGGCCCGGCTCGACCAGTACATCGGCAGATAGAAGCCGGAATAGAACAGGAAGCTTTCGAGGAAGACGCTCGCGACCTTCTTCTTCAGGGGATCGCCGGAGGCGTACTCTCCCATGATCAGCGCCGATTTCTTCTGCAGGAACTCGTTTTCCTCCGACCAGCGATAGGCATCGTCGACATCGGGGGTCAGGCAGAGCGTGGAAAAGATCGAGGAGTAGGAGCGGGCGTGCACCGCCTCCATGAAGGAGATGTTGGAAAGCACTGCTTCTTCGTGTGGGGTGACGGCATCCTCCATCAACCGGACTGCGCCAACGCCGTTTTGGATCGTATCGAGCAGCGTGAGGCCGGTGAAGACGCGGATGGTGAGCTTCTGCTCCTCCGGCTTCAGCGTCGCCCAGGAGGGGATGTCATTGGAGAGCGGCACCTTCTCCGGCAGCCAGAAATTGCCGGTGAGACGGGTCCAGACTTCCAGGTCCTTGTCGTCCTCGATGCGATTCCAGTTGATCGCGCGGATGCGGCTTGCGGGTTGGATGTGCATGGTCATGTCGTTATCCTCTGGGGCGTAGTTGCCCCTCATCCGCGCGGTGAGGGGCATTTTTGCGGAAATGCGGTCTACAGCGTGCAGGAGACGCAGCCCTGGACCTGTGTGCCTTCGAGCGCCATCTGCCGAAGGCGGACGTAGTAGATGGTCTTGATGCCCTTCTTCCAGGCGTGGATCTGGGCGCGGTTGATGTCGCGCGTCGTTGCTGTGTCACGGAAGAAGAGGGTCAGCGACAGGCCCTGGTCGACGTGCTGGGTCGCCGCTGCATAGGTGTCAATGATCTTCTCGGGCCCGATCTCGTAGGCGTCCTGGTAGTATTCCAGGTTGTCGTTGGTCATGAAGGCGGCCGGATAATAGACGCGGCCGATCTTGCCTTCCTTGCGGATCTCGATCTTCGAGACGATCGGATGGATCGAGGAGGTCGAGTGGTTGATGTAGGAGATCGAGCCGGTCGGCGGCACCGCCTGAAGGTTCTGGTTGTAGAGACCGCCGTCCATCACCGCCCGTTTCAGCTCGAACCAATCTTCCTGCGTCGGGATGGGGATGCCGGCTCTGTCGAAGAGGCCTTTCACCTTTTCTGTCGCCGGCAGCCATTCAGCCTCGGTGTATTTGTCGAAATATTCGCCCGACGCATATTTCGAGTTCTCGAACCCTTTGAAGCTCTGGCCTTTCTCGATCGCCAATCGGTTCGAGGCTTTGATGGCGTGATAGGTGACCGTGTAGAAATAGATATTGGTGAAATCGATGCCTTCCTCGGAGCCGTAGAAGATGTGCTCGCGGACGAGATAGCCGTGCAGGTTCATCTGGCCGAGGCCGATCGCGTGGCTGTCGTCGTTGCCCTTCTCGATCGAGGGCACTGAGGAGATGTGGCTCATTTCGGAGACGGCGGTCAAGGCGCGGATCGAGGTTTCGATCGTGTGGCCGAAGTTTGGTGAGTCCATCGCCGCGGCAATGTTCAGTGAGCCGAGGTTGCAGGAAATGTCCTTGCCCATGCGGGCGTAGGAGAGGTCCTCGTTGAATTCGCTGGATTCGCTCACCTGCAGGATTTCCGAGCAGAGATTACTCATGGTGATGCGCCCGGCGATCGGGTTTGTCCGGTTCACCGTGTCCTCGAACATGATGTAGGGATAACCACTCTCGAACTGGATCTCGGCGATGACCTGGAAGAACTCGCGCGCCTTGATCTTCTTCTTGCGGATGCGCGCATCCTCGACCATCTCGCGATACTTCTCCGTTACCGAAATCTCGGTCAGCGGCATGCCGTAGACGCGCTCAACGTCATAGGGCGAGAAGAGGTACATGTCCTCGTTGTTGCGGGCGAGCTCAACGGTGATGTCCGGGATCACGACGCCGAGGGACAGCGTCTTGATGCGGATCTTCTCGTCGGCATTCTCGCGTTTGGTATCGAGGAAACGCATGATGTCGGGGTGGTGGGCATGCAGATAGACGGCGCCTGCGCCTTGGCGGGCGCCAAGCTGATTGGCGTAGGAAAACGAATCTTCGAGCAGCTTCATGATCGGGATGATGCCGGACGACTGGTTCTCGATCTGCTTGATCGGTGCGCCCATCTCTCTGATATTGGTGAGCGACAGCGCCACGCCGCCGCCGCGCTTGGAAAGCTGCAGCGCCGAATTGATCGCACGGCCGATGCTTTCCATGTTGTCCTCGACCCGCAGCAGGAAGCAGGAAACCAGCTCTCCACGTTGCTTCTTGCCGGCATTGAGGAAAGTCGGCGTCGCCGGCTGGAACCGGCCGGAAATGATCTCGTTGACCAGATCGCGGGCAAGTTGCTCGTTGCCGCGCGCCAGCGTCATCGCCACCATGCAGACGCGATCCTCGTAGCGCTCCAGGTAGCGCTTTCCGTCGAAGGTTTTCAGCGTATAGGAGGTGTAATATTTGAACGCGCCGAGGAAGGTCGGAAAACGAAACTTCTTGGCATAGGCGTGGTCATAGAGGTCGCGCACGAAGTTGAAAGAATACTGGTCCAGCACCTCCTGTTCGTAATAGCCCTCGGTCACCAGATAATCGAGCTTTTCCCTGAGATTATGGAAGAAGACCGTGTTCTGGTTGACGTGCTGGAGGAAGTACTGTTTCGCCGCCAGCCGGTCCTTGTCGAGCTGGATTCGCCCCTCTTCGTCATAGAGGTTAAGCATCGCGTTCAGCGCATGATAGTCCAGCGCCGCTTCCGTCGCCTTCAGGGGGTGTTCGCGTGTTGTGACGTCCAAAATCGTTCCATCCCGTTTTTGACATTGGCGACGTCTTCGTCCGTTCCGATTAGCTCGAAACGATAGAGATAAGGCACGCTGCACTTGGCCGAGATGACGTCGCCGGCGACCCCGTAGGTCGCGCCGAAATTGCTGTTGCCCGCGGCAATTACGCCGCGGATGTGAGAGCGGTGGCCCGCGTCGTTCAAGAAGCGGATTACCTGTTTCGGCACGGCACCCCGGCCGTCGTCGCCGCAATAGGTGGGCACGACCAGCACATAGGGTTCGGTGACTGTAAGCGCATCCTTACCTTCCGCGAGCGGTATGCGCTTCGCGCGAAGGCCGAGTTTTTCGACGAAGCGATGGGTGTTTTCCGAGCGGCTGGAAAAATAGACGATAAGCCCCACCGCTTCTCTCCTCTAAGAAAGCGTGCTGATCTTGTCGGGGCGGAAACCCGCCCAGTGTTCGGGGCCGGCGACGACGACGGGGAGCTGCATGTAGCCGAGGCCCTTGACCGTCTCGAGCGCGTCCTGGTCGACGGAGATATCAATGACCTCGTAGCTGACGCCCTGGCGATCGAGCGCCCGATAGGTCGCGGTGCATTGGACACAGGCGGGCTTGCTGTAGACGGTGACGTTCATTTCTTCCTCGTTTGGTCGGCTGGATAGGGGCAAGAGAAGGCGCGTGGACACGCGACCGCGATCCGGCGAAATGCAGGGCTGTCATGGCTGTGGCTTGCTCGGATATGGAGCCCGGGCACGCCTCTTCTTCAGCTGCGCGGGAAACCGCGCCTCTTGATTGGCGAGTGATAGGATTTCGATGACGCAGACATGACTTCACCCCGAAGCTTTCGACAGGCTGCCGGGGAGACGTCGAGACGATCAGGCAGGCTCATCCTGCCGTACTCAACCCCTCCGGACACCCCGCCCGTGGACGTTTGTTGCTCGAGGCAGGTCTCCTGGCTCACGGGTCGACGCTTCCATCCCGACCTTCCCGAGGCCTCATGCCTCAGTGGTCCAATTCCGGACAGTTGCTCGCCGTCTACAGTTGCGGGGGCAGCTACGGCATAGCCGGGCGGAAAGCCGCCGGCGCACCGTATTCCCGTCTTAGCTCCCAATCCTTGCGAATCGGAAGAACCTCAAACACTAGATATAGTATCTCATCGCCAATCTGCGTCAATAGGTGCGCGACGTCGGAGATCCTGTGCGGAGGGTCATTTCTTCCCGATATGGATAACGAGACGTAAACGGCGGACTGCAGCGGAACCCACCGGGGAGACTTGTCGGCTACAAACTGGCGCGCTCCGCCAATGTCTGGCGGGGCACCGCCGCGGCCATTGCGAGGTTTCAGGCCGAAGGTCTCTGTGGTGCGATCCGCTCGCTCGCGGGGTGCTCCAACAGAAGCTCCGAGTACGTTTTGTCCCGGCAATCTGTCAGTCGCAAAGCGAGATGCTGACGTCCCTGTTTTCGCCGGGCTGCGCGCGCGGCGAGATCGTCACGGCTGGTAGCGTGTTGGTGCGGTCGCTTTTTGGCGAGGGCTTCGGCGCGGATGACGTGTCTTCCTTCGACCAGTGCCATGGATCGGCAACCTCGCCAACGCGCGCCCGGATGGTCTCGTGGTCCCGCGTCAGGCCGATATCCTTCAACTGGAATTCGCTGAACGTATCGATGGCGATGGTCGGATTGAGGGTGCTTCCGGCCCGCTTCAGGACATGACGGATCGTTGATCGCACTGCGCTGAGCATTGCTATCCTCTTTGTTTTTGCTGTTGTGTTCGCGAAAAAAGTGAGGAATTTTGCTGCTTCGCGCAAAGCGATTTCTCGCATGCTGGCATAAAGAATGCTTATCTCAGCGCCATGAGTAAGATTCCTCCAATGAGCGCGGTGCGCGCCTTCGAAGCCGCCGCCAGGCACCTGAGTTTCACCCGTGCGGCCGAGGAACTCGGGATGACTCAGGCTGCCGTCAGCTACCAGATCCGGCTGCTGGAGGAGCGCATCGGCACGCCGCTCTTCGTGCGGCTTCCGCGCGAGGTGCGGTTGACGGCCTCCGGGCGGCAGTTGGCGCCTAAGGTGACGGAGGCGATCGACCTGCTGGGCTCGGCCTTCTCCGAGATTGCCGACAAGACCGAACATCACCTGCACATTTCCGTGCTTCCGACCGTCGTTTCGAGCTGGCTCGGCCCCAGGCTCGCCTCGTTCCAGACCGCCCAGCCGAACATCAGTATAAGGGTGCACATGTCGACCGATCTGGTCGACTTCAAGCGCGACGCCATCGATCTTTCAGTGCGCAGTGGCAACGGCGACTGGCCGGGCAACGACGTGTTCCCGCTGTTCCCGATCGATTACATGCCGGTCTGCACGCCGGCCTTCATGGAAAAACACCAGCTCAGGCAGCCCTGCGACGTACTGCGCGTCCGGCGTTTCGGCAATGCCAACTGGTGGCGCCGATGGATGATCGAGACTGGCGTAGAGCCGCCGGAAAGCAACGGCACGGAGCTGATCTTCGACGTCCAGGCGATGGATGTCGCGACCACCCTGGCGGAACACGGCATCGCCATTGCCGTATCGACCTTCCTGATGGAGGAACTGAAGAGCGGCAGGCTCATTCGGCCATTCGAACATGTGGTCAGGGACGGTCGCGCCTATTGGCTGGTCTATCCGCAGAGCAGCCGACGGCAGAAGAAGATCCAGGCATTTCGCGACTGGATCATTGCCGAGGCGGACGCATCGAACGCGCTGCTCGCGATCGCGATGGATGAATCGAGGTCGGCATCCCCTCAGGCCGTGGTCGGCGCGAGTGCGCTCATGAAGCCTGAATAGGTCTTGCTGAGCGGTGATGCGTAGGAACCGCGCTTGCTGGTCATAAGTCCTTGCGACACCAACGCCTCCGCCTGCTTGACGGCGGCGGAGACGCCATCGATCACCGGAACGCCGTAATCGGCTTGCAGGTCCCGGGCAAGGTCTGCCATGCCGGCGCAGCCGAGCACGATCGCCTCGGCGCCGTCCTGAGTAAGCGCCAGTTCGATCTCGCGTCGCAGTTTGGCAAGCGCGTTCGAGGCCTTGTCTTCCAGTTCGAGCACCGGAATATCGGCGGCGCGCACCTTGGCCCGGCTGCCCATGCCGTAGTGCCGGACGAGATTCTCGATCAGGACGCGGGAACGCTCGAGCGTCGTGACCACGGTGAAGCGTTGCGCCAACATGGCAGCGGTCGCGACGGCGGACTCGCAGAGCCCGACCACTGGAATACGGGCAAGCGCGCGGGCGGCTTCAAGGCCCGTGTCGTCGAAGCAGGCAATGACCGCAGCATCGGCGCCGGCTCCTTCCCCGTCGCGAATTTCTGTAAGCAGCCCCGGAAGTGCGACCGCCCCGTCATAATGCCCCTCGATCGAGGCCGGTCCGGACTTCGATGTACGGGCGAGAATTTCCGTGGCGGGGCCGGCGACGGCCCGCGCCGCCGCGGCGGCCTTGGCCGTCATCGACGAGGTGGTATTGGGATTGACGATCAGGATGCGCATCTGGCCTAGCTCAACTTTGCCTGGCGGCGCCGCAAGGTCACAATGACCGCAAGCGCAACGAGGATGATGGTGAAGGAGAAAAGCGTGGTGACCGTGCCGAGTGCATAGAGCACCGGCGTCGTCACATTTGTGGTCATGCCATAGATCTCGAGCGGCAGCGTGTTGTAGCTGCCGGAGGTCATCAGCGTGCGAGCGAACTCGTCATAGGAAAGCGTGAAGCCGAAGAGGCCGACGCCGATGAGGCTCGGGGCAATCATCGGCAGGAGCACGTGGCGAAAGGTCTGCCACGAGGTCGCTCCGAGATCGCGCGCTGCCTCCTCATAGGACGGTGAGAACCGGTTGAAGACGGCAAACATGATGAGCACGCCGAAAGGCAGGGTCCAGGTGAGGTGGGCGCCGAAGCCGGAGGAATACCAGGCGGGCTTCAGGCCGAACTGCTGGAAGACGACACCGATACCGAGCGAGATGATGATCGACGGCACGACGAGGCTTGCGACGGTCAGATAGAAGAGCACGGTGGCGCCGCGGAAGCGCCGGCGGAAGGCAAGGCCGGCGAGCAGCGCGACCACGACGTTGACCGCCATCACCATCAGGCCGAGCGTGAAGGAACGGCGGAACGAGGCGCCGAAATCGCCGACCGCCTGTTTTTCGAAAAGATTGTAGAACCAGTGCAGTGAAACGCCGTTCAACGGAAAGGTCAGACCGCCGTCCGGTCCCTGGAATGACAGGATCAGTACTGCCGAAAGCGGTCCGTAGAGGAACAGCACGAACAGGGTAAAGAAGGCTGCGAGCAGGTAGAATTCCCTGCCGCGTCTTTCGTTGCTCATGTCAGAGCTCCTTACGAATGTCGACGACCCGCAGGATCGCGGCGACCATCGATAGCACGACGATCAACAGCACCACCGCATTGGCGGCGGCTGCCGGATATTGCAGCAGCGACATCTGGTTCTTCATCATCAGCGCCACGGAGGCGCTCTGGCCGCCGGACATGACCTGCACGGTCGAGAAATCCGCCATGACGAGCGTGACGACGAAGATCGAGCCGATCGCGATGCCCGGCTTGGCAAGCGGCAGGATGACGTTCCAAAGGATCTGTTTGCCGGTAGCGCCGCAATCGCGTGCCGCCTCGATCAGCGAGTGGTCGATGCGCATCAGCGTGTTGAAGATCGGCGTCACCATGAACAGCGTGTTGAGATGAACCATGGCCAGGACGACGGCGAAATCGGAATAGAGCAGCCATTCGATCGGCTGCGGAATCAGCCCAAGTTCGATCAGCGTCGAATTGACGAGGCCATTGCGGCCGAGCACCGGGATCCAGGAGATCATGCGGATGATGTTGGAGGTCAGGAACGGCACGGTGCAGACGAGGAACAGCACCATTTGCATGGTGGTGGTGCGGACATGAAAGGCGAGGAAATAGGCCACCCAGAAGCCGATTGAGAGTGTCAGCGCCCAGACGAGGACGGTGAACTTCAGGGTGTTGAGATAAGTCTTCCAGGTGACCCAGGAGCCGAGCGTATCGGCGTAGTTCATCGTCAGGAAATCCGGATAAAGCCCCGCGAAGTCATAATCCCAGAAGCTGACGACGACGATGGTGAGAATCGGCAGCACGAAGAAGAAACCGAGGATCAAGAGGAGCGGCGTGGCCTGAAGGTGGGAGGCCAGTGCACGTGGAACGAACCAGCGGCGGATTGGCTTGTCCGCACTGATTTCCCCTGACTGCGAAGTCGCAAGTGTCGCCATCGTCGTTCCTCTCTGGATTTCCTCGGATGGGGGCTGTCCCTCATCCGCTTGCCGCCGCATTCTCCCCGTGCGCGGGGAGAATGGATGCACGTTTTGCGCCTCTAGCCTTACCCAGTGGCATGTCCCCTCTCCCCGCATGTGGGGAGAGGGCTAGGGTGAAGGGCAAAGCCAGCCAGAACGGTCGTTCCAGCCCCAACGGAAGCCCCATTACGCAGCGATGAACTCGTTCCAGCGCTTGATCATGTAGCGGTCCTCGTCCATCACCGAGTTCCAGCAGGCGACCTTGCCCATTCGCTCCTCGAAGGAGCCGCCGTCGCGCACGGCACCGGCCTTCTCCATCACCTTGCCTTCCGGCGACAGGATGTCGCCCTTGGCGGGCTTGCCTTCGACCCAGAAGCCCCACTCGTCCTCGGACATGAAGCCCTTGGCGGTCTCCATGGCGGCGGAATAGTAGCCCTGGCGGTTGAGATAGGCGCCGACCCAGCCGGACAGGTACCAGTTGATGTATTCATAGGCCGCGTCGAGCTGGGCACCCTGAAGATGGGCGGCAAGGCCGAGGCCGCCACCCCAGGCGCGGTAGCCTTCCTTCAGCGGCTGGTATTTGCAGGCGATGCCCTTGGAGCGGACGGCGGCGACCGCCGGCGACCACATGGACTGGATGACGACTTCGCCCGAAGCCATCAGGTTGACGCTTTCGTCGAAGGACTTCCAGAAAGCGCGGAACTGGCCGTCCTGCTTGGCCTTGATCAGGAAGTCGATCGTCTTGTCGATCTCGTCCGTGGTCATGTTGCCCTTGTCGACATATTTGATGTTGCCCATGGCCTCCATGATCATCGCTGCATCCATGATGCCGATAGAGGGGATGTTGAGGATCGCCGTCTTGCCCTTGAAGGCGGGATCCATGATGTCGGCCCAGGTCGAGATCTCGCGGCCGACGAGATCAGGGCGAATGCCGAGCGTGTCGGCATTGTAGATCGTCGGGATCAGCGTCATCCAGTCGGTCGGCGACTTGGCAAAGGTCTTGGAATCCTGCGCGTCGACGAAGCCGACGGTATGCGGCGCCGTGCCTTGCGCGACCACGCTTTCGGGCTTCAGCTTGCCGTCGATGAACAGTGGAACGATCTTGTCGAAGTACTTGATCTTCTTGACGTCCATCGGCTGCATTACGCCGGCCGGGAAGACCTTCTTGGCGATCCAGTATTCGATGTCGGCGATGTCGTAGGAGTCTGGCTGGGTCACCGCCCGCTGGGCAGCGGCGTCGGAATCTGTCGCCGTCATCTCCAGCGTGATGCCGAGGTCTTGCTTGCACTTCTCGGCAATGGCGTTGATGTTGGAAACGCCGGTGCCGAACTGGCGCAACGTGATCGGGTTCTGGGCCCAGATCGTCGGGAAGCCGGTGATGGCACCCGACCCGGCGATCGCGCCAACGGCGGCAGCGCCGGTCTTTAGCAGTGACCGGCGTGTCAGGCCGGCACCAGGCTTTTCGGTCTTGTTTTCAGTCGTCATGTGCAGTTCCCCTTTTGTGATGGTTGGTAGCTCATGCGGAAAGGCGGCCGAGGGGGACGACGTCCTCCAGGGTCCAGCTCAGGGACACCGCGTCGCCGACCGACACGGGTTTCCTGAAATAGTCGCTGTCGCTGACGATCAGCGTGAAGTCGTCGCTGCCGGCGCCGATGGCAGTCAGCTTCACCGACGCGCCGCGATATTCGATGTTGGAAACCACGGCCTGGAAGCCGAGGCCCTTCTCACTCGGCGGATCGAGCCGCACGCGATCGGTGCGGATGCCGATGTCTATCGGCCGGCCGATCTCCTGGGCGATATCGCGCACCGCAAAGACCTGACCCTCCGCCGTCTCCATTTCGACGATGCTGTCGGTGATCGCCCGGACCTTTCCCGAGAGTACGTTGTGGTCGCCCATGAAGCGTGCAACGAAGGCGGTTGCCGGCCGCTCGAACACCATGCGCGGTGCCGCCGCCTGCTCGATCCGGCCGTTGTTCATCACCACGATCAGATCGGCGAGCGCCATCGCCTCTTCCTGGCTGTGGGTGACGTGCACGAAGGTGATGCCGAGCGTCTTCTGCAGTTTTTTCAGCTCTGCCCGCATGCGGATCTTCAGGAACGGGTCGAGCGCCGACAGCGGCTCGTCGAGAAGCAGCGCCTCCGGCTCGGTGATGAGCGCACGGGCAAGCGCCACGCGCTGCTGCTGGCCACCGGAAAGCTGGGCCGGACGCCTGGAACCATAGGCCTCCATCTGCATCAGCTTCAACATGTCGAGCGCCTTGGCGCGGCGGGCGTCGCGGTCGACCCCCTTCATCTTGAGGCTGAAGGCGACGTTGTCGACGAGGTCGAGATGGGGAAACAGCGCGTAGGACTGGAACATCATCGCTGTGTTGCGCTTGGCCGGCGGAAAATCGGTGACGACGACATTGCCGAGCCTGAGGTCGCCCGACGAGATGCTTTCATGCCCGGCGATCATGCGCAGCGTCGAGGTCTTGCCGCAGCCCGATGGGCCAAGAAAGCAGCAATAGCTGCCGGCGGGGATTTTCAGGCTGATGGAATGTACGGCTGTCGTCGAGCCGTAAATCTTGGAAACGGACACGATATCGATCTCTGCGGCTTTCGACATGACGCTTTCTCCTTGCAACAGAGGAGAAGCATCAATCGTGCCACTTTCGATCGGAGCGTCTAAGGCCGTGTTTTCATGGGGGTATTGCCCTTTCCGGCCATCGCCGGTGAAGATCGTTGTTTCGGAGCGACTGCTCATGAATTGAGCTTTTCGTCGCCAATATGCGCAAATTATTGTATACAATAGTATGAAATTTTGGGCACGGGCGCCGCAAAGCCTCCGAGGGAAGGGCTCCGGCGGATTTCGTGACCGCCTGTTTCTCCCGAAGGTGAAACTTTCATGGAAAAACTGAAAATCAACTGAGAACGGCTGTTACCAAACTGACATGGCAGCTCCCTAAAGACTGCGGCCAACCGCAGCCGGAGGGGAGATGAAAGCTCTCCGACGCGCACGCCCTGAAGCCATTGTCGGAGGCCGTTTCCATGAAGATCGTCCAGATCAGCGATACCCATCTCAGCCCGGTGAAGTGCCATTTCAACGACAACTGGGAGCCGCTTCGCGCCTGGATCGAGGCGACGGCGCCCGATCTCGTCATCCATACCGGCGACGTGACGATCGACGGCGCCGACCACGAGGACGACATCACCTTTTCGCTCGAGCTGATCGGCCAGCTCTCGATGCCGGTACTGATCGTGCCCGGCAATCATGACGTCGGTCACCTGCCGGGTTCGCATCAGCCGGTGGATGCACAGCGGCTTGCCCGCTGGCGCGGGCTCGCAGGGCCGGATTATTGGGTCTCCGATCACGAAGCCTGGCGGCTGATCGGGCTCAACAGCCTGCTGCTCGGCTTCGAGGACGAGGAAGAGGAAACGCAGTTCACCTGGCTCGAGGAGCAGTTGCAAAGCCGCGACCGGCGCAAGGTGGCGATCTTCGCCCACAAGCCGCTTTTCGTCGACGCGCCGCAGGAAGGCGACACCGGCTATTGGAGCGTTCGTCCCCGCCAGCGCCAGCGTCTTTATGACCTGATCGCAGGTTCCGACGTGGCGCTGCATGCGAGCGGTCATCTGCACTGGGCGTGGACGGGTGAACATGCCGGAGCGGCGCTCGTCTGGGCGCCGCCGACCTCCTTCATCATCGACACTTTGGAACGGCCGATGCCGGGCGAGCGGCTGGTCGGCGCCGTCGTCCACACGTTCACCGATGCGAGCGTTTCCAGCGAAATTGTTACGGTTCCGGGGCTGACGAGCCACGTGCTCGATCCGATCGTTGAGGAGGTCTATCCGCAAGCGGCGAAGACGAAGCCTCACGTGGAGGCCGCGCAATGAGCGTGCTTTCGCTTCGCGGCATCACCAAGTCCTATGGCGGCAATGCCATATTGAAGGGCGTCGGCCTGGAGGCGGAAGCGGGCGAGTTCATCGCCCTCGTCGGCCCGTCCGGTTGCGGCAAGAGTACGCTTTTGCGCATCGTCGCCGGCCTCGACCATGGCGACACCGGCGAGATCGTCATCGGCGGCCGTGACGTTGCCCGCATGGCGGCGGCCGATCGCAACGTTGCTATGGTCTTTCAGTCCTACGCCCTCTATCCGCATCTGACCGCCGGCCAGAACATCGCCGTACCGCTCGCCATGCGACGCCTGACGGCAATGCAGCGCCTGCCTGGGATCGGCAATTTCCTGCCGGGGCAAAGGCAAATCCGCACTGACATCCAGCGCCAGGTAAAGGAAATGGCCTTGGCGCTGAAGATCGACCATCTGCTCGATCGCAAGCCCGGCCAGATGTCCGGCGGCCAGCGCCAGCGCGTGGCACTCGCCCGCGCCATGGTGCGCCGTCCGGCCGTCTTCCTCATGGACGAACCACTTTCCAATCTCGATGCCAACCTGCGTGTGCATGCCCGCGGCGAGATCGTCGACCTGCATCGGCGCGCCGGCGTGCCGACGCTTTATGTCACCCACGACCAGTCGGAAGCCCTGTCGATGGCCGACCGGGTCGCGGTGATGATCGGCGGCAACTTGCTGCAACTGGCGACCCCCAAGGAGATCTACGACAATCCCTCGCATATCGAGGTCGCCCGTTTCCTCGGTCAGCCGAAGATCAACGTGCTCGAAACCCGTACCGATGCCACTGGCCTCGTGCGCTTCGGCGACCTGGTGCTGCTGGCGAACCGGGGACAGGTGTCGGATGCATCGGTGAAGCTCGCTATCCGTCCGGAATTCGTTCGCTTCAATCCGGCAAGTACCCGCCGGTTGAGCGCACGGGTCGAGCGCATGGAGTTTCTCGGCTCGGAAGTCATCGTCCACGCCCGCCTCGATGCGATCGGCGAGGCGATGACGTCGAAGGCGACGCCTGCCGAAGCCGCAGCATGGACCATCGGCCAACCGGTTGACGTCGAGATCATGCCCGAGCGGACGATGCTCTTCGACCAGCAAGGTGTCCGGCTGCTGGCCGAACCGGTCGCTGCCGCTGCCGCGCTGGAGACGATTGATGGTTAGCGTTTCGACATTGGAGACGGCGATCGCGGCGCCCGAGATACGCGAAGCCCGCATCGCCTGGCTGCTCGCATTGCCTGCGATCGTGCTGCTCTTCCTCTTCATTCTGCTGCCGACGGCGGCGGTGATCGTGCTCGGCTTCACCGATTTCGAACTTGGCTACAGCAACTGGCGCTTCGTCGGCTTCGAGAACTATGCCGAACTCTTCACGGATCGCACCTTCCGACGCTCGCTCTGGAACACCGCAGTCTACACAGCGATCGTCACGCCGGTTTCGATCGTGCTGGCACTGGCAATCGCCATGCTGATCGAGGCAGAGACCAAGGGCAGGGCCTTGTTCCGCACGGTCTATTTCCTGCCGGTCGCCTCGCTGCTGGTCGCCATGGCGACCGTCTGGCAGTTCCTCTTCCATCCGACGATCGGCCCGATCAACACCTTCCTTGCGCTCTTCGGCATCGCCGGTCCCAACTGGCTCGGCGCCTCCGGCACGGTCCTCTATGGCCTGTCGATCATCGGCACCTGGCAGTCGGTCGGCTTCAACATGGTGTTGTTTCTCGCCGGCCTCACCGCAATCCCGCGCGAGCTCTATGCCGCCGCAGAAGTGGACGGCGCCAAGACCTGGTTCGATCGCTTCCGGCTGGTGACCTGGCCGATGCTCGGGCCGACGACGCTGTTCGTGACCACCATCAGCATCATCAATTCGGTGAAGGTGTTCGAAACGGTGAAGACGCTAACCGAAGGTGGTCCGAACAAGGCGTCGGAAGTGCTGCTCTTCACCATCTACCAGGAAGGCTTCGTCTATCTGCGCGTCGGTTATGCCTCGGCGATGACCGTCGTCTTTCTCGCAATCCTCGTCGTCCTGATGTTCCTGCAGTACCGCGTGCTCGACCGGAAGGTGCATTACGCATGACCAGCAACGCTTTCTCCGTCGCCCGCATCGCCCGCCTGACGGTCCTGTCGCTTGGCGCTTTGCTCTTCCTTGCGCCCTACATCTTCATGGTCTCGACCGCCGGCAAGCCACAGAGCGAGATCTTCTCCTCGTCGCTCTCGCTCATCCCTCAGCAATGGTCCTATGTCGAGAACTTCACGAAGGCGCTGTCGCGCGTCTCGATGACAACCCTGCTTTTCAACGGCGTCATCGTCTGCGCGCTGATCTTCGTCATCCAGATCGTCGTCGCCATCCCCTGCGCCTATGCCATGGCGAAGCTGAAGTTCCGCGCTGCACGGACCATGATGGTGCTGGTCATGCTCGGCTTGCTCGTGCCGATCCATGCGACCGCGCTGCCGATCTATGTCGCCTTCGACAAGCTCTCGGTGCTGAACAGCTACACCGCGCTGGTGGCTCCCTTTTCGATCTCGGTCTTCGCGATCTTCCTGTTCCTGCAGTTCTTCCGCGCCATGCCCGACGACCTGATCCATGCCGCTCGGCTCGATGGCATGTCGGAAGCGGGCATCGTAGCGCGGGTCATCGTGCCGAATGCCTGGCCCGCGATCACCGCCTTCGCGATCTTCTCGGTGGTCGCGCACTGGAACGATCTCTTTTGGCCACTGATCGTCGTCACCAACCAGGATTACGCTACCCCGCCGCTCGGCCTGCTCTATTTCCGCGCCGCCGAAGCCGGCGACGACTACGGCGCGCTGATGGCCGCCACCCTCAACATCACCCTTCCCCTCGTGACCGCTTTCCTGCTGGCGCAGAAACGCTTCGTCGAGGGCATCACCATGACCGGACTCAAAGGCTGAACGGTCCAACCAGGAGCGCATCCATGAAACATCTGAGACAGCTTTTCACCGCGGCTGCCGCATCGCTGATGCTCGCTGCACCGGCCCATGCCGAGACTGTGCTGACGGTCCATTTTCCGATGCCGGGCTTCTTCAAGGACGTGATGGACACGATCTCGAAGAAGTTCATGGAAGAAAACCCAGACATCAAGATCACCTTCGCCAATCCTTCGGCGACCTATGAGGAAGGCATCCAGACGATCATGCGGCAGGCCGGTACGGCCGAGATGCCCGATCTCACCTTCATCGGTCTCAACCGTCTGCGCATGGTCAACGAGCGCGACATTCCCGTCGATCTCGGCCCGTTCATCGCCAAGGACGGCAACATGGCCGAACAGGGCTTTTCCGAAAACATCCTGAAACTCGCCCAGGTCGGCGGCAAGCAGGTGGGCCTCGCCTTCGCCACGTCCAACCCGATCATGTATTACAACGCCGATCTGGTGCGCAAAGCTGGCGGCGATCCGGAAAACCCGCCGAAGACCTGGGACGAGGTCATCGCGCTCGGCGGCAAGATCAAGGCGCTCGGCGACGGCAACGAGGGTATCGACTTCCGTTGGCAGGGCGACGACTGGATGTTCTCGGCACTGCTCTTTGGCGCCGGCGGCGAGATGCTGAGCGCAGACGAAAGCAAGGTTGCCTTCAACGGTCCGGAGGGTGAGAAGGCCGTCGACGTGCTCGATCGCATGGTGAAAGAAGGCGGTCTGCCGGTTCTGACCAAGCAGGCCGGCGAGCAGGCCTTCGTTGCCGGCAAGGTCGGCTTTGCCTTCCAGACCACCGGGGCGCTGCGCAACACGATCAAGAATGTCGGCGGCAAGTTCGATCTGCGCACCGCCCACATTCCGCTCATCGATCCGGCAAAGGGCAAGCTGCCGACCGGCGGTAATGCCGTCGTCATCCTGACGCGTGATGCCGAGAAGCAGGAAGCCGCCTGGAAGTTCGCGAAGTTCGCCGCCGGCCCCTATGGCGCCTCGGTTGTCGTTCCGGGCACCGGCTACGTGCCGAACAACGAACTTGCTGCCAAGTCGCCTGAGTATCTCGCCAACTTCTACAAGGAAAACCCGCTGTTCCGCGCCGGCCTCGAGCAGATGCCGCTGATGCGCCCCTGGTATGCCTTCCCCGGCAGCAACGGCGTAAAGGTCACCCAGACGATCGTCGAGAACCTGTCGCGCATCGTCGAGCAGTCGGCGGCGCCGAAGGAAGCACTGGACGAGGCTGCGGCCGAAGTCGAAAGCCTGCTGCCGCGCAGCTGATCTCGATTGGCACGATGATTGTCGCCGCCCCGGAGGAAACTCTGCGGGCGGCGTTCTCATGTCGATCAGCCGAGGCGGTGAACCGTCCCACCGGCATAGAGCCGGCACTCGAGGTTGAGATGACGGCAGTCGGAGGCATTTTCGGCCATGTCGAGCAGTAACGCCGCAGCGGCCAGTCCCATGTCGCCGTCGGGCATGGTGATCGTGGTGAGCGTCGGACTCATCAGTCGCCCAAGCGCAATGCCGTCGAACCCCGCGACAGAGACGTCATCGGGAACGGAAAGGCGCTCGCGCCGGAGCGCCGCAATCACGCCGAGTGCCAGGAGATCGTTGGAGGCGATGATCGCGGTCGGGCGGTGGTGCGTCAGGACCGTCCCGAGGTCGAGGTTCTCGTAGCCATCGACGAAGGGGATCTCGACCGCCTCGATTGGTGGAACGCCTGCCTCCTGCATGGCGGCCACATAGCCATCGTAGCGCAGGCGTGCCCGATCGGACGAGCGGAAGTGGCCCGAGACGACGAGGATGCGCCGATGGCCATGGTCCAGAATGTGGCGGGTGAGCTCGAAACCGGCCCGATAATTGTCGACGGTGACGGCGGCGGCGAAGCGGGCGACCGGCAGGTTGTTGAGAAGTACCGTCGGCGGCAGCGCCGCCGAAAGCGCCTCGCTGGTGCGGGCATCGCAAAGCGTCAGGATCAGACCGGTCGGGCGCTGCTCGAGCAGCGAGCGCACCGCGCGTGCCTCGAGCGCCGGGTCGTAGTTGGATTGCGCGATCAACACCCCGTGGTTCGCCGCCTGCATACGATGCTGGATGCCGCCGAGCGAGGCGGCAAACACAGGATTGGTGACGCTCGGCACCAGGACACCGACGACAGGCTGGTTTCGCACCGCGGTGCGTCTCGCCTGCACCGGCCGATAGCCGAGTTCAGCTGCCGCGCGGCGCACTCGCCGCACCATCTCGGCGCTGACCGGGCCTTCGCCGTTCAGCACGCGCGAGACGGTGGCCAGCGAGCAGCCGGCTTGGAAAGCGATCTGTTGCAGGGTTGCCATCGGCGTTGTGTAGCTGCGCTCCATGACAGCAGATTGAAGTCTTGCGAATGCGACCCGAGGCATTGGGCGTGAATTATTATTCATGCCGTGAATTATATTGACAGCCGCTGAATCCACGGCTTTAATCGCCATCGTCGGAAGTCGAGGAGGAGTTCCGACGAAACTCATCATTCAGTGGCCGCAACCAGGCGGCCCATCGGTTTTTGGGAGGGGCTTCGGCCTCGAGGAGGACGCGTGCGCAAATTTTTCAGCACGACCGCTCTGGCGGTCATTGCAACGTCATATTGGGCCGCTCCGGCGAGCGCCGAAACGGCCAATCCGTTTCGCTGCCAGCCAGGCGAAAAATACGTCATGAACGTCATGGTATCGGGCGTCGAATACTGGTTCCCGGTCTATGAGATGTTCAAGCAGGCCGGGCAGCAGTTCGGCTGCGAGACCGAATATACCGGCACGCCGGAATACGACGTCAACAAGCAGATCGCCACCTTCGACCAGGCGCTTGCCCAGAACCCGGCCGGCATCCTGGTGCATCCGATGAACTCGGATCCGTTCATCGAGCCGATCAATCGGGCGATCGATCAGGGCACGGCGGTCGTTACCTTCGCGGCGGACTCGCCGCTGTCGAAGCGCGTCTCCTTCATCACCTCGGACAATACCCGCGAAGGCATCTACGCGGCCGATGCGATCGCCGAGAAGATGGGCGGCAAGGGCGAGTACGCGGTTCTGGAAAACCCCGGCCAGGACAACCACGACAAGCGCATCGCCGCCTTTGTCGGCCGCATGGCCGAGAAGTGGCCAGAGATGAAGCTTGTCGGTCGCGCTGCCTCGAACCAGGATCCGAACAAGGCCTACCAGGGTCTGATGAGCATCATCCAGGCCAATCCGAACCTCGGCGCCGTGTTCATGCCGGAAGCCAACTCCGCCATCGGTGCGGCCCAGGCCAGCAAGGAAAGCGGCGGTAAGGTGCTTGTCATGTGCGCCGACGTCAACGCCAACATCCTCGACATGATCAAGGCTGGCGAAGTTTTCGGTTCGATCAACCCGAACCAGGGCATGCAGGGGTATATGGGTTTCATGCTGCTCTGGCTCGCCAAGCATCCGGATCTGATCGACCCGATGAACGACGCCAAACGCTCGGGCTTCAATCCGATGAGCATCCCCTTCGTCGACAATGGCCTTTCCATCGTCACTGCCGACAATGCCGACGATTTCTACTGGGACAAATACCTGAAGCGTCGTGGCACCAAGGGCATTGACGAGTAGGGATATGAATTGGCTGCCCGGCCTGTTCCGGGCAGCCAAGAATGCGGGGTGGAGGACGGCATGGCAGCACAACCGGTTCTGGAGGTCCGGCGCGTCACCAAGCATTTCGGTGCGGTGAAGGCGTTGACGGAGGTGGATTTCCTGTTGGAGCGAGGAGAGATCCACGCGCTCTGCGGCGAAAACGGCGCCGGCAAATCCACGTTGATGAACATCATCGCCGGCGTGCTGCAGCCGAACGACGGTGAGGTGCTGGTCGATGGAGCGCCTGTGAAGATAACCTCACCGGCGACCGCCCAGGCGCTCGGCATCGGCCTCGTCCACCAGGAAATCGCCCTCTGCCCCGATGCGACCGTGGCGGAAAACATGTTCATGGCCGCCACCAACCGCCGACGCTCGCCGCTGATGAATTATGGTGCGCTGGAGCGCGAGGCTCAGGTCGTGATGAACCGGCTCGCGCCGATCGACGTCCGGCGCAAGGTCGCCGATCTTACCATTTCCAGCCAGCAGTTGGTCGAGATCGCCAAGGCGCTGACGCTCGATTGCCGTGTGCTGATCCTCGACGAGCCGACCGCGGCGCTGACGGAGGCGGAAGCGCAGGCGCTCTTCGGCATCATCCGCGACCTCAAGGCCGCGGGCATTTCCATTATCTATATCAGCCACCGCATGGCCGAGATTTTTTCGCTCTGTGATCGGGTCACCGTGTTCCGCGACGGCCGGCATGTCGTTACCGAGAAGATTGCGGACGTGACGCCTGACGATATCGTGCGCCGCATGGTCGGCCGCGAGATCAGCCAGCTCTATCCGCCGAAACAGTCGCCGGAAACTCGCTCGGACGAGACCATCCTTTCGGTTCGGGAACTCAGCGACGGCGACCGCATCGACACCGTGTCCTTCGCTCTTCGCCGCGGCGAAATCCTTGGGCTTGGCGGCCTGATCGGTTCCGGCCGCACGGAGATCGCCGAGGCGATCTGCGGTCTCAGGGCGAAGTCGAAGGGCGAGATCGCATTGCGCGGAACGCCGCAGCACATCGCCAATTACCGCGATGCCGTCGATGCCGGCATCGTCTACCTCTCGGAGGATCGCAAGGGTTCCGGCGTCTTCGTCGATCTGTCGATCGCGCAGAACATTTCCGTTCTGGATCTGAAGACGCTGACCGGGCGGCTCGGATTGCTGAATGCCAGGGCGGAGGCCGACCTTGCCCGCGACTTCGTCCGGCGTCTCGGCGTTCGCATGGGTGGCATCGACATGCCGGTGTCGTCGCTGTCAGGCGGCAATCAGCAGAAGGTGGCGATCGCCAAGCAGCTTGCGGTGCGGCCTCAGGTCATCCTGATGGACGAGCCGACGCGCGGCATCGATGTCGGCGCGAAATCCGAAATCCACCGGCTGCTGCGCGAGCTCGCCGAAGCCGGCATCGGCATCATCGTGATCTCGTCCGAACTGCCGGAACTGCTCGGACTCTGCGACCGGGTCCTGGTTGTGCGCGAAGGCGCGATCGCCGGTGAGCTCGATGATACGGAAATGAGCGAGGAGGCGGTGATCCGCCTGGCGTCCGGAGTGACGCAGACGGATCGCACCGCGATGGGCAGGACGGCAAATGTCGCCTGAAAGAAGGGAAAGAGCCGGGGAGGCGGAAATGGCTGTTGATACGATGATTGTAAGCGAGAGGCAGGCGCCTGCTTGGAAACGCATAGGCGCGATGCGCGAGGCCGGGTTGATCGCCATCATCCTGGCGCTCGGCATCGTCATGAGCTTCGCCTCGCCGCATTTTCTCACCTTCGGCAACCTGCGCGCCATGCTGATGAGCTTTTCTGTCGAAGGCATCGTCGTCGTCGGCATGACGATTCTCCTGATCGTCGGCGGCATCGATCTTGCCGTCGGCTCGGTCGTCTGCTTCGCCATGGTGCTGGCAGGCTCACTGTTTCTTACCGGCGTCGATCCCTGGACGGCCTCCTTGGTCGGCATCCTCGCCAGCAGCCTGATCGGCATGATCATGGGCTTCTTCGTCACCGTCGTCGGGCTTAACCACTTCATCACGTCGCTTGCCGGCATGGTGATCGTGCGCGGTCTCTGCCTCGTCATCACCAAGGGCACGCCGCTGTCGCTCTTCACGCTGCCTGCGTCCTTCAAGGCGGTGGGGCAGGGCACCTTCCACGGCGTCCCCTATGTCATCCTGATCTTCGTCGCCGTCGTCATGCTCTTCGACTTCCTGCTGCGCCGGGCGACCGCCTTCCGCAAGGTGTTCTATACCGGCAGCAACGAGAAGGCGGCTTTGTACTCGGGCATCAAGACGAAGCAGGTGAAATTCTGGGTGACGGTTCTGTGCTCAACGCTGGCGGGTGTCGCCGGTGTCATCTACATGTCGCGCTTCGGTGCTGCGACGCCGACCTTCGGCGTCGGCATGGAACTCAACATCATCGCCGCCGCCGTCATCGGCGGCGCCTCGCTCAACGGCGGCTCGGGCACCATCCTTGGCGCCATTCTCGGCATTGCGCTGCTTTCGGTCGTCACCAGCTCGCTGATCCTGCTCGACGTCTCCGTCTATTGGCAAGACATGATCAAAGGCTGCATCCTGCTCGCCGCCGTTTCCATCGACCACTTGCTTCATAAGCGGAAGGCCGCCTGACATGCCGATTGCCAAACCCACTTTGACCCCGGTTTCAAACGCACGCGAGGAACTCGTCGTCGCAAGGCAGATGCATCAGGCGCTCGTCCTGCATTTCCTGGAGGGGCTGACCCAGTCGCAGATCGCCGACCGCCTCGGCATCTCGCAGCCAACCGTCAATCGCTTGATCAAGCGCGGCCGGCAGCTCGGCCTGGTCGAGATCAAGATCAAGTCGCCGATCGAACCGCTGGTCGACATGGAGGAGCAATTGCTGGCGATCGGCGGCATCCGTCGGGCGATCGTCGTGCCGACCGTTTCCGACAACCCGCAGACCGCGCTCCAGGCGGTCGGCGAGGCCGCGGCGCGATTGCTGCTCGAAGAGATCGGCGACGGCGATACCATCTGCATCACCGGCGGCAAGGGCGTCAGCGCCGTCGTTGCCGGGCTGCAGGCGCCACGCCGCTTCGATGTCGAGGTCATCCCCGCGACCGGCTGCGTCCAGGGCAAGCACTATACCGACGTGAACCACGTCTCGACGCTGATGGCCGACCGGCTCGGCGGGCGGTCCTACCAGATCCATGCGCCGCTCTTTGCCGACAGCGCAGCGGAACGGGCGATGCTGATCAACATGCGCTCAGTGGCGGACGTCTTTAAAAGAGCGCGCGAAGCGAAGGTCGCGGTCGTCGGTATCGGTTCGATCCTCTCCGACGATTCGAGCTACTACGACCTCCATCCGTCATCCAGCACCGACCGGGCGGCAATCGAACGTTCAGGCGCAAGCTGTGAGCTGCTCGCTCACCTGCTCGATGATAAGGGCCGGGTCTGCGATTACAGCCTCAACCGGTCGCTGGTGTCGCTGACGCTCGAGGAGTTTGCCTCGATCCCGACGAAGATCGGCGTGGCGAGCGGACCGAACAAGGCGGGGCCGATCCTCAGTGTCATGCGAGGGCATCACCTCGACACGCTGGTGACGGACGAGGCGACCGGCGAGCGCGTGCTCGCCATGGCAAGCGAAAAGGGGCTTCTGGCATGAGCGGGGACCAATTGATGCGCGAGATCGGCCGATCGGGCGTGACGGCGTCGGCCGTCGGGCTCGGCACCTGGGCGATCGGTGGCTGGATGTGGGGCGGCACCGACGAACGGGAATCGATTGCCGCGATCCAGGCCTCGCTCGATGCCGGCGTGACGCTGATCGACACGGCGCCAGCTTATGGTCTCGGGCGCTCGGAAGAGATTGTCGGCAAGGCATTGGCCGGCCGCCGTGACAAGGCGGTGATCGCCACCAAATGCGGGCTCGTCTGGCACACGGACAAAGGTCGGCACTTCTTCGACCAGGACGGCAAGCCGGTGCATCGCTACCTCGGCCGCGACGCAATCCTCCATGAGGTGGAACAGAGCCTGAAACGGCTCGGCACCGACTATATCGACCTCTACATCACCCATTGGCAGGACCCGACGACGCCGATCGAGGAAACCATGAGTGCGCTCGAAGAGCTGCGCCAGGCCGGCAAGATCAAGGCGATCGGCGCCAGCAATGTCGGCCGCGGTGAATTGGAGCGATACATCGCCGTTGGCGGGCTCGATGCGATCCAGGAGCGTTTCAGCATGATCGATCGCGAGATCGAGACGGAGCTGCTGCCGCTGACCAGGCGCAGCGGTGTCGCGACGCTCAGCTATTCCTCGCTGGCGCTCGGGCTTCTCTCCGGCAGCATCGGGCCGGAGCGTGTCTTCTCAGGCGACGACCAGCGGCGGGACAATCCACGTTTCTCGGTCGGCAATCGTGAGAAGGTGGCGGCCTTTGCCAAGTCGATCCGTCCGATCGCCGAGAAGCATGGCGCGACGGTCGCCCAGCTCGTCATTGCCTGGACGCTTGCGCAGCAGGGCGTGACTTTCGCGCTTTGCGGCGCGCGCAATCCGGCGCAGGCGCTCGACAATGCCCGGGCCGGAACGATCCGGTTCGATCCTGACGACCTTGCAGGGATCGACGCGGCCATAGCGGCGACGCTCGTAAACATGGACAGCTAACGGACTGCCATCATGAACCGTGAAGAGATTTTCAACGGGCTCGCCAAGAGCCCGAAGGTGGACGTGTGCGTCCTCGGCGGCGGCATCAATGGCCTCAGCGTCTTTCGCGAGCTGGCGCTGCAAGGGGTGAACGTGCTGCTCGTCGAGAAGCACGACTACTGCTCGGGCGCAAGCGCGGCTCTGTCGCGCATGGTGCATGGCGGGCTTCGCTATCTCGAAAACGGCGAGTTCAGCCTGGTGCGCGAATCGCTCGTCGAACGTGACCGGTTGCTCAAGAATGCGCCCCACTACGTGGCGCCGCTACCGACGACGGTGCCAATCTTCGATATCTTTTCTGGGCTTGCGAATGGCGCCGTGCGGTTCCTCGGGCTGACGCGCCGCCCGAGCCGTCGTGGCGCGATCGCAGTCAAATTGGGCCTCGGCATCTATGATTTCCTGACGCGCAGGCGCGCGCTCATGCCGCGGCATGCCTTTCGCGGGCGGCGCGCGACGCTCGCCCGTTGGCCGGCGCTCAATCCCCAGGTCAAGAGCTCCGCCACCTATTACGACGCCTGGGTCAGCCAGCCGGAACGTCTCGGCATCGAGCTGCTGAAGGACGGGCTCGCCGCCGGTTCTCATGCACGTGCGATCAATTATGCGGAGCTGAGACTTTCAGCTCCCGGGCAATACGAGCTGGAGGACGGGATTACCGGCGCCGTCGCTCCGATCGAGCCCAGCCTCATCATCAATGCCACCGGCGGCTGGATCGATATCGCTAACGGCACTCTGTTTCCCGCGGTGTCAAAGCCGGCGCCGTTGATGGGCGGCACCAAGGGATCGCACCTCATCATCGACAACCCCAAGCTCATGGACGCGCTCGATGGCCACATGATCTACTACGAGAACGAGGATGGGCGCATCTGCATCCTTTTCCCCTACCTCGGCAAGGTGCTGGTGGGCTCGACGGACATCCGTGTCGATGATCCCGCGACGGTGCGCTGCGAGCGCGACGAGCGCGACTACATCCTGCAATCGCTTGCCTTTGTGCTTCCATCGATCAGGATCCATCCGGAAGAGGTGGTCTTCCAGTTCTCCGGTGTGCGGCCGCTACCGGCGAGCCAGGACAGTTTCACCGGCCGCATCCCGCGTGACCATTTCTGCACGTTCGTGGGTGGCGCTGAGGATGGTGCGCCAGTGCTTTGTATGATCGGCGGCAAGTGGACGACGTTCCGCTCCTTCGGCGAGTTGGCGGCCGACCTCGCGCTGGAGCGCCTGGGGCGCCAGCGCCGCGTGTCGACCGGCGAGCGCGCGATCGGCGGTGGCCGGCATTTCCCATCAGATCGAAACGCATGGATTCACCATGTCGCCTTGGCGACCGGCCTTTGCGAGGCGCGGATCGACGTCCTGCTTACGCGCTACGGAACGGACTCGACGTTGGTCGCCGATTTCATCGCCGGCGGTGCCGATCACGTCCTGCCGCATCCTGACTATTCAATACGCGAGATGCAGTTCCTGATCCGCAACGAGGGGGTCGAGCATCTCGACGACCTGCTGCTGCGCCGCACGACGCTGGCGATATCAGGTGAGCTTTCGCTCGATATGACCGACGCCGTTCTCGCCTTGCTCGCGACCGAAAAGCACTGGCTGCCGGTGCAGGTTGCCGCAGAGCGTAAGCGATTTCTTACCCTTCTCGCCGAGCGCCATGGCGTCGATGAGAAAACCCTTTCCGCACGGAATGAACAAAGGAGTGCATTATGCAAAACAACCGCAAGGTCCGGATGAACCGTCTCTTTGGCGGGGGGCGTTGTCTCGATGTGGCGATCGATCATGGCGTTTGCAACGAACCGTCCTTCCTCAACGGCCTCGAGGATATGTCCGCCGTGGTGAAGGCGCTGGTCGCCGCCGCGCCGGACGCGATCCAGATGAATTACGGCCAGGCGGACCTGCTGCAGGATGTGCCCGGCAAGGACAAGCCGGCGCTCGTCATGCGTCTCGACATGGGCAATCCCTATAACCGCATCCGCCACCGGCACATGTGGGCGGTGTTGCAGAACGAGGCTGAGCCGCTGATCGGCGCGCTGGCGATGGACGCGGCCTGCGTCGTCGTCAATCTCTTCATGCTGCCGGATGAGCCGGATCTCTTCCGGCAATGTGTCGTCAACATCTCGCGGGTCAGGGCCGATTGCGAGAAATACGGTATGCCGCTGATGATCGAGCCGCTGGTGATGCAGCCGGTCACCGAACATGGCGGTTACATGGTCGATGGCGATACCGAGAAGATCGTGACGCTGACCCGGCTCGCGCGCGAAATGGGCGCGGATATCGTCAAGGCGGACCCGACCACCAATGCCGAAGACTTCCATCGGGTCGTCGAGGCAGCGCGCTGCCCGGTTCTGGTGCGCGGCGGCGGCAAGGAGGATTTGCGCGGCGTCTTCGACAAGTCTTCGGCCTTGATGCGCCAGGGCGCAATGGGCATGGTCTATGGCCGAAACATCTACCAGCACGCCAATCCGAGCGCCGTCGTGCGCGGCCTGATGGCGATTGTGCATGAGGACGCAAGCGGCGAGGAGGCCTACGCGCTCTACCAGCGCGGTTGACGCTTCTCGATGGGGCATTGCTCCGCAACAGCGAGGCTTTCGTTGAAGGAGGAAGCGCTGCTGCTGTGAATACGGCGGCGGCGCTGCATGCAAATGAGTTCAGAACCTTGGGAGGGGTTCGCCGATGGGAGAATATCTGCTCGGGATCGACGCCGGGAACACCGTGATCAAGGCTGTGATCTTCGATCGTCGCGGCAACGAGATCGCGATGGCCGCGGAGGAGGGGCATAGTCATGTGCCGAAACCCGGTCACGTGGAACGAGGGCTTGGCGAGCTCTGGAGCCATGCAAAGGTAGTGATCCGCGCCTGCATCGAGCGCGCCGGTATCCCGGCGAGTGAGATCGTGGCCATCGGCTGCGCCGGCCATGGCAACGGCCTCTATGCCCTCGATCGCGACGGCGAACCGTTGCTAGGCATCCAGTCGCTCGACACCCGCGCCGCCGGCCTCGTCGAGGAATGGCAGGCCGAAGGCGTCGGCGAACGCACCTACCCGGTTGCCGGGCAGAGGCCCTGGCCATCGCAGACGCCGACGCTGCTTGCCTGGCTGAAGCGCCATCGGCCGGAGCTCTTTGCAAGGATCGGCACGGTGTTTCTCTGCAAGGATTTCGTCGTCAATCGCTTGACCGGAGCCCGCGTCAGCGAAGTCTCCGATATGAGTGGTGCGGGCCTGATCGACGTTGCCGCCCGACGCTACGATGCCGCGCTGATGAAGGCATACGGGCTCGGCGACTGCCTGGGCCTGCTGCCCGATCTCGCCGAGAGCGCCGACATCGTCGGCAGGGTGACCGAGGATGCAGCGGCGCAAACCGGGCTCGCCGAGGGTACGCCGGTTGTCGGCGGTCTCTTCGACGTCGTCGCCTCGGCGATCGGCTCGGGCGTTACCCGCACTGGCGCAGCCTCCATCATCGCGGGCACCTGGAGCATCAACCAGGTGATCATCGATCAGCCCGATCTATCGAGCCCGCTTTTCATGTCGGCGACCTTCGATCGCAAGCGCTATATGGCGATCGAGGCAAGCGCGACATCGGCTGCCAATCTCGAATGGCTGGTGCGCGAGTTCTTTCCGCACGATGCCAGCGACAGCCGATCACCCTTCGACCTCTGCTGCCAGCTGGCGGATGACGTCGAGCCGGCGGCAAACGATCCGCTCTACCATCCATTTCTCTATGGCGCTCAGCAGGATGGCAATGCGCGTGCCGGCTTCTACGGTATCGCCGGTTGGCACACGAAGGGTCATCTGGTCCGCGCTGTCCTCGAAGGCGTCGCCTTCGGCCACCGCCAGCATATCACGACACTGCGTACCGCCGGCGCGCGCTTCGACGAGGCGGTGCTCTCGGGCGGCGGATCGCGTAGCCTCATCTGGCCGCAGATCTTTGCCGACGTTCTTGGCGTGCCGGTCACGGTTGCCCGTTCGCGCGAGACCGGCGCGTTGGGCGCCGCAATCGCGGCCGGTGCCGGGATCGGCCTCTTCGCAGACATCTCCGCCGGTGCTGCGGCAATGGTCCAAACCGAGCGCCACTACCGGCCGAATGCCGCGCTCAGCGCACACTATGACCGGCGTTTCGCGCTCTACGGCGAGATCGCCGCCGCCATGGCGCCGATTTGGCGCCGGCTGGCCACACCCGCGCCATTGGTGAGGGAAGCGGCGGAGTGATCTGGCTTTCGGGGTGGCGCTCTGCCGCTTGCCGGGCCTGCAGAGGCAGACCCGCTTTCGGGAGGGAGCGTCGGCTTAGCGGGGGCACTACCGCGCACCAACGGCCTCGTCAGAACCGCATGTTGATGCCGGCCTTGATGACGTGGCTGTCGAGGTCCTTTTCGCTGGAGCCCGAAATGGTGCTGGTGCGGATATCCGGCGTCATGATGTAGTTGTATTCGATCTTGGCCGAAAGACCGCCGGCAAACGCCTGTTCGATGCCGGCGCCGAGTAGATAGCCCCCCTTGAAGCCGACATCGTTGCGAACATCGCCGCCTTTCTTGTAATTGGTCATTGCATAGCCGGCGGTACCGTAGACGAGTGTCTGGTCGAAGGTGAGACCGGCCTTCGCCTTGATCGCGCCGCGCCATTTTTCCTTGAGCTTGCCGCCATTGACCTTGTGCTCGGTGTCGCCGAGATAGGAGCCCTCGATTTCGGCGCCGACGATGCCGGGACCGGCCTGCATGTTGTAACCGGCCTGGACGCCGAGCGCGACGCCGTTGCGATCTGCGAAGGGGTTAGGGCTGCCGGTGAAGCCGAGGCCGCCATGCGCACCGACATAGGCGCCGCTCCAGCTGAAGGCTGGCGGATCCTGATAATCGCTCGCGGGGAAGTCGGCCGCCTGGGCCTGCTGGACGCCGAGGACGGTCAACAGGGTAAGACTGGACCAGATCGAAAACTTGCTGGAATGCCGCATGATATTGCTCCGTGGATTGGATAGGGCGCCCTTCGCGGTGCCTTCGGTCTTCCGTTTCGCGTATCGTGCCGGGTAGCGCGGTCGCGAAGCTTGGAAGATGCACGTCCTTTGTCGGCTCCACGGATTGCGCCAACATTGCACAATTCAATTAAGCTGCTGATTTTACAATTAATTATGTATTAACCACGTTTTCTGCGCCGACCCTGGTTTACACGGCAGGCAGGTTGATGCGGAAGCAGGCGCCGCCGGAGGGCTCGTCGACGACGCAGATATGACCCTTGTGGCGGCCAATGATCTCGCTCACCAGATGCAGGCCGAGACCAGCGCCGTGATCACGCGGCTGCAGGCGATGGAACGGCTCGAAGATTCGCTCGCGCTCGCGTTCGGGAATGCCGGGGCCCTCGTCGGTGACTTCGATCACGCCGCCGCGTTCGACGCGAATGGTGATGAGGCCGCCGGCATGTTCGATGGCATTGCGCACGAGGTTGGTGACGGCGCGCCCGATGGCGCCGGCGTCGCCGCGCACGAGGACCTGGTCGACGCCAGGCGCGAAGGAAAGGTCGCAACCGGCCGAAAGCGCCAGCGGAGCGAGATCCGCGGCGACGTCGCGGCAGAGCGATACCAGGTCAAGCGAGATGAAGTCCGCGTCATCGCGATCGATCCGTTCGAGATCGAGGAGCTGTTCGGCAAGCCCGGCGATGCGATTGGAATCGATCAGCAGCCGGTTTCTGAGCGGCCCGGCATCCATGCTTTCCAGCCGCGTCTGCAGGATCGCCACCGGGGTCCGGAGTTCATGCGCCGCATCCAGGATGAAACGCTGTCGCCGCTCGTATCCCTCATCGAGCCGCTGCAGCGCGCCGTTGAAAGCCTCGACCAGCGGTCGCACCTCGGCCGGAACGCGGTGATCCGACAGGCGGGCGCCGCGGCGATCGACATCGATCTTTCTGGCCTGGTCGACCATGTCGGAGAGACCGGCAAAGGCGCGCCTGACGATGATCGGGATGGCGAAGGCCGGGATCAGCACGACGATCAACACGATCGGCAGCAGCAGCAGGTTTGCCAGCAGGAACACGGCGAAGGACGCGCTCCACAGCCGACCGCCGCCCGCAAGCACCGTGTAGGTGCCGCTTTCGGTACTGACCGAGCGCACGATCGACGAGAGGGTGTAGGGTTCGGCGCTGTCCCGTATATCGCCAAAGGCGATCCGATCCAGGTGCTCGCCGATGCTGCGGTAAGCATCAGGCACGGGCCCGCTGCGGATTATGTCGCCGCGTTCGTTTCTCGCGATGAACCAGAAATCGGGGGACTCGGCCCGCATGGCGAGCAACTGCGCTGTCTCGACCACCGTCAGTCCACCGCCCGGTCCCGACCGGATCGCCCCGGCTGCGACCGAAGCGCCATCGGCATCGAGGAATTTCCCGCCAAGATCGGCACGGGTCAACAACGCCATGAAGCCGGCAATGACCGCCATCAACAAGAGCACCTGAAAGGTAAGGATCCGCCAGATCAGGCGCTTCTTCAACGAGTTGACGGATGACGTGCTCATGGCGAGGGTCTCAGCAAATAGCCGACGCCGCGGATGCTGTGGATCTCCACGCCGGCACCGGAATCAGCAAGCTTCCGGCGCAGCCGCGAGACATGCGCATCGAGTGAGTTGGATTGGATCTCGTCATCGTAGCCGTAGACGGACTCCTCCAGCGTCGAGCGCTGCACGGTGCGGCCCTGCCGCCGCGCCAGCGTTTCCAGCACCAGCAGTTCTCGGCGGGGCAGGTTGAGCAACTGGCCGTTCACCTGCGCCTGCCTGCCGTCGAAATCGAAGACGAGTTTGCCGATACGCGCCGTCATGGGGGCGATATCCGGCGAACGCCGCATCAGGGCGCGAATGCGCGCCAACAGTTCTTCGACGGCAAAGGGCTTGGCGAGATAATCGTCGGCGCCCATGTCGAGGCCACGGACACGTTCATCGACCGCGCCGCGCGCGGTCAGGACGATCACGGGAATTCCGGATTTCAGCGCACGGACGCGTGGGATGAGCGAGAGCCCGTCGCCATCGGGCAATTGCCGGTCAAGAATAATGCCGTCATGCACCCGACTGGCCAGGGCAGCCAGTGCATGGTCGAGCGTTGGCGCATGATCCAGGATCATGTCGTAGCGACCGAGCGCGGCGCCGAGCGCCGTCGCCATTTCCAGCTCGTCCTCGACAAGGAGCAGGCGCATTAAAGTCTCCGAACACGATAGATGTTGCCTCACGTCTGGTCGACGAGGATTGCAGCAACGTTGCGGGGCATGCGTGCGCAACGTGTGCCGGTTCTAGCGGCACACGCAATGGCACGGCAATGCAGCCGCGTCCGGCTTTACCGTATCCGGTCGTGGTCGTGTCGGATTGCTAAGGTCGCCAGCGCCGGCTTGCCGCTGGCAGCGACAATTCAAGGGCCGGGCTTTGGCGCGGCGGCATTGGATACCGTCGCTCCGTGGGGTTTAGGCGACGGCCATTATCCGCTGGAACGCCTCGTAGGCCGCGAGAACCGTTTCCTTCTGGGCGTCGTGGCCGGCGATGAAGGCATCGCCGTAGATGGTTTCATCCGGGTATTCGGTGATCAGCGTCAGCGGCGCCGTATGGCGGTCGTCGACAGAGATCATGCAGGGGAAGCCATTGATGATGCGGAAGCCGGTTTCGCCGGCATGGGTCTCGTAAAGCGCGATCTGGGCGTCGTTATAGGCGAGCAGGCCCGGGACGGCGGCGAGCCTCACGGTGACTTCCGCGATCAACTGCTCGGCACGTGCCGCCCATTCGCCATGGTGTCGCATGATCAGGAAGAAGCCCTTGGGCAGGGTCCACATGGCAAAGCCGCGGGGCACGTAACCCGACAGCGGCCGGGTCCACTCATGCGACGGATAGCCGTGTAGATTGACGTGGAGCTGCGCACCGGTCAGGCGCTCGGCCTCTTTACGGATTTCGCGCTCGTTGAGCGCGGTGCCGGTGCGATATTCGAGATCGTCGCCGAGCGCCGTGTAGCGGGCGGCATGGTGCATGTGCAGCGGGTTGTCCGCGCGCAGCCGCTGGTGCACGGCGTAGCCGTCGGGGTTTTCGAGCGGTGAGATGGTGAAATGCGTGCCCGGTCGGGCGGCGAGCACTTGAGCGGCGCGAAGTGCGCCGATGATGCCGGTCGTCTCGTTTGGATGCTGACCGCCGCTGATCATCACAGCAGCATCACTTCCCTTGTGATAGCGGGCCTTGACGGACCGGCCGGCACGCGATTGCGCTTCGAACGGCTGACCGGCGATCGCGGCCAGCTCGGCATGGATCTGGGCGACCGTGAGCGGCGTTTCAGCGGTTTCGATCGGCTGGGTTTCGCCCTCGCCGTCACCTGTCTGCAGGGGCCGTGCTTCGACGACGACTGTGGGCCTGCCGACACCGAAGACGATCTCCGGTATGATCTGCCCAGGTTTCAGCCCGCGGTCGCCGAGCGGCCGGCCGGACTTCTTTTGGAAGACCTCGAGAAGCGAGAAGTAGAAATCCTCGTGCAGGGCCTCGCGAAGGCTCACCACCTCTTCGCCGACGGGCAGGCGGAAGTCGGTGATTGGCAGGGTCACGCGGATGTTGAGCTCTTCGAAATAGGGCTCGGTTTCGCCCCAGGCATGATCGGCGATCGCCCGCATGGTTCCGGAAAAGAGACGCTCATAGTCGGTCTCGAGATGGCATTCGCGGCATTTGTCGCAGCCCTCATCGAGACGGACCCAACCTGTCGGCGACAATAGCGTTTCGCCGACGAAATCGGAGTGAATGCGGTTGGGCGCAAAGACTGTATGGTTTTCCTGACGCCCATCGCGGAAGGTCAGCGCGACGTCATAGGTAAAGGCCGCCTTGCTACCGGCCTCGAAGCGGATTTCCGCGTCGCCAACGAGTGCCGCGAGCGGATAAGCTTCCAGCAGGAAGCGGTTCTGCGGCGCGCCTTCATGCTGGGGGTAGCGGACGACGACACGGGCGAGCGTCGTGCGGTCGACGTCCTCGAGGAAGAAATGCAGCAGCGGCTTGTAGGCGCTGCGGAGCTTGGCCTTCACGCCGAAGCTCGCGAGCTTCTGTTCGGCTGCCTTGCGGCTGGCGGCATCGTCGAAGAGCCAGGCTTCGAGCTTGGTGCCGCGGGCCGCTTCTTTGCCGTAGGTGGTAAGAAGGGTGTCGAGCGTGCGCTCGAAGGCGCCTTCGAAAATCGTCGTCATCGTGAAGTTCTGCCGGTTGGGTCGAGACTGTCGCGCAGCCAGTCGCCGAGAAGATTGAGGCCGAGAACGGTGAGCAGGATCGCAAGGCCCGGAAAGACGCTGACCCACCAGGCGTTCTGCAGATAGGTGCGGCCGTCGGCAAGCATGCCGCCCCAACTCGGGATCAGCGGGTCGACGCCGAGGCCGAGGAAAGTGAGGCTGCTTTCGAGCAGGATGTTGTTGGCGACGTTGAGCGTCATCAACACGATGACCGGCCCGATCAGATTGGGCAACAGATGCTGGAAGAGGATCTTGTAGTCGCGCACGCCGATGGCACGGGCCGACTGGATGAACTCGCGCTCGCGCAGCGACAGCACCGATCCGCGAACGAGCCGGGCATATTGCACCCATTGCGACACGATCAGGAGGATGATGGTGTTGGCAAGCCCGCCGCCGACGATGGCGATGAAGGTGATCGCAAGCAGGATGAACGGCAGCGCGAGCTGCACGTCGGCGAAACGCATGACGAGCATGTCCCAGAAGCCACGATAGTAGCCGGAGACGAGCCCCATGATCACGCCGACGACGACGGCGCCGGCAACCGAGGTCAGACCGACGAGCAGCGAGATCTTGCCGCCGGCGACCACGCGGGCGAGCACGTCACGCCCCAGCGGGTCGGTGCCGAGCGGATGCGCCCAGTTGACGAAGGGCGGGGTGAGGCGCGCCATCAGGTCGATCTTGTCGACACCTCCCGGAAAGAGCACGCCGGAGAAGATGACGGCGAGGCAGATGCTGCCGGTCAGAAACGCGCCGAGGATGAATTCGAGGTTGCGGAAACGGGCGAAACGGGCGTTGGCGGCCTTGGTGGTCATCGGCTCACTCCGTCCGGATGCGTGGATCGACGAGGCCGTAGGCGATGTCGACCAGGAGGTTGACGAACACGATCATGAGCGAAAGCACGGTAATGACGGCTTGAAGCACGGGGTAGTCGCGCGAAGCGACCGCATCGAAGGCGAGCGTGCCCATGCCCGGCCAGTTGAAGACGAGCTCGACGACGACGATGCCGCCAAGCAGGCCGCCGAATTGCAGGCCGAGATAGGTGATCAGTGGGATCGCGCAGTTACGCAATGCGTGCTTGTAGAGCACCTTGCTCTCACTGAGGCCCTTGGCGCGGGCGACCATGATGTATTGCGACTGCAGCGTTTCCAGCATGGCGGTGCGCACCAGTCGCACGTTCGTCGCCGTCAGGATGATGCCCATGGTCAGCGCCGGCATGATGAAGCTTGCGAAGCCGTCCATGCCGCTCGGCGGCAGCCATTTGAGCACGATCGAGAAGAGCAGCACCAGCATGATCGCCAGCCAGAAGTTCGGGAAGGAAAGCCCGATCAGCGACAGGATACGGATTGTCTGATCGGCCCATTTGCCGCGGGCGACGGCGGCACGGATGCCGAGCGGAATGGAGATGGCGATCGAGACGATCAGCGAGGCGAAGGCAAGCAGCATGGTCGCTGGCAAGGCCGAGGCGATCAGCTGCGAAACGGGCGTGCCGCCGAGGAACGAGCGGCCGAAATCGAGCGTGAACAGGCCTTTGATGAAGTCAAAATACTGCGCCAGGAACGGCTGGTTGAGGCCGAGCCCTTCGCGGATGCGCACGAGGTCTTCCTCGGTGACGCTGCCGGCGCCCTGCGCCAGCATCAGTGCGGGGTCACCGGTGAACCGAATGGCATAGGAGACGGTCAGGGTCACGACGAACACGACGAAGACCGCCTGCAGAAAACGTTTGATCAGAAATCCGGCCAAGTGACCCGCCCTTTTAAAAAGTGGTCCGCCGCCTCACAGGTAAAGCGGCGGACCGGATTGTTTACTCGACCGTCACGTCCGTCAGCCGCAGGCGGCTGTCCGGTACCGGCGCGAAGTTCTTGACCCGCTTGCTCACGCCGAAGATGGCGTTGAGGTTATAGAGCGGCATTTCGAGCGCGCGGTCGGCGGCGTAATTTGCGATCTGCTTGAGGATCTCCTCGCGCTTGGCACGATCAGTGATCGAACGCTGGGATTCGAGCAGCTTGTCGAGTTCCGCGTCCTTGTCGTAGGGGTTCCACTTTTCGCCGGAGTGGTACATCGAATAGGCGGTGTTGTCGTAGTCGAGCGTCCATCCGCCCCAGGACTGCTGGAACATCGCGCCGGTCTTGCCGGCCGGGATGATGTCGTTCAGGAGAACGTTGGTTTCGTAAGGCTTGATCGTCGCGTTGATGCCGATGAGCTGCAGGTAGCTCGCGATTGCCTGCACCACTTCGTTGAAGGTCGCGTCGTTGCCGCGAACGTCGATCTGAACCGAGGCACCAGGTGCTACGCCGGCTTCCTTCAGCAGCGCCTTGGCCTGTTCCGGATCATAAGGCAGCGGCTTCATCGCCGGGTCGAAGCCGAAGGAGAGCTTACCCTGGAAGCTGGCGATCGGATCTGCCTGGCCGCCGAGGATCGACTGGATGATCGTGTCGCGGTCGACGCCGAGGATCAGAGCCTTTCGGACCTTCGGATCCTTGGTGATGCCGTCGCGCGTGTTGAAGCGCAGCGCGTAGACCGTCGGGCCCGGGCTGGTGACGATTTCGAGGTTGCCGTCGTCCTGGATGGTCGGGATCATACCGATCGGAATGGTCGGCGGGATGACGAGATCGACGCGGCCGGCCTGCAGTTCGGCAACGGCGGTCGCCGGCTCCGAGATGAAGCGGTAGTTGAGGTTCGAAAGCTTGGGCGCGCCGCCCCAGTGGTCGGCAAAAGCTTCGAGCTTGATCCCGACCTTCGGCTCATAGGAGACGAACTTGAACGGGCCGGTACCGACCGGATGGGCGTTGAAATAGTCCTCGCCCTTCTCCTTTATGTAGTTCGGCGGCACGATCATCGCGCCATAGCCGGCGAGCTTGGTGAGCAGCACCGGGTCTGGGGTCTTGAGAACAAGATCCACGGTCTTCTCGTCGACGATCTCGACCTTCTCGATCACGGCATAGTTGGACTTCTGCGGGCCTTTCGAGCCTTCCTCGCCGAGCAGGCGGTCAAAGGTGAACTTCACCGCTTCGGCGTTGAAGGACTCGCCATTGTGGAACTTGACGCCCTCGCGCAGCGTGAAGCGCAGGCGCTTGCCGCCGTCGAGCTCTTCCCACGACGTGGCAAGGCCGGGCACGAGCTTGAGATCCGGGCCGCGATAGGTGAGGCCATCGTAGATGTTGGTGGCGACGGATGCCCAGTTGACGAGGAAGGTGTCGACCGGGTCCCAGCTTCCCGGATCCTGCGGCGACGATACCGTCAGCGTGCCAGCGGCAGAGGCTGGGGCTGCGGCCATGAAACTGCCGGCCATCGCAAGCGCGATGAAAGCGGCGTGGATCCCCTTTTTGTTGATCATTTACTCACTCCTGTTTCGACAGCCTTCTCTAGGAAAGAAAGCGGCTTACGCGTCCATGGCCACGAAATGGCCAGGAGCGATTTCTTTGCGCGGCAGAACCGCGGGTTCATTGCCGACACGGCGGATAGGGCTCGGGATTTCGCCCTCCAGCATCGCGCGCTCGCGGCCCTTGCCGGGCTCGGCGACAGGGACGGCCGAAAGCAGCCGGCGCGTATAGGGATGGGATGGCGTTTCAAACACTTGGCTACGGCTGCCGAACTCCATTACCTGGCCGAGATAGAGCACGGCGACGCGGTGGCTCATGCGTTCGACCACCGCCATGTCGTGGCTGATGAAGAGATAGGCGAGGCCTTCCTGTTCCTGCAGTTCCATGAACAGGTTGATGATCTGCGCCTGGATGGAGACATCGAGGGCGGAAAGCGCCTCGTCGGCGATGATCAGCTTGGGGCGCGAGGCGAGCGCGCGGGCGATGCAGACGCGCTGGCGCTGGCCGCCGGAGAATTCGTGCGGATAGCGCTTGGCATGTGCCGCCGTCAGGCCGACGCGCTCCAAGAGTTCGTGAACGCGCCTTTCGATGTCTTTCTCGCCGAGGATCAGCCCATGGGTGCGGATCGGCTCGGCGATCGAGAAGCCCACGGTCTTGCGCGGGTCGAGCGAGGCGAAGGGATCCTGGAAGATGTACTGGATTTCCTGCTTCAATCGCTGCCGCTCCGCATAGCTCATCGCCGAAACGGGGCGGCCGCCGAAGAGGATCTCGCCGGATGTCGCGGCCTGGAGCTGCTGGATCGTGCGGCCGATCGTCGATTTGCCCGAGCCGGATTCACCGACGAGCGCCAGGGTCTCGCCCGGGAAGATATCGAAGCTGACGTTTTCGATGGCATGCACGCGGTGCGTCGCCTTGCCGAAGAGGTTCTTGCGCACATCAAAGCGGGTTACGAGATCGCGCACCGAGAGGATCGGCGCGGTTTCGTAGCGGGCGGTGCGCTGGATATGGACGTCGCCGACGCGTTTCGGCTCGCCGTCCACCAAGACGGTCAGCGGTAGGCGCTTCGGGAATTCCTCGCCCGCCATGCTGCCGAGCTTCGGCACGGCGGAAAGCAGCGTCTGGGTATAGGGGTGCTTGGGCGCGGCGAAGATCTCGCCGACCGGACCTTCCTCGACCTTGCGGCCCTTCCACATGACAACGACGTCGTCGGCCATCTCGGCGACCACGCCCATGTCGTGGGTGATGAAGATCACCGCCATGCCGAGCTCCTTCTGCAGGTCTCGGATGATCGTCAGGATCTGCGCCTGGATGGTGACGTCGAGTGCCGTGGTCGGCTCGTCGGCGATCAGCAGCTTCGGCCGGCAGGCGAGCGCCATGGCGATCATGACGCGCTGGCGCATGCCACCGGAAAGCTGGTGCGGATACCGGCCGATCAGTTCGGCGGAATCGGGAAGCCGCACCATGTCGAGCAGGCGGCGCGTCTCGGCGAGTGCTTCCGCCTTCGTCATCTTCTCATGCAGCATCAGCACTTCGGCGACCTGGTCGCCGATGGTGAAGACCGGGTTCAGCGACGTCATAGGCTCCTGGAAGATCATTGCGATCTCCTTGCCGCGGATGGCGCGCATGGTCTTCTGCGGTGCGGCGGTCAGGTCGATCTCGCCGTCCTTGCCGAAAAACAGGATGCGTCCCGTCGGGAATTGGCCGCCCATCATGTCGGCAAGCCGCATGATGGAGAGCGACGTTACCGACTTGCCGGAGCCGGACTCGCCGACGATCGCCACCGTGCGTCCCGGCGTCACGGTGAAGCTCAGGTCTTCCACGACCGGGTTGCCGTTGAAGGCGACGGAAAGCTTCTCAACGGCAAGCAGTGGCGCAGGCGTATCGACGGTCACGCGGTCTTCCTCGTTACAATGTGGTCGCGGCGCGCGCGGACTGTTCATAGGCGCCCGACATGAAACGCAGGACGGCGGCGATCTCGGAAAGCGTCTCCTCGGAAGGACGCGCTTTGGCGGTGGAGGAAACCAGCAGGCGCTCGCGGATCTGGGCGTAGCGCGTGCAGGCCTCTGCCCCCTTGTCAGTGATGCGGATGGTCTTTTCCTTGCCTTCCTTGCCCGTCGTCACCAGGCCGGCGGCTTCGAGCTTGCGGATGGCATAGGTCGCGACATGGGTGTCTTCGATATCGAGCACCAGGCAGATGTCGGCGAGTTTCTTGCCGCGATCGCGATGGCGGATCGTGTGCAGGATCAGGATTTCGATCGCGGAAAGACCGGGTACGCCGGCGGCCGCCATGCAACGTATCATCCAGCGGTGAAAGGCATGCGACGCGAGGATCAGCCCGTATTCCACTTCGGAGAGCCCGGGGGAGCCGCCTTCGGCAAGGTGCGCGGAAGAGACGATTGGGCCGATGGCCGCGACCGGCTTTAGATGTTCGGGCAGGGCATTTTCGGCCCATTCCCGACCTTCGAAGCTCTCCTCCGACTTCTTCGTCATTTAGCTCTTCCTCATCTTGACGATTTTATGTCATCATTTTATCGACATTTTGTCAACGAACTGCTTTGATGAATTTCCGGGCTTGCGCAATGATAATGATGCGGCTCGCGAACGAGAGGGATGGACAATGAGCGCACGCGAAACCGGCAGTTGGGACTTCTGGATCGACCGCGGCGGCACCTTCACCGATGTCATCGGTCGCGATCCTGAAGGGGTGCTGCATGCGCGCAAGGTGCTTTCGGAAAATCCGGAAGCCTATCGCGACGCCGCCGTTCAGGGCATTCGCCTGCATCTCGGCCTTGCGACAGGCGCTGCGATCCCGACCGGCCTCATCGGCGAAGTGCGCATGGGAACGACGGTCGCCACCAACGCGCTGCTCGAGCGCAAGGGCGAGCCGCTGGCGCTGGTGACCACCAAGGGTTTCCGCGACGCGCTGAAGATCGGCTATCAGGAGCGCAAGAAGATCTTCGCGACCGAAATCATCAAACCTGAAGCGCTTTATCAGGACATCGTCGAGCTCGACGAACGCGTGCTGGCCGACGGCGTTGTCGAGCACCCTCTCGATGAAGCAAGGGCGCGCGCGGCACTCGAAGGGCTCAAGGGCAAGGGCTATAAGGCCGTCGCCATCGTCTTCATGCATGCCTACAAATATCCCGAGCATGAGGCGATCGTCGCCCGGCTTGCGCGCGAGCTTGGCTTCGAACAGGTCTCCGTCAGCCACGAAGTCTCGCCGCTGATCAAATATGTCGGGCGCGGCGACACCACTGTGATCGACGCTTATCTCTCCCCGGTGCTTCGCCGGTACGTCGCCCAGGTTTCGAGCGAACTCGACGTCGCGCGCACCGGCGCGCGCGTCATGTTCATGATGTCGTCCGGCGGCCTGACCGCGGCCGATATGTTCCAGGGCAAGGATGCGATCCTCTCCGGCCCGGCCGGCGGCGTGGTCGGCCTTGCCAAGACCGGCGAAGCCGCAGGCTTCGATCGTGTCATCGGATTCGATATGGGCGGGACCTCGACCGATGTCGCCCATTTCGACGGTGAATATGAGCGCGCATTTGAGACCGAAGTGGCCGGTGTGCGGGTGCGTGCGCCGATGATGCTGATCCACACGGTGGCGGCCGGCGGCGGCTCGATCCTGCATTTCGACGGCGAGCGTTTCCGCGTCGGTCCCGATTCAGCCGGTGCCAATCCCGGTCCTGCCTGCTACCGCAACGGCGGTCCGCTCGCGGTCACCGATGCCAATGTCATGCTCGGCAAGCTGCTGCCGGAGTTTTTCCCGGCGCTTTTCGGCCCGAACCAGGACGAACGCCTTGACGTCGAGACCGTGCGCGACCGTTTCGCGGCGATGGCGGCCGAGATCGGCGATGGTCGCAGCCCGGAGGATGTAGCCGATGGTTTCATCCGCATCGCGGTTGCCAATATGGTCGAGGCGATCAAGAAGATTTCCGTACAGCGCGGCTATGACGTGACGCGCTATGCGCTGAGCTGCTTCGGTGGCGCCGGCGGGCAGCATGCCTGCCTCGTTGCCGATCAGCTCGGCATGAAGAGTATTCTCGTACACCCAATGTCCGGCCTGCTTTCGGCCTATGGCATGGGGCTTGCGGATATCCGCGCCACGCGCCAGAAGGCGCTCGGCGTCCCGCTCGATGACGGGGCGCCGGCGGCGCTTGGCGCCCTCGGTGTCGAACTGGAAGTCGAATGCCTCGGCGAACTCGAAGCGCAAGGTATTCCCCGCGACGCGATCCGTACACACTTGCGTGCCCATATCCGCTACGCTGGCACCGATACGGTGCTCGCCGTCGAGGCGACATTCCCTGATCAAGACGACATCGCCCGCCTGCGCGCCGAGTTCGAGATCCTGCACAAGCGCCGCTTCGGCTTCGTCGCCGAGAACAAGGCGCTGGTCATCGATGCCGTCGAAGTCGAGACGGTCGGCGGCGGTGCCGCCCAGATGGAGCGCGAAGGCGGCGCGGTCACCGAGGGAACGCCGGCTATCGCGCGGCGCACGCGCTTCTATTCGCAGGGCCAATTCCACGATGCGCCGGTCCTGTTGCGTGCGGAGATCGCGCCCGGCCAGCGGCTCTATGGTCCGGCGATCATCATTGAGCCGAACCAGACCATCGTCGTGGAAGATGGCTGGCAGGCGGAACTGACGGCCAAGGACCATATCGTGCTCACCCGCGTGAAGGCTCTCAAGCAGCAGAGTGCGATCGGCACGCATGCCGATCCGGTCATGCTGGAGATCTTCAACAACCTCTTCATGTCGATCGCCGAGCAGATGGGCGTGACGTTGCAGAACACCGCCTATTCAGTGAACATCAAGGAGCGGCTCGATTTCTCCTGCGCCGTCTTCGACAACCGGGGCAACCTCGTCGCCAACGCGCCGCATATGCCGGTGCATCTCGGCTCCATGGATGCTTCGGTCGCGACCGCGATCCGCGAGAACCCGGTGATCCGGCCAGGCGACGTGTTCCTCATCAACGCACCCTATAACGGCGGCACGCATCTGCCTGACCTCACCGTCTGCACGCCCGTCTTCGACGACGCCGGCAAGGAGATCCGTTTCTGGGTCGCAAGCCGCGGCCATCATGCCGACATCGGTGGCATCTCGCCGGGCTCGATGTCGCCGCTTGCCACCAACATCGAGGAGGAGGGCGTCTATATCGACAACTTCAAGCTCATCGATGCCGGTCGCTTCTGTGAGGCTGAGCTCGAAGCGCTTCTCAGTGGCGCCCGCTACCCGGTGCGCAACATCCTGCAGAACGTCAACGATCTGAAGGCGCAGGTGGCGGCCAATGAGAAAGGCGTCGCCGAACTCAAGAAGATGATCGCCCAGTTCGGTGAAGACGTGGTCGAGGCCTATATGGGCCACGTCCAGGACAATGCCGCCGAGAGCGTACGCCGTGTGCTCGACCAGTTGCCGGATGGCGAATTCTCCTACGAGATGGACCAGGGCTGCAGCATCGTGGTCAGGATCACCGTCGACCGCGACAAGCGCGAGGCAACGGTCGATTTCACCGGCACGTCCGAGCAGCGCGGTGACAATTTCAACGCGCCGGCGCCGGTGACCCGCGCGGCGGTGCTCTATGTCTTCCGCGTGCTCGTCGAGGCCGATATCCCGATGAATGCAGGCTGCCTGCGTCCGATCCACATCGTCATCCCCGAGGGCACGATGCTGACGCCGCGCTATCCGGCCGCCGTCGTTGCCGGTAATGTCGAGGTCAGCCAGGCGGTCACCAACTGCCTGTTCGGTGCGGTCCAGAGCCAGGCGGCCGCCCAGGGCACAATGAACAACCTCACCTTCGGCAACCAGAACTACCAATATTACGAGACCATCTGCTCCGGCGCGCCGGCCGGTCCCGGCTATAATGGCGCCGACGCGGTCCATACCCACATGACCAACTCGCGCCTCACCGATCCGGAAATCCTCGAATCCCGCTTTCCGGTCGTGCTCGAAGACTTCCACATTCGCGTCGGTTCGGGCGGCCGGGGCCAATGGAATGCCGGCAATGGCACGAAGCGCACGATTCGCGCCCGCGAGACGCTGGATTTCGCTATCCTCTCCGGCCATCGCCGCATAGCGCCCTTCGGCATCAAGGGCGGCAGCCCGGGCGAGCTTGGCCGCAACCTCGTGCGCCGCAATGACGGCCGGACGGAGGAATTGCCCGGTTGCGCCCACACGATTCTCGAGGCCGGCGAAGCCTTCACCGTGGTGACGCCGACCGGCGGTGGCTACGGCCGGCCGTAAGTCTCGAGAATAACGATCTCCCAAGACTGCTGCGGCGGTCTGCGGGCGGACGAGAAATCGTCCGCCCGCTTTTGTTTGGTTCCGGCCCACTGCCAGTTTTGCTGCGCCTGCGAAAAGCCGCGGTCGCTTCCTTAACCCTAATTTAAATTCGAAATTACTAAGTACTCATCGGTCAGTGCGCGCCCCAGTTCCTCCCTTTCGGGCGCAGCAAACAGCCGGTCCTCCTCCCGCCGGTATGGCTGACCATGTCCTCCCAACAACGCGATCGCGACATCACAGGAGTCACGGCAGTGACCTTCAAGAACCTCTCGATATTGACCAAGGTCGGCCTTGTGGTCGTGGTCATGGGCATATCTTCCATTCTGATCGCGCTTGCCGGTGCGCGCGGTCTTTCCTCCCTCGGTGCAACGATCATCGATGTCGGCGCGCGCGAAGAGGCGGCGCGCGAGGCGATGGACTTGCGCGTCGACATCATCGCCATTAGCCGCATGACCTACCAGCTCGCCGCAACCCCTGAAAAAGCTGCCGAGTTCGGCCAGGAAACCGAGAAGCGCGCCGAGGAAATGCTCGGTCGCCTGACGAAGATCGAGGCGGTCGCGGACGACGCCGAAGACAAGCTGCTCAACGATGTCCGCATGACCCTCAACGGCTATTTCGACGAGATTCGGGCAATGGTCGCCGTTGCCGCCGAGAAGGGCACAGACGAGGCGGCCGTCAAGGCTGCACTCGACAAGGCGCTCGAAGCGCAGAAGACAGTGACGGCGACAGTCAAGTCCTACAGCGCCTACTCCGGTGATGAACTGGCCGCTGCCCGCGCCGAGGCGCTCAACTCATCGTCCGTCGCGATGAGCATTCTTGCTGCCGCCGCCGCTGCCTGCGTTCTCTTCGGCGTCGGCGTCAGCCTCGTCGTTGCCCGCCGCGGCATCGTCATGCCGGTGCGCGAACTCACCGCGACCATGAGCGAACTTGCCGACGGCAAGCTCGACGGCAACAGCACGGATGTCTCGCGCCAGGACGAGATCGGCGAAATGGCCCGCGCCGTCGAAGTCTTCCGCAAGAACGGTATCGCCATGCGCGCGATGAAGGCGCAGGAAGCCGCACTCCATGCCCGCAGCAGCGACCTGCAATCGAACATCAGCGTCGTCGTCGCCTCGGCCGTTGCCGGCGATTTCACCGGCCGCATCACCAAGGATTATGAAAACGACGACCTCAACCGCTTTGCGGCGAGCGTCAACGAGCTGGTCTCAAGCGTCGACCAGACGGTCAATGAAGTCCGTCGCGTCATCGCCGCACTCGCTGACGCCGACCTGACGCAGAACATGCGCGGCGAGTTTCACGGCGCGTTTGCCGAACTGCAGAAGAACGTCAACCAGACGATGGTGACCTTGCGCTCGACCATGCAGAACGTGCGCACGGCCGCAAGCACCATCAACGATAATTCCGCCGAGCTAAGCTCCGCCGCCAATGATCTGTCGAAGCGCACAGAGCAGCAGGCGGCAGCACTCGAAGAGACCGCCGCGGCGCTCGACGAGATCACCTCGACCGTGCGTACGGCGTCCGAGCGCGCGAACGAGGCGCATGAGATGGTGTGCGCCACCAAGGAAAGTGCCGGCCGTTCCGGTGCGATCGTGCGTAGCGCAGTCGATGCCATGGGCCGGATCGAGGATTCCTCCAACCGCATCAACCAGATCATCTCGGTGATCGACGAGATCGCCTTCCAGACCAACCTTCTGGCGCTGAACGCCGGCGTCGAGGCGGCGCGCGCCGGCGAGGCCGGTCGTGGCTTTGCGGTCGTCGCCCAGGAGGTCCGGGAACTGGCTCAGCGCTCGGCCAACGCCGCCAAGGAGATCAAGACGCTGATCCACAGCTCGGCATCGGAGGTCGAAAACGGCGTGGCGCTGGTGCGTTCCACCGGCGAGGCGCTGCTCGAAATCGAGACGCTGGTCAACAATGTCAGCGGCCACGTCAATACGATCGCCACCGCCGCCCGCGAACAGGCGACCGCGCTGCAGGAGATCAACACCTCGGTCAATCACATGGATCAGATGACCCAGCAGAATGCGGCGATGGTCGAGGAAACGACGGCGGCCAGTGGCACACTGGCCGAGGAAAGCCGGCAGCTTCGCGCCATGCTGGCGAAGTTCAAGCTCGAAGCGCAGACGGGCCGCGAGAGCTGGAGCCGTGCTGCCTGATCGAGGGTCGGGATAAGAATGCGAACGGGCCGGCCATTGCCGGCCCGTTATCGTTTTCAGCAGGTCGATATCGATCAGGCTTCCGGTGAATAGCCGAAGACGACGGCCGGGTTCTCGGCGGTTTCGACCCAGACGCTCTTTGTCTGAGTATAGGCCATCAGCGCATCGCGCCCGGAGGAGCGGCCATAGCCGGAGCGGCCGAAGCCGCCGAAGGGCGACATGACACTGATCGTCTTATAACCGTTGATCCAGAAGGTTCCGGCCCGCACCTTGGATGCGACCCGATGAGCGCGTCCGACATCGCCAGTCCAGACAGCGCCTGCAAGGCCATAGGGGTTGTCATTGGCAAGCGCGATCGCCTCCTCCTCGTCGTCGAAGACCGTGACGCCGACGACTGGACCGAAGACCTCCTCGCGGGCGATCGTCATATCGGGCTTGACGTTGTCGAGGATGGTAGGCGCGAAATAGAAGCCGCCGGAGGATTGAAGTGCAGCCGGCTTGGCGCCGCCGGTTGCAAGGCTGGCCCCCTCGGCCACACCCTGACGGACCATTTCCTCGATCTTCGCCCATTGGCGGGCGTTGTTGATCGGGCCGATCTGTGTGGTGTCCGCAAAGGGATCGCCGACCGGGATGCGTTCGGCGGCCTGGACGTAGCGGTCGACGAATTGCTGGTGCACGGAGCGATGCACGAGCAGACGCGAACCGGCAACACAGCTCTGGCCGGCGCCGGAGAAGATTGCCGATTGTGCGCCGACGATGGCGCGGTCGATATCGGCATCGGCAAAGACGATGTTGCCGGACTTGCCGCCGAGTTCGAGGATGCAGGGCACGACGTTCTTTGCCGCAGCCGCCGCGATCGCCGAGCCGGCAAGCGCGGAGCCGACGAAGACGACGAGTGCCGTCTTTGGATGCGCGACCATCGCCTGACCCGCCGTCACGCCCTTTCCGGCGATGACGTTGACGAGGCCGCGCGGCGTACCGCCTGCCTCGCAGAGCGCGCCGAGCACCAGCGTGCTGAGCGGCGTCAGTTCCGAAGGCTTGATGACGACGCCATTGCCGGCGCAGATCGCCGGGGCGATCTGCCAGCCGCCGGTAAAGAGCGGCGCGTTCCAGGGGGTGATCTGCGCGACAATGCCGACGGGCTCGTTGCGGGTATAGTTCAAGTGCGAGGTCGGCACGGGTATAACCTCGCCGTGCAGCTTGTCGCACCAGCCGGCGTAATATTCAAACATCTCGGCGACCCGCACCGCCTCGCCGCGGATATCGCGGATCGGCCGGCCGGCGGAGCGGCTTTCCAGTTCAGCAATCTCGCCGGCGCGCTCGCGGATCTTGCGGGCGATTTCGTTCATCACCCGCCCACGGGCCGAGGCGGTCATGGAAATCCACTCGCGCTGGGCGCGCGCCGCAGCCTGCATTGCGGCGTCGACGACGTCCGTGCCGGCGTCTTTGAAGGTCGCGAAGATTTCGCCGGTCGCCGGATCCGTCAGCTTCTGTTCGTCGCCGGAGCCGGGTACCAGCGCGCCATCGACATAGCTGCCGATCTCGCTGCCGGATAAAAAGCCGTGGAAGAGGGCGCGGATGCGTTCGGCCTTGGCGGGCATGGTCATGTCGTTCATCATCGTTCCCTTTTGTCTCAGTTGTCGTTGGCCACGGGGCGGAAGGTGCCCATGCGGGTAAAATCCTCGGCATTGTCGAGCGGGCTTTCGGCCCAGAGCTTCGCGACGGCGCCCGAGAGCGGCAGGTCGGTGCCGGTGCGCGCGGCAAGTTCGCTCGCAAGCCGCACATCCTTGCGCATCAGGCCCATGGTGAAACCGCTGTCGAAGCGGCCGTTCATCACCCATGTGGGAAAGTGCACCTCACTTATCATCGACTTTCCAGAAGCCGCGTTCAGCACATTCAATGCCGCTTCCGGATCGAGTCCGGCGGCGAGCGCCAGCTTCAGGCCTTCGCCTGTCGTCACCATATGGGCGGCGGCAAGCAGGTTGTTGACAAGCTTGGCGACGTTGCCGGCACCGCTCGCACCCACATGCAATGCTTTTGCCGACATGGCATCGATCACAGGGCCGGCAAGCGCAATATCCGCATTGCTGCCGCCGATCATCATCGTCAGCTTGCCGCTTGCAGCACCGGTCGGTCCGCCGGAGACAGGTGCATCGATGAAGCCGTGGCCGATGTCGGCGAGGGCCGCTGCGAGATCGCGTGAGACGTCCGGTTCGGATGTCGAGGTGTCGATGATGACGACGCGCCGGCCCGCGGACTTCAGCGCGTCGAGATTGGCTTCCACCACCGCTGCGACATCCTTGGCGGTCGGCAGTGAGAAGACGATGAAGTCGGTATCGACGAAGACCTCGTCGAGCGAGGCGACGGGGGAGACGCCACCGTCGACCGCGAGGGCGCGCCGTGCTTTTGAAAGGTCGAATCCCTTGACCGCGAAGCCCTTGGCGGCAAGCGTCGTCGCCATGCCAAGCCCCATGGCGCCCAATCCCACCACGCCAACACTTGTCCGTTCCGCCGTCATAGTTCGCTGCACCCTCATATGGTTTTGATGATCCGGGAAAGTGGCATGCGGGCTGGTGAGCGGGTAGACGGCGCGCCCGGTACAATGTGTTGCTGGCGTGGCAACGGGCGAGGCGGGTCAGTCGCGGAAGGACTGCATCTCGCGTGCGAGATGCTGCGCGAGCTTTTCGACCGACAGGGGCAGGCGTCGGTGCGCGCGCACCATCAGATGAGCGCTTGCTTCGCGAAGCAGCGGGTCGGTAAGGTCGAGAGCCTGCATGGCGCCGCGCGCCATTTCGCTGGCAACAGCCGTACGCGGCAAGAAGGTGACGCCGAGTCCGGCGGCGACGAAGCGGCGCAGCACTTCGATAGAATGGGTTTCGAGCAATGGGGCGAGCGCCAGTCCAGCATCGGCCGCCACCCGCGCCACCAATTGCGTCACGCCGTTGCCCTTGCCGAGCAGGGCGCAAGGCGCAGCAAGGCAATCCGCGAGTTTCAGGTCGCTGCGCTCCGACAAAGGGTGGCCGGTTGGCACGATCACGCAGAGCGGTTGGCGGGCGATCGCCAGCGCCCGGATGCGTGGGTCGGTGAAGGGGGTGTAGGCGATGCCGATATCGGCGTCGCTGTTGGCGATGGCATCGACGACATCTTCGGTGCTGCCGAGCTCCACGATGTAGCGCACGTAGGAATGCGCCTTCGCGAACGACGAAAGCCCGTTTTCGACCAGATCGGCCATGAAGCCTTCGCCGCAGCGAATGCGGATGCGGGTCTGCTGCACGCCGCGGATCTGATCGAGCTGTTCGGCGAGCAGCCCGTTGTCCTCGAGCACCCGCTTGCCATGTTCGAGAACCAGCTCGCCAGCATCGGTGAGCACCGTGCCTCTGGCAGTCCGCTCGAAGAGGGAAAGGCCGATGTCACGCTCGGTATCGGCGATCTGTCGACTGACGACGGACGGAGCAAGCCCCATATGCTCCGCCGCGCCCCGGATCGAGCCGATGCGCGCAACCGCCATAAATATCCTGAGCGCCTTCGCGTCGAGTACGTCCATGGCGGTCATGGATGCGACGGAATCCCCTTGGGGTCAACGGCCAAGCGATGTCGCGATCAGGCGCGTCCAGAGATTGACGCCCTGGCCGATAATCGCGTCGTTGAAATCATAGTGCGGCGAATGCAGCCCCGGGTTTGCGCCCTCTCGCCGGGCGCCGAGCCACAGGTAGCAGCCGGGGCGCTCGTCGAGCATGAAGGCAAAGTCCTCGGCCGCCATACTCGGCGGCGCGTCGACGACCGTCAGCGCAGGATCCTTAGCAGCGACGGAGCGCACCAGGGCCGCAGCCGCGGCGTCGTTGATCGTTGCGGGGTAGCGTCGCTGATAGTCGAGCTCAGCGTTGCAGCCGAGCCCCTCGGCGAGCGCCGTGACGAGCGAGCGCATGCGGTTTTCCAGCGTATCGCCGACTGAGCTGTCGAACCAGCGTGTCGTGCCGCGGATCACAGCCTTCTCCGGGATTACGTTCCAGGCGTCGCCGCCGTGGATCTGCGTCACCGAGATGACTGCCGCTTCGAGCGGCGAGACATTCCGGCTGGCGATCGTCTGCAATGCGGTGACGATCTGGGCGGCAGCGACCAGCGGGTCTGCGCCCTCATGCGGCATGGCGCCGTGGGCGCCCCGGCCGGAAATCGTGATTTCGAAGACGCCGAAAGCGGCCATCATGGCGTCATCGCGGGCGACCACCGAGCCGACATCGAGCGCCGGCCAGTTGTGCAGCGCATAGACGGCATCGGCGGGGAAGTCACGGAAGAGCCCGTCGGCAACCATGACCCGCGCGCCGCCTTCGGCCTCCTCAGCCGGCTGGAAGATGAAGTGCACGGTGCCGTCAAAATCCATCTCGCTCGCCTGGCGGGCGGCCGCGAGCAGCATGGACACATGGCCGTCATGGCCGCAGGCATGCATTTTTCCCGCAGTTCGCGATGCATAGGCGACGCCGCTCGTTTCGACAATCGGCAGTGCGTCCATGTCGGCGCGGATGGCGATGGCCCGGCTCGAGGCGCCGCGCTTCAATGTGCCGACGAGTCCGGTGCCGCCGTAACCGTCCTTCAGTTGGATGCCCCATTCTGCGAGCTTGCCGGCGATGAAAGCCGCAGTTTGCCGTTCCTCGAAGGCCAGTTCCGGCCAGGCATGCAGGTGATGGCGCCAGCGGATCGTTTCCTCGATGCGCTCGGGGCTGATGTCGTGGCGTTTCATGGCATGCGTCCTGTGAATGGAGGAATGGCCGGCCGGTCCAAGTGGTCCGGCCGATCAATGTGGTCTCGATTACTGCCCAAGGCGCAGGAACAGGTCAGCGACGACGACGGAACCCATATAGGTGCCGATCATCACGCAGATCGCCACGATGACGATCTTCCAGCCCGAGCGACGCGCGATCGCGAACTCGCTTGCCGTCAGGGCGAGGCCGCCATAGGCGAGCGCCGGTGTCGCCAGCGCAAGGAAGTTGAGGTGTTCGACCTTTTCGCTGACCCAGGCAGCACCCGGTACGCCGGGGATGGTGATGAGGATTGCGATCAGCGACACCCAGGCGACTCCCGGCAGATAGAAGGGCACGAAGCGGGCGAGCGCCAGGCCGACAATGCAGGCGACGTAGAGCGTTGCCATGCCCGGCAGCGCCGTCAGCGGCGAGGTGCCTGTGCCGACCCAGTTGGCGACGAGGCCAATGGTGCAGGCGATCAAAAGCAGGCCGGCATGGCCGATGACGTCGATCTTGCGCTCGTCTTCGGCGGCAAGCGGGAGATCGTCTGCGTAGTTGGCGGAGGTGGTCTGGTTGGCCATGATTGTCTCTCCCGATCAGGCTTGAGCGCGACGCTCGGACGGCCGAGCCTTGTTGTAGAGCCACTCGGTCAAGGGCAGCGCGACGAACATGCCGACATAGAGGCCGGTGGCATAGGTCAGGATGTTGCTGGCGGCGGCAAGCGCCAGGATGATGTCCTTCTGGTCAGGGACAGCGGCGACGAGCCCGCCAGTGCAGGCGGCGAGCATCGAGCCGGAGCCGACGCCGCAGGACATGGCGAGCGCTCGCACGTCGAAGACACCGAGGCCGTGGACGATTGGCGGCATGATGGCGAAAACGAAAGTGCCGATCAGTGTGCCGGTGGCATAGACGCCCATGGCGCCGGCGCCTTCCGGCGAGTTGAGACCGTATTTGTCGGCGATCAGTGCGAGGTTCGGTTCGCGGTCGATCGAATAGGTCGCGCCGACGGCTTCGCGACCCATCTTGAGAAGAAAGACGGCGACCGGGAAGGCGATGAGGATCGTGCCGAGATTGCCGAGTTCCTGCAGCACGAGCGCCGGGCCGGCCTCGATGATCTTCGAGATCTGTGGGCCGACGGTCGTTCCGAACTTGGCGATGAACGGCATGATGGCAACGGTGATCATCGCTCCGGAAAGCTTGACCGCATCGCGCGACAGGAACCTGGCGCTTGCCTTGAAAATGGCAGGATTGAAAAGGATGCCGAGCGCGAAGGCATAGAGGATCGGCAGGAAGATGACGGTGCCGATGCCGATCGGAAGGCGTTGAATGCCGATCAGCTCGGAGACGATGACGATCGCCAGCACAATGAGATGCAGATAGAGCGCGCCGGAGGCGGCTCCGGTTTTCCCGGTCATGATGTTCTCCTCTGGTTGGGAGCCAGTTGTTGTTCTTTGCCCAGACTTCACAGTAGGGGGTGAGGGCAAATTGCGGCTAGTCGGCCCGCAAGCAACGAAGTGTTGCGATTTGAGCAACGCGCGCGCCGTCGCTCCGGCGACAATCGGGGTCCACCCCGCAGCGCCTTCATGTCATGGCTCTATTCCTGCATTTCATTCCAGTTGGCGGCACGACGAATCGTCGCCGCCTCTGTCTTTGCTGTTGCACAGCGGAAAGGGGGAGCCAAGGGGCATCGCACCTTCCGTGGTCGCTCTTGCGATGCGTTCCATTGATTGTCGCCGGCGCGTGCTGAGATGCTGGGCACGGCTTGTGACGGGAAGGAAACCTCACAAAATCGCTGAAAGCTCCCATTGAAATCGATTACATTTTCTGGCTTCATGGATTTCGCAAGATTTGGGAGGATCTTATGAAGAAATTTATCGCCGCAGCGCTTGGCGCTGTCGCCACCATTGCTATTTCCGCTTCTTTCGCCAACGCCGAGACCTTCAAGATCGGCCTGTCCAACGGTTGGGTGGGCAGCGAATGGCGCACGCAGATGATCGACGAGGCCAAGGAGGCCGCGGCGAAATGGAAGGAAAAGGGCGTCGACGTCGAAGTCTCCGTCCAGAGCGCCAATGTCGATGTACCCGGGCAGATTGCGCATGTGCGCAACTTCATCGCCGAGGGCGTTAACGCCATCATCATCAACCCCAACAGCCCGACGGCCTTCGATCCGATCTTCGCGCAGGCGAAGGAAGCCGGCATTCTGGTGATCGCAACGGACGCCGAGGTTTCCTCGCCGGACGCGATCTATGTCGGTATCGACCAGACGGCCTGGGGTGCGGCCGGTGCCAAGTGGCTCGCCGAAACGCTCGGCGGCAAGGGTAAGGTGGTTGCGATCAACGGCGTCGCCGGCCATCCGGCCAACGAGATGCGCGTCGCCGGCTACAAGAGCGTCTTCAAGGACTATCCGGATATCCAGGTCGTCAACGAGGTCAATGCGAACTGGGATCAGGCGCAGGGCCAGCAGGCAATGCAGAACATCCTTGCGACCTATCCTGACATCAACGGTGTCGTCGTGCAGGACGGCATGGCGGCCGGCGCATGGAAGTCGATCATGGATGCCGGCAAGACCAGCCAGATCGCCGCGACCGGCGAAATCCGTAAGGACTTCATCGATCTCTGGGTGAAGGACAAGCTGAACTCCGGCGCGACCGTCAACCCGCCGGGTGTCATGGCAAGCGCGCTGAACGTCGCGGTGCTGATGCTGCAGGGCAAGGAGTTGAAGGAACCGGCAACGGCGGGGCAGTACAAGAACGCCATGTATCTGCCGATCCCGTTCATCGATTCCAAGAACCTTGCGGAGGCCGCCAAGCAGCTCGACGGCAAGCCCGGCTACTACTCCTACACCAGTGCGCTTTCGATCGACGACGCAACGGCGTTGTTCAAGTAAGCCGTGGTTCCGCCGGGCAACTTCATTGGAGTTGTCCGGCGACCGTCGCCGACGACTGCCGAGGGCGGGGCCGTGACGGGCATGAAATCAGTTGCAGCGGAGCCCGCGCCGAGGCCGGCTTGAAAGGCGAAGCGGCAAGCAACCAAACGACGGACGACAGCCGATGTCGAAACTGAGATTGAACGGCGTGAGCAAGGCTTACGGCGCAACGCTGGCGCTACGCCGCGGCGACCTCGAGATCGCCGCCGGCGAAGTGCATGTGCTGATGGGCTCCAACGGCTCCGGCAAGAGCACGCTGTGCAAGATCATCGCCGGCAGCGTTCGCCCTGACGCCGGCCAGATTCTGATCAATGACAAGCCGGTGACGATTTCAGGGCCGCAAGCCGCGCGCGTTGCCGGCATCGGCATCTTCTATCAGGAGCTCAGTCTGGCCAGCCATCGTTCGGTCGAGGAGAACATCTGCCTCTCCGCGCTGCCGGTGAAGGCCGGCTTCTTCATCGACCACCGGACGTTGAAGGCGCGGGCGGCGCGCTACATCGCTCTGTTCTCGCAGGTTGCCGGCGAAGGTTTCCATGCGCAGGCGCTCGTCGGCAATCTCCGGGCCGACCAGCGGCAACTGGTCGAAATCATGAAGGCGCTCGCGAGCGAAGCGCCGATTCTGATCTTCGACGAACCGACCTCGGCGCTCGACCGCGCCCAGGTCGATCGCTTCTTCGAAATCCTGCGTGGCCTGAAAGCGCAAGGACGTGGCATCATTTTCATCTCGCACCGCATGGACGAAATCACCGCGATCGGCGATCGCGTAACGATCATCCGCGACGGCGAGACCATCGAGACACTCAAGCTTTCCGACACCGATCCGGCAACGGTCATCCGGCTGATGGTCGGTGGCGCCAGCGATATGCCAGCGGCGCGGTCCTCGGCGCCCGCGGTGGTGGAAACCGAGGCGAAGGCGGCAATTTCTGTGCGGAACCTCTCAGGCAAGGGTTTTCGCGATGTCAGCTTCGAGGTTGCGCGCGGTGAAATCCTCGGCCTCGGCGGCCTGCACGGTCAGGGTCAATCGGCGCTGCTGCGGGCGATTTTCGGCGCGAACCCCGTGACGTCGGGCTCGGTGACGATCGGCGGCGAGCGCTATGACGCCAAAAGCCCGCGCGATGCCATCCGGCGCGGCTGCGCCTATGTCTCGGGTGACCGCGGACGTGACGGGGTGATCAGCGGCCGTCCGATCATCGAGAATGTCACGCCGATCCATTATCTTCGCGACCGGCTGATGATCGCGCGGCCTTCTCGCCTCAGGAACAAGGCAATGCCGGCGCTAGAGGCGATGCACACGAAACTTGCGAGCCTCTTCCATCCGATCAATTCGCTTTCCGGCGGCAACCAGCAGAAGGTGGTCATCGCCCGCTGGCTGATCGACCGGCCCGACGTGCTTCTGCTCGACGATCCGACCAAGGGCATCGACCTTTCGGCCAAGGCCGATCTCTTCGCGCTGATCCGGCAGCTCGCGGCCGAGGGGCTCAGTATTCTGCTCTATTCGTCCGAGGATGCCGAGCTGCTCGGCAATGCCAACCGCATCCTTGTCTTCAATGGCGGCTCGGTGACGCGCGAACTGACCGGCGACGACCGCACCCGTTACAATCTCTACCAGGCTGCATACGAGGCCGCGTGATGACATCGACCACGACAGACACTCGATCTTTCGGGGCAGGCGGCCTTCGCTCCTGGCTGGAGCGCTACCCCTTCCTTCCGGCGCTCGTCATCATTGTCGCCTTGCTGGCGCTCAACGGTATCTTTTCGCCGAACAGCCTGAGCTTCCGCTCGCTGACGGGTCTCCTCAGCACCTATCTGGCGCTGGTCATGCTGGCGATTGCGCAGACCTATGTCGTCTCCGCCGGCGACATCGATCTTTCCGCGGGCGCGACGCTGTCGCTGGTCAACGTCGCCATCGTCGTGCTGATGGAGCGCTGGGGCGGTGGCGCCGGCGCCGTGCTGCTCGCGCTGGCGCTCGGCGTCCTCATCGGGCTTGCCTGCGGCCTGGTCAACGGGCTCGTCGTTGCCGCGCTGCGGCTGCAGGCGATCGTCGCGACCTTTGCGACCAGCATCTTCTTCACCGGTCTGGCTCTCTATGTGATGCCGGTCGCCGGCACGCCGGCGCCGGCGCTCTTCTGGCGCACCTATGGCGGGCGGCTTCTCGGCGTCCCCTTCGTATTCTACGCGCTTACGGCACTCGCCGTCCTGCTCTTTCTACTGTCACGCACGCGCATCGTCACCGAACTCCTGGCGGTCGGCGACGACCAACAGGCGGCCTATCAGACGGGGCTTCCCGTCGTTGCCGTACGCATCAAGGGCTACCTGCTATGCGGGCTGTTCTCGGCGCTCGCGGCTTTCTGCCTGACCGGCGACACCGCAAGCGGCGATCCGCTCGTCGGCGGCAAAATGACGCTCTACAGTGTCGCCGCCGTGGTGCTTGGTGGCAGCGCGCTTGCCGGCGGCTGGACAACGGTGGTCGGCTCGGTCCTGGGTGCGCTGACGATCGGCCTCGTCAATTCGCTGGTCTTCTTCATGGGCACGCCGTCGGAATGGCAGAACTTCGTCCAGGGTCTCGCCATCCTGCTGGTGCTGATGGCGGGCGTGCTCGCCGGACGGAGGGCACGCGCATGACAGCGATCACCACCTTCTTCAAACAGCCGTTGGTCGTAGCGCTCATCCTCATCGTCGTGTTGCTTGTCCTCGGCGAAAGCCTGTCTCCCGGTTTCGCTTCGGCCGATCAGATCCTGCGCCTGCTGATCGTCGCCTCGCTGCTCGGCATCGTCGCGGCCGGCCAGAATGTCGTCATTCTCGGCGGCCGCGAGGGCATCGATCTCTCCGTAGGCGGTGTCGTCTCGCTCTGCGCCATCATCGCCGGCAACGTCATGAATGGCGCCGACGGCGCGATCCTGCCGGCAGCTCTTGCCTGCCTTGCGGCGGGTGCTTTCTTCGGCTTGCTGAACGGCCTCGGCGTCACGCTTCTGCGCATCCCGCCGCTGGTGATGACGCTCGGCATGCTCGGCGTTTTACAGGGCCTGCTCGTCGTCATCCGCCAGGGCATTCCCTCGGGCCGGGCGGCACCCGGCCTCTCCGCCTTCGTCACCCAACCGCTTATACTTGGCATGCCTGGCATCATCTGGCTCTGGATCGCGATCGGCCTGTTCATGGCCCTCATGCTGAACCGGACCGTCTTCGGCCACCGCATCTATGCGATCGGCTCGAATGAACATGCCGCCTACATGGCCGGCGTTCCGGTCCGCCTCATGCGCATCGGCCTCTTCATGATCTCGGGCATGTTTGCCGCGATCGCCGGGCTCTGCCTGCTCGGCTATTCCGGCTCGTCCTTCGCCAATGTCGGCGAGCAATATATGCTTTCCTCGATCATAGCGGTGGTCTTCGGCGGCACTTCGCTTGCCGGCGGCAAGGGCGGCTACACCGGCACGATGGCGGGCGCGTTGCTGCTCGTCATCCTCCAGGGCATCCTGACCACGGTCAACATCGACGAATCCGGCCGCCAGATGGTGTTCGGCGCGACGCTGTTGCTTCTCATGCTGTTCTACGGCCGCGGGCGGGCGATGCGGGCATGAGCGAGCGGCCGAAGATCAAGGATATCGCAGAGCGCGCCGGCGTCTCGGTCGCCACCGTTTCGCGTGCGCTCAGCGGCTCTTCGCTGGTGACCGACGAGACGCGCAAACGCATCCACGAACTTGCCCGCGAGCTCAACTATCGGCCGAATGTCAGTGCCCGCAATTTGCGAACCCGCCGGTCGATGTCCGTGTTGCTCGTCGTCCGCGACGTCGGCAACCCTTTCTATCTCGAGATCCTCAAGGGCGTTGAGGCGACGGCGCGCGAGGCGGGCTACGCCGTTCTCATGGGCAACACCGAGAACGACCCGGATCGCGAGGTTGAATATTTCAACATGCTGCGCGACGGCCATGCCGACGGCATGATCTTGATGACCGGCAAGCTGCCGCCGCCGCGACCAGGCGAAAGTACCGGTCTTTCACATCTGCCAGTCGTGGTCGCGCTGGAACTGATCGAGACCTCGGGTTTTCCGCATGTGCAGATCGACAACGCCGCGGCGGCGCGTAGCGCCGTGGAGCATTTGATCGGGCTCGGTCACCGCCGCATCGCCCACATCGCCGGGCCATTGCCGGAGGTGATGGCGACCCATCGTCGTGATGGCTACCGGGCGGCGATGCAGGCGGCCGGTCTGCCGATCCCCGATGGCTTTGAAGTCCGTGGCGATTACCTGCTGGAGAGTGGGGAAGCGCGCGCGGCCGAGCTCTTCGATCTGCCGGAACCGCCGACGGCGATCTTTGTCGCCAACGACGAGATGGCCTATGGCGCGATTCATGCGCTGCGCCGTCTCGGCTGCGACGTGCCCGGCGATGTGTCCGTGGTCGGCTTCGACGACCTCTACTTGAGCAAAGCCTTTTATCCGCCGCTGACGACGGTCAGCCAGCCGCGCGCAGATATCGGCCGCACCGCCATGTCGCTGCTTCTCAACATTATGTCCGGCGACGATGTCGCCGCGCCGGCAATCGTCCTGCCGACCGCTCTCAACATTCGTGGCAGCACTGCGCCGCCGCGGAAATGATCTGACTCTTTGAAATGACGCAATTCCGGACGGAAGCCCGTTTCACACATTTCCTGGAATTGCGTTGAAACAGCCCGGGAGAAGAGAATGATACAGCTACCGAAGCAGACGCTGCGCGTGGGTTTCGTCGGATCGGGTTTCATCGCCCATTTCCATCTGAAGTCGATGATCGGCGTGCGCAACGTCGAGGTGACCGGCGTCTTCAGCCGCAAGCCGGAAAACCGGGAGAAGTTTGCGGAGGAGGTCGCCGCGCTCGATCTCGGAACCTGCCGCACCCATGAAAGCCTGGAGGCCCTGCTGACGGCCAATGACGTCGACGCGATCTGGATCCTTTCGCCCAACTACACCCGCCTCGACGTGATGCGTTTGTTGCACAAGGCAATCAAGGAGGGCCGCAGCAAGGTCTTCGCCGTTGCCTGCGAAAAGCCGCTCGCCCGCACCGTGGCCGAGGCGCGCGAGATGCTGTCGCTCGCCGAGGATGCTGGCCTCAACCATGGCTACCTCGAAAACCAGGTGTTCTGCACGCCGGTACTGCGCGGCAAGGAGATTATCTGGCGGCGTGCCGCCTCCACCACGGGTCGGCCCTATCTGGCGCGGGCGGCCGAGGAACATTCCGGTCCGCACGAGCCCTGGTTCTGGCAGGGCGACAAGCAGGGCGGCGGCGTGCTCTCGGACATGATGTGCCACAGCGTCGAGGTGGCGCGCTACCTGCTGACGGCGCCCGGCGCGCCGCGCAATTCGCTTAAGATCAAGGCGGTGAACGGCACGGTCGCCAACCTCAAATGGACGCGACCGAACTATGCCGACCAGCTGCGCCGGCGCTTCGGCAGCGAGGTGGACTACCGCAACCGGCCGTCGGAGGATTTCGCCCGTGCCACGGTGACGCTCGAAGACCAGGATGGCAACGAGCTGATGATCGAGGCCACCACCTCCTGGGCCTATGTTGGCGCCGGGCTGCGCATCCAGCTGGAACTGCTCGGGCCGGAATATGCGCTGGAATACAATTCGCTAAGCACCGGCCTCAAGATCTTCATGTCGCGCGAGGTCAAGGGTTCCGAAGGCGAGGATCTCGTCGAGAAGCAGAATGCCGAACAGGGGCTGATGCCGGTGCTTGAGGACGAAGCCGGCGCCTACGGCTATACGGATGAGAACCGCCACATGGTCGAGCGCTTTCGCAAAGGCGAGAAGCCGCTCGAAACCTTCGAGGACGGACTCGCCGTCGTCGAGATGCTGATGGGCCTCTACCGCTCGGCGGAGATCAACGCGACGCTCAACTTCCCGGCGCCGGAACTCGAGCATTACGTGCCGGTCGTCGCGCGCCGGAGCGCCTGATGGCTGTATTTCCGGCCGTCGCGCACTCCGCCGCCCACGCCCGTTCGCAGTCAGGCAATGGTGGCGCAAAGACTTTGCCAAGCTGCAACATGGAGCCTCCCCTGGGATTATACGCCCATGTCCGCGATTTCTGTTGACGGGGATCAATGCCGTCGCTCGGGGTTCTACTACGCTGATCCAGACCCAAGATCTGGTCACGAGGAGAAAACGCGATGACATACAAGACCATTCTCGCCGTCGTCGGCGTCGATCATTCCGCAGAGCATCTGCGTGCGGCAGCACAAGTTTGTGCATCCGCAAACGCCCACCTCTCCCTGTTGATCGTCAAGCTCGCCGCATCTCCACCGATCGGCGATTATGCCGCCGCCATCTCCGTCGATTGGCTGAACGAGCGGCAGCGCGATGTCGACAAGCTCGAGTCCTGCGTGGCAAGAGCAACCGATGTTCTGACCAAGGAGGGCATCTCGTTTAGCGTCGAGACGAAATACACCGAGGCCGCCTGGGCCGACGACGAGATCGGCGAGCGCGCCCGCTACGCCGACTTGACGCTGGTCGGTGATGGTCTGACGCTGGATCCGGAGTTGCGTTCACGCTCCGTCGATGGGGCGTTGTTCAGCTCCGCTCGCCCGGTCCTCATCATGCCCAAGGGCAAGCCCGCACGGCTTGATCCGAAGACCGTGGTACTCGCCTGGAATTCCAGACTGGAAGCCGCCCGCGCAGCACGTGAAGCGCTCGACATGCTGACCGGAGCCGAGACCGTTTACGTCACGATGGTCGATCCTCGCGCCGCCTATGGCAAGAACGGCGAGGAACCCGGCGCCGATATCGCCGGCTACCTTGCCCGGCACGGCGTTTCCGTCTCCGTCGAGAGACTGCCGAGCGGCGGACATCGGGTTGATGACGTGATCAACCGGTTTGCGTCGGATGTGGAGGCCGATCTGATCGTCATGGGTGCCTACGGACATTCCAGAATGCGCGAGCGGGTCTTTGGCGGGGTCACTCGCTCGATGCTCGAAAACGCCGTGATCCCCGTGCTCATGGCGCATTGATCCCGATGCTTATGGCATCAATTGGCGGGACCGGGGCGCGGCGCGCAGCCATTTGCCTGCGCGCCTTCGGCGGTCAGCCGGTAGAGGCCGCTCGTCCGCTTACGTCGTCGATCTCGATTTCGAAGAAGAGATGCGGGGATGTGCCGGCAACGGGCTGTTTCCCGAGCTTCAGCCCGCCCGGTTCCCACCAGTTGACGCGCTGTTCGAGCAACGACCAGGCGTTCATGCGCTCGCGATGCCATTGCTTCGTGTCCGGCAGTTCCTGATAGCGCCCGTGGATGACGACGCTTCGCCAATTCTGCCGGTCCGTTGCCGTGTCGATCTGTACGCAGACACGCGGGTTGGCGCGCATCCAGTCGATCTTCTGCCCCGGCATGGAAAAGCTGTAGAGCCGGTTGGCGGCCAAGGCATACTGGATGGGAACGACATAGGGCTGGCCATCTCGGGCACAGCCCAGGCGGGCGATGTGGTTCTCAGCGACAAGGTCGAGACATTCCTGCCGCGTCATTTCTCTGATCAACATGAGGCTCTCCTTTTCGAAAGAGATCATCAAACCGTCAGTCTCCGCCAATCGGGTATCGAGACATTGATCTCGCTCAAGTTCGGTCAGCCTTCAGGGGCGCCATCGTTCCCCGGAGCGTGTACGAGGAAGACCAGAAAATCTCTGACGGCAGACACGATTGGTCTCCGCCAGCCCGAAGGCGGAGACGGATACGTACCCGCCTCGTCGCTCGGAACCGTCGACGCCGTCCCGCATCGCGCGGCGCCGAGCAGCCGCCCGATGCGGGAGCGGCGAAAAAGGCGCTCGGGTAGAAGTACCCGCGTGGCTCAGCGTGACGTTTCGATCGGTACGGACAGGCTGACCTTGACCGGGTCCATCGTCACGAAAGTGCGAAAGCGCCTGATGTTCGGATTGCCGAAGAACATCCGCCGCGTGAAGGCTTCATAATCGGCCATTGTCGGCACGATCACGACGAGCATGAAATCGACGTCGCCGGTGACATAGTAGCATTGTTGCACCTCGGGCGCGCCGGTGAACGCCGCCTTTGCCGCGTCGAGCAGGGCGATCTGCTCACTCTCGACCTCCACCTCCACCAGGATCGTCAGCGCCTGGTTGACGCTCGCGGGATCGACCAGCGCGACATTGGCGCGGATGACGCCGGTTTCCTCCATGCGCTTGATACGCCGCTGGACGGCCGGAGCGGACAGATTGACCGCCTCGCCGATCTGGCGCTGGGGCGTCGAATTGTCCTTCTGCAGGATTGCGAGGATAGCAAGATCGAAGCGGTCGAGTTCGATCTGGGGCTTTTTCAAGGGGACCATCCGGGGCCTGTCGGTTGCTGAGTTCGGAGCCGTGAGCGGGACATCAGGCCCTCTGGCCGGTCCAGCTTTACAAACTTGCATTCGCTTTGGCCATTTAGAGCGCATTTCTCGTCCGCAATGAAATAGATTTTCGCAGGTCTACGGAGATTGCACCATGTTTCTCGCCAATGCCCATGCCGATTTCGGCCATCATCTTGCGCCTGAAGATGCGGATATGCTGTCGCTCGCGGCCGCCGAAAAGGTCGAGCAGCAGCTTGCCCGGCGCGCGGATCATCGGCCAACGCCGCTTCATGCTTTGCCCGCCTTGGCGAGTGAGCTCGGCGTCGCCGGTGTCTTCGTCAAGGATGAGGGCCATCGCCTGGGTCTTGGAAGCTTCAAGGCGCTTGGCGGCTCCTACGCGGTGATCCGGCTGGTGATCAAGGAGGCGGAACGGCGCCTCGGGCGTAGCCTCGATCTCGACGATCTCGAACAGCCTGAGGTCCGGGCGATTGCCGCCGGCATGACCTTCGGCTGCGCCACGGACGGCAATCACGGCCGCTCCGTCGCCATGGGCGCCAGACTCGTCGGGGCGAAGTCGGTGATCTTCGTGCATTCCGGTGTCAGCGAGAAGCGCATAGACGCGATCGCCCACTATGGCGCCGAGATCGTTCGGGTGGCCGGGACCTACGACGATTCCGTCGAGGAGGCCGCGCGGGTCTGCGAGGCGCACGGCTGGACCGTGGTCTCCGACACGTCCTGGCCGGGCTACGAATATATCCCTGGTCTGGTGATGCAGGGTTACACGGCGCTCCTCAGCGAAGCACTTCGGCAAATGGATCGGCCGCCGACCCATGTCTTCGTGCAGGCGGGCGTCGGTGGTATTGCCGCCGCCACCGCGGGACATCTGGCGCTGCGCTATGGCGCGAAGCGTCCGCGTTTCGTCGTCGTCGATCCGGCGCGGGCTGCCTGTCTTTACGAAAGCGCCAAGGCCGGACATCCGGTGAAGGTGGCGCATGGCGAACCGACGATCATGGCGATGCTCGAATGCTACGAGCCGTCACTCGTTGCCTGGCGTATCCTGTCGCGCGCGGCCGATGCCTTCATGACCGTCGCCGAAGAGGATGCCGTTTCGGTCATGAACAGGCTGGCGCGTCCCGCCGGCGCCGACCCGGCGATCGTTTCCGGTGAAAGCGGTGGCGTCGGTCTGGCCGGGCTGCTGGCGGTGGCCCGGAATCCGGCACTGCGCGAAGCGCTCGGATTGACGGCCCAGTCGCGCGTCTTCGTCATCAATACCGAGGGGGCGACAGACCCCGAGCGTTATGCTGCCCTGGTCGGATTGCCGCCCGAGGCGGTTGCGAACAGCTCGAACGAAAGAGGGTGACCCATGGCGGAACTGGATTTTGATCAGCTTGTCGAGGAAATGACGACCTGGCGCCAGGACCTGCACGCGCATCCGGAGTTCGGTTTCGAGGAGCAGCGCACGTCGTCCTTCGTCGCGGCGAAGCTTAGGGAGTTCGGGCTCGACGAGGTGGTGGAAGGCGTCGGTGGCACCGGCGTCGTTGGCCGGCTGAAGCGCGGCAGCGGCAATCGCGCAATCGCGCTTCGTGCCGACATGGACGCACTCCGCATTCCGGAGCAGGGAGAGCTTTCCTATCGCTCGACCCGGCCCGGCACCATGCACGCCTGCGGCCATGACGGCCACACGGCGATGCTGCTGGGCGCTGCCAAGATGCTCGCCGAAGACGGCGGATTCGACGGAAGCGTGTGCTTCGTCTTCCAGCCGGCGGAGGAGTGGGGCAAGGGCGCGCTCGCGATGCTGAACGACGGCCTGATGGAGCGCTTCCCCTTCGACGAGATCTATGGCCTGCACAACATGCCGGGGCTGCCGGTCGGCCGTTTCGAAACCCGCGTGGGCGCGATCATGTCGGCGGAGGACAACTTCGAGATCGCGCTGACCGGGGTTGGCGGACATGCGGCGCGGCCGCATTGGGGCAACGAGACGCTTGTTGCCGCCTGCGCCACCGTCGTCAATCTGCAGACGATCGTCTCGCGCCGCCTGTCGCCGACGGATATCGGCGTCGTTTCGGTGACGGAACTGCTGACAGACGGCACGCGCAATGCCTTGCCCGGCCACGCTCGGATCCTCGGCGATGCCCGCAGCTTCCGGCCGGAGGTCAGCGCGAAGATCGAGGCGGAGATGCGCGTGATCGCCAAGGGCACGGCGGACGCCTATGGCTGCGAGGTCGAGGTCAACTACACACGCGAGTTCGTGTCGCTCATCAACGATCCGGTGCTGACCGGCCACGCCTTTGCCGCGGCGGAATCTGTGTTCGGCCCCGAGAATGTCGCAACGGCCGCCGAGCCGATGACCGGTTCGGAAGATTTCGCGCGCTTTCTCGAGCATGTGCCGGGCTGCTTCGTCTTCATCGGTAACGGTGAGGCGTCGGCGCCGCTGCACAATCCGCGTTATGACTTCAACGACGATGCCCTGATCTTCGGCGCGCGCTACCACGCCGAGATCGTCCGGCAGCGACTGGCGCCGGCCGACACCCGGTCCTGATCAGAAACCGCATGAAAGCAGGACAAAGATGCCATTGCATTCCATCGACGCCGCGCGCCTGACCGGGCGCATCCGCGAGCTTGGCGAAATCGGCCGCGATCCTCAGGGGCAATTGACGCGACTGGCCGGGTCCGACAACGACAGGGCGGGCCGCGACCGCCTCGTCGCCTGGATAAAGGCTGCGGGGCTCGACATCGTGATCGACCGGATCGGCAACATCTTCGGCGTCTGGCGCGACGCGAGCAGTGCTGACGCAGAACCGATCATGCTTGGCTCGCATATCGACACGGTCATCAATGCCGGCATCTATGACGGATGCTACGGCGTGATTGCCGCGCTTGAAGTGATAGAGACGTTGAAGGAGCGGGGCGTGACGCCGGCCCGGCCGATCGTCGTTGCCGCTTTCACGAATGAGGAGGGCGTGCGTTTTGCGCCCGACATGCTCGGCTCGCTGGTATATGGCGGCGGCCTCTCCCTCGATACCGCGCTCGCGACCGTCGGCACGGATGGCGCGGTGCTGGGCGAGGAACTCGCGCGGATCGGCTACGCCGGTACTGCCGAGCCGGGGTTTCTCACGCCCCATGCCTATGTCGAGCTCCATATCGAGCAGGGGCCGGTGCTGGAGCGGGAAGGTTTTGCGATCGGTGCGGTCGAAAACCTGCAGGGCATTTCCTGGCAACGCGTCACCATCGATGGCGTCGCCAACCATGCCGGCACGACGCCGATGGCGATGCGCTGCGACGCCGGTCTTGCCGCCGCCCGCGTTGGCCTGTTCCTGCGCGAGCACATCGCCCGCTCGAACGCGCCGAGCGTGGCCACCATCGGCACCATGCGTTTCGAGCCCGACGCCATCAACGTCATCCCGTCGCGTGCGGTCTTCACCGTCGATCTGCGCGATCCGGACGAGGATCGGCTCAGGGCGTTGGAGACGGTGCTTGCAGATTTCCTTGTCCGCATCGCCGAGGAAGAGGGTGTCGAGATCTCGGTCGAGCGCCTGGCGCGCTTCCAGCCGGTCGCGTTCGACCAGGGCATCGTCGCGGTCATCGAGGCTTCGGCAAAGGCGCGTGGGCTGAAAAGCCGGCGGATGACCTCCGGCGCCGGTCATGATGCCCAGATGATCGCGCGCCTCGCGCCGACGGCGATGATCTTCGTTCCGAGCCGCGATGGCATCAGCCACAATCCGCGCGAGCACACCGACCCGGATGATCTGGTCGCCGGCGCCAATGTGCTGTTTGATGTGGTCGAGCGAATTGCTTGCAGCGGCTGGAAAGGCGGTTAGGAACATACGCGGCGGGAAAGACGATGCTCTGTATCCATGGCTCCGTCGCCACACTCCGGCAGGTCATGATCGGGATAGACATTTCTCGAATGTAAAGCCCAGTTGAGCTGGTTCTCGCGCGTCAGAACTCGTGCCTACACGGACATCCGGAGTCCGGTTTCGAGAAGTAGCGCAGGTCCCCTCCGTTGCGACGAAGTTGACCTGCCTTCAAGGCTCTCATTTCGTGTGAACGGTCTTCTGCCGGGCAGACGATTCAGGCTGGCTCCGTTCGAAGCGCCTTTCCGGTGTGCGGCGGAAAAGGTTGAGGAAACTGCTGCCGCCGTACCATACGTTGCCGCTTGGTCCGTAATCCCGTGAGTCGCGCGAGGATGAGTGGCGCTCGCTATGACTATCGCTGTCGATGACGGCAGCACCTCCGCCGCCTGCGCCGGTACCACCGGGCACGCCGCCTACGCCGCTGCCGTCACCGGTGCCCCAATCGCCGCCACCCCCATCGCCGCCGCCATCGGTGTCGTCCGCATGGGCGGCGGAAATCCAGGAAAAGCCTGCGGCAAGACTCCCGCTGTCGTTGAGGCGCGGCATATCTCCAGCGAGTGCCGCAAAGCCGCCTATTGACAGGGCAGTCAGTCTCAGCAGGCGTGTCCTCACGTCATTCTCCTCGTAAGCGGCGTTTTTTTACGTCGTCTTGCAAGAGTACCGCCGCAGACGGCAGCTTGGCGTGAATGACGGGTTCGAAGGCGACGACTTTTGCGTGAGCCTTACATATCGTTCAACCGATAAGGGGGCAAGCTAGTCGCCCAGGGGCCAGCATCCGCCTTGCTGTCGGAAGGGACTGCGAGGCGTCCCTTCCGACGTGTTGCGCTTTAACTCCCAGCTTCGACTTCGCCGACCGGCATATAGAGGTCGCCGCCTTCGCGATACTTGGCGGCCATCGCCTCCAGCCCTTCCTTCTGCGCTTCCGCACGAATGTCGTGAGAGATCCGCATCGAGCAGAACTTCGGGCCGCACATGGAGCAGAAATGCGCCACCTTGTGCGCTTCCTTCGGCAGCGTCTCGTCGTGGAAGTTGCGGGCTGTCTCCGGGTCGAGCGACAGGTTGAACTGGTCTTCCCAGCGGAACTCGAAGCGGGCGCGTGACAGCGCGTCGTCGCGCACCTGCGCGGCGGGGTGGCCCTTGGCGAGATCGGCGGCGTGGGCGGCGATCTTGTAGGTGATGACGCCCACCTTGACGTCGTTGCGGTCCGGCAGGCCCAGATGCTCCTTCGGCGTGACGTAGCACAGCATGGCGGTGCCGAACCAGCCGATCATCGCGGCGCCGATGCCGGAGGTGATGTGGTCGTAGCCGGGAGCGATATCCGTCGTCAGCGGTCCGAGCGTGTAGAACGGCGCCTCGCCGCAGACGGCGAGCTGCTTGTCCATGTTTTCCTTGATCTTGTGCATCGGCACGTGACCGGGGCCTTCGATCATCACCTGACAATCCTTGGCCCAGGCGATCTTCGTGAGCTCGCCGAGCGTCTCCAGTTCGGCGAATTGCGCCGCGTCGTTGGCATCAGCGATCGAGCCGGGGCGCAAGCCATCACCGAGCGAGAAGGAGACGTCATAGGCGCGGCAGATATCGCAGATCTCCTCGAAATGCTCGTAGAGGAAGCTTTCCTTGTGATGATGCAGACACCACTTGGCCATGATCGAGCCACCGCGCGAGACGATCCCAGTGACGCGGTCGACGGTGAGCGGGATGTAATGCAGCCGCACGCCGGCATGGATGGTGAAATAGTCGACGCCCTGTTCGGCCTGCTCGATCAGCGTGTCGCGATAGACTTCCCATGTGAGGTCCTCGGCAATGCCGTTGACCTTTTCCAGCGCCTGGTAGAGTGGCACGGTGCCGATCGGAACCGGCGAGTTGCGGATGATCCATTCGCGGATGTTGTGGATGTTGCGGCCGGTCGAAAGGTCCATGACCGTGTCGGCGCCCCAGCGGGTCGCCCAGACCATCTTTTCGACCTCTTCAGCCATCGACGAGGTGACGGCGGAGTTGCCGATATTGGCATTGATCTTCACCAGGAAGTTCCGGCCGATGATCATCGGCTCGGATTCCGGATGGTTGATGTTGGCGGGCAGGATCGCCCGGCCGCTGGCGATTTCCTGGCGCACGAATTCCGGCGTGACATGATCGGGGATATGGGCTCCGAAGCTCTCGCCATCGCGAGCTTTCGCGCGCGCCGCATCGCGGCCGAGGTTTTCGCGGATCGCCACGAACTCCATTTCCGGCGTGATGATGCCGGCGCGGGCATAGGCAAGCTGGGTTACCGCCTTGCCGGCCACTGCCTTCAGCGGTGCGTGCTGGAACGGGAAGGTCGGCGTCAGCCGGTCGCCGCTGGCAAAACCGTTGTCCTCCGGCCGGACGGTGCGCCCCTCGTAGGTTTCCACATCGCCGCGGGCGACGATCCAGTTGCGGCGCAGCCGCGGCAACCCCTCCTCGATGCGGATTTCGGCATCGTCGGCGGTATAGGCGCCTGAGGAATCATAGACCGTGACCGGCGGTTCGCCCGAGGTCGGGTGCAGCGCGATCTCACGCATCGGCACGCGAATCTCCGGATGCAGGATGCCGGCCTTGTGGACTTTTCGGGATGCCGGAAGCGGACCTTGGGTGACCGAGAGGGCTGCGGGCTTTGTGGCAATATTCATGACGAGGCTCCAAGTTTGCGATTGGAGACCCAGTTCTGATGCCGGAAGGATGAAAGACGCGCCGCCAGGTGCTGAACGCACGGAATCCTGGCTTCGATATCTGCACCGTCCCTACGCCAGTATGAACTGGATCAGGTTCAACGGGTCACTGCGCCACAGCCGGCGAGCCGGCCATCCAGCAGAATCTCAGCCCCTTGCGGGACCCCCCTGGTGAATGCCTAGAAGATAGCCATCGAACGGCACGGGTCGTCAAGCGCGAATTCGCCCGTTGCTCAAGATGCATGTTAAACGTGTATTTCCGGATTTGGACTCGACGCTAGTGGCCAGGTTTTTCCGGAGCGCCGCGCTCCGCATAGTCGGCGCGGTTGATGCCGTGGCGCTGGAGCTTGTCGTAAAAGGTCTTGCGCGGAATCCCGAGCGCTTCGATGGTCGCCTTGACGTCGCCGCGCTGGGCTCGCAGCGCCTCCTTCAGGATCTCCGCCTCGTAGCGTTCGAGCCGCTCCGGCAGCGCGAAACCGGACTGTTCGGTCGAGGCAACGGGCTGCCCTGACGAGCCTTCGACGCCGAGCGCGACGCGTTCGGCGAAATGCGAAAGTTCGCGCACATTGCCAGGCCAGTTGTGCGTCATCAGGTGCTGCTGCACGGTCGGTGAGATGACGGGCATGTCACGCTTGAAGCGCTCGACTGCCCGGGTCAGGAAGTGCGAGAAGAGCAGCGGGATGTCGTCACGGCGTTCGCGCAGCGGCGGGATCGACAACGTCACGACGTTCAATCGAAAGTAGAGATCTTCACGAAAGTCACCGCGCTGCGCCGGGTCACCGAGATCGATTTTTGCGGCGGCGATGACGCGGATATCGACGGGACGGACCTGATTGGTGCCGAGCGGCGTGATCTCGCGGGCTTCAAGAACACGCAGCATCTTGACCTGGGTTGCTGGCGGCATCGCCTCGATCTCGTCGAGGAACAGCGTGCCGCCGCTGGCGTGTTCGATGCGACCGACGCGCTTCTTCAAGGCGCCAGTGAAGGCGCCCGGCTCGTGGCCGAAGAGTTCGCTTTCGATCACCGTTTCCGGCAGCGCGCCGCAGTTCAGCGCGACGAAGTTGCCGTTGCGGCGCCGGCTCCAATTGTGGAGTAGGGTGGCAACCACTTCCTTGCCGCTGCCGGTTTCGCCGGCGACGAGCACGTCGACATCCGTGTCGGCGATGTGCCGGATCGTCTGCCGCAGCCGCTCCATGACCGGTGTCTGGCCGATCAGCGGCAGGCTGTCGCCGGCCGTCTCCGCCGCCCGTTTCAACGCGCGGTTCTCCATGACGAGCCGGCGCTTTTCGGTTGCGCGCCGCACGCTCTGCACCAGCCGATCGGCGGCAAAGGGCTTGGGAATGAAGTCATAGACGCCATCCTGCAATGCCTGCACCGCCATCGGGATATCGCCGTGGCCGGTCACCAGGATCACCGGCAGGTCGGCATCGAAGGCGGCGATGCGGCGATAGAGCGCCAGGCCATCGATCCCCGGCATGCGGATATCGCTGACGACGATGCCGTCGAAATTGGCGTCGAGCGTCTCCAGCGCTTCGGCGGCACTTGCAAGCGAGGTGACGGCAAGGCCGGCAAGCTCCAGTGTCTGCTTCATCGCCTTGCGCAGATCGTTATCGTCGTCGATGAGGTAAACGGACGGCTGCATCGCTCAGGCCCTTTTCAGGCGGACCGTGAAGACGGTGCCCCTGTCGCTGGTTTCGACTGATATCTCGCCGCCATAGTCGGCGACGATCTCCTTGGAGATGGCAAGACCGAGGCCGAGTCCTTCGTCCTTGGAGGTGTTGAATGGCGTGAACAGATCTTCGCGGATATGCTGCGGGATACCCGGGCCGTTGTCGGCAACGACAAGCGAAACGGTGCCGGAGGGGCCGTCCTCGCAACGCACGCGGATTTCGGCATCGGCGCGCTCGCCCAGCGCTTCCAAGGCATTTTGCAGCAGGTTGATCAGCACCTGTTCGAGACGGATACGACTGCCGAACACGCTGAGGCCGTTTTCCGGCAGGTCGACGACGATCGCATCCATGCGGCCGGCAAAGCGACTGCGAAGGAGCATCAGCGCGCCTTCGACCACCTCGCGCATCGGTGTCGGCTCGGCCACGAAGCGGCCCTTGCGGGCGAAGCTGCGGAGTTCGTCGGTGATGGTGCCGACCCTTTCAGTGAGTTCTGCGATGCTGGCGAGGTTCTCCACTGCCGTTTCCTGCTGGCCGCGGTCGAGGAAGGTGCGGGCGTTGTCGGCATAGGCGCGGATGGTGGCAACCGGCTGGTTGATCTCGTGGGCGACGCCGGCGGCCACCTGGCCTAGGATCGCCAGCCGGTTCGCCTGGACCAGCTCCTGCTGAACCGCCTGGAGTTTCTCGCCGGTGCGCCTGTGGTCGGCGATCTCCGTTTCCAGATGATCGCGGGCAAGGCTCAAGTCATGGGTACGCTCCGCCACGCGGCGCTCCAGTTCGTCACGGGCGGCACGCTCCCTCGCTGCCGCCAGCGTCAGCGCCTGGCGGCGACGCAGGAGGAAGGCGACAAGCGCCAGCAGCGGCACGATCACGGCCAACGCGATCAGCCGGGCCTCCCGGGTTGCTGCGGCCAGGGCGCCGTCCAGCGGGGCGAGCTGTTCGAGGCGCCAGTTAGTGGTCGGGACCATGGTTTCGACCCGCAGGAACCATCGCTCCCTATCGCCCGGCAGCAGCGCGCGCAACTCGCTGGAACCGTTACTGGTGGGCTCGATATCGCGAAACGGCAGCGGCAGCAGGGAAGCGTCACCAAATTGCAGGCTGTCGCGGATCGCGGCGACGCGATCGCGCGGAATGGTTCTGGTCGTCATGAAGCGCCAGGATGGAAAGTTGGTGATCAGCACGATGCCGCGCCGGTCGGTGACATAGACGGGTTTGCCGGAGGCAAGCCACTCCGTCTCGACGTCGTCGAATTCGAGCTTGGCGACGACGACGCCGATCGGGCCGTCAGGGCCCTGCACCCGACGCGAGATGTAAAGGCCCGGCCGCTTGCTGACGGTGCCCATGGCGAAGTGCTCCGCCTTGCCGTCGCGCATCGCCATGCGGAAATATTCGCGGAAGGCGTAGTCGTTGCCGACGAAGCTCGTCGGCTCGTGCCAGTTACTGGCGGCGACTGCAACGCCGTCAGTGCCGATCACATAGATGACGGCCGCGTCCGTATTGGAGGCGAGCGCTTGCAGCTTTTCGTTCAGTCGCTGCAGCGCCCGGCCGTCACCTGTTGAAAGTGCCGCCTTCACCTCGACATCGTCGGCCAGCACCAGCGGCGTCGAGCGTTGGCGCTCGAGCACGGCGCGCAGCAGCGAAGCCTTCAGATTGGCGTCGATCCGGCTTTGGGCATCGACCGTCTCGAGCGCCTGGCTGCGACGATATTCGCCGGCGAACAGAAGCCCGGCAACGATGAGCGCCAAAGCGAGGCCGGCAAACGCCAGCCAGATGCGGCGCATGGACCGGTCGAGATCTGCCAGGTTCAGGGGGGCGGATGGGGCATTGAACATCGCCCGATTGTGCATCTTTTCGCTCAAGCTTCCAGGCGTCTTGTGCGGAATTCCGCTCAACTCTTCGTGCGCGTCGACCCGCATGCACAAAAGGTCCTCATCGATTCAATAGTTTGGCTCTGACCGCAGAGAACTGGCACGCCTGTTGCAAATGGCATCCTCATGACAGCCCGAGCTGTCGCGCATCGGAAATTGACCCGGGAGGCCCGGCATGACGCCGGACTGGGTCCAGTGGAGGATCTCATGATTATCGACCAATCCGCGGAACCGCGCGGCAAGACACCTTTCTATCGGCATCTCTACGTCCAGGTCCTGGCGGCGATCGCGGCCGGCATTCTGCTCGGCCATTTCTATCCGTCGCTCGGCACCGAGCTGAAGCCGCTCGGCGACGCCTTCATTCGCCTCGTCAAGATGATCATCGCGCCGGTCATCTTCCTGACGGTTGCGACCGGCATTGCCGGCATGACCGATCTCGCCAAGGTCGGTCGCGTCGCCGGCAAGGCAATGATCTACTTCCTGACCTTCTCGACGCTGGCGCTGGTCATCGGCCTGATCGTCGCCAATGTCGTCCAGCCCGGCTCCGGCATGCACATCGATCCCGCCTCGCTCGACGTCAAGGCCGTGACGACCTATGCCGAGAAGGCGCATGAGCAGACGATCACCGGCTTCCTGACAAACATCATCCCGACGACGCTGGTCGGTGCTTTTGCCGAAGGCGACATCCTGCAGGTGCTGTTTGTCTCCGTTCTCTTCGGTCTCGCGCTGGCGATGGTCGGCAAGAAGGCCGAGCCGGTCGTCGACTTCCTGCACGCGCTGACGCTGCCGGTCTTCAAGCTCGTCGGCATCCTGATGAAAGCCGCCCCGATCGGCGCCTTTGGCGCCATGGCGTTTACCATCGGCAAATACGGCGTCGGCTCGATCGCTAACCTGGCGATGCTGATCGGCACGTTCTATCTCACGTCCTTCCTCTTCGTGTTCCTGGTTCTCGGCGCCGTCGCCCGCTACAACGGTTTCTCGATCATCGCGCTCATCCGCTACATCAAGGAAGAACTGCTGCTGGTGCTCGGTACCTCCTCGTCGGAGGCTGCACTGCCGGGGCTGATGAGCAAGATGGAAAAGGCTGGCTGCAAGCGCTCGGTCGTCGGTCTCGTCATCCCGACCGGCTACTCGTTCAACCTCGACGGCACCAACATCTACATGACGCTGGCGGCGCTCTTCATCGCCCAGGCGATGGATATCCCGCTGTCGCTCGGCGACCAGGTGCTGCTGCTGCTCGTCGCCATGCTGAGCTCCAAGGGTGCCGCCGGCATCACCGGCGCCGGCTTCATCACGCTGGCCGCAACACTCTCGGTCGTGCCGGCCGTTCCGGTCGCCGGCATGGCGCTGATCCTCGGCATCGACCGCTTCATGTCGGAATGCCGTGCACTCACCAATTTCGTCGGCAATGCGGTCGCCACGATCGTCGTCGCGAAGTGGGAAGGTGAGCTGGACGAAGCGCAGATGGCCGCGACGCTCGGCGGCCGCGCGCCTGTCGCCGTTCCGCAGCCGGCGCTTCAGCCGGCCGAATAAGGTTGCCGCCCAAGGCATGACTGCAAAGTGCAGTCCGAACGCGGCTCGTGGCAACACGGGCCGCGTCGTCGTTTGGACCTATTGGCCGGCCAGTTTCATTTTCGGCCGGTCAGGTGCGCCACCGTTCAAGTAGGCGATGAACTCTCTGAGCATCGGCACCCGGCGCGGACGGAAACTCTCGTCCGTCATCCTGATATCGGCGATGCGGTCGATGCGGAACTTGCGGAAATCCTGGCGCAGGCAGCACCAGGCGAGCAGCACCAGCATCCGCTCCAGATAGACGATCGCGAGCGGCAGCACCTGCCTGTCCGTTCGCTGCTGGTCTGCATCCACATAACCGATGACAACGGCCCGTTCCTGCCAGCAGGCCTCGCGCAAAAGGCCGACATCAGCCACCGGCGGATCCCTGCGCTCGAAGCGGTAGACCTGCGACGCGGCATGTAGCGCCTGGCGCTGCAGCCGGTCGGGCAACGTCGCCGTTATCTTGGAAAGCACCGCGCCTGCTGCCGCCGCAAGGTCTGGCTCGCCCATGTGCTGCACCTCAGCGAGGCCGAGCACCAGCGCCTCGATTTCGAGCCGTGTGAAAGTTTGCGGCGGCAAGGCGATGTCCTCCGTCAACCGATAGCCGAAGCCGCGTTCGCCGTCGATCACGGCGCCGGCGGCCCGCAGGCTGTCGATGTCCCGGTAGAGCGAGCGCATCGACACCCCGGTCTCTTCGGCAAGGCGAGCGGCCGTCACCGGAGAGGGCAATGTGCGAAGCGCCTGGAGCAGGCGGAACAGACGATCACTACGGGCCATGGCTCTGGAAGATAGATGAAGCCTGCTGACGAAAACTGGCAGTTGGGCGACTGTATAAGACCCGCATCCGCAAACGCAACCAAGGAACCTCATCATGCTGACACTCTTTCACGCCCCGCGCTCGCGCTCGTCGCGCATCATCACGCTGCTTCGCGAACTCGATGCCATCGACAAGGTGGAGATCGAGATCGTCGACATCACCCGCGGAGACGGCAGTGGTCGGAAGGACCCGAAGAACCCGCATCCGGAGGGCAAGGTGCCGCTGCTTGTGCATGATGGCGTCGTGCTTTGGGAAAGCATTGCGATCATCCAGTATCTGACTGATCTTTTCCCGGAAAAGAAGCTGGCGCCGCTTGCAGGCGACCGGGAACGCGGCCGGTATCTGAGCTGGCTTGCCTGGTATGCGGGCGTGGTCGAGCCCGTCCTGATCATGCAGGCAGCGGGGCTTTCCCATCCCTATCTGGATTTCACCTTCCGCGGTCCGAAGCAGATGGCCGAGCGCCTTGATAGCGCGCTGAAGGATAGCCCTTATCTGATGGGCGACCACTACACGGCCGTAGACCTGCTGCTGCATTCGCCCTTTGCCTGGTATCCTGCAGCGACACCGGACAGCAATGCCGTCAAGGCATGGGTTGAGCGTTGTGGCGCGCGTCCATCGCTGCAATGGACCGCCGACTACGATACCCGCACCGCGGCCGCGGCCTGACTGCGCTCAATGGCCGCTCGCGGAGAGGGCGGCATTCCTCCGCTATTGTCGTTTGAGATTTATCTCGCTCGTCACCACGTGCTTGCCCGACGCAGGATCGACGTCAATCGTCGTCAACTGCATTCCGTTGGCGCCGACCTTGCGTACGGTCAGATCGGCGCGGCGGTCGCCGTTGACGTCCTTGGCCCAGCGGATGGTGAGGTTGATCGCGTCGCCGCGGCGATGGCCATTGAGCCCGGCGCGCCCGCCGCGGGGGCCGAGATAGGAGCCGCTATAGGTCGAACCCGTGTAGCGCAGCTTTGCGTCGATGGAGCGCGAGATCAGCAGCATCCCGCGGCAGACCCCGGCCATCGACAGCGCGAGACCGGTTGCCTCGGAGTTGAAGCTGCAGGAAACGTTGATTGGGGACATGTTGGTCCGGATACGAACGACGCCGACGCCCGCCCAGCTACCACCCAACGACTTCAGGAATGCACCCTCGTCCGCGCGCCCAACGCCAGGGGCGAGCGCGGCCATGACGACAAGCAACAACCAACGGGGCATGGATGCAACCCTCCGTTCAGCGGTGTCGATAGTACAATAGTCGGCGTCTGGATCACTAGCCGAACCTGTCAGCGTGGCGGATGTTCCGTTCCTTGTCTCAGATCCCGTGCAGAACCTGTGTGGCCTTGACGGCGGCCGACGCCCGGTTCTCGACGCCGAGCTTCACATAGATCTGTTCCAGATGCTTGGTCACCGTACGCGCGCTCAGGCCCAGGATCTCGCCGATGTCGCGGTTCGCCTTGCCCTTGGCGATCCAGAGCAGCACCTCGGATTCCCGTTGCGTCAGCGCGAAATGTTGGCGCAGCATTTCATCGTCGGTCAGCCGGTTCTCGGCCGTCAGGCGAAAGAGATATTCGTTCGGACCGATGCCGCCGAGATAGGATATCTGCAGACCCGATTGGCCCGGCTGGTCGAGCGTGAAGTTATCCTCGTGCGATGACGTTCCTCGGCCGCGGTTTTCCATCCACTGCGCGATGCGTTTCGTGACCGTACCCAATCCATCGTCGCGGCCGGTTGCGGCATTGACGAGGCGGGTCGCCTGGGGCGTCGACCAGCAGATACCGCCATCGGCGCGAACCGCCAGGAGGTGGCGCCCTGCGGCATCGAGCGCGACGCGCGCGCTCTGGGCAGAGCGCGCATTGGACAGATGAACGCGGATGCGCGCCCTGAGTTCGTCGATGTTGATCGGCTTGGTTAGATAGTCGACGCCGCCAGCCTCAAGGGCGCGAACAACATGCTCGGTCTCCGTCAATCCGGTCATGAACAGTACCGGTGTCTGGCCGACGGCGGCATTGGCCTTGAGGCGTCGGCAGGTCTCGAAGCCGTCCATGCCGGGCATGACGGCGTCCAGCAGAATGACGTCGGGGGTTATGCGCTCCGCGATCGAAAGCGCGGCGTTGCCTGACGTGGCGATCAGCGCGGAAAAGCCCGATTGCTCCAGGGCCTCGGTAAGGAAACCGAGGGCTTCCGGTGAATCGTCGACGAGCAGAACGATGTCCCGGCGGTCGTAGGTCTCAGCCACGAGCGTCGCCTCCTTCTTGGGTGCTGTTCTTGAGGAAGGCGTCGTAGCCCGAGAGATCGAAGGCCTGCACATAGGAACGGGCTTCTTCGACGAAGGATTGATGTTCTGGCTCCATCGCGATCTCCGTCAGTTTGGCCTCGATCCCTCTGATGTAGCCGATCTCGCCGAGGCGGATCAGTTCCTGAACGTGGTGGAAGTGCGGGCGCGTCATCGGCCGGGCAATTGGGGCGGCATGCAGTTTTTCTTCGCCTTCGTGGATCCAGGTCAGGCCGAGATGGACCGCAAGCTTGTCGACGAGTTGCCCGACGACGAAGGGCTTGGCGAGCGTGTCATCGTGGCCGGTGAAAGAACCGGTCGTCGAGCCGTCGCCGATGTTGGCCGACAGCATGATGATCGGCGCCGTTTGTCCAATTTCGCGCAGCCGCCCGGCGAGTTCCCAGCCGTTCATGCCTGGCATCGAAATGTCGATCAGGAAGAGGTCCGGGCTGACGTCTTCAAGGAGAGAGAGGCAGTCGCCCCCGGATGGAACGGCGAAGACCGTGAAATCCATGGGCAGGAGGATTTCACGCATCAGGGCGCGATGATCGGCATTATCGTCGACGACGACGATCGTGCGCCGCGGGCCGAGATAGGAGGTGATGCGGCGGACGGGGGCTGCAAGCGCTGGGCGGTCGACCGCCGAAAGCATCAGCCGGACGCGGAAGCTGGTGCCTTCGCCGAGCTTACTGGTCACGGCGATTTCGCCGCCGAGCGTCTGCGTCAGAAGCCTGGTGATCGTCAGGCCCAGGCCGAGGCCCGGCATGTTGCCTTGATGCTCGGCCTCGCCGCGCTGGAAGGGGTCGAAAATGCGCGGCAGGTCCTTGTCCGCAATGCCGCGGCCGCTGTCGGCAATCGTGAAGGTCGCAACCTGGCTTCGATAGGCGACGTCCAGGCGGATGCCGCCGCGCTCGGTGAACTTCAGCGCGTTGGAGAGAAGGTTGACGAGGATTTGGCGCAGACGCTTCTCGTCGGTCTTCACGTAGCGCGGTAGGCTCGCGGCGCGCTCGTGCTCGAAGGTGATGCCCTTGGCCTGCGCCTGCGGTCGGAACATCTCGACGATCTGGTCGAGGAAGTCGTGAATGTTGATCTCGTTGGAATAGACCTGCAGCTTGCCGGCCTCGATCTTGGAGATGTCCAGCAGCCCGTCGATCAGGCCGGAGAGATGATCGGCGCTGCGCTTGATCACCTTGATCGCGCCCTGTCGGGCCGGCGGAATGGTCTCGTCGCGCTCCAGCACCTGGGCATAGCCGAGCACGGCGTTGAGCGGCGTCCTGAGTTCGTGGCTGAGGCCGACGACGTAGCGGCTCTTGGCACGATTGGCCGCCTCCGCCGTTTCCTTCGCCTGCTGCAGGGCCGCGTCCGTCTTCTTGTGAGCGGCGATTTCTTTCAGAAGGAGGGTGTTCTGGCGCGAGGATTCTTCTTCCGCGACGACGCGGCTGTCATGGGCGAGCACATAGAACCAGGAGACAATGCCGGCGAGCACGGCAAAGACGAAGAAGACGACGGCGATGGTGCGTTCGACGACGGCTGCGGTCTCCGGAGACGCGCCGGCGGTCTGGTGCGCGATCATCGCCAGGATCAAGCCGATGCCGGCAATCGAGAGGATCGCGCAGATCGCGTAGCGGCCGAGGCGTGTTGCCAGCTTTTCCGTGACGGTGCGTGGAAGCAGGGTGTTGGCGACGGCTGCGACCTGGGCGTTGAAGCGCGCCTTCGGCTTGCACATGTCATGGCAACGGCTGTCGAGCGAACAGCAAAGCGAACAGATCGGCGCAGCATAGGCCGGGCACCAGGCCATGTCCTCCGGCTCGAACGGATGCTCGCAGATCGAGCAGGCGATTTCGCTCTGGTTTGCCCAGCTTCTGCGCGGCTTGCGGGCGAGGTAGAATTTGCCGTCTGTCAGCCAGGCAATCAGCGGAGAGGCGATGAAGGCGACGACGAGCGCGATATAGGGCGCAAGCGAAGCGGCGATCTCGCCGAAGGCGCCGAAATGTGCCGTCAGGGCGACCGTCGCCGAGATCGCCATGGCGCCAAGCCCCACCGGATTGATGTCGTAGAGATGGGCGCGCTTGAACTCGATGCCCGGCGGTGAAAGGCCGAGCGGCTTGTTGACGAAGAGATCGGCCGAAATCGTGCAAAGCCAGGCCATGGCGATGATCGAGAAGACGCCGAGCGTTTCTTCGAGCAGCCGGTAGATGCCGAGTTCCATCAGGAGAAGCGCGATGGCGACATTGAAGACCAGCCAGACGACGCGGCCCGGGTGACTGTGGGTCAGGCGCGAAAAGAAGTTCGACCAGGCAAGCGAGCCGGCATAGGCGTTCATGACGTTGATCTTCAGCTGCGACACGACGACGAAGGCGACCATCAAGAGCAGCGCAGCCGTTTCGGACGGGATCATGTAGCCGAAGGCGGTGTAATACATCTGCGCCGGATCAGCGGCTCTGGTCGAGGGCACGCCGCTCGAAAGCGCCAGCACGACGAGGAACGACCCGGCAAGCAGCTTCGGCGCGCCGACGATCACCCAGCCGGAGCCGGCGAGGAAGACGGCGATGCGATGATGCAGCTTGCGCTGCCCGTCCGGCGGCAGGAAGCGCAGGAAGTCGACCTGCTCGCCGATCTGCGCCATCAGCGCGAAGATCACGGCCGACGCTGCACCGAATTCGACGAGACCGAAGGGCGCAAGCGTGCCGGGAGGGCCCGAGGCGTGATGAATGCCGGAATAGGCAAGCCAGGCGCCGACCTTCTCCCAATCGGCGAACGCGATGAAGACGAAGGGCAGGATGTTGAGCACGATCCAGAAGGGCTGGGTCAAAAGCTGGAACTTGCTGATCAGCCGCACACCGTGGGTGACGAGCGGGATGACGACGGCAGCGCTGACGATGTAGCCGACCCACAAGGGGATGCCGAGCGCCAGTTCGAGCGCCCCCGACATGATCGACGCCTCGATCGCGAAGAGGATGAAGGTGAAGCTCGCATAGATCAGCGAGGTCAGCGTCGAGCCGATATAGCCGAAGCTGGCGCCGCGGGTGAGCAGATCAATGTCGACCCCGTGGCGGATGGCGTAGCGGCTGATCGGCAGTCCTACGGTCAGGATCATCAGGCTTGCGACCAGGATCGCGACGATCGCATTGGTGGTGCCATAGGACATGGTGATGGCGCCGCCGATGGCTTCCAGTGCCAGGAAGGAGATGGCGCCGATGGCGGTCTGTGAGATGCGCTCGGAGGAAAAGCGCCGCGCGCTCTTGGCGGTGAAGCGCAACGCATAGTCTTCAAGCGTCTGGTTGGCGACCCAACGATTGTATTCCCGCCTTATGGGAATGATGCGCTGGCGTGCCGCCATGGGGTTCCTAACGTGCCGTCGAGGGAGCTTCTGCACTTTTTCTTAGCACGGAAGTTTTCTGCTTAAAATTGCTGCAACGGAGAAATGTGACGGTCCGCACGGAAAAACCGGACCCTCCGGTTTCGGGCTGTCGAAGTGCCGAACCGGATGGCTGCTCAGAACGGCCCGGAAGTTCTTGAATGCAGTGTGCCGTTAGCTGGGCCGGCAATAAATCGGGTTGCTGATGGCGCGGCGGATCGTACGGTTCGCGAGATCGTCCTCGCAAAGCTGCCAGGGTAGGCCCTTGCCGCGAAGGGCCTCCCGGAATGTCTCGACGATCCCGCCGCGGCTCGCGGCCGCTACGATCTCGGTGCGCAGGAAGCGATCGGGCGCGCCGACATACTGGCCGGTCCAGTCGTCGGCTTCGATCACCTGGTCACCGATGATGCCCGAGGCATCGAACCACATCAGCTTGTCGCCTTTGGCGCCGCGAACCTGCGCATCCGCTGCCACGGGGCCGGCGACGCTCGATCCCATCGGCTCACCATTGGCAGTGAGTTCCAGATGCGGTCCCGTTGGGCTCTCCGTGACATAGCCGCGGCCGGATTTCATGGCGCCGAGCACAGCCTCTTCGGATAGTTCCTCCAGATGAAGCACGGTCGTCGGACGGGCGAGGACCAGCGGGCCTTCCGGCATCAGGCGGGCCGGCTGGTGAAAGTCGCTGCCGCCGATGGCGGAGATCTTCAGGCCGGAGGCGAGGCGCTGCTGGTAGCGCTCCAAGGACACCCAGTTCCAGGCAAGCCAGTGGGATTGCCAGACCTCCATGCAATCGATCTTCGGCAACTCGTAGTCCCAGGGGATCGTCGGCTTGTCGTGGTTGATCGAAAGCAGTCCGCCGCGCTCATGCACCAGGCGCGCGAGCGTGTGGGCGTGCTCGGGTCTCGTCATGCGGAAATCGATCCAGTCGTCGACACCAAAGACATTGGCGTGGCCGATGGCGGTGGTGACTTCCATGGCACGCACGAAGACGAGGTCTGGAGAAGAGTGCGGATGAAAATAGCGTCGCTGGGTGATCGTGTTGTGGTCGGCAACCGCGAGGAAGTCGAGCCCTGCCTGGCGCGCGGCCGCGTGCAACAGTTCCGGCGAGCCTGCCGCATCCGAATGGAAGGTGTGGCAGTGCAGGTCGCCGCGATACCAGCCGGGTCCCTTGCGTATCGGGAACTGTCGCACCGACTGCGGTGCGATCGCGCGCGGGCTGCTGTCATAGTCGATGGTCACCAGTGCCTCGACGCCGTCGTCAGGGATCTTATAGAGACCCAGCATGACTTTCCATCGTCCGGGTGGTATCGCGCCATGGATATAGCCGGGCGTGGCGTCGTCGGTGGCGACGAAGAAGCGGTCGCGTGCGCCGCCGCTCCAGCCGCGAAAGCCCCGCTCCGTCGGATAGTCCGTGGCACGCGGATCAAGCACGCCGAGATCGACGACGCACCCCTCAGACTTCGGATAGCTGAGCGTCACGTCGATCCGTGTCACGCCGTCCGGCACATCGAAGGGCACGTAGAAATAGGGATCGGCGGCCTGGTGCTCGCGGGTGATCCGCACGGCGAATTCCTGCATGGCGACCTCAGTGCTCGTCGGCCGCGGGAATGCGCGCGCCGTTGTCGTCGAAGAGGGTGACGTGCCTGGCATCGAAGGCGAGGTGCACCGAGGTACCGACTTTGATCTCGTCGTCGGTAAAGATGCGCGCGGTGACGCGGCCATTGTCGCCGCGCTCGAGGGTGACGAGGCTTTCCGGCCCCATGTTCTCATTGGCAAAGAGTTCGCCGGAAAGAACGTTGTGGTCGGTGGGACCGGCGACGCGCAAATGCTCCGGTCGGACGCCGAGGGTCATCTTTCCGGCCTTTGCCGCTTTGGCGATGGCGTCGTTAAGTTCGATCGGCGCGACCTGAAGACCGTCAGCGCTGAGATGCAGCACGCCCTCGCCGATGGATGCTTCGACGGCAACGAGGTTCATCGGCGGATTGCCGACGAAATTGGCGACGAAGGTGGTCGCCGGCCGGCGATAGATCTCGATCGGCGGCGCAAACTGCACGATCCGGCCCTTGTCCATGACCGCGATGCGGGTGGCGAGCGCCATGGCCTCGGCCTGGTCGTGGGTGACATAGACCGCCGTCATGCCCATGTCGCGCTGGAGATGGTTCAAGAAGCCGCGCGCTTCGAGGCGCAGCTTCGCGTCAAGGTTCGAGAGCGGCTCGTCGAAAAGGTAGACCTCGCTCGGATAGACGAGCGCGCGGGCGAGCGAGGTGCGCTGCTGTTGGCCGCCGGAAATCTGGCTCGGCAGGCGCTTCAGGAGATCGCCGATCTTGAGCACGTCGGCCACCTCCTTGGCCCGGGCGTGGCGCTTGGTTTCCTGCTCGCCGCGTACTTTCAAGGGATAGGCGATGTTGTCGGCGATGTTCATGTGCGGATAGAGCGCATAATCTTGGAAGACCATGGAAATGCCGCGGTCCTTCGGATGCAGATAGGTGACGTCGCGGCCGCCGATCATCACCCGGCCCGACGTCGGCGTTTCGAGGCCGGCGATCATGCGAAGGCTCGTCGTCTTGCCGCAGCCGGAAGGGCCGAGCAGGCAGATGAACTCGCCATCGGCGATCTGGAAGCTGATGTCGGGAACGGCGACGAAGGCGCCGAAGCTTTTGGAGACGTTCTGGAATTCGACAGAGGCCATGGCGGATTTCCGATTACGACTTGATGCCACCGAAGAACCGGAAACCGAATTTCCAGTTCACGAAGAGATAGAGGGCGATGACCGGCAGCGAATAGATCAGCGAATAGGCGGCAAGCAGCGTGACGATCGGCGTGCCGGCTTCCGAATAGAAGGAATAGATGGCGACGGAAGCCGGCATCAGCTTGTCGCTGCGCAGCAGGATGAAGGGGATGAGGAAGCTGCCCCAAATGTTGACGAAGGCCCAGACGACGACCACGACGATGCCGGGCCGGATGACCGGCAGCGCGACATCGAAGAAAGCCTGCAGCGGCGAGGCACCCGCGACCATCGCGCTTTCCTCATACGAGCGCGGGATGGCGTCGATGAAGTCGCGAAGGATGAACATCGCCGTCGGCAGCAGTCCGCCGGCGAAGACGAGGATGACGGCGAGATGGGTGTCGATCAGCCCGGCCGCCGAGATGATCAGGAAAATCGGCACCATCGCCGCCGAACCTGAAACCACGGACGAAAAGAGAAGCAGGATGTAGGTGACCGCGCCTTTGCCCGGGATCGGGGAGCGCGACAACGCGTAAGCCGCAAGCGTCGCCGCTCCCCCGACCAACACCACGCCGCCTGCCGCCTGGATGAGACTGTTCAAGAGCGCCTGCATGGCGAAAGTGTTCTCAAAGACGGTCGCGAAATTCGACAGCGTGAAGGGCGAGGGGATGGCAAGCCCGAGTTCGGCTCGGGCATTGAAGGGCGCGAAGATGAACCAGACGAGCGGCAGTGCGAAGACCGTGCCGAGGAAGGTGGCGGCAGCCGCAAAGACCGTACGCCTTACGGAGATGTTCTGCGTCCTCTTCTGCATCACTCCGCCTCCACCGGCTTTTTATGGGCAAGGCGAAGATAGACGAGCGCGAAGGCCAGGTTGATCAGCATGATGACGACGCCGACGGCAGCGCCCTTGCCGAATTCGAAATCCTTGAAAGCGATGCGATAGGTGTAGATCGAGAGGATCTCGGTGCGATAGGACGGCCCGCCATGGGTGAGCAGGAACGGCGTGAAGACGTTGAAGGTCCACATGGTGATGAGGATCAGGTCCGTCACGACATGACCGCGGATCAGCGGCAGTGCGATGTCGCGCAGCTTCTGCCAGGAGGTGGCGCCGGCGACGTCGGCAGCTTGAAAGTAGCTCGGCGGGATCGACTGGAAGGCCGAGTTGAACAGCATCATCGAGAAGGCGGCACCCCGCCAGGTGTTGAAGAAGACGATCACCCAGAAGGGCTGCTGCAGCAGCCAGTCGCCGGGCGGCAGGCCGAGGCCGCGCAGGATCATGTTGAGGGTGCCGTTGTCGTAGTCGAGAAAGGCGAACCAGGCGAAGCCGATCACCACTTCCGGCAGGATCCAGGCGGCGATGACGGCCGTATGCAGAAAGGATTTGAGCGTCGGCGTGACCGACTGGCTAAGCCAGGCGAGCAGCAGACCGAGAAGCGCCTGGCCGATCAGCGCCGAGAGCAGCACGAATTGGATCGTCAGGATCAGTGAAAAGCCGAACTGGCCGCGGGTGAAGAAGGTCGCGGGGTTGAAGAGGGCGAAATAATTCTGCAGCCCGACGAAATCAGGGTCGACCGCCGTGCGCCCGAGCAGCGTGCGATTGGTGAAGGAGACGAAGATCACCCAGAAGAAAGGAATGATGACGAAGACCCCGACGAGAGCCGCCGCGGGCGCAAGGAAGAGTGCGCCGGCGCGCGTCGAAAGCAGTGAGAATTTCTTCATGCCCTTTTTCCGGATCGGTCGCCCGGCCGCTGGAGGGCCGGGCGCGCTGGTCACTGGATGGGGACGGGATGAGGAAGCCGCATGGGTTTCCGCTTTCACCCCGTGCGGCTTTCAGAGCGTGCTGACGGTGTTTTCTTCGCCGACGATGGCAATGACCGCCGCCTTGTACTGGGCCATCGCATCCTCGGGCGAAAGCTCGCCGGAAACGACACTTTCGGTCATGCGCTGGATCTCGGTCGAGACCTTGTTGTAGTTGGCGTCGTTCGGCCGGGCCGTGGTGATTGGCAGCAGTGTCGTCGCCGTTTCCGTCAGGAACGGCGAATTCGGGATCGCCACGTCGTCGCGGATGCGGATCGCCGGCTGGATCTCCTGGAAGGCCGTGAGCTGCTCCTTGCTGTTCATGAAGGAAAGCAGCGCCCAGGATTCCTGAGGCGCATCGGTATGCGGGTTGATGACGAAGCCGGTGCCGCCCGAGACGGTGACGAAGTCCTGGCCGCGAAGCCCCTTGCCGGGTGCTGTTGCCGGCATCTTCTTCCAGGTCATGACATTGTCGCGATCGGCCACCGCAAACTCGGCGCCGGGTGCCGTGACGGAGCGGTAGAACCAGTCGCCTTCGACCAGCATTGCGGTCTTGCCGTCACGGAAATTGGCGAAGGTGCGGTTGCGGCCGTCAGCAAGCAACTGCGCGCGTTGGTCGCCGAGCTTCTCATCGACATAGATGGTCTTGTAGAGCTTCAGCGTGTCGAGAATGCCCTGGCTCGAAACGATGTATTTGCCGCTGTCGTCGGTGACCTGCTCACCGGTGCCGAGCAGTGCCATCCAATAGCCCTGCATCGTCGTTGCCTCACCCATCGAGACGCCCGCATTGAGCTGCAGCGGGAAGCTTTCGGGTGCCGCCGCCTTGATCTTGCGGGCGGCTTCGAGCAGCTCCTCCCAGGATTTCGGCTGCCACTTGTCGGCGTCGAGCCCGGCGGACTTGAAGAGGTCCTTGCGCACGAAGATCATGCGCGCGTCGGTACCAAGCGCGATGCCGTAGGGCTTGCCCTGGTAGCTCATCAGAGCTTTGGTGCCGTCGGAAATGTGCTGCCAGCCGTCCCATTTCGCAACGTCGGGACCGGCCACTTCCTCGAGTGATTTGAGAAGGTTGCCCTGAACGAAGCTCGGGATGAGGAAGCCGTCGAAGCCCGAGACGTCGGGGCCGGCGCCGGTCGAGAAGTCGAGTGCGAGCTGTTGCGTCAGCTGCTCGTCTTCGCCACCAAACTGCGTCAGCTTGACGGTGACGTCCTTGCCTTCGGCCTTCATCTTCTCGGTGAAGGCTGGAATGACCTTCTGTTCGATCCACTCGGCCATGCCGCTGTTGACGCCGCCGACGACGCAGCGGCAGGTGATGTTGAGTTCGGTGGCGCTCGCCGGCGCCGCAAAGGCAATGGCCGCGGCCGCGCTGAGCAATAGGGAATGAAACCTGGTACGCATGTTTTCTCCTCCCGGCGGTCCACTGCGGACCAAAGTGTCTGGCTGCGACAGTCCGGCCCTCCTCCAGGTCCGCTGTCCCGACGACGATCAAGAATGAACACGCTTTCATTTTTGTCAACATGGACCATCTGTTCTTTCTACGATTACGACGAGAATTGTTATTCTGCTTGACGAAATCGAAGGGTTGTCCTCTTTTGTTGTTGAACACGTTTTCATTTTGTGACGGATAGATGAACGATCGCGCCGACAAGAAAGCCGCCCGAGCCACCGCAGACCAGGTGGCGCGCGAAGCCAATGTTTCCCGTGTTGCCGTATCCCGGGCCTTCAACCCGAACGCCTCGCTGAAACCGGAGAAGCGTGACCGTATCCTCAAGGTGGCGCGCGAACTGAACTACACGCCCGACATGGCCGCGCGTTCGCTCGTCACCGGCCGCTCGCACCTTGTCGGCATGATCGTGCCCGACGTCTGCAGCCCTTGGGAAAGCCAGGAGATCGACGCGCTGACGACCGCATTGCAGGCGGAAGGTTTCGCAACCCTTCTCTTCAAGGTGAAGGCCGATTTCAGCATGGACCCGCGCCTGCTTACCTATATGCGCGGCTTCAATCCGGATTCGGTAATCGCCTTCACCGAGAACATCCTGCCGGACGTGCTCTGCGGTTTTCTCGATCGCGCCGTGCCGATCTATGTGATCTACGACGACGTCGCGCAGTTTGCGGGGGCGGCATCCGGCACCCTCTACGACCGGCTGCTTGTCCGGCAGAAGAACGGCATCGAGCAGGCCGTGGCCTTGCTTCAGGGCTATGGCGCGCGCCGCATCGCCTATCTCGGCGGCAAGGCGCAATCGCTCGCCAATGCCGAGCGCGAGCGAACGCTGAAGGAGACGCTCGCCGAGCGCGGCATGGATGCGCCGATCGTGCTTCCCGGCGACTATACCTACGACACCGCCTATCAGGCGACGCTCGACCTCTTTCGGATCGGTGAGGGGGCCGACGCGATCTTCGCGGCCAACGACGTCGGCGCCTTTGGTGCCATTGATGCGCTCCGCCACGAACTTGGCCTTTCCGTGCCCGATGACGTCAAGGTCGTCGGCTTCGACGACATCCCGCAGTCGCACTGGAAGAGCTACAACCTCACCACCGTGCGCATCGACCTCGAAGAGCGGGTGCGCGCGCTCGTTCGCCTGATCCTCATGCGACTTCGGGCACCCGATGCCGAGCCGCTCACCGAGACACTCAACACCCGCCTGATCGTGCGGGGCACCGTCGGCTGAAGGTAATGAACATGACCGAAAAGCGCATTCACGTCGTCTTCAAGACTCATCTCGACATCGGCTTCACCGATCACGCCGAGAAGATCCGTAAGCAGTACCACGAGCGCTTCATTCCGCAGGCGATCGAAACCGGGGCGCATTTCTACAACGAGAATCCGCACGAACCGCAATTCATCTGGACGACCGGCGCCTGGCTGATCTGGGACCACCTGCATTCGCGTTCGAAGGAAGAGGTTGCGCGACTGGAACAGGCGATCGAGCGCGGCCTGATCCGCTGGCATGCGCTGCCCTTCACGACCCATACGGAGCTGATGTCGCCGGAGCTTTTCCGCGCCGGGCTCTCCTATGCCCAGGAGCTCGACCGCCGCTTCGGTTTGACGACGACCGCCGCCAAGATGACCGATGTGCCCGGCCATACGCTCGGCATGGTGCCGCTGCTGGCGGAAGCGGGCGTACGCTTTCTGCATATCGGCGTGAACTCGGCTTCACCGCCGCCGGAAATTCCCGATGTCTTCCGCTGGCGGGCGCCAGGCGGCGAGGAAATCGTCGTCATGTATCAGCACTCCTATGGCGAGACCTATTTCCCGCAAGGCCTTTCCGATGGCCTGAGCTTTGCCCATACGAGCGACAATATCGGCCCGCAGAGCGTGTCGCAGACGGCCGAGGCGTACCGCGATATTCTGAAGCACGAGCCCGGCGCCACCGTGCGTGCCGCGACGCTTGAGGATTATGGTGCGCTGATGTGGGACGTGCGCGCGCGTTTCCCGGTCGTGGAGAAGGAACTTGGCGATAGCTGGATCCATGGCAGCGGCACGGACCCGGAAAAGATCGCCCGCTATCTCGCGCTACAGCGGCTCTATGGTCGCTTCACGGAAGAGCAGATGACGGCGAGCCGTCAGGCTTTCGGGCGTAAGCTGACGCTGGTCGCCGAACACACCTGCGGCGTCGATATCAAATCCTTCCTGCGCGACGAAAAGGCCTGGGCGCGCCCTGCCTTCGAGGCGGCACGAGGGACCGATCCGCGCTTTCATTACACGGAGGCTTCGTGGCGGGAGCAGCGCGCCTATCTCGACCAGGCGGTGGCGGAACTGGAGGTCGAGGATGCGGCCCGCGCCGAGGCAGCCCTTGCCGATCTTACGGTTGCGCCGCGACCCGTTCCCGCCGATGTCGCAACGCGGCTTGAGGTCGGCGGATGGAGCATCGATCTCGATCCGGCGACGGGCGACGTCGCCGCGCTGACTGCACCCGACGGCCGAAAGATCCGCGGCGCCAATGGATCGCTGATGGCCTACCGCTATGAAAGTTATGATGCCGGCGATGTCCGCCGGCACATGGATAGCTATCTGACTCATTGGATGGACTGGGCCGTGCTCGATCATGACAAGCCCGGACTTGCTCAAGTCGCCGAGGCCCGCTCGCAAGCCTATCGGCCGGAGCTTCGAGGCACGACAACCACATCGATCGTCGCAGCGATGCCGGCCGAGGCGGTGGAGCAATGCGGTGCCCCGGCTGATATTGCGCTGGAGTTTGCCGCGACCTCAACCGGCCTCGACGTCCGGCTGACACTTTACGGCAAGAATGCCAACCGTATGCCGGAGGCGAGCTTCCTGTCTTTCACGCCCGAGGGGCGCTCTGCCTGGACCGTGCGCAAAATGGGCCTCTGGCACGACACCGACAATTTCGCCCGCGCCGGTGGCGCCCAGTTGCAGGCGGTCACGGCCGTGCGGGGGCGGCCGGAATCGGGCGCAGTGTTGATGGTCGAGAACCTCGACACGCCGCTGGTCGCGCCTCAGGCATGGCCGTTCATGGCCTTTTGCAAGGACCTGCCTGATTATTCCGCCGGCGTCCGCTTCAACATCCACAACAACAAGTGGGGCACCAATTTCCCCATGTGGTGGGGCGGCGATTTCACCACACGCTTCAAGCTCAGTTTCGTCGACGGGTAATTGGCGCAAGGCCCGCGATTGCGCGCATTCCGAGTGCGGGGCTACACCATCGATGATAGGATGGCGTGGCGGCCGAACCATGGGAGGTCGGAATGCGTCGCCCTGTCATCGCCCTCGTCGTCGGAGGGCTATCCATCACAAGCGCGATCGCGGGAGAGCCGGCGGTCTTCCATGCGGAACATTTCAGCGACGACACGGTCGTCAGCCTTGCACTTGCCGGCAATCGCGCGGCACTGCTGCCTGGTTACGACTACGATGTGCTGATCTCGATCTCCTCCCGACGGGTTGTCGATGGCAGCGTGTACAATGATCCCGGAAAGCACCGTGCGCTGGTGAAGTGCAGCGATCCGGCGAAAGTCTCCGTCCGGGGCGTCGACTATCCGGTGCTGGCGTCGGCGCCGGTTGATTGGAAAGCCGATCTCTGGAGAGCTGTTTGTACGGTGCCGGTCTCGTAAGGCGAGGTTGCGGCGGCGGACAGGCCGCTGGCTTGGCGAGGCAGATACCAGACATCGACAGGCAGTCTGCGTCCGGGAAGCGTGACGTCCTTCTGCGCCATCCAGTTGGCGGGCGGGACCGGAGTCATGAGGCGCGCCATCAGCGCAGCCGATACCGCCAGCGGCGCATCAAGCGATTTGGTCAGGCTTTCCAGGCGCTGGGCGACATTGACCGCGTCGCCAATGACGGTGAATTCGCTGTGGCAACCGCTGTCCAGCACGCCGCCGACCACCTTGCCGTAATGCAGGCCGATGCCGGCATCGAGGGCGGGGTGGCCGTTGAGGGCATTGTGGTTTTTCCAGTCGGTCAGGGCGTCGACGAGATCGAGGGCGCAGGCCATTGCCCGATCTGCATCGTCGTCCATGGGCCTCGGCTGACCGAAGACCGCCATCACGCCGTCACCAATGAATTTGTCGACGGTGCCGCCATGTTCGAAAATCGTCTGCGAGACGAGCTGGCGATACTCAGCCAGCACGAAGGCGAGTTCCGGAGCAGGTGCGGTCTCGGCGAAACGAGTGAAATCCCTGAGATCAACGAACATGATTGCCGCATTCCGGCGTTCCAGACCAAGAGCGCCTCCACGCTCCTGCAGTTCCGAGACCACAAGTGGCGAGAAGAAGCGGGAGAGATTGAGGCGCCGCTGGTCGGCCTTGAGGGCCTCCTTGCGCGTCCGGTCGTGATCCCGCGCGAGAAGATAGATGGCGAAGGCGGTGAAACCGAAACTGACGGTCAGGCCGAGATCCTGGTTGAAGAACGACCCGAGGAGGGAAAGGGTGCCGCCTGTCTGATGCCTGGCAGCAGTCGTTGCGAGCATCGCTACCCAGGCGACGAGAACGACGCTTGAGAAGATGAGCACGAGCCGCCGTTCGAGCTTCAGGCCGACATGGACGAGCAGGATGAAAGCGACGACAAGGCTGGTGGTCGTGAGGTTATGGTTTTCCGTCACCGGCCCGGCCAGGATGTGTGCATAGAGGAGCAGCGCGACCAACAGGGCGTCGAGGACGACAAAAAAGGCCTTCAGCCACGAGCGACCGGGCAGGTAGCGGGCCGTCGCCACGGAGGCGATGCTGATTGCGATATAGCTGACGACGACGAGCGCATGCATCCCTTCTGCGCCTTCGTTGCCGCCGAGCAGCAGGTTTGCGAGCAGGATCGCAAAGGCGACGAAGCGAAGCAGCACCGACCGCGTCTCGCGGGCGAAGTCCCAGTGGGGATGCAATGAAGACGTCATGCCTGTCGGCCCCGAGATTTGAAACATTCTGCCCCCGCGCACGTGGCCGTTGCCGTCATTTGCCAGATCGGCTGACGGTCGATTCGCGTCGAATCTGTGGTGCGATCGGGTCTTTATCGACGCCGGTGCGGTTATGTTTGTAGGGCTTCCAACGATGGCAAGGTCAAGCGTCCGCCCGTGGCGTGTCATCGGTGTGTCGCTTAAGCGCTGTTTTTTCGGTCAGGTGCCGACCAAGCCAGCGACACCGGTTCGTCAGGCCAGAAAGCGCGATAACCGGACAAGTTTCATCGGAAGACAGGTCTGCCACGTGGATTGAAGCTGCTCGCGAGATTGAGCACTTGCAGGGTGGCACGCCCGGTTTTGCACGAAATTTCTTGACATTGCATGAAAATGCACGAATTTCGATCCGGCGCGGAGCGTGGTGGTTTGCCTCGGCCTGCAGCCATGGAGGAGGCAACAATGAGCATTGCACACCGGGTTCGTGTCGAGGATGTCACCGTTCTCTCGGATGACTGGTACGTACTGAAGAAAACGACCTTTTGCTTTCAGCGCGATGACGGGCATTGGCAAAGGCAGTCGCGCGAGACCTACGATCGGGGGAACGGTGCGACGATCCTTCTCTACGATCCGGAACGCCGTACGGTCATTCTCACGCGCCAGTTCCGCTACCCGGCCTTCGTCAACGGTCATGACGACCTCCTCATCGAAGCGCCGGCCGGGCTCCTCGACAATGCTGAGCCTGAAGCGCGCATCCGCGCCGAGACGGAGGAGGAGACGGGTTTTCGCGTGCGCGAAGTCCGCCACGTGTTCGATGCCTTCATGAGCCCGGGTTCGGTAACTGAGCGGCTGCATTTTTTCGTCGGCGAGTACCAGCCGCGCGATAGGGCTTCTGCAGGGGGTGGCAACGAGGCGGAAGGCGAGGAGATTGCCGTGCTGGAGTTCGGTATCGACGAGGCGCTTGCAATGGTTGCCTCGGGCGCCATCCGCGATGGCAAGACGATCATGCTGTTGCAGTACGCCGCCTTGAATCTGTTCTCCGCTGCGGCGTCGACTGTGGCGGACGCCGTGCGCTGATTGCGGCCGGTCCCCAGTTGAGCCGGCGCCATCGTCCGGCCGTCCCCGAGGCGAGCCCATGACTGGACGTCCAGGTCGGCGCCGCTGGGGCGATGTCGGTATCCGCGTCGCGGCCAAGCACGGTTCTCTGTCCGACGCTGCCGTTGACGCTCCGGATCCGCTCTGTCTTTGAATCCTCGACCATGTGATGATTGGTGATGATCGATCCGTCGGGGGAGTTCGTAAAGCCGGACCCATGTCCCGGCCGGCTGTCGGTCTTTTCGATCCGGCTGACGGAGGGGCCGATCAGATCAACGGCTTGGGCAACTGTCTGCGAGTAGGCGTCGATCAAAACGGCGTCGGTGGCGCGGGGAGTTCCCTATCGATCCCATTGCAATGCTCCTGATGAGCGCGCAGCAGGAGGTGAGCAGAGGCCTGATGTGGTCGCTCCGGCAATCAAGCGCAAGTGCTGGCCCCGTGGCCGGGCTTCCACCGTGCCGCCGCTTCCTCTTTGCCCCCCGCATCTACGTAGAATGACGTATGTGCAGTGCAGCGTGACTGTCCGATGATCCCTCAAGCAACGGCTAAAAAACTCGAAAGCCGCGCTGCTTCAGAACGAGAGGGGTTCCATCAGATGACTATCAGGGCAAGCGTCACCGGCGCATTCCTCGCAGCCGTCCTGTCGACGACGGCATTCAACGGCGCCTTTGCCGCCGATGACACGATCAAGGTCGGCATCCTGCATTCGCTCTCCGGTACCATGGCGATCTCCGAGACGACGCTGAAAGATGCCATGCTGATGCTGATCGACGAGCAGAACAAGAAAGGCGGCCTGCTCGGCAAGAAGCTCGAAGCCGTCGTCGTCGACCCGGCGTCCGACTGGCCGCTCTTTGCTGAAAAGGCGCGCGAGCTGATCTCGGTCGACAAGGTTTCGGCGGTCTTCGGTTGCTGGACCTCGGTGTCGCGCAAGTCGGTTCTGCCGGTCTTCGAGGAGCTCAACTCGATCCTCTTCTATCCCGTCCAGTACGAAGGCGAGGAAAGCCAGCGAAACGTCTTCTACACGGGGGCCGCGCCGAACCAGCAGGCAATCCCGGCCGTCGACTATCTGATGGAAAACGAAAGTGTCGAGCGCTGGGTGCTTGCCGGTACCGACTACGTCTATCCGCGCACGACCAACAAGATCCTCGAGGCCTATCTGATTTCCAAGGGCGTGAAGCCTGAAGACATCATGATCAACTACACGCCTTTCGGCCATTCGGACTGGCAGACGATCGTTTCCGACATCAAGAAGTTCGGTTCGGCCGGCAAGAAGACGGCGGTCGTATCGACCATCAACGGCGACGCCAACGTGCCCTTCTACAAGGAACTGGCGAACCAGGGCGTCAAGGCCGAGGATATCCCCGTCGTCGCCTTCTCGGTCGGCGAAGAGGAACTCGCCGGCCTCGATACAGGCCCGCTCGTCGGGCATCTCGCGGCCTGGAACTACTTCCAGTCGGTTGATACGCCGGCCAATGCCGAGTTCATCAAGACCTGGAAGGCCTATACCAAGAACGACAAGCGCGTGACCAACGACCCGATGGAAGCGCACTATATCGGCTTCAACATGTGGCTGAAGGCCGTCGAGAAGGCCGGCACGACCGATACGGATGCCGTTCTCGACGCGATGATTGGCATCTCGGTGCCGAACCTTTCCGGTGGCTATTCGACGATGATGCCGAACCACCACATCACCAAGCCGGTGCTGATCGGCGAGATCCAGGGCGATGGCCAGTTCGAAACCGTCTGGGAAACCCCCGGCCTCGTCGTCGGCGACGAATGGTCCGACTATCTGCCCGACTCGAAGGACCTGATCTCCGATTGGCGCGCGCCGATGTCCTGCGGCAACTTCAACGTCGCCACCGGCAAATGCGGCGGCAAAGGCTCCTGATTTCATCACGTAGTCATAGACCGGGCGGGCAGTCCGCCCGGGCAATCCTTGCATGACGAAATCCGGGGGCGAGCATCCCTCCGTCCGGTGATGCGGCCGGGCGGAGGGATCTCAACGCAAAAAAGCCTCGACCGAAGCGCCCGTCGCCCACGCGACGCGTAAGACCCGAGCGAGAGGGCAATGTACCGAATTCTGCAGATCCTGTTTGTTGCGCTCTGCCTGTTGATTTCGACCCATGTGGTCGGCTCCCGTGCGGCGGACGACCTCGGCGCGCTGGTCGACCAACTCGGCGTCGCGAAACTCTCTGATATGGACGAGCACATCTCGGCGCTCGCCAAGACCGGTGACGCCAAGGTTATTCCCGTGCTTGAGGCGCTGGGCGGGGGCGAACTCTACCAGCGCAAGTCCGACGGCAAGGTCTTCCTGGTCAAAGCGCAAGGCGCGGATCTGCTGCTGATTGATCCCGTGACGGGAATAGAAGCTGGTCAAGCGCCGAAGGCGGCCATGCAGAAGGTCAAAGTCAACAATGCCGTGCGTCGCGCCGTGCGCAGCGCGCTCGGCGGCCTGACCCTTTTCAGCGATGACACGAGCGCGCGGCTGAAGGCGGCACAATCCATGCTGCAGGCGCCGAACGCCGATGCGCTCGAGGCGATCGAGGCCGCGATTGCGACCGAAAAGGATGGAACTGTTCGCAAGGCTCTCGACGAGGCGCGCGCCGTGACGCTCCTTCTGTCGGGGCGAAGCGACGAGGAAAAGCGCCAGGCGATAACACTCCTCGCCAAGGGCAATGGGCGCACTGGGCTTGCTGTTTTAACATCCGCACTCGCAAATGCCGATGCTTCGCTTAAACCCGACATCGAAGCGGCGATTGCCCGCATCGAACAGACCCAGGCGTTCTGGAACGCGGGCCAGAACGTCTGGTACGGCCTGTCGCTCGGCTCGGTCCTTTTGCTGGCGGCGATTGGGCTTGCGATCACTTTCGGCGTCATGGGCATCATCAACATGGCCCATGGCGAGATGGTCATGCTCGGCGCCTATACGACCTTCCTCGTGCAGGAGGTCATACGCAACTCTTATCCCGGCCTTTTCGACTGGTCGCTGGCGATCGCGCTGCCGCTCGCCTTTCTGGTGACCGGCGCCGTCGGCCTTGCCATCGAACGCGGCGTCATCCGCTTTCTCTACGGTCGCCCGCTCGAGACCTTGCTTGCCACCTGGGGTATTTCGCTGATCCTGCAGCAGGCGGTGCGCTCGATCTTCGGGCCGACGAACCGCGAGGTCGGCAACCCATCCTGGATGGCTGGTGCCTTCGATCTCGGCGGGCTGACGATCACCTGGAACCGGCTGTGGATCATCGTCTTCGCGCTGACGGTTTTCGCGGCACTTCTGTTCCTGCTCAAGAAAACGCCGGTGGGCCTGCGCATGCGAGCCGTCACACAGAACCGGCGCATGGCGTCCTCCATGGGCATCCGCACGCCCTTCGTCGATGCACTCACCTTCGCGCTTGGTTCCGGCATCGCCGGCATGGCGGGAGTGGCGCTTTCGCAGATCGACAATGTCTCGCCCAATCTCGGCCAGGGCTACATCATCGACAGCTTCATGGTCGTCGTCTTCGGCGGCGTCGGCAATCTCTGGGGCACGCTCGTCGGCGCCTTCTCGCTCGGCATCCTCAACAAGTTCCTGGAACCCTATGCCGGCGCCGTGCTTGGAAAGATCCTCGTCCTGGTTCTGATCATCCTCTTCATCCAGAAGAAACCGCGCGGCCTCTTCGCGCTCAAGGGAAGGGCGGTCGAAGCATGATCACCTCGTTTCTGATGAAATCGCTCGATCGCAGCATCCTCATTGTCGTGGCGATCCTCCTCGGCCTTGCGCTCCTCGTTCCAGCGCTCAACCTTTTGACCGCGCCCAGCCATCCGTTGCACGTGCCGACCTACCTGGTGTCGCTGTTCGGCAAGTATCTCACCTATGCGCTGCTGGCACTGGCGCTGGATCTCGTCTGGGGTTTCTGCGGCATCCTTTCGCTGGGGCATGCTGCCTTCTTCGCGCTCGGCGGCTATGCCATGGGTATGTATCTCATGCGCCAGATCGGTGCGCGCGGCTCTTACGGCAATCCGCTCCTGCCGGATTTCATGGTGTTCCTCAACTGGAAGGAACTGCCCTGGTTCTGGTACGGCTTCGACATGTTCTGGTTCGCCGCACTGATGGTCGTGCTGGTGCCGGGTGTGCTTGCTTTTGTCTTCGGCTGGTTCGCCTTCCGCTCGCGCGTCAACGGCGTCTATCTCTCGATCATCACCCAGGCGATGACCTATGCGCTGTTGCTCGCCTTCTTCCGCAACGACATGGGCTTCGGCGGCAACAACGGGCTGACCGACTTCAAGGACATTCTCGGCTTCAACATCCAGGCGGATGGCACGCGCGCCGTGCTCTTTGCCGCCTCTGCACTGATGCTGGCGCTCTGCCTCATTCTCACCGCTGCGATCGTGCGCTCGAAATACGGCAAGGTGCTCGTGGCGGTGCGCGACGCCGAGAGCCGAACCCGCTTCCTCGGCTATCGGGTGGAACACATCAAGCTCTTCGCCTTTACCGTCTCGGCGATGATGGCCGGCATCGCCGGCGCGCTTTACGTGCCGCAGGTCGGTATCATCAATCCCGGCGAGTTCGAGCCCGGCAATTCGATCGAGGTGGTGATCTGGACGGCGGTTGGCGGGCGCGGCACGCTGGTCGGCCCGATCGTCGGCGCCATCCTCGTCAACGGCGGAAAGAGTATCTTCACCGCCGCGTTTCCGGAGTTCTGGCTCTTTGCGCTCGGCGGTCTCTTCGTGCTCGTCACCCTGTTCCTGCCGAAGGGTGTCGTCGGGACGGCCGGCGCCTATTTCGCCCGCCGTCGCGCTGAACGAAAGGCGCGCGCGAACGAAGCGCCGGACAATCTGGCGGTTGAACCCATGGCGGCGGAGTAAGCGACATGAACCAGACCATCGGCCAGAGCAAGCCGACGAGCATTCTCTATCTCGACGGCGTCTCCGTCTCCTTCGACGGTTTCAAGGCGCTGAACGCGCTCTCCTTCGTCATCGAGCCCGGCGAACTTCGGGCGATCATCGGTCCGAACGGTGCCGGCAAGACGACGATGATGGACATCATCACCGGCAAGACCCGGCCTGACGAGGGGCAGGTCTTCTTCAAGGGCGAGATCGACCTGACGAAGAAGGACGAGGCGGAGATTGCATCGCTCGGCATCGGCCGCAAGTTCCAGAAGCCGACCGTCTTCGAAAGCCATACGGTGTGGGACAATCTCGAACTTGCTCTCAACCGGAAACGGGGGGTGTTTCCAACGCTCTTCTATCGTCTGACGGCCGAGGACAAGATCCGCATCGAGGAAATCCTTGCGACCATCCGGCTCGCGACCCGTCGCGACGATCTCGCAGCCAACCTTTCGCACGGCCAGAAGCAATGGTTGGAGATCGGCATGCTGCTCGCTCAGGAGCCGGAACTGCTGCTGGTCGACGAACCGGTCGCTGGCATGACCGATGCGGAGACGGCCGAGACGGCCGTTCTGCTCAAGGAGATCGCCAAGACCCGATCCGTCGTCGTCGTCGAGCACGACATGGGTTTTATCCGCGAACTTGGGGTCAAGGTTACCTGCCTTGCCGAAGGTATGGTGCTGGCGGAAGGCTCGATCGACTTCGTCAGCAGTGATCCGAAGGTGATCGAGAACTATCTCGGGCGCTGACTTTCGATGCCGGAATTGTTTGAGGAGGGCGCGTCATGCTGAGCGTCGAAAACATCAATCTTCACTACGGTGCCGCACAGGCGCTGCGCAACGTGTCGATCACCGCCGAGATGGGCAGGATCACCTGCGTGCTCGGGCGCAACGGCGTCGGCAAGTCGAGTCTGCTTCGGGCCGTCACCGGCCAGCATCCGGTCAGCGCCGGTGCGATCGGCTTCAACGGCGTGGCACTCGCGGGCATGGCAGCTTACCGTCGCGCCAAGGAAGGCATCGGCTACGTGCCGCAGGGCCGCGAGATCTTTCCCTTGCTGACGGTCAAGGAAAACCTCGAAACAGGTTACGCGCCGTTGAAGCGCGCAGATCGCTCCATACCGGAGGACGTCTTCAATCTCTTCCCGGTACTTCGCTCGATGCTCGGGCGTCGCGGCGGGGATCTTTCCGGTGGCCAGCAACAACAACTGGCGATCGGCCGGGCGCTGGTCACGCGCCCGAAGATACTGGTGCTCGACGAGCCGACCGAGGGCATCCAGCCTTCGATCATCAAGGATATCGGCCGGGCAATCCGCTACCTCCGGGACTCGACCGGCATGGCAATCCTGCTTGTCGAACAATATCTCGATTTTTGCCGGGAACTTGCCGATCACGTTTATATCATGGACCGCGGCGCCGTGGTTCACGAGGGGCCGCCCGAGACGCTGGATACGGCAGAGGCGCGGCGTCATCTCACGGTGTAATAACTTGCGTTGATATTGGTGACGGCGGTCTCGACGCGCCCGCGGTTCGGTGCGGCGCTACCCGTTCCCCTTTTCGCTCCGATAGAGGCTGCTGATTTCGCCTTCTGGCGATTGCTTGCCTCCGGAACAAGCTTGCACGCTAGCGGTCTTCCCGGTCAAATTCTCGTTTTGCCATGAAAGCGCCAACAAAGCGCACTAAATCTATGCAGTAACTTGCGTAATTTCTTGAGAATGGTGCGGTTTGGGTGTAGGACATCCTAAGCGAAAGAGTGCGGCCGTCACAACCCGTTGCCTCCGGTGGATGCCCGAGGAACGGACTTGTGGCGGCCTTCTTGTTCACGAAAGCGAAGTGACATGTTGACCAAAAAAGGAAAATACGGGCTCAAGGCCCTTGTCGACCTGGCTCAACTGGAGCCCGGAGAGACCGCCTTCATCACCGAGATCGCAACGCGGAACAATATTCCGAAGAAGTTCTTGGACGCGATCCTGCTCGAATTGCGCAATGCCGGCATCCTTCGTTCGAAGAAGGGCCCAGGCGGGGGCTACTCGCTCTCCCGACCCGCCTCCGAGATTCGCATCGGCCAGGTGATCCGCACGCTGGACGGGCCGCTGGCGCCGATCCGCTGTGCCAGCCGCACCGCCTTCGAAGCCTGCGACGATTGCGCCGATCCGGTGAACTGTCATGTGCGCAAGTCAATGAGCGATGTCCGCGACGCGATCGCCTCGATCCTCGACAACATGACGCTGGAGCAGTTTGCAGCCAACGACAATGCCTCTGAGATCGTGGCGCTGCGCGATGCGGAGGCCAGCTGAAGCGGTCAGTGGCCGGTAGGACATTTCCAGTGGCCGCCTCCGTGTGGAATCACGTTGCTGTTATTGTCTATAGAATAAGTGCATTATTTTGCCTCAACCAAGGAGAGGCGGATGAGCAACGTACATTTCCTCAGGGAACAAGCACCGGCCAGCAGCGCCGAACAAGATGAAAAGCGGCTGGAGCTGTTTGTCCGCGCCGAGGCACTATCGCAGGATTTCGCTCGCCGAGGCGCCGAGCTCGATCGCGTCGGCGCACCGCCGCTTGAAGAGATCGACGCACTCCGCCAGTCCGGCCTTTTGACCGCGCTGCATTCGCCGGAGGTTGGCGGTGCGGGCTTGAGCTGGGTAGACGGGCTTCGGCTGGTGCGCATCATCGCGCGTGGCGAAAGCTCGATCGGCCAATTGCTTGGCTATCACTACGTCAACAGCCAATATGTCTACTGGGCCGCTGCCGATCCCAAACAGGCCTGGGTGCTTGGGGCGGAGACCGTCGAGCGGCAGCTCTATTGGGGAGCCGCGGTCAACCCGCGCGATCCGGGCCTGACATTGGAGCGGCGTGGTGGCCATTATGTGCTGAACGGCCGCAAGACCTTTTCGACCGGGGCCCATGTCTCCGACCGCATCAACGTTAACGCTGCGATCGACGGCAAGATCGCCAACTTTGTGGTGCCGACCGATCGGCCGGGCTATGTCGCCAACGATGATTGGGACAATATCGGCCAGCGCCTGTCGGACAGCGGCAGTGTCGAGTTCCGTGATTTTCCGGTCTACGAGCGCGATTTCATCTTGCCGCTGGCCGATCCCTCCGATCCGCCTCCGGTGCAAGCGACATTCAACACGCCGCTGATCCAGCTCGTCTTCGTGAATTTCTACCTCGGCACGGCCGAAGGCGCGCTTGCCGCGGCCCTCGACTATGTGCGTAGCACCACGCGCCCCTGGATCACATCTGGCGTCGAACGCGCCAGCGATGATCCCTATATCCTCGAACGGATTGGCGAATTGCAGGCAAAGCTGAAGGCGTCGATCGCCTTGGCCGATGCGGCGGCCGCCGTCGTCGAAGCGGCGCTGTCGCAGGGCCGCTCGGTGACGGCCGAGGCGCGTGGCCAAGCCGCGATCGAGGCCTATGCGGCCAAGGTTCACTCGACCCACGTTGCGCTCGACGTGACGACGAAGGTCTTCGAGTTGATGGGCGCGCGGGCCACGGCGGGGCACTATCGCTTCGATCGCTATTGGCGCAACGTCCGCACCCACACGCTGCATGACCCGGTCGCATACAAAGCGCGCGAGGTGGGCGACTTCGCGCTGAACGGGCGGATACCGCCGGTCAGTCTCTATAGCTGAACCTACCCACCGGCACGATCGGCTCTGCCAGCAAGAAAAACGCCGCCTGGACCAAGTCCCGGCGGCGCTTCTACGATAGCCTTGCCCTTAAGCCGAAACAGCGATCGTTTGCTGTTGTCCGCCAAGATCCCGATAGCCGGCGCCCGGATGTGGCGCCACCAGCCTTGGCCCGCCACCGAAGAGCTTTTCCCTGAGTGTGCCCTGGCGATAATCGGTCTTGTAGACGCCGCGCTTCTGCAGTTCCGGCACGAGTAGATCGACCGTATCCTCGAAGGTTTCGGGCGTCACCGCATAGGCGAGGTTGAAGCCGTCGACATCGGTGTCTTCGACCCATTCCTGCATGAGGTCGGCAACCGTCGAGGGTGAGCCGACGAAGACGGGGCCGAAGCCGCCGATGCCCACCCAGTCGGCCATTTCACGAACGGTCCAGACCCGGTCCGGATCGATAGTCGTGAAGGTCTCGACGGCGGATTGCACCGCATTGGTGTAGCGATGGCGCAAGGGTTCGTCCGGAGCGAACTGGCCGAAATCGATGCCCGTCCAGCCGGAGATAAGCGCCAAAGCGCCTTCGTAGGAAACGTGCTTGCGGTACTCGTCGAACTTCTTCTTCGCCTCGGCATCGGTTTCGCCGAGGATCACAGTCTGCAGATTGAAGGCGAGGATTTCGCGCGGGTTTCGGCCGGCGCGCAATGCAGCCTCCCGGACATTGGCGACATAGCGTTTCAGCACCGCCTTTGACGGTGCCGCGACGAAAATGCATTCGGCGTGCGCCCCGGCGAAGTCCTTGCCTCTGCTCGAAGAGCCCGCCTGATAGAGCACCGGCGTGCGCTGCGGCGATGGCTCGCTCAAATGGATGCCCGGGACCGTGAAATGACGGCCGCGGTGGTTGATCGGGTGCACCTTGTCGGGATGGGTGAAGATGCCGGTTGCGCGGTCGCGCACCACCGCTCCGTCTTGCCAGCTCCCCTCCCAGAGCTTGTAGCAGACTTCAAGATATTCCTCGGCCAGATCATACCGGTCGTCATGGCGCGTCTGCTGCGCCTGGCCAATGTTGAGTGCGCCGCTGTTCAGGTAGGAGGTGACGATGTTCCAGCCGACGCGCCCCTTGGTCAGATGGTCGAGCGTCGAGATGCGGCGGGCGAAGGTGTAGGGGTGTTCGAAGGAGAGCGACGCCGTCAGGCCGAAGCCCAGATGTTCCGTCTCATAGGCCATCGTCGGCACCAGCTGTAAGGGGTCGTTGACCGGGATTTGGGCCGAATGCCGAAGCGCCGCCTCGGCATTGCCGTTCAGCACATCATAGACGCCGAGCACGTCGGCGATGAACAGCCCGTCGAATTTGCCGCGCTCGAGCGTCTTCGCCAGATGGACCCAATAGTCGAGATCCTTGTAGCGCCAGGACTGGTCTCGCGGGTGGGTCCACAACCCCGGCGACTGATGGCCGACGCAGTTCATGTCAAAGGCATTCAGCCGGATTTCGCGACTCATTGAGCTCTCCTTCGGGCAAGGTTGGGCATTGCCCGAAGCGCCGGTCATGCCTCGGGCCGCCAGTGCGCTGTCGATGGGATCAAAGCGCGCCGTTCTTCGGCGGCTTGACGCCGTTCAGGTGGTAGTTGCCGACGACGTGATGCTTCCAGCGCACGGGGTCGTGCAGCGTGTGGGTGCGGGCGTTGCGCCAATGCCGGTCGAGGTTGAGCCCGATCTTCGTCGAGGCGGTTCCCGACAGTTCGAAGAGCGTGTTGCTCGCTTCCAAAGCGATCTCGGTGGTCAGAACCTTCGCCGCGGCAACGGCAAGCGTTGCCTCGACGACGCTTTCCTCGGTGCCATTGATCTGCGCGACATCGACCTTCTTGCCCGCCCGTTCGACGGTGGCCGTCGCCGCCTCCAGGCGGATGGCGAGCTGGCCGATGCGGGCGATCGTGAGGGGATCATCGGCTGCGCGCTCGACGCCGCTGTCCATCCAGGGCCGTGCATGGTTGCGTACGAACTCGAGCGTTTCGGCAAAGGCCGCCCGGGCGATGCCAAGGTCGATGCCGGCGTGGATGATCTGGCCGACGGAGCCGATCGTCGTCGGTCGCTCGAAGCCGCGGTGGTGGCGCACCACCGCATCGGCGGTGACATGGACATTTTGTAGCACGGTCGTGCCGCTGCCGGTCGTGCGTTGTCCGAAGCCATCCCAGTCGTCGATGATCTGCAAGCCTTCCGCACCGCGCGGCACGAAGGCCATGGTCAGCTTTTCATTCGGATCGAGTGCGAAGACGACGATCCATTCGGCAAACAGCACGCCGGTCGAATAATACTTGCGGCCGTTCAGACGGAAACCGAGGCCATCGGGCGTCAGCCGTGTTGCATAGTCGGCGACGGTTTTCGTGCCGCGCTCGGAAAGGGCGTTGCCGAAGCGGTCGCCGGCAAGCGCCCGGCCGAAGAAGAAGGCCTTTTGTTCCTCCGTCCCGTCGGTGCGCAACGCTTCCAGAATGTAGAAATGGTTCTGCGGAATCTGACCGATCGAGGAATCGGCTTGCGAGAGGATGGCGGTGATCTCCGCCAGAACCGCATTGGAAACGTCGATGCCGTCATATTCCGGCGGCACGGTGATCGCGAGCAGGCCGGATTGAGCCAGCGCATCGAGTTCGTCGAAGGGCAGGATGCGATCCGTATCCCGCTCGTTGGCGCTCTTGGCGAATTCCGCAGCCAAGTCCCGGGCGATCGACAGCGCTTCCTCCTCGCTCTCGATCCGGTGCGCCGGGGCTCGTGTTTTCTCTGAAAGCCGCGAGATCGTTCCCATGTGACTGCTCCCTATCGATTGAGGTGCATATCAGTGAATTATCTGGCAAGACCGAGTAAGATAGTATATTCTATAGAAATTATCGATTTGAGATTTTCGTTTCTGCCGCGATGGCGACCGGTGTTTACCTTCGGGGCTGGATCGTTAATATCGAGTCGGGGGGAGACCATGAGACGATATCTAGGTCGAGGCACGCGGCGTTCATGCGTGCCGGCTTTCCGCCAAAAATGTCTGCGGCACAGGGAACCATCGCCCGATTTGCGCATTGCGTCATCGCCCGCAGTTTGACCAGTCGCGTGGCCACAGAATATCGGCCACCTGACACGAACACAAATACATGCTGACAGAATTGGCCATTCGCGTTTCCCGGCCTTGAACACTGAAGGAGACACAAATGACGAATTTCCTGCCTGCTCTACACGAAGGGCACGCCCCCATCACGCTGCAGAACCTGTTTCGCGATGCTCTGGAGGCCTATGACGACTGGGGCGCAGGCATGCCCGAGCCGCTCGTTGCGTTCGAAGGTAAGCTGCTTCCGATCAGCGAGGTCTTCGAATGGATGAAACCTTGCACCGACATCATGCCGGCAAACCTCATCGGCATTGTCACGGATCGGCTGAACAAACCCTGGAGCGGTGAAGGTCCGCTCGATGAAATGACGGTGTCGACCGCGGCGAGGGTCATGTCTGTCTTGACCAGACGCCAGTTGCGCAACTTCGGCAGCGGATCGATCGAGGTCTTTGCCGAGCGTTTCAATCATCCGGTACGTGCCAACGCCTGACGAAACGCTTTTCGAGGAGCGCGTTCGCGCGCTCCTCACGTTGAAGCCTCCATTCGATTTTACCGCATTCAATCCACCCTCTTCCTTGACGGAGCGCCTTCCCGTAAACACGGGAAAAGGTTGTAGCTCGAGGGGCGAAGCGGCGTGAATTTTCGACAGTTGGAAGTGTTGCGCACGCTCCTGGCGACCGGATCGACGATCGCGGCCGCCAAGACCATGGGGCTCAGCCAGTCCGGCGTCAGCCGGCTCCTGCAGCAGCTCGAGGAAGACCTGTCTCTGACGCTGTTTGCTCGCGACAAGGGCCGGTTGATACCGACACCCGAGGCGATGAAACTTGCCGAGGATGCCGAGCACATCCTCTTGGGTATCGACCGCTTCACCAACCTGGCGCAAGATCTGCGCAGCGGCGCCGTCGGTCCCGAGGTCGTGCGCATCGGTCTGCCGAACAGCATGTCCGAAACCTTTGCTCCGGCGATGCTTTCCGACTACGCCAAGGATTTTCCCGGCGTGCGGATCGAGACCTTCTTCGATACGACCGTGGCCATCGCCCGTCTGGTTGAACAGCGCATCATCGACTTCGGCTTCCTGCGCTACGAGGGGCAACTGAGCGCTGGCATCGAGATGCAGCCGGTCGCAACCGGGGTCAGCGTCTGCGTGATGGAAAAGGGACATGCCCTGTCGGCACACGAGACCCTCACGCCCAAGGAACTGCGCGGCGTGCCATTGATCCTGATTGGCCGCCGCCGGCCGACACGGGTCATGCTCGACGAGATCTTCCGCAAGGCGGGCGTGCCGCAGAAGGTCAAGATCGAGACCCACAGCAACAGTTCGGCATGCGCCTATGCGGCCTATGGCCTCGGCGTTGCCATCATCAGCAGCTTCTTTGCCAACCTGCATCGCCATCTGCCGATCGAGATCCGGCCATTCTCGCCGCACCTGACCCAGGATTTCGGCGTTGCGACTGCGTCCGGTGTTCCCTTGTCGCTCGCGGCTCAGGCGCTCATCGACTGCCTCAAGCGACAGGTCGCCACCGTTCACGAGCTGTGAGTGGTTGGACGGATCGACCCGCCCGCTGCCCGTGAGGCATTTGAAGAGGCGGGCGTAGTTGGAGTTCCGACTGTGCATTCGGTAGAATGCGGTGGCATTCGCTTGTAACGCCCTGATACAGAGCCTATCTATATGCTACTCCTCACTCCCTGCTGGGATAACAGGTGAGTTCGAAGCCCTTGAGTTAGGCAGTCCCACACTTATCTATTTGTTTAGGCAGGCTGACTTAAAGGTCGCTGTCATGTCAACCAAAGCCCAACGGCCTTGGTCTCGTACACCACGGTAATGGACACTTCATGAAGGCCTGGCGAAAGCTGGGCCTTATGCTTTTGGAACTGGTAGAGGCACATCCGAGCAAAATAGCTCAGATTCCGCCGGGAGATCGACTTCTGATCGATCACCTTAGGATGACACGAGAGAACCTCCATCCGGACAGAACAGCCGTCGTCGAACGGCAGTAGGCAGTAAACGACGGCCGGCTCGGTTCGGACGATCGCGATCCGTGCCTGCTCACTTTGGCCTGACGCCATCGCGCTATCAGTCCGGGGAGATCGACCGAGAGCGAGGCATCTCCAAGTGCGGCGATCCGGGCCATCCGATGGGTGCTGGTCGAAGCCGCAGGCGCGCTCTTGCGGATCTCGAAAAGGAGCTCGCCGCTCAAGCTGTGGGGATTGTCGGTTGCGCGGCGTCGGGGGATGCCAAAGGCCATCGTGGCCGTCGCCCGACGCCTGGCGGTTATTCTGCATCGGATGTGGCTCGACAACACCCCTATCGCTGGGACGCCAAGGTAGCCTGGCGATCGCAGGGAAGAACGGCATTTCCGTTCTTTGGGATCAATGCATACGAACTGCGCTCGGGGAACGCGATGTCGGCAAGGGCCTCCCGGAGATTAAGTGTTCTGGTGGACGTGGGGGCCGCGAACTTCGCCCAGAACTCCTTATGCCCACGAGGAAATAATGTTTCCGGTCTTGAGGCACGCTGTAATCTTTAGCGTTCAGCGGGATGACATCGTATGCATATCCAAGTTCGTCGAGCTTGCGGTATAGATCCCGTCGAAACTTCGCGTGGCGTTTAGTATCGAAGTTTTCGTGGACCTCAAAAAGAACGCGCGAGGTTTTGCCTTATCGACGAGTTCACCACCAGCTCCGAGCAAAGCCGGCTTGTCGTCTTCACCAGCTCCATTCGTTGCGAACGGTTCCGTCGGTAAATTGATCAAAGAGGCGCTGGTCTCTGGTTTCGCGGAGTTGCTGCGATGTCGTGGCAGAGCCATCGCCAAGTGAGCCCGACCTAAGTGCATCAATCCCATGCTGCTCCCCCTTGCTGCCACTTGCTTCTTTTATCTCTCTTGAAATGTGAAATGGACGGAGGAGCCACACTTATACGGTTTGCCTGCCGTCCTTTTATCGCGAGTTGGCCACGGCAGGCTTCGGAAGGACGATGGTGGCCGGATGGTCGGTGTCGTTCGATAAGGCGCCACCGATCAGTAGGTAAGCAGCAATCACCGACATCGAAATAAGCAACACAACAATCGAAAGCCCGGTCGTAAATTTCCGCTCGGATGCTCCGTAGTTGTGTTGTTGGTAGCTAGGCAATCCTCAATCCTCCTGCAGGCAACGGCGCCAGAACTGGTCCAATGCGGACTGAAACGGGATGTTCCGACGCCGTTGCGCCCAAGGCAGCTAAGGGCCGAATTGCCCTGGGCTTAGACCAAATTAACGCGACGCTTTCGCGCGACAACGAACGTAAGACCTTTGCGACCGGCGTATGGGACTGAAGGCCCACGGAGGAACCTTTTCTGACTGAATTAGCCCCCGAAAGGCCCGGACATGCTCCCCCACTTAGTTAAGTGTGTAGGAGTAATGTCGGCATTATGACTAGCATCAAGCATAAGGTAGAGGTCCTCTCCGGGCCTGAGCGACGGCGGCGCTGGAGCACGGCGGAGAAGCTGGCCATCATCCAGGAAACCTACGAGGCGGACGCGACGGTGAGCATCGTCGCCCGTCGTCATGGCATTCAGCCGAACCAGTTGTTCGCCTGGCGCAGGCTGGCGTCTCAAGGCGCGTTGACGGCGACGGCCGCCGAAGAGGAGGTTGTTCCGGCATCCGAATATCGGGCGCTTCAGGCCCAGGTGAAGGAGTTGCAGCGCCTGCTGGGCAAGAAGACGATGGAGAGCGAAATCCTCAAGGAAGCCCTCGAAATCGCCGGCGGCCCAAAAAAACGGATGTTGCGCTCAATCTCTCTTCCGAGGGGAATTTTGGAATGAAGGCCGTCTGCGAAACTCTTGGTGTCGCCCGGTCGAATATCGCTGCGCGTGCCACAGCCTCCCTTTCCAGAGCCAGAGGACGCCCACCACTCCCGGATCGGGAACTGGTGGCGGATATCAAGGCCATCATCGCCGACATGCCCACCTACGGCTATCGGCGTGTCCATGCCATCCTGCGCCGCAACGCCCGGAAAGACGGGCGTTCGTGGCCCAATGCAAAGCGCGTTTACCGGGTCATGAAGCTGCACAATCTGCTGTTGGTGCGCCACACCGGAGCGGTCGATGATCGCCTCCATGACGGTCAGGTCGCTGTCGAACGTTCGAACATCAGATGGTGCTCCGACGGCTTCGAGATCGGCTGCGACAACAAGGAGAAGGTCCGGGTCGCCTTCGCTCTCGACTGCTGCGACCGTGAGGCAATCGCCCATGTCGCCACCACCGAGGGCATCAAGAGCCAGGACGTGCAGGACCTCGTGATCACCGCCGTGGAGAACCGCTTCGGCCGCATCAACATGCTGTCCGAGCCCATCGAATGGCTCACCGACAACGGCTCCTGCTTCATCGCCAGGGACACCGCGTCCTTGCTCCGCGACATCGGCATGGAACCGTGCACGACGCCGGTGCGCAGCCCCCAATCGAAGGAGCAGACATCACGATGCACCTTGTTGGATTTGTTGAGCGTCAATTAACCGGGGTTGGCGGCTACCATAGCGGCCGCCGACGCCTTTTGCGAGTCTGACATTGCCCGGTGGCTCATACAGGTAGCGGTGGTTGGTAGCGTAGCGATGGCGCTTGAGAACACCATCGCGTCCGAGTTGGTGTACGGTTGTGGCGCTTACGCCAAATCGACGAGCCACTTCCTCGCCAGTTAGCATGCCGCTCTCGCGCAACCGTTCGAACCGGGTCTTCAGCCCATAGGCTCGACGAACGAGCATGACTTTCTTCAAGGTAAAAGCCTCACCGCGCCAGTTACGATGCCCGAGTGCGTTGAGACGACTGGCAATCTGCTGGTCATTGTCGGTCTCCAGCAGTTCGTTGATCAGTGCCACAACCGCTTCCGGGGTCTTGCGGATCACGGCCATGGGTTGGGGACGAGCGACTGCCAGGCTTTGCGTGCGACCTCCGCGCCAGCGTATGTGCATGTTGATCTTCTCGTCGACCAGCAGTGTCACGTCTTCGATGAGGAGACCAAGCATGCGTTTACGCTCGACCGGGCTCGTGCGCTCGTTGTTCCAGATGCGCGGAAAATCTGCGGCCAGCGCTCGGATCCGTTCCTGCATAGCGCCGCCCAGCAATGACTGGTCTGTCTCGTTCTGCCGCTCGTGTTCGCGCTGAAGCGTATCGAGGTCGCGAAGCTTGCCATTCCAGTCCGCTTCGAGTGCGTCGGCAACCAAGCGGTTGTCGGGATCGACCTTCAGATAGCGGCGGCGTGCGAGTTCAGCCTCATACCGGGCGCGCTGTAACTGCTTGTCGCGCAGCGAGGCAGCTTGTTCGACACGTTGTGAGATCTCCTCCTGCACCGCAAGCGCGACCTCTATCGCCGTCGGTGCCATTGCTTCGAGCAGCAACGCGCTGACCGCTTCATCGATCGCTGGTCCTCTTGCCCATTGGCAAGCCTTGCCCGCGTGGCGCACGACGGCCTCGTTGCAGATGTAATAGGGACGAAGATTGCCTTCGAACTGTTCGTAATGGACCCGCATGCGGGCGCCGCAGCGACCACACAAAACTCTTCCTTGCAATAAGCCGTTGCCCTGGCGAGGCATACGACCCCGCAGGCCAGGAGAAAAACCGACTGCATTTTGTTGGAGACTTGTTTGATTGCGTTCGAACTCGTCCCACGAGATGTAGCCTTCATGGGCCTGCGGGATGAGCACCTGCCAGTCGGACCTCGGCATCTTCTGCTGTGCGGACTTAAGCTTGGCATTGTAGACCGTGCGTGTGCGTCCGTATGCGAAAGCACCAGCGTATCGTGGATTGTGCAAAATCTGGATCACGCGAGAATGGTCGATCTGGCTCCACAGCACGTCGCCCTTGCCGATGCCGCGACGGATACGACGGGGAAACAGGATCTTCTCGCTGCGCAGGCGGCGCACGACCGCACAGGCTGAGCCCACCTCCCGGAAGGTATCGAACAGCATGCGCACCGTGTCCTGGATCTGTCGATCCGGATCAAGCACCACGCGCATATCGGGCGTGTAGACCAGTCCGATCGGCAACGGCAACTCGAGCTCGCCACGACGCGCCTTGTTGAGAATGCCGCCTTGCAGTCGAGACTTCAGGATGTGGAGTTCGGCCTCACTCATCGTGCCCTTCAGGCCGAGCAGCATACGATCGTTGAACGACGCGGCGTCGTAAACGCCATCTTCGTCCATGATGAGCGTGCGCGACATGGCGGCCAGTTCCAGAAGGCGATGCCAATCCGCATTGTTGCGAGCCAGGCGAGATACTTCCAACCCCAGCACGATGCCTGCGTGTCCCATTGCGACCTCGCTCACCAAGCGCTGAAATCCATCGCGGTCCTGCGACTGTGCGCCGGAAAGGCCGAGGTCGTTGTCGATGACGTGGACGCGCTCAATCGGCCAACCCAGAGCCACCGCGCGGTCCCGTAATGCATATTGTCGCTTCGTGCTCTCGGTGTTCTCGAACACCTGACGAAGGGAGGATTGGCGAACGTAGAGAAAGGCATCGCGCCGCAGGTGATCGGCGCTAATCTTCATGGCATTATCAGTAGACATGGCTTCCTCCTGTCTCTGCTGCCAGCACCATATTGGCGAGCATGTGCACGAGCTGGCGATCGTGCGCGACCAGCGAAGTTGTCTTGAGCCGAGGCGTCGACTGCTGTCGCGCTATCGCGGATTGATGGGGTGCGATCAGCACTGCCAGGCCGCGCCACAGTCCGTGAAAGACGATGGCGCCCATGCGCCTCGCGCAAGCCGTGCCGCAAATAACATCGGCGCGGAGCGCTTCGTAAACATCCTTGCCGCTCTCCGACATGGCGATTGCGTGCGTCGGCTCTTCATCGTTTTTTTTTACGCGCCACCGCGCGTTCGATGCTGCGCGGATGGACGCTGATGCCCAGTCTCGCATGCACCAGGTCCGCCAGAGAACGGGCCTGCAGTTGGCCGTTCGCATCGAGGTGCTCCTCGACGAGACGCATGACCTCGCCAGTAAGCTTGTGGGCTGACTTTGGCCCGCGGGTGCGCGGCAAGAGGCCGGACATGCCATCGCGCTCGAACGCGGCCTCCGCTTGATAGTAGGTCTGCCGAGACAGCCCGAAAAGCGCGGCCGCATCGGCTTTGTTGGTGCCGTCTTCGCGGGCGTGCCGAAGCATCTCATACTTCACTTGCACGAGATCGAGCGGATCAAAGAAACCTGCTTCCCGGAACCAGGGGGCGCGGACGCCCTCGGGCTTGGGGTTCAGAGCGCCCATCTGGCGCAGGCGATCGGGCTTGCTTTCTTTGGTCACGGGAGCCTCCTTGTGTAATCTAAATTATGCCGCATACAGATCACACGTCAATTAAATTCTATCTCTATTATCATTGATATCCCAGCCATCACAGGCGAAATGCCCTTGATTGATGGCCGTTCGCATCGCGCGCGCGGCATAATTAGCCTTACATTCGCGGCGTAATTTACTTGACGCCTCTTCACTCTTCCTGACGGCTCTTAATGCGATCAATCAATGACGCCAGCGCCGACAGATCGTCTGGGCGGGAGAAGGACCGACCCGCAGCAACCTGACTGAACAGGTCAGCCTCATTGACATCGGTCCACGAAGCCGGCAGCGAACGCAACCGTCCCTGAGCGTCGTAGAACATGACGCGGTCTTCGCCCCAGTTCTGTTTGCGTGTCGACAGCACGAAGCGCTGGCCGCGCCACGGATGGAACGGGTGCGTGACCTCGAACTCTATGCGCGCTTGAGTGTCAGTACGAACTGCAGTCCGGGACTTGAAAGAACGGCATGGCCGAGGCCTTCGTGAAAACCTTCAAACGCGATTACGTCGCGGTGAACCCCACCCCGGATGCCGAAACCGTCATGGCGCAACTGCCGTTCTGGTTCGAGCATTACAACAATCTTCACCCGCACAGTGCTTTAGGATATCAATCCCCGCGCGAGTTCATCAGCTCGCAATCTCAAGCCTGAGCATGTCCGGTCTTTTGGGGGCAACTCCAGGAACCTTTTCTGACGCCCTAGATTTGAAGCCGCCCTCGACGCTCACCCGCAATCGAGGGCCCTCTAATCCCCACCCTGCCCATCAATAATCCCTGCTAGATGGGGCCTAGCGAGAATTGTTGTAGTTCAACTCTTCGACCGCTTACTTAAGTGTGTTTCGGCGTCCAATTTTGACCCCCCTCAGATTTCATCTGACCATCCGGCTTTTTGCGGCGGATGGAGCGGGAATTGAAGCGAGTGGATACGATTGCGCGTGTTCGACGGGCCTTCCATGTGCAGGGCTGGTCGATGAGAAGATCGTCCGGGAACTCCACGTGTCGCGCAACACGGTACGCAAGATACTGCGTTCCGACGAGACAGATTTTACCTATGCACGAGAACGGCAACCGTTACCGCGGATCGGAGCCTGGAAGGCCGAGATCGAGCGGTTTCTGACAGCCAATGAGGGCAGGCCGTCGCGCGAGCGGCTGACGCTGATCCGGATTTATGAGGAGGTCAGGGCACTCGGCTACGATGGCAGTTATGACGCGATCCGGCGATATGCCAAGACCTGGGCGAAGAACCGCGGAGCCGTGACGGCGGAAGCCTATGTACCGCTCTACTACGCGCCAGGTGAGGCTTACCAGTTCGACTGGAGCCATGAGATCATTCTGATCAACGGCGTGACGACGACCGTGAAGGTGGCGCATGTCCGGCTCTGCCACAGCCGGATGATGTTCGTCCGGGCCTACATGCGCGAGAGCCAGGAGATGGTGTTCGACGCACACGACAAGGCATTGGCCTTCTTCCATGGCACCTGCACGCGCGGCATCTACGACAACATGAAGACGGCGGTCGAAGCCGTGTTCGTTGGAAAGGAACGACAATACAATCGCCGTTTTCTGCAGATGTGCAGCCATTATCTGGTTCACCCGGTCGCCTGCACGCCCGCATCTGGGTGGGAGAAGGGACAGGTCGAGAACCAGGTTGGTCTCGTGCGTGAACGCTTCTTCACCCCGCGACTGCGGGTCAAAAGCCTGGAAGAGCTGAACGTCTGGCTGCTCGATAAGTGCATCGCCTACGCCAAGGCTCACCGCCATCCCGAGCAGACCGAGCGGATGATCTGGCAGATGTTCGAGGCGGAGCGCGCCAGCCTGGTGCACTATGTCGGGCCGTTCGACGGTTTCCACTGCGTTCCGGCCTCGGTGTCGAAGACCTGCACGGTCCGCTTTGACAACAACAAATACTCCGTCCTCTCGACGGCGGTCGGCCGCCCTGTCGAGGTTCATGCCTACGCCGAGAAGATCGTGATCCGGCAGGATGGCGTGAACGTCGGTGAACATCCGCGTTGCTTTGGCCGTGGCGAGACGGTCTACGATCTCTGGCATTATGTCCCTGTGCTGGCTCGCAAACCCGGAGCTTTGCGCAACGGAGCGCCGTTCCGGGAATGGGTCTTGCCCGCAGCGATGGAGAAAGTGCGCCGGCGGCTGAAGAGCGCCCATGACGGTGATCGGCAAATGGTCACCATCCTCGGCTGCGTTCCCACCGACGGTCTGGCGGCCGTCGATGCTGCCTGTCAGGAGGCGCTGGATCATGGCGTCTGCTCGGCCTCGGTGATCATCAACATTCTGGCCCGCAGTCGTGATCCGGCTCCGGCAATCACTCTTCAGACCCCCGATGCGCTGCGGTTGATCCATGAGCCGGTCGCCGACTGCGCACGGTATGACAGCCTCAGGAGGGCAAGCTGATGGAACGCACACAGGTTCTCGTCGCCACGACGGCGTTAACGGTCTTGGCGCTTCATACGGGCTTCGGTCGCCGGAAAGCCCGGACCCAATTGGGCTCGCGCTTCAAGAGCGGTCGCGATTCCGAGCAGCTCCTCTAGGCATGTTGGTCAAGCGATCCAGGCTGCGCCTACCCGGGGAACAAGGATCAAATTCGTTGGTTTGATGCGCAATGAATCGGGCCTCCGCCCGAAGAGGAGGCGCAAATGATCGACGACCCAAAGGACCGCAGACCCCAGCAACAGCAAAGGTTGTCGTCGTCCGAGGAGAACGGCCGGTACGCGACGAGCTCCGGGAATGGTTTCCCCGAGAGGCCGGATGAAACTCGGGCTGACGCAAATTCACGCGGTGATGATCAAGGCAGCCAAGCGAAGGTAGCCGCAGCCCAGGCCATCGATCACGAAAAGAGCGCACTGGCCCGCCATTTGCGCGGTCTTGCAGGCGCCATGGAGAAGGTCGGAACTGAACTTCGCCAGTCGGAGCAACCGGCCCTCGGGCGCTACACGCAGCAGATTGGAACCTCCATCCGGCGGCTGGCGCGCGACTGTGAGGACCGAAAGCTCGGCGAAATAGCCGCAATGGCAGAAGATTTCGGGCGAAAGCAACCGCTCGCCTTCCTCGGCATGGCGGCAATTGCGGGATTGGCGGCAAGTCGCTTCCTGTCTGCCTCGGCCCAGCGATCCCAGAACACGTCAGATGATGTTCGATCGAATTCCTCTCCGACATACGAGAAGGAAGGCGATTTGGACTTTGACAAGGAAGGTGATTGGGACTTTGAGAAGGAATTGCGTGATGCTTAACCCTGGTGACGACCGCTCCCTATCCGACCTCGTGACAGGATTGGTGACAGACATATCCGGGCTTTTCCGGAAGGAAATCGATCTTGCCAAGGCCGAGGCGAGCGAAAGTTTTGATCGGGCGATCGGCAGTATCGAGACGCTTCTTGTCGGGCTTATCTTTGCAATTGCGGCCATTGGCGTACTCTTGAGCGCCGTCGTGCAGGGTCTCGGCGCCGTCCTCATGACGCAAGGAATACAGGAAGCAAATGCCCATGCCTTGTCAGCGGTTACCGTCGGCGTCCTCGTCGGTCTCCTCGCCTGGGCGATGATTTCGCGCAGCCTCGCCAGGCTCGGAAACCGCAGCGTACGCTTCGACAAGACGACGGCGTCCCTCCAACGTGACCTCGATGTGGCTAAGGAGGCAGTACGATGACCGCTGACACGCATTCGCCCGCCGAGTTACAGCGGGAGATCGAAGCCGATCGACACAGGATCGAAGAGAAGCTTCACACCATCCAGGAGCGGATGTCCCCTGGCGAATTGATGGATGAACTTTTCACCTATGCGAGGCGGAGCGGAGGAGCTGAATTTCTCACCAATCTCGGTGGCGCAATGAAGGCAAATCCTATCCCGGTAGCTCTGACGGGCATTGGCCTCGCCTGGCTACTCGCGGATCCCGCCTCCCGCGCACCTCATGCTTCAGCCCCTGATAATGGTTTCGACAACTATCCACTCGCGTCCGTGAAAGGCAACTTGCGGCGTGTTGGCCCGGTTGAGGCGAATTTTGGCGAGCGGTACAGCCACTTCGAAGACGAAAGTGGCAGTCGCTTTCGAGCCCGTACCGATGCCGCTGGCCGCAGGGCTGGTCATTTCGTCGATCCCAGTGGCACCGTCTACCGTGGCTTCGCCGATGTTGCCGGACGGCCGATCGAGGATATCCGTGATGAAACAGGCAAGTTGTTCGATGAAGCCTCCGGCTGGGCGTCAGCAACGTGGCGAGAGATAAAGGGTGCGGCGGGCGGCATTTCCGACACCATTACGGACGCCGGCCGGTCCGCAGCAGATAGTGCACGAGGTGTCCGTCAGACCGCTCAAACTCAAGGAGCACAGCTAAATGCGACCATTCTCAAGAACTTTCGCGACCAGCCGCTGGTGGGAGGTGCGTTGGCGTTTGCGATTGGTGCGGCGATTGGCGCTGCGTTGCCTGCGACAGCGCTAGAGGATGAGGCCGCCGGCGAGGTGTCGGACAGAGTTCGCGATCACCTCGCGGCCACGGCCGACGCCGCAGCAGAAGGGGCAATCGAAGGCGCCAAAGGAGTTCTGGACGAGACAACGAAGGCGAGTGAGGCGCGTTCTCCTAGATGACGCTCGATCGACTAGCGACGGTCCCAGACGACTCTTGGTCGGGAGACACGATGCGGCCACGGAAGCGGAGAAAAGCCGACATCCGAACCGGCGATGATCCACTCCGTTCGGAGGACATCCGATGAATACCGGTATCCCGCGACTCTCGATCATCGTCACCTTCATAGGCGCCGTTGCCACAGGCTGTGTCGCCATTTCCTCTGAGAAGACAGGGGCAATCGCGACGAATGACGGCTACGGTCCGAACCCGACGCTACCAAAGCCGCGATCGACGCTGATCCCCACGATCCGCATCGCCGAGGCGAAAGGCTGGCAGGGCCGCACGGCGCCGACGCCGGCGAAGGGGCTGAGGGTCAATGCTTTCGCCGGTGGTCTCGACCACCCGCGTTGGCTGCACGTCCTGCCCAACGGCGATGTGCTGGTTGCCGAAAGCAATGCGCCGGAAAAGAAGGACGGTGGCTTCAGCCTTCGCAAGCTTGTGATGGGCGCCGCAATGAAGCGCGCCGGTGCGGCAACCAAGAGCGCCAATCGCATCACGCTCCTGCGGGATACCGATGGAGATGGCGTCGCCGATATGCGGCGGACATTTCTGGAAGGACTCAATTCGCCCTTCGGCATGACGCTTTCGAACGGGGAGCTCTATGTCGCCAATACCGACGCCCTCGTTGCCTTCCCGTATAGGAGTGGTCGCACTCGAATAACCGCTCCGGCGCAGAAGATCGTCGATCTGCCCGCGGGCGATATCAACCACCATTGGACCAAGGACGTCACTGCCAGCCCTGACGGGCGCAAGCTCTACGTGACGGTCGGCTCGAACAGCAATGTCGGCGAAAACGGTATGGCGGCGGAAACGAATAGAGCCGCTGTTCTCGAAGTCGATCGCGCGAGCCGCCATACACGCGTCTTCGCCTCGGGCCTGCGCAATCCGAACGGACTCTCCTGGAACCCGCAGAGCGGCGCACTGTGGGTCGCCGTCAATGAACGGGACGAGATCGGTGACGATCTCGTCCCCGACTACATGACCTCGGTCCGTGATGGGGGCTTTTACGGCTGGCCCTACAGTTATTTCGGCGGAAACGTCGACACCCGGGTCAAGCCTCAGCGGCCCGATCTTGTTGCCAGGGCCATCAAGCCGGACTATGCGCTGGGTTCGCACACCGCCTCGCTCGGGCTGACGTTCTCGAAGGACGCTTCACTCGGCCCGCTTTATCGCAACGGCGCCTTCGTCGGCCAGCACGGCTCCTGGAACCGGAGCGCCTTCAACGGATACAAGGTCGTTTTCGTTCCGTTCCGCAATGGCAAGCCGAGTGGACGGCCGCAAGATTTCCTCACAGGCTTTATCGGTAGCGACAACAAGGCGAGGGGCCGTCCGGTCGGCGTGGCGATAGATAAGACCGGTGCACTGCTCGTGGCAGACGACGTCGGCAACGTCATCTGGCGCGTAAGCCGACGGAAGGGGGGCTGAGGTACTACACTGCCTCCTTTCATCTGTATCAAGCTGCGGGGAGTGCGGTCCCGCCAACTTCGTCGGCGAATACACAGGCTAACATTTGCTGGATGGCACCCTGAGGTGTGAGTGCCGCGCCAGTTGGGTATGCCGCCCGTACGCATTCCACTCGGGCAACGGCCGCCGAAGAATAGACAGGCTTTCGGACGGGCACAGCCATCAGCCCTCCGCAGCAAGTCCCTTCGCCGGGACGATGGTGGATGGGTTAGGCCGCTATGCGACGAGCAGCACGATGGGACTGCGCCTCTAAAAGATTGGCCAACCGGTCCTCAGCAGACCCCACAAAAGCAGCGGCAAAGCTCCGACTGCGCGGGCGAAAGTAATCTCAGGTGGAACGCTCCCTGCCTTTGAATCACCGTGCAAAGTATTGGAGAAGATTATCGTAGATCTGTACGTCCATTGGCGTGCCATGCTGTTGTCATAGACGTATGACGTTTACTCATAATATTGCGTCATTTTTTTCATTCGATCATAGTTTCCGTAACAAAAGCCGGCGGGCTGGAGAATCGCGGTAACGCGGGGTGGCCAGCCTCAGTACGGGGAACCCATGATCAAGTTCATTCTCAATCGCCTTGTATTGGCGATACCGACGATCGTTATCGTCTCGGTGGCCGTCTTCACGCTCATCCGTCTCATTCCCGGTGATCCGGCAGCGTTGATGCTCGGCGACATGGCCGAGCCGCAGCAGATTGCCGCGATGCGGGCGGAGCTCGGCCTCGACCGCAGCATCCCGGAGCAATTCATCATCTGGGCCGGCAACATTCTTTCCGGTGACTTCGGTACTTCGATCGTCACCAGCGAGCCGGTGCTGCATCTCATCGTCAGCCGCTTCCTGGTGAGCGCCGAAATCGTCGTCATCGCCGTGTTCCTGGCGAGCTTGATCGCGGTGCCAGCCGGCGTCATTGCCGCCTGGCGGCAGAACAGCCTGACCGACCTCGCGCTCGTCGGCACGGCAACAGTGCTTCTGTCGATCCCGACCTTCTGGCTCGGCCTTCTGTTGCTGCTCGCCTTTGGCCTCAAGCTCAGCTGGCTGCCGGTGCTGGGCTACGTGCCGATTTCGGAGAACTGGAAGGCCGGCCTGCTCTATCTGGTGCTGCCGGTCATGACTCTCGTCATTCACGAGATGGGCGTGATCATCCGCATGGCGCGTGCATCGACGCTCGAAGTGCTCAGGCTCGACTACATCACCCATGCCCGCGCCAAGGGCCTCTCCGAAAGCGCCGTCCTCTGGCGCCACGCCTTCAAGAATGCCTTCGGTCCGACCTGGACGATGATCGGCCTGATCCTCGGCAACCTGCTTGGCGGCATCGCCGTGATCGAGACGGTCTTCACCATCCCGGGGCTCGGGCGCCTGATGGTCGACGGCATCTTCCAGCGCGACTACCCGGTCATCCAGGGCTGTCTGCTGCTCGTCGCCTTCTCCTATGTCGTCGTCAACCTCGTGGTGGACCTTCTCTATCCTCTCTTCGATCCGCGGGTGGTGGCAGAATGAGAAAGCTCACTTTCAACGGTGTCATCGGTGGTGGCCTGATTGGGCTGCTGGTTGTCACCGCGCTCGTCGGCCTGGTCTGGACGCCTTACGATCCGATGGCGCTCGGCTTCACTTCGCGGCTTGCCGCACCCGGTGCGGCTCATTGGCTCGGCACCGACGAGTTCGGTCGCGACGTCGCAAGCCGGCTGATGGTCGGCGCCCGCGCCAGCGTCTGGATCGGTTGCCTCACCGTCGCCTTTGCCGTCGTCTGCGGCACCTTCATCGGCCTCGTCAGCGGATATGCTCGCGGCTGGGTCGACGGCGTGATCATGGCCATCAACAATGCGCTTTTGGCCTTCCCCGGTATCCTCTTGGCGCTCGGCCTGCTCGCGGTCTTCGGCGCCAACCAGTATGGCATCATCTTCGCGCTCGGCATCGCCTATACGCCGTCGATGGCGCGCGTGGTGCGCGGCGCGGTTCTGCCGCTGCGCGAACGCGAATTCATCGAAGCGTCGCGGGTCATGGGCAATGGCGAGATCTACACGATGCTGCGCCATATCCTGCCGAACTGCGTGGCGCCGATCACGGTGCTGGCGACCTCGATGTTCGGCTGGGCGATCCTGTCGGAAAGCGCGCTCTCCTTCCTCGGCCTTGGTGTACCGCCACCGGCGCCGACCTGGGGCAACATGCTGGCCGCTGGCCGCCCGTTCATCGAACAGGCCGTCTGGCTCGGTTTCTTTCCCGGTCTCTGCATCGCTCTCACCCTGCTCGGCATCAACCTCCTGGGCGATGCACTGCGCGACAAGCTCGACCCCCGCATGCGAGGCCTGAAATGACCGGTAAAACCTCTCTCAGTGCACCGCTTCTGAGCGTGCAGGGCCTCTCGCTCGCCGTCACCCATAGCGGTAACCAGGTGGTCAGGAACGTCAGCTTCGACGTAGCTCCCGGCGAGATCGTCGGCATCGTCGGCGAAAGCGGCTCCGGCAAGACGCTCGCGACACGAGCGATCATCGGTCTCATCCCGCCGGCTGTCCGCCATGCCGGCGGCACGATCCGCTACCGGGGCAGCGATGTGCTCGCCATGAAGGACCGTGACCTGCGTGAACTGCGCGGCGGCGAGGTCGGCGTCGTCTTCCAGGAACCGATGACGTCTCTGAACCCGTCGATGACCATCGGCCGCCAGCTCGAAGAAGGGCTGGTCCTGCACACGAGGAAGTCGGTCGAGGAGCGCCGCACCGCGATCCTCTCGATGCTGAAGCGCGTCGGCATCCGCGAACCCGAACGGGCATTGATCGCCTATCCGCACGAGTTCTCCGGCGGCATGCGCCAACGCATCATGCTCGCCTCGGTGATGCTGTTGAAGCCGGCCCTCTTGATTGCCGACGAGCCTACGACGGCGCTCGATGCCGTCGTCCAGCGCGACGTCATGGAGTTGATGGTCGAGCTGACCCAGGCCGAAGGCACGGCAGTGCTGTTGATCAGCCATGACCTGCCAATGGTCGCCCGCTACACGAACCGTTTCGTCGTGATGGAAAAGGGCGTCGTCGTCGAGCAGGGCCTGACCGAAGAGATCCTGCAGGCGCCGCGGCATCCCTATACCCGAAAGCTGCTCTCATCGCTGCCGTACCGCGGCACGGCGCGCGAGCTTGACATGACCCGCACGCCGATGGTTTCGGCACGCAACATCGTGGTGGAATATCCGGGCCGCAAGGGGCTGTTCCGCAAGCACGAGCCAAAGCGCGCACTGCATGGCGTCAGCGTCGATATCCATGTCGGCGAGGTCGTGGCGCTTGTCGGTGGCTCCGGCTCCGGCAAGACGACGCTCGGCCGGACCATCGCCGGTCTGGTACAGCAGACGGAAGGCGAGATCCTGTTCCAGGGGCGGGAGCGCAGCGCCGACTGGCGCGACTACCGCCTGAACTGCCAGATGGTGTTTCAGGATCCCTATTCCTCGCTCGATCCGCGCATGACCATCCAGGCACTTGTCGAGGAGGCGCTGCGGCTTGTGCCCGATCTTGACACGCCAGCCAAGCGCCGCCGTGCGCTTGAAACGCTTGAGGAAGTCGGGCTCAGCGCCGATTTCGCCAACCGCTATCCGCACGAGCTTTCCGGCGGCCAGCGCCAGCGCGTGGCAATCGCCCGGGCGATCGCGCGGCGGCCGAAGTTCCTGATCGCCGACGAGCCGGTTTCCGCGCTCGACGTCACGGTCCGCGCACAGGTGCTGGAGCTCTTCTCCAGCCTGCAGAAGCGCTACGGCTTCTCGTGCCTGTTCATCAGCCACGATCTCGGCGTCGTCGAACAGGTGGCCGACCGCGTCATCGTCATGCAGGACGGGCGCATCATCGAGGAGGGCGATCGCGACCGGATCTTCGACGCGCCACAGGAGGCCTACACCCGCAAGCTGCTGTCCGCGATCCCGGCGCTCGATCTCAACCAGACCGGCGGCGTCACCCTCAAATGGCGCCTGGAGGCCTGAGATGGGCAACGAACTCAAGGCGAGCGCGATCGCCGCCGAACTCAACGCGATCGCTGACGCCGAGCCCTTCGTCACGCGCTTCCTGGTACGCAACCTTCAGACCGGTGAAACCGTCGGCCGCGGCGAGCGCGAAGAGACACCGTCCGCCAGCACCCGCAAGACCTCGATCATGATGGCGGCGCTGAAAGCGGTGGCCGAGGGGCGGCTTCATCTCGACGAGCGTATCACTTACGAAGCGCGCCTCGCCCAGGAAGTGGCGAGCGGCATGTTCCGCTACCTGACGCCCGGCATCGTCATTTCGCTCCGTGACGCGATCGTCGGCATGATGGTGTTGAGCGACAACGTCTGCACCAAGATGGTGTTCGAGCGCCTGACGCTCGAAGAGGTCCATCGCTACTGCAAGGCGCTCGGCATGCTGGGCACGCACCATCGCTTCCTCATCCCGCCGCTGGCGCTGAAACCCGATCACTCGCTTGTCGACGTCACGACCACGACGGCGGCCGACCAGGTGATGCTCCTGGAACTGATCCTGGCGGCTGAGCACGACGCCGCGGCAGCAACCAGGCTCGGCATCACGGTCGAGCTTGCCGCCTTCGCCGTGCAGACGCTCAAGAACCAGGTGCTGCGCTATGGCATCCGCTCGCGGCTGCCGTTCGACACGGTGGTCGCCTGCAAGGGTGGCCGCGGCAAACGCGGCCGCATGGATGCCGGCGTCGTCTATCGCGACGGCAAGCCGCTCTACGCCATTGCCGCCTTCACCGATGAGGTGCCGGCGCTGATGCCGGACGGCACGCCCGGCTACACCATCGCCCTCGAAACGATCGGCAAGCTGTCACAGGCCTGCTGGCGCGCCTTTTGAACCGACAACCAACAAGCAGAAAAGAGAGAGGAACCATGAAGACCATACTTCTTGCCGGAACCATGCTGATGAGCGCCTTCGCGCTCGGCCATGCACGCGACCTGACGGTCGCCCAAAGCTCCGACATCCGCAGTAACGAACCCGGCGTCAACCGTGACGGCAACACGGATTCGGTGATCTTCCACATCGTCGAAGGTCTCGTCGGCTATGCCGAGAACGGCGAAGTGAAGCCGCTACTCGCCAAGAGCTTCGAGGTTTCTTCCGATGGCCTGACCTATACGTTCAAGCTGCGCGACGACGTGAAGTTCCACAATGGCAAGGCGCTGACAGCCGAGGACGTGGTCTGGAACTGGAACCGCTACATGAAGCCGGAGACCAAGTGGACCTGTGCGGCCGACTTCGATGGCAGCAAGTCGATCAAGGTGACGAACGTTGCTGCCGCCGACGCTTCCACCGTCACCATGAGCATCGAGAAGCCGTCCGCCGTCTTCCTCGGCCTGATGGCACGGCCGGAATGCGGTTACACCGGCATCGTCTCGAAGGATTCCGTTGGCGCCGACGGCGCCTATGTCGCGCCTATAGGGACCGGGCCCTTTAAGTGGGCCGAGTGGAAGAAGGGCGAATATGTCCGGCTCGAAAAATACGCCGACTACGTCTCGCCTGCTAATGACGGCAAGCCGGATGGTATGGTCGGCTCGAAGCGGCCGCTCGTCGACGGCATTAAGTTCATGGTGATCCCGGACGCCTCGACGGTGAAGACGGGCCTTCTCTCCGGTGCGCTTGATACCGCCGAGGTCTCAGCCGATCTCATCGCCGAGTTCAAGGACAGCGACACGATGCAACTCATCGTTCAGCGCAACAACGGCAAGAACCTGCTTTACTTCCAGACCCGCGACAAGGTGCTGAGCAACGTGGCCGTCCGCCGCGCCATGGCCGAGGCGCTGGATCTCGACCAGCTCGTTGCCGCCGTCTCCAACGGCACCGGCGAAGCTAACGCATCGATGGTCTCGGCGGACTCGATCTTCTACTCCGACGTCCAGAAGACGAAGATCCCGATGGATCTCGAAAAGGCAAAGAAGAACCTGGCTGACGCCGGCTACAAGGGTGAACAGATCACCATCATCGCCAACAAGCGCGGCAACGTGCCGAGCTTCCCGGCGGCCGTCATCGCCCAGGCCATGATGCAGCAGGTCGGTCTCAACGTGCAGATCGAAGTACTCGACTACGCCACCCAGGTCGATCGCCGCCGCTCCGGCAACTACCAGGTGATCTCGCAATCGGTCGCGCCACGCCTCGATCCGGCACTGATGTACAGTTTCTATGTCGGCAACAAGGACAAGAACGCCTCGCTGATGTGGGACAACCCGAAGGCGGTCGAACTGATGAAGGCGGCGTACGTCGAGGCCGACCAGGCCAAGCGCCAGGCGATCTTCGACGAATTCCACAAGCTGATGCTCGACGAGGTCCCGGGCATCTTCATGTACGACATGGTCGACATCTGGGGCGCCACGAAGAAGCTGCATGGCCAGCCGGTCTGGCAGTCCAACACCCGCCTCTGGGAAGTGACCCTCGACGATTGATCGGCCGTAGCCTGATCTGACCATAGGGATGGCGGCGGCCCTGCCGCCATCTTTGACCCATCGACAGAGATACCGATGCGACCGCACCCCGTGCCGTCGCAAGAGGAAGATTTATGCCAAAGCCAGCCGTACTGACCGCCCTTGCCGAAACCGTCGAAGCGTTGAAGCCCGAATTCGCCACGATGAGCGATGCGATCTGGGGCCACGCGGAACTGAGCTTTCATGAAGAGAAGTCGGCTGCCGCCCAGATCGCCATGCTGGAGAAGCACGGGTTTCGCGTGGCGCGCGGGCTCGCCGAAATAGCCACCGCCTTTGTCGGCGAGATCGGCGAGGGTGGCCCGGTAATCGCCTTCCTTGGTGAGTTCGATGCGCTGGCCGGCTTGAGCCAGGTGGCCGGCGTCGCCGAACCGCAGGCGGCGGTCGAGGGTGGTACGGGCCATGGCTGCGGCCACAATCTGCTCGGCACCGGCTCGATGCTCGCCGCAGTCGCGCTTGCCCGCTACCTCAAAGAGAACAGGCTGCCGGGCACGATACGCTATTACGGCTGCCCCGGCGAGGAGGGTGGTTCCGGCAAGACCTTCATGGCGCGCGCCGGCGTCTTTGCCGATGTCGATACGGCGTTGACCTGGCACCCGGCGCCCTTCAACGGTGTCCGCTCGACCAACAATCTCGCCGTTCTCGAAATCTACTACCGCTTCAAGGGTGTCTCGGCGCATGCGTCGAACGGCGCGCATCTCGGCCGCAGCGCGCTCGACGCGCTGGAACTGATGAATGTCGGCGTCAATTTCCTGCGCGAGCACATGCCGCAGGATTGCCGCGTGCACTATGCGATCACCGATGCCGGCGGCAAGGCGGCAAACGTCGTCCAGGCGCGCGCCGAGGCGCTCTATCTCGTTCGCGCGCCGCAGATGCCGGAAGCGCTGGCGCTCGCGGCTCGCATCGACAAGATCGCCAAGGGAGCGGCAATGATGACGGAGACCGAGGTCGAGATCGTCTTCGACCGGGCGGCGACGAACCTCCTGCCCAACCTTGCCTTGGAAACGGCGATCCACCAGAACATGGTGGCGCTCGGCCCGGTTCCCTTCGACGAAGCCGACATCGCCTTTGCCAAGGAAATCCAGAAGACGCTGACGCCAGAGGCGATCTCAAGCAGCATCCGGCTTTACCAGATCAAGGGTGACGTCTTCGCCAACAGTCGTCTCGACGGCTCGACGGGCCTGCATCTCGGTCTCCGGGATTTCGAGGGGCAGTCGCATTTCCGCGCCGGCTCGACCGATGTCGGCGATGTGAGTTGGATCACCCCGACCGCACAGTGCTGGGCGCCCGCCTGGGCGATCGGAACCGCGCCGCACACCTGGCAGGTCGTCGCACAGGGCAAGAGCCCGGCCGCGCACAAGGCCTTAGCCCATGCGGCGAAATCATTGGCGGCGACGGGTCTCGATCTGATCCTTGATGCCGATCTGCTGGCGCGCGCAAAGGCGGAGTGGCGTGAAAAAACCGAGGATAAACCCTATCAGTGCCCGATCCCGCCTCACATCGGCCCCAAGCTCTGAAGGCCGATTTGACGGCTTTATCGAACGCCCGCGCCGCCGTCGCGGGCGTTTTTCTTTGCGATATTGGCACCTTCAGCACGCCGTTCGCCATTGCCTCCGATCGTGGTCCACGTCTTGACGCGAATCAGAAGCTCGGGCATCTCTGTTACGGATTTTTTCGAATAAGTGCTGCTTGGCCGTATTTGAATGGAGTCTCTGTTAATGCTCTCCGGCCGCGTCGGGCCGTCAGGTGCATGCAAGGAGTATGGCGGAATGAATATGACGGCAACCCAGGCAAGGCAGGACGCGGATCACTCCCAGGCTCGCCGTCCGGCCGACGAAGCGATCGCCGCGGATGCGCGCGCTCTTTCCGAACAGTTGAAGGCCATGCGTGAACGGCTCTTCCCTCCGACCGCGATGAAGACGCTACGAAGCTTCACCTCCGGCGAGGCGGCCAAGCTGATCGGCGTCTCCGACGGCTATCTGCGCCAGCTCTCGCTCGCCGGAGAAGGGCCACAGCCGGACACCGGGCTCGGCGGTCGCCGTTCCTATACGCTCACCGACATCAACGCGCTGCGCCGTCATCTGGCCGAACAGGCGCTGGCCAAGGGCAATGCTGCCAAGGCTCGCAGCTATCTGAAATGGCGCGACGCAGAGGCGGGCGAGCATCTTCAGGTCATCTCGGTAACCAACTTCAAGGGCGGCTCCGGCAAGACCACCTCGTCGGTGCACATCGCTCAGTATCTCGCCATGACCGGCCACCGGGTGCTGGCCGTCGACCTCGACCCGCAGGCCTCGCTCTCGGCACTCTTCGGCTATCAGCCGGAACTCGACCTCACCGGCAACGACACGCTCTACGGCGCGATCCGCTACGACGCCGAAGCCCGCCCGCTCAAGGACATCATCCGCAAGACCTATTTCGATGGTCTCGATCTCGTGCCCGGCAATCTCGAGCTTCAGGAATTCGAACACACGACGCCGCAGGCACTCAGCGCCCGCCACAATGGCAGCGATGCCGGCCCGCTGTTTTTCGCCCGCGTGCAGACCGCACTCGCCAGCGTCGCCGACGATTACGATGTCGTCATCATCGACTGCCCGCCGCAGCTCGGCTACCTAACGCTGTCGGCGCTCTGCGCTTCGACATCCGTCATCGTCACGGTGCACCCGCAGATGCTCGACGTCGCCTCGATGAACCAGTTCCTCTATATGACGTCGGATCTCCTCAGCGTCGTGCGCGAGGCCGGCGGCGAGCTGAATTTCGATTTCCTGCGTTATCTCGTCACCCGCTTCGAACCGAATGACGGGCCGCAGGCGCAGATCGTCGGCTTCATGCGCTCGCTCTTCGGCGACCGTGTTTTGACATCGGCCATGGTGAAATCCACCGCGGTCTCCGATGCCGGCCTGACGAAGCAGACGCTCTACGAGGTCGGGCGGGAGAATTTCACGCGCGCCACCTATGACCGCGCGGTCGAATCGCTGAACGCCGTCAACGGCGAGATAGAAGCACTCATTCATGCGGCATGGGGGCGCTGATCGACATGGCTGGTAACCGCAAGAACGAACTGCGCGCCCTTTTCTCCGGCAACGTGCCGGCACCGGTCCCGCCGGCTGATGAAACCCAGCCTGCCGCCGTAACGAACTCCCAGCCAGCCAAGCCATTGGCCAAGGCGCCGCTCGCTGAAGTGCCGCGGGCAGCCTCTGGCGCGATCAAGGCCATGGGCCTTTCGCTCGGCACCATCACCCGCGAGGCGGAAGAGGCGCGCGCGCTCCGTGAAGCCTTGCACCAGGGCGAGCGCGTGGTCGAACTCGATCCGGACCTGATCGATGCCTCCTTCATCGAGGACCGGCTGACCGACGGTGAGACCGATGATCCGGACTTCCTGGCGCTCGCCGACAGCATTCGCGACAGCGGCCAGCAATCGCCGATCCTGGTGCGACCGCATCCGGAGAAGCAGGGCCGCTACCAGACGGCCTATGGCCACCGGCGCCTTAATGCCGTCCGTAGCCTCGGCATCAAGGTCAAGGCGATTGTCCGGCCGCTGACCGATGACGAACTGGTGCTCGCCCAGGGCAAGGAAAACGCCGAGCGTCGCAACCTCTCCTTCATCGAGCGGGCGATGTTTGCTTCCGCGCTTGCCGACCGCGGCTTTGACCGCAAGGTGATCGGTGAGGCGCTTGCCGTGCAGAAGAGCGAGCTATCGCGTCTGATCCAGGTGGCCGAAAACGTGCCGCCGGTGATCGCGCGGGCCATCGGGCCGGCGCCCAAGGTTGGCCGCGAGCGCTGGATGGCGTTTGGCGCGCTGCTCGAAGACGAGGCTGCGGTGCAGGTCGCGCAGGAGGAAAGCCGCTCACGCCGCTTCCTCGAAGCCGAAAGCGATCATCGCTTCCAGATTCTCTTCACCCGGCTGTCGCGCAAGCCGAAGTCGGAAACGGTGAAACCGGAGACGCTGGTCGACGCCGGCGGACGGGCCTTCGCCAAGCTCAAGCGTGACGGCAAGCACGCCCGAATCGAATTTGCGGCGGACGTCGATCCGGCTTTCATCGACGAGGTGGCAGCGCTCCTCGCTAAACACCATGCCGCCTTTGCATCCGGCCGTGAGGGCTGACGGCGAACGCCCGAAGGCTCCAGACACGCGAACATGAAAGAACTGCGCGTCAAGGTGTTGAAGGTGCAATGGCGGTTCGCGTTTGCCCTCAATCCGGAGCGAAAGGTTGTGGTTCTCTGCGGCGGTGCGAAGAGCGGCGTGAGCCAGAAACTCTCCTATAAGCGGCTGATCGATCTGGCGGACAAGCGGTACGACGAGCATTTGAGCGAGTTGGAGAAGAGACATGGATGACCTCGATAAGCTGATACAGACGCTGCCTGAGGATGAACAGCGCGCCGTTGCGAAGCGTACCAACCAGCTCGTCGCGGCGCACAATCTGCGAGAATTGCAGGCGCTTGCCGGACGGACGCAGGAAGACGTTTCTGCTGCGACCGGTTTCAAGCAAACCAACGTCTCAAGACTGGAGAAGCGCGCCGACATGAAGCTGTCGACGCTTCGCGATTATGTCGAATCCCTCGGCGGCACGTTGAAGATCGTCGCGGATGTCGCGGGCAAGAAGGTCGATCTTTCGAGCATCGCAGAGCGCTCCCGGCACGGTTCCAAGGCCTGAGCGAGCCACTGGCAGAAAGGGACGGCTTTTCAAAGCTTTTCAAAGCCCGGATGCCTTGGTCAGATTGCCCCGGAAGCGCTCGCGCCGGCGGCTGATATTTGCGAGTCATTTCGGCACTCGCCTGCCCAAGTTGCTTTTCACATGACCCTCGTCGACCTCGGCCGAGGAGGCCAGGCCGGCGCGCAGCGAATGACCGGCCCGGTTGCGGCTTCTGCTCAGTCCGGCTTGAAGCCGATTACCATCGAATCCGGCCCAGCAACGGCTCGACGCGTGTGGACACGAAATCAGCGTCGCGCATCGACGCCTGGCAGTCGGCGCCGGTGTAGTCGAAATCTCCGCGGGTCTCGATCAGCATGTTCAGGCTCAACAGTAGGCCGAAGGCGTTGCTGCGGCGCTGGTCCTCGATGACGGCGTCGTAGACGTTCAGGCCCCCTCCGTTCGGCAGCGCGGCGAAGGCTTTTTCCAGCAGCTTCTCGGCAATCCAGTCGTGCAGGATATGCCCCATCCCGATCACATCCGCATCCAGCATCGGGTCGTCGAAGAAGTTGCCGCTTTGGAAGCGGATGCGGTCAGCGAGGCCCTGCCGGGCGACGAACTCGTCGAATATCGGCTGCACGGCGGGCAGGGCGAAGCAGATGCCCTGGAGATGCGGATGGGCGCTCGCGATCACCACCGGCACAAAGCCGCTCCCGCCGCTTCCTTGAAGCGGAAAGCGATCATCACTTCCAGATTCTGTTCACCTGTCGCGCAAGCCGAAGTCGGAAATGCTGAGACCGGAGACGTTGGTCGACGCCGGCGGACGGGCCCTCGCCAGGATCAAGCGCGACGGCAAGAACGCCCGAATCGAATTGCGGCGGATGTCGATCCGGCTTTCATCGACGAGGTGGCCGCGCTCCTCGCCAAGCACCATGCCGCCTTTGCATCCGGCCGCGAGGGCTGGCGGCGGGACCTCGCTTAGGGTCGCAGTCGTGCCTCGCAACCAATTTCAGCTTAAATCCACCGCCATCCTCCGTCTAATCACCGGGGATGTTCGCGCTTCAGAGCTTCGGCGAGGGCTCTGTGGTAACAGACGTGCTTTTGGCAAGTATAAATTAGTTGTTTTAAGTATAATATAGCTTTTACAGTTTAGGTTAATGAATAATTTTGTCCGTGAGGTGCGTGGCCGGAATATCGCAGGGCTTTCGACACTCTCATCGAGCAACTGCCCGACCGGCAGGCTTGCAAGATCACCGTCGAATTGCTGGCGCTCGCTCATGATCGCGGTTGCGAGCGTGAACTGGCCGAGGAGCTTGCCAGAACGCTCGACGCCCGCAAACTGCCCGACCTGGTCGCCTTGAGAGCGATCTTCGGCCCAGACCCGGATCAGTTGCCGACCGTTCATGTGCAGCTCGCATCGCTCAACAGCTATGAAGCCCTGATGGGGTCTGCCTATGCGGGAGAGGCCGCATGAAGAATGACCACAACCCCATCGACGAAGCCCGCCTCGGCATCATGCTCAATGAACTGAGGCTGCCGACAATCAAAACGCTGTGGCCGCAATTTGCCGAACAAGCCGATCGTGAAGGGTGGCCCGCGGCTCGCTTCCTCTCCGCCATCGCCGAACACGAGCTGGCTGAACGGGCGCATCGCAGGATCGAACGTCACCTCGCCGAGGCCCATCTGCCGGCCGGAAAGACGCTCGAGCGCTTCGCTTTCGACGCAGTGCCGATGATCTCCAAGGCCCAGGTCATGGCCATTGCCGCGGGCGATAGCTGGCTCGCCAAGGGGGCCAACATCCTGTTGTTCGGTCCGCCCGGCGGCGGAAAGAGCCACCTCGCTGCAGCAATCGGCCTCGCGTTGATCGAGAACGGTTGGCGGGTGCTGTTCACGCGCACGACCGACCTCGTCCAGAAGCTTCAGGTCGCACGGCGCGAACTCCAGCTCGAATCCGCCATCGCAAAGCTCGACAAGTTCGATCTACTCATCCTCGACGATCTGGCCTACGTCACCAAGGACCAGGCCGAGACCAGCGTGCTGTTCGAACTCATCTCCGCAAGATATGAGCGGCGTTCCATCATGATCACCGCCAATCAGCCCTTCGGAGAATGGAACCGCGTCTTTCCGGACCCGGCCATGACGCTTGCGGCGGTTGACCGACTTGTTCACCACGCAACGATCTTCGAAATGAACGTCGAAAGCTACCGGCGACGTTCCGCCATGGAAGCCAAACGCCAGCGCGGCAGACCTGCCGCCTCCGCGACAATCAAAAGCTCTTCCCAGTTTGTCGCGGAGCGGCAATCAGAACACGACGAGACTCTTGCCAGCGACAATCAGCATGATACTTTCATGCCGACCGCGACATAAGAGTCTCATCCAGATTGTCGCCACCGTCTCATCCTGATCGTCGCGCTATAGGCGCAATGCTGCCGTCCACAGACCTAAGCGTGGATGACGCTTTTGGGACGGACGGAATCGTGCTCCCACGAACCTTGCACGGTGTGTTGCGGTGATGTTCCTTTTGGGCCACGAAGATCGCATAATGTATCAAGGGGAACGATGCTGGCAAACGATCCGCCACCGATAGGCGGGCTAAAAACTGGCTGCGATAAACCTAACGGGCATTGAATGCCGGCGACTTGGGTCGAAGGGATTGCTGGCGAGCGCGCGGGCGGCCCACGAGATGGCTTCGGCGTAGTCGCCGCGGACCATATGGACGTCCGCGATTCCACAAAGCGAAAAGTGCGTGTCGCTTGCCAGTTGATAGCGACGAATGGCCGGCAAGATAGCTTAGGATGTGGCGTAAGGAATATAATATTCCAGGGCAAGAAGCCCTTGACGGTCGGAAATCTCGTCGAGATTGTCGAAAAAGCACTGCCATCGTCGCGCATCGAGCTGCAGTTCGGATGAAAGAGTGTCGTCAGCATAGGCTTTGATATCCGCCTTTGCGCGATCGGCTCTAATCACACGGCCGCCCGTTTTTTCCATAAGGCGGTCCAGGAGCGCCCGAAAGGGCATTTTCCAATGCTTAGAGTTGTTGGCGAATGCTTCCTCCACGGGGATCATAGCGACCAGATCCGGATGGGTCATGAGCTCGAGGCCGAATTCCCTTGGGGTGGCGTTGTGGCTGGCATGGTGCCCGACCTTGTAGAGCACAGTTTTAGCCAGCAGATCGGCGGCGTTCACCGAACCGATGTCTCCTTTCTGTGCACCCGGTGGCCATATCAGATCGTGCCACGACAGCCAGCTGCCGATCTGAGCGTCACCTGGAAAGAGCAGTACGCGGCCATGAGGACCTTCGCCGAGCTCGAATGCGAGCACGAGGCTCGTGTTGTTCGTGTCTGAGTCAAGCTTGAGCGCCAGGGCTTCAGTTGCTCCGAGCCAGTCGATATCTACCTTTCGCCAGTCGTTTGCCAGATCGTCGTAGGACGACAGCGCTGTGGCTCGTGCGGCATCGTCCGTCCGTAGACCAATCTCAGCCAGCCTGTTGTCCAGCGGTATCATCGCTCGCAGGCCGAAAGGCAAACTCATCTGAAGCCTTTGCAAATCGTCCGCGTCGAGTGAACTCTCTTCACCTTCCAGCATCACAGACGCCGCTAAAAGGTAATCTTCGCCGACATCGCCGCTCAGCTGATAGACTTCAGCATGGTTCTTTCGCGGATTGCTACGCCTTAGCAGCTTTTCGTCCCGAGGAGGACCGAGAACATAAACGCCTATGTCGGCAGCAAATCCAAGCTCGGGCTTTGTGCCAGGCGTCAGGTAGCGCACTCGCTCGGCTTTCAGTTTCAGTCGTTCAAGAATGGCCGTTGTCGAGGCGGCACTCTTCACGCCGGGGCCATCTGGACCGATTCCAGCAAACGCCAGGACATTGCTCAGCTCGTCCAAGGGACCGGGTTCCAGCGGCTCTCCCTCGGCTTCGCTCGGGTCTTCGTCGTCGGAGTAACCTGGATGAGACATAAAGGATTTGTAATTGGCAAAGGCAGTGTAGCTTTTAGCCAACAGGGTCTTGACCTTTTCTCGACCTGCTCGCAGCCGCATAGCCTGCTCGTCGCGGGGATCTTCCGTCCATGCGAGCCACAGCTCGCTCACCGTAACATCAGAGAAGATGGACTTCGCCTGCTCAAATCCGGACAGGTGATCAACGTGCTCGTGGGTGACGACCAGCACATCCAGAATTGTCGTCACCGACTTGATATCGGCCATGATCCGATTCGCCTGTTCGGTGGCACCCGGCATACCCTGAAGAATGCCGCAATCGATCAGTATGTGGCGCGTTCGATCCCCCTCGGGCACGCCCAGAAGAAAACAGTCTCCCAGTATATCGCAATACATGCGGACGCTGACGCTCCTGGGCTGATCCTTTGGGCCTTGTCCTGCTGGCCGCCGGGTCACCGTCGTTCGTCTTGCCATCTCAGCAGCCTCCCATGCGATGCACAAACGCGAAGGGTTCGGCTTCATTGGTGTCGCCGAAATACGTCGAGCCTAAGGTTTCGCTGTCGGCCTCGAAGCGGTAGGAACGCTGCTCGTCAAGGCGCTCGTCGCTGGCGATGTCCTTCTTGACGCAATACCGCAGTGCTCGGGTCCTCAGATCAACGATAAGTGTTGCCCCACCCCGAAAGATAAAATCTGCACGGGCGCCCTTTACGCGCCCCCTCTCTTCTACCTCCCTTTGGAGGGCAGCAGATCGGTAGCCGCGTCTCTCCTGCGTAATTTCTATGACGAGCTGGCGCTCTTGTTCGCCGTCTGGACCAATGCGGTTTGCAAGTCTAACGGAATGGACTTCGAAAGCTGGTCCCGGTCCCGTGGTCTCCGTAGCGCGGGCCCTGCGTATCGTTTTGGGCGCGTCGTCGCGAAGCCACAGGCCCATTTCCCGGAGCGTCTCATGGGATATATCGGCATTGTTCCGCATCCAATGGGCAAGGCTCTGGCAGCGTTCAGCGGACCGCTCGTAAATCTCCTTTCGAGCCAAGGTCTGGCTGAAATTTATGTCTGTTATCCAATCGATCTCGATCGGATTTTCGGGGACCGACCAAAGCAGACTGTCCACCGACAGCGATCGGCAATCGCGCGGAAATATGCCGCGCCGCCGAAATGCCTCTATGATGGCGAGGCGGTAGCCGCGGTCATCTTCGGTGACCAGATCGTAATCGGCCGTGATCAGGGCTCGAAGGTAGTCACCGAACGTCATGTCGACCGGAGGGAGATAGTCTACAGCGCGGATGCACATGCGCAGAACGTGACTGGCAGACTTCGTAGCCTCTCTTGTCAGGCGCGCAACGAGATCGGGATGCAAATCACGATCGGGAAACCGCCTTCCGTCGCCGGTTGTCAGACGCAGCAAATCTGCAACGCGCGAGCGATAGATCGACACAAACGCATCGAACACGGCTGCAACCAGAATGGCCCCGCGCTCATGGGATTCGGTTGCCCGATCTATCGCTGAGGCGTCGGGCATCCCGGTGTCTGGGTCTACTGCATCGATGGCATCGCGCAACGCGCCGTAATGGCCGATGGCATGTCCGAACTGGACGGCGAGCCCGCTTAGCAGCGATCGCTGGCTGAGGTCGCCCCGCAGCTGGGCAATCTGTTGGCGCACCGCTTCTGGGAGAGTGAAATGCTGAAAAAGTGCGACGATATCGGCAAACGCTTCATGGAAAGCTAGCGTATCCGGATTGCTTGGTTCAATGAAGCGGCGATGCATGCCGTCCAAAATCGCGTGCGTCGTCTCGTGTGCCACGATGTCGTGCGAAAGACAGGTGAAGATCGTGCCGCCTGGCAGGTTTCGTCCGGCGTTTCGCCTGGAGGCTTGAAAATACCCGAAGAGCAGGGCCACCTTACGCGGGCTGTAGTAGGCGTTTGCCTCACGCAGGGCATGCGGATAGATCCTCAGTCGTTGGACGTACCGGTCAATCTTTTCGCCTGTCTTCCAGTCCCAAGGGCGGGGTGCCCAAAGCACAGGCCGGCCGAGCGCTCGTTCGAAATTGCGGATCGTCATCATCGCGACGGCGTATACCATCTGCTGATGAAATCTCGGATTTCCATCAGACGGCGGATATCCGTCCTGGACAAGCAGGGCGGTTTCGTTGAGATCGACAGGCGGATAGAAGCCGCCGCTTGCTGGGTCCACATCGATGACTTCGACGTATTCGCCGACCGGTCCCGGTTCAAGCTCCTCCCACCTCAGACTGATCGTTGCGGTGTTGATAACGGCGGTTTGCATGTCGAGCGATGCGGCTGGATCGAACGCGTAAATCCTAAGCCGTCTGAATGGCGGTTTCAGTTCCGGATTGCGCGGCTTTTGGCCAGCCCGCGGACCAGATATCGAAAAGGAGAGGTTTTCCATCGAGCGCTCCGGGCTTGCCGCTAACGGCTAATATTTTCCAGGGTAAGGAAAACGTACCGGGACACCGACCTCGATCCCGTACGATTGTTTCAAAGTATCGCGACAGTGCCGGCGAAGAGCCGTGTCTGCTATCGCATAGCCCCAGTTGATCAGCTTTTTCTGAGTAACTTCTGGCATGGCCTCCAGACGGGTCGGAGTGGCTGCAATCGGCGTCGGATCGAGATCGGCACATCCGAGTGGATCGGAGGTCGAGCCATAGTCTTTGAATGACGAGCGGATGCCCCAGTAACATCCGTCGTGCGCGCCGCGCAGGTAGCTATCGATCAAAGAGCGCTTCCGGAGACTTCGAACCTGATTGTCCACCACGTCGAGAATTCGAACCGAATGACGCGCCCAATCCTCGGCGGGTGTTTCCTCTGCTGCAATCTTCTGGCCGCCGTCACTGACCAACAGCGTCCGGCAGCGTTTAAATGCGGTCTCCAGTCCCAGATTGTCGTAGACACCGCCGTCGCTCAGGAGCACCTTTCGGCGATACTCCGGCAACGCAAGATCTGCGCCGTTGAACCAAGTCGTTGATCGTGGAACGGTCAGGCTTAAAGGTGAAAGTATCGGTGGAAACGCTGACGAAGCAGCGACGGCGACCGAGAGCTTCACCCCAGGATCGCGCACGAGCCCGACCCTGTAGTCGCCCATGTAGGGTCTCGAAAAGCGCCAGAGTGCACCAGACTGAATGTTAGTCGCATTGATTACAAAACGCGGTCCTTCACCGTCTGTCGGAAGGTCATCCGTTGTCCTGCCGCCAAAGAGTACCTCATCGTAAGCCTTTGCCACTCGATCACTGATGGTGCCCGGCAGGAGGATGCCGCCGAGAATAGCTCCGGCATCGACGCTTGTGCCTGCCATCTCGCGTATGTTGTCGATAACGATCGATAGGTTTCGGGCGCACCCGGCATCGTCGAAATCAAGATCCTTCCACCGAAGACCCAGATAGGCAGCCGTGATCGAGCCCCCGGAAACGCTGGACACGCGCGCGAGTTTCGGAAGAAGCCCGATCTCATTCAAGCGTATGATCGCTCCAACATGGAACACCATGGCGCGGTAGCCGCCGCCCGATAGGCACAGAGCGATGCCTTCGCGGCCCGGACCATCTACGTCATCATCGTTCATCACGGCAACGCTTCTCCTTCCTTCGATGGCATCGGAGGTCGGCCCGCACCGCGTGCGCGCCTCTCGAAAGGTTGTGCTGCATGTGCTCACTAAATTAGAATTGAATAATTCTATCGTGAAGTGCATAGTGAGCGCAACGCAATTTGTCGCCGGCGTGATTGGATAACTGCGCGATCGACGTATGAACGGCCGGCTTGGGCTGGCAGTGGCCCACAATGGAAAGCTTGGCCGGAGGGACGAGGGGCGAGCGCGCTGGTTTCGCACAATGCCGGCGAAAACCTTGGTATCGCTTTTGCATGGGGGATGAGGTGACCTGGACAACAACGGGCAAAGAGCTTGCCGTTTCGAAAGTGACGGGTCACCTTGATCGTCGCCCATCGCCCGTTAGAGGCCGGGCGCCGGCGGTAGAAAGGATCAACTTCACGCCGGTCGAGCTCTATGGTGCGATGGCGCGATGCTCGCATTTGCATATGGTCAACGCCGACGCCGTCACTGCGGAAAGTGAAACATGTCGGTACCTCTTGAGCCAGTATGTCGACGAGAGGCAGAAGCACTTTGCAATCCTCAAGACGGCGGATCGACTGAAGGATTTCTCACGAACCCACTTGGCCGGTGTTGTTGGTGCAGGTATCGCCTATCTGCAAATGATCCGCGACGGCTATGTCTGGTGTGACCACTTCGAAAACCTCGCCTTGGGCGGCAGCCAACCGACGAAGAAATCGCCTGACTTCGTGTTCAGTCGCCGCGAAGATGAAACCGTCGCTCTGACGGAATCGAAATCAACGCGCGGCAGTTCCAGGCCGCAATTCGATGGCACAGTAAGACGTGGTTATCTCGAGCAAGTCTCTCCATATCTTGGAATGGCGGTCGGGACTGCCGTTGCTTCGCACGGATTTGCTATAGGATCGTGGATGACATCGTCGACCAGCGCAGAGATTTTTGTTCACCACACCGCGTCCTCGTCGGGATCTGCCGGCTCTTCTGGTGAAGGATCGAGCGATCCGACTTCGGTAAGACGGGGAAATTATCTCAACGCGATGTCGCTGCTTTTCGGCAGCGACGTCGCAGCAGCAGCACGTTCAGGGCGTTGGACACCCGTCGATGCTCATTTTGTTACTGGGCGCTGGCTTGGGCGCGAGTGGCTTTTGGGGTTTGCTGCTCCAAATCGCCTGTACGAATATGATGGTGTTGCCGTCACTTTGCTCGACCGACCGGCATCTTCGCGCTCTTTCAACGGGTTCGCGCTCGATTGGGCGATAGCACGCCGTTTTCTCAGGTCACTCCTACCATTCGGCACGGGACCAAACCCGCTGATCGAACTTCCTGAAATAGATGCTCGTCTCATTGCAGAGGCGTCTCGCTCCGAAGGCGCGATTTTCCCGGATGGTTTTGCGGTTATTTCAAATGAAGCCGACCTTGAGGAAATTTCAGTCAGACCTCTTGGTCAGATTACAGAAGGTGCGTACATCGAAGACGTGAGCGACCCCTTTGATGAAGACGACGTTGAAAGACACTTCGAACAGATGCAGCTGAACGCCGATACGATCGAGCTATTGCCGTACAGTCGTTGATCGCAAATTTATCGGATCGCCTGAAAGCATCCCTCGAGCCTTTGTTTGGCCTCGCACCTTCACCCTGAAGGTTCTTTGGAGAACGATGATGCGCAGTCTGACCTCAATCCTGTTGTTGTCATGGTTTCTGTGCGGGAACGCCAGCGCGCGAGAATTGTCGGTCGCCACCTGGAACCTGGGGTGGCACATGGACAAAGCCACCGCTGGCGAGTGGATCGCGGCATGCAGTGGGCTCTTCCTGAAGGATGAAGCAACAAATGTCTGGAAGCCTTCCGTCGACAATACCGGTATTCCCGGCTGGCAAGTCAATTTTCGGGAGGAAGTCGAGTGGGACTGGGAGCGGTTCCCGGTTTGTGACGTCTACAAGGACCGCAATTTCGATACGGTGCCGGTTACTGAGGTTGCCTACGGCAAGCGGTTGCAGCAGCTCAACGACTTTCTCCGCAACACGGTTCCGGCCGACATCTATGCGTTTGAGGAGGTGAGTGGTGAGCAGGCCGTTCGTGACGCACTTCCTGACAGCGGTGCCGCATACGATGTTTGTACCTTCAAGGATTTTAAGGTTCAGCGACTTGCGATCGCGTGGAAGAAGGAACTGGGAACCGCCGCGAACTGCGACGTCGAGCCCAGCTTGAGCCTTCCCGGCAACCCCGACGCGGATCGGCCGCGGCCAGGTTTGTCGGTCGACTTAACCATCGATGGCGAACTGGTGCGAATCCTGGCCGTCCATCTGAAATCGTCGTGTGTCTCCCCGCTTGAGGCAAGCGGGAACCTGAGTGACGATCAGGATCGAGATTGTCGGCTGCTGCAGCAACAAATCGCGCCGCTCGAAACGTGGGTGGAAGACCTGGCAAGCACAGACAAGTTCATCGTGCTTGGAGACTTCAACCGCAATTTTTGGCACGAAGTGCACGAAACCGGACCCGTTCGCACGGACGGAAGTTCACCGCATATGCTGCTTCCCCCCGGCGTCTTGGTCCAGGATCTGTTTGGCGAGGTGTTCGACGATACGCCGGCGTTGACAACTGTCACACTCCTTGGCGAGCGCTGCCCGCTCAATTCAACAACGACGATACTTTGCGAGAAGGGTGAAACAGGACTTTTGACGGCCGATGAACGCCGCCAGCTCAGCCAGTCACAGAACCTCGGTTGCCGCAATCCGCTTGGTCTCGACCACATTTTGATTGGGCGCGGACTCGTGAACATCGAAGGTGCGGAGCACGTCGCGGTAGGCGCCTTTGGGGGAACAAAACCTGCGAGCGGACTTCATCCCGATCCCTTGCTTGCGATTTCGGACCATTGCCCTTTAACCGCCAAGTTGGCCTTTTGAAAAAGACTAAATGCATCCGTTCGTTGAGCGCAATTGGGGGGAATTCGCTTCGATATGATCAGGCCCTGCCGTTCATAGCCACCTAGGTACGGCGCCGGGCCCACGACTGAGGCGGAGTTCCACCATCAGCCGCACCTGCCACTTCCGAGACGTCAAGAAATTTGGCTTTGTTCGGTGAGGTCGGTTGCGGTCTCCGTCGTGGCCGTTAGCCTGCGGTATCGTGTCTTCAATTCGGGTGTTAAACCAACGACTTCTGTATTGCTGCTGTTCAGTGATTGGCTCAGAGCGCAACTGCGACCTCTTCCAGCGCATCGTCTAAGTATACAAACTGTCGTGCAAACTCCTCGATTTCTTCGGCCAGATAATATTCCGGCTCACCGAAACCAACGATCCGTGCGCGCATGCGATGGTAGGAGTGCATAAAATGTGACAAGCGGCCGGCCGCGGGACAGAAAAAGCTGCGGGCGGCATTGATTAAGTGAACACTTCTTGCCGGAGCCCGGTGCACAGCATGTTGCGAGATCGTTCACGTTTTGGGCCAAGAAGATCGCATAATGTATCGACTGGAATGCCAGTCTTGTGAGGAAGAGAATGGCCGAATGGAGTCTGCGGCCATCCTGCACCCAATGGACGCGCTACGCTGAAAGACGAGCTTCAGGGAAGTGCGCGGCGGCTTCTTCCAGAGCCTCCTCTGCCCACTGATTGAGGCTTTTTCCCGAAAGTTCGGCCGCCAGAGCAGCCCGGCGGTGCACTTCAGGAGCAACACGAAACATCATCTTGCCTGAATAGGGCCTTTGAGGCTCTTTGCCGATGCTCTTGCAGGCCTCAAGGTAATCATCGACCGCCTCGTGGAATGCCTTTTTCAGTTCACCAACGCTGTCCCCGTGAAACCCGACTACGTCAGAAATGCCTGCAATCTTACCGAAGAACAGTTCGTCCTCCGCGTCGAATTCTATGCGAGCGTGATAACCGTTGTAAGTCATGGTGTTCATGGTTCTACTCCAATTTGCGTCAGGAACTCGCGAGCATCGCGAACCTGATAACGCTTTGCCTCCTTGTCGGGATGAGGACGATGGAAGCTCGCGATTATGCCGTCCTTTTCGAACTTAACGCGAGAGCCGTTTCCTTCGATGACGTTCGCGCCGGCAGCGACAAGCAGGTTTTCTATAGCGGCCCACTCGATGGTTCCCGAGACCGGATCTTTGAAGACCGCAATGAGCGTCTTTTTCTGCTTGCTGTTCATGCTAGCATATATAGTGGCGCTTGCTATTTCTGCAAGCATTATTTCTCATGCAAATACGATCCGTGTTTTGAGTCCGATCTCTACTTGCGCGCCCGTGCACCCTTGACGCTGCGAAGATCCGTGCGCTCGTGGCTTTTGGCATAGTCGTTTGCGAGTCGCACGCCCGGAAAGAACTGGCGGCGGGTTCGATTCTTTTCAAGGCGTCCGAGTTCAACAGTCAGTCCATCCGAACGAACCAGCGTGCTCGAGGAAGACTGAGGATGCGCTGCCGCGGGCTATTATGCGGGCCGGGACCGTGGAACTGCGCATCCCGAAGCTTCGCACCGGCACCTATTTCCCGATCTTTCTCGAGCCGCGCCGCATGAACCGAACGACATCGACCAAGTCCGGCTGCGGCGGGAAGACCGCAATCGCCTCGGCGTTGCCCTTCAGCTTGCGCTGTTTCGCCACCCGGCATGAACCGCCGGCGCTCGGCACCTCCCTGCCGAGGGCCGCATGCGGATGGCTGAGAAGGACGCTCTGCGCATAAAAAGACAAATCGTGCAGAATAGTGAAAGCTCGGTCTGGGGTGTTGGCGCGCCGATTGGCATGGTGAGTGCACGTCCGCTGCCTCTGAGAGGGTGGAATGGTGGGATGGGGTTTCGAATGTGGGGCGAAGGGAAAATCTTTGGATGAGTCAAATAGTGCCGGACCAAGTCGCGCTGCAGTGCCAAGTCAACCGTCGTCAGCTGCAGATGATCATCGCGGGACTCGGCGAAGGCATCATTTTGATCGATCCGGAAACCGGAATCGTCTGGGCGAATGAAAGTGCATTGGCACTTCACAATGTCTCAGATCTCTCTGCGCTTGGCACATCCGCTGAGGACTACCGCGAACGTTTCGAGCTGAAATACAGGAACACACCTTTGGCGGATCATGCCACGTTGAGCGTCGCCCAGTGCTTTTTGCGCGCGTTCAGTTCCGCTGCGAGCGGCTCTATCGCATCGAAACATATATGAGAGAACTCGTCGTCGTTGAAGGTAAACGCCGAAACCGCGTTGCCGATCGCCACGAGAGAGGCGCCGAGAATGGCGGCGCCCTCTTCCGCCGTCGCCATGGTGACGTCGGGGTTTTGAGCGAAGCGGCCGAGAGGATCGGTGTCGACGCGGGCGGCTCTCGTCATGTCGACAAGATCGGGCCGGATCGCGAGGAGTTGGGAGAGTTCGTACCGCCCGGCATGATCGCCGGTGAACTGGCCTGCGACCAATTCCGGGTCCGTTCGGACGAAATGTTGTATCGGGAATTTGTCCGCGAATGCGTCCGCCACCATCCGGAGGTCCTTCTGGCTGCCATGATGACCGCTGACGACGACGACCGCCCGGAAACCTGCATTCCTGAACGCTCGGAATTGATAGAGCAGGGTCTCCAGCAGCAGATGTGGAGGAAGGGCTGCCAGCAGCGGATTGACGGTGCCCATCACCTCCTCGAGCCAAGGCCCGTGATATCCAGCCTCGTGGATGTGGTAGGCCATGGTCGGCGCAACGATGCCCCCGAACCGCCGGGCGGCTTGGTCGCAGAGCCAGTCGGCCTCGATGGTGTCGAGTCCGAACGGCGCGATATGTCCGTGCGGTTCGCACAATCCCATCGGCAGGTAAACCACTGGCTTAACCGCTCGACGTTCCAGGAATTCAGCGGGTTTCAGCATTTCCCAGCGGACGCCTTCGTCAAAGATCATTGTTCCAACCCTATCTTTTCAGCAGCGATTTCAGTTGCAGGTTCGGTGAGGACAATTCGTCGAGATCTTGCGGCTGACCGGCAGCAATCAGCATTTCGGAAAGCCGGATGTGCTTGGCGACGGAATTGCCCTGGCCGATGCCGCTCGCCCCAACGATCCGGTTGTTTTGGTCAAGGTGGAAGAGAAGAAGGCCACCGCCGGGCAAGTCCCGTCTGACCTGGCGAACCGCATCACTGGGAAGTCCCGCGATCTGAAGGCTCATCTCATACTGGTCCGACCAGAACCACGGAATGTTGTTCACGGCGCAGCGTTCGCCCAGCAGATTGGCGGAAACGATTTGGGACTGTTCCTGGGCATTGCGCCAGGCCTCCAGCCGAATGCGTTTGTTGCCATGGGTCGGCAGCGGAAACGAGCAGCAGTCGCCGGCAGCGTAGATGTCTGGATCGGACGTTTGCAGATACTCGTCGACGGCAATCCCATTGTCGATTTCGAGACCGGCATTGAGCGCGAGCTCGTTGTTTGGGATTGCACCGATCCCCACCACGACGTGGTCCGGGGTAATCGAGTCCCGGTTGGCCATTGCGATCAAGGGCATGCCGTTCTCGACGGCCAGCCTGACCTGCTCGGCGCCGCATACGATCTCGACGCCCTCCTGTCGGTGGCGGTTCGCCACGATGCACGCGATATCCTCTGGCACCGCGCGCTTGAGGAGCCGGTCCTGGGTTTCGATGACAGTCACGCGACAACCGGCGCTGCGGGCGGCGGCCGCAAGTTCCAGCCCGATGAATCCGCCTCCGATAATGGCGAGCGAGGCGCCGGCTCGTAGGGCCTCGCGAATGGCGAGAGCGTCTTCGAACGTGCGAAGCGTGTGGATTCGGCCGCTCACTGGAACGCCGGGGAGCCGCCGAGCCCGGGCGCCAGTCGCAAGAAGCAGCTTGTCATAGGAAATCGTGCTGTCATCGGAAAGGATCAACCGCTTGCTTGACCGATCGATGCCGACGACATCGATGCCAAGGCGCAGATCGATGGCAGCCGCCGCGTATTCCTCGCCGCGTGCGACCGGTCTGTAGAGCTCCACCTCACCGCAAACGGATTTCGAAAGCGGAGGCCGCTCGTAGGGCAGATGTCGTTCGCCGCCGATTAGCGTCAGCAATCCTTCGAAGCCCCGGGAGCGAAGGGCGAATGCGGCGCGAGCGCCACATTCGCCGGCGCCGACGACGGCAATTCTCGGAACCTTCAGCATCACTCCACCTGAACATGCACGCCGTCGTCATCAACCTTGACCGGATAAGTCCTGAGATTGACGCAGACCGGTGCACCCTTGGCTTCGCCGGTTCTGTAGTCGAACCGGCCATTGTGCTTCGGACACTCGATGATGTTGTCCATGACCAAGCCGTCCGCGAGGTGCACCTTTTCGTGGGTGCACAGGCCGTCGGTGGCATAGAACTTGTCGCCAGGGCTGCGGTAGATCGCGAACGTGCGCCCCGCGTGGTCGAACCGGATGACGTCCTCCTCGTCGACGTCATCGATGTCACAGGCCTTGATTGGTGCGATCCTAGCGATGAAGGCTGCAGGCGCCGATCCGAAGCCGATCGTGTCCGCCGGCATCGATGGCACCGGCGAGGCGCTCCAGCAGATGGCTGAAGGCAACCTCGACATTACGGTGTTCCACAACGCGAAGGGACAAGGGGTTAAGGCCGTCGAGGCGGTGACCAAAATGGTCAAGGGCGAGCCGGTCGAGCCCGTCTACTGGGTGCCGTTCGAACTCGTGACCAAGACGAACGAGGCCGAATACGCCTCGCGATAGGCTGGGCTCCTCCACAGCCCATCCCGGCGGCCGTCCACCGATCAAAGCGGTGGACGGCCGTTTTCTGTTTCCAACAAATCGTTCGGAAGTCTCTACAGGATGGGGCAGATGGAAATCGGAAACGCCTGCATGCTCGTCGTTCGCAGGCTCGAAATACTCGACTTTGAACGAAAGCCGAGACAAAGCGCTGGCGCTGGACAGCCCAGGGAAAGGAGCGCCGACCGCGTTGCTTTCTTTCGCTGTGCAAATTGGCGCCCCCCTAGGCGTTCCAGAAATGACGGGTACGCATCCCGGCAATCATCGGTTCGCCAGCGTCTTGATCTGGGATATTGATGCCGACTCCCGTGGAGCAACGGTCAAGCCGAACGGCAGATCAACCCTGTGCAGAGGGTTGTTGCGCGTATGTTCACGGTCGGGCCAAGCAGATCGCATAATGTATCGACTGGAAGCGGATCTTTGCCCTGGGATCCGGAATCCGAGGGCTCCGACCGTTGGCAGTCCATCCATATTTTAAGCTTGGTCCTGCAATTCCTCTACGACCGACGCTTCAGCGCATCAGTCGCACTGCACGCCATCCTGAATAAGTGGTTTGGCGACAAGGTCCCGAGGTCAAAACCCGGCGAACAAAAGAGTCTTGCTAGTCGAGTAGAGCCTGGGTGGACTAAAGGTCCCCGGCCTGTCAAAAGTCCCGAGGACGCGATCGCCGTTATCTTTAGAACGGGGTCGGGCGACCGATTGACGTCACGTTGCTGCCGCGAGATCACGCTGGCCGTCCTACTATTTATCAGCACCCGAAACTGGTCGGAATCAGCGGCCAATAGCGGGGTGCTTCTTTCGGCCCAAAGCGGCTGCTCTGCCGCACTTCGGATTGACGCCCAAGAGAGATCACTCGGGCGAGACCATCATAGCATGGACGGCGGACTTCGATCTTAAGAGTATGGTGGGCCCGGGCCGATAAGATCGCACAATGTATCGACTGGAGCGCATGGGCAGATCAAACCGCTCTCTTACGTCTCGTCGCATCCAGTTGCGTCGACCGCGCAGCTGCAGGCGGAGCTTTACGCCAGCGAGTACCACGATAACGAGACCTGAAGGCGCATGGTGTCCACCTTCTGGGACTAGGATCAAACGTCATTGAGACCGTTTCCGGTAAGCAGCTCGAGCAGCCGAGGATTGATGTAGAGGTTTTCACGACCAGATTTGACCTCTGCGAGAATATCGGCATCGACCAGCGCTTTTAGGTAGACTGCGGCGGCTTGCCGTTTTGCGATGCCTGCCGATACAACGTCTGAGATCCGGCAATAAGGGTTGACGAAAATGACTTCCGCGAGCTCGCGGGAATAGATTTTTGGCAATTCGCGACGCATCCGAGCGCCCGTATCGTCGAGAAGATCGCGGATCGCATGGATTTTTCTGTTTGACCATTCCGCAGTTTCGCGGATGCCGGCGAGCATGTAGAGGATCCAGTCCTCCCAGGCACCTTCCGTCGTCACCCGCTGGAGATGGTCGTAGTAAGCTCGCTTGTTACCGATAATATACCGGCTCAGATAAAGCACGGGAATGTTGAGCAACCCCTTGTCAACGAGATAGAGGAGATTGAGAACGCGGCCTGTTCTTCCATTGCCATCGGTGAAGGGGTGGATCGCTTCAAACTGGTAGTGCATGACTGCAAGCCGGATCAGCGGATCGATGTCTTCGGCCTCATGGATGTAGCGTTCCCAATTTGACAGCTTGCCCCTTAATAGATCGCGACCTTCAGGAGGCGTGTAGATGACCTTTCCCGTCGCCTCGTTGTAGAGCGCGGTCCCCGGGGTGGCGCGTATGTCGAGGTCAATACCCTTTATTGTCCGGCAGATTTCGATCGCCATTGTTGTTGAAACTGGTCGCTCTTTGAGCAGTTGGAAGCCTTGGTGCAGCGCGGTGCGGTAGCGTAGAGCTTCCTTTGTTGCAGGGTCCGGCGAATGCCCCACATCTCCAGCAAAGCGGAACATTCGGTCGGTCGTCGTAACGATGTTTTCGATCTCTGAGCTCGCCTGTGCTTCCAACAAAGGGATGGAGTTGATCAGCACAGACTGATTTGGAATGAGCTCTCCGGATACTTTGAGTTCTGCCAGCGCTGCGCGCGCTGTAATGCACGCTTTGAGAACTGCCTTCGTCTCAAGGTCCTGGTTGGGTGGTAGTGTTGGCAGATCGTTGTAGGGGCGGTCAGGCCGAAACGGCATTCTAGTTTCCTTGCTCCGGTCGAAACTGTGTCCGGATATGTCGCTGGCGGCGACATGTTGCATAAACGTGTCGATGGAATCGGATTTTATCGACATATGCCGTTTGGTCAATCGAGAACTTGACCGCCCTTAATACGGTCCCGTAGTAGATTTCGCACCTTCCTCGAGAACTCATCGAGCGTCGCTCCAACGCGGTTCACCTGCCAGAGCGCGGGCGTGAGGTCGGGAACATACCTGGTCACGCATACTCTTTGTTTGCGGAGAGAGCTACCAAATATGCCACCGTACGCTTGCGCAGGACAAGACCTGCATCCACCGCCATTCGGGCCCGCTCGCCAAGATCGTGCTTGAGGTCATGGATCGTGGCGGCGCCGGCGTTCGCTTCTCCAAACCGAAAGACTAACCCAATGACAGGGCGAGCCCGCAGGTACTCGTCTTTCAATAAATCTAGCGTGCACCGTGAATGCTGGTCGCCGGCGCCTCAGATAGGCGGCGCGTCGCATGCGCCGCATGATTAGTATAGTGCCTGGGCGAGCCTTCCAGGTAGGGTTTCATACATTCGGATGGACTCCAGCATAACCGAGTATGAGCGCTGCCGGACGACGGTCGCGACGGGTGAGCAGCGCGGCTACCGAAGCATTGGACTGACTCGAGGAGCTCCAGGCGTTCATCGCTTCACGTCTGGAGCTGTTCCCGGGATGTTCACGGTCTAGGCCATGCAGATCGCATAATGTATCGGGCCTTTATCAACCAAAGACAGCGACTGCTGATTTGACGATGATGCCACCATCCCGACTTCTGCGCAGTTGACGGCCGGTCGCGGCGCGAAAGATTTGCAGCAATTGCAGCGCCGGTGGCACGCGTGACCAAAGGGTTTTCATGCGTTCCCTGCCATTTCGGCTTTTCCGCACAGCCTGGCCCGTCACAATGCGCTGTGACCAGCGGAAACCGATCTCGTGGAAATACAGGTCGGCGTGCTGCGGGCTGATGTGATGAAAGACGCCGGCAATTGTGCGGCGGACGCGGGCATTGAAACCTTCGACCGAATTGACATGAACGGCGTCACGAACGTATTCGCGGCTGGAATGCTTCACAGTGTCATGTCTGGCATAGCTCTCGCCAAGGGCCATGAACGCTGTCGCCTCATCGCTCATCAAGCAGGCGTCGGGGTCGATCTGCGCTTCGGCGGCGCGCGCCGCTGCCCGGAGCGAAAGACCAGTCACTACCGCAGCACGCGCGTCACCGGCCGGAGTGCCGGGTGTGATGTCATCTGGCCGTTGAACGATCACCATGACAGGCGTCTTCTGGGTATTCGGTAGGCCTTTTCGGCCTCGTCCAGGCGGTGGATCGTCCGGATTTATTCTTGCGCGCCCACCGAGATAAAAATGGTCGATCTCCACCGTGCCATCGAGCATGTGCTCGCGCGCCGCCATCAGACGCAGCGCGTGTCCCATCCGCCAGGCCGTGGGTTGGCTCACCCCCAGAGCCTCGGCCAGACGCACCGAGGACAAACCTTTATCCGACTGCAGCATGAGCCACATGCCCTTCAGCCAGACACTCAAAGGAAGTTTTGTGGAATGCAGCGGCGTGTGGGTCGTCACCGTAAACTGGAACCGACACTCGCCGCTGGAGCATTGATAGAGACCCGGACGCGCACGCCGCTTGCCCATATCGCGCCCGGCGATCGCGATCGAGCGCTTGTAACCACAGGCGGGGCAAACTCTTCCGGCCGGCCACACCATGCTTTCCAGCAATCGCCGACACTGTTCCTCATCGCGAAAGGCCACGACCATATCTTCCGCGGTCCGAATGTTGGTAAGCGCTGCAAGCATCTCCGACATTCTCATCTCCTTCGGATCATGCCCGAAGAATCGCATGGTAGCCCTTGTGTATCAAGGCTACCGCTGTCTTTGGTTGATAAAGGCCATGTATCGTCGGGAACCCGGATTTCCGTATCGGTTCGAGCATGGCATGCCGCCGGTCTTTGATTGTTATGCCGACCAAACGAACTTTGCGGAGAACTGGCGGAGCGCTTCGAATGTGTTCATGAAGGGAACGTCGAAGACCAGGCAGACATCCGGGATCAGGACGCGCTTCTTCGATTCCGGGTTCGGCAGTTCATGGGTGACGACGGTGGCGCCGATCGAACGGGCCTTGGCGATCAGCAGTGAATCGGCGCTGTCGAGGAACTTTGCAACTGCCGGCTCACTATAATGGGCCGTTGCCACGTGCTGGACGATCTCGGCGAAATTGCCTTGCGTGTCGACGTCATCGACGGCCAGGAACCACGCGGCATCCTTCCGGTCCTTGGCCCAGTCCGCGAGTTCATCATTCCCGCCGGTCATTTCGTCGCGAACACTGACGATTGACGCGACGTCGCCGTCGCAGACCGCATCCATCCAGTCCCAGAAACCCGGGCAGATGTCGAAGGCGTAATATCGGTTCTTAGCCTCGATGAAGACGTTCGTGTCGAGCAGAAATTTCATTGCGTCGGGCGACCGTTCTTATGATAGCTGAGGATCGCCGTCGGCTGAGCGTTCAACAAGGATGCAGCATGGCGCAGAAGCAACCCGCCGCCGACCGCCTGATTGACGACCGCGCGCGTAAAGCGCAGCCCGTTGCGCAAGGGCAGGTTATTGTGGAAGCTCCCGCCTTCGCTTGCTGGCGTATCGCTCCACCGCGCGACCTCGGTTGCGTAAAAACGCGAATAGCTCGCCTGATCTATCAAGCCGAGATCGAGCGCGCGCCGCACGATTACGATGCGGCTGACCTTGTAGACGCGGCTCAGCCGGTCGGCATTGTCCGACAGGCTATCCGCTGCGCGCCATTGTGCTGCGAAACCGGCCGCCGGGATCAGGAACTCCGCGGCGATCTCGTTGCACTTGCGTTCGACCTTCTGGTGGACGCCATAGTTCGCGTCGCCCAGTTGGACGTTGGAAACGCCGCTTTCGCCAAGCCAAATATGCGCGAGTTCGTGCGCAAAGGTGAAGATCTGCGCCGCCTTGGCATCCTTTCCGTTGATGAAAATCAGCGGAACGACCTTGTCGCTGATGGCAAAGCCACGGAACTGGCTGACGGAAAGTGGGCGGTGGGTGTTGCTGCCGACGATACCATTGCGCATGACCCATATTCCGGCCGCCTCGGCTCTGTCGATGAGCATGCGTAGGTGCTCTTCCCAATTGCCGGTCTGCGGCGGCCCTTCCTCACCGTAGAGGGACTTTCGCATGTCGGCGGCGACAGTCTCGGCGCTATCGTTGACGGTGAATTTTCCGACGAATTCCAGTTCGAGGCCGGCATGATCCTGGATGAAGTCTCGGAACCAATCGCGTTTGAAGAGAACGTCATTTAGGAGGTCACGGAAGTTCAAATCGAGCTTACCGGCTGGGTCGCCGCCAACAGTTCGAAGATCAGGAATCGCGAGCTTTTCCTCGGGAGGTTCCTTCAGGAATAGGTATCCGAAGGGAATATGCAGCGCGCTAGACAGGCTTTGGGCCTGGCGGAAGGTCGGGCGCTCGTCGCCCTCGATCCAGGTCGCAATACGCTCCGGCTTCACGTTGACCTTTTTCGCGACGACATCGAGCGGGATCTCGGCGCGGTCAACCGCCCAAGCCAGAACCTTCTCATTGATCATTGCGTCGGTCATGTGCTGCGGAGCCTGCGGAAATATGCCAATTCGTACATATCGGAATTTGGTAACGAAAGCTTATGCGAAACTTTCGCACAAGAATAAAGCTTTTCGAGGCGGCGACGTAAGACGGGTAACTACGCCTCGGAACGCGCTTGTTCGCACCACAGTCGGAGTGCTCGCCATCGATGAAGCCGTTTCATACGGTATGTGTGGCGCTGCTCTCCCAAATTCAACGAGCATCCGGCTGGTCAGTGCGTCGGCAGGCCGGAGACTAACTCGAAGTCCATAGTCGAGCCTTATGCCGCCCTTCCTTAAATCGTGGGTTTTGGGTTCGTATCTCTTCAAGGCGAAGGATCGGAGACATCCGGACTGAGCGGCATGTTGCCGGCTTCCAGTCGGCTCGGGCGGAGGGAGAGTTCGCGTTGCTGCCTTTGATCTGAACGCCCGAGAAGCGGGAGGAACGGTTTCTTTGTTGTGTATGAATCCGAGAGTCTCAATTGCGGAAGCTGACGGGCTGCTTCGAGGCCCCGATCTGAGATAGCTGCCGTTCAGCAGCACATCGGCCAAGCGGCTTCCGACCAGAGACGACTATTGGCCAAGGCCGGAGATTCACCCGAAATCAGACGTTCAATCCTGGGCTGTTGGTCGAATTACAATACTGCCAATGTCCACATCGGCCGGCTGCTCGATCGCATAGGCAATGCCCCGAGCGATCGAAGTCGGTGAGATAGCGACACTAGATGCGCGTTCTCCAATTGCCGACTTCACGGCGGGATCGGTTATCGAGCTTGCAAAGTCAGTCGAGATCATCCCCGGCGAAATCTCGGTGACCCTCAGATGCGGTCCTGCTTCCTGCCTCAAGGCTTCGCTGATGGTCCGCACTGCGTTCTTGGTCGCGGCATACACACCCATGGTGGGCAGGATTTTGATGCCTGCGGTCGAGACGATGTTGATGACGTGGCCCGACTGTTGACGCTGGAAGACCGGCAATGCCGCAGCGATGCCGTAGAGCGTGCCACGCAAATTGACGTCGATCATGGCGTCCCAGTCCTCGACGCGGAGCGCATCGAAACGGGATATGGGGCCAATCCCGGCATTGTTCACAATGACGTCGAGCCTACCGCCATGCTCAATTGCCAATGCTACAAGTGCTTCAAGATCGCTCCGCTGGCGAACGTCGGTCGCCTTGTGCACGGCCTTGCCGCCTGCAGCGATGATTTCATCTACGATCGCTGCGAGTGCCTCCTCGCGGCGCGCGCCTAGAACGACAAAAGCCCCTCGTTCTGCGAGCAGTTTCGCCGTCGCGCGTCCGATCCCGCTACTTGCGCCTGTGATGGCGACAACCTTGCCTTCGATACCCAAAACAATTCTCCTTCATTGATGTCATCGGAGAAGATAGGCACGTGGTTCAAGATGAGCTATGCTAGGATGTCTATGGATTTATCGCGATCGTCTAAAGCTGTAACTGACCCCCTATCGGATGTCCTCAACGTTCTTGGCGCGAGGGTGAGCCGCCGCACCCGGCTGGAGGCAGCAGGACGATGGGCTCTCACATTTCCAGCGCTCGACCGGCTCAAGTTTGTGGCACTGTTGCGGGGAACCGGCTGGATAATGCTACCGGCGCGGGCGCCCCAGCTCATGAGCACGGGGGACGTCTGCCTGTTAGGGCGCACGGCATATGCTATAGCCAGCGATCCGGAGGTGCCGCCCCTCGACGGCCAAACCTTCTACGGCATCGGTGATGTTGCGCGTCTTGGGGGTGACGAGACAGTTGCGATCGGGGGAACCGTCACGTTCGACCCCGGAAATGTGGACTTTTTGCTCGACATGCTGCCGGATTTCCTGTTCGTCCCTCGATCCTCGCCTGCATCTGGAGCGATGGCGACGATCCTGGGGCTGATGAATGACGAGATCGAGCGCGATATCATCGGCAGCGAGATCGTCAATGCGCGGCTCGCCGATGTGTTGTTGGTGGAGGCGATCCGCGCCTATGCGGGGAGTATCGATGCGGTCGAGATCGGATGGCTTGGCGCTCTGACGGATCCCCGGCTCGGTCGGGTACTTCGCCTCATTCATGGGGACGTCGCGCAGCCGTGGACGGTGGCCCAGCTTGCCAGTGTGGCCGGTATGTCGCGGGCTGCCTTTTCTGCTGAGTTCACGCGCCGTGTGGGACAGCCGCCACTCGCCTATGTGCGGGCGTGGCGTCTCACCATCGCGCGTGCGGCGCTGACTCGGAGTGATGAGACTGTCGCCAGTGTCTCACGCAAGGTTGGCTATACGTCGCAGAGTGCATTCGGCCATGCTTTCAGGTCCGCCTTCGGTTCACCTCCAAAAGCTCATGCTCGATCGTGAGAAGCATCAGCTTGGATGACGTCCCAGGGAGTGGTGTAGCTTCGGCGATCGCCGTGCTTTCCGGACGGAGCCGGGAATGGGTCAGCTTGCCGCAGCGGGCAGGCTGATGAGCGGATCATCGCTCATTGCGGCGATGGTCTCAAGGGTCAGGTATCTGGAGCGCTGGACGGCCCACTCGTCGTTCTGTTCGAGCAGCAATGCGCCGACGAGGCGGACGATGGCGTCATCGTTGGGGAAGATGCCGACAACCTCGGTGCGCCGCTTGATCTCCCCATTGAGGCGCTCGATGGGGTTGGTGCTGTGAAGCTTGGCCCAGTGCTGCCTGGGAAAGGTCATATAGGCGAGCACGTCTTCTTCAGCGGTGTCCATGAGTTGGGCGAGCTTCGGCACTTTCGGCCTGATCTGGTCGGCGACGTTACGCCACTGAGTGCTTGCGGTCTCCGGCGTATCTTGGGCGAAGGCTGTGGCGATGAAGGCGGAGACCACTCGTCGCCCGCTCTTTCCGGCATGGGCCAGCGCGTTTCTCATGAAGTGAACCCTGCACCTCTGCCAGGTGGCCGATAGAACCTTGGAGACGGCGGCCTTGATCCCTTCATGGGCATCGGAGACGACGAGCTTGACGCCTCTGAGACCCCTTCGCGTCAGTTTGCGCAGAAAATCCGTCCAGATCGGCTCGGCCTCGGACGTGCCAATCTCCATGCCCAAGACCTCGCGCCGTCCGTCGGTGTTGACGCCGACGGCGATGATGACGGCGACCGAGACGATGCGGCCACCGCGACGAACCTTCAGATAGGTGGCGTCGATCCACAGATATGGCCAGTCGCCTTCAATGGGGCGGCTGAGGAACGCCTTCACCTTGTCGTCGATCTCCTCGCACAACCTCGAGACCTGGCTCTTGGAGATGCCGCTCATGCCCATCGCCTTGACCAGGTCGTCGACGGAGCGGGTCGAAACGCCCTGGATGTAGGCTTCCTGTATCACGGCCGTCAGAGCCTTCTCGGCCATGCGGCGCGGCTCGAGAAAGCTCGGGAAATAGGTGCCGGTACGCAGCTTCGGGATGCGCAGTTCCACGGTCCCGGCCCGTGTTTCCCAGTCGCGCTCGCGGTAGCCGTTACGTTGGGCAAGCCGAAAGGCGCTCTTCTCGCCATAGGCTGCGCCCGTCTTCGCCCCGACCTCCAGCTCCATCAGCTTCTCGGCGGCAAAGCCAATCATCTCCCGCAGCAAATCCGCGTCCGCGCTCTTCTCAACAAGCGAGCGCAGGTTCATCATCTCGTCGGTCATCGGTGATCTTTCCATCAGGTTGAGCTTGAACAACCCGACCCTACCGGAAAAACACTGATGGCCGCCTTCCTGCTACACCACTCCCTGGGACGTCATCTCAGCTTGCAGTACAATGAGCCTGGAAGCGCGCGTCCCGAAGCAGCGGCACAGGCCGCAACAGCAGGAGGGCGCACACCGGCCGAGGTCGGTGCTCGCGGTTGGCCGAGCTGGTCAAGCGCGAGTGTGCCTCAGCTGTCGTTTCGACCTCGCGAGATGCGGCAGCCACCGGCGACGTTGAGGTTACCAGGATGACGTGCGTTAAAGAACCTCTCAATCTGCCTGCATGTAATCCGCCACGCTGTAGCAATGGCTCGCCTGATAGGCGTTCCGCCCGCGGTTCATGTGCGTCAGGTTGAAGGTGCGAATGGCGCGCACCACGCGGCGGCTAGACTTCCCAAGACCGACGCCAGAAGGACAAGGCGGAGAAAGCGCACCATCGTCATCGGAGCCCCTCCCAGCGGAGCGAAACCAAGTGACCGCAATCCAGGTCACAAAGTTCTGTAAACCACAGGATACTCTGAAAATATGTGGTCTTCCTCACTTTGTGTGGTTCACTTACCTTAGGCGTAACGCCGCTGCGACCAACATGCCGGAGTCCATTCGCCGCCCAACCAGCGCCAAGCCCTTCTTTCGGCACTTGACGGTGCTGAGCAACATGTTCATCGACGACGAAGATCACAGTCCGCAAAGCTGTACGAGTTGAAATTGCCGGCGTCCTACGAGCCCGAACACATTCAGTCCGGTAATCCGGCCATGCGATAGCCTTCGACGAAGCGCTGGAGTGTCTCCGGATCGCGGGTGGGTTGTGCAGCGGCCCAGTGGGTAATCGTGAACTTCGGGGCCATCGCCATGAATAGAGCTGCCTCACGCGTCGCCTCGTCTATGCGTCCGAGTTGGGCAAGGCTCGCCGCCAGTATGCGGCGTGAGGGGCTGCGGTAGATCGCCTCCATGCGCAGAATCTTGACGGCGTCTTCATATTGGCAGGCCGCGTAATGGGCGAATCCAAGCTGCCAATAATACCACCCGGCCGGGTGCGGGTTTAGGCGAAGCGCCCTTTGGATCATTTCGATTGCTTCCGATGTGCGACCGGCCAACGCCGCAATCTCGGAGCAGATGGCTAGGGCATCCGCATTGTTTGGTTCCAGCGCGAAGGCGACTGCAAACTCCTTATCGGACTCGGGCCAATGTTTTTCATAGGCCAACAAATATCCCAAAAACCAATGATTGGCAGCGTCGTTCTCGTCCAATGCTACAGCTTTGCGGGCCAGTTGAAGGACTCGTGATATGTTCTCCCCCGTGGGTTCAATGCCCTGCGCCCACAATTGCCAGTAAACAAAAGCCAGCCAGCGAAATGCCTCCGCATATTCGGAATCGATGGAGACTGCCTGGTTCAAGAGTATCTCGGCCTCGCGAAGCGCTTCTGGGGAACTGTTGAATGCTGAGATCAGACTTCGCCCGCGGACACAAAGGTCATACGCTTCCAGGCTCTTCGGACGGCTGCGTGACGGTGAGTTCGCCAAGCGTCCAACAAGGGCCTCGACGATCTTGTCTGTGACTTCGTCCTGTACGCCGAAAATGTCTTCGAGATTTCGGTCGAAGCGTTCGGCCCAGAGATGATCTCCGCCAACGGCATCGACGAGTTGAACGTTGATGCGCACGCGACCGGCGGCGCGGCGTGCACTACCCTCCACGAGGTAGCGGACGCCCAACTCGCGCGCGATCAATCGAACGTCGGCCGACTGCCCCTTGTAGGCGAAGCTTGAATGGCGCGCGATGACAAACAGGCCGGCATTTCTTGAAAGGTCGGTAATAAGGTCTTCGGTCAATCCGTCTGTGAAAACGTCGTATTCGGCTTCCCCGCTCAGATTGGTGAAGGGCAACACGGCGATGGACGGCCTGGCAGGCAGCGGCAGCTCCGCTTTTTCTGCGTGATCCTTCGTGGCTCCGGGCTCGTAAAGTACCCGATAGACATGCACCTCTTCGGCGATGTTTTTCAGGGATTTCGGCCCGAGATCATCGAAGCCAAGCGCGAGCTTCCGCTTGACTTGATCGCGGATGCCCGCCGATACGTAGATGGCACCCGGCTCGGCGAGGCTTTGTATCCTTGCGGCGATGTTGACGCCGTCGCCATAGACGTCGCCGCCGTCAATGACGACATCGCCGAGATTGATCCCGATGCGCAAGACGATACGGCGCGCCTCCGGGAGGGCCGCGTTTGCATCCTGCATCTTCCGCTGCAACTCGATCGCGCCCGACAGGGCGTTGACCGCGCTTGGAAACTCCAGGAGAACCCCGTCTCCCATCACTTTGACGATGCGGCCGCCATGCGCGCGCACGATAGGCTGAAGAATTGTCGCCCGGCGCTCCTTCAGCGCTGCCAGCGTCGCAACTTCGTCCTTCTCCATCAATCGCGAGTAACCAACGACGTCCGCGACGACGATGGCTGCGAGACGGCGCTTGACGTGTTCTTCGGCCATTGGGACTTACCCGGGTGCGGCGACAATCTGATGATATTTGCGCCTTGGGACGAAGTCCAATGAACTGGTTCGAACGCAGATGCGTCTTTGAGGAGGCGCTAACGGTCCGCTCCGGCTATATCCTCCGCAATTCGCCGGATGAACTCGTCGCCGGTGCTTCCGTCGCCAGAGCGTACTTAATGGAGGCGATCAGACCCGAGGCCTCCGAACCCTCGCCGCCTCGGCAGTCAAATTCAGGTGGGACCAGGATCATCGCTAGAACTCCTTACGGAGTTCCAACTCGTTTATGCGGACGTTGTTCTCATTTGAGGGTGCTCGGTTGCAAGAAAATGGCCCCGAAAGGGGACAACCGGGCCAAGAGTGCGTAATCCGGGCTCCAGTGGGAAGGGGAGATCAGAGCCCGCCGATGACCCCGCATCATGGTCACCGACATCTAATAAACCGGCATTGGCACGTAACGTTCCTTCAGAACTCCCCGACGTCGATATTCGGGCGTTTCCCTGGGGGGTTGGCAGCCACGTCCACCAGCATGAGCGGTTCGGCGCTGTAGGTGCGTAGCAGGTCACCTGAGAGACGTCGACTTCAAGTCCGGTCTTCGCCGCAAACTTCACGGCAGCATTAAACTCCCGCATGGCGTCGTGCAGCCGCTCTTTCGCCTGCCGCTGGTCGCGGGTGAGGTGGAACTCTGTACTGGAATGGCGGCCGTCGGCTCTTCCGGAGAACGTAAAGCGATCGAGGACTGGGACTCCCATAAGCTGCGGCCGCCGGCCTCACCAAAGCCGAAATCCGTCCAGCTGAATTCACTGAACCTGCGAGAAGGTGAAGGCCATGTCCCCGTGGTACCAGACGAACTCGTTCTCCTTGGCGTTGAGCCCTCCGGGGTTCCGCAGCACCATGCCGCAGAGGTTGGCGGTCTTGCGCCACAGAAAACAAACCTCGTCCCCCTGAAATCGCATTTCCAAGTCGGCCATGCGGCCACCGCCGATCGAAGCCCAGCCCCCCGACAGCGTGCCTTTACCGTCGGTCGAAAAGGCTGCCTCGTGCACCTCGCCATAGTCCAGCACGCGTCCGCGCAGGCGATGTCCGAGAAACAGCGAGCGGATCTCGTCGGCTGTCAGCTTGTTCTTGCTGCTGAATTCGCCGCTCCGCATGCTCGCCGGCACGCCGGCGAGCCGTAGCCCCTGTAGGCACGCTTCTCGGTCCTCTTGCCTCGCGAGGTCCAACGGCGGGGCGGTTGAGATGGTGACGACGGTTCCACCTCGCCCGACGCTGAGCGCATTGTAGCGGGCGATTGCAGCCTCGGCTTCCGCACGGCGGCCAAGGAGCCCCGAGGCGGCGGCGAGGAGAAGAAACGAATTATCATCCTCGGGACTGAGCCTCGTGCTCTTCTCCGCTGCCTCCGCTGCCGCCTCATAATTCCTGAGGTTGAACTCCGTCAGGCCGAGGACGAACATGAAGAACGAAGGATAATGAGGATCGAGCCGGATGGCGGTGCGAATATGGGGCATCGCCTCATCCGGCCGCCCAGCGGAGGTGAGAGTGAGCGCCATCATCGCGTAGCTCCAGGAGTCTCCGGGGGCGAGCGCGATGGCTTCCTTGAATTCGACGAGCGCCTCTGCGTGCTGCCAGTCGGCTTCGGACAGGAGACCAGCAACCTGATGCGCCAAGGCCGTGTTGTGCCCCTGCGCGGTGCGCAGGTACTTCGATGCCTTGGCCCTCGCTTCAAAGCGCGAGATGCCCAGATGGTAATGCCAACGCCAGGCGTAAAGGCGCGCGTAGACCATGGCCGCCGCAGCATGAGCGCGTCCATAGGCAGGATCGAGCGCAATCGCCTCTTCGAAATACGGCACGGCCCTGACGGAATCCTCGGGTGTCATGCGCCGGTAGTGTTCCCAGCCGCGCAGGAACGCATCGAAAGCCGCAGGAGCCGTCGTTTCCTTACGACCTAAGGCGATTTCCTCGTCGGGCTGCAACCGCAGCGCCAGGGCATCGGCAATGCCGCCTGTCACCTCGTCCTGCAATGCAAAGACATCGGCGAGCGTTCCGTCGAATTTTCCGGCCCAGGCGTGTCCTCCACTTTGCGAGTCGACGAGTTGGGCATTGATCCGGAGTTGCTCCCCTGCGCGTTGCACGCTGCCCTCCAGGATATATCTGACCCCAAGTTCCTTGGACACTTGCTCGGCCGTCACCGCCTTGCCCTTGTAGGCGAAGGTCGAGTTGCGGGCGATGACGAACAAACCGGATATCTGGGCCAGTTCGGTGACAAGGCCGTCGGTCATGCCGTCGGCGAAATATTCCTGCTTGGGATCGTCGCTCACGTTGGCAAACGGAAGCACTGCGATCGACGGCTTGTCCGGCGGGGTAAGGTCCGAGGGTTGGATCAAGGCGGCTTCCACGGCCCGTTCCCAAGGCCGCCACCAAATCACACCGACAGCGACCACCACGAGCGCCACGGCGGCCGCCGCGAGCGCGACCCAGCGTTTCCTCCGGTATCGTTCAGAGGTTGCGTTCTCGGGACGACCGTCATCCAGCAAGAGGCGATAGGTCCGCACCGGCTTCTCGACGTGCTTCAGATGCTGTTCGCCGAAAAATTCAAAAGCGACCTCGAGGTGCTTTCCAAGGTGATCGTAAGCCGTGCCCGAGATGACGATCCCACCCGGCTTGGCCAGGCTCTGTAGGCGCTCGGCGATGATAACGCCATCACCCTGGATGTCGTCATCCTCGACGATAACGTCGCCGAGATTGATGCCGATACGGAATTCTAGCCTGTGCTCCTCGACGCCGCGGCTCTCGGACTTCGCTCGCTGCACCTCCACCGCACAGCGAACCGCCTCGACGACACTGTGGAACTCGACGAGCAGGCCGTCGCCCATTGTTTTGACCAAGCGTCCACCGTGCGCGGTGATCCTTGGTTCAAATACACTGTGCAGATCGGCCTGGAAGCACGCGCGAGCGCCTTCCTCGTCGGCTTGGCTAAGCAGGCCATAACCGGAGACGTCGGCAATCATGACGGCGGCGAGCCTGCGATCCATTGTCGTTCCGAATGGTCGAGGTCATTTCCGTCGTCATTCTATCCCAATAGCTTGGATTGCTAAATTAGAGCCTCGCTAGTGGGTCGCATTTTGCAACGGTCGCTCGATCTCGCGACTTTTGACCAAGACGCATTCGGGACTTGCGGTGCCTGCGCGCCCTCGAAGTGGTAGGATAAAGCTGGCCATCGGAAGGGCGGGCAGAAAATGGAGAGGCGGCTCACCGCGATACTTTCTGCCGATGTGGTCGGCTATAGCCGTCTCATGGGAGCGGATGAGGTTGGCACTCTGGAGCGGCTGAAGGCTTGTCGCCGGGAGTTAATCGATCCTGTCATCGAGGAGTTCCATGGTCGCATCATCAAGTTGATGGGTGATGGCGCGCTCGTCGAGTTCGCGAGCGTCGTGGACGCTGTTCAGTGCGCCGCCGGATCCAGCGGAAAATGGCCCGCCAGGGCCAGGGCATCACCGCGGCACAGCGAATTCAGTTCCGCGTCGGCATCAACCTCGGCGACGTCATAGTCGAAGGTGATGACATCTACGGCGACGGCGTCAAGGGAATCGATGGGACGGCGGTCTTTTCGGCCAGTCAGTGTCTGTTCGAAGATCGCAATGGTGACGTGTTTATGTCGACCTGCTCCCGGCACACGAGCCACGCCCAGCCTGGCACGTCAATTACGCAACCGGCTAAAGCGTCGATCGACCTCCGTCATCCAATTGCCGAGGTGGAACGAGAGAACAAAAAGGTCGTATCTCCACTCCAGGATGAGCAGTCTCAAGCTCATGCCGCCAGTCGCATGACCACGTGCGGCAAGTTGCGCACGAAGCAGATCCATTTTTGCCGTCGGCGAACAGAAGTCGAAGGGAATGTATCGCGATGATACGGAAACGGAGCCAGGGTCGCGTTTCCGTGGTGACGTGTCTTTATTCGAGAACATACTGAACTGCTCCTCATTTGGCGGAAAACAACCGACTGGAAAGGCACAACGTCGATCCCGCTCGGTGTAATATATATCGTAATACGATATAAATAAAGCGGAGCGGCTCCTTTGGGGAAACGGTCAACTTAGCACGTAGGTTGGGATGAGCAGGCCGCAGGCGCCTGAGTGGTCAAGGCTCCGAAGAAGGGCCCTTTGTCTGGAGATCGCCAAGTAACTCTATCAAGCGCGGAGCCATTTCACGGATCTCGGTCAGATGAATGGCGCTCAATCGCGTAAGGACGTCTTCCGCCTTACCAGTAAGCGCGAGCGTTTGACGTCGCTTGTCGTGCGAATCGGGCTCGCGCGTAACATAGCCTCCCCCCACGAGCCGCTCGACAAGTTCGGAAGCGGTGTGCCGCGCAACGACGAGGCGCTCGGACAAGTCCCCGACCGTCATGAGGGTTTCGCCGCGATGGCCTTTGATGGCTAGCAGCGCTTGATGCTGCTGACTTGGCAGCCCCTCGTGCTGCGCTGCCGACGTCGAAAATTCCGTAAAGCGGCGCAGGATGTAGCGCAAGTTGGCAAGCGCCTCGTAATCGGCATCGGTGAGTGCGTCTTGTTTCTTGGTCACAGACTTTGGCACCAGGAGTGTTTCACGGGCTATGTGCATAGCGCTCGCGGGACAAGCTGCCAACACCGACTTGATTTATATCGTACTACGATATATGTGCGCTGCGGGCGATCGCGCCCACTGTTCCACCGGCACAGCAGGTAGCTTGATGTTCCCGAAACTCTCCCGTCCGCACCAGCATGATTTCATGGGAGGTCTTGCGCGCCGTGAAGCCGGCGATTTCACCACCGACAGGCGCGTGCTCCTGTTGATCGGAATGGCGCTCATCGTCGGAACCGGGGGCGCCTTCGCGGCCTGGTTCCTAGTCAATCTAATATCCCTCGTCACCAACATCGTCTGGTTTGGTCGGGTGAGCACGCAGGAGGCGCGGATAGCCGACGTAATCTTCTCACCCTTGATGGTGTTGATCCCGGTGGTGGGTGGGCTCGTCATCGGCCTGATGGCGCGCTTCGGCTCGGAGAAGATCCGCGGGCACGGTATACCGGAAGCGATAGAGGCCATCCTTATCGGCGGCAGCCGTATGTCGGCAAAGGTCGCCGTATTGAAGCCGCTGTCGTCAGCCACTTCGATCGGCACGGGAGGACCTTTCGGGGCGGAGGGGCCGATCATCATGACCGGTGGCGCCATCGGTTCGCTGTTTGCCCAGTTCTTCCACATGAGCGCAGCAGAGCGAAAGACCTTATTGGTGGCAGGGGCGGCGGCCGGCATGACGACAATTTTCGGCTCGCCTGTCGCAGCCGTCATGCTTGCGGTCGAACTTCTTCTATTTGAATGGAAGCCGCGTAGCTTCATTCCCGTCGCGGCCTCAACTTGTGTTGCCATCTCCTGGCGCCCGCTATTGTTCGGCGCTGGACCGCTGTTCCCGACGCACTTCCGGGCCGACCTTCCCTGGTGGGGGATCCTGCTTTGTGCCGGGGTGGGGATGGTTGCCGGTCTCCAATCCGGCTTGCTGACGACCCTACTCTACAAGATCGAGGATCTGTTCGAGCGCCTCCCGATCCACTGGATGTGGTGGCCGGCGCTGGGCGGTCTTGCAGTTGGCCTTGGTGGCCTGATCGAACCCCATGCTCTCGGTGTCGGTTACGATGTCATTGAAGGTTTGCTTAAAAACAGCCTGCCAACCTCGACCGTGGTCGCCATCCTCTTGGTGAAGGCCACGATCTGGCTGATCGCTCTCTCGTCCGGTACATCAGGCGGTGTGCTGGCGCCCTTGCTGATCCTTGGAGGCGCACTCGGATGGCTGACGGGCTTGATGCTTCCGGGAGACCCGGGGTTCTGGGCGCTTCTGGGCATGGCGGCGATGATGGGCGGCACGATGCGCGCGCCGCTGACGGGAACGTTTTTCGCCATCGAGATTACCGGTGATCTCAGCGCGCTCATTCCCCTGCTGGCCACCACGATTGCCGCTTACGGGGTGACAGTCCTTCTGCTGCGGCGTTCGATCCTGACGGAGAAAATTGCCCGCAGGGGACAGCACATCAGCCGGGAATACGGGGTCGACCCCTTCGAGTTCGCACGGGCTCGCGATATCATGGTCAGCACCGTCGATACCTTGCCGGCGACCATGTCGGTGGCGGAGGTATGTGCATATTTTGCCGTGGCGGACGATGCTCACCGGACCTATCCGGTGGTTGACGCGGCTGGGGCGCTTGTCGGCATGGTTTCGCGTGCAGACGCGCTTCGGTGGCAGCGAGGTCCTGACATTGGCCCCGATCTGCTGGCAGACAGGGTATCGGACGCCTCGATCCCGATCGGGCATCCGGACGACACCGTTGGTCACATCGCGGACATCATGATTATGACCGACTCGGCGCGGATCCCGATTACCGATCCCGTCTCTGGAAAGCTCGTCGGCCTCGTCGCCCGCAAGGATCTGCTCCGCCTCAGGCAATCCCACAAATCCGCTGAACTGGAACGGCGACCATACCTTGGTAGGATGCGATAGCGGCGTTGATTAGTGTCTGACCAGGCGCTTGTACCCTGGTTGCTTGCAGAAGGTGGGGGTGTTTGCGGGAGGGGCGATATGCTACCTTAAGGGCGGCCACCGATATTCTCCGGTGAGCGTTATATGCTCCCATCCGAGCGGCGACACGTGAGGCAGGAGCCCGAGGTCGATCTGTTCGCCGCTGGCGATTTGCTCGGCGACGATTTCGCCGAGCTTCCATGTGTTCCAATAGATGATGATGGCGGTGAGGAGGTTGAGACCGGCAATTCGGTGTTGCTGTCCCTCGGACGACCGGTCTCGGATTTCGCCGCGCCTGTTGAAGTTGACCGCGCGCTTGAGGGCATGGTGGGCCTCGCCCTTGTTCAACCCGATCTGCGCTCGACGCTGCAAATCAATGTCGCTCAGCCAGTCGAGCATGAAGATCGAACGCTCCAGGCGGCCGACTTCCCTGAGCGCCAGCGCCAGGCTGTTTTGACGCGGATAGGCGGCGAGTTTCCGAAGAATCTGACTTGGCACGACGGTCCAGGCGGCCATGCTGGCGGCGAGCCGCAGGATATCGGGCCAATTTTCGCGGATCAGCCGAATGTTGATGCGGCCGCCGATCAGCGGCTGAGGCGCGTGAGGCACCTGATCAAGAGCGGGAACGTCCGGCAGATCGCGGATTCTCGGCGCAAACCGGAAGCCGAGAACGGAGCAGATGGCAAGAACATGATCCGTGAAGCCGCCGGTATCAGCATAATGCTCGCGGATTTGCCTTCCAGTATCGTTCTGCAGCAGACCATGTAAGGCGCTTCGTGAGCGGTCGCGGGAATGATCTGGGTCGAATAGGGAGCGTATTGATCAGAGAGATGGCTGTACGCCGAATGACCCGGCTCGTTGCCTTACCGGGCATTGACGACACTCAATGCTTCACCGGTCGAACCTGCCGGAAAGTGCTGGCCATCCGAGGACGATGTCGTTCCGCCGCCCCAGAAGCCGGCCATCGGCAATTGCGACTGCGCCTCGACGATCATCGCAAGGGCGCGTGCCGTCGTCTCCTCCCTGACGTGCCATTTGCCGATCCGCAGCAACTCCCAGAAAGTGTGGGCGTCGCAGGCGTCGGCCATCTTCCTGAGATCCAGGTTGACGCCATCGGCGAGCAGAACGGTCATGACGCCGATCCGATCGCCGCAGGCAATCCCCGTGCGGAGATCCGTAGAGGCATCGGTGAAGCGCAGCTTTTGATCGACCTCAATGAGGCACCGGCGCGCGACGGAATGTCGTTGATCGACCATGCCTCGCTCTGCAGGATCGCCATTACCTCCTCGGGTGACCGGGCCCGCCGGAGCCCCTCCCGGATCAGCGGCGTCCGCACCAGCCGAAATAGTTGCGATAGTGCGGGCAAGAAGGTGCAGGCCTCAGAGCGCGGCCAAAGCAGAGTAAAGACTAGATCGACGGGATCGAGGTCGGGACTCTTGAAATCGATCGGAGGAGCCAGTCGCGTAAACGATGCTACGGGCGACGAAATCGTGCGCAGCAACGCGTGCGGGACGGCGATGCCGCGACCAATGGCGGTCGATCCGAGTCTTTCCCGCCGCCAAATGCCCCGGAGAACCACCCGATCATCGACACCGGTTCGCCGCGCGATTCTTACAGCGATCTTGGAGAGCGCCGAGTGCTTTCCCTTTGTCGCAAGATCAAGAGTCACGTCGTCTTTCGACAGATTTCTGAAGATCATCACGGTCGCCTCTCAGCCGAATGCGCGCGACCGTGAGCGAAGTGCGTTCGGCACTCCGTCTGTGGCGGTCTCGCGTTGAGTTGAAGAACTGGCTGCCCCGGACGCAAAGCCCAGTAAGGTTCGCGTCCGGGCTAGAGGCCTGCTTTGAGGCGTTGGGGCTCTCTCTGGGTCACGGGAATATTCATAATAACTCAAACATGGGGGCGGAATTCTTGAAATCAAGCGCACTGCCACGAACGTTGACCGAGATACATCCGTGGACACCTCCCGTTCAGTACTTCCCGCAACCACAGGCGGTGAAGCCGGAAACTAGGAAGAATGCAGAAATACTGCATTGAAGTGCCAGTTTATTTCATTGGACTAATATTGCCGCCAAGTTCTTCAATGGCTGCGCGCGACAGGTCGTACGAACAGCCGTTGACCGCGGAATTGCCGCGACCTCGCTTTGAAAAAGGATCTCCTCCGATGAAAAAACTCTTCCTCGTACCTGTTCTGACACTGGCCAGCTCCGTTTGTGCGATTGCGGCGGATGAAGTCACAAAAGCGCCGCCAGCCGCGCCCTATCAGCAGGTCAGCAAGCTGGTGAAGTTGCCCGATTTCCTCCCAGGCATGGGACAGCTCTTCGTTGACCCGGCGACATTGCCGGCCGGTCCGTTCCTCGCATATGATCATGACGGAAAGCTTGTCAGCACGATCTATATGCTGCCGACCAAGGATCTCAATCCGGACAAGTCATTCGACAACCTCGCAGCGCCCGGCGGCAACGTCGACCATGTCGACGTTTACTACAATGCCGGCCATCCAGGCGTGGAAGAGCCACATTTCCACGTCGTCCTGTGGCATGTTGCAGCGGCCGACGAAGCGAGCGTCGCCAAATGAGGGTCGCGCGCCGTGAAGTGTTGGGCCTATGGGGCGGGCTCGCCGCCGTCCTTTCCCTGTCCCAGCGGGATGTGTGGGCCGAAGAGGTCGTGGAGATCAGGATGCAGGGGCGCGCCGATGGCTCGCATGTCTGGTTCGACCCGATCGGTGTTCTGATCAAGCCGGGTCAGATGGCCCGCTGGACCAACTTCAATCCTGGCAATTCACATACGACGACCGCCTATCATCCAGCAAACTTCGGGAGGCCGCTGCGCATTCCAGTATCGGCAAAATCCTGGGATTCAGGCTATCTCCTGCCGGATGAGAGCTTTTCGGTAACCTTCACCGAGCAAGGGGTTTATGACTATTATTGCGTTCCCCACGAGCAGTCTGGAATGGTCGGCCGCATCATAGTCGGCGAACCGCAAGCGCATGGCGGCTGGATGGATGCGGTCGCTGGTAGAAGCGGCCTACCGGATGAGGCCCTCAAGGCGTTTCCGACCGTCGAAGAAATAATGGCAAAGCGGACTGTCCGCCGAGTTTAGATAGCGCGCCGCGCGTTGCGGCGGTAACACGGGCGAATAATGAATACGTTGGAGAACCGGAATTTCCGGACGACGTCGGAAAGCATGAGGGTCTATCATGACAGACATGGCGTTCCGAGAAGAGTTATTGGTGCACCAGCAGGCGGAGAGCAGCGGCGGCACACAGACTGCCAAACAGAACGAACGGGCAATCCGCCGGCTTGCTTCCTTGGGCGAGATGACCGGCGGCATTGCCCATGATCTCAGAAACATCCTAGCCGTTATTGACTCCGGACTGAGACTCGCCGAACGAAAAGCCGACCGGCCGGAGAGCGTGCGCGCCTATATCGCGGCGGCGCGCGAAGGCATCGATCGGGGCGTCGAATTGACCTCCCAGTTGCTGGACTTTGCAGACAATAAGGAGCCCGGTATCCAGGCACGTGACTTGAATGAGCTTGTCAACTCTTCCGAGCCATTCCTCAAATATGGGGCGGGACCAAACATCCGCATCAGGCTCGAGCTTGGTTCCGATGTCCCCAAGTGTCTAGTCGATCCGACGTTGTTCGATACTGCCGTTCTTAATCTTGTCCTCAACGCTCGGGATGCTATGCCAGGCGGCGGCGAGATTTGGATTGGAACGGAGCGGCTCGTGGACGCGGATTGTGCAGCCGGCCAGCCGGGAACCTACGCCCGCCTCCGCGTCAGGGACCACGGCTGCGGCATGTCGCCGGACGTTTTGCAAAAGGTGCTGGACCCGTTCTTTACGACCAAGGGCGAGAACGGCACCGGCATGGGATTGGCGCAGGTGAACGCGTTCATGCGGATGGTCGGGGGCCGTCTGCGCATTTCCAGCGAGCGCGGGATCGGAACCACAGTCGATCTGCTGTTTCCATTGCCCGAGGCTGCCACTTAGGCCTCGAGGTTGCCTTCGGAGATCGCGCGCAAACCCGCAAGGGCAGGTCCCACGACACTCTCATCGGTGTTTGCGGACCTCACCGAGTAAACCGGATAGGAGTATTGCGGCATGTCGGGTACGAGGTGGAGCTCACCGGCAGCCAGATGCGGTTCCACCGCGCTCATCCTGAAATAGCCCGAGCCGCCGCTCGCGAGAACATAGCTGAGCGCCAGGGGACCGAGATCGAAAGAGAGGTCCGGTGCGACCTCCGGGAAATTCAGGTCGTGTTGCCGCCCAAAATCCGGCCCCCAATCCATGTAGACGTAATTCACCTCGTCAAGGCGCTTCGCTTCAGGATCGGTCGTCACAAGCACGAGCTTTTCTTCCATCAGCAGGTCGATTCTCAGGCCGGGGCGATGCTGGGGAGCGTACATGATCGCTACATCGACCATTCCCGAGGCGACCTGATCGATGAGATCCTGGGGCACGTCGACATGGACTCGAAGCGCGATATCGGGAAGAAACCGACGAATCCAACTAACCCAGTGGAGCAGCAGCGGTTGCGCAAGGGTGACTTCACTGCCAACCGTCAGCACCGCTCGGCGGCCTGCCGGCACTTTGACCTGTTGACGGGTGCGCTGCCATAACTGGACGAAGGTCGGGGCGTGGCGCAGGAACTGCTCGCCTGCCGGCGTCAGCGACGCGCCACCTTTGTTCCGAATGAATAGCGGCCGGCCAAGCAGTTGTTCGAGGTGACGAATCCGCGCGCTGACCGTCGTCTGACCAACATTCAGGCGCTCGGCGGCTCGAATAAAACTTCCTGTTGAAACTATTTCCAAGAAAGTACGGGCGAGCTCAATGTCCATTTTAGTATAGCATGAAAGTTGCGCTTAATTGTCAATCAAATTCGTTTGCTAAATACTAGCCGAGCCATAAGCTTGGGTGGAATCCAGCAGTCCTAGCGCTGCATACTGCGAAGACAGCGGGCCGACGCGGTGCGGTTGGCTGGTCATGGACGCGCCGCGGGCGACCCTCACGTCAACTGGTGGGCGTCCCAAGAGCTCCCTGAGAACGACGGCATCGTTGTGCATCTCGTCGTGCGCCGCATAGACGAGTATGACCGGACCTTTAAGCGCCAGGTTGCGCAACCGATCAAATTCCTCGCGATGCTCCTCGATCTCCTCGACATACCGCCGGCGGAATTCCGCCCACCGGGAGGGATCGTGAGCGAACCATTTTCGCAGCTCGGTGCTTGGCGCCAGTTCCTTCGCCCAATAATCGATTGCTGCGTCGGCCTTCCTCACTCCGCGCGGCCACAGCCGATCAACCAAGACACGCGTGCCGTCACTGTCCGTAGGACTCTCATAGGCACGCTTCAGCTTGACGTCCTTTCCGGAGATTTTGGCGCTCACGCACGTCGCTCCCTGCTGCCCTACCTTCACAGAGGTAGGGCACGCGAGCACATCTGCTACGCCCAAATCACTTCGGGAATGGCGCCGCCACTGCATCACGCGACTACGCCGGGAGAAAAACGATGAAGTTCTTTGTCGATACAGCCGACATTGCCGAAATCCGCGAGCTTACCGCCGCAGGCGTCGTCGACGGAGTGACGACCAATCCCTCGTTGATTGCAGAGACCGGCCGACCGATCCGGGAGGTTATCAAGGAGATCTGCGAGGCGATCGAGGGTCCGGTCTCAGCGGAGGTCGCCGCAACTGAGTTCGACGGGATGGTCGCCGAAGGGGAGCGGCTGGCCAGCATAGCCGCCAATGTGGCCGTCAAGGTGCCCTCGACGTGGGATGGGTTCAGGGCTTGCCGGGCTCTCAGCGAACGCGGGCTGAAGGTCAATGTCACGCTCTGCTTTTCAGCGAACCAGGCGCTGCTCGCGGCAAAAGCCGGTGCGGCCTATATCTCGCCATTCGTCGGCAGGCTGGACGATCTCGGCCTGGATGGCATGGAGGTCGTCCGGGAAATCCGGGCGATCTACAACAACGACAAATCCTTCACGACGGAGATTCTGGCGTCATCAATCCGCACGCCGCTGCATGTCACACGAGCCGCAATGGCAGGCGCCGATATTGCGACCGTGCCACCGGGAGTGCTTATGATCCTGGCCAAACATCCGCTCACCGAGAAGGGACTGGCGGCCTTCCTCGCCGACTGGAGCAGGACGGGGCAGGCCATCCTTTAGATGTCCTGTTGCCGAACCAATGAGCTATCCAGCAGAAAATCTGCACTCAACGGATGATTAAATTCGTTTGCTTAACAGACGCGGCGGCCACAAACTGGTCGGTGAGATCAAAGGCCACGACCCGCAGAGGTCGCTTTCAGCCCTCGCAACGGCTGCTATCACGATCGCCAAGGAGGAGAAACCAATGGCTGCTGAGCCTACAAGCATGGTTGGACCTGATCTGGCAGAGGGCATCAGACTTGCCGATCTTCCTGACGGCAGCAAGCTGGTCGGCCATTGCGGCGATGCGCAGGTGCTGCTTGTGCGCCGCGGGGCTGAGATTTTCGCGGTTGACGCGCATTGTACGCACTACAACGGTCCGCTCGGCGAAGGACTGGTGGCCGGCGACACCGTCCGCTGTCCATGGCATCACGCGTGTTTCAGTTTGCGAACCGGGGAGGCCTTGCGCGCACCCGCCTTCACGCCGCTGGCATGCTGGCGGGTGGAGGAGCGTGACGGCTATATCTTCGTGTTGGGCAAGCGCAAGCGAGCTGAGCCGACAACAAGCGAGCGTCCTGTCGAGGCAACGCCCGAGAAGATCGTAATCGTCGGCGGCGGCGCGGCCGCCTTTGCTGCCGCGGAAATGTTGCGGCGAGAGCAGTATCGCGGCAGCATTGTCATGCTCAGCGACGACGAGGCGGCGCCTGTCGATCGGCCGAACCTTTCAAAGGATTATCTTGCCGGTAAGGCGCCGGAGAGCTGGGTCCCGCTACGGGGGGAGAGCTACTATTCCAAGAACCAGATCGACCTGCGCCTTCGGACGCAAGCGGTTCGCATCGAGCCGCAGACCCGCGAGGTCGTCCTCACTGGCGGAGTCTCCGTCCCTTATGACAGGTTGCTGCTCGCGACCGGTGCAGAGCCGGTTCGCCTGACGATTCCGGGTGCCGACCAGCCCCATGTTCACACGCTGCGCTCGCTCGTCGACTGCCGAGCCATAATAGAGAAGGCCGCGATGGCTCGTCGGGTGGTCGTGCTTGGAGCGAGTTTCATCGGCCTCGAAGTCGCCGCAGCCCTGCGCGCTCGCGGCATCGAAGTCCATGTCGTTGCACCCGACAAGCACCCAATGGGGCGGGTCTTGGGTCCGCAGTTGGGCGATTTCATTCGGACCCTTCACGAGAAGAACGGAGTCATTTTCCACCTGGAGGAGACTGCAAGCAGCATCAGCGAGAGCGAGGTAAAACTGCGCGGCGGCGATATCCTGGTCGCTGACCTCGTGGTCGCCGGCATCGGTGTGCAGCCGCGGACAAGACTTGCTGAAACGGCAGGGCTGGCAACGGAGCGCGGCGTCGTCGTGAATGGTTTTCTGGAAACCAGCGAACCGGAAATCTTCGCGGCCGGTGACATCGCGCGCTGGCCCGATCCTCATAGCGGAGAGAGCGTTCGCGTCGAACATTGGGTGGTCGCCGAGAGGCAAGGGCAGACCGCGGCGGTCAATATGCTCGGCCGGCGCGAGAAGTTTGATGCCGTGCCGTTCTTCTGGAGCCAGCACTACGACGTCAGAATCAATTATGTCGGTCATGCGGAACGGTGGGACGAAGTCATGGTCGAAGGCGACATAACCGGCCGGGACTGTCTGCTTCGCTTCAAGCGCGACGGCCGCGTATTGGCTGCCGCTTCGATTTCCCGTGACATCGAAAATCTGATGATCGAGGTGGCAATGGAGCATGAAATGGTTTCCTGCTGACGATCTAGGTGCGCCAAATCCACCACCGCAGCGAAGAAAGGAGCTCAACGATGTCAACATCGGCCGACCGCAATCCGGCTCCTGGCGTGCGTAAGAATGCGCCCCCTATGCGTTATTCACGGCCAATCATTTTTATCGACGAGATCGCCAGGCAAGAGCCTCCTGGCACGTCCACCTCGGTCGATATCTTCTCGCACGATGGCAACAAATGGTACTGTCAGGTCCGTTGCGGCCAACGGAAGACCCAGCCGATGGGGCCATTTACCAAACGACGAGCGGAGCGGGTTCAGGAGGCCCGTAGGACGCGCATCGCGCAAAAGGGAACCGCTTGGCTCGTCTTCGAGCGAAGCGGAGAGGATTGGTGATGACGCAAATTGAGCGCGTTGTAGTGAAGTGGCCCGAGTGGTCGCGCCACTTCCCGAAAGGCTGCGTTGAGTGTGGCAACGCAGCGCTGACATCGACTGTCTATCGTCTACCAGCTGCAACGGACGCGGATTTCGTCCTGTTTTCTCAACGATTCCCGCGTCTCGGGGCTCAAGGCGGTAGCTCCACATCAGGACCGTGAGCCCTGGCGCCAGTACGACCCAGCAGTCGGGGAAATCGAACCGAGATCCAGTTGTTTTTCCGGAGCAAATCTGCTCCGAGGAGCTTGCCATGAGCGATCGGCTTCAGTGTTATCTAACAGTAAACGACCATGCGGTCCTCAGAGAAATACTTGATCAGCGTCCGCGGGACAGCGCTTACGGCCGATTGCTCAGAAGAAAGCTAGCGCAAGCTGAAATCTGCTCCCCCCAAAGCGTCCCCAATGATGTCGTGACGATAAACAGTCGCGTAACCTTCTGCGTCGATGCAGGTGTGCCGAGAACAGCCAATCTGGTCCGCAATGAGAGCCAGGACTTTCCCAATTATACCGTTTCTGTAGGGTCGCTTTTGGGGCTGGGGCTGCTCGGCTTGAGAGCAGGTCGGGCAATTGCCGTGGAAACGGAAACGGGCGGCTTACAGAAGATCAACGCAATCACGATTGCCTTTCAAGCCCTTGCGCTTCCAGGCACCCCAATAGTGATCACCTCGACGCTGTTGTCGCCAAGGATCTGTTGGGATCGCAGTCCGGATGCTGCCTAAGGATGAGGGAGGCCGAATGAACCAGGTTGATATCCAGAAATGCAGAACCTACCGTGGACCGATCGAATCCAAGCCACATCATCCTCGCGACTGACTTCAGCGCAAGATGTGACCGAGCACAGGAACGCGCAGTCCAGCCAGCGATCGAGTGGAACGCCAGCGGGAGTGGGAAAAAGGTTGGGGGTAAGAAATTTCGGGTAAGCAGGTGCCTTTTCTGAAACGGCACTCGTTGGCGTCGCAATTAAAGATGATCATCTCGGTCGAGCTTGTTGGCATTGACGGCGTGTCGCAGCGTTGCGAAATTGCCAAGGTCGGCCGGTCTCTCGAGGGGCCAGTCTCAACGATTTTGACCTCTCCCTCGAAGAAGCCAAGGAGATCCAGCGGCGCCTACAACAGGAATTGACGCAGTTTCAGACGGATCAAGCCGCCGTTGTTGGTTCATGCCCTCTCTCCTCCGTACGGTCGCCCTACGATGGACTGGCGACCCGCACTACGTTTTGGAACGACCTCTTGACGGTGCAGGACAGCTGGAGAAGAAGATAGTTCGTCGGCTGATGCGCAAGCCGCGCAATCGCCAACGCGCTAGGCCACGCGTCATGGTCACCGATAAGCTCATATCGTTAGTCTCTGCGTCGCATTCTGGCCGATCAACCGCGGCTCAGTGGGACATCAGTACCGGCATGGAAATGTTGCTCAGCAGAATTTTGGTCACCCCGCCGAACACGGCTTCAGAAAAGGGCGAGTGACTGTAGGCCCCACACACAATAAGGTCGGCATCTTCCCGATCAAGGTTAGCAAACAAAGCGCTGGTCATATCCGTTTCGCCGCGGTCGCGCCAACCTGCCAAAGTGACGTTGGCGCCGTGGCGTTCCAAGTGCGCTTTCATATCCTGAACGTCTTCGTTGTCATCACTGTAGTTGGGAGCGAACATGAACAGATAGACCCTCTGCGCCGCTTTCAAGAGTGGCAGGGCATCGTGAACGGCGCGGGTTGCCTCGCGACTGAAATTCCAGGCGACAACAATGTTAGTCCCGATTGGTTTTTCACCTGTCCATCCAGCGGGGAGCACCAACATCGGAACCCCTGCGCTCAGCAGCACGTCCTCCGGGACGGCCGAATTGGAGAGGCGGCTGTCGTCGGGGTTGGTTTGCGTGGCGACCAGGAGGTCGGCGCAATGGGAAAACAGTTCCTCCGACGTCCGCGCATCCGGCGGGGCCTTTCGATATTTGAAATCGACTTTCATTCCCCGCAGTGCTGTCACAAATTGCTGTTGAATGGCGAGTGCAGCATTGTGGCTCTCTCCGTCAAAAGCCGCCTTCGTGCTTATGTCGACGCCGATGAGCCTCGCATTGTATCTTGTAGCGAGATCGGCCCCAGTACGGACGCGTCCGGCGGTATTTGGCCCCGCATCCAGATATACAACGATATCTTGAAAGGACATGGTCTTCTCCGATCGAAAGTCGACCCCGCTCCGAGACCTGCGTCATCAACCAACAGGCAATCTGCGGTCAATCGCATCACCTCCCAATTCAACGTTGGCTGTGGTTGAAGGTTCCCGAGGCGTGCCATTTGGTCTTTAAAAGGACATCTGACACAACGACCTGGCGATCGAGAAGTCCGTATCCATCCGAGCAGGGCCGCAGGATTTTGAGCGCCGCGCGTGGTAATGTCGGCTCATGGAGATCGATGAGGACAAGATCGACGATGCGGTTTTGGCGCTGTTATGGCTGACGCTGCACAACGAGCGTTGCGCCTGGAAGGGCTTCGACTGGGCAACGACGGATAGGCTTCACAAGAAGGGCTTGATCGCCGACCCAGTCAACAAGTCGAAGTCATTGATCCTGACCGATGAAGGCCTGGAGCGTTCGCAAGCGTTGTTCCGGGAGCTGTTTACGCGGCCGCCGCAATAGCCGTCCCTTGGTGTGTCTTCCATTGCCAAGGCAACAGTTCGTGCAGGCGGGAGGCGGGAAGATCGGCGATGCGGGCGAACACATCGGCGAGCCACGCCTTTGGGTCGACGTCGTTGAGGCGGCAGGTCGTGATGACGGAGAGCATGATGGCGGCTCGATCGGCCCCACGCTGGGAACCGGCGAAGGTCCAGTTGCGGCGCCCGAGTGCAATTCCTCTCAGCGCGCGCTCGGCCGCATTGTTCGTGAGACAAATCCGGCCATCTTCGAGGAAACGGGCAAAACCATCCCAGCGCTTCAGCATGTAATCGATCGGCTCGATCACCTCGGACGATTTGCTGAGCGTGGCGCGCTCCCCTTTCAGCCACGCGTGCATGTCGTCGAACAGCGGCTTGCTCTTTTCCTGCCGCGCGGCCAACCGTTCCGCGGCGCTCAATCCATTGATGTCGCGCTCGATCTCAAACAGCGCGTCGTACCGTTGGACGGCCTCCAGGGCGATCGGCGAGATCGGCTTGCCCTTGCGGTTGTGGTCGCGGGCATTTTTCTGGATGTCGGCCAGTTCAAAGAATTTGCGCCGCGCGTGCGCATGACAAAAGGCGAAGGTGATCGGTACCGCTTTCTTTTCGGCGACACTGAGCGGCTCGAAGCCATTGTAACAATCACTCTGCAGAATGCCGCCATACTCGGCCAGGTGCTTCTGCGGGTGCTCGCCGCGGCGATCGCTCGAAGCATAGTATACCGCCGCCGGCGCTGCCGCGCCGCCGTAGGACCGGTCATCGCGCACGTAGGTCCATATTCGCCCGGTCGTGCATTTGTCTTTGGCCTGGATGGGAATGGTGGTGTCGTCGCCAAAAAGCCGCTCGGCCGCGAAGACATGCGCCTCGATCAGTTCAAAGATCGGCAGCAGCGCGGCCGTTCCATACCCGACCTGGTCGGCCAGCGTCGAGGTCGAAAGCTCGATGCCCTCGCATTTGAACCGGGTGCTCTGACGGTTGAGCGGGCTATGCATGCCAAACTTATCGAACAGGATCGTCGCCAGCAGATGAGGACCGATGAAGCCGCGCGGCGTCGCATGGAACGGCGCCGGCGACTGGCTGATCGCCTCGCAGTCGCGGCAGGTAAATTTCTCCCGCACCGTCTCGATCACCTTGAACCGGCGCGGAACCTCCTCGAGCGTCTCGGTGACGTCCTCGCCCAGTTTCGACAGGCGCGACCCACCGCAGCAGGCACAGGTGACGGGGGGATCGATCACCACGCGCTCGCGCTCGATATCCTCCGGCCACGGCTTTCGGAGCGGCCGTTTGCGCGTGAACGAACGTACGCTCGCGGTCTTGGCGGCAGCCGCCTGCGCTGCGGCTTCATCCTCCGTCGCCGCCATCACCAGTTCTTCGAGCTGCAATTCCATCTGGTCGATCAGGCGCGCCGTGCGCTCGGATCGCCGACCGCGCAGTTCGCGCTTCAGCTTTTCGATCGCCAGTTCCAGACTGGCAATCAAGGCCTCACTGTCCGACAGCATGGCCTGCGCATTGGCGGCTTGCGCCACCGCAATGTCCCGTTCGGCGACGACGGTATCGCGCTCGGCGACGACGGTATCGCGCTCGGCAACAACGACATCACGTTCAGCCTGCAACATCTCACGCTCGGAAAGCAGCGCCAGATAGGCGCTCGCAAGGTCCGCAGGAAGATCCACAGGCTTCGAGGTCATGAAGCCATTCGATCAGATTCACTCAATATTTTCAATGTAATAATGCTATCCGACCCGTGTCGGACGCCAGGTTTCCTGCGGATTGCGCCAGTCGATCCCGGACAACAAATACGACAATTGCGCCGGTGAGATCGCGACCGCCCCGCCCTCCATATTCGGCCAGATAAACCGGCCCTTCTCCAGTCGCCGGGTAAAAAGGCAGGCGCCCAGACCATCATGCCAGATGATCTTCAAAATATCCGATCTGCGCCCCCTGAAGACGAAGAGATGCCCTGACAACGGATCATGCTGCAGAACCTCCTGCACCCGAAGCGCCAGGGAGGGAAAGCCACAGCGCATGTCCGTATAGCCCGTCGAAAGCCAAACCTTGACCCCTGTTCCCATCGGAAACGGATTCATCGCAGCGCCTCCAGTCCACGCAAGACCCGAAGCAGCGCTTCAACGTCGACATCGCGGTCCACGATCACACGGCGACCATTGGCGCTGACAACCTCCATACGGCCGGCGGTCGGCAACGACCCTGCTGCCGGCTTTACCTCTGGAGCAAGCAGCGCCGGGACAAAGCCGCCGACAGGCGACGCAGCATCCAGTTGCCACGCTCGCGCGAGCCGGCGCCATTCATATAACTGCGAACGCGATATTCCATGTCGCCGCGCCGTCGTCGCACACAAACCAGGTTCCGAATAACTCTCCGCGACAATCTGGAGCTTCATCTCTTTGCTAAAACGACGACGCCGACCCGTATCGACAATCTCAACTCGATCCATAGCTGCACTGTCCTTATTGACGTCAATAAGGACAGTCGTTGCCAAATCCGACAATTCCTACAAGGCGGCCCACCTCGGATGCGTACAGAAGTCCGGAGAGCGTATTAGCTGCGCTCGATTCCGTTGATCGCCGTCCGATCCATATTCGCTACCGCTCTTTCGACGTCATGAGCACGATCGCCGCCCGAGTCATCGATAAGTTAAATACACAACAATGCTGCCGAAAACCTGCGCGAGTCCAAGGACGATGCAGGTACCGATCAGGACCGGCTTCCACCAGGGTTTGGTCCAGTTGGTCTTTGCGCTCTGTATTTTAAAGATTACTTTGCTCACATGGCTCGGCAATTGCCGCTCCTCGCGGCAAAAGTGTGGTCAGATCAGATAAGCCGATCAGGCTCGATGAGGGATAAAGCAGAGGCTCCGGAGTTGCTTCCATGATCATCAATGGTGAAGCGGTCGTTCTCGATTAGCAGGGGCCGGTCAGATTTCAGGTTGCTGCAGCGCGCGGTCGGCAAGAAACCGAGCTTGCACGAGCCGAGTGAGATAATTTTCTATGCCTTCGACCTCCTCTAACTCGGCGGCGACGGTTTGCGATCGCGGCCGTTGGCGGAGCGTCGGCGCAGGCTCGAGCCGATTGTCGCCGGCAGGACTGGCGCGTTTCGCTTCTCGGCGGAGGCGCACGCCGACGGCGCCGAGTTCTCCCGCGCCGCGTGTGAGCTCGGCCCCGAAGGCATCATCGCCAAACGCCGGGATGCGCCATATTGATCGGGCCGTCGGCCGGAAACCTCCTGCTCCAAACTTGAACGCTTCAAAACAAGCTGAGCGTGGTTTGCTGACCTCCGCTTCGAAGGTCAGCGCGTTCTTCGTTGGATAAGGGCCCGCGACAGTCGTCGCAGCTCAGGCCGACCTGACATTTTCGGCTCGCGATTTTCCCGTCTTACGGTCCTGGCCAAGGTCGTAGCTGACCTTTTGACCGTCTCGAAGCGGACTGCCGCCTTCAACCGCGGACACATGGACAAACACGTCCGTTCCGCCGTTCTCAGGTGAGATGAAGCCGTAACCCTTGTCCTGATTGAAAAACTTAACGGTACCAATTGCCATCATCATCCTCGTTCACTGTGGGGCTTTTGCATGCGTGCGGGGCCTATTCACCCTCTTGGCTTGCCGCAATCATGCAAACGGGTGAATTTCGATCCGTTGCGTTGTGTAGAATAAGCAACCCCTAAAAGTAGGGGGAACAAAAGTAGCCGGGACCAGAACGAAGGCGCAACCATGCCGTAGTTCCAATCGTGACGACCACAACAAAAAGTCGAGTAATTTTGAAAGGAATATCGCCGCCAATGCCAGCCTCTTCTAGAACGGTCGCGCCCAATTGTACCCGCGTTCGTGGCCTTAGCTGATACCGGGGTAGCGGTAACTGTTATCCAAGCAGGAAGCAACCAGGATGCTTAGCGGCCTTCACCCCTGCTCGTAGCCACAGCACACCCGAGAACCTCTGCGGCGTCCTTGGCTCTCGGTCTTGTTGATGAGGCATACCCGAGAGCGCTGGGTCGCTAGGGGCCGGGTCGCGCTCCGCGGTCACTTGGCGCCAGTGACGGGGGCTGTCCGATTCAGTTTGCGCTCCAACAGCGTGGTGGCTGGGTTTGAAATGAGGCCCCCAGAATTTTCAAGAGGTGCCCAAGGCGTGGATGCGCCGTCCACCAGGGAATCTGAACTCGTGCGAGATCCCGGTTTAACACTCAGACGCGCGGTTATGACGTCAACGCGAGGGCGACAAGCCAAGCTGCCAAGGCAATCAAAAGCCAGAGCCGGGCGTGCTTATACCGTCGACGTCGGGCGCCTTCCCAATCGTAGGACATGATGTTCCTTCTCTCGGGTGCGTACAATGCACGATTGTAATGGGCAGTGAAAGCGATTTCTGACATGTGCGCAGCGCAACTAACGGTGTCGGCTGGTAAGTCCGCAAGTCGGCCGAACTCCGCACCATATGGAGGAAAGGAGTCCGGCTTTTGATCCCCGTCGAGATTATAGATCTTCGACAGTAAGCAAACCAACGAGGGCACAAGGTGTTCCGCGCGCGCCACGACAAAGGAGCCCAAACTCCACCCGACGTCGGTGGGACCATGGGAAGCTTAGCAGCGCGTGTGTTCTGAAGGTTATAAAAGAAATGGCCCCGCCGGGGGTACGACGAGGCCGCTTCTGGCTTCACTCAGGGGTGGTAAAGCCTGCCAGCGTTTGACCCCCGAGCGAGAGCAGGGGATCGAGAGTACGAAACGTGCTCAGGGGGAAAAGGTTCCGATACCTGGGATCCGGAAAAATGGCCCCTGAAGGGACCAGGCGCCAACAGTGAGCATGTACCAAGCATGTCCCTTCTCGGGATGAGCGAACAGCCTGTGAAGCCCCGGTATCCGCAACATATGGGCGCAATTGTCGGAGCCGACATAGTTTATACAGCACTCGAAGGAAAACTCGGCGGGCGGGAACCACTTTCAGCTTTCAAGGCGTATACCCATGACCGAGCCTTACCAACCCCGCTGCCAGCGGCGGCGCACATGACCTCGACGGGCAAAAAATGGCCCCGAAAGGCGACAAATGGGGCCAAATGCAGCGTGTGCTGTGCTCGCCGCCCCAGCAGGAGAAAGGGAGTGCCGGAGCCCGTTCTGCAAAACGGCAACCCAAGGAGGAGCCACGATCGCTTTGATTTTCTTCCCCCTCAACGTGACGACTGGTAGCTCGACAGTCTCATGCCATGATACTCCGGCACGTCCGAGGTTCAGGGCGAAGGTCGAAAAGGAGTGCATTCTCCTTGACCGGCAAACTCTTTGACTAACGCGCGGCTTAAGGTGCGGGGAGAAACGGCAGATACGCAGCGAGGCTGATCGCAGATAGAGCTACGGTTACCCCGGCGGGCTGTCTCTTCAGGGTCGAGCCGATGAGCACGCCGGCCGCCACGATCAGGAATCCCAGCCATAGGGTGTTGTCAGCGAACGCTAGCCCTAAGGCCGACAGACTGATGGCGGTGGCGGCCGTGGTCAGTGGCGTGGCCGCAAGCGCGGCGCTTGACTCCGCGCGAAAAATGCACGCGAACCGGTTCCAACTGAGGCTGATCGCGAGAACGAGGAATGCCGGCGAATTCACGTCCAGTTCCATCAGTGAAATCCTACTGCCCGGACCGGAACCTGGGCGATATCGCTGGCATCGATGACCTCATTTCCGCGAGCTGCCAAAGCCTCGCCCACGGCGATGAGGACGGGGCTTTCGTAGCCGATCTTCTCCATGCCGCTGGCAAGGTCCGCGAGGTTGCCATGCCATTCCCGCTGAGTGGCCCGGCTGACGTCGCTTACGACGATCACCCTAGTAGAAGGCTGCAGGCCCTCGCTGATCAGCCGCTCGGAAATGAGCGGTGCTGTCCTGCCGCCCATGTAGAACACTGTTGTCGTACGGGGATCGGCGACGGTCGTCCAATCGATGTCGGCCGGCCGTCCGCCGTGACGGGAATGGCCGGTGATGAAGCGTACCGATTGGGCGTGGTCTCGGTGAGTGAGCGATATCCCGAGGCACGAGGCCATGGCGCTTGCAGCCGTGATACCGGGGATAACGTCGACTGGAATGTTCTCTCGATCAAGATGGGCGATCTCTTCGCCAGCGCGCCCGAAAATCATCGGGTCGCCGGACTTGAGGCGGACGACGCGCTTGCCAGCCTTGGCAAACGCCAACATTGTCGCGTTGATGTCTTCCTGTTTGCAGCTCTCACGACCACCGCGTTTGCCCACCAGCATGCGTTTGGCCTCGCGGCGAGCAAGTTCCAGAGCCTCTCCGGAGACAAGATCATCAAACAGGATCACGTCGGCCGCTTGAAGGGCGCGGACGGCTTTTAGTGTTAGCAACTCGGCGTCGCCCGGACCGGCGCCCACGAGTGTGACGCGGCCGACGGCGCCGGCAGTGCTGCGGATCCGATCTGCGTCTGCTAATAGACCAGGCATTGTGTCCGCATTCGGCTCGCCAGTGCCGAAGGCTCGATCAACAAAACGCTCCCAGAAGTTTCGGCGCTGAACCGAGGTGAGGGTTTCCGTCACATAAGTTCGAACGGACTGCGCGAGTTCAGCCCAGGACTTGAGGGACTGCGGTAGGAGGGTTTCGATCCGCCGGCGGATAGCCTGACCAAGGATCGGAGCAGCACCATCGGTCGAGATGCCGATCACAACGGGCGAACGGTTGACAATCGAGCCGAACTTGAACTGGCAGAACGCGGGCTTGTCGATAACGTTGACGGGAATTCCGGCGGCTACTGCGCGATCGTGGAAGGCACGCGCCTCCTCTTCGGTCTCGCAGTCGCCCACGGCCAAAGCAAAGCTCTTGAAATATGCCGTCTGCCACGGCGCATCGTGGTAGACAAACTGGTCAAGCTTCTCCTGGAAGACCTCGGCAAGCTCGCTGGCTGCGCAAAAGACATGGACCTCTGCGCCGGCTGCTGCCAGGAGTTCAGCTTTCCACGCTGCTCCATCGCTGCCGCCGGCGACCAGAACGGATTTTCCCTTGAGATCGAAGAACACCGGTAGCGAAGCGAGCGTAGCGATACGCTCCTTTCGATCACTCTGCAGCTTGACGGAGGCAACCATCGATAATCCCTTTGATTTCGACGCGGCAGGAGCCGCAATTGGTTCCGGCATTGAGTTGCTTGCCGACCGCTTCGACCGTATGGCAGCCGCTGGCGACCGCGCCCACGATCTGATTGACGCCGACCGAAAAGCAGGAGCAAACCGTTGCTCCGGGGTCCATCTGATTTGCTCCCGGCCGACCAGCAAGAACCGCTACGCGTGCCCGCATCGTCTCTAATGGGACGCTGAGTTGTTTCACGGCCCAGTCGCGCGAGACGCCGACAGGTTCCGGCGCGGCATAGAACGCCAGCAGCAGCTGTTCGCCGTCGAAGAAGCCGTGGCGCTGCTGTTGCGTGGGGTTGTCGGCATAGGCGAGATGTTCACCGCGATCCCAAAGACCAAAGGTATCGCGGCACCACGTCTCGATATCGTCAAGCGGCGTGTCGAAGCCGAATTCCACGCGCCAGCCGGCTTCCGCCTTGGCAATTGCCCAATACGGCGCATTCAGTCTCTCGGGTCGTGAGGCAACAACGGCAAAACCGTAGTATGGGATTTCGGCCGGTCTGACCTTGACGCCAATATTCTTCAGCGCAGGCTGGCCGGAAACGGGGTCTGTGCGTGGTGCGAGCAAGGCATCCACGCGCGCGTTGGCCGCATACTCGTCATTCCAATGCATCGGCACGAAGACACTGCCACGCGGCTGTCGCTCCGTGATCAGTCCGCGCAGCACAACGGAACCGAAGGCGTTCTCCAGCTTCACCAAACCAGCCTTGGGAATCTGGAGTTCGGCGGCGTCGGCCGGGTTGATTTCGACGAATGGTTCGGCGAGATGCGACGAGAGGCGCGCTGCCTTACCGGTGCGGGTCATGGTGTGCCACTGGTCGCGGATGCGCCCGGTATTGAGAACGAAGGGCATGTCCTTGCTGGTACGCTCTTCGCGCTCGGACCTTACGGCAATGAATCTCGCCTTGCGGTCGGGTGTGTAGAACTGACCACCGGCGAAGAAGCGCGTGGCGCTCTCGAGCGTGCCGGCGCGATGGGGCCATTGGAACGGTGTCATAACCTCGAAGGCATCAGATGAAATCCCGGCTTTCGCGCCTATGTCGAAGTCGCGGGTGCCGTCGTTTTCGAAGGCTGAAAGTTCAGCATGCTCGACGAAAATTTCGGCGGGACTTGTATAATCGAAGCCGTCAAAGCCCATGCGCTTGGCGACCTCCGCCATCTGCCACCAGTCCGGTCTTACTTCGCCGGGCAGATCGAGGAAATTGCGCTGGCGGGAAATTCGCCGCTCGGAGTTGGTGACGGTTCCGTCCTTCTCACCCCAACCGGCTGCAGGGAGCAGCACATGGGCGAGGGCAGCAGTATCGGTGTTCTTTTGGATGTCGGAAACGACGACGAAGGGGCAGTTGCGGATGGCTTCTCGCACCCGGTCGGCGTCCGGCATCGAAACGACCGGATTGGTGGCCATGATCCAGAGCGCCTTGATGCGCCCATCGGCAACGGCCTCGAACATCTCGACAGCCTTGAGTCCGGGCCTTGCCGCGATCGTCGGGGATCCCCAGAAACGCTGCACGCGATCGCGCGCGGCATCGTCTTCTATGTTCATGTGGGCGGCGAGCATGTTGGCGAGACCGCCGACCTCGCGGCCGCCCATCGCATTGGGCTGACCGGTCAGCGAAAAGGGCCCCATGCCCGGCCGGCCGATGCGTCCGGTTGCCAGATGACAGTTGATGATCGCATTGACCTTGTCGCTGCCGATCGAAGACTGGTTGACGCCCTGGCTGTAGCAGGTGACGACCTTTTCTGTCGTTTCAAACAGACGGTAAAAGGCCAGCAATTCGGCGATCGATAGACCTGTTTCCGCCGAGATATCCGACAGGCTCCGGATTTGCGCTGCTTCAAGCGCATCCTGGAAGCCAATCGTATGGGCCGATACATAGTCGCGGTCGAATATCGAGGATCCGGCGAGATGCGCGAGCAACCCGTTGAAGAGGGCAACGTCGCCGTCGCTCTTGATCATCAGGTGCATGTCCGCGAGATCGGCACTGACGGAGCGGCGAGGATCGATAGTGACGATCTTCAGGTCTGGTCGGCTTTGTCTTGCCGCCTGAATGCGCTGGTTGAGGACGGGATGGCACCAGGCGAGGTTCGAACCAACAAGAACGATCAGGTCAGCGAGTTCCAGATCCTCATAGCAGCCGGGAACCGTGTCCGAACCGAAGGCGCGCCGATGGCCGGCGACGGACGAGGCCATGCAGAGCCGGGAATTGGTGTCGATGTTGGCCGAGCCGATGAAGCCCTTCATCAGCTTGTTGGCGACGTAATAGTCTTCGGTCAGCAACTGCCCGGAGACATAGAAGGCGACCGAGTCCGGCCCGTGCTCGGCGATCGTCTGCGCGAAGCGCGCGGCGACGAGATCGAGCGCCTCGTCCCAGCCGGCCTGCTTGCCGCCGATCTCCGGATGCAGCAGCCGGCCGTCGAGGTCGAGGGTCTCGGCCAGCGCCGAGCCCTTGGAGCAGAGCCTGCCGAAGTTGGCGGGATGATCGGTGTCACCGCGAACAGAGACGGCGCCATCCTCGGTGACCGTTGCAATCACGCCGCAGCCGACACCGCAATAGGGACAGGTGGTCTTGGCCTCCCGCTCCATGGCTATTCCGCCGCAATCAGCAGGCTTTCGAGCGCGATGTAGAGCGCGCCGCCGTCGATGCGCACCGGGATGGTGCGCACCGCGCCTTCGTCCGCCCCGAGCGCCTTGCCGGTTTCGAGCGAGATCACCCAATTGTGCAAGGGGCAGGTCACTGCCGCGCCGTGGACGATGCCCTGCGACAGCGGCCCGCCCTTGTGCGGGCAATGGTCCTCGATGGCGAAGACCTCGTTTTCGGCGGTGCGGAACACGGCGATCTTGCCTTGGGGCGTCTTCACGCAGCGCGCGCCCCTCAGCGGAATGTCGGAGATGTCGCCGATCGGATGCCAGTTCATGTCCATCACCTCACTCTGCAGCTTCAGAAAAACCGACCGTCGCCATCGGCCGGAATTCGTGTTTGTCCTTGCCGGAGACGCGCTCCGACCAGGGGTCGACCTGGGCGAATTTCTGGCTGAAGACGAAGCGGTCGAAATAGGCTTTGCGCTTCTCGGCATCGCCGATGATCTGGCGGCGGATTTCGTCGAGGCCGACGCGCTTCGCCCATTTGTAGATACGCTCGAGGTAACGCGCCTGTTCGCGATACATCTGCGTCAGCGCCACGATATGCTCCAGCGCCTCGTCCTCGGTCTTGACCAGTCCGAGCACCTCCGTGCCCTTGATGTCGAGCCCGGCCGCCCCAGCGAAATGGATCTCGAAGCCCGAGTCGACGCAGATGACGCCGATGTCCTTGCAGGTGGCTTCCGCACAGTTGCGTGGACAGCCGGAGACCGCCATCTTCAGCTTGGCCGGCGTCCAGGAACCCCACATGAACTTCTCGATGCGGATGCCGAGGCCGGTCGAATCCTGGGTGCCGAAGCGGCACCAGTCGGAGCCGACGCAGGTCTTCACCGTGCGCAGGCCCTTGGCATAGGCCTGGCCGGAGACGAAGCCCGCCTTGCCGAGATCGGCCCATACCGCCGGCAGGTCTTCCTTCTCGATGCCGAGCAGGTCGATGCGCTGGCCGCCGGTCACCTTGACCAGCGGGATCTCGAACTTGTCGACGACGTCGGCAATGGCGCGCAATTCCTGCGCATTGGTGACGCCGCCCCACATGCGCGGCACCACCGAATAGGTGCCGTCCTTCTGGATATTGGCGTGGACGCGCTCATTGATGAAACGCGACTGGTAATCGTCGGCATATTCGTCCGGCCAGTCGCAGACGAGGTAGTAGTTGAGCGCCGGTCGGCACTTGGCGCAGCCGCAGGAGGTCTTCCACTCCAGTTCCTGCATGACGGCGGGAATGGTCTTCAGGCCCTTCGCCTTGATCAGACGGCGCACGTCGTCATGGCCGAGCTCGGTGCAGGTGCACATCGGCTGGACGGCAGCCGGATTGTAGCTGTCGCCAAGCGTCAGCGACATCAGTTGCTCGACAAGGCCGGTGCAGGAGCCGCAGGAGGCAGACGCCTTGGTGTGAGCCCGCACGTCGTCGAGCGAGCTCAGGCCCTTGGCCCCAATGGTCTCGACGATCTTGCCCTTGCAGACGCCGTTGCAGCCGCAGATCTCCGCATCATCCGGCAAGGCTGCAACGGCCGCCATAGGGTCCAGCGGCGACCCTCCCTGGTAGGCCTGGCCGAAGATCAGCGTTTCCCGCATTTCGGAAATATCGGTCTGCTTCTTCTTCAGATCGTTGAACCAGGCGCCGTCGCCGGTCTCTCCATAGAGCACCGTGCCGATGATACGGTTGTCCTTCAAAACGACCCGCTTGTAGATGCCGCCCGCTGCATCGCGCAGCACAATCTCCTCGCGGTCATCACCGTCGGCGAAATCGCCAAGCGAGAACAGGTTGATGCCGGTGACCTTCAGCTTCGTCGGCGTATCGGAGTGGACAAAGGCCGCGCTGCGATCGCCGGCCAGGTGGCGGGCGGCAACCCGCGCCATCTCGTAGAGTGGCGCCACCAGGCCATAGACCATGCCGCCGACCTCGGCGCATTCGCCGAGCGCCATGATGTCCCCATCGGAGGTCATCATGCCGTCGTCGACGACGATGCCGCGGTTGACCGCCAGGCCGGCGTCCTTGGCAAGACCGGCGTTGGGTCGGATACCGACCGCCATCACCACCAGCGTTGCCGAGATGATGCGGCCGTCGTCGAGCTCGATGCCCTCGACCTTCCCGTCGCCAATGATGGCCTTCGTGTTGGCCTTACAGATGACCTTGATGCCGCGATCTTCGACAGCTTTCTGCAGCAGGTAACCGGCGGCCGGATCGAGCTGGCGCTCCATCAGCGTCGGCATGACGTGCAGCACGGTGACGTCCATGCCGCGCGAGGCAAGGCCGGCTGCCGCTTCAAGTCCGAGCAGGCCGCCACCGATGACGACCGCTTTTTCGCGCGACTGCGCCGCAAGCAGCATTGCCTGCACGTCGTCGAGATCGCGATAGGTGATGACGCCGCGCAGATCCTTGCCCGGGACCGGAATGATGAAGGGCACCGAACCGGTGGCGATGACCAGCTTGTCGTAGCTCTCGGTGACGCCATGGTCGGAGGTGACGGTCTTGGCGTTTCGATCGATGGCAACGATCTTGTGACCCTTGTAGAGCGTAATGCCGTGTTTGATGTACCACCCATCGCCGTGGATGATGATTTCTTCGTAGTCCTTCTCGCCCGACAGCACTGGCGACAGCATGATGCGGTCGTAATTGACGCGCGGTTCGGCGTTGAAGATCGTGACCTGGTACTGCTCGGGGGCCTGTTCGAAAAGGTGCTCCAGCATGCGTCCGGGCGCCATGCCGTTGCCGATGATGACGAGCTTTTGAGTCATAATTCCAATTCCTAGGTTAGGCAGTTGCCGTGGCGGTCGCGGAATGCGCCCGACGTTGCATCCGCTTTACGGACACGTGCATCCAGATGAGAGAGATCGCGACGATCGCAAACAGCAGCAGAAAGCAACTGGACCACAGGCCGGTCAGGTCCTTGAGAAGGCCGAAGGCGATTGGGAGCAAGAAGCCCCCGAGGCCACCCATCATGCCGACGATGCCGCCGACGGCGCCGACATTCTCCGGATAATAGGCCGGGATGTGCTTGTAGACGGCGGCCTTGCCGAGGCTCATGACGAAACCCAGAACGAAAACCGTGACGATGAATGCGGCGGGCGTGATGCCGAAGGAATGCCCCTCGCTCGCTGCCGGCAGCGATAGGATCAGTGTCGCCACGGCAGAGACGCCGAGCATACAGTACATGACGGTGCGCGCGCCCTTGCGGTCAGAAAGCATGCCGCCGAAGGCGCGGAAGATGCTGCCGGGGATGGAATAGGCGGCGGCAACCATGCCTGCCACGGCAATATCGAAGCCGTAGACGCCGACGAGATAGCGCGGCAGCCAGAGCGAAAGCGCGACGAAGCCGCCGAAAGCGAAGAAGTAGTAGAGCGAAAAGCGCCACACCTGAACGTTCTTTAGCGGAGCGAATTCCTGCAAAAGGCTCTTGGATGCGACGCCGCGATTGCGGCGCTCGCGGAATGCAGGATCGTCGGTGGTCGAAAACCAGAAGATGATTGCTGTTGCCGCGAGCACGAGGGCCCAGATCTCGGCAACTGTCTGCCAACCCCATGCGATCAACACGAACGGTGCTGCGAACTTCGTAACGGCGGCGCCGACATTGCCTGCGCCGAAGATGCCGAGCGCTGTCCCCTGTCTTTCCGGCGGAAAGAACGGTGAAACGTAGGCGACCCCGACCGCAAAGGATCCTCCGGCGAGACCGACACCCAGGCCTGCAATGAGCATTTCCGTATAAGTCGTGGCATAGCTCAGCAGGAAGGTCGCCAGTGCCGAAGCCAGCATGGTGAGCGTATAGACCAAACGACCACCATAACGCCCAGTCCAGATTCCAAGGACGAGACGGACGACGGATCCGGTCAGGATGGGCGTGCCAACCAACAAACCAAACTGCGCCTCGGAGAGGCCGAGGTCCTGCTTGATGCGAACACCGATGATCGCAAAGATCGTCCAGACCGCGAAACAGATGGTGAAGGCAGTGGTGGAGATCCACAGTGCTTTCGCTGGTTCGCCGGCATACATCGAACAGCTTTTCTCAGAACTAGACATGACTTCTCCGTGGCCCGACAAGGTCGTGCCAATCAAACGTTGAGGGTCAGAAATGCGAAAACCAGCACGTCAGGGCGCGTGTACGAAAAGTACCCGGGCTATCCTGCTCAACAGCTTTGCTTGAGGTGCGCCCTTCGTTGGACGCTGTGCGGCCTTTCAGCTCAGAAATTACTATGCAAAGGCCATGCCAGTTTCAGAATTGGTATGGTTTCGCGCCTTTTGGGCGAATCTTTGCTTCTAACTGCCGGAGGCGGTGACTAAAAGATTTGCACAAGCCGCCAAATATTATGCGCTGCATATAAAATAGGCGCAGGTCACGGCTGTTTTTGAGCGGCGAGATAGTCTTCGATGCGATCGGGGTCAAAAAGGTTGCCGTCGAAAAAGCCGTCCGGACCGAGCGTCAGGGCGCCACTTGAGCCGACCGGCGTTTCCATGCGCAGCGCACCCTCAACCTTGGAGCTGGCGGCGGGCATCGCGAGACCCAGTGTCTTAAGGGCGCCGCGGTAAATATCCGGCCTATAGGTGTTGCCGGCGACCCGCTGATGAGCATCGGTATGCTCGACCTGACCCCAGCGAACCATCTGCGTATAGAACCAGAGCGCGTGGCTCTTCCACGGAAACGTCGCCGCTTTAGCGTTCGGGACAAAAAAATCCTTCACTGTTTGCGTGTAGCGCAGGCCAATTCTGAGCTCGCCCGTCAGCGCGGGTCGCAGCCATTCCGCGGACTTGTTTATGTAGGCGGCCCCCGAGAGCAAGCCTGCGAGTTCCTCGTGGTTGGCCGGCTCGGCGCACCAGGCGGACGCGTGGTAAAGCGCTCTCAGCAATGCGGCGAGCGCTTCGGGATGACTATCAGCCCAACGTGCGTTCACTCCGAGTACCTTTTCGGGACTGGATTTCCAGATCGCCGCCTTGGTTGTCGCCAGATGTGCTCCGCGCTTCAGAACGCCGAACGTATTCCAGGGTTCGCCGGCGCAATAACCGTCGATGGAACCAGCCTTCAGGGCGTCGCCCATATCCGCGGGAGGCAAAGTCACGATCTCGACTTCACGGTCGGGATCAATGCCACTCGCTGAAAGCCAGTACCGCAGTTCGTAATTATGTGCGGAATAGGGATGAACGACACCGAAACGAAGCGGGTCTCCCGTTCGCTGTGCAATCACTTGCCGTAATGCGGCGCCACTGGAGCGCGCATCGAGGTCGCCAGCTGCCCCGTTGTCAACCATCTGCCACCAAAGACCGCCCGATACAGTAACGGCATTGCCGCCGAGCCCGAGCGCCATGGGAACGATCATTCGCGGTGCAGGCGCGGTCAGACCGAGATTGCAGGCAATTGGCATTGGCGCAAGAATGTGGGCTACCTCGAAATGTCCGACCGCCAGTCTGTCTCGGACCGTTGCCCAGGATCGCTCACGCATGAGCGTAAGGTCGATCTGCTCGACTTCCGCAAAGCCCTTCTCTTTGGCGACGATCAGGAGGGCACTGTCCAGAAGTGGCAGGAAGCCCGCTGTGATTTCGTGCCTGTATTTCTTCATACCTCAGCTCCGGGATCGAGCAGGCTAGCCGCAGTGATAAGACTTTGAGCGATCTCGACGATTTTCCGATTCTGGCCCATGGCCGTTCGCCGCAATAGAGCATAGGCCTCTTCCTCTGATAGCCCCCGGGTGCGCATCAGCACCGCTTTGGCCCGGTCGATCAACTTGCGGTTTTCCAACTCGCCACGAGCTTCTTCGAGCTCCCGGCTCAGTCGCGAAAACGCATTGAAACGGCTAATTGCCATTTTGAGGATGGGGCGTACGCGTTCCTGCTTCAGACCGTCGACAATGTATGCCGAGACGCCGGCGTCCACAGCCGCTTCGATCGATGCTTCGTCGGACTTGTCGACGAACATCGCGATTGGTCGTTTTACTGCACGCGATATCTGGAACATGCTTTCCAGCATGTCCCGGTTGGGGTTCTCGAGATCAATGACGATGACATCAGGATCGATCTCGGTGATCTTCCTGGCAAGTCCATTCATGTCGGCAATGATTGTCACCTGAACGTATCCTGCATCCCGCAATCCGTCTTCAATGACTGATGCGCGAATGCGGTTTTCATCGATGACCAGTACGTTCAGGCTGCTAGGTTTCATGAAACCGACGACACAGATTTACTGACTTTCAAATTCGACCCTGCAGTTGAAGGAATAACACGACTTCGCCAAACGAAGCCGTCGGCTACCGCGGGTCGATGCGGGAGCACTCGACAGCCGTTTCGGATCCGGACAGGCGATCTCGCCTGTCCGGCGCAGGATTACAATCCAACAGGCGTTGTTGATGTACGTTGGAGGCAAATCTCAGGGGAGGGAAGGTCTGAATCCCCAATTTGGGTACGCTTTCGAAAAAAATCGCACAGCCTGCGGATCAGTCTTTGGGTCACGCCGTGGGCAACCAGGTGAGGCCGCATTCGAGGCCGACCTCGGATGTTGCCTGGTGCGGCTGCTCACTCCACGTGGTGAGACCATCACGAGCATTGTGAAGCGCTTCTTCCCATTTTGGGCGTTGGCATCGCATAATGTATCGTCCGGAACTGGGGCAGGTTTGCGCCGCCGCCAGTAAACCTGCGGGTCGCAATCGAGGAGCAAATGAGCCTTTCCGGCCGCGGCACTGGACGTCGGCGTGAGCCTCTGCTCGCGGCAGAAGCTCTGGGGCCGGAGCACCACTAGGGTTGTGCTGCAGTCGCATCCTCGATGCTGCACCGGAACGATCGACGCATATCTCGTCCCTTCGGGGCCAAGCCGACCCCCTCCAGGGAGGATCGGTGCGGTGATCGTCACTCGCCAGGTGTAAGCGTTCGATAAGCGCCGGATGATGAGCGACGCCTCAGGCCGTCGGCGGGCGTGAAGCCGCTCCGCTTGCGTCAGCCGTTCAACGCGTCCTTGAGAGCTTTGGCCGGCGCGAAGGTCAGCTTCTTCGCAGCAGCAACCTTGATGGTCGCACCGGTTGCCGGGTTGCGAGCCTCGCGCTCTGGCGTGTCCTTCAATTTGAACTTTCCGAAGCCCGGGATCGATGTTTCGGCGCCAGCTGTGGCGGCGGCAGTCACGGCAGCGAAGACCGCTTCGACAACCGCCTTGCTCTGGACTTTAGTCAAGCCATGTTCGGTCGCGATCTTTTCTGCAATCTCATTGGTTGTTGTCATTTTTTTCCCCTCTTGATGACGCGGGAATTCTCATCCGACGGGATCCCTTTTGTCATCTGGCGTTCCAGCGTGCACGGCCCAAATGCCGACGATTTCCACAGCGCAATTGTAGCCTTTCGTCGAAAGCCGTTCCATTGGGCCCTTGGGTCCATACCTGTTGGATAAGGCGCTCTGGTCATCCGGCGCTGCAGGGGAGCGCCCGCCAATTCGAATGTCGGGCGTTGAGCAGTGTCGAATTCCCATCGACCACGAGCCATAGCTCCTTACCCAGCGCGCGAACGGTGAGCGGTTTCCTTCTCTCCTGACGGCCATTGGCCGCCGCCAGCATATGGCGGTTTGCATTGACGATCCCTCTTTCGCGCGCACGCGCGTTGACCAACTGCTCGAGCGGAATGAGCAGGTGTTCTTCGCAAAGATCGAAGTAAAGCGAAGGGTCATCCGGAAGCCTCGTGAGCGCTGCGGCGATTTCCTGGTTCAATGCAAATTCTCCAATGGCGCCGCCAAGCTGGAGCGTGAGAAACTTTGGCGACATTTCTTCAGCTGTCATGCAGTGCCTCCTAGAATAGTGCTTGGGTCTGCGCGATGCGCGCTTCGCAGGCGATCCACGGTTCGAACGGTCTGGAACACGGCCGCCAATCGGCACGGGACCGTACTTCGCATGCGGGCATTTGGTGCCTTCGTCGTTCTGGGTTGCTGGCTATTTTATGTCGAAACGCACTGTCGGGCTGTGCTGAAAAGCCCCGATGATTGCGGTGACTGGTTTGAGATGGAAGCCAACTTTGCACCAAGGTGTTTCGCTTGCTGCTCGGTTAATCTGAACTGCAGTGACGACACGTCGGTTCGATTCGGATCGACGCTGAATTCGATCCTCAAGAAGACGTCGCCACTCGCATCTGCAGTGACGGCCTCAGCTTTCCAATCGATGACGGCAGATGTTCGAATATTGCCTCGTCCGTCTGTGCTCCAATCTTTTCTATGCAAGCTGACTCCCCTCTAAGCTGCGCAATCTGCCGGCAGAAATACCTCCTGAGCGCGCGTACCTCAGGCTCCTATCCCGGACCGCGCGCCGAGCGAATAGGTGCATACCAATTTAGCTATACTGGTTAATCGCTTGCTTGGCATTTAAATTTTCTAATCAGCTAATAGAGCTGCGTTCTTCCTGCGGATCAGCTATGCCTATGTTTTTGAAGTTTATTCCGGCGCCAAAAAAATCTGCGTCCAGCTCCCAGTCGATTGCGCGCCGGAGTGGAGCAATGGGAAGCAGCATCGATTTGCGAATGACCGGGCGAAGCGCGACCGCACAGGCATCAGCCGTGATGGGCTGATCCTGCTTGCCGCACCTAGCGTTTTGATCGCCACAACGGGCTATCGCCCGGTGAGCGGGTGGGATATCGATCAGAGACGCGACCCGCGTCATACTCAAGGTCGTTTCTGTCCGCATCAGTGCACTCGCTACCAACGAATGGAATGGAAATGCCGCACATAGCCGTAAAGATGTTCCCTGGCCGCACCGAGGAGCAGAAGCAGGAATTCGCCGCGAAAGTAGTCGAAGCCGCGAAAACCATCTTAGGTTCAAGCGATGCTTCCCTTTCCGTTTCCATCTCCGAAGTGGGACCGGCGGTGTGGGATGCAAGAGTTTACGATCCTGAAATCGCGGCCAACGAGAGCATGCTCTACAAGAGACCGGGTTACGGAGCTCTGGCACAGTCGTAGTGGTAGACCGAGCAAGGGCTCTGATCAGTGGAGCCCGCCAACGCCTGTACAGCGTTTTTGGATGGAGAGGGGCTCCCGTACAAAACCCATTCGCTGAGTTCACGCCTCTGCGAAAGTCTCAAGCTGCCGAAAAGCGGCGCCGTCTTTTGACAGCCGGGTTGTTGCGGACCGGAGAGTCTCATTGACTCTGCCCTTTCCGCGTTGGAAATAAGCCTGATAGTTGCAGAGGGAACAGCCATGGCAGACGACAACAATATCGAGACCGTCGAGACGACGACCACCCCGGCGGAAATTGCGCCGCCGAAAAAGCGCCGGGGCCCGAAGCCGAAGAACGTCGCTGCGGGAGCGACCGCCGAAGCCCCAAAGGAAGATGGTGTCAAGACGGGAAGGGGACGCCGGAAGAATTCCGCGACGTCGGCCGAAGGCGTGACCACTGTCGTGGCCGGCGGCAAGACCTCGGCAAAGAACAGCGCCAAGGGCGCCGGAAAGACCCGAGCGCCGAAGCAAACCACCGCAGCGGCAGCTCCGGTCCTTGACGACATCGCGGACCTGCTTCAGCTCGAAGAAGAGAATGCACGACTCCGTAAGGCGCTGGCCGAAAAGCTGCGGGCCGAGAACGCGGACCTGCGCAAGCGGCTCGGTCTTTCCTGATCGTTTTCGGTGATGGCCGATCGGTCTGCGCGATCGGCCTCCTCCTACATTTTGGTGGCTTACGGTCCTAGCAATGGGTGCCGACGCCATCGCGTGAGATGAGGGCGCACGATGAAGTCACCCTGGAAATACCTGGCCGGTTTGACGCCTTTTGGCCGGACGATCAAGGAGCCTGCGAGCCCGCCGGAAGCCGAAACGTCGAAGCCGGACGAACCATCGTTCGCTCCGGAAGAGGGCATTCCGGCACCCTTGGATCGGAGCGACGACGGTGCAGGCGCGACGGTTGACGGGCCGGACACGTCGGCTGACCCAACCGGTAACCTCGTTATCCCGGCCGAGATAGTCGAGCAGGTGTCCGCGGCCATTACGGTCGATTCGCCGCGCGCCGCCGAACACGCGTCAGAACGCGGACAATCGGCGAAACCGAGAAAAGTGCAGCGGCGCGTCACGAAGCCAAGCGCTAGGCCAGTTGCTGTTAAAGCGATTCAGCCGAAGGAAGCGCCCGTCGTCGGGCGACCGCCGCCGACGTCGTTCGACGAAGTTGCTGCTCTGGATGAAGAGGTCCGGCAGCTGAGACGGCAGCTCACAGAAAAGCTGCGGCTGCAGAACGAGCAGCTTGCAGGATTGCTGAAGCGGTTTGACGCATCGTAATCTGAGCGCGCTTTTCGACGATCGTTTGACCCGAGCACGACGAACGCAACATTGAAGTGGCATAGCATCCACAGTTTCCCGCCATGTCTTCCATTCCCGCCTTTATCGCCGAATTGATCAGAGCCGCCAATGAGATCGAGAAGCTGACACCGCACGAGATGAGCCGTCTTCTTGACCGGTCTGTCGACACGATCCGCGATATGCGCGAGCAGACCGGAAGGGTTGGTCGTCGGCGGGCGAGGGACGTTCTGATCGATTTGCAGGTTGCGTCGTCGCGCGCCCGAGATTTGTCACCAGAGGACGCGAGAGATACTCTTCTCGATGCGGCTGACCTCATCCGGGCGCTGCGGATCATGCAAGACGGTGAGGAATGAGCTCCGGTCTCCGCTTAAGCGCGATTTCAGCCCAAATACCGTCTCCGTTCGTGCGCCATACGTTCTCACAGTCGGGGTTGCGCATCTCGCTCCTATCCGCCCGACCGAGTGACGCCGGAAGCATACTGTTGCCGCTTACCCATCTTGTTGCCGTCTCAAGGCTTCCTATCTGAAATAGCAGCCTCGACACGGAGCGCCGAGATGGATCAACAAGGTAGACAAGCGGTCTCCGACCATCCCATCGAAATCATACCGCCGAAGCGCGACAACAGGAGCGCGCGCGACACCGTCACCTGCCTCTGTTGTCAAAAGAAGCGCCCAGCGACGAGCATGGACTCTGACGGTTGTGGGATCTGTGAAGAGTGCCTGGCGTCCTGACGCTGTCAGCGTGCGCATATCGCGCCTAGTTCCTGGCCAATCTCGTAGCTGACCCTTTGACCGTCTCGAAGAAGGCTTCCCCCGTCGATCGCTGATACTTGGACGAACACGTCTGTTCCGCCGTTCTCAGGAGCGATGAAGCCGTAGCCCTTGTCCTGGTTGAAAAACTTCACGGTACCAATTGCCATAGACGTCCTCGTCAGCTGAGCAGGCTTCACAATACCATCGAGCTTGTTCAATGAGTTACCCTCCCGCAACTGCGTATACAGCCGAGTTTGCTGGCCCGCCCAACCCGTCGCCCTCGACACGAGTTCTTGCTTTCCTCGGCAATCTGCAACCTGGGGCGCGGGCGCATCTGGGCAAGCGTGGAACAGCCGCCTACGGCGCGAGTGCGTCGCCGCGAACATTCCTGGGAGCATGGTGTGTTTTGTGACGCGGCTGAACCCGCGACGTCCGGTTTCAAGGGGAGGGGCCGAGGGGCGCCGTCCCCTTCGCCCCTTCAAGCACCTGCCGCCCACCTTCCTCCACGCCACTGACGTTCCGCTCCGTGCAGCCGGGTCACCGCGCAGTTGCTTGCACCCCAATCCCCCGCTGTTCCGCACGAGCTCGGAAGCAGGAGCGAGGGGCTCCCGCTTCGCGAGATCAAGGAAAGGGCAAGGAAATGGCTAAGGCAAAGGCTATCGAGACCACCACCACTGGCGGTGACATCTATGAGCGGATCAGCTGTGCCGCAGCGTGGGCGCTTCCAGGAGGTTCATTTTACTTTTGGGATTGCACCGAGCTGGACGCGCGGCGCGATTTTGCACCCGCGGCGTTACGGCACCCTGACGTTCTGCTTGCTTGGTCACGATGTTCCGGCTGGCTTAAGTTGAATTGCGCGCGGTCGAGGGGGCTTAAGAGAAGCGGACCTGCGCCACCGATCGGAGGCGTGTCTTACTCATAATTCCAGTAGTAGACGAGGAGTCGTCTTTATCCTATCGGTTGCACATGAAAACGAGCCTCGAACATCTTCCGGAAAAGAAGCAGCGCGAGCTTGCCCGCGTCGTGGAGATCATCCACGAGGAGTTTGCCGATGCGCTCGAGGGGGGCTCGGCCGACTTCAAGAAGCGCGGGCGGATCCTGAAGATTATCCTCTTCGGTTCCTACGCCCGCGGCACCTTTGTTGACGAACCGCATACGATGAAGGGCTATCGCTCCGATTACGACATCCTCGTCATCGTCAATTCGAAGAAGCTCGCAGAACCGCAATACTGGGACAAGGCGACCGACCGTCTGATGTGGGACAAGGGGATCTCGACGCCGGTGGGGCTGATCGCCCATGGCGCCCGGGAGGTGAACAACTTCCTTGCGGACGGACAATATTTCTTCGTCGATATTCTGCGCGAGGGCATCGTGCTCTACGAACTCGACGACCGGCCTCTGGCCGAGCCGAAACGGCTTTCGCCTGCCGACGCGCTCAGGGTGGCCAAGGAGCATTTCGAAAGACAATGTGCGAGCGCGAATTACTTTTGTCAGTTGGCTCGATACGCCATCTCTGACAAGCAACGAAATCACGCAGCGTTCAATTTGCACCAAGCAGTAGAGACAGCCTATTCCTGCCTGCTTCTGACACTGACCAACTACAGTCCGCCGTCGCATAATCTTAAATTTCTTCGCGGTCTCGCCGAGGATCGCGACCAGCGGCTCGTCGAAGCCTGGCCGCGCGATCAGCACCGCTTCAGCGCCTGGTATAACGTCCTTAACGAAGCCTATGTGAAGGCACGCTACTCCAAGCACTTTGAAATCACCGAGGAAGCGCTTGCCTGGCTTCTCGAGCGGACGGAGCATCTCCTCAGTCTCGTCGAGACGATCTGTCAGGAGCGGCTGAGCGAACTGGCTCGGGCAGCGGACGCCACCTGAGCCCTCGTCTTGGTCGGCATCGATGGTCGGGTCGATGGTTCGACAGCGTCTACACGATGATGCAAGGCATCGTCACTCCCGACGATCTTCTCTTCAGGATAAGCTACTTCCATCGGCAACCGCGATCGGTTTCGGGAAATTCAGCGGCGCAAGGAGGCAGGCGGGTGGGAGCCTGCAATCCGCCATTCAACTGCGCGCCGGCCCGATTCGTTTTCCCGGTGGCACTGATAGCGCGCCACCACAGGCGCTGGCCCCATGCGCCAATTTGACTTTCCTCCAGAAATATTTTCTGCCCAGTGACCGCGGCGACGGAATGCCGCGAGGCCCATTGAGGCGCCGGGCGTTGAGGACGTTTCTCGCCGCGGAGAAGGCGGCTGTAGACCCCGGCAGTCGGCTCGAAACGGGGCGTTGGAAGGGACTTGTTAACCTTCATTTCCTATCGCTTAGAAGGCCCCGCGGCGATGTCTCTAGCTCTTCCAGGACCCATGCGTATTCCCAGGACAAACTTCTCACAGGCTGCTTTGCATGATGCAAACCAGGCGGATTATTTCGATGGTCCGCATGACGATGCGTTGAGCGGTATGCCCACCCATGAGGCGGAAACCGCCGACCCCTATCAGTTGTACGAGGCACCGGCGGCACCCCGCCGTCCCGCCAACCAGCAGACCGAAACATTTAGCCGCGCGACGCGCCTTTATGGTCAGGGCTCGGCCTATGCGCCGGCGCAGGTGACCGCGACGACCAGCGAGCCGCTGCCGACGTTGTCGGAGATTGCTGGTCACTATGGTGATTCGACCTGGGAGAGTCATTTCTTCCTGGCGCCGAACGTCCGCTTTACCCGTACGCCGGAGCGCGAGTTCATGAAGCGGCGCGCACCGCAGGTCGAGGAGAGCGAAACCGGCACCGACGAAGCATCGGCGGCGGAAGTCGAAGCGGCAACCGTCGAGATGACGGTGGAGCCTATGCCGGTTTCTGCAGAAGTGATCGAGCCCGCTGTGACGGCTCCGGTTGAACCGGTGCAGACGGAAGCCTCCGCTCCTGCCTTTGACGCCGCGCCGCAGGCCGAAGTCACACTGCCGTCCTATAGCCCGTCCGAACTGTTGCGCATGCTGACTAACCAGCTCCCGACCTGGACCGCGGCACAGAACACGATCGAGCCGGCGATGCTCGAGCGCGCCGAGCCTCCGGCCGATGATAGCGTCTCGCTTGCGCCGGTTCTCACGACGCCGATCGCCGTTTCCGAACCTGTCGCGGAAGTTCAGCCCGCGCCAGCGCCAGAACCGACCAGCCCGGCCGCCGATCATAGCGCCGCGCGTTCGAGCTTCCTGTCCGACTTCGCTTTCTTCGAATTCGGCCCGGCCGATGATGTCGAAATCGCCGGCGAGGAAGCCACGCACCCGAAGCCCTTCGTCGAGACGCCTGCGCCCGTGCAGATTGCGCCGTTGACCCCTCCCGTCGCTGCTGTTCCGTCGGCACCGGTGCGTCCGGTCGAAATCCGCCGCATGCCGCCGACGGCGATCACTTCGCTGTTCCGCGTCGTCGATGTCCGCGGCGCGAAGGCAGAGGGTGTTGCGGCTCCGTTGCAGCCCGTTGTCGCCGCCGAGCCCGTTACAGCTATTGCTCCGGTCCCCGCTGCAATCCCCGAGACACCTGCGGTCGTCGTCACCACCGAACCGGAAATCATCGACGCCGAACCGGTCGAAATCGAGCAGCCGGCGCCTGTCGCCTCTAAAGCGGCGATCACCATGCCGGCCCAGGTCACGCGTGCGCCGAGTGCCTTGCCGGCCATTGGCACCACCGATCGCGCCTCGAGCGCCGATAGCTACGAGTTCCCGTCCGAGGACCTGCTGCAGGAAGCGCCAGTCGGCCAGGGCTTCTTCATGACGCAGGAGCAGCTCGAACAGAATGCTGGTCTGCTCGAAAGCGTGCTGGAAGATTTCGGCGTCAAGGGCGAGATCATCCATGTTCGCCCCGGCCCGGTCGTCACCCTCTATGAATTCGAGCCGGCACCCGGCGTGAAGTCGTCACGCGTCATCAACCTCGCCGACGATATCGCCCGCTCCATGTCGGCGCTTTCGGCTCGCGTCGCGGTTGTCCCCGGTCGCAACGTCATCGGTATCGAACTGCCGAACGCCACCCGCGAGACCGTCTACTTCCGCGAGCTGATCGAATCCGTCGATTTCCGCAAGACCGGCTACAAGCTGGCGCTCTGCCTCGGCAAGACGATCGGCGGTGAGCCTGTCATCGCCGAGCTTGCGAAGATGCCGCACCTGCTCGTCGCCGGCACCACCGGTTCGGGCAAGTCGGTGGCGATCAACACGATGATCCTGTCGCTGCTCTACCGTTTGAAGCCGGAAGAGTGCCGCCTGATCATGGTGGATCCGAAGATGCTTGAGCTCTCCGTCTATGACGGCATCCCGCATCTGCTCACGCCGGTCGTCACCGACCCAAAGAAGGCGGTCATGGCGCTGAAATGGGCCGTGCGCGAGATGGAAGACCGGTACCGCAAGATGTCGCGGCTCGGTGTGCGCAACATCGACGGCTACAACCAGCGCGCAGCCGCCGCTCGCGAGAAGGGCGAGCCGGTAATGTGCACGGTCCAGACCGGCTTCGAGAAGGGCACCGGCGAGCCGCTGTTCGAGCAGCAGGAAATGGATCTGGCGCCGATGCCGTATATCGTCGTCATCGTCGACGAGATGGCCGACCTGATGATGGTCGCCGGCAAGGAGATCGAAGGCGCGATCCAGCGCCTGGCGCAGATGGCGCGGGCCGCCGGTATCCACCTGATCATGGCAACGCAGCGTCCTTCGGTCGACGTCATTACCGGCACGATCAAGGCGAACTTCCCGACCCGCATCTCGTTCCAGGTCACCTCGAAGATCGACAGCCGCACGATTCTCGGCGAACAGGGTGCCGAACAACTGCTCGGCCAGGGCGACATGCTGCACATGCAAGGCGGCGGGCGCATCGCCCGCGTCCACGGTCCCTTCGTTTCCGACCTGGAAGTCGAACACGTGGTCGCGCATCTGAAGACCCAGGGGCGCCCGGAATACCTCGAGACCGTTACGGCCGACGAGGAGGAAGAGGAGCCCGAGGAAGAAACGCCGGTTTTCGACAAGAGCGCGCTTGCCTCCGAGGACGGCAACGAACTCTACGACCAGGCAGTCAAGGTGGTCCTGCGCGACAAGAAGTGCTCGACCTCCTATATCCAGCGCCGGCTCGGCGTCGGTTACAACCGCGCCGCCTCGCTGGTCGAGCGCATGGAAAAGGAAGGCCTCGTCGGTCCCGCCAACCACGTGGGCAAGCGCGAGATCATCTATGGCAACCGCGACCACATGAACGCGCCCGACAACGACGATATGGATTGATTGGACCCGCTCTTACGCGGATCCGCTATCCCGCACTATCGAATAAGCCGCCTCCGGGCGGCTTATTCGTTTCTGTAACATTGGGAATTCCCGGCCGCGCTGGCGACTGCGAAGGCCGGCCGTCTCGTTTTGCACATATCAAAATAAAAACGTTTTTATTTTTCTTGAAAACGTTTTTATTGGCTGCTACCTCTAATCTCCAGGAGAGGCCGACGCCTGGGGAGGGTGCATGGCGACTGAGATGCACAGGGCGCAGCGCGCGCCGACGCCAACGATCAAGACCTTGGCCGAGATGACCGGCTATTCCATCGCCACGATCTCGAAGGCGCTGCGTGAATCCCCCGTGGTCGCCCCGGCGACCCGTGACCTCATCTTCAAGGCGGCCCGTGAAGTCGGCTATCAGGCCAATGCGCGTGGCATGGCGCTTCGCACCGGCAAGAGCTTCCAGGCTGCAGTCCTGATGCCGGTGACCGCTGCGCGCGACTACGAATGGGACGGCGTCGAATATACGCAGACCTTGAGCGGCATCAGTCAGGCGCTCGAAGGTACGGATTATCGCATGTCGGTGCACGTCATCCGCGATGCCGCCGACGGCGCCGAAGCCGCGCGCCGGATCGTCGATCAGGGACTGGCTGACGGGCTGATCTTCTCCGGCATTCTCGCGGAAGATCCGCGGATCGATCTGCTCGTTTCCGAGCACTTCCCCTTTGTTTCGATGGGGCGCTGCCGCAAGGATCTCGTCTACGCCCATGTCGACATCGACAACGAATGGGCGGCGCATGCGGCGACCGCACGGCTGATTGCCGGCGGCCACAGGCGGATCGCGCTCGTCAATCCGGAGCGGCGGCTTTCCTATGCGCTCGACAGGGTCGACGGATTCGTCCGGGCCTTCCGTGAGGCAGGCCTCGATGCGCCGATGGAGCTGATCGCCGAAGGCGATCTCTCGACCCATTTCGGCCGGCAGACGGTGATCGATTTCCTGCAGCTGGACGATGCCCCGACCGCTTTCGTCTGCATCAACGAATCCACCACGCTCGGCGTGCTTTCGGGGCTCGGCAGCCTCGGGCGCCAGGTCGGCGTCGACGTCGACGTCATCGCCTATGACGACATCAATGTCAGCGCCTATTTCACCCCGCCGATCACAACCTTCTACCAGCCGATCGAAGTGCTCGGCCGCACGCTCGGACAGTTTCTGCTGCGGCGCATGGAGGGCGAGGACCCCAAAGCGCTGCGGCAGGTCTTCAGGCCGACGCTGATCGCGCGCCAGCCCGACAATCTCGGCGGCCGCCTTAAAAGTTAATCATCCAAGGAGGAGAACCATGAAAAGACTGATGATTGCCCTGGCCGTTGCGGCCCTTGCTTCGAGCGTTTCCCACGCCGCCGATCTCGGCGGTAAACTTCTGAAGGTCGGCTCCGACACGACCTCGCCGCCGATGGAGAGCATCGATCCGGCAACCGGACAGGTTGTCGGCTTCGATGTCGACGTGGTCAATGCCGTCTGCGCCAAGATCAACTGCCAGGCCGAATTCATCACCACCGGTTGGGACGGCATCTTCGCAGCCCTCGACCAGGGCAATTTCGACCTCGTCGCATCGGGCGTCTCGATCACCGAGGAACGCAAGAAGGCGATGGACTTCTCCGATCCCTACATCGTCAACAGCCAGGCCGTGCTGATGCGGGTTGAAGATCAGGGCATCACCCTCGACCGCTTCAAGGACGCCGGCAGAAAGCTCTCGGCTCAGGCGAACACGACGGACGCGCAGGTCGCCGAGAGTGTCGTCGGCAAGGAGAATGTCGCCGCCTATGATACCTTCAGCGCCGCCATCATCGCGCTCAAGAACAAGGACGTCGACGGCGTCGTCATCAACGGCGCCAACGCTGCCGCCTACGAACGTGAATTCGCCGGTGAACTCGTCGTTGCCATCAAGGACCTCGAATCCGACCCGCTCGGGCTCGTTTTTCGTAAGGGCGATGAAAACGTCGCGGCCTTCAACGAAGGCCTGAAGATGATCAAGGACGACGGCACGCTCGACCAGCTCATCAACAAGTATTGGGGCCTGAAATAAGCTCTCAATGCCGATCGGACCCGGAGTGCGCATCGCGCTCCGGGTCTTCCGTCTGTCTATCCATGCCCCCGGAGGAATGAATGTCGTTCCTGAGAAGCGTGCGTCCGAGCAATCTGATCATCCTGACCGCGCTGCCCTTCATCATCTATCTCTTCATTTCCTCCGGCGACTACCAGCGCTCGCTCAGGGCGATCCTCGGCGTGGAAAACGGCTCCTCGGCCTTTGTGCCCGGTTTCCTGGCGCTGGCAATCGCATTCTGCTCGGGCATTGCCGTGCTCGTGTTTTCGCGCGCCAAGGCGCCGCGTCCGCGCCTGGCCAATCTGGCGGCGCTCCTTAATCTCGCTGCGGCCGCCGTGCTCGTCATTGGCCACAACATCCATCCCTTCGTTGCCTCCGTCGTCGCCAACGGCGTCGATCCGTTCAAGTCGACGCTGATCGTCAAAGGTGTGACGCCCCGGCAACTAACCGAAGTGGCCGACCTCATGGTGCGCGGCGTCGAGGCCTGGCTGTTTCCGACCTATTTCGCTGTCACTGTGGTCGGGCTTGGTCTCCATTTCCTGAACAGTCGTTCCGATGCCTCTTCCGACGGAAAGGCGCGGCGCATTGCCCGCTGGATCACCGGCCTCGTCAACGGCGCGGGTCTCGTCTTCGTCCTCTTTTTCGCCCATATCGCCTTCGCGGCAGGGGTCGCGACCACCATCCGTGCCGCGATCGCCGCCTATATCCTGGCGGCGCTCATGGGTCTCGTCTGGGTCGGGCTGCTGCAGCTCAGATCGACGGCCAGAACCAGCCTCTATTTCGCGGTTGCGACGCTGGTGCTGGCGCTCGCGTCGGGCTGGTTCCTGCTGCAGCCGCGCGACGCCTATGTGCTGGCGGGCACGCTGGACGGCAAGGTTGGCATCGTCACCAACACACCGGCAGGCCTGATCAGCGCAGTGCGCTTCGGCCAATATGATGGCGCCCCGCAGACGGAGACGCCGGTGCGCACTTTCGTCGGTCCGACCGAGGCGCTCGCATCGATCGCCAAGGGCGAAGGTGTATCCGCGGCCCTGCTGCCGGCGGCCTCCGCACCAACCGACATGCCGGTCCTCTGGAAAACCGAAGCATTGAATGATCGCGATCGCGCCGCCGGCGTCACCGTCGCCGTGCTTGCGATCATTCTCGGCCTCTTGAGCTTCGGCGGCTACCTGCATCAGCGCCATCCGCTGGCGATCGGATCGGAATTCATCGTCGATACGATCCGCGGCATTCCGATGCTGGTGATCGTGCTCTATGTCGGCCTGCCTTTGAGCGGTGCACTCAAAGATGCGACGCAAGGCGTGCTCGACCCGCCGAACCTGATGCGCGGCATTGTCGCCATGGCGCTTGCCTATTCGGCCTATCTCGCCGAAATCTTCCGCTCGGGCATCAACGCCATACCGGTTGGCCAGATCGAGGCGGCGCGTAGCATCGGTCTCAACCGCTGGCAGACGGCGCGGCTCGTCGTGTTACCGCAGGCCTTCCGCATTATCATTCCGCCTCTCGGCAACGAGTTGATCGCGATCCTCAAGGACACGTCACTGCTGTCGATCCTGTCGATCCGCGACATCACCCAGCGCATGCGCGAGTTCCAGTCGGCAAGCTTCCTGCCGTTTGCGCCCTACAACTCGGCGGCGATCTTCTACATCTTCCTGACGCTGGCCGCGGCGAGCCTCGTCAACATGATCGAGCGGAAATATGACATCAAGCACCGCTAGGCGACCGACGGTCCTGATCACAGGCGCGTCCCGCGGGCTCGGCGCCGAACTCGCGCGGCTCTACGCCGAGGATGGCTGGCGTGTCATCGCCTGCCAGCGCGGGCCGGTCCCTCCAGATGCAAGGGACCGGCTGTCGCTCGACGTTGCCGATCCCGCATCGATTGATGCGCTCGGGCGGGCGCTGCCGGGCGTCGCGATCGACGTGCTGATCAACAATGCGGCCGTGCGCGGCGATATTGGTGGCCTCGCGACACTCGATACGGACGGCTTTCTCGATGTGATGCGGGTGAATGCGCTGGCACCGCTGCTGTTGACACGAGCGCTCCTTTCGAACCTGCGTGCCAGCGAGCGCCGGGTCGTCGCCAATATCAGCAGCCGCGCCGGCTCGCTTGCCGAAGGTACGCTCGACGATGACGACGGCGACTATGGCTATCGCTGTTCGAAGGCGGCGCTGAACATGGCGACGATCAAGCTTGCGCAGGACCTGAAGAGCGACGGGATCTCCGTCGTCTCGCTGCATCCCGGCTGGGTGCAGACCGATATGGGCGGTAGCGACGCCGTCGTCTCGGTCGCAGAAAGTGCGGCCGGACTGAAGGCGATCATCGACAAGACGGATTTGGCCGATAGCGGCAGCTTCCGCGCCTATGACGGGCGGCGGGTTTCATGGTGACAGGACAGTGAAAATGGCAGACAGAGATTTGAGAACCGAGCAGGAACTGGCAACGATCCGTGGCTGGCTCAGCGAGACCTACGGCATCGAGGCGAGCCTGTCGCCGCTGCCGGGCGAACACGATCTCAATTATCGGGTCTCTGCTGCCGACGGCCAAGAGTTCCTGCTGAAGCTACACGCCGCCGGCAACGCGGACGAGCTCGATATGCAGGTGGCGGTGCTCGAACACCTCGTTGCCCAGGCCTCGGGTCTGCCGATTTCCCGGGCCTTTCGCGACCGCTCAGGGGCCGTTACCAGCAAGATCGAACTTCGCGGCGCGCGTACAGCGCGGCTTCTCTCCTGGCTGCCTGGCGACATCTGGGCGAAGGCGCCGCTGCGCAGCGCAGCCAGCGCCGAAAGCCTCGGGCGCCTGCTCGCAGGCCTTGATCGCAGCCTGGAAGACTTTTCCCACGCCGGCGCCAAGCGGCTCCATGCCTGGGACATCGGCCGGGCCGACCTGCATCGCAAACACGTCGAGCTGATCGATGGCGCTGATGAGCGTGCGGCGATCGACGCGATCCTCGATCACTTCACCTCGGCGGTTCTGCCGCGCCTTACGACCTGCCCGATGCAGGTCATTCACAACGACGCCAACGACTACAACGTGCTGCTCGACGAGGCGGGTCAGGTCAGCGGCCTGCTCGATTTCGGCGACATGGTCGAGACCTGGCGGGTGATCGAAGTCGCCGTCGCCTCGGCCTATGCGCTGATCGGGTCGGACGATCCGGTTGGGACCATCGCAGCGCTCGCCGGCGCTTACCATCACGTCAATCGCTTGAGCGAAGCGGAAGTCGAACTGGTCTTCGATCTTGTGCTGACCCGTTACGCTGTTAGCACGTGCATGGCGGCCAAGCAGATCCGCGAGAACCCTGAGAACACCTACCTGCTCGTCAGTCAGGAGGATGTCTGGCGCGAACTCAATCGCCTGCGGAACGAGAACCCTAAGATCGCCGTGGCGCGCATCCGTGACGCCTGTGGTTTTGCGCCGATCCCGCAGGCGGCCGCTGTCGTCCGTTGGCTGGAAAAGAACGCCCACGACTTCGCATCGATCGTTCGGCCTTCGGCCAGCAAGTCGAAAGTGAAGGTGTTCGATTTCTCCGCCTCCGGCCCGGAGGCTGCGCAATGGGCAAGCCTCGATGCGGCGGGGGCCGAGACCCGGATCGCGGCTGAGATCGGCAGCGAACAGGCCGCCTTCGGCATTGGTCGCTATGGCGAGGACCGCGGGATCTATCAGGGCGAGGCCTACGAAACGGTAGCGAAGGGCGCACGTCGGTCGGTGCATCTCGGCGTCGATATTTTCGCGCCAGCGGGCGAGCTGGTTTCCGCACCTTTTGCCGGCAAGGTCGCCTTCATTCATGACGACGCCGTCGCCTATGGTTTCGGTCCGACCGTGTTGCTCGAACATGAGATCGACAGCGGCGTGCACTTCTGGACGCTCTACGGTCACCTGTCGCGCGAAAGCGTCGCCAAGCTCTCCGAGGGGCAATCGATCGCCAAGGGCGAGGCCTTCGCCGCCTTCGGCACGGCCGAGGAGAACGGCAACTGGGCGGCGCACCTGCATTTCCAGATCGTCACCGACCATCTCGGCCTTGGCGGCCGCATGCATGGTGTCGGCGTGCGCGATCAATGGCAGGTGTGGCGCGAGGTGAGCCCGGACCCCAGTGTCGTGCTTGGTCTCTCGGTGCCGGTGTCGGTGATCGTCCCGCGCGACAAGGCGTTCCTGGTGCGCGAGCGCCATCGCCGCATTGGCCGGTCACTGAGCATCGCCTATAGCGCCGCACCGTTGAAGATCGTTGGCGGCGAAGGCGCGCATCTGATCGACGAGGAGGGGACGCGCTGGCTCGACATGGTCAACAATGTCTGCCACGTCGGCCATTGTCACCCGCGCGTCGTCAAAGCCGCACAGGCGCAGATGCAGCGGCTGAACACCAATTCGCGTTACCTGCATGATACTCTGGTCGAATATTCCCGAAGGCTTGCGGCACAGTTCCCGGATCCACTGAATGTCTGCTTCTTCGTCAATTCCGGCAGCGAGGCGAATGACCTGGCGATCCGGCTGGCGCGTGCCTACACGGGCAATCGCGACATCATTACCGTCGACCATGCCTATCATGGGCACCTGTCGAGCCTGATCGATGTCAGCCCCTACAAGTTCGCCGGCAAGGGCGGGGAAGGGCAGAAGGCGCATGTGAAGGTCGCCGAGATGCCGGACCTCTACCGCGGGCGCTACCGCTATGGCAACGCGGATGCCGGCCGCAAATATGCCGAGGACGTGCGCAATCAGGTCGCGGCGCTTGCTGCCGATGGCCGCCACCCGGCTCTGTTCTTCAGCGAAGGCATTCTCGGCACCGGCGGGCAACTGACACTACCGGAAGGCTATCTCAGCGAAGCCTATGCGCATGTGCGCGCCGCCGGCGGCCTCTGCCTCGCCGATGAGGTGCAGGTGGGCTTCGGCCGCGTTGGCAGCCACATGTGGGCGCATGAGCTGCAGGGTGTCGTGCCTGACATCGTCACCATGGGCAAGCCCATCGGCAACGGCCATCCGATGGCCGCCGTCGTCACCACCGAAGCGATCGCCGCCTCGTTTGCCAATGGCATGGAGTATTTCAACACTTTCGGCGGCAATCCGGTTTCGGCCGAGATCGGCCTTGCGGTGCTCGACGTCATCCGCGACGAACGGCTGATGCACCATTGCCGCGTCGTCGGTGACCGGCTGATGGATGGCGCGCGGGCGCTCGCCGAAAAGCACGCAATCATCGGCGATGTCAGGGGCCATGGCCTCTTCAACGGCATCGAACTGGTGCGCGACCGCGAGACGCTGGAGCCGGCAGCGCGCGAGCTCGATTTCGTCATCGCCGAGATGAAGCACAAACACCGAATTCTCTTGAGCAGCGAGGGGCCGCATCACAATGTGCTGAAGGTGAAGCCGCCGGCCCCCTTCAGCGCCGAGGACTGCGATTACTTCCTCAACGCTTTGGATGAGACGCTCGGGCGTCTAACGCCCCGACAGGAATAACCAAGACGGTCGCCGTTCGGCGGCCGTTTTGCTTTTGCGCGTGACCTTCAACTGCAAAATCTGATCAACGCGATTTTTTCCTTTACAAGAAAGTTAAACGTTTTTATCGTGCATATAAACGTTTAACTAAGCGCATAGCTCATGCCGTTGGCCTCTGCTAAGCGCTGGCCGGCAGGGAGGGCCCGTTGGCAGCGATCCGCATAGAAAATTTGCGCAAAGGCTTCGGTTCGCTCGAAGTCCTGAAGGGTATCAACCTCGACATCGCCGATGGCGAGTTCGTCTGTTTCCTCGGCCCGTCGGGCTGCGGCAAGAGCACGCTGCTTCGCTCGATCGCTGGGCTCGAGGATCTGGATGGCGGCTCCATCCACCTCGGCGAGCGTGACATCACCGAGGTGGCGTCGGCCAAGCGCGACATTGCCATGGTCTTCCAGAACTACGCGCTCTATCCGCATATGAACGTGCGCAAGAACCTGTCTTTCGGTCTGGCGCTGAACGGCATGAAGCGCGACGAGATCGATCGCCGCGTCGAGAATGCCGCCGACATCCTGCGCATCAAGGAACTGCTCGCCCGCAAGCCGCGCCAGCTATCCGGCGGCCAGCGCCAGCGCGTGGCGATCGGTCGTGCGATCGTGCGCGAACCAAAACTCTTCCTGCTCGACGAGCCGCTCTCGAACCTCGATGCGGGTCTCCGCGTCACCATGCGCGTCGAGCTTGCGGCCCTGCACGAGCGCCTGGGCGTCACGATGATCTACGTCACCCATGATCAGGTTGAGGCGATGACGCTCTCCGACCGTGTCGTGGTGCTCGACAAGGGCAAGGTCAGCCAGTTCGGCACCCCGCTCGAACTTTTCTACCAGCCGGCCAACCTGTTCGTTGCCGACTTCATCGGTTCGCCGCGGATGAATTTCGTGACGACAGAAGTAACCGGGCAGGTCGACACAGCCGTGACACTTGCCGGCGGTGGTCTCGCCCATCCGCTGACGCTCGAGATGCTTAACGCCGCGCCGATTGCCGGGGCAAAATCGGTGACGCTCGGGATTCGTCCGGACAAGATCGAGCTGGTTTCGGCTGAGGCGGGACATCTCGTCGGCGACGTGCGCCTGGTCGAGCGGCTCGGCACCGAAAGCCATGTTCATATCAGCCTGCAAAACGGCGGCGACATGACCGCCGTCGTGCGCGGCACGCACCCGGTTTCGGCGCGCGAGCGCGTGCATCTGCGCCTGCCGGCCGAGCATTGCCATCTGTTCGACGGCGATGGCCAAGCGGTCGCGCGGCGGCTCGATGTCGAGACGCAGGCGCTCATCAATCAGGAAAAGGCAAAGCGGGTAGCGTAACCCGAATGAGGAGGAGAAGCATGCTCAACAGGAAGTCGATCATCGGCTCGCTGATGGTTCTGGCAATGGCCGGAACCGCGACGGCCCGCGCGGAAGAAGTGCTGCGTTTTGCGACCTGGGACACGGACGAAAGCCTGGCGATCCAGCAGGACATCGCCAAGAAGTTCGAGGAGAAGCACCCGGGCGTGAAGGTTCAGGTCGAGCCCTATGCGGATGGCTACGATCAGAAGCTGATCGCCGCCTTCGGCGCCGGCAACCCGCCTGATGTGATGTATATGTGGAACTTCCCGCAATACTACACGTCGCTGAAGCCGCTCGACGATCTGATCGCCAAGGACGCCGCCGAGATCAAGCCGGACGATTTCCCGAAGGGTCTGATGAACACGACGCGCGTCGATGGCAAGACCTACGGCATGCCGTCGGGCTTCACCACGCAAGTTGTCTTCTACAACAAGGACATGTTCGCCAAGGCTGGCGTCGAGGAGCCGAAGGACGGCTGGACCTGGGACGATCTGCGCGCCAAGGCGGCCAAGTTCCGTGACGAGCCGAACAAGGTCTATGGCTTCGCCGTCGACGCCAAGCCTGATCCCTACGACTTCGAGCAGTTCCTCTGGTCGAACGGCACCAAGTACATCTCCGACGACGGCAAAGAGATCGACGGCTACATGAACAGCGATGCGGCTGCCCAGGTGATCGACATGTTCGCCGACATGGCCAAGAAGCAGGAAGCCATCACGCTGAACCTCGGCGACGACACATCAGGCAGCACGCTCTTCAAGGGCGGCAAGATCGCCATGTTCCAGAGCGCCATGTGGTCGAAGTCCGGCATCGATCAGTCGGGCATCAAGTATGGCGTGGCACCACTGCCGAAGTTCGGCGACAAGACGGCCCATTCGGCGCTCGGCGTCTCGGCGATCTCGATCGCCAAGGATGCGGCCCATCCGGACCTCGCCTGGGAGTTCGTCAAGTTCTTCTCCTCGCCCGAAGCCGTCGCCATGCGCGTCAACGACCTGCCGGTGCGCACCAGCGTCGCCGAAGAGAAGGGCATGACCAAGGACCCGATCTACAAGCCCTTCTTCGACATTCTCGCTACCTCGAACACCGAGACCCATGCGTTCCTGAAGAACGCCAACTGGGGCAAGGTCCAGGACAATCTCGCCCGCGCCATTGAGGCAACGATGATCGACCAGGGCAACGCCAAGCAGCATCTCGACGATGCGGTCAACCGCTCCAAGCGTCTGATCAAGTAAGCGAAGGGAGTACGGGGAGATGGATATGACCTATGCCGGTGCAGAGCCAAAGGTGGCAAGGCGCAAGCGCTCCGCCATCGCGCGCTATGCGGCGCCCTACCTGTTCATCTCCCCGTGGATCCTCGGGTTCCTGTTCTTCACGCTCGGCCCGCTCATCTTCTCACTGACGATGAGTTTCTACGACTGGCCGGTCGTCGGCGAGCGCAGCTTCGTCGGCCTCGACAACTACCGCTCCATGCTCTTCGAGGACCCGCAGTTTTGGGAGAGCCTCTGGATCACGGTGAAGTTTGCGGCGATCTACGTGCCGTTCAACATCGTGATGTCGTTCCTGCTGGCGCTGATGCTGCACCATATCACCTTCGCCAGCGGCTTCTTCCGCACCGCCTTCTACCTGCCGAGCGTTATTTCCGGCGTAGCCCTCGTGACGATCTGGAGCTGGATCTACAGCAAGGAATACGGCCTCCTGAACTTCATGCTGTCTTTCGTCGGCATCGAGGGGCCGAACTGGCTCGGCGATCCGAACCTGGCGATCGTCGCGATCATCATCGCCAGCCTCTGGGGGCTTGGCGGCACGATGCTGATCCTCTTGACCGGCCTCAAGGCGATCCCGAAGGAACTCTATGAGGCGGCGACGGTTTCCGGCGTTCCTGGCTGGGCGCAGATGTTGTTCATCACGCTCCCGATGCTCGGGCCGATGCTGCTCTTCACCTTCATCACCTCGATCATCTCCGCCTTCCAGCAACTGACGATCGCGCTGCTTCTGACCAAGGGCGGGCCGCTCGGTTCCACCTATTTCTTCGCCATGTATATCTACGATAACGCCTTCAAATATTTCGACATGGGCTACGCCGCCGCCGGCTCATGGGTGATGTTCCTCATCGTCCTTCTGCTCAGCCTTGGCGTCATGCGCTGGTCGGCCGCCTGGGTCTATTACGAAGGCGAAGTCCGCCAGAACGATGGAGAGCACAATGCGTAAGACGCTGCTCTATTCCGCGCTCATCCTGCTCTCGGCGCTGTTCATTGCGCCGTTCTACTGGACCTTCATGACGGCGATCAAAAGCACCGCCGAACTCTACCAGTTCCCGCCGGTCTTCTGGCCGTCGGAATGGCACTGGGAAAACTTTGCCGCCGCCTGGAACAAGCAGCCCTTCGGCACCTATCTCACCAACTCGGTGATCGTCGTGGTGCTGTCGACGATCGGCCAGCTCATTTCCTCGTCGCTCGTCGCCTATGGCTTTGCCCGGTTCCGCTTTCCCGGCCGCGACCCGCTGTTCATCCTGCTGCTCGCCACCATGATGATCCCGTGGGACGTGAAGATGATCCCGCTCTACATGGAGTTCAACCTGCTCGGCTGGATCAACACGCTGAAGCCGCTGATCGTGCCGGCCTATTTCGCCGACGCCTTCTTCGTCTTCCTTCTCAGGCAATACATCATGACCGTGCCGATGGAGATCGACGAGGCCGCGCGCATGGACGGCGCCAATGCCTTCGACATCTACTGGCGCATCCATCTGCCACTGATGATGCCGGCGCTGGTGCTGGTCGGCACCTTCCACTTCATGAACGCCTGGAACGACTATCTCGGCCCGTTGATCTTCCTGAACGACCAATCGAAGTACACGCTGACGCTCGGCCTCTCGATGTTCAAGGGCCTGCACGAAGTGGACGTGACATCAATCGCCGCGATCACCGTCATCCTCTGCCTGCCGCCGCTGGCACTCTTCTTCGTCGCCCAGCGCTACATCATGGATGGCGCGGTCGGCTCGTCGGTGAAGGGATAACGGCATGCTGTTCGATATCAACTACGTCCCCTTCAGCCGCAGGGGCCGGTTTCTGACGCTCTCGATGATGCGAATACCGGGCCGCGATGGCGAGCGGGCGCTTTATCTGCGCCACGTTGCCGGTGGCGACGAGCGGCCCTCGCTCGGTCGCCTCTGCCGCGTTGAGTTTCTCGATGCGGAGGGCAAGACCGCGACGCCCGAGCTGCTGCTTTCCCCGCAGCAGCTCGACGCCCGCATCGGCGAGGGTATGGTCAGCTTCGTCATCGGCGACGGAGAAAGGCTGCACATATCCGGCAAGCAGGCCGGCGTCCGCTTCCATCTGGAGGGTTCGCGCTACGACTACGTTTACCGCACGCCCAACGGCGAGGATTTCCTCGTTGCTGCGGTCGAGAACGTCAAGTTCATCCCACGGGCGATTGCTGGGGAATTGAAGGTCACCGGCGCCTGGCAGCGCGATCATTCCGAAGACGTGTCCTTTTCCTTTTCAGCGTCCGGCGTCTTCGAGGGCAATGTGGACTTCTTCCGCACCGTGCCGCCTGTCGATCGACCCGGCCGTTTCGCGCAGGCGCTGTCCGGCGCAACGGCCGAGTTTGCTGAATGGCACGCCCGCGTTCCAAAGGGCGTTCGCGGCCAGGACGAGGCGCATCGGCTGGCGAGCTATCTGCTCTGGGCGAACGGCGTGCCCGCGGGCGGCGCGCTGACGCGGCCGGCAATCTACATGTCCAAGAACCACATGATCAACATCTGGAGCTGGGACAACGCCTTCTCCGCCCTTGGCGTCGCCGCTTTCGATCAGGACCTCGCCTTCGACCAGTTCGCGGCGATCTTCGACCATCAGGACGCCTCCGGCCTGCTGCCGGACTATATCAACGACCGCGACGTGCTCTTCGCTTTCACCAAGCCACCGGTGCATGGCTGGGCGGTGTCGCTGATCGCGGCTGCCGACCCGTCCTTCCTGACAACGGAGCGGAAGTGTTATCTGCGTAATGCCATTGGCCGCCAGGTCGATTACTGGCTGACCTATGGGCGCAAGGATGCGGAGAGCCTGCCGTCCTATTTCCACGGCAACGATAGCGGCTGGGACAATGCGACCTTCTTTGCCGAAGGCGGCCCGGTGATCTCGCCGGACCTGCCGGTTTTCCTGATCCGCGCCTGCGAGACACTCACCGATCTTCTGGAAGACGATGCGGATCGTCAGGCGATGTGGCGGCAAAAGGCTGACCGTCTGCAGGCCCTGCTGTTCGAGCGCCTGTGGACCGGCGAAACCTTTGGCGCGCGCTTGGCACAGAATCCGGAGCGAGCGCTGCCGGGTGACAATCTCATCCAGTTCATGCCGCTGCTCTTGGGCGCGCGACTGACACCCGACATGCGCGAAAAGCTCGTGGCTCGTCTCGTCGCCGGCGGCTTCATTACCGAATGGGGACCGGCGACCGAGAGCCCGCAGAGTTCCTACTACGAGGATGACGGCTATTGGCGCGGGCCGATCTGGGCGCCGACGACGCTTCTTCTCTGGGATGGTTTGCGGCGGCAAGGGAAGATTGAGCTTGCGCACGAGGTCGCGGAAAAGTTCTGTTCACTTGCAAGCAAAAGCGGTATGGCCGAAAACTTCGATGCGCGCTCGGGGAGGGGCCTTCGCGATCGGGCATTCGCCTGGACATCCGCAGTCTATCTCGTGCTGGCGGCATCGCTCAGCGCTAACCAACCGTGACGAGTCGAGACGCCATGCAGAGACCGACGATCAAGACCATCGCGCAGGAGACGGGGCTTTCCATCGCCACCGTTTCCAAGGCCCTGAAGCATTCGCCTCAGGTTCGCCCGGAGACGCGCGCGATCGTGATCGAGGCGGCGACACGCGTCGGCTATGAACTGAACATGCATGGCGTACAGCTGCGCACCGGCAAGACCTATCAGGTCGCCGCGATCATGACGGCGCCGGGCCCGAAGCAGAACGAATGGGAAGGCGTCGAATACGCCCAGCTCTTGAGCGGTATTTCCTGGGCGCTGGAAGAAAGCCCCTATCGCGTCTCGCTCTATGCCGTCCGGAATTTCGAAGAAAGCCAGGCGGTCATCAAGCAGATCGTGTCGTTGAAGAAGGCGGACGGCATCATCATCTCGGGCACACGCGCCGACGATCCGCGCATCCGCACCATGCAGGCGGCGGACTTCCCCTTCGTCACCTACGGCACCAGCATCCACAACGCGCCGCATGCCTATGTCGATGCCGACAACGAGCAGATGATCCGGGTGTCGATGGCGCGACTGATCGAACGCGGCCATCGCCGCATCGCTTTGCTCAACCCGCTCTCGGAGCTGAGCTACGGTATCACGCGGCTGGAAGCCTACAAACACGCCCTTGAGACGGCGGGGCTTCCCTATGATCCGGCGCTCGTTGCCCACGGCCGGCTGACGCCAGCCTTCGGCCGCGAGAACGTGTTGACAATGTCGGAGCTCAGCGATGCGCCGACCGCCTATATCTGCGCCAACGAAGCTTCGGCGCTCGGGGCCTTCTCGGGCTTCCATGAGCGCGGACTGGTGCATGGGCGTGACGCCGTGATCAATGCCACCGACGATCTCAATGTCAGCCAGTATTTCGCGCCGCCGATCACCACCTACTACCTGCCGATCAGCGAACCGAGCAGCCTGCTCGGCGCCTATATCCTGAGGCGCATGGAAGGCGAACCGCCGGAGGCGCTGCAAACGCTCCTGATGCCCGATCTGATCGAGCGCTGCGACGATCGCTTGAACCCGAACCGTTGATGGAACCGTGGTCCGGAAGGGCCCCTCACGCAGGCTTCAGAATATAAACGTTTATATTCGAGCGCCAGACAAACCCCAGGCCGGATCCAACCGGCCGAGAGAATGACGAAGGACCGGACCCGTGCACATGCCCCTGACGAGATCGAACCGCTTCAACGCCAAAGAGCAGCAGACGGACATGCTGGAACTCGGCGTCTGCTACTATCCGGAGCAGTGGCCGCGCGAGAAATGGGAAGAGGATGCGCGCCGCATGGTCGAACTCGGCCTTGCCTGGGTGCGCATCGGTGAATTCGCCTGGGCGAAGATCGAGCCGCGGCCGGGCGAGTTCCATTGGGCGTGGCTGGATGATGCCATCGACGTGCTCGGCAATGCCGGCCTCAAGGTGATCCTGGGAACGCCGACCGCCGCGCCGCCGAAGTGGCTGATCGATCGCTATCCCGACATTCTGCCCGTCGACGCCAAGGGTGTGGTGCGCAAGTTCGGCGCCCGTCGTCACTATTGCTTTTCCAGCCGCCGCTATCGCGTCGAGGCGGCACGCATCTCTGAAGCCATGGCCGAGCGCTACGGACAGAATGCCTTCGTGCACGCCTGGCAGACCGACAACGAATATGGCGACCACGACACGATCTACAGCTATTCCGACGAGGCGCTGCGCGCCTTCCGCGAGTGGCTGGCTGAGCGCTACGGCACCGCCGAGGAACTGAACCGCGCCTGGGGCACGGCTTTCTGGGCGATGAACTATCTGAGCTTCGACGAGGTCGATCTTCCGAACAACCTCGTGGAAGAGCCGAGCCCGACCCATATCGTCGATTACATCCGCTTCTCCTCCGACCAAGTGAGGAGCTTCAACAAGGCGCAGGTCGACATCATCCGCAAGCATTCGCCGGGCCGTCCGGTGACGCATAACTTCATGTCGCAGAATACCGACTTCGACCACTACAAGGTCGGCGAGGATATCGATATCGCGTCCTGGGACGTCTATCCGATGGGCGGGCTGTTGAACGGTCGTCTGCCGTCGGAAGACAAGGGCCGCTACCTCCGCGTCGGCGATCCGGACCAACCGGCCTTCAACCACGATCTCTATCGCACCGTCGGCAATGGCCGCGTCTGGGTGATGGAGCAGCAACCGGGTCCGGTGAACTGGGCTTCGCACAATCAGTCGCCGGCCGACGGCATGGTGCGGCTGTGGACCTGGCTCGCCTATGCCCATGGCGTCGACATGGTCTCCTATTTCCGCTGGCGCCAGGTGCCGTTTGCGCAGGAACAATTCCATGCCGGACTGCTCTTGCCAAACAGCGAGGCGGACCAGGGCTATTTCGAAGTCGCGCAGGTTGCCGAGGAGATGAAGCGGCTTCCCAAGGGGGAACGCCGCCAGAAGGCCAAGGTCGCGATCCTGCTCGACTACAATTCGCGCTGGGCGACACGCGCGCTGCCACAGGGCCGCACCTATTTGGCATCGGCGATCGCGCTCGACTGGTACTCGACCGTTTCCCGCCTCGGCGTCGATGTCGATTTCATCGGCCAGCATTCGGACCTCGAAGGCTACCAGCTCGTGCTCGCGCCCGACCTTGTCATCCCCGATCAGGCTTTCGTTCAGAAGCTTGCCGCGTCAGGCGCCAAGGCTCTGTTCGGACCACGCAGCGGTAGCAAGACCGAGGACATGCATATTCCGGAGGGCTTGCCGCCGGGTCCGCTCGCCTCGCTGATCGACCTCAGCGTGTCACGGGTCGAGTCCCTGCCGGAGTTTCACAGTGAGAGCGTGCTCTATGGCAACGAGACCTATCCGGCCGGCGTGTGGCGCGAGACCGTCAGGACGAGCGAGACCGTGCTTGCGACCTTCGAAGGCGACTATCGCAACGGCGCGCCGGCCCTCGTCGGCAACGACAAGGCGCGGTACCTCGCAACGGGCGCACGTGGTGACCTGCTGAAGAAGGTCATCGCCGACGCTCTCGGTTGGGCCTCGGTCGAGGCACTGGCGGATTTGGGCGATCTGCGCATCACCCGCCGCGGCAAGCTCACCTTCGCCTTCAACTACGGTAAGACGGCCGTGGACGTGCCGGCGCCTGCCAACGCGACCTTCCATGTCGGCGGCCGCAAGCTCGGCCCCGTCGAAGTCGCGATCTGGTCGGAGTAATCGGAAGCGGGAACGCGCCCGTTTCCAAACGACATCGCTTGCCACAGCGCGATCGGTCGAGCTGCGCGCTATGAGCGCGCGTGCACGGAAGGAGGCATTTATTCCGAAAGAACAAGAGCGACGCACCGCAGCTCGAAACGCGTTGCCTAAAAAGCGAGCTGCATGCACCTGAAGAACCAAAGCTGAGGGTGCATCTCCCGCAAGCCCTTGAAAATGCGGTTATATGAGATTGGCACAGGCTTTGCATTCCTGTCTTGTATGCAAGATAGAGCCGCACCGACCGTCCATAATCCGATCGAGAAATCCATCGTCTCCGGCATCCTCTCGGGCCGCATAAAACCCGGAACGCGGCTCAGCGAGAACCAATTGGCCGCACTCTTCGGTGTGTCGCGGACCCGGGTGCGCGAAGCGATGATGCGCCTCGAGACACGCTGCATCGTTCATGTCAGCCCACGCAGAGGCTGGTTCGTGGCGCAACCGTCCGCCGAAGAGGCGATGATGGTCTATGACGCGCGGCGCGTCATCGAGGCCGGGCTGCTGCGCAGCATGCGGCCGCTGACGCAGAGCGGCCGCGACAGGTTGCATGCCCATCTTGCCGAAGAGAAGGCGGCGATCGAAGCCGGCGACCGCCAGCGCCTCACCTGCCTGATGGGCGACTTCCACATTCGGGTGGCCGAATTGGCGGATAACGCCGTTCTCATCGAGATCCTTCGCGATCTTACGGCCAGAACCATTCTGATTTCGATGCTTTATCAGTCGGATTTCCACGCCCTGCAATCCCACCTCGGGCACTGCCGCATCGTCGAAGCGATGGAGCAGGGAGATTTTTCGAAGGCGGCCGCGCTCTCCGTCGAGCACCTGGACGAGGTGGAAACCGGACTGGACCTGACGAAGCATCCCGATCCTCTGGCGGACCTTCGGCGATCCCTATCGCTTCCTCCCCCGACCGTGACTTCGCCATCCAAGACGTCACGCAGCGAAACACCGCAAACCCAAGAAGGAGAATGACTCAATGCTCGCAAGACGACTGTTCATCGCCATGGCGGCGATGGCTGCGACCATCGGCTTCGGCTCGATTTCCCATGCCGACGCGCTTGGCGACATCACGTCGCGCGGCACGCTTCGCGTTGCCGTTCCCCAGGATTTCCCGCCTTTTGGCAGTGTCGGTACGGATATGGCGCCGATGGGCTATGACGTCGACATGGCCAATCTGATCGCAGACAAGCTCGGCGTGAAGGTCGAACTCGTGCCGGTTACGAGCGCGAACCGGATTCCCTACTTGCAGACCAACAAGGTCGATCTGGTGATTTCGAGCCTTGGCAAGAATCCGGATCGGGAGAAGGTCATCGATTTCTCCGCCGCCTATGCGCCCTTCTTCAATGGCGTGTTCGCGCCCGCGGAACTCGCGGTCACCAAGCCGGAGGAACTCACCGGCAAGGTCGTAGGCGTCACCCGCGGCGCGGTCGAAGACCTGGAGCTGACCAAGATCGCGCCGGTAGATGCCGTCATCAAGCGTTATGAAGACAACAACGGTACGATCTCCGCCTTCCTGTCGGGGCAGGTCGAGGCTGTCGCGACCGGCAACGTGGTGGCCGCTGCCATTCTCGCCAAGAACCCGCCGAAGCGGCCGGAGTTGAAGTTCCTGATCAAGAACTCGCCCTGCTACATCGGCCTCGGCAAGGCGCAACCCGCCCTTCTTGAAAAGGTCAATGGCATCATCGCTGCCGCCAAGGCCGACGGCTCGCTGAACGCCATTGCGCAAAAGTGGCTCGGCACAGACTTGCCGACCGATCTCTGACCAATCAGCCGCGCTGTCTCGCCGCTAGAGCATCCTGCTTTCAAGTGGAAATATTGAAAGCGGTGTCAGAGCATCCTTAGTGCGGTCGTCTGAACGCACGGCGGATACTCTAGGCGGGACGGCGCCGGCGGATACTCGTCAAACCAGGGGTGCGCCTTGAATTACCAGTTCGAATTTGGCTGGCTGCTCGAATATTATCCGCAGATCATCAAAGGGATAGGGATCACCGTTCAACTGATCGCGGTTGGCGCCGTCGCCGGCATCTCGCTCGGCATCTGCTGCGCCTGGGCGAGGGCGCTGGGTCCAGCCTGGCTCAAGCCGGTGGTCGCAGCCTATGTCGAGCTGATCCGCAACACACCGTTCCTGATCCAGCTCTTCTTCATCTTCTTCGGCCTCCCGTCCCTGGGACTGCAGCTTAGTGAACTGCAAGCCGCCAATATCGCCATGATCGTCAATCTCGGGGCCTATAGCTGCGAGATCATCCGCGCCGGCATCCAGGCGACCCCAAGGGGGCAGTTCGAGGCAGGCGCCAGTCTCGCCATGACACGCTTCGAGACATTTCGGCACGTCGTGCTGGTTCCGTCGCTCCAGCGCATCTGGCCGGCCCTGTCATCGCAAGTCGTCATCGTCATGCTCGGTTCCGCCGTCGTGTCGCAGATCGCCGCCGAAGATCTCACCTTCGCCGCCAACTTCATTCAATCCAGGACTTTCCGGGCCTTCGAGGCCTACATCGTATCCACGATCATCTACCTCGTCCTGGCGATCCTGCTTCGCCAGGCGCTGGCGATCGTCGGCGGGTTCATTTTCCCACGGAGGACCGCGCGATGATCGAGTTCACCATTTGGGATATCTTGCGCAACCTTCTGCTCGCGACGCGGTGGACAGTCGTCCTCTCGCTTGTCTCGTTCCTGGGCGGCGGCATCGTCGGGCTTGGCTTGCTTTTCCTGCGCATCAGCAAACGCAAATCGCTGCGATCACTCGCCCGCTATTACATCGAGCTGTTTCAGGGCACGCCGCTGCTGATGCAACTCTTCATCGCCTTCTTCGGGCTGGGCCTATTCGGTGTCGACGTGCCGGCTTGGCTTGCCGCCGGATTGGCGCTGATCCTTTGGACCGCAGCCTTTCTCGGGGAGATTTGGCGCGGATGTGTCGAAGCGGTTGCCAAGGGGCAATGGGAGGCTTCCGCCAGCCTCGGCATGGGCTGGCTGCAACAGATGCGCTACGTCATCCTGCCGCAGGCGATGAAAGTTGCGGTCCCGCCAACCGTCGGGTTCTCCGTACAGGTCATCAAAGGCACGGCGCTGACCTCGATCATCGGCTTTGTCGAACTGTCGAAGGCAGGCTCCGTCGTCACCAACGCCACCTTCCAGCCCTTCACCGTCTATGGCCTCGTTGCCCTGATCTATTTCGCGCTCTGCTGGCCCCTGTCGAAGAGCAGCCAGATCCTCGAAAGGAAGCTCAATGTCGCTCATCGAAATCACTGAAGTCCGCAAGAGTTACGGCGAGAACGAAGTTTTGAAGGGGATTGATCTTGACGTTGCCCCGGGCGAAGTCATCGCCATCATCGGCAAGAGCGGTTCTGGCAAATCGACGCTGCTTCGTTGCATCAATGGCCTCGAGACGATCAACAAAGGCTCGATCTCAGTTGCGGGTGCGCAGCTCCTCGACGATGAGGTGCATCTGAAGGCACTGCGACTGAAGGTCGGAATGATCTTTCAACAGTTCAATCTTTTTCCGCATCTGACGGTCGGTGGCAACGTCATGCTGTCGCAGACGGTCGTGAAAAAGACGCCGAAGCCGGAGGCGGAGACGATCGCTCGCAAGATGCTGGAGCGAGTCGGTCTTGCACACAAGTTCGACGCTTATCCCGATGAGCTTTCAGGCGGGCAGCAGCAGCGCGTGGCGATCGCGCGGGCGCTTGCCATGCAGCCGATCGCGCTGCTCTGCGACGAGATCACCTCGGCGCTTGACCCGGAGCTGGTCGCCGAGGTGCTTGCCGTCGTACGCGAGCTTGCCGCAGAAGGCATGACGCTGCTGATGGTGACGCATGAGATGAAATTCGCGCGCGACGTCTGCTCGCGGGTCGTGTTCATGCATCAGGGCCGTGTCCACGAGGTGGGGCCGCCGGAAGAGGTTTTCGCCCGTCCGCAGACACCGGAACTGAAGCAGTTTCTCGGCCTCCATTGAGAGGCCGAGACCGGCCCGGTCCAAGCGAGATTGGCGCTTTGCCAAACCGTGGTCTTACGTCGCGGTGTCGTGGAACGCTAGACGCGTTCGAGCGCCACCGCGATGCCCTGCCCGACGCCGATGCACATGGTCGAGAGCGAGTAGCGGCCGCCGGTTTCCTGCAGTTCGAGTGCAGCCGTGCCCGTGATGCGGGCGCCGGACATGCCGAGCGGATGGCCGAGCGCGATGGCGCCGCCATTGCGGTTGACGCGCGGATCATCGTCGGCGATCCCGAGATCGCGCAGCACGGCAAGCCCCTGCGAGGCGAAGGCTTCGTTGAGTTCGATGACGTCGAACTGCGTCTGCGTGAGACCGAGGCGGGCCATCAGCTTCTTCGATGCTGGCGCCGGTCCCATGCCCATGATGCGTGGTGGCACGCCGGCGGTGGCGCCGCCGAGGATGCGGGCAATCGGTCGTAGACCATACCTCTTCGCCGCCGCTTCCGAGGCAATGATCAGGGCGGTTGCGCCGTCGTTGACGCCGGAGGCGTTACCAGCGGTCACCGTGCCGCCTTCCTTCTTGAAGGGCGTGCCGAGCTTGGCGAGCGCTTCCATCGTGGTTGCGCGCGGGTGTTCGTCGCGATCGACGACGACGGGCTCGCCCTTCCGCTGCGGGATCGTCACCGCAACGATCTCCTTTGCCAGTCGTCCATTCGCCTGTGCCGCCGCCGCCTTCGCCTGGCTGCGAACGGCGAAGGCGTCCTGGTCCTGGCGGCTGACGTGAAAATCCTCAGCGACGTTCTCGCCGGTCTCCGGCATGGAGTCGACGCCGTACTGCTTCTTCATGAGGGGATTGATGAAGCGCCAGCCGATGGTGGTGTCGTAGATCTCGGCGTTGCGCGAAAACGCGGTGTCGGCCTTCGGCATCACGAAGGGCGCGCGCGACATGCTCTCGACCCCACCTGCGATCATCAGCTCGGCTTCGCCCGACTTGATGGCGCGGGCGGCGGTGATCACCGCATCCATGCCGGAACCGCAGAGCCGGTTGATTGTCGTGCCCGATACGCCGACCGGTAGACCGGCCAGAAGCAGCGACATGCGCGCGACGTTGCGATTGTCCTCGCCCGCCTGGTTGGCGCACCCGAAGATGACGTCATCGACCGCGTCCCAGTCGACATCGGTATTGCGCTCGAGGAGCGCCTTCAGAGGGGTCGCGCCGAGATCGTCGGCCCGGACGGACGACAGTGATCCGCCGAAGCGGCCAATCGGGGTGCGCACGTAGTCACAGATGAATGCCTCAGCCATTAGGCTGCCTCCTTGTCGCCCTGATGCGCCTTCTTGGTGCGAGCATTGATGTCGCGAAGGGTCGCAAGTTCCAGTTCCGTCGGCGCCGGCGTCTCGATCACCTGGTCGGCAAATTTGATCGTCCAGCCGCAATTCTCGACGATCTGCTCGCGCGTCACGCCAGGGTGGACCGAAACGACGGTCAGCTCCTTGGTCTCAGGATCCGGCTCCAGGATGCAGAGATCGGTGATGACCCGGGTCGGTCCCTTGGTCTTCATGCCGAGCCGTTCGCGATGATTGCCGCCTTCACCGTGGCCCATGGAGGTGATGAAGGGCAGTTTTTCAACGAAGCCGCGCTTCGACAGCGCCATGGTGATGAAGATGCGGCCGCAATTGGAGGCGATTTCCGGCGCGCCGCCGCCGCCGGGAAGCCGCACCTTCGGGTGATCGTAGGGGCCGACGACGGTGGTGTTGAGATTGGCGAATTTGTCGATCTGCGCGCCGCCGAGGAAACCGGTGGTGATGCGCCCGCCCTGTAGCCAGTAGCGGAACATCTCTGGCACCGAGACAGTGAAGAGTGCGGTATCGCAGAGTTCGCCGTCGCCGATCGAAAGCGGCAGCACATCCGGCTTGGTTCCGACCGTGCCGCTTTCATAGATCAGCGTGATATCCGGCGCATGCGTCAGCCGCGCGACGTTGCAGGCAGCCGATGGGGCGCCGATGCCGACGAAGCAGACGTCGTCGTTGGAAAGCGCCCGGGCGGCGGCGATCGTCATCATTTCGGTGGGGGTGAAGTCGCTCATCCTGTCCTCCCTTTAGGCAGCCTTTGCCGGTTTGTTGCCGGCATGCTTGGCGAAGTCTTCCGGCTTGGCGTTCAAAACATTTTCCTTGATCCAGGCGGTGAAGCTGTCGCGGTCGCGGGCGATCTCGTCCCAGCCGATGTAGAAGGCGTTGGAGCGCGGATAATAGCCGTGCGCATAGGATGGGAAGGCGCCGCCCGGAACATGGGCAACAGCCGTGATTGCCCAGCTCGGAAGAACAAGCGAATTGGGCGACGGCGGGTTGAGTTCGTCGACGATCTCCTCGACCGTGACGATCGAGCGCCTGGCCGCGAGAACCGCTTCCTTCTGCACGCCGACGATGCCCTCTATCAGCACGTTGCCCTTCCGGTCGGCGCGTTGGGCATGGATGATCGTGACATCCGGGCGGATCGCCGGCACGGCGGCCAACACTTCGCCGGTGAAGGGGCACGTCACCGACTTGATGTTGGGGTTCACCTTCGGCAGGTCGGCGCCGATGTAACCGCGCAGCGTCGCAAAGGGCAGGTTGGCGGCACCCGCCTCATAGGCATTGGCCATCGCCGCATGGGAGTGCTCCTCGATTTCGAGCGGCCGTGGCCACTGATTTTCGACGGCATCGCGGAACCGGTGCAGTGAGCCGACGCCAGGATTACCGCCCCAGGAAAACTTCATGCCCCGCGCCGCGCCCACACCGATCAACTGGTCGTAGAGAATGTCGGGCGTCATGCGCACGAGAAAGAGGTCTTTGCGGCCCTGGCGGATCACCTCATGGCCCGCGGCATAGGGGATCAGATGGGTGAAGCCTTCCATGGCGACGGTGTCGCCATCCCTGACATTGTCGCCGACGGCCTCGGCGAGCGAAACGATCTTCGCCATGTTTCCTCTCTCTGCTGCTTTTCCGTTTGCGGCCCCGGCAACTCTTCGATGGCGAGGCGGCTTGCTCTTCCGCATGCCAATAAGCGCCGATCGGAAAGCGCGGTCAAATATTTTGTGCGTTATTTGACTTTTGTTCGCATATCGCACAAGATCGGTGTCGTGATTTGGGAGGCGACAATGCGAGAAACCGATTTCGTCAGCGGCTTTGCCAGGGGGCTGGCGGTGATCGAAGCCTTTGATGAAACACGGCCAAAACTGTCGATCGCCGAGGCATCGAAGATCACCGGCCTCGACCGGGCGACGGTGCGTCGTTCGCTGCTGACCCTCTCCGAACTCGGCTACGCGGATTACGACGGCAAGTTTTTCGCGCTGACGCCAAAGATCCTGAGGCTCGGCCATGCCTATCTTTCGGCAACACCGCTGCCGTCGATTATCCAACCCTATCTCGACCAGCTTTCGGACCGCGCCGGGCAGAGCGCCTCGGCCTCGGTGCTGGATGGCACCGAAATCGTCTACATCGCCCGGGCCTCGCAGAAGCGGGTGATGTCGATCAACCTGACGACGGGTTCGCGACTGCCTGCCTATTGCGCCTCTATGGGGCGGGTTTGGCTCGCTGCCTTGCCGGAGCAAGAGGCGCGCGAGATCCTTTCGCGCTCGAACCTCAAGGCTAACACGCCCTATACGAAAACCGATCCGGAGGAATTGATCGCCGAGTTCCGCCGCGTGCGCGAGCAAGGCTACGCGCTGATCGATCAGGAACTGGAACTCGGTCTTTGTTCCATTGCCGTGCCGCTTGAAAATGATCGCGGCCGGATTGTCGCGGCGCTGAACATCGGCGCACCGGCCGCGCATGTGGCGGCGGCGGAGATGGTGGAGCGTTATCTGCCGCTGCTCAAGGAAACGCAGGCCGCCCTGCGTGTGGTCCTGCGATAGCAACTTTACCCGCCTGTGCTTGACGTTCCACGGCTGCGCCCTTCTTACTCTCACTTGGCGAGTGAAACCGGGCTGGGGAGCAGAGATTCATGACCGACGACACGCATCCGCCGGAAACCAAACTCACGTCGACGAAGCGGCGCTGGGCCGCGGACGGCAAGTTCCTGACCGGACGAATCGCCCGGCCGGAAGACGAACGCCTGCCGCCCGGTCAGCACCTGGTCAAGGATTGGCCGGTGCTCGACCTCGGCCAGCAGCCGATCATTCGGACGGAAAGCTGGCGGCTCGAAATCACCGGCCTTGTCGAGCATCCCTTGTCGCTCGCCTGGGCCGACTTCAAGGCGTTGCCGCAGAGCGACAGGCTCTCGGACATGCACTGCGTCACCACCTGGTCGCGCTATGACAACCGCTGGCAGGGTGTCGCGACGCGTGATCTGCTGGATCATGTCATGCCGAAGCCCGAAGCAAGCCATGTCATGCTCACGAGCTATGACGGCTACACGACCAACCTGCCGCTCGAAGACTTCGCCGCCGAGGATGCGATCCTGGCGACGGACTGGGAGGGGCAGCCGATCAGCCGCACCCATGGCGGGCCGATGCGGCTCATCGTTCCACATCTCTACTTGTGGAAGAGCGCCAAGTGGCTGACGCGCATCGATTTTCGCGCCAGCGACACGGCAGGGTTCTGGGAGAAGAACGGCTATCACATGCGCGGCGACCCGTGGCGCGAGGAGCGCTATTCCGACGACTGATATCTTCGCCGCCTCCCAAGGCATTCCCCGATCCATCAGCGACTGCACGCCCGCGGGCTGGTAGCGTCAGAAGAGATCGATGCCGTCTGAATGGACGGTCCATCCTTCCGGCCTTCCGCAATGCTCGTGTAATCCGCTCCCCCCCAAAGTTCGGCAACAACGTTTTCAAACAGGGGCGGTTGTCGATGCGATTGGTCGTCTTGCCAATGTGGATGATGCTGTTCGGCGCGGGTGTGGGCCATGCCGACGACAAAGGGCTGTGGATTGCGGACGATCCGCAACGCACCACACAGCATCTGTACGATCCCTGTCGTGATGGTCGGCTCTGCTCGAACGCTGCATCTCCCTACAAGCGACGCTGGTTGATGCCGGAGGAAGGTGTTCGCCAGATTCTCGGCCGCCCAAGCCGAGGCTCCTGATCGCATGGATGCCGTACCCAGTCGTTCGGCTGGGTACGGCGTTGGACAGCTAGGAGGCAAAGGCCGGCTTGCGCGCGCCGATCCTCAGTACGTAGTAGATCACCCCGCCGATCGCGACACCGAAGAACCAGCCATAGGTTCCCCACCAGGCCGGAAGGACATTCGTGAATGTCGGCAGGATCGACGAAAACAGTGCGCCGATCGCAAAGGCGATAAAGGCGTTGCTGTGCCATCCGCTCTGGAAGCGGAATTCGCCATCCTCATGGTAAAGCGCTTCGACGTTGAGCTGGGCTCTGCGGATCAGATAGTAGTCGACCATCATCACCCCGAAGATCGGCCCCATTGTCGAACCGATGAAGTTGACGAAATGCGCTGCGCCTGTTTCCCACGGCGCGAAGGGATAAAGGATGAGGGCGATCAGGGCCGCGATGTAGCCGCCGCGCTTGAAGGTGATCTGCCGCGGAAAGACGTTGGCGAAGTCGAAGGCGGGTGACACGAAGTTTGCCACGACGTTGATTCCGAGCGTCGCCACTGCGAAGGTGAGCGCCGCAAGCAACGCCAGGAACCAGCTGTCGAACTTCGCCGAAATCTGGTCCGGATGCAGCAGCACCTCGCCATAGACGGCGAAAGCCGCCGTCGTCGTCACGCCGGCAACCAGGCAGAAGGCCAGAAGGTTGATCGGCAGGCCCCATAGATTGCCCTTGCGCAGCGTACTTACGTCCGTTGCATAGCGCGAGAAGTCGCAGAAATTCAGATAGAGCGCGGCGAAATAGGTGATCCAGGTGGCAGCGACCGCCGCAAGCGCCGGGAAGGTGCCGGGTTCCCAAGGTACGCCCGCATCCTTGGTTTTTTCGATGAGCACATCGCGCGGGATTTCCGAGCCGAAGGAGAAGGTGCCGGATTTGATGATCAGATAGACAGCGAGGATCAGCATCATGATCCAGACGGCGGGGCCGGCCCAGTCCTGGAATTTTCGAACGGTCTCCATGCCGCGCTGGATGATCAGCAATTGCAGCGACCAGACGACGACATAGCAGATGACCTCGAGCGTCGAGTGGCCGAGCATGTGGCTGTTCTGGTGAAACGCCAGCATGTTTTCGTTGCGGACGAGAAGCGCGACGATCGCGCCTGAGGCGGCGGCCGTCTGCGCGCCATACCAGAAGCAGGCGACGACTGCGCGTACGAGTGCCGGAACGTTGGCCCCGAACGTCCCGAAGGAGGCGCGGGCGAGCACGGGGAAGGGCACGCCGGTGCGCACGCCGGCATTGCCGACGAGGCTCATCAGGAAGAAGATCACCAGCGACCCGATGCCGATCGCGATGACGAAGTTTATGAAGCTGCCGCAGAGCAGAAACAGGCTCGCTGCGAGATAATAGCCCCACAGGCTATGCACATCGGATGTCCACACATTGAAGATGCTGAAAGCGCCCCACCGGCGCTCCTCGGCCGGTGCCAGATCCTCGTTATACAACGAGGGCGACGGATCGCGTACTGCCATGTCTTCCTCCGTATATCCTCCAGGTCCCCCTCGGACCCGAGCGTTGATTCTGCTCCTGTTTTGAGTCGTTGCAAAAGTCTTTTTGCCGTCGCCCGGTCGCGTGGCAGCTACGGCAACGGCGCGGGCGCGGCAGCGAAATTTGTATATACTCTTGATATATCCCGAAACGGCAATCATATTGGATATACACGAGGTATATCCCGGAGGTGGTAATGGCGGAACAAGGTGCCGTTTTTCTGAGCAATCGTAGTCAGGCGGTCCGGCTGCCCAAGGCCGTCGCGCTGCCTGATGATGTCAAACGTGTCGACATTGTTGCGGTAGGGCGAGCGCGGATCATAACGCCTGCCGGCGAGTCGTGGGACAGTTGGTTCGACGGGCAGGCTGTAACGGCCGATTTCATGTCAGAGAGAGAGCAGCCGGCGCCCCAGGAGCGCGAGGCTCTCTGATGCTGAAATATATGCTCGACACCAATATCTGCATTTTTACGGTCAAGAACCGGCCGCAGCCGGTGCGAGAGGCATTCAACAGGCACCACGGCCAACTGTGCATCAGTTCGATCACGCTCATGGAATTGATCTATGGCGCGGAGAGATCGGCGATGCCTGAACAGAACCTGTCCGTGATCGAGGGCTTTTCTGCACGTCTGGAGGTCCTCAACTATGATCAGGCAGCAGCGAGCCACACCGGCCAGTTGCGCGCCGAGCTTGCGCGCGCCGGCACGCCGATCGGTCCTTACGATCAATTGATTGCCGGCCACGCGCGATCGCAAGGCCTGATATTGGTGACAAACAACCGACGCGAATTCGATCGGGTGCCAGGCCTTCGCGTCGAGGATTGGACTGTTCCGGCGCCGTGACGCGTAACCCGACGAAACCGCGTCGCGATACTACGCGCCGAGCCTGTCCCGCTCGGCGAGCCGCCATGCGCGTGGCGTCATGCCGGTGTGGCGCAGGAAGAAGCGGGAGAAATAGGCAGGATCGGCAAAGCCGAGGCGGAAACTGATTTCCTGCACGCTGGCGCGGGTAAAGACCAGCTCGCGCCTCGCCTCGCCAACAAGCTTTCGCGAGATGATCTCGTGGGCGCTGAGGCCGATGATGGCGCGCGTGATGCGGTTAAGATGGGTTGGCGACAGACCAAGTTCGCGGGCATAGGCCGCGGCTGGCCAGTGCGAGCGGTGGTGCTGCTGCAGGAGCGCCTGGAAGCGCTGAACCCGCTGTTCGTTTTCGCTATCGGCCGTATCGTCCCGCTCGTCGCTTGCCTCGTCGAGACGCGCCGTCAGCGTCAGGGCCGAGGTCAGATAGGCATCCAAAAGGTCGGCGCGATTGCTGCGGTTGGTTTCCCATTCCCTGGCCAGGCGGGTGAGGGATGCTGCGATGTAGGCCGCATCCTGACGGTCGTCGAGCCGGGTCAGATGCGGGCTGGCCAGCCATGCACCGAGACGGCTGCGTTCGCCGGGAGATGTCTTGAGATGCGAGGCCAGGATGGTGAAGACGAAGCCGTCGATGTCGCGTGAGAAGCGGAAGCCGTGGCTGAGCGCCGGTGGAACCATGATCACGGCCGGAGGCTCTATGGCATGCACAGCGTCGCCAAAGACGGCGTCGCCGGAACCGGCGGCAATGTACAAGATCTGAAAGAAGCTCTCGTGGCGATGCAGCCCGATCTCCCAGTGATAGAGGCTGCTGCGTGACGGAATCGTCTCGCAATGCAGCCAGAAATCCGGCCGCTCGCCGATCCTTTCGCCATAGAGGTCATAGGTCGGAACCGTCCTCTTCATCTCACATACCCCAAAGCCATGTTCGATTTGTGCAATTTCATGGCGGATTTGTCCATTGAGCGCGAAGTCCGCTCGGCGCAGATTTTGCCAAAAGACAATTCTGCCAAAAGACAATTCTGGAGGAGAGCATGCGCACCAAGGTCGTCATCATCGGGTCGGGCCCATCCGGGCTCTTGCTTGGGCAATTGCTGAGCGAAGCCGGTATCGACAACGTCATTCTCGACCGCGTCAGCAAGGACTACATCCTCGGCCGCGTGCGCGCCGGCGTGCTGGAGGAAGGGACGGTCGGCTTGATGGATCGCGCCAGGGCCGGCGCACGAATGCACAAGGAGGGTCTTCCGCACGACGGTTTCTCGCTTGCCTTCGACGGTCGCGACCACCGCATCGATCTGTTGCATCTGACCGGTGGCAAGCGCGTCATGGTCTATGGCCAGACGGAACTGACGCGTGACTTGATGGAACATCGCGAGCGATCGGGTGCGACGACGATCTATGAAGCCGGCAATGTCGAACCGCATGATTTCGACGGCCATCGGCCCTACGTCACTTTCGAGAAGGATGGCACGACGCAGCGCATCGATTGCGACTTCATTGCCGGCTGCGACGGCTTTCACGGTGTCAGCCGCAAGTCGGTCCCCGAAAATGCGCTTCGCACCTTCGAGAAGGTCTATCCCTTCGGCTGGCTCGGCATTCTGGCCGACGTGCCGCCCGTCGATCATGAACTCATCTACGCCAACCACCCCCGCGGTTTCGCACTCTGCTCGATGCGCTCGCAGACGCGCAGCCGCTACTACATTCAATGCTCCGTGAGCGAAAGGATCGAGGACTGGTCCGACGAACGTTTCTGGGACGAGTTGCGCCGGCGGCTGCCGCAGCACCATGCCGAGGCGATGGTGACCGGTCCTTCGTTCGAAAAGTCGATCGCGCCGCTGCGTTCCTTTGTCGCCGAGCCGATGCGTTTCGGTCGTTTGTTCCTGGTCGGAGATGCCGCCCATATCGTGCCGCCGACCGGGGCGAAAGGGCTGAACCTCGCGGCCAGCGACGTTCATTATCTCTTCGAAGGCCTGCTCGAGCATTATCAGGATCACTCGAATGCAGGGATCGATGCCTATTCGGCGCGGGCGCTCGCGCGTGTCTGGAAGGCGGTGCGGTTCTCCTGGTGGATGACCACCATGCTGCATCGTTTCCCGGACACCGGCGATTTCGACCAGAGGATCCAGGAAGCCGAACTCGACTACCTCACCCACTCGATTGCCGCCGAGACGGTGCTGGCCGAGAACTACGTCGGATTGCCTTACTGAGAAGAGATGGCGCGCTCGGGCCATTCGCCTCTGAGCAGTCCGTAGATTGCTGTGTCCCAACGGGCATCCCCAACCTTGGCCGAGGACCGCCGGACGCCTTCCTCGCGAAAGCCGAGGCTGCGGTACGTGCGGATCGCCGCCTCGTTGAAGGTGTAGACGTTGAGTTCCAGCCGCTCGAAAGAGGGGTTGGCGAAGAACCGCTCGGTCACCTCACGCAGAAACGGCCGGGCGAGGCCGCGACCGCGCAGGGCCGGGTTAATGGCAACCCGGCTGAGGCGGCCGACACCGTTCTGCCAATCAAGCGCGACCTGTGCATGGCCGGCGAGCTTGCCGTCGACCAGGCCGGCGAACATGAAGCGCTCGGGCTCGGTGCCTGCTGTCTGCGCAAGCATGGCATCGAGTTCTCTTGCTTCCAGCGGAAAGGAAAGGCCGGGGCCGCCCCACTGTACCAGGGCTTCGAGGCTCGAAAACCAATCGAGCATCTCGGGAATGTGCGCTTCGGAAAATGCGTCAACGAGGAGGGGAGCGCTCGGCATCGATCACCAATTCTGTCGGAACCGCAATCTCGGTTGCAGACCGAAGCTTGTAAAGCCGCGAAATCCGGCAGGCCGCCGCGCGCAGCCTCAGATGGCATCCATCGTCAGCCGCATATCCTGGACCGTGGCGCGGGTTGCCTCGACATAGGCGTCGACCAGGTGACGGTTTCTCGTATCGCGCAGCCAGCAGAGGCTGAGATCCGATGCGATGCTGGGAACGAAAGGTTTGATCGTCAGCCGGTCGCGCTGGCCAAAAGCGAATACCGGATCGACGATGGCGATCCCCAGTCCATTGGCGACCATTTCACACACCGCCGGCGCAAGGGTCGCGTCCATGATGTAGTTCAGGCGGGTGTCGTAGCTATCGAGTGTGCTTTCTATCTTCTGCCGGATGCGGTTGTCCGCTGCAAAGCCGATATAGGGTTCGCCGTGGATGTCGCCGGGCACGATCTCCCGTTTCGCAGCGAAGCGATGATCGCGCGGCGCGATGCAGACGAGGTCTCCGCCACGGAGCGGAACGCACTCGATATAGGGGTTGTCCGTATTGCGGTTGATGAGGCCGATATCCACCTGCTTGGACAGAAGCCATTCGACGATGAACTGCGAACTGCGGATCACCACCGAGATATAGGCATCGCTGTGCCGGGCGAGAAAGCGCTTGTTGGTGTGGCTGATGAAGAGGCCGGAAAGCGCCGGCATCACGCCGACCGAGATCTGCCCGAGTTCCTCGCGCCGGATCAGATCGACAGCACGCTCGATCTGCTTGATGCCGGCAAACACTCGATCGATTTCCTTGTAGAGCCGCATCCCATGCTCCGAAGGAATGAGCCGCCCCTTGATGCGGTCGAACAGTTCAAGCTCCGTATCTTCTTCGAGATGCGCCAGGAGCTTGCTCACCGCGGGCTGCGAGATATGCAGAACTTCCGCGGCACGGCTGACGGTGCCGCATTCGATCACGGCTTTGAGAGCCTCGATTTGTCGCAGGTTCGGTGCGCGCTTCATTCCATAACTTCTCACAGGGCCGACCTACCTTCACCCTAGCTTTGCGCGCAGAGGTTGACAATCCAGCGCCTCGAGACCTCGGCAAAACATAGCCCTTCGCGGTTCCGGCTTAGATGTCTGGCTATAACCTTTTGGAATGGACGCAGGCTCAAAAGCAATTAGACGGGTCAAATTTGCTGCGCCTATCTATAGGCAGGCTGCAGTCGGATCGATCCGGTTGCGCGATTGGCGACAGGACCGGAAGAGCGCGCATGCGAACACCGGCGCCATCAAGTCACGCTGGGAGGCGAGCGGAGGAACAATGGTATTCGGGCAGAAAATCAATCGCAGGAACGCGCTCACGCTAATGGGCGCAGGTGGCGTTGCGGTGCTCGCCGCTACAGCCTGCTGACGGCGGAAGGCGCAAATCCGATGGAACGGCATGACTATTAAGGCTTCCGCCGGCAGGCTGCCGCCCAAGGCCGGTGACGCGATCTACGTCGTGCTGCGGCCGGAAGCGATCCAATGTTCGGCAGGCGAACCGGGCGTCGCCAACCGGGTGAAGGGGCGCATCCGCCAACGCATTTTTCAAGGGCAACCATACATCGCTCAACGTCGAAATCGGCGAGGGGCATGTACTCAACGCGCTCGTTCGTCCGAGCGAAGTGGAAGGGTTCAGCCGCGATGACATCTGGCTTGGCTGGTCCTCGGAGGCGACCAGGCTCATTTCGTCCGGCAACGCTTCATAGAAACGACGTCTCGACGGCGGGCGGTGCCCGTCACCGACTATCAAATGAAATGGAAACGACATGCGTGTAGGTATTGCGGGTGCTGGCTCTATTGCCTTCGGCACTGCCGCCCTTCTGGAAAAGCTCGGACACAAGGCAACGCTCTGGTCGCCGTCTGGCACGGGAACCCTGGCACTTGCCGAGGGAGAAAGCCTGACGGCCGAAGGTGCCCTCGAAGGCACCTTCCTTCCGGCCGTTGCGGAAAGCGCGGAAGATCTGGTAAGCGATGCGGATGCGGTCCTCATCGCGCTGCCGGCCTACGGCCACCGCTTCGTGCTGGACGCGATCGCGCCGCATCTGACGGCCGGGCAGGTCGTGATCTTCAGTTCGCATACCTCGTTCGGAGCGCTTTATCTTTCGTCGCTGCTTGCGGCGCGCGGTATCACCGTGCCGATCGTTGCCTGGGGCACGACGATCGTCAGCGGCCGAAAGCTCGGCCCGGCGGTAGTGCACGTAAATACGATCCGCAAGCAGGTCGACCTGGCGACCGTTCCCACATCGGAGAGTGCGCGCGGGCGTGCGGTCTGCACGGCGCTGTTCGGCGAACACTTCGTCGACCGCGGCAGCCTGCTGGCGATCGCCCTTTCGAACCTGAACCCGCAAAATCACCTCGGCATCGCGCTCGGCAACATGTCGCGCATGGAGCGCGGGGAAAGCTGGGTGCAGGCGCAAAACGTCACCCCCAATATCGGCCGCCTTCTGGAGACGCTCGATCGCGAGCGCCTGGCCATAGCCGAGAAGCTGGACCTGAAGGTGCGCGACATCTTCCAGCATTTCCACCTGTCGTTCCATGTGCCCGTCAGTACCATCTCGCAGATGAACCAGGAAATGTACCAGGCCGGAAACAACGGTACCGGCCCTGCGACAGCGGACAGCCGCTACGTGACGGAAGATGTCCCCTTCGGCTTGGTGGTCACGGCGCAGCTGGCGCGCCTCGCCGGCTGCCCGGCGATCCTGCATGAATCAGGCATCCGTATCTTCTCGGCCATGTATGGCCGGGACTTCGAAGGCGAGAACGATCTCCTGCCCGAACTGGGCCTCGAGCGACTGGGTCTCGAAGGTCTCGACGCCCTGTGCCGCACCGGCTTTCCGCCCATTGCCGCTGCCGGTTGAGCCGAAGGACATGCCTGAATGAACGAACGCTTCCTGTCGCATCTCCGTTCCGAACTCGAGGGCCTGAAGACGGCCGGGCTTTACAAGTCCGAGCGTGTCATCACCTCGAAGCAGGCGGGTGAAATCGCGGTCGCCTCGGGCGACCGTGTGCTCAATTTCTGCGCCAACAACTATCTCGGCCTTGCCGATAACGAGGAGCTCGCCGAGGCCGGCAAGAAGGCGCTCGACCGCTACGGCTACGGCATGGCGTCGGTACGCTTCATCTGCGGCACGCAGGAGGAGCATAAGCAGCTCGAGGCGCGCATCTCGTCGTTCCTCGGCATGGAAGACACGATCCTCTATTCCTCCTGCTTCGATGCCAATGGCGGCCTGTTCGAAACGCTGCTTAGCGAAGAGGACGCGATCATCTCCGACGCGCTCAACCATGCCTCGATCATCGACGGGGTGCGTCTCTCCAAGGCCAAGCGCTTCCGCTATGCCAACAACGACATGGCGGCGCTGGAGGAGGAACTGAAGAAGGCCGAGGGCAGCCGTTTCAAGCTGATCGCCACCGACGGCGTGTTCTCGATGGACGGCATCATCGCCAATCTCAGAGGGGTCTGCGACCTTGCCGACAAATACGGCGCCATGATCATGGTCGACGACAGCCATGCGGTCGGTTTCGTCGGCACGAATGGCCGCGGCTCGGCGGAGCACTGTGGCGTCGAGGGCCGGGTCGACATCATCACCGGCACGCTTGGCAAGGCGCTCGGCGGTGCCTCCGGCGGCTATACCTCGGCCAAGGCCGAGGTCGTCGACTGGCTCCGGCAGCGTTCACGCCCCTATCTGTTCTCCAACACGCTGGCGCCGGTGATCGCTGCGGCCTCGCTCAAGGTCTTCGATCTGATCGAGAACGGCGATGCGCTGCGCGAGCGGCTCTATGCCAATGCGGCGCTGTTCCGCACCGAGATGTCGAAGCTCGGCTTCACGCTTGCCGGCGAGGGGCATCCGATCATCCCGGTCATGCTCGGCGATGCGGCGCTCGCCCAGGAGATGGCGGCACGCATGCTGAAGAAGGGCGTCTATGTCATCGGCTTCTCCTTCCCGGTTGTGCCGAAGGGGCAGGCGCGCATCCGCACGCAGATGTCGGCGGCGCACAGCGAAAACGACGTGCGCCGGGCGATCGCCGCCTTCGAAGAGGTCGGCCGCGAGCTCGGGGTGATCTGAGGGGAGGGACTGATGACGAACATGATGAAGGCGCTGGTCAAGTCGAAGCCGGAAGAAGGTCTCTGGATGGAGCGTGTGCCGGTGCCGGAGATCGGCCCGAACGACGTGCTGATCAAGGTCAAGAAATCGGCGATCTGCGGCACCGACGTGCACATCTGGAACTGGGACCAGTGGGCGCAGAAGACGATACCGGTGCCGATGGTCGTCGGCCATGAGTTCATGGGCGAGATTGCCGAGGTCGGTTCGGCCGTCACCAAGTACCATGTCGGCGAACGGGTGTCGGGCGAGGGGCATATCGTCTGCGGCAAGTGCCGCAACTGCCGTGCCGGCCGCGGGCATCTGTGCCGCAACACGCTGGGCGTCGGCGTCAACCGGCCGGGCTCGTTCGGCGAGTTCGTCTGCCTGCCGGAATACAACGTCGTGCCGATCCCGGACGACGTGCCCGATGAGATCGCCGCGATCTTCGACCCGTTCGGCAATGCCGTGCACACGGCGCTTTCCTTCGATCTCGTCGGCGAGGACGTGCTCGTCACCGGCGCCGGGCCGATCGGCATCATGGGGGCGCTGGTCGCCAAGCGCTCCGGCGCCCGCAAGGTGGTCATCACCGACATCAACCCGACACGGCTGGCGCTTGCGAAAAGCGTCGGCATCGACCACGTCGTCGACGCCTCCAAGGAAAACCTTGCCGACGTGATGAAGGCGATCGGCATGACCGAGGGCTTCGACGTCGGCTTGGAAATGTCCGGTGCCGCACCGGCCTTCCGCGACATGATCGACAAGATGAACAATGGCGGCAAGATCGCCATCCTCGGCATTGCGCCGGCCGGCTTCGAGATCGACTGGAACAAGGTGATCTTCAAGATGCTGAACCTCAAGGGCATCTACGGCCGCGAGATGTTCGAGACCTGGTACAAGATGATCGCCTTCGTCCAGGGCGGGCTTGACCTTTCCCCGGTCATCACCCACCGCATCAAGATCGACGAGTTCCGCGACGGCTTCGAGGCCATGCGCTCCGGCAATTCCGGCAAGGTGGTGATGGACTGGTAAGGCTCGACGGGCCGGTCGATCTCGGATCGCCTCGTCGAGAAAAATTGTCTTTTGTCACTAGAACTGAGAATGCGTTTTATGCACTATTGAATGCCTACAATGCAAGGAGCGCATGATAGCCCATGGAAGTTCGCGATCTCGAGGCCTTTCTCGCCGTTATGTCGACGGGCAGCATTACCGGTGCCGCCCGGCTGCTTGACCGCTCGCAATCGCAGGTGACGCGCCTGATCCAGGATCTTGAGACGTCGCTCGGCTTTGCGCTGTTCGAGCGAAATGGCCCGAGGATCGCGCCGACCGACAAGGGCATTGCCTTCCATGAGGATGCGGAGCGTTTCGTCAGCGGCATCGGCCATCTGCGCAACCGCGCCAAGGCAATCGCTGACAAGGAGCCCGAGCCGATTGAGATCGCCGCGACCCCGGCGTTCGCCAGCGGCATCATTCCGATCGCGCTCGCAGAACTGCCGGAACAACTGCTGCCGCACACGATCAATCTTCGCAGCATGCCGGCCGAGGCTGCCGTTCAGTCGGTGTTCGCCCGCACGGCGGATTTCTGCGTGACCTCGCTGCCGGCAGACCAGCCGGGCCTGGAGGTACAAGGGTTCTTCGAAGGCCGTTGCGTGGCTGCAGTTGCGCCGCACGATCCGCTGGCCGCCAAGGACGTGATCTCGATCGCCGATCTTGCCGGGCGCGCGCTCGTCACGATGTCCAATCCGTTTCGGCTCCGCCATAGCGTCGATGAAGCGCTCGATGCAGCCGGGGTGCGGCCCAATCGGATCATCGCGACGAACGCGGCAAACAACGCCGTGCAGATCGCATCACTCGGCCTTGGCGTGGCGATCATCGAGCCGGCGACGGCCTACGGCCTGCAATCGGCGCCGATCGTCGTTCGGCCGCTCGATGTCGAGATCCCCTTCCTGTGGGCAATCCTGTCGGCAGGTTCGCGCCCGCTCTCTGCCGGCGTCCGGGAACTCATTCAACTGATAGCGCGGATCGCCTCGGAGCGGATACCGGATCTTAGCGTCCACGATCCCAAGCAGATGGCGCGTATCGCCGAAAGGAGCTTTGCCGGCAGGAAGGCCGGCATCGGTGCGCTGCCGGACAACCCGGCGGCGGAATAAAGGGGAGCAAAAGCTCTAAACGCTCACACGGAAATTGAGCCTGCTAAAATGAGGAGAACGAGATGAACAATTTTGACGTAACCCGCCGATCGGCAATGAAGCTGCTGGCGGCTGGGGCTGGCGTGCTTGCTGCGCCTTCGATCCTTCGCCCGGCTTTCGCACAGAGCAAGGTCGTCAACATCACGACCTATGACAAGTTCGTACCGCAGTCCTTCATCGACCAGTTCCAGAAGGATACCGGTATCGAGGTGCGCATTCGGCTGACCGACGACCAGGGAAAGCAGTACAACCTCCTGACCGCGGAGGGGGCCGCACCCTCCACCGACATCGTGACCGTGACCGGACACCGCCTCTCACAGTTCATGAAGTCGAACCTCTTGGCGACGCTCGACACCGGGCGGCTGAAGAACTGGGACAAGCTCGCCGCCGCCTACAAGGGCGCGCCGCAGTTGACCGTCGACGGTAAGACCTTCGGCGTGCCGCTGCTTGCGGGCTTCGAGGGCCTCGTACGCAACACCGAATACGCCAAGGCCTCCGACAGCTGGAGCATCATGTTCGATGACGAGAACAAGAACCTGACGTCCTATATCGTCAGCGACTTCCTCTCGATCGTCATGCGCTACCAGGGCAACGACGGCGACTACGTGACCTATGGCGACAAGCCGGATGTCGCGCAGGCGGCGACGAACCAGGCCCGCGATTTCCTCATCCAGCACAAGGACAAGGTTCGCAAGTATTACGATGCCGGCTCCGAGCTGCAGCAGATGTTCGTCAACGAGGACATCTACCTGGCGCAGGCCTGGTCCGGGCCGGCCGCCAAGCTCGTCATGGACGGACATCCGATCGAGATCTCGGTGCCGAAGGAAGGCACTTTCGGCTTCCTCTATTCGTTCAACATCGTCAACAACGCACCGAACGCCGACGCGGCCTACACCTTCCTCGACGCCATCCTGTCTTCGCCGGAGATCGGCGCTGCGATGACTCGCCAGTCCGGCTTCTCGTCGGCCTTCGAAGGCGTCGACAAGGTGCTGGACGACAAGGAGCGCGCCGCGCTGTCGCTGCCGCCCGAGCAGGTCGAACGCATCCAGTTCTTCAGCTCGGTCAACCGCGACATGAAGAACGAGATGATCGACAAGGCCGCCGCCGAGATCAAGGCAGCCTGACGTCTGAAATTCGGGCGATCGGCTGCGGCCGGTCGCCTTTAAAAAATGGACTCTTCCAGAGCCGGGAACAAAGAGAATGCTGGATACGACAATACAACCGCCATCCGTCGGTTTGTCGATGGTGCCGCGCTATGCCGGTTGGATCGGCAGGACGGCGCGTTCGGGGCTTTATCGCCATACAATCGGACTTCTCGTCGAAAGCCGGCGCGTGCGTCTCGCCGTGCTCGCCGGAGTGCCACTTGTCTGGATCGCCATGCTGCATATCGGCCCGATCCTGCAGATGGCCAATATCAGCCTTCTTGCCAACTACCCGCCTCAGCCGGACAAAAGCAGCGAATATACGCTTGCGAACTATGGGCTGTTCTTTTCTGACCGGCTCTATTTCCTGCCCTTCGTCCGCAGCCTGATCTTTGCCGCTGTGGTGACGATCTCGACGTTGGTGATCGTCTACCCCGTTGCCTACTACGTGGCGAAGGTGGTGCAGCCGAAGAACCGGATGCGGGCCCTGTTGTTGCTGCTCATACCCTTCTGGGCCGGTGAACTGATCCGCACCTTCTCCGTCATCATGCTGCTTGCCAACCGCGGGGCGCTGAACGTGGTCCTGCGCGAGTTCGGCTTCATCGACCGGCCGATCCCGATGCTCTACACCTTCTTTTCGCTGAGCTTCGGCGTCATCTATCTGCTCGCGCTCTACATGCTCCTGCCGCTCTATTCGGCGATCGAGAAGATCCCGACGCCGCTGATCCATGCAGCCGCCGACCTCGGCGCCGGACCCCTCCAGCGGTTCCGCCGGGTCATCCTGCCGCTTTCCAAGGACGGCATCGTCTCCGGCTGCAGCCTCGTCTACCTGACGGCCGTCGGCGTCTTCGCAGCACCGCTGCTGCTCGGTGGCCCCAATGCGGTGATCTTTCCCGAGGTCATCGCGACCCTCTTCCACGGGTCGAACGACAAATGGCCGGAAGGTGCCGCCTTCTCGATGATCATGCTGGTGGTGTCGCTGACGACCGTCGGGCTGTTCATGCGGGTCGTCGGCGGCCGCTCCGTCCGGCTGATGTGAGGGCGGACCGATGCGAAATTATTTTAATGACCTTCCGAAAACCGCGCTCGGCGCCTCCTACTGGATCTTCGCCGTCTATCTGGTCTTGCCGCTGGCGCTGATGACGGCGATGAGTTTCAAGGACGCGAACTTCATCGCCTTCCCGATCGGCAACTGGACGCTTTCCTGGTACGGCAAGGTGGTCCAGGACAAGCAGTTCCTCGAAGCCTCGCTCTATTCGCTCGGCATCGCGCTCGCCACCACGGTCTCGGCGACGATCATCGGCGTCTGGATCGCGCTTCTCGTGTCGGCGGAAAACATCTGGGGCAAGGCGGTGATCTTCGCGCTTGCCTGTCTGCCCGCCGTCGTGCCGGGGCTGATCAACGCGATCTCGATGCGCATCTTCATCCGTGCCGTCGACATCCCGACCGGGACCTTCGCAATCATCCTCGCGCATGCGGTTCATGCCGTGCCCTTCGTCGTCATCATGGTTCTGACGCGGCTGCGTTCGATGCCGGCCAATTTGGTGGACGCGGCGCGCGATCTCGGGGCCGACCCCTTCATCGCCTTCCTGCGCGTCACCATCCCCTATCTGATGCCGGCGCTCTTCGGCGGCATGATCTTCTGCGTGCTGACCAGCATCGACGACTTCGTCCGCACCTTCTTCCTCGGCGGCTACCAGCCGACGCTGCCCATGCTGATCTTCGCCAAGGTGCAAGGCGGCATGTCGCCGGAAATCAACGCCATGGCGACCATCGTGCTCGTCGTCACCACCGCCATCGGCCTTTACGCCGAGCATTTCACCCGCCGTTCCAGGAGCTGACGCGAATGCAACCTGTCGTCCATTTCAAGAACGTCAACAAGTCCTATGGAGCGCTTACCGCTGTCGATGATCTCGATCTTTCGATCGCGCCCGGCCAGTTTGTCACGCTGCTCGGCCCTTCAGGCTGCGGCAAGTCGACGACGCTACGCATGCTCGGCGGTTTCGACAGCCCGACGTCGGGGGAAATCTACCTCGAAGGCAAGCCGATTTCGCACCTGCCGCCGAACAAGCGCAACGTCAACATCGTCTTCCAGGATTATGCGCTCTTCCCGCACCTGACGGTCGGCCGTAACATCGCCTTCGGTCTGGAGCTGAAGGGCATGGAAAGTGCCGCGATCCACAGGCGGGTCACCGAGCTTCTCTCTCTTGTCTCGCTTGAGGACCATGCCGAGCGCATGCCGGCGCAGCTCTCCGGCGGACAGCGCCAGCGCGTGGCGTTGATGCGGGCGTTGGCTCCCGATCCGAACGTGCTGCTCCTCGACGAGCCGCTTTCGGCGCTCGACGCCAAGCTGCGCCAGCAGATGCAGATCGAGCTCAAATCGATCCAAAAGAAGACGGGCAAGACCTTCATCTTCGTCACCCATGACCAGGAAGAGGCGCTCACCATGTCCGATGTCATCGTTGTGATGAACAGGGGCAGGATCGAGCAGATGGGCGGACCGGACGAGCTTTATGCCCGGCCGCGCAGCCGCTTCGTCGCGAACTTCATCGGCCAGAGCAATTTTCTCGAGGGCACGATCGTATCGGTTTCGGGCGAGATCGCCGCGGTCCAGTGGCGCGGCAACGTCGTGAACGCGGACGTGAACGGCACGGCGCCGATCCCGGGAGACCATGTCACCCTGGCGCTGCGTCCGGAGGCGGTTTTCTGCCTGTCGCGCAAGCCCGAAGATCGCCCGTCGCTCAAAGCGCGTATCAACCAGCGCGTCTTCAAGGGCGCCCACACGTCGCTGACCGTCACGCTCGACAACGGGAGCACGCTCTTGGCGCAGATCGACCCGGTGGCACTTTCACATGTCGAAGGAGACGACGTCTGGGTGGGTTGGCGCGACAGCGACGCCGTCTTGCTGGCGAAATGAAAGGGAGACCGGGGATGACCGACAGTCAAAACAGGCAGCGGCTTGCCGAGCTCAATGCGCGCGTAAGGCAGGATCTGAGCTATCTCAACTATCCGCCGGCCAACTGGTCGAAGCCTGTGACGACGGCGGCGGGCGATGCCGTGAGCGACGTGGTGGTGATCGGCGGCGGTATGTGCGGGCTCGTTGCCTGGCATGCGCTCACGCGCGCCGGCATTGCCAATCTGCGCATCGTCGATCGTGCGCCGAAGGGTTTCGAGGGGCCCTGGGTTACCTATGCGCGCATGGAGACGCTGCGCTCGCCGAAGAACCTTCTCGGCCCGGCGCTGGGTATTGCCTCGCTCAGCTTTCGCGCCTGGTTCACCGCACTTAATGGCGAAGCGGAATGGGACGAACTGTTCCGTATCCCGCGGCCGATGTGGATGGATTACCTGCGCTGGTATCGCGAGGTCATGGATGTTCCGGTCGAAAACGATACCCATGTCACCCGCATCGTGCCGCGCACCGACGGTCTGCTGGAGCTTGAAATCGCCGGCGGCGCGAAGCCTGCGATCATCACCCGCAAGCTGGTGATGGCGACCGGCCGCGACGGGCTCGGCGAGCCGACCATTCCCGACTTCGTCAAGGGAATGGAGCGGCACAGGTCCTGGGCGCATTCGGCCGACGACATCGACTTCGTTCGTCTGAAGGGCAAACGTGTCGTCGTCATCGGCGTCGGCGCTTCGGCGGTGGATAATGCGGCGGAGGCCCTGGAGCAGGGGGCAGGAGAGGTGCGGCTTCTCGCCCGCCGCAAGGAAATGCCGACCGTCAACAAGCTGATGGGCATCGGCTCCTATGGCGTCACCGCAGGCTTTGCCGAGATTTCTCCTGAATGGCGCTGGCGGCTGATGGACTATGCGGCCAAGCAGCAGACGCCGGCGCCGCACAATTCGACACTGCGTGTCAGCCGGCATCCGAACGCCTACTTCCATTTCGGCTGCGGCATCCGCTCGATGAAGGAGGAGAGCGGCGAGGTCGTCATCACCACCACCAACGGTCGCATCTTCCGCACCGATTTCGTCATCCTCGGCACCGGCTTCTCGATCGATCCGATGAGCCGTAGCGAGCTTGCCCCCTATCAGGACCGGATCGCCTGCTGGGAGGATCGCTATGCGCCGCCGCCGGGCGAAGAAAACCCTGGGCTCGGGCGCTTCCCCTGGCTGAACGCGGATTTCTCCTTCACCGAGAAGGAGTCCGGAACGGCGCCCTGGCTGAAGGACATCCATTGCTTCAACTACGGTGCCTCCGTCAGCGTCGGCAAGGTCAGCGGCGACATCCCCGCCATCAGCGAAGGCGCCCTCTGGCTGGCGCGCGGGGTTGCCGCCTCGCTCTTCATCCGCGACGTCGACTACCATTGGGAAGCGCTGATCGCCTACGAAAAGCCGGAGCTCGACGGGACCGAATGGGTCGATGCCGACGCGCCGGCGCCGGCACAGAAGACGGCATGAACCTCATTTCAGAGGACTGGAAAAACAATGACCTCACCATCGACGAATGACGTGATCGACACCGTGCTCGGGCTCGATCGCTTTCCCGACCTGCAGGCGCTGCGCGAACAACGGGCGAAACTGAAACACTTGAGCCAGACGAGCTATCAGGCAGCCCTTCGCCCCGCCGAGCCGCGCAACTTCTCCTATGCGCTGAGGGCGGCACTTGCCGCGCGTATGGCGGCACTCTGGAAGTCGCAGGAACTTGCCGCGCATTTCCGGGCGCTGCTCGAACGCGAGGAGGAGGGCTCCGGGTTGGCGTCGATTGCCGATCCTGGCAACGGCACCGAAGATCCCCGCCTTCAGGCGATTCTCGCCCATGTCGATCTGGTCACGCTTTCACCAAAGGAGGCGACGCGCGCCCATATCGAAAAGCTTCTTGCGGCCGGCCTCGACGACCGGGACATCGTCACACTCGCCGGGCTTATCGCCTTCGTGAACTATCAGGTGCTGGTGGTGGCTGGCCTCAAGATGCTGAGGGATAACTAACATGTCACAAGCCGTGCACGAATTCACCGTCGAAGCGCTCGACTGGAAGCCCTATGTCAAGCCGGTCGATGTCGATACGGCGACAGCCGAACAGCTCGACGCGCTGAAGATTACGCCTTCCAACAAGAAAATCTCGGACTATGTGCTGGTTCTTGCCAACGAGCCGGAAACCTTGAAGGAGCGCACGCCGCTCTTCAACGACATCATGTATAGCGAGGGCGGCCTCTCCCGCGGCGGTCGCGAGATTGGTGCGCTTGCCGCGTCCTTCGTCAACCGCTGCATCTACTGCGCTTCGGTCCACGCCGCGCGCTACATCCAGCTCGAAAAGCGGCCGGAGGTGGTGGACGAGATCTATGGCAGCGGCCTCGACGCGAACCTGCCGGAGTTCGAGCAGGCGCTGTTCAATTTCGGCGTCGACCTGACGGCCCACCCGGACAATGTCGGCGCCTACCAGTTCTACCATCTGCGCGAGATAGGCCTCGACGACCTCCAGATCCTCGATCTCATTCATGCGGTTGCGATCTTCGGCTGGGCCAACCGCCTGATGCATACGCTCGGCGAACCACACCGGCTGGATTGAGTGAAACACGCGCCTTGCGACCATACTGCGGTGACGATCCGCCCCTTCGACATCGCGCATCGCGACGTGCTCCGCATCGCGCTGCCGATGATGGTCGCCTATCTGTCGAGCCCGCTGGTCGGGCTCGTTGCGACCGGTGTTATCGGCCAGCTGCGTGACGAGACTCTGATCGGCGGCGTGGCGCTTTCCACCGTCATCTTCGACGTCATCTTCGTCACTTTCAATTTCCTGCGCGGCGCGACCACGGGCTTTACCGCCCAGGCGCTCGGCGCCGGTGATCGACGCGAAGAGCAGCGCATGCTCGCAAGCGGGCTCATCATCGCGCTGGTGGCGGGGTTGGCGTTGCTTCTGCTTCAAAAGCCGATCGGCGCGCTCGGTCTTGCCGTTATGGGAGCGGAGGGGAAAATGGCCGAGGCGGCCGCCACATATTTCGTCTGGCGCGTGTGGTCGGCGCCCTTCGTTCTGTTCAATTTCGTGGTCTTCGGCTGGATCATCGGGCGCGGCGATTCGCTCTGGGGCATGATCCTGCAAACCCTGCTCAATGCACTGAACGCCGGCTTGAGTGTCCATTGGGCCCTCGGCCTTGGCTGGGGCGTGGCGGGTGTTGCGGCGGCTTCGTTGGTGGCGGAGGCTGTCACGGCGCTGGCGGGGCTCTATCTCATCTGGACAAAGACCGACCGGACCGCCTGGAACCCGCCGGATCTTACCGCCTTTCGCCGCGCCTTCTCGGTGAACGGCGACATGATGATCCGGTCCTTCGCGCTTCTGATCGGTCTCTCCTTCTTCACTCGCCAGAGCGGCATGCTCGGCATCGAGATCCTCGCCGCCAATACGATCCTGCTGCGGTTCTATTTCTTCGGTGTCGCCTTTCTCGACGGGGTGGCAACGGCGGCGGAGCAGCTGGCCGGCCGGGCCGTCGGCGCGCGCTACCGGCCGGCCTTCGACCGGGCTGTCGGCTTGACCACGATGTGGGGCTTCATCTTTGCCGGGATCGTCGCGTTATCACTGCTTGCGGCCGGCGACTGGGTGATCGGCATCACCGCCCCGACGGAGAGCGTGTCCGCGCTTGCGCATACCTACCTGCCCTATGTCGCCGCTCTCCCGATCTTCGGCATCGTCGCCTTCCAGATGGACGGCGTCTATATCGGCGCTACGTGGTCGAAACAGATGCGAAACCTGATGGTCGCGTCACTGGCGATCTATTTTGCCGCCTGGGCGATCCTGCAGCCCGTGTTCGGCAATGACGGCTTGTGGATCGCGCTGATCCTGTTCCAAAGCGCCCGCAGCGTCGCCTTCCGGCTGATGCTGCCGCGGCTCGCCGACCGTACGTTTTCGACGGCGTGGCAATGACCGGGCTTCAGCGTTCAGCTATGCCCAGTCTCGGGTCGACGGTAACAGAGGCAGCGCCAGCGGATTGGTGCGATGCCCGTCAATCAGCTCCGCCAGGAGAAGCGCGGTTGTCGGTCCCAGGGTGAAGCCCTGGTGCCCATGGCCGAAATGGAACCAAAGGCCCTTGTGCCGACTGGGCCCGACGACCGGTAACATGTCGGGCATGCAGGGGCGCGTGCCCGACCACGGGGTTGCTTCAACGGGCTCGCGCAGCGTGAAGAGTTCGCGGGCGGCGCTGACGGCGTGCCGTATCTGCCGCGACGCCGGCGCGGTGCCGAGTGGCGCCAGGTGCGCGCCGGTCAAGACCCGCCACCCCGCGTTCATCGGGGCGATGAGGGCGGAGCTATCGACGTCCAGCATCGAAATGCGAGGACCTTCCTCGCCTCCAAAGTGCCAATGATAGCCGCGTTTGAACACCATGGGGACACGATAGCCGAACCGCGCCAAGAGCACCGGTGACCACGGCCCCAGAGCGACGACCGCGTTTTCAGCCGTGACGTCGCCGTCCTCCGCCCGGACCCGCCAGCCGACGCCGGTCTGCTGCAGGGACATGGCGTCGCCCCGGGCGACTTTCCCGCCACGGGCGACGAAGAGCGCGGCATAGCGCGCGACCAGCTCGCCGGGATCGCGGCAGGTCCACGGCGAGGTCCAGTGGACCGCGCCCGCCAGCCGGCTTTTGAGGGCAGGCTCGCTTGCCGCAAGTTCGTCGGACGTAAGCACGGCCGACGGCACGCCGTAATCACGCTTCAGGCGCGAAGCGGTCGCGGCAGCTGCGTCGAGTTTCGCGCGTGAACGGTAGACCGCGCGCCAGCCCTGGCGAACGATCAGGTCATCGGCTTTGGCTGGCTCGACGAAGCGCGCGTGGTCGTCGCTCGCCCTTAGCGCCAGCTTCGAATAGGCCGCGATGGTTCTCGCATAGGGCGTGGGTGCCGATTGCGTGAAATAGCGCCAAAGCGGCCCTGCCAGGTGCGGCATGTCGCCGAGCCGCCAGTCCGTATCGTTGCCGCGCTTCAGAGCGACCCTGATGATTTCGGCAAGCGAGCGGGGGAAGGCATAGGGTTCGACGGCCTCGGTCTGGATGATGCCGGCGTTGCCGTAGCTGGTTTCCCGGCCCGGCGCCTTGCGATCGATGAGCACCACCTCGTGCCCGGCCTCCTTTAAGGCGAGCGCGGTGGAGACGCCGACCATGCCGGCGCCGAGGACGATAGAGGTGGTCATTGTAGATACCGAAGAAGAGTGTGTCAGAAAGTCAGGCGGGAGTTGTAGCCGACCACGAACTGGATGAAGCGCGACACGTCGACCATGTCGTCGCCCTGATAGCGGATCGTGTAGCCGTCGGTGCGTTCGACGCCCTTGAGATAGGAGAGGTACTCGGCGGGAAGGCGGTTGCGGAAGACGATCTCAAGGACAGGGTTTTCCAGCTTGAACGGTTTGGCCGAGCCGGCTTTCGCCAGCGCCGACTTGACGCCCTCGCGGATGCGGCGATGGGCGACGGCGGGGGTCAGCGTGATCGCCGATTGTGTACTGTAGACCTGCTTGACCGGCACCGTCACGATGTCGCCGATGCGCTCCCTGATCTCCTCCAGAGCGAGGTTGTCGCCGGATGCGAGCAGCACCGGGACGCCGAAATGTCCGGCAATGGCGGCGTTGATGCCGGCCTCCGGCATGACGACGCCGTTGATCCGCACTTCGGCGAACGCCGTACCGCCGATCGTGTGCGACAGCACGCCGCCCAAATGGCTCGCTCCAGCGTGGTAGCCGAGAAGCATGGCGCCGACGAAGGAGCCGAGTTCGACGCCCTGCATCATCATGAGCGGTCGCGGCCAGCTGCGCACAACCTGCACATAGTCGGGCAGACGGTCGATCAGGATGCTCTCGCCATTTCCGTGGGAATCGCTGAGGATGATTTCCTCTACACCTTCCTCATGCGCAGCTTCGCAGGCATGGACCACTGTGTCGGTCATCCAGCGCCGGGCGTTTTCGTATTCGAAACCTTCGGGCATCAGGTGGTCGCGACTGACGACCCCGACGATCCCCTCGATGTCAGCGGAAATATAGATGCGCATTCCTGCCTCCCCGGTCAGCCGCGCGCGGGCGCGGATAATGCATTTGACTTTCCGACGATAAACATAGTTTTATGATTAGAAAATATCTTTCTTGATAGGCAAGGGGCGAAAATGAAACTTTTCATCGCGGGGCTGGACACCGAGACCAACACCTTCTCGCCGATGCAGACAGGCCTCGAGGCCTTCCGGGAGAACCTGATCGCCTATGGCGATGCGACCAGCAAACCGCTCAACTGCTGCTCGTCCCAGATGTTCGTCTGGCGCAACGCCGCTGAGGAAAATCGCTGGGATGTGGTCGAGAGCCTGTGCGCCGTGGCCGAGCCCGGCGGCAGGACGACGCGGGCGATCTATGAAAGCTTCCGCGCCACCATTCTCGACGACCTCAGGGCAGCGATGCCGGTTGACGGCGTCATGCTTGCCCTGCACGGCGCCTGCGTCGCCGACGGATACGACGATGTCGAAGGGGATCTGCTTGCGCATGTCCGGCAGGTGGTCGGACCGGATGTGCCCGTCGCGGCCGAACTTGATCTCCACTGCCATATCACCGATCGCATGCTCGCCAATGCGACCATGATTGCCACCTACAAGGAATACCCGCATACCGACATCGAGGAAGTTGCGGAGCAATTGTTCCGGCTGATGGAGCGCACGCTCGCGGGCGAAGTGAAGCCGACGATGGGCGTCCATGACTGCCGGATGATCAACACCTTCCATCCCCATCGCGCGCCGTTGCGCGGCATTGTTGATCGCATGAAGGCGATGGAGGGCCAGGAGGGTGTTCTGTCGGTCTCCTTTGGCCATGGCTTTCCCTGGGGCGACGTCGAAGATGTCGGCGCCAAGATGCTCGTTGTGACTGACAACGATCCGGAAAAGGCGACGCGTGTCGCCGGGTCCTTTGGCCGGGAAATTTTCGAGGCACGTGAAAACATGCGGGGAGACTATCTCGGCATCGACGCCGCTCTGGACCGGGCGGTTGCCGCGAAAGCCGGACCCGTCGTGCTCGCCGATGTGTCGGACAATGCGGGTGGGGGGGCTCCAGGAGACTCGACCTTCATTCTGCGCCGCATCATCGAGCGCCGCATCGAAGATGTGGCTTCCTGCCTCTACTGGGATCCGATTGCGGTGCGCATGTGCCGCGAGGCGGGAGAGGGCGCTACATTGGCGCTGAGGATCGGCGGCAAGGTCGGGCCCGCCTCCGGCGACCCGCTCGATCTAACGGTGACCGTCAGGCGCGTGGCGTCCGGCATCACCCAGCGCTTCGGGCCGACGCCGCTTGCCATCGGCGATGCCGTGTGGGTCTCGTCCGGCAGCATCGACATCGTGCTCAACACCGTGCGCACCCAGACCTTCCATCCGGAATGCATGACGGCGCTGGGCCTGGATCCCGCACGGAAGAAGATCGTCGTGGTGAAATCCAGCAACCACTTCCGCGCCGGCTTCGAACCGATCGCGCACGACATTCTCTATGTGAGCGCGCCCGGCGCCTTGCAGCCGACTTTCGAGGACCTGGCCTTCACCAAGCTGAAGCGCCCCTACTGGCCAAGGATCGCCAACCCGTTCGCCGAGTAGGCGGACGGCGAAACGCTGCAAGTGGATGTGGGGCAGGGACTGCCTTCGACACGATGTTGATTTCGGTCACGTATTATAGGAAATGGTTTTCCTATAATGCCAATCGGATTCTGTGCTGCGGGCGGGTGTAGACCGGCGAGCACTTCGATGGCTGCAGGCAAATGGAGACGCCAACGATGACCGACGCGAAATCCAGCCTCGGCGATATCCTCAAGGATATTCGCAACCGCAATCGCTGGACCTTGGCCGAAGTCAGTTCCATGACCGGGCTTGCGGTCTCGACCCTCTCCAAGGTCGAGAACAACCAGATGCAGCTCACCTACGACCGGTTGATCCAGCTTGCCCAGGGCCTGAAGGTCGACATCGTCGAGCTTTTCGGGACCATGGCGGGCGTTGAAGACGCGCCCAACATGCTTGGGCGGCGCACCTATACCAAGTCCGGCGACGGGCGGGAGATCATCACGCAGAACTACGATTATCTCTATGTCTGTACGGAGATTTCGAAGAAGTCGATGGTGCCTATTCTGGCGGTGGCGCGGGCACGCACGCTCGAGGAGTTCGGCCCGCTCATCCGGCACAAGGGCGAGGAATTCTTCTACGTTATCGACGGCGAACTCGAGCTTCACACGGAGATCTATGCCCCCCTGCGACTCAAGAAGGGCGATTCCTGCTACTTCGACGCCATGATGGGGCACGCCTATCTGAGTGTCAGCGAAGAGCCGGCGCAGATCCTGTGCGTTTGCTCGACCCCGGAAACCGAGCTGGTGTCCACGCTGGCAAATTCGCAGACGATCAAGCTCAAAAGCTGATCGAAACTAAAAAACAAATACGATAAGAAAAAATATTGCACTTAGGAAAATCGTTTCCTAGTCTAGCACTGCGGTAGGTGCCGGGAGGGCATCGCACGCCGCAGTTCTGGGGAGGACTACGAGATGAACGGTTTCAAGTGGAAATCGATCGGCATTGCATTGCTTCTGGCATCGACGCCGCTTTCCGGCGCGATGGCCGCGCAGGACGTGCTGGTGCTGGCGCGTGCGGAGGATCCGCCGACGGCCGATCCCGGTATTGAGATCAGCAACAGCGGCTACACGCTCACTTATGCTGCCTATGAAAGGCTCGTCGCCTACAAGGGCGCCTCGACTGAAGTCGGGCCGGAACTCGCCGAAAGCTGGACTGCCGACGATGCCGGTCTCGTCTGGACCTTCAAGATTGCGGCCAGTCACAAGTTCGATGACGGCTCGCCGGTCGATGCCGCGGCCGTCAAGTTCAGCTTCGATCGGCTGATGAAGCTGAAGGCTGGCCCCTCCGATGCGTTCCCGGTGCTGAAGGAGGTCGAGGTCGTCGATCCGCAGACCGTGAGATTTCACCTGACGGCGCCGTTTGCGCCCTTTATCTCGACGCTTGCCGTCTCCGGTGCCGCGATCATCAATCCCAAGGTGATGGAGCATGAGAAGGACGGCGACATGGCGAAGGCCTGGCTCGCCGAACATTCGGCCGGCAGCGGCCCCTACCGCATCGCCTCCTGGGAGCGCAACCAGAGCATCGTTCTCAACCGCAACGAACACTACGCCGGAAGCCAGCCGGCACTGAAGCAGGTGGTCATCCGCATCGTCGGCGACGTCTCGGCCCGCCGCCTGCAACTGACCAACGGCGATGCCGACATCATCGAACAGATTCCGCTCGATCAGGCCGAGGCGCTGCAGAAGGATGCCTCCGTCGTCGTCGAGAGCAATCCCAGCATGTATGTGAACTACATCTACATGAACAACCGCCAGCCGCCGCTCGACGATGCCAAGGTGCGTCAGGCGATTTCCTATGCGGTCGACTATCAGGGCATCATCGACGGCATCATGCTCGGCCAGGCCAAGCAGATGCGCGGCGCGGTGCCGAGCGGCATGTGGGGACACGACCCGCAAGGCTTCCAGTACACATACGACATCGAGAAGGCCAAGGCGCTGCTTGCCGAATCCGGCAAGAGTGACATCCGCCTGACCTACACCTTCTCGCAGGCCGATCCCGCCTGGGAGCCGGTCGGCCTTGCGCTGCAGGCCTCGCTTGCGGAAATCGGCATCAAGCTCGATCTGCAGGCAGTCGCCGACACGACCAAGCGCGAACTGGTCGCCAACGGCAAGTTCGATATGGCGCCGGGCGCGTGGACGCCTGACTTTGCCGACCCCTACATGTTCATGAACTACTGGTTCGACGCGGACAAAATGGGTGGGCCGGGCAATCGTTCCTTCTACGGCAACAGCAAGGTGACCGCGCTCGTCAAGGAAGCTGGATCCATCGTCGACGAGGAGAAGCGCAAAGCGCTTTACATCGAAGCGCAGAAGCTTTCGACCGATGACGCGCCCTATCTCTACATCATGGAGAAGAACGACATCTTTGCCCGCCGCGCCGCAGTCAAGGGCTATGTCTACAATCCCATGCTGATCCAGGTCTACAACTTCGGAACGATGTCGAAAACGGAATGAGGCATAGGGCCAAGCTGCGCCTTGGCCAACCTCATTTCACGGAACGCCTGCCGTCGGTCAGAGTGACCGTGGCGACAACGGTTCATCGTTTCCCAAGCTAGGGCGGGTTTTTCCTGCCGGAAGGGCTGGCATCCATGGCAATCACCCGCATCATACTTCCGCGTCTGATCCTGCTGCTTTTCGTGGTGCTTGGGGTCGCGGTCATCACCTTCACGATCTCGCACCTCATTCCCGGCGATCCCGCGCGCATGATTGCGGGTGACCGGGCAAGTGCTGAAACGCTGGAAAACGTCAGGCGCAACCTCGGTCTCGACCGGCCGGTCGTCGAGCAGTTCACCATCTATATCGGCAATCTCCTCCAAGGCGATCTCGGCACGTCGCTCCGCACCAATCGCCCGGTTGCAGCCGATATCCGCACCTTCCTGCCGGCGACGCTGGAGCTGGGAACGGTCGCGCTCTTCATCGCGATCTGTCTGGGCGTACCGCTCGGCGTGCTCTCGGCCGTCTACAAGGATGGCCCGATCGACCAGATCGCGCGCACGGTCTCCGTCTGCGGCATCTCGATGCCGGTCTTCTGGTTCGGGCTGATCCTGATCTACGTCTTCTACGCCAAGTTCCAGATCCTGCCCGGCAGCGGACGACTGGCGATGGGCATCGTAGCGCCCGGACGCATCACCGGCTTCCTGCTCATCGACTCGCTGTTGCAGGGTCGTTTCGATGCCTTTCGCAGTGCCCTCTACCACATCATCTTGCCGGGCTTCGTGTTGGCCTTTGCCAATATGGGCGTGATCACCCGCCAGATCCGCGCCTCGATGCTCGACGTGCTGCAGGAAGATTACATCCGAACGGCGCGCGCCAGCGGTCTGCGCAAGGGCATGATCATCTTCAATTATGCGCTCAGAAACGCGCTCATCCCTTCGATCACGCTGCTGGGGCTGGCGCTCGGCGATCTTCTCTATGGTGCGGTGCTGACCGAAACCATCTTTGCCTGGCCGGGCATGGGCACCTATGTCGTGACTTCCATTCAGACGCTCGATTTCCCCGCCATCATGGGCTTCACCATCGTCGCATCTGTCGGCTATGTGCTGATCAACCTCCTGGTCGATCTCGCCTACATGTTTGCCGATCCGCAGATCAGGGAGGTCTGACCATGGCCGCCGTCATGCCGACAGAACCTGCCGCAACAAATGCAGCCATGCGCCGGACCAAGTCTCTTTCCGAGCGGCTGCGCTATCTCTGGTATCTCAGCCGCCGCAGCCCGCTGACCCTGGTCGGCGTCGCGATCATCCTCGTCGTTCTCGTCATGATCGTCGCGGCACCGGTCGTCGCGCCCTACAACCCGGACAAGGTATCCCTGACGGCGCGCCTGTTGCCGCCGAGTGCCGTGCACTGGTTCGGCACTGACGAAGTCGGGCGTGACCTGTTCTCCCGTGTGATCTACGGGGCGAGGGCGTCCTGCGGCGCCGCCTTCATGATCGTCCTGATTTCAACAGCGATCGGAGTGTTGATCGGCTGTTTTTCCGGTGTGGTCGGCGGGCGGGTGGACACCGCCATCATGCGGCTGATGGATGTCGTGCTCGCCCTGCCGGCGCTGGTGCTGGCCATGGCGCTGGCCGCGGCCCTTGGCCCGAGCCTGTTCAATTCCATGCTGGCGGTGGCGATCGTCCGTATTCCCGCCTATGTGCGCCTCGCCCGCGGCCAGACGCTTTCGCTGCGCGAGCAGGTCTTCGTGAAGGCGGCGCGCACCTACGGCGCCTCCCCCTTCTACATTCTGCGCTGGCATCTCCTGCCGAATGCGATGTCGCCGATCATCGTCCAGGCGACGCTCGATCTCGGCGGCGTCGTGCTGATCGCGGCCGCCCTCAGTTTCATCGGCCTCGGTGCCCAGCCGCCGACTGCCGAATGGGGCGCGCTCGTCAGCAGTGGTCGCAGCTACATGCTCGATCAATGGTGGTACGCGACCTTTCCGGGGCTGGCGATCCTGATCACGGCCATGGGGTGCAATCTCGTTGGTGACGGCATTCGCGACATGCTCGACCCGCGCTTGAGGGGCAGATGATGACTGGCACAGCAGAACCATGCGGCCAGGCGCTGGCCATCAACAATCTGTCGCTGGAGTTTCCTACCTTCAGCGGCGCCGTCAAGGCGCTCGACAATGTGTCGATCAACGTGGGAAAGGCCGAGATCGTCGGTATCGTCGGCGAGTCTGGCTGCGGCAAGTCGGTGACGACAATGGCCGCAACCGGCCTGCTGCCCAAGGGGCGCTACAGGATCACCGCCGGATCCGTCAGGCTCTTTGGCCACAGCACGCTTTCCATGAACGACAGTCAGTTGCAGGACCTGCGCGGCAAGGTGGTCTCGACCATTTTCCAGGAACCGATGAACGCACTGAACCCGACGATCCGCATCGGCAGGCAACTGACCGACGTCATCATGCGTCACGAGGAAGTTGGCCCGACTGATGCCAGGCGCATCGCCCGCGACATTCTCGCCGACATGCTGATCGGCGAGCCCGAGCGGGTGATGAACCTTTATCCGTTCGAGCTCTCCGGCGGCATGCGGCAACGGGTGCTGATCGCCATGGCGTTTTCCTGTAATCCCGGGCTGATCATCGCCGACGAGCCGACAACCGCGCTCGATGTCACCGTCCAGGCGGTGATCCTTAGGCTCATCCAGAACCGCGCGCGCCGGACGGGCACCGCCGTCATCTTCATCTCGCACAATGTCGCCGTCGTGTCGCAGCTCTGCGACCGGCTCTACGTGATGTATGCCGGGAGGATCGTGGAGCACGGCTCGACCCGCACCGTGCTCGAAACACCCCAGCATCCCTACACCCAGGCGCTGCTGCGCTGCCTGCCGGAGCGGGTGGCGCCGAAACAGGAACTCGAGGCGATTTTCGGTGCCGTGCCGAGCCTCCTGCATCCGCCCTCGGGTTGCTATTTCCAGCCGCGCTGCAAGGAGGCGGTCCAACAATGTCGATCCCAGACCCCGCAGTTGGCGGGAACCGACGACCAGCAGGTGGCCTGCTGGCAGCGCGGCGCAGCAGTGGAACTGGCAGAACAGGGGAGCCGCCAATGACGGAAGGCGTTGATACATTCACGCGGCCGGTGCTCGAAGTCTCCGATCTCCACGTCCGGTTCCCGGCGTCCCGCAACTGGCTTGGCCGCCCCACCTCCCATGTGCATGCCGTCAACGGCGTGACCTTGACGGTTCGCGCCGGGAGGAGCCTCGGCATTGTCGGCGAGTCCGGCTGCGGCAAGAGCACGCTCGCCCAGGCGATCATCGGACTTGCGCCTTACGAAGAGGGCAAAATCAAGATCGCCGGCGAGGATTTTCAGGCGGCTCAAGGCAAGCAGAAGCGCGTCTTGCGGCAAAAGATGCAGATCGTCTTTCAGGACCCGCAGTCCTCGCTCGACCGGCGCCTGCCGGTCTGGCGGCTGATCAGCGAACCGCTGCATGTTCGCGGCGGCCACAGCAGGGCCGAGCTGCATGAGAAGGCGGAGGAACTGGCCGTCGCCGTCGGGCTCCGGCCAGAACATCTCGATCGGCTGCCACACGAGTTTTCCGGTGGCCAGCGTCAGCGCATCGCCATCGCCCGCGCGATCAGCACCGACCCGGACCTCATGGTTCTGGACGAGCCGACATCGGCGCTCGACGTGTCGGTGCAGGCGCAGATCATCAACCTGCTCCTGAAGCTGCAGCGCGCGCGCGGGCTCACCTATCTCCTGATCTCGCATGACGTCGCGCTGGTGCGCCATTTTTGCGACGACGTCGCGGTGATGTATCTCGGCCAGATCGTCGAATCCGGCCCGGCCGAAGAGGTCCTGCGCAATCCCCGCCATCCCTATACCCAGACGCTTCTGGCGGCGGCGCCGAGTTTCGAAAGCCCGCTGCCGGACATCGCCCAGGTACGGGCAGGCGAACTGCCCAACAACCGCAGCCTGCCGGACGGCTGCTTCTACAGGCAGAGGTGCGACAGGATTAGAGGCGGCTGCGAGGCGGGGCAGGCCCTGCGGCGCCTGGCCGACAGCACGCGCCAAGTAAGGTGCCATCTGGCGCAGACGTGAAAGCGCAGACGTGAAAGCGCAGACGCCGCGGCACATCCTGGCCCGCCCGCCGGCAGCCACCGGAGCAGCGCCGCATCGCCGCCTATGCCGTTTGATGCGTCGTGCGCACATTTTGAGAAATATAATTTTCTTATAGGAAAAATAATTTGATTGATGTTTCCGACTGTGCAAATTTGTACCGCCGCCTTCGCGCGGAGCTTGCCAATCGGGGGCGCTTTCTCCGCGACTCCGCCGCTTGCCGGAGATGAGATTGACTGACTCAACGCTGATCGCCGCCTTTCGTCGGCCGAGCGCGGCCGACCTGCCGACGCCCTATGTCGAACTCGATGAAATCAGGCTGATGTCCAATCTGCGCGGCATGCAGGCGCGGGCTGATGCCTCCGGTGTGACGCTGCGCCCTCACATCAAGACCCACAAGAGCCTTGCGATTGCCCGCCGCCAGCTCGATCTCGGTGCGGTGGGCGTGACCGCTTCCAAGCCTGAGGAAGCGCTGGTTTTCGTCGAGGCGGGGGTCCCGTCGCTCACACTTGCCTACCCGATCGTCCGGCGCGAAAGGATCGACCGGCTGGTGGCAAGCGCCAAGGCGCGTGGAACCGAACTGCTGCTGATCGCGGCGCATGAAACGGGCGTTGACGCCATCGCAGCCGCAGCCGCGGCGCATGGCGTGCGCCTTGGCGTTTTTCTCAAGATAGACGTCGGTCTCGGCCGCGTCGGCGTCAAGCCGCAGGATCCGGCAGCCCTTGTGCTCTCGGAGGGGATCGACCGCCATCCCCACCTGGCCTTTGCCGGCCTGCTCTCCCATGCCGGTCACGCCTACGGCAGCAAGAGCGCGGAGGAACTCGCAAACATTGCGTCGGCGGAGGCGGGCGATCTTCTCGAACTGGCCGGGCGTTTGCGGCAAGCCGGGATCGACGTGCCGCGAATTTCGGTCGGCGCCACGCCGACCTGCCTCGGTGCCCCCATCCCGGAAGGCATCACCGAGATCCGCCCGGGTAACTACGCCTTTCTCGACCGTACCGCGCTTCGCCTCGGCATCGCGACGCCGGATGACATTTCGCTTTCGGTGGTCGCGACCGTCGTGGCGCACAACGACAACCATTTCATCGTCGATGCCGGTTCCAAGTCGCTGTCTTCGGATCTCGGCGCGCATGGCTCCGGCGGCAGCGGCTTCGGTATCGCGGTCTGTGCCGACGATTACGCGCAGGCGTCCTGGGAGGTCGAGCGGCTTTCCGAGGAACACGGCTTTGTCCGTTTTGCAGACGCGCCACCCGCCGTCGGCAGCCGCGTCCGCATCTTTCCCAACCATTCCTGCGCCGTCGTTGCGCAATTCGACAATGTCACCCTGCGGCAATCGGATGGGCGCGCAGTGGCATTTCGCGTCGATGCTCGAGGTCGCCAGACGTAGGGGCGCATATGCAGTCGGCGCCGCCGCGAACAGAACTTGGTTTGATGCAACGAAAGAGGCATGACATGACGAAGGAAGTTGAATGGGCGCGCATGACCGCGCCGAGCCTGCGCGACCTTGCCGGGAAACCAGGCGCGCTTGCCATCCTGCCGATCGGTTCGCTGGAGCAGCACGGGCCGCATCTGCCGGTTATTACCGACACGGCAAGCGCATCGGCCGCCGCCATTCGCGCCGCCCGTCTGGTGGCCGATGATATCCCGGTCGCGGTTCTCCCGGGTCTGTGGCTCGGCATGAGCGAGCACCATCTGCCGTTCGGCGGCACCATCACGCTCGATTACGATACCCTCAGCCGTGTCATCCGCTGCATCGTCCGCTCACTGAAGACACTCGGCTTCTCGCGACTGTTCATCGTCAACGGCCATGGCGGCAACATGGATCCGCTTGCGGTCGCCGTGCGCGAACTGGCGGTCGAGTTCGCCATGCCGATCGTCGCCACGACGCCGTGGATGCTGGCGCCGGAGGAAGCGAAGACAATCTTCGAGGTCGATACCGGCGCCCACCATGCCTGCGAAGGCGAGGCATCGGTCATGCTGGCGATTGTTGCAGACGCGGTAAAGACCGAGATGTTCGGCCAGGCCTTCGGCAACCAGAAACACCCCGTGGACGTGCCGGCGGACGTGTCGCGGTTCTATTCCTTCGCCGAGCGCGCGCCGGTCACCGGGACCTGGGGCGATCCGCGCAGCGCAACGGCCGAAAAGGGCGAGCGTTTCCTCGACCTGCACGCGAGCGAACTGGTGAAGCTGATCCGCAACGACGTGCTCTGGACCGCCCCCGATCCGGTCTGGACGCCCGGTCGCGGCCTCGGCACGACAGCCGGCAAAGCCGATTGACCTCAGCCGGCGAGACGTTTGCCGGGCTTTACGCATTCCATTCCTAAGGGAGGAGACGCCAATGAAGTTGAAATTCGCGCCGACGCGCAAGACCCTTGTTTCACTGTTTGCAGCAACCATGCTTTCAGGTGTTGCCCTGTCACCAGCCATGGCCAAGACGCTCGTCTATTGCTCGGAAGGTGCGCCAGAGGGGTTCGATGCAGCGCTTTATTCGGCCAACAGCACCTGGGATGCTTCGGCCGAGACAGTCTACGACCGGCTCACAGAATTCGAACCCGGCACCACCAACGTCGTCCCCGGCCTTGCCGAAAGCTGGACCATTTCCGACGACAATCTCGAATACACGCTGAAACTGCGCGAGGGTGTGAAGTTCCAGACGACGGACGATTTCACGCCGACGCGCGATTTCAACGCTGATGATGTGCTCTTTACCTTCAATCGCCAGCTGGACAAGGATGATCCGTGGCACAGCTATTTTGCCGGCGCGAACTGGGAAATGTTCAACGCGATGGAGATGCCGGCGGCGATCAAAGAGATCGTCAAGGTCGATGACCGGACCGTCAAATTCGTACTGAACCAGCCGGATGCGTCGCTGCCGTCGAAGCTCGCGCTGAACTTCGGCTCGATCGTTTCGAAGGAATATGCCGACAAGCTGGCGACGGAAGGCCGACGCGAGAACCTCGACCGCAAGCCGGTCGGCACCGGGCCGTTCCGCTTTATCGACTACCAGCAGGACGCGGCGATCCGCTTTGCCGCCAACGCCGACTATTGGGATGGCGCGCCGACGATCGACAATCTCATTTTTGCGATCACCACCGACCCGACCACCCGCATGCAGAAGCTTCAGGCAGGCGAATGCCATGTCGCTCCCTATCCGGCACCGGCCGATATCGCCGGGCTGAAGGCCAATCCGGACCTCAACGTTCTGGAGCAGCCCGGTCTCAACGTTTCCTATCTGGCGATGAACACCCTGGTCGCGCCGTTCGATAAGCTGGAGGTCCGCCGCGCCATCAACATGGCGATCGACCGCAAGGCGATCGTCGATTCCGTTTATCAGGGAATGGGTCAGATCGCTCAGAGCGTGCTGCCGCCGACGATGTGGGGCTATAACGGCAGTATCGATGGATACAGCTATGATCCGGAGGCGGCAAAGAAGCTCCTCGACGAGGCAGGCGTCAAAGATCTGAGCATGAAGATCTGGGCGATGCCGGTCAGCCGTCCGTACATGCCGAACGCACGCCGTGCGGCGGAACTGATGCAGGCGGATCTCGCCAAGGTCGGCATCAAGGTCGAAATTGTCTCCTACGAGTGGGGTGAATACCTCAAGAAGTCACGCGACAAGGCGCGCGATGGCGCCATCATCCTCGGCGGCACGAGCGACAACGGCGACCCGGACAACCTGCTCAGCTACTTCTTCAGCTGCGCCGGCGTCGGCGGCAGCAACAATGCCAACTGGTGCTACAAGCCGGTCGACGAGATCTTCCAGAAGGCACGGATGAGCGCGGATCAGAGTGAGCGGACGAAGCTTTACGAGGAGGCGCAGGCGATCATCAGCGAGCAGGCGCCCTGGGTTCCGATCGCCCATTCCACCGTCGTGCTGCCGATGTCGAAGAAGGTGAAGAACTACGTGATGGAGCCTCTGGGTTCGCATCGCTTCGACAAGGTCGACATCGAGGAGTAGCCCACCCGACCCGTGCCGGGTCTGTTTGCGGGCTTTCAGGCGGTATTCGTCCGGTCCCGTCCGGGGAGCTGAAGTTTTCTGGCTTCAGTGGTCCCCCCCGGGGGAGGGGCGGATGAACCGCCGCGACAATTCCCGCCTGGCGGCGGCCAACGATCACATCTCTCTGAGGTGATCGTGGCCTCGTTGAGATTGCTGCCTGCGGCACTCTCGTCCAAGGATGTTGCGGCCGCATCGGGGCTGGCGGCACAAAAGGACCGTTTCCGCGAGCTTGAAGATGAGATTGTGCGCCGGCGTCTTGGCGGCGAGCATGCGGACACGGCGGCCGGCGCCAGAGACAACGCCCTCTTCCTTGATCTCGTGCGCGATCTCCACCGGACCAACTCCGATATCGCAGCCGCCGGCTATCCGCTGGTGCAGGCTGCCGGGTTGCTGAGCAGCAGCCGGATAATGAATGTCGGAGCGGTTGCAGGTGCGAGATGGTGGCAAGCGTGCTTGTCGGCCCGTCGCTTGGATCAGGAAACGGCTCGCTGCTGTCGCCTCCGTGATGCAGCGGCCGCCGCCGGACCGCTAGAGCTTGGCCGAGACCGCCGTCGCCGCTTCGCGAATGGTCTGCATCAGCAGCGAGAGGGCGAGCGTCGGCGCCGCGTCGGCACGCATGGTCAGGCCAACCGGCCCCTTCGTCTCGCTGGTATCGATCGGAAGGATCGCGATTGTGCCGTCATCGACATCGGCCGCGACGACGCCGGCGGAGATGATCCAGATCGCATCGCTCGCCCGCACGAAAGCACGGCCGAAGGCGTCGGACACGGTCTCTATCTGGTTCGGCAGGCTGGCGATGCCGTTGGTGATCAGGAAGCGCTCGACGAAGGGGCGGATGATCGACGCGCGCGTCGGCATCAGCACCGGGAAATCCGCGAGCCCTGCAAATGTGGAGTGGGTGCCAGACAGCAACGGATGCCTGGCTCGGACGGCAAAAACCACCTGTTCTGAATAGAGATGCTCGAAGGAGAAGCCGGTCATCTTCTCCGGTGCCGCAAGTCGCCCGACGACCAGATCGAGATCGCCGACGCGCAATTGTTCGAGAAGCACGGCATTTTCGCCGGTAACGATCTTGATGCGCGCACCGGTATCCTCTTTGAGGAAAAGCGTCATGGCGTGCGGCATGATCCGTGTCGAGACCGTCGGTAACGCCCCGACCCGGACCGGCACCCCGTCGCCAGCGCGCTCCTGCGAAACGGAATCGAGCCCTTGCCGCAGCGCCGTCAGTGCCGCACCGGCGTGGCGCAGGAATACCTCGCCGTAACGTGTTATCTTGATGCCGCGCCCATCACGCTCGAAAACTGCGACGCCAAGCACCTCTTCGAGCTCGCGGATCGTCTTGGTCACGGCCGGCTGGCTGACATGCAGCAGTTCCGCCGCCTTCATCACGCTCTTCTGCCGGGAGACCTCGACAAAAGTCTGCAGATGGCGAAACTTGACCCGGGCGTCGATCATGGAATTCATAACCCTCAAGTTAATGAAAGGCCATGAAATATCATTTTACCTAACCAGATTAAATATCCAATTTGGTGACGGAGGAGAGAGCCCGTGCAGTTTGCCCGCATCAACGACATCACGATCCACTACCAGGTGATCGGCGCGACCGGCGACCGGCCGGTGCTGGTTTTTGCCAATTCGCTCGGCACGGATTTTCGCATCTGGCGCGACGTCGTCGTTCGGCTCGCGGGGGACTACGCCATTGTTCTTTATGACAAGCGCGGCCATGGCCTTTCGGATATCGGGCCGACGCCCTATGCGATCGAGGATCATGCCAACGACCTTGCCGGCCTGCTCGACATGCTTTCGGTCAAGCAGGCGATCGTCTGCGGCCTCTCCGTCGGCGGCCTGATTGCGCAGTCGCTCTACCAGCGCCGACCCGATCTCGTGCGTGCGCTGGTTCTTTGCGATACGGCGCACAAGATCGGTACCGCCGAGATGTGGGCGGCGCGCATCGCCGCCATCGAGGAACATGGTATCGAAGGGATCGCCGACAGTGTGCTCGAGCGCTGGTTCACGCCGGCCTTCCGCCGGCCCGAAAACACCGCCTATGCCGGCTATCGCAACATGCTGGTGCGCCAGCCGGTGGCCGGATACTTGGCCACATGTGCCGCGATCCGCGACGCCGACTACACGGAGGCCGCCGCCCGCATCGCGGTGCCGACGCTCTGCGTCGTCGGCGACCAGGACGGTTCGACACCGCCGGATGTCGTGCTCGCCACCGCCCGCCTCATTCCCGGTGCGCGATACGAAGTCATTCGCGATGCAGGTCATATTCCCTGCGTCGAAAACCCGGAGGCGCTGACCGCGGTGTTGCGCGCCTTCTTCGAAATCGCAATGCATGGAGACAAGACCCCATGAATGACGCCTCTGCGCCCTCCGATCGCTATCGCCAGGGCATGGCCACGCGCCGGGCCGTGCTCGGCGACAATCACGTGGATCGGACGCAGTCGGTTTCCACCGAGTTCGATCGCCCCTTTCAGGAACTGATCACCGAAGCGGCCTGGGGGCATGTCTGGTCGCGTCCGACTTGGACGAAGCGCGAGCGCTCGATCGTAACGATCGCGCTGCTCGCTGCGCTCGGCCAGGATGACGAGGTGGCGATGCATGTGCGGGCGACGAGTAATACGGGCGCAAGCCGCGAGGATATCTGCGAAGCGCTGCTGCATGTGGCGATCTATGCCGGCGTGCCGGCGGCCAATCACGCAATCAAGATCGCCAAGCAGGTCTTTGCCGAGATCGATGCCGGTAAGGCGGCCTGACGGAGAAGATGATGTCCGACAGAACGAACAGGAAGCCGGAGACGGGCGCCTTTTTCCCGCGTGACCGGCAATGGCACGCGCCGGCGCTGACGCCGGGCTACAAAACCTCGGTTTTGCGCTCGCCGCAAAAGGCACTGCTGTCGCTCGACGGTACGATCTCTGAAATCACCGGCCCGGTCTTCGGCCATTCGATGATCGGCGAGCTCGACAACGACTTGATCCACAATTTCGCCAGGCCAGGCGAAAGCGCCATCGGCGAGCGCATCATCGTGCATGGGCGCGTGCTCGACGAGCGCGGGTACGCAGTGCCGGGGGCGCTGCTCGAATTCTGGCAGGCCAATGCCGGTGGCCGTTATCGCCACAAGAAGGAAAGCTACCTTGCGCCGCTCGACCCGAATTTCGGCGGCTGCGGCCGCACGATCACCGACGACGAGGGCTTCTATTCCTTCCGCACGATCAAGCCTGGCCCCTATCCCTGGCCGAACGGCGTCAACGACTGGCGCCCGGCCCACATCCATTTCTCGGTCTTCGGCCACGGCTTCGCGCAGCGCTTGATCACTCAGATGTACTTCGAGGGCGACCCGATGATCTGGAAGTGTCCGATCGTCAATACGATCCCCGATCGCCAGGCGATCGAACAATTGATCGCGCCGCTCGACTGGGCGAACACGATCCCGTTCGACGCGCGTGCCTACAAGTTCGACATCGTGCTGCGCGGACGCCGCTCGACGCTGTTCGAGAACCGGCTGGAGGGCAACTGATGGTTCAGCAACTCGGCTATCTCAAGGAAACGCCGTCACAGACGGCCGGCCCCTATGTGCATATCGGCCTGACGCCGAACTTCTGCGGCATCGGCGGCGTCTATGAAACGGATCTCGGCGCACGGATGGTGAACGAGCAGACGCTTGGCGAGCGTATCACCATTACTGGCCGCGTGATCGATGGCGCGGGTACGCCGCTGAAGGACGCGCTCGTCGAGATCTGGCAGGCGGATGCGGCGGGTCTCTATAACTCGCCAACCGAGATGCGCGGTTCGGCAGATCCGAATTTTTCCGGCTGGGGACGCTGTCCGACCGCCGCGGACGACGGCGTCTTCACCTTCGAGACCGTGAAGCCGGGGCCCGTGCCTTTCAAGGACGGCCGGCCGATGGCGCCGCACGTCACCTTCTGGATCGTTGCGCGCGGCATCAATGTCGGGCTGCACACGCGCATGTATTTCCCCGAAGAAGCCGAGGCCAACGCCGTCGATCCGTTGCTTGCGCGAATAGAACATCGCCATCGCGTCGCGACGCTTGTCGCGACCGGAGCGGCGCCTAATTATGTTTTTGACATTCACCTGCAAGGTGAGAAGGAAACGGTGTTCCTCGACATCTGAACAGGAATGTCACGCCTGGACATGGGGCGAAGAGTAGTGCGCCCCATGCAGCAGGTGGCATTTCGTTCGGCAAGCAGAAACGGGGAAACCATGACCTATTCCGCCTTCGACCATCCTTATCTTTCCGGTCTCCTGGGTGATGAGGCGGTTGCCGCCGAGTTTTCGGCCTCCGCCGATATCCATGCGATGCTCGCCTTCGAGGCGGCGCTTGCACGGGCGGAAGCCGTGCACGGCATCATCCCGGCAAGCGCCGCCGACCGGATCACCGGGGCCTGCCGCGCTTTCTCGCCCGATGTCATCGCGCTCAAACGCGCCATGGGTGTGGATGGGGTGGTCGTGCCGGAACTTGTCCGACAATTGCGCGCCGCCGTCGGTGGCGAGGTTGCGGACTATGTGCATTACGGCGCCACCAGCCAGGATGTCATCGATACCAGCCTGATGTTGCGCATGAAGGCGATCGCCGAGCTTTTCGCCGTTCGCCTCGGCAATGTCGTTTCGGTGCTCGAGGAGTGCGACAACGAATGGGGTGAGCGCTCGCTGATGGGGCGGACCCGGATGCAGGCGGCGATCCCGATCACCGTATCCGACCGGCTGCGCAGCTGGATCGAGCCGCTGCTCGACCACAAGGATCGGCTGGAAGCGATGGACCGCGACCTCTTCGCCGTCCAGTTTGGAGGCGCTGCAGGAACGCTCGAAAAACTCGATGACCGGGCAGATGACGTGCGCGCCACGCTTGCGGAAGAACTGGGACTCGCCGATTTTCCGCAATGGCACAGTCAGCGCTCGGAAGTGGCGGATTTTGCCAATGCACTATCGCTGATGACCGGCAGCCTGGGCAAGTTCGGCCAGGATATCGCGCTGATGGCGCAGCAGGGCGACGAGATCGAACTTGCCGGTGGCGGTGGTTCCTCGGCGATGCCGCACAAGCAGAACCCCGTGGCGGCGGAGGTTCTGGTGTCCTTGGCGCGTTTCAACGCGACCCAGCTCTCCGGCATGCACCAGGCGCTGATCCACGAGCAGGAACGCTCCGGTGCCGCCTGGACGCTCGAATGGCTGATCATGCCGCAGATGGCCGGTGCGACGGCGGCAGCGCTTCGCCTGGCGGCCGAGCTTGCAAGCAACATACGCCGGCTTGGCCGTGCCTGAGCGCGGCCGCCACTCGGCCGTTCAACGGGCCGCGCGCAACATCGAGCGGTATCGCACCTGGCTGTTCTTGAGGTGCTGGCGCATGGCGCTACGCGCCTGTTCCTCGTCGCCATCCTGAATTGCGATGAGGATGGCCTCGTGCTCGGAGATCAATCGGCTCAGTTCTGCCGACGCCAGCACGGTCTCCTCGCCACTTTCGGAAACCGCGCGGCGGGGAATAAGCGCCGGACCCAGCATCTGCAGGAACTCGCTGAAGCGCGGATTGTTGGTCGCCTGGGCGATCGCGAGATGGAAATTGAAATCGGCTTCGGCGGTTGGACGTCCCTCGGCGGCGCTCGCACAGAAGCTGTCGAAGGCTTCGACGATCTTCTCCTCCTGCGCCGGCGAGCGGCGAAGGGCGGCGAGGGCGGCGGCATCGCCTTCGACTGCGGTTCTGAGCTCCAGCATTTCGATCAACGAGGAGACGCGCGCGAGATCGACGCCATGGAAAGGCAAGGGAGCGACCGGAGTCGGCTCCAGCACGAAGACGCCGATGCCGTGTCTCGCCTCGACCAGTCCGCCGGAGCGGAGTGCCGCAATCGCCTCACGCACCACGGTGCGGCTGACGCCGAATTCCTGGGTCAGTTGTGCCTCGGACGGCAGGCGGTCTCCCGGCTTGTAATGGCCGCCGGCGATCTGGCTGCTGAGTGCATCCGTCACCTTCGCCACCAGTGTCTTGCCTGGTGGGGCGGCGGTCTCGGATGCGGTTGCATTGGTCATGGGGCCAATTCCGTAATTTAACGAAGGCTTCTGGATACGCCATTGCCGATCGGCAGTGCAATCCGTGGGGCGGTAAAGCACATCCGCTTAGTCCTTGAAAATCGGATCATCGACGAAGGCGCCGCCCTGAAACCGCACCAGGGAGTCCTCCGGCTTCGGTTTCGGCGTGTTTGCGGCAATCTTCTCGCGGAAGACCTCCGCATTATCCTTCGGTCGCCAGCCGAGCCAGGAAACATGGGCGTTGTCCCACCATCCGGCGTCGTTTGCGGAAGCGCCCCAGATGACCGGGCAGCCAAGGACCGGCACGCGGAACACCGCTTCGATCATCGAAGCGAAGTCGTCATGCGAAAGCCAGGTGGAGAGCATGCGGTAGTTGGTCGGTTCAGGCATGCAGGAGCCGATGCGGACAAGTGCCGTCTCCTGCCCGAACTTCTCGAAATACATGCGGGCAAGCGCTTCACCGAAACACTTCGAGACGCCGTAGAGCCCATCGGGCCGGTAGGGCGCGTTCGGACCCAGCCGCTCGTTTTGCGGATAAAAGCCGATCGTGTGGTTGGTGCTGGCGAAGAGAATGCGTGGTCTGCCGTTCGCACGGGCCGCCTCGTAGAGATTGTAGAGGCCGAGGATGTTGCCGTCGAGGATTTCCGAGAACGGCCGCTCGACCGAGATGCCGCCGAGATGCAGGATCGCGTCGCAACCGGCGACCAGGTCATGGACGGCCGCGGCATCGGCGAGATCGCATTGAATGCACTCTTCGTTTTCACCTGGCGGATCGAGCGGCGACCGGTCGGAAAGGCGGATCAAGGTCGCCAGCGGCGCAAGTTTCTTGCGCATGACGCGGCCGAGCTGCCCCGCCGCGCCGGTGATCAGAAGCCGTTCCATTTCCTCTTTCCTCCAGAAGGCCAGCCGGTGTTGCGGCATTGTCATGTGCCGTCATACAATAGGGGCTAACACATAATATGTGATCGACGCAACATGCATGAGCTGCGTCAATGTTGCCTCTGCGTCGGGGTGGGTATGCCCCGAAATCCGATGAAAAGACCTGCTTTCAATCCGGATTGTGGCATATTTGGCGTGTATGATCACTTGTATTATGACCTATTGACATGAATGCCGTGACTTGCTTAGTAGAATGCATCGCATTTTGAGGAGGACCCGCACGAAATGACCCCCGAGCAGATCAAGGCCGCGCTTGGATCGGGCCTGCTTTCTTTCCCGGTCACGCATTTTGATGCCGAGGGCCGTTTCGCGCCGGACAGCTATCGGGCGCATGTCGAGTGGCTGGCCGGCTACAAGGCGCCGGTGCTGTTTGCTGCCGGCGGCACCGGCGAATTCTTCTCGCTGAAGCCCGATGAAATTCCCGGCATCGTCCGGGCCGCTAAGGAGGTTGCAGGCGACACGGCGATCGTTTCCGGTTGCGGTTACGGTACGGAGATGGCCATCGATATCGCCCGGTCGGTCGAGCGCGTTGGCGCGGATGGTATCCTGCTTCTGCCGCACTACCTGATCGACGCCCCGCAGGAAGGGCTCTATGCCCATGTGAAGAAGGTCTGCCAGTCGGTTGGCATCGGCGTCATGGTCTATAACCGCGACAACTCGGTGCTGCAGGCCGACACGCTGGCCAGGCTCTGTGACGCGTGCCCGAACCTGATCGGCTTCAAGGATGGCACCGGCGACATCGGCCTTGTGCGTCAGGTCACGGCCAAGATAGGCGACCGCCTGATGTATCTCGGCGGGATGCCGACCGCCGAGCTCTTTGCCGAGGCCTATCTCGGCGCCGGTTTCACCACCTATTCTTCGGCCGTCTTCAACTTCGTGCCAGGCCTTGCCAACGAATTTTACGCCGCCCTTCGCGGCGGCGACCGCGCCACCTGCGAGCGCATCCTCAAGGACTTCTTCTATCCGTTCATGGCGATCCGCAACCGGGGCAAGGGCTATGCGGTTTCGGCGATCAAGGCCGGTGTGCGCCTGCAGGGCTTCAATGCCGGCCCGGTCCGCGCCCCGCTGACAGACCTCACCGATGACGAAGTTGCGATGCTCGATGCCCTGATCGGTGCGAACAAGCGCAAGAATTGAACCGCAGCGAGGGCAACCGATGAAAATCACCGCCGTCCGCACCCATCTCCTCGAGCACCGGCTGGCCGTGCCCTTCGAAAGCGCGTCCATGCGCTTTGATCGTCGCGCCCATGTGCTGGTGGAGATCGAATGCGACGATGGCACCATCGGCTGGGGCGAGTGCCTTGGGCCGGCGCGGCCAAATGCGGCCGTGGTCGCGGCCTATTCCCCTTGGCTGATCGGCCAGGATCCGCGCCAGACTGAGAAGCTCTGGGCGATCCTCTATAACGCGCTTCGCGACCAGGGGCAGCGCGGTCTGGCGATCACGGCGCTGTCCGGCATCGACATCGCGCTCTGGGACATCAAGGGCAAGCATTATGGCGCCTCCGTCTCGATGCTGCTTGGCGGTCGCTGGCGCGAGAGCGTTCGCGCCTATGCGACCGGCAGCTTCAAGCGTGACGGTGTCGACCGTGTGTCCGACAACGCGATGGAGATGGCGGAGCGCCGGGCGCAGGGGTTTCACGCCTGCAAGATCAAGATCGGCTTCGGCATCGAGGAAGACCTTTCCCTCATCCGCGCGGTGCGCGAGGCGATCGGCGACGGGATGCGGCTGATGATCGACGCCAACCACGGCTACACCGTCACCGAAGCGATCCGCCTCGGCAAGGCTGCGGCGGACTATGACATCGATTGGTTCGAGGAGCCGGTCGTGCCCGAGCAGCTCTCGGCCTATCGCGAGGTCAGGGCAGGGCAGCCTATCCCGGTCGCGGGCGGCGAGACCTGGCATGCGCGCTATGGCATGTGGCCGCCGATCGAGAGCCGCGCCGTCGACATCCTGCAGCCGGATCTCTGCGGTTGCGGCGGTTTTTCCGAAATGATGAAGATCGCCAGCCTCGCGACGTTGCATGGCGTTCACATCGTGCCGCATGTCTGGGGCACGGGGGTTCACATTGCCGCGGCGCTGCAATTCATGGCGGCGATGACGCCGGATCCGGTGCGGGTGAAGCCGATCGAGCCGATCCTGGAGTTCGACCGGACGGAGAATCCGTTCCGCCAGGCCGTGTTGACGACGCCGATCGAGGCCGTCAACGGCGTCGTTGCCATACCGGACGCTCCGGGGCTCGGCATCGAGATCAATCGCGATGCGCTCGCCGAATTCAAGATGCCCGAGACTGCAAAATGATCGAGCGCACCCTGACCGGCCGCCCGCCTGAACCGCGTCTGCCGAAGGGCGCGATCGATTCGCAGATGCACATGTATCTGCCAGGCTTTCCGTCGCTTCCCGGCGGTCCGCCTTTGCCTGTTGAACCGTTGCCGGATGCTGCGGCCTATCGCCAGGTCATGGCCTGGCTCGGCATCGACAGGGTGATCATCACCCAGGGCAACGCCCATCAGCGGGACAATGCCAACACGCTTGCCTGTGTTGCGGCAATGGGCGCCGCAGCGCGCGCCGTCATCGTCATCGACGAGGACACTTCGGATGCGCAGATGCGCACGTTGAGCGAAACCGGCGCTGTCGGCGCACGCATCATGGACTTGCCGGGTGGCGCGGTAGGCCTCGACGCGCTGGAAGCAGTGGACGCGCGGGCATATGCGGCAGATTGGATGATTGCCGTGCAATTCGACGGCAACAGGCTGCTCGACCATCTGCCGCGGCTTGAGCGCATCAGGTCGCGCTGGGTGTTCGATCACCACGGCAAGTTCTTCGCCGGCGTCGATCCGGATGGACCGGAGATCGCGGCGCTGCTGAAGTTGATCGACCGCGGCAATGTCTGGTTCAAATTTGCTGGCGTCTACGAAAGTTCGCGGGAGGGATGGCCGTACGAGGACGTGGCCGCCTTTTCGCGCCGGATCGCCAAACATGCTCCGGAACGCATCGTCTGGGGCTCGAACTGGCCGCACAACATGATCCGGAAAACGCAAGACTATCCCGATGACGCGCGGCTCGCGGAACTGGTGCTGAGCTGGCTTGCCGACGACCGGGCGCGGCATCTCGCCCTCGTCGAGAACCCGGAACACCTGTTCAAGCTGCCGGCGTTCGCCGTGGCGTGACTCCAGTCCGCAATGGGAACTGGGAGGCTCCCTGCCGGGCCTAACGACAAGAGGATTTCGCATGCCGGCCCGGACGGGCAGAAAACCGGCCTTGGGAGAGGCCGAAGCACGATCAGAGGAGGAGAAAACATGAAGAAAATTGCAGGCATGCTTTGCGTCGCCATGGGGCTGGCGTTTGCCGGCACAGCGGCGCAGGCGCAGGAAATCACCCTGCGTTCGGCGGATATCCACCCGGACGGCTACCCGACGGTCGAGGCCGTCAAATACATGGGGCAATTGCTTTCCGAGCGTAGCAACGGGCGGATCAAGGTCGAGGTCATGAACAATGGCGTGCTCGGCGGCGAGAAGGACACGATCGAGCAGACGCGCTTCGGTGTCATCGACATGAACCGCGTCAACGCGGCGCCCTTCAACAACCTCGTCAAGGAGACGATGGTGCTTGGCATGCCGTTCCTGTTCCGCTCGACCGAGCACATGCACAAGACGGTCGACGGCTCGATTGGCGACGAGGTGCTGGCGGCCTTCGAGCCCCACGGCCTGATCGGTCTCGCCTTCTATGATTCCGGCGCGCGTTCCTTCTACACCACCAAAAAGCCGATCGAGAAACTGGCGGACCTCAAGGGCCTGAAAATCCGCGTGCAACAATCCGATCTCTGGATCGCCATGATGCAGGCCTTCGGTGCCAACCCGACGCCGATGCCGATGGGCGAGGTCTATTCGTCGCTCGAGACCGGTGTCGTCGATGGCGCCGAGAACAATTGGCCGTCCTACGAATCCGCCCGTCATTTCGAGGTCGCCAAGAACTATTCGCTCACCGAACATTCCCTCAATCCGGAAATCCTGGTTATTTCCAAGATGACCTGGGACAAGCTTTCCCCCGAGGATCAGGCCCTGGTTCGTCAGGCGGCCAAGGACTCCGTTGGCAAGATGCGTGAACTCTGGAGCGCGCGCGAGAAGGTCTCGGAAGAGAAGGTTCGTGCCGCCGGCGCAAACGTCATCAAGGTCAACAAGGAGGAGTTTGCCGCCGCGATGGCGCCGGTCTACGACCAGTTCGTCAGCGACCCGAAACTCAAGGACCTTCTCGAGCGGGTGAAGGCGGTCAAGTGACGGCAGATGAAAGGCCGGGTCCGGGAATGGAACCGGCCTTCGCAACTGTCCATAGGATCGCTTTCGCGGAGGAGGAAGAATGATGCGTCGTTTCATGCGGGCGATACGCCCGCTTCTCGGGGCGCTAAGCCGCGCGTCGCTCTATATCGCCGGCACCGGCATGGTCGCCATGACACTGATCGTCGGCTGGCAGGTGTTTGCCCGCTATGTTCTGAACGACTCGCCAAGCTGGTCGGAGCCCTTGTCTCTCCACCTGATGGCCTGGTTCATCATGCTTGGCGCGGCGGTCGGCGTGCGCGAGAGCGTGCATCTCGGCCTCGATGTCATCCGCCACGTGATGAAGCCTTCGGTCCAGCTTGCCATGGATCTGACGAGCCTCGGCCTGATCGTCATCTTCGGGGCATCCATGGCCTATTACGGACTGCTTCTTTGTATCGGCACATGGAGCGCCACCATTCCGGTCCTCGGATGGCCGGGAGGGGTCGACTTTTTTCCGCTCATCGTCGGCGGCTTGATGATTGCCCTCTTCGCTGCCGAGCGCTTCTTTGATCTGGTTCTGGGTGTCGACGTCGCCGCCGATATCGTCGTGCAGGAGATGGCCTGAATGGCTTACACTATTCTCTTCGGGGTCTTCACCCTGCTGATGTTCATCGGCACGCCGATCGCGTTTTGCCTCGGTATCGCTTCCTTCGCCACCGTGCTCTATCTCGGCCTGCCGCCGGTGGTGGTGTTCCAGCAGTTGAATTCCGGCATGAACATCTTCGCCATGATGGCGATCCCGTTTTTCATCTTTGCCGGCGACCTGATGGTGCGCGGCGGCATCGCCAACAGGCTGATCCAGTTTGCCGCCGGCCTCGTCGGGCATCTGCGTGGCGGCCTCGGCCAGGTCAACATCGTGGCCTCGACGCTCTTCGGCGGCATCTCCGGCTCGGCGGTCGCGGATGCTTCGGCCGTCGGAGGCCTTATGATCCCGCAGATGGCAAAGCGCGGCTATGACCGTGACTACGCCGTCAACGTTACCGTCAACGCAGCCATCATCGCCCTGATGGTCCCGCCATCGCACAACATGATCCTTTATTCGATCGCCGCCGGCGGCAATGTCTCGGTCGCCGATCTCTTCACCGCCGGTATCATTCCCGGCCTGCTGCTTGCGCTTTCGCTGATGGTGACCGCCTATGTCGTCGCAAGGCGCAGAGGCTATCCGGCCGAGCCGTTCCCGGGTTTTTCCAGGCTCTTCTACTACCTGCTCGCCTCATTCCCGGGCATCGTACTGATCGGCATCATCTTCGGCGGCGTGCGCTCCGGCGTGTTCACCGCCACCGAAAGCTCCTGCATCGCCGTGCTCTATGCCTTCCTCGTCGCGATGCTGGTCTATCGCGAACTGGATTGGACAGGCTTCGTCGAAGCGGTCATGGGAGCGGTGCGCACCACCGCCATGGTGTTGCTCGTCATCGGAATGGCGGCATCCTTCGGCTGGCTGATGGCCTTCCTGCAGGTGCAGGCGCTGATGATCGGCGCGATCGGTGCGATTTCGGAGAACCCGATCATCGTGCTGCTCGTCATCAACATCATCCTCTTGTTCCTCGGCACCTTCATGGACATGGCGCCGATGGTGATCATCTGCACGCCGGTGCTGCTTCCGGTCGTCAAGGCCTTCGGCATCGACCCGGTGCATTTCGGGGTGGTGATGATCCTGAATGCCGGTATCGGCCTCAACACGCCGCCGGTGGGCACGGTGCTGTTCGTCGGCTGCGCCGTCGGCGGAATTTCCATTCGCGAGGCGATGCGCACGATCTGGCCGTTCTTCGGCGCCAGCATCGCGGTGCTGATGGCCGTCACCTACATCCCGGCGCTGTCGCTCTGGTTGCCGTCGGTCTTCAAGTGAACTGACCGTTCGCGATGTTTCCGGGCTCGGCATTTATGCCGGGCTCGGTCGAGTTTCGGGGTGAGGGCTATGCGTTCCTGTTGGCGGCGATGCACTGGCGTTCCAGGCGCTTGAGGAAAACGCCGATCTCCTTTGCCGCCTGCAGATCGCCCTTCCGCTCGGCGACGGCGCGACCTTCGCGCCAGACCTCAATCGCCTCTTCGAAGCGGCCGAGCCTGTGCAGAATGGCACCACGCAGTTTCCACGCAGCAGAATAGTCCGGGTCGAAGGCGATAGCGCGCTCGACATGGGCAAGCGCGGTATCGAGGTCCGCTTCCTGAAGGCAGATGCTGCCGAGCGTGAAGCGCAGCAGGGCGTCGTCCTTGCCGGCTTCTAAGAGCTTTTCGAGCGCTTGCCGCATTGCTGGCATTCCTCCTACGCGATCGCCGGTTCAGGGCGCAGGCTTGCCTGGGTTGAAGGTCGCGTGCCCGTTGCTCGGCTGCGCCGGCAACGCTCTCGTCCTGTCGAGAGACTGATACCGCCGGCGGCTCCAGATCAAGGGGCCGGCATGGGTGGAAGTCTCGGTTGCGACAATTGTTCCGACGAACAGCATGTGGTCGCCGACCTCGACCGCTGTGCTCAGCACGCAGTCGAGAGCTGCGGCGGCTCCGAGAAGCCTCGGCCGTCCGCTCGGCCAATCAGCCCAGATGCCGACAAGGTAACGCTTGGACGCTTCAATCTTCCCGGCAAAGGCATCCGCGATCAGTTCCTGTCCCTCAGCCAGCATGGCGAGCGAGAAACCCTGCTCTGAGGCGATCCGCATGGCGAGCGGGCTGTCAGCCTTGATCGAAACGACGATTGATGGCGGGTTTGCGGACAGTGAAAAAGTGGCGGTCACGGTTCGGCCAAGACTGTCGGCGCCTTTGCCGGCGCTTGCCACGCAGACGGTGGCAGCGAGATGCGACAGGGTGTCGGCGAACTCCGCTTTCGACACCGCCAGATCGGCGTGGGCGTCGATGTCGACGGAAAACGGAGGTGTCTGGCGCATGGGTCTTGTTCCAACTGAGGATAGCCCGTGGCGGCGGGGAGACGCCACGGGTTTCGCAGAAGCCCAGGCTCAGGCGGGGGCGAGAGGGCTGCCGCAAATTCTCTGACTTGCTGCCTACAGCGCCGCGCGTCTTATCAGACGCGCAAAGGTCGCCGTAGCACTTTGAATTGCCGCATGTCCTTGTCCTTTAGCCGGCTACGATCAAAGGAGACATGCAGTAGAGCTGCTTCCAGCTCCGGGCGATCCTCAGCCGGTCAGGCGGACTTCAATTCCGCTTCGGCAAACTCGTAGTTGGCAAGCTTGTCGAGGAAGTTCGACGCATAGTCCGGCCGGCGGTTGCGGTAGTCGATGTAATAGGCGTGTTCCCAGACATCGAGACCGAGCAGAGCCTTGCCTTCGTTGGTGGCAACAGGGTTGGAGCCGTTGGCGGTCTTCGTCACCTTGAGCTTACCGTCCGGGCCGAGCACGAGCCAGGCCCAGCCAGAGCCGAACTGGCCGGTGGCGGCCGCCTTGAAGGCGTCCTTGAAGCCTTGAACGCTGCCGAAGTCTTCGATGAGCTTCTTTTCGAGCGCACCGGGGATCTGCCCGCCCTTGGGCGAAAGGCTCTTCCAGAACAGGATGTGGTTCCAATGCTGGCCGGCATTGTTGAAGACCGGCGCCAGTTCCGCCTTGCCGTGGCTGTGGCGAATGATCTCCTCGAGCGACAGGCCGGCGAGCGATGCATCCTTCTCGACGAAACCGTTCAGCGCCGTGACATAGGCCTGGTGATGCTTGCCGTGGTGGATCTCGACCGTCTCGGCGCTCATGCCGTTTTCAGCGAGCGCACCGGGTGCATAGGGAAGGGCGGGAAGTTCGAAGGCCATGATCAAATCCTTTGCGGGCGGGGCACTCTCGATGGGTCACTTGTTTGCGGTTGGATGAGAGTGTATTTAGCAAGAGAGTTCTTTGTAAATCTGTGCGCAGGAATATGTCAAGCGATCCCTTGTTAAATCCAGAGAGGAGCAGCGGCCGCACGCCGGGCGAGCGCATCATGCTGGCGCTCAAGCTGCATGGCCCGCAGACGGCGGCGGCTCTCGGAAAGCGTCTGACGATTACGGGCGAGGCCGTGCGCCAGCAGCTTGTCCGTCTTGCCGAGGAAGGTTTGGTTCTATCGTGGTCGGAAGCGAAAGGCGTCGGCCGCCCTTCGCAGTTCTGGGGGCTGACCGCCGCCGGCCATGCTGAGTTTCCCGATACCCATGCGGAGCTTACGGTCCAGCTCTTGAGGACGATCCGCCAGACGCTCGGCGAGGCGGCGATCGAGCGGCTGATCGCGGCGCGGGAGGACGAAACCCGACAGAGCTATGGCGCAGCGATGACGGACAAGAAGCGCCTGCGCGAGCGGGTAGACGAACTGGTGCGGCTGCGGTCGCAGGAAGGCTATATGGCGGCTTGCGAGGATCCTGGCGACGGCACGCTGCTCTTCGTCGAGAACCACTGTCCGATTTGCGCTGCCGCAACGAGCTGCCAGGGCTTCTGCCGGGCGGAATTGAGCGTGTTCCGTGCGGTGCTCGGCCCCGGTGTCGAGGTCGAGCGCGCCGAGCACATTCTCGCCGGCGCGCGGCGCTGCGCCTACGTCGTTAAAATGGCGGATCAAGCCGCCTGATCGGCCGTGGTAAGAGCATGGCGCCGCGCCGGCTGAATGCAGGCGAGGCGCCAGAAGCTGATCCTATTAGCGCGCGCCCATGCGCAGCGCGCCGTCGAGGCGGATGACTTCGCCGTTCAGCATGCGGTTCTCGCAGATATGCTGCACGAGCGCGGCAAACTCGTCGGGTTTACCGAGGCGCTGCGGGAAGGGCACGCTCTTGCCGAGCGAATCCTGTACCTCCTGCGGCATGCCGGCCATCATCGGCGTTTCAAAGATGCCAGGAGCGATGGCGACGACGCGAATGCCGTGGCGCGCAAGTTCGCGGGCGATCGGCAACGTCATCGAGACGACGCCGCCCTTGGAGGCGGCATAGGCCGCTTGGCCGATCTGGCCGTCGAAGGCGGCGACCGATGCGGTGTTGACGATCACGCCCCGCTCGCCGTCGTCGCCGGGCTCTTGCCGCTCGATCGCCTCGGAGGCAAGCCGCAGCATGTTGAAGGTGCCGATCAGGTTGATCGCGACCGCGCGCGAAAAGCTCTCCAGCCGGTGCGGCCCGTCGCGGCCGAGCACCTTTTCGCCGGGCGCAATCCCGGCACAGTTTACCAGCCCATGGAGATGACCAAAGCGGTCCAAGGCCGCTGCAACGGTGGCGGCGGCATCCGTCTCGTTGGTGACATCCGTCTTCTGGAAGAGGGCGTTGCTGCCGAGCTCTTCGGCCATTTGCTGACCGGCCTCGGCGTTGACGTCGGCAAGAACCACACGGGCGCCTTCGCCATGCAGCCGCCGCGCGACGGCTGCGCCAAGGCCCGAACCGCCGCCGGTCACGATAAAGACTTTTCCATCGATCAGCATCTGAGGCTCCTCCCGTACCGGATCGTGTCGATAGGACATGGACATAGCCTTGCGGCGGCATGAAGCCAAGGGCGGCTGGTGCGGCGATGTGCCCGTTCCCGGTTTATGTTCCCCGCCTTCCGCAAGCCGTGTCTAGAAGTCTGCCACCAGATGCGGTTCGTGTTCGGGTCCCAAGCGGGGCTGGGCGCCGAGGAAGGAACCGGCTCGACTGATGATCTCCCGGACGACGGGCGTCGCCATGTGCGCCGCCTGACGGCCACCTCTCTCGCCGGTCAGCGGCGCATCCTGACGCGGACTCTAGCGTCGCGCGATCGGTGTTGTCTCGATGATCTTGATGCCGACGGCGTTACTGGATTCGTCATAGACGATCTCGCCTCGGCCGATGATCATACCGTTGACCTTGAGTTCGACCGGTTCGCCGAAATTGCGGTCGAGATGGATCGTGTCTTCAGGATGGAGTTTTGAAATCTGGGAAACCGTCAGCCTGGCGCGCCCGATGACAGCTTCGATCGCCAGGGGAATGCCCTGGACCGCACGCTCGCTCATCACCGAGCGGCTCTCAAGCGCAGGGCTCTCGTCGAGTTCGACCAGCTCATTCTGTAGCTTCTTGTTAATCATTCTGCACCATCCAAAGCACTGATTCACGACTCTTTAACAAAGAGTTGCGCCAGTTCGCCCTGGGTGGCAACCGTGGCTAAATGGGGGTTCTTCCTGCCTCGTCTGCGAGCGTTAACAAACGGTTAAAATCCACAACGCCCGGCCGGAAGAAGCCCTCAAAGCGTCACTGCGTTCCAGTTTCCGTCCCGTTTTTGGAAACCGATCATGCGCCGGCCGTTCGGCAACTTGTCGCCGAGTCGCACGACGTAGACGTAGCCTTCGTAAACCATCAGCCCCTGATCACCGTTGCTGTAGAGAATCTCGAAGCTTGGCGGTTTGTGCGGGGAAGCGCCTGCATCTGTCGGCGCCCCCGACGGATCGATCGCGGCGATTTCCGCGGGAACGCTTTGCGGGCCAACGAGATAGTATAGCGACGACGCAAGGGCGGCGGCGCAGAGGAGGGCGCCGACCAGTGATGGCGCCAGGCGCAGCTTGAAACGTGTTGGCGTCGGCTGGGGTATGACAACACTCAAGTTCGTTTTCCCGATTCGATCAAAATCTTCCATCGGAACCGTTCGCACACGGCATCTTCGAACAGCCATTACAGACAACGCTGCTCGGTAGATGGCCCGATCTGCTTCGTGGAACCGTTCCCTGCTTCAATCCGAGAAGATGACGTCCTCCCAGAATCAACAGCATGCCCATTCGCCGATATCAGCGACATATGGTTCCGGTCGTTTCCACACCTTTTGGGTGTCGCGAATACCGGCCCCGCTTCGCCTTCAAGTAGGGCCGGTATAGAGTATTGCCAGGCGGATATGCGGACAGCTTTAGGCTGCTTCGGGCTTGGTGGCGCGAAGGAGCCGCAGCCATGGGGCCAGGTGAAAGACGCTCATCAAGAGGTACATCACGGTCATCCCGCCGATCTGCAGCCCCGGCTCGCCGACGCATAACATCTGCCCGACGTCGGCGCCCCATGCGCCGGTCGAAATCGCCATGAGCGCGAAGGTCGGCGACGCCGCGAGGGCGAGCCCATCGGCCGCCCTCCGCGCTGCGGTCCGGTGGAGTTCTCGCGCGCCGGCAGGGAGGCTGGCACTCATCGCACCGAGCTCGCGTCCTGGTTTCGCATCGCTGCCTCGCCGGCGTCCGAGACCTCGACCCAGCGCCGATCGGGCGCGGCGCCTTCGACGTAGCTGTCGTTCCAGTTCCACCACTTGTAGGTCGGGGTCTGGGGATAGCCTTCGGGGGAGTCCTCCCAGACCTCCTGTCGGCCAAGCGGCGTGATGTCGAGATAGTTCCAGGTGCCGCCCATCTGTTCGTCGCCGCGGTTGTTGATGAAATAGGTCCGGAACAGCCGGTCGCCGTCGCGGAAGAACACGTTGTGTCCGTGCCACTCGTCGACGCCGAAATCGAGGTCGAAGTTGTCGGTGATGGTGTACCAGGGCATTGTCCAGCCCATGCGCGCCTTCAGCCTGGCGATATCCGCCTGCGGCGCCCGCGAAACGAAGACCAGGGTAGTGTCACGGGCGTTGAGATGGGAAAGGTGGGCAACCTGATCCGCGACCATCGAGCAACCACGACAGGCGTGCTCGGGCCAGCCATAGACACCCGGCTCATAAAAGGCGCGGTAGACGATCAACTGGTGCCGACCGGCGAAGAGATCGAGGAGGCTCGCCTTGCCTTCCGGGCCCTCGAAGACATATTCCTTCGTAACCGCCGTCCACGGCATGCGTCGGCGCTCGGCGGCGAGCGCGTCGCGAGCGCGTGTATGGGCCTTTTCCTTTACGAGCAGGTTCTGGCGTGCCGCTTCCCAGGCGTGCGCAGAGACTACCTCCGGCTTTTGCATGGCCGGCTGGTCGGCCCCCTGCCCATTCTCGACTGTCTTGATCATGGCTTTCAATCTCCTCGTTTGAGACGAAACCTGCGTCGTGCGGCGAGAGCGCCGGGATGCAGGTCATCGCGCGTCATCGAGGGTAGTTTGGCACCGCGGATCAAATGTCGGGAGTAACAACTGTGACGGTATTAAATCGGGCGACGCGATGGGGGCGTGTAAACCGGCGATCTTTCCGTCCTAGAGCCCGGCCTGCCGAATCTCGCTGGCGAAGAAATCGGTGAAGGCCTTCACCTTCGGCAGCAGCAATCGATTGGTTGGATAGACGACATAGATGCCGCGCTCAGCGAGCCTGTGCTGCGGCAGGATCCGTATGAGCTTGCCTTGGGAAAGCAGCGGGTTGGCGATGAAGGACGGTAAGGCGCCGATACCGACGCCGGCCTGGATCATCTCGCTCAGCATCAGGCTGTTGTCGACGACGAAACGGGCCGACAGTTCGATGCTCGCCGCGCCGTCGGGGCCTTCCACGATCCAGCTTCCAGGCCGATCGGCGAGTCGGTAGCTGAGGCAATCGTGGTTCTTGAGATCGCTGGTGCTTGTTGGCGCGCCTCTCGCCGACAGATAGGCAGGCGCGGCGCAGATGATCTGTTCGACCTCGCCGAGCCGCTTGGCAATCAGGGATGAATCCGCAAGCGCGGCGCGCACGCGGATCGAGACATCGAACCCCTCCGAGACGACGTCGAGCACATGATCGTCGAGCGTCATGTCGACCTTCAACTGCGGATACAGCGCCATGAAGCGGGCCAGCATCGGCGCGAGCACCGTAAGTCCGAAGGAAAGGGGCGCATTGATCCGTAGCCGGCCATTGATCTCACCGGCCTCGCCCGACGTCGAACGCTCCAGATGGTCGAGTTCGTCGAGAAGCCTACAGCATTCGGCGAAGTAGCCACGCCCCGTCTCCGAGAGACTCATGCGCCGGGTGGTGCGCAGAATGAGCACGGTGCCGAGGCGTTCCTCCAGTTGCCGGACCTGCTTGCTGATCGACGCGTTCGACTGTCCGAGCTCTTCGGCCGCCCTGTTGAAGCTTTGAAGCTCGACGACGCGCCGAAACGCGCGCATGGCCGCCAATAGATCCATAATTTCTCCAGCGTAAAATATCAATTCTTCCTATCGCTGATTATTCGCAATGCGGCCAGCAATAAGGTGAGCTCAGCTTCCTGATGTTCAGGCAATGCAGAAGAAGGAGTTCATCATGTTCGAAATCGCAACGCTCAGCCGCACGGTGGCGGTCTCTCTGGTTACCGGATTGCTGGGGAGTGCGGCCTTCGCGCAGGACGTCGGCAAAAGCCCCTGGGGGCCGAAGGACGAGATCGGACGTCTCAATCTGATCACGCCCGCCTCGCGTGCTGCGATCCTGTCGCGCATCGAGGGCGCCAAGTCCTACGATCTTGCCGTGGAGTATTTCATCGGCATGCCGAGCTGGGAGGCGGCCGGCGATCCGCCATACCAGATGTGGATGACCCACACCCCGCACGGCACGACGGTTTCGGACCCGATGAAGGTCGGCAAGGAGATGAACCAGCACGTCAGCTACTCCGGTTCGGCCGTTTCGATGTACGCACATATGGGTACGCATATCGATGCGCTGAATCACTTCGGCCTGAACGGCAAGATCTGGAACGGTTATGCGGCGGCCGACCACCTCGGAGACCAGGGCTGGACCGTCACCGGCGCGGAGAAATTGCCGCCGATCGTTGCACGTGGTGTCTTGATCGATGTCGCGGCGGCCAACGGCATGCAGATGCTGCCGGAGAATTACCGCATCACCCGCGAGGATCTGCAGGAGGCGCTTGATAGCCAGGGCGTCAAGCTCCAGGAAGGCGACGTGGCGCTGATCCGCACGGGGCGCATGCAGCACTATGAAGACAAGCACGCCTATATGAGCAATCCGCCCGGGCTGAGCATCGACGCGGCGAAGTTCCTGATCGAAGACGGTGGCGCCATGGTCGTCGGTGCCGACAATTTGAGCTTCGAAGCGTTTCCGGCCGAAACCGAAGACAACTACATTCCGGTTCACACCTATCTGCTGGCCCAACAGGGCGCTCCGATCATCGAGCTCATCAATCTCGAAGAACTGTCGAAGGACCGGATCTACGAGTTTGCCTTTGTCGGCGCGTCGCTCAAGTTCCGCGGGGCCGATGCAGCACCGATCCGCCCTGTCGCTTTCCCGCTGCGCTGAGCCTCTTCCTCAGCGGCCTTGGCTGAAAGCAGAGCGGCCAAGGATCAAGCGACGAATACGCCGCGATACTTCCGCGGCGTATTCGCTTGTCGTCGGGGCGATCTGATCGCGACGGGTCCTGCCCCGATGGGCGGCATCGACTTTGAATGCGATGGCCCGAACCGACATCGGATGCGCGAAGGTTCCATGGCAATCCGCATGGGTGCTGCACTACTAGTCGATGGCGGCGGGCGTCTCCGCTTCGGCACGGCCCCGCAGTGGCTTCTCCGGCATGAGATGGAACATCACGAGCGAGATCACCATCGCCGCGGCGCAGGCGGCGAAAATATAGCCGAACGGCATTGCCGAGGTGGCCGTGGCGCTGATCGTTTGTATGGCCTCACCGCCGAGCGGCAGGCCATTGCCGAGGGCGATGGCGCCAAGTATCGCGACACCAAGAGCGCCGCCAAGCGATCGCAGGAAGGTCAGGACCCCGGTCGCGACACCGAGATGCGCCTGATCGACGGCGTTTTGCACGGAAATGGTCGCAACCGGAAAGGTCATGCCCGAGCCGAAGCCCGCGCCCGAGGTCAGCAGGACCAGCAGCGACAAGGATGTTCGCCCGGCCAGAGCCGCGAGCGCAGCCAGGCAGAGAAAGCTGAGGGCGCTGCCGACGAGTGCCATCCTCTTGTAGTGGGCAAGGCGCGGTATCGTCCGCGCGCTGGTCGTTGCTCCGAACACGGTGCCCAGCAAGAGCCCGAGCATGATCAATCCCGAGCCATCGGCGGAGAGGCCATGGAACGACTGCGCATAAACCGGGAGATAGACCGAGACGCCGACATTGGCGCCCTGCGCCAGAAACATCGCCAAAGTTCCGTAGCGCACGATCGGATTGCCGAGCACTTCCAGCGAGATCAGCGGCTCGGTCACGCGCCGAAGGCGCAAGGCGAACGCGCCCCAAAGGAGCGCCGAACACCCAAGCAAGCCGACTATGGCCGGCGACAACCATGCGTAACGGCTGCCGCCCCAATTCAGCGCCAGCAACAAAAGCGCCGTTGCCGCGACGAGCAATGTGGCGCCAGCCCCATCGATCCGGTGCGCTCGGGTTATGAGCGGCAGCTTCTTCAATGGATTGTTGATGATCGCCAAGGCCGCAAGGCCGAGCGGAATGTTGATCCAGAAAATCAGCGACCAGTGGAGATGCTCGGCGAAAGTGCCGCCCAGCAGCGGCCCGGCGATACTTGCGACCGCCCATGTTCCGGATATCCAGGCGGCGTAGCGGGCGCGCTCGCGTGGCGGAACGAGGTCGCCGATCACCGTTTGCGAGAGGGCAAAGAGACCGCCGCCGCCGAGGCCCTGGACCGCGCGGCCGATGATCAGCGTCAGCATGTCCGGCGCCAGCGCGCTGACCAGAGACCCCGCGAGGAAGATGATCACGGCGGCGAAGATCGTCGGACGTCGCCCGTGGATATCGGAGATCTTGCCGTAAAGGGGAGCCATGGCCGTCGCAGTCAACAGATATGCCGTCACGACCCATGGCAGATAGTCGCTGTGTCCAAGTGCTTTGCCAATTGTCGGCATCGCCGGCGCCACGATCGTCTGGTCGAGCGCGGCCAGAAGCATCGCAAGCAGCACTCCCCCGATGATGACGTTCTTCTCCGGTTCCGAGAGAGCGGGCACCGTCGCGGCCGTTTCATTCGGGTGACGTATCTCATTCATGCTGGCGATCCGATGCAGTCATTTCCACTTTGCCGGGAAGCATTCAGAGAGGTTGGACGTGCGATAGTCAACCGTGCGAGCGATCGCATCTGCGCTGCCGGCGGTGGTCGGCGTGACGGCGCTCGACGTGGTCGAACGTGATGGCCTGGTCGAACAGGCGCTCGCGCACGGCGCGCGGCTGCGCGACGGTCTCCTGTCGCTACAACAGAGGTTCGAATGTTGTCGGCGATATCAGGGGACGCGGCCTAGAAGTCATCGCCGATCGGCAGACGAAGGCTCCGGGCTTCGAGCTGGGTGCCAAAGTCATGGAGGAGGCAATGCGGCGCGGTCTCAGCATGAAACATCGTCAAGCTTCCGGGAATGGGGGGCGTCTTTCGCATCGCCCCGCCGCTGACGGACGCGGCCGTCATTCTGTTGTCGTTGACGTGGCGCGCATCGCCGTTAAATACGCTTCGGGTGGCGGCTGGACCCGATTCTTCCGGATGCATAACTTCCCGATTATGATTTTGGCCCCATATTTCATTTTTACATCACCGTTTGGCATGGCAAGTTGATGCCTATCAAATCAACGGGGTTTGCGAGGACGATGCCGGTTCGGGAGCGATCGGCATCTCAGGGAGGAAACATGAAACGGATGATTCAGGCTGCGGTCGCGGCTTTGGCAATGAGCGGCGCGGCCTATGCCGACACGATCAAGATCGGCGTCGTCGGGCCATTCTCCGGTCCGTTCGCGCTTCAGGGCAAGAATTTCAAGGCCGGCATCGACGCCTATATGGCGCTGAACGGCAGCAAGGTCGGCGACGACGATATCGAGATCATCTATCGCGACGTGCCGCAGGCCGATCCCGCCCAGTCCAAGGCGCTGGCGCAGGAACTGGTGGTGAAGGAAGGCGTGCAATATCTTGCCGGCTTCTACTTCACGCCGGATGCCATGGCGGTAACGCCGCTCCTGACCCAGGCGAACGTGCCGCTTGTCATCATGAATGCGGCGACCTCCGCGATCGTCACCAAGAGCCCACTCGTCGTGCGCACCTCGTTCACCACCTGGCAGACCTCCACGCCGATCGCCAAGGTCGCCAAGGACGCCGGTGTTTCCAAGGTGATCTCCGTCGTCAGCGATTACGGCCCGGGCGTCGATGCCGAGAACGCATTCAAGGCAGGATTTGAGGCGGCGGGCGGCCAGGTGGTCGAGGCGATCCGCATGCCGCTCGCGACCAATGATTTCTCACCGATCATGCAGCGCATCAAGGATTCCGGTGCCGAGGGCGTTTTCGCCTTCCTGCCGTCCGGCCCGACGACGCTCGGCTTCGTCAAGGCCTTCAAGGAGAACGGCCTGAAGGACGGCGGCATCAAGTTCTTTGCCCCAGGCGATCTGACGCAAGAATCCGACCTGCCGGCCCTCGGCGAGGCAGCACTCGGCATCCAGACGACCTTCCACTACGCGGTCTCGCATGACTCCCCGGAGAACAAGGCCTTCGTCGAAGCGGCCGGCAAGGCGATCGGCAACCCGGCCGAGCTCTCCTTTCCGGCGGTAGGTGCCTATGACGGCATGCACGTGATCTACAAGATGATCGAGGCGACCGGTGGCGAGCAGGACGCGGCCAAGGCGGTCGAGGCGGTCAAGGGCCTCTCCTGGACGAGCCCGCGCGGCCCGGTCACAATCGATCCGGAATCGCGCCACATCACCCAGAACATCTATCTGCGCGAAGTCGCCAAGGCCGATGACGGCACCTATTACAACAAGGAAATCCAGACCTTCGAGAAGCAAGGCGACCCCGGTCTCGCTGCGCTGAAGTAAACAGGTTGGGGCGGGCGCCCAGCGCCCGCCGACACCGATGATGCGCCGATCGGCTGCGCCGGTGAGCGGAGCCGCGTGCACCGCGACGCCACAGGCGCTGGCGCAGGAATGGCGCTGCGCGCATATGATGCGTCCCGAATCCGGCACGGCAAAACCTGGAAGAAAGGGCAACGGATAGCCCCATGCAAACCGTCCTCAGCATTGCGATCGATGCCCTTGCCTATGGCATGGTGCTCTTCGTCATCTCCATCGGCCTTTCGGTTACCATGGGCCTCATGCGCGTGGTCAACCTGGCGCATGGCGCCTTCGCCATGATCGGCGGCTACATCGCCTCCTATGCGGCGCGCGATCTCGGTCTTGCCTATGGCTTCGCCATCCTCCTTGCGATCTTTGGCACCATCGCTATCGCAGTTCCGATCGAAAGGCTGCTCTACCGGCGGATTTACGGCGCGCCGGAATTGACCCAGGTGCTGATGACCATCGGCATCACCTTCTGCATCATCGGTACCGCCAACTACGTTTTCGGGCCGACGCTGAAGACCGTGCCGCTGCCAAGCGAATTGCAGGGATCGGTCGACCTTGGCTTCCGGGCGATCGCCACGCACCGCATTTTCGCGATCCTTTGCGGCCTCGCGGTCGCCGCCGGTCTCTGGTACGCGATCGAAAAGACTGCCTTTGGCGTGAAGCTGCGCGCCTCGGTCGACAATGCGGCGATGGCCGCTGCCCTCGGGGTGCGCACGGAGATCGTCTATGCCGTGAGCTTTGCGGTTGCCGTTGGGCTCGCCGCTTTCGGTGGCGTCGTCGGCGCCGAGTTGCTTCCGGTCGAACCCTATTATGCGCTACGCTACATGGTGACCTTCCTCGTCGTCGTCTCTGTCGGCGGTGCCGGCTCGATCCCCGGCGCTCTGATCGCCTGCCTGCTGCTCGGCGCGATTGATACGACCGGCCGCTACCTCATGCCGGAATTCGGCGAGTTCTTCTTCTACCTGGCGGTGATCGCGATCATCTGCGTCTTTCCGCGCGGGCTTGCCGGGAGGGCCAAGGGATGAGCATGACGACGACGAACGACATGATTGCGGCATCGCCCGAGCGCCGGCGCTTCAGCGGTGGAGACCTCATTGGCCTGGGCATCATCCTGCTGGTCGCGGTGATCGGCTATTTCCTCTTTCCCAACAATCTGGCGCTTCTGACCCGGATCATTGGGGTAGCTCTTCTGGTGCTGTCGCTCGATCTCGTCACCGGCTATTGCGGTGTTGCGACGCTCGGTCACGCCGCCCTGTTCGGCGCCGGCGCCTATGCCGCCGGCATCGCCTCGGCGCATTACGGCATCAACGATCCGCTCGCCATGCTGGCGTTCGGTATTGTGGCTGGCGCGGTGGCCGGGCTCGTCTGCGGTGTCGTCATCCTGCGCGCCCACGGTCTGCCACAACTGGTGCTGTCGATCGCGCTCATCCATCTCTTTCATGAGTTCGCCAACAAGGCATCGTCCTGGACCGGTGGCAGCGACGGCCTTTCCGGGATCGCCCCGACGGCGCTCCTCGGTCTCTACGAGTTCGACCTATGGGGACGCACGGCTTACGTGTTCGGCGTTGCGTTGCTCGCGATCGTCTTCGTTTTGTTGCGGCTGATCGTGCGCTCGCCTTTCGGTATGCTGTGCCGGGGCATCAAGGAAGATCCGATCCGCATCCGCTCCATGGGGGCCTCGCCGAAGATCGCGCTGATGAAGATGTATGTCATATCCGGCGCCGTTGCCGGCGTCGGCGGCGCGCTGAACGCGATCACGACCCAGGTCGTCGGTCTCGACAGCCTTTCCTTCACGATGTCGGCCGAAAGCCTTGTCATGCTGGTACTCGGCGGTACGGGCTCTCTTTTCGGCGCGCTGACGGGGACGGTCGTCTTCATGTTCTTCGAGGACGTCGTGTCGGCGGCAAACCCCTTTCATTGGCTGACGATGGTCGGGGCGCTGTTGATCGCCGTCGTGCTGTTCGCGCCGAGGGGCATCTACGGTACTGTCGCCAGTTTCGTTATCCGCCGCCGGGAGGCGAAGTGATGCAGCCGATCTTTGAAGTCCGCAACTTGAAGCGCGCCTTTGGCGGGCTTGCGGTCACCAACGATGTCAGCCTCAGCATGGCGCCGGGAGACCGGGTGGCGCTGATCGGCCCGAACGGCGCCGGCAAGACCACCTTCGTCAACCTGGTCACCGGCAACCTCCGGCCTGACTCCGGCGAGGTGCGTATCGGTGGCGAAGCCGTGACCGGCGTCGATGCGATCGGCCGCGTGCGGCGGGGGCTCGTTCGCTCGTTCCAGGTGACCCGCCTCTTTGCCGACATGACGCCCGCCGAGCATGTTGCACTGGCCGTGCTGCAACGAAGCGGTCGCGCTGGCCGCCTCTTCGGCAATTTTCTGGGCATGTCCGATGTCATGACCGAGGTCCAGGAGCTTCTCGCCAAGCTCGGCCTCAAGGAGTTGATGCACCGCAAGGTGAGCGAGATCGCCTATGGCCAGCAGCGCCTGTTGGAGATTGCCGTCGCACTGGCGCTGAAACCGAGGGTGTTGCTGCTTGATGAGCCCGCCGCCGGCGTGCCGCAGAGTGATACCGGCCGCATCGAGCAGGCGCTGGCCGATCTGCCCGATGATCTCGCCGTGCTGATGATCGAGCACGACATGGACCTCGTCTTCCGCTTCGCCAGGCGTGTCGTCGTGCTGGCCGCAGGAGCGATCATCTTCGACGGGTCGCCGTCGGAGGTGACGAAGGATCCGCGTGTACGGGAAGCCTACCTGGGGAGCTATGCCAATGCCAGCCACGCCGCTTGAGGTCGAAAACCTGTCTGCGGGTTATGGCCCGACGCGCGTGCTCGAAGGTGTGTCTTTCGCCGTTCCGGCAGGCGCCCGCCTCGCCGTTCTTGGCCGCAACGGCATGGGCAAGACGACACTGCTTGCCACTCTTGCCGGCCAGACGCGGCGGTATGACGGGCGCATCCGCATGGGTGGCACGGACGTGACGGCGCTGCCGAGTGCCGCGCGGGCCATGCAGGGGCTTGGTTTCGTGCCGCAGGCGCGTTGCGTCTTTCCGACACTGACCGTCGAGGAGAACCTTTTCGTCGGGCTCAAGAACCGTCCCAAGAGCGCAATCCAGGAAGCCTACGACATGTTCCCGCGTCTCCATGAACGGCGACGCAACCTCGGCAGTCAGCTATCCGGCGGCGAGCAGCAGATGCTGTCGACGGCGCGCTCGATCCTCGGGCGACCTTCGATCCTGCTTCTCGACGAACCGCTGGAGGGCCTGGCGCCGGTTATCTGCGAGGAACTGATGAAGGCCTTCGCCGAACTGGCAAAGACCGGCGACATGACCATCCTGCTGGTCGAACAACGCATCCAGAGTGCAGTCGACTTTGCCGATCACGTGATCGTGCTCGAGCGCGGCCGCATCGCCTGGACAGGAACACCTGACGCGCTCACCAAGGACCATGGCGCGGTCGAGCGGCTGCTGGGAGTCGGCGGCTTGCATTGAGCCTGGGGGTCAACCCGGTTCGTGCCGGGGCGGATCGAGACGGCTGCGCTCACGCTCGTAGTAGCGCGCAAGTGGCGGCAGGGCTTTTTGCAATTGGTCGAAGACCACGTCATGCGCCTGAAGCACACCGTCATATTTGGCCTGCACGAAAGACCGGTGGCGCTCGAGCGCTTCCTTCTTGGCGCCGACGGCGACGGTGAAGACAGGCGATACGGTGCTACGTCCCTTGACGGTGATGCGGTCGAGCTCCGCGATCGGGAAGGCCTTTTCCACGAGACGCGCGGTCTCCTCGCCGAGGAGCAGAGAGATGCCGTAGTCCTTGGACGCTCCTTCGAGACGTGAGGCGAGATTGACCGCGTCGCCGAGGGCGGAATAGTCGAAGCGCTGATGCGAGCCCATGTTGCCGACGACGCATTCGCCGGTGTTGATGCCGATGCCGATCCGGAGAGTCTGTGCGGGTCCGCGCTCCCGCTTCGCCTCGGCCTCCAGTTCCTCGTTGACCCGTGCGAGCGCCGCAAGCATGTCGAGCGCTGCACGCACCGCATGAACCGCATGGTCGGGGTCGTCGAGCGGCGCATTCCAGAAGGCCATGAGACAGTCGCCGATATATTTATCGATGGTACCGCCCTGCTTCAGCACCGCATCCGACAGCGGCGTCAGCAATCGGTTGACAAGCGTCGTCAATCGTTCCGGATCGTCCTTCATTTCTTCGGCAATGGTGGTGAAACCGCGGATGTCGCAGAAGAGAATCGAAAGTGTGCGTCGCTCGCCGCCGAGCTTCAGATGCGACGGGTCCTTCGCCAGTCGTTCGACAAGGGCAGGGGATAGGTACTGCTGAAACGCCCGGGTGATTTCTCGGCGCCGTCGACGTTCGTCGGCATAGTCCAGCCCAGCCTGGCCGGCGGCCACCGCAAGGAAGGCGAGCCCCGGGCCGAGCGGCGAGAGGAAGACATGGCCGAGGCGCATCGCTACGTAGCTTGCGAGAACAATGAGACTCAGCGCGACAATGGCGTAACCCAGCGTGCGCCACCCCGTTGTTCTGAGCACGGCGAAAGCGGCCAGGATTGCCGCAAATGCGATCGCAGCGATTACAACGGGTCGTGGACCCCGCTGGATGAAGAGGTCGTGCGCAAGGTTGTCGTAAATCGTCGCCTGCATCTCGACGCCGGAAACGAGTTTGTTCGAATGGACGGTATCGGATGTGGCGAAAGCATCCGCGCCACCATCGGCAATCGAAGGTGCGTTCTGCAAGCTGAGGCCGACGAGCACGACGCGATCGCGAAAGGTGCCCTCGGGCAGGAAATTGTCGGGATCGAGCGCCTGGTAATAGGAAACGGTCGGATAGGTTCGCGCCGGTCCGAAGACCTGGATGAGCGCATCCGTCGGGGGAGGTTGCGTCCGCGTGCCGGCGATCCCGGCGAGAGCGGCGGCAAAACCATCCGGATAATCGGGGATCGATCGTAGCGTGCCGTCGCCACCAAGATTGACCGAGGCAATGCCGGTTCTGGCACCCTTGGCTGTGAAGCGGGCGAGCGGCTCTGTGCGCACGAACTGATCGGCCTGCGGTGCTTCCACCAGCGTCTGGTCGCCGGCGAGGACGACGTCGGTACCAAGCGCATTTTCCAGCTCGTCATCATGCGCCGGATCGGCAGACGGCTCAGCAAAAATGACGTCCATTCCGATCGCGCGGGCACCAGCCTTGCGCAGCGCTTCGATGAGACGGGCGTGGAGGGCACGTGGCCATGGCCACTGCCGGCCGATCTCGGCCATCGATGGCTCGTCGATGGCAACGACGATGGGGCTGTTGTCGGGCAGCGGCGGCGTGCCGACGGTCGACAAATAGTCGAAGCTGCGCAATTCATTGAGCAGCCAGGCATTGGTCAGGGTCGCAAGCGAAAGCGCGATGCTGACGAAGGCGGCAAGCCCCAGAAGCTTCAGCCGCCGCAGTGCGAAGCCACGAGCATCCAACTGTCCGTATCGGCCGCCTGATGCCTGCACGGCGACGTGCTCCTTGATCAGAACCGCACCTTGACCGTGCCCTTGAACGTCGGCCCCCAGCCGGGAATGCCGCTTCTGAGCTCAAAGTCTTCGTCAAGCAGATTGAATGCCGCGAGGTCGACTTCGATTTGCTTGTCGAACGGTTCCCATTGCAGCGATGCGTCGAGCGTCCAGAAGTCGTCGAGCGTCGTGCCGCCTGCCGGCCGCGAGCCGATGTAGTTTGCAGCGATTGTCGCCTTGACGTTGGCGGTGTTGACCCAGGTCAGCGCCACCTGGCCGGTGTTTTCCGGAACGAACAGAAGTTCGTCCAATTGGTTGGCGGTGTGCTCCTTGACGTCGGCCTCCGTATGGGCCGCCGTCAAGGAAAGGCCGAAGCCGTGGCCGATCGCAAAGTTTGCCGTCGCAGCCACCCGATCGAGCTCCACCTTGGCGTAGTCCAGGTCGATTGTGGAGAGCGGGACATTGAGTGAGAGCTCGCGTACTTCCTGGTGCTGGTAATCGAGCGCCGTGAACAGCCAGTTGTTCCATTCCGCGTCCCAGCGGAATGCCAGTGTGTCGGCGTAGCCTTCCGCGCCGAAGCGAAGCTGGTTTGGCTGCAGGGCGACGACGCCGATCGGGGCAAGGGTAGCGACATCGAAATTCAAGCCATCGCGCATGGCGGCGGCTCTCAACCAATGGCCTCCTGCTGGAGCCCAGGCGATGCCGAGTTTTGGCTCCAGGCGGATATCGCCGTCGTTGACATCCTCGATGTAGCGGGCAAACAGCGCGCCTTCCGCCTTTAAGTCCGGCGTGATTTCATAGATCGTGTCGAGATAGGCTTTGCCGACCGTCTGCGTCGCGGATGTCGAGGCGGATGCGATCAGGGGATTGTTGATGTTGCCGCTACTCATCCCGAGCGGATCGAAGATATCGAGCGTGCTCGACGATCTGACCACACCGCCTTCGATCCCGTACCGCCAGGTGAAGTCACCATCACCATAGAGGTGATTGATGGCAGCGACATAGGTCCGTTGTTCGTCCTCGCTTCGACTGGTGGCAAGGTCGGGAAAAGTCACGTCCGAGAACCGAACTCGTTCGTTTTCGACGATGTTTCGGTCTGAGAAGAAGAAAGCGGCGTTGGCTATGTTGCGGTAGCCGAACGTATGGCTCCAGGCCACGCCCGATAGCAGCCGTGACGAGCTGTCGTCATTGATCCCGTCGAGATCAAAAGGTGCCGCGCGCGGATCCGGAATGTCAAAAATGCTTCGGACATCGTCAAAATCGGCATAGTTGGCGTAGGCCACAACCCTGTCGTCCGGCGTGGGAGAGGCCGTCAGGTAGCCGTTGCCGCCGAGCAGGCGTGTCTCGCGCTCGATCGCCAGGCCCTGACCAAGGTCCACCGTATCGCGTGGCTCCTCCCAATGGAGGTTGCCAAAGACGCTGATCGGGAAGGGAGAGAAGGTGAGCCCGCGCACCTCCGCTTCGCCGATCCAGCCCGTGTGATCGTCGTCGGCGATGATGCCGCCGCCGAGCGCTGCCTCGAAGAACGGTCGCTGGACGATGTTCGCCGTGCGCTCGCGGCTCGCCAGCATATGAGGTTCGATCAGCAAGCCTTGAAAGAAGGCGGAGAAGCTTTGCGGGTTGGCGGTGTTGACGACCGGGCTGCCGTCGAAATCGTAGTCATTGAACAGCGGATTGACGCTGCCGCGCACCGCCTGGTCGACATAGCTCGATCCCGTGAATGGATCGAAGACAACATCACCGTAATATTGGCCCCAGGCATTCAGTCCCTGAAGGCGGAAGGCATCGTTGAGCGTCGAGCCGGCGTCCTGATTGGCGCCAAGCGGCGCACTTTCGCCGCCGCGCGCCCGGGTTCGCCGCATCAGTTCCTGCGCATAGCGGATTGCCGCATCGGAATCGTACTCGTCGATCGCAATGGCGGTTCGCATCTGCATGATGACCGGATCGTTCTGATCGAGGCGATCGGCATTGTCGAGCGCTTGCGCGGCGGGGATGCGGTCGCCTTTTTCGTAGTAGGCGCCTGCCAGCAGCAATTGGGCATTGGAATAGGCGGGATTGGCGGTCGAGCCGGCGAGCAGGTCGTTCAGGGCCTTGTCCAGTTCGCCGGTCTGCATGTGGTAGCGCCCGCGGGCGACCAGGGTGATGTCGAAGGACGGGTCGGCGGCGAGCGCGGCGTCGATCTCAGCCTTCGCCTCCTCCATCCGGTTTTCATCGAGGTAGAGGATCGAGAGATTGGCGTGGTAGAGCGGGTCTGCCGGATCAAGTTCGATTGCCTTCTTGAACGCTCTTTCGGCGCCGCGATTGTCGCCCCGATCGCTCTTGGCCAGGCCTATCCAGTTCCAGATGGATGGGTCGCCCGGCGTGATTTCGACCGCGCGCTCAAGATCCGCCAGCGCACCGCGTCGATCATTTTCAATGAGCAAACGATACTTGGCGCGAGACTCAAGCGCGGTTGGATCGTCGGGATCGTTCGCAAGAGCCCTTTCGATGCCGTCGCGGATTTCGTCGCGATCGTCGAGCAACATTGCAAATTGCGCGCGCGCCGCCGGAAGGAACGGGTCATCCGGATATTGCCGTTCCGCTTTCTTGATCGTTTCAATCGCCGCGCGAATGTCGGTGCGGAACCCCGCGGTCCAGGCGGCGGCAAAAGCCCCATAGGCCCCCGCTGCCTGAGACGGCGGCTCCTCGATACGATCCGGATCTGCCAGGGCACGGGCAAAATAGCCGCCGTAAGCGGCGACTGAGCGGCGCTTGGCATCGAGCCCAGGGGCCGCCTTTTCAAAGAGCCGCGCCGCATCGCTATATCGGTTCTCGGAACCGGCAATGAGCGCTTCGATGAGGTCTGCGCGTGCGTTTTGCGATCGATTGAGGCCGAGCCGCCGGGCCTGTTCCAGTGCCGCTGACGCCTTCGTCCGTCCGTCGAACCGCAGGTAGATTTCGGCGATCGTCAGCCAGTCTTCGGCCGAGCGAGAGGATTCTGGCTGCGCTTCGATCCGCTCGCGCTCGCGGCGCATGTCACGTACCTTGAGCGGCGTCGGCGGCATCAAGGCGAACGCGTCACGGAGCGACAGATGGAACAGCATCTGCTCGCGGTCCTTCGGCGTGACGATCACGATTTTGGTCGGCGCTTTGCCTATCGCGGCCACGGCACCTTCGCCCTGCTTTACCGTCACGCTACCATAGGCGTTCTTAAGTTCCACGACACCTTCGAGAACGGTCAGTGAGGTCGTGTCGCCAGCGACGGTCAACGTCCAGTCGGTGCCGCGAATGGCCGCCGTTGCCGCAGGCGTGTCGATTTCGAGACCCTGGCCGCCGCGTTCCGCGCGCGCCCAGATCGTGCCCGACTGCAGTTCGAGGCTCGTGTCGCCGCCCGCTCCCATGCGCTTGACGCGCAGCGCCGTATTGCGGCCGAGCCGGATTTGCGTGTGGTCGGAGAAGAGAACTGCGAGCGCCCCGGTTGCATTGGTGCGCAGCACGTCGCCAGACAGCAGGTCCTGGGCGAGGTCGACGAAGCGCCAGTTCGAGACGTCGACGAAACGAACTTCCTCGCCGGATTTGCGGGCGATTACCGATCCAGCGACGGGCGGCGTTCGCTTGACCGGTTCCGCGAATACTATGCTTGGACAGAGTATCGCTGCTGTCGCAAGCAGTACCCGAAGTCTTTGCCGCCCCATCTTATTTCCCGTCTCCACCCCACTGTGGATTCAGTGAATTTCGAGTGAGTCAAAGTCAATAGCGTTCGAATATTCGAAGTTGTTTTCCAAGCTATGTGTCTTATTCCGGAAACAGGTTGTGTTATGCCGCGCGTAACGTTCGGGAGAGGTGCAAGCCAGCAGGGTGCGCATTTTCGCGGCATATGTAGCAAATGCTACAAGGTTCCATGCTCTGTGATACACGATCCGGAAGGAAGGCACCGCCCTCGCGAGGCAGAATGCTGTACTCGAAACCGCAATCACCATTTCTATCCTGGTTTGGCTCACTGGTAATTTCGAAAAGGGCTGGGCGGCGATCCAAACGTTTCCGGACGCTTAACCTCGATTGCCCGTGTGGAGTATATCTTTTGGTGATATATATACATGGTAGTTGGCACCGATACGGGCTTCAGTCTTGCAAGTCGAGGGATGACAGGCGATGAATAAATTGGACGCGCTGACCAAACAGAGAGCGACAGGCCGGCTTCTGTCTGCGATAGAAAGCGCCAGTCGTATCGTCAAAGACGCGCAACGGCTCGGTGTCGACGTATCTATCGTAGGGTCTCTTGCAAAGAATTCCTTCAAGGCGCACTCGGATATAGATCTTCTTGTTCATGGAAGCGCCGCTCCGCACCGCCGCGCCATGGTTGAACGTCTGGTAGCCGAGCACTTGCGCGGGACTGGCCTTCCCTATGATCTTATTTTTGAGGCCGACCTCACTGAAGAGCGGCTAAAGGAGATGTTGCACGACCTTGTTTAGGCATCCAGCCTTTGCACGGCCGTCCAAAGATGGAGAGGGCAAGAGCGGAGCTATCAGACCTTAAGAAGTACTCTAACAGCCATTATGACGAATTTCTTGCGGGTGACTGGGGGGGCGCCTCTGCAATATCCCTCGGAGTTCACAACATCTACAATGGCATCGAGGACATCCTGTTGAGCCTGGCGAGGGATGTCGACGATGCGGTGCCTGGGGGTGCAACAATGCATCAAGACCTCCTCGACCAGATGGTTACCGAAATCGCTGGGATACGGCCCGCCGTCCTGGATAGTGAACCCTATGAGTCGCTAAGCGAGTTGAAGAGCTTTCGGCATCTTGTTCGCCATCGGTATGGTTTCGATCTAAAGCCGGAAAGGGTGCGCGAAAACCTTGATAGGGTGACTGTGGCTCTTCCAGCTTTCATCGAAGCTGTGAGTTCTCTTGAACAAGCGCTCCTTGAAGAAGCCCCCGATGACAACGGCGGTGGCGACGGCTCAGGCGGCGGTACGTCCGGTGGATCGTAGTCGTGGAAAAGCCTAGACCGGAACAAGTGCTTCGCGCTTTGACGCCGGAGAATTGTCGGCTTCTTGCACTTATTCATCGCCACAAACCGGAGAGCGTTGCCAGCCTATCGCGTCTGGCTGATCGTCCGCAACCAAATGTGTCCAGAAGCTTGGGTATGCTAGAAGAAGTGGGCATAATCTGTCTGGTCGGCTCCAGACCCAAGCGCCCAGAATTGGCGGTGACGGAGCTACGGATCAGTCTTGACGAACTCCATGTCTGACCGCGCGGCCGACGCGGTATCTCAGTGGCACTTGCTACCTAATTTCCGCATTTTCCTCGGCGACTGCCCACTTAGCACTGCGAACTCGCCAAAAATGGAACCTTCGCGTGGCTAAACGCGACGGCCAACGCCTAATCGAAGTTTTGATGGAAGGCGCGTACTGGACGGGCCCCGCGCAGAGAGGGCTCGCTTGCGCCGGGCCTGCTGCGATGCTTACACCGCGTCGCGCACGCGCTCCCAGGCGTTCATGAGGTGGCGGCCGAGGACCTCGGAGAGCTTTGCCTTGTCGCGAGCTTCGAGTGCGACGATCATTTCCTCGTGCTCGGCAACGGCCGCTGCCCATTTCTCCGGTCCCTCGTGGCCGATGAAGCGGATGCGCTTCAGCCGCGTCTGCAGAATGCCATGCATGTCCGCCAAAGCGGCGTTTGCGGCAAGCTGGACGATGGCCGAATGGATCTGTTGGTTGAGCTTGTAATATAGCAGCCGGTCGCCGGCCTTGTAGCGCCGGACCATCTCGTCATGGAGCGCGCGCACTTCGGCAATACCGGCATCGCTTGCAGCCTCGCAGGCGAGCTTGCCGGCAAGCTCCTCCAGCGTCTGCAGAACCGTCAGCATGTCGTGCACGTCCTTGGCGCTGAAGCGCTTGACGACGGCACCGCGGCTCGGAACGAGCTCTACCAGGCCCTCGCTCGCAAGATATTTTATGGCTTCGCGCAGCGGCGTGCGAGACACCCCGAGCTGCTCGCCGAGTTGGCCTTCGTGCAGGCGGGTACCGGGCGATAGGTCGCCCTCGATGATCATGTCGCGCAGATGGCTGACCAGCGTGTCGTGCAGTGCCGTGCGTCGGATCGGGCCTGGGCCGCCATCCGGCCGTCTCTCAAGAGATGTGATTTCGTTCATGGTCTTGCTTCTGCGTCTGGCGGCTGGGCGCCGGCCGTCTGTTCCCGTTCGCGCCGATTGAATCGGTGCTGTCTCATTAAAGCATGGAGACCGGTTCTTCTATCGTCAACAGAAAATGCTGCATACAGAATACAAAAGACTTGATGCAGAATTTTGAATAACGTATGACGGCAGCCGAAAGAATGAAGCGGAGGACATCTCACATGACGACCAACGGTGCTGCCGGTAACGGCGCGCGTCCTGTCATTGCGCTCGCCATGGGCGATCCGGCGGGCATCAGCCCGGAACTGACCGCAAAGCTGCTGACGCTTGCGGACATCCGCGAAGCCGCGCACATCATCACCATCGGCGATCGCCGGATCCTCGATGAGGGTGCCAAGGCTGCCGGCGTGACGCTCGACCTCGATCAGTCGTCGCTCGCAGATCTCGACAAGGCCGGAACGTCGCGTCACGTATTCGTCGATCTCGCTCACCTCGATCCTTCCGACGTCGTTCGCGGCGAGGCGACGCTTGCCGGCGGCACCTTTGCGACCCGCAACTTCCGCACGGCGCTCGAGCTGGCGCATGCGGGAAAGGCCGATGCCGTCTGCTTCACGCCCTTCAACAAGAAGGCCATGCGCTTCGCCTATCCGGGCTATGACGATGAAATCCGCTTCGTTGCCGATGTTCTCGGCTTCACCGGCAAGGTTCGCGAGTTCAACGTCCTCGAAAAGGTCTGGAACGCCCGCGTCACCTCGCACATCCCGCTCAAGGACGTGGCCGACAATCTCTCGATCGATGGTATCATCGCCGAGCTCGAGCTGACCCAGGCCTGCCTCAAGGAGGCGGGTTACGACGAAGCGAGGATTGCCGTCGCGGGTCTCAACCCGCATGCCGGCGATGGCGGCAGCTTCGGCATGGAAGAGATCGACATCATCGAGCCCGCGGTCGAGAAGGCGAAGTCGCTCGGTTTCAACGTCGAGGGTCCGTTCCCGGCGGATACCGTTTTCGGTCGGGCGCTGAAGGAAGGCTACAACGCCGTCCTCACCATGTATCACGACCAGGGCCAGATCGCGATGAAGCTGATGGGCTTCGACAAGGGCGTGACCATGATGGGCGGTCTGCCCTTCGCGCTCTGCACGCCGGCTCACGGCACAGCCTATGACATCGCCGGCAAGGGGATTGCCGACGTCGGCGCCAGCCGCGAAGCGCTGCTGCTTGCCGTGCGCATGGCGAAGAAAAAGGCCGCTCTCAAGGCAGCTGCCTGATTTCGCGCGCTTTCACGCAATAACGGCGCAGGAGGAGGTCTTGCGCCGCAACTCAAATAACGGGAGGACCAGACATGAAGAAATCCGTTTCCATCGCATGCATCATGGCAGCCGCTTTCGGCGTTGCCGCTCCGGCCGCCGCTTTCGAGCCCGATCGCCCGGTTGAATTCGTCGTTACCGCCGGTCCGGGCGGCGGTACCGACATCTTTGCCCGCACGATCCAGGCGATCATCGGCAAGTACGAGATGATGAAGGCGCCGGTCGTCGTCACCAACAAGGGCAGCGCTGGCGGCGCCGAAGGCTTCGTCTATACCGCCACCAACAAGGGCGACGCCTACAAGCTGGCATTCGGCACCAACAACGCCTACCTGCTGCCGGTTCGCGCCAAGGTTCCCTACAAGACGGAAGACCTGACGCCGGTAGCGGCGCTTGCTTCTGACGAGTTCGTTCTCTGGGTCAACGGCAAGTCCTCCTACAACACCGCAGCAGACTTCGCCGCCAAGGCGAAGGAAGGCGGCCTGAAAATCGGCGGCAGCCAGTCGAAGGACGTCGACCAGATCCTGACCTCGATGATCAACGAGGCGACTGGTGCTACGATCAACTACATCCCGTTCAAGAGCGGCGGTGAAGCGGCCGTCCAGCTTGCCGGCGAGCACCTCGACGCCAACGTCAACAATCCGAGCGAAAATCTCGGCCAGTGGCAAGCCGGCATGGTCAAGCCGCTCTGCGTCTTCAAGAGCGTCAAGCTTACGAACGACGCCAAAGTCGCCGGAGACAAGGCCTGGAGCGATATCCCGACCTGCAAGGAATCGGGCATCTCCATCGACAACTACTCCATGCCGCGCACCGTCTGGCTGCCGGCCGGCGTTGACCAGGATGTGGTCAAGTTCTATGCGGACCTGATGCGCAAGGTTTCCGAAACGCCGGAATGGGCGAAGTACCTCGCCGACACCTCGCAGTCGCCGTCCTATATTGCCGGCGACGACTTCAAGGCCGCCATCGAGATGGATGGCGCGGCTGTCGGCGAAGTGCTGAAGCGCGAGGGTTGGCTCGCCAACTAACAGGCGCGATATCGGGACGGGTGCTTCTACAGCGCCGTGCGTTACGCCTGACGCGCCATGGACGCTGTAGCACTTAAAATTGCAGCATAATTCCTTAGATCGATCCCGATTCAGGAATCATGCGGAGGCGCCCGTCATCCGCTTTGAAAGGTCACGATCATGAGCGAGAACGGTGCGAATGGGGTCTCCCGCTTTGCGGTTGAGCTTGGCGTTGCTGCGCTGACCGGCGCCTTTGGCGCGGCGGTCTGCTACGGATCCCTCGATGTCGGTGCGGGATGGACCGAATTCGGGCCGGAAGCCGGTTATTTTCCCTTCTATGTCGGCCTGCTGATCCTTCTCGGAAGCGTCGCCAACATCATCCACGCTTTCTTCAAGCATCGCGGCACTGGCGAGATCTTCATCGAGGGTCAGCGCGCCAAGGTGGTCGCGTCGTTCCTGCTGCCGCTGATTGCCTTTGCCGGCGTTTCCGCCTGGCTCGGCCTCTATCTCGGCACGGCGCTCTACATCGCCGGCACGATGCTCTTCCAGGGGCGTTACAAATGGTGGATCGCGTTGCCTTCAGGCGTTGCCGTTTCACTGTTCTTCTTCGTCGTATTCGAGATCGGCTTCAAGGTTCCGCTGCTCAAGGGACCGGTCGAGGCCTGGTTCGGGATCTACTGATCACGACGCCTAAGGCATGTCGCGCAAAAGTGCACAGCGGTTTTGCGATAACGACATGCAGAAAATCAAAGACTTAAAGCGCAAAGAGCAAATCTGAAAGATCGCGCTTTAAGCCCCGGGAGGAATGACATGGAAAATATCGGGCTTCTGATCGATGGCTTCGGCCACATCCTCAGCTGGAACCACATCCTGCTGATGATGGTCGGCGTCACGCTCGGCATTCTGGTCGGCGTGCTGCCGGGCCTCGGCGCGCCGAACGGCGTGTCGCTCTTGCTGCCGCTGACCTTCTCGATGGACCCGATCTCCGCCATCATCCTGCTCTCCTGCATGTATTGGGGCGCACTCTTCGGCGGATCGACCACATCGATCCTCTTCAACATTCCTGGTGAGCCCTCGTCGGTGGCGACGACCTTCGATGGCTATCCGATGGCGAAAGCCGGTCAGGCGAGCCGGGCTCTGACGCTTGCCTTCGTATCCGCCGGTATCGGCGCACTCGCCGGCGTCGTCATGATCACGTTGCTCTCCGGCTGGGTCGCAAACTTCGCGTTGCGCTTCTCGTCGCCCGAATATTTCGCCGTCTACTTCCTCGCCTTCGCAAGCTTCATCTCCATGGGCGCGCAATCGCCCTTCAAGACGCTCGTCTCGATGATGCTCGGCTTTGCGCTTGCTTCCGTCGGCATGGACACGATTTCCGGCGATCTCAGGCTCACCTTCGATATCCCGACCCTGATCAAGGGCGTCAGCTTCCTGATCGCCGTCATGGGCCTCTTCGGCATCGGCGAGCTCTTGCTGACGACCGAGGAGGGACTGCGCTTCGAGGGTATCAAGGCGCGCGTCAAGCTCGTCGAGATCGTCCGCACGCTGGTCGAGATCCCGCGCTACTGGTTCACGATCCTGCGTTCGACGATCATCGGCATCTGGATGGGCATCACGCCCGCCGGCCCGACGGCCGCCTCCTTCATGAGCTACGGCGTTGCCCGCCGTTCGGCCCGCGACAAGTCTAAGTTCGGCAAGGGCGATCCGCGTGGCGTCGTGGCCCCGGAAACTGCCGATCATTCCGCCGGTACCTCGGCGCTCCTGCCGATGCTGGCGCTCGGCGTACCGGGTTCGGCGACGGCTGCGGTGATGATGGGCGGCCTGATGATCTGGGGCCTGACCCCGGGTCCGATGCTCTTTACCGAGCGGCCGGATTTCGTCTGGGGCCTGATTGCCTCGATGTATCTCGGTAACGTCGTTGCGGTGTTCCTGGTGATTGCCACCGTGCCGTTCTACGCCTCGATCCTGCGTGTGCCCTTCGCGATCATCGGACCGATCATCGTCGCGGTGATCTTCTCCGGCGCCTATCAGGTGGCAAACTCGGTTTCCGACATCTTCCTCGTCATCGGCTTCGGCGTGCTCGGCTACGTATTCAAGAAGCTCGACTATCCCTTGGCGCCGCTGGTTCTCGCCATGGTGCTCGGCGACAAGGCGGAAGACGCCTTCCGCCAGTCGATGCTGCTCTCCGGTGGCAGCCTGAACATCTTCTGGTCGAACCCGCTGGTCTCCTCTCTGATGGCGCTCGGCCTTGCGCTTTTGCTGTCGCCGCTCGTCTTCGGACTGATCGGCCTGGCTCGTAAGCGCAAGGCCGATGCCGAGCCATCGCATGGTGACGGCAGCGCGGCGGCTTGACAGAGCCGCCGTATCCCAGAAAGTCCAGCTAACCGTGAGGAGAGCCATGCCGGACGCGCGCAAATGGACCCGTAAAACCTGGCCGATCGCGGCCGCGATGATCCAGTATCCGAACGTGCTCGCCAACGGCAGTTCGGTGCAGGAGCAATCGGTCGAGCAATGGGCCGAAACCTTGGCCGACGTGGTCGACGCCGGCTTCACCGAACTCGACCCGACCGATAGCTGGATCCGCCTAGCCGATCTCTCGCCAGAACGGCTCGATAGCTTCGTCAAACTCACCCGCGACCTCGGCCTTACCATGCCGGCGATCTCGACCTCGCGGCGCAGCGTGATCGACCCCGAGCATGGCGACGAATATCTCGCCTACGGCCACCGCGTCATCGAAACCGCGGCGGCAATCGGTGCGGACTCCGTATCCTTTGGCTTTTTCGGCCCGTTGACCGAGGCGCAGAGGAAGGCGCTCTGGTTCTGGACGGTCGATGGTGTGAAGAACCCCGACGATCCGGCCGTCTGGCAGAAGGCCGTTCAGCGCATCCGCGAGCTCGGCCGACATGCCGAGGAACTCGGCATCGAGCTGGCGCTCGAGATGTACGAGGATACCTATATCGGCTCGGCCGACAGTGCCGTGCACTTCATCACCGATGTCGGGATGGCCAATGTCGGCATCAATGCCGACCTCGGCAATCTTGTGCGCCTGCATCGTCCGGTCGAGCACTGGCAGCAGATGATGGCCAAGGTCGCTCCATTCACAAAATACTGGCACGTCAAGAACTACTACCGCACCGAGGACGAGACATCGGGGCTGGTCGTCACCCATCCGGCGCCGCTGGAGTTCGGTGTGATCAACTACCGCGCTGCCATCCGCATGGCGCTCGCCCACGGCTTCAACAGCCCGTTCCTCTGCGAGCACTACGGCGGCGACGGCCTCTCCGTCAGTGCGGCCAATCGGGACTATCTGAGGCGCATTCTGCCTCGCGACTAAGGGAAGAGACGCGATGACCACCATCTTTGACGCACCGGAAGAGTTCGCCACGACCGCGCTTGCCGGCTTCAGTTCGATCTATGCGCGCAACGTCCGTCTCGTGAAGGGTGGCGTCGTTCGCTCGACCAAGGTCCCGAAGGGCAAGGTCGCCGTCGTCGTCGGCGGCGGCTCCGGGCACTATCCCGCTTTTGCGGGCTATGTCGGTCCGGGCATGGCGGATGCGGCCGTTGCGGGCGACGTATTCGCTTCTCCCTCGACCGCGGCCGTGGCCCGTGTCTGCCGCCGGGCCGATCAGGGCGGTGGTATCCTGCTCGGCTTCGGCAACTATGCTGGCGATGTGCTGAACTTCGGCGTTGCAGCCGAACGCCTGCGCGCCGAAGGCATCGACGTGCGCATCGTGCCGGTGACGGACGACGTCGCCAGCGCATCCGCCGAAACACCTGCCAAGCGCCGCGGGATCGCCGGTGACCTCGTCGTCTTCAAGATCGCCGGCGCGGCCGCCGAGGCGGGCCTCGCTCTCGACGAGGTCGAGCGCATCACCCGCCTTGCCAATGACCGCACCGTTTCCTTCGGGGTCGCCTTTGGCGGCTGCACGCTTCCGGGCGCCAAGGCGCCGCTCTTCACCGTGCCGAAGGGTGAAATGGCGCTTGGCCTTGGCATTCACGGCGAGCCGGGCATCAGCGAAGAAAAGATGGTTTCGGCGAGCGAATTCGCCAAGCTTCTCGTCGGCAAGCTTTTGGCCGAGCGGCCGGCCGATGCCCGCAAGGTCGCACCGCTCCTGAACGGTCTCGGTGCGACGAAGTACGAAGAACTCTTCCTCCTCTGGGCGGCGATCGAGAAGGAACTGAAGGCGGCCGGCCTCGAAATCGTCGATCCCGAATGCGGCGAGTTCGTCACCAGCCTGGACATGCAGGGCTGCTCGCTGACGCTCATGTGGCTGAACGACGAGCTTGAGACCTACTGGCGCGCTCCTTGCGATGCGCCGGTGCTGCGCAAGGGCACGATCATCGCCGCCGAGGCCGCGACCGACGAGCTCAAGGACGAAGACGGCGCGATTGCGTTTGCACCCGCCTCGGATGCATCCCGGGAAAGCGGAAAATGCATTGCCCGGCTGATTGGTGAAATCGCCGAAGCGTTGAAGCAGGCTGAAGACGAACTCGGCCGCATCGACGCCTTCGCCGGCGATGGCGACCATGGCCAGGGCATGCGCCGTGGTTCGGCGGCGGCCGACGAGGCGGCAAAGACGGCAGTCGCGGCCGGCGCCGGAGCGGCAAGCGTCCTGGCGGTGGCCGGTGATGCATGGGCGGATCGCGCCGGCGGCACCTCGGGCGCGATCTGGGGTCTGTTGTTGCGTTCGTGGAGCAATGCCTTCGACGACGAGACGGCGCCTTCGGACTCAGCCATCGTCGATGGTGCCTGCCGTGCGCTCGATGGCGTCACCCGTCTCGGCCGTGCGCGCGTTGGCGACAAGACGCTCGTCGATGCGCTGGTGCCGTTTGTCGAGACCCTGGAGCGTGAATTTGCCAGTGGCAAGCGTCTGACCGAGGCGTGGAAGGCTGCTGCCAGGGCCGCGACCGAAGCGGCCGAGGCAACCTCCGGCCTGACGCCGAAGCTTGGTCGCGCACGCCCACTTGCCGAAAAGAGCATCGGCCATCCGGATGCGGGCGCCGTGTCGCTGGCGCTGACGGCGCGTGTTGCCGACGGGTTCCTGGCGCAAGCCGCAAGGGCCTGACGCTTTAAATGCCGGGATCGGGCGGCGGCAATGCCGTCCGATCGCAATCTCAGGCGCGTGGTGGCCGCCTTTTTGGGTCGAATCTTCATCCCCGGACACGCTCCGCCCTCCGCTCTGGCGGATGCGAACCAGGCCGGGTGCGCCGTGAGGCGTGGCTTTTTCAACACAATCTCTGGTCATTGTTGGGGAAACCCAATCAATTTTCTCGGCCGACGACAGCCTGCCACGGAATTGCCCGAAGCCAGGCTATGGCTTTGATTTCCTGCAGCGTGCGCTATGTGCTCGAGTTCGTGTGCCGCCGGTCATTGCCAATCATTTCTGACGTTCCGAGAAGGAGACAAGAATGAAAAAGAGTTTTGCCGTGAAGGTATCTGCAGCGTCTCTGGTTCTCGCTGGCGCGATGGCCGCTAACGCAGCCGATCTCGCGACTGTTCAACCCGAGCCTGAGCCCGATGCCAGCAACGGCGTCAAGATCGGCTATCTCGACTGCAATATCGCCGGCGGCGTCGGCTATGTGCTCGGTTCTGCCAAGGAAGTGGATTGCGTCTTCCGCTCGGCGATGGGTGCCGAAGCATCCGACCATTACTCGGGTGCCATCCGCAAGATGGGCGTCGATGTCGGCTTCACGACGCAGAGCCGCCTGATCTGGGCGGTGTTTGCACCGACCGCCGGCTACCACCGCGGTTCGCTCGGTGGTCTTTATCAGGGGGCAACCGCCGAGGCGACGGTCGGCGCCGGCATCGGTGCCAACATCCTCGTTGGCGGCACCTCCGGCTCGATCCATCTGCAGACGGTGAGCGTGACCGGCCAGATCGGCCTCAACCTTGCGGCCACCGGCACCTCGATGACGCTGACGGCGGTCAACTAAGGTCGGTATCGTCGGGCGATTGCACCCCCGCAACAGGTGCGACATGACCGGACAAATGAAAGGGCATCGCACTTGAATCGAGTTGCGGTGCCTTTTCATTTGAACTCCGCCGATTCCCGTTTAAGGAAGGCCGACCGGCGTTCTCGCCGTAAAAGCGAATGTCGAGGGTTCGGATTGAACAAAAGCCTTTGCCTGGGCGTCGTTGCCATTTGTCTCGCGACCGCGCCGCGGACCGCCACTGCCGAATGGCAGGCGGTCGAGAAGGAAGCGCTCTACACCGTCAACGGGCAGACGGGTGCCGAACTCTACGCCTCCATCGGCGAACGCGGTCCGAAGGCCGGCCTCGGCCGGGCGATCGCCCATACCAATTTTAAGCTGACCTGGACCCGGAAATATGAGGAACAGGCCGGCGCCTGCGTGCTGACCACCGCCAAGCCGAAGCTGATCATCACCTATACGCTACCGACGCCGGCAAAGCCGCTACCTGCGGGCACGCGCGAGAACTGGGACATCTTCATCGACGGCGTGCGCAAGCACGAACGCGTGCACGGCGATTTCATCAAGGAGATGGTGCATGCGATAGAAGGCGCGACCTTAGGCCTCACCGTCCCCGACGATCCCAAGTGCCGGAAGATCAGGGGCGAAATGACCACGCGTCTTGGTGCGCTTTCGCAAGCCCAACGCCAGCGCAGCCGCGACTTCGATCAGGTCGAACTGACGGACGGCGGCAATATCCACCAGCTCATCCTGAGGTTGGTGAACGGGCCGTAGATCGCTGGTCCCTCTGGCCGAAAGGGCACCGAACCTGCGCTCGGCGCCCTATGATCGCTCAGTCATTCACGCGTAACGCACGAGGAACTCCTCGGCCGTCAGTTCGCGGAAATCGTCGAGAGCGCGGCGGAGGCGCTGGTGGTCCCAGTCCCACCAGGCAAGCGCGTCCATCCGTTCGCCGATGCCCTCGTTGAAGCGGGCCCGGATGAGCTTCGCCGGCACGCCACCGACGATGGTGTAGGGCGCGACGTCCTTCGAGACGACGGCGCCGGCGCCGATGACCGCGCCGTTACCGACGGTGACGCCGGGCAGGATGGTGGCGCCATGGCCGATCCACACGTCATGGCCGATCGTTACTCGGTTGGATCTGCGCCAGGCGAAGAGGTCGTGGTCGAGCTCGGTATCGTCCCAATAGTTCGGTGCGCGATAGGTGAAGTGGTGCAGCGTCGCCCGCCAGGTCGGGTGATTGGTGGCATTGATGCGGGCGGCAGCAGCGATGTTGACGAACTTGCCGATCGTCGCGCACCAGATCGAGCCGTCCTGCATGATGTAGGAATAGTCACCGAACTCGACCTCATCGAGCCGCGAGCGTTCCTGAATCTCGGTATAACGGCCGAGCGTCGAATTGCTGACGCTCGCGGTCGGATGGATGAAAGGTTCGATCCCAAGCTTCTGGCTCATGCGGCAGCCTTTCTCGGCGAGAACATCGAGACGTCGAGGATGCGGTCGGCAACCGCGTCGCGCACTTCCTCGTCATGGAAGATGCCGATCAGCGCTGTGCCCTTGGCCTTCTTCTCGGCAATCAGCTCGACGACGACCGCCCGGTTCTTCGCGTCGAGCGAAGCTGTCGGCTCGTCGAGCAGCAGGATCCTGTGGTCGGTGATGAAGCCGCGGGCGATGTTGACGCGCTGCTGCTCGCCGCCGGAGAAGGTGGCCGGCGGCAGGCTCCAGAGTTCACGCGGCAGGTTGAGCTTGCTCAAGAGTTCGCCCGCCTGCGCGCGGGCCTCTTCGATCGCCGTGCCACGGGCCTGCAGCGGTTCGGCGACGATGTCCAGCGCCGAGACGCGCGGCACGACGCGCAGGAACTGGCTGACATAGCCGAGCGTCGTGCGCCGGACTTCGAGCACGGTGCGCGGCTCGGCGGTCGCGAGGTTCACGAGCTTGCCGTCGTGATCCATCAGGATCTGGCCTTCATCGACGCCGTAATTGCCATAGAGCATTTTCAGGATCGAGCTCTTGCCGACGCCGGACGGGCCGCCGAGAACGACGCACTCGCCCGCCTTGACCGAGAAGGAGACGTTGGCGACCACGGGCCGGCGGACGCCGTCACGTAAGTGCATGGTGAAGCTTTTCGCGACTTCGGAAACAACGAGAGGGGTTGCCATGGCCATTACTTTCCTTTGCGCATGATCTTGTCCGAAAACCGATTTTCACTTTTCGGGATCATGCGTCAGACCTGCAAGATGGAAGAAACGAGGAGCTGGGTATAGGGCTCGCGCGGATCGTCGAGCACACGGTCGGTGAGGCCCTGTTCGATGACGGCGCCGTCCTTCATCACCATCATGCGGTGGGAGAGAAGGCGGGCGACGGCGAGGTCGTGGGTGACGATGATCGCCGCCAAGCCAAGGTCGTGCACCAGGCCACGCACCAGATCGAGCAGGCGCGCCTGAACCGAGACGTCGAGGCCGCCGGTCGGCTCGTCCATGAAGACGAGGCGCGGAGAGGTGACGAGATTGCGGGCGATCTGCAGGCGCTGGCGCATGCCGCCGGAAAAGGCGCGTGGCTGGTCGTCGATACGGTCGACGCCGATTTCCACCCGCTCCAGCCAGTCGCTGGCGGTGGCGCGGATGTTGCCGTAGTGGCGCTCACCGACGGCCATCAGCCGCTCGCCGACATTGGCACCAGCCGAAACCGTCATGCGCAGACCTTCAGCCGGGTTCTGGTGCACGAAGCCCCAATCGGTCCGCATCAGGAAGCGGCGCTCGGCTTCTCCCATGCGGGCGAGGTCGCGGTACTGGCCATCGCGCATGTGGTATTCGACGATACCCGACGTCGGCATCAGTCGGGTCGACAGGCACGACAGAAGCGTCGTCTTGCCCGAGCCGGACTCGCCGACGATGGCAAGGACTTCACCCGGATAAAGCTCGAAGGAGACGTTGCGGCAGCCGATGCGGCTCCCGTAGAACTTCGAGACGTCGTTCACTTTCAGAAGCGGGAGGGTACTCATTCTGCGGCCTCCTGGCGGGCGAGCATGTGACCAGCATGGCCGCAGGCGCGGCGGTCTTCGCAATGGTCGGTGTCGGAGCAGACGAACATGCGTCCGCCCTTGTCGTCGAGGATTACCTCGTCGAGATAGACGTCCTCAGCGCCGCAGAGCGCGCAGGGCTTATCGAAGCTCTGAATCTCGAAGGGATGGTCGTCGAAGTCGAGGCTGACCACGTCGGTATAGGGCGGTACGGCGTAGATGCGCTTCTCGCGGCCGGCGCCGAAGAGCTGCAGCGCTTCCGACATGTGCATCTTCGGATTGTCGAACTTCGGCGTCGGCGACGGGTCCATCACATAGCGGCCCTCGACTTTGACCGGATAGGCATAGGTCGTGGCGATATGGCCGTTGCGAGCGATGTCCTCATAGAGCTTCACATGCATCAGCCCATATTCTTCGAGTGCATGCATCTTGCGCGTCTCGGTCTCGCGCGGCTCGAGGAAGCGCAGAGGCTCCGGGATCGGCACCTGGTAAACGAGGGTCTGGCCTTCGGTTAGCTTCTCCTCCGGAATGCGGTGACGCGTCTGGATGATCGTCGCCTCTTTCGTGCGGGTGGTCACCGCGACATTGGCGACCTTCTGGAAGAAGGCGCGGATCGAAACCGCATTGGTGGTGTCATCGGCACCCTGGTCAATGACCTTCAACACGTCCTCCGGACCGAGGATCGAGGCGGTGACCTGGACGCCGCCGGTACCCCAACCATAAGGCATCGGCATTTCGCGCGAGGCGAAGGGCACCTGATAACCGGGAATGGCGATCGCCTTGAGGATCGCGCGGCGGATCATGCGCTTCGTCTGTTCGTCCAGATAGGCGAAATTATAGGTGGCAAGGTCGTTCATCGCTGATTACCCTTGAGTGTGTCGACCGCGGATGGGGCCAGGATTTGAGCGAGATAGTTTTCTGGGTTGTTGTGATTGGCGTCGCGGCGGTAGCGACTTTGTTCTGGATTGCTCGCAGCGCCCAGCGTCAGCCGAATGGCAAAGGGCGCAAAAACGATGGATCCGGCGATGCCGGCGTCGTCTTTGGCGGCGACAGTGGCGGCGATTGCGGCGGTGGAGATGGTGGCGGCGACTGAGCGGCCACCGTACGTCACCGCGGTTTGCCCGATCATTCCGCGGCCTCCTGTCGTTCCTTCGGCGTCTCGCCGGAATTCATGGTCTCATAGTCACGGCGCATCCGGCGGACGAGGTCGAGTTCCGCCTGGAAGTCGACATAGTGCGGCAGCTTCAAGTGCTCCACGAAGCCAGTCGCCTGGACGTTGTCGGCGTGCGAGATGACGAATTCCTGGTCTTGCGCCGGAGCGACGATGTCCTCGCTGAACTCGTCGGTCCTCAGCGCCCGGTCGACCAGCGACATCGACATCGCCTTGCGTTCGCTCTGGCCGAAGACGAGGCCGTAGCCGCGGGTGAACTGCGGCGGCTGCTTTGCCGAACCCTTGAACTGGTTGACCATCTGGCATTCGGTTACGCGGATCGTCCCGAGCGAGACGGCAAAACCGAGTTCAGGCAGATCGAGTTCGACCTCCACTTCGCCGATGCGAACTTCGCCGACGAAGGGATGAGTGCGGCCGTAGCCGCGCTGTGTGGAGTAGGCGAGCGCCAGCAGGAAACCCTCGTCGCCGCGGGCGAGCGCCTGCAGACGCAGGTCCCGGGCCATCGGAAACTCCATCGGCTCTCGGGTGAGGTCGCCCATCACATGGCCTTCGGGCATCTGGCCGTCACCTTCGATCAAGCCTTCACCATCGAGAATATCGGAGACGCGCATCACAGGTTCGCCTGGCTCCTTGACTGCCGGCTCCTCGACGGTCTCGTCGGAGATCAGCGACGGGTCGAGCAGGCGGTGCGTGTAGTCGAAGGTCGGCCCGAGCAACTGGCCCCCGGGCAGATCCTTGTACGTCGCAGATACGCGGCGTTCGACCTTCATGTTGGCGGTATCGACCGGTTCGGAATAGCCGAAGCGCGGCAACGTCGTGCGATAGGCGCGCAGGATGAATATCGCCTCGATCATGTCGCCACGCGCCTGGCGCACGGCGAGCGCCGCAAGCGCGCGGTCATAGAGCGAGGCCTCCGCCATGACGCGGTCGACGGCAAGGCCGAGCTGCTCGACCACCTGGTCGATAGTGATCGAGGGAAGATTGCGATCGCCGCGGCGGCGGTCGGCGAGAAGGCGGTGCGCATTGGCAATGGCGGCTTCCCCGCCCTTGACGGCTACATACATGGGTCACGCCTCCTTGAGCGCAAGACGGGTTGTGCGCGGCAGGCAGATGAGCCTGTCTCCGGCCGTCAGTACGAGATCGACACCGCGCGGGAAGATCGCACGATTGGCAGTCCAGAATTCGAGGAAGACGTCGGGCAGGCCGTTCACGGCAATTTCCGTCTCGCCCTTGATCCCGGGACCCTTGGCGGTGAGCACTTGGCCGCCGGTCAGCGCCTCGACTTCGATGACGAGCGTCGTCGAACGATCCGGATATTCCTGGCTGCCGAGCGAGAACTGGTCGAAACCGGGGAAGGCGGCGCCTTTTTCGATGAAGGCGAAGCGGGCATCCGTCTTGCTGACGGTGGCGGAGGCACCCGTGTGGAAGGCGATCCATTGCGGAACGGCCGATTTTCCGAGCGCCGAAGTGAGCCAGATGGGCGTGTCATGATCGCAAAGTGTGAGCGCCACCGCGCCGGCAGCTACGCCGAGCGAAGCGGGTGGGGCGCTCGTCGTCTCGAGGCGCTTGATCGTGCCCGGACGAGCGAAACCGTCCATCAGGCAGCGGAAGACGGATTGGGCGGCAAAGACCGGATCTGCGAAAGCGCCGGCGTAGATCTGCGATTGGCTGGCCATCAGTCGTCTCCCCGGACCATGGTGAAAAAGTCGACGCGGGTTGCCGCAGTCTCTTCAGCATTGCGGCGTTCTTCCTGCGCGAGCCGCTCGGCCACGCGGCGAAGCAGGGACTCGACATCTGCCTTGTTGCCAGCGCGCTGGGAAAGGGCGTCGAAGATTGCCGCCAGGCGGGCGCGCTGCCTGTCGGTACCAAGCATCTGCCCGTGGCCGATCTCGCCGGTCGAAAGCCGGATGGTCGCGCGCGAGACCGTAGCCTCGCCAAGATTGAAGGGATCTCCGCCGCCGCCGATCCGGCCGCGCACCATGACGAGACCTGTTTCCGGGCCGCGGACCGGATGAACCTCCGGTTTATCGGCCAGCGCTTCCCAGGCGGCATCGAGCTCGTCGAGGGTTGCGCGGGCGAGCAGCCCCATGGCCTTTTTGCGCGTCGGCTCCGGCGGGCTTTCCTGTTTCAGCTTCGCATCCATCATTTTCACCTCAAATGTCTATTGATCTAGACAACTGTACATCTTATACTTTTCCATAACGTCGGCAAATGACAGGCTTGTGACATGGCAATGCGAAAAGTGGTGGAGCGCCAAACCGGTGTCGCTCTCTGGCGGCAGATCGCCGACAGAATTCGCCTGGCCATCAGCAATGGCGACTATGACGCGACCGGCATGGTGCCGCCCGAAACGGCGCTCGCCGGCGAGTTCGGCGTCAATCGGCACACGGTCAGAAGCGCGCTGGCAGCCCTTGCCGAAGAGGGGCTGGTGCGGGCCGTCCAAGGACGCGGCACGATGATCGAGCGCAAGGAAAGGGTGAGCTATCCGATCTCGAAGCGCACGCGGTTCTCACAGGGCCTCGGCCAACAGGTGAAGGAGATCGGAACCAGACTGATCGCGCACGCCGAAGTGCCAGCAACCGGCGAAGTGGCAATAGCACTTGGCCTCAGGCCCGGTGATCCGGTGATCGAACTCAGGACCGTCAGCAGCGGTGACGGCCGCCCGCTCTCGGTGTCGTCGAGCTACTATCCGGCGCAGCGGTTTCCGCGCATGGCCGAGGAGTTCGAGCGCTTGCATTCCGTCACCAAGGCCTTCGCCGCCCATGGCCTGGATGACTATGTGCGCGCTTCGACCGAGATTGTCGCCCGCCATGCCGACGCCGAGGAACTTTCGATGCTGAAGCTTTCGCCGGGCGCGATCGTGCTCGAGGCGCAATCGCTTAACGCCGATCTCGGCGGCAAACCGGTGGAGTTTTCCCGCAGCCGCTTTGCGGCAGACCGGATGAAGCTGCGGATCGAGACATAGGATAGCGCCGCCAACGGCCCACGGCGACGACGCCACACCCAGTTTCAAGCGTTCGATCGAGGAAATAAGGCGGATAGGTCGCATTTCCGACGTGTTTTTGCCGCATCACCGATACTTGCATCAGGATCCACGCATTGGGAATTCTCGCAGGGGAGAATGGAAATGGCGACGTGGCGACCCGATCCTTCCTTCTATCCATCACCGCGCATGGCGGCCAAGGCTCCAAAGGAAACGCTTGCCTATGTGGCGGCGTTCGATCCAGAGCGAACAAGGCCGGATGCGATTGCAGTCGTTGACGTCGATCCGGCGTCTTCAAGCTATTCGCAGATCGTCGGCCAGGTTGAGATGCCGAATGTCGGCGACGAACTGCACCATTTCGGCTGGAATGCCTGCTCCTCGTGCCTGTGCCCCAATGCGCCGCATCCGCATGTCGAGCGGCGGTATCTGGTGGTGCCGGGTTTGCGATCCTCGCGTCTGCACATCATCGACACCAAGCCGGATCCGCGCAATCCGAAGATCGTCCGGGTGATCGAGCCTTCGGAGATCGCCGAGAAGGCGAATTATTCGCGGTTGCACACGACCCACTGCGGACCCGAGGGGATTTACGTCAATGCGCTCGCCGATCGCGACGGCAAGGCGCCCGGCGGCATCTTCCTGCTCGACCATCGGAGCTTCGACGTGCTCGGGCAATGGGAAATGGATCGAGGTCCGCAGAAACTCGCCTATGATTTCTGGTGGCATCTCGGCCATGACACGATGATCACCAGCGAATGGGGCACGCCGGAAACGTTCGAGAACGGGCTGGTTCCGGAGGTGCTGCTCGGCTCGAAATATGGCCGCCGCTTACATTTCTGGGACCTGCACAAGCGCAAGCACCTGCAGGAGATCGACTTCGGCGAGGAGCACCAGCTCGTCTTCGAATTGCGCCCGGCCCATGATCCGACCAAGGCCTATGGCTTCGTTGGCTGCGTCATCAGCCTCAAGGACCTCTCGGCCTCGATCTGGACCTGGTATCGCGACGGCGACCGATGGGCCGTGAAGAAGGTGATCGAGATTCCGGCAGAACCAGCGGACCCGGATCTGTTGCCGCCGGTGCTGAAAGGTTTCAGCGCGGTCGCGCCACTCGTTACCGACATCGATCTCTCGATGGACGACCACTTCCTATACGTCTCCTGCTGGGGCACCGGCGACATGATCCAATACGACGTTTCCGACCCCTTGGCGCCGAAGGAAACGGGCCGGGTGCGGATCGGCGGCATCGTTTCGCGCGCCTCCCATCCGAAGGCGACGAACGGAGCGCTGAACGGCGGGCCACAGATGGTGGAGATCAGCCGCGACGGCAAGCGGGTCTATTTCACCAATTCGCTCTATGGCGCCATCGATCCGCAATTCTACCCTGATGGTATCGGCGGATGGATGGTCAAACTCGATGTCGCCGACGGTGGCGGCATCGCCTTCGACGAGAACTTTTTCGTCGACTGGCCGAAAGGCCACCGCCCGCATCAGGTTCGCCTCGAAGGCGGCGACTGCTCGTCGGATTCCTATTGCTATCCATAGGGAGGGGGCGACCATGCGGTCCTCTCAGAGCGAATGACGACCGCCTGGCCGTGGCTTTCGATTATCGGTCTCGGCGCCTTTCACGGCATCAATCCGGCGATGGGCTGGCTCTTTGCGGTCGCGCTAGGGCTTCACCGCCAGAGCCGCCGGATCGTGTGGTTGTCGCTTGCTCCGATTGCTGTCGGTCATGCCGTCTCCGCTGCGCTCACGCTGGCGGTGGTCGTCGCGTTCGGCGCGGTGTTGGAGCCGCATCATTTCAGGCTCGTCGCGGCACTGCTCATTCTCAGCGTCGCCGCGTACGGCGCGCTTTACGGACACCGCCACCGGGTCAGGGTCGGCATGCGTGCCGGCATGGCCGGACTTGGCCTCTGGTCCTTCCTGATGGCGACGAGCCACGGGGCGGGCCTGATGCTGGTCCCGGCGGTCCTCAGCCTCTGCGTGGCGGATCGAGCCGGAGACCTTGCAGTCGCAGGCTCGCTGCCGGTCGCGCTTGCCGCCGTTGCCGTTCATGGCGCGGCAATGCTGGCCGTCGTCGCGGCGATTGCGATTGCCGTGTTCGAATGGCTTGGCCTGGCGGCACTTCGTTCAGCCTGGATCAATTTTGACCGCCTCTGGACAGTGGCGCTGAGCGCGACCGGTATCGTGCTTCTCGTCCAGTGAACCCGTGCTATGACCGCCGATCGAGGCGGGGATGCGCCTAACCTTGGGCCTTCACATAGCTGATGTAACCGCGCACATCGGTGGCCGGTTCGGTGTAGGCATTACCGAGCGTCTTCTCCATGTTGCCGACGTAGGTCTTCGCCCAGTCCGGAAGCGCGTAGTCGATTGCCGCCAGGAACTCGAGGGTTGCTGCGAGTCGGATGTCGGCGATCGACGGCTTGGATCCGCCGATGAAGGGCTTGTCGCCGATATAGAACGCCCGAAAGACGTCGAGCGGTTCGGCAAGCGCCTCTGCGGCTGCCCGTCGCGCCTTCTCCTTCGTCTCCGCGTCGGCATCGCTGCAACCGACTTCCCCCGGATAGAGCGGGAAGTTCAGGGCCGGGTAGGTGGCCCGCGCGAGATAGGGATAGAAGGTGCCGATCAGGTAGAACATGGCGCTGTCGATCATGGCGCGGGTCTCGGGATCCTTGGGATAGAAGTCGTCAAGCCCGTGCTTGTTGCAAAGATACTGCATGATCGCGCAGCTCTCCCACAGGGCACCCTTGGGCAGCTCCGCAGTCTCCATCATCGGTGTCAGATGCGACGGAGCCTTCGCCAGATATTCAGCCGTCCGAGTCTGGCCAAAGACGTCCTGCTCGCTGAAATCGAGTTTGGCTGCCCGCAGGAAGACGCGCGCCGTCATGTTGTTTACGCTGGGCTTGATCACGTTGAGCTTGATTGCAGACATGTCACTCCTCCCTTTTGGTCGCGATACCGCAATTGCTGCCGTGCCGGCCGGTTGCGCGCGTTGGACGATAGGCGGTGAGCGCGACTGAACCTATCGCGACCGATACGGATCCTTCGGCTGCCGGTCGGACGACAGCGTCGGCCGGGCGCGCGCGGTCAGTGCCTCGATCGCATCGGCCAAGTGCACCTCGGCGATATTGTAGTCGCCGCGTGCGACCCTGACCCTGTGTGCCTCCATCAGCACCTCGGCATGGCTGTGGCCCGGCGGCGGCTCGAAGCGATAGGAGGCGAGTTCGATCAGCAGCCCCAAAGGATCCTCGAAGTAGATCGAGTCCATGAAGCCGCGATCCTTGACGCCACTATGCTGGATGTTTCGCTCGTCGAGCCGCTCCACCGCCTGGTTGAACGTCGCGCGTGAGACGGCGAAGGCGATGTGGTGCACGCAGCCGATATCTGTCGGTGTTCGCTCTGGGTCGGGCTTGCGATTCTCGTCGGTGAAGATGGTGATCAGGCGGCCATCGCCCGGGTCGAAATAGAGATGGCTTTCGCTTGCCCGGTCGAGGTTCGGCTGCTCGAAGATGAAGGGCATGCCGAGAAGCCCCTCCCAGAAATCGATCGACGTCTGCCGGTCGGCGCCGACGAGCGTGATGTGATGAACCCCTTGCGATTGCAGTTTTCGCATCAATGGCCTCCCGAGGAAGCGGAGGACCGGGGCGAAACGGTATCTGGTTTCACCCTTTCCGCTGCACTCGATTGTCGTCCGTCGCGAGAAGAAGGCAAGCGCCAATGCAGGGGGAAGCTGCGCGGAATGCGTCGGCAAGTATCGGTATCGCGGCCGCACGCATCAGAAGATCATGCACGATGTAGCCGCATCCCGATCCAGAGGAGCTGCGGCCAGAAACGAGCGATGAGACGCCCTATCAGGGTAGGGGGTCCGAACACTTCGGCGATCGACGTCATCGACACAACATAGCACCGACTGGCGCCGACAACCGCGCGAGACAGCAGAGATCCTCCGCCTCCGTGTCAGATATTGCGGCGCTTGCCCTCGATCAGGTCGAGCACGGCGCGGGCGGCGTCGAGCACGTTGGTGCCCGGACCGAAGACGGCCGAAACGCCATGGTCCATCAGGTAGTCATAGTCCTGGCGCGGGATTACACCGCCGCAGATGACGATGACATCTTCGCCGCCGCGCTTCTTCAGGGCTTCCGCGAGTTGCGGCATCAGGGTCTTGTGGCCGGCGGCAAGCGAGGAGACGCCGATGACATCGACCTTGCTGGCAAGCGCCATGTCTGCGGCCTCTTCCGGCGTCTGGAACAGCGGGCCCGCAAGCACGTCGAAGCCGATGTCGCCGAAGGCAGACGCGATCACCTTGGCGCCGCGGTCATGCCCGTCCTGGCCGAGCTTGGCGACCATGATCTTTGGCTTGCGGCCAAGTTTTGCCGAAACCTCGTCGAGTCGTCCGGAGAGGACGTCGAGTTCCGGCTCGCCCTCATAGGCCTTGCCGTAGATCTTGCTGACGACCTTGGGCGTTGCCGCGTGGTCGCCGAAAGCTCTGCGCATCGCGTCGGAAATCTCGCCGACGGTCGCGCGCGCCCGAGCCGCCTCGACGGCGGCGGCAAGCAGATTGCCTTGGCCGGTACGTGCCACCTCGGAAAGGGCGCCCAGAGTCTCCTCGACCTTGATGCTGTCGCGTCGCCGCTTCGTCTCCTCGATGCGGCGGATCTGCGCGGCCCGCACGGCGCTGTTGTCGATTTCCAGGATGTCGATCGGCTCCTCGTTGTCGAGCCGGTACTTGTTGACGCCGACGATGATCTCCTCGCCCTTGTCGACGGCGGCCTGGCGACGGGTCGCCGCCTCTTCGATCAGCCGCTTCGGCAGGCCCGCATTGACGGCGCGGGTCATGCCGCCCATCGCCTCGACCTCTTCGATCAGTAACCAAGCTTTTTCCGCGAGCTCGTTGGTCAGGCTTTCGACGTAATAGGAGCCGGCGAGCGGATCGACCACCTTGGTGACACCGGTCTCGTGCTGCAGGATTAGCTGCGTGTTGCGGGCGATGCGGGCGGAAAACTCCGTCGGCAGCGCGATCGCCTCGTCGAAGGAGTTGGTGTGCAGCGATTGCGTTCCGCCGAGGGCCGCCGACATCGCCTCGAAGGCCGTGCGGATGATGTTGTTGTAGGGATCCTGCTCCTGCAGCGAGACGCCGGAGGTCTGGCAGTGGGTGCGCAGCATCAGCGAGGACGGCTTCTTCGGTTCGAACTCCTTCATGATCCGTGTCCAGAGCAGACGCGCGGCCCGGAGTTTCGCCGCCTCCATGAAGAAATTCATGCCGATTGCGAAGAAGAAGGAGAGCCGGCCGGCGAAGTCGTCGACATTCAGACCCTTCGCCAGCGCCGCGCGCACATATTCACGTCCGTCCGCGAGCGTGAAGGCGAGCTCTTGCACCAGTGTCGCGCCGGCCTCCTGCATGTGGTAGCCGGAAATCGAGATCGAGTTGAACTTCGGCATCTCCTTGGCCGTGTACTCGATGATGTCGGCGACAATGCGCATCGAGGGTTCGGGTGGATAGATATAGGTGTTGCGGACCATGAACTCCTTCAGGATATCGTTCTGGATCGTGCCCGAAAGCTTGTCGCGCGAAACGCCCTGTTCTTCGCCGGCGACGATGAAGGAGGCGAGGATCGGGATGACCGCGCCGTTCATGGTCATCGACACCGACATTTCGTCGAGTGGGATTCCGTCGAACAGGATCTTCATGTCCTCGACCGAGTCGATCGCCACGCCCGCCTTGCCGACATCGCCCTCGACGCGCGGGTGATCGCTGTCGTAGCCGCGGTGGGTTGCGAGATCGAAGGCGACCGAAAGACCCTTCTGGCCGGCCGCGAGGTTCTTGCGGTAGAAAGCGTTCGAGGCCTCGGCCGTGGAGAAGCCCGCATATTGGCGGATCGTCCAGGGGCGGCCGGCATACATGGTGGCGCGCGGTCCGCGCACGAATGGCTCGAAGCCCGGCAGTGATCCGAGATGGTCGATCGCTTGCAGGTCGTCAGCCGTATAGAGCGGCTTCACGGCGATGCCCTCTGGCGTCTGCCAGGTGAGGCTTTCCGGCGCTGCCTTGAGTTCACGCTCGGCGAGCGTTTCCCAGTCCTTGATTGTCTTGTCAGTCATGGGCGTTACTCCGTTCGCAGCGCGTAGTCAGGTGGTGGGCGGCGGCACCCCCCTCTGTCCTGCCGGACATCTCCCCCACAAGGGGGGAGATAGAGGAGGCGAGGCCTCGTTCCACCATCGGCCGTTTCCGCTTATCCAGCCGTTTAGGTACGTCTGACTCTCTCGAATTTAGGAACTGCTGAGCGTGCCGCTTGCCGATCTCCCCCCTTGTGGGGGAGATGCCCGGTAGGGCAGAGGGGGGTATCACCCAGAGCGTCATCATTCAAATTCCATGATCAGTTCGTCGACGGCGAGGCTGGCGCCGGCGGCGACCGCCACGCGCTTGACCACGGCCCGTTTTTCGGCGCGCAGGATGTTCTCCATCTTCATTGCCTCGACGACCGCGAGCGCCTGCCCCGCCTCGATGGTATCCCCCGCCTTGACCGAGACCGAGGTTATGACGCCGGGCATCGGGCAGAGCAGCATGCGCGAGGTGTCCGGCGGCAATTTCTTTGGCATCAGCCGCGCGAGTTCCGCAACGCGCGGGCTCCTGACATGTGTGACGACATCAATGCCGCGCCAGCGCAGCCGGAGGGCGGTTCCGACCAGATCGACTTTGACGCTCAGGGGCTCATTGTCGATATTGAAGGTGGCAAGCGTACGACCGGGCGTCCAGTCGCCGGCGATGGTCACCGACGTGCCATCGGCGAAGCTTACATAGGATCCGTCGGCGGATGCGCCGGCAGTCACGGCGAGATCGCGATCGGCGAGGCTCACCACCCAGTCATGGCCGACGACGCGGCGATGATTGCCGATCGTGCCGGAGATCTGGCTGGCGCGTTCCTGCAGCACCTGGTTGATCGAGACGGCGACGGCAGCAAGCTTGCGCAGCGACTGCTCGTCGGCCGTAACGCCATGGAAGCCCTCGGCAAATTCCTCGGCGATATAGGCGGTCGTCAGCCGACCGTCGCGGAAACGCTGCTGCTGCATGACAGCCGCAAGGAACGGCAGGTTATGACCGATGCCTTCCACCTCGAACTGGTCGAGCGCGTCGGCCATTGCCTCGACCGCCATAGGCCGGTCCGGTGCCCATGTGCAGAGCTTGGCGATCATCGGGTCGTAGAACATCGAGATCTCGCCGCCCTCGAAGACGCCGGTGTCGTTGCGCGTCACTGTGCCATTGTCGCGCGTGCCCTCGAACGGGGGACGGTAACGCGTCAGCCGGCCGATCGACGGCAGGAAGTTTCGATAGGGGTCTTCGGCATAGAGCCGGCTTTCGATCGCCCAGCCGTCGAGCTTCACTTCGTCCTGGCCGAAAGCGAGCTTTTCGCCGGCGGCGACACGGATCATCTGCTCGACGAGATCGAGCCCGGTGATGAGTTCGGTCACCGGATGCTCGACCTGCAGGCGGGTGTTCATCTCCAGGAAGTAGAAGTTGCGCTTGCCGTCAACGATGAATTCCACGGTGCCGGCCGAGTGGTAGCCGACGGCCCTGGCAAGCGCGACAGCCTGTTCGCCCATGGCCTTGCGGGTCTCGGCATCGAGGAAGGGCGAGGGGGCTTCCTCGATGACTTTCTGGTTGCGCCGCTGGATCGAGCACTCGCGCTCGCCGAGGTAGAGCGTGTTGCCGTGCTTGTCGCCGAGCACCTGGATCTCGATATGACGCGGCTCGGTCACGAACTTTTCAATGAAGATGCGGTCGTCGCCGAAGGCGTTCTTTGCCTCATTCTTGGAGGACTGGAAGCCTTCGCGCGCCTCCTGGTCGTTCCAGGCGATGCGCATGCCCTTGCCGCCGCCGCCGGCGGACGCCTTGATCATCACGGGATAGCCGATCGACGCGGCGATCCTAACGGCCTCATCGGCATCCTCGATGAGGCCCATATGGCCCGGAACCGTCGAGACGCCGGCTTCCGCCGCCAGCTTCTTGGACGTGATCTTGTCGCCCATTGCCTGGATCGCGCCAACCGGCGGACCAATGAAGGCGACCCCTTCCTTTTCCAAGGCTTCGGCAAAGATGGCGTTCTCGGATAGAAAACCGTAGCCAGGATGGACGGCATCGGCGCCGGTCTTGCGGATCGCGTCGATGATCTTGTCGATGACGATATAGGACTGAGCCGACGGTGAGGGGCCGATATGCACGGCCTCATCCGCCACGCGCACATGCATCGCGTCGCGGTCGGCGTCGGAGTAGACTGCGACCGTCGCAATGCCGAGCTTCTTCGCGGTCTTGATGACGCGGCAGGCGATTTCACCACGGTTGGCGATGAGGATTTTCTTGAACATTTGTTTCTCTTTCAAAGCCTTCATGGCGCGTCAGCGTTTGAATTTGCGGCGATAGGGCAAAAGCGCGATCGACGATGCCGCGGCAGCACCTCCGAAGAGCAAAGCGAAGGGCACGACGACCATGAGGGTCGCGAGAACCGGGCTAGTGGAGCGGGCGATATGGGTACCGACGGCGCCGATGTTGAGCCAGATCAGCACGCCGGCCGTCAACGCCCCGATCGCCACGCCTAGCAGCGCGTTGACGCTCATGTAACGCAGCATCTGCCAATGGTCGCGCCGGGCCTCTTCCGGCGTCATGACGCGCTCCGGCTCCGATTCCATCGTCGCCTCCATCAGAGCGGGATCGTATCGTGCTTACGCCAACGGACATCGACCTGCTTGTTGCGTAGCGATGCGAAGGCGCGGGCGATGCGGCGGCGCGACGAATGCGGCATGATCACCTCGTCAATGAAACCGCGCTCGGCCGCCACGAACGGGTTGGCGAAGCGCTCTTCATACCCCTTCGTTCGCGCGGCGATCTTCTCGGCGTCGCCGAGTTCCGAACGGTAGAGGATCTCGGTCGCGCCCTTGGCACCCATCACAGCGATCTCGGCGGTTGGCCAGGCATAGTTGACGTCGGCGCCGATATGTTTCGAGGCCATAACGTCATAGGCGCCGCCATAGGCCTTGCGGGTGATCAGCGTCACCATCGGCACGGTCGCCTGGCTATAGGCGAAGAGCAGCTTGGCGCCGTGCTTGATCACGCCGCCATATTCCTGGCTCGTGCCGGGCAGGAAGCCGGGCACGTCGACGAGCGTCAGGATCGGGATCGAAAAGGCGTCGCAAAAGCGCACGAAGCGGGCCGCCTTGCGTGAACTGTCGATATCGAGGCAGCCGGCGAGCACCATCGGCTGGTTTGCGACGACGCCGACCGTCTGGCCTTCCATGCGGATGAAGCCGGTGATGATGTTCCTGGCGAAGCTCTGCTGAAGTTCGAAGAAATCACCCTCGTCGGCAAGGGCCAGGATCAGTTCCTTCATGTCGTAAGGCTTGCTGGCGCTATCGGGGATCAGGCTGTCGAGACGCATTTCGAGCCGCGACGGGTCGTCGTGGAAGGGGCGGACCGGCGGTTTCTCGCGATTGTTAAGCGGCAGGAAGTCGAAGAGCAGGCGCGTCGCTTCGAGCGCTTCGATGTCATTTTCATAGGCGCCATCGGCGACCGAAGATTTTGAGGTGTGCGTCCGTGCGCCGCCGAGTTCTTCCGCCGTGACGATCTCGTTCGTCACCGTCTTCACGACATCGGGGCCGGTCACGAACATGTAGGACGAGTCACGGACCATGAAGATAAAGTCGGTCATGGCGGGCGAATAGACCGCGCCGCCGGCACAGGGGCCCATGATCACCGAAATCTGCGGAATGACGCCGGAGGCTTCGGCATTGCGGCGGAAGACCTCGGCATAGCCGGCAAGCGAGGCAACGCCTTCCTGGATACGGGCGCCGCCTGAATCATTGAGGCCGATGACCGGTGCGCCATTTCGGACCGCCATATCCATGATCTTGCAGATCTTCTGCGCATGGGTTTCGGAGAGCGAACCGCCGAGCACGGTGAAATCCTGGGAGAAGACATAGACCTGACGGCCGTTGATCGTGCCCCAGCCGGTGACGACGCCATCGCCGGCTACCTTTTGGCTCTCCATGCCGAAATCGACGCAGCGGTGCGTGACATACATGTCGTATTCTTCGAAGGAGCCCTCATCGAGCAGCACTTCAATGCGTTCGCGTGCCGTCAGCTTGCCTTTGCCATGCTGGGCGTCGATCCGCCGCTGGCCGCCGCCGGCTCTCGCTTCGGCCCTGCGGGCTTCGACCTGTTCTAGTATGGCGCGCATGGTGCCCTCCCGATTTTTTCACTGCCCGGCTTTTTTCAACGATTGTGCAGAGGCGCTTCGAGCTTCGCAATAGCGTCGAAGGTCGGATGGAAAAACGTCCCTTCATGTGCAAATGTGAAATAGAGAAATTTGTAAAACGTAAATTGCAAAGTTGCGAACATGGCGATCGGCAAGCTCTATATCGGCCGCAAGGTCAGGGAATTGCGGGAGGCGAATAGGGCGACGCAAGGTCAGTTCGCCGAGCGCATCGGCATCTCCACCAGTTATCTCAACCAGATCGAAAACAACCAACGGCCGGTCTCGGCTGCCGTGCTTCTGGCACTGGCCGAAAAGTTCCAGATCGATATTGCCGAGCTTTCGACCGGCGAGGGCGATCGCCTGCTCTCGGCGCTCTCGGAGGCTCTCAGCGATCCCTTGTTCGAGACCTATTCTGCAAGCCTGCAGGAGTTGAAGCTCGTCGCGCAGAACGCGCCGGGGCTGGCGCATGCACTGATCACCTGTCACCAGGCCTATCGCCGCAACAGCGAACAGCTTGCAAGCATCGACGACACGATCGGCCGCGGCGGGCCCTTCGTCGAAACGACGCCCTATGAAGAAGTGCGCGACTTCTTCCATTTCGTCGACAATTACATTCATGAGATCGACATGCTTGCGGAGCGACTTGCCGGGGAACTTGGACTCGGTGAGGGTGACAATCACGCCGCACTTGCAAGCTATCTGGAGCAGCGCCACGGCGTCCGGGTCGTTCGCGGCGCCGCCGGCGACGAGGCGATCCGTCGCTTCGATCCGCGTGCCCGGCTTCTCACCCTCAACCCTTATGCGCCGGCGGCGACCCGTGATTTCCAGATCGCGTTGCAGATCGCTCAGCTTCATGCCCGCGAGGAGATCGACCGGGTGGCCGGCAGCGCCGGCTTTCGCACCGAAGAGGCCTATGAGATCTGCCGCATCGGCCTGCAGAACTACTTCGCCGGCGCCCTGATCCTGCCCTATCAGGCCTTCTTAAAGGCCGCCCGTGACTTGAGGCACGACATCGAGCTGCTCGCCGCCCGTTTTGGCGCGTCGCTGGAACAGGTCTGCCACCGTCTCTCGACCCTGCAACGGCCGGGGCAGAAGGGTATTCCGATCTTCTTTGCCCGCATCGACCGGGCCGGCAACATTACCAAGCGCCACAGTGCCGCGAAGCTGCAATTTGCCCGTTTCGGTGCTGCCTGTCCGCTCTGGAACGTGCACCAGGCGTTCGAGACGCCCGGCCGGATCATCCGGCAACTGGCCGAGACGCCTGACGGAGTTCGCTACCTCTGTCTCGCCACCCAGATTACCAAGGGGGGTGGCGGTTTCCGCGCCGCGCAGCCGCGCTATGCGCTGGCGCTCGGCTGCGAGATTTCCTACGCCGATGCCTTCGTCTATGCGGACGACATGGATCTCGGTAACCGCGCCGCTTTCGATCCAATCGGCATTTCCTGTCGCATCTGCGAGCGGACGAAATGCGCGAGCCGCGCCGTACCGCCTTTGAAGCGCCGGCTGATCGTGGATCATGACTTACGCGGCGCTCTGCCGTATCGTCTAAGCGAGAGTTGATTTGGGGCGTCTGTTCATTTTTGAACAGAACCTGTGAGAAGTTGCATCTGTGCCGGTACGAAGTTTGGTGTAACTAGGCCCCCACGCCTACAGTGCCGCACGTCTTGTGAGACGCGCAAAAGTCGCAGTAGGACTCTGAGTTGCTGCAGGTTTAAAAGAAACCTGCAGCAGGTATGCGGTCAGGGAGGACGTGCATATGGATTTTCGCTTGTCGGAGGAGCAAGAGGCCATTCGTCAGATGGCGCTCGATTTCGCCCGCGACGAACTCGCCCCTCACGCAATTGACTGGGACCAGCAGAAGCACTTTCCGGTCGACACGCTGCGCGGTGCCGCGGCCCTCGGCATGGCCGGCATCTATGTCCGTGACGATGTCGGCGGGACGGGGCTGACGCGGCTCGATGCCGCGATCATCATCGAGGCGCTCGCGACCGGCTGCCCGGCCGTCGCCTCCTTCGTCTCGATCCACAACATGTGCGCCGGCATGATCGACCGCTACGGCACGGACGAGCAGCGGCAGCGGCTGCTGCCGAAGCTTTTGACGATGGAAGTTCTTGCAAGCTACTGCCTGACCGAGCCCGGCTCGGGCTCCGATGCGGCAGCGCTGAAGACCAAGGCGGTGAAGGACGGCGACAGCTATGTGCTGACCGGCCAGAAGCAGTTCATCTCCGGCGCTGGTGATTCGGGCCTCTACGTGATCATGGCCAGAACCGGCGAGGATGGCCCCAAGGGCATTTCCACCTTCGTCGTCGAGAAGGATGCCCCTGGCCTGACGTTCGGCGCCAATGAGAAGAAGATGGGCTGGCACGTCCAGCCCACCCGCGCCGTCATGCTCGATGGCGTGCGCGTGCCGGCGGAAAACCGTCTGGGTGCGGAAGGCGATGGTTTCAAGATCGCGATGGGTGGACTCGATGGCGGCCGTCTCAACATCGCCGCCGCGTCCCTCGGCGGCGCCCAGTCCGCCTTCGAGAAAACGCTGGCTTACGTCCAGGAGCGCCGCGCCTTCGGCAAGGCGATCGGCGAGTTCCAGGCGCTGCAGTTCCGTCTGGCCGACATGGCAACCGATCTCGAAATCGCCCGCACCTTCCTGTGGCGCGCCGCTTCGGCGCTGGATGCGGGCGACGCGGAAGCGACGAAACTTTGCGCCATGGCCAAACGCTTCGTCACCGACCGAT
>NZ_CP144206.1:0-1675000 GCF_045277575.1 Sinorhizobium chiapasense | reverse complement strand
CACCGGACAGATCTCGAGAAGCTGGTCTTAAGACAGGCTGCAAGCGAACCGCTCGGCGTGGTTCCAATAAAGCAGACCTGTCGAACACGTCGATGGCATCTGACTGCTCGGTTGTTAAAGGTAACCGAGCTGTTGATTTGGCACCCCTTCGAGCGCAAGCGAGAAGGAAAGGTTTGCCAAATCCAACTAAGGATGAGCATTGGCAATGAGAACGATCAAGTGTCAAAAGGGCATTTGGTGGATGCCTTGGCATGCACAGGCGATGAAGGACGTGATACGCTGCGATAAGCCGTGGGGAGCTGCGAATGAGCTTTGATCCATGGATCTCCGAATGGGGGAACCCACCTTAAATGCTTGGAAAATTTAAGCCGTGCGTTGCACGGCTTAGGTTTCCAAGCATTGTTTAAAGGTATCTTCACCTGAATACATAGGGTGTAAGAAGCGAACGCAGGGAACTGAAACATCTAAGTACCTGCAGGAAAGGACATCAACCGAGACTCCGCAAGTAGTGGCGAGCGAACGCGGACCAGGCCAGTGGCAATGAGGAATAAAGTGGAACGATCTGGAAAGGTCGGCCGTAGCGGGTGATAGCCCCTTACACGTAGAACACTCATTGTCCTTGAGTAAGGCGGGACACGTGAAATCCTGTCTGAACATGGGGAGACCACTCTCCAAGCCTAAGTACTCGTGCATGACCGATAGCGAACAAGTACCGTGAGGGAAAGGTGAAAAGCACCCCGACAAGGGGAGTGAAATAGAACCTGAAACCGGATGCCTACAAACAGTTGGAGCCCGCAAGGGTGACAGCGTACCTTTTGTATAATGGGTCAACGACTTAGTGTGACGAGCAAGCTTAAGCCGATAGGTGAAGGCGCAGCGAAAGCGAGTCTGAACAGGGCGTTCAGTTCGTCGCATTAGACCCGAAACCGAGTGATCTAGCCATGAGCAGGTTGAAGGTTGGGTAACACCAACTGGAGGACCGAACCCGCATCTGTTGCAATAGATTGGGATGACTTGTGGCTAGGGGTGAAAGGCCAATCAAACTCGGAAATAGCTGGTTCTCCGCGAAATCTATTTAGGTAGAGCGTCGACCGAATACCCTCGGGGGTAGAGCACTGGATGGGCTATGGGGACTCACCGTCTTACTGATCCTAACCAAACTCCGAATACCGAGGAGTACTAGTCGGCAGACACACGGCGGGTGCTAACGTCCGTCGTGAAAAGGGCAACAACCCTGACCTCCAGCTAAGGTCCCCAAGTCATGGCTAAGTGGGAAAGGATGTGAGGATCCCAAAACAACCAGGATGTTGGCTTAGAAGCAGCCATCATTTAAAGAAAGCGTAACAGCTCACTGGTCTAAATAAGGGTCTTTGCGCCGAAAATGTAACGGGGCTAAAGCCATGCACCGAAGCTGAGGATTCCTCTTTGAGGAGTGGTAGCGGAGCGTTCCGTAAGCCTGCGAAGGGATACCCGTGAGGGGTCCTGGAGGTATCGGAAGTGCGAATGTTGACATGAGTAACGATAAAGAGGGTGAGAGACCCTCTCGCCGAAAGACCAAGGGTTCCTGCTTAAAGTTAATCTGAGCAGGGTTAGCCGGCCCCTAAGACGAGGCGGACACGCGTAGTCGATGGGAACCACGTTAATATTCGTGGGCCTGGTGGTAGTGACGGATCGCTTAACTTGTCTGGACTTATTGGATTGTCCGGGCGGGGACGCGGTTCCAGGAAATAGCTCCATCATTATAGACCGTACCCGAAACCGACACAGGTGGTCAGGTAGAGTATACCAAGGCGCTTGAGAGAACTATGCTGAAGGAACTCGGCAAATTGCACGCGTAACTTCGGAAGAAGCGTGACCCCAATGGACGCAAGTCTTTTGGGGTGGCACAGACCAGGGGGTAGCGACTGTTTATCAAAAACACAGGGCTCTGCGAAGTCGCAAGACGACGTATAGGGTCTGACGCCTGCCCGGTGCTGGAAGGTTAAGAGGAGGGGTGCAAGCTCTGAATCGAAGCCCCAGTAAACGGCGGCCGTAACTATAACGGTCCTAAGGTAGCGAAATTCCTTGTCGGGTAAGTTCCGACCTGCACGAATGGCGTAACGACTTCCCCGCTGTCTCCAGCATAGACTCAGTGAAATTGAATTCCCCGTGAAGATGCGGGGTTCCTGCGGTCAGACGGAAAGACCCCGTGCACCTTTACTATAGCTTTACACTGGCATTCGTGTCGGCATGTGTAGGATAGGTGGTAGGCTTTGAAGCAGGGACGCCAGTTCTTGTGGAGCCATCCTTGAAATACCACCCTTATCGTCATGGATGTCTAACCGCGGTCCGTCATCCGGATCCGGGACAGTGTATGGTGGGTAGTTTGACTGGGGCGGTCGCCTCCGAAAGAGTAACGGAGGCGCGCGATGGTGGGCTCAGAGCGGTCGGAAATCGCTCGTCGAGTGCAATGGCATAAGCCCGCCTGACTGCGAGACTGACAAGTCGAGCAGAGACGAAAGTCGGTCATAGTGATCCGGTGGTCCCGCGTGGAAGGGCCATCGCTCAACGGATAAAAGGTACGCCGGGGATAACAGGCTGATGACCCCCAAGAGTCCATATCGACGGGGTTGTTTGGCACCTCGATGTCGGCTCATCGCATCCTGGGGCTGGAGCAGGTCCCAAGGGTTTGGCTGTTCGCCAATTAAAGCGGTACGTGAGCTGGGTTCAGAACGTCGTGAGACAGTTCGGTCCCTATCTGCCGTGGGTGTAGGAATATTGACAGGATCTGTCCCTAGTACGAGAGGACCGGGATGGACATATCTCTGGTGGACCTGTTGTCCTGCCAAGGGCATAGCAGGGTAGCTATATATGGAATGGATAACCGCTGAAGGCATCTAAGCGGGAAACCAACCTGAAAACGAGTATTCCCTTGAGAACCGTGGAAGACGACCACGTTGATAGGCTGGGTGTGGAAGTGCGGCAACGCATGAAGCTTACCAGTACTAATCGTTCGATCGGCTTGATCGTTCCCATTGCTCATGCTCATCAAACGAAGTTTGATGATGCTATATACGTCCTCACGCGCCAAAGGCGCTGCGGACGGCGCGCCGGACTTCCGGCGGCTCGGCTCTGCCGGCTGCTGGAATTATCCGGATAAGACGCAAGACGTGTTCAAATCAAAGAGATGGCCTCCCATCTCACCAGCTTCTCATTCGGTTTGCGCCCTTCGGGCGCAAATCTTGCGCTTTGCCGACCTGGTGGTTCTGGCGGGGTGGCTGCACCCGTTCCCATTCCGAACACGGCCGTGAAACGCCCCAGCGCCGATGGTACTTCGTCTTAAGACGCGGGAGAGTAGGTCGCTGCCAGGTCTGCAAAACGCAAGAAATACCGGAAATCTTCTCGACACAAACCACTTCGGCCCTGCCGAACACGGGCCGCCCTCAAGCGGCCCTTTTGTTTTGCTAGACTGAAAATAACAAGTGCGTCCCTTACACGAGACAAATCGCTTCGCAATTTGCTCGGCAGAGACCATAAATCCCTTCGGGATTTACGTTACCGCGATAAATCCCATAGGGATTTACGCTGACCGGATAAACCGCTAAGCGGTTTACCTAGAGGACGCGGGGTGGAGCAGCCCGGTAGCTCGTCAGGCTCATAACCTGAAGGCCGCAGGTTCAAATCCTGCCCCCGCAACCAAACCACAACAAAAGCCCGCAGGACAGAAATGTCCGCGGGCTTTTTGCGTTTGGGCGCCGATCTGACAACATCAGCACGGCGCCGCGATGGGCGAGAGGACAACCCCGTTTAAATGTAAGCGTCCGGTGAGCGGATTTTGCTGAACGAGCCAGTTAGGCGATGTTCTGGCATTAGAACCAGCATTAGTGCTGACACTAATTCCAGATCTGAGAGGTTGGCACGGCTCGCATGGAGATCATTTCCGGCGTTGAGCGTAGGCGGCGATGGTCGAAAGAAACTAAGCTGAAGATATTGGCGGAAGCTGACCAGCCTGGCGTCCGCATTGGTGATGTAGCTCGTCGCCATGACATCTATCCGGCTCAGATCCGTCTATGGCGGAAGACACTTAGCCACTTCGAGGCGTCAACCTCGTTTCTTCCGGTACAGCTCGTCGACGACGTAAGCCTCGGGCATCAACGCCCGCAAACCCCGGCAGAGGGCGAACCGGGCACGGAAGATGCCGAGGGCGGCGGCACCGCCGCCCCTGCACGGACACGGGGCTCCACAGCCTCGCAGAGACACCCGAACGGGTGTCCACACGAACCGCTTGCCGGTTCGCAGCGCCCGCTTGGCGGGGCGCTCACAGAAGGTTTAGCCTTCTTTCAACCGGCCACGCCGGAGGCGTGGCCGCCTTTTAAAGAACCAAGATAAGGTATCAATAATTGATAACAGTTGTTAATTCCGGCATCGCGACCTATAATTCAGATAACAGGAGGTCCGATGCCATGGCGAGTTTTGCACTCAACGAACACTACGAAAAGTTCATCAAGAAGCAGCTTGAATCCGGCCGCTACAACAATGCCAGCGAGGTTGTCCGGGCGGGCCTGCGCCTGCTGGAAGACCAGGAGGAAGCCCGCGAACGCTGGCTGAATCAGGAGATTCCTGCCCGTTATGCGGAATTGAAGCGTGACCCTTCCAGGGGCGTTCCCCTTGATGACGCCTTCGCCCGCCTTGAGGCTGAACATCAAGCCCGGCTGGCGAAAGCCAAGTAGGGATGAAGGCATACAGGATTGTCCTGCATGAGCGGGCTGAAGGGGAATTGCGGGATCTCTACCGCGACCTCGCGAGTGACGACAAAGCCGGGCCCGTCGTAGCCTGGAATTACATCAGCGGTATCCGCCGGTTCATTGCGGAGCTGGCGACGTTCCCCAAGCGCGGAACGGTGAGGGACGGTCTCATTCCGGGCCTCCGCATTATCGGTTACCGCCGGAGCGTGAGCATCGCCTTTGTGGTGGAAGACGCGCACGTTCTGGTGCTGGGCGTCTTCTACGGCGGGCAGGACCTCACGCTTGAGGCTCTTGAGGAAAGGCTGTGAGCGACATGGCAGATCCGCACGACGATATCTATCCGCCGGAATACCGTGCGGCCCAGCAGGCGCAGGCCGCCGCCCTGAAAGCCGAAGCGTCAGAGCACGGCCTGCGGCTGGAAGCCTACCTTGTGCCGTCGGTTGCCGAATGGGTGCTCGCCCAGGTTGAGCGCGGACGGTTTCTTGATCCTTCGGAGGCCGTGTTTGCGGCCATGCAGGTGTTCATGGAGCTGGGCGCCCACCCGGACCTGCATGAAGAACTGTTTCGCCGGGAAATGACCAAGCGGCTTAATGATGACGGTCCCACTATTCCGGGTGATGAGGCTCTGGCGAGATTGAAAGAGCGGATCAAGCGGAGGGCGGACCATGAGCCCCCGACATGGGTGAAGGTGCCTTACCCTTCCTGATCCTTGGTACGGCTCACATTCCTCCTGCCTCGTACTCCAGTCTCGATCCGCATTCCCGACATTATGGCTCCGGCAATTGCCCTGGCAGGTTCCTGTCGTTCCCCCTTACCGTTTGCGCCGTACGGCCGGAACGGTCGGGTGTGCGCCCGGTTTCTGCCGCTGGCAATCGGCCGCCCGCTAACGCGCGACCAAGAGCCGCGAAGGCATAGCACTGCCATGCCGCGCGACCGGACTTGGTGACAGTCCGGCGGCGATATCAGCACAGCATCTCTGCAAGGCTCTCCGGCTTCTTTGCCGGCGGGGCGAGCTCCAGGCCTGACAGAAGGTCGAGCAGATGTTCCTTCATCAGCTCGGCGGCCTTGGCGGCTTCGCCTGCTTCGATGGCGTCGACGAGCGCGTGATGGGCGTGGCTTTCGCAGGTCGTATCGCGCCGCTTCCAGTAGAGGGCGATAATCAGCGAGGAGTGAGAAACGAGATCACGTACGAAGCCGGTCAGGACGGAATGGCCGGCAATTTCCGCGATACCCACATGAAATCGCGCCGATAGCATGATCGCGTCGCTGTCGCGGCCGGCATGCAGCGCCTCATGTTCCTTATCGAGGTGGTACCGCAGGAGCCGGATGTCCTCCGGCTTGGCCACTTCCGCCGCAAGGGCGGCGACCCTGGGTTCGATCAGCGCGCGCGCTTCGAAAACCTCGCGCGCCTCTCTGGTTGACGGCTGGGCGACGAAGGCGCCGCGATTGGGTTCGAGTCGCACGAGACGGTCGTGGGCGAGCGCCTGAAGAGCGGCCCGGATGACCGTGCGGCTGACCGAATAGATCGACGCGAGCTCGTCTTCCGGCAGCTTCGTGCCCGGAGCGAGCCGATGACCGACGATTGCGTCCCGGAGGCCGTGATAAATCGGCGACCAGCGCGTGGCCGGTATCCGACTATGGGGTTCCGGATCGCGTGCCGACGACATATCCGGCGCATCTGGCGGGTTCGTCTTTGATCTCTTGCGCCGGCGGACAACGTCCTTGGACATCCCGATGCATCCTTATCGCAGCTTGTTCAACCCCGGCGACAATGGCGCGTAGTGACCGGCAAATTGCTTGGCGAGCGGGCTGGCATAACCGCCGACCTTCGAGGTTCTCAGGCCCAAGCTCGATATGGCTTCGGCAAGCCTGACCGCACAGGCCACACCGTCGATCACCGGCACCCCGTGTTCGGTGGAAAGCTGGTGGGCCAAATCGGCCATCCCGGCACAACCGAGTACGATCGCCTCCGCCTTGTCTTCGATGATCGCACGGGAAATTTCAACTGAGATCTTTTGACGGGCTTCAGAACCCGGTTCTTCGAGGTCAAGGACGGCGACATCCGATGCCCGCACCTTGGCGCAGCGAGAAGACAGGCCGTATTTCGATAGATTGTGCTCGATCGCGGGCACCGAGCGCGCGAGCGTAGTGACGACGCTGAATTTGCCGGCAATCAGCGTTGCAATGTGAAACGCCGCTTCACCTATTCCGATCACCGGCGCGCTCGTAGCGCAGCGCGCTGCATCGAGACCCGTATCGTCGAAACAGGCGATCACATACGCGTCCATATCGCCTGCTTTGAACATCTCGGCGAGAATGCCAGGCACCACGAAGGCCTCGTCGAAATAGCCCTCGATGCTCGGTGGACCGTCTTTCGGATTGACTGCGATGATCCTGGTTCCGGCCGACGCGGCGATTTTTGCGGCCTTGCCGATCTTGTCGGTCATCGAAGTCGTCGTATTGGGGTTTATGACGAGGATGCGCATATTCGGTCCTGCCTACACTTCGCCGCCGAGATAGAGATGCTTGACGCGATCGTCGCTCAGCAATTCCGCCGAGCTTCCGCTGAGCGCAACCCGGCCGGTCGTCAACGCGTAGGCGCGCTGGGAGATACGCAGCGCCATGCGCGAGTTCTGCTCGACAAGCAGAACGCTGACCTTTTCGTCGCGGTTGATGGCCACGATCGAACGCGCGATGTCCTGCACCAGCTTCGGCGCGACGCCGAGTGACGGTTCGTCGAGGAGCAACAGGCGAGGGCGCGCCATCAGGGCTCGCCCGATCACCAGCATCTGTTGTTCGCCGCCGCTCATCGTGCCCGCCTGTTGCGTGTAGCGCTCCTTAAGTCGTGGGAAACGCGTCAGCACCATGTCCATGCTCTGTCGGATCTCGACCTTGTCGGAGCGAGTAAAGGCGCCCATCAGCAGGTTGTCGCGCACAGTCATGAAAGGGAAGACGCGACGCGCTTCGGGCACCATCGAGATACCCATACGGACGATCTCGTCCGGCGCGACGCCGTCGATGCGGTTGCCGCGATAGCGGATCTCACCCTTGCGGATCTTTCTGAGGCCGGTGATGGCCCGCAGGATCGACGACTTGCCCGCACCGTTGGCCCCGATCAGGGCGACGGTTTCCCCTTCCTTGACCTCGATCGACACGCCCTTCAGGGCATAGACATGGTCGTAGTAGAGTTCAACGTCGTCGAATTTGAGGAGCGGTTCCATGGCCTACAATCCGATCGATTCGTCTTCGACACCGAGATAAGCTTCGATGACCTTCGGGTTCTGCTTGATTTCTGCCGGCGTACCCTCGGCGATCTTCAGGCCGAAGTTGAGCACGATGATGCGATCGGAAATGTTCATGACAGCCGGCATGTCGTGTTCGACCAGGAGCACAGTAAGGCCGCGCTCACGCAGCTTTCTAACGATCTCGACCGCACGCCTGGTCTCGTCGTGATTCATGCCCGCGAAGGGCTCGTCGAGCAGGATCACAGACGGATCGGTGGCAAGGGCGATGGCGATGCCGAGCGCCCGCAAATGCCCGTGGGGCAGGTTGCTGGCGATCTCGGCCTGCATCGGTCCCAGCCCGAGAAAATCGAGGATTTCATCCGCGGATCTCCCGAACGCGTCCAGATCGCTGCGTGCCGAGGCACTGCCGAAATAGAAGCCGGCGAGGGTGGCGCTCGAGCGCAAGTGATGCGCCGTCACGACATTGTCGCGCACGGTCATGTTCTTGAAGATCGTGGTCTCCTGGAAGGTCCGCACGACGCCCTTGCGGGCCACGACGTGTGGCGACAGGCCGGAGATTCTCTGCCCCTTGAACCTTACTTCGCCTTCGGTCGGCCTGAGGAACGAGGCGACCAGCTTGAACAGCGTCGACTTGCCAGCGCCGTTTGGCCCGATGACCGAAAGGATCTCGCGCTCGCGCACCGAAAAGGAGACGTCGTTGACCGCGACGAGCCCGCCGAAACGTTTGGTAAGGCCGATGATTTCGAGAATGTCGGCCATGGCGCTAGAGGCTCCTCTTGCCGGGCAAGGCGAGGCTCAGCAGACCGTTGGGCAGGACCAGCATCAGCACGATCAGCACGGTCGAGAAGATCAGGAGCTGGTATTCGCCCGTCTGGAACAGCACGTCCCAGCCGAAATAGAGGACAAAGGTTCCAAGCATCGGCCCCAGCACATAGCCGAGCCCGCCAAGGAAACAATTGAGCATGAAATTCACCGAGTCGGCGACCGTGAAGCTCGACGGATAGATTGACTGGGAGATCGCTGCGAACATCGCCCCACCCAGACCACCGAGGAAGGATGAGAGCGCATAGGCGACGATGCGCAGATAGGCGATGTTGACGCCGATCGAAGAGGCGAGCTCCTCGTTCTGCTGCAGTGATTGGCAAAGCTGGCCGATGCGCGAATGGGCGAGCCGATAGAGACCGAGGAAACACAGCGCCATCAGCAATACGGCGACGATGTAGAAGGCGAGCCGGGGATTGGCGAGAGTCGAGAAAGCCGGAACGAGAGTGATGCCGAAAAACCTTATGCCATCTGGCAGGGGGATGCTGACGATGCCTTTGGCGCCGTTGGTGATCGGTATGGCAAGGGCAAGCAGGCGGGCGACTTCCGTCAGCACCAGCGACACCATGGCGAAGTAGACGCCGCGCAGGCGCAGAATGGGCAGCCCGATGAGAACGCTGGTCGCGGCACAGAAGAGGCCCGCCAGAGGCAGGGTCAGCCAGAAGGACACGCCATAGTTCATCACCAGGATGGCGGAAACATAGCCGCCCATCAGCGCGTAGGCGCCCTGGCCGATATTGATGCGGCCGATATAGAAGGTGATCCATACGCCCGCGCTGATGATGCTGAGCAGCGCCACCGAGGTCAGCGTGTAATAGAGATCGGTCCGGCCGGTGACGTTGATGAGCAACGGCACCCCGACGAGAAGCGCGAGCAGGAAGAGTGCGGCCGAGATGATTTTGGGAGTTGCGGATGGTTTCATCGCATCAGCCCCACGGTTTGCCCATCAGCCCGTTCGGGCGGATGCTCAAGAAGATCATCAGCAGCGCGAAAATGGCGAGGTAGGTGACGTCGCCGTATTCGCGCAGCACGGTAAGGCCGACCGATTCCATCATGCCGAGGATGAAGCCGCCGGCAATGGCGCCGGCAACCACACCGGCGCCGCCGATCATCACCATCAGAAACGCCTTGATCGAGATCGGTCCGCCGATACCGGAATTGACGCCGGTGATCGTCACCAGCAAGCCGCCAACCACCCCGGCGAGCATCGCCCCGAGCGCGAAGCCGATCATGGAATAGCGCTCGACCTTGACCCCCATCAGTTGCGCGGCAATGCGGTCTTGCGCCAGCGCCCGCATGGCGCGGCCCGGTTTGCTATATTGCATGTAGAGCATGAAGGCGGCGATCATCAGTATCGCGATCACGCCGACGACGATGCGATCGTAAGGTAAGATCACCCGGTCGGAGATGAAAACGCCGCTGATGATCTTCGGCACGCCACGCTGCTTCTCGCCGAACAGAAGCAGGATGATGGCTTCGAGGAAGAATGCGGTGGCAGCGGCGAGCAGCATCGTGCTCTCCTCGCGCTTGCTGCGTTGGATCACTGGCCGGAAAAGAAACTTCTCCATCAGCGCGCCGACGACCGCCAGCGTCACCCCCGAACAGACCAGCGCAACCACGAAAGGCAGCTTGAGCTGGCCGTAAACCGAGTATGTCACGAAGCCGCCCAGCACGTACATTTGTCCGTGCGCGAAGTTGAGAACGTTCATGAGCGCGAAGATCAGCGTCAAACCGAGCGCGATCAGCGCATATTGCGCACCCAGATAGAGACCGTTGGCAATGACTTGTTCCATGGCTGCAAATCCGGTCGATGGGAGGTCCGGGACCGGTCCCGAACCTCGATTGACTGCAAATCAGGTCACGTCAGTCCACTTCGCCGACGAACAACGTCTTGAAGGTGCCGTTTTCGAACTCTGTCACCACCATCGGTACCGAAACCTGGCGCTTCTGACCGAAGGAGGTGCTGCCGACATATTTCAGCGTGCTGTTCTTGGCGTAGGGGTTGGGGGCGGAGAAGCTGTCGATGGTCTTCTTGAACTCCTCCACGTCGTCTATCGCCTTGGGGTTCGCCTTGAGCGTTTCGAGGATGTATTCGAGCGCGTAGACCTTGGTGTTGGACTCATCATTGTATTCGCCGAACTTCTTGGTGTAGCGTTCGATGAACTCCTCCATCAGAGGCGTACGGATCTCCGGGGTCGAAGCGCCGCCGACGGAGATGAAGCCGTTGGCGAGTTCGCCAGCGCCTTCCTGCAGCACGGTCGCGTCCTGGGCCGTCTCGGCCGACATCAGCCCTTGGTAACCCAACTCGCGCGCCGCGCGGATCAGCAGCGGCGCGTTGGCGGGGGCCACGCCGGACAGGACGAGCAGATCCGGCTTCAACTGGACGATAGGCGTCAACACCGGTGTGAAGTCGCGTGTGTCGTTCTGGTAGGTGTCGGTCTCGGCGACCACTTCCAGCCCAAGTTCTTTCGCGGCAGCGACGCCGCTGTCACGCTGGCTGATCGGGTCGGATTCATTGGCGGCGATGAAAGCCACCTTCTTCACGCCCTTGTTTTCCTTCAGATACTTGTAGATTGCCGGCCCGGATTGATAGTTGGCCACCATGCCGAGGATCGCATTCGAGGCCGGCGGGACGTAAAGTGCTTTCGGGAACGCATAGGGGAAATAGATGATCCCCTTGGACTCGGCCACCGGCCGAACGGCTGCCGCGCCGTCATCGACGTTCGGGCCGACGACGTAATGGATACCTTCCTGAGCCATCTTCTCCATGCCGGCAATCGCCCGCTTGGGGTCCCTCTGGTCGTCGAAGGTCACGATGGTGATGTTGTAGGTGTCGTCGCCGATCTTCACGCCGCCGGCCTCGTTGAGCCAATCTGCGCGTGTCTGCATCGAGCGGACGTTGGATGTGCCCCAGGCTGCGGCGGGACCGCTGGTCACGCCGACGAAGCCAATCTTGAGTTCCTTGTTCTCCGCTTGTGCGGGAAGGGTGGTTGCGACTGCAATTGCCAGGATCGAAACGGCGCCGAGCGCCAACGATTTCAATGTCGAGCGTCTGTTGATCATCTCACTCCCCATTTTTGGCATCCGGCACGAATGGCGCGGCGGATCAGAATAAGGAAGCGCTAATGTATGGTATTGTCAACATAATAAGGAAGTATTGTATACGTTATTTGCGTAAGTCGCCTGCGAGGTCGCGCATCCCCTGCGTTGGCAGAAGTGCCGTGGGGTGTCCGTTCGCCAAAGTGGCTGTCAAGAAAGGCGGGGTGATCGCCACGGCGTGACGAGATCATCGGCATGAACGACCCCACGGCGGACGCCGAAGCCTCGCAAGTTAGCAGGAGCTGGAACGCTTGCCGTTCCAGCTCCGCGCGCGGGTTACTCCGCGAAATGGGTCAGCCAGTGGCGCGGCTTGTTGTCCGCCAGCTGGGCGACCCGGTCTATCTTGTTGCTCATCACCCAGGCCATTGGCTGCTGGTGCAACGGCAACATGATCATTTCGTCCTTGACCATCTGGAGAGCCTTGGTCTGCAGATCGAGCCGCTTCGTGCGGTCCATTTCGGTCGATGCCTGGATGATCAGTTTGTCGATCTCTGGATAGCTCCAGCCACCCCAGTTGAAGACGCCCGCCTTGTCGCTTCGCGTTTCGATCATCTGGAGCAGGATCGAGTAGCTGTCGAGCATCGGCTCGTTCGCCCAGCCGATGATGTAGACGTCAGACAGACCACCCGTGCGCTTGGGCGCCTGTGCGGCCGTCGGGCCGATGTCGAGCTGCGGCTTGAAACCGGCGCGGCTCAGCATGTTGACGATGCTCTGGCAAAGCTCCTCCTCATTGACATAAGCCTCGTTCGTGCAGACGAGCGTAAAGGGGAGATCGCTAGCGCCGGCTTCGGCGAGCAGCTTTTTCGACAATTCGGGATCGTACGGTACCAGCGTGTCCAGGGCTTCGACATATCCCGGAATTTCCGGTGCAATGATCGCGCCCGCCGTCCTCGACTTGCCGCGCATGACCCGCTTCTGGATGAGATCCTTGTCGAGCGCATGGGCGACAGCCTGGCGGACGCGCAGATCGTTGAACTTGTTGTCGACGCCGTCGGCCAGTTTCGGCTTGCGGTTGAAGCCCATCATGATGGTGCGCAGGTCGGTGCGCTCCATGACCTTCAGGTTTGGCTGCGCGACGAGCCGCGGAATATCCTGTGCAGGCGCGTTCTCGGTGAAGTTGATCTCGCCCGACAACAGCGCGGCGACCCGCGTTGCGGCCGAAACGATCGGCGTGAACTCGATGCGGTCGATATTGGACTGCGACTTGTCCCACCACTCGGCGTTCTTGACGAGGACAGTTTTGCTGTCGGGCGTACGGCTCTCGAGCCTGAACGGACCGGTGCCGTTGGTGTGGTAGGTGGCGTAGCCTTCGATCTTTTTGCCGACGTCCGTCGGCTTTAGCGAGTTATTGTCGGTGAGCCAGGTAGCATCGAAAATGTGGATGTTCGTCAGGTCGTTCAGGAGCAGCGGATAGGGGCCGGTGAGTTCGATATCGACGGTGTGGTCATCGACCTTCTTTGCCGACTTGTAGGCCGGAAGGTTGCCGCGGAGCGGAGAGGCTGGATCGCTGACCCGCGTGAGAGAGGCCATCACGTCGTCCGCGGTGAAGTCGGCCCCATCGTGGAACTTGACGCCCTCGCGCAGATGGAACCGCCAGACCGTATCTGATACGGTTTCCCACGATGTCGCCAGCGCCGGCTCGATCTTCAAATTGGCGTCGTAGCGGACAAGCCCCTCGTAGACGTGGTTGAGGAAGGACAGCGTGTAGCTGTCGCCATAGGAATAGGGATCGAGCGAATAAATGTCGCGCGAAGCGCCCCATTTGAGCGTTTCCGCATGGCCAGCCGCGGAAAGCACGGCCGACATGACGGCCGCGAGGGTCAATTTCTTGAGCATTCTGCAGTTCTCCCTGGTTGAGGTTACCTATCCCTTGAAGGGGAATCTTCGTCTTTGAAGGCAAGGACAGCGGGCCGTATGTCTAATCGGCGACACGGGTCGGCCGGTGTCGCGACTTGTTCCCGGCGCGGACACGACCTGCTCGATCCTGTCGACCATCGGCCGCAGGAGCAGCGGGATCATGCGTCTTTGGCCAGCTTGGGCGCCGCCGTTTTGATTGCCAGACGCTTTTGGCGGTCGAGTTCCTTGGCCAGCGAGGCCATCAAATCGTCAGCGTTGGAATCCGCACAGCTATTTGACGTGCTGGCACAGCTTGAAGCGTCGTCTTGCCGTCGATTGACGGCCAGTCGATAGCCGGCGCAGACACCACCTTGAGCTCAGGCTCGTTCCCGCACCAATCCTTCATGGATGTGGTTGAGGAACGCGCGGTTCGATGGTGGGACGTGGAATAGGGATCGAATGAGAGATGTCGCGCCGGCCGGCCCGGTGGACCGTGTCGGCATGTGCGGCCGTCGCCAAAAGTCCCACGGATACGCGGTCGCGACGGTCCTCCGAAGACCTTGCATCAACACTGGCTCCTCCCTAGCTCGTGCCTTGCTATTAGCACCATCGCACACCGAGAGAGTTTGTCAACGAATTTGTCGACAATTGTGAATACCATTTATTATGTGTTTGTTGACAAATATGGGGCGACTGGATCTCGTGGTGCCTGCGGTGCGCTCCGGTCTCGGCCTCTTCAAGCCCAGGTCGCTGCTCGTCCAGCCAGGTCTGGGTGGCCTGCCGGTTCCGGCTCTTGTCTCGGCGCTCGGCGACTTCGACAGCTACCGTCGCCGGCGCGGCACGGCCAACATCATCCAAGCACAGCGCCGCTTGGTTAGCCGGTCGTCAGGCTGCGCCTGAGCCGGCACCCGGCCGTCCGTCGCGGCCGAAGCCTGGTGCGTTGATTTTTATGGGAGCGAATATCGTTCAGAGCTATGATTCGACGATTGTCTGACACGCGCAGGCTTTGGCGAGGCGTGCCACGACCAAAAGTGGTCATGGCACGCGCTGACCGCATGACGTGTTTAAGGCTCGTCACGCTGCGAGGTGTTGGTCGAAGAAAACCGTCAGCTTGTCGAACGGGATGAGGTCGAGACGGTCGTAAAGGTCCACGTGACCGGCACCCTTCACCCAAAACAGTTCCTTGGGTTCCGCCGCCCGCTTGTAAGCGTCCTCGCTGAACTCGCGGGAATGCGCCTGGTCGCCCGTGATGAACAGCATGGGACGCGGCGAGATCGTCTCGATGTCGTTGAACGGGTAGAAGTTCATGAACTTGACGCTGCTGGTTAGCGTGGGTTTCGTCGTCGTCTGACTTGTCGCGCCCTTCGGAGTAAATTCTCCGCGCGGTGTACGATAGAAATCGTAGAACTCGCGCTGTACTGGATCGGTGTCGGCCTTCAGTTCGAGCACGGTGCCGCCCATGTACTGCGTGTCGCTGCCGGCGAACTCGGCCCAGCGCCGCTCGGCAGCCGTCGCGATGAACTGCTTGCGTTGCTCGACGGTCTGCGAGTGGTTCAAGGCGTCGCGGAAGGCGGCACCCATGTCATACATGCTGACGGTCGCAATCGCCCTGATGCGCGGATCGATCTTTGCCGCACTGATGATGAAGCTACCGCTGCCGCAGATGCCGATGCCGCCGATCCTCTGCCGGTCAACGTAGCTCTGGCTGCCGAGGAAATCGACGCCGGCACTGAAGGCTTCCGCATAGATATCGGGCGAGACGAGGTTGCGGGCCTGACCTTCACTCTCACCCCAGAACGGCAGATCCATGGACATGGCGACGAACCCCTGTTCGGCCATCTTGGTGGCATAGAGGTTAGCGCTCTGTTCCTTCACGGCACCCATCGGATGGCCAACGATGATTGCCGGGCTCTTCGAGCTCGGGTCGAGGGTCTTCGGGAGGAAGAGATTTCCCGCCACGGTCATCTGGTATTGGGTCTTGAAAGCAATCTTTTGCAGAGTAACGCGGTCGCTCGTATAGAAATTTGCAGCTCCTTCCGACATGTCCTGGGCGGCGGCCACGCCGCCATCGAGAACAGAGCCGCCATCCAGAACAGAGAATGCGCCAAGTGCCGCGATGCCTGCGCCGGTCACCCTTAGCAGGTGCCGCCGGTCGAGCTGAAAATCGCCGTTCGGGACGGGCTTGTCGTGCTTCTTATTCATCGTCGCATCTCCATTTTCATTGCTGCATTGAAGGATTCGGTCGCACAAACCCGGCGCCTGCGCCGGACACGCTTCGCAACTGCGGGGAGGGGAGCAGCGTCAAACCAGCTCGATACGGATCGGAAATTCGCCGCGTACCATACCGTCATCAAATCGACCGAGCCGGATCAGCCCGGAGGAATAGCGATAGTCGCCATAGAAGAGCGCCAGGTTGCCCCAGGGCGCGAAATAGCAGAGGTCGCCGGGGCGTTCGTTGTGGAATGGGCCGCTCGCCGGTTCCGTCAGTTTGCGCGGCAAGTAGACGACCTTCTCGTTGTCGGCGTAGTTGTCGATCTTCAGGTCGAGCGGCAGCATGGACGCGAAGTCCCTGGCCGACGGGTTGTCAGAGAGGGTCGCGACCATCGTCTGGCCGTTGAACGTCATCCTGACTTTCATGGTCGTGGGCTCCTCGCTTGCTGGGGCATTACCCTTCTGTGCCTTTGCGACCGGCGCCAGGCAGGCGATCGCGAGGGCACCCATAAGGACTGTCCGTCGGGTGGCTTTCGGCGCATTCGCGTTCATCTTAGGTTCTCCTGCCGGCGTGCCAGGCCGCCACGGCAAGGGCCGAAGAGCCGACAAGCAACGCGGCGGCGAAGGCGAAAGTGCTCATCCAGCCAGCCGTGTCGAACAGATAACCGCCGATCGCCGCCCCCATGGTGATGGCGAGCTGGATCGTCGCAACCTGCAGTCCACCACCAGCTTCGGCATCGTCGGCGAGGTGGCGGCTGAGCCATGTGCCCCAGCCGACGGGAGCTGCAGTGCCCAACAGGCCCCAGGCGATCAGGAAAGCCGCGGTGGCAAGCGAAAATGTTCCCAGCATGATCAGACCAAAGGCAATCAATGCCATCAGGAACGGTATCGCGGCCAAGATACTGAACAGGCGAGCCCTCAGCATGCCGGTGATCAGATAGGTTCCCAGCGCTCCCGCAAGCCCCATGAAAAGCAGGAGAAGCGACAACGAAGATACCGGTAATTCCGTCACCATCTCCAGGAAGGGTCGTAGATAGGTGAACAGCGCGAACTGGCCCATGAACAAGAATAGCATCGAGGACATGCCGAGCGCGACCTGCCGTCGGCGCAGCAGGCTAAGGACGTTTCGCGACTGCCCGTCACCGCGTGGCGGCAGGGCAGGTAGGCTCATCCACTGCCAGACCAAAGCGAGCAAGGCGAGCGGTACGACCGTGAAGAATGCGCCACGCCAGCCGATGTGATCGCCGAGCAGGCTGCCGAGCGGGGCCGAAATGGTCGCCGCGATGGCGTTGCCGGCGTTGAGCATCGCCAGCCCCTTGGGCACGGCGTCTTCCCGGACCAGCCGCATCACGATTGCCGTCGACATCGACCAGAAGCCGCCGACGGCGACACCAAGAAGCGCGCGCCCGATCATCAGCACCACGTAATTCGGCGCGAAGGTGACGATGCCTCCTGAGACGAGCAGGACCAAGGAAAAGGACGTGACGACCACCCGGCGGTCGAGCCGCCTGGTCAATCCCGAAACGAAGAGGCTGGTGATCACCGCGAAGATGCCCGAGATCGAGATCGCCTGACCCATCCGGCCTTCCGTCACGCCAAGGTCGGAGGCGATCGGCGTGAGCAGGCTTACCGGCATGAACTCGGAGGCGATGAGCACCGATACGCAGAGCGCCATTGCCAGCACGGCGCCCCAAGCTTCCGTTGCGCGATCCCGGTTTGTGACCGGCAGTGCCCATAGCGCTGACTGGGACTTCGTAAAGATCGCTGCTTCGACGTGTTTTGTCTGATTGTTTCGTTCCATGCCGCCAAGATAACGGCTCCCGATAATTTGATTAGCCGTTGCAATCCGGATGGACTTATCGATACCCGATATGAATTGGACGGAGGCCACCCGTGAAGAGGCAGGACCTGAACGACATGCTTTGGTTTCTCTCTGTCGCCGAAGAGCGCAGCTTCACCAGGGCGGCGGCAAAGCTTGGCACCTCGCAATCCACTTTGAGCCATACGATCAAAAAGCTCGAAGCCCGCATGGGCCTTCGGCTTCTGACACGCACGACGCGGAGCGTCGCCCCGACGGAGGCGGGCGAGCGGCTTCTACGCTCTCTGGCTCCGCGCATCGAAGAACTCGAAACCGAAATCGACGAGCTGATGGAGATCCGCGACAAGCCGTCGGGCACGGTCAGGATAAATCTCTCCGATCACGCCTTGGAGAGCGTCGTCTGGCCAAAGCTGCGGCCGCTGCTTTTGAACTATCCCGATATCAAGGTGGAGTTGAACCGAGACAACGGCTTCCGCAACATTGTCGAAGAACGTTTCGACGCGGGGGTACGGCTGGGTGAAAGCCTGGACAATGATATGATCGCGGTCAGGATCGGGCCGGACTGGCGGCTCGTGGCTGTGGGGTCGCCTGAGTATTTCGCCGGGCATCCGGCCCCGCAGGCGCCCCAGGACCTGGTCAGGCACAATTGCATCAATCATCGCCAGGCCGGTTCCGGCGGACTTTACGCTTGGGAGTTCGCCAAAGACGACCGGGAGCTTCGGGTTCGTGTCGATGGTCAGCTCACCTTCAACACGTCCTATGCCATGGTTGATGCTGCCGTCTCCGGCTACGGCATTGCCTACATACCCGAGGATCTCGTTACGGAACAGATCGGTTCGGGGAGCCTGGTACAGGTGCTGGACGAATGGTCGCCGACCTTTGCAGGCTATTATCTTTATTACCCGAGCCGGCGGCAGAATTCGCCTGCGTTCAAGATCGTGGTCGACGCGCTGCGCCATTGAGCGCCGATGTCTGATTGGTTCGGAAGGACGAAGATGAATCCGCTTGGCAGGTGTCCATTTTTAGGTCAAGCCGCGCGCAAACAGGCTCTGGCCGCGTTCTGAGGCCAGAGCCTAAGTAGGTTCTTTTTCTCCGTCAGATGCCGACGCGATCTCGGGTCTTCGACGTCACTCCTGTCCGGCAAGATACTGTTCGTCAGTGACCTTTTCCATCCAGGTGACGACGCTGCCGTCGAGCGATTCGGCCACGGCAAAGTGGGTCATCGCCTCCTTGGCGGATGCGCCATGCCAGTGCTTGACCAGCGGCGGGATCCAGACGACATCGCCCGGACCGACCGCCTCGGCCGGCTGACCCTCCTTTTGCACCCAGCCCCGGCCGGAAACGATGTAAAGGGTCTGGCCTAGCGGATGCGTATGCCATGCGGTTCGTGCGCCCGCCATGAAGGAGACGGTTGCGCCCCCGATCCGGGCAGGGGTTTGGCCCTGGTAATGACCCGATATCTGCACCTCTCCGGTAAAATAGTCCGCAGGTCCCTTTGCCGGAGCGGAGTTTGCCCTGACGATCTTGAGTTCCGTCTCGATTGCTTTTGGGGGACCGGCGTTCGCAGCAGCTTTTTGCATGAAAATGTCCTTGTTCTGTCAGACTCGCAAAAGGGTCTTGATGGCACGGCGTTCGTCCATGGCGCGATAGCCTTCGGCAACGTCGGCAAGAGGTAGTTCCAGGTCGAAGACCTTGCCCGGGTTAATGCTCCGGTCGAGGACGAGGTCCATCAGGTCAGGCAGGAAGCGGCGGACAGGGGCGGGACCTCCGAGAAGGCTTTTCTGGGCGAAGAAGAGGTTCTGCCCGTCGAATTGCACCCCATGCGGCACGCCGACGAAACCGATCCTGCCGCCGGGGCGGGCGCAGTTCATCGCCTGCGTCATCGCTTCCTGAGTGCCGACGCATTCGAGCACCGCTTCCGCGCCGACACCGTTGGTCAGTTCCTTGACGCGGGCTACGCCATCGTCGCCTCGCTCCGAGACGATGTCCGTTGCGCCAAACTCGAGGGCGAGATCCTGTCGGGTCTTGTGGCGGCTCATCGCGATGATCCGGGCCGCACCCATGTGCTTGGCGGCGAGAACGCCCATGAGGCCAACTGCGCCGTCGCCGACGACGATGGCCGTCGAGCCTTCCTGCACGCCGGCGGCAAATGCTGCGTACCAACCGGTGCCGAGAACATCCGAGGTTGCAAGCAGGCTTGGGATCAGATCGTCGGCAGGAAGCTCGGTTGTTGCGACGAGCGTTCCGTCGGCCAAGGGGACCCGCGCCAGCGGCGCCTGTGCCCCCGTCATGAACTCGCGCTGCTCGCAGGAGGACTGAAAGCCGAAGCGGCAATGCGGGCAGGTGTTGTCCGAAAGGCAGAAGGAGCCGACAACGAACTGGCCGGGCCGCACGGTCCTTACCGCACTGCCGACCTCTTCGACGATCCCGCAATACTCATGGCCCATGGCCATCGGCGCGCTGACCTCGTTTGCGCCTCGGTACGGCCAAAGATCGGAGCCGCAGATACAGGTGGCGGATAGACGGATGATGGCATCGGTCGGTTTCAGGATCTTAGGTTCTGCCACTTCTTCGCACCGGACGTCGCCGGGACCGTAAAGAATGGTTGCGCGCATTGGTGATAATCCCTGTGTCTAAGCGGGTGGATCGTGTCTAGGCGGGTGGATCGGGATCGATGGTTCGGGGCGCCAGTTCGCCGTACCGGTAGGAAGCGGTGACACCGCCATCGATCAGGAAGTCGCTGCCGGTGATGAAGGCGCCGTCGGGCCCCATCAGCAACGCAGCCAGGTTGGCAATCTCGTCCGGCGTCCCGGCGCGACCTGCCGGCGACAGAGCAATCATGCGGCGATAGCCTTCGCCACGCGGACCTTTTAGCTCGTCCTTGGCAAGCGGCGTGATGACAATGCCGGGGCTGATCGTATTGATCCGCGCGCCGCGCTTTCCCCAGCGGACTGCCTCAGCCTCTACACGCAGGGCATTACCGCGTTTCGAGATCTGGTAAGCGGTCAAAGGGTCGGTGATCTGTTCCGCCGCAAGCATCGGCAGGTCGAGCAGCGCGTCGGCAGGCGTCGTCGCCAACACCTTGTCCTGGTCACTGGTCAATGCGGGCAAGCGATGGCCGGACATGGAGGCGATGACGACGCCGGAGCCGCCAGGCGCGATCCGGTTGCCGAATTCTTCGAGCACCACCGCCGTCCCGTAGAGATCGACCTTCAGGATGGTCGCGGGTGATGCCTGCGAGGGAGAAACGCCGGCTGCATGGATGACACCGGTGAGATTGCCGATTTGCGTGGCAGCCTCGACGAGTGCCCGCACGGACGCTCGAGACGACACATCGACGACGTCCGTACTCACGTCGAAGCCGGCATCGCTCAGAACCGTGGCGGCGCGATCGGCATTCTCCTGTCGAAGATCCGAGAGGAGCGCGTGTTTGCCGGCACTGACGCGGCGGGCAATGGCCTGCCCGATCAATCCGGCGCCGATGACGACGACGACCTCTTTCATGGCGTTTCCTTGTGATGCCTCCGGCTCGTTCCGGTCATTGACAAGTTAACGCTGGATACAGAAATCCATTAGATGCTAAGTTCGGCATGAACCTATATTCTGGATTCATAAATGAAACGGGACGAGCTCGGCGACCTCATGGCCTTCCTGGCGGTTGCGGAGGAGCGAAGCTTCACACGCGCCGCCGCAAAGCTCGGCACCTCGCAATCCTCGCTCAGCCACACGGTGCGCCGCCTGGAGGAGCGGATGGGTGTGCGTCTCCTGAGGCGCACGACCCGCAACGTCTCACCAACGGACGCCGGCGAGCAGCTCCTGGAAACATTGCGTCCGGCGTTCAGCGACATCCGCAGCCGGATCGATGCTTTGAGCGCCATGCGCCAGCGGCCGGGCGGCACGATCCGCATCACATCCAGTCGGCATGCGGCCGAAACCATCGTCCTGCCGGCTTTGAAACGCCTGATGTCGGATTATCCCGAGATCAAGGTCGAACTCTCGATCGAGCAGAGGCTGGTCGACCTGGTCGCTGAGCGTTTCGATGCGGGGGTTCGGCTCGGTGAACGGGTGGAGAAGGACATGATTGCCGTTCGGATCGGGCCTGACCTTCGCATGGTCGTCGCCGGCTCGCCGGCGTACTTCAAGCGCCATCCGAAGCCCGAGACGCCGCATGACCTGACGCGACACGTTTGCCTGAACTTGCGCCTGCCCACGCTCGGCGGTCTTTATGCCTGGGAGTTCGAGAAGGATGGGCGACCTTTGAACGTTCGGGTCGATGGGCAGTTCATCTCGAACGATGTCCCGATGATCATCGACGCGGCATTGAGCGGCCATGGGCTGACCTGCCTGCCGGACGACCATCTGGAGCCGCTGGTGCGGGAGGGGAAACTGGTCAGGGTGCTCGAGGAATGGACGCCACCTTTTCCGGGTTACCATCTCTATTATCCAACTCGCCGGCTGCCATCGCCTGCCTTCGCGCTTCTCGTGGAGGCTTTGCGCTACCGCGAGGAGCTCGCGGTTTGAAATCCACGAAACCGGACCTTGCCTTGCGTGTCGAGCGCTCGCATTTCCTTCACGAGCGCCTTCTTCTGCCGGAAAGCGTTTTCTGCGTTTTGCCACTCCCCGTTCCGGAGAGAGCGCAGGCAGCCGCTACCAGGCGCAAAGCGACCGCGGCGTTGGCGTCAGGCGAGAAACCTCGATTCTTCGCCAGCACTGGCTGTCCATTCGCGGATAGACTTCATTGGTCCACTTCACGTCGTTGCTCAATCGCGCTCTATGGCGAGAAAAACTGTCATCGTCCTCATGCAGTTCGAACCAGACAAGCACCGTCTCGCCCTCACGGACCGGAAGTCTCGGAAAGCCGTTCACGCTGCGTTCGGTGATGAAAATCGCAACGACGCGTGCTCCGGCGCCTTCCAGGGTCGGCAGTGCCTCCTCGATGAAGTGTGCGGCGAACGCGTCTTCCGCGTTGGGGGCCAACGAGCAGATGTTTACGGTGACGAGACCTTTGCTTGGCTTGGGCTCCCGTTCCCTAGGCTGGTTGCCGGAGAAAGGCCGTGTGCCGGCAACGGGCTTGAGCAGCAGTACGTTGTCCGAGTTGAGCATCGTCTCGTTGGCGGACGGCCCATGTTCCTTCCAAACCGTGCTCGAATAAAAGCCTGCCAGCGCTTCCGTTCGGGTTTCCATGTTCGCGAAGGAGCGAACCCAGACAAAGGCGTCGGGATCGTCAAGGTCGCGGAATTCTCCTTCGATGCGCATTCCGAGCGCTTCCTGCGGTTCGACGAATTCCCTGTCAAACAGTCCAATTAAAGGTTCCCTTCCGCCAGGATGAAGTCGGTAGCGGCGGAGCTCGAAAACGGCATGGGATTCCATAGTGCCTCCAGAACAGGTCGATTGTCCTGTTTTGATAACAGGATGATTGACCTGTTTTGTCAAGGCGATATGTTGATCGAGTATTTTGCAGAAGACGACCATGATCGAACATAGAAGAACCAATGATCCTCAGGCCGTGCGACGAAGGATCGTCGATGCGGCGTACGATGCCTTTGTCACGCAAGGTTACCTCGCGACGGGAATGTCGGAGTTGCGCGAGAAGGCTTCGGTGTCGGGAGGTGCGATGGCGCACCACTTTCCTGCGAAACGCGAGCTCGGATTGGCGGTAATCCGCGATCGTGTCGCCGGCGCGGTACAGTGCACGTGGATCGAACCGCTGCGCGCCTGTAGCGATACGCCTTCAGGGATTGATCAGGTCTTCACGAACATCATCAGCGAACTGTCACGCAATGGCTGCGTCTCAGGTTGCCCTCTCAACAACATGGCTATGGAAGTTTCCAAGCAGGATCATGAGATGCGCGAGGCGCTCAGCGCCATCTTTACTGCTTGGCAGGATGCGCTTTCGGCACGATTTCAGGAGGATGTTCGCCTAAAACGTGTCGACGGCATTCAACCTGATCGTCTCGCCACCCTGATAATCGCCGCCTATTCGGGGGCCATGGCGATGGCAAAAGCCCATCAAGACACGCGCCCACTCCAGAACTGTCAGGCAGAGCTTGCGGCCCTTCTCGCGTCGAAATACGCCTGACTTGGTTTCGACCGGCTGACACATGGAACTGATGGTGATGCACGCTTGGACTCTGAAAGCGAGGGGTGGAGAATCACCTACTTTGCCCGCTCGAGGCGCATGCACCTATAGATGACGCCAACGGGGATGGCGGTGGGAACCGCGCGGGTCGTGCGCCCTCTCAGCCGGGTCTCGGCATAACGCCGCGGCTCGATGTTCGAGCCGCTTGCCAGCTATTCGTAGAGGCGTGAAGAGATTTCCGCCCTCTTTCAAATCGCCGGACCACCTCAAGTCGACGCGAAACGACAAATCGCGTCGAAGACGGCGCGGGGCATTCGCAAAGGTTGTTCAGTCGGGCGAGGCGGCCTGCCGCTGACGCCTGGAACGTAAACGCCGAGCTCTTCCAGCCGCCGGATCTGGTCGTGCGCGCGGGCGATGTAGCCGCTCCCGGCCGGACCCGGTATCATCGCGATCACCGTCAGGCCGACGGCGGGAGAGGCATCGCCTGTTCTGAAGCTTGGCGTGTCCAGCGACCATGAGCCGCCGGAGAGGCCGGCCGACAGCATTTCGACCAGAAGGGCGACGTTCGCGCCCTTGCGGCCACCAAAGGGTAGGAGGGCGCCGACGAGCGCCTCTTCGGCGTCCTCGGTATCGGCGCCCTCTGCGTCGACCGCCCAACCTCTGGGAATGGATCGTCCCTCGGCGGCAGCGGCGGCGATGTTGACATAGGCGGTGGCGCTGGAGGATTGATCGATGATCAGTGGCGGGGTGCCATCGCCGAGTGGGAACCCGAAGGCGATCGGGTTCGTGCTGTAGACGGCAGGCCCGCCTGCCTTTGCAACAACCATGGCATTCGCGTTTGTCGCGGCAAGACTGCTCAATCCTTCCAGCGCAAGCCGGCGCACGTAGTAGCCAAGTTCGCCCGTGGTGTAACTGTTCTTCTGGCTGAACAGGGCGATCCCGAAAGTGCGTACTGCGTCGACGAAGTCTCGAAAAGCAAGATCAAAGCCGAGTTGTGCGATGCCTTGGTCCGCGTCGGATGCCAGAAAGGCGGGAAAGGGGCGCGTGACGACCGGCGCCGGATCGCAATTGATACGGCCGTCACGGAAACTGTTGAGATAGTCCACCAGATGTGGAAACCCGACCGCGACGGGGCCGAAGCGAGCGGCCGAAAGGGTCGCGTCGACGAGTGAGCGGGCACTTTGCGGATTGGCGCCGGCGCCAAGGCATGCTCTGAGCGCAAGGTCCTCCGCTTCCGCAGCGGCGATTCCCACTTCATCCGCCATGTCAGATCTCCAATCCCGCCTTCCGGCCCTCGTAAAACGCATAGGGCGCCTGGCGCGGTGCCGCGCAATCGCCGATCTGATGGGGCGAAATACCCCGTGCTGCCAGGCCTGGCATCAGCCAGTCGGCCGGCGAATTGGTGGTGGCCGTGACCAGCGCATCGGCTTCGACGAAGCGGCGTTCTCCCGTGTTGTGATCGACGATTGTCGCGCCATTGCCGTGCCATTCGCTGATGCTGGCTTCGACGATCCATTCGACGCCGAGCTTGCTTAGCGCCTGCCGCATGGGAACGTCGGCGGCGGTTCTCTGTAGCTCCTTGCCGACGAAGGGATCGGGCGTCAGGATCGTCACCAGGTGGCCTTCCTCGGCAAGCTTCCAGGCGGTGCCGCAGCCGCGCCAGCCTCCGCCTTCGTCGAGAAGCAAGACGCGTTTGCCCGGCCTTGCCTGGCGCGCCATGATGGCTTCGACCGTGAAGACGTTTCCTTTCGCCAGGCCCGGCATTGTCTCGACCGTCGGCAGCGCTTTCTGGAATCCGGTCTCCGGCGAATAGGAGCCTGTGGCGACGATGACCCGTTCGTACTCGGAAGGTTCGATGTCCTCGGCCTCGAGATAGGTGTTCACGCGAACCTCTACACCGAGTTTCTCGAGCTGGCGCTCATACCAGGCGACGAGATCGAGGATCTGTGCCCTTCGCGGCTGCATCCCAGCCAAGAGGAAGTTTCCGCCGAGACGGCTCGATGCTTCGGCGAGCACGACCTTGTGGCCACGCTCCGCGGCCACCCGAGCGGCTTCCAGTCCGGCGGGACCACCGCCGACCACCAGAACGCGCCTCGGAGCATTCGTTTTCAGAAAACGGTCACCGTTCCATTCGGCCTCGCGGCCGACGGATGGGTTGATCAGACAACTGATCCAATAGTCCCGCGATCGACGTCCCCAGCACATCTGATTGCACGAGATACAGCCACGAATATCATCAGGGCGATCCTCGCCCGCCTTCGTCGCCAGATGGGGATCGGCGATCTGGCCGCGCACGATCGAAACGAGATCGGCTGCTCCTTCGCCAAGCACCGTTTCTGCGTTTTCCGGGGTGCGGATGTGGCTTTCGGCGATCACAAGGGCATTCTTGACGACGCCTTTCAGCACCGAAGCGAGATCGGCGCCAAGTTTCTCCGGGTAAAGGAACGTGGGCATCAACTTGTAGAAATCAAGGTAACCGCCCGAACCGCAGGTGACATAGTCGATGAGGCCCAGTTCGTCGTGCAGGCGGATGATCTCGGCAAGTTCGTCGCGTTGAAGTGCAACTTTGACGTCCGGCTCGTCGCTGACGGCAAGGCCGACGATGAAGTCCGAGCCGCAGACTTCCCTGATCCGCGTCAGGATTTCCCGCGACATGCGCGTGCGATTTTCGAGCGAGCCGCCCCATTGGTCGCCGCGACGATTACACCAGGGTGTCCAGAATTGGTCGACCATGCCGAGATAGGCCGCCCAGACCTCGACGCCGTCGAAGCCGGCATCCCGACAGCGCCGTGCCGCCTCGACGAAGCCGTCGATCGTCTCCAGGATTTCCGCTTCGGTCATCGGATGCGAGCCGTCGCTGTCGTGATAGCTCGGCCCGCCCGACGGCGACCAATGCGGATGAAAGGAGTTGTCGGAATCTCCATGGGCGCCGACGTGGTAGAGCTGCTGGATCGCAACCGCCCCATGTTCCTTGATCGCCTCGACCACCTTCCTGAAGTGGGGGATAACGCTATCGTCGGAGTGGCGGAAATTGCCGCGGGTCAAAACGGCTGCGGCATGCACCGGCATGGGCTCGACGACGATCATCGCCGCCCCGCCGATTGCCCGTTCACGGTAATAGGCGGCATGGCGTTCGGTCGGCAGGCCCTCGACCGCCATGTTCGCCGTGTGGGCGCCGAAGACGATCCTGTTCTTCAGGGTATGGACGCGTAATTTGAGAGGGGAGAACAGCCGGGGAAACTTCTTGGACATGGCGCAACTCCGGACGGAAGGGGATCGGGACTGGAATGGGTGCGCTTCGGCCACCCTTACGCTTTTCCGGGCGGAGAACCGTCCGCCCGGAGGGGAGACATATTGCGGCGGTCGCCTGTGTCACGCTGCAGTGGCTGCGATCGCCATTGTACGATCGTTCGCTTGATGCGCATTGACCATCGCACCCGCCAACTGACGGAACGTGACGACGCCGAGAGGCTTGCCCAAAGGATCGACGACGGTGATGTCGCCTTCGGGCGCCGACGCGAGCGTGCGCACCGCCTCTTCGATCGTGAGATCGGCGGCAATCCGCGGTCCGCTGTCGACGGTGGTCGCGCCGAATGGCGTCATGATTGCCTCGACATGCACGACACGCCCGCGGTTTACCTCCTTCACGAAGTTGGCGACATAATCGTCGGCGGGTCTCAGCACGATGTCCTGGCTTGACCCCTGCTGGATGACCTCGCCGTCTCGCAGAATGGCGATCTGGTCGCCGAGCCTGAGCGCCTCGTCGAGATCGTGGGTGATGAAGACGATCGTCTTCTTGATCTCCTTCTGCAGGTCCAGGAGCACCGTCTGCATGTCCGTGCGGATCAGCGGATCGAGCGCCGAATAGGCCTCGTCCATCAGCAGAACCGGTGCGTCGTTGGCAAGCGCCCGGGCAAGGCCGACGCGCTGCTGCATACCGCCGGAGAGCTGATTGGGATATTTCTGCTCGAAGCCTTTGAGACCGACTCGTTCCAGCCACCGCATGGCGGTGTCGGTGCTCTGCGCACGCGACACGCCCTGGATTTCGAGGCCGAAGATCGTGTTGTCGAGCACGCTGCGATGCGGAAGCAGCGCAAACTTCTGGAATACCATTGCCGTCTGGTGGCGGCGGAATTCCCGCAACTCCATTTCAGGCATCTTCACCACATCGACGCCGTCGACCAGGACTTCGCCGGCCGTCGGGTCGATCAGCCGGTTGATATGGCGGATGAGCGTCGACTTGCCCGAGCCGGAAAGCCCCATGATGACCTGGATGGAGCCCGACGGCATTTCGATATTGATGTCGCGAAGGCCGAGCACATGTCCGTGGCGCTCGTTGAGTTCGGCCTTGCTCAGGCCGTTCTGGACCGCTTCGACATGAGCCTCAGCGTTCGGCCCGAAGATCTTGTAGAGATGGCGGATCGCGATGCCGCCGAAAGCATGGTCAGCCATGGACCACCTCCCGGTGCTTCTGGAGCCGTTCGCCATAGGCCTGGCTGACCCGGTCGAACATGATGGCGATACCGACGATGGCAAGGCCGTTGAAGATGCCGAGCGTGAAGTACTGGTTGGCGATCGCCTTCAGCACCGGCTGGCCAAGACCCTGGACGCCGATCATCGACGCGATGACGACCATGGCCAGCGCCATCATGATGGTCTGGTTGATGCCGGCCATGATGGTCGGAAGCGCAAGAGGGAGCTGCACCTTGAAGAGCTTCTGCCTGTTGTCGGCGCCGAAGGCATCGGCCGCCTCCAGCACGTCCTTGTCGACCAGGCGAATGCCGAGATTGGTGAGCCGGATCATCGGCGGGATGGCGTAGATGACGACGGCGATCAGGCCGGGAACCTTGCCGATGCCGAGCAGCATGACGACGGGGATCAGATAGACGAAGCTCGGCATAGTCTGCATCACGTCGAGCACGGGATTGACGACCCGCTGGACCCTGTCGGAGCGCGACATCAGAATGCCGATCGGCAGTCCGATCGCGATCGACAGCACGGTGCAGACGAAGATCATCGAGATCGTCCGCATCGTATCGTCCCACATGTCGAAGTAACCGATCAACAGCAGCGTCACGAGACAGCCGACGACGATCCGCAGGCTTCTGGTCGCTGCCCAGGCGATGGCCAGGATCAGGAGGGTGATGATCGGCCAAGGTGTCTTGGTCATGAACCGCTCGGCGGCGATCAGAAAATGCTGCAGTGGCGCAAAGAAACCCTCGATCAGGTCTCCGTAGCTGCGCGTAAAGCCGCGAAACGTCTCGTCGATGGCCTTCTTCAGGTCTCGAAGCGCGTTGTCGTCCATGCTAGGAAATTGATAAAACCAGTCCATTCGGTTCCCCTTCTCGAAAGAGCCGATGCGTTCTTGTCGTTATGTCGGCATGAACGATGCGGCGTGCAGAAGCACGCCGCATCGGGTTCGGCAGTGCTGGTTACAGCGCAGCCTCGATCTTGGTGGCGGCCTCAGGCGAAACCCACTTCTTCCAGATATCCGGGTTTTCTTCGAGGAAGTGCTTGGCACCTTCTTCGCCGCTTGCCTGGTTGTCGGTCATCCAGGCCATGAGCTTGGCAATGGTCTCGTTGCTCCAGGAGCGCTTGTTGAGATACTCCATGACCTCCGGTCCGGCCTTTTCCGAGAAGGGCTTGGCGACGAGCGTCACGATCGTATCGACCGGCCAGGCGCTGGGTTTGGGGTCGGTGCATTCGGCAACCGTGATGCAACGCTTCCACTCAGCCGCATCATAGGGGACGCCGGCTTCGAGCTGTACCATCTCGTATTTGCCGAGCAGAGCAGTCGGTGCCCAGTAGTAGCCGACCCAGCCTTCCTTGCGTTCGTAGGCCTTTGCGATCGAACCATCGAGACCTGCCGCAGATCCGGTGTCGACCAGCGTCCAGCCGGCCTTTTCCGCTTCAAACGCCTTGTAGAGCTGCGCGGTCACGACCGTGCCGCCCCAGCCTTGCGGGCCGTTGAAGATCGCGCCCTTGCTCGGGTCTTCAGGGTCCTTGATGAGGTCGGGATGCTTCAAGAGGTCGGGAATGCTCTTGATGTCGGGATGGGCGTCGGCGAAGTATTTCGGGATCCACCAGCCCTGGACGCCGCCGTCGGGAAGCGGCGAGCCGACCTTTACGATACGGCCCTCCTCGGTTCCCTTCTTGACCACGTCGGGAAGCAGGTCGATCCAGGCCTCGGGCGCGATATCGGGTTCGCCTTTCTCTGCCATCGATGTGATGGTCGGGACGGTGTCGCCGATGGTGATTTCGGCGCTGCAGCCATAACCTTCATTGAGAATGATCTTGTCGAGGTTGGAAATCACCTCGGCACTTTGCCAATTCATGCTGGCGATGGTGACGCTGCCACAGTCCGCAGCATTGGCGAGCGACGAACCGGCGACGGTTCCAAGGAACAGGCATGTCGATGCAAGCAAGCTTTTCATTATCGTTCCCTCTTTTGGCGGCTTCTTCTGTTGGAGCGGGATGCCGCGGAGCCCGCTCCTACGGCGCTAGGAGGCGTCTCCCATGCGAACCGATTTCCTGAATGCCACCGACAATCCGCGCGAAACGGCGGCGCCAAATCCGGCCGCGCGCATTTCCTCGATCGCTGCCGCGGTGGTGCCGCGATAGTCGAGGAAGGTCTGGACCGTTTCGGCGGGACATTCGTCCCGTTGTTCCAGTAACCTGCCCGCACCCACGATAAGGGTGTTGACGGCACGCTTGGCGATCTCGGGCGCCAGGCCATGCGAGATGGCGTCTGCCATCATCGCTTCGGCAAGAAGCGCCGGAAAGGCGGGACCCGAGCCGGTGAGGCCGGTCAGATAGTCGATCTCCGCCTCTGAACGCACTTCATCCTGAGAGCCGCAGGCGTCGAAGATCGCCCGTATGATCGACCGATCATCCTCCCGCACATCGGCCGCGGCGATCCATGGCGTAAAGGATTTGCGGACTTCGGTCGCCGCATTCGGCAAGGCACGGACCACGCGGCCCGTCCGGTGTCGCGCACCAAGAGCACTCAGGCGGATGCCTGCCATGACGGAGATGAGCAGCTTGCCTTCGGCATCGACGTTCAGGCTGGGCCAGTCGGCCGGGCGGACGGAGAGAACGATAACATCTGAGCGGTCGGCAAGGGCCTGGTTGTCGGATGTCCAGAACGAGCGGTCGAAACGGTTCGGCCGCTCACTGCGATAGGAGAGCGACAGATTTTGAGGCTCGGCAATGCCGGCATCGAGAATGGCTTCGGCGATTGCCCCGCCCAGCCAGCCGGCACCTCCAATTATGCCAACCCTCAAAGGTCCGCCCGCTTCCATGCTTCTCTCACTCTGGTTTGTAGCCGTGCCGGGCAAAGAAGCGGTCGAGCTCCCTTTGCTGCGGCGTTTGTCCGGTGTAGATCGCGATGTATTCCGGAATGCGCTTCATACGGAGCGCGAGGTCTTCCTTGGACTGCATCGAGATGTATCCGATCTGAACGAGATAGGTCGTTCGGGCGCGAACGTCCGCCGGTCCCGCCTCATAGCCGAACCGCATGAACATGCGGCCCAGCGCCTCCATTCTCGCCTGATCGGCCTGCTGCACTTCGGCCAGTATCTCGGGCGATTGCAGTGCCCAGCTGCGAACGGCGAACTCGAACTGGGAGTCGAACAGATCCTTGTTCACCCAGCAGTCGAAAACGTTCAGCATCGCCTCGGCCAGCGACTCCGCATAGGCTTCGGACTGCTTGATGAGATTGCCCGTATTCTTCTCCCTCCAGCGCGCGATAAGAGCGTTCAACAGTTCCTCGCGGTCCTTGAAGAACCAATAGAAGCTGGTCCGGGAAAGATTGAGCCGTTTGGCCAACGGCAGGATCTTCACCGAATCCACGCCCGACTCGAGCAGGGAGTCGTAAGCGGCTTCGAGCCACCCCTCCTGTGAACCGCGCCAACCAGTGTCACTCATCGACTGTTCCATGATTGCCTCCTAACAAATCCAAAGGGCTGGTTCAAGCAAAATGTACATATATGTCGAATTACCAAACTCTAGTGTTTTTGATTGTTGACACATATGTACATTTCCGCTTACCGTCGCGATCGAAGTCCCATAAACCGGAGCCCGTGGCATGTCGAACGATCCCCTGCTTCAGCCGTTTCAGTTGAAGCACTTGACCCTGCGTAACCGCATCATCGTCACGTCGCACGAGCCTGCCTATCCGGAAGACGGTATGCCGAAGGGACGCTATCGCGCCTATACGGTTGAACGGGCGAAGGGGGGCGTGGCGCTGACGATGACCGCCGGCTCTGCGGCAGTCTCGAAAGACAGCCCTCCAGTCTTCAACAACCTGCTCGCCTACAAGGACGAGATCGTGCCGTGGATCAGGCAGATGACCGACGCCGTGCATGAAGAGGGCGCGGCGATCATGATCCAGCTCACGCACCTTGGCAGGCGCACCCGCTGGGACAAGGGCGACTGGTTGCCGGTCGTTGCACCCTCTCACCATCGCGAAGCGTCTCATCGCGCATTTCCGAAGAAGATCGAAGACTGGGATATCGAACGCATCATCAAGGACTTCGCCGACGCCGCCGAACGCATGAAGGCCGGCGGCATGGATGGCGTGGAACTGGAAGCCTATGGCCATCTCATCGACCAGTTCACCTCGCCGCTCACCAACGAACTCGATGGCCCCTACGGTGGTTCACTCGACAATCGCCTGCGCTTCTGTCTCGACGTCTTCAAGGCCATGCGCGCAAGGGTGGGGGACGACTTCATTCTCGGTGTTCGCTACACGGCCGACGAATGTCTTCCCGGCGGGACGGGAGCGAGCGAAGGCATCGAGATCTCGAAGCGCCTCCGCGACAGCGGTCTCATCGACTACCTGAACGTCATTCGCGGCCATATCGATACGGATGCGGGGCTGACCGATGTGATCCCGATCCAGGGCATGGCGAACTCTCCGCACCTCGATTTCGCCGGAGAGATCCGCGCCGCAACCAACTTTCCGACGTTCCACGCGGCCAAGATCCCAGACGTCGCAACCGCGCGTCACGCAATCGCGTCGGGCAAGGTCGATATGGTTGGTATGACGCGTGCGCACATGACCGATCCGCATATCGTGCGAAAGATCATGGAAAAGCGCGAGGATGATATTCGCCCCTGCGTCGGCGCCAACTACTGTCTTGACCGCATCTATCAGGGTGGCATGGCCTTCTGCATCCACAATGCTGCGACCGGCCGCGAAGAAACGATGCCGCATCGGATCCCGAAGGCTGCCGTCCGCAAGAAGATCGTGATCGTTGGTGCCGGCCCGGCTGGCCTTGAAGCGGCCCGCGTCTCCGCGGAGCGAGGTCATGAGGTCGTCGTTTTCGAGGCCGCGAACAATCCGGGCGGACAGATCCGGCTTACGGCCCAGAGCGAGCGTCGCCGCGAAATGATCAGCATCATCGATTGGCGCATGAGCCAGTGCGAAAAGCTCGGCGTTACCTTCCATTTCAATAGCTGGGCCGAAGCTGACACCGTGCTGGCGGAAAAGCCGGATGTCATCATCATCGCGACGGGTGGGCTGCCACATACAGAGGTGCTGTCGAAGGGCAACGAGCTTGTCGTTTCCTCCTGGGACATCATCTCGGGTGATGTGAAGCCTGGAACCAACGTGCTCGTCTTCGATGACGCCGGCGACCATGCCGGGCTCCAGGCTGCGGAGTTCCTCGCCAAGGCGGGAGCAAAGGTCGAGATCATGACGCCGGATCGCTCGTTCGCGCCGGAAGTCATGGCGATGAACCTCGTTCCCTACATGCGCTCGCTGCAGAAACTCGACGTGACCTTCACCGTAACCTACAGGTTGGAGGCGGCCGAGAAGAGCGGCAATCAGATCATCGCCCACATCGGCAGTGACTATGGCGGTGTGGCCAAGCAACAGAGCTTCGATCAGATCGTCGTCAACCACGGCACCATTCCGCTCGACGACCTCTATTTCGAACTGAAACCTGGCTCGAGGAACCTCGGCGAAGTCTCCTATGACGCGCTCGTTTCTGGCGCGCCGCAATCCGTTGAACGCAATCTGGAAGGTGCCTACCAACTCTTCCGGATCGGCGACGCGGTCGCGGCCCGCAACACGCACGCGGCCATTTACGATGCGCTGCGTCTTGCCAAGGATCTGTGACGATGGCGCGGATCGACGCCCTGCAGGCTTTTCTGGACGCGGCTTTTGTGGCTTTCGACCAGTTCGCGCAGGACCTCAGAGCACGTCAGTCGATCATGAAGATCTTCGCCCAGCTCGAAGCACCGCAGCCGCTGCGTTCGGACATTGCAAAGCGCCTCCCTGTCTGCGGCCGCTATCTCGATGGCGTTCTCGTGACGAAGACCGGGCGGCCGTCGTTGGACGCGCTGATCGAACGCTTTGCGTCGCTTGAACCGATGCTCGAATGGAAGTGGCGCTCGGTCTACGACGCTACAGCCAGCGAGAATTTCCTGATGAGCCATGCCAATACGATGATTGTTGGGCCCGGCGGCTTGGAGGATAGAAGGGACCTTTGGCTTGGAGCGACGCTGATGGCGCCAAGCGTGCGCTATCCTGATCACGACCACGCCCCGGAGGAAACATACCTCGTCCTGTCGGAGGGGGAGTTTCAGCACGGCGATTCCGAATGGTTTTCGCCAGGGGTTGGCGGTTCTTTCTACAATCCGCCCGGCATTCGACACGCTATGCGTTCGGGTGAAAAGCCGTTGTTCGCCTTCTGGGCGTTGTTGCCGGATCGACCGAGACATTGACGAAAAGGCGTTCGGGCACGACCGGGCGCGGGAGGAAGGTTTGCGATGAAAATACTTGTGACGGTGAAGCGGGTGGTTGACTACAACGTCAAGATCCGCGTGAAGGCAGACGGTTCGGGCGTCGAGCTTGCGAACGTGAAGATGTCGATGAACCCGTTCGACGAAATCTCGGTCGAAGAGGCGCTGCGACTGAAGGAAGCCGGCAAGGCGAGTGAAGTCGTCGTCGTTTCCGTCGGTCCGGCCAAGGCCGAAGAGACGCTCAGGACCGCGCTCGCCATGGGCGCCGACCGCGCCATCCTCGTCGAGACCGAAGACCAGGTCGAGCCGCTCGCCGTCGCCAAGATCGTCAAGGGTGTCGCCGAGGCCGAACAGCCGGGCCTGATCATCGTCGGCAAGCAGGCAATCGACGACGATTCGAACCAGACCGGCCAGATGGTCTCCGCCCTGCTCGGCTGGGCGCAGGGGACCTTTGCCTCCAAGGTCGAGATCGGCGATGGGAAGGCGACCGTCACCCGCGAAGTCGACGGCGGTCTGCAGACGATCGACATCAAGCTGCCGGCGGTCATGACCACCGACCTGCGCCTGAACGAGCCGCGCTACGCCTCGCTGCCGAACATCATGAAGGCGAAGAAGAAGCCGCTCGACAAGAAGTCGCCGGCCGACTTCGGCGTCGACACTTCAGCCCGCCTCAAGGTGCTGAAGACCGAGGAGCCGTCGGGCCGCAAGGCCGGCATCAAGGTCAAGTCGGTCGCCGAGCTCGTCGAGAAGCTCAAGACCGAAGCCGGCGTCCTCTAAGTTCAGGAAAGGGAGTACAAAACGATGGCCATTCTTCTTCTGGCTGACCACGACAGCAACCACCTTTCCGACCAGACCGCCAAGGCGCTGACCGCCGCCGCGAAGATCGGCGGCGATGTGCATGTGCTGGTCGCCGGTGCCGGCGCCAAGACGGCGGCCGAACAGGCGTCCAAGCTTGCCGGCGTCTCGAAGGTGCTCGTCGCCGACGATGCTTCGCTTGCCAACAACCTCGCCGAGCCGCTGGCGGCGCTGATCGTCTCGCTTGCCGGCAGCTACGACACGATCGTCGCCGCCGCGACCTCGGTCGGCAAGAACGTCATGCCGCGCGTTGCCGCCCTGCTCGACGTTTCTCAGGTTTCGGAGATCATCGAGGTCGTCTCTTCCGACACTTATCTGCGGCCGATCTATGCCGGCAACGCCATCCAGACGGTGCAGACGACCGAGGCCAAGCGCGTCATCACCGTGCGCACCGCCGCCTTCGCCTCCGCTGCCGAAGGCGGTTCGGCTGCGATCGAAAGCGTTGCGGCGGCCGCCAACCCAGGTGTTTCCGCCTTCGTCGCCGACGCGCTGTCGTCCTCCGATCGTCCGGAACTGACCTCCGCGAAGATCATCATCTCCGGCGGCCGCGCCCTCGGCTCCTCGGAGAAGTTCCAGGAAGTCATCCTGCCGGTCGCCGACAAGCTCGGTGCCGCCGTCGGTGCTTCGCGCGCCGCGGTCGATGCCGGTTACGCCCCGAACGACTGGCAGGTCGGCCAGACCGGCAAGGTGGTCGCGCCCGATCTCTACATCGCCTGCGGCATCTCCGGTGCGATCCAGCATCTCGCCGGCATGAAGGACTCCAAGGTCATCGTTGCGATCAACAAGGACGAGGAGGCGCCGATCTTCCAGGTCGCCGACTACGGCCTCGTCGCCGATCTCTTCGACGCCCTGCCGGAATTGCAGAAAGCTTTCTGAAGCGTTCCAAGCCATCCGATTTGACAGCCGGCTGGTCGAAATGCGGCCGGCCTCTCAGTTGATTAAGCCAACAATGTAAAGGGATCCGACGATGGATGTACGCGCCGCCGTTGCCGTTCAGGCCGGCAAGCCGCTCGAGGTCATGACGGTTCAGCTCGACGGCCCGCGGGCCGGCGAGGTGCTGATCGAGGTCAAGGCCACCGGCATCTGCCACACCGACGACTTCACCCTGTCCGGCGCCGATCCGGAAGGCCTGTTTCCGGCGATCCTCGGCCATGAGGGTGCCGGCATCGTCGTCGACGTCGGCCCGGGCGTCACGAGCGTGAAGAAGGGCGATCACGTCATCCCGCTCTACACGCCCGAATGCCGTGAATGCTATTCCTGCCTGAGCCAGAAGACCAACCTCTGCACCGCGATCCGCGCGACGCAGGGCCAGGGCCTGATGCCGGACGGCACCTCGCGCTTCTCGATCGGCAAGGACAAGATCCACCACTATATGGGCTGCTCGACCTTCGCCAACTACACGGTGCTGCCGGAGATCGCGGTCGCCAAGGTCAACCCGGAGGCGCCGTTCGACAAGATCTGCTACATCGGCTGCGGCGTCACCACCGGCATTGGTGCGGTCATCAACACCGCCAAGGTGGAGATCGGCGCGACCGCGATCGTCTTCGGTCTCGGCGGCATTGGCCTCAACGTATTGCAGGGCCTCAGGCTCGCCGGCGCCGACATGATCATCGGCGTCGACATCAATCCGGACCGCAAGCAATGGGGCGAGAAGTTTGGCATGACCCACTTCGTCAACGCCAAGGAGGTTGGCGCCGACATCGTGCCCTATCTCGTCAACATGACGAAACGCAATGGCGACCTGATCGGTGGCGCCGACTACACCTTCGACTGCACCGGCAACACCAAGGTGATGCGCCAGGCGCTGGAATCGGCCCACCGCGGCTGGGGCAAGTCGGTGGTGATCGGCGTCGCCGGCGCCGGCCAGGAGATCTCCACCCGGCCGTTCCAGCTCGTCACCGGTCGTCAGTGGATGGGCACCGCCTTCGGTGGCGCGCGCGGCCGCACCGACGTGCCGAAGATTGTCGACTGGTACATGCAGGGCAAGATCCAGATCGACCCGATGATCACCCATACCATGGCGCTCGAAGACATCAACAACGGCTTCGACCTGATGCATTCCGGCGAAAGCATCCGCGGCGTGGTGCTCTACTGAACCGGGAGCAACCCCGGCTGCAGACGGAAAATGCCTGTCTCGCGCCGCCGCGCCGGCGGCCGGCGATACCAGTGAACCGCCGGGCATTCAGCGCCGGCCAAAAGGAGGAGAAGCCCATGCCCAGCCTTCCGGCGGCGATGTGCGCGCCCGGGTCCGCGAACTGGGCATCGAGTCTTATGACTGCCTCAACCACAGCCTGACGGATGTTGTCGCCACGTGGATGGCGAAGAAGAGCGGCGCGATCAAGACGGCCTGAGATCGTCCGGCCCGACTTGACGGTCGGGCCGGGATCATTTTCCGGGACTAGCGATCGATGACGAGATCGCTCAGCGGCTTCGAACAGCAGGGCAGAAAGAGACCAGCATCGATCTCTCGCTGCCGGATGCCGCCATTGTGGTTCATCTCGACCGAGCCGGAGACGAGCTTCGACTTGCAGGTGCCGCAGACGCCGTTCGAGCAGGACGAGGGGAGCTTCACCCCTGCCTTCTTTGCGCAAGAGAGCACGGTCTGCTCCTCTGCGACCTCGATCTTGCGGGCCTGTTTGGAGAACTCCACCTGGAACATTCGGGTGGCCGGTTGCTCGACGGCAGGGGTATCGACGTCATCGGTCACGGCCGCGTCAAAGCTCTCCTCGATGTAGTTTGACGGGGGAACGCCCAGTTCGGCAGAGATCGTGCGCGCTGCCGCCATGAACGGCGCCGGGCCGCAACACATGACGACGCGTTCGGCGATGTCGGGAACTGCAAGCTTCAGATAGGCTACCGATATGCGCCCTGTCAGTCCGGGCCAGTTGGCTTCACCGGAAACGACTTCCGGAAGAAACTGAAGCCGGAGCCCCTTCACCCGATTGGCCAGGTTGGCAAGTTCGTCGCGGAAGATGAGGTCCTTCGGGGTTCGCGCCGCGTGCATGAAGACGACGTCGGCCGGTTCGCATGTATCGGCGATCTCGCGGACCATCGCCATAACCGGGGTGATCCCCGAACCTCCGGAAAGAAACAGATATTTCCTCGCGTTCGGCCGAATGAAGTGGCCGAGGGGACCGTTTGCCTTGACCTTGGCGTTGGCGGTCAGGTTGTCGTGAAGCCAGTTTGAGATCTTGCCGCCGGCTACGCGTTTGACCGTGACCGAAAACGCATTGCTGCGCTTCGGGGAGGACGAGATGCTATAACACCGGCTTTCCGGCTCGCCCTCGACATCAAGGTCGAACAGGAAGTATTGACCGGCTTCGAACGCGAAGCGCTTGCCCTTTGGGCACGCAAAGGTGAATGTCTTCACATCGTGCGTTTCCTGGTGGACATCGACGCAGACCAGGTCCTCGTCCGAATTGCGGTTCCACAAATCGCCAAGGTCAGGACGCTCAGCCGGAGAAAAGGTGCTCTTAGTATCCATGGGCGCGCATCCGGTCGATGTACCACGACGCAAACTTGTCGAGGTTGGTTTCGGAGAAAGGTGAATAGGGGCCCGGCACGTAAGCCGGATCCTCGACGCCGGCGTGCGAGCGGGCGACGAGCTCGGCGTCCTGATCGGTCGTGGCAAGCCAGACGTTGGTCAGCTTCTCGAGGTCGTAGTCGACGCCTTCGACGGCATCCTTGTGCACGAGCCACTTCGTCCGCACGAGCGTTCTATTCGCGGAAAGCGGTATGACGATCGCAACGATGGCGTGATCGCCCATGAAGTGGTTCCAGCTGTTGTGGCCCCAAAGATGCATGTCGCCGAGGTCCTTGCGCGACATCGTGCCGAGCAGCTTTGCCGATGCGGCGGTCGCATCGGGCGTCTGGGATTCGCCGGCACCCGAAATGATCAGGCGCTGTGTGCGAAAATTTGTGCTGCAGTCCACCAACTGCTCGACCGCCGCGGACGGGTAGCCGTCGGCCTCCCACAGCTTGGTTCGTTCCTCATAAAGCGAAAAATGCTCCTCGGCCTGGGCTCGATCTTCCGGGCTCAAGGCGTCCGGGTCGAAGCCGAAATCGAGATCGACGAAGGAGACGCAGAGCTCGGGGTGGTTGGCGGAGCAATGGTAGCATTCACGGTTGTTCTCGATCGTGAGTTTCCAGTTGCCCTGTTCGATGACATCGGATTCGTAGGCGACCTTGGCGTTGCGGATGTCGTAGGGCGCAAGGCGTTCGGCCATGACGTCGACAAGGCGGTCGATGTCTTCGGGGGGATTGTCGGAAAGGCAGGCGTAGATGAGGCCACCGACCGACTTGAACGTCACGGGTTTGAGGCTGCGGCATTCCTTGTCGAAGCCCTTGCCCATGTGGGGGGCATAGCTCAACTCGCCGGTCAGCTCATAGGTCCAGGTATGGTAGGGACAGACGAGCTTCGAAACGATCGTCTTGCCGGCATCGAGCAGGCGCGCGCCGCGGTGGCGGCAGACATTGTGCATAACGCGGATCTCGCCGTCATCGTCGCGAAGGAGGATGAGACTCGTCTTGCCGATATCGACGACCGTAGCGTCACCCGGCTCAGGCACATCGCATTCAAGGCCGATGCAGATCCAGTGCTGGCGGAAAAAGACCTCGAGATCCGCCTCGAAGACATCCTCCCGCGTATAAAGACCGGCGGGAAGGGAATGTCCCTCGGCTCTTGCATCAAGGAGCGACGATATGGGAGAAGCAAATGTCTGCAGCATAATTCCACCTTATGTTCCGATCGAAAGGTCGACGGGTTCCAAGGGCAGGATCGCTCAGCTATTCTAGTCACTCAACGGCATAAATATGCGCGTGTGACATTACCAAATGTAATGGGATCAAGATGGCGAACCTGAGGAAGAAACTTCCGCCACTCACCGCCTTGACGGCCTTCGAAGCGGCGGCCCGCCTGTCCAGCTTCACGCGCGCTGCGACGGAACTCGGTGTGACCCAGGCTGCCGTAAGCCGGCAGATCCATTTGCTTGAAGAGGATTTCGGCTTCCCCCTGTTTCGGCGGCTCCACCGCAAGATCGAACTGACCGAGAAGGGCAGGCTGCTTTCCGCGGCGGCGGGCGACGCATTCAACCTCATTGCCGACACCGTCGCCGATCTTCGGTCGGAGGGCGCCGATGACGAACTGGCGATTTCGGCGACTATCTCCTTTTCGCATTTCTGGCTGCTGCCAAGGATCGCCGCATTTTCTCGCGCCCATCCCGAAATCAAACTTCGCATCATTACGCAGGATGCCCGGACGAGTATCGAAGCAAGCGATGTGGACCTGGCGATCCGCTATGGGACCGGTACATGGCCGGACGGTCAGGCGGAGCTTTTGTTCGAGGACGAAGTTTTCCCGATTTGCAGCGCCGACTATCTGGTAACGGCCGGCCCAATCTGCACAGTGGATGATCTCGTGGGTCATCCGCTCATCTCGAGCGACACGGATGACCCGACATGGACAGGCTGGGATGAGTGGCTCGCGGCTTTTTTCGTGAAGGCGCCGAAAAAGGCCCGCGGCCTGCGATGCAGCTTCTACACGGAGGCCATCTATGCCGCGTTGAACGGCCAAGGCATCGCGCTCGGTTGGAATCGCCTCGTCGGTGACCTTATAAAGCAAACGCGCCTTGTCCGTGTTACGGAAGCGTCTATTCGCACCAGGGCGGCCTACTTCGTGGTTGTACCGACGAGGAGGCCACGAAAGGAAAGCGGGCGGCTGTTCATCGAGTGGCTGCGTCAGGTCTCCGCTCTGGCCGACTGAGAATTCAAAGCCTCCCCGTAGCTCGCCGCGCCCCTGAAGGCCGTCGCACAAAGGTGCGCAAGCGATTTTGCGCGACATGCGAAATATCAAAAACCTGAAGCACAAGGAGCGACTCCGAAGGGCCGCGACGCACTTTTGCCGCGTCGAGGAGAAGGCGGTCGGGGAGCAAAGGGTTTCCGTACCCCGGGCTCATAGCCGGGACCCGCAACGACCGCGGACTCTTAAATGTCGCGACACATCAATTCCCACCTCATATCACATATTCGCAAGGGTAGTTATTGACATGTTATACCAGTTGAGAAATATATCTCCGGGCGCCGATTGAATGGCGCAGCGAAATTGCGCCTGACTGACGTGGTCTGCGGCATTTTAGGGAGGTCTCGATGACATCGATCGCGCTGTTTGGTGCCGGTGGTAAAATGGGCTATCGGCTCGCCAAGAACCTTAAAGGTTCGCGCTTCGATGTCCGGCATGTCGAAGTAAGTGGGGCCGGAAAAGCACGGCTCGCGAATGAACTCGGTATCGCGTGCGTTTCGGCTGAGGCGGGTCTCGAGGGGGCTGATGTCGTCATTCTTGCCGTTCCCGATACGGCCATCGGCAAGGTCGCGTCTGCGGTCGTCGACAAGCTGGAGCCGGGCACAATGGTCGTCGCGCTCGATGCTGCGGCACCCTTTGCAGGCCACCTGCCTGATCGCGCCGACCTGACCTACTTCGTCACGCATCCCTGTCACCCGCCAATCTTCAACGACGAGACGGATCCGGCTGCCAAGCGCGACTTCTTCGGCGGCATCGCTGCAAAGCAGCATATCGTGTCAGCGTTGATGCAGGGGCCGGAAAGCGCCTATGCCCTTGGAGAAGAGATCGCCAAGGTCATTTGGGCGCCGGTCATGCGGTCGCATCGTGTGACGGTCGAACAGATGGCGCTCCTGGAACCGGGCCTTTCCGAAACGGTCTGCGCTTCATTGCTCGTCGTCATGCGTGAAGCCATGGACGAATGTGTCCGCCGCGGTGTTCCGAAGGAGGCGGCCCGCGACTTTCTGCTTGGGCACATGAACGTGCTTGGCGCGGTCATCTTCGAGGAAACGCCGGGTGTCTTTTCCGACGCCTGCAACAAGGCAATCGAATTCGGCAAGCCGGTGCTCATGAAAGACGACTGGAGGCGCGTCTTCGAGCCGGAGGAAATAGCCGCGAGCATCCACCGCATCACCTGACGAGCGGCGAGGTCGCTTGCCGTTCGAGGGCGCAAGATCGCCCGAAACACGCAATCGCACGGGAGGGCCACTTTCAATGGAGGAGTGGTCGAGGAAATCTTGTGCCTAACTGGGAGGAGAATATGAAAGTTACCCGCAGACTGATCACCGTCGGCTTCGCTGCCGTCATGGCGGCAAGCGCCGCGATGCCGGTTTTCGCAGCCGATCTCATCGCGATCGTGACCCCGAGCCACGACAACCCCTTCTTCAAGGCGGAGGCGGTCGGCGCCGAGGCCAAGGCGAAAGAACTCGGCTATGAGACGCTCGTGCTCGTGCATGACGACGACGCCAACAAACAGTCGCAGCTTATCGACACCGCCATCGGCCGCGGCGCGAAGGCGATCATTCTCGACAACGCCGGCTCCGAGGCGTCGATTGCTGCGGTGAAGAAGGCGAAGGATGCAGGCGTTCCCTCCTTCCTGATCGACCGTGAGATCAACGCGACCGGCATCGCCGTCTCGCAGATTGTCTCGAACAACTACCAGGGCGCCCAACTCGGTGCGGAAGAGTTCGTCCGCTTGATGGGCGAGAAGGGGAACTACGTCGAGTTGCTCGGCCGCGAGGCCGATCTCAATGCCGGTATTCGTTCCAAAGGCTACCACGACGTCATCGACGAGTTCCCTGAGATGAAGATGGTCGCCCAACAGTCGGCGAACTGGAGCCAGACGGAGGGCTACTCCAAGATGGAGACGATCCTTCAGGCCAATCCCGACATCCAGGGCGTGATCGCCGGCAATGACACGATGGCCATGGGGGCAATCGCAGCGCTTCAGGCAGCCGGTCGCAAGGATGTCATCGTCGTCGGCTTCGACGGCTCGAACGACGTGCGCGACTCGATCAACGCCGGTGGCGTCAAGGCGACCGTCATGCAGCCGGCTTATGCGCAGGCCCAGCTCGCGGTGCAACAGGCGCATGATTACATCACGACCGGCAAGGCTCCGGCGGAAGAGAAGCAGCTCATGGATTGCGTGCTCATCACCGCTGACAATGCCGACAAGCTCGAGACCTTCGCGCTCTCCCAGTAATCGCGACTGCGCAAGGCGGGCCGATCCCCGCCTTGCGTTCACTGTTCATGACGGAGAATGGGAATGCCCAGGTTTCAGTCTGCATGCGCACTCATGTTTGCCGGCGCGCTCGCGCTTGGCGGCTGCAAGCTCGTCAAAACGGAGGAAGAACAAAGGCAGGCGGCGGCAGGCGCGTTCAATCCCGACAAGCTGGTTGCCGATATATGGGATACGAAGGTCGTGCCCTATCTCGAGCTGCGGGCCGGCGCCTTCCGGGAGGTCTCGACGCTTGTCGCCAGCGACCTCGACGCTGCGGCGGAGAAGTATGGGCACAAGGAGAAACAGGGTAACGCGCCCTGGACTTTTGCCGCCAAAATCGACGGCGTGATCGTCGGGCAGGAAACGAAATCGCGGGCGGCCTATGTCGACGTGGATGTCGATGGTGACGGCAAGGCGGATGTCCGTGTTTCGATCGGTCCGGCCATTCGCGGCACGGCGCTACGCGACAGCCTCACGTTCGTGAACTTCAACGAGTTCAAGAACCAGATCGAGTGGGCGCAATACGGCAAATCGTTCAACACCCATGTGAACGGCACGCTGCTCGAAAAGCTGCCGCGCGACGGCCTGACAGGCAAGACGGTCAAGGCAACCGGTGCCTATCCGCTGCCCGCCAAGGGCCAGTTGCCGCAATTCGTTCCGGCCACGATCACCGTCGGGGGTGCGTCATGAGCGATGCGGACGAGGATGTCATTCTCGAACTCAAGGATGTCACCAAGGCCTATGCCGGCATCGTGGCCCTGAAGAAGGCCAACTTGAAACTCCGTCGCGGGGCCGTGAACGTCCTTGTCGGTGAAAATGGTGCCGGTAAATCGACGATGATGCGCATCATCGCCGGCGTCGAACGGCCGACGCTCGGCGAAATCCGGCTGGATGGCGAACTCATCCATCTCAATAGCCCGGCCGACGCGGTCAGGCACGGAATCGGTATCGTCTTTCAGGAATTGAACCTGTTCGGAAATCTCTCCGTCGCCGAAAATATCTTTGCGACCCGCGAGATCACCCGCGGTATCCGTGGCATCGATCACCGCGGCCAGGTCAAGAAAGCCAACGCGTTCCTCGATCGTTTGGAGGCCGGGATCTCCGCCGAGACGCTGGCCGAGGATCTGCCCATCGGCCAGCAGCAACTCGTTGAGATCGCCCGTGCGGTCTCGCTCGACACGCGAATCCTGATCATGGACGAGCCCACATCGGCGCTCAGCGCGGCAGAGGTCGATGTGCTGTTCCGCGTGATCGCTGATTTGAAGGCGCGTGGCGTGGCGATCGTCTACATTTCGCATCGGCTGGAAGAGCTGATGCGCATCGGCGACTACATCACGGTGCTGAAAGATGGCCAGATCACCGGCCACGCCATGGTCAAGGATATCGATACGCGCTGGATCGTCCGCTCGATGATCGGCTCAGATGCCAAGGATTTCGCAAAGAAGGTCGACCACAATCCAGGCGAAGAGATCTTCCGTACGGAAAACATCTGCCTGCCGCGGGCTCATGGTGGGTTTGCCGTCGATCACGTCTCGATCGGTGTGCGCAAAGGCGAGATCCTCGGCATCTACGGGTTGATGGGCGCCGGTCGCTCGGAACTCTTCGAATGCATCATGGGGCGTCACGAACATTGCACCGGCAAGATCTTTGTCGAAGACAAGGAGCTCAAGGGAGGCGACACCACCCGGCGCATTCGTGAAGGGTTGGCTCTCATCCCCGAGGACCGCCAACGTGAAGGGCTGGTACAGTCGATGTCGATTGCCGACAACCTGACGATGGCGAGCCTGGGCCAGTTCTTGAAAGCGGGATTTCACATCGACCTCGGGCGCGAAGCAAAAGCGATCGCCGAGGCAATCCGTAACCTCTCGATCAAGGCGAAGAACCCGGAATTCGACGTGACGTCCATGTCGGGCGGAAATCAGCAGAAGGTCGTGATCGGCAAGGCGCTCATGACCGGGCCAAAAGTCCTTCTCATGGATGAGCCGAGCCGCGGCATCGATGTCGGCGCCAAGGCCGATGTCTTCCTCACCATGCGTCGCCTGGCGGGGGAGGGGCTGGCGATCCTCTTTTCCACGTCCGATCTCGAAGAAGTCATGGCGCTTTCCGATCGTATTGCGGTGATGAGCAACGGCCGCCTAGTGATGGTCGTCGACCGCAAGGACGCGACCGAAGAAATGATCGTTTCGGCCTCCGCAGAGGGACATAAAACCAAAAGGATGCATGCGTGATGACGACAGCAACGCAAACTGCCGCCGCCGACAGCTTCTCCAGCGGCTCGGCGCTCCTCACGCTGATGAAGCTGAGGACATTCATCGCGCTCTTCGCGGTGATTATCTTCTTCTCGATCGCCGCGCCGAACTTCCTGTCGACCGCAAACATGATCCTGATGACGAAGCATGCGACGCAAAACGCGTTTCTCGCGATCGGCATGACGTTCGTCATCATCACCGGCGGCATCGACCTGTCCGTCGGTTCGATCGTCGGTCTGTGCGGCATGATCGCCGGTGGTTTGATCATGTATGGGGTGGCGCTGCCTCTCGGCTATACCGTGTATTTCAACGTCGTCGAGGTTGCCATCATCGTCGCCGTCGTCGGCATCTTGATCGGCGCGATCAATGGCCTGCTGATCACGAGGCTGAACGTGGCTCCTTTCATCGCGACGCTTGGCACCCTGTATGTCGCGCGCGGCATGGCGTTGCTCTATTCCGATGGCCAGACCCTGCCCAATCTCACCGGACGCGCGGATCTCGGCAACCAGGGCTTCAGCTATCTCGGCTCTGGTACGATCCTGGGCTTGCCCGTCTCCGTCTGGATCCTGATCGCTGTCGCCGGCGGCGCAGCCTATTTCGCCCGCTTCGTACCTCTCGGCCGGCATATCTTTGCCGTTGGCGGAAACGAACGCGCCTCGCGCATGTCCGGCATCCGGGTCAACCGGGTCAAGATGTTCGTCTATATGTTCTCCGGCTTCTGCGCGGCGATCGTCGGGCTGGTCATTTCGTCGGAACTCATGGCCTCGCATCCGGCGACCGGCACCAATCTGGAACTCAATGCCATTGCGGCGGCCGTTCTCGGTGGTACATCGATGTCCGGCGGGCGCGGAACGATTGGGGGCACGATCATCGGCGCTTTCGTGATCGGCATTCTCTCTGACGGTTTGGTAATGATGGGTGTGAGCTCGTTCTGGCAGATGGTGATCAAGGGGCTGGTGATCATCGTGGCCGTTGTGGTGGACCAGGCTCAACGCCGCCTGCAGCAGCGTGTCACGCTGATGCAAATGGCAAAGGCAGGCTGATAATGGCGAAGATCAAGGGTGCGCTGGTTGGTTGCGGCTTCTTCGCCCTCAACCAGATGCATGGCTGGCGAGAGCTGCCGGAAGTCGAGATTGTTGCGATCTGCGATCGCGATCCGGAGCGGCTCAACATCGTCGGCGAGCAGTTCGACGTGGCGCGGCGCTACTCGTCGGCGGAGGCGATGTTCGCCGAGGGCGGTTTCGATTTCGTCGACATCGCCACCACCGTTGGCAGCCATCGGGCCCTCGTCGAACTTGCCGCGCGCCACAGAGTACCGGCGATTTGCCAGAAGCCGTTCGCGCCGACGCTCGATGATGCCAAGGCCATGGTGGCAGCGGCTGAAGGGGCGGGGATCGCGCTGATGATCCACGAAAACTTCCGCTGGCAGACGCCCATCCTTGCGGTCAAGGAGGTCATCGACGCTGGCGAGATCGGTACCCCTTTTTGGGGGCGGGTATCGTTCCGCTCCGGCTTCGACGTGTTTTCCGGCCAGCCTTATCTTGCGAAGGGCAAGCGCTTCATCATCGAGGATCTTGGCATCCATTCGCTCGACATCGCCCGCTTCCTGTTCGGTGACGCCCGCAGCATGTCTGCCCGCACGCGCCGGATCAATCCGGACATTGCCGGTGAGGACGTGGCGACCATGATGCTCGATCACGACAACGGCGTTACCTCGATCGTCGACGTCAGCTATGCGACGAGACTTCCGGAGGAGCCGTTCCCGCAAACCTTGATCGAGGTCGACGGAACCAAGGGTACGCTGCGCCTCGGCCTCAACTACAAGCTGGCCGTTCACGGTTCGGCCGGTGCACTCGAACGCGACGTCTCACCGAACCTGCTGCCGTGGGCGTCGAAACCATGGCACAACATCCAGGAAAGCGTCGCGCTTATTCAGAGACACTGGATCGAGCGACTGGGTTCCGGCCGGGAGCCGGATACCTCCGGGCGCGACAATCTCAAGACCTTCGCATTGGTCGAGGCCGCCTATCTCAGCGCCGAACGCGAAGAGACGGTTGCAGTCGGAGACCTGTTGCGATGAGGGACGACCTGTTCCGGCTCTTCGGCACAGCCGAGCGCGAGCCGGAAAGCCGCACGCTGGCCGTCGGCAGTTTGAGCATGGACTTTCAGGACGGCAATCTGCGCAGCTTGCGGTTCGGCGGTCATGAGGTGTTGCGGGCGATTTCCTTTCTCGTGCGCGACAAGGATTGGGGCACTTGCCGCGCTCGGCTGAGTAACCTGAGCTTGGAGGAGGACGAACAAGGGTTTTCGCTCGCCTATGCCGCGCGCTTCACGGCTCCTTCCGGCGCCAATCTCGATTGCGACATCGCGATCTCCGGCACGGCGACGAGCGTGCGCTTCTCCGCCGATTGTGTGAGCGATGCGGATTTCGAAACCGCCCGTGCCGGCTTCGTGGTCTTGCATCCGGTCATCGGTGTTGCAGGAGAACCGGTCGCAATCACGCATGGTGATGGCTCGGTGGAAGAGGCGCGCTGGCCAGATACGATAGAGCCCTGGCAACCTTTCAAGGATATCGCTCAGATCACGCACCGTGTGGTGCCCGGTATCATGGCGACGACGAAGTTTGTTGGCGATGTCTTCGAGATGGAGGACCAACGCAACTGGACCGATGCTTCCTACAAGACCTACGTGCGGCCCCTGGCTTTGCCTTGGCCCTATCTCGTGCCGCAGGGTCAGCGCTTCGGTCAGCGGATCTGCGTGGAGGTTCTTGCCGAGAAGAATGCAGCGCCTGCAGCCGATCGCTCGGATGCGATCTCTGTCAGGGTCATCCCGACGAATGTCAGATGTCCTGCCGTTGGCGTGGGGCTCCGACCCGAGTGCCTTCGGGAAGAATTGGGTGCGCTCGATGTCTTGAAGGCCATCGGCGCGGAACATCTGATTGCCCATTTCGATCCCGCCGCAGGACATGGCATCGAGGCATTGAAGGGCTATGCGGCGATAGCGACGAAGTCCGGCCTCAAGGTGACGCTGGAGCTTGCGGTGCCTTGCCTAAGACCCCTCGAGGAAGAGATGGCGCAGTTCGCAGCGATGGTCGGTCAAGCCGGGCTTGATCTCGACACGCTATTCGTCTGCCCGTCCGCGGATCGACAGTCGACACCGCCGGGCAGCAAGTGGCCGGAGTGCCCGGCGCTCAGCGACGTCTATGCTGCAGCGCGCGTGGCGTTTCCCGGTCTTCGGCTCGGTGGCGGTATGATGAGCTATTTCACCGAGCTCAATCGTAAGCGCGTGCCGCCGGATCAGCTCAACTATGTCAGCCACTCGACGAACCCGATCGTGCATGCAGCCGATGATCTTTCGGTCATGCAGACGTTCGAGGCATTGCGTCATGTCGTCAACTCCACCCGGGCGATCTACGGCAACAAGCCGTACCGCATTGGGCCTTCGACGATTGCCATGCGCCAAAATCCCTACGGCAGCGCCACGAAGGACAATCCGGCGGGCTCGCGCATCCCCATGGCGAATGTCGACCCGCGGCATAATGGTCAGTTCGGGGCGGCCTGGACGCTGGCCTATGCGGCAACGGTGGCGCCGGCGGCGCTGGACGTTTTGACCCTTTCGACCCTTGCCGGTCCCTTCGGGCTTGTGGCTGGTGAGGGGGAAGCCTCGGCCATGGGCGAGTTGCGACCGCTCGCACGCGTCCTCGCTCGCCTTGCTTCCTTGTCACACCAGCCCCTATATGCTGTCGAGACCTCCCGGCCCGATGCCGTGTTGGGACTTGCTTCGCAGAAGCGGCTTCTGCTGGCGAATATCACCGGCGCCGAGCAGACGCTCGTCTTGCCGGCAAAGCCGCGGAAGGTTTCAATGATCGCGGATGGGCGCGAGCTTGCCACGCAACGGGAAGTCGCGCTGAAGCCTTACGCCTGCATTGATGTCGATCTTTGAGCGCTACGCCGGGTTCTTGAGGGCATAGAGCGCGCGCGAGCGTTCGAGGTGCTTGACCATCGCCTGCTCGGCAAGATCGGCATCGCGGCTCTCGATGGCGCGGATGATTTCCTCGTGTTCGGAAAGCGTGAAATTCTCGCGACCCGTCCAGATGAGCATTTCGGTATGGTAGGATTTCAGCCAGCCCAGCATCGCGCCGCTGACCGCGTCAAAGATCGGATTGCCGGAAATCCTGGCGATGCATTGATGAAACTCCATGTCTGCATCGATGAAAGCATCCGCATCGCCAAGGCTCTGTTTTTGCTTGTCCAGAAGGGCCCGAAGTTCGGCTATATGCGATGGGGTCGCCTTGGCCGCCGCCTCGCGGATCATGCCGCGCTCGAAGAAGATGCGCGCGTTCTTCAGGTGCTCCAGCGTATCCGAGGAACCGGAGAGCATGAGTTTTGCCGGCAGGTCGACCTGCTTGATGATGGATTCGGCGGTAATGCGCAGCACCTTGGCGCGCTCGCCCTGCGAGATTTCGACGAGTCCCTTTCCGGCAAGCGCCTGCATTGCTTCGCGGATGGCCGGACGACCGACGCCGTAGCGTTCCATGAGTTCGCGCTCGGATGGCATTTCGTCGCCCGCCTTGAGTTCGCCGGCTTCGATCATCTGCTTCAGCCGCGCGAAGACCTCATCGGACAGTTTCTTTCGCACAATCGGTTCGGAAACGACGTTCATGGTTCACCTGATTTCGACAGGTTTGAATATGCATCAAGTTTCGCCGCCGCAACAGCCTGTCAGCGGGATGGCTTGCAATAACATAAATACTCATTATACCAGTTGGCAAGCTTTAACTTGGCCGTGGAGAGAGAAGCATGATCCGCCTGACCTATCGGATAGAGACGCCCGGCTCGGTGGAGGCGCTGGCAGCGAAGATTGCCAGTGATCAATCGACAGGAACGTTCGTTGCATTGCCAGGCGAGACGGAGGAACTGAAGGCGAGGGTGGCTGCCCGCGTCGTTGAGATCCGCCCCCTTCCTTCGTCCGACAGAGCCTCCTTCCCCGATGAGGCCCGCGGAGCCACGCATTTCAACCGCGCGGATGTCGACATTGATTTCCCATTGGATGCCATCGGTACCGATCTTTCCGCGTTGATGACGATTGCGATTGGCGGCGTTTACTCGATCAAGGGCATGACGGGCATTCGGGTGGTCGGCATGCAATTGCCGGAGGAATTCGCCGCGGCGCATCCTGGCCCACAGTTCGGCGTTCGCGGCAGTTTTGCGCTGACAGGGGTGAGAGACCGCCCGATCATCGGCACCATCGTCAAGCCGGCGCTGGGCTTGCGACCGAGCGCGACTGCCGAGATGGTCGGTGAACTGATCGATGCGGGCGTCGATTTTATCAAGGACGACGAAAAGCTGATGAGCCCGGCCTATTCACCTCTAAAGGAGCGCGTGGCGGAAATCATGCCGCGCATTCTTAATCACGAGCAGAAGACCGGCAAGAAAGTCATGTATGCCTTCGGCATCAGCCATGCCGATCCCGACGAGATGATGCGCAATCATGACATGGTGCTTAAAGCCGGCGGCAATTGCGCCGTGGTCAATATCAACTCGATCGGTTTCGGCGGTCTCGCCTTCCTGCGCAAACGCTCAGGCCTGGTGTTGCATGCCCATCGCAACGGTTGGGATATCCTCACGCGCCATGCCGGCCTTGGTTTCGAGTTTTCCGTCTGGCAGCAGTTCTGGCGCCTCCTCGGTGTGGACCAGTTCCAGATCAACGGCATCCGCGTGAAATATTGGGAGCCGGACGAGAGCTTCGTACGCTCCTACGAGGCCGTCAGCACGCCGTTGTTTTCCGAAAGCGATGTGGTGCTGCCTGTTGTCGGCTCGGGCCAGTGGGGGGGGCAGGCACCGGATACGATCGTGGCCACAGGGGGCTCCACCGATCTTCTCTATCTTTGTGGCGGTGGGATAGTCAGCCATCCCGGTGGCCCGGGCGCTGGTGTGAAAGCGGTCAAGCAGGCCTGGGAAGCAGCCGTCGCCGGCGTTCCACTCGAAGCCTATGCGAAGGAACATCCCGAGCTTGCGCAATCCATCGAAAAATTTGCCGATGGCAAGGCGGCCTGAGACATGACACGACCGCTGATCAGTTATTACGGCGATGATTTCACCGGCTCGACCGACGTCATGGAGGCGCTGTCGTCCAACGGCGTGGAGGCGGTGCTGTTTCTGGAAGTTCCGGACAAGGCGCTAACGTCGCGTTTTCCTGGCGCGCGCGCGTTCGGTCTCGCCGGGACGAGCCGTAGCGAGACGCCGGAATGGATGGACGTACATCTGCGCGAAGCCTTCGAGTGGCTGAGAACGCTCGACGCGGAACTTTGCCATTACAAGGTTTGCTCGACCTTTGATTCCGCTCCGCATGTTGGCAATATCGGCCGGGCGATCGAGATCGGCCGCAGCGTCTTCGGCGCGGGGACTGTGCCGCTCGTCGTGGGGGCTCCACAGATTCGTCGTTATACGGCGTTCGGCGAACTGTTTGCTGCCTACCAGGGCGTGAACTATCGCATCGATCGCCATCCGGTGATGTCACGCCATCCGGTCACGCCGATGGATGAGGCCAATCTGCTGCGGCACCTCTCCCGGCAGACGAACCTGTCGTCGGCACTCCTCGACATTGTTTCCCTTCTCGCGGGCGCCAAGCCGGAGAAGGCCGATATCATGCTTCTCGACGTGCTCGACCAGGCAACTCAAACTGTCGCCGGTTCTCTGCTCTGGAACGAACTGCGGCAACAGGGTCGTTTCGTCTGCGGCTCCTCGGGCGTCGAATATGCTCTGCTTCCGGCCTGGCATAGCGAGGGCATCATTGGCGCCAAGCCCGTCTTTTCAGCGGCCGGCCCGGTCGATCGCCTTGCTGTCGTTTCCGGTAGCGTTTCACCGACGACCGAGCGGCAGATCCGGCACGCGATCGCAAACGGCTTTGAGGGCATCATGCTCGATCCACTTGCATTGTCGGGCGAAACAGACGGGCCGGAGATTGCGATCGCCGTGGAGGCTGCACTCAAGCTGTTGAAGGACGGCCGCAGCGTCATCTTGTACACGGCACTCGGGCCGGCGGCGGACAGGGGACGCGAACTCGATCTGTCGAGCGGTGCGCGCCATCGTCTCGGTCGGGCGCTTGGCCGCATCCAGGCGGCCCTTGTTTCGCGTGCCGGATTGACCCGGGCCGTGGTTGCCGGCGGAGACACGTCAAGCCATGCACTTGGCGAGATGGGCATTTCGGCCTTGACCCTGAAGATGCCCCTTCCACAGACGCCCGGCTCGCCACTCTGTATCGCTCATGGCGGTCCCTCGGACGGCCTGGAAATAGCGCTCAAGGGCGGCCAGGTGGGCGGCGACGACTACTTCTCGATGATCCGTTCCGGCAGCTGCTAAATCACCCTTCACACGTTGCCGCCAGGGCACGGGAAAAAGGGGTGCTTGGCGCGTCGCCTGGACGGCAGATCCTGGGCCTGAAGGTCGTCTTCTCCGTTCCAGTTCGCTTCGCCACCCGTGCCGGGTTCGTCATGGGTGTATTTCCGAAAACATCGACGGGGCCGAGCCGCTCGCGCGCCCCGACCGGCAGCCTCCGCATTTTCGCCTTTTGGATCAATACAAACGGACAAAGCGATCTGCTTCAGCAGGTACCCGATCGGCCCGCAAGCGGAACCGATCGGTTGCTGCGGCGTTGGGATTAGCCGGTGGCTGACACAAAAAAGTCGGAGCCGCGGGTCATGGCCCCCTTGGGACGCGCGAACAGGTCCGGCGCCCGACCGGCTTTGATGCGGGCGATTGGCGCAACTGACGCGGGGACCTCAGAATAACAGGAAGAAAGATCATGTCGATACGATCCAAACTTTTCGCAACGGTGGCCTGGCCTGTATTCGCCGTATCATTCGCTATGCAGCCGGCGTTGGCCGAGAGCTTGAAGGCGCCGTTTCAGGTAGCGCAGGAAGGGGCCGACCAGCAGTCGCCCGAGGACTTGCTGCTGCTCAAGAAGCGCAAGAAGCAGCGTGCCGCTGAGGAAGGGCAGACAGAACAACAGCAACCACAGGCCGAGGAGCCGCAGCGCCAGGTAGAAGAGCCCGTGCGCAAGAAGCGTAAACAGCAAGCCGAAGAACAGCAGCCTGGCGTCGACGAAGGCGCTCCACGGCAAGCTGAAGAACTGCAAGCACCCGTGCGCAAGAAGCGCAAGCAGCAAGCAGAAGAGCAGCAGCCCGGCGTAGAGGAAAGCGCACCGCGGCAGGCTGAAGAACTGCAAGCACCCGTGCGCAAGAAACGCAAGCAGCAAGCCGAAGAACAGCAGCCTGGCGTCGAGGAAGGCGCTCCACGGCAAGCTGAAGAACTGCAAGCACCCGTGCGCAAGAAACGCAAGCAGCAAGCCGAAGAACAGCAGCCTGGCGTCGAGGAAGGCGCTCCACGGCAAGCTGAAGAACTGCAAGCACCCGTGCGCAAGAAGCGCAAGCAGCAGGCCGAAGAGCAGCAGCCCGGCGTCGAGGAAGGCGCCCCGCGGCAGGCCGAGGAACAACAAGCTCCTGTGCCGAAGAAGCGCAAGCAGCAGGCCGAGGAACAGCAGCCTGGTGTAGAGGAAGGGGCTCCGCGGCAGGCCGAGGAGCAACAAGCTCCTGTGCCTAAGAAGCGCAAGCAGCAGGCCGAGGAACAGCAGCCCGGCGCAGAGGAAGGCACCCCTCAGCAGGCCGAGGAACAGCAGGTACCAGTGCCCAAGAAGCGCAAGCAGCAGGCTGAAGGGCAGCAGCCCGAGGAGCAGAAGGCCCTCGAACAGCGTGCCTCACCGAAAGGCGCAACCGGTCAACCCTCCGCCGAGCAGCCGACGCCGCAGACCGGCGAGGGTGAGCAGCAGCCGGTTCCGGGGACCGAACAACCCGCAACGGCTGAGCAGCGCCAGGGTGAGGAACCTCAGGCCAAGCCCGCTCCGATCGTCGTCGACAAGCGCACGAAGGAAGAAAAGCGCAAGATCGCCCAGGATCCGGCGGCGACCGACGAAACCGTGGTGCTTCCCGTCGATAATGGCGCGGCTGTGCTCGACAGCGACAAAGACGCCGACAATATCGGTGGCGAGCGGGCGCGCGAGGCCCGGCGCAAGCAGCGCGAAGAACTGCGTGCCCAGGAGAAGAACATAGCGCCGCCGACCGACGACGCGGCGGCCCAGGCGGAAATTCCGGCCGAGGTGCGGCAGGCGGTTCCAAAGAGGATCGAGGCCGCGATCAAGGAAGAAGGCCAACGCGTCGAAGCGGCGCCTGCCTTCGCCGTCCCGGAGACGACGAACATCGTCAACAACACGGTCATCAATAACACGGTGATCAACAACACGACGGTCAACAACACGGCGAACAACGATGTGACCCAGGTGCAGGTGGTCGAGAGGGTCGACGATCGCGTCGTCCTCGGCGTCGGTGACCAGATCTTCGTGCGGGGCGACGATCGGCCGAGGCTCCGCCGCGATTCCGAGGAGAGCTACTACGATCAGTTGTCGCGCGGCCGCGTTCGTGAAACGATCGTTCGTCCGGGCGGCTACCAGATCGTCACGGTCTACGACCGGTACGGTAACATCCTGCAGCGCTCGCGCGTCGATCGCGATGGCAACGAATATGTGCTGATGTACGCACCGGACTATCAGGAGGAACGTCCGGCGATCATCGACGTCGGTTACGAGCTGCCGCCGATGCGCCTGACGATTCCGGTCGACGACTACATCGTCGATTACTCGGAAGAACCGGATCGCGACTACTACGAATTCCTGTCCGAGCCGCCGGTCGAGCAGGTCGAGCGAGTCTATACGATCGATGAGGTCCGCAATTCGGCCCGCCTCCGTGACAAGGTCCGGCGCATCGATCTCGACACGATCCACTTCGCGACGGGTAGTGCCGAAGTGTCGATGTCCCAGGCAAAGACACTGCGTACGGTTGCCGACGCAATGCAGAAGATCCTCGGCAAGGATCCCGGTGAGACCTTCTTCATAGAGGGGCACACGGACGCTGTCGGTTCCGACCGCTCGAACCTGGTGCTCTCCGACGAGCGCGCCGAGTCCGTCGCAGTCCTCCTGACCGAGGTTTATGGCATCCCGGCGGAAAACCTGGTCACTCAAGGCTATGGTGAGCGCTTCCTGAAGATCCGGACGCAGGAGCCGGAGGAGGAAAACCGCCGCGTGACCATCCGCCGCGTGACACCGCTGGTGCGCCCCGTGGCGCAGCGGTAACGGAAACCTGCATCGCCATGCGTCTGAAGACGACGCATGGCGATGCAAACCTGATAACCTCGGTGGTTGCCTACTGGTCATTGTCCGTGGCGTGATCGCCTCAAGAGCTGCCGCTCATGGCGGGTCGGATTACCGGTCGCCAGCGAATTCTGCAAAATCACTTGCAGCCCGGTGGTGAATGCCAGTCCACCCCCCGCCACGACGGATCTGGCTCTCCCCGTGAGCCACAAAGCTGCCGTTCAATGGTCAGCAAATTGCCCCGGTACCGCCGCAGCGAGCCCTTGCGAGGGCTTCATCGTTCCTGCCGCGTTCGGTATCCGGCCGACGTGAGGGGCGATTGAAGGCAGTACCGCTGCCGATCACGTCATGCACATCACAGAGGAACGAATATGATGACTCGTTACACATCCATTGCGTCGCTGACGGCTGCAATCTTCAGCGTCATGGCCTTCAGTCCGGCATCTGCCCTTGAAATTGCTCAGGCGCAAGCGACCCAGCCGACGCAGGGACAGACCGACACCAACGGCACGGGGGCCGCCATCAGCGACCAAAAGATCGAAGCCTTTGCGGTTGCCTATCTGCAGGTCGACAAGGTCAGGCAGGAATATTCCGCAAAGATAGAAGCAACCTCGGACGCGGCCGCAAAGAAGGCGCTGGAGACGGAAGGCAGCAAGAAAATGGTCGAAGCCGTCAAAGCCTCGCCGTCCATTTCGGTCGAAGAATATTCGGCGATCCTGACCGCGGCGCAGAGCGACCCGGCAGTCGCCAAGAAGGTTCAGGCAGAACTTCAAAAGACGGCTCCGGCCCAGCAATAGATGACTTCGGCGGCAATCGGATTGCCGGACTTCTGCGTGTGGCCCGCGGGATCAACTTGCGGGCTTCCCGCCGCCAGGTGCTGGATGCGAACGCGATGACCGGCTTCGCTATCGGTGATTGCCTTCTTATGATCCGAAAGGGGGAACGGCTTCCGGAGCGTAAAATCGTTCGGGAGAGTGTAAAAGTTAAACCTGCTTATTCAGCCAATCCAACAAGTCTTTCATTGCAACCAGGATGCCCGTGCATCCTCATCATGAGCGAGGAATTGTGCCAGGGCCGAAAGCAATGCCTCCGCACTGTAGCGATCGAGCAATACCTCGATTGTTCCGCCTGTCGAACAGGTGAGTTCGAAGGTGCCCAGAAGCGGGTCACTCGACAATACACTGACGGCGCTGCCATGGAACTCGGCGTTCATTGTGATCCCAGGGTCCTTCATGGTTCTCTCTCCAAAGTTATATAAGTAGATTATAATATATTTAGGATCGAACTGAAGGGGATTTTGGGCGCGTCTTGATGTCGACCGTGAGCAAGCGGCAAGGCCAGCCTTTCACGCCGCCCTGTCGCAGGACCTCATGATCACACCTTGCGCTCCGGCTGCGCAATGAGTTCATCGGTATTGGCCAGAAGCCGCCGCACGGCGTTGCGGGCCGCGTTCGGGCGTCGAAGGCGAATGCTTTTCTCGATGTTCTCATGGAGTTTCAGGGCATGGACGGAGCTGCTGTCCTCCCGAGTCACCAGTTGGAAAAGGTGGTTGAGCGCAGATTCGATGAGCGCCCCCAATGGTACCAGGAGATCGTTTCCGGAGGCATGCAGGATTGCAAGATGGAAGCGCGTGTCAGCCTGGATGCGGCTCTGCAGCGTTGACGCCTGTTGCATGTCTCTCAATGCCGCGTTGATTTCGGCCATCTGCTCGCTGCTTCGGCGGGTGGCGGCAAGCGCCGTCGCTTCCGGCTCCAGGATGTGGCGAAATTCCTGCACAGTCTTGAGGAACTGCAGCCGGTCAGGTGAGGCCGCGTACCAACCCAGCACATCGCGATCGAGCAGGTTCCAACGCTCCTTCGGCTCGACCCAGCTTCCGATTTTCGGGCGCGAGGCAAGCAGCCCTTTGGCCATCAATATCTTGATCGCCTCTCTGACCGCAGTGCGGCTGACGTCGAAGATTTCCGCCCATTGCGCCTCGTTCGGCAGGATCGATCCAGGTGGATAGTCGCCACGCACGATCTTGAGCCCGATGTCGTCGGCAAGCGACATGTGAACGCTGGGTCCCGACATGCGCGGCGCGTCGAGGCGTCGGCTCGCACGCGCCGCCTCCACCGTAGCCGATCCGGTGGAGGCTTTTCCTGATCGTCGTTCAGCCATCTCGTCCTTTTCTCGCTTCTGTACCGCTGTACCGCCCAGCCGCGCATTGCGTCACCTGACGTCAACATATTTCCGCCAGCTGTGTTGTGGCTGAAAGCCGAGCACCGCGCGCGCTTTGCGGTTTGATAAGAGCGTCTCGTATTCGCCGAGCTGCCCTTTGACCGGCACGCCTTGGTAGAAGCGGTCGATCAGTTCCAGGGTCGGAATGTCGGAGGACGTATCGTCGCTTGCCGCGTTGAAGACCTGGAACCCGAGGCCATCGGTCTCCACGGCCCTGAGCGTGATCTGACCGAGGTCGCGCGCATCGACATAGCTCCAGGCAATGCGCTTGCGGAAGCCCGGATCCGCGAACCAGCTTGGGAAGAGATGGTATTCGTGCGGCTCGATGACATTGCCGATGCGCAAGGCATAGATGTCGACGCCGCTTCTGAGTGCAAAGGCGCGCGCGGTCTTTTCGTTGACCACTTTGGAGAGCGCGTAGCTGTCCATCGGGTCGACATCATAGTCCTCATCAAGCGGAAAATAGCGCGGGTTTCGCGGCTCGTTGGCAAAAACGAGACCGTAAGTCGTCTCACTCGATGCGATGACGATCTTGCGGATGCCAAGCTTCACCGCCGCCTCAATGACATTGTAGGTGCCCATCGCATTGACGCGGAAGAGCTCGTTGTCGGGGGCGATCAGGATGCGGGGGATCGCGGCAAAGTGGACAACAGCATCAATGGGCTGCGGTGCCAATGACGGGTCGAATTCGTGCAGGCCCGTGTAACTTGACAGGGCGTTGAACACTTGGCCGCTGTCCGTGATGTCGGTGATCAGCGTGCGTACTTTCGGGTTGTCGAGGGGTCTCGTGTCGAGGTTGAGCACCTGGTGGCCCTCATTGACGAGGTATTGCACGACATGGCGGCCAGCCTTGCCGCTGCCTCCGGTGAAGATGATCCGCTTGGTCATTGTGTCCTCCATGTTCCGCAAGATCGGGGGATGATCCTTGATCGATGATAGTTCGTCAGGGGGATCTTCCAAGCGAGGTCGTCGCAGGGTGCCACGGTCAGCCGGCAAAACTGCGGGCTGACCATGGCGGTAGCGGAGAGGGCGGAGGCACCGGAGGGGCTGTTAAAGCGCTCGGCCACCTTTCTTACTTCTGGATGCACGTGTCCGCCGTGTCCTTGGTGCATTCGTCAAGGCCCGTGAATACCGGATCGTCCACCGGCTTGCCGGCAATCAGGTCCAGCATGACCGACGGCGCCTTGTAGCCCATTTCGAACGGGCGCTGGCCAACGAGCGCAGTTACGAGACCTTCCTTGGCAATCGCCACCTCATCGCCGATCGTATCCGCCGCGCCGATGACGAATTCATTCTTCGCGATCTTGTCCGCCATCGGCTTGAACAGGTCGCGATAGGGTTGCGGCGCGCCGAAGAGCGGCCAACCGCCCATGATACCGAAGGCGTCGAGATCGGGATTGGCAGCGAGGATATCCGTCATTGCCTGCACGCCCTTGGCGCCGTCGTCATTGGTAAAGACCGGGCAACCCGCGACCTCCGTCCAGCCGCCTTCGCCCTTCAGTTCGGTCAGGCCTTCTTTCCCGGTGAGTACGTCACGCATGCCCTGGGCACGTCGCAGGATGTTGTCGGCGCCTGGATTGCCCTCGATCGTGCAGATCTTGCCGCCGTTCGGCTTGGCCTTCTTGATGTATTCGGCGATCCGCGACCCCATCATGTAGTTGTCGGTCCCGAGATATGTCTTGCGCAGGCCCGCGTCCTCCTTGGCGAGGTCGGCATCGAGCGTCATCACAGGGATGGTCGGGTTGGCTGTCTTCAACGTCTGGGCAATCAGCTTGGCGTTGGACGGCGAAATGGCGATCGCAGCCGTGCTGGACTTGCCGAGCATGTCCTGGACGATCTGCGCCTCGCCGGCTTCGTCGGAGGTCGAAGCCGGGCCGGTATAGAAGCACTCATATTCCGAGCTTGTGTTTTCCTTGTTCCACTTCTGGCATCCCTGATTGATTGCCTCGAAGAACGGATTGTCGAGGCCCTTGACGACGATGACGAGTTGCTTCTTCGACTGGGCTCCGGCGGGGCCGGTGGCCAGCGCGAGTGCTGCAACTGCAAGCACCAATGCTTTCCTCATTCTATCCTCCCGTTGAACAAGCGGACACCATCCGTCCGCGGCACAAATCAACCCGGATACCAGACGATGCGAGGATCGTTCTGCGGACGCTCGTATTGCCAGGCCTGGTCGATAAGCTTTTCGAGATCGTATTCTGGCTGCCAGCCGAGCAGGTATTTTGCCTTGCTGTTGTCCATCCAGTTTGAGTGGAATTGGCTTGGAACGTCGACGGACGGCAAGCCGCGCGAGCGCTTGAGGTAGCTTGCGACCTCGCCGTAATCCACCGGGCGGTCCATGGCGATGTTGAAACGCTGGCGCTCTGCGCGCGGATTGTCGATCGCGCTAAGCACTGCCGACACGAGGTCGCTGACGTGGACGAAGTTGCGCTTGAGCGGCCTTCCATCGGCATCGCGCAGCAGCGGCACCGTTCCGGCTTCTGCGTGACGCTTGGCTTCGTCGGGCGCAAAATAGGTCTTCCAGTCGGGTCCGCCGAACACGTCGTCGCCGAAGGAAAGCGAGTGCTTGAAGTCGTCCTTCTCCATGATCCACGGCGCCCGAAGGCAACACACGTTCATCCCGTATTGGATTGCGTACTGCTCGACGATCACCTCCTCGAGCACTTTCGAGAGCGCGTAACAGCCAGGATAGGCGCGGTGCGGTGTCGCCTCGGTTATCGGTCCGTCATGAGCATGGAAGAAATGGCCGACCGCTGCGTCGCCGCCGATCAGGATGAACTGCCGGGCTGTTGGGCTCATTCTGAACGCTTCGAGCAGCCAGAAGAGGCCCTTGACCGTCACATCCATGACGTCGGCGGGTGTTTCCTTGCAGGTTGCGAGATGCACGACATGGCTGACACCGGCAATCGCAGTTTCTGCGACCGCGCGATCGGCGATGGAGCCGCGGATGACGGCAAGCCGTTCGGTCGGATCGAGCACGCGGTTGTGGCAGAGCGCGCGAATGCGCGCTTGCGAAAAACGTGGCCGATCAAGCAGCGTTGCTATGAGGTGCCGCCCGACCTTGCCAGTTGCCCCGGTGACAAGGATAAGCATGCTCATCTCCCAAGCATTAGCTAATATACGATCGCTTCGTCCGTCAATGTCTATTTGTCATACAAAACAGGTTTATCGGTGAGAGATCATTGACGCGTTCATGACGATTTGCGTAAATAAGCAGTCGCTTGTTCGCGAGGAGGCGGACATGCGGCGAGACATCCTGGCGGATTGGCGCGTCTTGGCGAGTCTGGAAGGCTGGTCGTGCTGCTAGAGCTCAGCAATATTTCCAAGCACTTCGGGGCCATACAGGCCGTGAACGACATTTCGCTGTCGTTGGAGGCCGGTCAGGTTGTCGGCCTGATGGGCGATAATGGCGCCGGCAAATCGACACTTGTCAAAATGATCGCAGGCAATTTCCGTCCGAGCCATGGAACCATGCGTCTTAACGGCAACGATATCGTCCTGCATCGCCCCATCGAGGCAAGGCAGTTCGGCATCGAGATCGTTCACCAGGATCTGGCCCTTTGTGACAACCTCTCCGCGGCCGCGAATGTCTTCCTCGGCCGCGAACTGAGGCGCGGTATCGGGCCCTTGCGCGTGCTAGACTACAAGGCAATGTACCGCCGCGCCGGGGAGATCTTCAAAGAACTCCGCTCTGAGACCAGGCCACGCGACCTCGTGCGGCAGATGTCGGGTGGGCAGCGGCAGGCTGTGGCGATTGCGCGTACGATGATCTCGCAGGCGAAGATCGTCTTGATGGACGAGCCGACAGCGGCAATATCTGTGCGCCAGGTGGCCGAAGTACTGCATCTGATCCGACAACTGCGCGATCGCGGCATCCTGGTGGTGCTCATCAGCCACCGTATGCCCGATGTCTTCGAGGTCGCCGATCGCGTCGTCGTCATGCGCCGGGGCCGCAAGGTGGCGGACAAGCCGATCGCAGAGACCTCGCCGGAGGAGGTGACGGGGCTGATTACTGGCGCCATTGAGGGTGGCTGAGGGGCAAGCAAACTCAATCGTCTGCACCGGAGGAACGGGAGGAACGATGGCAACGACGCTGGACCAGACGATCGCCCGCAGGCAGCGCACGCTCGGAGGAACGATCCTTGGCAACCAGACCTTCTGGGTTCTGGTCGCTGTCATCCTTGCCTGCATTTTTCTATCCTTTGCCACCGACAGCTTCGCGACGGCAAAGAACCTCTACAACATCACCCGCAATGTCACCTTCGTCGCAATCATCGCACTCGGCATGACGCTCGTCATCATCACCGGTGGGATTGACCTCTCGGTGGGCTCCGTCCTCTGCCTGTGCAGCATGGTGCTCGCGGTCACGATGCATGCGGGATATGGCATCGAGACGGGGATTGCCGTCTCTGTCGCAACGGCGCTGGTGATAGGCGCGTTCAATGGCATCCTCATCGCCTATCTCGGCTTTCCGCCCTTTGTCGTGACGCTCGGCATGCTCTCAGTCGCCCGGAGCCTGGCGATGGTCGCGTCCAACAATACCGTGGTCTTCGAGTTCGGCCCGGACCACGACAAGCTGCTGGCGCTCGGCGGCGGATCCGTCTTCGGTATCGCCAACCCGGTGATCTACATGATCGTGCTGGCACTTTTGACCGGGTTCGTGCTGCGCTGGACGCGGATTGGCCGCTACATTTACGCCATCGGCGGCAACGAGCAGGCGGCCGTTGCGACGGGCCTCCCGGTGCTGCCCATCAAGGTCTGTGTCTACATGGTCTCGGCGCTCTCGGCCGGCATCGCCGGCATCATCCAAACCGGCTGGCTCGGGGCGGTGACAACCAATATCGGCGCCGGCATGGAACTGCAGGTCATCGCCGCCGCCGTGATCGGCGGGGCGAATCTCGCCGGCGGCGTCGGCACTGCCTTCGGTGCGCTCGTCGGTGCAGCACTGATCGAGGTGATCCGCAACAGTCTTGGGCTTCTCGGCATCAGCGCCTTTTGGCAGGGTACGTTCATCGGCAGTGCGACGATTCTCGCGGTCCTTTTCGATCGTGTCCGCAATTTCCGCCAGAGCGAGTAACGCGTGGGCTCATGAAATTGCCTGTCTCGGAGTGTGCGCAGACTGGCCAAGAGGGACGTCGCCCTGACGGTCGCGCACTGGCAGTTCGCCGCGGCGAAGCCGGTTGGGGCAAAGGTGCGGCCCATTCAATTATGTTGCCGACAATATTCTTGTGAAAAACCCTTCCCTAAGGCACAATTTATGAACGCAACTGAAGTGCGGCGCTATCTGAATTCCGGCCGTCACGCGCCGCGGAAGAGTTCGCGCGGGAGAGGCTGCGTCAATGGGCCAGGGGTTCTTCCTTCTGTTTGCTGCGGGGGCCGTGATCACCGCCCTGACAGTCGTCCTGGCGCGCAACCCTGTTCACAGCGCATTGGCGCTGATGGCATGTTTCCTGCAAATTTCGGCAATTTTCGTCCTGCTCGAGGCGCCGCTGCTCGCGGTTGTGCAGATCTTCGTTTATGTCGGCGCCATCATGGTCCTCTTCCTGTTCGTGATCATGATGATCGATGTGCGCGAAGCGGTGCTGCAGCGGTTTCTGCCGGGGCGAAATCTGCCTGCATTGGTTCTGCTCGTCCTGCTTGGGGTCGAGATGCTTGCGCTGGTGTTCTGGAGTGGCCGCTTTTCGGCGGTTGAGCCGATCGCGCCACGTGGTGGCGACCAAGTCAGGCAACTGAGCACGACACTTTTCGCCGACTATCTCCTGCCGTTTGAAGTCGCGTCCGTCATCCTTCTCGCGGCACTTGTCGGCGCGATCGTACTGGCACGCAAGGAGTCCGGGTGATGGTTCCGCTCTGGTGGTACATTTCGCTCGCAGTGGTCCTGTTCGTGATCGGAGCCGCGGGTGTGCTGCTCAGGCGCAATATCCTGGTCGTGCTGATGTCGCTCGAACTGCTGCTCAACTCGGTCAACATCAATTTCATCGCTTTCGGACGTTACTACGATGATTTTCGCGGGCAGATATTCGCGATCTTCGTCATCGCCATCACCGCGGCGGAGGTTGCCGTCGCCCTCGGCATTCTGGTCGCCCTCGTGAGGAACAAGTCCACCCTCAAGATCGACGACGTGACGACGATGAAAGGATAGCGGCTTGGAACCGGTGCTATCAATCCGGCCGCTACTTGCCGTCGCCATTGCCGGACTGGCGGCACTTGCAGTTCTCCTTCTCAACAAGCAGGAGAAGATCCGGGATGCCGTCTCGCCTACGGCCGCGGTCGCCATGTTCGCGATCGTCATCTCCATGGCACCCACCGTGCTGGCGGGCGGCACCGTCGAATTGCGCCTGTTCGAGGTCCTGCCCGGGATCGACTTCGCTTTCCGCGTCGATGCGCTCGGCATGGTGTTTGCCACCGTCTCGTCGCTCCTTTGGATTGTCGCCGCGGTCTATTCCATCGGCTACATGCGGCACCTGAACGAGCACGCGCAGACGCGCTTCTTCGCCTGCTTTGCCACCAGTCTCGCGGCGGCAGTCGGTGGTGCTTTTGCCGCCAATCTGTTCACGCTGGTGATCTTCTACGAGGTGCTGAGCCTCGTGACCTATCCACTCGTCTACCACCACGAGGACGAAGAGGCCTGGGCCGGCAGCCGCAAGTACCTCGTCTACCTGATGGGCGCATCGAAAAGTGTGCTTCTCGCCGCGCTGGCGCTGACCTATCAAATCGCCGGGTCACTCGACTTTCTACCCGGAGGGTTGCTGGCGAAGGTCGATGCCTCGGCGCCGCTGCTGACGCTTATCTATTTCTGCTACCTCTTCGGCTTCGCCAAGGCCGCGGTGATGCCGATGCATGCCTGGCTGCCTGCTGCAATGGTTGCACCGACGCCGGTCAGTGCGCTCTTGCATGCCGTGGCGGTGGTGAAGATGGGCGTGTTCTGCGTGCTGCGCGTCGTGTTCCATGTCTTCGGCGTGGATCTGGTCGGCAGGCTGGGGCTCGGAATTGCAACGGCCTATCTCGTCTCCTTCACCATCCTGATGGCGTCGATCTACGCACTGACCCGCGATGACCTCAAGGCGCGGCTCGCCTATTCGACCGTCAGCCAGCTCTCCTACGTGGTGCTGGGCGCGGTGCTTTTGTCCCCCGTCGCGATGGTCGGCGGTATCATTCATATCGCCGTGCACGCCTTCTCCAAGATCACGCTGTTCTTCTGCGCCGGGTCGATCTTTTGCGCCTCGGGAAAAAGAAACATCAGCGACATGGCCGGCATCGGCCGCCGGCTGCCCTGGACAATGGGGGCATTCTTCGTCGCTTCACTCAGCATGATCGGCGTGCCGCCGACCGCCGGCTTCGTCAGCAAGTGGTATCTGACGCTGGGCTCGGTTCAAGCAGGCGAGATGGCTTTCCTGGCCGTCCTCTTGGCGAGCTCGGTTCTCAACGCCGCCTACTTCCTGCCGGTGAGCTATATCGCTTTTTTCAAAGCGGAGGCGCCGGGAGCGGTGGAGCCGGTCCGTGAAATTCCGCTGGTAACGATCCCGCTGGTCGCGACTGCTGCCTTGTCGGTGCTGATGGGCATCTTCCCCGGTTACTTCCTCGCATTGGCGGAAGGAGTGGTCAGATGATCAAGCGTGTCGTCGATTTCTTTGGTGACGAGGGCCATGCGCGGTCGCGCCGCCGATTGTTCTATCTCGTGCTCCTGCTGGTCGTCGTCGCCGATCTTCTGGTTCCGCGCGAACACGCCGAATATCTCTGGGACCGTTTGCCTGGCTGGTCTGCCGCCTACGGCTTTGGCTCCTGCGTGCTGCTCATTTTCTTTTCCAAGTTCCTCGGCCACCAGGGCGGGCTCATGCGGCGCGAGGACTACTATGATTGACTTTGTCCATCCCGCCCTTCTGTTCATTCTCGGCGCCGTGCCGATCCCGCTTCTGAAGGGATCGATCCGCAAGGCCTATCTGGTGCTGGTTCCCGCTTTGGCGATCGTCGCGGTCCTCACGATGGAGCCGGGCAGTCATGGCGCGGGGCAATTCATCGGGCAGGAAATCCTGTTTGCAAAGGTCGACAAGCTCAGCATCGTCTTTGCCACCGTTTTCACCATCATGGCGCTGATCGGCACGATCTACGCGCTGCATCTGCCAACGGCGGGCCAGCATGTGGCAGCCTTCGTCTATGTTGGCGGCGCGCTCGGCGTGGTCTTCGCCGGCGATTACCTGACGCTCTACCTCTTTTGGGAAGGTATGGCGCTCGCCTCAGCCTATCTGGTCTTCGCGCAAGGGGGCGAACGGGCGATCCGTGCCGCTTTCCGCTATCTGATGGTACATGTCACGGGTGGTGTCGTTCTGCTCGGCGGCATCGTGCTTCACGGGCTCGCCGCCGGCTCGCTCCTCTTCGGCCCGATTGCGGGAACGATGGATACCGGCGGCTATCTGATCCTTGCAGGCTTCCTCCTCAACGCCGCGGTGCCGCCGCTCAACGCCTGGCTGACCGACGCCTATCCGGAAGCGACCGTCACGGGGGCAGTGTTCATGAGTGCCTTCACCACCAAGACGGCCGTCTACGTGCTGGCGCGCGCGTTCCCGGGGATCGAGCTTCTCGTCTGGCTCGGCACGGTGATGGCGCTCTATGGCGTCATCTACGCGGTGCTGGAAAACGACTGTCGGCGGCTGCTCGCCTATCACATCGTCAGCCAGGTGGGTTACATGGTGGCGGGCATCGGTATCGGTACCGAGATGGCCGTGAACGGAGCCACCAGCCACGCCTTCGCCCATATCCTCTACAAGGCGCTTCTCTTCATGGGGGCAGGGGCGGTGATCGAGGTCACTGGGCGGCGCAAGCTCACCGAGCTGGGCGGGCTCTACAAGACCATGCCGCTGACGGTTGCCCTCTACATGGTCGGCGCCTTCGCGATCTCGGCCTTTCCGTTCTTTTCGGGATTCGTCACCAAGTCGATGGTCATAGCCGCCGCTGGGCAGGACCACCGGGCGCTCGTGGTTCTGGCGCTCACGATGGCATCGTCGGGGACGTTTCTGCACACCGGCCTCAAGCTGCCGTATTACATGTTTTTCGGACACGATCGAAAGCTGGAAGGGCGCGAGCCGCCTCGCAACATGCTTGTTGCCATGGCTATTGCGGCGGTGTTTTGCATCGTGATTGGCGTGTTCCCGGAGCCGCTCTACGCGCTCCTTCCCTATCCTGTCGCCTTCGAGCCCTATACCGGCGCTCATGTCACCGAGAGCCTCGCTCTGCTGATGTTTACCGCTCTGGGCTTCTTCCTGTTCCTGAAAGCGCTCGACCCGGAAAACACTGTTAGCATCGACACGGACTGGTTCTACCGAAAGGGCGCGCGGGCTTTCCTGTGGTTCGCCGAGAAGCCGGTGGCGCGCTATGAAAAGGCGGTGAGCAACGTGTCCGACTCCGTTGCGCTGCCGCTCCTGCACGGGACGGCGCGGGCCGGACTGCGGGTCGATCTCAATGGCGTCGATGCCGCCGTGAATGGCCTCGCCCGCGCGATCCTTGTTGGCGGTGGCGCGCTCCGGCGTCTGCAGACCGGCGTCGTCACTCACTACGCGCTTGCCATGATCGCCGGTGTGATCGCGGCGGTCGCCGTTTTTGCCGTCGTGTGGCAGTAGGGGGGGGTGATGGCGGTCCCTCTGCTCAGCCTGATCGTCTTCGTACCCGCCGCCGGGGCAGCGGTCGTGATGTTCCTGCGCAGCGACGATCTCGTGCGATGGACGGCACTTGCCGTCACTTTACTCGACCTGGCGCTCACCATCGCGATGCTTGCCGGTTTCGACACCGGGACCTCCGGGATGCAATTCGTCGAGAGGCGCCCATGGGTGCCGGCGCTCGGCATTACCTTTGCGCTCGGCGTCGACGGAATCAGCGCGCTCTTCGTGTTTCTCACGGCGCTGCTGGGCTGGATCTCGGTGCTCGCCTCATGGATCGCCATCGACCGCAAGGTGAAGCAGTTCACGATCAGCCTGCTGGCGATGCAGGCCCTGATGCTGGGTGTGTTTTCGGCGCTTGACCTCTTTCTGTTCTACGTCTGCTGGGAAGCGATGCTGATCCCGATGTATCTGATCATCGGCGTCTGGGGCGGCGACGGTCGTGTCTATGCGGCGTTCAAGTTCTTCCTCTACACCTTGGCGGGCAGCCTCCTGTTCCTGGTCGGCATCATCGTGCTGTATTTCGAGGGCGGCAGGACCTTCGACATCCTCGCCTTGATGGCGCTTGACCTGCCGTTCAATGTTCAGTCCTGGCTGTTCTTCGCCTTCCTCGTGGCATTTGCGGTCAAGGTGCCGATGGTTCCCCTCCATACCTGGCTGCCGGACGCCCATGTGCAGGCTCCAACGGCGGGCAGCATCATCCTCGCCGGCGTGCTTCTAAAGATGGGCGCCTACGGATTCCTGAGGTTCTCGCTGCCGATGCTGCCGCAGGCCTCGGTATATTATTCGACCCTGATGATGGCGCTCTCGGCACTCGCGATCGTCTACGGCGGCCTGCTTGCGCTGGCGCAGGACGATCTGAAGAAACTGGTGGCCTATTCCAGCATCAGCCACATGGGTTTCGTGACGCTTGGGATTTTTGCCCTCAACCCGCTCGGGCTCCAGGGCAGCATCCTGCAGATGTTCAATCACGGCGTGACGACCGGCGCGCTGTTTCTGTTCGTTGGCCTGATCTACGAGCGGACCCACACCCGCAGCATCGCCGACTATGGCGGCTTGATGAAGGTGGCGCCTGTCTACACGGGATTTCTGGCGCTGTTCGTGCTGTCCTCGATGGCACTGCCGGGGACGAACGCGTTTGTCGGCGAGTTGCTGGTGCTGTCGGGTGGGTTTGCGGCCAACCTTGCTCTTGGCGCGGTCGCGGTTTTGGGGGCATTGCTGGGTGCGGCCTATCTGCTCGGCATGTATCGGAGGGTGGCGCTTGGCCCGGCCAGCGTCGGTGCACGGTTCAAGGTCCGCGATGTCAATGGCCGCGAGATGGCAGCGATCCTGCCGCTTGCCGTCTTCGTGCTTTGGGTCGGGCTCTACCCGAAGCCTTTTCTCGCCATCATCGATAGCTCGGCGATGCATCTCTTGCAGCAGGTCCAAGACAAGGGGAGCGCCCCATGACCGCCGCAGCGCTCCTTCCCTCGATCCTCGCGAGCCTGCCCGAAATCACCGCGGTTGCGGGAGCCTGCATCCTGCTGATCGTCGGACAACTGGTGCCGAAGGGACAGGAAGCCATCCTTGTCTGGGCCTCGGTCGCAGTCGTGCTCTTTGCCGCCCTGGCAACATTCACGCTGTCGGGTGGGCCGCCGGCCTATGCGGGCATGTTCGTCGCCGACCCGTTCTCCGTCTTCTTCAAGTCGCTGTTCTACCTGGCGATCATCCTGACGTTTCTGCTCTCGCGCAATTATGCCGACATTGAAGGGATCGGCGGCAGCGAATACTACGTCCTGTTGCTCCTTGCACTTTCTGGAATGATGATCATGGTCTCTGCCATCGATCTCCTGTCGATCTATGTCGGCCTCGAATTGATGGTGCTCTGCACCTACGTGCTGACCGGCTTCCTGCGGCGTGAACAACGGTCAAACGAGGCGGCGCTGAAATACGTGATCCTCGGCGCGGTCTCGACCGGGATTTTTCTCTATGGCGTCTCGCTGGTCTACGGCCTCACCGGCACGACGCAACTGGACCGGATGGCGGCGGCCGTCACCGGCGATCCGCTCGATCCGGGCCTGCTGCTGGCGGTGGTCTTCATCGTCGCCGGACTGGTCTTCAAGATTGGCGCGGTGCCGTTCCACATGTGGGTGCCGGATGTCTACGAGGGTGCACCGACGACGATAACCGCCTTCATGTCCGTCGGGCCCAAGGCGGCGGGCTTCGCGGTGATCCTCAGAGTGTTCCTCAACCCGCTCGTTGCAGGCTCCAACGTCTGGATCATATTGGCTGTGATCGCCGTGGTGACGATGGCGCTCGGCAGTTTCGTGGCGCTGGTGCAGGATAATTTCAAGCGCCTGCTCGCCTATTCCAGCATTGCCCATGCCGGCTTTGCCATCTTCGGCATCGTGGCCGGCGGTGCCGACGGGATCGCCAGCGTGATGCTCTACCTGCTGATCTACACCTTCATGAATCTCGGTATCTTCGGTGCCGTCATCATGATGCGAAACGGCAATTTCTCGGGCGAGGTTATCGAGGACTATGCGGGTTTCGCCAAGATGCATCCGGGGCTGGCATTGTTGATGTTGCTCTATCTGTTCTCGCTCGCGGGCATCCCGCCGACAGCCGGGTTTTTCGCCAAGTTCTATGTGCTGGTGGCGCTCGTCGAACGTGGTTTCGTCTTGCTGGCCGTGATCGCAGTGCTCTTGAGCGCCGTTGCCGCCTATTTCTACATCCGTATCGTCATGGTGATGTTCATGCGCGAGCCGGCGCGGGAGTTCGAGCCGGCGCTAACGCCCCTAGTCGGCGCCGCTCTCGCCGTCACCGCCGCCGGTACTGTCGGCATCGGGTTGTTTCCTGCATGGTTTCTAAGGCTGGCGCAGCAGTCGGCTTTCGGCGGCTGAGCGATCGGATTTGCATTGGCCTATCCGACGGAATAAACTAGCGGTTTAGGAAAGGAATGCCCTTCGTCGCTTCCCTGGGGCGACCGCGTTACCGGCCCGAATGAGTCGATCGCGGCTTATGCAACGCCCCCCGATAGGTGACAGGGCTGCGCGACATGTCTGCAGCGGATTTCCTGCCGGTTCTTATCATGATCGCCGGAATTGTTCTGGTGGCGGGGGTGACGCTTTTTGTGTCCTCGCTGTTGCGGCCGTCCAATCCTTACCCCGAAAAGAACATGCCCTATGAATGCGGCATGGACCCATCAGGCGAGGCAGCCGGTGGGCGGTTCAGGGTGCAATTCTTCATCCTCGCGATCCTCTTGGTCGTCTTCGATGTCGAGGCGATGTTTCTCTTCCCTTGGGCCGTTGTCCTCAAAGAGATCGGTATCGTCGGCTATCTTGAGATGTTCGTCTTCATCGTGCTGCTTCTCGTGGGTTTCGCCTATGCCTGGCTGAAGGGAGCGCTGGAATGGGAGGAATAGGAAACACGATCCAGGATAGCGTCCTATTCACTACGGCCGACAGCGTCATCAGCTGGAGCCGAAGATCGGCGCTGTGGCCCGAAACCTTCGGAATCGCCTGCTGCGCCATCGAAATGATCTCGGCGGGTTGCGCGCGTTATGATCTCGATCGCTTCGGCGTGGTGTTCCGCCCGTCGCCGCGGCAGTCCGACGTGATGATCATCGCCGGCACCGTCACCCGGAAATTCGCTCCTGTCGTGCGCCGGCTCTACGACCAGATGCCGGAGCCGCGCTGGGTGATCGCCATGGGTACCTGTGCCATATCGGGCGGCGTCTACAACACCTATGCCGTCGTGCAAGGCTCTGAAACCTTCGTGCCGGTCGATGTGCACGTGCCTGGCTGCCCACCGCGCCCCGAGGCGCTGATGCACGGTTTCCTGCTTCTGCAAGAGAAGATCAAGAGGTCCCGCGCGCTGGCCGGAACGCCTCTCGATCGGGCTGCGGCATCATGAGTGTGGAGCCGTCTATCAATCGCGCTCCAATCTTGGAGCGCTTCGGGCAAGCGATCGAGGATCTCGGCACCGCGCATGACATCGATGTCTTTGCCGTTCCGCCTGAAAAGATCGTCGAGTTCTGCCGTTTCCTGAAAGACCAGCCGGAGCTCCGGTTCAATTTCCTTTCCGACATCTGCGGGGTTGACCATTATCCCGAAACACCGCGCTTCGAGGCGGTGTACCACCTCTATTCACTGCCCAATCGTTGGCGGGTCCGCATCAAGTGTCGGCTTGGCGATCCGCCCGAAGTCCCCTCTGTCACCGGGGTCTGGCGCACCGCCAACTGGCACGAGCGCGAGGCCTGGGACATGTATGGCATCCGCTTTCTGGGACATCCCGATTTGCGCCGGATCTACATGTGGGAGGGCTTCGAGGGCTTTCCCCAGCGCAAGGATTTCCCGCTCAGGGGTTACAAGGACAAGCTGAACCCGTTTGGCGCCGAAGGTCCGCCGCCGACACAGCCCGACCTCGCCACCCGGGACATACCATAGGGAGGAGAAGGCAAGGTGTGCGCGGTTTTCCGTTTGGACGGATCCGAAATCATCGTGAACTACGCAGGCCGATCGACGCCGGAGAGTTGAGATGACCGAAGTCACCGAGCTCACGAGACCGGAAGGTGAAGCGCTCAATAGCAAGGAAGTGCTTCTCAACCTCGGACCACAGCACCCCAGCACCCATGGGGTCCTCCGGCTCGTCCTCCAATTGGACGGCGAGTATGTCGAGCGCGTCGATCCCCATATCGGCTACCTGCATCGCGGCACCGAAAAACTGGCGGAGAGCTTTACCTATACCCAGATCTTTCCGCTGACCGATCGGCTTGACTATCTCTGCCCACCGTCGAACAACCTGGCCTTCGCGCTCGCGGTCGAGAAACTGCTCGGCATCGAGGCGCCGATCCGGGCGCAATATATCCGCGTGATGATGGCGGAACTCGCGCGCATCTCCGGTCATCTTTTGATCACCGGTGCGCTGCCGATGGATCTCGGCGCCATGACCGCGCTGCTTTACGTCATGCGCGAGCGCGAAATGATCATGGATCTCCTGGAAATGATCACCGGTGCGCGCATGCACACCTCCTTCTGTCGGGTCGGCGGTGTGCGCGAGGACCTGCCTGACGGGTTCTTTGCGAAGATCAGGGAGTTTTGCGACATCTTCCCGAACCGGATCCGCGACTACGAGCGGCTGCTCGAGACCAACCGGGTGTTTCTCAAGCGCACTCAGGGGATCGGCGTGATCGCTGCCGAGGACGCCATTGATCTCGGCCTGAGTGGTCCGAACCTGCGGGCTTCTGGCGTCGACTGGGACATCCGCCGCGACGAGCCTTACGAGATTTACGACCGGCTTGATTTCAATGTCGTCACCCGCGAGGAGGGCGATTGTTATGCGCGTTGGCGGTGCCGGGTCGATGAGATGCGTGAAAGCATCCGGATCATCGAACAATGCATCGAGCAGATGCCCGAGGGGCCGTTCCAGATCGACATGCCGACCGTCGCCTTCCCCGTCGACAAGGAGCGCGTGCATTGCTCGATGGAGGCGCTGATCCAGCATTTCGATCTGTCGGCCTATGGCTTCAACGTGCCGAAGGGCGAGGTCTATTCGGCGATCGAGGCGCCCAAGGGCGAGCTGGGCTTCTACATCATCAGCGACGGGTCGCCGAAGCCGTTCCGCATGAAGGTCAGGGCGCCCTCGTTCGTCAACCTCCAAGGGGTCTTCGGAGTGACGAATGCCCGCTATCTGGCGGACATGATCGCCGTGCTCGGCAGCCTCGATCCTGTGATGGCTGAGGTGGACAAGTAGCGGGGATTTGGACGTGATGACGATGCGCGAAAAGATCGAACAGGCGGCGGCGCGGTATCCCGACAGGCGCTCGGCGATCATGCCCGCGCTACTGATCGCGCAGCGGGAACATGGCCATCTACCCGGGCCGGTACTCGAGCAGGTGGCAGAAATCCTCGGCGTCGAGCGGATCTGGGTCTACGAGCTTGCGACCTTCTACACGCTTTTCCACACCGAGCCGGTGGGGAAGTTTCATCTGCAGCTCTGCGATAATGTCTCCTGCATGCTACGGCGATCGGAGGATCTGCTGAGGCATCTGGAGGACGTTCTCGGGATCGAGAAGGGCGGCACGACCGAGGATGGCCTGTTCACGCTCTCGACCGTCGAATGCCTGGGCGCCTGCGAGATGGCCCCGGTGATGCAAGTCGGCGACGACTATCACGGCAATCTCGACATTGCGCGGATCGATGCACTCCTCGCCCGGCTGCGCGCGACGGTGCCCCACACGATCGGCGCCGATCTTGCCGGCGCGGAAGCACCGGGGGAATAGCGCCATGTTCGAGCCGGTTCTTTTGAAGAACGTGTACGTGCCGGATGGACATCTCCTCGCCACCTATGAGGCTGGCGGCGGCTATCGGGCGCTTGAGAAAGCGCTCAAGGAATACACGCCCGACGACATCATCGAGCTCATAAAGAGATCGAACCTGCGCGGCCGCGGCGGAGCCGGGTTTCCGACGGGGATGAAATGGAGCTTCGTGCCGAAGCGGGCCGACAAGCCGAAATATCTCTGCTGCAATGCCGACGAAGGAGAGCCCGGCACCTTCAAGGACCGGATTATCATGGAGCGGGACCCGCACCAACTGATCGAAGGCATGGCCATCAGCGCCTACGCGATCGGGGCCGAGGTCGCCTATGTCTATGTCCGCGGGGAGTACGTGCTGGCGATCCGACGCCTGGAACAGGCAATCGCCGAGGCCGAGGCCAAGGGGTATCTCGGAGCGCGGATATTGGGCTCGGATTTCAATTTCGTCGTGCACGTCCACTGCGGCGCGGGCGCCTATATCTGCGGCGAGGAGACAGCGATGCTCGATTCGCTCGAGGGCAAGAGGGCGCAGCCGCGGCTAAAGCCGCCGTTCCCGGCGGTCGCGGGGCTCTATGCCAGCCCGACGGTCATCAACAATGTCGAGACCCTGGTCTGCGTGCCGCATATCGTGGCGCGCGGCGCCGATTGGTTTCGCGGCATCGGGCCTGAGAAGAGCCCCGGCCCGAAGCTTTATTGCGTCAGCGGGCATGTGCGCAAACCGGGACTTTACGAACTGCCGATGGGAATTCCGCTTCGCGAACTCGTAGAGGACCATGCCGGCGGGCCGCCGATCGGGCGCAAGATCAAGGCGGTGATACCAGGCGGGGTTTCCGCGCCGGTCATCCCGGAGCAGGGCCTGGACGTCGGGATGGATTTCGACTCGCTTGCCGCCGTTGGCTCTATGCTCGGCTCGGCCGGGGTGATCGTCGTCGACGACACGACCTGCATGGTCAAGGTCGCCACCCGGATCATCGAGTTCTTTCACCACGAGTCCTGCGGCAAGTGCACGCCCTGCCGCGAGGGCTTGAACTGGGTGGTGAAAGTGCTTCGCCGGATCGAAGCGGGCGAGGGTGCGCCCGGCGACATGGAGCAGCTGGACATGCTCTGCAAGGGCATTTTCGGCAATACCTTTTGTGCCTTGGGTGACGGCGCGGCGATGGGCTTGCGGGCCGCGCTGACGCACTTCCGCGATGAGTTCGTCGCCCATATCGAGGAGCGGCGCTGCCCGTTTGTTTGAGGGACGCCCTCGGCGAGGGCGCGAGTAAGTCATGGTAAGCGTTACGATCAATGGACAAACACTCGACGTTGATGCCGGTACGACCGTGCTGCAGGCGGCGCAGCGATTGGGCATCGAGATTCCGACCTTCTGCTACCTGAAGCGCCTGCCGCCGCTCGCCTCCTGCCGCATGTGTCTCGTCGAGATCGAGGGGCTGCGGCGGCTGCAGCCGTCCTGCGCAACCGCGGTCACGGACGGCATGGTCGTGCGAACCGACACGCCGTTGATTGATGAAACGCGTTCATCCATGCTCGACATGCTGCTCGCCAACCACCCGCTCGACTGTCCGATCTGCGACAAGGGCGGCGAATGCGAACTTCAGGACATGGTGATGGCCTATGGTCCGGGGAAAAGCCGCTTTCATGATCCCAAACGGGTCTTCCATTCCCGCGACATTCGGCTGAGCCCAGTCGTCATCATGAACGTCAACCGCTGCATCCAGTGCCAGCGCTGCGTGCGGATGTGCGAGGAGGTCGTCGGTGCGGTCGCCCTTGGTACGGTGGAGAAAGGCATGGACACCGCCGTCACCGGGTTCGAGGGCAGTCTCGCCAGTTGCGACCAGTGCGGCAACTGCATCGAGGTCTGCCCGGTCGGCGCGCTAATGAGTTTCCCCTATCGCTACAAGGCCCGACCCTGGGACCTCGCCGAGACTGACACCGTCTGCCCGCATTGCGGCACCGGTTGCCAGTTGACCGTCGGGGCGCGCAAAGGCGAGTTCATGCGGGTCCGCTCCAAGGAGGAGCACGGCGTCAACCGCGAAACACTCTGCGTGCGCGGGCGCTTCGGCCTTGACTTCATCGAGGGACATGATCGGATCAAGCGACCGATGATCCGCCGCGATGGCGTCTTGGCACCGGTTTCCTGGGATGAAGCAGGAGCCTATCTGCGTCGGCGGCTGGCAGCGGTCGAAAGCAGGGCGGCTGGCGGAATTGTCTCGCCGCGCCTGCCGAACGAGGTGCTCTATCAGTTCCAGAAACTGATGCGCACGGTCTTCGGAACCAACAACATCGACTGCTCTTCGCGCTGGTCTACTCCCTTCGATGCGCTCGCTCCGCTGATGGCGAACTACACGCGTGCGCCGCTGAAAGAGGTGATCGGCGTCGACCGCGTGCTTGTCATCGGTGGCAATGTGACGGAGGAAAACCCGGTTACCGAATACCTGCTGCGGGATGCCGCCCGGCGGCGGCACACCGGATTGCTCATGCTCACGACGCGGCCGTCCCGTCTCGACGCCGATGCCGATGTTGTGGTTCGCGTGCCCCCAGGCGGAGAGGCGGCGAACATTGCGGACTTGGTCGCTCGACTTGCGGTGGCAGCCGGTGAAAAACTGCCGGGCGACGCTCTTGACGAGCTCGGAGCGACAAAAGGCCGACCGGCGGGCAATGGCAGCGACGGACCGGATCGTCTGGCCGCCGCGCTCAACGAAGGCAGCACCATCACCGTGCTTGTCAGTGTCGATCTCCTGAGGTCGTCCGAAGCGCGCGCGTCGTTGCAGCAGCTCAGCAACCTGTTGCAACTTCTCCGCCTCCTCGGCAAGACCCCGGAGTTGCAGCTCCTCTTCGATCGCGCCAACCAATTGGGCGCCTGGGACATGGGGGCCGTAGCGGGTGCCTTGCCGGGGCTGCGGGCGGTCGCCGACGACACGGGGCGCGCCGCCCTTGCCCGGGACTGGGCGGCCGAACTCCGCCATGAGCCGGGCGTCGATCTCGACGGGATGCTGGATCTCTGCGCCGCTGGGCAGATGGGCGTGCTCTACCTCGTCGGAACCGACCCAATGATCGCCTATCCGGACAGGGAGTTCGTCGCCCGGGCCCTTGGTGCCGTCGATCTGCTGATCGTGCAGGACGGTTTCCTGACGGAGACGGCGGGCCTCGCCGAAGTCGTCTTGCCGGCAGCGGGCTACGGTGAAGAACCCGGAAGCTTTACCAACAACGAGGGGCGCGTCCAGCAGGTGCGCAAGTTCCGGGAACCGGTCTTCGAGGCGCGAGGCAATCTCGCGATCTTCGATTTTGTCGCAGCTTCGCGCGGTCAAACATTGCAGCATTCGACGCAGGTCGAGATTTTCGAAGAGATCGCCCGGCTGATCCCGGCCTATCAGGCGTTGACTTGGGCCGGGCTTGGCGCCGACGGTGCCTTTACCAAGGCCGGTCCGACGCCGCCGGCGGGCACTTTCTGCGCTCCGCCACCCGTCTCGCAGAAGCGCGACGGGCTCACGCTCATCACCGGCAACTGCCTGTTCCACAATGGCTATCTTTCGGAGCGCTCGGAAATCCTGAACACGGTCGCCAACGACCCCTATGTCGCGTTGAGCGCTGAGAATGCTGCGCAGCTTGGCCTTGCGGACGGCGATCAGGTGGTCGTTCGTTCTCCCCGCGGTGCGCTGACGGCGCAGCTCAAAGTCGAGAGGGCGTTTCCCACGGGCCTTGTCTTCGTTCCCGAAAACTATCGATCTCTGCGCCTCAACAGCCTGATGCGACGAGGCGAATACCCGTGTCCAGTCGAGGTTCAAAAGGCGCAAACTGAGCGCGAGATCGACGGCAAGGCTCGGATCTGGCGCGGAGCGTGAGGATTGAGCACGAAACGCCCGCAAGGCGTCGTGTTCGCATCCAGCCGACGAGAAGCTTCATCAATGATAACCGGCCCCGGCAATGTATTCGTGCAGGTGCCGCTCCGTGCGCTGCGCTTCGTCCAACCGATGCTTGACCACGTCGCCGATGCTGACGACGCCGACAATGGCCTCTTCCTCAATGACCAGCACGTGACGTGTCCGCCGCTGGGTCATGATCGACATCACCAGGGGCAGCCCATCGAGAGGCGAACAGATCGCCACATTGCGGTTCATGATATCGGCAACCGGCATCAGCGCTGCCTCGGGGCCGTATTCCGCAAGCGCGTTGCAGCAATCCCGCTCCGACAGCGTGCCGAGATACCTTCCGGGCGCGTGGCTGACGACCACGAAGCCGATATTGTTGTCACGAAAGAGCCGCAGGACCTCCACCATCGTCTGGTCGGGGGCGACTGCGATCACCCCGAAGCCCTTGTCCTTCACGATTTCACCGACAAACATCTGAGCCTCCTATCTTCGCGCCCCGGTTTGATCGCTTGTCCTTCACGTTCGCCGGATGTTGCGCCACCAGTTGTACCCACGCGGCTCGCTCGTCTCGACCAGCACGTCCTGTTCCGTGTTCAGACGCGCAGCGACGACGCCACCGCCGGTCATTGCTTTTCCAGGTTTGCCAAGCAGGTCGTCACGTCCGATCACGAGGTCGTGTGACGAGAAACTCGAGAACTCATATTCCTGGCCGAGGGCGATGGCGTCCGCCGGGCAGGCGTCCTCGCACAGGCCGCAGAACAGGCACCGAGCCGTGTCGATCTCGAATATTGCGGGGTGGCGATTACCGTTTTCGTCCTCATAGGGGACGACCTCAATGCAATCGCATGGGCAGATGCGAGCGCAGAGTTCGCACGCGACGCATTTGATCTCGCCCTCTTCATCGCGTTTCAGGAAGTGATGGCCGCGATAGCGCGAGTAGGGGAGCCATTTCTCCTTGTCCGGATACTGCATGGTCACGGGCTTGGAGAACATATAGCCAAAGGTCAGCATAAAGGCTTTTGCCAGATCGCCAAAAAGCGCCCAGCCGATCCATGTTCCAGCTCTGTCGACTACGCGTGACATCGTCGCGTCGTTCTACAGCGGCGTGCGTTATTCCACCGCAGGAGGGTCGCTGTAGTCCCTTCGATCGCTACACGTTCTTTTCCTGGGATCGACACCGATCCAGGGAAGCACGTGGAGAAGCCGCCACGGCTCCTAAGTAAAAGCAATACCAGTGATAATTATGTTCGCCATCGACAGAGGAAGCAAGACCTTCCATCCGATCGCCATCAGTTGGTCATAACGATAGCGGGGCAAGGTGAAGCGGAACCACATAAACACATAAATGAAGAATGCCACCTTGAGCGCAAACCACAGAAGCGGTGGCAGCGGGATCAAGACGCCGTTCCAGCCGCCGAAAAACAGGATGACGGAGAGGACCGATACCAAAAGCACGATGACGTATTCGCTGACCATGAAGAACGCGAAACGGATACCGCTGTACTCGGTGTGGAACCCGGCGCCGAGATCTCCCTCCGCCTCGGCCAGGTCGAAGGGAATGCGCTGCGCTTCGGCCAATCCCGCGACGAAGAAGACGAAGAACCCGATCGGCTGATAGACGATGTTCCAGAGGTCGCTCTGGGCGCGCACGATGTCCACGAGGCTCATCGACTGTGCCAGCATGACGACGCCGATGACCGCGAAACCCATGGGGATTTCGTAGCTGATCATTTGGGCGCAGGTCCTGAGACTGCCCAGGACCGCGTATTTGCTGTTAGCGGCCCAGCCTCCGAAGATGACGCCATAGACTTCCAGCCCGATCACCGCGAAGACGAAAAGCAGCGCCACGTTCAGGTTGGAAACGTAGAGGGTGATCTCGGCATTGAGCACTGAGATCGTCTCGCCGAAGGGAATGGCGACGAACACGACAAAGGGTGGCGCGAGCGCCAGGATTGGCGCCAGTTTGAACAGGAAACGGTCGGCCTCTGCGGGAATGTGGTCTTCTTTAGTCAGGAGCTTGATACCGTCCGCCACGGGCTGCAGCAGCCCATGCCACCCGACGCGCATGGGACCCATCCGCTGTTGCATGTGGCCGGCAATCTTGCGTTCCAGCCAGGTCAAAGGCAAAGGTAGGAGAAGCAGCATTGCGATCAGCAACGCGATCTTGATGGCGATCAGGCCAAGGGCGAAGAGAACTTCCATGTTCCGCGGCCACCTAAAGCATGTCGCGCAACGTGCGCAGCGGTTTTGCGCCCACGACATGTGAAATATCAAAAACTTAAAGCGCAAGAAGCGAACTTGAAGGATCGCGACGCGCTCTACTGCATGTTTCCTTTAAGTGTACCCGAATAAAGGACAAAAACATGCAGCAATTCAAAATGCTACAGCGACCTTTGCGCGTCCGATAAGACGCGCGGCGCTGTAGTCAACAGGCTGATACGCGACTGGAGTTGGCCCAACTTCCCCGTTGAGGGCTTCGGGCACTTCCAGCTTTTTCGATTTTCTCACGAAACGGCGGCCGTGGACAAGCGGGCGTTTCCGGTAGTGTGCGTGACAGTGAAAGCCGAGCCCGAAGAGCGAGCTATTGCTGCTCGTCGCGATCATGCTCTTGGTGGACCGCCGGCTTCTTCCTTTCACGCTGCCGCCTAGGTATCGAGCCCAGCGGCGACAGATACGTTCAAAGCCTGTCGGTTCCGTGCGTGGTGCTTGACAATGGCCATATGTTTGGAATATTGGGTAATCGATAACCCAACAGAGAGAGCCAAGGTGACAATCTCGCTTTCTGACATCGCGGAGCGTGCGGGCGTCTCGGTAAAGACGGTTTCCGGCGCATTGCACGGCGGTTCCGCCCGCATGTCGGATGAAACGCGTCAGAAGGTCAAGGCGATTGCCGAGGAACTCGGCTATGTGACCAACCTCGCCGCTCGTGGTGTCCGGCAGGGCTGGCTGCCGCTCGTCGGCGTCGTTTCCGACGGGCTGATCACCTCGCCGTTTGCCACCGAGATCGTCCGGGGGCTGGACGGTGCGGCCCGCAGCGCCGGCATGGCCGTCTTCGCGGTCAACCACAGCACCGGGCAGTCGATCGGCTCGGTGCTCGATGAAGTGCAGCAATTCCGGCCGCGTGCCGTCGCCTATGCCGCCATGTACCACAAGGAAGTTGATTTACCCGGGACGCTGGCCGGCGCGGTCGGCGTGATGATCAATTGCCGTGAGGCTGCCGGGCGGGTGACGTCGCTGGTGCCCGACGAGGAGGGCGGGGCGCGCGAAATCGTCCGTTACCTGTTAGGCGCCGGCCGACGCCGCATCGCCTTCATCAATCTGCCGGGCATTCTCGCTGGCACGTTGCGCGAGAAGGGCTTTCGCGATGCGCTGTGCGAGGTGAGCATCGAGCCACTCGGTGTGTTTCCGGCGGTGCGCCGCAGCGTCTACAGCGACCGCGCGCCAAGTCTTGTCGCTTCGCATGTGGATGCGCTCCTCGCTTCCGGTCAAAAGCCGGACGCCATACTGTGCGGCAACGATCGCGTGGCAATGGAAGTCTATGCGGCGCTTGCCCGCGCTGGCTGTCGCATTCCTGACGATATTGCAGTGGCGAGTTTTGACAACCAGGTCGAACTTGCCTCCCGGCTGGATCCGCCATTGACCACGATGGCCCTGCCGCACCGCGCCATGGGGCGCCTCGCCATGGAGATCCTTCTGGCTGGGCAACCTGAACCGCCGCATCTGCGGAAACTGCCCTTCCATCTGGTCGAACGGGCATCAGTCTAGGAATCATTGTTTCAATCGCATTCAAAGGAGGAGAACGTTCATGACTGCGCAATTGGGTAATCGTTTACTTAGCACGCTTCTCGCCACTGCGGCGCTGCTTGGGGCTGCCGGTATGGCCGAGGCAAAGACTGTCATTCATGTCATGCACCAGGGCGATCCGGGCTGGGTGAAAGCCTACGGCGACGTCGCCAAACGTTTCGAGGCGGCCAATCCGGATATCGACGTCGAGATGATCTACGCACCGCACGACGCCTATAACGAAAAGTTCAGCGCCGCGGTGATGGCCAAGCAGCTTCCGGACGTGATGGAACTCGACGCGCCGTTCCTGGCGAACTACGTCTGGTCTGGCTACCTGCAGCCGATCAAGCCGCTCGTTGATCAGGATCTCCTCGATGACATGACGAGCTCGAACATCTCGCAGGGCACCTATCCGATCGACAAGGACCTTTATGCGATCGGCCTCACCGATTCCTCGGTCGTCCTCTACGGCAACAAGAAATACCTCGAGGCCATCGGCGCGCGCATTCCAAAATCCGTCGATGACGCTTGGACGCGCGAAGAGTTCGAAGGTTATCTCGAAAAACTCTCCAAGCTCGAAGGCGTGAAGTGGCCGATCGACACGTTTCGCGGTTACGGCATCAAGACAGAGTGGATTACCTATGCTTACGGCCCGCTCCTAGAAAGCGCTGGCTGCGATCTGGTCGATCGCAAGACCTGGACGGCGAGCGGCACGCTCGACAGCGAAGCCTGCGTCAAGGCGCTCACCATGATGCAAACCTGGGTGAAAAATGGCTGGGTCGTTCCCACGTCGTCCGGCACCAACCAATTCTATGCCGAAGGTCAGCCGGCCGCACTCGCCATGGGCGGGCACTGGTTCTACGCCGAGGCCGCCGCGGCGATGAAGGACAATATCGTCGTCATGCCGCTGCCGAAGATCGGCAAGAAGGGCGTCAGCCCCAATGGTACCTGGATCTGGGGCATTTCGGCGACGTCCGAGAACCCTGAGGCCGCCGGCAAGTTCCTGAGTTTCCTCTTGAAGGACAAGGATTACCGCGACTACGCCAAGACCCAGTCGGCCTATCCGGGCCTCAAGAGCTTCGCGGCGGAATCGCCACTCTACGCAGAAGGCGGACCGCTTGCAGTGGCCTTCGAGCAGGCCTCGAAGACGGCGGTCGCGCGTCCGCCACACCCGGCCTACCCGACGATTACCTCGGCCTTCATGCAGGCGGTCGACAAGATCTTCAACGGTGGCGACGCGCAGGAAGCCCTGACGGCTGCAGCTAAGAAAATCGACCAGGATATCGAGGACAACGCTGGCTATCCGCCCTTCGACGAACAGCACTAAGGCGCTTTCGCGGGGCCGGTGACGTTGGCCGGCCCCGCAGCCACTCGGGAGGATGAGCGATGAGGAGGAGACCATGACTTTGCAACAAGCGTCCGCGCCGACCATTCCGCGCACGGGCAGGCGGCACGACCGGCAGCGGTTCTGGCAGGAAGTTGCCATGATCGCGCCCGCCGTACTGCTGCTCGCAACCTTCCTGATCACGCCGTTCCTTCTGTCCTTCTGGACGGCGATGACCAACCAACCGCTCGTGCCGCGCCCGACGCCGGTGCGCTTCGTCGGCCTCCTGAACTTTCAGCGGGTCTTCACCGACCCGCTGTTCTGGACGTCGCTCTGGAACGTCACGCGTTTCACGGTCTGGGTGCTGCCCGTTCAATGCGGCCTTGCTTTCCTGACGGCGCTGCTGCTGCACCAGAAGCTGCCGATGCGCAATCTTTTGCGCGGCATGTTCTTCCTACCGGCGATCACCTCCATGGTGGTGGTCTGCGTGATCTGGGGCACGCTGTTCCAGTATCCGAGCGGTCCCCTCAACCAGATCGTTGGTTTCCTTTCCGGCGGTGCGATCCAGCCGATCGATTGGCTTGGTGACCCGAATTGGGCGATGTTCTCGCTCGTGTTGCTCTCTGCCTGGCAGGCCTATGGCTTCCAGATGATCATCTACCTCGCCGGCCTGCAGGGCATTCCGGAAGAGCTTTACGACGCCGCCCGCATTGACGGGGCAAGCGCGCTCCGCCGGTTCTGGCACGTCACCATGCCGGGGCTGCGTCCCACCCATGTTTTCGTGCTGGTCATCACCACGATCCAGGCCTTCAAGCTCTACACCCAGGTGGCGATCCTCACCCAGGGTGGACCGAAGGAAAGCACGGAGACCGTGGTGCACTACATGGTGCGCGCCGGTTTCGAGGAACAGAAGCTCGGTTACGCGTCCGCCGTCTCCGTCATCCTGTTCGTCATCGTTCTCCTGATCGCGCTTCTCCAGCGCAAACTCCTGAGGCGCTTCGATGTCTGATCTCGTGCTCAGCCAGCCCGCCCCGCTGGCCATATCCCGGGGCAACAGCAAGACCGGCCTGCGTATCGTCCAGACGGTTTGCATCTTCATTATCGCGCTGGTGATGATCTCGCCGCTCTTCATGCTGCTCATCGCCAGCCTCAAGGATGATCGCTTCCGCATCCTCGCCGACATGGGCAGCTTCCGAGCCTTCTGGGTGAATGATCCGACGCTCTCGAACTATAGGGAGATCGCCAATTTCTCCGGCGAGCTCGCCTATGGCCGCTATCTCTTCAATTCATTGGTGATCCTCGTCGTCACGGTCGTTTCCGGACTGATCATCAATTCCATGGCAGGCTTCGTGCTGGCTTGGGGCTCACTGCGCGGCAAAGCCATCCTGCTTGCGCTCGTCGTCGCGCTCTACGTCATCCCGCAAGAGAGCATCATCATGCCCCTCGTTGTCATGATGTCACGGGCGGGTTTGACGGATACCTTCGCCGTACAGATTCTGCCCTGGGTGGCGAGCCCGCTCTACGTCTTCCTGTTCTATCAGTTCTTCGCGCAATTGCCGAAGGAACTCTACGAAGCCGCAGAAATGGATGGGGCCTCGATCTTTCGCATCTATCGATCGATCTACATGCCGCTCAGTCTGCCGGCGCTTGCGACGGTTTCGATCCTCATGGGGATCGAAAGCTGGAACCAGTATCTCTGGCCGACGCTCGTCACCCAGACCGATTATGCAAGGCCGATTGCCGTCGCGATTGCAACCTTCTTCGGACAGGACAGCATCTACTGGGACCGCGCCATGGCGGCGTCTGTCCTGATGATGATCCCCGTCCTCATCCTCTACCTCGCTTTCCAGCGTTGGTTTGTAAGCTCGTTCGTCGGCTCTGCCGTGAAAGGTTGACTATGACTCTCCAAGCAAAACCCGTGAGCGCCGCACTTGAAATCATAGAGGCCGACCTCCCTGCCGGGACGGTGTTGCATCTCTGGTTGAAGGCACGCGCGGCTGGCAGCGAAGCGAAGCTCTTCGTCACCGTTGACGGCAATGATCTTGCCACTCCGTCGACCCACCGCGCAGCGGAGTTCGAATTCTTCGCGGTCGCTCAGGAGGCACGCGGGCGCACGGTGCTCGCCTATGACGCGACCACAACGGCGGTTTCCGTCGCCTATGCCTTTCATCCGCAGATGGTACTGGAGGAGGGGATCCATGTGCTCTTCCGTGATGCCCGCACGGCACCGCCGCAACTGCCGGCCGGATATCACTTCCGGCCGCCCTTCGGTTGGATGAACGACCCGAACGGTTTTGGTCGATTTGCCGGCCGCGGTCATCTCTTCTACCAGCACTATCCGCACGGCCTGCGTTGGAACACCATGCACTGGGGCCATGCCGTCTCAAAGGATTTCATCCGCTGGACACACCTGCCGATGTTCCTTTTCCCGGCAGACCACCTTTCCGAGACGGACGATGGCCGCGGCGGCGCCTTCTCCGGATCGGCCATCCCCATTTCCGGCTCAAAGGGGGAGGAGATCCGCGTCTTCTATACCGAGCATGTCCGTGACCGCGAGCCGGAAGAACAGATCCAGCTTTCCGCCCTCAGCCGCGACGGTATCGTCGCCGGTCCATCAGAGGTGGTCCTGCCAATGCGTCCGGACGGCCTGAACCTCACCACCGATTTCCGCGACCCTTATGTGTTCAAGGGCCCGGACGGCCGCTGGAAGATGCTGCTCGGTAGCCGCGACAGGGCGGGCGGCGTCGTCCTGCTCTATGAGACGACAGACCCTGACGGTGCCGCCGGCTGGACGTTCCTTGGCATTATTCATCGCGAGGACCGTTTCGGTATGACCGCAGCGGAATGCCCCTGCATGGTGCCGGTCGGCGGCAGGGCCGAAGACCCGGATACCCGCTGGGCGCTGATCTTCGGGTTGCTCACGAGCCGCGACCCCGCCACCGGACGCCGCAACCTCACCTCCGTCACCGTCGGCCGCTTCGATGGCCGCGCTTTCACGGCGCAGTTCGAGCAGGAACTGGATTTCGGCTCTGACGCCTATGCCTTCCAGGCCTTCGTCGATGGCGACGAGCCGGTCGGCATTGCCTGGCTCGCCAACTGGACGGACTTTTCCAAGAAGGATGATTTTCCGACGGCCATGACCCTGCCGCGTCGTGTGCTTCTCGATGGGGACGCTGTCCTGACGCCGCCTGTCGCAGCAGCCGAGAGCCTCCGCCACACGCTGCTCGATGAAACGGCGCTTGGCGCCGGCGAGACGGTTCCGCTCGGCAACGGCGCGGTCGAGATCGTGCTCTCGCTACCCAAGCCCGGTGCCGCGTTTGCGCTCACTTTCGATCATCCAGACCTCGAGCTCGGCGTGAAGCTTGATGGCGATGGACTGGCGATCGTCTTCGATGCCGGTACTGGGAAAGCGCCACCGCGCTATCTCGCGTCCGGCGCCAAGCCTTCGGAGTTGCGCATCTTCCTTGACGCCGGCTCCATCGAAGTTTTCGCCGACAATGGGCGCTGGACGGGCACTAAGCGTATCCCCGGATTTTCCGCGGCGCGTTCGGCAACGCTGACCGCTGCCGAGGTGAGCGCAAAAATCTGGCAACTCAAGCTTTGAGGGAGGAAGAAAAATGGCATCGGTAGCGATCGATCGCGTTCTGAAACAATTTGGCGCAGCCTCCGTCATCCACGGCGTCTCCGTGGATATCGAGGACGGTGAGTTCGTCACGCTCGTTGGACCGTCGGGCTGCGGCAAGTCCACGCTTCTGCGTATGCTGGCCGGCCTGGAGGATATCAGCGGCGGTGAGATCCGTATCGATGGGCGCGTCGTCAACGAGGTGGCGCCAAAGGAACGGGACATAGCCATGGTGTTCCAGAGCTACGCGCTCTATCCACACATGACGGTCGCGGAGAACATGGGTTTCGCCTTGAAACTCCAAGGCCGAGACAAGGCGACGATCGACAAGCTCGTGAACGAGGCGGCCGGCATCCTTGCCCTCGAACCGTTGCTCGACCGTCTACCGAAGCAGCTTTCCGGTGGCCAGCGCCAGCGCGTCGCCATGGGGCGCGCTATTGTGCGTCATCCGAAGGTGTTTCTATTCGATGAGCCACTGTCGAACCTCGATGCGAAGCTGCGTGTAACCATGCGTAGCGAGATCAAGGACCTGCACCGACGGTTGGGGACTACCATCGTCTACGTCACGCACGATCAGATCGAGGCGATGACCATGGCCGACAAGATCGTCGTCATGCGCGCCGGCCGCATCGAGCAGATCGGCAAGCCGCTCGAGCTTTACGATCGCCCTGGCAATACCTTCGTTGCCACCTTCATCGGATCACCAGCGATGAACCTCTTTGAGGGCGCCATGAGCGACGGCGGCTTCCGCATCGAGGACGGGCTCTTTTTGCCGCTGCCGGCTTCCATCGGCCACAGCGCCGCCCACACCTACGGCATCCGTCCGGAAGACCTCGATCTTGCCGAAACGGGAGTCCCGGCAACGGTGCTCACCGTCGAACCGACGGGGGCGGAAACCCATCTTTCGGTACGGGTCGGCACACAGATGGCTGGGATCGTACTGCATCGCCGGGTGGACCTCGAACCCGATCAGCACATCCACATCGCTCCAAAGACGGACAAGATCCATCTGTTCGCCGCCGATGGCACGCGGATCAATTGACCGCCGGGACCTCCAGCCATGCCGCGTTTGTCCGTAGGCGCGGTTCTGGCCCAAAGCGTTCAATAGCGTGTGCGGTGGGGTCTGCGGCAGTTGCCGCTACCGGTGTCGCTGCCGGCTCAGATCACGTGCATGATCGAAGGGGGCCGGCTTCAAGGCAACGACGGGGGCGTTCGCGACCGGGTTGCGCCTTAGGATGGAACGTCGTCATCCGAGATCGGGAATGACGATTCAATGGCCGCGCCAATGAAGGCTCTCCGCGAGAGTTGAAGCTCGTCGCCGCGCTCCAGGGCAGCGTGGCAGCGATTTCTTGCTCGCTCGTAGAACCATCCGCCCTGCGGCATTTCGCTGAGGTATTGCAGCGCATCCTGTGGCCCGTTGATGTAGCGCTCGCCTTTCTCGCCAACCCTGACGGGGTGGTCCCAAATCATAGCTTGCATTTGCGTGACCTCCGGTTCGGCGCAGAACGCCTGGCCTGGAAATTTGTTCCTTGGCCACGCGGAGAGGATCAGCAGTTCGATCGCGACCGCTTCTGATCTCAACCCTGGCGTGCGCCGATGTTTGAGGCCTTCTGAAGCGCGAGCATTTTCTGGCACAACCTTGCGGGGTGGCGATCAAAATGGCACCTTGCGCCGTGAGGAAAATGACGATGGCCGATACGCAAGCACATTACCGCCTCTACGGCGTTCCGGGCTGGGGCTCCGTTCTTGTCGAAGCGGTGCTGGTGCGCGCGCGGCTGCCCTATGCGCTCGAGGACGTCACCGGGTTCGATAAGCCCGGACCAGCGCGGGACCGTCTTCTCGCCGTCAACCCGCTCGCACAGGTGCCGGTGCTCGTCCTTCCCGATGGCACGGTAATGACGGAGAGCGCGGCCATACTACTTCATCTTGCGGAGACCTATCCGGAAGCCGGACTTGCACCAGCGGTAGGGGACCCACTTCGCCCTGTCTTTCTCCGTCGTCTGATCTGGCTCGTGACTGCCCTGTATGGGACGTTCACCTACGCTGACTACCCGGAACGCTGGGCTCCGAGCATGCCTGACGAGCTGCGCGGCCGAGTGCTCGGACGTCGCATGGACCTGTGGCGGCAGTGGGAGGACGAGATTGCAGCTGCGCCTTGGGCGCTCGGAGAGCCGTTCTCGGCGCTTGACATCTGGATCGCGGCAATGACGCGCTGGCGACCGGGACGTGACTGGCTGGCGGCAAACTGCCCAAAGCTGCTCAGTATAGCGCTGCGTGTCGACGCGGATTCCGACCTGCGCGAACTATGGGCGCGCAACTTCGACACGATTTAAGTCAGCAATCGCGCTGAAAGGGTGCCCCCAGGCCCTTCGGTCACCAACATTGATGCGGCGCCACCGGCTCCCAGGCGGTCTCGGTAACGATGTCGGCGTGCGATACTTCGCTGTCAATAGGCGTGTCGATCAAGCGCTGAGTGGGCGTCGATGTCGGCGGTAACCATCTTCAGAACGTCGACGCCGCCGCCGACCGACCAACACCAGACGGGCAGGGGAATAGCCTGGATCGCCCGCTCGAACTTGTGATCGATCTCCGGTTTGCCGAGATAGGTCTCAAGGATGGCCGGCAAAGAACACCTCTTGCAAAGATACCGACCGCGCGGTATGTTTGTCGTCGTCGGGTTAGAAAAGGGGCAAGCCATGAACTCCGCCGTCTTCGCCTATGCGGCTTTGGGGCTCGCAATCATCTTGGAAGTCGCAGGATCTGTATTCTTGCAGAAGTCCGTCCAGTTCACGCGCCTGTGGCCGACACTTGCGATGGTGGCGCTCTACGCGGGGTCGTTCTATTCCCTGACCCACGCGATCAAGGCAATCCCGCTGAGCATTGCTTACGCCATCTGGGGCGGGGCAGGCATCATCCTGACGGCGACAGTCAGCTATGTGATATTCAGGCAGGCTCTCGATTTCGCCGCGATCGTCGGTATCGCCTTGATCGTCTCTGGCGTTTTCGTGATCAACCTGTTCTCGCAGACGGCGGTGCACTAGGCGATGAGCTACAGTCGAAAGAAGCAGCCGGAACAGGTGCAGCGTGCCTTGCTCGAATGCGCTGCGAAGATCGCCGCGGATCAGGGAATTTCCGGCGTCACGGTGCAGGCCGTCGCCGATAGTGCCGGGGTCACTAAGGGAGGGCTGTTCCACCATTTCCCGTCGAAACAAGCGCTGCTGGACGGCATGGTCGACGCGCTACTTGAGAAACTCGACGCGGAAATAGATTCGTCCCTCGCGGAGGATCCGGTCCCTTACGGAAGCTTTACGCGCGCCTATGTGAAATCTGTGTTTGTCGGGAAGGCATTTGGCTTCGAAACCCCATGGTCGACCCTGTTCGTGGCGGTGATAGGCGATTCGGTGCTGCGCCGCCGATGGGGCGAATGGTTCGGCGAAAGATTGGAGCGGCACAGAGCGACGGATGACGACCTAACACTTCACGTGGTCCGGCTGGCGGCCGACGGGGCATGGCTCTCCTACGTGACCGCCGATTCAAAAGCCGGCGGGCTCGAGCTCGATGCGCTGAGGGAGCACTTGCTGTCGCTGACCGTCAAGCCCCGCTGATCTCACGGGAGTTCCGGGATCAGATCGAAGCTGCAGATCCACAGCTCCGGCGTTAGTCCGCGTCTGTCTCGATGCCTCGGCTGCTCCCAAACCGTGCAGGTGCGCGCCGGCGGCGTAGGGTTAAAGTTGCTGGAGCCGCCGACGGTCCCCAGCGATTTGCGTTGAAGCGCCCTGGGCGGGAACTGCGGCTTGGTGAACGCCGCCTCTTCAGCGATCCCAACCGCCAGCCGCCAGTTCGGACACCGCGGAGTACCAAAGTGAAGGGCTGAGTGAACCGCCAAAGCTCATCGCAAAGCCGCGTTTATCGAGCCTTCTATACGCGCTTGATGACGCTGTGATTTGGCGCTTGTTTACCCGGCACCTTGGGAAACATTTGGGAGCCAAATGCCCTCGGCTCCACGCCATCCGGCAGCCGGGATGTCGCATTTTTGATCGAACTTGCCGACAGGCGCCTGGCGCTCGCAGTTCTCCGCGCTTTTGAATTTGTGGCCGGTAATCTGCACAGCACTCGTTTCCGCATGGGCAATGGCACATGTTGAGAGGGTCAGCGCCGTTAAGACGCACAGGGTACTCTTCGGCATAGTGCACTCCTCCAATATTTTAGAAGACCCTGATTCTACATCAGGTAGAGGAGGCTGGTCTTTAATCATTCTGAAGTAGCGCGGAGGGATCATGCGCCTTGCCGGTGCAATCCATGTAACGTCCGCCGCAATCGATGGAGAAGTCGTCCCCGGCGTTCAGGGACAACCATCGTGTTCAGCATCCTGACCGAACTGGATCATACCGATCTTGAGCGCAGGGCTCAGGCGAAGTCTGCCGGAATAAGCGCAATCCTCTCGGGCCTTTGAAGCCCGCTGAAAAATATCGGCGTCCGATCTAGGCTGGGAAGGTGTTAGGCCATCTCGACCTGAGTATCCTTCGCCTCTTGCGCATTCGACGGAGCCGAAGGCTCCCATTGCAGGTGGGAAGCGTTCAGCCGGCGCGCCACGATATCGTGATTGAGCCACTGGACGGGACCGGACGGTTCTGAAGACGCGCCGAAAATCAGCTGCCCCGTCGCCTCCACCACGAGAGCACTCAGGTGGTCGCTGATCATCACCTTGCTGTCGCGATGCATCTGTGTGATCTCGTTGGACGTGCCGATGGTCAGGTCGGACTGCGCCTGACTGTTCGCCATGGGCCATGCCGAGAAGTCGTAAAACGGATGCATGACCTCGTTGGCCTGCATATCGGTAATCTTCTGGAACACATCCTTCATCGTGAAGCCGTCTGCGAGAAGCTGCTGGCAGGCCTGCCACTGGTATTCTGCCCATTGGCCGCCGTTCTCCTTCTTCAACGCAAGCAGCAGCGGTATCAGGGGAAGCTCAATGCCGGTGAAGACGTCGGACGAATTGGTCCGGATCTCGGGGCAGTTGTAGACGGTTGCCTTGATGCCTGCCGCCCAGGCTTCCTGCGCGATGCCTTCGAGCCGCATCTTGGCATAGCCTTGCGTGTAGTTGGTATAGGTCTGCCAACGGTAGCTCCCGTCAATCAGGACTGCCGTTCCGTGGTAGCCATAGGCCGTATAGCGGACCTGGCCGCCTGATGCCTCGATGCGCTCCCGGATCGCCGTACTGAAGTCGATGAGATGCCGGAAGGTGATCGCGGAGACTTCGTCAAAATTCTGGAGGATGAGCTTGCCCATGTCGCTGTCGAGCAGGGCTCGCGACGACATGTGGCGGGCACCGCGACCCTTGTAGATTCGATTGGCAATGACCAGGAAGACCTTCGCTTTCGGGATGCCTCCGGCCATCGTATGGGCGAAAAAGACGTTGCGGCCGTCGGCAATCATGCCGTCGAGGACGGCCATGACCTGTTTGAGCGAATTCGTGAACCGCTCGGTGGCGATATTGCGGCACTGTTCGATGTAGTCCCAATCGAGCCTGTCTTCTTGCCAGCTCTCCAGCGTCATGTTCGCGAGGAGATCGGTCGCAGTAGGGCCGCCTGCCGGAGCGTCGAGGTCGAAGCCGGCCATCAGGGGTATGTTGATGATCTTGCCGCCCAGTCGGCCTTCGGCGGCAGAGAGTTCCTCGGCGTTAAGAGGGCGCAGCGCATTGTTCTCGTCGCGCCGTCCGACCGTGATCCCCACGATCTCCATTCCAACCCGCCGGGCTTGGTCGAGCAAGCCAGTCGCGTATCCGCGACCGAACAGTTCACCGAAGAGGACGAAAACATCTCCTTTGCGAAAGACGTTGTTTTCGGCAAGGCGGTTCAATGCGATCGGGTTTTCCATGCGGTCAGCTCTTCGGTCCGTTGGTCGTCGAGCGGTGGCTCAGACGAACTTTGATCGTCACATGACCACAATGGCCCGCAATAGGAAGTCATTTTAAATGACCGTTCATTTCAAAACGTGAAGTCGCGGAAGAGCTTCTCGGTATCTGAACGCCAACTCAGCCGAAATTTGCCTCGGCGCTGCATTCGATGTAGAGGCACTCATCGGCCGCTCCAGTGGAGCTGCTTGCTCGACCAAGGGGCACGGCGCAATTCGATATGATGCAGGGAAGAAATGAGCGATCAGAACGACGACTACGTGTATGACGAGGCAACAGGCGAGTGGCGGCCCGCCTCCGAAATCGCTGCAGAAAAGGCAAAGGCCGCGGAGGTACGCGATGCATCGGGCAACGTTCTCGCAGACGGTGACTCCGTCGTCCTGATCAAGGACCTGAAGGTCAAGGGCGCCGGCCAGACGCTCAAGCAGGGAACGGTCATCAAGTCGATCCGGCTCACGGACAACCCGGAAGAGGTCGACTGCCGCCACGATACGATCAAGGGCCTGGTGCTGCGTACCGAGTTCGTCCGCAAGCGCTGAGTGACGGCCTTTCGGCGTTTTGCTGTCCCGTGACGGCGCCGCCGCTTTTGCTATAACCGGCCGGCTGCTTCCAGTCGGCTGCCGAATGGCGGCGCTCGTCGTGCGAGCGCCGCGACATGGTCGTTTGGATTGGCGATCTGGACATCGACCGGCAGGATGGAATTCTCACTCTCGAACTGGATGGGCGGACCGCAGGGCGGCTCGTCGCCAGCGCCCAGTTCCTCTGTCCTTGGACGGAATGAAGCCCTATCTTGGCCTAGCGGCTCCCAATCTCGCCAGGTCTGCCGTGAAGGGTCGCAACGTCTTCGCGCCGGAAGGGGACCGTGTCCCTGTCGACGTGCTCCTGATAGGTTCGGGCATATTCGTGGCCCGAATAGACGGCGGCAGCGATGAGGCCGGGTGCCAGGCAGTCGCCTAGCCGGACAACGGTCTTGATGCCGGCATCGGCCCATTCCGCTTCCCGCGCTTTCAGCTCATGCCACAAGGTTTCATCGGGTAGCCGTGCCGTGACCGGAACGAGTGTGCCGCAGTCGATCTGTCGCGTCTTTGCGCTATAGATGCAGGAGAGCTCGAGCCGATCCTTCGTGCGGCCGGCAAGCGCCATGGCGGGGATGATGTCCACGCCGAGCTCGATGAGGCGCCTTTGCACGCGTCCCTGCTCGAGCGTGTTCTTGCTCCACGGCGATACCTGAGATTCGGGCGTCACGAAGGTTACGGTTCGGCCAGCCCTGGCCAGCAGCTCAGCAAGCACACTGCCCATGTAGAAGCTATCGTCATCGAAGATTACGACCGGACCGTCGGCGGACACGGCCGCGGCGCCGTCGACAAGAAGGGCATCGGGCGAAACGAGAGCGCCCTGCGAAAGGAAGTCGAGGGGCTGCCGGTGCGTGCGGCCGACACCGTCGCATCGCCAGCGCGCGCCGGTCGCAATCGCGACGTGAGGCATGCCGTATTGCAGAACGTCGTCTGCGCTCAACGGGCTGTGCAGGTAGAGTTGGGCATTCACCTGCGTGCTTAGCTGACCGACGCGCCAGTCGCGCACACGGCCGCAGGTCGCAAGCCCTGGCAAGCGACATTCTCGCGCGACCCGACCACCCCATTCTCCGCTTCCTTCCGCGAGCACGACATCGACGCCGCGCTGGGCAAGAGCACGCGCCGCTTCGAGGCCGGCCGGGCCGCCACCGATGATGAGCGCCGGCTCGGGCGCCTTTGATGGTGCTATGATTTCCGGGTGCCAGCCCTTGCGCCACTCTTCGCCGATCGTCGGATTCTGCGTGCAGCGCATCGGCACGTTGGTGTTGTCGCCGGATGCGCAGATATTGCAGCCGATGCATTCGCGGATATCGTCGATGCGTCCCTCCTCGATCTTCTTCGGCAGATAAGGATCGGCGATCGACGGCCGTGCCGCACCGATGAAGTCGAGAATGCCCTGGCGGATCACCCGCACCATGCTGTCCGGCGAGGTATAGCGCCCGACGCCGACCACCGGCCTGGTCGTGACGGATTTGACGAAGCGGATATAGGGTTCCTGATAACCTTCCTCAGAGAAGCGGGCGGTCTGGCTGTCGTTGGACCAGTCGGAAAGGTTGACGTCCCAGAGGTCGGGAAGATCGGCGAGCGCCGAGATGATGTCCTTGCCTTCTCCTTCGCTGGTGATGCCGGAAGGCCCCATCAGCTCGTCGACTGCGAGGCGCACGGCGAGCGCACAGGCATCGCCGACCGCTTCGCGCGTATCCTCCATAATCTCGCGGAACAGCCGCAGCCGGTTTTCGAAGGAGCCGCCATACTCGTCACTGCGCTGGTTATGGCGGCGCGACAGAAAGTGCTGCAGCACGCTCATGTCGTGACCGGCATAGACATAGATGATGTCGAAACCGGCTCTCTTGGCACGCAATGCGGCGTTGCGATACCAGCGGCGCATGTCTGCAATATCGGTCTTATCCATGGCGCGCGCCTGGACGGGGTCGAGGCTGTCTGTGATGGCATGCGACGGGGCAAGCGGGATCATCCGGCTGAAACGGTTGGCGACATGCAAACCGTTATGCACGAGCTGGATGGCCGCTAAGCTTCCGTGGTGATGGATGCGCTCGGTGACTGCGGAGAGTGCGGCCAGGTCGCCCTCGTCCCAAAGGCGCGCCTCGTTGGCCGGTGTCAGGTCCGAAGTTGGATGGATTTCCGCCTCCTGGGTAGAGACGACCGCCCAGCCACCCTCGGCCTTCATACCGCGCAGTTGCGCCTCTGCGTTCGGATACCGGTAGCCCATGCCGGAACAGTGCGGCACCTGGTAGAAGCGGTTGCGCGCCGTGACGGGGCCGATCTTGACGGATTCAAAGAGAATGTCGAAGCGGGGGTCTCGGGACATCGTCACTACCATGAATAAGAATTTGTTTTCGGCGGCCAGCCGCAAAGCGTGGCGAGCCCAGATTAACCGGGCGCGGCCGCCTCGCAAGATCATTGCTATACAATTGTATAGTTTCTTCAATGGCAAATTGTTTTGATGTCATTTCGCTTCGTCATGATCCCCTCACTGGCGGCGCGCTTCGTGGCCGGGACGGCATGCAGCCTGTCTCGCGGGCGAAGGAACTGTCGCAATCGTCCTGGTCTGCGTGCGACAGCAGGAAACCGCGCTTTTCTGATGTCGAATTTCGGTTGCGATGTTGGGCTTAATGGCGCGTTTGCGCGGGCGCGGGTCGAACGCTCGCTGCCGCTTATGATCCACCCGGTTGCCAAAAAACCATAATTGTTTCACCTAGATTGGCATCGACACTCGGCATTTAAGAATTGGGTCAACGCTGAATGCGCATATCACACGTCTTCCTTGGTGCATTTCTTGCACTCGTGCAGTCCGCCTATGCCGAAGTTGCCCCTCCGCCCGTTTTGGAGCCGGTTAAGCAACAGGCACAAGCTGCCCAACTGAGTGCAAAATTTCTAACGCGTTTCAGCTACAAGCCGGTTGCGCTCGACGACGCCTTGTCGGCCACGATTATGGACCGGTTCATCAAATCACTCGATCCGGACCGCGTGCTCTTCCTGCAAGCGGACATCGACAGGTTCATGTCTGAGCGCAGCGAGATCGACGACGCTATCAAGCAGAAAGATCTGTCGATCCCGTTTGAGATCTTCAACGCCTATGGGAAGCGCGTTGTCGACCGCATGAGCTACGCGCGTGACTTGCTTAAGCAGGACTTCGATTTCAGCGCGCAGGAGAGCTATTCCGTGATGCGCGACAACGCGCCTTGGCCACAATCGGAAGCCGAGAGCAACGAGCTTTGGCGCAAACGCGTAAAAAGCGACTGGTTGCGGTTGAAACTGGGCGGCAAGAACGATGCGGCTATTCGCGAGACGCTCGCCAAACGATACACAAACGCGCTCGAGCGTGCCTACAAGTATAAGAGCGATGACGTCTTCCAGTCGTTCATGAACGCCTACACAACGTCGGTCGACCCGCACACGGACTATTTCGGCGCCGCCGCTTCGGCCGATTTCAATATAGCCATGAAGCTTTCGCTGGTCGGCATCGGTGCAGTTCTGCAGGAACGCGACGATTACACGACCATCCGCGAGCTCGTGCCCGGCGGGCCGGCGCAATTGTCCGGCAAGCTTGCGGTCGGAGACCGCATTACCGGCGTTGGCCAGGGCAAGGATGGACCGATAAAAGAAGTGGTGGGCACGCGCCTTGATGAAGTCGTGCAAATGATACGCGGGAAAAAAGGATCCGTCGTACGCTTGGACATCCTGCCGGCGGATGCCGGAGCAGATGCCACCCATCGCGTGGTGACCCTGGTGCGTGACAAAATCAGCCTCGAAAAGCAGGCGGCCCAGAAGCGGGTGTTGTCTGTGAAAGTGGGCGAAACCACGCGCAAGATCGGGGTGATCACTCTGCCGGCATTCTACGAGGATTTTGAAGCCCGGCGCAAAGGTGACAAGAACTTTAGAAGCGCAAGCCGCGATGTCGGAAAGCTTCTCGACGAACTGAAGCAGGAAAAAGTCGACAGCGTTCTTATCGACGTGCGCAACAATGGCGGCGGCTCACTGGACGAGGCGATCGAATTGACCGGTCTGTTCATCGGCAAGGGGCCGGTCGTTCAGCAGCGCGGCAGCGACGGAAAGGTCGCGGTAACAAGTGCGGACTTTCCGGCGCCCGTCTGGACAGGTCCTGTGGGTATCCTGATCAACCGCGGGTCGGCGTCGGCTTCGGAGATTTTTGCCGCGGCCATCCAGGATTACGGCCGAGGCGTGATCATAGGCGAACCCAGTTTCGGCAAGGGCACCGTTCAAACCGTCGTGGACCTCGACCAGCTGGTACGCAACAGCAAACCCGAATTCGGCCAGCTGAAAGTGACGATTGCCCAGTTTTTCCGGATCGATGGCGGTACGACGCAGTTGCGCGGTGTGACGCCTGACATCAATTTGCCGGGACTTTCTGATCCGACACGCTTTGGCGAGACTAGCTACGACAATGCTTTGCCGTGGACGCAGATCAAGCCCGCGAAATATGCGCCCGCAGACAGTGTAGCGACGCTGCTTCCGAAACTGCAAAGCCGCCATGACGCACGGGTTGAGAGCAATCCGGACTTCCAACGCCTGTTGAAAGACATTGCGGACATGAAGGCGCAACGCGAGAAAGGGACTATTTCCCTCAACGAAGCTGAACGCCGTAAAGAAATGACCGCTCGAGAAAATCGGTTCAAGTCTCGCGCGCAAGCAAGCGATGGCGACGATGCTGGCGAAGACGATGGCCTGAATGCAAACGAGCGCAGCCTGAGTGCTGAGCTTGCCATCGAGAATGCCCGCAAGAACGCAAAGGATGTCTTGCTGGACGAGGCTGCCGCCATTCTTGCCGATGAGGCGGACTTGCAGGAAGGAAGGCTGAAGGCAGCCACCAAACAATCGGGAAATGCAGACGGGAAATAGTCAGACCCGGCCTGCACCGAAACAATGCTCGGCTTGCGATCGTGTCTTCGCTCTTTGTCACAGCCTGGAGCATTTCAAGGCGGCGAGATGTGCGCCGCCTTCGCGAAATCTGCGGGTGTCTTCTGCGCGAACGATCGTCAAAAGCGGGGGGACCGGCCGCCCCGTCAGAGGCCCAAGCCTGTTTCTTACAAGCGGTTGCAGGTGAAACGTACCAATCCCGTCAGCGGCGAACCAGTCTCACGCCTTGGCAGCCGCCTTTTGCGGTCGGGTGAAGGTGCAGTCGAATCCGAGGCTGGCATTCCCGGCAGCCATCAGGCAAAAGGACGGCGCAAAATTCGTGCGTCCCAATGGAACCTTCGCCATCAGACCCGATTTGGCGACTGTATCACGGATGGAGCGAATCAATGGCGCGCTCCCGGATTCGGCAATGCGTCGACGCATGCTTCGGCTGCCTTTCAGTCTGTCGCTCGATCTAGCTTCGAGCGTGTAATCAGCATGAACCTTCGTGTCGAGAAATCTCGCGGATGCGCGAAAGGCCGTCGCCAGCGTAGGAAAGATGGTTATCGATGTCGGTAAGGCCGTCAAAGGCGCGCGATGCCTGGCGATCGTAATGGTCTGCGCCTGCTGCGCCACCTGTACCGTCACACAAGCCCCGGACGGCTACCACATCAAAGGATATTCCGAGAAGATTGACAGCGTGGAGGTGAGCCCACGAGCCACCCGCAGCAAGCACCTTCGCAAGGGCGGTGGTCGCTACACTATCGGCAAGCCCTATCGGATGAAAGGCACTCGCTATTTTCCGAAGGAAGATCCAACCTACGATAAGAATGGAGTCGCCTCCTGGTACGGCTCGGCCTTTCGTGGGCGCTTGACCGCAAACGGTGAGGTTTATAACCCGGGTCACCTTTCCGCGGCGCACCCAACCCTTCCCTTGCCCAGCTATGTGCGGGTGACGAATCTCGACAACGGTTCTTCGCTCATCCTGCGCGTCAACGATCGCGGTCCGTTTCATCAGGGCCGTATCATCGACGTTTCCAGGAGGGCAGCGGAGATGCTGGACCTGAAACACCGTGGCACCGCCCCGGTTCGGGTACAGTATATGGGCCGCGCCCGCTTGGACGGACATGATGCGCCCTACCTCATGGCCTCCTACGTCAGAAAGCGCGATCACTTCCCCGACATTCATCGCAACCTCCCGAACGGAACTGGTGTGATGGTGGCCTCGATGAAGTCTGCGGGCGACCATTTGCAGAGGTATAGCCGATCGCTCTGGTCTGCAAAGACAGACCTCGTCGGCAATAGGCTGAGCCCCTCCTACGGGGCAGGAATCGACGTCGTATCTGCGTTCCAGACATCCGCGCAATTCGTGATGTTCGTCGAGATCGGCCACGTGAGCTTTGAGCGCCCGGCGAGCGGCGCCGCAAGGGTTCGCGATGTGGTGACGTTTGATGTCAAATATTGCCTGGACAAGGAGGAGAGCAGTCACGCTGTGCGCGACAAGTGCGGGGTTCTCCCGCTGCCGGCGGGCAATCGCAACGAGCGCCTGGTCGGCGTGATTTCCAGAAAGCACCCGCTCAGCGGCTACCGCTGGCGAGGGAAGCCATCATGTTCACGAAGCGCCGCGCGTCTTTCCAGGCGCACAAAAGGACGCGGTGCATGTGGACGGGTTCGGCGTATGCGGCCAGCCCAACGACGTGTCCGCGCAGACCCGTACAAGGCCAGGAGGCAAAAAACTCTGCGGATTGTGGCGAAAACTAGACGGAATTTCTAAGGCGTTGCACAACCAAGGTGCTCGGTCCCTCGCCCTGCAACACGCATGCCGATAGGTTCTCAGAGAAAACAACACCGGAGAATTGCATGAAACGCCTCCTCATTCTCGGCGCTACTCTTGCCGCGCACTTCGTGACTCCTGCGCTGGCCGAGGAGCCCACGAAGCTCCTCAACGCCTCCTACGACGTTTCGCGAGAGCTTTTCGTTGCCGAGAACGAGGCGTTCATCAAGCAGCATCCGGGCGTGACAATCGACCAGTCGCACGCGGGCACCTCGAAGCAGGCCCGCTCGATCCTCGAAGGTCTTGAGGCCGACGTCGTTACCTTCAACCAGACCACCGACATCGAGTTCCTGGCCAAGAACGGGTTCGTGGCCAAGGACTGGGTCAAGGCTTTCCCGAACAATGCCTCGCCGTTCTATTCTTTCCCGTCATTCCTGGTGCGTACCGGCAATCCGAAGAATATCAAGGACTGGAGCGATCTGGCGCGTGACGATGTTCATGCCGTCTTCCCCAATCCGAAGACTTCCGGCAACGCCCGCTACACCTATCTCGCCGCTTACGCCTGGGCCAAGGAGGCCTACGAGGGCGACGAAGAGAAGATCGAGGCCTACATCACCAAGATCTTCGACAACGTCCCGGTCTTCGACACAGGCGGCCGCGCCTCCACGACGACCTTTGTCGAACGCGAGACCGGCGATGTCTTGATCACGTTTGAGGCCGAGACCCGCAGCATCGTCAAGCAGTACGGTGCCGACAAGGTCGAGAGCGTCATCCCATCGGTTAGCCTGCTCGCCGAATTCCCCGTCGCCGTCGTCGAAAAGGTCGCTGAGAAGCACGGCACCGAAGCCCTGTCCAAGACCTATCTCGATTTCCTCTACACCGAAGAAGGCCAGCGCATTGCCGCTGAATTCGGCCACCGCGTCCGCAACGAGAAGGTGGCCGGCGCGTTCAAGGATCAGTTTCCGGCAATCCGCCTGGTGAACGTCGACGACGTCTTTGGCGGATGGAGCAAGATCCAGACCGAACACTTCGCCTCCGGCGGCGTTCTGGACAAGCTCTACGGCAGCCGCTAAGCGCCACTCGATTTCGCCTTCAGCCAGCCCGGCAGACGAACCGTTTGCCGGGTTTCACCGTGACAAGGAAATGACCGTTTGAGACGCAATGTCCTGCCCGGATTACACCTGTCGCTGGGTGTGACGCTGCTCTATGTGAGCTTGATCGTCGTCCTGCCGCTGGCAGCACTCGTGTTCAAGGCGGCGAGCCTCGGCCCTACCGACTACTGGCAGATCGTCTCGTCGTCGCGGGCTCTCGCGAGCTATCGCGTCACAGTGCTCGCCGCGCTTGCCGCGACCGTCTTCAATCTCTTTTTTGGCCTGGCGCTCGCCTGGGCTCTGGTGCGTTATCGCTTTCCAGGAAGGCGTATCGTTGACGCGATGGTCGATCTGCCGTTTGCGTTGCCCACCGCAGTCGCCGGGATTTCGCTGACGGCTCTTTTCACGACGAACGGCTTTTTCGGCTCGATCCTCGGCAACTTCGGCATCAAGGTTGCCTACACTCCGCTCGGCATCATGATCGCAATGTGCTTCACATCGCTTCCCTTCATCGTGCGCACGGTGCAGCCGGTACTAGAAGATCTCGACCCGTCGCTGGAAGAGGCGGCCCAGTCGCTTGGCGGCTCGGATTGGGCGATCTTCCGCAAGGTCATTCTACCGCTCCTCACGCCAGCGCTTCTGGCGGGCGTGTCGCTCTCCTTCGCCCGTTGCCTCGGCGAATTCGGTGCGATCATCTTCATCGCCGGCAACCAGCCGATGTCGACCGAAATTACCGCCCTGCTGATCTTCATTCGGCTGGAGGAATACGACTATCAGGCCGCTGCCGCGATCGCCTCCGTCCTGTTGTTTGCAGCCTTCTTGATGCTCGGCGTCACGAATTGGCTGCAGGCAAGAGCGCTGCGCTACACGCTGAGGACCTGACCGTGAGAAAAAGAACCGGCCGCACCCCGCCACGCGTCGGCGACGGACCATGCTTCCGTCGTATGCTGATCGGCATCGTCCTTGTCGTCGGTGCCTTCCTCATCCTCGCACCCCTCTTGATCATTGGCGTCGAAGCCTTTGCCAAGGGGTGGCAGGTTTATCGCGACACGATCCTTCATCCCGACACCCGGCACGCGATCATGCTGACCGTGCTCGCCGCGCTCGTTGCCGTTCCGGTCAATACCGCCTTCGGTATCGCCGCGGCCTGGGCCATCACCAAATTCGACTTCCGCGGCAAAGCCTTCCTACTGGTCGTCATCGAAATCCCGTTCTCGGTCTCGCCGATTGTTGCGGGTGTCGCCTACCTCTTCGTCTACGGGCTGCAAGGCATATTTGGCCCGACGCTCGACGCGCACGGCATCAAGATCCTTTTCGCCGTTCCCGGCATCATCCTGGCCTCGATGTTCGTCACAGCGCCGTTCGTCGCTCGCGAACTCATTCCGCTCATGCAGGCCCAGGGCAGAGATCTCGAAGAGGCCGCGACTTCGCTCGGGGCATCCGGCTGGCGCACCTTCTTCTCCGTTACTTTGCCAAACATCAAATGGGCGCTGCTTTATGGCGTCGTCCTTTGCAATGCTCGCGTCATGGGCGAGTTCGGCGCGGTGTCGGTCGTTTCGGGGAATATCCGCGGCCAAACCAACACGCTGCCGCTTCATATCGAGCTGCTCTACCACGACTACCAGGCGGCCGGCGCCTTCGCGTCCGCGTCCATTCTGGCGCTGATCGCCGTCTTCACCATCATTGCCAAGGTGGCGCTGGAGCGCCGTGGGGCGGGCCGTGTCCGTCCGGCAGTCAATCCTGCGGAGAAAGCATCATGAAGATCCGCCTTGATCACGTCGTCAAGATTTTCGAAACCTTTCGCGCCGTCAAGGACGTCTCCCTGGAGGTCGAAAGCGGCGAACTCGTTGCGCTGCTCGGGCCCTCCGGTTCCGGCAAGACGACCATCCTGCGCATGGTTGCAGGCCTCGAATTCGCCGATAGCGGCCACATCTATTTCGGCGATCAGGATGCGACCGACATCCCGGTGCGCGACCGCGGCGTGGGCTTCGTGTTCCAGCATTATGCGCTTTTCCCACATATGACCGTTGCGGAAAACATTGCCTTCGGCATGGACGTGTCGAAGGTGAAACGCGAGAAGGCCGCGATCCATGCGCGGGTGACGGAGCTCTTGCGGCTGGTACGCCTCGAAGGGCTGGGTGACCGGTTTCCGGCGCAGATCTCCGGAGGACAGCGTCAACGTGTGGCGCTTGCCCGTGCGCTCGCGGTCGATCCAAAAGTTCTTCTCCTCGATGAACCTTTTGGCGCGCTTGACGCCAACGTCCGGCGCGAGCTTCGCCGTTGGCTGCGCGAGATCCACACCACGCTCGGCATCACGACGCTTTTCGTCACCCATGACCAGGAAGAGGCTCTCGACCTCGCCGATCGCGTCGTGATCTTGAAGGATGGCCAGATCGTCCAACAGGGAACGCCGCAGGCGGTCTGCCGCGACCCCAAGTCGGCATTTGTCATGAAATTTCTGGGCGATGCCAACATGCTCGCCGCCGACGTGCGCGACGGCAAGGCCTATGCCGACGGCGCGGTGATCGACGCGGCGGGTCTGGCAGATGGCAAGGCTGAACTCTACGCCCGCCCGGGTGACCTTGACTGGGCGCCGCAAGGGGCAGGCATCGCGGCCACGATCAGTCGGGTCATGGACCGGCCGGGCGGTCGCCGGGTGATTGCGACCACCCAGGAGGGCGTGCATCTGGAACTCGACCTGGAACCGGAACGCGCCGTGACATCCGGCGACAATGGTTTCGTTACGCTGCGCCGTGCCAAGGTCTTTGCCGCCTAGACGCTGAGATTGCACGATTCTGACGGTTCGAGCCTGCATGCAGCACTTTGGCGACGGCAACTGCGTGATGGATATCCGGTTCCGGCTGCTGATCGCGATTGGGCAACGTAACCGGCACCCCTGATAGAGGGCGGGCGCGGATGGGGGACGTTGTGCCGAGCGGTATTTTTCGGCACGTCCGGGACTATCGAGGCAGTTACAGAGCTCCCGGCTTGAGCGGCTGCTCTGTCAGCCGCGTCAGCAGCGCTACCACTTCGGCCTGCAGATCCAGACAGGTTTGCTGATGCTGCGATACTTGCTTCTCGCGGCGTGGCAGTTCCCGCAAAAGATTGTCGAGTGCCATCGACTCGCGGGCATAGGCCTCGAACAGATCGTTGAGTTCACGGTTCTTTGTGACGCGCAGAAGTTCGCGATGCCGTGGAAGCACCAGCGCAAGGCGAGCCCGGCCGAGTTGTACCAAACCCATATCGTCCCATGTCCTTTGCTCTGACCTGTGGTCCTTTTGGTACCTGATCCAGGTCTTCTCCCGCCGTCCGGCGCGTGAAAGCACCGGAGAAACAGGAAACGCTGCAAGACGAGAACGGGTTCCCGACGATGGGCGGGCCGAGTCAAGCGCGAGGGGAAGTGTTGGCCGTCGATGGTCGCGTTGTCGAGGGACGACCGGGACACCCAGCATCCGGATCTTAGATCCAGTGGGCCGCTATGGGGCGAGGGCAACCCCTGTGGCGCAGGCCTCCGGGCCTCGGAGATCACGCGCTCTGTGATCGATGTTTCTGGTGCGAATGCCGCGGGCGAGGCTTGCTGCCGCCGGTGACAGACGAAGGCGGTGTCGGCGAGAGTCCGACCGTCTGTCGACCGAGCATGGATGCCTATCTCCGGAGTGCGCAGATAGTAATTGAAATATAATGACTTAGGCGATTTTTGCATGGAGTTCTGCCCAAATTGAATTGGTCAGTGGAGGCAAGTTGTACCAATGTCCCGTGCCAACGACACGATGGCCAGCCAGAAGCGCCTCTCCGGTGACCCAAATCGACTTGGCCTCCCGCGCGGCCCCCGAGACCACGCCGGTTTTGACCGCGCTCTGCGTGGCCCCTGAGACGCCGACTCGAAACGGTCGCGTCGACCTTGCTCTTGCCGATTGACTGAAGGAGAACGCACCCATGAAGGTCTTCATTTCCGCCGACATCGAAGGCACTGCCGGCATCGCGCATTGGGACGAGGCCGAGCGCACCCACGCCGACTGGGCCGAATTCCGCGCCCTGATGACCGCCGAGGTGGTTGCTGCCTGCGAAGGTGCGCGCGCCGCCGGCGTAACCGAAGTGGTGGTGAAAGACGCCCATGACAGCGGCCGCAACCTCATTCTCGACCGCCTGCCGGACTACGTCCGCATCGTGCGCGGCTGGTCCGGTCATCCCGATGCCATGATGTTCGGCCTCGATGCCGGCTTCGCCGCGGCGATCTATACGGGCTATCACTCCAAGGCCGGCAGCGAGGACAATCCGCTCGCCCATACCTCCACCATGCGCATCTCGCGCCTGCTCCTCAATGGCGAGGTCGCCTCCGAGTTCACCGTCAACGCGCTCTGTGCGGCCGGCTACGGCGTGCCGTCGGTCTTCCTTGCCGGCGATGCGGGCATTTGTTCTGAGGCGCGGGCGATGGTGCCGGGGCTGAAAGCGGTGGAAACGCTGGAGGGCAAAGGTCGTTCCGCGACCTCGATCTCTCCGGCCTGGTCGCGCCGACTCATCCGCGAAGGCGCAGCGGAGGCGCTTTCCGGTGATTTCGCGCAGGTCCTGCCCAATAGGGCCGAGCGCTACGAGGTGGTGATCGAGTTCAACAATCCGACGGATGCCTATCGTGCCGGATGGTATCCCGGTGCCTATGCACACGGCCCCCGCGCAGTCGCCTTCAAGCACGCGGATTTTACGGAAATCCTGCGCGCACTCGTCTTCCTGAAAGCCTGATCAGACGGGCTCGCGTTCCAGCAGCAGCTTTGCCGTTTGCCAGAGGTCTTCGACCCTGCGGCTGCGTGTCGCGGCGTGACGGTAGAGACGTATTTCGAGGTCGAGATTCCAACCCGTATCCGCAGACGCAGGCACAAGGCCCCCGGTCTCGATCACATCGCGCGCGAGGCTCTCCGGTAGCCAGCAGACGCCCGCACCCGTTACCGCCATGTTCATCAGCCCGGCGCTGATCGTGTTCTCGTGCATCGTGCGGCGCCGGAAGGGCGGGCGGCGGAGCATGAGGCGCGACAGGGCGACACCGAAAAACGAGTTGAATCCGTAGCTCAGATAAGGAATGGCGAGCCGCGGCTGCGCGACGGCGCGGTCGAGAATATGCAGTCCTGGCTGTGTGCTCCCGGCCATGGAAACGTTTGCGGCGGCAAGCGGGATCAGCCGGTCATGCGCGATCGTCAGCGACGAGAATTGTCCGCGGTCGAGATGGAACGGCACCTCCGAATGGGCGTAGGTCAGGAAGAAATCCGCCTCGTCGCCGATAAGGGCGTCGAGATTGGCTTCGATACCGCCGCGGTCCGGCATCAGCGAGGTGCTGAAGGCGCCGCCGGCTCTTTCCAGGAGTTTGAGCCAGCGCGGGAAGATCGTTACCGTTAGCGTATGGAGCGCGGCGAAGCGGACGAGGCCTTCTTCGTGAGACGGCCGTAGCGACTCACGCGCCGCGTAAAAGGTTCGGATTGCCTCCTGCGCGATAGGGAGGAAATTGCGACCTGCCGGCGTCAGTTCCGCCGGCATGGTGGCCCTGCTGATCAGCGTTGCGCCGAGCCAAGCCTCGAGCTGTTTGATGCGGCGGCTGAAGGCCGGCTGAGTCACGTTGCGCAATTCCGCAGCGCGCGAAAAACTCCACGTATCGGCGAGCGTCACGAAGTCTTCCAGCCACTTGATCTCCATGCCCGTCTCCGTCGTGCGTTAGAGTTGTAGCGCATCATAAGTTGTTGGAATGAAATCGCTATGCCGATCTTGCATCGGCTTTTGCTAAAAGCGAATTGGCCAAACCCAATCAAACCTTTCACCTTGTGCCCAAGGCAAACAGCTCTGATTTCACGGCGGCGGAGGCTACGAAATCAGGCTGATAACAAAAGGGAGATTGTTAATGGCCTTCCAGCTTCACGCTGATCTTATTCTGCGCAATGGCCGAATCTGGCGGGGCAGGGAGGAGGGGATCAGCGAGGCTCTTGCCATCTGGCAAGGCAAGGTCCTGGCGACCGGCAGCGACGCTGATATGCTGAGCCTCAAGGGGCCGCACACCGAGGTCATCGACCTCGAAGGCCGTTTCGCCAGCCCCGGCCTCATCGACAACCACCTGCACCTCATCTCCACCGGCATCACTATGGGTTGGGTCGAAGCGACGCCCGCCTGCGCGCCGACGCTTGCCGTCTTGCTGGAGAAGCTTGCCGAACGCGCTGCTGCCACGCCGAAGGGCGGCTGGGTACGAGCGCGCGGCTATGATCAGGTCAAGCTCGATGTCGGCCGACATCCGACCCGCGAGGAGCTCGACCGCGCAGTGCCGGATCATCCCGTGCTGCTGACCCGCGCCTGCGGCCATGTCGCCATTGCGAATTCGCTGGCACTGAGGCTGGCCGATGTTACCGAGGCGACGCCGGTACCGGAGGGCGGCGTGATTGGCACCACTGACGGACGTCTCAATGGCTTCCTCGCCGAAAACGCGCAGAACCTCATCAAGGCCGCCATGCCCGAGGTGACGACGGAGGAGTTGATCGACGGCATCGAGCGGGCAGGCCGCTATCTTCTCTCGCTCGGCATCACCAGCTGCATGGATGCGGCGGTCGGCCAACTCGCCGGTTTTGCCGAAATTCAGGCCTATGAGATGGCCAAGCTTTCCGGCCGCCTGCCAGTGCGTGTCTGGTTGACGCTGCTCGGCGATCCCGGTGTCTCGATCGTAGAGGACTGTTGGCGTGCAGGGCTCATTTCAGGCGCGGGCGACGACATGCTGCGCGTTGGTGCTGTGAAGATCTTTCTCGATGGTTCAGCCGGCGGGCGCACCGCCTGGATGACGAAACCCTATCTGGGTGAGCCCGACAATATCGGCGTACAGATGCTGCCGGACGCCGACGTCGAGGCGATCGTCAAATCCTGCCACGACCGGGGCTATCAGATGGCCTGCCACGCCATCGGTGACGGCGCCATCGAGCAGCTTGTCACCGCCTATGAAAGGGCGCTTGCCGCCAATCCCGATCCGGACCGGCGTCATCGCATCGAGCATTGCGGCTTCTCGACGCCCGAGCAAGATCAGCGCATGAAGGCTGCCGGCATCCTTCCCGCTCCGCAAATGGCCTTCATCCACGACTTCGGCGACAGCTACGTCTCCGTGCTTGGCGAAGAGCGCGGCAAGGCTTCTTACCAGATCGGCACCTGGATGCGCATGGGCCTGAAGCCCTCAACCGGCTCGGATTCCCCGGTCTGCTCGCCCGATCCCTTCCCGAACCTGCACGCCATGATCACGCGCGAAACTGGCAAGGGTACCGTGATGGTGGAGGCGGAGAAGCTCACCCGCGAGGAGGCCTTGCAGGCCTATACGGAATACGGCGCCTATTCGCAAAAGGCCGAAGGCGTGAAGGGCCGGCTGGTCCCGGGCCAATGGGCCGACATCGCAGTCTTCGACAACGACCTGCTGGGGGCGCCGGCGGACACCATCCTCTCAGGCACGCGCTGCCTGATGACCCTGCTTGCAGGCCGCGTCGTGCATGACGCGCGCTGACGGCCTGCCGGACTGATCGACGCAAAGCCGAAAACGGCACGAGAGGGAGAACAGCATGCTGAAAAGATTGACACTGGCCGCAATGCTCAGCCTGGGCGTGGCTACCGGGGCGCTGGCCGCCGGCGAGCGCCATGGCGGCACGCTCGTCTTCACCGCACCCTATGGCTCGAGCTTTGCCACGCTCGACGTGCAGGCAAGCCCGAACACGCAGGAAGAATTCATCACCCAGGCGATCCACCGCGCGCTCTACAGCTGGGACTCGATCCAGAACAAGCCGGTGCTGGAATTGGCAAGCTCGGAAGACGTCTCTGCAGACGGCACGGTGCACACCTATCACCTGCGCGACAATGCCGTCTTCCACAACGGCAAGCCGCTGACGGCCGACGACATCATCTACAGCTACAAGCGCATCGCCAATCCGAAGAATGCCTTCCCGGGCGCCAGCTACATTGCCGTCATCAAGGGAGCGGAAGAATACATCGCCGGCAAGGCTGAGGATATCTCCGGCCTCAAGAAGATCGATGACCACACGCTGGAAATCACCTATACCGGACCGATCAATCCCGGCTTCCCGCTGATGCAGAACACGACGGTGATCTATCCGTCGAATGTCGAGGATGAATCGAGCTTCGCCAAGACCCCCGTCGGCCTCGGCGCCTTTGTCTTCAAGGAGCATGTGCCGGGTTCGCAGGTCGTCGTCGAGAAGTTCGACAAGTATTACGAAGAGGGCAAGCCCTACCTCGACCGCATCAATATCGTGTTGATGGCCGAAGACGCCGCCCGCGACGTCGCATTCCGCAACAAGGAAATCGACGTCTCCATCCTCGGGCCCACCCAGTACCAGGCCTATCAGGGCGACGATGCCTTGAAGAATCACCTGCTCGAAGTCGCCGAGGTCTATACGCGCAATATCGGCTTCAACCCCGCCTTCGAACCGTTCAAGGACAAGCGGGTACGTCAGGCGATCAACCACGCGATCAACGCGCCGCTGATCATCGAACGTCTCGTGAAGAACAAGGCATACCCCGCCTCCGGTTGGCTGCCGATTTCCTCGCCCGCATTCGACAAGGACAAGGTGCCCTATGCTTTTGATCCGGAAAAGGCGAAGGCCCTCCTGACAGAAGCCGGCTATGCCGACGGCTTCGAGTTCGAAGTGACGGCAAGCCCGAATGAAAGCTGGGGCGTGCCGATCGTTGAAGCTATCCTGCCGATGCTGAAAAAGGTGGGCATCACCGTAAAGCCGAAACCCGTCGAAAGCTCCGCGCTCGGCGACGCCGTGACGTCGAACAACTTCCAGGCCTTTATCTGGTCGAACCTCTCCGGTCCCGATCCGCTGAACGCGCTGCGGTGCTACTACTCCAAGACGCCGCAGTCGGCCTGCAACTACGCGAGCTATGCGAGCCCGGACTTCGACAAGCTCTATGAGGCGGCGCAGCAGGAACGCGACCCGGCCAAGCAGAACGACCTGCTGCGCCAGGCCAACAACATCGTGCAGGACGACGCGCCGGTCTGGTTCTTCAACTACAACAAGGCGGTCATGGCCTACCAGCCGTGGATCCACGGCCTTGTTCCGAACGCAACCGAACTGGCGGTCCAGCCCTACGACGAGGTTTGGATCGACGAAACGGCGCCGGATGGGCGCAAGTAAGGCCTGAGAGGTTCGGGGGGGTGGCTTCGGCCGCCCCGCACATCAGTTGTCGCACCCGTCCGGGTGGCCAAAATGGAACCGCTCATGCTTCGTTTTACCCTGCGCCGCATCCTGCAGGTCGTCCCGACGATCGTCGTGGTGGCGCTCCTTATCTTCGTCATCTTCTCCGTCGTCCCCGGCACCTTCGCGGCCAGCCTCTTTGCGGATGGCAAGCGCGCTGCCGATCCGCAAATGATTGCTCGCCTCAACGAAGAATTCGGGCTGAACAAGCCGCTCGTGGAGCGCTTCGTGACCTATGTCACGGATCTGGCGCAGTTCGACCTCGGCACCAGTTTCCGCACGCGCCAGCCCGTCAGCGACCTCATCAACGACCGCATGGGCGCCTCGCTGCAGCTTGCGGTCGCCGCCATGGTCTTTGCCATTGTCGTCGGTGTGCCGCTCGGCTTTCTCGCCGCGCTTAGGCCCGGTTCGATCCTCGATACGGTGACGATGGTCGGCGCGGTCTCGGGGCTCTCCATGCCGCAATTCTGGCTCGGCCTGTTGATGATGTATCTCTTCGCCCTGCAACTGAACTGGCTGCCCAGTTTCGGCTATGGCGACGGCTCGTTGCAGAACCTCATCCTGCCTGCCGTGACACTCGGCGTCACGCCGCTGGCGCTGCTTGCACGAACCACCCGGGCGGGCGTGCTCGACGTACTGAACGCCGATTTCATCCGCACCGCCCATTCCAAGGGCATGAGCGAGGTGAAGGTGGTGCGCTGGCACGTGGCCCGCAATGCGCTGGTGCTGATCGTCACGACGGTCGGCCTACAGTTCGGCTCGCTGATCGGGCAAGCCGTCGTCATCGAAAAGCTCTTCGCCTGGCCCGGCATCGGCTCGCTCCTGGTCGATAGCGTGGCGATCCGCGATATTCCCGTGGTGCAGGGCACGATCCTCGTCATCGTGCTTTGGTTCCTGATCATCAATACCGCCGTCGATCTGGTCTATGCCGCGATCGATCCGCGCATCAAGCAGGAGTGACTGGCGTGCGCCTCGGCTTCAATTTTTGGCTCGGTGCGATGCTGACAGCGCTGGTCATCCTCGCCGGTATCCTTGCCCATTGGATCGCACCCTTCGACCCGGTGCTCGATGCGGACCTGATGAATTCCGAACTACCGCCGGACGCCACCTTCTGGTTCGGTACGGACGGGCAGGGACGCGACGTCTATACTCGCATCCTCTACGGCGCGCAGATCTCGCTGACCGTCGGCATCGTTTCGCAGGTAATCAATTCCATCATCGGCGTCACACTCGGCATGACAGCCGGTTATTGGGGGGGCTGGTGGGACGACCTTGTGAACGGGATGACCAACGTCATGCTTGCCATCCCCTCGTTGATCTTCGCGCTCGCCGTGATGGCCGTGCTTGGTCCTGGCCTGCCGTCTCTCCTGATCGCGCTCGGCCTCACCAACTGGAGCTGGACCTGCCGTATCGCCCGGTCCTCGACGCTGTCATTGAAATCGCAGGGCTACGTGCAGGCGGCCCAGACGCTCGGCTATGGCGACTTGCGCATCATGTTCACGCAGATTCTACCCAATATGATGGGACCGATCCTCGTCATGGCGACGCTCGGCATGGGGTCGGCGGTGCTGTCAGAAGCCGCACTCTCCTTCCTCGGACTGGGCATCCAGCCGCCGTTTCCGAGCTGGGGCTCGATGCTGACCGATGCACGCCAACTCATCCAGCTCGCACCCTGGGCAGCACTCTTCCCCGGCCTTGCCATCTTCCTCTCGGTACTCGGCTTCAACCTACTCGGCGACGGCCTGCGCGACAGCCTCGACCCGCATATGAGGACGCGCAAGCCATGACCACGCCGCTTCTCGACATCAGGGATCTGCGCCTCGGCGTTTCGCTCGGCCGCTCCGCCCACCACCCGCTGCTCAAGGGCGTCTCCTTCCAGATCATGCCCGGCGAAGCCTATGGTCTCGTCGGCGAATCCGGCTCCGGAAAATCGGTCACATCGCTCGCCGTCATGGGCCTCTTGAAAAGGCCGCTCGCTGTTTCCGGCGGCGAGATAGTGTTCAAGGGGCAGAACCTGCTGGCGCTGCCGAAGCGCGAGATGCGGCGCCTGCGCGGCAACCGCATCGCCATGATCTTCCAGGAGCCGATGACCGCGCTGAATCCGCTTTCGACCGTGGGCCGGCAGATCGCCGAAATGTTCGTGCTGCACCAGGGGAAAAGCTGGGCGGAAGCTGAGAAGCTCGCCGTCGAGGCGCTCGGGAATGTTCGCGTGCCGAACCCCGATCGCCGCTCGAAGAACTATCCGCATCAGATGTCCGGCGGCTTGCGCCAGCGCGTGATGATCGCCATGGCGCTCGCCTGCAGCCCGGATCTGCTCATCGCCGACGAGCCGACGACGGCGCTCGACGTCACCGTCCAGGCCGAGGTGCTGCGCCTCATCAAGGAGCTCTGCGCGGCGCGTGGCACGGCTGTCCTCTTCATCAGCCACGATCTCGGCGTCATCGCCAGCATCTGCCAGCGCGTCGGTGTGATGTATTCGGGCTGCCTCGTCGAAGAGAACGAGACGCGGGCGCTCTTCGAAAGTCCGCGGCATGAATATACCCGCGGCCTGCTCGGCGCCCTGCCGCGCCTTGGTAGCCGCAGCGAACACGGGCGGCAGCGGCTCGTCGACATCGACAGCATCATCGCCGATCGCTCGAAGCTGACCGAGAGCCGCTTCATCGCGCCGCGCGAACTCGAAGGGAGCCAGCCATGACCGCCCCGCTGCTGCAGGTGGACGATCTGCACGTTCGGTTCCCCATTTCCGGCGGCGGCCTGCTCGGCGCCGGGTGGCGCACGCTTCACGCCGTCAACGGCATCAGCTTCGAACTCGCCAAGGGCGAATGCCTGTCGATCGTCGGCGAATCGGGCTGCGGCAAATCGACGACAGCGCTATCCATCCTCGGCCTTCAGGAACCGACCGCAGGCATGATCCGCTATCGCGGTCAGCCGCTCTCCGGCCCCGGCGCCCCGGGCCGGATGGAGAGGGCAAAGGCGGTGCAGATGGTGTTCCAGGATCCCTATGCCTCGCTCAACCCACGCCAGTCCGTGCGCAGTTCGCTGGCCGCGCCGCTGCGCCTGCACGGCATTACCGCCACCTCGGAAATCGAGGGCCGCATCGAGGCGATGCTGAAGAATGTTGGTTTGACGCCTGAACAGGCGGGGCGCTATCCGCACGAATTCTCCGGCGGCCAGCGCCAACGCATCGGCATTGCCCGCGCGCTGATCCTCGAACCTGAGATCGTCGTGCTCGACGAGCCGGTCTCTGCCCTCGATGTGTCGATCCGCGCGCAGATCATCAACCTCCTGCTCGACCTTCAGGAAAAGCTCGGTCTCTCCTATCTGATGATCAGCCACGACCTCAGCGTGGTCGAGCATATGAGCGACCGGGTGCTGGTCATGTATTTCGGCGAAATCGTGGAAGAGGGCGGTTGGCGCGAGATTTTTGAAGCCCCCACCCATCCCTATACGCAGCGGTTGATCGCCGCCATTCCCGATCCGGATGCGGCGCTGAGCCCAGCGGCAAAGCAGGAGCGTTTTGCCGCCATGCCGCAGCTTGCCGGCCGCCGCTTCGTTTCCGACGGCAGCACCGCGCCGGATGTCTTTACGGCCCCCGCACGATCCGAATTGATCGAAATCGCCGGGAACCATAGGGTCCGGATGGCTTTGGCCTAGCCAGTGGAGTGCGGTCGGTAAACTCCCGTTCGAAGGTAGAGGCGGCGTCGGTCTAAAAACGATTATCCGCGTGATCCGGATGGGATAAATATGCGTAGAACTTCCAGAATTCAGGATGAACCAATGAACCGCATGCCGAAGATCGCCGTGATCATGGACGAAAACACCAGCTCAGGGGGCGGACGCTATGATACTTCGAAGAATTACTTCTCTGCGCTCCGCCGCGCGGGCGCCTTCGCCTTCGGTGTTCCGTACATCCCTGACATGGTCGGCCAGGTCATCGAGGAGTTCGACGGGTTCCTGAGCGTCGGCGGCCGTATCAACTTTCCGAAGGATTGGTACGTCGAAGGGGACCAATCCCAGTACCCGCCCTCGGATCGTCTTGCCGTCGATATGGCATTGATGGAAGGGTTTCTTGCGCGTGACAAGCCTGTGCTGGGCATCTGCAATGGCATGCAAATGCTTGGATGCCTCAACGGCTGCCGGATGGTTTCGGATGTCCATTCTTCGTGGCCGGAAGCCCTCATTCACGACCAGGGAAATGTGTCACATGAGGTGCGCGTCGTCGCCGGCACGAGAATGGCCGATATTTTCGGCGCCGAAACGTTCGCCGTAAACACGTTTCATCGAGAGGCCATTGTGGAGGTATCCAGCAACGTAAAGGTGACGGCTCGAGCACCGGATGGAGTCGTCGAGGCGATCGAGATCGGCGCGCAGTCTTTTGCCATGGGCCTTCAATGGCACCCGGAATTGCTGGATGCCGAAAGCCATCCGGGCGCCCGCGCATTTGACGCATTCGTGGAAGCCGCAAGCCGTCGATCCCGTTGAGCGGGATAATCCAAATCCGATCGCGAAGGCAGCGCCCGTTCGCACGTTCAGCTGTTATGGCCGCTATAGCGTAGCAGTTCCGGGACGCGCAGAGCCAAGAGCGTGAGTGATACGGCCAACAGCGTGCCGCTGATCAGTGCCACATTGGCGATGCCGACGATTTCTGCCGCTGCGCCAAGCACCAGGCTCGAGACCGGCATCACGCCAATGGTCAATTCCTGAATGCCCATCACGCGCCCCTGCACGTGCGGTTCTGTCATCATCAGCATGAGCGTGGTCTGCAGGACACCGAACGGCGACGCCGACAATCCGATGAGCCCCATGAGAACAAACGAAAGAGGCATCGACGACGACAAGGCGAAGGTCGCCCAGAGACCGCCCCAGATCGCCGTACCAATCAGGAAGAGGCCGCCCTTGTAGCGGAAGTCTCCGAGACTGGCGATAACGAGAGCGCCGGCCAGACTGCCGGTGCCCGCGCATGCGAGGAGCCAGCCCAGCCCCGTTGGCGTCAGACCCAGATGCTCCTTGGCGATAACGGGCATGAAGCCCTGGTAGATCGGCCACAACAGGATATTGGCCAGGAACGTGACCCCCAAGACAGACCTGAGGAGAACGTTCTCGGAAATAGTACGAAAGCCTGCCGCCACAAGGCTCACAAGGCTCACGAGGTCTTCTTCTCGAACGGGTTGACGCCTGCTCTTCAGGTTCCGCATCGGCCAGAGCGCTATGAACGAAACGAGGTACCAGCCTGCCGAGATGGCGAGTGCCGATGCAGCGCCGAAGGCGACGATCATCGTTCCCCCAAGCGCCGGCCCGATCATCTGCGTCATGCTGAGGACAAGCGAGTTCAGAGCATTCGCGTTGCTGAGCCTCTCGCGATCGACGAGATCGGCGACCAGCGCGAAACGTGCCGGCTGGGAAGGGGATTGCGCCAGGCCAATGCAGAAGCCACCAAAGACCAGGCCCCAGAAGGATATCTTGTCCAGCGCGACGAGAAGCGCAATCGCGCTGAGCACCGTAAAGGCCCAGCCGGATGCGGCCAATAGCAGCCTGGGCCGGTCGAAGCGGTCCGAGACCACGCCCGCGAGAGGGCCGAGCATCATCGGTCCCAGTCTTGCCGCCGTGAACAGGGCGACGGAAAACTCCGAACGGGTGGTGTCAAACACCAGCCAGCCGAGCACGAGCGTCTGCGTCCACACGCCTGCGAAGAAGAAGAGATTGGATATCCAGAGCCGTCGATATCCTGGATAAAGGAGAAGAGACGACGCGATCCTGGCCAGGAAACCGGCGTGAGATGCGCATGAGGAGGAGGGCTCGCTTGGGATAGTGTCGCAACGCACTGCGCGTTCGAGTTCTTGCATGTCCATCGCACCTTTCCAGGCAGCCGTTCGCCTCGGGCCAAATCTCTTCGTCGAGGGGCAGTTGCTCGTTGCGGCGTCTGGGTGCCAATGCGATGTTCGCCGCTGCCGCATTGCGCAATTCGCGACCGAAGAGCGCGATATTGCCTCGTCTATAGGGAGGTTCTTGACTGTTCGGAAATTAAGAAAACCGATGGAAACCATTGCGTTAGCGAATGGAACGGGACCCGTTTCGAAGCTTCTCGGGTGGGCTCTGATGGAGCGTGGCCATCGTTTCGCGGTGAAAGCTGAACTTTTTCCTTTGCATGCAGATTGTATACAAGATAATAAATTCAATGCATTCAATCTTGGTGTTACGCGTGATCTGGATTGCCTGGGAATCGCACGGCGCGGCGATTGACTGAAGAGCCTTCATCCTCGCCCAGCAACCGGCTCCAGCGCCTTCGGGGGACGAATGAACCGTTATCCCATGTTCAATCCCCAGCTGTTGCTCAGCTTTGTCGCCATTTGCGAAAGCAACAGCTTCACCCGCGCTGCCGAGCGAGTAAACCTTTCCCAGTCGACAGTCAGCCAGCAAATTCGCCGGCTGGAGGAAATGCTCGGGAAAGCGCTTTTCGAGCGCTCATCGCATCTGGTGCAACTGACGGAAGAGGGCGTCAAGTTGCTGAGCTATGCACGGCGCATCATCGCCTTGAACGAAGAGGCGCATGATGCCTTGGCTGGTCCCTGGCGTGACGGCGTGCTCCGGTTGGGAATGCCTGAAGATTTCACGGTGCCGACGGTCGACTTGCTGGCGTCGTTCAATAGCCAGCACCCACACTTGCGATTGGATGTCACCAGCGGCCTGAGCGCGGATCTGCAACTTGCCTACCGGGAGGGAGAGCTCGATCTCATCCTCGTCAAGCAGCGCCGCAAGCAATTGCCGCGCGCCGCCAGACCCGAACCCCTGCTGTGGTTGGACAGCGTCGTGCGTCCGGCAATCGAACAATTGCCGGTGCCGCTGGCAGTGTTTCCGCTCAACGGCCTCTATCGCGAGGAACTGTGCCAGGCGCTCGACAGTCTCGGTATACGCTGGCGCATTAGTTACAGCAGCGCCAGTCTCGCGGCCCTCGCCGCCGCTTCCGCTGCCGGTCTTGGCGTCAGCCTGTTGCCTGCCAGCTGCAGGCTGCCTACCCATCGCGTGCTGGGTGCTGCCGAGCGCATGCCGCCTGTCGATGACTTTGAGCTGGCTCTCTTTTATCGCGACAACGCCAGTGCCGCCACGCTCGCGCTGGCGGAGCGCCTTATCGAGTATTGTGGCCTGAGGCGGTCTTAGACGGAAGGCGTCTCTCCCCTCTTGTCATTTGCGATCACTACGAAGCTGGCCGCATGCATTGGCAAATCGAATAGCCAGCATTGGCAAATGTCGCTGCCATGCCGTGACGCCGTTCGGTAAATTGCCGGCCCTAACACTATCCATGATGAGGCAATGATGTTGGAACAGATGCTACCGCAAAGCCGCAGGACCTTTCTCAGCCGGACCGGGACGCTCACCACCGCTTGCGCTGTCGCTGGCTTTGCAGGCGGAGCGGTTCGCGAGGCATCGGCCAGCGCCGGTGACGGTGCCGTCGAGACGAATACCAAGACGCTCGCGGATCGCCACTACGTTTTGACCGGCGTGCGGTTGGAGGAGGGGTTTGAGCGCGACGGCGATATCGTCGTCGCCACGCGGACTGCGCTCTACGCGTTGGAGATCAAGGACGGCGCGATCGTCGCCTTGCATCCGGAAAAGGCGACCTTGCCCGAAGGTGTGCCGCAGTATCAGGCTCACGGCCAGCTTCTGTTGCCGGCGATGCGCGATATGCACATCCACCTGGACAAGACGTTCTATGGCGGCCCTTGGCAGGCGCCGCGCCCGCGTCAGGGCAAAACCATCATGGATATGATCGCGCTCGAGGAAAAGCTGCTTCCTCAGTTGCTGCCGACATCGCGAGAGCGGGCCGAGGGGCTGATCGCCCTCTTGCAGTCCAAGGGAACAACCGTCGCGCGCAGCCATTGCAACATCGACCCGGTTAGCGGCCTCAAGAGCCTTGAGCACCTGCAGCAGGCCTTGGAGAACCATCGTGACGATTTCGTGTGCGAGATCGTCGCCTTCCCCCAGCACGGTCTGCTTCACTCCAAGGTCGACGGCCTGATGCGCGAAGCGATGCAGATGGGCGTTCAGTATGTCGGCGGCCTGGACCCGACGAATGTCGACGGGGCCATGGAAAAATCACTCGACGCGATGTTCCAGATCGCGCTGGACAACGGCAAAGGGGTGGACATTCATCTGCACGAAACGAGCCCTGCTGGTGTTGCTGCGGTCAATTACATGATCGATACCGTTGAGAAGAATCCCGCTCTGCGCGGAAAAGTCACGATCAGCCACGCCTTCGCATTGACCACACTTGCTCCGGAGGCCCTGGAGGAGACAGCCTCGCGCCTGGCGGAACAGAAGATCTCGATTGCCTCGACGGTGCCGATCGGAGCGCTGATGATGCCTTTGCCGCAGCTGTCCCAGAAGGGGGTCTTCGTCATGACCGGAACCGATAGCGTCATCGACCACTGGTCGCCATTCGGCAGCGGGGACATGTTGGAAAAGGCGTATCTCTACGCGCAGCTTTATCGTGGGTCGGACGAATTCCGCCTCTCGCGGTCCATGTCGATCGCCACTGGCGGCATCCTGCCCCTCGACAACGAGGGCAAGCGGGCCTGGCCAAATGTCGGCGAGGAGGCCTCCTTCACGCTTGTCGGGGCAAGCTGCTCGGCAGAGGCGGTGGCCCGCGTGCCTGCCAGGACCGCGACCTTCCATAAGGGGCGCCTGGTGTCGGGCGGGGTCGGCGAGGCCTGATAAAGCTCCGGTTTCCCTGTGACCACTTCGCCGTCCGTCATCATGAAACCGGGCAGCGTCTGCCTCTTGCCGAATGACGAAGTGGGCCAGGGACCGATGGCGCGGATGTCCAAGGAAAGGCTCGCGCGCCGACTACCGCACAAGGCTCCCGGATCCGGATATCCTCCGGGAGCGCCGCGTTTCGTCTAGGCAAGGCCCTCCGCCACAGCGTAGGCGGAGAGCACCTCCTTGATGTTTCTGTCCCCGTCGGTCGGAAGCAGTGCACGGGTCGTCACCGAGTCGAGGTGATGTGCCATGAGGGCCGCCGCCTCGTCGGTCTTGCCGGCGATCAATTTGTCCAGAAGCTCCTGGTGCTCCGATACGGCGCATTCCGAAGAATGCGGCCGGCCATAGAGTGCAAGGATCAGGGAACTGCGGGCGACCAGTTCGTTCACGTAGCGAATGAGGCTGGCGTTGTTCGTCATCTGAGCAAGGAGCGTGTGGAATTCGCCCGCCAGGCGGATCGATTGAGCGCGCTCCTTCTTCGCGGCTTCCTCGGCTTCAATATGAGACGAGAGAATGTCGATTTGCTCTTGCGTCAACTTCCCGGAAAGCGTCTCCACCACCAGGCGTTCGAGCGCCATTCGGGTAAGGAACAGATTGCGCCCTTCCTCAAGCGTTGGCCGCGCAACCACCGCTCCCCTGTTCGGCCTGAGCTCCACCAGCCCTTCCTCGCTTAGACGAACCAGCGCCTCGCGCACCAGGGTTCTGCTGACCCCCAGCCTTTCGCCGATCGAGTCTTCCGGCAGCTTCGATCCTGGAGACAGCGCCTGATCAAGGATTGCCCGTTTCAGGACGCGATGAACGGCCTGAGCGCGGCCACCGCCCGTTTCGTTCTCTTTCTTTGCCATACTGGTCACTCCGAGCCGTCGCAATTATCTCTTCGAATTGCATACAAAACGGCGAGATGTCTAGTGAATTGGTCTCATCCGCAACCAGTATCCGCGGAACGGCAAGAGTCGCCGCCCGGAAAGTCTAGTCGACTGCCCGGGCGCGGAGAGCAAGACGTCGCTCAGATGGGTGACTGCATGGCCTGCGCGTAGCGCGATGGGTTGAGGCGCATGTAGAGAAAGAACACGCCGACGACGCAGGCAAGGTGCAGCGTCCAGCCAGCGGCGAAGGTGCCACTGACATCGTGCAGAAATGCCGTGGCAAACGGGCCGAGAGACGCGATCAGGAAACCACCGCCCTGCATCAATGCCACCAGCACGCCGGCCTCTTCCGGCCGCGGCAGGTGATCGAGGGCGGTGACGATTGCCAACGAGAAGCTGCTACCAAGGCCGGCGCCGCACAGGCCAACCCAGATCGCGGGTACTGCCTGGGGCAGGAACGCAAGGCCGGCAAAACCGATCGCCTGCATCGCCAGCGTCAAGCGCAGAAACGCGCGGCGATCGATGCTGCGGCGAGCCAAAATCGGTAGGGCGAGGGCCGCCGCCGCCTGACAGATCGCCATCAGCGCCACGAGATTGCCGCTATCTCCGCTGCTCCAGCCAAGGGACTGGTAATAGGAGGCGAGCCAGGCGACGGCGGAAGAGTAGCCGGCATTGACCAGGCCGAAGGCGAGAATAAGTGTCCAGGTTCGAGGCCGGCGGAGCAGCCGGCCGGTGAGCGCCTTGTCCGGGCGATCGCTTCGCGAGTCCGACAGGATCAGCCATGCGGCGCCGAGAGCAACGAACGCTGGCGCTGCGAGCCAGGCAAGGGCCGGACGCCAGCCGGAACCGTGATTGACGAGGAATGGTGTCAGCCGCGCGCCCAACGCTCCGCCACCCATCAGAACCGCGGAATAGAGCCCGGTGACCACCGGTATGCTCCGGGGAAACTCCGCCTTGATGATGCCGGGGAAAGCCGCCTGGATGAAAGCGACGCCGGCGCCGCAAAGGGCAGCCGTCATCACCAATGCTGCGCCGCCCGGAGCGACGAGGCGGAGCAGGGAGCCGGCCGCCAGCACAAACAGGGCGATGAGAATGCCGCGCCGCGTGCCGATCAAGGCCTGCACAGAAGGAGACACGAAGGCGCCCACACCCATCAACATCATCGGCAACAATGTCAGCAGGGCCAGGCCGCCATATCCCATGCCGGTATCGGCGACGATCTCGGACAGCACGGGCCCCGGAGCGGTGAGAAATGGCCGCAGGTTGACGGCGACGAGCACGACGAGAATGAGCAGCATCCATTGACGGCCCGTCGTGGGCTTTGATGAATTGGGCATGATTGGGTATTTCCTTACGTCTTCTTCTTGTTTTGTGGCCCGAAGGGGTAGTTGCGCCCTGGCGTGTCAATCGTTGGCGAATGCGCAATACGCAAAAGCGGGCCGGCGCAAGCCGCGGTAGCGGCGGGCGAATGAGAATGCTGGCGACAGGTCCCCGACCGCGCCGGTTTTGGGCGGCGAAGCGCAGGAAGGGAGTATCGGTCTTTTGTCCTCCGGGCTTAGGCCGAAGCCAGCTCACGTCCCATGATGCGCTCGACGGACGGAGCAAGGCGGAGGAGCTCGCGCGTATACTCGTGTTTTGGCGCGGTGAAGAGGGTTTCGGTATCCGAGAGCTCGACGATCTGCCCGGCCTTCATCACAGCAATGCGGTCGCACATCTGACGGATCACGGCGAGGTCATGGCTGATGAACAGCATGGAGAGGCCGGCAAGGTCGCGCAGATCCTTCAGCAGGTTGAGGAGCTGCGCCTGCACCGAGACGTCAAGCGCCGAGGTCGGCTCGTCGCAAATGAGTAGCGACGGGCGCGGTCCGAGCGCGCGGGCAATGGCGATGCGCTGGCGCTGGCCGCCGGAGAAGGCGTGCGCAAAGCGCGCGCCCGCGTCGGCAGGAAGGCCGACCGCTTCAAGCAGGGTCCTGGCATCCTGCCGGGCTTCCTGCGCGTTGGCGGCCAGCTTGTAGAACAGGATTGGCTCTGCAATGGCGGCGTTGATCCGCAGGCGCGGATTGAGTGCCGAATAGGGATCCTGAAAGACCATTTGCAGGGACTGCCGAACCGATTTCTCACGGCGGCCGCCGAGCGCCGTGCCCTGAAAATCGATGGAACCTGCACTCTGCGTGACAAGGCCCGCGATGGTGTTGGCAACGGTCGTCTTGCCGCAGCCGGATTCACCGACGAGTCCGAAAATCTCGCCGCGCCGAACATCGAATGAAACGCCCCTGACGGCCTTGAACACCGAGGCCTTGCGAAGCAATCCGCGCCCGCCGTATTCCACGGCAAGGTCGCGCACGGAGAGCACCACTTCGTCGCGGCTGCCTGTCTCGCTCTTCGCACTCTTGCGGCGCACCGAGGCGCGCGCGTCGAGGGTCACCTGCGTTTCTTCGCTCGGCACTGGCAGGCGATCGAGGCGCGTATCGATTGGCGGCACGGCGGCGATCAGCGTGCGGGCGTAAGGTGCCTTCGGTGCCGTCAGCACCTCGCGCGTCGAGCCGCTTTCCACGACCGCACCGTTTTGCATGATGGTGACGCGGTCGGCGATCTCGGCGACAACGCCCATGTTGTGCGTGACGAGCAGAACGCCGACGCCCCGCTCGTCGGCAAGGTCACGAATGAGCTTGAGGATCTGCGCCTGCACCGAGACGTCGAGCGCGGTCGTCGGCTCGTCGGCAACGATCAGCTGCGGATTGCAGGCGAGTGCCGTGGCGATGACCACGCGCTGGCGCTGACCGCCGGAAAGCTGGTGCGGATAGCTGCCGAGCCTGCGCTCGGGTTCCGGGATGCCGACGGCCTTCATCAATTCCAGCGCGCGGGCCTTCGCCTCCCGGGAGGAAAGCTTCAGATGGGTAAGCATGCCTTCGCAAAGCTGGCTTTCCACGGTGAAGAGCGGGTTGAGGCTCGTCATCGGGTCCTGGAAGATTGCGCCGACATCGCGCCCGGGCACAATGCCTTCGGTACGGCCGGTACGCAGGTTGATCTCCTTGCCGGCGATGGTGATCGAGCCGGCGGCGATCTTGCCGGGGGCCTGCAGCAGGCCCATCAGCGCGTTACCGACAGTGGTCTTGCCGGCGCCGGATTCACCGACGAGGGCGTGGATCTCTCCAGGACGGATCGTCAGATCGATATCTTTGACGGCCGTCAGCGTGTTGCCGTTGGCCAACGGATACTCGACACGGAGCTTGCGAATGTCGAGAACGGGGCGCGTTGTTTCGGTCATCTCATCTCGCCATCAGTTTCGGGTTGAAGTGGTCGCGCAGATAGTCGCCGATCACGTTAACGGCCAGCACGAGGATGACCAGCACCGCCGCGGGCATCACCGCGATCCACCAGAGACCGGAGAACAGGAACTGGTTGCCGATGCGGATCAGCGTGCCGAGCGAAGGATAGGTCGGCGGCATGCCCGCACCGAGGAAGGAGAGTGTCGCTTCCGTCAGGATTGCGCCGGCGAGGTTGATCGTGGCGATGACCATCACCGAACTCATGATGTTCGGCAGGATGTGGCGGGCCATGATGCGGGGCGACGGCAGGCCGATGACCTTGGCGGCGCGTACATAGTCCCGCGCGATCTCCACCATGGTCGAGGCCCGCACGGTTCGCGCATATTGGACCCATTCGTTGATGGCGATGGAGAAGATCAGCACCAGCGGCGCCCAGGCAAGCATGGCATCGGCGCTAAGCTGTGCGCGGGCGATGCCGCTGATGAGCAGTGCAACGAGGATGGTCGGGAAGCTGACGAAGATATCGGCGACGCGCATCACGATGCCATCGACCATGCCGCCGAAGAAGCCGGCAATGAGGCCGAGCACGACGCCAAGCATGGCGGCAAAGACCACGGCGCCGAGGCCGATGACCACGGAAATCCTCAGCCCGAACAGGATGACGGAGACGAGGTCGCGTCCCTGGTTGTCCGTGCCGAGCAGGAAGCGGGAATCGCCGCCCTCCATGAACACTGGCGGAATTTCCATGTCCATCAGCGAGTAGGAGGCGACGTCGCGTGGGTCCATCGGCGCAATCAGCGGCGCGAAGATGACGAGGATCAGCATGATGGCGAGCACCAGGCTGGCGATGACAACGGAAACCGGCGGAAGCCGGCGCATCAGGGATTGCGTAGCCATTATCGTGTCCTCAGTCGCGGATCGATGAAGGTGTAGAGAATGTCGACGATCATGTTGATCATGACGAAGAGGAAGCCCACGAAGAGAAGGTAGGCAGCCAGCACCGGCACGTCAGGATAGCCGACGGCGTTGGTGAACAGCAGGCCCATGCCCGGCCATTGGAACACCGTCTCGGTGACGATCGCGAAGGCGATGAGCTGGCCGATCTGCAGTCCTGTGACCGTGACGACCGGCATCAATGCGTTGCGCAGCGCAAGCCGGCCATAGATATAGGTTCGCGGCAGGCCGCGCGCGAAGGCGAAGCGGATGTAATCCGACGACAAAACGTCGATCATCTCCGAGCGCACCAACCGCATGATCAGCGTGAGCTGGAACAAGGCCAGCGTGATCGACGGCAGGATCAATGACTTCAGGCCTGAAAGCGAGAGGAAGCCGGTCTGCCAGAGCCCGATATCGACGAGATCTCCGCGTCCGGAGGATGGCAGCCACCGCAGGTTTACCGCGAAAATCAGGATCAGCAGCAGGCCGGTGACGAAGGTCGGCATGGAAATGCCGACGAGTGTCGCAGACTGGGTCAGCCGCGAGAAAAATGCGTGCGGCTTGAGCGCGCAGAGCACCCCAAGCGGAATGCCGAGCGACAGTGCCAGCACGGTGGCAACGATCACCAGTTCCAGGGTGGCAGGAAGGCGGCTGAGCAATAGGCTCGTCACGGGCTGCTGGTAGCGGTAGCTCGTGCCGAGATCGCCGGTCACCACCTGGCCCAGGAAATTGGCGAACTGAGCCAGGACCGGCTTATCGAGGCCGAGGGCGACGCGCACTGCGTCCTTCTCAGCCTGGGTCGCGCCTTCGCGCACCATAGAGGCGACCGGATCGCCGACGAAGCGAAACATGACGAAGGCGATGGCGGTCACCGCGACCATCACGAGGATGGCCTGAAGCAGCCTGACTGAAAGGAGTCTGATCATCGGATAGTCCTTACCGGGAGCGATCCTGCCCAAAGGGGCGGCCACCGGGTTGTGCGCTCCCGTATCCTCCGTGCCGTCGCCGGTCGTGGAGGGGTTGACCCGGTTTGTGGGCCAGTCCCGGCTTGCTTTCGCCCGCCAGGACTGGCCTTGGGAGAATCCCGACTACTTCTTTATCTGAGCGAACCACGGACGCACGTACTCGTCTGGGAACTGCGGCATGTCGACCTTGCTGCTCATCGCCCAGGCGACCGGCTGTTGGTGCAGCGGCAGGTAGAGGACCTGATCATGCGTGATGCGGAAGGCCTGCTTCAGATCCTCGATGCGCTTGGTTTCGTCGAGTTCCACCGAAGCGGCATAGGCCAGCTTGTCGATCTCGGGATTGGAAAGCCCATCGGCATTGCTGCCGCCGAAGGTGCCGTCATTCGTCGCCAGGAGCGCTTGCAGTGGGCTAAAGCCATCCATCGGCGGCAGCGAGGCCCAGCCGAGAAGGTAGATGTCGAACTCCCCCTTGTCGGTACGTGGGAAATAGGTCGTCTTGCTCTCGACACTCACGTTGGCCTGGACACCGATCTGCGCCCACATGGAAGCGACCGCAAGGCAGATCTGTTCGTCGGCGATATAGCGGTCGTTGGGGCAGGCGAGCCCGGTCTTGAAGCCATCCGGATAGCCGGCCTCGGCGAGCAGCGCCTTGGCCTTGGCGACATCGTAAGGCAGAGGCACATCGATGTCCTCATCGTAACCGGTCACCGCCGGTGCGACCAGCATACCGGCTGTACGGGACTTGCCGCGCATCAGGCGCTTCTGGATCGTGTTGGTGTCGATCGCTTGCCACAATGCCTGGCGCACGCGCACATCGCGCAGCGGGTTGGGTTGGCCTGGAGTTGCATGCAGTTCCGGCCGGTAGCTGAATACGAAGAAGATCGTGCGAAGCGACGGGTTTTCGACAACCTTCAGACCATCGGTGGCCGCAATGCGGTCGATGTCCTGCAGCGGAACCGGAGCAATCATGTCGACTTCGCCCGACATCAACGCCGCGACGCGGGTTGCATCGGAGGCGATCGGACGGAATTCGACCTCGTCCAGATTATGCTGCGGCTTGTCCCACCACTCCTTGTTCACTTCGAAGACCGAGCGCGAGTCCGGCTCGTAGCTCTTCAGCTTGAATGCGCCCGTGCCGTTGGCATGGTTGCTGGCATAGGTGACGACGCCGGTGGACGCATTGCCCGGCTTCAGTGCGTCATGCTCCTCCATCCAGGGCTTGCTCATGATGTAGATGGCGGCAAGATCGTTGAGGAGCAGCGGGTAAGGGCCACGCAGGATAAGGTCGACGGTATAGTCGTCCACCTTCTCGACACCGACGACGGTGGAAAGGTTCTCGCGGTTGCGCGCTCCGGGGTCGATCTGGCGCTGGATCGTCGCCACGACATCGTCGGCGTTGAAGGGCTGGCCTTCATGAAATTTCACGCCCTGGCGCAGTTTGAAGCGCCAGCGCTTGGGCTCGATGACCTCCCAGGACGTAGCGAGCGCCGGCTCCAGCTTCAGATCCTTGTTACGACGCACCAGCGGATCGAAAACCATGTGATGAACGCTCTGGGTGAAGCTGTCGACCTGGGCGTTCGGGTCGTAGGAAATGACATCGCCGGATGAGGCCCAGCGCAGCGTTTCGGCAAATGCGGGCGCAGACAGCGGCGCCAGCAGGGCGAGCCCTGCCAAGAGGGTCTTTATAGAGGTCTTCACTGGTTTCTCCCGTTTAACGTATACATATTGTCTTTGATATTGGATACGAATGCTCCCATAAATAGTGTACATCTGCTGCGAACAAGATCAAGATGGGGAAGGTCGTTTTGGCGCCGCTTTGTCAAAAAAGAACGCCAAACCCAGCAGCCGGAGAGGGAACCTGCCATGACGAACGCACTACTGATTGAAAATGCCACGATCATCACGATGGACCCGGACCGGCGCATCATCGAGCGCGGCCATATTCTGGTCGACAATGGGCGCATCGCCGCCATAGGTGAGGAAGACTTCACCGGAGAACGGCAGGCCGAGCGCATCGAAGCCGCCGGCATGGTCGCGATGCCCGGATTGATCGATACGCACGCCCATGCCGGACATATGCTGACCAAGGGGCTTGGCACTGAGGCCGAGGATTGGATGTCCGTGACCGGCCGCATCTACGCAACCGCGACCGATCCTGAATTCTGGGCGGCGGAGGCGGCGCTGTCGGCGGCCGAGAGGATCAAGTGCGGCACGACGACCGCGGCGCTGCTGTTCGGCGGCGGCCCGGATATCATGCGCAGCGAGGCGCCGGAGGCGGCGGAGGCCCACCTTGCCTCGGTTGCTGCTATGGGCGTGCGGGAGTTTCTGGCGGTGGGGCCGAACCGGCCGGGGCAAAGGCATGTGTATCGCCACTATACGTCGACATCGCACGACGACATCGTCGTCTCCCCAGACCGGCAAATTGACGTGGCCACGGAATTGGTCGACGCCTGGGCTGGGCGCGACGACCGCCTGCAGGTCGTCTTTTCACTGCCCGTTTTCGACGAGCAGGAACTGCGGGATGAAACGGTATACAGGATCGCATGCAAGGTCCGTGATCGGGCACGTGAGAGAAGCGGCCTCCTGGTCCAGGACGGCCATCGCGACGGATCCATTGCCGCCAATGATGCGCGTCTCGGCCTCTTCGACGAGCGATCGCTCCTTGCGCATTGCATAGACCTCACCGAGGCCGATCGTGCCGTCCTCAAGCGGACGGGTGCCAAGGTTGCACACAATCCCAGTGCATTGATGTCGGTCTATGGCCGCTGCCCGGCGCCGGAATTGATGGAGGATGGCATAACGGTGTCGCTCGGTACCGATGCTGCGGCACCCGATCGGCCCTTCGACATGTTTCGCAACCTGTTCCAGGCGCATCGTTACCACGCGCGTCATTTCGCAGACGACGCCGTGTTGCCGCCCCAGCGGCTGCTGGAGATGGCAACGATCGAGGGTGCACGCGCCCTGATGATGGAGGATGAACTCGGCTCGCTCGAGGCCGGCAAGCGCGCTGATATCCTGCTCATGAACATGCGTCAGCCGCATCTCTGGCCGCCGCACGATCCGGTGCAACGCCTCGCGCGGTTCGCGAACGGGGCGGACGTGGATACGACCATTGTCGGTGGACGCATTCTGATGCGCGGGCGGCGCCTCGTGGCCCAGGACGAAGGCGCAATAATGGATCGCGCCTTGCGTGCCTTTCATCTCGCCATGGCTCGCGCCGGGCTAAGCGATCGTACCTAAGCACTGGGGACAAGGGAGGATATCAAGGTGACTGCAGACCTAATCATCCGCAATGCCCGGCCCTTCGGCGGGCCGTTAGAGGACCTTTTCATCCGTGACGGCCGCTTCGTCGCGGCAGACCGCGTCCATGCTGCGGTCGAGATCGACGCGGACGGACATATCGCGCTGCCGGGGTTTGTCGAGGCCCATACGCATCTCGACAAGACGCTCATCGGCATGGACTGGTTCGAAAATCGGGTTGGCCCGAACCGCAATGACCGGATCTTGGCCGATCGCAACGCCAAGCGCGCACTTGGCATCGACGCCCGCCGGCAGTCTGCCCGCCAGATCATGCAGACGCTGGCCTTCGGCGTATTGAGCATTCGCAGCCATGTCGACGTCGACACCGAGATCGGCATTGCCAATATCGAAGGCGTGCTCGAAACGCGCGAGGCACTGCGCGATCTGGTCGACGTGCAGATCGTAGCCTTTCCGCAGAGTGGCATGCTGCCGCGCGCGGGTACGCTCGAGTTGATGGATGCGGCCTTGAAGGCCGGTGCCGACATTGTTGGCGGTATCGACCCTGCCTCCATCGAGCGCGATCCGGTGCGTCATCTCGATGCCATCTTCGCCCTTGCAGATCGTCATGGAAAACCGGTCGACATCCACCTGCACGAACCTGGCGACCTCGGAGCATTTTGCCTGGAACTCATCGTCGAGCGTACCCGCGCCTTGTCGTTGCAAGGGCGGGTCATGGTTAGTCATGCCTATTGTCTCGGCACGCTCGACACGTCCCGGCAAACGGCGCTAATTGACCGGCTGGCTGCGGAACGTATCGCAGTGATGACCGTAGGGAGTCCGTCGACGCCCGCATTGCCGCTAAGATTGATGCGCCGGAGCGGTCTCATTGTAGCCTCCGGTTCCGACGGCATTCAGGGAACCTGGGAGCCCTACGGGAACGGCGACATGCTGGAGCGGGCGAAGTACCTGGCGCAACGCAACGGCATGGCCAACGATGCCGATCTCGACGATGTCGCCCGTATCTGCACTTTCGGTGGCGCTGAAGGCATCGGGCTTGGCGGCTATGGGCTCTCCGAAGGTTGTTTCGCTGATCTGGTGCTGGTACCGGCGCGCACGCTGGCGGAAGCCGTCGCCCTGACGCCGCAAAGGCGCACCGTCATCCGGCGCGGCCGCGTGGTCGTGAATGGCGGCGAACTGGCTGGTGACTTGCCGACCATCGAATGATCGCATGATCCGCGCCTCGTCGTTTTCAGGTTCGTCATGATGCCCAAACCCAGCGCCGGCAATCAAAACCCCTCGGTCCCCAAGTCGGACGTGGTCTATCGCATCCTGAAGCGCGCCATCCTCGATCAGGCATTCGCTGCGGGAACGAAGCTTCCGGAGGATTCGATCGGCGAACGGCTCGGCGTCAGTCGTACGATTGTCCGGCAGGCGCTCGCCCGCCTGAACGGTGAGGGGTTGATCGAATTGCGTCCGAACAGGGGCGCCTGCGTCAGCCATCCCAGTGTCGAGGACGGACACAACATTTTTGCAGTGCGGCAAGCGCTGGAGACGTTGGTTGTTGACAGCCTGATCGGCAGGCTGACGCCGCCGAAGATCGAGGCGCTTGAGGCGCATCTCGATGCCGAGGACAAGGCAAGGGTCAGCGATCCTTCGACCTCGATTCAACTCGCCGGCGAGTTTCACGTCCTGCTCGCAAGGCTGACGGAGAACGCGATTCTATCACGATACGTCACGGAACTTGTCTCGCGCTCGTCTATGATACTGTCACTCTACGGACGCCCGCATTCTTCCGATTGCGCCGTATCCGAGCATCGCACCCTGATTGCTGCCCTCGCGCGGAATGATCGCGAGAAAGCACGTGAGTTGATGGGGCATCACATCGAGGCCATAACGGTCCGAGCCCTGCTGAAAAGCAAAGGTGAAGACGACCTGGCTCACCTCCTTGCCGCTTACGCAAAAGAAGAAGGTCTTTAGGCCCTAACGCCTCTGGCTCGCTGCTGGAGTCAGGGGGGTACGATACTCGCGCGTATCGTATGCAATTCTTTGAGGTGGGTAGATTGGAATAGGCAGCCCGTGTCTCGGTGGAAGGAGAGCCGGTGCGGTTTCCCGCTCTATGTGTCTCCAGATGTCACTTGATTGTCGTAACGGACTGATTTTTTTGCATATAGTTCTGGCCGCTTTCCGGTGACGGTTTGTTTTTCGTGCAGAAGATGGCCATTTCTTTCCCTTCTTTGCACCTAATTGTATGCAATAATGGGATACGAGATTGACATAATAATGGATGCAATATAGCTCTTTGTATCGGCGATTGGCACTGTCGGGGAGGGCAGCATGCACAACGTACCCGCCGGCCGGAGGGCCGGCGATGCTTTCCTGAAAATCGATCGTTCCTGCCGAAAGATACATGCCGATGCCGGCCGTGTCTGCGCGCTCGAGCGATCAATGCTCTTGGTCGCGCTTTGCCGTGCGACGCCGTTCCCCAATGTGGTCGACGGTGGGGTGCGTGCTGTTGACGCGCTGCCGTGAAGAATTCTTTGAACTAGCAAGCAGGAGATCCGGACATGAACATAGATTTCACCACGCTTCCGCCTCCCGATCGCTATCGGCTGCTGACCAACTTCATCGGCCCGCGCCCCATCGCGCTTGTTGGCACGCGATCGCCAGCCGGACACAACAACGCAGCGCCCATGAGCTTCTTCAACGTGTTCTCCCACGAACCGCCATTGGTCGTGCTCGGGATCCAGAACCGTGGCAATGGCGATGAGAAGGACACCGTCGCGAACATCCGCCGAACCGGCGAGTTCGTCGTCAACATGGTCGATATGGCGCTCGCCGATGCGATGATCGTCTGTGGCGTTAATTTCGCCTCAGAAGTCGATGAGCTCGATTTCGCCCGCCTGACGCCGATAGCGTGCGACCAGATTGATGTCGCCCGCATCGCCGAAAGTCCCTGCAGCTTCGAATGCAGGGTCGAGCAGATCCTCGATTATCACAAGCGCGTGCTGGTCATCGGCAAAGTCGTGCACATGCATATCCAGGACCGGTGCCTTGATGCGCAGGGGCGGTATGCGAATCCCGAGACCTATCAGCCGATCGCTCGGCTGCACGCCGACAACTACATCACCTCAGATCGACAGTTCGAGCTCAAAAAGCCGGAGGAGCTGTTGCCCCTCGAGCATGCACAAGTGAACCCCAGGCCGGAAAGGGCCACTCGATGATCCGCATACACGTCATCAATCCCAACTCGACAGCGTCCATGACCGATCAGATCGTACGTGCGGCCGAGGCTGTGCGATTGGAGGGTTTCGTCATCGATGCCGAAACTGCAATGGGCACACCCGCTTCGATTGAAGGCTATTCGGATGAGGCAAGGGCCGTCCCGGCGATGCTGGCGGCGATCCGCGCGGCGGAGAAGCGAGGTGCGTCGGCGCATGTGATCGCCTGCTTCGATGATCCGGGTCTTGCGGCCGCGCGCGAAGTGGCCACCGGCCCGGTCATCGGCATCTGCCAGGCGGCGGTGCAGGTCGCCATGACGGTGGCAACCCGCTTCGCGGTGATCACCACATTGCCGAGGTCGGTGCCGGTGATCGAAGATCTCGTGGCGCAATATGGCGCGGCCTCACGCTGCCGCCGCGTGCGCGCGGTCGATCTGCCGGTCCTGGCGCTTGAGGCCGACCCGAAAAATGCGCGCGCGAAGCTCCTCGACGAAGCGCGCACGGCGATACGCGAGGATGGTGTCGACGCCATAGTTCTCGGTTGCGCCGGCATGGCGGAGCTGTGCGAGTGGCTTTCCCGCGAAGCCGGGGTGCCCGTCATCGACGGCGTGGTGGCTGCCGTCAAGCTCGCCGAGGCACTGGCAAGTGGCGGCTTTCGTACCTCAAAGGCGGGTGCCTACGCCTATCCCCGCGACAAGTCGGGCGATGTCGTAACCACCCATTGAACCGGTCGTCCGGCACAGGCGATCGATTGTGCACCGACTGTAGCGGCACGTTCGAAACGCGGTCGTCTGCCGTCATATCACGCTGCTCGGGCGATGGTGGCGCGAGTCGCTTCGGCAAGCCGGCGCACCCCTTCTTCGAGTTCCTCAGGAGCATTCAATGTAAAATTGATACGGACCGAGCGGCGATTTCGGCCTTCGGGATCGAAGACGCTTGACGGCGTGATGCAGACACCGTGCGCGACCGCCTCGCACAAGAGAGCATCCGTATTCAACGCCGCATCGCGCGCCGTAGCCCAAACGAACATGCCGCCCGTCGGTTTTTCCCATTCGAACAATCCGCCCAAATGTTTTTCCATGGACGCGCAAAGGGTATCGCGGCGTGCGCGATAAAGCGCAAGGATGCCCGGCAGCACGCGCTCGGGGAGAGCCGCCGCAAAAGCGTCTTGGGTAATACGCTGCGACAAACCCGAGCTGCACATGTCCGAAGCCTGCTTGGCGCCGACCAGAGCCTTGATCATGTCGGGGGCAGCGATGGTCCAGCCGATACGAAAACCGGGTGCAAGTTCCTTCGACAGCGTTCCGAGGTAGACGACTGGACCGTCGTAGACCGTCTCATCCTTGCCGGAAAGGGTAAGCATCCGGGGCAAGGGAGCGCCGTCGTAGTAGAGCGTGCCATAAGGGTCGTCCTCGACCAGCCAGGTCCCGGTGGCATCGGCTGCTGCGACGAGCGCGCGACGATCCTTGACCCCCACGAGCCTGCCTGTGGGGTTCGAGAAATTGGGCACCATATAGGCGAACTGTGCGCCACTCATCGCCGTCATAGGGTCGAAATCATCGGCTTCCAGCCGCATCGAGCGGTAGGTCGGGTAGCGAGGCTTCCAGGCATCCAGCGCGCCCAGATAGGCAGGCGTTTGCGCCGCGATCAGCCCGCCTTCGTCCAAGAGCACCTTGCCGATCAGATCCAGCGCCTGCATCCCACCGGTGGTGATCAGCACATTTTCGCGGGTGAGGCGGAGCCCCGGCGCGCTGAAACGCGTCGCGATCAGGTCGCGCAGCCCCGGCAGGCCTTCAATCGGGGTATAGGCGAGCGCCTCGCGCGGGTGATCCGCCACGGCTCTCGCCGCCAAAGCCGAGAGATCGGAGACCGGCCATGTCGTCGGATCGGGCAGGCCGCCTGCCATGTTGATAAGGCCGGGGATCTGGCCGGCAGACAGGAACATCTGCGTGACGTCGTTGCTTTCAGCCAGCCAGTTCGCAAATTTCGGACGCCGGGCGGGATGCTCCATGGTCGCTCCTCAGATCGAATGCAGTAGGCCGCCATCGACCGCGATGGCTTGGCCGGTGATGTAGGATGCACGGGTTGAGGCGAGAAAGGCGGCAAGTGCCGCAAATTCCTCGGGTTCGCCCAGCCGCCCAGCGGGAATCTTCGGGCCCATTGTTGCGTTGTCTACACCCAACTCGGCCATCCGGTCTGTGTTGGTGTAGCCGGGCAGTAGCGCGTTGACAGTGATGCCGTCAGCGGCGACTTCGCGCGACAAGGTGTTCAGCATCCCCAAGAGCCCGGCTCTGAGGCCATTCGATATCACCAGACCCGGTTGCGGTTCTTTTGCGGCAACCGAAGTCACGGCCAGGATGCGCCCCCAACGTTTCGCTTTCATCGCCGGAAGTGCGGCCTGAATGCTGTCCACTGTGCTCATCCACAGGCCCTGGAATCCTTTGGCCCAGGCCGTGGTATCTATGGCTTGGAAGCTGCCGGTGGGCGGCCCTCCGGTGTTGGTGACCAGAATGTCGAGCGGCCGGCCAAGAAGCGTGCTCGCCGCCCCCACCAACTGCCCGCCCGCCTCAGGGGCGGAAAGGTCGCCCGCGAGCGGCAGACATCCCGTCGCGTCGGCCGTTTGTCGCAGCGAGGTCTCGTCTCTCGCCACGATCACGACTTGAGCGCCTTCACGCGCAAGTTCCGCCGCGACCGCTCGGCCCAATCCACGTGATCCGCCAAATACGAGGGCGGATTTTCCCTTCAGCTGCAGATCCATGTCAGACTTTCGGGTCCGGATCTTTGGTGTTGCCGCGCGACACCTGCAGCAGCATTCGCCCGGAGGAGGCCAGTCGTCGGAACTCTGCCGCGCTCTGATAGTCGGCATCACGATACCAGGCCAACGCCGTCTCCCGATCCGGGAACTCCAGAAGAACCATGCGCTCGGCAAAAGCCGGGCCGCCTTCGATCGTCTCGACCGCATCGCCACGGGTGAGGAATTTTCCGTCATAGCGAGCTAGCGTGGCCGGCGTGAGTGCGGTGTATTTGCGGTAGGTGTCAGGGTCGTGAATGGTCATGGTGCATACGAAATAGGCAGGCACGGTCGCTTCTCCCGTTTTCCGAGGTTCAAGGAGACAGTAGCCCGATATTCTTAGTGCAACTCGGCGATCTTGGACGTTCACCCATCAATGTGCGCGTGATATCACTACAAACAGGAATATTTTGAGAGTTTTTCGCTCATGCCTGATCTTGACCTGATTGATCATAGGATCCTCGACGTTTTGCGCCGGGACGGGCGGATTTCGATGTTGGACCTTGCCGAGCGTGTCGGCCTTTCGGCCACACCCTGCGGCCGCCGTGTGAAGCGTATGGAAGACGCCGGGATCATCAAGGGTTACGCCGCCCGGATTGATCCGGTGGCGCTCGGCTTGACTGTCAGTGTCCTGTGTTCAGTGCGGCTGGCTCGCCACGGGACCGAGGGAACGGAGCAGTTCCTTTCAGCGATCGCCAAACGCCCCGAGATCACGGAATGCCTGCTGGTGGCTGGCAATGTCGACTATGTCCTGCGCATCTGGGTGCGCGATCTCGATGCGCTTGGAACGTTCATTCGCGACGTGCTTCAGTCGATCCCGGCCGTCGCCGAAACCACGACCATGGTGATCCTGAAGCACGATAATCCCTACTGGAAGGCGGCCAGGTGAGGGCGGTTTCATGCAAGGGGCAGCTATCATGAGTGCTGCGGCTCAAGTCTCAGGGGCCGCCTCCGCTCGGGCACATCCGCGGATTTCATCCAGCGAGCGCACTCCGAGGCGCTCCAGAAGCGCATAGAGATCGTCGAGCAGGCGAGGAAAATAATCCGGCCGGCTCATGCTGGCAGCGCCAATCTGTACGAGATGCGCCCCCGCCATGATGAACTCAACGACATCCTCAGCCGTCGTGATGCCACCCGCGCCGATCACCGGACGCGTGGCGATGCTCACCGCCTGCACGCAGCGCCACAGCGCGAAGGGCTTTACGCCAGAACCGGAGTAACCGCCAAAGCCCGTGGAACCGCATGCGAAGGTGCGCCTTTCGATATCGATGCGCGCACCGGGAATGGCATTGAAGAGCACCGTTCCATCCGCGCCGCCTCTTTCCGAGGCGGATACGAAGTCCTCGATGATCATCTTGGCGGACGTGGCCGCCTTCGACCATAGCAGCACCTTGCCCTCAGTCGCGGCTGAAAGCGCGCGGAACATCTCCTCGTTCTGCTGGGGATTGTCCCAGTAGGAGGGTTCGTCACGGCCGGCATAGGGGAAGTTGCCATTGACCTCGACCCCGGCGATTCGGCCGCTTTCCACGCAGGCGCGGATCATATCCACGAGCTGCGCGCGCGTCGGCGCCTTGATGTTGACGAAGACCGGAACCTCCTCCGCCGGCAGGCGCGGCAGCACCTCGGCAATGAAGCGATCGAGCGTCATGTTGTTGATGCCGAAGGCGGAGAGATAGCCGCTCTCCGTATGCGCAAAGCGGCGGCAACGGTTCGGCTCGCCCTGCCAGGGAAGGAAGGAGTTCGCGACGACGCCTCCGAGTCGCGTGATGTCGAAGACGTCAAGATACTCGACGATGTTGCCGAAGGTGCCCGCGGCCGACATGACCGGGTTTTTGAAGGTCACGCTGCCTACGCCCATCGGTACGGTTACGGAAAGGTCCATGGCGGCGATCCTCAAATGAAGGGGGTGGAGGCAAATTGCAGGCGCACGAGGTTCACCCGCTTCAGCGCGAACCAGGGCCCGACGCGACAGCTCGCCTCGCCGTCCTTGTTGTCCGAAACGGTCACGTGACAGCTCCGGCAGGCCCCGATGCCGCAACTCATGTCCATGTTGGCAAAGAGATAGGGGTTGGCGTCGGGGAATGCGGCGGCGAAGGCCTGAAGTCGGGCCGGTTCGAGCGCGAGGAAGATGGAGGTCCAAGCGAGCCCGCCTCCTACGCGCTGGCGCAAATCCTGCCAAAGGTCCGCGCCGTCATCCTCGACGAGCACCGTCGCCCCGCGCTGCTCGAAGGGCGCGACACGGTAGAGGAAGGCAGGCGTGGTGACAATGAGCGAACCTGCACCGACAGAAACGGCGGGATTTTCGTTCGACCAGACCGTCAGGCCGCGACCCACCGCCGGCACGAGGTCATCGGCCTCGAACTTTGCGACCAGCGCGGCATGGCCGTCCGAAAACGTCTCGACCGTCGCGATCCGGCAGCGAGGGCTGTGCCGCTCCTCGGAGAAGAGCACGGTCTCTCCGGGGCTTACCGCGGCAAGGCCGGAAATTTCCAGCCTTAGCCAACGGCGCGCGCCTTCGCGCCGCAGCTCGTGGCTGGCCAGGACCTTGGTTTCACTCAGGAAGCGCATCGCGGTTCACCGTGCCATCAGCGTTGCGCCGGGACCGGGCGGCAGGTCCCACAGAACCCAGAAGACGAGCTGCAGCACGAGAACCGCGAGAATGGCAAGTGCGTAGGGCATGGCCAGCATGAGCGGCGTTCCGACCTTTACCGCCTCCGTACCCTTCGGCCGCCACTTGTTGAGCAGGCCGATCACGAGGATCAGGAAGGGGTTGACCGGGCAGATCGCATTCAGCGGCGCATCGCCGATACGATAGATCATCTGGGTCGCTGCCGGACTGTAGCCAAGCGCCAGCATCAGCGGCACGAAGATCGGCGCATACATGATCCACAGGACGCTGCCGGAGATGATGAAGAGGTTCGATACCGAAACCAGCAGCAGGAAGAGGAAGATAGCGACACCGGGTGACGCCTGCATGCCCTGCAGCATCACGACACCGTAGCTGCCGATATATTCGCCGATGTGGCTGTCGTTGAACAGCTTCAGGAAGATCACCGCTGCCGCGGAAACCACGAGGAAATAGGACATGGACGAAATGCCGTTCTTCATCCATTCCGCCGCCTCGCCGAGCGATTTCAGTCGGCCGGACGCCCAACCGTAGGCGATGCCCGACAGCGCGAAATAGAGCGAGATCAGAACGACGATGCCGCCCATGAAGGGTGACTTCGGCACGATCTGCCCGCCTTCGCCCCGCAGTGCGCCGCCCTCCGGCAGGAGAGAGGCGAGGATGAGTCCGAGATAGATCACCGTGAAGATGCCGGCTGCGACAAGGCCCCGCCCTTCGCGGCCGTGGGCTGTGCCGGGTTCCTCAACGACCTCCGTTTCGATTTCCAGTTCGCTCACCCGGCTCGGCGCGAGCTTCGACGGAACGAAGAAGTAAGTGATGAACAGCATCGCCGCGGTCGCAGTGAAGGCGCTGAACGCGTTGAAATACCAGTTCATGATCGGCGAGACGGTCGCCGCCGCCTGTGGCGGCAGAACGCTCGCGGTGATGCCCGAGAGCACCGTATCCGTCTGGTTGATGACGAGCGAAGCGGAAAATCCGGCGGTGTTGCCGACGAAAACCAGAATGATGCCGAGCCAGGGATTGAGTCCCATCTGGTAGAAGAGCGTCGCCGCAAGCGGCATCAGCACGAACATCGCCGCGTCGCCGAAGAGGTCGCCATTGATCGCCACGAACGAGACGACGCTGATGATCGCGAACTTCGGCACCCGCCGCAAAAGCCCGCGAATGACCGAGGAGAGGAAGCCGGAATGTTCGGCAACCGAAATGCCCATCATCACGACGAGCGTCAGAGCGATCGGCGGGAAGCCGACCAGCAGCTTCGGGAATTCGACGATCAGGTTGGCAAAGTAGGATGCCGTCAGGATGTTCTCGATCGCAACCGTCTTCGCCACGGCCTGGCCTGTGGCCGGATCCACCGTCGAGAAAGCCAGCGACACGCCCGCTTGTGCCAATGGGAAAGATGCCAGTGCCGTCAGTGCCGCCAACGCCAGCAGCAGTGTGAAGGGCTCGGGCAGTCTGTTGATGATGCCTTCGAGCCTGTCGAATAAATTGCTCTCGCGCCGTGCCAGCGTCCCGTCCATGCTGTCCCACCCCATCCTCGAAATGCCTTCGGTGACCAAGTTATTTCGCAAGTGTTGGAGAAAGGGAAGGTTATGTCGACAGGATTGGCATTATTTTGCATACATATATTCTAATTATTGTGCGCAAACGAGAATGTTGATGGCTTTCGATCCAGGCGGCCAGGTCAGGGATCGGGCTGAGCCAGGTCGGCCTGGCGAGGGATTGGGGCCGCTTGCCGCAACCGGCATTGCCGTCTTGAGCTGGGAAGATGTTCGGATTGCAGGCAATCCTCGCGGTTTGTCCCGACACGGTGTTCGCCAGCAATTCGATCTCGGACGAAGTGGGCGGCTTTGGCCGCATCCCATATTGACCGTCTTAGCGCAAGGCGTCGCCGCAATGCACGCCTTGATCCGGTTGCTCCACCGCGTGTGCGGTGGAGCAACCGGAAACATCATGCGGCGGAACGCTGTCCAACCGCTGCGGCAAGGCGCCTTGCCCGCTCGAGGCAGGTCGGTTGCTGATCGGCAAAGCGTTCCGCGCCGATTTCCATGATCAGCGTCGTATCCGGAAGGAAGGTCAGTTCGGAAAAGATGTCGTCCCAGGCAATGTCGCCCCAGCCGATCGGCAGATGCAGGTCGCCGATGCCGAGCGCCGTTGCCTCGGCCGGATGATAGAAGCGGTTCATGGAATAGGGCAGACCGAAACTGTCGTGCACATGCAGGTGGCCAGCCACCGGGGCCATGGCCCGCAGCTCGTCACGGAAATCCAGCCCACGATGCGTGGCTTCGATATAGGCATGCGAGAAGTCGATGAGCGCGACGACGTTGCTGGAACCGATCGCTCGCACCGTTTCTGCGACCTGGCTCGGGGCTTGCCGATACTGGCCGCTTTCCGTCGTGAAGATGTTCTCGAGCGCGATGCGGACCCCGTATCCCTTTGCGATCTCCGCCATCTCTGCAAGGGCGTCGCGTTCCATCTTGTCGAGATCCGCGGCGTTCTCTCCGGGAGCAAGCTGTGCTGCGCCGGAATGATGCACGAGGATCCCCGCGCCGAGCCGGTCGCACAGTTCGAGCATCGCCCTTACGACCTTCTTCTGCAGATGATGGTGCTGGCGATCCATGAAGTTGGATACGATCTGGCCGTGCAGCGAAAGCTTGTTGAAGGTGTACTTTTGGGTGATCTCGGCGACGCGCTGGACGCGGTCTTCGATGATGCGGCCGCCACTGACGATCTCTTCGCCATAGATTCCGATCTCGCAGGCGTCAGCGCCCGTCTCGGCAACTTCACGCAAGGAGGCATCAAGGCTCGAAAGATCGCCCTTGCCCGTCCGGTTGCAGAATCCTACGGCGGAAATGATGTCGTTCATCACGGTGTCTCCTGATGTGTTGAAGTGTGATCAGACTGCTTGGAGTGCCGGTTGGCTGGCAGAGCTGCGGATGGTGCGCGGCGCCAGATCGATCTCGATCCGTCGGCCGGTCTCCTGGTCGAAGAGATGCAGGTGCGCCGGTGGCAGTTCCAGGGTGATACGATCGCCGGGCCGCACGCGCGTATGCTCGTCGACGCTCGCGGCGAAAGGGTAGCCGTTCAGGTCCGAGTGGATGACGCGGCCGGAGCCGAGCTCCTCGATGAAATCCACCTTTAGCGACACGCCCTCAGGCGCAACGATACATTGTTCCGGGCGAATACCGACCGTGATCTGCCTTGCGCCCAGTCGCGTGGCAAGACCTTTGTCGATCGGCATCTTCGTGCCGCCGAATGTGAGACAGGCATTGTCGACGTCGACAATGGCATCGAAAAGGTTCATCGCCGGCGAGCCGATGAAGGATGCGACGAAGATGCTTGCCGGACGGTGGTAGATGTCGAGCGGCTGGCCCACCTGTTCGACCACGCCTTTGTTCATCACGACCAGCTTGTCCGCCAGCGTCATTGCTTCCACCTGATCGTGGGTGACGAAGATGGACGTCGCCGAGAGACGCTGATGCAGCTTGCGGATCTCGGCCCGCATGGTGACGCGCAGCTTGGCGTCCAGGTTCGACAGCGGTTCGTCGAAGAGAAAGACATTCGGTTCGCGAATGATCGCGCGCGCCATGGCGACGCGCTGCCGCTGACCACCGGAAAGCGCTGCCGGTTTGCGATCGAGATAATCGGAAAGTCCGACGATCTTCGCCGTTTCCTCGATCCGGCGCAGGCGCTCCGCCTTCGGGACGCCGGCCACCTTGAGGGCGTAGCCGATGTTTGCTGCAACGGTCATGTGCGGGTAGAGGGCGTAGTTCTGGAACACCATGGCGCAGCCGCGCTCGCGCGGCTCGAGCTTGTTCACAACCTTGCCGTTGATCGCGATCTCACCGGAAGTGATCTCCTCCAACCCTGCGATCATCCGCAGAAGTGTTGATTTTCCGCAGCCGGAAGGGCCGAGGATCACGACGAATTCTCCCGATGCGAAGGCGAGGTCGATGCCATGCAGGGTAGGGTTCTTTCCGTAGGATTTACGCACGGCGCGAATTGCGATGTCAGCCATGAGCGCGGACCTCTCTGTCTGTTCTGTTTGGGGAAAGCGGGGTCATTTTTCCGTGGCCACGAGGCCGCGCACGAACCACCGCTGCAGGACGGCAACGACGATGAGCGGGGGCAGCATGATGATCAGCGATCCGGCGAGCGTCACGTTCCAGTCCGGAGTGCCATTGTCGGCCGGAAGGAGCGCAACCAGCGACATCATCGTGGTCTTGTATTGGGGGTCCGTCACCATCAGGAGGGGCCAGAGATACTGGTTCCACCCATAGACGAACATGATCGTCGTCAGCGCCAGCATGTTGGTGCGCGAGAGCGGCAAGAGCATATCGATGAAGAAGCGGATCGCGCCCGACCCGTCCATGCGCGCGGCCTCCGCCAGTTCGTCGGGCAGGGTCAGGTAGAACTGGCGATAGAGGAAGGTCCCGGTCGCGGTCGCGATCAACGGCAATGTGAGGCCGGCATAGGAATTGAGAAGGTTCCAGTCGACCGAGACATCGAAGCCGGTGACGGCGGAAATCAGAAGTCGAACAGGCTGGAACAGATCGGCGGCGACCGCATAGGTCGGCACAACGCGCACCTCGAGCGGCAGCATCAGGGTGATGAACACCATCCAGAAGAAGAAGCCCTTCAGCGGCGTTCGGAAGAACACGATGGCAAAGGCCGTCAGCGCCGACAGCGCCACCTTGCCGACCGTGACGAGGCTGGCCATGACGAAGCTGTTCAGCATCGCCGTTCCGAGATTGGCGCGCGACCAGGCGGCGCCCATGTTCTCGAACAGGCGATCCTGCGGCATGAAGCTGAAAGGTATGGCGTTGACCTGCTGGAATGTCTGGCTGGCGCCCGACAGGATGACGATGAACGGGCCGATCAGCAGCAGGAAGCCGAAGATCATCACGCCGTAGGTCAACGCGTTGGCAAAAGGGGTCCGCTGGATCATGGGAGCCTCACTTGTAATGGACCTGGCGCTCGATGAAGCGGAACTGAATGAAGGTGAAGATCATGATGAGACCGATGAGCACAAGGCTCTGGGCCGACGCGCCGGAGTAGTTCAAGCCGCGGAACGCCTCCTCGACGATGCGGTAGACCATCACGTCCGTGCCGTGGTTCGGGCCGCCATCGGTCGTACGGGCGACGATGCCGTAGGTATCGGCGCCGACGAAACCCTCGGTCATCATGATGACCAGCAGAAAGAAGAGCGTTGGCGCGAGTAGCGGTATCTGGATATCGACCGCGCGACGGATCGGGCCGCTGCCGTCCATCGCGGCAGCCTCGATGAGCGAGCGCGGCACCGACTGCAGGCCAGCGAGAAGGAAGATGAAGGTATAGCCCGCCCATTTCCAGGCGAAGACGACGATGACGAGGATGAGGGCGTGGCTGCCGTATTTGGCCGGGTTCCAGAAGTCCGGAAAGGCGGCGTTGACAGATGCCATCAGCCCGCGCTCGGGCGACAGGATGAAACGGAAGGCCATGCCGGCCGCAGGCCCGGCGATCGCGTAGGGCAGAATGTAGAGGAACCGGAACGGGGCGGAGCCCGGCAATTGCCGGTCGACCGCAAGGGCAAGAACAAGTCCGATGAAAATGGTGGCAAGTGTGCCGCAAAGGGCGAACGCCAGGCTGACACCAACGGAGTTCCAGTAGAGCGGATCGGCGAACACATCCTGGAAGTTGGTGAAACCGACGAAATCCGCAGCGCCCCCGAATGGCGGCTCCAGTGTGAAGGCCCATCGCAGCACGGCGACCGCCGGCCAATAGAAAAAGAGCAGGATCAGACTGATCTGCGGCAGGGCGAATAGGCTGGGCAGCCACCAGCTGCGAAAGGCCGCACGCTTGTCCATGTCGAATTTCCGATGCGCAAGAATAGAAATCGGAGCCCGCCGATGCTGCGGCAGGCTCCGGACGGATCAGATTTTTAGTTCAGCGTCTGTCCGGCGTAGGTCTTCTCGAAGCGACGCAGAACGGCGTTGCTGCGTTCCACCGTCTTGTCGAGCTCGGCCTGCACGTCTGCGTTCTGCATGAAGATCGCTTCGAGGGCGGTCGCGAATTCCTTGCGGATCTGCGTGAAGCCACCGAGGCGAATGCCGCGGGTGTTTTCCGAAGTCGGAGTGAAGGAGAGGCTCTGGATGGCGAGCTCACGCCCCTTGTACGGTGCCTTGTCGTAGAAGCCATTGGCCTTCATGGCGTCGAAGCCGGTCTTGGTCACCGGGATGTAGCCCGTCACCGTCGACCACCATTCGGCCATTTCCGGCGTCGCGAGATAGTTGAGAAAGGCGGCAGCACCCTTGTATTCCGCTTCCGGACGACCGGCGAGCACCCAGAGCGATGCGCCGCCGACGAGCGAGTTCTGGCGTTCGGTGCCCTTCCATACGGGCAACATGGCGACTTCCCATTTCACACCCTCGGGAAGGGTCTTGCCGATCGTGCCATGGTCGGCGATTGAGGTCTGGATCATCTGGCAGGTCTGGGACGTGAAGGCGGGGACGATGTCCATGCCGAGCTGCTTGGTCTTGACCACGAAGAGCTTCTCGTCAGCCATCTTCTTGAAGAACTTCACGTGGTCGACGAACTTGGTCTTGTTGACGACGAGCTCAGCGTCCAGTCCGTTATAGCCGTTCGCCTTGGTCGCAATCGGCTGGTTGTGGATGGCCGAGAACTGCTCCATCAGCGGCCATGTGTCGAAGTTGAATGCGAGCGGGCATTCGTAGCCAGCTGCCTTCAGCTTGCGCGCCGCTTCCTCGACCTGCTCCCAGGTGTCCGGCTTGAAGTCGATGCCGGCCTTCTGGAAGGCGTCGACGTTGTAATAGAACATGGCCGTCGAGGAATTGAACGGGAAGGAATTCAGCTCGCCCTTTGCCGTTGCATAATAGTTGGCGATGCCGCCGAAATAATTGTTCCAGTCGATCGTGTAGCCATTGTCGGCCATCAGCTTCTTGGCGGGCACGAATGCGCCGGACAGCATCATGTCGAGCGTGCCGGCATCATAGATCTGGGTGATCGCCGGCTGCTTCTTGGCGCGGTAGGCGGCAATCGTGTTTTGCAGCGTCGTGTCGTAACCGTTTTGCGAAGTGCAGACGATCTCGAACTCGGATTGGCTGTCGTTGAACTTCTTGCAGGCATCCTGGACACGTTCGCCAAGGTCGCCCGAAAGGCCGTACCAGAATTCGAATTTCGTTTTTTCGGCTGCTGCCGCCGACGCGCCAAACGCGACGCTTGCCATCAGGCCGATGAATACGGACGTAGTGACGGAGACTCTCATTTGCAAAACGCTCCTTGCAGATTGGCGGACACCAGGATCGGTGGCACGAATGAAGCCGGGCGCTTGCTAACAGCTGAGTGTGACAGTCCTTCCCAATCTGCATGATGGAAAAATGAAAGTTTGATTACGCCGCCAAGACGCGGTGCGCGCCATGGTTGCGCCGCGTCTATTTTGCAGGCGGCCGTCGTTTACCTGGCGCCGGATGCCGCCGGCTGTAACGGCGTTGCGCGTCGACGGCGACTGAGCCAGATCGTTTCTCACGCCCATCCGATTGCTCCCAGGGATATCTAATACGAATGGTAGGCGACCGCTTTCGTACCTGCGACGTTCTCCTATCGTTCTATGCGTATTAGAAGTTAAACTTTCTTGCGCTACTCATCTAATGCGTTTGTCGTCTGCCGGCGCCGCCCGTGCAGGAGCTCAGCTGATGGGGTAGGCCGCACGCGTTGACAACCATGTCCAATCGACCACTCTTCTCCCCATGAAGATTCTCGCGATATCAGGCAGCGCCCGGATCAATTCCACCAATACGGCCATGCTGCGCGCCGTCCGTTCGATTTCGCCGGCGAACATCGATATTTCAGTCTTCGATCGCCTGGGAGAATTGCCGGTCTTTTCGCCGGACCTCGAGAGCCGGCCTCTGCCGCAGATGGTGCGAGACTTTATAGACGCCATCGCAGAGAGTGACGGCCTGATCATTGCAAGCCCGGAATACGTGCGCTCCATTCCCGGCGGCCTCAAGAATGCGATCGACTGGCTTGTGTCCGGAGAAGAAATCATCAGCAAGCCGATTGCCCTGCTGCACGCCTCCCATCGGGGAGACGACATGCTGGCCAGTCTGCGCACGGTCCTTGCGACCGTCAGCGACCGTTTCACGACGGATATCTTTCTCCGTCTCCACCTGATGAAAATGGAGCCGGCTGACGTGTTCCGGGCCGTCGAGACATCCGAGAACCGCTCGAAGGTACAAGCCTACCTTCAGGCGTTTGCATCGTTCTGCGTGGCCGAGCGTGAAACCGCTCAAGGCGGGAATCTGTCGTAGCCTATGGTTGCGGGAGCGATCCGCGCCTCGAAGGGCGGGCCATAGCCTGGCTGATGAGCAGCCGGTTCGATGCTCTTTGCGAGCCGTCACCCGACGAATTCGGAGAATGGGGTCCGCTTAGCTTCCGATATGCTTGTGCCTTCATACTTGCTATGGAGCAAGGACGAGGACGCGCGTGACCGATAGTTATGCGGTGGCTCTGGACACTCCCGAAAAACAGCGCAGAAGGAGTTTGATTGTGGTGAGGCGACGCAACGGTCTGCGACTGGTGTTCATCGCTGCCTGCCTGTTCGTGCTGCAATCTATCGTCGGCGCATTTGCCGCGAGCGTGATGCCCGCCTTCTCGCAAATCGACGCTTTCGGCAATGCACTCTGCGTCAGCGCGGATCACCCCAACACCAATAATCACGACAGCGACCATAGGACCGCCGCCGATTGCTGCCTTCTCGGATGTTGCGTGTCCTCGCAGTTCCTGGCGGCTACTCCGCAGCTTGGAGGACCCCTTACCCTTCAAGTCGCATCCGCGGTGCAACGGCCTTGGCCCGCGGCAGACCTGTCACCGACGGTCGATCATCGCCTCGGATATCCACGCGCGCCCCCACGACTGCGTGCCTGATCGGTTGCGTTCCCGCCTTCCTATCTCTGACGCAGGGATCTTTCTCCCTGGCGTCCGCCGGCACCATCGCGACGATCTTCGGTCCATCCTGGCGGCCCCCTTTTCACGTGGCCCGAGGCTGTCTGAAGATCGGTATTGAGCCGACAGGGGAACCGCCGCGCCGACCGCGCTTTGCGAGTGCTGTAACTTTTTCCGGATCACCGCATCCAATCCCTGAAGCACGCGGGAGGCTTTCCCGTGACCCGACCCCGAGCCAATAGCCTCAAAGGAATAGCTATATGTTGTTGAAACTGATCACCACCACTGCCTTCATCGCGGTAAGCGCTACGGCAGCCTTCGCCCACGCCACGCTTGAAGTGACGGAGGCGCATGTCGGCGCGTCCTACAAGGCGGTCATTCGCGTCCCGCACGGCTGCGAGGGCAAGCCGACGATCGCTCTGCGCGTTCAGATCCCGGAAGGTATGATCGCTGCAAAGCCGATGCCGAAACCAGGCTGGACACTGGAGAAGATCAAGGGAGCCTACGAGAAATCCTACGATTACTTCGGCACGCCGGTGAAGGAGGGCGTGAAGGAGATCGTCTGGAAGGGTGGCAGCCTGGCCGACGACGAGTATGAGGAGTTCGTCTTCCGCGGTTTTCTGGCCGAAAGCCTGCCGGTCGGCAAGACGCTCTATGTGCCGCTGGTGCAGGAGTGCCCTGATGGTGCGACCGAGCGCTGGATCGAAATCCCGGCAGAAGGTAAGTCGAGTGACGATCTCGAATATCCGGCACCCGGCATCAAGCTCCTCGAAAAAAAGAGCGGGCACTGACCGGATCGACTTGACCCCAAAGGTTAGCTGACCGGAGAGCACGCATGGCGTTCGTACCACGGAGCTTCTCCCGCCTGGCGAGGCTGATGGCAATCGCGCTGTGCGGGCTCCTCATGCAAGCGACCGTGGCGTTCGGCCATGCGGCGCTCAATTCAAGCGAGCCGGCGGACGGCGCGGTCGCCGATACCGCGCCGCCTGTCTACGTGTTGACGTTCAGCGAACCGGTTTCGCCATTGCAATTGAAACTCGTCAGGCCGGATGGGACGGTGCTCCCCCTGGAACGGTTCGAGCTCAAAGATCGGACCATCGAGATCGCAGCACCGACTGACCTTGGGCGAGGCACGTATGTGCTCAGCTGGCGTGTGACCTCCGCCGACGGTCATCCGATCGGTGGATCGGTCGTCTTTTCGGTCGGCGCGACGAGCGCCACACCGCCCGTTATGGGAGACAAGATCGACTGGGCCGTACGCGTCGGCATCCTGTTATCGAAACTCGCACTTTATGTGGGCCTGTTCATCGGCGTTGGCGGCGTGTTTTCGCTCTACTGGCTGCCCTGCAGCACCCGCTCAGGACGAAACGTCATTGCGGTCGCACTCGGCACAGGGTTCCTTGGCGCGCTTGCCGCCATGGGCTTTCAGGGGCTCGATGCGCTGGGACTTCCCCTGACGCACATTGTCGAGCCGGCCGTTTGGTCCATGGCGATGGCAACGAGCTTCGGGGCGACAGGGATAGCGGCGCTCGTTGCTTTTGGCGTGGCCGCGATCGCGCTTAGCGGTAGGGGGCGGTTTGCCCGGCTGTCATCTCTGGCGGCGCTGATCGTGTCATCGGCCGCCTTGTCGCTGAGCGGCCACGCTTCTACGGCCGAGCCACAATGGCTGATGCGCCCGGTCGTCTTCCTGCACGCCGCTACGATAAGTCTCTGGGTTGGAGCGCTGGCTCCCCTGGGTCTGGCGCTGCGGCGCGGTGAGCCAATGGCCCTCCGGGCGCTGCGTCGGTTCTCGGCGTCCATCCCTTACGTGCTCGTCGGGCTTGTTGCGGCTGGTGTCGTCTTGACCATCGTGCAGGTGGAGAGGCCGCGAGCGCTGCTGGAAACCGCCTATGGTGAGGTCTTTATGGTCAAGATGGCCTTGCTGGCCGGATTGTTCCTGCTGGCGGTCGCGAACCGCTGGCGCCTGACGGAGCCTGTCATCGCTGGAGATCGGGCATCAGCGAAGCATCTGGTCCGCTCGATCGCTGCGGAGACGCTTGTCGTTTTCCTGATTTTCGGCGCCGTGTCTTGCTGGCGCTTTACGCCGCCGCCGCGCGCTCTTATGGCCTCGCCGGCCCAAGCCGCAAGCCTTCATATCCACACGGACAAGGCGATGGTCCTCGTTGAGGTCTTGCCGGGGCGGGTGGGCGAGGTCGACGTATCGATCACCGTTCTCACGAGTGAACTTGAACCGCTTGCAGCCAAGGAGATGACGCTCATCCTTGCCAAGCTTGATGCCGGTATCGAGCCGTTCAAGCGCGCAGCGGTACGGCGGGGCGAAGCGGATTGGGTGATCGACCGCATGGCCATTCCTTTGCCGGGTCTCTGGCAGGTGCGCGTCGATATTCTTGTCAGTGACTTCGAGAAGGTAACGCTGAGCGGCGAGATTAGCATTGAGCCATGAGCGGGCGGCCGAGCCGCCGGCCGAACGATGTCTTGTTAATATTTTAGAAATATTGAATGTGCATACTGCGCCGCCATGCGCGGTTTCCTGCTGATGGCAATTTTGGCTGGCGGATTGTGGGTGGCGGACACGACCCTGTGTGAAGGCCGCTACACCCAGGAGCTTGGGCATGAAATTCACTCCGCGACCAGACGGGTCGGGTATTGGCTGAACGCCCAATTGAACTTTCTGCGCGCCCGCTTCTAGCCGTCCATTGTCGGTCAGTGCGGAAGGGCCGAGGCGTCAGCTGTCCCAAGAACCCGCATTGGATCCCGGCAATGACCAAGCGACGCGGATCGACGTCTGACGTGTTTACCGTGGATCCGATGCTGCCGTCTGCGGGAGATAGACGGCGACATTCTGGCTTTTGCCGGAGAACGCACCGGCGACGAACAGATATGCGGCAATCCCCAAGATAGCGAGCAGCATCAAGCCAATTGGCAGTTCTGTCGAAGACCTCCGCGGCTTGTCGTATCTGTGCTTATGGTTCATCTCGAAGTCCTTGCGTGGCCGCCCTATCCCTCAACAACATCAGAGCTGTCCGAAGGGACTTTTGGGACTGCTCTGATGCTGTCTTACGCCCATGGTCAGTGCTGATCTGTCATGGGCCTGCAGGGTTATATTAGAACCTGCGAGGATGCCTAAGGTTCCCGACCGAGGTGGTGGTCTCGCCATCCGCCGATGCCGATGAGAACGTTTGGAGAACTTTCCTGTGTGACAGGATCAGCTGCCGGTGTATAAGGCCGAATGGTCCAAAGAGCAGGCAGCGCCGATCTTCCGCTTCACGGTGGCCGGGTTCCCCGGTGGCTTGGCGAGCGCATGACGAAACTTGGCGCGATCATCACCCAGGCGATCGTCATCGAATACGGTCGAGACGAATTTCTTCGCCGGCTGGCGCATCCGTTCTGGTTTCAGTCTTTCGGATGCGTCATGGGTATGGACTGGCACTCTTCCGGCATCACCACCAGCGTCATCGGCGCCCTGAAGCGTGGTTTGTCGCCTCTGTCCGGCGAACTCGGCATTCATGTCTGCGGCGGGCGAGGGCGGAATTCTCGGGAGACGCCCGGCGAGTTGATTGCGATCGGCGAGCGCGTGGGTCTTGACGGAAGCGGCCTTGCGACCACCAGCCGCCTCGTCGCAAAGGTCGACAGCGCGGCTGTGCAGGATGGCTTCGACCTTTACCTGCACGGTTTTATCGTTACCGACGACGGCAAATGGGTCGTCGTGCAACAGGGCATGAACGGCGAAAAGCGCCAGGCCCGGCGCTACCACTGGCTGTCGGAGGGCATTACCAGCTTCGTGGATTCGCCTCATACGGCGATCGAGGGTGCGCGGCAGGGCGAGATCGTCAATCTTGCCGATCGCCGCGCAGCGGCCTCGCGCGACAGCCAGCTCGATCTGCTGGCTTCGCTCGGACCGGATCGGATTGTCCGGGAGGTCGTGGCTATCGAGCCCGGGCGCAAGGCCAGGCAAAGCGCACAGCCGATGCTGCCGCATCTGATCATGCCTGCGCATCACGACGTGCGCCAGGAAGACGTCAACATGAAACGTCTGCACGCCACGCTCGCGGCCGCTGCCGACCGCGGTCCAGAGGATTTCGAACATCTCCTGCTGGTGCCGGGCGTTGGGGCGCGGACCGTCAAGGCGTTGGCGATGGTGGCCGAAGTCGTACACGGCGCGCCATGCCGCTTCGCCGATCCGGCGCGCTTCTCACTTGCCCATGGAGGCAAGGATCGCCACCCATTTCCGGTGCCCCTGAAAGTCTATGACGAGACGATCCGGGTGATGAAGTCGGCCGTGTCAAAGGCGAAGCTCGGTCGCGACGAAGAGATGCAGGTTCTCAAACGCCTGGACGATCAGGCTCGCCAGGTCGAGAAATATGTGACCGGCCCGGATCTTAAGGAAATCGTGGCCGGCGAGTTTCGCCAATCGCAAGAGTTCGGCGGCCGCAGTGTGTTTGGCTGGGAAGGACCGGCAGGACCATTGGAGGACGTGGAGCGGTCGCCTCGTTGGGGTCGCCGCGACCGGTAGACGGCTCTGTGCGACAGCAAGGCGTTGCAGCGAATCTCTTTCTTTGATCTCTTCGAGAGGTTCTCGCCGGAACTCAAACCTCCTCCCAAGGGTTGGAAGGAAGCTTGCGAGGGCGAGCCAGCAGAATCCACGCCAAGAGGAGTCTCGCGATGGAAGAACTGCAGAGCATTACGGTATCTGAGGAACGGCTCGAGGATTGCCGTGACGTCGTTGAGCTTGATCTTCAGCTTTTGATCCGCGAGACGATCGACTCCGGGTTTTCGGTGGAAGAGGTGTTGATCGCGATCAGTGAACTGGTGGCGGAAGATTTCGCCAGCGCCGTCAAGATCGCCAGCGTCCACTAAGAAGCGCATTGCTGCCCGAAGCGGAGCATCTGGTCCCGCAGCGAAGGCTCGGCGACACGCTTTGCCGCTTCCCGATAGTCGAACCAGGCGAGCTTTCGCTCCCCCTTCTCGGGGAATTTCCGGCGCATGCGCCCGACTTCGAGGAGGTGGAGCTGAACCCGGCAGGAAATCTTGAGCCCGTGGTCCAGTCGCTTTTTGTAGAAGTAGTGGCCGAACGGGAACCTCTGGCAAGTGCCTTTGACGCCTGCCTCCTCATAGGCCTCTTTTGCCGCGACCTCATGCGCGCGCCTTCCCTTCATCGGCCAGCCCTTCGGAATGACCCAGCGGCCGGTGTCCCGGCTGGTGATGAGAAGGATTTCGAGTGCGTTGTCTTTACGGCGATAACACAAGGCCGCGTATTGCATGCGTGGCGGCCGGCGAAGCATCAACTGCACGTCAGAGGCAATTTGATGTAGAAAATTCACAGAAACGCTATCTCCTTTGTTGCCCTCTGCGGCAGGCGGGCTTTCTGTCTGCCACTCGAAGCTAGAGGATAACAACCAGATCGCCGGTTCTGTTCCGCCAATAAATCACGCGCAACACATTACACGAAAGTGGAACGCCGGACGGATGACGGACCGATTCAAAGCGTTGACAGGATCCGGTTGCTGAGCGATCCCCGATAGGTCTTCTTGATCTCGACCTTGTTTTCCAGTGAATCCAAGATCTCGTCGCAGAAATCAATGTCGTGGAGATCGCGGATGGTCTGGAGGCCGCCAGGCGTGAATACGTTGATTTCGAGAAGCTTGTCGCCGACGATATCAAGGCCGACCAGGAACATGCCGTCCTCAACCAGTTTCGGGCGTAGTGTTTCGGCGATCGCCAGCATTTCTTTCGTGACGTGGGCCGCCTTTGGAGTGCCGTTGGCGTGGACGTTGGACCGCACATCTCCCTTGGGCGGCACGCGTCTGAACGCAGCATAGACGCCGTCCCTCTGGAGCGGCCGTCCGTTCATCAGGAACAACCGCGTGTCGCCTTCCGATGCTTTCGGAAGGTAGCTTTGCACGATCAGATAGCCGACGACGCCGACGGCCTCGACAATTTGAGTAAGGTTGCCTTCCGTGCTGGACGCGACCCTGAAAACATTTCTACCGCCAGATCCCTGTAACGGTTTGATGATCACTCCCTCGGAGTAGCCGTCGATGAACGCGCGAATTTCATCGATGTCCTTGGAGATCAGAGTTGTCGGGCGAACGGCCACCGGGAAATCCTGAAAATAGAGCTTGTCTTGTGCCAATGCCAAGCCGCAGGGATCGTTGACGACGATCGTACCGCGCTCTGTGGCGAGACGACCGAAATTCGCCCCGGCGTGCGATGCCCAAGGACGGCTATCCGCATCCTCCGATGGGTCGTTGCGCAGAAACAGAACATCCACGTCTTCAATATTGACGACGGCCCTGTCTCCGTCCGTGAGTGCGCGCAAAAGCGTCTCCGGTTTCTTTGGCCGTGTTCCGACGAAGCCGGCCGCCCGTATCATCAACGTATCGTCCGGGCGCAGGATAAAATCACCGGGCGTGACATAAAGGACCTCATGCCCGCGGGCGAGCGCGGCAAGCGCCAACGCGGTGGTCGTAAAGGCTGGCTCTTCGGTTTCGAGTGCGTTGACAAGGAGAGCGATTCGCATTGGGGCTCCTAGCTTCGGATGGAGGAATTTGGTCCCGTTCGCGCTAGCGCCTGGTGCAGCGCGCATGACTGAAGAAATAGAGCGGGACGACACTGCACCAAGACAGCCTGCTCCTACGTATCGCGCCAGGCAGCTATCGGCGTTTTCTTCGCGATGCCGTTGTCGATGGTCAGCACGCTGTCGAAGAAATCGGCGTCACCCTCTGATTGGATCGACGAGGTATCATGCATGATGGCGATTACCGTCGCCTCTGGGCAATGATCCTTGATCGATTGATGAAATGCCTGAACCGCCTGGCTATCCAGGGCGCCGGTCGCCTCGTCGAGGAAGAGCAGGCCCGGCCTTAACAAGACGATTTTCGCCAGGACGAGTTTCTGCTTCTCGCCTCCGGAAAGAAGTTTGTCCCAGGTCTGCCCATCGCGACCGTCCTGCGAAAGCTCGCCGGCAAATTCTTCGAGCCCCGCCTCTTCCAACGCCGCCACGACAGCGGCGTCGGTGTGGGTCTCAGCCTCATCCGGCAAACAAACGAGGTCCTTCAGGCAAACGCCCTGGAGCTTGACGTCCTGGGCGGCGTAGAGGCTTCGTACCGTCTCCGGCATCGTGATCGTGCCGCGACCATGCGCCCAAAGACCGTTTATCGCCTTGAGCAGCGACGTCTTGCCACTTCCGGATTCACCAACCACCAACGTCCACTCTCCCGGAAGGAAATGCAGCTTGTCGGCAATCAGAAAAGGGTTGTCGTCGCCGGCATGCAGGAGCTCGACCGCATGGATGGTCAGGCCCCGCCCGGGATCCTGGGTCTTGTATTCGAACACCGAAGGGCCACTACGAGCATAGTAGTCCTGTGGCTGCTGCACGGCTTCTATCGCTTGCGCAAGTTCGGTGATCCGACGTGCATCGGCCCTTAGCGTCGCGATGTCGGGCATCGCGTGGATGAACCACGAGCATTCGTTGATCAGCGCCGTCGCCAGCTCGGCGCCGGTGACATAGGCCTGCAGGCTGATCGTTTTATCGACGTAAGGGAGCAGCCCTGGTGCGTAGGCGACAATGCGTGAGCCGATGAAATTGTGCACCAGCTCGAAACCCATGAACCCGGCGGTCACGCGATTGAGGCTTGCCCAGGTGCGATCGATCTCGCGATATCGGCGCCGGTTGACCGCCTTCTGGGCCGGTTCGCCATTAATAACCGCAACATGAAAACTGCGGTGCAACAACTGGTTCAATTCGCTGCGATAACTGCCTTCTGCCGATTGGATGCGTATCGAGAGACCCTGCAGGACACCACCGAGCTTGGCTGCGAGGAACGTATTCAGCGGCACGTAGATCGCGATTGCCAGCAGTGTCAAACAGGCGCTGCCGTAGCTGCCCAGCGGATCAAGCCCTCTGACGGTGCTCGACGTCTCGATCAGTTTTAGCCCGACGAATCCAAGCGATAGAACGACGCCGGCTATGCCCACGCCCAGGCCGATTGCACCGCCCGTCATGCCCTTTATGGCTTCCTGTATCCTCTGATCGATATTGTCGGGCGATGAAGCTTCCGCCTCGCTTGCGGCGCCAAACCCGTTTTGCAGGAGGTGGAAATGGGTGTGGTTGGAATCGAGCAGCGCCTGGTTGAAGCGATCGTCCAGCCATTGGCGCCATTTCCGGTGGAGTGTGGTCGTAAAGAAGTGACGGACCGCAGTGAATCCTGCGTCCCTGGTAATCGCGATCGCGGCAAGCGTGGCTGCGGTGGTCAGGAGCGACCAGGGCGTCGTCGGCACGGTAGGATGGTGAAAATTAGCGATCCGATTGACGAGTTCGCCGGAGGTCAAGGCGAACCATACGCTTGCTTGAGCCGACAAGCCGGTGAGCAGCAGGATAAGAAGCGTTAAGCCCCAGGCCTCGCGCCAACGCTCGGAGAGCCAGTAGGCCAGCAACAGACCCCAAAAGCTGCGCATTGAAGAAACAGGACTGGTCCGGCGCCGTCGCTCCCGGCCGAAGGTCCATCTGACCAGTGCTGCTGTTCGCTGTGCGTTGCTGCGCACGACCTCACTTAAAGCCATCTCCATGAACTGGGGCGAGGATCGGGCTTGTCAAATCCGACTTGTCAAATCCGAGGAATATTGCAGCAGCGGGCCAGGCTTCTGGCAATTGCAGAGATCCTTTTATCTCCGAGGCTTAAGTGTCGGTGATCGAAAATGTCGTTACGGATCAATTCCGCCCGTTCACGCCCAGCCTGTGGAAGGGACGGGCCTGGGTATGCTCTGTACTCCGGCTGCCTGCTTCGGCGCCCTCCGGAACCTTTCATCGCCTCAGATGTTGGAGGCGTTCCAACAGATGGCACAGGAGTTTGTTATGCCGGAGAAGACACTCGAGGCGCTGTTTTATGACGGCCTTAAGGATATCTACTATGCGGAGCGGCAGATACTGAAAGCGCTGCCGAAGATGGCGCGTGCGGCGCAATTGCCCGATAGCAAAGCGGCATTCCAGAAGCATCGAGACGAAACGGAGGGCCACGTCGAGCGCTTGCAACAAGTCTTTGAGATCATCGGCAAACGCGCGCAGGGAAAGACCTGCGAGGCTATTCAGGGGATCATCGCCGAAGGCGAGGAAATCATCGAGGAATTCAAAGGGAGCCCGGCTCTCGATGCCGGCCTCATCTCCACGGCTCAGGCGGTCGAACACTATGAGATCGCGCGCTACGGCACCCTGAAGACCTGGGCCAAGCAACTCGGATTGGAGAAAGCGGTGCCGCTGCTCGATCAAACCCTTCAAGAAGAAGGCGCCACCGACAAGGCACTCACCAAAATTGCTCTGTCTGCCGCCAACATCAAGGCAAAGGTTGCGGCTTGACCGCAGTCGAGGGGCGGAGGGCGCAGGTTCGCCCTTCGCGTCAAGGCAGGCGGTGGGCGAGAAGAGGCCCGGCACGAGGCCGGGCCGCCACGGTCAATCACGATGCTCGGGCATCGCCTTGAGTTGATCCTTGGTCCAGGCCGTCACGGCATGAACCTCACCGTTTTCATCCCGCATGAAATCGAGGTCGGCAGTGGGTACAGCAACCGGCTTTGCGCCGATGCCGAGGAAGCCGCCGACGTCGATGATAACGGTGCCGGCGGCGCCGGCGCCGTGGACGTGATCAACGGTGCCGACCTTATCGTCATCTGCTCCGTATACTGTCGCACCTTCAAGGACAGCAGGTGTAAGTTCCGTGGGCTCGAGGCGTACGTGATTGGCATGATCCATTTTCGTTGCTCCTTTGAAATGAACCGAAAAGAACCGGCACTGGACGAAACTGTTCCACTTAAACCACGGCTGGCAGCTATCGTCGGCATCAGGATGCAGGTCGATAGCCGTCAGCATTCGGATGTTTCTCGGAACTTGCAGAGTATCCCCAGGTTAGAGCGCCACGGGCCGATTGGGACCCGGTAAGAGGTACTCCATGAAACGCACCACTCTCGCAATGGCAGCGCTCTTCGGCGTTGTCGCAATGCCGGCCTTCGCGCAAACGACGCCCAATCCAGACGGGGAGACGCCCGCCATTGCGACCCCGGGCTCGAACAATCCGACAGCACCAGTGGCCGGCGCCAGCAGCTTCACCGAAGCTCAGGCCAAGGATCGCATCGAAAACGCTGGCTACGCTTCGGTACAGGGCTTGAAACTGGACAACCAGGGTATCTGGCGGGCTGCGGCGACAAAGGGCGGAAAGCCCGTTGAGGTCGCCCTCGACTATCAGGGCAACGTGACGTCTCAATCGAAATAGTGAGGAGATCTCGACATGAAAACCGTAAGTGGTTTGTTCGACGACTATGCGGAGGCGCAGTCCGCGGTCAGTGAACTGGAGCAGGCGGGAATTCCTCCGGAAAATATCGGCATTATCGCCAACAACGTCGGCGGCCGCCATTCTCCGGAGAGCGGCGCTGCCGAGGGCGCCGGAGCCGGCGCGGCCATCGGCGCCACCAGTGGAGGCGCGGTCGGCCTGTTGACGGGCCTCGGCCTTATGGCGGTTCCCGGTATCGGTCCGATTGTCGCGGCGGGGTGGCTTGCTGCAACGGCTGCGGGCGTCGCAACCGGCGCCATTGCCGGCGGTGCCGTGGGCGGCGTGATCGGCGCACTGACGGAATCTGGCATCGATGAAGCGGACGCGAACGTGTATGCCGAGGGCGTCCGCCGTGGCGGCGCACTCGTGACCGCGCGGTCGCTGAGCGAACCTCTGGCCGAGCATGCGCGGATGATCTTTCGCAACAGGGCTGTCGATCTGGCCGAACGTCGCGCGGCCTACGAATCCACCGGTTGGCGCCGCTTCGATGAACGAGGCGAGCCGCTGACACAGACCGAAATCGGAATGCATCGCGATCGGTTGCGTTCGGGCCTTTAGATCCACCAGCCGCCATTAAAGAATGTCGCGCAAAAGTGCGCGGCAATTTTTCGGTGCCGAAGCGCTCCGCCGCGGGGCAGCGGAGCGTGGAATGTGGCCTGCAATAGGGGCCAACCCGAGGGCGCCGATCATGTCGAGGACCACGGCTTTGCGCGCGAAGATAGACGCTCGCATCCGATCCCCGTGCCTTCGGTGGCGTCCGTAGCGGCGGCGCGCGCGGGGAACAAACGTGCGTGGAAGCGGTTCGATACGGTGTCCAAAACGACTGAGCGCAAGGAGCGAATGCATGAGCGAGGCGCAAATCACCGACAACCACGATGAAATTCGCCATTGGGCCGAAGCGCGCAAGGGAAGACCCGCCCGGGTAAAAGGTGCCCTCGATGGCGGAATATTGCGGATCGATTTCGGTGAAGCAGAGCCGAACCTGGAGCCGATCTCGTGGGATGAGTTTTTCCGCATCTTCGATCACAATAAGCTGCTGTTTCTCCGCCAGGACAAAACGGCGGATGGCAGCCTGAGCAGGTTCAACAAATTCGTGGGCCGGCCTTGATCCCCGCCAGTGAGGACGAGTGAGGACTGCCCTTCCGACTGTGACCTGGCCAAACGCGCCTGCAGATTTTGCGTAACTCGTCGATGCCCGGCGCATTATTCACCGTCGGCTGTATCTACTCCCTCCAACATCAAACGCTGGCTTTCCCGTCACCTGCTGGTGTCATCGGGCGCGCTCTTGGTACTTGGTGCGCCTGTACCGGATTGTGGGGTTGGGTTGCGATCCGTGGGTGCCAGGCCTTGCGGGCTCTCGGTGCTCGGGCGTTGTTCGGCTTCCGGCCGCTGATCCGAAGAGGCGGGCTCAGTGCGTTCAACCGAGCCGGTTTGATCAGAGTCACCGCCTTGGCCCCATTCCACGAGGCCCCATGCGGCCAGCGCCAAAGCCAGACTGGTGGCGAGCACCAGAAAGACGCGCGTGCCCAGTCCTGCCTGCCTGGCCTCGCGTGACGAAAACTGGGTTCGCTCCGCGCCATGCGTTGCAGATTCCGGTTCGCCGCGCTCGTCCAAATGCTCAACCATTTGTCTACCTCCATATGTATCCTCTGCGCCCGCTACCCGACGAGGAGAGGGGCCAAGGATACAACCGAGGTCATCTTCAATGGTTCCGACTGGGAATCCGCCTCGGCAAGCGCGGCCATATTCCGTTCACGTCCGCCGATCCGATTTTCTACAATCGTCGCTGACCTGAAAGGAGATCGATGCGGGCGCGAACACGGGTAACACCTTCCGGGATACTCGCGCTCGGAATGGACGAATAGCCCATGCGGAAGTAGTGACAGGGCTCGTCACTTCTGGGGAAGAAGGGGGAGCCGGATTCGACGAGCACGCCATCCTGGCGCAGTTCGTTCACAAGTCGATCGGCGTCGAGACCTTCCGGTCCCTTCATCCAGAAAGACGTCCCGCCGAAGGCCGACGAACCCGCGATCGTCAAGCCTTCGCGGCGGAGTGCCTCCGCCATGAGGACGTGGCGCTTGTGGTACTCCGTGCGCATGCGGTGCAGCACGGCGTCATAGTGGCCGAGCGCCAGGAAATAGGCGGCGGTGCGCTGCAGGTGGCCGGGCGGATGGCGCAGCATCAGCGAGCGGAGCGCGCGGGCCTCGCGGATGAAGGGGGCCGGTGCGACGAGGTAGCCGAGCCGGAGTCCTGGAAACAGCGATTTCGAGAAGCTGCCGATGTAGAACACGCGCCCGGTCGGATCGAGGGCCTTCAGTGCCGGCGAGGGCGGTGCCAGATAGCTGATCTCGAACTCGTAATCGTCTTCGACGATGACGAAGTCCTTCTCTTCGGCGGCCTGCAGCAGCCGCGCGCGCCGATCGACCGGCATCGTCGCGCCCGTCGGTGAATGGTGGCTCGGCGTGACGAACACGGCGTCGACGTTCTCCGGCAGGGCATCCGGCGAAAGGCCCTCTCCATCGACGTCGACGGTCGTGACATCAGCGCCGCTCAGCAGCAGCGAGGCGCTGATATCCGGGTGACATGGGTTTTCGCAGACCGCGGCGGAAGCCTTGTCCAAGATCAATCGGGTCACGATCCAGAGCGCATTCTGGGCGCCGACGGTGACGAGAATTTCGTCCGGAGTGGCATGGATGCCGCGTCGCGGCAACGTGCGCGAGCAGATGTAATTGACGAGCCGCACGTCATCGGCGGCGGCAAAGTCGCTCGCCATCAGGACGAAGTCCTCACGGGCGAGCGCCCGGCGGGCGCAATCACGCCATGCGTTGAGGTCGAAGAGCGTCGGATCCATCTGGCCATAGAGGAAGGGGAAGGGATAGCGGCGCCAATCCAGCGGCTTCGGGATCTGGCGCACGACGCCGAAGCTCATCTTGATCTTGCTGCTCCAGTCCACCGGGGCGGAACCGCCGGACGGGAGATTGTCGTCCACGTCCCTGCCTGGCGGATTGTCGGTGATGCGATAGGAGCTGCGGCTGGCGGCTTCGACATACCCCTGAGAGATCAGTTCCTGGTAGGCAAGGGTTACCGTGATGCGTGAGATGCGCAGATAGTCAGCGAGCTTGCGTGTCGAGGGCAGGTGCGCGCCGGGCTGCACCCGGCCGGCGAGCACTGCCGAAACCACCGTCTCGCGCAATTGCGCCTGCAAGCCGATCCCGCTTTCGCGCTCGATGAAGAAAATCGTTTCGGAAACGCTCATGCGCACAAAGGCGGCCCTCAGCGAGGTCAATCTGGATCTATTCAACTTCCAAACTGGATATAACGCAAGCCGAGCCTCGGCCTTATCGTCGTCAGCAAGACCGGAAAAACCGGTCAATCAATAATCAAAGAGGAGAACGAAGAATGCGACATGGACATTTCAAGCGGTTAGCAGCAGCGGCCAGCATCGTCGCGAGCCTTGCCGCATCGAGCGCAGCTTATGCGGAGACGAAGCTTGTCGTCGGCTACCAGCAGATCGTTGGCCCCTTCGTCGCCGCGATCGCCGATGGCCGCTTTGATGCGGCCGCCAAGGAGGCCGGCTATTCGATCGACTGGCGTCAGTTCAGCTCGGCCGGCGACATCACGACGGCGCTGGCTTCCGGCGACGTGCCGATCGGCGTTCTCGGGTCGACCGGCACGGCGGCGGCCGCCACACGCGGCGTCGACCTGCAGCTCTTCTGGATCCTCGACAACATCGGCCAGTCGGAAGCGCTCGTTGCGCGTGACGGCTCGGGCATCGAAACGCCGGCCGACCTCAAGGGCAAGAAAGTCGCAGTCCCCTTCGTTTCAACCTCGCACTTCCATCTGCTTGTCGGCATGAACAAGGTCTGGAACGTCGATCCCCGCGAGGTGGAAATCCTCAACCTGAAGCCGCCGCAGATCGTTGCCGCCTGGCAGCGCGGCGATATCGATGCCGCCTATGTCTGGCCGCCGGCGCTTTCCGAAATCCAGAAGACCGGCAAGACGATCTCCGATTCCGAGGTGATCGGTGCGGCGAGTGTGCCGACCTTCGACGGACTGGTGGTCGACAAAAGCTGGGCGGAGGAGAACCCGAAGCTGATGGAGGCCTTCACGAAGGTCCTGGCGCAGGCCTATGCCGACTACAATGCCAACAAGGCCGCCTGGACGGAGGAGTCCGCCGAGGTCCAGGGTATCGTCAAGCTGATCGGCGGCGATGGCCCGAGCACCGTGGAAGCCCTGCGCCTCCTCTCTTTCCCGAATGCGGGTGAGCAGGCCTCCGAGGTCTGGCTCGGCGGCGGTGCGACACGCGCGCTCAGCGAGAGCGCAAAATTCCTGGTCGAACAGAAGCAGATCGGCAATTCGCTGGACGACTATGCGCCCTACGTCAACGCGAACTTCGCCAAGACTGCCGCGCAATAACGCATTCTGCCTGTTGCGCCGGCCGTGGGGAGCGGCCGGTGCGTTCATCATCGAGACCGTGACCGAGGTGCAGGGAGGCATTTCTCATGGAAACACTGAGCGTCAGGAACATCAGTCTGACCTATCCGGGCCTGTACTCGGACCAGGCGATCATCGCCTTGAAAGGTGTAAACCTTACCATCAACAGCGGCGACTTCGTCGTTGCATTGGGTGCTTCCGGCTGCGGAAAAACCACCTTGCTCAATCTGATGGCGGGCTTCATGGCCCCCTCGGAGGGCGACATCACGCTTGGCAATCACCAGGTCAACGGGCCGGGCGCCGAGCGCGGCGTGGTCTTCCAGAAACACGCTCTTCTGCCGTGGCTCAACGTGATCGAGAACACCGAATTCGGGCTCAAGCTGCGCGGTGTCGACAAGGCGACAAGGCGAGAACTTGCCACCAGGAACCTCGCTCTGGTCGGTTTGCAGGACTTCCATCACCACATGATCTATCACCTGTCGGGTGGCATGCAGCAGCGCGTCGGCATTGCGCGGGCACTGACCTGCGATCCCGCCATGCTGTTGATGGACGAACCGATGGCAGCACTCGACGCGCTGACGCGTGAGACCATCCAGGAACTGCTGCTCAAGGTCTGGCAGCTCACCAACAAGATGTTCTTCTTCATCACCCACAGCGTCGAAGAGGCGCTGTTCCTCGGCTCGCGGCTGATCGTCATGTCGCCGCGGCCGGGCCGCATCACCCACACCTACGAGCTCAACTTCAACAAACGCTTCCTCGCCGAAGGCAATGCGCGTGCGATCAAGTCCAGCCCGGAATTCATCCGCATGCGCGAGGAAGTGCTCGGCATCATCTATGGCGACGAACGTGCGTCCGGCAACCCGGAGGTGGCCCATGCTTGATAGAGTGACACGGGCCAAGCCCGCCAAGGCTGGCAAAATCTTCGGTGCTCCGGGTGACGGAAGCAGCGGCCTGATCAGTTTCGCAACGACGATCGTTCTCGTCGCCCTCTGGTTCACCGTCACCGAATCCGGCTGGGTCAAGCCGCTCTTCCTGCCGTCGCCGCTGGCCGTCTGGGACAAGTTCATGCTGGCGCTGACCGACGGCGTTTCGAACTCGACGCTGATAGAGCATACGCTCGCCAGTATCGGCCGCGTCTTCGGTGCCTTCCTGCTGGCGCTGGTGACGGCGGTGCCGATCGGCATCCTGATGGGCGTCAATCGCGTCGTGCGCGGCCTCTTCGATCCGATCATCGAATTTTACCGGCCGCTGCCGCCGCTTGCCTACCTGCCGCTGGTGATCATCTGGCTTGGCATCGGCGAGTTCCCGAAGGTGTTCCTGATCTATCTGGCGATCTTCGCGCCGATGGCGATTGCAGCGAGGGCAGGGGTGCGTTCGGTCTCGACCGAGCAGATCCACGCGGCCTATGCGATGGGCGCCACGCGTGGACAGGTGATCAGCCAGGTGATCATGAAGGCCGCCTTGCCAGAGATCTTCACCGGCATGCGCATCGGCATCGGCGTCGGCTGGACCACCCTGGTGGCAGCGGAAATGGTTGCTGCCAACCGAGGTCTTGGCTTCATGGTCCTCAATGCCGCCGAAAACCTCGAAAGCGATACCGTGATCATGGGCATCTTCATCATCGGCATCTTCGCCTTCACCTTCGATCTTTTGATCCGCTACCTCGAAAAGGTGCTGATCCCCTGGAAGGGCCGCCTGTAACCGGCGGCAACTTCGACACTTCATCTGAATTCGGCCTGGCGGCCTTTTGAAGACGGCATTTCCCGTCTCCGGCGAAGCCATGCCTTGCGGACCAAGCCAAAGGACAGGACCATGACACTCTCTGCAGCCGATCTCAAAACCTTGTTCGATGCCTTCAACCGGCACGACATCGATGGGGTCATGCGCTTCTTCGCCGAGGACTGTGTATTCAATGCGGTCGGCGGCCCGGAGGTTCACGGCACCCGCTTCGTCGGCACCGGAGCGATTGCCGACGCTTTCAGCGGCGTCTGGAAATCGATGCCGGACGCCGAGTGGGGCAATCACAGCCATTTCGTGGAGGGCGATCGCGGCGTGTCCGAATGGACGTTCTCGGGCACGGTCGCCGATGGCAGCCGCATCGAGGCGGAAGGCTGTGACCTCTTCACTTTTCGCAACGGCAAGATCGTGCGCAAGCAGGCGTTCCGCAAGAACCGCCCGGTCCTGCAACCCCGCTACTGATGGCCTGGAGCAAGAGCCATGCAACTGCGCGCCACCCCTCTCAAGCCCGCAAGGCAGCCGTTTGATCCGGCCTATGATCCCAACCATGCCCGCAGCCCCGGTACGGGCAAGGACTATGCGCCGACCTACTGGATTGGTACCGCCGGGCCCGAACCCGAGGATGATGGTCCCGTCACGCGGGACATCGATGTCGACGTCGCCATCATAGGTTCGGGCTATACTGGCCTCTCCTGTGCCATCCATCTGGCACGCGAGCACGGCATCAAGGCGACGGTGCTGGAGGCCAATGGCGTTGCCTGGGGCTGCAGCACCCGCAATGGCGGGCAGGCGCAGATTTCCGCCGGCCGCCTGAAACGCTCGCAATGGATTGCGCGCTGGGGCGTGGATGTCGCCAGAAAGATGCATGCCGAGATCGCCGAAGGTTTCGACCTCTTCCGGGCGCTCGTCCGGGAGCCGGAGATCGACTGCGATCCGCAGGATGGCGGCCATCTCTATATCGCCCACCGCGACAAGATGCTGCCGGCGCTCGAAAGCGAGGTTCGCGTCCTCAACGACACGTTCGGCTATCGCGCTCGCATGGTCTCGCGCGAGGAGATCCATCGCGATTTCGTCCGGGACGAGGAAGCGCGCGGGGCGATGTATGAGCCCGACGGCATGGGCATTCATGCGGCAAAGCTCGCCTTCGGCTATCTGAAGCTGGCGCGGCGGCTTGGCGCAAAGGTTCATATCTCGAGTCCGGTGCTGTCCTGCACGGCGAAGGGTGGTGTGCACTACCTGACGACGCCAGGCGGCACGGTTCGTGCCCGCGCCGTCTGCATTGCAACAGCGGGCTACACGTCGCCCGGCATGAATGCGCTCACGCGCCACCGGCTGATGCCGATCCTGTCAAACTCGATCGTTACGCGGCCGTTGACTGAAGGCGAGCAGCAGGCACTGAATTTCAAGGCGCGCATACCGCTCACCGACACGCGCACACTCCGCCACTACTACCGCATGCTGCCCGATGGCCGGGTGCAGATCGGCAGCCGCAGCGCCATCACCGGGCGTGATGCCGGCAATCCGAAGCATCTCGAACTGCTGCTCGCCGGTCTCTACCGCAAGTTTCCGGCGCTCCGCGGCATCGACATCGACTACTCCTGGTGGGGCTGGGTGGATGTCAGCCACGACATGATGCCGCGGATCTTCCAGCCGGATCCGGCGCAGCGCCTGTTCTACGCGATGGGCTATGGCGGCAACGGCGTGATGTATTCCGCCCAGGCCGGGCGTCGGATGGCGCAGATGGTCGCCGGCAAGGGCGGCGCTCTCGACCTTCCCATCTTCACCTCGCCCTTGCCGAGCCACGGGCTGCTGACTCCGTTCCGCAGGCTTGGCCAATGGGGAATGTACCGCTGGTACTACCTCCGCGATGAGATCCTCTAACTCTTTGAAATAATTCCCAGGAAAGGAACTACCCCATGAAAATGACCACCGAGGAAGCCTTCGTCAAAGTCTTGCAGATGCATGGCCTCGAACATGCCTTCGGCATTATCGGCTCGGCCATGATGCCGGTGTCGGACCTGTTCCCCAAGGCCGGCATCAAGTTCTGGGACTGCGCCCACGAGACCAATGCCGGCATGATGGCGGACGGCTTCAGCCGTGCCACCGGTACGATGTCGGTCGCGATCGGCCAGAACGGCCCGGGCGTCACCGGTTTCATCACTGCGATCAAGACCGCCTACTGGAACCACACGCCGCTCTTGATGGTGACGCCGCAGGCGGCCAACAAGACGATTGGCCAGGGCGGTTTCCAGGAAGTCGACCAGATGGCGATGTTCGAGGAAATGGTCTGCTATCAGGAAGAAGTGCGCGATCCCTCCCGCATTCCCGAGGTGTTGAACCGGGTCATCGAAAAGGCTTGGCGCGGCTGTGCGCCTGCGCAGATCAATATCCCGCGCGACTACTGGACCCAGGTCATCGACGTCGACCTGCCGGCAATTGTCCGTTTCGAACGTCCGGCCGGTGGGCCGCAGGCGATCGCAGAGGCCGCAAAGCTGCTGTCGGGGGCAAAATTCCCGGTCATCCTCAATGGCGCCGGCGTCGTCATAGGCAATGCCATTGGTGATTCCATGAAGCTTGCCGAGCGGCTCGATGCACCGGTTTGCTGCGGTTACCAGCACAATGACGCCTTCCCCGGCAGCCATCGCCTGTCGGTCGGTCCGCTCGGCTATAACGGCTCGAAGGCGGCGATGGAGCTGATCTCCAAGGCCGACGTCGTGCTGGCGCTCGGCACCCGGCTCAATCCCTTCTCGACGCTTCCGGGCTACGGCATCGACTATTGGCCGAAGAATGCTTCGATCATCCAGGTCGACATCAATGCCGACCGGATCGGCCTTACCAAGAAGGTGACGGTCGGCATCTGCGGCGACGCCAAGCAGGTCGCCCGCCAGATCCTCGAGCAGCTCTCGCCGTCGGCCGGTGATGCCGGCCGCGATGAGCGCAAGGCTGCGATCCACCAGACCCGTTCGGCCTGGCAGCAGCAGCTCTCCTCCATGGACCACGAGGACGACGATCCGGGCACGGAGTGGAACGAGACCGCGCGTTCGCGCGAGCCGAACCGCATGTCGCCACGCCAGGCCTGGCGGGCGATCCAGGTGGCCCTTCCGAAGGAGGCAATCATCTCCACCGACATCGGCAACAATTGCGCGATCGGTAACGCCTATCCGACCTTCGAGGCCGGCCGGAAATATCTCGCACCTGGCATGTTCGGGCCCTGCGGTTACGGCTTCCCGTCGATCGTCGGCGCCAAGATCGGTTGCCCGGACGTGCCGGTAGTCGGCTTTGCCGGCGACGGGGCCTTCGGCATCTCGATGAACGAGATGGGGTCGATCGGCCGCGAGGGTTGGCCGGCCATCACCATGGTGATCTTCCGCAACTACCAATGGGGCGCGGAAAAGCGCAACACGACGCTCTGGTATGCCAACAATTTCGTCGGCACCGAGCTCAATCCCAATCTCTCCTACGCGAAAGTCGCCGAGGGCTGCGGCCTGAAGGGCGTCGCCGTCGATACCACGGCGGCACTCACCGAGGCGCTTTCAACCGCGATCACCGACCAGAAGAACGGCGTGACGACTTTCATCGAAGTCATCCTCAACCAGGAACTTGGCGAGCCTTTCCGCCGCGACGCGATGAAAAAGCCGGTGCCGGTGGCCGGTATCGACCGCGCCGACATGCGTCCGCAGAAGCGGGCGTGACCGTTCACAGACCATGCCTGCCCGGTCAGCCCGGGCAGGCGAAGCTTCCCGCAAGCGACCGGAACGCAAACATGACTTTCACCGCCTCCGTCCACGAACGTTTCCGCAGCATGCCCTCCGGATTTTCGACCTATTGGCCAGGCTTCGCCGTCACCGCGGCGGTTGCCGTCGCCGCGCAGTTCCTCTCCGACCACTACGGTGCGCCAGCCATGCTGATGGCGCTGCTGCTCGGCATCGCCTTTCATTTTCTCTCGGAGGAGGGACGTTGCGTCGCCGGCATCGATTTCTGCGCCAAGAAAGTGCTGCGCATCGGCGTGGCGCTGCTCGGTATGCGCATCAGCGTCGACCTCCTGATCGGGCTCGGCGCCAGCACGATCCTGCTGCTCGTTTCTGCCATCGCCGCGACGATCGGTTTCGGCTTGATCGCCGCGAAGCTGCTCGGCCGCGGCTGGCGGTTGGCGCTCATCACCAGCGGTTCCGTCGCCATCTGCGGCGCGTCGGCGGCAATGGCGATCGCCGCCGTGCTGCCGAAGAACGAGTTTTCCGAGCGCAATCTGATCTTCACCGTGCTCTCGGTCACGGTCCTCTCCACCCTTGCGATGATTGCCTATCCGATCATCGCCCAGACCGTGGGGCTCGATGCCCGGGCGACGGGCATCTTTTTCGGCGGCACGATCCATGATGTCGCCCAGGTCGTCGGCGCCGGCTTCTCGGTCTCGCCGGAGGCGGGCGAGACGGCCACCCTCGTCAAACTGATCCGCGTCACCATGCTGGCGCCGGTCGTGCTGACCTTCTCGATGGTGCTGCGCAACGTGCCGCAGCCCGAAGGCGAGACTGGCAAGCGCCCCCCGCTGCTGCCCGGCTTCGTCGTCGCCTTCCTGATCTTTGCGGCGCTGAACTCCTTCGGCTTCGTGCCGGAAATGGTCGCAAAGGCCGGGATGGAGACTTCGCGCTGGGCGCTGCTCGCCGGCATCGTCGCCGTCGGCATGCGCACTTCGCTTCGCCGCGTGCTCGACGTCGGCGGCGATGCGGTCGCGCTAATCGTTGCCGAAACCATCTTCATCGCTCTCTTCATCCTCGTCGGCATTCACTATCTGGGGCAGGCCTGATGAAACCGCTCGATCGCATTCTCGAAGCCGCGAAGGCCGCGCCGCGCCACATCGTGCTTGCCGAGGGAGAAGACCCGCGCATCGTCGAGGGGGGCCTCAGGGCCGTTCGTGCCGGTCTTGCCAAAATCACGCTCGTCGGCAGTCGCAAGCTTGTCGAAGAGCGGCTGGAGGCCGCCGGTGCGGGGCCGGGCGAAGTCCGCATCGAGGATCCGGCCTCGTCACCGCTTACCCGGCGCCTTGCTGCGGCTTACCATGAACTGCGACGGAACAAGGGTGTGGATGAGGCAGCAGCGGGGGAGGCGGTGCGTTCGCCGCTCGTCTTTGCTGCCATGATGGTGCGGGAAGATGCGGCCGACGGCACAGTTGGCGGCGCGGTTGCGACCACCGCCGACACGGTGCGCGCCGCGCTCCAGACCATCGGCCGCGCGCCACACGTCAGTCTCGTTTCGAGCTTCTTCCTGATGATGCTCTGTGCGCCGCATCACGCGAAGAAGGGCGCTTTCGTCTTTGCCGATTGCGGTTTGGTGGTGGATCCCGATGCTGCAGGCCTCGCCGACATCGCCGTGACTTCGGCGCAGTCCTTCGAGGCGCTCTCCGGCAAGCCTGCGAAGGTGGCGATGCTCTCGTTTTCGACTGCGGGCAGTGCTGCGCACGAGCGCGTTTCCAAAGTGGTGGAGGCGACGAGGCTTGCCCATGCCGCGGCACCCGGCCTTGTCATCGATGGGGAATTGCAGTTCGACAGCGCCTTCGTCGAGGCGGTGAGTGCCGCCAAGGCACCCAACTCGGCACTGCATGGTGAGGCCAATGTCTTCGTCTTCCCCAATCTCGATGCGGCGAATATCGGTTACAAGATCGCTCAGCGCATCGGCGGCGCCACCGCCATCGGCCCGATCCTGCAAGGGCTCGCCAAGCCCGCCAACGACCTTTCGCGTGGCTGTACTGTCGACGACGTCTTCCACATGATCGCCGTGACCGTCGTTCAGGCGTCAAACCGGCGGCCGACTGCACGTCCCCTTTAATGACAGCGGGTCAAAGGGACAAAGCATGCGGCAAGTCAAAGCGCTGCAGCGACACCTTTGTGTCTTTGATCCCTCGCGGCTCACGTCGGCGTGTGCGCAAGTTTGCGCGCAATGTCGAAGAAGGCGCTGACGAGCTTGCCGTTGCTGCGCTCGCGCAGGCAGATCAGCGCTTCGTCCATCAGCATCTCGGGCGCGTCGATTTCGATGGGAACGAGGCGGGCGTCCTGGCCAAACTCAGCGGAGGAGACGAAACCGACGCCGCCGCCGGCCGCCACGATCTCGCGAACGGCCTCACGGCCTTCGGCCTCGATCAGCGGCGTCAGCTGCACGCCGCATCGTGCCGCCATGGCCTCCAGCTTTTGCCGGGTTTTCGAGCCTTGCTCGCGCATGACGAGCGGGTGTTTCACGAGCTCGGCGAAGGTGATCTTCTTCCGATTGTCCAGCGAATAGTTGAAGCTGGCAAAGGCGATGATTGGCGTGGAATTGAGTTTCAGGATGTCGAAATCGCTCGATTGCGGGATTTCGCCGAGAACGCCAATATCCGCCTCGTAGGCGTGCAGACTGGTGATGACCGTCTCGGTATTGCCGGAATCGATCGAGACCTGCACTGTCGGGTAGGTGCGCCGGAAGGCGGCAAGGATGTGCAGCAGGTGGTGGGCAGCGTCGGCGACGATGCGAAGCTTGCCGGCCCTGAGCGCCCGCGATTCCGAAAGAAGGTCCAGCGCCTGCTGCTCGACGTCGAACATGCGGCGCGTGACTTCAAGGAGGTTCTGGCCGGCCTGGGTCAGTGTCACCTGCTTCTTGTTTCGGTTGAAGAGCAGCACGTCGTACTCCTCCTCGAGCTTGCGCACCTGGTCCGAAATGGCAGGCTGGGTGAGGAACAGCGCTTCCGCAGCGCGCGAGAAGCCGCCATGGATTGCCACATTGTGGAAGGCGCGAAGCTGGACATAGCGCATGCGTGCGGACGCCTCTTCAGGATAGATCTGACCTATGGATTCATTAGAACGAACGATTTGATTTATGTAAAGTCGCAAAGGATAGTTTTCGGATTGCTGCTCTTTCCGGAACACGCCCATGAACCTGCCGGCTGTCGCCCTCGAGCTCGCCGCCGCAACCGTCCTGCTGCTCTATGCCGTCAGTCTCGTGAAGAAAGGCGTTGAAGCGGCGGCGGGCGACATCGTCGCGCGCACCGTCGGCGGCGCTGGTGGGCGGCCGCGCGCCGCCGCCTGCGGCTGCGCCGTTGCCATTGCCTTGCAGAGCTCGACGGCCGTCGCCATGCTTGCCGCCGGCTTCGCCGTCAGCGGCGCGCTGGCGCTTGATACCGGCCTGGCGGTGCTGCTCGGCGCCGATCTCGGTTCGGCGCTCGTCGTCAAGATCCTGTCCTTCGATCTCAATTGGCTGGCGCCGCTCTTGATTGCGGTGGGCGGCCTCATGCATCTGAAGGCCTCGGCGCGCAAGGCTGTTGAAGGCGGACGCGCCGTGCTCGGCATCGGCCTTCTGCTCCTGTCGCTGCAGATGATCGGCCATGCGACGCAGCCGCTCGCGCAAAGCCCGCTCCTGCCGTCCATCGTCGCTTTCATCGGCAGGGACGCGCTGACCGTGATGATCCTTGCGGCGCTTTTTACCTGGGCGCTGCATTCCAGCGTGGCGGCGATCCTGCTGATCCTGACCTTTGCCGCGAAAGGCATCGTGCCCATCGAGGTCGGCATACCCTTGGTTCTCGGCGTCAACATTGGCGGCGGGTTGATCGCGCTATGGCTGACGCGCGGTCTGCCGGTCGAGGGCCGGCGCCTGCCGCTTGGGAACCTCCTCTTTCGCGCCCTGTTCGGCGCAATGATCTTCGGCCTATTCTCGTTGCACGCCCCTTTCACCTGGCTTCCGGGTGATACGGCGGCCGGCCAACTCGTCAACCTGCATGTATTCTTCAACGCCACCCTGGTTCTCGTCGGAATGGTTTCCTGCGGCGCGATGGCGCGGCTCGTTCAGTTGCTCATGCCGGACGCCGCCGGTGCTGGCGACCACTCTGTCCATGTCAGCGCGCTCGACCGCACGCTGATCGACAAGCCGGCGCAGGCGCTCGCGGCCGCGGCGCGCGAAGTGCTGCACATGGGCAATCTCATTGCGCGAATGCTGGAGCCGGTCATGACTGTCATTCAGTCGCCGACGCCGGAGGCGGTCAAGACGCTGCGCGGCATCGACGCCGACATCCACCGGGCGCATAGCGAGATCAAGCTCTACATCGCCGCCGTCAACCGCGGTGTGCTCACCGAAGACCAATCCCGGCGCGGCATCGAGCTCACGGAGGCGGCGATCCATCTCGAATATGCCGGCGACGTCGTTGCGAAGAACCTTCTGCAAATGGCAGAGGAGCGGCTGGAGGGCGCGGGCACCTTCTCGCAGGCGGGCTGGCGCGAGCTCACCCTGCTGCACGCGGCCGTATCTTCCAATGTCAGGCTCGCGGCCAATCTTCTCGTCTCCCCCGACCCGGTGATTGCCCGCGAGATGGTCCGGCAAAAGGAACACGTGCGCCGCCTCGTCGAGGAGAGCAGCAAGAGCCATCTGGAGCGGCTTCGCCAAGGGGTGGCGGCGAGCATCCTGTCGAGCGACATGCATCTGGAGATCGTGCGGGCGCTGAAGGAGGTCAATTCACTGGTGACGGCCATGGCCTATCCGCGTCTGCGCGACAGCGGAGATCTGCTCGAAAGCCGTCTGGTTCCCGCAGCCTAGATGTATAAGTACAGTCTATATATTGATACAAAAGAACGATTTTACAGATACATGTTTCCACCGCATTGTCTTTCTCGAACACGCCAACTGCGAGGACGGACCATGCCAAACACCGCTTCTGACAGAACCATCGCGCCCCTGGAAAAGCCGAGACTCGGCGAACCCTATCTCCTGACGCCCGGCCCGCTGACCACGGCCTATGAAGTCAAGGAAGCGATGCTGAAGGATTGGGGGTCCTGGGACGGCGATTTCCGCGCGATGACCGCCAGACTTCGCGGCGAGTTGCTTGAGATTGCCGGCGATACCGAGGGTGAGTTCGATTGCGTGCCGATGCAGGGCAGCGGCTCGTTCTCGGTCGAGGCGATGCTCGGCAGTTTCGTTCCGAAGGACGGCAAGGTACTGGTGCTGATGAACGGCGCCTATGGCAAGCGCATCGCCCAGACGCTCTCCTATCTCGGTCGCGATCACGTGACGATCGACAAGGGCGACTACATGCCACCGCGCGGTCCCGAAGTCGCCGCCGCGCTTGATGCCGATCCGGCGATCACCCATGTCGTCGTCGTCCATTGCGAGACCAGCTCGGGCATCCTCAATCCCCTGAAGGAGATCTCCGACACCGTCTACTCCCGCGGCCGCAAGCTGCTCGTCGATTCCATGAGCGCCTTCGGCGCCGTGCCGGCCGGTGTCAACGATTTCCGCTACGAGGCGATCGTCTCCTCCGCCAACAAATGTATCGAGGGCGTGCCCGGCTTCGGCTTCGTCATCGCCCGCAAGAGCGAGCTGGAGGCCGCCAAGGGTCTCAGCCATTCGCTGAGCCTCGATGTACATGCCCAATGGGAATACATGAACAAGACCGGCCAGTGGCGCTTCACGCCGCCAACCCATGTGGTCGCGGCTTTCCTGGAAGCGCTGCGGCTGCACCGGGAAGAGGGCGGTGTCGCCGGCCGCGGAGCCCGCTATGCCCGCAACCGCGACGTCATGGTCGCCGGAATGCGTGAGACCGGGTTCGAGACGCTGCTTGCCGACCAGTGGCTGTCGCCGATCATCGTCACCTTCTTCAGCCCGGCCCATCCGGCCTTCGCCTTCGATCGTTTCTACGACCTGATGAAGGAGAAGGGGTTCATCATCTATCCGGGCAAGTTGACCGTCGTCGACAGCTTCCGTGTGGGCTGCATCGGCCGCATGGACGAGCATGTCATGCGCTGCGTGGTCGCGGCTGCCCGCGAATCCCTGACCGAAATGGGCGTCGACAGCGCCGCCCCGCCGGCCGTTGCCCTTGAGGAACGCCGCCGCCTCGCTGCCTGAACACAGAGGAAACTCCCATGAACCAGATGTCCAAGATCACCGTCACCGCCAACCGCCGCACCTATCCCTGGCCGAAGGTTCCGGCCATCGCCATCTGCCTCGATGGCTGCGAACCGGCCTATCTCGACGAAGCCATCAAGGCCGGGCTGATGCCGACGCTCGAGCGCATCCGCAAGACCGGAACGGAGCGTACCGCGCTCAGCGTTATCCCGAGCTTCACCAACCCCAACAACCTGTCCATCGCCACCGGTCGACCGCCGGCGATCCACGGCATCTGCGGCAACTATCTCTACGAACCGCAGACCGGCAAGGAAGTGATGATGAACGACCCGCGCTTCCTGCGCGCGCCGACCATCTTCAAGGCGTTCTACGATGCCGGTGCAAAGGTCGCGGTCGTGACGGCGAAGGACAAGTTGCGGGCGCTTCTCGGCCATGGCCTCACCTTCGACGAGGGCAGGGCGATCTGCTTCTCGTCGGAAAAATCCGACAAGACGACCAGGGCGGAAAACGGCCTCGACAATGCTTCGGCCTGGCTCGGCCGGCCGGTGCCGGAAGTCTATTCGGCGGATCTTTCCGAGTTCGTCTTCGCCGCCGGCGTCAAGCTGCTCAAGGAATTCCGGCCGGATGTCATGTACCTGACGACGACCGACTACGTGCAGCACAAATACGCGCCGGGGGTGCCGCAGGCGAACGCCTTCTACGAGATGTTCGACAAGTACCTGACCGAACTCGACGCGCTGGGTGCGGCAATCATCGTCACCGCCGATCACGGCATGAAGCCGAAGCACAAGGCCGATGGTTCGCCGGATGTCGTCTACGTTCAGGACCTGCTCGACGAATGGCTCGGCAAGGACGCCGCGCGGGTGATCCTGCCGATCACCGACCCCTATGTCGTCCATCACGGCGCGCTCGGCTCGTTCGCCACGGCCTATCTGCCTGAAGGGACGGACAAGGAAGAGATCATCGAGCGCCTGCAGGCGACCGACGGCATCGACGTCGTGCTCTTCCGTCCGGAAGCCTGCGTGCGTTTCGACCTGCCCGACGACCGCATCGGCGATCTCGTGCTGATCTCGACCGAAAACAAGACGCTCGGCACCAGCGAGCACCGTCACGACCTTGCCGCGCTGAACGAGCCATTGCGCTCGCACGGTGGCCTGACCGAGCAGGAGGTCCCCTTCATCGCCAACCGCAAGCTGCCCGAGCTTTCGGCGGCCGGCACGTTGCGCAATTTCGATGCCTTCTTCTATGCGCTCGTCGCAGCCGCGCAAGCCGCACATTAGGGAGGGAGCGATGACCAAGGTGGAAACGACATTCGCAATTCGCCACGAGCCGATGCGGATCGCCGGCAAGGCGGTCGAGACCGAGGGGCGCATCGAGGTGCGTTACCCTTGGAACGATGCCGTGATCGGCACCGTGCCGGCGGGCAACGCCGAGCACGCCCGCAAGGCCTTCGAGATCGCGGCCGCCTACCAGCCGAAGCTGACGCGCTACGAGCGTCAGCGCATCCTGCTGAAGGCGGCGGAGCTGCTCGTCGCGCGCAAGGAGGAGATCTCCGACCTGATCACTCTGGAGCTCGGCATTTCGAAGCAGGATTCGCTTTACGAGGTCGGCCGCGCCTTCGACGTGCTGACGCTGTCCGGTCAGATGTGCATCCATGACGATGGCGAAATCTTCTCCTGCGACCTCACCCCGCACGGCAAGGCGCGCAAGATCTTCACCACCCGCGAACCGCTGACCGCCATTTCGGCGATCACGCCCTTCAACCACCCGCTCAACATGGTGGCACACAAGGTGGCGCCGGCCGTTGCGACGAACAATTGCGTGGTGTTGAAACCGACCGAACTGACGCCGATGACGGCGCTCGTCTTCGCCGACATTCTCTACGAAGCCGGCCTGCCGCCGGAGATGCTCTCGGTCGTGACCGGTTGGCCGGCCGATATCGGCATGGAGATGATCACCAACCCGAACTTCGACCTGATCACCTTCACGGGCAGCGTGCCGGTCGGAAAGCTGATTGCGGCGCACGCGCATTACAAGCGGCAGGTGCTGGAACTCGGCGGCAACGACCCGCTGATCATCCTCAACGATCTGTCGGACGCCGATCTCGCCAAAGCAGCGGATCTCGCCGTTGCCGGCGCGACGAAGAATTCCGGCCAGCGTTGCACGGCGGTGAAGCGCATTCTCTGCCAGGAGAGCGTTGCCGACCGCTTCGTGCCGCTGGTGCTGGAGCGGGCGAAGAAGCTCAAGTTCGGCGATCCGATGGACCGCGCGACGGAACTCGGCACGGTCGTGCATGCGCGCGCGGCCGAAATCTTCGAGCGGCGCGTGCACCAGGCGGCCGAAGAGGGAGCGGAGATCCTCTACAACCCCGGCCGACAGGGTGCCCTGCTGCCGCCGATCGTGGTCGACCGGGTCGCGCACTCGAGCGAACTGGTGATGGAGGAAACCTTCGCGCCGATCATCCCGATCGTGCGCGCGCCCGATGACGACGACGCGCTGATCGCCCTGTCGAATTCGACGGCCTTCGGCCTTTCCTCCGGCGTCTGCACCAACGACTTCCGGCGCATGCAGAAATACATCGCCGGGCTGAAGGTCGGCACGGTCAACATCTGGGAAGTGCCGGGCTACCGCATCGAGATGAGCCCCTTCGGCGGCATCAAGGATTCGGGCAACGGCTACAAGGAAGGTGTCATCGAGGCGATGAAGAGCTTTACCAACGTCAAGACCTTCTCCCTGCCATGGTGATCTGAGCGTTTCCCCCGCGCAATCACCCTTCTGGGAGCTGCCGTGGCGGCTCCCTTTTTTGTTGTGCCGCCTGATGCTTTGACAGCCTTTTCCGGGTGCAATCGCAGATCTGCCTCGGGAATTTGCAGTCTTTCCGAAGTTCTATTGAAGGTTGCCGAAGATGTGACCGTTTGCCTGTCGATATGCCTGGTTTCGCGGCATGGCATCCATAGTTTTTATCTACTGAACGATAAGAATAATAAATTTTACTTACCGGAAACCGCTGCGCAGAATGTTTCCCGAAGCCGATCACAACAGGGCAGCATCAAGATTGCCCGCCGCGCTTCCCCGGTTTTTCCAGGACTTCAGAGGAGAACTTCAATCATGAACAGACGCATGCTCCTTGTGCTTGCCGGCGCCGCTTCCGCTGTGCTTCCTGCCATCGCTGCCGCTGAAACCCAACTGACCGTCTACACGGCGATCGAAGCCGTGGACCTCGACCGTTACAAGGCGACCTTCGAGAAGGCCCATCCGGACATCAAGATCAACTGGGTGCGCGACTCCACCGGCGTCATGACGGCCAAGCTTTTGGCCGAAAAGGACAATCCGCAGGCCGACGTCGTCTGGGGCCTGGCCGCCACATCGCTGCTGCTCCTGAAAACGGAGGGCATGCTGGAGCCTTACCAGCCCAAGGGTGTCGAGGTACTCGACAAGAAATTCGTCGACAAGGATAAGCCGCCGAGCTGGGTCGGCATGGACGCCTATGTCGCAGCACTCTGCTACAACACGGTCGAGGGCGAAAAGCTCGGCCTCAAGGCGCCGACAAGCTGGGACGACCTGACAAAGCCGGAATACAAGGGCCACATCGTGATGCCGAATCCGGCGTCGTCTGGCACCGGGTTCCTCGACGTCTCGGGCTGGATGCAGATGTGGGGCGAGGAGAAGGCCTGGGGCTTCATGGACAAGCTCCACGAGAACATCTCTGCCTATACCCATTCCGGCTCCAAGCCTTGCAAGATGGCCGGCGCCGGCGAAGCGGTGATCGGCGTTTCCTTCGAGTTCCCGGGCGCCAAGGCCAGGAGCGCTGGTGCGCCGATCGACATCATCTTTCCTTCGGAAGGTTCGGGCTGGGAGGCTGAGGCGACGGCGATCATTGCCGGTACGGCAAATCTTGAAGCCGCCAAGACGCTCGTCGACTGGTCGGTCACCAAGGAAGCCAACGAGATGTACAATGCCGGCTATGCCGTCGTTGCCTATCCGGGTGTCGCCAAGCAGGTCGAGCACCTGCCGTCCGACATCGCCTCGAAGATGATCGACAACGACTTCGAATGGGCCGCCAACCATCGGGCGGCGATCCTGAAGGAATGGCAGAAGCGTTACGACGCCAAGTCGGAACCGAAAAGCTGAGCCTGATCGGCCGGGCGTAGCGCCTTGGCGCTGCGCCCACCCGCATTCTCCCGAAATCCCTCAAGCAGCGGAGCTTGCAGATGAGGCATGCCCTGTCGATCGAACCGATGTCCACCAGCCGTCAGCGCCCCGCCGATCATGCGGAACCGGCCCCCTATCTGCAGATCTCGGATTTGTGGAAGACCTATGGCGACTTCATTGCGCTGCGCGACATATCGCTCAGCATCGCGCGGGGCGAATTCATCTGTTTCCTCGGCCCGTCCGGCTGCGGCAAGACAACGTTGTTGAGGGCAATTGCCGGCCTCGATCTGCAGACTCGGGGCGTCATCCTGCAGGATGGGCGCAATATCTCGACCCTGCCGGCCTCCAGCCGGGACTACGGCATCGTCTTCCAGTCCTACGCGCTCTTCCCGAACCTGACGATCGAACAGAACATCGCCTTTGGCCTGGAAAACACCGGCCGATCGAAAGCGGGGGTGGCGGCCCGTGTCGCTGAACTGCTGGAAATGGTCGGCCTTTCGGCCCACGGCAAGAAGTATCCGGCGCAACTTTCCGGCGGCCAGCAGCAACGCATCGCGCTTGCCCGCGCGATCGCCATCTCACCCGGGCTCTTGCTGCTCGACGAGCCGCTCTCCGCGCTCGACGCAAAGGTCCGTGTGCACCTCCGTCACGAGATCAAGGCACTGCAGCGCAAACTCGGCGTGACGACCATCATGGTCACGCACGACCAGGAGGAGGCGCTCGCCATGGCGGACCGGATCGTCGTCATGAACCACGGCGTCATCGAACAGGTCGGCCCGCCCACCGAAATCTATCGCCATCCCGAAACGCTGTTCGTCGCCGACTTCATCGGCGAGACCAATCAGTTTCCCGCGAGCGTGCTACGCGACGGTGAGGTCGAGATCGGCCATTCGGCCTTCTGCTGCTCGACCGAGGATTTTTCGGCCGGTCATGCGGCCACGGCTGTCGTGCGTCCCGTCGACATCATCCCGCATGGTGCCGATGCGCATGCCGCCAACGCCAGCGACCGGCCGGCAACGCCGCAGAACCTGATCGATGCGGAGGTGCGGGAAATGGAATTCCTCGGCATGTTCTGGCGCACGCGCCTGACGGCACCTCGCCTCGGCGAGCGCACGCTCGTCGCCGATTTTTCCGTCAACGCCGTCAGGCGCCTCAGGATCGAAACGGGCGGTGCCATCCAGGTGGAGATCCCGCGGGAGCGCCTGCTGCTCTATCCGAGGGGGGCCTGACGATGAACATGGTCCTCGAAGCGCCTCATCTTCCCGTTATCGGCAAGCGGCTCCGGCAGGAAGCCTCCGGCGACGACCGCATCAAGCTCGGCTTCATGGCGGTCATCGGGCTTTACCTGATCGTGGCGCTCGGGGCGCCGCTCTTCGTCATGCTGTCGAAGTCGCTGTCCACGCACCGGTTCGACCTTGCGGCATTCGAGTTTCAGGTGAGCGACGAGACGGTCGCGAACTGGGGACCGGTCGTCAGTGCCGCGGACCTCAACCGGCAGCTCGAAGCAGTGGCGGAGAGCGAACTTTCCAGCAGTTCCGACGGGCGGCTTGCCGCCACGAAGTTCTTTCCGGAGTTCAAGTTCCGCAGTCCCGTTCACTACCGCATTCGCGGTACCACGGATGATGCAGCCTTCCTCGTCGGCTCCACCCTGGAGAAGGGGACGGAATGGCGCGAATACGATTCCGGCACGTTCCGGCGTGTCGTGCTGCGGCCGACGCGCAGCCTCGGCTTCGAGAACTTCGCGACCTATTTCTCGACACCGGCCCTTGCCCGGTCGATCTACAATTCGGTGCTGATGGCGGCGATCAGCACCGTGTTCACGGTCTCGATCGCTTTTGCGCTCGCCTATGGGCTGACGCGAAGCTGCATGCCGCTGAAGAGCCTGTTTCGCGGCATCCTGACGATCCCGATCTTGGTGCCGTCGCTGTTGCCGGGCATAGCGCTGGTCTATCTCTTCGGCAATCAGGGCATCTTCAGGGATTGGCTGCTCGGCTATTCGATCTACGGGCCGATCGGCATCGTCATCGGCTCGATCTTCTTCACCTTGCCGCACGCCTTCCTGATCATCCTGACGGCGCTTTCCGTCGCCGATGCCCGACACTACGAGGCGGCCGCTTCTCTCAAAGCCAGCAAGTGGCGCACCTTCACCACCGTCACAGTGCCCGGCGCGCGCTATGGCATCGTGTCGGCGGCCTTCGTCGTCTTTACGCTGGTCATCACGGATTTCGGCCTGCCCAAGGTGATCGGCGGACAATACGGCATGCTTGCCGTCGATATCTACAAGCAGGTGATCGGCCAGCAGAATTTCGAGATGGGCGCGGTCGTTTCCGTCATCCTGCTCGTGCCAGCCGTGCTTGCCTTTGTCGTCGATCAACATATGCAGAAGCGGCAAGTGGCACTTCTCTCGGCGCGCGCGGTACCCTATTCGCCGAAGCCCAACATGCGCATGGATGGGCTCTGCCTTGCCTTCGCCTGCCTCGTCAGCCTGTTCATTCTCGGCATGATCGCCATGTGCCAGATCGCGGCCGTCGTTAAGTTCTGGCCCTATGACCTGACGCTGACGACGAAGAACTTTGCCTTCGACCTGATGGACGGTGGCGGCTGGGCGGCCTATGGCAATTCGATCCGGCTCGCGCTTCTCACGGCGCTCTTCGGCTCGGTCGTCGTCTTTGCCGGCGCCTATATGGTCGAGAAGGCCGATGGCTTCCGCTTCGGCCGTGGCCTCTTTCATTTCCTGGCAATGATGCCGATGGCCGTGCCCGGCATGGTGCTCGGCCTTGCCTACATCTTCTTCTTCAACAACCCGGCCAATCCGCTGCACGCGATCTATGGCACGATGACGATCCTCGTCGTGTCGACGGTGACGCATTTCTATACCGTCGCGCATCTGACGGCATTGACCGCGCTAAAGCAGATGGATCCGGAATTCGAATCCGTCGCCGCCTCCCTCAAGCAGCCGTTCCATCGGCTGTTGTTCCGCGTGACCGTGCCGGTCTGCCTTCCGGCGATCCTCAACATCGCGATCTATCTCTTCGTCAATGCGATGACGACGGTCTCGGCGGTCGTCTTTCTCTATGCGACGGACACCAAGCTTGCCTCAGTTGCGGTGCTGAACATGGACGATGCGGGCGACATCGCGCCGGCCGCCGCCATGGGCATGATGATCTTCTACACGAACGTCGTTGCCAAGCTCGTTCACGCGCTGATCGCCCGCGGTCTGCTGGCCCGCACCCAGGCTTGGCGATAGCCAATCGCGGCGGGTAGCCCCGCTCCAACAAGACTTTATCCCGAAGGAAGGCGCCATGGACGTGGCGCCTTTCAGGCCACCCGACGCTCTTCCTTCTCCATCCTCAACCCACCACCTTTATGAAGCCGCTCCATTTCGGCGATACGCGTGCGCAGCGGCGTGATGCCGTAGCGCTCCCGATAGGTGCGGGAAAAATGCGAGGCGGTGGAGAAGCCGCAGGCGACGGCGATCTCGATGACGGGAAGCGACGAGGTGAGCAGAAGGAGATGGGCGCGCTCCAGCCGCAGCTCGAGATAGTAGCGCGCTGGCGTGCGCCCCATTTCCCTTCGAAACAGGCGCTCCATCTGGCGTCGGGAAAGGCCGGTTGCCGGCGACATGTCGGCAAGTTTCAGTGGCTCGGCGAGGTTTGCCTGCATCTGCTCGATAATCCGGATCAGCAATGGGTTGTCGATGCCGAGGCGTGCCTGCAACGGAAGCCGCTGGCGTTCGCCCGTCTCGCGAAGCCGTTCGCAAAGTGCTGTCTCGCAGATGCGGTTGGTCACGTCCCGACCGAGGTCCGTTTCGATGATGCGCAGGAACATGTCGAACGGTGCGTTGCCGCCGGCACAGGTGTAAATGCTGCCGTCGATCTCAAACGCAGTTTGGTGCGCCTTGGCCGCGACGTACCGCTCCGAAAAATCCGGGAAATGTTCCCAGTGGACGGCGCAACGGCGCTCGTCGAGCAGGCCGGCGCGAGCCAGGCAGTAGACACCGCCGGCAAGCGCGGCGAGTGGCCGGTGGCTCCGCGCGCAAAGCCGAAGCCATGCGTCCAGCGCCCTGTCATCCGGCGGCTTTGCGCGGCCGCCACAGACGACGACGAACGGCGGTTCTCCGCCGCGATGCATACGACCACGCTCGTCCACCAGCGATCCCGTCGCAGCAATGCGTGTGCCGCAGGACGAGACCGCGGGATGACCATCCGCCGTTACAGATTGCCATCCGTACACTGGCCGACCTGCCACATCGTTGGCGAGGCGCAGCGCCTCGATCGCCGCGGAAAAGCCGTGCAGGGCAAAACCGTCGAGCAGATAGAAGATGAAGTGGCGGGCGCCCATGCTGGCCTGTTGCATTGTCACCTTCCTGATCGCGAAGCGACGGGTTGGAACGTGAGTGAAAGGAATGGTTACATTATGCAACATATAAGGACATCTCCAAGCGTATTCTTGTCGAGATATCGGCAAAACTGCGTGAACTTCTGCTGGTAATGAGCGAGAATGATCCCGCAGTGGCAGCGATGTTGCCGCCCGGCTTGCCAAAACGACAAAAATGAACACAGATAGCCATATGTCAGACTCGCAAAGCGCCCGAGCCCTTGCACCACGCCGTCACGGCGAAATCCTGCGACGCCTTGCTCAGGACGGCACGGTTGGAATCACCGAGCTTGCCGATTTCTTCGATGTTTCGCGTCAGACGATCCGCCGGGATCTGAAGCTTCTTGCCGATCGCGGCCAGCTCGATCTCGTGCATGGCGGCGCCACCCTCTTTGAGCCGACGGAAGCGGCGTTCGTCGAGCGCCGGGAGGAAAATGCCGGGGCGAAGGCGGCGATCGGTCGTGCTGCCGCTGGCTTGGTGCGCGACGGCATGGTCGTCTTCCTTGACTCCGGCACGACGACGCTGGCGGTCGCCCATGCGCTGTCTGGGCGGAAAAACCTGACGATTTGCACGACTTCGTTGTCGATCGCGTTGCTGATGTGCCGGCAACCCCGGGTCCGCGTGCATATGCTTGGCGGCGAAATCGATCCGGACGAGGAGGCGGCTGTCGGCGTCGATGCGCTCGAAGCCATCGCTCACTTCCGCGTCGACGTTGCGTTCCTTGGCGGTGGCGGACTGTCGCCGGATGGCGAGGTGACCGACTTTACCCGCAGTGGCGCCGAGCAGCGCTCCCGGATGGTGGCGACGGCTGCCAAGGCCTATTTCGTGCTCGACAGTTCCAAGTTCGGACGGCTGACGCCGCTGCGCATCCCGCGGTTCGAGGCTGCCGCCGGGGTGATCGTTGATCGTCGTCCGCCGGAGGCGATCCGTGAGGCACTGGAGCGCAAGGGGCCGGTTCTGATCGTCGCAGAATAGAAGATGTAATCTTTTGTAACATTTTGTCTTGTTCTTTGGCGGCGTTTTGTTACCGTATGGCCTTCCATGGTTTCGGGAGGGTCGTTTCATGGCGCAGGAATTTCCAACACAAGCCCAGGTCGTCATCGTCGGTGGCGGTATTATCGGTTGCTCGGTCGCCTATCATCTGACCAAGCTCGGCTGGCGGGATGTCATCCTTCTGGAGCAGGGGCAACTGAGCGGCGGCACCACCTGGCACGCGGCGGGCCTGGTCGGGCAATTGCGCAGCCAGGCCAATATGACGGGTCTCATCAAATATTCGACCAAGCTCTATAGCGAGCTGGAAGCGGAGACGGGGCTTGCTACGGGCTGGAAGAATTGCGGCTCCCTCTCCGTCGCGCGCTCGGCGGAACGCATGACGGTGCTGAAACGCACCGCTGCTTCAGCACGCGCGCAGGGCGTTGAGATCGAGGTGATCTCGCCGAGGGAGGCGCAGGATCTGTGGCCGGTCATGGCGATCGACGACCTCGTCGGCGCCGTCTGGCTGCCGGGCGACGGCAAGGCCAATCCGACCGATCTCACGCAATCGCTCGCCAAAGGCGCACGCAGTCGCGGTGCGCGCATTTTCGAACGCGTTCGGGTCACCGGCATTTCCGTCCGCAACGGCGCCGTCACGGCCGTGGAAACCGACCGTGGGGCCATCACCGCCGAGATCGTCGTCAACTGCGCGGGCCAATGGGCGCGCAAGGTCGGCCAGATGTGCGGCGTTACCGTGCCGCTGCACTCGGCCGAACACATGTACATCGTCACAGGCCGGATTGACGGCGTGCATCCCGATCTGCCGGTCATGCGCGATCCCGATGGTTACATCTACTTCAAGGAAGAGGTCGGCGGTCTGGTCATGGGCGGGTTCGAGCCGGAGGCCAAACCCTGGGGCATGGCGGGCATTCCCGACGATTTCGAGTTCGCTCTGCTGCCGGATGATTGGGACCAGTTCGAAATCCTCATGCACAACGCGCTGCAGCGCGTGCCGCAGCTGGCGACCTCGGAGGTGAAGAAGTTCTACAATGGCCCGGAGAGCTTCACCCCGGACAACAATTTCATTCTGGGCGAGGCGCCCGAACTGAGAAACTTCTTTGTCGGCGCCGGCTTCAATTCGATGGGCATCGCCAGCGCCGGCGGGGCAGGGCGAGCGCTCGCGGAGTGGATCGTCAACCGCGCCCCGACGATGGATCTCTGGCCCGTCGATATCCGCCGCTTCGCGAGCTTCAACAACAACCCGCGCTGGCTGCACGATCGCGTCAAGGAGACACTCGGCTTGCATTATGCGATGCCCTGGCCAAACCGGGAGTTGGATACGGCGCGTCCGTTCCGCCGGTCGCCGCTCTATGATCGGCTCGCCGCCAAGAGGGCCTGCTTCGGCTCGAAGATGGGATGGGAGCGAGCCAACTGGTTTGCCGCCGAGGGTGAAAGACCCGTGACGGAATACGCCTTTGGCCGGCAGAATTGGCACGAGGCGGTAAAGCGCGAGATGAAAGCGACGCGCGAGGCAGCCGGCATTTTCGACCAGACCTCCTTCGCCAAGCTGCTGGTCCAGGGGCGCGATGCGGTGACGTCACTCAATCGCATCTGTGCGGCCGAGGTCGACGTGGAGATCGGCCGCTCCGTCTATACCGGCCTCCTGAATGAGCGAGGCGGATATGAGAGCGACCTGACGGTGATGCGCCTTGCCGCCGACCGCTTCCTGCTGATTACCGGATCGGCGCAGGCGGTGCATGACGCGGACTGGATCTGCAAGAACGTTGCCGCTGAGGCCCATGTGACGCTCACCGATGTCACTTCCGCCTATGCGGTTCTCGCCCTGATGGGGCCGAAGTCGCGCGATGTACTCTCGCGCCTTACCTCCGCGGATCTCTCGAACGAGGGCTTTCCCTTCGCCACGATCCGCGAAATCGATATCGGCTACGCCACCGCCTATGCCAACCGCATGACCTATGTCGGCGAACTCGGGTGGGAACTGATCGTACCGACGGAATTCGCGGTCGGCGTCTACGAGGCATTGCACGCGGCGGGCCGTGATTTCGGGCTCACCGATTGCGGCTACTATGCCTTGGAGGCGCTCCGGCTGGAGAAGGGCTACCGTGCCTGGAGCCGCGAACTCACGCCGGACGTCAATCCTTGCGAAGCGGGGCTCGCCTTCGCCGTGGCTGTCGACAGGGCTGGGGGCTTCATCGGCCGGGAGGCCTATCTTGCCGCAAAGGTGAAGGGCTCACCCTCCCGCCGCATCCTTCAATTTACCGTGGATGATCCCTTGCCCATGCTCTGGGGTGGCGAGTTGATCCTTCGGGATGGGAAGCCCGTTGGCGAGGTGCGCTCGGCCGCCTACGGTCATACCCTTGGTCGCTCGGTGGCGCTGGCACTGATCGAGCATGCGGCTGGTGTCGACCGGGCCTTCGTGGAGTCCGGCCGCTTCGAGGTCGAGCTCGCCGGCGACCGTTTCCCGGTCACTGCGCACCTTACAGCAGCCTATGATCCGAAAGCGGTCCGGGTGAAGGGCTAATGATCGTGTCGGCCGCAGGCGCTTCGCGTGGGCTGCGGCCGCCGCCGTCAACGATGGGTGCGCACACTTTCGACAATGGCGCGCGCCAGCGTCTCGGCGGCGCGCGACGGTTTGTTGCGTGGGTGAGCGATGTGGAACATGTCCTCGAAGGCCATACGCTCCGGCGCCAGCAGCCGAAGGCGACCGCTGCGCACCCATTCCTCGGCATAATGATCTGGCAGGAAGCCGATATAGGCGCCGGAGAGGAGAAGCAGCAGCGTTCCCTCCATATGCGGCGTGGCTGCCGCCCAGCGGAAGTTCACGCCGCAAATCGTCTCGTTCAGCATATAGGTACGGCCAGCGAAGGACTGCGCCTCCAGAAGCTCCGTCGTGATTGCCCCATCCGCGACGCCGAAGAGCGGGTGGCCTTGCGCGCAATAGAGTTTCTGAACCTCGGAAAAGACCGGTTGGGTACGGAAATGTGGCGTGACGCTACCGACCGATGGCATCAGCACGATCTGATAGCCGCCACTCAGCAGCCCCTGCTGCAGGAGTTGCGGCGCGGCGACGTCGATTTCGAGATGCACGCGCGGCGCCTGCCGATGGAAGGCGGCAAGGGCGCCCTGAAGATCGAGATCCCTGTTGGTGATCATGGCATCCACGGTGCCGAAGGTCAGGCTGCCGCTCAGCTCACCTTGCGCCTCGCCGACCCGGCTTTGGAACTTCTCCAGCGATCCGAAGAGTTCCAGCGTCGCCTCATAGACGAGGCGCCCCTCGTCCGTCAGCAGGAAGCCGCTGCGCCCGCGGCTGCAGAGCCGCAAGCCCAGGCGATCCTCGAGATGGCGCATATGGGTGGAGATCGTTGCCTGCGTCATTCCAAGCGCGGTTTGCGCGGAAGAGAAGCCGCCATACTGGACGACGGAGGCGAAGACGCGCAGCAGCCTGAGCTCCGTGTCGCCGAGCGACAGATTGAGAACGCGGTGACGAACCTTGTTGATCATGCATTGATTAAGTCACAACTAAACATCCAATCATAGATATTTTTAAAGGTATCGGCCTTCCGCACACTCCTTCACCTGTGGAGGAGACACATGGCGAGCAATTCCTACGATTCCGGTCGACTGAACCTGCCCTTCGTCGGCATCTGCACCTTCGGCAAATATCCCTATCAGCCGGATTGGGACGCGATAAACGCCGACATCGCGATCCTGGGTGCGCCCTTCGACTGCGGCACGCAATGGCGTGCCGGCACCCGTTTCGGACCGCGCGCCATCCGCGAGGCCTCGACCTTGTTTTCCTTTGGCCACGGCGGCGCCTATGACCACGAAGACGACGCTACCTACTTGCCGAATGACAAGGTTTCGATCGTCGATATCGGCGACGCCGACATCGTGCACACCGACACGATGAAGAGCCACGCCAATATCGAATTCGGGGTGCGCAAGATCCTGGCCGCGGGTGCGTTGCCGGTGGTGCTGGGCGGCGACCATTCCGTCAACATCCCTTGCATCAATGCGTTCGCTGAGGACTGCGCCCGGAACGGTCCGATCCACATCGTCCAGATCGACGCGCATCTCGATTTCGTCGACGAGCGCCATGGGGTTCGCTACGGCCACGGCAACCCCATGCGCCGGGCGGCGGAGAAATCCTATGTCAGCGGCCTTTCGCAACTCGGCATCCGCAACGTCTCCTCGACTGCGAAGGAGGGATATGAGGATGCCCGCGCCATGGGCTCGGACATCCTCTCGGTGCGCCAGATCCGCGCATTGGGAACGGAAGCTGTCGTCGCGCGCGTACCGTCGGGCGTCCGCTACTATGTCACCATCGACATCGATGGTTTCGATCCTTCGATCGCGCCCGGCACCGGCACGCCGTCCCATGGCGGCTTCATCTACTACGAAGTTCTGGAGATCCTTGCGGCACTTGCCAAGCGCGGCACGATTGTCGGTATCGACCTGGTCGAGGTTGCGCCGGACTACGATCATTCCGGTTCCACGTCGATCCTCGCCGCGCAGGTGCTGATGAACCTGATCGGCCGCGTCATGCACGCGAAGAGGGGCTGAGACCATGGGGCGCATCCGTTACGATTTTTCCGGCGAACACGTGCTGGTGACCGGCGCGAGCCGCGGTATCGGCCGCGCCGTGGCCGAGGGGTTTGCTGCTGTCGGAGCCGAAGTGACCATCCTCTCCTCCGGCGCCGGCATCCATGCGGCAGCCCGCGAAATGTCGGCTCGTTTCGGCCGCAGGATCGCCGCGCTCGAATGCGACATCACCGACAGCGCCGCGGTGAAGGCGACACTTGCGCCGCTTGGGCGGATCGACGTTCTCGTCAACAATGCCGGGCTGGAGCGCATCACGCCACTCACCGAAGAAGGTGATGCCGTCGAGGACACGTTCCGCCGCATCACCGATATCAACACCAACGGCACCTTCTACGTCACCCGCCACGCGGTGCCGCATATGGCGGCCGGCGGCCGCATTGTCGTCACCGCGTCGATCTGGAGCCGGGTCGCGGTGCCGGAGTTCTCGGCCTATATCGCCTCCAAGCATGCCAACCTCGGCTTTACCCGCGTGATGGCGAAGGAACTCGCCGGCAAGGGGATCCGCGTCAACGCCGTCTGCCCGGGCTGGGTGCGCACCGAAGCAGCGATGCTGTCGCTCAGGAACATGTCGTTGCGTACCGGGCGCTGCGAAGAAGATCTCCTGGCCGAGATCGTCGGCGCACAGGTTCTGCCGGGGCTGCTCGAGCCGGAGGATCTGGCTGCTCCCTATCTCTTCCTCGCCTCTGACGGCGCCAAGGATATGACGGGCCAGGCACTGATGCTCGACCGCGGCGAGGTGATGGCATGAGCACGCGTGTTCTCATCACCGGCGCCTATCGTGGCATCGGCGCCGCATGTGCGCTGGCTTTCGCCGCGTCCGGCGCGCGCGTTGCGCTTGCCGACATCCGCAAACCTGAGGAGACCGCGGCGGCGGCCGCACGGGCAGGAGCGGCCGAGGCGCTCACGCTCGCCTGCGATGTTTCTGACGAAGGCGCCGTCGCCGCCGTCGGCGAGGCGCTGCGGCAGACGTTCGGTGGACTGGATGTCGTCGTTCACTGCGCCGGCGTCATCCACGAGGCGCCGCTGCTCGAAACGCCGGTTGCCGATTTCGACCGGGTAATCGCCGTCAACCTGCGCGGCAGCTTCCTCGTCGGCAAAATGGCGCTCGGGCTGATGAACGGAACGGCCGAGGCGCCGGCCCGGCTGATCATGATCGCTTCCGACATGGCCTATTATGGCCGCGAGACATTCTCGCCCTATGTCGCCTCGAAGCACGGCGTGCTCGGCCTGGTGCGTTCCTGGGCGAAGGAGTTCGCGCCACGCGTCCTCGTCAACGCCATCTGCCCAGGTCCGATCGATACGGACATGCTGGGTGCCGCCCATATGAGCGCGGAATGGCGTGCTCGGGAGTTGGCGATCCCGCTTGCCCGCTTCGGCAAGCCGGAGGAAATCGGTGAACTCGCGCTGTTCCTTGCCGGGGCCGGAGGACGCTACTTCACCGGTCAGGGGATCGGCAGCAACGGCGGGAGCATCATGCCATGATCCGCAACCCCATCCCTTGGCCGAATGGCGCCAAGTGCGCCGCCTCTATCACCTTCGACATGGATGCCGACAGCCTCATCCATATCGCCCATCCCGAGGATGGCCACAGCCGCGTCTCGGCGATCTCGATGCTGCAATATGGGCCGAAGGTGGCGATCCCGCGCATCGTCGAGAGCTACCGGCAACTTGGCATCAAACAGACGTTCTTCGTGCCGGCCTGGTGCATCGAGCAGTATCCACAGGCGATCGAGGACATCCTCGAAGGCGGTCACGAGCTTGCTCACCACGGCTTCCTGCACGAACACCCGCGCGAGCTTTCCGATGACGAAGAGGCTTACTGGCTGGATCGTGGCATCGAAGTGATCTTGAAAGCGAGCGGCAAGCGGCCGCGTGGCTGGCGGGCACCGCTCTACAATTTCTCCCATCGCTCCGCCGATCTCCTGGTGTCGCGTGGCTTTGAGTATGACGCCTCACTGATGGGTGACGATATTCCCTACCTCCTCGAGTGCTATGTCGGGCGCCTCGTTGAACTTCCTTCGCATTGGGGTCTCGACGATTGGCCGCAATACGTCCAGTCGATGGACCTCGACTACATGATGCCGATCCGGGCGCCGGAACAGGGCTTTGCCGCCTTTGCGCAGGAGTTCGAGGCCGCCTATCGCCATGGCGCGCTCTGGGTGCCGGTCGTCCATCCGTTTGCCACCGGCCGTCTGGCCCGCTGGGAGGTGGTGCACCGCTTTCTCGAACAGGTTCTCACACGCGGCGACGTCTGGTTCGCGCCGATGGAGGAGATTGCCGCCCATGTGCGGCGCGTTGTCGAAAACGGCAGCTGGTCGCCGAGGATCGACCGGCTGCCCTTCTATTCCGAGCCCGTGCGGGTTCGGTAGCCGGAAGCGGGTTCGCCCGCTCCCGAAGATCGGCGGCTGATGGAGCCGCGACTGTCTTCGCGGGAAAGACGCCAAAAGGCGCGACGCGAAAAGGGGAACGACAATGGAACACAACGATATCGCCTGGCAGAGCGAACTGTCTCGGCGCGCCCGCATCTATGAGGACATCGAGGCTGGAGACCGCTTCGAGGGCAGGATGACCAAGCTCGACTACACCGGCATGACCGTGCTGACGCTGCTGCTGGTCGTCGGCTTCTGGTTCTGGGGGGCGTGAGATGACCGATCACGTTGCACTGGGCCGGCTGGCATCCGTCGAAACCGAACAGGCAGAGGCGGCGCGCAACCGCGCCGCCGCCGAGCGCGGCGACGCGCCGCTGCTGCCATCCGAAAGGCTCTGGGGCTTTTGGGAATTCACCTATGCCAACTCCGCGTTGGCGATCGCCACCTGGGCCTTCCTGATCGGCGGCTCCGTCGGTCTTTTCGTCGGGCCGAAGGAAGGCATCGCCGCCATCGTCATCGGCAACATCGTCGGCGTCGTTCTGACGGCGCTCGCCACGACGCCCATGTCGGGCCGCTACGGTGTCGAGCAATTCGTCGCGCTGCGCAGTCAGTTCGGCTACAACGGCAGCCGCGTCGTCTATGTGCTTGCTGTGGTTGTGCTCACCATGGGCTGGCTCGCGGTCCTCGCGATGATGTTCGGCCGCTCGATCGACGGCCTTATGGCGCTGAGCTCCGGAGAAGCCGCCAATCCGACCGGCGCCAAGATGATCGTCGCCGCCATTGGCGCCATCCTTCTCACCTGGTTCATCGTCGCCAAGGGGCCGACCTCGATCAAGTTCTTCAACATGGTCGTTTCGCCGGCGCTGGTGCTGTTGATGGTGGCGATGCTCTACCTCATCCTCAGTCACCATTCGATCGGCGAGCTTCTGGCACTTCCCGCGCTCGCGCCGCCCTTCGAGGACAAGACGCTGAACTTCGTCGTCGCAGTCGAGGTCAATCTCGCCGCCGGCTTCTCCTGGTGGCCCTATATCGGCAATCTGGCGCGGCTGACGAAGAACGAGCGCACCGCCTTCTGGCCAAACATTCTCGGCATCTTCGGTGCGGCCGCGCTTGGCGAAATCGTCGGTCTGCTTGCGGCGGTTGCACTCGGTGAAAGCGATCCGACCATCTGGATGACGAAGATCGCCGGCCCAATGATCGGCATTGTGGCGCTGCTCTTTGTCGCTTTCGCCAACATGACCTCGATGGCGAACATCCTTTACACGTCCATTGTCGGCCTCAGGCAGGTCGGCACGGCGTCGGTGCGCGCGATTTCCTGGGGCACGATCCTGTTCCTCTTCTGCCTCATCCCGTTCGGGCTCGTGATCTTCTACCCGCAGATGTACGACGGCTTCTTCATCTTCCTGGTATGGACCTCGGCGCTTAACTCCGCACTCGCCGGCATCGGCATCGCCGACTACTTCTTCCTGCGTGGCCAGAAGCTCGACATGCGCAGCCTGCACGGGCCGCAGGAAAACGGACCTTACCGCTTCTGCGCGGGCTTCAACCCCATCGGGCTCTTCGCTCTTGCGGTCGGCTTCATCGTCTATGTCGCCGTCTTCAACCCGCAGACGCTCGCGAGCCTGCCGGCCTTCAAATACCTGACCGCCTCCGTGCCGTCCTGCCTTGCCGCAGGTGCCGTGCACTACGTGCTGACCCGGCTCTTCGCCCGCGGCCGCGGCTGGGGCCAATACCCGTGACACCGGAGATCACCGCCATGAGCGACACATACGATTACATCATCATCGGCGCAGGGTCGGCCGGCTGCGTGCTTGCCAACCGCCTGTCGGAGGATCCGTCCACCAGGGTACTCGTGCTGGAATTCGGCGGCAGCGACAAGTCGATCTTCATCCAGATGCCCACGGCGCTATCCATTCCGATGAACGGAACGAAGTACAACTGGAAATACATGACCCTGCCGGAACCCGGTCTCGACGGCCGCCGGGTGCATTGCCCGCGCGGCAAGGTGATCGGCGGCTCGTCGTCGATCAACGGGCTCGTCTACATGCGTGGCCATGCTCGGGACTTCGACGAGTGGGAGGAACTGGGGGCGCGCGGCTGGCGCTACGCCAATTGCCTGCCCTATTTTCAGCGGGCCGAAAGCTGGCAGGACGGCGGCGACAGCTATCGCGGCGCCTCCGGGCCGCTTGCGACCAATGCCGGCAACAAGATGAAAAACCCGCTCTACCGCGCCTTCGTCGATGCCGGTCGCGAGGCGGGCTACATCGCCACCGACGATCCGAACGGATACATGCAGGAAGGCTTCGGACCGATGCACATGACCGTGAAGAACGGCGTGCGCTGGTCGACGGCCAATGCCTATCTGAAGCCGGCGATGGACCGGCCGAACCTCACCGTGGTCACGCATGCCATGACACGAAGGGTGTTGCTCGAAGGCAAGCGCGCCGTCGGCGTCGAGTACGAACTTGCTGGCGAACATGTTGCTGCACGGGCGAACCGCGAAGTGCTTATCTCGTCGGGCCCGATCGGATCGCCCCACCTGTTGCAGCGCTCCGGCATCGGCCCGGCGCCGGTTCTGCAACAGGCGGGCGTCGCGGTGTTGCACGATCTGCCGGGTGTCGGGGAGAACCTGCAGGATCATTCCGAGGTCTATATCCAATATGCCTGCAAGGAGCCGATCACGCTCAATGGCAAGATGGGACTTCTGAGCAAGGCCCTGATCGGCGCCGAATGGCTGTTGTTCAAGAAGGGGCTCTCGGTCTCGAACCACTTCGAAAGTGGCGGCTTCATCCGTTCCGACGCCTCGCTTCAGTGGCCTGATGTTCAGTTCCACTTCCTGCCGGCGGCGATGCGCTACGACGGCAAGAAGCCGCTCGACGGCCATGGCTTCATGGTGCTGACCGGGCCGAACAAGCCGAAGAGTCGGGGCTATGTGCGGCTACGCTCTCCCGAGGCCCATGAGCAGCCGGACATCCTCTTCAACTATCTCGACCGCGAAGAGGATCGCGAAGGGTTCCGCCGCTGCCTGCGGCTGACGCGCGAGATCATCGCCCAGCCGGCCTTCGACCGTTTCCGGGGCGAGGAGATAGCCCCAGGGGCGAATGTTCGCACGAATGACGAGATCGACGCCTGGGTGCGTGAGACCATGGAGAGCACCTATCACCCCTGCGGCTCCTGCCGGATGGGCGAGGATGGAATGGCGGTCGTCGATAGCGAGCTTAAGGTGCGCGGCATCGAAGGTTTGCGGGTCATCGACAGTTCCGTCTTCCCGTCCGAGCCGAACGCCAATCTCAACGCGCCGACGATCATGCTGGCGGAGCGGGCCTCCGACATGGTGCGCGGCAAACCGCTGCTCGCGGCCTCCAATGCCGAAGTCGGTGTTGCACCGGGTGTCGGCGTGACGCAGCGTAGTGGCAAGCCGCTGCGCGCCGTCCGACAATGACGTCAGAGAAGGCGGAGCGGCATGTTGCGGGGTATCGGTTACATGGTGGCCCGGCGAGCTCGCGGCGATAGGCAAGAGCCGAACGATTGGGCTTTGACGGTCGAGAAGCTCCTCAACCGCCTGGTCTCCCGATGTGGCCTTCCTTTCGGGCGATCGCCTCGGCCAGCCGAAGAAGAAGAGGTCTCATCCGATCCGCCGGAACGCCGGCATAGCCGAGAATGAGGGCGTTCGACCACCTTATCTACCGTCCACATCTACCGTCCACGGGTTGACGATCACCAAACCGACACCCTCGAAATCCGAAACATTCCGGGTTGCCAGCGCGGCGCCGCGGGAGAGGGCGATCGAGGCGATCTGCGCGTCGAACTGACTAATCGGGCGACCGGCCTTGCGCCGCTCAGTTGCAATTAAACCGTAAACGTCGGCGGCCTCCCGATCGAACGGCAGGACACGACCGGCGAGATCTTGCGCAAAGATCGGCAAGATTGCCGCTTCAAGGTCACGCCGGCGGCGCCCATCGGGAAGCAGGCGTAGACCATATAGGATCGGCTTCGGTGATCGTGGTCGTGAAGACCGCGGCCGAAGGCTGTTCCGCAGGCCAGTCGACAACCGCGGGCTCCGGAGCCGGCAATAGCAGTTCGGTATGATGTTTGTGTCGAAAACGATCATAGGGCGGAGAAATGCGGAACGTCACGGATCGGTTCGCGCGCGGGAAGTTCCAGTTCGACGCCGCCAAGCGGCTGCAAACGGGCGCGGATAGCGCCAGCGAGGTTTCCCGCTGTTGCCTCCTGCTGCGCCAACACCATTTTCAAGATGTCGCGTACCTCGTCTTCCATCGAACGGCCGTGGGTCGCCGCGCGGACGCGCAACCTCTGTTTCATCCGATCGTCGATGTTGTGAATGGTAATGCTGGCCATGTTGAACGCCTCCATTAGTCATTGATTGCATAGAATGCATTGATGGCCAATTTTCAATCGGACTCACAGCCGTGCGCGGCATCGAAGGTTTGCCGGTCATAGACAGTTCCGTCTTCCCGTCCGAGCCGAACGCCCAATACATCCCACCGTAGCGCTTCAGCCGTGCGGCTCATTGAGCAGATTGTCGTGGGGCGAGCGGCAACGCGCCGGCGGCTGGTTGCCGAGGGCCGCCACCCCGCCGAACGCGCGTAGAATAGGCGGTTGGGTTAGCTGGGCCTGGGAGTTACTCGTCCGTGTCGACCGGAGAAAACAGCTCGTCGATGTCGCGGTGTCCCTCGATGATGTTGACTACCTCAAAACGTTCGTCGACATAGCGGAAGAAGATGACGTATCCCTTGAACGCCGAGCTGCGGATATCGGGACGCAATTCCGGCCGTGCTCGGCCGAGGGTGCCGGGGAGGTCGGCCAGTGTCCGGCATTTTTGCCGGAGTTCCCCGACAAAGCGACGGCCGACGACCAAGCTAGGTGATGTATTCGAGAATATTGACGAGGTCAGTGAGTGCCGAAGGCAGCATACGAAGCTGCGGCACGCTTAGAAGCCTTCCCTGGTTAGTTGGGCGGCCTTCGCCTCCAGCGCCGCGTTAATATCTGCATCCGACGCTTCACCGCCGTCGGCAATCGATTTGTTGAGCAGGCTGGTCAGAGCCCTCAGCTTCTGTTCGCGTTCCTCGACCAGGCGCAGTCGTTCCCGCACGACTTCGCTGGCGGAACCGTAACGGCCGTCCTTCACGATGTTGGATACAAAGGCTTCCCAGCGGTCACCAATGGAAACGTTTATGTGACACCTCCGATTGCATTACAGCATGCCACAATAACAATTCTTGCGCAGTTATTGACACTGCGACGTCACCTCAAATGCGAACGCTCGATCTTATTTTCAAGAGACCTTCCCGATGTGGCCTTCCTTTCGGGCGATCGCCTCGGCCAGCCGAAGAAGAAGAGGTCTCATCCGATCCGCCGGAACGCCGGCATAACCGAGAATGAGCGCCCCGGGCTGGGGTGACGCGATCGTATAGTCGGACAGCGGATAACATTGCAGCCCCGCATCGAGCGCCGCGCGGTGCGGGGCCTGGTCCTCCCGGCCTCCCTCCAGCCAGGCGAGCGCGTTGAGCCCGCTTTCGGAGCAGTCGATGCGGGCGAGTCCGGCGAGGGTCTCTCGTCCGGCCTGGATGAAGGCCTCGCGGCGCTCGGCGTAAAGGCCGCGCATGCGGCGCAGATGGCTGGCAAAATGACCGCCGCCGATGAACTCGGCAAGGGCGAGCTGGGTTTCCACTGGCACGCTGCGATGGATCAACCCCGAAAGCGTGCGAAAGGCCCCGACGAGCTGCGGCGGCAAGACGAGATAGCCGACGCGGATTCCCGGGTAGAGCGCCTTGCTGAAACTGCCCGCGTAGATCACCCGGTCGGAGCCGCCGATCGAGCGCATGGAGGGCAGCGGCGCACCGTCATAACGGAATTCACTGTCGTAATCGTCCTCGATGATCCAGGCATCGTTTGCCCGTGCCCATTCGAGCAGGGCAAGCCGGCGGGGCAGCGACAGGGTAATGCCGAGCGGGTGCTGGCGCGACGGCATCACGAAGGCGAGCCGCGCATCGGGATAGCGCGCCATGACGCTTTCGACAGCCATGCCGTCTGCATCGACATCGGCCGGACACAGCCGCAGCCCGAGCGTGCGGAAAAGGTTGCTGGTCGTCACGGGCCCCGGATCCTCGAACCAGATGCCATCGCCAGGATCGGCAAGCGCCAGGGCTGCGAGCGTGAAGGCTGCATGCCCGCCGGGCGTGATGACGATCTGCTCGGGATCGCAGGGGTCGCGCCGATGCAGGGCCAGATATTCGGCAATCCTCTGCCGCAGAACCAGTTCGCCCGCAACGTCGCCGTAGCCCAAGGCCACGGCCTTGCCGCCGCGCGTCACCGAATTCCAGCATTTGCGCCAGACGGCGAAAGGAAACCGGTCGAGCGCCGGACGATTCGGGAGGAAAGGCCTGTCTTCCATCTGGCCGATATCGGCCGACATCAGGCGTGAGAGGTCGCCGATACGCGACAGGCGCGGCGGTGCGCTCTCCGCGGCATCTCGCCGAATTGGGGTGAAGCGGCGGTTGGCGGATGGGCGGGGCAGGGCGGCCGACACGAAAGTGCCGGCTCCCTGTCGTGCCTCCAGGTAGCCCTCCGCCTTCAGGTTCTCGAGCACCCGCACCAAGGTCTGGCGCGACAGGCCCAACTCCTCGGCAAGGATGCGGCTTGCGGGCAGCCTTGTTCCGGCGCGCAAGTGCCCCTTGAGGATCGCCGCGCGCAATTGGTCCTGCACCTGGCGGAATTTCGGCAGCGCGATCGTGGCGTCGAGGCGAAGGAAAGGCAGGATAGGGCCTTCAAGTTGTTTGACCATCGATGCGTCTTTCAAAATTGGTACAGTCAAATGCATCATAATGGACGTTCCTTCGTCGTCCAATTGTTACATCCTGTCCCTACACAAAAACGCACCGATGCAGCCCCCGCAGGACGCAGACAAGGTGCGGGGGAACCGGGCCAGGCGGCGGTGCCGACGACCGGATGCAAGGAAAAAAACAGCCATCGCCCACGATCCGTCGCTGACGGTCAACAGGAGGAATTCATGAAGAAGCTTGTATCGCGCGCAATGAGCCGCGCCTTCGTCTCCACGCTTGCCTTGGCAGCGGCGCTGCCGGGTCTCGCGCGCGCTGAAGCCGCCAAAGAGCTGGTCACGGCCGCCACGAAGGAAGGCATGCTGACGGTCATCGCTCTGCCGCACGACTGGTGCAACTATGGCGAGGTCATAGAGGGGTTCAAGGCCAAGTATCCGGGCATCGAGGTCAACGAACTGAACCCTGACGCCGGTACGGCCGATGAGCTGGAAGCAATCCGGGCGAACAAGGGAAATACGGGGTCGCAGGCCCCCGATGTCGTCGATCTCGGCCTGGCCTTCGCGCCGGCTGCCGCGCAAGAGGGCCTGCTTCAGCCATACAAGGTGGCGACCTGGGACGAAATCCCCGGCAATATCAAGGATGACAAGGGTTATTGGTACGGCGATTATTACGGCGTCATGGCCTTCGGCGTGAACAAGGACCTGCTTGAGACCGCACCGACCGACTGGTCGGATCTGTCGAAGTCGGAATATTCCGGGGCGGTGGCGCTGACCGGCGACCCGCGGTCCTCGGCGCAGGCAATCCTCGCATTGATGTCGGCCGGTATTTCGCGCGGTGCCAAGCCTGGAACGGAATCCGGCGGCAAGGGCCTGGAACTCTTTGCGGAACTGAACAAGTCCGGCAACTTCGTGCCGGTGCTCGGCAAGGCCGGTACGATCGCACAGGGGCAGACGCCGATCGTCGCTGCCTGGGACTACAATCTCTTGGCCTGGCGGGACGCGCTGAAAGGCAATCCGCCGATGGACGTGGTCGTACCGGCAAGCGGTGTCGTCGCCGGCGTCTATGTACAGGCGATCTCGGCTTATGCGCCGCATCCGAACGCCGCCAAGCTCTGGATGGAATATCTCTATTCCGACGAGGGCCAGACCGGCTGGCTGAAGGGCTACTGCCACCCGGCGCGCTTCAACGCCATGCTGAAGGCCGGCAAGTTCCCGCAGGATCTGCTCGACAAGCTGCCGCCGGCCGAAGCCTATGAAAAGGCGATCTTCCCGACGGTCGACGAACTTGCCGCCAACAAGACCGCCGTGGTCGAGGGTTGGGACAAGGTGGTCGGCGCCAACGTGAAATAAGTCTTTCGGCCGGCGAGAGGCTCGCACGAAGCCTCTCGCCCGCTTTGGCGCAATTTATTCCAGGGACAAATCCGATGACGACAAGCGTCGCATCCCTGCCGACGGCGTTCCGGCCGCGGCAGGTTTTCAGCTGGCTCGGGGTTGCTCCCTTCTTCCTCTTCGCCACGCTCTTCCTCATCCTGCCGACACTCAACATCGTGCTCGGCGCGTTCCGCAACGCTGAGGGACAGGTGACGCTGGAGAACCTTGGCAAACTTCTGTCACCCTCCATACGGTCGGCCTTCTGGATATCGATCGAACTCAGCCTGCTGACGGCGGCGCTCGGATGTCTTTTCGGCTTCCTGATCGCTGCCGCCATCACGCTCGGTGGTCTCCCGCGCCCGCTGCGCGGTGCCATTCTCACCTTTTCGGGCGTCGCCTCGAACTTTGCCGGCGTGCCGCTCGCCTTCGCCTTCATCGCAACGCTCGGCCGCCTCGGCTTCGTGACGATGCTGCTGCGCCATTGGTTTGGCATCAATCTCTACGGGGCCGGCTTCAACATCGTCTCGTTTCTGGGCCTGGCGCTTACCTATCTCTATTTCCAGATCCCGTTGATGGTGCTGATCATCACCCCCGCCCTGGAAGGGTTGCGGCGCGAATGGCGCGAGGCGGCCGAAAGCCTTGGCGCCAGCGGCTTGCAATATTGGCGCATGGTCGCATTGCCGGTGCTCTGGCCTTCGCTGCTCGGCACGCTGGCGCTGCTCTTCGCCAATGCCTTTGGAGCGGTTGCCACCGCCATCGCCCTTACGGGCTCGTCGCTCTCGATCGCCCCCATCGTGCTGTTCGCGCAGGTTCGCGGCGACGTGCTCAATGACCCGCATCTGGGCTACGCCATTGCCTTCGCCATGATCCTGCTGACCGCGATTGCCAATGCAATCTACATCCTCTTGCGCATGCGCGCGGAAAGGTGGGTCAAATGACGGAGAGACGCCTCTGGTCCTGGCTCGCCGTCGTCCTCGGCGGGCTTTACTTCCTGCTGCCGCTCGTCGGCATGGTCGATTTCTCGATGCGCATGCAGCGCGATGGGTACAGCTTCGAAGCCTACCGTGTCGTGCTGGCCGATCCGCAATTCCAGCAGACCTTCGGCTATTCGGTCGTGCTGGCGCTGCTGACGATCGTGCTCGGTATCCTGATCGTGGTCCCCACCGCCTATTTCGTGCGGTTGCGTTTTCCGGGCCTGCGGCCGATCGTCGAGTTCCTCACGCTGCTGCCGCTGGTCATTCCGCCGATCGTCATCGTCTTCGGCTATATCCGCATCTACAACACGTCCTCGGTCCTGCCGTTGACGGGAAGCTGGTGGGGTACCAATCTCCTGCTTCTGTTCGGTTATGCGACGCTGTCGCTCCCCTACATGTATCGTTCGGTGGATACGGGCCTTCGCACCATCGATATCGGCAGCCTGACGGAGGCAGCACAGAGCCTTGGGGCCGGCTGGGCGCGCATTCTCACCGTCGTCATCCTGCCGAACGTCTTCGTCTCAATACTGTCGGGGGCGTTCCTGACCTTCGCGATCGTCATCGGCGAATATGTCTTTGCCGCCCTGCTCAACGTCGGCTCCTTCGGTCCCTACATGGTCTGGATGGGCGGCAACCGAGCCTATGAACCATCCGCGCTCGCGGCGGTGGCCTTTGCCATTACCTGGGCCTGTATGGGGCTGATCCAGCTTTTCACCCGCTTTTCCAAATTCTCCACCGTGAGGCGCTGACCATGGCCTTTCTCGATATCCTTCGACTGGAAAAGTCCTTTGGCGCGCATCGCGTCGTCAAGGATTTCAATCTCAACATCGAGAAGGGCGAATTCATCTCCTTCCTCGGGCCCTCCGGCTGCGGCAAGACCACGGTCCTGCGTATGGTCGCCGGTTTCGAGACGCCAACATCAGGCGCGATCTGCATCGACGGGCGCGATGTCAGCGGGCTTGCTGCCAACCGTCGCAACATCGGGATGGTCTTCCAGGCCTATGCGCTCTTTCCCAACCTGACAGTCGAGCAGAACGTCGGGTTCGGGCTGCGAATAAAGGGTGAAGGAAAGGCGGACATTCGCACACGTGTCGGCGAAATGTTGGAGATGGTCGGCCTGCCGAATCTTGGCGAACGCTACCCGTTCCAGCTTTCCGGCGGCCAGCAGCAGCGGGTCGCCTTGGCGCGCGCACTGGCAATCCGACCGCAGGTTCTGCTGCTGGATGAGCCGCTGTCGGCGCTTGATGCGAAGATACGCACGAGCCTGCGGGAGGAGATCCGCCGCATCCAGCGCGAGCTCGGCATCACCACCATCTTCGTGACGCATGATCAGGAAGAGGCGTTGTCGATGTCGGACCGGGTCGTGGTCATGCATCAGGGCATTGCCGATCAGGTCGGCACACCGTTTGAAATCTACAATCGTCCGGCGACGCGTTTCGTGGCGCAGTTCGTCGGTACGCTCAATCTCCTGGACGCCAGCCTCCTCGACGCAGCCGCAGGGCGGGTAGGGTTGGGGGATCTGCCGGTGGCGCTGAACCGTAAGCTGCCTGGCCGGGCTGGAGACCGGGTGAGCCTGGCGCTTCGGCCGGAAACCGTGGCGCTGGGGCGAAAAGGCGAAGGCAGCGTCGTTCTCCCCGGCCATATCGCGGAGGTGCATTTCCTAGGGTCGGTCATCCGCATCCGGGTCGCGGTTGCCGGTCAGTTCGTCTCGCTCGACACGTTCAATCAACCCGATAGACCGCCGCCTTCGGTCGGCACCCCGGTCGAGGTCAGCATTTCTGATCGCGACCTGCTCGTTCTTGCCGCCTGACGCAGCGCGGGAAGGAACCGGGGATGGTGACCGATATGCCGTGGGAAATGACGCCTCGTCCGAATTGGCGACAGAGGATAGAAGGCTTGTCCGCTGAGAGCCGCGCGCAGCTGGCTGCACGGGCGCGATGCGCGCCGCTTTTTGCTCATGCCTATGCCTTTCATCTGAACTTCCGCTTTGGCGGCATGAAGCCCTTGCATCTGGCTGAATTCGCCAAAGCTCAGGGCCTCTCGGGCCTCAAGATTCATGTCGAGGACGGCGAGCAGGCCAGTCTCGCGAGAATGCCGGACGAAGAGCTGCGTGCCTTTGGGGCAGCGATTGGCGGGCTCGGCCTGGAACTGCATGTCGAAACCAGCACGACGGAGCTGCCCGGGCTCTCGGATGCGGTGCGCATTGCGCTTGCCACAGGCGCCACTTCGCTTCGCTGCTATCCGCGCTACGAGGGGCGCGTCTCTGAGATCGTCGAATGGACGATCGCAGATCTCCGCCGGCTTAAGATACTCGATCCAGACGGCAGGCTCCGCTTCACGCTTGAACAGCATGAGGATCTCAAATCGGCGGAGTTGATCCGGATTATCGAGGCGGTCGCCAATCCGCGCCTCAGCCTTCTGTTCGATTTCGGCAACATGATCAATGCATTTGAAATGCCGATGTCGGCCCTGATCGCCCAGTCGCCATACATCACCGAGGTGCATGTCAAGGACTGCCTCGTGAGACCCGATCGTGGCGGTTGGGCCCATCTCGCCTGCCTGTCTGGAGACGGCGACTTGCCGATGCTTGCGATGTTGGTGGAACTCCTGCTGCTTGGCCGCGACAAGCCTCAGGTTCTGGCCTTCGGGCTGGAAGAGGAGGAGGGCTATTTCGCACCGGCACTCCGGTTTGCCTCCGAGGCCCGAGACCCGTTCATTCCCGCCCGCTCGCCAAGCTTCACCGCGATCGGAACGGGCAATCAGCAGGCTCGGTTGCGCCAGGAGGCCGTCGCCGCCCGCCGGCAGGTCGATACGGTCAGAAGCCTGTTGCAGAGAATTACAACCCAAGCCGAGAAGGTCCAAGAATGACGGCCGAAAATGTCTGTCCGCCGGCGTTTCTGGCATTCGCCCACGAAATGGCCGATGCCGCCGCTACCGTTATCCGTCCCTATTTTCGCCAGCGGCTCGAGATCGCCGCCAAGGCGGACAGCAGCCCCGTTACCGTCGCCGATCGCCTTGCCGAGATGACGATGCGACGGATGATCGAGAAGTGCTTTCCCGGCCACGGTGTTCGCGGCGAGGAGTTTGGCACTTCAAATGCGGAGGCGGAATGGGTTTGGGTGCTCGATCCGCTTGACGGCACGAAATCCTTTGCGTCCGGCTCCCTTGCGTTCGGCATCCAGATCGCTCTGTTGCATCAGGACGCGCCGGTCCTCGGCATTATCGATCAGCCGATCACGAACGAGCGCTGGGTCGGCCAACGCACAAGCCCGACGCTCTTCAACGGTGTGCCAGTCCGAACGAGCGATACGGCCCGCCTCAAGGAGGCAATCGTATATACGTCGGCGTTGGAGCAGTTCGATCTCGATGCCAGAGAGCGCTTCTCGCGGCTGGCCACGGGGGCGCGCTTCACGCGAATGTCTCATGATTGCTACGCCGCCGGCCTGCTGGCGCTTGGTAGCATCGACCTTCTGGTCGAGAGCAACGTGTTTGACTACGACATCCTTCCGCAGATACCCATCATCGAAGGGGCGGGTGGTATCGTTACGGACTGGGAGGGCCGGACGCTGACCGACGCGAGCCGGTACGAGACGGTCCTGATGGCAGCAAACGAGACGCTCCACGCCGAAGCGCTCGACCAACTGAACCAGAGGACAGATCCCGCCGCCTAGGGGTAAATTCCCTAGCGGGAGCGTTCCAAGGGAAGATGCCCTTCGAGCAGCGGGCGTTGTTTAGCAAGTGCCTGGCCCGCAAACTCGCTAAAGGCGCTGACGCGGGCCGTGCGGCGGAGATCCTCGTGGGTGAGAAGCCAAAGTTCCCTCGTCATTTCAACGACAGGCGGGCCGACGCGCACCAGACCGGCTGTCGTATCGCCGAGATAGCACGGCAGGGCGGTAAGGCCGATGCCGGCTGCGGCAGCTTCACGCGCCGTAACGAGTGAGTCACAAAGCAGCACCGCTGGAGAGGACAGCGTCGCCCGCATCCACCGTGCGACGCTTGTAGAGGCAAGCGCATCGCCGAGCCCAATCCAGCGTTCGTTTGCGTAGTTGATCTTCTCGATCGAAGCGAGGCCGCGTTCCCGCAGGTAGGCGGGCGACGCATAGACGGCGAAGGCAACGCTCGCTATTCGGCGGCCAACCAGGGCATCGGGTGAATCGACCGCTGGTCGAATGGCGACGTCCGCGTCGCGATGGGAGAGATTTGCGAGAGCGTTCGACGTGCTCACCTCGAGGAGGACGCCGGGATGGCGCTGCTGGAAGGCTGCCAATATCGACGGCAGAATCGAAGCCATGAGCGTGTCGGTGGTGGTGATGCGCAGGCTACCTTCCAGACGCAGGTCCTGCCCCGTCAGTCGGCGTTCGAGTTCCGTAACGGTCTCGGCCATCTGGCGTGCCACCGCGAGCAGTTCCTCGCCCCCGGCTGTCAGCGTGTAGCCGGAAGGGAGGCGATCAAAAAGCCGAACTCCCAGTTTCTGCTCGAACGATCCAACGCGTCTCAGCACGGTGGTGTGATTGACGCCGAGCACGCGGGCGGCAGCGGCGAGGGAGTTTGCCTCCGCGACCGCCAAGACAAAACGGAGATCTTCCCAGTCGATACGGTGATGGCTGTGCATGATTGCCCAAAGCTACGGTTGGTGATCGAGCGAGCGAAGTTGCAGCGCGCCACTATTGATCGGATCCGCCAAGTCGACCTCGCCTGATTACGCCACCGGTGTTGCGTCGGCCTGCGCGGTCGTCGTGGCTGCGGATGTGCAAATATGCAGAAGAACTCGGCAAAGCAACAGATCGCGCTGCGAGAAAGCACGGTCTAACTAAGTAGCCATGATCGGATGGGCCGGTCGATGGAGACACCAGATTTGTCGTGCCGCGGCTGCCGTTTCGCGAGCGCATCACCGCCTGATCCCTTTTCTCCCATCCGTCCAACGTCATTCTCATCAAGGAGGTCCCGTCATGGAGACCCTGTTTGTCCCATTGGCTCTCGTCGCGGGCGGTCTGCTCGCCGTTCAGGCCGGCGCGAACGCGCAACTTTCGAAAGCGGTCGGATCGCCGTTCGTGGCGACCACGCTCCAACTCGCGATCGGCACCGGCCTGCTGGTTCTGGTCGCCCTGTTCACCGGGACACTGGCCGTGCTTGCGACCGTTCCGCAGGCTAAGTGGTGGCATCTCGTCGGAGGCACTGCCTCGGCCGTCTACGTCGTCTCGACGATTGTTCTCTTCCCCCGCCTCGGCGCAGTCGTTTCCGTCGGGCTCTTTATCGCCGGGCAGATGCTCGCCTCTCTCGCGCTCGACAGCTTCGGCCTGCTGGGTGTCGTGCAAACCGGGCTTCGGGTCGGAGCCGCGATCGGTACGCTCGTCGTGCTGATCGGCGTCGGCATGATTGTGTTCGGCCAAGGCGGAAAGGACAAGATCGAGGCCGACAAGCTTGGATGGATCGCCCTGGCACTCGTGGCCGGTGCGGTGCTCCCGGTCCAGGGGGCCGTCAATGCGCTGCTGCGCCATGATCTTGGCGGTGCGCCGTTTGCGGCGGGCGCGATCTCGTTCTTCGTCGCTACGCTCGCCATGGCAACGGTGCTGCTCTTGGCGCTCGCCGGACAGAAGATACCCCGTCCCAACATTGTCGGCGTGCAGGCTATGCCCTGGTGGGGTTGGCTCGGCGGTCTCGCCGGAGCGACCTATGTCACCACGGTCTTTACGGCGATCCCGGTGATCGGCGCCGCTGCCGCCGTTGGTTTCACGGTCGCGGGGCAGCAGGTGGCAAGCGTGTTCGTCGATCGTTACGGCTTGTTCCGCCTGTCGCAAAGGCCGGTGTCGGGCCTGCGCCTTGCCGGGGTGCTGCTGCTGCTTGCGGGCGTCGTTCTCATCAAGCTCGTCTGAAACAGGCGCCATCTTTTCGCGGCCGGCGATCGCCGGCCGCTCGAGAATTTCCATGTCACCGCCGCAGCTTGCCTGGCTCCATCTCGTTCTGTCCGTTTGGCCGCTTCATCCGCCATTCGCATATGAAGCAGAACGAATATTCCACTATGAAAAATCTGCGAATTTTCCGTTCCAGTTTTCTCTTGCGGGTTCGTTATCGTTCGTTTTTAATCGGCGCACTTTCGCTGCGAAAGTCGGGCGCGTCCGATTGAGGAGAGTCGACGTGTCTGAGCATCGGGACTTATCGTCTTACCAATGGGAGGAACCGCCATGAGAGCTTTGAAATGGACCCTTGCGGCCACATCTGCGCTTTCGATCTTTGCCACCTCGAGCGCCTTCGCGGCGACGGAACTTGCCTGGTGGCATGCAATGACCGGCGCCAACAACGAAACGGTTGAACGGCTTGCCAAGGAGTTCAACGAAAGCCAGTCGGAATACAAGGTTGTTCCGGTCTTCAAGGGGACCTATGCCGAGACGCTGAATGCCGGTATCGCCGCCTTCCGTTCCAAGCAGGCTCCCGCCATCCTGCAAGTCTTCGACGCAGGCAGCGGCGTGATGCTGGGTGCCGAGGGCGCGGTGGTCCCGGTGGCGGACGTTCTTAAGAAGGGCGGCTACGAGTTCGACAAGGATCAGTACCTGCCGGGGATCGTTGCTTATTATTCCAAACCGGACGGTACCATGCTGTCCTTCCCATTCAACTCGTCTTCCCCGGTTCTCTATTACAACAAGGACGCTTTCGCGAAGGCCGGCATCGATACGGCAAAGCCGCCGGCCACATGGCCTGAGGTCTTCGAGGCGGCGAAGAAAATCAAGGCGAGCGGGGCGGCAAATTGCGGCTTCACCTCGACCTGGTTGACCTGGATCCAGACAGAGAACTTCTCTGCCTGGAACAATGTACCCTATGGCACGAACGAAAACGGGCTTGCCGGCCTCGAAGTGGAACTGAAGATCGACGCCCCGCTGTTCGTCGAGCATTTCCAGTCGATTGCCGACCTCGCCAAGGACGGTACCTTCCGCTACGGCGGCCGCACCTCGGAAGCAAAGCAGCTCTTCATGTCAGGCGAATGCGCCATCCTCACCGAATCTTCCGGCGGTCTGGGCGACATCGTGAAGTCGGGCGTCAATTATGGCGTCGGCCAGCTTCCCTATTATGAAGGCCATGGCCCGCAAAACACCATTCCCGGTGGCGCAAGCCTCTGGGTCTTCGCCGGCAAGAGTGATGCCGAATACAAGGGCGTGGCCGAGTTCTTCCATTTCCTCTCGAAAACGGAAACCCAGGCCCAACTCCACCAGGTCTCTGGTTATCTGCCCGTGACGCTCGCAGCCTATGAGGAAACCAAGAAGTCCGGCTTCTATGAAAAGAATCCGGGTCGCGAAACGCCGATCAAGCAAATGATGGGCAAGGCGCCGACCGAAAATTCGAAGGGCGTTCGCCTCGTCAACCTTCCGCAGGTTCGCGACATTCTCAACGAAGAATTCGAGGCGATGCTTGCTGGACAGAAGGATGCAAAGACGGCTCTCAGCGAAGGTGTAGCGAAGGCAAACGCGGCGATCACTGCCGCGATCGGCAACTGATCCTCTCAGCGAACGTCCGCACCGCCACTGCATGTTTCCTTTAATCGTCGCCGATTAAAGGATAAAAACATGCAGCACTTCAAAGTGCTACAGCGGCCTTTGCGCGTCTGATAAGACGCGCGACGCTGTAGGCGGTGCGGACTGGTTATTCATGGAGGGGTCGTTTCATGCAGTCCGTCGTGTTTCCCAACAAGGTGCTGCCCTATCTTCTGCTCGCGCCGCAGATCGTCCTGACGGTCGTCTTTTTCTTCTGGCCCGCAAGCCAGGCGCTCTACCTGTCGGTGTTGCGCGAGCATCCGTTCGGCCTGAAGTCCGGTTTTGTCGGCCTTGCCAATTTCCGGGCCATTCTCGCCAATCCGGACTACCTGCATTCGCTGCAGGTGACGGTCGTGTTCAGTCTCGCAACTGCGCTGTTGTCGATGGCTCTCGCGCTTTTGCTGTCGACCTCGGCCGACCGTGTGGTGCGCGGGCGCAACGTCTACCGCACGCTCCTGATCTGGCCCTATGCGGTCGCCCCGGCGGTTGCCGGCATGTTGTGGCTTTTCATGTTCAATCCGGCGATGGGAACCTTCGCCTATATCTTGCGGCGGAACGGCTTCGTCTGGGATCCGTTGCTCAACGGTAACCAGGCGATGTGGCTGGTCATCGTCGCGGCAGCGTGGAAACAGATCAGCTACAATTTTCTCTTCTTCGTCGCTGGTCTGCAGGCGATCCCGAAATCGCTGATCGAGGCAGCGGCAATCGACGGCGCGCGCGGCACCAAGCGGTTCTGGACCATCGTCTTTCCGCTTCTCGCGCCGACGACCTTCTTCCTTCTCGTCGTCAACACCGTCTACGCCTTCTTCGATACCTTCGGCATCATCCACGCGGTAACAGGCGGCGGTCCGGCAAAGGCGACCGAGACGCTCGTCTACAAGGTCTACAACGACGGTTTCGTCAATCTCGACCTCGGCAGTTCGGCGGCCCAGTCGGTGATCTTGATGATCATCGTCGTCGCGCTGACGGCCTTCCAGTTCCGCTTCGTCGAGAAGCGGGTCCATTATTCGTGAGACGCCGATGATCGAGAATCGTCCGATTTCCACCCTGATCAGCCACTTGGTGCTCGTGCTCGGGATCATCATCGTCGCGCTGCCGATCTACTACACCTTCGTCGCTTCCACGCACACTTCGATCGAGATCGTGCGGCCACCCATGTCGCTTGCGGTCGGCGATCATCTCGTCTCGAACTACAGGGAGGCGGTCGGCGGCGGCGTCGAGCGCGTCGTCGGCGTCAGCCTCGAGCGGCTGCTGTTCAATTCGACGGTCGTGGCGATCGCGATTGCCGTCGGCAAGATCGTGATTTCCTTCCTGTCGGCCTTCGCGATCGTCTTCTTTCGTTTCCCGCTGAAAATGCTGTTCTTCTGGATGATCTTCATCACCCTGATGCTTCCGGTCGAGGTGCGTATCCTGCCGACCTATAAGGTGATCGTCGACCTCGGCCTGATCGACACCTATGCGGGTTTGACGCTGCCTCTGATGGCTTCGGCCACGGCGACTTTCCTCTTTCGCCAGTTCTTCCTGACGATACCGGGCGAACTGGTCGAGGCCGCACGCATCGACAATGCCGGTCCGTTCCGCTTCATGCGGGACATCCTGCTGCCGCTCTCGGCAACGAACATTGCTGCGCTCTTCGTCATTCTCTTCATCTATGGCTGGACCCAATATCTCTGGCCGCTGCTCGTGACCAACGATGCGAAAATGAACACGATCATCATCGGGCTCAGGCGGATGATCGATTTCACCGACGCTTCGACCCCCTGGAATTATGTCATGGTGACCGCAATCCTTGCGATCATTCCCCCCATTCTCGTCGTCGTGCTGATGCAGCGCTGGTTCGTCAAAGGCCTTGTGGAGACAGAAAAGTAATGGCTGAGATTACCCTCAAAGACGTCCGCAAGTCCTACGGCACGGTGGAGGCGATCAAGGGCGTTTCGCTCGACATCGACGACGGCGAGTTCGTCGTTCTGGTCGGCCCGTCGGGATGTGGCAAGTCCACGCTTTTGCGCATGATCGCAGGCCTCGAAGGCATTACGGGCGGCGATATCCTCATCGGCGGGCGCCAGGTCAACGATGTCGAGCCGGCGGAACGCGACATCGCCATGGTGTTCCAGAATTACGCGCTCTATCCGCATATGACCGTGCGACAGAACCTCGCCTATGGTCTCAAGAACCGGAAAACACCGAGTGCCGAGATCGATCGGCGCATCGCCGCCGCGGCGAAGACACTGGAGATCGAACCCTATCTCGACCGGAAGCCGCGGCAGCTCTCGGGCGGCCAGCGCCAGCGGGTTGCCATGGGACGGGCCATCGTTCGCCAACCCGCGGCCTTTCTCTTTGACGAGCCGCTGTCAAACCTCGACGCGAAGCTGCGCGGGCAGATGCGTATAGAGATCAAGCGGCTGCAGCGCTCCCTCGGGACGACGAGCGTCTATGTCACACACGATCAGATGGAAGCGATGACGCTCGCCGATCGGCTCGTTGTCGTCAGCGCCGGCCGGATCGAACAGGTCGGCACGCCGCTGGAGCTCTACGAGAAGCCCGCGACCACCTTTGTCGCCACCTTCATCGGCTCGCCTTCCATGAACCTGCTGCACGGCAGGGACGCGTCGGCGGGCTGGTCGCTCGCCCCTGACGTGGCGCGTCCGAATGGTGACTTTACGCTGGGCGTCCGTCCAGAGGACCTTTCCCCGACACTTGCCAATGGTCCGGCTCCGGCCTTCGAGGCGACGGTTCGCGTCGACGGGATCGAACTGGTCGGAGCCGAAAGCCTGCTGCACGGCAGGCTCGAAAACGGCAGTGAACTGATCTTTCGCGTTTCCGGGCGTGCCCGCAACGCGATCGGCGACGCGTTGAGAGTCGGGGCGAGCGCCGATGCTCTCCACATGTTCGATGCGAACGGCCACCGGTATGGATGAGGCCCCAGTTCGAGTGCGCTTCAGGGCCGTGGGGCTGCAAAAAAAACACGGTTACCAATACCGCCAATTACAAAGCGCCCGCGGCACAAGGAGGGACCGCACGTAGAAAAAGAACGCTTGGAAAAGTTGACCGAAGTGCATGATATATCGACCGGAATGCTCGGCGTGTATGGCTGGACTGGAGTTTGTCATGCAATTGCATTGCACTGAAACCCAGTGAAGGAGATTTGCGATGGTCTCAAATGCAATTGTTCAGACTCGGATTGATCCCGATATTCGGGACCGCGCTACCGCTGTCCTACAGAATATGGGACTGACGGTTTCGGATGCTGTTCGAATCCTTTTAACTCGAACGGCAAACGAAGGCTCGCTTCCACTGGAACTGGTTGGTGGCACTGACGCTCATGATGCCTGGTTCCGCGCGAAGGTGTTGCAGGCTCTTGAAGACACGCGACCCGATCTCGAGGATGGCGACGCGGAGGCTCGATTCCGCGAGCGTCGGATGGCGGCTGCGCGTAAATCCGGAGCGGGCGGCCGATGAGGATTGTCTGGGCGCAGTATGCGCTTGACGATCGCGATGCCATCTTCACTTACATTGAAAATGAGAACCCGAAGGCGGCGGTTCACGTCGACGAGGAGATTGCGCGAGCCGTTCGCCGTCTCCTCGATTTTCCCGAAAGCGGTCGACCTGGTCGAATAGAGGGAACGCGGGAGTTGGTAATCCCACGCACACCATACATCGCAGCCTACATGCTGATGGTGGATCGAATCGCATTCTTCGTATTTTGCATGGCGCCCAGATTTGGCCCTTCGAGTTCGGCGACGAGTAGACACAGCATCAATGCATGCTTTGCGGCCCGCGGTTCGACTTCCTTCAAGAGCTTGGCATTGTCGAATGCGATCCGTCCCCGGCGAACCTCTGACGGCGCCGCCCCTACCGAGCTGGACCTGAGTCGTTATTTGCCAGCCTCTTTTCAATGGACCCGGCCGGGCACGACGAGAGGGCGGTCAAACCGCCCTCTCGTCGTCTGGCTTCAATCAGCGTTTGTGATGAACGCTTTGCAGGCCGTAGACCGGTGTGTGAATACCTTCCAAGCGCGCCTTCAGTTGCAGCGAGAGATACTGCGAGTAGTGGCGCGACTGGTGCAGGTTGCCGCCGTGGAACCACAGCGCCTCCTGTTGCGTCGGCTTCCACATGTTGCGTTGCTCGCCCTCCCAGGGGCCGGGATCCTTCGGCGTATCGGAGCCGAGCCCCCAGACCTTGCCGACCTTGTCGGCGGTTTCCTGGTCTATGAGATCGGCGACCCAGCCGTTCATCGAGCCGTAGCCCGTCGCATAGACGATGACGTCGGCCGGGAGTTCCTTGCCGTCAGACAGTTTTACGGAGGTTTCGGTGATCTCTTCCACCTGTCCCGCGGCAAGTTTCACCTTGCCGTCGATGATCAGCTGCGAAGCGCCGATATCGATATAGTACCCGGATCCGCGGCGCAGATACTTCATGAAAAGACCCGAGCCGTCAGCGCCCCAATCGAGCTGGAAGCCGGCTTTCTCCAGCGCCGCATAGAAGTCGGCATCGCGCTCGCGCATCTTGTCGTAAAGCGGGATCTGGAACTCGTGCATGATCCGGTAGGGGAGCGAGGCGAAGATGAGATCCGCCTTGGCCGTCGTCACGCCATTTGCCAGCGCCTGTTCGGAGTAGAGCGCGCCGAGGCCGATGTCCATCAGCGTGTCGGACTTGACGATATGGGTCGTCGAGCGCTGGATCATCGTGACTTCGACGCCCGCTTCGTAAAGGGCCGCGCAGATGTCATGGGCCGAATTGTTCGAGCCGATGACGACGACCTTCTTGCCCTTGTAGCCATCCGGCCCCGGATGCTGCGAGGAATGATGCTGCTCGCCCTTGAAGCGCTCGCGGCCCTTGAAGTCCGGAATGTTTGCCTTGCCGGACATACCGGTTGCGAAGACGAGCTGCTTCGGGCGCAGCAACACTTCCTCGCCGTCGCGGTCGACCACGATCGTCCATTCCTTCGTGGCTTCGTCCCATTTCGCCGACTTGGCGGTGGAGCGCGTCCAGTAGTTCAGCTCCATTACCTTGGTATAGAATTCCAGCCAGTCGCCGATCTTGTCCTTCGGCGCGAAGACCGGCCAGTTCTTCGGGAAATCGATGTAGGGCAGGTGATCGTACCAGACCGGGTCGTGCAGGCAGAGCGACTTGTAGCGCTTGCGCCAGCTGTCGCCCGGCCGATCGTTTTTCTCGAGGATGATGGTGGGCACGCCCAGTTGGCGAAGCCTGGCACCCAGCGCAATGCCGCCCTGTCCGCCGCCGATGATCACGACATAGGGCTGCGTCTCATAACCGAGCGTGCGCTCCTCGTGCTCGCGCTCCTCCTTCCAGGTCTTCGCGCCGACATTCTGGCCGTGCTTGGCACCGAGCGGGCGGGTGAAGCCGGATTTCTCCTCGTGACCTTTGAGTTCTGCCAGTGCCGTCAGTAGCGTCCAGATGAGGCCGTTCTTGATGCGCACGAGGCCATAGCCGCGCCCGGTCGCCGTCTCGAACGAGATCCAGCTTTCGAGTACGCCATCCGCCTCTGTCGCTTCCTCGCCGGCGGCGACGCGCCAGTTGGAGGGCTTTGCGGAGGCAAGCTGCGCAAGAAGCATGTCGCGTACCTGATCGCGCCCCTCGACGGTCTTGATGTTCCAGGTGAAGGCGACGAGATCGCGCCAGTAGCATTCCTCGGCAAAGAGGCTGGTCGCATCGTCGATGCGGCCGGCTTCGAGTGCGGCGCCAAAGGCATCAAGCAGTGCCTGGACGCGGGTGGTGGGGGTCTTGTCGAGCATTGTTTCTCCTCCTGCTCTTCGATGGAAAACGGGGCGGCTCCTCAACCGTCCCGCAACGCGGATCGGCCTAGCGCTTGAGGTCGATCAGAATTTTCAGATGGGTGCCGGCGGGGTCGAGCAACTGGTCGAACCCGGCCGAAACGGCCTCGGCGAGCGAGACATATTTGGTGACGATACGACGGGCCGGAATCTGGCCGCTGGCGATCAGGCGTGCGACCCGCGGCCAGTAATGGGTCGGGTAGGCCCAGGAACCGCGGATATCGATGTCCTTGAAGGTCACGTCGAACCAGTTCAGCGGGTTTTCGCCGGGATGAAGACCGGTCTGTACCACGACACCCTGCTTGCGCACGGCGCTTGCGCAGTTCTTGAGTGCATGTTCGTTCCCGACGCATTCGATTGCGACGTCGCAACCGACGCCGCCCTCGGTCTCGGCTTGCACGACGTCGCTGACCTTTTCCATTTTGGGGTTGATCGTGCGGACTTCGCCAAGCGCCTCCTTTGCCAGCGCCAGCCGGGTGTCGTTGAGGTCGGAGAGGAAGATCTTCGATGCGCCGGCGGCTCGCGCGGCCATGGCGACGAGAATGCCGATCGGTCCCGCGCCGGTGACCAGCACGCTGTTGCCCGCAGTGACGCCACCGCGGTCGCAGGCATAAACGGCGACTGCGGTCGGTTCGATCAGCGCAGCCTCCTCGTCTGACAGGGCATCGGGTATGGGCTGCACGTTGTAGTCGTTGAGAAGGGCGGCTTGCGCCATCCCGCCGGAATGCCAGGAGAGCCCTGCAAGAGCGAGGTCGGCGCTCAGGTGAAACAGGCCGCGATCGGCATAGTAGTCGCCACGGCGCGGCATGATCAAAGGCTGGATCGAGACCCGGTCGCCCGGCTTCACATGGCTGACCCCTTCGCCGACCGCCTTCACCACGCCGCCGAATTCATGACCGAGAATCTGCGGCCCATGGGCGCCGGTGAAGGGATGCGGTTCCTTCGGGATGAAGATCGGACCATAGGCATATTCATGCAGATCGGTCCCGCAGATGCCGCAGAACCGATTTTCCACCAGCACCTCACCTGGCCCAGGCTCCGGTGGGGCCTCGACTTCATCGATGCGTAAATCCCTGGCGGCGTGAAAGCGCAGAGCTTTCATTTTGTTTCCTCCTGTTGTTCTTGCACAGGAGGCGCAGCAAACGGCATGCCAAATCGACGGGACGCCTATTTGCGGCGTGATATCAATGGCTTAAAAAGCTCTTCGTCGAAGGCATTCAGGGAATGCAACAGTTGCTCTGCAACAGGTGTTGCAGACGTTGCGTCAGTTGAGCCGCTTCAGACGGCGGTGGATCGTTGAGCGGTTGACCCCGAGTTTCCTTGCAAGTGCCGAGACGTTGTCGCCGCAGTCTTTGAGCGCCTGACGCAATGCGTCGTCTTCGCGAGGTAGCGAAGGGACGGAGGCGGAGAAGAGCTGTTCCGGCAGGCACTCGGCATCTATGAGGCCGCGTTCGGAAAGTGCCGCGGCCACCCGCAGGACGTTGGAAAGCTCGCGCAGATTTCCCGGCCATTCATGCGCCAGCAATGCCGCCCGCGCGGCCTTGTCGATCCGGTAGGACTCGTTGTTCTCCTTCTCGATGCGAGAGAGCAACTGGTCGATCAGCCAGCCGAGATCCTGGCGCTCCCGCAAGGCGGGAAGCGAGAGCGTCGCGGCGTTCAGGCGATAATAGAGATCCTGCCGGAACCGACCTTCCTTCACCAGTTCTGCGAGGTCGCGGTGGGAGGCGGAGACGACGCGCAGGCGGATCGGGCGGGCCTTCAGTGCGCCGACCGGCTGGATCTCGTTTTCCGAAAGCACGCGCAATAGCCGGCTTTGCAGCGAAAGCGGCATGTCGCCGATCTCGTCGAGAAACAGGGTGCCGCCATCGGCGTCCTCGATCAGGCCGCGCTTACCCCTCTGGCTGGCGCCGGTGAACGCGCCGGGCGCATAGCCAAAAAGTTCGGATTCGATGAGGTGCTCCGGGATCGCCGCGCAATTGACGGCGACGAAATTGCCGTTGTCGCCGCAACTGTCGTGGATCGCACGCGCAAGATATTCCTTGCCGCTGCCCGTTTCTCCCTGAATGAGGATCGGGATATGGCGAGTGGCAAGCTTCGCCGCGCGTGCCTGCACCCGTTCCATTGCCGCGTCGCCGTGGCTGAGGTCGTGCAAAGCCCGGGGCAGCCGCGGTTCCGGAACGGCAGGCGCTCGAACATTGACGACGGGCGCGATTGCGCTGGCGAAGAGGACCAGGCCGCTCTTGGCCCGGAGCAGGCGCTCGCCGTTCGGCCGGCCGCGCATGAAGTTGGGCAGGTCGTCCACGTCGATATCGAAAACCTCGGAGATGGGCAGGCCAAGGAAGTCGCGCGTTCTGAGGCTTCGTATGTTCATCGAGCGGGCGAGTGCGCCAAAACCGCCATGGGTCATTCCGGTGATGCGGCCGCTGCCATCCAGTGCGATGGCGGCGTCCGGGTCGACATCGAGGAATTCCGGGGAGCGAGCGAGCCGCAGGACCCAGTCATTGCGGGTACGGGTCATGAGATTGGCGAGCTCGATCCGCCGGGCGGTGGCGGACACCAGATGCAACGCCAGTTGCTGGCTCGCCTTGGCGGAAGGCGATCGGAGCTGGGAGATATCGAGCACGGCGGTGAGGTCGCCAAGCGTGTCGAAGACGGGTGCTGCCGTACAGGTCAATCCGATATGGCTGGCGTCGAAATGATCGTCCTGATGAATGATGACCGGTTCGCCGGAGACGATGCAGGCCCCGACGGCACAGGTGCCCGCGCGGCTCTCCGACCATTCCGAACCGAGATAGAGACCCGCCTTGCGCAACTGGTTGTCGAAGGTCGGATCCCCCATGAAATCGACCGTGACGCCGCGCGCATCGGACAGCAACAGGACATAGTTCTGTTCGGCGACTTGATTGAACAGCCCTTCAAGGCCGGAGCGACCGATGCGGATCAGCTCTTCTGCCTGCTCGCGATGCTCGCGCAGCTTCGATCCCGGAACAATATAGGCTTCCTGCGCGATTGTCGGATCCAGCTTGTAATCGTTGAGGCAGCGAAGCCAGGATTGGACGACGGGCGCATCGCGCGGGCTCGCGGCTCCCGAAGCTACACGCTCTATCTCACGTATATGCGATAGCGGCGTTATCATCGACCATCCTCCTACACGGGAAGCTGACACACTCTCGGCGTATCGACAATGCACATCTCTCAGGATGCAACGGACGAGATTGTGCGTCATTCTCCATAGGAGGGCATAGCGCCTGCCGAACAACGCGGCTTATCAACCAAAGACAGCATTGTCGTTGAGAGAGGAGATGGTTGCGGGCTTCCGCGACGAGGTACATTGCCGCAGATTGCTGGAAAGCATGGTGTCGCCCGATGGTCGGGTCTGCCGGGCCTGCGGCTACAAACGTTCGATCGCGCAAGCGACGCGCCCGGTCTTGGCTGGATCAATGCTCAACCGGAGATTGCCGGTTCCGGTTCACAGCGACAACGCACACGCCTCTGCATTCGACAATGCTTCCTCAACTCCGGAAGGTCGTGATGGGGGGAACACGGCATCGACGATTTGGGCCGACAGCACCCCAAAGGGCTATGGATGGCGGTCGCCGGCGCGCTTGCCGGGTGCGCGGCAAAGGCGCAGAATGCTGGCCGCTGGGGCAATGCTTCCTGTTGGAGGAGCGAATCATGGACGATATGAGCCTCACCAATCTGCAAGCGGGAGTAACAATGATCAGCGCCGCGGCGATCGAGGTGCTGGCGGGACGGTTGCGCGGTCGAGTCCTAAACGCGACCGACGCCACCTATGATGAGTCGCGGACGATCTGGAACGCCATGATCGACCGCAGGCCCGGACTGATCGTGCAGTGCGCCGGGGCTGCCGATGTCGCCCATGCGGTTCGCTTCGCGGCTGAAAACCACCTGCTCGTCGCCGTGCGTGGCGGTGGTCACAACATTGCCGGGAACGGGGTCTGCGACGGCGGCCTGATGATCGACCTGACGCCTATGAAATCGGTACGTGTCGATGCGACTACGAAGAGGGCCTGGGTCGAGCCGGGAGCGACGCTTGCCGATGTCGACAAGGAGACGCAGGCATTCCGCCTCGCCCTGCCGACCGGCATAAATTCCACGACCGGCATTGCCGGCCTGACGCTCGGCGGTGGCTTTGGATGGATCACGCGCAAGTTCGGTTTAACGATCGATAACCTGCTTTCGGCCGATGTGGTCACGGCGAACGGCGAACTGGTGCGCGCCAGCCCGACGGAGCACCGCGACCTCTTCTGGGGCTTAAGAGGCGGCGGCGGGAATTTCGGCGTCGTCACGGCGTTCGAATTCGAACTGCACGATGTCGGGCCGGAGGTCCTCTCCGGGCTCGTCGTCCATCCCTTCGCCGACGCGCAAAGCGTCCTCCAGCAGTACCGGCAGGCGCTTGAAAACGCGCCGGACGAACTCACTTGCTGGGTGGTGATGCGGCAGGCTCCACCACTGCCGTTCCTTCCTGCCGAGTGGCACGGCAAGGAGGTGCTCGTGCTCGCGATGTGCTATTGCGGCGATCTCGAAGCGGGTGAGAAGGCGACGGCCGGCCTTCGCGCGATCGGCAGTCCGATCGCCGACGTCGTCGCGCCGCATCCCTTCGTCGGTTGGCAGCAGGCCTTCGATCCATTGCTGGCGCCCGGCGCGCGGAACTACTGGAAGAGCCATGATTTCATGGAGCTTTCCGATCAGACCATCGGCATACTGCTCGATGCCATCCGGCAACTGCCGGGGCCGGAATGCGAGATATTCATCGGCCATGTCGGCGGGGCCGCCGGTCGCATCGCGGTCGAGGAGACTGCCTTCCCGCAGCGCGGCTCGCATTTCGTCATGAATGTGCACGCCCGCTGGCGCGATCCGGCGATGGACCGGGCCTGCATCGATTGGGCGCGGCATCTCTTCGAGGCCGCCAAGCCCCATGCCGCTGGCACAGCCTACGTCAATTTCATGCCGGAAGACGAGGTCGACCGGGTCGAGGCGGCCTATGGCGGCAACTACCGCCGACTTGTGGAGGTCAAGCGGCGCTACGACCCGCAGAACCTCTTCCGGCTGAACCAGAACGTTCGGCCGAACGAGGAACGCGGCGCGGCCTGATCGCCTCCAGCGAGGGGCGGCCGGCGAGGGCGGCGCTGAGATTGAGGCCTGCGAGCAGCCCCGGTGTATAGGCAATCCTCCGAGTGTGCTTCCTAAGGCCGGCAAAATACGTGTCGTCATGGCTCGGCGAGTGCGCGGATGCGGTCGCAAGCATCAAGCATCTGCCTGTCGATCAGGTCGATCTCCCAACCTCAGGGGTGGCCGACTGGTTGCGCTCGCGACATATATCGCGCTCGGCATCGGACTGCACAATCTCGGCGCGCCGGCCCGACACTCTGCGGCGCGAGCTTGTCGCTACCAGGCGACACCAGGTTCGGCCGCCTTCAAACAGGGTGATTTCTACAAGGCTGTAATGGAAGGCGCCACCGTTATCGGGGTCGTCGTCGGTGCTTACGAGCGCCCGCCATCTGGCATAAGGAAATCCTCTTCGGGCTCTCCGAGGACGTGCGCGTCTTCGGTGCAGTTGTTTGGCAGGAAACCAGCGCTATGCCCTCATATGCGGCAGGGCACGAGGCCGGGGTGCCTCGGCAGCGGTCCTCGACCAGCCCAGCTATTCCGGCGGCTTTCGAGCCGAGAACAAACCAACCTCGACCAGTCATCAGGTTCAGAAGATCGCGTGGGCTGGGAACCGGGCCACACGGGGTAGCGCTTTGGCGCCGCGCCGTATCCAGTCGGTCGGCGCCAGCTGCTGCGTCGCAGGTTGAGGGGTGCGTTGCGGCAAAAGAGTTGGAGGTGTGGGCGACAGGCCACAGTCAGAGATGCTAGGGGTGTTCGTCGGGAAGGGGCACGCAATGAAGCAGGAGACTTCTCGATGAGCAGAACTGCCATGAACGCCCTAGGACAGCCGGTCTATTACAGCGGAAGTTCGACGGCATGGTTTTCCGCAACCGGATCCGGACCGATCCTCTATGGCACGCCGGGCAATGATTCCATCTGGGGCGACGGTTCCGTCGACGTAACGATGGTCGGCGGCACGGGCGACGACATCTACTACCTCTATTCATCGACGAACCGGGCCGAAGAAGACCCCGGCGAAGGCGTAGACTCGATCAATACGTGGATGAGCTATACCCTGCCGGAGAATTTCGAGAACCTGACCGTCACCGGCGACGGCCGGCACGCGTTCGGCAATAGTGCCGACAACATCATCAGGGGTGGTTCGGGCAGCCAGACCATCGACGGAGGCGCCGGCAACGACGTGCTGTTCGGTGCCGGTGGCGCCGATACCTTCGTGTTCGGGCATGGCAATGGCAGCGACCTCATTGCCGATTTCAGCTCCAACGACACTGTCCGCCTCGACGGCTATGGAATTACCTCGTTCGACCAGGTCCTGGCCAATTCTGCCCAGGAGGGGGACGATCTTCGCCTTCATCTGACCGATGGCGAAAGCCTGGTCTTTTCCGATGCGACAGCCGATCAGCTGCACGAGAGCCAGTTCCAGTTGAGCCTGGATCGGTCGTCCCTGACGCAGACTTTCTCGGACGACTTCGACACGCTTCAACTCCGCAACGACACCGGCGGTGTCTGGGACGCGAAATACTGGTGGGCGCCGGAAGAGGGAGCAACGCTCGCCGAAAACGGCGAACTGCAGTGGTACGTCAATCCGAGCTACGAACCGACCGCTTCCGCAAACCCGTTTTCGGTCGAGGACAGTGTGTTGACGATCACCGCTGAGCGTGCCTCGGAGGCGATCCAGGCCGAGATCGGTGGCTATGACTATACGTCCGGTATGCTGACGACGTACTCGTCCTTCGCACAGACCTACGGCTACTTCGAGATGCGGGCCGACATGCCGGACGATCAGGGAGCCTGGCCCGCTTTCTGGCTGCTGCCCGCCGACGGCTCCTGGCCGCCGGAACTCGACGTCGTCGAAATGCGCGGGCAGGACACGAATACCGTGATCACCACCGCCCATTCCAATGAAAGCGGCGAACACACCATGACCCGAGACGGAGTGCAGGTTGCCGATACCGATGGGTTTCACGACTACGGCGTGCTTTGGACGAAAGACGAGATCGTCTGGTACTTCGACGATACCGAGATCGCCCGCGCCGACACGCCCGCAGATATGCACGAGCCAATGTATATGGTCGTCAATCTCGCGGTCGGTGGCATGGCGGACACGCCCAATGACGACTTTGCCGACGGCTCCGAGATGAAGATCGACTCCATCGGGGCGTACTCGCTGAACTCCGATTGGGATATCTAGAGGGCGTAGCGTTGCTTTCCCTAAACAACGCGGCCTTTATCAACCAAAGACAGCAAGAAGCTTGATGCTCAAGGGCTGCGATGCGATTCTTCGGGCATGATCCGAAGGAGATGAGAATGTCGGAGATGCTTGCAGCGCTTGCCAACATTCGGACCGCGGAAGATATGGTCGTGGCCTTTCGCGATGAGGAGCAGTGTCGGCGATTGCTGGAAAGCATGGTGTGGCCGGCTGGGAGAGTTTGCCCTGCCTGTGGTTACAAACGCTCGATCGCGATCGCCGGGCGCGATATGGGCAAGCGGCGTGCGCGTCCGGGTCTCTATCAATGTTCCAGCGGCGAGTGTCGGTTTCAGTTTACGGTGACGACACACACGCCGCTGCATTCCACAAAGCTTCCTCTGAGTGTCTGGCTGAAGGGCATGTGGCTGATGCTGCAGTCGGATAAAGGTTTATCCTCGGTGCGCCTGGCCGAGGCTCTGGGGGTAAGCCAACCGACGGCCTGGCGGATGGGACACGCGCTGCGTCTCATGGTGGCGCGCGAGCACATGCTCGATGGCACGGTGGAGATCGACCATTTTTATCTCGGTGGGCGAGCAAGAATAAATCCGGACGATCCACCGCCTGGACGAGGCCGAAAAGGTCTGCCGAATACCCAGAAGACGCCGGTCATGGTGATCGTTCAACGGCCAGATGACGTCACACCCGGCACTCCGGCCGGTGACGCGCGTGCTGCGGTGGTGACGGGTCTTTCGCTCCGGGCAGCGGCGCGCGCCGCCGAAGCGCAGATCGACCCCGATGCCTATTTGATGAGCGATGAGGCGACAGCGTTCATGGCTCTTGGCGAGAACTATGCCAGGCATGACACCGTGAAGCATTCCAGCCGCGAATACGTTCGTGACGCCGTCCATGTCAATTCGGTCGAAGGTTTCAATTCCCGTGTCCGCCGCACCATTGCCGGCGTCTTTCATCATATCAGCCCGCAGCATGCCGACCTGTATTTCCACGAGATCGGTTTCCGCTGGTCACAGCGCATTGTGACGGGCCAGGCTGTTCGGAAAACCCGAAATGGCCGGGAACGCATGAAAACCATGTGGTCGCGAGTGCCGCCGGCGCTGCAATTGCTGCAAATCTTTCGCGCCGCGACCGGCCGTCAACTGCGCAGAAGTCCGGCTGGTGGGATCATCGTCAAATCAGCAGTCGCTGTCTTTGGTTGATAAGGGCCAACAACGCCAAGGTAGAACGAAGCCAGACCGCTGTCATGCCGCTTGCTGTTTTCCAGCCAGGTTGAGCGGTTTCCGGTCGGTTGTCTTCGCGGCACGATCCCAAAGGAAATCGCCGGAGAAGGCGATGTGCTCCCATCCAACCGGTGAGGTATGGGTCAAGAGATCGTCTGGATGATTTCGCCTTGTGCCCGCAGGTGCGTCACGGCGTCGGCCATATAGATCGAGTTCCAATAGACGATCGCCGCGGTGACGAGGTTCAAGCCCGACGCCCGGTATTGCTGGGCCTCATGGCTGCGATCGATGACGCGCCCCTGTCGGAACGTATAGATGGCCTGCGCCAGGGCATGGCGCTGCTCACCTTTGTTGAGGCCGGCGTGGCATCGGCGGCGCAGTGCCAGATTCTCCAGCCAGTCGAGCATGAACAGGGTCCGCTCGATCTTGCCGATTTCCTGGAGGGCGATATCCACCTGGTTCTGGCGCTCATAGGCGGCGAGCTTCCGCAACATCACCGAGGGCGCGACATGGCCGACCTTGAGCGAGGCGACGAGCCGCATGACGTCATCCCAATGCTCGCGGATGATGTCGGCGCGGATGCGTTTTCCGAGAAGCGGCGCGATCGTCGGGTAGCTCGCAGGGTGGTCGATCGGGATCAGCCGCCGGTCCGGAAAGTCGCGCAGTCGCGGGCAAAAGCGGAAGCCGAGCATGGCGCAGAGCGCAAACACGTGATCGGTGGCGCCGCCAGTGTCGGTGTAATGCTCCATGATTGAGAGATTGCTCCCGTGGTGAAGCAGGCCGTCGAGGACATAAGGCGCCTCGTGCGTCGCCGCCGAAATCACCTTGACGTGATAAGGGCCGTGCTGGTCGGAGACGTGGGTGTAGAAGCTGAAACCGGGGTCAACGCCGTAGCGGGCGTTGATGTCGCCGCCTGAGGCGCCGCGCTTTCCGCCGCGGAAGAACTGCCCGTCCGAGCTTGACGTCGCGCCATCGCCCCAGATTCGTGCGATCGGCAGGCTATGTTGAGCGTTGATGATGGTGGCGAGCGCTGCCCGATAGGTATCCTCGCGGACATAGGCATCCTGCGTCCAGATGAGCTGGTCGCGGGTCACGCCTTGGCTGGCGGCTGCCATCCGGGAGAGCCCAAGATTGGTGGCATCGGCCAGAATGGCGGCGAGAAGAGCGCTCTCGTTGGGGCAGCCTCCGCCGGTGCGCAGGTTTGTGAAGGCCGCCATGAAGCCGGTTTCGCGAGCGACTTCGTGCAGGAGTTCAGTGATGCGAATACGCGGCATCATCGCATCGAGCCGATCGGCGAGCGTTTCCGCTTCGGCGGGGACCGCGGTCTTGACCGGCGAGATCTGCAGCCGATCCTCGACAAAGCGCACGCCTTCGAGCTGGTCCCGTTTGAGCCGCTGCGCAAACTTCTTCAGTCGCCAGTCGAGCTCGCGGCCACGCTGTTGCAGCCATTCGTCGGCGGCCGTTGGCAGCCCGAGTTCGGCGACGACCGGCGCGGCGGCTCGCTCCGGGAGGAGGTAGCTGTCGAAACGCCGATAGGCGGAAGATCGCTCAACCCAGACGTCGCCGGAACGCAGCTTGTTGCGCAGGTGAGCCAGCATCGCGGTCTCGTAGAGCCGGCGATTGATCCTGCCATCCGGCCCGATCACTAGTTTGCGCCACTCCTTCTTGAAAGGCATGGGCGCATCGGGCGGCACATCTCGTTTGCCCGATCTGTTGAGATCGCGAAGCAGATGAATACCGGCGATCGTCCGGTCGCTTCCTCGTCCGGCCTTGAAGTCGAGCGCTTCGATCAGCGCCGGGGCGAACTTTCTCAGTGTCGCATACCGGTCCACCGCTACCATGAGGGGATCCACGTCCGCCGTTTGGGCGAGTACTGCGACTTCGGGTCTTGCCTTGAGCAAGTTTGCCCAGCCGACGGTCTCGTCGATCGCCCCGATCGGGTCGGTGTCGTTGTTGAGAGCGGTGGAAAGTGCCTCGATCGTCCCGTGAAACAAACGCATCAGTCGGCCAACATCCTTGGCGGTGGCAGCGTAGCGCCGGTCTTGTTTGTTCTGGGCGCGACTAAAGGCACTACCGATCAGCTTGTCGGCCAAGCCGATGGCGGCGTCCGCCAGACGCTCTTCCAGATCGATCAGGCAAGCGACCAGTGTCGCGCGCCGGCGTGATGTCGTGTAGCGTTCGAGCAGATAGGCTGGAGACGCACGCCCCTCGCGCACGAACTGTCGATATCGGTCGGGATGCACAGCGGCTGGCAGTTTCGCCGGAATCTCGATTTCCCTCACCATTTGCAGGCGCTCGAGGATTTCGCGGACGTGATCGGGCTTCGCAGTCGCCGGGATTGCCTTGAGCCACGTGAGCGGCATGGCACCCTTGCTCGCATCGGGGATCAGAAGGGCATCGAGAGCGTCCAGTTGCTCCCGCCGAAGACCGGACAGGAGCGCATGAGCCGCCTGTTTCCTGGCGCGCGCCCGGCCGGCAATGCCGGCGCGCTCGATGGTCGAAACGGCAGGGAGGAGAATTCTGGCCTGACGCAGCGCGTCAATGATGCCGGCGGCGATCACGATACCCTTGTCCGTTCCCCAGGCAGCCTTGGCGGCCGCCTCGATCATGAAGGGGATATCCGTTCTGGCCGCCCCGCGAAGCCCATACGCTGCCGCGAGCTCACGGGCGTGATCCGTCATCGTCTGTTCCCGACCCGCATAATCTGCGTGGGCAATCGCCGGTATTCCGAGCTGCTCGGCGACGAAGGATACCAGTCCCTCGGGAAGCCCAGCGGAGCTCTGAAGAATCTGAGCGAGGGTCATGCCGGGGTGGCGAAACAACGCAAGCTGAAGGGCCACGCCGAGGCGATTGCGGTCTTCCCGCCGCAGCCGGACCTGGTCGATGTCGTTCGGTTCAAGCGTGTAGAGCCGGGCCAGGTCATCACGGTCGATCGGGATCCCCAGCAGCTGTTCCCGCTCGGCTTCGCTCAGCAGTGCGTGCTTGCGCATTGGCGGTCCTCCCGGCGTCCATAAAAGGCTTCACAAGTTCATGGACAGACTGGAATAAAGAGACATATTCTGTGGACGGAATCGAAGCCGTTCAATGCACTCAAGCGTGGTTGTCCACAGAACGGCCGTTTCGGAGACAGGAACATGGGAGCAATTCTCGGCTATGCGCGCGTCTCGACCGGCGACCAGGATGTCGCTGGCCAAACCCTGCGGCTTCGGTGCCATCAAGATCTTCACCGACGTCAAATCCGGCAAGAGTATGGACCGTCCAGGTTTGGGCGACCTCCTGGCTTATGCGCGTCCGGGCGACACGCTCGCGGTCGTCCGTCTCGATCGCCTAGGCCGGTCTCTCGCTGAACTGCTTCAGACTGTGAAGTTGCTCCGAGAGCGTCAGATCGACCTGCTCAGCCTCGAAGAGAAGATCGACACGTCTTCGGCCGCTGGCGAACTCGTGTTCCATGTATTCGGCGCCATCGCGCATTTCGAGCGGCGGCTGATCTCAGAACGGACGAAGGATGGCATCGCCGCCGCTAGGGCGAAAGGAAAGCGACCGGGGCGCCAGCCGCTTGACCTGAAGAAAGTGGAAGCGGCCATGAAGCTGATCGAGGGCAACGTTTCGCCGACCGAGGCTGCGAGGCAATTGGGTCTCGGCCGTTCGACGGTTTATCGCGAAATGCGTAGACTAGGTATCGGCCGTCCTGCCTAGGTGTCAGTTCGTCTTGCGACCGGTTTCAAGCCCTTTGTTTGCAGCTAGCGTCGGCAGGCCCACCAAGGGGCTCCGGCTCAGCAGTCCGAAAATTTCCGGTAGGCGAAGCGCTCGTCTCCTCAAAGGTGGGATATTCCTCTGCGTTGTGAAGGGAACGGGTCTCGGGCGCCTCTTGGGCCGTGCGAATGCCTTGCGAATGAATCACCACGGGGCGGAGTTCGTCCCAGCGCAAAGAGATCATCCTGGTGTGCCGCCTCCAAGCAATCGAGTGACAAATGCCTGAGACACCGCTGATTGCCACCATCGTTGCCGGAATTGGGCTCGCTTTCGTACTTGGCACGGCGGCAGACAGGCTTCGCTTGTCGCCGCTGGTTGGCTATCTTGTCGCCGGGGTTCTGATTGGTCCAGTCACACCGGGCTTCGTCGCGGACCAGGCTTTGACACGCCAGCTCGCGGAGCTGGGCGTGATTCTGCTGCTGTTCGGCATCGGTCTACAGTTTTCATTCGCCGACCTCCTGCCAGTCAGAACAATCGCTCTTGTCGGCGCGATCTGTCAGATGGCGATCGTCACGGCGCTTGGGCTCGTGTTGGCTAAGATCATTGGCTGGCCTGTGGAGTCGGGAGTTGTTTTCGGGCTCGCGCTGTCGGTCGCGAGCACGGTTGTGGTCCTTCGAACGCTTCAAGAAAAGCGCCTGCTCGCAACGGCACATGCCCCCATCGCCATCGGGTGGCTTATCGTGCAGGATCTTGCAGTGATCCTCGCGCTCATTCTGTTACCGGCGTTTGCCGCCGTACTCAGCGGAACGCCCGGAACAATCACCAACGACAATGACGCGGTCGCCTTTCTCGTACCCCATACTATTCCAGCTGCCCTCGCGCTAACACTCGGCAAGTTCGCGGCCTTTTTCGCCGTCATGTTGATCGTCGGCCGGCGCGTGGTTCCGTGGGTGCTTCACTACGTGGCCCATACCGGATCGCGTGAACTCTTCCGGCTGGCCGTCCTGGCTGTAGCGCTTGGCGTCGCCTTCGGCGCTGCCACCCTTTTTGACGTCTCCTTCGCGCTTGGGGCGTTCTTCGCAGGAATGATACTGGCGGAATCGCAGCTAAGCCAAAGGGCGGCACAGGAGACACTGCCGCTCCGCGACGCATTCGCCGTCTTGTTCTTTGTTTCCGTGGGAATGTTGTTCGATCCCACGATCCTTTGGCGAGAGCCGGTGCTCGTGGGCGCGGTTCTGCTCATTGTCGTCATTGGCAACGCCGCGGCCGTAGCAGCCGTGGCGCTCACCTTCCGCCATTCCGGTCAAGTGGCCTTCACGCTGGGTGTGAGCCTCTCGCAAATCGGTGAGTTTTCTTTCATTTTGGCGGGCCTTGGAGTCGACCTCAGGCTTCTGTCCGAAGCTGGCCGTGACCTCATCCTTGCCGGTGCGTTCCTCTCCATCCTTGTGAATCCGCTGCTGTTCGTGGTCCGCGATCGGCTGACCCCTCGGCTCGAGGCGACAGAGCCAGCCGGAACCGCACAGCGAACGGATGCACCCGGCCACGCCGAACCTCCGGTTACCAAACTTACAGGGCACGCCGTGCTGGTTGGCCATGGACGGGTCGGAAGTCTGGTGGCCGAGACATTGACAGGTGCGGGGGTGCCCTATCTCGTCATCGAGGAACGGCAGGTGACGGTCGATCAATTGCGCGCGCGGAAGATCGAGGTGATCGCCGGCAACGCCGCCCAGCCGGGGCTGCTTGAGGCGGCCAATGTTGCCGCAGCGCGATGGTTGATCAGCGCTATTCCGAATCCGTTCGAGAGCGGCAACCTCATCGAACAGGCACATGCCGCAAATCCCGCCTTGGAGATCATCGCCCGCGCCCACTCCGATGCGGAGGTGGATTACCTCAAGAAGTGCGGCGCCAGCCTGATCATCATGGTCGAACGGGAGATCGCCCGCGGCATCTCCGAGCACATTCTGAGCGGGATGCGTATCGCAGCGGCGAAGGCGGAGGAAAGCGAAACTTCGGCGAGGAGTAGGACCGAGCCAGACCAGCACACCGAAGCTGACCGATAAAGTCGTCTAACAGCGGTACTTAGTCGTCGTTTCGCATCCCGAGGCTACACGGCTAGGGAAGTACGCAACATGGCCCCTAACTGCTGAACGTCCACGACGCCATCACGAGGCCGCTTCCAGTCGGGCCTGAGAGGGAAACCAAAAGCCGATTAAGATGTACGGGAACCCTGTGACTACCTCCGCGTTGACTGCAATCAGATCAGCGGGGACGTGCAGACGTGGAACCGGTAACCATATTGCTGGTGGAGGACGAGGCGTTCCTGCTGATGGATTTTGAAGACGGCCTGACAGAGGCTGGCTTCAACGTCGTGGCGGTAACATGCGGCACGAAGGCCATAGATCGCTTGAAAGCCGCAGACTCACCCATTGCCGGCGCAATAACGGACGTTCGCTTAGCTGCGTACCCGAGCGGCTGGGATGTCGCACGCGTTGCGAGGGAGCTCGACCCGGAGATGCCGGTGGTCTACATCAGCGGCGACAGCGCTCCCGATTGGGCATCGAAAGGCGTCCCCAAGAGCATCATGCTCGAAAAACCCTTCGCCATGCCGCAACTGATCCTTGCAATTTCACAGTTGCTAAATGACAGATCAGCGGGGACGTCCGAAGCCGGGGCGCTGGAATGACCCATAGGACGTGGTGTTAGCCATCGGCGCTCGCTGGTTGGTGGGGTGAGGCTTGTTACTGCTCTATGGGGCCCATTGCTCGTACTGGCATGTGGGGTGCGATTGATCCTCCTAGCGACTTGATTTAGCCCCTAGCTGAGCCGGGGTGTATCCCTGATCGGCGTTGCCGCGTAACTTCTTGAACCAACGACCCATCGAGTCTCGCGACGCGGATGGCGATGGTGCAGATGCGCCGCCTCATCCATCCGAGCAAGGCGGGCAAGAAATAGGGCCGATAAAGAAATGGCTAAGCACTTCGCTCTTTCAGGCGCGCCCAGGTCGCTGTAACACTTCAGCGGTTCGTGCTTCCTGCAGCGCCATGCGTCTTTTACCAGACATGCAATAGGAGCGATTGAGCGGCGAACGAGTGGATGACGCGGGGTTACCGATGGATATGCAGGGCTTTCCGGAACATCTTCTGACCGGCTACCGCAACTTCATGAGAGGTCGTTTCAGCGAGCAGCAGCAACGATACAAGACGCTTGCCGAAAGCGGACAGAAGCCGAAGACGATGGTTATTGCCTGTTGTGACTCGCGCGCCGCTCCCGAAACGATCTTCGACGCCGGCCCGGGCGAACTCTTCGTCGTGCGCAACGTCGCCAACCTGATGCCGCCCTGTGAGCCGGATGGGCACTATCACTCGACCTCGGCCGCTCTCGAATTCGCGGTCCAGTCGTTGCGCGTCAGCGACATCGTCGTGATGGGCCACGGACGCTGCGGCGGCATCAAGGCGGCGCTCGATCCGGACGCCGAACCTCTCTCCCCCGGTGATTTCATCGGCCGCTGGATGAACCTGTTGAAGCCCGCCGCCGAGCAGATCCAGAGCAATGAGCTCATGACCCAGGCGGAGCGGCAGCGCGCGCTCGAGCGCGTGTCGATCCGCAATTCGATCGCCAATCTCCGGACGTTCCCCTGTGTGCAGATCCTCGAGGCGAACGGAAAACTGAAACTGCACGGCGCCTGGTTCGACATCTCGACCGGCGAGCTCTGGGTGATGGATGCGAAGTCCGGCGATTTCACCCGGCCGCGGATGTGAAGCGCGATCGCTTCGAACCGCGCTTCCTGCGCCAGTGATCAGATTTCCCCTAACCCTAACCTTCATAGGCGCGCAAGGTTTGGGGGCTGGACGCGACGAATCGAGTTGTTATGGAATGGCCAGTCACAATCGAACGGCAGTCGATGGGAGCGGATCGGGGGAGCGGTTCCGTTTGCCCCCCAATCGCGACTCAACGCGACAGCGAGCTCTACGCGTGAGCCGCTGCGCGGGAGCAGATAAGGCGATTCACGGTCCAGGAGATCTTGCGCTACTCCTCTGTGCAAAGAAAATGCGCTACCCCGGAGCGCGAGAGCGCCCCGGATAGCAGCACTTAAAGCTCAACATCGCCGAAGTCGCCGTCATCGCCGGCATCCTCCGGCTGGTCCTGCGGCTTTTCTGTTTCGGCGGCATTGGCCTCTGAACCGCCCAGCATTCCGGCTATCGCATTGCCCAGCAACACGCCGCCAGCGACGCCCATTGCTGTCTGCGCAGCACCGGCGAGGAAGCTATTGCCGCGCGGTACCTGACCAACGCTCCCCGTCTGTCGGCTCCAGGGTCCGGAGTTAGGAGCGTTCGAGGGTCGGGAGGCGCCAAGGCGGGTGTTCGCAGCACTACCGAACAGTCCAGATAAGAAGCCGCCTCCGGCCGGGCGGCGTGAGAGTTGATATTCGAGTTCTTCGATGCGTTGCTGGGCGGCGTTTAGGGCCTGTTCCTGAACGACGATTGTCTGCGCCATAAAATATGGAGCAGACGATTGCGCGGCGATGCGTTCCCTGATGAAGGCGTCGGCCTCATGGTCAATCGGGGCGGCTTGGCGTTCGACCTCCGCAAGCTTTCCAAACAGGCTCTCGATTGCCTGGCGATCGTTGTAGTCCATAATCAGCGGGGCGTTCAGCTTCGGCCTGTTCCCGGCGCCGATATCACCATGGTATTCATCGGCTAGAACGGCAGAGGCAGGACTGCTGCTCGGCGTCGCGACCGCTCCTGTCAAAAATGTGGTGCGAACGTGCGAGCGCCTTTTGGAGACAGTAAGACGATTTTCGTGAGTTCAGCAAATCGTCATCTATGAAGCGGAAAAGTCATCCACATGTTCGAGCAAGCGCAGAACCTGCTCGAATGATCACGAAGAGAAACTGCGGCCGGTGCCTCCGGTGCGTTCAGTAACAGTCATCGTCTTTCCGGGCATTCAGGCCATCGACGTTTCCGGTCCCATGGACGTGTTCGAGGAGGCGAACACATTCCTGCCGGAGGCTGACCGGTATCAGGTCGAGGTCGTCGGCCCGGAAGGCGTATTAGCGGCGTATAACGGGATGAGGATGGCGGCGCACCGCACATACGAAGAAGCCGCCGGAGAGCACGATCTCGTACTTGTGGCCGGCGGCCCCAAACTGGTCGACGACCTTCCGGACGCGGCCATGCTGGAATGCATGCGGCGCCTGTCGAGATCAACGCGGAGGACTGCGGACTATGGTAAGGAGCTACGTCGTCTACAGGTGGAGATCGCGCATCTGCAGGCCTGGGTGAAGAAGTCGCAGGCACGCATTGTCATCATTTTCGAGGGACGGGACGCCGCGGGAAAAGGAGGAGTTATCAAACGAATAACCGAGCGCGTCAGCCCGCGCGTGTTCCGCGTGGTTGCTCTGCCGGCGCCGACCAATCGGGAGAAAAGCCAAATCTTCATGCAGCGCTATATTCCGCACCTGCGGCGCTGGTCGCCGCCGTTGCTTCTTCCGGTATCGAATTGCTGACGCTTTCCTTTCTCATGGCTTGGCTCCATTGATCTTGACCGATGGAACTTGGTAGGAGGATGTGAGGTGGCCCGCCTCTCGAAGGTGCGGCGGGCCACCAGCGATCGCCTTAGAAGTCCATGCCGGCGCCGGCGGGCATGGCCGGGGCCGCGTCCTTCTTGGGCTTCTCGGCAATCATGGCTTCCGTCGTCACCAGAAGGCCAGCGACAGAGGCCGCATCCTGGAGCGCGGTACGGACGACCTTGGCCGGATCGATGACGCCCTGGGCGTAGAGATCGCCATATTCGCCCGTCTGGGCGTTCCAGCCATAGGAGAACTCTGTCTTCTCACGCAGCTTGCCGACTATCACAGAACCTTCAGCGCCGGCGTTTTCGGCGATCTGGCGCACGGGAGCTTCGATTGCCCGGCGGACGATCTCGATACCGACCTTCTGGTCCTGGTTGGCGGCAGCGAGATTATCGAGCGCCTTCACGGCCCGCAGCAGCGCGATGCCGCCGCCCGGCAGGATGCCCTCCTCGACGGCTGCGCGAGTGGCATGCAGCGCATCATCGACGCGGTCCTTCTTCTCCTTCACTTCGACTTCGGTCGAGCCGCCCACGCGAATGACGGCAACGCCGCCGGCGAGCTTGGCGAGACGCTCCTGCAGCTTCTCGCGGTCGTAGTCGGAGGTCGTTTCTTCGATCTGGGCGCGGATCTGCGCAACGCGGCCGTCGATTTCCGATTTCGAGCCGACGCCATCGATGATGGTCGTGTTCTCCTTCTCGATCGCCACCTTCTTTGCCCGGCCGAGCATGCCGAGGGTGACGTTCTCGAGCTTGATGCCGAGGTCTTCGGAGATGACAGTGCCGCCCGTCAAGATGGCGATGTCTTCCAGCATGGCTTTGCGGCGGTCGCCGAAGCCCGGAGCCTTGACGGCGGCGATCTTCAGACCGCCACGCAGCTTGTTGACGACGAGCGTCGCAAGCGCTTCGCCTTCGACGTCTTCGGCGATGACCAGGAGCGGCTTGCCGGACTGCACCACGGCTTCGAGAACCGGAAGCATCGCCTGCAGGTTGGAGAGCTTCTTTTCATGGATCAGGATATAGGGATCTTCCAGTTCGACCCGCATCTTGTCCTGGTTGGTGACGAAGTAGGGGCTGAGATAGCCACGGTCGAACTGCATGCCTTCGACGACTTCGAGTTCGGTCTCGGCGGTCTTGGCTTCCTCGACGGTGATGACCCCTTCGTTGCCGACCTTCTCCATCGCCTCCGCGAGATAACGGCCGATCTCGGAATCGCCATTGGCAGAGATGGTGCCCACCTGGGCGATTTCCGAATTGCTGGTGATCTTGCGGGCGTTGTTCTTCAGCTCCTTGACGACAGCGTCGACGGCGAAGTCGATGCCGCGTTTCAGATCCATCGGGTTCATGCCGGAAGCAACGGCCTTGGCGCCTTCCTTGACGATTGCCTGGGCAAGCACGGTCGCGGTGGTCGTACCGTCGCCGGCCAGATCATTGGTCTTCGATGCCACTTCACGCAGCATCTGGGCACCCATGTTCTCGAACTTGTCTTCCAGCTCGATTTCCTTGGCGACCGAAACACCGTCCTTGGTGATGCGCGGCGCGCCGAAGGACTTGTCGATCACGACGTTGCGGCCCTTCGGACCAAGCGTGACCTTTACCGCATTGGCCAACACATCGACCCCACGCAGCATGCGTTCACGGGCATCGGTGTGAAACTTGACTTCTTTCGCAGCCATTTTCTTAACTCCTCAATAGGCAGCTATCTGACTGATGGACGTGGTGTGGATGGCTCAGGCGGCTTTCTTCTGCTCGGCCTGGGCTTCGATGATGCCCATGACATCGCTTTCCTTCATGATCAGCAGGTCTTCGCCGTTGATCTTGATCTCGGTGCCGGACCATTTGCTGAACAGGATGCGGTCGCCGGTCTTAACGTCGAGCGGATGGACTTGGCCGGCCTCGTTGCGCGCACCCGGGCCGACGGCGATGACCTCGCCTTCCTGCGGCTTTTCCTTGGCGGTGTCGGGAATGATGATACCGCCCTTGGTCTTTTCTTCGGATTCGACCCGGCGGACGAGAATGCGATCATGAAGCGGTCGGAACGACATGTTTTCCTCCGATGGACAGACAATGATGACGTTGTTCCCCCTTGCCGGACAGGATGACCAGTCCGGGCGGGTGCAAAAACCTCTCTTCGAGCGTTCTGCGCGAAAAAATCTGGTTTTGGGATTTTTCGATTTCAAGAGGGCGAAACGAAAAATTAGCACTCGCATGAAAGGGCTGCTAACATGCTGGAAAGGAACAACAAACAGGTTCTTGCGTTCAAAAAACCATTGATGGCCCCAAAATATTGCGCCACCTTCATAGCGTCATGAAACGGAGATGAAGCATGCGATTTTCATCGGACCTGGAGCGTCAGCTCAATGGCTACGGCCTTACTACTGCGCACATCCTCTACCGCATTCCTGATTTCGAATCCCTGCTGCAGACCTACGTCTGGCAGGACTACGACCTGGCTCCTGATTTTCCCGAGATGCGCAAGTTCCTGAATTTCTGGCAGGCCAGCCTCGACGGGCCGCTGCATTCCGTCCGCTATGCCCATCAGCGCCTGATCGGGCCGAACGAATGGCGCCGGGTCGAAGGCGAGCTCATGCTTCACTGAAGTCTTGAAATCGAAATTTTCTCTTCCTAGGTCTTCGATGACCGAGGCTTGATGAGCTTGGTCATTCTCCCACGTCTGTTCAGAGTGAGGCCAACATGGAAGAGAAAATCAATACAATCAAAGATCTCGACGTCGAGGAGCGCGAGGAAGTTTTTGTCGACATCGCCCGCGCCCTCGCAAATGCCGCCCGCGATGCCTTCATTGAAGGCCATAGGCACTTTGCGGCAATGTCGACCAACATGGCCGAAGCGATCCGTATCAATGCCGATGAGCTTGCCCGTGATGATCTCCAGAATGCCGAGCGTGTACTGCAGCAGGCAACGGCAATGATCGCGCAGTTCAAGGCCGTGCATCCCTACCCGCTGGTGAGCATGGCTGTGCACTGATCAAGCCGCCTGTTTCATCTCCTTCGCCAGCCGTTTGATCGCCTGTTCCAGGGGGGCGTTGACCATCGCAACAATCCTGCCACGCGCTCGTCTTCGCCAGCAGCGCCGGCACCACGTCTTTCGGCAATGGCTGATCGACAACAAGCCCCTCCGCCGAGGAAAGCGTCCTACGACCGATACGGGAAAACCCGCCATCGGAAAGCACCCAAACTGGCAATGGTGGCTTTTCTACTCGAGCAGGGACAACCGCTTTCTCACCGACACTGACGACCGCATTGGAGCTGCCCTTCAGCACGTTATAAGCGTGCTGGTACCTGATGCCCAGTTTCTGCGCGATTTCTGAGCTCGACTTTGTACATTATGCAGCGAAGCAAAGGGCTTGTGTCATCCGCTTGAGGCGGCTTGGTTGAGTTTCAGGAATGTCCGGGTCTGGCGGGTACTGTCGATAAATATCCTGATCCCACAGGATCATGCGAACCGCGCCGATGGCATCGGAGAAGGTGAACTCTGTTTTCTTGTACCAGGCGGCGGCATAGGGAAGGACGCCATGACCGAGCAGATCGCATGCCCAGAGTGTGACGAGACTGTAGAGCGCCAGCAGCGACGGGGTCGTGCGCATGATGGCTTTGTCGTTCCACTGCCGTTGGGTTTCCACGCCAAGATGCGCTCGCGTTTCGGCGAAGGTGACCTCGATCTGCCAGCGCCGAACGAAGTAGGCAATGATCTGAGCGGGCTCAAGGTTGACGTTGGTGCTCATGAACGCCTGGGGTTCACGACGGCCTGACGGATCACGAACGAGAACCCAGCGAATTGGTCTTGGGGGCGTTCCACGCCGATACCAGAGGCCGGTCCCTGATGTGATATCAAGGGTTTTGTCGGTTTGCTTGCCGTACCAGGACGATGCGACGATGCGCTGCCACTCGGTCTTTGCGTCTTTGAGGAGCGTTTTCAGTTTCGGCAATGGCCTGCCTTTTTGCGCCGGTCGCCCGAGCGTATGTTCGTGCCGTTGATCTGGTGGAGCAAAGAGACTGGCATCCAGACGCAACCGCGTGATGAGAGTGGCCGTGTCGGGAAGAGCCGCAGCCAGTGTATGAACGGCAAAACTGCTATCGCCGACAAAGATGATTTCGCGGCCCGGCAGCCAGCGGCAAAGCTGCAAGACGCCTTGCCTTGCCCAATCAGTCAGCAGCTTGTGCTTTCGGCCCTTCTTCTGATCATGGCGCTCAGAGGGACACAGGATCGTCAGCACCGGCAGGGCTTTAATACATTTTGCCCATGGGACAGGGGAAAGAACCATGAAGCTCAACCATCTCAAGCCGCTGGCCTTGACAAAGTGGCCATGGCTGGAGCGCACCGGGTCACGATAAATTCCACGCGCGGCGATGCGCTGGCCCCAACGCCGTTCGATTGTATCGTCCATGCCAATCACGACGGGGCCCTCGGGCACGAGCCGGTCAACAATGACGGACAGCAGACGGGCCGCCAACGTGCGGGGGTTCCAGCGGGCTCGGTTGAGGAGTTGATGATAGGCGGCAAAATTACTTACCTCCGCGCGCCCGGTGATGCGCAGGCAGGCCGTCACCGTTCGCTTGCCAGGCGAAAGGAGCGCACCCATCACCAGGACCAGCAGATGCTCCCAGCTTGGCGCGGTAAACCAGAAACGAAACGGCGACAGCCATTTGCGAAGGATGTGGGGGACCGCGTCTCCCGGCTCACGGCTACGATCATGTTGTTCGCTCATCCATCCGTTCGAATCCGATCAAACGAATGGCGCAAGGCCGGAACCCTGCGGCGAATTGATTCACCCCGGGCTGCTCAGATGCCCCCCGAAGTCACCACCGATTTTGTACAAAGTCGAGCTGAGGTCGACTCTCGTTTTGCATTTAACTTGCCGTCCTCGATCGACAGGCCGCGGTCACCATCAAACAAGCGCTCCCAGCTCTTGGCGATGCGAACCTCCTTTCGGCAAATATCACCGAACTCATTCTTGCCCTCGATCGTGATCGTCCATTCCACTGCCATCGTCGCCTCCTTCATTGAGGCAACCGAGATGGACCAGCCGGCACCAACAATTCGTGCGCACCCAGAAAAATTACCGGTCTCCTAGCGGCGGAAGCTCGTTTAGCCACGCTCTAACTTCCGCGATGCAGTAGCCCGACGCATCGGCGGGATCGATATCACGCCATCTGAGGATACTGAGGAAATACTTGAGCCGCGCCGACGTCATGCCCTGACCTCCTGGCGTTGGAAGACGACATAGGCGACGGTAAAGAGCAGGATCATTGCCGCGACCAGCCCCGAGGTCTGTGGCCATACGACCAGAAGGCTTTGCATTGTGGGGAGCGGCGCGCCGACGATTGCACCCTGAACCTGATCGAAGAACAGCGGACCGACGGAGCGGGCGGCAGGGTCGAGCAGCATCGCGGACACTTCACCGTAAAGCATCTGCGGCGACAGCCTTGCAACAGCTTGCTGCGCCTCGAACTGCGTGATGACACTCATCGGATCGAGCGGATCGATCGGCGCAACAGCATTGGCGATCAACGGCGCGATCATTCCCCAGAACACTGTCAGCACCAACCAGACCGACAGGGCCGCCAGCGCGGAGGTGGCGGGCGATCGGATGATTGTTGAGAACGCGATCGCAAGTGCCAACCAGACGCCGGCGTAAGCCAGTGTCACCCCCAGATATGCGATGCCGCGAACCAGGTCTCCAGCCAACGGCGGAAGGCCAAGGAAAAGGATGCCGAGGCCAACCATGAGAAGCCATAGCGTCAGCAGCGCGATTGCAATGACAAGCAGTCCGCCCAGGAACTTTCCAAAGAGCACAGCGTCCCGATAGATCGGCTGCGAGAGGAGCCGACTCATGGTCCGGCGCGAGTGCTCGCCGTTGATGGCATCGAAGCCAAGCGCGATTGCCACGAGGGGCAGCAGAAAGCCGAGGAACGCAGCGAACGACGGCAGGGGCTCCTGCGCGACGGTCAATAACTTGAGGAACAGGTAGGGATCCTCAGCCGTGGTCTGGCTGATGCGACCGATCGCTCCATAGACAGCGCCGATGGCGGTGAGCAGGACAAGCAACATGATCAGGTGCATCCGCGCACTGGTCATGTGATCGGCCGCTTCCTTGAGGGCGATGGTCGCGGTTCCCTTGAAGGGGGAGCCTTCACGCATCATGGCCAACCTCCTTGAAATAGCGATTGTAAGCCTGGTCAAGGCTTGCTCGACGCAAGTCGAGGTTCTTCAACGCACCGCCCCCTTCAACGACAAAGCGAGCGAGTTCCGGTCGAACGTCGCGCTCAGCCTCGACCAGCCAGTGTCCTTGGCGTCCCGGTACGATAGATTTTATCCCTTGCGCCACACCGGTCGCCTGGGCGAGATCGATGCCATCGGCCTCAACGTCGACGACAAAGGCACCGCCCCCAATTTGCGCTGCCAGTTCCTCTATCGTGCCCAAAAAACCGATCTTGCCTTTATTGAACAGTGCGATGCGATGGCAGATCGATTGAACTACATTAAGCATGTGCGACGACAACAAGATGGTCATGCCATCGCGGCTTAACGCCTGGATCAAATCGAGCAATTCCTGGGTCGACTGGGGATCGAGACCCGAAGTCGGCTCGTCGAGAATGGCAACGCTGCATTTGCGCATGAGGAGTTCGGCAATGCCAAGGCGCTGCCGCATGCCACGGGAATAGGTACCGACCTGCCGATCGGCGACGTCGATCAGACGCACCTTGTCGAGTGCCGCGGCGATCCGCTCACGGGCAAGGTCCTTTGACATGCCGGCGAGACGGGCGGTGTAGGCGAGGTTCTCGCGGCCCGACATGGCATCGTAAAAGCCGACGGCGTCCGGCAGGTAACCCACCTCGCGCTTGACCTCAAGCGGCTGGCGCAGAGGGTCCTTGCCGAGGATGCGTACGCTGCCTTCGCTGGGTTCGGTCAGGCCGAGCAGCATCAGGATCGTGGTCGTCTTGCCAGCGCCGTTCGGTCCGAGCAGGCCGACAACTTCGCCGGCTTCAACCGACAGATCTATTCCTGCTACCGCGGTTGCCGTGCCGTAGCGTTTGACCAGTCCAGTTGCATTTATGACTGTGGTGTTCATCGCCGCCCATACCTCATCACAGCCATGCCGAGGACGAGTGCGGCCGCGGCAATGACGCCGAGCCCGGCAACACCCCACATTGTCGATGTGTTGACCGTCACGCGGAATTGCGCGGATTCCGACACGCTTCCACCGCTGGCGCGAACAGTGATCATGTAGTCGCCGGCGATAGCACGCTCGGAAGGGGTGATTTTCACGTTGACTTCGCTTGTGGCGTTTGGCGCAAGCGTGCCAAGGGTCTTCGGCTCGAATTCCACCTTCCAGCCAGTGGGCGGCGAAGCCGAAAGTTCGACATCCGTCGCTGGCGCGCTCCCGGTGTTGGCAAGCGTAAAGGGGAAACTCGATTCCTTGCCGGCAACCGCTTCGCCCGAAAGCCGTTCCTGGGGACCGCTCAATGCCACCTCCGGCTGGCCCGTCACCTCGATGCTGAGTTCTGTCGCGGCGTTGGTGCCACCACCCGCAACTTCCATGGCAATCGGATAGTTGCCAGCTGGCGCAGATCGCGCCGGCGTGACTTCCAGCGTGATGTTTTGAGTGGCACCGGCTTCGATCGGCAAGCCGGTAATTTCTTCCGAGCCATATCCGCGTTTGAAGCGCGTCTGGAAACCTTCAGGTGCAGTGGCGGCTAAGTTGAACAAGCTTTCTTCGGCGCCGTTGTTGGTCACTTCAACCTTGAAGCTGAAGGTCGAGCGGGCGGTACCACGCAGCGCCGGCAATTCCGGCTTCAGCTCCAAGCCGCCCCCGGACACATCCGACAGCTTCACCGTAATCGGCAGATCGGCCGTTTCATTGCCGTAGCGGGCCTTGACCTCGATCGGCACGCTCGTGCCGGCCGCACCCTCCGGTGGCGTCAGCTCGAGCTTGACCTCTTCCGTGGCATTGGGCGACACAATGACGGCCCCTACCTCGCGGTTGCCGCCCTTGATCGACCATTTCCAGCCGTCCGGAACCCCCGAGACCTCCAGCGAAGCACGCTGAGGCGGCAGATTGTCGTTACGCAAAGTCAGCGGGATCGACTCGGTCTCGCCGGGTCGGATCGCCAGTTCAGGATGCGGTGTCGTCAGCCAGAAACCGGTCAACTCCTGAACATTTGTCGGCTGTTCCTGCGCGACGGCCGAAACCGGCATCAACGCCGCTGCAGTGGCCGCTCCTGCGGCGATTATCCATCGAACAGATTTTTTCATCTCCTTCTCCCAATCGATGAACACGTTGCCCAACTCGGATGAGTGCGCCTCCTAGCGGATAACCAGGAGGAGCTTTGCCCCACCACGAAACAGATCAAGCGCGATCGTGCCGGCGGTCCCGCGCAATGCCGTGGTCAGTTCGAGCGTGGTTGTGACCGGGTGTCGGTTGACCGCGACGATCACGTCGCCAGCTCGCAAGCCGGCGCGGGCCGCGGCGCTGCCTTCGTCGACGCTGGAAACAAGCACGTTTCCCGCAGTATCCTGGAATTGCGCGCCCTCCAGGCGATCGGGCAGCGCTGCCGTTTTTGCTTCCTTTTCCGGCTCGATACGCACAGTGGCAGACTTACGCGCGCCATCGCGGAGATACTCGATGGCCACCTCCGATCCGACGGGCGCGAGGCCGACCCGGTTTCGCAGGTCGACTGAGCCTGAGATCGGGTGGTCGTCAACACTGACGATCACGTCGCCAGCCAGTAGCCCGGCTTGGGCAGCGGGCGAGCCGTCTTCGACGCTGCTGACAACGGCGCCGAAGTTCTCGGTGAGTTTGAGCGCGTCCGCGAGATCGGGCGTCAGATCCTGGATGACGACGCCGATACGACCCCGACGCACCTCGCCATGCTCACTGAGTTGCTTCATCACGGCTGACGCCATCGCGATCGGGACAGCGAAACCAATGCCGACATTGCCGCCGGCCGGCGCGATGATGGCGGTGTTGATGCCAACCAAACGCCCTTCGGGCGTCACCAATGCGCCACCGGAATTGCCCGGATTGATCGAGGCATCGGTCTGGATGAAGTCTTCGTAACCCTCGATATTGATACCACTGCGGCCAAGCGCACTCACGATGCCAGAGGTAACGGTTTGGCCGAGACCAAATGGATTGCCGATCGCTACGACAGTTTCGCCGACGCGTAGCGTATCGGAATCCCCGAAGGGGAGCGCCGTAAGCCGATCGCCCTTGATCCTGAGCAACGCAATGTCGGTCGCCTGATCGCTGCCGACCAGCTCAGCGGTGAAGCGGCGGCGATCCTTCAGCGTTACCGTGATCTCACTGGCGTCGGCGACAACGTGATGGTTGGTAAGGATGAACCCCTTTTCGGCGTCGACGATGACGCCCGATCCGGCACTCAATCTCGGCTGCGCCTCGGGCAGATTGAAATAGCGGCGGAAGAAGGGATCATTGTAAAGCGGATTGGTCTCAGCCGACGTGCTGGAGGTGACCGCGATGTTGACGACTGCCGGCGTCACCTCCTGCAAAACATCGGGAAGCGCGCGCCCGACGCTCGCACTCATGACAGGAGACGGCGCGGTCGCCCAGGCGGGCGCCGGTGCCAGAACGAGAAAGACTGCCGAAAGCGCAGCAAGATAGCTCGACGAACGCATGGTCATTTTTTTTGGCCCCGAAACTTTAGGTTCCTCCTTTCGACGCCGCCGACTGGCTATCGGGCCTACCGTGGTTGGAATGGACGATATTGTCCGTTCCTCTCATTTGTCGGCGAACGCCAGTTTCAGTTTGCGAGCCCCGCCTGCGCGAGGACCGTCGCGGTGGTGGTGCCGTCACCGGCGACGTCGCTGGTTTTCGACGCCACTTCGCGCACCATCTGGGCGCCCATGTTCTCGAACTTGTCCTCAAGCTCAATTTCTTTGGCAACGGTTACGCCATCCTTGGTGATCCGGGGCGCGCCGTACGACTTGTCGATGACGACGTTGCGCCCCTTAGGGCCGAGCGTGACCTTGACGGCATTGGCGAGGATGTCGACGCCGCGCAGCATCTTCTCACGGGCGTCGGAATGGAATCTCACTTCCTTGGCAGCCATTTTTCTACTCCTTCCTGAGGCAGCACTCTTTGTCTGGCATAGGCCCGGATCGGCCCTAGGCTGCGTTTCTCGCTGCGGTGCCGACCTCGATCACGCCCATTACGTCGGATTCCTTCATGATCAGGAGATCCTCGCCATTGAGCTTGATCTCGGTGCCCGACCATTTGCCGAAGAGAATGCGATCCCCCACTTTGACATCGAGCGGTCGCAACTGCCCGCTGTCGTCGCGCGCACCAAGCCCGGCGGCGACGACCTCGCCCTCCTGTGGTTTTTCCTTCGCCGTGTCTGGAATGATGATGCCGCCAGCCGTTTTTTCCTCGGCCTCGAGGCGGCGAACCAGGATACGGTCATGCAAGGGACGGAACGTCATATCGCGTCCTCATGGACAAACAGATCTTTCAAGAGGTCCTCCGCGCCGCATTCGGAGCGAACCGACGCGGGGCGCGCCGAGCCTTTCGGCCTTGCGCGCAAATCGATCTGGTTTTTGTCTTTTCGAGTTTCAAGAGGGGATCAGAAATTTTTTAGCACTCGCCCCTATCGAGTGCTAACGCTATGAATTCACAACGCCATTTTACGGCGATCCCGCTCGACTTGGCTTAGCTCCCCCTTGACGCCGTAAAATGGCATCCCCAAAACATTTTTGTCGACGCCCATGTGGGGTCGGCATGGTCAGGGAACGCCAAGCTTCTTGGCGTTCCCTCGTATCTATGTTGCTCTACGGAGGATGTAGCTATGAGAACAAATCTCGACTTTACCCCCTTCTACAGGTCAAGCATCGGCTTCGACCGCATGTTCGACCTGCTCGAAAACGCCAGCCTCAACGCTGACAACTGGCCGCCTTACAACATCGTCAAACTCGGCGAAGATGCATACCGCATCGTCCTCGCGGTGGCTGGTTTTGCCGAGGATGAACTGACGATCACCCACGAGGCGAACATGCTCGTGGTCAACGGCGCGAAGTCGGAGGATGAGGAAGTCCAGTACCTGCATCAGGCCTCGCTGTGAGGCCGTTTGCGCGCCGATTTGAACTCGCCGATCATGTCATCGTCGAGGGCGCAAAGCTCGAAAACGGGATTCTCGTTATCACCCTCAGGAAGGAAATACCTGAGGAGATGAAGCCGCGTCGGATCGCCATCGAAACCGAGATGACGAAGCCAGCTTCGAAGCAGATCGAAGGCGACAAGGCGGCCTGATTGAGAACATGCTGCTTGATCCTGGCCGTTGCCAACAGGTGAAGGAAAGCAGCTTCGCCAAGGAGGAAGGAAAGAAACGACGAAAGGATGAGCCATGAGTGTACGTGACCTGATCCCGTGGAGCCGTGGCAGCAGCCAGCTCCCGAGCAGCTATCGCGGTGATGACATGGATCCGTTCCTGTCGCTGCACCGCAATGTCAACCGCCTGTTCGACGAAGTCTTCCACGGCTTCGCCCCGCCATCCTCGTTCGCTGGTGCGTCGCCCTTCCGTGGTTCGTGGCCGCACGTGGAGATCGAGGAGAATGACAACGAGATCCGTGTGCTAGCGGAGGTTCCGGGCGTCGATCCAGACGAGATCGAGGTCCTGTGGGAGGACGGCATGCTGACGCTTCGCGGCGAAAGCAAATCGGAAACCGAGGACAAGGATCGCCGGTTCAGCGAGCGTTATTACGGGCGCTTCGAGCGACGGCTGTCCCTCGGCGGCCAGGTCGACGAGGGCAAGGTCGCCGCAAGCTTCAAGAATGGTCTGCTCGCCGTGACCCTGCCCAAGACCGAAAAGGCGCGAGCCAACGTCAAGCGCATCACCATCGACAGCACCAAATAATACCCGACCGCCGCAAGCCAGCCGGGTGCTGACGTGCCCGGCTGGCTATTCGCGTGGCAAAACCCGATGACGTGGTTGACGGAATCCCTTGCGCGAGACAGACAATCCGGCCGCGCGGACCGGAAGGTCGTGGAGCACGTCTGGTATTTGTGAAATCCGGCTTCAAGTGCCGCCTTGGAGAATTTTCGCAAATCTCAGTGCAGCTTGAAATCACCTTCAATACGGCGCCATTCGTTCGGCCGGATCAGGCGCTGATGCGTATAGCGCACGGAATGCAGCGGGCCGTCGAGATTGACTTGCCAGATTTCTGTTAGGCAGCCAGTGTTAGCGGCAGAAGGCTCAGATCGGCAAAATCTTGCGCAAGCGACGGAAGCCATCAAATCGGACGCGGCCTATGTCGTTAGATATCGCGACCATTAGACGTATTGCCCGCCTTGCCCGTCTCGCACTCAGCGAAGACGAGGCTGAAAAAATGTGTGGCGAGCTGAACGAAATTCTGACCTTCATCGAGCAACTTTTGGAGGTTGATGTCGAAGGCATCCCTCCGATGACCTCGGTTGTGCCAACAACCATGAAAATGCGCCAGGACGTCGTGACCGAAGGCAATCTTGCTGAAGAGATCGTGGCGAATGCACCTCTCAGTGAGCGCAACTTCTTCCTGGTCCCCAAGATTCTCGAGTAAGCACAGGCAGCCTCGGGCCTTGGAGCATTTCACGGCCGGCGATCGCCGCCAAACGATGCGCCCCTTTGCGTGGCGCGTGTTAGCGGCTTGATCGAATTATGTGTCATGGCGAACGTCCTGGACGTTCTCGTGCAAAGCCGCCGCAATGCCAAAGCGGCCCTTCAAGAGCTTGCGCAGCAGGCGCTTGGCCCCACAGCCAATGCTTCTTGCCCCGGATCGAAATGACGGCCTCATCGAGGTGCCAGTTGTCGCCAAGCTTGCCTGTTGAACGCCGGCGGATCTCGTTGGCGACGGTACGGCCGAACTTCTCCGCCCACAATCGGACCGTCTGATGCGAGACAATGATCTCGCGGGCAGCCAGCATGTCCTCGACCATCCGCAGGCTGAGAGGGAAACGGGAATAAAGCCACACCGCGTGGGCGATGATTTCGGCGGGAAAGCGATGGCGGCGATAAAGCGGATCACGGTTCGTCATGACCTGTAATTGCACATCGAATTCCAAGTTCCGTTACCTTTACGATCCCGACCATTTCGTTTTCGTTTGCATCCCCGCCCATAGCGGCATCATGTCTAACGGTGAGTGAACCACACAAATTGAGGAAGAACCTGATTAAGTGCAAAACGACAAGACCCACGGCCGGGCGCCGCGGCGCGGGTGATGATCACTGACAAGCCTCGGTCATACGATGCTGCAAAGCGGGAGATTACGCCGGGCGTAGAGCACCGCTCCCATAAAGGCCTGAACAATCGGGCGGAGAATTCCCATCAACCAGTCCGGCGGCGAGAGCGGATCATGAAACGCTTCAAGTCGAAGCGGCATCTACAACGCTTCGTCTCCATCCATGATCCGATCGCCAATCTGTTCCACATCCCGCGCCACGACATCCCCTCCAGCCATCACCGCGAACTGCGTGCCGCGGCGATGAAACTGTGGACGAAAATCGCTCGTCGCGTTGGCGGGCGACGGCGCAAGCTTGGCGATAAACAACGCCGTGAGATCGCTAAGTCCGTAGTCTCCGGTCGCAAATCTGGCGCCGAGATGGCGCGGCTCTACGGCATAAGCGAGCCAACCGTCTCAAGAATCGCGCTTCGATGGTGGAACAGGATTATTAGTTTCCACCGGATTTCGAGCAACTTCAGCACATTTTTGACGCCTTCGGCCGGTGGCGACACCACCCGGCAGGCCGAGCTTGATCAGACAGCAGCACCTGTAACTGACTCCTCCCGCTCGCCGACAAGCTCTCGTATTTCTCGCTCGTCCAGCGTCTCCTTCTCCAGCAGGCGGCGGGCGGTCCGCTCCAGAAGGTCCCGACGTTCCGCGAGCAGGCCGACGGTCCGGTCGAAGGTCTCGTCGACGATCCTGCGCACCTCCTCGTCCACGGCCGCGGCCGTCTCGTCGGAATAGCTGCGTTCCTGCTGGCCATAGTAAGGCTGGTCGGTGGCAAGGAAGGAACGCCGGTCCTTCTCCAGCGCGACATGGCCGAGCCGGTCCGACATGCCGTAGCGCGTGACGATGGCGCGCGCGATGTCGGTCACCTTGGCGAGATCGTCCGCGGCGCCTGTGGAGAGATGGCCGAAGACGATCTTTTCAGCCGCGCGCCCGCCGAGAAGCACCGCCATCTTGTGCTCCAGTTCCTCTAGCGTCATCAGGAAACGGTCTTCGGTCGGCCGCTGAATGGTGTAGCCCAGCGCGCCGATGCCGCGCGGGATGATCGAAACCTTGTGGACCGGATCGACGCCCGGCAGCGCCATCGCCACCAGCGCGTGCCCCATCTCATGATAGGCGACGATCTCGCGTTCCTTCGGGTTGAGCAGCCGGTTGCGCTTCTCGAGCCCGGCCACGATGCGCTCCACCGCGTTGTTGAAATCTTCCATCGTCACGGCATCTACCTTGCGGCGGGTGGCGAGCAGCGTCGCCTCGTTGACGAGATTGGCGAGGTCGGCGCCGGTGAAGCCGGGGGTGAGGGCCGCGATCTTCTCGGGTTCGACCTCCGCCGCTAGCTTCGCCTTCTTCAGGTGCACGTTCAGGATCTGCACGCGGCCCTGCTTGTCCGGTCGGTCAACCAGGACCTGGCGGTCGAAGCGGCCGGCGCGCAGCAGCGCGGGGTCCAGGATCTCCGGCCGGTTGGTGGCCGCGAGCAGCACGAGGCCGGCCGAGGGATCGAAGCCGTCGAGCTCGACCAGAAGCTGGTTGAGCGTCTGTTCCTTCTCGTCGTGGCCGCCGGCCATCGGGCCGATGCCGCGGGCGCGGCCGAGTGCGTCAAGCTCGTCGATGAAGATGATGGCCGGCGCTTTGGCGCGCGCCTGCTCGAACAGGTCGCGCACGCGGGCGGCGCCCACGCCGACGAACATCTCAACGAACTCCGAGCCTGATATGGAGAAGAAGGGCACGCCCGCCTCGCCGGCGACGGCTCGGGCAAGCAGGGTCTTGCCGGTGCCCGGCGGGCCGACGAGCAGGATGCCTTTCGGCATCCTGCCGCCGAGGCGGCCATAGTTCTGCGGGTCCTTGAGGAAGTCGACGATCTCCTTCAGCTCATCCTTGGCCTCGTCTACGCCGGCCACGTCCTTGAAGGTGACGCCGGTGTCGGACTGGACGTAGATCCTCGCCTTCGACTTGCCGATCTGCATCAGCCCGCCGCCGATGCCGCCGCCTATGCGCCTCAGCGCGAACATCCAGATCCCAACGATAAGCAGAGCGGGGACGACCCAGGACAGCAGGTCGCGCAGGAATGTGCTCTCGATCTGCCCTGTGACGACAACACCATATTCCTGCAACTGCCGGACGAGGTCGGGCTCGACGCGGGTGGTGATGAACATCGGCCGACCGTCGACGGGCTCCTTGAATCTTCCCTGGATGAAGCGGTCCGATACCGCCACGTCCGCGATCCTGCCCTGATGGAGATAGGTCTCGAACTGACTATACGGAATCTGCGCCACCTGGGTGGCGGTCGTGAACAGATATTGGAACGCCATCAGGACGAAGAAGGCGGCGATCCAGTACCAGATGTTGAACTGCGTTTTCTTGTCCATTTCCATGTTGGCCGCCCCTTTTACCTTACGACCAGCAGAAGGCCGGCGCTGTCGCGGATCAGTTCCAGCGCGAGTATTGCGCGCGCGCCGGCGATCGCGCCGCGCAAATCCGCCGTAGAATGGACCGGGGACCGGTTGACAGCCACGATCATGTCGCCTTGTCGAAGGCCGGCCCGCGCCGCCGGACTGCCCGGCGTGACGCTTTCGATCACAATGCCCCCGGCGCCAACTTGCTGCGCCTCTTTGCGTGATGCATCGCGCATCCGCGCGCCATCGAGCGGCGTGCCGGACAGATCGGCCGACACGCCGCTCTCCGCGGCGATCGTGACGCCGACGACCTGCTCTCTGTCCCCGCGCTTGATCGTCAACCCGATCGAGCTGCCGACAGGGGTGAGGCCGATGCGGTTCCTGAGGTCCGTCGCGCCCTGGACGGGATGCCCGTCGATCGCGGTGACCACGTCTCCCACCTCCAAGCCGGCCTGCTCGGCCGGCGCCACAGCCCCACGCAGCTCGCCGAGTTGGAGCGCCTCCGCAAGATCGGGTGTGAGGTCCTGGATGCCGATGCCCAGCCTGCCGCGCCGCACCTCGCCATGCTCGATCAACTGGTTCATGACGGTGACGGCCAAGTTGCTGGGCACCGCGAAGCCGATGCCGATGTTGCCGCCTGCAGGCGTAAGGATCGCCGTGTTGATGCCGACCAGCCTGCCGTCCAGCGTCACCAAGGGGCCGCCGGAGTTGCCCGGATTGATCGAGGCGTCGGTCTGGATGAAGTCTTCGTAACCTTCGGTACCGATGCCGCTGCGGCAGAGTGCGCTGACGATGCCGGAGGTGACCGTGTGGCCGAGGCCGAATGGATTGCCGATGGCGACCACATAGCCGCCAACCTCGAGACGGTCGGAATCGCCGATCTCCAGCGCGATGAGGTTGCTGCTCTCGACCTCGAGGAGGGCGATGTCCGTCGCCCGGTCCGAGCCGACGAGCTCTGCTCGTAGGCGGCGCCCGTCCTTCAGCGTGACCGTGATCTCGCGGGCGTTGGCCACAACGTGATGATTGGTGAGCACATGGCCTTTGGCCGCGTCGAGGATCACGCCGGAACCGGAGCTCATGCGCTGCCGCGGCGCTTCGGGAAGATCGAAGAAGCGTCGGAAATATGGATTCTCCGAGACGACCGAGATGTTGACGACGGCGGGCGTTACCCGTTCGAGCACGGGGGCAAGGGTGGGCAACTCTCCCGCAACGCCCGGCACAGCCTGCCCGACGGCAGATGATGGCAATTCCGCGAAAACGAGGACCGCGCAGAACGTGATGATGGCCGGACGCAGGGCTATGACATTCCTGAACATGAGCAATCTCCGTTTTGACCAGTCGGTTGATGTCCTCCTTTCCGCCTGAGGTCAGACGGAGAGTCCGAAAAATGGCCCGGCGCGACGCCGGGCCATTCATGACGTCATGCCCTCGAATACGGCCGGTCGCTGCCAAGCCACAGGCTGACTGCGGCCAGGACCGCGACGACGAGGCCGGCGATTCCATGCGCCCACATCGCGGCCCCCACGGCCGAGAAGCCCAGCGCCCAGGGCGAGATCATGGCCCAAAGGCCGAGCACGATGTTGGCCCATTCCTCGATCTGGTGGAACGCGAAGAGCGCAGTAACCGCGATCAGCGTCACGGCAGCGCCGGCGAGCCAGGCATTCCATGCGGCATAGGTCTCTGCCGCATAGCTGAGATACCAAGGCGATAGCAGAAGACCGAGGCCGGCAATGATGTTGACGACATCGAACGCCGTCCGGTTATCGGAAGACAGAGACTTCAGCATCGTTCATTCCTCCTTGTCGGTGTGGTTGCGTCATCAATGAACCGTCTCCAGCGCATGGGAGGCGGGTGCGGCGGCGGCCCTCGCCGAACCGCCATCGCGAAGCTTGGAACCCGGATCGGGAGGTGGCAAAGAACGCCTTCCACCCGTTCCGGGCAGAAACGGTGCGAGTTCGCGCTCGCGGAACACGCCTGCCGCGATCTCGTGCAGCGCTAGCTCGCTCACGCTGCGGTTGGCCGCGTCGAGCCTCGGCTCCGCGCCGCGGGCGAGCGCCCGGCTGCGTGCGGCGGCGGCAAGTGTCAGCGCAAACCTGTTCGGCATAACCTTCTGGCAATCGAAGACGACATGCGGGTCCATCGCTGCACCTCATGCTGCCTTTCGCGCGCCTGAATCATCCCGGTCGGCCGCGACCTCGCGTTCGAGCGCGAGCAGCGCCTGCTCGACCTCGTCGAGGCGCGACGGGCGGTTGTTCTCAGGCATGCCCTCATTGGTCGCCTGATCGATCAGGTATTCGGTCCAGGCCCAGTCCATCAGGATCGAGCGCTTGGCCTCCAGCGTCGGAGTCGGATCGCGGACCACGCCCATGGGCGACGTCAAGCTTTCCGGACCGGACGGGTCGTTGCGGTTCGCAGCGCCGTCGAGGGCGCGCCCGTAGCTCTCCTGAAGGGCGGCAAGCCCGAGCCGGTCGAGTATTGCGTCGGAGAACGCGTGCGTCGACCCTCGGCCCCGTGCAGGCTTATCATCGACGCGCCGGCTGCGGCCATTGCCGGACTGTCCGCTCGGTGGCTGTACGACATAGCTCAGACCCTGCCGCTCGACGTAACGTATGGCCGATTTTAACGTCGGGAAGCTGAGCTCAACCTGGGTCAGTGTGTCTCGGCTGCCGGTGTAGCCCATCAACGGCTCGATGAAGGGCGCGGTGCGCCGCTCAAAGACAAGACGCCAAGCCTTCGTACGCGCCTTACCCGAAGTCGTCACCACGCGCGACGGCCTATAAATGCGCGCGACCGCGTCCTCCGGGAAAACCGAGCATCCCATCGACAGGGGCTTGTGCCGGTTGTCGTTCGACGGCCAACCCTGCCGGATTGGCATTCTGGATAATTCGTTGACCGCTTTCGTCGTCTCCATCGTTCATCGCTCCCTCTTCTCTGGCGAAGGATGCTGCCGGCGGCCGCCAGATGGCCTGCCGCCGGCGCCTGCATGCGTCAGCTCTTGATGGTGATGCGTTTGACCTGCGACTGCGCCTTCTCACTCTTGGGCAAGGTCACTGTCAGCACGCCATTCTTGAAGCGCGCATCGGCCTTGTCTTCCTTGACCTCGTATCCGAGCGGGATGCGGCGCTCGAAGCGGCCATAGAAGCGCTCGGAGAACTGCCTGTCCTTGTCCTCCGTTTCGGAGCGCTTCTCGCCCTTCAGCGTCAGCACGCCGTCGTCGAGCAGAACCTCGATGTCCTTCTCCTCGAGACCAGGCACGTCGGCCGTCAGCTTAATCTCCTTCTCGCCGTCGGAAATCTCGACGCTCGGCCAACCGCCGCTGAAGGCGGAAGCGCCATTGAAGGAAGGCAGGTTCGAGCCGAAGCCGCGGAAGACGTCGTCGAACAGCCGGTTCACCTCGCGATGCAGCGACAGGAACGGATCACGTTCGCCATCGCGGAACACAGTCGGGACCTGGTTGCTGTTGCTGCGGCCCCAGGGAATCAGATCACGAACACTCATGTTTCTTCCTCCTTTCTGTTGGGTCGGTTGGCAAAGCTTTCCTGCCGGCGCCGGACCATGCCCGGCGCCTTGTTTGTGGTCTGCAGGGGAAGGCTTAAGCCGCCTCCTGCTTGCCCTCGATCTGCTTGGTCTCGGCCTTCGGCATTATCTGGCCGGTTCGGATCTCGATCTGGCGCGGCTTCATCTCTTCAGGGATTTCGCGCTTGAGATCGATGGTCAGCAGACCGTTGACGAGACCCGCACTCACGACCCTGACATGGTCGGCTAATTCGAAGCGACGCTGGAATGAGCCGATGCCGATGCCGCGGTGCAGAAATTGGAGGTCATCGCCGCTCGCCTTCTGTCCCGAGACGATGAGCATGTTCTGCTCTTGCGTCATCGCCAGTTCGTCCTGTGAGAAGCCCGCAACTGCCATGATAATGCGGTAATCATTCTCGCCAGTTTTGACGATATCGTAAGGCGGCCAACTGTCGCTCGTCTCGGCGCGGCTCGCAGCCTCGAGCGCGTTCAACATTCGGTCGAAGCCGATGCTCGACCGGAACAAGGGTGAGAAATCGAGGTTTGTCCTCATAGCCATATCCTCCTTATAAGCAACATGGATACAAGGCGATGCCAAGAGCGACCGGCGTCTCCTTGACCTTATGTCGATCCCCCTTGGGCAATCGACTATTATCGATTTAATTCAGTGTCTTAGAATTTCAAGGGGAGTGGAATTTCCCGGGGGAAAAATTGAAATTTTCCGAGGCGCCACCGTATTTACGGCCGAACTTCTCCGCCCACAATCGGACCGTCTGATGCGAGACAATGATCTCGCGGGCAGCCAGCATGTCCTCGACCATCCGCAAGGCTGAGAGGGAAACGGGAATAAAGCCACCCGCGTGGGCGATGATTTCGGCGGGAAAGCGATGGCGGCGATAAAGCCGATCACGGTTCGTCGTGACCTTTAATTGCACATCGAATTCCAAGTTCCGTTAACTTAACGATTCTGATCGCACCGGCTATCGCCACTATCGCTCCGACCCGGCGATCTGCCGCGACTGCCCGTTGTTGGCTGCCTGCACATCAAACGCCGCTGCGACCCGCACCGTCACCCGTCATGTCTGGGCCGATGCCCGCGAGCGCACCGATGCCAACCGCCTGACGTCCTGGGGCAAGGCGATCTACAAACGCCGCAAGGAGACGATCGAGCGCTCGTTTGCCGACGCCAAGCAACTTCACGATCATCGCTATGCCCGCTTCCGTGCATCAAACCCGCGTCGCATGCCAGTGCTGGCAGCCGCAGCGCAGAACATCAAGAAGATCGCCATGGTCCTGACCAAGGCCCCGAACCCAAGACCCGCCTGAGCAACCGTCATGCGCGCCGCGACAAGACATACAAGCCGCCGCAATCCACTCGACAGCGCAAACCCGAAAACAAAAACCCGCCGAAAATAGCGACGGGTTTGTCAGCAGTCTGAGCCCGCCGCTGAGGCGGCGGGCCATACTCCAATTCTCTATCATGCATGAGCATGCGGGTTCTGCCGATTGTCCCAAAGGGCCCAGGCCGACACGGCGGCGACGAACGCTCCAAGGACCACGTGGGTCCACATCGCGTTCATGTTCGCCGCGAATTGAAGCAGCCAGGGCGAAACCATCAGCCAAACCCCGAGCACCAGGCTCGACCACTCTTCCCACTCAGCAAAGGCCGACAGCGCGGCAACAGCCAGAGCGGCGAGCAAGATTCCGACAATCCATGCGTTCCACGCCGGTACGGTTTCACCGGCGAAGCCGAGCACCCAAGGTGAGACGAACAGGGCGACCGCGAGAACCAGATTGAGCCAATCCTGTGCTTTCTTGCTTTCCATCAGTCCATTTTCCATGACAACCTCCACGAACGAAGCTTGATCGACGGTGTTCTCGCGCGCTGTGAACGCGCGCAAAACGATGTAATTTTGCGAAATACGATCTTCAAGAGCCCGGTTATCACCGTGGGCTGCGGCAACCACGACTAAGGCGATTGTGATCGACTGCCTCGACAGATCGACGATCTTCGCGTAGGCGAACAGTGGCGGAACACCTTTGGAGGAAAGCCCGCGACGAAAGAGCGCGGCCATGCTCTCGAACCCGCGGTCCGCCCCGGACCTTTGAGTTTGCATAGAAGAGGGCATTGCCCCATACAAGCGGGAAACCAACGCAATGCCCTCATCTAGGCAGACAACGGGGGGCGGCCGCTTCCGCGGCCGGCCCTGCCAAACCTTCGAAGAAAGAGATCAGGCGCCGTCGGTGGGCAATGTGCGCATGTCCGCACCATGCGCAAGCTCTGCGACCAATCCACCGCCGTCGCGGTTCTTGAGGGTCAGCGTGGCGTTGATCGAGGCCGCGAGCTGTTGGGCGATGGCAAGACCGAGGCCGGTACCGCCGGTATCGCGGTTGCGGGAATCCTCGAGCCGGACGAAGGGTTTGAGTACGGCATCCAGTTGATCATCGGGAATGCCCTGCCCGCGGTCGAGCACCTTGATTAGCACCGTATTGTCAGCAAGCCGGCTGACCTCGATCTCGGCGCTGCCGGCGAACTTGAGCGCATTATCGATCAGGTTGGTGAGGATACGTCTGAGAGCCTGCGGCCGGGTGATGATCGCGCCGCTATCGACAGTGCTGGCGGTAACTGCCTTGCCGGTGTCCTGGTAGTCGTAGACGAGGCTTTCGACGAAGGAGGCAAGATCGATGCGTGTCGCCTTTTCGACGTTGCCATGGGCGCTGCGCGCATAGGCGACGCCTTCCTTGACCAGGCTTTCGATCTGGCCCAGATCCTGGATCAGCTTCTCCCGGTCGGCGAAATCATCCGCCATCTCGGCGCGCAGCTTCATGCGGGTGATCGGCGTCTGCAGATCGTGGGAAATGGCGGCGAGGATCTGGACCCGCTCTTCGAGATACTGGGCGATGCGGTCGCGCATGGCGTTGAACGCGGTCGCCGCATAGGCAACCTCCGTAGGTCCGGTCTCGCTGAGGCGCGGCGTGTTCCGGTTCGGATCGAGCGTATCGGCAGCCGCGGCAAGATTGACGAGCGGGCGCACCGCCTGACGCATGGCGAACCAGGCGCACAGGAGCAGGAGCACGAGCTGGGCTACGAGCACGAAGGGCAGCCAATCGGCCAAGGGCATAACCCCCTTGGGAAAGACGTCAATCGTCAGCGGCGAGCCGTCGCTCAGCGTCAGATGCGCCTGCAGATGGCGGCGGTCGCCCGGGATCGTTTCCACCTTGACCGGTAATCGGAGGCCCGTCGCCCGCTCGATCTTTGACGCGATCTCCATGGCGGCCGGATCGAGCGACGGATTGCCGGGAGTGCCGGGTCCGAGAACGAAGCCGTAATTGTCGCGGTCCAGGCGCGTAAGCCACGAGGCTCGCTCGGGCGCGGGCAGGCGATCGAGGATGGCGATCGACGTCGCAATGTCGTTTTCGAGCGTATCGAACATGACCGACCTGGCGGCCATATAACGCTCGAGGAACAGGACGGTGAACGACATGACATGCGCGATGGTGAGGCCGGCCAGAAGGATAACGAAGAGCCGCGCCCTGAGCGTGCGCGGCCACAGTCGAAAACCTCTTGGTTCGGCACGCGTCGTCATTCACGCGCCTCCACGATTTCGATCGGCACCGAGAAGACATAACCTTCGCTGCGCACCGTCTTGATGTAGATTGGTTCACGCGCATCGTCGCCCAGCCGCTGGCGAACCCGGCTGACGAGCAGATCGATCGAGCGGTCGAAGAGCTCGGCCTCCCGACCCTGGGTCAGGTTGAGCAACTGGTCGCGGTTGAGCACGCGCTGGGGGTGGTCGATGAACACCTTCAGCAACCGATATTCGGCCCCGCTGAGTGCAATCGCCGTGCCGTCCGCATCGATCAGGTGCCGGGCGGTCGTATCCAGTTTCCACTGGCCGAATCGCAGCAACTGTCCGGCCTCGGAAATCTGCAGGTTCTGCGGCAGCATGCGCGCGCGCCGCAGTACCGCCTTGATGCGGGCGAGCAGTTCGCGCGCCGAGAACGGCTTGGAGAGATAGTCGTCCGCGCCCATCTCGAGGCCGAGGATACGGTCCATCTCGTCGCTGCGGGCCGTCAGCATGATGATCGGGATTGCCTTGTGCTTGCCGGCGCGCAGTTCGCGGCTAAGCACGAGCCCGTCGTCGCCCGGCATCATCACGTCGAGCACGATGAGATCCACGGTATCTCCTTCGAGGAAGCTGCGCATCTGCCGCCCGTCGGCGACGGCCGTTGCGCGCAGCCCGTTCTTCTTGAGATAACCAGACACGAGCTCCCGGATTTCGCGGTCGTCATCGACAATCAGTACATGGTCGATATGCTCCATCGAGCAAGCTCCTCATATCCGGTTTGGTCGTCGCATCCTTGCGGCATCATCCAGCCTGCTCAGCCTGATTGGCGCCTCGGATATGTCCTCGGTATGTTCGCAACATCCAGACTTGCATGAGAATGTAATGCAAGCACCTCCGGATACATTTCGACACAATTTCGCAAGCGAAACCCGCCGCTTGCTTTCGAGCGGCGGGTAGCAGGAACGTCTGGTCGGCGGTGTCAGGCCTTTGCCTCGGCCACGAGGGAGCGCCGGCCATCGGTGCGACGATCAACGGATGTTTCAGGCCAAGTTCGCCAGGGGGTTCAGCATGTTCGATATCCTCATGAATGTGCGTTCCTCTCCTGCCGGCTGCACGCGGGCTGAGGTGGTCGGCAACCGTGGCTGACGCGCCGTTGCATTGATCGCCGGGGCATCGCACGGGGGCATAAAGGAAAGCCGGAGCGGCAGAGGTCAATGGTCCAATCGTCGTGCGTCGGTGGAGAGTTGCAGCGAGATCGATTGGCTGGCACTGTCGGTGCGTAACGAGCTGTTTCCAGGAGGCTCCCGATGTCGCGACAGACGGACGAGCAAGATCCACCTCCAGATCTTGTCGAGCACTATCGGCCGGTACAGCTCAAGGCCGTGCTCGCCGCCTGTGCGGTGAAACATCGCGAACCTCCACCACCTCCACCGGAGGAGCGTTTCTACGGATCGCAATTGCCGGAAGGTTTTCACCTGCCGCAGTCGGTCTACGACGGCGAGTAGCTCTGCGCAGAGGATTGACGGGTTGTAGCTTTGGTGCACAGTCGGGTTCGACGAGCCATTGCTTCGTTCGACACCGGAGCGCCTTCGTGTCGATCTCGACCAACCGAACGCCACGAACTCTTGAGCATACTGCGCATCGGCATCGGCGAGGCGCTCGAGGTGCGCCGGCAGGGCGGCATCGCTTCCTGTACAGTGCCACCAGGGGTTTATGTCGACCGTTACACCAGCTGGTCGGAGAGATCGACTTCTGTCAGTTCCAAGCTCGTGGGTGGGCCGCTCACGCAGATGTCTCCCAGGGATTGATCACAGATGCGTCCGTGTCTTCAAAATCCTTGACGTTGCGCGTTACGAGGATCAGGTCGTGGACGATCGCGGTCGCGGCGAGGAGCCCGTCAATATCGCCACGCGGCCGGATGGCGGCGATGCGGCCCCATTCGACGGCGATCTGGTCGGTCACCGGGAGGATGCGGTCGCCGTGGTCGTGGCGCAGCTTGCGCAGCCATTCGGTGAGGTGAGCAGCGGCCTTCGGATCCGACTTCTGCTTCAGCGCAATACCGCGCATGATTTCGCCGAGGGTCAGCGCGCTCAGATGGATACTGAGCGGATCGACCGAGCGCAACCAGGCAATCGCCTGCGGCGTGCCGCGCCGCGCCTCCGAAACGATGTTGGTATCAACCAGATACATCAGAAGGCCACGTCGCGGCTTGGTGTCTTGGCGCGCGCCTCGACCGCATCGGCAAGCTCATCATTCCAAGGGGGACCGCCAAGTAGATCGTCGACCAGCGTCGGTCGGCCGGCGCGCAGGGCGTCATAGTCATGGGCGGACAGGACCACCGCCGCCCGCTCGCCACGCAGCGTGACGATCTGCGGCCCCTCGTGTCGGGCCTTCTGCACCACTTTCGAAAAGTGGTTCTTGGCGTCCTGCAACTGCCATTCCATGATTGCGCTCCAAACTAGCTAGTCTGTCTAGCTATATACACCCACCCTCTAACGGATGAAAGCGCAATTTTCTACCGATCGAGGGTGAGAGGACGAAGCGGCGTTGCGCGATCCCGTGCTGTTGCTGATGGCTGACGCCATGGACGCTCGGGGGCAGGGGGCGCGTGCGAGCCCCGTTGGTTCGGGTCGGTCGAGATCGACACGGAAGGCGGCTGGGCGTCGCGCGAAGCGTCGAATGGCTCATCAAACCCGACGACCCACCAAAGTCATAACCCGCCAAATCCTCTGCACAAAGCGACGAGACCAAGACGAGGTGTCGCCTCCGCAATCATGCGGTTGCCAGCGTCCAGCCCATGCCGGCAAGCGCGCAGGCAAGCAGCGTCGTGATGACCGAGGCGTTGAAGCGGAAGATCGCCGTGCCGGCAGCAACCGTCAGCAGGAGCGATGGCATGACCAGCGACCGTAGCACCGGTATGTCGAGCGCGAACAGCCCGAATTGCCAGCTCACGAGCTCCGCAAACAACGTGTGCAGGCCGAACCAGACGGCAAGGTTGAGGATCACGCCGACGACGGCGGCGGTGATCGCCGACATGGCGCCTGTGAGCGCGATGTTGTTCCGCAGCCGCTCGATGAAGGGCGCCCCGAGGAAGATCCAGAGGAAGCAGGGCACGAAGGTCACCCAGGTGGTCAGCATCGCGCCCAGTGTCGCCGCCGCCATCGGATGGAGCCCACCCGGATCACGGTAAGCGCCCATGAAGCCCACGAACTGCACCACCATGATCAGCGGCCCAGGCGTCGTCTCGGCCATGCCGAGACCGTCGAGCATCTCGCTGGGCCTTAGCCAGCCGTAGTGCTGGACCGCTTCCTGGGCGACATAGGCGAGCACGGCATAGGCGCCGCCAAAGGTGACGACCGCCATCTGGCTGAAGAACAGGCCGATCTGGCTGAAGACGCTCTCCCGGCCGAGGACGATGACGATGAGCGCCAACGGCAAGAGCCACAACGCAAGCAGGACGCCGGAGATCCGAAGCGACCATGCAAGATTGGGGCGTGCGTGAACGGGGATTTCCTCGCCGAGCGCGGAGTCCTCGTCTCTCAGAAATGTGCCCGTGCCACCCTTGTGTCCGCCGCCGATGCGAAAAAGCGGCGAGCCGACGCGCGCCCCGACATAGCCAAGCACACCGGCTGCAAGGATGATCAGGGGGAAGGGAACGCGAAAAAAGAAAATGGCGATGAAAGCGACTGCCGCGATGCCGACCATCATCCGGTTCTTGAGGGCCCGGCCGCCAATGCGGAAGACGGCCTGGAAAACCACCGCGAGCACGGCGGCCTTGAGGCCGAAGAACAGCCCTTCGACGACGGTGACATTACCGAAGGCGGCGTAGATGTAGCTCAAGCCCAGGATCGCCAGGAAACCAGGAAGCACGAAGAGAAGGCCGGCAATGAGGCCACCGGCGGTGCGGTGGAGGAGCCAGCCGATATAGACGGCAAGCTGCTGCGCCTCGGGTCCAGGCAGCAGCATGCAGTAGTTCAGCGCATGCAGGAAGCGATGCTCGCCGATCCAGCGCTTCTCATCAACGAGGATGCGGTGCATCACCGCGATCTGTCCGGCCGGGCCCCCGAAGCTCAGCGCCGCGATGCGCGCCCATACCCGCACCGCTTCGCTAAACGAAATGCCGTGGCTCTGCCCTTGCCGCGCCACGTCGGGCGCGGCCTTGTCAGCGATATCGGTCATCTCAGAGATCCTTCTTCGGCGAGGGCCAGTTGTGCGTTTCGTTGGTCGCGTCCCGGCACCAGCGATAGAAGGCGTCGTAGAGCAGCATCCCTGCTTCCAGTTGCTCCAGGTCGTCAGCATACATGCGCGAAAGACCGAGAGAGGCGGCCAGCAGACCCGGCGCCTCGGGTGCAAGCCCAAGACGGGCGGTGTCGGCCCCGCGCACGATGGTAGCGAGCTGCAGCAGCGGGGCGGTTGCCAGGCCGAATTGCTCGACCATGACATCGAAGGTGCAGAGCTCGCCGCGATGGCTCCAGCGGATCGGTGCATCGATGTCGAAGGGCGTGGCGCCGAAGCGCTCGCCGACCAACTCGACCTCGGACGGGGCGACATACAGGAACACCGCCTTCGGGTCGACGAAGCGGCGGATCAGCCAGGGACAGGCGATACGGTCGATCTTCGGTCGTGCCCGGGTAACCCAGATGGTCCGCCCATTGGTGTCCCGTTCGGGGATAGCAGACGCGGGCACGGCCGGATGGCCGCCCTCCGCCCAGGCCTCGAAACCGCCTTCGAGCACGTCGGCAGCAATGCCGGCATTTCGAAGCCAGGCTGCAACGCCATGGCTCAGCTTCTTGCCCTGCTGGCAGATGATGATTGCCGCTGTTCTGTCGACATCCTTCATCCAGTCCTGCACCCGGCGATAGTCACGCCGGTGGGAACCTGGGATGAGGCGTGGATCGGCATCGAAGTCTTCGTCGATCCTGACATCGATCAGTGCCGGGCAGTTCGGCGTGCCGATGAGGCGGGAGAGTTTTTCCGAGGATATTTCGAGAAATGACGACATGACGCGTCCTCCGGATGAGCGGTTGAATGGACGCGATTCTTCAGCTGGCGCCTCATGGGGTGATCGCACCCCCATGCGTGAAGTTTTCCGCTCTTTGAGCAGACTGTCAAGCCGACGGTTGAGAATGGAAGGCCAGTCCACCGTCCTGAGTGCGCAAGGGCGCCGCACTCAGGACGCGGATGCTCGGCGTGTTCGGGCTATTTGCCGGCATCCTTGGCTGCGGTCTCGATAATCTCGGCAACCTTTTCCGGTTGCGAGGCAAAGACAGCGTGGCTCGCCTTGATTTCGCTTACCTTGCTACCAGCTCGCTTGGCCATGCTTCTCTCAAGGTCCGGATTGATGGCGCGATCTTCGGTCGCCACGATCGCCCAGCTTTTCTTCGTCCTCCAGGCGGGGTCGCCCGCCTTGGCCGTGAAAACTTCCTTTGCGGCAAAGACTTGCGATTTTGCCGCAAAGGCGGCCTCCGCTTTGGGAAGGTCGGCGGCGAAATCAGCGGCAAACGCCGTCGGGTCGAGATAGACGTATTTGCCGTCCGCGGTTTCCTTGATGCTCATTGCCGCCGGCGGCTTCGAGCCGGCAAGCGTTGCCAAGTCCTCGCCCTTGTCAGGTTGAAAGGCTGCGACGTAGACCAATCCTTCGACCTTCTGGTGATGGCCGGCTTCGCTGATCACCATGCCGCCATAGCTGTGTCCGACGAGCAAGGTCGGCCCGTCCTGCAGGTCCAGAACACGGTTCGTCGCCTCGATGTCGGCCGCAAGCGAGGTTAGCGGTTCCTGCACCACCGTTACGTTGAAGCCGCGCCGCGCCAGGATATCGCTGGCCTGCCGCCAGCCCGAACCGTCGGCAAAGGCGCCGTGCACGATGACGATGTTCTTGATGTCCGCGGCCTGGGCAGCGAAGGCGACAACGCTCGTTGCAAACGCAAGAGCAATGGTTGGGAGATTTCGGCGGCGCATGCGATCGTTCCTTCCGGGTTCGTGAGGCGATGATCGCAATCTGGTCCCGTGAGGTATCCCGGATATGTCGGCGCCCGTTCGGAAATGTACCGCAATGTAGAAAAAAGCGATCGATCCCTTCTCGCGCCGCCCTGGGCTCAGATCGCGGCAATTGGCCCGCGAAAACGGCTCCGGATCTTGTCTTTGATCGGCTTCCAATTTCCTTCGATACGGTTCCTGTCCATTCAGGGTCCTCGTCGATCTGCAGGCGCTTTTGCAACTCGCGATGAATGTATTGGTTCTCGGCAAACTGGCGAAGAGCCCCGACGTCTCAGGAACATTAGAAAAGCAGAATGGTTTGGGCTGCAGTGCGGATAAACAAGTTGGAGAGTTCTAATGACCAATATCCTTATCAAAAGTGCCTTGGCCCTGAGCCTTGGTACCGTGGGCATTCCAGCCTTCGCCCAAACAGAACAGCCCGCTCAAGGACAAGCCGAGCAACCCGCCCAGGGTCAATCGACCGAGTGTCCTGTAGGGACCGAATGCCCGAAGGGTGGTACGGAACAGAACCAACAGCCCGACACTCAAGGTTCCACACAGCCTCAGACGCAGTCACCTGATCAACAGAATTCGGATGGCGAGCAGATGGGAACGGGGCAGAAACAGCCCGACACCCAAGGCGAGACCCAGCAAGGTCAAAGCACTGAACAACAGAAGACCGACCGAAAGAAGACCGGTGCTGCAGCCGAGGGCCAAACTCAGGAGCAAGGCGGCACGACGCAGCAGAACGATGCAAGCCAAACTCAGAAATCGGGAAGCGGACAGAGCGGCGACGAGCAGCCCACAAAACAGGGTGAAGCCACTCAGTCTGGTCAGGGCAAGTCCAACGCGTCCACGACCAATGTGACGGTCGAACAGAAGACCGAAATCACGCAGGTCATCAAGGAAGAAAACGTCAGGCCCATTGACGTCGATTTCGACGTGTCGGTCGGCGTCGTTGTGCCTCGGACCGTCAAGGTCAAGCTGCAACCGCTGCCGCGCCGTATCGTTCAGATCGTCCCCGCGTACGAGGGCTACCTCTACTTCGTCCTTGCCGATGGTCGGATCGTCATCGTTGACCCGTCTTCGCTGCAGGTTGTCGTGATCATTGCCTGACAGGTCGCTCGGGCCGGCTGGTTACCAGTCGGCCCGTCTCTTTGGCCGCGGTTGCGGCCAGAATTGTCGGGGGTTTCAAAACTTCGGGTGGTAAGCCTCAAAATCGTACGCTCAGCTCGCGTCGGCCGTCGGGCGGGCGTTGATCTGACGCTGGCGCTTTCTGCGGCCTTTCGTTTTGATCTCGACTGCGAGATCGTCGAGATATTCGAGCGCCTCACCCGCAGCGATCGCGGAGGTGGTACTGCCGTCGTCAACGGCCTGCCGCAGGTCGTTTCTCGCCTCTTCCACCGTCTTCTCGATGAACCGGTGCGGATCCTGACTGTGAGAGGCCGCCCATCGCAACAACCGACACATCAGCCTCTCATTCACGCGCATCGCAGTGACGGCCTGGCTCAGCATCAGGTTCATTTTTTGAGCTTTCTCGACCTTTATCTTCCGGGACATGAGATGGTCTCTCCGCATTCTGCGCATCATGTTTGGGTCCTTAATCGAACACTTGCGGGCTGAAGAGGTTCCGTGATCTTTCCGTCGCGGTTGCCGCGGATGCTCATGCGGAACATTTGGTCGCGACGGTGGTTTAACGGCATCAACCAGAGGAGAACGGTCGTGCCCCGCGGAGACAAACGGACAAACACCCAGGACCATCAACGCAAGACTGGCCATGGTAATGAACCGGAACGCGAAGCGTCATTGCAGAAGGGCGGACAAATCGGCGTAGACGCCTCAGTCCGACGTTCCAAGGCGGATCGCTCGGTCTCTCCGAAGAAGGCAGCCGAAACGCGCAAACCGATAGAAGATCGCAGCTCGCGCTGATGCTCAGGTCCCTTCCTGAAAGCGATCTTGAGCTTCCGCTGCGGAACATTTTGAGTGCTGGGACGTACTAGCTGGGCCGGGCAACACGAATCCGCAATGAATGCCCGGTCGGAAGCGAGCAATCCGATGCCGTCACGCCCGTTCGATGAGGACGCAGTCGCCGATGATGTCCTTCGGGCCAGGTTGGCTGCGATCGTGGAATCGTCCTTCGATGCAATTATCAGCAAAGATTTGGACGGCACTGTGCGCACTTGGAACGGTGCCGCGGAGCGCCTGTTCGGGTACATGGCAGAGGAGATGATGGCGCAATCGATCCTGACCATTATCCCGCCGCATCTGCACGACGAGGAGTGGCGGCTGCTCGATCGCGTGGGGCGAGGAGAGCGGATCGACCCGTTCGAGACGGTACGGCAGCGCAAGGACGGAAGTTATATTTCCGTGTCGCTGACAGTCTCGCCCATTCGAAACGGCGTGGGCAAGATCGTCGGTGCGTCGGTGGCCGCTCGCGACATTACATCGACCAAAGAGAAGGAACGGCGCATTCGCCTTCTCCTGCGTGAAGTCAACCACCGGGTTCGCAACCAGTACGCGATCATCCTTGCGATGATCCGGCAGAGCCGCAGTGAGGCGTCCAATGCAGCCACGTTCCAAAAGCAGATCGAGGAGCGTATCTGGGCACTGGCAGCCTCCCACGATTTGATCGCGTCCGCCGACTGGAAGGGGGCCGATCTCGGTGATCTCGTCGAGACGCAAATGGCGCCCTTTCATCCGGGTGATACGTGTGAGATCGCTGGGCCCTCCCTCGCATTGGTGCCGATCGCGATCGAGAACCTCGGCATGGCGATCCACGAGTTGGCGCTGAATTCGCTGCGCAACGGCGTCCTGAAAGATCGAACCGGAGCGATTTCCGTGCAATGGACGCTTGCCGAACGGGGGCCGATCCGAGGTTTCTCGATCACATGGGAAGAGCGGGTCGCACCAGGAAACAAAGGCCCGAGCTTTCCGCAAACCGGGTTCGGCGCAGTTGTGCTGAGGCGCAGCGTTGCGCAAGCGCTGAGCGCGACCGTCGACGTCGTCTCCGGCGACGGAATGCTCCGGTGGCGATTGGCAGGACCGGCGGATCGATTCCTGGAGCCATATCAGACCGCCATCGAGCCGCGCCCGACCGATGGGGCATAGCGGCTCTGTGGCTCGCGCAGTCACTCTGCGAGGTGCTGGCGGCGTTCGTTCATGAATTTGTCGAGATCACTGCGCGCCGGCCCCACACGGCCGAAAATCTCGCGTGCGACCAGAGGCGTCAAACCGTATTTCGCAATGAATTCCGCGAGATCGTAATGCCCGTAATAGACGGCCTCCGACGGATTGATGATCTTGGCGCGCCCTCGTTTGACAGGTGCAGACGGTTTGCTCCTATGGGAAGCGGGCTGGTGCTGTGCCATCTCGATCTCCTGGTGTCGTGCGACGTCGGTGTTTGCGGTTCGCAACCCACGCCGACCCGTGGCGCTGCGTCAGCGCCCAAGCGTTCCAACGTCCATTTTGTTCCCTCCCGGGAGCCTTGGAGCGCGACAATACTGAGGTTTCGACGCCGGACAGACATGGGGCGGTCGTTCCGCCCGAACGGTCGAGACGTGTCTTGACGAAAGTCGGCGTGTTCCCCGGGGCGCAATCAGTCGGTGCTTGCCGGGATTCATTAGGGGCGCGGTCGCAGCCGATGCCGCTCGGCGTCTATCTCCCCGTCCGTCCAGGGTCTGCCAGCGTCATCGAAACGTTCCCAGCCCGTCTGCTCGTAGTTGGCGCGGCGCTCTGCGGGGTCCACGCTCGCTCGGCCGAGGATTGCCTGAACGCGGTAGGCCATCGGTTCGTCGAGAAGACGGGCAATGACCAGTGTGCCGCCACGGCGTATCCCTTCCGCGTAGAAATGTGCGTCCTCTTCATAAACGCCGGCATCAATCAGTCCGCCGATGATGCCGCCCACCGTGCCGATGGAAACGGCGCCGGCGGCGGCCCCGGCAAGTGTCGCTGCCAGCCAACCGGCGGCAACGACGGGACCGATCCCTGGAATGGCCATCAGGCCAAGGCCCGCCAACAGGCCGAGAGTGCCTCCGGTCACCGCGCCGACGGCTGCCCCAGTTCCGGCACCCTCGACAGCGTGGCTTTCGCCCGCATGCCAGCCGCCCACATTATTGGCGATGATGCTTATGTTCTCGGAGGGAACGCCCGCCTGCTCCATCTCAGTGACCGCTGCGCGTGCGTCAGCGTAATCGTCGAACAACCCTGTCACCGTTTGCATTCGAAACCTCCCTATCGCTGCCGGCGGCACTGGCTCACCCAGAAACTCCGCAAATTCCCTTGGCCCAACCGACGGTCGTTTCTTTGGTTCCGGTCGTTTGGTCTCCTGCGGCTCCAGGCCAGGCGTGGCGGGGCGGCTACAGTCGAGCGGATTGGCCCAACGACTGCCGGTAGCGAGAGGCGGCCGTTGTGTCGGTCAGTCGATCTTTCCCATCAAAGCCGTGCCGAGACTGCCCATGGCGAACGAGGCGCCGAAGGCGAAGATCTGCATGAAGAGGGCGACGGGTTCGATTGAGCCGCTGTGGCCAAGCGCCTCCGGGTTTTGGGCCACGATCACCAGAGCGGTGATGGCGCCCAGCAGGAAGCCGGACGACAGATGCCAAAAGAGAAAACGCAACAACCTGGGCATTTCTACCTCCGTGGAAGAGAGGCGAGTGCCTTCGGCAACAAGGGCTGTCGCGAGCAACGATCAATCGGAATCGATTGCCTCGCGGCTCACACGTTCCTCCAGCCTCACCAGGTACGATTGCAGGCGGAGAAGCTTCTTCCGATTGTCGGCAACGAGCGCTTTGATCACCTTGGAGCGGTTCATGCCAGGAGCTGCCCCAACGACTTCGCTCGCCTCTGCAAGAATGTCGTCGATCTCGTGTTCGAGCTCTTTCGTCATTTGCCGCAACATTGCCAATTGGTCTTCGAGCGGATGTGCATCCGCATCTGCATCGAGATATGACCGATTGTGCTGTCCAGCATCGAGCGAACGCGTTTCCTTGTGCATCACCGTGCACTCCTCCGGCAGCCGAACCGGCCTGCGCGCAATTGGTTCCCGGCCTTTGATTTCGCAGGGGACAGCGTGCAGCCGGAGCGCTGCGATTGAGCTTCGTTGTTATCCGGCCATGAGCTTGAGAGCCTCCGGATCGCGGACGCCTGACCGAAACAGTTCGATCACGCGCGTCGCAAGGGTTTGCGCGCGCGTGTCCGCGGGCGAAATGTTCTTCTCTCTCAACAGTTGATTGAGCACGTCTTGCAGCATCGCCATCTCCTGGGGGCGAATGACGGCGGTTCGATCTTGCCCGTTGGTGTGCATGGGGTTTCTCCTGGAGAAGCCCCATCCAACTTGCGCCCCGCGATTTTGTTCCAGCGAAAGGATTTTGCCATGCCGCGCCGACCCGGGTGTGTCAGACCTCATGCTGCCATTCTGCGGCAGCTTTCGGCGCAGCGCCGACACGCTTCGACGCAACTTTCCATGTTGCCGAGATGCATACAATCATCCGCACACTCCTGGCAGAGGTCCGCGCAAATCCGGCAGACTTGCCGGTGGTGTTCGGTGCCGATCATCATCAACCGCGCGGACGCCTGGCATAGCTCGGAACAGGAGAGAATGAGCCGAAGATGCCGCGGTTCCACATGTTTTCCCCCGAGCTCGACGCACCGTTGCATGGCGGTGTCCAAGCATTCACGATGGCAAACGAGGCAATCGTCGATACATTCGCTCATCTCGGACATCTGGTTGTCGTACATGGTTCCGTCCTCCTCCTGTTGGGCATCGATCATGCGGGAAATGTTTCGCGTGCCCCTGTTGAACCAAACGCCGACAGGAAAGGTTCCCGATGTGTGCGCAAGCCCGCCATTGCGTCGCCCCGGCACGCGACGCGTTAAGGTGGCGTCTTGAAGCCGTCCATGGACCTATCTGCTCTTCGTCGAGTTGCGCCGTGTTAGAAATCGGACGAACTGGGCTTCGTCCGCCCGAAGACCCTTAAGCGACTTCGGGTTGGCGCTGCCTTTCGGGATTGTTTCGCCAGGATGTGAAAGAGCGAGGACGGCGGGATGGACATAGCTCTTGCGGCAAACGGCGGGTGTGTTGTGGAGGACCTTCGCTGCCGCCTCGCACATTTGTTTGATTGTCGGGCGCTTGCCTTCGTCGAGGGCCTGTCGTACGACCGCAAAGGCAGCAACGCTTCCCGCCCAGGTTCTGAACGTCTTGGCGGAGATTTGGGTGCCGGCGATATCGGCGAGATAGCGATTGAAACGGCCGGATTCGATCGGCTGTGCCTTGCCGTTAGACCCCACGTAAACAAAGAGTTGTCGCCCCGGAAGTTCAGCAATTTCCTCCAGAATCCGTTGCAGTCTGGGATTGCGCAGGCGTCTGCGGATACGCTGCCCGCCCTTGCCCCTGAAGTTCAGTTCGATGCAATCGTCGCGGATCTTGAGATGCCGCTTGAGAAGCGTGGTGGCGCCGTAGCTGCCGTTCTGCTCGACATAGTTGGCACTCCCGATGCGAAGCGGTGCCTGATCGAGCAGCGCAGCCAGCGTGGCAAGAATTGTGATCGGATCGTCGATCGGCCCGCTCATATGCTTGCGGATCGTTCGGCGCATTCGCGGCAGTGCTTTGGCAAAGGCAGGAAGCTGGTCGTATTTGGCGCGGCTTCGCAATTCCTGCCAGGCATCGTGGTAGCGATATTGTTTCCGGCCGCGCGCATCGTAACCGGTCGCCTGAAGGTGGCCGTTCTTGTTCAAACAAATCCACACATGTTCGTAGGCTGGCGGCAATCCAAGCGCTTCAATGCGCTCAATGATACCGGGGTCCTTTAAGGGTTCGCCGTTCGGGCGTCGATAACAAAAGCCGTTCCCGACGCGCGACCGGCTGTAGCCCGGTTCCTTGTCGGAAACATAGACAAGGTCGTGCTCAGCCGGTGGCACGCTCTGGCCTGTGCCCAATCAGACCCGCCCCATCAACAGGAGCACCACCAGTACGACGACCAGAACGCCCAGCAGGCCGGACGGGCCGTAGCCCCAACTCGCAGAATAGGGCCACGCGGGAAAAGCGCCGACCAGCAGCAGAATCAGGATGATCAGCAGTACGGTTCCAAGCATCTTTCAGTCCTTCCGCTATTCGCTCCTTGAATCACCAGACTTCGATGACTTCGCGGGTCTGCGGATTGATCAGCACTCTACGGTCATTGAGCACCACGTAGCCGTAGGCAGGCTGATTTGGGATCGTCTGGATCTCGATGGTATCGGGAATGCGGGTGCCGACGACCAGGTCGCCTTGATAGACGACCGAAGGGCTGCTCTGCTCAAGAACATAGGTTTTGACTTCCCCGGGCACGACGACGGTTGCGGTCTGCGCGACGGCGACACCACCGAAGGACAGGCCCGCGAACAAACTTGCCAGGATTATTTTCTTCATGATCAAGCCTCCTAACTGGTGTGGACTAACCGACGATTGCGAGAATGGTTCCGAAATGCAGCCGATAGCGGTAGGCCGAGCGAGCAAGGTGACGGACCGCCTTCACCCGTGCGCCCGTCGCGCCGCACGGGTGTCGAAGTGATGTTTGTCAGCGGCTGCGCATCCGCAACCTATCTGCTGGAAACGTCTCGCTTTTCGAACTTCAGCCACGGGTCCTGTTGGCCGGATTGCGACCGATGCCTTCAACTTCGCCCGGAACCCGTCGTCGTCCTCCGAGTTTATTTACCGAACAGGAGGAACCAATGGTGAAAACGATCGAAACGAACGTCGACGCCAATGCCGGACGTGACTTCGAATGTCAGTTGGCAATGAGTGATCAATTTCGGCTCCTGACGGAATTCGCCGAACATGCCGGGTGGTCCTGGGACGAAATCGCCATGGCCTTGCTGGAGTTGACCGACGACTATGTCGCCGCCATGCGCACACCATTGGAACCCGCCATGGCGCACGCCAAGTTCGCTCCGAAAAGCAATACGAGGCACTGAGTTCGCGGTGCTCGCAACCCCAGAGCATCCCTCCAGAACAGTAGGCGCCCATGGCGAGGCTACCGTGTCATGAACTCAGTTCGACATCTGTGGCCACATAATACTTAGGTGTGATGTTCGATACCTATTTCAACGTAGCATACACGGACAGGCATACTTCTTTTTTCATCCGCAACACACCAATTTGATCGTATTCTGAAGACGCCTTTTGTAGTAGTGTCTAATATATTGGTTGTTGTAGAGTAAGTGTGTTTCGCAAAATTTTTTAGCGGAGAGTCTCCGTCAAGTTAATGCGTCGGAACGATCTCCAAGTATAAACCGAAGTATTTTTATGACCTGGTAGCGCAGCCCTGGTGGTTTCATTGCGACTCGTGGTCTGAATATTTTCGGGTCTGGGGGAAATGTAATTATGATCTTAAAAAAGTCGAATGGAAAGCAATTAGCTAACGATACCTTCCACTTGTCCGGTAAACATTTCGAAACCGTCGAAGTGGGCCCGGAGGCAGCACCCCAACGGGAGCGCCTGCTGGTTATCATCGACGGTCGCGCGCTTGACCGGCAATGCTTGGCGCAGAGCATCGTCGCCCACAAGGCGGAGTTACGGGTGCTGGCCTTTGGATCAATCGAGGAATGGAGACAGCGGCACAGCCAATGGCCTCAACTGTCCGCGATCCTGCTGAACATCGGCGGGAGAAGAATTTCTGAGCCGGCCGTCGCCGAAGAAATTCGCAGATTGTCGTCGGATTTTGAGCCGGCGCCCGTTATCGTCCTGGCAGACACAGACGAACTTAGCCAGATCATGAAGGCGCTTGAATGCGGGGCGAAGGGCTATATTCCGTCCTCCGTCAGCATCGATGTCTGCATCGAGGCCGTCTACCTTGCTTTGGCCGGTGGCACATTCGTTCCTGCCAGCAGTGTGTTCGCCATGCGCCAGTTGCTGGAAACGGGGAACACGGTCGCGCGTCCGCTGGCAGGCATGTTCACAGCGCGCCAGGCGGAAGTGGTCGAAGCCCTCAGACGTGGAAAGGCTAACAAGATCATCGCCTATGAGCTCAATCTGCGCGAAAGCACCGTCAAGGTTCATATCCGCAATATCATGAAGAAGATAAAGGCGACCAACAGGACCGAGGTCGCCTACAAGATAAACGATCTGTTCCCAGCGGATCCGCCAGTCGACGGCATCGGCCAGCGGTATCGCTGATGGAACGTGTTGCTGGACGCCGCGCTTGGTACGGGACCAAGAGCGAAGGCCCATGGCCTCGTTGCTTGGCTCACTCGGACCGGTTCGAGAGGCACATCGCTTGCATAAGTAAAGGCTTCCGTCTATTGTAAGAGCTCAGCTTGTTCAGCTGAGTGCGCGTGAGGTTACGTTGGTAACCGATCGGCGCCGAACACAAGAAAACGCACTGGAAATGCAGGGAATACTCACCTGCAGTGCGGCAGCATACTAAAAATTTCCTATCAACCTTTCTCAAGACATTCTCGCTCACATCTCAACGTGGGCCGTCGGTCGCTGCGAAAGTCCGGCACTCCTGAAGATCCTTTCCCGCAACGCAATGCCAACTCGCAAGTATCTTGCTTGATCGAGCCATGCGCCTTCGTCGCCCGAGCGATCATTGCTTCAAATCTCTCTCCTTCTGCTGATTGCGTCGATCTGGTTCCCGGGCGCCACACGGATTGCCGGGACGGATGGTTCGCTTTCCTTCCTGTTGGCGCTGTTTTGCGCCGTCGTCGGCGTGGCCTCGTATGGCGAACTGGGAAAACGCATTCACCGCACCGAGGCGACCTTGGCGACGGCATTGCTCACCACCGCCGCCCTGATCATCGCTCTGTCGCTGTTGTCCATGCTCCACGCCGACAATCCGATGCGGGCGATGCGAGCGATCTTCGCGCAGATCTTCGGTTTTGCCACGATCCCGGCGGTTGCCGCGCTGTCCACCAGGCCGAATGGTCAGGTTTTGATCGACCGGCTGGTGACAGCGATGATCGTCATGAGCGTTGCAACGGCGTGCCTCGTCGTCGTCGGTCTCGGTGGAGGCAGGTTCGCCGACAGGGCGGAAGGCTACTTCAAGCATTCAAACCAGTTGGGCATCGCGCTTTCGGCCGGCCTGCCCCTTGTCGCCGCCCGCTTGGTCACGACCCGCAAACACCGATTGCTGCTTGCCGGTTGTATGGTCGCCGTACTTCTTGGTTTGGTGAAATCAGGCTCCAAAACCAATTTCGTCGTCGGTATCATCGGGCTCGGGCTCTTCTTCGCCTTGTATGCAATCTATCTCGCGGTGAGAAGGCAGCGCCCCCTGACGGTCGTCGCCGGCGTGATTGCGGCGCCAGTGGCACTCCAGATGGCGCTGGTCATCCTGCAATCCCTCAATCCGCGGGCATATCGGTTGTTGATGACCCAGGTGTCCGGCGGCGAGGCTCACTCCATGGTGTCGCGCGAACGGCTTTGGACCATCTCGGTCAACCTGGGTCTCGCGCATCCGTTCACGGGCGTAGGCGCGGGCCAACCGATCGGCGATATCGCTCCCCATAGCCACAACCTGTTCATCGAATATTTTCGCACCCTCGGCGTGCCGGGCGTTGGACTGATCACCATCATGGTGCTGCTCGTCGTCATATTTCTCGTCAGTGCCGTGGTCCCCACCCTGATGGGGCAAGGCGAGAGCAGGCATGCGACCGTCACCAATGTCATGCTGCTCGGATCGGCGGTCTGTGTCTGGAACTATCTGGTGGCAAACCAGATGAGCGATTCTTTCGGCCCGTCGACGGCGCCATTCTTCTGGATCCCGCTCGCGCTGCTGATCGCCTATCGCAGCATGCAGCGATCACCGGCGCCAGCAGGGCCAGACCAGAGCCGGGTAACTTACGACCGGCCGATGCCGGCCGCGGCGCGGACTTTGGAGATATGAGGGTGGCCGGCGTGGATCGGGATCCGACGGTGCCGAGGGGGCTGGGCGCGATGGCTGGCGGCGAACCGCGAGGCGTCGGCGGCTACGCGTTGCCGGCAGGCATTCGGTTCATTGAATTCTTCGGTCTTCCAGGCATCGGCAAGACCACGGCTTCCCGCCTGTTGGCAGAACGGCTGCGAAGCACCGGCTCCGTCGTCGACGAAAAAAGGACGACATGGGAAGACAAGGCGCTCGTCGCGCGGCAACTCAATCGCCTGAACCTCGTCCTGCCAAGACTGCGCCACAGCGACTTTCGCTCGATAGCATCGCGCATTGCAAAATTCGTTGCCGAGGACGGACAGGAGGCGCCCGGCGACCTCCTGCGTTGGACCTGGTGTCTCTGGTCGGTCGCCGCCTATATGGCCGACGAGCGATCAAAGGGTGACAAGGTCACGGTCTTGGATCAGGGGCTGCTGCAGGGGTTCTGGTCCGTTCTGCTGAAGAGCTGTCATAGAGGTACCTCCGAGCACTGGCTGGATATCATGGCCGCGATCGGGCTCGACGACATCGTCTTCGTCGAGTTGCGCGGCGGCATCGATCTTGCGCGAAATCGAATTCGAAGCAGGGATGATCGCGCTTCTCGTCTTCAGCGCCAAGCTGCGACCGGCGAGGGGGCGCTCTGGACCAAGGCCGAGCGCGCCTATTGCACGATCGCTGCCGACCTTTGGAGACGACAGAACGCAGCGCACAGCATGCCCATGCTTGCGGTCGTGGATATGAGCGCCTCGGCATCGCCCGAGGAGGTAGCGGAAAAGACGCTGCAGGCCGTGCTTCTGACCTATGAGCGCAGACAACGATCCATCGAACCGGGGAGCCACTGAACGTGAAACTCGATCGACGGTCATTCATGCGCCTCGCTGGCGCCGGTCCCGCCCTCGCGTTGTTGACCGGTTCGGGCGTCACGAATGACCGGCCGACTTCGGTCGATGAAGACGACGGGGACGGCACACGCATCGTGCTGAGTGGCGAATACGGCTATGCGCAGAAGACCATTCGCGACCTTCCGCCCGAAACCACCATCGATGCCAGACGGGCCCTCTTCACTGTTGCCAACAGCCGGAACGCGGCTCCGAATGCGATCCTCGGCTGCGACATCGGCATGCAGCCGGTCAATCCCTATCCGATCGTCCTTCGCAATTGCCCCGGCGTTCATTTCGTCGGCGGTCGCATCAATGGCGAAGTGCCGCTTCAGTCGGACTGGGCGCACACCTATTGCAACAGTGCCGGTTTGCTCATCAGAGATGGAACGACACGACCGACGATCGAAGGCGTGCGAGCGCGCCGCTGCTGGGATGGCATCCGCTTCACCGACCAGGCGAGCGGCTTTTATCTCAAAAGCTGCTGGCTGAGCGAAATTCGGGACGATGCCGTGGAAGACGATTACCTTCTCGGGGGCGTCATCGAGGATTGCCTGTTTGACGGCTGTTTTTCAGGCGTCAGTCTCGACCCGGCATCGAATGATCGCGACGGGCACGAAGAAGTGGTGACGATCGATCGGTCGCTGATCCGGATGCAGGCCTACCTGGCCAAAGGCGACGTAACCCATCAAGCCCCAGTCAAAGCGTCCGAAGTCTCTCCGAAGCTGAAAATTACCAATTCGGTTTTCGCGTTTTCCTCCCCGAAGATGCGGGGATTTCGGCGATTGGAACGAACCTGGCAAAGAGTGTTTGAAAGCCACGGCAACACGCTTTTGTGGCTCCCGGATGATCCGATCCCGCCGGAATTGCCGCTTCCGCCCGATGGCTTTGATCTGCTGAGCGGCAATGACGCCCGCGACTATTGGAACAAGGCCCGCCGGCAGTGGATCAGTGCCCACCCGGACATTGCCCGCTTTTCCGATGACGAATTGTGACGCGATCGCAGCCGACTGTTTGAGACGCGCCCGGTCAGACGCGAGACGAGCGTGCGCATGACCTTCAACCCATTTGAATCCGACCGAAGGTAAAAGCCATGAAAGCCAGACAAGTCGAGCTCCTTTGCACCCTGGGTCCCGCATCACTCAATGACAGGGTGATCCATTGGTTGGAAAGAACAGGCACGTCGCTGCTGCGCCTCAATCTTTCCCACACGAAGGTCGAGGATATCGAGCGGATCATCGGTTACATCAAGCAGCGCACGTCTGTGCCACTTTGCCTGGATACGGAAGGTGCCCAGGTTCGTACCGGGTCATTTGCCGACGGCAAGGTGACGGTACGAGAAAATCGGTTCCTGACCGCGCATGCCCGACCGGTCACGGGAAACCAGTCCGCCATCAGCCTCTACCCGCCCTATATCGTCAACAAGCTCGAAGTCGGCGATTTCGTCAGCATCGACTTCAACGCGGTTCTGTCCCAAGTTGTCGAGAAGCGCGACGGCGAGGTCGTGCTTCGAGTTCTGAACGGTGGGGAGATCGGGCAGAACAAGGCGGTGACGGTTCAGCGAACGATCGAAATGCCGCCGCTCACCGCGAAGGATGTCGCCGCGATCGCCATCGGCCGGCGAATGGGAATTCGCAACTTTGCGCTTTCCTTCGCCCATCGCGCCTCCGACGTGGACGTGATCCGCTCGCATGCCGGCAGCGACGCGACCATCATTTCCAAGATAGAGTGCCTCAGCGGACTGCGTCATCTGGCGGCGATCGCCGAAAAATCTCAGGCGATCCTCATCGACCGCGGCGATCTCTCCCGCGAAGTTCCGATCGAGCAAATCCCCGCAATACAGAAGATGATCATCAGCCAGGCAAAGGCGCATGGCGCCAAGGCCTATGTCGCGACGAACCTGCTCGAATCGATGACCAGCGCACCGACGCCCACTCGCGCCGAAGTTAACGACATCTACAACACCCTGGCGGATGGCGCAGATGGCCTCGTTCTGGCGGCGGAAACCGCGATCGGTCAATATCCGGTCAATTGCGCGCGGATGGTGACAAAGGTCGCCCAGCAATTCTTGCGGAACACAAACAATGGCGGGCGCCCCATCCGCGTTCGCCCCTCGGCACTGATGCCGGGCGTCGAGCCGCATGGCGGGCGCCTGGTCTGTCAGGCGCCTGGCCCGGTTGAGATCCCCGACATCAAGCATTTGCCGACGATCAGGGTCGCTGACGAGGAATTGACCGACGTCGAGCAGATTTGCCGCGGTACCTTCTCGCCGCTGCGCGGTTTCATGGACCGGGCCTGCCTGGAGAGCGTGCTGGAGGAAAAGCGTCTGCCCGGCGGGCCGATCTGGACGATGCCGATACTGCTCGCCGTGCCGAAGGAATCGGCGATCCGCTACGCCAAGGGCGACCGCGTCCTCTTGACCACGCAAGACGGGTCGCCGCATTCCGTGCTCGATGTGTCCGAAACCTACGAATTCCCGCCGGAGCTTCTGGCACGCAAATGGTTCGGCACTGAGTCACGCGAGCACCCCGGCGTCGCGCGCGTGCTGACGCGCGGCGGTCATTTCCTCGCTGGCCATGTCACGCTCGTGCAGCCGCTGCACTTGCCCTGGCGACGCTATGATCTGACCCCTTCGCAATTGCGGACGGTTTTTGCTCACAAGGGCTGGACCCGGGTGGTTGCATTCCATAGCCGCAATCTCGTCCATCGCGGTCACGAGATGATTCAGCTCGAGGCCCTGGAACGGACCTATGCCGATGGCCTGTTGGTCAACCCGATCGTCGGCCATACCAAGCGCGGAGACTTTCTGCCGCACGTGATCCTCGACGGCTATCAGGCGATGCTCGACTACGGCATCTACCCGCCGGGCAAGGTGGTGCTGGCAAGCTTCATCACCTATCCGCGATTTGCCGGTCCCCGCGAGGCTGTCTTTACCGCGCTCTGCCGTAAGAACATGGGCTGCAGTCACATCATTGTCGGGCGCGATCACTCGGGCGTCGGCGACTTCTACGGGGCAAATGCCGGTCGCGAACTCTTCGAGGAGCTCGGAGATATCGGTATCGAACCGATCTTCTTCGACGCCGTCGGCTATGACACCCAGTCCGAGCGCTATGTCGACTTGAGCGCCTGTGGAACAGCCAAGCCGATCAGCGGCACGGAAATCCGGCGCGCCCTGAAGGCCGGCGAAGCGTTGCCGAACTGGATGATGCGCTCCGAGGTACAGGACGTCGTTCGGGCGGAATTGATGATGAAACGAGCGCTGTTCCAGGAATAGCTACAGGACAGGGGAGGATAGATCGTGCAGGGAAGGACGCATCTACAGCCCGAAACGCGGCATCAGCGCGCTTCGCTACAGGCTGGAACGGTACTGTGGCTGCTCGGACCGACGTCGGCGGGCAAGACGACGCTCGCGACACGTGTCGTCGCCGATCTGCGGATGGCCGGGATTCCCGCCATTCTCTTCGATGGCGATGAGGTTCGCGACTTCTTCGGCGCAAAGCTTGGCTTCGGTGCAGAGAGCCGACTGCAAGTCGTTTCTATTCTCGCGCATCTGGCGAACAAAGCGGCAGAGGCCGGCCTCAATGTGGTCGTCGCGGCCCTGACGGCCGGTGAAGACGCGCGCGAATATGTTCGCAAGAATGTCAGAAACCTGACGACCGGCTACGTCGCCTGTTCGATCCAGGGCTGCGCCGAGAGGGACCCGAAGGGGCTCTACGGCAAGGCCATGCGCGGCGAGATCGATACTCTGATCGGCTATAATACGACCTACAGGCCGCCGGAAAACCCCGACTTCGTCCTCGATACGGAACTCTATTCGCTCGATGAGCTGGCAGCCCGCGTCGTCGCCACCTACACCCGGATTGACGGCCGTGCGTGATTTCCGCAGCCGCATGGTTCACCGGGCGCCGGCATTTGAGGCTGCGTCATGAGCGATTCCGAAACCGCGCGTTTCTTCCTGTCACTGGTGCTGCTGCTTATCGGAGCGCTGGGCGGCGGTCACCTGTTTGAGCGCCTGAAGATGCCCCGGGTCATCGGCGAGATAGCCGGCGGTATCGTCCTTGGACCATCGGTGCTTGGTACGATTTCGCCCGAAGCGCATGAATGGCTGTTCGCGGCCTTTCCGGCGCAGTCCGCGCTGCTGACGGCCTTTTATTGGTTCGGCCTCGTCCTCCTGATGTTCACGGCGGGCTTCAAGGTTCAGGCAGAAGGCGGTGGCGCCGCAGGCCGCATCGTGGTCGCACTGGTGGTCGGCGCGCTGATGATCCCGTTCGTGCTCGGTTATGCGAGCGCCTCGCTATTCGCAGACACCCAGCTTGGTGATCCCTTCGCGTTCAAGCTGGTTATGGGAATAGCTGCCGCCGTGACGTCGATCCCGGTCATCTCGCGGATATTTCTCGATCTGGGCCTGATGGGAACACCCTTCGCGCGCAACGTCATCGGGGCCGCCACGATCCAGGATCTCATCCTCTGGACGATCCTCGCCGTCGCCACTGCGGTCCAGCATGGCGAGGCGGCAAGCGCGGCCGGCATCGGGCGCGTGGTCGCCATAACGCTCGGTTTCGTGCTTGCCTCTCTGTTTTTTGCACCGGCCGTCGTAAGGGCGCTTCGCAGATGGATGATCGGCAAATTCAGCGAAGCGCCTTTTACCGGCTATACAATGCTGCTGTGTCTGATCTTCGTCGCCGGCGCGAGCCTTTTGAACGTGAACATCGTTTTTGCAGCGCTTGTTGCGGGCCTGGTCATGGCGCGGTTTCCCTCGCGGCACCTCGCTCCCGTCAAACAGCACATCGCCGACATCGCGATCTGGTTCTTTGTCCCGATCTACTTTGCGCTCGTCGGGCAGCGGCTCAATCTCGCACATGAGTTCGATGCCGGGCTGACCGTTCTGTTCATCGGTATGAGCACGACCATCAAGCTCGTGAGCTGCACTCTTGCCGCAAGAGCCGCCGACTGCGACTGGGCGAGGGCACTGGATTACGGCGTCTCCATGAACACGCGTGGCGGGCCGGGCATCGTGCTCGCCAGCGTAGCCTATGCGGCAGGCATCATTGACGGCCGCATGTTCACAGCCCTGGTGCTTGCCTCGATCCTGACCTCGTTTGCCACCGGGCTGTGGTTGCGCTGGCGGCTCGTCCGCAATCCGAAGGTCTTTGCCGGATTGGCCGGATCACCGGCCGAGTGAGAATTTGAAAGTCGCCTGCGCCGCGGGATGGGGAGGGATGAACGGCTATGGGAGCTGATTTGGGAATGCGAGGTGACAGTGTGGCGCCGCGTTTCGTCACCCAGGCACGGCTCGTCCGGATCAGGGGGCAGAATGTTCTGTTCAGTGCATCGCAGCACGCGATCTTCACCCTGAATGACACTGCCGCCTATATCTGGCGCTTGCTGGAACAGGGAAAGCCGACGGAGGGCGTGGAGCGCGCCGGCGTCGATGCCCGGGATGCGCATGGGCAGGTCGAAGCGGCGATCGAGGATTGGCAGCGCCTGGGCTTGATCCGGCCCCGCATCTCGCCGCTCGATATTTCCGCGCAAGAGCATGTCAGCCAGATGCTGAGCGTTGCCGGGCGCCGTATGCGCATCCTCTATCCGATTGCCCACGCCTTACCGACGATGGCCATATTCAGGCATCTCGAGGTTGGGGACGCCGCCCCCGACACCGTGTTCCACCTGGCCGAGCACGGTGACCGGCTCCACTTGTTTCGCAATGGCGAATGGCTCCTGGCCTCGGCTCCGGACCAAATGGCGACACTATTGAAGGGCGAAATGCTGAGCGATGTCCTCGGTGCCGGTCGGTACGAACTGGCCCTTCACGCGGCAGCACTCCTCAAGAACGAGCGGCTTGTCCTGCTCTGCGGCGAGCCGGGGGCGGGCAAGACGACACTGACGATGGCGTTGGCCCATGCCGGATTCGGTTTCGCGTCGGACGACGTGACCCTCCTGAGTGCTGATGGGCGCTGTATCGGGCTCCCGTTCGCACCCGCCGTCAAGTCGGGTGCATGGCCATTGCTGACGGACCGCTTCCCGGACCTCGATGTGGCGCCGATCTTCCGACGTCCGGACAACCGGCGCGTGCGCTACCTCGTGCCGAAGGCCGTTGCCTCCCTAACAGCGCAGTCGTGGCCGGTGGGCGCGGTCGTTCTCCTCCACCGTGATCGCGCCGCGCGGCCGGGGTTGGACAAGATCGACCCGGTGGATGTCCTGCGTGGCCTGCTTGGTGGTGCGTTTGCGCCGGGCGGCGAGTTGGGCGATACCGGTTTCGACGTGTTGGCTGGCGTCATAGGATCCGTGAAGGCCTATCGCCTGACCTATTCCGGGCTCGATGAGGCGGTCAAGCTGATCGGGCGGGCATGCTCATGAAGCCCGCCGCAAACCCACTCGACGCGTTGATTGCGGGCCTTTGCGGTCGTGTTGTCGATCAGCCGGACTGGCCGGGGTTAATTGCGCTGGCGAACCAGACCTTGCTGACGCCGGCCCTGTTCGCGTCACTCGAGCAGGCGGGCCGCATCGGGGACGTGCCCAGCGACGTGCGCGACTATCTTCAGTTCATTCGCGATTGCAATCGAGAACGCAATGTCCGACTGCGGCTGCAGTTGGACGAAGCCGTCACCGCTCTGAACGCCATTGGCGTCGCTCCGGTTCTGTTGAAGGGTGCGGTTCCGCTATTTCTCTCGCAAGCCGTTCCGGATCGGATAACCAGCGACATCGACCTGGCTGTTGCGGCGCGCGACGAGCCATTGGCTCAAGCCTGTCTGGAAGAGCTTGGTTATGTTGGCGTGTCCGATGGCCGTGGCATGGCGCGCGACCGAGACGTGGGCGTGCTGGAGTTGCGGGCGTATCGTACGGATGGCCTTGGGCGCCCGAAGCTCGTCCAGCAGGAGGGCCTCTCCGTGAAAATCCCTTCTGCACAGTCGCGTGCCCTGCACTGGATCGTGCATGACCTTCTCAAGGAAGGCGACTATTGGCGGGGAAGGATTGACCTCAGGCATATGTACGACCTGGCACAGCTGGCCGAAAGCGAAGCTATCGACTGGGCCGCACTTCGAGCATCGCTCGCGGGCAGAAGCGCGCGCAATGCTGTCGAAACGCAGTTGCTGACCCTGCATCGCCTTTTCGGGACGAGCATTCCGCCCGGATGCGGGAAGCGGGTGACGATCCGATTCCAGCATTGGAGGCGCGTCTTTGCTTCATGTCATCCGGTCCTGGGGGCACCCTTGCGCCTGGCTGGCAACCTCTTGTGGGGCGCAAGGCGGTTTTCACGCGTCCACGACCTCGCTCGACGGAATCCGGTCCATCTGGCCCGCCGGATCACGGCCGTCCTCTTGAATAAAGATCTTCGCTCGAAAATTTAAAGTATTTATATGCACGTATCACCAATTGAACCTTAACGTGTAAAGTGATAGTGTGTCCGAATAATATCAGTCCGCGCATAGAGGGAAGTGTCATGTCTATAGATACCCAAAAAGGCGTAGACAATTCGCCAGAAAGACTTAATACGGAAGCGGAAGCGCGCCGAAATTTTCTCATGAAGGCCGGAAAATTTGCAGCTGTAACTCCTCCCGCCATAACCTTATTGCTTGGCACTAGCCTGAGTTCGCGCGCCATTGCGAAATCCAGCGGATCGCACCCTAAATACCCGCGGCCAGGATATGGATGGGGAGACAAGAACCACGATCATTATGGGCCGCCTGGCCAACTGAAAAAGCTTGTCAAGCTGGACCTTGATTTTTGGAGCCACAAGAAATGATCCCCTATGAGGGAAGGCGCCAGCGTTAAGACGCAGGCCGTTCGTCTCAGCAAAGCCGGCAGAAATGCCGGCTTTTTGCGTTCCAGGGCACGACTGCGTGTTTGCTTTGATCGCATCCGGATAGATGACAGATCATGATGCAATTCAAAGTGCTGCAGTGACCTCGTGCCTCTGAGACACAGCGGTGCCGTAGAACGACAAAGCCGGAGCCCTGTGGTTCCAGGGCTCCGGCCTTGTCGTTTCGGCGCCTGTACGCGTTGGCTTAGCTGCGCTGAAAGCGGTAGACTGCATGTCTCTTTAAATCGACTTCGATTTAAGGACGAAAGATGCAGCAGATCAAAGTGATACAGCGACTTTTGCGCGTCTTAAAAGACGCGCGGCGCTGTAGGTCACTTCATTTAGACAAGCAGGCCCGCCCGAACGAAGTTGTCGTCGTGGAGTTGCTCGGCATGCACGCCGAGTAATGTCAGGTGGTCGGTGCCGCTGAGATTGGCGACGACGTTTGCGCCCTGGTTCGACGCCACCAGCCGAAATTCACTGGCGCTGTCGATGCCGAATGCACGCAGGTCGAGGACGTCGCCGGTGGCAGCACCAGCCCTGAAGTTCAGGATTGCATCGTTGCCATCACCGGCCTGGAACACGAAGAGATTGCTGTTCTTGCCGCCGACCAGCGTATCGTTGCCGCGTCCGCCCGTCAGCGTCGCATTGCTACCGAGCCCCCAGAGGTAGTCGGCGCCCGTCGTACCGTTCAGCACATGGCCGCCGTTGACGATTGTCGGGACACGGCCGGTAGGCGTCGCGATGAAATAGGAGTCGGTGAGGACGTTCGTCGCGGTGGTCCCGTTGAAACTGGTAACGTTGTAGAATTCGATCAGCATGCCCTGATCGGTGATGGTCACCAGGCTGGCACCGACATTCGGGACATCGCGGCCCGCACCGCCAAGCCCGGTGGTGGTATAGGGAAGCTGCAGGCCGTCGCCGTTGTCGTCGCGGTTTTCGCGGTAGTAGTTGTGCTCGTGGCCGGCAAAGACCGCATTTACACCCCACGGCTCGAAAGGCCACCGCATGGTGCTGGTGCTGCCCCCCGGATTGTAGGCCGTGTGATGGAAATAGGCGACGTTGAAGCTCGCGTTTGACGCGTCGAGCGTGGAGTGCATCCATTGGCCCTGGACCGACGTCGCGCTGCGGCCGTCCGTTTCCTGCTTGTTGCTGTTGAGCGCGAAGAAATGCACCGGCCCGATCTGAAAGTCGTAATACCGCTCGTTGTCGGGCAGCGTGAAGTAGTTCAAATAATTGGTGACATTGTTCTCGTTGTACTCGTGGTTGCCGAGCACGGGGAAGAAGCGATTGATGGCGCTGCCGGCGCCGTAGGAGCCTTGGTAGTTGCCGACATAGTCGTGGTACTGTTGGCCGACGGCTGCGTCCAATGTCTGCGGCGCGTAGACGTTGTCGCCGACAGTGAGGATGAAATCGACGTTCCAGTTGTGGACGAGCGCCGCGACCGCCTTTTCGCCGTTGAGACTCGTGTCACCGAAATCGCCGAAGACCGCGAAGCGGTAAAGGGTCTGCGGTCCCGCTTGGGCCGCAACGTTGACCGTGTAGTCGTGGGTGGCTGTGCTGCCATCGGACGATGTTGCGGTCACGTGAAGGGCGATTGACGGTTCGGTTTGGGCATTGAGCGTGCCGGTGGCGGAACGGGTGATGACCCCGTTGGCATCGATCGCGAAGCGATTATCGTTGAGACTGTAGGTGATCGTCGAGCCGGCATCGGGGTCTCTCGCCGCGGCGGTGATGCCGACCCGGGTTCCTGCCGCTGCGCTTTGGACGATGCGGTTGTTGGCGGTGTCGGTGTCGGCCGGATCGTTGAAGGCGATCGCCTCGGGGCTGTCGAGAATGCCGAGGGTGAAGGTATGGCTGGCGGTGCTTCGGTCGGATGAAGTTGCCGTCACGGTCAGCGAGATCGAACTCTGGTTTTCGAAGTCCAGTGTGCCGATGCCGGTGCGGGTGATGACGCCGTTCGAACCAATGGAGAAGCGCGCGTCGTCGACGCTGTAGGTAACGGTGGAACCGGCGTCCGGATCGCCTGCCGAGGCGGTGATGCCGATGGCCGTGCCGGCTGCAGCCAACTCCGCGATCTGGTTGATAGTGGGATCGGCATCGGGCGGCGTGTTGAAGACGACAGGGGCGCTCGTCGGCGGCACGTAATATTCGATGTGTAGCAGCGGAGCTGCCGCGGCGTTGCTGTCAAAGGCCCTTGCAGTGCGCGTGCCGGTGCCGGTGACAAGGAACACCATGTCATTGAGCGTCGCCCAGCCGCCGCGGTCGACGATCTCCTGGATGATCGCCTTGAGGTCCGGCGTCCGCTGTGCCAGGTCTGCCGCTCCGCGCGTCGTCCAGTCCGCAGGCGTCCAGGCGACCGATGCGTCCGTTGTCGCGCGAGAAGAAACATTGAATTGAGCGGTCGTGAAGGCAGCGGCATCGTCCACGTCCTGGCCGCGGATCATCAGCGATGCAGCCCCCGTGCTCACCTGGTCCACGGTAAACTGGATATAGGCATTGGTGATGATCGCGCCCTTGGGAATGTCAATTCCGGTGAACCGCATCCCGACGGTCTGGACCTTGGCGCCGTCGACGGTCAGTTCCAGGTCGCCGCTAGTGGCAGAGACCGAGCCCGAGGCCGCTTCTTCGACATCGTCGAGGCTGGCGATGATCCTCTTCTCGAAGATCACGCTGTCAGTGGCAGGCGGACTGTTGATGATGGTGTAATCGTGGGCGGCGGTGCTGCCATCGGACGAAGTCGCCGTTACATGCAGCGTAATCGTCGGCTCGGTCTGAGCATTGAGCGTCCCGGTCGCGGAGCGCGTGATGACGCCATTGCCGTCGATGGCGAAACGCGGATCGCTGAGGCCGTAGGTCACGGTCGAGCCGGCATCGGGATCGCGGGCCGAAGCGGTGATTCCGACTCTGGTGCCGGCAGCAGCATTTTGGGTGATCCTGTCGGCGGTCGGGTCGCTATCTGCCGGGCTGCCGAAGGCGACCGGTTCCTGGCTGTTGAGAACGCTGACCGTGAAGGTTTGGTTTGCCTTGCTGAAATCAGAGGACGTGGCCGTCACCGTCAGTGTAATTGAGGTCTCGGTCTCAAAATCCAGTGTGCCGACGCCCGATCGGGTGATGACGCCGTTTGCGTCGATGGCAAAGCGCGGGTCGTCGATGCTGTAGGCGACGGTGTCGCCGGGAGTGGGGTCGGTCGCCGACGCCGTAATGCCGATGGCGGTGCCGGCGGCCGCAAGCTCGGCGATCTGATTGGCAATGGGATCGGCGTCTGCCGGCGTACTGAAGACGACCGGGTCGCCGGACGCTGGTACGGTGTATTCGATGTGCAGGAGCGGCGCGGCCGTCGGGCTGCCATCATAGGCTCTCGCCGTGCGCGTGCCGCTACCAGTGATCAGGAACACCATGTCGTTGAGTGCCGCCCAACCGTCGCGGCTGACGATCTCCTGGATGATTGCGCTGAGATCGGGTGTGCGCTGCCCCGCGCCTGCCTCACCGCGCGTCGCCCAGTCAGGAGGCGTCCAGGCAACGGATGCGTCGGTTGTCGGGCGCGAGGTGACGTTGAACGTCGTGGCGGCGAAAGCCGCGGCATCGTCCACATCCTGGCCGCGAATGAGCAGCGAAATCGTACCCGCGCTCACCTCGTCGACGGTGAATTGGATATAGGCATTGGAGATGATGGCGCCCTTGGGAACGTCGATTCCGGTAAAGCGGATCCCAACGGTCTGGCCAACGCCATCATCAACGGTCAACTCGAGGTCGCTGCTGGTCAGGGACGTCGAGCCGCTCGACCGTTCCTCTGCGTCGTCTGCGCTCGAGGCCACCCTTGTCTCGAAGACTGGATCGATTGCAAGCGCGGCGATCGTGGCGCTGTTTGGCGCGGTTGCGTCGGTCTCGGCGGGCGCCTCCAGGGTGGCCGCATGGAACAGTCGGCCCCCGCTTCCTAGCGTATTGTTGTCGAGTCCCTGGGGGCCTGAGGACGGCGCGGTGCTAATCGTGCCGGCGACAGATCCTTCCTCCTCGTTGGTCACAGCGACGGGCGAGTGGTCGCTGCGATCGAGAGAGGCGGAAGCCCTCCAGATCCCATCCAGGTCGATTGCCGATCGCGGTTGCGCGGCTTTCGGGTGAACGGAGCCGATTGGAACAGCGGCGAGGTCGTCAAAGGTGTAATTGCCGTCGACGTGGAAACCCGGTGCGAACTCGATCGCGAGCAGTTTGGAGTCGTCCAGGCCGGACGGGATGCGGGACAGCTTGGTCATGTCCAATCTCCTTTGCACGGCTTGCGGACAGCCGGAACCCACCGGTGCGGGCCGGTGCTTCTATGTCCGTCGGGGAGGGGGATTTTCGGGAGCCGGTCGGTAACGGGATACAGGCGATGAAATGCCCCGCTGGACGAGGGCTCATTTCGTCGGCCGAAGACGGCAGACTCAGTCAGTTCACTCAGACAAGGAGTCCTGTCCGAACGAAGTTGTCGTCGTGGAGTTGCTCGGCATGCACGCTGAACAAGGTCAGGTGGTCGGTGCCGCTGAGGTTGGCCACGACATTCGCGCCCTGGTTCGACGCCACCTGCTGGAATTTGCTGGCACTGTCGATACCGTAGTCACGCAGGTCGAGGACGTCGCCGGTGCTGGCGCCGGCCCGGAAATTCAGGATCGTGTCGTTTCCGTCGCCGGTGTGGAACACGAACAGGTTGTTGTTCTTGCCGCCGACCAGCGTATCGTTGCCGCGGCCGCCCGTCAGCGTCGCATTGCTTCCAAGCCCCCAGAGATAGTCGGCGCCCGTCGTGCCGTCCAGCACGTAACCGCCGTTGACGATCGTCGGGGTGCGACCCACCGGGGTCGGGACAAAATAGGAGTCCGTGAGGACGCTCGTGGCGGTGGTCCCGTTGAAGCTGCTGACCTTGTAGAATTCGATCAGCATGCCCTGATCGGTGATGGTAACGAGATTGGTGCCGACGTTCGGGACGTCGCGGCCAGAACCGCCGAGGCCGGTGGTGGTATAGGGAAGCTGTACCCCATCGCCGTTGTCGTCGCGATTTTCGCGGTAATAGTTGTGTTGATGTCCGGCAAACACCGCGTCCACGCCCCAAGGCTCGAAGGGCCATCGCATGGTGGTGGTGCCGCCGCTCGGGTTATAGGGTGTGTGGTGAAAGTAGGCGACGTTGAAGCTTGCATCCGATGCATCGAGGATGGAATGCGCCCATTGCCCCTGGATTGACGTGGCACTGCGGCCATCGACCTCCTGCTTGTTGCTGTTGAGCGCGAGGAAGTGCACCGGCCCAACCTGGAAGTCGTAATACCGCTCGTTGTCGGGCAGCGTGAAGTAATTCAGGTAATTGGTGACGTTGTTCTCGTTGTACTCGTGGTTGCCGAGTGTCGGAAAGAAGCGGTTGATGGCGCTGCCGGCGCCATAGGCGCCTTGATAGTTGCCAACGTAGTCGTGGTATTGCTGGCCGACAGCATTGTCCAACGTCTGTGGTGCGTAGACGTTGTCGCCTATGGTGAGAATGAAATCGACGTTCCAGCTATGAATAAGCGCCGACACCGCCTTTTCGCCGTTAAGGCTGGTATCGCCGTAATCGCCGAAGACTGCGAAGCGATATAAAACCTGCGGTCCTGCCTGTGAAGCGACCGCGACCGTGTAGTCGTGCGTGGCGGTGCTGTTGTCCGACGAAGTGGCCGTCACATGGAGCGTGATCGACGGCTCGGATTGGGCATTGAGTGTCCCGGTGCTCGAACGGGTGATGACGCCATTGGCATCGATGGCGAAGCGTGGATCGTTGAGGCTGTAGGTGACGGTCGAACCGGCATCGGGATCCTTGGCCGAGGCGGTGATGCCGACCCTGGTGCCGGCGGCAGCGCTCTGGGCGATGCGATCGGTGGCGGTGTCGCTGTCAGCCGGGGTGTTGAAGGCGACCGGCTCCGGACTGTTGAGTATGCCGAGCGTGAAGGTCTGGGTCGCGGTGCTTCGGTCGGACGAAGTCGCCGTCACCATCAGGGTGATCGAGCTTTGGGTCTCGAAGTCGAGCGTGCCAGTCGCGGAACGGGTGATGACGCCGTCGGCGGCGATGGCGAAGCGCGCGTCATCGATGCTGTAGGTCACGGTCGAGCCGGCATCGGGATCGCTGGCCGAAGCGGTGATACCGATCGCCGTGCCGGCTGCCGCGAGTTCGGCGATCTGGTTGGTGGCAGGATCGGCATCGGCTGGGGTGTTGAAGTGGACCGGATCGCTCGCCGGCGGCACATAGTACTCAATGTGCAGGAGGGGCGCGGCCGCCGCATTGCCATCGAAGGATTTCGCCGTGCGTGTACCGGTGCCGGTGATCAGGAGCACCATATCGTTGAGCGCCGCCCAGCCGGTGCGGTCGACGATCTCCTGGATGATCGCCTTGAGGTCCGGCGTGCGTTCGGCAAGGCCGGCCTCGCCGCGTGTCGTCCAGTCTGGCGGTGCCCAGCTCACCGACGCGTCCGTCCTGGTGCGCGAAGATGCGTTGAAGGCCGTGCCTGTGAAGGCAGCGGCGTCGTCCACGTCCTCGCCGCGGATCAGCAGCGAAACGGCCCCGGTGGTCACCTCGTCGACCGTGAACTGGATATAGGCGTTGGTGATGACGGCACCATGGGGGATGTCGATGCCATTGAAGCGCATTCCGACCGTTTGGTTCAAAGTGCCATCGATCGTCAGCTCAAGATCGCTGCTGGTGATGTACATCGAGCCCGTGGGGCGTTCCTCGACGTCATCGAGGCTCGACGCGACCCTTGTTTCGAAGATCGGATCGCTGGCTGCAAGCAGGCTGGCGGTGGTGCTGGGCGCGGTCGCGGCTTGACCATCCGCCTCAGCGGTCTCGGTCGGTTGCCCCTCGGCGCCAACGGTTTGGGCAGTACCGGAACGCCAGAAGCCGCGAGTGCTATCTGGAGGTGTATCGAACAAGGTGCTGTCGGCGTGGGCGCCAAATCTGGGTGCGGCCTCTGCGAAACCGGGGGTACCGAACCCACTCTCCGCCGCCTTGGCGATGGTGATCGCGGGCGTGAAAGCCGAGCCATCGATCTCGCCCGGTGCGGCATCTGATGCCCGGTCGTCACCATCCTTGCCGGCCTCGACGGCGGAGCGGCGGCTGTGATCGGCGGAGCCGGCCCAGTCTCCACTCAGCTCGAGCGTCCCCGCACTCGGCGGTATCCCGTACAGATTGACGGACCCCGCCAGGTTCGGATTGGCGGCTCCCGCCGGCCCGATGAAACCGTCATCGAGCGAGTAACCGCCCTTGATGTCAAAACTCAACGTGTCGTCTATGTTAAACGGAATGCGGGACAGCTTAGACATGTCCAAATCTCCCTTCCGCAGCTTCCAGGTTGAATCTTGCGTTGTGCCGCACACGCCACAGCCGGCACGATTGCGCGTTGCGCTTAAACGCCCCGCGCAACGCGCCATAACTATTTGATTTCACACATGCCGTTTGTGCTGCATGCTCGAACGTGCCACGCGCGAGTCCCTGTCGCGAGCCCCCGCGGCAATGGCCGCAGGAGCCGGTCATTTCCCGGGACCGTCCGAAGGAAAGCTGCGATTACCCCTGGCTTGTCGATCCGGTTGATCGATCGGCGCTGCTGGTCGGGCAATGTGCCCCGAGTCTCCTTAGGAGAGCAGCCAATGGTCCAGCCGGAACTCATACATCTTGCCGTCGTTCTCGTTCGGGTTCGCGTCGTTGTCGACGCCGCGATCGACGATGTAGAGGCTCATCTGGTTCGGGTCGTCGCTGCTCGGCGCAAGCGCCATTCCCGCCACCTTGCGTGCATGGGCCGCGGATATATCCAGGGTTCCCAGGAATTCGCCTGTCGGTGTCGTCATCGCCACCTCGGTACGCGACTTAACGATGTAGAGCAGATCGTGAACTGGGTCGTATTCGACACAGGGATCCCCGTTTGACACCGTGCCGATAGCAAAACTCGTCACCACGTCATCACCACCCACGGATGGCACGCCGTCGAACTTGCCATTCGCACCCGGATTGATCGTATAGATGGTGTTATTGACGCCATTCGCGAGGTACAGAACTCCGCGGTTTGGGTCATAGGACAACCCTTCCGGATCTGTGCTGCCGAACGCCGAGGTCTTGAATGAGGTCACGATGTCGTCGGACGTGTTGTAAAGTCCGTCCGTTCCGGGATTGAGTTCGTAGACGCTCTTCGTGCCGGTGTCGTCGGTAAAATAGAGATGGTGGTTTGTGGGGTTATAGGCGACACCGCTCGGTTCATCGGAAAAACTGATGGTTGTAAGCGACCTTACCAGCGTGCCGTTCAGGCTTGTCTCAAAGAGATTCTTGCCCTGGAATATCGACATCTCGTCGACCTCACCGTCGGAAACGAACAGCGTGCCGAGATGCGAAATATAGGTGATCCCCGAGGGATCGGGGCTCGCGGGCGACCACTGCGAGGTGAGGACGGTATGGACCAAGGTCGCTGATGTCGGCGGGCCGTTCGCGCCGCTGGTGACGTTCAAATTGAAGGTTTCGGAAGCAGTGCCGCCGTCGGACGACGTCGCCGTGACTATCAGGTTGATCGACGGTTGGGACTGGGCATTAAGTGTCCCGGTGCCAGAACGGGTGATGACGCCATTGGCGTCGATGGCGAAGCGTGAATCGTTGAGGCTGTAGGTGACCGTATCACCGGCGTCCGGGTCGCTGGCCGAAGCCGTGATGCCGACCTTGGCGCCGGCGACAGCATTCTGGGCAATCTGGTTGGTGGTCGTGTCGGCATCGGCCGGCGTGTTGAAGGCAACCGGCTCCTGGCTGTTGAGAACGCCGATGGTAAAGGTCTGGGTCGCGGTGCTTTGGTCGGACGATGTCGCCGTCACCGTCAGCGTGATCGACGCCTGGGTCTCGAAGTCGAGCGTGCCGGTGCCCGAGCGGGTGATGACGCCGTTGGCGTCGATGGCGAAACGTGAATCATCAAGGCTGTAGCTGATCGTGTCGCCGGCGTCGGGATCGCTGGCCGAGGCGGTGATGCCGACCACGGCGCCAGCGGCTGCGCGTTCGGCGATCTGGTTGGCGGCCGTGTCGGCGTCGGCCGGCGTGTTGAAGGCGACCGGTTCGGCGCTATTGAGGATGCCAAGCGTGAAGGTCCGGGTCGCGGTGCTTTGATCGGACGAGGTTGCCGTGACTGTCAACGTGATCGAAGCCTGGGTCTCGAAGTCGAGCGTGCCGGTGCCCGAGCGGGTAATGACGCCATTGGCGTCGATGGCGAAACGTGAATCATCGAGGCTGTAGCTGATCGTGTCGCCGGCGTCGGGATCGCTGGCCGAAGCGGTGATGCCGACCACGGTGCCAGTGGCAGCGCCTTCGGCGATCTGGTTGCTGGCCGTGTCGGTGTCGGCCGGTGTGTTGAAGGCGACCGGTTCGGCGCTATTGAGGATGCCAAGCGTGAAGGTCTGGGTCGCGGTGCTTTGATCGGACGAGGTTGCCGTGACTGTCAACGTGATCGAAGCCTGGGTCTCGAAGTCGAGCGTGCCGGTGCCCGAGCGGGTGATGACGCCATTGGCGTCGATGGCGAAACGTGAATCATCGAGGCTGTAGCTGATCGTGTCGCCGGCGTCGGGATCGCTGGCCGAAGCGGTGATGCCGACCACGGTGCCAGCGGCAGCGCCTTCGGCGATCTGGTTGTTGGCCGTGTCGGTGTCGGCCGGTGTGTTGAAGGAAGCCGGCTCCTGGCTGTTGAGAACGCCGATGGTGAAGGTTTGGGTCGCGGTGCTTTGGTCGGACGAGGTCGCCGTGACCGTCAGCGTGATCGATGCCTGGGTCTCGAAGTCGAGCGTGCCGGTGCCAGACCGGGTGATGACGCCGTTGCTGTCGATGGCGAAGCGTTGATCGTCAAGACTGTAGACGACTGTCGAGCCAGGGTCGGGGTCGCTGGCGGAAGCGGTGATACCGATCTTGGTGCCTGCTGATGCGAGTTCGGCAATCTGGTTGCTGGCCGTATCGATATCGGCCGGCGTGTTGAAGGCAACCGGACTACCTGCCGCTGGAACGTAGTATTCGATGTGCAGGAGCGGGGCGCCAGCGGCGCTGCCTTCATAAGACTTCGCCACGCGCGTGCCGGTGCCAATGAGCGTGAATGCCATGTCGTTGAGCGCCGCCCAGCCGCCGCGGTCGATGATCTCCTGGACGATCGCCTTGAGATCCGGCGTTCGCTCGGCAATGCCGGCTTCACCGCGCACCGTCCAGCTTGCTGGCGTCCAGTCAACGGATGCGTCCGTGGTCGGGCGCGAGGAGACGTTGAACTTGATGGCCGTAAAGGCGGCCGAATCGTCTGCATCCTCACCACGGATCACAAATGACGCCGCGCCGGTGCCGACCTCGTCGGAGGTGAACTGGATATAGGCGTTGGTAATGACCGCACCCTGGGGAACGTCGATCCCGGTGAAACGAAGTCCGACGGTCTGGCGGGTGTTCCCATCATAGCCCATATCCAGATCGTTGATGTTTGTGGATATCGTGCCGGAGCTCTTTTCCTCGATGTCATCAGCGGCGGTGGCGATCCTTGTCTCGAAAGTCGGGTCGGCGGTAAGCGCGCTGAGGGCGGTACTGCTCAACGTCGTCGCGCCGGAGTCAGCCTTGCTTAATGTTGACTCCAAGGCTGTTACTTCGTAGGTGCGCAGCGTGCTCTCGTGCGTATCGTTTGCAAGCGACCTCCCGTCGAGGCTGGAGGCCACGGGGGTATCCGCCGTATCCAAGAGCAGGCCTTGGTACTCTGTGCTGGCATCCACGGAGGAGCGGTGCCCATGAGTGGCGACCGTGGGCTCCTCCCAGCTCGCGCTCAGGTCAGCCACCGATCGCTGTACCAGCCCTTGAGGGTGAGCGGTCCAGATCCAACCTCCGGCATCATCCTCGAATACGTAACTGGCATGGGCGCCAAAACTCAGCCCGAACTCGACCGTGAGGAGTTTTGGGTCGTCTAGGCCAGATGGAACGCGGGACAACTTAGACATGTCCAACCTCCTTTCCGTGGTTGCGGATAATCGGGGCCAACCAGGACGCGGCCACCCCTGCGCTCGTCACGCGGTCAGCGCCGCGCGACGAAATCATTGAAGCGCGCCGCGATCTCTCAGATTCGCTTCGTGCGCTTTAAGTAATTGATATTTATTATGTATTTATCAAACAACGCTGCGCACTTTTGCGCGACACGATTTAGGTTTTGGCAAAGTGGCCGATCATGCACGTTGCTCCCGATCAGGCGAGCAGCCAGTGGTCGAGCCGGAACTCGTACAGCTTGCCGTCGTTCTCGTTCGGGTTGGAGTCGTTGTCGACACCTCTGTCCACGATGTAGAGGCTCATCTGGTTCGCATCGTCGCTGCTTGGCGCCAGCGCCAGGCCGGCCACCTTGCGGGCATTGGCCGCCGATATGTCGAGCGTGCCCAGCTGCTGCCCCGTCGTTGACATCATCACGACCTGGGTGCGCGACTTGACGACATAGAGCAGGTCGTGAACGGGGTCATACTCGACGCAAGGATCTCCGTTGGACAGCGTCCCGATCGAAAAACTCTTCACCACGTCATCGCCGCCCGTGGAGGCCACTCCGTCGAACTTGCCGTTCGCGCCCGGGGCGATCGTGTAGATCCTCGTGTTGCCGTCCGCGAGATACAGGACGCCGCGCTTCGTGTCGTAGGCTATGCCCTCGGGGTCGGAACTCCCGAATGCAGACGTCTTGAACGAGGTCACGATGTCATCGGCCGTGTTGTAAAGTCCGTCCGAACCCGGGTTGAGTTCGTAGACACTCTTCGTTCCGGTATCATCGGAGAAATAGAGGTGCCGGTTGGTCGGATTATAAGCAACACCACTTGGCTCGTCCGAGAAACTGGTGGTGGTGAGCGATCTGACCAGAGTACCGTTCAGGCTCATCTCGAAGAGGTTCTTTCCCTTGAATATCGACATCTCATCGACTTCACCGTCGGAAATCATCAGGGTGCCGAGATGAGAGATGTAGGTGATACCGGAAGGGTCCGGGCTCGCCGGCGACCACTGAGAGGTCAGTACGGTGTGCACCAAGGTTGCCGAAGTGGGCGGGCTCGGGGTCCCCGTCGTGACGTTGACGGTATAGTCATGCTGGGCTGTGCTCCCGTCTGACGACCTGGCCGTGACCGTCAGGGTGATCGAAGGCTGGGATTGCGCATTGAGCGCGCCGGTCCCCGAGCGGGTGATGACGCCGCCCGCATCGATGGCGAAACGTGAATCGTTCAGGCTATAGGTGACGGTCGAGCCGGCATCAGGATCGTTTGCAGAGGCCGTGATGCCAACCTTGGTGCCGGCGCCAGCGTCCTGGGCAATCTGGTTCTGGGCCGTATTGGCATCGGCCGGGGTGTTGAAGGCGACCGGTTCCGGACTGTTGAGAACGTTGACGGTAAAGGTCTGAGTGGCCGTGCTTCGGTCGGACGAGGTCGCCGTCACCGTCAGGGTGATCTGGGCCTGCGTCTCGAAGTCAAGCGTGCCGGTGCCCGAGCGGGTGATGATGCCATTGGCGTCGATGGCGAAACGCGCATCGTCTATACTGTAGCTCACCGTGTCGGTGGCATCGGGATCGCTGGCCGAAGCGGTGATGCCGATGGCCGCTCCAACAGCAGCCAGCTCCGCGATCTGGTTGGCGGCGGCGTTGGTATCTGCCGGAGTGTTGAAGACGACCGGGGCGCTTGCTGGCGGCACGTAGTATTCGAGGTGCAGAAGCGGTGCCGCGGCGGCGTTACCGTCGAAGGACTTGGCGGTGCGCGTGCCGGTGCCGGTGATCAGGAAGGCAATGTCGTTCAGCGCCGCCCAGCCGTCGCGATCGATGATTTCCTGGATGATCGCCTTGAGGTCCGGCGTGCGTTGGCCGGCTCCGGCCTCGCCGCGTATTGTCCAGTCCGCCGGTGTCCAGCCGACCGACGCATCCGTAATCGGGCGGGATGAGACATCGAACTTCGCGGTTGTGAAAGCTGCCGCGTCGTCCGAGTCCTGGCCGCGGATCAGCAGTGAAACCGCCCCCGTGGTCACTTCGTCGGTGGTGAATTGGATATAGGCATTGGTGATGATGGCGCCTTTGGGGATGTCGATGCCGGTGAAGCGGAGCCCAACCGTCTGACGGGTGGTGCCGTCGAAGCCGAGTTCGAGATCGTTGATGTTGCCCGAGATCGTCCCCGACGCCTTTTCCTCGGCGTCATCGGCGACACCGGAAACGCGGATTTCGAGCGCAGTCGGTGTGCTGCTCGTCGAAGCGGCAAGGCTCTGCACCTCCATCGTTGTGGCCGTTTCCCCGTCGCTGGTCGTCATGGCGGGTGATGGGCTTGCTGCACTCTCTTTCGCCAAACCTGTTTCGGCCGGTGCCGTGGTGCCGCTGACGCCATCATCGCGTTGCTCCGGCTCCCGCCACGGATCGAGGCCCATTGGTGAGACGTCCCAGTCGCTGCCCTCGAAGGAGACCGTCGCGCGCAGCATGTTCTGGGCAAAAGACGCCAGTACCGCATTTGCAGCGGACATACCGGTTAGTGCCAGCGAGCCGTCATCGCCCAATCCGCCCTTAAGGCCGTAGTCGAGGTCAATATCTGCCAAGAGTTCTTTGATGCTAGGAAACCGAGCCAAACTGGTCATGTCGTATCTCCTTTACTGAGGCCGCCTCCTCAGCCGGCCTTTGCAGGTCCGCGATCGGTGCCCGTCAGGACGGACACCCCTGGGTCATGCCGAAACCCGCGGCCGAAGGATGGCGACCGTTGGGCAGGAACGGCGTCACTCGATCGGATCGCGGGACGGAATTTGGAACGCTTGTGTTTCGCCGTCCGGACTATGCCACCGAACGGTAGGAGGGTTGTCTGCCTAGCTCGGTCGACTGCGTCGCAGCCAAGCGGGCGCCAATCCGGCGACCAGGCGAAGCATCGACTGCCCGTCCCGACCAAGGAACAGCGACGGCAGCAGCCAGCACGACACCAGGCCCGTTACACCGGCGGCAATAGCGACATTGAAGAGGAGGACGAGCGGCATCACGTCAACCTGGCGCAATTGATCCGCCGCGATCCAGGCACTGGCGCCAACCACGCCCGCGAGCGCAAATGCCGGCACATGTGCGCCGATGAACTCGGACCAGCTGATCCCGGTGACGCGCAGGCTGAGATGCGCCATCAGCATGAAATTGGTCATGACGGCCGCGACAACGCCGACCGCCACACCGGTCACGCCCCAGTAGCGTCCAAGAAAAGCGCCTGCCGCCACGGCGATCACGAAGATCGCCTGCCGCCACGCCCTTGCGTAGACGACACCGGTCGCCCGCGAAATGGAGTCGCTGAGCTTGTAGCTCGTGCGAAACAACATGCCGACGGCCAGGATCTGGAGCGGAGCGACGACCGCGTCCCATCCTTGGCCGAGGAGCACCACGACGAGTTCGGGCGCCGCGATCGCGACGATGAGACTTGCCGGCAGCACCACGAGAGCGCAGGCGGCAACCGCGCTACGATAGGCGCGGGCGAGCCGGGCGGGCTCCTGTTGTACGAGGGCCATCGTTGGAAACAGGACACGGTCGAGAATCTGGCCGATTATGACCGCTGGCGTGGTCATGAGCTGCGAGGAGAGCGAATAGATACCGAGCGCTTCCGCTCCAAGCCAGCGGCCTACGATGAGCTTGTCGACCTGGGCTGCGAGATAGTTGCACACTCTGGCAATGGTGAACCCGCCACCGAAATACAGCAATTCGCTGATTGCACGCCGCTCCAGCAGGGGACGTTTCGGATGTGGCTGGCCGACAAGCAACACGATCGTGCGCAGAAAATTTTGGGTCATCAGCGCACCGACGAGCGCCCAAATTCCGAAACCAGCCAAGGCAAGGATCGGTGCTGCGATCACGAAGCCGACCGCAAAGCTTATCGCGTCGACGGCGGCCAGCCATTCGAACCGCAGCGCTCGCTGGGCGACGGCCTGCGCCACCAGCGCGACGCCCTGGCAAATGAAGACCACGCTGGTAGCGCGCACGATGGGTGCCAGGTCGGCAAGTCGCATGGCATGTGCGATCGCGGGTGCCGTCAACCAGACCAGCCCGGCGATCACGAGACTGAGGATCAGCGACAAGGTGAAGCCGACCCGCAGGTGACGATCATCGAGTTCGGGCCGTTGCACGATTGCCGGGGCGACGCCGAGGTTTTCGAAGATGGTTGCCAGCTTGATGATGACGAGGGCCGCGGCATAAAGCCCAAATTCATTGGGAGAAAGAAGCCGGGCAAGCACGAGCAGCGCGACGGCCTCCGCCACGGCGAGCGCCCCCATGGACAGGCCCGTCCAGAACATGCCCACGACACTACGCTTTGCCAGCCCCTGTCGAATGTTACCCACGCCTTGCTCTCCTCGGGCGAATGAACCTACACTCTGCTCTTGCGGCACTCTCTCATTGAAGGGGAGGCGGAACTTCGTAGCCATACACGCGCATTTCTTCCTCGATCTCCGGAAGGATTGCCCGCAGTTGCTCGCGATCGAAGCGAAGCCACTTCTCCTGGCGGGTGGGGTCGACCATTTCCTTGGCGGCACGAAGGATATCATCGCTGCAGGCGAGCCCGCAGTGGTGGTAGATGCGGCGCAGGGTCGTCTCGGTATCCTGCATCAGGTCTTCGTATCGACATGTCAGCACCCGGCCGTCTCCAAGCTTGGCAAGATCCTCCCTGGCCCGGCGATTGCCACGCGCCCATTGGCGCGCAATCACTGTCAGCTTGTCATGTTCCTTCAGATCCTGATCGATCCCCTCGTACTTCGGGCCGTAGATCGGCGCGTATTTCTTCCGCAGTATTTTCTTGACGAACATTTGGCGGATGAGCACGGCGGCATAGTAGTGGAGCTGCGTCAGTGGCGTCGTCGAAAGCGTTCTCTTCATGCCCTTCAGCGTCTTCGTTCTCTGCCATTTCAGTTCCATCGAGCTGATGTAGGAGAACGGATTTCGGGTGATGAAGAGGAAGGTCGCCTCCGGGAAAATCTCGTGCACATAGGATGCGCGCAGGACGTTCGACGGAGTGTTCTCCATGATCTGACGGCCGCCGTTCTTCACCTGAAATTCGAGAAAGCGTCCGCGAATGTAGCGGATGACCTTTTCCGTGGCATCACGCTCGGTGAACACATCGTGTTGCCTCCCGGGGTCCGCGTAGAGCCAGAGCGTGCGCGGCTCATACCAGGTCACCACGTCCGGATGCAGGCCGATCAATTTCTGCGTGATTGTCGTTCCTGAGCGATAGTTGCCGATCAGGAATATCGGAGGTCTGAGCTTGTTCGCGATCACAGCAATCCTCCTTCGCTGGAGACACCGGATTCAGCGGCAGCGTCGGTGCCGCCTGCGTTGCGCCTATTGGTCCCGGAATGCCCGCATCATCTGGTCTGACAAGGGCTTCATCAGATAGGAGATCATCGTCCGGTCTCCGATCGTGATGAACACTTCGGCGGGCATGCCGGGAAGGAGGGTCAAGGAACGTTCCGACCCATCGAGCTTCGGCGTGATCCGCGCGACGTAGTAGCTTTCATTCGTACGCTGATCGTGCGTCACGTCGGCCGCGACCATTGAGACGACACCTTGGAATTCCGGCGTGATGCGCTGATTGAAGGCGGTGAACCGCAGCTGGGCGCCTTGGCCGATAAGGACCTGGTCGATGTCCTGAGGAGCAACCTTTGCCTCGATCGCCAAGGCATCGTGATCCGGTACGATCATCATGATCGGCTCGCCGGCACCAATCACGCCGCCGATGGTATGCACCGTCGACTGATAGACGGAGCCGCTGACGGGCGCACGGATATCGATGCGCAACAGTTGATCCGCGGCCGTCACCTGGCGCTCCTCGAACTCGGCAATCTTGGCGTCGACGTCGCGAAGCTCGCTGCCGGTTGAACTCGAAAACTCCTTGTCCAGCTGCAGGATCTGAAGTTGCACCTCTGCGATCGCGCCCCGCGCCTGCGCTGTGCTGGCGATCAGTTGCGCCCGCTCGCCCTCGATCCGGGTCGCGTCGCGCTCATAGGCCGTCAGCTTCGACAGTGGCGTGAGCTTCCTCTCGACAAGATCGCGAATCCCCTTGAGTTCTTCCCCGATCAGTTCGATCTCCTTGCTCTTGGCCTTTCCTTGCGCCAGGTAGCCCTCGATCTGCTTTTGGAGCTGCTCGATGCGCTCGCGAAGCCGTGCTTTGTTGCCGGAGCGCTCGATGCGACGAATTTCGAACAGTCGCCGCTCGCTCGTGACCAGCGCCGCAACTTCCGGCTCACTCATCCGCGCGACCAGCGTCGGGGCGATCGTCAATTGCTCGTCGCCGTCGCGTTCTGCCTCGAGGCGCGATTTTCGGGCATAGAGCTCGTCCAGGCTCTTGGTCACGAAGGCCAGATTGGCGCGCGGCACGACATCGCTGAGCTGCACGAGAAGATCGCCAGCTTCGACATGCGTACCGTCGCGCACAAGGATCTTGCTGACAATGCCGCCCGTCGGGTGCTGAACTTTCTTGCCATTGGAGGCGACGACCACCACGCCGTGGGCGATGATAGCGCCGGAGATCTCCATCGTTGCAGCGAAGCCCCCGACCACGCCGAAAAGCAGGGCGATGACCGTGACGCCACCCAGGAGGTTGCGGCGAATAGAGCGTCGGTGGGAGTGCGGTGCGTTCATTGGACTGGCGACCATTGTTTTGACCGCCTTCAATTCGGCAGTTTGGGGTGGATGGCGACGGGTCTGAGGAAATCAGTGTTGGCCGGCTGCGGCGGGGAGAGCTTCGAAAGCACCCGTTCTCGCGGGCCCAACGTCTGCATCTGTCCTTCCTTCATTTCCATCACCAGGTCGACCGCGGCGAGAATGTTCGGTCGATGCGTGACGATGACGACGATTCCGCCGCGAGCTTTGATCCTTTTGATCGCTTCGCCAAGCGCACTCTCGCCATCCGCGTCGAGGTTGGAGTTCGGCTCGTCGAGCACGATCAGAAATGGGTCGCGATAGAGGGCGCGGGCGAGCGCTATGCGCTGACGCTGTCCGGCCGAAAGTGCGGTTCCGCCTTCGCCAATCTGGGTCTCGTATCCATTGGGCAGACTGACGATCAGGTCATGAACACCCGCCGCCCGTGCCGCGGCAACAACGGCCTCGGCATCTGCCGCCGGCTCAAAGCGCGCAATGTTGGTCGCGACCGTTCCCGAGAAGAGCTCCACGTCCTGCGGCAGATAGCCGATGTAACGCCCAAGGTGGTCCTGCGGCCATTGATCGAGTGCCGCCCCATCCAGCTTTATGCGGCCGATCGTCGGTCGCCAGGCGCCGACGAGGGCGCGCACGAAGGTTGATTTGCCGGAACCGCTGGCGCCGATCACGCCGAGCCCGACGCCTGCGCTGAGGTTGAACTCGATGCCCTGCACGATCAGCCGTTGCGTGCCAGGCGCGCTGACGGCGACGCGATCGACGGTGAGGCTGGAGCGTGGCGCCGGGAGGGCCATCGGCCCCACTTCGTCCGGCAGCCGTGAAAGCAATTGGCTCAGCCTGCGCCAGCTTTGGCGCGCAGAGATGAAATTGCGCCAATGAGCGATTGCGAGATCGACGGGCGCAAGGGCCCGTCCAGCGAGGATCGAGCCGGCGATAATGACACCGGCCGTTGCCTCACCATGGATCACCAGCCAGGCACCAACGCCCAGCATCGCGGATTGAAGCATCAGTCGCAACGCCCTGGAAAGGCTGCCGAGGCCCCCAACGACATCACTGACGCGCTGCTGCTGGGCGATGTGTTCGCGGCTTGTCTCCTGCCATTGCTCATGCAGGCGCCGACGCATGCCCATGGCGGCCAGAACCTCCGCATTGCGGCGGCTTGCTTCCGCCAGGTTGTTGCGCCGGATTCCCGAAGATGTCGCCGCGCTCGCCGGCTTGCGTGTCAGCATCTCGGTCGTGATCGTCAATGCCACCAATACGATCGCGCCGCCGATCGCCGTCAGCCCGAGGATCGGGTGGAAACTCCAGATGATCGCGATGTAGAAAGGTAGCCACGGCAGTTCGAAAAGCGCGTTGGGACCCGGGCTGGCGAGGAAGGTGCGAATGCTGTCGAGGTCGCGCTGAGGCTGCAGTCCTTCGCCCTGGTGCCCGACGAGGAGCGGTAGGCGCGCGATGGCGGAGAACACCCGCCCCGAAACGCATTCGTCCAGTTCGGCGCCGATCCGCGTCATGATGCGGCCGCGCAGCAGATCTATGACCGCCTGCCCGAGGAAAAGGGCGGCAGCCAGCATCGACAGGCCGATCAGCGTCGGCACGCTCCGGCTCGGCAGGACGCGGTCGTAGACTTGCAGCATGAAGATCGCGCCGTTCAGCATGAGGATGTTGCTGACGCCGCTGAAGATCGCGACACCCGCGAGTGCGCCGCGGCAGGAACGCAAGGCACCCGCAAGTTCCGTGCCCGGCGCGCGCCTTTGCGTGGCCGAAAAGGTGGCTGCAGGCGTGTTGGCTGAAACCCGTCTTCGCCTGCGCCGCCGCGGAACGACCATCAGCATGAGGCCTAGTACCGCGACGGCCAGCCAAAATAGCGGCCCGTCCAAAGCGACGCCCGTCAGTTTCGTCAGTTGGTCCCTCACAGAGGCGGCGCTTGCGGTGAGGCTCTCCATCCAGGCCGGCCATGGGGCGACAGCGAACGCGGATCGCGCGGACTTCCACGCGCTATTGGCGGGCAGGAACTCGAATGCAAATCGGAGAAGGGGAAGCATGAAGAGGATTGCGCCGGCCACCTGCCATGACGTGACCGCACTGTGGCGACGGCTTGACCTGTGCCGCGGCCCGCGCAAGAGCTGCCCATGTTTCATCGGTGCAGCCTTGTGGCGCGGCGCGGCGCGCCTATGACTTGCCGCAAGCACGAAGGCTGCACCGGCAAGGAAGGTCAGAATGCCGGTAATACTGTGGTCGCTGAATACCATACTCAGTGCATCCTGGTCGTCGAAGTGGCCGCAAAGCAACGCCGGGCCATCCAAAACTTGTAAGACTGTTGCACGACTGTCATTGTTTTCGCCGATGGTTACTGCGATATTTACACGTGACTCCAACTGTCGCTCTGACGAACAGCGCAGCATGAGAGGGGTATCAGGTGTTTGAGTTCGCGACCCTTCTGACGATCGGTTTTCTCGGAGGATGCTTCGGGCGGGTCGTCTGGATTTTCCTGTCGTCCATTGTCGTATTGTTGATCACGCCCGTTTATCTGCTGCTTCAGCGGGGCATCGATGGTGTATTCGCCGTGATCTTATTGAGCCTGCTCGCCGTGATCACGGTTCAGTTGGGGTCCGTGACCGGCTTGCTGGTGCTGCGATCGCGTCGCAAGGCGCAGGAATCGTCCCGCGACATGGTCGATGGCGGCTCGCCTTCCCGTCAGAACGCTTTCTTTTCCATGTCCGCCGCCGGGTCCGGACGCGAATCTCCCGACGAATAGAAACCCTTGCTCGCCACGACCGAGACTTCGATGACGTCGCCTGCATTGACGTCGGTGTCCTCGTCGGCGGCGACTTCCTGGCCCGTCTTCTGGCCGCGCCGGAAAATCAGGATCCTTACCGATCCTTGCAGCTCTTCGATTGTCCGATGCTCGCCATATTCGAAGACGAAAAGCAGTTTGTCCGACAGGTATCTGAGCTGGCTTGCAAGCTTCGCCAGTTGAACCTGTGTTTCCTGCGTGTCCGAAATCAACTGGAATTCGTGGTCCTGATGCTTCTTGCGCAGCTCGCTCTCCATGTTGAGCAGATCCTGCTGCAGCCGCGTCTGCTGCATTTCGAACTGGGCGAGGTCGAGGCGATAGTTGTTCTGGGCACGCTCCAGCGCCATCACGTTCGTATTGGTAATCAAACCTTTCTGGCGCAGGGTCCGGACAGCTTCCAACTCTTCGAGCTGGCTTTTCAACGTCTGCTGTCGTTCGTCCTTGGCGCCGGCCAGCGTCTCGGCTTCCTTCTTCAGGCGCGCCAGCGAGGCTTCAAGGTAAGATACGTCGTCCCGGAATGCGGCCAGCCGAGCCTTCAACTGCGCCTTTTCTGTTCCAATGATCTCGTCAATCAGGCCCTGGCCAAGTTCGGCCGGCGGATCAGTCGGGATAGCAAAACTGTCGACCAGTTTGCTCTCGGCGTTGAGCCGGGCAAGGCGAACCTTCAGTCGATATTCTTCGATCATCAAATTTGCCCGCTCGCTACGCAGGTCCGCGATCTGCAATGCCGGCACGGTTTCTCCGGCTGTCGTTGGACGGAAGCCCCCGGCAAGCGCCAATGCGTGCCGGATGGTTATCCCCGGCTGGAACGGATAGGAGCCGGGGTGCGCGACGGCGCCGGAAATGAAGAACGGACGGTATTGTCCGATCTCGACTTTGACATAGGGGTCGAGGATCAATTTCCGTTGCTGGTAAGCTTTCCGGATGTTCTGTGAGAGGGCGGCTGTCGTCAGGCCACGGGCGCGAACGTCACCGAGAAGCGGAAGCGCGATCGAGCCGCGGTCGTCGACCGCGACCTCCAAAGGATAGGCCGCCTCACCGAAGACCAGGACGCGCACGACATCGCCGGTGTCGAGCACATACCCCTCGGCACGGGCGAGATTGGCGGTCAGCAAGGCAGCCAGCACCGCGAGAATTCGCAGCAGCAGTCGGCCGCAATCGACCATGCGCATAGGGCCGTGAAAGCCTCCAGGGCCTCGGCATTCGCTTGCGAACCGTGTGGAGGCATAGCTATCGACATACGGTTTCATCGCCTTCTCCTTCGTCAACGCTTAAGACGTGACGATACTCAAGACACTTCAGAATGCATTGCTGTGCACAAGGACCCGCAAGGTCCTGAAAAGGATCTTCACATCCAGCCAGAGCGACCACGTATGGATGTATTCAATGTCGGCGGCGACGCGGCTTTCGATGTCGCATTTCTTCTCGGTCGGACCTCGATAACCGCGGATTTGGGCAAGGCCCGTCAGGCCAGGCTTCATCGAATGGCGATGCCAATAATCCGGCACCACTTCCCAATAAAGCGCACCTTCCGCCGATGCGCCCAGCGCGTGTGGCCGAGGACCGACGAGGCTCATTTGCCCCATGAAGACGTTCCAAAGTTGGGGCAGTTCATCGAGACTGGTATGGCGCAGGAAGTGCCCGAGCCGTGTTATCCGAGGGTCGTTGCGCTCGGTAAGGTGGTTGCCGGCCGCATCGGTCAGGTCGACGCGCATGGTCCTGAACTTGATGCAGTTGAAATATCTGTTGTTGGTGCCGATCCGTTTCTGCACAAAGAACGCCGGCCCGGGCGAATCCGCGCGTACGAGAACCGCGAGCACGGCGATCAGAGGCACGATTATCGGCGCTGCGAGCAGCACGAGCATCAGGTCGAAGCCGCGTTTGAGCGCGCGCTTGTGTAATGTCAGTGGTCCCGTCGAGACAACGAGCGTTGGCGTGGAATCGAGATAGCGGAGCGCCAACGGTTTCAGGCCAGCAAGGCCCGGTTCGAGCAACTCGGTCTCGAACCCGAGTTCGCCGAGTAGCTTTGCCCATTTCTGTTGTTCCTTGAAGGCTCTGAACGACAACACGATCCGATCCGCGTCCGCTACGGCCAACGACAGATCATTGAGGAAGTTCGGATCCATCTCTACCGGACGCCAGTCGCGTGCTCTCACATTGATGGTCGTTGCGACCTTGCGCTGGCGATTTGAACGGACGCTGTCGTCGCCCAACAGAATGACCTTCGTTTCCGTTTGATCCTCCCGGCGACGCAATCCCGCCGCTACGCTCCAATGGAAGACGGTCAGGCCGACGGCGGTGAGCCCAAGGAAGAAGGCCGTTTGTCGCGATGAGAAACTGCCGATGACGCTGAATGCGAGCGCGGCGAAGAGCGAGAAGCTGGCCGCGGTCGCCAGGGAGGCGAGGCAACTTCTGACAGACGCCAAGCGCGAACGGAGCGTCGGCAAATGGTAAGCGCCCAGGTTCCAGGCGGCGACCAGGTAGGTGGGCAAGACGACATAGGCGAGCTTTGGTCCGTGCGCATGGCCGGTCATGTGCAGGCTGACCAGGTTGGTCGTGACGGCTGCTGCAAGGATCACGCATAGGTCACCGAGCATCGCCAGCGAGCAGAACAGGCAGCGCAGCACAAATCGATTCTTGATCTGCTCGATCGGGAGCGGAATCGCCTTGTGCCAGGGACGTGAGGATTCGGCCGGTATTTGAGTCACGATATATCTCCCAGGAGAAACGGGACGGACCTATTGCCTTTGAAAGAGAAGGACAGACACGCCTGCCTTGGCAGCGGGGAGCCTGGCCTTGATCGACGTGTGGAAATCTGCAGGCGCTGCGATCGCTATTGCAGTTGCGACTGATAAGCCCGTGCACCTGAAAGGTCGTTCCGGGGCAGCGCCCCGAGCACGGACTGGTAGACCGTCTCGACGCTGTCGCACATCGCATCTAGTCCCCAGGATGTGAGGTCGGTGCGTCTTGCACCTTCGGCCAAATGGGCGCGAAGCGTCTTGTTTTCGAGGAGATCGGCAATGGCCGTCGCCGCCGCGTTCACGTCACCGGCGGGGGTGACGATGCCGTTGACGCCATGCCTGACGACTTCCTCCAGCCCGGGCAGCTCCGACACGACACACGGCCTGCCGCCGGCCAGGTATTGCATGACCACGCGCGGCAGTCCTTCTCGCATCGACGTCAGCACGCAGACATCGGCCAGGCTGATCAGCTGTTCCGGCTCGGAATGATATCCGATCAGGTGGATACTGCCGCCCACCGGTGAACGCGCAATGGCGGCTTCGATATCCCGCCGTGCCGGTCCTTCGCCGGCGAGGATCAACCGCGCGTCCGGAACGCGCTCGATGACCTCGGGAAAGGCTTCGATGAGTTCGATATGGCGCTTCCTGGGTTCGAGCGCCGCCAGCATCAACACGACCGGCGGCTTGGGCTCGCCAGGCGCAATGCCGAGAAGCCGCGGCGCCTCGTTCGGCCAATCGGCGTGGGAAAAGCGCGTGAGGTCGAAACCCGAATGGACCACATAGTGCTGTGCGGGGCTGCCGATATGATGGGAAACGCAGATATCGCGCATCGATTGGCTGACGTCGATGAAGGCACGTGTGAACCGTGCGGTCAGTCGTTCGGCTGCAAGGAATGTCAGTTTCTGAGCATTGCCGACGTGCACGAAAGGTAGAATGTGCACGCCGTGGATGATGCCCGGCACATTGGCCTGCTTGGCCGCCAGCCTGCCGATGATGCCAGCCTTGCTTTGATGGGTGTGAACGATGTCGGGGCGCCATTCGAGGAGAAGGCGGCTGAGTTGTCGCAGGGCCGCGAAATCGTTGATGGGGGATATCGGATGGACAAGCACGTCAAGGCCGACAACCCGCATGGTCTTGGCGACGGAGGCCTGCAGGCTGGCATCATATTCGTTGCCGTGAACCAACAGGACCTCATGGCCGTGCTTCACCTGCGCGTTGCAACAGGCCAGCGTATTTTCCTCCGAACCCGCGCGATGCAGGCGAGTCAACACATGAACGATCTTCATCTGCGTGTATCTCCGCGAGGCTGACGACTGATGGTAGTTCGTCGAGGGGCTTGGCTGCGAAACGACGGCGTTTCGGGGCGCGCATTCCGTGTCGGCGACGATTCAAGGGAACAGGCAGAGGGCCGCGCCGGAACGTGGCGCGTGTGACCTGCTGGGATATTGGGGATAGGCGTCGCCTCTTACAGGGAAAGCCAGATTTGCTTGAAAAGAACCCGGGTGACGGTCTCGGTATCGCCGCTTGCGTCGACGGCCCTGATGTCTTTGTCGAGTGCTCGAAGCTCGCTCATCAACGACATCCGCGCCTCAAATCCTTCCTTGCTGATCTCTCCCGGCTTTCTGCTCTGCGAGACGGAGAAATCCGATACGAGGTGAAGGATAAGGTCTGGCCTGCATTCGCTCATCTTGTGATAAAGCCGCTCTTCGAAGCGGGCAAGCGCCGCGAGACCGGGAACGGCAGGCAGTTCGGATTGGATCATCGGTCCGTCCAGGTACCCCTTGCGAAGCGTCTGTGGCCACCGATCGCAAACGACGATCAGGCCGCGTGTCGCCCATCGATGCGCACGCTTGACGACCCCGTATCTCTCGATCGCAATCAGCACGGCCCATAAAGCCAGCCCGGCTGCGAGAACCTTGCCCATCGCCCCGCCGCGCGGTTCCTTGCGGTCACGCTGGATCACCGCCTTGAGTTGGTGCCTGCGGGGGGAAAGCAGATTTTGCAATCCCTTGCGGAACCACCATCCATTGCCTTCTCCAGTGCCGACATAAACCTGGGCGCAACCGAGCTTCCAGGCGAAGATGCGTGTCAGCAGATCGGTCTGCGTGCTCTTGCCAAGGCCATCCGGCGCAACGAGCGCGACCACGAGCCCGCCTGTAGAGGCACGCCTCTTTGCCGGAACGCTGCCTGGCCACAGTCGCCCCAGGATCCTCAACGAAAGATAGGAGGTCTTGCGGATGAAGTGGACCGTCGCATCCGTCAGACCGCTGTTGCGGGAGTACCCGCACCGGTGACGGATCGCGTGCCTGAGCCGCGCGAGATCAGCGCGATAGACCTCGATGCCGCCCTCCTTCGGCCGGATCCTGCAACTTATCGTGCCGCTGCCGCCACTGGCGCATTCGATGACACGTTCACCCGCTTCGCCGGATCGAAAGGGCAGTTGCGCAAGGTGGTCCCCCCAGTCCCCAGGCAAGACCACCCATCGTGTCCACGGCCATCCCCAAAGACGAAAGGCGAAACGACCAATCGTCAACCGAATTTCGTCCTCGAGAGAGGCGACCGGGATGGTTACTCCGTCGACCGACAGGCGCTCCCACTGCGCGATCGCCGCATAGTCGAACGCCAGATAACGCTTGCGGAACTCCCAGCCGACGCGGATGCCGACATGAAGATCGATGTGCAGATAGGCGCTACGTGAAAAATCAGGAACGAACCAATCTTCGCGGCCGTCGCACACATTGTCGTAGCAGGAGAGGCTGACGCTGCGAAGGCCGTGGAGCCGAGCCATGATCTCGCAAAAGGCTGCGTAGTCCTGCTTATCGACCAGCATGTCGATGTCGTCACGACCGGCAAGGGCATGTGGCAGGCTTCCCGGATCCTGGACGATGCCATAGTGGATGTCGGCCGCATCCAGCGCCGCAAACAGCTCGCCCGCGATCGCCAACGGTGGAACTGGAGGTGAGGGGAGGCATCTGGTTGAGCCGCTCCGTAACGTCGCTGCCTGATCGAGACCGCTCGCCTGCGAAGTCGACGACTCCTTGGTCACGACGCTTTCTTGCCAGGTAGACATGGGCCGCGACTTCATGGGAGCTGCCAGTAGAGTTCACGGCCGCTCTTCTGCTCCGTGGCTCTCTCCAAGAGGCTATGATGAGACAGGCCCGTCCTCCTGGCCCATGGGAGAGGGAGCTCTTCACAATCGACTGTCGGGAGCGTCATCTGTGAAATCCAGTGATGTGCCGTCGCCAATCTTTCGACGCAGCGCAGGCTTGGCCGATTCTTCGCAGGCTGCCGCAGCGAGGGTGAGTCGATCTGACTCATCATTCGCGCAAAAAACCTAGGACTAAAGCAACAAACTCAACAAAAGCACTAATTAAGCAGACGTTAATTTATCACCAAGCACTTGTCTCTGTCTATATAAATTGGAACGGCCCTATTCATAATATCCATCAAGACTCGGACGGCTCCTGAGCGCCCGACGTAGTCAAGGACGCCGAGTTGATCTGCAAATGGGCCGCTCTCTACTTTGATTGTTTTTCCCGCCTGGAACATATCCTTGGGGTGCAGAAAGCCCGCCTCGTCGGTCGCCATGATCAAGGCTTCGACGATACCGTAAGGGACCGGTATCGGCTTGCGGTCGCTCATCACGAGCTTGCGCACGCCGACGGTCGAATTGATCGGCGACCATCTCTGCCGTTGAATATCCAATGAGACGAAGAGGTAGCCATCGAAATAGGCACCGCACACAGTCTTTATGCTGCGCGCATGGCGAACGGTTCGGCACCGTTTCGGCAGGTAGGTCCGCAAGTTTTGTGAAGTCAGATGCTTTTCAGCCAGGGTCTCACAGTGTTGATGTGTCTGCACCACGTACCAGCGTTCAGGCTGAGCATTGCGCGCATCGTCCAGCGGCATCGAACGTGAAACATCGTGTGAGTTGTCACTCAGCATCTCTCCACCTCCATCTTTATTTTTTAATTGTTCGATTTTTATTCAGTATATTTCTGTTTATTACTTTGAATTGCTGACAGTTGTTATATATTTGCAATTTATTAACTATGTTCTTAAAGGTAGAACGCTCCTTCTCCTCGAGGGCCGAGGGAATTTTCTCATCAATTCAGGTAGCGGCCGTCATATCCATTACCGTCGAGAGACGCGTAGCGGCCATATTTGGGCAACTTCGGCCCATCGACCATCGTCAGGGCAATCCCGGCGATCTTGGATCTATCGCCGAGGTATCGAATGCCCTCAGCCACCGCTTCGCGGGACGTGTCTCGCCACTTCACGACGAACACGACCTTGTCGGCGTGTCCGGCAAGAATGGAGGCATCTGCCACTGGGCCGACCGGCGGCGCATCGATGATCACGGTGTCATAGGTTGCCCGGAACTCGTTGATGAGCGAGCGCATCCGTGCCGAGGCAAGGAGTGCGGGAGGGTTCAAGGTTTTGGCGCCGGCCGGCAGAACGTGAATGCCCGAGCGCTCGTCCAGGTGGATTGCCTTGGCCGGATCGATCGGAAGTGTCAGAAGGTCGACCAGGCCGACATTCTCCGTCATGCCAAAGAAGGCGGTGGTGGCCGAAACCCTGAGGTCGGCATCTATTACCAGCGCGCGCTCCCCGTCTGCGGCGGCAGAGCAAGCAAGGCTGAGTGCAAGGGTCGTCTTGCCTTCGCCCGGCATCGCCGAGGTAACGAGGGTGATCGATGGCGAATGATCCGTGTCAGGTATGTCGCCGAGGCCCAGGCGCAATCTTCTGACGGCCTCGCTGTAGCGCGACAAGGGACGGTGCTCCAGGTATGCCACCGGCTGCACACGCGATTTTGTCCGCGACCATTCCGTCATCCGCGGCAAGGAGGCGAGAACTGGAACGGCCAGTGCTTCTTCGACCTGGCGCCTTGCCATGAAGCCGGATGAAAACAGCTCGCGGACAAGCGCGCCGGCTCCGCCCAAGGCAGCACCGACCACCAGGCCCACGGCCGCAAAAAGCGGTCTATTCGGGAAGCTTGGCGCGAGCGGGACGCCGGCGCGTGTAATGACGCGCACACCGCTGCTCAGCAGTGTCGATTTCTCCTCGGCGATCTTGGCGCGCGACAGGAATGTCTGGAACAGTTCCTTGTTCGCAGCCGCAATCCGCTCCAGATCGCGCAACTGTACGCCGACCTGATCCTCGACCGCCGACTGGCCGGATACCGACGCCAGCGCCCGAGACAGCGCAGCTTCGCGCGCTTCAGCGGCTTCCACCTCGTTTCTGAGGTTGCCGACGAGCCGCTGTATCTCGGCGGCGATCTGCTGCTCGATATCGCGGCGCTCCGCCTGAACCGTCATCACCTCAGGATGCTGCTCGCCGTAACGTAGCCGCAGATCTGCTTCCTTGCGCGTCACGACACCAGCCTGGGTGCGAAGCGCGCTGACGACGTCGGACTGCAGCACGTCAGGCAGGGTCTGGGCATCGCCGCCCGAACGCAGGACTTTCTCCGCCTGCTCGAACTTCGAGCGTTTCGTTGCCAGTTCCGCACGGGCGTTGATGAGGGCTATGTTCAACTCGGACAATTGCTGCCCGGTCAGGCTCCCGGACTGCGTCGCCAGAAGATTATGCTCGGCGCGGAATTTTTGGACGGCGTTTTCCGAACGGCTCAGTTCTTCGCGCAGAATTCCGGCGCGTTCGCTCAACCAGGTAGAAGCCTTCTTGGCGCCCTCGTAACGGGACTCGATGCGGTCTTGCACGTAAACCTGGGCAAGCGCATTGGCGAGGCGCGCCGCCTCTTCGGGGTCATGTGAGGTTACATTGAGCTCGATGACATCGGCCAGTCCGACGCGCGAGACTTCGAGCGCGCCCTCAAGCCACGTCAAGGCCCCGGCCTCAAGCGCAGGATCTGACGCCAATCCTTCGCTTTCGACAACCTTCTGCAGCAGCGAGGCGGACGTCAGGACGGCGATTTCGCTTTCGATGAATGTGGAGTTGTCGCGCAGTTCAGGCCCGGCGTCCTGAGAGAGGATATAATCCTTGGGAGCGTCGAGCAGTATCCTGGAGATGGCAGTATAGGACGGAGTGACGACGAGTGAGATTCCAACGAAAGCTCCGAGCGTTAGGACGGCGGTGCACGATATGAACTTCCAACGCCGGAGAAGAAAATCGATAATCTCCCTCACGTCGAGCAGCGCCGGTTCCGGTGTCACAATCACGCGGTCGGTCGAGCTCTGCATTGTCAAATCCCTTCAAATATCCACAATGATTATGTTCCGCCGGCGCTGCACCAGCGGAGGGGCCTGCAGTAAACAAACGTTTGAGGAGCTGATGGTTAGTCGCATTCACGCGCAGCAGTCCCGGCATTCGCACACCGGTTCGCCGTACGCCCAAGTCATCCTGCTCCGCCGTCGACCGATCAAACTGCCGGCCACCGAAAAATATATCAGGTTCGCCGATATCAGTGCCATCAGCAGTAGTGCGTAGTAAGCTGAAGCAAGGGATGAGGTGGCGAGTACCTTTGGCCAATTGCATCGCCGAAAGGCGAATGGCGCGTACCACTATTGTGGTAGGGTCAACGGGGAAATACGCGAATGAGACTGCTGACGAACTGCGTCTCAAGATGGTAATCGTCGAGCCGGAGCAGACCGAGGCCGCCGAAAAGGCCGCCGAGTTGGCACCCTAGCCATTTTCGACGACACTTTCATGAATGCCCTCACCGGAACACCGGTGCGTTCGGATGGAACGCCCGGTTGATCAGACGCTCAACTTGAACCGTCTCAGCGAGCCGTGGGTCGCTATGGATACACTCATCGAATTCGCTTCGCAGAGCATTGCGGACAAATCCGGGATCGCAACAGTCCTGTTGGCGACCTTTCCCGCCGTGCTTTTCCTGAGAGGCGGCCGCAACCTGCGATGCGGCGCCGTTGCGATATTTGTCGGCGCTGTCATCTTGATCCTGTTTGGCGTCGAAGGTCTTGCCGGCGCGGTCATCGTTGTGATCGCCGATATTCTCGTGGTTTCGGCTGCGGTGCTCACCCTGCGCAAGAGGCTGATTCAGGCCGAAGCGCAACTCGATGCGGCGAGATCGGCCATCCGGGAATTGGAGATCACTGAGGGCCGGCGCCAAGTCTTCAGCGCAAAAACGTCGGCAGAGCACGCGTCTTCCAACGTCAGTCGATAGAGCTCTGGATCAGCCACTCGACCGCTGCGTCGGAAGGCAAAGCCCACTGCATATTTCCTTCAATCTTAGCCAGTCGAACGGGTAAAAACAGTAGCAATTCAAAGTGCTACGGCGACCTTCTGGCGTCTTCAAGGACGCGCGGCGCCGCGGAGTTTCGGCGGCTCATTGCTCAATGCCTTCATCGGCGCCTTCATCGGGCGGCAGTTCGTGGGGTTTGATAATGCGTGTTTTCCCGGTGGACGGAGCCGGTTCCACCAGTTCGCGGTCACCTGTCTTGGGTGGCAGAAGAACACCGGCGCATCTCTCGAGCTTCTGCGTCCAATCCTCGTACTGCTCGTTCTCAGGCGTTGCGGGACCGGTTTGGCAATCGGCGGATGGACCTTTATCGGCGATCTGGGGGAATGTCGGTTCGGCAGTCAGTATAATGGTGAGGAGGGCCAGTAGTGCGGTTCTCGCAGAGATAGCGGCTGATCTCGCTCGACCAGAGATGGGAGCGTTGCTGATCCGATCCGGAAACATCATGGAGACCAAACCGACAGCACTGTCGTTCGTTCCAAAGCAATGCGACTGCCGCCACCGAGCCGGAAAACTTGGCTTCTCCTCCCACAGGGCGTATCCTTGGGGCTCGTTGCCATTGGCGGCGAGCGTGCCCGAAAGAGCGCTGTAAAGATGGTTAGGGTAGAACGATGGCTTCGGCCAAGAAGACAGGTGATGAAAACGTGACCTTGCTGATCGACAATTCGGTTCCCCGTGCGGTCGAGCCGAACGCGGGGCCGGTGGATGACGTCCCTGATCGGCTGTTGATACTCGCCAACAGGCTGCAAAAGGCGCTCGATTCCCGGCGAGCGACAGCAGCGGCGAACGACCGCGCGCAGCGCCAGAAGAACTGAGACGGGCAGAAGGATCGAGGACGGAAAATGATGCCGGACCTGCAGCATTTGCGGGTGCTGGTGGCGGAGGATGAGTTCTATGTCGCGAATGACATCGCCCTATGGCTCGAACGAGCCGGCGCGACCATCATTGGCCCCACCCCAACGGTGCAAGAAACCTTGAAGCGCCTTTCGAAAGCTGACGATATTCAGGTTGCTGTCCTCGACATCAACCTCAATGGGGAGTTGGTTTTTCCCGTGGCGGACGAGCTCGCGCGCCGATCGGTGCCATTGATCTTCTTTAGCGGTTACGACGATTTGAACGTTCCGGAAAGGTTCAGCTCGGCCGCGCGCCTTAGCAAATGCACTGGCTCGTCAGACCTGGTGAGCGCCGTTTTCGAGCAGTATCTCCAGAATTTATCAACGCTTGCCCCGATCTACGGAAGCCTGCCTGATCAACCCGTTACGGATCTCATTCCCGGCCTACGCCTCAGGGCCAGGGTGTTGATGTCGAGCGTCAAGGCTGCAGACTTCCTCGTCGAGCGCACGCTCGAACGCGCGATTGCCCTGGCCGCCACGAGGCAGAGAACACAGCCGCTCGATGCATGGCTGCACGAGTTGATGATGATCATTCATGGCGAAAGCCCGTACGGGCCAAACTGACAGCAGTAATTCGCGGCTACATCGACGATAGGCGAAGTTCGGCGTGCATCGGTGGTTCACGGACTTCGTCCGGGTTTGGCGTCCGCTTCTCATCCGGCAGATCTTCGGGTTCTGGTTCCTCGATTGGCCGCGGTGTCCGGTTCGGCCCCGGTGGTGGTGGCTGTTGCTCGCCGGGTCTACGTGGGGTCGGGCTCATTCCTCTTTCCTCGCTATCCATGAAGAACCGGCGTTTACCCGCATAGTTCCGAGCAGTTTCGAGGATTGTTGTGTACGGCGTGTCCTGTCTTGTCAGGGCCCTGGCAGGAGTGGTTGTGCGCCCCCAATCGCACCGGAACAAATCCACGAATTCAGAGTTTGCAAGGCGCAACACTAAAACGAGGGTCAGTGTCATGGACGATAGGGAGGAACTCATTCGCCAGCGCGCATATGCGATCTGGGAGAGCGAGGGACGGCCCGAAGGTGCCGACCAGCGCCATTGGGAACAGGCCAGCCGCGAACTGGCAGAACGTGAACGCCTCCATTCCACGGAAGACGCCGACGACGATACCGGAACCGTGGTTGCGCCGTCGACGGCTCCGCACGGAAAGGCCGGCCGCGGAGCCGATGAATCCTGAACGGGAAAGGACAACAGCCATGCGAATTTCCGACATCATGACAAGAGACGTTCGCGTCGCCAGCCCGGACGATACGATCTCAACGGTTGCGCGGGAAATGGCCGAGAACGATATCGGCTTTCTGCCGGTCGGCGATAATGATCGCCTGGTCGGCATGATTACCGACCGTGATATCGTCGTACGTTGCGTCGCCGACGGTCGTGACGACAAGACCCGTGTCGGCGACGTCATGACCGCCGATGTCAAATACTGCTTTGACGACGAAGACGTGTCCGGTGTTGCCCGCAACATGGGCGATGAGCAGGTACGCCGCTTGCCCGTCGTTGATCGCAACAAGCGCCTTGTCGGCATCGTTTCGCTGGCAGATGCGGCGCGTCGAGATCCTGGTTTGGCGGGCGTCGGCCTCAAAGGCGTGACCGCTCCGGGCGGCGCTCACAACCAAAGGCCGTAGCAATGGCTGACACCCGCGATCGACGTTCCCTGTGGCGCTCCCCAGTCCTGCTGTCCGCACCTGAAGAGCATGCCTGGGCTCGAGAAGTCGCCGTTCACGCCCACGCCGGCCAGCGCGACAAGGCGGGCGAACCCTACATACGGCACTGTCAACGCGTTGCCGATGCCGTTCAGGGCGATAAGGCCAAGACAGTTGCTTTCCTCCATGATGTGCTTGAAAAGTCGCCGGGATGGACGGCCGAAAGGCTGCTCGATGCAGGCTTCTCTCCGGAGGTCGTTGCTGCCGTGGAATCTCTGACCCGGCGGCCAGGTGAAACGAAGGATGCGTTGACGATCCGCGCCGCCGCCAACCCGCTTAGCCTGGAGGTGAAGCGGGCGGATCTCGACGACAATCTTGCCCAGCTCGAACGCCAGGGGAAAAACGGCGCCGAATACGGACGCCGACTGCACCTGCTTGAGGAGATCGTCCGCCAGGACACGCTCGCAGACCGGGACGAAACAGCTGAAGGCGTGAATTCATACCTAACGAGCGGGACGCGGCTTGACCGCGTCGATGCTGCCCGCCGAGCGCTTCGCAGGGAGAATACCGATCGCGTCGCGAGCCGATCTTTCGTCGTTCTGCTCGGCTTGGCCCTCGTCGGCGCGCTCTACCTGATTTTTATCCAGTGAGCGCAAGGCGCCGCTTCATTCAACCGGTACGCCGCTCATGCGATAGGCGAGCTCATCGCGCGCTCGGCTCAATCTGCTCTTGATGGTTCCAACGGCACAATCGCAGATCTCGGCCGCCTCTTTATAACTCAGGCCATAACCGGCGACGAGGACAAGGACCTCCCGATGGACGGGGGCCAGCGTTTCCAGCGCGGTGCGCAATTCGCTGTTCAGCACACACCATTCCTGTGGCGGGGCCATTGGTATCGGCAGTTCGGCGCAATTGACGACGCCGGGCGCTTCACGCCGCCGCAATTTGTACTGCGTGCGGAAGGCATTGTGCATGATGGTGAAGAGCCACGACTTCAGATTTGTACCGGGTTCGAAGCCATCGATGCCGCGCAATGCGCGGAAAAGGGTTTCCTGCAGGAGATCGTCCGCCTCGAAGTTGGAGGTGACGAAGGTGCGTGCAAACGCCCGCAATGCCGGAATGAGGTCAACGACCTGGGTCTCCAGCGGCTGAATTTGGTCTTCCTTCTCAGGGATGGAAGGCATGGGAAAACTGCCTTTCGGGGTAGCTGAGTTGCTCTTTTAACAATGCGCGGTCCGCATTTAAGTTCCGAGCCCCGGCGCTCCGGGTGGCACGATGGAACCAACGCCGCTTCACTCCTGTTGGAGATGCCTTTTCACTCCTGTTGGAGATGCCTTTAGAGCCGAGCTTTGTCGGCCAAGATGAGGTGCAAAATGGAGAAGGTCGAACTAAAGCTTATGGCTCACCGAAAAATCCTGACCGCGCTCCTGGCGGTTGCTGCAGGCGATGACGCGTGCTGGGAAAGGCTCATGGACCATCTGCGCGACGATCTCGTCGTCCAGGATCACGAGGAGGATCCGGGTATCGTTCCAGGCCCGGACTTTGCCTATCAGAACGCCCTCAGCGAAGAACTGATGGACATCGTGAGCCGCGCAGAAATCCGCGCTGCGGAAACGAAATAAAGGAACGGTCGCCTCTTCTTGGAGGCGCGGGCCGACATGGTGGCAGTTCCGGATAGGGCGTCCCTTGGTTCCAAGGCACTTTCCGCTTCCGGTGGTTCGACGCGAAAGCGGAATGTTCCTAGAGCAACAACATTGCGGCCGTCGCGGAGACCATCACTATGGCGGTCGCACCACCGAGTGCCAACATCCACCGCGGCGCCTTGAGCTGGCCCATGATGCGGCGATTGGCGGCCATCATCGTCATGATGGCGATGAGGAGCCCTGCGAGCACACCGTTGATGACCGCGCTCCAATAGAGCAGCAGGAACGGATCTACCCCGACAAGAAAAACGGCAACGCTAGCGAGTGTTGCCAGAGCGATCGTGCCATAGAAAGCTTTCGCCCTCCGAGGCGCGTGATCCAGCCCTTCCGCCCATTGAAACAATTCCGCAACGGCATAGGCGGCCGAACCCGCCAGAACCGGAACCGCCAACATGCCCGTTCCAATAATGCCGGCGGCAAAGAGTGCGAAGGCGACGTTGCCGGCGATCGGTCGCAGAGCCTCAGCCGCTTGCGCCGACGTTTCGATGTGTGTGGTGCCGTTGGCGTGAAGCGTTGTGGCGGTCGCGATCATGATCGAAAGGGCGACGAGGCCCGACAACGTCATGCCGACGACGGTGTCGATCTCTATGCGCACGAGTTCCGGCTCGGCAGCTTGCGGGTTGGCACCCAATCTTGGGTGATGCCGTCGTCCGAGTTCCTCGACTTCCTGGCCCGCCTGCCAGAAAAGCAGATAGGGACTGATCGTCGTTCCCAGCACGGCGACAAGCGCCATCGCCTGTTCGCCGCCAAAGGTAAACGAGGGAATGAAAACGCCACGCGCCGCATCCATCCAGGGAACATCGACGACGAAGACGACCGCGACATAGGCAAAGAGCGAAAGCGTCAACCACTTTAAAAACATCGCATAACGTCGGTACCGGACGAAAATCTCGAGCAACACGCAGACGATGCCAAACAGCGCGGCATAGACGAGCTGTGGCCCACCGACGAGCAGCCGCAGGGCCGCGCCCATCGCTGCGAGATCGGCGCCGATATTGATGACGTTCGCGATCAACAACATTAATGTGGCCACGCGCGCCAATGACGCGGGGTAGTGCCGACGCAGGTTGCGCGCAAGACCTTGACCGGTGACGGCACCAATCCTGGCGCTCAAACCCTGCACCCCAACCATGAACGGATAACAGAACAGCACGGTCCAGCCGAGCGAGAAGCCGAATTGCGCGCCGATCTGGCTGTAGGTGGCGATCCCGCTTGGATCGTCATCGGCAGCACCGGAGATCAGGCCGGCGCAGAGCTTGCGCGAGAAACTGTCGCCATGCCGTTCGCGCGAAGCCCTTGTTGAACGTCGCGCCTGCTTTCCACTGTCGCTCGCTAACCCCGTCTGCCGGACCGGATCCACCATGATCGGCCTTCCGCTGCTGATGTCAGTTCTGCGTCGAACGGCCTTGCCAAGCGATTGTTCCCTCCGGCGGGCTGCTCCCCGGCGCGAACCTGGCCGCGCAGTGCATCTGGCCGTCCCTCCGAGCAAACCGGGCTTGCGCGAAGGGACGCCCAGATGGGAGCGTGTCCGCGGCTATGCGGTGATCTTCAGCTTCCCGCTGATGTATCGAAACTCCTGCGTCTTGCCGCCATAGCCGTAGGCGGCGGCCGGAACCTCGTGCACGAGAATGTAGCTTTCTGAATGCAGATTGCCGAGCAGTTGTTCGAAGCGGCCGTAGACCGCTTCCAGATAGGCCGCCATTTCCGGCTTCGTGTTGGTGCCGTCGACGACCTTGATATCCAGCCAGAAGCTGTTCAGATCCTGCTCCGCCAGCGAACTGCCGCCGGCGAACCAATGGGCGGGATCGATATAGGCGATGGCGATTGCGGTGATCGTCGGGTCCTTGCGCAGGTGCGTGGCCGTCAGCTCGCTGACTACGGCAGCAATCCGCGAAGAGAGAGCCGCGTCGGCCTTGCCGCTGACCGTGATGTTGATGATAGGCATTGAAAGCTCCTTTTGTTGATTGTGATCCCTTGTTGTCTTCAATCTGCCGGTTCATTTGGTGAGAAAAAATCGAATTGTTTTGTACTTATGATTCGATTATATTAAAGTGATGCAAGCCTTCGATCCTGACCTGCTCCGAACGTTCCTCGCCTTCGCCGAAGGCGGCTCGCTCGCGCATGCGGCCGCCGCGGTCGGCCGCACCGCTTCCGCTGTCACCGCTCAGATGCAGCGGTTGGAGACAATGGTGGGAGAGCCGCTTCTCGCTCCATCGGGAAGGGGACGTGTCCTGACGCCCGCCGGAGAGGAACTGCTGGTTCACGCGCGGCGGATTCTCGAAGTCCACCGTGATGCCTGGCTCAGCTTCAAAGGCGCCAAGGCCGATGGCCGCCTGGCGCTCGGCTGCACCCAGGACTTTGCCGACAGCAATCTGCCTGATCTCCTGCGCCTCTTTGCCCGAACGCATCCGCGCGTCCGGCTTGATCTCAGGGTCGGACGCTCACGGGAGCTGACGGCGGCCTATGATCAAGGAGTGATCGACGTTCTGATCGTCATGCGCGAGGGCCTGCAGCCGGACGAGGTCGCCTTGTTGAGCGAGCCGATGCTGTGGCTGTCGGCATCGGGTGAGCCGGTTCCCGCCGCTGGTGAGTTGCCGATTGCGGTGCTGGATCCACCCTGCGGCTTCCGGTCAGCGGCCACAGATGCGCTCGATAATGCGGGCTACAGCTATCGTATCGCGGCGACCAGCCCGAGCCTTTCCGGGTTGCGCGCTGCAGTTCGGAGCGGGATCGCGATCACCGCGCGGACCGCGCGAATTATGGGCGAGGGCATCGCCGCAGCACCCCAGGCTCTGTCATTGCCGGCGCTGCCGAATGCTGAGTTCAGTCTGCGGCTCAAGCCGAAGGCGGACAAGGCGGCCTCCAGTCTCGCGACGCTTCTTGCCGAAGGTTTGCCTACAGCGCCGCGCGTCTTATCGGACGCGCAAAGGTCGCTGTAGGTCTTTGAGTTGCTGCATGTCTCCTTAGATCGACGTCGATTTAAGGAGACATGAAGTAGCGAAGGCGGCCGGCCGTGAACCAAGCGGAGGGGGCGGTTACTACATCTGCACGGTCATGCCGCCGTCGACGGTCAAAGTAATGCCATTGACGAAGCTTGCAGCGGGCGATGCCAGGAACACGGCTGCGGGCGCGATCTCTTCCGGTCGTCCCCAGCGCTTCAGGGGAATGCGGACATCGACGAACGCCTGGAGTGCCGGATCGGCGGCAAGCGCCGCATTGGTCTCCGTCGCGAACCAGCCGGGGGCGATCGCATTGACTGTCAGCGTGTCGGAGCCGAGCTCGACCGCGAGCGAGCGGGTGAGGGCATCAAGGCCGCCCTTTGCAGCGGTGTAGGCCGGGTCGCCGGGTCGCGCAACGAAGGCGGCGATGGAGGTGACGAAAATCAGTCGCCCCGCAACGGAGCGGCGAAGATAAGGAAGCGCTGCCTTCGCCATTCCATAGGCAGCCGTCAGGTCGGCGTTGATCAGCGCAGCAAAGGAAACGGGGTCCATGGCGTCCGTACCACGCCGGTCGCGCTCGCCGACCGCATGGATCAGGATGTCGAGCTGTCCCGTTCCCGCCAGCGCCGCGTCGACTATCTGTGCGGCGTCCGTCGCCACATCGCCTGGGGCGACATCGAGCGCTATGCCATCGTCGGCAAGCCGGCGGCGTGCCGCTTCAAGTGCCTCGCGGTTGCGACCGTTGATTGTCACCGCCGCGCCCGCCGTGGCGAGAGCCTTTGCCATTTCGAGGCCGAGGCCGCGACCACCGCCTGTCACCAGTGCCGTCTTTCCGCTGAGGTCGAACATGTCAGTCTCCGATTCAGTGGCCGCTTTCAGGTCGATCAAATCTCGACAGACGAGCTTTAGCGCCTGCCGCGGCATCCGCCAAGGATACCCTCGCGTGCCCTTGTGCCGGCGCCCGCTGGCACGATGTCAACGTCCGGGTTGATTGTCTGGTGGAGCCGGGCATCGCGCGGATGGCGAAGACTCCTGTTGTCCGGCTGGTTCTCGCCCACAGGCCGCCGGCAGCTTTGCGACGTTGAGGTCTTATGCCGACCGACCGACGCTTGATCGATGCCTGGACGCTTGACGGCGAAGGCACGGGCACTCTCCGCTTGCTTGTCGAGGGTGGTTGAAAGGCGAAGCCGAATGGCTCGAGGGCCAATGGGCCGGGCAATCGCTCGTCGGTGATCCCGAGTTCCAGGCGATCGCTGAGCGGTTACGCACCGCCAGGCGCAATGGGGGAGATGAGCGACCGCGCCCTTGGGGCGCGGTCGGCTTCCGTCCGGCCGGCCGTGAGCCGACTCCACCGCGCGTCACTTCATCGTGTAGACGTCGATGCTGAAGTACTTGTCGTTGATCTTCTTGTAGGTGCCGTCAGCGCGAATCTCGTCGAGTGCCTTGTTGATCTTCTCGCGCAGATCGTTGTCTTCCTGGCGGACGGCAATGCCGACGCCGTCGCCGACGAACTTCTTGTCGGTGATCGGCTCGCCGATGAGTTCGCAGCAGCCCTTGCCATCATCGTTCTTCGTGACCCAATCGAGGAGCGGCAGCATGTCGCCGACCTGGAGATCGAGACGGCCATTGACCATGTCGAGATTGGCTTCGTCCTGGGTCGGATAGAGCTTGATCTCGGCATCGGGATAGGTCGCGGTGATGTATTCGGCCTGGGTGGTGCCGGACTGCGCGCCGATCACCTTGCCCTTGAGCGCTTCGTTGGTGAACTCCGTGATGCCCGAGCCCTTTGGCGCGGCATGCGTCATCGCGGCAAGATAATAGGGATTGGTGAAGGCAACCTGCTTCTTGCGTTCCTCGGTGATGAACATCGAGGCGATGATCAGGTCGTACTTCTTGGCGAGCAGACCGGGAATGATGCCGTCCCAATCCTGGGCCACCACTTCGCACTCGACCTTCATGCGCTCGCACAGCGCAAGCCCGATATCCACATCGAAGCCGCTGATCTTGCCGGCGGGATCGATGAAGTTGAAGGGAGGATAGGCGCCTTCGGTACCGATCTTGATCTTCTCCGCCGCCTGAGCTGACGAGGCTGTTGCCGCCATGATGGCGAGTACGGCTGCTGCAATCTGCTTCTTCATTCGCGTTCCCCTTGTTCGCATCATTCTTGATGCTTTCCCGGGAAGACTATGCCGCTGAGGTCTATAAGCGAAATAGATAGGCGCGATAACCGTTATTGTTTTGGTTGATTGTCACCTACAGCATGGCGTCACTTGTAGCGACCGTGGCGCTGAAGCACCTCGATCTTGTAGCCATCGGGATCGACCAGGAAGAAGAAGCGGGCAAGCAGGGTACCATCACGGTTGAAGGCGACGATCTTGCCAGGGTTGAGGCCCGCATCGGTGGCGCGCTGATGCTCGGCATCGAGATCGGCGACCGAGAATGCAAGATGGCCATAGCCGTCGCCGAGTACATAGGGCTCGGTTCGATCCTTGTTGACCGTCAGCTCGAGCTCGAATTCGCTCTCCTCATTGCTGAGATAGATGAGGGTAAAGGTTTCGAAGTCCAATCTTTCGGCGACCTCAAGCCCGAAGGCCAGGCGATAGAAATCGGTCGACTTCTTTTCGTCGAGAACGCGGATCATCGAATGGATCACCTTGGCCATCATTGTTTCCTTTGGCGTTGAATGCGAGCGGGATAGCAGTAACACGCTCGGTGAAACCGGCTTGGGCGGGAGCTTCGATCAGGCCTTCGCCTGCCGCTTCTTCAATTGTTGCTCGCGGAAGAAGATGAAAAGGCCCGAGGCGACGATCAATGCCGCCCCGATGATCACCGTCGCACGAGGTGTGTCGCCGAAGAAGAACCAGCCGAAGACCACGGCCCAGAAAAGCAGCGTGTATTGCAAGGGCACGACCGTCGCAGCATCGGCAAGCTTGAGCGAGCGGTTGACCAGCATATGCGCAAGCATTGCGACGATACCGAGCATGCCGAGTTGTAGCAGCGCCTCGCCTCCAACCGGCGCCCAGCCGGAAGGATTGGCTGCGACCCCGACGAGCGAGAAGATCAAAGCGCCGACGATCTGCCAGAAGACGAGGGTGGTATCCGGTGTCGAGCGCAGTGTGCGGCCAAGCATCAGCGCAAAGGCGAAGGCGGTGCTGCCTGCAAGCGCGATCAGTGCCGGCAGCCCAAGGCTTTCCTTGGAAGGTTCGAGCGCGATCAAGACACCGGCAAAGCCGATGAGGATCGCCGTCCAGCGCCGCCAGCCGACCTTCTCGCCGAGCAGGAACGGCGAGGCAGCAGCGACATAGATCGGCGCCGCCAGCCAGTAGGTCATGGTGTCGGCAAGCGGCATATAGGCGACCGCGAAATAGAAAGCGGAGGCATCGATCGCAAAGAGCAGCGAGCGAAGCGCCTGCAGTCCCGGCCGCTCGATCTGGAACATCGAGCGCAATCCGCGCCGGAGAATGAAGGGCGATAGGAACAAAAGGGCCGCAATGCTGCGGATCACCATCAACTGGCTGACGGAATAGGTCGCAACCAGCCATTTCCCTATAACGTCGTTCAGCGAGAACATCAGCATGCCGAGCAGCATGATGAGGACGCCGGTCCGGGCGGCATTCGGGACGGTTACGGGGGCGGTGATCACAGTCATATTACGGCCTTCAGCAAGTTGTGCAGGCCATGACACATTCCGATCCGTCGATCCATTGCCGTTCGCATATGGAACGATAAGTTTTGCGAATGAATGGGTGTGGGTGTTCGGGTGCCCAACGAAGATACCGCCCTATCCCAACACGAGAGCTGATACTCACCCCCTCAGACACCGGCGCGATCGAGGAGGGGTACGGCTTCAGTCTGGTGCGGTTGTTCGCGTGCGCAACGCAACTTGCGCATGCAGCACAAAAGGTCGCTGCGAGCGTTGGCGCGTCCGCGTACGAAAAAGGCTTTGTCGATCTGCCGGCGTAATGTTTGCAAACTGCTCACTACCGTGGATCGAAAAGGCCTCAGCCCGGACGCTCCCCGAAGGCTTTCGGGTGCAGGGGTCGACAAGCAGGTGCACGGCTGGGATCATACCACTGATCGCGCGCCCATTTGGATCGAGCTTTCCCTTCAACCATGAGACGGAGGAGCAGCAATGCCGAAACATGACTGGCGGGGTGACCTGCGTCTTGGTCTCGAGAGTCTGATCGACGCGGCCGTCAACCGCGGAGCGCAGCGTAGGGATGTCTGCGCCGCCATTCTCGAAGACTTAGGACACTTGCGCCTCGCTTACGACAGAGATCCCGATCCCGCCGATGACGTCAGCGAGCAGTTCGTCGAAGAACCATCTAACAACTGGCCTGCAGCTGACTAAGCCTGGGCCAGCTCGTCGAGACGAGCCGATTGGTCAGTCGATCGTCCTTGACGCTCGCAAGATCGTGGAGCGTCTTGCGTGTCGTCTTTGCCGAAACACGGTGAGAAATGCGGCACGGGCATTGTCCTTCTTGAAAGCGTTCGGGTGCCTATTCTTGACGGCGTAGATCAAGGTCCTGGCCTCCCGGCTTACGCGGACGTACCGGCGCGCCGGCCGTCGCCGGCTGCGCAGCGCGTCGGGTGGTAGCGGCTCCCGGCCGATCTGTTCTATTATGCGAGGGGGCGTCCGCGGTCGAAACCCAAGTCATCTGCGGGACGTGTCGAGGCGCGGCGCGCCAACGGTTCGACGAGCTTCTTGACCGCGTTGCGTTGGGCATCAGATTCGATTTTGTCGAATTCACTTGCCAATTCCAAAGCTGCGAAGCTGACGTTGGGAACTGGTGCGATGTTGGTGCTTGCGTCCACGTCTGCGAGGAGCCGGGCAGAAAGCCAATCCCAGCAAACCGTTTGGTGATCGCCAGACAAAGCAAGAGCGCCCCTTGACGTTCCTCCGGACGTTGCTATTTAGGAAATCGCTCCCGCCCTTAAGACATCAGACGCGGGAGGAACACTGGTGCCGGGCCCCTCTGGCGAGAGTTTTTACGGCGCTCTCGTGATGTCGGTACCGCCAGCAAATTAGCCGGCGGATTAGCTCCAATGAAAACTGATCTCATGCCTCACGCATGTGCCCCTTCGGCTGTGCGTATTTCCGTTTTGAAACCGCATTTCTTCACTGAATCCGGCGTTGTTCGCGCGAAGGAGGCTCGTCGATGACACAGCCTCAATCGCACGCGAGCGCGCTCGGCTATTTCAAATGGGCCTTCATCGTCACGGCGGTCGGGCTTGTGCTCGGCGCCTGGCTCGGCTGGCAGTCGACCGGAACCGTCGGTGGGATGGTCTCGGTCTTCTTCATCTGCACCGTGCTTGCGGTGCTGGAGATCTCGTTGTCCTTCGACAACGCGATCGTCAATGCCAACAAGCTCAAGGACATGACGCCCGAGTGGCAGCATCGCTTCCTGACCTGGGGTATCATCATCGCGGTTTTCGGCATGCGCATCGTCTTCCCGCTCTTGATCGTCGTCATCGCGGCGAAAATCGGCCCGATCGAAGCGATCGTTCTCGCCGCAAGCAAGCCCGAGGAATATGCGCGCATCATGAACGACGCGCATCTGCCGATCGCCGCCTTCGGCGGCACCTTCCTGATGATGGTCGGCCTGACCTACTTCTTCGACCATGAGAAGGACGTGCATTGGATCAAATGGGTCGAGAGCAAGATGGCGCGGTTTGCGACCATCAAGGGCATCGAGATCGCGTTCGTTCTGGCACTCATCCTCGGCTTCTCGACCCTGCTCGATCCGGCGGAGGTTCACACCTTCGTCTATTCGGCGATCTACGGTCTGTTGACGTTCCTCGTGGTGGAGGTGGTCGGCGGCCTGCTCGACGCCTCGCAGGAAACCATGAGTGCGGCGGCAAAGGGCGGCTTCGGTGCCTTCCTCTACCTCGAAGTGCTTGATGCCAGCTTCTCGTTCGACGGCGTCATCGGTGCCTTCGCGCTGACGCAGAACCTCTTCGTCATCGCGATTGGCCTCGGTATCGGCGCCATGTATGTTCGTTCCATGACGATCATGCTGGTAGAGAAGGGTACGCTCAGCGAATACCGCTACCTGGAACACGGCGCATTCTACGCGATCCTGATCCTCTCAGTCGTCATGTACTTCCAGACCCTGATCCACATTCCGGAAGTGATCACCGGCCTCGGTGGGGCTGCCCTCATCGGCATCTCGCTCTGGTCGTCAATCCGCTACAACAGGCGCGAACGCGAAATGGAACAGGCGGAAACGGCGGATTCTCAGCAGGGACTGCGCGCCTGATAACGTCTCACGAGGTGAAAACGGACCCGGCGGACACGTCCGCCGGTGCTTTTCCCAGTAGCGCGCGCTGCTACCGCCAGCGAGGTGTTGGTGACTCAATATAGTTCACCTTCCACGCCTCATAGAAAGGTTGGAGTTCTACTGGAATCGCCTTCTCGAATTCTTCATCCATTGGAATATGCGGCATTGTCGCCTTCGTTGCCGATAACACAGCCATGCCTTGCCTGCGGTCCTTCGGCCTTTTCCGTGGGTCGCGTTTCTCTTGCTCCGACATCCAGAGCTTTTGTAAGCCAAAGTACCGAGGGTCTGGCACTACCAAACGAGCAGGAGTTCCATCCCGGGCAACGACAACATGGCTCAGATGCGTTCCTAACAGCAGCCACTCCTGCTCCTCTAGCGGCAACGGGCTGGGCTTGTCACTGTGGACCATGTTACCGACCCTCGATGGGGCCACCAGAAGCTCAAATTCAAAAGCTTTTGCATTCCGAACCTGAAAAGTACGTTCTGTATTCACGGTGTAGGTGCTGTCCACCGCTTTCAACATTGCCATAACGCCCAAGTCTGCCTCATCTTTGACGAGGGCTGACCACGTCATGTCGAAATCGTCAGTTTCGGCCGGAGCGTCATTGATCTCACCACCTGCCTCGATGCTGTAGGCAGGCATCGCATTCGTGCCCACCACAACCAACTTGCTGCCGAGCCACGGCTGCTCGGTTGCGGCCGCGATTTTGGGCGGTGCGCCCCGCCGTCCGATGCTCATTGACCTCTGGTGATCGGGAAGTTCAAAACCTCGCACGACGGCCCCAAAGCCTTTCGCTCCGACTGTTGCATGCGCCACAGGCCCTGCCGGCCGCATAGGTCAAGGAGTTCGATGCCCTCCGGCGGCGCCAGCCGGTAGCAGGGGGACGCCCAAAGCAGTGCGTACAGCTCCGACCCGGAACTATGACATCCTGTTGAATTTGTCCTGAAATTAGTTCGTCCGCCCGCGTTACTACGGCCCGTTGCCTGCGTTGACTCCTGGGACCGACGCCCGCGAGTGGCATGGGAATGGCGGTGGCCGAGTGGAAGATCCTCACCTGAGGTTTGCAAGCCAGCCGGAACGGTGAAGGCTGCGGACGCAGAAGGAGGGAGAGGGGAAGGGGGCGTTCGCGGCGGGTTGCGGTTGTTGGAGAGAGGCTCCGGCCAGCCCGCTACGGAGAAACGATATGGCACAGGCCATCCAGAAAATCACGCTCAACGCCGGGCGTGACATTCCCTTCAACAAGCTCGTTCTCAGCCAGCAGAACGTGCGCAAGACCAAGGCGGGCGTATCGATCGAGGAGCTTGCCGAAGACATTGCCCATCGCGGACTGCTGACAAGCCTCAACGTCCGTGCCGAAGTTGACACCGACGGCAAAGAGACCGGCATCTACCGTATTCCGGCGGGCGGCCGTCGCTACCGTGCGCTGGAACTGCTGGTCAACCAGAAGAAGCTGTCCGAGACCGCCGGAATACCCTGCATCGTCAGCAAGGGCGAAACCCTGGAAGTCGAGGATTCGCTTGCCGAGAACGTCAAGCGCCTCGATCTCCATCCTCTGGATGAGTTTCGCGGTATGATGGCGCTGCGCGAGCAGGGGCTCGACGAAGAAGAGATCGCTGCCCGTTTTCACATCTCGGTTGCGACGGTGAAGCAGCGCCTGCGGTTGGCCTCCGTCTCGCCGCGCCTGCTCGAATTCTATGCCAATGACGAGATGAAGCTCGGCCAGGTCATGGCATTTTCGATCACCAATGACCACGTCCGGCAGGAGCAAGTTTGGGACACGATCTCACGATCCCATAATCAGGACGCCTATTATATACGCCGGATGCTGACGGAAACCGCGGTCCGGGCATCCGATCGACGCGCCGTGTATGTCGGCATCAGCGCCTATGAGGCCGCCGGCGGCGTCGTGATGCGCGACCTGTTCGATGAGGACAATGGCGGATGGCTGCAGGACCCGGCGCTGCTCGAACAGCTCGTGCTCGAAAAGCTGACTGCCGACGCCGAAGCACTGAAGACCGAAGAGGGCTGGAAATGGGTCGATGCCGCCCTTGACTTTCCTTATGGCCACACCTCCGGCCTTCGCCGCTTCTACGGTGAACGGGTCGAGTACACCGAGGAGGAGCTTGTGCGCCATGATGCCTTGAAGGCGGAATATGACAAGCTCGATGCCGAATATGCGGCGGCGGAAGATTATTCCGAGGAAACTGAAGCCCGGCTTGAGGAACTCGGCAACGCGTTGGATGCCCTGAACGATCGGCCTTACGTCTTCGATCCGGAAGACGTCGCCCGCGGTGGCGCCTTCATCTCGCTTGGCGTTAATGGTGAGCTGAAGATCGAACGCGGGTTCGTCCGGCCCGAAGATGAACCGGTGGTCGAGACCGATGGCGGTGAGGCCGGCGATCACGACGACGACGGTGAAAGCGGTGATGATGTCTTCGCCGGTCATGCAACCGGCGAAGTTTCGATCAACGGCAAGCCTGTCGGTATCGAGGAAACGGAGGAAGATGACGGAAAAATTCGTCCGCTCTCCGACCGCCTCATCGAGGATCTGACGGCCACCCGCACTGTCGCGCTCAGGAATGCGCTTGCCAATGATCCGGTGATGGCATTTATCGCGACCCTGCACGTGTTCGTCCTGAAAACTTTCTACAGATACGGGTCGGACTCATGCCTGGAGATCACCGCGCAGCAGACCGCGTTCAGCCAGACGCAGGGGCTCGGCGATACGATCTGGGCGAGGGAGATCGGTGAGCGGCAGGAGTCCTGGGGCTATGATCTTCCCGGCAATGCCGACGAGGTATGGGACTATCTGATCGCACTCGACGAGGCCAGCCGCATGGCGCTCTTTGCCCATTGCGTCTCGCTGTCGCTGAACGCCACGGTCCAGGCCTGGAACCGGCGCTCGAGGGAAGTCGCCCATGCCAAGCAGCTTGCCCATTCGATCGGCTTCAGCATGGTCGAGGCAGGCTGGACGCCGACGGTAGACAACTACTTCGGGCGCGTCACAAAGGCCCATATCCTGCAAGCTGTCCGCGAGGCGAAAGGCCAACAGTCGGCGCAGCTCATCGATCACCTCAAGAAGCCCGACATGGCGCGTGAGGCCGCCCGGCTGCTGGAAGGCAGTGGATGGCTCCCTGAAGTGCTGCGGCTCCCGGTCGACGAGACCCCGGCCGGGGTCGCTTCTGCCCCTGTAGCGGATGCGGACGGGATTATCGATGACGATGCCATGGAAAGTGCTGGCGTCGAACTGCCGGCCTTCCTGACGGAAGGTGCGGATGCCGAAAAGGCATCCGTCGATCGTGCGGAGGGCGACGGTGCGCATCTCGGCGCCGCGGAATAATCGCTACCAAACTCATTGCTCAATCGGAGGCCTGGCACTGTGTCGGGCCTTTCTGATTTCTGAACGTTGGAGACAAAGCATGTCTTGCCGGGGCGGGGCGGCTGTCCGCGGGTGGAGGAAGAGAGGGGCCGGAGGAGGGGCGAAGCCGGGCGATGGAGAGAGGGTTGCCCGGTCTGAATCCTGTCGCCTCTCTGGAGAATAAATCGATGTCGACATCCGCGATTGCACCCCAAAGCGCCACCATCGTCCCCGAAGAGCGTCGCCAGGAATTCCTGCCGACCCTGTTCGGGCGTTCACTCCTGATAGTCGCCGAGAACACGGTCTATAGCCTCATGGAGCGGCTGAGCCCGCTCGACTATGGCGGCGGCTTCTGGGATTTCTACGAACACGAGGGCAAGCCGCTGTTCCTCGCTCCGCAATCCAAATCGCGGTTTCGGATCACCGGCGAGATCACCGGATTTCAGGGGGAGGTGTCCGCCGAGGCCGCCGGCATCATCGCCACGCTGTTCGCCTTCTCCTATCTCTCCTTCCAGTATCAATCCGAACATCTCTCTGAAGGCTACGGCCGTCTCTACGCCTATTCGGCCGACCATCCGGAAGCTGCCGAAATATTCCAGGCGATCGATTGAGGTCCAATAAGCGCCGCTCTCGGGTGGCGTGCCTGAGCGCCCGCCTGCTTGCCGCGTCGCACAGGCGCTTCGGCGGCGATCCATCTTCCAGCCCACCAGCCCGGTTGTCGCGCGAGCGAGCAGCCGGGCCTCTTCGTTTCAGGAGATTTTAGCATGAACACCATCATTTCCAGCCCGCGGCCGGTCTCGTCCGGCTTCAAGGTCGATATTTCCCGCGGCGAACGCATTGGCCGCGTCTCGTCCGAATGGTTCTCGCGCCCCGACGATGAGCGCTACCTATCACTCACCGATCTCCACCGCGCGGTCAGCGCCAGAACCGATCGCGCCCGTGTTCGAACCGTCGAAAGCGCGGAGATCCGCGTGGAAGCCACCCGTGGCAATGCCGAGCGTCTCGCCTTGATTGTTCCCGGCGGGCGTGAGCCGATTGCGCCGACGCATTGGAGCTACGGTCAGCTTTGCAGCCTGGTCGGTGCGCCTGCGAGCTATATGCGGCAACTGCCGGCACCTCTGGCGGCGATCAATCTTCAGCACGGGCTCCTGAACCACAACGCCGAACTGGTCAAAACACTGGAGATGGATGACGGCCGCCTCGAGCTCCGGGCGGTGACCGGCCCCGAATATGGGCGCATCTGGGATAAGGATCTGGTTGCCGCCGTGATGAGCATCGCCGGCAACGGAACCGGCGATACGATCTGGAAGGTGCCGGGCGTGCTCGACTGGTCGACCATGACCCACAATCCGTTCGTCGATATCACGAAAGATACGACCACGCTCTATGCCAGCGACCGCGATGTGTTCCTGTTCCTCGTCGACGACACCCACCCGATCGAGGCTGGTCGCCTGCCGAATGGGGAGCCGGATCTCTACTTCCGCGGGTTCTATGCCTGGAACTCCGAGGTCGGGTCCAAGACGCTCGGCATCGCGTCGTTCTATCTGCGGGCAGTTTGTGCCAATCGCAATTTGTGGGGCACCGAAAATTTCGAGGAAATCACGATCCGGCACTCGAAGTTCGCGGCGCAACGTTTTGCCCATGAAGCCGCCCCGGCGTTGACGAACTTCGCTAATTCCTCGCCCGCGCCCTTCATCGCCGGCATTCGCACCGCACGTGCACGGGTCGTTGCGCGAAATGACGAGGATCGCTCGGATTTCCTGCGCAAGCGCGGCTTCTCCAAGGCCGAAACCAGCAAGATCATCGAGACGGTGCTTTCCGAAGAAGGGAGGCCACCGGAGAGCATCTTCGATTTTGTCCAGGGCATCACAGCGCTTGCCCGCGGAAAGGCCCATCAGGACACGCGGCTCGAACTGGAAGGCAAGGCCCGAAAGCTGCTTGAACGCGCGGCCTGACTACGGTCTTCGCGGCGGAATCTCTCCTTCGTTCCGATGAAAACCCGGCCATCGCGCCGGGTTTTCGCGTTCACGCAAAGGCAATCCCATGTTCAAGACCGAAGCACTCTCTCCCATGCAGAGCGGCCGCCTGAACGCCGCCCTGGACAGGCAGTACCGATTTGACGGCCTCGTCAAATCGCTTCGCTCCCATATAGAGGAACTGGCGGCGGCAGGTCCGCTGGAGCTGACCGAAGGGGACGGAATGATCGATTATTCCCGGACGCACTTCAACCGGCTCGCCTCCTACAAGGCCCAGGACGCCTATATCGCGCGTCTCAAGGCGAAGCGATATTTCTACGTCAACGGATGGGCGGTTCCGAAGCTGGTCTATGACGCGATCAGACGTTGATCTCGGCGATTTTCTCGGCCGCAACATCGGAATTTTGCATCGGCGCATCATGCTCGCCGGATCTCTCCTCGGCGCCGACCTGATCGCCAGCAGCTTTCAGGTCGATTTTTCCCCAAATCGAATGTTCTTTTCGAGAAAGGCGGCGCCGATTTTTGATCTCGACGACGAACGGTTTCTTTTCAGGCTTCATGATGGTCCGATTGAAAAAGGCAGATAATGGCGCAGGTGTTCTTATTCGTCTCGCCCTGTCAACGCCCCGCAACTCCGTGTTCCCGTATCAAGGAAGTCGCGGCATCTCGCCCTCGGCCACCCTCCAGACCCAAGGTGCGATCTCCGGCCTCGCGTCGATCATATCGGTGAGTGCCTGCTCGTATTCATCCCCGGCGCTTGCCGGCACGATGAACATCGCAACGGGCGCGGGTTTCTGTTCCGGCAATGTCACCGACACGATCGGCGCATCGCGGGGTAGGTTGAAACGCAGGCCCTTGACGCTCTTTCGCTTGAGGTGGCTGAGTTTTTCCAAAAGCCGTAACTCGTGGATATCCTCGAATGGCAGCCAATGCTCGTTGACCACCATCAGGGAGACCTCTTCGACCGACGCGATGCCGGCGGTCGAAATGCCGAAGGTGGCGATGACCATCAGATGGAATGCCTCGCTCGAGCGCCACAACTCCAGTTCGGTCTCATAGCGGGCTGCGAGACGCCGCCAGGCGCCATCCTCGATCATCAGCGGGAAGGGCAGATGCCGTACGACAATCTTGTGTCCCTCGCGGGCTGCGGAAAACTCCTTCACCTCGGCGACGATCATCATCAGCTTGCGCGGTCCCGAACCTGTCGCTTGCACACCCTTGAGCGCGGCGGCGCGCCGGGCAGCAATCCCGTCCTTGTCCTCGGCGTGAAAAACCTCAGGAACGAAGAGCATGTCGCTCAACGGACCGCCCCTTGCGGTCATCTGCGAGGCGGCATTGATGAGGCTGGTGCGCACCCGGCCCCAGCCGCGCCGGCCCGCCCATGTCGAGCGCCATTCCGTCAGTTCGCCCGCCTCCCAGAGATAATGCAGCATCGCCCTGAGCGACAGCTTCTTGGGCTCGCTGCGGACGCTTGGCTCCGCTGCTTCAGCCGGTGCGCCTGGCGCCGATCGTGGCCCGCGTTTTGTCAGGGAAAAATCCAGCTTCAGGTCGGCCTTGCCGCTGGCATCGATCTGGATCGCATTGCCGATCAGGGGACCGAGACCGGAAAGTTCGTAGGGCGGCTCATAGGAGGCGCACGCAGGATTGTGGTCGCGCCCCGAAAGCGGCATGCGCTTGATGAGATACTGATCCTCCAGGCGCGCGATATACATCGCAACCGGGGGCTCCTTGCACATGCACATCGGCCGAAGCCTCTGCTCATAGGCATGCGGAAGCAGCGCCCGAAACTCCTGCGAGGATTCGTCCAGCGTCTGATCGCCGATCGTGAAGTTTCGCACTTTGGTTCTCCCCTTGCTTCGGCCGAAGGTACACGGGTAGCGCCCATTTTACTATCAAAAAACAGACAGTAAAAACCCCATAGCGTTGCAGATTTGCGCCCCTCGGGGCCGGGTCGCGGAGACCGCCGTCGGCGCGCGCCGGGGGGAACGCAGCTCGGCTGGAACCAATGGGCGGCGTTGACGGCATCGTCGATGACGACTTCCGTGTTCCGCTTTCGGCGTGGCGAGGCCGATCAGGATCAGTCACTCGCCGGCGCCGGGGAACTCAGGCATCTGGGCACTCCAGCCCGTCAGCCGACGTTCGGCAGGGTCAATGAGCTAGCATTTCGTCGACGACCTGTTTGCCGTTCAGGTGTGACGGATAGTAGGTCGGCCAGTTGGTGACTTCCTTCAGCAGGGCGGCACGGTCACTGCCCCAATAGACGTGGTAATGGCCCGCCTTCTCCGGCGCGATGATGTGGTCACTGAACTGGATGAACTGCGGAGCGGTACCATCACCACCGGTCTTCTTGAAGACGTAGCGGACACCGCGATTGCCCTTCTTGTAGGTGAGGATTTCATGGCCGTCCGTTTCATAGTTTCCGCTGATAGACTCTTTTCCGCGGAAGAACGTGACGTTGCTGCCCTCGATGACGATCCGATCGACGTCGGTTTTATATCCAGCGTCGTAATAGGCGCGATATTCGGCGACGCTCTTGCCGCCGTGTTTTGCCTTGTCCGCCATGACCGGGTCCAGCGTCCCATCGACCAGATAGGGATAGACGGACTGCCAATCGCCTTCCCAATCCGAAAGCGCGCGCGGCTTTACCTGATCATCCTCGAAATACCCTTCGTACACGGACCCTTTGGCACTATGGGAATAGCTATGGGCGTGATCATGCCCGGATGACGTTTGGGCGCCCTGCATTCCCTCGGAAAGAGCCTGTCCCGCGAAAAGAAGTGCTGACGAAACACTGAGAGCGTAGCCGAGTTTTTTGATCTTCTGCATTCTTTGGAGCCTTTTCGGTTATCGGGTATGGGTCATGTCTGATGACTGGTATGTAATAACATTACACATTGCCGATTATCCTGCTTTCGGAAGCGACGCAAGAGCCATTCGGCCGCGCGATGCCGCGTGATCCATTGCGGTCGAACGCGCCGCCGGGGGTGAAGGAGGGCCGCATTGGGGGGCGCCAAAGCGAGCGAGGGAGAAAAGCTCGTCCGGTCCGGGTCTCTGGGATCGTCATCGGAGTTGAAGGTCCGAACGACCAGGTGGCGCCGGACGGCAAGGAGTTCCTCCGCTTCACGATCGTCTCTGTGCCGACCGGCCGAAGCTCAGGTTTCTCATTCCGGCATCCGAGGAAGGCGTGCCGTTCCTCTCTCGCCTCATCGAACGGCATCCCATCGTCGATGTCACTGCACGGGGGTGATCGCAATGCTGTCCGCTTCTCAATTGGCCGATCGTCTCGCGCGCGACGCCGAGGCGGTCTGCCGTTACTACCTCTCCGCCGGCCATCGGGCCGGCAACTACTGGATCGTCGGCGATGTCGCCAACAGCAGGGGCAAGTCGCTCTATGTCCATCTCTCCGGCCCGCGCGCTGGGCGGTGGACAGATGCAGCAACCTGTCAATATGGCGATCTGCTCGACCTCGTTCGAGAAACCTGCGGCTTGGTGGACTTCCGTGATGTCGCAGAGGAGGCGCGGCGTTTCCTAAGCCTTCCCCATCCGGCGTCGTCCCGCAGGGGCGACGCCCGCACCGATCCGCCGATCGATAGACCGGCAGGCGAACGAGCAAAACGCCTGTTCCGCATGACGCAGCCGCTCGCCGGCACGCTTGCCGACCGGTATCTGCGTCAGCGCGCCATCCCGCGGGCCTCCGTGCATCCGGCCCTGCGGTTCCATCCGTCCTGCTACTACCGGGACCTCGTCACCGGCAGCACGTTGAGCTATCCGGCCCTGATCGCCGCCGTGACCGATCCCTCCGGCGCGATCACTGGCGTCCATCGCACTTACCTTGGGTCCTCTGGGCTCGATCCGGACGGCGTCAGCAAGGCGAAGGTCGAGAATCCCCGCCGCGCTCTTGGCAATCTGCTCGGCAACGCAGTGCGCTTCCGTTTCCCGGTCCATGGCCCCGTTCCGGTGATGGTCGCCGGCGAGGGGCTCGAGAGCATTCTGTCCCTCTCGCATGTGATGCCGGGCATGCCGATGGTCTCGGCGCTGACCGCAAATCACCTCGCCGCCTTCCGCTTGCCCGATGGATGCCTGCGCCTTTACATCGGTGCCGACGCCGATGCCGCAGGTCGACACGCTATCGAGGGACTGAGCCGCCGCGCGCAGGCGCTCGGGGTCCTGCCGCTTGTGCTCGCCCCGGAACTCGGCGACTTCAACGAGGACCTGCGCCGGCTCGGACCCGACCGGCTCACTGTGCATCTGAGAGCCCAGCTCGCACCGGAAGACGCTCTAGCCTTTCTGCCCTCGTGATGCGGCTGGATGGGAAGGCGGGAGAGGGCGCGGCTTGGCAGGGAAAACCGGTCCATACCGGTCGCCGATCGTGTGGCGCGCGCCCACGGGCCTGCCGAGAGGCGACCCTTACCATGCGGCGGTCGAGCCTTCAGCGGGTCAGTCGGGTTTCTTCCCCGCGCCGGCACTTGCCTGCCGCATCGGCTGTTCCGAAAAGCGGTTCCCACTTTTCGGGTCGATGCGGAAGCCGGCGCTCCTCGCGGGCCAAGAAACCCGTCTTCCGCCGCCCGGCGCTTCGCTGGGCCACTTCGCTGCGCTCGCGGTTCCGGCCCGTCTGCCGCATGGAAGGGATCGCCGTCAGGCCGCGAGAGGCGCGGCCCAAACCGACGGAGACCATGATGAACCTTACCTTGTCCCTCGACGACGCCTTCGAGCCCCGCCACGCCTCTTCCCCAACCGATCGCTTCATCTACGAGATGCAGATCAACGGGCATCGCCCCTTCCAGGACGAACCGGACCCGCGCCCACTGCCCGAGGAGCCGGTCGTTCAGTCGGCGCTGACCGCGGTCTTCGATGCCCTGTTCGAGATGCTCGGCGACACGCGGCTGGAGCCCGATCTCGAAGATCTGCTCTGGTCGACGGTCAACCTCTTCCACCGCGCCGGCGAGCGCATCCAGCGCGAGCTCCAGCGCAACGAGGATGCGCAACGAAGCGGACAGAGGGAGCAGGACGGCTCAGAGGTGAAAAGCGTCGAGCTTGAGCGCCTTATCGTAGAAGGCATCACGCTTCTCGAGCGCCGCAACGCCTTCGAGTTCATGCGCGACTATGCAGCCGATCTCTTCGAAGCCCAGACCGGATCCGCCTGGCGTCCGCGGACCGGCTCCAAGGTCAGCCATGCCAACATGACCGCGGCGATGATCGACAGCCGCGACTTTATTTCCGCCCGCCGCCGCGCCGAGACCGAGGTGCTGATCCCAGCCGGCACGAAAATCGCCTTCGGCGGCGGCATCGACTACAACGATCACGAACGGATCTGGGCGAAACTCGATCAGGCTCTCGCCAAATATCCCGACATGGTGCTGTTGCATGGCGGTTCGCCGAAGGGAGCCGAACGTATCGCCGCCTGCTGGGCCGAGGCGCGCAAGGTGACGCAGATCGCCTTCAAGCCGAACTGGACGAAGCACGCCAAGGCGGCACCTTTCCGGCGTAACGACGACATGCTCTCGGTCATGCCATCAGGCGTCGTCATCTTTCCCGGCTCCGGCATCACTGGTAACCTCGCCGACAAGGCCCGCCGACTCGGCATCCCGGTCTGGCGGGCTGCAGGAGATGGCGCGTGAGCGCCGTTTTCTTCGCACGGGAAGAGCCGGATGTTTGCGAGATCGCGTCGCAGGTTGCGCGCAACCACAGCTCGTTCATGCCGTGGGAGGATGTAGCCTTGTATCGAGGGCAAACGCTTCCTGGAATTTCAGGGCATAGGCGCCGGTCGCGCCGCCGGCGAGAAAAATCAGATTCCAGCTATGCGGCGACACCGCGCTCGGGATCGCGACGAAACGGTGGCGGCGAAGCAGATTGTCCCCGAAGGCTTGCTGGCCCGCACCGGGAATCCCGGGGCGCAGCCAGTTGGGGTTTGGCAAGCTCGCTGGATCGACGAGATGGACGTCGCCGGGATCGGCAATGATTGCCGCCGTCATCATGTGCGCCACTGTGTCGAGCGCCCGAAACCCCTTGTGAACCGCAACCTCAAGGATTGCGGTTGCCGGATCGAGTGAGCAATAGACGGCACGCGCGCCCTTGCTGTTCCAGCGGCCGCCAACCCGATAGGCTCCTTCTCCGCTATCCCAGGTTGGCGCATGGACGGCCTGATCGAGCCGCCATGCAATCAACTCCGTTCCGCCGAGCGCGATCGGCAAAAGGGTCATGCATAGATGCCATATTCGAGGCGGTCGAGGTGATCCTCTACCAACTCGACACCGGCGGGCGTCCCGAGAAGATCGATCGGGCGGCGCTGATCGAGGCCGACGGCTGGGCGCTCCAGCCATTGCTCTGCTTCCGCCTGCGATCCGAAGATATCCGTTGCTTTTGCGAGGATCTCGGCGAACTTCCAGGCACGGCCGCTCTGTTCCTGGCTGAGGGGCTTGGAAGGCGTCTCCTTCCGACGCTGCCAGGTGCGCAGGCTCATACCGACCGCCTTTTCAAGAGACTCGTTCTTGCCGATGACGACGAGGTTACCGACAAGATGATCGAGCGCCAACGCGGGCAAGCCGTTTAGAAGCAGTTCATGCGCGTCGAGCGCATTGGTCAAGCGGCGCGCCAGAACGCGCGATCCGCCGAGCAACGCTTCAATCTTTTGCAGTTCGCCACCGCTTGCTGAAGAAGGTGCTTTTGCTGCGATGGCCATGATCTTTCTCCCATGTCATCTGTCGTTCATTATATGTCATGTGTCGCGAGCAATTTCAAGGTTCGAACCGTGCAGCCGGCGACTTCGCCGGACCGGGCAACTATGTCACTAGCATCCCCTGTCTCGCAGGCTGTTGGAGATGGCGCTAAGCGCCGTTTTCTTGCAAAATCTGGAAAGGATCGATGTTATGGATAAAGACAAAGGAGTATGACCATGCGTCAGTTCACGACGGGCGATCTCAACAAGCAGGTTGGCGACGTCACCGACGCCGCGAGCCGCGAACCCGTCGTTCTCACCAAGCACCGGAAACCCCGCTTCGTGCTGATGAGCTACGAAAACTACGAGCGGATGCGCACCGGCGGCGATCCGCGCAGCGCCCATCGCGCTTCGGATATGCCGCAGGAACATAAGGAGCTCTTCGCCGCGGAGATCGACCGGCTCGGGCGCGGCGAGGGGTATGACGATGAGTCATGAGTTCCTGCCCGGCCAGGTGATTGCCTATCCCCATATGGGCGTGGCAACACGAGTGCGGAAAGCCGAGGGCCGCAAGACCCGGCCGACCTGCGTCGTGGACGCTGTCCGTGGCGTGAATGACGGCTTGACGCATCTGGCGCTTCTCGCGATCACCAGATGACCCGCTGCAGGCGGATCGGATCGCCTTGGAAGTTTCCGATATCGAGTGCTGGCGGGCAGGCCTCAGCGACCTCAAGCGCTGCTGGATCCTTGTCGACGAATACAATTACGATGTCGCCGAACGATCCTGGTATATCGAGCCGGACGAGCCAGCGCTTGGCCGGTTCAGCAAAGCCTTCATGATGAGGATTGCCGCAGCCTTCGGCCAGGCGTCGCGCAAATCGGGACGACGCGTCAATCGGACGGAGTAAGCGAACGCCGGCCCCACACGACGGGTCGGAGCATACGTCGAGGCGACAGCGATTGTGCCGAGACGGGACCGTGGCAAGATCGCCTTGGTCGATCTCCGCACCGGCCAGCGCATCGAGATATCGCAGTGCTGTTGGCTGGCATGGTCACCGCGGTCGTCTCGACGGGCAGGCGAGAAGACCGCGCCCTTCCGACGTGAGGCTGCTGCTCGATACGCATGCCTTGTTGTGGTGGCGGAACGACGACGAGAAGCTGGGGAATCATGCGCGAGGCCTTATCGGCGATCCTGAGAACGACGTCCTCGTCGTGCCGTCTCCCTTTGGGAAATCACCGTGAAGCTGCGGATCGGCAAACTTGATGCCGATATAGAAGAGATTCTTGAGATCTCGCCGGGTCAGGGGTTCGACCGGCTGGATATCACAGATGCGCATCTTATCGCTCTTACGGCCCTTGCACTTCATCACCGCGATTCCTTCGATCATCTTCTCATGGCGCGGGCCGTGGCGGAGGGAGCGCATTTCGTTTCCCAGGATCAGCATGTCGCGCTCTATGGCATTCCGTTCGTGACTTGCTCGGTTCCTCGTGATCTCCGAGGGGCTTGGTTCCGCTGACCAAGCCGGCACCGATCGCTCGGATGGCGCGCTTGCCAATGGCGATGTGCCTGGCGAACACCGACGGCTCAGATAGCCGGGCGCGGACGGACGAGTGGGGAAAGATCACTCATCTGATGCCACGCGATCAGCTTCACCCAGTATTGCCGCAGTGTCTGGAGGCGGCATACCGTCGCCGCGGCTGACCTCTCGGATCAACAAAGGGATGATATTGGCAGCGGATGTGCTCATCCGCCTGCTGTAGTTGAGATCGGGCGAGTACGCATCGACTGGCTTGGAGGCAAAACGTTCAAAGGGTGCGTGGCCGATATCCCGCGGCGTCGAACCGGACAGCCATGATGGTTTGTCGCGTCCTTCAGTTGCCCCGAACCATTCCCGTTTTGTGTCGCTCGTATAGACGACCGCCTGCATTCGCGGCCAACCCCTAAAGGGGTAAGACTCGTCCGAAATTTTTGCAAAATTCGATTTCGGTTCTTTTGTCCTGGCGGAAAATAGAATTTTGCAAAATTTTCGGCCGAGCTGACCGCAGCAGGTCGGCCGTCTCTTCGTGCGCCATCGGGAATGGTCCCGAGCAACGAAGGAGACAGAACCATGGCCACCACGATCGCAACCCTGACGCAGAAGACCGACGGCATCCTCGAAGGCGTCTTCGCCACCATCCGGGTCAACGCCCCGATCGCCATCGTCCCGAACGCAAGCAAGTCGAGCGAAGAAGCCCCCGACTACCGCGTCATCCACCGCAAGACCGGCTTCGAGATTGGCGCAGCCTGGAACCGCATTGCCCGCCAGACCGGCGAGGAATACCTCTCAGTGAAGCTGGAGGCCCCCGAGATCGGCGTGATCTTCGGCAACCTCGCACCGGCTCCTGGCGGCGATCCGAGCAAGAAGGTAATCCTCTGGAACAATCCGAACTGACGAGCCAAGCGAGCGGCCCCGAGCGATCGGGGCCGCCCTCGCCGTTTCGCGGTCTGATCGCTTCGCGCAGCATCGGGAGCAAAAGCGGGCATCGAGCCCGCTTTGCTCCTCCTGTCGTGCCAAATGAGACGAAAACATGTCTGCTCAGATACGCAAATCTGTCGTGAGCATCGCGCCGCCTCAAGGACATCGCGGCCCCTCCAATTTTCAGCCGCTGCCCCGAAGGGGCACCATCAGAAAATCGGTTCCTCCGCTCGCCGGCTCCGCCGGTCGCTGACGCGATCCTTGACCCGGCCCGATCCTCACGACCCCGGGCGTCATCTTTCACATCATCAGGAGATGACGAGGATGACGATAGCACTCGAAATGCAGATTGAAGAACTGCGTGCCGAGCTCAGGAACGCGGAGCCCGCCGAACGCCGCCAGATCGAAATGGAGCTGGAACTGGCTCTGGCCGAACTGGCGGCAGCGATCGCCGAACAGGAAGGCACCATCGACGCCGCGCCACCCTTCTGAGGGCGGCGTTTGCCGTGTCGTCAAGCCTGGGCGGCCGGATCGACCGGCAGGCCTGGCGGAGCTTCGCTTCGCACGATGATCACAGTCGTGGATCAGGGAGATCGCCTTGAGCAGACGTTACGCCATTGGGCCACGCCGGAAATTTGCGTTCCGCCTGTAGCCCGTTTCAGCCGCAGCAGATCCAGAAACATGCGGACAACATCCTCTTCCTTGTCGAAGTGATGCACCATGGCGTGACCGACTGTCCCAATGCGCCCCATCGCCGCGTCAGGCGGGGCGTACCGAACAGCGTCGGTTCGATCGCGAGCGCGTAGAAGCGTACCATGATTTATCTTGAGCCCGAGCCGCCAACTGGCCGCTTCCGCAAGGCCTTCTTCCTTCCGCTGCTGCGCGAATTCATCAGTCGCCGCAAGTCAGCCATGGAGGTCAGCCGATTCCGCTGACCTTCCGCTTGCGAAAGTCTCATTACCGTGCAGCTTCGGTCGTCACTGCACCGGTTTGACGAAGCGGTTCGCCTTGGTCACGGCATCCATCTCCTTCCGCCGGAAGTAGATCGCGCGCCCGCAGCGGATCGGACTATGCCCCTGAACGATGATGATCTGTTCGTCCTTTCTCATCGACTGGGTGATTTCGTGCGGCATGATCAGTGGCCGGCGCTGAAAGTTGACGCTCTCCGATTTGCGCGATGCGCTGTTCTTCGTGTCCCAGCCAATGCTGCGGGAGCTTGCCTTCACCTCGACTGTCATCTCGCCGCACTGCGCCGAGACGTTGCGCGCCGTGTCGAACGCCTTGATGGCGGCATAGGAGGCGAAGGCGCAGCCGTCGATCCACGACGTCGCGCCGTCCTTCCCGAAATGCCGCTCCAACTGGCCCACTGACTGGTACATGAGCATCATGCTAATACCGTACTTACGGCCGCGGTCGCGTGCTTCCTCCAGGACGCGCATGTAGCCGAGGAGATCGACCTCATCCAACATGAACAGCGCGCGGCGCTTAAATGCGCCATCGGCGTGAATCAGGGCATTGATCAGCGAGCCGATGACCACCCGGCCGATGCCTGGATAGGAGCGCAGGATCGATGCCGGGATGTTGAGGAAGACGTCCTTCTTGCCCGAGACGATGTCAATCGATTTGAACGCATTGCCGCAGACGAGCGCGGCGTAGCTGTCGAGCGAGAGCCATTGTGTGTCTTTCGACGCGGTCGAATAGACGCCCGAAAACGTCTGCTCGGTCATGTTGGTGAAGACGCCGAGCGTCTCGCGGATGAAGGCGGACGCGGAATGCTCCTGAATGTCACGCAGCATCGCTAGCACCGAGGGTTCCGGCTCTGAGACGATCTGCCGGAGACTGCGCAAGGTTCGCCGTCCCTCGTATTCGGGAGAGAGCATGACATGAGCGAGCAAGCCTGTCAGGAGATTGTGGGCCTGGTTCTGGAAGTAAGCCCCGCTCGAGGACTCGAAGCGCACGCTCTCCGAAAGCAGCATATGCGTGATGCCAACGATATCCTCCTCTTGTCTAGCCGACGTCTCGATCCCGTAGAGCACGTTGAACCCCATGATCGGATTCGTCGGGTCGAGCACAATCACCTCGCGGCCGAGGACGCGGGTGCGGTGCTCGACCACCATCGGCGCGATCTCGGTGGAAGGATCAAGGCAGATCAGCGGCCCGGTATAACGCAACGCCGTCGGCACCACGTTGCTTGTGGTCTTGTATCCACCCGACCCGGCGAAGAAGAGCATATGGGTGGAGTCGAAATCTTGGCTGTAGGTCAGCAACGGCGCCTTGCCGCCTTGCCCCCATGTGGCCGGATCGTTCGGATCGAAGGGCAGCTCATGGACGACGTCCTTGTCCACCCGGTAGCGCTCGCCGACGACGATTTCGCCATCCGGCGGAAACAGCCTTCCCGCCGCCGCCATCGGCAGCCAGTCCGCATCCCCGAAGGTCCCGCGTTTTGCGCGTTTGACCCGCTCAGGCACGACAGTGGAGATGCGCGCGGCCACCGCCACCGCCATGAAACCGGCGATCGCGCCGATGACGGCGACCATGTCGAGATAGGACAACGCGCGGTCCCATGTCACCGCGGCGTTCTCCACGGACGGGGCGAGTCGACCGAATTCGCGCAGCGCGTAGAAGCCGGCTACGGCCAGAAAACAGACGAGACTCGCCATGGCTACCGGCCTTCGCCGGTGCAATGGCAGCACCCACACGCTTAACAGCCCCGCCAGCGGCCCAAACAAGAGCGCCGGTAAGGGCGAGGCCCGCAGGAACCAATAGGCCGCCTTGCCCGACATGCCGGCGGCGAGGCCCGGCCAGCGCCAGCCGACGACGTAGACGGCAAAGGCGGTGACGGTGATCGGCACCAGAACGAGCAACTGGCTTGGATGCGGCTTTGCCTTCAATGCCATTCCGGTGTCTCCGTGAGGCGAGGTGATCCGCCATCAAGCGCGGGAACCTTGAAGGCTTCCTCGCCGATATCGCGCAAGCGCCGATGTTCTGATGAGCCCGGAGCAACTCTAGCCAGTTCGAGGAGACCACCGAGCAGAAACGCCCGATCGGCCTTGGAGAGACCGGCGCGAACGACGATGGCGCCGAGCAAAAATTTCTCGCGCGCCTCGCGCTTGCGATCAGCCGTCATGAGAAATTTCCGCCGGCGTTCCAGTCCCGCCATTTGGCTGTCGATGCGGCGAAGCAGATGCGTGAGCCACCCCCTTCTTCTCGCCTTTTTGAAATCGCACGGCGATCTCTTCGAGGATGCGATCGACCTCCTCGTCGGTGATTTCCATTTCCGCCAGCCCGGATTTCGTGGCGGCGCGGGCAAAGCGCTCGGCGGACTTTGCGATCATCGAGCGTCTTCGTTCGCGCAGCTTCTCGATCTGGGCGTCGATGTCGGAGATCGATGATTTTGCGGCCATTCCAGCGTCCTTCCCTTGATGGAGCAAATCTCTGCGACGCTGATTATACTGTCTGTTTTATGATAGTAAAATAGATTACGTTGCATTATCCCGAGAACGTCGCAGCCGGAATTCCGGCAAATGGCCGTCTTCCGGAGAAGCGGCATCGGTCCTGCGGTCCGATCGGTTTGAGGGCGCAATATACGTCGCTGGCGCGACGTGCTTGAGAGGCCTGGAGATATCAGTGGCGATCATGTTCGTCAGAGCACAGGTGATCAGCAGGGGAGCGGGACGCAGCATCGTCTCGGCCGCTGCCTACCGCCATCGCGCCCGGATGGTGGACGAACAGGCTGGGACATCCTTCAGCTATCGCGGCGGATCGCGTGAACTGGTGCATGAGGAGCTGGCCCTGCCGGACCAGATCCCCGCCTGGCTGAAGATGGCGATCGACGGACAACCCGTCGCCAAGGCAAGCGAGGCGCTCTGGAATGCCCTCGACGCCTTCGAGACGCGGGTGGACGCACAGCTTGCCCGCGAGCTGATCATCGCGCTGCCGGAAGAGCTGACGCGGGCGGAGAATATCGCCCTGGTTCGCGAATTCGTCCGGGACAATTTCACGTCGAAGGGCATAGTCGCTGACTGGGTCTATCACGACAAGGACGGCAATCCGCATATCCACCTGATGACGACGCTCAGGCCTCTTACGGAGGAGAGGTTTGGGCCGAAGAAGGTGCCAGTCCTCGGCGATGACGGGGAGCCGTTACGTGTCGTCACACCGAACAGGCCGAACGGCAAGATTGTCTACAAGCTCTGGGCCGGCGACAAGGAAACCATGAAGGCGTGGAAGGTCGCGTGGGCGGAAACAGTCAACCGCCACCTGGCGCTGGCCGGCCATGAGATCCGTCTCGACGGCCGCTCCTATGCTGAGCAAGGCCTTGATGGCATCGCGCAGAAACACCTTGGTCCGGAGAAGGCGGCGCTCGCGCGCAAGGGTGCCGAGATGTATTTCGCGCCGGCCGATCTGGCGCGGCGGCAGGAGATGGCCGACCGGCTGCTTGCCGATCCGGAGCTTCTCCTCAAGCAACTCGGCAACGAACGTTCCACCTTTGACGAGCGCGATATCGCCAAGGCGCTGCACCGCTATGTCGATGATCCGGTGGACTTCGCCAATATTCGCGCGCGGCTGATGGCTTCGGACGATCTGGTGCTGCTGAAGGCGCAGCAGGTCGGAAACCAAACGGGCAAGGTGACAGAGCCGGCGGTGTTCACCACGCGGCGGATCCTGCGCATCGAATATGAGATGGCGCAGTCAGCCGAGGTTCTGTCAATGCGAAAGGGCTTCGGCGTTTCCGGTGCCAAGGCCGCCGCTGCCGTGCGAAGCGTCGAAACGGCCGATCCGGAAAGGTCCTTTAGGCTCGGTGCGGAACAGGTCGATGCGGTCCGTCATGTCACGCGCGATAATGCCATCGCGGCCGTCGTCGGACTTGCCGGCGCCGGGAAGTCGACGCTGCTTTCGGCGGCTCGCGTCGCATGGGAAAGCGATGGCCGACGGGTGATCGGCGCGGCCCTTGCCGGCAAGGCCGCTGAAGGCTTGGAGGACAGTTCCGGCATCCGGTCGCGCACGCTGGCCTCCTGGGAGCTTACCTGGGCCGGGGGGCGTGAACAGCTGGGTCGCGGCGATGTGCTGGTGATCGACGAGGCCGGCATGATCTCCTCGCAGCAGATGGCGCGTGTCCTCAAAGCCGTGGAGGACGCAGGCGCAAAAGCCGTACTGGTCGGCGACGCGATGCAACTGCAGCCGATCCAGGCGGGTGCGGCGTTCCGGGCAATTACCGAACGGATCGGGTTTGCGGAACTTGCCGGCGTGCGGCGGCAGCGGGATGCCTGGGCGCGCGCTGCATCCCGTCTCTTCGCGCGCGGCAAGGTCGAAGAGGGCCTCGACGCCTATGCGCAGAGGGGCCGCATTGTCGAGACCGAGACCCGGGCCGAGATCATTGACCGCATCGTTGCCGATTGGGCCGATGCCCGCCGTGACCTACTTCAGAAATCTGCCGTGGGCGAGTATCCGGGACGTCTTCGCGGCGACGAACTGCTTGTGCTTGCCCACACCAACGATGACGTTCGGAAGCTGAACGAGGCCCTGCGCAAGGTCATGATCGACGAGGGCGCGCTGACAGGTGCGCGCCAATTCCGGACGGCACGTGGGCTTCGTGAGTTTGCCGCGGGCGACCGGATCATCTTCCTCGAAAACGCCCGCTTCCTTGAACGGCGGGCGAAGCGCCTTGGTCCCCAATATGTGAAGAACGGCATGCTTGGCACGGTCGTTTCATCCGGCGACAAACGCGCAGACGCGCTGCTGACGGTGCATCTCGACAATGGCCGCGACGTCGTGATCAGCGAGGACAGCTACAGTAATGTCGATCACGGCTATGCCGCGACCATCCACAAATCTCAAGGCTCGACCGTCGACCGGACCTTCGTGCTCGCCACCGGAATGATGGATCAGCATCTGACCTATGTGGCGATGACCAGGCATCGTGACCGCGCGGATCTCTACGCTGCGCGCGAGAATTTTGAACCGAAGCCGAAATGGGGGCGCAGGCCCCGTGTCGACCATGCTGCCGGCGTCACCGGTGAATTGGTGGACACCGGGTTGGCCAAGTTCCGGCCGCAGGATGATGATGCCAAGGAAAGCCCCTACGCCGATGTGAGGACGGACGACGGGACCGTTCATCGACTTTGGGGCGTGAGCCTGCCGAAAGCACTTGAGGAGGGTGGAATCTCGACGGGCGATACTGTGACGCTCCGCAAGGATGGCGTCGAAACGGTCACGGTAAAGGTACGCGTCACCGATGAAAAGACCGGCAAGAAGCGCCTCGAGGTACGTCAAGTCGAGCGCAACGTCTGGACTGGAACACAAGTCGAACCTGCCGATGCGCGCAAGGCTAGGATCGAGCGGGAAAGCCATCGGCCGCATGTGTTCAAACAGCTTGTTGAGCGCCTTGGGCGATCTGGCGCCAAGACGACGACGCTCGATTTCGAAAGCGAGGAAGGCTATCGGGAGCATGCCCGTGATTTTGCCCGGCGGCGCGGCATCGACACGCTGGCCCGGGTCATTGCGGAATTGGAGGAGGGGGCGGCGCGACGGTCGGTGTGGCTTGCGAAGATGCAGTCGCAGCTGGCGAAGCTCTGGGAGCGGGCGAGCATTGCGCTTGATTTCGCGATCGAACGGGAACGGAGCGTCTCGTACAGCGAGGAACGCAGAGTATCCTTCGCTGCCGGCAACCCGTTGGGTGGAAGCTATTTGATCCCACCCGCCACCGAATTCCCCCGCAGCGTTGAAGAGGATGCGCGTCTCGCGCAGCTCTCCTCGGAACCGTGGAAGGAGCGGGAGCAAGTACTCCGGCCATTGCTGCAGAAAATCTATCGCGACCCGGATGGCGCGCTGTCGGCGCTCAACGCTCTGGCGTCGGGCGCAGGCGTCGAGCCGCGCAAGACTGCCGAAGATATTGGCCTTGCGCCCGAACGCCTTGGCCGATTGCGCGGCTCTGGCCTCATAGTCGATGGCCGTGCCGCCCGGAACGAGCGCAACGCTGCCATGGCCACCTTATTGGAGCTGCTGCCGTTGGCGCGCGCGCATGCAACCGAGTTCCGCAGACAGGCGGAGCGCTTCGCCATTCGCGAGCAGCAGCGACGCGCCTATATGTCATTGTCCATCCCCGCGCTTTCGAAGCAGGCGATGGCGCGTCTCGTCGAAGTCGAGGCGGTCCGGGAGCGCGGCGGGGCCGACGCCTACAAGACGGCCTTCTCCTATGTCGTAGAGGACCGCTTGCTGGTCCAAGAGATCAAGGCCGTCAACGAGGCGCTGACCGCGCGCTTCGGCTGGAGTGCCTTCACCGCAAAGGCCGATCCTATCGCCGAGCGAAATGTTGCCGAGCGCATGCCGGAAAATCTCGCCACTGACCACCGTGAAAAGCTAGTGCGCCTGTTCGAGGTGATCAGGCGCTTCAGCGACGAGCAGCATCTCGCAGAAAAGCAGGATCGCTCGAAAATCGTTGCCGGCGCATGCATCGAGTTCGGAAAGGAGGCAGTGTCCGTGCTGCCCATGCTTGCCGCCGTCACGGAGTTCAAGACACCGATCGCCGATGAAGCGCGGGAAAGGGCGATTGTCGTTCCCCATTACAATCATCATCGCGCCGCCCTCGTGGATGCGGCAACGCGCGTCTGGCGCGATCCGGCTGGCGCGGTCGCCAAGATCGAGGAGCTTGTCGCGAAGGGCGTCGCCGGTGAGCGGATTGCTGCTGCCGTCAGCAACGATCCGGCCGCCTACGGCGCGCTGCGCGGCTCCGACCGCATCATGGACAAGTTACTTGCTGTCGGCCGGGAGCGGAAGGCCGCGCTTCAGGCTGTGCCAGAAGCAGCAAACTGTGTCCGTTCCCTCGGAGCGTCGTATGCCACCGCGTTTGAGGCCGAAACCCAGGTGATCGCCGGAGAGCGCCAGCGTATGGCGGTCGCCATTCCCGGTCTATCGCAGAAGGCTGAGGATGCGCTGCGGCAGTTGGTGGTGGAGAAGAAGAAGGAGGGCAAGCTCGAAGCCGCCGTGGGTCTGCTCGATCAGCGCGTCGCCCAAGAATTCATCGCCGTTAGTCGGGCGCTCGACGAGCGCTTCGGTCGCAACGCCGTCCTGCGCGGGGAGGAGGACGTCATCAACCGTGTGTCGCCGGCGCAGCGCCGCGCCTTCGAGGCGATGCGAGATCGGCTGCAGGTCTTGCAGCAGACTGTGCGACTGCAACGCAGCCAGGAGACCGTTTCGGAGCGTCAGCGGCGCGTCATCGAACCCGTCCGCGGTATTGCCGGAGAGCATTGAAGAAAGCACAACGAGAAGGGCAAGGCTGAATAGGAACCCGCTTACGACGTGATCATCCGCACCTAGCTCGCCATCGAGAGGTCGTCAGGATCAGATCGCCTTGGCCAGCGTTACGGCAACGCTGAAAAAATGACCGAGCCCGCCATGCACGGCGTCGGTGGCTTGGTTTAAAGCTTGCGGCAGAGGGGGCCAGCGATATTTGGTTCAACTCTCCTAGTGCAACGGACCGACTATGGCGCGCCTTCATTTCGTGGCATCGTGCCCCCGCAACCCGCGCCGACTTCGAATAAGGCGCTGTATTTCCGAAGCAGTGTCGTTTGAGCACAGCAGGACGCGTCCTTAACCGACGTGCCCGATTCCTCTGATCTTGTCATGGTTCTTTCCCGCAATTCGGAAAGCGGCGATTGACGATATCAGAATCTCTGATACATATCGGACGCAATGCTTGGAGGATGTATGAGCACGCGATTTCTGATGATCGGCCCGGAAGACGGCAAGGATGTGTTGAAATGTCTTTCGGCGCCGGCGCGGCTATCTATGCTGGAACTCCTGCATATCCGCGGGCCGCTGAATGTCAATGAAATCGCAGAGGCGCTGGACCTGCCGCAATCGACAACCTCGACCCATCTCAATGTTCTGGAAGAGGCGGGGCTGATCCGCACGGAGGTCTCCAAGGCGCGCAAGGGCAGCCAGAAGATCTGCCATGCGGTGCACGAAGAAATTGTGCTCTCCTTTGCCAGCCACGCCCGCACCGCCCAGGAGGCGATCGAGGTGGCGATGCCGGTCGGCCTCTACAGCGGCTACGAGGTCTTCGCCCCCTGCGGCATGTGCTCGCGCGACGGCATCATAGGCTATCTCGACAGCCCCGACACCTTCCTGGCGCCAGACCGGATGAAGGCCGGTCTTCTTTGGTTTACAAGGGGTTATGTCGATTACCAGTTTCCCAACAATGCCCGCATCAAGGGGGCGGAAGTCAAGGAACTGGAGGTCATCCTGGAACTGTCTTCCGAGGTGCCGGGCACCTCGGACAACTGGCCGTCCGACATCACGCTTTCAATCAACGGCAAGAGCATCGGCGCCTGGACTTCGCCGGGCGATTTCGGCGACCGCCGCGGCAAATATACGCCAGACTGGTGGAAGCTGCGCGGCAGCCAGTACGGCGTGCTGAAGTGTTTCCGCGTGACGGAAAACGGTACCTTTATTGACGGCATCAGGGTTTCCGAGACCAGTCTTTCGGATTTGAATCTGCTCGAACACCGCTCGATCCGGCTTCGGATCGAAGTGCCGGAAACCGCGGAACATCCCGGTGGAATCAATATCTTCGGCCGGGGTTTTGGCAATTACGATCAGGACATCGTGCTGCGTCTGAAGATCTGATTTCATCCAATTGGGCTGTTGCCGGCGAAAGACGGTTGACGCTCACACCTCCCTGTGCAATTTATCATATAAATTGATATATATCTGAATTTCAGATATACAGGGAGGCAAGCATGCGTGCAGTCGGTACCGCCCACAGCGGTTACGTCATTGGTACTATCGATCCCCGTCTTTACGGTTCCTTCGTCGAGCATCTCGGCCGCGCCGTGTATTCGGGCATCTACGAGCCGGATCATCCGACCGCCGACAAGAACGGCATGCGCCAGGACGTCATCGATCTCGTTCGTGAAGCCGATGTTCCGATCGTGCGCTATCCCGGTGGCAATTTTGTATCAGCCTATAACTGGGAGGACGGCATCGGCCCGCGTGAAGAGCGCCCGGTGCGCCTCGACCTCGCCTGGCACAGCTCGGAAAGCAACCACGTCGGCATCCACGAATTCGCCGACTGGGCGCAGGCCGCCAACACCGAGATGATGCTTGCCGTCAATCTCGGCTCGCGCGGTCTCGATTCCGCCCGCGCCTTCCTCGAATATGTCAATCATCCGGGCGGCAGCTACTGGTCGGACCTTCGCCGCAAGAACGGTCGCGAAGAGCCCTGGAACGTCAAGCTGTGGTGCCTCGGTAACGAGATGGACGGCCCCTGGCAGATCGGCCAGAAGACGGCGGAAGAATACGGTCGCATCGCCTTCGAAACCGCCAAGGCCATGCGCGCATTCGACAAGTCGATCGAGTTGGTCGTCTGCGGCTCTTCCTCGCCGAAAATGCCGACCTATCCGGCCTGGGAAGCGACAGTGCTCGATTACACCTACGATTCCATCGACTACATCAGCCTGCATATGTATTTCGACAATCACGCCGGCAACACGGCGGACTATCTCGCCCAGAACGCTCGCCTCGATGACTATATCACCACGATCGCCGGGGTCATCGCCTTTACCAAGGCCAAGAAGCGCTCGAAGAAGGATGTCTATATCAGCTTCGACGAGTGGAACGTCTGGTACCATTCCCGCGAGGCCGACCGGAAGGTTCTGGAAGGCAATGACGGCTGGCCGCATGCACCGGCGCTGCTCGAAGATATCTATAACTTCGAAGACGTGCTGCAGGTCGGCTGCATCCTCAATACCTTCATTCGCCGTTCGGATGTGGTGAAGGTTGGCTGCCTGGCGCAACTCGTCAATGTCATCGCCCCGATCATGACCGTTCCGGGCGGTCCGGCCTGGCGCCAGACGACGTTCTTCCCCTATGCCTACGCGTCGAAATACGGCCGCGGCAAGGCGCTGAACCTGTCACTCGATTGCCCGAGCTATTCAACCGACTCTGCTGCAAAAGTTCCCTATCTCGACGTTTCCGCCGTCGAAACCGAGGCCGACGGCGCGCTGACCTTCTTCATCGTCAACCGCCACCAGACGGAAGCGATCGATCTCGATCTGGCGCTCGAAGGCTTCGGCACCCGCAAGGTGATCCTCGACAAGGTGATGGAGGGTCATGACCTGCGCGCCGTCAACGACCCTGGCTCTGAGAGGATTGCGCCGAAGGATGGTGCTGGCACAGCGGTTGCCGATGGCCGCTTCACGGCCAGTATCGCGCCCCTGAGCTACCGGATGATCCGGCTCGGCGCATAAGGCTGGAACGACGGGGAGGGAGGCACCATGTCGGCATCGATCGAAATCACCAAGGTCACCAAGCGTTACGGTGCGCTCACTGTGCTGGACGACATCTCGTTATCCATCAAGGCTGGCGAGTTCATCGTTTTCCTCGGCCCCTCGGGCTGCGGCAAGTCCACGCTGCTGCGGATGATCGCCGGTCTGGATGATGTGACGGACGGCACGATCGCCGTCGGCGGAGAGCGTATCGATACTCTGCCGCCCGGACAACGCGGCGTTGCTATGGTGTTCCAGTCTTACGCGCTTTATCCGCACATGACCGTCGCCCAGAATATGTCCTTCGGCCTTGAAAACATCGGTGTGGCAAAGGCTGAAATCGAGCGTCGCGTCCAGCAGGCGGCTGCGACGCTCGAAATCGCTCACCTTCTCGACCGCAAGCCGGCCAAACTGTCCGGCGGCCAGCGCCAGCGCGTGGCGATCGGTCGCGCCATCGTCAAAGAGCCGAAGGCCTTCCTTTTCGATGAACCGCTGTCGAACCTCGATGCGGCCCTTCGCGGTCGCACCCGGCTTGAACTTGCCCAGCTTCACGGCCGCCTCGGCAGCACGATGATCTTCGTGACGCATGATCAGGTGGAAGCAATGACGCTCGCCGATCGCATCGTCGTCATGCACAACCGCAAGATCGAACAGATCGGCACACCGATGGAAATCTACCAGCGCCCGGCAAGCCGCTTTGTCGCCGGCTTCGTCGGCTCGCCAGCCATGAATTTCGTGCCGGTCAACGGTACCGTTGAAAATGGTCATACGCTTACCATCGGCACGAGCGGTCTCGGTGATATCGCCGCCGCTATGCGTCTGCCCGCACGCTTTTCGCCTGACGGAGCAAGCCTCGGCATCCGTGCCGAAGACGTCGTCGTGCTGCCGGCCGGCCAAGCTGGCATTCCACTTACGGCCGAAGTGGTCGAGCGGCTTGGCGATCGCACCCTGATCTACGGCCACCTCTCGGACGGCACAAAACTCGTTGCCGAAACCGACGGCCGCAGCGAAGCGCGCATGGGCGACACCCTGCAGATCGCGCTCGATACCTCGGCCCTGCATCTCTTCGACGCCGATGGTATCGCCCACCATGCGGAGGGCAATTGACATGGCCGATAGCTATCGCCGCAGCCAGTGGAGCAACGGCTTTTTCGTTCTCCCGTATCTCCTCGTCTTTCTGGTGCTTCTCGTCTTCCCGCTCTTCTGGGGCGCGTGGTTGAGCCTGCACAAGGTCGATCTCTTTGGCCCCGGCCGCTTCCTCGGCCTCGGAAACTACGGGCGCGTGCTTGCCGATCCGGTCTTCCTGCAGGCGCTGCGCAACTCCATCATCTTCGTGCTCGTGAGCGTTCCGGCCCTGGTGGCGCTCGGCCTATTTCTGGCGGTTGCGCTCAACAGGACGACGCGGACAACGTCGTTCCTGCGCGGCCTGTTCTTTTCGTCTTCGGTGCTTTCGGTAACGATCGTGACGCTGATCTGGCGTTTTGTGTTCATCCCCGGCGATGGCCTACTGGCCGTCATTTCGGAGGGGCTCGGCATCCAGCCTCTCAACTTCCTGTCGACGAGCGGTTGGTCGCTGTTTTCAGTCGGCGTCGCCACCGTCTGGTGGTGCCTCGGCCTACCGATGATGCTGTTCCTCGCAGCCCTGCAGCAGATCCCGAACGATCTCTACGAAGCCGCCGCCCTCGACAACGCCAGCCCCTGGCGCGTGCTGACTCGTGTGACCCTGCCCTCAATCGCCCGCACCATCATGTTGGTGACGATCATCCAGATCGTCATGCAGTTTCAGCTTTTCGGCCAGGCGCAGTTGATGACCAATGGCGGCCCGAACGGAACGTCACGTCCGCTGGTCATGTACATCTACGAGGTCGGCTTCGTGCGCTGGGATGTCGGCAAGGCGGCTGCAGCGTCCGAGTTCTTGTTCCTCATCATTCTTGTCGCGGCCATGGCCCAGTATCTGGTCTCGACCCGTAGGTCGGAGGCTTCCTAATGAGCGCTGATCAACCGACCTACCGTCCTGAACGCTTGACTGCCAATCGCACCTTGCTAACGGTTGCCATCATTCTGTCCATCGTGATGATGGCGCCCGTCGCCTGGATCGTCGGCCTATCGATCAAGGACAACAAGGAACTGATGCTCGGCACGGAATCCGTGTTCGAGCTGCCCTACACGCTCGCCAACTACCTCGACATCCTCTATTCATCGCAGGCCTTCGGCTGGTTCTTCAACAGCCTGGTGGTTGCGGTCGGGCAGACCATCGGCGTTCTCACGCTGTCGTCGCTGGCAGGTTATGCATTCGCCCGCCTCGAGTTTCCGTTCCGCCGGACGATTTTCGTCATCGTGCTCTTCGGTCTTGCGGTGCCGGAACAGGCAGTCATCATCGCACGCCATCAGATGTTCAGCTGGTTCGGCCTGCACAACTCCTATACCGGGCTGATCCTGCCGGGTCTGTCGTCCGCCTTCGGGGTCTTCCTGATGACTCAGTTCTTCAAGGCGATCCCCAAGGAGATCGACGAGGCGGCTCTGCTCGACAATGCTTCGCCGTTGCGCATCTTCTGGAAAGTGGTCCTGCCCCTATCCCTGCCGGCCCAGGCAACGCTTGGCATCTTCACCTTCCTGCATGCCTGGAACGATTACTGGTGGCCGCTCATCTCCGCCACGAAGAAGGAGATGTTCACGCTCACCATCGGTATCGCGTCGTCCCAAACCAACTTCGCTCAGAGCGAAGGGCTCGGTTTTCTTAGCGCCCAGGCGGTCTTTGCCAGCCTGCCAGTGCTGATCGTCTATCTGATTTTCCAGCGCCATATCGTCACCGCGGTTTCGGGTGGTGCTGTGAAGTGACTGCTGCTGCGGCCGGGAGGGATTGGCCGCAGCAGGTTGGAACCAGGGGCAGGACGCCCCTCCAAAGGGAGAGATATACCATGAGACGTTTTCTACTCAGCACGGCAGCCCTGATTGCGCTGACCTGCGGCACCTCGGCTCACGCCCAGACCAAGATCGAACTGCAGCGCTTTTTTGGCGCCTGCGATGCCGATTATGGGACCGTGACCGACGTTTCCAAGGCGGTCGGTGAATGCGGCATCATCACCTCGCTGGTCAACAAGTTCGAGGCTGACAATCCGGATATCGACGTCAATGTAACTACCGTCGAATGGCCGGGCTACGATCAGCTCAACGCCCAGCTCGCCTCGGGTGCCGCACCGGATGTCGTGTCGATGCACTATTCCGCGATCTCCGATTACCAGTCGCGCGGCCTGATCGACCCGGTTGATGACGTTCTCTCCGCTCAGGGCATCTCGCCCGACAGCTTCACCGATGCCGCCCGCGGCGGCGTCACCAAGGATGGCCAGATGTTCGGCCTGCCCTTCGACAACTGGACCATGCTCTTCCACGTCAACCTGAACCTGATGAAGGAAGCCGGCCTCGTCAACGCTGACGGCACGCCGATCTTGCCGAAGTCGGTTGATGAACTGATCGCCCAGGGCAAGCAGTTCAAGGAAAAGACTGGAAAGCCCTATCTCGTCCAGATCCTTGCCAACGAGACCGCCGCTTACGCCCGCATCCTTTATACGTTGCTCCAGCAGCAGAATTCGGACTTCTTCGCCGATCCGACCAAGGTCAAGCTCAACACACCGGAAGCCAAGAACGTCGTCGAGCTGCTGAAGAAGATCAAGGACGAGGGCCTGACCACGACCGGTCTCGACTATGCGGCGGCTGTGACTGCCTTCACCCATGGCGATGGCGGCATTGCCGTCAACGGCACCTGGCTGATCGGCGATTTCGTCGCCCAGTCGCAGGAGGACGGAACGGCGCTTGCCAAGGGCTACACCGTCTACCCGGTCCCGCAGCTCTATCCGGGGCAGGACAGCACCTATGCGGACGGTCACAGCTGGGTTCTGCCGCACAAGAATCGCACGCCGGAACAGACGGAGGCCATCGGCAAGCTCTTCAAGTTCCTGGCCGACAACGACTACGAATGGGCCCGCACCGGCCACCTGCCGGCGGTCAAGGCCGTCTTCGACAAACCGGAATTCAAGGCGCTGCCGCACCGTGAGAGCATCGCGGAAATCGCCCTGACCGGCCGCTCGCTGCCGGGCGCCGTCCAACGGCAGTTCGCGATCCAGGATATCATCGGTGAAGAAGTCGGTGCTGCCGTCAACGGCGACAAGTCCGTCGACGAAGCCCTGACCAGTGCCGAAAGCCGTATCAACGACCTGCTCGCCAATATCTGAGCCGGCACCAGACGACCTCCCAGAGGGGGCGTGGGGACTTCGGTCCCCGCGCCCCGATCGCAACGAACCTTTTGCGTTGTTCGGCGCGCATAGAAATTCATGGCTGTCGGTTCTCGAACTCATCGAGAATGCAGCGTTCGCCGCCGTCAATCCGCTCGAGGATCCTGGCACGAGCGTTATCGCCGGATTCGAGACCGCATGCTAGCAGCCGAATGCTGATTACGAGATTAGCTCGGCGGATTTTCAGGTTGAATCGGTAGGGCTTCCGTTGGGGAGCTTTGCACCATGCCGCTGATGACGCGACGGTCATCGACCCCGGTGGGCACAGGGCTGGTTCTTCGGCTGCAGCGGTTCGATGACCGACCACTGCTGATCGCTCAACCAGAATTCGCTTCCCATGCGTCAACTCCATTATTCCGGGATAGAATCATGGAAATCAAACGCATCAATAGGGTGATTGAGTACTGACCTAAAGGGCACGTCGTCAGACGGGTGCCATTCAACGTGCTCACCTGAAAACTTCGCGACGCCGCACAGGCTTCCCAGCAGAAGTGTCCGGATACCATAGAAGGTGATGGTGTCCTGCGCGTCGATCCGGAAATGCAGGCCTTGATCTGTCGGCCTCAGGATAGCGCGTGCGTCACCGAAGTCGAGCAATCGATCGACGCCCGTAGTGCCGATCGAGCGGCAATAGTCGCTATACCGGGCGCAGACCTTTTTGGTGACCTGTAGTGCGTGTTGGACCGGCACGAACGCCTCGGCGGTATGCTTGTACATCGAAACTCCTTGCTGCCAATCCGCGCCATTGGTGCTTCTATTTCCCCCTCGGCGGCTCCGCCGCTGCACATTCGTGGCACAGCATCTATTCCGGTGTTTGCGATACAGTTCGCTCGGCATCGAACAGCTCATGCGTGCGATATTCATGCACGCTTTGGTCGAGCGCTCGACTGCTAATTCTATTAGTCGCCTGAGCGCCGAAACTCGTGTCCAGTGGTCTGAAGCAGGATTTCTTCGGAGAATGGAGATGGAGATACTAGCTGTGCCGGCCGCAGCGCGCGGAGAATTTGCTGACTTGATCGACTCGATGCATCGGCTGCGTGCGCGAGTCTTTGGCGACAGGCTGGACTGGGATGTAGACATAAGGGACGATCGTGAGGCCGATGCTTACGATCAATACAATCCGACCTATATCCTGGCTGTTTCTACAACAGGTGCAGTGGCGGGCTGCGCGAGGCTTCTCCCGGCTACCGGACCGACGATGCTCGCCAATACATTTCCGCAGCTCCTCTCATCGCGACGGCTCGACGCTCATGCAGGCATGGTCGAAAGCTCGCGCTTTTGCGTCGACACGGCGCTCGACGAGGGCAGGACGCGGGGAGGTCTCCACAGGACGACGCTTAAGATGTTCGCCGGCATAATCGAGTGGTCGATGGCGAACGGCTATTATGAGATCGTCACGGCAACGGACCTGCGTTTCGAGCGCATTTTGAAACGCGCCGGCTGGCCGATGCAACGCCTTGGTCGGCCGTGTCCCATTGGCAGCACGATGGCCGTAGCTGGAGTTCTTCCTGCCGACGCCGCGAGCCTTCATCGGATTCGCGCTGCTGCCTGTCGCCAGGGACACGCCTGCACCACAACTCCGCTGCTTGAGGCGGCACGGCGTGGAACCGCGTCTTCAGCCGATTGAACGCAATCGGCTACACCGCCCGCAGAGAACGATGGAGGTCCTCACGAGGGATCAGATAACAACTGACGCTGCGCTAAAGAGGAGACGTCTTTGAATTCCGCGCGACCGCAGATCCTGATCGGTTCGACCGATGCGGATTACTATCTGCTACTCGTCCATATCCTGGAATCCGAGGGATATCAGGTCATTCTTGGTTCCGGGGTCGAGGAGATCGTCCATTTTGCAGGCGAGTACGATGTCGGAGCCATCCTCCTTGATTGTCGATCGGGAGAAGATTGGGCTCCCGCAGCCTGTGTAAAGCTAAAGCAGGAGCCGCGGACATTCGGGATCACGACGGTCGGATTGATTGGACCTGGTGCGGAAAGTCGGTTTATCGATCTGCTGAAGGCCGGTATTGACGAGAATTTCGTAAGACCGATCGCTCCCTCCAAGCTGCTCAGCTTCCTTCGCGACCGTATCCTCCTTCCGCACGCGTCGGGTCCAATGGCGGGCGACGGTCATATCCTCGCCTATGCAGGAATCGAACTGAATACCAACAGGCACAGCGTCAAGTGTTTCGGCATCAACGTCCACTTAGGACCGATCGAATTCCGGTTGCTTCAGTTCCTGATGGAGAACCGCGAGCAGGCGTGCAGTCGCGTACAACTCATCGAAGCTGGTTGGCCCGAGCGTCGTTTCGTCGACGCCAAGACGGTCAATGTCCATATCGGTCGACTGCGCAAGGCGCTTAGCGCGGCCGGTGGCGCAGATCTCATCCGAACGGTTCGATCGTCCGGCTACATGCTCGATGGTTCCAGTCAGCAATCGCAGAACAAGCAGTATCGGCCGAGCGAAGCGACCGGTGACTAGGACAGCATTCCGGTTGTCGAAAAGGAGCAGCTGTCATGGATCTGGTAATTGGAAATGGAGGTCTCATCACCGGCGACGGCAAGACGTTTCACAAGCGGGCTGCCGTGTATGTCCGGAAGGGAAGGATCGCCGGTATCGAAGTCGCTGAGGCTGCCGCAGGCGCTGAAATCGCGGCGCGAGAAATCATCGATGCAGCTGGCGGCATCGTTATGCCAGGTCTCATCAATGCCCATGCGCATGGATGTATTCGGGGGCCTTCCATGCCGAGTGGCTCGAAGCCATTTGAAGGCGAAGATGTTGCCTATTTCCGAAACCGGCATCTTCTTCAGGGAACAACGACCCTTCTCAACGTCTGCGGCCTGGCCATGGCGGACGAAATAGATGTCGACGAGGCAGAACCTCATGCCATGGATATCCGCATTTCCACGGCTCACACTCCGAAAAACATCGAGGCGGCGCTTGTGGTCGACGGCAAGGGACTTTCAACACGGCACCTGAGCGCGACGATAGATGACCTGTTGGCCTCCGGCGCAGTCGCGCTTGGCGAGGCAGGTGGCGGGCAGACATTGGGTGGTGGCGCGCAAGAATACAGGTTCATCCCGCAAGCGTTCCTCCAGGAGTTCGGGGTCGAGATGACGCCCGCTGCCGCGAGGCGTTTGAAGAACGCCGTCCTTGGCCGCTATCTTGATCCGGTAGACGGCCTATCGAATTCGAAACTGACCGACGAGTTGGAGCATTGCGGTCTTTCCGGGGTCACCGAAGCGGATCGCGTTCGCGACATCATTACGCAATCGGTGATGCCTTCGGTTGCCCTCTCGCTGGCCGGATTCGATGAAATCGCCCGCGAAGCCGAGCGGGTCGGATATCCCGCGATCTTCCACAACGCGGCACCATCTGCAAAGCGTCTGATGGCCGCGGTCGAGAAATACCCCAAGGCACGTCTCGTCGCCGGTCATAGCAATCACCCGAGCTTTCTTCCGGACGAGGCAGTCTCGATTGCCCAGAATCTGAGAAGAAAAGGGGCTATCATCGATGTTTCGACATTGGATTGTATCGGGACACGCTGGCGCAACGATCCCTCCAACCTCGACGCGCTGATCGATGCGGGCTGTGTCGACACCATTTCGACCGATTTTGCCGGCGGGTATTGGGATGGAATTCTTGAAGCGATCCAGCGTATGATCAGGAAGAAGCAATTGTCTGTGGCGGAGGCCGTTGCCCTTGCGACCGGGAATGTCGCGCGCGTCTTCACGCAAATGGCCGGCGACCGCGGGCTGATTGAAAAAGGCAAGCGTGCAGACCTGATCGTTGTCGACCACGTTAATCTGAGCCGCGTCAGGCATGTCGTGATCGCAGGCTGTATAGTTGTCAGGAATGGCCGGCTTATTTGACGTTTCAGCCGGAGCTTGGCTATCGCGCCGACGCCGACAATGCTTAGCCGCGGCCGTAATTACGAGATATCGTCGACGGATACGACTGCCACAGCCAACAATGGTCGAGGTTTCAGTCGATCAGTCGCATCCTCAGGCGCTGGAGGAGGGGAACAGCATCTCCTTTTTTCAGTGCCTCAAAAGCCTGCAGGACGGTATTTTGTGCCTTGGGAGAAAACTTGCCCCGCGTCGCTACCGAGAACTTATCTATGAGATCGTCCCAGGCTAAGGGGCGCGCCTTGTCGCCGCGGGGCGAGGTCACCTCGGAGGTGATCAATCTGCCGTCGGTCATTTGCAGGCATACCTGTGAAAGGGTCTCAGTTGGAAAACGGGCGTCGATCTCAGGATTGACCGAGAGACGAACCTTGCGGGCGAATTCGAGGAGGTCCGGCCTGCCCAACTGCGCACTACCGACCGGCGCCAGCGCCGCAGGTCCATCGACAACAGCAATCGCCATGCAATAGGGCAGGCTGTATTGGATCTCCGTCAATGTACTGGGAGACAAGGTGTTTGAAAGTCGGAGAGCCCATTGAAAGGTCTGAACTTCAATTGATGCGATTTGTTCGGTCCTGATGTCCGCGACTTCCGAGAGCGCCGCAAGGGCATCAAGAGCGGGATGGATGTAGCGGCAGCAGGAATAGGGTTTGAAATAGACCCCCGAGATCTCAGCTGGATCACCCAAGTCAGCGATGATGCTCGGCCGGTCGAAGTGCGATGCATGATCGAGCAAATCCTGCGGCCCGGTAAATCCCCGCTCCGCGAGGCGCAATGCGGTCAGGCCCGTCACGACACTCCAGGGAATACCCTCCTTGACGTCGTTCCCGGTGAGGTTGGCATAGCCGGAGCTGCCGTTCGCCTCCTGGTTTGGTGCGAGCACTCCGGCCACAGCGAGCGCGTGTGCGAGTGCCGGGGGATCGGTTCTGTAGAGGCGGCCGGCCGTGGCCGCAGCAGCATAGCCGGTCCAACGTCCCGATTGTCGGCTTTTTATTGCTTGCGGGTTCTGCGCCACGGCAATGCGAATTCCGATCTCGTATCCGAGAGCGATTGCGGTCAGGAGGTCATCGGCGGATGAACCAATCGCAGATGCCACGGAGAGTGCTACGGGTATCACAGCCGCGCCGGGATGACCGCGCGCGGCGCGATGGCCGTCGTCGAAATCGAGTGCGGAGGCTGACGCAGCGTTACAGGCTGCCGCAGCAGTGACCCCGAGACATTCACCCGTAAACCAGACCGAAGCCCGGCCGGTTCCAAAATCGTGTCGGGCGACCGCGCGGACTGCGCGTGCACTCGGTACGTCGCAGCCGACGACGTAGGCGGTGACTGCATCCACAATACAGCAGGTGGCACTGAGCCTCAGGTCGGGCGGCAGAGCATCGGAAGGATAGTTCGCCAGATACTCTGCGAGGATTTCGGTGGCATACATCCGCCCCCTCCGTAAAGCTTGGGACGCCGGGCGTCAGTTCGTGCCAGATGACTGGACGGATGACGCCATGCCCCCATCTGGCGAGAACCAGGTTTCGTAGACATGGGCGGCGACGTAAAGGTCCAGCATAGGCAGGCCAACGCACGTAATGAGGATCGGGAATTCCGATCCGCCGCCCGCGTCGCAGAAATCTTTTAAGTTCAAGACACCGAGCACTGGGCCGAGCTGCTCCAATGTCGATCCCTTGCGTGAGAAGTAAAGCGCCAGGCTTTGGGAGTTTCGCCGCGACACCATGGAAACGTCGTCACAGAGCGCCAATCCGCGCCGAAGAACGTTTTGGACATGGCAGGACGGCGTCTCGTCTCCACCGAGATGCAAGACAACGGCATTTGGGCAGATTTCTGCGCTCTCAAACACCGGTGCGCTGGCATTCGAAGCGGTGATGACGAACCGGCAATCACGCAGCCTCTGATTATCCGCGACAGCTTCGAGCCGAATTCCAGGTGAGTGCCTGTGTCTTTTAACGAGTTGGCGTGCGGAAGTGCCTGAGCGGCTGCGCACGAAAATCTTCGAGATGATGCCGGCTCCGAAATGACCGAGCACCCTGATGATCTGCTCGGCAATGGGGCCTGCTCCAAAAAGGAAAACGGAGAGTTCTTCTGATTTGGAAAAGAAAAGTTCAAGCGCCATTGAGGCATAGGTTGCCGTTCTTGCGGCAGAGATATCGGTTCCGTCCATCACGCAAAGCGGGCGCAGCGTGAAGTTGTCGAGCAGCAGGATCGTCGACGTCGAACGCGGCTGTCCCAGTCGACGGTTTATCGCATTGGCACCGACCACCTTGACGGCGGCGTATCTGGTCCCAACGCTCGAGAGCGCAGAGAGCTTCCAGCCCAATCGCTCGCCTTGCAACGTATCCCGGTAACCTTCAAACTGGGGTTGGTTCCACAAGGCGGCTTCGGGAAAGGACAAAACAGATTTCAGGCCATGGGCCTGGCCCAAGCGGATGTCGGACCAAGCTGCTCTGGCGGCATCGTGGAGCGCGGATGCCTCGAGACGGACGCCGAGGCGCTTCATTTCCGCAAGTGAAATGTATCTGGGTGTGCTCTCCATCACCATTCTCCGTGGAATTGTCGACGTCATGCGACGGGGAGCAATTTCCCATCTGGAGCGGAGGGATTAAAGGAAAGGTTCGGATACATTTTTGTCGTCTTTTGATGAACGACTTCTGGCGCTCAGAGCCGAACCGTAGATTGTGACCTGGAGATTTCGCGCCGCGACCAGTGGGGAGGGGCGCGCGCAGCCGCGACACCTGGCGGGATGGGGAGCGGCCGCGGCAGCATTTGCAAATCACTTCGTCCGGAGCGTGCCTCAATTTGCTTTGCACATATCGAGCGTCGATCTGCGTCGAAGACGCTAGATGCGTGCGTACGCGAGTGACCAGGGAATTTAAGCCTTTGTTCAAGCTCGGCGGGGTCGCCACCCGCGACGGCGGCAATCGCCGATCGCTCGACTAAGTGCGCTACTCCTGGTCATTGAAAATGATCCGGGCCGACGTTCTTGGCACTGCCGCCCTGGCATCTCATCAGATTGACAAATATGCTACTGAGTAGCAACTTAGGCTCAAAGGAGATAAGCCGATGAGTGTGAAATCGTCGATCTCGCTGACCGAGCAGCAGGATTCGTTTGCGCGTTCGCTGGTGGAGAGCGGTCGGTATTCCAGCATGAGTTCCGTTCTTCAACATGGCCTGGAACTGCTTCGCCAAAAGACCGAAACTGAGGCCGTTGAAACGGCAGCGCTCCGCGAATTGGTCCAGCGGCGATTGAACGGACCAATGATTTCTGCGACGGAAATGGAAAGCCGCGTCGCGGCAATGATTGAGCGGAAGCGACGGGTTGTTCGTGTGGACTCTTGAATATTCTGAGGATGCCGAACGCGATTTCGAGTTGATCTTCGATCATCTGTTCGACGCCTATGTCGAACTTGGGGATGCGCCCGACGAGGCGGTGGAGCGTACTGCTGAACGGATTCGCAAACTGCGTGTTGAAATCGATCGTCTCGTAGAGACGCCCTATATCGGGACGCTTCGCCCCGATATTCATCCCGGAATCCGGTTTTTTCGGCGGGACAAGCCGGCTATTTGGTTTCTTCCGGTGGAGCATAGCCGCGCAATCGTTGTCGCGGCAATTTTCTATGGCGCGCAGGACCACATCAGAAGTATGCTCGCGCGCATGCTGGCGGGGTAAGATTCCTACAGCCCGGAGGCCTTCGTCAGATTGACCCTAAATCGCTCGCGTCGGCGGTGGTACCTGCGGTTCATTTCCGCACGCGCATGGCCAAGCTGCTTTTGCACGTGGCGCTTGTCGACTTCGGCCGACGAGGCCAAGCGGCGCGCAGCGAATGACTGGAGAATTTGGCTGCCCGCTCGTCTTCGCTGAGGTCGTGATGCAAGTCAGCGGGAAGGGCGGTGGGGAACTCCGTCCCCACAGTGCTGATTTGCGGTTGCAGGCTTAGCATGCCGGAATATGCCGGTATCAGCTGACCAATAAACGGAGAAGCGGCCGGAGCGATCCCGCTTTATCCAGCGCGTACACGTTATCAATGGCCTCGAAAGCACCGCTGTCTCCCACGACAGGGCTTGCAAGCCGCAGGAACTTGGCCTCGAGAGCTGATTTCCGCATGGGGTTACTTGCCTCTCCCTCCGCAACGTCTACGTGCCTTTCGAAGCTCTGCCCGTCGCGCAACTGCAAGTAAGCGCTTGCAGCGTGAACGCTTTGAGGTGAGGCGTGGATAGTATGTGGCCTCAGCTCGATACTGTCTTGGAACCGCCCGGCGATCTCGTCATTGAGCCAGTCATCCACGAACCAGTCGGGACCCGGCTCAACGCCGAACACGGCCATAGCGATAGCGTGCGGTGCGCTGAACTGCGCTGCCCACATGTGCCGCGGACGCGCTTCGCTAAATGGCGGTTCGCATACGATCGGAGGTGCGGTCACGACCAGCTTGGCATGCAAGCCGTCGGCGGGATCAATGCTGGCCATCCGGACGACGTCGCGGCTGGCTTGGACACTGCTTTGGATGAGCCGACAGCAACTGAAGGGCTTGAAGCCAACCCGGAGAATTTCGTAGGCGCCACCCAAGCCGTTGGTCAATCGATCGAAACGGCACTCGTCGGCGCCCGCCATCCGCCAGAAACCTGTCTCCCCCTCGAAGACATCCAAAGGCCCCTCGTAGTCGGCAGCGGCAAGGCGCGCGGCCAGGACACCCATTTGCGCGGCCATGCCGAAGTTGTTCTTCGCCATCGATGGCGTGTCTCCGTAGACGGTCTTCATGACGGACGCGACTGGCGCATTCGCAGCGGCGATCGCGATTGCATGCGCCGCTCGCCCGGCGTCGAGACGCATGAGTTTCGCGGCTGCGGCTGCTGCACCGAATATCTGCCAAGTCCCATGGCCGTGAATCGCCTTTCTTGGCTGGACGTGAGCCAGCGAGATGCCAACGCGGCAACCCACCTCATAGCCGGTGATCACGGCCTCGAGTAATTCTGTGCCCGAACACTTCGTGTGCTCAGCGACCGATAAGGCTGCTGCAATCACCGTGGCTCCAGGGTGGCCCTTCTCGTAGATGTCGTCGAAGTCGAGCGCATTGATCAAAGTTGCCTTGACGAAGGCGGCAGCCGCCGGTGCGGCACAGCCGCTGACAGGTGTGCCGGAGGAGGGGGCGACCTCGCCGTCCGCCCGCAGTACCTCCAGCATGCCAGCCATCGGCAGCTGACGCCCTCCGAACAGGCAGCCAAGCGAGTCCAGGAGGCAGAGCTTGGTCTTGTCGATGACGTCGCCGGGAACACGGGCGAGTGCCTCCTCGGCGATATAGCTGCCGAGCGTTTGCGTGATAAAAGCGGTCATATCTGGTGTCCGATTACCCGAGGATGGAGATTGGAGGTCCATTTTCAGGGGGGCGTTGTCTACGTGCTACTAGAAGAAATTGGTGCCCCGAAGGTCTGCACAGGCGGGCTGCAGGAAGAGTTGCAGCGCTCACCGCAGCTGCTACCTCGGTAGACGCGTGCCTGATCGACAAACGAAACCTTGTGCGACGCGGCGGGAATGAGCTTGCGAACCGCCGCCACGCGGTCGAGATCGAGGTGTGCGGAAACCACGCCGACCTGATCGACGGCGCGGGCTATGACCTGTCCCCAGGGGTCGCAGACGAGAGAGTTGCCGTAGGTGAAACGGCGATCTCCGTCCGCTGCAGTGTAGCCTCCCCACTGACCACAGGCGACGAAATAGACCTGTTGCTCGATCGCGCGTGCACGGCAGAGCACTTCCCAGTGGTCCTTTCCCGTCTGTAACGTGAAGGCCGCAGGTAGAATGACCACATCGACGCCGGCGTCTGCGAGCGCATCAAAGAGTCGGGGGAAGCGAAGGTCGTAGCAGATGGCACAGCCGATCCTGAAACCGCCGGCTTCATAAACGAACAGGCTCTCTCCAGGCGCAACGGTGGCGGATTCTCGGTAGATCTTGCCATCTGGCGCCTCGATGTCGAACAGGTGAACTTTGCGGTAGCGGCCGACCTCGTTACCCTCTGGGTCGAAGACGACCGTTGTGTTGTAGATCTTCGAACTTCCATCGACCCTTTCGAGCAAGCTACCGCCGTGGATCCACACCTTTTGCCGGGCGGCGACCGCCTGCAACATGCGATAGGCGTCGCCGCCCGGCATATAATCAGCCGCCGCCAGTTTCTCTGCCGCCGCCCCGCCGGACCAGTCGAAATGTTCCGGAAGAACGATGAGATCGGGTGTATCGCGTGCGATTGCCTGCAGCATCAGGCTCTCGGCCGCGCGCAAATTGCTGTCGCGATCGGGCTGGGAGTTCATCTGGACGAGGGAAATCTTCATTATACGATCCGATCCAATTCGAAGATGGAATGGCCGGCCTCAAGGTAGGGCCGGAGCTTTAGGGAACGCTGTTGGCGCTCGAGGGCGACGTCGGCGATGCGGCGCATATCGGAGGGATCGGCAACGAAGACACCCTCCGTATCTGCCAGGACCGCATGCCCGGGCAGCACGGCAGCCCCGCCGCAGGCGATCGGGACATTGATCGCGCCACCGATCTGGTGCCGGCGGCTGGTCGTCTTGGACGAGACTCCGCGACACCAGACCGGGAAGCGGCTGGTGCGGATCTCCTCGATGTCGGTGCAAGGACCATCGACGATAATGGCGACCGCGCCACGCGCTCGGGCAGCAGCAACGACACCGCCGCCGACGCAGGCAACGTCGTCCCGATCGACCCGGGAGATGACGAGAACATCTCCCGGGCGGAGCAGATCGATTGCCGTGTAGATGACGGCTCCATCGCGGCCGGGCGCGGCGACCGTGACTGCCGTTCCAATGGCCTTGGCCGGAAAGACCGGCGCAATTTCTGCCCCAACAAATCCAAGATATTCGAAGTGGCCGATGGTTGCGGTTTCGACATCCTCCAGCAGTGTTCGCAGTGTGTCTAGTATCGCTTCAGGTTGTTTCTTAATCTTGTATGGCTGGGTCATCGACGAAACTCCGATCTGCCCTATGGTTCACAAATCAGACCGGGCGCTCGCCGGATGTCGTCGTCCGATGCATAATCCGGATGTTATTCGGGTCGAATGAATCGCGCCGGTGCATCGTGCAACGGTTGTCCCACATCACGATGTCGCCCACGCTCCATTTCTGGACGAAGACTTCAGCCGTGTTGGTGGTGTGCTCCCAAAGCCTTGAGATCAGGTCATTGCTTTCATCGAGCGGCATGCCGACGATCCACGACCCTTCCGACGTCCCACCAAGATAAAGTGCTTTGCGGCCGGTCTCGCTATGAGTTCTGACCAACGGATGGACGACGCCGCTCCACTCGCGAAAATCCGTGCTCGTCGGTTCGCTTTTCCCGAGGCGCAATTTGCCCGTCTTGTCGTAGACATTCTGGAAGAAGATCTGCCGCCCCTCAACGGCCCTGCGCAGCTCCTCGGGGAGCGTTTCGAAAGCCTGGTAGGTTGACAGAAAATACGTGTCGCCGCCGGAAGGGGGAACCTCGATCGCCCTGAGGATGGCGCCGGCAGGTGGGCGCTCGTAGAACCATGTGTCGGTGTGCCACGTCGCTTCGCTGTTGCCGAGCGCGCCACTCGGCTTGCCGTCCTTCATCACATTGCTGATCACCAGGATTTCGCGATGGATCGGGTGTCCGCCTTCCTGCAATTGCTTGGGATGGATGACGAAATCCCCGAAGTGGCGGGAGAAGTCGACCTGCTGCTGATCTGTGATATCGGTCGCCCGAAAGCGGATGACGCCATATTGCAGCCAGTAGGATCGAACCGCCGCAATGTCCGCGTCGTCGTAGCCGGAGAAATCGAAACCGACGATGTCTGCGCAGACGTTGCTGTCATTCTGGATTGCCGAAACTCTTGTTTTCATGTGTATCTTTCGCCTCCGTGTGGGAAGATCCCGGGTTCGGGATCACGTCGAGCTTAGCGGAGTGATAAATCGATATTCCAATATCAATTCTTTCGCATTGATAATGGATGATAATAAATGTCGCTATTGCTCCAGCAGTTGAACAGCGGAATGGGCGATGGCGAGGTCTACGCGGCAGCCTGCCGAGAGCTTCTCGAGGCGGGTCGAGCGGATCATGGACTTCAAGGTGATCCCGCCATCGACGAGCATCCAGGCCTCGATATAGGCGCCCAGATTGACGACCTTCTGGACGGTACCTGTCAGGCGGTTTGCCGGCTCGTCGAGAGCCCCTGCCGCATCTGCGAGCCTGACGGCCTCCGGTCTTATGCAGCAGAAGCGCACATTGTCAGGAGCGACGTCCTCTCCCCGCGCGGCGGTGAGCACCGCCTTTCCCGCGCCGAGGGATACCTTCAGGTTCCGATCGGCCCCGGACTCTGCGGATGCCGGGAGGATATTGGACTTGCCGATGAAATCCGCCACGAAGGAGGTTCTAGGGCGGCCGTAGATGTCCGCGGGCGCTCCTTCCTGCGCGACCACTCCGCCCTGCATGACGATGATCCGGTCGGACATGGCCATCGCCTCTTCCTGGTCATGTGTGACATAGATGAAGGTCATGCCGAGATCTTCCTGGATCTCTTTCAGCTCGACGCGCATCGCTTCCCGGAGCTTGAGGTCAAGGTTTGAGAGTGGCTCATCGAGAAGCAACACCGACGGTGAGGGCGCAATCGCCCGAGCGACCGCGACCCGTTGCTGTTGGCCCCCCGACAGTTCCTTCGGATACCGATCCTCAAAGCCCTCGAGATGGACACTTTTCAAGGCTCGTGAGACACCGTCGGCGATTTGCTCGCGGGGCCGGCCCTGCATCTTTAGGCCAAAGCCGACATTCTGGGCGACCGTCATATGCGGGAAGAGTGCGTAGTTCTGGAAGACCAGCCCGATTTTCCGGGCTTCCGGCGGGACGCCTTCCTGATCGCGACCGCGAATTCGGATTTGTCCGCTCGAGGGCGCTTCAAATCCGGCGATCATGTTCAGGGTCGTTGTCTTGCCACATCCGGACGGGCCAAGAATGCTGACGAATTTTCCCTTCGGGATGGCAAGGCTGATATCGTCGACGATGCGGTTTGCACCAAACTGCTTGCTGACGGAAAGGAGTTCAATATCGATGGTGGTCATTTGCTACCCCCGTGAAATTGGGCGGAGAAGCCGCCGATCTTTTCGAAAAGGATGATTGCGCCAAGGATGAAGAGGAGTGACGCCACGTTCACTGCCGCAAGCACCGGATCCAGGCTGTATTCGAGATGGTTGATGACGGTAATCGGAAGTGTCGTCTGGCCGGGTCTGACCAGGAAGACGGAGAGCGGGATGTTGTTGAAGGAAATGATGAAGGCGAAAGTCATCCCCGAGAAGAGGCCAGAGCGGATCAGCGGCAACAGCACATATCGGATCCTCTGCGTGACACTGGCGCCCAGTATGCGTGCCGCGCGGTCAAGCCGCTTGTCGAAACCGAACATCGCGGTGGCCGCCATGCGCACGACGTAGGGCAACGTCAGGATGATGTGAGCCATGACAAGGCCGGGCGTTCCGAGCAGATCGTAAAGTCCAATCGAGGACAGAAACAGGACGACTGCCACGCCCTTGACGATTTGCGGGACCGACATGGGTGACAAGAGGAACGCCATGATGGCGGTGTGCCCCGGACATTTTGCGTAGGCGACGCTGTAGGCTCCAAGGACGCCGAGCAGTCCGCTTGCGAGCGACACGATGACGGCAAGTTCGACGCTGAGTAGAAACGGATCGAGCCAACGGCTGTCCCAGAGCGCAGCGTACCATTGCAAGGTCCATTCGCTTGGCAGGAACGTCACGGCCGAAGTTGGACTGAAAGAGGCCGCGACGACGACCACCAGCGGAAGGGTGATGAAGGCAAGAATGGCGGCAAGCGCCGTCCTGAACAGATATGTGAGCAGTCGGTTCATTGGAGCCTCCCGACATTAAAGGTGAAGTTTTTGGTGGAGGCGCGACTCCAGCCTGGATCCGATGAAGCCGGCGGCCAGCATCAGGATGAGCAGAACGTTCGCCATCACCGCCGCGAAGGGCCAGTCGAGATAGAACAGCACCTGCTCGTAAACCATTGTGGCCATGACTTTGAAGCCGGCGCCGCCAAGGAGGGCCGGGGTTGCATATGCGCTTGCGGCCATGGTGAAGCCAATCAAGAAAGAGCTTACGATTCCCGGCACGGAGAGCGGCAGGATGATGTGCCGGATAACAGCAAGACGTGACGCGCCAAGAATTTGCGCAGATTTTTCCAGATTGGGGTTGATACCCTGGAGGCTCGTCAGAAGCGACAGCACGCCAAACGGCAGGATGACGTGAGTAAGCCCAACCACGACGCCGAAAAGGTTCTTCGACAAGGGCAAGGGTTCCGTGATCAATCCGGTCCATATCAGCGCGGAATTGATGAAGCCGCGATCTTCGAGAATGATGAGCCAGCCATAGGTGCGAAGCACGACCCCCGCCAATTCGGGCGCAATGGCAAGCGCGAAGATGACCGTTCGCCAGCGCGACGTGGCGCGTGCCAGATAGTAGGCGAGGGGATAGGCTAGGACGGTCACGCAGAGCGCAACGAGGCCGGACATCACGACGGTGCGGGCCAGGCCAGCAAGGACCAGGTCGTTGCTGAAGAAGCGGCTATAGCTCGCAAGTGTCGGGCTGCCCTCCGTTTGACTTTGAAAGCTGATCCCGATCATCATGCCCATCGGTATCGCGAAGAAGAGCACCAGGACGAGCGATGGGGCTATGAGCGGCAGAAGTCCCTTGACAGGGACCACAGCGCGCAGCGGCTTTGTCGGAGTGGAGCAAATTATGACGGCCATGATCTACCTCACTTGGCCGCCGCGACGACATCACGTTCCCATCGTTCGCCCCAGGCGGAGAGCCGTGTCGCGACCGCAGCGAGATCGGGCAATAGAAGGGCCTTCAGATCCGCCTCGGTGGTGATCTGCTTGGCACGGATATCGGCGGGCACCTCGATGTCGATCCTACCGCTGCCGACCTTGTAGCCGGTGACCCATGCCTCCTGGCTGGATTTATCGAGAAAGAAGTTGACGAACTTGAGAGCGGCGTCTCGGTTCGCCGCGTGCTTCGGCACGTTCAGGGTTGCGACCAAGGGGATCGAACCTTCCTTCGGCAGAACATAGTCGACCGGCAAGCCGCTATCGACGAGCAGCTGCGCGCGCCCGTTCCAGAAGGGCATCGCCCAGACGTCGCCCCCTTTGAGGTACGTTTCCATGACCGAGGATGATTGCTCAAAGCCGATCGACTGCCCGGCGAGCTTGGCCATGGCGGCAAAGCCGGGATCGACGTTCTCGAGCAGATCTCCACCATGGGCGACCGAGAAGATCTCCATCAGGTAGGCGGCCATCACGTTTTGGAATGTCGGCAGGATGATCTTGCCCTTGAGGCCATCATCCAAGAGCGCGTTCCAGGAATTCGGACGCTCTGCCAGCTTGTCCGTCCGGTAAAGAAGCGAGAGATACTGCACTTCGTGAACCGCGCCGCAGGGACCAGCAACGCCGGCAATCACCGATGACAGATGCTCAAGATTGGGAACCTCCTCTGGTGAGAATTCCTCAAGCAGGCCCTCCTTGCACCCTTCGAGCGATTGGGAAGCGGTCATTACGACGACATCGAAGCCAGGGCGGCCGTTGGTGGCCTTGATCTTGGCGTAATCCTGGGAGGCCGAACCGACGGCGTCGTAGATTACCTTGATCCCGAACCTGGCCTCGAAAGGCTCAATGATGCGCTCCCGAATGATGGTTTCGTACGGCCCGCCATAGCTGTTGACGATGAGCGTTTCGGCGTGGCCGTTCGCAGCCAAACCCATTGATACGATCGCGGGCGCGCACAGCGCAGTGTACCTCATGACGATCCCCTTTGTTGGTGTTGTCGGTTCGGTGACATTGCGCCCGCCAGTCTTGCGATCTCCAATATTGATTTGCCGGCATTGATACGGAAATCATATCAATCGTGTTGCATTCGCTGAGCTGGCGGACGGCTTGCATCGGATTCGGTCTTGAGTGCCTCAAGCTCTATGAATCCGAGCGTTGGGTTTATGCGCGCTGCCACAGGCAGCCGCTCCGTCACCCCGGCTGGCAGATTTCGTTGATCAGGTTTGGATTGGATTTCAGGGATTTGAAAATATGAAGCCAGAACCGGTAATGGCTTTCGCGATTGAGGTCCCTGGCCTCGAACGCGCGCTTGGCCGCGGCGGTCACCGCGTCGCAGCCGTAAAACTCCATTGCAAGTTCCACAGCCGCCGCCACCGCGACGTCATGTTGCGCAGCCGCCTCGTTTGACGGTTCCAGTACATTCTTCAATGGCTTCGACATGGCGACTCTCCTTTGAGAGTCCGGCGGGGGAAATGTGGCCGGACGGTCTCACAGCGAAGATCGCGTCGTCCGGAAACACACGGTGCCACTCATATCGAGCAGGTTGAATCTTAGCTTATTTCCCGCTCTGGGAGAAGTCAAAATTCTCCGCCGACATCGTTGAGCGATCCCTTGGAGGCCTTTGGGCCAATGCGGAAGAGATCTTGGCGTAGCTACTTTGGCTGCTCGCCTGACGAATTTTATTCGTAACTCACGATTGCCGTGGCAGGATGTGGCGGCGGTTGATGGTCGCGGGGCGGCCCTTGATGGACAGGGCCGTATCGCGCTTTTCGCGTTCGGCCACGACCTTGCCCTTCGCGACGACACAAATCCGCTCGGCGCGCAGGCGCACCGCCTCGATGGGGTTGCCCGCATCGAGTACGACGAGGCTTGGGGATTTGCCCACAGCCAGACCGAGATGATCGAGGCCCATAATCTCGGCATTGATCTTGGTGACCATGTCGAAGCAGGTGCGCATGTCTGTGGGCGAGGACATCTGGGCGACGTGCAATCCCATGAAGGCGACGTCGAGCATATCGGCTGTACCGAGGGAATACCAGGGATCGAGTACGCAATCCTGACCCCAGCCGGTGCGGATGCCGGCCTTCAGCATCTCGGGCACTCGCGTCAGGCCACGGCGCTTAGGGTAGGTGTCGTGGCGCCCCGGAAGCATGATGTTTATGAGTGGATTGGGGATCACTGAGATATCGGCTTCCGCAATCAGCGGCAGCAACTTCGAGACGTAATAGTTGTCCATCGAATGCATCGAGGTAAGGTGCGCCCCGGAAGCATGATGTTTATGAGTGGATTGGGGATCACTGAGATATCGGCTTCCGCAATCAGCGGCAGCAACTTCGAGACGTAATAGTTGTCCATCGAATGCATCGAGGTAAGGTGCGAGGCAGCCACCCGGCCTTGCAGGCCGGGCCTCTGGGTCTCATAGGCAAGCTGCTCGATATGGCGCGACAACGGGTGGTCCGTCTCGTCACAATGCAGGTCGACCATCAGGCCGCGCTTGACCGCGATCTCGCATAGTTCGGTATGCGGAAACGGCAATCTCACCTCCCGCAGCCGTGTCGGCACCTATGTCTATCCGGCACCCAATGGCGTGCGTCCGCACGCGCCGACCGCATCGGCGGCGCCACCATCGGCTATGACGCCAACGGCAACATGGTCAGCGACGGCGGCCGCGCGCTCGCCTGGGACGGCGCCAACCGGCTGTCGGGCATCACGCAGGGCGGTGCGACGACCACATTCGTCTACGGTCCGTCCGGCTCTCGCGTGAAGAAAAGCAATGCCTTTGCGACGACGCTCTATCCCGACGCCAATGTCGAGATAGACCGTAAACCGGGACAGGACACCTATAAGGTTCTGCAAACCTGGAATCCGATCAATCGCGATCCCCCTCGAACCAAGATGTTGAGCTGCACACCGATCGAGGTTGTTTGTAATGCCCACATAGACGACCCTCCCCTCAATGGAAACCGATTGGTAAACGATATTTCGTCCCTGTGAGGTTGCGACCTAGGCCGCCGGTCGAATTGCTACAGCTACTGTGTTCTTTGCTAAACCCTCGGCAACCCCGACCGGTCCGGCACTGTCAAATACCGACAAAAGATCGTCTGCAATAAGCGATAGGGTGGACCGACCGATTGTGTCTCTGGACTTACTTGCGAACCTGTCCCACTCAGCAGCAGTGTTATTCGGATCGCCGTCTTTTCGGGCTTCAGCGGCCATACGTTCCGCGTGTTCCGCATTCTCTCGGTTAGTTCTGTCTCGCGTCTCGGCCTTGCTGAACCAGTCTCTAAAGGCATGCCCGTTCGGGTCGCTGTTATTAACGGGATCGTTTCCAGCGTAGGCATATCGATTGGTGCCAACACCTGGCTGGGTCGGGTCCCAGTCGTCAGGGGAAATGAACCGTCCGAACTTTGGATCGTAATATCGTGCGTTGAGGTACTGCAGCCCGGTTTCGGGATCGAAGCGCTCGCCGATGTAACCCTTCTGCGTGCGCATCGCCGTGTTGGTCGGCTCTCCATAGGCGGCATAGCCGTTCTGCTCGACGAGATTGCCGCTGCCGTCCGTCACCTGCCTGACCGATGCGAGGTGATCGCGGTGCAGGAAGGTGGCGCTGGTGACGCCGGTCTGCGCGACCGAACTGATCTTCAGATCCGGATGCGGTTAGCGTGTGTATGTGTCCTGCCCCGGCTTGCGGTCGATCTCGACATTGGCGTCAGGATAGAGGGTCGTGGCAAAGGCGTTGCTTTTCTTCACCCGAGAGCCTGATGGACCGTAGATGAACGTGGTCGTTGCTCCACCCTGCGTGACGCTCGACAACCGGTTGGCGCCGTCCCGGGCGAGCGATCGGCCGCCGTCGCTCACCATGTTGCCCTTTGCATTACAGCCGATCGGCGCTATGCGCTCAAAAGCGTTTGCGCGGCGTGTATCGGAACTACCGCCGAAATCGGGGAGAAGCAGACACAGTTGCTCGCTCCCTTCTTGCGCGTCAGTGGTTTCTATGAGCCAAACTAGATGGTTGCGGACATCCATATCTCTGGCGTGCAGCAAGCTGCGCGGCGACAATCACGCCGTCTCATCCTGATCGTCGCGCTATAGCAAGCGATTAGACGCGTGATCTCCTATGGAACGGTGGCCGCCGCGTCGCTTCTGTGATGATGTGCTGTGCGGCCAAATGACTCAGCGGGACAGAAAGGGACTAACAATGAAAAGAGCTGGGATCGGCCAGCTATCCGATCCCCAACACCTACACCAACGCGGTGGCCTCCGGCATTCTCGGCCATCTTTTGCGCTGCCGTCCCGCGACGAAGCGTATTACACCCGTTCAAATACACCCCGGAAGGGCCGGTCTGGCCAGACAAGTCTCCACACCTCGCCGGAACCTGTATGGACAAACCATTTTTCAGAAAGCGTCGTGCCTGCGTATGATGACCCAACGGTCACTTCCCGAGCGCGCATATTCCGAATCTCGTCCTGCATCCAACGTTCAAAACGGTCAAACTCCGCCCGGCTGCGAAAATCATGGATGCTTTCCCATGGGCACTTGTCTACTTTATCAACCATGACGGGTCCACGTTTCTAATGTAAATCTGGTTTCCGCCGCCAACGAAACCCCGTTGAGGCGCAGCGACGGCCTCAAATAAACGTGTGCCGCTTGGCACTGGGATTCTCGCAACGTTTGTCGCTGTATTCTTCCAGTTCTGATCCAGCGCACTATCGACGACAGATTGCAATGGTCCTTGAGGCGCCGTGCGCGTCCAATAACCACCAATTTCACCAGCCTTACCGTAGAGCAAACCTTGATCGAGCATTTCGGAAAGATGAAAGACGGAGGCAGTTTGCTTAACAAAATCAATAGCATTTCGCCGACGAACCCAATATATCATGACGCGCTGCGACGCGGCGCGGAATTGTTGCGGAATGCCGGATACGGAGGGTTTTAGATATGACACCTAAAATCGGAGACTTGATCGAAATCGGCGCACCATCCGGGTGGGCCTATGCGCTGTTTACCCATTCGTCAAAAATGTATGGGGCGCTCCTTCGCGTGTTTCCCGGAATCCATCAAAATCGGCCGGAGCAAGTTTCTGCGTTGGTTCACCAAGAGCCGCTATTTTCTTGTTTCTTTCCTCTTAGCGCAGCAGTGAAACAAGGGCGTGTAGCCGTGACTGGGAAAGTTCGTGTCCCAAATGAGCTTGCAGCATTCCCAATCTTCAGGGCAGGCATGGTGAACCCTGCGACGGGCAACGTCGATAACTGGTGGCTTTGGGACGGAGAGAACGAGACTCGGGTTGGCCATCTAACACCGGAGCAACGAAAGTTGGATATTAGGGGTGTCTGGAACGATACGCTACTTATCGAGCGTATCGCAAAACAGTGGAGACCCGAACAAGATACCCTCTAGTCAGGCTTCCTCCCCACGCGGCATCACAGGCTCACAGCTAGCATTACAGTTGCATATTTATCTATGGTCTGAATCTATGGGTCTCCATGATTCGGAGGTCATGGATGGCAGGTGCATCGATCGAGACGACGCTTGAGCTTTGGGCATCATCGCTGCGTGACGTGAAGGCTCGTATGCGCGGACTGTTTACGCAGGAGCGCGTTGCAGCCTCTGCGAACCTTTTCCTGGACGGTTTGCTGGGTGACGAGCGGCGGAAGACTGGTTGGATGCGTGCTGAGGCGGCCGGTGATCCCGGCCCGTGGCGGCAACAAGCCATTCTGGGGCGCGGGCGCTGGGATGCGGACGCACTTCGCGACATCGTGCGAGAGTATGTCGTAGAAAACCTCGCCACGGATGACGCGGTCCTGGTCATCGACGAGACGGGCTTCCTCAAGCAGGGCAAGACATCGTGCGGTGTTGCCCGTCAATATACAGGTTCGGCTGGCAAGATAACGAACTGCCAGATCGGTGTGTTCGCCGCCTATGTGTCCGCTCGCGGTCATGCCTTTATCGATCGAGCCCTGTACTTGCCCAAGAGCTGGACCGGCGATCCGGCAAGACTCGCAGCAGCCCATGTTCCTCAGGCTACAGCCTTCGCTACCAAGCCAGGCCTGGCTGTCGATATGATACGGCGTGCGCTGGCAGCCGATGTGCCGTTTTCATGGGTGGCCGCAGATGCGGTGTATGGCGTCGGGGACGTCGAAGGGACTCTCCGCCGAGCCTGCAAAGGCTACGTTCTTGGGGTTAAATCGGACCACCATTTCGGCTCCTGGTCGGGTAAGCCTCCGGTCGCCGGCACAGCGCAGGAGATCGCCCGTGATCTCGATCCAAGTGCATGGCAACGTCTTTCCGCCGGTGAGGGCACCAAAGGCGCGCGGCTTCATGACTGGGCCTACTGCGAACTCGCCGATCTCGATGCCGACGAATATAACGAGACGAAATCGGGGCTTTGGACCCGTGGCCTACTAATCCGTCGCAATATCAGCGACGGTGATCTCGCCTTCTTCACCACATGGTGCCCGGCCGGGACTGGCATCCAGACGCTCGTTTCCGTTGAAGGCCATCGCTGGGCGATCGAAGACAGCTTCGAGACCGCCAAGAACGAGCTCGGACTCGATCACAACGAAACCCGGTCATGGCATGGCTGGCATCGCCACGTCTCCCTGGTCATGCTCGCCTTCGCCATGATGGCGGTGATCCGATACCGCGCCAATGACGTGGCGCCCCCAAAAAGACTGCGGATGCCGACCATCAGGATTTGATCCGCTGGTCTATCCAGGAAGTCCGGCGCATCGCCATCAGACTCGCCCAGCGTCGCATAACCCCCGCCTACGTCATCGCATGGTCATGCTGGAGACGCGCCCATCAGGCGGCCGCGCGACGAGCGCATCTGAAAACTAAAATGCAACTGTAATGCTAAGTGGGGGAGCATGTCCGACCCTTTCGGGGGCTAATTCAGACGAGCTTCGAAGAGTACCATTCAACTTGTCTCCTCGTTCCCCTTCGGTCACGAGAGTAGGGGCGTGTCATGACCACACCAGCTATGGAGATATTCGCGAGCCGCCTAATCGCGACCCACGGGAACGTTTGGATGTCATTTTGAGTTAATTCAAATCTTGGCAAACCAGAGCCCATCCTGGTCAGGATCAGTTCCGCTCTCGGTCCACTCGTCGACAATTTCACGGGCAGCACAATCGGCATCATCGCTGTAGCCCAGTTGTTTCTCCCAGAATTTTTCAGATGAGGTACTCGCAAAAACCGGAACCGCTCCGCTCTTAAGCAATGCTTGAACGCACTTGAGCACAAAATCCCGCAAGTCGACTCCACTTAGTTCAAAGCCATCTCTTCCGGTTTCTACGACCTGCCAAAGTCCCACCGCATCCATGTCGAGTTCATTGGGGACCCTCTCAATCCACTCACTGAGGGGCGTGCCAAAATACTTGTTAACTGGCTCACTAGTCATTGTTGATGAACCTTAAACCCTTTGGGGAAGCCTGAAACATCAATATCTAAGGTAACCCCTGATTTATCTGATACTCGTACGCCTACACGACCACCATCTGGCAATTCGTACCACGTACCTCGTCCGCCCGCGTAAGTGCCCGATGGCTTGGCTCCATTCAAAAGCCCTTTCTGCAGCTCCGCGAATTCACTTGCAGATACCGTCCGAATGTTCGGAGTCGCGCCTCTCGCAACAGTACCAACAAAATTGCCATTTGGTGACAAGAGCTCGCCTACGCTCTTCGCAACCGCGCTTTCGCCGGCTTTTACAGCTGTCTTCGCTGCACTAGCTCCGAGTCCGAAACCCCCAAGCCCTATAGCTTCCAACACACCATCGACTACTATGCGACCATCGGTGCGACCAACACGTGAGAGATACCGATCTCTTTCCTTTTCGAACTCGGCCTTGTTAGTTTCATACTGCGCCTCGCCCAGGCGACCGGCGCGAAAGCTTTTCTCATTATCATCCAGGGCCTGTTGCCAGCCTGCAGCCTCACGTGCGTTCCGTCCGTCGCGTTCCTTTGGCGAAGAAAAGTAGTCGCGGATGTTATCGAACAGATGCCCATTAGGATCGCTATTGTTGATCGGATCATTGCCAGAATAGGCATAGCGGTTGGCACCCACCCCTTCGATGGTCGGATCAAGCGTATCCGGTGAGATGAAGCGGGCATTGGCCACGCCGGGTAGCGGGCTCAGCGCTAAGCTCGCCACGAGCAAAACGGTGAGCAGCCGCGCCAGCAAGCAGCGGAGCGCAGTCATAAGGAGATCTCCTTGCTGGGTAGTCGATGAGCCCCAGAATTGATTGAAGGATCCAATTCTCATCGGTCCGACTCCGCAGCGCCGGAGACCTCGCCGCCGCACTCTTGGCTGACAGACGTTTCGCTGGCTTCAACCACGCCCTCCGCCGGAACGAACCGTCCGAATCGTGGATCGTAATATCGGGCATTGAGGTATTGCAGCCCGGTTTCCGGATCGAAGCGCTCGCCGATGTAGCCCTTCTGCGTCCGCATCGCCGCGTTGGTGCGCTCACCGAAGGCGGCATAGGCTGTCTGCTCGACGAGATTGCCGCTGGCATCCGTGAACACGCTGATGACCGCCCCGTTCGGGTAACCCTCACCTACTCTCCGCAACGGCGCTGGCTCACCGGGCTGAAGACGGTCAAGGGCACGACCGTGTTGCTCAACAACCAGTACACCCGCGATCTTACCGGCAAGATCAAGACGATCTCCGGGCTGACTGCGAATGACAACTGGGTTTACGATTACGACCTGCGCGGCCGTCTGGTGAAGACCGACAACGGCGGCAACAATGCACTCGACGAGACCTTCGCCTATGCCGACAACGGCATCCGAACTTCCTGCGGAATGTGACGCTGGAGACGGGCGGGACGCTTGCGGTCGAGTACACACCGTCGACGCGCTTTGCCAACACCTTCCTGCCGCAGGTCCTGCATCCGGTTACGAAGCTGACGCTCAACGATGGCCGCGGCGGCGTCGCGCAGACCGACTACGCCTATGCCGGCGGTCTCTATGATCCCAAGGCGCGTAAGTTCCTCGGTTTCCGCACGATCACCATGACGAAGCCAGCCGCCAATGGCGAGGCGCAGCGGCCGGTGGTCGAGACGATCTACCGCCAGGATCTCGCGAGCTACGGCCTGCCGGAACGCACGCTGTCGCGCAATGGCGAAAACACCGCCTCGAAGACGGTTGTCGAAAGCTACGAGGTCAACGCGACGAGCAGGCCCTATTGGGTCAAGAACGTTGCCACCGATACGACTTTGAACGAGACCGCGACTGTCACGCTACGCACCGAGCGGGTGATCGACGGCTTCGGCAACGTCACCGAGCTGAAGGACTTCGGCCGCACCGACGTCAGCGGTGACGAGGTCTGGACCGTCAACAATTATGCGCCGAATACGGCTGCCTATATCGTTTCGCTGCCGCGGTGGAAGGCGGTGATGAGCGGCTTCGACTACAATAAGCAGGTCAAGTCGGAAGACTTCGAATACGACGGCTCCAACAACGCGCAGATACCGCCGACCAAGGGCAACCTGACGCGGCATTGGCTCTACACCAAGCGCGGTGATGCAGACGGTATTTGGGGCTCGATCGCGCGCACCTACGGCTATGACAGCCGTGGCAACCGGATCTGGGCGGTGGACGGCGCCGGTTCGCGCACCGAATGGGACTACGATCCAACCTATGGAATGTTCCCAATCACGGAACGCGGCCCGCGCTACTTCGCCACCGGCGGCAATGCCGCCGACACCCGCTTCGTGACGAGCACCGGCTATGATCTCGTCTGCGGCTTGCCGTGGTCGAAGACGGATCCGAACGGCATCGCCGAGGGCTGGGGCTACGATCCCTTCTGCCGCCCCTACGCTTACTCGCACTCGGGTTCCGGCCGCTACGTCAACACCCGCTATGAGAACGAGGGCAATCCGACCCAACAGGCGATCGCAACCTACGAGCCGTTGTCATCGGGTGTTCGGGAGAGTGTCAAGCGGACCTACTTCGACGGCCTCGGTCGCCCCTGGCTGGCGACGTCGCCCGGAGAGCCGGGCACCGGCCTCGTCAGAATGACGGAGACGGCTTACGACGGTCGCGGCAACGTCGCCCAAACAGCGTTTCCACGCTTTTACGGTGAAGCGCCGCAATGGACGGTCAATTCCTATGACTGGCAGGACAGGGTGGTCCGCACGGTCAATCCGGATGGCAGTGCGCGGACGAACCAGTATCAGGCCTATGTCGCAACGCCTTGGGGCACCGACAACGTCGGCCTCTATCACCAATACTCGCTGGACGAGGCGGGGCGACACACGGTCACCTACACCAGCACCTACGGCAATGTGATCGGTCAATGGTCCTATAACGGCACGACCTGGATTCTGGATCAGGCGCGCTCTTGCGATCCGGTCGGCCGGCTGTTGAACGTCACCGACGTCGGCGGCGCTCGGATCTCCTACAGCTACGATCTTCTCGGCAACCGCCTGACGGCCAATGATCCGAACCTCGGCAACTGGTCCTATGCCTATGACGGCGCCGACCGGCTGATCCGCCAGACGGATGCCCGCGGTGCGGTAACGACACTCGCCTACGACCAGATGGGCCGGCTGACGCTGCAGCAGGTGCAGCAGCCGGGCGAACCAACGCCGACGGTCGTGGCCCGTAACACCTATGACGAGGCGCTCACTTCGCCCTCGCACAATATCGGCCTGATGACCAAGGCCGAGAATGGCGCGGCGACCAGCGTCTTCAGCCGTACCTATAGTGGGGCCGGCTCCGACCTTCGGACGACGACGACGATCGATGGGGTCACCCACGTAACGGTCGAAACCCGTGGGCGCCAGGACAAGACGGCGGCGATCGATTACTGGCCCGCCCCCTTACAGGTCGGCAATGCGGCCCAACCTTTCGGCTACAACGACGCCGACCTTTTGGCGACGATCCCGGGCTACATCGCTGCGACGAGCTATGAGGCGGACGGCCAGACGAAGTCGATCAGCTACGTCAACGGCGTCGTCACCACCTTCACTTATTCGCCGCAGCGACGCTGGCTCGATCGGGTGACGACCACCAAGGGTGCGATCGTGCTGATGGACAATCAGTACACCCGCGATCTCACCGGCAAGATCAAGACAATCACCGGGGCGACTGCGAACGACAACTGGGTCTACGACTACGACCCCCGCGGCCGGCTGATCAAGGCGGAGAACCCCGGCGGCTCGCTGGGCGAGACCTTCACCTATGCGGACAACGGCAATCTCACCTCCCGCAGCCGTGTCGGCACCTATATCTACCCGGCGGCCAATGGCGTGCGTCCGCACGCGCCGACCGCCATCGGCAGCGCCACCATCGGCTATGACGCCAACGGCAACATGGTCAGCGACGGCGGCCGCGCGCTCGCCTGGGACGGCGCCAACCGGCTGTCGAGCGTCACACAGGGCGGCGCGACGACGGCACTCGTCTACGGTCCGTCCGGCTCTCGCGTGAAGAAAAGCAATGCCTTTGCGACGACGCTCTATCCCGATGCCAATGTCGAGATCGACCGAAAACCGGGGCAGGACACCTACACACGCTATCCGCATCCGGATCTGAAGATCAGTTCGGTCGCGCAGACCGGCGTCACCACCGCCACCTTCCTGCACCGCGATCACCTCGCATCGGTCCGGCAGGTGACGGATGGCAGCGGCAATCTCGTCGAGCAGAACGGCTATGCCGCCTACGGCGAGCCGACCAACACGGCGATGCGCACGCAGAAGGGTTACATCGGCGAGCGCTTCGATCCCGAGACCGGGCTGCAGTACCTCAACGCACGCTACTACGATCCAAAGTTCGGACGGTTCATATCACCTGACGACTGGGACCCGACAAAGCCTGGCGTCGACACCAACCGATATGCCTATGCCGGAAACGATCCCGTTAATAGCAGTGATCCGAACGGACATAATGCGGGGCTCGTCTACACGGGAACGTATCAGCACATTCAGCCACTTGACCTTCAAAGCGGCTACGCGCTGTTAGATAACACCGTTCTGGGAATGATTAACCAAGCTGCCAACGTCTTCGTCTCGGGTGCTGGAGTTGCCCCCAAAAGACCGGACGTGCTCAGGTTTGAGATTGCGAGCTGATGAACTCGCGGGGTGATTGATATCCTAATGCCTTATGCGGGTGAAGATCGTTGTAATGATCGAACCAGAAGGGCAGTTGTGCGATGACGGTTTCGGCATCCGGAGTTGGGTTTACCGAGACGTAATCGCGCTTGAATGTTTTGACAAAGGCCTCCGCCATCCCGTTCTTTCAAGTCCCGGACTGCAGTTCGTACTGACACTCAAGCGCGCATAGAGTTCGAGGTCACGCACCCGTTCCATCCGTGGCGCGGCCAGCGCTTCGTGCTGTCGACACGCAAACAGAACTGGGGCGAAGACCGCGTCATGTTCTACGACGCTCAGGGACGGTTGCGTTCGCTGCCGGCCTCGTGGACCGATGTCAATGAGGCTGACCTGTTCAGTCAGGTTGCTGCGGGTCGGTCCTTCTCCCGCCCAGACGATCTGTCGGCGCTGGCGTCATTGATTGATCGCATTAAGAGCCGTCAGGAAGAGTGAAGAGGCGTCAAGTAAATTACGCCGCGAATGTAAGGCTAATTATGCCGCGCGCGCGATGCGAACGGCCATCAATCAAGGGCATTTCGCCTGTGATGACTGGGATATCAGTGATAATAGAGATAGAATTTAATTGACGTGTGATCTGTATGCGGCATAATTTAGATTACACAAGGAGGCTCCCGTGACCAAAGAAAGCAAGCCCGATCGCCTGCGCCAGATGGGCGCTCTGAACCCCAAGCCCGAGGGCGTCCGCGCCCCCTGGTTCCGGGAAGCAGGTTTCTTTGATCCGCTCGATCTCGTGCAAGTGAAGTATGAGATGCTTCGGCACGCCCGCGAAGACGGCACCAACAAAGCCGATGCGGCCGCGCTTTTCGGGCTGTCTCGGCAGACCTACTATCAAGCGGAGGCCGCGTTCGAGCGCGATGGCATGTCCGGCCTCTTGCCGCGCACCCGCGGGCCAAAGTCAGCCCACAAGCTTACTGGCGAGGTCATGCGTCTCGTCGAGGAGCACCTCGATGCGAACGGCCAACTGCAGGCCCGTTCTCTGGCGGACCTGGTGCATGCGAGACTGGGCATCAGCGTCCATCCGCGCAGCATCGAACGCGCGGTGGCGCGTAAAAAAAAACGATGAAGAGCCGACGCACGCAATCGCCATGTCGGAGAGCGGCAAGGATGTTTACGAAGCGCTCCGCGCCGATGTTATTTGCGGCACGGCTTGCGCGAGGCGCATGGGCGCCATCGTCTTTCACGGACTGTGGCGCGGCCTGGCAGTGCTGATCGCACCCCATCAATCCGCGATAGCGCGACAGCAGTCGACGCCTCGGCTCAAGACAACTTCGCTGGTCGCGCACGATCGCCAGCTCGTGCACATGCTCGCCAATATGGTGCTGGCAGCAGAGACAGGAGGAAGCCATGTCTACTGATAATGCCATGAAGATTAGCGCCGATCACCTGCGGCGCGATGCCTTTCTCTACGTTCGCCAATCCTCCCTTCGTCAGGTGTTCGAGAACACCGAGAGCACGAAGCGACAATATGCATTACGGGACCGCGCGGTGGCTCTGGGTTGGCCGATTGAGCGCGTCCACGTCATCGACAACGACCTCGGCCTTTCCGGCGCACAGTCGCAGGACCGCGATGGATTTCAGCGCTTGGTGAGCGAGGTCGCAATGGGACACGCAGGCATCGTGCTGGGGTTGGAAGTATCTCGCCTGGCTCGCAACAATGCGGATTGGCATCGCCTTCTGGAACTGGCCGCCATGTCGCGCACGCTCATCATGGACGAAGATGGCGTTTACGACGCCGCGTCGTTCAACGATCGTATGCTGCTCGGCCTGAAGGGCACGATGAGTGAGGCCGAACTCCACATCCTGAAGTCTCGACTGCAAGGCGGCATTCTCAACAAGGCGCGTCGTGGCGAGCTCGAGTTGCCGTTGCCGATCGGACTGGTCTACACGCCCGATATGCGCGTGGTGCTTGATCCGGATCGACAGATCCAGGACACGGTGCGCATGCTGTTCGATACCTTCCGGGAGGTGGGCTCAGCCTGTGCGGTCGTGCGCCGCCTGCGCAGCGAGAAGATCCTGTTTCCCCGTCGTATCCGTCGCGGCATCGGCAAGGGCGACGTGCTGTGGAGCCAGATCGACCATTCTCGCGTGATCCAGATTTTGCACAATCCACGATACGCTGGTGCTTTCGCATACGGACGCACACGCACGGTCTACAATGCCAAGCTTAAGTCCGCACAGCAGAAGATGCCGAGGTCCGACTGGCAGGTGCTCATCCCGCAGGCCCATGAAGGCTACATCTCGTGGGACGAGTTCGAACGCAATCAAACAAGTCTCCAACAAAATGCAGTCGGTTTTTCTCCTGGCCTGCGGGGTCGTATGCCTCGCCAGGGCAACGGCTTATTGCAAGGAAGAGTTTTGTGTGGTCGCTGCGGCGCCCGCATGCGGGTCCATTACGAACAGTTCGAAGGCAATCTTCGTCCCTATTACATCTGCAACGAGGCCGTCGTGCGCCACGCGGGCAAGGCTTGCCAATGGGCAAGAGGACCAGCGATCGATGAAGCGGTCAGCGCGTTGCTGCTCGAAGCAATGGCACCGACGGCGATAGAGGTCGCGCTTGCGGTGCAGGAGGAGATCTCACAACGTGTCGAACAAGCTGCCTCGCTGCGCGACAAGCAGTTACAGCGCGCCCGGTATGAGGCTGAACTCGCACGCCGCCGCTATCTGAAGGTCGATCCCGACAACCGCTTGGTTGCCGACGCACTCGAAGCGGACTGGAATGGCAAGCTTCGCGACCTCGATACGCTTCAGCGCGAACACGAGCGGCAGAACGAGACAGACCAGTCATTGCTGGGCGGCGCTATGCAGGAACGGATCCGAGCGCTGGCCGCAGATTTTCCGCGCATCTGGAACAACGAGCGCACGAGCCCGGTCGAGCGTAAACGCATGCTTGGTCTCCTCATCGAAGACGTGACACTGCTGGTCGACGAGAAGATCAACATGCACATACGCTGGCGCGGAGGTCGCACGCAAAGCCTGGCAGTCGCTCGTCCCCAACCCATGGCCGTGATCCGCAAGACCCCGGAAGCGGTTGTGGCACTGATCAACGAACTGCTGGAGACCGACAACGATCAGCAGATTGCCAGTCGTCTCAACGCACTCGGGCATCGTAACTGGCGCGGTGAGGCTTTTACCTTGAAGAAAGTCATGCTCGTTCGTCGTGCCTATGGGCTGAAGACCCGGTTCGAACGGTTGCGCGAGAGCGGCATGCTAACTGGCGAAGAAGTGGCTCGCCGATTTGGCGTAAGCGCCACAACCGTACACCAACTCGGACGCAATGGTGTTCTCAAGCGCCATCGCTACGCTACCAACCACCGCTACCTGTATGAGCCACCGGGCAACGTCAGACTCGCAAAAGGCGTCGGCGGCCGCTATGGTAGCCGCCAACCCCGGTTAATTGACGCTCAACAAATCCAACAAGGTGCATCGTGATGTCTGCTCCTTCGACTGCGGGCTGCGCACCGGCGTCGAGCACGGCTCCATGCCGATGTCGCGGAGCAAGGATTTGGTGTCCTTGGCGATGAAGCAGGAGCCGTTGTCGGTGAGCCATTCGATAGGCTGCGGCAACATGTTGATGCGGCCAAAGCGGTTCTCGACAGCCGTGATCACGAGGTCCTGCACATCCTGGCTCTTGATGCCTTCCGTGGTGGCGATATGGGCGATTGCTTCCCGGTCGCAGCAATCGAGAGCGAAGGCCACTCGGACCTTCTCCTTGTTGTCGCAGCCGATCTCGAAGCCATCGGAGCACCATCTGGTGTTCGAGCGGGCGACGGCGACCTGGCCGTCATGAAGACGATCATCGACGGCTCCGGTATGTCGCACGAGCAGTAGATGATGCAGCTTCATGACCCGGTAGACGCGCTTGGCATTGGGCCATGACTTGCCCTGTTTTCGGGCATTCCTGCGTAGGATGGCATGGACCCGGCGATAGCCGTAGGTGGGCATGTCGGCGATGACGGCCTTGATATCTTCCACCAGCTCCCGATCCGGGAGTGGCGGGCGTCCTCTGGCTCTGGAAGGGGAACCTGTGGCACGGGCAGCGATATTCGACCGGGCGACACCCAAAGTCTCGCAGACGGTCTTCATTTCAAAAAGTCCTTCGGAAGAGAGAGCGAACGCAACATCTGTTTATGGAATGGCCCGCCCCTTCTCCCGCATCGAGTATGATGCTGGCATCAAAAGAAAGGAACGAGCCGATGTCTATCGTGATCCTTGGAATTGATCTGGGCAAGAATTCTTGCAGTGTAGTTGGTGTCGACGCAACCGGCGCTGTAGTCGCTCGTCGGACGATGCGTCGGCAGACGCTGATTGATTACGCGGCGAAGCTTCCGACGTGTGTAATCGCGATGGAAGCGTGCTGTGGCGCCCATCATCTGGGGCGCCTGTTTGCGGCACAGGGCCACGAGGTTCGACTGATGTCGCCGGAATATGTGCGCCCCTATATCAAAGCCCAGAAAAATGACGACCGGGATGCTGAGGGTATTGCCGAAGCTGCATCGCGGCCGACCATGCGTTTCGTCGACCTTAAGAGCCACGAGCAACTGGACATCCAGACGCTGCATCGCGTGCGTTCTCGCCTGGTAGGCGAACGAACGAACCTTATCAATCAACTCCGCGGCATACTGCTGGAACGCGGAGTTATCTTTCCGGCTGGGCGGCGGAAACTCGAGCTCGGCGTGGACGGCATGCTTGCCCAAGGCGTAGAGATATTGTCTGCGCGCGTGCATCAGTTGGTTGGCGATCTGCGTGCGGAATGGAAGGAACTCGACGCTAAGATCGGAGCCTTGAATACCGAGTTTATCCAATTGGCACGCGGTGATGCCGCCATGCGCAGGCTGACTTCCATCCCCGGAGTTGGGGTTCTTAATGCGACGGCCCTGGTCGCTGCGGTGGGCAATGCGAGCAGCTTCGCCAAAGCGCGTGATCTCGGGGCCTGGCTCGGACTGGTACCCAGACAGTACAGCACCGGCGGCAAGCCCCGACTGCTTGGCATATCCAAGCGTGGTAACACGTATTTGCGCACTCTGCTCATCCACGGTGCCCGTGCGGCCCTGCCAGCGTTGTCCCAGAGCAATACGCCCCTCGGAGGATGGCTGAAGGCCATGATAAGCCGAGGGGTCCATCGCAACGCCGTAGTGGTGGCATTAGCCAACAAACTGGCGCGGGTCGTTTGGGTCGCCTTACGGAAAGAAGCAACCTTCGACCGCAACTATCCGGTCGTACCTATGGAGATCGAGGCCGTGTGACAACACGCGTAGCCCAACGAGATTTGCAGGAAGGATCGTGAAGATGGCCTGACAGTCGAACGGCGTTTAGAAAGCCCGGCCAAAAAAATGGCATTTACTGCCGATCTGTTTATGGGGCTCTGGACGCGCGGATGTCCATCTTGGCCATGAGCTTGCTCATGAGACCGTATACGTTGACGCAGACTGATCAGAACACCGTAAAATCCTCTTGCAAACGGGGCGGGCCATACGTTTTTTGGGCCGGTGGCGATTTCGAGGGCTTCCTTGAGGATTTCGCCTTCCATCGTCTTCTTGCCCAACAGGCGCTGCAACTCCTTCACCTGGGCCTGAAGCGCCCGGTATTCGGAAGCCGGAACGACCTCCTCCTCGGCGGCCGTCGCCGTCAGCGCCCCTTGAGACGCCAGCTTGCGCCATGCGAACAACTGGTTCGGCTGAATGCCGTGCCGCCGGGCAACGACGCTCACCGTCGCATCCGCCTCGTAGGTCTCTTGAATGATGGCCAGCTTCTCCGCCGTGCTCCAGCGCCGTCGCCGTTCCGGACCCGAAAGGACTTCCATCTTAAAGTTGCTACTAGTCATATTACCAACATTACTTCTGTGGTTGCCGTCCGTTGCGCAAGAAGTTTCCAACCCTTCTGACGTGTGATCGAGTGCGGTCTTCTGTCAGGCCTTTTATTGCGGCACTTCGAAAGACCGCTGGCCGGTATGGTGATCTGCGGATCGGGTCCAAATCTCCTACACGGGCTATAGACCCTGAGTAATGTTCTGGTTTTCCCAATCCCGATCGGTTCGATCATGCGCCCATTCAGGTCGTCGACTTCTCACACCTCATCGCCGGCTCTGCTACTCGCAGCCGGTTCTTGTCAGGCCACAACCAATGCCTGGTTTCGATAATCCTCCTGCTTCATCAACATTGCCCATATTCTTCGGGCCATCTTGTTTGCCAGTGCAATCGCTACCAGCATCCGCGGCTTTCTTGTCAGCATCCGCGCTAACCATGAGCCCTTCACAGGTGGCTTGAGGCTCGCCCACCTGATACGGGTCATCGCCCCGATTATCAGCAGCCTGCGTATGTCAGCCTGTCCGGCTTTTGAAGCTCGCCCGAGCCGTTCCTTTCCACCAGATGAGAACTGCCGGGGAACAAGGCCAAGCCAAGCGGCAAAGTTACGCCCACATTGGAAGTTTTCCATCGCTGGCGCGAAGGCCTCAACAGCCATTGCAATCATCGGCCCAACGCCCGGCATGGTCTGAAGCCGCCTTGCATTATCGCTCTGCCGTGACAGCTCGATAAGCCGCTTCGTCTTTTCCTCGATCCGTGCGGTCTTCTCGTTGATCTGTGCTAGCAGATCACGGCATTCATCTCGCACAAGCTCAGGCAGGTCGATATCAACGTCCTCAACTATCACTGCGATGCGCTTGACGCGGCCAATCCCGAGCGGAACAGCCTGCCCATACTCGTAGAGAATAGCGCGCAGAGCATTCATCAGCTCCGTTCGTTGGTGGACAATACGCTCGCGTGCTCGAAACAGGATCGCCTGAGCTTGCTGGTCCGCGGTTTTGGGTGAGACGAAACGCATTTCGGGCTGACGAGCTGCAATAACGATAGCCTCGGCATCAGCAGCATCGTTTTTCTGCCGCTTCACGAACGGCCGCACATATTGCGGCGCGATCAACTTTACTTGATGGCCCAGTTTGACAAGTTCTCGCGACCAGTAATGCGCGCTGCCGCAGGCTTCCATAACGACAAGTGCAGGCGCTTGGGTCGCCATGAACCGGTAGAATTGCCCTCGCGCCAGTTTCTTGCGGAATTTCACGTGCCCTGTCATTGTCGCTCCGTGAAGCTGGAAAACACTTTTTGCCAAGTCCACGCCGATCATCATGTCTTTCATTTGCCATCCTCTCCGCTGGTGCTCTACGCCGCATCATCCTGGCATAGTTCCCGTGCTGTTAGGGGAGGACGGCAACCACCCCATCTCCTACCCACTTAGCTAAGTGGGGGAGCATGTCCGGACCTTTCGGGGGCTAATTCAGGTGCAAATCTCGTGGCTGACCCGATGCTAGCCGCTGGCGAGGTTTATGCACCGTACTCCGGTCCTGTGGACAATCTAACGTTCACCACGCCAGTTCCATACGACGACGCCGCAGCAGCAGGCATGAAACTCCTTGGAGCCGCCGCTGCATCAAGCAGAGCTGCGAAAGCAGCGAAGATGGCTGAATTTTATATAGATCCACACACGGTTCGCTTCTCGCAAGACAGCATCAAAGCTACTTTCAAAGAGGGCGGAAGCATTGATGATTTGGTACAATCGCTGAAATCCGGAGCGGTCGAACCCAAGGACATTCCTGCGGTTCGGCTAGTGGAGAAAGATGGTGTTCTTTACAGTTTGGACAACCGACGAGTAGAGGCGTTTCGGCGAGCGGGGATGGACATGAAGGCCAGGATGGCAACACAGAAGGAAATCCAACGCGAGAGCAATGGAAAATTCACCACACGGAACGAGGGCCGTTCGGTTAGAATGAGGGAGAAGAAGTAGTGCCTACAATCGATTGCGAAATGGTGACTAACCGCCGGCAGTTTTGTGAATTCCTAGAAGAGATGAGAAAAGAACTCAGTGAAGGACATGCGCACTGGGAAAATAGTACCCTTGAGGATTTCCTTGAGGCATTCGGTGCATGGGTCGGCGATATGGACGGATACTACCTAAATCGAGGGCTAGAGCCGCCAGAGACACCTGGGTGGAGAGATATCGCTAGGATGTTTCACGCTGCGCGATTTTACGAGTAGCTTCAAGCTAAGCTTTTACAGAGAGCGGCCGGAGGCCGACAAAATGGCGTCACCTTCATTACTGATATTTCCTGGTGGGATTATGGGTGACATTCATTTGTCGACTCCCATACCTCGACCATAGCAGTGCCCTACAACGACGACCATGGGAACGGTATGGGTATGAATTAGCCCATAAGAGGCTGACTCAAAAGGACCTCAGCAATATCTGTATCTTGCGAGCCGGCGCGTGAGGATGCGGATGTGGGCGATTGTGATCCATGCCTCGGCGGAGGCGATCGTTTTCTCCCAATCCTTGGCCAGTCTACGGCAACGACCGAGCCAGGCGAAGGTCCGTTCCACCACCCAGCGACGCGGCAGCACGGTGAAGCCCTCAGCCTTGTCGGAACGCCTGACGATTTCCATCGTCCACTGCCGAACTTCGCCAATCTCCCCTTCAGCTTGTCGCCCGCATAGCCGCCATCGGCGAAGACATGTCGGAGCCAGGGCCAGCGGTACCGGATTGACTTCAGGAGGCCGGATGCCCCATCTCGGTCCGGAATGTCCGCGCCATGCACCATCAGGCCGACCATCAGCCCCAGCGTGTCGACAATGATGTGGCGCTTGCGCCCCTTGATCTTCTTGCCCGCATCATAGCCCGCAATTCCTCCGCTTTCCGTGGTTTTCACGCTGTGGCTGTCGATCACGCCAGCAGACGGTGAGGCTTGCCGACCTTCCAGCTCTCCAGCTCGTGCGTCTCCATCACAAGACGATGGTTGATCCGGCCCCATAAACCCGTTGCCCGCCATTCGTAGAAATAGGCCTGAACTGTCGTAAACGGCGGAAAGTCTTTTGGCAGCATTCGCCACTGACAACCCGTCGAAGCAATATAAAGCAGCGCATTCACGACCTCGCGAAGATCGGTACGACGTGGCCTGCCCAAACGCCTTGGCCCAGGTAGGTAAGGCGAGATCAATCCCCATTCCCGGTCCGTCAGATCACTTGCATAACGACTCGCGCGTCGGGCATATTGCCGACGGGTGAAATCAGTCCAACCCATTGTGGTCTCCGTTCGTCCTAAGGAAACAAACAGAATCACAAATGACTGATTTCACTCAACTCTTTTTCGGTCAGGCTCTTAGAGGTGGGGCATGGATAGTATGTCTTGAAACCGCCCGGCGATCTCGTCATTGAGCCAGTCATCCACGAACCAGTCGGGACCCGGCTCAACGCCGATACGGCCACAGCGATGGCGTGCGGTGCGCTGAACTGCGCTGAGGCCGAACCGACGGCGTAGTAGATTACCTTGATCCCGAACCTGGCCTCGAAAGGCTCAATGATCCGTCCCGAATAATGGTTTCGTACGGCCCGCCATAGCTGTTGACGATGAGCGTTTCGGCGTGGCCGTTCGCAGCGAAAACCATTGTTACGATCGCGGGTGCGCACAGCGCAGTGTACCTCATGACAATCCCTTTTGTTGGTGTTGTCGGTTCGGTGACATTGCGCCCACCAGTCTTGCGATCTCGAATGTTGATTTCCCGGTATTGATACCGAAACCATATCAATCGTGTTGCATTCGCTAAGCTGGCGAATGCCGTGGCACGATGTGGCGGCGGTTGATGGTCGCGGGGCGACCCTTGATGGACAGGGCCGTATCGCGCTTTTCGCGTTCGGCCACAACCTTGCCCTTCGCGACGACACAAACCCGTTCGGCGCGCAGGCGCACCGCCTCGATGGGGTTGCCCGCATCGAGCACGACGAGGCTTGCGGATTTGCCCACAGCCAGACCGAGATGATCGAGGCCCATAATCTCGGCATTGATTTTGGTGACCATGTCGAAGCAGGTGCGCATGTCTGTGGGCGAGGACATCTGGGCGACGTGCAAGCCCATGAAGGCAACGTCGAGCATATCGGCTGTACCGAGGGAATACCAGGGATCGAGCACGCAATCCTGACCCCAGCCGGTGCGGATGCCGGCCTTTAGCATTTCCGGCACTCGCGTGAGGCCACGGCGCTTAGGGTAGGTGTCGTGGCGTCCCTGCAGCATGATGTTTATGAGTGGATTGGGGATCACTGAGATGTCGGCTTCCGCAATCAGCGGCAGCAGCTTCGAGACGTAGTAGTTGTCCATCGAATGCATCGATGTAAGGTGCGAGGCAGCCACCCGGCCTTGCAGGCCGAGCCTCTGGGTCTCATAGGCAAGCTGCTCGATATGGCGCGACAACGGGTCGTCGGTCTCGTCACAATGCAGGTCGACCATCAGGCCGCGCTTGACCGCGATCTCGCATAGTTCGGTAACGGAACGCGTGCCGTCGGACATGGTCCGCTCGAAATGCGGAATACCACCAACGATATCGACGCCCATGTCGAGGGCGCGGATGGTGTTTTCGCGCGCATTCGGCGAGCGATAGAACCCGTCCTGCGGGAAGGCGACAAGCTGGAGGTCGATATAGGGCGCGATCTCCTTCTTAACCTCCAGCAGCGCTTCCACCGCAAGAAGGCGGTCGTCGCAGGTATCGACATGCGTGCGGATGGCGAGGAGGCCCATCGAGACCGCCCAGTCGCAATAAGCCAACGCCCGCTGCTTGACGGCCGCGTGGGTTAGGAGCGGCTTGAGTTCGCCCCACAGCGCGATGCCTTCGAGCAGCGTACCCGAGGCATTGATACGTGGCAGGCCGTAGGACAGCGTTGCATCCATATGGAAATGCGGATCGACAAAGGGCTGACTGACGAGGTCGCCCGAGGCATCGACGACACGACCAGCCTCCGCATCGATGCGCGGCTCGATCGCGGCGATCCTATCGCCCTTGATGCCGACGTCGGCGACGTTTCCATCGGGCAGCGTGCCCCCTTTTATGATCAGGTCGAAGCTCATCTTTCGCCTTTCTGGTACGGGATCATCAAAGCTCTGGGATATGCAGCACGACGTGCGACCAGGATCAGCGCCAGGACCGACAGCGCATAGGGCATCATCAGGAAAACCTGATAGGGCACGATGCCGCCGGATATTTGCTGCAGACGAACCTGATAGGCATCGAAGGCTGCGAAGAGGATGGCGCCGATCAGCGCCTTACCTGGCCGCCAGGAGCCGAAGACGACCAGTGCGATACAAATCCAACCGCGTCCATTAATCATCTGGAAGAAGAACGAGTTGAAAGCCGAGGTGGTGAGAAAGGCGCCGCCGACCGCCATCAGCGCGCTACCAACGACGACAGCGCCCATGCGAATGCCAGTGACCGAAATGCCCTGCGCTTCGACCGCTGACGGATTTTCGCCTGCGGCACGAACGGCGAGACCGATGGGCGTGCGATAGAGGATCCAGGCAACGGCGGCGACCGATATGAATGCAAGATAGGTCAGTGGCGTCTGAGTAAACAGTGCCTCGCCAACGACCGGAATGCGGGACAGGCCCGGGATCGGCAGGGGCTGGAACGGCTCGATTTTGGGCGGCGACGTCACCTCGGGCAGCGCAAGACGATAGATGAAATAAGTAAGACTCGTGGCAAGCAGCGTAACACCGATGCCGACGACGTGTTGCGACAGGCCGAGTGGTATCGTGAGCGTAGCATGCAGCAGGCCGAACATGGCGCCGAAAAGGGCAGCGACCAGCAAGCCGGCCCAAAGATCGCCGCCAGAATATACGGTAAACCAGCCGGCGAAGGCGCCTGCCGTCATGATCCCCTCGATACCGAGGTTAAGAATGCCGGCGCGCTCGCAGATCAACTCGCCCATGGTCGCGAAGATCAGCGGGGATGCTATGCGGATTGCGGCAACCCAGAAAGAGGCGGTGAAGAGGATTTCGAGCGCGTCCATGTCACCTCCACCTGATCCGGAATCGCGTCAGAAGGATCGCGACAACCATCGTCAGTAGCGAGGTGGCGACCATGACGTCGGCTATGTAACTCGGTACCTTGGCCGCTCGGCTCATGGCATCGGCGCCGACGAAGATGCCGGCGACGAAAATGGCAGAGGCGATGACGCCGAGCGGATTCAGCATGGCCAGCATAGCGACGACGATGCCGGTGTAGCCGTAGCCCGGCGACAGGTCGAGCGTCAGGTTGCCTTTGAGCCCAGAGACTTCGGAAAAACCCGCGAGAGCGGCCAATCCCCCCGAAAGCAACGCCGTCTTCATCAGAGTGCGGTCGACCAGAATCCCAACAAAACGAGCGCCCTCGGGATTGAGGCCGACGGCGCGCATCTCGTAGCCGAGAACCGTCTTTTTCATAACGACCCAGATGAGGACGGCCGAAGCAAGGGCGATGACGAAGCCATAGTGCAGCCGCTTGCCCTGGATGAGGCGCGGCAGTTGCGCTTCGGCAATAACCTTCTGCGATTGCGGCCAGCCGAGCCCCATCGGATCCTTGAGCATACCTTCGAGGAGCATGGATACGAACAGCAGGACGATGAAGTTGAGCAGCAACGTGGTGACCACCTCGTCGACGCCGAAACGCGTCTTCAGCACGGCTGGGCCGAGCAGAAGCAATGCGCCTGCGGCCATGACGGCGACCATGATTACCGGGATGAGAACGACCGAAGGCAGGGGCAGTGCGCCGGTTCCCAGCGCCACGGTGACGACGCCACCGATGTAGAGTTGGGCTTCTGCGCCGATGTTCCAGAGTTTTGCCCGAAAGGCGACGGCGATCGCCAAACCCGTGAAGATCAGTGGCGTCGCCCGGGTCAAGGTCTCCAGGAAGGCGAACTGTGAGCCGGCGGCCCCCTTCGCCACAAGATAGAAGACGGACAGTGGGGAAGCGCCGGCGGCGAGAACCGGTATCGACGTCAGAACCAGCGTGGTGCCTATGGCCGCCAGCGGAAACAGTAAGGTGATCGCCAAGGACGGCGCGGGTTTCGGTTCAAGCCGCATGATCGCCGCGCTCCCCGCTGTGGCCTGCCATCAGTTCCCCCAGTTCCCGAATGCTGCGTTCGCCCCTTGCAGAGGACGTGGAAAGGCGCCCCTTGAACATAACGAAGATGCGGTCGGACAATGCCAGGACTTCCTCGAGATCTTCCGAAATGAGCAATATCGCGGCGCCCCGATCTCGCGCTGAGAGCAGCATGCGGTGAACATAGGCGACGGCGCCGACATCGAGGCCGCGTGTTGGCTGACTTGCTAGGATGACCGCCGGGTCGGCATCAAGGGCCCGGCCGAGGATGAGCTTCTGCATGTTGCCGCCTGAGAGTAGGCGTATGCGCGCTTCGGGCGAAGGGCATTTGACGTCGTAGTCGGCAATGAGTTTCTCGGCGAAGCGCCCGGCGGCTTTCCAATTCAGGAAGCCCATGCGGCTGAACCGAGGGCTTCGGTAGCGTTCGGCGATGACATTCTCCGTCACACTCATGTCGCCGATGCTGCCGACAGCGTGGCGGTCTTCCGGAATGCGGGCCACGCCATGGGCGAGCGCGGCGCGCGGCGACCAGTCGACGACTTCCTGCCCCGCAATGGAAATGCTGCCGCTGGTTGGACGCCGTATGCCGGCGATGAGGGCAGCAAGGACAGCCTGGCCATTGCCTGCAACGCCGGCAAGCCCGGTGATTTCTCCGGCTGTGAGCGTAAGCGACACCTTGTCGAGGCCCGCCCCGTTGTACGGCGTTGCGGAGACATGCTCGAGTGCCAGCAGCGGTGCTCCCCGTTTCTGCGGGCTGACCTTCGTTGGCTGGACCTCCTGGCCAACCATAAGAGCTGCCAGTTCTTTGCGATCGGTCGAACCTGTTTCGCGCTCACCGACGAGCTGGCCGGAACGCAGAACCAGCACACGATCGCTGACAGCCATCACTTCGTGTAATTTATGAGAGATAAAGATGATCGACAGGCCTTTGGCGACGAGCAGCTTAAGCGTCCGGAACAATGCCTCAGTCTCGGCGGGGGTTAAAACGGCCGTCGGCTCGTCCAGGATCAGGATGCGGGCTTCGCGATAAAGGGCTTTTAGGATCTCGACGCGCTGGCGCTCGCCGACCGAAAGGCGGGAGATGGTAGCCGCGGGATCGACGGCGAGGCCGAAATCAGCGGACAATTGCTCGATGCGCCGCCGCGCTGCGGCCCGGTCGAGCCGTAGGCGCCAAAGGCGCTGCGTGCCAAGCGCGATGTTTTCCTGCACCGTCATGTTGTCAGCAAGGGTGAAGTGCTGGTGGACCATGCCGATGCCGGCATCAATGGCAGCGCGCGGATCTCCTGGTGGAAGCGGCTTGCCAAAGGCCTCGACGGTTCCTTCGTCGGCGACGTAGTGGCCGAAGAGAATGTTCATCAGAGTCGTCTTGCCGGCACCATTCTCCCCGAGAAGCGCGATGACTTCGCCCTGCTTGAGGTCGAAGGAAATGGCGTCGTTCGCCCTGAGCGGGCCGAAGCGCTTGCTAATGCGGGAAAGACGAAGGGCGGGTTTGCTAGACACGTCGGCGACCGGAAGAGGAGTTGTGGGGGCTTCCTTTCCCGTCCAAGGAGAGAATGGTCGCTGTTGGCGAAGTGTAATTCCTCGCCCGGCACTGCAGACCACTTCTCCCATGAACGCGAGGAAGGAGGGCTAGGTCGACTTCGGCTCGGCGTCGTTGATCTCGACGGTAAACGAACCGTCCTTGATCATTTTTTCCTTTTCCGCGACCTTAGCTTTGATGGCGTCCGCAACCTTGCTGTCGAAGGTGCCGAGAGGCGCCAGCGAACAGCCGCCGTTCTTCATGAAGGAATAGATGCCGTAGTCGTCGGCCTTGAAAGTGCCGGCCTTCACTTCGCTGATCGCCTTTTCGAGCGTCGGTTCGAAATGCCACAGTGCGGAGGCGACAACGGTGTCCGGATAGTCCGCCTGGGTATCGATGACATTGCCGATGGCCAAGACCTTCTTCTCCTTGGCGGCGTCGGACACACCGAAACGTTCGGCATACAGCAGGTCCGCACCCCCATCGATCTGGGCGAATGCGGTCTCCTTGGCCTTGGGCGGATCGAACCATGAGCCGATGAAGGCGACCTGGAATTTGGTGTCCGGGGCCACTTCCTTCACGCCGGTCATGAATGCGTTCATCAGCCGGTTGACCTCCGGGATCGGATAACCTCCCACCATGCCGATGTTCTTGGACTTCGTCATTGCGCCAGCGACAAGGCCGGACAGATAGGATGCGTCTTGGATATAGTTGTCGAAAACCGAGAAGTTCGGTACGGCGGCATCGGGCTTGAAGCTCGAACCCATCAGGAAGGCGACATCCGGATAGTCTTTGGCTACGGCGCGGGCAGCATCCTCAACGCCGAAGACCTCGCCCAGGATCAACTTGTGACCTGCCTCGCAATACTCACGCATGACGCGCTCGTAATCGTTGTTCGCGGTATTTTCCGAATAGACATATTCGATGTCGCCGCGCTCCTTGGCTGCATTCGCCGCCTTGTGGATACGGCTGACCCACTGCTGCTCGACCGGAACGGTGTAGATGGCCGCGACCTTTATCGGATCCGCAGCGAGCAGACGGCTCGGCAGACCCGTGGCCGCCACCACGGCGGAGGCGCCGGCAGTCTTGATCAGGGTTCTTCTGGAAATGGCAAAATTGAAGGAATCGCTTTGCATTAAGTTCCCCTCTGATTGATTGCGCGTTTTGCGTGCGTCTTTTTTACCACTTGGTCAATGTAGGGGAAGTTGGAGGTTGCAGCAATTGGGTGTGGTACGCCATTCAACCGGATATGACGCAACTTCCGCGACAAGTTCTATGCAGTTTGGCGGGAGACATATCGCGTTCGAAACTGCCTAACAGGTCCATTCAACGCCACAACAAGTTAGAGGCTTCACTTGAAGACCGACTTTGAGCGCGGTTTCGAGCAACCAGTTTCCTGACTGCAACTGCGGCGAACAAGTTCCAGTCGGCAAAGCAAGTGCGAAGATGGTGCTGAAGTCGATCCGCTGTCGCTGTGTCCAAGGGCGTCTTTCGCTCTTCTCTTTCAATAGCGGAGATGGTCTAAGGTCGTGTCTGGGAGACTTTTGAAGGGGCCAAGAGCATGCGTTGTCCAGACGCGTGAGCAGTGGAGCCGGAAACTGGAGCTTCTATCCGGATAAAGAACCTGGGGGCGTGAATGTTTCTGATCGACCGTGAACTTGAGGCATTGACGGCCTTTCGGCGCGAGCTGCACCGGCGGCCGGAAGTCTCGGGCGAGGAGCGGGAGACGGCACAAACGATCCTCAAGGCTCTGGCCGAGACGAAGCCGGATGCGGTAATGACAGGCCTTGGCGGGCATGGGGTGGCGGCGATCTATCAGGGCCAAGAGCCGGGGCCGACGGTGATGGTGCGGGCCGAGCTTGACGGGCTGCCGATCGAGGAGATCTCCGAGATCGCGCATCGCTCGGAGATCAAGGGCAAGGGGCATCTCTGTGGCCATGACGGGCACATGACGATCCTGATGGCGCTGGCCAAAGCGCTTGGACGCGAGCGCCCGGTGAGGGGCCGCGCGATCCTGATGTTCCAGCCGGCGGAGGAGAACGGCGCGGGTGCTGCGGCCGTGCTTGCCGACCCGAAATTTGCTGACATCAGGCCGGACCTGGTCTTCTCGCTGCACAATTTCCCGGGATTAAGCTTTGGCCATGCGGCGCTACGCGGCGGACCGGTCAACTGCGCCTCGCGCGGCATGCGGATTTCGCTTTCCGGCAAGACGGCGCATGCCTCGACGCCGGAGGATGGCATTGCGCCGACCTTTGCTGTTGCCGCGCTGCTTTCCGGTCTGACGGCGCTCGGCAACAACGGGCCGCTCGACGAGACCTATACGCTTGTCACGGTGACGCATGCGCGGCTCGGCGAGGCTGCCTTCGGCATCAGCCCCGGCTATGCCGAGATCTGGGCGACGCTCAGGACACTGACCGACGAACGCATGGCCGACCTTGTTGCGCGCGCCGAGGCGCTGGTTGCCAGGGAGGCGGAGGCTGCCGGGCTGAAGGTGACGATCGGCTACGAGGACGTGTTCCACCAGTGCAGCAATGCGGAAGTCGCGGTCACTGCGCTTGAGCGGGCCATGGACGAGGAGGGCGTCAGCCACGACAAGGGCGAGGGCGTGCTGCCGATGAAGGGGTCGGAGGATTTCGGCCTCTTCGGACGCGTGGCGCCAGCGGCGATGTTCTTCCTCGGCGCCGGCGAGAACCATGCGCGGTTGCATAATCCGGACTATGACTTTCCTGATGAGCTGATCGGCATCGGCGCCAGGGTGTTCATGCGGGCGATCCGCAACGAACTGGGGTGAGGGCGGCGGGCGATCGCTTGCACGGCGGCTGTTGTGACGGCACGCTCTAACAATGTGCCGTTGCGGAGGAGAGCCGTTTCATGCCGCGTTCGGATTTGCGGTAGGAGGAACAGGGGATGAGGCAGTCCAGCATTCGTGAAGCGCTTTGCCTGGCGTTTGCCATCGCGGGGATGACCGCCGCTCACGCGGCGGATACTCCCGTTGCGAATGCCGTTCCCGAGCCGCGACAGACCGAGAATTCCAGCCTGCAGGACTTCATCAAGGCCAATCCGGATTGTGTGGAATTCACCGATCAATGCTCGCATTGCGCGGTCGTCAACGGTGTTGCCGAATGCTCGACGGCGGAGATCGCCTGCATCAAGCGAGAGAACCATTGCACCAGGCGTATCGCTAATTGATGCATCCTGCAAACAGGACGTCTATCAGACCTCGTCGTCGCTGACGAAGCCCTGAAGAGCGGCAACATAGACACTGCACAATGGGGCGCCGACGGCAGGGACGTCTCGGGCATGGTCAAGGGCGCCTTCGAGTGGCACGATCCCGAAGTTGATCGCGCCCTATACTTATTCCAACGCATGCTGAGTCGAGATGCAGGCATGTGGAAGCTAGGCTGAACCCAATTCCAATTCCGCCAGCCGCTCCTGACAGATCATCTCGACGAGCCGGTGGAGATGTTCAGTTCGCTCGAGAAGCCAGGCGAGCGCTTCTTCGGTGACCTCGAAGTGCTTCGAATAGCGTGCCTTCACATAGGCTTCGTTGAGAATGTTGTACCAGGCGGTAAAGCGATGCTGGTCCCGTGGCCAGGCCTCGACCAGTCGCTGATCACGATCCTCGGCGAGACCGCGGAGAAATTTGAGGTTGTGCGACGGCGGGCTGTAGTTGGTGAGGACCAAGAGAACCGCCGCGTACGATTGTTCGATCGCTTGGTGCAGTAGAAAAGCCGCTTCTTTGAGGTCATGTTCCCTGACGCAGAACGTTGCGGTCTTTAAGAAGACCCTCGCGTGAGGTATCCGGTCATCGAAATACTCCTTGGCAAATCGAAACGCATCAGCTGGGGAGAGTCGTTTCGGCTCGGCCAGAGGCCGGTCGTCGAGCTCGTAGAGCACGATGCCTTCGCGCAGGATATCGACGAAGAAATATTGTCCGTCCGCAAGGAAGTTGTTCACCTCCCGGGCACCGTGGGCGATCAGCCCCACCGGCGTTGAGACGCCCTTGTCCCACATCAGACGGTCGGTCGCCTTGTCCCAGTATTGCGGTTCTGCGAGCTTCTTCGAATTGACGATGACGAGGATATCGTAATCGGAGCGATAGCCCTTCATCGTGTGCGGTTCGTCAACAAAGGTGCCGCGGGCGTAGGAGCCGAAGAGGATGATCTTCAGGATCCGCCCGCGCTTCTTGAAGTCGGCCGAGCCACCCTCGAGCGCATCGGCAAACTCCTCGTGAATGATCTCCACAACGCGGGCAAGCTCGCGCTGCTTCTTCTCGGGAAGGTGTTCGAGGCTCGTTTTCATGTGCAACCGATAGGACAAAGACGATTCGCCGTCTACTGCAGGAATTCATGGGTTTCATGTTATTAAAAAATAACAGATTGATCTAATCTGGCGATTAATGGATGATCTGTGTCCTTGTAGAATGGCTTGCGCGGATGCAGAGGACAGGCGAATGGAACTCCGTCAAATGAGATGTTTTGCAACCCTGGCCGAGGAGTTGCATTTCGGTCGCGCCGCGGCCACGCTCTCCATGGCGCAGCCCGCCCTTAGCGTGCAGATACAAACGTTGGAAAAAGAGCTCGGCGTGCAGCTTCTCATCCGCTCTACGCGTCGTGTTCAACTAACCAAAGCCGGAGAAGTTTTTTACGAGCGGTGCGTCAGTGTTCTGCGGGAGATCGAAAACAGTTCCGCTGTCGTCCGGGCCGTTGCGGGCAAGAATGTCGATCGGATCACCATCGGAACCATATATCCCGCGACCTTCGGTGTCTTGCCGCTTTTTCTAAACAAGCTCGGCAAGCGATTTCCCGATATTCAGATTCACGTGAGCAGCGGTTCCACGGATGCAATCATCCGCGACCTGGAGAAGGGCCGTATCAACCTTGGCTTTATCCGGCCGGTCGAAAACATCGGATCGCTCCGTTGGCAGAGCATCGCCAACGAACGATATCTTCTGGCGGTGCCACTTGGCAGCCGGCTTGAGACGGCGGAAACCGTCACAATGAACGATCTGAAACAGGAGCGGATCATCTCTTTTTCCCGCTCGAATCTATCTTACACGGAAAAGTACTTCTTCGAGCAGTTCAGAAAATTTGGCCTTCTCGATCAGGTTGCCTGTAGTTGCGACGACACGCTCTCCTTGGTTTCGCTGGTCGCGGCCGGGATGGGTGTAGGTTTCGTGCCGGAATGGACCAGGGATTTGCCCCATCAGTCGTTCCACCTTCGGGAAGTGGAGGGGGTGGATTTCACGATCGGCATGGGGCTTGCCTGGAATAAAGAGGACCCTACCGCGAACCGTGAAGAGATCGTGGAAATTGCCCGCACGCTGGCAGCGGCATCAAGATCGCTTAAAGCTGTGGGCGACCATTCGGGAAGAAACAAAACCAAGCGCCGTCTGCCGGCGCATGGCGAGTAGATAGGTAGGTGGCAACGTAGGCCGCCAGAGTTTGGCGACGACGGTCCTTGAACCTTCAAGGCGAGTTGTGGCAAGCACAAACTCGCCGACTGCTTCCCAAAAGGTCCAGAATGTCGCTGGGCCGAGTATTGTTTCAGTAAGACGAGAGGGCAAAAAAAGGAGGAGAAGGTGAAGAGCTGGTTTCAGAAGCTAACCGATGTTTCCGCCGTGGCGCGCACCAAGGAGATGTTCAACGAAGCGCTCACCGAGCTCGCCGAAGAACTCGGCTTCGAGTATTACGCCTACCTTAATCTTCAACCAATCGGAACATTCGCCGTTTCGAATTATCATCCCGAATGGCAGGATTGGTACTTCTCCAAGAGCTTCAACGAGATCGATCCCGTAATCCAGATCGCCAGGGCCACGATGAAGGCGTTCACCTGGTCTTCCGAAAACTCAAGGGCTGTCAGATCGAGGCGCGTTCGGCAGTTTTATCTGGATGCTGCCGGTTTCGGCATTCGGTCGGGCATCACCATTCCGGTCGTGACTGCGTTCAGACGTATGGCAATGCTGACAATGGCCTCGCACAAGCCTTCCCTCTCACTGAAAGGGGATATCGATCCGGTAGCGGCCGCCATGGCGGTCGCCCAGCTTCATGTGCGGATTGAGCAAGCGAACATTGAACCTACAGCAAAACCGAGCATCGGCCTGACCGCTAGACAGGCGCTTATGCTCAAGTGGGCCTCCGAGGGCAAGTCCATGAGAGAAATCGCCGCCATCGAGAACATGAGCTACTGGAACGTCAACTTCCACATGAATAATGCGCGCAGGAAGCTCAATGCCTACTCGCTTCCGCAGGCGACGGCTCTGGCGACGAAGCTAAAGCTGATTTGAAGCCAAGCGGATCGCCGCCAAGCATCTGAAGTCGAAGTTTTGAGGAGTACAGATGAAACAGGCGGAGAACAAGCGCGCGGAACTTCTACGGGCGATTTCGCGTGAACGGCTTGAGGCGCTTGTGCTCGAACGCGCCGGGAGAGACGAGGGCTTTGCCCTTTGGCTCGATGCCAGATTCGCGGTTTCGGTGGCTGACGAGGCAAGCACGCTGCTCGATCCGGTGCCGTTTCGTCGTCGCGCCGAAGCGCTTTTCTCTTCGGCCGGTTCGGGGCGGCATCGGCACAGTTGGGGCGAGCGGGCCGCGGGTATCGATGAAGCGGCGCTCGAACAACTGATTGACGAGGCTGAGCTCTTTCTTGCCGCAGGGCGCGGCGTCCATGCATTGACGATCTTGAAGCCCGTGGCCTCGGGGCTGGCCGCATATTGCCCGGAAAACGCCGATTGGGATGAAACCCTGCACGAGTTCTTTCCCCGGCTTGATCAATTGATCGCTCAAGCCGCCCTCATGGATGGTGTCTCACAGGAGGCGCGTGATGACCTCGCCGATGAATTGGCCGACTGGGAGGGCGAACTTGCAGAATTCGGCGCCGACGATGCCTTTGCTACTGCCATTGCAGCTTGCATGCAGGGCTGGGACGAGCCAGGCCTTCAGGCGACGCTCGCAGGGCTTGGGCAGAGCTGGCCGCTTGCGGGAGGCAGTGATCCGCTCGATGACGATCTGACGCGGGCCCGACTTGCCGCGCTCGAAGCCATGGGGCGTGGTGAGCATTTTCTCAACCTTTCCCGTGCGGCGGGGTTCCATTGCGACCATGCTGTGAAGCTGGCGCAGACGGGCCGTGTCAATGAGGCGGTCGCGCTCGCCCATGTGCGCCTAACCACACATGGTGATCTCTTACGGCTGGCCGAGGCCGTCGCTGCTGTCGGCCAACTGGAGACTGCGATCGACATTGCCGCCTGGGGGCTGTCGCGAGATGGGCGCGGCGAAGGTGAAGAAAATTGGCGTGACAGAACAGGCAGGGCAATGCTGGCCCGCTGGCTGCGCGAGAAGGCACATGAGGCGGGCAACCGGGATATGATGTTCAAGGCAACGCAAGTAGCCTTCGAAGAAAGCCTCGCACTTGAAGATTTCCGCGTGGCCAAGAAACTCGTTGCTCCCTCGGATTGGCCGAAATTGCGCGAATTGCTGCTTGCGGCGCTGATGGCGGCACCTTACGCCTATGAGCGGATCGAAATCCTGCTCGATGAGGACTTAGTCGCCGAAGCCGTTGCTTGCATCAACCTGCAGGAAACGCGTTTCTTCAGTGCACGTGACCCTGCGCTGGCTCGGCTTGCTGAACGGGCATTGGCGGATCACCCCGATTGGGTGATTGTCCTTGCATGCCGCATGGCCGAACCGGTTATGTCTGAAGGAAGATCAAGCCGCTATGAGACGGCCGCGCTGTGGCTCGCGATTGCCGCACGCGCGCATAAGGTTTGCGGACGGTCCGGCCAGTGGCTTGCGCACCTTGATGGGCTCATCGAGCAGCACCGGCGCAAGCACAAGCTGCGACCGCTACTGGAAGGGCTGCGGCGTACCGCCAGGTGAAAGGCTAACCTCTTTGGGAATCTGCCTTCGTAAGTAAATAATGCGATACAGGCATTCGCCCGTCGGCCGTAGAAAAGCAGATCTGGATGACAGAATTGAAGTTCTTGGCCCCCCAAGCTAACGCCTTCTTGGCGGCCAAGAAACTGCTCGAAGTTGCCACGCCTTTCGAGTGTTCAGAAGCCAAGGCCAGCCCTGACTAGCTCAACGCCGCCGCCGTGTGCCGTTGTTAGTGTTGCAAAAAACTTACTACGTTCCAGGTTTTCGCTGCTCCGGGCTCAACCTTAGGCGATCGAAAACGTCCGGGCTGAACTCAAACTGCCTCGCAGTTCCTCGTCCCATCGAGTTCTTCACAATCGTTTCGGTCAATATGCCCCGCTCGATGAGAGGATCGATCGATTCCGCCACAGCATTGCGCGTCAGCCCGGTAATTTGGCTTATATTCGAAAGCGTTAGCTTCTCGTGGTTCTGATGCATCATATAGAGCACCGTCATCATCCCGACCTGCTTCAAACGCGATTGCGGCGTCTCTCCCTCAACCGGTTTGTCGAAAACTTCTTGCAGAGCGTAAGCCGAAAACAACTGGCTCTGCCAATGGGCATTAAGTGCGCTTGTCATTCTTTATACTGTCAGATATATGATTGTAAAACGCGTCGCGAAATTGCGCGCCTGTTAGGATTGCACACAATCGCGTCAGTGAAGGTGGTGGTCATGAACAAGTCTCTTGCACGGGCATTTGTCGCTGCAGCCAGTCTAGCGCCATCCTATCTTGTTTTCGACAGTAAAGCGCGAGCGGCTGAATGGGGTTGCCAGGTTATCCTGTGCCTTTCCAATCCGAGCGGTCCGACACAATATGCAGAGTGCCGGCCGCCAATCCACAAGCTCTGGCGCGCGCTTGCAAAAGGGCACTCCTTTCCCACGTGCAGCGGCGTTGGGTTCCAGACCTCGCGCCCTCGATACGACCCCTATTACTGCAATGACGGTTATCGCCTGGCAACGCGGTATGGAGACCACGGGCTCGAAGCGAGTTGTATCTCGACCACGCCACAGACTGTCTCGAACGCTGAATGCTACTCCAACGATGATCGGATGACCTCGTCGGCAGCGTGGCGGCGGAGAGACGGCCGTACGCAGTGCCAGCGCTATGTGACGACGCGACCGAACATCCGCCCGCAACCGCACTACATCGACGTGACCATCGACGGTGTTGGCAAGCAACGAGTGTGGTACTGAGCATGCCTGTTGCGTTCCTCGATTTGGCGCAAACGTGCGCACCCACAATTGCAGCCGAGACGCTCGCCGCCATCGTCAGCCTTGAAAGCCGGTTCGAACCCTTCGCCATCCGGGTCAACAGCGGCGCAACACTCTCGGAGCAGTCCACGACCAAGGTGGAGGCGATCGCAATCGCCACATCAATGGCAGCCGGCCGGCAGGACATCCAGCTCGGTCTTGGCGGCATCGGCCTGGAAGAACTCCGCAAGCTCAACCTTTCGATTTCAGATGCCTTCGACCCATGCCTCAACCTTCGGGCCACGGCGACCATTCTCGACGGATATTACCGGCTGGCGGTGAAAGCGGGCGCGGACCCGAGCCGGGCCGAACAGGTGATGCTGCACTCCCACTACGGACGGAACGATCCCTCTGTCGGCGCGATGGTCAGGTACGACGAGCAGGTCCGCCAGGAAAAAAGCCGGCTCGCCAGAACCATCACGACTCTCATGATCGAAGATGATGGACGGGAGAGGGAGCTCAACGAAGCGCCTCTTGTCGAGGCGATCGGCGATGCACGCAAGGACGAGGCCTTGGCCGATCACACGGTGTCGGTGCCGTCCTGGGACGTTTTCAGATCGAGACGGAGGTCCTCCGTCCTCGTGTTTCAGAACAGTCAAATGGAGGAGAGTGAATGACTTTCAGTGCCCGTATCCGCCCGATCGCCGCATCCGCCGTCATGGCAGCGGCCATCCTGGCATCCATGGTCGAACCTGCCTTCGCGCAAGCCGCCGGCATCGAGACCGTGCTGCAGAACATCGTCGATATGCTGACCGGCAACATCGCCAAGCTTCTGGCCGTCATCGCGGTCATCGTGATCTGCATAGCCTGGATGTTCGGCTACATGGATCTGAGGCGCGCAGGGTTCTGGATCATTGGCATTGGCGGCATCTTCGGCGCTACCGAACTTGTGAACACCATCGTCGGAAGCTGACACCATGGCGAGTTCGCGGCCGATCCTTGAGGAAGACACGCTGTTCATCGCCTGCACCCGGCCGGCGATGATCGCTGGCGTGACGATGGAAGCCATGGGCATGAATATCATGCTGACGACTATCCTCTACATCGTCGCAGGCTCGGTCGCCTATGCGCTCGTCGGCGTCGTCTTCCATCTGCTGTTCCGCGCACTCGTCAAACACGACCACAACATGTTTCGCATCTTGCTGGTTTGGGTGGAGACACGCGGCCGGTCCCGCAACAGCGGCTATTGGGGCGGAGCGACGCTTAGCCCCCTAAAGCTCGCGCGCAATTACGACGAAAGGGATCTCGGATTTGCCTAACCTCGCCACACTCAGATCTCGCGAACTCGGTCCTGAGACCTTCATCCCCTACGTCCGCCACGTCGACGAGTCGACAATCGCGCTCGATTCCCGGGCACTGATGGTGATGATCGCATTAGAGGGCGTATCTTTCGAGACCGCGGACGCCCTCGACCTGAACGCTCTCCATCGCGACCTCAATACCCTCTATCGGAACATCGCCGACGAGCGGCTCGCCTTGTGGACCCATCTCATTCGCCGCCGGGACGGCGATTATCCCGTGGGCACTTTCGCGACCGCATTTTCAGCCGCGCTCAACGACAAATATCGCGAGCGCATGGTGGGCGAAGATCTGTTCCGCAATGATCTTTATCTAACGATCCACTGGTCTCCGGCACGCGACCCGGCCGACAAGGCAGCGACGTTCTTGTCGCGTCTGTTGCAGTCCCGTCGGACGGGCGTCGAATTGGATGAGGAGGCTCTCAAGCAGCTTCGAGACAAGGTCGTCGACGTTACGGCGGCGTTGAAACGTTTCGATCCCCGCGTGCTGTCGCTTTACGAGCACAGGGGCCTGATCTTCTCGGAGCCGAGCGAGGTGCTGCACCAGCTCGTCGGCGGCCGGCGGGAACCGGTTCCGCTGACGGAGGGTCGCATCGCCTCCGTGATCTACTCCGACCGGGTCATATTCGGCCGCGAGACGATCGAGATTCGCCACGAGGCTGAAAGTCGCTTTGCCGGCATGCTGAGTTTCAAGGAATATCCGGCCCGAACTCGGACCGGCATGCTCGACAGTGTGCTCACCAGTCCTTTCGAAGTTATCCAGGCGCAATCCTTCTCCTTCGTATCGAAGGCGGACGCCCGCGTCATCATGGGCCGCAAGCAGAACCAGATGGTCAGCAGCGGCGACAAGGCATTCTCGCAGATCGAGGAGATCGATGAAGCGCTGGACGATCTGGAGTCCAACCGGTTCGTACTTGGCGAACACCATCTGACGCTTGCCGTCTTTGCTCGGTCGGTGAAGGAACTGATCGACAATCTCGCCAAGGCACGCGCCGGTCTGACGAGTGGTGGTGCGGTCGTTGCGCGTGAGGATCTCGGCCTTGAGGCTGCCTGGTGGGCGCAGTTGCCGGGCAATTTCCGCTATCGCGCCCGGTCCGGCGCGATCACGTCCCGCAACTTCGCGGCGCTCGCGCCATTCCACTCCTACCCGATCGGTCGGAAGGACGGCAACGAATGGGGACCTGCCGTCGCCCTTTTCAAGACGGCGTCGGGGTCACCGTACTACTTCAATTTCCATTATGGCGATCTCGGTAACACTTTCGTCTGCGGACCGTCCGGTGCCGGCAAGACCGTGCTTTTGAACTTCATGCTGTCGCAGCTCGAGAAACATGACCCGCATGTGGTGTTTTTCGACAAGGACAGGGGAGCTGATCTCTACGTGCGCGCCGCCGGCGGCACCTATCTGCCGCTCAAGAATGGTGCCCCGACCGGATGCGCGCCCCTGAAGGCACTTGAACTGACGCCGGACAACAAGGTGTTTCTCACGCGCTGGATCGGCAGGCTTGTCGGCTCGGCAACACGGGAACTGACTGTGACTGAACTCCGCGACATCGCCTCCGCCATCGACGGCCTTGCCGACTTGCCGGTGGAGCGCCGGACGATCGGCGCGCTCAGGACCTTCCTCAACAACGCCGATCCCGAAGGGATTGCCGCGAGGCTGCGGCGGTGGGAACGGGGAGGTCCGCTCGGCTGGGTCTTCGATAACATCATTGAGGACATCGGCTTCGGCGGCAAGTTCGTCGGCTATGACATGACCGATTTCCTCGACAATGAAGAAATTCGCACGCCCCTAATGGCCTACCTCTTCCACCGGGTCGAGCAGCTGATCGATGGCAGGCGCATCATCATCGTTATCGATGAGTTCTGGAAGGCGCTCCAGGACGAAGGGTTTCGCGATCTCGCACAGAACAAGCTGAAGACGATCCGCAAGCAGAACGGCCTTATGCTCTTTGCTACGCAGAGCCCGCGCGATGCGATCGTATCGCCGATCGCTCATACGATCATCGAACAATGCCCGACGCAGATCTTCCTACCGAATTCCCGCGGTAACCACGCCGATTATGTCGACGGCTTCAAGCTCACCGAGCGGGAGTATGAACTCATTGCACGCGAGCTCTCCGTCGAGAGCCGCCGATTCATATTGAAGCAAGGGCACAATAGCGTCGTCGCCGAACTGGACCTCGGCGGTTTCGACGACGAACTTGCCATCCTCTCCGGCCGCACTGCGAATGTCGAACTCGCCGATGCCATCCGCACAGAAGTCGGTGACCGGCTCGCGGATTGGCTTCCGATTTTTCAGCAAAGAAGGAGTTTGAGCTAATGGCTTCCTATCGAAATCACGGCGCGGCAATAGCGGCCGCGCTCATTCTCTCCGCCGGCACGGCGGCCGGGCAGGGAATCCCCGTGATCGACCGGACTGCGATCGCCAACCACCTCGAGAGTATCGCCCAGCTGAAAGCCCAGCTCGACGCGCTCAACCAGCAGATCGAGCAGGCGCAGCAGCTCTACGGCTCGCTCAACAAGATCACCGACATGGCGGATGTTGCCGGCGTCTTGAACGATCCTGCCATCCGCAAGGCGCTGCCCGGGGACTTTAACGTCATCGAGGGGCTGTTTAAGGGAAGCGGCACGGGCGTATTCGGCGATACGGCCTCAAAGTTCCTTGAGGGGAATTCGACCTATCGGACCAGCGCAGATGACTTCTACGCGCAGGAGCTTTCGCGCATTCAGAACAAGAATGCCGGGCAGATGAGCCTGGCGCAGCATATCTACGATGCCGCGGCCAAGCGCGTCGATGGCATTGACCAACTGCGCGAGAAGATTTCGACGGCGAGTGATGCCAAGGACATTGCCGACCTTCAGGCCAGACTTCAGGCGGAAACAGCTTTCCTCCAGACCGATATACTGCGCATGGAGGCCCTCCGAATGGTCCAACAGGCTCAGGCCCAGATTGACGAGCAGCGCAAGGCGGAAGACTGGCGCCGGCGCCTCGACGCAATGGGGGCGGCACTGCAATGAAGAGGCATGTCGTTCTTCTCGCTGTTCTGTTGGTCAACTGCTCCGAGCAAGCTGAGCGAACCTACACTGTCGACGAACTCATCGCCGACGAGGGCCTGCTGTCCGAAATCATCGCGACGTGTCGCAACAACCCTGGTGAATTAGGCAATACCCCGAACTGCCAAAACGCCGCTGCCGCAGACTTCAAGGCCCGTCTTAAACGGATGTGAAAGGTACTTGGAGATTGAGGCATGTATCAGGTCTTTGCCTTCGTCGACGAGCAGTTCAAGGCTCCGCTGGAGACCTTCGTCTCCGACGGGACCTCGAACATCTCAGAGTGGATTTCGGGCCCCCTGACGGCAGCGATTACGCTCTATGTCGTGCTTTACGGCTATCTCGTGCTCCGCGGCTCGGTCCAGGAACCGATCCTCGACTTCGCATTTCGGGCGATCAAGCTCGCCATCATCGTGATGCTGGTGAGGGACGCCGACGAATACCAGACCTACGTCACCGACATCTTCTTCGAGGGATTGCCGCGTGAGATTTCGCAGGCGTTGAACGCCGGCGCAGCACCAAGTGCATCAACCTTCGACAGCCTGCTCGACAAGGGACACGCGTGTGCCAAGGAAATCTGGGCTCGCGCCTCTTGGCCGGTCGATGTCGTGACAGGCATCGGCGGCATGATGGTCATTGGCGCGAGCTTCGTCGTCGCGGCGATTGGCTATATCGTATCGCTCTATGCCCGGCTGGCGCTCGCCATCGTGCTCGCAATCGGGCCGATCTTCGTGGCGCTGGCCATGTTCCAGGCGACCCGACGCTTCGCCGAGGCCTGGATCGGACAGCTTGCGAACTTCGTGATCCTCCAGGTCCTCGTCGTCGCCGTCGGTTCTCTGCTGATCACTTGCATCGACACCACCTTCACGGCGATCGAAGGATACAGCGACGTGCTGATGCGTCCAACCGCGCTCTGCGCCATCTGCCTCGCTGCTCTCTATGTCTTCTATCAGCTGCCGACCATCGCTTCAGCGCTTGCCGCCGGCGGCGCGTCGTTGACCTACGGCTACGGCGCTGCACGCGATGCCCACGAAAGCACGCTCGCCTGGGCGGCGTCCCATACCGGCCGTGCGGCCGGACGCGGTGTCCGCGCCATTGGTCGAACCTTCAGCTCGAAAGGCTCCGGATCGTGACGCTTTTCGCACGAACAAGAAAAAGGCTCTTCAGGAATGACCAGAACATTTCCGCTGCTCTGCATGGCGGTCGCCTTAAGCGGCTGTGCGTCGCTGACATATCCGCTCCCGAAATGCGATGGCTATTCGCGCCGCCCCCTCAATCGCTCGATGTGGCAGTGGGAGGACAATAGCAGCCTCAAACAGAAACAGTCCGATGCGGGATCGGCGACCTCTCAGTCAGTCGCCACAGCTTATGTCGAAGAGGGTAGGGAACCTCCCGCCTTCGCCCATCTCGGCATCGACGCCTCCTATCCTTCTTGCGAGGGCTGATGCCATGGTTCCAAGGGACGAACTCAGGGCCTACTTCGACAAGGCGCGGCGCTTCGATCAGGATCGCATGATCCAGGTCGAGCGCTCGGCACGCATCGCCTGGTCCGTGGCGATCGTGGCCGGCATCGTTGCGGGCGCTTCCATATTTGCCGTCGCCGGCTTGACGCCACTCAAGACGGTGGAACCGTTTGTTGTCCGGGTCGACAATTCGACGGGCATCGTCGATGTCGTCTCGGCGCTGACTTCGACCGCCGGCACTTATGACGAGGCCGTGACCAAATACTTCGCCGCGAAATACGTCCGCGCCCGCGAAGGCTATGTCTGGAGTGAAGCGGAGGAGAACTTCCGCACAGTCGCCTTGCTGTCTACACAGCCGGAACAGGCCCGGTTCTCGGCGCTCTATCGCGGCAGCAATCCGGAGTCGCCACAGAACACCTACGGGCGCGGCGCCACCGCACGCATCAGCATCGCCTCGATCTCGCTGATCAATCCGCATGTCGTATCTGTCCGCTACATGCGCGCGATCACCCGCGGGGAAGAAGTCCGGACAACCCATTGGGTCGCGACGCTCACCTTCTCCTATGCAAACGCGCCGATGTCATCGACGGATCGGCTGGTGAATCCTCTCGGTTTTGCCGTCGGCGAATACCGAGCCGATCCTGAGGCCATCAACTGATGCGGACTATCTTCATCGCCACCCTCCTCCTTACGACCTCCGCCGCCACGGCGCTCGCCCTCGAAATCCCGCGCGGCGCGTCGCAGGACAGCCGTGTCCGTTTCGTCGACTACCAGCCGTACAACATCACCCGGATTATCGGCTCTCTGCGGTCCTCGGTGCAGGTCGAGTTCGCGGCCGACGAGGAGATCGCTCATGTCGCGCTTGGCAACAGCGTTGCTTGGGAGGTCGCGCCGGCCGGCAACATCCTGTTTCTCAAACCGCGGGAAAATCAGCCAGTCACCAATCTCTCTGTCGTCACCACACGGCGCGACGGCTCGACTCGAAGCTACCAAATGGAACTGACAGTGCGAGATGGCGCGGTGGAGGTCGGCCAGAACACCTACTTCTACGTCAAGTACCGCTATCCCGGCGACGAAGTCGAACGGCGGCGCCAGGCCGCGGCGGCGCAGGCGATCGCGGCGCAGGCCAAGGAGGCCGACAACGTGTTGGCCATTCATGAGGCCTATGGTCCGCGAAATTGGCGCTACTCGGCGCAAGGTTCCCAGGCGCTGGAGCCGCACTCGGTCTACGACAATGGCAAGGTCACGACGTTTGCCTTCGTCGGCAATCAGGAAATGCCCGCGATCTACATCGAGAACTCAGACGGCAGTGAAAGCCTGGTGCCGAAATCCGTAGATAGCAATCTTGTCCTGGTCCATGCGATTGGCCGGAAGTTCATCCTGCGGAGGGGGCGGGACGTGCTCTGTGTCTTCAATGAGGCCTACGATCGGGCAGGTATCAACCCGGACACCAACACGACCTCGCCGTCGGTCGAGCGCATCGTTCGAACCGACGCCGACGTGACGCGATAGGAAGCTGTCATGGTTCAGGAAGATGAAAGCCGGATACCGGGGGAACGCGCCGAAACGGTTTCCGGCGGGAGGATCGACAACCATCCCGTCTTGAGGCGCGGCGCGGTTGCGCTGGCCGTTGTTACCTTTATCGCCTTCGCCCTGTGGTCGATGAGCGGCGAGCACACTCCGACGGACACAAACAGGTCCGAGCGGGTTGTCATCCGGCAAACGGCAAACTTCGAGCCGGTCACGGAAAAGGTGGAGCCGGCCCAAGCCGTGCCGGAAGTGAAGCTGCCGACCCCTCTCGCGCCTGACGTGGTGGAGGACGAAGATCCGCTGCTCGACTCGGCGCGCCGGGCTCCGGTCATGGCCTTCAGCGGTGGACAGAAGAACACGACATCGCACCGTGAGACCGCGGGTCCCGCCATGTCGACGGACAGCAATTTCCTGCCGCTCGATGGAAACATGATCGACCAGAATGCGGCCAATGCCGATGAACAGCGGTTCAACGGGTTGCTACGGCCGACCAGGCTTGAAGGCTCGCGCGCCGGCACACTCGGCAATCGGAACTTCATAGTTGCAATGGGATCGTCAATCCCGTGCGTGCTGGAAACTGCCATGGCATCTGATCAGCCCGGCTTCACAAGCTGTGTGATCAACCGGGATGTCCTCTCGGACAATGGCCGTGTCGTGCTGATGGAGAAAGGCACGCAAGTCGTCGGCGAATATCGGGGCGCCGTTCAACGAGGACAGAAGCGCCTCTTCGTGCTCTGGAATCGTGCGAAAACCCCGAACGGCGTCATCGTCACATTGGCCTCGCCGGCAACGGATGCGCTCGGCCGGGCCGGCGTGGATGGCTACGTCGACACTCACTGGTGGGAGCGGTTCGGAAGTGCGCTCCTCCTTTCGATTGTAGGCGACGCCACAAGCTATGCCAGCAGCCGCCTTCAGGATAGCGACGTCGACGCGCAGAACACGACGAGCGCGGGTCAGCAGGCAGCGGCAATCGCCGTCGAGCAATCGATCAACATTCCGCCAACGCTCAACAAACATCAGGGTGAACTCGTCTCGATCTTCGTGGCGCGCGATCTCGACTTTTCCGGTGTCTATCGATTGCGGGTGAGCGAGCCGAGGAACAAGGTCCTGGACCGGGCCGTGTTGGGGGATTTCAGCCCGCGGTCGATGCTCGTCACGAAATAGAATAGGGGCGATGATGGAAGGGCCTGACGCTGCGGTCGTTCGTGAACTGCTGTCTCCGTTCATGCCGTACCTTGACGACCCCTCGCTCTACGAAGTGATCGTCAATAGGCCTGGGCAGGTGCTGACGGAACGCTCCGATGGATGGCGGACCCATGATCTGCCGGAGCTATCCTTCGAAAAGCTGATGCGTCTTGCCCGGGCCGTGGCCAGTTTTTCCCATCAATCCATCGATGAAACGCGGCCGATCCTGTCGGCGACACTGCCGGGGGATGAGCGAATCCAGATCGTCATCCCGCCTGCCACCACTCGGAACACGGTCAGCATCACCATCCGAAAGCCATCATTGGTCACATTCACGCTCGATGACCTGGATAAGGCTGGCCTGTTCGCTGATATGACGCCCCGCAGTCACGTGGCCGGTGCGACGGACCGGAAACTGATCGATCTGCATCAAAGGGGCGCGTGGGCCGAGTTCCTCCGCGAGGCGGTGCTAGGCCGAAAGAATATCGTTATCTCAGGGGCGACGGGGTCGGGGAAGACCACGCTCTCCAAGGCACTCATTCGCCATATTCCGGATGATGAGCGGGTCATCTCGATCGAAGACACGCCGGAACTCATGATACATCAGCCGAACCATGTGCGGCTGTTCTATTCCAAGGGAGGCCAAGGGCTTGCGCGAGTCGGTGCGAAGGAACTCCTGGAATCCTGTCTGCGCATGCGGCCCGATCGAATCCTTCTGCAGGAACTGCGCGATGGGACGGCTTTTTATTACATCCGCAACGTAAACTCTGGGCATCCCGGTTCGATCACGACCGTGCACGCTGACTCCGCGAAACTGGCGTTTGAACAGTTGACGCTTCTCGTAAAGGAATCGGAGGGCGGTCAGCACTTGGAGCGCACTGACATCCGCGAACTCCTGAAAATTGCAATTGACGTCGTCGTACAATGCAAGCGCATCGATGGGAAGTTTCGCGTGACCGAGATCTATTTCAGAGCCCACTGACGGACAGATGTTCAAGAACGGTTCCGCATTGCCAAACCGCGTGCTGCGCCGGATAAACATTCAATGCTGGCCAGTGATTTAAGGAATGTGCTTGAGGAGCTCTATAACGCTGGTGCCTATCGGGTGCCGGCAGACGAAATCTACTGGCCACCGGAACTGCATCCGGCGGTTTTTCGCGCCCTGAACATGCAATACATTACGCGAAGAGCAGTGGACGACGGCCGCGTCGAATTCTCGCTGACACGGGCCGGCTACGAGGCGATCGAGGCAGACGTGCCTTGGTCTTATATCCTGCGCCGGCGACTGCGGGATTTCTTCCTCTTCGGAAAAGGCCGCTAGGCGGCTTCGCCAAAATGCAAACCGGCTTGGCGATCTTGCGATCGCGGGCTGCTTTATCCGGTGGATGGCAACGCACCCCTCAGGGTGTAGTCGGCGTCTCGGTGCTGAAGTCCGGAACGTTGATCGGGATCAAGGAATTAGCCGCCGGCGGTGCTAGGCTCTTTCCGGAAATCGGAAGAGGGAGGATTCCATGTTTCGCAACATTCTTATACCCACCGACGGTTCACCCCTGGCAACAATCGCGGTCGATGCAGGCATAACCTTTGCGAAGGAGGCCAGCGCAAAAGTGACCATCCTTGCCGTTACGGAACCATACCATCTCTTTTCGGTCGATCCCGAGCAGTTGTCGGGCACGCGCGACGAATATGAGGCGCTGGCCAGCAAGCATGCCGCGGAAATGCTGGCGGCTCTGGCGCGCAAGGCAGAGGAGGAAGGCGTGGCATGCCAGACGGAGCAGGTCAGCAGCCACGAGGTCTACCGCGCAATCATCGACCAGGCGACACAGAAAGATGCCGATCTCATCATCATGGCTTCGCATGGTCGCGGTGGCGTTGGAAGCCTGATGCTCGGCAGCGTAGCTGCCAAGGTCCTGGCTCATTCGACGATACCGGTATTGATCTATCGCGCGAAGAAATAAGGCGACGTAGCTCTACGTCGTGATGTCCTGCGTCCGCCGCCAGCGTGTTGAAGGCGTTCGTCGAAGCTCGATAGATAGGGACGCGCTTTTCCGATATAGCAACGGCCCGGCGATCGCCTGATCCCGAGCCGTTTGATCCTTGGGAGGATAAGGCGCCCCTCGAGGCACTGGAATTGGTTAGCCGCGGCGCGTGTCCGGGAAGTTTACCGGGTCGATGCCGAGGATGCGCAGGTCGCTTGCCTTCGGACGGCGGTGACCTTCGACAGCGGCGGCGACAGCGCTGGCAGCGCCGAGAACTGCGAACGCACGGCCGATGAAACCCTTGTGGTAAGTTGTGGTAGCCATCTTCTTGCTCGCTTTCGTTTTCTTTCCGATGAGCAAAAGATGGGGTCTGGCTGGTCTTTTTGCAATGCACAATCGAACACGCCAGCCATGCAAAGGAAGCAGGCCCGGTCGGTAGTCAAACCGACCGGGCCTGCCGATAGGCCTTGGGAGGAGGCGCTGTTTGGGAGCAATACCGAGAGGAGTCTCTACCCGGAATTGCTTTGAGATGGCTCAGTCCTCGTTGGCTGCCAGTTGCGAGAGTACCTCGCCACGACCACGTGCCCTGAGGATCAGCGGTACGATCAGCGCGGCAGCGGCGATGACCAGGAGCACAGCGGCGATCGGTGAGGTGAACAGCACGCTGAAGTCACCCTGGCTGATCGCGAGCGCCCGGCGAAGCTGCTGCTCGGCAAGCGGCCCAAGGATCAGGCCGACGACGACGGGAGCGATCGGATAGCCGAAGACGCGCATGGCGTAGCCGAGCAGGCCGAAGGCGAGCAGCATGCCGAGTTCATAGACCGACGGGTTGGCGCCGATGGTGCCTAGCGTCGCAAACAACAGGATGCCGGCATAGAGCCACGGCTTCGGGATCGTCAGCAGCTTTACCCAGAGACCGATCAGCGGCAGGTTCAGAACCAGCAGCATGAAGTTGGCGATGAGCAAGCTGGCGATCAGGCCCCAGACGAGCTGCGGATTGGTTGCAAACAGTAGCGGACCTGGCTGCAGGCCGTATTGCTGGAAGCCGGCGAGCATGATGGCCGCCGTTGCAGTCGTCGGTAGGCCGAGCGTCAGCAGCGGTACGAGCGTTCCGGCGGCGGACGCATTATTGGCGGCTTCCGGACCCGCAACGCCCTCGATCGCGCCATTGCCGAACTCTTCCGGATGCTTCGTCAGGCGCTTTTCTGCAGCGTAGGAGAGGAAGGTGCCGATCTCGGCGCCGCCAGCTGGCATCGCGCCGATCGGGAAGCCGATAAAGGTGCCACGAAGCCAGGGCTTCCAGGACCGTGCCCAGTCGGTGGCATTCATCCAGACCGAGCCGCGCACGGCCTCGACCTTGTCGGGACCCTTGTCGCCTTGGGCAGCGATGAAGAGCGTTTCGCCGATGGCGAACATGGCAACGGCGAGCGTCGTGACTTCGATGCCGTCAAGCAGTTCCGGAACGCCGAAGGAGAGGCGCGTCTGGCCGGTCAGCTGGTCGATGCCGACCACAGAAAGTGCCAGGCCAACAAACAGCGACGTCAGACCGCGAAGGGTAGAATCGCCGAAGGCCGATGAGACGGTGACGAAGGCGAGCACCATCAGCGCGAAATACTCGCGCGGACCAAAGACCAGGGCCAGCTTGACGATATACGGCGCGATGAAGGCAAGGCCGAGCGTGGCAATGAGGCCGGCGACGAAGGACCCGATCGCTGCTGTCGCCAGCGCCGGGCCGCCGCGTCCGGCTCGGGCCATCTTGTTGCCCTCGAGCGCAGTGACGATCGAGGCGCTTTCGCCGGGCGTGTTCAAGAGGATCGATGTGGTCGAACCGCCATACATGCCGCCATAATAGATGCCGGCGAACATGATCAGCGAACCGCCAGGGTCGAGCCGATAGGTAACGGGCAGCAGGAGAGCCACGGTCAGCGCCGGGCCGATGCCCGGCAGAACGCCGACGGCGGTTCCGAGTGTCACGCCGATCAGCGCATAGAGCAGGTTCATTGGCTGCGCAGCAACCAGCAATCCCTGCAGCAGGAAGTCAAAAGTAGCCATGGTCGTCGGCCCTCTTAGAAGAACAGGCGTTCAAGCGGCCCCGCGGGCAGCGACAGTTGCAGGAGCTTGGCGAAAATCACCCACACGACATAACAGATTGCAATGCCGACCGGGATGGAGAGCCAGAGCTTCCGTTTGCCAAAGCCTCGTGCGGTCAGCGCGAACAGAATGCCGGTGGCGATCGAGAAGCCCGCGACATTCAGCAAGAGCATCTGGGCGGCAAGGCCGCCAACGATCCATATGACGGGAGCAATCTCCTGGTGTTCGCGCTCCGGGAAGTCGCCGCGAAACGCTTCGAAGCCCGTCCAGATCGCGAGAGCGAGAAGACAGCAGGCGATCGCATAGGGGACCGTTGTCGGTCCGACCTGGGAATAACCGGCAGCGCCTGCGAGGCGCGACACATCCCAGAAAATGAGTCCAGCGATAGCGGCGAGGACCACCGCGATGAAAAGCGCCGCCCGATCCGGGCGACGCGTTGCGGTCGAAGGGTGATGCCCCTTGGTCATTTCACCAGTCCAATGTCCTTGAGAACACCTTCGGTGGCAGCAACGTCCTTGTCGAGCTGGGCGTTGAAGGCGTCACCGGCGAGGTAGCTGTCCTGCCAGCCCTTGGTCTTCAGGACTTCCTGCCAGCCGGCAGACTTCGCGAGCTTCTCGATATCGGCCGTTACAGCAGCCTTCTGCTCGTCAGACAGGCCAGGAGCGGCGGCAACCATGCGCCAGTTCTCGACGACGACGTCGAGGCCGGATTCCTTCAGCGTGGGTGCGTCAACGCCCGGCAGGCGCTCGCCGCTCGTTACGGCGAGGAGGCGAAGCGTGCCGGCCTTGACCTGTGACTCGAACTCGCCATAGCCGGAAACGCCGGCCGTTACCTGGCTGCCGAGGATGGCTGCGAGGGCCTCACCGCCGCCAGAGTAGGCGATGTAGTTGATCTTGGTCGGGTCGACGCCGGCTGCCTTGGCGATCAAGCCAACGGCAATGTGGTCGGTACCGCCCGCCGAGCCGCCGGCCCAGGACACCGAGCCCGGGTCCTTCTTCAGGGCTGCGACGAGGTCGGCCATCGTCTTGATGTCGGAAGCAGCCGGAACGACGACCGCTTCGTATTCGCCGGTCAAGCGCGCGATCGGCGTGACGTCCTTGAGGGTAACCGGAGACTTGTTGGTCAGGATCGCGCCAACCATGACGTAGCCGCCGACGATCAGAGCGTTAGGATTGCCCTTCTGCTGGCTTGCGAACTGGGCGAGACCGATGGTGCCGCCAGCGCCCGGCACGTTCTGAACCTGAACATTGCTGGAGATGCCTTCCTGCTGCATGACGGTTTGAAGCGAGCGTGCCGTCTGGTCCCAGCCACCGCCCGGGTTTGCCGGTGCGATGATGGTGTAGTCAGCGGCGAATGCCGGCAGCGACATGGCGCCGGCGAGAATCGTTGCGAGGAAAAAGTGTTTCAAGGTCAGTCCTCCGTGAGGCGCGTTTTCACCGCGCACGTTGTTGCTGTGTGCGAACGGGGAGACGGCGACGGGTTCTTTCGACCCTTGTCGCTTGACCGGATTGGTGACTTCCTCCCAGTGCGCAACCGGCGACCCGCCTCCACGGGTGCCAGTGACCCTAAGGCACCATAGAAAGCTGACATTTAGCTGACATCAAGCCCTGAATGCGCTTTTCGAGGTGTGGCGTTTACGAAATCTTAGGCTCTTGGCCCCGCCGGCGAGGGAAATGGCGTCGCACTCAGTCTGGCTGGCTCTGTTCGCAGAGGTGGACCCACCGGAAATGGGGCGAATCGAAACCTCGGAGCCGAGGCGCCGGCTCCACGGATGATGGGTCGCGATATCGCGAGGACGACAAGCTGTGGTAGTGTCGCGCCTGCCACCCCGAAGACCTGTTCGATAGGATGGAGCCATGACCAAGACAGCCAAGTCCGGGCCCGCCGAGGCTACATCGAAGCGGCCCGCAAAGGGAAACGCTGCGCGGGCGAGCGTGTCAGCCAAAGGCAAAGGCGAAAAAGAGGAGAGGGGACAGGCGGCCGCAGACCAGCCGAAATTGCTTTCAGGCGGTAATCCTCAGATCGCCAAGGGCTACGGCGATGCACCAGTCCAAGCTTATATTGCCGCCATGCCGGGCTGGAAGAGTGCGGTCGGGCGTCGTCTAGACCAACTCATCATGCGTGCCGTCCCGGAAGCGCAAAAGGCGGTGAAGTGGAATTCGCCGCTCTATGGGATGGAGGGCAACGGTTGGTTCCTCGGCATTCACTGCTTTGCCAAATACATCAAGGTCGCGTTTTACAATGGCGCGTCCCTGAGCCCGCCGCCGCCGGTCGAATCCAAGACCGCGAATGCGCGCTATTTCCATATCCACGAGAAGGACGAGATTGACGAGGCTCAATTCAGCGATTGGGTAAAACAAGCGAGCCGATTGCCCGGCGAACGCATGTGAGCGGAAAGCCATTGGTGTTGCGCAAACGAACCCTGCGTGCAACGTGTGGCAGCGGAGAGGAGATGATGGGATGAAGAAGACGACGAGGGCGATAAAGACTGAGACCGCGGACGGAGAAGCGTCCTCCTCCGAACGGATCGATGCCAGGATAGCCGAACTCGACGACTGGCGGGGCGAGATGCTTGCCCGGGTTAGGAGACTGATCAAGGAGGCCGATCCTGAGGTCGTCGAGGAATGGAAATGGAGAGGTGTTCCGGTTTGGGAACATGCGGGGATCATCTGTACCGGTGAGACCTACAAGTCCGTGGTCAAGATGACCTTCGCCAAGGGCGCGTCGCTCGAAGATCCCGCGGGGCTCTTCAATTCGAGCCTTGACGGCAATGTCCGGCGGGCGATCGATATCCATGAGGGCCAACAGATCGACGAAGACGCTTTGAAAGCTCTCATTCAACAGGCCGTGGACCTGAACCTGTCGGTGCAGGCCGAGCGTAGCGGCCGGTCCCGGAAGAAGGCCTGAAAACCCGATTAAGGCGCGGCCGACTTGGCGCGCGCCTTATTTTCAGTGGAGCCGCAGGACCTCGTTCCATTTGGCGATCAGCCGCGAGCGTTTCACCTGATCGAGATAGACCATCAGTCCGGGGCTGACGGGAACGGGGCGCAATTGAGCGCCGAGCATCTCTTGCATGGTATTCGCGGTGTTCTCGCCGGCGACCTCGGGGCTGACGGCGGCAATCTGCAGTTCCCGCGCCATGATCGTCTGTCCTTCCTTGGACATGAAGAATTCGAGATAGCGCCGTCCAAGGTCTGGAGAGGCAGAAGCCTGTGGAACCAGGCCAATTCGCGACATCACCACCGTGTAGTCCTTGGGCAGAACGATCCCGACATCCGGATGCCGCGCTGCCCAGTCCGCCGCGTAGGAGCCAAGGATATTGTAGCCGAGCACGAAACGCCCGTCGGCGACACGCTCGAGAATGGCCTCGCTGGTGGAGTAGAGCTTGACGCCGGCGGCACCCATGGCCTGGATCACGTCCCAGATATCGCCGAACTGCTCCTGGTCACGCGACATGAACAGGAAGCCGACGCCGGAGCGCTCGATGTCGTAGGTTCCGATGCGTCCGAACACGTTGGCGCCCTGGCGCTTCAGATAATTGACGAATTCGGCCCGTGTCGACGGCGGTTTTTCGGTCGTGAAACTTGGCTTGTGATAGACGAAGACGGCGGGCTCGAAGGTCAGCGCATAGGCCGTGTTGCGCCAGTTCGCCCAGGCGGGCCAGCGGTCGCTCATCGGCAGGTCACTGCGCTGGGCGTAGCCGTCGTTGCTAAGCTTGACTTGCAGGTCCATGGCGGAAGAAAAGGCGAAGTCCGCCGTCTTCATTCCGGCATCCGTCTCCTTGACGATGCGGTCGTAGATCTCGCCGGTCAGCATGTCCTCGTAGCGTACGGCCACATCCGGATTGGCCCTCTGGAAGCCGATGATCATCGGCTTGGCGAGAGGCTCATCGAGCGAGGAATAGACCACCAGCGTGCGCGCATCGGAATTGCCGGAAAGAGCTGGAAATATGATAGGTGCCGCAAGCAGCAGCCGGGGGCAGAGGGCAAAAAAAAGAAGAGAAATCAAGAACCGCATGAATCCACAATGCCTCAGTGCGTCACCGTTCACAAGCAAGGCGTCGCCGGATAAGGTGGTGCAGGGAGTGACGATATTTGCGCATCTTACTTGTTGAGGACAACCAGGACCTGGCCGAGGGCCTGTCTGCCATTTTGCGTGGCAGCGGCTATGCTGTCGACGTCGTCAGTGACGGCGCGTCGGCGCATGCGGTTGCGGCGGCTGAAACCTTCGATTTGGTCATTCTCGACCTCAACCTGCCGGAAATGGACGGGCTCGATGTACTACGGGCAATGCGCGCCCGGCAGAACCGTGCGGCGGTGCTGATCCTTACTGCGCGGGGGGCGCCTGAGGAACGGATCAAGGGTCTTGATCTCGGCGCCGACGACTACATGATCAAGCCGTTCGACGTCGGGGAACTCGAGGCGCGCGTGCGCGTGTTGCTGCGCCGGCAGGCGGGCCTCAGGGCATCCACTGTGAGCTATGGCAATGTTTCGCTTGATCTCAATACCCGCAGCTTCTCCTCAGGCGGCGCGCCGATCGAGATCCCTGCGCGCGAATTAGGACTTCTCGAACTCCTGTTCATGCGGGCCGGCAAGGTGGTCGCCAAGGACGCGATCATGCAGTCGCTGACCGGCTTCGACGACGATCTTAGCCCCAATGCGATCGAGCAATATGTCAGTCGGCTGCGCAAGCGCTTGGCCCCGCATGGCCTGACCGTTCGCACAGCCCGCGGCATCGGCTACTACCTTGAGAAGATGGCCGGGCCGGAATGAGAGCGACGGTCTACAGCCTCCGCCGGCGCCTACTCGGCTGGCTGCTGATTTCGACGGTCGTCATTGGCGTGATTGCGCTCGTGGATACCTATCGTGAGGCGGTCACGACCGCCAACGTCGTCTCCGACCGCGTGCTCGCTGGCTCCGCTTTGGCGATCGCGGAGCGTGTGGTCGTGGCAGAGGACGGCTCGCTCGAGGTCGACATCCCCTATGTTGCCCTGGAGATGCTGACCTCTGCCGCGCAGGATCGCGTTTTCTACAGGGTCGACGGCCCGCCCGGCCAGTTCATCACCGGCTACCAGACACTACCGTCGCTTGCCGAAGAGCCTGGGACATCCACGACCTTCGCGGATGCGACGTTTCGTGGTGAACCGATCCGCATCGCCGCCCTTCGCCGTTCCGCCTCGACCGGCGTCAATTCGGTGCCCTTCGTCGTGACCGTTGCCGAAACGACGATCGCGCGCCGGCAATTGGCGCAGACCATCCTGGTCCGATCGGCTCTTCGTCTCGGCATGATGATCGCCGGCGCCGCGGTGATCGTCTGGATCGCAGTCACATTTTCGCTGCGCCCGCTTTATCGGCTCGGAGGCGCGATCGCCGAGCGTAATCCTGATGATCTGCACCCGATTGGTGAACGCGTACCAAACGAAGTCCAGGGGCTTGTCGACACGGTCAATTCGTTCATGGGGCGGCTACAATCGGCGCTCGATGCGCTGCGCAATTTCACCGGTAACGCCAGCCATCAATTGCGAACGCCGCTTGCGATCATACGGACTCAGCTCGCCTTGGCTCAGCGTGCCGGGTCCTTCGAGGAGACGAAGAGTGCTGTGAAAAAGGCCGACGAAGCCGTCGCCAATGCCGAACGCATCCTGGGGCAATTGCTGCTGATGGCGAAAATCGACGCGGCGGGCAAGAACGAGGCGCGGATGCTGGAGCGTGTCGATCTTGTCGAACTCGCGCGCGAGATCACCGCCGAGCACGTGCCAGCGGCGGGAGAGGCCGATATCGATCTCGGCTTCGACGGCGAGGGCGAAGCCTTCATTCGCGCCGAGCCGCTGCTGGTGGCCGAGATGCTCAAGAACCTGATCGGCAACGCCTTGCTCTATGCCGGCTCAGGTGCCGAAGTGACGACACGCGTTGCTGCAGACGACGAATCCGTGTCGCTGGAGGTCGAGGACAATGGCCCGGGCATTCGGGCCGAGTTACGCGAGAAAGTGTTGCGACGCTTCGAGCGCGGAGGCAGCGAAGCGCCGGGTTCGGGACTTGGTCTGCCGATCGTCGAGGAGATCGCAGATCTTTATGGGGCGACGACCCGTCTCAACGAAGGGGCGGACGGTCGAGGCCTCAAGGTGACCATCCGCTTTCCGGCGGGCTAGTTACAGGCCGGCTCCCTCCGGCGCCGCAATCGCGGGCGGCATGAGCCAAGACCATCTGCACGCGGTCAAGGCGACACGCGCAAATGGCTGGGGCACCTTGGATTAACTTGCTTAGCGGCCGCGCTGGCCGAAGAGGGAAGCTGTCTCGCGGGTCTGTACCCGCAGCATCGCGTTCCAGAGCTGAAGAACGAAACGCGGCTGAAACTGGCTCGCAAGCTTGCGCTGCGACAACATGATAAGTCTCCGATAGTTTTGGACAGCATGCATGTAGTGCATCGCGAAGGATCGTGCCAGAGCGCCCGCGCCGGGGCAGACCTGCGCGCCAAGCATATGTGGAAAGTGGTAGAAGAGGGGCGAAATACCTGAAGTGAAAAACAAAATGCCGGGATGATTTTCATCATCCCGGCCAGTTGGCTTCACTGGGAGGAGAGTTTTTCTTTGGAGGTTCAGGCCTTCTTGCGGTTTTTCTGTCGATAGACGTCGATGACCACGGCGGCGACGATGATCAGGCCTTTGACGATTTCCTGATAGTAGGCGTCGACGCGCAGGAAGGTGAAACCAGAGGTCATAACGCCGAGGATAATCGTGCCGATGACCGTGCCGGTGATCCGGCCCACACCGCCGGTCAGCGACGTTCCACCGATGACGGTCGCGGCGATGGCGTCCAGTTCGTACATGACACCCATGCCGGCCTGGGCCGTCTGAGCGCGGGCAGCGGTAACGACTCCGGCGAGCCCCGCCAGCATGCCGGCAATGGCATAGACCTTGATCAGGTGCGCTTCGACATTGATGCCCGAGACGCGCGCCGCCTGAACGTTGGCGCCGATTGCGTAGGTGAATTTGCCGTAACGGGTGTAGCGCAGTGCGATGTGGAAGATGATCGCGACGACCAGAAAGACGATGACGGGCCAGATGCCGGTGCCGATGAAGTTGAACTGCTCGGTGAGGCCCGAGACCGGTTGTCCCTTGGTGTACCACTTGGAGATGCCGCGTGCCGACACCATCATGCCAAGCGTGGCGATAAAGGGCGGGATCTTCGTGCGGGCGATGAGCTGGCCGTTGATGACGCCGGCGAGCAACCCGATGCCGACCCCAAGGCCGATCGGAACGATCGCAGGCATGTCGGTGAGCGACGGATAGAGAGCCCGTGGCCAGGTTGATGCCTGGGCGACGCTTGCCGAAATCATCGCCGTCATGCCGACGACGGAGCCTGAGGAAAGATCGATGCCGCCGGTAATGATGACCTGGGTCACGCCGACGGCGATGATGCCGATCACCGAGACCTGCAGGATCATGATCGTCAGGCGCTGCGAGTTCATGAGGAAGCTCTGGCCAACAAAGATCCAGCCAAGGACTTCATAGACGAGTGCGATGCCGATTAGCACCAGGAAGATGTTGAATTCGGGCGGCAGGCGGCGCTTTGCGCCAACGAGCGTCGTGCTCGCGCCCTGTGCGGCGATATTGGTATCCATTTTCATTCCTCCCTTTCGTCGGGTCGTTTCCCGCTCAGCTCGCGGCGAGCTCCATGACCTTGATCTGGGTTGCTTCCGCCCTATCGAGGAAGCCGGTGACGCGGCCCTCGTGCATGACCATGATGCGGTCGCTCATGCCAAGTACCTCTGGCATTTCCGAAGAAATCATGATGACGGCGACACCGTTTCGCGCCAGCTCGGTGACGAGGCGGTGGATCTCCGCCTTGGCGCCGACATCGATGCCGCGTGTCGGCTCGTCGAGGATCAGGATGCGCGGATTGGTGAGCAGCCAGCGGCCGATCAGCACCTTCTGCTGGTTACCGCCGGAGAGGTTCTCGATGCGCTCCTGCAAGTTCGGCGTCTTGACGCGCAGCTTGCGGCTCATCTCTTCGCAAGCGGCGGTGATCTGCTTCTCTGTGACGAAGCCGCCCCTGACGAAGCGATCCTGGAGTACGGCGATCTGCATGTTCTCGAGGATGTCGAGGATCAGAAGACAGCCTGTGTCCTTGCGGTCCTCGGTCAGGAACGCCATGCGGTTCTTGATCGCCGTGTTCGGGCTGTCGATCGACAGCGCCTTGCCGTCGATCGCAATCGTGCCGGAACTCGCCGGCGTCACGCCAAAGAGCGTTTCGGCGACATTCGAGCGGCCAGAGCCGACGAGGCCGGCGATCCCGAGGATTTCCCCGGCGCGGACATCGAAGGAGACATCGCGGAAGACACCGTCGAGCGTCAGATTCTTCACCGAAAGCACGACGTCGCCGATCGGCACTTCCTCTTTCGGGAACATCTGGGTGATCTCGCGGCCAACCATCATGCGGATGATGTCGTCGCGCGTGACGTCGCTCGAGGCATGGGTGCCGATGAACTTGCCGTCGCGGAACACCGAGAACTCGTCGGCGATCTCGAAGAGCTCGTTCATCTTGTGGGTGATGTAGACGATGCCGATGCCTTGTTCGCGCAGGTCGCGGATGATCTCGAAGAGGTGTGCGACCTCACGCTCGGTCAGCGCCGAGGTCGGTTCGTCCATGATCAGCACGTCGGATTCGTAGGAAACCGCCTTGGCGATTTCGACCATCTGCCGGTTGGCGACGGAGAGATGGCGAACTTCGATCTCCGGATCGATCTTGATCTTGAGGCGATCGAAAAGTCGGGCCGTGATGCGGTTCATCTCGCCGTGGTCGACGAAGCCGAAGCGGTTCTTCGGCTCGCGGCGGATCCAGATATTTTCCGCCACCGTCATGAACGGCATCAGGTTCAGTTCCTGATGGATCATGGCAATGCCGTTTTCAAGCGCGTCGAGCGGCGACTTCAGACGGATGTCGACGCCTTTCAGCCTGACTTCGCCCTTATCGGGCGTATAGATGCCAGCGAGGATTTTCATCAGCGTGGATTTGCCGGCGCCGTTTTCGCCCATTAGCGCGTGGACCGTGCCGCGCTTGAGCTTGAACTCGACGTCGTCGAGGGCAACGACACCCGGGAATTCCTTGCGGATTCCTTCCGCCGAAAGAAGATATTCGGCCTTGGGCACGGCGCCGCTGGCGCGCACGGCTGCCATCGTTGTCGGACTGAGCGTCATTTCCTTGCCTCCCCGGTCATTTCCGGCTGTTGCCGAAAGTCCTCGTCGCTGGCGGGTCACCAGCCCAATTGGCGCAGGTCGCATCCAACGGGACGCAGACATCCGCAGCGGGACTTGCATTTGAACGAGAGCGCGGAAGTTTCCGCGCTCTCGATGAAGGCGATCAGTTCTTCGCCTGATACGTGTCGAGGTTTTCCTTGGTCACCAGCTCGAAGGGAATATAGACCTTCTTTTCGACCGGTTCGCCCTTGGCGAGCTTGAGTGCAGCGTCCACCGAACCCTTGCCCTGGCCGGCAGCGTTCTGGAACACGGTCACGTCGAGGTCACCAGCAGCCATGGCCGCAAGTGCGTCCTGTGTCGCGTCGATACCACCGATGACGACCGAGTCCATCGAGCGGCCAGCGGCCTTCAGCGCCTGGATCGCGCCGATCGCCATTTCGTCGTTGTTCGAAATGACGGCATCGAATTCAACGCCGGCCGATAGCCAGTTCGTCAGGAGGTCGGAGCCCTGGGTGCGCGACCAGTTGGCGGTCTGCTCCTCGACGATCTCGATACCCTTGCACTGGTCGGTTGCGATAACGTCGTGGATATCCTTCGTGCGCATGCGAGCGGCCTGGTTGGAGAGCTCGCCCATCATGACGACGGCCTTGCCCTTGCCGTTGAGCATCTTGCAGATTTCCTGGGTCTGCAGCGTACCGGATTCCTGCTCGTTCGAAGCAACGAAAGCCTGCTTCTCCGGCAAAGTGTCGACGTTGACAGGTTCGCGGTTCACATAGACAAGCGGAATGCCCGCGTCTGCGGCAATCTTCGACATGGCTGCCGTCGCGTCGGTATCGACCGGGTTGACGATAATGGCGCTTACACCGGCGGCGATGAAGTTCTGGATCTGGCTCTGCTGCTTCGAGACGTCGTTCTGCGCGTCTTCGATCTGCAGCTCGACGCCGTCGAGGGTCTTTGCGTAGTCGGACATACCGTTGCGCAAGACCGTCAGGAAGTTGTCGTCGAAAAGGGCCATCGATACGCCGATGGTCTCGGCATGCGCAGCCGTAGACATCATCACTGCGAGCGCTGTGCCCAGCACGAATTTCTTCATTGTCTTTCTCCTCCACAATGGTGCCCGGCGACACCTTCTCCTGCCGGGAGCGCAATCCTTGCCGGATTGCGTTCATTCACATTGAAAGCGCCACTCCCGTTACGCTTCAGATAAAACGGAATAAACGAACCAGTAAATTGCAAGTACGGAATATGTATTCCATTTTATGAGGACGCCGTCAAGACCTGTTGCGGCGCCCTCATCGTTTTCCCGTCGCCAGCGGCGACAGGTCAGATCCGGGCTCGAATGTGGTCCATGCTCTGATTGATGGCAGCCGCCGGATCGGCAACGTCGTGAACTTCGGCGGCAAACGGCTCGAAGGAAAGCGGTCCTGCGTAGCCTTCGGCACGCAGGCGCCGGATCTGTCCGACATTGTCGAGAAGGTCGTTCTGGTCGACCAGAACGCGATGCGAGTCGCGCAGATCGGAAACGGCGATCCGGCCGTCGGTTACGCCGGAAATATGCACGAGCCCGGTCATCTCGGGATAGGTCGCGGGCTCGCCGGCAAGATGGTGGTGGAACGTGTCGTGCACCAGCCGGAAGGTCTGTTCGCCGCCGGTGGCCTTGATCGCCTCAACAGCCTCGGTCTTCGAGCGCAACGAGCAGATTTCGAAGCCCAGCGGCTCGACAAGGCCGATAATCTTGGCCGATTCGAGCATCGGTTTCAGTGCGGCAAGTGCTTCGCGAAGATTTGCCTGACGCTCGCCGTCCGCCTGGCCGGAGCCGTCGTTGACGGGAACGAGAACGAGGGCCTTGGCGCGGCAGTCGCGCGCATAGGCGATCAGCTCTTCGGCCTCTTTCTGACGCGCCGAATTCCATTCGTTGAAGCGCTGCAGCGCGTTGATGGAGATGATCGTTATGCCGTTGCTGGCGGCGAGTGTCGCTACATCCTTGGCCGGTGTGCCGTCGAGGATGGCATTACCGGCAAGGTCGTTGCGGATTTCAACGGAGGTGATCCCGAGGGACTTTGCAAGTTCGAAGAAGGCGCCGAGCGGAAGGCTGGGCGTCGTCATATGATTGAGGGCGAAGGGCAGAGCTGTCACGGGAATGTCTCCTCCAGTGGGGATGGGTCGGGCGATGTAAATGGAACGTTCATTCCATTTACATCGTTATGGACATTTCACCAACTGCTGGAGAACAGTCAAAGAGCATAGCGCTCAAACAGCTTGCATTGCTGCAAGATTGTCTTTCGTCAATGATGTAAATCTAGCAGATTTCGCTAGATATTCTCGGGCGTGAAGAGGTCAAAGGGAAGGAAGGTTTGACCCGGAGCACCCGTCGGACCCTTGTCGATCGCCTGGATCATCAGATTGATCGTTTCGCGTGCCAGGGCTGCGGTTGGGGTCGAAATCGCCAACGTGACGACGTCGTCTCCAAGGGCTGCTCGGGACTCCGGCGTCAGTTCGTTGACGACAGCGATGAGCTTGCCTTCCAGTTTCTCCTCGCGGATAGCCGAGATGGCGCCTTCCATGCCTCCTCCGCAGACGTAGAAGCCGATCAGATCCGGGTGGCGCTGCAAAAGGTTCAGCGTTGCTTCGTGCGTGATCTCGGCCGTATCGAGATTGACCATGGTATCAAGGACTTCGAAATCTGGCGCATGCTCGCGGAAATAGGAGCGAAACCCGATCTCTCGAAGCTCGTGTCCGAGGAAGCGATGGCTGCCGACGAAGGCTGCCACCTTGCCGGGGCGTTTGGCCGCCTTGGCGATCATCCATGCGGCGGTTCGACCGACCTTGTGGTTGTTGAGTCCGACATAACCTTCACGCACGCCGGCGGCGAAGTCCGAAAGCAGCGAGAAGACCGGAATTCCGCGTTCCTTCAGCTCCTCGATAGCGGCCGTGACAGCCGGATAGTCGGGGGCGACGAGCGCAACTGCCTGGTTTCGCGCTGCGGCAGCCCGGAGCTTGTCGGTTATCGCGGTCGGTGTCGAATTTGCCACGAAGTCGATCTGCGCGAAAACACGCGCATTCGACAGCGACAGTGCGGCGCTTTCGATCTCTTTTGCAACCGCCTTGTAGAAGGACTGCTCCGGCTTCTGCAGCACGAAGGCAAGCTTGTACTGCGGCAAATCCTCGAAGACACGTTGCCGGATGAGGCCGACTGCGTGGTAGCCGATGGACTTGGCAGCCTCGTAGACACGGCGCGCCGTTTCCTCCCGCACGGGATGGCGTCCATTCAGGACGCGATCGACAGTCGCGACGCTGACGCCAGCGGCTCGTGCGAGGTCCGCAATGGTCGGACGATTGCTCATCGCTTCCTCCTGATAGGTTTGCATCACGAATGATATGCCGTGAATGACATCATTTGAGAGAATATATCATTGCTGCATTGAGACCTAGCAAAAGTCAACCTATCGTCATTGCACGACATCGGACGCTCCTGGCCAAGCTGGCCGGATCGCAGGGAGGAGAACAAATGGCGATGGTTCCAACGAAGCGAGATTACAGTCTCCTCGGGCGTGATGCCCAGGCGGCCGTCGCCAACGGCCTTTCGGCCGCGGAGTGGTACCACACGGAGATCCCGCGCAAGCAGATGAAGGAACTGATGAAGCGTGAGGATGGACCGGCCATTCGCGACACCGCGATCTGGCTCGGTTGCCTCGTTCTCTTCGGCGGGCTCGGCATCATCCTCTGGGGCACCTGGTGGGCCATTCCGTTCTTCCTCGCCTATGGCGTTCTCTACGGTTCGGCCTCCGACAGTCGCTGGCACGAATGCGGGCATGGCACGGCGTTCAAGACGATGTGGATGAACAACGCCGTCTACCAGATCGCCAGCTTCATGATCATGCGCAATCCCGTCACCTGGCGCTGGAGCCACACGCGCCACCACACGGACACCGTCATCGTCGGCCGCGATCCTGAGATCGCCGTCATGCGGCCGCCGGATCTCCTGCGCCTCGTCTTGAACTTCTTCGGTATTCTCGATGTCTGGCATGCGGTCATCGACATGGTCGGCAACACGCTTGGCATCATCAGTGTCGAGGAAGCGACATTCATTCCGGAAATGGAGCAGCCGAAGGCGATCCTTGTTGCCCGCATCTGGGTTGCCATCTACGCGGCAACGATCGCGCTCTCGCTCTACCTCGGCTCGATCCTGCCGCTGATGCTGATCGGTCTGCCGCGGCTTTACGGCGCCTGGCACCATGTGCTGACCGGGCTGCTGCAGCATGGCGGTCTCGCCGATAACGTAACGGACCATCGGCTGAACAGCCGCACGGTCTACATGAACCCGGTGAGCCGCTTCGTCTATTGGAACATGAACTACCATGTGGAGCACCACATGTTCCCGATGGTGCCCTATCACGCGCTGCCGAAGCTTCACGCGATGATCAAGCACGATCTGCCAGCGCCAAACCCGTCGATCCTGCACGGCTATCGCGAGATGATCCCGGCCTTCCTGCGGCAGTTGCGCAACGAGGATTATTTCCTGAAGCGCGAACTGCCGGCGACGGCGAAGCCCTACCGGGAGGAGTTTCACAGCGACGCGATCGCGAATGCAGCCGAATAACCAATGAAATCAGGAAATGGGAGGAAATCATGAGCGGAAACTGGGTTGAAGTCTGCGCGGCGGACGAAATCGACGAAGAAGACGTCATCCGATTCGACCACGAAGGTCGCACCTTTGCGGTCTACCGGAGCCCGGACGACGAATATTTCGCGACCGACGGGCTTTGCACGCACGAGCACATCCATCTTTCTGACGGCCTCGTGATGGACGACATCATTGAATGTCCGAAGCACAACGGACGCTTCAACTACAAGACCGGCCAGGCCAAGGGCGCCCCAGTCTGCGTCAACCTGAAGACCTATCCGGTGAAGGTCGAGGCCGGAAGTGTGTTCATCGCGATCGCTTGATCGCGGCTTCAACGCGAAAAAGTTCAGCAAGAGCGGGCAGGGAGGTTGAGATGGGTGGAATCGTCATTGTCGGCGCCGGCGAATGCGGCGCGAGGGCCGCCTTTGCCCTGAGGGAGAAGGGCTACGATGGGTCAATCACGCTAATCGGCGCCGAGCCGCATCTTCCCTATGAACGGCCGCCGCTTTCGAAGGACGGTCTTAGGGAAAAGGTTCAGCCGAAATATGTCGCCGATGCCGAACGCTATGCGACCGCAGGGATCGATGTACTGACTGACGCCCCGGTCAAGGCCATTGACCGCGTCGCCAAGCGCGTCGAACTCGTCGACGGCGGCAGCATCCCTTATGATCGGCTCCTACTGACGACCGGCGCGCGAGCACGAACGATACCCGGAACCGAGGTTGCATCTCGCCGCGTTCGCACGCTCAGGACCCAGGCCGACGCCGAGGAAATCCGGCGCGAACTTCTGCCCGGGCGAAAGCTTGCCATCATCGGTGGCGGATTTATCGGGCTGGAGCTCGCCGCAACGGCGCGCCGGCTCGGGGTGGAGGTCGTCCTCATCGAAGGACTGACACGCATCCTTTCGCGCGGCGTACCCGCCGAGATCGCGACCGTTGTCGCAGAGCGACACCGCGCGGAAGGCGTCGACCTACGTTGCGATACGAAAATCGATCGCATCGATGCGGATGAGCGCGGCGCGCGTATCCTGCTTGCGAACGGACAATCGATCGACGCTGATTTCCTGGTCGTCGGCATTGGCGCCTCGCCGAACACGGAATTGGCAGAAGCCGCTGGCATCATTGTCGACAATGGCATTGCGGTCGACGCGACGCTCAGGACTTCAGACCCCGATATCTTCGCGGCCGGCGATTGCTGCTCCTATCCGCTCTGTCACTATGGCGACCGCCGGGTGCGCCTTGAGGCCTGGCGCAATGCGCAAGACCAAGGAACGCTCGTTGCCGGCAATCTGCTGGGAGCGAACGAAGCGATCACCAGCGTACCGTGGTTCTGGTCCGACCAATATGACCTGACATTGCAGATTGCCGGACTTGCCGACGGAGCAGCCACAACCGTGCGCCGCAACCTCGCAGAGGGCGCCTTCATCCTTTTCCATCTCGACGACACCGGGCGGCTGCTTGCCGCCTCCGGTATCGGTCCAGGCAACGCTGTCGCGCGCGATATTCGGCTGGCGGAAATGCTGATTGCCGCCGGAAAACGGCCCGACCCTCAGGCGCTCGTCTCGCCTGAAACCAAACTCAAGGCCCTGCTTGCTGCTTAGCGCGAGAGCCTTTCGCCACACTCCTATTTGCTCATTGATACCGGAGACTGCCATGAAAAGCCGCCGCCCGACCGTTGCCGACCTCCTTTCGATGAAGGGCAAACGCCAACTCACCATGCTGCGGGTGGAAACACTCGACGAAGCCGAAGCGGCGGAAGCTGCCGGTATCGACCTCGTCTCCGTACCGCCGGCACTTCTGGGGCCGCAGTTTCGGGAAGCAGCGCCAACCTGTTTTGCCTTTCCCGGTCTCGAATATGGCGACTACGTTTCGGCGGAAGAATACATCCGGGCGGCATTCAAAGCGCTGAAGGCCGGCGGTGATGCCGTCTATTGCGCCGCCGGTCTTTCGATCGTTCGGCGCATGCGGGAGGAGGGCATTCCGGTCTGCGGCCATGTAGGCCTTATTCCCTCCAAGGCCACATGGACCGGCGGGTTCCGGGCTGTCGGCAAGACCGCGGCGAGTGCGCTCGAGATCTGGCGGCAAGTCAAAGCGCTCGAGGAAGCTGGAGCGTTCGCTGCCGAAATCGAGGTCGTGCCCGGCGACGTCGCATCGGCGATCAGTGCGCGAACGTCGATGCTGATGCTGTCCATGGGAGCGGGTTCTGGCTGTGACGCTCAATACCTGTTCGCCGATGACGTGCTCGGCAGCAACCGTAGCCACGTGCCGCGTCACGCCAAGACCTATCGCAACTTCGCCGCGGAATATGATCGGCTTCAGCGGGAACGGATTGGCGCATTCACCGAATTTGCCGAAGACGTTCGATCCGGCGCCTATCCGGAACAACGGCATCTCGTTGGCATTGATCAAGCGGAGCTCAAAACGTTCCTGGCCGAACTGGAACGCTATTAGCGCCTGATGGCTTGCGTCGGGGAGGGCGGTTGGTATAGTCCATCGGCATCTGAACCTCCCTTTCCGCAGCGGATTTTGATTTGAGCGCCCTTCTCGAGGACAGCCTTACCTTTGTTGCCTTGCTGGCCGTCATCTACGCGGCAACGGTGCTGGTCTATTTCATTCTGGGCTATGGCATCACCTGGCTCAACGATCGCAACCCCGAACGTCGCATCCAGAAGGGCCGACGCGGAGAGAAGCGCAAGGCCGTCGAAATCCGCCAGAGCATGGCGTCGATCCTTGTCACCTGTACGTCCGTCGCGATCGGCCTCTTCGTCCAGCACCAGGGCTGGACTCTCTTCTCGCCCTGGGATTTCAGTTGGTGGACGGCCATCCCGCTGTTCCTGCTCTGCATGGTGCTTTTCGACGCCTGGTTCTATTTCGCCCACCGGCTGCTGCACACCAAGGCCTTCTATAAATATCACCTGCTGCATCACCGCAGTGTTGCGCCGACCGTCTGGAGCAACGATTCGATCGGCCTCGTGGATACGGCGTTGTCGCAGGGCTATTATGCCGTCATCACCTTCCTCGTGCCGTTCCCGCCGATCATTCTTCTGGCGCATCGGCTTTTCGACCAGATCAACGGAACCTTCGGGCATGCCGGCTTCGAGTACTTCGCCTCCCGCACGGCACGTCACCCGTGGCCGATGCTTTGCACGACCTACCACGACCAGCATCATGCCGAGTTCAAATACAACTATGCGAACTATTTTTCGTTCTGGGATCGTGTAATGGGAACGATCGCGCCGAACTATGATCGACGCGTGGAGACGTTTGAGGGGAAGGCGCCGGCGCTCAATTTGCGGAAGGCGTCCGGCGTGACGGGAGTGGCCGAGACTTGAGTGGCCGTTGTGGGCACAGGCAAGCGCTCAACACCTCGCGTGTGACGGCGATAGATGCTCCTCAGGCAGCATTGTGGTATGTCGGCCGTAGCTGAAAGCTGTCTGCTGACGGGTGAGCACGTGTGGTGCCACGCCGGTGATATGGATGAGCAAATACCAAGGATCTCGTCTAATGATATGGATTGCTGTATGAAGCCACGCAAAGACGGGCTACGTATTGCATGGACACGCGAGGCGGAGACGCTGCCCCGCGAAAGGGCCTCGTCTGGCATCAACGATCCACTCCGAAAGCTTCAGCACATCGCGTATAAGGAAAGAGTCGTGCGTGAGTGCTGTAACGAGGCCTTGCAATCCGATCTCTATCGCAATCCGAACCTCTCACTCATCGCCGAAGAATTCGTTCGCAAGGACCATCCGAGAAATCTCGCGCCGAGGTGGAGCGTTTGAGCAGCGCGCGTGAACGGATGGGTCGCTGGATTGAGCGGCGGTTGCCTCAGCCACGACTGCGAGAAGGGGCATGCGGTCGCCCGATGGGCCGCGTAAAGCGGATAATCGTGTTCGGGCGGATACCAAATCCCACGTTTGACTACTACCTTGCAGCGCGCCTGCAGGCACCCAAAATGCCTCCGTATCAGGTGGCAGATATTCGTGGCCAAGAAACACCGGATCTGGATGCCGACGGCGCTTTCGTCATCATCTGTCGCTACGCATCTCCGTCCGTCCTGCGCTGGATTGAGCACAATGAGGCGCGCCTCTCCGGGGTGGGTTTGTTCGTCGACGACGACATCCCTGCTGTCATAACGGGGAAGGACGCGGATTTACTCTATCGGCTATTCCTTTGGTACCGTGCCCTTTGGCCGCTTGGCCGCCTGAACAGGCATCTGGATATTGTTTGGGCCTCCACACCATACCTCGCGTCTCGCTTGGGGGAGGCGAAGGCCGTGGTATTGCCGCCGGCGCCACCGAAATCGCTTTGGTCGAACGCAGACGACGATGTTGAAACGCGTGATCCGGCGAATCGAGAGGTCTTGATCGCCTATCACGCGACCGGGGTGCACCTGGAAGAACACCGGTTCCTCCGACCGATCATAGCGGAGGTTCTGCGTGAGCGCCCGCGAGCTCGGTTTGAGGTGTTTGCAGATCGACGTGCAGCAGCGATCTGGCGAGGCCTCGATCGTGTGCAAATCCGTGAGCCGATGCCGTGGATAGAGTATCTGGCTGACGCGAACGCTCGGCGCATTGACATCATGCTCGTTCCGTTGACGCCATCTCATGTCAACGACAGCCGCGCGCCGACGAAACGCATCGACGTGGCACGATATCGGGCGGCGGGTGTGTACTCTGATGGCCTCGCATATGGTTCCTCCGGCGATGGAGATGAGCTCCGAATGCCTTATGCCACTAAAAATTGGTATCAAACCATCGTGCAACTTATTGATGATAAAGAAATGCGCCGAAGGGTTGTGGTCGCGACACGCCGAGCAGTCTTGCAAATGACGGCGGCAGCGGATACGGGTCTTGAAGTCTTTAAGGAGCGGCAATCGTAAATACCTTGTCGCACGTGTCGCCGGGGCCATGGCCCACAACTTTATTGCATACAGGGTATTGTTAATGACTTCCAAGGTTGTGTTGCTTCGTCCCAAGCGATTTGGCGACGATCGGGGATGGTTCTCTGAAGTCTACAACGAGAAGGTTTTCTCAGGTTATGGAATCGAGGTTCGGTTCGTTCAGGACAATCATTCGCTTTCAGTTCCAGTCGGGACTTTGAGAGGGTTGCATTTTCAAACTGCACCTTTCGAGCAAGCCAAGCTCGTTCGGTGCATCCGCGGTCGAATTTTCGATGTGGCAGTCGACATACGTCGAGCCTCCCCGACATTTGGACGGTGGGTCGGTGCCGAGCTTTCTGCGGAGAACGGCAATCAGCTCTACGTCCCAGTTGGTTTTGCACATGGTTTCGTGACCCTCGAACCGTCGACCGAGGTGACTTATAAAGTATCCAACCTCTATTCCCCCGAGAACGATGGCGGGATTTTCTGGGGTGACCCTGAGATCGGTATCCAATGGCCATTACCCCGTGGGGTTGAGCCAGTCTTAAGCCCCAAGGATGGACGTCAGCCACTGTTGCGCGATTTTGACAGCCCCTTTGAGTACGATGGGGTGCCGCTCGAACTTGTTGAAATGTAAGTATCGGAAGGACTGACCATGCGCATTCTCGTTACCGGTGGCGCCGGCTTCATCGGATCGGCCCTGGTTCGGCACCTCATTGAGAATACTGAGCACGAAGTCTTGAACTTCGACAAACTGACCTACGCCGGCACACTGACGTCACTTTCCCCGATCACGTCTTCTCCGCGGTATCGATTCGAGCAGGGCGATATTTGCGACGGACGAGCGGTGACTGCTGCCATTGAGGATTTCCAGCCTGAGGTAATCACTCATTTGGCAGCAGAGTCACACGTCGATCGATCGATTGACGGCCCAGGTGCGTTCATTGAAACGAATATTGTCGGCACTTACACTATGCTGGCCGCTGCACTGGACTATTGGCGGAAGCTCCCAGCCGAGCGCGGACAGGCATTCCGCTTTCATCATATTTCGACAGATGAAGTATTTGGTTCGCTCGGTGAGACAGGCTACTTCACGGAAACGACTCCCTATGATCCTCGGTCGCCATATTCTGCTTCCAAGGCCGGTTCGGACCACCTCGTGTCCGCTTGGGGGCACACATTCGGCCTTCCAGTGCTGATTACCAATTGTTCGAATAACTACGGGCCTTATCACTTCCCGGAAAAGCTTATTCCTCTAATGATCGTAAAGGCTCTCGCTGGTGAACCGCTTCCAGTTTATGGAAATGGTACGAACATTCGCGATTGGCTGTACGTGGAAGACCATGTTCGCGCGCTGCAATGCGTCTTTGAGAAAGGGATTCCTGGGCAGACCTACAATATCGGCGGCAATTCGGAACGTCGGAACATCGATGTCGTGAAAACCGTCTGCAATATACTGGATCGCCTGCAGCCTCGGGAAGATGGGCGGTCCTATCTGGGACAGATTACCTATGTCGCTGACCGACCAGGTCACGACCAGAGGTATGCCATCGACGCGGGAAAAATTGGTAATGAGCTCGGCTGGATTCCTTCGGAGAGCTTCGAAAGCGGGATTGAAAAGACTGTAGTTTGGTATCTTAGCAATCGAGACTGGTGGGCGGAAATCCTCGATCGTACTCGAGCTGCCGAGCGGCGGGGCTTGGGGGCATGAGCAAGCGACGGCTACTGATCACGGGTGGTACCGGCCAGGTCGGAACCGAATTGCTGCGTTGCCGCTGGCCGAGTGATGTTGAGCTGGTTGCGCCAAAACGCCATGAGCTCGATCTCAATGATTGCGATACCGTCGCACAATATATTGCCTTAGGTGGCTTTTCGGCCGTCATCAGTTCTGGTGCTTATACGGCGGTCGACCGGGCAGAAAGCGACGTCTTGGCGGCCTGGAAAGTAAATGCTTTGGCGCCTGCGGCGATAGCCGCTGCGACCAAGGTTCTGGATATCCCGATCATACATGTGTCGACTGACTACGTTTTCGACGGGACAAAAGTTGGGCCCTACGTCGAGAGTGATCCCATAGCGCCGTTGGGAGTGTATGGGGCATCGAAGGAAGCTGGAGAACAAGCGGTTCGTACCGGAAACCCACGACATATTATTCTACGTACCGCTTGGGTTTACAGTGCTCACGGTGCAAATTTTGTCAGGACGATGCTCCGCCTCGGGCGCGAACGGGCATTGATAAGCGTTGTTAGTGACCAAGCTGGTTCCCCAACGGCCGCGTCAGACATCGCGTGGGCTCTAGCCTCTATCGCGCATCGCTTGATCGAGGATGAGAACGCTCCCGTTGGTACATACAACTTTGTAAATTCTGGTTATGCGACTTGGTATGAGTTTGCATGTGAAATATTCCGGCAGCGGAGTGAGGCGGGGCACGTAGTCCCGACCGTGACGGCAATTTCAACGCAGCAATATCCCACGCCTGCCCGACGCCCCGCGAACTCGCGTCTATCAACCGAAAAGCTATCGCGGGATTTTGGTATAGAAGCGCGTGAATGGCCTGACGCTTTACAACAAGTCCTTGCTTCTATTTCGGACTGACAACTGGAAAAATCGCTAAACTATGTTGCGTTTAGCAGGATAAACTAGCGGATATGCGCGGTTTTGGGAAAAGAGAGTAGAGGTTTTTATGAAGGGAATAATTCTCGCTGGCGGCTCCGGTACGCGCCTGCATCCCGCGACCCTGGCTATTAATAAGCAGCTAATTCCGGTGTATGACAAACCGATGATTTACTATCCATTGTCGGTTTTGATGCAGGCCGATATTCGAGATATATTGATCATATCCTCACCTGAACACTTGGAAAGCTACAAGCGTCTTTTTGGCGATGGCGCATCTTTAGGACTTCGAATGTCGTATGCCATTCAAGCCAAACCCGAAGGGCTCGCGCAAGCATTTACTATTGGTGAAGAATTCATTGGTGCCGATAATGTTGCCCTTGTCCTCGGGGACAATATTTTCTTTGGCGCCGGATTAGGGGAACTCCTTGAAAAAGCGCGGCATCGTAAGAGTGGTGCAACGGTATTTGCTTATGAAGTCGACGATCCAGAACGCTACGGTGTTGTCGAGCTTGCAACAGATGGACACGCGCTGAGCCTAGAGGAAAAGCCCGAAAAACCAAAGTCGCGTTTTGCCGTAACGGGTCTCTATTTTTACGACAATAAGGTGGTCGAACTGGCGAAAGGGCTGCAACCCTCTAAACGCGGAGAGTATGAGATTACTGACCTCAATCGACTCTATATGGACCAGGGAGCGCTCTTTGTCGAAATCATGTCTCGAGGATACGCATGGCTCGATACCGGTACGCATGATAGCCTCTTAGAGGCAGCGGAGTTCGTACGTGTGATCCAACATCGCCAGGGAACCAACATAGCTTGCATTGAGGAAATCGCATACAATAATGGATACATCAGCCGGGAACAGCTTGCCGAACACGGGAAGTCGTACGCTAAAACCTCCTATGGAAAGTATCTTCTCAAACTAGCAGCTATCTAGACGGCGTAGTCGTGTTCGGATCAATACCTCCCGTGACCCGTGACCCGTGACCCGTGACCCGTGACCCGTGACCCGTGACCGCGCGGGCGAGCACCCGCAGGTGCACGACTATAGAGGCTACGATCGACGTACCGGCCCGATAACGGAAGCAACTGGACGGGTGCATGTGAGGCGGCCCTTCTACTCGATGGCCGACATCGAGGCGAAAGCGCGCCGACGAGCGCAGGGCAAGAAGCCGGCCGTCACCTCAACGATCGCCCTGGAGATGTCGAAACTGCAGCGGCGCCCCCTCCAACCGATCCGCAACGGCTTCGATCATATGGAACGTTCTATGTTCAGACATAGCTATTCTTACATGATGCGTGTCAGCGCCTCGTCGGCGATCGGAGATGGCTTCAGTTTGATCACATCATGGAACTTGCGGCGCACATGCGCCATGAACGCAGCCTCGATGATCTGGTTGCCGTAAAGCTTCTTATAGCCACCATAGCCATCGGCATGCATCACGCCGCTGAAGTCAGCGAGGTGGTCTGCCGGATGTGCGCCCTTACGATCGGGGCTATAGTAATAGGCTATGGCTCTGGGAGTTGGATCTTGATAGCCACTGCCATCGAAGACATAGACCCAAACCCTGCCTGTTTTCGTCTTCCCGCGCCCAGGGTCGAGAACATCGACTGGGGTATCGTCCGTATGTATTCGGTCGACTGCGGCGATATGAGCTCTGATCAGCAAAATGAGGGGCGAAAGCAGAACGGACACACGGCCCATCCAGTCCGCCATCACGGACCGGGAGATGTCTATTCCCAGCCGGTCGTACATCTCGGATAGACGATAGAGCGGAATGTGATCGTCGAACTTGGCGACCATGATGTGCGCGAGCAATCCCGGTCCGGGCTTGCCTTTCTCAATCGGCAAGGTCGGCATTTCGCCGGACACTGTTGTATCGCAGTCCCTGCAGATCATGCGCTTTTCGACGTGGCGGACAATCTTCACGGACGCCGGTACGTGCTCCATCACCTGGACGACCTTGTCCGCCGCCTTGAGGAAAGACGTGCCACCACAGGTCGGACAACTGCAGGGCGCTGTGTACACCCGCTCTTCTGTTGGAAGGCCATCCGGCAAAGGTTTGCGCTTCGGCTTAGCCGGCGCGTCGTCCAGTTCCGGCAAAGGGAGCTTCCCGGAGCGCATCTCAGCCTCGGCGCGGGAGGCCTCGATCTCCTCCAGCATCAGCTCAAATTGCTCGATCTTCCGATCAATCTTCTCCGAAGCGGGGCCATGCTGCCGATGGCGGAGCAGTTCCAACTGCGCGCGCAGAAGGCTGATCATGGAGTCGCGCTTGGTGACTTCGGCTTCTTGTCGCTCAAGTTTCGCCGCCTGTTCAGCGACGAGCACGCGCAAAGCAGCAAGCTCGTCCTGACTGTCCAGCGGCGTTGTTTTCATGCCAGAAAACGTAGCCGATTTGCGCTTCAAGCGCTAGCATTTTGCCAGAACATCGCCTAACTGGCTCGTTCAGCAAAATCCGCTCCCCGGACGCTTACCTTACATCAACTATACCACCGCCGCGGAGCAGCCAGGGAATCGAGTGGAATGATCTTTGGGTCGGAACGATCCGTACTGTAGCCTGGGTTACTAGCTGGATCGATAAACTCATGCGTCCGATGTACTCGCCTAAGATTCTCCTTTTCTCGCTCGAAGCGCTTCCGGTTCTCTCCACCACGATCGTATCCACGGGAAACAGACTCGTGGTGTACAAGGCATGCAAACGGTGTCCATACTATGCGGAAACCGGCTTTGTATGCCCGAAGGCAATAATCCACATCATTATATGCGACGGCGAAGTTCTCCTCGTCCCAACTTCCTACATGGCGCGCACATTCACCGGATATCAGCATTACTGCACCGGTTACACACGTCATTGAACTGCGGACGTGCAGGCGATTCATTGGTCCGCCAAAGTTAGCAGGCTTGTTCAAGTACCAATGTCCTGCCAGTCCGCCGAATCCGCTGATGACACCCACATGCTGAATACGCTGATTTGGATACAGCAGCTTCGCGCCAACGATTCCGACGTTCTTGTATAAGAGGCACTCGACCATTTCGGTAAGCCAGGTTGCTTCAACAATCGCAACATCATTGTTGAGTAAGAGGAAATGCTCGCCAGTGGCTCGGGCGACTCCATCGTTGATCGCCCGGGAGAAATTAAAGTCTCCTTCTTTTATGTGGAAGGAAAAGTTTGAGAACCGGGTCGCGTACCGCGAATAGAGCGCTAACGTATCGGTATCTTTCGTGCCGTTATCGACGATAATAACTTCGAAGTTATCGTAGTCAGTTTCATCGTAGATTCCCCTCAGTAGCGTAGACATCAACGAGGGGGAATCTTTGTTTGGAATAATAATTGATATCTTCGGTCGCGGGGCTGAAAGGAAGCGGACACGGTGGAGAGTGTCGGTGAGTGCGGGGACGACCTCGGTTGTTTGGCCAGCACGAGAAAAGCTCTCCTGAATCGCCAACCGGGCATTAACTGTTGCCCGTTCGAGGAATTTCCGAGAATAAGTTTTTCCTGTCCGTCGCCACCAATATGCCGGGAATGGCACGTGTATAACACAAGCTTCATCGAGGCCCTCAAGATAGCGGAGAAGTAGGTCATAGTCCTGGGAGCCGTCAAAACCGCTACGCAGCAGTCCAATTTCATCTAGGCGTTGCCGACGATAAACGGAGAAGTGATTGATATAATTTACACCAGTCAGAAGGACAGGATCATAGGCTGGCTTCAACATAAGGCCGATTGGCGACAGCATGTCGTCCACAACCAGTTCATCGGTATAGAGAAACTGCGCAGCGGGGTAAACGTTGATAGCGTCGAGGATCACACGCAATGCATTGGGCGCAAGAACGTCGTCGTGGTCAAGCAGAGCAATCCATTCGCCGGAAGCAGCGCGAATCCCGGCATTGGTGGCCAGTGCGATTCCCTGGTTAACCTTGCCTTGTACAACGATTATCTTGTTACCCTGACGCTGAGACTTTAGCCAGTTCAATGTCTCGCTCGAGTCTGAGCCATCGTCGGATAAAATAAGTTCAACGCCGTCCACTTTCTGCCGTTCGAATGATGCCGTGAGGTCAGTCAAATAGCGAATAGGTGCGTTATAAACTGGGACAACTATGCTTAGCCAGGGGGCGGCGCCGTCGGATGGAGGGGGTGGAAGGTTGTCGGACAGTCTACTTGCATTCTCTACATAGGTCGCCAATGCACTACGCTGTCGACCAAAATTGAATCTTGGAAACTTTTTCCAGAATCGTGCAAGTCCCATAAAACGCTGGAGGATAACCGTCTCTGTGGTCCCCTTTTGCTCCAAAATGTAGTGCTCCAAAGCAAGCGCTGATCGAATAGGCTCCACCTCCAACGACAATTGGCTAGGTTCAGTACAGGGGTCGAGCCGAAGGCTACAGATCGTGCCGAAGGAACCAACGTCGGCGATAATCAAAAAATCCTTGCCGGTTCCCACCGTGAGAGCGTCTTCCTCCCGAAAGCCTAGTCCTGAATTGGGATACAACTTTGGTTGAATTTCCGAACCCAGTGCGGTGAGCCTAATCCCGATGTAGCGCGGGCGCATGGGAGGGAACTTAATTATAAAGTGCGGATCATCCCCCTCGGCCAGCCATACGCTCCGGTTGTTAGGATCAGCGACAAGATCGTTTTGTGCAATGACATTGAGCATGCCACCTATTTTCCTTCCAATGTGACTCGTCGAAGTACCCAATCGAGCGCGAGGGAGCCAAGTTATGAGGGCGAGAACAGAGCGCGAAGTAATCGCTCTGTGGCTACACGCCCGCACTTCTCAGCAGGTTGCTGGATAGTGAAAGCGAATCTGCTGGCTGCAATCACCCGCCAATTTTGTTTCGCGCCAGGACAATCACGCCAATAGAAAGTGCCCAAAGGAATGCCGAGGCGATGGCAGTAATAGAGATCCAGAGCAAGCGTCGCGGATAAAGTGCCTCGTCTGGTAAGCTCGGTGTCAAGAAACTGTCCAGATACATCAGTTTCTGTTTGCTAATGAACTGCACTTGCTCGTAAGTTCGAACGCTCGCCGCAAACTGTTGCTCCGCAAGCTGAGTTTCGAACTGAAGACTAGAGAATTCGGCGGAGACATCAGCAAGATTCCTATTTGGTTCTGACGCCCTCCCGGCGATTTCGAGATTCAACTTTTCAATCTGCGCCTGTTTACTTTCTATTTCACGAGATAGAACGATCATTTGAGGAGAATACTTTGACACGCTCTCCAATTTGACTCTGTAAGATTGCTCGAGCTCAATTTTTTCCTTTTGAAGGGCAGTCAATAGATTGGTTAGGATCGACAACGATCCCTCTACAGTGAGCACGCCTGTTCTATTTTGCTGGGCGGCGACGCGTTCCCTGACGTCGCGCAAGTGTTCAGCGGCTCTGTCGAGATTGTTTTTCGCTGTTGCCGTAACATCCTTCCAAATTCTATCATTAAGTTCATTGATCGCATGCTCAGACGAGGCGACTACCGTAGTTAATATGTCGCGCGCGTCTTCCGCGGTAAACGCTCTCACAGTGACCGTTACGATCCCACTGGCAGGGCTCACCGAAGTTTTGACCATTCCTTCCCAGTAATCTAGAAACTCCTCATATGTTGCGTCCGGCTTCAATCGGGCGACGATATCTGCTTCGTCACGCATATATAGACGTCGTATGTCCAACTTTCTTTCCAATGCCTCTAGTACTGTTCGGCTATGGATAAAATTGGTGACGATCTGAGTGTCCTGCACGATCTTCGCTGATGGCAGACCCGTGACTTTGCCGAGTTGATCCTTACCGATCGCCGGTGTCGAAGTGCGCACCACGAAGCGCGCCTCCGACTGGAATTGATCTGACGCGATCAACCCATAATAGATCAGGGTGGATGCAACAGGAACTATGAGGAAAACCACGGTGTTAATTATGAGAGCCCATCTAAATACTCTATCGACAAGGCGCGGACGAAGTCCAACTGCCTTGTAGAGGCCGCTCCGGCTCGAAGTCGAGAACCGCAGTTTCCGGGCAGTAGTCGCCAACAGTTGCGCGGCAGCCTTGTTCTTCTGCAGCGCTGAAGACTTGCGTAATTCTTGGTCCAAATTCGTCATCGGCAGCGTATTCGATTGTCGTCTTTCATTAATTCGTTATCGGTTCAATCGATAGTAGGTCTCGATTGCGTCCGAGACCTTATCGAAGAGAAGCATCTGTCCGTCGACCAATACTATACCCTTGTCGCAGTAGGAACTGATCGTCGACATGCTATGTGAAATCATGACTAGATCCGAGTTTCTTCGACGGTTTTCGAAGGCAGTCCGGCATCGGGCCTGGAAACGAGCGTCGCCGACTGCAGTTATCTCGTCGACCAAATAACAGTCGAATTCAATCGCCATCGAGAGTCCAAAAGCAAGCCGAGCCATCATGCCAGAGGAATATGTTCGGACAGGCGCGTTGATATAGTCCCCCAGTTCTGCGAAATCTTCAACGAAGTCCAGAACTCTTCGTACATTTTCGCCGTACACGCGTGCGACAAACGCTAGATTGTCGCGGCCTGTCATGTTTGGGTGAAATCCGCCCGCAAATCCCAGGGGCCACGAGACGCGCACGTCCTTAGCGATGCGCCCGGAATTTGGTAGGGCCGAACCAGCGATCATCTTCATAGTTGTCGATTTTCCTGCGCCGTTGACCCCCAATAATCCATAGGAGTAGCCAGAAAGCAGATCTATGTTCACCCGGTCCAAAATGATCTTTTTATGACCTTCCGTGTTGAAGTGTTTTGAGACACTCTTGAATTTGATCATCTCGGGCGCCTCAAAGTCGATGGTCTTCAATAGAGGCCCAAATCAGAGCAAGCGTGAGCCATGAGGCGGTGAGAGCCAGCGCCAACAAAAGAGGGGTCGAAAAGCGGTGTGGGTATAAGGAATCCTCAGGTATGGTGGGTGGTACGAAGACGACGAGATAGACCGCTTTGCGCATAGCCTCTGCCTCGGCCGTTTCTAGATTTTTTCGTGCGACTTCGTACATGCTCTCCGCTACACGGCGGTCCGTCTCAAGGCGCGAAAACGTCTGGATCGCGCTTGCCATGTTCTCATCGGTTTTCGAGTTACCAGCAAGGTCGTTCCGCAACTCTTCGATCTGCGTCTCTAAGTTCTTGCTTGCCAAAACCAATTGTTGGTGTGCCGGTGAAGATTGGGCGTTTGATTCCTTGAGAACGAAGATTCTCGAATCCAGCTCGAGCTTTCGCGCTAACAAACCAGTTAAAAGTGTGCCGGTTTCCGTTGCCCGCGCCTCTGGTGCCAACATACCAGCCGTATTCTGAAAGTCATTCAGGGCAGCCAAGCTACGACGATAGCTTTCTGCAGTCCTATTTACTTCCGCCTCGAAGCGAGCGGTTAAGTCATGTTGTGCTCGCGCAGACAGCTCGTTAACAAGTTTCTCGCTCTCATTGATAATAACAGATGCGAGTTTCTGGGAATCCTCTGGCGAGAAGGTCCTAACTTTGAGCGTAATGATACCGGATGGTCCATCTACGAAAGTAATGACCTGATTCTTCCAGTATTGAAGAAATTCCTCGCTTGATCCATCCTTGTTAAAGCGTGAGTAAAAATCCGTTCCCTGGCGCGAAAAAATCTCTCTATAATCAGTCCTGCTCGCAATTCTATTGAGGATCTCTGTCGAATGAATAAAGCTTGTTACGACATAACCATCTTGGGGCAACGTAGACATCGAGAGTAATTTACTGTCGGCAGCTTCATCCGACCCCGCTTCCCCGAACGCACGCACGGCGAATCGTGCCTCCGAGATGTACTGATCTGAAGCAATAAGCGCGAAATAGATTGTACTCGCGATAAACGGCACTAATACAAAGGCAACAAAACTTATCAACGCTATCGGTGTCTTGCCACCGGTAGCCACGGTTAGTTTCGTGCCGGCACTCGATACTTCCGTCGGCACTGCGTCAATAATGCTGCCATCGGATCTGCGAAAGCGAGCAACCGGCGAAGTACGAATTAAGCGGTGAAGCAGTGATTCCCGCCCATCGCCCCCCTCTGTGTCGACGACTGTTCCCGGCTGTTCACTAGGTGATCTGTATCGAGATCCCGCGAGGTCAGATTTCATTTGTCTGTTTCCAAGGCTCGACGCACGTAGTGCTCAAGGATCAAATCGTCTTCCAGATACGATTCCGCAACAGGAAGTAGCCGCAATTGATCGGCGAGCCGGATCAGCACTTCGCTTCTTTGTAGAATCGGGATGCGATCCATATCCAATTCTAACAGTTCGCCTAATGAGGAAGCGAATGCGAGTGTGTCATTAATATGCCCGATTACTTCAAAGCGCGAGATAAGGTCCATGGCGGCGGCGATGTCTCGGCGGCTTGAAAGCTTTTCTGCGTCAGAGCAGGCGAACTGTCGTGTTGCCGGAGATTGCAGGACCGTGCGTATTTTGAGCGGAGCCTTTTTGAGTGCCTTCTCAACGGCCGACTCGTCGCTTAGATCCAAAGACGAGAAGAACTCAATGGCAGGTGACAGGGACATCCTATCGCGTTCGCCTAGAAACGTCGGCTTCACGGTTGCGCATAGCTTGAGAGTCGCAATCCTAAGAGCCATCTCGTAGTAAGGATCATTTAGGAGCGTGATAGCTCTGAAACCTTTATCCAGAAATTCTTGATAGCTGCGGACCTGGAGCCGCCCGCTAACATATATGGATTTCAGGCTATCAAGGTGAAATGCCTGCAAGGTTGTTTCGTGGCCAAAACGCTCGGCCGCCGGGAGGGCATACTGAAAGTGTGCCACCATCTCTCTATCTAAGGCTGCGTGTGGCACTAGCTGGGTCTCAATCCGCATGATCTTCATGTCGATTTGCTTTGGGTACAGCTTGCGGCGATAGATAAGCAGACCGGACTTATGATCCTTAATCTTCAGACTCGCGCGATGCAGGAGGCCGGGTATGTTGTCTTCCGTCAACTTAAAGCCCACGAGACCCGTTTGGTGCCGTCCCGAAGCCACAACGGCGGGATGCAGTTGGTCGCATTCAATCTCAGCGATATCACCGGAATGATCTGCTACGACCACTATTGGGGTATCCGAGAACCCATCAGGAATGAGATAACCCTCGACAAGGTCCCCCAAATCGCGCTGGACGTTAAATAGCAACTCAGCGGGCCTGCGACCACGAGGTTCGCTTTGCGAAAATCGAAAGGCAGGGGCCGCCTCCATGATTGGGGTCATTATGCGATATAACAATATCAGCAAACCCCAGAGCGGAAAGAAGCGCCTCAATATCGGAGCGCGTCATCCAATAATGGCGGTCCTTCATGCCTCCGCAAAAATTCTGCTTCTCGTTGGCGCTGAAATATCCCCGCTCGTAGTAGTTCACCGGAACACCCGCGTAATGCCGAGACATAACGTTTCCACTAAATGCCAGTCGCCGACTATCGTGCCGCGGCATAGCGACTTCGTCAAAATAATGTGTCCAAATAAATAGGTTGTCGCAACGCTGCGTGATATCGCAAAGGAATTGCCCTGGATCCGCCATATGGTATAGCACGCCAGATGCCACGGCGAGGTCGTAGTGTAAGCTGTTTTCCTGAAGCCACCGCACTGCATCTCCCAGGTAAAAGCGCGCGCGGTCAATTCCAAGGATTTCTTTTGTGACAAGGCAGCGTTGAAAACAGAGTCGGTTCGCTTCGATCGCATCGATTATTGCCGGCTTATGGCGGTTCAGCATATATGTATGCATCCCCTCAAGTGGACCGATCTCGAGGATGCGCTTGTTCTCTAGGGATCCGGCCTGGTCAATCGCCCAAGCGATCCGGCCATCAGCAAAAAGCGGATGTGTGCCCGCCCGTATGTTCGCCTCCCCAGGGAAAGCAGAGTTCCAGCCCGGCAGCGCATCGACAGCATTTTGATGGCTTGGAGCTTCACGGCAATATTGGTCGAATATTCCGTCCACAGGCGAGGCGCTGGCGACCTTATGATTGCGGCGAACCAGCCTTTTTAGCCCCAGCATCTGCGTCTTCCCATGATCAATTTCAACGAGCGAGCCGATGATATAATTCCGCATGCACGCAAAGGCAACCCAACTCCGGTCGGAACAGCGGGTTGACATCGCGAGGGCCGCTTGAGTTCCTCCGGAATGAAGAAAAGAGTGCTAAGGGATCTTCATTCAACGGTGAGTCGTCTAAAACGCCCCCGCCTAAGTTGTTCACTCTGATTGTCCACTAGTGCCTCCAACTCGGCAATTCTGTCCCAAGGGCACTTCACTAGCCCGGCACTCATGAGCTGCCGCTCGTTCGTGCGAATGTATTTGGGCATATTCTCGTCGATCTTGCTTAGGCGCAAAACATTGGGAGAGTTGGGCCATCGCCCGTCTCGGAGCATCTCTTCGGCTGCATTCTCCCGATTGATCGCATCAACTAGTTCGCCGGTGTGAGAGTAAGCATTCACTTTTGTACGAATTCTCTCCGCGCCGCCGAGGTAGCTGAAGTGCCAGCCAGCCCGAAGTATTTCGCGTTTTGGGCCCGCGAAGTCGTCGAAAAACGCTTGTGGACTCTTGCGCGGATCGCTTAGGTCGCGAATAGTTTCGAAATACCGGCCGGTCACTGCGAATGCGTGGCGCCACCCAGAGGTTGCATAAACCATATTGAAAAAATAGAAATGTAGTGACATATCCAAAACTGCGTACCCGCTAATAGATCTTAAGATAGCGACAGTTTCGGACCTAACAATTTCATCCACATCCGAAATAATGATGATGTCAGAGTCATCAAGTTCCGGAAGTCCTCTCCGTATAGCGTTTCTCTGATGGTACTCTTTAACCCACGGCGAGCCTTCATCGGGGGAATCGTAGACTACTACGTGCAATATTTTGTCGAGAAAAGGTGTGAATTTGTCTTTATTATCCTGGAAGAATAATGGCTTTTTGTGATTTTTGAACGTAACCGTCGATTCTACAATGACAAAATAGTCGACAAATTCGTATAACTCATGGAGCCTAGCTTCCAAGACCTCCAACTCATTAAAGAATGTAAAGCAATCGAATATTCTGCCCGTCATAGTTTTTTCTCAGCCCTCCCGCGCTAGCGCCAAGACTCAATCAGCTTGAGAGCGGCTTCCTTTATGAAATCAGCCCACTGGGCATCTCGTAGGTAGCCGAACACGCGGAATCCTTCTTGTGTTCGGCGGTCAGAAGTGAGAACCCCGATAACCTCATACCCGAAATTCGGCGGTAGTCGCCAGAGCTACTACCTATAGAAATTTCGCTCAAGCTTATCATATCTGGTAGCTACAAGTAGGAAGGCCGTGAGGCGGCTGGACGCTGCTTCCCTCCGCCAACGTCCCCGGTGTCGAGTTGCGGAGCGGTGCGCCCTCACATATGCGGAGTCGACCGATGCCGACAACGCGAGGACTCCCTTAACCGCCAGCGCATCGAGGATGCCAGTCCAAAGCTGACCGCGGGGCCAACGATCAATCTGGATGGCGACATTTGATATCTCAGCGCGCATCTTTGCCGCAACAGCCCAGAACGCATCCGGAAAAGCAACCCTGTTTGAAGCCGAGGCGCCAATTTTTCGGGGCGACGGAATTGGTGATTGCTGGACTGCTATTCACTGCCGCGGAGGCCCGGCGTCTAGAACTTCGGCGGCGCTTCGGCAGCGATGCGGCCAGGTGCAAGGCTTGAATCAGCGTTCCATTTCTACTAGACCGAGGCCGCCAGAGGCAGAGGGAAAATATACAAAAATGGAAAGCTCGGTAAAACAGAACAATAGTTATGTTCCGCAGGGTCTTTGGCAATTTGCGGCCAGACCGATCGCGTTCATGCGACCTAGCTATACCGCAAAATCTGGCTGGCTCGAGCATGTCCCCTTTGCATTTTGGCTTGTTGAGGCTCACAAGCCGCGCTGCATTGTAGAACTGGGATGTCACTACGGACTGTCCTATTTTGCGTTCTGTCAGGCGGTGCAAACGTTGGAACTGGATACGCGTTGCTATGCGATAGATACTTGGCTTGGCGATGAGCATGCAGGACGATACGACGAATCTGTGTTCAGAGCGGTCGATGCCTACAACAATGCGCACTATTCGGGCTTTTCGCGCTTGGTCAGAAGCACGTTCGATACGGCGCTACAACACTTTTCTGACGGGCAAATAGACCTGCTCCACATTGATGGACATCATTCATACGAATCAGTTTTTCACGATTTCGAAACGTGGCTACCGAAGTTATCGGAGCGGGCAATTGTGGTTATGCACGACACCAATGTGCGCGAGCGTGGTTTTGGTGTGTACCGGCTATACGAAGACCTCGCGAAGCGATATCCGAACTTTAATTTTTTGCATGGACATGGGCTGGGGATACTAGGAGTCGGGCCTGAAAGAACGGCCGAGATCTCGAATCTATTTGGTTTGGAAGATAACTTATCAGGACGGCGTGAATTCCACGAATTGTTTGCGCGGATGGGGCGAGCTTGCGCGGATGCCTATTGGGCAGAACAAAACGGCAGCGAGATGCTGAAGCTTAGTGGTACCGTACGCGACCAAAAGAATACGATTGCGGAGATGCAGCAAGGGCTCGCTGCGAAAGACGCCTTAGTATTGGAAGTTCGGAAAGAGTTGGAGAGCCTGACCCTGTCGGTAGGCCAACTTGCGAACGAGCGCGAGGCGCTCCGGGCGAGTTGCCAGGAATCGTCTATTGCGCAACACGAAGCGGAAAGGAAATATGCGGAGGCGGAAGCGAAATTAAGTCTCCTTGAAGGCGTTGCGCAAGAAGAAACTCGCAAACTGATGCAGGCTGAGGGGTTGGCGAATGAACTACGATTACTTCAGGAGAAAGCGGTCCGGGAATTAGAGGGCGCGGAAACTCAGATCGCCGAACTCCAGCTGCAGCAGCAGGAATTAAGTCGGAGACTGGCAGAAGGCGTCGATGAGAGGTTCGCTGAGTCTGCTACGCTAACGGAGATGTTACGTGATCGAGATAGTGTGATCGATCGCGCTCAGGAATTCGTGCGACTCGCCTCGTTTGAATTTGTTAGGCTTTTGGAGCTTCAGACGTTTTCACGTGTGCCGATGATCCAACGATGGAGAGAGAGGCGGCTGGCTCAGGAATTGAAGAGTTGGGGTCTTTTCGACGCGGATTGGTACCTTCGTACATACGAGGACGTGCGCAAAGCTGGTGTCGATCCGGCAATTCATTACGTTCGCTATGGCGCGCGAGAGGGGCGACAGCCGAATGGCACCTTCCGTGATATATTTCAAGCATCGGGATTCTATAATTTAGATAAAGACGGGCAACAATTTCATAACGGAATGGTGTAATGAATTCTCAGAGGTACTCGCAGGTAGACGATCGTGACGTCGAGCTAGTCAAGGGGTCAGGCTTGTTTGACGAAGCTTGGTATCTGGAAAGATATCCTGACGTCGCTGCCTTGAAAATGGACCCGATCAAGCATTTTCTCTGGATTGGCGCGAAAATTGGGCGCAGCCCGTCAATTGATTTCGACACTAATTCATATCTCGTCGAGTACGACGATGTAACTCAGGCAGGGGTGAACCCCCTGCTGCACTATCTAAAATGGGGGAAGAGTGAGGGCAGAACAGCATTCGCGATCGAACGCCACTGCAACGAAGCGACTTCGGTCGCCAGCGATAAGGGCAGATCGGTCGCAGGCGCATTCGAGCAAAAGAACGATTGCCCGCTTGTGGTCTACGAGAGCCACAATCTTAAGATGCAGGGTGCGCCCAACAGCCTGTTCGAGATAGCGGTTGGTGTCAGTCGTAGAGGGCGCTTTCAAGTTGCCGTCTCCAGTAATACGTCGGGGCCTTTGTTGTCGCTGTACGAGGAAAATGGAATAAGCAAGCTTATCCACTCGATATCTCAGAACAAAATGAAGGACGATAGAAAGCGTGACGAGTGGATCGCTCGCCTAAGTCACCATTATCGTGATCTCGGCGCTGGAATTGTGCACGTCAATACACTGCAGAATTTTCATGCGGTAATTGCTGCAAAAAAGGCCGGTTGTTCTGTAGTTTGGAACATTCGTGAAAGCGAGGACCCCGAAACTTATTACGACTATCTGCCGGAACCAGCACGGGCGATGGCCTATTCTGCCTTCGGTAAGGCTGATATTTGCGTATTTGTGGCTCATGCGACCCGCAAGCTCTGGCAAAATTTCCTGGGCGAACATCTAAATGCTGCAACCGTTCACAATGGGATTAACATGGACCGGCTGATGACACCGGTCTATGGAACAAATCGCGCGTTACTCCGAGCTAAGTATCAGGTCGAGAAAGCGGACACCGTAATTTTGTCGGTGGGCACGGTTTGCGAGCGAAAAGGTCAGATCGATTTGCTCCGCGCAATTGAGTTATTCGAACCGGCGCAACTGGCTCGAACGATTGTTGCGGTGGTGGGCTTCAACGATACGACATACTCAAAAGATGTAAGGCGTGGCTTTGAGGACCTCCGTCAACACGGGATTCGATTAATTGCTGTGGATGAGACACAGACAGAAGAGCAAAGAAGAATTTTATCAGAGCTCTACCTTTGCGCAGATGTCTTTGCATTCTGTTCCAGGATGGAAAGCTATCCAAGAGTAATCATGGAGGCGCTTGAATTTGGCCTCCCGATCGTCTCAACGCCCTGTTTTGGCGTCGTGGAACAACTAGTCGAGGGAAGTAGCGGGCTTTTCTATTCTCAGGGGGATGTTCAAGTATTGGCGGAGAGGCTGCTTCAGCTCTGCGGAAACTTCGACATGAGACGTTCGATGTCTCGCGCCGCACGCAAACGCCTCCAAGAACTGAATTCTTATGAACGCATGATAGAAGCCTATGAAAGTATCTATGCGGATCTACTCTAGGCATTCCCTACGAACTGCGCAGACGCAAACTCAACCGAGATTTCGATGACACAGAAAATGAAGAAGAATCCATGCAAACTCTCCATTCTGGTCGTGTCCCGTACGCCCGAAAATATTACGAGATTGCTAAAAGCGATTGATGAAAGTGAAGTTGCTGGGAGCTATGAAGTTATATGCTCTTGGAACGGTGAAGGAGACAGCGCCGACCTGATTACGGTGCCCTCGGGCGTGCATTTTTCGCTACATGTGCAGAGGCCCTACAACTTTGCGAAGAACAACAATTATATCGCGGACCGCGCCCAGGGTGACATCCTCCTCTTTATTAACGACGATCTGGTACCGGATCGTGGCGCAATCAACAAAGCTCTAGCAGCAGTCGAACAGCCGACGGTTGGCATGGTCGGCATAAACCTTCGTTACGCTGACGGGCGACTTCAACATGCCGGCGTTTTTTTTCGCACAGATGGAACCCCCTATCACAGGTTTAAGCATCAGATTTCTTGGGATAGTCCCGACGTTTCTCAAGACATGTTCGTCCCTGCAATAACCGGTGCGTTCGTCATGATGAGACGGAACGAGTTCTTGCAGTTCCGTTTTGACGAGGCGTTTCGTGTATGCGGAGAGGATATAGCGCTTTCGTTGACTTATCGCACGTTGTTCCCGCGTGAGATTCTGTACGTGGCTGCCGCTACTGCCGTGCACTATGAGAATGTGACCCGAAAGAAATTTGGTGAAACGAAAACGCCAGAAGAGGATATGGCAAGAATCGTCAGCTATTCGACAAAGATAATCAATGGAGCGAAGATTGTTGATGTTAGGAGGCCAAGGGTAAGAATCATTACCGAAAAGCCGGGTTGGATCATGCACCGCAAAGCAGAAGAAATTGCGAAGTACATGGGCACCGTAAAAATAAACGAAGACTATCCAGAAGCGGACATTCACTACTATATAAACTACGGTTATTATAATAAACGGCCAGCCACAGGACTAGTGGTTGCCAATTTTACTCATTTTGATCCTGACCATCTAGCGGATAAGTTCGTCGCTGTTGCCCATGAGGTCGATCACTGTGTAGCCGTTTCTGAGCAAACCGCAAAAGTATTGATTGAAGCAGGCGTCCCTCGTTCAAAGATTAGCGTTATTATGGTAGGTGCCGACAGGCAGTTTAAGCCAAAGCTAACGGTAGGAATTGTCGGCCGCGTCTATCCGGGGGGGCGAAAGGGCGAAGATATTGTTGCGGCCTTGCTGTCAGACAAGGAATTGACCGCTAGAGTAAACATTGTGGCCTCAAAGGAGGGGTGGCATGCGCCTGTGTGGTCATTCCCCGACGTTGGCGATTTCTATCGCGCTATTGACTTTTTGTTGGTGCCGAGCCGCTTAGAAGGTGGGCCCGTGCCTTTTATGGAAGCACTGGCGTGCGGAACGATGTCGATTGCCCCGGAGATCGGTGTGGTACCGGAGTTTCCGCATGTATCGTATCCAGTGGGCGATGTTGCAGCCTTGAAGGGTGTACTCATGGAACTGGCAGAGGAGCACGAGGGACATCGAGGCTTCCTAACGGCGAAGATGAAGGGATTGGATTGGGAAGGATGGGCAATGAATCATGATCGCCTATTCCGCACACTTGCATTTGACGCTTCGGTTTCTTCAAATAAACAATGATGAAGTAGCTTTTCTGTAAAGCTCTAAATGTTAACCGCCATAGGAACCTCCATGGGTAACGCACTTGAAGTACTGAAGGAAGCCGCAAGGAATGGTGCCTCGCGTTGGTCGTACGGCGATGTAAACCGTGACCGCGAACCTGATTTGGCGATCAATAGAATTGGACATGAGTATTTCGTTCCGAAATTTGAGCCGAAATTTCAGATTACGTCTGGTTCGGCATTCTTTACCCTCGGATCCTGTTTCGCGCGTGAGTTAGAAACAGCGCTGCTAAGGTTGGGGTGGGCAGTTCCTAGTCGCTTGAGACACATCGAGGGGCACTCGCTATTTGCCCCTCGTAAGGGCGTGACGACTATTCACGATTACTTCAATAGATACAATATTCCAAGTATTTGTGCGGAGATCCAGAATATAAGCAATCTGAACTGCTGCCAACTTGGTGACGAACTTATCTATGAATCCGCTTCTGGTTTGTACGACGATCTACACTATACGCCTGCAGCGGAGTCTTGTAGCTTAGAATTACTAAGGGATCGCAGGTCTTGGCTGTGGAGAGAGCTATCGCAAGGATATTTGCGCGCGGATGTCGTTGTTCTGACGTTGGGACTCTGTGAAGCGTGGTATGACAGTAGTTGTGGGAGATATCTCAATGTGGTTTCGTCGCCACAAATGCTACGCCGCTATTCGGAAGAGCTTGCTGTCAGATTCATTGGTTTTACCGAGGCGCTTGGCTATTTAACTCCTGCGCTCGATAAGTTGCAGTCGGATGGAAAGAAGGTGATTATGACCGTGTCGCCAGTGCCGCTGCAAAATACCTTTTTGGGTCAAGACGTTGTCATCGCCAATAGTGCTGCAAAGTCAAATTTGCGTGCACTATGCGTCGAAGCAGCGTCTAAGTATGAAAATGTTGATTATTTTCCCAGTTTTGAGATGGTTACTTATTCGGAGAAAAGCTTTGCTTGGAAAGCTGACGGCAGACACGTTCAATTCGGAATGGTAGAGAAAATTATGAAGTTTGCACTTGACAGTTACATTGCATCGTAACGCCCCGAGGGGCGCTGACTTCTTTGTCGTGCGTGCTCGATTTCTCGCGTCGCAGTGAGAAAGGTACTTCTACTGAGGCCGATAAGTGTGGATCAACTCTTCGAGTACGTCGATGTTTGGCTTACTCGAAAGAATTGGGATTATACTTTTAATGATATCGATCGGAAGGTCCCACCATTTTAGGGTAAGCAGTCTGTCGACTACGGGGGAAGGGAACCGATATCTCAGTATCTGAGCCGGGTTACCGCCGACAATTGTGTAATCATCAACATTCTTAGTTACGTGAGAATTGGCAGCGATCACAGCACCATGGCCAACGTGTATGCCAGACATAATTGTGACTCCATTGCCGATCCAAACGTCGTGACCGATGGTGACACTGCCATTCGTTGCAGGATGCCCGTCGATGTCAAATCTGCCTAGCTGTTGGTGAAATATGTGTCCGAAAGGAAATGTACTGATCCAGTCGCTTCGGTGGTTTCCTCCCAAGAAAACACTCACGTTCTTCGCAATTGAACAAAAGCTGCCAATCGTCAATGCAGCGCCTTCATTCCATTGCAACACATTAATGTTCTCTATGCCGTATGAGAACCGTCCCACAGTGACGCAGCTATTTCCTATGTGGAACCCAAATTCGGTGGTCACGTTTCTGTTCACGAAGTCCTCCTATTTCTCACCGACAACCTTAAGAGCTTCCAACGACCTGAACTTCACGGCTACCCCAATTTGCAACACGGCGGGTAATTCAGACATTACAAGGAACTTACTGTTGCGAGGTTGAATGCAAAGGTTACGCGGGGCGTAATCTGCAACACGCAAAGGCCTGATACGTCGAGGTTTCTTCTACAGTGACGCAAAGCCCAGCGTAGGCCGGCCGATGCTGGAATAGGCAAAGCCGTGCTTGGCGACCTCGTCCTGGCGGTAGATGTTCCGGAGGTCGACGAGCACGGGCTTCTTCATCGCCGCTTTCAGGCGGCGGAAATCCAGCGCCCGGAACTCGTTCCATTCCGTCACGATCACCAGCGCATCCGCCTCATTGGCCGCCTCGTAGGGATCGCCGGCATAATCGATGCCGTCGATGATCTTCCTGGCGTTCTCCATGCCTTCCGGATCATAGCCGACAATGTGGGCGCCGGCATCCTGCAGCGTCTGCACGATGGCGATCGCCGGGCTGTCGCGCATGTCGTCGGTGTTCGGCTTGAAGGTGAGGCCGAGGATGGCGATCTTGTGGCCGCGCACGTCGCCGCCGGCCGCCGCGATCACCTTGCGGCCCATCGCCCGCTTGCGGTTGTCGTTGATCGCAACCGTGGTCTCGACGAGGCGCACGGGCGCGTCATGGTCCTGGGCGGTCTTGACCAGGGCCAGCGTGTCCTTCGGGAAGCACGAGCCGCCGTAGCCGGGGCCGGCATGCAGGAACTTCGAGCCGATGCGGCCGTCGAGGCCGATGCCGCGGGCGACGTCCTGGACATTGGCGCCGACCTTTTCGCAGAGATCGGCCATCTCGTTGATGAAGGTGATCTTCATCGCCAGGAAGGCATTGCCGGCATACTTGATCAGTTCGGAGGTGCGGCGCGAGGTGAAGACGAGCGGCGACTGGTTGAGATAGAGCGGCCGGTAAACCTCGGTCATGACGTCGCGCGCCCGCTCGTCGTCGTCGGCAACACCGATGACGATGCGGTCAGGCCGCTTGAAGTCCTCGATCGCCGCGCCTTCGCGCAGGAATTCCGGATTGGAGACGACGGCGAAATCGGCGCCGGGATTGGTCTCGCGAATGATGCGCTCGACCTCGTCGCCGGTGCCGACCGGAACGGTGGATTTGGTGACGATGACGGTGAAGCCCTGGAGATTGGCGGCGATCTCGCGGGCGGCCGCATACACATAGGACAGGTCCGCGTGACCGTCGCCGCGGCGGGAAGGGGTGCCGACCGCAATGAAGATCACGTCGCTGTCGGCGACGGCGGCAACGAGATCGGTGGTGAACGACAGGCGGCCCGAGGCGACGTTGCTGGCGACCAGCTGGTCGAGGCCGGGTTCGAAGATCGGGATCCGCCCCTGCATCAGCGCGTCGATCTTGCTCTCATCCTTGTCGAGACAAACGACGTCGTGACCGAAATCCGCAAAACACACACCGGAAACGAGGCCCACATAGCCGGCGCCGATCATCGTGATTTTCATAGGCTCTTTCCTTTGTTGTCTGGCGAGCTCTTGTCGGTGAACGCGCACACCATGCCGGTTCGCCCGTGCTTATGCCTGCGGGGCCGAGGATCCGGCTTTGCCGCCGACATTGTAGTATTCCTCATACCAGGCGGCAAAGCGCGCCACGCCTTCTGCCACCGGGATCGAGGGTTTGAAATCGGTCAGTGCCTCGAGCAGATCGGGAGAGGCATAGGTGCGCGGCACGTCGCCCTGCTGCATCGGCAGCATGTTGCGCAGCGCCGGTTTGCCGACGGCCTTCTCGATTGTCTCGACGAAGGTCATCAACTCGACCGGCTGGCCGCCGCCGACATTGACGACCCGGAACGGCCCCTGGCGCGACAGCGTGTCCTCGGCCTTCTCGGACGGCACGCGGTTTTCTTCCGCCGGCGCCACGTGCGAGAGCCGGAGAATGCCTTCGACGAGGTCGTCGATATAGGTGAAGTCGCGGCTCATGCGGCCTTCGCCATAGATGTCGATCGGCTGTCCCTTGTGGATGGCGTCGACGAACTTGAACAGCGCCATGTCGGGCCGGCCCCACGGGCCATAGACCGTGAAGAAACGGAAGGCCGTGGTTGGAACCTTGTAGAGATGGGCATAGCTGTGCGCCATCAGCTCCATCGATTTCTTCGTGGCGGCATAGAGCGTCATCGGCTCGTCGGCGCGGTCGGTCTCCGCAAACGGGATCTTTTCGTTGGCGCCGTAGATCGAGGACGTCGAGGCGAGCATCAGGTGCTTGGGGCCGAGCTCGCGCGCCAGCTCCAGGATGTTCCACGAACCGACGAGGTTGGAATCGACATAGGCCTTGGGATTTTCGAGGCTGTAGCGCACCCCGGCCTGGGCCGCGAGGTGGATGACGACCTCGGGCTCGGCAATCTCCGCCGCATGGTTCAGCGCCGCGCGGTCTTCGAGCAGGCCGACGACGGCCTTGAAGCCGTTCGATCGGGCCAGGATCGCATGCCGGCGCTGCTTCAGCGTGACGTCGTAATAGGGCGTCATGCCGTCGAAGCCGACCACGAAATGGCCTTCGTCGATCAATCGCTTGGCGAGATGAAAACCGATGAAGCCCGCGGTGCCGGTGATGAGGTAGCGCACGACCATGTCCCCAGATTGTGTTGTCAGGGCGTTCTTACGAAGAAAGCCGCGCGATGGAAAGTCGAATCCGGCGACGTAGGGTGACGACATGACAAATCCATATCGCGGGCTCCGACAACTGCGACCTGGACGAACTGATTGCGGTCCTTTGTCACCAAGACCCGCGTCTTTAATCCCAGCGTTCCGCGTAATCCAACGGTCCGCTGGCTGCCACTTATTAGGACAAGCACGTACTCGTGACCTATTGCAAGGCGCTGCTTCGGGTGGTGGCTCTGGTGCTGGGAAGAGGATACGAATATAGCGCCTACTTCCCGTCACAAGAGGTGTTCAAGGGGCGTTCAGGTCAAGTACGGCCACTTCGAAGAGACCTGCCACGTGTTGCGCCAGAAGGCGTCGCGCAGGTAACGCGCATCCTTGGTCGGCATTTCTTCGGTGGCACCGAGGAAGAAAGAACGAATTGTTCGGTCGGTCGATAGGAAACAGGCTGAAAGAGAACTTCGCGACCTTGCGCGCATGATTTGCGATGAGGAGGCGTTTGCTCGATGGTTCTTTGGGGAGGCGGAAACTGTCAGGCGTGCGGTGTCGCTCGCAGCAGTTCGAGCCTAACGGGCTTCGAGGACGTAAAGCTCTGAACACCCGGTGCATTATTAAACTTGAGGCAACGGTGTCGGCGCTGTCCGCGACGGCGTTCCAAAGTCAGCCTTGGTCGTCATCCAGACAACATCTTCTGTGGCTGCGGTCGTTAGCCACGTATGCGGCAACGGTCTCGCGTAACAGCTCATCGCCTGCACGGTTTAAGGTAACACTTCGGCGTGAACCGCTTTGCGAAGTTCCGCGCCTCGCGTGAGTCTGCACTCTTAAGAGCGGACTTAAGAGTGCATTGAGCATGGGACATGCAGTTTTGCTGACGGGGCCGGAGCGGCGTCGGCGATGGTCGTTGGAAGATCGCGCCTAGATACTGGCCGAGGCTTTCGCGGCGGGTGCGGTGGTTTGCGAAGTCGCACGCCGCTTCGATGTTGCGACTGGGCTGGTATATATACTTGGCGAGCGCAAGCTTCGGCGCAGGAAGCCGGACCGGCGTTCGTCCCGGCCAACTCGTTGACGTTCAGAACAATGGTGATGCGGCCGAGCCGGCCATGCGCATGGACTTCCCGAGTGGCGTGAAGGTGAGGATTGGCGCAGCAGCGCGATGCGAGCGCTCAAACGATCCCGATCAGTTCTGGCGTGCGGGTGTGGATCGCAAGCGGTCATTACAGTATGCGCAAGGGCATGCTAGGCCCGACACTGCTGGTGCAAGGGGGCTCGCGGCATGCATTGCATATGGGTGTAGCTACGTAAGCACCGCCGAACTCCGGCACAAGCTCGGGATAAGGGTGGAGGGTGGCAATCTCGTTTGGGCGCGCAATCATTGGCTTGACGCTTCGACGACCGGCGCAACACAGCCTTGTTGATAGCGATAGCTGTGTGCTAAGCGACTTCAACTCAAAAGCGTTGTCGCAGCCAATTGATGAGGCCACCTATGTACGCAGGAAATACTTCTGAGCTTTTTCCACTTCCACCTGCCAACCTCATGCGCCTGTCCGTTGCCTGGGCAGACGATGAGCGTTTTCTAGCTCGCGGCGCTCAGTCGTTCGAAAAGATCAGAGCGGCATTCGAATATGCCGGAGCCCCGATGCACGGGCGTGTGTTGGAATGGGGCTGCGGCTGCGGTCGGATGATCCGACACGCTCTCGCTCACGGTTATGACGCCCACGGCTGCGATATCGATCCGGTTGCGCTCGCATGGTGCAAAGAAAACATTTCGACTGACCGGTTCATCCTTTGCGATATCGAGCCGGTACTTCCTTACGAATCCAACTCCTTCGATTTCATCTATGCGGGTTCGGTGATCACGCATTTGAGCCTTGATCTACAGTTCTACTGGATCAAGGAACTGCGCCGCATCCTCCGGCCGGGTGGTCACATGCTGCTGACGTTCGCCGGCACCTATCACTTCCGCAACTACTACGGCAGGGAATCCACGATTATCCGCGCGATCAACGATCAGCCGATTGTCGAGGCAGGAAACCACCAAGAGGGTTCGAACGCCTACGGCATCGCCCAAACGATCGGATCGCTCGATATTGTCTCGCCTGGTTTTGAGCGTAAGTACCACGTCCAGTCGAACGACATTCTCGGCGCGCAGGACACCGCAGTTTACAAGAAGATCGAACTGTCAGCCCCGACAACCTACGCTATGCTCAAGTCAGAGAAGTTCCTTGATCGCCGCGGCCCTGTCCTGTTCCGCGGTTCTGAAGAGGTCGCGTGGGTAGACGGCGCAATCCCCGATCAGCTTTTGCTGATCCCGCTTGGCGAAAACCTGTCCGACGTCAACGCCTCGGAGCTTCGTGCGAACCGGAATTTCGAGCTTCTAAAGCTCGTGACCGTACCGGCCGCATAAGGCAAACAACTCGCCCAGGCGTGCTGTTGTGCCGTCTGGGCGCTCTCCAGCACAGGACGTGCGCTTTCTTCGTTGTCCTCAGTGTCGAGAACCGTCAATGACCAAGCCATCGGCCTTCTCTGATAGGTCTGTTTCGAGGTCTCTTCGAGCATACCTGCGGTTCGTGCCGGCTCCACTCGGTATCATATGATACGATCGTGGGCCGCATGCGCCTCTGTCTCGCAGGGCCGGACGAGAAGCGCTGCGAGATCATCAGGCGTCGCGGCCTCGCCGTTGACGACGCAGGCCACGGTTTGGAGGTGCACTTTGAACGCCACGCGATCTATCAGAACGCTGCTAAAGGACGCTGGGATCTCATCGAACTACACGATTCAGGCTGACGCGATGAACGCCAAGGCCAATCCTGCGGGCGCCAGCCTCATCCCTCATCCCCGAGCGCCTACGGCTTTTCTTCGTGTGCAATGAATAGCAACATCCTGAAGACCACATGGCCACGGGCTAAAGTCTGTGGGTGCAGTCGATCGACGTTCGGCCTGACCGTCATTATTCCAGAATTTTGCGACGGAATACTCTCTCAAGTGCAAGGCCCGCGAGAAGGCAGCTCAATGAAAAGCCCCAGATATATTCCTTGCTGAGTAGGCTTGTGTCGTAAGTCGGGAAATATGCCGATCTCATCCATTCAACGCATTGAACAACGGGGCTATAGCTCAAGGGCGTTCTGATCGCCTCTGGCAGGTTTGCCGGCACGAACATCGTTCCTGAGGACGCATAAACGATTATCATGAACAGGGCATAGACTGTCGTAAAGAGCGGGAAGATTGACGTGATTGCGCCAGCCAGTGTTCCCACGCTGAAGGCGAGGAACAAAACAGATAAGTAGGCTGCAACGGCTTCGTTTATATCGACGGGGGTAGGGTCGTCACCGACAACCAGCAAAAAAATGATGATGAAGATTAGCGTGAACCATGCGGCCACGATCTCCAGTACCGCGCGAGCGTTCAAAATATCGATCGGCTTTACCGCGGGGAATGCAAGCATCGGTCGGTTGAGGGCGACCGACAGCGTCATGAACCGCGAGACATACATGAATGCCAGCGTCGGGACCAATCCAGAGCCAAAAAAAACGTTGGTGCTCTCACCATAAGGGACACGGCGGCCTAGTGCATGGGAGATGCCAAGTAGCACTAGCATGTGGACGAGCGGCCACAAGGGGACGACGAGAAACCCTAGCCCATGGTTGAAGAACCGCGTCCGCATGTCGCGCAGAATCACTGCCGTCATCACGTTCTTCTTTTGAATAAGGGCGGACTTGAGTGATCCGTCCGGGCGTTTTCTCGACATGTAACCGCATAACCTTCGCAGACTTGGCGCCTGCGGCTTACCACACCACCGCGCTCAACAACAAGGATCAAGCTTGTGCGGGCTAAGTCAGACCTTATGGTGAAGCGATGCGGCACGCTTTCTGCCAGGTTTCCTGCGGATTGCGCCAGTCGATCCCGGACAACAAATACGACAATTGCGCCGGTGAGATCGCGACCGCACCGCCCTCCATATTCGGCCAGATAAACCGGCCCTTCTCCAGTCGCCGGGTAAAAAGGCAGGCGCCCAGACCATCATGCCAGATGATCTTCAAAATATCCGATCTGCGCCCCCTGAAGACGAAGAGATGCCCTGACAACGGATCATGCTGCAGAACCTCCTGCACCCGAAGCGCCAGGGAGGGAAAGCCACAGCGCATGTCCGTATAGCCCGTCGAAAGCCAAACCTTGACCCCTGTTCCCATCGGAAACGGATTCATCGCAGCGCCTCCAGTCCACGCAAGACCCGAAGCAGCGCTTCAACGTCGACATCGCGGTCTACGATCACACGGCGACCATTGGCGCTGACAACCTCCATACGGCCGGCGGTCGGCAACGACCCTGCTGCCGGCTTTACCTCTGGAGCAAGCAGCGCCGGGACAAAGCCGCCGACAGGCGACGCAGCATCCAGTTGCCACGCGCGCGCGAGCCGGCGCCATTCATATAACTGCGAACGCGATATTCCATGTCGCCGCGCCGTCGTCGCACACAAGCCAGGTTCCGAATAACTCTCCGCGACAATCTGGAGCTTCATCTCTTTGCTAAAACGACGACGCCGACCCGTATCGACAATCTCAACTCGATCCATAGCCGCACTGTCCTCATTGACGTCAATAAGGACAGTCGTTGCCAAATCCGACAATTCCTACAAGGCGGTTCCACCTCGGATGCGTACTATGAGGAGCCTGAGATTGCGGCAGCACTTTTGGGCAGATCACGATATGACGAGATGCTACGGAAGGGGATGCGCCCAGATAAATACGGTCGCGTGCCGCTCGTCTATCGCTTCGACATGAGCCGTCCGGACAGTCTCTTGGCGGGACAGACGTTCTCAGTGAATAACCGGGACATCATCTATATCTCCCGCCACCCGACGGCGGATATCTCAAAGTTCCTTGGCATCATTGGCAAGCCGCTGCAGGTGGCAAACACGGGTGTCACTGCTGCACATCGCGCCGCGGATATGGGCAACTAACCGAATCCCGCAATTGAAATCGAACGTTCAGATACCGCAGCTCTTCACTTGGAACTAGGCGGAGGGGCTTTTCTTACGAGCGATGAATAGCAACAACACCAATACTAGGATTGCCACGGGCCAAAAATCTGTGGTTTGATCCCAGTTCCACAGCCAAAACTTGTAGGCCTCGATATGGGGTGGCGGCATTTGCACGCTAATCTCGTAGTCACGCTTTTCACGCCCGTGAAAATGTCCCGACGCGAAGGCGAACCCAATTATCAATGCGTCTCGCCTGCCAAAGAGCTTAAAGCCAAGCACAGCGACAACGACCGATATACAGATCGCTTCTATAATGTGTCCGACCCAATCAAAGTTCTCCTGGATGTAGTGCCAAGGGATATCCATGGGGCAATTTAGAAGCACATCGGGTTTGAAAACTCCAGCCTAATCCATCCGCTTATTTCTTCTGCCGCAGAGTCAAGTAGTTAAGCTTCGTACTGGGCAGCGAAAGTGAATACATGAAAGTGAATACGCCCACCCGGTGGATGCGATGAGGCTACGTGAGGGGACCCATTCCACAAATGCCGTGATGACAACGCTAGCTGAACGCGTTGTGGTAACTGGAAAGATAGGTGTTGTTGGAAACGTGCTCTCTAATGGGGTTGCTTGTGGCTGCGGGTAGTGTGATATTTGGGCAGCAACAGCATTGCTGGCCTTATCTTCGGCCGAAATCGTCCTCGATGCGGATGATGTCGTCTTCGCCGAGATAGGAGCCGGTACGCACTTCGATCAGTTCCAGCGGGATCTTGCCCGGGTTGTAGAGCCGGTGCACAATCCCCGGCGGAATGTAGGCCGACTCGTTCTCGTGCAGCATGCGCGTTTCTCCGGCCATCGTGATTTCCGCCGTGCCGCGCACAACGATCCAATGTTCCGCCCGATGATGATGCTTCTGCAGCGAGATCTTCTTGCCGGGATTCACGCGCAGGCGTTTGACGGCAAACCGTTCTCCGTCCGAAATCGCGGCGACCGCGCCCCAGGGGCGATAGGAGGTCGGGTGAACCGCGGTCAGGACCGCCGTCTGCGGCGACTTCGCCAGTGTCTTGACGATGGAGCCGACGCTCTGGCTGTCGGCCAGCCGTCCGACATAGACGGCATCCTCGCCGGCAATGACGGCGACATCGTCCAGCCCCTGAACGGCAAGGTGGATGTCGCGCGACAGGATCAGCGAATTGCGCGTGTTCGACACCGTCGCCCTGTCGGTGACGACATTGCCGTCACCATCCTTTTCTCCCGTCTTCCAGACGGCGTCCCAGCTACCGAGATCGGACCAGAGGAAGGAAGACGGTACCACGGCTGCCCGCGCGGTCTTTTCAAACACCGCATGATCGACGGAAATTTCAGGTGCAGTCGAGAAGCTCGCGGCATCCAGGCGCGTGAAATCGAGGTCCTTCTGTGCCCCTTCCAGCGCGAGCTTCGCTGCTTCCCAGACCGGCGGCGCGTGCCGCTTCATTTCGTCAAGAAAGGGATTTACCGGCAGCATGAACATGCCGGAGTTCCAGAGGTAGCGCCCAGTCTCGAGCATCGCTTCGGCTTTCGCACGGTCCGGCTTCTCGACGAAACGCGCCACACGGTTCGTGCCCGCCGTCAACTCCTCGCCGCACTCGATATAGCCGTAGCCGGTCGCGGGTTCCGTCGGTGTGATGCCGAAGGTCACCAACTCGCCGTGACTTGCGGCCTGCTGCGCCCTGAGGATGCAATCCCCGTAGACCTTGCCGGCATCGATCTCGTGGTCGGAGGCAAGGACCTGGATGATCGCGCCCTTGCCGTAGCGGGCGAGAACCTGGAAGGCCGCAGCAGCCAGCGCCGGCGCAGTGTTGCGGGCCATCGGTTCAAGCAGGATGTCGCCCAGGGGAACGTCGATCGCCCGGGCCTGCTCCGCGACGATGAAGCGAAAGTCGCTGTTGGTGACGATGATGGCCGGCTCGAACTGGCTGGCGTCGCGAACACGCTCCAGCGTCTGCTGAAACAGCGAGCGATCGGAGAGAATCTGCAAGAATTGCTTCGGCGCGGCGGCGCGCGAGAGCGGCCACAGACGGGTGCCGCGTCCGCCGGCCATGATCACCGGAACAATCTTTGACGTCATACCGGCGCCTCTTCCTTATAAAGCCTTTCGTTGAAGTACGTTAGGTTGCTGTTTCCCGGCATCCGTCAGCTTTATCTCCGTATCCTCAACTACGTAAACTGTGTATCCGTCGGTTCGGATCAGAACCTTGTTTAGGTGCAGCCCTTTCGCCCACGTTGGGGTTTCGAGGTGAGGGCGAACCGGCGAATCCTGTCGGGATCTGTTAGAGGCGTGCTCGGAGACTGCAGGCGGCAACAGATGCTCTTCGTCAAACAGTGAGATTTGGCCTCTTGTTTCAACAATCGAGTGCAGTCGCAGGTAGTACTGCGCATGTTCAGGATCAATTCTGCTCAAGATCAATAGTTGCGTAGAGAAGAGGCGCTGCTCCGTCGGGCTCAGTTCCGAGCCGATTAGATCGGATAGATCAAGCGGAAACTTAAACATTAAATACATCCGTGACGCAAAGTTGCAGCTAAACGCAACTCTGCGTTAACTAACGGCGTAAGGATACGTCAAGCGAAAATTACGTGCTTGTTTTCAATTCCGCCCGTGAGAAGCCATTCTGTCCTCGGCTTCAAACGCCTCATTGCAGCCTTGCGTACTCGGGGCCGGATCGTGTCCCACCGAGTGGTGTAGTTCGGCGGTAGCACAGCCGCTCGCGAGCGCGCCCCCAAATGGCGCTGTAGCGAGTGAGGGGCTGTGCGGGCGGCCATCAGTGTTTTCCGCTAGGGTCGGGTTGTTCAAGACACAACCTGACGGAAAGATCACTGATGACCACTGACATGATGAACGTGCGCTCGCTCGTTGAGAAGAGCGCTGATGCCGATTTGTTGCGCGAGATGATCGGCTTTGCCGCTGAACGGCTGATGGAGCTGGAGGTCGGCTCAGTTACGGGTGCAGGGTTCGGGGAGAAGAACCCGATGCGGCTTGCACAGCGCAACGGCTACCGTGACCGCGATTGGGAGACGCGAGCTGGCACGGTCGAGCTTCGCATTCCGAAGCTGCGCAAGGGCAGCTACTTTCCGACCTTCCTCGAACCGCGCCGCATGGCAGAGAAGGCTCTGACGGCTGTTATCCAGGAGGCGTATATCCAAGGAATATCGACGCGGTCGGTCGATGATCTGGTCAAAGCGATGGGGATGAGCGGCATCTCCAAAAGCCAGGTGTCGCGGCTGTGCGAGGAGATCGACGTCAAGGTGAAGGCGTTCCTTGACCGCCCCATTGAAGGCGAATGGCCCTATGTTTGGGTCGATGCGACCTACCTCAAGGTCCGGCGTGGCGGCCGGATCGTCTCGGTCGCCGTCATCATTGCGGTCGGGGTCAACAGCGACGGTCGGCGCGAAGTCCTGGGTATGGAAGTCGGCACATCGGAAGCTGAGCCAATCTGGACGGAGTTTTTGCGTCGGCTGACACGGCGAGGTCTACGCGGGGTGAAGCTGGTTGTCTCCGATGCGCATGAGGGCATCAAAGCTGCCGTTTCCAAGGTTCTCAACGCCACATGGCAGCGGTGCCGCGTTCACTTCATGAGGAATGCGCTGGCACATGCCGGAAAGAGCGGGAGGCGAGTTGTTTCCGCCTTCATCGCTACAGCCTTTGCCCAGGAGACGCCGGAGGCGGCCAGCGCTCAATGGCGCAGCGTCGCCGACCAGATCAGACCAAAAGTGCCGAAGCTCGCCATGATCATGGATGACGCTGAAGACGATGTGCTCGCCTACATGACCTTTCCGAAAGAGCACCGGGCGAAGTTGCACTCGACGAATCCGATTGAGCGTCTCAACGGCGAAATCAAACGCCGCACCGAGGTCGTCGGCATCTTTCCCAACGATGAAGCCATAGTCCGTCTCGTCGGCGCATTGCTCATGGAGGCGAACGATGAGTGGACCGTCCAGCGAGGCAGATACCTGACCCTTGAGACCATGGCTCAAATGAGCGATGATCCCCAAATCAGCTTGCCCGCTGTGGCCCGCTGATAATCGCTCCGACCTGGGGCGGAAAGCACGGCAATCAGCCGCCAGCTACACCACCTACGTGGACACGATCCGGGGCCGACCCAAACGATGGCAGCAAAGCCTCCTAAAAGAGCGATTTTCGAACCCCTGCCGTCGGTGCAAGACGTCATAGAGACGGCCCCAAATACTTAGCGTGCGCACAGATCTTGACGGCAGCCACTCGATTGTCGCTTGTGTTGCCCGACGGGAAAAGTAAACTCCGACCGTCTGTGAAGTCGAACGCTCAGACAGAAGGCTCCTTGCGCTCCTGAGGCAAAAGGGGCCTTTTTCGTGTCCTAGCCTCGGCCCCCCTTCTAACTTCTGCATCGAGCCGACGTCTTTGCAATGCGAACTCGGGCGATTGACATTCCCTCTTATGCTCCCATAGCATTCGTTAATGCCGAGGGGCGCACCTGACGGTGCTGAGATGGCGGCGAGCCAGACCCTTGAACCTGATCCGGATCATACCGGCGTAGGAACGGCAAGGGGCCTCTCTGGCACTCGCGCGTCTCCGCCTATCATCTGGATCTCCGTCATTTTGATTTTGGGGGATCGTTGGTGCCGATACACCATTCAAAAAGTGGGGACGAAGAACTCCTGGGGGCGGGGCGATTGATCCAAGGGCTCAATTTGCGGGATTCCTCCAGGTTGCCTGGAAGCCCCTCCACAGTCCGTGTGTGCTTGAACCAGTTGCTTGAAAGCGCAGTCGCCATTTTTGGACGCGGTGCGGCATTTCAGTGGAGCCAGGCATGACCGCCATTGCCCTCACTATCGCAGGCTCGGACTCCGGCGGTGGCGCCGGCGTCCAGGCAGATCTGAAGACGTTTTCGGCGCTGGGGGTCTACGGTGCCAGCGTGATTACAGCCGTTACGGCGCAGAACACCCGCGGCGTCAGGGCGGTCGAGGGTATCTCTCCGGCCGTCGTCACAGCTCAGATCGATGCCGTGTTTTCGGACCTCGCCGTTGGCGCGGTGAAAATCGGCATGGTGTCCTGCCAGGAGACGATTGCGGCGATCGCGTCCGGCTTGAAGCAACATGGGCATATGGCAGTCATCGATCCGGTGATGGTCGCCACGTCCGGTGACGTCTTGTTGCGCCAGGACGCAATTGCGACGCTCAAGGAGGAGTTGTTGCCGCTTGGCCTCATCGTGACGCCGAACCTGCCCGAAGCGGCATTGTTGACGGCGCGCGCGATTGCCGAGAACGAGACGGAGCTGGCGCGCCAGGCGGAGCTGCTGCTGAACCTCGGTGCGCGCGCTGTGCTGATGAAAGGTGGGCATGCGAAGGGCGACGAAGCGGTGGATATCCTCTTTAGCGGGGATACGTCGTTGCGCCTGTCAGGCCCGCGGGTCGAGACGAGGAACGATCATGGCACCGGCTGCACGTTGTCAGCCGCAATCGCCGCTGGTCTTGCCCGTCGGCAGACGCTTGAGGACGCGGTTGTGACCGCCAAGACTTATCTGCATGAGGCGCTTGTTGCCGGAGCGAACTTGACGATCGGGCAGGGGCGGGGGCCGGTGCATCACTTCCATCAGTGGTGGGGTCCGAGCGACGATTAATCTCATTCGGGAGCGTGCAGGTTTCCCCGTTCAAGTTCGGCTTAAGAAAATCAGGTCGTTCCATTGCGGTTAAGCGATGGAATGACCCTTCGAGGCGGGAAGTTCGTCGCTTGCGGGATGCGGACGCGCGACGGGGGCGGCGCGCGCGTTTCGGTTCAGGCTACCGCGGCGCTGGCGTGAGCCGGCTGCTCCGTCTTGAGCAGTTTCCGATAGAGCGCGACATGTTCGCGGCCGCAATCGACATGGCTCATCGGGCGTCTAAGGGTTGCCCGAAGGTTGTCCCAGGATCGCGGCGTGCTCAGCACGTCTATCATCCGATCGGCGAGGTCTTGTGCGCTGCCGGCGCGGAAATGGTAGCCGTCCAGGCGGTCGCGAACCTTCTCGGCCATGCCGCCGATATCCGAACACAGGATCGGTCGGCCATGGTGCAGTGCTTCCTGAATGACGACCGGAGAATTCTCCCACCAGACCGAGGGCATCACCACCCAGTCGACCGAACGCATCAGCCGCGGCATGTCCTGGTTTTGATAGGCACCATAGAAACGGACGCGGCGGCCGGCGTCCTCGATCAGTTTCGCGACGCGCTCCTGATAGTCGGTCGGCTGGCGCTCGAGGTTGCCGCCGAAAATCATCAGCGTCGAATCGTCACCCCAGATCTCCTCCGGTATGCGTGACACCGCGTCGATCAGCACATGCACGCCCTTGAAGGGGGTCATCTGCCCGAAATAGGCAAATCGGTTGCGTCGTGCCGTCGGCGCTGGCAGTTCGCGGGCGGGCGTCTTTTCACCCATGATGATGCCGTTTTCGATCACGAAGATCTTCTCGGCGGCGATGCCCCACTCGACATAGCGATTGGCAAGAAAGGCACTCGGGGCGATGAAGGCGTCGGCAAGGTTCAGCATGCCCCGGATGAATTGCTCGCGGCGGACGAAGCGCGACACCGGGATTTCGGGGAAGCACGTGTGGCAACTGATCGGTGAGGCGCCATTGCAAAGTTGAGCCGAGGGTCGCTTTACCATTTGTCCGTGGTTGTGACAGATCGGCAGGTACTCGTGGAAGGTGACGACGATGCGCGCTTTCGGCAGAGCGTCACGCACCGCATAGAGCGCTTCCAGCCCAAAGCCCATGACATGGTGGAAGTGGACGACATCCGGCTTGATGTCTCCCACGAAGCGCAAGAGGTCTCGGCGGATTGCGTCGGTATCTCCATTGGACAGGAAGAAATGATCAAAGTCCTCGGCATGGTAGAGCACCTCGTCCATCGCCAGGCGAAGGCTCATCAGCGCCGACGCGCCGTGGCGCGGCACGGGATTGCCGATGCGGGCGAGGTAGATCGATTCGATACCCGGCAGGCCGTTCAAGGCCTTGTGCAGTCCATGGGAGGCGATCTCGGCGCCACCGAGCGAATGGGTCGGGTGGCCGTGCGAAACGACCAGCACGCGGAGTTTGTCACTCATGCTGAAACCTCGTTGTGGGCCGTTCCTTCTGTTTCCACTGTCTGCATCCAGCGACCGCGGAAAAGCGTCTGATCGACACGTTCGATGTACCTCGCCGTGACTGCCGAAACGGCACCGGTTGCCTCATCCGACCCGAGCATTTGCAAGGCGGGCAGCCAATAGGATTCGTAGCCCCTGCGGCTCAGCCCCAAGGCAAGATCCAGCCCCTTGAGAGACGCGCCGAGATAGGTGGGCGAAACACCAGTATCATCGAGAAGTGCTGCGCGCGGCATGATGCAGCATTCAAGCGAGGCGGTCTGAACCCGCGTCAGCTTCAGGCGGTTCACGGCGCCGACCGGATAACCGGCATAGCGGCTCGACTGAAGATGATCCGCACGGTCGAGCGAGGTGCTGCCTGCCCAGCGGATCGAGTGATCTTCATAAGCAAGCGTCGGCGATATGATGCTTCCGCTCTTTGTCGCGTAGTTGGCAACAAGTGTCTGATACCAAGCCGGATTGGCGGGCGTAAGCGACGCTGAAAGCAGGATGACGGTCTCGTTGTCTATCGCCTGCGCCGCAGCCCGAGCCAAGTCGCTGGCATCGCCTGAGCCTTCAACGGACACCAGGCGCAGCGGCAGGCGATAAAATTCCGCAAGCTGGCGGATCCGGGCGGCGCGCCGGCGATATTGTTCTGATGGCAGGACGAGCACGATCGGCGCCTGCCGCGTATGCGGATCGAGCGCCAGAAGTCCCAACAGCGGGGCAAAATCCTCCTCGGCATCTCCCACGGCGACAAGGATTGCCGCTCCCACGGCCTCACCGTAACGGCCTACATCGATGACGGTTTCGATCGTTGGTGCGTTCGCGCCCGCAGCGCCGAGGAACGGGACGATCTGCCGATCGACGATATCAGGCAAGGCCCAACTGGTCGGGTCGATGGCGTTCAGCAGCCGCAGCGCCGCATGTCTTGCCGATAGCCGTGTCGGGTGAAGCGGCATATAGGCGCGGCGGGCATCGCGAAGCGTCACTTCGAGGTAAAGCGGGGCCGCCGCATCGCCGACGAGGCCACCCGCGAAAGCGATGAAGCCGTGCGAGCGACGATGTCCGGATATTGCGCCCTTGAATTCGGGTCGGTCCGCGAAGGCATCTTCGACGTCCGGCCGTTCGGCGCGCGTCCATCTTCCATCAAGACGCGCCTCGGCGCGCCCGCGGCGCAGCCGAACGCTTTGCACATGATCGTCAGGGTCAAGCATCCAGCCTGAGATCAGGAAGATGCCTTCGTCGCCCTGGTAGAGCGCGTCGACGCCGAGCCGAACGGGAAGGGGAAGGCTTGAGATCGTTTCCGTGCCGTCGAAGCCGTTGGCCGCGTCGCGCAGGCGCAACAGCACCTGCGGCGCGCTTTGGCTTTGAAGCAGCATCGCGCGAATATGTCCCGGCGTTTCAAGCGGCCCGGCAACGAACTTGCGCTCGTGAACGGCCAGGTAGCGCCAGGCGCTGCGGCCGCGATAGAATATCCCTTGGATATCGCGGGCTCGCGGCAGATCGTCCGCCGACAGCAGGCCCAGAAAGCCGACGGCGTCTTCCGGTGCGTCGTTGCGTGGGAAAACCGCAATGTTGCAATCGGCGACTGAGGTATTCTCGCCCCTGATGATGGCGCGGCACACGCCGGCGGCCATGTCATGCGCCCAGCCCTTGAGCGCGATCGCATCGTCGTGGCTTTCGCCGAGCAGTTCGATATAGCCGTCTCTTGCGGTTCCCGCCTTGAGCAGGGTTGTGATTGCCGCGAGCTTCGTCGGATCGAGCGGTGGCTTCATCAACACGTCCACCAGGCGGCCAAGGACATGGACGACCTGCGGGCCGGCGAGCTCCTTCAGCATCGCTGCGACATCTCCGGTCGACACGGCGCGCGGCGCAACGATGTAGCGTTTGCCGCCGCCATCCTTTCCGAAACGCAGCGCTGTCGGCATGCTGCTTTCGCGATCGACTGGGATAAGCGCCGCGAATCCATGGGTGGCGGATCCTTGCGATGCGGCAAGCCGCCAGCCGATGATGGAGGCGATCGCCTGGATCTTCGTGTCTTCGTCGATCTCCACCGGCAACTGATCTGCCAATGGGCCACCGGCGCCGATCACCAGCAACAGCGTATCATCTATCGGGCACACCACGACCCGTCCGCTGCGCATGATACGGGCAAGCGGTGCAGGGGTCGGTGAAAGGGAAAGCTCTGAATTGGGCATGAGGCGCCCCTTAAGTCCGTAGGAGAAGCGTCAGGATCGCACCTGCGGTAAAGCCCGCAAGCACGAAGAGCAGCAGGAATGCCGGCTTCAAGTCGCCGTTCGAACGTTGCTTCAAGGCATTGAGGCTCTTTTCCATGCCGGCGACGACCCCATCAAGACGCATCAGATGCACGTCGAGATCGGTCAATCGCTGGGTGATTTCCGAGCGGAGGCTTGCGATATCTTCGCCGACTGCGGTGAGCCCCGCAGCTTCGCCTTCATCGCCATCGTCGAGCTTCTGCCGGATGGCCGAGCGCTGAGAGACCTGGAGTTGACGTTGTGCCGCCATCAGCACATCGAGCTTGTCGAGGACCTTGGCGAGCGGAGCGGCAATCAATGCCTCGGCCGCCTGTTCGTCGGGCTTTGGAACGCGAAGCGGCAGTTCGCCGCCCTTGTCCGTCGAAGCCATGACGATCAGTTCACCGGCGCGTGCACTTGCCAATTCGGGCAGAGCGATCTCGAAGGCGTGGTTGCCATCGCCGATCCCGTTCCGCTTGAGATCGGGCCGGTTGCGGTCGGCGAGCGCCTCTGCAATCACCTTGCCGTCCAGGAGCACGCGAATGGCAAGCCTTTTTTCGGGCGTCTCGGGATCGAAGGCCCAGCCGAAAACGCGGCCCTGGTCGATCGCGTCCACACGGCCCTTCAGGGGCTTGGCATTGTTTTGTTCCGGTGCGACATCCGGTTTGTCGGCTGCTACAGACATGGTCTTCCCCTAAAGCATTGCCAGCAAAAGTGCGTAGCGGTTTTGCGTCCGGAAATGCGTATAAACAAAGAGATGGAGCTGTTTTCTATTGTTCCGTCTCAACTTGAACCGCTCTATGCCGCGGCGGTTCGTGCCGGCTCAATCGCGTCAATGAGCGCAAGATAGCGGCGTGCCGTGGCATCGATATCATCGGGTTTGCGGGCGTTCGCCGAGAGGCGGCGCCTGAGGTCAGGGTTCTCCGCCATGCGGCGCACGGCTGCGGCGAGCGCGCGCGGGTCGTTGGGCGTAACGGTCAGGCCGCTCACACCGTCCTGAACCATTTCGGCCATGCCGCCGATGTTGCTCGCGATCACCGGCTTGCGCTGGGATTGCGCTTCGCCGATCACGAGCGGCGCATTCTCCCACCAGATCGAAGGCACGATCGTGCAATCGACAGCGGCGATGAGGTCGGCAATATCCTCGCGCCTGTAGGCGCCGCGCTGCTGCACAGTGGGCGCCGTCTTCTTGAAAAGGCGGGCGATCTCGTCCTTGAAGCCGTCACTCTGGAACGGTGCGCCGCCGTGCACCCTGAGCTCGAAGCGGAGCCCCTCGTCGATCAGTTGCCGCGCAGCCTCGAGCAGGACGGTGGTCCCCTTCCAGGGATTGAGGTTGCCGAAGTAGCCGAAGATCGGGCGGTCGTTCTCCTGTCGATCCTTCCGTGTCGGAACGTCTCGCCGCGGCAAGCCGTTTGCGATGACATCGATCTGCTCTCCGTCGAGGCCCCAGTCGATAAATCTCTGCCGCAGGAAATGGCTCGGCGATACGAAGCGATCCACGGTGCGCAACAAGGCTTTCAGATGCTGCTCGCGAAGCACGAAGCGGTCGAGCGGGATATCCTTGAAACAGGCGTGACAGCGGTCGGGCGTCGACTTGTGGCAAAGCTCCTTGCCGGTGGTGCGCACCATCAGGCCGTCATGGTGGCATAGCGGATAGTAATCGTGCAGCGTCATGACGATGCGGCACTCGGGCAAGGTCCGGCGCACGATGTGCGGAAACTCGGCGCCGAGCAGCAGCAGGTGGTGGACGTGGACCACGTCCGGCTGGAAATCACGCAGAAGTTCGGTGAGATCGGGGACAACCCCATAGAGGTCGATCTGGCTCATGAAGAAGCGGTCGAAATGACCGGACCATAACAGCACCTCGTCGCCCTCGGAGCCGATTGCCTGGAAGCTCGTGCCTGGGCGCACCTGCCGATGGGTCTGGTTGGTGGCGCCGAGGAACAGCACCTCGTGGCCGGCGCGTTGATAGGCGCGGAAGAGGTCGTGCGCGAAAATCTCCGTGCCGCCCGGATGGAGTGCCGGATGATTGTGCGCGGCGACCAGAATGCGCTTCTTCATCCGATTGCACCCCGGCGTTCGGCAACGAAGACATCCTGGTAGTGACCGGCATCCTGCCCGCGCCAATGGCCAAGTGATTTCAGGATGGTTGAAAAGCCCGCCCGTTCGAGCGCCCGATCGAGAAATCCGTCGTCGAAACCAACGGCGGCGAGCGGCGGCAGGCCCGGAACGAACCAGCAGGGGCCGTCGCCGCTACGGTTGAAGCCGAGGCGCGGATCCCGCCTGCCGTTCTCATTCTTCGCGGCGACCCGGTCGACCACGAATGCCGTCACGAAGAGCCGGCCGCCGGGCTTCAGCATACGGCTGATTTCGCTGAAATAGACAAGCACTTCGTCCGGCGGCAGATGCGTGACGATCGACGTCATGATCGCGAAATCGAACGTGCGATCCGGATAGGGCAGCTTCAGCGCCTTGCCGTTGATCTTGCCCATGGGATTATAGAGTTCGTGGGCAATGTCCACATGCTCGAACGTGAAGTTCGAGTAGACCGGCGTGACGGACTTGCGGCACCAGGCGACACCGCCTTCCACCGGATCCACGCCGACGTAGCGGGCGCGATCGGGGTCAAGATACTGCGTCAGCGGGACCGCCATCCGGCCGATGCCGCTGCCGATGTCGAGTACGGCGCTTTCCGGCTGCAAGCCGCCCATGCGAATGAAATGGCCGAGAAATTCCGCGCCAACCGCCCGATAGTTGCCGTCTCCGACGAAGACGCTGTTGCTGTCGGGCTGCGGCAGGAAGCGATTGGCAAGAACCGTTTGAAGCATCCCGTCGATGCGGTCCTCGTTCGGCTGCCAGGCTGTTTGCAGGCTGTCTGCGTGGCGAAGTGCGGGTTGGTTCATGCGGCGCTCCTGGCGGCAGACTTGATTCCGCTCGACGCTGCCGCCTCTTCGGCGCCGAGGTAGGCTGGCATCAGCGCGCTGATGTCGTCATTCCAGCGTTCGGTGTGCAGCCAGGCATTGTACTGGCTCGCCACACCGCGCGTGTAATCCTGGCTGCGGCTGATCGATCGCCGCTCGAGATGGTAGAGACAGGCGGCCGGCTCATAGACGATGTCAAAACCGGCCTGCCGGATCTTGAGGCAGAGATCGCTGTCTTCGTAGTCGCCGATCACGAAGTCCTCTGAGTAGCCGCCGACGCGTTCCCAGACCTCCCTGCGCATCACTTGGCAGGCTCCGGTGACACCGGGCACGCTGCGCGCTTGTTGCGCGGGCGCATAGGCGCCGGGCATGCCCTTGTAGAAATGATGGTTCAGCCAGATACCCTGCTTGTTGCGGCCGAAATAGAGACCCGCATGTTGCAGCGATCCGTCCTCGAAAAGCAGCTTCGGGCCGATGGCGCCGAGCGACTTCTGTTTGAGAACGGGGAGCGTGAGCGTCTCGAGCCAGCCCGGTCCGCAAGGCACGACATCGGAGTTGAGCATGACGACGACGGAACCGCGGGCATAACGTGCGCCGGCATTGCATGCACGGGCATAGCCACCGTTGCGGTTCATCACCACGAGCTTCATCGATAGCCCGTGCAACAGGTGAAAGCCGCCGAGCAGATGTTCCGTTTCGTCGTGGATCTCGGGAGAATCCAGCACATAGATGATCTCGGCATTGGCTGCGACAAAGGGGTCGGTGGCGAGGCCAGAGAGCTGGAAACGCAGGAAATCGAGAACGCGGTAGAGTGGCACGACGATTGAGACCAGGGGTGCCTCCAGCATCGGACCGAAGTCCTTCGTCTGATCGACCCTGATCGTCTTCCCCAATCTTTCCTCCACGTCCTTGAGTGCGGGGGCAAGGATCGTGCGGAAAGCCGCATCGACGGCATGCTGCGGCGGAACCGCCCTTAAGATGCGGTTGCGTTGTGTGACAGGATCGAAGGGCTGCGGCTTCGGCACCAGCGATTTGACGGCGCCGGAAGCAAGCCGCATCTGGAACCGGGGCTGAAGCAGGGCGCCGAGGGGCTCGCGCATCGGCAGCCAGCTGACGAAGCCCGTGACATCGGTCTTCGAGCCTTCCTCCGCTCCGCGGGCCCAGCCCGGGAATTCATACCAGTTGCCGTCAAGCGGAAGCGCCGTGCCATCTTCCTGGAGATAGTCGATGCCGGCATGCACGCCGGACGGGTCACGCGTCCAGCCGCCGACCAGCAACCCATCGGCAAGCGCAAGCGCCAGATCGATCTCTGCGCCGGGGTGGAGCGGGGACTTGCCGGCCTGGCGCGCCTGCAAGGGCGAACGAAGCTGCAAGTCGGTGGCGAGTGCCGTTCCACTTTCTGGCATTGCCGAGAGACACCTGACGACAAACTCCCGTAGCCCTGGGGCGGCTCCGTGTTCGGGCCACCACTCCTGGAGGCCTGGGCAGCGTGCGCCGCGTTCCGTCACCTCACGGATCGCAATTCCGCGCTTGCCCATGATCATCAGGGAGAGCGCCTGCGGCGCACGCGGCGTTTCGATGACGAAGTGGCAGCGGCGCCAGCCGCGCTCCGCCCGGCCGGTGACGGCAAACTGCTGCGGCAACGGCAGGACTGCGTCCGCACTCAGCGCATAAATCGCGCTGATCTCGCCGAATTCGGCGCTGACGGTCGTTTCCGCCAGATATCGGCCATCGGCGAGTCGGCACGCTATCGCCGCAGGCCGCTGTCCAAGGTTCAGGGCGTGGATCGCGTCGTCGACAAGGCCGGTAAAGAACTCGTCGCGGGAGAGCCGGAACGCGCTCCTCCAGACGGTGAGCAGGGTGTTGAGAAACTTGAAGCGCCCCTCCGGCATAAGGTCGACGAACTGCGCTGCCATATCGAGGAACGGAAGCCTGCCGGCCGGCTCGATGACGACGGTCTGAAGCACATCGTGACCGACGGCGATTTCCGCAAGTTCGCGTTCGCTTCCCGCACGCAGTGCCCAGAAAACACGTTGCCCGCCATCGGCGCGCGCAAGGGTCATGCTGACGAGGGGAACGAGAGACCGGGATGCAGTGAGCGCGTATTTCGTTTTCGCCGGCAGTTCTGCAGGTGCGTCCCAGATCAACACAGCAACATCAAGGCTGAGCCTGAATGCTACAGCCGTCGAGAATTCCGCACTGAGGCTCCTGATACGGTCGTCTGCCGCCACGCGCTACTCCTGAAGGACGAAAAGGGAGGGCGCGCCCCACGGGAGGAAGCAGGGCGCACCGGTCAATCTCAATGGATCGTGAAGTAGTGGTTCGGGTTGGCCTGGATGTCTTCGGCATCGGCATTGACGAGCGTCAGAGTGTCGCCATGGCCGAAATCGATCACCACGTTGCCGCCAACCTGGGTGACGCGCGATGCCAGATCTTCCGGAGAAGAGATGTCGAGACCGTTGATGTCCTTCGAAACCTGCAGCAGGTCTTCGCCGGGCGTGAAGTCGAGGATGACGTCGTTGCCGCCACCGCCGTCAAAGACGAACACATCGCTGCCTTCGCCGCCAGCCATGACGTCGTCGCCGTGGCCGCCGTTGATGATGTCGTTGTCGGCACCACCGAACAGGATGTCGCTGCCGCGGCCACCCATGAGCAGGTCGCTACCGCCGCCGCCAATGAGGATATCGTTCCCATTGTCGCCGTAGAGCAGGTCGTCACCCTGGCCGCCAAACAGGACATCGTTCCCGTTGTCGCCATGGAGAACATCGCTGCCCCAGCCGCCGAACAGGGTATCGCTGCCGTTACCGCCGAACAGCAGATCATCACCTTCGTCACCGAAGATGGTGTCGTCGCCATTGCCTCCGTTCACGAAGTCATCACCGCTACGAGCATGGATGAAGTCGTCGAAGCGCGAGCCAAAAAGGGCGTCATCATACGCGCCGCCTTCCAACGTGGCCATATGCTACTCCTCTTAGTTGTTGCTTACGCTCATCACTGGTCTCAAAACCTTGGATGAGCGCCGCGACATTGCACTGCAATAAAACAGAAGGCAACAGCAAAAACAAAAGAAATACAGATGTACTGTATTATTGTTTTCTACCTAGGATGTATCTTGTGTGTCATTTTGATGTTTATCCCCACGATATAAGGGGTAAGTATCTTTGATATTACTTGGAATTAAATTCAAAATTAGAAGCAAATTGCCGGCGAAATTGAATTTCGCCGGCGGCTGCCGAATTTGGATCTTTTGCATCAGTCTTCGCGAAAAGCACGGTTCAGGCTATCTGCAATCGGTGAGACCATGTAGTCGATCGCCGAACGTGGCTTGTGGACGATCAAAACCTCGGCGGGCATGCCCGGGTAGAGCCGAATGTCAGGGTTGGCGCTAAGCGACGAGGGCGCAATGCGGGCGCGCGCCACGTAGTAGGAGACATTCGATTTCTCATCCACCGACTGGTCGGCCGCAACATAGCTGATCTCGCCGTCAAGAGGCAGATGCGTGCGCTGGTTGTAGGCCGTCAGCCGGATCTGCGTCTTCGAACCGATGCCGATGCTGTCGATGTCGCGGGTGCCGACATGCATTTCGACGAGAAGCGGTTCGTCCTCGGGCACAATATCGAGCAGCGGCTGGCCGGCCGAGACGGCACTACCCGGCGTGCGCAGCTGAATATTGGTGACGATGCCCGCCTGCGGCGAGCGGATGTCGAGACGGGTCAGGACGTCCTTGGCGGCGACCAGGCGTTCTTCGACGTCGGAAAGCTCCAGACGGGCCGTGGTGATTTCCCCGGCAATCTCCGACTGGAATTCATTCTCGATCCCGGTCAAGCCGAGTTCGGCGCCGGCTTCCGCCTTTTCGGCCTGGGCCTTGTTGCCCGCAAGCTCGCCGCGGGTTGCGGCAAGTTCGCTGAGCTTGGCGTCGATCTCGATCAGCTTCGAGCGCTGTGCGTATTCTTTCTCGACCAGCGTCGCGATTGATGTGCGCTGTTCGCTGATCAGTTCGATCTGGCGGTCGGTTGCGCGGAGCTGCTCCGCCAGCGATTTCGCTTTTTCGGAAAACTCCTCGATCGTCTTGCTCTGAACCTCCAGCCGGCCGTTTTTGGCTTCACGCCGCCGTTCGAAGAAGTTCGTTTCCGCTGTGATCGCATCCTCGGCCGTAGCATCAGATGTTGCGGTCAGCTCATTCGGAAAGGCGATTGATTGCGACCCAGTCTGCTCCGCGCGCAGGCGCGCAAGTTTTGCGATCAAACCGATGCGGCGACTTTGCAGCGCCTGAAGATCAGATCGGGCGCGCGTGTCCTCCAGCTTGAGCAACGGCTGCCCGGCCGCTACCCGATCCCCCTCCTGGACCAGGAGCCGGTTCAAGATACCGCCTTCGAAATGGCTGACGGTCTTGCGTTTCGAATCGACCACGATGGTGCCGCTTGCGACCGAGGCACTGCTGAGCTCCGTCGAGAAAGCCCAGCCGAAGAAGCCGCCAAAGGCGACGAGTATCGTCGTGAGCCCTGCGAGGAACACGCCGCGCAGCGGAGCGGTGGCGCTGCTTTCCGCATCGACCTCCAGCCCGTGCAGCGGATGAGGCCGGTCGACGATGGCAGGCAGGTTCTCCGGGCCACGCGTAGTCACCGCGCTTCTTGCATCCCGCGCGATCGGCAGTTTTGGCTTGTTCGTCATGCGGTAACGCCTTCCCGTCTCGGTTCGCCAGGAGTCATGGATGCGACCACGTCGGTGCGCGGTCCGAACTGGGTGATGCGGCCGTTCTCGAGGACGAGCAGCTTGTCTGCCGCCTGCATGATGGTCGGCCGGTGGGCGATCATGATGACGATCGCGCCGTCGTTGCGGGCCCTGTCGATCGCGCGAATCAGTGCCCGTTCGCCGATCGCGTCGAGATTGGCGTTTGGCTCGTCGAGGACGATCAGGCGAGGGCGGTCGTAAAGGCAGCGGGCGAGTGCTATTCGTTGCCGCTGACCGCCCGAGAGCGTCAGATGGCCGTCACCGACCGGTGTATCGTAGCCAAGCGGCAACCGGCCGATCATGTCGTGGACGTCGGCAAGACGGGCGGCATCGAGCACCTTTTGCGGCTCGCCTTCCTCCATGCGCGAAATGTTGTCGCGGATGGTCCCTTCGAGCAGAGAGACCGATTGCGGCAGATAGCCGGTCATCTGTCCGAACGAGGAGCGCTCCCAGAGATAGACGTTGTTGCCGTCGAGGAAGACGCCACCAGTGGTCGGCTTCAAAATGCCGACCAGAAGCCGCGCGAGCGTCGATTTTCCCGCAGCCGACGGGCCGACAATGCCGAGCACTTCGCCTGGCGAAAGCGTAAACCCGATTCCCTTGATGATCGGAACATCGAGGCCGGGGGCGGCGTAGACCAGTTTGTCGACGACGAGATCACCCTGAGAACGCGGCTGCGGCATCGTCTGGCGTACGGCCAGATCTTCCTTGAGTGCCGCCTCGATGCGGCGCCAGCTGGCGATGGCGAGCACCCATTGGCGCCAGTTTTCGATCATCGAATCAAATGGGGCGAGTAGGCGTCCCGTCAGAATGGTTGTCGCCATCATCGCGCCGGGAGAAATTTCCTGCTTCATCACGAGGATAGAGCCTGTGGCCAGCGCCGCCGCCTGGATCATGAAACGCAGCGAACGGGTGATGGAGGCCATCGCCTTACTTCGGCTGCCGCTGACTTCAAGCGCATCCAGCGCATGCAGTTGCGCCGCGCGCCAGCGGCGGGCGAGAGCCGGCAACATGCCCATCGCCTCGATGGCCTCGGCATGGCGCAAGCTCGCACCAATTTTCGAGACGGCCTCGATATTGGCTTGATTGGCCTCTTTCATCATCCGGCGAGTCAGCAAATCAGTCAGCAATCCACAACACACGAGCAGGGCAATCGAAATGGCGCCAAGAAGGCCGAACATTGGGTGCAAAGCGAAGAGCACGCCAAGGAAAATTGGCGACCAGGCGGCATCGAGCGGCGCACTGACGGCTGAGGTCGTGAGAAAGCTGCGCAGCTCCGCCAGGTCGCGCAGCGACTGGGTCGCGCGGGTCAGCCCTTGATCGGCGGCCGCCTGAACGGCAGCCGTCAGCACCGGCAGGTTCAGCCAACGCACGACCGCACTGCCCATCGCCTGGAATGTCAGCGCCCGGATATATTCGAGCACGCCATAGATGATGAGCGCGCCTGCCACCAGAAGCGTCAGCATGGTGAGCGTGTCCATGCTCTGGCTGTTGAGAACCCGGTCGTGCACCTGCATCATGTAAAGCGGCGTCGACAGCTGCAAGATGCCGATGCAAGCGCTCAGCACCGCTGCATAAATAAGTGCCAAAACGAACACCCGGCGCGCCTTCAAAATAAGCAGCCGTGGATCGTTTGCTCCATTTTGCGCCGTCTTTGGCCCAATTTGGTTCTTGCTAATCATATTGCCTCGTTTGCTGTCACGCGTGGCGATTTTCTGGATAAGTTCGTTGGGGTCTTGAGCGAGCTATTTTGTTTGTTATCACTTAAATCACAGTGTTGCCGTGATAAGTGTGACACAATAATGGTGGAATGCTCAAGATAATCATATTCGGGGGGAGTAAAGGGGGCCGGAAATTGCTTCAAAATTTGAAGCAATTTTTGAATATTGTAGTAATGCTTAGTTGGAGAGAGGGATGAATCAAAAGATTCTCTATCCGTTCGCAGACTTTGGCGGCGCTGTTGCCATCCGCCCCGGGGATGACGCAGTTGGTAGTGCCGCTGAACACGAAAATACTGGCCAGGAGAGCGAAGCCTCCGTGGTCTCGTATTTCGAGCTGGCGCGGATGATGGAGCGAGCCAGCAGACGCTTTACCGGCCTGTTGCGCGCCGAGCTGACGAAGCTTGGCGTCGACGATATCGGCCCGGCGCAAGCCATGGTCCTGCTCGCGATCGGCGATGCGGAAGTGTCCGTCGCGGAGCTTCTGGATCGCGGCCACTATGTCGGTTCCAACGTTTCGTACTATCTGAAACAACTGGGCGATGGGGAGTACATCGACCGGGCTGCATCGCAGCGCGACCGGCGTTCGGCGCGCATCCGGCTTTCGGAGAAGGGTAAGAAGCTCTGCGATTCGCTCCGCAAAGCCGCCGGCGCTTATGAGCGGGTGCTCAGTCACGGCGATCAGGACCGACGCAATCTCGAAACCGCATTTCAAACGCTGCACCGGCTTGAGCTGGTTTGGGGGAATGCAACGCGCTACGGCATCTGAGCCGCATTGCGAACGCTCTCCTTTCATCGGCAAAAGGCTAGGAACATGCACGTAGCATTTGTACACCGGCGCGGCTTCTGCCAGTTCGCCGCTCTCGCAGCCCATTTGGCGCAGACGGGAAACGAAGTAACCTTGGTAACGGAAACCGTGGATCAGCGGATTCCGTCCACCAGGGTCATCCGCCACAGGGCCGAGCCGGGACCACAGGCCAATGCGCAAATGGCAAGGCATTTGGGCGTCCCGGACCATCACGTCCGGATCGGTCATCGGGTTGCAGAAACCTTCGAGGCGATGGCCAAGCAAGGCCAGGTGCCCGATGTCATCGTCGGGCACACCGGCTGGGGCAGCATGATGTTCGTCAAGGACGTGCTGCCGAATGTTCCAGCACTCGGTTATTGCGAATTCTTCTATCGCGCCGAGGGGGCGGACATCGGTTTTGCCCCGGATGACCAGCCCGATTCGGACACGCGAAAGCGGCTGCGTCTGCGCAACATGGCGCAGCTTCTGTCGCTGGAGGCGCTGGATGGCGGCATCAGTCCGACCCAATGGCAAAGAAGCCTCTATCCGGCCGAGCACCGCGGACGCATCGCCGTCTGCCATGAGGGTGTGGATACCCGTGTCTTTCGCCCGGATGCATCGGCCTCCCTCAAGCTTCCGGATGGGCGGGTTCTGAAGGCCGGCAGCCCGCCGATCGTCACTTTCGTCGCCCGTGATCTCGAGCCCTATCGTGGTTTTCCACAGGCGCTTGCCGCGGCTGCGAAAGTCGCACGCGAGCACCCCGACGCGCTCTTCGTGTTCGTCGGGGGTGATGGCGTCAGCTACGGCGCTCCGCCGCCGGGCGGAGGCCCCTGGAGAGACTATCTCCTCCAGACCCTGGATGTGCCGGCAGACAGGTTTTTGTTTCCTGGCGTCGTCCCGCATGCCGTGTTGCGGCAACTCTTCCAGATCTCTGCAGCCCATATCTACCTGACCTATCCCTTTGTCCTTTCCTGGTCGGTGTTGGAAGCCATGGCCTGCGGCGCACTGGTCATCGGGTCGGATACCGCCCCCATTAAGGAAGTGGTGAGTTCCGGTCGCAACGGCATGCTCGTGCCGTTTTTCGATACGGACGCGCTCGCGGGTGTCGTCTCCGAGGCGGTGCGGCATCCGGAAAAGTATACCGAGATGCGTGCGGCCGCCCGTCGGACGATCGAGCAGCGGTTCAGGCTGGGTGATTGCATCGCCCGACAGATGATGTTGCTGGATAAGGCAACAGGCAGTGCCTCGACCTCTAATATTTCACTGGTTTCATCTGCATAATACTTCAAAATCTGAAGTATTATTTCACGAGAAACACAAATATAACTTATTGTGCACTGCAAATAACCTTGGTATGATTTCCGTAGAAGGTTGAATTCGCCGATTTATTTCGTCTCGGCGAATTCAACTTCAGAGGGAAGTTGTTCATTTTATGAAGGTGGCGCGTGCAAGAATTGATGTCTTCTGGCGTGAGGTATTCGCAGGCGAAGCGAAAGCTGGTGGTGGCATCGGATCGCGACAGGGCGAGTGTCGCGGGTAGCGGCATCGAGCACCTGGTCCATTTCCTTCCTGCAGGGGATCGGGAGAAAACCACGCTCGAAAACGTATTCCCGCTGATCGGGCTCGCCTTCTCGAAAGAGGGGGAGGAGGACCTTGCGGAGCGGCTCGTCTCGCTCCGTGCGCTGGGCACCGTGCCGGAGTTCCCGGTCAAGCGGTTGAGCGCGCACACGGCGGCAGAAAGTGCAGCCCTCATTCAGGCGCTCGTCGATGGCGGTGTCGGGCGTCTCGCGCGCTTTTCGAGTGCAATCACCTCGGAACTTGCGCTGCTGCGCCGTGAGCGCGAAACGCTGCTCGAAAACTACCGCGCGCTCGAAGATGCCTTCCAGGCCCGCAACTGGGAGCCGGTCACCGAGGTCTTTGCGCACGATCCCTATGTCGATCCCAAGGATGAGGGGATCGGCCATCTGATTGCCAATGCCTTCGTCGAACAACTCTTGCCGGTTTCCAGCCATGGCGTGGCCGGCATTGCGCTTCATTTCAATTCGGTCCCACGTGACGGCGGCGAACTTGTCGTTGTCCTGAGCTATGTCGAAAGCGGTGAAGGTGTCGCCGAATGGTCCGTGCCGTTTTCGCAACTGGTGCCAACGTGGAATTTCTTCGCCCTGCCGCGCACCTGCGGCGGCGGCGCAAGAACCTTGCGGGTGAGGGTGTCGACCACCGGCTCGGAAACCATCGGCCTTTCGCTCGGCTATCCCATTGCCAGCGAGCATTACACGGCACGCTCTGAAACGCGTCATGCCGACCTCGATCTGCGGCCGCTCGCCTTCCGCATCTACACGGGCCTTCCCGGCGTCAAGCCGACACGCATGCCCAACATGATCGCGCCAACGGCGCTGCTCGACGGTCACTTCATCGAGGACTACCGGCTGTCGGTGGATCTTTTGAGCCAGATCGTCGATGTTTCCGTCACTCCGGTGGTTCCGGAATTCCAGACGGTACGCTTCCTCGAGCACGAACACGCGGTGGTCTGCCATCCGCTCCCGAGCGGGGTGTCGGCGGGCGCCATCGGCCGCGCGGTGGAGCCGGGAACCATATCGTTTTCCGCAAGCGCCATCGTCGATCATCCGAAGGGCGCCCCTGCCGCAGTCAGCTTCCTGCTTGCGCCCGCCAATTCGAACGCGCGCTCGGAAGTTGCCGAGCTCGCCCGCAAGGGTTCCGCCAAGCCTTCGGCCTTTTTCAGTGGCTGGCGCGAGGTGACGAACCAGCAGCCGATCAACATCAATTTCCAACTGGACGAGCCGGTGCGCCAGCCCATGGATCTGATGATCCTCAGCCGTGCGGTCACCGACTCCGTCGATTTTTCCTGGCTCAAGGTGTCGGGCTTCCGGATGGTGAAGCAATCGGGTGGTGCGTCTCATGTCCAGCAATAGCGATCCCCGCGACCTTATCGCGATTGCCATGCCGCTTTACGGGCACGCGGCACTGGCACTCGAGGCAATCGAGTCTGCACTGGCGTCAGTGCTTTCAGATTGCCGGATCGCGATCGTCGTCTCCGTCGACGGTGATCCGCGACACGAAACCTTCGATCAGTTGCTGTTGTTTTCTGCCGCTCATCCCGACATCCATGTGGTCTTTGGCCGCAATGCGGGGCCGGGCGGCGCGCGCAATCGCGCCATCGACTATGTGCTCGAAAACCTCTCCGACGCGAAGGCCGTCTATTTTCTCGATGCCGACAACCGCATTCTGCCGGGCACGATCGAAACCCTTTACCGGCAACTGCGTGAGAGCGGAGCGGGCTGGGTCTACACCAACATCGATACCTTCTCGGTGAGCTGGCGGGCGCACTACGGCAACCACTATTCCAGACTGGTTCACTGCATCACCGACAACATCTGCGACACCGGCTCGATGATTTCCATCGATGTCTTCCGGGAGGGCGTTCGTTTCAACGATGACCGGCAGAACGGTTTCGAAGACTGGGAATTCTGGCTTTCCTGCGTCGAGCACGGTTTCGTTGGTACGCCCTGCCACGAGACGACCTTCGAATACCGGCTTCGCGCGGAAAGCCGCTTCAAGGAAGCCAACCGCGACCGTGCGACGTCCGTCAGCTTCCTCAGAAAGCGCCACAGGGCGCTCTTCCAGCGGCCGATGCTTGTCGACTTCGAACACGAGGAATGCCCGCGCTATCTCTTCGCCCGCACCGAAGACGCGGCGATCTCGTTCTTCACCGACCCGACCAAGCAGCCAAAAAGGCTGCGTCTCGACGACATCATTCCGGCCTTCTGGGCAAATACCGGCGAGCCGGACAACGTGCACTTCCCGCCCTTCGTGATGGCCGGCAGCGGCGCGACGATCGATCTCCTCTTACGCTCGCGCATGTTGCCGAACGTGCTTTGCCATCTCGAGCGCTTGAGCGAAAAGGCCAACGTCGTCTTCGTCCATCTCGGTAACGACGCCACTCAACGCAAGATCGAGCCGACGTTCCGCGATGCCGGATCGGAGCATGTCGGCCAGCCGGATCTTATCTTCATTTCAACCGCGCTTCTGCGCGACGTCATCCGCAACAATGCGCTCGACTGGTTCGCCTCGATCGGCAGCCAGCAGGTCTGGCCGACGTCGGCGGTTCTCAATGTGCGGTTCCCGTTCCCGCGGGCTCTGCCGCGCCGAACGCTGATCACGCCGCAACAGGTGATGATCAACTGCGTCAACGCAATCGCCACGAGCCCGCTGCGCCGCACTGCCGGCCGCCGCTGGACCTGGCGGCCGCCGCGGCTCATGCCCTATTCCGATCTGCACAAGGCCTTGCGCACGGAAATCGGCGGTTCGCCGGTGCTACCGCTCGGACATAGCGAGGCCGGAAAGAAGACGGCCGCACTGCTCGTGCCGAACGCCTCCTTCGGCGGTGCTGAGAAGGTCATCTATGCCGCTTCGCGCGAGTTGCGCGCCGCCGGCTACGAGACGCACCTCTTCGTGCTCGGCACCAGCCGCATGGACGTGATCGACGAATTCGATGCGAGCTTCGACTACGTTCATTTCTGGGATCAGGGCATTCCGGCCTGGGGCGGCTCGGGTTCGTTCCTGGGACAGGACTTCATCGCTGAACATCATGAGGTGGACTGGGGCGCACTGAAGGGCCAGCTTTCGGGCTTTGACCTCGTCATCAACAACCACGTCATGGCGATGCACCCGCTGATCGCTCGCCTGCGCTCCGAAGGCACGCGCACGGCCTGCTACCTGCATGTCGTCGACAACACGCCGTTCAAGCGCCCGGCCGGCCAGCCTTTCGCAGCCATCGCGCATGAGCATTGCTATGACGTCTTCCTGACCTGTTCGGAACAGCTCAAGTTCTATCTGCACAGCTTCGGCGTGCCGCTTGAGAAGATCTTTGCGGTTCCGAACGGCGCGAGCTTCTCGGTCCCGCCCAAGGTGCTTGCGGAGGTGCTGCAGGTGCGTCGGATCGAACGCAAGGACGATCGGTTGAGGCTGCTTTACATGGGCCGCCTCGACCAGCAGAAGGGCATCGACCGGCTTGCCGCGACGATTGCGGAACTGCGCGCAGCTCATGTGCCGTTTGACGCGCGCGCAATCGGGGGCGAGATCCTGGCCGACGCCAGCTTCTCCTGGACGGATAGGCTCAAGGAACTTGGCGTCGACGTGCGCCCGCCCGTCTTTGCCAGCCGGGACCTGATCAAGGCGCTCGGCTGGGCCGACGTGCTGGTCATGCCGTCGCGCTGGGAAGGTGCGCCCCTGATGATCGCGGAAGCGCAGCAGCTTGGCTGCGTTCCGATAGCAACCGCCGTCGGCGCGGTGGACGAGCTCATCGTCGATCGCGAGGACGGTATCCTGATCGACGCTCCTTCCGATCCGCAGGTGGTGCGAGACATGGTCAAGGCGATCACCGAGGTTGCCCGCGACCGCAACCTGCTCGCCCCCATCATGGAAGGCTGCCTCAGAACGGCGGCGCGACGCGCCTGGCCCAACTCCTTCGCGGAATTCCTCGGCTGGTGCGACGGCGCCGTGAGCAATTCATCTCTTTCGCGCGCCAAGGTCATCCGTGCGCGTGAGACAACCAATACCGGCGTCGCAGCAGCAGTTTGAGCGCTCCGGGCGACTATTCAACTAGAAGGGACATACGCATGCGTCCAAGAATCCTCCTGACGGGAATTCCTGGTCATTACACGCGCCTCGCCAATGGCGCGAATGGCCTGTCGGTTTCCTATTCGGAACGGCAAAAGCAGCCCGAATCCAAGGACGAGTTTCTTCAGGAGCTTCGCAACATCAGCAACACCGGTAACTATCTGATCGGTGAGGGGGCCTTGCGCGCCATCGCGCCGCACGCCAAGCAGATTCCGTTCTGGCACCTCTATAATTGCCACAAGAACGGCACCGGTTTCGAAGAGTTCAACAACAACTTCGATATTTGCGTCTTCACCTGCGCGAACCTCTTGCGCAAGGGACTTTCCGCGGATGCGGAGGCTGATGTTCTAAGCAAGCTCAAGATGCCGATCGTCATGCTCGGCATCGGCCACCAGAACCGTAAGGATCTGGAAACCGGCCTGCCGGAAGGAACGAGGCGGCTGCTCGACGTCCTGAAGGACCGTGAACATTATTTCCTGACGCGCGGCTATGAAACGGCCGGCTACCTGAAGGACCAGGGCTTCAAGTTCGTTCGGCCGACTGGTTGCCCCTCGGTCTACTTCGCGCCGAACAACATGCGCGCGTCGATGCGCAAGCTGCCGAACGTCAAGATCGGACAGGCAAAGACCATCTTCTCGGGCTATCTCGGTGCCAATCACGATTGCATTGTCGATGCCCTTGCGTTGAACCCCGAGGGCGCGAAGCCGCAATATGTCATCCAGGACGAGTTCCTGCACTTCGACATGAAGGTCGAGCCGGATGCCGATGGCAGGGTTTTCGACTCCTGCTCGGGCAAGATGCTCGGCGATCTTACTTATCCGGGCGCCGACCGCCAGAGGGTGCCGTTCGACGTGCGCACCTTCTTCGATACCAACCAGTGGCGCGCGTGGGCCTCGCACATGGACTTCAACTTCGGCCGGCGGTTCCACGGCTCGATCATCGCCATGCAGGCGGGCGTTCCAAGCCTGATGGTGGCGGTCGACGACCGCATGCGCGAAATGCTGGGCTTTACCGGTCTGCCGGCGGTCGACGTCCAGGACCTCGAAAAGGCGGAAAACCGCGCGCAGTTCGTCGCCGACCATCTGGCCGGTCTGAACGCGTCGGAACTGGTGGACCGCTACTCCGACCGCGAACGCAACTTCCGCACGGTGCTGCGCGAGATCGGCATCGGCCAGTAAATTGCATGGGCCTCGGGTGCGTTCGCACCCGAGGCATGATGCGATCGATTTCATACTGTTCGGGCAGAAACAGGAAGACCGCGCATACGTCTCCTCATTCCGCCCGCGCTCTTCGTCAACTCTGTCGGTCAGTCCATAACTCAGGTGTATCGATGCGTATCCTGCTCACCGGAATCCCTTCTTATCTCCAGCGTACCGTCTCGCGCGTTTCCGGTGCGACGGTTCATCACAAGCCTTACTTCGACGACATCCGAAGCAAGAAGGACCTGATCGATCAGGTTAAAAAGATCGCCAACACCGGCAACTACCTGATCGGCGAGGGGGCAGCTTACGCCCTGCGCGGACATGATGTGACCTATGTGCCCTTCTGGCACCTGGCCAACAGCCGCGGAGCCAACGATGTCTATGATGCGCTGAACAAGGAATTCGACATGTGCGTGTTCGCCTCGGCGAACCTCTTGCGTCCGGGATATTCAGCCGATCTCGAAGCCGATGTTTTTGAGAAACTGAAGATGCCGGTGCTGGTGATGGGCATCGGCATCCAGAAGCGTGAGGGGCTCAAGGAGAACCTGCCGGCCGGCACATTGCGATTCCTCGAGGTGTTGAAGCAGAAGGAAAGCTTTTTCCTGACCCGGGGCTATTTCACCGCGGAGTTCCTCAGGGCCGAAGGCATGAAGTTCGTCAAGCCGACCGGCTGCCCGTCGCTCTTCTTCGCGCCGAACGAGATGCGGCGCTCGCTGACGTCTCTTGCCAATGCGGACCTGGCATCCGCCCAGAAACTCGCTCTCGGCGGCTATCTCGGCAGCGTCGCCGACACGATCGTCGATGCCCATGCGCTCTTAAAGCCCGATAGCGTCGCAAGCTACGTCATCCAGGACGAGGTTGTCGCCTACAACCTGACGCTTCCCGTTGACGACAACGCCCCAGTCTATGATCGCTCGAGCGGACGCATCACCGGCAAGACCGAATACAAGCATCAGGAGAAATGGCAGCGGCAGAACGAGCTCCTCGTGTTCTTCGACACCAACCAGTGGCGCGCCTGGTCGTCGTCCCGCGACCTGTGCATTGGTCGGCGGTTCCACGGCTGCGTCATCGGCATGCAGGCGGGCACGCCGTCGCTGATGATCGCCGTCGACGACCGCATGCGGGAGATGCTCGAATTCATCGGCTTCCCCTATATCGAGGCCGGGGTGTGGAACCGCGAAGGCGACAAGCGCACCCATCTTGCCAACTTCCTGTCCAAGATCGACGCACAGGCCGTCACCGAGCGGTACTCGGCTTGCGAGGCGAACTTCCAAAGTGCGCTCAAACAGGTTGGGATCTAATCGCCACATGACGAGGGCAGCGCCGTGGGCGCTGCTCCTTGCCGCCCAGATTTCCATGGCGGCGATCGCTGGCGCCCCTGTCGCGCTGGCCGAGGATGCGGCTTTCGCGCGCTACGGGGTCAACCGCCTCAACCTCGCCTGGCTGGATCGCAGCGAACAGGAGCGCGTGCTCAAGGAGATCGCCGACAGCGGCGCCACGCATGTGCGCCTTTCCCTGTCGCGGCCGGTCGACCGAAGCATCGAGGCCGTCGCCATAGCCAGCCGGCTGGGATTGCGCATCCTGCTCGAAATCCAGCTTTCGAACACAAGCTACTATGGGGAAGCGGTTCGCCCTCGTAGTGGTCAGCGACGCATCTGGGATATCAACCGCCTGTCCGATCTGGATCTCGATCGGTATCGCGCAGGTCTTCGCGAAGCGCTCATGCGCCTCGATGCTCTTGGCGTTCACCTCGAAGCGGTGGAGCCTGGAAACGAGATCAACCTTGCCGGCTACAACGGCGACCTTGCCGTCTATCCAAAACCCGGTCAGCCAACGTCGCGAACGCTCGCCGATCTCAAGGATCGCGCAGCGTTTGAAGAAGGTCTGGACCGCTACATTGAGGTGCTAAAGATCACCCGGGACGAGGTGCGCAAAAGCGAAAAAAGCAGCGCCGCGGCCATCGTCTCCGCCGGCCTCTCCGACATGGGTGCCAAGGAAGCGGACCGACAGGGCATGGAGCGGCTCGATCCGGCTGAGGTGATAACACTTCTGCAGGCCCGGGGAATGGACCAGCTTGTCGATGCCTATGGCATCCACATCTACCCCGCCCGCAAGGATCCGAAAGCGATCAGATCCGTCGTCACCGAGCTCCTCGATTTCTGCAAGCCATCCGAGAGCGGCCGGCCATGCTGGGTGACGGAATGGGGGATCGCCAACACGGCGCGTACCTGTCCCGTCGATGATCGTGAGCGCATAGGCGCTATGGCTGCCATGCGCACGGTCTTTTCCGACTTCGCGAAGGCAAAGCGACTGGATGCGGCCTATTACTACGACTGGGACACGCAGCAATCCTATCGTCTGTGGCGCTGCGGTTCGCTAAGTCCGGCGGGTGCCTTGGCGATCGCCCCGGGAACAGGCGATCCTCGTTAGCTGGGGGTGCTCCCACGGCAGGCGCCAACCTTGTCAGTCAGCGGCGTGCAGCGCGGCTCGATGCTGGCTCAAGGCCCTTGCCGCGATAGGTGACCGGGATGCCGAGCTCCTCGTGGGTTCGTGCCAGTGTCTCGAGCCAGGTCGCCAGCTCTTCCGGCACTTTCTCGTCGCCGGTCTCCATCGCCTCTATCCATGCCAGGTTGCAATGGAGGGCGCTCGCCAGATTGATCGGCGTCCAACGAAGAACAAGAAGGCATTGGGTGAAACGGGCGGGGGTCATCGATCGTGCTCAAGGTTGCATTGTGGAACGGATGAAGCAGGCTTTACACGCAGAAATAAGTCAAGGTGATGACTTGTCGCGCCCAAAAGCCCTGATCTTTTCGTGAGTTAGAATTGATTGGGCAAAATGCCGCAGCACGGTTGTGGAAACCGTAGTATCTCGCCACTTGCAGCGCCGTCGACAGTGATAAAGCGCTTAGACTGTCCGGCAAGAACGGAGCGTTTGGTCAATCACCGATACGCTATGCTGGCGCGGCGGGTGCGAATCGCGCGTCTTTCGGATTGAATGCCAGCCGATCCCAACAGCCGATTCGGGCTTTCGGACAACAGCGCTGAGGCCGTCGACCATTGCATGCACCTCTCTACCAGTCAGCGATTAACATCGCCGCGAAGGCAGCGTTCTACCTGTCGCTGGCGATGCTTTTTCCTGCGGCGGCCGACCTGGTCTATGGACATCCAGATTGGCGGATCTTTGCCGTTTCGGCCTTCATCACCGGGGGCATATCGCTTCTGACGATGGCTGCAACGCAAGGCGGGTCGCCGCCGTTCAGCCGCAAGATGGGCTTCCTCGTTGTCAACTTGCTCTGGCTGGTCATTTCGCTCGTCGGAGCGGTGCCTTTCTGGTTCTCTTCGCTGAAGCTCGATTTTGCCAAGGCCCTGTTTGAATCGGTCTCCGGCATCACGACGACTGGCTCGACGGTGATCACCGGGCTCGACTTCGCGCCCCCCGGCATTCTTCTCTGGCGCTCGCTGCTACATTGGCTGGGCGGTATCGGGATCGTGGCGCTCGGGCTCTTCGTCATGCCTTACCTGCGTGTCGGCGGCATGTCCTTCTTCAAGATGGAATCCTCGGATACCACCGAGAAACCCTTCGCCAGGATCGTCACCTTCACGCGCGCCTTCATCCTCATCTACGTGGTGCTGACCGTTGCCTGCACCATTATCTACTCCTATCTCGGCATGAGCCGCTTCGACGCGCTCAATCATGCGATGTCGACGATCGCGACCGGAGGCTTTTCCACCCACGACGCCTCGCTCGGCTACTTCAAGAGCCTGCCGATCCTCTGGGTCGCCACGTTCTTCATGACATTGAGCAGCCTGCCGTTTTCGGTGCTCATTCTCTTCATCGTTCGCGGCCGGCTCGATACGCTGAAGGATCCGCAGATCATCGTCTTCCTGTCCTATCTGACGGTGCTCGCGCTTGCGGCAAGCCTCTATCAGCGGCTTGCCAATGGCGTCGCCGCAAACGATGCGCTTGCGCATGGGTTCTTCACCGTCTCGTCGATCCTGTCGACGACGGGCTTTGCCAGCGACGATTACATGCTGTGGGGGGAGTTCATCGTCGCGCTTGCCTTCGCCGCAACCTTCATGGGCGGTTGCTCCGGCTCGACGGCCGGCGGTATGAAGGCCTACCGCTTCATCATCATCTTCAATTCCATCCGGGCGGGACTCTTCAAGTTGATCTACCCGAATGCGGTTCACACGGTGCACTACGGCAAGGGCCTCATCGACATCGATGTCCAGCGTACGGTCTTCATGTTCTTCACCGCCTACATGTTCATCTGGGCGTTCGGCAGCCTGGCGATGGGCGCCATGGGCTACGATCTCGTCACGGCCGCATCCGCCATTGCCACCGCGCTCTCGAATGTCGGCGCCGGGCTCGGGCCAATCATCGGACCGGCCGGCAATTTCTCGACTTTGTCGGATCCGGCGCTTTACCTGCTGTCGGCCATGATGCTGCTCGGCCGTCTAGAAATCCTGACGGTGCTCGTCATCCTGACGCCGCTGTTCTGGAGAGATTGAGCTCAGCCGTACCAGCGATTTTCAAGTCACGCTCTATGCGGGGCACCTTTTCGGGCACTCGGCACTTTCGGCTCCCCGTTTCCGGACCATGAGCCGCCGGCAGGCGATCAAGAAAGGGCCGCGCTCCTCGACACCTGCCAACATGATCCGTACGTTGCAGATTACCTGCGAGATCCTGTCCGCGGGACGAGTCGCTCGAAGGTTTGTCGCGGTCCCCGAGGTCGCTACGTGCACCAGAGTCCGGTCAGTTAGCGCAAGACCATGCTCGTTCATCCGCGCACCTTGGTCGCAATCATTTGTCGCCGCCATAGCTTCGAGAACAGGGGTTCAGCGCAAGGCTTTTGGTGTTCGCGGGATTTTGCCACCCAAACGGGCGATGTGACAAATCGCTCGCTTTCTGATAATTAGAACAACCTAAAATGATAACCATTCCAGTCTCGCATCCCTCACCTGCACAACCATAATTGGGCCGGGCGTGCTCGGCATGGAGGAACCATGGCCACGATTACGTATCATTTTCCAGGCGGCATTTATCCTCAACAGTATAACCCTCCCATCGCAGGAATGGACTTCAATGCGACCTTCGGCGAGTTGGTCGATCTAAGCACAGCGACCCGGCTCAGCACCAGCAGCACTGCGGTTCTCTACGGCCTCGACAATGGGCTAAAGCTTAAAATCATTGGCACTGGACTGGCGTTCAACGCGAGCGGAGATGCGATTGGGGGCACAATTTCCTCAATCGAAGTACTACTGAATAATGGCACCACCTCCGTGATGACGATTAAGGACCTGAATCTTTCATTCGAGACATTTCATGACGCCGCCGCCGCCTTCGACAAGTGGAACTTTGAGGAGTGGTTGTTCAACAAGGCGGATACATTCAATGGATCAGCCGGCGACGACGATTTGTCCGGGCGCGCCGGGAATGACATCTTAAATGGCAATGACGGTAACGATCATATCATGGGTGGCGAGGGAGACGATACTTACGATGGCGGCAACGGTTTCGACGTCCTGAGTTATCAAGATACCTATGGGCTCAGGACCGCCCTTGGTGGGGTTAAAATCGATGCGACAACTGGTGTTGCGATCGATCCTTTTGGCTTCTCCGAGAGTTTCAAGAATTTCGAAGAATACAGAGGCACACAGTTCGCCGATTCATTCATCGGTTCAGCAATCGATGAAGCGTTCATGGGGCTCGGCGGCAGAGACTCGATCGATGGTGGCGCTGGCGCTGATACCGTTCGATACGATCGGGACGCTCAACGAGGTGGAAATCTCGGCGTGAATGTCAACTTGTCGACCGGTACGGCAATCGATGGCTTCGGATCTCAGGACACGTTGAAGAACATCGAGAACGTCCGCGGCACGAATGCAAACGACGCCATTACCGGCAGTGCAGTCTCCAACGTCCTTCGGGGATTTGCAGGCAATGACACCCTAAACGGCGCTGGTGGCGCCGATCAAATGCGGGGTGGACAAGGGAATGATTTTTACGTCGTCGACAACACGGGCGATATAGTTGACGAAAGCGTCGACAGTGCCGCTGGCACAGACACCGTTCGCTCTAGCATCAGCTTCAATCTCGGCAATACCACTGCCGTGAAGGGTAGCATCGAGAACCTGACACTACTTGGCACCGCCAACATCAACGGCACTGGAAATGCCTTGAACAATGCCTTGAGCGGCAATTCCGGCAACAATGCTCTCAACGGGGGCGCCGGCAACGACATAATCAATGGTGGCCTCGGCAACGATACCCTGACCGGCTCCACCGGATTGGACACTTTTTTCTTTAATACTGCACTAAATGCCACTTCGAATGTTGATACAATAAGTGGGTTCACCGTCGCGGACGACACGATCCGGCTTGAGAATGCGATCTTTACCGCGATCACCGGGACCGGGACATTGACTGCGGACCAGTTCGTCAAAAACACCACAGGCCTCGCAGCCGACACCAGCGATCGGATCATATACGAGACGGATACCGGCAAGCTCTTCTACGACAGCAACGGGAGTGCCGCTGGTGGCAGCGTTCAGTTCGCGACTATAGGTATAAACCTTGCCGTGACATCTTCGGACTTCTTTATGGTGTGAGAACACGTGCCGCCGTGGTCCTTACCTGGGCCTAGATGAAGCTACGCACTCTTCCCTTGGCCTCGACGTCGCCTTTCGGGGCCATTTCTCTTGGCCCAGAACCCGAGCGCTAGTGGCGCAGCCTAAGGCGCAAGTTCGACCGCTGATGACTCTCCTGGTTGTATTGCTGCTCGGCCATTTATGGCTGAGTTCCAGTCGCATTATTCAATCCTATCAGTCCCTCGCTCTGGTGCAGGGTTAAAGCTCCGGTTCTTTTCCTGTCCGAACCTTCGTATGTTGGTAGGCGAAGGGGCCTCAGGCCGCCTCTGTCCTGCGATAGGTCCCGGCGTTTTCGACATAGTACTTCTCGAAATGATGGCGATAGTGCTCGGGGCCACCGAAGTCGCTGTACTTCGCCAGCTCGTTCATATCCGTCTTGTTGAGGATCACGCCAAGGATCTTGCCATTGATCTGCGGTTCGGAGTTGAGCAGGTCACGCACCAGACGCGACGGAGTGCGGCCCCATTCGGCGACGTAGATGAAGCCATCGGCGAGCGGTGAAAACGCCTTGGCATCGACCACCGGAGCCAGCGCCGCAAGATCGACAACCACGTAGTCGAACGATTTGCGGGCATTGTCGATGAGTTCGGCCATCGCCGGGGAGGCGAGCAATTCGTGGCTGTCATAGGGCTCGCTCTTTGCGCCTGCTTGTCCGCCAACCGGGAAGATCGCCAGTTTTGTCTTCTGGTCGATCTTGATACCGGCGGGCCAGGAGGATTCGCCGATCAGCGCTTCGACGAGGCCGGTTTTCGGCGGCGGGTTGATCATTTGGCTGAGACCCGGCTTGCGGATGTCGGCGTCGATCAACAACGTCTTCTTGCCGCTCGCCGCGAGCAGTGCGGCAAAGTTCGCCGCGATGATCGACTTGCCCTCGTCCGGAACAGCCGAAACGATACCGATCACGCGCGAGCCGTTGCCATGCAGCATCCGGTCACAGGCGAGCTTGGCGTTGCGGAAGGTCTCGGCGAAAGAGGAGCGCGGCGCGTCGAGCACGATGCGGCTGACCCGCTCGAATGGCACTGCCGCCTGTGTCGTCGGCAGCGGCGTCTTGCCCTTCATCAAGTGCGCACGAACCCGGTCCGTCGTGGTCGGTTGACGCGGGCCGATCAGCGGAACGTAGCCGAAAGACCTGTGTCCGAGGATGGAGCGCACGTCGCTTTCCAGCCGGAAGGTCCGCTCGCGAAATTCCTGGAACGCGGCAAAGGCACCGCCTGCCATCATGCCGAGCACAGCCGAAAGCGCCAGAACCAGCGTCTTCTTCGGGCTTGAGGGCGCGGTCGGAACGCCAGCGGCGGAGATGACCCGAGCCTTGGCGATCGGGAAGGAGCGCTGCTGCGAGGCCTGCTCATAGCGATTGAGATAGGTCTCGTAGAGGGTCTTCAACGCTGCCGACTTCTGCTCGAGTTCGCGCAGATGCACGAGCGATAGGTTCGCATCCGAGTTGCGACCGGTGGTGCCTTCGATGTTTTCCCGCAAGGAAGCTTCGCGCGAGCGCGCAACCTCGTATTCGTTGCGGTAACTTGCGGTCAGTTGCTGCAGCTCCTGGAAGATCTGACGGCCGATATCGGCCCTTTCCTTGCGCAGCGATACCGCCTGGGGATGATCGGCGCCGAAGCTCTGCGTTATTTCCTGCTCACGCTTGCTGACGGCGAGGTAGCGGGTGCGCAGCTCCCGGATGACGGAGTTGTCGCCCTCCTTGGCGGAAATCGTCGCATTCTTGACCGCGGTTTCGGGTCCCTGGTCGACGATTGCCTGGAACTGCTTGAAGCGCGCGGAAGCGCTTGCCGTGTCGGCTTGAGCGATGATGAGCTGGCTGTTGAGATCTGCCAGCTGCTGTTCTGACATGAGTTCGCCGCGGGCGAGCGTCAGGCCATTCTCGCTGCGATATTTCTCGACCTCAAGCGAAGCGGCCTGGGAGCGTTGCCTCAGATCCGCAAGGCGCTCCTGCAGCCAGACGGAGGCGCGTTCCGTCGCTTCGAAATTGGCGTTCAGCTGATCGTTAAGATAGGCGTCCGCATAGCCGCGCACGATTGCCGCAGCGAGTTGTGGATCGCTGGAGCCGTAGGCAAGCGAAATGACGGAGCTTCTGGTGACGCGTTCGACGGCCAGTCCCTGCTGGATGAGTGCGGCCGCCCTCTGCCGCCGGCCATTGCGCGCTGCTTCTTCCGAAATCTCGGGGCCAAAAAACGAAAAGACGCCGGTTACGGATCTCAGCCAGTCCTTGACGACGCCGAAGGGCGAGCGTGGCGGATTGAGAACCGTATCGTTGTCGTCGAGGTTCATCTTGTCGACGACCCGCAAGGCGAGTTCGCCGGATTTCAGGATCTCGACGGCGCTCGCCATCTGTGTGTCGAGCAACTGGCTGTTCTGTGGTGTTGCCTCTTCCTCGGCGTATTTCGACAGGTTCTCGTCGAGCAGGATCTGCGTCATCGACGTATAGAACGGTGTCGCGAAAACGAGATAGGCCGCGCCAAGTGCCAGGAAAAGCACGACGAACGCGCCAACCAGCCTGGCACGGCGGACGATGACCGAGAAGAGCCGGTCAAGGTCGATGAACCTATCGGGTTCCTCCATTTCCCGCGGCACGACGCTGTTGAATGGGAGACTTCTTTGGTTCATTGGGTCGCTCTGTCCGTTTCCCTTTTGGTCCGACGGTTTGGCGCCCCTTTAGAAAATAGAGGCGCCAAACAGCTTTATGCCGCGCGGATGCGGCCTTCGTGAGACAGGACCATGTCCTTGACCGAGGCATAGACCATGTCGCCGAGGTCCGCGCGCGCGAGTGCGAAGGCGACATTGGCGGCGATGAAGCCTTCCTTGGAACCGCAGTCGAAGGTGCGGCCCTCATAGGGATGGGCGTGAAAGGCTTGATTTTGCGAGAGTTTCAGCATCCCATCGGTCAACTGGATTTCGTTGCCGGCACCCCGTTGTTGATGTGCGAGGATGTCGAAGATCTCCGGCTGAAGGATGTAGCGGCCGTTCAGATAAAAATTCGACGGTGCTTCGCCGGCACGTGGTTTTTCGACCATTTTCGTGACTTCGAAACCGTAGGGAACCGCAGCGCCCTTGCCGACAATGCCATATTTCGACGCATCTTCCGGGGCGCATTGTTCGACGCCGACCACGTTGCCTCCGGTCTGGCGATAGAGATCGACGAGACCGGCCATGCAGCCGCGCGCGCCATGACACAGCATATCCGGCAGCAGCAGCGCGAAGGGCTCATCGCCGATCAAGTCACGCGCACACCAGACGGCATGGCCGAGACCGAGCGGCGCCTGCTGCCGTGTGAAGCTGACGGAGCCAGCGCGTGGCAGCATCTCCTCGAGTTCGGAAATCTGGGCATTCTTGCCGGAACGGGTCAGCGACGAGATGAGCTCCGGCGTGTCGTCGAAGTGGTCCTCGATTGCCTGCTTGTTGCGGCTGGTAACGAAAACGATGTGCTCTATGCCCGCCTGGCGGGCTTCATCGACCGCATATTGCACGACCGGACGATCGACGATCGTCAACATCTCCTTGGGGATCGCCTTTGTCGCGGGAAGGAACCGCGTTCCATTGCCGGCGACCGGGATCACAGCTTTCCTGACGGTCCTGATACGGTCCATAGCTTTATCCTTTGCGTACGTGGGGGCTATTGCCCGAGGTGGATCGTTCAGCCGCCACCGTCGGTGTGGCGGACTTCAATCGTGCGAACGGCGCAAGCAAGCGGCGCAGCCGCACGGCGATCGGCATCCTGAGATGCCGAAGCGCGCGGGGGTCGGAGAAGGCCACCTGGGCGGCCCCCACCAACGATCTGGATTTCAGATGATCGACGAGGCGCAGGAAGGCATGCGCCTCGCGCAGGCTCCTGTCGCGGCGACGCTGCATTGTCATAGCTCTGGCATCGATCGCGTGTTTTGCGAGGAAATCCCTGTCGGCCGCAATCATCGCCTCGATATGGCGGAGTTCGAGGACGCGAGAGATCGAACCCTCGCGAATGTGGTAGCAATAGCCGGCCGAGGGATCGACGACGCAGCGCCCGCCGCAGGCAAGCGCGGACGCCAGCAGGATGTAGTCTTCTCCAATCCGGATGGCTTCCTGGAAGCGCAGGCCATGCTCGTTCAGAAAACGCCGCTCGAAAATCGGCTTCATATAGCCAAAATTATAGGTCGAGCGGAAAAGCACATTGGATTGAATGAACGCCGCAAGTGTCAGCACCCGGTGGTGCTCGAGCAAGGTTTCAGGGAACATGCGCTCGACGCGCCCATCGAGGTTTGCAACATCGATGTTGTCGACAGCAATCTCAGCGCCGGCGGTCGTCGCCAAATCAATCATGCGGGACAGCCGGTTGGCGGTGATGGTGTCGTCCGCGTCGAGAATGGCGATCCAGTTGCCGCGTGCGGCTTCAAGCCCGGCATTGCGCGCTCCGCCCGGTCCGCGGTTTTTCGCAAGCCGCAACAGTCTTACGCGGGGATCGGCGATCTCTTCGACCACGGCTGAGGTGCCGTCGGTGGAGCAATCGTCGACGACGATCACTTCCAGATCGACGCGTTCCTGGGCGAGCGCGCTCAAAATGGCGCGGCGGATCGTGTCAGCGGCGTTATAGGCCGCGACGACAAAACTGACCTCTGGTGCGGAAAGCGTCATCAGGCGGTCGCGGCCCCATATTGCTGGAGTTCACGTACGCCGAGAAGCCCACTGACGACACCCGCATGCATGATGGCGCGCAAGGCGTAGCGCGAACGGGCGACCGGCGATCCGAGAAGGAGGAGGCTCGCTGCAGCGCAATAGCCGGATTTGGCCATCGCCCGGGCGATTTCCACAACCTGCCTTCTAGGTTGGCCAGGCTCACGCAACAGGCGCCCGTGGGTCTGGCCGGAGCGGAAGCGACGCTTGGCAAGCCAGGCAAGGCGTGCCCGCTTTTCCGGGACCGGCTCGAAAACCAGCGCATCCGGGGCATAGGCGAGACGTCCGCCGGCCGCATGCATATGGCGGAAGAACTCCGTGTCCTCGCCGCCGGTCCGCCCGAGCGCCAGGTTGAACCGCCTGCCGGAAAGGACCGGCCGGGTGAGATCGAGCAGGACATTGCAGGTGTAGCCCGTGCGGATTTCGCCATTGACCCATACGGGACGGGTCGAATGAAAGTCGCCGCGACGCATCCAGTTCGGCGCGGACAACGCGTATTCGGCGCGAACCGGGCCGAGCACGACATCGGCCCCGGTCGCAAGCGCCGTGTCGAGCAATTGCACGAGCCATGTTCTCGACACCGTCTCGTCGTCGTCGACGAAAGCGAGATAGTGGCCGGCGCTGTTGTCGAGACAGGCATTGCGGGCGATCGAAATGTTCGACGCCGGGCAATGCACGTAGAGGATCTCGAAAGGCATGGTCGGGCGCATCTGCTTGACCAATGCCTCGGCACTCGGCGTCGTGTCGTTGTCGGCGACGATGACGCGCAGGTCGACATCGGCCGGCACCGTGATGAGCGCCAGCGAATGCAGCGTTTCCGCAAGCTCCGGACGGCGGAAGGTGCAGACCGCAACATCGATCCGCTTTCTGGCGATCGTTCCGGTCATGGCGCCATCTTTCGGTTTCGCGAAGCGAGCAGTTCGCGCCAGAAGCCGGCCGACCAGGCGAAATGCATGACCATGGCCGAAAGGGCCGCAAGCGGGCCGTAGGGGTTCCTTTGGCCAAGCGCCATCCACATGCCGTAGCCGATGCAGGCGGCGGCCCAGAGCGCCACCGGCACGACGGCGAGCCAGTTGATGACGGCGAGCAGAGCGCCGATCGCGACCGGCGCCACGGCAAGCGGCAGAAGCTGCCGGAGGCTCGGCCAGGCACGGTGCTTCAGCACATTGCGTGCGCGTCCTCGTCCGTAGGCGAAGTATTGGCGAAAGAGTGGGCCGACCTCGGCGCGCGGATAGTAGACCATGCTCGTCCGGTCGGTCATCCAGATGCGGTAGCCCGCCTGACGGAAGCGGTAGTCGAACTCGGCGTCTTCGTTGTGACTGAAAATTTCGTCATAGCCGCCGATCGCCTGGAAGGCGGAGATCCGCATCAGTGCGTGGTGACCGTGATCGGCCCAGTGGCTCGTCGCTCCAAGTCGATGCTTGGCGCCGCCATTGCCGAGCTTGGAATTCTGGGCGTAGGCCGTCGCCTTCTGGAAGGGCGTGAAGCCAACCGTCTGCATCGCGACGACAACCGAATCCGCACCGGTCTCAAGCGCCTCTTCGACAAGGCGCTCGCAGTAGTCCTCAGGATAGGTCCCGTGCGCATCGATCCGGATCAGATAGTCGAAGGACGCTCCATATTCGGCGACCGCTAGATTGATCGCCGCACTCTGAATGCGCTTGGGATTGTCGAGGGCAAGGACCGATGCGTCCGCCGCAGCGAGGCGGGCAGCAATCTCGCGCGTGCCATCCGTGCTGCCGCCGTCGACGATCAGTATGGCGCCGTTGAGACGTGCCGCCGACGGTCGCAATCCCTCAACCAGGCCCTCGATGTGCTCGGCCTCGTTGAGGCAGGGAATGACGATAAGGGTTCGCGTCGAAGCCAGCGTGTTGTTGCTCATGACAATCCGCCTTCGTTCTGGGGCGTTGGGGCGAGTTTCGGCGCAATCCGCGGCGGAGCCGCCGACGTCGCCGCCGAAAGGCAACGGACCAGGTTTTCACAGTCGCTGCGATTGAAGATCCAGGTATCGGCCGCACAAGCCGCGATCCGGTCGGATGCCTCGGCGTAGCGTTCGGCGTCGACCGAGCCGAGGAGGGCGGCGAGAGCCTCCGGCTCCGCTTCATCGAGCAGCATGCCGAGCCCGCGGATCGCGAGGAACCTTGCCGTCTCCGTACCACGCAGCGCAATCGGCACGCGGCCGAAGCGGCAGCCCTCGTAGAGCCGGTTTGGCAACAGCCATTTCGAGTTCTGGCCTTCCTCGAAGAAATCGATCGCCCAGGTGAGGTGCACGTCGGAATAGATCGCGCCCAGTTCTTCCGGGCTGCGGTAGGGCCCGTGGAACTCAATGAACGGCTCATTGCGGACGAAGCCGTCGAAGTCGTCGAACTCCGAGTAGGCGGGCCGGCCGCGCAGCACGATCTCGAAGCGGCCTTCCATCCTGCGGGAAAAGGCCGACAGCAGTGCCAAGGACTTGCGGCACCGCAGTGCTCCAAACCAGCCGATCCGCCACGGCCCGTCCCGTGGCGGCATTGCTGCCGGAACGAGCGGCCGCGCCACGGTCTCGTCGAGCTCGAGCACCTTGTTTTCCAGCATCATGGTCGGCGCCGAGATGCCGGACAGCGGGCGGAAATAGTGTTCGACGAAGGCCGGAGAACTGGTGATCAGCAGTCGTGCATCACGCCCGAGAAACGTCTCGCTCGCCCGCAACGTCTTGCCGGCGATGTCACGGCGCAAAAGCAGGCGATGAATGTCGAGACATTCGTAGACGATCGGCACGTCGCCGCCGAATACACTGACAGCCTTCCTGGCGATCGCCAGCATGTCGAGATTGCGTGCGATGATCACATCAGGGCGTTCGACATTGCGCAGCGCCTGCCTGAGCGAAAGGCAGCTCCTGGCAATCGCACCGATCCTTTGGACGAAACGCCCGTCATGCGTTGTCCCGAGCTCAATGGGTTCGATGCCCTCGATCGCCGCCAGCGGGTTGGCGTCGCGCCGGAACCCGGCAAGCTCGACCTTTGCGCCCCCGGCAAGAAGCATCAGGACGCGCCGGCGGACGGCGGGATCGGCAAGATCCTGTGCGAAATAGAGTACCTGCAGCATTTACACCCGGTTTTCTGCTCGGCCGTCGCCGAGCATGGTTTAGAACGTTGCACGTCGCGGTTTGAACGCGTCGCCTATGAATGCTGTTCCTCGTCTCCGCCTAGTTCGTTCGGCAGGCGACAGACTCGGCAAACTGGCATTTGTCGCCCGGCGAGGTGAACGCGATCCGATCGATCTGCATTGTCGACGGTCCCTTGTAGGAGAAGGCGCCCATCCAATCCGAAAGCGTGTCGCTTCCCCAAAGGCTGAGGAAGATCTTCTGCGGGTTGGTGGGGATCTTCGCGGGGTCGGTGACTTCGTGGACCAGTTCGCCATTGACGTAGTAGCGGATCCGCTCCTTTTCCCAGACAAAGGCGTAATCGTTGAAACCCTGGTTGGCGCCGCCGGGCACGTCGACGAGCTTTTCATTGCCGCCCTTGGCGGAGACATATTGGTTGATCTGAACCTTTGCGGGGTTCTTGCCGAGAACTTCGAAATCGATCTCGTCATGCGGCTTCTTGTCGGCCGGGCCGATATAGGTGAAGAACGCCGAGTTAAGCCCGGAACCATCGGCCGTCTTGATACGGGCCTCGTAGGTGCCATAGCTGAAGCGCTTGCGGGTCTGGATTTCGCCGCAGACGTAATTGCGCTTGCCAAGTTTTCCTTCGGCAAAGGAGAGTTCCGCAACGCCGTTCTCAACCTTCACCTGCTTCTTGGACCAGGTGCAGTTCTGGTGTGCCCCGTTGTTCCAGCCGTCTGAGACGTACCAGATGCCGGTGTCTAGGGTATCGAAGTTGTCGATGAAGGACGTTGCCTCTCCAGTGCCCGCGGCGCTTACCGGGCCGGCAAGGCCAATGGCGACAAGGCTCAAAAGGGCAAGGCGGTGAGGTCCGGAAGATCTCATGGTCAGGTCCTTTGCTGTGGTGAGAGTTCGGCGCGCGCTTCCGCCGGCCGTGCCCTCGCGTCTCGGGTCGCTCCCGCTCGACTGCCGGTCAGGATTGCGGTCAGGTTCGGGAGCCAACGCCCGGCGAGGCCGTAGGCGGCGACAAGGATGGCGATCGTGATGAACGGAACCGTGTAGTAGAAGGCCGGATAATATCCGAAACCGGTGCGGTTCCAGATCATCCAGAAGAGAACCAGCAGCGGATAGTGCGTACAGAAGATCCAGAAGCTGAGCCCGCCGCCGCGCGCCAGCGATGCTCCGAAGCTCGTGCGGACCAGCAGCGCGGAAACCGCCCAGGAACCGAGGATGCCGGACAGCGCCGTCAGGCTGCGCAGCATGTCGACCCAGACAGGGAAGTCCGGTCCGTACGGGTAGAGCACGAGCGAAAGCAGCACCGAGGCGCCAAGAACGGTGATGGCGATCGGCCAGGACAAGCGGTCGAGACTGCGAACGTCGACGCGATGCAGGCTCATGTAGATGCCGACGCTGAAACCGAAGAGGATCGACTTCTTCAGGAAGATTCCGTTTGGCAATGGCAGCACGGCATAGGCGAACAGCAGGGCGAGCGTCTGCATCGGGTAGCGCCTGATCAGCCACGCCAGGACCGGCGAAAGCACGATGCAAAGCAGCAGATCCCTGAGGAAGTAGAGCGGCACGTTGATCGGCAGACCCTGGATCGCCACGGCAAGGTTCAACCATTCCCGTGCGCTTGCACCCACGACATCCGGCAGGTAGCCGAAGCTGATACCCTTGCTTTGCGCAACGAAGGCGAGCGCGAGAAAAGCTACGTTCCAAAGCAGGAAGGGCAACAGGACGGTTCTTGCCTTTGTCTTCAGCGTCTTGCCGTAATCGAAATTGTCGAGGCCACGCCGGAACAGGAGATAGCCGGAGATCGCGCTGAGGCACGGAACGCCGACACGAAAGAGGCTGTCGCCGAGAAAGACACGCAGCCAATCGAGCACACCATAGGTGCCCACATACGGGCTCGTCGCCGGATCATGCGGCACGTGCACGAAGACGATGCCGGAGATCAGTACGATGCGCATCAGATTGATCCGCGACGAGATGTTCGCGTTCACATCCACGATGTCCGTCACCCCTATCTGCCAGCGCCATTTGCAGGCGACCGTTTCAACAGAGCAGACCAGAGCCCGCATTTCACTGTGCTAAAGGTAGGCTTGGGCGCGGATCAAAATATGGCGCCGCAGCAAACGAATCGGTCGCAGTTTGTTGCGGTGCAGCATGGCGCGTTCCGCGGTTTCTAGGAAAATGTACCTATCGGAGCGGTGGTGACGAGGAAAAAAGCCTATGCCCTCGGTGTTTACGGAATATTCTCAGATGCTTATTTGGTGAGTGCTACTACTTGCATAATTCACGCTGACGCGCGGTAAAATTGTGCATTTTTTCTCTTTCGTCAGGCGAAAAATGACCTGTACGAGCGCGCGCCAAGCTGAAATGCGGCGAGGGTGAGGCAGTTTGCAGCTCTTGAAATCGGTTATTCCGCCGCCGCGGGCGCGGTCGGCGAAACATCGCGTCTGCGGATCATGCCGTAGAGTTTCAGCAACAATGGACGCTCTACCAGGAGCATCAGCACGAGATAGATTAATCCGCCGACCGCGGTTCCGATAACCACCTGCACGACCGCGTTCGGGACAATCGCACCATAGAAATCCAGCAACAGCCTGACGACAACCGCCATCACGAAAGCGGCGATCATCGGCCTGATCGAGACCAGGAAGCTGCGCAGGAAGGGCAGGCGGTCGGCCCGAAATACCACCCAGGAATAGCCGACCAGCGTCGCCAGGTTGACGACGCAGAGCGCAATCATGGCGTCCACGAGCGAGCCGCCGATCGCCCCATACGCGACCGCCGCGGTCGTCACGACGGCGCGGATCACCGCCCACCAGAAGAGGACGATCCCCTGGCCGATCCCTTTCAGGTAGGGAATGTAGGTACTGCAGGGCGTCAAAAGTCCCTTTGACAGCGCAAGCAATCCAAGGGCCGGCCAGGCGGCCGCCCATTGCTGGCCAAAGAGCACCAGCATCGCCGGTTCGGCAAGTGCCCAAAGGCCAAACATCATCGGCGCGAGCAGCACGGTGGTGACCTGCGTGCTCAGCATCAGCGCTTGTGACCGCCGTTGACGATCTTCGCCCATATGGCTGAAAGCTGGAAAGAGCACGCCCATGACCGCCGAAAGCACGATCTGGTTGGGAATGCTGGAGAAACGGTTTGCCGCCGAATAGGCTCCGGCGTCCGAAAGGCCGAGGTATCGGCTGATCACCACCATCGGCGATTGGAAAGTGACGAAATTGGCCATTTCCGACCCCATCATGCCGAAGCTGAACCGGCTGAGCGTAAGAACGCGGCGCGGGGAAAAGACAAATCTGGGCACATAGCCGGATACGGTATAGAGACCGGCAAGGCGGATGAATGCGGAGACGAAAAGCTGCGCCAGCAGCGACCAGACGCCGAAGCCAAGAAGGGCCGCCCCAACGGCAACAAGCGCCCCGACGGTCTCGGAGATCATGGTCCAGACCGCGTCCTTGCTGAAGTTCATCCTGCGGGCAAGGAGCGAATAGGCGACGTCTCCGCCAAGCTGCAGCGGGATCAGCAGGCTCATGATCCGGAGCAAGTGACCCGCCTCGGGTGCCCCGAGCAGGCTTGCGAGCGGATCGGCGAAGGCGAAAAGCGCAAGCGCCATCAGAAGCGCGACCGCGAGATTGGCCCAGAAAGCGGAGTGGATGAGTTCCAGGTCTTCGTCGCGCTGAATGATCAGCGCGGAGGCGAGACCAGCACCGCCGATCATCGCCAGAAACTGCACGACAGTGAGCGCAACGGCCACCGTTCCGAACTCTTCCGGCGTCAGGATACGCGCCAGAATCGGCACCGTGACAAACTTCAGCCCGAAAGTACCTGTCTTTGAAAGGACGCTCCAGCCGACATTCCGTGTCACGGACTTGGCATTTACGGTTGAGGGCATAGCGAGCATCCTATGATGCCTTTGAAGGATTCCCGACAAAGGACTAGGGCTAAATATAAGGCCGCGACCCGGTGGGAGGAGACCACGCAATACTCTTTTAGAGAAACCGCAGGGGCGAAAAGATGGCGAAGCTGACTGTTATTATTCCGTACTATCAGAAGGAACCGGGTATTCTTCGGCGGGCGCTCGGCTCCGTCTTTGCCCAGACGTTCCAGGACTTCCACGTGCTGGTGATAGACGATCGCTCACCCTATTCGATAGATGAGGAGTTGAAACCGTTAACTGAGGGGGAGCGGGCGCGGCTGACCGTGATTCGCCAGCCCAACAAGGGGCCTGGCGGCGCACGCAACACCGGACTGGACCATGTTCCTGATGATGCCGAGTTCGTTGCGTTCCTCGATTCCGATGATGTATGGACCCCGGACCATCTGAAAAATGCCTATGAAAGCATGAGCCGCTTTGGCGCCGACTGCTACTGGGCCTCGATCACCGGCGGTGAGGCGTTCTACTACCATTTCGATGTTGCCGAGCTGACGGAAAGCCACAGCGTCGTCAGGCTGCAGGAAGCGCCGCTGGTCGTCGAAATTCCTGACCTTACCAATGTGATGCTCAGAAACTGGAGCTTCCTGCATCTCTCCTGCATGGTGATCGGGCGCAGCCTTTTCGAGAGGATCCGCTTCGATGCGGCGTTGAGACTGGCGGCGGAGGACGTGTTGTTCTTCTGCGACTGCATTCTCGCCGCAAGACGCGTCGTGCTTTGTGACGAAGCTGGCGCCGAGCGGGGCGAGGGCATCAACATCTTTCACTCTATCGACAACGATTCGCCGCAGTTCCTGCAGCAGCAGTTCAACACCTTCGTTGCTCTGGAAACGCTCGAGGGCCGCTTCTCACGCAAGCCTACGGCAATCGCATCGATCCGCTCCTATCAACATACGGCACGGCGTCAGGCGCTGTGGAGCCAGGCGCGCCGGCTCAAGCGACGTAAGTCGCCGCAATTCCGCTTGCTCGCGCGTTGGGTCCTGCGTGATCCCATACTCCTGCGAAGCGCACTGGAACTCGCTGTCGGCAAGTTTTCCCGCTCGCATTGAGCAACCGAAACGCTCCTTCGAGGAGGAAGAACAAGACCGCCTGTCGGTACCCGGACGTACCCAGCATTTTGAAAGAAGGGACTACCCCATGAACCCCTATTATTGGGAATCTCAGCACGGCAATTTCGGCGACGACCTCAATCTTTGGCTCTGGGATTTCCTGCTGCCGGGGTTGCGCGACGTTCATGAGGATATCCTGCTGGTGGGCGTAGGCACGGTGCTCAACCGGGCGCTTCTGCCTGACGGCATCAGAAAGCTCGTTATCGGCAGCGGCTTCGGCTATGGCACCCTGCCAGACATGCATGATCCGAAGGAATGGGACATTCGTTGTGTTCGAGGCCCGCTGACCGCCGGGAAGATCGGCATCGCGCCCGAACTGGGCATCGTCGATCCCGCCGTGATGGTCGCAGAGATGCCGGAGTTCCAAAACCTGCCGAAGCGCCACAAACGCAGCTTCGTTCCGCACTGGGAAAGTGCGGTTGCCGGCATGTGGCCGGTTACCTGCGGTACGGTCGGCCTGCATTATATCGATCCCCGTGGCGAAGCGAAAAGCGTGATCCGTGAGATTGCCCAGTCCGAACTCATCATCGCCGAATCGATGCATGGGGCCATTCTCGCGGATGCCTTCCGCGTGCCTTGGGTGGCCGTGACGACCTCTGACAGCATCAACAGTTTCAAGTGGAACGATTGGGCAAGCACCGTCGGCGTCCACTATCAGCCCCGCCACGTACCGGTCTCGAGCCGCGCCGAAGCCATACTCAAGGGGGAGCGTTTCTGGGGGATGGGCTTCGAGGCACAGGCGCTGGTTGAAGCTCCGAACCTGCGGCCCGTCGGTCACGGTGTGATCGCGGCAGCAATAGAGCCGCGGCAGACCTTCCTGCGCAGCGCCGCCAAGCAGGTTCTTGCCGCACCTTCGACGCTCGCACTTTGGCAGGCTATGCGGGCGACACCGCAATTGAGCAGCGACAACAGACTTGCCGAGCGCAAGGACCGCTTTCAGGAGGTTCTGGCGGCCGTACGGCGCGCGTATTTCTGATGACACGGCCACGGCATTGGCGCGCCAGCGCTGATGCGCGGAACTGATCCCCCATTCGGCCAAGAGAGAAGTTCGATTGCCGCCGGCCCCTGTCCGGATGGGCGCACCATGAATGAGGATCCGAGTGCCGTCCTGTCGCCAAGCCGCGACTGGATCGCTCTCTGCTAAGCCATTGGTTTCGATCCAAAAAATGGATTCGGGCAAAGACTAGCGCTCGGCCTCGGTCGTATCCATCCGTTCAGGGATCGGATGCCGCAGGCATACTCGACAGAAGCGACTTGTCATGAGGGGGCAGCCCCGTCCGAAAATCAGTTTACGGGTACGGAACTAATGTCCGGCCGGGCTGTTCAGTTGTAACTTTGATACGACGCTGACGTATCCGGCCTGCCGGGTCCGCGGCGACAATTGAGGAGCTCTCATCATGAAAATCTCGTCCAGCTTCCGTTCAGTCGTGGTCACCGTTATCGCCGCGGCCGGAATCACTATTGCCAGCGCTGCGCACGCCGACACCGGCAAGATCCGCTTCGCCATCTACAAGGCCGCTTTCTTCGTGGGGGGCGCCGGAGGCGAAGGCACGCTAACCTTCCATGGTCGCAGCTACCCGATCACAGTTGGCGGCATCTCGGGCGGCCTCGCCTTTGGGGCTTCTAAGACCTATTTCCAAGGCACCGTGCGCCACATTCGCCGCGCGCGAGATGTGACGGGGGTCTACGGTGCGGCGGGCGGTGGTGGTGCGCTCGGCAAAGGGGCCCAGGTGATAGTCATGACCAACGACAAGGGCGCCGAACTCGAACTCTCAGGCAAGCAGGTCGGCCTGCAAGTCAACGCCGATGTCAGCGGGATGACCATCACCATGAAGTAGGGGGCGTCACCCGTTGGCCAGTCCCCGCATAGGCAGGAGTTGAAACTCAGCGATTGGTCGCTTGACCGTCCACAGTTGCGGAAAGGAGATAACGCAGCCCTCCGGCGCCACCGAGCGCGGCGGGAGCACCCGGGCGAGGCTGTCTGAAACGCTCGGTCTTGTCGGCGAATATGCCGGCCGTGACGGCAGGAACGGCATCGGGTTGCCGCAGAAGGTAGCCTATTGCGGCGGCCGCGCCGCGTTCTCTCTTCAGATCAAGAAAGTGCCGGTGCTGATAACGGCCCCTGATATGCCGCTCGTGTCTTCGGATCGCGGCCTTAGCCGCGCTCTCCAGTCTGTTCGCCGCGAGGATAATCCGGTCGGCCTCGTAGAGCCGCTTGAGATCCTCTGTGCGGTGGCTGCCGCTCAAGGAATTGCTGCGCACGATTGCCGCGTAGCCGCAACTGCGGATGACCTTGTAGCGCGCGCCCTTGGCCAATGCGCTAAGATAGAGATCGTAATCCTCGCCCAGCCGAAGCGTTTCCTGGTAGCGGATGGAGTGGGCATCCAGAAAGTCGCGGCGCATCAATGGCTTCAAGAACCCGACCTCACCGCGCTTCACGCCGCGCCGGGAGATGTTGCCGTCAACGAAATCGATAAGGCCGAGGAGCCGGGGCTGCGGTGGGAAGTCATCGATCTTTCGGGCGACGTCGGTCGCCGCGGCCTCATCCATGAAGGCGATGTTGTCGGCGATAAAGTCCCAATCATCCTCCGCGAGTAACCGGCCAAGGCGACCCGGCAGGAAGAAATCGTCGGCGTCGAGGATTGCAAGCACCGGTGAACGACTGATCGAAATGGCATGGTTGCGGGCGGCCGACGGCCCACGATTGCGTTCGAAGCGGACGATCGTCAGGCGCCCGCTCAGATCGTCGGCTAAGCGCGCAGCCGCCTCGGTTTCATCCGACGAGCCGTCGTCAATGACCACGACTTCGGCGCTTTCCGGCTCGGCCAATGCCGATGCAACGGCTCGGGCGATGGTCGCCTCGGCATTCTTTGCGGCGATGATGACGCAGACGTCCGTGGTCATGTGGGCCTCCAGCATCGTGTCTTACAGGCAGCGCACTGGTCTTTGGGTACGCTGCGCACTTCCGTTCAGCGTGGCCTGCTTTCTGGGTCAGCTCGGCCACGCGACGTCGCCGGCGATGGCGACGGCCGAACCATGCAGGGCGATCGTGTCGCAAACGCGTCAAAGATAAGATTTTCTGGTGGATCGTTGCCGTCAGCCGACTGCAAGCCCGGTCGGAATCACCGATTGAAATGCCCGGGGCGATCAAGGCCGCGCGGCGCCGCCTCGGCGGCCGTCTTCTCGTCACCAGCCAATTGCGTCAACGCGGCGGCCTGTCTTTCCTTTTCCCGCGCCTTCTTCCACACGAGGTAAAGCACGGCCAGGAAATAACCGATCTGCATCAGCACGGCGCATATGACGGTCTGGAGAAGTGTCGACGCCAGTGAACCGTTTAGGAAATAGGTAACGATCGCAAACACGGTCAGTGTGCCGAGCATGCTCGCAAGAACGCGCGGTGCGTACATAGCGCTACCTCGCACTCGGTAATGTCGACGATGTAGTCATCGGAGTTCGGCCTTTCCTCCTCAGAGTTCCAATATATTGGCAGCGCCCTTTCGCTTCAACCGCCAAAAGCCCGTCCTGCTGCCACTCTGTCTCCAAAGTCTTTATGTCGCGTTTAGAACACCAGCATACGAATCAAATTGGCCGTTTTTCGATCCCGCGTCGATCCGGCCCTTGTGACTCCATGGCAATCCTAAGGCAATTCTTCCACCATCCGGCGTTTTGTCAGGCCCGCACCGCCCACTGGTTGCTGTTTGCGTAACGATTGACATCACCTTTTGTTACCAAATTAACTTTTGGTGTCTCGCTGCGCGTGCGGTGCAAAACCTTGTTGCAACGCAGCATTTGGTCGGAAAGACTGACGCCTGTCAATTTTCATCGAGGCTAAAACACGTGATTGCAGGTGAAGGCAAACATAACAGATACCAAGATATATTGGCTTTATCGCAACGCAATTGCGCGCCCTGAATACAATACACGAAAGCGCTGAACGTAAGACTTGGTCGTCTGATAATATATCGTCTCGCGGGATGGAAATATTATATATTCGAAATCAGTGATATTCGTCATTTGGGCGCCTTTCGGGTACCCGCCATTATTTTGCCTTCAAAAGACAAATTCTCACCACACACTCTTCCTTGAATAATGAGTGCTCCCTTTCGGGGGACCGACCATTCGCCAACGTAAATGGAGTCATCTCTATGAAGTCTGCGACTCGATCGGCCAATTCGCCGTTTTTCAGTGCCGCAGAGACTGCGGCGCTCAAGCCTGTGGGTGGAATTTCGAAGCGTGGCTTCGATATTTTTGTCGCTTCACTGGCGCTCGTCTTTCTGAGCCCGCTCTTTTTGATGCTGGTTGCGCTCGTCAAGTTCTCTGACGGCGGCAGCGTCTTCTATGGCCATCGCCGTATTGGTCACAACGGGAAGCCTTTCCGTTGTCTGAAGTTCCGCACGATGCGGGCGGACGGCGACCGGATTCTGCAAGAGTATCTTAGAAACAATCCAGCCGCTTACGAGGAGTGGCGTGCGACACGCAAACTGCAGGATGACCCCCGGGTCACCGTCGTCGGCAGCGTGTTGCGCAAGCTGAGCCTCGACGAACTGCCACAGCTCATCAACATCCTGCGCGGTGAAATGAGCATCGTCGGCCCACGGCCGGTGGTGCAGGATGAGCTGGAACTCTATGACAGTGCTGCCGTCTACTACCTGCAATCGCGTCCCGGTCTGACCGGCCTGTGGCAGATCAGCGGGCGCAACGACGTTTCCTACGCGGCTCGCGTCGCGTTCGATACCCACTATGTCCAGAACTGGTCCTTGCTCAGCGACTTCTCCATCGTCGTGAAGACCATTCCAGCCGTTTGCTTCTCGCGCGGCAGCTACTGACGATCAGCGCTTTGACTCCCGCCCGACCAACAAGGTCGGCCGCGGGATCGGCGTCTTTTAACGGGAAGCTCATATGAACAAACATGCTCCGTCAGGGAAATCCCGGATTTCCCGCAAGGTGTCTCGTTTCCTTCACCACACGGTCCTGGCCGGCGCTTTGGTCCTCGGGGCCGCTCAGGTCCGAGCCGAGGAATATCAACTTGGCACCATGGACAAGCTCAAAATCCGCGTAGCCGAGTGGCAGACCGCTGAAGGCGCTGTGCGCGATTGGTCGGTCATCACCGGCGAATATACCGTCGGGCCGTCCGGCGCACTGTCGTTGCCGTTCATCGGCGATCTCCCGGCGGCCGGCAAGACGACCGCCGAGGTCGGTGAGGCGATTGGCGAGAAGATGCAGACCCTGTTTGGTCTGCGTGACCGCCCGTCCGCCTCCGTCGAACTCGCACAATACCGCCCGCTCTATCTATCGGGCGAGGTCGAAAAGCCAGGCGAATATCCCTACGCTCCCAATCTGACGGTGCTGAAAGCGATCAGTCTCGGCGGCGGATTGCGTCGCTCCGAAAGCGGTCAACGTTTCGCCCGCGACTACATCAACGCTCATGGCGAATCGAGCGTGCAGACGGCCGAACGCAACAGGCTGCTGATCCGGCGCGCGCGGCTTCAGGCGGAGATTGCCAACAAGCAGGACATCGAGTTGCCGAAGGACCTCCAGGGCGTGCCGGGCATCGACAAGCTTCTTGCGAACGAGACGGCTCTGATGAACTCGCGCGACCGGAAGCAGAAGCTGCAATTGAAATCACTCGCCGACCTGAAGTCATTGCTGGAAAGCGAAATCCAGTCGCTGACAAAGAAGTCGGAAACACAAAACCGCCAGATGGAGCTGGTGGTGGAAGATCGCGAGAAGGTCGAGAGCCTGGCCGAAAAGGGGCTGGCGCTCAGCCAGCGCAAGCTGTCGCTGGAGCAGCGGGTGGCAGAACTGCAGGCAGCCTTGCTCGACATCGACACGGCTTCGCTCAAGGCGAAACAGGACGCCAGCAAGGCGGCGCAGGACGAGACCAATCTTCGCAACGACTGGGACGCGCAGTTGGCGCAGGATCTCCAGAACACCGAAGCCGAGCTCGACACGCTTGAGCTCAAGCTCGGCACCAGCCGCGACCTGATGGCAGAAGCACTGTTGCAATCGGCAGAAGCGGCCCAATCGAAGGACAATACGGAAGATGCCGTCATCGCCTATTCGATCATCCGCGAGCGTGACGGCAAGCCGACCGAGATCCCTGCCGATGAAAACACGGCGGTGTTGCCCGGTGACGTGATCAAGGTTCAAGCCAACCTCGCGACGCAGTAGGATCGGCCGTGAGAATTGCGAAGTCGAGCTTGATATCGCCTGACCGCAATGGCGCCTATGGCACCGTTGCGATCGCGCTGTCGTTTTTCGTCTTCGCCTATTCCTCCCGTTTCGGGCAGGCGTCGATCCTGCTTTATTACGGCCTGTGGCTGCCGCTGGTTCTTGTCGATTACCGTCGCGTGCTCGGCAACTACGGCAGGCGTCTCTGGATCCTCGGCTTTGCCGTCTTTGCCTGCCTGTCGGTCTTCTGGTCGGCAGCACCCTCGATGACGGCCCGCACCGGGATCCAATACCTGTCGCATGTGGTTTGCGCCCTGATCGCCATGAGGCTCATCGACATCAGAACGCTGACGCGCGGTGCGATCGCGGGGACCGGGATCGTACTCGTCTATTCCCTGCTTTTTGGCGTCTACCATCTCGATCCACTCGACGGCACATACAGCTTCGTCGGCGCCTTCGCTTCGAAGAACCAGTTGGGCTTCTACGCCTCTCTCGGCATCTATTTCGCTTTCATTGCGCCCGTCGCCCTTGGGGAGCGACGCTTGTGGCTCTTCGCATCCGCCGCAGTCGGACTGCTCGCGGCCTATTCGTTGCTCGCTTCGCAATCGGCCACATCCGTTTTGACCGCCGCCGTGATTATCGGCCTCTGGCTTGGCATGCGCGTCGTCGGGTTGCTCTCGCCCGGCCACCGCAAGGGTCTGTTTCTTGCTGCCGTCATCTGCGGCGCGCTGGTCGCGGTTGCGGGCATCTATGGCGGCGGTGTCGATCTCGTGCTGGGTCTGTTCGGCAAGGATTCGACGCTGACCGGGCGCACCTATCTGTGGCAGCAGGGATTTGAAGCAGCCATGGCCTCGCCCCTGGTGGGCGTCGGCTACCAGGCCTATTGGGTTCAAGGCTTCTCGGAGGCCGAGCGCCTTTGGGAGGAGTTCTACATCGCGACGCGCGCGGGCTTCCACTTCCACAACACCTTCATCGAGGCGATCGTGGAAACCGGTGCTATCGGGCTCGTCCTCTTATCGGGCATTCTGCTCACGACCGTGCTCGGCCACATCAAGCGCCTGCTGACGCAGGACCAGGATACCCAGTCCTCGGTGCTCTTCGGTATCGCGATGCTGCTGCTGGTTCGCTCTTTCGTCGAGATCGACATCATGAACCCCTATCACGTTGGCTCGTTCCTGCTCTATTTCGCCGCCGGCAAACTGACATTGCCGATTACCCGGCCTGAATTGCGCCCGGCTGAGGTCCGCAGCGCGCGGATCGCACCGCATGGCATGCCGCAGTTGAGGTACTGATGGATCGGACCACGGGGAGCGTGAAGGCCACAATCTACGGCATCCAGTATCTGCGCGCTTTTGCGGCGCTCGGCGTCGTCATCTTTCATGCGGCCGAGCGCACGGGTCATCATTTCGCGATCGGCGCTGCCGGCGTCGATATCTTCTTTGTCATCAGCGGCTTCATCATGTGGGTGATCAGCGAGCGCCGACCGATGTCGCCGTTCTCGTTCCTGCGAGACCGCGTGCAAAGGATCGCGCCGGTCTATTGGCTGGCGACGATCGTGATGGTCCTTGGCGGCCTTGTCGGGCTTTTTCCCAATCTTGTGCTCAGCCCCGCTCACGTAATGGCGTCGATGCTGTTTGTTCCCATGCCATCCCCAAGCACCGGCGAGGTCTGGCCGGTTCTCGTCCAGGGGTGGACACTGAACTACGAGATGTTCTTCTATGCCCTCTTCGCCTTGACCCTGCTTGTGCCGCGGTCGCGGCGACTGCTGGCGATCACCGCCTGCTTCCTGCTGCTGGTGGGCCTGGGCTATGCCATCGACAGCGACAACGCGTTGTTCGTCGCCTACACGCGGCCGATCATTCTCGAATTCGTGGCCGGCATGATCATAGCCGAGCTTTGGCTGCGGGGCAGGGTACCTGGAAGCAGTGTCGGATGGGCGCTCGTTGCAACCGCCATTTCAGGTTTTTCGGCGCTGGCTGTGTTTCGTCTGCCCTTCGACGAACTCGTCCTTGGCCCCTTGGCCGTCATGCTCGTCTTCGGCACATTGGCGCTCGAAGGCCGTGGCTGGTTTCGCGGGCGCGGGATGCCGATGCTTCTCGGCGATGCGTCCTACTCCATCTATCTCTGGCATACCTTCGCCATATCAGTTGTGGTGAAGGTCTGTGCCAGGGCAGGTGTGGACCTGGCTCTGTCGGCGCTCCTCGCCGTGCTAGCGGGAACGGCATTGGGCGTCGCAGCCTATATTCTCTTCGAAAAACCGCTGACGCGGCGTTTGCGCTCGCGGATCGTGCCGAAGCCATCGCAGCAGGTGGCGTAGCTTGCGGTCGTCGGTGCGGCGCCTGAAACGCCGCACCGACGTCAGCCCGTCATCAGGCGCCCTGGTTGCGACGCGAATGCCAGTTCCAGGCGGTGCGGGTGATGTCCGACAGATCGTATTGCGGGACCCAGCCGAGAATGTCGCGTGCCTTGTCGTTGTTGGCGACCAGTGTCGTGGAATCGCCTTCGCGACGCTCGACCAAATCGATATTGAACGCGCGGCCGGAGACGTCGGCGATCGCCGTCAAAAGCTCCTTGACGGTCGTGCCCGTACCCGTGCCGAGATTGAGTTCGACGCTGTCGCCGCCGGAAAGCAGGTATTCGACGGCGCGCACATGCGCATCGGCCAGATCAAGCACATGGATATAGTCGCGGACACAGGTGCCGTCGCGGGTGTCGTAGTCCGTGCCGAAGATCTTGAAGCTTTGGCGGCGGCCAAGAGCAGCGTCGATCGCAAGCGGGATCGCATGCGTCTCGGGCTCATGCCACTCGCCAATGCGGCCTTCCGGATCGGCGCCGGCTGCGTTGAAGTAGCGCAGGATCACCGAACGAAGGCCCTTGTACTGGCCATAGTCCTTCAGCGCCTGCTCGCACACCCACTTCGTTCGGCCATAGGGGTTGATCGGCGCCTGCCGGTGCTGCTCGTCGATCGGAACGCTTTCTGGCAGGCCATAGGTTGCGCAAGTCGATGAAAAGACAAAGGCTTCGACGCCGGCAGCGAGCGCGGCAGAAAGCAGCGTCAGGGTGCCAATGACGTTGTTGTCATAAAAGGAGACCGGGTCCTTGACCGATTCACCGACCTCGATCATCGCGGCGAAATGAAGGATCGCGCGCGGCTTGTGGCGGGCAAGCACGTCGTCGAGTCGCTGACGATCGCGGATATCACCCTTTTCGAGCACGCCCCATTTGACGAATTCCTCGTGACCATTCGACAGGTTGTCGTAGACGACCGGTTCGAACCCCTTGTTGGCAAGTTCGAGGCAGGTGTGCGAGCCGATATAGCCGGCACCGCCGACGACGAGGACTTTGTTGCTTTCCATGATGCTTTTCGATCCCTGGGAGGTTCAAAGGAATTGCCGAGATTTTTCAACGGATAATGACAGGCTTGTCAATGGCGGCTGCAATCAAGCACGCGTCCATGTCGCGTGTGTGGCGGGGTAGGCTGTAAGGCCGCTTTTCCACAAGGCCAAGCCGCTCAATGCCATATCGAGATCGGCGCGAAAATCCGCTCCGGGGACAATTATCTCAGCCTTGCCTGTGAGCGAGATGCTTCTTTCCCATCCGGCAAAACATATAGCATATTAATTTACTAGATTTAATTGATAATGGCCGCGACAGTCGTACCATTGCCTTCGGATTTTTGAAGGAAGGCTCTCATGACGACGAAACTGAAACGGCTTGCGGTTACCCTGGCGATGCTCGCAGCGACCAGCCTGGCCCACCCAGGTGCCCGGGCTGAAGGCACGGCGGAGCCAATCAAGGGCGGGACACTGATCTATCTGGAGCAGCAGGCCCATACCAATCTCTATCCCCCCGCAGGCGGCTTCTATCCGAACGGCGGCATCCTCAATCAGATCACCGACAAGCTGACCTATCAGAACCCGAAGACGCTCGAGATCGAGCCGTGGATTGCAGAATCCTGGACGGTCAACGCGGATGCAACCGAATACACGTTCAAGATCCGCCCCGGCGTCACCTTCTCTGATGGAACGCCGCTTGACGCTGCAGCCGTCGCCAAGAACTACGACGTTTTCGGCCTCGGCAACAAAGCGCTGAAGCACCCGGTTTCCGAGGTCATCAACAACTATGAACGTAGTGAAGTCGTCGACCCGCTGACAGTGAAATTCTACTTCAAGAAGCCGTCACCCGGTTTCCTGCAGGGAACGTCGGTTATCGGCTCCGGTCTCGTGGCGGCAAGCACTCTCGCATTGCCCTTCGAAGAACTCGGCGACGCGACCAAGATCATTGGCTCCGGTCCCTTCGTGGTCGAGAGCGAGACGATCGGCAAGGAACTGAAACTCAAGGCCCGCGAGGAGTACAATTGGGGGCCGGCGAAGCTCGAGCACCAGGGGCGAGCCTATCTCGATGGCATCACCTACATCATCACCGGCGAGGACAGTGTCCGCATCGGTGCGTTGCTTGCGGGCCAGGCCGATTTTATTCGCCAGGTCCAGGCCTATGACGAGAGCCAAGTCGAGGCGCAGGACTACCAGATCTACGCACCTTCGACACGCGGCGTGAACAACAGCGTCGTTTTTCGGCCGGACAATCCGCTGGTGGCCGACGTCAAGGTGCGCCAGGCGCTGCTGCATGCGACCGACACCAAGGAAATCGTCACGACGCTGTTTTCGGCCAACTATCCGCAGGCGACCTCGATCATCGCGTCCTCGGCACTCGGCTACAAGGATATCTCGGCAAAGCTCGCATTCGATCCGGAGAAGGCCAAGGCGCTGCTTGATGAGGCCGGCTGGTCGGTCGGTCCCAATGGCCTGCGCCAGAAGGACGGCAAGGAACTGGTCCTGACGGCCTATGAATCGCTGCCCCAGCCACAGAACAAGGAAACGCTGCAACTCGTCGCCCAGCAATGGGGCAAGGTGGGCGTCAAGCTCAACGTGCTTGCCGGCGATAGCGGCAGCAAGACGGTCGACGATCTCGATCCCCTGAAGACGCCGGTCTCGCCGGCCATGGTCGGCCGCGCCGACCCCGATGTGATCAAGAGCCAATACTATCCGAAGAACCGTGACGTACTGCGCCAGAAGGGCGGGATCAGCGACAAGGTCCAGAGCTTCGTCGACGACAAGCTGAACGGTCTGCTCGAGGCCCTGGCCTCCGAACCGAACCGTGAAAAGCGCCTGGCGATTGCTGGCGAGATCCAGGATTACGTCGTCGACCAGGCCTATGCGATCCCGATCTTCGAGGAGCCGCAGGCCTATGCCGGTGCGCCATATGTCCAGGGCGTCGCCTTCGAGGCCGTCGGTCGCCCGAGCTTCTACAGCACCTGGCTCGCCGAGCATTGATCGACCCGCGGCCACCGCGCCCCGCGGTGGCCGCCACTCCCGATATCTCGATATCTGCGTGCAGAGGAACGGATCATGTCCGCCTATTTGCTCAATCGTGTTGGACAGGCGCTCTTCGTCCTGTGGGCCGCTTTCACGATCTCCTTCGTGTTGCTGCAGGCGATGCCCGGCGACGCGGTCCTCATCAAGTTCCAGAATTCCGATCTTGGGCTGACCGCGCAACAGGTTGCCGAGATCCGGGCATCCTATGCTGCCGATAGCCCCGTTTTCGTCCAGTACGCACACACGATCGGCAAATTCCTGACCGGCAACTTCGGCTACTCCGTTCAGGCCGGTGTTCCGGTGAGCAGTCTTCTTGCGGCTCATCTGCCGGCGACGTTGAAGCTCGCCACACTTGGCTTCCTCCTTGCCTCAGTGCTGGCGATCCTCATCTCCTTCCTTTCCAGCCTGACGCCGTTCGCCTGGTTGCGCGGCGCGCTGCAATCCGTTCCTTCACTCTTCATTTCGATCCCCACTTTCTGGCTCGGGATCATGCTGATCCAGATCTTTTCCTTTCGCCTGAAGCTCGTTCCGGTCATCAATCCTGGCCCTTGGCAGGAATTGATCCTGCCGGTGATCACGCTGGCGGTGCCGATCTCCGCGCCGCTCGCCCAGGTGCTCGTGCGCAACATCGACGACGTGATGACGCGACCCTTCGTCGGCGTTGCCCGCGCCAAGGGCGCCAACCGGCAGTGGATACTCTGGCGGCACGTCGCGAAGAATGCACTCCTCCCGACACTGACCATCGCCGGCGTGCTCTTCGGCGAACTGATCGCCGGGGCCGTCGTGACGGAAACCGTCTTCGGGCTCAACGGCATCGGTGGCCTCACTGAAAACGCCGTCGGCAGCCAGGACGCCGCCGTCCTTCAGGCCATCGTCGTACTGTCGGCGCTCGCCTTCGTGATCATCAATCTCATCGTGGACCTGCTTTTCCCCGTGCTCGATCCGCGCCTGAGGACAAAAATCGGAGCCGCCGCATGACCACTTTCGATACACTTCACGACGACATCGTTGCAGATACGAAGCGGCAAACCGAAAGGTGGCCCTCGCGTGCGGTTTCGCTGCTGCGCCGTCTGCCTCCGAGCCTTGTCTTCTCCTGGCTCATCCTGGCCACGGTTTTCCTCTGGGCCGTCGCCCCCTCGCTCTTCACGGGTTTCAACCCGCTGGAGGGTGTGGGCGGCGCGCAGTTGAAGCGCCCGAGCGCAGAACATCTGCTTGGGACCGATGCCCTTGGGCGCGATCTGTACGCCCGCATCGTCCATGGTGCCGTGCATTCGCTGACTGGTGCCTTCGTCGCGGTTGGCCTCGGCCTGATCGTCGGCACCGGACTCGGGGTCGTCGCCGGCTCGGTTCGACGCCGCTTCGATGACGCCATCATGCGGCTCGTCGACGTTTTCCTGTCAATCCCGCCCTTGCTGCTTTCACTCAGCATCATCATCCTGCTCGGCTTCGGCACGGTGAATGCGGCCATTGCCGTCGGCGTTACCTCGGTTGCTGGTTTCGCCAGATTGGCGCGCGCCGAAGTCGTACGTGTGCGCCGCAGCGACTATGTCGAAGCCGCCTTTGGCAGCGGCGGTACGTTTGCGTCGGTGCTTTGGCGGCACATCCTGCCGAACTCGCTCACCTCGGTTCTTGGCTTCGCATCGCTGCAATTCGGCGCGGCGGTGCTGCAAATCTCGACGCTCGGCTTTCTCGGCTATGGGGCGCCACCGCCAACGCCCGAATGGGGGCTGCTGATCGCCGAAGGCCGCAATTACATCTCGACGGCCTGGTGGCTGACGACGGCTCCCGGCGTCGTGGTCGTTCTCGTTGTATTGGCCGCCAACCGGGTCAGCCAATCCTTTGGAAAGGCCGCCGCATGACCGTAACCCACGAACAAGTACCGCCCGTTCTCGAAGTCGAGGGGCTCTGCATCGCCTATGATGATGGGAGTGCGCTGCGCCGCGCTGTCCAAGATGTTTCCTTCCGCATCAATCCTGGCGAAGTCGTTGCCCTTGTCGGTGAATCCGGCTCGGGCAAGACGACCACGGCGCAGTCGATCATCGGTCTGCTCGCCGCCAACGGTCGCGTGGAGCGCGGCAGCATCAGGCTCAACGGGGCCGACATTGCCCGGTGGACCGATCGGCAACTGGAGACGGTACGTGGCGCCAAGATCAGCCTGGTGCCGCAGGACCCGGGAAACTCTCTCAATCCGGTCAGGACCATCGGGGCGCAGATCGGTGAGATCTTCCGGATCCACGGAGCGCTGCACCCGGACGAAATCGACCGCCGCGTCATTTCGCTGCTCGGGCGTGTGGGGCTGAGCGAGCCGGAACTAAGAGCGCGGCAATACCCGCACGAGCTATCGGGCGGGATGCGTCAGCGCGTATTGATCGCGATCGCCGTCGCCCTCAAACCGCAATTGATCATCGCCGACGAGCCGACGAGTGCGCTCGACGTCACGGTGCAGAAACGCATTCTCGATCTCATCGATGAATTGCGAGCCGAGTACGGCACCGCCGTGCTCCTCGTGACCCACGATCTCGGTGTCGCGGCTGACCGCGCTGACCGGATCGTCGTCCTCCAGAACGGGCGAATTCAAGAACAGGGCGCGGCCAGCGCCGTTCTTGCGGCGCCGCGCAGCCCTTACACGCGAGAACTGCTTGCGGCTGCACCGTCCTTTGCGCGGCCGGTGTCCAGGTCACGACCGGAAACGCGTTCAAGCCCGCCAGGCGTTCAGGACGATATTGTCGTCGTGGACGGTCTCGTTCGCGAATTTGCCGGCGCGGGCAGCAGCCGGTTTCGCGCCGTCGATGATCTGAGCTTTCGCGTCCGCCGCGGGTCGACCCACGCAATCGTTGGTGAATCCGGCTCGGGGAAGACGACGACCATCCGCAGTATCGTTGGCTTCGACAAACCGACCGCGGGGCGGATCGACATCGACGGGACAGATCTCTCTCGCCTTACCGGAGAGGATCTCCGGCAGTTTCGACGCAAGATCCAGCTCGTCTACCAGAACCCCTACGGATCGCTCGATCCGCGCCAAGGCATCCTGCAAATCGTGACGGAGCCATTGCTCAATTTCAGCAGGCTCAAGCGTACCGATCGCGAGGAGAAGGCGAGGGCGATCCTCACCCGGGTTGGGCTGCCCGAAGACGCGTTTGCACGGCGACCACAGGCGCTTTCCGGCGGTCAGCGCCAGCGGGTGGCGATCGCCAGGGCGCTTGTGCTCGATCCTCAGGTGCTGGTGCTGGACGAGGCCGTGTCCGCCCTGGATGTGAGTGTCCAGGCACGCATTCTCGCGCTCCTCCAGGAATTGCAGAGCGATCTCGGCCTCACCTACCTCTTCGTCTCCCACGACCTCGCCGTCGTGCGCCAGATATCCGACACCGTTTCCGTCCTGAAGGATGGCCGCCTTGTCGACGGTGGCACGGTTTCGGAGGTCTTCGAACATCCGAGCAGCGACTACACCCGCGAACTGATTAACGCCATTCCCGGGCAAGGCCGCCGGGCCGCTGCCTGATGCAGCGGGAACGACAGACAGGACAGACCATGACAGAGACGACCCCACGCAAGCGCCTTGGCTTTTTCACGCGCCTGCTCGACGATGTCCCCGCCGGCACCCGCTATTACTTCGCCAAGGAGCAGATCGTCGCGGCCGAGCGCTTCGGCTTCGATACGGCTTGGGTGGCGCAGCATCACTTTCATGCTGATGAGGGCGGTCTGCCCGCGCCCCTTGTTTTCCTCGCTCATGTGGCTGCCGAGACGACGCGCATCCGCCTCGGCACGGGCGTCATCACCTTGCCGCTCGAAAACCCGATCCGGGTGGCGGAAGACGCAGCGGTTTTCGATTTGCTTTCCGGCGGCCGTCTGGACGTCGGCTTCGGTACAGGCGGAACGCCATCGTCCTTCACCGCCTTCGGCCTTGAAAGCGCGGAGCGTGGTGTGGTCTTTGCCCGGCATCTGCAAACCGTGCTCGATGCCTGGGCCGGCCGAGCGCTCGTAGGCGGGGATCGTCTCTATCCGGCGGCACCGCAACTGCTCGATCGTATCTGGCAGGCAACCTTCTCGGTTGCCGGCGGCGAGCGCGCCGGTCGCGCCGGCGACGGCCTGATGCTTTCGCGTACGCAGCCGCGACCGCAGGACAACCCGAGTGCCACATTGGCGGAACTGCAGAACCCGATCATTGACGCCTATCTGCATGCGCTTCCCTCCGGTCGCGCGCCGCGCATTCTCGGTTCCCGCAGCCTTTTTGTCGCCGATAGCCGCGCCGAAGCGCTGCGGCTGGCGGAGATCGGATTGAACCGCGGTGCAGAACGCCTGATTGCCGCCGGCCACAAGGTTGCCGGCAACTCCCTTGCCGATCTGATCGCCGCCTTCGACGTGCATGTCGGATCGGTGGACGATGTCATCGAAAGCCTCAGCCGCGACGAAACCGTGGAGCGCGTGACCGACCTCGTGTTCCAGGTTCACTCGGTCGATCCGCCGCACCCGTTGATCCTGCGCTCGATCGAATTGATCGCGACCAAGGTCGCACCGGCGCTCGGCTGGTCGCCGCAGGAGAAGTTCCATGCGCGCCGTTTCGGAGCGGTCGGCTGAGACCGAACACCGCTTTCACCCTTAGAGGAGACCAAGCATGACCCAAGTGCCACCAGACGTCATCGATTTGCTCGCCGGCATCACACCGGGATCGAGCCTCGACCGCATCCGCGCCCAACGGCCCGAAACGCGAGAACAGGCGCAGCAAAGCTATCTCGCGCTGTTTCGACCCAAGGCATATGGCGATGTCTCCCTGGCGGAGCGGCAGGCAATCGCGAGCTTCATCGCCGGACTTCACCGTCAGCCGGATATCTATGAATTCTACGTCAATCCGCTCGAGGAAAGCGGTACGGACCGCTGGCTTGTCGAAGTATTGAAGGCGGAGATCGGGGCAGGGCGGGCGACGGGTCCCTACGGCGATTATCCCGCAGGTCCGCTGAGCGTCGAAAACAAGGCTGGGCTAGTTTATCGCGTCTCGGACACAAACCGCGACGTGCTCGGTGAAAGGCTCTCAGCCGCGTTGGAACATGCCCATCTGCTTGTCTTCCGCCCTCGCGAGGCCAGCCCGCAAGCGTTGCAGGCGCTGCTCGATGCCGGCTGGATGACGGATGGCATCGTCACGCTGTCTCAACTCATCTCGTTCGTCGCATTCCAGATTCGCGTGATCGCCGGGCTCAGCCTGCTCTCGGCTGCTTCGAAGCGTGCCGCCGCATAAGTCATCGAGAGGAGCCAAGACAATGACCGAACGTGCCATCACCCCAGACGTAGCAAATCCTCCCGTAACCTTCACTCAGGCCGAGATCGGCTGGACACCCTGGCTCCAGCCCTTGGCGGAGGACGATCTGACCGAACGACACCGCCTTGGGCTTGTCGAAGCGGCGCGCGCAAAGTCTCCCTATTTTCGTCTGCTGGTGCGCGATCCGGAGGTGCTGGAGGCACGCACGAAGACGGACAAGGACATCTTCTACAACACCCGCACGGGCCTGCCGCGTGCCGAGCGCGAACTCGCGGCCACGGCCGCCTCGCGCTCAAATGGCTGCATCTTCTGCGCATCCGTCCATTCACGTTTCGCGTCTCATCATTCGAAACGCGGCGAGGACGTGCAAAAACTGCTGGATGAGGGTGTCGGTGCCGAACTTGGCGAACGCTGGAATGCGATCGTCGCTGCCTCGGTCGCGCTGACTGCGACACCGCCGGCCTTCAGCGACGAGCACGTTACACGGTTGACTGCGGCGGGTCTTGACGAGCTGGAAATCGCCGACGTGATCCACGGTGCCGCCTTCTTCAACTGGGCGAACCGTCTGATGCTGTCGCTGGGCGAGCCAACTCCGGCCAACTGACGAACGTCGGATCCGGCGGCTTTCGCTGGCAATGGTAAAGCCCGCAACCCCGGCAGGGATTGCGGGCTCTTTCATCCGATGGGATCGGATTAGAAGTTACGCTGCAGGCGGACGAAGCCCGATACGTAATCGCGGTCGGTCGTAGCCGTCAGGTCTTCCTGGTTGTACTGAACCGATATACGGGTCGCCAGACCTTCGGTGATCGCGTAGTCGAGCGTCACACCAGCGCGCCACTTGTCGAGGTCGTTGTTGAACTCGTTGCCGGTGCGCAGGCTGTCCCAGTACTGAACGCCGGGGGTGATCTTCAGCTTGTCGGTGGCCTTGAAGGCGTAAGAAGCTGCAACGCTCCATTCCGATGCACGCCAATAGGTGTTCGGGTTGGAAGCCCAGATACCAGCAACCTGGAGCGTGCCCGGACCAAGGTCGGCCGAGAGGAGCGCGCGGATCGCGCCTTCTTCCCACTCGGTGTCATAGCCGCCGAGCAGGTCGAAGGAAACGCCGCCGAGGTTGGCCGAAACGATGCCTTCGACGCCAACGCCGTTGGCCTTGGTGGACCAGCCTTCAAGCTCGTCAACAGCGATACCAGCCTGGAACGAACCGCCATCATAGAGGTAGGCGATCGAGTTGAACTCGGTGACGTTGCCGATCGAGTCGGTTTCACCGTTTAGGCCCTTATCCCACCAGCTGTAGAAGAAACCGGCCTTGAGGCCGCCGAGCTGGATGTAGGCTTCGTCGACGTCGATACGGCTGTCGCCTTCGTCGGTGTCGTTGTCAGCGTTGAATTCAGCAGCGAAGAAGCCAGTGAGGGTGCCGTACTCGGTGTCGCTCTTGGCAGAGAACGAGATGTAAGCGCGCGAGAAGGCATCCCAGTCCGACGTACCGGCGTTACCCCAGCCCTGGCGGCCATTGACTTCGTTCGGACCGAAGGAGGTCTGGAAGCGGAGGAAGCCGCCGATCTTGAGGCAGGTTTCGGTACCCGGGATGTAGAAGTAGCCGGTGCCAAAAGCGTCGCAAACGCGAACATATTCCATGGGCTCCGGCTCGGCTGCGACGATTGCGTCGGCTGCCCGGGCGCCGGAAACCGCTACGAGAGCAGCGGCGGAGCCGAGAAGAAGACTTTTGATATTCATGCGGACGATCTCTCTAATGGTTTTCAAGGTCAACAAGGCCCGACCCTGGTGTCCCCCAGAGATTTACCGGCTACCTCGCTCGCGCTGCGACGAAATGAACCGTCCGCAATGACTCGCGGCGGGCAGCGGCGACACCGCTATCACCGTGAAACGACAGTTTTGTAACAATTTCGCCTCGAATCCTCAGATGACTTCATTGCTATATAGTGTTGCATTATGGCAACAATCGTGTGTTTCTAAAATAGATACGGAGAGCGAAAAATAATAAATAATCCGAACGATATTTAGAGTGACGAATATAGTTGTTAAAAAACTCTCATAAAAACTTCATGAGGCCAACATTGACGGATTATTGTCTCTATTTTACCTAAAGCCGGCCTTTGAGAAGAGAGGCTTCCGGTGAAAAGCGCCGTCAACGATCAACAGTTGGCGGCGCAATTACTTTTTAGGGGCTTGCGATTTCAGGACGCGAACCGGCCCTTCGCGATCGGGAGCCCTACGGACCCACACGTCGCGCCTCAAAAACTGCTGAGAAAGGAACCCTTGCGCCACCGGCTTCGGTGAGTTCCTCACGCCCGCGCGGATACCAAGGAGAAAGCCCTGTTCGACCATTGCCGCCCTTTATCGGGCAAGTGGTCAGCCTTGCGGATAGCGATGAGGGTACCTGGCGCCTGAAAGGCCTGCCGCAACTGGAGGCGGTCGCCGCGCCATCGGCGACCGGTCGCGTGTCTCCGCGGAGGGGCGGTGTTCAGCCAGATCTACTGCGTCGTCGGGACGTGTGAATCTGCGCTGCGCCTGACGACCTTGCCTTCCTCAGCCTTGTAGAAGAACTGACTTGAGACGAGCCATCCCTTCAAGGGCCGAAGCGGTGGAATGCATGTCAGCAGCATGAAGGGGCCTGTGACCAGCAGGTGAACCCAGAGTGGCGCGCTGTACTGAACTTCGAGCCAGACGCCAAGAAGCACGCTTGGGACACAGGCAAAGCAGATGACGAAGAACGCAGGCCCGTCGGCTGGGTCGGCGAACGAATAGTCGAGGCCGCAGACTTCGCATTCCCTACGCATCTTCAGGAATCCCTCGAAGAGATGTCCCTGTCCGCAGCGCGGGCAACGGCCGCGCAGGCCGGTCTGCATGGGCGGGATGGGCGGCCAATCGTGATCCGAAGACATCGTCGTTCCTTTCAGGCGTCTTGTCCGGCGCTTTCCTAATGTTGCGCCGATGTTGCCTGGGTATGCGGTCGGCCATTCCAGGCGCCGCCTCAGGTCCAGGGGATTAAGCGCCTGAAAGCATACATTGTCAATTTATTGTATGCATACATTGCTGCGACAATTTCGCCCGAGAACGTTAGGGCGCTCATTAGACCACGAGGCTGGATGCGGCGGGGGATTGGCCGAGAAGATCGGCGATGATCAGCAGACTGCGGCGCAGATCTTCTTGTGTTGCCGGTGCGCCAAGCCCCAAGCGCACGGCCTCCGGGGGCGGGCAGAGGGAAAAGGCGTCGCTCGGAACGACCGCAATGCCCGCTGTCTGCAGCCGCCCGCTGAACTCACCGCGTGTCCACGGTTGCGGCAGGCGCAGCCAGACGTGAAAAGCACTTTTGTCGGTGACGGCCGTACCCTTGGGAAGGAAGTTTTCGACCATCTGTTGCCGAGCGGCCGTTTCGTGACGGATCGCGGCGAGGACGGCCTCGGCCGTCCCATCCTCGATCCAGCGGGTCGCGATCGCCGCCGTGAGCGGTGAAGCGAGGCCGGCGGTCGCCCGGATGGCGCCCTCGATCCGGACCGAGCCGCAGCTATCCGGAACGACGAGATAGGCGACGCGGAGCGCCGGCGAAAGGCACTTCGCGAGGCCCCCGATGTAGTAGACGAGATCGGGCGCCAGAGCGGCAAGTGCGGGTGGCGGCGCGACGGGCAGAGCGCCGTAGGCGTCATCTTCAATGATCGGCACCCCATGCCGTCTGGCGATGGCGACGATCGCTTCGCGACGTTCCAGCGGGAGCGTGGCGGTTGTCGGATTGTGAAGCGTCGGATTGCAATAGAGCGCCTTTAATGTTCGCGTTGAACATAGCTCATCAAAGGATTCTGGTATAAGGCCTTTCTCATCGACGGCGATCCCTATCAGCGTGAGGCCGAGATGGGCGGCGAGCGCCCGGAGGCCGGGGTAGGCAATGGCCTCGGCACATATGGTGTCGCCTGGCTTTGCCAGGCTGCTGAGCGTTGCAAGCAGCGCGCCTTGTGCGCCCGGGCAGACCAGCACGCGCTCGACCGGCGCCTCGCCGAGGCGCGGCCTCAGCCAGGCGGCGCCAGCGGCTCTGTTGTGCGCAGTCCCGGCTGGCGCCTGGTAGCGCATCAGGAGGTCGAGTCCGTGCTCGGCCTGAAGTGACGCCATGTCGTCCCAGAGCCTTGCAGCAAACGCTTGATTGTCGAACAACGGTGGCAGGTTCATGCTCATGTCGACAATGCCGCCGGTCGCCGGACGGGCGTTCTTGACGCGCCGTGCCCTGATATAGGTGCCCTGGCCGACGCGACCTTCCACGAGGCCACGGTGCCTCGCTTCGTTATATGCGCGGCTGACGGTGGTGAAATCGATCCCAAGGGCTTCGGCGAGCACGCGTTGCGGCGGCAGGCGGATGCCGTCCACGAGGCGGCCATCAGCGATGTCCGCCGCAATCGCATCCGCGATCGCGAGATAGAGAGGTCCATCCGCCTTGCGAAGGGTTGGGCGCCACGAGAGCTGTAAGCGGTCGTCGTTCATCACTGCAATATCCGGCCTTTATGATTGTATGGATATTGCATGCTTTTGCGTGGCGGGCAAGTCGCCTGCCTGGCTGCTGAACGAGGTAGGCTCCCAGGAGAGATTCAGGGCCACTAGGACCTGGTGACACTCGTCGACGCCAATAGCACGCCAAAGCCCACCAGCAAGGCGCCGAAGACGCGGTCGATCCAGTGCCGCAGTCGAAGCAGGCGGATGCGCACCGCACCGGAGGAGAAGAACAATGCCACCAAGGCGAACCAGAGGATATGGGTCGTCGCGATGAATGCGCCATAGCCGATTTGCACAGAGAGCGGTGTCGTCGCCCCGACCACCTGCATGAACAGGCTGACAATGAAGACTGTCGTTTTCGGATTGAGCGCATTGGTGAAGAATCCGGTGCGCAGGGCACCGAGATCGGAGAGCGGCGGGACGTCGACCTTTTCCAGGGAGCCCGCTGGTTTCGCGCGCAACATCTTGAAACCGAGCCAGACCAGGTAGGCGGCACCGCCAAGCTTCAAGATGCTGAAAAGAAGGATTGATTGCCGGATGACGAGCCCGATGCCCAGGATGGTGTAGGCGACATGAATACAGACACCTGCGCCGATCCCGAGCGCGGTCAGGACGCCGGCCCGCCGGGAGAGCAGGAGGCTGTTGCGCGTGACCATTGCGAAATCGGGGCCGGGGCTGACGACAGCCAACATGGTAATTGTGATAACAGCTAACAGTTCCGTCATTGTAAATTCTGCCCGTTCCTTTGATGATGTGGCACTTTAGAGGACAGCGTGTTCGGCGACTAACGATGAGTTCTGACAACATTGGTGAGCAGCATTCACAGATTCATGGCATCCGGCTGCCGCCTTTGGCGGCGCTCCGTTGCTTCGAGGCAGCGGCCAGGCTGGAGAGCTTCAGCCGCGCTGCCGACACCCTGAGCCTTACCCATGGCGCGGTCAGCAGGGCAGTTCGTCTCGTCGAGGATGATCTGGGCGTTGCGCTGTTTGAAAGGCGAAGCCGACGCGTCTTCTTGACGGATGCCGGGCGCAAGCTCGCCGCGGCTGTGCGCGAAGGGTTTGCCCTTGTCGAGGCAGCAGTCCACGAAATCAAGGAGGAGGCGAGGGTGCCGGCCCTGGTGGTCTCCTGTGAGCCGACGCTGTTGATGCGCTGGCTCATTCCGCGGCTTCCGGATTTTCAGCGGCAGTACCCTGATGTCCCTGTACATCTCGTGGCGGGAGGCGGTCCGGTAACACTCGGACGCGGCATCGATCTCGCCATACGGCGGAACGATTTCGAGCAGGCTGAGAAAGTCCATGCGATCCCGCTGTTTCGCGAGCGGACCGGTCCGGTCTGCCGCGCGGACAAGGTCGTGTCATTCTTCGACGCATCAGACGCAAATCGGCTGCCGGAACTGCGTCAAGATGCGGTTCTCCTCCATGCGCGCAGCCGCCCGGACGCGTGGGAAACCTGGGCAAGGCTCGTCGGCTGCCGCACGCTCGGGCGACGCTCTCAGAGTTTCGAGCACTTCTACATCAGCCTTCAGGCCGCGATCGCCGGGATCGGTGTCGCGATCGGCCCGTGGCAGCTCGTCCGGGGTGACATCGACAGCGGCATTCTGGCTGCGCCGATGGGATTTAACGAGGACGGAACTGTCTACCAACTGCTTGCGCCGGCAGCCATTGCCGCGCAGAGCCCGCACGCCAAATTGCGTGACTGGTTGTTGGCGGCCGCCGCCTGAAACAAACCGTTTTCATTTCTGTCATTTGCATAAAGGGCAGCAACGTCATACGTTTACCAGTGAAGCACGCACAACCGGTGATGCCGATCGTCTGAAGGGTGTGTATGCCATTTGAAATACAATCGATTCGACCCCGTGGGTCCTGGAGCGGCGCCATGACTATCCTCAAAACCGATCTCGACCACGGGTGCGGCGCGGTGCGCCAATCCACAGCACTGCGCCTGGACGCGCTGAAAATCGCAGCGCGCGCGGTGAAAAACCTGCTGGCGCCGGCGCTGACCGCCTGCCTTGTTACCCTTGCGGCACCGGCTGTGAGCCACGCCGCCAGTTGCAAGGACTCGGCAACACCCGGAGCGGATTGGACCGATTGCAACAAGAAGGCGCTCATGCTTGGCGGCAGCGATCTGCAAGGCGCTAATCTGGTCAATACGGATTTCACCTTGACCGATCTGCGCGGAGCCAATCTGACCGGCGCCAATCTGGAAAAGGCAACGCTGGTGCGATCATCGGTAGCCGGCGCTCTGGCCGAGGGCGCGAATTTTTCGAAGATCGAAGCCTATCGCTGCAATTTCGCAGGTATCGCCGCTGAAAAAGCGTCCTTCGTCAACTCGGAACTGCAGCGTGCCAATTTCACCGGAGCTCGGCTGACGGGTGCGAGTTTCTCGAAAGCCGAACTCGGGCGCGCCAATTTCGATAGGGCGGAACTGACCGGAACCCGCTTTACACACGCCAACCTGTCGCGCGCCAGCTTTACCAACTCGAGCTTTACAGGCCCGATCGACTTCGATGGCGCCTTCATGTTCCTGACGCGGATCGAGGGCGTAAACCTCTCCGAGGCGACCGGGCTCGAACAGGAACAGATTGACTTAACCTGCGGCGACAGCTCGACCAAGTTGCCTGCCGGCTTGAGCACGCCGGCGGCCTGGCCCTGCGCTTCCGACTAGGGACACTTCACTACCCTCCGAACACTGGCGCGGTGCGTTCGACGTGTTTCCCGTTGCAGCGACCGAAACGAAAGCTGAGCATCCGAAGACAAGCCACGGCATCTCGATCTGGCGTACGGGAAGCGCGGCCTTTTTTGTGCCAGATGCCGACGTGGAGGACCGTGGTTGATTCATCAATGCTTGGGGCGGCAGTGCCTATGGCGCAGATGGCGGGTACGGATACGCTTGCGAAATGTTGGATGTAACAAGCGGCGAATCTGATCGCGGAATTCGGGATAGTACGGAAATATGGCCCTTTAGGATTGCATCCCGTGGCTCGGCTAAATCGACAACCCGACGAGTTTGGCGCGGCTCTCGATCAAGTCCGCAAAGTGATTTGTCGCAGCGGAATCGATCCAGAGGTTTGAGACGTCTTCCAATACTCTCGCTACCGCATGAACGGTCGAGTCGGCCAAGCCTGTAATTCGGCGGCGTATCAAAGGTAAGCCAACTCCGGCTTCCTTGGCAAAAGCCTGCCAACCATCGACGTCCATCTCGGCGAGAGTGGCACACTTTCCGATCCTCATGGCCATTTTGGGTGAAAGGTCTGGATACGCAACGGTTGAAAGCAGATCGTACAACGGGGCCATTCTAGGTCCCTGCTCATCGTAGAGGACTGAGAAGTTCTTGCCGTGAGCGTCGGCATTCCCGACGATAAGGTTAAAGATCGCGGCGTCCAGCAGCTTCAACACATCTGTAGCGGGCCGCGCTGATATTCGCCGCAATAGCTCAAAGCAATCCTTGAATGTCGGACCGCCTTCGCTGGCATACTTCGTTTCAGGAGGCACGCCCAGCGCCTGGCAAAAATCTTCCTGGTGTATGCGTCGCACGGCGCCGCTGGCATCGCGGACGCGGTCATATCTTTCGACCAGAAGAAACGAGCGTCCTTCTGCGGACCTCGGTTCGACGGGGGCGACGTCCAGGCCGATTGTGGCGCCGAGCTTCATAGCGAAGGCTTCGTTTTCGGTCGTCCTTGGGAAGCGCGCGATCGGCGGCTTAAGGATGTGTGTGGTCGCCTGTCCGGGAAGCGGCAGCGCGATCTGCCCGTGCATCAGAACAACTGGTACTTTCGATTGCGCGCCGGCCAACGATAGTCTCAAGCCTTCCTCGCCGGCCAGTAACGGCCGCATAGGAAGTACGTCCAGCACGCGAACGATTCCTGCGTCGTCCAAAGGTGTCGACTGCTGGTCCGCAATCGGTTCTGTTTTTGTGGGTTCCTGATCTTCCGGCAAGAGTTGAAGAGCGCCGGCAACATCGCCGCCCAAGCGATCGAGCAGCGCGAAGTCATTTGCAGGTGAGACGCCCAATGCTTGCGCCGCAGCCAGGCGCTGGCTTTCTTCGGGAAGCAGGCCGCCAAAAAATGGTCGGCATTCACGACGGGAAAAACGTGCCGGGCGCTTCGGGAGGGAGGCTGAAAGCGGAAGTGTGCTTTCATCGTCAAGCCAAGCTTCAGCGTAGGCGAAGCCGATATCGCCGTGCCGGTCCTGGGTGAATTGCCCGACAATTCGACCATCCCACCAGACGTTGAGAACCCTTGCAGTCATTGTCTGCGTTCACCAGGAGCCAGAATATCGACCGAACAGCCGAGCGTTTGCAGAACCTGCAACACTTTTCCTATCTGAGCTGTCGGCTTGCCGGCCTCGAGATCGACAATGAACCGGAGCCCGACGCCAGCAACCCCGGCAAGTTCGTCCTGCCGCAAGTTTTGCTCCTTGCGTGCACTTCGGACCAAGGCGCCGATATCAGATGGAGTTTTAACGCGCTTCGCCATCATTATTTTCCCGCTCGGGAAAATAGCAAAATATTGGGCGCTCTGTCGAGAGTAATTTTCCCGAACGGGAAAATTAACGCGGTCAGGGATATCTTCCCCCGATAATTTCCCGATCGGTAAATTTCATGGGGATTGTCTTGCCCCGGCCAATCGTTTGATGCGCATAAGCGAATGGAGAGGATTGAACCAGTCTTTGATGCCTCGATGATACCGAAGGGATGGAGAACTACAAGCTGGCGACTGAGCGATCGGCGACAAGCGGTGGATCACGGCAAAAGTTTTCGCCCTTGATGTCGAGGGCGGCGACCGGTCCGTCAAAGTCGATGACTTCTCCGACTTCGGCAGGCCCTTGCCGGACGACAGGATCGATCGTAACTCTACCCCAGGTGCTGCCTTGCGGCGATGGCCAGGCATTCCTTGAAAGCCTCGAGATCGGTGAGGCGATCGGCCTCCGGTACTTCCCGCTTGATGAGCACTCCCTCCCGGCGAAGGATGCCGCCGTCCAGCATGAGATTGTCGGCCATGTCAAAATCTTCGATGCTGAGGCCGTCGGGGCCGGCCATGCGACCGTCAGGGCGCAGCGCAGCGTCGCCCAGGTAATGATCGTTCAGGATGCGTTCGTAGTAGCTGCGCGAGGTGTTGGTATAGGCGTAGACATGCTTGCCACGGCCACACATGAAGCCGAGTTCGAACACCGTGCCGACATCGGCACTGATGCCGCGAAACGGCGTGAGGTTGGCGATGATCATGTCGGATGCCAGCATCATGCCCTCATCGACAGCATAGATCGCCAGGCCGCGTTCATGCTTGGTGGGGGCCGGTGGGATTTCAAGGTCGCCGGGCACCAGAGGCGCGAAGCCGGCCGCACGCGCCAGAGCCGCTTTCTCCTTCTGGATCTCGACCGCATTGGGCAGAAAAACTTCCGGGCCAGCGAGATAGACTTTCACGCGCAATCCTCCTCACGTCTCAGGCGGTCAATCTAGGGGAGCAACGCCGCCGCGCCTAGCTGCGGAGCAAAGCAAGCGTGCTTACCCACGGATTTTTCTCGCCTTTTGTCAAACCGGAGCGAACGCGATCGCGGTAGAACGCCCTGCTCGACCGCCATGGACAGAGGTATCGGCCATCCGCTATGTCTCGCAACCGGTCACAACTCGACGATTGAGGCGCGCCCCATGTCCATCCAAGATTTGACAACCTATGTCGGCGTCGCCCACCCATGGATGTGCGACACGATGGGCCACATGAACGTGCGCCATTACGCGGCGATGTTCGACGACGCGAGTTTCCAGCTTCTTGGCCATATCGTCGGCGCCGAAACCGAAACGGATCGGGGCAGGGGGTGGGCGGATGTGCGCTCCGAGGTGGAATACAAGCACGAAACAAAGGCTGGCGCGCTGATCACCATCCGCTCGCGCGTCATCAAGCTCGGCCGCTCGTCGGTCACTTTCGAGCAGACCATGTCCGGTACGCTTGACGGCATGGTACACGCCATTAACAGGACTACGACCGTACGCTTCGATCTTCAGGCGCGCGCGGCGGTCGCGCTCGAAGCGGACGCGCGGGAACGGGCGGAAGCGCTGTTGTCGAATGAGCCGGCGCGACTTCGCGATCAATCGGCGTAGACGCGTTCTTCAAGCGGCGTTTCGGCAATCAGCGTCTGCAAGCCGCCGATCAAAGCCTTCTCGGCCCGGTTGATCGCTTTTTCAGGGTTCGTCAGCATGAAAATATCGATGGCGGGCGGATTGTCGTAGGGCGGCAGGCGCCAGAGCAGCCCGTCTGTCACATCGCGGCGGGCGACGTGCAGCGGCAGTGAGCCGACGCCAAGACCGGCAAGCGTCATCCGCCGCACCTCCTCAAGGCTTGAGGAGACGCCAACGACATTGGCGTTGAGCTTGGCTTCGCTGCGAAGCAGCGCCACAGGCCGAAGCGCGTCGGCGATATGGTCGGTATGGAACGACACCGACGTCTCGCCCTTGAGGTCGGCAAGCTTCAATCCCTCCCGGCCGAATAGCCGATGGTGCGGACCGCAGAAGAAGCCGAAAAACTCCCTGAAGACCATGAGATAGTCGAGCGCCGGATCCCGGACGCTCACAAGGCAAAGGCCGAAGGAAGCACGCTTCTCCCGAACCTGGCGTGTGACCTCGCCGCTCGGTCCGACATTGATCGTCAGCGTCGCGCGCGGATAGCTGCGGTGGAACTCCATCAGCGCCCGGTCGAAGATCGGTGAGACCACATGGCTCGCAACCGCGATTGTGACATGGCCGGTGACGTCGTCGCTCACGCCGCGCACGAGTTGCGGCAGTTGCGAGATCGTGCCGAAGACTTCGACGCTCTGCTCGTAGAGCAACTGTCCCACTTCGGTGAGTTCGAAGCGCGTCGCGTCGCGTTCGACCAGACGCCGCCCGACACGGTCTTCAAGCCGCCGAAGTGCATTGCTCACACTCGGCTGCTTGAGGTTCAGCCGCTCGGCCGCACGCGTGATACTTTTGACCTCGGCGATCACCACGAAGGTGCGCAAAAGGTTCCAGTCGAGCTCCCAGACCAGCCGTTCCAACCGCGGTGAAGTCATTCCTGAAATCTATGCCTTCTATTTTCATTATCTATTTGCGCAATGTTGAAGCACAAGCAATCATGAAATTCGGAAGGCGCCTCCGTGCCGACCCCAAGCGCACCAGAAGGCGCATTCACCCAGAGGAACAAGGAACATTTCATGAAGAGCCTATTCTCCGGCCTGCTGGCCGCGACGCTGACCATCGCTGCAACTTTCTCCACCGTCTCGGCGAAGGCCGACGACCTGGAGAACGTCAAGGCGGCCGGCGAACTGAAGATCGCCATGTCGGGCCAGTACCCGCCGTTCAATTTCGTCAATGAAGAAAACCAGGTCGTCGGTTTCGACGCTTCGATCGGCCAGGCAATTGCCGAGCGTGTCGGCGTCAAGGGTACGCTGGTCACGACCGCCTGGGACGGCATCATCGCCGGCCTGCTCGCCAACAAATACGATACGATCGTCGGCTCGATGACGATCACCCCGGAGCGGGAAAAGGTCGTCGATTTCGTCGGTCCCTATTACCATGCCGGTCGCGCCGTCTTCGTCAGCGAGGCATCCAGTGTTCAGAAGCTCGACGAACTCAAGGGCAAGACGCTTGGCGTAACGCTCGGGGAAACGCATGAGAAGTGGGCACGCGAGCAGGGCGGCTGGGATGTGCGCACCTATAAGGGCCTGCCGGAGCTGCTGATGGAATTGAAGAGCGGTCGTGTCGACGCGATCGTCGTCGACAACATTCCGGTCATGGTCGCCGTCAAGGAAACCGGCGAAAAGGTCCGCCGCCTGGAAACGCCTGACATCGAAGGCGGCAGCGTCGCGATCGGTATTGCCATCCGCAAGAACAATCCGGAACTGAAAGCGGCGATGCAGAAGGCGCTCGAGGACATGCTGGCAGACGGTTCCTACGAGAAGATCGCCATGGAGTGGGTCGGCAGCGATATCCGCTGATCCCCAAGCTTCCCGTCTCTGCGGCCGCCGCATGAGCCGCGGCCGGAGCTCATGAATTCGCCTTCCGGAGTTTTCCCATGGACGTTTCGCTGGTTGAGCGCGTCTTCCCGTTTTTCGTGGAAGCGGCGTGGATCACGATCGAGATCTCGGTACTTGCGCTTGCGCTCGGGCTGGTGGTGGCGTTCCTGATCGCCGCCGCCAAGATGTCGCGCTCGTTGCTGCTGCGCGCGTTCGGTACCGCCTATGTCAGCCTGTTTCGCGGCACGCCGTGCCTCATTCAGCTCTTCGTGCTTTACTTCGGTGGGCCGCAGATCGGCATCAATCTGGAGCCATTTGCTGCCGGCGTCATTGGCCTTGGTCTCAACATCGGCGCCTACATGGCGGAATCCATCCGCGGCGCGGTGCTCTCGGTCGATCGCGGTCAGACGGAGGCAGCACGCTCGATCGGCTTCAGCCGGTTCCAGACCATGCGCAAGGTGATCTTGCCGCAAGCCGCGCGCCTGATGATCCGGCCGCTCGGCGTCAATGCGGTAGCCCTCGTCAAGGGATCAGCGCTCGTCTCGACGATTTCAGTGGTCGAGCTCACCTATACCGCGCAGCGCTACATCGGTTCGACTTACAAGCCGTTCGAGATCTTCGGCGTTGCCGCCGTGCTCTACATGCTCATCGTCTATGTCGTCGCGCGGATCGTCGATCTCATCGACCGACGCTACGCCATAGCTTGAGGGGGAGACGCGCATGCAAGGCCTCGATTTCAGCGTCGTTCCACCCTATGCCGACATCCTCTGGCTGGGCGTCTGGTGGACGGTCGTCCTGACCATCTCCGCCGCCCTGATCAGCTTCGTCTTCGGCATCGTTTTTGCCCTCGTCGTGCTCTATGCACCGAAGACTGTGGCCCTGCCGGTGCGGGCGTTCATGTGGCTGTTCATGGGCACGCCGCTGCTCCTGCAGCTTTTCCTGATCTATTACGGGCTCGGGCAGCTGGGCTTCAAGATCCCGGCGCTGATCGCCGGCATCATCGGCCTCGGCCTGCATTTTGCCGTCTACAATGCCGACATCCTTCGCGCCGGTATCGTGGCAGTCGATGCCGGACAGACGGAGGGCGCCCGCAGCCTTGGCTTCGGCCGCATGCAGACGCTGCGCTACTTCATCGTGCCGCAGGCGATCCGCAACACCATTCCGGCAATGGGCAACAACCTGATCGTGCTGCTGAAGGAATCCTCACTCGTCTCGATCATCGGCATTGCCGAACTCGTCCATGCCGCACAGCTCGCGATCAGCGAGACTTTCAGGCCGTTCGAATTCTACATCACGGTCGCAGCTCTCTATTACATCCTCAATCTCGTCCTCGAAGCGGGTTTGCGCCAGGTCGAAAAGAACGTGGAGGTTTCACGATGACGGCACAGAGACCCATGGTCGAAGTCAAGGGTGCCCGCAAGAATTACGGTGCCTTGGAAGTCCTGAAGGGCATCGATCTCTCCGTGGCGCGCGGCCAGATTGTTGCGATCATCGGCCCGAGTGGCTCGGGCAAGAGCACGCTCTTGAGGTCGATCAACCATCTGGAGACGCTGAATGGCGGCGAAGTCTGGCTCGATGGCGTTCAGGTCAACCAGGACCTGAAAGGCCAGGCCTTCGAAAGGCATATCAATGCGGTGCGCCAACAGATGGGCATGGTGTTCCAGCACTTCAATCTGTTCCCACACCTGACCGTCCTGCAGAACATTACCATGGGGCCGCTCATTCTGAAGGGCATGGCAAAAGCGACGGCGCGTGAACTCGCCATCGAACTCCTGTCGAAGGTCGGCCTTGCGGACAAGGTCGACGCCTTTCCGTCCCGGCTTTCCGGCGGACAAAAGCAACGCGTCGCTATCGCCCGGGCGCTTGCGATGCAGCCGAAGGTGATGCTCTTCGACGAGGCGACTTCGGCCCTTGACCCAGAGCTGGTCGACGAAGTGAACGCGGTCATGAAGCAACTCGCGGCCGAGCACATGACCATGCTGATTGTCACCCATGAGATGCGTTTTGCCGGTGAGGTCGCCGACCGTGTCCTGTTCATGGATGGCGGTGTCGTCGTCGAGCAGGGGGCGCCTGGCGAGATCTTCCGCCAACCGACGCAGGAGCGCACGCGGGCCTTCCTCAAGAAGTACTTGGCGGCATGAAGGGTGTCATGATGGAAAAGAGCAACCAGTACCCCGATTTCGGCCTGACGCCGGAACAGCGCCGCGAGGCGGTGCTCGGTCACTATTACGAATATCCGGGTATGGACGGGGAGGGCGGCGAGATCTGGTGCTACACCGATGCCTATGCCTATCCACCGGGTGCCACCGTGCGACTGCAGGTCAGTTCGACCGCGGCGAGCTTCTCGCTTGAGATCGTGCGCGACGGTGCGACGGAACAGAGCGTTCTGAAGCGTGACGGCCTTGCTGCGCGCTGGCAGGAGACGCCTGACCAGTGCTCGGTGATCGGCTGCGGCTGGGAGACCAGCTTCGAGTTCAAGGTTGAGGAGAACTGGCCATCCGGCGCCTACCGCGTCACGCTGAGAGCAGAGGGCAGCGACGGCACGCCGATCCATTGTCACCATCTCTTCATCGTGCGGCCGATCGCTGGCCGAAAACCGGGCTGCGTACTGCACGTCGCCGCCACCGGCTCCTGGACCTCCTACAATACCTGGGGTGGATCCAACCACTACCAGGGCATCACGGGTCCCAACCGCGACCAGTATGCGACGACGGTCAGCATCGAGCGCCCCTTCTGCCGTGGCTTCGTCGTGCTGCCGGCCGACGCGCCGCGCGTGCCGCTTGAAATCTACGCGCCAATGGCCGTCGCTCCGCGTTACCCACATATGGAATGGGCCTACGCCAACGGCTATTCCAAGAAATATGCCTCCTCCGGCTGGGCAAGTTACGACAGCCATTTCTTCCGCTGGGCGGAACGTCAGGGCTATGCCGTCGATCTCGTCAGTCAGCATGAGCTGCATTTCAATCCTGAGATCCTCGACGGCTATGACTGCGTCGTCTTCGTCGGCCACGACGAATACTGGACCTGGGAAATGCGCGATGCGGTCGACACCTATGTCGAGCGCGGCGGCAGGGCGGCCCGCTTTGCCGGCAACTTCATGTGGCAGACGCGCCTCGAAGACGGCGGCAAGCGCCAGGTTTGTTACAAATACCGGTCACGGGCCGAAGACCCCGCCTATCGCTCAGCCGATCCGACGCGCACGAGCGGCTCCTGGGAGGCCGCCGAGATTGGCCGGCCGGGCGCGGCGACCTTCGGGCTCAATGCCACCCGCGGCCTCTATGTCGGCTGGGGTGGTTGCGCGCCGCGCGGCGCACGGGGCTTTCCGGTCTACCGGCCCGAGCATTGGGCTTTTGCCGGAACAGGTATCTACTACGGCGATATCCTCGGAGCGGAGGGCCATGCCTTCGGCTACGAGGTCGATGGTCTCGACTACATCATCCGCGGTGGACTGCCGGAGCCTGCCGAAGACAGTGGTGCGCCTAAGGGCCTCGAAATCCTCGCGCTCGGCATGTCGTCATTGAAGGAAGAAAGCGCCGACATTCCCGCCGACGACCAGTTCCTCTCCGATGCCGATGCGAAATTCGTCGCCGAGACTCTGATCGGCGACAATGGCCCGGCGACCGTCGAACGCATCAAGCGCGGCTCAGGCATGATCGTCAATTTTCCGCGCGGCAAGGGCGAGGTCTTCCACGCCGGAAGCTGCGAATGGGTCGCGGCGCTCAAACGCGGCGACGCGATGGTCGAGCGCGTCACCGCCAATGTTCTCAATCACTATCTCAACCGCTGACAGAGACTTGCCATGCTCAAGACGACAGCTTCCAACGAACGACCCGCCTCTCACCTCTTCTACCAGTCGCGCCTGCGCCGTCCGCTGGTTGACCGCGCCGAAGGCATCTATCTCTGGGATCAGGACGGACGCCGGGTGATCGACGGCTCCAGCGGCGCCATGGTGGTCAATATCGGCCATGGCAACCGCAATGTGCTCGACGCGATGAAGCGCCAGATGGATCGGGTGACTTTCGCTTACCGGCTGCACTTCGAGAACGAGCCTGCGGAAGACTTGGCCCGCCGCGCGGCCGAAAAGCTGCCTGAGGGCATGGACAAGATCTTCTTCGTGTCAGGCGGCTCGGAAGCCGTCGAATCCTGCCTCAAGCTCGCGCGGCAATGGGCTGTTGCCACCGGCCAGAAGGATCGCTGGAAGGTAATTTCGCGCTTTCCCTCCTACCACGGCGGCACGCTCGGCGCCTTGGCCGTCACCGGCTATGCCGCACTCTCTGAACCCTTCTCGCCGATGATGCGCGAGATGCCGAAGGTGCCGGCACCGACCGCTTATCTCGACCGGGACAATCTGACAATGGAGCAACGCGGCATCAAATATGCCGATATGCTGGAGGAGAAGATCCAGGCGGAAGGCCCCGAAACGGTGCTGGCCTTCATCATGGAGCCGATCGGCGGCGCCTCGACCGGCGCGCTCGTAGCACCGGACAGCTACTACCCGCGCATTCGCGAAATCTGCGACAAGTACGGCATCCTGCTGATCCATGACGAGGTGATGAGCGGTGCCGGCCGCACCGGAAGGTTCCTCGGTGGCGACCACTGGAACTGCCGCCCGGACCTGATCGCGCTTTCCAAGGGCTTTGCGTCTGGCTATTGCCCGCTCGGCGCCATGGCCGCACCGTCACGGATCGTCCAGCCGGTTCTCGATGCCGGCGGTTTCCAACATGGCTTCACCTATGCCGGTAATCCGCTTGCCTGCGCCGCCGGTCTTGCCGTTCTCGACGAGATTGATCGGCTTGACCTCATAGACAATGCCGCCGCCATGGGCGAGGCGTTGAAGGCAGAACTGGTGGCGCTTTCCGGTCGCTTCCCTTTCATCGGCGACGTGCGCGGCAAGGGGTTGCTGCTGGCGGCCGAGTTTGTTTCCGACCGCGAAACAATGAAGCCATTGCCGAAGGAATTGAATGCACACCAGCGCATGGTCGATCTCGCCTATGAACGCGGCCTGATCATCTATTCCAGGCGCACGCGCGGCGGCGTCGAGGGCGACCATTTCCTCGTCTGCCCACCGATGATCATCACCCGTGAGCAGATCGGCGAGATCGTCGCCATCCTCGGTGACGTTCTCGAAGTGCTCGCCGAAGAACTCAACCTTCCCGTCAATCGCTGAGGGCTTGACCATGACGAAAGCCAAGACATCGCGCAAAGTGGTCATCACCTGCGCGGTGACGGGATCGGTGCATACGCCGACCATGTCGCCTTACCTGCCGATCACGCCCGACCAGATCGCCTCTGAAGCGATTGCAGCGGCCGAGGCCGGCGCTTCCATCCTCCATCTGCACGCGCGTAACCCGGAGGACGGCCGTCCGTCCGCCGATCCGGCGTTGTTCATGCAATTCCTGCCGCGCATCAAGCAGTCGACCGATGCGGTCGTGAACATCTCGACCGGCGGCTCGTCGCTGATGGCGCTGGAAGACCGGCTTGCCGCATCGCTTCGCGCCGAACCGGAAATGTGCTCGCTGAACATGGGCTCGATGAATTTCGCGCTCTTTCCGGCGCTCGACAAACCGACGGAATGGAAGCACGAATGGGAGCCGGAGCTTCTGGAAGCAACGCGCAGTTCGATCTTCAAGAACACATTCGCCGATATGGAGTTCATACTGACGCGGCTCGGTCAGGGCTGCGGCACGCGCTTCGAGTTCGAATGTTATGACGTCGGCCATCTCTATTCGCTGGCGCATTTCCGCGATCGCGGCCTGGTGTCGGGCCACCTCTTCATCCAATTCGTCTTCGGCGTTCTCGGCGGTATCGGCGCTGACCCGGAAAACCTGACGCATATGAAGCGCATCGCCGACAAGCTCTTCGGGGACGACTACAGCTTCTCGGTGCTGGCTGCCGGCCGCCACCAGATGCCGATGATCACAATGGCTGCTGCCATGGGCGGCAATGTGCGCGTGGGGTTGGAGGACAGTCTCTATAACGGCCGCGGGACGCTTGCGACCAGCAACGCCGAACAGGTTCACCGCATCCGCACGGTGCTCGACGCGCTGTCGCTGGAGGTTGCCACGCCAGCCGAGGCACGCGATCTTCTCGCCCTAAAGGGTGGAGACAAGGTCGCGTTCTAATGGCGCAGCCTGCGGCCAAAGCGCGGGCCGCCATCGCCAGAGGAATAGAGGAAGAATAGGTGATGACAATAGGAGCCAATGCCTTGGACGTGGTGATCCGCGCCGGACGGCCGCAGGATGCCGAGGCTATGCACCGGGCAATCCTTGAAATGGGGCGCGGGCTTGGCATGGAAGCCAAGGTCACCAGCAGTGCTGAGGATTTTCGCCGATGCGGCTTCGGGCCTGAAGCCGCCTTTGGCAGTTTCGTCGCGGAAGCGCGCGGGGAATTGGTCGGGCTTTGCCTCTTTTTCCCGATCTTTTCCACCTGGCGCGGCCGGCCCGGCGTTTTCATCCAGGATCTCTATATCGATGAACGCCTGCGCGGGCAGGGCATCGGCGAGCGGTTGCTGCGCGAGGCGGCAAGCTGGTCGAAGGCGCGGGGTGGCGACTATCTGCGACTGGCGGTCGATGCCGAGAACTTCGCCGCTCAACGCTTCTATGAACGGCTCGGCATCACCTGGCAAAAAGCCGACCATGAACACGCCGCCTATGGTGACGCCTTTCGGGCGCTCGCCGATGGACTGATTTGATGAGGACGGAACGAGCATGAAAGCCTTCTATGCAGAGGAACAGAAGCGCCACGACCCGAAGGCCTTTCTGTCAAGCGGCGCGCCGAAGCCGAATCCCGAACAGCCAGAGCGCGTCGAACGGTTGGTCGCCGGAGCGAAGGCAGCAGGCTGCGAGATCCTCAGGCCACGCGACCACGGGCTCGGCCCGATCGCTGCCGTGCACACGCCCGAATATCTCGACTTCCTCGAACATATCTACGCGCGCTGGCAGCGCATTGCAGAGGCTTCAGACGAGGTCATACCAAACATCCATCCGTTGGCGCGCGATGGCCGGTATCCGGCTTCGGCCGTCGGGCAGGCGGGTTATCACATGGCTGACACCGCGTGCCCGATATCCGGTGAGACATGGGACAGCGTGCGCTGGAGCGCCTGGAGTGCGGTTGAAGCGGCAGATGCAGTCATGGCGGGAGAGCGTGCGGCTTATGCGCTATGCCGGCCGCCGGGGCACCACGCCTTCGCCGACGTCGCCGGCGGCTTCTGTTTCGTCAACAATTCGGCCGTTGCCGCGCAGCGCTTTCTCAAGAGCGCTGCCCGCGTCGTGATCCTCGATGTCGACCTGCATCACGGCAACGGCACGCAAGGCATCTTCTATCAGCGCGCCGACGTGCTCACCGTCTCGATCCACGCGGATCCCGTGCGCTTTTATCCCTTCTTCTGGGGCCATGCCGATGAACGCGGCGAGGGCCCGGGACTGGGCTACAACTTCAACCTGCCGCTCGAACGCAAATCCGGCGATACGGAATTCCTGGCCGCACTCGATGCCGCCTCTCGCCGCATCCGAGCCTACGCGCCCGATGCGCTGGTCGTGGCGCTCGGACTCGACGCCTACGAAGGAGACCCCTTTGGCGGCCTCTCCGTATCCACGCCGGGATTTGCCCGCATTGGCGAAGCGATCGCCGGACTGGGGCTTCCCACGGCAATCGTCCAGGAAGGCGGCTATCTCTGCGATGCGCTGTCCGACAACTTGACGGCATTCCTTACGGGTTTTGGTTCAGCCTCGCGTTAGCCGATCGAAGGCGCCAGTCGTCATAGAGAGCGCATCACGGTCTCGCTTCTGCGGCTCGGCAGGGTGGCGTCTAACGTCAGGGATACGGCTGTGTCGACCACCCCGACTGACGTCGAGGACGCCGCCTCCGGTGACGTTACGGACGACGCGCTCGACGTGAGTTCACACACCCAAGCACTTATTTTCTCGAAATAATAGCGTTTTGCCCGCCGGTCTTGCAGGACGTCGGCGGGCTATCTGTTTTTGCAAGTCTTCCCGAATATGCACGGCGCCAGGGGCCACGGATGGCAGACTCCACTCGTGAAACCGATCGGCAATCATGCCGGACCCTCCGGGCCGTATTCGACTTTAAACATTTATGCATACAAAATTGTCGACAAAATAGTTGACATTGTCGCCAACAACTTCAAATCTAGGGTGAGGACGCCGGGATATGGCGACTGACGAGAAAATAGAGGGAACCACATGAAACTGAGAAAGCATCTCCTTGCGGGGCTGGCATTCGCCTTTCTTGCAACCACCGCATCCGCCGAAACGCTGCGCTGGGGGAGTCCGCGGGATATCTACTCGCTCGACCCGTATTCTTACGGCAGTACCTCCAACCTGGCCTTCCTCAACCATATTTACGAGGGGCTGACCCGCTATACGCCCGAGTTCAAGGTCGAGCCGGCGCTTGCCACCAGCTGGGAGATGGTCAAGGACAAGGTCTGGCGTTTCCATCTGCGCAAGGGCGTAAAATTCCAGAACGGCGCCGATTTCACAGCTGACGACGTCGTTGCCTCCATGGCTCGCGTCAGCCACCCGACCTCGCCGCTGCGCGGCAATATTCCCGCCTACGTCTCCACCACCAAGGTCGACGACTATACCGTCGACATCGAAGTGAACTCGCCGAACCCGCTGTTCCTCAACGACATGACCAACATCTTCATGTTCGACAAGGACTGGCTGGTCGACAACAAGTCCGAGCTGCCAACCGACGTCGGCGCCAAGGTCGAAGGCTACGCCACCCACAACACCAACGGCACCGGCCCGTTCAAGCTCGAATCCCGTGTTCCCGACAGCAAGACGGTGCTCGTCAAGAACGACGGCTGGTGGGATACGCCGAAGCACAATCTCGACCGCATCGAGTTCATGCCGATCACTTCAGCCGCCACGCGTGTGGCAGCACTGCTCTCAGGCGAAATCGATCTTACCGACGGCGCGCCGGTACAGGATCTCGAGCGGCTGAAGAGCTCGCCGGACATCAAGGTCGTCGAGCGCACCGATTTGCGCACCGTGCACATGGTCTTCAACCGTCACGAGACCTTCGCCGACGGTCGCGAGAATTTCTTCAACAACATCAAGGTGCGCCAGGCGATCGACCATGCAATCGACCGGCAACTCATCTTCAAGCGCGTGATGCGCGGCAAATCGCATGTCGCCGGCACCATGGTCGCCCCGGAAATCCCTGGCTACAGCGCGGAGCTCGACGTGCCGACGAGCTACGATCCGGAACTCTCCAAGAAGTTGCTTGAAGAGGCCGGCGCCGTCGGCAAGGAATTCACGCTCGTCTGCATGAACGACGAGAGCGTCAACGAAGAAGACGTCTGCAGCGCACTGGTTTCGATGCTGTCGCGCATCGGCCTCAAGCCGACCCTCGACATCGGCCCGCGCGCGGTCCAGGCACCGAAGCGCGCCGGCGGCAAATCCGATGCCTACATGATCGGCTGGGCCAACGAGCCGACGCTCGATGCCTATTCGATCCTGGTTCAGGTGCTTTCGACCCGCGAAGGTGCCGCCGGTGTCGCCAACTACGGCGGCTGGTCCTATCCGAAGCTCGACGCGATGGTGAAGAAGGCCGCGCTCGAGATGGATCATGACAAGCGCTTGGCAATCGAGACCGAAGCGCTGAAGTTCGCCAAGGACGAGGTCATCATGATCCCGCTGCACCAGCAGCCGATGGCCTGGGCGATGTCCAAGAACGTCACGGATGTGACCATTCGGGCCGACAACAAGCCGCGTCACTGGCTGACCCGTATCGGCGATTGAGTTTCCTTGCCCCGGCAGAGTTCACTCTGCCGGGCCTTCTCATTCAGCGAGAAACCCAATGATTGTCTTTCTCATAAAGCGGCTGGCCAATGCCGTGCTGGTCATGCTCGCCGTCGCGCTGCTGGCCTTCCTGATCTTCCGCTTCGCCGGTGACCCGGTCGAACTGATGGCCAACGAGCAGATGTCGCAGGCCGACCGCATCGAACTGCGCGAAAAGCTCGGGCTCAACGATTCGTTCCTGACCCAGTACGGCCGCTTCGTCGTCAACGCTGCGCGGGGCGACTTCGGCATCAGCTATCGCAACGGCCAGGATGTCATGACGCTCATTGCCGAGCGCTTCCCGGCGACCATGGAACTTGCACTGGTTGCGACCATCCTGTCGCTTTTGATCGGCATTCCACTTGGCGTCGTCACCGCCATCCATCGAGGAAGATGGTATTCGGAGGGGCTGCAATTCGTCAGCATCATCGGCGTCTCGCTGCCGAGCTTCGTCGTCGGTATCCTGCTGATCCTCGTCTTTGCCGTAACCCTCGGCCTCGTGCCGGCCTTCGGTCGCGGTGATGTCGTGCAACTCGGCTGGTGGAGCACCGGCCTGCTGACGGGCTCGGGCCGCGCATCGCTGCTTTTGCCGTCTCTCGCGCTTGCGCTCTACCAGATCACCCTGGTGATGCGCCTCGTTCGGGCCGAGATGATGGAGGTTCTGCGCTCCGACTTCGTCAAGTTCGCGCGTGCCCGCGGCGTGCCGCGCTGGCGCATCTATTTCCGCCACGCGCTGCGCAACTGTCTCATGCCTGTCGTCACAATGACGGCGATGAATTTCGGCTCGCTGATCGCCTTTGCGCTGATCACCGAAACCGTCTTCCAGTGGCCGGGCATGGGCATGCTCTTCATCCAGGCGGTCACCTTCCTCGATATGCCCGTGATGGCGGGTTACCTCTGCATCGTCTCGTTCATCTTCGTCACGCTCAACACCCTGGTCGACATCGCCTATGCGGTCATCGACCCGCGGCTGCGCGATGCTACCCGTTGAGGTCGCTGTCATGACAGATCACGTTCAGCCAACCACGCCGCCACGCCAGCGCCCCAGGCTTGCTCGCTGGCGCCAGAGCGATCTCTGGTGGTCCTTCACCCACAAGCCCTCGGCGATCATCGGGGCGGTCATGCTCACCTTCCTGATCGTGACCGCTTTCGCGGCACCGCTGATTGCGCCGCAGAACCCCTTCGATCCGGCCCAGCTCGAACTCTGGAATTCCGAACTGCCACCGATATGGGAGACCGATGGCCAGTGGCCCTACGTGCTCGGCACGGACACGCAAGGCCGCGACATGCTCTCGGCCATCCTCTACGGCTCACGCATTTCGATCCTGATCGGCGTCGCTTCGGTCATGCTATCGCTCGCCGTTGGTCTCAGCCTCGGTCTCATCGCCGGCTATTTCGGCCGGTTTATAGACAACCTCTTGATGCGTATCGGCGATGTGCTCCTGTCGATCCCGACCATCCTGATCGCCATCCTCGTCAGCGCAGTCGCACGCCAGATGCTGCCGCCGGAACTGAGGGACGTCGGCGCCGCCGCAGTGCTGGTGCTGGCGATCACGCTTAGCGCCTGGGTGCAGTATGCCCGTACCGTACGCGCCCAGACAATCGTCGAGCGTGGCAAGGAATATGTCCAGGCCGCGCGTCTTTTGAAGACGCCGGCTCGGCGCATCATGCTGAAGCACATCCTACCGAACACGCTGACGCCGATCATGGTCGCTGCGACCTTGAACTTTGGCATGGCGATCCTGACGGAGGCAACACTTTCGTTCCTCGGTATCGGCATGCCGCCCAGCCAGCCGAGCCTCGGAACGCTGATCCGCCTCGGCAACCAGTTCCTGTTCTCGGGCGTATGGTGGGTCGTGCTTTTCCCTGTCATCCAGCTTTGCCTTCTCGTGGTCTCGGTCAACCTGCTCGGTGACTGGCTGCGCGATGCGCTCAATCCGAAATTGAGGTGAATGATGTCCAGTCTCCTGATCCGTAACGTCAGGCCCAATGCCGGCGAAGCGACCGATATTCTCGTGCGCGACGGCAAGATCGCGGCCATCGGCAAGGGGCTTTCTGCCGAAGGCGCCGCGACCGAAGACGGCAACGGCCATATCATGATCTCCGGCCTCGTCGAGGCGCACACGCATCTCGACAAATCGGTCTGGGGCATGCCCTGGCATGTGAACGCCAAGTCTGCGACGCTGCGCGAACGCATCGACTTCGAGCGCGAGAAGCGGCTGGAAATCGGTATCGACCCGCACCGTCAGTCCATGCGCCAGGCGATCATGCTCGCGGCCAATGGTGCAAGCCACATCCGTAGCCATGTTGACATCGACACCACCCACGGCCTGCGCCTGATGGAAGGCATCGTTGCGACCCGCAATACGCTCGAAGGCATCATCGATATCGAGATCGTCGCTTTCCCGCAGTCGGGGCTCGTCACCCGCCCGGGCACGGTCGAGCTCCTCGACCAGGCTCTGAGCAACGGCGCGGAAGTCCTTGGTGGCATTGACCCCTGTGGCATCGACCGTGACCCGAAGGGTCATCTCGACGCGATCTTCGGTCTCGCTGACAAGCATGCAAAGCCGATCGACATTCACCTGCATGAACAAGGCGAGCTTGGTGCCTTCAGTATGGAGCTGATGTTCGAGCGAATCCGTGCGCTCGGCATGCAGGGCAAGGTCGCAATCAGCCATGCCTTTGCGCTCGGCGCGCCGGATTACCTGCGCGTGGCGGGTCTGATCGATCAGATCGCCGAACTTGACGTCCGCATCATCACTACAGGCTCGCCGTCTTCGACCGTGCCTTCGATCCTTCGGCTGAAGGACGCCGGCGTGAAGGTGGCAGCCGGCTGCGACGGCATCCGCGATACCTGGGGTCCATGGGGCCAGCCCGACATGATGGACCGCGCTCGCGTTCTCGGCATGAAGAACGGGCTCCGCCGTGATGTCGATCTCGAACATGCGCTGCATGTCTGCTCCAAGGGCGGCGCCGAGGTCATGGACATCAAGGGCTACGGCCTGGACGTCGGCTGTGACGCCGACTTCACCCTGCTCACCGGCGAGACGCTGGCGCATGCCGTTGTCGACGTGGCCCCGCGGCCGCTAGTCGTCAAGCGTGGTCGCGTCATCGCCCGTAATGGCATTGCGGAGGTAGCCATCCCATGAACAGCATCAAGGATTTGACACTCGGCCGTCGTCCCGACGGTCGCACGCTTCTGACGGCGCAATGGGTGCTCGGCCACCGCGACGGCTCACACCGGCTGATCCCGAACGGCGAGGTCGTCATCGAAGGCTGTACGCTGCTCTATGTCGGACCACGTTTTGAAGGCGAGGTCGCCCGGCGGATCGATCTCGGCGCAGCCATGATCAGCCCCGGCCTGATCGACCTCGACGCGCTTTCCGATCTCGACACGACCGTTCTTTCGATCGATCACCAGCCGGGCTGGGCCAAGGGGCGTGTCTGGCCGCGTTCCTATATCGAGCGCGGGCCCTATGAGATGTACACGCCTGAGGAGCTCGCCTTCCAGAAACGCTTCGCCTTTGCGCAGCTCCTGTTGAACGGCATCACCACGGCAGCACCGATTGCCTCGCTCTTCTATCGCGAGTGGGGCGAGACCGTTGCGGAGTTCGCCGCTGCTTCGGATGCTGCCGGCGATCTCGGCCTGCGCGTCTATCTGAGCCCCGCCTACCGCGCCGGCGGCATGATGGTCACGGCCCCAGGGCAGCTCGAAGCGATCTTCAACGAAGAAAGAGGCCTGAAAGGCCTCGACGATGCCATCGGCTTCATTCGCGAGCACGAAGGCCGTCACGGTGGCCTCGTCAAGGGCCTGCTGGCTCCGGACCGGGTGGAAACCTGCACCGAAAAACTCCTGCTCCGCACCGCCGACGCGGCTCGCGACCTGGACTGCCCGATCCGCCTGCACGCGGCGCAGGGCACCATGGAGGTCGATACCGTTCGCCGCCTGCACGGCAAGACCGCGCCGGAATGGCTGGCAAGCTTCGGCTTCCTGAGTGATCGGCTGATTGCGCCGCATGCGACCCAGGCAACGGACAACGATCTGCGTCTTTATGCCGAAAACGGCGTCAGCATCGTCCATTGTCCGCTGGTTTCAGCCCGCGGTGGCAGCACGCTGAATTCCTTCCGCTCGGTCAAGGCCCGCGGCATCAACATCGCCATGGGTACCGACACGACGCCGCCGGACATGCTGATGAATCTGCTGGTCGGCCTCATCACCTGTCGCGTCGTCGAAAACGACGCGACCGCGGTGCGCTGCGCCGATCTCTTCGATGCCGCGACCCTTGGCGGCGCCAAGGCGCTCGGCCGCTCGGATCTCGGGCGCCTGGAGGCGGGTGCCCGTGCCGACATCGCCGTCTTCGACCTCATGGACCACCACATGGCGCCGGCGGTCGATCCGATCACCACGCTGGTGGTCGGCGGTTCCGGACGCGTCACCAAGGCGGTCTTCGTCGACGGCCGCCTGTCGATGCGGGATGGTGAAGTCGCAGGTTTCGACATGAACGAAGCGCGCGCGAAGGCGCAGGTGCAATTCGACGGCCTAATCGCAAAATACCCCGAAAGAAGCTGGGGTCACCCGCCGGTCAGCGAGATCTTCCCGCCGAGCTACCCCCTGGAGGAGCAGCGATGACGGAAAATGCATCATCGGTCGTGCTTGACGTTCGCGGCCTCTGCGTCGAATTCCCCGGGCGCCATGGTACCGTTTCGGCGCTTTCCGACGTGTCGCTCAGCATCCGCCCGGGTGAAATCCTCGGTGTCGTCGGCGAGTCCGGCGCCGGCAAGTCGATGACCGGGCTGGCGGTCCAGGGGCTACTGGAGCCCCCCGGCCGGATTTCCGGGGGCGAGGTCTGGCTCGCTGGCCGTCGGATCGACCAGCTCGACGACAAGCAGATGCAACAGGTGCGTGGCCGGCAGATCGGCGCGATTTTCCAGGATCCGCTGACTTCGCTCAACCCGCTGTTCACGATCGGTGCCCAACTGGTCGAGACGATCCGCCTTCACCTGAAGCTCTCCAAGGCCGATGCCAAGGCGCGCGCCATTCAGCTTCTGAAGGAAGTCGGCATTCCGGCGCCCGAGGCGCGCTATGACCACTATCCTCACCAGTTTTCGGGCGGCATGCGCCAGCGCGTAGTCATTGCGCTCGCGCTCGCCGCCGAGCCGAAACTGATCATCGCCGATGAGCCGACAACGGCGCTCGACGTATCGATCCAGGCGCAGATCACTTCGTTGCTACGTCGGCTTTGCGACGATCATGGCACCGCAGTCATGCTGGTCACCCACGATATGGGCGTCATCGCCGAGACGGCCGATCGGGTCGCGGTCATGTATGCCGGGCGGCTGGTCGAGATCGGTCCGGTGGGCGACGTGCTGAAGAACGCCCGTCATCCCTATACCCGTGGTCTAATGGGCTCGATCCCGGCACTCGGCCGTCGCGTCGAGCGGCTGAACCAGATCGACGGCTCGATGCCGCGGCTGAACGCAATCCCGACCGGCTGCGCCTTCAACCCGCGCTGCCCCGAGGCGGGTCCGCGCTGCCGGAAAGATCGCCCCGAACCGGCACCGGTCGGCTCAGGCGTCAGCGCATGCTGGCTCAATGCAGGAGGAGTTCTATGAGTGATGCCCTGACGGTCAAGGACCTGACCTGCAACTTCGATGTGTCCGCGCCCTGGCTCAACCGCGTGATCGAACGCAAGCCGCGGCAATTCGTGCGCGCTGTGGACGATATCAGCTTCACCGTGCCGATGGGGGGATGCCTGAGCCTCGTTGGCGAATCCGGCTGCGGCAAGTCGACGGTGGCAAGGCTGGTCACCGGTCTGTACAGGGCGAGCGAAGGCGAAGTGCGGTTTGCGCCCGGCAAGAGCGGGCAGCCACTCTCCGCGCAGATGATCTTCCAGGATCCCTATGCCAGCCTCAATCCGCGCTGGCGGGTGCGCAACATCATTGCCGAGCCGCTTCGCGAGTTGAAGCTGCGCAACTCGGAAGACGAGATCATGGAGCGGGTCGGCGAGCTGCTGACGATCGTCGGCCTCGCCCCCTCGGATGGCGCCAAGTTCCCGCACGAATTCTCCGGCGGACAGCGCCAGCGCATCTCGATCGCGCGCGCCCTCGCCGGTGAGCCGGAATTCCTCGTCTGCGATGAGCCGACCTCGGCGCTCGACGTCTCGGTCCAGGCCCAGATCCTGAACCTCATGCGCAAGCTACAGGACGAGATGGGGCTGACCTATCTTTTCATCAGCCACGACATGAGCGTGGTGCGCCACATGTCCGACCGCATCGCGGTGATGTATCTCGGCCGCATCGTCGAGGAGGCGGACACAGAGACGCTCTTCGCCAATCCGCGACACCCCTATACGCAGTTGCTCCTGGAGACGATCCCGGATATCACGGACCCGAAGCGCGGGCGCAGTATCGCCGCCAGTGAGGTGCCGAGCCCGCTTAATCCGCCGACAGGCTGCACGTTCCATCCGCGTTGCCCCTTCGCGGACCAGCGCTGCAAGAGCGAGCGTCCGGAAATGCGCAATTTCGCCGATGGCTCGCGTGCCGCCTGCCACCGCATCGAAGAGACGGTGAAAGCCATCCACGCCGCTTGAGGCAACTTTCTTCCCTGAAGCCTTGGGCTCCGTGTCGTGCCAGTCGCGGAGCCTCTTTTTTGGCCGCAATTCGAGTGAGCCTTTGCGGCACGGGCGTGTTTCGCATTGCTGTCGTCAGCCGCATGCAAGACTGCTAACCGGAATTCAACGAAATAGACCGATGACCATTTCCGGGCCTCGACACTCACGTTAGGGTAGGGGCCGAAAGCTGGGCCGCGCTACGCTTGGCGGGTGCGGCTGGGATCGATGCGTTGATTTGAAGAGTTGGCCTATGAACACGACCTCCGACACTGATTTCCCCGTCCTCAATGCCGTTGAAGCCCGCGTTCTCGGATGCCTGATCGAGAAGAAGGAAACGACGCCCGACGTCTATCCGCTGACGCTCAATTCGGCACATGCGGCGGCCAACCAGAAGACCGCACGCGATCCCGTCATGGCGCTCGAACAGGTGGATGTCCACCGTGCGCTCGCATCATTGGTGCAGAAGGGACTGGTCCGGCAGGCGTTCGCGTCGAGGGTCGAGCGCTACGAGCACCTGGTGGCCAACCGTTTCTCGCTGACATCGCCGCAGATCGTCGCACTGGGCCTGTTGCTTCTTCGCGGTCCGCAGACGGCTTACGAACTTTGGGCGCGCAGCGAGCGCATGGCGCGGTTCTCATCGATCGAGGACCTGAAGGATAATCTCGATCTGATGATGGGCCGCCGGCCGCCCCTCATCGTTCAACTGAACCGGGGCGCCGGTCAACGCGAGGACCGCTTCGCGCATCTGCTTTGCGGGGAAGTCGAGCAGGCGACTTACGAGAGGGTGGCAGTGTCATTGGCGTCGAGCGGTTCGGCGCTGTCTGCCCTTGAGGAGCGGCTGGAAGCGCTTGAGCAAAAGGTGGCGACGCTGCAGGAGCAGCTTGACGCCTTGATGCGCTGAAAAGCCTGAGGTCTCTTTTGGAGAGGGTAGCCTGAGCTTCGTCGGCCAACATAGCCCGTTCAAGACGACGCCGCTGAGGGGAAGGAACCTTCAACAGAGTGAGCTCCCAACTGACGGCGAGAGCCGCTCGGTCTTGGCACACCGCAAATCCCTGGTGCGCGGAGGGGGCGGCCCATGATCGCATGAGGCTTCCAGTTTCCTGGGGCCTCTCAGTCATTTCCCCATGCGCCCATCAGCATCTCAAGAAATCTCTCCGCTGCAGGCGACAAGGTGCCGCCGCGGCGGCGGACCACGCCGATCGTGCGCGATATCTCGGGATCGCCAATCGGGCGCGTGATCAGGAACGGATGGTCGTCCTGCGGGGTCGCCATGCGCGGTAGGACCGAAATTCCGAGGCCGGCCTCCACCAAGCCGAGGGAGGTGGACAGATGGGTCACCTCGTAGAACCAACGTAGTTTGATGTTCGATTTTGCCAGGGCTGCATCAAGCAAGGTTCGGTTGCCGCTCGATCGATGAACTGTAATCAGATGGTAGGGCTCAAGCTCTGCCCAGCCGACCACGGGCTTGGCGGCGAGGGGGTGATCCCTGCGCGCTGCAAGCACGAATGGGTCTTCGACAAGCCGGTCGAAAATCAAGTCCGGATCTGATGTGCCCATGATATTTATCCCGAACTCCACCTCGCCGCGTGCCACGGCTTGGAGGCCGTCGGTCGCCGGCAGGTCGAGGATCCGAAAGCGAATGTTGGGATACTCCTCGTTGAACTGTCGGATGACGGTCGGCAAGAAGTAGAATGCTGCGGTGGGAAGGCATGCGATCGTTACCAATCCGCCTCGATTGGCACCAACGTCCCGTACGGCGAACAAGGAACCGTCAAACTCCTCCAACATGCGCCGCACAAGCGGAATGAGTTCTGTTCCGAGCGCCGTCGACGACACATGCCTCGTCGTTCGCTCCAGGAGAGGCGCTCCAATCGCCTGCTCAAGCTTTTGAATACGGCGGCTCAGGGCGGGTTGCGACAGATGCAGCGCATCGGCAGCGCGATGAAAGCTCTCCAACTCGACGACGCTCAAGAACGCCCGAAGGTCTAGGATCTCACAATTAATGCTCATCTTGCATCAATTTCCCGATTCTTAGCATTTCACAAATCAACCCTTAGTTCCGATAATTGGATCAAACAGCCCGATTGATACGGCGATGACATAATTCCAATGGAAGCACAAGCGATGAACGACCTGTTGGCGATCCCTTGCGTACTGATGAGAGGCGGAACCTCGAAAGGTCCCTTCTTTCTGGCAAGCGATCTTCCCGTCGATACTCACGAACGCGACAAGATCTTGCTTTCCGTGATGGGTTCAGGTCATCCCCTGCAGATCGATGGCATTGGGGGCGGCAATCCCGTCACGAGCAAGGTGGCCATCGTCGGCCCCGCCACTGTTCCGGGCGCCGATGTAGACTATCTTTTTGCCCAGGTGCGGGTCGATCAACAGATCGTCGACACGTCCCCGAACTGCGGCAACATGCTTGCTGCGGTCGGCCCCTTCGCCATCGAGGCGGGTCTCGTTCCGGCCCGAGGCCAAACGACTCTCGTGCGAATCCACAACGTCAACACGGGCAAGATGATCGAAGCCGACGTTCCCACGCCAAATGGCAACGTCTCCTATCTCGGCGAAGCGGCGATCGATGGTGTGCCGGGCAACGCAGCGCCGATCGCGCTGACCTTCATGGACGCAGGCGGCGCGCGTACCGGACAGCTCTTTCCCACTGGCAAGCCGATCGATTCGATAGACGGTGTGGCTGTCACATGCATCGATTGCGCGATGCCGATGATCTTGATCGAGGCAGACTCGATCGGTGCAACCGGCTTCGAGTCAGCGGCAGAACTCAACGCCGACAGGACACTGCTTGACCGGTTGGAGAAGCTGCGCATCGCTGCCGGAGAACGGATGGGCCTTGGCGACGTGCGGAACCAGGTGACCCCGAAGCCGGTGCTCATTTCCCGGCCAAAGTCAGGAGCGGATGTCAACGTGCGCTATTTCATGCCGCATCAATGTCACCCTTCGCTGGCGACGACCGGGGCTGTGGGGATTGCCACCGCCTGCATCCATGAAGGCACGGTTGCTTCCCTTCTCGTAGGCACACGCAAACCGCCGGTGGTGCTTTCGATTGAACACCCGAGCGGCCACCTGGACGTCAAGCTTCATGAAAGGGACGGCAAGGTCGTCGCCGGCATCCTTCGCACCGCCCGGCGGCTGTTCGAAGGTCATGTCTTTGCAAAACCTGTCACGCAACTCGGTTGCGCGGCATAATGATCGTGGCAGCCGGGAGGGCGCCACCAACAGGAGGAGAATATCATGCGCAAGCTCATGCTCGCCCTCGCGGCAACCGTCGCCTTTGCCGGTTCGGCATTGGCGGATCCCGTCCGCATCAGCGTCGGTTCCTATAATCTTAACAATCTTCCCTTTCCGGTTGCACAGGGCCTCGGCCTCTATGAAAAGGAAGGCCTGGAGGTGACCGTCGAAAACTTCGCATCGGGCGGCTCGAAGACGCTTCAGGCGCTTGTTGCCGGCTCGACGGATATCGCCGTCGGCTTCTACGACCATACGATCCAGATGCAGTCGCAGAAGAAGGCTGTCGTGGCGTTCGTGCAACTCGCCCGTAATTCCGGGCTCGTGCTGGCGGGCGGCAAGGACAGCACGTTCGACCCGGCAAAACCGGAAACGATCAAAGGGGCAAAAGTCGGCATCACCTCGCCAGGCTCGTCTTCCGATTTCTTCGTCCGCTATTACCTGCAGCGCAACGGCATGTCCGCAAACAACGTCTCGCTGATCGGCGTTGGCTCCGGGTCTGCCGCCGTCGCGGCGCTTGAACAGGGCAAGGTTGACCTCCTCGTCAACTACGACCCGGCAGCGACCTTCCTCGAGGCCAAGGGCGTCGGCAAGATCCTGATCGACGGACGCAGCGACGAGGGTGCCAGGGCAATCTATGGCGGGATTTATCCGACCTCCGTCCTCTATGCCACGCAGAGCTATATCGAGGAAAATCCGCAGATCATCCAAAAGGTCACGAATGCGACGATCAAAGCGCTCGAGTGGATGAATAGCCACTCAGCGGAAGAGATTGTCGACAAGCTCCCAAAGGAGTTCATCTCCGGCGATCGTGACACCTACATCAAGGCGGTCGAGAACGCGAAGCCGATCTTTTCAAAGGACGGGCGCATCAACGAGGAAGACATCAAGACACCGCTCGCCGTCTTGAAGAGCTTCAACGAAAAAGTCGCGGCGGCTGAAATCGACCTGGCGAAAACCTACACGAACGAGTTCGTCGGCAAGGCCCCGAACGTCGCCGCCAACTGAGACAGGAGGAGTTCATGGCATTGGCTGTAGTGAAAACCGCACCCCCGACGGACAGTCGGCATCAGGCAAAGGCGATGGTTTCCATCGACGCGGTCACCATGTCCTTCGGCGCCTATGTGGCCGTGCAGGATGTGAACTTGAGTGTCGCCGACGGCGAGTTTCTCGCGATCGTAGGACCGACTGGCTGCGGCAAGAGCACGATTCTTAATGCGATTGCCGGGCTGTTGAAACCATCGAGCGGTACTGTCGCCATTGACGGTCAACCGGTACGAGGTGTCCAAAACGACATCGGCTATCTGTTCCAGCAGGATGCACTCCTTCCCTGGAAGACTGCGCTCGAGAACGTGGAACTTGGCCCCATGTTCAAGGGCACAGGCGCCGCCGAACGGCGCGAGCAGTCGATGAAGTGGTTGGCGAAGGTCGGTCTGAAGGGCTTCGAGCACCGCTATCCGCATCAGCTGTCGGGCGGTCAGCGCAAGCGTGTGCAGATGGCGCAGGCGCTGATAACGGCCCCCAAGGTCATCCTCATGGATGAACCCTTCTCGGCGCTCGACATTCATACGCGTCACCTGATGCAGAACGAGCTGTTGCGGCTCTGGCAGGAGGAACGGCGTGCCGTGGTGATGATTACCCACGATCTTGAGGAGGCAATCGCTCTCGGGGATCGAGTGGTGGTGCTTGCCGCCGGACCGCGCTCGCGCGTGATCGACAGCTTCCCCGTCGATCTCGAACGTCCACGCGACGTTGCCGAAATCAAGCTCGATCCACGCTTCATGGATCTTTATCGCAACATCTGGTCATCGCTGCGCGGCGAAGTGGAGAAAAGCTATGAACGCCATGACTGAACGCCTCATTCAGGTCGTGCTGCTGCTGGCAATCGTCGGCGGCTGGCAGCTCGGTGTCGCGACCGGCGTCATCGACGTCTTCTTTTTCCCGGCACCGGCCGACATCTTCAACCAGGTCGTGTCCTGGGTTGTAGACGCCGGCTTCTATAACCACGTGGCAATCACCCTGACCGAAACCGTGCTCGGCTATCTCGTCGGAACGGGACTTGGGGTGGCAGCAGGCGTCTGGCTCGGCCTCAGCCGCTCGGCGGCGCGCATTCTGGACCCTTTCATCAAGGGCTTGAACGCGATCCCTCGGGTCGTGCTTGCGCCTATCTTTGTGCTCTGGCTCGGCCTCGGCCTCTGGTCCAAGGTGGCGCTCGCCGTGACGCTGGTGTTCTTCGTCACCTTCTTCAACGCCATGCAGGGCGTCCGTGAAGTCAACCCGGTGGTGCTGTCCAACGCCCGCATTCTGGGAGCCAAGCGATCGGATCTGCTTCGACACGTCTACTTCCCGGCAGCCGCAAGCTGGATCCTCTCCTCGCTGCGCACGTCGGTCGGCTTTGCCGTCGTCGGGGCGATCATCGGTGAGTATCTTGGCTCGTCTGCCGGCCTGGGCTATCTGATCGCTCAAGCGGAAGGCAATTTCGATGCGGTCGGGGTCTTCGCAGGCATCTTCATCCTCGCGATCTTTGTCCTGATTATCGACAGCATCCTGGACGTCGCCGAGAAGCGACTCATCAAGTGGCGACCGAGCGCTTCCGACCGGCCTGCGTGACGATCTTTAGCGGCAACCCTGAAGCAGCATATTTATGAGCGTTCTCCCTCTTTGCCAGAAGGGAGAACGCAGGCGTTCTCAGCAGTCTGCGGGACGCATCGGCTTCCAAGCCTCGTTCAATTTGCCTACCCCCTACAGCGCCGCGCGTCTAATCAGACGCGCAAAGGTCGATGTAGCGCTTTGAATTGCTGCATGTCTCCGTCCTTAAATCGAGGTCGATTTAAGAAGACATGCAGTGGGGATATTTAGCGGAAAATCTACGCTGGCTCTCTATCGGGCAGGGGAGTGCCCGGTGACATGCGGAGACTTAGCCGGCGACGTCAACCAGGCGGCAGGTGGACACTTCTTTGGCGCGAGGGTAGTCGTAGGCCCCCACCTTCGAAGTGGCATAGCCGCCGCCAACAAGGGCTTCGGCGAGCTTTACCGCAGCGGTCACGCCGTCGATGACAGGCATGCCGGTGCGCGCCTTCAGGCGGTCACAGAGTTCGGACATGCCAGCGCAGCCGAGTATGATCGCCTCCGCACCATCCTCCTGCCGCGCCTTGAGGATCTCCTGCACCAGCATCTCCTCGGTATGGGCAAGATCCTCTTCCAGCGCCAGTACCGGCATGTCCACCGAACGGACCTTGCGGCAGCGATGGCCCGCACCATAAGCCTCCGCCAAATCCTCGATGATCGGCACAGAGCGGGGCAGGGTGGTGATGATCGTAAAGCGGGTGGCGATGTTCATCGCCACCTGCACCGCCGCCTGACAGATGCCGATCACCGGACCGCGGGCGATTTCGCGCGCGGCGCCAAGGCCGGGATCATCAAAGCAGGCGATCACATAGGCGTCGGTTCCGCGCGCCTCGCCCTTGCGGATTTCGGCGAGCATCGCCGGGACGGCCATCGCCTCGTCGGCGTGGCCCTCGATGCTGGCCGGGCTCGACGTCGGGTTGACGGACTCCAAACGGGTCCCGGGTGCTGCGACGCGCTCGGCGCTGCGACGCGCCTGTTCCGTCATGGAGCGGGTGGAATTCGGGTTGATGAGCAGGAGGCGCATTGGGATCAGCTCGTTTTCCGATGGACGATTGCAAGGAGCGCATGGGCCGTGATGTCGGGAGCGCGCATTACGGCCCGGTCCTGGTGCGGCAGTTCAGTGAATTCAAAGTCCATCGGGGCTCTCAAGTGGCACCACGCACCGGCTTCAGGCTGATCGCGTGATCGTGTTTAAGCAGTTGCCATTGCACATCAAGTTGCGGTACACAATATTGTCTACAATTTTGTAGTCAATATCTAACTGCAGCGGATGGAATTGACTTTGAGCGCCGCACGGCGAGAGTAGGCGAACGGCTAAGGGAGATTTCATGTACAACGCGGACGAAGCCGCCGGTGCTCCGACGGCGATCATTTGCGAGAAGATCTGGCTTGCGATTGCAGAACGGCGGCTACGGCCGGGCACGCGGTTGAAGGAAGAGCAACTTGCCGAAATATTCTCCGTCAGCAGGGCCCGCATTCGCCAGGCATTGACCGCGCTGGAACGCGATGGCCTCGTGACGATCATGCCGAACCGCGGAGCCTTCGTCTCCGAGCCCTCCGTCGATGAGGCGCGCGACGTTTTCGTCGCCCGACGGGCGATCGAGCAGCGCGTCGTCGAACGCTTGTGCGAACGCGCCACCCCCAAGGATATCGTGCGGTTGCGAGGCCATATCGAAGAAGAGCGCATTGCCGGCCGCTCCGGCAATCTCTCTGATATCGTTCGGCTTTCCGGTGGCTTTCACCTGTTGCTCGCGGAGCTGTCGGGCTCGGCCTTTCTCTTCGGTATCTTGCGCGACCTCGTCTCGCGCACATCTCTGATTACCGCGATGTACCGCTCGAACCATCTGCACAATTGCGGGCCGGACGAACATCTGGCCGTCGTCGAGCACATAGCGGCCCGCAATGTCGCGAGCGCGATCAAGGAAATGGCTGAACATCTGAACCACGTCGAAGCGGAGCTGGATCTGGACGAAGAAAAGGATCAGCCCCGGGATCTTCGCACCGCATTGCTTTGAGGCCGACAGCGCCGCGTGTCTCATCCGATGCGCAAAGGTCGCTGTAGCGCTTTGATTTGCTGCAGTTTTCGTCCTCAAATCGGAGACGATTTCAGGACAGCTGCAGCAGCGCAGGACCAATTGCACCGCATTTGAAGAAGAGGCGGTGCCTGCCAGCAGACTGAAGGAAGATATGACCAACCGTAGTTACTATGCGCCGCATGGCGGCAACCCGGCACAAACCCAACTCCTGACGGATCGCGCGGTGTTCACCGAAGCCTACGCCGTGATCCCGAAGGGCGTGATGATGGACATCGTCACCAGCTACCTGCCGTTCTGGGACAAGACCCGACTGTGGATATTGTCGCGTCCGCTCTCCGGTTTTGCTGAAACATTTTCACAATATATCATGGAAATCGCTCCGGGCGGCGGCAGCGACCGGCCGGAGCTCGACGAGGGTGCCGAAGGCGCGATCTTCGTCGTCGAAGGCGAACTGACCGTCACGTTCGACGGCAAGGTGCACAAGATGCAGCCGGGCGGCTTCGCCTTCATTCCGCCGGCCAGCAATTGGACTGTTCGCAACGCAAGCGAGGCGCCTGTTCGCTTCCACTGGGTGCGCAAGGCCTATGAGCACGTCGACGGTTTGCCCGTCCCGGAAGCCATTTTCACCAACGAGGCCGAGATCACCCCGGCGCCGATGCCCGGCACGGACGGCAAGTGGGCGACGACCCGCTTCGTCGATCCCTCGGATCTGCGCCACGATATGCACATCACCATCGTCACCTTCGAGCCCGGTGCGATCATCCCCTTTGCGGAAACCCATGTCATGGAGCACGGCCTCTATGTACTCGAGGGCAAGGCGGTCTACCGCCTCAACCAGGATTGGGTCGAAGTCGAGGCCGGCGACTACATGTGGCTGCGCGCCTTCTGCCCGCAGGCCTGCTATGCCGGTGGCCCAGGCAAGTTCCGCTACCTGCTCTATAAGGACGTGAACCGCCATATGAAGTTGCGGTCGCGCTAAGGAAGCTCACGCAAGGCAAAGCAAACCGCGCGTCCGATGAACGCGCGGTTTCTCTTTTTCAATGCGTTGCGGCCTCTTCCGGATGCATCGGCCGACAAGTGGCCAGGGCAGGCAGTGCCCGCTGCTCTTTTGCTTCAATCCACCAACTGCGGATCAGCAGGCCGAAGGCTCCTTGGCTGCAGCCGGCGCAACGTATTGCCCGCCGGGTCCTTGTCCAGGTGCAGCACGCGGCTGAAGAAGTCGCTGCCGCGCTCCATCCGTCCGATGTTGACGATCGCGACACCTTTGAGCTCTTCGTCCATGAATTTCAGAACGCGCTGGTAGGCGTCGTCCTCGAGCGTATCGAGCGCTTCGTCGATGATCAGCCACCGCGGTTTGTGCAGGCTGAGCCGGGCGATGGCCAGGAGGCGCTGCTCCGCTTCGCTGAGGTTCATCTGCTTTCGTGCATCCTGGTCAAGCCGGCCGCTAAGCCGACCGAGCCCGACCTTGGAGAGCACCGCCGCAAGTTCTCCCTTGCCATAGGTATCGGCCGGGCTGGGATAGGCGAGAACGTCGCCAAGGGTACCTGGCGGGAAGTAAGGTGACTTCGGAACGAAGGCGAGACCATCGTCCACCGGCAGTGCTATGCGGCCGTGACCCCAGGGCCAAAGGCCGGCGATCGCCCGGAAGAACGGGGCCTTTTCCACTTCCGGAGCGCCGGTGACAAGCACCCGTTCGCCCGGGTCGATGGTGACGCTCTTTTCCCGAAGCTTGATGCAGCCGGTCGGTGAGACGATTTCGATATTGTCGAAGCTCATCTGCGGCGTTTCCGCCGTCTTGAAGTCGATACGCTTGTCGCCCTCGTGCCGTTCGTCGGTCATCAGCAATGCTGAACGGAAGGCGGCAACACGCAGCAGCGTAGCACGCCAATCGGCGATCGCGCCGATGTTGTCGACGAACCAGCGCAGCGATGCATGCACCTGGTTGAAGGCGCCGACTGCCATCATCAGCCCGCCGAAGCTCAAGTCTCCGGAGAAATAGACCGGTGCGGCAATGACGATCGGTGCGACGACGGTGATCCAGCCGTAGCCACCCGTCACCCATGTCAGCCGCGTGACCGCACGCAACAGGCCGTAACTGATCTCGAGTACAGAAGCAAGATCGCGCTGTAAGCGTTTCTTTTCATTTGCTTCTCCCGATGAGAGCGACACGGCTTCGATATGTTCGTTGACGCGCATCAGCGAGAAGCGCAGCGCCGCCTCGCGGGCATAGTGTTCGCCGTTCAGTCCCACCAGCGGACGGCCGACGAGCCAGCTTAGCCAGGAGGCCGTGCCCGCATAGAGAATGGCCGCCCAGACCATATAGCCGGGAACGGCAAAGGCGTAGTCCGCGACATGGAAGACGAAGCCGTCGGACAGGGACCACAGGACGCCGATGAAGCTCACGAGCAGAATGCCCGACTGGAAAAGGCCGATCGAAAGCCCGGCGGAAAGATCGGTCAGGTGGCGTGCGTCCTCATGGATGCGTTGATCTGGATTGATGCCGATCGCGCCGGCATTCGCCAGGCGAAATGCGCGCGTGGGGCGCATCCATTCGTTGATGAGATCTTCCGTCAATCCTTCTCGCAAGCGCAGCTTGATGACCTGCCCGAGCCAGGTTTGCACCACGTTGAGGACGAGAAGCACGCCGGCGATCTGGGCGAAGACGACGAGTTGGTGAAGGAAGGCCGGCAGGTCTCGTCGCTCGAGCGTGTCGTAAAACGGCTTGTACCATCGATTGAGAATGATCTGGCCGAAGGCTGTTACAACAATGACGACGATGATGCTTATGCTCAGCCAGATGATCTTGTTGCGTAGCGGCGAGGCCATGAAGGCCCGATGCATCATCCGCAATTGATCACCGAGGGGTTGTTCGTCGCTGGGTTCTATCCGGCCGTTACTCTTGCCGTTCGTCCGGTTCGACATCGGTGCGAATCTCTCCTTCCCGGTCTCCTCGATTAGAATATAGCCTGCCTTTCCTCCCCACCCTAGAGCGGATTGTCTCAGCGCACATGTAACCACGGTCACAAAGGCTCTCGTCCCGCGGCGCAAAAGTGATTTGTAACGTTCCGCGCCGGGTCCATAGTTCCGCCAGACGAGGTCTGGAAAACGGCGCCAAGGGAGGAACCTCTATGTCCGCGCATCTCGATCAAATCCGCGACCAACAGAGAGAAACCTGGGACCGCTTCTCCGCCGGCTGGAAGAAATGGGATGCTCTGGTTCTCGGCTGGCTCGCCCCCTTTGGCCAGGCGATGATCCGACAAGCGGCCATCGAGGACGGCGATCAGGTGCTCGACGTTGCTGCCGGTACAGGAGAGCCGGGGCTCACGGTCGCCGCATTGATCCCGAACGGTCGTGTCACCGTCACGGATCTATCCGAGCGCATGCTTCAGGTGGCGAGCGAGAACGCGAGGAACCGCGGACTGACGAATTTTGAAACCAAGATCTGCGACGCCGGCGCATTGCCTTTCCCGGATGCGGCATTCGACGCCGTCCTTTGCCGATTTGGGTTCATGTTCTTCCCTGATGTCGCGGCAGCGGCTGAGCAGTTGAGACGGGTCGCGAAACCGGGCGCACATGTCTGCGCCGCCGTCTGGAGTTCGCCGGAAAAGAATACCTGGGCAACCACGATCATGGCGACCATCGCGCGCAACGTGGAACTTCCGAAGCCGCCAGTTGGAGCGCCGGGCCTGTTCCGCTGTGCACCCGAAGGCATGATGACCGCCGTCTTTGCCGACGCCGGCTTGCATGACGTTCGGGAGGAAGAGATCACCACCACGATGGTTCACGACAGTCCCGAGGATTATTGGGCGTTCATGACCGAAATCGCGGCGCCCGTGGTCGCGGGGTTGGGGCAGGCGGATATTGCGACGCGGGAGCGTATCAAGGCGGAAGTCCTGGATCTCGCCCGGCAGTCGATGCGGGCCGGCAAGGTGGAACTGCGCTCCACCGCAACCGTCGTGGTCGGTACGCGCCAACTGCAGTAGGGCAACAGCTTGAGGGGAAACCTCCAGGCAGCGTGGAGGAACGCGCGGCCACGAGATTAGAGCAAAATGCCGGGCACAGGACGCGAACGCTTCGCCGCGGTTTTTCCTTGCAAAACTGGGAACGGCGATGACGCAATTGAGCACTGCGACGCGCTCCAATTTTTGTAATCGCAATTACGACTTTATAAAATCTCCAATTTGCTCGCAATTTACGAGCAATATCCCCGCTGCATAAAGTGTCTCGGGGCCACCTCCTGTGACATGTCACCTAAGGCGAGCCACAACTCGAACGCGTGGCGCCGACGAAGAGGTTGTTCGGCTGGGGCAAGAGATTTTCGCGGGCGTCGCAACCGTTTGGGGCTTTTTTACGCGTGAGCGCAAGTTTCATCGGGTCGCGGCAGGCTCTTGCGATGGGGCTGCATGCCCTGTCGTTCCAGCTTCGAGCATTCGGACCATTTCGCCTATCGCCACTTCCCTTTGCGGATCCCTGCCAGCCGCATAGGCAAGTGGAAACGGCACCGCCCGGTCCGGTTCGATGCCGATCCCCTCAAGCCGCAGATCGTTATCGATCACTGCGTCCGAAACCGCGAGTTCGAGCAGGCTGTCATCTGGCAGCACATAGGCGCGGCCTGCGAGCAGAGCGCCCGCGCTCCGTTCACCAACCAGCGGAATGGCGTTCTGCCGCAGAGCATAGGCGAAGAGTTCCAGGCCGCTGCGCGTACCTTTATCGATCAACGCAACCACCGGCTTTTGCCAGCGGAAGTTTGCAAGCGTCGCATCTCCGCGGCGCGGTACCAGCCGGAAGGACGGCGTGTCGCCGACGAAAAGCTCGGCCGCATCGGCAGGGCCACCACCCCAGCGTCCGCGCAGGTCAACGATAACGCCCTCGGCATCCTTGAGGCGACCGGTCGCAAGGGCCTGCGCGATAATATCAAGGCCGCTGCGCGTCGAGAGCGTCCATAGCCGCACATATCCGACCTTGTGACCTTCGCGTTCGCTCAAGGCAAGGCTTTCATCGATTGCCCGCTCGAACATCGGCAGCGGCCGCAATCGCTCGACCTGGACTTTCACCGAAGTCGGCACCGCATCGGGATGGCGTCGAAGCCGGATTTCGACGCTCCGGCCGACCTTATCGGTGAACGAACCGATTTCCCGGTAGGGTAGCCCGTCAACCGACAGAATCTCGTCACCAACGAGCAGGCCGGCCTTCTCGGCCGGCGATCCATCGTAGACATCGGCAACGAAGCGCCGACCACCATCAACGGCCGTCACCATGCCGATGCCGGGATAGCGAACTTCACCGTCTGGCGGAAAGAGGCGGCGCAAATCGTCTCTGATCGCGAAACGGAAAATATCGGAGAGTTCGAAATAGTCGATCGTATCGGGCTTGTAGCGTCCGGTATGCGAGACCCGAAGGCTGGAAAGGATCGATGTGATCGCGTCGTCGACGTCGCTGGGCGGGCTCGCTGCCGAGATCGGGTGCGTCCTGCCATCGATTTGTGCCCGGGCAGCGGTGTTGAAGCGGGCCAGCGCCGTCGTGTTGTAGAAGTCCTTATCCACCAGTTCGACGACGCGATCAAACACGGGCTGGCCCGAACGCGTGACGTCGGCCGCACCGGGAGCAGCCGGTGTCGACAGGAGCAATGAAAAGGCCAGCAACGTGCCTGAGAAGCCAGGGCGCATAGCTCGTCCTCCGGTTTCCGGTCGCTCGATTATCGGCAAAACACGGGCGACTTGGGAGGCGGACTGCTTGCAAATTCGCGTGATCTTGACAGCGACCATCCGCGCTGTCTCCTTCCGGGCGGTTTTCGGGGTGGACTTCCGGTGGCAGGCAAGACAGCGCCACGATCTAGGATCATCAGAATGCAAGTATTAATTGCAAAACTATCCATCGTTTAGCGCATGGCGATTAGCTGATACCCGAGTGCGCGTACAAACCAACGCTCGACAGATCGAGCTTCTGATCACTTTGGGTCATCAAGAGGAGGCGGCCAAACTAGCTCGTAAGAGCTATAAAAGCCAGTCAAACCAATCCGTTAATGGCGACAGCTTTATTAGGAAATTTGTGTAACGAAGTTGTCATATGCTTTATGGTTTAAGTAAAAACCTAGCGAATTATGAAGATTTATTGACAACGGAAGATTACGACTTGTCTTTCCGCATTAGTGTTTGTTAACATTCGAATATAGGGGTTTCATTACAGCTTTGAACGCGGGAGGGTGGCATGCCGCTGTCGTCGATGCTTGATTCCAGGAATTCCCGTCACCTTCGCCGAAAATCAGCCGCACAGGATGGGCCACCCGCCCAGGAAACGGCGATGATCGAACGCCTTTTCCGCTGGTTCGGTGGCAGGAAGGCGCGAAGCTTCACACCGCGCTCCGAAACCAACCATCTGCCTGGGCTCGCGCTCGAGACGCTTGAGCCTCGCTACCTGCTGTCGGCCGATATCATGCCCTTTGCGGTGGACATGTTCGGTGATGCCGGAGCTGACTACAGCCTGCGCTATGACAACCTCATCCAGGCGGTCCAGGTTTACGACAACAGGTCGAGCCTCCTCGTTGCGCAACGGAATGCTGCGGAGATCGACTATATCCGGGTGACCGGTACTGCGGCGAACGACACGCTGACAATCGATTTCGGCACGGACTTCCTTCAGGCGCTCGACATCGATTTTCAAGGCGGCGACGGCGACGACAAGCTCTCGCTGACGGGCGGCGTGTTCGATCTCGTCGAGTTCGCGGCCGATGGCGCAGGGTCCGGCGTGTTCACCGCCGTGGACGGCCAGATCAGCCATCGGATCGGTATCGGCGGCGTCTCGGCCGTGACCGACGCGACGACTGCGCAGGAGCGGATCTTTGCCGACGTGACAGGCGAGGGGCAGACTCTGCGCCTCAGCGATGCCGGCACGCCGGGAGATGGGTTCTCGACGCTCGACAGCATCAACGGCGGTGCGCTGGTGTCCTACACCTTCGCGTCACCCAATCTGAAGCTGACAATCGACACCGGCGCCGGCGACGACACCTTCGTTCACAACGCCTTCGACAACGCCATTTCGGGCAAGGTTCTCCTGAGTGGCGGTGCAGGCAGCGACGCAGTGATCGGGCCTCCGGTAGATACCAACTGGAACATAACCGGGCTCAACGCCGGCAACGTTTCAGGGGTGTCCTTCGTCGAGGTTGAGAATCTCAGAGGTTCTGCCGACAACGAGGACACCTTCTTCGTATCAGCCGGCGGCGGACTGACCGGGGTCATGGACGGCGGCGCCGGCGGCTTCGACAGCCTCGTTCTCGATGGTGGTGTCTTCCAATCCGTCGCTTACGTTGCGACCGGCCCCGCGTCCGGCACGATCACTCGCGATGGCCAGGTTCTGCGCTACGACGGCCTGGAGCCGATCACAGACAATACGGTCGTCGCCGATCGTATAATCGCGACCAGCGATTTCGACGACGAAGCAAGGCTGAAAGACAACGGTGACGGCACTCTGACGCTTGAGTCCCTGTCGCTGATCCCGACCTTCGAAAAGGTCACCTTCGCCAAGCCCACCAACAGCCTGACGATCAAACTTGGCGCAGACCTCGGCATCCCGCTCCTGTCGAAGGATGTCCTGACGGTTACCGGCGTCAACCTCGGGGCTGCAAGCCTTACCGTTTTCGGCGAGAACGCTGCCGATACGGCTGGCGATGACGGCAAGGACGAAGTCCTCATCGAGGAAGCGAACACGTTCGGCGCCTTGGCGGTTCACGCCGAAAAAATCACGGTTTCAGGTAATGTTTCGGCGACGACGGTCACCCTTGTGGCGCTCGCCGAAGACGACGGCAAAATCACCGGCGGCGCCTATTTCGCGACACCCGAGGCGATCATCGACCTCAGCGGTGCGACCATCACCGCCTCAGGCGCCGTTGAGATCTCGGCGACGGCGGATGCGACCGTTTCGGCTTCGACCGCGGAAGTCGGGCCGCTCGAAGGCGTCATCGTCACCTTGCTGCCGGAGGCGAGGATCAAATTTGACAACAGCACCCTGACGGCTGCGAGCCTGTCGGCCGGCAGTTCGGTCAGCGTTTCGCTGACCGCGGCCGACGAAGGCGATGCAAGCGAGAACGACACCACCAAGGACGCCGCGGTTTCCGTGACGGTTGTCGTCAGCGATTCCATCACCGAAGTGCTGGGCGGCAGCGCCCTCAACGTATCCGGGGCAGTTTCGCTGACCGCCGACACTAATCTCGCATTGACGACAACCGCCGATGGCGGCTCGGGCTCCAAGGGTGCCAGCGTTGCCGTTTCGGAAGTGAATGCGACGACGCGCGCCTATATGGCGGGCAATTCGGCGCTCAACGCCAATAGTGGTAACCTGCCCGATTCCGTCGCCTTTAGCGCGACGTTGACCAGCAACGTCAGCACCACCGCGATTTCCAGCGCCGGCGGTTCGAACCAGGGCGACGGCTCGAACGAATCCGAGAAGCGGCTCGCCGACCCGAACCAGGACAGCAATACCTCGGACAAGGCCACGACGAGTGGCGGCGACATCACCTTTGCAGGTGCCGTCACGGTTTCCGATTACCGGACCACGACCGAGGCCTATGTCGATAGCTCCATCCTCGTTTCCGCAAGCACGCTTGCCTTGACTGCGACCTCCACCGAGAGCGTGACCGCAGCGGCAGACGGCTCCGCTACCGGTAGCGCTGGAACCGGCGTCGGCGTCGCTGTCGCGCTCGGCATCGCCGACGTGACCACGCGAGCCTATATCGCCGGCACCTCTGACCTGACGGCAAGCTCCGTCAACCTCAATGCCACGCTCAATGCTGGCGACAGCTTCGTCGTGACCGCGGAAGCCGGTGCCGGCGGCGCCGAAACGAATGTCGCTGGCGCTCTCGCAATCAGCATCATCATGACCGACGTCGAGGCAGTTATCGAGGCGGGCGCCTCGGTCGATCTCAATGGTGCGGACCTCAGCCTCACCGCTTCGTCGACCACTCATGCCGAGACCGCCGCCACCCCGAACGGCGATGATCTCGGCGAAGCCGGCGAGACCGGCGTCGGCGGCTCGGTAGCGCTCGCCGTCATCGACAACAATACGAACGCCCTCATCGAAAATGGGGCGACGATCACGGCCGCAGACGACGTGACGCTGTCAGCAACCGGCAGTCATGAATCCGAAACGACGGCGGAAGCCGGCGGCACCGGTGGCAGCACCGGTATCGGTGGTGCAGTGGCGATCGACGTGATCGACAACACCACCCGCGCCTCGCTCGGAACGGATGACGTCGAGCTCGACATAACAGGAGATTTCTCAGCAACGGCGACCCATCATGGGCTGAGCATAGCCACGGCTGACGGCACCGCGATCGGTTCGACCGCTGTCGGCGCGGCGATCGCGCTTGCCTTCGTCGACAACCGTGCAATCTCGACCACAAACCGGAATCTGCGTGCTGACGGCTCTGTCAGCCTGTCGGCGTCGGGCGACGGCTCCAGCAAGGCGGAAGCCAAGGCAAGCGCGAAGGGTGCCGACAAGAACGACGAATCCGCCGACGGCAACACCAAGGCCGACCAGCAGAAACAGAAGCAGGTCGACTTCGCCAATAGCAAATCAGGCGATGCCGACAGCACGAGCCAGACCGCCAATACCGGTGGCGGCAGCGGTGGCGATGTCGGCGTTGCAGCCGCCCTTGCGATCAACGTCTCCGACAGCGAAGCGTTGGCCAGCATCGGCAATGGCCGCACCATAACGGCCGGCGATGGCGCCGGAACCGGCGGCGTGAGCCTGCAAGCCAAAAACAACATGGATGCCTCGGCAGTCGCCGATGGCAGCGCGACGCTCGAAAGCGAAACCTCGGGCACGGCGGTTGGTGCTGCAGTGGCGATCAATGTCGCTGATATGAGCAACAAGGCGATCATCGGCACCGGCGCGATCGTCAATGCCGACGGCAGTGTCACGCTGTCTGCCACGATGAAGAACGTCGGCGGCGACCAGAAGAACGTCTTCGAGGCGCATTCGACTTCCGGCGCCAGCGGCGGCGACACCGGCGTTGCCGGATCGTTTGCGCTCAACGTGTCGGATGCCACCGCGGAAGCGGCGATCCGGCCTTCCGCCAGCGTCACGCTCAGTAGTGACGACGCTTCGCTGACGGTCTCCAATACGTCCGAAAGCAGCGCGGTCGCCGAGGCGGATGCCGAGAGCGCCAGCACCGGTGTCGGAGCCTCCTTTGCGATCAATGCGGCCGACAACACGGCGTCGGCCAAGGTCGAGAATTCCGCCGTCCTGACTGGCCTCGATGACCTGACGCTCAGCGCCACGGGCAGCCACAAGACCACCACGACGGCAGAATCCGGTGCGGCAGCTGGAGATGGTACCGGCGTCGGTGGCGCGATTGCGATCACCGTTGCCGACAATGTAACGGAGGCAAAGCTCGGCACCGGCGGCCTTATCGATCTCGACGGCGCCTTCAGCGCCACCGCGACCCACCATGGCGATAGCACTACCTCGGCACTGGGCGATGCGCTTGCCGGCGACACGGCGGTCGGTGCGGCAATCGCGCTGGCGTTTGTCGACGACAGCGCCACTGCGACCACGGCCCGCAATATAACCGCTGATGGCAATGTCAGCTTCGCAGCCCATGGCGATGGTGCGAGCAAGGCCGAAGCCACGGCCAGCGCCGCCGGCGCGGACAAGGACAAGGAAAACACCAGCGGCAACACGACCGCCGACGATCAGAAGAACAAGCAAAAGCTGCTTGCCAACGAGAAATCGGGCAAGACGAACACCGGCGACAAGTCCGCAACGAGCCAGGGCGGCACCGGCGGCGGCCAGGTGAGCGTCGCCGCAGCGCTCGCCCTCAACGTCTCTTCGTCGCTTGCCGTCGCTTCGATCGGTGATGGCGTCACGATCATTGCCGGGCAGGGCGTGGGCACCGGAGCGCTTCGGCTCCAGTCCTCCAACAACATGAATGCCAGTGCCACGGGCGACGGCAAGGCAACGACCACGAGCAGCGGCACCGGCGTCGGCGTCGCCGTTGCCATCAACGTCGCGACCATGCGGAACGAAGCCTCGGTCGGGGCAGGCGCTCACATCACGGCCGATGGCCTCACGGCTTCGGCGACAATGAAGACGGTCGGCGGCAATGCCGAGCACAATTTCGGTGCGAAATCCACGTCAGGTGCGAGCGGCGGCGACACCGGCGTGGCGGGTTCGTTTGCGTTGAGCGTTGCAACCACCAATACGCTCGGCACGATCGGGCTCGACCACGGCGGTGGCGGCACGACGACCGTGGCGCTCACCGGCGGCAATGTCAGCCTGCAGGCAACCAACACAACCAAATCGACGACAGAGGCGACCGCCCATGGCGCCGGCAGCGGGTCGGGAAGCACCGGCGTCGGTGCATCGATAGCGCTTGGAATTTCACTCAACACGACCTTCGCCGGGATCGAGAACGGCGAAACGGTCAGCGGCAATACCGGTAACTTCCAGGTTCTTGCCACCTCGAACGATACGGCCACCACCACGGCCAAGGCCGGCGCAGCCGGCAACACCGCCGTCGGCGGCGCAATTGCAGTCGCCTACGTGGATAACGACACGGATGCGCATATCGGCACGGGTGCCGGCGGCGCGATCACGCTCACCGGCAATCTCGCCGCGCAGGCGACCCATGCCAGCACGATCCATACCCTCGGCGACGGCGAAGCGGCCGGCAGCAATGTCGGTGTCGGCGTTTCGCTCGCTTTGAACATCGCGGAAGTGACCAACGACGCCTTTGTCGGCAGAAACTTCTCCGGCGCCAACAATGTCAGTGTCACCGCCACGTCGACTTTCGACACGAAGGCAGAATCCAAAGCCAGCGCCAAGGGTAACGACACTTCGAAGGCGAACTCCGACCAGGAGACCAGCAACCAGACGAGCATGGCGCAGAACCAGAGTGGCGGCTCGAAGGCGCCGACCCAATCTGGCAGCAGCAGCCTCGGTACCGCCGATAGCAAGACCACGAACGAGACCGGCAAGTCGACACAGGGCGGAACCAGCGTCGCCGCAACGATCGCCGTCAACTTCCTCGACGCCGATAATACCGCGACGATCGCAAGCAATGTCGTGATCGGGTCCTCGGGTGCGATGACAATCGAAGCGACGATGACCACCGACGCGCGCGCACTCGGCACGGCGACGGCGACCAATACCAGCGCCAACACCGGCGTCGCCGCCGCGGTCGGCCTCAACATCGCCTTGCTCGACAATACCGCGCAGGTCAATTCCGGCGCCGACCTTACCGCCGGCTCGATCAAGGTACGGGCAGTCACGGCCGACGGCGAAAGGAATACCTTCCAGGCGCGGGCACTGGCCGGTTCCGTGTCCAAGAATACAGCCGTCGGCGGCTCCGTCGCGATCAACTATCTCGACGTCAATTCAAGTGCCAAAATCGGCAACAATGCCGATCTCGACGCCAATACCGGTGGCATTGCCATCAATGCAGTCAGCGTCAACGAGATGCAGAGTATCGCCGGCGGCGCGGCGCTGAGCCTTAATGGTGGCACCGGCGTCGGCGTCGCGGTCTCCATCAACATCGTCAACGATCTCAACACCAAGGCCGATGTCGGAACCGGCGTCGATGCCGAGGCAACCGGCGCGATCGGTGTCACGGCGCATGCCGAGCTGTTGCCGATCACGGAGAGCCTTCCTGTCATCGGCAATCTGGCGGTGACCAGTTTTGCCGCCGGCGTTGCGGCAAGCAACGGAACGGCGGTGGGTGGCTCCTCCAGCGTCAACGTCATCTTCATGGAGACGCATGCCTTCATCAATGATGGCTCCGACTTTGACGGCGATGGCGGCGTGACCGTCGAAGCGACCGACATCTTGACCATGGTCAGCGGTGCTGGCGGCATCGGACTGTCCGGCGGCAGCAATGCTGGTGTCGGCATCGGCCTCGACGTGAACGTCATCATTCGCAACACCAGCGCCTGGGTCGGCGGAGCCGCGGATCTCGGTGCGATTGCGGGCAATATCCTGGTCAATGCGGATTCGTTCGACACCATCACCTCGATTGCTGCCACGTTTGGCCTGAGCCTCAGCGGCTCGGGCGTTGCCGCCTCCGTCGGTGTCGTCGTGCTCGACACCTCGACCGAAGCCTATGTCGAGACGGGAACGGCACTCGACAAATCCGAGCTTCATGCCGGCGGAAATGCCTCCGTCAAGGCAACCGGTGACGCCAAGATCTTTGCGCTCGCCGGCGGCGTCGCCTTCGGCCAGGGGGCCGGCATCGGTATCGCCGGCACCGTTTTCGTTCACATCGACGACGTGAAGGCCGAGATCCGCGGCTACGCCGACGTTGAAACCGGTGGACCTGTCGGTCTCGATGTCTCGGCGATTTCGACGGAGGACGTGACCACGATCGCCGCCGCCGGCGGTGTATCGACCAGCAGCGCCGCTGTGGCTGGCTCTGTCGCCGTCACGGTGCTGACGGAAACAACGATCGCACGCATTGGCTCGAATACGGCGGTGACCGCCCAGTCCGGTGCAAACGATCCGGGGGTCGCGGTCTACGCCTATGGCGAAACGGATCTGCTCACAGTCGCCGGATCGCTGGCGGTGTCCGGCGGCAGCGCGGCGGTCGGCGCCGGCGTCAATATCGCGACGCTCATCAAAACCACGCAGGCGTCGATCGATTCCGGCATGGACATGGACGCTGACGGCAACGTCAAGGTCGAGGCAACCAGCAATGAGGACATTGGTTCCTTCTCGGTCGCAGCCGGCGGTGCCTCCTCCGCCGGCATCACCGTTTCGGCGGATGTCTTCGTCTTCGACATGACCACCCGCGCCTTCATCGGTGACGATCCGCTCGACGGTATCGCGAATGCAGGCCTGACCGACGTGCGCGCGCTTGGCAGCGTGCTCGTACAAGCGATCGACGAAACGGAACTCGACTTGATCGTCGGCGGCGTTGCCGTTGGCGGCAGCGCCGGCGTTGGTGTCGCTGCCGGCGTCGCGGTCGTCGACAAGGTGACGGAGTCGTTCATCGGCGAAAATGCCCGCGTGACGGGCGAGGGCCAGCACAGCGTGGCGGCACGCACCGGTCGCTTCGATATCAGCTTTGCCGGTTCGCAAAGCATGGGCGACGGCTACGATCCGAAGACCGACGGCCAGGTCAGCAAGGACAGTCTCGAAGCGGGCGTGCCGGTCAAGGAAGGGGGCGGCGGCCTCGGACAATTCAACGACCTCGACCAGGACCACAGCGATGACGGGACGCCAACCGATCCGGGCCTGACCCAACAGCGGATTGCAACAGCCTCCGTCGACAGCGGCTTCCGTGGCGTCGCGGTCTCGGCAAGCACCAAGGACGATATCGAAACGGCGGCGATCAGCGTTGGCGGTGGCGGCTCCGTCGGTGTCGCCGTCGGTGCGGCGGTCAACGTGCTCAATACGACGACCACTGCGCTGATTGGCGAGGGCGCCCGCATCAATCAGGACATGAGCGGCGGCGGCAATGGAGCGCAGTCCGTGCTCGTCGCCGCGGCCAGCGACTTCAGCCATCTCGGCGTTGGTGCAGGTGCAGCCTTCGGCGGTTCAGCCGCGGCCGCGCCTGCGGTCGACGTGTCGGTGGTTACGACGAAAACAACCGCAACGATCGGCGACGACACCCTGGTCGATGCCAACAATGACGTGGCGGTGATCGCGACGGCGAAGGAAAAGGTTCTCGTCGTATCCGCCGGCCTGGCGCTCAGCGGCACGGTCAGCCTTGCCGGCGGCGTCTCGGTCGTCTCGATCGATGCCGACACCTTTGCGCGCATCGGGGATTCGACCGTCGAAGCCGGTGGCGACGTCGCCGTCATGGCGAAGGACGACTCCCAGTTCACGATCGTTTCCGGCGCGGTTGCCATCGGCCTTTCCGGCGGTGGTGCCGCTGGTTCCGTCGGCGTCGTTAACGTCACCAAGGACACCGAGGCGACGATTGGCGCCAACGCCACCATTGATGCACGCGCCAACGGCGCAGGCATCGCGAATGTGCTCAACGGCAACATTGCCACCAGCGGTGGCGATCCGACCGGCTTTTCGACGCTTTCGGGTGAGGCCCATGGTGTCATCGTCCAGGCGCAATCGTCCGAAGTCGTCACCCACATCGCCGTTGCCGGCGCGGGCGGGCTTTATGTCGGCATTGCCGGCGCGGTCAGCGTGACCATCATCGATTCCGATACCTTCGCCGCCATTGGCGCGGGTGCCGCGATCAACCAGGGCTTTGCCAACTATCAACTGCATCCGGCCGATGTCGGCTTCGGGCAGGGTGTCTACGTCAACGCGGCCAACGATGTCCGCATCACGTCCTTTGCCGGTTCGGCAGCCGTCGGTTTCGTCGGCATTGGTGGCGGCATCGACTTCGGCAGCATCAAGAACGACACGACAGCCTCGATCGGCGCGAATGCCGACATCCTGGCGCGCAACGATGTCGCTGTCAGTGCAGACTCGATCCAGGTCCTCAAGGGCTTCGCCTTCAGCGGCGTTGGCGGTGTCGTCGGCCTCGGTGCGTCGGTGTCCGTCTGGTCGATCGGCCAGGACTTCAAGGACGGTTATACCAACGAGAAAGAAGGCACGTCCGACAATGCTACCACGGGCGGCGGCGACACCGCAGCGGCTGACGCTGGCGAGAAGACCGACGGCGGCGTCGGCGAACTGACCGGTCAGATGACCGGCTTCACCGGCGACGGAAATGCGCGTACAGCCGATTCCCGCGTCCGGGACAATATGCAAGGCGCATCGAATCGGTTGAGCGATCCATCGTTCTTCTCTGCCGCCGACCTGAATGCTGCCCTGGCCCCCACGAGTGAGGAGCATGGCACCACTGCGACCATCGAAGCCGGTGCGGACGTGGAAGCCGGCCATGATATCCTGGTCGTTTCGCGCCAGAACATGAAGGTCGATCTGCTGATCGGCAACGCCGCCGTCGGCCTGGTCGGCGCCGGCGCAGCTGTTACCGTTCTCAATGTGTCCGAGCAGGTCAAGGCAAAGGCAGGCGGCAATCTCAAGGCCGGTAACCAGATCAAGGTCGAAGCGGAACTGGACGAAGAGATCGATGTAACCACCGTCGCCTTCCAGGGCGGCTTTGTTGGCCTGGGCGCCTCGGTCATCGTTATCAACGATACCAGCCGCGTACAGGCGCGCCTGCTCGACGGAACGGTCGTGGATGGCGCAAGCCTTCTTTCGGTCACCGCATCGAACACGCAGGATTTCGACGTCACGACGACGGGCATACAGGCAGGCCTATTGGCGGCCGGTGCCTCCTATGTCGACCTCAACATCGGTGACACGGACGACAGCACGATTGAGTCTTTAGCGACCATCGGTTCCGGCAGCCAGATCGGCCAGACCGACACCGTGGGCGCGATCACCGTGCATGCGGATTCGACCGTCGACGCCAAGGCGAAGACCTTTGCCCTTGCCGGCGGTGCGCTCGGCCTCTCCTTCAATTTCGCGCTTATCGATATTGAGACCAACATCGAAGCCTCGATCCAAGGCGGCGCCAACATCGACGCCTCCGGCACCGTAACGCTCGAAGCGCTCTCGAGCCACAATGCCAAGGGCGACGTTTTCGCGCTCAGCATCGGTCTCGGCGCTGTAGGCACGAGCTTCGTGACCGTCAATGTCGTGCCGACGACAAGCGCGCTGATCGGCGGCGGTTCGACCATTGCGGCAGGCGGGATCGTCATGCTCGCCTCCCACAACTTCTCCGGCGCGGCGGCCACGGATCGCGGCGCCAAGGCCTTCGCCGAAGCCTCTGGCGGCGGTCTGTTCAGCGGCCAGGGCGCCGTGCCCACCGCCAGGTCCAATGCCGTCGTCAGCGCTTCGATCGGCGCGGGCGGCAGCCTGACCATTACCAACGACATCGATATCAAGTCGCGGCTGCGCAACTACGCGGTTGCCAATACCGAGGCGAACTCCTTCGGTGCGGCTGCGGTGGGCGCGACCGATGCCGAGGCGGTCGCAAACGGCCAGTCGAATGCGTCGATGAATGCCAATGTCGTTTCGGTTCGCGATATCGGGATCGACGCGCTTGCGATCAACGGCGCGCTCGCCGTTGCTGAAGCAACCGGTGGCGGCGTCCTTGGGGCGCTGACGCTCAACAGCGCCACGGCAACCGCAAGCCCGTCATCCGTTGCCGCGACCATCGGCAACAACACCTCCATCCAGTCGGCACGCCATGTCCGGCTGAAGGCGCTCGCCAACACGGAAGGCGACTCCAAGGTCGTCGGAGTGACGATCGGCGGCGTCTTCGGCGCCGGCGACTCCGACGCGACCACCAATGTCAACCCGACCGTTTCCAGTAGCATTGGAACGGGCAGTGTCATCAATGCGACGGGCGACGTCTCGGTCGAGGCGATTGCTGCGCCCATTCCAGGGACGCAGCCCGACTATGCGGTCGTCGACGCCGACGGGGTCGCCAACACGATCACGGTCAACAACCACGGCCTCGTGACGGGCGATACCGTCGAATACGATGCGGGCGCCGGCGGCGCGGTGATCCCCGGCCTCAACTGGCCCGATCCGCAGGACCCGGCCGTGAACCGTCAATACAACGTGATTAACGTCATCGATGGCGGCAATGTCGACCCGAACAAGCTATACTTCGGCTCGACTTTCGATGCCGCAAGCATCGATTCCGAAACCGAGATCATTACTTTCCAGGGTGCGCATAACTTCATCAGCGGCGATGCCGTGCGTTACTACGCCGGTCCCGACGAGACCGTTAACAGCTTCGGCCTGACCGAAGGCAATCTCTACTACGTTCTGGTTATCGACGAATCCCATATCAAACTGGTCAATACGCATGACAAGGCGGTCAACCCGCAAAACTACTTCAAGAACTTCCAACCCGACGACATCGCCGGCAATCAGATCACGATCTCCGGTCATGGGTTCACCAATGGCATGGCCGTCACCTATGACGCGCCCGACGCCAAGACCTTCGTCAGCCGGCAGGTCGATGTCCATCCGACGGCCCTCAATCCCGACGGTTCGCCCATCGACGACGGTACGCAGAACAACATTCGCTTCTTCGACGACAACGGTAACGCGCTGAACCATGGGTTCAGCGAGGGCGAGCACGTCGTCTATAATGTCGAAACGGAAACGGGAGCGCCGGGAACGGCGATCGGAGGGCTGTCCGATGGCCAGACCTACCGCGTCCACGTCGTCAATTCGACCACGATCCAACTGAAACGCAACGACGTCGTCACCGAACAGGTTCAGTTCGTCCGCAACGGGGCTGGCGACCGGATCATCCGCACTGATGGCGAGAACTGGGCCGATTTCGGTTTTGGAACCGGTACCCTGTTCATCAGCGGCGCCGGCGCCAACAGCGGCACCTACACCGTTACTGGCGTCAGCGGCAGCACGTTGATCCTGTCGGTCGTCAACAGTGTCACGGAAACGACGCTCACCAAGACCTTCGATCAGTCGATCATCACACTCACGCCCAACAAGGCGAAGACCGCCGATGATATCCATTCACTGATCAACGCCAAGAATCTGCCCATCGGCGGGCTCGAGGACGGCAAGACCTATTATGTCCGTGGCGTTAGCGGCCCCGGTGACGACACTTTCGAACTGTGGGACGCGCCGACTGGCGGCACGCAGATGACGTTGACGCCGACCGGGCTGTCCGGTCCCTATGCCAACCATCGGATCGGCGCACTGGCCGTCGATATATCGAGCGATGCCACGAGCGAACAACAACTGCGCATCGATATCAATGATGCCGTGACTTCGGCGGCTGGGGGGCAATTCCTGTTCGGCCCCGGCCGGGTATCTCTCAGCGAAATCGCGCCGCAGTCGGGCGACGGCGTGTCGTCAGCCTATTCGAAGGGATCGGGCGGCGGTTTTGTCGGCGTAAACGGCAACGACGCCAATATCACCAGCAACGCGAACGTGACCGCCACGATTTCGGCAACGCTTGTGACGACCAGCGGTGACGTTTCGGTCAGCACATCGGCCACCACCAACACGACGGCACATGCGGTCAACGGCACCGGCGGCTTCGTCGCCGTTGGCGACGCCGATGCCAACAGCTACCAGGACGTCGACAGCGTCGCCTCCATTGGCGCTGGCACCCGTATCGTCGCGGGCAATAACGTCACCGTTGCTTCCAGCACCAATGTGAATACCGGAGCCTCATCGCACGCAAGCGCCGGCGGCGCGGTTGGCCTGGCTTCGCCGACGACCATCGTCTCGATCGAATACAACAGTGCGGCAACGATCGGCTCCGATGCGATCGTCATTGCCGGCGAGCTTGCAAAACTGACGGCCTACTCCGAAGCGGGCGTCTCCGCAAATTCGACCGGCTCCGGTATCGGCTTCGGCGGTGATGGCGACGCCGTCACCCATGTCTATATCGGCATCGCCGACCCGAACCCCGATCCGGATCAAGCCGACACCATTGCCACTCTCGGCGATCGGGCTGTTCTGAGCGCCAAACGCGCCGTTACCAGCGCGAAGGTCGGACGTTTCAATGTCTTCTCAGGCAGCGATGGCCGCGGCGCAGGTTTCTACGGCGAGGGCCAGGCCGAAAGCACGTTGACGGCGCGTCCGAAGGCCGAAGTCCATATCAATGCCGATTCCGAACTGACCGGCTGGGAAGGTGTCGATCTCGTCACGCGCTACGACAACGTCAAGACTCATGCCAAGTCCTATGCCCGCGCGACCGGCCTCTTCGGCTTCGTCGACTCCGATGCGCACAACGATACCGACGTGGCGTCGAAGATATTCGGTGCCGCCGGCGCTCTGGTGACCGCCGGCCCGCGTAACAACAGTGATGCCGTGCTTGGCCATCCGGATTATCCGCAGGAGCCGGCGGCGTCGAGCGAACATCTGGCGCTCTATGCTTCCACGGTCAACGGCTCAATTTCTCAGACGGACGATGCGGATCACAGCAAGCGCTCGCTTGCCGCCGGCGGCTCTGACGGCAGCAGCCCCGACGATCGGCCGCAGCAGATCGATTTCAATTCGGATGTCCTGATCCTTTCCGGACGTTCGCCCGAATTGGTGGTCAAGCAACTCGTCATCGGCGCCGATGGCCAGATCGACGTCGCAGTCGAGGTGACGGTCAACGACAGCGCGAGCGGTGGCGGCAGCAGCGAAGGAGAGGGTGACACCATCCAGAGCGACGACATCGTCGTCAACGATATCGTCAATCCCGGTCCGGGCGACGTCGTCTTCGATTCCGACTCGATGATCGGTTCCGGCGGTACCTGGACGTTCCGCGACACGTTGCAGCGCGTCACGATCCGCAACGAGTCCGACAAGAACATTATCATCAACAACATCGACGTCGTGACCGACGAGCAACCGCTTGCCTGGCTGAACCCGTCGAAGACCGTGACGCTCACCTTCAACATCGAACGCGAGGTGGCGCCGACGCTGATCGAGATCACCGACACGGGTGGCCACTCGGACATCTACATCAACGGCACCATCGAAAACCCGATCGGGACCACTTCGATCGTCAATACCGATGGATCTGTATTCGCGACCAACGATCGCGGTGTCGTCGGCAGCGATGGCCGGGCATCCCTGATCCGCACACACGTCCTCAATATCCGTGCCGAGGAAAACGTGGGAACGACCGGAAACCGCGTCAATGTCGACATCGTTGACAGTGCCGGCCTGCCACAACTCATCAGCTTCGATACCGGCCGTGTCAGCGGCTTGACCGAGCAGATCTTCCTCGGCCACGAAAACCGCTTCTACACCGGCCAACTCGTGCGTTACGACGCGGTCAGCACTGTCATCGGCGGGCTTACCGATGGCGGCTACTACTATGTCATCGCATCGTCCGATGGTCTGAGCGTCAAGCTGGCAAGCACGCTGGCGAACGCCCTTGCAGGTGTCGCGATCAATCTTTCGCCGAGCGGGCCGCTCACCAACCAGCACAGCCTGATTTCGGCCGAGACCTTCACGGTCGATGCCATCCAGAACGTCAATCTCGACCTCAAGGCCCTGCTGCGCGAAGACCTCGGCGGCGGCTATTACATCGTTGAAATCGACCGGATCAGCGCCGGCGATACCGCCAACGTGCTGCTACAGGCGAGCATCGAGCAGACCGGCGCCGGCGCATCTGGCGGCGTGCTCGTCAAGGCGCCGAGCCAGGCGGCCGGCCTTACCCATTACAATTTCTTCCGGCCGGACAGCGGCTCCCCCGAACCGCTCAGCCGTGGTGTCTTCGCAACGGGCAATACGGCGATCGCCTCGACCTATGACTTCCGTGGCATCGACCCCGCAACCGGCAGCCGGACTCTGCCCGGCCTCCAGGCCGGATCCGTAACCGCTGGTGGCGACATCATCGTTGCAGCCGCAAATCCCGCGCCCATCGCAACGACCATCAACGTTCTCGGGATCACCGAGATTGCCGGTAACGGCGACATCGACGTGGTGACCAACGGCTATATCGCCCTCAGCGAGAAGACCGGTGACATGCGCGTCGAGCGCATCAAGTCGACCGCGTCGGATGTGCTGCTCTATTCGCCGCGACGCATCCTGGATGCGCGCGGTCTGACGGAGGGTGACGTCGAAGCCGACGTCGCCGGCCGCAACATCACCATGGCGGCCGGTGTCGGCCTCTTCAATCCGAACCATGCACAGGTTGCTGCGCAGGTTCTCAACCCGACGCTGCTCGACATCAATTCGCCGCTCGGGGGCATCGGCCTGCCGACGGATTTCCTCGAGATCAACGTCGACATCCGCAACGGCGTTGGTGGCCTGGGCGTGCTCAGGGCCTTCGATACCACCGCCGATAACACGCTTGGCATCTTCCTCGACGAAGTTGCCGGCGATCTTCTCGTTCACACCGTTCATACGACCAGGGACATCTCGCTGCGTACCGTCGCCGGCTCGATCCTCGATGCCCGCAACAACGGCGCCGGCGACGATTTCGCCGACCTCATCGGCCAGAGCATTGATCTCGACGCCAATGGCGGCGGCTCCATCGGTGCCTTTAACAACGACCTCGAAATCGACTCCTCGCGTGGATCGTCCAACGACGACGTCGCCCTTGAAGCCGACAACAACATCTATCTGGCGGAAGCGCCCGTTAATCCCGGCGAAAGCGCCGGCAACCTGCGCCTCGTGCTGGCGCATACCTATGACGGCGATATCCGCATTACCGTTCGCGAGACAGGGGGCCAGGGTGAAAACCTCGACCTCCTGCACAGCGGCAGCGCGCGCTTCTCCGAAGACGGCGCCACCTTCCCGACCTTCCAGGCGGATGCCGAGCGTCTCATCCCGCATGGTCAGATCTTCGCCGAGAAGGGCAATGTGCAATTGCGCGTCGGCGACAACGTCACGCTCGACTCGAACAGTGAGATCCTGGCCGCCAAGCGCATCGACATCTATGGCGACGTCACCGCCTTCGACGAAACCATCAGCCTGCTTGCCAACGCCGACATCGGCTTCGGCTCGGTCATGCTGCTGCGTGGGCGCATCATCGCCAATGCCGCGGTAACGCCAGGCAACAAGAGCAACGGTACGCCCGTAGGTACCGCCGCACCGAAGACCAGTGCGCCGCACGCCACGAATCTGACCTGCATCTTCGGCAACACGGATGTCGATACCATCCAGTTCGGCGATCCCTCCGGCGCCGGCGGTACCAACAGCCAGGGCAGCCCCGGCTATATCTTCCTCGGCTCGAAGACCCGCGCCTATGGTAGTCAGACGCTCAACCCGGCGCTTGCCGATGGCGAAGACCGCTTCACCGTCTACTACCTGCAGGACACGGCGACTGAAACCTCGCCCAACATGACGACGGCCGCCGAGCATACGCTGACGCTCGACGGTGTCTCCGGCAGTGATCTCTACGAGGTCTACACGCTTGGCTCGAACAATCCGGGCCGCGGTACGGCCGGCACGGACTTCAACCGCAACTACGTCATTAACGTACTCGACACCGGGCGGTCGAACGACGGTGTCGATGCGCTGAACATCTACGGCTACAACTCCGCCTTCAACGGCAAGGACGGCGACGGCAACAAGCCGATCGACGACATCTTCTTGCTGCGCGGTGCAAACTACCTGCCGCACGAAACCGCCGATCGTCCCGCCTATGTCGCGATGGTCTATGGCCAGCCGACCACCTATGCGGACACCATTGAAGACAACGAGCCTTCGAACGAGAGTGCGCGCATCAACTATGACACGGCACTCAACGGACGTGTCACCATCGAGGGCCTCGGTGGTAACGACAATTTCTATTCGGACGATACGACGGCCATCGTGTCGCTGCAGGGTGGGGCGGGGGACGACTCCTTCCAGATCGGGCAGATCTTCGGCAACAAGCGCACCGACGACCCGGAAAACGGCGCGACACCGTTCTTCGGCGGCGGCCTGCTTGCCCAGGATGTCTTCCCGGACATGGTCGCAACGACGCGCGGCTGGCTGAGCCCCGGCATCAGTGCGCCGCTGGTCGCCCAGGGCGGAACCGGCAATGACGAGTTCCGCGTCTATTCGAACCAGGCCGAACTGAGGCTCGAAGGCGACGACAACAACGACCTGTTTATCGTGCGGGCCTTTGCGATCGCCGCGGTCGCCAATCAGGATTGGAACGGCGACGGCACGATCGATCAGGACGATCTGCCGGCCGTTACCCTCGACACCAATGGCGACGGCGTCATCAACTTTGCCGATGCTGATTCCACGCCTGACGACTATACCGACGACGTGATCGTGCGCGACGACCAAGGCGTTGCGATGCCGATCATCGGGCTCGGCTTCTCTGTTGCGCGGGCGCCCGATATCCGCGCCGGCGGCGGTGAGGACGAGGTCCAGTACAATGTGAACGCACCGGTTTCCGTCGATGGCGGCACGGGCTTCGACAAGCTCGTTATCCTCGGCACGGAATTTGCCGACGACTTTGCAATCACCGAACGCGGCATTTTCGGCGCCGGCCTCAATGTGCGCTACACGACGATCGAAGTGGTCGAGGTCGACGGTCTCGAAGGTGACGACGAATTCTTCGTTCAGTCGACCGCCTTCGGCGTTGCCTATCGCGTCATCGGCGGCTTGGGATCCGATACGATCAACGTCACCGGCGACGTCACCGAAGACATCGTGACCCGCGAACTCGAAGGAGCCTCCGGCGCTGTCGATCATCTCGTCACGTCTGGTGATGCGCTCTATGACGGCGTGCTCGTCGACGGCTTCGACTATAACGTCGCTTCCGAAGACGAAGGCATTATCCGCATCGACGAAACCGGCGGCTTCACTGCCGTGCGCGAAGGCGGTCCGGTCAATGTCGACAGCTATACGGTGAAACTTGCGGTCGCTCCGCTTGCGGGTCAGGTAATCTATGTCACCGTCTCGGCGGCACGCTCACCGCAGGAAGAGGAAGACGGCACGCTGTTGAACCCGGCGCCTTTGCCGAACGGCCTCGGCGACACGATCTGGCTGTCCACCGTCAATCCCGGCGGAACCGTCACCGACAGCGACTTCCAGCATGTCATCACTGTCAACGGCGTGCCGCAGATCATCAACGATCGCGCGGTCGTGCTCCGGTTCGACAGCAGCAACTGGATGAATGCGCAGAAGGTCTATGTCTATGCGCCGGATGATCCGCGCGCCGAAGGCGACCGCGTGGTCGTTATCCAGCACAGCGTGATTTCCGATCTCAGCGGCGTCGACACCAACGTCATCGATATCGATGCCGAATACCCCGATGGCGACCCCTTCGACGCGGCTGACGTCCGCAATGTCGAAGTGCTCGTCAGGGACAACGACACGCCCGGGATCTATGTGACCGAGGTCGCGGCCGGCACGAACATCGAAGACGGCCGGTCTCTCGTCATCGAAGGCAGCCCGACGACCCAGCTTACGGATGAAATCCTCGTTCAGCTCCAGACGGCGCCGGAGGTGGGCGACATCATCGTCGTCAAGCTCTTCCTCAACGAGCCGAGCGACGAGGATATCCAGATCTTCGATGTCGACGATCCGACGAACATCTTCAACTCGGCCGGCGACCGTATGTACAAGCATGCTGACGGCTACTGGCGACTGACCTTCGACCATACCAATTGGGACGACCCGGTTCGCATCGGCGTGCAGGCGCGTGACGATATCCCGCGGGAAGATCCGCATACGGCAGTCATCTACTTCCAGCGCGACGACGTGCTGACGACCGACGCCGACCACGACTATGTCTTCCCGAACTTGCGGTCCGGCCCCGGTTACATCGATATCGAGGTCATCGACAACGACACGGCCGGCGCCGTCGTGCTCGAAAGCGGCGGTACGACGGTGCTCAATGCCGATGGCAGCGACACGGACGACTATACGATCCGGCTGACGAAGGCGCCCAGCACCACCGTGCAGGTTGCGATCGTCACCGACGGCCTGGCGGACGTCGTCAGCGTCAACGGTGTCGCCGTCACACCCGGCTCGGGCTATACGGTGATTGGCGGGCTGAGGCCGACGCAGATTTTCGATGGCAACCTCGTCTTCAGCAATGACGGCCTCAACGGCAAGATCACGCGCGGCACGGGCGCCGATCTCGGCAGCTTCGTCGACGAAGGCTTCTTCGTCGGCCAGCAGATCCGCATCGGCAACGCCGGCGGCAACAGCGGCGATTATTACATCACCGCGATCGACACGGTGGACGGCAAGTTCATCAAGGTCGACCGCACGTTCGGCACCGGCGGCCAGCTTGCCGACGTCATCCTCTCGGACCTCGCCAGCGAAGGTGCCTTTACCGGCGGTATCCAGTTCCATACGGTTCTTGAAAACGGCGCGCTCACCTATCGCATGACGATCGCCGGCCTTGCCGACGATGCGGACGGCTGGCTCGCCTATGGCTTCCTGGAAGGCCAGTGGATACGTGTCTTCGACGCCGCCGATAACGTTATCGGTAACTTCAAGATCGCGATCATCCGCGGCGAGAACGACACCAAGGATGCCACGATCCAGATCACCTCGGAAAACGCCGGACTGTTGCCGGTCGGCAGCACGCTTTCGGGCGTCAAAGTGCTGCGCACCGCGGCGGTCGCGACGTTCAATCCGGGGAACTACTCTGTCCAGCAGACGGTCGTCCTGCAGGCGGACGAGAACTACGACATCCCCGTCACGCGCGAAGGCGTGAAGGTCTTCCCCGTCTCGGGACATTATCTGTCGAAGTTGCGCGGCCCGCTGGCTGTCGAAGGCGGTCCGACAGGCGCCGACCGCTCACTGGAAAATGGTCTGAAACTGCCGGGCGAAGCGGACGACTTCCTGATCGCGATCGGCGCCCAGCCGCCAGAATCGCAGCAGATCGACGTGCTCAACATCTTCAACGACACCAGCAAGGAAGATGTCGACGGCGTCATGACGCAGACGACGCTGACCGGCTTCAACATGGCCGACGACCTGAGCCTCGGTCTCGGTGTCAGCGGCGACCCGACCTTTGGTGAATCCGACTTCTTCCCGGGCGGCATCAGCTTCGGCAAGATCAGCGTCGGCGCCGACGGCCAGTTCGGCACCAACGCCACGAAGAGCACGATCGAGGTCGTCAACCTCATGCTCGGCGAGGGCAATGACGGCCTCGTCATTCAGGGTACGCTCGATCCCGCACCGTCCGTTCAGGTCACCAACACCTTCACGGTCACACCGAACGGCAGCAATGGCGGCACGATCGTGCGCACAGGCTTCGATTGGAAGGCCATGGGCTTCCTCGTCGGCCAGACCGTGCAGATTGCCGGGCAGTCAGGCACATGGACCGTCGTCGCGATCAATGACGCGCTCATCGATCCGCTGCATCCGGAGGAAGGTGCCGATCCGAACGACAATTCGATCCTGGTCTTGAGCGGCTCGTCGCTTGCCGGCGTTGCCAGCGGCTCGCTGACAATCACCGCGATCGACAAGGACGTGATCACCGTCAACAAATCCGTCGACGTCGCCCAGACGATTGCCGGCGGGATCATCGTGCGCACCGACGGCGGCGCATGGACCGGCTTTGCGGTCGGCGACTTCATCAGCATCAACGAGGACTTCGCCAAGGGCGAGTACCAGATTGTCTCGATTTCCGGTTCAACCATGCGTGTCATCGGCGGCCAGCTTCCGCTGGTCAGCGATGCGCCGAGGACCATCAACCGCATCAACCCGGTCACCAATGCGATCCTGCAAACGGTGGTCACCGATGTCGACATCGACCCCACCTACACCGGTGGCATCGTCACCCGTCAGGACGGCATCAAGTGGGCGGATGAAGGGTATCTTGCCGGTCATCTCATCACCATGGTCGATGAAAACGGAAAGCGCGACTTCCGCATCATCGAGATCTCCGATGACGGCTTCTCGCTGAAACTCGAAGGCGCGCTGCTCGCCACACAGAACGATGCGGTCAAGAGCTTCTATGTACAGGGTGCGCATGGCGGCCTGACGCTCGTCCATGGCGGCGGCAACATGTACGTCGAGAGCGCCGGCAAGATGAACATTGCCAGCGCCGGCGGTGGATCGATCGTCGTAACCCGCCTCGATGGGCGCGACTGGTCGGAAGATCGGTACCAGGTTGGCCAGGTCATCCAGCTGGAGGGCGAGACCTATACCCGCACGATCCTTGCTATCGTCGATGCGACCCTGCCGCCGCCGCCGAATTCCGCCCTGACCTGGGGCGACCTCAGCGCCCTGGTGCTGAGTGCTCCGAACACCCACGTCGGGCAGGGGGCAGGCGTCACGCTGGCGGTCGATGCGTTCAACAGCTATGCCGAGCGCTCGCTGCATGTCGCCGAAGCACGCACGGTCACGGCTTCCGGCACGATGAACGTTGCCACCAACAGCCTGACCCGCAGCGCCGGGAGCTGGTTGGTGGATGGTTTCTATGTCGGCCAGAAGGTCTATGTCGGCGGCTACGCAGGACCGTTCACGATCCAGGCGCTCACCGCTGCGGTCATGACGCTGCAGAACGTGGCGCTGACACCGGCAAGCGGTGTGTCGCTCACCGTCTTCGGCTATGACGTGACGCTCGACGGCGGCAAGCGCGTCGGCGGCGACTACATCAAGGTCAATGGTGGTGCCGGGCCGAACTCGCCGCTCGTCGTCTATGGCGACACCAGCCAGGATGGCATCTGGTATTCCGGCCAGGCCCACAATGTGCTCGGCATGGAATTCGGCGAAAAGCCGTTCGATCCCTTCCCGCAATTGCGAGACGGGGAGAACGAGGACGACGAATGGGTCTTCCCGCTCGCCAATCCTTTCAAGCTCGCCGGCAACGACATCATCGATGCCAGCGCCCTGTTTGCGAATGTTCCTGGGGGGCAACTGCCCAACGTCGGGCTGACGATCTATGGCGGCGCCGGTAACGACACCATCTACGGCAGCCAGGCCGGCGACCATCTCGCCGGCGGCTCGGGCGACGACCTCATCATCGGCAACCGCGGCGTCGACCATATCTATGGCGACAGCGGCGTGAACGTGAACATCTTCACCCGCCAGCTGTTCATCGACACGGTCGACAACAGCCCGCGGCCTTCCGCCAACCCGAACACCGACACCAACGGTACCACGATCAAGCCGGTGAAATCCTCTGTCCGCGATCTCATGCAGGCAGGTCGCGACCTGATCTTCGGTGACGACGCTTCGCATCTTGGGTACGGTCCGAGTGCGGTTGCTGCCGCCGGCGTTCTCGGTGATTTCGACGACATCATCTTCGCCGACCACGGCGTCATCGAGATGTTCGTCGACGATCCGAACCTGCCGTCCGGTCTCAAACAGAAGATCCAGACGACCGAGCTCGTGCTCGTGACAGCGATCAAGTCGGCCGAGCTGCAGAACGGTGCCGACGATATCGTCTTCGCCGGGCTTGACCGCGACGTGGTCGTCGGTGGTGCCGGCCACGACATGCTCGACGGCGACCAGCAGGACGACCGCATCTTCGGCGATAACGTCTACCTCACCCGCCAGGGCGGCGCGGATGGCAACCTGCTGGACGATACCTTCAGCAAGCGCTTCCAGACGCTTGCCGCAGCGCTGCTCTACAGCCGCACCGACCGGCCGATCCCGGCAGGCTTCGGCACCGTCACCGGCGACAACAGCGGTCTCCTGCTCGTCGACGATATTGCACGCCGTTACCGCGACCCGGACGGCGCGCCATGGTGGAGCGAGTATGCGGTCGACTATGCGACCCTTCACACCTTCGCCTTCGATCAGGGATCCGCCGGCGTCGGCAGTTTCGGCAACGACTACATCGCCGGCAGCGAAGGTCATGATGAGATCTTCGGCCAACTGGGCAACGACGTCATCCAGGGCGACGGCGGTATCGAGCTTGCGTTTGCCGGAACGTCGCATGTCGGCGCCTCCAGGACGTCGGGTGGTGTTGCCGATCCGATCGGGCCACTGACGGTGATTGCATCCTTCGCCGCTGCGAGCGACGGCCAGGACTACATCGAAGGCGGTGGCGGCGATGATCAACTGTTCGGCGGTCTTGGCCAGGACGACCTGATTGGCGGCTCGTCATCGTTCTTCAGCCTGACCGATGCGAATGCACGGCCTGACGGCGACGACTACATCTTCGGCGGTACCGGCGGCGAAATCGACCGCAATGACCTTGACCTTCCGGGTGATGGCACCCTTGCGGCCGCGCGTTATGCCCGCGATGCCGACACCATGGTCGGCGACAACGGCAATATCGTCCGTATCGTCGGAATCAATGGCGTCAATATCAATCCGAATGGGCTGGCAAACCAGCAGTTGTACGTCCAGTTCAACTACGATGTGAACGATCCAGCTCGCGCCGGGGCCGAACGCATCGTCGTTCGTGGCGTGCACCTCCTCGACTACACGCCGGGCGGTCCGGACTTCCGTCCCGACCTGTTCTCGAAGACGAATCCGAACGATCCGGCCTATCGCTACGAATTCGGTCTGTGGGCGAAGACCGACATCGGCGGCCATGACGAATTCCATGGCGAAACCGGTGACGACACCGCCTATGGCGGCGGCGGTCACGACCGCATGTTCGGCGATGCCGAGAACGACGATCTGATCGGCGGTTGGGGCAATGACTGGATCTCCGGCGGTACTGGCCAGGACGGCATCCTCGGCGATGATGGCCGGATCTTTACGAGCCGCAACAGCGCCACCTATGCCGAACCGCTTTACGGTGTCCTGGCGCTCCTTGCCACCGATCCGGATGATCGCACAAGCCAGGGCGACGTGCTCAACGAGTTCATCTACACGCCCGGGCAGGTCCAGACCGAGACGATCAACATCGGCGGTCAATTGAAGAAGTCCGTCGATCTCACGCCTTATAACCTGAAGCCGAATGCGCAGGGCGCGGATGATCCGCTGTTCGATGCCAATGTCGTCGACGACATCATCTTCGGCGGCCTTGGAGACGACTTCGTCCACGGCGGGGCCGGCGACGATGCCATTGGCGGAGGCGAGGCTCTGCCGCTCAGCTATACCCAGCGCTTCGAAAACGGCGCCGTGGTCGGACTGGTGCGCACCGATTTCACCCGGCCGTGGAATCCGGGTGACGTCCTGCGCTTCGGCGCCGACACCGATCCCTGGAACGCGCCGAAGCCGGTGCAGAGCAAGCTCGGTGAATTCTTCCTTTATGACGAGTACGACCCGCGTCGGGCCATCCTGTTCAATGCGAACGGAAGCGTCTGGAAGTCGGGCGTCGCGCCGACGCAGTTCCAGTACTTCCTCAACCTCGTCGACAATGAAGGCCCGTTGGTCAATGGCGCGATCGCGTTCTCGCCCAACGGAACGCCGATTGCCTTCGCCGACCGCAACACGGACGGCAGCGACGCCATCTTCGGCGATCTCGGCAACGACTGGATCGTCGGCGGAACCGGGCGCGACCACATCTATGGCGGCTGGGGCAACGACCTCATGAACGCCGACGACGTACTCAGCACCAATGGTTGGCTCAATGACCAGCCGGAGACGCATCCGGTTTACGAGGACCGCGTCTTTGGTGGCGCCGGGCTCGACATCCTGATCGGAAACACCGGCGGCGACCGCCTCATCGATTGGGTCGGCGAGTTCAACAGCTATCTCGTGCCGTTCGCGCCGTTCGGTATTGCGACGGTCAGCCGCCAGGTGCCGCCACAGCTCTTCGACTTCCTCTATGCCCAAGCCTTCAGCGACGGTGTCGACATCACGCGGACTGCTGACACCGGCAACGTCAACGGCAGCGACAAGTACAGCCATGTGTCGCAGTTCCAGGGTGGCGTCGAAGGCGAACTCGGACTGGTGACCCAGAAGGATCACGGTATCTGGCAAGACCAGACCGGTGGTCCGACCGACCCGCAGGCCGGCAACATCCCCGGCGGCAAGCGCGACGTGCTGCGCACGGCCGACTTCAACGACGGAACGCTCGACGTGTTCGCTGCCGACCAGGGCAAGTTCACGGTGTCGAGTGGCATGATGTCGGTCGAGTCCGAGACTTCGTGGGGTCAGGCGGCGGCGGTCTTCTACGCCGATCAATATCTGCCGATCTATTTCGAGATCTCGGCGAAGATCACGGCGCAGAAGCCGTTGGCAGGCTGGAAGGCGAACTCCTATGTCATCTTCGACTACCGCTCGCCGACGGATTTCAAATGGGCAGGCATCAACATTTCGAACGACCAGATCGAAATGGGCTATCGTGATGCCAGCGGCTGGCATCAGGTTGCCAAGTCGAACAAGCCCGTTCAGTTGAAAGCCGGCATAACCTATGACGTGCTCGTCGCCGTCAACGGCACGAACGTCACGGTGACGGTCGCGGGTGTGAACTGGTTCGGTTACACCTTCGCGCCAAGGATCGAGGACGGCGCGCCCGTGGGCCTCAACCGCGGCATGGTGGGCGTCGGCAACGATGGCTCGAAGTCGAAGGTGGACAACTTTTCGGTGCAGATCTTGCCGCCGAACCTGTCGCTTGACTATGCCGACAACTTCGACGGAACGGGGCGCTTCCCGATGACGGGGACGGCCGCAACAGGCTGGACCGTCGCCGGCGGCCGGCTTGCCGGCGCGGCGGGCGCTGCTATCAATACGTTCAACGTCGGTACCACGCTTAGGGCAGATTCCTACCTTGAGCTGGAGGCCAAGCTTTCGACCGCGGGCATCGGCGGCATTGTCTTCGACAGCTACGGTGCGAACGACTACAAGTTCGTCGCCCTCGATGTTGCCGGCGACAAGGTGCTTGTCGGTCATGTCACCGCCAAGGGCGGCTACAAGGTCGATCAGTCCTTCAGCCGTGTCCTCGATGCCGGCGTCGACTATACCTTGAAGGTGACCTTCAAGGGGGCGGCGGTCAGCGTTCAGGTGAATGGCGGCCTCGTCGGCACCTATGGCTACAATGCTGCACTGGTCGATGGCGGTTTCGGCACGATGTCGCGTGTCGGATCAAGCTCGTTCGATCGCTTCCTGATCAGAACCAACGATCCCGCCTTCAACACGGCGGCCAATCTGCTGGCGGCGACTGGCGAAGCGACCGTCACCGGTGGCGAAATCACCAGAGGGCAGGCACTCTCGGTGCTCGACGATGCCATCGCCCTCTGGGCGAAATCGGGACTGCTCGATGCGGCAACCCTGGCGCGTCTCGGCACGATCGACCTTGAGATCGTCGATCTCGAGGGCGACCGACTGGCCGAAGCCGTGTTCGGTGCAATCAGGATCGACCGCAACGCCGCCGGCCGGGGCTGGTTCGTCGATCTCACGCCGCAGGATAACGAGGAGTACAGCCTGGTCGACGGCAAGTGGCAGGCGATTGCCGGCGGGCCGGCCGAGGGACGCTTCGATCTGCTCTCGGTCCTGCTCCATGAAATGGGTCATGAGGCCGGGTTGGCCCACTCTGCCGGCAATGCTGTCGGCGACGTCATGGCCGAAACGCTCGGCATTGGCGAGCGCCGGTTGCCGTTGGCGGCAAACCAGCCCGAAGCGCGCAACGCCGCGGAGGTGTTCGACGAAGAGTTGGGTCTGTTCGTAAGCCCGACTGAGCGACGGCTGATGAAACTTGCCGGCATCAGCGCTTCTGATCTCCAGATATCGGGAGGCGGCGACGCGAGCGAGGTTGCCGCGGCATCCGGCTGGACCGGCAGCGGGAGAGACGTTCCGGCTGCCACGTCGCAGCCGGCAACCGGTGGAGGCCATGGCATGGCCCGCTTCGGCAATGATGATGTGAAGGCATGGGTCTTCGACGAGGCAACCGGCACATTTGTCGATCCAACAGCCTGGACGGCCGATATCGGTAATCACGCCGTCAAGACTTCCGGCGCCGGTGAGAACGACGCCGACACAAGTGAGCAGGACGTGTTGAACGGCATGATCGAGTGGGAGGCCCGAAAGGGACTGCTTTCTCGATTGGTCAGTCTCTTTGGAGGGCGTTAGCGTGCGAATAAACTGTCTGGCCATCGCGTGCCGGCATGACTGATCAGATTGCCAGGGAATATTCACCACCGCCCCCGGTCGAAGGCCCGGGGGCGGTGAAGTACGCTATTTTGGATCAAGCGCTTTGGCAAAAATTCCGCAATGCGACCAAGCCGGAAGAATTCGTGGAGACGTGGCTCGCCATACTCTGCCGTCAGATCGCAGGCGTCGCCAGCGGCATGGTCATGCTCGGGGAGCCAGACACCGGACCCTATACGCCAATCGCCTTCTGGCCGGAACGGGGCTCCGACGAGGGATTGACCGCCGCCGCCGAAAAGGCGCTGAGCCAACGTCAGGGCATATCCACCGGAACCACCGGCAGCCGCATGGTGCAATTGATCGCTTCGCCGTTGATCGTTAACGAGCGCCTGTATGGCGCCTGCGCACTTTCGCTTTCCGCCGAGCCATCTGCGATCAACGAAGTGATGCGCAAGGTGCAATGGGCCTCCGGCTGGATCGAGGTGCTGCTCAGGCGCCAGCTCCAAGTCGAGAACGAAGAAATCAGTGAACGAAACAGGCTGGCCTTCGACATGCTTGCCGCGGTCCTTGAGGCGAAGGGCTTCGTCGAGGCGGCCACAGCGCTCGTTACCGAACTCGCCATGCGGCTTGCCTGCGACCCTGTCAGCGTCGGTTTCGTCCGCGGACGGCGATGTCGGGTCGCAACCGTCTCGCATGCGGCAGGCTTCGGCAACAAGGTCAACATTATTCGCGACATCGGCGCGGCGATGGACGAGGCTGTCGATCAGCGTGCGATCGTTCTCTACCCGCCGCAGGAGCAATGGGAGTATCGCGTCGTCCGGGCACACGAAGAGCTGGTCGAGACGCACAAGTGCGGGGGCGTTTTGACGATCCCACTGCAGTCGGGGCATCAGATTGTCGGGGCGCTGACGCTGCAGCGCCCACGCGGCAGTACCTTCGACGAGACCACCGTCGATCTGTGTGACGCAGTGGCAGCGGTCGTCGGACCGGTTCTCGAGGAGAAACGCCGCAACGACAGGAACGTCTTCGTGAAGCTCTGGGAGGCCGCCGGCAACCAGTTGCGGCGGCTATTGGGCCCAGGTTATTTCGGCCGCAAGCTCGCGACGCTGATTGCCGCCGTCCTGGCCGCCTATTTCAGCGTGGCGACGACGGAATACTCCGTCACGTCCTCGGCCGTCGTTCGCGGCACAATCCAGCGAACAGTCGTGGCGCCGTTCAACGGCTATGTCTCCAGTCAATCGGCAAGGGCCGGCGAAGTGGTCAAGCAGGGTCAGATCCTGGCGCAGCTCGACGACCAGGATCTGACACTCGAACGGCTTCGGCTGACGACCACCCGGCAGCAGAAGACGACCGAATACGACCGGGCGCTGATGCAGCACGAACGGGCCGAAGCGCTCATCGTCAAGGCGCAGATCGATCAGGCCGACGCCCAGCTCGCATTAATCGACGAGCAGCTCAAGCGTACCCGGCTGCTTGCTCCCTTTGACGGCTATGTCGTCAGCGGCGACCTCAGCCAGTCGATTGGTGCGGCGGTCGAGCGCGGACAGGAGCTCTTCACGATCGCACCGCTGGAATCCTATCGCGTCATCCTCGAAGTCGACGAAAGCGACATCGACGATGTCGAGATCGGCCGCAAGGGAGTCCTGCGGGTTTCCGCACTTCCGCAGGAGCCGCTCACCTACCGGATCGAGCAGATCACCGCGATTTCCACCCAGAAGGAGGGCCACAATTTCTTCAAGGTCGAAGCAGCGCTGGATCATGTCAGCGATCGGCTGCGGCCCGGCATGGAGGGCATTGCCAAGACCGCCGTGGACGAACGGCTCCTGATCCGCGTTTACACCGACAAGATGGTGCAGTGGGCCTATCTCGCCGCGTGGCGCTGGTTGCCGTGAGGACGCGGATATGGAACGGTCCTACTTCAGCTCATCCTGGTACCGCGTCGCGCAACTGAAGCTGAAGCTGCGTGGCCATGTCCGCATCCATCGCACGGTCTTCCGTGGCCAGCTCTGGTACGTGCTGCAGGACCGGACCTCAGGGCGCTTCCATCGTTTCACGCCCGAGACCTATTTCATCATCAGCCTGATGGATGGCGAGCGCACGATGCAGGCGATCTGGGACATCGCCTGCGACAAGTTCATCGACAAGGTCGTCACCCAGGATGAGGTCATTCAGCTTCTCGGGCAGTTGCACGCGGCAGACGTTTTATTCGGTAACGTGCCGCCCGACATCAATGAAATCGCCGAACGCGGCAAGAAGGTGCGCAATCGCAAGCTTTTGATGAGTTTCGGCAATCCGCTCGCCATTCGCTTCGGTCTCATCGATCCGAACGAGTTTCTGAACGCCACCGCCGTCGTCGGGCGGGTACTGTTCTCCTGGTTCGGCGCACTCCTCTTCATCTGTCTTGTCGCCTATGCCGCCGTTCTTGCCGGCATGAACTGGAACGGGCTGACCGCCAATGTGACCGACCGCGTGCTGTCAACGTCGAACCTCTTCCTGATGCTGATCGCCTATCCGCTCATCAAGACCCTGCACGAACTCGGGCACGCCTACGCCGTGAAGCGATGGGGTGGCGACGTTCACGAGGTCGGCGCGATGATGCTGGTTTTCATGCCGGTTCCGTATGTCGATGCATCCGACAGCCTGGCTTTTGCCAGCAAGTGGCAGCGCGCCCTCGTCGGTGCTGCCGGCATTTTCGTGGAAATGACGCTCGCCGCGCTTGCCCTCGTCGTATGGGTCAATGCGGAGGAGGGGCCCGTTCGGGCCTTCGCCTTCAACGTCATGCTGATCGGCGGCGTGTCGACCTTGCTCTTCAACGGCAACCCGCTCCTGCGCTTCGATGGCTATTACGTTCTGAGTGATCTTCTGGAGATTCCCAACCTCGCGAGCCGGGCCAACAAATATCTCGCCTACCTCGTTCAGCGCCACGCCTTCAAAATCGGCGCGGTCAGTTCACCGGCGACGGCGCCCGGGGAGGAGTTCTGGTTCGTCCTCTATGGCGTCTCGGCGTTCTTCTACCGTCTCGTGGTCACGAGCGCGATCATCGCGCTCGTCAGCCAGAAGTTCTTCATCGTCGGCACGCTGCTCGCCATATGGGCATTGATCCTGATGTTGGCCGTACCATTGGCGAAAGCCGTCTGGTTCCTGCTGACGAGCCCGCTGCTGCGAAGAAACCGGGGACGGGCTTTCGCGGTCGTCGCCTCGACGCTTGCCGTCGCCGCGCTGCTGCTATTCGTGTTGCCCATCCCGCATGCGACCGTCGTGCAAGGTGTCGTCTGGCTGCCAGGCGAAGCGATCGTCCATGTTCAGACGGACGGTACGGTCGATGAAATCGCGGCTGCAGCCGCCGCCGAGGTCAAGGCTGGCGATCCACTGATCCGGCTGGAGGATCCACTGCTGGCGGCCCGCGTCGACCTGCTCGAACTGCGCGTCGCCGAGCTCCAACGGCGTCTTACCAAGCAGGATCTCTCGGACCTTGCCCATGCGCGCATGGTCAAGGAGGAGCTGCGGCTTGCTCTCGCCGATCTCGACCTGGCACGGCAAAGGCAGGAGAATTTGATCGTTCGAGCGCAATCGAGCGGCACGCTGATCTTGCCCGACGATCACGATCTGCCCGGCAAGTTCGTGCAACGTGGCAGGGTGATCGCCTATGTCGCGCACTTCGACAAGCCAACCATTCGGGTCATCGTCCCGGAGGAGGACGCCGACCTCGTTCGCTCGCAGACACGGGAGGTAAGCCTGCGTTTCGTCGAGGATATTTCGAAGGTCTACAGGGCGGCCGTTGTCCGTGAGGTTCCGGCGCTAACCGACACATTGCCCAATGCGGCGCTCAGTACCGTCGGCGGAGGCGCCATTGCGCTCGACCCACGCGACACGTCACAGCGGCGGGTGCTCGCCAATCTCTTGCATCTCGATCTGATGCTGACCGAGAGCCCGACCGTGCCTCGGGTAGGCGGACGCGTCTTTGTGAGGTTCTCCCATGAGGCTTCGCCTATGGCAAGTAGAATTTATCGTTCAACGCGGCAAATATTCCTGCGTTTATTTAAAGTTTGACTGGACACGAAGTCTAATAAAGTGTTCGATCAAATTAGCCCGAGTAAAAATCTGGCGGCTGTCTTCTCGAATACCTGAGTAACGCTTACAAGATACTAGAGGGAAAACACCATGGCAGCACAACTTCTTTTCTATCAGGACGTGCATCCCGTCTCGGCTGATCGCCACAAGGATGTCTCCATCAAGGCTGGAACTTCCTACAAGTTCGCAAGAGAAGTGAACTCGGTTCCGGTGACGGCCATCGAATTTGCTCAGGCTGCCGCCGAATATCCGATCGTCTTTGCCGGCACGGACGACACGGTGACACCTGCGGTGGTTCTCGGCGCCCAGCAGACACAGAACCTCTTCGTCGACGACGATGGTGCCTGGCTCGGCAAATATGTGCCGGCGTTCGTGCGCCGCTATCCGTTCGTGTTTTCGACGGACCGTGGCGGCAAGACGTTCATCCTTCACATCGACGAAAGTTTCGACGGCTTCAATCGCGAAGGCCGTGGCGAACGCCTGTTCGACAGTGAGGGACAGCAAACCCAATACCTGAAGAGCGTGCTGGGCTTCCTGCAGGACTATCAGGCAAGGCACCAGCGAACGCGCCAATATTGCGAGCGGCTGAAATCACTGGGGCTACTGCAGCCGATGCAGGCTCAGTTCAACCTCAACAGCGGCGAACGCCGCTCGCTTTCCGGTTTCATGACGGTCAACCGTGAAAAGCTGAAAGCGCTGGCGAGCGAAGAGCTGCAGGCGATGTTCACCAATGACGAGTTGGAGTGCACATACCTGCATCTTCACTCGCTCAGGCATTTCTCCAGCATGCTGGAGCGCATGCCCGAAGCCGTGGATGCTGCCGGTAAGGGCGACGCTCCACCCGCCGTGACGAAGCAGGCGAAAAGCTACCGGAACGGCCATGATGCGCCCGTCGAGGAAGCGAGCGCCTAAGGGGGACCGGGCAAGCGACCATGAATGTTCTCGTCCCGAGCTGGTCGCCGCCTCCACTGGTCGCCTACCCCGAACGCCAGGAGCGAGCCGAGCACTGGCTTGACGGCATCGAGAAGATGGTGACCAGCGTTCCGCAGATGGTTGCCGGTCGTTTGCACCGGCGCCATCTGAGGGAACTCGTAAAGAGGATCAATGCGACGGAAGCCGTCTTGCGCGGCGAAACCAGGCAGGGGCTCGCAGCCCGCATCAGCGAAGTCCGTGCGGCCCTGCGGTGCCATGGCCTCACCGATGCCAATATTTGTCTCGGCTTTGCGATCGTGCGCGAAGTTTCACAGCGCACGATCGGATTGCGCCACCTCGACGTCCAGATCCTTGCCGGGCTTGCCATGCTGAAGGGGCGCGTGGCGGAGATGGACACGGGCGAGGGCAAGACCTTGACTGCCGGCCTGCCGGCCTCGATCGCCGCACTTGCCGGGCTTCCGGTTCACGTCATCACCGTCAATGATTACTTGGCGGCGCGCGATCGGGATATACTTCGCCCCATCTACGATTTTCTTGGGCTGACGACGGGTCTCGTCAACAGTACTGTCCCACGCCCGGAGCGGTCGGCCGCCTATGCGTGCGACATCGTCTATGCCAGCAATAAGGAAATCGCCTTCGACTATCTGCGCGACCGCATCACCTTCGGCGGTCAGCCACGGCCCGTTCATGCGAAGATAAACCGCATGCTCGACGATCGCCGCGGCCAGGAGCCGCCTTTTGTCATGCGTGGACTGCATTTCGCTATCGTCGATGAAGCCGACAGCGTGCTGGTGGACGAGGCGAGAACGCCTCTCATCATTTCCCAGGAAACGGACGCGGACGGCGAGCGGCAATGGGTGGAACAGACCTTCGCGCTGATCGACGGCTTCAAGGAGCCGGCCCATTATCACCTGATGGTCGGCGAACGCAGGCTGGAATTGACCGAATCCGGAAAGGCCAAGCTTGCGGAGCGTGCCGAAGCGATCGGTGGTATCTGGCGCAATCGCATCCGGCGAGAGGAGGCCGCCAGCCAAGCGCTCGTCGCGCTGCTGCTCTTCCGGAAGGGCGAGCACTATCTCGTCAGCGACGGCAAGGTGCAGATCATCGACGAATATACCGGCCGTGTGATGCCCGATCGCTCCTGGAGCGACGGTCTCCATCAACTCGTCGAGGGCAAGGAAGGCTGCGAGATCACCAGCCGCAAGCTGACAATGGCGCGGATGACCTATCAGCGGTTCTTCCGCCGCTATCTCCACCTGGCAGGAATGACGGGAACCGCCCGTGAAATCACTGAGGAGCTCCGGCATGTCTACGGGCTGCAGGTGATGCGCATTCCCCCGAACGCGCCTTCGCGGCGGACGAAACTGCCGACGACGATTTGCCCCACCCTCGAGGACAAATGGCTGACGATCGTCCAACGGGTCCAGGAACTGCAAACCGCCGGTCGCCCGGTCCTGATTGCGACGCGCTCGGTCTCCGCTTCCGAAGCGGTCAGCGCCGTGCTGCAGGGGCAAGGGATCGAGCATCGCGTACTCAATGCCGAACAGAGTTCGGAAGAGGCCGAGATCATTGCGCAGGCGGGCGGCGTCGGTCGGGTGACGGTCGCCACCAACATGGCGGGACGCGGCGTCGACATTGCCGTGGTCCCGGAGGCTCTCGCGCTCGGCGGCCTTCACGTTTTGCTGAGCGAGCGACATGACGCGGGGCGCATTGACCGGCAGATGCAGGGGCGAACCGCCCGCAAGGGAGATCCGGGAAGTACGGAAGCAATCCTGTCCCTGGAAGACCCGCTGCTTGATCTCATTCCTTGGCAGCCGCTGCGTCTGCTCGGCCAGTGCGGCAAGCACGCCCGGCTTTGGCTTTTCCACCTGGCCCAGCAGCGGGCAGAACGCACGCATGCCAGGGACCGAAAGAACCTTCTCGCTCAGGATCGGCGCCTGGGCACACTGCTTGCCTTTTCGGGCCTGCCGGAGTGACGCGATGACAAATGACGGGATGGATAAATACCCACCGGAAAGGCCAATTGGGATGCGGCGGTTGCTGGCCGTTCTTTTTCCCCTATGCGCCCTCCTGCCGGCTTCGGCGCAAGCTTACGATTGCGTCATTGACCCTTCTGTCGTCGTCCGCATCGGGAGTCCGGTTCCCGGCCTCTTGAAAGAGGTGCTGATCGCACGCGGCGACCATGTGAGCGAAAACCAGATCATCGCCAGGCTCCATTCCGATACGGAGCAAGCGACCGTCGAGCTGATGTCCGAGCAGGCTGCGAGTACCTCCGAGATCGAGGCGCAAAAGGCGCGTCTCGACCTCGCGCGCAACCGCATGAAACGGGCGGAGGCGCTGCTGGCCCGCAACGTCACCTCGACCGATAAGCTCGAAGAAGCCGTTGCCGAGATGGAGGTCATCCAGAAGGAGCTTGCGACCGCCGAAACCCGCAAGCGCAGCGCTGAGCTGGAGCTGCAAAGGGCGCAGACCGTGCTCGAGCAAAGGACGATCCGCAGTCCGATCAGCGGCGTTGTGCTCGAGCGTTCGCTCTTCAATGGAGAATACCTGGACCAGGACGGCAAGCTGGCGACGATCGCCAAGCTTGACCCGCTGTTTGTCGAAGCCTTCATCCCGGTCAGCGAGTTCGGCAAGTTACAAGTGGGAATGGATGCGCAGGTAGTTCCGAATGCGCCGATCCAGGGCCGCTTTACCGGTAAGATCAAGGTGATTGATCAGGTTTTCGACGCAGCGAGCGGCACATTCGGCTTGCGGATAGAGCTTCCCAATCCCGACAACTACATACCGGCCGGGCATCGCTGCACCGTGACCTTTGACGACGGAGTCGACGGTCTCGAATAGTCCGCGTCCGAACGGCCGGCATTCAACTTCATAAAATCAGGGTGTTCCATTGGCGCGCCGTTGGCGTGCCGTGTGCTTTGGTGCCCCTTTCAGGTTCATGTCAGGTTTTGATGGCCCTCTAGCCCACAAATCGGTCGCTGCCACAACGCGGGCAGGGTGCCGCCGCTGGAAGTGCTTCGGAAGGACAAAGGAACCTGCGAATGGTTGGCAAGGTACCGCACCTACAGGTGCACGAGAACAACAACAGGCGAGACGAGGTTTTCGCGGCGCCGGATCAGCCGGTGGGCGACTTCGCGTTCAACGCGACTGTGGCCGCCGTGTTCGACGACATGGTCAGCCGCTCGGTTCCCTATTACGTCGAGATCCAGCGCATGGTCTGTGAACTCGCCGCGGATTTCGCGGAAGCCGGCAGCGATCTCTACGACATCGGCTGTTCGACGGCCACTACGCTCCTTGGCCTTGACGCCAAGGTCGATCCCGCCGTGCGCTTTGTCGGCATCGACAATGCACCCGACATGATCGAGAAGGCCAAGGAGAAGATCGCGCAAGCCGAGATCAGCCGGGCGATCGAATTGAGGGTCGGGGACCTGCATCAGGGGATCGACGTACACAATGCCAGCGTCGTGATGATGCTGCTGACGCTGCAGTTCGTGCGCCCGCTCTATCGCGAGCGCATCATGCGCACGATCTATGACGGGCTCAACGAACGCGGCGCACTTCTGCTCGTCGAAAAGCTGACGAGCGAAGATTCGACGTTCAATCGTCTCTTCATCGAGCACTATTACGACTTCAAGCGCCGCAACGGCTATTCCGATATTGAGATCGCCAAGAAACGCGAAGCTCTCGAAAATGTGCTCATTCCCTACCGTCTCGACGAGAACCTCCAGCTGCTGAAGGAAGCAGGCTTCCGCAGCGTCGAGGTCTTTTTCCGCTGGTACAATTTCTGCGGCATCATCGCGATCAAGTAGGAAAGTAAGCCCATGATCGCGATCGGCAATTTTCTCTTCCGCTTCCGGAACCAGCTCTTTCCGGCCATCATCATTGTTCTGTTCCTGCTGGCTCCGCCGCCGGCGCTGGTGCTGGATAGCCCGGGGCTGACGCTCGCCAAGGACCTTCCGGCCGTATTGGTCATCCTGGCCGGCCTCGCCTTGCGTGCGACGGTGGTCGGGTACAAATACATTCAGCGCGGCGGCCTGAAGAAAAAGGTCTATGCCAAGGATCTCGTTACGGAAGGCATGTTCGGCGTCTGCCGCAACCCGCTTTACGTTGGGAACATGCTGCTTTACTCGGGCGTGTTCCTTTTGCACGGCAACCCGCTTCTCGTCGTCTTCGGCATCGGGCTCTTTGCCTTCATGTACCAGTGCATCGTTTATGCCGAGGAAGCCTTTCTCGACAGGACATTTGGTGAAGCCTACCAGGCCTATTGCCGTGACGTGCCGCGATGGGCATTGCGCATGAGAAACTTCGCCCAGTCGACCGAGGGCATGACGTTCAACGTCAAGCGCGTCATCGGCAAGGACTATTCGACGGTCTCGGCCGCGATGATCGCAATCCTCGCGACCGAAATGTACAAGTTCGCGAGCAATGCGCCGGTTGAACACAACACCTTTGCGCTCGCGGCGCTCGGCGTTTTGATGGCGCTCGTCGGCATCGGCACGGCGATCATCAGTTACATGAAAAGGCGCGGTGCGTTTCGCGAACGCGCCGCTTCCTAGCCATGCGACAGCGCCCGTTTTCTGCACGATCGCGGCCATCATGCGCCGGCCATGCCGTTGCCGCATGGTGATACAAACCCAGCCGCGAACACTCGAGGGCTTGACGCCCATCCCCCCGTCGAACATAGGCAAGGACGAACAAGTGTCCGGTGATATCTTGAGAGTCCTATTAGTCGAAGACGATCAGGTTCTGGGGGAGGCGCTGCGCGACCATGTCGCGGCGGCCGGCCACGCCGTCGACTGGTTTACACGCATCGTCGATGCCACGGCAGCGACGGAGACAGTTTTCTACGGTCTCATACTGCTCGACCTTCGGCTGCCCGATGGTTCGGGCCTGTCGCTGCTGCGCGCGCTGCGAACGCGGGGCGACGGCACGCCCATCATCATCCTGACGGCACATGACCAGATTTCCGATCGCATCGAAGGATTGAACAGCGGGGCCGATGACTACCTGGTCAAGCCGTTCGATCTCGGCGAATTGAGTGCGCGCATGCTGGCCGTTTCCAGGCGGTATGTCGGCAATTCGACGCCAACGGTCAGGCTTCCCGGCATCGAGATCGACCAGGTTCATCGCAAGGTGCTGGTCGAAGGGGAAAGCCAGAGCCTCAGTGCCAGGGAATGGGCCGTGCTCGACAAGCTCGTCGCCCACCCCGGTGCACTGGTATCGAAAGAGCAGCTTCACGACGCGCTCTACGCCTTTGGCGCCGAAATCGAGAGCAATACGGTCGAGGTCTATATCAGCCGCCTGCGCAAGAAGATCGGCTCCGACCGGATCGAGACGGTTCGGGGCCTCGGTTACAGCATCAGGTGACCCGATGTCGCGCGTGGCAAGCATGACCCGCAGGCTGACCATCGCGCTGACGAGCGTCGTCGCCGTCTTCTGGTTCGTCGCGCTCGGCCTTGGCGTTTATGTCATGCAGGATGAATTCACCGAGATTTTCGACAGCGGGGTCCAGGAGACGGCCGAGCGGCTGCTGCAGATCGTCGTCGATGACATCGCCCGCGACAGTACCAATGGCACGCCCGCTGGCAGCCTCATCGCGCCTCCGCTGAATTCACAATATCTGATCTATCAGGTCCGCGATCGAGGCGGCAGAGTTTTGTTCGACGACGGCGCACCGACACCCTTCGCGGTTCCGCTTAAGGTCGGCTTCTCGCAAACGGCCACGCACCGGATCTACACCGCCGGGACGGCTGACGGCTCTATTTTCGTCCAGGTGGCCGATGCCTTCGACCATCGTACCGAAGCTCTCTTCGAAGGCGGCACGGCGCTTTTCTTGCCGCTGCTGGTGCTGATCCCAACCAGCATCATCGCCATTATCCTTGTAGCGCGTCGCGCGCTTGCGCCGGTCGAACAGTTGCGCGAAGAAATCCTCACGAAGGACAGCGGCAATATGGCTCCGCTGGACGCAGCCGCACTCCCGAGAGAACTTCGTGCAATTGCCCGCTCGGTGAACCTGCTGCTGACGAGGCTCAAGGCCGCGCTCGAAGCCGAGCGGGACTTCACCTCGAACAGCGCCCATGAACTGAGGACCCCGATCGCCGGCGCGCTTGCGCAAACACAGCGGTTGATGAGCGAGGTGCCTCCGGCCTTTCGGCAGCGAACCGGTCAGATCGAGCGCGCGCTGCTTCATCTCGGTCGACTGGCCGAGAAGCTGTTGCAGATGTCGCGGGCGGAGGCGGGGATCGCTATCGCGGACGAAAGCACGGACCTGTTGCCGGTGCTGGCTCTCGTGCTGGAAGACATGGACCGCTCGGCACTCGGCGCAAGCCGCCTCAAGGTTCATGTCGCCGACGGCGCCGAACTCGTGCGTCCGATCCGGGCCGATGCCTTTGCGATCGTTCTGCGCAATCTGCTAGAAAACGCGTTGATACACAGCCCTTCCGGGAGCCCGGTCAACATCGACGTCGACGCGCACGGTGTGCGCGTCACCAACGACAGTGCCGTCATCGACGCGGAAACGTTGGATGGCCTGACCAAGCGTTTCAGTCGGGGGCCAACGGAAGCTTCGGGTTCCGGCCTCGGCCTTGCGATCGTGCATCGGCTGGTGGAACAGATGCACGGACACTTGCGCATCGCCTCGCCGGCCCCGGGAATGGACCGGGGCTTCCACGTCGAGGTTCGCCTCTGACGAGGCCAGGCAGAGCGGCTGCCGCCGCCACTACTGCTGATCGAGTGCCCGGGACAGGCTGAGCGCCGCGATCGTGCAGATCGCACCCGAAATCAGATATCCGCCGATGAAGATGATGCCAAAGCTGCTTGCGAGACCGAGCGCCACGAGCGGCGCAAAGGCGGCACCAACGAGCCAGGCGAGATCCGACGTCAGTGCGGCGCCGGTGTAGCGATAATACTGCGTGAAGCGCGAGGATACGGCACCGGAGGACTGGCCGAAGGAGAGCCCGAGAATGGCAAAGCCGATCAGGATATAGGCATCCTGGCCCTTGCCGCCAGCATCGAGCAGGAAGGGCGCGGAGAAGCTGAAGATTGCGATCAGGATCGCGCCGATCATCAGCTGGTTGCGGCGGCCGACCCGGTCGGCGATCACGCCCGACAGCACAATGCCGATGGCACCGACGGTGGCACCCGCCACCTGCACCCAAAGAAATTCAGCAGCCGACTGCCCACCATTGAGCGTTACCCAGCTCAAGGGGAAGATGGTGACGAGATGGAACATCGCGAAGCTCGCAAGCGGCACGAACGCGCCGAGAACGACGTCGATACTGTGTTTGCTCAGCATTTCGAAGATCGGCCGTGCCTCGAGTTCCTTGGCCTCCATGGCTGCGCCGAATTCCTTGCTGGCAACGATGCGCAGGCGCGCAAAGAGCGCGACGACGTTGATCGCGAAGGCGACGAAGAAGGGATAACGCCAGCCCCAGGCGAGGAAGTCCGCCTCAGAAAGGTTGCTGACGAAATAGCCGAAGAGAATGCTCGCCAGCGCAAAGCCGATCGGCGCGCCGAGCTGCGGGATCATCGCGTACCAGCCGCGGTGATTTTGCGGCACGTTGAGGTTCAACAGCGTGGCAAGACCATCCCAGGCGCCGCCAAGCGCGAATCCCTGTCCCAATCGAAACAGCGCCAACAGGGCCACGGCCCAGTAGCCGATCGTGTCGTAGCCGGGCAGAAAGGCGATCGACGCCGTCGAACCGCCGAGAATGACGAGGGCCACGGTCAGCTTCGTGCCGCGCCCGTAGTTCCGGTCGATCCACATGAAGACGAAGGAGCCGACCGGGCGAGCAAGAAACGCGAGGGGGAACAGAGCGAAGGACATCAGCGTCGCGGTCACCGCATTGGGCGCGAACGGGAAGATCAGCTTCGGGAAAACAAGGATCGAGCCGAGGCCGTAAACGAAGAAATCGAAGAATTCCGAGGTTCGCCCGATCACCACGCCGATGGCGATACTGCCCGGAGAGAGAGGCTTGTCGTCCTCATGAATGCGACGTGCATCGCGTTCGAGACCGGACGATGTGGGGTGAGCGACCGAAACCATGAACTTCTCCGACGAACTTGCGTCTTGTCGTTAGAGTGTTGACCAATTGGCGTCTGATATCAAGAATGCCGTGCACGTACATGCGCACATGCCTCATTCGAGTTCGTGCCTGGCGTTCCCTGGAACGGCCGGCATCGAACCGACTATAGCCATTGCGCCAGTACAACGCGCATAGAGCGATAATGCCGTCACTGCACTGCGGCAAAATGCTGCGCTGCGACGATGGACCTCACTTCCATGCGCGATCGTGCCCGAGTAATGCCGACTAGACAAAACGCAAGTTGAGGCCGCAATGCCGAAGCCATTCAGTTTAGCCGGACGATCGATGATATCAGTCCTGTTGCTCTCTGTTCTCTCGGGATGCAACATGGTCGTCATGTCGCCGTCCGGCGATATTGCCGCACAGCAGAGGGATCTGATCGTCATCTCGACGGTCCTGATGCTGCTGATCATCGTCCCCGTCATTTTCCTGACGCTCTTCTTCGCCTGGCGCTATCGCCAGTCGAACACGGCCGCCAAATATGATCCGGAATGGCATCATTCCACGGGTCTCGAGGTCATCATCTGGTCGGCGCCGCTGGCGATCATCATCGCGCTCGGCGCGATTACCTGGGTGAGCACCCACAAGCTCGATCCTTATCGGCCGCTCGACCGGATCGATGCGGCTCGGCCGGTGAGCGAAGAGATGAAGCCGATCACGGTCGAGGTCGTAGCCCTCGATTGGAAATGGCTGTTCTTCTATCCGGACTATGGCATCGCCACCGTCAACGAGATGGCCGCGCCGGTCGACGTGCCGGTCAACTTCAAGATCACCGCATCCTCGGTGATGAACTCCTTCTACGTTCCGGCGCTCGCCGGCATGATCTATGCCATGCCCGGCATGGAGACCAAGCTGCACGCCGTCATCAACAAGGCAGGCGAGTACGAAGGACTTTCATCCAACTACAGCGGCGACGGCTTCTCCCACATGCGCTTCAAGTTCCACGGAGTGGACCAGGCGGGCTTCGACCAGTGGGTCGCCCAGGTGAAGCAGAACGGCACGATGCTCAACCGCGATGCCTACCTGAAGCTCGAAAAACCGAGCGTCAAGGAACCGGTGCGCTACTTCGCCTCCGTCGAAGACGGCCTCTATGACGCCGTGCTCAACATGTGCGTTCGGGCCGGGCAGATGTGCATGAACGAGATGATGCACATCGACATGATGGGTGGCGCCGGCGTCGAAAGCCACGGGAACCGCGCCAAGCTCGAGCATGACAACCGCCATGCGGGCGGCGTGATCGAAGCGGCTGCGCCCGGCGCGACGGCTCCGGAAGCCGGCAATGCCGCCGGTAGCGATCAGCCGGCCGAAGGCAGCGAACAGCAGCCGGCGGCCGAACCGATGAACCACGACATGCACAAGACAAACTAGAAGTTTCGCGCGCTCGCCAGCCCTTCGGCGGGCGCCCAGGCCTTCGGGCCGCATACAGAGATAAATTGGACGACCCATGTTTGGTGACACCAGCCTCACGCATTTCATCTTCGGGCGGCTTACCTGGGAAGCAATTCCCTACCATGAGCCAATCCTCGTCGTGACCTTCGCGGTCGTGGCAATGGTCGGTCTCGCGATCCTCGCCCTGATCACGAAGTACAAGCTCTGGGGCTATCTCTGGCACGAGTGGTTCACGAGCGTCGATCACAAGAAGATCGGCATCATGTATATCATCCTGGCGATCATCATGTTGCTGCGCGGCTTTGCCGATGCCCTCATGATGCGCCTGCAGCAGGCGATCGCCTTCAACGGCAGCGAGGGCTATCTCAACCCGCATCACTACGACCAGATCTTCACCGCCCATGGCGTGATCATGATCTTCTTCGTGGCCATGCCTTTCGTCACCGGTTTCATGAACTATGTCGTGCCGCTGCAGATCGGCGCACGCGACGTTTCCTTCCCCTTCCTCAACAATTTCTCGTTCTGGATGACCGTCGGCGGCGCCGTCATCATCATGATGTCGCTGTTCGTTGGTGAATTCGCGCGCACCGGCTGGCTGGCCTATCCGCCGCTTTCGGGCGCGGATTACAGTCCCGGCGTCGGCGTCGACTATTACATCTGGGGTCTACAGGTGGCGGGCGTGGGCACGACGCTATCGGGCATCAACCTGATCGCCACCATCGTGAAGATGCGCGCGCCGGGCATGACCTTCATGAAGATGCCGGTGTTCACCTGGACTTCACTCTGCACCAACATCCTGATCGTCGCGACCTTCCCGATCCTGACCGCCACGCTGGCGCTCCTGTCGCTCGACCGCTACGTCGGCATGAACTTCTTCACCAATGACCTTGGTGGCAATCCGATGATGTACATCAACCTCATCTGGATCTGGGGCCACCCGGAGGTCTACATCCTCGTCCTGCCGGCCTTCGGCATCTTCTCCGAGGTTGTCGCAACCTTCTGCGGCAAACGCCTGTTCGGCTACACCTCCATGGTCTACGCTACCTGCGTCATCATGATCCTGTCCTATATCGTGTGGCTGCATCACTTCTTCACGATGGGTTCGGGCGCCTCGGTCAACGCCTTCTTCGGCATCACCACGATGATCATCTCGATCCCGACGGGCGCGAAGATGTTCAACTGGCTGTTCACCATGTATCGCGGCCGCATCCGCTACGAATTGCCGATGCTGTGGACCATCGGTTTCATGGTGACTTTCGTCATCGGCGGCATGACCGGCGTCATGCTGGCGATCCCGCCGGCCGACTTCGTGCTGCACAACTCGCTGTTCCTCATCGCCCACTTCCACAACGTCATCATCGGCGGCGTTCTGTTCGGGTTGATGGCCGGGCTCGTCTACTGGTGGCCGAAGGCCTTCGGCTACAAGCTCGATCCGTTCTGGGGCAAGATGAGCTTCTGGTTCTGGCAGATCGGCTTCTTCTTCGCCTTCATGCCGCTCTATGTGCTCGGCCTGATGGGCGTCACCCGCCGTGTCAGCCAGTTCGAAGACCCGTCGCTGCAGATCTGGTTCATCATCGCCGCCCTCGGCGCGGTGTTGATCGCAATCGGCATTGCGTCCTTCATCATGCAACTGATCGTCAGCTTCCTTCGTCGCGACGAGTTGCGCGAGCCGTCCGGCGACGCCTGGGATGGGCGCACGCTCGAATGGTCGACGTCATCGCCCCCGCCGGAATACAACTTCGCATTCACGCCGGTCGTGCACGACCATGACGGCTGGTACGACATGAAGAACCGCGGCTACGAGCGTCCGCTCGAAGGCTTCAAGCCAATCCACATGCCGAAGAACACCGGCACGGGCATCATCCTCGCCGGCATCAGCGTCGTGCTCGCCTTCGCGCTGATCTGGTACATCTGGTGGCTGGCGGCCGTGTCCTTCATCGCCCTGCTGACGGTCGCAATCGGCCATACCTTCAACTATCAGCGAGATTTCTTCATCCCCGCAGAGACTGTTGCGGCGACTGAAGATGCGCGCTCCAAGCTGCTCGCGGAACGGACCTGAGACCGATGAACGAGACCCAAGTCCAAAAGAACGAAAAGCCGCAGTTCTATCTGACGGAAGAGCATCATCCGGAACACAGCACCATGCTGGGCTTCTGGCTCTACCTGATGAGCGACTGCCTGATCTTCGCCGTTCTGTTTGCCACGCATGGCGTCGTCGGCCGCAACTACGCGGCGGGACCGTCGCCGGCCGACCTGTTCGACCTTAGCCTCGTTGCCTTCAACACGGCGATGCTGCTTCTGTCGTCGATCACCTATGGCTTTGCCATGCTCCAGATGGAGCGCAACGCCAAGATGGAGACGCTGTTCTGGCTCGGCGTCACCGGCGTGTTCGGCGCGACCTTCCTCGCAGTCGAACTCTACGAGTTCTATCACCTCATTCATGAGGGCGCCGGTCCGACGCGCTCGGCGTTCCTGTCGTCGTTCTTCACGCTGGTCGGCACGCACGGCCTGCACGTCACCTTCGGCACGATCTGGCTGATTACGCTGATGGTGCAGGTCAGCAAACATGGGCTGATACCGGATAACCGGCGCCGCCTGATGTGTCTGTCGATGTTCTGGCACTTCCTCGACGTCATCTGGATCGGCGTCTTCTCCTTCGTCTATTTGCTCGGAGTTCTCGGATGAGCGCACATTCCGACCACGAAAGCGCGTTCGAACCTCACCACGCGCACAGCCATCACGGCGACGCTGCCGGCCACGGTTCGTTCAAGAGCTATATGACGGGCTTCATCCTGTCAGTGATCCTGACGGCCATTCCATTCTGGCTGGTCATGGGCGGCGTGCTCGACAACAAGCTTCTGACCGCCGTCATCGTCATGGGCATTGGCGTCGTCCAGATCGTCGTGCACGTCATCTACTTCCTGCACATGAACGCCCGCTCCGAAGGCGGCTGGACACTGATGGCGCTGATTTTCACGATCGTCGTCGTCGCCATCGCGCTCGCAGGATCGCTTTGGGTCATGCATCACCTCAACACGAACATGATGCCTATGACCCACGAGATGATGAAGAACATGCCCTGAATGCCGGGCATGCCTGCGACATGATGATGATTACCGATCGTGAAGCGAAGGGAAGGGGTCGCGCATCCTCGCGCGCCCGTCTGAAACTGACGGGCGCCCTGTTGCTTCTCACCGTCGTGTTCGCTCTGCTCGGCGGCTGGCAGGTCCAGCGGCTTTTCTGGAAGCTCGATCTCATCGCCCGGGTAGAGGCGCGCGTCCATGCACAACCGACGCCGGCGCCGACCAGAGCGGAGTGGAACGAGATAAGCGGCGAGAAGGACGAGTACCGCCGCGTCACCGCGACGGGCGCTTTCAGCCACAATAAATCCGTGCTTGTCCAGGCGGTGACGGAGCGCGGCGCCGGATTTTGGGTGTTGACGCCCATGCTGCGCGAGGACGGATCGACCGTCCTCATCAATCGCGGCTTCGTACCCTCCGATCGCCGCGAGGTCGGCGACCGCGCCGGCGGCGAACTTGCTGGAAATGTGACGGTCACGGGCCTTTTGCGTATCAGCGAACCCGGTGGCGCCTTCCTGCGATCCAATGATCCGGCGCACGATCGCTGGTTTTCCCGCGATGTCGTCGCGATCGCCGCTGCGAAGGGTCTGCAGGATATCGCACCCTATTTCATCGACGCCGATGCCGCGCCCAATCCCGGCGAGCTGCCGATCGGCGGCCTTACGATCGTCCGTTTTCGCAACAGCCATCTGGTCTATGCGCTGACGTGGTTCTCACTCGCGATAATGAGTGCCGCAGGTGCGTATCTCGTCTATCGCCAGCGGATCAAGGCGGGCTGAGAGCACTGGATATGCCCGGTTCCTGCAGCGGGCAGATGATCCCGCCGATCGCCGACAGCCAGTTCAACGAAACAGGGCGCTCGACCCGTGTTCCGGGGAGCGCCCTGCTCGAACCCGGAGTGCCGTCATTGAATGCCAATAGCATCTCTGATGACGAGCTCTCGATACGGGTGATGGCCCTTAAATGGAGTGGGCGGCTGCAATTTCAAGGGGTCAGCGCAGAGCCGGGCTTGAGCATTCATGCTCCTGCTGATCGGCAGGTCGGAGCGCTCGGACCTTCGGGTCGGGTTTCTCCGACATATCTCCTGAACCACACCCCCCCAGCTCTCGCCAGGGGTTTGTCAGCGGTCTGAGTGGCCCCCCTGGGAGGGCCACCTCTGATACCCTGCAGATTATTTGGCGCCGATTGCCTGGAGGCCGGCCGTTGCGCAGTTCGCATCGATATCGCCCGACGGTGCGCCGCCGACGCCGATGCCGCCCACCAGGGCCTTGCCGAACTTGATCGGCACGCCGCCAGCCTGGATCACCATGCGTGCATCCATGTCGCGAAGACCTTCGTTCGCCGGCTTGGAGGCGATGAACTCGCCGAGGCCAGCCGTGTCGCGGCCCATGGCAGCGGAGGTGAAGGCCTTGCCCTGTGCGCTTTGACCGGTATGCGGACCGGAATTATCCGCCTTCAACAGCACCTTGGTTGCGCCATCGCGACCAACCACGGCAACGCTGACATTGTGGCCTTCCGCGGCGCAGGCCTTCACCGCGGCTTCGGCAGCCTTGATGGCCATGTCGAGCGGCAGGTAGGCCGCGGTCGGCAGTTCCTGCGCCGTGGCGGCGACGGGAGCGAGAAGCGCGGCGGCAAGCACGATATTGCGGATCATCATGGGTTCCTTTCCTGTTGATGTGGAAAGGTTATCCCGCCTCGGATATCGCGGATATTCGTAGGCCTTGCACGCCTATCCGTAGTTCTACGGAGTTTTCGTCCCATCGAGCCAGATGCGGGTCATCTCCGCCTGCGACGTGCTGCCGAGCTTGGCACCGATCGCCGCCCGATGGCTTTCGACCGTGCGCGGCGAAAGACCGAGACCTTCGGCAATCTGGCGGGTGGTGAATCCCGCAGCGATACGGTCGAGAACTTCGCGCTCACGCTGGGTGAGCGCCGCCAGTAAAGCGAGCGTTTCCGCCTTCTCCGCATGCGCGCGCATCGTGCGCTCCAGCAGTTCGTGGCCCTTGTGGATCGCGTCGATCAAGTCCTGCTCGTCCACGGGCTTCGAGAGAAAATCGATAGCACCGTTGCGAAAGGCGCGTCGGCAGGCTTCGATATCGCCGTGCCCGGAGATAACGATCGTCGGCCAGTCTATCCCATGGTCCGCCAGCTTTTCCTGCAGCTTCAGGCCGGAGATGGCGGGCATGCGGATATCGAGCACCAGGCAACCGGGGTCGAGGCGAGAAACCTGCGCGAGAAAGGCTTGCGGATCGGAAAAGCCCGTGACCTTGATGCCGACGGTCGACAGCAGCAGGCTGAGCGCACGACGCACCGCGTCGTCGTCATCAACGAGATAGACGGGGAGGGTCATCGCATCGGCTCCTCGGTTCGGGGGCGGCGGGGCAGAGTTACTCTGAAGATGGCGCCGTGCTCGCTCTCAACCAGGGCAATCTCGCCGCCGGCCCGTTCCACCAATCGCTGGCTCAGCGCCAGGCCAAGCCCGGTGCCACCGGTCCGGGTCGTTACGAACGGCGTGAACAGCCGCGGCCGAAGTGTTCCCGGGACTCCGGGCCCGTTGTCGGCGACCTCGAAGACCACCGAGGTGTCATTCTCGCTCAAGGTAACGATTACACGCCCTGCGTCGCCTGCCTTTGTGGCCAATGCCTCAAGTGCGTTACGGACCAGATTGAATGCGACTTGCTCGATCTCGACCGGGTCGGCAACGACCGAAACCGGCGTTCCCGGAACCTGAAAATCGAGCTGAATTCCGCGCGATCTCGCATCCGGCTGAAGCAACGCTTCAACATTTGCAAGCGCGTTGCGGAGATCGAAAGCAGCAACCGGCGCTGCATGGGGTTGCGACCAGTTGCGGAACCTTTCCAGTATGGCGGATGCCCGGCGCGCCTGGTTCACCGTATCCTCAAGCACCGGAGCAAGTGCTGCGTCCTGCCCTTGACTAAGCAGCCGGCGTCCGGCCTGAGCCTGCGCCAGGATCGCGGTCAGGGGCTGGGTCAATTCATGCGCCATGCCGCTCGCCATTTCTCCGAGCGCGTTGACACGTGAGGCGTGCGTCAGGCGCGATTCCAGGGCACTAAGCGTTGCCAGCCGTTCGGCGACGCGCGTGCGGGCACGCTGGCGCAACGCCGCCAAACCCGCGAGATAGGCGAGACTGACCCCAAGAAGTGTCAGGCCGGTCTGCACGGGCGGGAACATATCCGCAAGCCCTATTTCCATGCCCGTTTCCAACAGCAACGGCTGCGATGCACTGCTAAGTGCCTTTGAGAACCGGATTGCCTCCGGCAGGGCGGTCGGCTGGAGCAGGCGGTGTCCGTCCGGCAGCGACAGGCGCACCGCGACACCCGGGCGAGACCAAAACGGCCCGCCGTCGCCGAGCAATTTTGCGGCATCTATCCCGAGCATCAAACCATAGCGCGCCTCATCGGTATTCGGGCTGCGCTTGATCATGATGTAGTGGTCAGGGCGTTGCGGATGGGGCAGGAGAGTGATGCTCCCGTCCGATGCTCTTGCTGTCGCACGGATAAGCTCTGCTGCTCCGACGTCGAGTGGAGCGGTTCCGACGGTCTCCGCGTTGGGATCCAGCGGAACGAGCTGAACCTCGTCGATTCGAGGATAGAAGCGCGCAATCGTGCGCGATACTTCCAGAAACAGGTCGTGCCTCCGCCCCTCGGAGGCGACAGCTACGGCCGACAGCGCCGTCAGGTGCGCATCGTGCTGATCGACACGCTGTGAGGCCAGGCTGTGGAGGAGCGTGCTCTCTTCCTCAAGCTCGGCCACCAGCACCTGCCGCTCCCAGCCCGCAAGCATGCCTCCGCCGAGAAGCAGAAGGAGGCACCAAAGGACGATCAGAGTGAGGGGACGTTCGAAGGTCGAACGATTGCCGTGCATCATCGGTTCAGCAGTCTTGTCGTTATGCCTTCAGCAAAGAGTGATGGTGGTCGCAGGCGAGCTGCGATCGGTGCTCGCCTGGATCATCTCGCCGTTGGAATTCGCCCTGTCAATCCGTCGAGCCGCAAGCGCCGGCCGAGATGGCGTAACAGCGGGGCTGCGCCGATTGTGAACGCATGTGGTGGCGGTTGCCATTCAAGCCAAAACCGTCGGCCCTCCGCGCCGCGCCTCCGCCTTCCTTCGCCGCTCTTGCGGACGTGCTGAAAGAAACCCTGCATCAGTTTATGGGTGCTCGCTGATCGAGATGCGTCCCGTCAGGCTGGCAAGTCTTCGCCGTAGCTTACGAGACAGTTCGGACCCCAGAGCGCGGGAATGATTGGCGGGCCGCGCTCTGGGGTCACTAGCGTCAAAGGTGCGGTTAACGCTCAACTAGTAATGGCGCCGCCGTTCAGATTCGACAATGCCGTTAGGACCTTTGCCGGAGCACACCGGACTTAAGTCGGAGTTTTCCTTGTCACCCATGGCTATGGGAACCAATTGCGACCGGGGCGATTGGATGCTGGCCCGGAACGGGCATCATCAGAAGCCGAGAGAGTTTTGGAGGATATGATGGATTGGGATCGCGTCGAAGGTAACTGGAAACAGGTGAAGGGCAAAATCAAGGAACAATGGGGCCGTCTCACGGATGACGACCTGGATGAAATCGCCGGGGCGCGCGATCAACTCGAAGGCAAAATTCAGGAGCGCTATGGGATCGAGAAGGATCGCGTGCGCCGGGATATTGATGATTGGTATTCGCGACAGACGTGGATCTGGTAGTCTGGAGACCACGGGTAAACTGTCTTAGCTATCATTAGGGACGCCGGTCGCGGGCAGCCAACGCTCATGACGATGCGGCCGGCCCCGCCAGCGTTCACGTCCCCGACCTTCATGAACGAACCGTCACGATCCAGCCGACGTGGCATGGAAGACCGCCAGTTGGTCGGCAAAGGCGCGCTTGTATGCGGGCCGCGCTTCGCCACGAGCAACATAGGCGGAAAGGTTTGGAAATTCGTCCAGCAAGCCCGATCCCTTCAATCTGAGCAGCACCGAAACCATCTGCAGATCACCGACGCTGAATTGCCCGTCGAGCCAATCGGCATCACCAAGCCGGTTGGAAAGCTCGCCCAGACGCGTGCGGATGCGCTCCTCGACGGCCGACAATCGCTGCTCGTACCAGCTCTCGCCGCGTTCGAGCAGCCTGGTAACCTCGCGATCGACGATCGGCGGTTCCATCGTGTTGAGTGCGGCAAACATCCATGTGATTGCGCGCGCCCTGGCATCGGCATCGTCTGGCAGCAGGCCCTCGTGATGCTCTGCGATGTGGAACACGATCGCGCCGGATTCGAACAGGGCGAGTTCGCCGTCCTCATAGGTCGGGATCTGCCCGAAGGGGTGAAGCGCAAGATGCGCCGGTTCTTTCATCGCCTTGAATGAGAGCAGGCGAACCTCGTAGGGCTGACCAACTTCTTCGAGCGCCCAGCGAACGCGCATGTCACGCGCCAAACCCCTGCCGCGGTCGGGCGACCGTTCAAAGGCGGTAATCGTGATAGGCATCGTCATTCTCCCTGGCTTGTCTGTCTTGAAGACGACTGGTGGAACGAGAGTCCGACACTCGGTGCGAAAAATCATTCTCTCAACGGACGCGTTTGTCACCACTGACAGGCGGCACCATCCCCAATCCGGAAGCGAGGAAGTCCTTGCCGTAGCTGGTTCACGCCACCAGACAGGATGGTCACTTTTCACATAGCCGCCGCCCGCCATAATAGGGCTGGTAGGTGCAGTCCGACGGCCGGAAGGAACGGTAGCTGCGGGAGCAGGCCGTGATATTGCAGGACTGTGGCGCGGCCTGGCCTTCGACAAGCGCGCCTGCCGCCGGCGCTGCCATCGCTTCCCGCATGAAATCTCGCCAAATATGCGCTGGCAAGGCGCCGCCCGTAACCCCTTTCATCGGCGTGTCGTCGTCATTGCCAACCCATACGCCGGCAACAAGCGGCTCGGTGAAGCCGACGAACCAGGCGTCGCGATTGTTTTGGCTGGTGCCGGTCTTGCCGGCCGCGAACGCGCCGGGATCGGCATCACGTCCAGTTCCGCGCTCGACCACCAACTGCAGAAGGCCGAGAAGATCCGGCTGATAGCCCGAAAGATCTGTGGCCGGCGCGGCTGGCGCGCCAACCCGGAACGCCTTCGGCTGTCCGGCTGCCTGAAAATCCATGATACCCCAGGGTTTGACTGGGGCCTTGCCGAGATGGACGGACGCATAGGCGCTCGTCAGGTCAAGCAAGCTGACCTCCGATGTGCCGAGCGCCAGGGAAGGAGTGTTGGCAAGCGGTGTGTTGATTCCGAGTTCACGCGCGGCGGCGATCACATTGTCGAGCCCGACCTCCTGGGCCAGCGCCACCGCCGGGGCATTCAGCGACCGGGCGAAAGCTTCGGCAAGCGTCACCCAGCCGCGATAGCGGCCACTGGAATTGTCCGGCGACCAGCCATTGATGTCGATCGGCGCGTCCAGGATCTGATCAGACAAGGTGAACCCGGCCTTCAGCGCTGCATAGTAGACGAACAGCTTGAAGGTGGACCCCGGTTGCCTCATCGCGGTAACCGCACGATTGAACTGGCTTTGCCTGTAGTCGCGACCACCGACCATGGCGACGACCGCGCCGTCGGGCGTCATCGCAACCAACGCCGCCTGGGATGCCCCAACAGCTTTTCCTTCCGTGTCCAAGGCGTTTGCCAGGACCTTTTCTGCGATCCGTTGCAGTTGTGGGGACAGTGTCGTGCGCACTGTGGTCGAACCCGGCGATGCGCCGGCGATTTCGCTCGCCTGCGGCGAGATCCAGTCTGCGAACCAGCTTCCCGAACGTGGCGTCGGCACCGTCGGATGGATCGTCGCGAAGCTCGCCTTGACTTGTGCAGCCTCGGGCGCGGTGATCTTGCCATTGGCCACCATCGTGTCGAGGACGACGGAGGTGCGTTGCCGGGCGCCTTCGAAATTGTCAATCGGATTCCATTGGCTGGGCGCCCGCAGCAACCCCGCAAGCATCGCGGATTCCGCCAGGTCGAGCGCGCCAATGTCCTTGTTGAAATAGATCCGCGCGGCTGCAGGCATGCCGGTTGCGCCGGCGCCGAGATAGGCGCTGTTGAGGTAGCGCGTCAGAATTTCCTGTTTGCCGAGCTTCCACTCCAGCCAAAGAGCGATCACGAACTCCTGTATCTTCCGTTTTATCGTTCGGTCGCTGTCGAGATATTGCAGCTTGATGAGCTGCTGGGTGATGGTGCTGCCGCCCTCTACCACCGAACCCGCCTCGAAATTCCGCACGAGCGCCCGTCCGATCCCTCTGAGATCGATGCCGAAATGATCCATGAACCGGCGGTCTTCAATTGACAGGACCGCATCGATCAACCGTGGGGGGAATTCACCGTACTGAGCATAAGGTCCTTGATAGGGGCCCTGTCTCACTAACGGTCCTCCGTCCGCCGTTTCCAGCACCACGATGGGTTTCAAGGTACCGTCCCTGATCTCACTCCAGGGAACATCCTTCAACGCCCACACAAGCACGCTTGCCGGAAGAAGAAGACCGGCAAGGAGGGCCATCGCTATGGCGACCTTCCACCGGCTTGACCTGGCGGAGGTGCCGCCGCGGTCTTGGGAGGGCCTTTTCCGCAGCGCGCGAACCCGGCTCCCGACCTTGGCCAGGGCAGCAAAGAACCACCCAGGGGACTCGTCGATCGTTGACGCGGCCTCGTCTCCATTCGAAGGTCGGAATTTCCTTTTCAGGTGGGAAACCGCACGCTTGGCCCTTGCGCGGGCCAAGGTCGAAGTTGCCTGCAAATCATGGCCGAGCGCATGGAGAAGATGCTGGGCCGCCTGACTGCTTTGGCTGAACAATCGGCGGGGCGGTGGCGGTTCTGAGGATTGGCTGGCAGCTTCTGATGGGCCTGAAGCTGATATCTGCGGTTCGCGATGCGCGACGGCCGCTTCCGAGGCCTCCGGGCGATCGATCCCCGCGCTTGAGCTATTGAGATTCTGGGGGGAGATTTCGGGAGGGCGTGGCATCGGTTACCGCTAAAAGAATTTCTCAGAGTCTAGCGCAGCCTTGTGGCCTGACAATGTTCACGATGCGTTGTGAAATAGGCCGGCATGCGGCGATTGCGACGGCTGAGATTACCTTCCTCGCCAGTTGCGCGACCCCACGGCGTACCCGCGAGAGACGCCTATCGTTCGGGTACGGCTAACGGCAGTCGCGCGCCGTCAGCGCTTAGGACTGGTCTGGGAACAGGACCGCTTAGCGCCGGTATATAGGCGATGAGGAACAGCCCCCATGCCAGCATCCAGCATGCCGCCGCGGTGACGATGAGATCGAAATAGGCGCCACCGATCCGGCCGGCCAGAATGCGTACCGTCGTCGCGACACAGATAAGGGCGAAGGCCCACGCCATCGTCCGGCTGAGCAAGAGCATACCTTCGTCCCGCGCCATGGCGGCTCGCATCATGACAGCCGCCATCATTGTTCCCATTGCCCCCATGGTCGCCGAATGCAGCGCGGCCGCAAGTGGGAGCTGGTCCGGAAACATGTTTGCGAACCCGGTGAGCAGGAGAGCCGCCGGCGTCCAGGCAAACGCCAGGTTCAGGATGAACAGCGCCGGGTAGCGATGGGTTTTGAGGCATTGCCAGCCGCTCATCTGCAACACCAGCGCCAAACCGGACAGTACGAGGGCAATGCCCTCTGCGTGCGTTTGCTTGGCAGCACTGAACCAGGCCGCGGAAATTACGCCGCCGATCGCCAGGTAGGAAAGTTTGGGCCGATTGCGAATGCGATGTCCGACATCGGATCGAGCGATCCAGGAATGCGTGAAGGCGGGCACGGCGCGACCGCCGATCAGGATGATCAAAACGAGGAAAACCCGCGGCACTGAGTCTGCGACGAGATAGCTCGCCTCTCCGTCAAGCCACAGCAGGTTGAGCAGGCCGATCAGCACCATGGCGAACGGCGCCCAGATGCGGCGTCCCGCTCTGCTCGACGCAATCCCGTGAGCGAGAACGGCCGCGACAAACAAAAAGTAGGCGGATGCTCCGAACACGCCGACGGCGGCCGGCAGGTGCTGAGAAAAGGCCGTCGTCAGGCGGGCCACGCACCACAGAACAGTCGCGAATATGGTGACACCGGGGGAGACCGGCCCCTTCTTCGTCCAGGCGGGCAGGGCGGTCAACAAGTAGCCGCCTGCCGCCGCCCCGGCCATGCCGAAAAGGAGCTCCTCGCGATGCCAGGCAACCTTGTCCAGCTGAACGCCTTCCGGCAGAAACCAGACCGCAGGTGCGACAAGCGCCCATAGGCCTGCCAGAAAGAACAGGGGCCGGTGCGGAGCCTGCCACATCGCTGTCCACGCCCTTGGCGCCGTGATCATCAAACCGTCTGGAGGTCGGCCTCGAAGCGGGGAAACAGCACGGCATTTTCGAGATGCATGTGGGTGACGAGGTCGTCGGTGAGCTTGCGCAATCCGGTATAGAGCGCCGTCCACGAACCGCAGGCGCCTTCCGGCAGCGAAAGACCGTGGGTGACATGCTCGATCGTTCGCAGATGCTCCACTTCGTCATCATGCTCGCGGCGCATCTGTGCGATCGGATAGGAAATCGTCGTGCTATCGCCACGCTGCATCATCGGGAACAGGACGAGTTCTTCCTTCATCATGTGGCTCTCGAGCTCGTCCCGGAGCGCTTCCAGGGCCTGGGAAAGCCCGACCGGCGCAGACGGATGGCCGCCGTGTACCCGTTCCACTTTCTGGGCGAGCGGGATCAACCATGCAAGCTCCGCACGGTGCGCCTCGTGGTATCTGTGGAGGAGATGAGCGATAAGGTCGGCGGTCTCCTCCGGTGCATCTCGACTTGCCGCCCGCTCAAGCGTTTCCAGCTCTGAAAGCAGCGCCGAAGGGGCAAGTCCGGCCTTGAGTGCGGCTTCCGAAAGCAACATCTTGCCGCCGCAACAGAAGCTGATGCCGCAACGGCGGAACAGTTCCGCGGCCCCCGGCAATTCGGCAGCGATCGTTGCGACTGTGCTTTCGAGGTTGAGAACGGTCATCGTCTGTTCCTTGTTGGACGTTTGCAGACGAATTCCCGGCGCTTGGTCGAACCGGATGCATCGAACCGTCTGGGATTGCTGGCAACGTGTATCGGCCCTTCCGGCACCGGCGACTACCGGGTCGCCGTGGGGGCGCAGAGATCGCCTTGATTAGGCGAGAGAGGGATCTTCGTCTTTGTGCCTGCGCAAACAGTCAGGATCAGGTGTGCTCCTCGGCGTTGTCGATAGGAACAGGAAGACGTGGCACCCATCCGCTAGGTCGGAAAGCCACCATCCCACCTCGATTTCGGGGCTGCGCCGATGCGGCGCCAAGCTGGCGGTGCTTAACGGAGAGTAAATGTCACGCTCAGGTCACGCGACAAGAAGGCGAGGTCACGATAAGTTGCTGGGTCATTTCAAACCCTGCAATGCCGCTTATAGCGCCTTCGGTTCCTTTGGTATGGCCAGCGCCGGCGCGGCATCCCGTACGGAGTGGAATATCATGCGCCGCTATCTGTTCAATATCTATGCAGCAGGCGTCGTCAGCCGCGACGAAGTTGGCCGGAAATACCCGTCAGACGGACCCGCAGTTGCCTATGGTCAAAGACTTGTCGATGAATTGACCAAGGACGACGAGTATCACGACGCCGTCATCGACGTGATCACGGCGTCGGGGCGCCTGGTTGCGCGACTGATATCGAGGGAAACGCCGTTGATACATCATGTGAGGCAACCAACACGACAGGCTTCGCTGCACTGAACCCTTGCTGCTTTCGGCAATCTCGGGACGATCCGGTGTTCAACGGCAAAAGTTAAGCAGCCTGTTCGCGGCCTGAATTATGATCGAACAACGTCCGCGCTGCCGCCGCCAGCAGATCCGTTTGCGAAATCAGTCCCAGCACATGATGGTCCTCATCGACTATGATGACGGCGTGAATTGCTCCGCTGGTCAGCGCCGGGAGCAAGCTCATCGCCCGGTCGTCTTGGCGCGCGACGACAGGCGTCGCAACGTTGCTACCGACGGTGGCGCCGGGCTCGGTCAGTTCCCTTAGGCCTACCGTGCCGACAAGCCTCTCATTCCCATCCTTCACCGGGATCGCCCGGATATTGTGTTTGAGAAGCAACGAGCGCGCAGCCTCGCTGCTGTCGTCCTGATGGACGCAGATGACGTCGCGCGACATGATATCCCGGCACAGAATGTGCGGTGTTGCCCGAATTGCCGCCTGCAATTCCACCTGGCGCAGCACCCGATCAAGGTCCTCCCGGCTGATGTCAAACGTTTCATCCAACGCTTCCAGCGCGGCATCGACGTCTGCACCGGTAAATCCGACCCGGCGGCTGGCCGGTGGGTCAATGGTCGCGTGCGTGTTTGCCGGAGGGGCGACGACATGCGGGTAGTTACGCCTCGCCAGCTTGTGAAACAGGATCCCGAGGGCGACCAGGAGACACGAATTGAGCGCGACGGGCACCAACGGGAACAGGAGGCCCCAATTCGACACGACAGGCCCGCCAAGCACTGCTGTCAATGCGGCAGCGCCGCCGGGCGGATGCAGGCAGCGGGTGAAGGACATTACCGCAATCGCGACCGCCACGGCGATACCGGTTGCGATCAGCGGATCCGGCACGAACATCGCCGACAGGACACCGACGAAGGCAGAGATCGTGTTGCCGCCGACAATCGACCAGGGCTGGGCAAGCGGGCTCGCGGGAACCGCAAACAGCAGAACCGCGGATGCGCCCATGGGTGCAACGATCAACGGGAGGCTGGCACCGCCGCCGAAGATGCTGCCGCTGATCATGCCTGTCAGAAGGATACCAACCAGCGCTCCGAGACACGCAATCAGGCGCTCCCTCAACGTCGCACCCGCCAGGATCGGCGCGAAGAGGCGGCGGCCCGGCGGCTGCTGGGATGCGGGGTTGGGCGAATTGGTCATGCAGTCACCTGTGATTGGCCGTGCGTAGGTTCTATTTTTCAGTGGACGCCAGCGTCGTCGAGCAATTCGCGGCGTAGGATTTCGATCGCAGGGGAGCAGGCCCCCTTGCGATAGACGAGCAGTGTCTGAATTTCTCGCAAAGAATGGGTTTGAGCGTCGCCGGGCCAGTCCATGAGCTCGAATACGGAGCGTGGTACTACACCGATCGCGTCACCCGCCGCAACGCTCGCCAGCATCGCGTGGTAGGAGGAAACCTCCTTGGTCGCGATCGTCGCGGAGGGACGCGCCCACTGTTCCGCAATGCGGCGGTACGTGCATCCCGGTTCCAACGCGGCCAGCCAATTGACACGCACGTCGAGGGCGGTCTTGATTGGCGGATGGGAGCCGGGCAAGACGATCAATACGTCTTCGCGATAGATCGGATCGCCGTCGAGTTCATCCAGCAGATCAGGTCGCGAGATGGCGATATCGCCTGGCAGACGCGCGATCAGGGCGCAGTCGATTTCTTCGGCAAGCACGGCGCGGGTCAGTTCCTCCGTTGACCCCATCGTGAGCCTCAGCGCCAAATTCGGGTGCGTCCGGGTGATCGACTGCAGAATCGGCGGCAAGCGGCTCGCGGCGGTGCTCTCCATGCTGCCCAGCCGCAAGACGTCCGGCATCGACGACGGTTTGAGGGCGTTGCGCGCTTCGTCACCAAGCGCGACTAATCGGGAGGCATAGGAACGAAAAAGACGCCCCTCGCGCGTCAGCGTCATCTTCTTGCCGTCGCGATTGAACAGGTTGACGCCCAGTTCCTCCTCGAGTGCGCGAATACGATTGGTCACGTTGGATGGCGCGCGGCCGATCTCCGTGGCGGCGCGCGTTACGCTGGTGCGTTCGGCCACCAGTAGGAAAATCTCGAGAGTCGTGAAGTCCATTTTTATCTGCGAAGGGAATGAAGCTGCTTTATTGTTCTCGAACGGGAAACGATAATCAAGGTGATCGCGTGAAACTGCGTTCGAAACATTCCCGGAAACGGAGAAAGGCAATCGACCATGAGCATGCCTGAAGAGGACGATATTCCGCCGCGCTTTTCGTCGCCGCCGTGCCTGATGCATGAGGTAGATCCGGCCTATATGGGCCTCGGTCTTCCGGGGACCATCTCGACTGCCGAATGGCGCGAGCAGGAGCGAAAAAGGCTGATACCCGCACGGCAGGGCATTCCCACCAGAGAACGGTCCACAAAGACAGATGCCATTGTCACCGCGCTCGACAAGCTTCTGCCCGACATTCGTGGCGAAACGGTTTCTTTGTATTGGCCGTTCCGCGGCGAACCGGATCTACGCGGCTGGATGAAAACGCTCATTGCGCGAGGAGCAGATTGCGCACTTCCGGTGGTGCTCGCCAAGGCGACACCCCTCGGTTTTCGGTCCTGGCGCGCCGGGGAGGAACTCGAGAGAGGCGTTTGGGGAATCCCAATTCCGGCAAAGGGCCGGGATGTTCAACCGACCATCGTCATCGCACCGGTCGTCGGTTTCGATGAGAGCGGCTATCGCTTGGGCTACGGCGGCGGCTATTACGACCGCACGCTCGCGGTCCTTCGACCGAAGCCGTTCGTGATCGGCGTTGGGTTCGAGCAGCAAAGGATGGAGAGCATAAGACCGCAGTGGCACGACATCGCGATGGATGCCATCGTGACCGAAGAGCGAGCACCCTCACCACCCCTTGGCTAAGGGTTCAATGGTGCGAGTTCGCCAACTGCAGATAGAAGCCGAGCGACAGGACGGCTATGGCGAGAGCAACCGTCCGGGAGGCGAACCGTGCGGCGAGCCACGAAAGCCCTATGCCAGTAACGACCGCCATCACGCCCAATGACGGCCCCTGATGACTGAAGGCCAGCCCCAAGGCGGTCAATCCGGCTGACATTGCAAGCGTCGCCCGCACCGCATCGCCGTGCGACTGCGGGCCACTGTCATATCGCACGAAACTGAGTTCCGTCAGACTGAAAGCCATCGAAACACTCAGCAACAACGACAGCAACAACCCACTCCACATCATCCGACAATCCCTTGGTTGGATGTTTCAGATGGTGTGAAGCAAGAGTTGGGCCATCTGAAACGCTGCAGTATTTTCCGCGTTTGCGCGCTCGAATTACGGGAGAAACAAGCGGGCGCCAGGCAATTGCCCGTTCCTTGTGCAAAATCACGTGATGGCGAAAGCCTGGGCAAGATCTGCTTTCAGGTCACGCTCGCTTTCGAGGCCCACAGACATGCGAAGCAACCCATCGCCGATGCCCGCGGCACGACGTGCGTCAGCGCCCATCGATGCGTGTGTCATCGTCGCAGGGTGGGCGATAAGGCTCTCGACCCCGCCGAGCGACTCCGCCAGGGTGATCAGCCTGATGTTGGACACGAAGCGCCGCACCGCCTCCAGGCCGCCCTGGAGTTCGAAGCTCAGCATGGCACCGAAGCCCAATTGTTGCTTGCGAGCCAACCCGTGCCCCGAATGGGAGGAAAGACCCGGATAGTGAACTGCGCGGACCTGCGGCTGTCCTTCCAGAAACTCTGCGAGCGCCATCGCGGTGATCTGTTGCCGTTCGATGCGCGCGAACAAGCTGCGAATGCCCCGCAGCGTGAGATAGGAATCGAAAGGCGAACCGGTCACCCCTGTCAGATTTGCCCAGTCTCGCAACGGTTCGACGTCGGCCGCCTTGGCTGCAACCACGACGCCGCCGACCACATCGGAGTGGCCGTTCAGGTATTTGGTAGTGGAATGGACGACGAAGTCGGCGCCATGCGCCATCGGGCGCTGTAGGGCCGGTGACAGAAACGTGTTGTCGACCGCAACCTTGGCACCCGCGGAGTGGGCGATGTCGGTAATCGCCCCGATGTCGGTTACCCGCATCAGCGGATTGCTCGGCGTCTCTATCAGTACCAGCGCGACAGTTGGGGAGCACGCTGCCGCCACGGACGCATGATCGGACTGATCGACAAACTGCACGTCGAAATGACCCTTGGCCTGCCTCGAGGCCAGCAGACGGTAGACGCCGCCGTAGCAATCATGGGGAGCGACGACCCTTTGTCCCGGGTTCAACTGGTCGAGAAGCAGGTTGACGGCCGCCATTCCCGACGACGTCACGACCGCGCCGGCTCCGTCCTCAAGCAAGGCGAGCGTTTCCGACAACAGGCTCCGCGTCGGATTGGACGTGCGGGAATACTCGAATGCCCCCGGTTTCTCCAATCCCGGAAATGCATAGTTGCTCGACAGGTAGATCGGCGGCGTCACGGCGCCGAACGCGCTGTCGGTTGCGATGCCATGGACCGCTGCGATCGTGCACTCGTCCCTTGAGCCGATATCCATCTGTGTCTCCCTGATCTGACGTCGTCGCAAACAGAAACATCCGGAATCATTCCGAATATGAAAATGATAGATCGATATCATTCTCACAATCCGTGAACGTCAAGCGATAAGCATATAAGCAAATGGCAGAATGCATCGCCGCTGATCGGCGATTGACAACCGCCTAACGCAAGCCGGCGGGTCCGATGCTGAAAGGAATTCCATTGCCGCGGTGGAGGTGGTGTTTTCGTGATTTGGTTGTAGGCTTGGTGGTAGCTTCCAGAGGCAACCGGGAGGGTGTCATGAGTGACCATGTCTACAAGAAAGTAGAACTTGTCGGCAGTTCGAAGTCTTCCGTCACCGAGGCGATCGGAACGGCGATCGCGCGGGCTTCGAAAACCATGAGAAATCTCGAATGGTTCGAGGTCGAACAGATCCGGGGCCACATCAAGGATGGCGAAGTGGCGCACTACCAGGTGGTCATGAAGGTCGGGTTCCGGATTGACGACTGACGCGCGGCGGGGGCGATCTCCGGCTCTTTCGCCACACCATCGACCCTATGAAGCGAATAGTTATTGGCGCTTGCGTGAAGCGAGATCTTTCTCGGATTCCCCAAGCGTCGGCGCAGGGCGACGAAACAGCAGGCGTTCGCTGCACAAGCCGGGCGCAGCGGATGGATGATAATGGCTGAACGACGATATGGCGAGGCGCCGCCGAAGACAGATATCACGATTGCCGGCGCCGACTGGTATGGCCGGCAGATCGATCGCGAGCGTCATCAGAACACCTTGTTCGTCGATCTCGACCTGACCGAAGCCCAGACCGTTGGCGTCGTCTTTCACGAATGCACCTTTCGGCGCGCGCGTTTCAATGCCTCGTCGCATCAGGCGGGTGCCTTCGTGAATTGCACCTTCGTGTCCTGCAAATTCTTCGACAGCCGTTTCACCGAGTGCAAGTTCGTCGGCAGCATGTTCGACGCCTGCGACTTCGACCAGATACAGGTCGCTGGCGGCGATTGGTCGTTTGTCGGCTTGCCCGGCGCCGCTCTCGGCCGCGCATCTTTCAAGGAAACTCGCTTGCGGGAAGCAGACCTTACCGGCGCCTCCTGCAAGGGCGGTTCGCTAAGAGACGTCGACCTCTCCGGTGCCTGGCTGCACGGCGTAGACTTCACTGCCTGTGACCTCAGGGGCACCGACCTCAGTGCAATCGAACCGGAAAGCGCCCGACTCAAGGACGCGATCATCACGATCGATCAGACTATCACTATCGCCGAGGCGCTGGGCCTCGACGTACGGCGGAAATGAATCGTCCCAAAAGTGGATACACTGACGGGCTTCCAGGACGACCGAGAAAAATCAGCGGCGCCCCGTCGACATTGCCTGCCCTTGAACGGGCGTTGCAGGCAGCTAATCATGCGCCAAAATTTTAGAGCCCGCGCCGATGATCACTGATAGCCACTTCCTCAGAACCGATTACCGCACCTTGTTTCGACTGCGTCCCGACGGGAGAATAGAGCGCGAGAACGACCCGGACGGAAGCGAAGGACCCCGGTTCTGGTTCGCAGGCTGCCCGGAGGGCAATGTCTTTGGACTTCGTGCCGATCTGCCGGATGACTTGGCGGCAAGGCTTGAAGATCTCGCTTTCGCGGAACCGCGACTCGTACACCCGGCGACACCGCAGCATCTTGACCGCTACCTGTCATTGCTCGGTGGCGATGGCGCCGCTGCCTACTATCTTGGTCTGATCTACGAACTTCCGCACGCACATCCCTATCCGGGTGGGATTCGTCTCATAACCAGCGACACCAGTGACGGTCATGCTCTTGTGCGGTCCTGGGCAGGGGCAGGCATGCCTGCTGGACTGGTTGAGCTGGGCTTCCGGACTCTGGCCGACCTATGGGCGCCCTGGTGTGTCGCGGTCATTGACGGCGAGGTCGCATCCATCGCCCTCGCTGCACGGCTCGCCGACGACGGTGCCGAATTGGGCGTTGTAACCGTGAAAACTTTTAGAGGGCAGGGCCTCGCTGCGGCCGTGACTGCGGGCTGGTCGCGAATTCCTGCGCTTCGCTCGCGCACGCTCTTTTACAGTACAACCTTCGACAATGCCTCGTCACAACGCGTCGCAGCCCGCCTCGACCTCCCGCTCCGTGGGACAAGCCTACGGATACCGTAAAGAGGACTGGCCGCACGCGAAGGCCGGCACCCCGCACAAGCACGAACGATCGCAACTCACCAGGCCACTCTGGATGTTGGTGTCCTGCGCCTATCGAGGTTTGGGGCGCAACCCGAAGATCAGATCACTCCGCGGTAAGACCGTCAAAAATCTCAAGCATGGCATCGCTGATGGCTTGGCCGAGCGCAGCCGCCGTTTCGGCCAGCATCTCCTCGTTCATGTCGCGAGCCGCCATCGCAAAGGCCGCGCCCTCGGCCGTGACGATTTCCTGGGCACGCTGAATTGCCCAGAGCGCAAAGTCACTGCGGCCATTGATCTCGACGGTTTCCATAAATCCTCCTGATTGGTTCGAGCGTGACGCTTATAGCCGATTTAACGGGAGCCGCACGCTCAGAATGAATTTGAAACCCGCTGCCCGCCATTCTGATGCATTCCCGTCGAACCATACTTTCGAGCGCCGAGTGTCCGTGGCTGCGCAGTCGCCCAGCCGACCGACATGTTGCTCCAAGCCAGGGCTGTGCCTTTGGTTCCGCCTAACCCAAATTGAGTAGTTCGCCACCCGTTTGATTCGTTGCCTTTGACGGCTGCCGCTGTCACGTTGATAGCCCGTGAGTGGCCACCGGATGGGCGGTATCCCCCGTAATGCTCGCCGGATTCATTGCCGGTCACTCATAGTATTGCTTGTAGGAATATTTCGAGCCTGTCGTGAACTACGGGACGGAGGAGGAGCCGCCCCGTCTTCACGCCGCTACGCGCTACTTCGCGGACAAAGGTAGGGTGCGTTGTCGGGCCGCGAGGATTACTTTCCAATCGCCTGTGGGATGTACACGACAACCTGATCGGTACCGTCCGAGAAGGCACCCCCGACGGCGAGATAGGCGGTTATGGCTAATGCTGAAAGAAGCATGATGCCGACCGGCAGCCCGGTTGATGCCCTTTGTTCTGGCCAACGCTCCCTGTCGTACATCATCCGATCCTTTCGTGGCGCTTCACCACCGGGCGATGGCGCCCGGTGAAATTAGGAACGCCGAAAGACGGGGAGGGTTCCAAGCCTGCTGCAACCGAACGCACGCATCGACCTCGTCTATAGCGCCGCGCCGCTTATCAGACGCACAAAGGTCGCCAACCGCGACTGCATGCCGAGAGTGATGCGAATCGACGGCGCCTGCGACCGCTTCGGACAGCGTTGCCGTGCGCGATCCCGGTCGATAGGCTGGCAACCTGTGTCGAATCGGTCTCGTTTGGCCAGGAGCGTTTCAGGGCCTGTTCATGCACCGCGGGAGGCGCCGGCAATTGCTGTCGGCGAGCCGGATATCCCGTTTTGGAGCATTTTTCTTGGAAAGCCTGCGCACTGCATAAAGTTGTAGCTACTATGGAAATGGAATATCCATAGTCTCGCGCTAGACCGATCGACATTGGTGAATCGGGAGCGGCGCATGCGAAGAGAAGTACAGTTCAACGGGCAAAGGGACTGGCGAATCGCGCGATATGTCATCGGCGGCATTGTTGGCTTCGCCGTACTCGCGCAGGTTTTGGTCTATCTGAGCCTGGTCGCTCTCGTCGATCGGCCCTATGCCGCCGCCATGGTGGGAGCCGCGTTGATCTCGCTGCTGATGGGCGTGCCGCTGATCGTGCTCGCAGCAACACAGTTTCGCCGGGCCCAGCGCCTGCGCAACCAGATCAACCACGTTGTCGCCCACGATGCCACCACGGGCTGCGTCACCGGCCGCGGGCTGGTGCAGCAGGTCAACGGTCTCGAGCGCCGCCGGCAACGCGCCGGCGAAGAGCTTCACGGCGCGCTCATCCACCTCAGAATCAACAACCTCGATGACGTCGGTGCCGCTTTCGGTCCGGCCTGGAGCGAGGAACTGCTCCAATTCGTCGCCTCCACCATCAGCACCTCGGTGCGGCGCGATGACATCGTCGCTCGAACCGGCCCGGCAAGCTTTGACGTGCTTCTGATCGGCGCGACCGAATCAGAAGCCGAACAGGTTTCCATGCGCCTGACAAAGGCGTTGGCTTCGGCGCACTTCTCAGCCGACGGCAGCAAAGTCGATCTGGCGCTGAGCGTCGGCGGCGCATTGTTCGACGGCAGCGTCGATCTCGAACGGTTGCGCCGTGCGGCGGCATCCGAGACGGTGATGGTTGCCGCCGAAGGAACCCAAAGTGTCGATTTCGTCCGGCTGCCTTCGGCCTGATATACTTGATTCCGCCGCGTGTGCGCGGAAAGAGATTTGCTCTTCGCTCGCAGTGGATGAGGTTGCAGGAATGAGTTCGCGCTAACGTTGAGCTGGCGGTGACGTTGCAGTTGACCGAGGCGGCTGATGACCTTGACCATCTGCGCGTGGTTTATTTTATTTCAATGGGTTAACGGTTTCTCTTGCTGCCGCGCGGATGTTCCATTTTTGCAACATAGCCGTGCGAAAGCTCGCGACGCTCGGGAACCACCCCAAAATTGGTGGCCGCGTTATATTACCTCTGTATTATCTATCGATAAATTTCGGCAGTTGTAACGCACGCTCGGATTAGCCAGCATGACGTACTGATTGCGAGGGGGATAATATTGAACGTCGGGAAAACTTTTAAGAGCGGACTTTTTTCCATGCTGCTCACGTCCACCGTGTTTGCGGGTGGCGCGGCCGAAGCTATGACGTTGAAGGAAGCGCTTCAGATCGCGATGGAATCGAACCCGGAAATCGGGCAGTCGGTCGAAAACCGCGAGGCAATCGAGTTCGAGCTGCGGCAGGCACGCGGTCTCTATCTACCGAGCGTCGACGTCGAAGCCTCGACCGGCGTTCAACATCTCGAGGACGAGGGCCGTCGCCTTGGTTCAATCGAGAACGATCCGCTCTATCCGTCCGACGTCGGGCTCACCATTACACAGAAACTCTTCGATGGTGGTGGTCGTCGCGCCGAGCTGGAGCGTCAGGCAGCGCGCGTTGACAGTGCCTCCTTCCGCGTCCTCGAACGCTCCGAGACGATCGGTCTGCAGATCGTCCGCGAATATTTCGAATATATCCTCCAGCAGCAGATCGTTGCCGAAGCGCGCAAGAACGTCAGCGTGCACCAGTCGATCCTGTCGGATATCAGCTCGCTGATTTCAGGGGGCGCCCTGACCGACGCAGATCGCCAGCAGGCCAGTGAGCGCCTGTTGTCGGCGAAGGCCCGCCTGCAGGAAGCTGAAGAAGCGCTCGAAACCGTAAAGATCAGCTTCAACCGCCTGGTTGGCCAACCGCTCACGAAGCCGTCCATGCCGAAGTCGGTTGCTGGCGCCCTCCCGAAGACGCTGGAGACAGCAATCGGTATTGCCCGCGGCAACAACCCGCGCATCAAGGCCGCCGATTCCGACATCAGCGTTGCGGATTCGCAGGTCAAAGCCGCGCGCTCGAACATGCTTCCGGAAGTCTTCGCCGAAGGGCGCGTACGCACGGGCAACGATATCGATGGCTCGACCGGCAATACCTGGGACGCTCAGGCACGCATCGTTGCGAAGTGGAACCTTTATCGCGGCGGTATCGATATCGCCAACGAGCAGGAGCAGATGCGCCGCGCCAGCGAACAGCGGCTGGTCTTCCACCAGGCGCATCGCGAGGTCGAGGAAGCCGTTCGCATTTCCTGGGAACGCCGCAACAGCCAGTATGAAATCGCACGCACTCTGAATGCTCAGGCTCAGATGAACGTACAGCTCGTCGAGTCCTATCGCGAACAGCTCAAGGTCGGACAGCGCTCGTTGCTCGACGTGCTTGGCGCCCAGAACTCGCGTTTCAACGTCAGCGTGCTCGCAAAGACCGCGCAGTACGCCGCCCTGTTTGCCGAGTACCGCCTGCTTGCGGCCACCGGCCAGCTCTTGTCGACGATGCAGATCAAGGCGCCGGCCCAGGCCGAAGCCTATGCTCGCAACGAGTTCAATGTCCCGGAGACGCCGGCTACGGAGACCTATCGCCGTGTTCCGTCGCGCCAGACGAACGACTTGCCGCTCGATTTGTTGGCGCCGATTCGACAGAAATGATAGTCCTCGTCAGGGCGGACACAATCGGTGGTAGTGCAAGGCATTGACAGGCATGTCCAGATTGGCCCGTCTGTGACTGGGTTTTCCGAGGCGTTCAAGGAGATCTGTATCTTCTTGAATCGTCCTTCGTCGGACAGCGTGCTTTATTCGGATGTTCCTTTCGACGCACGGTTGCCGAGCGCCGAGGACATCTCACGTATTGCAGAGCGCGTCGGCCTGGAAACGGAGCTCGTGTCCGGGCGCGCGATCGGCAATCGTGATTTCGTGTACCCTCTGCTGCTCGTCTTTCGCGACGGCAGTGCCATGGCGCTTTTGGAAGAGGCGCCTGACGGTACCTTGAGCCTTTCGAACAGAGCCGCCGCTCCGGGCGAAGTGGCGATGAAGCTGTCCGAGCTGCAGCTCGGAAGTCTCGCCTATGCGGTATCCTTCTCGGCCACTTATCTCAATACGGCGACGGGCCGTGGCGTTGGCGAGCCCCGCAACATCGACCGCCGGCATTGGCTGACGGCCACGGTCAAGCCTTTCTGGCAGGCCTATGTGCAGGTGGCGATTGCGGCCTTCTTCATCAACGTGCTGGCGCTTGCCGCGCCGCTCTTCACCATGAACGTTTACGATCGGATCCTCCCGAACAAGGCGATCGCGACACTTTGGGTGCTGGCGCTCGGCATCAGCACGGCCATCCTGTTCGACTTCCTGCTGAAGACGGTTCGCGCGGCGCTGATCGACTTTGCCGGGCGGAAGGCCGATCTGAAGCTCTCCTACATGCTGTTCGAGAAGATCCTGCATGCAACGATGGCCTCGCGGCCGCCTTCTACCGGCGAATACGCCAACAGGGCGATGCAGTATGAATTCGTTCGCGAATTCTTCACGTCGAATACGCTGAGCACGCTGATCGACAGCCTCTTCGTCTTCGTTTTCATCGCGGCCGTCTATGCGGTCGCGGGCTGGATCGCGCTCGTGCCGGCGGTCGCTTTCCTCTTGAGCCTCGTGATCGGCTATGTCGCGCAGTACAAGATCGGCAACCGTGTCGCTGCGGCGTCGAACGAATCTGCCCAGCGTCAGGCGCTGCTGGTCGAGACGATCAGCGCCATCGAGACAGTGAAGACGCTGCATTCGGAAAAGCAGCTTTTGCGCCGCTGGAACGAACTGGCCAAGCATTCTTCGAACACAGCCGAGCAGATCAAGGAAATCTCCTCCTGGGCCTCGCACGCCACACAGTTCGTGCAGCAATTGGTGACCGTCTGCATTGTCGTTGCCGGCGCCTACCAGTTTACCGAGGGCAAGATCTCCTCCGGCGCGATTATTGCGGCCAGCATGCTGGCCGGCCGCGCCGTCGCGCCGCTCGGACAGATCGCGATGACGCTGGCCCGGTTGCGTCAGGCGATTTTGTCGCTGCGCATCCTGAACGCGGTGATGGAACAGCCGGAGGACCGGCCCGACACGATCGGGTTCGTCAACCGCGAGATCCGCAACGGCAGCATCACTTTCACCAATCTCGATTTCGCCTATCCGGGGACCGACTACAAAGTGGTCAGCGGCATGAACGTCACGATAAGAGCGGGCGAACGCGTTGGCATCATCGGCCGCATCGGTTCGGGCAAGACCACGATCGGCCGACTACTCGCCGGTCTCTACGCGCCCAGCGCCGGTCGTATCCTGCTCGATGGCGTCGATATCCGGCAGTTGCATCCCTCCGTGGTCCGCTCGGCGGTTTCCTTCGTGTCGCAGAACTCCGACCTGTTCTCGGGCACCATCAAGGAAAACCTACTGATGGCGAACCCGATCGCCAGCGATGAAGAGGTGGTAGCGGCAGCACGGCTCGCTGGCGTCGACGATTTCGTCTCCCATCATCCGCGCGGCTATGACATGCCGGTAGGCGAGCGCGGTTCCCAACTTTCCGGCGGGCAGCGCCAGGCGGTCGCCATCGCCCGGCTGTTGTTGCGCAAGCCGAAGGTCGTGTTCCTCGACGAACCATCCGGGGCAATGGACCTCGCGAGCGAGCGCGAGTTGATCAACAAACTCTCCAACGTTTTCAGCAGCGATGTCACCCTTTTGATATCCACGCACCGCCACAGCATGCTGAGCCTCGTCGATCGCCTGCTTGTCCTCGACCGCGGGCGACTGGTTGCCGATGGTCCCAAGGCTGCGGTTATCGAACAGCTGCAGAGGCGGTCCGGTCCTGCCGGACCGGTGGAGGGGGCCGGGCTATGATCGATGCTCTCGGCATGACGGTGAAAGAATATCGGTCCGCAAGTGGCGGGAGGGCGGCAGCATGACTGAGAAACCGCCGCTTGCCGCACGTGCGGGCCTGCTTGTCATCGGCCTGCTGATCAGCTGTTTTGTCGCCTGGGCGGCGATAGCCGAGGTTGACGAAATTGCTCGCGGCGAAGGCAAGGTCATTCCCGTTTCGAAGACGCAGATCATCCAGTCGAGTGAGCCCGGAATTGTGCGCGAGATCGCCGTGCAGCCCGGCCAGGTCGTTCGCCGCGGCGATCTGATCCTGCGGCTCGACGATACGGCCAGTGGCTCCTCGCTAGGCGAGCTCGAGGCCAAGGCACGGTCACTGCGGGCGCAAGTCGCGCGCCTGGAGCTCGAGGAGACCGGGGCTTACGACGCAAAATACAATTGCCCTGAGGACATCGCCAAGGTCGCGCCGGCGATCTGCGCCAACGAAGAACAGCTACTTCAGGCGAAAGCTGGCAACTTCAACAACAAGCTGTCGGTCATGCAGGCCCGGGAAGGCCAGCGCCAGAAGGAACTGGCGGAAGCGGAGGCCAACATCACCCGGCTCACCGAGAGCCTGCAGGTCACCGAGCGGGAGCAGGGGCTGCTCGAGCCGATGGCCAAGCGCAAGCTCGTCGCGCAGACGGAACTGTTGCGGGTCGAAAAGGAACTGACCGACACCCGCGGGCAGCTTGCCCTCTGGAAGGAGTCGGTCGGCAAGCTGGAGGCGGCGCTCAAGGAGGCGAGCCTCCAAGTGACTGAGCTCTCGCTGCAACTCAAGCAGGAAGCCCTGGCGGAAAAGACGGAGGCGCTCTCGCAGCTTTCGGTGATCGAGGAGACGATCCGCGGGGCGAGCAGCCGGGTCGCCAATACCGACATTCGTTCGCCTGTTGATGGCATCATCAACACGCTGGATGTCAACACGGTCGGTGCCTATGTGACGCCGGGCGCAGTGATCGGCGGCGTCGTCCCGACGTCGGAGACGCTGCTCGTCGAGGCGAGGCTTTCACCGCGGGATGTCGCCTTCGTGCGCGCAGGCCAACCTGCATTGATCAAGATTTCGGCCTATGACTTCTCAATCTATGGGGGGCTCGGCGGGATCGTCGAAACCGTCAGCGCTGACAGCCTCGTCGACCAGAACAATGGCGAGACTTACTACCTCGTGCGCGTCAAAACCGACACAGCCGCGCTCGTGAAGGACGGGCGCGAATATGCGATCATGCCCGGCATGATCGCATCGGTCGATATCATGACGGGCAAGAAGACCATCCTTGCCTATCTCATGAAGCCGATCAACAAGGCGCGTGAGGAAGCCCTGCGGGAGCGCTGATGAATGAACGAAACGCAGCCTCCACCGTCCGATGAGGACCTGAGCGCGCTGCGGTTTCGCGTCGTCACCGTCGGCGGTCAGCGCCGCGGGATCAAGCTCGAGGAGATCTACTGGCAGTGCCTTGGCGAGCTTGCGGAGCGGCAGGGACGTCGGCTCGCCGATATCGTTGCGGCCTGTGAAAGAGAGCTCGAAGGCGAGGGGAACCTGACGGCGCGGCTGCGTTATGTCGCGACCCGCTACCTGCGTGATGAACTGAGGACGGCCAAGGATCGCAGCAATCTCGCGGTCGTGGCAGGACAGGTCCGCGCCAGCCCGTCACCAGCCTTCGCGCTCACCGGGAACAAGCATATCATTGCCTACAACCCCGCATTCCTCTCCTTCGTCCAGTCCCGTGTCCTGCGGTCGCAGCAACCGCAACCGGCGCGCGGCCTGAGGCTCTCTTTCGACGTTCAGTTCGTCGATCTCGTCCGTCGCTTGAAGACGGCGCCCGGAGAGCCTCAACCGGCCGGCTTTACCATCGGGGTTCAGGGGCAGGTCACGCGCGGCAAGCTCAACGCCGCGCTGGCGCCGCTCGCCGATCAGGACGTGATCATCGGCTTCATCCTGGCGTGAGGGCGAGGGGGTAGCCGTCAGGACTCGGTGAAAGTGTCGACGTTGGAGACGATGTTCAGCGAACCGCAATGCCTTCGCCGGGCATCACGTCCGCGAGGGGCGCCGCAGACGCGACCTTGTCTCCTGTGGTCTTGATGCCGTGGATCCAGGAGCGATCGGCACTGACTGAAAAGAGTGGCTGATAGCTCGGAAGCGCACGGTCGAGCTTCACCTCGTCGCTCAGATTGTCGAGGATGAAGTGGCCCTGGCTCGTCGTGATCGCGAGCACCGCGTGATAGAGGTTGCGTCGGACATCGCGAAGAACCACGATCGACATAGCCTCCGACGGCAAGCCGGCTGCCTTCAGGGCAGCCATCTTCAGGATGGCATAGTCTTCGCAGTCACCCTTGCCGCGGGCAAGAATTTCGTCCGGTGTCGCCCAATAGTCCTTGGAGCCGTAGTTCTCAGCGTCCGGCTGGTAGCGTACGATCCGGTTCACCGTGCGGTTGATGCCGTTGATCTTCTGGCGGAATGCGAGACCGTTGGCGTTTTCGATCGCCTTGCCGAGGATGCCGCGGGCGGCACACCCGCTCTCCTGTGCGCAGTGGCTGAAATCCGCAGCCACGACTGCCGGATAGACGGTCTTCCATTTGCGCGCCACCGGGATTGACGAGACACGGAAGGCAACCGAATGGAACACGGCGGAGGGTTTGGATGCCGCCGGTGCCTGGCCGCCTAGGCTCGTGCGAGCAGTGACCGCCGCTTTCTGCACGTGCTGGCTCTTCAGCGTCTCGGCAGCCTGCTTCGACCAGACGTTGATCGTCTCCGTGGCGACGGCGGCCAGCGGGCTTGCCATGCTCAGCATCTGCTGGAAGAGGCCGGGGTGGAGCATGCCGGGTTGGCCCGCCTGAACGGACGATGTCGCAGATAGCGACACCAGGCCGATCGCGAACACTGAAGTCTTCAGGTATTTTCCGCAGCGCTTCCAGCTCTTCTTGTTCATCGCCGTGTCTCTCGGTTTCATGAGGACACTGTACGAATGAAAAGAAAAACGCCGGTAAAGCCGTATGTATTATTTAGTGTGTTTCGAAGTAATACGTTTTATATAAAATTTTATTCAAATTCTATACTTGTGTATTCTTTTGATGCGGATACGACCCGACTTCGCCGCTGCACCAAAATCACCATCGATGGCGGCATGTCGCAGCAGTTGCCGATCGCGACCGCTTGTTTTGAGCGGGCACCCATATGGGTCCCTCTGCGACAAGCCTGCACAGCGAACCAACGGAAGAAATCTGGTGTTTTGGAGCACGATTTCGGCGCACGTTATCGAGTCGCCGTCCGCCCGTGCGGAGGATGGTTACGAGCCGATGACCAGAAATACTAAATTTGTACTAACGTAACCAATTTTGGGTATTGGCATAAGATATTATGCTGTTTTTCGCGAATCTCGGCCGGACCGATTGCGATCCCAAAAGCTTGGTGTTTTCGTGCTCGCAAAGGTCGAGGGGTATTTCTATGGCAACCGAAGGCACCGCAATTTCCAACGAAGCCGCCGCTGCGCAGGCAGACGCAATCGAGTTCCGCAACGCGCCGGATGGCAAGGGTGATCGACTGGTGGCACAGGCTGCGACCCGAGCGGAGGAAGAACCCCAGCTCGTCGATCCTGCGACCGGAGCGCCGGTGAAAGGTGCCGAGACTGCGCCCCAGACGCCGCCCATGCCGGCGACGGTCACCGCCGATGCTTCGAACGTGGTGCACCTACCCGCAGGCGCGTCGATCGAGAAAATCAAGGTGGTCGGTAGCGATATCGTTTTGGAACAGCCGGACGGCTCGACGATCACCATTCACAATGCCGCATTGAAGGTTCCGACCTTCGTGATCGGCGACGCCGAAATTCCGCGCGAAACGCTCGTGGCAGTGCTCGGCGAAAACGGCATCAACGTTGCAGCCGGCCCGGACGGCAGCATCAGCGTCGTTTCGAACCAGAGCAGCGGCGGCGGCTTCTCCGATGCCAACGGCGACATCGGCCAGGCTGGCCCGGTCATCGACCTGCTGCCGCCGACATCCCTGCAGTTTCCGGCGCTCGAGGCGACTGAGCTTCTTCCCTTCACGCTTGATGCCAATGAGAACCCGTCGATCATCCCGGACGGCGGCAGCAGTGATCCGAGCGGCATCTTCGTGAGTGATCGTGAGGTTGACGAAGCCGGTCTCGCCAGCGGATCGCGCGCCGGCGATGGCAGCGCTTCGGTCAACGGCGTCTTCACGATTTCCGATCCGGATGGCCTCGACGATGTCGCCAGCCTGACGATCAACGGTCAGACTTTTCCAATCGGCAGCCTCGCCGGGCAATCGGTAACAGGCCTGTTTGGCGTGCTGACCATCACCGCTTACGACCCTGTCACCGGTGTCGCGCAATATACCTATGAACTGACGAGCCCTGTAACCGGCTCCGGTCCCGGCACGAATGTCGAACAGGACCGGGACACCTTCAACTTGACGGTGACCGACGCCGACGGCGCGACCGGGACTGCGGCGCTCCGCATCGACGTCGTCGACGACGTTCCGATGATCGGCATCACGGATCCGGAATCTGCACAGGTGGTCGAGGGTCAGACGCTGGCCGGCAACTGGATGCTTGCAGCCGGTGCTGACGGTGTCGGCACGGTGAACGTGACGGTCGGCAACACGACGCAGACGCTGACACTTGCGGCCGGCCAGAAGGTGGTGTTCGCGCTGGCCGAGGGCACGCTGACGGTCAATGCCGACAAGAGCTGGTCGTTCGCTGCGGCCAACAACCTCAACAATGCCGGCAGCGTCAATGTCAGCTTCTCGCTGTCGGCCGCGGACGCCGATGGCGACACGACGAGCGACAGCCAGACGATCACCATCACAGATGGCGCCGGCCCGACGGTCGATCCGCTTGCGGCTTCGGCCGCACTGACGCTCGACGATCAGAACCTTGCCGACGGCTCGACGCCGGCTGGCTCCGACACGAGCAGCGGCACGATCGGCTTTACTGCCGGTTCGGATGCGATCGCGACGATCGCCTTCAGCAACGATGTCAGCGGCCTGAGCGGCGCGCTGACCTGGGATCGTGTCTCCGACACGCAGATCGTCGGCCGCGCCGGCGGCGTTGCGATCGTGACGCTCGACCTGGTGCGCAGCGGCGACAGCGCGACGGTGACGGCGACGCTGAACGACAACTACGCCAGCCATCCCGGCATCGATGCCGACGACCTCGCGGACCTCGGCTCGGTCAAGGTGATCGCCTCCGATACGGACGGCGACAAGGCCGAAGGCACGGTGAGCGTTTCGGTCTCGGACGACATGCCGGTGATCGACACGACCCAGATCGCGGCGCCGGCGGCGCTGACGGTCGACGAGACGGCGCTGGGCACGAATGCCTCCTTCGAGGTCTCGGACGTGTTCAAGGCGGGGTTCTCGGCCTATGGCGCGGATGGTGCGGGCTCGGTGAGCTATGGGTTGCAGCTGTCGGGCAGCGCTGTCGGTTCGGGTCTGTTTGCGCATGGTGAGAACGGCACCAAGGGTGCGGAGATCCTGCTCAGCCAGACGGGCAACGTGATCACCGGTGCAGTGAACGGCACGACCTACTTCACCATCACGCTGGCCAATGGCCAGGTGACGCTCGATCAGATCAAGGCGATCTGGCACGACAACACGGGCAGCAACGACGAGCCGCTGAGCCTGAAGCTGGCCAACAATGCGCTGCAGCTGGTGGCGACGGTAACGGATGCCGACGGCGATGCGAAGAGCCAAGGCGTCGACCTTGGCACCGGCAGCACCTTTACCTTCAAGGACGACGGTCCGACGATCGACACGACCCAGATCGCGGCGCCGGCGGCGCTGACGGTCGACGAGACGGCGCTGGGCACGAATGCCTCCTTCGAGGTCTCGGACGTGTTCAAGGCGGGGTTCTCGGCCTATGGCGCGGATGGTGCGGGCTCGGTGAGCTATGGGTTGCAACTGTCGAGCAGCGCTGTCGGTTCAGGTCTGTTTGCGCATGGTGAGAACGGCACCAAGGGTGCGGAGATCCTGCTCAGCCAGACGGACAACGTGATCACCGGTGCAGTGAACGGCACGACCTACTTCACCATCACGCTGGCCAATGGCCAGGTGACGCTCGATCAGATCAAGGCGATCTGGCACGGCGACAGCCCGTCGAACTATAACGAGACGACCAGCCTGACGATCACGAGTGGCTCGCTGCAGCTGGTGGCGACGGTGACGGACGGCGACAAGGACGTCGCCACCGCCAAGGTCGACCTCGGCGGCGGCCTGATCAGCTTCGAGGACGACGGGCCGAGCGCGGCGCTGGGACTGGTGTCGCAGCCGAAGACGCTCGTGGTCGACGAGACGGTGGGCGAGAACGCCGGCGAGGCCGCTGTCGGCCTCGGCCAGGTGACGGTCGCCGGTTCGGACCTGTTCACGACGGCGGGCACGTCGGTCGGCCAGGACAACGAAGGCGCGACGACGGCCTATTCGCTGGCGATCGTCAACGGGGGACACACCGGGCTCTACCTGACGGGAGGCACGACGGAGATCCTGCTGGTGCAGAACGGCTCCGTGATCGAGGGCCGCGTCGGCAGCACGGTGGCCTTCACGGTCGCGATCAACGCGGCCGACGGATCGGTGACGCTGACGCAGTATGAGTCGCTGAACCATACGAACACGGGCAGCTATGACGAGGCGGTCTCGCTGGCCGCCAATGCGCTGCAGGCGGTCCTGACGGTGACGGACGGCGACAAGGACGTCGCCACCGCCAAGGTCGACCTCGGCGGCGGCCTGATCAGCTTCGAGGACGACGGGCCGAGCGCGGCGCTGGGACTGGTGTCGCAGCCGAAGACGCTCGTGGTCGACGAGACGGTGGGCGAGAACGCCGGCGAGGCCGCTGTCGGCCTCGGCCAGGTGACGGTTGCCGGTTCGGACCTGTTCACGACGGCGGGCACGTCGGTCGGCCAGGACAATGAAGGCGCGACGACGGCCTATTCGCTGGCGATCGTCAACGGGGGACACACCGGGCTCTACCTGACGGGAGGCACGACGGAGATCCTGCTGGTGCAGAACGGCTCCGTGATCGAGGGCCGCGTCGGCAGCACGGTGGCCTTCACGGTCGCGATCAACGCGGCCGACGGATCGGTGACGCTGACGCAGTATGAGTCGCTGAACCATACGAACACGGGCAGCTATGACGAGGCGGTCTCGCTGGCCGCCAATGCGCTGCAGGCGGTCCTGACGGTGACGGACGGCGACAAGGACGTCGCCACCGCCAAGGTCGACCTCGGCGGCGGCCTGATCAGCTTCGAGGACGACGGGCCAAGCGCGGCGCTGGGACTGGTGTCGCAGCCGAAGACGCTCGTGGTCGACGAGACGGTGGGCGAGAACGCCGGCGAGGCCGCTGTCGGCCTCGGCCAGGTGACGGTTGCCGGTTCGGACCTGTTCACGACGGCGGGCACGTCGGTCGGCCAGGACAATGAAGGCGCGACGACGGCCTATTCGCTGGCGATCGTCAACGGGGGACACACCGGGCTCTACCTGACGGGAGGCACGACGGAGATCCTGCTGGTGCAGAACGGCTCCGTGATCGAGGGCCGCGTCGGCAGCACGGTGGCCTTCACGGTCGCGATCAACGCGGCCGACGGATCGGTGACGCTGACGCAGTATGAGTCGCTGAACCATACGAACACGGGCAGCTATGACGAGGCGGTCTCGCTGGCCGCCAATGCGCTGCAGGCGGTTCTGACGGTGACGGACGGCGACAAGGACGTCGCCACCGCCAAGGTCGACCTCGGCGGCGGCCTGATCAGCTTCGAGGACGACGGGCCAAGCGCGGCGCTGGGACTGGTGTCGCAGCCGAAGACGCTCGTGGTCGACGAGACGGTGGGCGAGAACGCCGGCGAGGCCGCTGTCGGCCTCGGCCAGGTGACGGTCGCCGGTTCGGACCTGTTCACGACGGCGGGCACGTCGGTCGGCCAGGACAACGAAGGCGCGACGACGGCCTATTCGCTGGCGATCGTCAACGGGGGGCACACCGGGCTCTACCTGACGGGAGGCACGACGGAGATCCTGCTGGTGCAGAACGGCTCCGTGATCGAGGGCCGCGTCGGCAGCACGGTGGCCTTCACGGTCGCGATCAACGCGGCCGACGGATCGGTGACGCTGACGCAGTATGAGTCGCTGAACCATACGAACACGGGCAGCTATGACGAGGCGGTCTCGCTGGCCGCCAATGCGCTGCAGGCGGTCCTGACGGTGACGGACGGCGACAAGGACGTCGCCACCGCCAAGGTCGACCTCGGCGGCGGCCTGATCAGCTTCGAGGACGACGGGCCGAGCGCGGCGCTGGGACTGGTGTCGCAGCCGAAGACGCTCGTGGTCGACGAGACGGTGGGCGAGAACGCCGGCGAGGCCGCTGTCGGCCTCGGCCAGGTGACGGTCGCCGGTTCGGACCTGTTCACGACGGCGGGCACGTCGGTCGGCCAGGACAACGAAGGCGCGACGACGGCCTATTCGCTGGCGATCGTCAACGGGGGACACACCGGGCTCTACCTGACGGGAGGCACGACGGAGATCCTGCTGGTGCAGAACGGCTCCGTGATCGAGGGCCGCGTCGGCAGCACGGTGGCCTTCACGGTCGCGATCAACGCGGCCGACGGATCGGTGACGCTGACGCAGTATGAGTCGCTGAACCATACGAACACGGGCAGCTATGACGAGGCGGTCTCGCTGGCCGCCAATGCGCTGCAGGCGGTCCTGACGGTGACGGACGGCGACAAGGACGTCGCCACCGCCAAGGTCGACCTCGGCGGCGGCCTGATCAGCTTCGAGGACGACGGGCCAAGCGCGGCGCTGGGACTGGTGTCGCAGCCGAAGACGCTCGTGGTCGACGAGACGGTGGGCGAGAACGCCGGCGAGGCCGCTGTCGGCCTCGGCCAGGTGACGGTTGCCGGTTCGGACCTGTTCACGACGGCGGGCACGTCGGTCGGCCAGGACAATGAAGGCGCGACGACGGCCTATTCGCTGGCGATCGTCAACGGGGGACACACCGGGCTCTACCTGACGGGAGGCACGACGGAGATCCTGCTGGTGCAGAACGGCTCCGTGATCGAGGGCCGCGTCGGCAGCACGGTGGCCTTCACGGTCGCGATCAACGCGGCCGACGGATCGGTGACGCTGACGCAGTATGAGTCGCTGAACCATACGAACACGGGCAGCTATGACGAGGCGGTCTCGCTGGCCGCCAATGCGCTGCAGGCGGTTCTGACGGTGACGGACGGCGACAAGGACGTCGCCACCGCCAAGGTCGACCTCGGCGGCGGCCTGATCAGCTTCGAGGACGACGGGCCAAGCGCGGCGCTGGGACTGGTGTCGCAGCCGAAGACGCTCGTGGTCGACGAGACGGTGGGCGAGAACGCCGGCGAGGCCGCTGTCGGCCTCGGCCAGGTGACGGTTGCCGGTTCGGACCTGTTCACGACGGCGGGCACGTCGGTCGGCCAGGACAACGAAGGCGCGACGACGGCCTATTCGCTGGCGATCGTCAACGGGGGGCACACCGGGCTCTACCTGACGGGAGGCACGACGGAGATCCTGCTGGTGCAGAACGGCTCCGTGATCGAGGGCCGCGTCGGCAGCACGGTGGCCTTCACGGTCGCGATCAACGCGGCCGACGGATCGGTGACGCTGACGCAGTATGAGTCGCTGAACCATACGAACACGGGCAGCTATGACGAGGCGGTCTCGCTGGCCGCCAATGCGCTGCAGGCGGTCCTGACGGTGACGGACGGCGACAAGGACGTCGCCACCGCCAAGGTCGACCTCGGCGGCGGCCTGATCAGCTTCGAGGACGACGGGCCGAGCGCGGCGCTGGGACTGGTGTCGCAGCCGAAGACGCTCGTGGTCGACGAGACGGTGGGCGAGAACGCCGGCGAGGCCGCTGTCGGCCTCGGCCAGGTGACGGTCGCCGGTTCGGACCTGTTCACGACGGCGGGCACGTCGGTCGGCCAGGACAACGAAGGCGCGACGACGGCCTATTCGCTGGCGATCGTCAACGGGGGACACACCGGGCTCTACCTGACGGGAGGCACGACGGAGATCCTGCTGGTGCAGAACGGCTCCGTGATCGAGGGCCGCGTCGGCAGCACGGTGGCCTTCACGGTCGCGATCAACGCGGCCGACGGATCGGTGACGCTGACGCAGTATGAGTCGCTGAACCATACGAACACGGGCAGCTATGACGAGGCGGTCTCGCTGGCCGCCAATGCGCTGCAGGCGGTCCTGACGGTGACGGACGGCGACAAGGACGTCGCCACCGCCAAGGTCGACCTCGGCGGCGGCCTGATCAGCTTCGAGGACGACGGGCCAAGCGCGGCGCTGGGACTGGTGTCGCAGCCGAAGACGCTCGTGGTCGACGAGACGGTGGGCGAGAACGCCGGCGAGGCCGCTGTCGGCCTCGGCCAGGTGACGGTCGCCGGTTCGGACCTGTTCACGACGGCGGGCACGTCGGCCGGCCAGGACAACGAAGGCGCGACGACGGCCTATTCGCTGGCGATCGTCAACGGGGGACACACCGGGCTCTACCTGACGGGAGGCACGACGGAGATCCTGCTGGTGCAGAACGGCTCCGTGATCGAGGGCCGCGTCGGCAGCACGGTGGCCTTCACGGTCGCGATCAACGCGGCCGACGGATCGGTGACGCTGACGCAGTATGAGTCGCTGAACCATACGAACACGGGCAGCTATGACGAGGCGGTCTCGCTGGCCGCCAATGCGCTGCAGGCGGTTCTGACGGTGACGGACGGCGACAAGGACGTCGCCACCGCCAAGGTCGACCTCGGCGGCGGCCTGATCAGCTTCGAGGACGACGGGCCGAGCGCGGCGCTGGGACTGGTGTCGCAGCCGAAGACGCTCGTGGTCGACGAGACGGTGGGCGAGAACGCCGGCGAGGCCGCTGTCGGCCTCGGCCAGGTGACGGTCGCCGGTTCGGACCTGTTCACGACGGCGGGCACGTCGGCCGGCCAGGACAACGAAGGCGCGACGACGGCCTATTCGCTGGCGATCGTCAACGGGGGCCACACCGGGCTCTACCTGACGGGAGGCACGACGGAGATCCTGCTGGTGCAGAACGGCTCCGTGATCGAGGGCCGCGTCGGCAGCACGGTGGCCTTCACGGTCGCGATCAACGCGGCCGACGGATCGGTGACGCTGACGCAGTATGAGTCGCTGAACCATACGAACACGGGCAGCTATGACGAGGCGGTCTCGCTGGCCGCCAATGCGCTGCAGGCGGTCCTGACGGTGACGGACGGCGACAAGGACGTCGCCACCGCCAAGGTCGACCTCGGCGGCGGCCTGATCAGCTTCGAGGACGACGGGCCAAGCGCGGCGCTGGGACTGGTGTCGCAGCCGAAGACGCTCGTGGTCGACGAGACGGTGGGCGAGAACGCCGGCGAGGCCGCTGTCGGCCTCGGCCAGGTGACGGTTGCCGGTTCGGACCTGTTCACGACGGCGGGCACGTCGGTCGGCCAGGACAACGAAGGCGCGACGACGGCCTATTCGCTGGCGATCGTCAACGGGGGCCACACCGGGCTCTACCTGACGGGAGGCACGACGGAGATCCTGCTGGTGCAGAACGGCTCCGTGATCGAGGGCCGCGTCGGCAGCACGGTGGCCTTCACGGTCGCGATCAACGCGGCCGACGGATCGGTGACGCTGACGCAGTATGAGTCGCTGAACCATACGAACACGGGCAGCTATGACGAGGCGGTCTCGCTGGCCGCCAATGCGCTGCAGGCGGTCCTGACGGTGACGGACGGCGACAAGGACGTCGCCACCGCCAAGGTCGACCTCGGCGGCGGCCTGATCAGCTTCGAGGACGACGGGCCGAGCGCGGCGCTGGGACTGGTGTCGCAGCCGAAGACGCTCGTGGTCGACGAGACGGTGGGCGAGAACGCCGGTGAGGCCGCTGTCGGCCTCGGCCAGGTGACGGTTGCCGGTTCGGACCTGTTCACGACGGCGGGCACGTCGGTCGGCCAGGACAACGAAGGCGCGACGACGGCCTATTCGCTGGCGATCGTCAACGGGGGCCACACCGGGCTCTACCTGACGGGAGGCACGACGGAGATCCTGCTGGTGCAGAACGGCTCCGTGATCGAGGGCCGCGTCGGCAGCACGGTGGCCTTCACGGTCGCGATCAACGCGGCCGACGGATCGGTGACGCTGACGCAGTATGAGTCGCTGAACCATACGAACACGGGCAGCTATGACGAGGCGGTCTCGCTGGCCGCCAATGCGCTGCAGGCGGTCCTGACGGTGACGGACGGCGACAAGGACGTCGCCACCGCCAAGGTCGACCTCGGCGGCGGCCTGATCAGCTTCGAGGACGACGGGCCAAGCGCGGCGCTGGGACTGGTGTCGCAGCCGAAGACGCTCGTGGTCGACGAGACGGTGGGCGAGAACGCCGGCGAGGCCGCTGTCGGCCTCGGCCAGGTGACGGTTGCCGGTTCGGACCTGTTCACGACGGCGGGCACGTCGGTCGGCCAGGACAATGAAGGCGCGACGACGGCCTATTCGCTGGCGATCGTCAACGGGGGACACACCGGGCTCTACCTGACGGGAGGCACGACGGAGATCCTGCTGGTGCAGAACGGCTCCGTGATCGAGGGCCGCGTCGGCAGCACGGTGGCCTTCACGGTCGCGATCAACGCGGCCGACGGATCGGTGACGCTGACGCAGTATGAGTCGCTGAACCATACGAACACGGGCAGCTATGACGAGGCGGTCTCGCTGGCCGCCAATGCGCTGCAGGCGGTCCTGACGGTGACGGACGGCGACAAGGACGTCGCCACCGCCAAGGTCGACCTCGGCGGCGGCCTGATCAGCTTCGAGGACGACGGAATTGCAGTTGGAACAGTCACCAATGCAATTCTCGCCAATGAAGTTGGAAAGCTGCAAGGTTTGCTGGCGTTTAATGCAGGGGCCGATGGCTTGGCGTCAGAGGCGATTTCCAGCATTTCCGGCCTTCCCCAGGGATGGACGACCAGTGCTGGCGGGAGTTCTTCGATCAACGTATTTGCGCCAGGATCAGCGACGCCCACCTTCACTATCAAGCTGAACCTGGACGGAACCTATGAGGTGACGCAGTTTGCTGTTCGACCAGGCACGACGTCAACGATTGATTTGGCCTACAATATCAAAAACTCACCCACTGGAAATTATGATTTTGGCTTCGTAAAACTCACGGCACTTGCCGACGACACGGGTGGGAACGACGACGCCAATTTCAATGCCTATGCTTTTGGGACTAGCAATGCGTTTGGCTTGGGCAATCCCACCTTTAACGCTAATGACAGTTTCAAGATGGAGTTCGACAGCCCGGTCTCCAACTTCAAACTTAATATCGCTCAGGTCGACGAAGATGGAGTGATTAACGTCACTCTATCGAATGGAGGGCTAAACGCCGTAACCATTCCGGTTCAGGTTAATGCGGGAGATACGTTCGTCGAGATTTCGCCAAGTGTATTTTTGGCCCATCAGAAAACTCCTTTCAATTTTGATACTGTTATACTGACGGGTGTCGACGAAGCTGGTAATAAAGACATAAAGGTTTCCTTCACGACGTTGTCATATAAGGAGTCCGTACCGGCGACCGATGTGAACTTCACGGTCAATGCGGTTGGTGTCGATGGTGACGGAGATAAGGTAAGCACCAGTTTTGTCGTGACGTCAGCTGGCGGGAGTTCAGCAAACAACACCTTTACCGGCACTTCTGCTAATGAAGTCTTTCATGGCGGTAGCGGCACAGACACCATCAACGGTGCGGACGGTTCCGACATTGCCGACTATACCGGCAGTACGTCGGCGGTGTTCATTAATCTCGACGACAGTGGCAATGCCTCATCGTCTGCGAGCACTGGCAGCCAGCCAGAGGGGTCGATTGGCGGCGGCGATGCCGCTGGCGATACGCTGACGGGCATCGAAGGGCTGATCGGGGGTTCTGGCAATGACTTCCTGCACGGGAATTCGGGTGCCAATTACCTGGCAGGCGGTATCGGTAGCGACACGCTTTATGGCGAGGGAGGGGCTGATTCTCTCTACGGCGGTCTCGGCAACGACACGCTCTATGGCGGTACCGGCTCGGATACTATGACCGGCGGCGCCGGCAGCGACACATTCGTGATCGATCCGAACGACCTTTCGCTCGGAATAGCCGACGTCATCACGGATTATGAAAGCGGCGACTTTGTTGATCTGTCCGAACTGCTCGGCAATCTACCCGCGGACACAGATCTCAAGGGCGACTACGTCCAGGTAGTACAAGATGGCCAAAATGCTAACCTGCAGGTGGACACGAACGGCAACGGCGACTCTTGGCACACAGTCGCCGTACTGGAGCACTTCCAGGCAACTGAGGCCGTGAAGGTCCTGTTCAATAACACGAGCGGGACGAAAACAGAGCAAGACATTCATTAACAGCACGTCGCTCTCGACAGCTCAGCGGTTCTCGGTAATCATCCGGGAACCGCATTTCCAGGGGGAATCTTTTCATGATCAGAAGCATGCTGGTGGGGGCGATGGTCGCTCTTATGCCCGTTTCAGGTTTCGCGGCCGATCTCATCGTCGATTATGCGCCGGCCGCGCGGCAGTGCGCCGAAGCCAGCCAATCCTCGCTCACCGTTGACCAGGATGTCGCGACATTGACCAAGGAGGTCGTTTCGCGCATGGACGAGGCGATCGCTGTCGCCGACGATCCGCACTGGATCTCATCGACGCGGCCGGCTTTCGTATGGGCGTCCGAAACCAAGGTTGCCTGCGGCAAGGCCTATGGTTACCTGCAATCCAACTGGCGCGACGAGGACTACATCGCCAAGTGCGATTGCTTCTACACCAAGATGCGGAATTACATGAATTGAGGCTGGCGGTTTGATCGTCATGTCCCACCCTGTCGTTTCACCGACGAGGCGGGCGTCGTCCTGTCGGCGGTGGCTGGCCCTTGGCGTCCTCGCGCTCGGCACACTTGCGGGCTGCCAGGGCGCACCCACGCCCCAGGACGTTCTCGACGTGGAATCGCCACAGGCGAGACACGCGCGGCGCGCGGCCGAACACGCCGTGAAACCACAGGAGACCTTCGGCAGCGGGGCGACACGCATCGCACTCATCACGGCTCTGATGGCGCCGTCGGGCGAAACGGTGCGCGAACGTGATATCCGGGACGGCGCGGCGCTCGCAATCGATGAGGTCGGCGGCGGCCAGCTCTCGTTGCTGGTCGAAAACACCGACGGTTCGCCACAGCAGATCCAGGAGGCGGCAAAGCGGCTTGCCGGTCAGAATGTCGCGCTCGTCGCGCTGTCTGTCGCCGACGTGCCCGTCAGCATCGTGCGCCAGGGGCTCGGCGCGTCTCGCGCGCCGCTTCTGGTCCTGCGCGGCAACGGCGCCGAGCGGCCAGCGGGAACATTCGCTTTCGTGTCCGACCGCGTCGACAGCGCCGTCGAGGGGGCATCCTATGCGGTGGCGTCCGGCCGCAAGCGGCTCGTCGTGCTCCTGCCGAGCGACGTTTCCGCCGCCGAGCGACAAAGGCTTGATCGCGGGCTTGCCGGATATGGCATCAAGCCGGCGCTCGTCGCCGTGACGGGCGCCACGGCATTCACCGGCGACGCGGCCTCCAAGGCCAAGCTGAAAGATACTGATGGTGTGCTACTGATCGGTTCGGGCGAGCCAGATGTCGGCGCTTTGTCGCAACTCAAGGCCAACGGCTATCTGAAACCGAACGCGATGGTCGTCGGCAGCTCCGGATGGGAGAATGCCGCTTACAAGCGCCCCGAACTTTCGGGAAGCCATCTCTGCCTGTTCGGACCGGAAAACGGTTCTCGCATGACGTCGCGCTATCTCGATCGGTACGAGCGGGCCGCCGGCACCGATGCTGCCTATGGCTTCGATGTGATCGCGCTTGCTGCCGGCCTCGTGCGCAGCCAGGGCGAAGCCGCCATCACGCAGGAGAGCCTTCGGTCTCCAAATGGCTTCATCGGCGCGGCGGCAGCCTTCCGCTTCGAGGGGAACGGCTCCGTTGAGCGAACCTGCGCGATCTACCAGGTCACCTCCGGGAGCGTGAAGCTGCTGGATCCAGCGCCACGTTCGTTCTGAAGCGCGAGCGCTGCCCCAAAGCTGTGCTCATCGGCTGTTGGTGCGGCGGCGACGCGTGCGTGTAGCTGATGGCGGTGCGACTGTTGCGGGCCAGCAGGGACAAGCCACAGTCGCTCCGCGGTCATCCCGGACTGCGATGAGTAATGATCGTCGCCGATGCCGTCGCGTTGGCCTGCTCACGCAACCATTTGCAGCGCCCTGACCCTGATCTTGCCAGTGTTGCGGCCGTCCAGCGGGACGACATCGTAGGACAGCCGCCGAAGCTCACGCTTTCGCGCTGGTTCGGCGGATGTCCATGTCACCAAGGAATAGGGCCCGCCGGCGTGGGGCGATCGGCCCCATACCCACGACAATCACCCTTCGCGCTCGCCGGTGAAATTCAGCAGCAGCTGGAAGATGTTGACGAAGTTCAGATAGAGCGACAGGGCGCCGAAAACCGCGAGCTTCTGTTGCGATTCCTGGTCGAAATTGTCGGCGTACTGTTCCTTGATGTTCTGCGTGTCCCAGGCGGTCAGGCCGACGAAGACGACGATACCGATCACCGAAACGGCAAACTGAAGAGCGCTCGAGCCGAGGAAGATGTTGACGATCGAGGCGATCATCACGCCAATCAGGCCCATGATCAGGAACGAACCGAACTTCGCCAGGTCTCGTTTCGTCACATAGCCGTAGAGGCTCGTCGCACCAAACATGGTGGCGGCGATGAAAAAGGTGCGGGCGATGCTGGCTCCGGTGAAGACGAGAAAGACAGAGGCGAGCGACAGCCCCATGACGGCGCAGAAAGCCCAGAAGATCATCTGCGCTGACGACGCAGACATCGAATGCATCTTGAAGGAAAAAAAGAAAACGAAGGCCAGCGGAGCCAGCATCACCACCCACTTCAGCGGGGTCGAGAAGATCGGCACATAGAGCGCCGGCGTGGTGCCGACGATGAAGGCCACAAGGCCCGTGACGACGAGGCCGAGGCCCATATAGTTGTAGACGCGCAGCATATGCTGGCGAAGGCCCTCGTCGAGGGCAGCGGCAGAAGCCTGGCTCATGCCGCCGAAGCGGTTCTGGTTCGAATACATGTAGGTTTCCTCAGTTCAGTAAAGTGAGCTTTTGAGTAGCTCGGCCTCATCGCTGAGGCCGATGCCAGGCGTACTTGAGACGACGGCATAGGCGACCTCGCCGACCTGCCACCACGCAGCCTCGGCACTGGAGAGATTGAGGTCCTTCACAGGCTCGACCGCGAAGTACCCCGGCCTGCCGGCGAAGAGTGATATGACTGCGCCAGCATCGGTCTTGACGCTCGTCTCGACACTAGGACCGAAATCCGAGGGGAAGACCTGGACATCGACGACGTTCCAATCCTTCGGAAGCTCCGGCATGACGATGGCGGTCGCCGCACGAATGTCGTCCGGGTCGTAGGTCTGCGCTTCCGGTTGTGACGGCATTCCCGCTCTGACCAGCGCGGTCTGATGCGCGCGGATCGCATGCTCCACGAAAGCCGGCGGATGGGCCGAGGCATTGACTTCGCTCGGGCCGACGGACGAATGGGCAATCCACCCCACCGAAACCATCAACCCGACTGCGGCGACCTTTTGCATGGCGTTCCACACGCGCGCATTCGCCAGTCCCGACGAAAGGCGGCGGGCGGCCTCGCGCGTCTCGGGGCGTGCGGCAACGACATCCGACGTCATCGCCAGCTTGAGCGTGGTTCGCATGCCGAGGTCGGCCATGACACGCGCCGCTGCATCCGGATTCCTGGCGAGCCAGGTCTCAACCCGCAGCCGCCCCGCCGCATCGAGCTGGTTATCCACATAGGCATCGAGATCGGTATCGATAATCGCGTCCACGTCAGTCATGATCGCCTCCGACAAGCCTCAGGTGGTTGGGCCTTTTCGTTCCGCTCTCGAAATCTCTCAGGCTCGCTCTTGCACGGGAGACACGCGACATCAGAGTCCCGACGGGAATATCGAGTATGTTGGCAGCCTCTTGATAGGAGAGGTCCTCGACCGCAACGAGATGCAGCGCTTCGCGCTGCTCTTCGGGAAGCATCATGAACGCTTCGCGGACCTGAGCCAGCCGTACGCTATGTTCCTGGTGGGCCGGGTAGGATGATGCAGCTTCCTGCGCCGTCTGGTCGTCACGCTGGCCGCGAGAGATCGCGGATCGCACGCGGTCGATATGCGTGTTGCGAACGATGGCGAAGAGCCAGTTTCTAAGGCTTTCCCCAGAGCGGAACGTCGAGCGTCGCTCATAGGCTCTCACCAATGCATCGTGAATGAGATCCTCGGCGTCCGGCGAATTGCGCGCAAGTGAACGCGCATAGCGCCTCAGCGCAGCCAACTGCCCAATAACGTCAAAGGCGCCCTTTTTCGAATCCATACCCGCATATACGGAGTGGCGACGGCTTCTCATCCATTGCGTTGAAAAAAAACTTAAAAAATCTGAGCGGCGCCTTCAGGGCTTGGCTCCGCGCGCTGGTGGCTTGGGCCTCCCGAAACGCCTTGCCCCGTCGGGCTCTTTCGTGCCCACGCGCCCGGATGCAGTATCGGACCACCGTGCAGAGGCGCGATGGTCCGATACTATTCTCGTCCTGTCAGAGCCCGCAACGCGGGGTATTCTCGGGCCCGTTCTATGCAGGCTGCTGCGTCTGCCGGCTGACCTTGCTGACGAAGCCGACGATCAGCACGAAGGTCAGCGCCTCGACGGCCGCCACCAGCCACAGGCCGTGGGTCATGACGCCGGTCGTGTCCTTCAGGTAGCCCATGAGATAGGGGGCGCCGAAGCCGGCGAGGTTCGCGACAGAGTTGATCAGCGCGATGCCGACTGCTGCCGCGGAACCCGCCAGACAATGGTTCGGCATCTGCCAAAAGACTGGGATTGCGGACATGGTGCCGACGATCGCCAGCCCCAGAGCAGCGAGCGATAGGGCAGGGCTGACCGGAAGGACAAAGCCCAGGACCATGAGGCCGGTGGCACCCGCAAGTGCCGCGAAGGCGCAGTGGTAGCGCACCTCCGACGTACGATCGGAATGCATGCCATTCAGGATCATGCCGGCAGCACCGCCGAGATAGATGGCAGCCATGATCCAGCCGACCGTGGCCGGGCTTGAGAAACCGACTTCACGCACCACGGAGGGGCCGAAGAAGGTCAGAGTCGAATTCGCCATGATGATACAGAAATAAATGGCGATGAACTTCCATACGGTCGGGTTCTTCAGCGCCTTGAGCACGCTGTGCTCACGATGGCCGAGCGCCTTCTTGTCCTGCTCGATGTCCTGAATGAGCAGGGCCTTTTCCTCCGAGGTCAGCCAATGCGCCTTCTCAGGCTTGTCGGTCAGGTAAAAGATGGTGGCAATACCGGCGAGGATCGACGGGACGCCTTCGAGCAAGAACACCCACTGCCAGCCGGCCCAGCCGTTGGCGCCGCCGAGCTGGGTCATGATCGTGCCTGCCAGCGGCCCGCCAATGACGCCAGCAAGTGCCGAGGCGGACATGAACAGGCCGAAGGCCCTGGCGCGACGCAGCGACGGATACCAATAGGTGAGGTAGAGGATGATGCCGGGGTAGAAGCCGGCCTCGAACACGCCAAGCAGGAAGCGCAGCGTGTAGAACTGCCAGGGTTGGGTGACGAACATCATCAGCACGCAGATGATGCCCCAGCCGATGGTGATGCGGGCGATCGTGGCGCGGGCACCGATCCGTTCGAGCCACATGTTGCTCGGCACTTCGAAGAAGAAATAGCCGAGAAAGAAGATGCCGGCACCGAGGCCGTAAACGGTTTCGCTGAACTGCAGGTCCTGCAGCATGGTGAGCTTCGCAAAACCAACATTGACCCGGTCGATCCATGCCAGGATCCACAGGAACATCAGGAAGGGAAGGAGCCGCCATGTCACCTTGCGGTAGACGGACTCCAGTTTTTCGGGGTTCGCGGCTGGTGAGCCGCCTCTGTGCCCCGCAGGTGCTGCCGATGCCATTGTGGACTACCTCCCGTATAAGTCCATTTCAGGATACCGGCCGCTATGCGGCCGGCGTGATAACCTCCCGCGCCTCCTCCTTGACGAGGGCGCCCAGTCGATAGCGGCTGATGTTGGCGATCTGCCGCAGTGCTTCCGCAAGCTCGGCATCGGTCTCCCGTCCGATGCGATGCTTGAATTCGGCGAAGATGCCCGCCTTGGTGTAGTGGCGAACGCAGACGATGAACGGAAAGCCGTGCCGGGCGCGATAGCGCCGGTTCAGATCGTCGATCAGCGCCATCTCGTGGCTAACCAGGTTGTCGAGCCCGGCCGTTCCCTGTTCGATGGTCGATGCCGCGGTCATCCGGCCCTGCTTGGCCTCCTTGCCGGCAAGATCCGGATGTGCGCCCAGGAATTCGACCTTGGACGCCGTGTCTCGCGCCAGGATCTGGCTGAACATCACGGTATGCAAAGCCTCGATGTCGGCGAATGGCCGCTTCTGCCAGCTGCACTGCGCCACCCAAGGCGAATTCTCGAAAACAGGACCGAGGTATGCGACGAACTCGTCGCAGTCCATGTGGTTGATCGCATCGATATCAAGCATGACTTGCCCTGAAATTCAGCCACCGCATCGCGGCGCTTTCTGTGCAAACCGTGCTCGGCCGGCCCGATTTGGTCAACGCGGGCGGGCAAATACCCACTATTAGCCAGACGAATAAAAGCTGGTGTTGACCTCTTGGCCGGCTCGCCCTGTCGAATTTTGTTGGCTATCCTGAAAAGCAGATGTCGAAAGAAGATACCGTTGACGCACATCTCCTAAGGGTATTCTGCGCGCTCATGGCCGAGGGCAGTGTGACGCGCGCGGCCGTCAAGCTCGAGCAATCCCAGCCGGCGGTCAGTCTGGCGCTCGGAAAGCTGCGCGAAATCTTTTCCGACCAATTGCTTGTGCGCGGCCGCGACGGAATGGTGCCGACGGAGCGCGCGCTGGCGATCTTGCCGCGCGCTCAGGCCCTGTTGGCCGATCTCACAGGCTTGGTCGACGCGACGGCGCCATTTGACGCTTCGTCAAGTAATCACAGCTTCACGATCGCCTCGCCAGATTACATGGCGCCGGTCTTCCTCTCGGAGATCGTCGACCAGATCAGGCGCAAGGCGCCGAGTGCGAGCCTCGTGATACGGGCGCTCGGTCCCGATTTCGACTTTGAGGGAGCGCTTGCCCGGGGCGATGTCGATGTCGTCATCGGCAACTGGCCGTCTCCCCCGGCCTATCTCAAGCGCTCCATCCTCCTGCAGGACGACATCGTTTGCCTGATGCGGGAGACCCATCCGTTGGCGCAGGGGACGTTCAGCGAAGCCGACTATCTGGCAGCGGCCCATATCGTACCGGTTGCCTATTCGATGGCCCATCGCGGCGTTGTCGAAACCCATCTGTCGAGCCTGCGCGTCAGCCGCGCGCGCACCGTCGCGCTCTCCTATTTCACGACCGCACCGTACCTCTTGCTGCAGTCGGACCTGATCTTCTCGACCAGCCGCCATTTCGCCAACTACTTTGCGGGTCTTCTGCCGCTTGTCGTCCGCCAGCCGCCGATCGAGTTCCCGCAGATGGTCTTCCACATGCTATGGCACGACCGCTCGCATCATTCGCCGATGCATCGGTGGCTGCGTGAAATCATCATGCAGGCGCGCAACAGGATCGCCACCTAGATTTCCGGATCAGGAGGTCGCCGCTCTCCGATTAGCCTGGCACTCGTGCCCAAATCCTTTATCGCCGTGTCGGCGGCGGCCCAACAGAGTTGCGGACCACCAGGTCGGGCCTCAGCAGGATCTCCGTTTCGGAGGGGGTACGGTCCGAAAGCATTTCGAGAAGCAGTGCCATCGCGTGCTTGCCGATGGCGGTGCGTGGCTGGCGGATCGTGCTCAGGGAAGGGGTCATGAAACTGGCTTGCGGGACGTCATCGAAGCCGGTGACCGAAAAGTGATCCGGTATGTCGTAGCCGCGCGCCTTGAGGCCGAGAGCGACACCAAGGGCAGTCTGATCATTGACGCACATGAAGGCGGTCGGAAGATCGTCGCGCATGAAGAGCCGTTCCAGCGCCAGCCTGCCGCTTTCCACGGTTCCGTCGCCGTCGAGGATAAGGCGGCGGTTCGGGGGGATGCCGGCCGCAGCAAGCCCGGCCTCGTACCCTGACCGACGACGGCTATAGGCCAGGCGCGTATGGGAGTCTCCGATGAATGCGATCCGTCGATGCCCCTCGGAAATGAGAAGATCGACGGCCTTGCGCGCACCTTCGATGTCGTCGACGCCGACATAGGGAATGCCTCCGTTAAAGACGGGCTCGAAAACGCCGACGGTCGGCGGCAGGCGCGGCGTCACCTCCTGATGGCCGAAAGGAAGAATGCCGGTAAACAGGATCAAGCCGGCCGCCTGGTTCGAATTGAAGAACTTCAGATACTCCAATCCACGTTGGGCATCATTCTGGGTATGCCCGATCAGCACGCCGTAGCCATGGGCGCGCGCTTCGTTTTCGAGGCCGACGAGAATGCTGGAGAAATTCGGGTCGCCGATATCGGGGGCCACGACCAATATCATGTTCGACCGGCCGAGCCTCAGGCTGCGCGCCATCGCGTTGGTGGTGTAGCCCGTCAGCGCGATGGCCTGATTGACCTTCAGCCGCGTGGACTTGGCAACCTTCTCCGGCATGTGAATGGCCCGCGACACCGTCGCGATCGACACTTCGGCGATCCGTGCGACGTCTTCGATGGTTGCGGGGGTGGAATCGGACACGCGGCTGGCCTCGAGTTTTGTTGCGAGACACTACACAGACTTGCCGGGCGGTCAAACGCGCAAGCCGAAAAAATTGTCGAACAAGCATGATGTAAACCTTTACACTGGCCGATGTAAAGGTTTACATCATGGAAAATGGCGGTGGAGGCCGCAGGGGAGGGGAATATGACCACGGAGGTTGTCGACGGGGCTCCCGTCGTGCTGTCGGCGCGCCGCATCAGCAAATCCTTCAGCGGCGTGCAGGTGCTTTTCAGCGTCGATTTCGAGCTGCGCCAGGGCGAAATCCACGCGCTGATGGGCGAGAATGGCGCCGGCAAATCCACGCTCGTCAAGATATTGTCCGGCTTCGAGCAACCGACCTCGGGCGAGATCCTGCTCGACGGCAAGTCGGTGAAACTTCCGGCAAACGGTGCGGCCGAAGCGCTCGGCATCGTCATCATCCATCAGGAATTCAATCTTGCCGAACATCTCACCGTCACCGAGAGCCTGTTTCTCGGCCGCGAGGTGACAAGGTTCGGCGTGCTCGACCGCAAGTTCATGCGCGCGGAAACACGCCGCGTTCTCGATCTGCTCGGTTCTCACGTCGACGAGAATGCGATGGTCGGCTCGCTGTCGATCGCCGAAAAACAGATGGTGGAGATTGCCAAGGCCATCAGCCGTGACGCGCGTGTCGTCTTCATGGACGAGCCGACCGCCGTGCTTTCTCGGGAGGAGACTAACTTCCTGTTCCGGCTGGTGCGCAAACTGCGTGACAAGGGAACGAGCTTCGTCTTCGTGTCGCACAAGCTTGACGAGGTCATGGAACTCACCGATCGGGTGACGGTGCTGCGCGACGGGCAATGGATCAAGACATCGCCGACCTCGATCCTCGATGGCGAAGCGATCGCCCAGTTGATGGTCGGCCGGGAACTGTCGAGCCTCTATCCGGCCAAGACCGAACCGGACATCGACGAGGAGGTCGTGCTGCGGGTCAACGGGCTTTCGACCGGATATGTCCGCGATGCGAGCTTCGAGGTTCGCCGCGGCGAAATCCTCGGTTTTTCCGGCATGATCGGCTCGGGGCGGACGGAATTGATGGAGGCGATCGTCGGATTGCGTCCCCGTCTGGCCGGCGAGGTTTTCGTTCGTGGCCAGCCGGTTTCATCCGGCGACGTGCACGCGGTCAACAATGCCGGTCTCGCCTACATGACCAAGGACCGGAAGGCGAAAGGCCTGTTGCTCGATGCCGGCATGATGGCGAACCTGACGCTGCAATCGCTCGACCGGCACACCCGGCTCGGCTACCTTGATCCCGGAAGCGAAGAAGCGGCGCTCGTCAAGGCGCGCCGCCGTTTCGACATCCGCGTCCGCGATGACAGCGTCATTGCCGGGCGCATGTCGGGCGGCAATCAGCAGAAGCTGCTGCTTGCCAAGGTCATGGAGACCGATCCAAGCATCATCATCATCGATGAGCCGACGCGCGGCATCGATGTCGGCACCAAGCAGCAGATCTATCACTTCATCTCGGCGCTCGCCCGCGACGGTCGCTCGATCATCGTCGTTTCGTCGGAGATGCCCGAGGTCATCGGCCTCTGCAGTCGCGTGGTCGTCATGCGCGAGGGCCACATCGCCGGCATCCTCGAGGGCGACGAGATCTCCGAGCAGGAGATCATGCGCTACGCCGCAGGCTTGAAGAAGAAAACGGCGGCCTGAGGTCGCGGCGGCGCATGCCGCGCAGATGCCGAGAACAATAAGATTCCCGACAGATGGGACGGAGGTTCAATTGGATATGAGCGTAAACGAGGAAGGCAGTCAGGGCGTAATTCGCCGCCGCAGCTGGCGTGACATCGATCTCAGGGCTGTGGCGCCATTCGTCGCGTTGGCGCTGCTCCTGTTGGTGGGGGCGCTGGTCAATCCCAATTTCATCAGCATCAACAACCTCGCCAACGTCGCCACCCGCAGCGCCTTCATCGCCATCATCGCGGTCGGCGCCACCTTCGTGATTTCGTCGGGCGATCTCGACCTGTCGGTCGGGGCGATGGTCGCCTTCATCGCCAGCCTGATGATCCTCTTCATGAACTCCGGCGTGATTGCCGATCCGGCGCTCATGCTTCTGGCGGCGGTCCTGTTCACCATCGTCGCCGGCGCGCTTTGTGGTCTCACCAACGGTCTGATCACCACAGTCGGCAAGATCGAGCCCTTCATCGCGACGCTCGGCACGATGGGCATCTATCGGGGACTGACGACCTGGCTGTCGCAAGGCGGCGCGATCACTCTCAAGGAACCGGAACTCCAGGAGATATATCGGCCCGCCTACTTCGGCACCATCTTCGGCGTTCCCGTTCCGATCGTCGTCATCCTCGCGGTGACTGCCGTAGCGGCCTTCATCCTTTACCGTACGCGCTACGGCCGGCACGTCGTCGCCGTCGGCTCCAATCGCGACGTTGCGCGCTACTCAGGCATTTCCGTCAACCGCGTCCGCACCGTCGCCTTCGTGATCCAGGGGCTGTGCGTGGCAGCCGCCGTCCTCCTCTATGTGCCGCGACTCGGCTCGACGTCGGCGACGACCGGCATCCTTTGGGAGTTGCAGGCGATCACCGCCGTCGTCGTCGGCGGCACGGCGCTCAAAGGCGGCGCCGGTCGCGTCTGGGGCACGATCTGTGGCGCGTTCATCCTCGAGCTGGTCGGCAACATCATGCTGCTTTCCAACTTCATCAGCGAATACCTGATCGGCGCCATCCAGGGCGCGATCATCATCATTGCGATGCTCGTCCAGCGCTCGCTGGTGCGGAAATCGTGAGACGGCCGGGTCCACAGGTCTCCCGGCCTACAACAGGCTGACCTGACATTTGGGAGGAACTTAATGCGTAGTAAGCTATTCGGCCTGACCCTCGCGGCCATGACAGCACTTGCTGGCGTGTCGCACGCGCAGGAGGAAAAGAAGGTCACGATCGGTGTGTCGATCCCGGCAGCCGATCATGGCTGGACGGCCGGCGTGGTCTTCCATGCCGAGCGGGTCGCCAAGATCCTGATGGAGCGCAATCCGGGGCTCAACGTCATCGTCAAGACTTCACCCGATCCGGCAAGCCAGGCCAACGCCGTGCAGGACCTCGAGACACAGGGCATCGACGCTCTCGTGATCCTGCCGACCGATCCGGATCCGCTCGTCAATGCCATCAAGGAAGTGAAGGGCAAGGGGACCTTCGTCGCGCTCGTCGACCGTGCGCCGAGTGTCAACGACAACTCCGTGCGCGATCTCTATGTCGCCGGCAACAACCCGGCGCTTGGCCAGGTCGCGGGCGAATACATCAAGGCAACGACACCGGATGCTGAAGTCGTCGTCATCCGCGGCCTGCCGATCCCGATTGACCAGCAGCGCCAGGACGGCTTCGACAAGGGCATCGACGGGTCGGACGTCAAGGTTCTCGACCGACAGTACGGCAACTGGAACCGCGACGATGCCTTCAAGGTCATGCAGGACTATCTGACCAAGTACCCGAAGATCGACGTCGTCTGGTGCCAGGACGACGACATGGCCGTCGGCGTGCTGCAGGCCATCGAGCAGGCAAAGCGTACCGACATCCAGTATGTCGTCGCCGGCGCCGGCTCGAAGGAGATGATCAAGAAAGTCATGGACGGCGACAAGATGATCCCGGTCGACGTGCTCTATCCGCCGGCGATGGTCGGGACGGCGCTCGAGATGACCGTCGCCAACTTCTACGGTCAGGTTCCGGTCCGTGGCGTCTACACGATCGACGCAACGCTGGTGACCAAGGACAATGCGAAGGACTTCTACTTCCCGGATTCGCCATTCTGATCCGGAGCTGAAGCAACGGGCGGCCCGCAATTGGCGCGGGCCGCCACCAATATGCATCGACTTCTATCTGCGCATGAGCACAACAGGCCACCTGCGCTACCTGGCCGGCCCGTCTGGAAAACACCGTCGTCTGGGCCCCAGGGGGCTCTGGAGACGCCTTCCAATCGTCCGGCAAAACTTCAACGGAGAACGAGACATGAAGACCATCAAGGGGCCAGGGCTCTTTCTTGCGCAATTTGCCGGCGATGCGGCGCCGTTCAATTCCTGGGACGCGATCACCAAATGGGCGGCCGATTGCGGTTACAAGGGCGTGCAGGTCCCGAGCTGGGATGGACGGCTGATCGACCTGAAGAAGGCGGCGAGCTCGAAGGCCTATTGCGACGAGTTCGCCGGCACGGCGCGCGAAAACGGCGTCGAGGTGACGGAACTGTCGACGCATCTGCAAGGCCAGCTCGTGGCCGTGCACCCGGCCTATGACGAGGCCTTCGACGGTTTTGCCGCCACGGAGGTGCGCGGCAATCCCAAGGCACGGCAGCAATGGGCGGTCGAGCAGGTGAAGCTGGCGCTGACGGCCTCGAAGAACCTGGGCTTGAATGCGATGGCAAGCTTCTCCGGCGCGCTCGCCTGGCCCTTCGTCTATCCCTGGCCGCAGCGGCCGGCCGGTCTCGTCGAGACCGCCTTCGACGAGCTGGCGAAGCGCTGGAAGCCGATCCTCGATCATGCTGAGGACTGCGGCGTCGACATCTGCTACGAGATCCATCCGGGCGAGGACCTGCACGACGGCATCACCTACGAGATGTTTTGGCAGCGCACCGGCAACCATGCCCGCGCCTGCATGCTCTACGACCCGTCGCACTACGTGCTGCAGTGCCTCGATTATCTCGACAACATCGACATCTACAAGGACCGCATCCGCATGTTCCACGTCAAGGATGCGGAGTTCAACCCGACCGGACGGCAGGGCGTCTATGGCGGCTATCAGGGCTGGGTCAACCGCGCCGGCCGCTTCCGCTCGCTCGGCGACGGCCAAGTGGATTTCGGCGCGGTGTTCTCGAAGATGGCGGCCAACGACTTTGCCGGCTGGGCGGTGGTCGAATGGGAGTGCGCGCTGAAGCACCCGGAGGATGGCGCGCGCGAGGGTGCCGACTTCGTCAGGCACCACATCATCCGCGTCACCGAGAAGGCCTTCGACGATTTCGCCGGCGGCGGCACCGACGAGGCGGCGAATCGGCGCATGCTGGGGATCTGAGGCTTTTCCTTGTGGCAGCGCTTGAGAGTACTTTTCCGTCCTGCGCTTGAGGCCGTCCCTGCCCAGGGGCGGCTCAAAGCCGCTCCGGCTGGCTGCGTGCACAAGGCGGAAAGGGCCGGATGCAATTAGATCCCGAACGGACGACCCGATCTGATGCCGTGGTTCACCGCATCCTCGTCCGCCGTTCTTCCTTGAGCCAGCGGCGGATCTCCTCGGAATTTGCCCTGCCGGCCCGCGGGCCGTGGATGGTGACGGAGCGAGAGGCGGCGGCGACGGAGAAGTCCAGCGCTTCTTCGATGGTCTGACCTTGCGACAAGCACCAGGTCAATGCGCCTCCAAACGTGTCGCCGGCGCCGGTAACGTCAACAACGTCAACCGGAAAACCGGGTAGGCGAAGAACGGTGTCGCCGTTACTGGCCTCGGCGCCATCCGCGGCGAGGGTGCGGACGGCCCAGTCGATATTGTGCTCCTGCATCCAGTCGCCGATGATAGTGATTTCGTCGTGACCGAAGGCGGCACGGAAACCGACCTGGTTAAAGATGACGACCGCGGCACCGGTGAGGTAAGGCATATCTTCCGGCAAGCAGCCGCCGACATCGAGATCGAAGATGACGCGTCGGCCGTGTTGGCGCAGATCTGCAAGAAGGTCGGCTTGTTTGAGGACCCCTTGATCCGTCCGCGCATGGAGACGGCGCACACGATAGAGTGTCGTGTAGAGAAAGCCTGGTTGGCGCAGCGCCCCGAGAGCGGCTGCGTCGAGCCACATCGGCTGCTCGCCCATCTCCACCGTCAGAACGACATGTTCGCCATCGACGAGAAAGATGAAGTTCCTCGATTCCGGAATGGCCGGATCGATCAGCATGTGGTCGACACCGACCCCGTTCTCCTTCAAATCGGCGATCAGTCGTTGCGATAGGGAGCTATCGTTGAGCAGCGAGATGAACTGCGTCTCGCCGCCAAGTCCAGCATGTACGACGGCGGCATTGGCAATGGAGCCGCCGGCTTCGGCCGGTAACTCCTTGACCATGCCCTTGTCGGCGCGGCCCGGCCAGCGATCGGTGGTGTAGTATTCGTCGAGGGCCACGTCGCCGATGAAGAAGCTTGTCATGCGATTGGTCCTTCGCCTGGAACGGCTTGCACCAGCTTCGAGCCGCCGGAAACTGGCACCCATGGGCTCTCGCCGAGGCCGCAAACGGCCATCCAGTAATAGGGCGCAGCGCCGGAAACACCCCGGCAGGCATCGTGCCAGACGTTGCGTTTCATCACCACGACCTGCCCGGGCATGACTACGAAGGCTTCGATGTCATCGCGATGCGGCGCGGCGCCATCCGAGGCCGGTGCTACCGCGAGAATTACCGCTTGGGCGAGGCAGAAGATCGCCTCTTCGGTTTGTGGATGCCGCTCCATTGCGCGGCAGTGCCACGGCGCGCTGCCGCCGCGGGTGACGCCGAGATGGCCGCGACCGTCGATCAAAGGTGTCTTCGTAAAGCCGTCATGCCAGCCGTCGCCGGCGGTCCAGATCGCCTTGGGGTCTGCGTCGCCGGTCAGGTCGTAGACCTTGCCGTATCGGGAAAAATTCTCGGCCGTGACTGGCTGGGCCAGGACCGTGTCGGCGGCGGTCATGCGGCACTCCTGATCGCGCGCACGACACGCATCAGCCCAGCGACATGGGCGGCCTCGACGCGGCCTGTGTCCTTATGGTCGTGCTTGAACCAGCTACCCACGACGGCGCCATCGGCCTTTGCCAGTTGCTCCGCGGCATTGGCTTCGGTGAGGCCAGCGCCGATCAAGAGCGGTGTCGTTCCGCCGGTCGCGGCGCGGAAGCGCTCCACCTTCTCCATGTCAGTCGGCTGGCCCGTTGCGTTGGAGGTCACCACCAGGCCGTCGCAGCGCGCCGCGCCGATGCGCACGTCTTCCGATTCCGGCCGCCCGGACAGAACCGGCTGGTATTTGAACCGGACGCCACCCAGCAACAGTGCGGAAACGCCTTCGCGTCGTGCGGCAAGGGCGGCTGCGAAGGGTTCGTCCGCATCCGGCGGCAGGTGGCCGGCGACGGAATCTACCTGGATGAAGGAAACGGGGTACCTTCTGGCGAGCACGAAAGCGCGCGCGTCGTCCCGCAGAACGTTGACGCCGATGCGGGTCCCGAGGTCGAGGCCGAAAAGCCGCTCCAGCACCCGCTCAACATCCTCGGCATCGCCGAAATAGTTCTCGACGACCAGTCCGTCCACACCTTCGCCTGCCATGATGCGGGCCTCTTCCTCGGCCTGGGCGAGTTTGGCGGCCGGGCCGTCGCCAGCAAGGTGCAACATGCCGAGGATGGGCTTTTGGGTCGTGAAGGTGTCGCCGAAGCGGCTCATGTCTTGTTCTCCTGCGCGCTGTGTGGCGCAGTCTCGCGGCCCCAGCGCGTTGCGAATTTCATCTGGACCGCCGGCGAGTAGACGATCGACGTGCGCTCGACCAAACGGTCGTCGGCATCGAGCACATCCCCGCTGGCGCAAAGGTAGCCCGGCACGTCTGGCGCCGGGGCGAAGACCTCCTTGAGACGATCGGAGGCAGGCACGACGGTCAGCAGCAATTCCGAGCGCAAGGGGTGGCGGTCATAGTCGCGGCGCAAAACCTCGTAGAGAGATTGCTCCGCGAAATCGTAACGCTCGATGCCCGGATAGAGGGCGAGGTCGAGCTCGGACGTGTCGACGTTCAGCCATGTCACGCTGTCGTCGTTGGCAAGCCCGCGGGCGCGCACCAGCAAGAGTTCGCCGTTCTCCACCCGGTGTTCCAGCACCCGCGTCACCGGACGCTGGCCCTGTCTGCGGGCAAGCTCCGTGAAACTGCCGAAGTTCCAGATGTTGTGGCTGATCGGCCGGTGCGACACGATCGTGCCGCGGCCGCGAACCTGTTGGACCAGCCCTTCCGACACCAATAGCGCCATCGCGTTGCGCACGGTGGTTCGGGCAATCCCGAACTGGTCGCGCAACTGGTTCTCCGAGGGAATGGCTTCGCCTTCGGAGAAATCGCCGCTGAGGATCGCAGCGCGCAGCGCCCGATAGAGCTGCCGGTAGAGCTGCTCGCTCGAATAGAGATCGAGGCGCAGCCTGGACAGTCGATCGTCCGGGCGTTCACCCGCTGCGGTTGAGGCGTCTGACATGGAAGTATGGGTCAAGGCAGGCTCCGGCGCGTTTCTCGTTACTTCGTGGCTCCGTTTATCTTGAACTCTTCGACCGCAGCCTGTTTCAAGCCATAGTGGTCGAGGATCTGTGCATAAGTGCCATCGGCCTTCATCGCGTCGAGCGCGCCCTTGACCGCATCGCGCAGTTGCCCGTTCGCCTTGGCGAACGCGATGCCGTAGTGGTTGGCATCGCCGACGTCGCCGATCTGGTAGAACTTGTCCGGCTCCTGCTTCATCAGGTCGAGCAATCCTTCGAGACCGATGACGGAGGCCTGAGCGCGGCCCTGGCGGATCTGCATGATGTGCTCGGCCTGGGTCGGGATCTGGATGACGGTGATCAACTTGTCCGGCGCGCAATTGGCCTTTCCGACATCTTCCGCCCAGGTGACCCAGCTCGTGCCCGTCGCGACCGCGACCGTCTTGCCGCAGAGATCGGCTTCGGCCTTGATCTCGCCCTGGTGATCGGCGGTCGAGTAAAAGACGTTGCCGGTCTTGAAGTAGTCGATGAAGTCGAGCTGCGTTTGGCGCTCTACCTTGTCGGAGAAGGCGGTCATGATCAGGTCCGAACGACCGGTGACGACCTGCGGGATCAGTTGCGGGAACTCGACGTTCTGGAACTCAGCCGTCAGCCCGAGCCGCTCGGCGATTGCCTTCGCAAGATCGATGTCGAAGCCTTTCAGCTCCGTCGAGCCGGCATCGCTATATTCCATCGGCGGATAGGCGAGGCTGATCGTGACATTCAACTTGCCGACATCGCGCACGGCATCCGGCAGTGCGGCGACCAGTTTCTCGTCGGCTGCACGCGCAAAGCTCCCCGCGGCAAGGCTGATGAACGTGGCAGAGGCAAGCCCCAGAACCATCGGCAGCATTCGTTTCATTCCTGTTCTCCCTTTATTGAACTCTTTTCATCAGGCCAGCACCCGGCTGAGGAAGCTCCGCACGCGCGGATCGCCGGGGTTGCTCAGAACTTGCTGGGGCGCGCCATTTTCGCGGATTTCGCCGTCGATCATCACGACGACGCGCTCGGCGACCTCGCGGGCAAAACCGATCTCGTGGGTGACGACGATCATCGTCGTGCCGCCGCGCGCGAGATTGCGCATTACCTCCAGCACCTCGCCGACAAGTTCCGGATCGAGCGCGCTGGTCGGCTCGTCGAACAACATCACGCGCGGCTCCATGGCGAGCGCGCGGGCGATGGCCACCCGCTGCTTCTGGCCGCCCGAAAGCTGCGACGGATAACTTGACGCCTTGGCGGCCATGCCGACCTGCTCCAGCAAGCCCATGGCGCGGGTCTCGGCCTCGCTGCGGCTCAGGCCGCGCACCACCATCGGCCCTTCGATGACATTACCGAGCACAGTGCGGTGCGCGAAAAGATTGAAATGCTGAAACACCATGCCGAGCTGGCTTTGCTGGGCGCGCAGCCGCTTGACCGGCAATTCCTGAAGGGCGCCGCGGCTGAGCTCGTAACCCATGATCGCGCCGTCCACCCAGACATAGCCGCCATCCGGCGTCTCCAAGTGGTTGATACAGCGCAGGAACGTGCTCTTGCCGCTACCCGAGGGCCCGAGGATGCAGAGCACCTCGCCATAGGCAACGTCCAGGTCGAGGCCCTTCAGGACCTCGTGGCTGCCAAAACTCTTGCGGATACCGACCGCCTTGACTGCGAGGCTCATGCTTCACCCGCCACGGCGGGACGCCGCGCCCATCCCTTGAACCAGCGGCGATCGCTGGTGGTCGCTGCGGCGTCGCGGCCGAAATGACGCTCAAGATAATATTGGCCTATCGAGAGAACGGTGGTGCCGGCCAGGTACCAGACGGCGCAGACGAACAGGAGCTCGATAACGGCGCCGTTGATGAAGTAGATGCGCTGCGCCGCGTTCAGCATCTCGCCCATGGCGATGGTGGCGGCAAGCGAGGAGAACTTGAGCATGCCGATCGCACTGTTGCCGAGCACCGGCAGGATAAGCCGCAGGGTCTGAGGCAGAATGATACGCCGCATTGTCTGACCGGGTGTCATGCCGAGCGTATGGGCTGCTTCCTTCTGGCCCCTGTCGACCGAAGCGATGCCCCCGCGAACGACCTCCGTCAGATAGGACCCTTCGTTGACGCCGAGGCCGAGGACGGCGGCGACGAAGGGCGTCACCACATCGACCATACGGGCATCGACGAGACCGGGAATGTAGAGCCTCGGAAAGACCAGCGCGATGTTGAACCAGATGAGAAGCTGCAGCAGCACCGGCGTGCCACGGAACACCCAGACATAGAGCCATGCGGCAAAGCGCAGGATCGGGTTTTCCGACAGCCGCATGATGCCGAAAGCGAAACCCAGCAAGACGCCGAGCACCAAGGCGCAGGCGGAGATCAGGAGTGTCCAGCCAAACCCGGTGACGATGACGCCCGCCGTCAGGAACTCTCCGACCACAGTCCACTGGATCTGTCCGACCGCGAAAGCGCGTCCGATCACGGCAAGCAGCAGGATGACAAGGCCGCCACTGATCCACCGTCCCGGGTGGCGCAAGCGACGGATGGCGACGTCTGGACCAGGAAGGTCGGCGAGGGACAGCGCGGACGCTGAGGGTGACTGAGAGTGGTGCATGGCATCCGCTTGTAGGGTTAGGCCTACAACTTGATAGAGGCACGCCTAGGAGGGAGTCAAGCGGGCATCCGGAGAATATTTCTCGCTGCGCATATTCGGGCTGAACACGCTACAGGATTGGAAGCCAACCGCTGCGAATGGCGGCATTCTCAAAATGCCCGCCGCGGCTACGGCGGGCCAGGTGAGAGCGATCCGCTTCTGAAACTCTTGATATTTCGGCCGAATCTCGCCGACCGCGGCAGTGAGAATCGACAAGACCGGAGTGCTCTATAGGCGTTGCCATATCGGGCAGTGGGCGCGCCCGTGATGAGCGAGACCTGAAACGTCTCGCACGCTGCCGGTGCTATGCCCAGCCTCACGCTGATGGCAGCAGGGCGCGATCGGCCGGCCATGCTCTTCCGCCCAGTGGGATTCACTCTTGCCTATTTTTCCCGCAGCGCCCGACGCAAGTTCTGCGTGAGCGGCTCGGCAAGGTAGGCAAGCACGGTGCGTGCACCCGTCCGGATCATCGCCTCGCTTGTCATGCCGGGCAACAGTTTGCGGCCTTCGAGCTTGGCGAGCTCGCTCTTGTCAATCAACACGGTGGCGGCGAAGTATGGCGCCCCGCTGCGTTCCTCCACCATGCGGTCCGCCGATACGATCCCCACGGTGCCGTCGAGTGGCGGCAGATTGTAGCGAGCGAAGGCCGGGAAGCTGACACGTGCCGGCTGACCGGGGGCGATCGTCTCGACATCCTCCGGCTTGACCATGGCCTCGATCACGAGTTGCTGCCCGAGCGGGACCACCGTCATCAACGTTTCGCCGGGTTTCACGACGCCGCCGGCGGTGTGGACCTTCAGATCCATGACGATGCCGTCGACCGGCGCGACGACATCGGTGCGGGCAAGCACGTCGTTGGCGGAACGCTCCTGCTGTTTGAGGTCGAACAGTTCCGCCTCGACCTTGCTCAAATCCTCGACAGCCTCTTTCAGCCGCACGGTGTTGAGGTTCAGGATCTGCGCGTCAATCTCGGCCATGGCGCTTCTGGCACGAGCGATCGCTGCGATATTGGTGGCGCGCTCTCCCTCGATCTCCCGCTGTTGCCGTCTGAGCAACAGGTTCCGCTCGCGGGTCGTCAGAGCCTTCCTGAGCAGAGCCTCAAGATCCTTGGTTTCTCCTTCGAGCGCCTGGATCTGCCTGTCCTCGGTCGCAACGAGTGCCTCCAGTCCCGTTATCTCCTCCTCGGCCTGGTGGCGGCGCTGTCCGAGAATGAACCGCTCGTCACGCAAATTGCGGCGCTTGGCCGCGAACACGTCGCGCTGAGTGGCCACCGCGTCCTTAGCGGCAGTCGCAGTGTTGTCGAGGAGCGACGGATCAAAATCGATCTCGGCCTTGCCGTCGCGCTCCGCCCTGAGTCGGGCGGCGAGGGCCTCACGCGTTGCAATCCGGTTCCGAACTAGGTCCAGTTGAGCCTTTGCCTGCGTGTCATCGAGCCGAACGAGAACCTTGCCGGCCTTGACGATGTCACCGTTGGCGGCGTTCAACTCCGCGATGATGCCGCCCTCGAGATGCTGGATGAGCTTGCGGTCGCCAGCGACCTTGACAACGCCCGGTGCCACTGCCGCGCTGTCTAAAGGTGCAAACGCCGCCCACCCTCCTGCCGCACCGAAGAAGAGGAGCATGATCGTGAACCCGGCCCAGGTCACGCCCGCGAGACGCAAGGGTAGCGGCTGAGGTATCGAAGGCGGCGGGGCGGGTAACGGCACAACGGTCATATCTGTTTCCGCTCCGATGGTTGTGCAGCGCCTGCATCCGTTCCTGAGACACCTCCGACGACAAGGCTTCGGACGGCGAATTGACGTGCCGCACCGGGGGCGCGGTCCTGGTTCGCCGCTACGGTCGGGACCTGAACCACCTCGCGGCTGCGCCGGGCGAGTTCGTTGAAGACATGGTCACGCGGACCGAAGAGATCTTGCTGGCCCCGGTTGAGAACGAGTATCTTGTCAACCTTTTCCATGACGCTCGGCCGGTGTGCGATCAGGATGATCGTCGTGCCTGTCGCCTTGATCGTGCTGAGGGCTCTGATCAATGCCTCCTCACCTTCGCGATCGAGGTTGGAATTTGGCTCGTCCAAGATAAGAAGTGCCGGGTCGCCGTAGAGTGCTCTCGCCAACCCGATGCGTTGACGTTGGCCACCTGAGAGTGCAGCGCCGGACTCGCCGATCTCGGTAGAGTAGCCTTTCGGCAAGCCCTTGATCAGTTCGTGAACGCCCGCCAACTGCGCGGCTTTGACCACATTGTTGAAGACCGCCGCATCGAGCTTCGCGAAGCGGCAGATGTTCTCGGCGACCGTGCCGGCGAAGAGTTCGATGTCCTGCGGCAAGTAACCGACATAGCGGCCACGGTCCTCCGCCGCCCATTGGGCGACGTCCATGCCATCCAGCAAAGCGCGTCCCCCGGATGGGCGCCAGGCACCGGCCAGTATCCGCGCTAAGCTCGTCTTGCCGGCTGCACTTGGGCCGACCAACGCCATGACCTCGCCCGGTTTGAGCTGGAAGCTGATCCCTTTCAGGATATGTTCGCCGCCTTGCCGGGCGAGCATGAGGTTCTCGGCCTCAAATCTACCCTTCGGCCGCGGGAGCGGCAGAACCGTTGTGGCCTCCAGGTGCTTACCGGCAACTGCGGCGAGACGGCGGTAAGCTGCCCGCGCCCCGACCGTCGCCTTCCAGGTGCCGATCGCCTGCTCGACCGGGGACAACGCGCGCCCCATGAGAATCGAGGCGGAGATCATGATGCCCGGCGAGGCCTCGTTGCGGAGGACGAGATAGGCCCCAAGGCCCAGGATCGCCATCTGCAAGGCCAACCGGTGACACCGCGCAATGGCCGCGATTACGCCGCCACGGTTGGCGGCGAGAACCTGTCCCTGGTTTGCCTCATCCTGCTGTGCCTTCCACCCCTCCAGCAGCGGCTTTAGCATACCCATCGCCTGCACGACCTCCGCATTGCGGATGGTCGCCTCGGCCTGCACGTAGGCGCGCGACTGGGCGCTTTGCGCCTCGGTCAACGGCTTGCGTGTGAGGTATTCATTGAGCAATGCCAACGCGAACAGGACGATCCCGCCGCCGAGCGCCAACCAACCGAGCCAAGGGTGCATGAGGAATATGGCGCCGAAGAACAGCGGCGCCCAGGGCGCGTCAAGGATCGGGAAGATGCTCGGGCTGGTGAAGAAATTCCGCACTTGATCCAGGTCGCGCAATGGACGGGCATTGACCTGACCGGGTGCTGAGGCGGCATATTCTACCGCTGCTGTAAGGAGCACCGGCGCCAACCGCGCGTTCATCCAGGATCCGACCATGGCGAGCAGGCGCCCGCGCACGATCTCCAGCCCGGCCATTGCGGCGAGGGCGCCTGCCGCCATCAGCGACAGCATCGTCAGCGTTTCCAGGCTGTGGCTGGACAACACGCGATGGTAGACTTGGAGCATGTAGATCGCGCCGGTCAGCATCAGCACGTTGATGCCAGCACTGAAGCAGATAAGGGGCCGGATGGCGCGGCTGGCTTCCTTCATCACAACTTGCAGGGCAGGGCGCTGTTGGCTGGTTTTCATCATTTGCATCTCTGACTATGTGCGTCCGGCAGAGCCCATCCCGGCATGGCACCCCGCGCAACAGATCACGGGGGACGGGCCGGGCTGCCCCCCGTGGAGAAATGTCAGGCGATGTCAACAAGTATGTGCTGCGTCGCTGTCTGGTCCGCGTCCGCGTCCACGACCTGGAATGCGAAGTCGAGACTGGCGTCGATTGTCCCGCTGGTCTGCTGGACAAACCCGATGTCGACGATCTTCAGGACATCGTTATCGGTCGGGTCGAAAGCGGTCAGGTTGGTGGTGGCATGGCTGCCGCCATTGTCCCCGGTCGCGCCGATGAGATCGATGGCGTTACCCGTCAACCCATTGGCGCTCTGCATGATCTGGATGCCCTGTATCTGGTAGGTCTCGCCGGCGACCGTGTAGTCGTTCTGTTCGATGATCAGCAGGGCATCGTTGTTATCGAGCGTGAACTCGGTGTTGTACGGGAAGGGGATATTGGCGTTCCCCTTGACCAGATCCGCATTCTCCACGTTGACCGCTCTCGTCACCTCGTTCCCGTTGGCATCCTTCAGGTCGAGGATCAGCACCAGGTCTTCACTGTTGCCGATGCCATCGAATTTGATGACGACGCCGCTGGCGCTCGTGGTCGGATCAAGTCGCTCAGTACCACCCCCGGGGGCGTTCGGGTTTACATCTGACAGAATGTTCTCTTCGAAGAACCGCAGGGTCAGAAGTTCACCCTTCTGGATCGTGTCGCCGGCAACGCCGTTTGTCGCTTGGGTTGCACTAACCCAGTCTTCGTTGGCGTTGGTGACCATATCATGGGCACCCTGCGTGAATGCCGTATCGGTAGGCGGTCCATTCGGTGCTCCGTCGCCGGTTGAGTTGAACCCGAACCCGATCTGCCGGGTAATCGAGTTCCCGGTGAACTGAACAAAGAACGGATCAGGATCGTTGTTGGCCGTGAGTTGTTCCGCCACGATCAGCGGATGACCGCTGTTGCCCGTGGGCTGCTTAGCCAGCAACTCATTGGTGTGCAACACATCGAAGCTGAACCCGTCGATCACGTCCGTCAGGGTGAAAGTATAGGTGTGGGCCGCCTTGTCGAAGACAAGCGTGCCGCCAGCCGTTGCGTCCTGCACACCGGCCGTGATCGGATCCTTGTCGTAGTGGAATGAGAAATTGAACGACGCGGATGCCGCGGTCTCAGCCGTGAGGGTTGCGACCGCCTGGGTGATATTCGGATTCTGCGCGTTGTCGACAATGCCGGTGAGCCCGATCTGGATGCCCGTCAAAGCACCGTTGATATCGACGAAGTCGCTGACGCCCGCCGCATACTCTGCGGCGGTGTGCTTGTCCGTCATGTCGTAGCCAAAGGCCCCGGTGGCCGACGCGTTGAGCGTGTTGGCCAGCGTCTCGTGGGACCCAGGGGCACCGGTCTGGTCACCGTCGAACGGTACCGTAATCGTCGGATCGGTGTCGTTGAAGGTCAGCGACAGACCTGAACTCGCGCTTTGCTCAGACACGACGTCTTCGTCGCCGTCCGTCACCGTCACCGTCGCCACGACGTTGATCAGACCGCTGAGGTCGAGGGTGTTGTCCTCGCCCACGCCCTGCGGCGCGTTCGAGTGCTCAAGGGCAACCGACGACGTCAGTGTCACCGTCGTGCCGGACAGTGTCACCGTGAACGCCGTCGCATCAAGCACGGTGTCACCATCGCTGTCGTACTGACCCGAGATCTGGTTGGCCGAGTCGGCCACCAGCGTGATCGCATGGTTGCCTTCCGTAGTCTGTAGCCCTGTCGCCGTTGCGCCCGCGAGCGCCAGTGCGTAGCTGACATTCGTCGTCTTGCCGTCGACCGCGCTTGCGTTGAAGGTCGGGGGCGTGATTGTCACCTGGTTCTGCCCACCAGCCCCGCTTGCCTCGCCCACCTCGGCAGCGCCGACCACCGGGGCGGCCGTGATCGAAAGCGTCGGATCAGTGTCCCCGATGGTCAGCGACAGCGCCGAACTGGTGCTTTGCTGCGACACGACGTCCTCGTCGCCATCCGTCACGGTTACCGTTGCCACGACGTTGATCAGGCCGTTGAGGTCGAGCGTGTTGTCCTCGTTCACGCCTTGCGGTGCGTTGGAATGCTCAAGGGCGACCGACGACGTCAGCGTAACCGTCGTCCCGGAGAGCGTCACCGTGAACGCCGTTGCATCCAGAGATCCGTTGCCATCGCTGTCGAACTGGCCCGAGATCTGGTTGGCCGAGTCGGCCACCAACGTGATCGCATGGTTGCCATCCGTGGTCTGTAGCCCGGTCGCCGTCCCGCCAGCCAGGGCGAGTGCGTAGCTCACATCCGTCGTCTTGCCGTCGACCGCGCTTGCGTTGAAAGTCGGGGCGGTGATCGTTGCCTGGTTCTGTCCGCCAGCCCCGCTCGCCTCGACCACCTCGGCGGCGCCGACTACCGGTGCTGCCGTGATAGAAAGCGTCGGCCCGGAGTCATCGAAGTTGATGAATGAGCCGACCTCTTCAGTGTGGGCGTTGGGAGTTTGCGACGTGAAATGGAACTCTGTGATGTCGCAGCCTTCGTTCGCGTCGACCCCCGTAACCGTCAGGCGGTCCATCTGGCTGGCGGTCGTGATATCGACGGTTGTGACGTTGTCCAGCCCGGTGATGGTGACGGCGTTTCCAGTGCCGCTAAGGCCAGTGATGGTAACGCTGCCGCTGCCCGTGGCATAGGTGCCATCGGCGGTGATGGTGGTGGCAAACCCGGATTTGCCCGTTAGCTTGACGCTGACGATGTCAACGGCATTGGTCGTTGTTCCGTCGTAGAAGTCCGATCCTTGCTCGTTGCCGGTGTTGTCAAAGGCCTTGATAGTGATGTCCACCCGCAGGTTCGGATTTGAGGGCGTGATCTGGTTGATCGTGAACCCGGCCTGCGTGACGTTGTCGAGATGGCTGCCGTACTGGATTTGCGAGCCACTACCCGCGGCGAGATTGCCGCCGGTGACAAAATCGACCTGGAGCGTTTCGGTCGGATTTATGCTTTGGTTATTGACGCCGAACCCTTGCGTACTCACGTTGGCGGTGGCATTTGCTGAATTCACGAAACCCGTCACAAGCAACTGCTTGGAGGCGTCGGTGGGCGAATTGATCAGGTAAAAATCATGATTGCCGGGCGCGGCGTTCTGGCCTGTGAAACCAACCACAGTCGTCCCGGAGACCGAGGCGAAGACCTTGTCAGTCAGATCGATCCGTTCATCGATTTGGTCCGGATCCGGATGGAACAGCGGCACGTATTGAACGAGGTAAAGATCAGCATTGCTATTGCTTGTCGGATCCAGCCCAAAGGCGAAGGCCAGCGGTCCGGTCTCATCGGGCTCGGCGGCCGGGTCGGAAGTGCCAATGACGCCGATCACGACGTTTGGGTGCGTCGGATCCTGGAACAGCCAGACATAATTGCCATCGACCGTGCGAATGCCGCTGTTCACGCCGACGGTGGTGGAAAATGGCGTTCCGGAGTCATTCTGCGCCAGAATGACCGAGTTGATGGTTTCCCCGGCGCTCGCCGAGGCCTGCACGAAATTGGCTTGATAGGCGACCTCAGGTGAAGTCAGCCCGCCCGGATCGTCGAGGCTTAGGAGATACAGCAACGTGGTGTTGGTGCTGGCCGACGAGTCAATATCGTCGTCCGTAAGCCCCGTGCTCTCGTCGATGATGATGTCTTGAGTCAGAATATCCAATGCCATCGATCAATCTCCCAATAGAACGAATTGGCCAAAGAAAGAGAGCCCAGCCACCTAGGCGACAGGGCTATCTTCCACTTCGATAAGCAGATTTTGTCTGGTAAATATTCCCCTCACGCGTGTTATCATCACGCATTGTTATGCGCTCTACTATGAGGCTATTGATTTAGACTTGGACGCTACGCCCCTTCTTCGGGCCCTTCAAGTCATCCGTAATGACTAGCTAATATACCGAAGGTTGTGCTACGCTTCGAAGTCGGATCAGCTCATCGGCATTGATAGCGTTGCCGCTGGACAGTCGAGCCGTCACAAATGTCGCGGAAAGGAACGGGAGCACATGAGGCGTCGTCGTTTTCAGTGCGAATGCAACCACGAGGAGCTTGATGCCATGGCCCAGAGTCGCCCGGAAAGGCGTCGCAAGCGACTCTGGAGCCACTTTTGCGACCTTGGCGGTGGATGACGCCAAGGTTGTATCAGGATATTCCGCGATTGAATTACCCGGCAAGGAGAGTAGGACCTTTGCCGCCTCATATAGGACTTAGGTCCCATATGGCGGAGCCTTCGACAACGAAGCCGCCAACTAATCTACTCCTCAACCCGCTGCAACTAGCCCATTGTGGCACAGTCACGCAATCGAAGTGCCGAAGACCGGAGCGACCGGAACGCGCGTCAATCGAACTAAGACCTTTGCCGCAACGAATGAGACTCAAGTCCCATGGCGGACACTTTGGCGCCACTCTACTTTTGGAGACGCTCCATACGCCGGAGCGGCAGTTTCCAGGACCGCCCTACGGTATGCCTACAACTGGGTCAACCAGGAGCCTGCACAGATCGGCAACCCTGACACTTGGCCCCTTCGCTTACCTCAACGGCTCCACAGGGAGAACTCCTCAAGGGGCCGTCTTTTTTCGCCAGACCGGGGCACCGGGCTCAATCCGACAACAGCCAGCAGAACAGGCTCAGGCGCGTCTGCCGAGCTGATCCGCCGGATCCGCACCCACGAATCCCCGCCCGGTCTTCCGACCATAGTCTGGCTTGGATGGGACGAAGGTCCGGCCGGGCTGGGGGAAAGGTCCTGTGCAGGCAGGATCTTTGCGGGGGCGAGTTGACTGTGCGTCTCGGTCGGGAGCAAAGTCGGTCCGTTGCCCGCCGCGCTGAGTGCGCTTTGCGCACGAAAAGACCTTGGAGATATGATGATCACGCGTCGGATGATCCTGACAGCATTCTGGCCGGCAGTCTGCACCCTCGCCATCTCTTTACCCTACAGCCTCGAAATGTCGGCCGCCGGGCCTACGATCGTCAATTCCGAAGCCTTTGCCAACAATGGCAATGGCGGTGGAGGCGGGGGCGGCAATGGCGGTGGGAACGGTGGAGGAAATGGTGGCGGAAACGGGGGCGGGAGTTCAAATGGCGATGATCGCTCCAACTCCAACAGCGACCGTTCCAACAACTCCAATCGTGGCAACGCAAAGGCCAAGGGAGAGGATGTCGGCGTTCGCCACGAAGGCGGCATTACCGAAGAAATTGCGAATGGCCGCTACATCATGAAGGATGCCCGCGGACGCACCATCATCAACCGCCGCGCAACGGCGAGCGATAGAAAACGAATAGATTCGTTCCTGCATTAGCCGGCGGCGGTCGCACAAAGCCGGTTATGCGGTCCTGGTTCGATGTGGATCAGACGTCGCGCGCATCGCGCAGCACCATCGCCGCTTCGGTGCGGTTGGCCGCCCCCAGCTTCGTCATGATCTGCGTCATGTGATGCTTTACGGTCTTTTCCTGGAGGTCCAGTTGGATTGCAACATGCTTGTTGCTCATGCCGGCTGCCACCAATTCCAAAACCTCCCGTTCACGAGGCGTTAGGTTGGCGACCAGGCCAGACTTGCTACCGGCCGCCGGTGCCCGGCTGGACAGAAGCTTGGCCGACAGGGTCGGCGCAACGTAGCGGTCTCCCGAAGCCACTGTGCGGATGACGTCGGCAAGTGCTCTTGCGCCAACGCCCTTCAGCACATAGCCGGTGGCCCCTCGATCCAGTGCAGTTGTCACGTCATCGCCGTCTTCGGAAACGGTGAGCATGATGATCTTCTGCGAGGGGACGATTCCCAAGACCGCCGGTATCGCCTCCAGTCCGCCGCCGGGCATGGAAATGTCCATGAGCATGACATCCGGCCGGAGGCTCCCAGCGATCCGGGTGGCATCATCCTTCGAGCTACCCTCGGCGACGATCTCGAAGCCCTCGATCTCCGACAGGCTCCGGGTCACACCTTCCCGAAACAAGGGGTGATCGTCCACGACGGCAACGCGAATTGGAAACACCATAATTGTCATAGCTCCTTGACGCTTGTCGTCATGCGAACGGTTGTCCCGGTCGCCGCTGTGACGACCTCGAATGTTCCTCCGAGACTTTCGATCCGTTCTCTGAGGCCGGCAAGACCAAGACTTGAGGGCAGAACTGTGTCCGGATCAAAACCGGGCCCATTGTCCACAACCTCGATCATGACGCGGTCGCCATCCGTCCGCTGGAACACCCGTTGCCCAATGCCGCCGCCGTGACGAAAGCCATTGTTGAGGGTTTCCTGCACGAACCGGTAGATGCATATCTTCGCGGCGTGCGAGAGGCGTTCGGGAGGCTTGGTCAACTGCAGTTCGACCGGCGACCCCGTCCGCTGCTGATGCGCCTTTACGCACCGCTCGAGAATTTCAGTCAGACCCGCCGTCTCTATCTGCGGCAGGACCAGTCCGCCGCAGATCGTACGGATCTCCTGCATCGCCTCGTCCAAGCTCGCCTTTATCGCAGCGATTTCGCGATCACGCGTGGCGACCGGCATCTTGCTGCGCTTCAAGGCTTCACTGTCCAACCTGAGCGACGCATAGGCCACGAGTTGGGCAGGGCCATCGTGCAGGTCCGCCCCGATGCGCCTCAGATAGCTTTCGTTCAACGCCGTGGCGCGCTGCGACGCGCGCTGGAGGCGACCCCGCAAGATTTCATTCTGGGCAAGCGATGCCGAGAGCTCATCGACCCTTTGCTTGAGGGCATGGCGCTGGATCTCGATCGTCTTGCTGCCGCGAAGCACGATTGCCGACAGCACAACAAAGAAGGCAAGCGTGAAGGCTGCGACCGCCAGCCAGGTGTGCATACGCGCCTGATTGAGACTTTGCTGAAACTCATTGGCAACTTCGTGGAATTCCGACACGGCAACCACCTGTCCGGACCAGGGCTGCAGCACGGGATTGTAAATAACGAGCGCCGGCACGGCCGAACCTTTGTCAGCCGCTGCTTCTCCTTCCGGATCGAAGCGCGCGGCCATCTTGCCGGAGAATGCGGTTTGCAGTTCACCGCTGAGCCCGACCTTCGTACCGACAGCGGCCCGATCGCTCGCATAGAGGAGAGTACCGTCCGCGCGCCAAAGGCGAAAGGAGAGAAGTCGATCGCCCAGTGCCCCCTGGCCAAGGGTCTCGTCCAGCGCGCGAGCCACGGTCTCGTCCAGGACTTCATTCTTCTGCATGTCGGGTAGCAGCGGCGCGATCACGCTATCGACGTAGAGTGCTGTCGTCGCGGCCGAGTTTCGGGTGACGGCGTCTTCGATTCTGTTCGAAACGAAGGCTCCGATCAGCACCATGGCGCATGCGGCAACGACACCTCCGATCAGCAAGAACTGCGTGGCAAGCGATTGCGAATTCCAACGGGCGATGAGTTGATTGACGCGCACCAGGTCTCTCGGATCGGGCCGCCGGTTCGTACGGCGTGACGATTGTAGCAAGGCCACGCCACCCTAACCACTCTCAGGACGCGGTCAATGGCGTGGCAATCTCAGCAATTTTGTTCGGACCTTTGATGTCCCCAGGCTCAGACCTAAGTCCCGGGCGCGGAGGCAATGGTCGGGGGTCGGTGGCGCCGTTTCCGCGGCGCGGATATCGTCCTTTCATCAATGATCGTTCGCTCGCATCCGCGAGAGGACAGCAATAGCAAGTCGGAATAAGGAGTTTCACATGGCTACGACGACGAAACTGGTCGCACGAGGCATCATGGCATTGACGCTGGCAATCGCCCCCGTGGCTGGCGGCAGCTTGGCGCTGAGCGGGGTCGCCTATGCCAAGGGCGGTAACGGCGGCGATCATGGAGGCGGCCACGGCGGCGATCGTGGCGGTAATTCCGGCCACGGTAAATCCGACGATGCGAAGAGCACCAAGGAGACGAAGGAGACGAAGGGAAGCAAGTCCGGCGAGAAGTCGCACCGGAAGTCGAACGTTTCGAAGAGCAAAGAAAATGCGTCTAAACCGGTGAAGGCCGAAAAGGTCGTCAAACCAGCGCCGGTGGTGATTGAGCCTGTTGTTGAGCCTGTCGTTGAGCCGGTGGTTGAACCTGTGACGCCGGGAGCAACACCGGGTTTCGCTTCGCTCAACCGCAACTATCACGCTTACCTCAATTCGAACGATCCGAAGATGGCCGGAATCTCGGCCTACGCGAAGGCCTATGCCGAGTTTGAGGCCGAAAATGGCGTGGATGCCGTCCCCGCGGATCCGGCCTTGAGCGACGAAGCGTTGCGCGATGCGCTCGCCGGCTTCACCAAGGACGGTGTCGTGACCGACGACATGGTCGATGAGGCCAAGGAGATCCTCGGTGTTGGCCCTGCGGTCGGAAAGATCGACGAAATCCGCGAAACTCTGCCGCCAGCGACAGTGGATGAGACGGATCCGGACGCGGAAATTGCCCAGTAAAACAAAGACAGGCAGCCGGCTCCGGCGACTGTTGTCGGGTCGGTTGCCAACCAGGCGGAGTTCGAATGTTTGATCGTGTTGCCGAGGCCTTCGACGAGGCAGTAAGAAACAGACGCGTTGGCTTTTCACTTCAACACATCAACTCAGCCGCCGATGTCGGCAGTGTCCTTTATTCAGAATGCCTGGGAAGGCTCGTCAAACCCGACGGCGAAATCATGGCAGCGAGCGAGTTCGTCGGCTATCTGGAGGCGGCTGGCCGCATCGCGGCACTCGACAGACATATGCTCGCCCTGGCTTTTGACTGGCTTGCATGCCAGCCGCACGGTGTCCTCGGCTGCAACATTTCGGTCGAGAGCATTTCCGACGAACGCAACAGAACGCTTCTCTACGATCTGCTGTCTACAAACACGCGGTTTGCACCGCGGCTTGTCCTCGAATTGACGGAAAGCCTGCCCATGTCGGGAATTCCGGCGGCTGGCCGGTTCCTCCAAAATCTGCAGGCGCTCGGCTACAGGATTGCCGTCGATGACTTCGGCACAGGGTTCTCGACGCCTGAGGCGCTCCTGTCGCTGCCGGTCGACATCGTGAAGATCGACGGATTTTTCCTGCGTCTGAATCGTAGTGACGCGGAGCGTTTTCTCTCGCACATGGTCGGTCTTGCATCCTGCGTCGCGCCGATCGTGGTCATCGAAGGCGTTGAAACCTATGCGCAGTTCGGAGCCGCGCAGGCCGCAGGGGCAACGCATGTTCAAGGGTTTCTGCTCTCCGAGCCTACCCTCACTCCGCTATTTGGCGGAGAATTCCACGCTCGCGCGACGATGGAGTGCTGAGGAGGTAGCCTGCGGCGGGAAGTCCGGTGCTCTTCTATGATCGAACGGCATCAAGGACTGCCTGTATCAGTCGGCCATCAGGTAGGCTCCTTCGGCCCTCAGACATCTCCTTCGCTAAAATAGTCCATCACTTTCCAGATCCACGAATCTATGTGCACAAGCCCTTATCTGACCGCCACCGCAGCAATGAAGCGAAGTGGACTGACTATGCCGACGATCAACGCGTAAACGGCAAGCCCAGGCCGTTCAGCGGGCGTAGTTCCACGGCATGAGCGCGTCGATTTCTGAGCTCGGCCAGCCGTTGGCAATGCGCTCAAGGGTCTGGGTGAGCGAAGCAAGCGGATTGATATTGTCATCTTCGCTGCCTGCAGCAGCGTCGCGATGGTTGCCCAGGTAGGACCAATTCCACACGTTCAGACTCTCTTATGATGCGGTCGCCGTCGAACAGTCGTGCAATCCGATTGGCAGTCTCAAATGCTTGTTCGGCTATTTCGGTGATTCCATCGAGAGAGAACTCGAGCCAAGTTTTCCCAGGTGCCGTATTCGCGAACTTCCTGCAGCAGCCGGTAACAATCGGCCTGGGGGGCACGAACATTGCGTTCCCTGCCCGAGTTCCTCCGATCCAGTTCTGGGACATGCGGAACTCACCAAGGCTGGGGAGCGCCGCGCGCATGGCGCGAGAAGAGTGGATCCCAGAGCATCTGGTCGCTTGGGGCTGGGGGCGCTCTGGGATCCCAAGCGCCATCGGTGCCGTTGGCGCGACCAAGGAATGTCAGGGCAAATCGGATTCGGCAATGCAACTACGACCTTTGCCTGAGCGTGTCGGACCTAAGTCTTAGGTTGTACTGCGTCCCGAGTGAAGAACGGCGGCAGCAGGTAGGATGATTGTGGAGCACAGTCAGTCACGATGGGGGCAGGGAGGATACCGCTGTTTCACGCTGCTTCACGCTGTTGAACCTATGCGGATTGGGGCATGTAGGGAAATTTCGCTTATTTAGCGGGCTTTTGGGTAGGTAGTATGGAGTACAAACTGCGGGTCATAGCGCTGGCTCGTAGTCACCCCACTTGTCAGCTTACTGCCAGTCCACTCAACATGCCGAGCGTGCGCTTCTGCTGGATGACGGCGCTAGGACTGGTCAACTGACGCGAAGCTGCGGTCTGTCTTAGGATGCCGATAGCCGCGTCCGCACCCCTGCGGCTCTGCATCGAAGGCGGACCGGATTCCAGCATTCTCGATGTCCGCAACGTCGAGGTTGACGGTTGGGCCGGTGAAGGGACCGGCCGATGGTGGGTCGAGGCTGTGAAGGAAGGTTCTCGTCATAGGGCCAGTGCACGCTTCAGGTCGTCATGCTCGAAGGCGCTTGCCATGCGGTTGATCTCGGCGCTGCGTGCACCGACCAGCTTCGCAGTGTCACGCCAGTTTGCGGTGACAGTGGCGACTTCCTTGATGATCGAGCGGGCCTGCGGCAGCGTCAGCGCGAAGAATTCAGACGCGGCTTCGAGTAGGTCGAGCGAACAGGTGCCTTCATCGAGATCGATGTTAGTGGTCAGAATCCGTGCCTTGAGATCGGTCGGAACGGGATTGAGATCGTAGGCAGGGGAGAGCGACCATCCCGCCTTTCCCAGCCACAGAAAGCCGTGGTTGCGCAGATGATCGTCGACATTGGAGATGAGCACGTTGAAGACGACGCGCCGGTAGAGCGCGTGGGCGTCCGTCTTTCCCTGTGCGCCATGTTGCGCAAGGGCGTCGACGATTTCGGGGTAGCTGCCGCGGTCGCCGTCCTTGGCGCCCATCATGGCCATTGCGGAAAGAAAGGGGATGCGGATTGCGCCATCACGATCGAAGCGTCGCGACAGCATGACCGCTTTGCCGCCTACCTCGAGGAGTTCGTGTTGTGGGGTGGCGATGCCTGCTTGACCGGCCAGCCGCAGCGCGATCTCCTCCCAGGTTTCGATACTGTAGTCGTCGGTCTCCTTCGGAAACTTGGCGATGGAGAGATGGCCATGCTGGTCGATGACCGACGCCTTCGGCCGCGCACCGCCGAGGGAGGAGCCAGGCGCGAAGATGAGTTGAAGGTCTTCCTCCGTTTCCTCGTCCCGCAGGATCCGTTCGGTGATCTGAAGCAGACGGCCAAGCTCGATCAGGGCAGGGACGCCGGTACGGATCGGTGCTTGGAAGACCTCGTCGCCGACCCAGCGGAAGCGGAGCGCGCCAAGCCTGGTCTCGTCGGCCACGCCGAGCAGGTAGTCGCTTTCCGCAAGGGTACGAACGGCACGGCCTTCGCGTTCGGCGAGGCGGCGCTCAGCGCGCTGCATGAGGCGGCGGCCCCAAGTATCCGGCGCCGAGTCGCCGATGGAGCCGAAAATCGCCAATCCGGCAGGGGGAGCGAAGGCACCACGCGTCAGTGCAAGTGCTGGCTCCAGCGAGAAGCGGTCCGGGTCCGCAAGCCATGCTCCATCGTACTCGAACAGGATGGTCTCCGCGCCTCGGCCGCGGTTTCTCCTCGCCAGTCCTATCGGGCGCGTACGGCCGTGCAGATCGATATGCACCTCAAAGTCAGCCATCGCGGGACGATCCGCTCGGCCGCTTGAGGTGGATGTGCTTGGGCAAATCTGCGCTGGCCAGCGCCTGCCCGACGCTGTCGTTGCTGATATCGGCAACTCGGCTTAGGCCGTCGAGCAGGCCGAGCGCCTGCAGGACGCCAGCATAAATGCCGATGCTGACGTTGGTGTCGCCGGCTTCAACTCTTTGCAATGTCGAACGAGACGTAAAGGCGCGCTCAGCTACGACTGCCATTGGCAGCCGTCGGCGTCGACGGGCATCGTGGATGTCCGCCCCAAGCTTGCGCAGCGCGCGCCGTACCGCCGCAGGAGGACTATGGGGAGTGGGCATTTGGCACCTTCGCACTACAGATTTAGCGAATATGTAGCACGAAGATTACAAATTTTCTAGACTCTCAAGGGTGTTGCCCTAACAGGGCGCGAAGACTTGATTTTACCGCCGCCGCTTAGCGTCGGCGACCGTCTGCTTAAGCCGCAACTCGCCATCGCCGATATTTTGGCAATCGGCCCGCCTGCCGGCACCAAGTCCGCGGCGCTGAACACGATCGTCGAGAAATTCGGGCGCACAACCGGCTACACCAGGGGCTACGTAGACAGCGTCAGCGGACCTCAAGGTACCCTACGACATCGGGACGATTCTGTTCCACGATCAGATCGCGATTAAATCGATCGATGCCCTTCCGTTCAGCGAGCAGGGCGATTCCGGGGCACTCATCCTTGAGCAGACAACAGGCACGGCAATTGGACTGCTATTCGCGGGAACTTCAACCATTTCATTCGCCAACCACATCGCCGACGTGCTCGACTCGTTCGGCGTGGAGATTGACAGAGAACTCCAGCGACGGCTTCAGCACATCGCTCCAGATCGTGGCTCCGAAACGCGGAGCGCCGAAAGAACCGCCGATGACCATTCCGGGGAATCGTCAATTGACTGGTAATGGGGAGCAGCAGCCGAAACCGCACTGTATCAAAGAATTCACGGCGGCTCGAACAGCGGTTTAAGCGCAAAAAGCAACACGAGCCAAACCGCCTAGATGTTCCATAATGTATGTTATGTGATCTTTGTATGTAGCCGCAAAGTTAAAGTGTCCTGTTTCTGCAAAGTAAGAATGTCACTCTGCCCGCGTTTTGATGACGTGGGAGATTGCGGATGGGATTGATTGCGATGAGTGAGCGTGATCTGCAACGGATCGAGGTTTTGTCGAAAGTGACCGCCGGCCGGATGACACTGGTCTCGGCGGCGCGTGTTCTGGGCTTAAGCGAGCGCCAGGTGCGCCGGCTACTGGAGCGGATCAGCACTGGCGGTGCGGCGGCGATCCGGCACAAGGCGATCGGCCGGCCGTCAAACAACCGGATCGGCGATGGGGTTCGCGATTATGCTGTGGCTCTCATTCGAGAGCGCTATGCCGATTTCGGTCCAACCTTGGCGGCCGAGAAGCTTGCCGAGCGTGATGGGCTAACGGTGTCGCGCGAGACGTTGCGCCAATGGATGACGCAGGCCGGCATCTGGCTGCCGCGCAAGCAGCGACGGACGTTCCATCAGCCACGATTGCGGCGCGAGGCCTATGGCGAACTGGTGCAGATCGATGGATCCGAGCATCGCTGGTTCGAAGATCGCGGTGATCCCTGTTCGTTGCTGGTGTTCATCGATGATGCGACCGGCAAGCTGATGCAGTTGCGGTTCGTACGATCGGAAAGTGCGTTCAGCTATTTCGAGGCGCTCGAGCTCTATCTGAAGGCGCATGGGGCTCCCGTCGCCTTTTATTCCGACAAGCATTCGGTGTTCCGGGTGGCGAAGAAGGATGCCAAGGGCGGTCAGGGCATGACCCAGTTCGGGCGTGCACTTTGCGAGTTAAATATCGAGATTCTTTGCGCAAACTCGAGCCAGGCCAAAGGCCGCGTTGAGCGGATGAACCGGACGCTACAGGACCGGTTGATCAAGGATCTGCGCCTGGAGGGCATCTGCGGCATGGACGACGGCAACGCTTTCCTGCCTCGGTTCATGGAGCGCTATAACCGCCAGTTTGCCATTACCCCTGCCCGACCCGAGGACCTGCACCGGCCGATGAACCTGGCGCCGGATCGGCTGGTCGAGATCCTGTGCAAACGCGAGCAGCGTTATGTCGGATCGCAGCTGACGTTTTCGTTTGAGCGCCAGCGGATCATGCTGGAGGAGACCGAGGTGACGCGCGGATTGGCTGGTCGCTATGTCGAGACCTATGCCTATGCGGATGGTCGCTTGGATGTGCGCTGGAAAGGCCATTCCCTGCCCTACAGAATATTCGACAAGGACCAGCGGGTGACGCATGCGGCAATCACCGAGAACAAGCGGCTTGGTGATGTCCTGGCCTATATCAAGGAGCGTCAGGATCAGCGACCAACGCCGAAGGTGAAGACCAACAGCGAGAAGGTCGGCTACACGCCGCGCGGACGCAAGCCGGGCAAGCGGACGGATATCAAGAATGATCCGGCGGTGATTGCGCGGCGACTACAAGCGCTGTCGAGGCAGCAGGCCGCGGAGTAAGGAGCGCTTCCAGATCCGGTCAATGCACGCCGATGTCGCTTTGCGTATCGGATTCCAGCTGCAGGCAAGCCGGCCAAAGCGGGGTCTTGTGGAAGGCTCCGTTCTGGAGGAGCGTGAGCCCCTCTCGTGCCTCATAGAGCAAGCCGAGCCAGCACAAGCGTCGAAAGACGCCATATTGGAGATCGGATTTCAACGTCCAGGCTTCTATGGTCATTTCGGTGTCCGACAGAGGCGCCAGGTCTGGATAGAGGATCTTCACAACGTCTATTGGCGTGCACCCTTCCCTGGCCTTGATATTGAGAAGATTGAGCAACATGCGCCACCAGCGTAACCGCGCTCGGACCTCCTCTTCCCGCTCGGTGGTATGGACATAGGAATAGAGATAATCCGTGGCGATCAGATCGAAGAAGGCTTGCGGTTTTGCCAAAAACTCCCGGCCGCGTCTGGTTGGCAGCAGCACATCTTTTTTCCGGCGAAGAAGCTTCAGGTGACGGGTCATGTCGCGCACGACCCAAAGCGGCGGCACGTCGCCCTCATTGAGCACCTTGTTCATGCTGTAGAGGTCTTCGGCTGTGAAGCCTGGCCAGAGGAAGTGCACAGCGGCCCAATGCACGAACTTGCGGTTCATGGCGCCGGTCGCCGTCAATCCTATCCCGCCCTCACCGCCAGCATAGGCAACCGAAAGAAGCATGCCGCGAAGCAGGGGTGACAGCGCGGCGACATCGACGTCACCTTGCAGCTTGATTTCCGGAAGCATCGTGCGGCTGTGATCCCTACTTCGCCCTATGCAGGTGCAAGCGAGTATCAACCGGCGACGGAACAATTGCTACTGAGAAAGCTAAAGCCGAATAGTGCCCTTCACCCGCCCCCTCCCTTCCCTTGCAACCCGGCCCAGCCGGTCCGGTCGGGGGCTTGCCGCAGCGCAAGTGGAGATGTCGGGTGTGGCATTTCTAAAGGGCTAAAGACGTATCGAAAGTGACATTTTAACTTTGCTCAGCGGCGGACATTTCAACCTGGCCGCCACATTGTATTGTAGCCGGGTACATTCTATTTCCAAGTGCGACATGCCAATGATTTCAATGGCTTCCCCTTGGAGATTTTGGAATGTCACGACGCTATTCGCAGCTGAATCTGGCCGATCGACGCCGCCTCTTCCACTTTGTCGAACGCAAACTGCCGATCAAAGAAATGGCGCGCCAACTCGGTCGTCATCGATCGACGATCTATCGTGAGATCAGACGCAACACCTTCCACGATCGCGAGCTGCCCGATTATAACGGCTACTTCCCAACGGTTGCTGACGACATCCGCAAAGAGCGGCGGCAGCGTTTGAGGAAGCTTGTGCGGCACCCGCAATTGCGCGAACTGGTGATCGAGCAGCTGAAGGCGCTTTGGTCCCCGGAACAGATCGCCGGTCGTCTGCTCGCCGATGGCGTGAGCGCCGTGCGTGTCTGCACCGAGACGATCTATCGCTTTATCTACGGCAAGGAAGATCAGGCGCTGGAGCTCTATCAGCATCTGCCGGAAGGCCGCCGCAAACGCCGCCCCCGCGGCTCGAGGAAACCCCGCGACGGCGGCTTTCCTGCTGCCTGCAGGATATCGCAACGTCCTGATTTCATTGGTGATCGTTCGCAATTCGGCCATTGGGAGGGCGACTTGCTGATCTTCCAACGTGACTTGGGCAACGCCAACGTCACGTCCTTGGTTGAGCGCAAGAGCCGCTACACCGTGATGATAAAAAACCAGAGCCGGCACTCACGACCGATCATGGACAAGATCATCGAAACGTTCTCTCCCTTGCCAGCCTTTGCGCGGCAGAGCTTCACCTTTGATCGCGGCACGGAGTTCGCCGCTTTTAGGGCTTTGGAAGATGGCGTTGGCGCGCGCAGCTGGTTCTGCGACCCCAGTGCGCCGTGGCAGAAAGGTGCGGTGGAAAACGCCAACAAGCGCATCCGCCGCTTCATGCCCGGCGATACCGATCTATCCGCTGTCAGCCAGCAACAGCTCGTCGCTCTCGTCCATCATCTGAACGCGCTGCCACGCAAGTGCCTGGGTTACCGCACGCCCGCCGAGGTCTTCATGGCGCATTTGCGCGACTGCGCGTGATGCCCTACCCTTCACACGGCAATGTTGCACTTGGATTAGATTCCCCATGGCTATTTAGTAATGCGACAGTTGGGCCAGTTAGAGATGCGACAGTCTCGCCTCTCGACGCACTGGTCAAAGCCAACGTTGGGAGCAAGGATGACGACCTTCAGCCTGTCGAGACCATGAGCGGTCGGAGTCGTCATGTCCTGTTTGATCACCATGTCGCAGAAAGAGTTGCATCGCCTCGAAGTCATCCAGAAGATCCGTGACGAGCGCCTGAGCGTTGTCCAGGCTGCCGAACTGCTCAACCTCAGTCGAAGTCAGATCCACAGACTGCTGCAGGCTTATGATCAAGATGGTCCGGCCGGTCTTGTTTCGAAGAAGCGATCCCGGCCGAGCAATCGGCGCCACAGCGAGGATTTCCGCAATGCGGCGCTGGATCTGATCCGCGAACGCTATCTGGATTTCGGTCCGACGCTGGCGCGCGAGAAGCTGATCGAGCTGCACCGGATTTCAGTTGCCAAGGAAACGCTGCGGCAATGGATGACCGAGGCTGGCATCTGGATCTCGCGTCGGGAACGCAAGAAACGGGTTTTCCAGCCACGTGGCCGGCGCGACTGCTTTGGCGAACTGGTGCAGATCGATGGGTCGCATCACTGGTGGTTCGAGAACCGCGGCCCCAAATGCGCCCTGCTCGTCTATATTGATGACGCCACCGGCAAGCTTTTACATCTTCGCTTTGCTGGATCGGAGAATACATTCGATTATCTGCACGCGACGAAGGCCTATCTGCAGCAATGGGGCAAGCCGCTGGCCTTCTACAGCGACAAGCACGGCGTTTTCCGCTCGCTCCATGCGTCGAAGAAAGACCGGACAAGCGGCCTGACGCAGTTCGGACGGGCGCTCTATGAACTCAATATCGACATCATCTGTGCCAACACCCCGCAGGCCAAGGGTCGAGTGGAGCGTGCCAACCAGACATTGCAGGATCGGCTGGTCAAGGAGATGCGACTTCGCGGCATCGATACGATCGAAGCTGCTAATGTCTATGCGAGCGCAGCGCGTTGAAAGTCCGCTAAACAACGCGGCACTTATCAACCAAAGACAGCGACTGCTGATTTGACGATGATGCCACCATCCCGACTTCTGCGCAGTTGACGGCCGGTCGCGGCGCGAAAGATTCGCAGCAATTGCAGCGCCGGCGGCACTCGCGACCACAGGGTTTTCATCCGTTCCCTGCCGTTTCGGGTTTTCCGAACAGCCTGGCCCGTCACAATGCGCTGTGACCAGCGGAAGCCGATCTCGTGGAAATACAGATCAGCGTGCTGCGGGCTGATATGATGAAAGACACCGGCAATGGTGCGGCGGACGCGGGCATTGAAACCTTCGACCGAATTGACATGAACGGCGTCACGAACGTATTCGCGGCTGGAATGCTTCACAGTGTCATGCCTGGCATAGTTCTCGCCAAGGGCCATGAACGCTGTCGCCTCATCGCTCATCAAATAGGCGTCGGGGTCAATCTGCGCTTCGGCGGCACGCGCCGCTGCACGGAGCGAAAGACCCGTCACCACCGCAGCACGCGCGTCACCGGCCGGAGTGCCGGGTGTTACGTCATCTGGTCGCTGCACGATCACCATGACAGGCGTCTTCTGGGTATTCGGCAGACCTTTTCGGCCTCGTCCAGGCGGCGGATCTTCCGGATTTATTCTTGCGCGCCCACCGAGATAAAAATGGTCGACCTCCACCGTGCCATCGAGCATGTGCTCGCGCGCCGCCATGAGACGCAGCGCGTGTCCCATCCGCCAGGCCGTCGGCTGGCTCACCCCCAGAGCCTCGGCCAGGCGCACCGAGGACAAACCTTTATCCGACTGCAGCATGAGCCACATGCCCTTCAGCCAGACACTCAGAGGAAGCTTTGTGGAGTGCAGCGGCGTGTGTGTCGTCACCGTGAACTGGAACCGACAATCGCCGCTGGAGCATTGATAGAGACCCGGACGCGCACGCCGCTTGCCCATATCGCGCCCGGCGATTGCGATCGAGCGCTTGTAACCACAGGCAGGGCAAACTCTCCCGGCCGGCCAAACCATGCTTTCCAGCAATCGCCGACACTGCTCCTCATCGCGAAAGGCCACGACCATATCTTCCGCGGTCCGAATGTTGGTAAGCGCTGCAAGCATCTCCGACATTCTCATCTCCTTCGGATCATGCCCGAAGAATCGCATCGTAGCCCTTGAACATCAAGCTTCTTGCTGTCTTTGGTTGATAAAGGCCAACAACGCTAAGGGGGAACGAAGCCCTAACCCCGTCACGTTGCCCGCCGCTTCATCGACAGGATCAGCGGCTTTCTGCCAGTCACGTTTGCGGGTCGACCCAAAGAGAGTCGCCAAGTCCACACGGTACGGTAAACGGCGGCCGGGATGCCTATCCCGCGCAGGTGGGACCGGCGCTAGCGTTCTGTGTCGCGCCCTCGCCGCCCTTCCCTTTATAGAACTCAGCCATATTTACACCTTCACTGCCGGAATGCGGTTCCTTTCAAGGGGCGTGGGGCATGTCCATCACAATCAGCATCCTGATCACGGTCCTTGTCATCGCCTTGGTGCTGTACCTCGTGCAAAAACTTCCGATTGATTCGACGATGAAGCAGATGGCTCAGATCGTCGTTGTAATCGTCGGTATCGTCTCGTTGCTCAGATCACTAAACGTATTTTGAGTAAGGCTTGCCACTACTCGATCCAGCCGACGCCGCCGGCCGGGAGTGCTCTCAGCCCGCTTTTCCCGCCCTTCCGGTGCGGATTGGACGAAGTCGTCAACATACCTGCGCGCCAGGCGGACTTGAAATTCGCAAAAGGCTCGTTGTCGAACTGCTGACCGGCTCGCTTGACCCTCGCTGGAGCAGTTCATTCCGGTCCTTGGTCGCTATTCCGGTCCTTGGTCGCTTTTGCCCGCCGCCTCCATCCGCGTCATCGCCACTCCTGCCTTGAGTTTCCCTGCGCAGCGGTTTTTCGACTGCGCCGCCTTGATTATCCCATTCTTCAAGTGAATCCCTCATCCGCGCCGCGGAAGCAGGATCCGGGATGTCTACGTCGAAACCCGCCCCGGATGCTTCGATGATGATGGCATCCATTAGGTCTGTATCTGAAATGCCGCGATCGTCGGCTGGAACTCGACCTACATGGCCGCCGCCGTTGCGCTTCTCCGATCGGCCGGCGAAACCGCCCCGGACGACCTGCCGGTCCATACTTCGCCGGTCGGGGGGAGCATATTGCCTCTTGCCTTAACCACACCAATAAAGATCCAGCACTGCCTAATATGCTCTCAGCTTTCGGTGGAGCCTTTTCCTGCTTCGGCTTTCCGACCTCCACGCCTCGATTGGGTTCCCATCAAGGCGTGATCAAGGTTTTCCCACGACGTCACATTAACAAATTCTTAGATTAAGAAAATAACAATGTATTGAGTGACGTATAATCTCTGTATATTTATTGGAACTCACGGCGGAACTGCTAATAATTGTTGGCTTATATTTCCCAGCATTTTTCCTTGTATAAATAATATTTCTTCGCACTCCTATCAATTCAGTGCCAAAGGTGCTATGTAAGGATTGCAGTCGCCCCATGCGTCGGACAGAAAGTATCTCGATGAAATTGCGCCCACTCCATGACCGCGTCGTCATCCGGCGCGCGGAAGGCGATCTCAAATCCAAGGGCGGGATCATCATTTCCGACATTGCCAAGGAAAAGTCGCGGGGAGGCGAAGTGATCGCCGTTGGTCCAGGCACGCGTGATGAAGGCAGTAAGCTGATTCCGCTCGACCTTAAGGCCGGTGATACGATCCTGTTCGGCAATGGTCCGGCCCCGAGTGAAGATCGACGGCGAGGAACTGATCGTGAACGAGGCCGACCTCATGGGCATCGTCGAAAAGACCGTTGCGACCAAGAAAGCTGCCTGACGGTCGATTTCCGACCCCGCAATCTCAAGACCGAACTGGACGAACATAATGTCTGCCAAGGAAATCAAATTCTCCACTGATGCGCGCGATCGCATGCTGCGCGGTGTGGAGCTGCTCAACAACGCCGTCAAGGTGACGCTGGGTCCCAAGGGCCGCAATGTCGTCATCGACAAAGCCTATGGCGCGCCGCGCATCACCAAGGACGGCGTCGCCGTTGCCAAGGAAATCGAGCTGGCCGACAAGTTCGAGAACATGGGCGCGCAGATGGTGCGCGAGGTGGCCTCTAGGACCAACGACCTCGCCGGTGATGGCACCACGACGGCGACTGTGCTCGCTGCCTCCCTCCTGCGCGAAGGCGCCAAGCTCGTCGCCGCCGGCATGAACCCGATGGATCTCAAGCGTGGCATCGACCTTGGTGTCGCTGCTGTCGTCAAGGAAATCCAGGCGCGCGCCAAGAAGGTCGAGTCCGCGGGCGAGATTGCCCAAGTCGGCACCATCGCCGCCAATGGCGACGCGACGGTCGGCGAGATGATCGCCAAGGCGATGGACAAGGTCGGCAATGAAGGCGCCATCACTGTCGAGGAAGCCAAGACGGCCGAGACCGAACTCGACGTTGTCGAGGGCATGCAATTCGACCGCGGCTATCTCTCGCCCTATTTCGTCACCAATGCCGAGAAGATGCGCGTGGAGCTGGAAGACCCCTACATCCTCATCCACGACAAGAAGCTTGGCAATTTGCAAGCGATGCTGCCGATACTCGAGGCGGTCGTGCAGAGCGGCAAACCGTTGCTGATCCTCTCCGAGGACGTCGAGGGCGAGGTTCTGGCGACGCTGGTCGTAAACAAGTTGCGCGGTGGCCTGAAGGTCGCTGCCGTCAAGGCGCCGGGCTTCGGCGACCGCCGCAGGGCCATACTGGAAGACATTGCCGTCCTCACGGCCGGCCAGATGATCTCCGAGGATCTCGGCATCAAGCTCGAGAACGTCACGCTCGACATGCTCGGCCGCTCCAAGCGCGTGCTGATCGAGAAGGACACCACCACGATCATCGACGGCTCCGGCGATAAAGCGACCATCCAGGCGCGCATCCAGCAGATCAAGGCACAGATCGAGGAGACGAGCTCCGACTATGACAAGGAAAAACTGCAGGAACGGCTGGCGAAACTCGCCGGCGGCGTCGCGGTAATCCGCGTCGGCGGCGCGACCGAAACCGAGGTCAAAGAAAAGAAGGATCGCATCGACGATGCGCTGAACGCCACGCGCGCCGCGGCTGAGGAAGGCATTGTTCCTGGCGGTGGTGTTGCCCTGTTGCGCGCCAGGTCGGTCCTGGTCGGACTGACCGGAGCGAATGCGGACGTCACGGCCGGCATCTCGATCGTGCTCAGGGCGCTTGAAACCCCGATCCGGCAGATCGCCGAGAACGCCGGTGTCGAAGGCTCGATCGTCGTGGGAAAACTCACCGACAGCAGCGATTACAACCAGGGCTTTGACGCGCAGACGGAGACCTATGTCGATATGATCAAAGCCGGCATCGTCGACCCGGCGAAAGTCGTGCGCACCGCTTTGCAGGACGCCGGCTCAATCGCGGCACTTCTGATCACTGCCGAAGCGATGATCGCCGACATTCCCTCAAAAGAATCTGCACGGCCGGCCGGTAACGGCGGCATGGGCGGGATGGGATACTGAGAACTGTGCCCGAACGGCGTTGGTGCACGGATAACCTTGTTTGAAAGGGATTTGAGGCCCACATATAAGAAACGCGTTGATTTGGCTGCACTAGCCAATTTGGCTTCGCGGCGTCAGAGGACCCGCCATTCACCACGAACTTTGATGCAGCCGATAGGACGCGCAGTGTCGCTTCGTTCGAACCTGGCACGGACACTCGAGCGCGGATCACGGATCGTTTCGGTTGGGCAGAGGATGCGAGGCCGCCTCGTGTGCTTCTGCGCGGAGCGCCGTCATGAACCAGTCGCACTACGCAGACGCCTCCCATGTGTCGGGCAACGTCTCGGTGCCTTCATCCATATGCCCGCGGCGCATCCAAGGTCGACGCAATACATGATGCCGACCAATCCGGCTGATCTCAAAGCCGCACTCCAAAAAGGATTACAAGCAATTATGACCACTACAAACATTCTGCAACGCAATGGCCGTCCGGTCCGCCGCGACGCCGTCCCACATCTCTTTACCGTCGGTCAGGCTGTTCGGCTGAAGCGCGGGTATCGTGGATCGGCTTTGCCGGCGGACATCTATCACATCACGGGCACGCTCCCGCCGAGCGGCGGCTCGCCGCAATACCGCATTCGAAACGAAAACGCACGTCATGAGCGGGTGACGACGCAGGACGGGCTCGAACCGGTGCGCATGTCGTCCGCCGATGAAGGCGCCACTCTCATCGAAAGGACGTTTGGCAACCAGATCAAGCCGGCTGCGAACGGCAGCGCCTCGCTCGACAAGGGCAAGAACTGACAGTTACGACCCTTCTGTCCAACGGAGAGGATGGCGATGAAGATCGCGAGTGCCTTCTACCGTATTCGGGATGCGGACGACGCGCATGCGATCGTCGGCCGCGAACCCGCGGAAGCTGCCGATCTCGACGAGGCGATAGAGATTGCGCTGGAGCTTTTGAGGACGCTCGACATGCCGTGGCGTCCGGACGCCATGACCATCACCGACGCTGATGGGAGCACGATCCATCCAAGCAGGCTCGACATCATCGAAAATCTTGATGAAAGGCCACCACCATGAACGCCCACTGCAATGAAATTGAAGCCCGGCGACATGCACTTGCGATCAGCATCTGGGAAAATGAAGGTGCGACGTCAGCCCCCGAGCCAATGGATCATCAACACGGCCGCCACATTGAAACGGATCGCCCCTGGCGGATCTACCACGTGTCCATAGGTGCACCGGCGCGTGTCGACGATAACCTTCGCTTTATAGAGCGGCGGATAAAGCGGATCAGCTTATCGGCGCCAGCACGGCCCGTGTCGCGCGAAACGGAGGCTCGCTGAGGATGACGCTGTTATTTCCGAATGCGAGCCGCAGCTTCGATGAAAAGCGAAACGCCATCCGTTTCATCGGCCATGACGGTATGTTCGAGGTGCGGTTCTTCGTCGAGGCCGGGGCGCTGATGAGAGCGGATGCCGAATTGGACAGGTCGGAAATCTCGGAATCGAAGCTCCTTTCCGCTTTCGACGCGTTGCGTCCGTCCATCTACGACGTCGCACGCAAGGCCTATTCCAGTGGCCGCCACGATTCCTACACACTGACCGCCGCCGATTTCCGCTAGGATGGATCCAGATGCTGATCCGCTACGGCTATGAGATCACGTTGAACTGCCAGCAACCGACCGCGTTGGTATGCCTGTTGTCGGTCCACGAGGATCGCGCGGCCGATATCCGCGTTCCTGAAACGACATTCACCGCGCCCGACGTGCCGACATCGACCTATCGCGATCTCTTCGGCAACCGATGCCGGCGGCTTGTCGCACCGGCGGGTGACCTGACGATATGGGGCGATGCCACGATCGAGGACGACGGCAAGCCGGACAACGTGCTGCCAGCCGCCCAGGAACTCCCAGTGCCGGAGTTGCCGGACGATTGCCTCGCCTACCTCATGGGCAGCCGCTATTGCGAAACCGACCGTCTCAGCCAGAGCGCTTGGGACATGTTCGGCGCGGTCACGCCCGGTTGGGGGCGTGTGCAGGCGATCTGCGATTTCGTCCACGACCATATCCGCTTCGACTACATGCAGGCCCGGTCGACGCGGACGGCCTTTGAGGTCTTTCACGAGCGCGTCGGTGTCTGCCGCGACTTCGCACATCTTGCCATCACGCTGTGCCGCTGCCTCAACATTCCCGCACGCTATATCAACGGTCATCTCGGCGACATCGGCGTGCCGGTCGTCGACCCGATGGATTTCAGTGCCTGGATGGAGGTCTTCCTGGATGATGGATGGCACACGTTCGATCCGCGCAACAATACGCCGCGTGTCGGCAGGATCGTGGTTGCACGCGGGCGTGACGCGGCCGATGTCCCCCTCATCAACTCGTTCGGGCCGCACGTCCTGAAGTCGTTCCGGGTGTGGACCTATGAGGTGCCGGCCTTGCAATAGCCGCTGGGAACATTTGCCAGTCGCGATCAAAACGCAGGAGCGATTCACGGCATGAACGACAGCCTCTCACGGCTTCCCAGGGAACCCGCAGATCGGCTCACCAAGCCGTTCATGCGATTTCTCCGCATCGAGGCTACTGCGGGCATTGTCATGTTGCTCAGCACACTCTTGGCGCTGGGCCTCGCAAACATAGCGTGGTCGTCGTCGTTTCTCGCCTTGTGGGAGATGCCTGCGGGCGTCAGAGTTGGCGACATTGAGATCTCCCGTTCGCTGAAGCACTGGATCAACGACGGTCTGATGACGCTCTTTTTCTTCGTCATCGCCCTTGAGCTGAAGCGCGAGCTGGTGCTGGGGGAGTTACGCAACCCGCGTATCGCCGCTTTACCTGTCGCCGCTGCTTTCGGCGGGATGGCGGTGCCGGCCGGTCTGTTCTCGCTGCTTGTCGGCGGCGGGCCGGGTGCGAGCGGCTGGACCACCGTGATGTCCACCGATACGGCCTTCGTCATCGGGTGCCTTGCCGTGCTCGGTTCGCGGATACCAGGGAGCTTACGGCTGTTCCTGCTCTCTCTTGCGATCTTCGACGATGTCGGCGCCATCCTGGTCGTGGCGATCGGCTATGGCGAATCCTTGAATTGGGTCGCACTCGGAGCCGCCGGCCTCGGACTAGCCATCGTAGCAGGTATCGCGCGTCTGGGCATCCGCAGCATTCCCGTCTATTTCGCGATCGGTGGCGGCATCTGGCTGGCATTCGACGCATCGGGCGTCCACGCGACGCTCACCGGCGTTGTTCTTGGATTAATGACGCCGGCGCGGAGCTGGGTAAGCGACACCCGCCTCCATGCGATACTCGACCGCGTGAGCGCCCATCCGCGCGGCGATCATGGGAGCCGCGACACGGCGGCACGCAGCGACCTCCGTCGGGCAGGCGTCGCGACCCGCGAGGCACTGTCGCCGATCGAGCGCCTCGAGATTGCTCTCCATCCCTGGGTCGCCTTCGTGATCATGCCAATTTTCGCCCTCTCTAACGCCGGCGTCCCAATAGCGGATGCAAACTTCGACGTTCCCCTCACGACCGCAATTGTCGCCGCCTTCGTGGTCGGCAAACCCGTTGGCATTGTGCTCTTCAGTTTCCTCGCCGTGACACTGCGCCTCGGGACTCGTCCAGACGAGCTCCCGTGGAGCCTGTTGGCAGCCGGAAGCCTGCTGACCGGGATCGGCTTCACCATGGCTCTGTTCATTGCCGAGCTTGCTTTCGAGCCAGAGCTTCTGAACTCCGTCAAGCTCGGCGTTCTCGGCGCTTCCGTCATCTCGGCAGCCCTCGGTCTCCTGGCGTTGACCTGGCTGACGTCTCCTGGCAGACGGTAGTCCAGCTCGCTCCGTCGGCGGGTTCACAGCAAAAGCGGGCCCCTTGCCGATCTTCGTTCCGACCGGCAGCACGGTCGCTACGATCAGGACCAGCACGCCGCAGCAGGATGCCGATCCGCGTTCTATAGTCTGGATCGGCGATTGACTGCCCTCAACTCGCGATAGACGCCGGCGACATAGTGGCCGCCCATCTTGGCGATGTTCAAACCGCGATCGCGGGCGCATTGGCGCAGCTCATTCGGGTAAACCCGACGGAGTCCGGATTTACCGTGCTGGTCTGAGCTTGCGCGGATCATTGTCAACCTGACGGAAAAGGTTTGCCGGAGTGAAGGTTCAAGCTTTGGAGTGACCGTTCTGCATGCGACTGTTGCTCCTTGCAGAACCGGCGATTGGGTGAAGGCTGCAATTGGCGAGCGCCTAAGGCGACGGGATGGAGGAAGATATGTCCAGGGAAACGGAAGAGAACATCAACGAACGGCAAGAGATTGCCGATAGTGCGAGCCGCTATTTGGGAAGGCCGGTCGAGTTGCTCACCGATCGGGAACGCGCGGTTTTTCGACGCCATCTCGACCGGCGCGCGATAACGCGGGACTCGAATCGCTCTTTTGACGAGAAGCTGACGTACGGGCAACGTTTGGCGGACAAAGTGGCCGAGTTCGGCGGCTCGTGGACCTTCATCATGACCTTCGCGCTAGTACTCGCGCTGTGGGTCGGAGCGAATGTACTTGCAACAGCCCGCGCCTTCGATCCTTATCCCTTCATCTTTCTCAATCTCATTCTATCGATGCTGGCCGCCGTTCAGGCACCCGTGATCATGATGAGCCAGAATAGGCACTCGGTCAAAGACAGGGTCGATGCGGCACACGACTATGAGGTCAATCTGAAGGCGGAAATTGAGATCATGGCGCTGCATGACAAGCTGGATCAGATGCGTGACATTGAACTAAAATCCCTTATTGAAAAGCAGCAGCAACAAATCGACCTGGTGGCAGGCCTTCTCATCGATCGGAACAAATAGGTTCGTTGGCACATGGCACTCGGATAGTCTCCGGGCGATCCGGTTTAAGACATTCGCTGACTAGCAGCCTGGCAACGAACTAACCCACAAGCGCTTCACGGCCCGTCACTTTGTCCATGCTGATGGCGAAAAAAATGGGAAGGTATCCCGGTGGCTTCTCATCCGCGCCCCAGTTAAGGGCACCTGGTTCCCACCAATCATTGTAAACGTTCAGTATGCCCCCACGCGTGTTTCTTCTCCGCGTCTTCGTGGAATTCGCGGTACCTGCCCTCAATGACCACGCATTTCCATCGGTGCTGATCAGTGGAATGCTCGATCTCAACGCATACAAGCGGATTGCTCCGCATGAATTCAATCTTTCTTCCCGGCATCGAAAAACTGAAAATTTGGCCCTCTGCTCGGACATAATATATTGGCACAACATAAGGTTGATTATCACGGCAACATCCAAGCCGGGCTACGCGCTGCTCGGCGATGAGTATGCTGCATTCACTGGGTAGCATCTCGCGCAATCTCATTGGCGTTGCTCCGTCCAGATCTCTCGGTTCGATCGACGTCCTCGATGCTTGCGGATGACCGCAATCTTACCCTCTATTGTAGCACGAAACCGGGTCGGTATGCGCGGGTGCCATAAAACGTCGGATTCGCGCGTGTGGGTCGGTTTCCTTCGGAGGTGATAATTGATTGTAATTCTCTCGGAAGGGTCCATGCTGTGATCAAGGCCAAAATTTTTAGCGCACGCCTCACGGTCCCGCGGAGTTCCGCCGAGATGCCCCAATTGAAGGAGGACAGCATGTCTTCCACCTTGACCCAGCAATACCTTACCTCGCTCAACATCAAGATGTTGAAGCGTGTGCTTGACACAACAGGACTGTTTGACGTCGATAGCGCTTGGCACCGAGAAAAAAGGCGGGATGCGGCGAGATATCTCATCACAGCTTTCCAGGATGGCGTTCATTCGGAAGCGGCGCTTTCAGCCTCGCTCATGCGCCAGATCAAGGTGTTCTCCTCGCCTTCTTCGCCTATTTCGATCGCCGATCCGCTTCAAAAAGAGGATGAGAGGCGTTGGGAGAACGAAGGCGGCAGCATGGCGTTTAGACACCGACCAGCTCGCATTTTGATCAATTGATTAAGTTGGGATCCAAATCTGGCCGGAGAAAAGCAGAGACTGTATCAACCCGTCGGCAGCCAGCCTGTTGTTAAGCGGCGCCGGGAGGAAGCGGCGTGGAGCGTGGCGCCGGAACCGCTTGCGAGGATCAGCCGAGCCGGACCTTTTTCTGAAACGGAGATCTGTCAACTCAATCCCTTGGATCGGCTTCCAAGTGTGGTCAGCCGCAACAGAAGGCGACGCCGATAGCGTTCGCTCTTCGAGTTCCGTTGCGACCCACTCGAGAAGGAGGTTGTAGGCCACCGCCAGCAGGGTCGGCCCGAGAAGAAGCCCGATTAATCCAAAGGCCAGGACACCGCCAACGAGCCCGAACAGACCGAGCAGCACGGGCAGATTGATGAGGCGTCGTGGCGATCGTTCAGCTCATTCTGGTCCTTACGGGCAGACTTTAGGCTGACGCCACCGTGAACCCGGTAAACCGGAAATCGGCGAAATTGAAACGACGCCACCGCGCTAAACTGGCGGCCAAAACCACAGGATCAGAGGCACGCCCAGCACGACCACGATGAACGAGAGCGGCAGCCCCAACTTCCAATAGTCACCGAAGCGATAACCGCCGGGACCCAGCACCAAAGTGTTGCACTGATGTCCAACAGGCGTGAGAAAATCGCAGGCCGCCCCCACAGCGACTGCCATCAGAAACGAATCCGGATTGTAGCCAAGGCGCTGAGCAAGCGTTACCGCGATCGGGGCAATCACGAGAACGGTGGCTGCATTGTTCAGAAACGGCGTCGCCGCCATTGCTGCTACCATGATCATTGCAAGGGCGCCGTAGGGGGGCAAGGTGTTGGAGAGCTGAGCGAGGCCGCCGGCGATAAGGTCGGCACCACCGGTCGCACGGATCGACTCGCTGACCGGAATGAGAGCGCCGAGCATTATCAGGATGGGCCAGTCCACAGCCTCGTAAGCTTCCCGAAGCGAAAGTGAACCGAGCAGTACCGTCAGGACAGCAGCCGTAAAGAAAGCCGTGGCAACGGGCAGCAGGCCTAATGCAGTTAGCATCATGGCACCAGTCAGGACCACCACCGGAACCAGACCTTTTCGGGGGTTCCCCAAGCGGATTTCGCGCCCGGCTAACGGAAGAAGACCGAGTTCCATCAACCTGGTTGGGAGAAGCACGAGATCGCCCTTCAAAACGAGAACGTCCCCTGGTCTTAACGCGATGTCGCGCAAACGCTCGGTGAAGCGCTTGCTGCTCCGGCTCACCGCGAGAAGATTGATATTGAAACGGTCATGTAGCGCCAAGCGCTTGGCGGTTTGCCCGATCAAGACTGATTTCGGGCCGATCACCACCTCAATCCCGGCAATCTCCTCGTCAACTCCTTTTGCTTCCGTGGGGCGGTCGTGCCCCTCCAGTTCCAGACGCGCGCGACTGATGCCTCGCTCCAACGCTTGAGGGTCACCTTCCAACAGAACGATATCGCCCTGACGAAGGACGACGTCCGGCCGTGCCATCAGGCGCTCGACCCGGTTGCGGACAAGGCCGGTGACAAGGACCTCCTCGTCCAACAAGGTCGACAAATGACCGATCGACTTGCCGAGAACGGTCGAACTCGCAGTAATGCGGGCCTCTGTCATGTAGTCCTTGATGTTCAGCGCCTTCTCCATTGTCGCGACCGCCTCGCGTCCCCGGGGAAGCAGTCGGTAGCCAAACGCCAGAAAGACTACCCCCGCTGCGACAAGCCCTAAGCCGACAGGAGTGAAATCGAACATGTTGAAAGGTCGGCCCGTCAGTTCCTCGCGCATCCGGGAAACGACAATATTCGGCGATGTGCCAATGAGGGTCATGAGCCCACCAAGCAGGGAACCGAACGCCATCGGCATGAGAAAGGACGAAGGGGAAGCTTTCGACCGGCGCGCCATCTGGAATGCGACCGGGATCATCATCGCCAACGCGCCGATGTTCTTGATGAACACGGAGAGAACCGAGACGGTCGTTACGAGAATAACAACCTGAGCCTGCACAGAGATCACGCTGGGCGCCACCCGATGGAGGAATGCCCCTATCACACCACTGCGCTCAATCGCGGCGCTGACGACCAGCGCGCTGGCTACAATGATGACAATGTCGTCGCCGAAGCCGGAGAACGCTGCCTTGTGCGGCACGATGCCGGTGAAAACCGCGGCAAGCAACGCGAGAACCGCAATGAGGTCGTAGCGGAGCCGTCCCCATATGAAAGCGACCATCAGGCCGATCAGAATGGCGAAGGCGATAGCCTGAGCCTGTGTCATCGATAAAGTCCCGACCACTCTTCGCAATGCCAGGTCCATTTTACGCGCATGAAAGAGCTAATGTCGGGATAACTTACCAGCTTCTTTCAACCGCGCGGCACCCCGAACGTCCGTCCAGGGTGTTTTTCCAGCTCCGTAGAGCGGAAGCACGCTTGATCAGACGACTAGAGGATGCTTCCGAACAGAACCGAATAGACAATCACAGCAATCGCCAGCGTAAACGCAAGCGATACGAACAGGCGCGTGAAGTCGTAGGTATGGAAGCGGGCGGGGATGAGGTTTTTCATAGCGATCACCTATTTTTTCGTTCTGGTTGGCCTAACTATGCTCGGTGTCGGCTGCGCTTCAGGATAGCGAGCGACTGCAACTCGTGCTGACCTTGCCGAGGACGTCCGCCGGAACTTGGATATCGGCCATAATGGTCGCTACGAGCTCGTCGCGCTTCGCGCGATTGTCGTAGCCCTTAAGCGTTGCGAGATCGGTGCTGGCGGCAGCAGCCATTCGTCCTGCCGCACCTGAACAAATGCCGGCAAACGCATCCACTCTAGCCGTTTCTGCCGCCAGAGTGCTGGCAGTCGTGGTGGTGAGCCATCCCGCATTGAAGCCGATGATGGGACTGAAGAAAAGCCCGACAACCAAACCAATCGCGTAGGGTTTTGTCCGTTCAAGGATTTGCTCGAATGTCATGATTTTATTCCCTCTAATCAGGTGATTATCGGGATCGTTGCGGGCCCGCGCTCCGACCAGGAGCCAATGGCAATCCAGATTCTTCACCCTGCGCTCTAACTTAAATAATGTAAATAGACGTCAACAATGTTTCTTGGAAAATATACCAAAATTAAAAGTCACGAATAACTTTGAGGACACATCATTCGTGTTCGAATATTATTACGTATCAATTTATCAATGTCATCACCAAGCGGCTTCATTTTCATGTGGCGGTGGATTTGTTTTTAAAACACTTAGTAAAGCCTCAATCAACTCGTATAGCTTGAACCTCGTCCTAAGGCCAGTTCGGCCTTTTCAGAGGCTCTAGACCCACCAAACTCACCGATCATCGATCCGGCTTATCGGCCGTCGGTGCGCCTCAGAGTTCGAACAAATACTTCCCCGGTGCGGCGGAAGCCGATCGCATCGCCGCCAAGCTCCGTTGAAGGGCAATTGGCCTCAGTATTGCATCCGCGAAGATGCCAAGGGGCGTCAGCGGGGAAGATGATTTGGAGCCGCTCGAATGGAGCATGACACCCCTCCGCTGAAGTACAGCGGCGGCTCGCCCCGAGGAGGGTCACAAGATGAAAAGCAAACACGAAGAGCACGCCCTTGCGATCAACGCATGGGAGTCTGAAGGCGGTGCGCCCGACAGATCCGGACGACTCTATCAATATGGCCGCCGTTTCGAGGGAGACGGCACCTATACGATCTACCATGTCTTTACGGGCGAGGTTGCAAGGATAGGCTCCTGGACGATGGAGGGGCTCAGCCCCAAGAATGCTGCGCGGGCGCTGCGCGTTCTCAATGCCCCACAAGTGGCTCCGGAATAAGCGATGCGCGGCTACCCAGACGATATCGTCGCAGCCCTGAGCGAGACCGAGGTGCGCACCCTGCGGCGCGTATTCGAGGCAGTTTGTATCGAATTCAAAATTCCGCGCAGAGGGAAGCGCATCCAAGGAGTTGCAAACTTTCTGATGGACGAGTTTCGGCGTCATCCACGAGACGAAGACATGTTTCTCGCTGCCGCGCGGGCGTTCTGCTGCCGCCAAGAACCAGGTCACGGCTAGCAGACAGGTGCGCAGGTGAGGTCACGCTAGGAGGATGGCCCACATCTACAGGACCTGCTGCGAGAAACATCAAAATAATCAAACAACAAAACGACACGGGGTCGGTTCCGGCTCGGGGCCGATGTGGGTTGCTACTCCTTCATCGTGACGGACTTGCACCATCTACTCCTTGCCGGTCTCCCGGCGCACTGCCATGTTCGCCCCCTACCGGAACCGACCCCGACACGGGAGAAAGTCAGTGAAATCGCATGTTGGGAGTTTTGGATACTGTTTCAGACCGGTTGAGTTCCTGATCCGCTCGTCGCTTGTATTGGCGCTCGGGGCGGTCGCTTGTTTTACGTTCTACGACGTCGTTTGGTAGGTACCGGAGCGAAAAATAATATAAATCTACTTCCGCCATTTCGCATAAAGCAAAGCCCGCCAACCGCGGGCTTTGTCACGAAGATTAATTGGGCGAAACTAATATTCTCAATCTCGTAATAGGGGCACCTCAAATAAGGATCATCCTCCGCCAGGCTGGGCCGGTCCAGTAACATTTTGGGGGCATTGGAAACAGGCGGCGACCAGATTGCATCGCTCGACTCGCCTCTCGCAACGAGCAGGGCTGCAAGCGACCAGCGATTGGTTGGGATGACGGCGGTGTGCGAGACTTTTGGTGCCGCGCGGTCGGACATCGCGAGCGAGTGAAGCAGCTTTCCGACAGATAGGGCGGCGCGCGCAAACCCTGTCGCTACCCGTCATAGAAAGTCGTTTCTTGTGAGAATGTACAACGACCTGTGCCCACTGGAGTAAACGGACTGTGCGACATCTTCGATCAGGCCCCGCGCCGCATCGAAAGCCAAAAGACACTCGGCTTCGGTCGCGTGCGGAGCGGCGGATTTCAACAGCGCCCCGGATTCGACGAAGAACGGAATCTCGAACATGCCGTCATGAGCCAAGAACCGGACAGCTTTCCTAGCCTCGTTGAAACTTCGGCTGCGATTGGGAAAGGAAAGGGCCATGATCAACCTCGTGTCGCGCTCAGATATCGCTGAGCAGAACCAAGCAGGCTATGAAACCGATCGCGAGCGCAACGGTGGCCCAGCCGAGCGAGCGGCGGTAGTCATGGGCATAGAGTTGGTGAGGAAGACGAAACCTCACATCACCCTCCCTTCGCTCGCGGACGGCGCGTTCCCTGCTTGGGATAGGTTTTACGGGTGGCTGCCAGAAGAGATCTTTCCGTTGAAACGGACACACGAAACTTGCCCATCAGAAATCGAGCGAGGTGTTCTGCGCGAATTCCTTCTCGCGGTACCTGATACTCGGCGCAAATCGCCTCGAATACACGCCGCAGCATGTCGACCTCTGCGACGGTCATCGCCACGAGTCCATTTTCGCTGAATGCGGACATTTACGTCTCCTCGTTGTAATTCTACGGAGCAATGAGGATCGGAAGCAGCTGACCATCGGTTGCGGGTTCATCATTGTCCAGAACTCCACGCCGGTGTTCCGGTGGGGAGGTCACTTAGGAACCGTCGCATTCCATAACGTCGGTCCGTATTGATAAAGGCAGCAGTGCTGTCGCATGCGCCACCATTTCGCTGCCAACGTTCGGTGCTACGTGCGTGGTTTCGTAGAGCGCTTCCATAGCGGTTCAATCCTTAAAGGTCGCGCTACAGCAGCCGATGCCGTTCCAGCATTTCCCGGTTACGCCTCAATGTCCCAGAACTGTCGTCGCGCTCTTGTTCATCGCTGTGGTTGGCTTCCGGCCTGCTAATCGTGGGCCTACGGAAAATTATGGTGACGGGTTCACGCATACCTTTGAACAGCTGCTCCAGTTTTTCGACATAGGTCATGGCAATCCCCTCGGTGCCTACGGGTCATGCCCCAGTCGATCGGTTCAAGGTTATCCTCACTGCTAGCGCGGTCCTGTCCGAGTTCGTCGTTGCGAATTCGATATTGAGGGGCGTCGTCTCGCAGGGGCATCCTTGCCGTGATGCGGTAAGTCTCCGCCGCGCGCGGCGATAGATGACTGGGTCCCTAAGGCGAACGGACAGTCCCACGGGGTAGCGATGCTGTGACATGGTCAGCTCTCATGGTTTGGGCAAGTTCGAAATCTCGGCGCCGCCAAGCGCGACCAGGCGCGCCAGTTCGTCGGGTTGGATCTGGATCAACCGCATGCGGAAGCGGTTCTCGCCGGTCGCGGGCAGCTTGATGAAGGTGGCGACGCGGCGATAGGCAGTCCAGGAAAGCCCCTCGATCATCTCCTCGTCGTCATCGATTTCGTAATCACCAGCGGCAATCGTCTCATCGACGCCCGGCAGTGTAAAAGGCCGGTCGAAGTGGATTGTCCGGTGTTTCGTTCGGTTGAACATGTCATCTCCTTTCGACACAGGCACTGCCGGCGTCGCTGGCACGCGAACTCGGTTATGTCGAAAGTGGATGCGTCAGAACCCGCCGCTTTCACGCGGCAGGACACACCATCACGACAATCGAACAGGGGAAAATGGCGGGTCGGGTCTCTGACGCCGCGAGAAGCCAAGCTGGCCTAAATCGACCTCGGAAGCATGCGCGGCAATTGCGGTCTATTCAAGATGTGCCGGAACAATTGAGTTTTCTGGCCGCAATCTTTGCATTGGCCCGCGGAGAACAGCGCTTCCCCGGAACACCATCTTGGATCGTGTCCACGTAGGTGGTGTAGCTGGCGGCTGATTGCCGTGCTTTCCGCCCCAGGTCGGAGCGATTATCAGCGGGCCACAGCGGGCAAGCTGATTTGGGGATCATCGCTCATTTGAGCCATGGTCTCAAGGGTCAGGTATCTGCCTCGCTGGACGGTCCACTCATCGTTCGCCTCCATGAGCAATGCGCCGACGAGACGGACTATGGCTTCATCGTTGGGAAAGATGCCGACGACCTCGGTGCGGCGTTTGATTTCGCCGTTGAGACGCTCAATCGGATTCGTCGAGTGCAACTTCGCCCGGTGCTCTTTCGGAAAGGTCATGTAGGCGAGCACATCGTCTTCAGCGTCATCCATGATCATGGCGAGCTTCGGCACTTTTGGTCTGATCTGGTCGGCGACGCTGCGCCATTGAGCGCTGGCCGCCTCCGGCGTCTCCTGGGCAAAGGCTGTAGCGATGAAGGCGGAAACAACTCGCCTCCCGCTCTTTCCGGCATGTGCCAGCGCATTCCTCATGAAGTGAACGCGGCACCGCTGCCATGTGGCGTTGAGAACCTTGGAAACGGCAGCTTTGATGCCCTCATGCGCATCGGAGACAACCAGCTTCACCCCGCGTAGACCTCGCCGTGTCAGCCGACGCAAAAACTCCGTCCAGATTGGCTCAGCTTCCGATGTGCCGACTTCCATACCCAGGACTTCGCGCCGACCGTCGCTGTTGACCCCGACCGCAATGATGACGGCGACCGAGACGATCCGGCCGCCACGCCGGACCTTGAGGTAGGTCGCATCGACCCAAACATAGGGCCATTCGCCTTCAATGGGGCGGTCAAGGAACGCCTTCACCTTGACGTCGATCTCCTCGCACAGCCGCGACACCTGGCTTTTGGAGATGCCGCTCATCCCCATCGCTTTGACCAGATCATCGACCGACCGCGTCGATATTCCTTGGATATACGCCTCCTGGATAACAGCCGTCAGAGCCTTCTCTGCCATGCGGCGCGGTTCGAGGAAGGTCGGAAAGTAGCTGCCCTTGCGCAGCTTCGGAATGCGAAGCTCGACCGTGCCAGCTCGCGTCTCCCAATCGCGGTCACGGTAGCCGTTGCGCTGTGCAAGCCGCATCGGGTTCTTCTCCCCGAACCCTGCACCCGTAACTGAGCCGACCTCCAGCTCCATCAGCCGTTCAGCGGCAAAGCCGATCATCTCGCGCAACAAATCGGCATCAGCGCTCTTCTCAACGAGCGAGCGCACGTTCATCATGTCAGTGGTCATCAGTGATCTTTCCGTCAGGTTGTGTCTTGAACAACCCGACCCTAGCGGAAAACACTGATGGCCGCCCGCACAGCCCCTCACTCGCTACAGCGCCATTTGGGGGCGCGCTCGCGAGCGGCTGTGCTACCGCCGAACTACACCACTCGGTGGGACACGATCCCATCTTGCCGAACAGGCGGTGCAGCCATCCGCACCACCGGTGGTTTCCGGACTCGATTCAACATGCCAGCGCCATCGGTGTGGGTGGTCACGGCTTACGGGCTAGGGAGGACCTAAGATCGTAGCGAGAGGGTGGTGGCCCTCGACACGATTGCTCCGGCACAGCTCCTTGGATATCCACCGACATCGGTTCGAATGATGCCCCCTAGGCATTATTCGGTTGGATTTTCGGGCTGGGACCGTTGCTGAGCTGTCGGGGCGACTTCGTAACCGGTGAACATCACAGGCGCTGGGCGAAACGCCCAAACCAGCACGATGCTCATCGCGACGAGTAATAGAGAGAAAACAAGACGATTTGACATGGCGCTATTCTCCCACTTTTGGAGCGCTTTGAATGCGGAAGCCAGCATTCGTCGCCATTGTCAGGTCAGGTATTTCTGGCAAGGAAACGGGCAAGCGCCTTCTGCCAGGCCTCGCCGCTGTGTGGCACTTTCGATTGTCCCGTCATTGCTCGGCAACAAAGCATCCCTTTCAGCAGCGCCTTTTGCCGGATGATGACGTCGCTTCGTAGATCTCGCTCGCCTACGGCAAGCTCCTGTCACAAAAAAGTTTACCACGTTCTGTCCTCGCGGTCTTGAACGAGGGATCGTTCGAAGAGTTTGAATGTACGTGTAACGGGATGGGGACCGTCAACGCTCGGCAGGCCTATATCGTCTCGCAGGACTTTACTGTTTTGGGCGGGTCATTGCCTGAGACCCACGCTCAGAAGATCTGCAAGTTTATGGAGAACGGGGCTCCGGTCATCGGATTGAACGACTCCCGTGGCGCCCGCATCCATCGCATCCGGAAAGGCATGGCCTCGCTCGCTGGCTACGCAGACGTCTTCAAGCGCAACGTCGAAGCGTCCAGTGTTGTCCCGCAGATTTCAGCCATGGAGCCTGCGCGGTGGGCGCGGTATACGCGCCCGCTATGACTGTCTTCATCTTTATGGTTCGCGACAGCTCCTAGATGTTCGTAACCGGGCCGGACTTGGTAAAGACGGTCACAAACGAGGTAGTGACTGTCGAAGAGCTCGGCGGTGCAAGAACGCACACTACCAAAGTCCTCCGTCGCCGACCGCGCATGCGAGAATGACGTCGAGACGCTTGAGCACATCCGCCTCCTTTCCGATTTCCTCCCTCTTAACAATCGAGAGGCAACTCCAGATCGTCCGGTGGTCGACGATCCCGAGAGGATCGATATGCGCCCGGACACGCTCGGAAAGTGAAGTTGCGCTAAGCAGTTCGGCTGACACCCAGTCGGCGCATTTCGCGATAGACCGTGGAACGGCCAAGGCCAAGCTGCTTGGCGGCTTCCGCCGGTGGTGTTTTCGCCTCGATCAGCTTCATGGCTGCCTCGACTTTCTCTATGTCCAGCGGTTGGCGTCCGGGTCGCTTTCCCTTTGCCCTTGCGGCAGCCACACCGTCTTTGGTCCGCTCCGAGATCAGCCGCCCCTCAAAATGTGCTATGGCGCCGAATACGTGGAATACGAGTTCCCCGGCTGCCGATGACGTATCGATCTTCTCTTCGAGGCTAAGAAGGTCGATTTTCCGCTCGCGTAGCATCTTTACCGTTTCGAGTAACTCTGCCAGCGATCGCCCGAGGCGATCGAGCCGCACGACCGCTAGAGTGTCGCCCATGCGGGCATAGGCAAGCAATTCGGCCAGGCCAGGCCGGTCCATGCTTTTCCCGGATTTGACGTCGGTGAAGACCTTGATGGCGCCGGCCTGTTCAAGCCGCATGCTCTGACCGGCGACGTCCTGATCGCCGGTAGACACACGCGCGTAACCCAGAATATCCCCCATTTTTCCTGTCTCCGAAACGGCCGTTCTGTGGACAACCACGCTTGAGTGCATTGAACGGCTTCGATTCCGTCCACAGAATATGTCTCTTTATTCCAGTCTGTCCATGAACTTGTGAAGCCTTTTATGGACGCCGGGAGGACCGCCAATGCGCAAGCACGCACTGCTGAGCGAAGCCGAGCGGGAACAGCTGCTGGGGATCCCGATCGACCGTGATGACCTGGCCCGGCTCTACACGCTTGAACCGAACGACATCGACCAGGTCCGGCTGCGGCGGGAAGACCGCAATCGCCTCGGCGTGGCCCTTCAGCTTGCGTTGTTTCGCCACCCCGGCATGACCCTCGCTCAGATTCTTCAGAGCTCCGCTGGGCTTCCCGAGGGACTGGTATCCTTCGTCGCCGAGCAGCTCGGAATACCGGCGATTGCCCACGCAGATTATGCGGGTCGGGAACAGACGATGACGGATCACGCCCGTGAGCTCGCGGCAGCGTATGGGCTTCGCGGGGCGGCCAGAACGGATATCCCCTTCATGATCGAGGCGGCCGCCAAGGCTGCCTGGGGAACGGACAAGGGTATCGTGATCGCCGCCGGCATCATTGACGCGCTGCGTCAGGCCAGAATTCTCCTCCCTGCCGTTTCGACCATCGAGCGCGCCGGCATTGCCGGCCGGGCGCGCGCCAGGAAACAGGCGGCTCATGCGCTCCTGTCCGGTCTTCGGCGGGAGCAACTGGACGCTCTCGATGCCCTTCTGATCCCCGATGCGAGCAAGGGTGCCATGCCGCTCACGTGGCTCAAGGCAATCCCGGCGACTGCGAAGCCCGATCACGTCCGCGAAATCCTCGAGCGCCTGCAAATGGTGAGGGAAATCGAGATTCCGGCGAAACTGCCAGCCGCTGTGCATCCCGACCGATATCGACAGTTCGTGCGCGAGGGGCGTGCGTCTCCAGCCTATCTGCTCGAACGCTACACGACATCACGCCGGCGCGCGACACTGGTCGCTTGCCTGATCGATCTGGAAGAGCGTCTGGCGGACGCCGCCATCGGCTTGGCCGACAAGCTGATCGGTAGTGCCTTTAGTCGCGCCCAGAACAAACAAGACCGGCGCTACGCTGCCACCGCCAAGGATGTTGGCCGACTGATGCGTTTGTTTCACGGGACGATCGAGGCACTTTCCACCGCTCTCAACAACGACACCGACCCGATCGGGGCGATCGACGAGACCGTCGGCTGGGCAAACTTGCTCAAGGCAAGACCCGAAGTCGCAGTACTCGCCCAAACGGCGGACGTGGATCCCCTCATGGTAGCGGTGGACCGGTATGCGACACTGAGAAAGTTCGCCCCGGCGCTGATCGAAGCGCTCGACTTCAAGGCCGGACGAGGAAGCGACCGGACGATCGCCGGTATTCATCTGCTTCGCGATCTCAACAGATCGGGCAAACGAGATGTGCCGCCCGATGCGCCCATGCCTTTCAAGAAGGAGTGGCGCAAACTAGTGATCGGGCCGGATGGCAGGATCAATCGCCGGCTCTACGAGACCGCGATGCTGGCTCACCTGCGCAACAAGCTGCGTTCCGGCGACGTCTGGGTTGAGCGATCTTCCGCCTATCGGCGTTTCGACAGCTACCTCCTCCCGGAGCGAGCCGCCGCGCCGGTCGTCGCCGAACTCGGGCTGCCAACGGCCGCCGACGAATGGCTGCAACAGCGTGGCCGCGAGCTCGACTGGCGACTGAAGAAGTTTGCGCAGCGGCTCAAACGGGACCAGCTCGAAGGCGTGCGCTTTGTCGAGGATCGGCTGCAGATCTCGCCGGTCAAGACCGCGGTCCCCGCCGAAGCGGAAACGCTCGCCGATCGGCTCGATGCGATGATGCCGCGTATTCGCATCACTGAACTCCTGCACGAAGTCGCTCGCGAAACCGGCTTCATGGCGGCCTTCACAAACCTGCGCACCGGCGGAGGCTGCCCCAACGAGAGCGCTCTTCTCGCCGCCATTCTGGCCGATGCCACCAATCTTGGGCTCTCCCGGATGGCAGCCGCCAGCCAAGGCGTGACCCGCGACCAGCTCATCTGGACGCAGGATGCCTATGTCCGCGAGGATACCTATCGGGCAGCGCTCGCCACCATCATCAACGCTCAACATAGCCTGCCGATCGCACGAATCTGGGGCGATGGCGCGACGTCAAGCTCGGACGGGCAGTTCTTCCGCGGCGGAAAGCGCGGCGCCTCAGGCGGCGACATCAACGCCCGCTACGGCGTTGACCCCGGTTTCAGCTTCTACACCCACGTCTCCGACCAGCACGGCCCTTATCACGTCAAGGTGATTTCGGCGGCGACGCACGAGGCGCCTTATGTCCTCGACGGCCTGCTTCACCACGGGAGCAATCTCTCAATCATGGAGCATTACACCGACACTGGCGGCGCCACCGATCACGTGTTTGCGCTCTGCGCCATGCTCGGCTTCCGCTTTTGCCCGCGACTGCGCGACTTTCCGGACCGGCGGCTGATCCCGATCGACCACCCTGCGAGCTACCCGACGATCGCGCCGCTTCTCGGAAAACGCATCCGCGCCGACATCATCCGCGAGCATTGGGATGACGTCATGCGGCTCGTCGCCTCGCTCAAGGTCGGCCATGTCGCGCCCTCGGTGATGTTGCGGAAGCTCGCCGCCTATGAGCGCCAGAACCAGGTGGATATCGCCCTCCAGGAAATCGGCAAGATCGAGCGGACCCTGTTCATGCTCGACTGGCTGGAGAATCTGGCACTGCGCCGCCGATGCCACGCCGGCCTCAACAAAGGTGAGCAGCGCCATGCCCTGGCGCAGGCCATCTACACGTTCCGACAGGGGCGCGTCATCGACCGCAGCCATGAGGCCCAGCAATACCGGGCGTCGGGCTTGAACCTCGTCACCGCGGCGATCGTCTATTGGAACTCGATCTATGTGGCCGACGCCGTGGCGCACTTGCGGGCACAAGACGAAATAGTCCCGGACGATCTCTTGGCCCATACCTCACCGGTCGGATGGGAGCACATCGCCTTCTCCGGCGATTTCCTCTGGGATCGTGCCGCGAAGACAACCGACCGGAAACCGCTCAACCTATCTGGAAAACAGCGTGCGGCGTGACAGCGTTCAGGCTTCGTTCTACGTTAGCGTTGTTTAGCGGGAAACCAGCGCTATGCCCTCTATGCGCCTGAGTTCATTGCAGATTTCAACACTCGTTTCGGCAAGCAAGCACGCAATCCGAAGGACATGCACCGGCCGCTGGCCGACCATGAGAACCTCGATGGTGCCATGTGCCGCAAGGAAGTGCGCACGCTGTCGCAATCCCTGACGCTGCGTTACGACAAGGTGCTGTTCATTCTCGATCCGACCGAGATTTCTAGGCCATTGGCGGGCCAGAAGGTGATTGTCTGCGATTATCCGGATGGTCGGCTTGAGATCATGCACGAGAGCTTTGCCCTGCCCTACAGGACCTTCGATACGTTGCGCCCGGTGCATCGTCCGAGGTGGTTGAGAACAAGCGGCTGGACGACATGCTGTCAATTGTCGCCGAGATGCAGGCCGCACGCCAACAGCAGCGCAGCAAGAGTGGTCCGAGCCGAACGGGCCAAACGGATCATATGTTCGGCATTCGAGACGGTAGCACAGCCAACGGCTACCAGAAGCGTGGTCCCAAGCCTGGCCGGCGGACGGATTTCATGAACGATCCGGCGGTGATTGCGCGACGAGAGAAAGCGTTGATGAGGCAGCCAGCGGCGGAATAAAGAGCGTCAATGCACGCCGATGTCGCTCTGCGTATCCGATTCCAACTGCAGGCAAGCTGGCCAAAGTGGCGTCTTGTGGAAGGCTCCATCCTGGAGGAGCGTGAGCCCCTCTCGTGCCTCATAGAGCAAGCCGAGCCAGCACAAGCGTCGAAAGACGCCATATTGGAGATCGGATTTCAACGTCCAGGCTTCTATGGTCATTTCGGTGTCCGACAGAGGCGCCAGGTCTGGATAGAGGATCTTCACAACGTCTATTGGCGTGCACCCTTCCCTGGCCTTGATATTGAGAAGATTGAGCAACATGCGCCACCAGCGTAACCGCGCTCGGACCTCCTCTTCCCGCTCGGTGGTATGGACATAGGAATAGAGATAATCCGTGGCGATCAGATCGAAGAAGGCTTGCGGTTTTGCCAAAAACTCCCGGCCGCGTCTGGTTGGCAGCAGCACATCTTTTTTCCGGCGAAGAAGCTTCAGGTGACGGGTCATGTCGCGCACGACCCAAAGCGGCGGCACGTCGCCCTCATTGAGCACCTTGTTCATGCTGTAGAGGTCTTCGGCTGTGAAGCCTGGCCAGAGGAAGTGCACAGCGGCCCAATGCACGAACTTGCGGTTCATGGCGCCGGTCGCCGTCAATCCTATCCCGCCCTCACCGCCAGCATAGGCAACCGAAAGAAGCATGCCGCGAAGCAGGGGTGACAGCGCGGCGACATCGACGTCACCTTGCAGCTTGATTTCCGGAAGCATCGTGCGGCTGTGATCCCTACTTCGCCCTATGCAGGTGCAAGCGAGTATCAACCGGCGACAAAACAATTGCTACTGAGAAAGCTAAAGCCGAAGGGGAGTGTCATCACCCGCCCCCGCTCCGCCCTTTCAACCCGGACCAGCCGGTCGGATCGGGGGCTGACTGCCAGAGCAAGCCGGCGGGCAGTATCGCATTTCTAAATGGCTGGCGACGTCGCAGCCCTATTCAGCTTTGACATTGTATGTAGCCGCAAAGTTAGAATGTCCTGTTTCCACAATATAGGAATGTCTCCCTATCGCTGGGCGCACAGTGTGGGTTGACCGTTTTCGGTGGCGAGGCCACACTTGCGACCTGCAGCAAGGCAGGAGGAAAAATCATGGCCGAGCCAGACCAATGGCGCCACATCTCAAGCGCGCCGAAGAATGGCAGTCGGATTCTCGTCACGATCCGTCCGTCCGAACAGGGGGCGGCAGAGGTTGACCTCGCATATTGGTCGAATGGCGATCAGTTCGGCGCAGAAGGCTGGCGCGCCTCGGATTCCTCGCCCGGCCGCATCGTCGAATACGCCGAGCCGGAATTGAAGTGCTGGATGCCGATGCCATCAGCCAACCTCACTCGCAGCGCGATGCCCTCCCCTTGGGAAGGCGACGACGACCAGGAACTCGACGGGTCAGGGATTTGAGAACTCGCGCCGGCGCGGCGAGGAACAAGATCCAGTCGAGCTATCCGCAACCAGAGTACCGCCTGCAATTCTAGGCTGGCCTCCCTCGTACACGACGGGTTCGAAGTTTAGTTCCGAACACGCATGGCCGTGAAACCTGCTCTGACCTCTTCGGCGAAGAGTTCCGGTTCCTCCCAGGCAGCAAAGTGCCCACCTTTCGGCGCGCGGTTATAGTACACGAGCTGCGGATAGGCTTTTGATAGCCAATTTCGCGGCGGCCGATAGACCTCCCCCGGAAATACGGTCACGGCGACGGGAACTTTGGCGGCGGTAAGCTTGGCTCCTGCCTTCAGGTTTTCCCAGTAGATGCGTCCGCTCGAGGGGCCAGTATTCGTCAGCCAGTACAAAGTGATGTTATCGAGAATATCGTCTCGGCTCAAAGCCTGTTCCGGATTGCCGCGTGTGAACACCCAATCCGCGATCTTGTCGTAGAGCCAGGCCGCCAGCCCCACCGGAGAATCCGCAAGCCCGTACCCGACCGTCTCCGGACGCGTACTGAGGATCGAAGCGTAGCCAAAACCGTTGTTGAGGAAGTCACGCGCCTCATCGAAAACCTTCCTCTCGTCGGCTGACAAGCTGTCGGGAGCCGGCCCTCCACTCTTCAGCGCTTGCGCGGCGTCGGCTGGAAACGTCGTCGCGCGCTCAATCCTGTTGACGTGGATACCGAGCAGCCCTTCCGGCGCCTGACGCGCGAGGGCGTCGCTGATGATGGCGCCCCAGTCGCCCCCTTGCGAGACATAGCGGTTGTAGCCCAGCCGTTTCATCAGCCGGTCCCAGGCCATGGCAATCCGCTGCGCGTCCCAGCCCGTAGAGGTTGGTTTCTGCGAAAAGCCGAAGCCCGGGATCGAAGGGATGACAAGATGGAAAGCATCTTCGACCTTGCCGCCATGGGCGGTGGGGTCGGTCAGTGGGGCGATCACGTCCAGCAGCTCAAAGATCGAGCCGGGCCAGCCGTGAGTCATGATCAATGGAAGTGCGCTCTCATGGCGTGAGCGCACGTGGATGAAATGAATGTCGAGCCCATCGATGTTCGTCAGGAATTGCGGAAACGCGTTGAGCTTTCGTTCCGCCCCGCGCCAATCATAGGCGGACTGCCAGTAGACCACGAGTTCCTGAAGCGTCTGCTGCTCGACGCCCTGGGAGCGGTCGTTGACGGTCGCACTGTCCGGCCAGCGCGTTGCCGAGAGACGACGCCTGAGATCCTCGAGAGCCGTCTCGGGAATGGCAGCCCTGAACGGATGGATATCGTCGCTTTTGATCGACGTATTCATGTTGGCGGTCGCGCCGGACGCAGGCAGCATTGCTGCCGCGACACCGATCGCGGCACCCGAAAGCAGAAACGAGCGCCGCGTGACTTGGCTCTTCCAATCCTTGTTCTCCAGGCCCATTTGAGAGTTTCCTTTATGAATAGGTTGGACGCGATGCCGGAGCCATCGCCGATGGCGGCAAGATCCCGTGCTACGCTGATGTCAGACCTCGTCGGGACCTGTGCGGTAGATGAGGAACTTGTTTCCTTCCGGATCGCGAAAATAGGCGCAGTAAGGGTCACCGCCATCACGGCCTCTCGGACCGGGGGCTCCTTCGTCCGAACCGCCCGCTTCCAGGGCCGTCGCATGGGCGAGATCCACCTGCGCTCGCGAGCGGGCCTCGAAGGCGGTCATCGTACCATTGCCGGCAATGGCCGTCTCGCCATTGAACGGCTTGAGCACGCCGAACTCGAGGGTACGATGCCCGTAGTAGACGGCACGTCCCGGCTGAACGAGCACACGACCGATACCGAAGACGGCGAGCAGCTTGTCGTAGTAGGCGGCAGCGGCATCGAGATCGTTCGTGCCGACGGTCGAGTGGCCGGGGAGCGCCCTGGTTTTTTCCGGAATCGTTTTTTGCGAGGAGAACGTCATATCGTTCATTCTGATCTTCCTTTTTTGAAGCGAGCGATTTTTCTTTTCGGCGGTTTCGCTTGGGATCGCGCCGAAAACGGACGATCCGCGAATGAACGGAAATCTAAGAACGAGCCCGGGCGGCCGGCACCCAGCGGAATTGAGAGCCATCCTCTCACGCGGACACCTGGTTCGATCAGGAAGGCTGTAGCGAAGGGCCGGACGCTGGATCGCAAGAAGGGCCAACGCCGAGACGAGATCCCTCGTCTGCGTTTGATGGAGACCTCTCGTATGGCGGCGTGCGGTCGCGGGGCATTTGTTCAATTCAAGAGGGTTCCTCTCAAAAATACCGTCTGCCAGCGACCCGTTGGATATCGGATCTTCTCATCAGATTTGGATTTGATCAGAAGGACGCCTGACATGGTTATCTTATCGCTGAAGAACTTCGTGGCCGCCGCTTCCGTGGTAGTGGCATCGGCAGCGTCAGCACAGGCTGGCGCAGCCATCCCTGTGATTGAGCCGAAGATCGACTTCATCAAGATCGACGAGACCATTACGCTGCGGCGCATGGTTACCCGTCCGGCCTCCCCCAAGGGCACGATTCTCTTCCTGCACGGCTTCCCCGAAACGCTCGCCGTCTGGAAGGGGATCGCGACGACACTCGGCACGGACTACGAGGTCCACGCTTTCGACTGGCCCGGATATGGCCAGTCGTCACGCCCCTCGCCGTTACAGTTCTCCTACTCGCCGAGGGACTACGCCAAGATACTCAAAGCCTATATTGAGAAGACGGGCATCGACCGATCGAATCTGGTCATCTACGCCTCGGATATCGGCGGCCTGCCCGCACTGCTGTTGGCACTCGACGAGCTAACCGTGGCAAGGACGATCATCGCCGGCGACTTCGCGCCGTTCAACCGGCCGCAATACATGTATGAGAGCCTGCAAAATCTCAAGGCAGAGCCGACGGCGACGCCGACGCGTGCCTACATGAACAAGACCAGCGACGAAATCTTAGCAAACGTCCATCGCCGCGGCCTTACACCCGACGCCCAGTACGAACTGCCGCCCGAGGTACAAGCGGATATGAAGAATTCCTGGCTGCGCGATGGCATAACGAGCGCCGACGCCTTCGCCTTTTACTATTCCCATTTCACCCGCGACGAGGACTATCTCGAAGCCAATCTCGGCAGGCTCGTTACTCGGATCAAAGTGATCTGGGGCGAAAAGGACATCTACATCAAGCCGGAGATGGGCAAGGAGTTCGCCGAGCGTACCAATTCGGAGTTCGACATAGTGAAAGGTATAGGCCATTTCCCGCACCTGCAGGATCCAGCCACCACTGTCGAAAAGGTCAGCGCTGCCTTTGCCAATTAGGCCTGCGGCGCCTCGCCTCTTCTGCAGGCAGTGCGAAGGCGAGGCAGCGCCCAGTCGACGAAGGACCGCACCTTCAGCGCCAACTGACCTTGTCCAGAATAGACAATGTGGATCGGCCGGGGCGCCTGGTCGAAAGCCTCCAAAACTGGCACGAGCGCGCCTGAAGCGAGCTCGTCCGGGATTTGATAATCGAACAAGCGGGCGATGCCGGCTCCGCCAACCGCCGCAACCACGCAATTGGCTGCAGTGTTGACCTCGAGACGGTTGCGTGGAACCGCCTCCACCTCGTGACCATCGACATCGAATGTCCAGAAGAACGTCCTCTTGTTGAAGAGTACTCCCTCGTGTTCTGCGAGATCGCTCGGATACTTCGGCACGCCCCGGCATTGCAAATATGCCGGGCTGGCGCAGGTCAGCAGGCGAAACTCCCCGGCCTTGACCGCGTAAAGAGAGCTGTCGGCGAGGTCGCCCAACCGGATGGCGATATCGACCTGCTCCTCCACGAGATGCACTGTCCGGTCGAGCGAGAGCAGATTGAGCGACACCTCCGGATATTTCTCCATGTAGCTAAGCGCGATCGGCATCACATAGCGTGCGCCGAACTCGACCGGCATGGTGATCGTCAGGGTGCCGCGAGGTGTCTGGTACTCGCCAGACGCCCGACGTTCCGCCTCCTCGAGGTCCGTGATGATCTTTCGGGCTGCCTCGACATATTCCCTGCCCGCATCGGTGAGCTGAAGGTTGCGGCTGGTGCGGACGATCAGGCTCGCGCCCAGATGCCGTTCGAGTTCGGCCACCTTGCGGCTGACGCTGGGCAGTGGCGCATTCAGCTTCCTGCTCCCTGCCGAGATGCTGCCGGCGTCGACGACTGCCAGCAGCATCTTCATTGCTTCGAGACGGTCCATCGCATCCCCCGGCGCTTCCGACGTTGCTTACGACATTATGATCCTATGCTGTGCCCGCGTTCGAAGGCTTCGCATGCGGTACCGTACCCGCGCTCCTGCCCGGCGGTTCCGAAGGAGCGCGCACCTCCTGCGCAAGCAGGTTCTCCGCCATGCGCTTGCTCTGCCGGACCGGCTCGCCCGTCCGCGTCATTTGCGCAACCGCGGTCGCCCCCTCGTGCAGGAGGTTGATCGCGTCTGCGACGCGTTTCGGTTCTGCGAAACGGGCGGCATGCGCGAGTTCCTCGAAATAGGCGAGAACGAGCCGCTTGTGCATCAAAGCAGCGCGGAACACCGGATCGACAGCTTCCTTGTGTTCCCCGGCAGCGCTCATGAAAATGCAGCCGCGGAACTGCTTGTCCCGCACCGAGGCCTCCAGAAAATCGAAGGTCGCAAGAAGACGCTCATAGGGATCGTCCGCACGCCGCTCGACAAAGATCCGCATTTCCGCGCGGGATTCTTCATCGCGCCGCTCAAGAGCAGCGCGGATAAGCTCCTCTTTGGTTTCAAAGTGACGATACAGCGTCGTCTTGGCCACCCCAGCCTCGGCGATGAGGAGATCGATGCCGGTCGCTTGGTAGCCGTGCAGGTTGAACAGGCGCAAGGCGGTATCGAGCAGATGGCCGCGGATCTCTGAACGGCGCATGTTATTCTCCAAAACAAAACAGAGTTGTATCAATTTATCGCGCTGCCCGGGAAATGCAAGCGAGACCTGTGCTCCCAAAAAAAAGGCGATGCGCTCGCGCCCCACATCCAATTCCCATTCAACAACGGCGACAACAAAATTCCAGAGCTCGGATTGCCAAACGATACAGATCGGTATATTTAAGCACTAACCGATACACGTCTGTATCGTTTGCCGGGGCCAATCGGGAGAATTGCCCGACGCCACCAACCAGGAGAAGACAATGCCTCGTGATCTCGCACACCACGGCGCGGCGCGTCAGCGTGTCCACGCTCGTTCCCCCGCCTTCGCGCTCGACCTGATCGACAGCCACGGTCAAGCCGTCACTGCCGCTGGCCTCTATGGTTCCCTCGCCGTGATCTACGGCTGGTTCGGCGGGATGAAGTTTACCCGTTATGAAGCGGAGGGCCTGGTTGGCCTGGTCAGCAACAATCCCTTGCTGAGTTGGATCTATTCGCTCTTCAGCGTGGAAAGTTTCTCGAACCTTCTCGGCATCCTCGAACTCAGCATCGCCGTCCTCATCGTGGCCCGGCTGATAAAGCCGATCTACTCGCTTGTCGGCGGATTGCTTTCGGCCGGGCTTTTCTCAACGACCCTTAGCTTCATGGCAACGACCCCCGGGGTGTTTGTGCCTGAGCTCGGCTTTCCGGCGATCTCGGTTGCACCCGGGCAGTTTCTGCTCAAGGACGCCGGGCTCTTCGCCCTCTCTCTCTGGATCGCCATCGACTCGTTTGCGGCGCTCCGTGCGACACGGGCCTGATTGACGAAAAGGGCGGCCCCAAGGGTGCGCCCTCATCCAGCGCAATTTGCGACTACACCATCTCCGGCGATCCGCCGGCTGAACAAGAGGAACGCCTCATGATCATGCACTATCTTATCTCGAGGATCCGCGCGCATCAGCGCTACCGCCAGACCGCTCTGGAACTCGGGCGATACAGCGACCACCAGCTGGACGATATCGGCATCTACCGCTTCGAAATCGACGGTATCGCTCGCCAACAGTTCAAGCAGTGACGACGCCAGGCGCGAAAGGTGCCCAGGGCCGGAATCTTGGTCAGGGGGACTGTCCCCGCAAGGCAAGGCGGTGCCGAGCACCCGCGTCGCAGCTTCACCGCTGGTTCCAAGCAGCACACCCCGATTGGAGACAAGGAATGACTTACAGAAAGACAAACGAAGCGATCCAAAAATTGACGCCCGAGCAGTTTCGCGTAACGCAGCAGAGCGGGACCGAGCGTCCCTTCACGGGCGAGTACAACGACAACAAGAGGCCGGGGATCTATGTCGATATCGTTTCCGGCGAGCCGCTGTTCGCCTCGGCCGACAAGTTCGATTCCGGTTGTGGCTGGCCGAGCTTTACCAAGCCGATCGTGCCTGCCAATGTCGAGGAACTACAGGACCGTTCCCATGGTATGATCCGCACCGAGGTGCGCTCGAAACATGGTGACAGCCACCTTGGCCATGTTTTTCCCGACGGACCTCGGGATCGAGGCGGCTTGCGTTACTGCATCAATTCCGCCGCTCTGCGCTTCATTCCCCGCGAAGAGATGGAGGCGGAGGGTTACGGCGCGTTCATCAACCAGGTGGAGGATATCTGAATGACCGATAGAGCTGAAAGAGCTGTTTTGGCCGGTGGCTGCTTCTGGGGGATGCAGGATTTGATCCGCAAGCTTCCCGGGGTTATCGCGACGCGGGTGGGCTATACCGGCGGCGATGTGCCCAATGCCACCTACCGCAACCACGGCACCCATGCCGAGGGTATCGAGATCGTTTTCGATCCGGGGACGATCAGCTACAGGCGGATTCTGGAGGTCTTCTTCCAGATCCACGATCCGACCACCAAGAACCGGCAAGGCAACGACATCGGCATGTCCTATCGCTCGGCAATCTACTACGTCGACGACGAGCAGAAGCGGGTAGCCGAGGACACCATTGCTGACGTCAACGCTTCAGGCCTGTGGCCGGGCAAGGTCGTGACCGAAGTGGAGCCCGTGGGAGATTTCTGGGAGGCCGAGCCGGAGCACCAGGATTACCTGGAGCGCTATCCCAACGGCTACACCTGCCACTTCCCGCGCCAGAACTGGGTTCTGCCGCAGCGCTCAGCCGCTGAATAATCCGCCTCCGATGTCGGCGTGAATTCGGGCAAGCCGACAGCTTGCCCGAATTTTCCCAAGCCTGAGGCGACACAAAGGGACAAATGCGTCTTTGCGACTACGTTCATCGCGCAGCCCTCGGTATTGTCCGCAAACAGGAAGATTGGAGCGCCCTTGCACGTGGACAACATTGCCTCGACGCGAACCTGCTCACAGTTTCGGGGTCAGACCATCCAGCAGGAAATCGAGGCCCTTCCTGAAGGTGCCGTCCCAGTCGTTTTCCAACAAGAGACGGGAGCGTTCAATTGTCGGGTAGCGTTCACTCAGCTGCGCAAGGCGCTGCTGCGCTGCTTCCTTGTCCTCATCCGATAGGTCGAAGCTTGCCCGCGTGACGGTGGCACCCAGGACATGATTCCAAAGCGACCAGATCGCAACGTTGAGATCCGCGTCGGCGACACCGGCTCGGGACAAGGTGCTGCCGAGCAGTTCCAAGCGATGCAGCATGTTGGCGCCGAGCGCCCGGCTCGGCAGCAGCGAAGCCGACCAAGGATGACGCAGCATGCAGGCGCGCCAGTCTTCGAGCATATGGACGACTTCTGCGCGCCATTCCCCGGGTTCACCCGTTTGCGAAAAGCCGCGGTATTCGAGCACCGCGTCGAGCGCGAGATCAAAAACATCTTCTTTGGTGTCGATGTGCCAATAGAGGCTCATCACCCCTGAGCCGAGACGATCAGCCAGCCGTCGCATCGTCAACCCGTCAACACCTTGAGCGTCCAGCAGTTCGATAGCGGTCGCTACGATGCGTTCGAGGGAGAGCGAACCGTCGCCGCGTGGTTCCTGGCCGGATTGGCGACTCCCACTTTCCCGTTGTGATCGTTTCGTCCGGGCGCCGCTGCTTTTGGCCGCCATTCCGTCTTCCTCTTCCTTCGCTTCCGCGAATTTGGCCGGAAACACAGTGGATGTCGACCCTTGCCCATTGACTCGTACAGCGTACGATGCAAAGAAACTCGTACACTGTACGAGTCAATCGTCAATGATTGGGTTCAAGGTTCAAATTATGCCGGCGCGAGACCCGTGCTCATGGCGTTCGGAACGAGAAAAATCATGTCACGCACAGTCAAGCATGTGCTTATCGGAGGGCTAGTCATCATGAACATTGGAGTTCCCAGTGCGGCAACAGCGAATGAGGGCAATCTCAAGTTGGCCATTGTCAATCCCAAGACCCTCTACGATCCGACGCCGAATGGTTACAGCACCGCGGTGGTCACGCCCCCTGGTTCACGGGTGGCATACATCTCCGGACAGGGGGGACAAGACAGTACGGGAGCCTTGTCGCCCGAATTCGCCGTTCAGGTTAAGCAGGCTTATGCGAATTTGCGCGCTGCCCTCGACGCACTCGGCGCCCGGCCCGAACAGGTTGCCAAGCTCACAATCTTCGTGGTCGACCACGATATGTCCAAGCTTGGGGTGTTGACCGAGAACGTCAAGGAAATGTTTGGGACCGCGCTGCCGGCACAAACGTTGATTCCCGTTCCGAAGCTCGCAATCGACCCCATGCTGTTCGAGGTCGAAGCCGTCGTCGTTCTGCAATAATAGTATTGCTCCGGGTGGCCCGAGCGAGGGTGTCGATAGAGGGTCGGCGGTGGTCTCAGTTTGCCACCCACCGGCGCCGCGCAATCAGCCAGGCGCTATAGCTCTCGACTGAAACTTACGGTCGGCAAACCTTGCGGTTGCGTCATGATGAAGTCTGCGGCTGCCGACCGACAGAACCGGGTCTGTTCCTGGAATGCCGACATCGTTGAAACCTGCTCGCGCGGCAGGCTTTGGCCTGCGCCCCATCGATCGGCGCATCACCTTTCGCTCGACTCCTAACCCCTTTTGCGCACCCGTCTAATCCTTGACTGATGCGTGCATTGTGAGACGCTATTGCTTTAAGGTTGTAGTGCGTAGGGGCATCCAATGAAGCTCTCAAAGACCAAGAAAAAACATCCCGGAAAGATGCACAAGGCAGTTGGGATCGTCGGCCGCTATGACGATGGACTCGTCGGCGCCGGGCGTGTCACCCCCGGTTTTTCCTATCGGGGAAGATGGCTCAGCGAAGGATGCCCGGGCACCTTCGAGACCTGGCTCGCCACCAAGGGTGTCATGCCCAAGGTGTAATAAGGCGCCCCGCCCGGCCATGTCAGTGGACCGGGCTCTGCAGCGCGGTGCTCCGTCTCACGCCGAGAGACCGTCGTTCACCTGCGCTCGCGCGGACCGCCACTGGATTCGATGCCGCATCGCCATCCGGCAACAAGCGCCGTTGCGGAGCGCTTCGCTCCGGACCAACAGCCTCTCCCGCGGCGCGCCGACCAAGGCGGGACCTTCCGTTGGATCGTCGCGATATCCGACTTCGAGGTCGCCATCTGACAGGGCGACAAGCTGCGAGGCAGTGACGGACGCGCTTGGATCGCCATCCGCAGTAAACACGCTGCACAGTGATGGCTTGCCGCCACGGGACTTCTCGCGTCCGGCATTCTGGCGCGGCCTTCAGGAATGGCACACGTTGCAGGAACCTGCATGAGGCGACCGATGCAACTTTCGCGGATTACGCAGGATCAGCCAAAACGAAAAGTTTTGCATCTCTAATATTCCCAGTGCTATCGTCCATCCGTTTGACCCTCCCCGTTGGGCACGAATCCGTTGCCGGTTGGAGGAGGCACAATCCGGGGGGCACAAGCATGCCGTTTCACCTGCCTCGCCTGCCGTTACTCGCGAACCTGGATGGTTATCGGGTGGGTTGGCTACGCAGCGATATTTCGGCCGGACTTGCAATTGCCGCCGTCGGCCTTCCAAGCGCCATCGCCTATCCCGCTATAGCCGGACTGCCCGCCGAAACAGGTCTCTATGCCAGCATAACGCCGCTCATCGCCTACGCGCTCTTCGGCCCATCGCGCCAGCTCATCGTTGGACCGGATGCTGCGACGATGACGGTGCTGGCGGCGGTTCTGACAACAGTATTCGCGACGCCCGGCGCGACGGTCGACCGTGTGACGGCGGCCGCGCTGCTGGCGCTGGTCGTCGGCATCCTGTGTCTGCTTGCGCGCCTGGTACGGCTCGGGGTGCTCGCAACCTTTCTGTCACGCCCAATCCTGACCGGCTTCTTCGCCGGCATCTCACTGTCGATCCTGGTTGGGCAGATCAAGCGCTTTACCGGCGTCGATATCGAGTCCGAAGGACTTATATCCCCCGTGCTAGAACTCCTGCGACAAGTCGGTTCGATCCATTGGCCGACCTTGGCCTTCGCCCTGGCCTGTTTTGCCCTGCTGCAAGTGGCCCGCATCTATCGCTCACCCATACCGGGCCCCGTAATCGTCGTTTTCGTGGCCGTGCTGCTTTCCTTTCTCTTCGATTTCGAAGGGCGCGGCATGGCGATCGTCGGCGACATACCGCAGGGGTTGCCATCGCTCGTGCTGCCGCGCATCGGCAACCTGCCGATCGACGCCTTGCTTACCGGCGGGGCGGCGATTTTTCTTGTCAGTTTCGGCTCCGGTGTCATCGCCGCCCGCAGCTTCGCAACGCTCGGCGGCTACCGTGTCGACCCGAACCGCGAACTGACGGGTTTCGGCGCGGCAAACTTCGCCGCCGGGCTGTTCGGAACGTTTCCGGTGACGGCCTCGGATTCGCGCACCGCCGTGAACTTCGCCGTCGGCGGTCGTTCGCAAATCGCCAGCCTCGTCGCGGCCGCAACCCTCATGGCGGTGCTCCTGTTCCTGGGCAACGTTCTGCGCATCCTGCCGATCGCCGCTCTAGGTGCGATACTTGCGGCAACGGCCCTCAGCCTGATCGATATCGAGGGCCTCAGACGGATATGGCGCATCAACCGGATCGAGTTCGTTTTTGCCCTGATCGCCTTGTGGGGGCCGATCGGCCTCGGCGTGTTGAATGGCGTGGTCATCGCCATAGCCGCAACACTGATCTATCTCTTGCTGCAGACCATGTATCCGCACGACGCCCTGCTCGGCAGGATTCCGGGTCGGGACGGCTTCTACAAGCTGCATCGCGCGCCGGATGCACGGCCGGTGCCGGGCTTCGGTGCCTGCATGATCCAGGACAGCCTGCTTTTCTACAACGCGGACTATGTGCGAGCGCGCCTCACGGCCATTGCCGAAGAACTACCGCCGCCCGCCCATTGGCTCGTGATCGATGCCAGCGCGATCCCCCAGATCGACAGCACCGCCGCCGAGATGCTCGGGGAACTCGCTGACGAGTTGAAGGCGGGGGGCATCGCTCTCGGTCTGGCGGAGCTGCACACGGATGCGCGCGCCTTGCTCGACCGGGCCGGCATCATCGAAAGAATCGGGCCAAACATGATCTTCGAGGGCATAGAGGATGCACTCGACGCTTACGAGGCCCGGTATGGCGAAAGCCAGGGGCCGGAAGGAGAAATCGCTGCGAACTCCAACGCCATGGGAACCGCACAAAGCTTCGAAACGGGAGAGAAAGATGGGAAAAGATAAAGGCAAGAAAAAGAACAAGGACAAGAACGACGCCGACAAGGTTGCCGAAGCAGCAGCGCCAGAGGAGCGGTCGTCCGGCGGCTACGCCAAGGAGCTTGCCCGACTGCAGGAAGAGATCGCGCACCTGCAGGCCTGGGTGAAAAAGACCGGCGCGCGCATCGTCATCGTCTTCGAGGGACGCGATGCCGCTGGCAAGGGCGGCGTGATCAGGCGGCTGACCGAACGCGTCAGCCCCCGCGTCTTCAGGGTCACGGCCCTGCCCGCGCCCACCGAACGGGAAAAATCTCAGATCTACATGCAGCGCTACATCCAGCATTTGCCGGCCGCCGGCGAGGTCGTGATCTTCGATCGCTCCTGGTACAACCGCCCGGGCGTGGAGCGCGTCATGGGTTTCTGCTCGGAAGACAGCGCCCGACGTTTCCTCGAACTCGCACCGCGCTTCGAAGCGGCAATGGTCGAAAGCGGCATCGTCCTGCTCAAATACTTCCTCGATGTCAGCGAGAAGGAACAGGAGCGCCGGTTCCGCCAGCGCATCGCCGACCCGTTGCGCCAATGGAAGCTCAGCCCCATGGACGTCGAGTCCTATCAGCGCTGGTGGGACTATACCCGAGCCTATAACGAGATGATCCGCATGACGGACACGGAGTATGCCCCCTGGTGGATCGTACCGTCAGACGACAAGAAGCGGGCGCGCATCAATTGCATCTCGCACATTCTCGCCTCGATCCCCTACGAACGCGTGAAGTTCACAGAGCCGGACCTCGGCAAGCGCCAGAAGCGGCCGAACGACTTCGCGGACGATGATCACGTTCGCAGGACGGTACCTGACGTTTTCTAGGACTGGTAAGCCCGGGCCCTCGGGCGCGGGCTTCCAAAGGCTCAATGTTCCTTGATAGCAGCAGTGCTGAAGCACCGGTGCCGGCGCGACCGCCGGCACGGAGAACAGTCGCGTTCAAGCCTTGTCCGGAGCCCAGTTCAGGAAGAACCCGACATCGCCGGGCACGCCGCCCGGAAAGTTGATGATCATCGCCTTCAGCTTGTAGCCCTGCGGCTTGCCATAGGTCTGGTAGCGATCGAAAAATTCCTTCGCCTTGCCCTGCAGGGTCTGCGGCCAGTCGCGGTCGCCACTGTTGATTGCACGACCGCTGTCGCTGCAAAGCTCGGAGGGGAAGCTGTAAACCATCGCCTCGAACTTGCCGGCCTTGACGGCGTTCGCCACAAGCCGGCGGACGATGGCGATCTCCTCTTCCGTCACCTGTTTCTCAAGAAAATCTGCGGCAAAATCGGCGTGTTTCTGTTCCTCGATCGCCTTTAATCGCCGCTCCTTGTCCATCTCCTCCATTTCCCGCTGGAGGATCTGCATTCGGAGGTCCTGTGCACTCGGAGGTGCGCCCGCATTCTTATTCTCAGCCATCACGTCGATCCACTTCAAGCAATGGGACCACTGTGGCATCGGACTACACGCCTGCCGTGCGCCGCACACCAAAGACGTCCCGCAAGTACATCCAAGGGAACCCGATCGGCATACCAATTCGGGGACGAAGCATTTTCGTATTTGAGCCGTTTCTCGTCCGAGGGCTCTCTATTTGCTGATTTTTCTCACTTTCAAGCGGAATAGCCGATGCGGGCTAATCCCCCGCAAGGCTATCCTAAAATACTACAACCGCAAGAGGACGGTGACAATTCGGCAAGAGCGATGAAAGCGGCTCAGAACTCGGAAGCGAACGTCGTTCATCCGACGCATGCCCGCCCTACCGAACACGACCCCGTCACAGGGCGGACCGGTCCAAGTCACTTGCCGCCGCCTGCTTCACACCGGGCGCTGCCGGAATGCCAAGTATTCGCAGGAGCCTCGAATCGTTATCGCGAAGACGCTCCATGATCCATCGTTTCGTCCACTCATAGGCTTCGACATAGAGTTCAGAATGCTGGCTCCAGTCCATGAACCCGATCGCGCTCGAAATCGCCGGGGAGACGAGAATATCCCGCTCATCGAGCATGACTTCCTCGGGCCTGTGCGCCAGCACGCTCGCGGTTATCACCTGAATCATGCTCGGGACCTTCGGCAGGCTGGCACGACCGAACGGTGTGAGCATCCGCACCGCCAGTTCGGATGCCCCCGGTATGCTGTCATAGTCGATATGATGTTTCCTTGGTCCGTGGGAGCCCAAGCTCGCGACGACATTAGGCCCGGTCTTGAGTTCTTTCATCTGCTCCAGCGGTAGATTGTTCATGATGGCGCCATCGACCAGCATGTCGCCTTCGACCGTGAAGAATGGCGGCAGGACACCCGGGATCGAGCCTGACGCCCTGACGGCCTGCCAGAGCTTTCCCCGCCGGTGAACATGCGCCCGCCGAGTGCTGAGATTGGTCGACAGAGCGAAGAACGGAAGCCAGAGGTCTTCGATGAGAACGTCGCCATATTCCGCCTGCAGCGTGCGGTCGAGCACCTTGTGATCGAGCAGCGCATATTGCGGCAAGGTGAGACGACGAAACGCGCGGCTCTGGACGAAGATGAGATGCGTTCCCCGGTCGATTGCGTCAGCGTCCAGTCCCCTGGCGAAGCCTGCCATCATCGCAGCGCCGGAGCTGGTGCCGCCGAGATAGTCGAAGGAGGCTCCCGCCTCGACGAAAGCTCTGTAGACGCCGATATGTGCGCAACCGAGAGAGCCTCCGCCGGCTGCGACAAATCCCCTCGCCTCACCTGCGATGAAACGGACCAGGCGCTCGACGTCCAGTCCGTCTTCCAGCGAAACGTGGTGATGCTGGCGGACCCCGGGTCGCGCGTCGAGCCAAGCGGCCGTTCCGGAAACCGTTGAGGTGCGCTTCGGGTGAACGAGCACAAGCCGAAGGTTCGACGGCGCATGGATCGCAAGCGCAAGCGCCTCACAGGAGCTGAGGTCGGCCGGATCGGATGCATCGGCGAACAGCAGCACGTTGTCGGCCTGACGGATACAGACGCGCGTCCACTCGCTTGGGTCGTCATCGGCGATATAAACGATGATATCGGCCTTGCCTTCGAGATGGTTCAGCCAGTCAAGCACGGGCTGATCGTCGATCGGCAGGCCGGCGAACCGGTCTTCGAGTTCTCGCCGGGTCAGGAACACGGCCCGCTTGTCCGCGGAAAATGCGGCACGGAGCTGCGAGATGAAGTCGGGTGAAATCCGACTGCGGCCCGCAGGCACGATCGCCAGTGTCCGGAGTTTGCAGGGCTGCTTGTTCTGCCTGGGCGCCGGGGACTGCATCGCGAACCGGCGCGCGAGAAACGTCGTCACCGACTGGCGCAGGCTGGGCAACGCCTTGGCGGCCCTCTCGAACTGGTCGTCGCGAATTTCGAGTACGATTGAATCACGCGCCGCAACGACGGTGGCAATGCGCGGCAGCGCGGCGAAAAAGCCAATTTCGCCGACAAGCTCGCCCTGGCCGATCTCCGCAACAGTCTCGCCGACGCCCTCCCGGTGCACCGTGAAACGTCCCGACAGAACGACGAAGAAGCGGTCCGACCGGTCTCCCTCACGAACGAGAACCTCGCCGCGTCGCAAAATCCGGCGATCGGAGTTGGCGGCCAGAGCCTCCAGTGCGGCCAAAGACGTCTGGTCGAACATCAGTGTCGCCGATAGCAATTTGGCGGCAAGGGAACCGGTGGAGTCCATCTAACCTTCCTTGGTGCAGCGACTGTCAACCTTAACGGTTCCCACGGGAATTGCCGAACAGATTTGGTGTGGCCATGCTCTGTAGTGGGCGAGGTTGTCGAACGCCCGGCAAGCAGTGCCCACTCTTCCGGAAGGGCGTGACAATCGCACCACTTCGCCAAGCCGCCTCGTCCCGCTCACGGTTTGCGACGCAGGCGAAGAGAGCCAAACCCACAGGAGCCCTCGCCGCGGCTCCACCGGGCCGGAACCGGACGAGGGTTGGCTGGCGGGGCCAACCTACTCAAGCAACCACAATCTCAATGAAAATCAAATCACTAGCGCCGCTGCATCATGCGACTTGATAACGTGGGCACAAGCCAGTTCCGTTCTATCCGGCTAGCCGGCAGTCAAGCCTAGCGCTTGGCGTGGATGTCTTTCGCCTCGTCCTTAGGCTCCACGTCTGGCTGTTTGTGCCGCATGGCCCGCGCCTCGATAGAGCCGATGACAAAGAGGACGGAAAAGGCGGATGCCGCCGCAAGACCGGCGACGCCCCATTGGCCGAAGCCCACCGCAAGGCCGATGGCCCCTGCGAGCCAGAGGCTGGCGCCGGTCGTTATTCCCTGAACCTCGCCCCTGGAAAGTACGATGGTGCCGGCGGCGAGAAAGGCAACGCCCGCGGTCACCGCTTCCACCACGCGCAGTGGATCGAGACGGACGCGATCGTCGAAGAAGCCACCGAGCCGGACGCTCTCAAGCGAAATGACACCGAAAGTGCAGGCAGCAAGGCAGACGAGCATATGGGTCTTGAGGCCCGCCGGTCGCGCCTTTGTCTCGCGCTCGAAGCCGATGACGGCACCCAGGAACAGTGCGCCGAGGATGCGCGCAAATATGATGGGATAAGGAATCTGTGACGGCGGGAACAATTCGGCGGCGATCTGATCCATGCGGAACCAACGCGAAGTCTTCACATTGGTTCCGCATGTTGGCGCCGCGCCTCACCCAGTGCGCGGTCGCCAGGAGCGGCCTGTCCCCACCCCGCTCCGAAGCGAAGTCGGCGCTTAGTTTCCGAGCGCCGCCAGGGCGGCATCTAGGCGCTCCTGCGCCTTCTTCGGGTTCTTCGCGGCCTTCACGGCATCAAGATTGGCTGGGGCGTCTCCGACCTGGACGACGCCGACCATGCCCATGCCGTAGTGCGGCGTGCACTTGACGCCGTAGACGCCGGGAGCGGTGAAGGTCACCTTGTAGTTTTCATTGACCTTGCTCTTGAAGGCCTCGGCGCCATCCGGGATCATGCCCTTGATGGTTTCGACATTGTGCCCCTTGTCGGTCGGTATGAAGGTAACCGTGTCGCCGGGCGCAACCTTCAGCGACGCCGGCTCGAACACCATCGCGCCGTCCTTGCCCTTGTTCAGCATGTGCACTTCAAAGTCTGCGGCGGCTGCAGGCGCTGCGACAAACATTGCCGCGATGGCGATACCCAATCCGCTCTTGATTGCATTCAACATCGTCTTCTCCATTTGAGCGACCAGCCCGTGCTCGGGTTGTTCGAACAGAGAAATAGGCCCGCGATGCCCCCTCTACTTTGATGCGCGTCAAATTCGCAGCGCTTTTCAAACGTCATTGACACTACATAGGAGTCCTATATTAATAATCGCCATGAGCAACGAACCTGGCAGCACACCCTCTTTGGTCGACCGAATTGGTGACGGGCTATCCCGCGTGGCGACGGCCATGCGCAGCGAGGCCTGGACGGCGGCCGAGGCCATCGGCCTCAATCCGACGCAATTGCAGATCCTCACCTTTCTCGTCGCCCGCGGCCGGAGCGGCATGCGCGTAAAGCAGATCGCCGCCTATCTCGGCGTCAGCCAGCCCACGACGACGGATTCGGTCAACGCGCTCCTGCGCAAGGGCCTTGTCGAGAAGCAGGCCGACCCCAGCGATGCGCGCGCACTTTCCGTCGCGGCAACGCCGCAGGGCGAAACCGCCGTCCGTCGGGCCGGTCAACTCGCATCGGCGACCGAGGATGCCATCGCGGCGCTCTCCAAGCTCGAGCAGCAGGACCTGCTGACGCACCTCGTCAAGATCATCCGCCGCCTGCAGACGGTCGGAGCCATCCCTGAGCAGCGCATGTGCGTCAACTGTCGCTACTTCCGGCCCAATGTCTACGACGATGCGAAGGCCCCGCACCATTGCGCCTTCGTCGATGCCGCCTTCGGGCCAGCGGAATTGCGCGTTGACTGCGGTGAATTTGAAGGCGCCGACGCCGCTGAGCGGGACGCTGCTTGGCGCGTCTTCAACCGCGGTGCGGCCTGAAATGAAAATGAAAGGATCCACCAGCGCCGGTAACCAGGCCCCGGGGCAAGACCGAAGACACCACCTTGCTTTCGCAAAGAGCTTCAACATCGGATCCCGCAAGCACCGCTCCGAGTACCGCGGGCGGGCACCGATGATGTTGGCGCCGGTCCGACGACTGCCATCGGCGGACCGGCAATTTTCTCCCTCCACGCAAATAGAAAGAGAAAACCATGAGCAGAATTAATCTAGTTGACCCCAATTCGGCAACCGGCGCCAGCGGTGAACTGCTTGGCGAGATCCGCTCGGCCTTCGGGATCGCCCCCAACATGTTCCGGGCGGTCGCCAATTCTCCGGCCGCACTTGCCAGCATGTGGGGCTCTTTCGGCGCGCTCGGAAACGGCCGCCTCTGCGCCAAGCTCGGCGAGCTGATCGCCGTTGCCGTCGCCGACCGTAATGATTGCCACTATTGCCTCGCCGCCCATACCGCACTTGGCCGCAAGGCCGGAGCGACCGCCGAGGAAATGGCAAGCGCGCAACGGGGCAAGTCGTCCGACCCGAAGACGACTGTCGCGTTGACCTTCGCGCAGAAACTCGTCGAGACGCGTGGTCAGGTCACCGACACCGACATGCGGGCGCTGCGCGGTGCCGGTTACGACGATCAGGACATCGTCGAGATCATTGCCCATGTCGCGCTCAACCTCTTCACCAATTACATCAATGTCGCGCTCGCCGTACCGGTGGATTTCCCTGGCGTGAAGCTCGTTCGCGAAGCGGCCTGACAAGGCGGCCGGACGGCAGCACCCGTCCGGCCTTCTCCGGAGAAGACAATGAACAGCAGCTATCGGACCGCGGCGCCTGAACTCGCCGTCTCAACCTGGTTCAATTCCCCGACGCCCCTTAGCCTCGAACGGCTTCGCGGACGGGTCGTTTTCCTTCATGCCTTTCAGATGCTCTGCCCGGCCTGCGTCTCGCACGGCCTGCCCCAGACCCAGCGCGTGCAGACCGTCTTCCGCGAGACTGAACTCCAGGTCATTGGCCTGCATTCGGTGTTCGAGCATCACGCGGTCATGACGCCCGACGCGCTCAAGGCCTTCATTCACGAATACCGTCTGACCTTCCCGATCGCCGTCGATCAACCAGCCGATGACGGGCCGATACCGAAGACGATGGAACGCTACGGCATGCGCGGCACGCCCACCGCAATCATTATCGGCCGCGACGGTCACGTTGAATATCACCGCTTCGGCATTGAAGACGACATGGTTATCGGCGCCCGCCTTGCCGCGCTGCTCGCGGCGCCGATCCCGGATATTGCTGCCGAAAGTCCGGAAACGCGCGGGTGCACGGACGACGGCTGTACGATTCCCAATACTCATGATGAACGCCGCTAGAGGAGACGGCTGATGACTTCAAAGAGAGCCGTGGCCGTGCGGCACGTGCATTTCGAGGATCTTGGCACCTTTGCGGATCCGCTGCGTGCGGCGGGGTTCACCATCGAGTATCGGGACGTTGGCAATGCCGACTATCTTTTATTCGATCCGACCGAGCCGGATCTTCTCGTCGTGCTCGGCGGCCCGATCGGCGTCTACGAGGATACGGCTTATCCCTTCGTCGCAGACGAGATCGCAATGCTGCAAGCACGACTTGCCGCCGATCGACCGACGCTCGGCATTTGCCTGGGCGCGCAACTGATCGCCCGGGCGCTCGGGGCTCGCGTCTATTCATCCGGTATCAGGGAGATCGGCTTTTCGCCGCTCAGCCTCTCTGCCGCCGGCCTTGCTTCACCTCTCCGGCATCTCGCCGACGTTTCCGTGTTGCATTGGCATGGAGATACGTTTGATCTGCCGCGCGGTGCCGAGCTGCTCGCCTCGACGCCGGATATCGCACGGCAGGCTTTCATGCATGGGCGGAAGGTGCTCGGCTTGCAGTTTCACCCAGAGGCTGAAACGGGTGCTGCCTTCGAGCGCTGGCTGGTCGGCCATGCCTGCGAGCTGGCGGCTGTTGGGTTGAGCGTGCCGGATCTTCGTGCCGATGCCCTGCGCTCCGGCCCCAGCCTGAAGCAAGCCGCAGCAGCGATGATTAGCGACTGGGTGGAGCATATCGATGATTGACCGGCAGCCGACTGCACTCGACGCCTTGCTCTTGGGCAGCCTCTCGCCGATCGACGATCGGGGAACCCTGAGCGGCATCGTCAAACATCCAATCGGTGGCGCCGTGCTGCTCAGCGCCACCGGTTTTTCCGGCGATCACCAGGGGGACCTCAAAAGGCATGGCGGCGTCGACAAGGCCGTGCATCATTACCCTCGGGATCATTATCGAGCCTGGATGGATGAGATCGGTTCCATACCGCTATTGCAACAGCCGGGCGCCTTTGGCGAAAATCTTTCGACCCTGGGGCTGACGGAGAGCGACGTCGCGGTTGGCGACCGGTTCCGCCTGGGCGGCGCTCTGCTGGAGGTAAGCCAGGGAAGACAGCCCTGCTGGAAACTGAACCGCCGCTTCGATCTGCCCGATATGGCCCGGCGTCTTCAGCAATCCGGCCGCACCGGCTGGTATTATCGCGTGATCGAGGGCGGACCGGTTTCGGCCGGCGACCGAATGCATCTCGTCGAGCGCCGTCACCCGGAATGGACCATCGCCCGGCTCTGGTATTTTCTCTACGTCGATACCCTCAACAGGGAGGCTCTTGAAGAGATCTCAAACCTAGCCATTCTCCCGTCGAGCTGGCGGGATTACGCGGCGAAGCGCCTGCAGACGCGCAGGGTCGAGGACTGGTCGCGACGTCTCGATGGTGAAACCGCGCCGGTCAGCGGCTAAAGTGCATCGCGGTCTCTCAGAATCGCGCCCTATCGCAGAACCGCTGCACACGGATACGTTCCAGTCGCACCACGCGCGGTGACGGCTGTTGCTAGATTGTTGTGACGGACGCGACGCGCTGGCCGTTTCGCGCTGGTCTTTCCAACATGTCGGCAATCTCTTCGGCGACGAAAATTGCATGGTCGTTGACCTGCGGCAGGCCCATGAGTTCGCCGAAGGTGCCACGCGCCAGCGGCCCGGCAACGATCAGTGATCGCTCCGCTGTGCCGTTCGCGCCAACCGCGCGGCTTGCCTCGTCACAGGCAAGGCCCAGGCCCACGTCATCCAAACGCAACCATCCCTGTGAAGCGAGGCCTGCAAGCCAACCCTGGCTCGAGAGGATGCCGGTATGAGCCGGACCGGTGGTCACCACACAGGCATCGAACAGCAGGCGCTCCCGGCGGCCGGCATGTCGGTGACGGATATCGACCGCGATGACATGGCCGCGTCTCTCGACCCGCTCGATGGCAGCTCCGAGAATTCGCAACCGCCCTTGCTCCAGCCCATGCAGGATCGCTCCATCGATCTGCGGCGCCACGCGGAAGCGGTGGACATCCCAGAACGGACGCAGATGGCGCACGAGGCGGCGGCGCTCCGCCACTGGCAGGGCCCTCCAGACCTGGCCACCCTGGCCGCGGAGCGCGTCAAAAACCCCATGCCAGCTGGTACCGAATTCGGCGGCGTGGCGCAGGGCGCGCCGGACCCGCTGCAGCAATTCGAGCGCGGTTCGCGCCGGGTCGCTGGAGAAATCGCCGAACGGTTCCTGGGGCTCTTCCGGGTGACCGCGTGATCGCAGGCCTCGGCGCGACAATGCGACCACCGGGCCGCGGTGATCGGCGAGCGCCAGCGAAGCAATCACGTCGGCTGCCGTCAGCCCGTTTCCGACGACGAGGACGTGGTCATCGGCGCGGATGCAGTCCAGGGCACCAGCAACGGTGGAATCGGGCACATAGCGCGGGTGGCCGTGAAGCGCCTGATCCACGCCGCGTGGGGCGCAGGGCGCCGGATGCGTCGTGGCGATAACGACGATATCGGCCAGCAGTTCCGTGCCGGCGGAGCTGATCAGTCGCCAACGATTCCCGCGGCGCTCGATATGCTCGACGCGTTCGCGCCGATGCTCGACCTTTCCACTTTTCAGGAGCGGAGCGACGAACTCGCAGACATAGCGGCCGAACACCGCTCGGCGCGGATAGAGATTGCCGTCGACCGCCAGAGCGTCGGGATCGCCGCGCGGTTCACCTTTTGCCGCCATCCAGTTGAGGAAATCTTCGGGATCGTCCGGGATCAGGCTCATGCGCGCGGCCGGCACGTTGATGCGGTGCGCAGGATTATCCGTATCATAGGCGAGACCTGCGCCAAGGCGCGCCCTCGGCTCGAAGACGATAATGGCCGCGCCGTCGCTTGCCGCGTTCCGCGCGAGGTTTGCGGCGACCGCCGCCCCTGTGAAGCCGCCGCCGACGATGGCGATCACGGGTCGGCGCGTTGTTCCTGTCACGACTGGGAGACCTTCAGTTTCGGGCGATGATCGCCGGCAATCGTCTCGCCGAACGGCCCGGTGTTGATCGACGCCTCGCGGTCCGGAATGGCATGGGCAAGCGGCAGGTTCGGCAGCACCAGTTCCCCGAAACGATAAGCCTCTTCCAGGTGCGGATAGCCGGACAGGATGAAACTATCGATACCTGCCTGCCGGTATTCCTCGATACGCGCCTTGACCTGTTCGGGGTCGCCGACGAGCGCCGTACCCGCGCCGCCGCGCACAAGCCCGACCCCGGCCCAGAGGTTCGGAGCGACTTCAAGCTTGTCGCGTCGGCCGCCATGCAAGCGGCTCATGCGGCTCTGACCAACCGAATCCATACGCTCGAACACCTTCTGTGCAGCGGCAATCGTGTCGTCATCGACATATTGTATCAGTTCGTCAGCGGCCCGCCATGCCTCCTTGGCCGTTTCTCGCACGATCACGTGGAGGCGGATGCCGAAGGTTACCTCCCTGCCCTCGGCATTGGCGAGCGCACGAACGTCTGCAATCTTTCGGGCAACGTCTTCGACGGGCTCTCCCCAGGTCAGGTATTTGTCGATCGTACGTGCTGCCACCTCCTGGCCCTTTCCCGAGGAACCGCCGAAATAGAGCGGCGGATGCGGCTTCTGCACAGGCTGGAACAGGAGCTTGCCACCTTCGATATCGAAGTGGTTTCCCTTGAAGTCGACCTCTTCGCCACGAAGCACGGCCTTGTAGATATTGAGGAATTCCTCGGTCACCTCGTAACGCTCGCTGTGCGAGAGGTGGATGCCATCACCCTTGTTTTCAATCGGGTCGCCGCCGGTGACCACGTTGATCAGCAACCGTCCATTCGAAAGTCTGTCAAGCGTCGCCGTCATGCGCGCCGCCAGCGTTGGCGACAAGAGGCCAGGCCGCACGGCGATCAGGAAGCGCAGTTTCTCCGTGAGCGGCGCCAGCGCCGAGGCGACCACCCAGCTGTCTTCGCAGCTGCGGCCCGTCGGAATGAGAACGCCGTAATAGCCGAGCGAGTCGGCCGCCTGAGCCATCTGCTTCAGATAGTTGATATCGACGTTGCGGCCACCACGCGTGGTGCCGAGATAACGACTGTCGCCGTGGGTCGGCAGGAACCAGAGAACATTGATCTTTTCGGGAATTTTCACGGACGCAGTGTCCATCGGCAAATGCCTCCTCGCGAGCTGGTCTTCGGCAGCCATGAACGTCTTGCCGATTGCAAAACATAAACTCTATAAATTTTATTGACAATCAAAAATCAGGCGACCATCTTTGGCGCGAGGAAAAATTTTTCCCGTATCGGCGGTTCTCGCCCGGGAATTAGGCGAAAATTTCGAGGGACTGGCCATGACGATCGCGCTCGCCGCATCTCCCGCATTCGACGCAAGTGTTCCAACCAGCAATGGCTATGAGCCGATCACGGCGCCGGCTCTCAAGGCCGCCATGCGCAATCTGTCAGGCGGCGTCTCCGTGATTACCGCAGGCATCGGCGACGAGCGGACCGGGGCTACCGTCACTTCGGCGACGGCGCTGTCGGTGGATCCGCCGACCATGATCGTCAATATCAATCGGACCTCTTCAACCTGGCCTGTCATCCAGCGCTATCGGCATTTCTGCGTCAACATCCTCTCGCGAGAGCAACAGAGGGTGGCGGAACGCTTCTCCGGCCTGGACGGCGCCAAGGGTCCGGCCCGCTATGAGGGAGCCGACTGGGTTCGGCTGGCGAGCGGCGCGTCAGCATTGAGCGGGGCATTGGCCGCGATCGACTGCGAAGTCGAGGAAATCATCGAGCGCCACAGCCACGCCATCATTCTCGGCCGGGTCGTGGCCATCGCCACGGGTTCAGGCGAGCCGATCCTCTACCACAACGGCCGCTACAGCGGTCTGGATCTCTAGCCTCGCGCGAAGCCGGTAGGCGCACGAAGCTGCGCCGAAACGCCTCAATTTTGGAATGGACCCGCTGCGGGTCAGTGAAATGCGGAATAAATTATCTATATAAAATCCATCTTTTTGATCAGCATTGTGATGAGGCTCCACAGCGGGGCCAGGACCCAACCATTGAGGAGCACACAATGACGATCCACAGACGCACCTTTCTTGCCGCAGGCGCGGCCTTGCTTCTGGCCAACCAGGCCCCGTTCCCCGCTCTCGCCGCCGAAACGACGCTGACCATCGGTTACCAACCGATCGTCGAGCCGTCGCGCGTTCCGCAGGCAGACGGAACCTATGAGGAAGTCACCGGCGCCAAGATCACCTGGCAAAAGTTCGACGGCGGCGCCGACGTGATCGCCGCCCTCGCCTCCGGGTCGATCGATATCGGCTATGTCGGCTCGTCGCCGCTCGCCGCTGCCGCCAGCCGGCAACTGCCCCTCGAAACGATCTTCGTCGTCGGACTGATCAGCGAAGCCGAGGCCCTCGCCGTCAAGGGCATCGACAAGCCGGAGCAGCTTGCCGGCAAGAAGATCGCGACCCCCTTCGTTTCGACAGCACACTACAGCCTGCTCACGGCCCTGAAACACTGGAATGTCGATCCGAAGGCGGTCGAAATCCTCAACCTCCGGCCTCCGGAAATTGCGGCTGCCTGGCAGCGCGGCGATATCGACGGCGCCTATGTCTGGGACCCGGTGCTCTCCGAAATCAAGAAGACCGCGACAGTGCTTGCGACCTCTAGTGATGTGGCGAAATGGGGTGGTCCTACCTTCGATGCCTGGATCGTCAACAAGAAGTTTGCCGAGGCGCATCCGGATGTCGTGACAGGCTTCGTCAAGGTGACTGGCGACGCCTATGCGGATTATCGCGCAAAGCCGGAGAGCTGGAACGCCGCTTCGCCTGAGGCGGAAAAGATCGCCCGCCTGACCGGCGCAAAGCCCGAGGACGTTCCGAACCTGCTCAAGGGCTATTACTTCCCTTCGCTTGAAGAACAGGCAGGCGCCGATCTTCTCGGCGGTGCTACGGCCAAGGCAATCTCCGAGACCTCGGCCTTCCTACTTGATCAGGGCAAGATCCCCGCGGTGCTTCCGGACTACACGCCCTACGTCTCCGCCCGCTGGGTGCAGGAGGCGGCGAAGCTCTCCTTCTGAGACCAGAGCTGCTCCCATGCTCGCCCGGCACAGACAACCGGGCGAGCATGCCGACGTGCCAGCCGAATTGGGAACACAGGATGTCCGTTCTTTCCCTCGAAAATGTCACGCTGCGATATGCAGCCTCCGACAGCAGAACCGCCCCGGTTCTCGCTTCCATCAACCTGAAGATCGCCCGTGACGAATTCGTCGTCGTCATCGGCCGCTCCGGTTCCGGCAAGACCAGTCTTCTCAATCTGGCGGCTGGCTTCGTGGCGGCAAGCAGCGGTCATGTCTGCATCGACGGTCGACCGGTTACGGGTCCGGGTGCAGATCGGGCCGTGGTTTTCCAGGACGATGCGCTCTATCCGTGGCTGACCGCTCTCGACAATGTCGCCTTTCCACTTCACCTGCGCGGCATTTCCAGGTCCGAGCGCCTGGAAAAGGCGAGGAACCTCCTTGATCGGGTCGGTCTGCCTGGTGCGGCGAGCCGACACGTCTGGGAGCTTTCCGGCGGCATGCGCCAGCGTGTCGGCATCGCCAGAGCGCTCGCTTCCGATCCGAAGTTTCTGCTGATGGACGAACCGCTTGGCGCGCTCGACGCACTCACGCGCAGCCGCATGCAGGGATTTCTTCTTGATGTCTGGCAGAAGAGCGGCGTCGGCGCGCTCCTGATCACCCATAGTATCGAGGAAGCGCTTCTGCTCGCGACCCGGATCATTGTGCTCGCCCCCAATCCAGGGCGCATCGCCAGCGAGATCGCAACCACATTCGGTCATGATCTTCTTGCCGGCGTACCGCTCTCCGAGATCCGTAGTTCTCCGGTGTTCCGGCGCCTGCATGACGAACTGACCGCCCTCATCCATGCCGAAGACGAAGGGATCGCCGCATGAGCCTCTCGATCGAAAGTGCGCCGTCGACGACGCATCAGCCCCAGGGTATTGTCGAGCAACCGGAACTGGGCACGGCACGATCACCGGTACCACTCGCCTGGATATCCTTGACGACGATCGCCGCGTTGCTCGCTCTCTGGAGCCTTGCCTCAAGCTACGGCCTCGTTTCGCCGCTGTTCCTGCCCTCGCCGCTCGCCGTCTATCAGGCTCTGCAAGGCCTTGCCGTTACTGGCTTCGTCGACGCGACACTCGCCCAGCATGTGGGCGCCAGCCTTCTGCGGATTTTCAGCGCGCTTGCATTGGCAATCCTCCTCGGCGTGCCGGCCGGTATTGCCATCGGCACCAGTCGGCTCGGCAAAGGTATCCTCGATCCGATCGTGGAGTTCGTGCGCCCCTTGCCCCCGCTTGCCTATCTCCCTTTGGTGATCATCTGGCTGGGGATCGGCGAGGCCTCCAAGATCGCGGTCATCGCGCTCGCAATGCTGCCGCCGATCATTCTGTCGGCGGCGACCGGCGTCAAATCCACCTCAACCGATCACATCAACGCGGCCCGCGCCTTTGGCGCGTCGCGTCTGCAGGTTCTACGCCATGTCATCCTGCCAAGCGCCCTGCCTTCGGTCCTGACCGGAACCCGGATCGCGCTCGGTGCGGGTTGGTCGACGCTGGTGGCCGCCGAACTGGTCGCGGCAACACGCGGCCTCGGCTTCATGATCCAGTCCGCAGCTCAATTTCTGGTGACCGATGTGGTGATCGCCGGCATCGTCGTCATCGCGGCCGTCGCCTTCGTCTTCGAGATGACGGCGCGGCAGCTTGAGCGATGGCTGGTACCATGGGCGACGCGACGGTGACGCTTTGGGAGATCGGGCGTCACCGTCACCCGGTCTTCAGCGTCACGCGATGCCGCGTTGCGATCAACCGCGCCGCCGCATAGGTCTGCGTGACGATCTCAGGCACCAGGTCGATGTCCGGCAGACTGCCGACGCCGAGCGGTCCGATCGCGTAGAGATTGCGCGTCGGCTGTCCGTCAGCCAGAACTTCGCCGGCCGGGCTGACGGCAATCCCGAGACTGAGCTCGTCCGGCTCTGCCAATCCGCCGGCAAAAAGGCTCTGCATCAGCGGCGCCCGAAGGTCCGGCGCCGAACAGCGACAGTCGATCACCTGATCGGCCGAAAGCAGCGTCTCCTCGCTTTCGCCGGCCCAGCGCACCATCAATCCATCTGGGCGGCGCTTGCCCGCCCAGCCCTTCCGAATGGTGGTTTGCCCGCCGGCGAGTTCCTGCCGGAGTCGCAAGTGCAAAGGCGCCGGCAGGCGGTTGCGGTGACTGTCATAGATCGAGCGCAGGTGCCGGTTGAACCGGTGCTTTTCCTCCTCAGGCAACGATTGCCAAAGCGAACGCGCGCGCCGGCGCAGCCCGTTCATGGCCGCCTGCCAACCAAGGCCGGCGGCCTCCGCGTCCGCGCAGGCCTGCCGCACGAAGTGGACGATCTCGCCGAGCCGGGTCGGCATCGGTCCGACCGGAAAAGTTGGCGCCGCCGCGAGGCGCGTATGCGGCTGCGGCAGAAAGCCGTGCCGGGAGAGAATGGTGATCTCGCCGGAAAAACCATTGTCGCGCAGTTGCAGCAGCCGGTCGACCATCCGGACGCCGCTGCCGAGCAGGACCGTGTGGCGCGGAACGACCAGACGGCGGGCGCGCACCAGCGGCCTCTCCTCTTCGGCAATCTCCATCTCGCCTTGGCGCAGGCCAAAGCCGGTGGCCAGCACAACGGCATCGCACTCCACCGTTGCTTCCTCCTGCATAACCAGGAAGCGGCCATTGGCTTGCTTGCGCAGGCCCAACACCGCCTGACAGGAGAGCTGTATCGATATATCGGGCCGGCGCGTCAGCGCTTCGGAAAAACGTTGATAGACGTAGTCGCTGAAGATGCTCTTCGGCACGAAGATCTGCTGAAAGCCGGGTATCGCGGCGGAAACCGCCGCGCGGAACTCCGCATTCGCCAGGAGCCAATCGTTGAAGTCCTCCGGCTGGCCAGCGGCGACCGAGAGGTCGCGCACCCGGCTGTTGAGGATCTCGCCACTTTGGGCGGCGGCCAACACCTGTCCGCCACTGATCGTCGGTTGCGGATCGAAAAGGTGGACGTGAAACGCGGTTCGCACCGACTTCATCAGCGCAATGGCCATCATCACGCCGGAAAATCCGCGACCAATGATGGCGATATGCGGCTTGGCTCTGGCGGCGGCTCCCTCGGGAGCGACCTTCGCAAACAATCCATGGACAGTCATGTACACTCTCCCATGGCCGGTTCTGCCCGGCAAAGTCTGAAATGCATGGCTGTTTCGGTCCGGAACGCGGACACCGACCGAATTGTCACAAAATGCCGACCCAGGTGTCGATATATGGGATAGTCGCGGGGTCGGGGAAACATAGCGCCCACCGCGGCAGCGGTCGAGCCCGTATCCGTTGTTCTGGCTGGCCTGGCACTCTGGCACATGGTCATCCCTAGACGGCATACTCTATAAAGTTAGTGATCTATTAGAGCGCGAAACGATCCCAACATCAAGTGCTGCATGGAAGAGTATGTCGATCCAGCCGTTACGGGACCTCAGGCCGGGCTGCTCGGCATCGGTGACCGTTCCATGACTTCAAGCTCGGTGGGTTGCGCCCGCAATGGCTCCCGCCGCGCGATGCCGTTCAGAACTCGCAACAGGTCATAGCCATGCGACCAGCGGCCGAAGCCACTGGCGATATTGATATGGCCGGCATAGCCGAGATCGACGAGACGGCTGCCCCATCGCGTCGAAACGTACCGCAGGCGATCGAAAGGCATGTAGGGGTCGTTGAGGCTGCCGACGACGAGGCTGGAAAAAGGCAATGGCAGATCGGGCATCGGGCCGAAATCGATGGCACCGGGATGCAGGCGATCGGTTGGGCCAAGGTCGCAGGGCGCGACGAGCAGCGCGCTGCGCACATGCCCTGCCAGGGGACGCCGCGCCAGACCGGCAACAAGAAGCGAGCCGAGACTGTGAGCCACCAGGTCGACGATCCCGTGCCGGAGGATTTGGCGTTCGAGAGCATCGCGCCAATCCTCAAGCCTTGGCCGGTTCCAATCGTTCTGTTCGACCAGAACCGCATCCGGATGATCCCTCAGCCAGTGGCGTTGCCAGTGTCCCTCGTCGGACCCGAACAATCCCGGAATGATGAGCGTTTTTGCCATGACACCGATCTCTTGCGAAGGTGATCCAGGACCTGCAACGATCCGTTGCAAACAGATCCAGTTCTGGATCGACTATGCGCAAGCGACAGACGGCGGAGAAGCAAGGAACGCCTAATATCTATATTTTCTATAGTATTTATTTTCTGACCTGAAGATCACGCCCCCCGCGATCGACAATCGGGCATGGAACAATATCCGCAGTAGAGTGTTTCCTTCGACGCGGCTCAAAAGCGAAATCAGTTTCCTTGTGACCCGTCCCAGCGTCAAAAATTTGCGTTGTTGGAGCCCGTGAAATTGTTAGTTTGGCGCCGAAATACACCGGCGCTCTGACAAGCCGGCCAACCGGCGATGTGATGATCGGTTTGGATAGGGGATGGCGCAACCCTTTGCGGTTGCAGGGCTGAAAAGGTGACCGGAAGTTGACGGAGCGACGCAATGGGAGCCGCTGGCAGTTTCGCCAGCCGAGTGTCTTGCCTGGGTTTGGGCTGTCGCTCGGGATCACGCTGAGCTGGCTGGTGCTGATCGTGTTGATCCCGCTGTCGGGCCTGGTGTTTCGCGCCAGCGGGCTCGGCTGGTCGGAGTTCGTGGCGCTGACGCTCGATCCGCGCACCCTCAATGCGCTGAAGATCTCCTTCGGCACGGCATTCCTCGCCGCGGTGATCAACCTGATCTTCGGCGTCATCCTCGCCTGGGTGCTGGTGCGCTATCGGTTCCCCGGCAAGCGGGTGATCGACGCCATGGTCGACCTGCCGTTCGCACTGCCGACCGCGGTCGCCGGCATTGCCCTGACGACGCTCTATGCGCCCAATGGCTGGATCGGCCAGGTCATCGAGCCGCTCGGCCTCAAGGTCGCCTTCACCCCCGCCGGCATCGTCGTCGCGCTGATCTTCGTCGGCCTGCCCTTTGTCGTGCGCACCGTGCAGCCGATCATGGAGGAGATCGACAAGGAGGTCGAGGAGGCCGCCGCCACGCTTGGCGCCAGCCGCTTCCAGACGATCAGCCGGGTGCTTTTACCGGGGCTGATGCCGGCCGGCCTCACCGGCTTTGCGCTGGCCTTTGCCCGCGGCGTCGGCGAATACGGCTCGGTGATCTTCATCGCCGGCAACCTGCCCTATGTCTCCGAGATCGCGCCGCTGTTGATCGTCATCCGGCTCGAGGAGTTCAACTACGCCGCCGCCACGGCGATTGCCGCGGTGATGCTGGCGATCTCGTTTGCGATGCTGCTGTTCATCAACTCGATCCAGGCCTGGAGCCGGCGGAGATATGTCTATGTCGCATGACCTGACCGCCAGCGCTGTGGCAAGCCCCGGCCCGCAGCCGGCGCTGCCGGCGCTTGCCGCCGCCACCTCGGAAAGCCGCTTTGCCCGGCTGACGCTGACGATCACCGCCCTTGCCTTCGTCGCGCTGTTTTTGCTGTTGCCGCTCGCCGCCGTCTTCACCGAGGCGCTGCGCAAGGGACCGGCCGAGTTCGTCATGGCGCTCGGCGACGCCGAGACCTTCGCGGCGATCCGCCTGACGCTGACCGTCGCCGCCATCGCCGTGCCGCTCAACCTCGTCTTCGGCGTCGCCGCCGCCTGGGCGATCGCCAAGTTCGAGTTCAAGGGCAAGGCCTTCCTGACGACGCTGATCGACCTGCCGTTTTCGGTCTCGCCGGTGATCTCCGGCCTCGTCTTCGTGCTGTTGTTCGGCTCGCACAGCCTGATCGGCCCGTGGCTGCAGAGCCACGGCATCCAGATCCTGTTTGCCGTGCCCGGCCTGGTGCTCGCCACCGTCTTCGTCACCTTCCCCTTCGTCGCCCGCGAACTGATCCCGCTGATGCAGGAACAGGGCAGTAGCGACGAGGAGGCGGCCCTGTCCCTGGGCGCGTCGGGCTGGCAGACCTTCTGGCACGTGACGCTGCCGAACATCAAATGGGGGCTGCTCTACGGCGTGCTGCTCTGCAACGCCCGCGCCATGGGCGAGTTCGGCGCCGTCTCGGTCGTCTCCGGCCACATCCGCGGCGAGACCAACACCATGCCGTTGCAGGTGGAAATCCTCTATAATGAATACAACTTCGTCGCCGCCTTCGCGGTGGCGGCGTTGCTGGCGCTGCTGGCGCTGATCACCCTGATTTTGAAGACGGCGCTGGAGATCCGCTACAGCGCCGAGATCGCCGCCAGCCGCAGGCACTGACCGGGAAAGCCCGCATTCGAAAGGTATCGCCATGGACGTGCGCGTTCACAACATCCGCAAGGAATTCGGCCGCTTCCCGGCGCTCGACGACGTCTCGCTCGACATCCGCTCCGGGGAGCTGATCGCGCTCTTAGGCCCCTCCGGCTCCGGCAAGACGACGCTGTTGCGCCTCGTCGCCGGGCTCGAAAGCCCGACCGGCGGCACGATCTTCTTCGGCGACGAGGATGCCTCGCAAAAGACGGTGCAGCAGCGCAACATCGGCTTCGTCTTCCAGCACTATGCCCTGTTCCGCCACATGACGGTGCTCGACAACGTCGCCTTCGGCCTCAAGGTGCGGCCCGCCAACCGGAGGCCGCCGGCGGCCGAGATCCGCCAGCGGGCGCTCGACCTCCTTGACCTGGTGCAGCTCTCCGGCCTCGACAAGCGCTATCCGGCGCAGCTCTCCGGCGGCCAGCGCCAGCGCGTCGCGCTCGCCCGCGCCATGGCGGTCGAACCGAACGTGCTGTTGCTCGACGAGCCGTTCGGCGCGCTCGACGCCCAGGTCCGCAAGGAACTGCGCAAGTGGCTGAGGGAGATCCATGACCGCACCGGCCACACGACGATCTTCGTCACCCACGACCAGGAGGAGGCGCTGGAACTGGCCGACCGGGTGGTGGTGATGCGCAAGGGGGCGATCGAGCAGGTCGGCACCCCGGACGAGATCTACGACCATCCGGTCTCGCCCTTCGTCTATGGCTTCATCGGCCAGTCGAACTGCCTCGCGGTGACGCTATCGAACGGCGAGATCTGGTTCGAGGACCGGCCGATCGGCTTGCGCGCCCCGGCCGAGCCGGACGGCCCGGCCAACCTGCATTTCCGCCCGCACGACATCGAGCTGATCGACGGCTGCGGCGGCTGTCTCGCCGGCCTCGTCACCGCCAGCCGCCGCGTCGCCGGCACCCGCCACCTCGAACTCGACCTCGGCCGCAACCACCCGCATGTCGAGATCGAACTCTCCCCCGAACGCGCCGCCGCCGGCGACCACAGCCGCATCGCCTTCCGCCCGACCAAATGGAAACTCTTCAGGGACGGAGAGCAACAGGCTGTAGCCGCGGAGGCGAAAAGCGAGAGCAGCCCTATCGAGATGCAGGAGCCAACATTGGTTGCCCAGGCTTCCTGAAGAACGACACTTGGCCGTCGGGCTCAAGGGGTCTCCAATGGCCAGACCTCGACCACGCCATGTGCAACGGCACAGGGCGTTAGCGATACCATTTCGACCGCTTCGGCCAGGTCAGCGGCCTCGATCACCGCAAAGCCGGCCACAGGAAGCGACGACGACATGAACGGACCGTCTCGCTTCTCGAGATGCGCAGCATTGGCATTGCGCACCTGGACGGGCGCTCCGGCGATCCCCATCAATGCCCCTCTTGCGCGAAGTTCCGCATCATGCGCGTGCGCCGCCTCGCGGACCGCTGCCGCCGTGCGGTCGTAGCCTGCACGGTCTCCATATCCAATCGTCACGAATTTCGGCATGAACCTCATCCTCCTGGTGACGGCATTCTACTTCCGACGGGCTAATTGACAGTCTGGCCGACGAGGCCTTCCGTAAGGCAACGCGGATGCACGGGGAAAGTTGCGACGAAACCAACGCCCGTGCCACGACAGGGAGGATGCAATGCCGACCATCATCGCCCACCACAAGATCACGAAAAGTGCGGAACATTGGCTGAAATCGCCGAAGCGTAAAGAGGTTTTCGGCGCGCTGGGGGTGACGAGCATTCGTACCTTCGTCGATCCCCGGGACCAGACCCAAGTGGCAATTCTCATGGATGTCCCCGATCTGGACGCGCTGTCAAAAGCAATGCAAAGCCAAGCCGCTGCCGATGCCATGGCCTTTGATGGCGTGGTGCCGGAATCAATCGTGATCCTGGTCGAGGCATAGGAAACAGTCGGCGACGTCGAGACGCAGTGGAACAGGTTCATCGCCGGCGATCTCGACCAGATCGCCAGCGAAGGCCGAATTTGAGCTTTACGGGATCGAGCAAACCGCGCCCGCCGCGAAATCGATGACGACTGATACGGACCGCCAGGCTCTACCGAACACGGCAACCCATCGTCACTGGCCTAATTCCATGAAGAGGTATAGATTGACCGGCCGGTCGTCGACCCAGAGCTGACGGCCGCGAATGACTGCATGGGAGAACGGGCGGCTAGAGCCTGTCTCAACCAAAGAGGTCCGCGGGTCGAAGCCAATTCAGCGACACCCCGCGCGAAACTGAGAGCGTCAACTGGAGGAAGGGCCGCAATCGTGGCCGCCAGGGAGGTTTCAATGCAGCGGGCAGTCAATGATCTCAATGGCCAATGGAATGCAGCCGAGCTTGAAATGCTCCAGCGGACATTCGACCGGGTCTGCCTGTGGCAGAACATCCCCCCGAACAGTCAGCGCGCAGGGCGTCTGGTTCGGTACCTGACAGATCAGCTTCGCGGCGGCATTCGCGACGAAGGTACCTTGTTTGAAAACGCCATGTTGCTGGAGCGCTCGCGTTCGGAGGCGACGTCCTTTCCCCGACGCGGCTCTCCCATGCGGGTGCTCAACTAGTTCTGTTAGTAGATAAATCCGTGTAGCCTGCAGGATCATTCCAGGCGAGCGCGAAGCGGTCCGCGCCCTGTCTACCAGCCGGTGCGTGAGGTGGCTGTCACGGCGATCTAAGCCGCCTCGGCTCTCTGCAGGTATTTTCGTGCGGCCATCTCAACATCCCGATGCAAGGTGGGAACAAATCAAGCGCGCGGGCGATTTCGCGGTCATGAAGACCGTGACCCTGTCCACTGCGCTATTGTTGCTTTTGCCCGCCGGTTTGGCCACGGCCCAGACGCTTCAGCCAGATGTGATCAACAGCGCGTCGATCACGCCCCGTTTATTGGAGCGGATAGCCGCCATCTCGCACAGGCCGGACCCGGCTATCGTTCGCCTTCAAGTTCTTCTCGACCGGGCGGGCGCATCACCCGGGGTGATCGACGGCTACGGCGGCGAGAACGTCGCCAAAGCGGTCGCCGCCTTCCAGACCATGCAGGATCTTCCCGCAGAGGGCAGATTGGACCCCGACCTCCTCGAACGGCTTTCAAGGCAGACGCTGGTGGTGCAGCCCTATGTCGTCTCCGAGGACGACGCCAAAGGGCTGGTCGCCAAGATACCCAAAGACTTTTCCGAACAGGCAAAAATGGATCAGCTCGGATACACTAGCGTCGCTGAGAGGCTGGCCGAGCGCTTCCACATGGATATCGATCTTCTCAAGGCGCTCAATGCGATTTCGACGTTTTCCGTCGGCGAGACCGTTAACGTTGTGATCCCTGGCGCGCCAAGGCAGGGGATGGTCAAACGCCTCGAAGCGCACCGACGCACCGGCCAACTCATGGCCTTCGGCGCCGACGGAACGCTGATCGCCGCCTACCCGGCCACGATCGGCAGCCAGGAGACGCCGTCCCCTTTGGGAACCCATAAAGTCAAAGGGGTCGCGCGAATGCCGCCCTATATCTACAATCCCAAGATCAACTTCCAGCAGAGCGACAACAGGAAGATGTTGACCTTGCCTGCTGGTCCAAACAATCCGGTCGGCAGCGTCTGGATAGACCTTTCGAAGCCGACCTACGGAATCCACGGTACGCCGGAACCATCACTGATCGACAAGGCCGGATCACACGGCTGCGTTCGTTTGACCAATTGGGATGCGGAGGAACTGGCGGCGATGGTTGAACCTGGCGTGATCGTCGAGTTCGTCGACTAAACCTGTTTGACGCCAAGAAGCGCGAAAAGGGCGACTGAAGTCAAAATGCGCCGCCCGCCGCGCGAACGGGCCGCTCCGGTGGACCGTCATACCTCGGTGTCGGGTGTTCAGCGGATGCGCGTATGGGCGCGCACGATATTCATCTGAAGTTCGTGGCTGGTCGCGTATCTGCCAAGCACCTTGATCAAACGCCGCTCCTCGGCCTTGTGGATACCGGTACGCCGGCAATAATCCGCTACATCCCAGATATGTTTGGCCTGGGAGTTATCGACTGTTCGAACATCCGTGTGTTTCATTTTGTGCCTCCCCTTGCGAGCGCATAACGCTAGGAGGCTGGTTTGGTTCCGTGAGGGTCCCTGAAATCCAAAAGCACCGGCGGCAATTGTCGCGCGGAGGGGAACGTAGTTTTCGTCTGCGGGTTTGGGGCGCGAAATGCCACTGAAACCAGGAGACTGATGCAATGTTCAATAGACTTCTGATTGCGGCCATCATGGCCGTCTCTTTCACCGGCGGCGCGATGGCCCAGGCCGATATGACGTGCGATGAGGCCGGCATGACAAAACTAGAAACGGACGTGAACTCCATCACTGACGCAACCAAGAAGGAGGCGGCGACCAAGGAACTGGCCATGGCCAAGGAAGCGATGGCGGCGAAAGATACGGCGAAATGCAAGACCCACATGGAGAATGCCATGAAGGGCAAGGACGCCATGTGACTTCGTGAATATTGCCGGCCAGGTGCCTTGCCGCTTTCCGCGTAGCGTGCACCCAGCCGGCGGCCCTTTTTCTCGTGGCATCCACCTTGATGCCCCATTCCCTGGCCCGCCAGGAGCCCAGCATCGGCGGAATTTTGAGGCGATAGTCGAGGGCGCGCCTCAGAGATTTCGACTAATCGATCTTCTGTAAGATGTGGCGGGCACGCTCGATGATCGGCGCATCCACCATCCTGTCGCCGACCAGAAAGGCGCCTCTGCCTTCAGCCGCGGCACCTGCCGCAGCGTCCAGCACGGAGCGCGCCCAAGCGATTTTTTCTTCGCTGGGCGAGAATGCAGCATTCATGATCGGCACTACCGAGGGATGGACACAGGTCGCGCCATCGAAGCCATGGCGGCTTGCTTCTCGGGCAGCGGCCTCGAGGGCGTCGCGCTGCTGATAGTCTGCAACGGTTGTCAGAGTTCCGAACGACAGTTTGCCCTCCGCCTTGGCCGCGAGATGCACCAGCAATTTGGGCAGACGTAACACCTCGGGAACCGGTTCGGCTCCCATGCTGGTGGCAATATCTTCCCCGCCGGCTACGAGACCCAACACGCGCTGACAGGCCGCAATCGGCCTTGCGTCCAGCACAGCGCCGGCGTCTTCCAACAGCGCGACGAAGCAGAGCGGTTCACGCCCGAGTTCTCGCTCGGTCACTGCCAGGCGTTCGCCAAGGCTATGCAACTGCTCCGTCGACTTTGCCTTTGCGATGAAGAGGCCGAAGGCCCCGGCACGGCAAGCAGCCTCGGCATCCGCCTGCTGCATTTCCGGCTCGGCATTGACGCGCACGAAGACCTTTGCGCCACTTCGTCCCGCCATCGGGACTGCCTGCACAAGCCCGGCGCGCGCCGCCTGCTTTTCACCGTGGGCAACGGAATCCTCGAGATCGAGGATGATCGCATCGGCGCCACGCTCATGCGCCTTGGCGATGAAGCGCTCGGACGAGGCGGGGACGTAGAGAAGAGACCGCAACCTCATGGCGCCTCGCCTTCCAAAATGAGATTGATGGCATCTGTATCCATCCCGGCCTCGCTCAGGACTTCGGCCGTATGCTCTCCAAGCGCTGGCGCGGGTCTGCGCCAGACACCCGGCGTTTTGGAAAGCCGCGGCACGATGTTGTGCATCGGCAGGCTGCCGAACTCCGCGTCCTCCACGTCGACGATGATTTCGCGTTCGGCGAAATGCGGGTCGGCGATGGCATCGGCGATGTTATAGATCGGTCCGACCGTCGCGCCGGCGTCGCGCATGATCTTCAGCGCTTCGTCGTGGTCGTGCCGGGCGAACCAGCCGCCGACCGCTTCGTCGACCAGGTCACGATTCTTGACGCGCTCTGAATTGCTGGCAAAGCGTGGATCCTCGTTCATGTCGGCGCGGCCGATAATCTCGAAAATTCGCCTTGCGACCTGCGGCGTGGAACCGGAAAGCGCCACGTATTTGCCGTCACGACATCTGTAGACGTTGCGCGGCGCGGCCGTGTTCGAAGCGCTGCCTACGCGCTCCTTGATCTTGCCGGTCGTCTGGTAGATCGCGGCTTCCGGTCCGAGCACGGAAAACATCGGCTCGAGCAGCGACAGGTCGATCACCTGTCCTTTCGCGTAACCGCGATCGCGCGCAAGCAGCGCCGTCACGGTGGCCGAACTGCCGTAGACACCTGCGATCATATCGGCGAGCGCCAGCGGTGGCAGCACCGGTTCGCGGTCCGGAAAGCCGGTTCGGTAGGCAAAGCCGCTCATGCCTTCGACGATCGTGCCGAAACCGGGAAATTGCGCGTACGGGCCAGTCTGACCGAAACCGGAGATGCGCACAACGATCAGGTTGGGGTTGCGGGCATGCAGCGATTCCGGCGAAAGCCCCATGCGCTCCAGCGTTCCCGGCCGAAAATTCTCGATGAAGATGTCGGCCGTGTCGATCAGCGCCCAGAGCGCCGCCATGGCCGCCTCCTGCCTGAGGTTTAATACGACGGAGCGCTTGTTGCGGCTATAGGTCTTCCAGTAGAGCGAGTGGCCGTCGTCCTTCCAGTCCCGAAGTGGATCGCCGGCCGGCGGCTCGATCTTGATGACGTCTGCACCAGCATCGGCAAGCTGCAGCGACAGCATGTTGCCGGCGACGAGACGTGACAGATCCAGGACCCGGGTGCCGGCAAGCGGCCCCTTGGCAGCGGGATCGAACTGGCGCTTGGCAAATCCGCTCATCGAATGCGCTCCCCGGTTTCCTTGTCGAAGAGCAGCACCTTGTCGGCATCGATCGTGAGCGTCACACCCTGGCCCGCCGAAAGCAGCTTGCCGCCATGGACGACCACCGAGATATCCTGCCCGCCCATATCGACAACGATTTCCTGGTCCTCCCCGGTCGGCTCGACCAGGCTGATGCGGCCCGGCACGCCCGTCGTTCCGAGCGTGATGTGTTGCGGGCGGATACCGCAGACGATACGCGTGCCGGGCTGCACCTTCTCACGGAGAGGCAGTGAAACGCCACCGCGGGTCAATGCCATCTCGCCGTCTGCGATCGCCTCAATGAGATTGATCTCCGGTGAACCGATGAAGCCGGCAACGAAGAGATTGGCGGGATCGTTGTAGAGTTCGAGCGGCGCGCCCGCCTGCTCGATCTTCCCGCCGTTCATCACCACGATCTTGTCGGCCATGGTCATGGCTTCGGTCTGATCGTGGGTGACATAGACCATCGTCCGGCGCAGCCGCTGGTGCAGCTTCTTGATCTCGCTGCGCATCTTCACGCGTAGCTTGGCATCGAGGTTCGAGAGCGGCTCGTCGAAGAGGAAGGCGCGCGGGTCGCGTACGATCGCCCGCCCCATGGCGACACGCTGGCGCTGGCCGCCGGAGAGTTCCCGCGGTAGGCGGTCGAGCAACTTTTCCAGGCCAAGGATTTCGGCTGCCTCCGCGACGCGCTTGTGGATCTCTGTCTTCGGCGCGCCGGCGAGCTTCAGCGCGAAGCTCATGTTCTCCGCGACCTTCATGTGCGGATAGAGCGCGTAGGACTGGAAGACCATGGCGATGTCGCGCTCCTTCGCCGGCATGTCGTTGACGACCTTGCCGCCGATGGTGATTTCGCCCGCTGAAATATCCTCCAGCCCCGCGATCATGCGCAACAATGTGGACTTGCCGCAGCCCGAAGGACCGACGAGCACGACGAATTCGCCGTCACCCATCTCCAGCGAGATATCGTTGAGCACGGCGACGCTGCCATAGCTCTTGCCGACGCTTCTGAGCTCTATCTCGGACATGTTTCCTCCCTTTCCTTCCGCGTCGCGCGTTTAACGCTCGACGACCTCGAGCCGGCCGATCGACATGCGTCCGGCGGACGCCATGCGCAGGCCTGCCATGCCGTAGCCAAGCGACGTATCGTCCGCCTGAAGCACCTGTTCGCCATCGACAGAAAGCGTCAGTTTGCCGCCTTCGACCGTAAGGGCGACCGCGTAGCTTCGGCCGTATTCGACACGGAAGGGCTTGCGGGCAAGGATCGTGGTGCCGTGGTTTTCCAGAAGGATCACGGCTTCGCCATTCTCGAAGCCCGCGGCATAGAAACGGCTGGTCCCCTGGGCGCGCGCCACCACCAGGTGTGAAGCACCGGAGAGCGGTCGAAGCTCCGCAGTGACGCTGACGTCGCGCAGATACGCGTTACCGGTCCAGGCATCCGCGTCGGTGGCCGTATGGGCATGGATGCGGTCCTGCTGCAGGCTCCAGTGGCCGCGGTTCCAGGTAAACCGGGTGATCCCGCCCCATTCATGCGCTTCCTTTGCCGGGTCGATCACGGCGCGGCCCTTGCCCGAAACGGAGAAGTCCGCAAGGAACAGTCGGCCGAGGAACTTCAGGCGACCGAAATATTCGACCAGGATGCCGATCTCGTCGACCGCCTCGCCATGGCCATCGGGGATGGTGAATTCGTAATCTTGCCAGCCGCTCGCCGAGGGTACGTGCCAGGCACTCGTTTCCTGAATCGTACCGCTCATGGCACGGCGAACATAGGACGCCACGCGCAGGTTGCCGTCGCCGTTCCACGGGTCGAGCCAGAGTTTGAATTTCACCGTCTGGCCGTCATCGGCAAGCGGCGTGAACATCGGGCGGTAGCGCTCGTCATCGAAGTCGGAGCGGCGGTAGAAGGGCTTCCAGAAGATGCGGCCGCCCTGCCCACGCTCCAGCCGGTCGAGGAGAATTTCCAGCGATCCCTTGGCATTCTCAGTATGACGCTCCGCCGACGCCTTGACGGCGATCTGGTTGAATGGCTCGGTGCGGAAGCCGTGGGTCGCGCCGGGAGCGTCGAAATCGAAGCGCACACCGCGGCGCTCGAAGTCCTCGACCCAGAGCGCCGGCGCTTCCCGTCCTTGCAGCCGGAGCGCCAGCACGGTCAGCTCACGGGCGAAGGAGGGAATGTCGACGATGTTGATCGTTCCGGTAACGCCCGAAGCAACGACGAAATCGTTGATCGGCTTGCGGTATTTATCCCAGCCCGGCTGCACCTGCTGCAAGGTGCCAACGATCGCACCGGCATTACCGGCATTGCAGTCCGTGTCCCAGCCAGCCATCGTCGCGATTTCGACCGTACGTGGCAGGTCGCCCTGGCCATAGATCAGCGCCATGACGAGCACGCCGGCATTTGGAATGATGTGGCAGACGCCCGGATAGCGGTCGTAACCCCATTCCGCGGTCAGCATGTCGCGGCAGGCGCGCCAGTCGTTCCGGTTTCCATCGTGGAAACGCAGCACCGCGCGAGAAACCTTGGCGTAGAGCGAGTCGGCCGGGATGGTTGCCAGGCCCGCCTCGATGACTTCCTCGATACCCTTGGCGACAAAGGCCTGCGCGATCGCCGCGGCGCAGAAACGCGCTCCGTTGAGCCCCTCTCCGTCATGCGCCACGCTCGCAGCGCGCGCCGACGCTTCAGCCGCTGTCTTCGGATCGGCCGGATGCACCCAGCCCCAGCTGTCGATGAAGATCTGGCCGCCGATCTGCTCGGCAACGGTGGTGCCGTTCTGTGCGATCGAGCCGGACTGCGGCGCCGGGATCCCGGCGCGAAGGTTCTGATAGGCAGTATGCTCGGTCGAATTGCCGAAGCCGCCCCACCAATACATGCCGTGTTCCTCGGCCGCGTAGTTCAGCCAGGTCTTGCCCACCTCCTCGGCGGTCGCACCAAGACCGTAATCGCGCAGCGCCCGGATGAAATAGACCGGACCGTTGGTGTCGTCATCCGCCGCGAAATTCTTGAAATCGCGCAGATATTCCGTCACCTCGCCATAGGTGTCCCGGATGCGTTCGTAGCTCCAGATCGTCGGTTCGACGGGCGCGCCAAGACGGACGCCGATCGCCTTGCCGATGAAGCCGGAATAGATACGCTCGAAGATTTCTGTGGTGCTGAGCATCGGATACTTTCGAATTCTAGAGACTGGAAACCTGGGTGAGTTGGGGGGCGGCAAAGAGCCCCGCGCGCGCCTGCGCTCGCGCCGTTTCTCGCCGGCGGTCCGCCGCCTGGATTTTTGTCATCGTTTCGGTGAAGGCATCGGCAGAGCCGAAGAGATCGAGCTTGTTGACGCGGTCGAGCTGGGAGGCCATCGCCCGGTCGATGATGCTTTCGCCATGCATGGCGCCGAGAATCGCGCCGGCCATAACGCCGATCGAATCCGTGTCGCGGCCTGAATTGATGCCGTCGACGATCGTCTTGTAGAAATCCCCGTCATTGACGACGGCGAAGCCGAGCGCCAGCGGCAACTCCTCGATCGCGTGAAGGCGCGACGGCTGGTAGGCGTCCGTGGCAAGGCCCGCCTTCTGCGGCGTGTGCTGGACGTTGTCGCCCATCGGCGAATAGCGGGCGATGATGTGGTGAAACTCGGCGACGACCGTCTGATGGTCCTCGCCCCTCAACGAGCGCGCGGCGCCCACGATATCGGCGATCGCATCGCGCGTACCGTCCTTGGCGACGGCAAGCGCTTCGTCGATGACGGTGTCTAGCGTGGTCCCCGGAACGAAGGCGGCGGCAACGGCTGCGGCAAGCACGCCAGCAGCCTCGAGGCCGAAACTCTGCTGGTGGCCGGAGGCAAAGGCGATCGCCTCGTCATAGGCTGCCTTCGGATCGCAGGCATTGGCGACGCCGATCGGCGCGATGTACATGGCTGCGCCGCAATTCACCATGTTACCGACGCCGCCCTGGCGCGGGTCGCAGCCGGAAAGCTGGTGGCGCTGGAAGATCCACTTTTCCGGATAGAACAGGCGCTCGATCAGCATCGTTTCGCGCTGCAATTCCGGCACCCAACGCGGCGTCCACGCGATCTCGCGCACCATGCCGGAGGCCATGTCCCAGGCATCGAGGTGACGCTTGACGTCGTTGTAGATCGACATGACGCAGAGTGTCATCAGCGTATCGTCGGTGACGATACCGCCACCGCGCACGCGGCCGTTGCGGGCTGCTTCGCTCTGCTTCATGCGGTGCCATTCGGTATCGAGTGACGTCACCCGGCCATAACGCTCGCGAATTTCCGCGGCGGAGAGTTTTTCCACCGGCGCCCCGATGGCGTCGCCGTAGGCGACGCCAAAGAGAAGCGCCCGAACCCGTCCCTTGAAGGAGAGCCCAGCTGCATCATTTGTCATTGAAAACCGTCCTTGCATATTCGGTCATTTTCTCGCCGCCGGCAGCGTTCCATTCGGAAACGAATTGGTCCCACTGGTCCATCTTGGCTTCGGCGGAAACGAACTTGTACACCCAGGCCCGGTAGACGTTTTCCGTAGCATCGATGTCGGTGGCGTATTCGGCAGGCCAGACGAAGGCGTTGTCCGGCTTGAAGTCGGCTGAGATCGTCTTCAGCGATTGCTGTGCGGCCTCGCTCAGCCATTGCACCGGCGGCTGCCAGTTTGCGGCGACGAGGAAGCGGGCATACCAGGTGGCGAGCTTGTCGGTCGGCTTGATGGTCTCGCCGTCCTTGGTGTACTGCTCGCCCTCGAAGCCGAGCCGTTCGATCGCCTGGCCCTCGGGGCTGGCGATGAAATCAAGCAGCTTGACCACCTCTTCCTTGTGTTCCGAAGTTGTCGCGATCGCGAGGCCGCGGGCCTCCTTGGAGACGTCGAGAGCCATCAGGCCCTGGCCGGCCGGCCCCTTGGGCGGCGAAAGCAGGCTCAGTGTCACATCAGGGTGAGCCTGGCGCATCTTGCCGCCGTAGATGTCGATGACCTCTGCGGACGAGCCGAAGATCACGCCGGCGCGGCCGGAATAGAACTTGTCTTCCTTCACGTCCCACTTGGTGGTGATGAACTCCGGATCATAGAGTCCCTGCTCCCGAAGCGAGGCATAGAAGGCAATCTTCGCCTTTTCCGCTGCCGAAACGCGCGCATGGATCCATTCGCCGGCATCGTTCTTCATCCAGGTGCCGGTTACGCCGAAGGCCTGGTTGAAGATCGCGTCGAGCTCCTGCGTATTATCGGCGGTGGTGACGCCGTAGCTGTCAGCCTTGCCGTTGCCGTCGAGGTCGCCATCCTTGATCGCCTTGAAGAGGGCGACGTAGTCGTCGGTCGTCTTGGGCGCCGCAACGCCCGATTTCTCGAGCCAGTCTGTGCGGATGACCGGCTGCGGCATGCGCGGCGGGTAGACATAGAGCAGATAGGGATAGTTCTTCAGCCGCTCGACATTGTGCGGGAAGAGCGCTTCCTTGAGATAGGTCGTCTTCGGCAGCCAGTTGTTCCAGTCTTCCAACACGCCCTGTTCCGCCATCTTGGCGTCGCCGCCCTGGAAATAGATGAGATCCGGAATGTCGCCGGACAGCAGCATGGCGCTGAGCTTGTCGGCATAGCCCGAAGACGGCAGGTCGACGATCTGAATGTGGATGTCGGTTCCCTTGGCCTTCAGCGCCTCCTCGTAGGCCTTCATCAGCTTCACATCGTCAGGATTGCTGGTCACCAGGTCTTTCGAGACGACACGGATCGTCACCGGGTCGGCGAAAGCGGGCATCGCCACGCTCGCCATCAGCGCCACGGCGGTCGTTGCGCCAAGGATCAGTTTTCCAAGCATGTTTGTTCCTCCCAATATGCTTTGGCATTCATGTTTCGGTTCTGCATCGTCAGCCCTTCAGCGCACCGCTCATGGTGCCCTTGGTGAAGAACTTCAGGATCAGTGGATAGATCGCGAGGATCGGCGCGATGGTGAGCAGGATCATGCCGGCCTTCAGCGCGCGAATATTGATCTGGCTCGCGCCCGTGTAGTTGTTGCTATCGACCACCCCGACCATGGCGAGCTTGTCGCCCTCGACCACGAACTGGCGCAGCACGACCTGCAGCGGCCATTTCGACTGATCGTTGAGGTAGATCATCGCCCGGAAAAACTCGTTCCAATGGAAGACGAAATAGAAGAGCGCGATGGTTGCGAGCGCCGATTTGGCGAGCGGCAGCGCCACGTACCAGAAGATCTGGAAAGGATTGGCCCCATCGAGTTCGGAGGCTTCGATCAGTTCCTTCGGCACTTCCTCGAAGAAGCGCACGAGAATGATCAGGTACCAGGCGTTGACGACCTTGAAGAGGATCAGCGACCAGTAGCTGTCGAGCAGGCCGAGACGCTTGTTGATGAAGTAGTCCGGGATGATGCCGGGTTCGAAGACGATGGTGACCAGCACGAAGACGAAGATGATGCGTCGCCCGGGCAGACCCGGACGCGAAAGCGCCCAGGCCATCAGCGCCGTGAGAACTACGCCAAGAGCGGTGCTGACGAGCGTGATGAAGATCGAGTTGAAAAGGCCACGCTGAACGGCGGAATTGTTGACCAGCAGGTTCCAGACCTCGGTCGAGAACCCGTTGGGGACAACCGTCAGGCCGCTCATGCCCGCGACCTTGCCCGGATCGGAGAACGATATGGCGAGCAGGTTGAGGAGCGGCTGGACCGTCAGCACGACGAGGAAGAGCAGCGTCGAGACGATGATCGCATATTCGAGCCGCTCGAGCGGCGTTCTGCGGACGTTGTGGGCGGCCATCACCATACCCCCTTGCCGGTAAGACGTTTGGAGAGAAGGTGCGCGGCGACGATCATCAGCATGCCGAGCACAGCCTTGAACAGGCCGGCGGCCGTTGCCAGCGAATATTCGCCGGTCTGCAGGCCAATGCGGTAGACATAGGTGTCGATGATATCGATCTTGCTGCGCACGACGTCGTTGGAGAAGTTGATCACCTGATTGAGGTCGGCATTCAGGAACATGCCGGCATTCAGGATGAAGAGCGTCGCGATCGTCGGCACGATGCCAGGGATGGTGACGTAGCGGATCTTCTGCCAGCGGTTCGCGCCATCGATCTCGGCCGCATCATAGAGTTCCTGGTCGATGGCGATGATGGCGGCGAGATAAAGCAGGCTGTCCCAGCCGGCGGAGCGCCAGATCTCCGAGAAAACCAGCACCCAGCGGATCGAGCCGTTGTCGGTCATGAAGGACACCGGCTGCATGCCGAAGAAGCCGAGCACGTCATTGACCGCGCCATCGCTCGGCGAGAGCACCGCGATGAAGACGCCGGCGATGACGACCCAGGAGAGGAAGTGCGGCAGATAGATCGCCGACTGGATGAATTTGCGGAAAGCCCCTCCCCGGATTTCGTTGAGCAGGAGCGCGACGATGATCGGGACCGGGAAGAAGAAGACGATCTTCATCGTCGAGATGATCAGCGTGTTCGCCAGCACCTGCCAGAAGATCGGCGACGAGAACAGCGTCTGAAAATGCTTGAGGCCGACCCAGATGTTCGGCGGGATGATGCGCAGCTGCTCGAAGGCGATCTTGGCTTCCCAGATCGGAAAATAGTGAAAGATCACGAAGAAGTTCAGGCCCGGCGCCATCATCATGTAATAGGGCCACCATTGCCGCACGCCCTTCGAGAAGCTTTGGCGCCGAACACTGGGAACGTTCCCATTTTCTGACATTGTTGCGTTCACCGCAAGCTCGTTGCTGACCGCCATTCCTTACCTCCCTGCCGCCATGCGCACGGTTGCCGCCCCAGAAACATCGGCAAGCGAGCCGCGCTCCACCAGCCGGCACGGCAGATATATCCGTTCGCGCTGGTGGCGGCCGGCGATCTGGTCAAGCAGACATTCGACCGCGCGAATGCCGATCTGCCGGCCGGGTTTTTCGATGGTCGTGAGCCCCGGCCAGGAAAAAGCCCCTGCCGGGATGCCGTCGAAGCCCAGGATCGAGATGTCCTCGGGACATCTCAACCCCGCTTCACGAACGGCCATCATGGCCCCAAGCGCCATGAGGTCGTTCGCCACGAACACGGCGCGACTTCCTCTCCATTGCCTCGTAAGCAACCGGGCCATCGCGCTGCGGCCGCCCTCGACCGTATAGTCGGACTCTTCGACGAGCAGGATCTCAGGATCCACATCCCGGGCGATGCAGTGCTCGTGGACGGCACGCAGGAACCGCGCGCGAGCGAGACGCGACCTCGGCCCGAGCATCAGCGCCGGCGCCGGGTGTCCGCGCTCGACGAGAATGTCCATGCCGAGCCGAACCGCCTGCGCAATATCGGAACCGACGCTCAACGTATCGGGGAAGCGCTCGGCGCTGGAACCGATGAAAACAAAGGGCATGCCAAAACGGTCGAGATCGTCGAAATTATCGGCAACGGGATTGATGATCGCGCCATCAACGCGGGCCCGGCGAAGGGCTCGCAGGTGGGTCGCCTCCTTGTGCGCATCCCAATCGGACGAGAAGATCAGAAGCGAAATGTCATCCTTCGCCGCACGATCCTGTGCGCCGCGGGCAACCTCGGCCCAGAACGGGTTGGTGATATCAGGAATGACGATGCCGAGCAGGCCGCTTCGGCCGGAGCGCATGCCGACGGCAAGCTGATTGGGCTCGTAGCCCGTGGCGGCGACCGCCTTCAACACGCGATCGCGTGCTTCCTCGGAAATATTTGCAGAGCCGCCGAGAACACGCGCGACGGTGCTCTTCGAAACGCCTGCGCGTTTGGCAACGTCGATAATCGTCGCCCTTCGGCCCGTCGCTGTGTTCATAAAGCTTCCTCCCAAAGTTCAGACGATATCCCGCAAGGTATCACCTGCACTTCATGGGAACGTTACCATGATGAAAAACACTTTGGCAATACGCAGGAGAAAATATCCTGATCTGCTGCCGCCCGCCGACGACGCGGCGGGTTTTCGATCAGACATCTACGGGGCGGTAAGCGCCCTTTGCCGCCGAACCCCACGCTCGGCGGCAAATTAGTGATCGCTGCAACTACGCGGCCAGATGCTCGAACAGTCGGGCGACAGCCTCGGCGCCGGGGTCGACATGACCCTCAAGCTGCTTCGCATTGATATAGGCCGCGCGTCCGGCTTTGGCGCGTGTCAGGGTGGAAGTGAAGTTCGCCCCCGTTCGCGCGGCAGCCGCCGCCGCAACGACGCTGTCCTCTAGGGCGTCGAGCGCTGGAGCCAGAGCATCGATCATCGTTCGGTCGCCGATCTTCGCGCCGCCGATCTCCTGCATGCGCGCAAGGCCGGTCCGAAGCGCCTCGCGCATCGGTAGCCCGCTCGATGCCCCGTCCCCGGCGGCTGCGAAGAAAATCGCAAGCAGCACGCCGGAGGAACCGCCCATGGTCTGGCTGAGTTCCTGGCCGATCGCCCGCAAAAGCTGGGTGTGATCGGACAGTGGCAGCCGATCGATAGCGTTGATCAATGCCCGGGCGGCTCCCGCCAGCGTCGAGCCCGTATCGCCATCGCCGGACTTTGCGTCGAGGGCATTGAGATCCTGCTCGGCGGCGATCAGCACCTTGCAGCAATCGATGAGGAACGCGCGCGTCGCCCCATGGTCGGATGCCATCGGCGTGATCGGCGTCAGGCCATCTGGCAAGGCTCTGACGGCGATCGGCCGGACCTCGGATACGCCCGGCCAGGCGGCGATCGCCACCGGCGCCTTCAAGAGCTCCAATTCGGCCTCGTCGGCGGCAAAGACCGAAACCGAGAAACCTTGCATATCGAGCGATGTCATCAGCGGTGCCGGACCGATCGTGTGGGTGACCCTTCTGCCAACGGGCAAATGGACAAGGTCGTGAGCGAGCACCGACATTTCGAGCACCGAGGTGCCGCCCAGATTGTTGATCAGCGCGACGTGCGCGCCTTCACCCATGACGGCCGCCAGCCGCTCCGCCATGGTCGCCACCGACGAGCGGGCGCCTGCAAAGTCGATCTGCTCGACACCGGCCTCACCATGAATGCCGAGACCGAGCTCCGCCTTGCCCTCAGGTATCCGCTCTTCCTTTGGGGAACCCGGGACCCTGCAGGTGTCCAGCGACATGCCGATGGTGTGCGTGCCGGCAATGACCTTCTTGGCGGCGGCGGTTACCGTGTCGAGATCCGCACCGCGTTCGGCGAGTGCGCCGGCGATCTTGTGCACGAACAGCGTGCCGGCAACGCCACGCGCTTGCGGCAGGTCGGGCAGCGCTATGTCGTCGCCAACGATCACCATGCTCACCTTCAGCCCGAAGGCGCGGGCACGTTCGGCGGCGAGGCCGAAATTGAGCCGGTCACCGGTGTAGTTCTTGACCACGAGCAGGCATCCGGCCGGACCGGTCACCGCGAGAATGCCGGCGAGCACGGCGTCTACGCTCGGAGAGGCGAAGACATCGCCACAGACCGCGGCCGTCAGCATACCGCGGCCGACGAAACCGACATGGGCGGGTTCATGACCGGAACCGCCACCTGAGACGATCGCGACCTTCGATCTATCCCAGTCGCTGCGCAACACGACCCGGATATGCGGATAGCCGTCAAGACGGGTAAGCGCGCCGCCGGACAGGGCCAGAACGCCGTCGATCGCTTCGGTCACGACATCTTCCCGCTTGTTGATGAATTGCGCCATTTCGAGCTCCTTAAGCCAAACGCATGCCTGCCGCGTCGAAGTAGAGCGGCTTCGAAGGTTGAATCTTGATCGTTTCACCACCCCGGAGCGGCGTATGGGCGTCCGTGACGGTAATGAGGTCGTGTTTCCTGAAGGTCAGGTGCAGACGCGTCTGGTCGCCGAGGTGCTCGACGCGCTTGACCAGCGCGTCCTCCCCCTCGCCCTGTTGGATATGCTCCGGCCTGAGGCCGATGCTTGCAGCGCCTAAGGGAGCGCCGGCAAAAATATCGGCCGGAAGCACATTGATCCGTGGCTGTCCCAGGCGCGTCGCCGCGTAGACGCTGACCGGCTGCTCATACACCTCGCGCGGCGAGCCGAACTGAACGAGCTTGCCCTCGTTCAGCACGCCGACATGGGTGGCCATCGTCATCGCCTCGATCTGGTCGTGGGTAACGTAGAGCAGGGTTGCGCCGGACCTTGCCTGAATACGCTTGAGTTCGATGCGAAGATCGGCCCTCAGCTTGGCATCGAGCGAGCTCAACGGCTCGTCCATGAGGAAAATCTGCGGGTCTCGGACAAGGGCGCGGCCGATGGAAACGCGCTGCATCTCCCCACCTGACAGCGCCGTCGCCTTGTTGTCGAGCTTGTGCGCGATCTGGAGAACCTCGGCAACCTCCCTCACCTTCCGGTCGATCTCCTCCCTCGGTGTCTTCAACAAAGGAGATTTCAGCGGAAACTCAAGATTCTGACGAACGGTAAGATGCGGATACAGCGAGTATTGCTGAAAGACCATGGCAACGTTGCGTTCGGCAGGCGCGCGCCCTCTCGTCGGCCGTCCATCGATATAGACCTCGCCGCGATCGGGCGCGTCGAGGCCGGAAATCATTCTGAGCGTCGTCGTCTTTCCGGCGCCAGTCGGCCCGAGCAGCACAACGAAAGAACCATCCGGAACCGTCAATGAGACATTATCGAGAGCGACCGTGCCGGCAAATGTCTTCGAAACGTTTTCCAAGACGACTTCAGCCATGTCCCAGTACTCCTTCATTACCTTCGGATAACAGCGCCTTGCCGGTTTCCGCGTCGAAAATCGAAAGCGTCCGCGCGTCGAATTCCAGGCCGACCTGTTCGCCCTCATGAACGCGGTGGCTCGACGGGATGCGCGCCTTCAGTTCGCCGTGGCCGGTGACGAGCGTCACGATCTGGGTGGTCCCGAGATATTCGACGGCGCTTACGCGGCCCCGGTAGGCGCCGTCACTTGCGAACGTCACGTGCTCCGGCCGGACCCCGAGCGTCAGCCTACCGGCGCGACCTTCCCGCGACGTCGGCACCTTGACCATTATGCCGCCGAGATCGATCAAGCCGCCGCCGACGCCGATCATGCCCTCAAACTCCAGGAAGTTCATTGGCGGTGAACCAATAAACTGAGCCACGAATTTCGTCGCGGGCCAGTCGTAGATCTGCTGCGGCTTGCCGAACTGTTCGACGACCCCATGATTCATCACGACGATCTTGTCGCCCATCTGCATCGCTTCGAGCTGGTCATGGGTCACATAGACGGTGGTTGCGCCCATCCGGTCGTGCAGCGCCCGCAACTCCTCGGCCATGTGCTCACGAAACTCGGCATCGAGTGCGCCGAGCGGTTCGTCCATCAGGAACGCCTTGGGGCGGCGCACGATCGCGCGGCCGAGCGCGACGCGTTGGCGGTCTCCGCCCGAAAGGCCGCCGACGGGCTTGTCGAGAATGTTCTCGATCTTGAGAATACGGGCGACTTCCGCGACGCGTGATTTCACCTCCTCGCCGCGCAGACCCTGGCTGAGCAGCGGATAGGAGATGTTCTTGCGCACATTCATATGCGGATAGAGCGCGAACATCTGGAAGACGAAAGCGATGTCGCGCTTGCTCGCCGGCTTCATGCCGACTTCTTCGCCATCGATGAAAATCTCACCACTCGTCGGCAGTTCGAGGCCTGCCATCATGCGCAATGTCGTCGTCTTGCCGCAGCCGGACGGACCGAGCAGCATGAAGAACTCGCCATCCTCGATAGTGAAGCTCGAAGAGCGGACCGCGGTAAAGGCGCCGAACTCCTTGCGAACGTTCTGGATTCTGATCTGCGCCATCGGCTTACTCCGGAAAATGGCTGACGATGATGAACATCACCGTGCCCAGCAAGGTTATGACGAAGGACCAGGAATAGAGCGCGAGAACGAAGGGCTGCATCAGCATGAAGACGCCCGCCGCGATCAGCGCCGATGCCAGCATTTCCCAGGCACCGCGGCGCAAATGCAGCAATCCGTTGAAAAATCTTGTCATTTGCGCACGGCTCCAAAGGTGATGCCGCGCAGCAGGTGTTTGCGCAGGAGAATGGTGAAGACCATGACCGGCACGAGGAACAGCGTCGCGCCGGCAGCAACCGCCGGCCAGTCCTGGCCGCTGACACCGATGATGGTTGGAATGAAGGGTGGCGCCGTCTGGGCGTTGCCCGAGGTCAGAAGCACGGCGAAGGCGTATTCGTTCCAGGCAAAGATCAGGCAGAAGATGGCGGTGGAGGCGATGCCCGTCGCCGCCTGCGGCAGCACCACCTTGTAGAACGCCTGGAACCGGGTGTAGCCATCGATGAGAGCCGCTTCCTCATACTCGACCGGAATTTCGTCGATGAAGCCCTTGAGCAGCCAGACCGACAGCGAGAGGTTGACGGCCGTATAGAGCAGGATCATGCCCGTATGGGTGTCGTTCAGGCCCAACGAGCGGAACATCAGAAAGATCGGGATGGCGACGGCGATCGGCGGCATCATACGCGTCGAAAGAATGAAGAACAGCAGATCGTCCTTCAGCGGAACCTTGAAGCGCGAGAAAGCATAGGCGGCGGCCGTGCCGAGCACGATGCAAAGCACGGTTGAACCGAAGCCGATGATCACCGAATTGGAGAAGCGTTCGGCAAAACGCGACGGGCCGGAGATCACGAGGCCATCCTTGCGAACCAGTCGGTCATACCAGGTCTGCGGCTCGCCGACTGCCTGCAACTGCTCCTCGGAAAGCCGGGTACGCGTCGTGAAGACGTTGACATAGCCTTCCACCGTCGGCTCGAAGAAGGTCTTCGGCGGATAGGCGATCGCGTCGGACGGCGACTTGAAGCTCGTCGCGATGATCCAGACAAGCGGAAGGATGGTGATCAGCGCGTAGCCAACGACCAGGATCCCGGCGAACCACTTTTGCCGTTGCGATGGCTCGGTTACGGAATAGCTGCTCATCGTTGTTTCACCTTGTTCAGGGCTTTGACGTAGATCGACGCTAGGCCGAAGACGGTGACGAAGAGAATGACGGCATAGGCAGAGGCGTAGCCCGTGCGCCACTTCTCAAAAGCCTCGCGCTTCAGGTTGATCGAGGTGAGTTCGGTGATCGATCCCGGTCCGCCGCCGGTCAACTGCACAACCAGGTCGAACATCTTGAAATTCTCGATGCCGCGAAAGAGCACGGCGAGCATCAGGAAGGGCAGCACCAGCGGGATGGTGATCGTCCAGAACTGCCGCCATTTGCTGGCGCGATCGCATTCGGCCGCCTCGTAGATGCTGCTTGGAATGGAGCGCAGGCCGGCAAGGCAGATCAGCATCACGAACGGCGTCCACATCCAGGTGTCGACGATGATGATTGCCCAGGGTGCCAGCGACACATCGCCGATCATCGAGAAACTCGACGGATCAGCCCCGGTCAGGAAACCGACTGCGTAGTTGAAGAGACCGATCTGCGGCTGGTAGAGGAAAGTCCAAAAATTGCCGACCACCGCCGGGCTCAGCATCATCGGCAGCACGATGATCGTCGTCCACAAATCGTTGCCGCGGAACTTCTTGTTGATCAGGTAGGCAAGGGAAAAGCCGATCAGCACTTGAAGGACGATCGTCCAGATCAGGAAATGCGCCGTGGCTTGCATCGTCAACCAGATGTCCTTGTCGGACAGAATGCTCAGGTAGTTCTTGAGCCCGACGAACTGGACCTCGGCATTGGGTCGGTTGACGCGAAAGTTCGTAAAGCTCAGCCGGACCGTCCAGATCAGCGGAAAGATATTGACCGCAAGAAGCAGGACGATCGAGGGGGCGACGAACAACCAGGCAAGCGCGCGATCCGACAATCCTCGAACCCGTTTGGCAATGGCGTGCGGCGTCGCTCCGGCGACCCGATCCACTGTTGATTTCAGCATGGGTAGTCCCTCATGTGATTAGGCGGCGACAGAGCCGGGGAAGACCCCCGGCTCCATGTCGCGCCATGGCGCGCTGGGAGGTGCGCCGCCACGGCCTTGATGGCGATCAGTATTTGCCTTCGTCGTCGAAGATCTGCGTCCAGTCCTTGACGAGACCATCGAGCGCATCCTGAGCGGAGCCCTGGCCGGCGACCACATAGTCGTGGAAGCGCTTCTGTGCGGCCTGGAGCAGCGAGGCATAGGAGGGCTCGGCCCAGAAGTCCTTCACGATTGCCATGGAATCGAGGAAGGTCTGGGCATAGGGCTGGCTGGTCGCAAAGCCAGGATCTTCGACCACTTTGCGCAGCGCCGAATAGCCGCCCATCTGCCACCATTTCTGCTGGATATCGGGCTGGGCGAACCATTTGATATAGGCGAGCGCATCGTCCTGCTTCTCAGACGCGGCGACGACCGAGATCCCCTGGCCGCCAAGCTGTGCGAATGCGACGCCATCAGGTCCGGCCGGATTGGGGAAATAGCCCGACTTTTCGCCGCCCACATTGGCATCGGCATTGATACCGGGCCAGGTGAAGGCGAAGTTCATGTGCAGCGCGACCTGGCCCGATTTGTAGGCGTCGATATCCTCGGACATGTAGGCGTCGGAATGGCCGGGAGGCGTGCAGCAGTCGTAAAGCGCCTTGTAGAATTCCAGCCCCTTCACCGCTTTGGCGGAGTTCACGTATCCTTCGAGCTCGTACGGCTTGTCCGGGTTTTGATATTCGAAGCCGAAGCTGTAGAGCACGTCCATCGCGCCCATGGTGATGCCTTCGGATCCGCGCTCGGTGTAGATCGCGGCACCGTAGACGGTCTTTCCATCAATCTCCCGCTTCTGGAAGAATTCGGCGATGTCCTTCAATTCGGCGAAGGTCTTCGGCACGGCGAGGTCACGACCGTACTTGCTCTTGAATTCGGCCTGCAGTTCCGGGCGGGCGAACCAGTCCTTGCGGTAGCTCCAGCCGACGACGTCGCCGAATGCCGGTAGAGCCCAATAGTTCGGCGAGTTCTTCGGCCACTCGGCATAACCGACGACGGTCGCCGGAATGAAATCGCTCATCTTGATTCCTTCCTTGTCGAAGAAATCATTGAGCTTGACGTACTGGCCGTTTTCAGCGGCGCCGCCGATCCATTGGCTGTCGCCGATCATCAGGTCGCACAGCTTGCCGCCGGAGTTCAGCTCGTTGAGCATGCGGTCGGCGAAGTTCGGCCACGGCACGAACTCATACTTCATCTTGATGCCGCTCTTGGCTTCGAAATCCTTACTGAGTTCAACAAGAGCGTTTGCCGGATCCCAGGCCGCCCAGCAAAGTGTCAGCTCCGTTGCGCTTGCGTGACCGGTATTTGCGACGCCGGCCGCCAGCAGGGCACCCGATGCGGCCAATGATTTGAAATGACGAAGTTCCATAGCTGGGGCCTCCTCCCCTCTCCTTCCGACCTCCATCGGAAGCTGAAAACGCCTGCGGCGAATTTTGGACGCAAAGCGACGTCCCTGCGTGGACTCGACTTCTTCGCATCACTTCGTGACCCCACGCACTCCTCTGAACGGCCACAGACAGAATGATATTGAGGTGCGCACCTCAATGCAAGCAAATTTTGAGGTGCGCACATCAATTCTTGCTTTTCGGTTGCTTTTGTTGGAGGAATCACCCTGAAGGATCGAGAGCAAAGAGAAGCGATAGAATGCGCCCTACCGCGAAGGACCTGGCAGAAGCCGCCGGCGTAAGCCTGGCCACGGTCGACCGCGTCCTGAACGACCGGCCGAATGTCAGCAAGAAGGCTTTCCGCAAGGTCAACGACGCCATCGAGCGCATCGGCTTCGTCCGGAACCCGGCGGCGGTGGCGCTTGCGCGCAACAAGACCTACCGGTTTCGCTTCGTCCTTCCCCTCTCGGGCGACCAGTATCTGAGCGAGCTGATCGGGTGCGTCACCGAAGCCCGGGACGCGCTGCGCGCCGATTCCACCGAGGTGGAGGCCGTGCAGATCCCGATGGCAGATCCGCACCACGTCGCCAAATATCTGAGCCTCATCGATCACGAGACCGTCGATGGCGTCGCGGTGATGGCACCGGAGTCCCCACAGGTGCGCGATGCGTTGGTACGGCTCGTGGAACGGGGTGTAAGGGTGGTGCAGTTCCTGTCGGGCCAGGAACGACTGGAAAGCGCTGACTATGTCGGTATCGACAACTTCGCGGCCGGCGCCACGGCCGGCAAGATCGCAGGCCGGTTCATCGGCAACCGGTCCGGCAAGATCATGGTCGTGGCGGAAACCATGATGGCACTCGACAGCATCCAGCGCCGCCTCGGCTTCGACAGCATCATCAACGCGCAGTTTCCACAGCTCCAGTGTCTGCCATCGCTCGAGACCTATGCCGACGAGACGCGCGCGGAACTGATCATTCACCGGACGCTGCAACACAACCCGGACACCCTGGCCGTCTACGTGCTGAGTTCCGAGGCGCGGGCGCCGTTGACGGCGGTCTGGAATGCGCAGGGCTCGCGTCAGCTCACGGTTATCGCCCACGAGCGCACGCCCTTCAACGAGCGGGCGCTGATGGAGGAACGCATCGATGCGCTGATCGCCCAGGACCCAGGCCACGCGGTTCGAAGCGCACTGCGCATCATGCGCGCCCGCGCCGACCATCGTGAGCTCCTGGCCTCGCAGGAGAGGATCCGTATCGAGATCCTGCTCAAGGAGAACCTTCAGCTGCAGGCCTCTTAGAGAGTTCGCAACCTATGCGAGCCAAACGCTCCTTCCGTTATTGTCGAATCGGCGCCAGCAATTGTGCCAGTCCAGCACGAAGATCCGTGCGGCATCGAAAATCGAGCTCCGCCTGAAGAGCTCGCACGCACCCCCGGGAGCGCCTGACTTCACCGGGCAACCCGTCAACGTGGTCGACGCCGCAACCTGATTTGGTCTCTTCGATCATTACTCGTGCGAGGTCATTGATCGACGTCTCGACACCACTACAAACGTTCAAGACACGGGCACCGTCTGGGCGACGTTCCACTGACCGGATAAGCGCTTCAATCACATCGTCGACGTAAACAAAATCCCGCGTCTGCATGCCATCGCCATGGATCACAACATTCTCATTGTTACTCAATCTTTGCGCGAACCTGGCAATCACCCCGGAATAGGGTGACTGCGAGTCCTGACCTGGTCCGAAGACGTTGAATAAACGAAGACCTGTCGTCGAAATCCCGTAAACTTCGTAGGCCGCTCGCGCGTGCAATTCGCAAGATAGCTTGTCCGCACCATAGGGTGACAGAGGAGCGCACCTCCCCTCTTCCGAAAGCGGCAGGCTCTGGCTGACTCCATAAACGGCAGCCGAAGAGGCATAGACAATTGTCCGCTTGGCACCGGAATTGGCAATTGCCTCAACAAGGTTCAGGAACCCGGTTATGTTGATCGCATGAGAAGACGTCAGTTGTCGATTGCATTTCTCAACCGAAGCGACGGCAGCCAAGTGGATGCAGGCATCGACACCGCAAAGCGCCTCTTCAATCACCTCTCGGTCCAAAATCGAACCTATAATGAAGGTGGCTGCCAGTGGAACATTTCCACGCTTTCCTGAGCTCAAATCATCCAGCACCACAACTTGTCGGCCAGTTTCCAACAACCGTCGCACGAGATGTTGTCCGATAAATCCGGCTCCCCCAGTCACCAGGATTTTTTTCAAACCGCTTCCACTCATGACATTTTGTCCTGGCACGTTACCGATCTGAAGAACGGGTTCGACCACGTCTACAACAAGCTCTCCACCAAAGCGACAAGGGGCAATATCCGCAAGGCCGAAAGAGGAGACCTTGTCGTCAAGAGGAGGCCGGTCAGCAAAACGCCCCTTTGGCTGGCGCAGTTTCGCTCGGCAGCATCCTGGAAGGTCCTGGAAGCGTGGGTGAATGAACCGGCGTTGCGGCGTCCCTGGTCTCGATGGGCAAGTATGTGAACGACGCCCGGGGGGCGCAATCGGACCTGGGTCCATTTGTCGGACTTTAGCAACCGATTGCCCGCGCCCATCCGGCAGCGCGCCGCGCCGCCTCCGTCAGCACGGGCTTTGGCGCCTTGTACCACTCGTCCTCGGGAAGGCCGCGCTTATCACGAACAAAGCCTATCGCCGCCTCCAGGGTTGGGAACTCTTCCGGCAGCGTGAGATGGAGAAACAACGACACGACGGCAACGGAGCGTGAGCGTCCACCGCGGCAATTGACGAGGACCCCGCCGCGCTCGCGTCGCGGATAGGAAGGTTTCTCGGGCAGGATCTGCTCCAGCGCAGCCCGCAGGATGTAGTGCGCCGCAAGCATCTGAGTGTCCGGGTTCCCGTCGCCATCGATCAGCCCGATCTTGTAGTAGCGGATTTCGCCTGGTCCATGGACGCTGTTTCGATGATCCGAGACGAGTTGCGACGCTCTGACGAAATTGAAATCGAGGTTGACGGCACAATTGACAACGGTGGTGATGCCATTTCTGCGCAGGAGATCGAGATCGCTGGCCCCTTCCTTGCCCGCGATGAAGATGTCGACATCATAGGCCGGATGCCTGGCATAGATGAGACTGAGCTTCGCCAGTTCGCCGCTGCTCTTGCCGGTGGCGATCGGGTCGGTTGTACTGCGCTGCATGCTTACCTCGTCTGCGATGATGGCGCCAAGGCTTTTGCCGTGCGGCCATCGGAAATGGCGGCAGCGATACGGTTCAAGGTCGGATAGTCGGCGCCGGCGCCGTAGGCCACATAGCCCGGGCATAGATAATCGGCAGAACCGACCGGCACCTTACCGAGGGTCAGCGGCTCGTAACGGCCGCCGGCATTCTTCAGGATCAGCGTGGCGGCGGCCACATCCCAGGCATTGACGCCGAAACCGGCTGCAGCATCGACGAACCCGGCCGCCACATACGCAATGCTGAGGGCGGCACTGCCCGGCCTGCGCAACGTCGAGAAGGTTTCGACCAGACCGCCAAAGCGGCGAAGGGCGACGTCCCGCCCATCGAGGCGAAAGTCCCTCGAAACCGGATATCCTGTGATCAAGGTTGCACGGTTTTCGTCGCCGACTGCCTTGGAGGCGATGCATTCTCCGTTCAAATAGGAGCGCTCGAGATCGGCAGCGAAAAGCAGGCCCGCGACCGGGTCGTAGACGGCTCCTGCCACGACGACGCCCTCTGCGACCGCGGCGATCGACACGCACCAAAAGGCGAGCCCCCGAGCGAAGTTCGCCGTTCCGTCGATCGGGTCGACATACCATTGGATTTCACCCTCGCCGACCTGACCGCCTTCTTCACCGAGCATGGCCGAGTTCGGTTCGTTCGCGAAGACGTACTCGCGGATCAGCGCCTCGGCATTCCTGTCGTGGATCGTCACGACGTCGTGCAGGTCGCGCTTGTAGTCGATCGCCATTTCCGAACGAAAGGCCGCAAGCAGCGACGGTCCCACGGCGCGCGCGGCACCCTCGGCGATCTTCATCAGGTGACGTGAGCGGGCAAGCCTGCCCGCATCAACAGGGGGACTGTGGCTTACCGCCGGATAGGGTTTGTTCATACTCTCTTTCCGTTCATGCAAAGCGGGCCGGCGCGACCTGTCCTCGCGATGTCGCGCCGCCCGACGTTTCTATTTGCTGTAGTGCAGGCGCCAGAAGTCCTGCCACTCCTCGCGCCGGTCGAAATCTTCAAGACCCGTTGCCGCATCGTAGGGGAACAGGCGGTCCGCCACTTCCATGATCCCCGACGGCTCGTCCGCCGGCATCTTGATGTCGATGTTGGTTGGCAGCTTGCCATCCTTCATCTGCGGCGAGATCCCCTCTTCCGTCAGCACGTAGTGGATGAAGAGCTTCGCAGCGTTCGGGCTCGCCGTTTTGGACGCGACGAGACCGAGCTTGGTGTAGGTCCAGCCCACCCATGGCTGGAGCTCCGTGCATAGACCGAGCTTGTAGCCCTTGCCCGCGTTGTCGCGGAACTTCGCCGAACTCAGAAGTCCGAAGAAAGGTTCCTTCTGGCCGGCGGCGCCGACCGCCTCGGCCACCGGATCGTCGCCATCTGTAACGAGCGGTCCGTTCTGGGCCAGAGCCTTGATCCAGGCCGCCGCAGCGCTCCTTTCACCCGTCTCCAGGTCCTTGCCGAAGCGGACCTTATAAGCCTCCGCGACTTTGGCATCGGCGTGTTTCTCCAACTGGTTGAACCAGTCGGTATAGGTACTCTTGGTCAGGGGATCGACGAGCGCGATCTTGCCCTTCCATTTCTCCTCCGTCAGTTCCCAGATATTGCTGACCGGGCACTTGTCATAGGCTTCGGTGTTATATGCCCAGACGTTGGCATTCGTCGAAATCGCCAGAGGGTTCTGGAAGGCTGCCGGTATCTTCGCCTTCATGTCGCCGGGCAGATAGCTCTCGACAAAGCCCTGCGGCAAAAGCTGCGCCAGTGCGGCCGGCGCGTCGGTGATGAGGGCGACATCGCCCTGGACGTTGCCGGCCTGCGCCTCGCGAATGATCATCTCCAGTTGGCTGTTGGCCGAGACTTTGACACCCGTTGCCTTCACCCCATACTTGGCGGTGAAGGCCTCCGCCATCTCGACGATCTTGCCGGTGCTGTCATAGACGTTGATTGGCTTTTCTTTTCTTGCGGCCTCGACCAGTGCGTCGAGGTTGAACGCCTCATCTGCCTTCGCCTCGGCCGCGATTACCGTTGTCAGTGCGGCAAACACCGACCCTAGGGCCAGAAACTTGCTGTTACCTTCTTTCATGGCTTCCCTCCCAAGGAGACCGTTCAGGTTCACAAGACTACTTCTGGTAGTTGATCCGCCAGAGGTCCTGCCAGGTTTCACGCGCATCCCAATCGTCGAGACTGGTCGACATGTCATAGGGCATGACCTGATCGAGAACGGTGCCGATGCCTGAAGGCTCGTCCGCAGGCAGCGAGACATCCTTGTTCGTCGATATTTTCCCGTCCTCCGCCTGTGGTGCTATGCCTTCGGCCGTCATCACGTAGTGGATGAAGAGTTTGGAGGCGTTCGGACTATTGGTGCCCTTGGTGATCAGTCCGACACCCGGATACATCCAGCCGAGCCACGGCTTCAGGTCCTTGCAAAGGCCGAGTTTCATGCCCTTGTCGGCATTATCGCGGAACTTAGCCGAGCTCATCAGCCCCATGAACGGCTGCGATTGCCCTGGCGCGCCGACTGCATCGGCGGCGGCGGCATCGGCATCGGTCAACAACGGAGCATTGGCGGCAAGCGCCTTCACCCAGGCCGCGGTTGCGCTGCCGTCGTCGGTCTGGAGCTCCTTGCCATAGAGGTCCTTGTAGGCGGCGGCCACCCGGTCGTCACCGTGCTTGGCCATCTGGTTGAACCAGTCGACATAGGACGCCTTGCCGAGCGGGTCCTGCATCGCGACCTTGCCCTTCCACTCCGGCCCCGTCAGCTGCCAGATGTTGGTGACCGGGCATTTGTCGAAGAGTTCAGTGTTGTAGGCCCATACATTGGCGCTGGTGACCACCGTCAGCGGGTCCTGGTATTCCGCCGGAATTTTGGATGCGAGGTCCGGCGGCAACCAGCTCTCGGCAAAGCCCTGCGGAATGAGCTGCGCCATAGCGGCCGGTGCGTCACTGATGATCGAGACGTCCCCCTGGATATTGTTGGCACGGGCTTCGCGAATGATCATCTCGAGCTGAGCGGTCGCCTTGACCTTGGCCCCCTCGGCGGCAACGCCATACTTCTCGGTAAAGGCCTTGGCCATTTCCACGATCTTGCCGGTGCTGTCGTAGACCCTAATAGGTGCTTCCTTTCGCGCGGCCTCGATGAGGGCGTTCAGGTCGAACGGCTCCTCGGCCAGCGCCGGTCCGTTGATCGCCAAGATCGTCGTGGCCAGCAAGGCGCGCCTGATTGCGCGTCGCGTCCTGTCAGTCTTCCGAATTTGCATCGTCTGTCCTCCCTCAGATTATGTTTCGGTGTGCCGTCTGGTGCCCGGCGCCTTAGTTCAGCGTGTTCTTGCGCAGCAACGCGTCAGCCTCGGCGATGCGCTGGCCACTCTTGTCGAAGACATGCAGCGCCTCGGGCGGCGCAAAATATGAAACCTTCGACCCGATCTCGACACGTGGCAGGGCATTCGTCGTCAGGAAGAGCGTGTCGCTGTCGTTCCTAAGCTCCAGAATCCAGCTTCCGCCGGTCGGCAGAACGCCCGTCACCGCCATCTCGCCGGTGAAACTGCCCGCGGGAACCTCCTCGCGCTTGGTCATGTAGCCTATCGCTTCCGGCCGGATACCAACCGAGCCGATGCCGCGTAGCGACGGATAGCGCTCGGCGAGATAGATTTCTGCAGCGCGGGACATCGCCGATGCGGATGGCGCTAAGGTCAGGATATTGATCGGAGGGCTGCCGACGAATTCGGCGACGAAGCGGTTTGCGGGGCGGTCGTAGATATCGTTGGGCGTGCCCATTTGTTGCAACGTGCCCTCGTTCATGACGGCGATCGTCGTCGCCAGTGTCATCGCTTCCCACTGGTCATGGGTCACGAACACGATCGTCGTCTTGAACTCCTTGTGGATGCGCTTGAGCTCAGCCCGCATTTCGAGGCGCAGCCGCGCGTCGAGGTTCGAGAGCGGCTCATCGAGCAGGAGCACGCCCGGATTGACCGCCAGCATGCGCGCGAGCGCCACGCGCTGCTGCTGACCGCCGGAAAGCTGTGAAGGGTAGCGGTCGCGATACTTGGCGATGTCGAGCGCCTGCATGACCTTCTCGACCCGCTGCTCGCGTTCTTCCTTCGGCAGCTTACGCAACCGCAGGCCGAAGTCAGTGTTGCGCTCGATGGTCAGGTGTGGCCAAAGCGCGTAACTTTGGAAAACGAGCCCCATCTCCCGCTTTTCGGGCGGAATGAACACGCCCGCCCGCACGGAGTCGACCAACCGCTCGCCGATACGGATCTCGCCGTCAGAGAGGTTTTCCAGGCCGGCGATCATGCGCAGCGTCGTCGTTTTGCCGCAGCCGGACGGCCCGAGAAGGCACATGAATTCACCATCGCGGATTTCGAGGTCGAGGTTCGAAACGGCATTGGCGGAATTGACGCCATAGTTCTTCTGAGCGCCGCTGAGATTGATGGTTGGCATCAGCTTCCGAGTCCTTCTGCGAGATTGGTCCTGGTCAGCTTCTGTGCCGCCAGCGTTCCGAGATAGGCGATGGCGGCGATGATCAGCACAACCGCGTTTGCCGCCTGGGTGTAGTGGTAGTCGACGAGCCGCAGCGAATAGGTCGTCAGCACATCGGTGCTCGGCACGGCGAGGATGACGAACAGGCTTAATCCCTTGATGCCCGAAATGAACGGCAGCAGGACGCCGGTGACCAGCGAGCCCTTCTGGATCGGGATGACGATCAACATCATGCGGCGGAACCAGCCGGCGCCGGCAATCTGAGCGGCCTCTTCCGGATCCTTGCCGAGCTGGGTCATGGCGGAGATGCCGGCGCGCGAGGCATAGGGCATCTGGTCGGCAATCAGCGCCAGGATGAGGATGGTGACGGTGCCGTAGAGCGCGGGCACGGGACCACGCGGCACCGCGAAGAGCGACAGATACGCGGCGGCAAAAGCGATGCCGGGCACGAGATAGGGCAGGAAAGTCACCTGTCGCAGGTAGACGGAGAGCGCCTTAACGGGGGTACGGATGACGACATAGCCGACAAGCAGTCCGAGGATACCCGACGTCAGGGATGCAAGGCCGACGATCATCAGCGTGTTCTTGGCAGCGGCCCAGAGATCGGGGCTCAACAACACACCCGTCTGCAGCGCCACGGTATGGAGATCGCGGCCGACCCAATAGTCCAGAGTGAAATTGTCGAGCGTAAACTGTGCCGGCAGCTTCATGATGGTGGACAGAAACAGTGTGAGCAGCGGCAACCCGACGCTCAGCAGAAAGATCAGTGCCGCGAAGCCCGTGGCCGGCAGGCGATACTTGCCGAGCCGGCTTTGACGATTCATCGAGCCCTTCGAACCAACCGTGACGAAGCGGCGCGCTTCGCGCACGAGCCGGGCGTCGATCATCAGGGTGACGATACCGATCAGCATGATCGAAGCGGCGACAACGCCGGCAACGCCCGTCTGGCGCGACGCGATGCTACGGAAGAGCGACGTGGAGAGCACCTCGAACTTGACGGGCAGACCGAGCACATAGGGCACGCCAAACTCGCCGAGACATTTGGCGAAGATCAGCACCATGGAAGACAACAGCGCCGGGCGCATCAACGGCAGGATGATCTGCAGCGCCACTTGATAACGCCTTGCCCCGAGAATGCGTGCGGAGTCTTCGAGTTGGGAATCGAAGCGACGGAGGGCCGAGCCGAAGAGCAGGATGACAAAAGGCGTATAGTGCAAGGCTAGGATGACGACGATCGGAAAACGGCCATAGGCGACCCAGTCGGGTGGTGTCAGCCCCATGGCCTCGAACCAGCCCGGTTGCCCGCCGACGGTCCTGTTCTTGAAGAGCGTCGTCCAGGCAAGCGCGAAGGTCCAGGCTGGCAACATGTAGGGAACGATGAGTGCGGTCGCGAACCAGCGGCGGCCGAACATGTCGGTCCGACTGATCAGCCAAGCGAGCACCGTGCCGATCAGGAGCGACAGGCTGATCGCCCCGACTGCAACCGAAAGCGTGTTGACGAGCGGGCGCCAGAAGAGATCAACGGAAACAGGAGAAAGGAACGCACGATCGAGATAGTAAAGTGTCAGATCACCGAAATCCTTGCCGAGGCGCCGCTCGTGACCGAACTGAACCCGGACCGAGTCCAGGACGATCGAGATGATAGGCACGACGATCAGATAGGTGAACATGACAGCCGTCAGGACACCGATCAGTGTCGTCGGCTCCCTCGAAGCGACCTTCGCACGATACCGCCAGCGCTGCCATGCCGTCGGCGCGATCCCATCGTCTGGCACAGCCGACGCCTTGGCTGTCTCACTCAATAAGGCCATGCTCTTCCCCTTGGAACTCGACATGCGCGGCCTGTTGCGGCGATCGACGCCGGGCAGCGCTCCAGTAGCCTTGATGGGGAAGCAGAGTTCGCGCTCAATCTCACGTAGCCGCACGCAAAGCCGCGCATGGTCACGAGACACCGCACTGCCTGACTCCAATCCTCCCCACTCGCGGACAGACCCGTACGCCCTGCAAAAACGACGACACCGACTCCTCAGAGGCGCCGTCATTACCGCGAACACAGACGGAACAAACATTCCAAAAACTCTCCGCCTGTGGAATGCATGATCCAACGTCGTAGGCGCCTTGTCAACAAAAAAATGCACACGTGCGCAATGCCATAAGCTATTGTTTTATTTTCTTATTTTTTTGGTATGCTCTATTGGTTTTCGAACACGTGCTCAATCGACGATCGAAGGACCGTCCGGCATTCCGATCGCCGACGGACTCGAAGGCAAACTGACCCGTGAATAGGGGTTGTCGAGCGGAATCCGCGGACCGTCGCTCCTTGAACGCTTGGTCGCACTTTTTCGTTGGAATGGGGCAGCTTTTATGGCCCTGATGGAAACTGTCTGATTCTATAGGGGAGCGGCATGGCAAGAGGGTTCGTGACGGCCGAAGAGGTCGCAAAACGTGCGGGCGTTTCGCGCTCGGCCGTCTCGCGAACGTTTACGCCCGGAGCCAGCGTCTCCCAGGCCGTTCGGCGCAAGGTGCTGAAGGCCGCGCGCGAGCTCGGCTATCGGGTCAACCGGCTGGCGCAGGGCCTGAACAGCGATCGCTCCAACCTGATCGGTGTCGTGGGCGCCAACCTCAGTTCGCCCTTCCATGCCAAACAACTCGACCTTCTGAGCATCGGCCTGCTGCGTCGCGGGTTGCAGTGCCTCCTGCTCAATGCAGCGGATGCCCGCAAGGATATCGCGCCGCTGATTGAGCTACTGTTCGAGTTCCGGGCGCAGGCCATCGTCGTTCTCTCCGGCGAACCGCCGGAATCGATCGTTGATCAGTGCGTTGCCAATGGGGTCCGCCTGATCCTCATCAACCAGAAAATCGACCGCACCGATACGAGCATGGTTCTGAGCGACGATTCCCGCGGCGCCGATCTCGCCGCGCTGCGGCTGATCGAGGCTCGCTGCAAGAAGGTGGCCGTGATTTCCAGCGGCAGCCATACTCCTGCGCAGCTTCGCCGCACCACGGCGTTCAAACAGAAGATGACAACGGCGGGCATCGAAGTCGTCGCCTGGTCGGGCGGCACCACCAGCTACGAAAGCGGCTATCAGGCGGGTTGCGAGGTGCTCGTCGACGAAGCGATCGATGGTGCTTTCTGCGTCACCGACCTCTTGGCGCTCGGCTTTCTCGATGCCGCGCGCACCGAGATGCACCGCCGCATACCAGCCGATCTTTCCGTCGTCGGCTTCGACGACATTCCGCAAGCAGGCTGGAAGAGCTACGAGCTCACCACGGTCGCACAATCCTTCACCGCCCTGACCGATCACGTCCTGGAGGCACTCGAAGCCGAGGAGATGGAAACCCGGCTTCAGGTCGTTCCCGTCACGATGGTCGAGCGCAAGACGGCAAGGCGCTAAGCCTGCCGCTTCAAGAAGCCGCTGACCTGATCCGGCTCTCGATCAATAGTCCGCTTTGATCCAGGATCGGATGCGCAACCGAGGCGATGTGCGCATTGATGCGCTTCAAATCACGCAACATATCGAGATGAAGCGAGCTGGTTTCGATGCTTTCGGCGCGCCCGTCGCGTAGCCGCTGCAGATGCCGTTCCGCCGATAGCCGTTCCAATCTGCGGACATGCTCTTTCGCCTCGACGAGGCGCCGCGCCATGCCGTCATCACGCGTGGCAAACACCGCCTGCGCCATACGCAGGTTGTCGATTGTGATCGCGAACAGTCGCGACAGTTCGTCGTGGCCGTCGCGGGAAAAGGTCACGCCTCGGGTGATCTTTTTCCCGAGTTCAGCGAGCAGACCCTTTTCGATGATGTCACCGATGTGTTCGAGGTTGATGGCATAATCGACGATATCCGTGGCGCGACGGCGGTATTGGTCATCTATGTCGGTCTGCCCGACGCGGGAGACGTAGACCTTGATTTCGTGCTGCACGCGGTCGACCCGCCCCTCGAGCGTGCTGATCGTCGAAAGCTTAGAAAGATCAGTCTGCTGCAAGACGTCGTTTGCCTGGACGAGCATGCGTTCGATCATGTCGCCGACGCCGAGGACTTCTCGACTTGCACCGGCGAGGGCTACGACCGGCGTCTGCAGATCGCCCTGCTCCAAAAACGATGGCCCGTCCTCAGCCTTCGCCGGATCCGGCAGAAGCCGTGCGGTGAGACGAGAAAGTGCACCGGCGAAGGGAGCAGCCAGAACCGCCAATGCGAGATTGAAGCCAAGATGCGCGTCGACCGGCAGCTTGTCGTGCGACAGGGGCAACAGTTCGAGCAAATGCGCGAAATAGCCGGCGAGCGGCAGCGCCAGAGCACAGCCGGCCGCGCGCACGATCAGGTTGCCAAGTGCGACACGCCTGGCGCTTGGCGCCGCATTGAGCGTGGCAAGAACCGGCGGTACGGCGCCACCGAGATTTGCGCCGAGTACGAGGACGATGAGCAGCCCTGTCGAAAGGTGCCCGGACGCAGCAAGCGAGAGGATCAACACCACGATCGCAAGGCTGGACGAAGCAAGCACGGCGAGGACCGCGGAGACGGCCAACGCAACCGGCAAGGCATTGTCGAGCAGCGCAAGGAAGGTCGAAAGCGCCGCCGACGCGCGAAGCGGCGCCGTCGCTGCGTCGATCAGATGCAGTGACAGCAGCATCAACCCGACGCCGACAAGGGCGGCGCCTGCCCCCTTGCGGGCGTTCGAGCTTCCGCGCCCGATGACAACGCCGGAAAGCAACAGAAGCGGCGAAAGCCACCCGAGGCCCAATGCGACGATCCAGGCGGTCACCGCCGTTCCGACATTGGCACCAAGCAACACCACTTGCGCCATACGTGGCAGGATGAGGTCGCGCCCGACGAAGGACGCGGCAATGAGGGCGGTGGCGGTCGAGCTCTGCAGTGCAACGGTCGCGACCAGGCCGGTGCAGAAGGAGCGAAGGCCGTCACACGTTCCGCCTGCGAGACCGGCCTTCAAGCGAGCGCCGAAGGCGCGCTCCATGCCGTCACGCACCTGGTTGAGACCGAACAGGAGCAGAGCCACAGCGCCGAAGAGATTGATGCCGACGATCGCCGAACCCATGCCGCCCCTCCTGTGAGCCCTACTGCCTGCCGCGCATCAATTCCGTTCGGAAGAGCCGCTGAAAGGCTGCGTAACTTTCGAAACCAAGACCGCCGACGAGGCGCATCACTGTCGTCGTAGAGACGCCGCTGCGTTCGGCCACCTCCCGCGCACTCGCAAAGGCAACGTCATAGGGGTGGGCAAGCACGAACTTCGCCACCTCCAGGCGTCCGCCCTTCAGCCGCCGCGCGCCGAGGCGGCAGGACTCCCGCAATTCGCTGAACGTTGTAGGCGCGACGGCCTTGGCCGCAGTGATGGACGGATGGTGCGTCATGTACACGCTGCCTCTTTGGAGGGTGCATTCTGAATGTGGACGCGAAGGCCACCGGCCTCCGCGCGAGCGAGGAAAGCGTCAAACGCGCCAAAGAAGATCGAAAGGAACTCGTGCGCCGAGCCGTCCCAGCCACGTTCCGGAGGGCGCCCAAACCGTGCGGCGAGCGTACGATAAAGCCTCAGGCGTGGCGCAGGGATTTTGTCGAGCGCAAGCACGGCCGCCTGACGCAGGCAGTACCAATCGGCGATCAACTCCAGCATATCTAGGCGCGCTAATCGAGCCGCCTCCCCCGGCGGGCATGCGGCAATCACGCCCTCCATCGTGCCGGGGCCACCGAGGCGCGTGCAGACATCTTCGACGGAGAGCCCAGATATCTCGTCGACGACATCTTTCGGCCATTCCTTGGGAAAGTAGCGATGCTGAACCAGGGCGCGCTTATGCGCCTTCAGAAACAATCCGTAGTCGGGCGCATCAAAGGCACGATCACGTTCTTCACCGAGGTGGGCGATTTCGCGCCGATAGCCGCACAAGATGCGTGGATCGACAGCGATGGAGGACAGCTCAACGGTTTCGACCAGCAGACCGGAGGCGGATGGCTCGACAATCTTGAAGGCTGGCGGAAAGGCCACCAGCGATGGCACGGCGATATTGGTGAGCGGACGGACGTCCCGCTCCCGGCGGGTGACGCCCTCGACATGCAGATGACCGCTGAAATGCAGCGTCAACCCGGCGTCGACGAGCGCATGTGCAACCGCCTCACGCGGCGTTCTGCGGGCAATATTGGTCTCGCCAAAGAGCACGCTTTCAGCTCCCGTCGCACCGTCGAAGGGGTCGAGAACCGGATAGTGCGAAAAGGCGAGAAGCGTTTTTCCGAGCCTGCGGGCGCGCGCCGACACATCGGCGATCCAATCGATGATGAACGGCTTCAGCCGCAGAAGCGCATTCCAGCCGGCCCCGGTACTGTCGACGAACGCGGCCTCCTCACCGTCCTCAAACGTCCCGTCGCGTGGCTCGAACACGTTGGCGTCGATCATCATCAGCCAGAGGCCGGGCTCCGGCTCGACCAGGTAGGAGGCGTCCATCAGCGCATAACTGTTTCGGCCATCGGGAGACGAGACTTCGTAGAGCCGGTCTTCGACCTTGTCCGAAGCGCCGAACGGCGTCTCCCAATGGATGTCGTCAGGCTTCCGGAAGTATCCGAACACGGCCACGGATGCGAGCCCTGCCGGATATCCCTCGCAATACATCAATGGCGTGGCGTAAGTGCCGGGGCGAACCTTTTCTTCATCGCTCGTGACAAAGACCCTGGCATCGTTTGCGTCGAGGAACTGTTTCGTGTGATGACGCCCCTTCGGGCCGAAGATGTCGTGGTTGCCGGGAAGCGCGTAGAAGCGTGTACCATGCTCGCGTTCATGCCGCTCCAGAATGGCGCGCAGGTGCTCGGTGGTTTGTCTCTGGCCGTCATCCGTGTAGTCGCCGAGCAGGACGATGTGGCGGATCCCCCGCCGGACCACCTCCGCCAAAGCCTCGTCCAGCACCTTGGCACTCTCGTTGAACACGCGGGTCGACTCGCGTGTATCCGCCCAGCTTCTGACGGCAAGCCTCTTTCCATCGATCTCGATGGCGGGAAATCCGAAATCGGCCTCGAGATCATGAAAATGGGCATCGGCGATCACGGCAATCTGCGGCAAATTAGCCATTGATATTCGCCTCCGCACGGGACGCTTCCACGAGGTCAATCCAGTGAGAGGCACGTCTTGCCGCTTCGTACAGCATGGGCTTCGGCGTTTCGAACCATTCGTCCGGCCTCAGTTCGCGGTGCTCCCGGATATGGGCGACCGCAGCGTCGAGTGTCGGAAACAGATGCGGCTGTTGCTTGTGCAGGAAAAGCGCCACCAGTGACACGGAGCGGCTGCGCCCGCCGCGGCAATTCACCAGAATGTTGCCGCCATCGACAAAGGGGTAGGTTGGGCGCTTGGGCATCGTTTGACGCAAGGCGCCATCAAGAATGTAGTAGGCGCCGAGCATCATCGTGTCTGGGCTGCCGTCGCCATCGATCATGCCGAGCTTGTAGTAGCGTATGTCGGCGTAGCCACTCGCGCAGAGGTCGTCGTTGACTGCCACCTCTTCCTCGCGCACTAGATTAATATCCAGGTTGACAGCGCAGTTGACGACGATAGTGATCCGGTGGCGCTTGAGCAAATCCATGTCGCGCGCGCCATCGCTGCCGCCAATATAAAGGCTGGCATTGCGCGGACCGATCCCCCTGGCGATCAGGCTGATCGCAGGTCGCGCGTAAACGGGTGCATCCATTGGTATTTCCTCCGGGGCGACGAACGTGTCGTTCGCCTGGCGATGCCGCCATTCGTTGGTTCAAGCCGGCAGAAGTGCCGCGGTCAATTCCCGGGCGCGGATCGGGATGCCCGAAGCCTCGCTCACGACATCGGCGATGGCCGGTGTCGAGGCAAGCACTGGTCCTCCGTCCCGAAGACTGCCTAGCTCCATGAAGGGACACACGACACCACCTGCTTCGGCTACGAGTAAGAGGCCGGCGAGGCAATCCCACGAGTTCATATGCAGTTCCACGTAGGCGTCCGAGCGCCCATCAGCAACATAGGCAAGCGCCAGTGCTCCCGACGCGCCGCGTCGGACATTGGCACCGCTCGCCAGCATCAGCCGCATGGTTTCGAGATAGGTCTCGTCCGGCACCCGGCGTGACCATCCCATTTCGACCGAAGCGGCATCAAAAGTGATCGTCGACGAGATGCTGATGGGCTTCCCATTCAACGTCGCCCCAGCCCCCCGTCTACAAAAATAGAGTTCGTCCTGCGCCGGACTGTAAATGGCGCCGATCTCCGCCCTGCCCCCCTCCACATAGGTGATCGAGATGCAGAAATGCGGGATTCCGCGCGCAAAATTCGCGGTGCCATCCACCGGGTCGACGACCCACACGCGCTCGGCGATCGAGCCGCCGCCTTCCTCCCCAAGAAAGGCATCTCCAGGAAAGTGCGCAGCGATCGCCTGACGGATGTGCGCCTCGGACGCGGCATCCGTCTCAGTCAGAAAATCCTGTGGCCCCTTCATCGAGAATCCACGCCCGGAACTCTCCCTGAAGCCGCTGAGCACCAGGGCGCCGGCGGAACGGATGACGTCCCGACATAACGACGCTCGCCCTGCGAGGTCATTTGAATAGCGTGAATTGTGATCGTCCATCTGCAAAACTCCAGTGCACACGCGTGCACAATTGCACACGCGTGCACTACGCGCAAGCGGAATCTGTGCCCTGCCTCGTCCGCTCTACTGTCGCAGCGAACGCTTGGTCCCGGCCCGTGTTGCGAGCACGTTACGGATCGCAAAGCTCGAATGTATCCGTGAGACTCCAGGAAGAGCCGAAAGGATTTCCTTGTGAATACGTTCAAATTCACCGGCATTGGCGACTTCGACGCGCAAAAGATAGTCCGATCCGCCGGTCATCAGGAAGCACTCCTTTATTTCGGGGTGCCTGCGTATCGCGGCTTCGAAGCGGTCGAGATAATCCTCGGTCTGACGATCGAGCGTGATGTTGATGATCACGGCAATGGTGGCTTCGACGTTGGATGTATCTACCAGCGCGGTGTAGCCCCGGATCACACCGGCCTGCTCCATCAGCTTTATGCGCCTGAGACAGGCCGATGGCGACAAGCCAACTTCGGCGGCTAGGCTCGCATTGCTCCGTCGGGCATCGAGTCGAAGCAGCCGAAGGATATTGCGGTCTATCGCGTCAAGTGCGGCCATAGCAGATCATTCCAATTCGCCTTCGTTTCTTTCACTGATCATGGTTTCACGCAACGATCAATCACTGTTTCCTCGGAAATTTCACGATCGTTTCACTAGTCTCCCGCCAACGTGGGGAGGCTGAGATGGACGGGGCGATACAGGCAAAAATTCAGGCTAGGACAACCGCCACGGGCGGCGCGTCGGGCTACCTGACAATCGATCTTGCGACCCTTGCTCGCAACTATGAACGGCTGGCGGCCGAGGTAGCGCCTGCACGCGCAGCGGCGGTCGTCAAGGCGGACGCCTACGGCCTCGGTGCCGACCGGATTGCCGCCAGGCTTTACGAGCATGGTTGCCGCCACTTCTTCGTCGCGCAGTTCATCGAAGCCCTGCGTCTGCAGCCAATGCTTACCGCTGACGCCAAGGTCTATGTGTTGAACGGCCTCCAGCCGGGCAATGAGGCTGCCTGTGCTGAGCACGGCATCGTGCCGGTCATCAATTCGATGGAGCAGTTGCAGCGCTGGAGCGAGCCTGCGAAGGCGCTCGGCCGCAAGCTGCCGGCGGCACTGCAATTCGATACCGGCATGTCCCGTCTCGGTGTTCCACCGGCAGAGCGTGCAGCCGTTGCCGGCGTGCTGAAGGCGGGCTCTGGCGTCGATGTCCAGTTCATCATGAGTCACCTCGCCTCCGCCGACGAGCCAGTGAGCGAACAGAACGGAAGCCAGCTTGCCGAGATGAACCGCATCACGGCTGAATTCCCCGAGTATGACCTCTGCTTCGCCAATTCGGGCGGCATCTTCCTCGGCAGGCCCTATCACGGGGTGCTTGCCCGGCCCGGCATCGCTCTTTACGGCGGCGCACCGGCCGCCGACAGACCGAACCCGATGGAAGCAGTCGTGCGCCTCGATGTTGCGGTGGTTCAGACGCGCACCGTGCCTGCCGGCGCGCGCGTCGGTTACAGCGGCACTCATATTGCCGTGGCAGAAACCCGCCTGGCCACCATTGCTGCCGGCTATGCCGATGGCCTGCCACGAAGCCTGAGCGACCGGGGCGCGGTCTATTGCGACGGCATTCGCCTGCCGATCGTTGGCCGCGTGTCAATGGACAGCATCACCATCGACATCTCCGCCCTGCCGCGAGATCGCCTGCACCTCGGCAGCCTCGTGGAAGTACTCGGCCCCAGCCAGACGCTTGAAGACATTGCCCGCGACGCCGGCACCATCGCCTACGAAATCCTGACCGGCCTCGGCCAACGCTATGAGCGGCAATACCGCTGACCCCTTCTCTTCTCCCATGAGGACATCATGAAAGTTATCGTTCTCGGCTCCGGCATCATCGGCGTGACGTCGGCCTACCAGCTTGCCAAGGCCGGACATGAGGTAACGGTCATCGACCGTCAGCCTGGCCCGGCCCTGGAGACAAGCTTCGCCAACGCCGGCGAAGTCTCTTTCGGCTATTGCTCGCCCTGGGCCGCGCCCGGGATTCCGATGAAGGCTATGAAGTGGCTGTTCATGGAGCATGCGCCTCTGATCCTACGCCCGAAGGTCGATGCCGCGATGTTGTGCTGGATGGTGAAGATGCTCTCCAACTGCACCTCCAAGCGCTATGCGATCAACAAGAGCCGCATGTTGCGCCTGGCGGATTACAGCCGCATCTCGCTCGCCACACTGCGCGCTGAAACCGGCATCGCCTATGATGAGCGCATGCAGGGAACGCTGCAATTGTTCCGCACGCAGCAGCAGCTCGATGCTTCCGGCAAGGACGTCAAGGCGCTCGCCGCCGATGGCATTCCCTACGAAGTTCTCGACCGCGACGGCTGCATCCGCGTCGAGCCGGCGTTGAAGCATGTGCGCGACAAAATCGTCGGCGGCCTGCTGACGCCGAAGGACGAGACTGGCGACTGCTTCAAGTTCACAAACGCGCTCGCGAAAAAGGCGGAAGAGCTCGGCGTTCGCTTCAACTATGGCAGCATCATCCGCGGCCTCGATGTCGAGGGTGGCCACGTACGTGGCGCCGTCACCGCGCACGGCACGCTGCAGGCCGATGCCGTCGTCGTGGCACTTGGCAGCTTCTCGCCGCTCCTCGTCAGACCGCACGGTATCCGTCTGCCGGTCTATCCAGTCAAAGGCTATTCGCTGACGATCCCGATCACCGACGCCTCGCGCGCGCCGGAATCAACAGTCATGGACGAGACCTTCAAGATCGCCATTACCCGGCTCGGAGATCGCATCCGCGTTGGCGGCATGGCCGAAATCTCCGGCTACACCAACGATCTCGGCGAACCCCGCCGCCTCACGCTCCAACATTCCGTCACCGACCTCTTCCCGGGCGGCGACGTGTCTAAGGCCAGCTTCTGGTCGGGCCTTCGCCCGATGACGCCGGATGGCACGCCCGTCATCGGTGCGACGAAGGTCGCGGGTCTTTATCTCAACACCGGTCACGGTACGCTCGGCTGGACGATGAGCTCCGGTTCGGCCCGGGTAATCGCCGATCTCGTCAGTGGCCGCAAGCCCGAGATCGATGCAACCGATCTCGCAATCGCCCGCTACGCTTAGGCGGCTCCGTTCAACCACTTTCGAGGGACCAGATCATGATCCAGGAAATTCACACGAACGACGCGCCGGGCGCCGTCGGCCCCTTCTCCCAGGCGATCAAGGTCGGCGACCTGCTGTTCGTTTCCGGCCAGCTCCCGATCGATTCGGCGACCGGAGAATTCAACTCCGACGACGCGATCGCGCAGGCCGAACAATGCCTCAAGAACCTTGCCGCAATTGCGGCCGCTGCCGGCACGAGCCTCGCCAACACCGTCAAGACAACGGTCCTTCTGACCGATCTCAGCCATTTCGCCGAAATCAACAAGGTCTATGCCGGCTTTTTCTCCAAGCCATTCCCCGCACGCGCCTGCTACGAAGTCAGGGCGCTTCCGAAGGGAGCAAAGGTCGAGATCGAGGCCGTCATCGCGCTTTAAGAAAGGCGGTCAAACAAATGGGCGGCCAACACCGCCCAACCTCTCCAAACATCGCGCGACGCGATACCGCCAGCGATCATCATCATCACGGGTCGGGCCGTTGATCGAGCCATTCGCGCAGTATGCGTTCGCCCAAAGCGCCTCTGAACCAGGGCTAGCTGGCAGTCCCTGGCGCGCCGCCCTTCGGCTCATCCATTCCTATGTTCATCCCTCTTACGAAGACAACTGCTGATGAATCTGGAAGTTCCGCCGCCTGTGGTTCGGGCGCACCCAAAACGACGTGCGGTATCGGCGCACGAGATTGGAACCGCGATGCAATCCCGAACCAGATCATTAGTGTTGCCGCATAGGAGACGTAAGCATCAACGGCATAGTGCCAGCCCAGGTGTATCGACCCCAAAAATATCAGAACAAAATGGATCTTGAGCAGCCATTGTATGGCGGGGTGAAGGCTTCTTGAAGCCAGGACCATCAGGAGCGCCGTGGCGTTGTGAAGGCTAGGCATGGCGGAAATGCCCATCTCGGTGCCTGAACCTGCGTACCCCCTCCAAAGCAGGTCCTGGACGTCTAGAGCAAAGATCGGCGCGCTCTGGTCAGCAGCCTTGAGATAGGACATCAGACCGGCATACGGGTTGTCCCCAAGCCCGAGGTTGCCGAAAAAACACGGGCCGGCTGATGCAAACGCGGTCGCCAGTACGCTACCGAGAAGGATCCACAGCAAAGCAAAAGCGATGAGAAACGGAGTGCGTTGGGGCCGCTCGCTGAATGCAAGGGTCATCCAAAAGGTCCACATCACCATGAACCAAATACTGTAGTTCATGCTGAGCAGGAATGTCACCGGCCAATAGCCCAAGACCGGCTGAAGCCACTGCCACGGAAGCCAACCAAAGTGAAGCATTCGATCAAGATCGCTCAGCGTCGCGTCCCAGGAGAACGCCGGCAAGCGAGTTTTCCACGGCCAGAATACGCTTGTAAGGATCACTTGTGCGAGGGCAACAGGAAGGTAGGACGTAGCCGTTGCGAATGATACGCCGCGGATGTCGCGGATGATCGCAGTAATCGGCCGATCCATGCGATTGACCAGAACATGGTAGCCACCCCTAACGCCTGCAGCGAATAGGGCAGTTATTGCGACTAGGCCCATCAAGGAAGCGAAGAAATACCCAATCCAGGTGCTAACCGTCATTTCAAGGTCAACAAATGCCAGAAGTAAGTAAGCAATCGACAACAATACAACCGCAGCATCTCGGCGTGCACCTGCAATCAACGCGCTGACAAGTGCCTGAGGACTAAACATAGTCAGATCCCTCTCACTACTTCAGCCGGATCGAGCCGTCGGGACAGAGACCAGTCAGTCAAATACGCAGACGCTTTCCAAAACAGGAGCGCTATGGCGCCCCCAATGATTCCGTCGGTCGCGTAGTGCCAACCGAGCTGGATCGAACCGATGTAGATCGTGACGGCATAGCCCAAACCAATCTTGCGACACACGCCACCTCGCTGCCAGGTCACACACGCCATGATCACGGCAACCGCGACATGGAGGCTGGGCATTGCCGAAATACCGGAGATCGCCCCACCACCGCGCGTGTAGGACTCCCAAAGAGTATCTTGCGCGATCAGCGCCCAGACCATCCCGGTGTCGGCATCGACGTTCCTGAGCAGCGCCATCAAGGGTGCGTATGTGTCGTCACCATAAAGAAGTTCCACAAAGCAAGGCCCGGACGACGATAACAGGAGTGCCAAGATGTTACCGCCTACGAACCAGGTCAGTAGGATCGTGAAGATGTACCGCAACCGCAACTCATGATTACCGATCCACGGAACCACGATCATCGATAACGTAAAAATTACCATCCAAAGATTGTAGACGAAATTCAAGGCAATAAGAGCATATGCATTCCCGAACACCGTGCTGGTCAGGACATACGGATCCACGCCACCGAACAACGCCCGATCCAGCCGGATCAGGCCCTCATCCCACGAGAATGGAACGATCGCCGGAATCGTCGACTTGACGGTGCTGAACACAACGATCATCGCGAAAAAGATTGCGGTCGAATGCGTTGCGTGCGCCAGTCTATCGTTCCCGAGCAGAACTTTTTCCATGTGCGCTTTCAGCGCCGCCGTTGGGTGCTCTTCCCTTCTTGCGATCATTTTGAGCACTGTCCACAGCATGTAGAGCGATGCCATGCTTGTAATCGCCGAAAAGGACCAGTCCGCGTAGAGCGATGCTGTTTGATAGTGCGGCTCAACACCAAGATACCAAGCCAGGCTCGCCATAGCCGCAACGTGCGCCAACAGCATCACATAGGCCAGCCCATAGTCAGCGGCAGTCCTGCGAAACGAGGAAAGAAGCATCGCCATCGAGCATAACCGTTACGGATTTCCCCTACTGCCATTCAATCGCAGTTTCTAATATTTAGTCAACCGTCGATTGCCGTGGTCAAGGCCCAGAACCTTCCAATGACGCTTCGCCCCTCACGTAGACCGGTTGCCGCGCGTATAATCCGAGTGCTGATACGACTGGGGATATGCAACCTTCAAGAACGGCCCCCAAAGCGCCACAGGGCGCTCTCCCTGTCTTGACGATCTTGCGAACCTCAATCGCGCTCGAGACTCGACTGATCCATCCGCATTTGCCGCAGCATGTTCCGCCCGGCGATGAGCATCTCAAACAGGAATGCCACAAGCGAACCAATGAGCGAGACGATCGCACCGCCAAAGAACCAGAACAGATTTTCTTCGCGGAACCCGAATTCGAGCGCACCTGCAAGCAGGTTCAGGATCGCACAGCCGGTGCAGATCGCGGCCAAGGTCCCCAAGGCGACCGCGATCTCAAGAGCAAGCGTTCGCCGGCGCAGATAGTCTAGTTGTATGCGCCGCGCTTCACCGACCCCGTCTTTCTCCCCCACCTCGTTAACCCGATCCGAGACCCTGCCGAGGCGGGTCGCATAGACGCTGACAAATCCAGCCGTGCCGGCAAGCAGAAAAACAGGCGCCAGAGACGTCTGGATGATCGAGGCAAAATCGTTGATGACTGATGGTGAATCCATGCGTGCTCTTAATAACTTTCGCGCAAGTATGCCGACTTGAAGTCGGGCAACGGCTGATCAACCTACAGCAGCTGTAAAAATAGACAATTTTCCGGCCGGCAGATCAGACGACACGCCGCGATCCCTTGCGAAGTGCCGCCTGCTTGATTGCGCCGCACCGGATCAACGCGCCAGCGAGATCCTCAATGCTGAATGGGAAATCCGCGAACTCTCGTTAAAGGGGGACCATCCTCAACAAGCTCGCCATTTCATTTGGCGCAATGGCGAGCGGAGCGGATGCTGTTGATGATCGCCACGTGAGCGCTGAGGCATGCCAGGAGTATCAGGACGAACAAGGCGAACGCCGCAGACGAGCCGTCGACGAATGACCAGCCAACCGGTGGAAGTTGAGAAAACGAAATACTGGCGAGGCCCGCGCTGTTTTGTGAAATCTGGAGCACCGCAAGTCCCGAGGCTATGAGCGCCACGTGCGCATGAATGAAGCGCAGCCGCAGGTATCGCTCCGGCCGGATTGCCAGATAGCCGCCGGCCGCGGCGGCGATAAGCAGCGCCACGGTCGCGCCCCAGAAGATCATATCGGAAGAGGTCACAAGCGTGAGTATGAGAGTGCGCGTCATCGGCAGCATAGTTGTGTACACGGCCCATGCGAATGGGCTGGACGGAGTGCTGCACAATAGCGCGACGCTGAGAAGGGAGATGACCGCCGCCATGTAGGCTCCGCAGGGACCAAGGCGAATGACGGTCAAAGCTAAAACGCGCATGGTCTATTCCTTCAGCCCCCGGCCCCATCTGGGTCGTATCAGACGACAATATAAGATGATGCTTAATCGAGGCTTACGCGATTCGCCGACCGAATCGGAACATCTTGCTGCTTGACGGGCCCTTCCGCTGGTGTCTCTCAGTTCCACCGCTTGAATATCTCGGCGGCAAGGCGGATTTCCGGACGCCGATGGGGCCAGCCGGCCGGCATGTGTCTCTTTATTGCGACTCCCAATTTCAATTCTATCTTTATTAGGTATTTTTCTGGAAGATTTCCGGTGAGCTCATTTCTAGGCGAGCTAGGATGCCCGCAATTGGGGGAATGTAATGGAAATGTCTCGGAGCCAAATAGGCCGCGTTACGCTGCTCGCAGGAGTGCTGTTGCTGGCAGGGTGCCAAACGGATGCACTCGACGATGTCGCCGCCTACGGCGATAGCGCGAAAACTCTCAACGATGATTCGGCGGTTGCCTTCTACAAAGACGATGAACTGGTGACTACGGGCAAGCTCCAGTTCCAGGAGAAGAACTACGGAAAGTCCTACGCGATCTACAAACGGGCGGTCGAGGTCTTTCCACGAGACCCTGCCGCATGGCTGGGCTTTGCGGCCTCGTCCGACATGATCGGCCGGTTTGATACTTCCGATCGCGCCTATGCGCAGTTGTCGAAGATGATCGGCGGCACAGCCGTCTACTACAACAATATCGGCTATTCCCACCTGCTGCGCGGTGACCTGCCCGGGGCTCGAACCTATTTCCTGAAAGCATATGAGATCGACCCCTCGAATGAGACGACGGCGAGGAATCTCGAATTGATGAAGAACAGCGTCAAGTACGCACAGCGGTAACTGGTTGTCGCCGTTCGCTCAGGTCAGTCCGCCGGCGCATATCGCCAGGGCGTGAGCGCACTTACGTGAGTTTCTACTAAGAACGAACGCGTCGGCAGTACACTTCTGCGAGTGAAGGACGCTGGGCTGCTATTGAGACAAATATTGCTTCTTCGACGCCTCATCGAAGAAGCTACAGGTGAGAACCCACGTCAAGGCTGCTCAATTTAGCGCACTTTTCTTAGAACGAGCTTGCCATCCGCAGAGACAGTTCGCTCGTAGCGCGGCAAGTTGGCGATGGAGCCGCCCTGGGGATCGGCTGCGGCCAGGACATCGTCAACAGCGGATTGCGGAGCGGAAACCGAATAGGATGACGGTGACAGGCGCTGGGTTACTTCTTTCCCAGGCGCGCTGATGATCATGCTACCGCCGGATGCGAACATGCTCGGGGTTACGCGGCCATCGAGGTCGGCGACATCCCTCTGCAACTCCTCAACGGATTTGCGAACGGCCGCCATATCATCGGCCTTGGCCCCGCTGGCGATGTTCACGGCCTGTTTGCTGATCTGCTGCTTCAGGCCGTCGATCGAGCGTTTGAGAGCAGAAAGCGTTTCTCGGCTTTCGCGCACGTCCGCGGCATTCTTTGCGGTGTAAAGCAAGATGCCGGTGTTGAGCGGCAGCAACATGAGTCCCAGCGCGATGATCGGCATGGTTCTCGAACGGCTTGGCTCCTTCGCACCGTGCTCCCTGCGCCGCAACTCGACGTCAGGCTCGATTTCGACACCGACATTCGAAATATGCGTCATCGATTTCCTCCGTCAGCAAACTGGGCCACGGCCCTCACTCTACCTGTCCCCTAGACCCCACGTGATCGCTGGGCCGCACTCGCTTTAGATCATGCTCTGTGTTTTTGCGCCGATGGCCGGCCTGCACGAGTATTTCAGATATTCCTTAATAGGCATTACCCCCTGCCGGTAACGGCTCAGTCTTCCGCCTCAATCCAATGTGAACACCCCTCCCCAAGCCCGCTCAAGCATCTCCAGCGACGCGACCTTGGGCAGGTCGTTAAACTCGCAATAAGAGGAGATAAAATCCAGGAGGTATTTAGGGTGGTAACAGGACGCCAGCGTATCCCCTCGGTACTTCCGCTCATAGAAAACGTGCAAATCATCACGCGCCAAGTTTATCGCGACCGAGCGGGCATAGGACTCGAAGATGCGAACATATTCATCCCGCGACGGGTTATTCACATATATCTTATATTTGAGGCGTCGCAGGCCGGCTTCATCGGAAAGCTCCCGGGGCGGAATGTTGGTCGAAAAGACGACCAGCTCGTCGAAGGGCACCTTGAACTTCTTGCCGGTATGCAATGTCAGAAAGTCGTAGCCACGCTCGAGCGGCACGATCCAGCGGTTGATGAGCGCTTGCGGCCGGTCCTGCTGGCGCCCGAAATCATCGATGATGAAGACCCCACCCGAAGCCTTCAGGTGCACCGGCGCTTCGTAGACGTTGGATCCCGGGTTGTGGGTCAGGTCAAGCAGCTCGAGCGTGAGTTCGCCGCCCGTCTTGATGACCGGCCGCCGGCATTCCACCCACCGTTGATCCGCCTTCGGATGCGGTCTGGCCGTCGGCTCTCGCACGGCCTGATGTGTCGCCTCGTCATAGAAACTGATGACGTAGCCGCCGACCTCGATAGCATAGGGCACCCAGATCGTCTGGATGAAAAGTTCGGAGGTCCGCTCGGCAATACTCGTCTTACCGTTGCCCGGCGGACCGTAGAAAAGGATGGAACGGCCCGAATTGACCGCCGGTCCCAGCTTCTCGACCAATGCCGGCGACAACACCAGCCCGTCCAGGCTCCGGACAAGCCGCTCGGAAGTGACGCGTTCGTGATGGATCGACTGTACGCCGATCTGGCGACAGAAGGCGTCGAGTGACACGGGAGCCGGACCGATATACTCGGACTGTCGCTGGGCCGCCTGCGCATATTCCAAGCCCTTTGCCGAAAGGGCATAGCGGATGTCGGACTTGACGTCGTCCCCCGCTAATCCCCGCGCTTCGAGACAGGACAGCTTCACCAATTCCTTGATGAGAAGGTTGGTCAGCACCTTCGAAAGCTTCATCCGGTCGGAAAGATGCGAGGCTGTAACCGTGTCCTGCTCGGTTGCACATTTAGCGGCAAGCCGCAACAGGAAGGACAGTTCCAGTCCGGTCTCTTCGATGCTCAACGGCACCACCGGCATTCGTGGGTCGAGCGCGAGTGCAAAGTCCTCACGGTCCTGGCTGGGCGAATATTGCATGGAGTCTCACTCCTACCTATCCACCGGCGCGGAGCCCGGAGAGAAGGTTGATGACGCGAATGACGATGGGGACGAGTACGATGATGAGACTGACGGGAAAGAGGAAGGCGCCGAGCGGTAACAGCATCTTGATCGGCAGGGCATTGGCCTTCTCCTCGGCCCGCACGATCCTAACATCACGCATTTCCTTGCTGTAGACACGCAACGTCTGGGTAACGCTCGTTCCAAGCTCTTCCGATTGGCGGAAGAGCACGGCGAGCGCGCGCGCTTCGTCAATCCGTAAACGCGTCGCGAGATTCGCGAGAGCCTCGCGCAAGCGTCGGCCACCGCGGACCTCCAGCATCATGATTGAAAGGTGCAGACCAAAATCCTGCCGCTTCTGGACGAACTCCCGGGCGACGCGGTTCGCTGCCGCCTCCAGGCTCATGCCGGCGTCCAGACAGACGATCAACATATCCATGAAGTCGGGGAACAGCCGCCGGTATTCCCGCTCCTTGGCGTCACCGCGCCGGTCGATGTAGATGTTCACCAGTACGAAGGTGGCGCCGGTCGCGATCATCGCGACCAGCAGAATTGCCGCCCTGGACATCTGTGGGAGGAAGCGGTCCATGGACCAGGCCGCAGCGACCATGACCGCGCCGCAAACAACCGCGCGCACGACCTGGAACACGGTGACGGCGTTTGCGCCGAAATATCCGGCTCGGATCAGCCGGTTCTGGGTGGAGTTGGCATTCTGATCCCGCCGCGTGATTTCGAAATAGCGGCGGATCAGTCGGTTCTCGGCCTCGCCGAGATCGACAAACGTACCGTCGCCGAGTTGAAGATCGTCGGCACTTGGCTTTGTGGTCGTCTCCGACAACCGGACGCCAACCTCGCGTCTGCGAAACATCAGCTCCGACGTAACGGCGGAAAAAATCAGAACCGCGAAAAAGACGACGATGTAGATTCCGTACTCGCCCATGGCGACCTCAGTATTCGAAGTTGATCATCTTGTAGAGAATGATATTGCCGACTGCCATGATGGAGATGAGCACGATGACAATGGTCGTGCCGTGACCGCTCGCCCAAACCGTGTCGAAGTAAGTTGGCGCAAGCGCCTTGATCATTGCGTAGAGAAGGAACGGATAGACCGACATGAAAATCGCGGTGATACGCCCTTCCGACGAAATCGCTTTGACCTTGGCTTTCAGCATCGTGCGATCACGCAGGGTCTTCGAAAGATTGTGAAGGATTTCGACCAGATTCCCACCCGTGCCCGCCTGCACGCTCAAGGCAATTGCCAGCAGGTTCAGGTCTTCCGCCCCGACACGGTGACTGAGGTTGACGAGGGCATCGTCCAAGGTGGTGCCATAGGTCAGCTCATCAGAGAGCAGACCAAATTCCGTTCCGACCGGATCTGGCATTTCGCGCGCTACAAGGGAAATTGCGGCCGGCAGCGGATGACCTGCAGATAGACTGCGATTGGCAACGTCGAGTGCCTCGGGAAGCTTGAGGGTAAACTTGCGAATCCGGTTGGCCCGAATGCGCCAGACGGCAATGATGGGGACGAGCAGGCAGGTTAGCACGAAGACGGGAATCCGGACCAGGATACTCGGTATGAGGAATTGAGCGGCCAACCAGACCAGTACCGCGCCGACGATTCCGTAGAGCGCAAAACGCTTCGCGTCGAACTTGATACCGGACTGAGCATAGAATTGCCGGGCGCGCTGAACCAGCGGCATGGATCGCCAATCTTCGTCGGCGCTGCGCTCCTTCAGCATCGCGCGGTAAGTCTTGAGGTGGTCCTCGCTCGCATCGAGTAGGCTTAGCCGATGATTGACGGCGCGTTGCCGCTCGGACTTCCGGAAGTAGCTGCGCATCAGCGCCTCGACGGAAACCAGCGCAGCGATGAAGACCGCAGCGTAGAGGAGCAGCAAGGTCATGGTTCAATCGCCCCCGTTTGCAACGGTTTTCCCGGATCGAAGATTGCCGCGGGGATCACGATCCCGAGCTCCGCGAATTCCTCGACGAAGCGGGGTCGAAGGCCGGTCGCCCGAAATTCGCCGTGGATGCGGCCGTTATCGTCGGTAGCCGTTCGCCTGAACCGCATGATTTCCTGCATCTGCACGACTTCGCCCTCCATGCCGGTGATCTCGGAAATCGACACCACTTTGCGGCTGCCGTCGCTCAGGCGCTGGACCTGAACAATGATGGTGATCGCCGAGGCGATCTGCGAGCGGATGCTGAGCTGCGACATGGGCATGCCCGCCATGCCGACCATCTGCTCAAGGCGGCCGACGGCGTCGCGCGGCGTGTTGGCGTGAATGGTCGTCATCGAGCCTTCGTGGCCGGTGTTCATCGCCTGCAGCATGTCGAAGGCCTCTTCGCCGCGCACTTCGCCGACGATGATGCGATCGGGCCGCATGCGCAGGGCATTCTTGAGGAGTTCGCGCTGGCGCACTTCGTTACGGCCATCGAGCGTCGGCGGCCTCGTTTCCAGCCGTCCGACATGCGGCTGCTGCAGCTGCAATTCGGCCGCGTCTTCGATGGTGATCAGGCGCTCCTTGGCCGAGATCTGCGACGACAGGGCGTTGAGCAGGGTCGTCTTGCCCGAGCCGGTGCCGCCGGAGACGACCATCGACACCCGGCCTTTCACAGCGGCGCTCAGCAGAATCCGCATGGCGTTCGCCATGGCGCCATTCTCGACCAGGCGCTCCAGCGTCAGCGGCTTGCGCGTGAACTTGCGGATCGAGACGAGCGGCCCGTCGACTGAGATTGGTCTGATGGCGACGTTGACACGAGATCCATCCTTCAATCGTGCATCGACCAGCGGCGTCGATTCATCGACGCGTCGTCCGACCGCGGAGACGATCTTGTTGATCACCCTCAGCAGGTGATCTTCGTCCTTGAAACGCACCGCGGTGCTTTCGAGCTTGCCACGCCTTTCGACATAAACGCTGTTGTAGCCGTTGATCAGGATATCGGCGATCGAGTCATCGGCAAGCAAGGGCTCAATCGGCCCCAGTCCGAGCATCTCGTCGGTGATATCGCGGATCAGGTCGTTGATTTCCTTGGCATTAAGCGGGAAATTGTTGCGCCGAATGTAGTCCTTGACGAGCGGCCTGATCTCGGTGGCGATTTCCTCTTCGTCCATCGTGTCGAGAATGCCGAGGTTGATGCGATCGAGAAGATGGCGGTGCAGATTGACGCGCTCCGCAACCATGTCGAGCCCCAGAGACTCCTCCAGCCTGGCGCTAGCCGCGGCGCCGGCAGCCTCGGGATCGGGCACGACGGCAGCTTCGGCAACCGGCATCTGAGAGGGTTCAGCGGCTTCCTTCAGCTCCTCATCCCGCTGCTTGTAGAAACGTCCAATGAACCCGGTTGCCATTGCTTCCTACCTTCTTCGACTATTTGACGATCACCGTTGCTCCGACCGTCACCCGCTCGTAGAGATCGATGATGTCGGCATTGCTCATGCGGAAACAGCCTGAGGACGCGAACTGCCCGACCGTGGACTGCTCGTTCGTTCCGTGAATGCGATAAAGCGTGTCGGCGCTCCCCCGGTAGAGATAGATGCCGCGGGCGCCCAATGGGTTGAACGGACCAGGAGGCACAAGCGCCGGCAGTTCCGGTGCCCGCGCCTTCATCTCGGCTGGCGGTCGCCAATCAGGCCATTCGGCTTTTCGTCCCACCTTCACAACGCCGCTCCAACGGAAACCGTCGCGGCCGACGCCGATCCGATAACGGATCGCGCGGTTGCCTGAAATGACCAGATCGAGCGTCCGCTGCTGACTGCCGACCACGATCGTGCCAGCCGGATATTTGTTCTCGATCGTTACGATCGTGCTCGTTTTCGGCCCGAGACTGCGCGGCACCGTCCCGCCCGCCAATGCTCCGGTCGCAGCCGCCGCAAGCGCCAGCGCACTCAAGAGCAACACGGCCCACGTATATCGGGCATGACCGAAGCCGGCGCTGCTTCGGTCCTCCGATCCACTGCTGCCGTGGAGGAGTTCCCTCATCTGACGAGAGCTCCGAGCTTGCCGACGGCGCCACAGAAGGGCGAGCGCGAATTGACCTCGTTGGGAAGAACGCCGCGGTTCACCGCCTCGCTCAGCGTGTCCCAGTCATAGGGGATGATCTGCGCGTGCGTATCCTTGAACACTTTGTCCACCTGCTCGCGACGCACCCCGAGGCTGAAGAGCCTGGTATGATACTTGTTGATGACCACCTGGATCGTGTCGGCACTGCCGCGCTGCCGTACAAGGTCGACGTATAGATCCTTGGCCTGATGAAGCGCCGGGATCGTCATTTCGGTGACAATGGAAACACTGTTGACCGAGGCCAGCACATCGCTCTTCCAGGGCGTTTCGTAGTAAGGCACATCGATCACCAGGTGATCGCTCTCGAAGGCTGCAACATCCAGCATGCGTAGCACCAACTCGGTCCCTTTCGCCTCCAACAGCACCGATGGCTGCTTGAACGACAGCAGTGTGAAGCCGCCGGCATGGCGCTTGCGCACGAGATCGATGAATTCGAGATCGACACGCGCCGGATTGGCGATGACGGTCTTCAGATCGTAGTCGTTGAGAAGGTTGAGATAGTAACCGAGCGATCCGGACGAGAAATCCAGATCGAACAGACCGACACGCGGCGTGACGCCTTTCGTCGGCTGCGCCAACAGATGGGCAAGCGACGAGGAGATGACACTCGCCCCGGCGCCGCCGACGGCAGCAACGACGGCATGAACCCGGCTCTCGTTGCCGCCGACGCCTGGCGCATGGGTCGAGATCATCTCGATCAGTGCACGGCGCTCGAGCGGCTTCTTCAGCCAGTCGTCACCGTTCAGCCGAAACAGCGGTCGCATCAATTCATCCGACAGAAGCTCGGAAACGATCACCATCGGAATATTGCGATGACTGGCACGAAACGCGAAAATCTCCGGGCGGCAGAGCATGTCGCCACAATCGACGTCGAGCACGATCAGATTGAACTGTGTCGGATCGACTCGTCCCGCCTCGCCAAGCGCGCTCAGCGCCATGTGGCGCGCTTCGTAACGCGACAGCGACCCGAACGTATCGAGCATGAGACTCGCCGCCGCCGCATCGTCAGAAAGAACGAGAATCTTGGTGGTCGTTGCAAAATTCATATGTGCGGTCATCTCGCACCCCCACGCAATATTGAAGGGCTCAGCAGCTTGAACATGTCTCGAGGTCTTCCGTCGTCAGTGTGACCGGATGAGCGGGAACTCCGATCTGATCCAATCCAAGCAGATGGCCAAGAAGTGGCAGGTCGAATGTAACGCCGCGCACTTCCAGCCGCATGGTCAGCACCGGTCCGTTCGGCCGCCCCCAGTAACCGAGCCCCGAACGCTGATAGGTCACCACCAGATTTGCCGGCTGGATCCGCCAATTGAGATCGCAGATGCCCGGGTTCGGATCACCCGCCACCCCGCAGGCACCATCGCTTCCCATAACGATCCGGTTCAGTTCTGCGCTGCAGTTCCCGCTCACTGCCGGATCGGTCGAGCCCGGCCAGCAGGTCGACGATATCGTCGAGTCGTTCGGCGTCGCGTCGCCGTTGTTCAGCGGGTCGGCTGCGTCGGTCGGGAAAACATCGGCGAAGTCAATGGTCAAAGGATCGGAGACTGCGGCGAGGCGGGCACCAAATTGCAGGGCCTTCACCGTCTGGTTCCATTGCGACATGGCGTAACCGAACTCGACAAAGGCCGAAATCGCCAGAAGGACGAGCGGCAGCGTTATCAGGCCTTCGGTGAGTGTCACACCGTGCTCATCCTGCCAGAATGAAACGGGCATTCGTCGCTTTACCATCCCATGTACCTCTCTTCATGAGAGGATCTGATGGTGATTTGATCGATGCCGAGCCAGGAAAAGACCGGCGAACTCTGATAGACATGCGAGGTCTGCACCGTGATCGTGCCATCGGCATCGACGGGAACGATCGTGATGTCGGCAGCATCAGGCCCCCAGCCGCGAACGCGCAAGGCAGCGTTCGCGGCGGGGCTCTGCGTCCCGTAGAATGCGATCATCTTTGCGGTTACCGCATTGCATGTCGGGTCATAGGTCCCGGAATCGGGCCGGCACCTCGCTAGATAGCGGCCCGCATCTCTCAGGCCGGCGTCAATCTGCATTCGTTCCCAGAAAAGGTTGCCGAATTCGAGAACACCGGCGGCGAACAGCGTGATGAAAGGCACGGCAACCAGCGCTTCGGTCAGCACGGCGCCGTCATCTCTCGACCAGAAGCCGCGATCGGAGAGGAATTTTCGGAGCGCGATCATCATCGAACCAGCTCCGCTTCTTCGCGCAGGAATTCGTCGAGAGTGCCACGCCCGCCCTTGCCGGTGATGTCGATCATCTCCAGGGAAAGATACCGTTCGCCGCCGTCCGTGATCGCGGGTTTGGTCAGGAACATACGAGCGAAGGCGACCGCCTGAGTGGCCTTATGGCCGTTCAGATGGCCGACCGACGCCTCATAGCCGCAATTGACGATTGCGGAAAAGATCTCGCGGCGATCGCCATATTCGTCCGAGGTATAGTTCGACAATGCCGGCCCCGAATAGCACTGGCCGCCCGTTGTCGGTGTACCCTTTTCTCCATTCGCCGAAGCATGGCTGATCAGCGACGGGTTGTTGAGTTCGTAGCGATAGACATCGTAGGCAGAGGGCTGGCTCGGGGCCGAGGCGCCATTACCAGGATAGCTCGAGTGGTTGCTGAGGATTGCGGTGACGGACGGCGCCGTGCCACCCTGCGCGACATTCCAATAGGCGGCGTAGTTCCAATTGTTGCCACTGCTGATCTTGCCCCCGCCCATCGAGGTCATCATCGCACCGTAACCAAGCGGCACCGCCTTGGTGACGTCTCCAACCGCGCTTCCGGCCATAACCGGGTTATAGTCGCCGCAGATCTTGCTGGCACCACCCGTCTGATTCTGCGCTGAACGCACATTGTCGGACGGTCTGTACCGACCGTCGTTGCTTACACTCTTGAATGATCCTGAATACAAACCGAAGCGGGTGTTCACGCCGGCTTCCACCGGTCCCGCCTTTGCGCCGGTTTCGGTATCGAGGCTGTCCTTCGTGTAGCATGTGCCCGGATTGCCTGTTGCAAGAGCCTCGGCGAGCACGGATGCGCCATTTCCGAGCGGCGTGCGAAGGAAGCCGAAATTGCCCGGCCCCGGATTGGACGAAGACGTGCTGTGAAGCTCGATCTGGACCCCATAGAGGTCGCCGGCCGCAAATTTGTCGTGCAACGCCTCCGCCGCCTGCTCGCTTGCGGCCGCACTGGTGTTACCGGCAGGCTCGTAAGGGTTGCAGATGAAGATCGGTGTCACGTCACAGGCGCTGACCCGGTAGGCTGCGACCGCGTCAGCGGACACATTAATGGTATCGCGATTGAGACCGACAGGCACCGGGAAGATGGTCTGCATCGCCTGGTCCTTGGCCCTTACCCAGGTGTAACCGGCCTCGTTCGGATCCGTTGTGACCATCGCCTCGGTAATCGGATCGTCGTCGTCTCCAGCGAAAGTGCCGTCACCAGGAATGCCTTTCAGAAATTTGACCGTCACCGTGCTGGCTGCATCGTTCCCCGCATCGTAGGAGACGGTGATGTACGACCCCATCGACATCCCGGTGCCGCCGTCACCGAAGGCTGCGGTGTTGGCAAGCTTTTCGATCGCCGCCTCGGCACGAGCGATCGCGTCGTCCCGGCCGTCGAGTTCACGCGCTCCTGTCAGCGCCATGGCATCGACCGCGTTCTGAAGGTCGGTATGAAGATTGGCGCTGCGGCCGACATCAATGACGAAAAGAGAGACGCCAAGCAGCAGTGGCATGGCAATGAGCGTCAACGCGATGACGTAGCCCCGATGATCGTTCCAGAAGCGTCTGATTGCCCTGTTCAACATTGGCATGCCCCATTGATCGCGGCGGCTTACCGTCGTGACGCGTTGTTTCTATTGAATTCCTTTCAAGGCCCTCGCTGCCTATCTGCTGCCAGGATCACGTTCACTTTCCAGCGCTGCTGTTGCCGTTCGCCCCCATGGGCGGCGTCGCCGTCGGTAGGATCACCGCCGTTGGCATCGCTGCGCCAGCACTCGGGCCGGAGCCGTTATAGTTCCGCATGACCTTACTGATCGTCTTGCCGTCGGTGGCGATATGCGTGTTTTGCGCCACCCGCGGGAAGGGATCCTGAGTATGGATCCCTTTATTGGCTTCAACAGCGTTTCCAAGCCCGAATGTGATACTGTCACGGTGGTTCAAATAGTCGGCGCAGCCGGAAATGAGGCTCGTTGCGGCAAGAGCCAAGAGGACGTGCTTACTTCTTCGCAACTGCAAGTGCGCCTCCCGTGTCGAGGTCGAGCCTGTGGCCATAGGGCCCGGTGATGCCTTCGCCATTGCGGAAGCGACGGAGCATGTCCTTGTCCACTTCCATGACGCCGAGCGCGAAAAGCTCGACATCATTGGATGAACGCGTCTGGTCCAGCGGACTATAGAGCGCCTCACCAGGGGCCGCCGGCCGCACGATGTGCGGGGTCACGACAATGACAAGATCGGATTCGCGCTTCAGGAAGCTGGTTGAACGGAAGAGTGCACCGATCACCGGAAGCTGGCCCAGGCCCGGGAGCTGTTGGATATCCTTGGAGTTGATCGATTGCAGCAATCCGGCCATGGCGAAGCTCTGGCCATCGCGCAATGCCACGGTCGTCTTGGCCGCACGCGAAATGAAGCCCGGATTGCCGTTGACGTTGATAGATGTATCGATTTCAGAGACTTCCGGCTCAACCCTCAAGCTGATCAGCCCGCCATCGAGGACGACAGGGGTAAAAGTCAATCGCACACCGAAGGGGCGGTAGTCGGTTTGCGTCGCAAGCGTCGCGCCATTGGCCACGGTCGTCTGGATCGGCACTTCGCCGCCTGCGTGAAAACTCGCGGTCTCGCCGCTCATGGCAATCAGGTTCGGTTGCGCGAGGCGACGCACCAGACCCTTTTGTTCGAGAGCATTGATGACCACGTCAATCTGGCCGCCGGAGATCTCGAGGACCTTGGCAATCAGCTGGCCGAAGGGCTGCATGCCAGTTGCCGCGCCCGCCGCATCTTCGAGGGTTCGAACCAGAGCGCCATCCTTTACCGCGATGCCCTGGCTGGTCGTCGCCTTGCCGATGCCATTCTTGCCCTGCCCTGACCAACCGATACCGAGGTCACGTCCGGTTTGACGGGAGGCCTCTATCACCCGAACTTCCAGCATAACCTGCTGAGAGTCGTTGACGCGCAATTGGTTGAGGACGGGCTGATCCGAATAGGACTGGGCGATTTCAAGCACTCGCTGCAACTCGGTGGCGTCGCGAACCATGCCCGTCAGGCGGATACGATCATTCGAATTGATCACCCGAACCTGTGACCCCGGCGAGGCGGAGCGGATCGCCGATGCCACCTCGCTGAAATCGCTGGCGACGCGGATGTCGATGACGCCGAGAAGCTTCTTGTCGTCACCATAGACAGAGATGTTGGTTGCCCCGGTCTTCTTGCCGCGGATAAAAAGCGACTTGTCGGAAAGTGGCACCACATCGATGAGTTCCGCGCTGCCAATCACGAGGTCTCCGAAAGGCTTGCCCGTCGCGATCGTGATCGTGTCGTTCGGTGGCAGCACAACCTGCTGAACCGACCCGCCGAGATTGATGAACTTCTCCTGCGCGTCCGCCGGCCCGACTAGGCCAGGCCCCCAAAGAGCGCAGGCCGAAAAAATCGCGGCCGTCGCCAGGAGGGCTCTGCATCTCGCAGCGTGCCTCATGTTTCCCCTCATTCCTGCCAAAGCCCCTCTCCTCGAAGCCGGCCCTGCACCGAATCGGAACAGGTTAAATCCCATGTTACTGGATCAGCCCCACCCGGTATTCTTCCCGTTTGTTCGCGCTCCAGACGCCGACCGTCGCCCACTTCGGCTCCGTGGGCAAGACCGGCGCGACATCACGCTCGACAATTTGCACCTGTTTTTCACCTACAGGTGCATTCATCTTGCTTTCGACGGAATTGATCCGGCCACCGAGGTCCTCGCCGACTTTGCGAACCATGCGTTCGATCGACTCGAATCGCCCATCGTCAGAACCTTGTACGAGTTCGGTGGCCACGGGGCCACCCCCCAGATCTGCGACGGTTACCGGTCGCGTCTGTTCGACAGAGGCCGAGGCGATATTGCGAAGTGCGAGCGAAAGCGTCCCGATATTGGCGCCAAGCGTCAAGCGCTGCGCCTCGTCGGTCGTCACTTCGAAAGTGACGGTCTTCACGACCGAGGGTTCGTCCTTGCGTTCGTCGGCTGTCTGGTCGACAGCGAGCACCTTCACCCCCTGCAAAAGGACGTCCACCGAGGTCTGCTCGTTGCCGCTCTTCGAATTGCGGATAACGCGGGTCAGAAGTACGTCGACCCGATCCGAGGGACGCACGAAGCCGGCGACGCCAAGCACATCGTTGACGCGGATGGAAACGGCCTTCATCCCTTGATCGAGAGCGGCCGAGAGGGTGGCGCGTTCACCTGCACCAGTGATCTTCGAAGCCAACACAGGTTCGCCTGGATCGATCGCCTCCATGGCATAACGCGCTTCTTCCTTGTCTCCAAGAACCGCTTGGATCGCATCAAAGGAGCCTTCCGGTCTCTCATCTGATGGCCAGGGAATGGTCTTCAAGTTCTCTGCCCGGACCCGGTCGCCGAAGCGCATGGGCTTCGCCGCGACGACGAGCGTTTTTTCCGTTTGTTTGACACCGCCACTCGCCGCAAGGCGGGCGCGCTCACCAGCGAGATAGGTGCGGGTAGCATAGACCGCCGCGAAAGCAAGAAAGAGGGCAACTACAAGGCTGATGATCGTTGAAGAGCGCATCGCCAATTCTCGCAAAGTTGAAAAGTACAACTATTCTGAAATTCTAATTTAGGGGGAGAGGAGTTAACAAACTCCCCTCCTCCTCGATAATGATGTTAAGTAGCTCAAGCCGGAGGAGACAAGCTCGTGGTCCACCAGTTGCCCCAGGCTTCCCAGGCATTACTAAGATTTGAGCCGGCTGCAGTTACTGCGGTGATCACACCGCCGACCAGCAGCGCGAGCAGAATAAGGTATTCAGTCAGCGCTACGCCGTCTTCTTCCCGCGAGAAAGCGCGGACTTTTGTCAAAAATGCTTTCATCGAGAATTACCTCCAACGCAATATTACTTCTGCGTGACCGCTTACTTCCCCGGTCCGCGCATGTCATCGAGACCGCCTCTCCGACTAAGATAATTAATAATCCCTTAATTATTATATCGTCAACTTCTAATACGATGCAGTATGGAGCATTCCTGTCTTATGGTTAAAATCAGAACCCCTTGTTTTTTAGGGGCGAATACAGGAGTAACCCACCAAACTGTGAAATCGTGTAATATTTCTTGAGATCTTCCGCCGCTAGGATTGTTGCGAAGTCTTTGGAAGAACTCGACAATCACAACGCAAAGAGCATCTGTCGTGCGAGCCGGGCAAAACATGATGGAAACAATCAACATAATTACTTTGGTAGCGGCCCTACTCCTTCTCTATGCCGCTTGGAGCGACTTCCAACGCTGGCGCATTCCGAACGGGGTTGTCCTCGCGCTCGTCGCCGTCTATGCGCTTGGCGCCACGGCCAGGCTCGCGACAACACAGGACACCGGCGCCGCGCTCTTCTCGCTCGACGGTATAGGTGGTGATGTCGGCGCGGGTCTGCTGCTCTTTGCACTTGGCGTCGCGCTCTGGGCCTTCCGGCTGTTTGGCGCCGGTGACGCCAAGCTTTTCCTGCCGATCGGCCTCTTCGTCGGCTGGCACGGCATGCTCCCCTTCGCTCTCTTCCTGCTGCTTGGCGGCATCGTGACCATGCTGGCCCTGAGGGTGCCCATGCCATTGGCATTTGCGCACTACGCCGTCGTCAGGCGCATCGAGGAGATCCGCGCAAGCCGCAAGATCCCCTACGGCGTCATCATGGTCTTCGCCACGCTCATCACGATGGTCCTCAGGCACCGCCAGGCTTAGACACGCGCGCCCGTCATCGCCATTCGGGGGTAATCCGATCTGGTATCATCGCAACGCCAGATCACATCTGGGGCGGCAAGCTCCGCAGGAACAGAAGGCACCGCACCAGTTGGGAGGCAGCGTCCTGGGCGAAGACAAGGATATTTTCGTCCTCTTCGCGCGCCATGAGATCGAGGTAACAGTCGAGCACGATGCCGCAAAGGACGGCTGGACGTTCGAACGCTGCCGGAGAAAACCCGTCGATATTGGGCCTGCAGACCACGCCAAGGTCGTAGCATCTCGCGAGACGCTCTCTCGCGTCATGCGCGAAGCGGGTTAGTTCCCTCAAACCCGCAATATCTCCCAAGCCCAGCAACTGCTCATGAAGACGCCGTTCGAGATCTTCAAGCGTCAACTCGGCGCCAGCCGAAGCAGCCTGACGCGCGCGATGAAAGGCTAGCCGCCGTTCGCGCCGCAAGGTCGCGATGTGGCCCAGTTCCTCGCCGGCCATCCTTTCGGCTGCCTGCCGGATCTCTGGCGAAGGAGCTCTCCCGGCAACGTAGCTCCAGAATTCGAAAGCGCGCTCTTCGTTTCTGACTGCGATCGAAAAAGCGCGATAGGCGCTTAAGGCCTCCGCCGGGATCAAATCGGCGCCTTCAGGGTCGAAGAGATCAGGCAGCGCCGAATCCCCGGCCGCTGTTCCGGCAGCTTCAATTCCGCTTACCCTGGACCAATTTGCGACCTCGGACAAATGCGATCGTTCCTCGGCGATCAGCCGTTCGAAGACCGGGACCAGCTCAGGTCGTCCCTCGGCGCTCATCCTGTTTCGCAGCGCCTCATATCCTTCGATCGCCTCCTGCTCCATGCGCGCGGCAGTTTGCATCAGGCCCTCCATGGTGTCCAGAACAGGCGGCTCTTCGGTCAGTTTGGGCATGAAGTCTCTCCGAAAATAACGTCCGCATTCTATGGAAATAAAAAAACCGTTGGTTGATCTGGCTCAACGATCAGGCCGTCTCCGGCGCTAACTTCCGCTCGAATTTCCTGTGTCGAAGATCGCGGCGCGGCGCAGGAACGGTGTGAGAGCGGCCGCTGCGCCAGATGGAATGCGAATGCTGAAGAACGTCCCCATCCGAAACCACGGTCTGGCCGGTTTTCTCGCGCTTTTCATCTCGGTCCTTGCCGTTGGGGGCCAGGCGTTCGCCGCCGGCCGCCTTTCCGAATACCTCGCCAAGGTTCAGCCGACGGAGCTCTTTGCCGGCGCCGACCGCTTTGGCGACCCCGTTGGCGAGCCCGCAATCGCGCCCGTCTACAAGGGGGCCGACATTGCCGGCTACGCCTATCTCAACTCCGATTTCACCAACTCGACCGGCTATTCGGGCAAGCCAATCCATATCATTGTCGGGATCGACAAGACTGGCGTGGTGCGTGGGCTGAAGTTGGTGGACCACAAGGAGCCGATCGTGCTGATCGGCATACCGGAAGCCCGCGTCGTCGAGGCGCTGAACTCGATCATCGGCCGCGACCTCTCGCACGTCGCCTCGGGTGCCGAGCGTCCGCCGCAGGTGGACATCGTCAGCGGCGCGACCGTTACCGTTCTGGTGATGGGCGATAGCGTGGTGCGCTCTTCCGTCAAGCTGGTGCGAAGCGGCAGGCTCGGCGACAAGGCCGCAGCAGCAGCAGCCAGCAGTGCTCCGGTTCGAAAGCTCGATCCCTCGCAACAGGAGGTCCGCGACTGGCAAGCCCTTCTCGGCGACGGCTCGATCCGCAGCCTTCGGCTCGACGTCGGTGAAGTATCGGAAGCTTTCCTGAGGGCCGGCCACAAGGATGCGGCCGAGAAGCCCGAAACAGCCGACCCCAAGGACCGCTTCATCGACCTCCATCTTGCACCCGTCAGCGTGCCCGCCATCGGCAAGAGCCTGCTTGGCCAAGAGGGTTATGCACGCCTTGCCAAGCGGCTGAAGCCCGGCCAGTCCGCCATTCTGGTCGCCGGTGACGGTGCCTATTCGTTCAAGGGATCAGGCTATGTGCGCGGCGGCATCTTCGACCGCATCGAACTGTTGCAGGACGGGCAAGGTCTGCGCTTTCGTGACCGCGACCACACACGGCTGATACAGATCGCCGCCGAAGGCGCGCCTCGCTTGCGCGAAATCGCCCTTTACATCATTCCCGACAACTTCACCTTCGACGTCACAGAGCCGTGGGAACTGCAACTTCTGGTCCAGCGCAGCACCGGCGTGCGCGACAAGGCCACCCTGCCCTACGATCTCGGATACACACTTCCCGAACGCTACCTGATCGTCGAGGCGGCGCCTGTCCAAGCGGCAGCCCAGCCCGCCGCCGCGCCCTCCGCGCAAGCCGCGGCGGGGGTTAAGCAGGTCGAGGGGGAACAGGTGCCGTTATGGGTCAGCATCTGGGAAATGAGCCGCGTTTCCGTCGTCATCACCTTTGCCGGACTGCTGGTACTGACCGCCATCTTCTTCTTCCAGAACTGGCTGGTCAGCAGGCCGAAACTCTTCGGCTGGATACGACGCGGCTATCTGCTCTTCGCCCTGGTCTGGTTGGGCTGGTATGCCAATGCACAGCTCTCCGTGGTCAATATTCTGACCTTCGTCAATTCACTGATCACCGGGTTTCACTGGGAGTTTTTCCTCTCCGCGCCGCTTATCTTCATTCTCTGGGCGGCCGTGGCGGCAGCGCTGCTGTTCTGGGGACGCGGCCCGTTTTGCGGCTGGCTCTGCCCGTTTGGCGCACTGCAGGAACTTACCAACGGCATAGCCAAATGGCTGAAGGTGCCGCAGGTCAAGCTGCCCTGGGGACTGCACGAGCGCCTCTGGCCGGTGAAATACATCATCTTCCTCGGGTTGTTCGGCCTGTCGCTCTACTCGGTGGCGCTGGCGGAGACCTTTGCCGAGATCGAGCCCTTCAAGACGGCGATCATCCTGAAGTTCGCGCGCGATTGGCCCTTCGTCCTCTTTGCCTTGACGCTGCTGGCTGCAGGTCTCTTCATCGAGCGTTTCTACTGCCGCTATCTCTGCCCGCTCGGCGCAGCACTCGCCATTCCCGGACGCATCCGCATGTTCGAATGGCTGAAGCGCTGGCCTGAATGCGGCTCGCCCTGCCAGCGCTGCGCCAAGGAATGTCCGGTGCAGTCGATCCATCCGGAAGGGCAGATCAACGTCAACGAGTGCATCTACTGCATGCACTGCCAGGAACTTTACCAGGACGACCAACGCTGCCCGCACATGATCCAGGTGCGGCTCAAGCGGGAGAAATTCATGGCGCTTTCCACCCCTGCATCGCGGGGACAGGCGCCGGCGAAAACCGTGGTTACCCACAAGGGCAAGCCGATCGGCGGCAAGGAAGAGGCCACAGGCGAGCCCGCCTGAAGCCATCATCAAAGGAGCAAAGACATGTCAGATCCCAACAATCCAACCGCCCTCAGCAGGCGCCAGCTTCTCGGCTCCACTGCCGCGGCGGCCGTCGCGGGTGCTGCGGCCGTCGGTGGCGCGGTTACGATTTCCACCGTTACGGCAGCACCGGCACTGGCAGCCGGTGGCCAGTCCATCGAAGTGAAGCCTGGTGAACTCGATGAATACTACGTCTTCTTCTCCGGCGGCCACAGCGGCGAGGTCCGCATCCTCGGCCTGCCGTCGATGCGTGAGCTGATGCGAATTCCGGTCTTCAACCGCGACAGCGCCACCGGCTGGGGCCAGACGAACGAGAGCCGCAAGATCCTGACGGAAGGGCTGCTGCCGGAGACCAAGGAATATCTGAAGGACAAGGGCGGCATCTACCTCAACGGCGACCTGCACCACCCGCACCCGTCCTTCACCGAGGGCACCTATGACGGGCGCTATCTCTTCGCGAACGACAAGGCCAATACGCGCGTCTGCCGCATTCGCCTCGACGTCATGAAGTGCGACAAGATCATCCAGTTGCCGAACCAGCACACGGTTCACGGTCTGCGCGTGCAGAAGTACCCGCGTACCGGCTACGTCTTCGCCAATGGCGAAGATCGTGTACCGATCCCGAACGATGGCTCGGTTCTCGACGACCACAAGCAGTATCACGCGATCTTTTCGGCGATCGACGGCGACACGATGAAGGTGGCATGGCAGGTCATGGTCGACGGCAATCTCGACAACGTCGACGCCGACTACCAGGGCAAATATGCCTTTGCCACCTGCTACAACTCCGAAGAAGGCGTGAACCTCGCCGAGATGATGGCGAAAGACCAGGATTGGATCGTCGTTTTTAACCTCAAGCGCATCGAGGAAGCGGTCGCGAAAGGCGATTTCAAGGAAATGGGCGGCGTTCCGGTTCTGGACGGCCGCAAGGGTTCCCCCTACACCCGCTACATTCCGGTTTCCAACGGCCCGCACGGCATGAACACTGCGCCGGACGGCATTCATATCGTCGCCAACGGCAAGTTGTCGCCAACCGTCACCGTCATGGACGTGCGTCTGTTCGACGACCTTTTCGACGACAAGATCAAGCCGCGCGATACGGTCGTCGCGGAACCGGAACTCGGGCTTGGACCGCTGCACACCGCCTATGACGGTCGGGGCAATTGCTACACGACGCTCTTCATCGACAGCCAGATCTGCAAGTGGAACCTTGAGGATGCAAGGCGCGCCTACAAGGGGGAAAAAGTCAATCCGATCCGCCAGAAGCTCGATGTGCAGTATCAGCCCGGCCACAACCACACGTCGATGGGGCAAACGAAGGAAGCTGATGGCAAGTGGCTGATTTCTCTGAATAAGTTCTCGAAGGACCGCTACCTGAACGTCGGCCCGCTGAAGCCCGAGAACGATCAGCTCATCGATATCTCGGGCGATGAAATGGTGCTGGTTCACGACAACCCGACGTTCGCCGAGCCGCATGACGCGACAATCGTTCACAACTCGAAGATCAACCCGGTCAGCATCTGGAGCCGCGACGACAGCTTCTTTGCCGATGCGGTGGCCCAGGCAAAAGCCGACAACATCGACCTGCTCGTCGATTCCGAGGTGATCCGTGACGGTAACAAGGTTCGCGTCTACATGACGTCGGCCGCGCCCGCCTTCGGGCTCGAGAGCTTCACGGTGAAGCAGGGCGACGAGGTAACCGTCTACGTCACCAATATCGACGAGGTGGAAGACCTCACGCATGGCTTCTCGATCATCAACTACGGCATCAACATGGAAGTTGCGCCGCAGGCGACGGCCTCTGTGACCTTCACCGCCGATAAGCCGGGCGTGTGGTGGTATTATTGCTCCTGGTTCTGCCACGCCATGCACATGGAGATGAAGGGCCGGATGTTCGTGGAGCCGAAGAAGGCATGATGCGTCTCCACGAGGCGGTAATGCTCGGGATGGCGGCAGTCGCCGCCATCCCGGCAATGGCTGAGGCGGAGACAATCCGCCTCTCGCCTGCTACCGCGCCAGCCCTCCAGCAAGCGATCGATGCTGCCAAGCCCGGCGATGAACTGGTGCTGGAGAACGGAGAGTTTTACGGCCCGATCACGATCGCGACACCTGTGACGCTCAGCGGCGAGCCCGGCGCTGCAATCAAAGGCAACGGCAAGGGTAGCGTCGTCACCATCACCGCCGAAGACGTGGTCTTCAGCGGCATTGCCGTCTCGGGATCGGGCAGCTCTCTCGAAGACATGAATTCGGGCGTCTTCGTTGCGCAAACCGCCAAGCGGGCGATCGTCGAGAAGAACCGGATCGAGGGCAATCTTTACGGTATCTATCTGCACGGCGCCGAGAACTCGATAGCACGCGACAACGTCATCATCGGCACCGGGGAAGGCCGGTTGAGCGAAACCGGCAACGGCGTGACGCTGTGGAATGCGCCGGGCGCACGCGTGACCGGAAACGATATCAGCTTCGGGCGCGATGGCATCGCGACCAACGCCAGCAAGCGTAACGTCTTCAGTGGCAACCGCTTCAGCAATCTGCGTTTTGCCATCCATTACATGTACACCGACGATAGCGAGATCCGCGACAACATCTCCACCGGCAACTCGGTCGGCTATGCCATCATGTTCTCCAGTCGGTTGAAAATCACCGGCAACGTCTCCGATGGCGACCGCGACCACGGTCTGCTTCTGAACTATGCCAACGGTTCAACCATCACCGGCAACATCGTCAAAGGACGCCTGCAACCCGCCTCGCGCTGGGACGAGCGCGGCGTCCGGTCTCAGGAGCACGGCATTCCAGCGGCCGACGGCGATGCCGTCGAAGACAGGACGGGTATGCGTCCCGGTCCGGACAAGTGCGTCTTCATCTACAACGCCAACAAGAATCGCCTGCGGGACAACCTGTTCGAGGGCTGCGCGATCGGTATCCATTTCACCGCCGGTTCTGAAAGCAACAAGCTGAGCGGCAACGCCTTCGTCGGCAACCGCAACCAGGTGAAGTATGTCGGCGCCCGCTATCTCGACTGGTCCGAGGACGGACGTGGCAATTACTGGAGCGACAACCCGGCCTTCGACCTCGATGGCGACGGCATCTCCGACAACGCCTACCGGCCCAACGATCTGATCGATCGGGTGCTCTGGACGGCACCGCAGGCGCGCGTGCTGACCAGCAGCCCTGCCGTTCAGGTCGTACGCTGGGCCCAGGCGCGGTTTCCCGCACTTCTGCCCGGCGGCGTCACCGACAGCCATCCGTTGATGGCGATGCCGCCACGAAAGGAACAATGACCATGACCTCTACCGTTAGTGTCAAAGGGGTTTCCAAAAGATACGGCGGCAAGGTGGATGCCCTGCGTGCGCTTTCCTTCACCCTCGACGAGGGCGAGACCGTCGCGCTCGTCGGCCACAATGGCGCCGGCAAGACGACGCTGATCAAGCTGCTGCTCGGGCTTATCCGCCCGACATCCGGCGAGGTGCGTGTCCTCGGCGAAGATCCGGCAAAGGGCGATTTCGCTGTCCGCAGGGCGCTTGGCTATCTTCCGGAAAGCGTATCCTTCCATATGGCGCTGACGGGGCGCGAAACGCTCTCCTTCTACGCGCGCCTGAAGCGCGTGGATATCAAATGCGCAGACGGGCTCTTCGAGCGCGTCGGGCTTGCTATCAGCGCCGCCGACCGCCCCATCCGCACCTATTCCAAGGGCATGCGGCAAAGACTTGGGCTGGCGCAGGCGCTGTTGGGTACACCAAAAGTGCTGTTTCTCGACGAACCGACGAGCGGCCTCGATCCGGCGCTACGGCGCAATTTCTATACTCTTATCGATGAACTGCGCGCTGGCGGAACGACGATCCTCCTGTCCTCGCATGCGCTTGGGGAACTCGAAGATCGCGCCGGGCGGGTGATCATCGTCAACCGCGGCTCGCAGATCGCTGATGGAACCATCGACGACCTCAGGCGGATCGCCAGCCTGCCGTCCCGAATCCGGATCCGACCGGTCTCTGACGAAAGGCCCGGCCTTCTCAATGATCCCTGCGTCCGATGGACGGAAGCGGGCGACGGCAGCCTGGAGGCCGAAGTGGCCCATTCCGAAAGACTTCCTTTGTTGCACCGCCTCAGCGACGCGGCCTCCGGGATCGACACCCTGACGATGATGGAGCCGACACTCGACGACCTCTACGCGCATTTCCTGAACAGCCAGGAGGCGGTATAATGCACAACATCCTGATTATCGCGGCAAAGGAAGTTCGCGAGGGCATGCGCAATCGCTGGGTACTTGCGACGACGTTGGTCCTCGCCGCCCTTGCGCTGACCCTGACCTTCCTTGGAAGCGCGCCCACCGGCAATGTCGGCGCGAGCCGCCTGGACGTGGTGATCGTCAGCCTTTCGAGCCTGACAATCTTTCTGGTACCGCTGATCGCCCTTCTGATTTCGCACGATGCCATCGTCGGCGAAGTCGAACGCGGCACCATGCTGCTGCTACTCGGCTATCCCATTGGACGCGGCCAGATCGTGCTCGGCAAATTCCTCGGCCATATCGCCATACTGTGCTTCGCAACCTTTTGCGGCTATGGCGCAGCCGCCATTGCACTGGCCTTGATGGGCGGGGCAACGGACGTACAAAGCTGGCTCGCTTTCGTTTCCATGACCGGGTCGTCCGTCCTGCTTGGCGCGGTCTTCATCGCAATCGGCTATTTCGTGAGTGCGAGTGCGGGCGAGCGCAGCACTGCTGGCGGCATCGCCATCGGCCTCTGGCTTTTCTTCGTGCTGATCTACGACATGGCACTGCTGGGTGGGCTCGTGGCAGTGCAAGGCCGTTCACTGCCGGATGGCCTGCTCGATTTCCTGCTGCTTGCCAATCCGACCGATGCCTATCGGCTTCTCAATCTCGGCAGCGGCGGCGCTGCCGCGCTTTCCGGCATGGGCGGTGTCGCCAAGAACTCGATCCTTACAGGTGAGGTCCTGCTCGCAGCGCTTTGTGCCTGGACAGCCGCGCCGCTCGCTCTTGCCACTCTGCTTTTCTCCAGGAGGGATATTTGAAACCCATCCGCTTCGCTCTCACCGTCGCAGCATCGCTGCTGCTTATTGCCTGCGAAAACAAGGAGCAGGCCGAGATGCCTGCGCCCTACACCCTCACCCAGGATGCCATGGGCCGCTATTGTGGCATGAACGTCCTGGAACATGCCGGCCCCAAAGGCCAGATCATCCTTGAGAAGATACCGGAAGCGATATGGTTCTCGTCGGCGCGCGACACCGTCGCCTTCACCATGTTGCCGGACGAGCCCAAGGAAATCGCCGCCATCTATGTATCCGACATGGGCAAGGCGCCGAGCTGGGAAGAACCCGGCGCCGATAACTGGATTGACGCGCGCAAGGCGGTTTTTGTCATCGACAGCCGGCTTAGGGGCGGCATGGGCGCCGAAGAAGCGGTTCCTTTCTCCTCACTGGAAGCTGCAAAGGCCTTCATTGCCAAGAATGGTGGTCGCATCGTGCGTTTCGCCGATCTTCCCGAAAGCTACATCCTGGGCGCAGGTGAAGAGAGCGACGACAATGCCACAGCACCGAGAGAACACGACCATGGATAAGCCCGTCGACCGCCGGCGTTTCATCACGATCATGGCTGCTTTCGCCGGCTTGCCGCTGCTGCGGGGAAAAGGGTGGGCGGCGCTGCCGGCAGAGCCTGTCGTCTGGCACGGTCAGGCTATGGGCGCGCCGGCCACACTCGTACTCAATCATCAAGACCGAGCGCAAGCCCAGGCGCTGATTACCCGGGTGGTGGCAGAGGTTCGGCGCCTGGAGGATATCTTCAGCCTTTACCGTGACGATTCGGCCCTTAGCCAACTGAATCGCCTTGGCGCCCTTGCGGCCCCGCCGACGGAGCTTGTGGAGCTCCTCGAGATATCCGGGCGTTTTCACGATCTCACCGCCGGCCGCTTCGAACCCGCGATACAGCCACTTTGGGCGCTTTACGCTCGGCACTTCGCGAAGCCTGATGCCGATCCTGCCGGACCATCATATGGCGAGGTGCGCGAAGCGCTGGCCTTGGCCGATTTTGCGCAAGTGCGCATCGACCGCAATCGCATCGCTTTCTCCCGACGAGGCATGGCGTTGACGCTCAACGGCATCGCCCAAGGCTACGTCACTGATCGCGTGGTCGGTCTGTTGCGTGAGGCCGGCGTTACCAGCAGCCTCGTCGACATGGGCGAGAACCGCGCCATCGGTTCAAGGGCCGATGGGCAACCTTGGCGCATCGGCCTTGCCGAATTTGGGGATGCGAATGATGTCGACGCGACCCTGGATATCACCGACCGCGCGGTCGCGACGTCGTCAGGGCGAGGGTTCCAATTCGACGCCGAAGGCCGTTTCAGCCACATTCTGGACCCGCGAAGCGGCGCCACCGCGAAGCGCTACGCCCGCGTTTCGGTCGTTGCGCCGGAGGCTTCGACCGCTGATGCCCTTTCGACGGCGTTTTCGCTGATGGCGCCTGATGAGATCGATCCGCTGCTGAAGCAGCAGACCTCGGTCGATATACATCTCAGAAGCCGTTGATGTCGCCTCACCGGCGGAAGCGAGCTGACCGGACGAAAGTCTCACGCCGGAGCCTACCGGATATAGGGAGCCTGGCGCTTTGAACGCGAACGACGGTCGATTAGACCGCCGATTATCGATCTGGCGCCTTTGGGCTCTCTGCCTCCGCTCCTTGCGATTGATCGCCCATACATGCCATCTAGGTCCCATGCAAATTGGCCGGGAAGGACCGATATGCAGCACGAGCAGCACTGCGGGCCTATGGTCGGGCAGGCTGGTACATGTCAGGAGAACTTATGTTTGACCACGTCAAATTCGGCGTCAGGGACTTTGCAGTGAGCAAGGCCTTCTACCTTAGAGCACTCGAGCCACTCGGTGTGACCATCATTGCGGAAGGCGAACCTTCCTACGGTGTCGAACTCAGTGCAAAGGGCAAGGCTTCATTGTGCCTGCACCAGACCGAGGAGACGCCGGCCCATCTTCACATCGCTTTCGCAGCCGACAGCAGGCAGCAAGTCGACGCTTTTTATCGCGCGGCTCTCGAAGCGGGTGGCAAGGACAACGGTGCGCCTGGTCTGCGCCCGCGCTACCACGCGAACTACTATGCGGCTTTCGTGCTTTGCCCGGACGGGCACAACATCGAAGCGGTTTGTCACGAACCTGACGCCTGACGGAGCCGGTCGAACGTCTCTACAGGCGCAGGCCCTCCGTCGACGCGGAGGGCCGTCTGATCGCACCTACTGAACCGCGGCGGTTCCATAGACGAGGTTCGGAAGCCACCAGCGAGAGCTGCGGAAACATGCTGAGCATGACCAGAAGTGTGCATTCTTTATTCTTGACTACTTCTTAAGTTGTGGGAGTTTATATTTTCTCGGTCCTATTGCGTCCAGGGGGTGGCATGGTAGGGGTACGCGAAGAACTCGATAATCTAGTGAGATTACGGCACGATATCGCAGATGGCCCGAGTATATCGCTTTCTGTGGTGGTGCCCTGCTACAACGAAGATGCCGGTATCGATGAGCTCTATCGCCGTGTATCGACGGCATGCGAGCAGTACGGCGAGACCTACGAGATCGTACTGGTCAACGATGGCTCCTCCGATGCCACGCGAGAGAAGATTTTTGCACTGGCCGAGCGCGATCATCATATCGTAGGAATCGATCTCGCCCGAAACTACGGTCACCAGATCGCGCTGAGCGCCGGGCTCGAGTTTTGTCGTGGCCAAAGGATCTTCATTCTCGATGCCGATCTCCAGGACCCGCCGGAACTGTTGGGCCCGATGATGGCGAAAATGAATGAAGGCTACGATGTGGTCTATGGGTTACGCGAGGAACGGGAAGGAGAAAGCTGGTTCAAGCTCGCGAGTGCATCGTTGTTCTACCGCATCCTCGGCAAGCTTTCCAACGTCGGCATTCCGGCGAATACCGGCGATTTTCGCCTGATTAACCGGCGTACCCTCGATCATCTCAATGCCATGCCGGAGCGCTACCGGTTCATTCGCGGGATGGTCAGCTGGATCGGGCTTCGGCAGTGCGCGTTTCCTTATCGGCGCCATAGCCGATTTGCCGGTGAAACCCATTACCCGTTACGGAAGATGGTACTCTTCGCAATCGACGCAGTGACCAGCTTTTCTGTCGCCCCGTTGAGGCTCGCTTCTCACTTAGGGCTCGCCTTCGGGTTCCTTGGCATCGCCACTCTGGCCTACACGATATTCGCCTGGGCGCTCGGCCATGTACTACCCGGCTGGACCAGTCTTGCTTCGATCACGCTCATTCTGGGCAGCATTCAGTTGCTCATGCTGGGAATCTTCGGCGAATATCTCGGCCGGATGTACATGGAAGCCAAGCGGCGGCCGCTGTTCATCGTCAACGAAGTCGTGTCCCGAGCGGCGATCGAGGAAGCGCAGAAAGAGCCTGCGCATGGATGAGGCAGAGTTCGATCGATTCGCCGACGAATATTACCAGCAGCATGCGGCCAGCATACGCTTGAGTGGCGAGGCTCCTGAGTTCTTTCACCGATACAAGATTGAGGACGTAGCTGCAGCACTAAGGGCGGCAGGGACGACGCCTCGGCGCATTTTGGACTTCGGTGCAGGGGTGGGAAATTCGCTGGGCCCGATGAAGGAGGCGTTTCCGGCAGCAGAGATCGTTCTGCTGGATCCCTCAGCGAAGTCGCTCGACGTGGCGCGCACGCGCCACCCTGGGAAGGCGCTTTTCCAGCATTTCGACGGCGGCGAGATTCCGTTCGAGGATGGCGCGTTCGATCTCGTTTTCGCCGCTTGTGTTTTCCACCATATCCCAGGCTTGCTCCATGTACCCTTGCTCAAGGAGATCCGCCGCGTAATGGGCCAAGGAGCCAGTCTCTTTGTGTTCGAACACAATCCGCTCAATCCGTTGACGAGAAAGGCTGTTCGCGACTGTCCATTCGATGAAAACGCTGTCCTGCTATCGGCGGCGGACATGACGGCGCGCCTGCGCGATGCTGGGCTGCCAGACTGCTCGGTTGCTTACCGCATCTTCTTTCCGCGGTTCCTGGGCGCGTTGAGAGCGCTGGAGCCTATGCTTCGGGGGGTTCCTCTTGGTGCACAATACTACGTCCACGCAATCAAGCGCGACAGCTGATCGCTTGCAGGCATTTCGCTTCGTCGTCGTCGGGCTCGCCAACACAGGTCTGGGCTACGCAATTATTTTAGCCGGTCTGTTTGCCGGACTTGGCGACATCCTGGCGAACACACTTGGCTATGCCGGAGGGCTTGTGATCAGCTTCGCCCTGAACAGCCGTTGGACCTTTCGGGCGTCTCCGTCGTACGCCACCTTTGCGCGCTACCTTGCTGTGTTCTTGGTCTGCTTCAGCGCGAACCTCGCGATCGTGCTCGCCGCCCGGGAGATGGGATTCGTCGACGACCCGCTGGTGCACCTTGTCGGTATCTCGGCCTATACTATTCTGTTCTACGTGGGAGCGACCCGTTTTGTTTTCGGGCAAGGCCGACCCTTCGGCCTATCGTGGGGGGAGAATTGGCCCGAACTGTGCGTGCTCGTCGCGGTCATCGCTACGTACGTGTTGCTACGGAATATTCCGGTGTCGCACGACGTGGTTTGGCAGATGTGGATCGCCCGTCAGATGCTCGGCGGCGCCAGTCTCTACAAGGACATTCTGGAGCTGAACCCCCCTCTTTGGTTCTGGATGGCGTTACCTGTCGAGTGGGTCGCCTTGAAGCTCACTATAAGCGCGAAGACGGCAATTGTAAGCGCCGCCTTCGGATACCTGGCTCTATCCATCGCACTTCTCGCCAGCTTGTTGAGAGACCTGGCGCCCGCCCGCCGTGCAATCCTATTGGCTGCCGCGTTTCTCGCGATAATACTGATCGGACTACCGGATTTCGCACAGCGCGAGCATCTAGCACTGATTGCAGCAATCCCATACGCAGCCCTGATTGCCCGCCGAACGGATGGTCGTGAGCCCCATTGGGCTCAAGCACTTCTGATAGGATGCTTCGCCGCGACAGGGTTGGCTCTGAAGCACTACTTTGCACTCGTTCCGGTTCTTCTTGAGTTGTGGTTGTTAGCGAAAAAGAGAAGAAAATGGCGGCCGTTGAGGCCGGAGGTTGTCGCCATGGGGGCCGCGGCGGTCCTCTACGGGATAGCTTTGGTGACGTTAACGCCAGACTACCTTAGTACCATCGTTCCGATGTTAGCGAGCGCATACTTCGGCTACGAATCTTCCTGGCCGACGTTGTTGTTGAACCCATTGGTTTTATGGTGGGCACCTGCATTGGGTTTGGTTTCCGTCCGTTGGCGGCACCGGAGCTCGCTCACTGTGGCCGCGTTGCTAACCGCAGTAGCGTTTGCACTGTCCTATTTCGCACAGCAGAAGGGCTGGCGATATCACGCCATTCCAACAACCGGCATGCTCGTCATAGCCCTCATATCGGTGTTGGAGTTTCGTCGTCCCCAGGTAAGTCTTCTCCAGAAGGCTGTTCTCGTTGTTGCTGCGTCTATATCATTGGCGATATACGCCGCTTTCGCTCCATATAGGAACCCCAATGAAGGTGTGGTCGCCCAGTTGCTGCAACATGTACGTCGTGGAAGCGTAGTGATGATGGTCACCGCCAACCCGAGCAGAATCTGGCCCATGGTCGATAATTGGGGTTATGTGTGGCCTTCGCGCCATTTCGCACTCTGGATGCTGACGGCATTCAGCCAGGACCTCCAAAAGAACGGCGAGCTATCGCCTAAGCTGGCTGAGATGGCCAACTTGGTACGCAGACAGACGGTCATCGACCTAACCTGCAATCCTCCCGACGTACTCATCGTGGATAACCTGGAGCGTTCCAAAGCAGCCGGTCTCGATCCAATCAGTTTCCTCTCCGTAGATCCGACGTTTGCTACTGTCTTCACCAACTACACAAAGGTCGAGACGATCGGGAGGTTCACGTCCTACGTCAAGATGGCGGGATGGCAACCATCCCGACCGAAGGATTGCAGAACGATCTTCTAGGAACTGATCGGCGTTCGCTCTGCTCCTGGCGCCGAGCAGCGCTCGCGCCACTCATGACCCTTCGTCGACAGAAGCAGAAGCCGCAGCGAGTTGTCATCACTCCGGCTTCGACATTCTGAACAACGTATTCTTATATAAACTTTCTTATCACCCGCGAAATGTGTAGTCGGCGATCGATTGCGGCTTCATCTCGATCGAGAAGCCGGGCATTTGCGGCGGCATATAGGCCGCGTTTTCAATCACGCACGGGTCGACGAAGTGTTCGTGGAGATGGTCGACATACTCGATGACGCGCCCCTCTTTCGTGCCGGAGACGGCAACGTAGTCGATCATCGACAGATGCTGGACGTATTCGCAGAGCCCTACGCCGCCGGCATGCGGCCAGACGGGCAGACCGTATTTGGCTGCGACCAGCAGCACCGCCAAAACCTCGTTCAACCCACCCATGCGGCAACTATCGATCTGGACGATATCGATCGCACCCTCGGCGATGAATTGCTTGAACATGATGCGGTTCTGGCACATCTCGCCGGTCGCGACCTTCACCGGCCCGATCGCCTCGCGGATCTTGCGGTGACCGGCGACATCGTCGGGGCTTGTCGGCTCCTCGATGAAGAACGGCTTGGCGAAGGCAAGCTGTTTCACCCAGTCGATCGCCTCGCCGACCTCCCAGACCTGGTTGGCATCGATCATCAGATAGCGGTCCGGGCCGATCACTTCGCGCGCGATGGTGAGCCGCCGGATATCGTCGGCAAGATCGCGGCCGACCTTCATCTTGATATGGTTGAAACCCTGGTCGATCGCTTCCTGGGCAAGCCGCCTGAGCTTGTCGTCGCCATAACCAAGCCAGCCGGCCGAGGTCGTGTAGCAGGCGTAGCCTTCGCTCTCGAGCGTCGCGATGCGCTCGGCCTTGCCGGGCTCGGCCTTCTTGAGGATGTCGACCGCCTCGTCGCGGGTCAGCACATCGGTCATGTAGCGATAGTCGACGATATCGGCGATCTCTTCCGGCGGCATGTCGGAAACCAGGCGCCAAACCGGCTTGCCGGCCTCCTTGGCAAGCAGGTCCCAGACGGCATTGACCACTGCGCCGGTCGCGAGATGGATCGCCCCCTTTTCGGGACCGATCCAGCGCAGCTGGCTGTCGCTCGTGAGGTGCCGCCAGAAGCGGCCCGGATTGGCGAGGATGTCCGCCGTGTCCTGACCGACGATCAGGTGCTGCATGGCCTTGATTGCCATGCAGCAGATGTCGTTGCCCCGGCCGATCGTAAAGGTGAGACCATGGCCCGCAACGCCCTCCTTGTCGGTGTCGAGGATGACATAGGCCGCGGAGTAGTCCGGGTCCGGGTTCATGGCATCGGATCCGTCGAGGCCCTGCGAGGTTGGAAAGCGCAGGTCGAAGACGCGCAGATTGGTGATGCGGGTCATGGTCACTCCAGTCGGTAGAACTTAATCGTCCGCGTGTACGGACTGCTTCTGGCTGCCGAGGCCCTCGATGCCGAGTTCGACGACATCGCCGGCCTTGAGGTAACGCGGCGGCTTCATACCCATGCCGACGCCGGGCGGCGTGCCGGTGGAGATGATGTCGCCAGGCTGCAGCGACATGAACTGCGACAGGTAGGAGACCAGATAGGCAACGCCATAGACCATGGTCTTGGAGGAACCGTTCTGCATGGTCTCGCCATTGACCTTCAGCCACATCGGCAAGTTCTGCGGGTCCGACACTTCGTCCTTGGTTACCAGCCAGGGGCCGGTCGGTCCGAAGGTGTCGCAGGACTTGCCCTTGGTCCACTGGCCCTGCCGCTCGATCTGGAAGGCGCGCTCGGAGACATCGTGCACAACGCAGTAGCCGGCGACATAGTCGAGTGCTTCGGCTTCGCTCACGTACTTCGCCTTGCGGCCGATGACGACGCCGAGTTCGACTTCCCAGTCGGTCTTGGTCGAACCGCGCGGGATCAAGAGATCGTCATCGGGGCCGACGATCGCCGAGGTCGCCTTCATGAAGATGATCGGCTCCGGCGGAACCGTGGCGCCGGTTTCAGCCGCGTGATCGGAATAGTTGAGGCCGATGCAGATGAACTTGCCGGTTCCGGCAACACACGGGCCGAGCCGCTGGTTGCCGACAACGGCAGGCAGACCGGCAAGATCGAGCGACTTCAGTTCCGCCAGCTTGTCGGGATCGAGTGCCGCACCGGAGAGGTCGGCCACATGACCGGAAAGGTCACGCAGCGTGCCGTTCGCATCTAGAATACCCGGCTTTTCGTGACCCGGAACGCCGTAACGCAGAAGCTTCATATCTTAAATCCTTGAACTCGGTGGTCAGATGGTCCAGCCGCCATCGATGGCATAGGCTTGGCCGGTCGTATAGGTAGCGCTCGCAAGATGAACGGCGAGCGCGGCAATCTCTTCCGGAGTGCCGAGGCGGCCCATCGGCTGGCGGGCGATGAAGGCGGCTCGCGCCGTCTCATAATCGCCCTGGGCCCGCATGCGATCCTGCAGCGACGGGCTTTCAACGGTGCCTGGGCAAATGGCGTTGCAGCGAATGCCCTGGGAGACGTAGTCGGCCGCAACGGCCTTTGTGAGGCCGATGACGGCGGCTTTGGTGACGCCATAGGCGAAGCGGTTCGGCACGCCCTTGATGCTGGAGGCGACCGAAGCCATGTTGATGATGGCGCCATCCTTGCGCTCGAGCATGCCCGGAAGCACCGCGCGAATGGTGCGGATCATCGCCTTGACGTTGAGGTCGAGGGCGAATTCTAGATCGGAATCCTTCATCTCCAGGATCGAACCCGCATGCACGAAGCCGGCGCAGTTGAAGAGGACATCGACGGCGCCAATCTTTGCGACAAGCGCTTCGACCGCTTGCGTGTCGAGGACGTCGAGCCGGTGCGTCGCGACATCGGCTTCCTTGGCAAGTGCCGCAAGCGCATCCGTATTGATATCCGTCGCGTGCACCTTCGCGCCGGCCTTTGCAAAAGCCAAAGCCGAAGCGCGGCCGATGCCTTGAGCGGCAGCCGTAATCAGGACGACCTTGCCTTTAAGATCCGCTGTCATTTTCGATCCCTCATGCTTTGCGTTCGACGACCAGGATGTGGTCGGCGGCGAGAACGACCTCGCCACGTTGGTTGATAACTTCTAACCGTTCCATGACGCGTCCCGATTTCGGCCGTTTCGGATCGTCCTCCTTGGCGGAGATCGTCACGCGGGTGCGGATGGTATCGCCGATATGGACCGGACGCACGAAACGCAGACGATCATAGCCGTATGAAAAGGCAACCGGATTGATCAGCGACGCCGTGAGACCGACGCCGATCGAAAAGATCATGGTGCCATGGGCAATACGTTGGCCGCCCGGCAGCGTCTTGGCGAACTCCGCATCCATGTGATGGGGAAAGAAATCGCCGGTATGGCCGGCATGAACGACGAAGTCGGTCTCGGTAATCGTACGGCCGGTCGTCAGGCGTTCGTGTCCGAGCTCGTAATCTTCGAAATGGATGATCTGTTCTGCCATGTCATTGTCTCGGAAGTGGCGCGATCGCCGTTGCCGGCGCGGCACTCGATTGATAGGCGGCCTCGACCAAGGCCATCGTCTGCCAGGCGTCCTCCACCGAGCCGATCAGTTCCTGATCCTCGCCGGTGGCGAAGCGCTGCAGGTTAGCCATGCGGTTGACGAAGGCGTCCGGGAACCAGGCGCCTTCGAGCGGCACCGATACCCAATCATTGCCACCCGCCGGCCTGAACCAAAGTTCGTCCGGCTCGCCGCGGGGATAGTCGAGATTGACGCCGAGCTTGACGTAGGCCGCACCCAACGTGCCGGAGATACGAAACTCGCAGGCCTGAAATTTGCGGCCGAAATCATGGTCGTGATTGACCGAGAGCACGCAGCGTACGCGGTCGCCATAATCGAGGATTGCGGCGGTCCGCGTCTGGGCGACCTCGTGGTTCGGATGGCCGATGGTCTTGGCATGCACGCCCCGAGGATTACCGAGCAGGCCGCGCACCAGATCCAGATAGTGGATCGAGTGCATCGCGATCTCGATGCGTGGCAGACCTTTCAGAAACGGCCACAGGCCCCAGGGGGTCGCAAGCGCAAGCCAAGCGTCGAAATCCACGACCTCGCCGAGGTGCCCCTTGGCGATGGCATCCTGTAAAGCTAGCATCATCGGCGCAAAGCGGAGCTGGAAGTTGACGGCAGCCTTGAGCTGGCGCGTCCGGCAGATCTCAAGGATAGCGGTTGCGGCTTCAAGATCCGAACCCATCGGCTTCTGGATCAGTGCGGCCGCGCCGGTCGGCAGCTTGGCAAGGATGGCGGCATGGGCGGCGGGAGGCGTCGCGAGGTCGAAGATCGCATCGGTGGTCGCCAACGCTTCGTCCTCACTTGAGTAGGCGCGAGTGCCCCATGTTTCCGCAAGCTGCAATGCCTTGGCATGGTCCGGATCATAGAGGCCCGCAACCGGAAAACCTGCCTTGCGATAGGCCGGCAGATGCGCGTCACCGACGATACTGCCGGCGCCGAAGATCACGATCGGCCGCGGCTTGCTCGGCTTCGGCCACCATTGCCTAAGCGCGCCCGGGTCGAAACGATCAGTCATGACGAGATACCTTGCCATCGTGATGGAAGACCTCTTCCATCATTGCCCACCACTCGCCTTCCTTCCGCGTCTCAAAAGGCTTCTGGCAGGGCATGCAGACCGACCACCATTCCTGGTTCTTCGGATGCGCCGCCATCTTCGCCATGTCCGCTTCGAAATCCGTGCCGACATATTCCCAATAGCCGAACAGCAGGTTCTCCGGCTCCTTGAGGAAGATCGAGTAGTTGGTGACGTTGCATTCGGAAATCAGGCTGAGGATCTCCGGCCAGACTGCGGCATGCAAGGCCTTGTATTCGGCGACCTTCGACGCTTCGAGACCGATCACCATTCCCATTCGCTGCATGATGACCTCCCTACCCGCGGAACTCGCGGGTGAATTCGCTGATCGAGCGAGAGCCGACCGCGTCCCAATCCCAGGCGATGCCAATACCCGGCTCGGAAGGCGCAATGGCGCGACCACTCCGGATCTCCATGCCTTTCGTCGTCAGGTCGTCGAGTTGCGGTATGTACTCGACATATTTGCCGTTCGGCACCGCGCAGACGAGACTGACATGCAACTCCATCAGGAAGTGCGGGCAGACCGGAATGTCGAAGGCTTCCGCCGCATGCGCGACCTTCAGCCAGGGCGTGATGCCACCGATGCGGGCGACATCGACCTGGACGATCGAGCAGGCACCCTTTTGCATATATTCGCGGAAATGGCGGATCGAGTACATCGATTCACCCACCGCAATCGGGGTCGGCGTCGATCGTGTCAGCCGGATATGGCCGTCGAGATCGTCAGCAGGCAGCGGTTCCTCGATCCAGGCGAGATCGAGCTCCTTCAGTCGGGACGCGCGGCGGATCGCCTCGTCGACGCTGAAGCCCTGGTTGCAGTCGGTCATGATCTCGAAGCCGTCGCCGAGCGCCTTGCGCATGGCGGCGAGCCGGTCGTAATCCTCCGCCCCATGCGCCTTGCCGATCTTCACCTTCGAGCCGGAAAAGCCCTTGGCCTTGGCGGCGAGCGCATCCTCAACCAGCGCTTCCTTCTCGATATGCAGCCAGCCGCCCTCGGTCGTGTAGAGCGGGCAGCTTTCCTTGGCACCGCCGGCCAGCTTCCAGAGCGGCAGCTTCTGCTTCTTGGTGCGCAGGTCCCAAAGGGCCGTATCAACTGCGGCCAGGGCCAGCGCGGTAATTGCGCCGATGGTCGTCGCGTGGGTGGCGAACTCCATCTTGTGCCAGATCGCCTCGATGCAATCGGCATCCTCGCCAATCAAAATGGGAACGAGATGATCGGAGAGAAGCCGCATCACCGAGGAGCCGCCGGTGCCGATCGTATAGCTGTAGCCCGTGCCCGTCGCCCCGTCGGAATCGGTGATGGTAACGATCGGCGTTTCCTGGCTGACGAAGCTCTGGATCGCATCGGTCCGCTTCACCTTCGGCGGCAAATCGACCATGCGCAGTTCAATTTTCTCGATTCTTGCCATGTCAGCCTTCCAGAGCCTTGCCGGTCTCGATGTCGAAGAGATGCACGCGCGACAGGTCGAAGCTCATGCGCACCTTCTCCCCCGAAGCGAGCGGACGCGGATTGAGCATGCGCGAAACCCAGTCACGGCCATTGAATTGGATGAATACGAGCGTCTCGTTGCCGAGCGGTTCGGTGATCAAAACCGGCAGGTCGACCTCGTGCACGGCCGCCGGATCGCCGGCATGCAGGCCATGACCGCTTGGATAGATATCGTCGGGCCTGAGACCGAACGTCACCTTCTGGCCCGAGCGCAACGAATTTCCGAAACGCGGCGGGATGGGGAGTCGAACGCCACTTACAAAGACCAGCGCGCCGTTGTCGACGAACGCTTCATTCATGTTCATAGGCGGCGAACCGATGAAGCCGGCAACGAACTTGGTGGCCGGGCGCTGGAACACCTCTTCCGGCGTGCCGACCTGCTCGATATGGCCATCGCGCATGATGACGATCCGGTCGGACAGCGTCATCGCCTCGACCTGGTCATGGGTGACGTAGATCATCGTCGCTTGCATGCGGGCATGCAGCTTTTTAATCTCGGTGCGCACCTGCGTGCGCAGCTTCGCATCGAGGTTCGACAGCGGCTCGTCGAACAGGAAGACGTCCGGCTGACGCACGATCGCGCGGCCCATAGCGACGCGCTGGCGCTGGCCGCCGGAAAGCTGCGACGGACGACGCTCCAAGAGATGGCCGAGATCGAGAATGGCCGCGGCTTCGGCGACACGCGCCTTGATTTCATCCGGCGAGCGCCCGGCGATCTTCAGCGAGAAACCCATGTTCTCGGCGACCGTCATATGCGGATAGAGCGCGTAGGACTGAAAGACCATGGAGATGTTGCGCGCCCGCGGCGGCAGGTCATTGACCCTCCGCCCGCCAATCTCGATCGCGCCGTCGCTGACGTCCTCCAGCCCCGCGATCATGCGCAGCGTCGTCGACTTGCCGCAGCCCGACGGGCCGACGAGCGCGATGAACTCGCGATCCTTCACTTCGAGGTCGATGCCGTGGACGACCTCGAGCGCGCCGTAGCGCTTGACGAGTTTCCTGAGGGTGACAGGAGCCATGAATGATTATCCTTTCACCGCGCCGAAGGTGAGGCCCGAGACGAGGTGCTTCTGAATGATGAAGGTAAGGGTCAGCGCCGGGATGATCATGACCACGGCGAGCGCGCACATGCCGCGCCAGTCGATGGTGAATTCGGCGGTATAGTCGAGCAACCCGACCGGCAATGTCTTGGAATTGACCGAGCGGGTGATCTGCGAGGCAAGCGCATACTCGTTCCAGGAGGTGAGGAACGCAAAGATGCCGGCGGAAGCGATGCCGGGGCCAGCGAGCGGAAACTCCACCTGCCAGAAGGCTTGCCAGGGCGTGCAGCCGTCGATCTGCGCGGCCTCGGCGAGATCCTTCGGCACCTGGCGGAAGAAGCCGTCGATCAGCCAGATGGTGAAGGGCACGTTCAGCGCGACATAAGTCAGGATCAACGAGAAGTGGGTATCGATGATGCCGGTGCGGGCGAAGATCATGAAGAGCGGCAATGACAGGGCAATGCCGGGCACCGCCCGCGTGAGCATGAAGCCGAGAAAGATCGCCGACTTCGCCTTGAAGCGGTAGCGGGCAAACGCGTAGCCGCCGGCCATGCCGATCGCGAGCGCGATCACCGTCGACGTCACCGAGATGATCAGCGAATTGCGGAAATAGTCCCAGACGGGAACGCCGCCCTGCCCTGCGCCTGAGAACATGGCGCGGTAGGCATCAAGCGAAATGCTCTCCGGAATCCAGACCGGCGGTTTTGCCATGATCTCGACGGTCGGGCGCAGCGACGAAAGTACGATCCAGAGGCCGGGCAGGCAGATGACGAGCATCGCCAGGAACAGGCCGATCAGGTGGCCGGCCTTCAAGAGGCGGCGGCGCAGACGATGCGAGGCGTTGATGTCCATTACCACTCGGCTCCGATCTGCTGGCGCGCTGCGGCAAGCTTGCGGAAGAAATAGACCGTGAAGACGATCGACAGCAGGATCGCGACATAGGCCATGGCGTTGGCAAGCCCCATGCGGGCATCGGCATAGGCGGTGCGGCCGACGAGCGTCCAAAGCAGTTCGGTGCGCTTGGCCGGGCCGCCATCAGTCATGATCTTGACGATGTCATAGGCCCGCGCCACGTCCAGTGACCGGATCGTCATGGCGATGAAGGCGAAAGGCATGAGATAGGGCCAGGTAACATAACGGAAGGTCTGCCAGGGCGTGCAGCCGTCGACATGGGCAGCTTCCACCGGATCCTTGGGCATGGCGAGCAGGCCGGCGAGGATCAGGATCGCGAAGACCGCGGTCGAGGACCAGACCTCGGCGATGATGATCGAGACAAGCGCGAGATTGCCGTCGATCAGCCAGGGGATCGCCTGATCGGTCAGTCCCAGCGACTGCAGCGCATTGTTGACGAAACCGATATTGTCGTTGAACAGGAACTTGAACTGGAAGCCCACCAGCACCGGCGAGAACATCATCGGAAACATCATCGCCGTGCGCAGCAGGCGTTGGCCATGGGTCGCCTTGTTGACGAGCAGCGCCAGCCCGAGGCCGAGCAGCATTTCAGCGTTGAGCGCCACCGTCAGCAACAGCACCGTGCGGCCGAAAGCAACCCAGAACTCGGCGTTACCCAGCACGGTCGCGTAGTTGCGCAGGCCGACGAAGACCCACAGCGTCTCCGGCTTGGTCAAGCGGAAGGGCGTGAAGCTCGAATAGAAGGAAAAGATGAGCGGCAGGACGATCACCGCGGCGAGCACGACGAAGGCCGGAAGCAGAAGCAGGGCCGGTGCTGACAATTTCTTGAGCTTCATCGGGCAGTCCTGGGGATGGCATGAAATGGCTTGAGGCGGCGCCGGCGCCCTTGAGGCATCGGCGCCGCCTCTTATGTCGGGGTCAGAGCTTGCCCGCGTCTTCCAGAATACCGGTCGCCTTCTCGGCGGCGGCATCGAGAGCCTCCTTCGACGTCTTGTCGCCGAGAATGGCGGCCTGCAGTTCCGGATAGACGGCGTTGGAGATTTCGATCCATTCAGCCGTCTTCGGAACCGGGAAGGCATGCTTGGCGGCTTCCTGGAAAGCCTGAAGCACCTCGGTTTTGTAGGCGTCGCCTGCGGCAGCCTTGATGTTGTATTCCCAGACGGCGGTGCGGGTCGGCAACGGCCCGGCTGCCGACTCCAGCTTCTGGCTGTCCTCGTTGGTCAGCCACCAGACGAGTGAGGCGGCCGCCTCCTTGTTGGCGCAATCCTCGGTGACCGAGAAGCCGTGATGGCCCGACCAGCCGGTGCGCTTGCCGGAGGAACCGGCCGGCTGCACCTTCACGCCGACATTGCCGGCGACCTTGGAGGACTTCGGGTCGTTGAAGAAGCTTGCCCAGCCAGGCCAGTCGAGATTGAGGGCGATCGAGCCCGACGCAAAGCCCTGACCAAGGTCATCCCAGAGATAGTTGGTGGTGCCCGGCGGAACCGCCTTGTCCTTGTAGAGCTTGACGAACCAGTCGAGCGCCCGCACGCCGGCTTCGGAATTGAACGCCGGGCGGCCGTCCTTGTCGAGATATTCGCCACCCTCGGCGACCAGCATTTCATAGAAGCGGCCGTTGATCGCCTCTTCCTTGCCGGCGAACTGGGTGCCGTAGAAGTTCGGTGGGGCTGCGAAGAACTCGGCCTGGTCGCTGACCTGAGCCCAGGTGTCCGGCGGCGCGAGGTCGTAGCCGTACTTCGCCTTGAAGGCAGTCTTCTTGGCTTCGTCCTGGTAGAGGCTCTTCTGGTAGTAGAGCGCCGACACGTCGAACTGGGCACGCGGCAGCATCACCAATTTGCCGTCGAGCGTCGAGGCATCGATCAGGGCCGGCACGAACTTGGCGATCTCTTCGGGCGGCAGCAGCGCCAGCAGGTCGGTATAGATGTCAGGATATTGCGGAGCGAAGGAAGAGTGGTTGGAGCCGACGCACCAGCTGACGCCGCCAGTCGCGATGTCCGACTTGATTTCCTTGTCGAGCTCGAAGTGGTTCTTCTTCGACAGGATGTTGACCTTGGCGCCGGTCGCCTTCTCCCACTCGCCGATGCGCTCGTAGAGCTTTTCGTATTGCTGTCCGCCGATCAGCTTGGCGTCGATCGTGACGCCCTCAAACTTGCCGGGCAGGTCCGCGGCCATGGCCGTCCCCAGTCCCGCGGCAAGCATGATGACACCGGCGGACACGCCGGATAGCAGCCTTCTCATATCCACTCCTCCCAGGTTCACGCCCTCATCCCGGCGCGATGTTCTCATTTGTGAGAAACTAATTCATATACAAACAACAAATTTATCCAGCGTCAAGGGCGAACTTTCCTTTGTCGACGCCATTCTCTGCGTATATGGATACAAATATTCACCAAGGAGGGATCTCATGGACACCGAAGAGTCTGACCGCTATCGCGCGCCCGCCCTCGACAAGGGGCTCGACATTCTCGAGCTGCTTGCCAGCGTTGACGGCGGCCTCACGCAGGCCGAGATTTCCAAGCGCCTGAACCGCAGCCCCAACGAGTTTTACCGGATGCTCGACCGGCTGGTGCGGCGCGGCTACGTCACCCGCATCGACGGAGACCGCTATTCCCTGACCTTGAAACTGTTCGGGCTTTCGCAACTGCATGCACCGGTGCGCAGGCTCGCGTCCTATGCAACGCCGCTGATGCGCGACCTCGCGCAGCGCTCCAAGCAGGCAAACCACCTCGCCGTCTTCGACCGCGGCTCGGCCGTGGTCATCGCGCAGCAGGAAGCGCCTGATTACTGGGGCATCTCGATCCGGGTTGGCTCGCACATCAGCCTGTTCGACACCGGCTCCGGCCATATCCTGCTCGCCTTCCGCTCTGCCGAAGAGCGCGAGATGATGATCGCTGAACACGCCAAGAGCAAAGACGAGATCGTGCGCGGACCGGAGTTCTACGCACGCCTCGACCAGATTCGCGAGCGCGGCTATGAAATGATGGCAAGTGCGCAGACGGCGGGCGTCTATAACCTGTCGGCGCCGATCCTCGGCCCCGATGGCCGCGGCATCGCCGCACTGACAGTACCCTATATCGCTCTGGTCAATGCGCCTTCGGCTCCCGACATTACCGAAACGATTGCCTTGCTGCTGAAGACCGCCGAACAATTGTCGACTCTCGCAGGTTCAGACGTGGTTCCGGCAGCCGATTGACGGCCACGGCCGACGGCACTAATTCTTATTTGAATAGCCAATTCTTATGTAAGAGTTCTATCCGGAGGAGAAGCGCCTTGATCATCGACACCCATCTTCACCTCATCGACAGGTCGAAGCTCACCTATCCCTGGCTCTCCGGTGTGCCGGCGCTCGACCACGACTTTCTTTACGCGACCTATGAGCGTGAGGCGCGGCGGCTCGGCATCGAGGCAAGCCTGCACATGGAGGTCGATGTCGCCCCTTCGGAGATCGAGAAGGAAACCACAGAAATCGAACGGCTCGCGCAGGAGCCGGATAGTCTGCTCAAGGGTGCCATTGCCGCCTGCCGGCCAGAAGACGATGCGTTCGAGGCCTATCTCGAGCGGCAAGAGGCAAACGATTTCGTCAAGGGCTTCCGTCGCGTGCTGCATGTCATGCCGGATGACCTGTCCGAAGCGTCGCGCTTTCGCGATAACATCCGCAGGCTCGGCGGGCGCCGCTTCACCTTCGACCTCTGCGTCCTGCCGCATCAGATCGAAAAGGCCATCGCACTTGTCGATCTGGCGCCCGACGTTCAATTCATCCTCGACCATTGCGGCGTTCCCGACATTCGCACCGGCGCCGAGCATCCCTGGCGCGATCATATGAGCGAGATTGCACGACGACCGAATGTCACGGCGAAGATCTCGGGCGTCGTTGCCTATGCCGACGAGGCTTGGCAGGTCGAGACGCTGCGCCCCTATGTCGAACATACGATCCGCGTCTTCGGCTGGGATCGGGTGGTCTGGGGAAGCGACTGGCCGGTCTGCACGCTTGGCGGCAACCTTTCAACCTGGGTCGGCGCCACCCACGCCCTCCTCGAAGGCAGCAGTGCGGACGAGAAACGCAAGCTGCTCACCGACAATGCACGCCGGATCTGGAGGCTCGCTTAGTCCGAGCTTCTTTTCGAGAACGTCCGGGAAGCGCTCGCTTCCCGGATCCAGGTATCAGGCCGCGGCAAAGCTTTCCGCAAACAGACGGTTGAGGTCGTCGACGACCGTTCGCGGCACATCCTTGCGCAGGAGACCGTCATTGATGCGATCCGAAGCCGCCTGCTGAAAAGCCATGTAGCCATCGTGACGCGGGCGCACCCAGGCCGCCTCCAACGTCTTGCGCGTGGCGCGATAAAAATCCGAGGTCGCGGCATTGACGACGTCGTCGTCCCAGGCCGCCGCGTGGCCGGGCTGCCCTCCGCCTGCGGCATAGGCGCCGCGCTGAACCTCGCCGCTGGCGACGAAATAGGCGAAGTCGATCGCGGCCTCTTGCGATTGCGAGAAGGCCGAGACCGCGATCCCCGTTCCGCCCAGGGCGGAACCGGAATGGCCATTGTTCCCGGCGACCGGAATATCGCCGAACTTCACGAGAGACGGCCGGAATCCCGGCATGGCGTAGCTGACATAGCCGTAGATCAGTGGCGTGGAGACGAGCTTCGAAGCGGGATCGCTCATGGCTTCCAGCACGGCAATCGGATCCATCGAGAAGCAGGCGGGATCGATCAGATCCGTCAATTCGCGCAGACGTTCGAAGGCGGCGATGCCGGCATCGACGTCGATCAGCTGGCCCACCCCGTCGCCACGGCAGGCATGACCGAGATTGGCCGAAAGCGTGTAGAAGCACATCAGTGAATGCGGCGGCCGCATCGGCAGCGCCACCTTCCCGTGGCGAGCAAGCGCCAGCATCTCGATCCAGCTTTCCACACGGTCCGTCCGGTCCGGTCGCCAGGCCTGGACCTGGGTCGCCGCGTCAATCGGAAAAGCCCATTGCCTGCCCTGCCAAGTGTAGCTCGAATAGGAGCGTCCGACGCTCGCATCCGCAAGCGCCCGCCGTTCCGTTTCGCGACCTTCCACATCGAGCGGCGCCAGGCAATTCTCCTTGGTGATCTGGCCGACATGCGGATGGTCGATGACGATGATGTCATAGGCCCGGGCCAGTTCGTCGACCGGATAGGTCTCGAAATCCTGCAGCGAGCGCTTCTCCCAATGGATTTCAACACCTGTTCGCTTCTGCCATAGCCGCGAACAGGCGATCATCGGATCGTAACCGCGCGGGTGGCTCCAGGTCATACCTTTCAACGTGACGCTCACAGGCCGAACTCCTCTCGGATCGCCGCACTATGCTCGCCGATGCGTGGTGCGGCACGATCCACCCGGGCGCGCTTGCCGTTGACCCTGAGGGGCGAGCGCGTGGTCAGGATCGAGACGTCGTCCTCCCGCACAACGGTTTGCAGCATGTCGAGCACGCGGAAGCCTTCGCTTTCGAGCAATTCGTTCCAGTTGAGAACGCGCGCGCACCAGATGTCGGCGGGTTCGAGCACGCCAAGCCAATGGTCGATGGTGCTTTCGGCGATCCGCTTGGCGATCAGCGCCTTGATCCTGTCCCTTTCGGAGAACCAGGATGCCGGATCGTCGCGATAGATATCGAGTTCTGGCATTTCCAGGAGATCCGCCAGCTTCGGGATCGGCGTCATGGCGATGGCGAGATAGCCGTCCCTGGCCGGATAGACGCCGTAGGGCGCGGAGAGATAGGCATGGGCGCTGCGGAAGCCGGATCGTGCCGGCAGACGGCGGCCATCGTTCAGATGCGTCGTTAGCACTTCGAACTGGAAGTCAACGAGTGCCTCGAGCAGGCTGGTCTCGATCAGGCTGCCCTTGCCGCTGATGCCGCGGCGAACGAGTGCCGCGAGGATGCCTTGAGCCGCCGCCGCGCCTGCAAGCATGTCGCCGATCGCCAGCCCGAAGGGAACCGGCCCTTGCCCCTCATCGCCGTTCAGCCACATGACGCCCGAACGGGATTGCGCCAGCAGGTCCTGGCCCGGCCGCTTCACCCAGGGGCCCTCTTCGCCGTAGCCGCTGATCGAGGCATAGACGATCTTCGGATTGATGGCCTTGACCGCCTCGTAGTCGAGCCCGAGACGCTGGATGACCCCCGGGCGAAAGTTCTGGATCAGGACGTCGGCTTTGGCGAGGAGCGCCTTCAAGGCGGTAAGGTCGGCCTCGTTCTTAAGGTCGATCGCCAGACTTTCCTTGGCGCGGTTGATGGCATGGAAGATCGTGGAGTCGCCGCCGATCTCCGTATCGCTCAGATAGAGCCGGCGCGACAGGTCACCACCATCAGGACGTTCGATCTTGATCACCCGCGCGCCAAGATCCATAAGGCGCAAGGAACAATAGGGGCCTGAGAGAAACTGGCTCATGTCGACCACGACAAGGCCGGCGAGCGGCAGTTCGTTTGTTTCCGTCATCGGTATCCTATTTCTCGGTCTTGCCGACGAAGTCGGCCGGGTTCTTGTACTTCACCGTCTGCAAGTGCTCGCAATAGAGCACCAGCTCCCCCTCGCCCTTGAACACCTGGTAGCTGGCCCGAATGAGCCCGAGCTCCTTGTAGCGGGGCGTTTTGCCCATGTTGGTCCGTATTGTGTAGATCGTGTCGCCGATGAAGACCGGCTTGATGAAACGCAACTTGTCGTAGCCGTAGGAAAAGGCGTTGACGCAGTTGGTGGCAACGAGCCCGAGACCCGCGGAGAACACGAAGGCGCCGGCAACAAGGCGACGGCCGAACATGCCGTCGCGCACGGCAAACATCTGGTCCTGGACATAAGGGTGAATGTCGACGACCAACGTGTTGAACAGATGGCTGTCCCCCTCGGCGATCGTCCGACGCAAGGACCGGATGCGCTGGCCTACGGGCCAATCCTCATAAAACCAGTTCTCGGCATTCCACACCGGCAGCGCGGCATGGTCTTGCGGCATGTCCGTCGGATGTGTCGAGGCAACCCCGACGGTGGGCGTGAATTCATGCATGAGAAAACCCTTGCGTAGAAAAAAGCTAAGTCAGTTGATTTCCCGCTGCCGGCGCCAGGAGTATCCAGCAGCCGAAATCAACTTCTTCTTATATGAATACACTACTCACATATGGATTGATAAAGCAAGAGACTCGGAACGGCAGATGGAGGACGCTATTCAGATCGGCACAAAGTTCGACCGCACCATGTCACCATGACGCGTCGACTGAGCCGATGGATGGAAGGTGTTGGCAGGCGGCGGCTGAAAAGCGGCCATCGTTTGGTTCGAGCACCTGCGGAAAGACTATGCTAATCAAGTGGCGAACGATTCTGAGTTTACAGTGTGATGAGTCTGAAGACCCGCGGCTATCTGTTTGCCTTCCTCGCCATCTGCATCTTCGCGGGCCAGGACGCGATAACCAAGTATCTGGGTGATCGTTATCCGGCGCTCTTCATAACGATGATCCGCTTCTGGGCGTTCGCGGTCTTCGTGTTTGCTTTTGCCGCGTCGTCGCCGAAGGGCATTCGGGGTTCCGTTCGAACGCGACATCCCTGGCTGCAGTTCGTCCGCGGACTTCTGCTGGTCGCGGAGATCGTTGTCATCGTTTTTTCCTATGTTCACGCCGGGCTCGCCATGAGCCAGTCGATCTTTCAGGCCACACCACTGATCATCACCATCCTATCGATACCTCTTCTCGGGGAGGTGGTCGGATGGCGGCGCGGGACTGCGGTGCTGGTTGGCCTGGTCGGCGTTCTGGTGATCATCAATCCGGTGGACGTTCACTTCGACATCTCGCTTCTGCTGCCGCTTGTCGCCTCCGTGCTGTTCGCGCTTTACAGCATCGCCACGCGCGCAGTCAGTCGGGAGGATTCCGCTGTGACGAGCCTCTTTTATGCGGGCGTCGTCGGAGCACTGGCGATTTCGCTGATCGGTCCGTTCTACTGGACTGAAGTCGTGCCCTCCGATTGGTTCGCGTTGGCAGCACTTTGCGTCTGCGGCACTCTCAGCCACTACTTCCTCATCCGGGCCTACGGGCTGCTGCCTGCAGCGGAGGTTCAGCCGGTCACCTATTTTCAGTTGGTTCTCAACGTGATGTTTGCCGTCCTGTTGTTTGGCGAAACGATCACGTACAACATGATCGTCGGCGCTCTCATCGTCGTAGGTGCGGGCCTTTTCACGATCTGGCGCGAACACCAATTGGCAAAACGGTCATAGGCTGATCCTGCTCCCGAAAACTCGCGCTGTTTGCGATCCCGGCCGGACGTGGGATCCAGGTATCACAGCCGGGCCAACGCTTTAAGTGCCACGCAGCGGAACTATTTCCACCTTCCCGTGTTGTCGGAGCAGCGCGAGCCGACACCAAAGGCTTCTCTGCGGATGGAGTATCCGATGAAATGGCTTCTCCCAGTCCTGTGTATCGCGGCAGGTCCTGCCTACGCGCAGAGCCCCTCCCTCGAGTCGACGTGCATGGCGGTCGCCAAGAACTTCTTCATGGTAGACGCCCTCAATGTCGGGGTGGTGCAATCCTTTCCCGAGATTGAGCCGCCCGGCGCTCGCTTTAAATATTCCGAAAGAGCCGACATCAAGAAGGCAGATATGACGGACACCTTTGATTGCGAGTTCGACAATGCGAATGCGCCGAAGAGGATATTGCGCTTTTGTGTTTCACGTATTTGCTACGCTCCCGACGAGGACGATCCCGAGCGCAAGAGACGCTTTCAGGAGATGCAGGTCCTCCTGCAAAGAGCGAACGCCGCAAACTGAATCCCGTGCCCCAGACTGGGAGACCTACCAGGCCTCGCGTTCAAACCCGACAGGCAGCCCGTTCTCTGCAGCGACCAGCATCAGCTCGCGAAGCTTTGGATGAAAGACTTCCCGGACCGCAGTTTCAAATGGCGCCCACAGCAATCTCCGGCTTTGCCTCTCTGGAAAGTCCGAAAAAGTTTCGTGGACTTCGAGTAGATGCACGCTGAGGTGGTAGCTCAGATCTATGCTATCCTTCGTGTAAAGGAACGAGCCAACGGCACCGATCGATACCCTGCCTCGAACTCCCGCCTCTTCCATCGCTTCGCGCGCCGCGGCGGCGCGCGACGTCTCTCCTGCTTCTATACGGCCTTTGGGAATTCCCCAGCGGCCATTACGCCGACTAGCGACAAGCAACACTTCCGGAAAGCTATCTGCAGAAGCTCGAAAACAAATCGCGCCGGCTTGCTGGACGCAGGTCGTTGAACGCGCAGCATTTGGTGACAGCGCTTCGCATACCGGCGAGAATTGCTCGGACATATTTCTCGGTTCCGACGGATTGTAAGCAGACGTTTGCCTTCGTTTATGACAGATTTGCGACGATCCGTCTCGCAATGAGCGATTGAAAATGAAATGAGGGAGACGTGATGCTTGCGCCCCTCAATATGCGGTTGTTTTGTGAGCGGCCTGACCTACTAGGCCGCGTCAAGCGGGAATTCACGCATTCAGCCCCCCCAAATCGGTGTACCGGCAGCTTCTTCACCTCATCGCAATTTCCGATTCGGCAACTTCCAGAAGAATCCATGCCTAAAACGGGAAATTTTTGACACGTTTTGCCAACAACAACTGAAATAATCTTGACACAATTCCGTTTCGGAAATTTACTCCCCTCATCAAGGCCGAAATGGAACCGGGAATGACCCAACGCTACCTCGTCGATGATCTGGACCGCGAGATTATCCGCTATCTCACCGAAGATGGACGCCTTTCGGCGGCCGAGATCGCCGGCCGGATCGGCAGCGTCTCGGAGCGCACGATCCGCAATCGCATTGCCGGACTGCTGCAGGCCAAGATGATCGTCATCGGCGCCATTCCCGATCCGGTCGCGCTCGGGCGCGACGTCCAGGTCGAGCTTCTGATCGAAGTCGAACCCGGCAAACAGGAAGACGTCGCCATCCTGCTCGCCGAGTATGACGAGATCGGCTACCTTGCCGCCACGAGCGGCACGGCGAACTTGAGTGCTTCGCTCTTCGTCGCCGACCATGCGGCATTGCTCGAATTCATCGATCAGGAACTGGGCAAATTGCCTGGCGTCAAGCGCGTCACGAGCTCGGTCGTGCTGCGCCTCTACAAGGTATTCGGCACGAGGACGACGGCGATCAGCCGCGGTACGGACCTCGGCGGCAAGAAAAAGGGATAGGCCATGCTTCGTATTGGAGTGGATGTCGGTGGTACCAATACGGACGCGGCGCTGCTGCGCGGCGACAAGGTTCTGGCCACAGTAAAATCCTCAACCACCGCAGACGTGACATCCGGCGTCAGTGCCGCGATCCGCACCGTCCTGGCCGAGGCAGGCATTTCCGCCGGCGCGGTCAATGCGGTCATGATCGGCACCACGCATTTCCTCAACGCCATCGTCGAAGGTCGGCATCTCGAAAAGGTTGGCGTTCTCCGTCTTTGCGGTGCGGCGACGCGCTCGCTCCCACCTATGATCGACTGGCCGGACACGCTTCGCCCCGTCGTCGACGGAGGTGCTGCGCTCGTCGGCGGCGGGGTGAATTACGATGGTTCGGAGATTGCGCCGCTCGATGACGAGGCAATCCGCGCGGCGTGCCGCGACTGGCGCGCGCGCGGCATCTCCGCCGTCGCGATCTGCTCGGTCTTTGCCCTGGTCGACCCGAAGATGGAAAACGACGCGGCGGAAATCGTCGCCGAGGAAATGCCGGGGGCTGCAATCAGCCTGTCGCACCGCGTCGGCCGGACCGGCCTTCTGCCTCGCGAAAACGCCACGATCCTCAACGCGAGCCTCCACACGCTCGGACGCGAGACGGTCGGTGCCTTCCGCTCCGCCTTTTCTGCCCTCGGCCTTACCTGTCCGCTTTTCCTCACGCAGAACGACGGCACGCTGATGGCAGCCGAGTTCGCCGAACGTTATCCCGTCTTCACAATCGCGTCGGGACCGACCAACTCCATGCGCGGCGCAGCCTTCCTTACCGGGCTTTCCGACGCCGCGGTGATCGATATCGGCGGCACCACCACCGACATCGGTATGCTGGTCGCCGGTTTCCCGCGCACTCGTAGCGAAGGCGCGATGATTGGTGGCGTGCCGACGAACTTCCGCGTGCCGGACGTCTATTCCTTCGGCCTTGGCGGCGGCAGCATCGTGCGCCCAGGTCCGTCCCCGACGATCGGTCCGGATTCTGTTGGCTTCCGCTTGCCGGAAAAGGCTCTCTGCTTCGGAGGCGACACGCTGACGGCGACCGACATCGCTGTTGCGGCGGGCCTCGTTGACCTCGGCGACCGTAGCCGCCTCAGCCACATCACGCCGGAATTCGCGCAGCAGATGCTGGCCCAGATGAAGGCTAGCATCGAAACGGTGTTGGACCGCATGAAGCCAAGCGCCGATCCGATCCCGGCCATTCTCGTCGGCGGCGGTTCGGTGCTCGTCGAAGGGCTGCTGGAGGGAACATCCGTTTCGTTGAAGCCGGAACATTTCGGTTCGGCCAACGCCATCGGCGCGGCGATCGCGCAGGTCTCCGGCGAGGTGGACAGCGTGGTTTCGCTCGAAGGCACCACGCGGGAAATTGCGCTGGAATCCATTGTCGCGGAAGCACGCGCGCGCGCGGTGGAAGCAGGAGCCAATGCCGAGACCACCACCCTTGCCGAAATCGAGGAAACGCCGCTGGCTTACCTGCCCGGCAATGCCGTTCGCGTCGCCGCGAAAGTGATTGGGGAGTTGCGGGCATGAAGTATTGGACGCTCAACGAAGCAGATATCGACCGCATCGCCATCGGCTGCGGGATTCTTGGAACCGGTGGCGGCGGCAGTACTTATCATGGCCTGCTGCGGGCCAAAGCACTCTTACGTGAAGGCAAGCGCATTCGCATGGTACGCCCGGCCGACATGGCGCCGGATGCCCAGATTCTCGGTATCGGCGGCATCGGCGCCCCGACGGTTGGTATCGAAAAGATCCCGGAAGGCAGCGAGGGCGTCAGGCTTCTGAACGCGCTCGAGCGGCATCTGGGCCGCAAGGTCGATGCACTGCTCGGCGACGAGGTTGGCGGCGGCAACGGCATTGCGCCGATGCTGACGGCGGCAATGGTCGACCTGCCGGTTGTCGACGCGGACGGCATGGGCCGCGCCTTTCCGGAAGTGCAGATGACGACGTTCTTCATCCACGGCCAGGCGGTGCAGCCCGCCGCACTTGCCGATGCTGACGGCAACGTGCTCGTCGTCACCGACGCGACGACGCCGAAGATGCTGGAGAAACTGCTGCGCGCCAGCACCATTGCCATGGGATGCACAGCGCTGATGACGACGGCGCCAATGTCCGGCGAATTCGTCCGCCGTTTCGGCGTGCCACACACCACCAGCCAGGCGTGGAGCCTCGGCGACGCGGTCATGAACGCGCGGGCGGCGAAGGAGGACCCGGTTGAGGCCATCTTGAAGCAGTCCGGCGGCGTTCGGTTGATGCGCGGCAAGGTGACCGATATCAGCCGCCGCGTCATGGCGGGCTTTACCCGCGGCAAGCTCACCGTTGCGGGCCTGGATGCAGACGCCGGCCGCACGCTCACCGTCGACATCCAGAACGAATATCTGATCGCACGCGAAGGCGAAGAGATCATCACCATGGTGCCGGACCTGATCTGCATCGTGGATTCGGAAACCGGACGGGCCATCGGCACGGAGGAACTGCGCTACGGCCTGCGCATCGACATCCTCTCCATGCCCGCACCTGTTCTGCTGCGCAGCGAAATCGCGCTCGCCTCCGTCGGCCCACGGGCATTCGGCTACGATTTCGACTTCGTGCCGATGGGCGTGTCCACCGATGCGCCTGCTGTCCCCCATTACAAAGAAGACGCCTGAGCGTCCGCCCCTCCAGAACTCGATTGGGAGCCCGACATGAATCGCCGCAATTTCCTGAAAACCGCCGCCCTCGCCGCTTTGGCCACAGCCGCCTCGTCGCGGTTCAACCTTGCGATGGCCGAAGGCACGAGCAGCATCTTCACCCTCGCCTATCCGACCAGCTTTCCGGACCTCGACCCGGCAACGTCGTTTTCCAACGACGGGGCTGTGCTTGCCAATGTCTACGAGGGGCTCACGCGTTACATCCCGGCAACCGACACAGCCGAAGCCAAGATCGAGCCGCTGCTCGCCACTTCCTGGGACGTGAGCGCTGACGGCAAGACCTGGACCTTCACCCTGCGTGATGGCGTGAAATTCCATGACGGGAGCCCGCTGACCTCACAGGCAGTGAAGGGCTCGATCGAGCGGACCAAGAAGATCGGCGGCGGTGCCTCCTTCATCTGGGGTCCAGTTTCGTCCATCGAAACGCCCGAGCCTCTGAAGGTGGTTTTCGTCCTTTCCGAGCCGCAGCCGCTCGACCTCATCGCATCCGCCGGCTTCGCCGCCTGGATCTACGCGCCTTCCTCGCATGACAAGGAAGCGTCCTGGTTCAACGCCGGTAACGATGCAGGAACCGGGGCGTTCAAGATTTCGCGCTATGAGGCCGGCCAGCGCGCCGTGCTCGACAGGGTCGAAGGCTATTGGGGCAAGGTCCCGGATGGCGCCTTCCAGACGATATCGTTCGAGATCGTCGAGGATGCGACGCTCGCTCAGAACATGATCGAGAGCGGCCAGGCCGACTGGACCTACAGCCTTCCCTACGAAAACCTCGAGGCGCTAAAGTCCAATCCCGACCTGAACGTGGTCGTCAACCCCTCCTTCGAAACGCTGTTCGGCCTCTATAACGTCAAACGTGCGCCGCTCGACAAGGTGAAAGTGCGTCAGGCGCTTTCACTCGCCTTCCCCTACGACGATGTGATCGCCGCGGGAACAAGCGGTTTCGGCACGCGGGCCAAGGGTGTCGTTCCGGCCGGCATCTGGGGCCACGATGCCAATGCGCCGATCCCGAAGACCGACCTGGAAACCGCAAAGGCACTTCTGGCCGAAGAGGGCATCGAACCGGGCCTGGAACTCGTGATGACCTATTCCACGTCCCAGGCGATCGAGGCGGTCGCAGGCGAACTCTGGAAGGCCAATCTGGAAACGCTCGGCATCACGCTGAAACTCCAGCCGATGGCATGGGAGGCGCAGTGGCAGCTCGGCAAATCGAACCCCGAGGCGGCGCAGGACATTTTCGTCATGTTCTGGTGGCCGACCTTCGTCACCCCTTACGACTACCTTTTCAACCTGTTCCACAGCGAAGAGAAGCCGAACTTCAATCTCGGCTACTATTCCAATCCGGAAGTGGACGCAAAGATCGATGAAGCAGCCAAGCTCTCGGGCACCGACCGCGCGAAGGCCGAAGCGCTGTTCATCGAGGCGCAGCGCAAGATCATCGAGGATGCGGCAGCGATCTTCATGCTCGACCAGCCGAACGTCCATATCATCCGGACGGACATCAAGGGCTACGCCGACAATCCGGCCTACGGGCACATCACCTTTGTCAACGATCTGAGCCGGTAGGGCACGCGGGGGTCTGATGGAACTTCTACGCTACATCCTGCGCCGCACGTTCCTTTCCGCCTTCGTGCTGGTGGGTGTGACCTTCCTGGTCTTCGTCGTGGCACAGGTCGTTCCGTCGGACCCCGCAGCGCTCTATGCGGGCCCGCGTCCCACGGCCGAACAAATCGAAAAGGCGCGTCAGGAGCTTAATCTCGACGCGCCCCTTCCCGCCCGTTTCGCGACGTTCGCCGGGGCCATGGTCTCCGCGGATTTCGGCGTCTCCTATAAGTCTCGGCGTCTGATTGCCGAGGATCTCAGAGCTTATCTACCGGCCACCCTGGAACTCGCCATCTTTTCGACCGGTCTCGCACTCCTGATCGGTATTCCACTCGGCGTCATCGCTGCGGCGCGGCAAGGCGAGTGGGCGGACAGGTGCTGCAGTTTCGGCTCCATCGCAGCCGTCGCCATGCCGACCTTTTTCCTGGCCATGATCCTTCAGCTCATCTTTGCACAATGGCTTGGCATCCTCCCCCTTTCCGGGCGGCTTTCCAGAGAAATCGCGATCTCGGCGCCGCTGCCAATGGTAACCGGTTTCAACTTGATCGATGCATTGCTCGCCGGCCGGTTCGACGCATTCGGCGACGCACTGACACACCTGATCCTGCCGGCGTTGACACTCGCTTCCTATCCCGCCGGCGTCGCCATGCGGCTGACGCGCGCAGCGATGATCGAGATCCTCGAGCGCCGGCATATCGTCGCCGCCCGGGCGCTCGGCCTTTCCGAACCGCGCATCCTCTTCGGACACGCGCTACCGAACGCCATGGGGCCGGCGCTGACGGTGATCGGCCTCTCTTTCGCCTATGCACTGACCGGCGCGGTGCTCATCGAGATCATCTTCGCCTGGCCGGGTCTCGGCCGTTATGTCTCCGAAGCGATCCTTGCCAAGGACTTTCCGGTCATTGCCGCCGTCACCATGGTTGTGACCATCTGCTATGTGATCATGAACCTTCTGATCGATATCACCCAGGCCCTGGTCGACCCGCGGGTGGCGCTGTCATGAAAAAGCTCATCCAACGCCTCGGCTGGCCGGGCACCCTCGCCCTCTTTATCGTTCTCCTTTTCGTACTCGTTGCGATGCTGGCGCCGTGGATCGCGCCCTATCCGTTGCAAGGAGCCGGCGGCCCGAATGTCGTGGCCAAGCTCTCACCACCCTCAGCGAACTATTGGCTGGGAACCGACCATCTTGGCCGGGACATCCTCAGCCGCATTGTCTACGGAACCCGGGTCTCACTGACGAACGGCATGCTGATCGTCGCCTTCTCGTTGATGATCGGCCTGCCCGTAGGTCTTGCCGCCGGCTACTTCGGCGGCTGGATAGACGAGGCGCTGATGCGCGGTACCGACGTCTTCCTCGCCTTCCCCGCACTGTTGCTGGCCGTACTGATGGCCGCCGCCCTCGGGCCAGGATTTTTAAATAGCGTCATCGCCGTCGCTGTGACCTGGTGGCCCTGGTATGCGCGGCTGGCTCGCGCAGAGGTGCTGGTGCTGCGCGGCCAACCTTACGTAGAGGCGGCACAACTCACTGGCGTCTCCCATTGGCGCATCATCCTCCGCCATATCCTACCGGCGACAGCCAGGCCGCTCACCGTGCAGGCGGCGCTCGATGTCGGGCCGGCGCTTCTGACCGCGGCTGCCCTCTCCTTCCTTGGTCTCGGCGTCTTGCCACCGACCGCCGACTGGGGGCAGATGGTCGATGCCGGTCGAAAGTTCTTCCCCGCGCGATGGTGGTACGCGGCCATGCCTGGTCTCACCATCTTCGTCGTCGCACTCGCCTTCAGCGTGCTCGGCGATGCGCTGCGCGACCGCAAGGGAGGGGCTGCCCGTGCCACTGCTTGAGATCCGCAACCTTTCAGTCAGCATCCCGACGCCGGAGGGCGACGTTCACGCGGTGCGTGCGGTCAGCATTGAGATTGAGCGTGGCGAGATCCACGGTGTCATCGGTGAATCCGGCTGCGGCAAGACCATGACGGGGATGGCGGCACTCGGCCTCGCCCCCAACGGTGCGCGCATCGTTGCCGACCGGTTCCATTTCGAAGGCGACGACCTGCGGGAACGGGCCGCCCACCTGCGTGGCCGGCGCATCGGCATGATCGCCCAGGACCCTGCCGCCGCCCTCAATCCGGTGCTCAACATCGCCACCCAGATGGACGATGTAATCCGCGCCCATCGCGACCTGCCGCATCGGACGAGGCGCGCGGAGGCGGCCGATCTTCTCGCCGCGACCGGGCTGCCTGACCCGGAAAGAGTGCTCCGCAGCTATCCACATCAACTTTCAGGAGGCATGCAGCAGCGCGTGGTCATCGCCCAGGCGCTGGCGACCGGGGCTGACTTCCTCATTGCCGACGAGCCGACCACGGCGCTCGACGTCTCAGTCGCCGCGCAAGTTCTGGCGCTTTTGCGCAAGCTGGTGGCGGAACGCGGGCTGACCGTGCTGATGATCACCCACGACATGGACGTCATCGCCGAAGCCTGCGATCGCGCCACCGTGCTCTATGCCGGCCACTCCGTCGAGACCGGCCCGGTCGATGCCGTGCTGCAAAACCCCGGTCATCCCTATACCCGCGCCCTGCTCGCCGCGCTTCCCGACGCCGCACCGCGCGGGGCGAGGCTTGCAGCCATCGAGGGCTCCATACCGCCGCCGCGCTCTGCTATCACCGGCTGCGCCTTTGCGCCGCGCTGTCCCCAGGCGCTGCGGGCATGCGCGGCCACACCACCGCCGGAGCGCAGCCATGCCGCGCACCGTTGGCTGTGCCACCTGCCGGAGGGTTCGGCATGACCACGCCGATACTGGACGTCAACGATCTCGTTATCCGCTACCGCACCGGTCTCTTCGCCGCTCGCCCAAAACCAGCGGTCAACGGCGCAAGCTTCCGTCTGGCCAAGGGCGAGACCCTCGGCATCGTGGGTGAAAGCGGCTCCGGCAAGACAAGCCTCCTACGCGCCATCCTTCGGCTCCTTCCCGTGGAAAGTGGGCGAATTCGCCTCGAAGGGCGGGATTGGCTGGCGCTGAAAGGCGGCGCGCTGCGCCGGGAGCGCCAGAAGATCGGGGTCGTGTTGCAGAACCCGTTCCTCTCGCTGAGTCCACGTTTGACCATTGCCGAAATCCTTGCCGAACCGCTCCTGGCACAAGGCAGCCGTCAGGGCCCGGCCGTGCGCACGAAGATCGCGGGCCTGCTGTCTGACTGCGGTCTGCCGGCCGATTTCCTCGACCGACGCGCAAGCGAACTCTCCGGTGGCCAAGCTCAACGCGTAGCGATCGCCCGCGCACTGGCGCTTGAGCCGAGCCTCCTCATCCTCGACGAGCCGACATCGGCGCTGGACGTCTCGGTACAGGCACAGATCCTCAATCTCCTCTCGGATCTGAAGCAGCGCCACGGACTGTCGATGCTTTTCGTAACCCATAACCTGAAGGTCGTGGCACACATATGCGACACGCTTCTGGTCATGCGACGTGGCGATGTTATCGAATTCGGGAATACCAAAGACGTGATCAGTGCCCCGGCTGATCCCTACACCCGAGAACTGCTTTCCTTCGGGCGACGCGAGGGGCTTGTTGGGGTTCAGCCGGCTTCGAGCTGACACCGGGTGTCCTAGCGCGCTTTTCGTCGCCGGAGAACTGCACGGGCGCAGTTGAACGTCCGCAGGCCCAATCCTGATGCACAAATGGCGGCCACTCGGTGGTGACCGCCATTTTTATCGGCTGACACACCGATCAACAGGCTACTTTGTCACCGTCAGCATCGCATGCATGCCGGCCTCGAAGTGTCCCTTGATGTTGCAGAGTAGGACATAGGAGCCTGGCGCAAGCTTGGCCTTCATCTGGCCATCGGCACCCGGTTTCAGATCGGACACTTCGCCAAGGCTCTTCAACTGCTTTTCGTTGACACGATGCTTGGCCGCGACGACATCGATCTTCTGGTCGGCCGACTTCAGCTTGATCAGCACCATCTCGTGTTCTTCTGTCATTGCGCCGTTGTGGACCAAAAAGGTCGTTTCGCCGGCCTTGATAGTCGTTTGATCCAATGTGAGCGTCATCGAACCGCCAGCCTCGCCGCTCTCGACAACGTTGACGGTCGTCGCGGCAAACGCGGGCGACGTCATGCAGATGAAAGTTAACACTGCTAGCTTGTTTCGGGTGAACCGCATTTTTAGTTTCCCTTTTTTTGCTGACGTTATCGGCGAATGACCATGTCGGGGGACTTATGGGCCTTGTGGGCCCTTCCTTGTGTCGGGAAAGCATCGCGCGCCCGCCCCCCATTCGTGGGAACCAACACACGGCAACGCCGTGTGTTTCCGGCGCCGTTCTAGGCGACGCACCCTGTCCATTAACTGTCCTGTGGACTGCTTTATGACGGCGCCAAGTGTTTGAGGAACCCGTTCGAAGCGCCGTCGCTTGGGTCGCAAGGCGCGACCGGCGATCTCCCCCCTGTATATCGGACGGACCGAAAGCGGTTGTGGCCAGTTTCGCCTTGCGTGCCTAACGCCGACCGCCACCACCACGCCCGCCGCCGCCGCGGAAGGCTGCTCCACCGCCCCGACCGCCACCACCATGGAAGCCTCCGCGGCTGCCGCCCTGGAAGCCGCCGCCGCGATAGCCACCGCCATGGTCAAAGCTTTGGAAGTTGCGGCCAGACTCCTGATAGAGCCGGCCATAATTGCGGCTCAGTTCATTCTGGTTGCCGAACTGTCGTCCGGCCCGGTCAAAGGAGAGATGATCCGGCGCCCGCTGGCGAACCTGTTGATTGCGGCGTGGTGCCGGCCGCGTCTCGACCCTGTTCTGAATGCGTTGCGTGGCTTCTGGCCTGTTGGACGCCGCACGCTGACCGGCATTCCTGAGGTTCTCTCCGTCCGGCCGCTGAACGGGCTGCCAGCCATCCGGTGTGTGCTTCTGCCATTGCCCGTCCTGGCGACGATAGACGCTTCCGTCTCGACCGGCATAGACGTCACCGCCCTTGCTGCCGACGATGAAGCCCTTGTTGCCTTCCGTGTTGCGCCAGCGCAGACCGCCGGCACTGCCCGTCGTTCCGCCACTGATGCGCGCGAATTCTCCGCCGTGCTTGACGGCAACGCTGCCCCAGGAACCGTAGACATTCTGCCCGCCGCGCGCGACCATCGCGTTGCCGGTGCGCGGATTGTAAGCGGAGATGAAACCTCTTTCGCCGGCCCGTCCTGCCACCGCACCGCCGTGGAACCGGGTCCCTGTGACAGGATTATAAGCCGCGCCGAATACCAGGCCTCTCTCCGGACCGTATGCGTAGCCATAGCGGCCAAAGGTGCCGTAGGCAGGATTATATGAGGCGCCAAAGCCGTAGCTGATCGGAGGCGGATAGTAGGGCCAATCGTCGTCGTAGTAATCCCAATAGGGCGGATAGTACCATCCCGAGCCCCAGACGACGGTATCCCAAGCGAGATAGGTGTAGAGATAGCCGAGGGTGTAGCCGTACCAGACGGCATCGGGTTCGGTGTCGTAAACCCGGACATAGGTGGCATTATAGACCGGAGATGACGATGGGATCGTGTAGATCTCATCGGCTACGGCACGCGCAACGGCGAAGGGGCCAGTCGGCGTATCACCCACGAACCAGATGCCATCCTTGAGGACGAAATACTTGTCCGCCACCTTGATGACCTGCTCGTTGGCGTTGACGGCGTAAAACAGGGACGTGCCTTCAATCGGCTCGAACTTCGGCTCGCCATTATAGTGCACGTCCACCTTCAACGACCCATCGGTGGAAACCCGTGCAAGCTTCGGGATGCTCGCCCTCAGACGCGCCATCGCGCTTTCGGACGTGCCGGGTATCGAAGCGCGTACGGCGGAATATGGGGCACCGTCGGGCAGGTTCAGGAAATCTTCCGGCAGATCTGGCGTGGCAAAACGCCAGGGTCCTTCGAGCGAAAGGGATGAAAACCACCGTCCGGAAACAAGGGTGTACCAGTTCTTGCTGGCCCTATGGAAAAAGACCGAACTGGTGGTGTTGGAAACCCAGTCGAGACCTACGCCCGCCACGGGTTCGAGGACCGGCTTTCCTTCAAATATCAAAAGCTCCGCCGGCTTCTCCGAATAGAAGACCTTCGGTGCCTCGTTCTCGTTGAAGCGCGTTGGCGGAAGGGAGGCTTTTACCCCTTTCCAGTTCTCGATGTCAGGCAGTTTGGAAAACAGGTCCGGAACCGATTCCGTCTCGACCCAACCGCTCTCCAATGTCTTCGACGTGAGCCAGTTCTTGTCGCTTCGGAGATAGTAGTCGCCCGACTGTTCCACTTTAAACAGGTCCCAGTTCGTATTGACCACGAACGACAGGCCCTCCACGCCCTTGACGGGAGCCGTCACGACCTTGCCGTCCGTCTGCAGCAGGATCGCGGGCGTCTCACTGACGAAGATCGGTGGCGGATCAGCCTTGATATCTGGAACATCTGCAAGCCGCTCGAAATCCGCAAGGCTCGCTGCCAGACGTTGCTGCGACACGACGATCGGATCGGTAGGAATGAGCTTGCCGATATCGAGTGCCAGATCGGTAAGCTGCTGACGATCCAATGCGGAGAAATCGAGCCGCGTGGTGCGAATATCCGTCAGCGTGACGTTTTCAGATGCATCGTCGGCCACCGTCTTGGCCGAAAGCCCAATGATCCCGTAGTCCGGTTTCGCATCGGCGGCCGATTTGAGTTCGGTGGCGACGAGCGCCTCAAGCTCCTTGAAATCCTTCCACGACGTTATCTGCGGTTGAAAGAGCGTGATCGTCGCGCCCTTGTCGGTGTTGAACACCCTTGGCCAGGCCGGCGCTGTCGCATCGGACTGGTTGAGATATTTGCCCGCGACGAACCCATTTGCGCCAGAATAGCTCACAGCGCACCAGGAAGCCTCCGCATCACACTCCTTGATATCGACTTCCTCGCCCTGAGGGATAACGCGCATCGCGTCAAATCCGGTGCCCGGCCCCACCCGGAAATTCACATTTGCCGTCAGGACGGCGGGATCCGCAAAGGCAGAGGTCGAGACGAACGACGCGATCGTCAGATACGCAAGAATTCTACGCATGATCACATTCCCTCAGTATCTAGGATGTTCGAAGTCCCTGTACGCTGGAAGTGCCCCCGGAAACGGATCGCTGTGACGAGCGCTCTCGCAGCCAGTTAAAGTCGTTTATTTTCAGGATCATCGCACATTCGATGACGAGTGCAACTGGCAACGCTGCCAACTTGTAATTAAACCGAACGTTGAACGATACCTTCGCGCTTGCCTGAGTGGCAGCCCCTATCGAAGTTGCTGCTGCATGCCTTCGCCATCGCGAAATGCGCCTGTCGACGTGCCGCGATTATCACCAGTTCCCTCGCGGGCAGGCTGCGGGCGTACGGGTTCCCTGATCCGGTTCCGCCGTCAGGCGGCTGAGCCTGAGGGCGGAGCGGAGAGCAGTTCCTGTTGTCTCGCGACCCCTACCAGCCACTTGTGAAACTTCTGCCCGAACGGCTTTTCGAGAGCAGCCCGGTCCCAGGCGAGGTAATAGCTTTCAGGAAGTTTCATGCGAAGGTCAAAGGGGGCCACCAAGGTTCCGGACGCGATCTCATCCTTGATCATGGAAACCTGCGCGAGCACAAACCCCCTGCCGTTCACGGCAGCGTCGATGGCGCTGCTCGACAGGGTGAAGGAAAGGCCCGAGAACGCCTTGCCGCCGTCGGCGTGCACCAGGGCAGCCCAGTCCCTCCACTGCGGAGAAGCTTTATAGTCCGCCTCCCACTCCACATTGAGGAGGGGAAACTTGAGGACGTCGTGCGGCGATTCGAGGATGTGTCCGGCAATCACCGTGGGCGAGCACGCCGGCACCACCCAGTCGGTGAACAGCTTTGCGACGTGTTCATGGACGTGGGAGCGCCGTCCATAGGTGATACGGAAATCCACCTGCTCGATACCAATGCGGGGCTCCTGCTCCTGGCCGAGGATGCGCACGCTCGACTCCGGACAGAGCGATTGCCAATCGAAGATCTTGCGATTGACCCACTTGTTCGCGACCGACGTCAGGGCGCTTAGAACGATGCTGGTCTCGTTCCTGGCACGGGTGAGCACGTTGGCGGCGTGGGAAAGCTGCTGGAAACCTTTTGCGACTTCCCGATAGTACAGCCGCCCCCAGGAGGACAGTTCAACCCGCCGCCCGCGTCGCTCCAGCAAGGTCAGACCAAGGCACTGCTCCAGGTTTCGGACCAGCTGACTGACCGCGCCCGGCGAAACGTCAAGATCTTCAGCGGCGGCACTAACCGAGCCGCATCGTCCGATCGCCTCGAAGGCCTGCAAGCCGCGCAAGGACGGGTTCGGCATCGCAAAGCACTCCTTCAGCCAGTCTCTCCAATTTAGATTTTCTAAAAAAGAACGCAGGCGCTGGCAACTTGTTGGCACAGAAAAAACGTCGAACATTCACTTAACAAAACGCAAGGAGAGCGAAATGTTTCTCAAAAATGCCTGGTATGTCGCCGCCTGGGATCACGAGGTCGACCGCGCGCTGAAACCCGTCACGATGCTCGGCGAAAACATCGTGCTTTACCGCAAGCGGGATGGCCAGGCCGCCGCCCTCGAGGATGCCTGTCCCCACCGGAAACTGCCGCTCTCCATGGGGCGCATCAAGGATGACGACGTCGAATGCGGCTACCATGGCCTCACCTTTGACTGTTCGGGAACCTGCACGCGCGTGCCGGGCGCCGAGCGCATTCCGCATGTCGCCAAGGTACGTTCCTACCCGGTCCACGAGCGCTATGGTCTGCTCTGGATCTGGATGGGCGATGCCGAAAAGGCGGATCCGAAAGATATCTTCGAAGTCGAGCATTTCGGCGACCCCGCCTGGGGCATCAATCGCGGCGAGTCGATGACGCTGAACTGCAACTACCTCTACATGACGGACAACCTGCTCGACCCGTCCCATGTCGCCTGGGTCCACCAGTCGTCCTTCGCAAGCTCAGCCTGCGAGGAAACGCCGCTTGAGACGACCGTAAAGGACGACGGCGTTACCGTCTGGCGCTGGATGATCGACTCGGAACCGGCCCCGTTCTATGCGCCCTTCCTGCAGTTCGAGGGCAACACCGACCGCAAGCAGCACTATGAGGTGCGTTATCCAAGCAACGCGATCATCAAGGCGATCTTCGCGCCTGCCCATACTGGCGGTGAAGGCCGCACGCTTCCTGAGAACACCTTCCTCATGGACAGCTACAACTTCATGACCCCGGTCGATGAAAACCGGACCAAATACTACTGGTTCCAGATGCGCAACTTCGCGCCCGATGACGCAAAGGTCTCCGAGAGTTTTGCCAAATCCGTGCGCGGCGCCTTCGAGGAAGACCGCGTGGTGCTTGAGGCCGTCCACCAGGGAATGGCCAACATGCAGACACCGAACCTTGACCTGAAGATCGACGTCGGTCCGATGCGCTTCCGGCGCAAACTCGCCCAGCTGATTGCCGCCGAAACGCAAGCCGGCCCGGCGAGCGCAGCGGCTGAATAGGAATTCTTCCGGATGCTCGATGTCGCGGCTACACGCTTCCGCCCCTTCGAAGTCGTCTCGAAGGTGCGCGAAAGCACCACCATCACGTCTTTCCGGCTCGCCCCACTCGAGCGCCAGCACTGGCGGTCGTTCGAGCCGGGACAGTTCCTGACGATCCGTGTTCCCGACCGCAACGGCGGACATGTCCTGCGCAACTATACCGTCTCCTCCTCCCCGCGCGAGGAGGGAACCTATCGGATCACCGTGAAGCGTGAGGCAGCACCCGCGCAGGATGTGCCCGGCGGATTGAGCTCCTGCTGGCTCCATGACGAGATCGAGCCCGGCGCCGTCGTCGAGATCGACCCGCCGCGCGGCGCATTCAAACTCGACAGGGCGAGCTGCCGCCCCGTCGTGCTTCTTTCCGGCGGCGTCGGATTGACCCCGACAGTCTCGATGCTGGATGTGCTGGCACGCGAAAGCGACCGTCCCGTCTGGTTCATTCACGCCTGCGACAGCGCGGCGGTCCATGCCCTGCGGGCAGAGATCGAGGAATTGGCCACCTTGCGGCCCGGCATTACCCTGCACGTCTGCTACCGCTTCGCCGAAAGCGGTGACCTTGAGACGGGCCGGTGTCACTCCGCGGGTTTCCTGACGCGCGTCACGCTTCAGGGCCTTCTCCCCCTCGACGACTACGACATCTACATGTGCGGGCCACGGCCCTTCATGCAGGCCCTTTACGGCATTCTGACCAGCCTCGGGGTGCGGAAGGAACGCATCGCCTATGAATTCTTCGGGCCGGCGAGCCTCCTCTCGGAGACGGAGCAAACCACGGCGCAGCCCCCGATGACGCGCACGACCGAGGCAGCCACCGGGGAGGATGGCCTGCACGTCGTCCTTCAAAAGTCGGGGCACGAGCTGATTTGGGATGGCAGCAGCGAATCCATCCTCGCTTTCCTGGAGGCACAGGGCGTCGAGCCCGAATTCTCCTGCAGGGCGGGGGTCTGCGGGACCTGCGAACAGGGCCTCGTCTCCGGCGAAGTCGACTATTTCGAGGAACCGCTCGACCAGATGCCGCCGGGCCGGGTGCTCCTGTGCTGCACCAGACCGAAATCCTCGATCGTGCTCGATCTCTGACCGCTCAAGACATGAGGCTGCAGCCCGAACCAGGATGCCCAATCCCCGAAGGAGGATCCGTGACGAAACCGCTTCAATCCGAAATCCCGCTCAATCCGCACGTGGCCGGTCTGCCGCCATACAATGCCGGCATGAACATCGCTGCGGCGCGACGGCAAAGCGGTCGGCAAGACATCGCGGCGCTCGCCAGCAACGAGAATCCGCATGGCTGTTCGCCGCGTGTCGCAGCGGCACTCGCAAACCTCGATCCCTCACGCTATTCCGACCCTGGCTGTACAGCTCTGCGCGCGGCGCTCAGCCAGAAGCTCGGCGCTTCCGATGATCGCATCGTCGTCGGCAACGGTTCGGAGGAGATGATCGCGGCAGTATGTCGCGCGGTCCTTAGTCCGGGTGTCCTGGTGGCGACCGTCTGTCCCGGCTTCGGGCTGCACGAAATCGAGGCTTTGGCCAATGGCGCCAATGTCGAGAAGGTCGCCATGCGGGCGGACCTAGACTTCGACATACGGGCGATCGTCGCCATGCTCGAGCGGGCACCGGCGATCTTCTTTCTTTCCTCCCCCTCCAATCCGGTCGGCCCGGCACTCGACCGCGAAGGCCTGGAGCGCGTTCTCGCAGCAGTCACGCCTCAAACGCTCCTCGTGCTGGACGAGGCCTATTTCGAGTTCACCGACGACGACATGCCCGACGGTCTTGCGACGCTTTCCGCCACGGGCCTCTCCTGGGTAGTGCTGCGAACCTTTTCCAAGGCCTATGGCCTTGCGGGCCTGCGCGTCGGATACGCGGTGATGTCCGATGTGCGGCTTGCACGCGCCGTGACAGCGGCCAAGACGCCGTTCAACGTCAATGCTGCCGCACAGGTCGCCGCCGTCGCCGCGCTCGGTGACGAAGCATGGATGTTGTCTTCGGTTGCAGCGTTGAAGCTGGAGCGGGCTCGTGTCTTCGACGCGGTCGCAGCCATGGGACTTTCGTCAGCGAGATCGCAGACCAACTTCCTGTTTATCGACGTCGGCCGGGACAGCCTGGCAGCCATGGAGCACTTTCTGTCGCGCGGCATCATCGTCAAACCGTGGAAGGAGAAGGGCTACGACACTTTCATCCGCGTAACGATCGGCACCCCTGCGGAAAACGACCGTTTTCTCGATGCGCTTCGCGCTTTCGCCAAGGGCTGAAGCCTGCCGCCTCTGAACCTCACACATAACAAAGGGGTACGCCAAGCCCCGCGGGAACGAACAATGAGCGGAAACGCAAGTCTCTACAAGGTAAACCGGGAGCCCAGCCGCATGTCCCCATCAACGCCTGCCGGCCTATTCGCCGGCGATTTCTCGGCCCTGCGCGCGCGGTTTCTCTCCGCCGCACGGACCGCCGGGGCGAGCCTGGTCGAATACCTGCATCCGCTGCACGGCCCGAACGGCGAGCGTCTCGCAACCGATGTCGCCTATCTTGGGCGCGATGATGCCAAGAAGCTCCTGGTGCTGATCTCCGGCACGCATGGCGTCGAGGGCCCTTTCGGCTCGGCCTGCCAGACTGCCTGGCTTTCACAGAATTCGCCCTGGCAGCTTCCCGACGACACTGCCGTCCTGGCGATCCACCTTATCAATCCCTGGGGCACCGCCTGGACGCGCAGGGTGAACGAAGACAACGTCGATCTGAACCGCAACTTCATCGACTGGTTCAAGGGCCCGCCGAAAAACGAACGCTATGCCGCCCTCCACGGTGCCCTTGTCTGTCGCGCCTGGGCTGGGCCGGAGCGTGATGCCGCAACGGAAGCCTACGAAGCAGCGAAGCAGCGGCTCGGCGGTTATGCCGGCATCGCCCCGATCGTCGAAGCCGGCCAGTACGACTTCCCGGATGGCCTGTTCTACGGCGGCGACGGTCCCGTCTGGTCCAACCGCACCCTCACCGAGATCCTGTCGACATTCGCGCAGCGTGCGACCGAGGTCGTCGTCTTCGACCTGCATACGGGGGCCGGCCCCTATGGCTATCCTGCACTTCTCTCCGTTGCCGAGCATGACCATGCTGGCCTCGAATGGGGACGGCACATCTTCGGTCCCGCGCTCTCGATCGTCCTTACCGGCGAGAATGCAACGACGGATACCGGCATTGCCGCGACGGCCACCGGTTATGTCTCAGCCGCGGTGCGAAACGCACTGCCGCAGGCGCGAGTCCTGCCACTGGTCGTCGAGTGCGGGACCCTTGACGGCGCCACCGTCTCCGATGCGGTTCAGGCGGACAACTGGCTTCATTTGTTCGGCAAGATCGATACGCCGCTCGGCAATAGGATCAAGGAGACACTGCGCGCGGCCTTCATTCCCGAAGATCCGGACTGGCAGCGCACCTGTCTTGCAGCTTCGCTGCGCCACTTCGACCGCGCCTTTGCGGACCTCAAGGCAGTTGGCGGCGCAGGAGCCGAAAAACCCGTTCCTGCCGCACCGGCCGTGACCGTCGTCGCCCACCCGCAAGCTGGAGCCCCGAGGCTCGACGAAAGGCCGGCCATCGAGGTGCACGACATTCACAAGCGCTTTGGGCCACTCTCCGTGCTCAACGGCGTCAACATCTCTGCGCAACCGGGCGAGGTCGTTTCGATGATCGGCTCTTCCGGTTCAGGAAAGAGCACCTTCCTGCGCTGCATCAATCTGCTCGAACAGCCGAACGACGGGCGCATCATCATCGACGGCGAAGAAATCCGCATGAAGAAGACGGCGGATGGAGGCGCCGTACCGGCCGACATGAAGCAAGTCGAGCGCATCCGTTCGAGGGTCGGCATGGTGTTCCAGAACTTCAACCTCTGGCCGCACATGACGGTCCTTGAAAACATCATCGAAGCGCCGCTGCATGTCTTGAAGGAAAATCGGCAGGCAGCAATCGACCACGCCCACGCCCTCCTGAAGAAGGTCGGTCTCACCGACAAGCACGCGCAGTACCCCGGCCAGTTGTCCGGCGGCCAGCAACAGCGCGCCGCAATCGCCCGCACGCTCGCCATGCGCCCGAAGCTCATTCTCCTGGACGAACCGACCTCCGCGCTCGATCCGGAGCTGGTCGGCGAGGTGCTGCGCGTGATCCGGCAACTGGCCGAAGAAGGAAATACGATGATCCTCGTGACGCATGAAATGCAGTTCGCACGCGAGGTCTCGCACAAGATCCTCTTCCTCCACCAGGGAAAGGTTGAGGAAGAGGGTGCCCCGGCGGAGGTCTTTACCAACCCGCGCTCCGAACGCATGCGCCAGTTCCTGGCCCGTACGCTCTGACGCTCCGCCGACATCACCCGTCCGGAGACCTCTCCGGACGAGAGCCAACAAGAATGCTCAGCAAGGGGAACCAAAACATGAAGCTGAAAAATCTACTGCTCGCCACATATTTCGCCACCGGTCTCACCGCAGCCCACGCCGCCGAGGGCGAATTGTCGATCGGCACGGAGGGTGAATATCCGCCATGGAGCATGGCTGACTCCGCCGGCAACGTCACGGGCTTCGACGCGGATGTCGGAAACCTGCTCTGCGCCAAGCTGGAAATGAAGTGCCATTTCGTCGTGCAGGCCTTCGACGGTCTCATTCCGGCGCTGAAGGCCAAGCGTTTCGACATCATCATTTCCGGCATGTCGATTACCGCCGAACGCAAGAAACAGATCAATTTCTCGGTCGGCTATGCGGAGCTCGCCAACATGTTCGTGGTGAAGAAGGATTCCGATCTTGTTGGCATCAAGGACATCGAGACGCTGCTGACATCGCTCGACGGCCGCACGGTGGGCGTCCAGGCTGGCACTACCCACGCGCATTTCATGGAAAAGCGGGCCGCGTCCGCGGTCCTGAAGACCTATGACACGCTCGACCAGATGCAGATCGACCTAGCCAGCGGCCGCGTCGAGGCTGCCTTTGCGGATGCATCCGCCCTTCAGGACTTCCTGGGACGCCCCGACGGCAAGGACTTCCAGTTCGTCGACGTCAAGGTGTTGAGCACCTTCGACCCGACGCTCGGCGAGGGCATTGGTGTCGGCATCGCGCAGGAGAACACCGAACTGAAGGCCCGTATCGACACGGCCCTCTGTGAGCTGGTCGCCGACGGCTCGATCGGCAAGGCAAGCCAGACCTGGTTCAAGACGGACATCTCCCGTCCCTGCCAGTAACGGCAACGGCATCCCCGGAGAAAGAGAGACCGACCGGTCGCCTTTCTCCGGGGCCTTATCCGACAGGACAATGCGAAGGTAGGCGGGTCTCGATGGAACTTGGATTTTGGCAGGTATGGGAAGGCGGCTGGGTGTCGGCGATCCTGCGCGGAGCAGCGATTACCATCGCGCTCGGCATGGCGAGCATGACCTTTGGCATCGTCATCGGCGTTGCCTGTGGCCTGATAAAATGGGCGCGGCTTTTCCCGCTGACGCTCGCGGTGGACCTCTACACGTCGATCGTGCGCGGCGTGCCGGAACTTCTGATCATTTATCTCCTCTTTTTCTCCTCCGTCGAGTTCGTGGCCAAGGTCGCCGCCGCCTTTGGCTATGAGGGGCTCGCTGGCAATGGTTATGCCTTCACCATCGCCGTCGTCGCGATCGCCGCGATATCGGGGGCCTATTCAACGGAGGTCGTGCGCGGCGCTCTGGCCGCCATTCCCGGCGGACATATCGAAGCCGCGCGGGCGCTTGGGATCCCAGGCAGGCGCATCTTCCGCCGCATCATCGCCCCGCAGATGCTGCGCATAGCCGTGCCGGGCATGAACAACGTCTGGCAGACCACGATCAAGGATACCGCACTCGTCTCGGTGGTCGGCTTGCAGGAATTGATGCGCGCCGCCTTCGTCGGAGCGGGTTCGACCCGCAATCCCTTCATCTTCTATTTCATCGCCGCTCTCGTCTACCTCGCGATCACGCTGGTCAGCCAAGGTGGTTTTGACTGGATCGAACGCCTTCTGCGCCCCCGTACGAGGAAATAGGTCATGGATTTCGAACTCGTTTTCCTTGCGGTTCCGACCCTTGCCAAGGGACTGTGGCTCACCGCCGTCCTGACGATCGCCTCGGTCGCCATCGGATTCAACCTCGGCTTGGCGCTTGCGGTCATGCGCCTGTCGAAAAACGCGGCTCTCAGCGGTTTTGCCAAGGGCTACAGCACTGTCTTCCGCGGCACACCGCTGCTCGTACAGCTCTTTCTCTTCTATTACGGCCTCGGCCAGCTCTCCTTCGTGCGGGACAACCCCGTGCTCTGGTGGATTATCGGCGATGGCGCCCACTGCGCGGTCATGGCGCTCGCGCTCAACACCGCAGCCTATACGTCGGAGATCTTGCGTGGCGGCCTCATGTCCATTCCCGGAGGGCTCGTCGAAGCGGCGCAGGCCTGCGGCATGTCGCGGCTTCTGCGCTTTCGCCGGATCACGTTTCCCCTCGCTATCCGGCAAGCGCTGCCAGCCTACGGCAACGAACTTATTCTCGTCGTCAAGGGAACGAGTCTGGCCTCGACAATCACCGTCCTGGAGATCACCGGCCATGCCAAGCGGCTGATGAGCCAGACCTATGCAATCCTCGAAATATTCGCCATCGCCGGCATGCTCTATCTGCTCATAAATCTGGTGCTGATCACCCTCGTACGGCTCCTGGAAGCCCGTCTGACACGCTACCTGCCCAGATAAGCCTGCCGCCTGAAACCTTTGGAAACTTCAGAGAAAGAGAAATACAATGGATGTACGCGCCGCCGTTGCCGTTCAGGCCGGCAAGCCGCTCGAGGTCATGACGGTTCAGCTCGAAGGCCCGCGGGCCGGCGAGGTGCTGATCGAGGTCAAGGCCACCGGCATCTGCCACACCGACGACTTCACCCTGTCGGGTGCCGATCCGGAAGGGCTTTTCCCGGCGATCCTCGGCCATGAGGGCGCCGGCATCGTCGTCGACGTCGGCTCGGGCGTCACGAGCGTGAAGAAGGGCGATCACGTCATCCCGCTCTACACGCCCGAATGCCGTGAATGCTATTCCTGCCTGAGCCAGAAGACCAATCTCTGCACGGCGATCCGCACGACCCAGGGCCAGGGCCTGATGCCGGACGGCACCTCGCGCTTCTCGATCGGCAAGGACAAGATCCACCATTACATGGGCTGCTCGACCTTCGCCAACTACACGGTGCTGCCGGAGATCGCCGTCGCCAAGGTCAACCCGGAGGCGCCCTTCGACAAGATCTGCTACATCGGCTGCGGCGTCACCACCGGCATTGGTGCGGTGATCAACACCGCCAAGGTGGAGATCGGCGCGACCGCGATCGTCTTCGGTCTCGGCGGCATCGGCCTCAACGTATTGCAGGGCCTCAGGCTCGCCGGCGCCGACATGATCATCGGCGTCGATATCAATCCGGACCGCAAGCAATGGGGCGAGAAGTTTGGCATGACCCACTTCGTCAATGCCAAGGAGGTTGGCGACGACATCGTGCCCTATCTCGTCAACATGACGAAACGCAATGGCGACCTGATCGGTGGCGCCGACTACACCTTCGACTGCACCGGCAACACCAAGGTGATGCGCCAGGCGCTGGAATCGGCCCACCGCGGCTGGGGCAAGTCGGTGATCATCGGCGTCGCCGGTGCCGGCCAGGAGATCTCGACCCGGCCGTTCCAGCTCGTCACCGGTCGTCAGTGGATGGGCACCGCCTTCGGTGGCGCGCGCGGCCGCACCGACGTGCCTGACATCGTCGACTGGTACATGCAGGGCAAGATCCAGATCGACCCGATGATCACCCACACCATGCCGCTCGAAGACATCAACAAGGGCTTCGAGCTGATGCATTCCGGCGAAAGCATCCGCGGCGTGGTGCTCTACTGAACCGGGAGCAACCCCGCCTGCAGACGGAAAATGCCTGTCTCGCGCCGCCGCGCCGGCGGCCGGCGATACCAGTGAACCGCCGGGCATTCAGCCCCGGCCAAAAGGAGGAGAAGCCCATGCCCAGCCTTGCCATCCATCCATCCCTCGACAGCGGGTTCAAGGCGACGGACGCCGCCTTTGCCGGCGGCACGCTCGTCTGCAATTGCGCGCGCAATCCCGTGAAGGTCACGGTCAATAGCGACATCGCCCATAATCACGCTTGCGGCTGCACGAAGTGCTGGAAGCCAGCCGGGGCGGTGTTCTCCGTCGTCGCCGTGGCGCCGACGGCCAATGTCGAGGTTCTCGAAAACGGCGACAAGCTCGCGGTCGTCGATGCCACCGCACTGATCCAGCGGCATGCGTGCAAGGACTGCGGCGTGCACATGTATGGACCGGTCGACCGCGACCACCCGTTCAAGGGGATGTCCTTCGTCCATCCTGAACGCTTCCAGGAAACGGGCTGGGCAAAGCCGGGCTTTGCCGCTTTCGTCTCCTCGATCGTCGAGAGCGGCTATGATCCGGCCGGGATGGATAGCGTGCGCGCCCGGCTGCGCGAACTGGAGGTGGAGCCCTATGACTGCCTCAACCCAGGTCTGATGGACTACATCGCCACATGGACCGCGAAGAAGAGCGGCGCGCTAAAGACTGCCTGAACGCTAGACCACAAGCATCTCAACATTTTCCGACATCCACCAGCAGGTCGCATCGTATGGATTGCCTAAAGCCCGAGTTCAAAACCGAAATTCGCAGAATTGTCGGTGACGGAAACTTCAAGGACGGAGAGGCCGTCTCCACGATCGACCACGGAGTCTCGCCCGACAATCTGGGGGCACGCGCTGTCGTGTTCCCCAGAACAACCGACGAGGTCGCCGCAGTCGTCAAATGTTGCCGCGCCAATGGGGTTCCGCTCGTCACCCATGGAGGGCGAACCGGGCTCGTCGGCGGCGCGATATCCAGGCCAGGCGAACTAGTGCTTGCGACGGCACGCCTCAATCGAATTCTACAGATTTCACCGATTGAGCGTGTTGCGGTGGTGGAGGCGGGCGTGACGCTGCAGGCGCTGCAAGCGGCCGCTGCCGAACATCGTCTTGAAACAGGGATCGATTTGCCGTCGCGAGGCTCGGCAACGATCGGAGGCATGGCGTCGACGAATGCCGGGGGTATTGCTGCCTTTCGGTTCGGGGTCATGCGGCACCGCATTCTCGGCCTGGAGGCCGTGCTTGCCGATGGCTCCATCTACTCGGACATGACACGGGTCGTGAAAAACGCCACGGGCTATGATCTGAAGCATCTTTTTGTCGGAGCGGAAGGCACGCTCGGCATTATCACGCGCATCGCCGTCAAGCTCGAACCCCAGCCCGCGGCCACGGCCACGGTTCTGTTCGGATTACCGTCCGTGAATGCAGCGCTTGCGGTTGTCCGCCGAGGCCTCGACGCCGAGTATGGTCAACTGCGTGCGGCGGAGGCAATCTGGAATGGCTATTTCCGCCTGACCTCCGGCCATCAATCCTGGTCGGCCGTGGACTACAGTCCCGACCATCCGATCAACCTGCTGGTCTCGCTGGGTGGGCTCGAAGACGGAGCATTGCAATCGGAACTGGAGCGCATCTACGAAAACCTCACCGAGGATCATCCCGACGCCTCGGCGGTGATAGCCTCCTCGGGCGCGCAGGAAGCGGATCTTTGGCGGCTGCGCGAAGACACGGACCTGATCTATCGAAAACATCCGAATGCGCCGTCCTACGATGTCTCGGTTCCGCTCTCCGAGATCGGCTCCTATCTCGATCGCTGCCTTGCGGGCCTGAAGGATCTGGATGCAGCGCTTGACCCTTACGTGTTCGGCCACCTCGCCGACGGAAATCTCCACATCGTTCTCAACGCCGCCGGCGGCGATGTCTCTGCCGAAAAGGCAAAAGCCGTCGAGACGATCCTGTACCGGGATATCGTTGCGATCGGCGGGGCCTTCTCCGCCGAGCATGGGATCGGCATCAAGCGCGTGGGGCAACTGTTGGATACCACAGGCCCCGTGAGGCTGGCGCTGATGCGTCGAGTGAAAGATACGCTCGACGCTGCCGCGATCCTCAATCCCGGCAAGGTGCTGCGCCTCGGGTCTCTCCAGGAGGCATCCGGTTCTTGAATTTGCGTGCCGCGATGCTCCGGCCGTCGCCGCAATCTCGAATACTGACAAGCCGATGCCCGGCAATGAAGACATCATAGCTGTCGCAGTCACATGCCTGTCACCGAAGCCCGCAATATCTCGGCTCCAATTTAACAAGGATCGAGGATTTGATGCTGGGCGGACACTACCGTGCGCGTGTCATTGGCGGCACTGGTCGAGTTCTAGCGGGACCGCCATGCTGCCTCGTTCTTCTGTTCGTAGTCGCTGAACGCCTTTTTGAGACCACCCAGGACCTCCGCCGCCGTTTCGAACATTGCCTTCAACTGCGGCTCGTCGACCTTCAGAATATCTTCGCGCAGATGATCCATGGTGTCCTGCAGGCGCATTTGCATGCTTTGCGTATGCTGACGAAGATCGCGATCGCTTTCACTGGCCATCGGAAGCTCTCCTTTGGTTTCGGCTTCAATCGGCCGCCATCATTTGGCGGAATGAACCCCAACCCATTGCCTCTGCTGTCGGTTCCGGTATCGAGGCAGAGAAGTGATACCACGAAGACGCGGCCAATTGGCTTGCGACACCGGAATTGGTCAACGAGATGACCCAGGAGTTGTTGGTGAAGTCATCGGCGAAAGCTATGCAGGAGCAGGTCGCCGGGGGCCATCGAGGCACTCCAGCCGAAGTCTTCGCGGCATTTTTGAAACTCGGTCTGACATCATTCGGCGGGCCGATCGCTCATCTTGGCTACTTCCGAGACGAACTGGTCGTGCGCCGGAAGTGGATCGATGAAGCCGGCTATGCCGATCTCGTCGCACTTTGTCAATTTCTGCCCGGTCCCGCCTCAAGTCAGGTCGGCTTTGCTCTGGGACTCCTGCGCGGAGGCCCGATGGGCGCACTCGCCGCCTGGGCCGCGTTCACACTGCCATCTGCCCTCCTGCTGATCATTTTTGCCATGGCGGCGACGGCCTTCGACGGTCCAATCGGAACGGGCCTGCTGCACGGGCTGAAGATCGTTGCCGTCGCAGTCGTCGCGCAGGCCGTGTGGGGTATGGCGAAGAGCCTCACTCCGGATCGCGAGCGTGCCAGCATCGCCCTTGCTGCCGTATTGATCGTCGTGTTTGCGGCGGGAGCAATCGGGCAAATCGCAGCGATCATATTTGGCGCCCTCGCCGGGCTCCGGCTGTGCCGCAATGGACCGGTCGCGGGGTCGACGCATCTGACGTTCCGCATCACGCGACCAGTCGGCGTCGTCTGTCTCGTGGCCTTCTTCATTCTGCTTGGCGTCCTGCCGATCGGTGCAGCCGTTTCCCGGAGTTGGTCACTATTCGACGCATTCTACCGCTCAGGTTCTCTCGTCTTTGGCGGCGGACATGTGGTCTTGCCGTTGCTCCAGGCCGAAGTGGTCGCTCCGGGTTGGGTTTCGAATGATGCCTTCCTCGCCGGCTATGGCGCAGCACAGGCAGTACCGGGTCCCCTCTTCACCTTTGCCGCCTATCTCGGTGCGGTCATGGGACCGGCACCGAATGGCATCCTCGGTGCGGGCATCTGCCTCGTTGCGATTTTCCTGCCCGGCTTCCTGCTGCTCGTCGGCGCTCTGCCCTTCTGGGACAGTTTTCGCAAACGGCCCCTTGCTCAGGCTGCGATGCGCGGCGCGAATGCGGCCGTGGTCGGGATTCTGGGAGCGGCACTTTACAGCCAGGTCTGGACCAGCGCCGTATTGAATCCCTACGACTTCGCGCTCGCCCTGACCGCATTCATCCTGCTCGTCGTGTGGAAGGCGCCGCCATGGATTGTGGTCGTAGTCACCGCAATAGGCGGAGCGTCACTGCACCTTCTCTGAGTTCGTCGGAAGCGGCCGTGGGCACGGCGAGATGTCAAAGAAGAAGAAAACTGTTTATGCGCTTTGCTCTTGACCTTGCCACCGTTGGACGCTCCAGATTCACACAGGTCAGATCAAATGGAGTTTCCAAATGCACCATCTCAACATTCCCGACATGACCTGTGGGCACTGCGCCGGAGCGGTCGAAAAGGCAGTGAAGTCGGTCGATCCCAACGCCAAGGTCGCTGTCGACCTCGATGCGAAGACCGCATCGATCGACTCGGAGATCCCCTCCGATGCCTTCGTTGCCGCGATCGCAGAAGCCGGCTACCAGGCCTCCTTCAAGAAATCCTGCTGCAGCCACGTCGGGTGATCCTGGTTTTGCGACGCCCGCTTGCCATCGACTAGTTGTCTTTCGTGCGGAACTTGGCGTGGCAGGACGTGCAAACCTGCAGCATCAAGTGGAAAGCGTGCTCGGCGGACATGGACATCGGGTCGGGCATCGCCGAGTTTCTCTTGGCGAGTGGCCCGCCCATCCGCGCATCGACACCGTGCATCCGCATGTCAGGCGCAAGAACATCAGGATTGCGGTCTGCTGCAACTGAAAGCGCCTCGGCGTAAGCCCCAAGCTCGGTCGCCAGCTTGTCGAATGTCGGTCGCTCCGCTTCGATATTGGCGCTGGCCTTGGAGCCCTCGGCGACGACCGGACCGGCGAACAGCTCCGACAGGCGTTTCCCCGAAAACGCCCTGATGGTTTCGGCGGCCGATTTGAACGCCCTTGCATCGTAGGGGGATGTGCCTTTGAATACGGCGTCGATGCTCTTAGCGGCAGCCGCCACGGCTTTCATGTCCCGCTGCCTCTCACGAACGACGTCATCGCCAGGCTGTGCGGTCGCAGCCGAGACCGACATGACCGCAACCGCAGCAAGAAGGAGACCGGACGATTTAACCGCATTCGAACACATTCGGGTGCCATCCTTTCGCCGTGCCGTTGTCGCCGTTTGATCAAGGTCAAGGCGAAGCCGGCGAGCATCGCGCACTCTCAGTGAATACAGCACGAGGTGTCGGACGAAAACATGATCGCCGCCAGCCAGACCGTCCGGAAACATGCAAGGGGATTGTTGGCCGCCTTGGTCGCCATCCTGTTTCTGGTCACGCCGATTGCCGAGGCGGCCCCCATCGCATGCGAGCCACACATTTCCGGCAGCCAACATGTCATTTCCTCACAGGGCAAAGCCGATCTCCACGGCAAGACCGAAACAGGCGATCAGAAAGCGTGCTGCAAACGCATCTGCGGCCTGTGCTACACGCTTTTTCCGGCCCCAACCTTCGGTGCAGTCACCCTGAACTCGGGCGGCCACCGGGGCCTCGCCCCTCAACCGCCCCTCGACGGCGTCATCTCCCGACCCGCCATAGGCCCTCCTCGATCCATCAGATGAGCCAGGCCAGCCGCCGTTGGGCGGTGGTCCTCCGCGGTCGCGCCCGCTTGGCGCGGTCTTCACCGGCATTGCCCGGCATGGAACAAGAGGTCAATGAAAATGAAACGCCGTGAATTCCTGGGCGGACTGATGTCGGGCGTCGCAGTCGCCGCTTCGGCTGCCGCCCTACACCCAAGCAGAAGCTGGGCTGAGGCCAGCAAGGCAACATCTTCGGGCGCGGGCGCGCGCTCACTTGCAATCACAAAACGCGTCATCGAGGTGAACGGCAGAGCCGCCAACGTCTTCGGGCTTCTCCAACCGGATGGCGCCGTCGGGCTGACGCTCGACGCCGACAGCCCGTTCGACGTCGCACTTTCAAACCAAGGCGGTGAAGCAACACTCATCCATTGGCATGGGCTCGCGCCGCCATGGGACATGGACGGTGTACCGGACAATCCCGCAGCACTGCTGAAGGCAAAGGAGACCCGGCATTACGCGTTTCCGGTGGGCGCGGGCGGCACGCACTGGATGCATGCGCACACGCTCCAGGAGCAGAACCTGCTTGCCGCTCCGCTGATCGTGCGAACCGCCGACGACAGGCAGAGCGACGAGCAGGAAGTCGTTATCCTGTTGCACGACTTCTCCTTCACGCCTGCCGAGGAACTGCTCGCCGATCTGAAGGGATCTTCTACCGGTCATGGGATGGACCACAGCGCGATGATGCAGGGCATGGCATCCAACATGCAGGAAGGCCACATGTCCGGGATGGCCATGTCGGGCATGGCCGCCATGGATCAGAACGACATCGAGTATGATGCCTATCTCGCGAACGACCGTACGCTCGATGATCCGGAAGTCGTCGCCGTCGAAAACGGTGGGCGTGTCCGTCTGCGCGTCATCAATGGCGCAACCGCTACCGCCTTCACGGTCGACACCGGCACCCTGACCGGACAGTTGATCGCGGTTGACGGACAGTCGGTGCAGCCGGTTTCCGGGAACCGTTTCCCGATTTCCATGGGCCAGCGGCTCGATATCCGGCTTGAGCTTCCGGAGTCAGCAGAAGCCCAACCCATCCTCGCGCTGCGAGAAGGCACTAACCATCGTACAGGGATCATCCTGGCGCCATCAGGGGCAAAGATCGCCAAGATTGCATCGCATGGGACGGAGCCCGGACCGGTGGTCGGGCTCGACCTCGAAGAGCGGTTGGCGGCCGTCACGCCCCTTCCCGCTCGCCTTGCAGACCGACGGTTCGAGTTGACCCTGACGGGCAGCATGAGCGGCTACGACTGGCGGATCGAGGGCGGCGATGACCTTGGGGTCCGCGAAGGCGAAAGGATTGAGATCGTCATGCGCAACATGTCGATGATGTCCCACCCGATGCATCTCCACGGACATCACTTCCAGGTCGTCGGCATAGGCGGAAAGGCGCTCGGCGGTGCCATGCGGGATACCGTTCTTGTGCCGCCGATGGGAAGCGTGAACGTCATGTTCGACGCCAACAATCCGGGCCGCTGGCCGCTCCACTGCCATCACCTCTATCACATGGCATCGGGAATGATGTCCTTCGTCGCCTACACGTAACGAGGATGAGACGGCCCGGCCGACGGGAAGGCGCCGGGCCGTATCCTTGTTATCGGCGAGTACCGTTACGGAGACGCCCCAATGGACGACCATAAGCATCACCACCGACATGAAGGTCACGACCATCACGACGCCGAAAAGAGTGCGGTACCTGCCAAGGCCACAGAGAAGCGAAGCTCGGAGCAAGAGGGGGTGATCTACACATGCCCCATGCATCCGCAAATACGGCAAAACGGCCCTGGCAACTGCCCGATCTGCGGCATGGCGCTTGAACCCGAAGTCGTCACCGCCGACGCGGGTCCGAGTGCGGAGCTTGTCGACATGCGGAGGCGGTTCTGGATTGGCTTGGTCCTGGCGCTGCCTGTGCTGGCGCTCGAGATGGGCGGTCATCTCACCAATTTGCACATGGTTCTCGGCGCGCAGGCGTCGAACTGGATCCAGTTCTTCCTGGCGACCCCGGTCGTCCTTTGGGCGGGTGCTCCCTTCTTCGAACGGGCCTGGCAATCGATCCTCACCCGGCACCTCAACATGTTCACGCTCATCGCGATGGGCACGGGCGTCGCCTGGGTCTACAGCGTGGTGGCAACGGTTGCCCCCGATCTGTTTCCGACAACGTTCCAATCCAGCGAGGGGGCAGTTGCGATCTATTTCGAGGCAGCGGCCGTCATCACCGTTCTGGTGCTCCTCGGGCAAGTGCTCGAACTGCAGGCGCGTGAGCAGACCGGCGGCGCAATCCGGGCGCTTCTCGACCTGGCACCGAAAACCGCCCGCATCATCCGCAGCGATGGAAGCGACGAAGATGTGGACCTCGAGGCCGTCGCCGTCGGCGACCGCCTGCGGGTGCGTCCGGGCGAAAAGGTCCCGGTTGACGGCACGCTCGTTGAGGGGCGCAGCTCGATCGATGAATCGATGATCACAGGAGAGTCGATGCCTGTTACCAAGGAGGTCGGCGCAAAACTGATCGGTGGTACGATGAACCGGACGGGCGGCTTCGTCATGGAGGCCGGCAAGGTCGGCCGGGATACCATGCTGTCTCGGATCGTCCACATGGTGACCGAGGCGCAACGCTCTCGCGCCCCGATCCAGCGGCTCGCCGACGAGGTCTCCGGCTGGTTCGTTCCGGTCGTCATCCTGATTGCCGCTATCGCCTTCACGACGTGGATGCTGGTCGGTCCGGAGCCGCGCTTCGCCCACGGACTGGTCGCCGCAGTCGCGGTGCTGATCATCGCCTGCCCCTGCGCTCTAGGCCTTGCCACCCCGATGTCGATCATGGTCGGCGTCGGCAAGGGTGCCGGCGCCGGTGTGCTGATCAAGAACGCCGAAGCGCTCGAGCGCTTCGAGAAGGTCGATACGCTGGTGGTCGACAAGACCGGAACCCTGACCGAAGGCAAGCCCAAGGTCACCGAAATCGTCGCCGTGAGCGGGGTATCGGAGGACGAACTACTACGGCTGGCCGCTACGCTGGAGCGCGCGAGCGAGCATCCTCTGGCAAGCGCCATCGTCGACATCGCCAGCGAGCACAATGTGAAACTCGGATCTGCCGAAGACTTCGACAGTCCGGTCGGCAAGGGCGTGACGGGCGTCGTCGATGGCCACCGGCTGATCATCGGCAGTCACCGGATCATGTCCGAGGAAAAAGTCGATGTCTCCGCCCTCTCGCAGAAAGCCGAAGACCTGCGCGGCGAAGGGGCAACCGTCATCTTCGCCGCCATCGATGGTCGCCTGGGCGGGTTGTTCGCAATTTCCGATCCGATCAAGTCGACGACACCGGCAGCGGTCGAAGCGCTGGTCAAGGATGGCGTGCGCGTGGTGATGCTCACGGGGGACAACAAGACCACGGCCAGTGCGGTCGCCCGCAAGCTCGGCATCAAGGAGGTCGAGGCGGAAGTGCTCCCCGAACACAAGAGCGAGATCGTCGCCCGCCTACGCAAGGAAGGCAGGATCGTCGCCATGGCGGGTGATGGCGTCAACGACGCCCCTGCCCTTGCCGCCGCCGACGTCGGCATCGCCATGGGAACCGGGACCGATGTGGCGATCGAAAGTGCCAGCGTGACGCTGCTCAAAGGCGATCTGCAAGGCATCGTCCGGGCGCGGCGGCTCAGTCACGCGACGATGGCGAACATCCGGCAGAACCTCTTCTTCGCCTTCATCTATAACGCCGCCGGCGTACCCGTTGCCGCGGGCGTGCTCTACCCTGCCTTCGGGCTTCTGCTGTCGCCGATCATCGCAGCCACCGCCATGGCGCTTTCGTCCGTCAGCGTGATCGGCAACGCCCTGAGATTGAGGAGCGCCCGAATCTGAGACCGTAGCTCGTCCCTGGCCGCACCGTTGACGGACCGGCTGCAGACAGCATGTGGACAGGAAAGCGTCGACATGCCCTCTCCCGCAGGCAAAGGACCCGGCGCATGCGTTGCACGGGCAGACCGGCCTCCTTGTCCAGGCTGCTCGACCAAGACTCCGGCAGGCAACGAGCTACCTTATTTCGAACATCGAGGTTGCCAAGAAAGCCGGCACACGTATAGTTTCCATCTCCCCGGCGGCTTCGTTGTCGCCTCCCTCGCCGATGGAAACATCAATCTCAACGCCTGCCACGCGCCGCCCCATCCCCCATCGTGCCGACCGGTCGCGCCCGATGTCTGCGATGCTCGACGTGCTCTTTGCACTGCTCGCACGCAATGGGAGGCAGACGCTTCATGAAACCGATGCTAGGATAGCGGACATGGAAACGACCCTTTCTCCAATGCTGACCGTTTGCGGTATCGAGGAACTGCCGGGTCAGAGCAGCCGAAACGTGACCCATGTTCTGTCGATCGTCGATCCGGAACTTCCGGAACTGGAAGCTTTCGACGCCTACGGTGAGCATCACCGCACGATCTTGCGCTTCCACGATATCATTGAGGCGGCGCCGAACCGGGTGATGCCTCGCCCGGACCATGTGGAAGCCATCCTTCGCTTCGGTACAGATTTCCTGATGCGTGAAGATCGGGAAGCTGCCAGCCATGTGCTGGTTCATTGCCATATGGGCGTATCGCGCTCGACGGCAGCCATGCTGACCCTGATGGCGCAGGCAAATCCGGAGGAGTCCGGTGAAAAGCTCTTTGCCCGCCTCGCCGCCATCCGCCCGCAGGCCTGGCCGAACTCCCAGATGATCGTCTTTGCCGATGAACTGCTCGGGCGCGCGGGCGAGCTCACCACTGCACTCGGCCGCCACTACGGCCGCCAGATCAAGAGCCGCCCGGAGTTCAGCGAGTGGATGACGTCCCTCGGCCGCCAGGCCGAACTGCAGATGGCCATCCACGTCTGACGGCTGAAGGCGCACCCCTCCTCCGGCATCACCGGAAAGGGCAGCAGACCCAATCTCAGCTAACGGACCCGCTTCCATCGGCGGGTCCGCCGATGGACGGCACCTGCAAGGAGCAGCACACGCGCTTCCGTCCTCAGGTCTCGACGGCAAGCACGCTGACGCAATCGCCGGCCTTGACGAGCCCGGGGAAATGACGGGCCGCGAGGATGCCACCCATCTTCGCCTCGACGTCCAGTGGTCGAACGCCCGTGCGGCCGATGGGATAGATGCGGGCGACAACCTCCCCTTTCTTCACCTGATCGCCGAGATCGAAGAGCGGTTCGATGAGGCCGGTGTCCTCGGCGAAGGAAAAGCAGTTTTCATCCGGCATGTCGAGCCAGGTGGTCCTTGCACTTTCAACAGTCCCCTTGAGGATACCGGCCGCCCTCAACACGTTCGAAACGCCTGTCTTGGCGATGCGAGCGCTTTTGGCCGTGGCCGTCCCCCCTCCGCCGAGCTCTGTGGTGACGAAGATCTTGCCCATCTCCTCCGCTGCGGTGTCGTACATGCCGACGGCGTCGATCTCCAGCATCTTCATCGACCACGGGGCGCCGAAGGCGCTGACGAGGTCGAAGGCTTTTGCCTCTTGCGCCTTGTCGGGCAGGATATGGGCGGCGCAGAAGGGCAGGAAATCGAGCGTCTTGCCGCCCGAATGGAAGTCGAGCACGATATCGGCGAGCGGCAGCAGGGTGCGCTGGAAATAGTCGGCGATCTTCTGGGTGACTGTGCCGTCCGGCGCACCCGGAAAGCTGCGGTTCATATTGCCCTTGTCGATCGGCGAGGTGCGCGTGCCGGCGAGAAAGGCCGGATAGTTCATCGCCGGCACGATGATGACCCGGCCTGTGACGTCCTCGGCCTTCAACGTGCGGGCGAGATCGAAGAGCGCGATCGGCCCCTCATATTCGTCGCCATGGTTGCCGCCGGTGAGAAGGGCCGTTGGGCCCTCCCCATTCTTGACGACCGTGACCGGGATCATCACCGAGCCCCAGGCGGAATCGTCGCGACTATATGGCAGACGCAGAAAACCGTGCTGCACGCCTTCGGCCGAAAAATCGACCGTGGAGCTGATCGGCGAAGGACGAAGTGTGAGGTCCCGCATGGCTCAATCCTTCACGAGAAGCTTGCGCGGCACATTGGCGAGGCACTCGACGCCGGTCCCGGTAATCAAGATGCTTTCCGTCGTCTCGAAGCCCATATCCTCGAGCCAGAGCCCCGTCATGAAGTGGAAGGTCATGCCCGGCTTCAGTTCGCTCCGGTCGCCGGGACGCAGGCTCATCGTGCGCTCGCCCCAGTCCGGCGGATAGGAAACGCCGATGCCGTAGCCCGTGCGGTTGTCCTTCACGATGCCGTATTTCTTGAGCACGGCGAAGAAGGCATTGGCGATATCCTCGCAGGTATTGCCGGGCCGCGCCTTCTCGAGGCCCGCTTCCATGCCTTCGAGCGTTGCCTTCTCGGCGTCGAGGAACGCCTGTGTCGGCTTGCCGAGGAAGACGGTGCGTGAGAGCGGCACGTGGTAACGGTGGTAGCAGCCGGCGATCTCGAAGAAAGTGCCCTCGCCGGATTTCATCGGTCGATCGTCCCAGGTCAGGTGCGGCGCGGAGGCCTCCACGCCCGAGGGCAGGAGCGGCACGATCGCCGGATAGTCGCCGCCGATGCCGTCCACGCCACGTGTGCCGGCATCGTAGATTTCCGCGACGAGGTCGCACTTGCGCATGCCGACCTCGATCTTGTCGAAGATGCGCTCATGCATTTTCTCGACGATCTTCGCGGCATTGCGCATATAGCGAATTTCCGCCTCGCTCTTGACCGCGCGCTGCCAGTTGACGAGTGCGGTCGCGTCGACGAAGCGGGCATTCGGCAGGTGTTTCGTGAGCGAGGCGAAGGCGGCGGCGGAAAACCAGTAATTGTCCATCTCCACGCCGATCGTCAGCTTGTCGAGGCCACGCTCGGCGAGTTTGGCCGAGAGATAGTCCATCGGATGGCGCTCGGTGGACTGCACATAATGGTCCGGATAGCCGATGATGTTCTCGTGCTTCAGATAGGCGGTGAATTTGGCGCCGTTGGCATCCTGCCCGCGGCCGTACCAGATCGGTTCGCCCGTCGGCGGCACGACGACGCATTGATGCACGTAGAAGGACCAGCCGTCATAGCCGGTCAGCCAGTTCATGTTCGACGGATCGCTGACGATCAACACGTCGATACCTTTGGCTTCCATGGCAATGCGCGTTTTTTGAAGACGCGCTTCATACTCCGGAAGTGAAAACTTCAGGTTCGCTTGTTTCATCGGTTTTTCCTCTATACCCGGCGAAAAGCCGGTCTCAACTCTCGAAGATCGTGCCGGCGCCCGCCGTTGCCGCGCGGGCGGCAGCAAGCGTTGCGATGGCCGTATCCTGAATGCCCGTGCCGGTAAGGTCCGCCACGGTGATCTCATCGGGGCCGCTGCGGCCCGGCTTACGCCCGGCGATGATCTCGCCGAGTTCGGGGAAGATCGCGCTCTCCTTCACAAGGCCCGCCTCTATGGCATGGTGCAGTTCGCCGAGCTTGCGCGTCTGCTTGAGGCTATCGGCGACATAGAGGCCGGCGCCGGTAATCACGGCGGGCTCGATCTCATTCTTGTGCTCAGCATCCGAACCCATGGCCGTGACATGCTGGCCAGGCTGGAGCCATTCGGCCTTGAGCACCGGTGTTTCCGAAGGGGTCGTGGTAACGACGATGTCGGCGCCATCAACCGCTGCCCTGCCATCGACTACCGTGCGAACGGGAAAACCGAGGCTCCTCGTCAGCTCCGTTGCCGCGGCTTCGGCCTTTGCTGCGTCCCTCGCCCAGATGCGCGCCTCGCGGATCGGCCGCACGAGGCGTAAGGCTTCGAGCTGAAGCCTGGCCTGCATGCCGGCCCCGAAGATGGCGGCAACCGCGGCATCCGGGCGCGCGAGATGCCGCGCCGCGACCGCGCCGGCGGCGGCGGTGCGCACATCCGTCAGATAGCCATTGTCGAGGAGCACGGCCTGTACCAGGCCCGTCTTCGTCGAAAGCAGCACCATCAGGCCGTTTGTGCTCGGCAGGCCGATCTTCGGATTGTCGAAGAAGCCGGGGCTGATCTTGATGGCAAAACCGTCGAGGCCCGGCACATAGGCGGTCTTCACATCCACTTCGCCGCGCGCTTCGGGCATGTCGAGCCTGAGGATCGGCGGCATGGCGACTGCCTTGGTGGCGAGCGCGTGGAACGCTTCCTCCACACAGGCAATGGCTTCAAGATCGAGCGGGACAATGCGCCGGAGTTCCGCCTCGGTGAGAATTTTCATCGTCGTCATGCCGCTGTCTCCTGCAACGCATCGGCATTCCCATTGATGACCCGCCGGTGCAGGTCCATGTCCACATTGCGACCGGAGAGGATCACCGCCACCGGCCCGTCCAGTCGGCTGAGCCGGTCGGAAAGCAGCGCCGCGATGCCGACGGCCCCGGCACCCTCGATCACCTCGCGCTCCTCGGCATAGGCATGCCGCATGCCCGCCGCGATCTCGTCTTCCGAAAGCAGGATCACCCCGTCCAGCAGAGCGCGGCACATCTTAAAGGTCACGGCATTGTCAAGGCCGATGCCGCCGCCCAGCGAATCGGCAAGGCTTGCCACTTCCTCGACCTGCACCGGCCGTCTGGCATCGAGGCTCGCCTTCATCGCCGCGCCACGCTCCATGGTGAGACCGATGACGCGGGTTTTCGGAAAACGCCCTTTCACCGCCACAGCGACACCGGCCGCAAGCCCACCGCCGGAGAGCGGCACAAGAACCGTTGCCACGTCCTGCATTGCCTCAACGATCTCCAGGCCGAGCGTGCCTTGCCCCGCCACGACGGCTCGATCGTCGAAGGGCGGCACCATGACGAGGCCGTCTTCGGCCACCAGCCGGTCGACCTCGACCTGCGCCTCGTCCTGCGATTTGCCGACGATGCGGACATTCGCGCCAAGCCGGCGGATTTCCGAAACCTTGTTGTCAGGCACGAGCCGCGACATGCAGATCGTCGCGACCGCGCCTTCCGACTTGGCGGCATGGGCAAGCGCCCGGCCGTGATTGCCCGTCGAGGCGGCGACGACGCCCCTCGCCCGCTCTTGCGGCGTCAGCGAAAGCACCGCGTTGGTCGCGCCGCGCAGCTTGAAGCTACCGGTCGTCTGGTGGTGTTCGAGCTTGAGGCCGACAGGCACGCCACAGCGTTCGGAAAGCGAAGGGGAAGGCACGAAGGGTGTACGCAGAACCCGCCCCGTGATGCGCCGGGCCGCCTGTTCGATATCCGCCAATGTCACGGGAAGGTTCGACATGGGTCACCGGTCCGAATAGGCAAGCGCCATCAGGCGGCCGCGTTCCGGTCGCGCCGTCTCGTCACCGCAAAGGCGCAGGCAGGCCCAGGCGGTGGCAAGGTTGCTGGTGACGACCGGCTTGCCAATCGCGGCCTCGATTTCGGCCGCCACCCCCGCCGCGCGAACCGCCGTGCAGGAGATGAAGAGTGCGTCGCTATCGGGCGCAGTCGCTTCCTTCGCGAAGGCAACGATTTCCTCCGGGGAAATGCGCGCCATCTCCCGATCGTCGGTGAGGCCAAGGCAGGTGAAGCGGGCGATGTCGAAGCCGAGCGCCAGGAAATAATCGGCCATCGGCTTGCTGGTTTCGATCGTGTAGGGCGTCAGCACCGCAATCCGCTTCGCGCCAAAGGCCCTAAGGCCCGAAGCAGCGGCCGCCGTGGGCGTGACGACGGCGGCGGTGGGCTTGGCGGCCCGGATGGCCGCCCGCACCTCCGCGTCGCCTATGACGACGGAAGCGGAGGTGCAGGAATACATGACGACGTCGAGAGGTTCGTCCGGCAGGATCAACGCAGCCGCCGATGTCAGCGAGGGCTGCATGGCGCGGAGGTTTGCCGGCGTCACCGGGTTGGCGTAGGGGATGCGGGTCGCGTAGACGCCGATCCGCTCGTTCGCCACCATCCGCTGGAAGTCCACTTCCGTCGTGTGGTCGGTCGCAAGGGCGATCAGGCCGACGCGTTTGTCCAGCGGGCGATCATCCAATTTCGGCGCACGCGCGGCGAGCCTAAGGTCGAGCGTCTGCATCAGTGTTCCTCCACCCGGGCGTAACGTTCCTCCAGCCAGCGCAGGAAGACGACAGAGATCAGGCTCATGATCAGGAAAAACACCCCGACCAGCGTCATCGGCTCGATATAGCGATAGCTGCTGTTGGCGACGCTTTTCGCCTGGTTCATCAGTTCGAGCACGGTGATGGCCGAGAGCAGCGGCGTCTCCTTGAACATGGCGATGAGATAGTTGGCGAGCGCCGGGATCATTGGCGGGATCGCCTGCGGCAGGATGACATGGATCCAGGTCTGGCGTCCCGTGAGGTTCGTCGCCTTCGCCGCTTCCCATTGACCTCGCGGCACGTTCTCGATGCCGGCGCGGTAGACCTCCGCCGCATAGGTGCCGTAGTGCAGTCCGAGCCCGATGATGCCGGCGAGCAATGCCGGCAGCCGAATGCCGATATCCGGCAGCACATAGAAGATGAAATAAAGCTGCACGAGCAGCGGCGTGCCGCGAATGAACTCCACGACGAAAGCCGTGGCGCGGGCGATCGGCTTTGGGGCGGTCATGCGCAGGATGGCAAAGACGAGGCCGATGATGGCGGCAAGCGCCGCACCGAGCACGGTGGCCAGAATGGTGATCTTTAGGCCCTCGATGAGGGTCGGCGTGATTTCCCAGACGAAGTTCCAGTCCCATTCCATCGTCAGGTCCTCACGCCATCGAGGCCGCGTGTAACCCGGCGTTCCAGCCAGCGCATGCCGTGGGAGATGGCAAGCGCCATCAGGAAGTAGAGCACGAGGATCGTTGCGAAAGGAACGAGCGTGCTGCCGGTCTGGGCGCGTACCACCTGCGCCTGGAAGGTCATGTCTGTCAGCGAAATCAGCGAAACGACGGCCGTGCCCTTTAAAAGTTCGATCGCATTGTTGCAGAAGGTCGGAAGCATAAGCGGCAGGGCCTGCGGAAGAATGACGTAACGCATCGACTGATAACGCGAGAGATTGAGGGCAATGCAGGCTTCGCGCTGTTCGCGGCCGATCGCCTTGACGGCGCCGCGTACGACTTCGGCCCCATAGGCCCCGACATTCAGCCCCAGCGCCAGAACACCCGCTTGAAGCGGCGACAGCGTGACCCCGGCGAAAGGCAGGACGAAATAGACCCAGAAGAGCTGGACGAAGATCGAAGTACCGCGGAAAAATTCGATATAGGTGGTGGCGAGCGCGCGAACCGCCAGGAAGCGGCTGACGCGCCCGAGGCCGGCGACGAACGCCATGACGAGAGCGAGCACGGAGCCGAGCGCGGTGAGCTCAAGCGTCACGAGCGCACCCTGCAGGATCAGTCCTATGTAACCGGACCAGTCGGTCATCGTTCTTCCATATAGCAAGGAGATGGCTGCCTCTCCCCGAACTGGGGAGAGGACGGATTGCTGCGGCGCTTACTTGGCGGCGCAGAGCTTCTCGCGTGTCGTTGACATCGCGGCCGCAGCCGAGAAGCCATAGGGTTCGATGATCTTGGCGAACTCGCCCGACTTCTTGAGCTTGGCGAGTTCCACGTCGAAGGCGTCACGCAACGCTTCGTCACCCTTCTTGAAGGCCGCGCCGTCGCAATAGACCGGCGCGCCTTCGACCGGCGCCACGACTTCGACACCGGGATCGTTCGCCTTGGCGACGAGATCGTTGATCGAAAGCACCGGCAGCGAATAGACGTCGATACGGCCATCCTGCAGCATCTTCAGTCCGCTCTGGCCATCCGGCACGACAATGACGCGTTCGCGCGGCACGCCAGCCTCGAGCGCGAGCTTCTCTTCCGTACCGCCGCCGGGCGCCCCGATCTTGGCATCCGGATTGTCGGCGATATCCTTGTAGCTCTTGAGCTTGAGCGGGTTGCCCTTCTTCAGCGCGAAGGCCTCGGCGTCACAGAGGATCGGCTCGGAATAGGCGACGGCGGCGCAACGTTCCGGCTTCATGAAGAGGCCGGCGGTGATGACATCGTGCCGGCCGGCCTGAAGACCCGGGATCATCGCGCCATACTCCGAGATCGAGGCAACGATGTCGTTGACGCCGAGGTGCTTGAAGACCTCACGCGCCACATCAGGTGCAGCACCTGAAACCTTGCCGTCGGCGGCAACCGCGGTGAAGGGCGGTTCGTTCGCGATCGCGACACGGGCGAACCCCTGTTCCCGCAGTTCCTCAAGCTTGCTGTCGTCGGCCCAAGCGGGCGCCGCGGCGACGATCGCCGTCAGGACGCCCGCGCCGGCGGCCATGGTCAAAAAGGTCCTCATGCTCATTGTTCCGAACTCCTCTGGCTGTCCCTGTTGTTGTTTGGAGCATTGTTTCCGGGTGGCGAAGCCACTCAGACGCGGTGCCCTGCCGCGATGATCTTGCGCAGGAAGGTCTGCGTGCGCTCCTGCTTGGGATTGCGGAAAATCTCGTCCGGCTTGCCTTCCTCGACGATCTTGCCGCGATCGAAGAAGAGGATCCGGTCGGCAAAATCGTGGGCGAAGCCCATCTCATGCGTGACGAGCAGCATGGTCATGTCGGTCTCGACGGCGAGCTTGCGCATGACGTTCAGCACTTCTTCGACCAGTTCCGGGTCGAGCGCCGAGGTCACCTCGTCGAACAGCATGATCTTTGGCGATAGAGCGAGCGCACGGGCAATGGCAACGCGCTGCTTCTGTCCGCCGGAGAGTTGCGCGGGCATGCTCTTCGCCTTGTCGGCCATGCCCACCATGTCGAGAAGGTCCATCGCCCGTTTCTCGGCCGCTGCCCTTGCCACGCCCTTCGTCAACATCGGAGCCAATGTGACATTGTCGAGAACGCATTTGTGCGGGAAGAGATTGAAGTGCTGGAAGACCATGCCAATCTTCTCGCGCATCTTGTGAAGATGGCGGTCGTCAGCGGGCGCGAGGCTGCCATTCTTCGGTATGTGATAGAGTTGGTCGCCATCGATCTCGATATGGCCGCCGCTGATCGCCTCCAGCGTCATGAGAATGCGCAGGATCGTCGTCTTGCCGGAGCCGGAAGGGCCAATGAGCGCCAGCTTTTCACCTGGCAGCACCTCCATCGACAGACCGTCGAGTACGGTCAAGGGACCGTAGCGCTTGGTAATGTTGTCGATGCGGATGATCGGCGCGGCCATGCATGTCTCTCCCTGTTGAGACAAGTGATGGAGCAACGATGCGCGGCAATCAAAATCATGTCAATCCGAATAATAATATCAGTACAATTATTGTTGTACTGCCCAATTGGCAGGCATCTTCCTCAGATCGCGAGCAGCAGCGCCTCCGGGTTTCCGCTGGCCAAAGAGGCCAGAATGCCGAGGCCCGTGCGCAGTTCCTGCTCGGTCGTCGAGCCGAGCGAAATGCGCACCGCCGGATGCCAGCCCTGGTCCGCCGTGCGGAAAGAAGAACCAGGCGCAATCGCAACGCCGCGCAGCCGTGCCTGAGAAACGAAACCCTCTTCCGTATGCCCTTCCGGCAGCGGCAACCAGACATGCAGGCTCTGCGGGTGGGAACAGTGAGGCAGGCCCACAAGGGCCTCCTCCGCAATGGCATGGCGAACGGCAAGCGCCCGGCGCTGCCAGTTGACGAGCTCCATCGCCGTGCCGTCGCTGACCCACAGCGTCGCGATCTCCGCGATCGAGGGCGTCGCCATCCAGTTGGAGACGAGGTGTCGGTTGGCGACGGCCGCGACGTAGCGATCCGGCGCGGCAAGATAGCCGATGCGCAGGCCCGGCACCGTAATCTTGGTGAAGCTCGTGACGTAGAGCGTGCGCTCCGGCGCAAAAGCCGCGATCGGCGGCGCCCGCCCCTCCACCAGCGGCCCCAGAATGTCGTTCTCGATGATCGCGATATCGTGGCGCCGCGCGACCTCCGCGAGCGCCTGCCGGCGCTCGGCGCTCATCAGCGCCGCGGTCGGATTGATCACCGAAGGCTGGAGAAATACGGCGCGGATGACACCCTTGCGGCAGGCCTCATCAAGCGCCTCAGGTATCATCCCTTCGCGGTCGATCGGCAAGCCTTCGAGGTGGAGACCGAGATAGGTGGACAGCGGCACGAGCGTGTGATGGCTGATCGCTTCCGTCGCAACGGTGGAACCGGGCGGCGCGACGCTCATCAGCGCGACCGTCATGCCCGAGGTGGCGCCGTTCGTGAGGCTGATGTTGAGCGGGGAAATATCGAGTCCGCAGCGTGCCAGCCAGTCGGCCGCGACATTGCGATGGCGCGGGAAGACCATGTTCGGCCGGAAGGAGAGCGCCGAACTCGAGGGCAGGTTTTCCGCCAGCCACCCGAAGGCCCCGCGCATGCGCTCCAGGTGGAGCTGCTCGCAGACGGGCTTGAGGATCGAGAGGTCGACCAGCTCGCCGAGACGCTCGGGCAAATAGGGCGGCTCGGGTTCCTTCGGCCTTGTCTGAACGAAGGAGCCGCGGCCGATCTCGCCGGAAATGAGCCCGCGCCGGATAAGCTCGTCATAGGCGCGACTGACGGTTTGCACGGAAAGCTTCAGGTCGTCGGCAAGCTTTCGATGCGGCGGAAGGCGCGTCCCGTTCGGCAAATGGCCTTCCTGGATGGCACGGGCGATCTGCTCGGCAAGGGAGAGATAGGCCGGCCGGCGCAATTGGGATATGTCAGGTCGCCAATTTGTCATGATTTCAACAGTGCGCAAAATCAGTTCAATTGACAACGCCAAAATGCCTTCCCATTGTCTTTTTCTCCACTTTGACGTGATCTTCGCCCGGAGGGCGCCCGAATGAAACTCGACGCCATTGACCTGCGCATCCTCGAAGCGATTCAGCAGAACGGGCGAATTACCAAGCTGGCACTGGCGGAAAAGGCGGGCCTTTCACCAACCCCTTGCTGGCTGCGCCTGCGAAAGCTGGAAAAAGCGGGCATCGTGACGGGCTATCATGCCCGCGTCGCCGTGCGGCGCGTCGCACCGGTCGCCAGCGTGATGATGGAGGTGACGCTCGCCAACCATCGGCAGGCGGATTTCGAACGATTCGAGCGGGCAGTCACAGCAACGCCTGAGATCGTCGCTTGCTGGTCGGTCGGCGGCGGCGTCGATTACATCCTGAAGATCATGGCGCCCGACATCGACGCCTATCAGCGCCTCGTCGACAGCCTGCTCGACCGCGAACTCGGCATCGACCGCTACTTCACCTACATCGTCACCAAGACGGTGAAGGAGGAGACCGTACTGCCGCTCGAGATGCTGCTTCCCGCCTCCGAATAGAGAGATTGTCTACGACTGCACCTGTCTTTGGCTCAAGTCTCTGCCAACCACCCTGGCTATAGACAATCTGTCGTCGTCCCTCTGGCAGACTTCCTTTACACCAGGAGGAGGCCGCCATGACCGCCATATTTGCCCGCACAACCTTTCACGACGCCCTCAGCCGCCTTGCCGACCCGCACCTCTTACGGGAGCTTTCCTATGTCGGGGGCCGCTGGATCGCCGGTCGTGAAGGCGCGAGCTTCAAGGTGACCGATCCTGCATCCTCGGCAACACTCGCCTGGGTCGCGGCCCTCGATGCCGAGCAGACCGGAGAGGCCATCTCGGCCGCCGCCGATGCGCTTAGCGCCTGGCGCGGCATGCTGCCGCAACAGCGCGCCCAGATCCTGCGCAGATGGCATGCCCTGATGCTGGAAGCCCGCGAGGACCTTGCGCTCTTAATGACGCTGGAACAGGGCAAGCCGCTTGCAGAATCCCGCGGCGAGATCGACTACGCGGCGTCCTTCATCGAGTGGTATGCCGAAGAAGGAAAACGGCTTAACGCCGAAGGCGTCACCAGCCACCTTTCCGGAGCCGAGATGATCGTCCGCCGTGAGGCTCTCGGCGTGGTCGGCATCGTGACGCCGTGGAACTTTCCCTCCGCCATGATCACCCGGAAAGCGGCGGCCGCACTTGCTGCCGGCTGCACCGTCGTTGCCCATCCCTCCAGCGAAACGCCGCTTTCCGCACTCGCCCTTGCCGAACTCGGCGAACGAGCCGGCATTCCAGCCGGTGTCTTCAACGTGGTTACGGGAGACGCCGCCACGATCGTCAGCCGCATGAATGCCGATCCGCGCATTCGCGCCATGAGCTTCACCGGGTCGACCGCAATCGGCAAGCTGATTGCGAGCCAGAGTGCCTCGACCATGAAGCGGCTGGTCATGGAGCTCGGCGGCCACGCGCCGTTGATCGTCTTTGCCGATGCCGACATCGGGAAGGCTGCCGACATAGCAATCGCCGCGAAATTCGCGACGTCCGGTCAGGACTGCCTCGCGGCGAACCGGATCTATGTCGAGCGTTCCGCACTCGCGGATTTCACGGCGACCTTCAAGGCGCGCATCGAAGCGCTGAAGGTTGCTTCAGGCCTTGAGCCGGGTGTCGAGATCGGCCCGCTGATGCATGAGCGCGCCATCGCGAAGGTGGAAGAACAGGTCGCCGATGCGCTGAAGCGCGGCGCAAAACTCCTGACCGGCGGCAAGCGCCACCGGGCAGGCGCGCTCTTCTACGAGCCGACGCTTTTGACGGATGTACCCGACGATGCGCTGATCATGCGTGAAGAGACCTTTGGCCCGGTTGCCGCCATCACCGCCTTCGACAGCGAGGACGAAGTGATCGCCCGCGCCAACGACACCGACTACGGCCTCGTCGCCTATGTCGTGACCGAGAACGGCGCACGCCAGTTTCGCCTTGGCCGCGCGCTCGAATACGGAATGGTCGCGATCAACCGCGTGAAGATCACTGGCGGGCCGATCCCCTTCGGCGGCTGGAAACAGTCGGGTCTCGGCCGTGAAGGCTCGCGCCACGGCATCGAGGCCTTCACCGAACTCAAATATCTCTGCATCGACACGGCCGCCTGAGCCAAGGCGCCACATCCATACGCGAAAGGAAAGACCATGCTCGACAGAAGCAACGAACTCACGGCTTGGGACCGCGATCACTTCTTTCACCCATCCACGCATATGGGCATGCATGCCCGCGGCGAGACGCCGACCCGTGTCATCGGCGGCGGCGAAGGGGTCTATATCACCGATACGAGCGGCAGGACGAGCCTCGACGCCTTTGCCGGCCTCTATTGCGTCAACGTCGGCTACGGCCGTCAAAAGATCGCCAATGCCATTGCCGCGCAGGCGAAGAACCTCGCCTATTATCACGCCTATGTCGGCCACGGCACGGAAGCCTCGATCACGCTTGCCAAGATGATCATCGACCGTGCGCCTGAGGGCATGAGCCGCGTCTATTTCGGTCTCTCTGGCTCGGATGCCAACGAGACCAACATCAAGCTGATCTGGTACTACAACAACATCCTCGGCCGTCCGGAAAAGAAGAAGATCATCTCCCGCTGGCGCGGCTATCATGGCTCCGGCGTCATGACCGGCTCGCTGACCGGCCTTCATCTCTTCCACAACGCTTTCGACCTGCCGCGGGCGCCGATCCTGCACACCGAAGCGCCCTATTTCTTCCGCCGCCCGGACCGGTCGATGGATGAAGAGCAGTTCTCGCAGGATTGCGCCGACAAACTCGAAGAGATGATCCTGGCCGAAGACCCGGAGACGATCGCCGCCTTCATCGGAGAGCCGATCCTCGGCACTGGCGGCATCGTGCCGCCACCGAAGGGCTACTGGCAGAAGATCCAGGCCGTGCTCGAAAAATACGACATCCTGCTCGTCGCCGACGAGGTCGTCACCGGCTTCGGCCGGCTCGGCACGATGTTCGGCTCCGACCACTACGGCATGCGGCCCGATCTCATCACCATTGCCAAGGGTCTCACTTCGGCGTACGCGCCGCTTTCGGGTACGATCGTTTCGGACAAGGTGTGGCAGGTGCTGGTGCAGGGTTCCGACGAACTGGGCGCGATCGGCCACGGCTGGACCTATTCCGCCCATCCGATCTGCGCGGCCGCGGGCGTTGCCAATCTCGAACTGATCGATGAGTTGGGGCTCGTTGAGAATGCGGGCAGCACGGGTGCTTATTTCCGCTCCGAACTGACGAAAGCGCTTGGCAGGCACAAGCATGTGGGCGAGGTGCGCGGCGATGGATTGATGGCCGCGATCGAGTTCGTCGAGGACAAGGACGACCGGATCTTTTTCGACCCGGCAAAGAAGGTCGGCCCGCAGGTCGCGGCAGCCCTTCTCGAACGCGGCGTCATCGGCCGCGCCATGCCGCAAGGAGATATCCTGGGCTTCGCACCACCGCTCTGCCTCACAAGGGAAGAGGCAGACATCGTCGTGAACGCGGCCTCTGACGCGATCACGTCCGTGCTCGGCTCGAAGTAAGCCGGGCGAGCACGAAACCGTGACAAATGAGAGCGAGGCCCAAATGGCACGACCGTGCATTCCCAATCCTCGCCTGCCCGGCCGCCCAAGCGGCCGGGCCTAAGCGCGAATCTGGTCGAGACACTCCCGGATTATCCTTCCCCTGAGTCCCCTCTCCGTCTGCTGTATCGCAAGCAACGACATCCATCGCCGCGACGATTGCTATCTGGACGTCTGCAGGTCCCGCCCCTCCGGGCGCGCTGCACGATCTTCCCAAAACATCAGGACGAGGGCCATCCCCCCGCTCGTGCCCGCTGCCTGACCAGGCGTCTTGGCAGCGAAAAACTGTCCGTCTTTGCGCTGGTTCAAACAACCCGGCCCCACTTGCTCTTAGGCTCGACGCCGAGAGTGCCGGATCGAGCTTGCCCCGAGGCGGAAGTGCCGCCACGCAACCTTGGACATGGAACAAATGCAATGCGAACAGCGGACCCTGCGATGACATTGGCCCAAACCAAGGAGGAGATCAGCGGCGCGATCGGGCGCATGCATGGTGCGCTCCTGAGCAGCGCAATCGACTGCGAATGCCGAGACCGCGTGGGCAAGGCGCTGCGCGACCTCGAAAGGCTCGAGCGAGAGCGGATCGAGCGGAACCTGCTCGCCGCGGCCGGCGGGCAACGCCAAAGGATCGAAGCGCTTCTGGAACTGCTTGGTGATTTCGACCCGAACGAAACAGACGCGATTGATGACGGCACCCTGGCTGAGGCGGGCCTGCTCTTCGCCGATATCGCTGCAGCCGCAGAGTTGGGGTCCCATCTGCTACGACAGTCGCGCCAGGTGCGCCATTCATCCGAGGTGATGCAGGAGGCTACCGATCGTGCCGCGCCCGGAGAGTGAGTTTTGCCCAGTGCGTTTTGGAGGCTGGCAGCGACGCGAGGCCTCACAGCGGAGCCGGTTCAGAGATGCGCTTCTCGACATCGCCATGTCTCAAACCATGGCACTCGGAGAAATGAGCGTGCTTCTTGAAACCCTGCAAGACGATAGCGAAGCCGGCGGCTCTGACTCGCGCTGACGCGGCCAGCCCTCTGGCGATTGCGCCGGATATGTGGCGCGCAAAATCAGGTGGCAGCGAGATTCTCATTGCCTGCGCACTGTCCCCTCGGCAACGTCGATGGGCCGACCAGTGGTCGGGAGTATCGTGCCCATGTGACCCGTGCTATCTTCCAGCCAGGGTCGTTGGGGCAGGCGAGTGCAATCGTCTTCAGAGCAATACTTCGAAAAGCTGGATCACGTGCGAGCGTTCGCCGCCTTCATGGTGTTCACTTGGCACTTCATCCATGCCGCCGGAGTTCCAGTAGGCTATGTCCCGACCTTGCCGCTGCTCTCATTGCTCGAGGAAGGCCATACAGGCGTTTCGCTCTTCATGACGCTAAGCGGCTACCTGTTCGCCAAGCTGCTGGATGGCAAGCAGATCAACTATAAGAGCTTCCTGCGGAACCGAGCCCTTCGCCTGCTACCCTTGTTGACGGTCGCGCTGCTGCTGCAGGCGGCAGTCTGGATTGCCAATGGGGCCTCGGTTCAAGCGGTCGCGGCTCAGATCGCGCTTGGAAGCGTACTTCCACTTTGGCCGAACGGCGCCTGGAGCATCGCGGTAGAATGGCACTTCTACCTGATCCTTCCCGCGCTTCTCTTCGTCGTCGGCCTACGGCGGGAATCGGCTTTGATGCTGATCTTTGCGGCCATCGGGTTGCGCCTGAGCCTGTTCATGGCCGGCTGGGAAATCCATCCAACCGCCTACTGGACAATCATTAGCCACTTGGACCAGTTCGTCGCTGGGATATATGCCTGGCACCTCTTCCGAGGTGAACGCGTACAGCCTTTGGCGGTCCTTGCGACCGCCATGGCGTTCGTCACCTTCTACCACTGGTTCAACATCAGCGGCGGCTTCAATGGGACCCAAGCATCGCCGGTATGGATCTTTCTTCCCGCCGCCGAGGCCGCGTTTTACGCCGTGATGATCGCCGCCTACGACGGATCGAAATTGATGCTGCCTAAGCGGCTATCGGCCTCGGTCTCCTTCGTGGGCACGGTCTCCTATTCGATCTACCTGCTCCACTTTTGGTACTACGGCCCCGTCGCGAAAGCGGTGATGCATTATGTCGGGCCGCTGTCCTTTGGGCTTTCGCTTTTGTTTTCCCTGCTGGCTTTCGTGCTCTTCCTGCCTTTCGCAGCACTCAGCTACCGATGCATCGAACAGCCGTTCTTGAAGCTCCGCACCAGATACGCACGGCGCGCCTCTTCTGCGTCATCAACCCATCACGCCGACGTTTCCGCGCCGACCGTGTAGAAGCTTCCGCGTGCGTTCAGGTTTGAGTATTCCGCCGCAGCCAGGCGTCGAAAAGTGTGCTGGCGTCACATTCAAGAGTGCGGGTTGACGCATGTCGACCGGCCGACCGCAAAGAGTTACTCCGGGTTCGTCGCTCATGCTGTTCTGCCTTTCGACAGGTGTTCCTTCCGGACCCCGATTGCCCTTTTGCGACTGTCGAGACACAGATGGCGCCCCGCAGGTGTAGAGGATGCATCAGCGCAAAAGCGCGGGACCGGCGAACCGGAAGCCGCGCCTCCACGCACCCGTGGGCGAAAACTAGAAACGGTCGACGTCGACGATCGCCTCGGCGAAGGCGGACGGCGCCTCCTGCGGCAGGTTGTGGCCGATGCCGCCGGTGATCAGCCGATGCTCATACTTGCCGGAGAAACGCTTGGCATAGGCCGCAGGATCCGGATGCGGAGCGCCGTTGGCGTCGCCCTCCAGTGTGATGGTCGGGACGGTAACGGTCGGGAATTCGGCGAGCTGCTTTTCGAGGTCGTCGTACTTTGCTTCGCCCTCGGCGAGACTGAGGCGCCAGCGGTAATTGTGGATAGAGATGTCGACATGGTCAGGGTTCTCGAGCGCCTCGGCGCTCTTGTCGAAGGTGGCATCGTCGAAATTCCACTTGGGCGAGGCAAGCTTCCAGATCAGCCTGGCGAATTCCTTGTGGTTCTGCTTGTAGCCAGCATAGCCCCGCTCGGTGGCGAAGTAGAACTGGTACCACCAGGCAAGCTCGGCCTGCGGTGACAGCGGTTTCCTGTTCGCCTCCTGGCTGCCGATAAGGTAGCCGCTGACCGAGACCATCGCCTTGCAACGCTCGGGCCAGAGGGCGGCGATGATGTTGGCGGTCCTCGCGCCCCAATCGCAACCGCCGATGACTGCCTTTTCGATCTTGAGGCTGTCCATCAGAGCGACAATATCGGCGCCGATCGCGGCCTGTTGGCCGTTGCGAGGTGTGTCGGCGGAGAGAAACCGGGTCGTGCCGTAGCCGCGCAGATACGGCACGATCACGCGATAACCGACATTTGCCAGCAACGGCGCAACGTCCACATAGGTATGGATGTCATAGGGCCAGCCGTGCAGCAGGATCACGACCGGAGCGTCGCTCGCGCCAAGTTCGGCATAACCGACGTTCAAGACACCCGCATCGATCTGCTTGATTGCAGCAAAGGATTTGTTCGTTCCGGGGGTGATGGCCGGCAGGCGCTGAGCCTCACTGTTTCCCGATTGCGCTCTGGCGACGCTTGCCGACACGAACTGCGTCGCCGCCAGCGAGAGCGCGATTGCGCCGATGAAACGACGGCGTGGGTGGTTGATTTCGTCCGACATGGCTGCCTCCGGTGAACTGAACTGTCATCCGATATGGAGCGCCGATGTATCGCGGTCGTGTGCTCAGCGGCTCACATTGAAAGCGCATGTAGAAAAGGCAGATCTCGGATACACGGTGATACAATCATCCTGCGGCCGCTCTCTGGCGTCTGAGATCAGGCGATCCCTTCGCGCGCATTGCGCCGGATCGTCTGCGGTGGCTGTCCGAGCGTGCGCAGAAAAGCCCGACGCATGCGGTCGCTGTCGGCGAAGCCGGTTTCCTCGGCGATCACGTCCATGGAGTGGCGCCCCTGCTCCATCAGCAGGCGCGCCGCTTCAACGCGCAAATGCTCGACCGCTTTCGCCGGCGATTGTCCGGTCTCGGAACGGAAGGCCCGGCTGAACTGGCGCGCACTCAATCCTGCCGCATCCGCCAGTTCTTCGACGGACAACACGTTGCGCAGGTTGGCCTTGGCATAGTTGACCGACTTCTGGATGCGATCCGACTTCGGGTCCAGGTCGAGCAAGGCGGAAAACTGCGACTGGCCGCCGGCGCGTCGGTGATAGACGACCAGCTTGCGGGCGACCTGGCGCGCGACGTCCTCGCCATGATCCTTCTCGATCATCGCCAGCGCCAGATCGATGCTGGCCGTCATGCCGGCAGAGGTCCACACGCTGCCATCGACGATGAAGATGCGATCTTCCTCGACCCGCACCTCGGGGAAACGCTCCCGCAACTGACGCGCGAATACCCAATGGGTCGTGGCTCGACGGCCGTCGAGCAATCCGGACTCCGCCAGGATGAAGGCACCGGTGCAAGGAGCGGCCACCCGCCGCGAGGCCTTGAGCGCATGGCGTGCGAAGGCGACCAGCCCGGAAGATACCGGTTCGATTTCGGTGCCCGCGCCAAACATGACGGTGTCATAGATCGTCTCGTCGAAGGCTTTCGTCAGGACGCCGAAGCCGGCGGACGACTTGATCTCGCCGCCCGCTTCCGACAGCAACTCGATCTCGTAAGCCTGTTCGCCGAGCGCCAGATTGGCGATTTCGAAGGCGGTGACCGCCGCGAACCCCATGAGCTGAAACCTTGGAAAGACGACATAGCCGATCCGGTGCATGTCAAACACCCTGTCTGGAATGGTCGTTTATACCATATTTGCGCCATAGGGGAAACGCGGCAGTCAAGGCCGCAGCCTATTCGGGAAGCGGCTTTCCCGCCTGCTCCGCGACCATGTATTCGGCATACCAATCCGGCCAATTGTGATCGTGCACACCGCCGTTGCGTTTCTCATGCTCGCCGTGCGCGGCGGCAGCGCGACGCAGTGCTGCTGCAAGATCGGCAACCGAAGCGAAGCCCGTAACGTCGCCATCGACACGTCCGGGCAAACGCTCGGTCACTTCCTGAAGCAGCCAGCCGTTACCATCGGGGTCGCTGAAGGTCGCGTAGGAGCGGTAGCTGCGGCGCGCCGGATCGCGACCGGCGATCGGCGGCTTTCCGGGGCCTTCGCGGTGGAACACCTCGCTCACCTCGGCGCCGCGTTCAACGAGTTCGGCACGCGCAGCTTCGATATCCGAGACGACGAGATAGAGACCGCCGGCCGAGCCGGGAGTGGCCGAGGTCAGCCCCGTGCCGAAGTGGATCGACGCCAGCGAGCCCGGCGGCGTGAACTGGACGACGCGAAACGTATCGCCGACGGGAAAGTCGGCGTCGAGTCGCCAACCAAGACGACCGTAGAAGGTCTTGGCGCGATCGACGTCCGAGACCGGAATGACGGCGACCTCGAACTTCAGGTCAACCGAAGGCGCTTTGTTGTTGCTATCTGCACGTGTCATGACACTTCTCCTGTTGTTGCGACGCCGGGCGCGCTTGCGCGCGCCCCTTTCCGTCAGCTCGGTTGACGCAGTGACTTGAAGGAAGTTCTCAGTTCATCGACCAGGGCCTCCGGTTGTTCCCAGGCTGCAAAATGTCCCCCCTTGGCGAGGCGATTATAATGGATGAGCTTGGGGAACGCCTTCTCTGCCCAGGACTTCGGTGCCTGATAAAGCTCGTCCGGGAAGGCGCTGACGGCCACCGGGATCTGCACGCCCTTCGGTTGGAAGAAGGCCAGCTTGTTCTCCCAATAGAGACGCGCCGACGATACGGCGGTCTTGGTCAGCCAATAGAGCGTGATATTGTCGAGCACATCATCGCGCGTCAGACCCTCTGACTGGCCATCGAAGACGCGGGTGATCAGTTCGTAGCTGCGCGCGTCATGGTCGAGCATCCAGCTCGCAAGGCCGATCGGAGAGTCTTCGATGCCATAAAGCGTCTGCGGACGCTTGCTCATCTCCTGGGCATAGGACAGCCCGTTCTTGTAGAAGAAATCGAGCTGCTCATAGGCACGGCGCTCGTCGGCCGAAAGATCGGATGGTGCCGGGCCGCCGGCATCGAGGCTCTTCTGGATTTCGGTCGGAACGGTCGCCGGCATGTTGGTGTGAATTCCGAGCAAGCCGCCCGGCCGCTGCAGGGCCATCTGCTCCGTGACCGCGTCCCCCCAGTCGCCGCCCTGCGCGACATAGTGGGTATAGCCGAGACGCTGCATCAGCACCGCCCAGGCCCGCGCGATCCGAACGGGATCCCAACCGCGTTCATTCGGCTTGCCGGAAAAGCCGTAGCCCGGCAGCGAGGGAATGACGACATCGAAGGCATCGGCCTCGCTGCCGCCATGGGCCGTCGGATTGGTCAGGGGATCGATGATCTTCAACTGCTCGATGATCGAGCCGGGCCAACCGTGGGTGATGATGAGAGGCATCGCATTCTTGTGCTTCGAACGCACGTGAATGAAATGAATATCGACCCCGTCGATATTGGTGACGAACTGCGGCAGGTCGTTGAACTTCTTCTCCACTTTCCGCCAATCGTACATGGTAGCCCAATAGTCGGCGAGCTTCCGCATGGTGGCGAGTTGCACGCCCTGGGTGCCGTCATTCACCAACTCGCGGTCCGGCCATCTGGTGGCCGCGATGCGCTGCTTGAGGTCGGCAAGCGCGACGTCACTCGCATGGAACTGGAACGGCCGAATGGATTCGTCGGCCGTAGGCTTTGCGACCGCCACGATCTCGGCGCCGCCCGCGGAGGAAGCACCCGTGGCATGGGCAGCCAGCGGAGGAAGCAGGATTGCGATCGCTCCTGACAGCGCGAAGGCGGCCAAGCGACTGCCCTTGGCGATTGGCAAATGGCGTCTGGACATCATCATTCTCCTGGTTCGAGTGTTGAGGCGATGCCGACGGCATCGCCATGCGCTTCCGGGATGGGAGGAGCCCGGAAGAAGATCGGAGCTATCCCCCGACGTTGTAGCGAGCGGCGGGTGCGCTCCTGGAAAGGTTCGGCATGAGTTTCTGCCGGGCCACCTCATAGGCCGCCCAATCACTGGCATCCGGCAGCGCCGGAATGGTGATCACTTCGCCCTGATCGAGGCCGGCAAGCGCTGCATCGACCATGTCCTCAGCCTGCATGACGATCTCGCTCGGCACGTGGTCGAGCGGCGTACCGGCGATGCCCCAGAAATCCGTCGCCGTCGCACCGGGCAGCACGGCCTGGATACGGATGTTGTTGTCGGCCAGTTCTTTCTGCAGCGACAGAGTGAACGCCAATACGAAGGCCTTCGTACCACCGTAGACGCCGTTCAGGAGTTCGGGCGCAACGCCGACGATCGAAGCGATATTGATGATCGTGCCGGTACCGCGTGCGACAAATCCCGGCGCGGCCGCATAGGTCAGCCGCGTGAGCGCACTGACGTTCAGCGTGATCATCTCCTCCATCTTGTCGACATCCGACGCCAGCAACGGCGCGGTCGCGCCGACGCCGGCATTGTTGATCAGTACCGTGATGCTCGCATCGCTTCGAAGCAGAGCCTCGATCCGCTTCAGATCTTCCTTGTTGCCGAGGTCTGCAGGCACGACTTCGATGGCGCGCCCGGTCTCGTCGGCAAGACGATTGGCTAGGTCATTGAGGCGCTCACGGTTACGGGCAACGAGGATAAGGTCGAAACCCCGGCGCGCCAGCCGATCGGCGTAGATCGCGCCGATGCCGGAGGACGCGCCGGTGATCAATGCAGTTCCTTTGGAATTCGTGTTCATTTCAAGCTCCTTTGCCTTGGTTGGAGCCTCGATGGTAAGGCCGAATGCGAATGGCTCAAATGTCATAATTCCGGCATTTTGAGCCACTGCGTTTTGTAGTGAGAGCGGCTTCATCCGCGAACACGCAGGCCCTAGAGGCCAGCCTCGGCTTCCTCCTGCAGCACCTCGTCCGGAAAGGCGGCGTCCTGTGACGGCAAGGCATCGCCGCTCGCCACCTCAGACATCGAACTGGCAAAGATCACCACCAGGGGCCCGGGCTCTCTCGGGTCACTGTCCCAGGCACAGGGCGTTGCTGCGAGCGCGGTAATGGCAAAAGCTGCGATGAAGGTGCGCATGGTCGCCTCCTGTTTGATATGGGTTCACCGGGCCAAACCGATCTGGCCGCCAGTTTCGGGCTCGCACGTATTGCTGTTGTGTTCGGAGCGCCGCAAAATTGTATCGGCATGTACGAAGAGAAAGGCGCCGTCGGAAATGCGGACCGCCGTCAGGCTATGTCCAGAGATCATCCAAAAGTGAAAACGAAGGCTTCGACGCCAGGCTCGAGGAAGCGGATCTCGAAGGTCCGTTCGCGCGCTTCGCTGGATTGGCGAACGAGCTGGTAAAGGCGGGTCTCCGTGACAGTGCCCTTGCCCGCCGCATCGATATCCGAGCCATGGTCTGCGCCGGGCGGCAGCCCGTCGACCGTCACCTGAAACGGTACGGGCTTGCCGCCGGCGCGCGGGCCGAGCACCAGGTGCAGGTCGCGGGCACGGAACCGATAGGTGATGCCGCCGCCAGCTTCGTTGAGGCTTGCCTGTTCGGCGCCGACCGTCCAGTTGCCGGTAAGGCCCCATTCATTGAGACCCGGTTCGGCGACGGTGTAGCGCTGGGCAGTGTCAGCCGAGACACCTTCCGGCGAGACGAAGTTCGCGGCCCGTGCGTAGCCGATATAGGTCTCGCCGGAGCCAAGCCGGGCCAGGTCCGGCGACGCTTCAGCGCCCTTTGCATTCGGCGTGACGAATTTGTTTTCGGCCTTTTGCTTGCCTGCAGCTTCCGCCAGCAGATCCTGGATCACCCGCTCGGAACCTTCATAGTCGCCCTCGCCGAAATGGGTGTAGCGGATCTGCCCTTCGGCATCGATGAAGTAGTGGGCCGGCCAGTAGCTGTTGGAGAAGGCACGCCAGATGGCGAAGTTGTTGTCGATTGCCACCGGATAGGCAATTTTGAGGTCACGAACCGCCTTTTCGACGTTGTCGATCTGCTTTTCAAAAGCGAACTCTGGAGCGTGCACGCCGATGACGACGAGGCCCTGGTCCCGATACTTCTCCGCCCAGGCCCGAACATAGGGGATGGTGCGGATGCAGTTGATGCAGGAGTAGGTCCAGAAATCGACGAGAACGACCTTGCCGCGCAGCTCGGCCGGCGTCAGTGGCTTTGAATTCAGCCATTGAACGGCGCCATCGAGCGACGGGAACGTGCCTTCTACAGGAAGGTCGCTGCGAAAGGCCGCTTGGCGCGTATCCTTTGCGGCAAGAGGCAAGCGGGTGCCCGCGACGTCCACAGGGGCGGCATTGCCACGCAACTTATCGAGAATTGCCTGTTCGAAGCCGGTCGTGCCCGCATAGGAAAGGCGTGCCAGTAGCCCGGTATCGAGGCCAAGAGCGATCGCCGCCACGCCGGTAAGGACCGCAACGCCCAGAACCTGGCGGATACGGTCGCCAACCCCGAGGAAACGCTTCATCACCGCAAACACCCTGGCGCCGGCAAGGACCGCGAGTGCCAGTGATGTGGCCGCGCCGCCCGCGTAAGCCGTGAGCAGCAAGGTCGTCTGAACGTTTGCCCCGTTCAACGCCGCACCGGTCAGCACCAACCCAAGCACGGGACCGGCACAGGGCGCCCAGAGCAATCCGGTCGCAACGCCGAGGAGGATGGCGCCGCCGACGCTCCCCTTCTCTCCGGTTGCCGCTTTCCTGGACAGGCGATTGCCGAGCGCGACGAGCGGGCCCGTCACGAAAGCGGCGGCACGCGTCGACAGAAGCGTCACGCCAAAGACCGCGAGCAACGCGATCGCGGCGTACCGGCCAAATGCATTCGCCTGTACCGCCCAGTTGCCCCCGAGTGCGGCGAGCGAAGCGATGCCGGCAAAGGTCACGATCTTGGCGAGCAGCATCGGGAGAATGCTCGTGGAAAAGGGCTGCCCTGCCCGCGCAAACACGAATGGCAGAACCGGGAGGATACAGGGGCTGACGATGGTCAGCACGCCTGCGAGATAGGCTACAACGAACAGGATCATCATCGTTCTCCGCACTGGATCGATGCGCCAGGGCATCGATCGCGCTTGACATGCGCGGCAGAGAACTATCGTGACGTATCGGCGATGTTTCCGATCGGGGCGGATTTGTATCGTAGTGCAGCGCGGCGCCTTGTTCGTCACATGATCCTTGGCACCCGGCTCGGCAGCCCTGCCTTCCCGATTTCCGCAGAATGTCCGCAACATAGCCGGAAGGACGTAACGCTATGCATAGCGTGCCGCGACCGGGCCTTCTCTATCGTGGAGCGGCACTTTGGCTGCATGCAGACAGGACCGCCTCAATTGCGCAGTTCGATCCACACCGGCGCATGGTCGCTCGCGCCTTCCATACCGCGGATTTCCCGGTCGATGCCCGCGCCGATGAGTTTGCGGGAGAGCTTGCGGCTGAGGAGCATGTGGTCGAGCCGAAGCCCGGCATCGCGCTGCCACCGGTTCCGGCGATAATCCCAGAACGTAAAAAGCTCCTGCTTCGGATAAATCTTGCGCAGCGCATCGAGCCAGCCCTGATCGAGGAGCTCGCGAAATGCTGCGCGGCTTTGCGGCTGGACCAGTGCGTTGTCATCGTAGGAGGTGGTCGGGTAGATATCGCGCGGTTCCGGCACGATGTTGTAGTCGCCGGCAAGCACGACCGGCAGGTCGAGGGCATAAAGCTCGGCGGCATGTTTGGCCAGGCGCTCATGCCAGGCGAGCTTGTAGGCGTATTTCGGGCCGGGCTGCGGGTTGCCGTTGGGCGCGTAGAGGCAGGCAACCAGGGTGCCGCTGACGGCAGCCTCGATGTAGCGCGCCTGACTGTCCGATGGATCGCCGTCGAGCCCGATGCGGGTCAAGACCGGCTCGCTGTCGCGGGCGAGGATCGCCACACCGTTCCAGGCCGATTGTCCCTGCCAGACCGCGCCGTAACCGGCCGCCTCGATGGCCGATCGCGGAAACTGGCGGTCGGTCGCTTTCAATTCCTGCAGGCAGACGATTTCGGGCTTGGCCTGTCCCAGCCAGGCGATCAGGTTTTCGAACCTCTTATTGATGCCGTTGATGTTGAAGGTGGCGATCTTCATCCCGGCGTCAAGATCATTGCGTCAGCCGCGCGGCCCAGGCTGCAACCGCGTCGGCCACGGTCCTCAGGTGATCTGCCGTCGAAAAGCCGGAAATGCTCTTGCGCGGCTTGAGATCATGGTCGCCGTCCTCGAGCCACAGGACTTCGATCGCATCGGAAAGCGTATAAGCTTGAACCTCCTCGCAGGTGCCGAACTCGTCGCGGGTTCCCTGGCAGATCAGGGTCGGCGTCCTAAGGCCGGCCAAATGCTTCGTGCGCAACTGCTCGGGCTTTGCCGGCGGATGGAAGGGATAGCCGAGGCAGAGAAGCCCGACGATCTTGCCGGACGCATGAAGATCGTCGGCGATCATGCTTGCAACCCGCCCGCCCATTGATTTGCCGCCGATGACGAGCGGGCCTTTCGTGCCGAGCGCGTCGACGGCCGCCACATATTCCGGGTTGAGGGTTTCAGCGCGCGGCGGCGGTTTGCGTCGCTCCGACGTTCGTCTTGCTGCCATATAGCCGAACTCGAACCGCGCGACGCGAAAGCCTGCCGCGGCGAGCGCCTTGGCGGTTGCGTTCATCGAAGCGGAATCCATCGGCGCGCCGGCACCGTGGGCGAGCAGAATGGTGACGGGCGCATCCTCAGGTCCATCGAAGAGGAATTTTTCGCCCATGTCAGCCTGCCGTCCTTGGACGCAGATGCAGATCGACATACTGCACGCCGCGTTCGGCCATTCGCGCCCACTCGCTATCGCTGTCGAGTTCGAGATAGCGGCTCCACCAGCGTCTGGCCTCCGCAAGGTCACCGGCATCAAATTCGAGTTTTGCCAGATTGAAAACGGCGTCGGTATAGTCGCCGTCGAGCTCGATCGCCTTCTTGAGGTGCCTGCGGGCGGCATCGATCCGTCCGCGCTCGCTCATCAGCCCGGCCAAATTGAACCAGGCCTCGACAAAGGATGGATCGAGCTTGATTGCGCGGGCATAGTCATGCGCCGCATCCAAGTCTCGTCCCGCGGCCTTGAGGCAGTTGGCACGATTGAAAGCCGCGACTGAATCCGTTCGGTCCATCGCGAGGTAGCGCTGGTAAATGGCGGCGGCTTGCTCATAATCGCCATTCGCCTCCGCCTCCTCAGCGAGATCGAAGAGGTCCTCCAGGGCGGCGTCGTCGGGCGTGTCGAGATCGAAGAGCAACTGTCCATTCAGCTCACTCAGCCCCGCGGCGCTGCGAGCGTATATCGTATTGGTACCATCGTGATGCAGGGAAAGCGCCGTCAGCGAGGCGACCTGTCCGGAGCGATGCACGGACCGGGCGATTGCACCCCAACTCGCCCCGCTCGTGATCAGTTCTGCATACTTCCTGGCGAGGATCAGGTCGCGGAACGAATAGGGTTCGCTGTCATGCTCGAAGGCATCGAACAGGGACAAGAGATCGAAGACCCGCGGGGAGAGCTTGGCCTGATCGACCACCGACTGGCGCGTCAGCGCCGATGCCACCGGCACCGACAGCAGCCCCAAGAGACGGAGAAAACCGTTCTCGCTGACGAGCCACCGCCCGGCTGCACGCTCCGCCTCGAAGCGGGCTTCGATTTCGGCTTCGCTCCACTTCGCCAGCAGGCTGCGGCCGAACACGAGATATGTCGTCTGCCGTGTGACGCCACGTCGCAGATGCCCGAATTGCCGCTCGACCTCCCGCGCCACCAGCCGTCGTGGGAAGGCCGAGAGAGCACCAACGATACCGAATGTCTGGCCAGCAACCGCCATCAGGCTTTCTTCTTCGCGGTAGACTTGGCGGCCGTACGCTTGGCCGGGGCTGTCGCCTTGGCGGTTTCCTTGGCCGCCGGTTCGGCCTTCGTCTTGCTCTTTGCCGGCGGCTTCGATTGCGAAAGGCTCGCCTTCAGGGCGTCCATGAGATTGATGACGTTGCCGCGTTCAGGTGCTGCGGCGATGATCGGCTTGTGGCCTTTGAGCTTCTCGCGGATCATCTTCATCAGCGCGATCTCGTAACGATCCTCGTAGTTCTTTGGATCGAAGACCGTCATCTTCTGCTGGATCAGGGCCTCGGCAAGCTGAAGCATTTCCGGGTCGGGATGACCGACAGGAATATTGCCGAAATACTCAGCCGTTCCACGCACTTCGCTCGGATTCCTCAGCGTGCACACGAACATCCCCGTCTCGCGTGCGCCGATGGTCACCACCCGCTCGCGGCTCGAAAGAACCAGCCGCGCGATCGCCAGCTTGCCGGTCCTCTTCAGCGCCTCGCGCAGGACCACGAAGGTTTCCTCCGCCATCGCGCCATCGGGTGCCAGATAATAGGGCGCGTCCTGGTAGATCACGTCAACGGAGCCTTCATCGACAAAGGCCTCGATGTTCATCGTGTGATTGGATTCGATCCTGACGCTTTCGAGATCGCTGTCCTCGATGATGATATATTTCTTGTCTTCGTATTCGTAACCCTTGACCAGATCCGAGCGCTCGACGAGGCCGAGCTCGGGGTCGACCGGCTTCATGTTGATCCGGTTGTGGGTGTCCTTGTGAAGCTGATTGAAGCTGATCCGTTCGCTCGAACTGGTCGCCGGATAGAGCCTGACGGGACAACTGACGAGACTGAGTTTGAGATAACCCTTCCAACTTGCCCTGGGCGCCATGATTGTCTCCTACGCGGCCAAACGCATTACGTCCTCGTTTCGGACAGAAGCGGCAAATCCTTGGCAAAGTCGTCGATATCCGCCCAAGGATCGCCGAAAGTATCCAGAAGTCCAGGCAGCGAAGAATAGTTCAAATCCTCCGGAGCGTCGAGCGTCTCCAGATCCGCCCAGTTGAGCGGCGTCGAGGCGGGCAGATTTGTGCGTGCGCGCAGCGAATAGGGTGCGGCCGCCGTATGGCTGCGGGCATTGCGATGGAAATCGATGAAGATACGCTTGATGCGGTTCTCCTTGCCCATCGTGGTGGTGAAGGTCTGCGGTGCTGTCGCCGCCAGCCGTGTCGCGATCGCGCTCGTCGCCTGATGCGTCTTCTTCCAGTCCAGCTTCGGCGTCACCGGCACGACGACGTGGATGCCGCTACCGCCGGAAGTCTTGACGAAGGGGACGAGACCGAGCGCTTCCAGTTCGCCGCGGATGTGGATCGCTGCCTCGACCACGTCGCGCCAGGCGATGCCCTGGCCGGGATCGAGGTCGAAGACGATGCGGTCGGGCTTTTCCAGCCGCTCGCGCTTTGTACCCCAGCTGTGAAGCTCGATCACGCCGAACTGTGCCAGCGCCAAAAACCCCTTCGTGCCTTCGATCGACAGAAAGGACTTGGTCTCACCTTCGGAATTGGTCGACTTGAAGCTGACGATCGAGGGGGGCATTCCGGTGAAGGGATGACGCTGGAAGAAGCAATCCGCGCGTTTTCCTGTCGGGCAACGGAAGAGCGACACCGGGCGCCCGAGAATGTGCGGCAGCATGAAGTCGCCGACGAGCGCGTAGTAGAGGGCAATGTCGAGCTTGGTCGGTCCGGATTTGCCGAATACCCGGCGGTCGGCATTGGTGACCTGAATGCTTGCGAGATCGGCATCGGTGATCAGCCGCTTGCGCGGCGGCCGCGCCGGCGCCGAAAGCTCGACATCGCGAAGCCCCTTGAACACTGCATGGCGCAGGAGATTGTCGGAGGTGCGATTGGAGTAATGGATGCGGGCGCTCAGCACCGGCCGAACCCAGGTAATTTCCCTTGGCGCGCCTTCGAGCGCGGCCGCGTCGCCGTGTAGCGCCTCCAACCGGGTGAGCAGCTGCCCGGCGGTTTGCGCATCGAAGCCGGTTCCGACCTTGCCGCGATATTGCAGCTCGCCATCTTGCCACTCGCCGAGAGCCAGGGAAGCAAGACCTTCGGCCGCCTGCGAGGTCGTGTACCCGGCGATTACGAAGTCGCCGATCTGAAGCGCCTTCGTCTTGGTCCAGGTCTGCGTGCGGCCGCTTCGATAGGGCGCCGAGGCGCGCTTCGAAACGATCCCCTCCAGTCCCAATTCCGAGGCTTGGTCGTAAAGCCCGTGCCCGTCGCCCTCGACATGATCGCTGAACTGGATGGCCGAGCGGCTGGATACCTGCCCCTGAAGCAGTTGCGCCAACAGCCCTTTCCGCTTTTCCAGCGGGGCTTCGGTCAGGTTCCACCCATCGAGGTAGAGAATGTCGAAGGCATAGAAGACCAGCTTGCTGTCGGCGCCGGTCGAAAGCGCGTCCTGCAAAAGCGCGAAGCGGCTGATGCCGTTGTCGTCGAGAACGACGATCTCTCCGTCGATGATCGCTTCGCGGCAGGGCAGCTTCCGAAAAGCGTCTGGCAAGTCGCCGTAGCGTTTCGTCCAGTCCAGTCCGCTGCGGGTAATCAACCGGACGTGGCCATCCGAGATATCCGCCATCGTCCGATAACCATCGAACTTGATCTCGTGCAGCCAAACCTGCTTGTCCCCCGGACCGCCCGGCGGCTTCGGCGTCTGGCTGGCAAGCTGCGGCTCGATCCGCTGCGGCTTTGGACCGTTCACGGCGCCTGGCAGCGCGCCGGGTCTGAGAACGATCCGCTTTGCCGGCTTCTTCGGCGGCTCGACCAGTTCCTCGATCCGCCGTCCGCTTTTTACGCTTTCGGGGCGCAACGTCAGGATGTCGACCTCGGGGTCGGCGGCAAGGTCATGCTCCTTGAAGAGCAGCCAGTTGCACTGGTCCCCCTCACCCGGCTTCGGCTTCAGCCGTGTCAGCATCCAGCCGCCATTGAGTTTTTCGCCGGCCAGACGAAACTTGAAGGCCCCGGTCCTCAGGCTCTTTTCGATATCGTCCATCGGCGCCCAGACGCCGGTATCCCAGACGATCATCGGCCCGCCGCCATACTCTCCTTCCGGAATGACACCTTCGAAGTCGATATAGTCGAGCGGGTGGTCTTCGGTTTCGACCGCCAGCCGCTTGTCGGCGGGGTTGAGAGATGGTCCCTTCGGAACCGCCCAGCTTTTCAGGACGTCGCCGACCTGAAGCCGGAGATCATAATGATCGGCCGTGGCGTGGTGCTTGTGCACGACAAAACGATTGCCCTCCCTGCCGGTTTCTCCGGCGGGCTCCGGAGTCCTGGAAAAGTCCCGCTTCGCGCGGTAGGCCGTGAGCTTCGACGTCGCCATGTCGCAAAGCTAGGACGTGTTCGCAAAGGCCGCAATATCCACCGAAGGCACGGGGAATACTGCGGCCACGCTCATGCCGACTTCGGAAAGTGTTTGCTTTCCTATGTCGCACCGACTAAGAATCGCAAGGAATTTGGAAAGTCACGATGGTCGAAAAGCAGAAATCGCCACGCTCCCGTGGCCGCCCCCAGGTCCGCCCCGACGACGAGACCCGCAAGGTGATTATCCTGGCCGCCGAAAGGCAATTCTGCGACCTCGGCTATGAGACCGCCAACATCAACGTCATCGCCCAGAATTCCGGCGTCTCCACCAAGACGCTTTACCGCCTCTTTCCCACCAAGGCCGATCTCTTCGAGTGTGTCATCTCCTTCAGGATCGCAGAATTCGTGCTCGAAGCGGACGAAGAGCATCTGGACGCCGTTAACGTGAAGACCGGTCTCGTGCGGCTGCTTGCCGCCTATGGGCACCTCGTTCTCGCGGCCAATACGATCGCCATCATACGTCTGGTGCTCGCGGAGGCGGAGCGCTTTCCGGAGATCGCCGCCACCTTCTGGGAGCGGGCGATCGAGCGGACGAATGCAACGCTGGAGCGCTGGCTGAGGGCGCAAGCGGCTCTCGGTCGCCTCGTCGTCGACGATCCCCATATGGCGGCGGGCATGTTGCGCGGAATGATGGCGATGGAGCCGCAACGCGCCGTCATGATGGGCCGCATCGGCGGCATCGATGAGGCGACGATCATGGCCCGTGCGGAACGTTGCGCAGAAATTTTTCTGACGGGTACCCTACCGAGATAGTCCACAGCCAATCTTTCGCATTGTCATCCAAACGTCATCAAACTGTAATCTGAGACCGTATAACTCTTCGCGCGGGAACGCTCTCGCCGGGCGCATGAGGCGTCGCGACCAGCCCTTCGGCATGGCCCCTCTCCCTTGAAGCCCGGTGATTGTTATGCGTTTGTCCGCGAAGCTACCCCTCGCAGCGGCGGCTCTGGCTGCCTTCTCCATCGCTGCTACCAGTCTTGCCAGCCTGACGGTGAGCGGCGACCTGTCATCGCGCGCAGCAATCGAAAAGTTGGAGGCGCTCGCCGATGCCCGCCGCAACGAGCTTCGCCATTACCTCACCACGATAGAAAACGACCTGCGCAATCTGCAGGCGCAAAAATCGGTCTCCAAAGCGCTCAGCGATCTCAATGGTGCTGCCGCCACTTTCGGCGACAAGGCCGAAAGCGAATTGCAGCGCCGTTACCTTTCGGAAAACCCCAACCCCGAAGACAGGCGCGCGCTCTACAGTTCTGCCGGTGTCGACGATTACGACGCCCTGCACGCGCGCTATCACCCATTCTTTCGACGCTTCGCAGAGGCCCACGGTTATCGCGACGTGCTGCTCGCCAATCTCAGCGGTGACGTCGTCTACTCGCTCAACAAGAAGGGCGACTTTGCCGTCAACCTGAAGGACCAAACCTGGAAGGACACGGGGCTTGGCCGGATTTTCCGGGAGACCGCCGAAGGAACCGACAAAAGCAAGCTGGCCTTCGCGTCCTACGAGGCCTATTCGCCGCTCGGTGGCAGCCCCGCGGCGTTCATCGCCATCCCGCTGGAATCGATCGACGGCAAGATCGGCACCTTGATCCTGGAGATGCCGAACGCACGCATTGGCGAGATCGTCGGCAACCGCACCGGCCTTGGCGAGACTGGCGAAACAATCCTTCTCGACGGCAACGGATTTTTCCTCGCCGACAGCGCTGTCACACCCGACAACGATATCCTCAAGGCCCGGATCGTGGCCGATCACCTAGGGGAAGATGGCATAATCAGCAGCAGGCTCGCCGATTTCCGCGGTGAGGAAACGCAGATGGCTGCCACCAGCCTCGATGCTTTCGGCACCCGCTGGACCATGGCCGCGGTGATGACCTCACGGGAGGCCTTTGCCGCCGTCACCGCGTTGCGCAACTGGACGCTCGCGACGGCCCTCGCCGTCCTTGCGGCAGCGCTGGCGATTTCCATCTGGTATTCACGCCGGCTGACGCGCCCGATCACGGGTCTCGTCCGTGATATGAGCCAGCTCGCTGACGGCGATACGACGATCGGCGGTGTCGGCCGGGACCGCAAGGACGAGATTGGCGACATGGCCCGGTCCGTCCTCGTCTTCCGTGATGCGCTTCTCGATCGCGCCCGCCTTGAAACCGAGGCGACGGAAACGCGGACCATGATCGAAGAGGAACGGCAAGTGCGCGAGACGACCCAGTCCGAAGTGTCGCGCCACATCAACGAGGCGGTGGAGATGCTGGCGTCCGGGCTGGAGCGGCTGTCTCAAGGCGACCTGACCGCACGCATCGACCGGCCCTTCGGCGCCGGTTTCGATCGCCTGCGCTCGGACTTCAACCTGTCGCTCGAAAGCCTTGCCGTCACACTCGGTGACGTGAAGGCGAGAAGCGCTGACATCGACGGCGAAACCAGCGAGATGCGCGACGCCATCGGCCAGCTTGCCAAGCGCACCGAACATCAGGCGGCGACATTGGAGGAAGCAACCGCAGCGCTGAGCGCAATCACCGCGACCATCGAGCGCACTGCCGAACACGCCTCATCGGCCACGACGATCGCCGCTGCGGCCAAGGCCAGTTCCGACCGCTCCGGTCAGGTGGTCATGAATGCCGTCAGCGCCATGGCCCAGATCGAGAAGGGATCGGCCGCCATTTCCCAGATCATCGGCACGATCAACGACATCGCGTTCCAGACCAACCTCTTGGCGTTGAATGCGGGGGTCGAGGCGGCCCGTGCCGGCGAAGCGGGCAAGGGCTTTGCCGTCGTCGCGCATGAAGTGCGGGAGCTGGCACAGAAATCCGCTCTCGCTGCCCGGGAAATCAAGGCGATCATCACCACCTCGGCCGAGGAGGTGACGAAGGGCGTTTCGCTGGTCCGGGCGGCAGGCGATGCGCTCGACGAAATCTCCGGCCAAATCCATGCGATCAATGAGCAGACACAACAGATTGCCGGCGATGCGCGCGACCAGGCGAACGATCTGCAACACATCAACCAGACCATGCTCTCGCTCGACGCCGTGACGCAGCAGAACAATGCGATGGTCGAAGACAGCACCGCCATGACCCATCGGCTCTCAAGCCAGGCGTCCGGCCTCTTCGACCTCGTCGAGCGCTTCCGCACGACATCCAGCCTACGCGATCAGACGGAGACGGATGCACGCCCCCGCCTGATCGCTTAGCGCTTGGATGGCCGGACCGCGCACCGTCGGCGTATCCGCGCCGAAGGGCGGCATCAACCTGCTTTGGCCAGCGCCACCGCATCGGCACCGGCCGGAAAATGGAGCTGGCCGGAAAGATCGTTCACCGCCCGCCAAACAGCCTCCGCCACATCGGTTTCAGTCGTGACCAACGGCGGAGCCGCAAACTGCGCGAAGATGGGTGCGGCGAAATCGGCGTAGGCGGCCGGGATCAGGTTCTCGACGCGCATCGTTGTGTTGTGGGCCAAGCGCGTGGTCGGCGCGTAGCCGGGTTCGACCAGTTTGACCCTCACGTTGAAGGCTTCCAATTCGTGGGCGAGCGAACCGGTGAAGCCGGTGATCGCCGTCTTGCTTGCCGTGTAGGCTGCGGCGAGCGGCATGGCGGCAAGCGTCACCGTGGACGTAACGTTGACGATGACACCCGCCTTGCGGGTACGAAACTGCGGGATCACCGCCTGCGCCATGGCCATCACCCCGAAGGTGTTGGTGTCGAAGATCTTGCGGATATGGGACATCGGCGTCGCTTCGAAGGCACCCACCACGCCGATACCGGCGTTGTTCACGAGCGCGTCGATGGGGCCGCTCTCCTCGATCGCCGCTGAGATGCTCTCGGGATCAGTGACATCGAGAGGCAAGACCCGGAGCCGCTCGGATTTCGGCAGAATGTCTCGGCGCGGCGTACGCATCGTGGCGATGACGTTCCAGCCCTCGGCATGGAAGCGCCGCGCCGTCTCCAGTCCGTAGCCGGAGGAGCAGCCGGTAATCAATACGGTCTTCATCGCTTAAACCTCAGTTGTTTCGATGGAGAACGGATAGCGTTCACAGCCAGGACGATCTACGGCTTGAAGTCCTGATTTCATTTGCTATCGTCCTGAGAATGATCGATCCGCTCTCACAGCTCATCCAGCTTCTTCGCCCACGCACGGTGTTCACCAAGGGCATCAGCGGCGCTGGCCGCTGGGCCGTGCGCTATGCCGAATTCGGAGAGCCGAGCTTCTGCACGGTCGTCGAGGGGGCTTGCCGGCTGGCCGTCGATGGCGAGACACCCGTCACGCTGGGGGCCGGCGACTTCGTGCTGCTGCCAACGACCCCGGGCTTCACCCTTTCGGGGTTCGACCCGGTTCAACCAACCTTCATCGATCCCAAGGCAGTGCCGGCGCCGACGGACGAGGTTCGCCACGGCAGGCAGCATGGCGAACCGGACGTGCGCCTGCTCGGCGGCTATTTCGTCCTCGACTCGCCCGATGCCGGACTGCTTGTTTCACTGTTGCCGGCATTGATGCATCTGCGCGGGATCGATCGGCTTTCGACGCTTGTGCGCCTGGTTGGCGACGAGGCGCGTGACGAACGGCCAGGACGAGACCTGGTTCTGGCGCGACTCGTGGAAGTGATGCTCGTCGAGGCACTTCGGTCCATTCAGGGCGAAAGCGCAACACCCGGCCTGTTGCGTGGCCTCGGAGACGCGCGGCTGGCGGTGGCCATTCGCAAGATCCACGCCGATCCGGCGCATGCGTGGACCGTGGCGGAACTCGCAAACGAGGCGGCGCTCTCTCGCTCGGTGTTCTTCGAGCGCTTCACCCGCGCCGTTGGCGTGCCGCCAATGGAGTACCTACTCGTATGGCGCATGGCGATCGCCAAGGACCTGCTGCGGCAACGCGATCTTGATCTCGCCTCGGTCGCCGAGCGCGTCGGCTACGGTTCGGCCAGTACCTTCAGCACCGCCTTCAGCCGCCACGTCGGCCAGCCGCCCGGCCGCTATGCCCGCATGGCAAGTGCCTGAGCGCCTTGGCGTTGAGATGAATACGCAACGATGCTCCCGCACCTTTGCTCCAGAGCATCGTCTTCCGTAAGAAATCCTTCAAATGCCGGAGCCGGCCACATTTATACCCTGCTCGGTCGTCTATAGAGAGGCGCACCACCAACATCGAAGCACCATTCATGCTCCGACGCCTCTATGACTGGACGATGTCGCTCGCGACACGAGAAACCGCCTTTGTGTGGCTTGGCATCATCGCCTTTGTCGAAAGCTCGATTTTTCCGGTTCCCGCGGATCTGCTTCTCATCCCAATGGCGCTGGCGCGCCCAGAACGGGCGTGGCGCTACGCGCTGGTCGCCACCGTTGCTTCGGTGCTTGGGGGTATTGCCGGCTGGTATCTCGGCCACTATGCCTTCGATACGCTGGCAAGGCCGCTCTTGGAGTTCTACGGCAAGCTCGATACGTTCGAGCATCTGAAGGCGTCGGTCGACTCCGAAATGCTGGCCTTGCTGCTCATCACATCAGGCTTGGCACATCTGCCGCCGATCAAGGTCGTGACCATCCTGTCGGGCGCTGCCAACATCAATCTCGGCTTCTTCATCGTGTCGGCAATCATTGCACGCGGCGGGCGCTTCTTCCTGCTTGCCTGGCTGCTGCGCCGCTTTGGCGAAGAGATCCGTGATTTTCTCGAGCGGCGGCTTGGCGCGCTTGCCGGTGGGGCGGCTGCGGTCCTGATCTGCCTCTTCGCCGCCCACCGCCTTTTCTACTGATCCCTGCCCTGCCCGACCCGTCCAGGGGTAACCACGTTCCGTTTTGCTTTACGCCTTTGCGGAAACCGCAGTCGGCAAGGACAGCGGCGCGAGCGTCCGCATGCCGCGGCCCCTCGGGTCGTTCTCGGGCGCCTTGCGGCACGCATAGTCCTGCGCCTCCTGAAGCTTCGCGCGCGCGCCGTCGTAGTCGATCAAGGTCGGCCGCCCGCCGCTGACGACGCAGGTGCCGTCGACATAGACCCGTTCGATCGCCCGCTCAGCCGCGCAATGCAGGAGGTTGCGTAGCGGATCGTAGACCGGCTGCATCGCGTGATGGCGAAGATCGACCACGAGGAAATCCGCCTTTGAGCCGACGGCGATGCGGCCGATATCATCTCGGCCGAGGGCCCTTGCGCCGGCGATGGTCGCAGCCTCCAGTATGTCACCGGTGGCGACGTCGAAGACGGACTTGCCGGCGAGCCGTGCGCAGATCATCGCCTGGCGCATTTCTTCGAGCATGTTGAAGGGATAGCTGTCCGTTCCGAGCGCGACATTGACGCCGGCCCGGCGGTAGCGGCCGACCGATTCCAGCGCCATGCCGCTGCGCGAGAAGGTGACCGGGCAATGGGCAACGGTCGTCTTGCGGTCGGCCAACAGCCGCAGATCGACCTCAGTGCGTTGCCGGGTCCAGGAATGGCTGTCGACGAAGATGCAGTGGCCGAGGATCAGATCTTTACCGAGCAGGCCGAGACTTTCGAGATACTGCACGGCGGTCAACCCGTGGCGACGCAGCAGTTCCTCATGTTCGGCCATGGTCTGAGCGGCGTGAATGGTGACCGGAATGCCGCGCTTGCGCGCAGCCGTCACGGCATCCTGCAGCAGTTCCGGCGAACAGGTCTCGATCTGCGACGGTGCCACGACGCCGCCAAGGCGACCGGATGGGTGCGACGCCGCTGCGTCCACGACCTCCAGCGCCCGCGCAAAGGCTTCCCGACCGCGCGCCTTGTCCCAGCGGAAATCGAGGCGGTGGCTGTCTTCGACATGCCATTGCGCCTCGCGGAAGCCGGGCGCGACGAAGGCACGTGCGCCGCTTCGGGCGAGCGTCGGCAGCCAGCTTTCATGCGGGCCCGCGATGTCGAGCAGCGTGGTGACGCCGCTGCGCATCAGATCGCCGACCATGACCGTCAGCGACGCCTCGATCGCGTCGTCGTCGATTTCCAGAAGGTTGGAGTATTCGTAGAGCGCGTTGCCCCAAAGGGCGGCCGTGCCCATGTCCTCGAAAATACCCTTGGAGATCGGCTCTTCGCCGGAATGGCAATGAACGTTGACGAAGCCCGGCATGATCATCCGGTCGCGGCCGGAACTTTCGCTGTCGAATGGCCCGTCGTAGTGGCCGCCAACATGGACGAAGCCCTTGTCGTCATAGGCGATGTCGGTGTCGTGCAGATAGACGTGACCGTCGCGCTCGCGATCGAAGGCGACGAGCGTGTGCACATTGCGAATGACGTGGATCTCTTTAGTCATGCGTGGTCCTGAAATATTGCTCGAGGAAACGGCTATAAGCTCCCATGAAAGCACTGAAAACGAAATAGACGACGGCCGCGAAAACATAACCTTCCAGCACCGCGATACCCTGCCATTCCGGATCGCGCATGGCCGTACGCACGGTATCCAGGAAGTCGAGCAGGCCGACGATGGTCACGAGCGTCGTATCCTGGAAGAACCCGATGAAGAGGCTGACGAGCGGCGGGATGACCTTCTTCAACGCTTGCGGCAGCACGATCTTCCGCATGATCTGCCAGTAGTGCAGGCCAAGCGAATGGCCGGCCTCCACCTGCCCCTTGGGAACCGCCTGCAAGCCGCCACGGACAATCTCGGCGATATAGGCGGCGGCAAAGAGAATGATCGCCACCTGTGCCCGGATGAGCTTATCGACGGTGATGCCGTCTGGCATGAACAGAGGCAGCATGACCGTTGCCATGAACAGGATGCTGATCAGCGGCACGCCGCGCACGATCTCGATGAAGCTGACCCCCAGGATGCGGATTGCCGGAAGGCTGGAGGCGCGGGCGAGTGCAAGCGCGATGCCGAGCGGCAGCGCGAAGGCAAGACCGATGAAGGAAAGCATGAAGGAGAGCGGCAGCCCGCCCCATTGCGCCGTCGGGACGACGGTCAGACCGAAGAACCCGCCCGCCATCAGCACATAGAGCGTCGGCAGCATGATTGCGATCCAGGCGATGAATAGCGTCCGTCCCCAGACCTTCGGCACCATCGAGACGAGGCAGGCGCCGAGAAACAAGAGCATCGCCGTGAGTGGCCGCCATTGCTCCTCGAACGGATAGAATCCGAAGAAGATGTAGCGCATCTTCGCTGAGAGGAACGGCCAGCAGGCGCCACTCGTCGCCTTGCATTCCGCCGGCGTGCCGGAAAAGGTCGCGTCGATGAACAGCCAGCCGATTGCGAGCTTGGCAAGCGCGAAGATCGTGCCGAGGCAGACGATGGTGATCAGCACATTGCCTGGCGTTCCGAAATAGGCGGCGAGCCAGCGACCTTTCGGCGCCGGTGGCACTTCACGATCGGACGTAAGCGTCGAGCCGCTGATGAGGGTATCGATCTGTGTCATGGCTCAGCGCTCCCTCAGCGCGACCTTGGCGTTGTACCAGTTCATCACCAGCGAGATGAGGATCGACAGTCCGAGATAGACGCCCATGAAAATGGCAATGGATTCAATCGCCTGTCCGGTCTGGTTCATAATCGTGTTCGAGACCATCACCAGGTCCGGATAACCGATGGCGATCGCGAGCGAGCTGTTCTTGAAGACGGTCAGATAGGTGTTGGTGAGCGGCGGGATGATGATCCTGAGTGCCTGCGGCAGGATCACCAGTTTCAGGGTGCGCGCGCGTGAGAGGCCAAGCGCCGTCGCAGCCTCCCACTGCCCCTTGCTGACCGCCTGGATGCCGGCCCGCACGATCTCCGCAACATTGGCCGACACGCTGAGCGTCAGCCCGAGGAGAAGCGCCACGAACTCCGGGCGCAGGTGATAACCACCGCTCAAACGAAACCGGCCGAGCACTGGGACGTCCCAGGCGACCGAAATGTTGGCGAACAGCAGCGCCGCAGCGATCGGCAGGAAGAACGCCAGCGTGGTGATCGCGGCCACCGGCATGTCCTTTCCGGTGACGACGCGCCTGCGGCCGAGGATCCGCGCGACGAAAGTGGCCGCGACGACAGCGACGACGAGAGCCGTGACCAAAGCCGCAAATCCGCTTTCCCAATGCAGCGCGGGCATGACCAGGCCGCTGTTCGACAGGAATACCCCCGGGAGCATCTGGATCGCCTGCTTGACCGGCGGAAACGTGGAGATGATCAGCGAATACCAAAGCAGCAGGTAGAGCAGCAGCGGCACGTTGCGGAGTGCTTCCACATAGCCAAGCATCAGTCGCGAAAGCACGGGGTTGTGCGACAACCGCCCAATGCCGACCAGCAGGCCGAGGATCGTGCCAAGCAATGCAGCAAGCAGCGAGACTTTGACCGTGTTGGCAATGCCGACGAGGATTGCACGACCGATCGTATCCGTTGGCTCGTAGGTGATCGCGGTCTCCGTGATGACGAAGCCGGCCTGGCGCGCCAGGAAGTCGAAGCCGGTCGCGATATCCTGCTTGGCAAGATTGGCGCTCGCGGTGCTGAACATCACCCAGGCGATGAGCAAGACGATGCCGACGGCGATCGCTTGATAGAGATAGGCGCGAATGCGCGCATCATAAAACAGGGGCATCGGGCACCCGTCCCTTAGGCAGGACCTACAGCGCCGCGGATCTCATCTGGGCGCAGAGGTCGCTTTGGCACTTTGAACGTCCGCAGTTCTTCCACAAATCGGAGACGATCCAGGGAAACATGCAGCGGGAAGGTGGGCCCGCGCCGAGACGCGGGCCCGTCAATCCTTAGCGGAACGGCGGTGCATAGAGCAGGCCACCCTCACTCCAGCGGGTATTCGGGCCGCGCGTCAGGCCGAGAGCGGTCTTGGTGCCGAGGTTACGCTCGAACATTTCACCGTAGTTTCCGACGCCCTTGATGATGTTGTAGCCCCACTTGTTGTCTAGGTTCAGCATCTTGCCGAGTTCTTCGTTGACGCCGAGCATGCGCTGGATCTCCGGATCCTCGCTCTTGGCCATCTCGTCGACATTGGCCTGGGTGATGCCGCGCTCCTCAGCTGCCATCAGCATCCAGGCCGACCAGGATACGATGTCGCGCCAGTTGGAATCGTTCTGGCGAACGGCAGGTGCCAGCGGCTCCTTGGAGATGGTTTCCGGCAGAACGACGTAATCGTCCGGGTTGTTGGCGACGGCGCGGATCGAAGCGAGGTCCGAGCGGTCGGACGAGATCGCTTCGCAACGGCCGGAGAAGAAGGCGTTGCGGTTTTCGTCCGGGTTTTCAAAAACGACCAGTTCGAACTTGCCGCCGATCGAGCGGAAGAAGTCGCTGAGGTTTTGAGCGGTCGTGGTGCCGGGCAGCGTGCAGATCGCCGCATCCGTCAGCTCCTTGGCGCTATTGACGCCGAGCGACTTCGCCACCATCAGCCCCTGGCCGTCGTAGAAGACGGTCGGTCCGAAGTCGAGGCCGAGCGAGACTTCGCGCGAAAAGGTAAGGGTCGTCTGGCGCGACAGCATGTCGATTTCGCCGGACTGCAGCGCCTGGAAGCGCGTGTTGATGTTCGTCAGGACGAAATCGACCTTTTCCGGGTCACCGAAAACGGCGGCGGCGACAGCGCGACAAACGTCGACGTCGAAGCCCTGCATGTGCCCCTTCGCATCCGCGGTGGCAAAACCCGGCGTGCTCATCGAGACGCCGCAGATCAGCTTGCCGCGCGCCTTGACCGTTTCGAGCGTCGTCGCCGCGTTCGCAGACGTCGCGGCCACAAGCCCGACGGCGATGCCCGCAACGGTCGCGCAAAGCTGTAGGATCCTGTTTTTCATGAATTCCCTCCCTTTGGTTTTTCCTTGTCCTGACCGGCCCTGGTCGTGCGGTCCTCATCGCACGCCTCCTCCCTGACCGATCGACTCCGGCCCGCAATTGCCGACGTCATGAGTTGCATACGATAGCAGAATACAAACATCAACATGATTGTATACAATATTGACGACAGAATATTCGGGCGCTGTCGGACGTTTGGAACAAGCAGCCCTTCAGCATGTCTTACTTGACAGGGCGGCCGACGCAGGACCAGGTCTATTCGATCGCCTATCCATCCAAGGCAGAGTGGAACGACACGCGCTTCTTCCGCGAGGACTTCGACAAGCTTATCTTCACGGCCCGCGGCGAACTCGACACGGCCAAACGCAAGGCGCTCTATCGCCAGGCGGCCATGATTCTGCGTGACGAAGGCGGTGTCATCGCGCCGATGTTCAACAACTACATCGATGCGACGAGCGACAAGGTCGGCGATTGGGTGGACGATCCGAACGGCGAACTGATGGGTGGCCACGCGCTGACGAAATGCTGGCTCAACGCTTAGATCACGATGGCTTTGGGGGCGAACCGCCCCAAAACCGTACACGTGATCGATTCTCATAAGTGAGAGCGGGATGCGGTGGAAAAACCGCAAAACACTTTTCCTCATTCCGCTCTTAGCAGATGAGAAAGAAGCCGAAGGTCGGTGACGACCTTCGGCTTCTTCGCAAGCATTCAGAGCGTCCGGCGGAGTGACAGCATGCCGTCACTTGCAAGCTCCACCTCGATGTCATGGTAGCGGGCAAGCGTCATGTGCGGGGTGTCGGCAGCAGCCTCATGGGCTCCGGTGATGACGACGACATCCGCGCCGGCCGCTAGGCCCGCCATGATACCGGCAGGCGCGTCTTCGAACACCAGGCAATCCTCCGGCCGCACCCCCAGACGCTCAGCAGCCATGCGATAGCCCTGCGGATCGGGTTTGCCAGTCGAAACATCTTCGCCGGTTATCATCAGTTGCGGCGTCGGGATGCCGGCAGCCGCAAGACGGCGCACCGCCAGGTCGAGCGGCGCCGACGTCACGATCGCCCATTTCTCCGGCGGCAGGGAATTCAGGAAGGCGACGGCGCCAGGGATCTCGACGATGCCCTCGACATCGGCGATCTCGGCAAGCGCCAGATCGTAGGCTTCCTTTTCCGGATCGATATCGGGCAGTTGCAGGCTACGGATCGTATCGACGGCGCGCACGCCGTGCACGGTCTTCATCATCTCGACAGGGTCGAGACCGTTGCGCACGGCCCAGGCGCCCCAGACACGCTCGACCACGGCCATGGAGTTCAGCAAGGTGCCATCCATATCGAACAATAGGGCAGCAAAATTCTTCGTGAAAACGGATGAAGGCGCGGCGTCCAAGGCAATCCCCTGAGATGGTGAAACGGGCGGCAGCAACATCGCCCCGTGGAGAAGGCACACCTACTACCGGACGATCAGACACACAATGCTATTTGCGCCTGCACTGCCAGTGGCCTCGCTCAGCACGCGGCCTGGACTCGTGTCGTCATGAGGAAATCGATCGGGCCACCGGGCTGATCGTCATCGAAAACGGCACAGGACAGGACGCCGCTGAAGACGGCGCCGGAGTCGACATTGGTCCGGTTGCCGATCGTACGCGGGTTGGCCGTACTGGGTGTGTGTCCATGACAGAGATGCTTTCCCCAATACTCGCCGGAATAGTCCTCTGGTCGCCTGATCCAGAGAAAGATCTCGTCGCCTTGCTGCTCCAGCGGCAACGTCTCATCGACACCCGCGTGCACGAAAATACGGTGTCGTTCGACAAGGATCGTTGGGAGTTCCTTCATCCACTTCAAATGCCGACCGGGAATGACGCCGTTGTAGGAGACCAGCGTCTCCTGGCCACCATTGACGAGCCACCAATCAACGTCGTACTCGCCGCTGCTGGCGCCCCACAGCATATCTTCATGGTTGCCCTTGAGTGTCAGCCAGGTCCAACCGGGCTTGGAGGGGCCGGCCATGACCAATTCAACGACACCGCGACTGTCAGGCCCCCGGTCGATCAAGTCGCCGAGAAAGATGACCCTGCCCGCCGGCGCATAGGCTTCAATCTCGTGCAGAAGCACACGCAACTGTTCAAGGCAACCATGAATGTCGCCGATCGCGAAGGTGAGTTGCCGGACGGCCATGCGTCTACTCTCCACACATACTCCATACCCTCGGACCGGGCTGATCCCAGGGGAAAATATCAATAAATCAAAACACTATAACAAGTCTTTCGTCGAAACGTATGCGCGCGATATCGATCGAAACAACCGAATCACGTCAAAGTGCCCGACAATTTTGCCGATAGTCCGCCGAGGTGGCCGAAACTAGGCGGAGGTACGTTTTGGAACGAACTCACCAAAGCCATGGCTGCCGCCCTGATGCGGACAGGCGGCATCGCCGCTGAGCCCTCAGCGGCGGGAATGACCCTTTGCGATCGTCGAGCTGGCGATCGATACCGGATCGCTCGCCGGAAATGTATCTTCGAGCCCCTCGTCGAGCTGTTCTTCCATCGCATCCCGATCGTGCGCCTGACGGGCATTCAGCAGCGGACCTCGTAGCGAACCCGTCGGGGCGCCCGCGGCCTGCAACGCTTCATCTGCGTCGAGCGCCGTCTTGAGCATCTCCTTTGCCTTTGCAACGGCGTTGAGCCGGTTCAACGAGCCGGCGCTATCCTGCGGGCACATCACGGTCACCACTTCCCCGCCATCACCGACGAACTCGACACTAAATCCGGCCCGACCGGCCCGTTCCGGGGAAACCTGTATACCGACGACGCGCATCTAATCCTCCTGCAAGCGGATTGGCGCCTCTGTCCACCGGACTGACATGGCAAACGGGGTCGCCGACCGTCCGTGCGGAGTCGAGGACATGTATGCAAGGAAGCGTCGAAACGCGCTTTTGTTCCGAGAACCCGAAAAAAAGCGATATGCGACCGCGTTTGTGGTCAGATCAGAGTGCGCCCGGCAAGGCGACGGGGCCTGTTGTATCGGCCGGCAGGTCCTTGGCGGTATCGGCAGACTGGAAGGCCGGGTTGCCGGCGGGCGGCTTCCTCGTACAATTAGCGAAAGCATCGAGGTCGCGTTTGTAGACCTTGGTCTCGACGTTCATCATGCCGAGCACGGTGTGGAAGAGATTATCGTGCGATTTCGGCTGCGCCGTATCCTTGGCGAGACAGGCGGTATCCACACCCATGGACGCCTGATAAGGTTTCGAGAACCAGGCGACGAACGGCACCTGCGTCTGCTCGCGCGGGGCGATCGCATAGGGCGCACCATGCAGATAGATACCGTCTTCGCCGAGCGACTCGCCGTGGTCGGACATGTAGATCATCGCCCCGGCGACGCGGTCCTGGTGCTTCTCCAGAAGGCGGGCGACACTCGCCAGCACGTAGTCGGTGTATAGGATCGTGTTGTCGTAGGCATTGGTGATCTCGGCGACCGAGCACTTCATCAGTTCCGGCGTGCGGCAATCCGGGGTGAACCGGCGGAACCGCTCGGGATAGCGCAGATAATAGGACGGACCATGGCTACCGAGCTGGTGCAGCACGATCACGCTGTTCGAGGTCGTCGCCTGAAGCTTCTTGTCGAGTTCGCCGAGGAAGATCTCGTCCAGGCATTCCCCGTTCTTGCACAGGGGACTGTTCTTCTGGTTGGTCATGCTGGCGAAGCTGATGAGGTCGGCGATACCCTTGCTGCCGGTGTTGTTGTCCCACCAGGTGGTCGAGACGCCGGCACGCGTCAGCACGTTCATCAGATTTTCCGTCGACCGCGCCTTCCAGTCGCTATATTCATTGCGCGGATAAACCGAGAACATGCAGGGCAGCGAAATCGCCGTCGCCGTGCCGCAGCTCGTCGTGTTGGTGTAGTTGACGACACCAAGCGCCTTCAGTTCCGGATTGGTCTCGCGCGCGTAGCCGTTCAAAGAGAAGTTCATTGCGCGCGCGGTTTCGCCGGCAACGACCACAACGACCACGGGCTTACCGGCGGCTGCGATCCGCGAACCCTGATGCGCATCGGTACCGAGCGGCTGTACGACGATGTTGCGCTCCTTGTAGGTCGAAGCGGCATATCGCACCGCCGCCGACACCGGCCCGGTCGGATTGAACCGCTTCATCAGGTCCTTATGCTCGCGGATCACGTAGGCGACATTCGCGAAATTCGCATAGACCAGCCCGCCGCTGACGAGGAGGCATGGGATGATCACCGCGAGATTGACCGCAGCATTGGCGAGAAAGCGGCGGCGGCGGACCTTGACCAGGACGACGAGAAGCGAGGGAAGCAGGCCGTAGAGCAGCAGATGCATCGCCAGGCTGCCGGTCAGCAGGTGACCGGCTTCCGCCTGCGTGGTCACGGCCGCGTTGCCGATCATGTCCTTGTCGATGATGACGCCGAAGGAATCGATGAAATAGGAGGCCGACGCCGACACCATGATGAAGAAGATCAGCACCGGCTTCATCACATATTTGACGGAGGCAGTCGTCAGCGCCGCAAAGGTCAGCAGGCAGAGGGCGGCGCTGAAGGAGAGCAGCGCCGCGGCGGAATCGTTGAAATAGGCGACCGCGTGGGTCCAGAAAGATTTGTTGGTGACAAGAAGCAGATAGGCGCTGACGAGCGCGCTGAGAGCGATGCTACCGATCTCTGGCCGGCGAATTCTCGAAAGTATCAAAGCGGGTCTCCAGCGGCGACTGCGCGAACATCAGAGATGGTCGACACAAGCGCCGGCATTTCATCGAAGTGGAGACCGCAATACGGCCACCTGTTCAGTTGCAGCCTCTCCCTCATCGGTCGAGATACAACGGACAAGCTGTCCAAACCCCGTCAAGATTGCTCGTTGCCAGCTCCATGCACGCGCCAGTGGGTATTGCGACCAGGAGTTGGCAGCCCAGGCGAAAGCCCATATGGTCGACAACGGCCCCTGTAATATCGAGACGATTCAATGCGCCTGCTCCTGGTTGAAGACAGTCCGCGACTGGTAGAACTGGTCGGCGAAACCATGCGGGACGCTGGCTGGAGGCTTGATGCCGTTTCAACCGTTGCGGACGCTGAGACGGCAATTGCCGGACGAGAACACGATCTCGTGCTGCTCGATCTCGGCCTGCCCGACGGCGACGGCCTGTCCCTGCTTCGTCGGCTCCGACACGATTATCCGGGACTGCCCGTCCTGATCATCACCGCCAAGGGATCCGTCGACGAGCGCATCGCCGGGCTCGATGCGGGAGCTGACGACTATCTGGTAAAACCGTTTCACCATCGGGAGCTTCTCTCCCGTTGCCGCGCGATGCTGAGGCGCAACCCGCAGGCCGTCCAGCCGGTGCTGGAGGCAGGCGCCCTGCGATATGACCCGGCAACCGCCGACCTCACCTGTGACGGCATCGTCGTGCCGTTGCCGCCGCGCGAACGGTCGCTGATGGAAATCCTGATGCGGGAGGTCGGCCGCGTCGTGCCGAAGCGAAAACTCGAAACGGCGCTTTCGGAATACGGTCAGGAAGTCACGCCAAATGCGCTCGAGCTCGCCGTATCGCGCGTCCGAAAGCGCCTGCAACCGCTTGACACCGGCGTACAGATAGAGACCGTGCGCGGCATCGGCTATCTGCTCAGGCGCGCCTCATGAAAACCCGCAACCCGTCGCTGATCGGCATCGTCGCCCGCCGCATCGTCGCCTTCTCGCTGGTGGCCATGGCGCTTCAGATCGGCGTCGTCTTTGCCGACTATTGGTTCGACGACGACAAGCTGAGCGTCCTCATGCTCCAGCAGGAAACCGAAAATGTGGCGGCCTACGTCCAGGTCCGCGATGGCGTCGTGAGCTACGAGCCCAATCACGAGACGCGCGAGCGTTATCAGGACCGTCATGACAACGGTGGCTCGATCTTCCTCCGCATCCGCACCGCCTCTGGCGAGATCGTCTATTCGAACTGCACGAGCGAATGCGCCCGACATTTCCTGCCGGTCAGCATGGATGCACCGCAATTCTGGAAGCGCCTGATCGCGCCCGGCAAGCCCTTCAGCGTCGCCGGCGGCCAGACTTTCGAACGCGGCGGCACCACCCTGCTCATCGAACTCGCGATTCTCAACGATCCCAACGGCTTCATGTACGGCGCGCTGCTGCACGAGATGTTCGATTCGATGATCGTGCCGATGACTCTGATGTTCTGTCTCGTCATTGGCGCGACGATCTGGTCGATCCGCAGCGCACTGAAGCCCGTCGCGATGGCCGCCAGGGCGGCCGATGCGCTGGACCCGCGCGACAGCAGCGCACGCCTGCCACTGACACGAATGCCGCAGGAGATCGCCCGCCTGGTCATTGCCGTCAACCGCATGCTCACGCGGGTGGCCGACCTCATCCAGTCGCAGAAGCTGTTCTCGTCCTCGATCGCCCACGAAATCCGGACGCCGGTGTCGATCGCCAAGATGGAGTTGAGCCGCATCAACGATCCGAGGGCTCGCAACGCCGAAAGGGACCTCGACGCGCTGACCCATATTCTTGAGCAGCTAACCTCTCTGGCGCGGGCCGATGCGGTCGATCCCTCCGCCTACCAGCGCACCAGCCTGTCGCAGATCGGAGCCGCCGTTGCGGAGGCCATCGCACCGTTCGTCTTCGACCACGACAAATCGCTCGAGTTCGTCGACGAAGGCACGCCACCGGTCACCGCGATCCCGGCGCTCGTCGAAAACATGCTGCGAAATCTGATCGAGAACGCGGTGAAGCACAATCCGCCGGGCACCCGCATCGTTCTCGCCTGCGGTCCCGGCCCGGTGGTCTCCGTCGAAGACAATGGCAAAGGGCTCGTCGATCTGCCCGAACACCACGAAGACCTCGGCTACGTGAAGAGTTCCGGCCAGCTCGGGCTCGGCCTCAAGATTGTCCGGCGCATCAGCGAGTTGCATCAGGCGACGATTTCGGTCGATACGGCGCCGGAGCGCGGAACCAAGATCTCGATAGACTTTTCCGCCGCGGTCTGAGCCCCGCCAATTGGCCGCTCCGGGAGCATAGGCTCCCTCCCCTCCTGACCCTGCCCTTTAGCGCCATGCGCCCATTTGCGCTGACGCCGACGGCCGGCTCTTTGCGTTGCCATCTGGATCCCGGCCGGGGCAACCGACCGTTCGCCGATCGTCCGGCGCTACGAGCTACCAACTCCCTATCGCGCACAATACTTCAAATTCATTCGATTGACTTAATCGATGGAATGATGTAATTTCAGGATATGATGAAAAACAAATCCACCACACAAACACCGAAGCAGGATCGCGGCGACGTCACGCGTGAGAAACTTCTGACGAGCTCCATCGATGTCTTCGGGCGCTACGGCTTCGACGGCGCCAGCACGCGCATGCTTGCGGAAACCGCCGGCGTGAACCTGCAGGCGATCCCCTATTATTTCGGCGGCAAGGAAGGCCTCTACATCGCTGCCGCAGAACACCTTGCGTCGATCATTGTTGGACATGTCAGTGAACTTCGAAACGTGATCCTCGAGCGCTTGGCCCGCCTCGACAGCGAAGGCAAGGCAATGTCGACTGAGGAAGCCCGGGACCTGTTGACCCAGATGGCGCAACACATGGTCGCCATCTTCGTCAGCCGGCAGTCGGAAAGCTGGGCGCGCTTCATCATTCGCGAACAGATGGAGCCGACCGAGGCGTTCGAACGAGTCTACACCAATGTCATGGGTCCGATGATTGGCATGGCCGGCAGGCTGGTTGCAACAATCCTCGCAGAACCGCCGCAATCCGAACATGTCCGGCTGAAGACCCTGTCCTTCGTCGGCAGCATCCTCGTTTTCCGCATGGCCCACGCGGCCATGCTCCGCCAGATGAACTGGCAGGCTGTCGGTCGCGACGAGCTCGATATTCTGCGTCGCCACGTAGAAGAACTCGTCGCAGCACTCGGCGGCCAGCAGGAGCGCCAGCCATGAACAAGCCAGCAATCGCTCTCCTATTGTTCGCCGGCGCCGCCGCCGGCGCGTGGTGGTTCGATGTGCCGCGGCAACTCGGCTGGGCCGCCACAGAACGAACCTCGGTGCTTTACGGCAATGTCGACATCCGCCAGGTCTCGCTCGGCTTCCGCGTCAATGGCCGCATTGCGAGCCTTGGCGTCGACGAAGGCGATGCGGTGAAACCCGGCGACGTTCTCGCCACCCTCGACGCCATTCCGTTCGAGCAAGCAGTGGCGGCGGCGGAAGCCGAACTCGGCGCGCTCAAGGCCAATCTCGCAAAACTGAAGGCCGGCGCACGACCTACGGAAATCGCCCAGGCGCGGGCCGTCCATGAGGAACGGCTGGCCGATCTGAAGAATGCCGACCTTGCCTTTGAGCGCGCCCGGCAGTTGCGGCCGAACGGTACCATCTCCCAGGCGAACCTCGACGAGGCGAGCGCCAACAGGGCCGCGGCCGCAGCGCGCGCCACGTCCGCCCGCGAGGCCCTGGCCCTGCTCGAAGAAGGAAGCCGGATCGAAGACATCGAGGCAGCTCAGGCACAGGTCCTGGCGGCAGAAGCCAAGCTCGAGAGTGCCCGAACATCGCTCGCCGACACGCGCCTTCTTGCGCCGAGCACTGGTACGATCCTCTCGCGGGTCCGCGAAGTCGGCGCGATCGTCGCGCCATCCGACATGGTCTATGTCGTTTCGCTGAACGAGCCCGTCTGGGTCCGGGCCTATGTCGCCGAGCCCGACCTCGGCCGCGTGCATCCCGGCATGCCCGTCGAGGTCACGTCGGACGGCGCCCCGAATCGCCCTTACAAGGCGACGGTCGGCTTCATCTCGCCGGTGGCCGAATTCACGCCGAAGTCGGTGGAGACGCCGGAGCTCAGGACCGACCTCGTCTATCGCCTGCGTATTGTCGTCGACAGGCCTGGCCCGGATCTAAGGCAGGGCATGCCGGTGACCGTGCGGCTGCCGGAACAGGCTGGGGCCAAGCGATGAGCGACAACGCACCCTTCGTCCGGATCGCGGATGTGGTCAAGCGCTTCGGTGATGCCCCACCGGCGCTCGACCATATCAATGGCGAAATCCTCGGCGGGCGGATCACCGGGCTCGTCGGTCCTGACGGTGCAGGAAAGACCACGCTGATCCGGCTGATGACCGGGCTGATGCTGCCGGACGAGGGAAAGGTCGAGGTGCTCGGTTTCGACACGGTCACGAATGCGGCCGACATCCAGGCGGCCATCGGCTACATGCCGCAACGTTTCGGCCTCTATGAGGATCTTTCCGTTCAGGAGAACCTGAACCTTTACGCCGATCTGCGCGGCCTGCCGCTCGCCGAGCGCACCGCGACCTTCGACGAACTGCTCGAATTCACCGATCTCAAGCGCTTTACCGCACGGCTTGCCGGCAAGCTTTCCGGCGGCATGAAACAGAAGCTCGGCCTTGCCTGTGCGCTCCTGCGCAAGCCCCGCCTGCTCCTCCTGGACGAGCCGGGTGTCGGCGTTGACCCGATCTCCCGTCGAGACCTCTGGAAGATGGTCGAAAACCTGACGGCCGAAGGCATCGGCGTCGTCTGGTCCACCGCCTATCTCGAAGAGGCCGAGGCCTGCGACAGCGTGCTCCTGCTCAATATGGGCGAGCTGCTGTTTTCCGGCAGCCCCTTAGAACTGACCGATCGCGTCGCCGACCGGGTCTTCAAGGTTTCCGGGATCGCACATGGACGCCGCCAGAAGCTCGCGCGCTATCTCGACGAGGACGATGTCGTCGACGGCGTCATTCAGGGTGAAGCGATCCGCCTGGTCATGAAGCCGGACGCCAAACCACCAACGCCGGACGAGGGTTCGTCAGCGCCTGGTGTGACCGTCACCGCGCCCCGCTTCGAGGATGCATTCATCGATATGCTCGGCGGTGGGCCTGGCGGCCGCTCGCGGCTGGCGGAAACCCAGACACCCTTTGCAATGGAGAGCAGCAAACCCGTCATCGAGGCACGCGGGCTGACGAAACGCTTCGGCGACTTCACGGCGGCCGACGACATTACCTTCGATATTCCGCGCGGCCAGATCTTCGGGCTGCTCGGCCCGAACGGCGCCGGCAAGTCGACAACGTTCAAGATGCTCTGCGGGCTGCTGAAACCGTCGGCTGGCGAAGGCCGTGTTGCCGGCTTCGATCTGCGCCGCGACGCGGCCGAGGCACGCAACCGGCTCGGTTACATGGCGCAGAAATTCTCGCTCTACGGCGACCTCAGCGTCGCCCAGAATCTCAGCTTTTTTGCCGGCGTCTACGGGTTATCCGGCGCCCGCAAGCGCGAACGTATCCAGCTGATGATCGAGATCTTCGCCTTCGACCGCCTGCTTGGCATGTCGGCCAAGGATCTGCCGTTGGGCCTCAAGCAGCGGCTGGCGCTGGCCTGTGCCGTGCTGCACGAGCCGGAAGCGCTGTTTCTCGATGAACCGACGTCCGGCGTCGATCCGATCACCCGGCGCGAATTCTGGACCCACATCAACGGCCTGGTCGAAAAAGGCGTGACGGTGCTCGTCACCACCCACTTCATGGACGAGGCCGAGTATTGCGACCGCATTTCGCTGATCTACCGCGGCCGGTCGATCGCACTCGGCTCACCTGACGAATTGAAGGCGCAGGTCGCCAATGATAAGCTGCCGGACCCGACGATGGAGGATGCCTTCATCGCCCTGGTTCAGGGTTCGGAGGAAAAGGCGGCATGAGCGCGCAATCCTCCAACATCGAAAGCCGCGCCGCCCGGGCCCGTCGCTTTGCCGCGCTGGTGCGCAAGGAAAGCTATCAGATCGTCCGCGACCCGAGTAGCATCCTGATCGCCTTCGTGCTGCCCATGATCCTCCTGTTTCTTTTCGGCTACGGCGTCTCGCTCGATACGACCCAGACCCGCGTCGGACTTGTCATCGAGGAAGAGGCACCGCTGACGCGCGATCTCGCCGCGGGTTTTCAGGCTTCCCGCTATTTCAAGGTAACGGTCGGCCGCGACCGGCGTGAATTCGAAAAGGACCTTGTGCTCGGCCACGTGCGCGGCATCGTCGTGATCCCTGCCGGCTTCACGGCGGATCATTCCGCGGGACGGCATCCGGCGTTGCAGGTGCTCGTCGACGGCTCCGACCCCAACACCGCCAATTTCGTCCAGAACTACGCCCAGGCGACCCTTGCCAACTGGGAGCGCCAGCGCTTGAGTGACGGCGGCGGCCGGCCGCCGGCGATTTCGGCCGAGCAGCGCTTCTGGTTCAATCCGGAGCTGACCAGTCGGAATTTCCTTGTGCCCGGGTCGATCGCGATCGTGATGACACTCGTCGGCACGCTACTCACCTCGCTCGTCGTTGCCCGTGAATGGGAGCGCGGCACGATGGAGGCGATGATGGCAACGCCCGTATCGGCCGCCGAACTGCTGGCCGGAAAGCTGCTGCCCTATTTTATCCTTGGGCTCACGTCGATGACGCTTTGCGTGCTGCTCGCCGTCTTCCTCTTCGGCGTTCCCTTCCGCGGGTCGATCGCGGCGCTCTATGCGCTCTCGGCAACCTTCCTGATGCCGGCGCTCGGCCAGGGCCTGCTGATCTCGGCGGCGACGAAGAACCAGTTTCTCGCCTCACAGCTCGCGCTGATCTCAGCCTTCCTGCCGGCCTTCCTTCTCTCCGGCTTTCTCTTCGAAATCAATTCGATGCCGACGGTTATTCAATGGATCACCTTCATCGTGCCGGCCCGTTATCTGATCCCTAGCCTGCAGACCGTGTTCCTTGCCGGCGACATCTGGCCGATGTTTACACGCGCCATCGCCGTCATGCTCTTAATCGGCTGCGTCTTCTTCGCGCTCGCCGCCCGCAGCACCCGCAAGAGGATTGGCTAAGATGTGGTGGACAAGGCTCAAGGCGCTGATCGTCAAGGAGTTGCTGGCGGTGTTGCGCGACCCAAAGGGGCGCACCGTGCTGATCGTCCCGCCGATCCTCCAGCTTCTGGTGTTTTCCTATGCCGCGACGTTGGAGGTGACGAATGTCGACATCATGGTGCTGAACCGCGACAACGGCCATTGGAGCCAGGATCTCGTCCGCGAGATCGACGGCGCGCCGACTTTCCGCAGCATCCGCTTCACCAACAGTCCGGACGAGGTGCGTGTGGCGATAGACACCCAAAAGGTCATTGCCGCAATCGAAATCGGCCCCACCTTCTCGCGCGACATCGAGGCGAGCCGGCCGGCGGAGGTACAGGTCATTCTCGACGGACGCCGCTCCAACGCATCGCAGATTGTTTCCGGCTATCTCGGGCGCATCGTCGGAACACTGGGAGCCGAGACACCGGCCGGCAAGCGCATGGCATCCGGCGCCATCGCGGTCGTGGCGCGTAACTGGTTCAATCCGAACCTCACCTATCAATGGTTCATGGTGCCGAACCTCGTCGCCAGCATCGCGCTCCTGATCGGCCTGATCGTGACCGCGCTGTCGATCGCGCGCGAACGCGAGCTTGGTACTTTCGATCAGCTCATGGTCTCGCCGCTTCGAACCCACGAAATTCTGATCGGCAAGCTGATCCCGCCGATGATGATCGGCCTGTTCCACATCACGATCTACATTCTGGCGGCGGTCTTCATTTTCGGCGTACCGCTGCGCGGCTCGCTGTTCCTGCTCTACGGCAGCGCGGTCTTCTACCTCGCTTCCGTCGTGGGCCTCGGCCTGTTCATCTCGGCGCTGTCGATGACGCAGCAGCAGGCGATCCTCGGCGCCTTCCTCTTCATGGTGCCGGCAATGCTGCTTTCCGGCTTCGCGACGCCGATCGAAAACATGCCCACCTGGCTGCAGCCGATCACCTATATCAACCCGCTGCGCTACTTCCTCGTCATCGTGAAGGGCGTATTCCTGAAGGACATACCGGCGGTCGAGGTGGCGCGACAGACGATCCCGCTGTTGCTGATCGCCATCGTCACCCTCTCGGCCGCCTCGTGGCTTTTTCGCCGCCGGCTGGAATAGCCAGGTAATTCCAGCAAAGACGGGGTTTTGCGGCCGGAATTGCCTGAAGCGACTCCTTTCGGCCGCAAAAGCACTACTCCTTCAGAAACTGTGCGATCGCGGTGATTTCGTTCTGGCGGATGTCGTGTCCGCCCGAGTGCCATTCGGTTTCGGTCGCCGCGCCCTGCCCCTGGAAGTAGTCCGCCAGGGCCTGCGTCAACGGGGCCGGGCAAATGGGATCACGTTCCCCGGCCGTAATCAGCACTCTGCGCCCCTTGAGACCCACATTGTCCTTTGGACGGAACGGGATCAGAGGATGCATGAGCACCGCTTTGTCGAAGACACCCTCTTCAATCAGCACGTTGGCAAGAATGTTCGCGCCATTGGAATAGCCAAGGCCAATCACCTGCGAAGCCTGATGCTCCGCGGCAAGCGCCTTGACGAAAGCCGCCATCTTCTCGGTGGCACGTGCGAGGTCCCCCATGTCGTAGACACCCTCGCCCGTGCGCTTGAAGAAGCGCGCAGCCCCATGTTCCGATACGTCGCCCCGCGGCGAGACGATCGTCGCATCGGGCAAGAGCTCGGACGCGAAGGTGAAGAACTGGTTTTCGTCGCCGCCGGTTCCGTGGAAAACGAAGAAGATCGGCTGACCGGGCTTGCCGGCCTTCAGTTTGTGGACATAGCCAAAGTCGACCATTTTTGTCTCCTGGCGCTATTCCGGCGAACTCCTGACGAGCTCGCTATCGGAAGTGCTTTGTTTCAAAGAGTTAGATCCACTGTTTCGACGAAACTGTGAATGATCTGCCGGGCATTCCAATGTTGCAAAGGGCCCGCCGGCGGGGCGAGCCCTCGGTGTTGACTGTGCTAGTCGTCGATCTTCTGCAGATGGCTCTCCAGGATCGGGCGCAGGTGCTTGTGCTGCTGCGGCAGCTTCAATGCCTCGCCGAGATGCGCAAGGTCCTCGTCGCGATCAAAGCCGGGCTCGTTGGTGGCAATCTCGAACAGCACGCCGCCCGGCGTACGGAAGTAGATCGCCCAGAAATAATCGCGATCGATGACCGGGGTCACCTGGTAGCCGGTGTCCATCAGGGCCTTGCGCACTTCGAGCTGCTTCTCGCGATTCTCGACGGCAAACGCGATATGGTGCACCGAACCGGCGCCCTGGGAAGCGCGACCGATATTCGGCATCGTCTCGAGGTCGATGACGCGGGCATCGTTGCCGCCGGGTACGATCAGGCGCGTGACCCCGTCCTTGCGGTCGAGTTCTTCGTAGCCCATGAACTTCAGGAGCTCGGCCGTTGCGCCCTCGTCGCGAAGGCGCAGTGCTGCGGAATGGAACCCGCGGATCGCATGATCAGCCGAGATGCCGCCTTCCGTCCATGGCGTACGCTGGTCGTCCTTGACCTCGACGAGGGCGAAGCCGTCGCCATCGGGACCGGCAAAGTTCAGGCGCTTCTCGCCGAAGGTCTCTTCATCCTTGAGACCGGTTACCCCCAATGTCGTCAGGCGATCTTTCCAAAAGCCGAGGGAGCCCTGCGGCACCGAGAAAACAGTCGTCCCGACTTCGCCGGTGCCGGCGCGGCCGCGCGGCATTTGCGGGAACGGAAAGTAGGTCATGACCGTGCCGGGCGTGCCGACCTCGTCGCCATAATAGAGGTGGTAGACATCGGGGGAATCGAAGTTGACCGTCTTCTTGACGCGGCGCAGGCCGAGCGACTTGGTGAAGAACAGATTGTTTTCGCGCGCATCGTCGGCCATCGAGGTGACGTGATGCAGACCCTTGATCTGATTGAGCATTGCCGTGATCCTTTCTCTCCGGCGCCACCGGGCGCTCCGTTGCGTCATAGATGCGCTCTTCCAGCCCGCAGCGAAAGCCGGCCACGGCCAAACGCATTGTCAACATTTCATTGACGGCGCCGGCTGCTCGTCAACAAGTACAGACCCGGCAGCGCTGCGCTTGTGACGCGTTGCGCCGATGCTTAAGATCACCGCGCGGCAAGTGGTCGCAAGCACGCGAGGAGGCGCGCGGACATTCTGTGAAATATCGCTTGGTCTCTGGATTGTTGCTGTTGCCGTTGCTTGCGGCGATATTGGCCTGGAAGGGCTATGCAGTCGCGACCGACGGCTATCTCCGCGAGGCGACCGCTCAGGCGACCACCGCTCTTAGGCTCGCCGTCACTGCACTCGACGGCCATCTCAATCGCTATCAGGCATTGCCTGCCCTGATCGCCGATCACGAGGATGTCCAGGAACTCGTTACCCGCCCGCGCGACCGGCGACTGCGGGAGGCGGTGAACGCCTATCTCAAAGACATCAACGGCCTGCTCCACTCCTCTGATATCTATGTGATCACACCGGACGGCGATACGATCGCGGCCAGCAATTATGACGGGCCGACGAGCTTCGTCGGCCAGAATTTCAGCTACCGCCCCTATTTCCAGGAAGCGCTTCGCGGACAGCAGTCGCGGTTTTATGCGCTTGGTACCACGTCGCTGAAGCGCGGCTACTATTTCGGCTCACCAATCCAGATCGGCGACGAAATCCGCGGCGTGATCGTCTTCAAAGTCGATGTCGAAAGCATCGAGGCCTCCTGGCAAGGCGGCGAATACAGGATCTTCGTTTCCGACCCCGAAGGCATCATCTTCATGTCCGGCGACCCGGACTGGCTCTATTCCTCCATCCTGCCGCTGACATCGGAGCGGCTCGCGCGCACCGAAGCCTCGAGGCGGTACGCCGACACCATCTTGCGACCGCTTCCTATTGCGGAGAGCAACTCGCCCGACCACCGCTTCATGACCGTCTCCTCCGACGGTTCAAGCCGCGAATATCTCGTGCTTTCGCAATATATGCCCGATGCCGATTGGACCGTGAACGTCCTGGTGGATACGGCCTCGGCCTACACGCAAGCGCTGACGACAGTCGCCGCCGCCCTTCTGTTGATCTGCCTCGCCGGCCTCGGCGTGGCCATTATCCTGCAACGGCGTGCCCGCCTCAACGAACGCATCTCGATGCAGGCGGAAGCGCAAGCGGAACTTGAACGCCGTGTCGACGAACGGACCGCCGACCTTGCGCGCGTCAATGCCCAGATCGAGGAGGAGATCGCCGAGCGCCGACTGACAGAACAGCAGTTGCGCCGGACCCAGGCCGATCTGATCCAGGCCGGCAAGCTGGCGGGCCTCGGGCAAATGTCCGCGGCGCTCTCGCATGAATTCAACCAGCCCCTTGCCGCCGCCAAGACCTATGCCGATAGCGCCGCACTGCTGATCGAACGGGGTCGCTCCGACGAGGCGAGCGATAATATCCGGCGTATTTCCGGGCTCGTCGATCGCATGGCGGCAATCAGCAAGCACCTGCGCAACTTCGCCCGCAAACCAAACGAGAAGCTTGGGCCGGTCCCGGTCGAGGAGGTGGTGCGCGATACGATGGAGATCGTTTCGGTTCGGCTGAAGGCCGCAGCGGCAAGCATCGACATCGACCTCGGCGAAGCACCGCTCGTCGTGCGCGCCGGCTCCGTCCGCTTGCAGCAGGTGCTTGTCAACATCATCTCCAATGCGGCCGATGCGGTCGAGGGGCTTGATGACCGGACCATTCGCCTTCGTGCCCGGCGGGAAGACGGCAAGGTGGTTCTGACGATCAGTGACCGGGGGCCGGGCATCCCCCCGGCGATTGCCGAACGCATCTTCGATCCGTTCTTTTCCACCAAGGGCGTCGGCAAGGGGCTGGGCCTCGGCCTCTCGATTTCCTATAACATTATCAAGGATTTCGGCGGCAGCCTTGTCGCCACCAATCTCGCGGAAGGTGGCGCCGAGTTCCGCATCGAACTCGCCATCGAAAACAACAATGCCCGGGAGGCTGCCGAATGATCGAGAGCCGGATCCTGCTCGTCGATGACGAAGAGGATATGCGCCATTCGAGTGCGCAAGCGCTGGAGCTCGCCGGTTTTCGCGTCGAGACCTTTGCGGCAGCCGAACGCGCCCTGGAATTCATCAGTTTCAGTTTTGCCGGTGTCGTGATCAGCGATATCCGGATGCCCGGCATGGATGGCATGACCCTTCTGCAGCGCGTCCGCGAGATCGATGCCGAGGTGCCGGTCATTCTCGTCACCGGCCACGGCGACGTACAGCTTGCCGTACGCGCGATGCGTGAGGGCGCCTATGATTTCGTTGAAAAACCTTTCGCAGCCCAGATGCTTGCCGGCACGATCCGCCGGGCGCTCGATTGGCGGACGCTGGTGCTCGAGAACAGGCGGCTGAAGGCAGTGGCCGGCAAACGTGACGACATTGAGCAGCGGCTTCCCGGCCGAAGCCAGGTCATGGTCGATCTGCGCTATCGTATCCGCGCGATCGGCGCCGCCGACGCCGACACACTGATCATCGGCGACACCGGCGTCGGCAAGGAGGTGCTCGCTCGCACGCTGCATGATCTCAGCGCCCGCGCCAACAGCCCGTTCATCGCCATCAACTGTGCGGCGCTGCCGGAAAATCTGATCGAAAGCGAGCTCTTCGGCCACGAGCCCGGTGCCTTCCCCGGCGCTATCCGACCGCGCTACGGCAAGTTCGAGCATGGTCGCGGCGGCACGATCCTGCTCGACGAAATCGGCTCGATGCCCTTCGATCTGCAGGCGAAATTTCTGCGCGTACTGCAGGAACGCGTCATCACCCGGCTCGGATCAAACGAAGTCGTGCCGTTGGACGTGCGCTTCATCGCCACCAGCAAGGTCGATCTTGAAAGGGAAGTTGCCGCAGGGCGCTTCCGGGCAGACCTGCTCTATCGCCTCAATGTCGCGACCCTTCGGGTTCCTTCGCTCGCTCAACGCCGTGCCGACATCCCGCTGCTCTTTCTGCAACTGGTCAGGGAATCCGCGGCCCGTTACGGCCGGGACGAGGTGGAGGTCTCGCAAGCCATGCTGGCGGAAATGGCAGAGCGCGACTGGCCGGGCAATGTGCGTGAACTGCGCAACGCCGCCGAGCGTCTGGTCCTCGGCCTAGATGCGGCGGCGCACGATGCCGCGAAGGAAGATAGCGGGCGACTTGCCGACAAGGTCGCCGCCTATGAGAAAAGCCTGATCGCCAGCGCCATTGCCGCCCATGGCGGTGCCCTGAAGCCGGTCTATGAATCGCTCGGCATCTCGCGCAAGACGCTCTACGAAAAGATGCAGAAGTTCGGGCTCGACAAGAAGCTCGTCGCCGCCGACTTCTCGACGGAAGGCGAACTCTGACCGAAGTCGGCGCGTAAACCGGAAAAGCCCAAATCGGCATAGGGGGCGATCGATGTGATCGCACCCCTGCCACACCACCCGGCATGCGGGTCCGCACCGGGCGGTTCGAGAGATTGAGGTTAGGCCTGTGTCGTTCCCGTTCCGTGGCGGGGGCTCGGCTTCGTCAAGATTGGAGCTCCGACGGGCTTCACCCGCTTGTTTCTCCAATCTCCCGGGCGCTCCCGGCATCTGACGCATGGCCTTGCTCATCCTCGGAGGAACTTCACTCTTTCTCGTTCGGCCCTTCGTTCGCGCCAAGGCGCTCCCTACTACCGCCTCTGCTGACTTCTCGCTCCGGCTCGACGCCGTCGCCCTTTCAGGCACAAGGCGAGATCTCCCCAGGTAAGAACGCATTCCTTCACTGCACGACCGCCGGATTTACGCCACCGACCCTTGGTCACGAGAGCTTCGCGGTTTGTTGCCGCTCGCCCTGCTCGGCATCGCCTCATATCCGGTTCTTGTTCATCGGCCCGCAGTTGCGATCCACGCTTCCTCCCCACGCTCGGTCACCCTCACGCAGTTGCGCTTCTCTTCGCTCGCCATGACCAGCTTACGGTGGGACTTCACCCACAAGAATGCGCCCATGCTGGGCGCACAACAGAAACAGGGACGCGATCGCTCGCGTCCCTGTCGATTAGCATGCCAGGCAAAGCCTAGACGTTGAAGGCTGCGCCGATCAGCGTCTTGGTGTAGGGCTGCTTCGGCGCCTCGAAGATCGCGTCGGTATGGCCTTCCTCGACGATCTTGCCGTTTTTCATGACGATCACGTAGTCCGACATCGCCTTCACCACCGAAAGATCGTGGCTGATGAAGATGTAGGAGAGCCCATACGAGCGCTGCAGGTCACGCAAAAGTTCGATCACCTGGCCCTGCACCGAGCGGTCGAGCGCCGACGTCGGCTCGTCGAGAATGACGACCTTCGGCTTCAGGATCATCGCGCGGGCAATGGCGATGCGTTGCCGCTGGCCGCCCGAGAACTCGTGCGGATAGCGGTTGCGCGACGCCGGATCGAGCCCCACTTCCTTCAGCGCCTCGGACGCCCGGCGGTCGCGCTCGGCACGGCTGAGCTCGGGCTCATGCACATAGAGACCTTCGGTGATGATCTCGCCGACGGTGCGGCGCGGTGAAAGCGAGCCGTAGGGATCCTGGAAGACGAGCTGCAGCGTGCGGCGTAGTGGCCGCATCTGCCCGCGATCGAAACCGGAAATATCCGTGGTTCCGAAGCGGTAGTGACCGCTGCTCGGCAGAAGCCGGAGAAGCGCGCGTCCGAGCGTCGACTTGCCCGAGCCGGACTCGCCGACGACACCGATCGTCTGTCCTTCCTTCAGGCGCAGGTTGACGCTGTCCACGGCGCGGAAGACCGACTTGCCGCCCCGGAACAGGCCACCGCCGATCTGGTAATCGACGCAGACGTCACGACCTTCGAGAATGATCGGCGCGCTGTCGGCCGGCGATGCCTTGCGACCGCTGGGTTCAGCGGCAAGCAGCATCTTCGTATAGTCGGCCTGCGGCCGTTCGAAGATGTCAGCCGTCGCGCCTCGCTCCACCACTTCGCCGCGGCGCATCACCGCAACGCTATCGGCGAAGTGCTTGACGATGCCGAGGTCGTGGGTGATCAGCACGATCGCCATGCCGAAGCGCTTCTGCAGCGATTTCAGCAGATCGAGGATCTGTGCCTGGATCGTCACGTCGAGCGCCGTCGTCGGCTCATCCGCAATCAAGAGATCCGGCTCGTTGGCAAGCGCCATGGCGATCATCACGCGCTGACGCTGACCGCCCGATAGCTCATGCGGATAGCTGTCGATACGGCGCCCCGGATCCGGGATGCCGACGAGCTCGAGCAGTTCGAGCACGCGGGCCCGCGCCTGTTTGAACGTGCCGCCACGGTGGTGCACGATCGGCTCGGCGATCTGGCGGCCGATCGGATAGAGCGGATCGAGCGAGGTCATCGGCTCCTGGAAGATCATGGTGACCTTCGCACCGCGCACCTGGTTGAGCGCCTTCGGCGGCAGCCCGACAAGCTCCTGGCCACGGTAGCGCGCCGAGCCTTCGACCTCACCGTTCTTGGCGAGCAGCCCCATGATCCCCATCATCGTCTGGCTTTTGCCGGAGCCGGACTCGCCGACGACGGCAAGCGTTTCGCCGGTACGGACATCGAGATCGATTCCCTTGACCGCTTCCACGGTACCGTCAGGCGTCGAGAAGTTTACCTTGAGGCCGCGCACGGCCAGGATGGTTTCCTTGGTATCTGCCATGTCAGCGATCCTTCGGGTCGAGCGCATCGCGCAGGCCGTCGCCAACGAAGTTCAGCGAGAACAGCGTCAGGACAAAGAAGATGGCCGGGAAGATCAAGAGCCACGGCGCCGACTGGATGTTGTTTGCGCCTTCCGAGATCAGCGCGCCCCAGCTCGTCAGCGGCGCCTGAACGCCAAGACCGAGGAAGGAGAGGAAGCTCTCGAGCAGGATCACCTTCGGCACGACGACGGTCACGAAGACGATGACCGGGCCGATCGTGTTGGGGATGATGTGCCGACGGATGATCTGCCAGTCTGTGAGGCCGAGTGCCTGCGCGGCGCCGACGAATTCGCGACGCTTGAGCGCCAGCGTCTGACCGCGCACGATGCGGGCCATGTCGAGCCATTCCACCGCGCCGATCACCAGGAAGATCAGGATGAATGAGCGGCCGAAGAACACCACGAGCACGACGACGAGGAAGACGAAGGGCAGAGAGTAGAGAATCTCCACCAGGCGCATCATGACGTTGTCGACGCGGCCGCCGATATAGCCCGATGTCGCGCCATAGACGACGCCGATGCCAAGCGAGACCAGGCTTGCGAGGAGACCGACGGCGATCGAGATCTGTCCGCCGAGCATGACGCGCACCAGAAGGTCGCGGCCGTTGGAATCGGTGCCGAACGGGAAGTATTCACGATCGACCTGACCGGTCACTTTCAGCGTCCGCCCATCGTCTTCAGTTGCGACCACTTGCGTGTCGCGGAATTCGTTGGCCCGGTCGAAGTAACGCGTTGCACGGGCGTCGATCGGCTGTTCGGAGGTGATGGTCGCGGTGAAGGTTTCACCCTCGACGTTGAACTCCTTGAGCGTGACACGAGCGCGGGTCGCCACACCTTCCATCACGTCCTGAAGCGTGGATGTATCGGGGCGCGGCTCGAGGCTCGGGCTGATCGACACGTAGGACGGAAAGACCTGATCGTAGGTGTGCGGGACGAACAGCGGCCCGAGGAACGAGAACAGTGCGATCAAGGCCAGCATGAAGCAGCCGGCCATGGCAGCGCGGTTGCGCCTAAAGCGCATGGCCGCGAGCTGAAAGAGACTTCGCCCCTTCGTTTCCGGTGTCGCCACCGGTGTCTGGACGATATCAGTCATGGCGAACCCTCGGATCGAGCAGGCCGTAGAGAATGTCGACCAGGAGATTGAAGACGATGACGAAGATGGCGACGAGGATGACCGTGCCCATCACCAGCGTGTAGTCGCGGTTGATGGCGCCGAGTACGAAATAGCGGCCGACACCTGGAATGGTAAAGATCGTCTCGACGACGGCGGAACCGGTCAGAAGCGCTGCTGCGCAAGGCGCGAGATAGGAGACGACCGGCAGCATCGCACCGCGCATGGCGTGGGTCACGACAACGGTGCGTGACGGCAGGCCATAGGCCTTGGCGGTTCGAATATGGTCGGTATGCAACGCCTCGATCATCGAGCCGCGCGTCAGGCGCGCGAAGACTGCGAGCTGCGGCAGCGCCAGCGCGATCATCGGCAGGATCAGGAAGCGCAGGGAACCATCGCCCCAGCCGCCGGCCGGCAGCCATGCGAGCACAATCGCAAAGACAAGCGTCAGCACCGGTCCAACGACGAAGTTCGGCACGGTGACGCCGATCGTCGAGAACGACATGATCGTGAAATCGAGGACGCTGTTCTGCCTAAGCGCCGCGATCGTACCAGCGGTTACACCGCCGATCAGCGCGACAAGAAGCGCGTAAAAGCCGAGCTCCATCGAATAGGGCAGACCTTTGCCGATCAGTTCGGCAACATTGTTGTCTTTATAGACATAGCTCGGGCCGAAGTCGCCGGTCACCGCATTGCTGAGATAGTGCGTGTATTGGCGCCAAAGCGGCTGGTCGAGCTGATACGTCTTCATCAGGTTCGCCATCGTCTGTGGCGGAAGAGGACGCTCGAGGTTGAAGGGGCCACCAGGGGCGAACCGCATCAGGAAGAAGGATATGGTGACGACGATAAACAAAGTCGGCACCGCACTCGCCAATCGGCGAAGGATGAAGGAAATCATGGACGTACTCCGGAGGCGACGCGCGGCCTGTCACCGCGCGTCGTTCCTGTTCGTTATTCGGCGATGCTCAGGAACTTGCTCAAGTGCTCGTTCGGCGCATTGTCCGCCCAGCCCTTGACGCGGCTGGCGACCAGCCACAGATCGGCCTGGGTCAGAAGCGGAGCGATCGGCTGTTCCTTCATCAGCAGCGCTTCGGCTTCATGCATCAGCTTCGAGCGAGCAGCCGGATCCTGCTCGTCGTAGGACTTCTTCATCAGGCCGTCGAATTCAGCGTTTTCGAAGTGGCCGTAGTTGAAGGTCTTGTTGGAGCCGACGCTGAGTGCCAGGAAGTTCTCTGCGTCCGCATAGTCCGCCTGCCAGCCGGCGCGGGCGACGTTGAACTTGCCGCCTTCCTGCAGGTAGGCGTAGTGCGAGGACACGTCGAGGTTCACCAGCGACACCTTGGCGCCGAAGGTGTTCTTCCACATGTCGGCGACAGCGGTCGCAACACGCTCGTGGTTCGGGTTGGTGTTGTAGCGCAGCTCGATTTCGAGCGGCTTGCCACCTTCGCCGTAGCCGGCCTCCTTCATCAGGGCGATCGCCTTGTCTTCGCGGTCGAGCTGCGACATCGAAGCGAACTCGGCCTTGGAGGGCTCACCGTAGCTTTCGATGCCCGGGGGAACCATCGAATAGGCGGGGAGCTGCGAGCCGGCATAGATTTCCTTGGCAAGGAAGTCGCGGTCTACGGCCATCGACAGGGCCTGGCGGACGCGCACGTCATTGTAAGGCGCCTGGCGGGTGTCGAAGGCATAGTAGTAGGTCGCAAGCGACGGCGAAACGTGGACCTGATCGTCATAGGACTTGCGCAGACGGTCGATCTGGTCGGCCGAGAAGTTGTAGACGAGGTCCATTTCCTTGGCTTCGAAGCGGCGAACAGAGGCAGCCTGGTCGTCGATCGGGTAGAAGATGACCTTGTCGAGCTTGACGTTGGCCACATCCCAGTAGTTGGCATTCTTGACGACGGTCAGGCTGTCGTTCGGAACGTGGGCGGTCAGCGTGAACGCGCCGTTGGAAACCATCACACCCGGCTTGACGAAGTCGTTGCCGTTCTTTTCGACGCTCGCTTTGCTGACCGGAAGTGCGGTCTGGTGCGCCAAGAGCTCCAGGAAGAACGGGGTCGGACGCTCGAGGGTGATTTCCACCGTCTTTTCATCGACCGCCTTCACGCCGAGCTGGTCGGTCGGCAGTTCGCCCTTGTTGACCTTTTCAGCATTCTTGATCGGGAAGAGAATGTTGGCATAGCCGGCTGCAGTCTTCGGATCCTCGACGCGACGGAAGGAGAAGACGAAGTCTTCTGCCGTCACCGGCGAACCGTCCGACCACTTCGCATCAGCGCGCAGCTTGAAGGTATAGACCGTACCGTCGTCCGAAAGCTCCCACGTTTCGGCCACACCGGGAATGATCTTGCCTGCGGCGTCATAAACCGTCAGGCCTTCGTAGAGGTCCTTGAGGATGAACGCCTCGATGTTGATCGACGTATGGGCCTGATCCAGGGTCTGCGGCTCACCCGCATTGCCGCGATGCAGGACAGCTTCGGCCAGCGCCGGGCTTGCTCCGATGAGCAGCGAGCCGATCAGCGCGGCAGCGCTAAGGTTGAGTTTCAGTGAAGCCATTTTGTTTCTCTCCTTCCCCTTGTTTTGGGTTTGTGATCGCAGGAGAGAAGTGCAAATCGTCCTTAAACGCAAGGCGGATTCTGCGGCTGTCTGCATCTTTATCTATAGGACAGAATTCCTTCTATCTCATAGGTTGTATTTCGTTTGCGATTCTTTTCGTCGCCTTTGCGACGGACATATGACGAAAGCAGGGCAATTTCGGGAAATCTCCTGCAACGTTTTAGGTCTGAAAATTTTATCGGCAAAACAAGGCCGGAGTCACCATCGAATCAAGCCTCGTGCAAAGTTTGTGAATTTCGCCGGCAGTTTACGTAATGTGCGCAAAGAATGGCGCCGTTCGCCGCAATCTTCTTGCGGCCCGTTCCCTTCCTGGCGACAGATCGTTTCCACCACGCACGCGACCGGCGTAGGGTGCAATGCGAAACAGACGCCCACTGGTTGCAATTGCGGCTCTTGCCTCCATCCCCTCACCGGCACCACCAGAAAGTGAAACCAGTTCACAGGAAGGGTGTTGCTTCCAGTCCACAGTAAAATCGATTGAAGCGACTTTCGACCTCTGGCAACCTGCCTTTTGCCCGGTTGTCAAACCACTTCGATGAACTATTGTGCGCCGGACTTCGGTGGGCGCGACCAATTCGCGTGTGCTGTCACGCCGCACGGAAATACCGGCCATCGCCTGCCTGCGATGATGTCCATGCGGCGCTTCAAGCCGGATTGTTTTTGTGGCGCACCGGAAAGGTTGCGCCAAGCACCAAGGGAGATAGCGAATGGCATTGATCACATTGCGGCAACTGCTCGACCATGCGGCGGAGAACGACTACGCGCTGCCGGCGTTCAATGTGAACAATCTCGAATACATTCAGGCCGTCATGCGCGCCGCCGATGCCACCGATTCCCCGGTGATCCTTCAGGCAAGCCGTGGCGCCCGTTCCTATGCGGGGGATGCGTTCCTGCGCCACCTAATCCTGGGCGCGGCGGAAGAATACCCGCATATCCCCGTCTGTCTGCACCTCGACCACGGCGACCAGCCGTCCACCTGCATCTCTGCGATCACCAACGGCTTCACCTCGGTCATGATGGACGGCTCGCTGGAAAAGGACGGCAAGACCGTCGCCAGCTATGAATACAACGTCGCAGTCACCGCAGAGGTCGTGAAGATCGCGCATGCGGCCGGCGTTTCGGTCGAAGGCGAACTCGGCTGCCTCGGCAACCTCGAAACCGGCGCAGGCGACAAGGAAGACGGCCACGGCTTCGAAGGCAAGCTGTCGCGCGAAGAACTTCTGACCGACCCGGACCAGGCGCTCGACTTCGTCACCAAGACCGGCGTCGACGCTCTGGCCGTTGCAATCGGCACCAGCCACGGCGCCTACAAGTTCACCCGCGAGCCCGATGGCGACATCCTGTCGATCGAAACGATCGCCAAGATCAACAAGAAGCTCCCGAACACGCACCTCGTGATGCACGGCTCTTCTTCCGTGCCGAAGGATCTGCAGGACCTGTTCAACACCTATGGCGGCAAGATGAAGCCGACCTGGGGCGTGCCGGTCTCGGAAATCCAGAAGGCGATCCCGCTCGGCGTGCGCAAGGTCAACATCGACACCGACCTGCGCCTCGCCATGACCGGCACGATCCGCAAGAACTTCGCCGAAAATCCGGAGAACTTCGATCCGCGCAACTACCTGAAGCCGGCCACCGCACTGATGACAGAGGTCTGCAAAGAGCGCTTCGAAGCCTTCCGCACCGCCGGCAAGGCATCGAAGATCCGCGCCCTGCGCCTGCCGGAAATGGCCAAGCGCTACGCGGCCGCCTGATTCCTGAGAACCCGCCCGCTTTCCGCTTAAGGCATTGAGACCACGGGAAGCGGGCGGCCCATTCCCACGAAAGACAAATCGACGCGCGGCCCGTGACCAGACGGCCGCGCGTCGATTGCGTTTCGATCATCGAAAGCTGGGAGTGGCCAAGCGACCGGAGGCAGCGCCGACAGGACCCTCAAGCCCGCCGCTCTTCCACGGTTTCGTGCTCATAAAGCTGGTCCATGGTCAGGCTGGCGACGTCGGCGAAAGGTGCCTGGCTTTTCACCTGACCGCCACCGAGGATGACGACCTCGTCGCAAAACGAGATCGTGCTGCGGTGATGGCTGATGACGATCGTCGTGCGGCGTCCCGCTCTCGACTTCAACGTCTCGACGATGGCCGCTTCCGATAGCCCGTCGACCGCGTTGGTGGCTTCGTCCAGGATCAGGATATCCGGATCGCGCACCAGGGCCCTGGCGAGCGCCACCCGCTGCCGCTGCCCTGCCGAGAGGCTGGCGCCTCGATAGCCGACGACGGTTTGATAGCCCTGCGGCAAGCCTACGATGAAGCCATGCGCTTCGGCCATCCTGGCCGCATGCTCCACTTCGGCTACTGTGGTTTCCTCCCGGCCATAGGTAATGTTCTCCAGGATCGTCCCATCAACGAGTTCCAGATCCTGGCTCGCAAGCGCAATCCGGCTTCGCCATTGCACCGGGTCGATCCGGTTCAGCGGGACACCATCGACCAGAATGTTCCCCTCGTCCGGCTCGACGAAGCGGCATAGCAGATTGACGATCGTCGTCTTGCCGGCACCGGACCGGCCAATAAGCGCCGTCGAACGGCCGCCGCGGATTTCGAATGCTGCCGACTGCAGCACGACGTCACGGGAATCGGCGTTCGGATAGCGGAAACTGACGTCGTCAAATCTCAGTTGCCGTCGCAATCCGCTGAAGGGCTCCCTTCCCTCCGGCGGCCTTGGCTTGTCGGACGGATCCAGCAGCCAGCGCACCTCCTCCAGCGAACCGCTCCATCCCTGGATCTGGCTCCAGGACATTTGCAGTGCACGCATATGCGGCTGCAAGCGGTAGAGCAGGACCACGAAGGCGACGATGACGGGAAAGATAACGCCGACAGACCAGGCGCCGACGACCACGGCCAGGAAGAGCGCGGAGTGGAGCGTCTCTGTCAGCGGCGGCAGCAGGCCTTGGCGGGCCTGTAGCGTGAACGCTGCGCGCCGAACGGCATCCGACGCTCCATCGAACGCGACCTTTTCCCGCGCCTCCTGGCCGAATATCCGTATCAAGCGGCCGGCGTGAACCAGATGGAGCATGCGCGCCGCCAGTTCGCCGTTGAAGGCGGTGACATCGCGGCTCGGGGCTTTAAGCGTTGCGGACAGGACATAATGCAGGAGCTGGACCAGGACGAGGCCGAGCGCGACGAACAAGGTCATCTGCCAGGACAAAAGCAGAAGGAACGCGAGCAGGATGATGGCGGCCGAGCCATTCACCAACGCCGCAAGCACCGTTTGCACCGCATCGGAAGCCCGCCAGGACTCGTTTGAAATGATGTTGAGCAATCGCCCCGGATTCTCCTTCATCAAGAAGGGATAGCCGACCTTGAGGAGCTGAGACGACAGAGCGCCGCGGATCGAATGGCCCGCCTTGCCGTAAATGAAGGTCGCAAGCACCGTATTGGCGAAAGCCAGGACGTTCTTGAGAGAAATCAGGGCAAAGGCGGCAGCCGCGATGACGATCAGCCGCTGACGGTCGTCCATGCCCGATCCAACTTGCTGGAAGAGAGCGGAGATGCCGCTCAACGCCGCCGGGTCCTGATTGCCGGCGATGATTCCCAGCATCGGAATAATGAGGCCGATCCCGACGCCCTCCAGTGCCGCACTGCAAAGGCCGAGGATCGTCACGACCGGAAGCAGACGCAACTGGCCACCCAATGCATTGCGCAGCAGCTGCAGGCTCGGCAGGAGGATACGGAACATGATGGCGTCTCCTCAGCCCTGGAGTTGTTCTTCGGCCCGCTGCTCGACTTGGCCCGCCGTCCGTGCGGCGACGAACAGACGGAGGAACTTCAGAGCGCCAAGCAGGTTCATCAAGGCAATCGGCCAGTGAGAGAGGTGCAACACGGGGTCAAACCGGGGGCCACCGAAGATTTCCGCGCAGGCAGACCGGAGGGTCCAACAGAAATGCCGCAGCAGCCATGGCGCGGTGCGGATGTGTTTCACGCAGAGTGCGCCATTGCCGAAGCTATAGTTGCGATGAAGCGTCTCGATGGTCGTGCGGGCACGGCGGCCGTGGTGATGGAAGACGGCCATATCGGGAACATATTCGACCGGAATGCCGAGCCGATAGGCGCGCACCAGATAGTCCGTGTCTTCGGCCGAACGCAGCGGGGCGCCGGCACCGAAACGTTCGTCGAAAGCACCGATCCGCAGTGCGACCTCCCGCTGCATCGTCATGTTGCAGCCCAAGATGAAGCCACCCGGATGAACATCACTGGTCAAACGTTCGCGTGCGCTCGACCGCTTGATCGTGAAGGGCAGGTCGCTGGCGTCTCCGAGCTCGACGCGGCCACCGCGGATGATCGCGCCTTCGCCACCTGCGTAGTGGCGCTCCAGGTCGCGCAGATAGTTCGCGTCGACTTCGCAATCGTCGTCGATGAAGATCAAGATGCAGCCGCGGGCGCGTGCCATGGCCGCGTTGCGCGCAGCAGCGAGCCCCGGCCGTCTCTCGACCACGTGCGTGACAGTCAGCGGTGATGCGGCGATAATCCGAGCAATTCGCTCCGGCGTGTCATCGGTCGATCCGTTGTCAACGACAACCAATTCCGACCGGACGGCAGCATGGACACCACAAACCGTCTCGATCGATCGGATGCAGGTCTCGAGCGCCTCGGCGCGGTTGCGCGTGCAGACGATAAAGCTTGCGAAAGGCGCCTCGCGTGACGTAGGCGCCAACGCGGCTGAGGTCTCCGCCACGCCGCTCCGCTCCATCGCATTCCACTTCAAGCCTTCGACGGTCATGCTAGTGCATCCCTTCGGCTGGAAGCACGCTCGCCGCCGGTACGGAACGCAGATATCGCGACAAAGCGTCCAGCCGGCTGGTGGCCGCCAATGACAGGCGGCTGCACCACGGGGCACGGGCTCCCGTGATAAGGCCATATCGTTCCCGACGACGAATGAGCCCCCATTTGTCCGTCTGCGTCAAAAACGCATGGGTGAGTTCCGGCCGCCGTTCGTCGCTGACGAGCTGATAGAGAAAATAGAAGAGATTCAACGTGCCCGCCTCGTAGCCCGCGCGGGTTTGCGGAGGAAGCGCCGAGACCCTCTCCTCGAGTGAACGGATGCACCCGGCCGCTTGCCGGATCGTTTCGGACGTCAGCGCAAGCCCGATATCGTTCAAGACGCCGGGATTGTGACAAAGACCTTCGCGCTCGAGGTTTTCGGCAACGATCGCCAGATGCGTGCGGCGCATCTGGCGCTTGTGCGTATTGGTCACGCTGTTGCCGTGGATGCGGTAAGCGATCAGCGCCTCGTCGATCATCTTCGCGGGATAACGGTCGGTGACACGCCGGAAGAGATCAAAATCCTCCGCATGCACATAATGCGCGTCGTAGCTCAGCATATCCTGCGGGATGACGTGCCTGTTGTAGACGACGGTCGAGTGGATGAAGATCGTGAAGAACTTCGACAATGCCCTGAGGCTTGCCGGCTGATAGATCGGATTGGGCGTGCCGCGGATGATGCGGTCGCCAAGGAGCGTGTCGATGCCCGTGCCGCAGAGTGCGAGCTCCGGCTGCTCAACGAACGACGACACCTGGCGCGACAGTCGCGACGGATAGGAAATGTCGTCGGCATCCATCCGGGCGATGAGATCGCCTTTCGCCAGGGCGAGGCCCTCGTTCAAGGTTGCGATCAGCCCGCGATTTTCGCGGGAGACGATGGTAATGCGACCGTCCGCTTGCTGATAGCGCCGCATGATTTCCAGCGAGCGATCGTGCGAACCGTCGTCGATAGCGATGATCTCGAGCCGCTGGTGGTCCTGCCTCAGGATGCTCTCGAGCGCCGCACCGAGATAGGGCTCGGCATTGTAGACGGGCAACAGGACGGAAACCAACGGAACGGTCATGGGCAACCTCGAACGTTATTGCAGATCTGACGCCTGAAGCGTCTTTCCCCGGGCGCAGGAAGCACCTGCCCCCGGAAGGTAAACAGGGCGCAGCCCCTCGTCGGTTTGCCCGAGAAGCCAATCGTCGGCTTGCGCCGTGCTCATCGGGGCGGCGCCGAAGCCGCTGTTCGGGCGCACATAGGGGAAATGCCGTTTCAGGGCATTGAGCGGCTTTTCGAATGCGGACCAGGAGAGACCAGCCACGATCAATGTGACGGAGCCGGCGACGAGCAAGCGCCCAGGCCCCTGCTCGGCAACGTTGATCGGTATCCACGCCTGCGCCTTGACGACCAGCGCAAGCACAACGGGATGAAACAGATAAACGCCATAGCTGACGCGCCCGAGCGCGGTCAGCGGCTGAAGTTCGAGCAGCCTGCCGACCCGACCGCCAAAGCCGGTGGAAGCACGCCCCACCAGCATCGCAAGCGGGACGAGCGGAAGGGCTTCGAGACCGATCCAGACGAGCCAATCGAGCACCGGTCCCATCGCCGTCACGCGGGCCCAAAGGAGCGCAAGGGACACGACGGAAAGCGGCAGCCAACTGATCGTCATCCACCGCGGCCAAGACATGGTCGTCGAACGGTGGACGGCGAGGAGCGCTCCCGCCGCCAGTGCATCCATCGAGGCGGGCGGCAACAGGTCGCGCGCAAGCGACGGTTCTCCCGTCAGCGGCCAATAGAAGCGGTAGGCCAGCGAAGCGGCGATCACGCCGACGCAAAGCCGCCCAAGCAGATGGCGCGGCGTCAGCAGAATGAGCAACGGCCAGACGATGTAGAATTGCTCTTCAATGCTCAGGCTCCAGGTGTGACAGAGCACCCACGGTGTCCATGCATCCCTCAGCGCATACCAGAAGTTCGAGAAGTAGAGCGCATGCCAGACCCAGCCTTCCCTGGCGCCTTCCAGGTTAACCAGCCACAGGACGCCCAGCATGGCAAAATAGGGTGGAAAGATGCGCAGGGCGCGACGCGCGTAGAAGGACTTGAGAGCCGTCACCGGCTCGAACTGAGCGGCGGAACGGGCGTCGAGCAGTAGCCGTGTGATCAGAAAGCCGCTGAGAACAAAGAACAGCCGCACGCCGATGTGTCCCCAATGGGAATCGTCCGCGGCAAAAAAATGCGCGTACAGTACCATTGAAACGGCAGCGGCTCGCAACCCGTCCAACTGACGGTCGCGCATATTCGGCATTGAACATCCCCTCGGAGTTTCGACCCTTGCAGGCCTCGTTCCTTGTGGAGCCAACTCTCTGGTCAGCTACGATTTTTGCCGCGAGGTTGCCATTTGCTTCGAAAGAAGCGTGAAAGGTCTGGTCGTCGCACTATGCGTTGAAGGCGGCCCTTAAAAATCTAGGGTCGAATAGGGGCCAAACTTTGACCTCTGGTTAGCAACGAGCCGTGGCGCCAACTAGACAAATGAGTATTGGGACGCCGACGAGTCCGACCGTCGCCGCGCACCAATGTCGCAAACCTTTGTTTTGCTTGAGCCTCGCGGTTTAGAACGTCGGGGGCGTGTTGACCCAAAGCAACACGGTTTCGCCGTCGTGCCGGTTCGACCAGGCATGACGCCTTTTGCTCTCAAAGTAGAGCGAGTCCCCTACGCTGAGGTCATAGAACTGGTCGCTGTCGAGAATGAACTCAACGCGGCCGGAGAGGACGTAGACGAATTCCTCACCCTCATGCCGATAGGCGCCCTCGCTGGAAGCGCCTGGCTCCAGCACGAAGCGGTGACAGTCCATCTGGTTGCGGCCATCGGCGAGCAGTTGCACGGTGACGCCCGGCGTCGTGCGCGGCCAGGTCCGCCATTCGCCCGCCCGCACCACGGCGCGTGCATCCGCCTCCCCCTCACCCGAAAGGCTGGAAACGGTCGTTCCGAAATATTCGGCAATGTTATGAAGCACCGCCACCGAAACGCCCTGCGAGGTGCGCTCCAGCGTCGAAAGCACCGATGCGGCGATGCCGATCTCGCCGGCCACCTGCTCCAGGGTCTTGCCGGCCGCATGCCTCAGGCTCCTGAGCTTGCGTCCCACCTGGTTGTCGGTGCCGTCACTGGTCGTCGTTCCGCTGTGGTCTTCCGCGGCACCTTCTGCTTCGAGCGCCTCGCGGATCGCCGCCGGATTGAGGCCGCGTTCCGCGCGAAACCAGGCGATGCGCTTCAACCGGGCAAGATCGCTCTCGGTATATTGCCGATGCCCCGTCGGCGAGCGCTCAGGCACAACAAGCCCTTGCGTCTCCCACAGCCTCAGCGTCGAAGCGGAAACCCCCGCCAGACGCGCCGCTTCGGCAACCTTGTAGCGCACCGCGCCCATTCTCCGTTTCCTTCACTAACCGTCGGCGTCAACACGAATCCGTGCCGTGCCGAAGTGCCGCCAACCTTAGCCGTCGCGATCGAGATCTGACAAGAACGACACATCAGCGCCCGTGTTGTCTCGATCACCAAATTTGATTTGCAATCGACAGTGAAAGGTGTACCACTTCCAGAATAAACTTGCAGAAAAAATGCAATATATTAACTCCAGATGTGACAGGAACGCGCCATGACCAGCCTTACCGACCGCAAGAACGCCGCCATCTCCCGTGGCGTCGGCATGACCACCCAGATCTATGCCGATCGTGCGGAAAACTCGGAAATCTGGGACAAGGAAGGCAATCGCTACATCGACTTCGCCTCCGGCATTGCGGTCGTCAATACCGGGCATCGCCACCCGAAGGTCATCGAAGCGGTCAAAGCCCAGATCGATCGCTTCACGCATACCTGCCATCAGGTTGTCCCTTACGAATCCTACGTGCACCTCGCCGAGCGCCTGAACGCACTGACGCCCGGCGACTTCGCCAAGAAGACGATCTTCGTGACCACCGGTGCCGAGGCTGTCGAAAACGCCGTCAAGATCGCCCGCGCTTCGACCGGGCGTCAGGCGGTCATCGCCTTTACCGGCGGCTTCCACGGCCGGACCTTCATGGGCATGGCGCTCACCGGCAAGGTCGTTCCCTACAAGGTCGGCTTTGGCGCGATGCCGGGCGACGTCTTCCACGCCCCCTTCCCGATCGAGTTGCACGGCATCACCGTCGAACAATCGCTCACGGCGCTGAAGAAGCTCTTCGCCGCCGACGTCGATCCGGGCCGCGTCGCCGCCATCATCCTGGAGCCGGTGCAGGGCGAAGGCGGCTTCTACCCCGCTCCCACCGCCTTCATGAAGGCGCTGCGCGAGATCTGCGACCAGCACGGCATCCTGCTCATTGCCGACGAAGTGCAGACCGGCTTTGCGCGTACCGGCAAGATGTTCGCAATGGAGCACCACGACGTCGCACCCGATCTCATCACCATGGCAAAGAGCCTCGCCGGCGGCTTCCCGCTGGCCGCCGTCACCGGCCGCGCCGAGGTCATGGATGCGCCGGCCCCCGGCGGCCTTGGCGGCACCTATGGTGGCAATCCGCTCGGCATTGCGGCTGCGCATGCGGTGCTTGATGTCATCGCCGAGGAGAAGCTGTGCGAACGCGCCGAACAACTCGGTGGCCGCCTCAAGCAGCGCCTCGCCGCCATCCGCGAGCAGGCACCGCAGATCGCCGACATCCGTGGCCCCGGCTTCATGAACGCCGTCGAGTTCAACGACGTGAAGACTAACCTGCCGAGCGCCGACTTCGCCAACAAGGTGCGGCTGATCGCTCTGGAAAAAGGCCTGATCCTCTTGACCTGCGGCGTGCACGGCAACGTCATTCGTTTCCTGGCGCCGATCACCATCCAGGACGAAGTCTTCGCCGAAGCGCTCGACATTCTCGAAGCGTCGATCCTCGCGGCGCGCGGTTGACGCCCGACCGGGCGACCGCTAACCCGGTTGCCCGGTGCATAATTCCTTGGATCGGGATCGACTTAGGGACAAAATTATGCAGCAATTCAAAGGACTACAGCGGCGATCTTAGCGCGTCTTGAAAAACGCGCCGCACTGTGGGTGCCGTGCGCCAATTCAGGCGCGCAAAGCTCGGGTGCCGGCGTCGATCGGTACTCGCAAGAACAAGCAAAAGCGGGCCTGCCGCCTCGCGGCGGGCCATCGCCGGAGGATGCCCGCCAATGACTTTGACCCCCGCCTTGACCAAGCACTTGCGCGCCGCCGAACTGTTCGCGCCGCTTCCCGCAATAGCACATGCCGCCAAAGGCTGGACCGGCGCAACCTTCGACGTCTTCAATCCGTCTACCGGCGAACTGCTGGCAACCCTCCCGGACATGGGCATCGAAGAGGCCCATGTGGCGATCGAGGCTGCCGCAAGGGCGCAAATCCTCTGGGCGGCAAAACCTGCCAAGGACCGAAGCGCCGTGCTTCGGCGCTGGCATGACCTGATCGTCGAATACGCCGACGATCTCGCCGCCATCCTGACGGCCGAGATGGGCAAGCCGATCGCCGAATCGAAGGGTGAGGTGCTGCACGCAGCTGCCTATGTCGAATGGTATGCGGAAGAGGCGAAGCGCATCTATGGCGAGACCTTCCCGGCACCGGCAAACGACCGCCGCATGCTCGTCATCAAGCAGCCCGTCGGCGTCGTCGGCACCATCACGCCCTGGAACTTCCCGGCCTCGATGGTGGCACGGAAGATCTCGCCGGCGCTTGCCGCCGGCTGCGCCATCGTGCTGAAGCCCGCCGAACAAACCCCGCTCGTTGCCGGCGCCATGTTCGTGCTCGCCGAAAAGGCCGGCTTCCCCGCGGGTGTCGTCAACCTCATCTATGCCGCGGAAGGTGCCGCGATCGGACGCGAACTCTGCAGCAATCCGAAGGTCCGCAAGATCAGCTTCACCGGCTCGACCGAAGTCGGGCGGCTGTTGATGCGACAATGCTCCGACCAGATCAAGAAGGTCAGCCTGGAGCTCGGCGGCAACGCCCCCTTCATCGTCTTCGACGACGCCGACATCGATGAGGCAGTGGATGGCGCAATCCAGGCGAAGTTCCGCAATGCCGGCCAGACCTGCGTCTCGGCCAACCGCATCTATGTGCAATCGGGCGTGCATGACGTCTTTGCCGAGAAATTCGTCCGGCGCGTCGCCGAATTGAGCGTTGGCGACGGCTTCGCCACGGGCATCACCATCGGCCCGATGATCGACAAGCACGCGATCGAGAAGATCGAGGCCCATGTCGCCGACGCCGTTGCCAAAGGTGCCAAGGTGCGCGCCGGCGGCCACCGGATCGGTACGTCAGGCACCTTCTTCGAGCCGACCGTCCTCACCGGCATTTCGACCGACATGCGCGTTGCTCAGGAAGAGACCTTCGGTCCGATCGCCCCGATCATCCGCTTCGAAACGGCCGAGCAGGTGATCGCCGAGGCCAACGACACGATCTACGGTCTCGCGGCATACTTCTATGCCGAGAACCTGAAGCGGGTCTGGCATGTGGCCGAGGCACTGGAATACGGCATGGTCGGCATCAACACCGGCCGCATGTCCTCGGAAGCCGCCCCCTTCGGCGGCATCAAGCAATCGGGCATCGGCCGCGAAGGCTCACGCCACGGGCTCGAAGACTATCTCGAGATGAAATATCTCTGCATGGGCAACATCTGACCCATGCAGACCTTGCGCTTTAAGATGACACTGACTTCGTCATTAGGATCTGAACTGGGGCGTAAAAACGTGTGGCACAGGCGGCAAGTGCCGCGAGTAGGTCTCCCCATGAAGAATCTACCTTGCAATTCTGGAACTAAACTCCATAAATGCAAGGATGATCGAGCGGCAGATAACCACTACGCTAACAGACCTCATCGACACCAACGCTGCGGTGGCACTCATTGGGCCGCGCCAGGTTGGGAAGACCACGCTTGCACTTGCGATCGCTAAGCAGCGTCCATCGATCTATCTTGATCTCGAATCCGAGGCAGATCGGGCCAAGCTCAGCGAACCAGAGCTCTATCTTGAGCAACACATGGACAAGCTGGTAATCCTTGACGAAGTCCACCGGTTGCCGAACCTCTTTCAAAACCTGCGTGGCCTGCTCGATCGCGGCCGAAGATCTGGCAGACGATCTGGACAGTATCTGCTGCTAGGCTCCGCATCGATCGATCTACTGAAGCAAACTGGCGAGACCCTCGCTGGCCGCATTGCCTATTTGGAAATGCACCCGATCAACGGCCTGGAAGTTCCGGAGACGGATATCAACGCACTTTGGGTGCGCGGGGGATTTCCTGACAGTTTCCTTGCCGCGAGTGACCGGGCCAGCCATCGCTGGAGGCAAGATTTCATCCGAACATACCTCGAGCGAGACATCCCGCAATTTGGTCCCCGCATCCCGGCCGAGACGCTTAGGCGCTTCTGGACGATGCTTGCGCATCACCAGTCGAGCCTCCTCAACGCTGCGGATTTTGCCCGCGCGTTGGGCGTCGACGGCAAGACCGTGGCGAATTACCTCGACCTACTTGTTGATCTCCTGTTAGTCAGACGGTTGGTACCCTGGCACTCCAATTTCGGTAAGCGCCTCGTCAAGTCGCCCCGCGTATACGTCCGCGACAGCGGGATTGCCCATACGCTTCTAGGACTGACAAACCAAGAACAGGTCCTTGGCCACCCCGTGGCGGGCGCCAGTTGGGAAGGCTTTGTCATAGAAACGCTTTCTGGAGTCCTGCCCTACGGCACTCAAATGAACTTCTACCGTACGGCAGCCGGCGCCGAAATCGATCTCCTGATAACGCCCGCGGGTCGGCGTCCGTGGGCAATCGAGATCAAACGCAGCCTCACCCCAAAACTCGAAAAGGGCTTCTACCTCGCTTGTGAGGCAATAGATCCCGAACGACGGCTTGTCATATATCCTGGCTCGGGAGTATTTCCACTAAGCCATAACGTCGAGGCAATGCCGCTCGCTGCCGCTGGAAAGCTATTGCGTGATCTTGCTTGACTCCGTCTAAGCAAGCGGCGCCTTCCTGCGCCGACCATCAGAGCAGCCCGAAGTTCATCCAGCGATGATCTTGACTCTGCGCTTCTTCCTGCAAACCGGCAAGGCTTGGGCAGATATTGCTCCCAGCTTTCCGGCCACCGATCCAGATTGCCTACCGGACCAGCCAGCCGCCGTCGACGGGTAACACCGTTCCGGTGACATAGCGGGAGGCAGGCGCGGCAAAGAAGAGCACGGCCGTTGCCAGGTCGTCCGGTGTCCCCCAGCGCCCCATCGGAATTCGGGCGGAGATCTGCGCGTTACGATCAGGATCGTTGCGTAGCGCCTCGGTATTGTCGGTCGCCATGTAGCCCGGCGCTATCGCATTGACGGTAATTTCGTGCCGCGCCAACTCGTTGGCCATGGCCTTAGTGAGGCCGGCAATTCCGTGCTTCGAGGCGGCATAGGCCGGCACGCGGATGCCGCCCTGGAAGGTCAGCATCGAGGCGACATTGACGATCCGGCCTTCCCGCCCGGTTTCCACCATGTGTCGCGCAACGGCCTGCGACAGCAGAAAAGCTGCCTTCAGGTTGACGTCGAGCACACTGTCCCAATCCTCCTCGCGATAATCGAGCAGGTCGGCGCGGCGAATGATGCCGGCATTGTTGACGAGGATGTCAATGCCGCCGAGGGCGGCGACAATCTCGGCAATGGTTGCGCTCGCATCGAAGCGCTTGGAGAGGTCGACCGTCAGTTCGTGGAAGCGCACGCCCGCTTCGCGGACCAGCGCCGCCGTCTCGGGCATCGGCGAGGAACCGAGGGCGGCGATATCGGCGCCGGCGCGTGCCAGTGCGAGCGCCATGCCCTGGCCAAGGCCAGTTCGGGCGCCGGTAACGAGGGCGGTCTTGCCGGTGAGATCAAACAGCGCGTTCAAGGCGAAGCCCCTTGTCGTTGAAGAGATGGATGGGGGCGGCGGCCAGCGACAACCTGATATCGACGCCGGGTGCCAGGTCATGCTGGCCGGGTGCGACGACCAGCAGCTTCTGACCGGCGACATCAGCGTGCAGCACGGTTTCGGAACCAAGCGCCTCGACGAGGCGTATCTTCGCCGGGATGCTGTTTTCGCCGGCATCAAGCGTGACGTGCTGGGGTCGAACGCCGAGGGTGATCGGCGCGCCGGTTGTGATCGCGGCCCCGTCGATCGGAACCTGCAGTCGGTGACCGCCCTTCAGCGTCGCGACAGCCGAGCCGGAACCGGCGGCTTCGAGCGTACCTTCAAGGAAGTTCATGTGCGGCGAGCCGATGAAGCCGGCAACGAAACGGTTTGCAGGCCTGTTGTAGAGTTCGAGCGGCGTGCCGATCTGCTCGATGCGGCCGGCACGCAAGACGACGATGCGGTCGGCGAGCGTCATCGCCTCGACCTGGTCGTGCGTCACATAGATCATCGTCGCCGAGAGCCGTGCATGCAGGGCCGCAAGCTCTGCGCGGGTGGAGCCGCGCAGCTCGGCGTCGAGGTTCGACAACGGTTCGTCGAGCAGGAAGGCGACCGGGCGACGAACAATGGCGCGACCGATTGCGACGCGCTGGCGCTGGCCGCCCGAGAGCTGCCCGGGGCGGCGCTCGAGATAGGCTTCGATCTCCAGCATGCGCGCGGCTTCCGCGATGCGCTCGGCGATTTCCGCCTTCGGCATCCGGGTGTTTTCGAGGCCGAAGGCGAGGTTTTGGCGCACGCTCATATGCGGATAGAGCGCATAGGACTGGAACACCATGGCAAGGCCGCGGTCGGCGGCCGGTACGTCGTTGACCACCTTGCCGTCGATCGAAAGCTCGCCACCGGTCGGCTTTTCCAATCCGGCGATCATGCGCAGAAGCGTGGACTTGCCGCAGCCGGATGGGCCGACGAAGACCACGAACTCACCGTCCTTGATCTCCAGGTTGATGTCATGAAGCACGTCGACGGCGCCGAACGACTTGGTCACATTGGTAAGCTTGATGTGGCCCATGGGTGCCCCCTTATTTCAGTCCGGTGCCGGCGATGCCGGTGGTGATGAAGCGTTGCAGGAAGATGAAGACGAGCACGACCGGGATCATGGTCACGACCGTCATGGCGAGGATGAAATGCCACTGCACGTTCAGCTCGCCGGAATAGATGCTCAAGCCGACCTGCAGTGTGTAAAGTTCCTTGCGCGAGAGCACGATCAACGGCCAGAGGAAGTCGTTCCAGCGCCAGACGACGGAGAAGATCGCCAGCACGGCGAGCGCCGGTGACGTCAGCGGCAGAATGATGCGCCAGTAGATCTGCCACTCCGACGCCTTGTCCATCCGTGCCGCGTCGATCAACTCGTCTGGGATGGTCAGCATGTATTGCCGCAGGATGAAGACCCCGGTCGGTGTGGCGACCGTCGGCAGGATCACGCCCCAGAGATTGTTGAAGAGGCCGAGCGCCGAGACGATCGAATAGAGCGGCACCATGATCACCGAGAGTGGCACCATGAGGGTGGCGAGGATCAGCAGCATCGCGAAGGTTCGGCCCCGGAATTCATATTTGCTGAGCGCGAACGCAGCCATCGAGTTGACGATCAGCGTGATCACCGTCGCCGTCACCGTCACGAACACGGAGTTCCAGAGATAGCGGACGAAGTCGAAATGTGTGAAAGGCTCGCTATAGTTCGACGTCGCGAAGGACATCGTGCGCACCGGCGTGCGCTCGGCGATCTTGACCTTGACGATCTCGGTCGGCTTCTCGAGTGAAACCATCTGGCTGACAATGCCGATGCGGCGGACCTCGGCGAGCACCTTCTTGCTGCCATCTGGCATTGTCACCTCGTAGAGGTCGAGCGGCTTGTCGTAGCCTTCGACCGTAGCCTTCTGAGTCACATAGGGCATTATCGAAGGCGGGAATTCGGCAAGGGCCGCCGGCGATTTGAAGGAGGAACCGACGAGCCAGACGGCTGGGCCGAACATGATGAAGAGACCGCCGATCAGCCAGACCCAGGTGAAGATGTCGGTCCAGTGCCAGCCGTTGCGGCCGCGGCGGCGGAAGATGAATTCGGCGACACGGCTCATTTGCGGGCTCCCTTCTTCTCGCCTTTACGGCCAAGGCCGAGCTGGACCAGCGTCAGCACCACCAGCACGGCGCCCATCAGGATTGAGGCCGCTGCCGCAAGGCCTGGATTGCGCAACTGCGTCGCAAAGCCGGTCTCGTAGATGTATTGCGTGATGTAGAGCGTGCTGGTGCCCGGGCCGCCGCCGGTCAGCACATAGACCTCGTCGAAGATCTGCACGGCGCGGATCAGGACGAGCACGATGACAACGAGCAGGTTGGGCATCAGGAGCGGCAGGGTGATGCGCCAGAAGGCACGCGCCGGACGGGTGCCGTCCATCTCGGCCGCCTCATAGAGATCCTTCGGGATCGCCTGCAGGCCGGCAAGCAGGATCAGCGTGTAGAAGCCCATATGCGCCCAGATCGAAACGCCGACGGTCGCAGCAAAGGACCAATTGCGGTCGTTGAGCCAGGTGTAGGGCTCAAAACCCAGGCCGTAGAGACCAAAGTTGAGCAGGCCCTGGCGCTGCAGGATCCACTTCCAGATCAAGCCGACAACGACGGGCGACAGCAACACGGGAAAGAAGAACACCGCTCGCCAGAAGCTGCGCGCCATCAGATCGCGATTGAGGATAAGGGCGGTCACCAGCGAAAACAGGATCATCAGGGTGACCTGCAGCACCACGAACCAGGCGGTGTTGCCGACGGCCGTCCAGAAGGTGTCTTCCGCGCACGAGTTCGGGTCGGCGTAGTTTACGCAATCGAAGAGGCGCGCATATTGGTCGCCTCCAACGAAGCTCCGGTCGGGCAGGAAAAGAGCCGTGCCGCCGGTCATGGAATAGGCGAAGTTGATGAAGAAGGGCAGCAGCACGAATATGCCGAAGATCAGCATGTTCGGCAGCAGGAAGAAGGTCGCCATGCCGCCGATGCCGAGCCGGCGCTGAACCCAGCGCAGCGGCGCATCGATGGCGGCCATCGCCAGGCGAACGGGCACCATCGCTGTTTCCCCCAGGCCGGATCCGCTTCCCTTTGGAACATCTGCCTTCATTCCTGGCTCCTCACCCACCGATCGCTATTATGTATGCAACTATCGCTGCCGGAGTTTGATAAATTTCGGTTTGCCGAAGGGCGGACTGTCGGGCGTGTTGCTTCGAGCGCTTACGCAAGAACGCGACGCTGCCCGCGCTGATACGCGAGGTGACCCCGCCGGCACGGTGCTTCATGCCGGCGGACATCGGGTATCAATTGCTCCGGTCAGTTCCCGCTATCTTTCACCTTCGTGGCGATATCCGAGTCGATGCGGGCAAAGGCCTCGTCCACCGTCATCTCGCCGGCAGCCGCCTGGCTGACACGCGTGACCAGCGCGCCATAGACGGCATCGGACCACAGCCAGCCGGGCAGCTTGCGCGCAACGTCGGAAAGCGACGTGCTCGCTTCGACGAAGGCATTGAGCGCGGCCTTCGCCTGGGCGTCGTCGGTCTTGAAGTCCAGCCCCTTGGCGAGCACACCCTTATGCGCGGGCAGGAACAGGGTTCGCTCGGAGAACTCCTTCACGATCGGTTCGCTCGCAAGATAGTCCATCACCTTGGCGACTTCCTTCGGGTTCTTGGTGTACTTGATTGCAACCAGACCGGCGCCACCGGTCATGCCGGTGCAGTTCGCCGGGCCGCAGGGGCTACCGGTCGCCACCCAGTCGAAGTTCGTGCCGATCTTCGTCGAGAAGTTCGGGACCTGCCAGGAGCCGGAATAGTAATAGACGAGTTGGCCGTTGATGAAGTCGTCGGCAGCGGCTCGATACGTCGAGCCTGCGGCCGAAACCCAGACGTCCTTGCTCATCGTGCCGTCGGCAACCCAGCCGACGAAGGTCTTCAGGAAGTTCTTCGTGCCTTCGTCCAGCGGCGCCGGCTTGCCGTCAGTGCCGATATAGTTGCCGCCATAGGCGAGGTTCGGGCCGCTGAGGCGATGGCCAGAGCGGTCAAGCGCCATTGGGAAGGGCACCTGCTGGTTTTCTGCCACCTGCTTGGCCGCCTTCGCCCAATCGTCCCAGGTCGCGTCCTTGCCGGGGATCGCGACGCCGGCCTGGTCGAACAGCGTCTTGTTGGCGAACCCGCCGGCGATCGTGATCTGAGTCATGAAGCCGGAGATCTGGTTCGAGCCGTCGGGGCGCATCCAGTCGGCCTGCGCGCCGAAATTCTCGTCCCAATAGGCGGGATCGGCGACCAGCGGCCTAAGGTCGAGCCAGTGCTGGCTCTGGGCCTTCAGGTTGGTGACGCGGGCGATATCCGGGCCGTTGCCGGCTTCGAGCTGGACCGGCAGTTGCTCCTTGACGACGCTGTAGGAGACGTTGTCGAGGATCACGTTGATCCCGGGGTTCTCCTTCATGAAGCGATCGAGCAGGTCCTTCAGCACCTCGCCCTCGACGCCATCGGAATACCACATGATTCGCACGTCGCCAGCGATCGCTGCCGTCGACGTCAGAAGCCCGACGGCGAGCGCCGCGAGCATCGTTTTGGTCTTCTTCATTGTCCTTCTCCTCCACATATCCATAGACGAGCGTCCTCCCGCTCGTTTGGGATGGCGCCGGCTTCTCCCGGCCGGCGCAATTCCTGGTACCTTTACCGGGCGGCGAGCATGGCCGCTTCGCCGGCAACGGTGAAATCCTTGGCGACGATCGTGCGCCCTTCGGCCTCGGTCGAGCCGTCTTTGCGGAAGACGACGCGGCCATAGTCGGGATCGTTGATGACGAAGGCGCCGTCGGCGGTTTCCTCGACCGCGAGACCGGCAAGCTTCGCTTCCACCTCGGGAAGCCCTTCGGCTTCGCAAACCCGGACGATCCAGCGCGTCCTGTGTCCGGCCTGGCGCAGCTCCGCTTTTGCCGACGGGCCCTCGGTCACTGGGACCAGCTCACTTGCGCCAATCAGGACAACGGCGCCGCGGCCGCTGCGCGCCAACGCCAGCCTGCCCTTGACCTTGCTTTCGTCGAACTCGGCGACCGGGAACCACGCATGGGTGAAATCCGGCTGCTCGCTGACGGTCGCAAAGTCGAGTACGGCCAGCCCCCTGTACTGGTGGGCACGAGGGAGGGTGCCGCAACCACCCCAATAGGATGGCCGGCCGTACCCGAACTGAATCGTTTCGCCCGGATGATTGATCCAGATCGCCGCCTCGGGGCGCTGGCCAAGGCGCAGGTGCAGCACCGTTTCCTGGTAGCCCCACTCGTTCCAGCGATAATGCGCAGCCGAGCCCATGGCGAAGTGCCGACCCTTGTAGTGGTAAAGCGCGGCAAAGCGATTTTCTCCCTGGGCGAAACGCCACTCCTGGTGTCGGGCCTCGTCCTGGTGGCAGGCGACCGCAGCCAGCACTTCCGGCACGGCGAGGCCTTGGTCACGCAGGCAGACGGCAAGTTGTGGCAGCGCGTGCACGCGACGTCCATACCAGCCCTTGCCCCAGAGCAGTCGGGCAACGCCCGACAGTTCCAGCGAGCGGCCGGCGCAGAGCGTGTGCTCGTAGGAGCGACCTTGGGCTGCCGTTACCATGCCATGATGGGCCGAGCGGGCGATGATCTCGCAGAGACGGACAATGCCCTTCTTGGCGCGGTTGGCGATATCGGCATCCGGCGAGAGTGCGGCGAGCGCCGTCAGGCCCTTGAGGTCGATCGGGAAATAGGGTGCGGAGTTGAATTCCGCCATTTCCCAGGCCTCGAAGTGATCGAGCCAGGCGCGGACGCGGGCAGCACCAACGGCGCTCTGCTCGCCTCCCTTGCGGCCTGAGCGGCGGAAGGTCGCCTCGGGGAAGAGGTGGCCGGCAAGATAGGCCGAGGTATGGAACAGCAGCGCGTGGTTTTCGGAGAAGTACCACTGCACGTCGTTGCCCGGTTCGTCCATCCAGTAGCGGAAGTTCAAGATCGCCTGATCGATGCGGCCGCGGGTCGTCTCTCCAATGTCGTCGCCCCAGGTGGTGCGCGACCAGATGAGCGGCACCAGCGAAAAGTCGGCGCAGTCATGGCAATCCTCGATCGAGGGCAGAATCTCCTCGATCATCGCGTCCGTGTCGGCACCACCGCGGCCGCTGGCGAGCCGCGCAAAGGCGCGGACCGTGTCACGTTCCGAGAAATCGGAAATCTCATCGAGCGTCTCAGTGATGCGGGCGGCGAGCGTTTCGGGAGATTTGCCCTGGCGGCCGGCATGGCAGATCTCGACACCGAGCGAGCGCGAGGCGACGAAACCGTCGGCATAGAGCGTGATGCGGAAATGGCGGAAATCCGCCGGAGTGTCCTCGGATGGGCCGATCGTCAACTTCTTGTCGCCGGCCTTCATCACGAAGTCGTGGTCGAAGCGTTCGGTCGACATGAAGTCGCCTTCAACCGCGACATTGACCTTCACGTCGAGCGGCAGGGTGGCGGCGAAAAGAAGCGTGATGTCGCCCTCGAAATAGGCGGTACGGTCAAAATGCATGCCGTCCAGTACAGCTTCGATGTCGGCGGCCGCTTCGCTCGGGCATGGGACAGGAAGCGCCACGCGCGCCGCCGGGCCGGAAAGATAATCGAACTGGAAGAAGTAGCGCGCGTCGCGTTCGGCGAGGTCGTCGAAGAAGATCGTGACCTCGTTGAGACCGGCCTTGAGCGGCAAATCGAATTCGGCCTTTGCCTCGAGATTGCGGCTATAGGGCGCCATCCAGCCGATTTCGGTACCGTTCAGGAAGAGCACCGCGCCGCCGCAGGTGCCGAGACGGATCTTGGCGGTGCCCGCCGTTTCTGCCTCGACCGAGGTGCGGGCCCAGGTCGCAAGCCGTGTCGGCCGGAACCAGAAGCCGGAAAGATCGAGCCGCGGTGAACCGAAGGGCAGCCACCAGCGGGTGGCTTCGAACGCGCCGCGAACGTCCGGCCGCTTGCCGCGATAGGTCTCAGCAAAGATCGTCCGGCAGGGATACTCGTGCGGAATGAAGTTCTTGTGTTTGGTCAGGAAGAAGAAGGGGTCCATTTCGCCCTTCATCGGCTGATCCGGCACATCGAAGCGTTCCTCGGCGATCGCGCCAAGCTGCCAGTAGCCGATGGCCTGCCCCGGAACGAGGCTCTTCTTCAAATGGAAAATCGTATCGCTCATTTCAGCTCAGCCAAGGCTACGGGGGTGACGTCGTTATATTCCTGGTTTTCGCCGGTCATGCCCCACACGAAGGCGTAAGGGCCGGTGCCGGCGCCCATATGGATAGACCAGGCCGGTGACAGCACCGCGTCACCGTCGGCGACGATCAGGTGCCGCGTTTCGTCAGGCTCTCCCATCACGTGGACGATCCGGTCCTCGGGGGCCATGTCGAAGTAGCAGTAAGCTTCCATTCGTCGCTCGTGCACATGCGGCGGCATGGTGTTCCAGGCGCTGCCCTCGGCCAGATCGGTAATGCCCATCAGAAGCAGGCAGGAAGGCATGACTTCCGGATGGATGTACATGACGAGGCGGCGCTTGTTCGAGCGCTTGACGTCGCCGAGCTCCAGCGCCTTTGCTTGCGCCCTCTTGATCAGCCGGTGCGGCAGATCGGCGCCGGCGGGTACGGAGTTCATGTAGAAGCGTGCCGGTCTAGCGGCGGTTTCGCTCGAAACGACGATCTCCTTCGCGCCGCGCCCGATATAGAGCACGTCGCGGTTTTCGAGCACGAAACTCTTGCCGTCGACGGTAATCGTGCCCGTGCCGCCGAGATTGGCAATGCCCATCTCGCGGGCCGAAAGCAGATAGGGCGTGCCGATATCGGTGCCGGAGCCGAAGGAAACGCTTTTCGTCTTCGGCATCGCGCCGCCGAGGATCAGCCGGTCGACATGGGTATAGGTGAAGTTTGCCGCATCAGCGGCAAAGAGGTCGCTGATCAGGAACTCGCGCCGTAGCCGCGCCGTGTCGTAAGTCTTGATGTCTTCGGGATTGGCCCCGTAGAGAACCTTCATCGTCATGCTGCCTGTCCTTCCGCGCCGACGTGCTGCAGGGCCTCGGAGAGGCACAGAATTGCCAGTGCCTGGCCATAGCCGGTCGGCTGAATTGGAATGTCCTTGTAGAATTGCAGGTCGTGGCCCATGCGCGTTCCATAGGAGACGTTGAGCACAGTGCCGCTCTCATCGATGTTGTGCATTACCGCCTCGAGCGCGCGCAGGCCGGCGGCTCTCCAGGCAGGCGTGCCGTAACCGAGGCGATAGCCCTTGAGCAGGCCGTAGCCAATGCCGGCCGTCGCGGAGATCTCTTCATAAGATGAAGCGTCGTCGAGCAGCGTGCGCCATGCCCCAGATGTCGCCTGCAGCGGCAGCAGCGCCTCGACTTGAGTGACGAGCACCCCGCGCAGGTACTCCTTGACCGGTACTGCGATCTCCGCGAGGTCGAAGAGGTCGAGCATGCCAGCGGTAATCCAGGCGTTGCCGCGGGCCCAGCGGGCGCGGGCGAAATTGTGCCGGCCATCGAAGGTCCAGCCATGGAACCAGAGGCCCGACTGGGTATCGGCGAGATAGCGGGCATGGACAAGGAACTGCCGTGACGCCTCGTCGACGAGTTCACGCCGGCCGCTTGCCTGGCCGTAGGAAGCGAGGAAAAGGGCGACCATGTAAAGCGTGTCGTCCCAGAGCTCGTTGTCATTGACCTTGTCGGAGACGTGATGCTCGAAACCGCCTTCGGGCGTCCGGCCCATTTCGTTCATGACGCGGTTCGCCCACTCGTCGAGCAGCGGCTTCCAGCGCGGGTTTGCGGTTTTGGCCCAGAGCACAGAAAGGCCGAGCATGGGTGCGGTGGTGTTGACATTGAGCTCGGGAAGGCCGGCGGCAAGGCGCCCTTCGTACCAGCCCTCGATGAGCTCACGGATGTCGTCGCGGCCGGTAAACAGCCAGAGCTTGATCAGGCCGTAAAGGCCGACGCCCTGCGGCCACTCCCAACTGTCGAAACTGATGTAGTCGCCTGCCGTCCCGTCGAGGTTCGGTTCGTCGAAGCGGCCATCATGCTTGAGACCGGTCATGCCGCCGACAAGGCGATCGAGAGCGATGCGAATATCGCGGGCGTTGAGGCCCATGGCACTCCTCCTCCTTAAGCCGCTCTTCCCTCGGCTTTCTTGGAGGAGATAAAGGCATGATGTTTTTTCTTGCGCAATATGAAAATTTTTCTCATAATTGCGACTGTGGAGGATCGCATGGTTGCAAAACCGCTGCCGGGCAAGCGTGGCAAGAAAAGCAAGAAGGTTCGGCTAGAGGATATCGCCGAAGCCTGTGGTGTTTCCTTGAGCACCGCTTCCCGGGCGCTTGCCGGGGAAAAGGGCGTGCGTGCGGAAATCCGCCAGCGGGTGCTGGAGGCGGCGAAGAACGCGAACTACATGATCCCGACGGCGGTCGCCGGACAGAAGGTCATCGTTGCCGCATCGAGCGCCGCGATGATCGACTATGTGCGCAACCAGTTCACCCACTACGTACTTGAGGGGTTGAAGGAGCGGGCCCAGGCGCTCGACCTAGAAATCGTCACCCGGCCTATCGCGAACCAGAGCGAAGAACTGGCGGTACTCGCCGAGGCCGAGGAGGACGAACGGGTCGCAGGCCTTCTGTTTCTCACGATCGACGACGAGGGGATGCTTGCCGCCACCCGCGGTTTCGACAAGCCGGTCGTGCTCTTGAACAGCGACGACCCCTATATGCGACTATCGAGCGTCACCCCCTGCAATCGCTCGAGCGCGCGGCTTGCGACCGACCATCTGATCGAGCTTGGGCACCAGCGCATCCTGTTCCTGATGCGGCCGGGACGGCGCACGATCGAGCGGCGGTACGAAGGCTGGCGCGACGGGCTGTTGGCAAAAGGCCTGCCCGCCACCGACGACTTGCTCGTCACCGTCGAGGACTGGCTGCCGGAACTGGCGATGCAGGCGATCATACAGCGGATCGGCGACCGGGGCCTGGATTTCACCGCGGTGCTCGCAGCCGGCGACAGCCTGGCCGTCGGCGCCATGCTCGGCATTCAACAGAAAGGCCTTTCGGTTCCCGGCGACGTCTCCGTCATGGGCATGGACGACCTGCCACAGGCGGCATTCCTCAACCCACCACTGTCAACGATGCATATCCCGATGCGCGAGATTGGTTCGGTCGCACTCGATCTTTTGCGCGACACGCTCTCGGGCATTCCGGCACCGCCGCGGCGGGTGGAGCTTGCCTGTCATCTGGTCGAACGCTCGTCCACCGGCACCGCTCGGTCTATTGGGCCCGCGGCCCGCCGATCCACAGGCGCCTAACGTCTTCGTGCGTCTTTACGATCCGGGCGCCCGCTCGATCGATGGGACACATCTCACCTCGTCTCGCGAACACGGAGGACGGTCTTAGTTGCCTACGCCTCCCTTCACCATTTCGCGCAACGCATCTTCACCTCTGACGCCGGTTCGAAAGAGCTCGATGAGAGTTCGAGCAAGCATGTCCGCTTCGTCACTGTCGCTTGCTATCTGTCTCGCTTCCAATTCACGATCCAATATTCGTTGGAGCGTATCGAGATCATCAGACGAGAGTGGAAGGGAATAGAAGCCGGTGCTGGGGCACATAACGCTACCTCCCTTTGGTCGATCGAATTGCGCGCTGCGCACGCCAACCCCGTTTCGATCTTGCGTTGTTCGGGGAAATCAACGCTTTGTCCTCTAGCAGCCCCGCGCGGCGGGCCGCCCTCACAAATACGCGCCTTGCTTCGTGCGGCTGCCTCCAGCCGTCCAGGACGTCGCGGCAGACCCGATAAGCTGCGCGATAGGTTCGCCCCCTCGCGCCTTCGGGCCACTGGTCGCGAAGACACTCCAGTGCTTCCCAGGAATTGGCGACAACCCGCTCGCCGGTTGAGCTCAGACGCAGTCTCACTGGAACGGGAAACTGAATATCGCTCATCGTCTACTTGGCTCCAAAGGTTACATCGTTTTGCTGTTTCCGATTTGCGCACGCGCACCGGCTTCGCTACCGGCGACGATCGCTTCCGCGTCTGGTGCGAGAAGATTGGCCCGTTGCGCGAAGGCGACAAATGTTCGGCGAGCGGTCTCGACATCGATTTCGCCGGCAAGTGCTGCCTTGCAAGCATTGAGCGCTACGGCGTGCTTCGCATTTCGCTTCGATGGCGGCCACTCGTGGAGCCAGGCATAGGCCTCTCTCACGCTGCGGATCTCAGCCGGAAATCCGAGCCCCACGAGGATTGTGACTGGGTGTTGAAAGCAATCGAGTTTCATCGTTCTTCTCCACGCGACATTGAATTTGACGTCGTGCGTTGACCAACCACCTACCAGGTCACCGGCAAGTGATCCGACCCGGCGCGAGACAAATCGAGCGTTATCGTGCCACTGGCTGCCGGCCGCATTCCGGCTCGCAACGCATCTTGCCACGGTGCTCCCGATTGTCCGCCCTATCGGGCGCGGACGTATCGTTTCCGTCAGAAGTCCATGCCGCCTTCCGGCATCGGCGGCACGGCTGCCTCCTTCTTCTTCGGCTTCTCGGCGACCATTGCCTCGGTGGTAATCAGCAGACCGGCGATCGAGGCCGCGTCCTGCAAGGCGGTGCGAACGACCTTCACGGGATCGATCACGCCCTGCTCGTAAAGATCACCGAACGCGTTGGTCTGGGCATTCCAGCCATAACCAAAATCGCTCGTCTCGCGCAGCTTACCGACGATGATCGAGCCCTCGGCACCCGCATTTTCGGCGATCTGGCGCACCGGCGCTTCAAGTGCGCGGCGGACGATCTCGATGCCATGTTTCTGGTCAATGCTCTCGGTCGGAACACCGTCCAGTGCCTTGACGGCTCTCAGGAGAGCCACGCCACCGCCGGGCAGTACCCCCTCCTCAACGGCCGCCCGCGTCGCATGCATCGCGTCGTCGACGCGGTCCTTACGTTCCTTCACCTCAACCTCGGTCGAACCGCCGACGCGGATGACGGCAACGCCGCCAGCAAGCTTGGCCAGCCGCTCCTGCAGCTTCTCGCGATCATAGTCCGACGTGGTTTCCTCGATCTGCGCCTTGATCTGGGCGACGCGGCCCTGGATCTCCTTCTTCGAGCCTGCGCCGTCGACGATCGTCGTGTTGTCCTTCTCGACGACGACGTTCTTTGCACGGCCAAGCATGTTGAGCGTCACATTCTCGAGCTTGATGCCGAGATCCTCAGAGATGGCAGTTCCGCCGGTGAGGATCGCGATATCTTCCAGCATCGCCTTGCGCCGGTCGCCAAAGCCAGGCGCCTTGACAGCTGCAACCGTCAGGCCTCCGCGCAGCTTGTTGACGACGAGGGTTGCGAGCGCCTCACCCTCAACATCCTCGGCGATGATAAGAAGAGGTTTTCCGGACTGAACAACCGCTTCGAGGACCGGAAGCAGCGCCTGCAGGTTCGAAAGTTTTTTCTCATGGATGAGGATGTAAGGCTCCTCGAGTTCGACCCGCATCTTGTCCTGGTTGGTGATGAAATACGGCGAGAGATAGCCGCGGTCGAATTGCATGCCCTCGACCACTTCCAGTTCCGTCACCGCGGTCTTGGCCTCTTCAACGGTGATGACGCCATCGTTGCCGACCTTCTCGACCGCTTCGGCGAGGAAGCGACCGATCTCAGTGTCACCATTGGCCGAGATCGTCCCGACCTGGGCAATCTCGTCGTTTTTGGTGACCTTTCGCGCGTTTGTCTTCAATTCCGCAACGATGGCGTCTACGGCCCTGTCAATCCCGCGCTTCAGGTCCATCGGGTTCATGCCCGAAGCCACGGCCTTGGCACCTTCCTTGACGATCGCCTGCGCGAGGACTGTCGCGGTCGTGGTACCGTCACCGGCGACGTCACTGGTTTTCGACGCCACTTCGCGCACCATCTGGGCGCCCATGTTCTCGAACTTGTCTTCAAGCTCGATCTCCTTGGCGACAGTGACGCCGTCCTTGGTGATCCGAGGCGCGCCGTACGACTTATCAATCACGACATTTCGGCCCTTCGGACCGAGCGTAACCTTGACGGCATTGGCGAGAATATCGACGCCGCGCAGCATCTTCTCACGGGCGTCGGAATGGAATTTCACTTCCTTGGCAGCCATTTTTCTACTCCTTCCTCAGGCAGCATTCCCTGTCAGCGGGGCGAGATCGGCACTAGGCCGCGTTTCTCGCTGCGGCGCCGACCTCGATCACGCCCATTACGTCGGATTCCTTCATGATCAGGAGATCCTCGCCATCGAGCTTGATCTCGGTGCCCGACCATTTGCCGAAGAGAATGCGATCCCCCACTTTGACATCGAGCGGTCGCAGTTGCCCGCTGTCGTCGCGGGCGCCCGGGCCGGCGGCAACGACCTCGCCCTCCTGCGGCTTTTCCTTCGCAGTGTCTGGGATGATGATGCCGCCGGCCGTTTTTTCCTCGGCCTCGAGGCGGCGAACCAAGATACGGTCATGCAAGGGACGGAACATCATGTCGCTCTCCTCATAGACAAAGAGAATTTCAAGAGGTTCTCCGCGCCGCATTCGGAACGAAACCGACGCGGGCGTGCGCCGACCCATCCGGCATCGCGCGCAAAGTCGATCTGGTTTCTGTTTCGTCGAGTTTCAAGAGGGCGACGAAAATTTTTAGCACTCTACCACATAGAGTGCTACCGGCATGAATTCATGACACTATTTCTCGCCGCCACCACTCGAGGACGGCTGCGTTCCCCCTTGACGCCACGCGATGTGATCCCCACCTCATTTCTGTCGACAGCCCACGTAGTGGGGGTCGGCACGGTCAGGGAGCGCCGAGCTTCTTGGCGCTTCCTCGTATCTATGTTGCTCTACGGAGGATGTAGCTATGAGAACAAATCTCGACTTTTCGCCCTTCTACAGGTCGAGCGTTGGCTTCGATCGCATTTTCGACCTGTTGGAGAACGCCAGCCTCAACACTGACAGCGGACCGCCCTATGACATCGTCAAACTTGGCGAAGATGCGTACCGCATTGTCATCGCGGTCGCCGGTTTCACCGAGGACGAACTGACGGTTACCCACGAGGCGAACATGCTCGTGGTCAACGGCGCGAAATCGGAGAACGAAGAGGTCCAGTACCTCCATCAGGGCCTTGTCGCTCCGACGTCGTTTGAGCGCCGATTTGAACTCGCCGATTATGTCACCGTCGAGGGCGCAAAGCTCGAAAACGGGCTTCTGGTCATCACTCTCAAGAAGGAAGTTCCTGAGGAGATGAAGCCGCGTCGGATCGCCATCAGATCGGAGACGACGAAGCCCGCTTCGAAACAGATCGAAGGTGACAAGGCCGCCTGAGTGGCGCGCGCTGTTCGGTCCTCATCTGTTGCCGAACAGGTGAGGCCGGACAGATGAAGGAAAGCAGCTTCGCGAAGAAGGAGGAAGAAAAACCGAAGAAAGGATGAAACCATGAATGTACGTGATCTGATCCCGTGGAGCCGTGGCACGAGCCAGGTTCCGAACATCTACCGCGCTGACGACATGGATCCATTCCTGTCGCTGCATCGTAATGTCAACCGATTGTTCGATGAAGTCTTCCGCGGCTTCGGCCGGCCGTTCGACAGCATGCCGACGTTCAACGGGTCTTGGCCGCACGTGGAGATCGAGGAGAATGACACCGAGATTCGCGTCACTGCGGAAGTTCCGGGCATCGACCCAGACGATATAGAGGTGCTGCTGGAAGACGGTACGCTTACGCTTCGCGGCGAGAGCAAATCGGAGACCGAGGACAAGGATCGCCGGTTCAGTGAGCGCACCTACGGGCGCTTCGAACGGCGGCTCGCTCTTGGCCGCCAGGTTGATGAGGACAAGATTGCCGCAACGTTCAAGAATGGTCTGCTCGCAGTGACCCTGCCCAAGACCGAAAAGGCGCGAGCCAACGTCAAGCGGATCACGATCGACAGCGCCAAATAAATACCCACCGCCCTACGGCCAGCCGGGTGAACCGTACCCGGCTGGTTACCGATCCGACATAAACCGATGACGTCGAGGACGAAACCACTGCGGCGGGCCCTACTTACCTATTTCTCCGATTGTCCCAGAGCGCCCAGGGCGAGGCGATCGGCCACGCCCTGGCACCAGGCTCGACCACCCTTCCCCACTCCGGAAAGGCTGGTGACAGCCGGAGTGGCGCCTGAAGCAAGGAAATGCCCCAGACGGTCACCTAGGCGAGCGAGTGCCGACCGCCAGCGCCGGGCTTCGTCCCGAGCGGCCCGTCGGCGTCCGTCGGCATGCCGGCATCGCGGCAGGCGTCAATGAACGCTTCGCGCGCGATAGCAACTGGCGTCATTCGATTTAGAGCGCGGCGGCACGTTTGAACTGCCCGATTGTATTTTCTGCCTCGATAGATGGCCCAATCGTCTTCGAGGAAATCGAGCACGTCGTTGACCGAAGTGAAGACCTGTCGCGTCCCGTCCTTCATTTGAACGGTAACGGACGTCATCCATACCAATTCCGGGTTGAGCATGATGTCCTCCTTTCGCATTCAACCGGATGAAAAAGAAGTGAAGAAAATATCGGCCCTAATAGAGCGGATTTCAAGGACTTACCGTATCGTCGTCTCGACGGGAGCATGCGCTCCCGTCGACCCGACTTCCCTGAGAAAACAGCCGGTCACAGCGGACGGCTAGTCGACGATGTGGTAGCCGCCGTCGACATAGAGCACTTGGCCCGTTATCAGCCGGGCGGCATCGTGGGCAAGGAAGGCCGTGGCAACGCCGACATCGTCGATGTCGACGAGTTCGCGGGACGGCGACTTGACCTTCGTCTTTTCGAGCAGCGCGTCGAATTCCGGGATGCCGGAGGCGGCGCGGGTCGCAAGCGCTCCCGGCGAAATCGCATGGACGCGGATCCCCTTCGGGCCGAGTTCCGAGGCAAGATAGCGGACTGCGCTTTCAAGGGCCGCCTTGGCGACGCCCATGATGTTGTAGTTTTCCACCACCACTTGTGAGCCGTGATAGGTCATGGTGAAGAGCGTGCCGCCGTTCTTCATCAGCGGCTCGGCAAGATGGGCCATGCGGATGAAGGACCAGCAGGATATGTCCATAGTCTTCAAGAACCCTTCGCGCGGGACATCGACCACGCGGCCGCCGAGCGTATCCTTCGGTGAAAAGGCGATCGAGTGCACGAGGAAATCGAGCTCTCCCCAGGTCCTGCCGATTTCCTCGAAGACCGCCTCCATCTGACCGGGAACAGCAACGTCGAGCGGCAGGAAAATCGGCGCTTCGATTTCACGCGCCAGCGGCTCCACATAGGGCTTTGCCTTGTCGTTCAGATAGGTGACGGCGACTTGCGCTCCGAAGGCGCGAAAGGCGCGGGCGCAGCCCCAGGCGATCGACCGATCGTTGGCGATGCCGACGATCAGACCTTTGCGGCCGTCCAGAAGTTTGGCCTTTGCGACAGGAATGGACATGGATTGTCTCCGATGGATCAGGCAGCACGAGTTTTAAGGAGTGCCAGCGTGTGGCGTGCGATCATCAATTCCTCGTCGGTCGGGATGACATAGAGCGCGACGCGGCTTGAAGGCGTGGAAATCAGCGTGGCACCCGCCTCGTTCGCGGCCGGATCGAGTTCGGCGCCGAGCCAAGCGAGGTTCTCCGCGATACGCGCGCGGATCACGGCGGAGTTCTCACCGACACCCGCCGTGAAGACGAAGGCATCGATGCCGCCGAGCGCAGCGGCAAGCATCCCGGCATTGAGCCCGCAGCGATAGAGGAAATGATCGATAGCGAGCTTGGCGTGCGGATCCTCGCTTGCAAGAAGATCGCGCATGTCGTTCGACACGCCGGATAGCCCCTTGAGGCCTGCCTCATGATAGAGCATATCCGAAACGGCCTTTGCGCTCATGCCGCGCTGGAGGATCAGATAGAGCACCACGCCCGGATCGAGCTGACCAGGCCGCGTTCCCATCGGCAAGCCGTCAAGCGCGGTGAAGCCCATGGTGCTCTCGATACTATGTCCGTCGCGCAGGGCACACATCGACGCACCACTGCCGAGATGCGCAACGATGACGCGGCTGTCTGCTATCTGAGGTGCAACGTCGCGCAGGCGCTCCGAGATGTACTCGTAGGAGAGCCCGTGGAAGCCATAGCGCCGGACGCCGTCGTCGTAGAAGCTGCGCGGTATGGCGTAGCAGTTCACTGCTTCCGGGTGGCCGTGGTGGAAAGCGGTATCGAAGCAGGCGACCTGCGGCACGTCCGGATTGATCGCCATCGCCTGGCGGATCGGCGCCAGGTTGTTCGGCTGATGCAGTGGGGCGAGGTCCTGGTAGCTCGCCAGGCGTTCGAGCACGGAGGCATCGATCAGCACCGGCTCGGCAAAGTCGGGGCCGCCATGCACCACCCGATGGCCGACTGCACGCAGCGTGAAGCCTTCGAGGGTCAACAGCCAGTCACGCGCCGCTGCAATGGCCGCCGGCAGGTCGCCAACGACGGCGGCTTCATAGCTTCGGTCGATGAGCACGGTACCGTCGGCCGATTTCGCCTGCAGGCGTGGTCGCGTGCCGATGCCGCCGATCTGCCCCTTCACCCGGCGTTCGAGGCCAGCATCCGTGATCCCAAACACCTGAAACTTCAGGCTTGACGATCCGGCATTGACGACGAGAAGCGCATCCATAGTTACACCGCCGCGACTTCTGGCGTGCGGCGCCGCGCCGCGTAGAGCGAGGCGACGGCACAGGAGGCGAGACGCGTCCGCACCGAGTCCGCCCGCGAGGTCAGCACGATCGGCACCCGTGCGCCAAGCACGATGCCGGCGGCGTCGGCATGAGACAGGAAGGTGAGGTTCTTCGCCAGCATGTTGCCGGCCTCAAGATCGGGCACCACCAGGATCTGCGCTCGGCCGGCAACAGGGGAAACTATGCCCTTGATTTTCGCGGCCTCCGGATCGATCGCATTGTCGAAGGCAAGTGGGCCTTCGAGAACGCCACCGGTGATCTGGCCGCGCTCCGCCATCTTGCAGAGCGCAGCTGCCTCAATCGTCGAGGGGATCTTCGTCGTCACGGTCTCGACGGCCGAAAGAATGGCGACGCGCGGCTCGCCAAGACCGATCGTCACCCAGAGGTCGATGGCGTTCTGCACGATGTCGCGCTTGGCCTCCAGGTCCGGGAAGATGTTGATGGCGGCATCGGTGATGAAGAGTGTCTCGGCATGGCCCGGCACGTCCATGATGAAGACGTGGCTGATCCTTCGATCGGTCCTGAGGCCGGTCGCGGAGGCCGCGACCTCGCGCATCAACTCGTCCGTATGCAGGCTTCCCTTCATCAGCAGTTCGCCGCGGCCCTCGCGGATCATCGCCACCGCCTTCGCCGCCGCCGCATGGCTGTGCGGCACGTCGACGATCTCGTAGCTTCCGAGCTCGAGCCGGTGTTCGGCGGCGACGCTACGGATCTTCGCCTCCGGGCCGACGAGCACGGGCTTGATCAATCCCGTTTCGGCGGCCTCAAGCGGCCCACGCAGTGAGGTCTCGTCGCAAGGGTGTGCGACGATGGTGATCGCCGGCGTTTCATCTCGCGCGGCGGCAATCAGGAGGTCGTATTTGGACTGCTGGAGTGGCAGTGCAGCTACCTCGGACACGTCGAAACTCCTTCTTCAATCAGGATGCGGCCTTCAATCAGGATGCGGCGCGCGTGCGGGCGGGTTTGCCGCCATTGATCGCAACCGGCGGCTCGCTTTCCAACTGGAAAAGCGACGCCACCCGTTGCAGCCGCTCGGCTGCGAGACCTGTCAGCGCACCGGAGGCTTCAAGGACCTCGCGAAGGGCGGTGAAGGCGGCGCGACGCTGCTCGACTGCTTCCGGCAACAATTTCGGAAGCGCCGCAAGGGCAGCGTCCTCGTCGATCAGCAGCATGAAGTATTGCTCGCGCATCACCGCCTTGAATTCGGCAAGGGTCAACTGCTTGGCCGAGGCGTGCGCACGGCGAAGCCTGCGAACGGCCTCAAGTCCGCGTTCGTCGGCACCGCCACGCGCCATGCCGACGAAGATCAACGCCCGGGCAAGCCCCTCACACGTAGCACCGTCCGCCAACTTGGCCCTAAGCTCGGCGATCCGCGCCTCGACGAGCGCTTGATGCAGTAGGCTCTTCTCGGCCTTGCGGGGCGGCTGGTTCGAATTCCTGTCGATCCCGAGTGCGGCCTGCAGGGTCGGCGAGCCGTAGATGGCGTGGAAACTCTGCTCCGAAAGATATTCGGCTGTCCGCCGCCAGGCGTCGAGCCCGTCCACGATCTGATGCGACAGGGCCTCCTGCCAGGCGATGAACGGATTGCCCGCGTCCGCCGGTTCGCGGTTTTCGCGAACAAGGTCCGCAAGCGCTGATGTCCAGGCCATGAAGGGATTGTCCGGTCCGAACAGCGCATATTGCAGCCGCAACGGATGCATGTTCCGTATCGCCTCTGCGACGGGTGGCGTCGCTGCCGCCTTGACCATCGGCTGCATATAGGTGCGGTAGAGCGCCAGATTGATTTCCGAAAGTTTCGCGGCGGCGGCGAAACGACGCTCGTCCTCGATGTCGTTGCCGCCAAGCGCCCGGATGTCGTCGAGCGTTCGCGCCTCGCAGCGCATCAGCCATTCACCGGAGACGAGGTCCCTGCCCTCCGTGACGTTGCTCGCCGGCGTCAGCACCGCTTCATATAGGCCGGGGGGCAGCACGTCGATGAAATCGATGTTGGAAGCAAATTCGTCATGTTCCTTGCGGGCGACGCCGGCGGACACGAAGATGCCGAGATGCCCGACTGTCTCGTGAACGGTATAGACGATCGTCTGGCCGTAGGCGCGGATCTCGTCGACGCTGTCATAGAGGTCGAGAATCCAGCCGAGCGCCTGTTGCGGCGGGGTGATGTTGTCTCCCTTCGAGCAGAACACGACGATTGGCGAACGGATGTTGCGAAGGTCGATCGCAGTGCCGTCCGACGTCCGGATTTCGCCGGAGGCGAGCTTGTTGCCGACGAAGAGTTCATCGACGATGAACTGCATCTCCTCGGCATTCAGAGTGACGTGCCCGCCCCACCAGCGCTCAAAGCCGAGGTAGCGCGCGGCCTCCGTGTCGATCTTCGAATAGAGATTGTATTGTTTGGTCCAAAGCGTATTGGCCGGGTTCTGGTTCTCGAAATTCTGCACCAGCCAGGCCCCATCGAAGACACCGGCGCCAAGATCTCCGGTCATCGCCGTCAGCCAGCTTCCGCCCAGAAGCCCACCGGAATAGCGCATCGGGTTCTGCCCTTTGACGCCGGCCCAGTAGGAAAGCGGCGCGCCGGCAACGATGATCGGGCCGAAAAGCTCCGGCCTCAGCGCGGCAACCATCATCACGGCCCAGCCCGCCTGGCAATTGCCGATCACACAGGGCTTGCCATCCGCGTCCGGATGGCGCGCGATCACGGTTTCGAGGAAGTGGGCTTCGGCAAGAACGATATCCTCGATCGTCTGCCCAGGAACCGGATCGGGAAGGAAGCCGATGAAATAGCAAGGATGGCCCGCCTTCATCGCCACGCCGATCTCGCTGTCCGCCTTGAAGCCGCCGATCCCCGGACCATGACCGGCACGGGGATCGACGACGACGAAGGGGCGCTTCGACGGATCGATCACGACACCATCGGGCGGAACGATGCTGACCAACGCATAGTTTACCGGCCGCGCCAGCGTGCGTCCGTCGCGAACGAGGCGGGCCTCGAACTCCAGCACGTTCGGCGCGGTCTGCGTCCTGTGCTCCTCGTATTGCGCACCGCGCTGCCGCATCACGTCAAGAAAAAGGATCGAGCGCTGCCAGGCATCGAGCGAATAGGAATAGGCATCGGCAAACGTCGGTATTGTCGGGATCGTGGGATGCTTGGGCATGGTGTCCACTCCTCGGTGCGATTGAAGGCCGGCCCGTTGCCAGGACCAATAGAACAACGCAATCGGTCTCGCATTGACCTTAGTCAAAGAGACAGGCGGCATGGCCGCAATATGAACTCGACATAGATGACCCGAGAACGTTTAACCGGGCCGCAGGAGCATATCAGTGGAGTATTACGGCGATTTGTCGCCGCAGCGATCTTTTCGCCCTAACCCCGTCAAGGACGCATACGCATCGCCGACCATTGGCGTTTCTTCGCAGTGCAGCATCATACAGAAAACGGTACCACGCAAGACGGCCCTTGAAATTCAGGACGGAGCTTGCCAATTGGGGCGAAAACCACAAGGAGTTGCCAAGGCAATGAGCGAAACCGAAATGTCCGTAGAGAAACATGTCTTCGAAGCCGATGTGGCACGACTGCTCCATTTGATGGTGCATTCGGTCTATTCCGACAAGAACGTCTTCCTCCGCGAACTGATTTCGAACGCCGCGGATGCCTGCGAGAAACTGCGCTATGAAGCGATCGTCTCGCCCGAGCTGCTTTCCGGCGATCCGACCCCGCGCATCACCCTGACGCTCGATGAAGCAAACAGCCGCCTTGTCGTCGAAGACAATGGTATCGGCATGAGCCGCGATGAGCTCGTCGAGGCGCTCGGCACGATCGCTCGCTCCGGCACCCGCGCCTTCATGGAACGCATCGAGGCCGCGCAGGGCAAGGAAGGCGCACAGCTCATCGGTCAGTTCGGTGTCGGCTTCTACTCCGCCTTCATGGTCGCCGACAAGGTCGACGTCGTGTCGCGCCGCGCAGGTTCTGAACACGCCTGGCTATGGTCCTCCGACGGCAAGGGCAGCTACACCGTTTCTGCGGTCGAACTTGCGGACGCGCCGGCGCGCGGCACGCGCATCACGCTCCATCTGATGGAGGATGCCAAGACCTATACGTCGCGCTGGACGGTCGAGCGCATCGTCAAGGATCAATCCGGCCACGTACCGGTGCCGATCGCCATTCTGGAAAAGCCAGGCGCGGAACCCGTTCAGGTCGGCGACGGCACGGCGCTCTGGACCAAGCAGAAGAGCGAGATCAGCAAGGAAGACTATGCGGACTTCTACCGCGGCGTTGCCGGGCAGTATGACGACCCTGCCCTGACGGTACACTTCCGCGCCGAAGGCCGGCATGAATATACGGCACTTGCCTTCGTGCCCGGCTCGAAGCCCTTCGACCTCTTCGATCCGGATCGCAAGGGAAGGATGAAGCTCTACGTCAAGCGCGTCTTCATCACCGACGAGGCGGAATTGCTGCCACGCTACCTGCGTTTCGTGCGCGGGCTCATCGACACCTCGGACCTGCCTTTGAACGTCTCGCGCGAAATGATCCAGGAAAGCCCGCTGCTTGCAAGCATCCGCAAGGGGGTCACCAACCGCGTGCTGACTGCGATCGAGAAGCTGGCGGAGAGCGAGCCAGGGACCTTCGACAAGATCTGGGAAAATTTCGGCAGCGTCCTCAAGGAAGGCATCTACGAAGATTACGAGCGCCGCGAACAACTGGTCGCGCTGTCACGCTTCCGGACCACCATCTCGGACGAAGGCCGGCGCAGTCTCGCCGACTACGTCAAGGACATGAAGGAAGGCCAGTCGGCAATCTATTATCTGACGGGCGACAATCTCGGCCAGCTCAAGGCCTCGCCGCAGCTCGAGGGCTTTCGCGCTCGCGGCATCGAGGTCCTGCTTTTGACCGATCCGGTCGACAGCTTCTGGGTGACGTCCGCCCCCGACTTCGAAGGCAAGCCCTGGAAGTCAATCACCCAAGGCGCTGCCGATCTCAGCCATATCGCCAAGCCCGAAGGCGGCAAGGAAGAAACGCCGAAGGCCAGCCAGTTGGTCATCGACTTCGTCGCCTTTGCCAAGGAAACACTCGGCGCGGCCGTCTCCGACGTCCGCACGTCCGACCGTCTGACGGAAAGCGCCGTCTGCCTGGTCGCACCGGAGCACGGTCCCGATCGCCAGCTCGAAAAGATGCTTCAGGGCGCCGGCCGTCTCGAAGACGCGGCCAAGCCGATCCTCGAGGTCAATCCGAACCATGCGCTGATCACCGCAATGGCCGCCAGCCCTGCCGGCGATACCGCTTTCCGGACGGATGCCGTTCAGCTCCTGCTCGACCAGGCCCGCGTGCTCGACGGCGAGAAGCCGCAGGATCCGCGCGCCTTTGCCGAACGGCTGTCGCGCGTCTTCGATCGCGCACTGAAAGCCTAAAGTTAAAGCCCCGGAAATCTCCATGATTTCCGGGGCTTTTTGCTCTTTCCTTCAGCGGCGACTTAACTTGCGCTTTTGTCGCCTTACGTGGCGCTAGTTCGTCTTCGCGACTTGCATCCCGATCTCCGCCAGCACCTCGTCGGTGTGTTCTCCTAGCCGCGGCACGCCGCGCTCAAGCGCAAGTTCGGCACCGGAAAAGCGGATCGGGGTCCTGACACCCGGTGATGTGCCGGCAGCAGCGCCCGAATGCGGCGTATCCACCCGCATCTGCCGATGCGCGATCTGCGGATCGGCAAAGACATCGGCGACGGTGTTGATCGGCCCGCCGGGCACGCCGGCATCTTCCAACATCTTCAACAGCGTGTCGCGTTCGATCTTTGCGGTCTCCGCGGCCAGTTCCGGGGTCAGCGTGTCCCGGTTCTGCACTCTGAGCGCGTTGGTCAGATAACGTTCGTCTGTCGCGAGCTCGGGACGCCCGAGCAATGCGCAGAACTTCACGAACTGCCGGTCGTTGCCGACAGCGACGATCAGGTGGCCGTCGGAGGTCGGAAAGACCTGATAGGGCGCTATGTTCGGGTGCGCATTGCCAAGCCGGCGCGGCGCCTTGCCGGAGACCAGGAAGTTCAGCGCCTGGTTGGCAAGCACGCCGGTCATGCAGTCGAGTAGTGCCATGTCGATCTGCTGCCCCTCGCCGGTGCGTTCGCGCTGGGTAAGGGCCGCCTGCACGGCGATCACGCCGTAGAGGCCGGTGAAAATATCGGCGAAGGCGACGCCGATCTTCTGCGGCTCGCGATCCGGTTCGCCGGTCAGATCCATGATGCCGCTCATACCCTGGACGATATAATCGTAGCCGGCACGATGGGCATAGGGACCATCCTGGCCGAAGCCGGTGACCGAGCAATAGATCAGCCGCGGATTGATCTTCCTCAGGCTCTCGTAATCGAGCCCATATTTGGTGAGCCCGCCGACCTTGAAGTTTTCCAGCAGAACATCCGATTGCGCCGCCAGTCGGCGCACCGCCTCCTGCCCCTCCTCCGTCGTGAAATCGAGCACCACGGAGCGCTTGCCGCGGTTGCAGGCGTGAAAGTAGGCGGCGTCGAGCTTCTCGCCATCTTCGCCTGCGACGAAGGGCGGGCCCCAGGTGCGTGTGTCGTCGCCTGCCGGACTTTCAACCTTGATGACGTCGGCACCGAGATCGGCCAGCGTCTGGCCGATCCAGGGGCCCGCGAGGATGCGGGCCAGTTCCAGGACACGAATGCCTTTCAGCGGCGCTTCCATGATCGTGCCGTTCAGAAGAAGGCCTGGAGGCCGGTCTGGGCGCGACCAAGGATCAGCGCATGTACGTCATGCGTGCCCTCGTAGGTGTTGACGGTCTCGAGGTTCACCATGTGGCGCATGACCTGGTATTCCTCGGAGATGCCGTTGCCGCCGTGCATGTCGCGCGCCATGCGGGCGATATCGAGCGCCTTGCCGCAATTATTGCGCTTGACGATCGAGATCATCTCCGGGGCCATGAGGCCTTCGTCCATCAGCCGACCGACGCGCAGCGAACCCTGCAGGCCGAGCGTGATCTCCGTCTGCATGTCGGCGAGCTTCTTCTGGAAGAGCTGCGTCTGTGCCAGCGGGCGGTTGAACTGTTTGCGGTCAAGGCCGTACTGGCGCGCCGCATGCCAGCAGAATTCGGCGGCGCCGAGCGCGCCCCAGGAAATGCCGTAGCGAGCGCGGTTGAGGCAGCCGAACGGACCCTTGAGGCCTTCCACATTCGGCAGCAGCGCCTCTTCGCCGACCTCGACATTGTCCATGACGATTTCGCCGGTAATCGAAGCGCGCAGCGACAGCTTGCCGGCGATCTTCGGGGCGGAAAGGCCCTTCATGCCTTTTTCGAGCACGAAGCCGCGGATTGCGCCGCCATGGGCTTCCGATTTCGCCCAGACGACGAAGACATCGGCGAGCGGCGCGTTGGAGATCCACATCTTCGAGCCGACGAGGCGGTAGCCGCTCTCGGTCTTGATGGCGCGGGTCTTCATACCGGCCGGATCCGAACCGGCATCCGGCTCGGTCAGGCCAAAGCAGCCGATCCACTCACCGCTGATCAGCTTCGGCAGATACTTCTGCTTCTGTTCTTCGGAGCCGTAGGCATAGATCGGATAGATCACCAGCGAAGACTGTACGCTCATCATCGAGCGGTAGCCGCTGTCGACGCGCTCGACTTCGCGTGCGACGAGGCCGTAGGCGACGTAGGAAGCGCCGACGCCCCCATAGGTGTCCGAGACGGTGACGCCGAGCAAGCCGAGTTCGCCCATTTCGCGGAAGATCTCCGGGTCGGTCGACTCTTCCCGGTAGGCGTCGATGATGCGCGGCTGCAGCCGGTCCTGCGCATAGGCCCGCGCGGTGTCGCGGATCATACGCTCGTCCTCGGTCAACTGATCTTCGAGGAGGAACGGATCATCCCATTGAAATTGCGTCTTGCCGGCCATGTTTCTCTCCCATCGGATTACTCGGCTGATCTTATCGCAAGGGGTGCAGGCGGTTTCAAACGAAATTGAGGCACCGCCTCATGCGTCCAGGGAATGGCCTCTTCTTCGACCCGGGACGCGCCCCGTGTTGCAAAATCGCTGAAATATGACGACAAGAACTGAAGTCCCTTGGGCCGCCAATCCTCGCTGCCGAGCGGCCCAGTCAACGCAAGAGACCAAAAGCAAGCCACGACCATGGCCAACGACCGCCTCGAACGCTTCGCTCACAATCTCGACTGGAATCTGCTGCGCACCTTCGTCGTGCTTGTCGAGGAAGGTAGCATTACCGCAGCCGCAAACCGGCTGCTTCTGCAGCAGCCGGCCGTCAGCATGGCGCTGAAGCGGCTGGAGCAAACGGTTGGCCAGAAACTCATCGACCGGCGTCCCGGACGCTTCAACCTGACAGATGCCGGCACCCGGCTGCACGCCCAGTGCCGCGATATCTTCGCAGCTGTCATCCGCCTGCCGAACGTTCTGGAAACCGCAGGCGAGGAAATCACCGGCCACCTCAACATCCATTCCGTCAGTCACGCCCACAATCCTGCCTGGGACCGCAAGCTCGAAAGCTTCTTCCGGCTGCACCCGAAAGTGACGCTGTCGGTCACCATCGCGACGACTGTCGACGTGCTGAGTGCGGTCGAGCGCAACGTTGCGACGATGGGCCTTTGCGACGGTAACATACCCGATTGGCTCAACAAGCGATTCCACGTGCGCGAGCGCTATGCCCTCTATTGCGGCCGAAGTCATCCGCTGTTCGGCGTCGAGGGCATCGACTTCAACGACCTTAGGGGTAATCCCTATATTGCTTTCATCGCCGACGTGCTGGGTGGCCAGCACATGAACTCGGTGACGGCGGTGCGCGCAATCGGCTCCTTCGGTCAGCAGGTCCGTGCCGTTTCCTGCAATGTCGAAGAGGTCATGCGGCTGATCGCCTCCAATGTCGGCATCGGCATGTTGCCTGATCACCTGGCGGCGCCGGCCGCGGCGGAGGGCCAGCTTTGGCAGTTGCCGCCCTACACCGACCTGCCGACGACCAATGTCTTCCGCATCTCCAACCCCAACGCGATCCTCAATCCGGCTGAGGCTGCGTTTCTGGCTCATGTCGCCGACACGGAACCGCTCGACCACTGCCTCGATGAGATCGTCTAACCATCATCAGAATTGATAGCCGCCTTTCTGGTTATAAATTTGAACGCGGATAGCAGCTTGCCTATGGTCCCGCCAACAACCAACGGAGGCGGGACATGCGCGAATACGATGTGGCAATCATTGGCGGCGGCATCGCCGGGCTGTCGCTCGCCTATTTCCTGGCGCCACATCGCTCCGTCGTGGTGATCGAGCGGGAGGACGGGCTCGGCTACCACAGCACCGGACGCTCGGCAGCAGAGTTCGTGCTGCGCTACAACGCGCCCGAGGTCTGTGCGCTCGCGACCCTATCCAAGTCCTTTTTCGACAATCCGCCTGAAGGATTCTCAGAGGTGGCACTGCTCAAGCAACGCGGCGGCGTCATGATCGCCAATGCCGAGAAGGCTGACCGCTTCGAGGAGGTCCTCCTGGCGGAACACAGCGCCAATCCTGAAATCCGGAGGCTGACCGTCGAGGAGGTGATCGCGCGCGTGCCGATCCTCCGGCGGGACTATGTTGCGGCCGCCTATTACGATCCGCATTTCTGGGACATCGAGGTGGAAAACCTCGTGCAGGGTTACGTCAGGGGCGCCCGCCGCCATGGTGCGGCGATCGTCGAACGCTCGGACGTGCTGGCACCGCGCCGCGACGGTAACCGCTGGGTACTGACGACGAGTGCCGGTGAACTCAGCGCACAGACGATCGTCAACGCCGCCGGCGGCTGGGCCGATCCGGTTGCCGACCTGTTCGGCGTCGCCCCCGTCGGCATCGTGCCGCACCGGCGCACGGCGATCACCGTTGATCTTCCCGAAGGCATCGACGCGCTCACCTTGCCGGAAATCAACGAGATCGATGAAGACTTCTACATGAAGCCCGAGGGTGGGCGACTGCTCGCCTCGCCGGCCGACGCCACCCCTTGCGAGCCGGCCGACGTCCAGCCCGAGGAAATCGATGTCGCCTGGGCAGCGCATTATATCGAAGAGGCAACGACCGTCCCGGTTCGGCGCATCTTCAAGAGCTGGGCCGGCATGCGTAGCTTCTCACCCGACAAACTACCGGTCATCGGTTTTGCCCGCGACCGGCCGGATTTCTTCTGGCTCGCCGGCCAAGGCGGCTATGGCATCTTGACCTCGCCCGCGCTTGGCGCCCTTGCCGCGAACCTCGTCATCGGCGCCGCAGCGCCGGAAGGCTTTGACGCCATCGGCCTCAACCCATCGAAATTCAGCCCGGCACGCTTCGAGAAGTAACGGGATCGGTTTGTCGTCGGTCACGAGCCGATCGTCAGCAACCGCCGACGGCCGGCCGGATTACTTGCGCGCCAGGCTGAAGGAAAAATGGCTGCCGCGGTGATAGTCGAGCGCGTAAACCACCGGCAAGCCTGCCGCATTGAAACAGGTCTCGCGGATCAGCAGCGCCGGCCCGAAGTCGCGCAAATCGTTGCGCTCGACCACATCATCGGGAAGCATGACGGCAGAGACGATCGCAGCCGACATCCTGGGCCTGCTCCTGTGCTGATCCAAAAGATCGAGCAGTGAACCGGTCCAATCGACATCGTAGAGGCGCAACGGGATGATGCTGCGCGGGATAAAGTCGACGCAATAGAGGATTGGCTCGTCCTTGTGCAGCCGCAGCCGTTCGAGGCGGATCACCCGCTCGCCCGGCTGGAGCCGCAACTGCTCCGCCGTGGTCGCATCAGGTGTTTCTTCCGCTACGGAGAGAACCTTGTTGGCCGTGGCGTAGCCATAGTGCCGGGCCATGTCCGTGACGCTTTCGAAGACGGTGATCGGACGATCGACATGAACGGCGGACATCGCCGAGACGAAGCGTCCCCGCCCGTGCTCGACATAGATTATGCTGTCCTGCTCGAGCAACTTCAGCGCTTCGCGTAGCGCCGGACGCGAGATCTTGAAGCGCTGCGTCAACTGCGCTTCGGTCGGCAATTTATCGCCGGGATTGAGCCCTTCGTCGCGAATCAGATCCGCGATGCGGTCGCGAAGCTGAATGACCAGTGTGCGCGTATCACGAAGGGGTTCGTCCAATTCCTCTCACTCCGCTGAACAATCACAAAGATGTTCTTGTCTGACAAATCCTGGGAGGTCAAGTGCGCCCCAGGTCGCCCGGATTTTTGACGCTTCTCCGCGTGCATCCCGATGCGCGGTGCGTGCTGGCGAGATATCTCCCTTGACACCGGCTCGCATTGTTGTCAGTTGTCTTACAACATTGAAGGGAGCGGCGGACACCAAGACCGCCGGCCGAGGCAACCACCAGGAAAGCGTGTCATGCTGAACTTTGACGAACAGAGATTTCTTCGCATCCAGTCGGGCGCGGTCGCGCTGCGCCAACAACTAGACGCCACGATCGCGGCCTGTCTCGCCGCCGGCGCGGAGAACATCTTCTTCACTGGGACGGGCGGCGCCGCCATCCTGATGCAGCCGGCCGCCCAGCTTCTTCAACGCCGGTCCCGCTTTCCCACCTTTATCGACCTGCCGGCAGAGCTCGTCCTTTCCGGATCGGCGAACCTGAACTCCGGGTCCATCGTCGTCATTCCCTCCCTCTCCGGAACGACGAAAGAAAGCGTGGCGCTGCTAGAGAAGGCAAAGGCGGTTGGCGCGACCGTCTTGACGCTCGTTGGACATCGGGACACGCCGCTCGGCCAAGGCGGCGACCACGTCTTCGTCAACTTCGCCGAAGACGACACCTCCTGCGAATCCTTCTATCTGCAATCGCTCTTCATCGCACTTTCGATCATGCGCCACCGCGGGGAGCTTGAAGATTACGAGCGGATCTTGGGCGAACTCGAAACCCTGCCGCAATCGCTGCTGGAGGTGAAACGCGGCTTCGAAGCCAGGGCAGAGGAATTCGCGAAGGTTCTTGCCGGTTCGAACTATCACATCATCACCGGCGCCGGTAACGCGTGGCCGGAGGCCTTCTACTACGGCATGTGCATTCTCGAAGAGATGCAATGGATCCGTACCCGTCCGGTGCATGCTTCCGACTTCTTCCATGGAACGCTCGAACTGGTGGAACAGGACGTCAGCGTCATCCTGTTCAAGGGCGAAGATGCGATGCGCCCCCTTGCCGAGCGCGTTCAGAACTTCGTGCCGAACTACACAAGCAAGCTGACCGTCCTCGACACCGCGGAGTTTATCCTCCCCGGGCTTTCTCCGGACGTGCGCGGTCTCGTCTCGCCGATCGTGCTTGCAACCGTGCTCGAGCGCATCAGCGCCCATCTGGAGGTGATGCGCAATCACCCGCTGACGACGCGGCGTTACTACAAACGCGTTGCCTACTGAGCATTCGAAACGTAATCGTTCGCCTACAGCGCCGCGCGTCTTATCAGACGCGCAAAGGTCGCTGTAGGACTTTGATTTGCTGTATGTCTTCGTCCTCAAATCGAGGTCGATTTAAGGAGACATGCAGAGCGGTCGCGGATGCGAAAACGCGTTCGCGACCTTTCCATGCGGCTGCCAGGAGACGCCATGACCACCTTCCGCCTTGCCGCCGTCGGCGACAATTGCATCGACCGTTTCCAGGCGCCGGTGGGCGAAACCTATGTCGGCGGCAATGCGATCAATGTCGCCGTGCAGTTGGCGCTTCTTGGGCAGCAGTCATTCTACTTCGGCGCCGTCGGCCGTGACCGCAACGGCGCGCAAGTGCGGCAGCTCCTTAAGCAGAACGGCGTGCGGCTCGACGGCCTCAACGAGCGCGACGTCCACACCGCCTATACCGACATCGGCATCACGCCGGAGGGCGACCGCGTCTTCCTTTATGAGGATTTCGGCGCCTGCGCCGGTTACCGACCCGACGCGGACGACATCGCCCTTCTGAAGACCATGGATCACGTGCATATCGGCTGGCTCGACGACGGTGGCGCGTTGCGCAAGAGCCTTGCCGCCGCCGGTGTCAGCGTCTCACAGGACGTCTCCGTCAATGCCGCCCCTGCCGACGTTGGCGTAGAGGGGCTCAGCATCGCCTTCGGGTCCGGCGGCGACGGTGGTAAGGACGCACAACGATTGGCCGTTGATTTCCTCTCTCGGGGAGCCGAACTGGCCGTCGTCACGCGAGGCGCCCTCGGTTCACTCGCCACCGACGGCGCCGAACGGGTATCGACCGGCAGCCGTCCGGTGGACGTCATCGATACCACCGGCGCAGGCGACAGCTTTATCGCCGGGTTCATTCTCGCTCATCTCGAAGGCCGCCCGCTCATCGAACGGCTGGAGGCCGGGCGCGACCTCGCTGCGCGCACCTGCACCCATGTCGGCGGGTTTCCGCAGCAACCGCACAAACTTTGACGCAATTCGCCCGCCCTACCCGGCCCGGTTCAATACCGGGCCGGGTATATGGCGGGCGCCTTCAATCTTTTCACCGCAAGGAATTAGCGCGCACCGTGCTCAGCGAACATCGAACCGCCCGAAGCGGGCTTCGACACGGGACTGCAGGTATTCGAGGCCGATCGAGAGGATCCAGTAGATCATCGAGGCGGTGATCAGCATCTCGATGTGGCGGAACTCGGTCTGGCCCTGGGTGCGGGCGAGATACATGATCTCCCAGACGCCGACGACGGAGACGAGCGAGGAGTCCTTCAGCATGGCGATGAACTGGTTGCCGGTCGGCGGGATGATGACCCGCATCGCCTGCGGCATGATCACCAGCGCCATCGTCTGGCTCGGGCTGAGACCAAGCGCGGTCGCGCCTTCCGTCTGGCCACGCGGAATGCTCTCGATGCCGGCCCGGAAGATCTCGGTCATATAGGCGCCATAGCACAGCGACAGCGCCAGGATGCCCGCCGGCACCGCACCGATGACGTAGCCGACCTGCGGCAGGCCGAGATAGATGATGTAGATCTGCATCAACAGCGGCAGGCCGCGGAAGAGCGAGGTGTAGAAGGTGGCCAGCCCATAGACCACGCCGTTCTTCGACAGCTTCGCAATGGCGCCGACGAGCGCAATCAGCGTGGCGATGGCGATCGAGAGCACCGAGATGTAGAGCGTCGTGACGACGCCTTGCGAGACCAGGTAGCCGATCTTCTTGGCGATGAAGGCGAAGGACAGATCGAACGAATAGAAGAACAGCATCAACAGCACGAAGAGCTCGATCCAGACGCCGATCACCTGTCCGCCGCGCGGCAGCTGCCGCAAGGCCTTCCAGTTCGCCGCCGCGGTCAGGGCGACCATCAAGGCGCTCATCAGCCGGCCGAGCGCCGGGTTGGCTTCCAGCCAGCCCGCCGACGGCGGCAGCAGATGGCCGATCCAGGCGGGACTGATGCCGAGCCCGTAGATCGCCAGCGTGACGAGCGCCAGCATCAGAAACATGCCGGACCGTCGCGCGACATCCGGATAAGTCAGTATCAGACGACCAATCATCTCAAAATCTCCGGCGTTCAGGCCGCGCGCTCGCGCCACCAGTCCTGTGCCTGCAGTTTCCAGTAGGTGAGTTGGGCCACCGCCAGCCCGGCATAGCCACCGGCCCAGACCAGACCAAACGGCCGGAAAAGCTTGTAGCGGTCGGACTGGCCGAGAATGCCTTCGGCCACCAGCTTACCGCCGATCGCCGTCGTGTTGAGGCCGTGGCCGCCAAAGGCGGTGCAATGCCAGACCCCCGGCCGCATCTCGCCGATCTGGGGCATCAGGTGGCGGGCGTAGGACATCAGCCCCGACCAGGCGAGTTCGGTCTTAAGTTCCTTGAGTTGCGGATAGGTGCCGGTCATCTCGCGCCGCAATTCCGCGGCCAGGGCCGCGGGCGACGCCGCCCGCGTGGTGATCCGTCCGCCCCAGAGCAGCCGCTTGCCACCATCCACCAGCCGGTAATAGTCGCCGGCGCGGCGGTTGTCGCCGATCGCGTCGCTTGTGGCGATGGCCGAGCGGATCAGATCCGGCGCCGCCTCGCTCAGCATCACGTAGGTTGCGATCGGCAGGAACGCACGCTTCAGCCGGCTGTTGAGCGGTCCGGTGTAGCCACCGGTGGTGAAGACGACCTGGCGTGCCTTGACGCGACCGCGGGCTGTCGACACCGTCTTTTCGGTACCGTCGAGCATGCTTGCCGTTGCCGCCGAGCCCTCATAGATCCGCCCGCCAAGCCGCTCGATCTCTCCCGCAACGGCGCGAAGGTAGTTCAGTGGATGCATGTGGAATGCCTGCGGATCGCGCAAGGCGTGGAAATAGCGTTTCGACTTCAATACGGAGCGGACACGCTCGGTGTCGAAATATTCCAGTTCGTATCCGTAGTTTTGGCGCATCGCGTCGGCATGTGCCTTCAAGCTGCCGCCGTCGTCATAGCGCAGCACGCTGGTGATGCCGGGCTGCACATGGGCGCTGTCGATCTTCAGTGCCGCAATGGTATCGCGCACGAAATCTACACCTTCGATCGACAGCCGATGGATCTCCCGTGCACCCTCGGCACCGGCCATTCGCGCGATATTCTCGCCACCGGTCGCAAATCCGGGGCTGACAAAGCCGCCATTTCGACCGGAAGCCCCGAAGCCGACGCTTTCGGCTTCCAGCACGACGACCGATTGCCCGGCGCGCGCAAGCTGAAGCGCCGTTGTCAGACCAGCAAGCCCGCCGCCGACGACGACCGTGTCACAGTCGATGGTTTCCGAAAGGACTGGTCTGACCCTGCGATCGACCATCGTCTTTTTGTAATAGGTATCCGGATACGACATTTTCTCTCGCCCCGCAGACAGCGATTAAGGGTTGCGGGGCGGCACGACTGCCGCCTCGCAGACTTGTCAAGGTCAATCGGCGCTGTAGTCCTTGCCGTACCACTTGGTGGTAAAGCTCGCGAGCGTGCCGTCCTTCTTCATCTCCGCGATGACGTCGCCGATCTTTTTCGTCCACTCCGGATCGGTCTTTTCCGCAATCACGACGAGCGGCTCCTTGAAAGCGTATTCGCCTTCAAGCACCTTGAGCGGATACCCGTTCTTGATCGCGTTCAGTGCGGTCTGTTCCGGCGCGATGACGGCATCGAGGCGCACGCCATTGCCGAGGCGCAGGTCGTCAAAGGGAAGCATCGAGTCGGCGAAGGTGCGGATCTCGCCTGGTTCCAGCTTGTATTCGATCGGCGGCAGCCCCGGAGCATCGATTTCCAACTGCCGGCGAATGAAGTCTTCCGATGTGGTGGCGGTTTCAACGCCGACGACCTTGCCGTTCAGATCGGCGACCGACTTCGCCTCGCTGTCTCTGTGCAGCACATAGACATAGGGGCTGTAGTAATAGATGCCGGCAAAATCGATGACCTGGGCGCGCGCCTTGGTGGGGGTGACGGAGCCGACGCCGACGTCATAACGTCCCTGCCAGCGGCCGCCGGTCAACGTGGCCCAGTCCGGCGTCTCGAAGCTGACCTCGACGCCGAGGCGCTTGCCGATTTCCCGGGAGACGTCAATGTCGAAGCCCACCAGCTGGTTGCTGTCGTCGAGATAGCTCTGCGGCGGCCACCCGCTGTTGGTGGCAACCACCATCGCCTTCTTGCTCATGACCCGGTCGAGCGTCTCGCCTGCCTGTGCGGCGGTGGCAAGCGCCAGCGCGGCAGCGCCGACGGCGAGCTTTAGAACCAGTTTCCTCACGCGATCCTCCTGTTTGAACGTCAGCAATGGGTTCCCGATTATGTAAGATGTCTGACAACATAAGTTAGAAAAGATCGATAAAGATGAGTCAAGGGCGGAAGCACGCTCACTCCATGAAACGAAGTGATGGGACCATGCGTCTGCGTGATGAATGAGCCAAGGAAGCGCGTTCCAGCGCGGAGGTACGGTCACGCCGACAGCAAGCGCCGGCCATCGCCGTTTCCGACTTCGGGCATGCGTGCAGAAGCCCTCGACCTCGCCGAGCCGATTGAAGCCTTCGGCGAAACCTGACAGGAATACGTCCGGGAGGACGGTCCAATGTATTACGCAATCTTGGCTTATCACACGGCAGGCGTGGTCGAATCGTGGAGCAAGGAGGAGGACGCGGCCTTGATGTCCGACCTGCTCCAGGTTCACGATCGCTTCGTTCAACAGAAATCCTTTGGCCCGGCCGCACGGCTCGGCCCCGTGGAAGGGGCGGTGACGCTGAGGGGCAAGGGCGAAGGTATCGTCACCGACGGCCCCTTCGCCGAAACCAAGGAACAGCTTCTGGGCCTTTACGTCGTGGACTTCCCGACACTCGAGGCAGCCATCGCGGCAGCGCGCGAGTTGCGACGCAGCAATCCGACGGCAATCTACGAGATCCGGCCGATTGCGCTCTATATTTCCGGAACGACCTTGGAACCTGGCCCGTAGCGGCGCCACGGCGCCGCTAGGCTTTCTGGCCTCTGGCCTTAATCCCTACTTCATGTCCTCCTTTAATCGACCCCGATTTGAGAACGAAGGCATGCAGTAAATCAAAGTGCTGCAGCGACCTTTGCGCGCCTGACAAGACGCGCGGCGCCTTAGAGTTTCAGCCCGGGCGCTCAGTGGACGTCGCGGTAGCGCAACGGGGGAGGGTCGCCGCATTATCTTCATCATCTCGCCGCGGAGATCCATGAGACGGGGACGAACGGCTCTGCGGCCGAAAATGTCGGCGAGGTGCAAGCGCCATCTCCCAGCTACCCACGTTCCGCCTCCATGACTTAGACCGTCGCCTGACTCATGAGCCTGAATCGAAACGCGCGAGCTGCATCGAGGGCTCATGACCGGCCTTCCGGAACGCACGAAGACTTGCGATCCGGAACAAACCTCAAATTTGAAGGTTCTATCGGCGTTAAAAGGGAGATCGCGATGAAAGAACCACGAACGGGCAGGCCCGGTACGACGGACCAGTCACCACGTTGGGAAGGGCCTAAGGAAACGCGACCTCGCGGCTATTTGCCGCCGACCGACGATCCCGAGGAGGACCGGGATGCCGTTGGTGAGAGCCTGAAGGATCCGCACCGCGGCAAACTGTCGGATGCGGGCAAGACCAAGGGTGATTGAGACGGACAGGAGATGAAACTCGTCTGTTAACGGCCGACGCTCGAGCTGACTTCCTCGGAGAAAGTGACTGAGTCCGATAGTTAATGAGAGCATCGACCTACGGAGAACACGGAGTGAATCACTTTCTCTTTCAGATGGCTGATTTTCTATCTCGTCCTCCCGGCTTTTATTTCGTGATTCTGGCGATGGCTGGCAGCACCGCCCTGGTGCCTTTCGGCCTCACCGACGTCGTCACCTATGCGCTGTCGGTCGCAGCGATCGTGATCACCAGCGTCGTCTTGATCCAAGGTTATCGCGATACGGCGGCAATCCACGCCAAGCTCGACGAAATCATCGTGTCAATGCATGAAACCCGAAACGGGGTGGTCGGCCTCGAACACGAACAGCCGGAGCATATCGAAGCGGCAGTCGAGCGGCTTGAAACGGAAGCTGACGGGCAGAGCTAAGCTGCTCAGGAGACCGCTGTGCAGGAGAATTCTCTCGTTTCGCCCGAACATGATTAACTCAGCCCGTCAGGCTGTGAACTGTAACAGAACTTACAACAAACTGACATTTCGCTTTCATGAAGCGCCGATATGGCAGGTGTCATACCGATGACCGGTCTCCCCGAAAGAGGACCTGCTACAAATGTTTCAGTTGAAGAGTGTAACCCGCCAATTCGGCAAGAAGACAGCCGTGAGTTCGGTTACCTTCGACATCCCCCAGGGTCAGATGGTCGGCGTGATCGGCCGCTCGGGCGCCGGCAAGTCGACGCTGCTGCGCATGATCAATCGTCTCGTCGATTTGTCGTCGGGCTCGATCGTCTATGACGGTACCGAAGTCTCATCGCTTCGCGGTGCAGCACTTCGCAACTGGCAGCGCGACTGCGCGATGATCTTCCAGCAGTTCAATCTGGTGCCGCGCCTCGACGTGCTCACCAACGTGCTGCTCGGCCGCCTCAATCACCGCTCGACGGTCTTGAGCATCCTCAACATGTTCACCCGCGAAGAACGCATCATGGCGATCGGCGCGCTCGAACGCCTGAGCATCGAGCAGACGGCCCTTCAGGCCGCAGGCACGCTTTCCGGCGGCCAGCAGCAGCGCGTCGCAATCGCCCGCGCCCTGATGCAGCAGCCGAAGGTGTTGCTCGCCGACGAGCCGATCGCCTCGCTCGATCCGCTCAACGCCAAGATCGTCATGGATGCGCTTCGCGACATCAACGAGCGCGACGGCATCACGGTCATCACCAACCTTCATACGCTCGATACCGCGCGCAACTATTGCGAACGCATCATCGGCATGGCGCACGGCCGTGTCGTCTTCGACGGCCAGCCCAAGGATCTGACCGCGGCAGCGGTTGCCGAGATCTATGGCGCCGCTACGGGCATCGAGGAATCGATGACCTCCACCAGCATCAACATTCCGGCGACCGAACCGCAGGAAGAAACGGCATCGGCCGGCCTCAAGCCGCTGGCACTGGCCGGCATCTGACGCCCGCCAGGATCGAAAGCCCGCGTCAAGGGCACCTCTTTGAAACCGAATAGGATCCGGCCGAGCCGGACACACGGGAGAACCTTATGCTGAAGAAAGCTCTTCTGGGCGCCGTCGCGCTCCTCGCCCTCGTCGGCCACGCTCAGGCTGAAGACCTCAAGGAATTCCGCATCGGCATCCTTGGCGGCGAGAACGAAGCCGACCGCCTGCGCAACTTCCAGTGCCTCGTCGACAAGCTGCCGGCCGCCATCGGCGTCGAGAAGGTCTCGCTGTTCCCGGCCGCCGACTATGACGGCGTTATCCAGGGCCTGCTCGGCGGCACGCTCGACTACGCCGAGCTCGGCGCTTCCGGCTACGCCAAGATTTACCTCGCCAAGGCTGACGCCGTCGAGCCGATCCTGACGACCGTCCAGACCGACGGTTCGACCGGCTACCACTCGATCATGGTTGCCCGCAAGGATTCCGGCATCACCAAGCTCGAAGACCTGAAGGGCAAGAAGCTCGGCTTCGCCGATCCGGACTCCACCTCGGGCTACCTCGTTCCGCTCGTCACCCTGCCGGAAGCAATCGGCGCTCCGGTCAAGGAATTCTTCGGTGAGACCGGCTTCGGCGGCGGTCACGAAAACCTCGTTCTCGAAGTGGTCAAGGGTACCTTCGATGCCGGCACGACCTTCGGCTCGGGCGTCGGCGAATTCAAGGACGGCTACACCTCCGGCAACCTGCGCAAAATGGTCGACAAGGGCATCCTCGACATGAACGACCTCGTCGAGCTCTGGAAGTCACCGCTGATCCCGAACGGCCCAATCGTTGTCCGCACCTCGATGAACGACGACATGAAGGCAAAGTTCAAGCAGTTCATGATGGACCTGCCGAAGACCGACGCCGCTTGCTTCTCGGCCATCCAGGGCGGTGATTTCACCGGCTATACCGAAGTTAACTCCGACTTCTACAAGCCGATCATCGACGCCCGCAAGGCGACGATCGGCGGCTGATAAACCGCATCTCCCGGGAACGCTGGCCGCCCAAACGGCCAGCGTTTCACTGTTTGAAGGGGTGTCCGGCACCTGTCCCGACTGCATGTCTCAGCGCCGCGCTGCTGAGTATGTCTATCGCTTATTCACGCATTTCCCGACGGAAAGCCGCTTCGCACTTTCCAGGAAATGCCAAAGAGGCCGGTGTAAGCCGGAAAGATCATGGCAACTTCCCTGCTCCCACGGCATCTGAGCGACAACGGCGCCGTCATCGAGCGCCATTGGCAGGAACTCAGTTCCCGCCGCCGTCTCTATTCCTGGCTCGGCTTCGCCCTTCTCTTCCTGACGCTCTCGGGTTCGCTCTGGTTCGCCAACGATTCCAACGCCGGCAAGTTCTTCGATCGCCTGCCGCATTTGTTCGACTTCGTCGGCGATCTCGCACCGCGTGACGGCCTGGAAATATTCCGCGCCATGTTCGACCTGCCCTCGCCCTATGACGACGGCAGCTTCAAGTACAACTACCCCGAAGGCCGGCTGTACCTGACCGACAGTTTCTACATCCCCGAATATGTGCACAAGATGCTGGAGACCGTGAACATCGCGATCTTCTCGACAGTCATCGGCACGGCTTTCGGCTTCATGCTCTGCTTCCTTGCTGCGCGCAACCTGATGCCCAATCCGTGGATACGCGGCGCCGTTCGCCGTTTCATGGAGATTCTGCGCGCCTTTCCGGAAGTGGTGATTGCCGGCTTCTTCCTGGCGATCCTCTCGCTCGGGCCCATTCCCGCGATCGCCGCGGTCTCGATCCACACGATTGGCGCGCTCGGCAAGCTTTTTTACGAAGTGGTCGAAAACGCCGACATGAAACCGGACGAAGGCCTCCGTGCTGCCGGCGGCAACTGGATCGAGCGCGTCTGGTTCGGCATGGTGCCGCAGGTGCTGCCCAACTTCACCAGCTACTTCCTGCTGCGGCTCGAAATCAATGTGCGCGCCTCGACCATCATCGGCGCCGTTGGTGGCGGCGGCATCGGTGAGCTTTTGCGCCTTTCGATCGGCCAGGGCCATCAGGCCAAGACGCTGGCGATCGTCATCCTGCTGTTCGCGACCATTTTCGCCGTCGACCAGTTTTCCGCTTGGCTTCGCCGCCGCCTCGTCGGCGAGCAGGCATTCCAGCTTGCCCAATAGGTGCGCGCCATGACCACGACCACACGACTGAGCCCGATGGAGATGGACGCGATTGCGACCCGCCATCCCGAGCTCCTGAAATCCTCCGCCTCCAAGCGGGTACGCACGGCAGCGATCGCCGGCGGCGTCATCGTTTATCTCGTCTTCAGCTGGTGGTTCTTCTCGATCGGCCAGGTGCTCGGCAATGCCAATTGGGGCATCGCCGGCACCTATCTCGCCGACTGGGTTTCTTACGAAGTGCGTCCGCAAATCCACATCGCTTCCGACCGGACGATGAGCCTCAACTATCAGCGCAACTCGCCGCTTGGCCCCAATCCCAAGCCGGACTGGGTGGAGCTCGACAAGGAGACGGTGACGCGGCGCGTTGAAATCCCGGCGTCGACGACGCAGGTGGCCAAGCCGAAAGCAAGCTCGTCCTTCAGCTTCATGGCGCCGAGTTCGGCCCTTGGCAGCGGCTCGACAGCCGAGGCGCAGAACCGTGTCGAAACCCGTACGGAAGAGGTGCTGACGCGGGTCGTCGTGACCTACGACCGCTCGACCAAGATCGAGATCGCCGACGGTCTGGTGAAGGCGACCCATGGCGGCGCGACGCTGACGATGGCCGTCGATGGCACGGACACGGTGACACCGCAAGGCGCTTTGCCGTCCTGGGCGACGCAGAAGCGTCCCGGCGAGAAGATCGTTCTGGCTTTTGGCGCCACCGGCTGGGCCGAAGTCGAAGGCGACGAGGTCTCGGTGCGCAATCGGTTCTTCGGTTGGGCGAATTTCCTCTTCGACACCAACTCACCCTTCTTCGGCAAAAGCTATGGCGAGGTCGCCTCGCTGATCGCCTCCGGCGAGCGCATCGATCCGGCCCGCTCGAACCTTTCGCTTGCCTGGAGCAACATTCTCTACAATGCCGAATGGCAGCATCTGGATGTGTGGACGAAGCTCTTGCAGACGGTCGTCATGGCCTTCGTCGGCACGCTCTTTGCGTCGCTGATCGCCTTCCCGCTCTGCTTCCTGGCCGCCCGCAACATCACGCCGAACTTCATGGCCAATCAGTTGGCCAAGCGCTTCTTCGACTTCCTGCGGTCGGTCGACATGTTCATCTGGGCGCTGTTCTTCACCCGCGCCTTCGGCCCCGGACCGCTTGCCGGTATCTCGGCGATTTTCTTCACCGACACCGGCACGCTGGGCAAGCTTTATTCCGAGGCGCTGGAGAACATCGACGACAAGCAGCGCGAGGGCGTCAAGTCGGTGGGTGCCGCGCCGCTTGCCGTACAGCGCTTCGGCGTGCTGCCGCAGGTGTTGCCGGTCTTTGCCAGTCAGGCGCTCTATTTCTGGGAATCGAACACCCGGTCAGCGACGATCATCGGCGCTGTCGGCGCGGGCGGTATCGGTCTCAAGCTCTGGGAAGCGATGCGCACCAATTCCGATTGGGAAAATGTCGCCTACATGGTGCTTCTGATCTTGCTGGTTGTCTTTATTTTCGACAGCATCTCGAACGCGTGCCGTTCGCGCCTGATGGGGCGCAAGGCACATTGACGACAGCCAAGCATTTGCGCGCCCGCCATCATGATGTTGTCATGGAAATCGGTTAGCTGCGCATCGCATCCCGCAAACTATCGACCCGCCGCCCTGGCGGGCCGGTCGCTACAAGAAAGTGAAGACCGTGCGTTATGCAATCTACTTCGCGCCACCGGCAGACGACCGGCTGTCGCAGGTCGCGTCCCGTTGGCTCGGCCGTGATGCCTTTACCGGCCAGGACCTCGATACCCCGCCGGTCGCTGGCCTCGACAAGGACACGCAGCGCGCACTGACAGCCGACCCGCGGCGCTACGGTTTCCACGGCACGCTGAAGGCTCCGTTCGAGCTTGCGGAAGGCCGCGACGAGGAAGAACTGCTCAACATCTTCGAATGCTTCGCAGCCGATCTCGATCCCTTCGAAATCCCTGAAATCGCCCTGCACCAGCTCGGTCCGTTCTTTGCGCTGGTGCCGTCTGCACCCTCTGCCGAACTGCAGGATCTGGCCGAAGATGCCGTTCACCGCTTCGACCCGTTCCGTGCCCCCCTTTCGGAGGCGGATCTTGCCCGGCGCAAGCCGGAGAGCCTCCCGGAGCGCCAAAGGCGTTACCTGAGGGAATGGGGCTATCCCTATGTATTTGAAGAATTTCAGTTCCATCTGACCTTGACCGGCCCCGTGCCCGCCGAGGCGAGCGGCGTCATGCGCTCTGTCCTCGAATCCACCTTTGCCGAGCACATCGGAAAGCCGCTTCACGTGACGTCAGTCGCGCTCTTCGTCGAACCGGAACGCGGCGCCCCCTTTACTGTCCGCTCGCTGCTGCCGCTCGGCAGCGACACCCAACGAAAGATTGCATGAGATGAGCAAAGAACAGGTTCTAGCCAATGCCCGCATCGTTCTGGAGGACAGAGTCCTCGACGGTTCGGTGCTGATCCGTGATGGCAGGATTGCCGATATTTCCGAGGGAACGGCTGCCGGCGGCGAGGACTTCGAAGGCGACTATCTGATCCCCGGCCTCATTGAACTGCACACCGATCACCTCGAAGCGCATTATTCGCCGCGCCCGGGCGTACGCTGGCTGAAGATCGCGGCGATCCAGGCACATGACGCGCAGGTCGTCACCTCCGGTATCACTACGGTGTTCGACTGCCTGCGTCTCGGCTCAGACGAAGACGGCGGCTTCCAGAAGGGCGAGATGCGCGGCATGGCCGATGCTCTGGCGCAGGCCAAGGAAGAAGGCCGGTTGCGCGCCGACCACCTGATCCATCTGCGCTGCGAAGTGTCGACCTCCGACGTGCTCGACCATTACGAGGACTTCCAGAACGACCCGCAGGTCAAGCTCGTCTCGCTGATGGACCATGCGCCCGGCCAGCGCCAGTTCCAGACGATGGACCAGTACACGCTCTACTACAAATCCAAGCGTGGCCTTTCGGACGAAGAATTCGCCCGGTTTGTCGAGCGTCAGCAGGCGCTTTCGGCAAAATATGCCGGCCCGCACCGGACCGCGCTTGCCCAGGCCTGTGCCGCCCGCGGTATCACCATTGCCAGCCATGACGATGCGACCGTCAGCCATGTCGAGGAATCGATCGGCTTCGGCATCAAGCTGGCCGAATTCCCGACGAGCTTCGAAGCCGCGGAAGCCTCTCACCGCGCGGGCTTGAGCGTGCTCATGGGCGCCCCGAACATCGTGCGCGGCAAGTCGCACTCCGGCAATATCGCCGCCCGCGACCTGGCCGAGCGTGGTGTCCTCGACGTGCTGTCGTCGGACTATGTGCCTTTCAGCCTGATTCACGCCCCCTTCGTCCTTTCCGACGAAATCGAGGCAATTGACCTGCCGAAGGCGATCGCGATGGTGACCTCGACGCCAGCACGCACCGTCGGTCTTAACGACCGCGGCCGCATCGCGGTCGGCCTGCGTGCCGATATCGCCCGCGTCCACCGCAAGGAAGGCATTCCGGTTGTGCGCTCCGTCTGGCGCGAAGGACGGCGTGTCGCATGAGCGCGAGCGAACAGGGTGGCGCGCTCGTCGTCGTCGTCGGACCGAGCGGCGCCGGCAAGGACAGCGTCATGGGCTTTGCCGCCCGGCATTTCGCCGACTGTCACGACGTGCACTTCGTCCGCCGCGTCATCACGCGGCCATCGGATGCCGGCAGCGAGGTGCATGAAAGCGTCTCGGAAGACGAATTCGTCGGAATGCAAAAGGACGGTGCCTTCGCCGTGTCCTGGGACGCGCATGGGCTGAAATACGGCATCCCCTCCACGGTACTCCAGAATGTCAGGAACGGCATGACGGCGATCGTCAACGGCAGCCGCGGCGCCTTGCCTGCGTTCCGGGAAGCCTTCGGAGAGATCGCCGTCGTGGTCGTCACGGCGGAAACGCCGGTGCTCGCGAAGCGCCTTGCCGAACGCGGCCGCGAGAGCGAGGAAGAGGTGCTGCGGCGGCTCAGCCGCCAGGTCCCCGACGTTACGTCGGGGTCCGATGTCAGCGTCATCGACAACAGCGGCAGGCTCGAGGTCGCCGGCAACCGCTTCGTCGAGGTCGTGGAGCGGCTGCGCATCAAGGCGGATCACGCGGCTTAGCGTGATCCATTTTTGCCCTGACAGGGCTTCGACTCGCGAAGACCATCGCGCTTATCCTTTCCTATAGACATAAACGGCGGTCCCAAACCTCAGGTTTCGGGGCCTTTCTTTTTGCGCTCATAAAACCCGACGCCGGGCAAAAATTCTCACGAAATCAAATTTCTAAAGCAATCTGCTCAGATGTCTCATCGCTTTTCGGCGACCCGATCGCCCTTTCCTTTTCCTCCAATCTGCCAATTTTCCTCTTGTGGAGCGAATTAATATGTATATACATTATATCCAGTGGAGGCGACCTCATGAACCAACTCTCGACCAGCAAGCAGGCATCCGGCATCTGGCGCAATGTGCGTCTCGTGGCGCTCCGCGAAAGCGTCGACGGACTTGATGTCATCGAGGACGCCGCCGTTGCGGTCGTCGATGGCCGTATCGTCTACGCCGGTGCGGAGCGTGATCTTCCTTCAGACTTCGCGCGCGGCCTTGAGGCCACCGACTGCAAGGGGCGCGTCATGACGCCCGCCCTCATCGATTGCCACACCCATCTCGTGCATGGCGGCAACCGCGCCCGCGAATTCCAGATGCGGCTCGAAGGCGCGACCTATGAGGAGATCGCACGTGCCGGCGGCGGTATCGTTTCCTCGGTGAAGGCGACCAATGCGCTGACGGTGGATCAACTGGTCGACAGCGCCCTGCCGCGCCTCGACACGCTTCTTTCCGAAGGTGTCTCGACCGTCGAAATCAAGTCCGGTTACGGGCTTAACGTGGCTGCCGAGCTCAACATGCTGCGCGCGGCCCGCAAACTCGAAACCCTCCGTCCGGTGCGTATCGTCACCAGCTACCTCGCTGCGCACGCGACACCGGCCGACTACAAGGGCCGCAACGGCGACTATATCTCCGACGTGGTCCTGCCCGGGCTTGACGCGGCACACGCCGAAGGGCTGGTCGACGCAGTCGACGGCTTCTGCGAGGGCATTGCCTTTTCGACCGCGGAAATCGCCGAGGTCTTCGACCGCGCCAGGGCGCTCGGCCTGCCGGTGAAGCTCCATGCAGAGCAGCTCTCCAATCTCGGCGGCGCCAAGCTTGCAGCCTCCTACGGCGCGCTTTCGGCCGACCATCTGGAATATCTCGACGCCGAGGGTGCCGCGGCTCTTGCCAAGGCGGGCACCGTCGCGGTGCTTCTGCCTGGCGCTTTCTATGCACTGCGCGAAGAACGCTTGCCGCCGGTGCAGGCGCTGCGCGACGCCGGCGCGCGCATCGCGATCGCAACCGACTGCAACCCCGGCACCTCGCCGCTGACCTCGCTGCTCCTCACCATGAACATGTCGGCGACCTTCTTCCGGCTGACGGTTGCCGAGAGCCTTGCCGGTGCGACGCGCGAAGCCGCACGCGCCCTCGGCCTGCTCACTGAGACCGGAACGATCGAGGTCGGCAAGTCAGCCGATCTCGCGATTTGGAACATCGAGGATCCCGCCGAGCTCGTCTATCGCATCGGCTTCAACCCGCTTCATGAATGCATCTTCAGAGGGCAAAGGACTGGTCAATGACCATTATTCTACATCCGGGCTCCGTGCCCCTTCGTGACCTCGAAACCATCTACTGGACCGGTGAACCCGCCCGTCTCGACCCGTCCTTTGACGCCGGCATTGAGAAGGCCGCACGCCGCATCGCCGACATCGTCGCCGGCAACGCACCGGTCTACGGCATCAACACGGGCTTCGGCAAGCTGGCCTCGATCAAGATCGACAGCGCCGACGTCGCGACGCTGCAGCGCAACCTGATCCTGTCGCATTGCTGCGGCGTCGGCGAGCCGCTCGCCGAAAACGTCGTGCGCCTCATCCTGTCGCTGAAACTCGTCTCACTCGGTCGCGGCGCCTCCGGCGTTCGCCTCGAACTCGTGCGGCTGATCGAAGCCATGCTCGAAAAGGGCGTGATCCCCGTCATTCCCGAAAAAGGGTCGGTCGGTGCCTCCGGCGACCTCGCGCCGCTCGCCCATATGGCGGCGGTCATGATGGGCCATGGCGAAGCCTTCTTCGAAGGACGCCGCATGTCGGGCGCCGAAGCGCTTTCCGCTGCGGGACTGACGCCCGTCGTGCTTGCGGCCAAGGAAGGCCTGGCGCTGATCAACGGCACCCAGACCTCGACAGCACTCGCGCTTGCCGGCCTCTTCCGCGCGCACCGCGCTGCGCAGGCCGCGCTGATCACCGGTGCCCTGTCGACCGATGCGGCCATGGGTTCCTCCGCGCCCTTCCATCCCGACATTCACACTCTGCGCGGCCATCGTGGCCAGATCGACACGGCCGCAGCTCTGCGTGCACTTCTTGCCGGCTCGGCCATCCGCGAAAGCCATATCGAAGGCGACGAGCGCGTGCAGGATCCCTATTGCATTCGTTGCCAGCCGCAGGTCGATGGCGCTTGCCTTGATCTCTTGCGCTCCGTTGCGCGCACGCTCGAGACCGAAGCCAACGCCGTCACCGACAATCCGCTGGTGCTGTCGGACAATTCCGTCGTCTCCGGCGGCAACTTCCACGCCGAACCGGTCGCCTTCGCTGCCGACCAGATCGCGCTCGCTGTCTGTGAGATCGGCGCGATCTCGCAGCGCCGTATCGCGCTGCTCGTCGATCCTGCCCTCTCCTATGGCCTGCCGGCCTTCCTCGCCAAGAAACCGGGCCTCAACTCCGGTCTGATGATCGCCGAGGTCACCTCCGCCGCGCTGATGTCGGAGAACAAGCAGCTCTCTCACCCGGCCTCGGTCGACTCGACACCAACGTCGGCCAACCAGGAAGACCACGTTTCCATGGCCTGCCATGGTGCTCGCCGCCTGCTGCTGATGACCGAGAACCTCTTCTCGATCGTCGGCATCGAAGCACTCACCGCCGTCCAGGGCGTTGAATTTCGCGCGCCGCTCGCGACGAGCCCGGAGCTTCAGAAGGCCGCCGCCGCACTTCGCGCCGTCTCGCCGACGATCGAAGAAGACCGCTACATGGCCAACGACCTCAAGGCTGCCGGCGACCTCATCGCTTCCGGTCGCCTGAACGCCGCGGTTTCCGCCGGCATCCTTCCCAGCCTGGAGGCCTGAGATGGCGGTCTTCGAAGTCAAAAGGGGAGACTCCCCGGTCATTCTCGGATTTCCGCACACGGGCACGGACGTGCCGGGTGCGATCTGGGATCGGCTCAACGACAACGGTCGGATATTGGCCGATACCGATTGGCACATCCACCAGCTCTATGATGGCCTGCTGCCGGAGGTGACCGTCGTTCGCGCCACCTTCCACCGCTACGTGATCGACGCCAACCGCGATCCCGCCGGCGTCAGCCTCTACCCCGGCCAGAACACGACCGGACTTATCCCGGAAACGGATTTCGACGGCAAGCCGATCTGGAAGGATGGCGAGGCGCCAACCGAAGCCGATATCGCCGAACGTCTGCGGACGTTCCACGCGCCCTATCACGCGGCACTCGCCGCCGAGATCGAACGTATCAAGGCAATCCACGGCGTCGTCGTGCTCTATGACTGCCACTCGATCCGCTCGTATATCCCGTTCCTCTTCGAAGGAAAGCTGCCGGATCTCAACATCGGCACCGACATGGGCAAGACCTGCGCGCCCGAGATTGAGAAGGCGACGGCCGATATCGCTGCTGCGGCAGAGGGTTACACCAGTATTCTCAATGGCCGCTTCAAGGGTGGATGGACCACCCGCCACTATGGCCGGCCGGAAACGGGCGTGCATGCGATCCAGATGGAGCTCGCGCAATCGACCCATCTCACCGCAGAAGAGCCGCCCTTCGCGCTCGACGCCGCCCGTAGCGCGCGGCTGCGCGAGCCGTTGAAAGCCATCCTGAACCGCATCGAAACCATCGCATTTGACCTCAAAACACAGACAGGGAGCGAGGCATGACCATGAACAATCCGCGCCACAACATTCGCGACGTGCGCGCCCCCCAGGGCACGACGCTCAATGCCAAGAGCTGGCTCACCGAAGCGCCGCTGCGCATGCTGATGAACAACCTCGACCCGAACGTTGCGGAAAACCCGCACGAACTGGTCGTCTATGGCGGCATCGGACGGGCGGCGCGCACCTGGGCCGATTTCGACAAGATCGTCGAGACGCTCAAGGACCTCAACGACGATGAGACGCTGATGGTGCAGTCCGGCAAGCCGGTCGGTGTCTTCCGCACCCACAAGGACGCCCCGCGCGTGCTGATCGCCAACTCCAACCTCGTGCCGCATTGGGCGACCTGGGATCACTTCAACGAGCTGGATAAGAAGGGTCTCGCCATGTACGGCCAGATGACCGCCGGCTCCTGGATCTATATCGGCACACAGGGCATCGTTCAGGGCACCTACGAGACCTTCGTGGAGGCCGGCCGCCAGCACTATGGCGACAATCTTAAGGGCAAGTGGGTACTGACCGGCGGCCTCGGCGGCATGGGTGGTGCCCAGCCGCTCGCGGCCGTCATGGCCGGCGCCTCGTGCCTCGCCGTCGAATGCAATCCGGACTCGATCGATTTCCGCCTGCGCACCCGCTACCTCGACGAGAAGGCCGAAACACTGGACGAGGCGATGGAGATGATCGCCCGCTGGACGAAGAACGGCGAAGCGAAATCCGTCGGTCTGCTCGGCAACACCGCCGAAATCCTGCCGGAAATGGTCCGCCGCGGCATCCGTCCCGACATGGTCACCGACCAGACCTCGGCGCACGACCCGGTCAACGGCTACCTGCCGAAGGGCTGGACGATGGGCCAGTGGAAGGAAAAGCGCGTCAGCGATCCGAAGGCTGTCGAAAAGGCGGCACGCGCCTCGATGCGCGATCACGTCGAAGCGATGATCGCCTTTAAGGACATGGGTATCCCGACCTTCGACTACGGCAACAACATCCGCCAGATGGCCAAGGAAGAAGGCCTCGAAAACGCCTTCGCCTTCCCGGGCTTCGTTCCCGCCTATATCCGTCCGCTCTTCTGCCGCGGCATCGGTCCGTTCCGCTGGGCGGCTCTGTCCGGCGATCCGGAGGACATCTACAAGACCGACGCCAAGGTCAAGGAACTGCTGCCCGACAACAAGCATCTACACAACTGGCTGGACATGGCGCGCGAGCGCATCTCCTTCCAGGGCCTGCCGGCGCGCATCTGCTGGGTCGGTCTCGGCGATCGCCACCGCCTCGGCCTCGCCTTCAACGAAATGGTCAAGAACGGCGAATTGAAGGCTCCCGTCGTCATCGGCCGCGACCATCTCGACTCAGGCTCGGTCGCCTCGCCGAACCGCGAGACCGAAGCGATGAAGGACGGCTCGGACGCCGTCTCCGACTGGCCGCTGCTCAACGCGCTGCTCAACACCGCATCGGGCGCCACCTGGGTGTCGCTGCATCATGGCGGCGGCGTCGGCATGGGCTTCTCGCAGCATTCGGGCGTCGTCATCTGCGCTGACGGTACCGATGACGCGGCCAAGCGCCTGGAGCGCGTCCTCTGGAACGATCCGGCAACCGGCGTCATGCGCCACGCCGATGCGGGCTACGACATTGCCCTTGATTGCGCCAAGGACAAGGGCCTGCGCCTGCCGGGCATCCTCGGCAACTGATATCGTCTTCGGGGCGCCTCATGGCGCCCCGAATGTTCTTGGATGGGATGAGCTTGTCGGCTTATCCCATTTCAATCTCTGCGCTTTAACTTGCTGCCGTCTTTTCCCGCTTGCCGTCAAGCACCAGCAGCAGCACGAGCCCGGCAAATCCCCCGACGCCACCGAGCAGCGCCGTTCCGGAATAGTTGCTGATCCGGGTGCCGAGCGCGAAAAGCCCAGCACAAAGCCCGCCACTTAAGAAAAGGTTCACGGCGATCAGCGAGCTTCCCAGTCCTGGCCGGTCGGCAATCAGGTCCTGAAGGTAGCTGATCGGAATGGTGATCAGCGCCGCGGCACCGAAGGCGCTGATGAGCGTGAGCGCGTAGATCTGCCAGGTGGCGCTGGAAATGCCGAGCAGCAGCATGTAGCCGATATAGATGGCCGTCCCCAGCGCCAGCGCCTTGAAGGGGACGAGGCTCAACTGAATGCGCGCCCAGACGAAGATGAAGACGACTTCCAGGAAAGCGACGATGCCGACGATGATGCCGATATCAGTGACGCTTCCGCCGATTTCGTCGATCATGATCAGAGGCAGCACCGCTGCATTGACATGCAGCGCCGAGGTGATCGTCGCAACGGCTATCACCCGCAAGAAGATGCGCGGCGTCAGGATTTCCCGGAACGACGTCCAGTAGGACAGCCGCTTGCCGAGCGACGGATCGACCCCGCCTTCGTTGGGGAGCGAGAAGAAGACGATCAGCAGATTGACGGTGCAGCCAAGAGAGGCAAGAAGATAAGCAGGCAACATGCTCTCTCCGCCCGCCAGCGCAAAGCCCACCAGTCCCGGCACCAGCACCCAGGCAAGCGAGATGGCCGCACGTGCGCCCGTCGTCAGTGATGCCGCATCATGCCCGCTCATCCGCCGTGCAATGCTGCGCACATTGGCGAAGACAAGCGTATAGAGTGAGCCGTAGATCGGCAGCAGCAAAAGGACGCTGATGACGAAACTCATCTGGTGCGGCAGCGCATAGACGATGCCGTAGCCGATGACGCCGAAGAGGATCGCCGTCGACATCAGCACCCGGTAGTTGCCAACGCGATCGGCGAGAATGCCAATGGAAACGCTGACGATGACATTGACCGTCGAGGCAAAGAGGATCAGCAACGAATAGACGGCGTCGCTGAGCCCCAGTTCGTTGATGCCGACGACCGACTGGTAGGGCGAGGTTGCTGCCCCCGCAAAGCCGAACAGGAAGATAGCCAGCATGCTGATCCGCATGGCCGGGTTGCGCATGGCGCTGAGAATGGTGGAAGTCATGACAGAACGTGTCCGCGAAGCGGGTGGAGGGCGCTGCAAAATTCCTTGAATCGGCATCGATTCAAGGACAATCATGCAGCAACTTGAAGTATCGCTGCGACCTTGGCGCGTCCTCAAAAGACGCGCGGCGCTGCAGCAGAAAGCCTACCCAAGATTCGGGTAGGAAATATGCGGATAGCGTGACCTCAGTCGTCGCTCGACCAGCGGGCCGAGAACCGTGCAGCCGGCTCGAAGGCAAAGTCCTGATCGAAGGGGTAAGCCGGCCGCTGGCGGCGGAGGCTTGCCAGGCCGGCGATGCCCTGATTAACGACGCCCTCGGTCAAGGCCATCAGATTGGGGTTGGCGATCGGCGCCAGTTCCGGCGACAGGTAACCCGACTTGACGACCAGCAACCGCACGGCCTGAGGATCGAGCCCCAGCCGACGGAAGTCCTCGATATCGTGATAGGGCCTGCGGCGCGCGGCAATGACGATATCGATCTCGCCGACGCGCACCACCGCCTGCCGCTCCCTCTGAGCGCCTGGATCGTCGAGCCTGACGACCTCCACCAGCATCTCGGCCCTTGGGCTTGCCGGGTCGAGGCTTCCGCCGATCTTGAGCATCAGCATTTCGCCAACACCCGCGTCGAAACAGGCCTCGACAGCGGGCCGGTCGGTGATGCCGGCAATCAGAGCGCCGCGCCACTTGCGTGCCAGCAGCGCCTTCAGCACATCGGCGCGGTCGCCGACGCCGCCGCCGGTCGGGTTGTCGCCGGAGTCGGCGAGGATAACCGGCGTTGTCGTCGCCCGTTCGGCGATGTCGAGCATCTCGTCGAGCGGTCCCGTCACCGGACCGAAGCGGAAGTTGTTCCGCTCCGCCCAGTAGCCAGCGGCGATCTCTTCGACCGCTTGCTTGGCCGCGGTCCTATCCGTCGCGGTGACGACCGCGCAGGCGGTAGCCCGCGGCTCATCGGCCCAGACGTAACCAACCATCAGGTTCGCGTCGAGGATCCCCCGCCGCTTGTCGATCTCTGGCAACTGCGCATAAAGCGACTTCGCCGGCTCGTCCTCGGTCGAGGTGCATTCGCCGGGCAGCAACACCGGAACCCGCGCCCAAGCGATACCCGGGCGCGTCCCGTCTTTGAGCGCCGAGATGAGCATCGACCAGGCACGGGTCATGGTTTCCGGCGTATCGATGTGCGGCGCGGTGCGGTAGGCGGCAAATATGTCGAGCTGATCGATGATCTTCTGGCTGACATTGCCGTGCAGGTCATAGCTCGCCGCGATCGGGCAATCGGCGCCGACGACAGCACGGGCGGCCGAGATCCAGTCGCCCTCCGCATCGTCCATGCCGTCAACCTTGATCGCGCCATGCATGGCGAGATAGAGGCCGTCGATTGGCAGGGCTTCGCTGAGCCTTTCGAGGAACTCCGCCTTGAACGCCTCGTAGGTCGGGCGCGATACGGGTCCGCCGGGCACGGCGCGCGCATGCAAGAGCGGCAAGTGCTCGACGCCTTCGGCCTTCATAAAGCTGAAATAGTCCGCGTCGAGCAACGCCTGCCCGCGCAGGACGCGGAAATCCTCCTCCGCCATCAGAACCGGTGAATAGGTGCTGCACTCAGTGTGGATGCCACCAACGGCGATGCGCATAGGTTTTCCTCTCAGAGGTTCGGGCTGAGCGGCGCAATCGCCGCGAAACGCAGCCAATCCTTCGCCGCCTTGGGTGTCCAGGCCGCTTCGGCGATCGCCGGAAGCCGCGGGAAGACCAAACGGTTGAAGTAACCGCGCGAGAGGAAGTGCTCGCACCAGATGCAGGCCTGGACGCCCTTGAGGCGCGGCTTCAGCTCCTCGGGGAATTCACCCTCGGCCTCATAACCATAGGTATGGGCGGGCGTTGCCGTACCAGCCCAGCTCGCACCGGGCTCCTGCCACGCATCGGCCTGCGCCATGTCGAGATAATAGGCCTGTCCGGGCGTCATCACCACGTCATAGCCCTCGCGTGCGAGCTCGATGCCGACCTCCGGCCGCTCCCAGGCCATCAGCAGCGTATCTTCGGTCGAGACACCGCCGCCATGCGCCACCTCGTTCCAGCCGGCAAGCTTGCGGCCACGCGCCGTCAGCATCTGCTTCACCCGCTTCAGGAAATAGGATTGCAGCGCGAAGGTACCGGAAATGCCTTCCTGCTCCATCAGCTTCTTGGCAAGCGGCGAAGCAAGCCACGAGCCGTTCGCCACTTCGTCACCGCCGATATGGATGTACTGGCTCGGGAAGAGCTCGACCATCTCGTCGAAGACCTTCTCGAGGAATTCGTAGGTGAAGGCGACGGCCGGATTGAGCGCATTGTTCGGATAGCCCTGAACCGAGTGGTAGCTCTCCGGCGCCTCCTGGCCATCGGTCAGATCCGGCAGCGCAACGAGCGTCGCCGTGCTGTGTCCGGGAATGTCGATCTCCGGGACGACATCGATGTGGAGCGACATCGCCTGCGCGACGATCGCCTTGACGTCCGCCTGGCTGTAGAAACCGCCCACGGGCTCTGCACCATTGCCGAGCTGCGGCAAGAGCGGTTCATCGGGGCCACGCAGAACGCCGAGCGTCGTCAGCTCCGGAAACGCCTTGATCTCCAAGCGCCACGCCTCGTCGTCCGTCAGATGCCAGTGGAAGATGTTGAGCTTGAACCAGGCGAGGATGTCGATCAGCCGCGCCACGTCGGCGGTCGGGTAGAATTGTCGAGAGACATCGAGATGGCAGCCGCGCCAGCCGTAGCGCGGCGCATCCGAGATCGTACCACTCGCCGGGAAGCGGAACTTGTCGGGATGGTTGCGTGCGCCGTCCAGAAGCTGGGCCAGGCTCGTCAGGCCGTATTGGCGGCCGGCGCTGCCGCCGTAGCTCAGGCGAATGTCGGCTTCGGAGAAATCAAGACGATAGGCCTCTGCCGCCATATCGGCATCCGCGATGAAGACGACCGGCCGCCCTTGCTTCGATGCCGCGAGGCTGAAGGGTGCGTGGCCCTCGGGAAACAGTCGATGAAACATCGACAAGACGGTATCGAGCGCAGCAATGTCGTCTTGCCCGGCGCCTGTGGCCGGATAGAGAACGACCGGAAAACCTGTTCCGGCACGAAGCTCGAGCGTCGCCGGCCAGGGCTGGAGCGCATAGGGTTGATCGAGTTTGCCTTCCGGCAGCCGAACCGGCGGCGGCTCACTGACGGCGTTTTCAAGAAGCAAGTCCGATACCGCGACCGGAACATGTCGGCCGTCGGCAAGCGTCAGATAGGCGGACTTGGCGCCATCGGTGCAATGGCGCGCATTGCGATGCAGGCCGCTGACGGTGAAGGTCCAGCTTTCGCCATTGTCGATCGTCAGCCCCTCCGGCGGCGCAAACTCGTGAAAATTGGCGTTGCGGCGCAGGAAGACGGCATTGCCGCAGGCCTCGGGATCGATGACGCGCGTCAACGACGTATAGACGATCCTGAAGTCGGAAAGTGGCGCACCAGAGACATTGAACAGCGTGAAAGTGAATCGGCCGAACGGCCCGCCATCCGGCTGCCAGGACGCCTCGAGACGATAGGAAACCGGGTGCATCTTCTTCCTCCCCAATGCAATGTCAGTAATGGCTTGATTGCGAAAACGTGCGCGCCAGCTCCGCCTGACCGGCGGTAAGGCCGCAATCGACTGGCAGGCAGACGCCCGTAATGGCCGCAGCAAGTGGTCCCGCCAGGAAATGCACGGCGTTGGCGACGTCGTCGGGGTTGACGATGCGCTGCAGCGGATACCAGCGACGTGCCTCCTCGAAGACATCAGGGTTTGCCGCTGCCCTCGCCTCCCAGGCCTGGGTGCGCACCGTGCCGGGGGCAACAGCGTTCGAGCGGATGCCAAACTTGCCGTATTCCACCGCGATGAGCCGCGTCAGATGCAGGAGGCCGGCTTTTGCGGCGCTGTAGGCAGGGTGGCCGAAGACGTTCATGCCGTTGACCGAGGCGATGTTGACCACCGATCCGCCGGTCTTTTTCAACATGTCCTCGACGGCGCGAAAGCACAGGAACGCAGCTTCGAGGTTCAGCGCGTTGTCCATGCGCCAGATCTCCGGCGTCGTATCATGCAGGCTGACGGCGCGGGCAGCACCCGCATTGTTGACGAGCGTGCGAACGGCTCCCCTCTCCGCTGCTGTCGCCGCCATCGCCGCAACGCTCGTCGTGTCGGTGACGTCGCAAGCCACGGCCACGAAGCGTTTGTCATCGCCGAGCGCACGCGCCGCTCGTTCGGCAGCGCCCGCATCGATATCGACGAGCAGGATCACGTCGTGATCATCGGAAAGCTTGCGCGCGATAGCACGGCCGATATCGCCGGCCGCGCCGGTTACGATCGCGAGGGATTGTGTCATGCGCTGACCTTTCGCGGCACGTCAGTCTCCGAGAAGCTGGCGATCGTCACCGTCGCGGTGCGTCACGAGCTGCTGCTTGATGCGCCGAAGTGTGGTCGTCGCCTGGGGCTGCACCCGATAGGCAACGAGGCTGGAGAGGATATCGAGCAGCGCCAGATAGGCGATGCGGGTGGAGGTGGGACGGTAAATGTTGTTGCCCTCGGGCAGATCGACCGGGACCGTGATGCTGGCGGCGGCCGCGACTGGGCTACCGCTCTGTGTCAGCGCGATGGTCGGCACTTTCAGTTCGCGGGCGAGCGTGAAGGCGCGCACCAGCTCGGCATTGCGGCCGGAGAAGGACGAGCCGATCAGCACGTCGGTCGGCCGGGCGGCCGCCGTCATCATCAGTTGCATGCTGTGGTCGGAACTGGCGGTGACGCGCAGGCCGTAACGGAAGAGCCGGTTTTGCAGTTCGCCGGCAATCATCGAGGAGTTGCCGCCCGAACCGAAGGCATAGATCATTTCGGCCGCGGCGATCCGCTCGACCGCCCGTTCGATCGCCGCGAGGTCGAGTGAGCGATGCAGCAGAAACAGCGCATTCTGCGCCTTGGTGATGATGTCCTGGGCGACATCGCCGGTCTCGCGGCTCTTCGGCTCCGGTTTCAGATAGCGCATGCCGATATAGGCTGTGCGGGCGAGCTGGACCTTGAAGTCTGAAAAGCTGTCGCAGCCGAGCCGGCGACAGAAGCGGGTGACGGTCGGCGGAGAGACGTCCGCCTTGCTCGCCAATTCGATGATGGAGGCGTTCACAGCAAACTCGAAGTCATTCAGGAGAATGTCGGCAATGCGGTTTTCCGACTGGGAGAGCCGCCCTTTTTCTTCCTGCAGTGTCGCGAAGATGTCCATCGCCCGCTTACGCCTTGCTTCGGTTCACGAATGAGAGCGGGATGCGGGCGGAAAACCGCATACACTTCTCCTCATCCCGCTCTAAGATCAGCCTTCCTTCGGCTTATAGGCGACGCAGTCGATCTCGACCTTGCAATCGACCATCATCGACGACTGGACGCAGGCCCGTGCCGGCGGATGAGCACCGAAATACTCCTGGTAGATCTTGTTGAAAGTCCAGAAATCACGCGGGTCGTCGAGCCAGACACCGCAACGAACCACATGTTCCGGACCGTAGCCGGCTTCGCTCAGGATGGCCAGCACGTTCGCGATCGTCTTGTGGGTTTGCGGGATAATCCCACCCTCGATGATTTCGCCGTTTTCCATCGCAACCTGGCCGGAAACATAAAGCCAGCCGTCCGCTTCCACCGCGCGTGCGAAGGGCAAGGGTTTACCGCCAGCGCCGACCTGTTCCACACCATAGCGCTTGATCGTCATCATGAGCCTTCTTGCAAATTATTTTCTTTGATCGTTGACAAGTGACCATAGAAAGCTGAATTTGGCTAGTGAAAAACACCATTCATGAAAAGAATTTCAATTTTGGGCGCGAATATGCGGGATGCTTTCCTCAATCCATTCCCCTCCTCCGACACTGCACGCCATTCGATCTGGGAGATGCTCGTCTCTCGCGATATCGACGCCTTTCTCGCGGCCGACTGGTCGATGGTCGCGGACGATTTCGTCGAGGAAAGCTTCATCGGCATCGACGGTCGCCGGGAGACCAATCCCGACAATTGGCGGCTGACCTTCCCCTCGCTCGCCGCCTATCGTGATGAATGGCTGCGCCAGGCGGAAGACTTCGCCGGCCAGAGTTTTGCCGAGGATCCGCGCACGGCCATTTTCACGACGACGACGCTCGAAGACATCGAGATCAACGGCGACCAGGCGCTGGCACGCAAGAAGTTCGATGGCAGTCTGAAGAAGACGGATGGCAGCGTCGACATCCTGAAATGGCAGACCGTCTACTACTGCCGCCTGCATCAGGGACGCTGGAAGATCGCCGGCTTCACCGGCTACCTGCCGAACCCGATGGGTCCGGCCTAAAGAGCGACGCGACAGAAAAGGCAAAGGCATTGCGGATCTTCACAGCGGCGCTTGCGACCGAGACCAACACCTTCTCCCCGATCTGCATCGACCGCCGGGCCTTCGAAGCCTCGCTCTATGCACCACCCGGTGAGCACCCGGAGACCCCGACGCTTTGCACCGCGCCCATCACGGTTGGCCGTCGCGTCGCCGCGGAAAAGGGCTGGTTACTGATCGAAGGCACCGCCACCTGGGCGGATCCGGCAGGCCTCGTCAACCGCGAGACCTATGAGAGCCTGCGCGACGAGATCCTCGACCAACTGCGGGCCGCCATGCCGGTCGACGCCGTTGTGCTCGGCCTGCACGGCGCGATGGTCGCTGCCGGCTACGAGGACACCGAGGGCGACCTGCTGGCGCGCGTCCGCGAAATCGTCGGACCCGATATTCTCGTCTGTGCCGAGCTCGATCCTCACAGCCACCTGACGGCCAAGCGCGTCGCTGCCTCGGACTTCTTCGTGTTCTTCAAGGAGTTTCCGCACACCGACTTCGTCGACCGCGCCGAGGACCTTTGGCGCATCGTGGTCGATACGCTCGAAGGCCGCGTCACGCCTGTCATGTCGGTGTTCGACTGCCGGATGATCGACGTCTACCCGACGTCGCGCGAGCCGATGCGGTCCTTCGTCGACAAGCTGATGCGGATCGAAAGAGAAGACGCGGATGTGCTCTCGCTCTCGGTCGTCCATGGCTTCATGGCGGGCGACGTTCCCGAGATGGGCACCAAGCTGATCGCCGTCACCAACGGCAAGGCGGAAAAGGGCGCAAGCATCGCGCGGGAGCTGGGGCTCGAGCTCTTCTCGAAGCGCGGCACCTTTATCATGCCGCAGATCGACGAGAAGCAGGCCGTCAGTGAGGCGCTTGCCGCGGCCGCGGGGCCAGTGGTGATCGCGGATGTCTGGGACAATCCGGGCGGCGGTACGGCTGGTGACGCGACGGTGTTGCTTGAAGAACTCCTGAGGCGTGGCGCTTCCGACGTTGCGGTCGGAACGATCTGGGATCCGATGGCCGTACAGATCTGCATGGCGGCTGGCGAAGGCGCCGAGATCCCGTTGCGTTTTGGCGCCAAGTCAGCCCCCGGAACCGGCAATCCGGTCGACGGCACGGTCAAGGTGGTCAAATTGGTGCGGGACGCCGAGATGCGCTTCGGCGAGAGTTTCGCGCCGTTCGGCGACGCGGCTCACATCCATTTCAGCGGCATTGACATCATCCTCAACTCGACCCGGGCACAGAGTTTCGATCCAAGCCTCTTCTCGGTGATGGGCATCGATCCGACCACGAAGAAGATCCTGGTCATCAAGTCGACCAACCACTTCTACGCCTCGTTCTCGAAGATCGCGTCCGAGATCCTTTATTGTTCGGCGGGCACTCCCTATCCGAACAACCCGGCGCGGACCGACTACAAGCGCGCCCGCAAGGATATCTGGCCGAAGGTCGACAATCCGCACGCAGCGGAAAAGGGTGCGGCCTGAACTGCTCTACACGCGCCGCAGTCTCACCCCGCACCGGTACTTCTCGGACGCGTTCAGCACATGGAAAAAGGGACCGCCGGCTTGCGAAAGCCGGCGGTCCCTTTCTTGGTCCTGAACGTTGCGATCAAGCAGCCGCCGGATCGAGCACGCCCATGTCGATGTCGGTCAGTTCGACGCGGCGTTCGAGTGCGATGCCCCTTTCGTCGAAAAGATGGCAATCGGCAACCTGGATACCGGTCTGGATCGTCTCCTCCGGCCGGATCGCCGCCGTGCCCGGCAACATGGCGCAGAAGTTTTCGCCTTCGCCGCCAATCGCCGCATAGGCGACCGTATGGGCGCCAAGGCGCTCGATCACCGTCGGCGTAACCTTGAGGGTCAGATCTCCGGGGCCGAGCGTGATGTGTTCCGGGCGAACCCCGAGCGTCAGCGTTCGGCCGACGAGGCCGCCTTGGGGGGCGACGGGAATGACCGCCGTCTGCCCCTTGTAGTCGACCTCGACGCCGGCATCGCTGACGCCTTTGCAGCTAACGGGAAGGAAGTTCATCTTCGGATTGCCAATGAAGCCGGCAACGAAGGTATTGGCAGGCTTGTGATAGAGTTCGAGCGGCGCGCCCGTCTGGGCGATCTGCCCGGCATTGAGAACGACGATCCGGTCCGCCATCGTCATCGCCTCGACCTGGTCGTGCGTGACGTAGATCATCGTTGCCTGCAATTGCCGGTGCAGTTTCGCCAATTCGATGCGCATGTCCGCCCTAAGGGCCGCGTCGAGGTTCGACAACGGCTCGTCGAAGAGGAAGATCTTCGGCTCGCGCACGATCGCCCGTCCGATCGCGACACGCTGGCGCTGCCCGCCGGACAACATGCCGGGCTTCTGCTGCAGGCGCTGGTCGAGGTGCAGGATGCGCGCGGCGTGCTCCACCTTCGCCTTCAGCTTCTCTTCGGCCATTTTTTCCACGCGAAGCGGAAAGGCGATGTTCTCGAAGACGGTCATGTGCGGATAGAGCGCGTAGGACTGGAAGACCATGGCGATTCCGCGCTTGACCGGCGGCAGATCATTGACGCGCTTGCCCTCGATCAGGATGTCCCCTGAGCTGGTCTCGTCGAGACCAGCTATCATCCTGAGCAAGGTCGACTTGCCGCAGCCGGAAGGTCCGACGAAAACGACGAACTCACCGTTCTTGACTTCGAGATCGATGCCTTTCAGCACCTCGAAAGTCCCGTAGAATTTCTGAATCCGATTGAGATTGAGCTGTCCCAAGAAACTGTCTCCGGCCACCGGCGAGAAGCGGCTCATTTATAGCAAAAGAAAGTAAGGGCCGCGAACCCTGCAATATGCAGCAGAGCCCGCGGCCCGCTGCCCTACTTGAACTCTTCGAGGTCGCCGGCGGCCTTCTTGAGCGCGTCGGCCGGTTCAGCCTTGCCGGTCACGACCGACTGGACCATCTCGATGATGACGTTCTGGAAGCCCTTGTAGTCGGTGAAGAGCGGCTCGGGACCACCATAGGTGATGCCGTCGATGAACGGCTTCCAATAGGGATCCTTCTTGACGAATTCATCGACCATCGGCGACGGACGCAGCGGCGTCAGGCCGGCGCCGCCCTGTAGCTCGTATTCACCCTGCGGACCGGGAGAGGTGATGAACTTGGCGAACTCGATCGCCTTTTCTTCGACGCCCGAACCTTTGAAGATCGCCAGGCTGTCGGTGATCAGCAGCGTGCCTTCGCCCTTGGCTGAAGGGCCGAGCGGCAGCGGTGCGACACCCCAGTTGACCTTGGTTTCCTTCAGGCGCGTCGCCGCACCCGAACCCGCCTGGATCATGCCGACCTTGCCATCGAGGAAGATGGCGCGGATTTCGTTCTGTTCGTAGGCGGTGGCACCCTCAACCGAATAGGGCGTGATGTCCTTGTAGGCCTGAAGCGCTGCGAGGACTTCCGGGCTGTCGATGACGATCTTGTCGCCGTCGATCACCTTGCCGTTGTTCGTATACACCCAGTGCATGAACTGGTGCATCGTGTTGTCGAAAGTCTTGGCCGGAAGACCGTAGCCGGCGATGCCGGTTTTTTCCTTGATCGCCTTGGCGTATTCGATCTCTTCAGCCCAGGTCTTCGGCGGCTTTTCCGGATCGAGACCGGCCTGCTTGAACAGGTCCTTGTTCCAATAGAGCGCCTTGGTCGAGAATGCGATCGGAACGCCCCACTGGTTGTTGTCGAAGGTGACGGTGTCGACGATGTTGGGGTAGTAGGTCTTCTTCTCTTCGTCCGTCATCGGAACGGGAACGATGAGGTCGTTCTGCGCGAACTCCTTCAGCGTACGCGAGCCGACATAGGCCATGGCGACCGGCGTGCCGGCAGCGGCCAACGTCGTGGCCTTGTCCTGGCACTGAGCCCAGCCGACCACTTCCGGCGTGACCTTCCAGCCCGGGTTCTTCTCTTCCCACTGCTTGATGTATTTGGCGTGAACCGCATCCATGGTGTCGCCGCAGTAGATCCAGCTGATCTCCTGGTCGGCCGCCTGGGCGGTGACGGCGCCAAGCGCGGTCGAACCGAGCAGTGCCAGGGCGAGTACCCCTGTCTTAAATTGAATAGACACGTTTTATGCTCCCGTTCTCTGGTGGTTGACTTAAGTCTTATTGTTTCACCGCGCCCGCGGTCAGGCCGCTGACGAGATACCGTTGTAAGAGGAAGATCACGACCACAGCCGGCGCGATGCCGACGAAGCTCGCAGCCATGAGCTCGTTCCAGACCACCTCCTGACGACCGAAATAGGCAAAGAGCCCGACGGGCAGCGGCATGTATTCGGACTTGGAGTTGAAGGTCAGCGCATAGATGAATTGCTGGGCATAGGCGCCGATGAAGGTGGTGATCGCCACGACGGTGATGCCGGGCATCGCAATCGGCAGGATCACCCGCCGCAGCGTATAGAAGTGGCTGGCGCCATCGACGAAGGCAGCCTCGTCCAGTTCGCGCGGGATGCGCATCATATAGGTGCGCAGAAGCCAGATCGCCGACGGGATCAGGAAGGCGACGCCCGGCACGATCATCGCCAGATAGGTGTTGAGCACGCCGAAGGTGCGCATCAGCCGGAACAGCGGAATGAGCAGCACGGCGCCGGAAAACATATTGACCGCGAGGAACGCACCCAGCAGCAGCCCACTGCCGCGGAAACTGAAGCGGGCGAAGGCATAGGCCGCCGGGATCACCAGTACCAGCACGATCGCCGTCACGATGGTGGAGATGAAGAAGGAATTGAAGATATAGCGGGCAAAGCCCGGCACGCTCTCCCACATGGTGACGTAGGCGGCAAACGAGCCATTTTCCGGCCAGAAGCGATAGGGCGACGAGAACAGCAGCCCGAGCGGCTTCAAAGATACCAGAAACCCTTCGAAGAACGGCGCCAGGATGAAGCAAAGGAAGACGAAGATGCCGGCGTAGATGCCAACGAGTTCGTACCAGCGGTAGCGGTTGATCATGGCGGGCTGACTCATTTCTGTTCCCCCGCGGCAAGACGGCTGGTGACCCGGAAATAGGCGAAGCAGAAGATCGACAGGAAGATGCAGATCAGCACCGCGCGCGCCGCCCCTTCCCCGTACTTCTTCGATCCGATGGCGGTGCGGTAGGTATCGATGATCATCGTCGTCGTTTCACCGTTGGGACCGCCCTGGGTGAGGATCCAGATGATGTCGAAGGAATTGAAGGTCGCGATCAGCGACAGCATCGACATAGTGATGAGCGACGGGACGAGGAGCGGCAGGGTAATGCGGCGGAAGCGGTAGAAGCGCCCTGCCCCGTCGGTCCATGCAGCCTCATAGAGATCCTGCGGGATCGCCTGCATCGCCGCCAGCATGTAGAGCGTCACCAGCGGCACGCCGATCCATACGTCGGTGATGATCGTCGCCCAGAAGGCGGTCGACCCGTGCGCGAGGAAGGCAATCGGCCCGTTGCTCAAGCCCCAGTTCTGCAGGACGCCGGAGATCATGCCGAACTGGCCGTTGTACATCCAGCCCCACATGAAGATGCCGATCGCCATTGGCACGATCCATGGCGGCATGGTGAGCAGGCGGAAGAGCGCACGTCCCGGCACGGCGGCGTTCAACATCGTCGCACCGAAGACACCGATGATCATCTTGATCGAGACCGAGAAGAAGGTCCAGACGAAGGTGCGGAAGATGACCTCGGCGAAGGTCTCATTGAAGATCTTGTCGTAGTTGGTCCAGCCGACCCAGTTGGTCGTCTTCTTCAGCGACGCGTCCGTGAACGACAGGATGAAGGTATCGACCAACGGATAGGCGACAATCACCGTGACGTAGAGAACAGCGGGAAGAAGCAGGATCCAGGCGAAGATGACCGTGCTGCGTTGAACACTCATCCCTCGCCTCCCCTTACGCCGCGCGGGAATGCAGGGCTTCGTCGAAACGGTCCCATATGGGCCGGAGGTCGATGACGCTCTTCTTGCGCCGCGCCTCGTCCATCGAAAGGGCCAGGATGCCGGCTTCAAGTGCGTCGAGCGTCGAAACCGGCAGCGGTCGGCCGTCCCGGACGTGGCCGATGATATCGGTCGCCATCTGCTCGTCGGCACCATAGTGCTGCGACAGTTCCGTGGCGGCATATTTGTTCTCGATGACCTTCTTGCCGGTCAGCATCTCGTGGACGTCGAAATAGCCGCGGATGAAATCGCCCTCGGCCATGCCGCGCGATCCCATGATGCAGAACCGGCGGAACTGATCCGGCACGTTGAGATTGGTGTGGAAGTTCATGCCGACGCCATTGGCATATTCGACGATCGCTACCTGGTAGTCGATGATGTCGCCGTCGCTGTCGAAAACCTTGTCGGAGCCCATCCAGCCGCTCGGTTTGCGGTGAAAGAGTTCGAGATCATTGATGCCTTCGCGCGCCGGATCGTTGGCGGGAATGAAGCTCTTGCGGCCGCCGAAACTCGCCACCCGTTCCGGCCGAGCGCCGACAACGCCGTTGTAGAGGTCGAGGTCGTGGCAGCACTTCTCCAGCATGAAACTGCCGGAGTAGCGCTCGTAGCGACGCCAGTCGCGCATGAAGAAGGCGCCGTGATAGGGCTCGATATGTTCGGCCGCCTCAATCGAGACGACTTGGCCGAGCTTGCCTTCGGCAAGCGCCGCCCGCAGGTCGCGATACATCGGCGCGTAGCGCAGAACGAGACCAACCATCAATCGCTCATGACCGAATTTCGCCATCAGCGCGGCGAGTTCCAGGCTCTCCTGGATCGTCGTCACAATTGGTTTTTCGCTGAAAACCTTGAGACCCGCTTCAAGCCCAATCCGGATATGGTCGAGATGCATGTGGTTGGGTGAGCCGATCATCAACAGATCGAGTTTCTCGTTGGCGATCAGCTCTTCAGGCGTCGCATAGGCCTTGCCGGCCGAGATGCCTTTTTCGGTGAGTGTGGACAAACCAGCCGGGTTCGGATCGACGTAGCCGGCGATCTCGAAGTTCTCGTCCATGGCCTTGAAGACATAGCCGAGATAACCCAAACGGAATCCGAGTCCGATGATGCCGACTTTCATGCTCGTCCTGTTCCCCTGCCTTTTGGCGTAATTTATTTTCGCAGACTGGGACAGTTTTTTCGGGGCGTCAACCCAAATCCGCATTTTTTGTAAAATTGTGAAATTCATTTTCATATTGGAGGCACATGCCGAGAAAGCAGGCATTTCACGGACAACTAAAAAGGGTGCGCGATCCGCAACTCTACGGCAGGAAGAAAGCGGTCCAGACCACTGCACGTTGCGTGGCGGTCATGCATAATTCGATTTTGGTCGAGGCGGCCGCCGCAGCACCCTGGGCGGCGGGCAGGCGGGTGCCTTTTAGCGGCCCATTCTAGCGGCGAGTTTTCTTTCGGCCGCCTGCAATCCGTCGTGCAACAAGACCGCAAGCGTCGCGACGATCAGGCCGCCCTGGACGACGAAGGCGAGATTGTTCGATTGCAGGCCGGCAATGATCACTTCGCCGAGGGTTTTCGCCGCGACCGTCGAGCCGATCGTGGCCGTTGCCAGGCTGATGACCACCGAAAGCCGGATGCCGGCAAGGATCACGGGCATCGCCAGCGGCAGCTCGACTTTCATCAGCCGCTGGCCGCCTGTCATGCCGGCACCGCGCGCGGCCTCCATGACGGAGGGCGGTAAGGTCGTCAGCCCCGTCAGCGCGTTTTCGAAGATCGGCAGCAGGCCGTAGAGAAAGAGCGCAATGAACGTCGGCTTCTCACCGAAGCCGAAGATGGGAACGGCGAGCGCCAGAACGGCCACCGGCGGAAAGGTTTGGCCGATATTCACCAGGCTGCGGGACAGCGGCAGGAACTCGGACCCGGATTCGCGCGTCACCAATATTGCCAGGGAAAGCGCAATCAGTGCCGCAGCGGCCACGGCGATGGCGACGGTGCGCAGATGCAGCAGCGTCAGTTGCAGCAGGCTGCCCTGATTGTAGATCACGGGCGCATTCTCCTGAACCAGCGGCCGCAGCAAGGGTTCGAACCATTGCGGTTGCAGCAGGAAGGCGACCAGCACCAGGAACGCTGCCGCGCGGAAAAGCGTGGATAGGTTCGGCATCAGGCAGGCCCAGCTGCTCGTTTTGCCAGCCCTTCGAGACTGACCTTGCCGATGATTGCACCTGCGGGATCCGCCACCGGCAGGGCGCTCCGTCCGGACCAGAGGAGTTCGGCAAGTGCCTCCCTTTGGGTGAGCGCGCTCGATATGGCAGCGCCATCTGCCGAACCTGGTTCGACGGCGCTCGAAACCTGCTCGATCGCGAGCAACCGATAAGGCCGCTCGCTGACTCCGATCAGGCTTTCGACAAACGGGGTCGCGGGCTTGATCAACATTTCGGCGGGCGTCGCATATTGCACCACCTTGCCCTTGTCCATGACGGCAATGTGGTCGGCAAGCTGGAAGGCCTCCTCCATGTCATGAGTGACGAGAATGACCGTCGTCTCGAAGTGCTTCTGAATGGCGAGCAGATCATCCTGCGCCTTGGCGCGAATGATCGGGTCGAGTGCGCCGAAGGGCTCGTCCATCAGCAGGACTTTCGGTTCGGCAGCCAACGCCCGCGCGACGCCGACGCGCTGTTGCTGACCGCCGGAAAGCTCGTGCGGAAAGCGTGGACCGAAGGCGGCCGGATCGAGCTGGAACAGTTCGAGAAGCTCCTCCACCTTGGCATCGATGCGTGAGCGTTCCCAGCCGAGCAGGGTCGGCACAGTGGCAATGTTCTGCGCGACGGTTCGATGCGGGAACAGGCCGTGCCCCTGGATCGCGTAACCGATGCGCCGGCGCAGTTCATAGCCTGGCAGCGAACGGTTGTCCTCACCATCGAGGCGGATCGTCCCGGCAGTCGGCTCCACCAGCCGGTTGATCATGCGCAGAAGCGTCGTCTTGCCGGAACCGGAGGTGCCGACCACGACGGTGACCGTGCGTGGCGCGATCGTAAGGCTGACGTCGTCGACGACGGCGGTCTCGCCATAGCGCTTGGTGATGTTCTCGATCTCGATCATGCGGCCTCTGCCTGTCTGTTGGTTGGTGTGGCCATCTCGATCATCGCGTCGAGAACGATCGCCGCGGCAAACGCCATCACGACGGTCGGAACGGCCCCGAGCAGCACGAGATCCATCGCTGTCTGCCCGACACCCTGGAAGACGAAGACGCCGAAACCGCCGCCGCCGATCAGCGCCGCAATGGTTGCCAGGCCGATATTCTGCACGAGCACGATGCGGATGCCGGTGAGAATCACCGGAAAGGCCAGCGGAAATTCGATGCCGACAAGCCGCTGCCAATCGGTCATGCCGATGCCGCGGGCGGCGTCATTCGCGTCCCTCGGAACACCGGCCAGCCCAACGACGGTATTGGCGACGACCGGCAAGAGCGAATAGAGAAACAGTGCGACGAAGGCCGGCGCAACGCCGATGCCGCGAATGCCGATCGTGGCGGCGCCCGGCACGTTGGCGGCGATCCAGCCAAGCGGCGCAATGAGAATGCCGAAGAGTGCGATCGACGGGATCGTCTGGATCGCATTCAGGACTCCGAGCAAGCCGTCGCGCAGCCGCGTGACGCGATGGCAGAGGATACCGAGTGGTATGCCGGCGATGGTTGCGGCCGCAAGTGAGCCGAGCGCCAAGGTCACATGCTTGCGGGCTTCCGCCCAGAAAGTATCGACTCGGCTTGCATATTCCTTGAGGATCGAGAGACCGTCCCAGGTACCGGAAAGCAACAGCATCCCGATAAAGGCGAGCACGGCGACAAGCACGATGATGCGCACGAAAGGCGCCGGGCGCAATCGCGTCAGGGCATCGGCGGCCAGCAGCCCGAAGGCGAAGAGCATGATCCAGAAGCCGGAGGCAGGCGAAACGCGGGCGTAGCTGTTGCCTTCCGGCGCCAGGTGGCTGGCGGCGACACCGATGCCGAGGGCCAGCACACCCAGCGCTGCGAAAGCTGCCACAAGTCGCAGAATGGCGGGCGAGCGCATGGTCGCTGCGAGCACGCCCGCAAGGATCACCAACAGCACTGCCACGCTCCAGGGCTGCGGCAGGGACTCGACGATCGTCTTCGCCTCACCAGCGACGATGCGATTGGCGCGAAACGTTGCGAAGGGCGCGATCAAGGCGCCGCCAAGCGCCAAAGCCGCGATGATCGCTCCGAGCTTGTCAAAGCGGAGTTCTCTCAAACCACATCCCTCCCCGCCTGTGCCGGCGCGACTTCGGCACCTGCAGGCACGCCCCGGAACGCCGGCCATCGGACCAGCGTCCCGGCTATCGGTCAACTTATTTCAGAAAGCCGTTCTTCTTCAGGAAGTCTTCGGCAACGGTCTTGGCAGGCTCGCCGCCAACCTGCACGCGGCCGTTCAGGTCCTGGAGCGTCTGGAGATCGAGTTTCTCGAACACCGGCTTCAGCAGTTCCTCGATCTGCGGATTTTCCTTGAGCACCGCTTCGCGGATGATCGGCGTCGGCTGATAGACGGGCTGCACCGCCTTGTCATCTTCGAGAACGACGAGGCCGGAAGGCGCGATGCCACCGTCGGTTCCGTAGACCATGGCCGCGTTGGCGCCATTCGTCTGGTTTGCCGCGGCCGCAATCGTTGCCGCCGTATCACCGCCGGAGAGGGTGATGAGTTGATCCTGCTTCAGGGTGAAGCCATAGGTCGTCTGGAAAGCCGGCAGGGCAGCGGCCGAATTCACGAACTCGGACGATGCGGCGAGCACGACCTTGCCGCCGCCCGAAACATATTTGCCGAAATCGCTCAGCGTCTTCAGCTTGTTCTCATCCGCCACTTCCTTGCGAAGACCGATCGCCCAGGTGTTGTTGGCCGGAGACGGCGTCAGCCAGACGATCTTGTTCGCATCATAGTCGAGCTTCTTGGCGGTCTCGTAACCCTTGGCGGCGTCCTTCCACACCGGATCGTCAGCCTTTTCGAAGAAGAAGGCGGCATTGCCGGTGTATTCCGGGTAGATGTCGATCTCGCCTGCGGTGATCGCCTTGCGCACGACCGGCGTCGCACCGAGCTGAACGCGGTCTACCGTCTTGATGTTGTTCGCGTTAAGCACGGCAAGGATGATGTTGCCGAGCACACCGCCTTCCGTGTCGATCTTCGAGGAGACGACCACGTCGGCGCTGGCCGCGGCGGCGGTCAACGTGAAGGCAAAGGCAGTTCCGATAAGCAGTCTGGTCAGGCGCATGGGATTCTCCTCGGATTTCGATCCCCAAGTTTGATCACGGAAAGTCCGCCGCGTCGGGGTAAGCCATTCCATATATGGCAGCCCCCGGCAAAAAATAGGGTTGCACGCTGAGACTGTGGCGGACGAAAAATTTCGTCATCTACTAACACGATCGAAAGCCTGGATTACCGCATTCGGCGCGACCGAATAGTCGTTGCAATCGACGGCATTGTCGGCCACCTTGATCAAGGCCCGCCAGAACATCTGCGTTCACTCTTGGTTGCGATGCCGCTCGACCCAACCGCTCGGGGCTGACGGAGGGTTCGCCGGGCGAACGTTCGGGGATTTCATGTCGATTCATCTTCTCGCGCTGCTTATCGGCGTGGTTGCCGGCCTGCGAACCATGACCGCCCCGGCGGCCCTGAGCATCGGCGCTGCGGCCGGTTGGTTGCCGCTTGACGGCACCTGGGCCGCCTTCATGGGCTTTCGGTTCACGCCCTACATCTTCGGCCTGCTGGCCCTCATGGAATTCGTCACCGATCAATTGCCGAGCACGCCGAGCCGAAAGGTTCCGCAGCAGTTCGGCGCCCGCATCGTCAGCGGTGGCTTCTGCGGTGCCGTGCTTGGGACCGCCGGAGGTGCTATGTTGGGCGGGTTGGTCGCCGGCGTCATCGGTGCAGTCATCGGAACGCTTGGCGGCTACGAAGCTCGCAAGCGCCTCGTTGCGGCCATCGGCGGCAAGGATCTGCCGATCGCCGTTGTCGAGGACGCTGTCGCCGTTCTCCTCGCACTCTGGGTGGTGTCCTTAGTCTCATGACAAAACACTTCGACGCAATCATCATCGGAGCCGGCCAGGCCGGCCCTTCGCTCGCCGGCCGTCTGACAGCTGCGGGAAAGACCGTCGCCATCATCGAGCGCAAGTTCTTCGGCGGCACCTGCGTCAATACCGGCTGCATGCCGACCAAGGCGATGGTTGCAAGCGCCTATGCGGCCCATCTGGCGCGGCGAGGTGCGGATTACGGAGTCAGCACAGGCCCCATCTCCATCGATTTCGCCCGCGTCATGGCACGCAAGGACACGGTGCGGTTCACGTCGCGCAAGAACGTTGAAAGCTCGCTGAAGGGCATGAAGAACTGCACCGTCTTCGAAGGCCATGCCCGCTTCGAAGGCCCGCATGAGATCCGCGTCGGCGAAGATCTGCTTTCGGCCGATCAGATCTTCCTGAATGTCGGTGGGCGCGCCGCGACACCGGATTTCCCTGGCGTCGAGGAGGTGCCCTATCTCACCAACGTCTCGATCATGGATCTCGACACCCTGCCCCGCCATCTGATCATCGTCGGCGGCAGCTATATCGGGCTCGAATTCGCCCAGATGTTCCGCCGCTTCGGCTCCGAGGTGACGGTCATCGAGAAGGGGCCGCGGCTGATCGGCCGCGAGGACGCGGATGTTTCCGATGCCATTCTCGCGATCCTGGGAAAGGAAGGTATCGAGTTCCGGCTGAATGCCGAGTGCATCCGCTTCGGCAAGCGGGGCGACGAGGTCGTCGCCGGAGTCGATTGCACGGCAGGCGCGCCTGAGATCGCTGGCTCCCATCTCTTGCTGGCGGCCGGACGTCGGCCGAACACCGACGATCTCGACCTGGATCGCGCCGGCGTCAAGACCGACGCCCGTGGTTACGTCGAAGTCGACGAGCGCCTCAGGACCAACGTGCCGCATATCTTCGCCATGGGCGACTGCAACGGCCGCGGCGCCTTCACCCACACCGCCTACAACGACTTCGAAATCGTCGCGGCAAACCTGCTCGATGGCGAGGCGCGAAAAGTCAGCGACCGGATCTCGACCTATGCTCTCTTCATCGATCCGCCGCTCGGCCGCGCCGGCATGACGGAATCCGAGGCGCGCAAGTCGGGGCGCAAATTGCATATCGGCACCAGACTGATGAGCCGCGTCGGCCGCGCTGTCGAGAAAGGCGAGACCGAGGGTTTCATGAAAGTGATCGTCGATGCCGACACCAAGGAAATCCTCGGCGCCTCGATCCTCGGCACCGGTGGTGACGAGGCGGTGCAGAGCATCCTCGACGTGATGTACGCAGCCAAGCCCTACACGACGATCACCCACGCGGTGCACATCCATCCGACCGTCTCGGAACTGATCCCGACCGTCTTCGGCGACTTGCACTCAAACGCCTGAACGGTCAGCGCCACCGCGGTTCAGACGAGCGCTGCGCGGGCGAGATGGTAGAAATACATCGCCCCACGCTCGAGGATTTCGTCGTTGAAATCGTAGCGGGTGGTGTGCAGACCACTGCTTTGACCGTTGCCGATCAGCACATAGGCGCCCGGGACCTTTTCCAGCAGGAAGGAAAAGTCCTCGCTGCCCATCAGCGGCTCGGGGAGGTCGACATAGGCATCGGCGCCGAAGGTCTCGGCGATCACGGCGCGTGCGTCTTCGACCGCCTCCGCATCATTGATCGTCGCGGGATAGCCGACCTGCCAATCGAAGGTCGCCTCCGCATTGAAGCTCTGCGCCTGGAAGCGGGCGATCTGTTCCACGCGCTCCTGCAACTGCTTGCGAACGACAGGATCGGTTGAGCGCATGCTGATCTCCAGCACCGCCGTATCGGGAATGATGTTCGAAGCGGAGCCCGACTGGAACGAACCGACCGTTACCACAGACGGCTGATGCGGCGAGACGTTGCGTGAGACCAGCGTCTGCAGCGCCATCACCACGCTTGAGCCGACGACGACGGGGTCAACCGTCAGTTCCGGCTGGGCGCCGTGGCCGCCCTTGCCCCGGATTGTCAGCGTCAGCACGTCGATCGATGCCGCCATCGCACCGGCGCGGCTGGAGAACTGGCCGACCGGCAGGCCCGGCCAGTTGTGCAGCGCATAGACCCGTTCGCAGGGGAAGCGCTCGAACAGACCGTCCTCGATCATCAGCTTGCCGCCGCCAAAGTTTTCCTCGGCCGGTTGGAAGATCAGATGGACCGTGCCATTGAAACTCTCGTCCCTCGCCAGCGCCCAGGCCGCACCGAGCAACATGCTGGTGTGCCCATCGTGGCCGCAGGCATGCATCGCACCCGGGTGCTTACTCTGATAGACAAAGCCGGTTTCTTCCTGCATCGGCAGCGCATCCATGTCGGCGCGGAAGCCGATGGCGCGGTTGCTGTTGCCGCGCTTCAGCGTGGCGACGATGCCGGTCGTCGCCAGGCCGCGCGTCACTTCGAAGCCCCAGGACTGCAGCAGTCCGGCGACAAATTCTGACGTCTTCACCTCGGAAAGTCCGATCTCGGGCATCTCGTGCAGCCTGTGACGGATCTCGACGAGCTCGGGCAGGAACTCGGAAAAATTGGCGTCGCGCATCTCGACCTCCTCAAGCCATTTGCAGAAACTGGCGCAGCCGCGCGGATTGCGGATCGCGCATCACCTTTGATGGTGCGCCGCGCTCTTCGACCAACCCCTTGTGCAGGAAGATCACCTCGCTGGAAATATCGCGGGCGAGCGACATTTCGTGGGTGACCATGACCATGGTGCGGCCCTCCTCCGCGAGCTTTTTGATCACGAGCAGCACTTCGTTGACGAGTTCCGGGTCGAGCGCAGAGGTCGGCTCGTCGAAGAGCATAACCTCCGGCTTCATCGCCAGCGCCCGGGCGATCGCTGCGCGCTGCTGCTGACCGCCCGAGAGCTGGTTCGGGTAATGATCGCGCTTCGGGGTGATGCCGACCTTTTCCATCAGCAGTTCGGCCTCGCCGATCGCATCCTTGCGGGCCATGCCGAGCACATGGATCGGCCCCTCGATGATGTTTTCGAGGATGGTCTTATGGGACCAGAGATTGAAGCTCTGGAACACCATGCCAAGGCGGGTGCGGATATGTTCGAGCTGCCGCTTGTCGGCGGCATGGAACTTGCCGTCCTTGCCCTTGACGGTGCGGATCACCTCGCCAGACACCGAGACCTCGCCCTCGTCGGGCGTCTCCAGATAGTTGATGCAGCGCAGCAACGTGCTCTTGCCCGAACCGCTGCTGCCGATCAGCGAGATGACGTCGCCGGACTTGGCCTCGAAGGAGACGCCCTTGAGCACCTCGACGGACCCGAAGCTCTTGTGAATGTTCTTCACCGAAAGCGCTGTTGCGACCATGTTCGTTCCTCTTGCGCGCCGCGGCGCGCCTCCTCGTTATGCCTTCGCCGTGCGGTAGCGGGTGAGCCGCTTCTCGACCACGCCCATGACGCGCGTCAGGATGAAGACGACGGTGAAATAGATGATGCCCGCGGCGATCAGCGGTTCGAAGATCAACAGCGACTGGCGCTGCAGCATGCGGGCTGTACCCATCACCTCGAGGATCGTGATCGTCGAGGCGAGCGACGTCGTCTTCAACAGGATGATCAGATCGCCCGTCAGTACCGGTAGGCAGGAGCGGAACGCCTGCGGCAGGGTGATGCGGGTCAGGATCATCGACGAGCGCATGCCGATCGATTTTGCCGCTTCGATCTGGCCGCGCGGGACCGCCTTGATCGCGCCGCGGATGACCTCGGCATTGTAGGAAGCCTGGTTGAGGCTGAGCGCGAAGATCGCGTACCACAGGCCATCACGCAAATAGGGCCAGAGGAAGCTGTGGCGCACCCAGGTGCCGGGCAGCACCTGCCCCAGGCCGTAATAGATCAGGTAGATCTGCACCAAGAGCGGCGTGCCGCGGAAGGCGAAGGTGAAGACATAGGCCGGAACCGAAAGCACGCGACGACCGGAAAGCCGGGCAAGCGCCACGAGCGTACCGATGACCAGACCGAAGACGCCGGCGACCGCAGTCAAAAGCAGCGTCAGCGGGGTTGCCTTGATCAGCGCCGGCAGGAAACCGACGACGTTGGAGATCGTTTCCATCAGTGCTGCCCCCGGTTGAGGCGGCGCTCGATCTCGGCTATCGCCAGGACGGAAACGAGCGTGATCGCCAGAAACAGGGTGGCCGTCAGCCCGTAGAAGAAGATGTATCGCTTGGTGCCGGCCGCCGCTCGGTACCCGGTGTAAAGCAGTTCGCTGAACGAGCCGAGCACGCTGATGATGGCGCTTTCCTTGGTGATCGACAGCCAGAGATTGCCCATGCCGGGCACGGCGTGGCGCATCATTTGCGGGAAAATGATGCGGGTGAAAACCTTGCGTCTCGGCATGCCGATCGAGACCGCTGCCTCGATCTGCCCCGGTGGCACCGAAAGAAAGGCGGAGCGCAGAACCTCGGTCATGAAGGCGCCGGAGACGAAGGCAAGCGCGATGATCGCCGCCCAGAAGGAACTGAACTGGAAGGTCTCGGCGACGAGGCCGAAGTGTTTCAACAGCCGCTCGGCGCCGCTGGCAACCGAGAAATAGAGAAGCAGGATGACCAGCAGTTCGGGAAGAGAGCGGACGACGGTCGTGTAGATCTCGGCAAGGACGCGCGGGACGCGGTGCTTCGACAATTTGCCGGCAGCCCCCAGGAAGCCGAAGAGAACCGCAACCGCATAGGCGACCACGGAAACCTGCACGGTCATCAGCAGGCCCCAGGCGAAATCGTCGCCCCAGCCCTCGCCGCCCCAGGCAAGCAATTGCCAGTAATAGTCCATCCGTCGTTACCTGTTCCCGATTTTCGTCAGCCCTACTGCATGTCTCCTTAAATCGACCTCGATTTAAGGACGAAGACATGCAGCAAATCAAAGTGCTACAGCGACCTTTGCGCGTCTCATAAGACGCGCGGCGCTGTAGAACGCCGCCCGTCCAGTCACGGCGGGCAAAGGTCGTCGTCGCGGTGGCTGCAAGAGTGCCCCGGCGCTGCGGCCGGTTTGGCGAGTAAGGGCGGCGGGCCGAAGCCGGGGCGCCGCCCTCAAGAACGTGTGTTTACTTCTTGCCGAAGATCCACTTGTCCACGAGCTTCTGCGTCGTGCCGTCCTTTTCGAGAACAGCAAGGGCGGCATTGACCTTGTCGAGGGTCGCAGCGTCACCCTTGCGCACGGCATAGGCGACGCCTTCGCCGAGCGTGACGTTCTTCGGCACCTCGACCTTGACCTCGTAGTCGGCGCCTTCCGGAGTCTTCAGGAAGGTCTGGATGTAGAGGTCAGGGATCAGCACGTAGTCGACGCGGCCGGCGATGAGGTCGGCAACCGAGTTGTCAGCCGTGTCGTAGCTCTTGGCTTCGGCACCTGTCAGGTACTTGGCAACGTAAGCCGCCTGCACGCTCGAGGTCTGCACGCCGATGATCTTGCCCTCGACATCAGCCGGATCGATGATCTTGCCGGAACCGTCTGCTGCGTCGACCGTCTTGATCTCGCTCGTGTCAGCCTTGGCGCCGACGAAGGACGTGCCTTCGGTGTAATAGGGCGCCGAGAAGTCGACGACCTGACGACGCTCGTCGGTGATCGAGAACGCGCCGATGATGAAGTCGACCTTGTTTTCCTTCAGCGACGGGATCAGTCCGTCCCAGGCCATCTGGTTGATGTCGCACTTCACCGCCATCTTCTCGCACAGCGCACGGGAAAGGTCGGCTTCCAGGCCCTCCCATTCGCCGCCGGCATTGACCTGGGTGAAGGGCATGTAGGGCTCCGGCGTCATTCCGAGCCGCAGCGAATCCTCGGCAAATGCGCCGCCGGCAGCCATGGAAAGGGCGATCCCTGCGAACAGGGCGGTCTTCAACGTCTTCATAATGTTCCTCCTCGGGGATTGCGTCGGATCAGAGCGTGTTGCTGAACCAGCGCAGCGACATGCAGGAGAGACCTGCATCGATCTTGCCGATCTCCGTCGTCTTCATGGGCACGACCTTGTAGCCAAGCTTGTCGAGCATCTCGATCGTGCGCGGAAAATCGGAGCCGACCATGACGACGTCGTTGACGCGCAGCGCGTTGGCAGCAGGCTCTTCGCCTTCCGGAATGATCACCTGCTTGAAGCGCTCGAAGACGCCGGACTTGGCGAGACGCGCGGTCGAAAGCACGGTCTCGTCGTCGAGCAGCGAACAATCGGTCTTGAAGTGCAGCACGCCTTCCGGCGTCGCGACGATCTCGCTCTTGCGGCCGAGCTTTGCAAGGCAAGCCTGGAGGGCCTCGGCGCCAACCTTGTTGGTGCGGGCCGAAAGGCCGATCATCACGCTTTCACGGGTCGTCAGCACGTCGCCGCCGTCGGCAAAGCCGTCACCCGGCAGGTCGAGCACCGTTTCGAACATTGCACGCAGCGTCGGTTCGATCTCCGGCGTTTCCTTGACGCGCGTTACAGCACCCGGGCGCAGGAGGATTGCGCCTTCGGTAAAGACCAGCGCCGGATCTTCGACGAAGATCGAATCCGGAAAGGCCTCGAGCGCCGGTAGAACCGTCACCTTCACGCCCGCGTCCTTCATCGCCGCGATATAGGCATCGTGCTCGGCCTTCACACCTTCGAAGGTGGGGTTGCCGCGATCATCGGCGCGCAGGCCGTTGACGACCGACTTCGACGGAGTGCGGACGATGATGTTGTTGAACTGGTAGACGGGGCGGGATTGCGACATTTGTAGTACCTTTGGCTTGGATGAGGTGCTTCTATCGATCGGACATGGCGGCGTAAAGCGGTTGCTTGTTCACGTTTTCCCGACGGGACAAGTGAACCCCTGCAAGCATGCAACGGACGGATCCGCCGGCAAGCTCGATGGTCGGCACGTCGAAGGCGAGAACACGGGCGGATGCTTCGAGCGCCTTGATCTGATCGGTGCGGAGAGAGGCGAGCGCACGGGCCGACATGACGACGACGCGGCCGTCCGCGCCGTCGAGTTCGATGGCATTGCCGGCGAAATTCTCGATCTGGTCGATCGTGAGATCGATGACCTGGCGCCCGGTTTCCTCGAGACGGGCACAGATTTCCTGGCGGCGGGCGACATCCGGGATCATGCCCGTGCCGATCAGTGCAAATTCCGTCCCGATGCACATCAAGACGTTGGTGTGGTAGATCGAATTGCCGTGGCGGTCGACCGCACCGAAGATCATCGGCTCGAAGTTGAAGTGGGTGCAGAAGCGTTCCAGCGCCACTTCATTGGTGCGGTTGGAGCGGGCGGCGTAGGCAACTCGACCGATGTGGTCGAGCACCATTGCGCCGGTCCCTTCGAGATAGACGCCGTCCTTTTCGAGACCGGAGTAATCGATCACATCCTGAACGCGATACTCGTTCTTCAGCATCTCGATGATGTCGGAGCGGCGTTCGCTCTGACGGCTTTCCGAATACATCGGATAGATCGCGACATGACCGCCGGAATGGGTGGAGAACCAGTTGTTCGGAAAGACGGAGTCGGGCCGCGTCGTCGTCTCATCCTCGAAGAGGTGCACTGCGACGCCGGCACCGGCGAGCCCATCAGCCATGCGGCTGACTTCGTCGTAAGCTGCCTTGGCGATCGCCGAAGGCTGGCGTGCGGCGTCGGTTGCCTGGAAGGCGTTATCCTCCGCCGTCATCGGGTTCGGGCCGAAATGGTGCGGACGGATCATCACGACGGCCTTCGGCGCCTGTACGGACGGTCTCTTCATTTCAGGCAACGCTCCGCTCGGCAAAAGCGGCCGGTTGCTGCTTGAACAGGCCGTAGAGATCACGCGGATGCTCCGGCTGTGTCGTCAGGTCGAGTTCGGTGTAGAACGCGGTGCCCTGGATCTTGTCGCGCAGGAAGCGCAGTGCCGAAAAGTCTTCCGTCGCAAAACCGACGGAATCGAAGATGGTGATCTGGCCGTTGTTGCGGCGACCTTCGGCCTCGCCGGCGATGACCTGCCAGAGTTCGGTGACCGGGAAATCCGGCGCCATCTGCTGGATCTCGCCCTCGATGCGGGTCTGCTCCGGATATTCGACGAAGACGTCGGCACGGCGCAGGATGTCGCCCTGCAGTTCCGTCTTGCCGGGGCAGTCGCCGCCGACGGCGTTGATATGCACGCCGGCGCCGACCATGTTGTCGGAAAGGATTGTGGCGTTGCGCTTGTCGGCCGTCACCGTCGTGATGATGTCGGCGCCGGCAACCGCCTCCTCCGCCGTCGCCGCGACGACGATGTCGAAATCCATATCCGAGAGGTTGTTGCAGAACTTGTTCGCCGCTTCGGCATCGATGTCGAAGACCTGCAGGCGCTTGACGCCGAGCAAAGCACGGAAGGCCAACGCCTGGAACTCGGACTGGGCGCCGAGACCGATGATCGCCATCGAGCGGGCGTCGGGGCGAGCGAGATATTTTGCGGCAAGCGCGGAGGTCGCGGCGGTCCTCAGGCCCGTCATGATCGTCATTTCGGAGACCAGGCAAGGGTAGCCGGTGCTGACGTCGGAGAGAACGCCGAAGGCGGTCACCGTCTGCAGGCCGACATTCGGGTTCTTCGGGTGACCGTTGACATATTTGAAGCCGTAGTGCTGGCCGTCCGAGGTCGGCATCAATTCGATGACGCCGGTCTTGGAATGGCTTGCGAGCCGCGGGGTTTTCTCAAATGCGTTCCACCGGCGGAAATCATCTTCGATATATTCCGCAAGACCCACAAGGAACGTCTCGATGCCGATCGATTTGACCAGCTCGATTACGTTGCCGACACCGACATACTGAACCACGTTACCAACTCCATCGGAGAAATTCGATGAAGTCAGCCTAGGCAGGCAAGAAGTGAGTTGAAATTTTAAACTTGCTCAAAATCGAAGAGCATATTGAGCAATTTGCACAATCGTAATATGCAATATTCATGCATATCTTCGACGACCTCGATCACCAGCTCATCTCGCTGTTGCGAGAAGATGGCCGCGCGCCCTACTCCAAGATCGCGGCGGTGCTCGGCATCTCCAGGGCGACGGTGCAGACGCGGATCGACCGTCTGCTCGAAAGCGGTGCCGTGCTCGGCTTCACGCTGCGCGTGCGGCAGGATTACGACGATCGCGCCATCCGTGCGATCATGATGATCGAGGTCAGCGGCCGCAACACCACCAAGGTCATCAAGTACCTGCGCGGCCTGCCCGAGCTTTACGCACTCCATACGACCAATGGCGGCTGGGATCTGGTCGCCGAAATCCGCGCCAACAGCCTCAGCGATTTCGACCGCATCCTGCGCGAAGTGCGCGACGTCGACGGCGTGTCGAACAGCGAAACGAGCATTCTGCTCAGCACCGTCTGATTCCCCACCATCACAAGCGCACCAAGAATGCGCCCTTCAATGACAGGCAAGCCCGTGAGCCATATCCCCCAGATCGACTACGAAACCGCCTCTGACGAGATCCGCGCGGCCCATGACGAAGAGGTGCGCGTGCGCGGACGCATGACCAATATGAAACGCACGCTGCTGCATTCGCCGGTTGCGCACCGGATCTATGCGGAATGGTTCACTTTGCGCGAGGAACTGCGTCCAGCGCTTGACGATCGGGCGATCTGGTTTCTCTCGCACGCGATTTCTGAGGCCATGCGCTCACCGATCGCGATGGGCTTCTTCCGCCGCGCCTTCGCCAATGCCGGCATCGACTTCCACACCGTTATACCCACGGAAGACGAGCAGCGGTTGATCGCCTTCGGACGCGCGATCGTTGCCGATTCCAATGCCGTCCCGAAGGAGATCTGGGCCGGGCTCAAGGCGCGCTACGATGCCAAGGCGCTGGTCGATCTCGTCGCCTTCTCTGGCATCATGGTGGCAACTGCGCTCTTCAACAATGTGGTCGAGGTGGAGTTCGACAAGGAACTCGAGCCCTTCGTCGATTGAGCGACGCGGCCTGAACGGGTTCCGCCATCCCTTCATTGCCTGCCACGCAATCGCGCGCTCCTCGCCCCCACGCGCTTGACTCCATCGAATTGCGTGTATATACACACACTATGTCTCGTTGCTACTGTGCCCTCTTACGCAAAGCCACCCGGAGAGTGACATCGCTCTATGACGATGCACTTCAGCCGATCGGCATCAACGTCGCCCAGTTCAGTTTGCTTCGGCACATTGAGCGCGATGAACCGATCTCGATGACCGAACTTGGCCGCAAGATCGAACTCGAGCGCTCGACGGTCAGCCGCAACGTCAAGGTGCTGGAGGGAATGGGGCTGGTCGAAACCGGGAGCGGCAAGGATCAGAGGGAGGCCGTCGTCGAACTCACCGAAAATGGCCGACGGATCCTCGAAGACGGTGCGCCGCTTTGGCAGGGCGCGCAGGACCGGATCGAGGCGCAACTTGGGGCGGACGCCGCCGCGCAACTGAAGGAACTGCTGCAAACGCTTTAAGCGACGCCGTCCGCCAGGCACGGCGACAGACTGACGACAAACCCAAAATGCGAAACCGTAGGCCCGCGCGCCACTTTCGCACACCCGGAAAAAACGGACGAAAGGAAATCGACGATGCTCGGTCCAGCGCTTGCGCGTTACCTTGCCAAACGCAACATCCACTACGGCTGGGCGATGGCCGCCGTCACCTTCCTCGTCATGCTGTCGACCGCAGGCGCCATGGGCTCGGCGGGTGTGCTGATCAAACCGCTTGAGACCGAATTCGGCTGGTCCAACGCGCAGATTTCGATGGCGCTGGCGATCCGTCTCTGCCTCTTCGGCCTGCTTGGCCCCTTCGCCGCCTCGTTCATGAATCACTTCGGCGTCCGCCAGGTCGTCTCCGCGGCACTGGTCCTCATCCTCTCGGGCATTGCCGCCTCCTTCTACATGACCGAACTCTGGCATCTCGTCGCGCTCTGGGGCGTGGTTCTGGGCATTGGCACCGGCATGACGGCCCTGGTTCTCGGCGCCACGGTCGCGACACGCTGGTTCGACAAGCGACGCGGCCTCGTCGTCGGGCTGATGACCGCTAGCAATGCCACCGGTCAGTTGGTGTTCCTGCCCCTGCTCGCATCGCTGACCGAAACGCTCGGCTGGCGGTCGGCATTGACGCTCGTCATCGCCGTTCTCGCCAGTGCTTTCACCCTGGTGCTTTTGTTCATGCAGGACCGGCCAAGCGACCTTGGTCTTGCGCCCTTCGGCGCCAAGCAGGTCGTTCCGGCACCGCCCAAGGCAAAAAGCTTCGGCGCCCTGCTCATGGCCCCGATCAGGGCGCTCGCCGATGCCGCGAAGACCAACACCTTCTGGGTACTGTTCGCCACCTTTTTCGTCTGTGGTTTCAGCACCAACGGCCTGATCCAGACCCATTGGGTTTCAATCTGCGGCGACGTCGGCATTGCCGCCGTGGGTGCTGCCGGCTTCCTGGCGCTGATTGGCGTGTTCGATCTCATCGGCACCGTCGGCTCCGGCTGGCTTTCCGACCGCTACGACAATCGCTGGCTCTTGTTCTGGTTCTACGGCCTGCGCGGCCTGTCGCTGATGTTCCTGCCGTTCAGCGGCTTCAACATCTACACATTGTCGATCTTCGCGATCTTCTATGGGTTGGACTGGGTCGCAACGGTCCCACCGACCGTGAAACTCGCGGCTGAACGCTTCGGCCCGGAACGGGCGGCGCTGGTCTTCGGCTGGATCTTCGCCGGCCACCAGCTTGGTGCCGCAAGTGCCGCCTTCCTCGCCGGGGCAAGCCGGACGTCGCTCGAAACCTATACGCCGGCCTTGCTTGCCGCCGGGATGCTCTGCGTCGTCGCGGCCCTGCTGGTGCTGACCATCGGCCGACGCCAGGTGGAAGCACTGGCGCCGCAGCCTGCTTAGGCCGCACTTAAGCCACTTACCTGCGGCCGGCTTTCGATGGCAGCCGGCCGTAGGCCCGAATAGCTCGCCTCAAGAACTGAAGCGCGTCACGAATTCCGGATTGCCGCGGATCGTATTGCTGACAGTGCAGATCTCGTTTTCGGCCGCCTCCGCGATCGCATGGCGGACCGCATCGTCGAAATCGCCCTTGATGTCGAAGACGATGTTGAATGTTGCGACACGCGAAGGCTCGTCATGCGCCTTTTCGCCGGTCACCTTGGCGCTCACTTCCGTCAACCGGTCGAGCACGCCGTAGCGGCTGGCGGCGATGCGGGCGCTGAGCACCAGGCAGCTCGCAAGCGACGCGTAGAGCAGATCGAGCGGGCCGTAGCCGGGCTGCGACGGGCCTGTAACGATATCGAACTCACCCCCTGTCACCGAGGTCACATGCGGAAAGCCGGTCCTGCCGACGACGGCCGTCGCACCGGTTTCACGCGTTCTCACCTTCACATCCGCCATCGCTAATGACCTTCCCTCTGCTTCCTATTCGACCGGCGCTTACCGGCGCCGAAAAACATGTCGCCCCGGGCCGTTTCCGGTCCAGGGCGTTGATATGTGCGCCTTTGAAGATCGGCGCAAGAGCGGCGTCGGCTCAGTTCTTCTTCACCAGGCGGTAGAAGACGAAGTCCGACGTGGCGCCGTTGACGTAGCCTTCGACCTTGTCCTTCATCGCGACCTGGGTCGCGGCCTGGAACATGATCACGATCGGCGACTTTTCCTGCACCTTATGCTGCAGGTCGACATAAAGCGCATCACGCTTGGCCGGATCGGCTTCCTTGAGCGCTGCCTTGGTCGCTTCGTTGAGTTCCGCCGGCACGGCCCAACCGTTGCGCCAGGTGGTCGTCGATTGATACTTGTCGTCGGCGTTGTCCTCGTTATAGGCGAAGGCCTTGGCGTTCGAATGCGGGTCCATGAAATCCGGGCCCCAGTAGAGCAGCATGGCTTCGTGGGTGCGCGCACGGTACTTGGTGATGACCTGGCTGCCGGTGCCCGGAATGATTTCGAAGTTGATGCCGGCTTCGGCGAAGGACGCCTGCAACGACTGCGCCATGTCGGTAAACGGCGTCGAGTTGATGACGTCGAGCGTCACCTTGATCGGCGTCTTGATACCGGCATCGGCGAGGATCTTCTTCGCCTTTTCAACGTCGTAGCTGTAGGGCGTCTCGTCGAGCGAGCCGGGGAAGCCCTTCGGCCAGAAGGCCTGGTGCACTTCCATCTGGCCTTTGAGGAAGCTGTCAGTCATGCCCTTGTAGTCAACGAGGTAGCGCGCGGCCTCCCAGACGGCTTCCGGCTGCAGTGCCGTGTTCTTCTGGTTGAACGACAGGAAGTGAACGGCCGCCTGCGGATAGGATTCGACCTTCATGCCGCCCTTGCCCTGAAGGCCCGACACCTGGTCCGGCGTCAGGTTCTTCGCCATGTCGACGTCGCCGGTCTCAAGCAGAAGCTGCTGGGTAGCTGCTTCGGCCACGTGGCGGATGATGACGCCCTTGATTGCCGGAGCGCCGCCGAAATAGCTCGGGTTGGCCTGGAGGTTCAGGAGTTCGCCTGCGCGAAACGCCTTCAGCACGAACGGACCGGTACCGGCCGAATTGGCCTTCAGCCAAGCATTGCCGAAGTCGCCATTGGCTTCGTTGGCCTTGACGGTTTCCGCATCGACGACCGAGGCCGGGCGGGCGGCGAGCACGTTGAGAACGAAGGCCGAGGAGAAGTCACCTTCGTACTTGATCGTGACCTTGTTGCCGTCGGTGGTCACCATCTTGTCGATATTGTCAGGCGTCCAGCCGAGCTGCGTCAGGATGAAGGCCGGGGCCTTGTTGAGAACGACGACGCGCTTGAAGGAATAGACGACGTCTTCGCCGCGCAGCGGATTGCCGGAGGAGAAGGTAACGCCATCGCGCAGCGTGAAGGTGATCGTCTTGGCGGCATCGTCGGCGGTCCATTCCGATGCAAGGCCCGGCGCCAGCTTCTTCACGTCGGGTGCATCGTACTGCACCAGGCGGTCATAGGTCTGCGTCACGTATTCGCCCGAGGAAAACTCATAGGCCTCGGCCGGGTCGATGCTGACGATGTCGTCGATATTCTGGGCAACGACCAGCACTTCCGCCGGCGTTTCGGCGAGCGCCGCCGGCGCCACGCTCAGCATCAGGGACGCCGCGAAGACCGCGGCCTTGAACATTCTCATCATCATTCTCCTATTTTCGATGAGGCTTGGTTTTTGTCATTGCCGGCTTCAGCGCCGATTGCGGCGCGCCGGTCTCGTTGGATTGGGATGCGCGCAAGCGGAAGAGCGGCAAGGTGCCGGTCCAGATCAGCCGCACGGGCGTGTCGGTCCTGTTCCACCAGTAGTGAGGCTGGATGCCGCGGAAATGCAGGCCGTCGCCGACGGAAAGCGTCGTCTCGTCGCCATCGAGCCCGAATAGGATTTCCCCTTCGAGGATGTAGACGAGCTCCTCGCCCTCATGGCTGAAGACCTCGGAGCGGTGCCCGGGCGGTATCGTGATGACGAAGCTCGAAAGCTGGTTTCCGGCGAAGTCCGCGCCGATCCGCTCATAGGAGACCGGCGAACCGCCGACGGAAAACACCATGCGCCCCTCGGCGCGCGAGAGCCCGGTATCGATCGCCGGCGCAAGGATGAAGTGGTTGAGTTCAGCGCCGAGCCCTTGCGCGATCTGCGCGAGCGTGCCGAGCGAGGGCATGGCGAGGTCGCGTTCGATCTGGCTGAGATAGCCGACGGAAACGCCCGCCGCATCGCTCAGTTCCTGCAGCGTCATATGCATCTGCCGCCGACGCGCGCGCACCAGCGCGCCGATCTTCGGCTGCCCTGCCCCGGCACTTTTCCCGGACGTGGCTTCGTCATCCGACGGACCGCTCACGTTTCCCTCCCTGTTGCGATGACTGGGCCGGATCGACCAGTCATAAACACGCTCGCCTCTTATGCGCTGGAGCGGCACGCGGGCGGAAAACCGCACACACTTTTCCTCATGCCACCGCAGTAAAATTTTTTTGATTTAAGCAAACTTATTTATATACTCCAAGCGATTTTTTGCGCTATCGACAAATGAGACCGCAAGCGAAGAGGGATGGAATCGCCACGTGGCAAACGACAGCACAACACCAGCAGCGCCTGTACGCCGCGCCGCCCGGCCAAGCCGGGCACGGCAGCGCCTATTCTCGTTGATGGGCTTCCTGATCACGCTCGCGGTAACCTTCCTCGGCCTGCTCGCGATCACCTTCTTCATCGGTCGGATCGTGCCGATCGACCCGGTTCTCGCCGTCGTTGGCGACCGCGCACCGGTCGCCGTCTATGAACGTGTCCGCCAGGAAATGGGACTCGACCAGCCGTTGACCGTCCAGTTCGTCAGCTATGTCGGCGACGTGCTGTCAGGCAATTTCGGCACCTCGGTTTCGACCGGCAAGCTGGTCATCGAGGATCTCGCCCGCGTCTTCCCGGCGACGCTCGAAATGGCGACGCTCGGCATCATTCTCGGCGTTCTGATCGGCGTGCCGCTCGGCGTTTTCGCCGCCGCCCGCCGTGGCTCGTGGCTTGACCAGGGCATTCGCGTCGTCGGCCTGCTCGGCTACTCCGTGCCCGCCTTCTGGCTCGGCCTTGTCGGCCTTGCCGTGTTCTATGCACGGCTGAAATGGGTCGGCGGTCCGGGCCGTGTCGATATCTTCTATGACGGCATGGTCACCCCGGTGACCGGCCTGATCCTCGTCGACAGCATCATCGCCGGCGAATGGGAGATCTTCCGCAATGCCGTCTGGCACCTGATCCTTCCGGCGTCCTGCCTCGGCTTCTTCTCGCTCGCCTATATCGCCCGCATGACGCGCTCCTTCATGCTCGACCAGTTGAGCCAGGAATATGTCACCACCGCACGGGTCAAGGGCGTGCCGGAGCGCCTCGTCATCTGGCGTCATGCCTTCCGGCCGATCCGCGTGCCGCTGATCACCGTCATCGGCCTCTCCTATGCCGGCCTGCTCGAAGGCTCGGTCATGATCGAGACCATCTTCTCCTGGCCCGGCATCGGCAACTACCTGACCGTCGCCCTGCTCAACGCCGACATGTCGGCCGTGCTCGGCTCGACCCTGGTCATCGGCGCGGTCTTCATCGGCATCAACAAGATTTCGGACGTGCTCTACCGCGTGCTCGATCCGCGTGCACGCTAGAGCGGGATGAGGAAAAGTGTATGCGGTTTTCCGGCCCCATCCCGCTCCAACTTATTAGAATCGATCACGTTTATGATTTTGGGTCGATCCGACCCAAAATCATCGTGATCTAGAGAGGAGGCGGACATGACCACACTTCGCGACTGGCTGATTGACGACAGCCCCGCCTCGCCGATGCAGGCGCGCCTCGGCCGTTTCTACCGCATCTTTGGCGCGCTGATGCGCAATCCGCTGGCAGTCGTCGGCGCGATCATCATCGCGGCATTGGTGCTGACGGCCCTCTTCGCCCCCTGGCTGGCGACGCATGACCCGCTGCGTCAGTCGCTCGGCGAGCGCCTGCTGCCGCCGAGCGCTGCTCATTGGATGGGAACCGACGAACTCGGCCGCGACATCTGGTCCCGAGTCGTCTACGGCGCACGGATCACGCTCGCCATCGTTACGCTGGTTGCCGTGCTCGCAGCCCCCGCCGGCCTCGTGATCGGCGTTGCCGCCGGTTACTTCGGCGGCTGGGTCGACCGTATCCTGATGGGCATTACCGATATTTTCCTGTCGCTGCCGAAGCTCATCCTGGCGCTCGCCTTCGTCGCCGCATTGGGTCCGGGGATCGAAAACGCGATCATCGCCATCGCGATCACCTCCTGGCCGGGCTATGCCCGCGTCGCCCGCGCCGAAACGCTCACCTTCAAGAACTCCGAGTTCATCTCGGCGGTCCGCCTGCTCGGCGCGTCAAGCCTGCGTGTCAATCTCGGCCACGTGCTGCCGCTCTGCACTTCGTCGATGATTATCCGCGTCACGCTCGACATGGCCGGCATCATCCTGACGGCCGCCGGCCTCGGCTTCATCGGCCTCGGCGCCCAGCCGCCGCTGCCCGAATGGGGCGCGATGATCTCGCGTGGCCGTTCCTTCATTCTTGATCAGTGGTGGGTTGCGACCATGCCCGGCTTTGCCATCATTCTCGTCAGCCTCGGTTTCTGCTTCCTGGGTGATGGTCTGCGCGATGTGCTGGATCCGAAGAGCGGGGAGCAGCGCTGATGAAAAAGCTTCTCGAAATCGAAAACCTGCGCGTCACCTTCCCGACGCCCCGCGGCGACCTCGAGGTGGTGCGCGGCATCTCCTTCTCCCTCGGCCGCGAACGCCTCGGTATCGTCGGTGAGAGCGGTTCCGGCAAATCGATGACCGGCCGCTCGATCCTGCAGCTCATCCGGGCTCCCGGCCGGGTCACCGCCGACAAGCTCACTTTCGACGGCATCGACCTGCTGAAGCAGTCCGAGCGACAGATGCGCGCCATCCGCGGCGCTCGTATCTCCATGGTGATGCAGGACCCGAAGTTCTCGCTGAACCCGGTCATGACCATCGGCGAACAGATCGCCGAGGCGCTGCTGACACACCAGAAGCTGCCGCGCCGCGAGGTCAACAGCCGCATGCTCGCGATGCTGGAATCGGTGCGCATCGCCGATCCGGAGCGTGTCGCGCGCCTCTATCCGCACGAAGTCTCCGGCGGCATGGGCCAGCGCGTGATGATCGCGATGATGCTGATCCCGGAGCCGGACCTTTTGATCGCGGACGAGCCGACCTCGGCGCTCGACGTCTCGGTCCAGGCGCAGGTGCTCGACATCATCGACGAACTGGTGAAGCGCAAGGGCATGGGGCTGATCTTCATCAGCCACGACCTGAACCTCGTCTCCAGCTATTGCGACCGCATCCTCGTGATGAACACCGGCGAAGTGGTCGAGGAATGCAAGGCCGGTGAGCTGATGGCGGCAAAGCACCCCTATACGCGCGGGCTGATCGCCTCGATCCCGCGCCTTGATGAAACACGGGACGAGCTGCCGGTGCTCGACCGCAGCGCATGGGCCAAGGCATGACCGCGCTCTCTCTGAAAAATCTCGATATCTCCTATGGCGACGTGCAGATCACCCACGACGTCAATCTCGACATCGCCGACGGCGAGAGCTTTGCGCTCGTCGGCGAAAGCGGCTCGGGAAAATCGACGGTGCTGAAGGCGATCGCCGGTCTCGCACCGGAATGGACAGGCGAGATCACCGTGCTCGGCTCGCCGCGCGGCCACGGCATCGACCGCGCCTTCTCGCGCCAGTGCCAGATGGTGTTCCAGGATCCCTACGGCTCGCTGCATCCGCGCAAGACGGTGGACGCCACCCTCGGCGAAGCGCTGACGATCCATGGCATTGGCGACCGCAACGCGCGGATCGAGGAAGTCATGACTTCGGTCGGTCTCGATCGCAAGTTCCGTTTCCGCTTTCCGCACCAGCTTTCGGGCGGCCAGCGCCAGCGCGTGGCGATCGCCCGCGCACTGATGCTCAAACCGAAGGTGCTGTTGCTCGACGAGCCGACCTCGGCGCTCGACGTTTCGGTCCAGGCGGAAATCCTCAACCTGCTGAAGCGGCTCAGGCGCGAGCAGAACCTCACCTTCCTGATGGTCACCCACAACCTGGCCGTCGTCTCGTTCCTCTGCGATCGCCTCGCCGTCATGCGCCAGGGCCGCATCGTCGAAGTGGCCGACGTCGCCGATCTCAAGCGCGGCGACCTCAAGGATCCCTATTCGCGTGAACTGATGCAGATCAGCGCCGCGCATGCCAACTAGGGCGGGGCAAGGAAAGCGCGTGCGGTTCTCCGTCCGCGTCCCGCTCTAAATATCGAGTAACCCCAAGGACATAGCATGAACAGTGAACAGATCGCTGCCGCGCTGGCGGAATTCGACGCGGCCATTGCCAAGACCACCGATGCTGAGGCGGTATGGACCGCGCTGCAGACGCTTTGCCGCCAGGTGATCGGCGCCAAGCTCTTCACCGTCATGACCGTCGACATGGTCAACGAAGTCGCCCGCCGCGCCTACACCTCGCACCCGCAAGAATACCCGACCTCCGGCACCAAGCCGATCCGCTACGACAGTTGGTTCGACATCGTGCACAAGGCGCACCAGACCTTCGTCGCCAACACCATCGTCGACATTTCCAAGGTCTTCGGCGACCACGAAACCATCTGGTCGCTCGGCTGCGGTTCCGTCGCCAACATCCCGGTAGTCGTCGGCGGCGAGTTGCTCGGCACGGTCAACTGTCTCGACGTCGAGCACCACTATACGCCAGAGCGCGTGGCGCTCTCCAAGCACCTGGAAATGCCGGCGAAGCTCGCCTTCCTCGCCGCTGCGCGCGCCGAAAAGAAGTAAAACGGCGGGCCGGAGGCGTCATCGCCTTCGGCCGCGCCCGCCGGTCAGCGGCCGATAGCCACGCCGGTTTCCTTCAGGAAAAAGTGCATCTTCTCAGACTCGAGCGGCACCTCGATCTGGTGATCCGGGCCGATGCGCGAGGCGGCGTGAACCTGCGCCGTGAAAGCCGCCGGCCCGATTCTGCCGAGCGCGAGCGTATGGGGGCCGAGCGGTTCGATGTCACGCACCGTCAACCTGACCGTCGGCGCACTTGCATCCGCCGCCATTGTATGTTCCGGCCGAATACCGAGCACGACGGTCTGACCGACAAAGGCGCCGAGCTTCTCGGTGCGGCTTTCCGGAATTTTGATCGCCACCCCGCCATCGGCCCTGAACTGCAGCCCGCCGTCACCACGCTCGAGCTGCCCCTCGACGAAGTTCATGCTGGGCGCGCCGATGAAGGCGGCGACGAAGAGGTTGGCCGGCGCTTCGTAGAGCGTGATCGGATCGGCCGCCTGCTCGATGCGGCCCTGATTCATGACGACGACGCGATCGGCCATGGTCATCGCCTCAACCTGGTCATGGGTGACGTAGACCGCGGTCGTCTGGAGACGGCGGTGCAACAGCTTGATTTCGGTACGCATTTCGATGCGAAGCTTGGCGTCGAGGTTCGAGAGAGGCTCGTCGAAAAGAAAGACATCCGGCTGGCGCACGATTGCACGGCCGATCGCCACGCGCTGGCGCTGGCCGCCGGAAAGCGCGCTCGGCTTGCGGGCAAGGTAGGCGCCGAGATTGAGGATGCGGGCGGCATCCGCGACCGCCTTGTCGATCTCCGCTTTCGGCGTGCCGCGCACCTTCATGCCGTAGCCGATGTTTTCGGCGACCGTCATATGCGGGTAGAGCGCGTAGTTCTGAAAGACCATCGAGCAATTGCGCGAGCCTGGCCGCAGGTCGGTTACGTCGCGCTCGCCGATCCGGATCGATCCCGATGACGCGGTTTCGAGACCGGCGATCATCCGCAGCGTCGTCGTCTTGCCGCAACCGGACGGCCCGACGAGCACGACGAATTCACGGTCGGCAATGTCAAGGTCGAGCGGCGGAATGACGGTGACGTTCCCGAAGGACTTGGTGATCTGCTGCAATCGGACCTGTGACATGCTGTAGCCTCTGCTGCTGACGACGCCCGGTGTGGCCGGGATGTGAGGGCCCGCCCCGACGCGATCGGGACGGGCGTGGTCTCATTATTCCTGGGGAAGGCCCATCGATGCGCGATAGGCGGCAAGCTGCTTGTCGCGGCCAAATTCGTCGGTCAGCTTGTTCCACTGCTCGGCGACGCTATCGAGCGCCTGCTGTGGCGTCACCTCGCCGGCGAGCGCCTTGGAGAGTTCGATCTCCAGGACTTCCGTATAGGAGAAGTAGCCCGGCAGGCGCATGTCGAGCGCGATGTTCTTGGCGGTGACCGCCTCCTTCTGGGCGCCGAGATATTCCTTTGCCTCCCGCTCGGAGAAGATCTTCGACCAGAGATCGAGATTGGTCGTGTGCGAGATACGATAGGGGTTGACTCCGGTGCCGCCGGTGATCGCCGCCTGGCCCGAGACGGCCGGGCTCGTCAGGTACTGGATATAGTTCCAGGCTGCTTCCTGCTTCGTCGAGGTAGCCGGGACCGCCGCCTGCCAGCCGCCGAAAGCCATGAAGGAGGTCTGGACGATGTGGTCGAACTTGTCCCACTTCTTGGTCTTATAGTTCCAGATCTCATCGGATCCCGGCAGTGGCGCCGAGCCGACATTGCCGGCGACCTTCGATTGTTTCGGGTCGGCGCCGATGACGCCGGTATCGCCCCAGCCGATCGATTCCGCCACCTGGCCGCCAGCAAAGGCAGCGTTGACTTCGCCGAAGGAGAAGTTCAGCGCGTTTGGCGGCGCGAGCTTGGACGCGCGGATGTATTCCTCAAGGCCACGAACCCAGCCGGGATTGTTGACCTGTGCGTCCATCGTCTCGGGGTTGAAGAACATGGCGCCGGGATTGTCCGGATGGCTGGTGTAGCCGGCGACATGGCTGAACAGGAACCAAAACTGCTGTCCACCGCGACGGAAGGCTTCTGCTGTGCCCCAGAGGTTGTTGGCCGGCTGGTTAAAGTATTCGGCGATGTCCAGATACTGCTTCCAAGTCTTCGGCGGAGCCAGGTCGTAGCCGTACTTCGCCTTGAAAGCCTTCTGGTTGTCGGCGTTTTCGAAGAGATCGATGCGGTAGCTGTAGGTGTGGGCGTCACCATCCATCGTCTGCGACAGGACCTTGCCGTTCCAGACCATAAGCTGTTCGCGGTAGACAGGCGCGATGTCTTCCCAATCGGCGCCCTTGCGCATGTCGGCGGGCATTTCCGACAGGAAGTCAGTGAAGTCGGGCGCCCAGGCCGGGGCGAAGGCGATGACATCGAAAGCGTCTTCGCCCGAGGTCAGCGACGTCACGATCTTTGGATAAAGTTCAGACCACGGGAACTCGACGACCTTGACCTTGCCGCAGGTCTTCTCTTCCCAGCCCTTGGCCGCAAGCTGCAGCGCCGAGGCGATGTAGGGACCGGTCTGTGTCGTCGCCGTCAATTCGACGCCGGTGTAATCCGGATCGCAGGCAAGCGCCGTTCCCGCGCCCCCCATCGCGAGAGCTGCGAGAGATCCAGATGCCAGTAGCAATTTCCTCATTCTATCCTCCTATGAATGAATGCATGCCAAAACGGGTGGTTACTTGATCGCTCCGAGAAGAAGGCCGGAGCGCATGAGCCGGCTTAAAAGCCCCGCCATGACCATCATCGGGATGATGGCAACGAGAGCGGCAGCGGAAATCGCCCACCATTCATCGCCGCGCTGGCTGTTCTGGCCGGCAACGAGGATCGGTAGCGTCTGCCACTTGGAATTGGTCAGGAAGAGCGCGAACAGAAACTCGTTCCAGACGAAGGCGAGCGTGATCATGAAGGTGGCAATCAGACCCGGCTTCGACATCGGCAGCACGATGCCGAAGAAGATCCGCCAGGACGGCACGTTGTCGACCATGGCCGCTTCCTCGACCTCGACCGGCAACGCCTCGAAGAAGTCGCGCATCAGCCAGATGACGATCGGCAGCGAGAAGGCGATATAGGCGAACGTGAGGCCCATGTAGCTGTCGACCAGCTTGAAGCCGAGTTTGCCCATCTCCGTGTACATCAGGTAGAGCGCAAAGGCGGCGACGATCGGCGGAAACATGCGCTGGCTGACGAACCAGAATACGATGTCGTTGTTGCCGAGTTCCGGTCCGGGCAGACGGAAACGACTGGAAATGACAGCCAGCGCAAGCGCTGCGACAACGGCATAGACCAGCGAGATGCCCTGGCCGTAGCCAAGCACGTTGCGCCCGATAATAAAGCCACCGAAGGCGACCACCACGAAGATCAGCGCAGAGAGCAACCGGAAGCGGAAGGTGAAGCGCACCAGTGCATAGGCCGCCATTGCGCCGATGAAGGTCGCGGCGACCGATGCCGAAAGGCCAATGATCGTCGACGCCCAGAACGTGTTGAAGAACTGGCCGCGCTGGCCCGACAGTAGCTCGCTCCAGGCCGTCAGGCTCGGTTCGAAGTCGACGAAAGGCAGATAAGTCGGCCCTCCGACCACGGCGATCGGCGTCTTGAACGAGGTGATCAGCACCCAGTAGAGCGGAAAGAAGGTAATGGCGAGCCAGATGAGGCAGCCGCCGAGCGCCAGCCAGCGCCGTTTCCCCTTGAGATTACGCACGCTCATTTGTGCTTCTCCAGATAGGGCTTGAGGACCGCGAGATAGACGAGGCCGATTACGGTGATGACGATCAGGAACAGGAAGGAAAGCGCGGAGGTGTAGCCGAGATTGAACTTCTTGAACCCTTCCTGGTAGGCAAAGAGCGTCAGCGTCTCGGTCGAGACCCCCGGACCGCCGCCGGTCATGACGAAGACGGTATCGATGATCTTGTAGCTTTCGATCAGGCGGATGAAGACCACAGCGACCGAGATCGGCAGGAGCATCGGAAAGGTAATGTCACGGAACTGCTGCCAGGGCGTGGCGTTTTCGAGGGCCGCCGCCTCATAGACGTCGTCCGGCAGGGTCTGAAGACCGGCGAGCAGCATGAGGATGACGAACGGCGTCCACTGCCAGACCTCGACCGCTATGATCGAGCCGAGCGCCCAGCTCGTCTGGGTGAGGAACGGCAGATTGGGGAAACCAAGCACCGTCATCAGTTCATTGAGCGGTCCCATCGTCGGATTGAGCACCTGCCGGGCGATCAGCGCGACGGCGACCGGCGCGACCAGCATCGGCAGCAGGAAGCTGACCCGAAAGATGCCTTCACCCGGCACCCGCGAGTTCAGCGCCAAAGCCACCGAGAGACCGATCACATATTGCAGCCCGACGGAGATGAAGGCGATCAGGGTCGTCGTCCCGGCGACGTGCCAGAAACGCGGGTTTTGGAGAAGGTCGAGATAGTTGCCGAGACCGACGAAGCGGGAGGGCGTCGGCGGCACGAGCCGCATGCTCATGAAACTCGTCGTCAGCGAATAGACGAGCGGAAAGATCGAGATCAGCAGGACGATGATCAGGGCGGGCCAGATGAAGAAATGCTTGATCGGGTCGTTGCGCGTCATGCGGCCGTCCCTCTTGCAAGCAAGGCCTCGATTTCCGCAAGCGTCGGCATGGCCGGCGCGGTGCCGCGGCGGGTAACGGCGACGCCAGCGGTCGCGCAACCGAAGCGAACGGCTTCGATCGGAGCGTGTCCGCGCGCCAACGCCGCAGAGAAGCCGCCGACGAAGGCGTCGCCTGCCCCGGTAGTATCGATCACCGGACCGCTCGCAATCGCGGGCACCAGCACCGACTGCTCGTGGTTGTGATAGAGCACGCCGCGTTCCCCGAGCGTGATCAGCGCCGCCTTGGCGCCCTTGTTCAACAGTACGTCGCCGGCGCGCCTGATCTCGTCCTCGGAGGAAAGCGCAAAGCCGACGATTGCCGCAGCTTCCGTCTCGTTCGGAACGAGGTAGTCACAGAGCGGATAGATCGCATCCGGAAAGGCTTCGGCGGGCGCCGGATTGAAAACCGTAGTGACGCCGGCCGCACGGGCGATCGCGAGCGCGCGCTGCGCGGCCGCGACCGGCTGCTCCAATTGGGTAACGAAGATGCGCGAGCTCTCGATGGTCTCGCGGGCGGCCTCAACGTCATCGACACCGATCGAACCGGCTGCACCCGGATAGACGATAATCGCATTCTCACCGTTCTGATCGTTGACGTAGATAAAGGCCGCGCCCGTCGGCAGGTCGTCCATCTGTACGATCTTCGACGTCACGCCCGCTTCCGCATAGGTGCGCAATGCCATCTCCCCGAAGGTATCGCGACCGAGCTTGGAGATGAAGGAGACCGGACTGCCGGCACGTGCTGCCGCGACCGCCTGGTTGGAGCCCTTGCCCCCGGGACCGACCGAGAACCCGCTGCCGGTAATCGTTTCACCGACAACCGGCATGCGCGGCGCCAGATAGGCCGTGTCGGCCACGAAGATACCAAGGATCGAAACACCAACCTTCATTCAAGCCTCCCCCTGCGACCGCACCGCAGCAAACGGTGTGCCCAGGCAATCTCTCGCGATTTCATCTGTAATCAGGCGCTGCGCGGCGAGCGCGCAGGCGGTCGATCAGGCGGTCTTGGGCGGGATAACGCCCTTGGTGAACAGGAAGCAGCCGTAAAACCGCGTCTCGCCCGTAGTGATCACGCAATAGGCCTTCTTTGCTTCCTCATAAAAGGCGAAGCGCTCGATGCCGTACATCGGCGCCGGCTTTCCCTCGGCGCGGTCGATCACAGCCTGGACTTCCTGCTGCACCGGCAGGACTTCATCGGGCGCGCCCATGACCTCCATGCGGCCGGCGGAAGGCTGCAACGGCGTATCGAGCGGCAGCACCGAAAGAACCGCCTCGACGGCGCGCGCCGCCGAGACATTGTCGATGTGCAAGAGCGTGCCGAGTGTCGTCTTTCGGGCGATGGCGTCGGACGGAAAATTGGTGTCGGAAATGACCAGCGTGTCGCCGTGTCCCATGGACCGCAGCGCGTGCAGCACGTCGGCGTTCAGCGCCGGATCGATATTCTTCAGCATTACAGTCCTCCTCCTGCGCGCGACCAGTGCCGTCGCGCTCTATGCGCTACTCTTCGCGGGCGAACGCGTCTCCCCAATTGTTCATTTCCTCCATGCGCTGACCGGTTCCCCCCGCCCGCGCAATAGCTGACCCCTACTCGCCGTAGGGGATCCAGATGTTCTTGACGTCGGTCGCACGGCGAAGATAGGCCGCGCCCTCCGCCGCGTCGCGATCGAGCCAGTTCATCGCCTTGCCGTAGTCGACGAAAGTGCGCTTCAGGTTGCCGACCGAGAGCTTCTCGACCAGCGTCGAGAGCTCGGGCGAGCCAAAGGCCCACAGCGCATCCACATCGTTGTGGCTTGCAAGAGTCTTTGCCAGCTCGATCGCCGAACCTGTGACGATGTTGACGACGCCGGCCGGAACGTCGGACGTTTCGAGCACCGTGTAGAAATCGGTTGCCGCCAGCGGATGCGGCTCGCTCGGCACCACGACGACGCGGTTGCCAGTGGCAATCAGCGGCGCGACCAGGCTGATCATGCCGAGAAGCGGCGCTTCGGGCGGGCAGATGACGCCAACGACACCAATCGCCTCGGGCATAGCGAGCGCGACGCCGCGAAGCGGCGGCTGGTGCACAGCGCCTTCGTACTTGTCCGCCCAGGCACCGTAGGTGAAGAGGCGCGCGATCGAGGCCTCGACCTCCGCCTTGGCATTGGCGATCGACGCACCGGTCATGGCCGCGATGCGATCGGCGAACTCATCGGCGCGACCGCTGAGGTTTTCGGCGATGTAATAGAGGATCTGTGCGCGGTTATGCGTGGTTGCCGAAGACCAGGCGGAGGCGGCTTGCGCCGCGACGACGGCGTTGCGGATATCCTTGCGATTACCCTCGCCGACTTCGCCGAGCACCTTGCCCTTGGGCGAGAGTACGTTGCGGTTATAATTTCCATCCGGCCGCGCCTGCTTTCCGCCGATGAAGAGCTTGGCGGTGCGATCGACCGTCGGCAGGGCGAAATCGCCAACGACGGGTTTCAGCGCGGGTTCGGCGACGGCCGCCCTGAGCTTGCGGCCAAGCCATGCCTTCGGCTTCAGATATTCGTAACAACCTTCGCGACCACCTTCTCGGCCGAAGCCGGACTCGCGCTTGCCACCGAAACCGGCGGAGGCATCGAAGAGATTGGTGGCATTGACCCAGACGACGCCGGCGGCGAGCTTGGCCGCAACATGAAGTGCGAGGCCGATGGTCTCGCTCCAGACGCTGGCAGCAAGGCCGTAGCGCGTGTGGTTGGCAAGCTGGATCGCCTCTTCCGGGGTGCGGAAGGTCATCGAGACGGCGACCGGCCCGAAGATTTCTTCGGTGGCCACGATCGAGGTCGGCTGCACGCCCGTCAGCAAGGTCGGCGGATAGAAGCTGCCGCCCTTCGGCAGTTCGATCGATGGCTGATGCAAGGCCGCCCCTTCGGCGACACCCTTAGCGACAAGGCTTTCGATCCGCTGCAACTGCACGGGAGCAACGATTGCCGCCATGTCGATCGCCTTGTCGAGCGGATGGCCGACGCGCAGCGTCTGCATGCGGCGCTTCAGGCGCTCGTAGAAGAGTGGTGCCACGCCTTCCTGCACGAGGATGCGCGAGCCGGCGCAGCAGACCTGACCCTGGTTGAACCAGATGGCATCCACCACGCCTTCGACAGCGCCGTCGATGTCGGCATCGTCGAAGACTATGAACGGCGACTTGCCGCCGAGTTCGAGTGTCAGCGACTTGCCGGTACCGGCCGTGCGTTCGCGAATGAGGCGACCGATCTCGGTCGAACCGGTAAAGGCGATCTTGTCGATATCCGCATGCTCGACGATCAGTGCGCCGGTTTCACCTTCACCGGTGACGACGTTGAGCACACCGGCGGGAAGGCCCGCGGCGGATGCGAGTTCGGCAAAGAGCAGCGCCGTCAGCGGCGTGAATTCGGCCGGCTTCAGGATGACGGTGTTGCCGAGCGCCAGAGCAGGCGCCACCTTCCAGGCGAGCATCAGGAACGGAAAGTTCCAGGGGATGACCTGACCGACGACGCCAACCGGCACCTGATCGGCAAACTCGGTTTCCTGGAGCTGTGCCCAGCCGGCGTGATGATAGAAGTGGCGAGCGGCGAGCGGTACGTCGATGTCGCGGGTTTCGCGGATCGGCTTGCCATTGTCGATCGCCTCGACCACAGCGATCAGGCGCGCGTGGCGCTGGATCATGCGGGCGAGCGCATAGAGATGGCGCGCGCGAGCATGTCCCGGGAGTTTCGCCCAGGGGCCTTGAGCCTTGCGGGCGGCCGCAACGGCGTCGTCCACGTCCTTGGAACCGCCAAGCGCGATCTTTGCCAAGAGCTTGCCGGTCGCCGGCTCGTTCGTGTCAAAGGTCTTTCCGGAGGTCGAAGCAACAAAGGCGCCGTTGATGAAATGGCCGAATTCGCCCTTATGGCGCGCCAGCCACTGGCGGGCTTCCGTGTCGGCTTCGGGCGCGGGACCATAGGACATTTCGTCAAAATACCTTGCGACAGTCATCGGGGATCATCCAATCGGGTGTCGGTTGAGGGCCGAATAGGCGCCGGTCACGTGATGTTCGAGCTGGCGCTCGATGTCGGCGAGCAGGCTCGATGCGCCGATGCGGAAAAGATCCGGATCGAGCCATTCGCGACCGAGTTCGTCCTTCATCAGAAACTGGTAGTTCAGGATGTCCTTGGCCGCGGAAATACCGCCGGCCGGCTTGTAGCCGACCTTGAGACCGGTCCGCTCCTGATAGGCGCGGATCATGCGTAGCATGACGAGCGTCACCAGAAGGGTGGCGTTGACGCCCTCCTTGCCGGTCGAGGTCTTGATGAAATCGGCACCCGCCATCATGCAGACGAGCGAAGCGCGCGCGACGTTGCGTAGCGTCTTCAGGTCGCCGGTCGCCAGGATTGCCTTCACATGCGCATCGCCGCAGGCGGCGCGGAAGTCGCGCATCTCGTCATAGAGCGCCTGCCAGTTACCGGTCAGCACGTGCTCTCGGGTGATGACGATGTCGATTTCCTTGGCGCCATCGGCGACCGAGGCTTCGATCTCGCGCAGTTTCACGTCATGCGGGATGAGACCGGCCGGAAAGCCGGTGGAGACGGCAGCGACCGGGATGCCGGATCCGTCCAGCGCCTCGACAGCCGTCGAAACGAAGCGGTGATAGACGCAGACCGCACCGGTGGTGATGCCGCGACCGCCCATACCCATGGCATCAAGCAGCTCCTGGCGCACCGGCTGTCGCGCCTTGGCGCAGAGCCGTTTGACGCGCTCCGTCGTGTCGTCGCCGTTAAGGGTGGTGAGATCGATGCAGGTGACAGCCTTCAGCAACCAGGCAGCCTGCGCATCCTTCTTGACGGTGCGGCGGCCAGGCAGCGTCGCGACGCGGCGCTCGGCAGCAGACAGGTTGACGCGCTGGTCCAGCACCCAGCCGAGGTCGAGATCGATGCCGTTGTTGCGCGGCCAGTTATGGCCCGCAGCCGGCGACTGCGCGACTTTCGACGCGCCGGTTTTCACAGCTAGGTCTTCCAAGCGATGGCTCCTTGAACTCCCAGTCGCAGCCAGCCGCACGCGGGCACGGCCGCCGAGATCCCGATTTTGTTATTTTTCTATCGAATTTTTGTGACTATTCCATCAAATGCTGAGAGTGTCAAGCGAACCTCTCATGTTTTGACGAATTTGTAATATTTTTACGCTGCCGCTACAGGCCCGACAGTTGCGTCTCGCCCTCTTCGGTAATGATAGAGCGAAAAACACCAATTGACGCGAAAAAAGCCGGCTTCAGCTTGCCGACCTTGCTGAGATCGATAACCAGATGGCTCTCTCGCGCCAGCGAGATGACCTTTTGCTTCACCGAGACTTCGTGAAAATGCACGCAGGTGGCGCCCCGGCCCGGATCGACACCGGCCGCCGACAGAAACGCAACGTTGATGCCGAGTGAATCGAGCGTCTCGAGCCCGGAATTGCCGGAAAAAGACGCCGACGACGGATGATAGACACCGCCCAGCATGACAATCCGCACATTTGGCTTGTGCGTCAGCTTTTCAGCTACGTTCAGCGAATAACATACTGCCGTAATTGAATAATTTTCCGGAATGAGATCAACGAGATATTCGAGCGTCGTGCCGCAATCGATGAAGATCGTCTCATCTGGACGAATATGGCGGGCCGCGTGGACACAAGCCTCGCGCTTGGCGGCGGCATGGCTGTCAGCTTCGCGCGCCAGTTCGTAGGGCGCGTCGCCCTCGATCTCCGCCGCCGGAACGATATGCCCTCCGAGAAAGGCAAACTGGCCAGGGTTGTCGGCGACGTCGCGGCGAACCGTCATTTCCGAAACGCCAAGCAATGCAGCGGCGTCGCGCAAGTGCAGCACCCTTCGCCCGGAAAGCGCGTCGGCGAGTTGAATGATGCGAGCGGTTTTGCGACTGACCATGGCCTTGTCCGTGTTCGAGCCATTTCGTGACCTTGGTGACCACGAACAATATTTGTGAAAATTATCACAAATTCTGCCTGATGAGCAAGAGGACTCACACGGCGTGTAAGGCGTTGCAACCGTTCGGGCCGTCCGCAAAGAGGTTGCGGCGGACCGATTGGCCCGCCGTCCGGTGGTCAAGTCTCAAGCACAGGTGTCGCTTCAGGCATCGATCGGCGCAGTTCGTTCCGCAAGCCAGCGCCATGTCTCGGCATCGAGCAGGCCATCCATCTCGCGCGCAACACGGCTGTGGTAGGCATCGATCCATCGCCGTTCCGCTTGGGTCAGCAGAGCGATCTCGGCCAGCCTCAGATCGATCGGTACGAGTGTCAGGCTGCGGAAGCTCCGGAAGCCGGCACCGTCATCCACCACCTCGACCTGGTTCTCGATGCGGATGCCATAGGCGCCGGCCTTGTAATAGCCAGGCTCGATGGTCGTGACCATGCCAGGCTTCAGCTCGATCTCGTTGACGCGACGGTCGAAGCGCTGCGGCTGCTCGTGAACCGAAAGAAAATGCCCGACGCCGTGGCCGGTGCCATGATCATAATCGAGCCCCAGATCCCAGAGCGGACGGCGGGCGAAGGCGTCGAGCTGGTGCCCGTAGGTTCCCTTCGGAAACTTCAGCGACACCATCGCAATCAGCCCTTTGAGAACGGCGGTATAGGCGCGCCGAATCTCGTCGTCGACCGCACCGATCGCCGTCGTCCGCGTGGCGTCGGTGGTGCCCGTCAGATACTGTCCACCGGAATCGAGCAGGTAGACGTCGCCCTTGCGGATCAAGCCGTTGCTCTTCTCGGTGGCCGCATAGTGGCACATCGCGGCGTGGCCGCCGGCTGCCGAGATCGAGCGGAAACTCGGCTCGACGAAGCTCTCGGCCATCGAGCGATAGGCGAGGATCCGTTCTTCCGCCTCGAGCTCGGTAATCGGCTTACCACTCGCATCCCGTTCCGCGGCGTGGCGATCGAGCCAGGCGAAGAAGCGTATCCATGCGGCACCGTCGAGACGGTGGCAGTCACGAAAGCCTGCAAGCTCGGTGGCGTTCTTATGCATCTTGGCAAGCGTGATCGGGCTTTTTGCAAGCTTTACGGTTCCACCAGCTGCACGCGTGGCATGGGCGGCCGCCGATGGGGCGAAGCCCGGATCGATCAGCGCCGTTCGCCCGGCCGTCATTGTCCGAACACGCTCGAGCAATTGTGCCGGCTCGGCCAGCGCGACTCCGTCGAGCTCGAAATCAGACAGATCGTTCGGGAGCTTGCGATGATCGACCAGCCAATCGGTCTGGCCGGCGCGGTCGAAGATCAGGAAAGATTGCGGCATCGGGTTGAAGGCGACGTCGCGTCCACGAACATTCAGGAACCAGGCGATATTGTCTGGCTGCGCCTCGATCAGAAGGTCTGCCCCCTGCTCCGCCAGCATTTGGGCGATGCGGCGTTTTTTCCCGGCAACGCTTTCACCAGAATAGGCAACAGGGAAAGCCATGATCTTGCCGAGCGGCTTTTCCGGCTGATCGGTCCAGATCGCATCGACGAGGTCTTCGTCGACAGGCGTCCACAGACCACCCGCCTCTTCCACCGAACGGCCGCAATCGGCGTCCCAGGTCGAAGGCAGCAGCATGGCGTTGAAGCCCACGCGCTCGCCCTTGCGCAGGTTGTTCTTCAGCCAGTCCTTCAGCGGCGCATCGTAGAAATGCTCGATCGCGAAAGTGCCGAGATCCACTTCGTCGCGCACCTGCACCTGATAGCGGCCATCGACGAAGATCACGGCGCGGTCGCGCATGATAATCGCCACCCCGGCCGAGCCGGTGAAACCGGTGACGAATGCCAGGCGGTTGTCATGCGGCGCGCAGTATTCGCCCTGATGCTCGTCGAAGCGCGGCACGACGTAGCCGTCGAGCCCGGTTTCGGCAAGCTTGCGCCGTAGGGCGCCGATCCGGCCGGAAAAATCCGGCCTCGCTCTCGTATCCATGATGTCTTCCTATCGAGTGGAGTTTCAGACGTCGCCGATCGTCTCGGCGAAATGGCAGGCGGTCATGCCGGCACCGACTGGACGCAACGCCGGCTTTTCTCGGCGGCAGCGTTCGCTCGCGTGCCGGCAGCGCACGTGGAAGGGGCAGCCGGCCGGAATGGCGAGCGGGCTCGGCAACTCGCCGACGAGTGCCGGCGCGCGCCGTCTGGCGCTGGGATCGAGCGACGGTGCTGCGGCAAGCAGCCCCTTGGAATAGGGGTGCATCGGCTTTGAAAACAGTGCCTCGGACGGTCCGATCTCAACGATCGCGCCGAGATAGATGACGGCGACACGGTGCGAAACGTGACGTACGAGCCTAAGGTCATGCGCCACGAACAGCACCGTCAGGCCCAGCTCGTCCTGAAGCTCGATCAAAAGATTGACGACCTGCGCTTGGACCGAGACGTCGAGCGCCGAGACCAGCTCATCGGCGACAAGACAGGTCGGCTCCAGGGAAAGTGCGCGCGCAATGCCGATGCGCTGCCGCTGCCCGCCCGAGAATTCGTGCGGATACTTGTCGGCGGCCCCTTCCGGCAGCCGGACAAGGTCCAGCAATTCATCGACTCGTCGGTCGATCGCAGCACCTTCGCGCATACGATGCACCGTGATCGCCTCCCGCAGAGTATCGCGCACGGTCATGCGAGGATTGAGCGAGGTATAGGGGTCCTGGAACATCATCTGGACCCGCCTGTTGTAGGCGCGTCGCCGTGCACCCTTGAGATCGACGACACTTTTCCCCTCGAACAGAATGTCGCCGGCCGTCGGCCGGTGAAGCCCGGCAATCAGGCGGGCCAGCGTGGACTTACCGCAGCCGGATTCGCCGACGATCCCGAGCGTCTCGCCGGGCATCACGTCGAGGTCGACGCCATTGACCGCCGAAACGACCTGTTGCGGGCGTCGGGCCAGCGTATCTGAGAGCGAACGCCGTTTCTCGAAGCGCATTGAAAGCGCGCGTAACGACAGCAACGGGGTCGGGCCTGGTTGCATGGGCATGGTCATTGCACCGCCTCCCGCGGACCGAAATGCGCAAGCGCATCGTGAAGATGATGGCAGGCAACCTGCCTGAGCGCGCCGGCGCTCTGGAGCCGTGGCCGAACATCGGCGCATTCGCCACCGGCAACGGGACACCGTGCGCTGAAGGCACAGCCGGGCGGAAGCGCGTTCAGCGCCGGCGGTGCACCAGGGATGGAGTAAAGCGGCGTCCGCGGCGCGACATCGCGTGGAATCGAGCGCAGCAACCCCAGCGAATAGGGATGACGCGCATCGGCGATCACCTCCGCCGTCGTCCCGATCTCGCAGAGCCTGCCGCCATACATAACCGCGACGCGGTCGCAGGTTTCGGCAACGACGCCCATGTCGTGGGTGACGAGGATCACCGCCATGCCGAGATCGCGGCTCAGCGACTGGATCAATCGCAAGATCTGGTCCTGAATCGTCACGTCGAGCGCGGTGGTCGGCTCATCCGCGAGCAGCAGCTTCGGGTTGGAGGCAAGCGCGATGGCAATCATCACCCGCTGCCGCATGCCGCCGGAAAACTCGTGCGGGAAATCGTCGAGGCGATCGCGTGCAGCGGGGATGCCGACGAGATCGAGCAGTTCGATCGCGCGCGCCTTCCTCGCCCTGGCGTCGAGATCCGTGTGAGCGACGAGGTTCTCCGAGATCTGCAGGCCGACGGTCAGCAGCGGATTGAGCGACGACATCGGCTCCTGGAAGATCATCGCGATCTCACGACCGCGGATGCGTCGGAGGCGCGCCTCATCGAGTGGAACGAGGTCCTGTCCGTTCCAGAGGATCTCGCCGGCGACGCGGCCGCGCGGCCGGATGATGCCGAGGATCGAGCGCAGCGTGATGCTCTTGCCCGAGCCGGACTCGCCAACGAGCCCAAGTACCTCGCCCTGCCCCACCTGGAACGAGACGTCGTCGACAGCGACCAACGGCCGTTCTCGTGTGCCGAACTCGGTACGAAGGTGCCTGACGTCGAGCACGACCGCTTTTTCTTTCGTTTTCATCTCAACGCCCCTTCGGTCGAAGCAGGTCGGCAAGCGCGTCGCCGACGAGGCTGAAGCCGAGCCCGGTCAGAACGATGGCGATGCCCGGCATCAGGCTCATCCACCAGGCCGTCAGCAGGAAATTGCGGCCCTCGGCGATCAATACGCCCCATTCAGCCGCCGGCGGCTGGGCTCCAAGTCCGAGATAGCCGAGCGAGGAACCAAGCAGGATCGCGAGTGCCATGTCGGTCATCCAGTAGACGAGGATCGGTGAGATCGCGTTCGGTAACAGATGGCGGAAGATGATGCGGCGATCGGAATAGCCGAGTACCCGGCCGGCAGCGGCATAGTCATTGGCCTTTTGCGCCATGATTTCGGCGCGGGTCAGCCGGGCGTAATAGACCCAGTTCACCGCGGTGATCGCCACATACATGTTGACGAGACCGGGGCCGAGGACAGCGACGATGGCGATCACCAAGACCAGGAAGGGAAAGGTGATGATCGCATCGACGCAACGGCCGAAGATCGCATCGGCGATGCCACCGTAGTAGCCGACGATGGCGCCGACGGTGAGGCCGATCAGCAACGCGAAGATTGTCGCGAAGAAGGCCATCTGCATATCGACCCGATAGGCCCAGATGACGCGCGAGAGCACGTCGCGGCCGAAATTGTCGGTGCCGAAAGGATGCGCAAGACTCGGCCCCTGCTGGATCGCCTGGAGATCGAAGGCCAGCGGATCGTAAGGTGCAAAAGCTTGCGGAAACAGCGCAAGCGCAAGCGACAGGCCGAGGATGGCGATGCCGACGACAAAGGACGGACGGGTAAAAGCGCGCGCGAGAAAGGTTTGCAGACGTTCCCGCGTCCGCGCATGGGATTGCGTCAAAACGGTCATGATTGGCGAAGCCTTGGATCGAGCCAGGATTGCACGACGTCCGTCAGCAGGAAGACGATGGAGACGAGCACGGCGAAGGTGAGCGTCAGGCCCTGGATCAGCGGATAGTCGCGGGCGAAGATCGCCTCCAGCATCAGCCGGCCGACGCCGGGAATAGCAAAGACCGTCTCGGTCACCAGCGTGCCGCTCATCAGGTTGCCGATCGAAAGGCCGAGCAGCGTTACGGTGGAGACGAGCGCATTACGCAGCACATGCCGGGTCATGATGATGCGCGGTGGAAGCCCCTTGGCGCGGGCGAACTGCACATAGTCGGCATCGAGCACCTCGATCAGCGAGGCCCGGAGATTGCGCAGGATGATCGCGGACGTGTAGAGCGCGACGCTCAACGCCGGCAGGATGAGATGATAGAGGTTCGCGAGAAAGGTCTTGCCGTAGCCGCCGACCGGAAACCAGCGCAGTTGCGCCGCCAGTACGGTCAGCAACAGGAGCCCGATATAGAAAACAGGCATGGAAAGGCCGACCTGAAAGACACCGCGGATCGTGATATCGACCGAACTGTTGACACGCGACGCCGCGAGGAAGGCGAGCGGCCCGGCGAGAAAGACGGCGAGCACGACCGAATAGAGCGCCAGGAAGATCGTCGTCGGCAGTCGATCGAGGATGATCTCCGTCACCGGCGCTTTCAGCATGATCGAGCGACCGAGATCGCCAGTCAGCGTGTTCTTGACGAAGACGAGGAACTGAACCGGCAACGGCTGGTCGAGACCGAGATTGTGCCGGATTTGTTCGAGTTGGGCATCGGTCGCTTTGGCCTCTGCCATGGCGATCGCCGGATCGCCCGGCAAGAGGCGCACGAGCAGGAAGATGAAGATCATCACCAACAGGAAGGTGGGGATGATCTGCAGCAGCCGCGCCAAAAGATAGGAAAATGAGGGCATGGTTCCACCTTCGACGGAGAACCGGACAGATGCCGCCCGGTTCTCGCAGATCGCTCCGTTATCAGTCGGCGCGCCAGGCTTCCGAGAAGTCGTTGGCGCCGAGCGGCGTCTGCACGTAGCCTTCGATCGACTTGGAGACCGCGACGGCGAACGGCGTCTCGAACAGGAAGAGCAACGGCGCTTCCGCCGCGTAGATCTCCTGCATGCGCTTGTATTCGTCCTTGCGTTTGGCCGGGTCGGTCTCGACGTTGGAGGCCTCGAACAGCGTGTTGAATTCCTGATCGTTCCAGCCGGTGCCGACGGCCTGGCGCTGCTTGTAGTAACCGAGCCATCCGGTCACCTGCGCCGGATCGTTGACGTCGTTCGCCCAGCCATAGGTGTGGATATCGAAATCACCGGAGCGGTTCTTCTCGCCGCGGGTCGGGTTATCGACCTGCTCGACCTTGAGGTTGACGCCGAGCGGCGCCCACATTTGCTGAAGGGCTGTAAACAGCGTCGCATCGTCGGCGCTGCCGGCAAGCGTCGTGAACTTCACGTCGAAGCCGCTGCTGAGGCCGGCTTCAGATAGCAGTTGCTTGGCCTTTTCCGGATCGTAGGGATAGAGCGGCGCAGGGCCATAGTGAAGCTGCGTCGCCGCCGACATCAGCGAGGTCATCGGTTTGCCGGTGTCGAAGGTGACGAGCCTGATCAGCACGTTCTTGTCGGTCGCATAGTTCAGCGCCTGACGCACTTTGATATCGGCAAGCGGGTTCTTCGAGCCGTCTTTCTTCGTTTCGCGCGTGTTGATCGGCGCGTAGACGATGCGGGTGGAGGGAAAGAGCTCCATCTTCAGGTTCGGATCGGCGCTGAGCTCGCCGACGCGAGCGAAGGGAATGAACTCGGCAGCGTCGACTTCGCCGGCCTGGAGCTTGAGGATGCGGGTGGCGTCATCGGGAATGACGACGAATTCCACCTGATCGAGATAGGGCAGCGGTTTGCCGTCTTCGCCCTGACGCCAGTAGTTCGGGTTGCGGACGAAGGTCATGCTGGTGCCCTGCACGTGGCTCTTCATGACGAAGGGGCCGGACGTTACCGGGCCGGCAGCAAAGAAGGCGCGCGCCTTCTCCTGATCCGTTGCGCCGGCTGCTTTTTCGAAGGCTGCCTTCGGCACGATGCCGGTGTTGAAGGTTGCAAGGATCGAAATGATCGTCGGGTCGGGGTTCTTGAGCGACACGGTGATCTTGTTGCCATCTGCGGTGACCTTGTCGACGGCGCCGAGCAGTCCTGCCCAGGGACCAAGATCCGGGTTGCGCGCACGATCGAGCGAGAAGACGACGTCAGCGCCGGTCAGTTCCGAGCCGTCGGAAAATTTGAGACCGCTTCTCAGCGTCAAAGTGATGGTCTTGCCGTCAGCCGAAACCTCGTGCGCCTCGGCAAGCCCCGGCACGATCGAGCCGTCAGGACCGTTGCGCAGCAGTGTTTCATAGAGGCCGTTCACCATCCAGAGGTCCGGATTGCGATCCGCATAAACGGGGTCGATGACGGTCGAGTCGTCGTAGCGCGCGAAGGTCATCGCACCGCCGCGTTCGATCGCAAATGCCGAAGTGGCTGCAAGCAGCCCGAGCGTCGCGCCGAGCAGGATAGGCAATATACGTTTCATCTCACTCCTCCTTTTGACCGCAGACAGCATCGATCGCGCGCCGAACACGTTAATTGGATATTGGATCCAATTTTTCTGAGTGTTTTTCGTCGCCGACGGATTGCCGCGAAGACGTTCTTGTAGTTCCCCTTTTCAAGAAGGCTGGCATCCGATCTGATCGGCTTGCCGAACCAACTTTAGCTGGACTAAAGTACATCGATAGACGCGAGTCAAGCGGAAAGAAAATCATGCCCCTGAAGATCGAAGAGGCGCCCGAAGCTGCCGAAAGCGCCTCCCTCCCGGAAACTGCGACGCCCGCCTCGCTCGGGCAAATGCTCAGGGCGCGCCGCAAGGAAATCGGCAAGACGATGAAGGACGTGGCACGCGAAGCCGGTCTGACGGAAGGCTTCATCAGCCAGATCGAGCGCGGCATTTCCACGCCGTCGCTGATCTCGCTCTACAACGTCGCCAACGCGCTCGGCACCAGCGTCGATACCTTCCTGTCGCAGCCGCCGCAGCATGGGCATTCGATGGTCTCGCACGCCGGCGAGCGCCCTGGCTACAATGTCGAGACGAAGGAGCGCGTCTACGAACTGATCGAGCGCGGTTTTCCGGGCGCGGCGCTCAATGGCTGCATCACGCACATGCCCAAGGGCTACGCCTCCGAACTGACGAGCCACGAGGGTGAGGACTTCCTTTATCTGATCGAGGGCGAAATGCTCTACGAGATCGACGGCAAGGAATATCTGTTGAAGGCCGGCGACACGCTGCACTTCCCCGCCTCGCTGCCGCATCGCGCCCGCAATGTCGGCGCGGGGCCGGCCCGCGAACTCTGGGTCGGCACCACCAGGATCATAAAGGAAGACTGAGCCAACAGGATGAAACGCGGTGTGCGGGCCACGCGAGGCAACCCGCGCACGGCGTCTTACTGCTTGCGCGGCCAGGTGTCGGCAAGACGATAGCCGGCCGGCCACGGATCCGCCGGGTCGAGCATCACTTGATGCGTGCCGGTGATCCAGGCGCGGCCGGAAATTTCAGGAACGATCGCCGGGCGGCCGCCGACCGTCGTTTCGCCGACGATACGGCAATTGAACGTCGAATCGATGATGGAATGGCCGCTGAAGCGCTGGCCGACCTTCATCACGCCGCGGGCATGGAGCACCGCCATGCGCGCAGAGCAACCGGTCCCAGTCGGAGAACGGTCGAGCTTGGCCGGCTGGATGACAACCGTGTTGCGGCCGTGCAGCGCGCCGTCCTTCTCCTCAACCGGCAGCGTCAGCTGGCAGAAGGAGATATGGTCCCATTCCGGGTTTTCCGGATGGGAGAAGCCGAGCTGCTCGTTGGCTGCGCGGGTGATCTTGATGCCGGTTTCGGCCAGTTCCCGCGCCTCGTCCGGGGTCACCGAGAAACCGAGCGCACGTGCGTCGGTGATGACGAAGCTGTCGCCGCCATAGGCCGTATCGACCGTCAGCGTGCCCAGGCCCTCGACCTCGAGCTTGGCGTCAAGCTTGTCGGCAAAGGACGGCACGTTGGTAACGGTGATGCGCTCGGCCTTGCCGTTGCGGCACTCAGCAACGACGTTCACCAAGCCGCCGGGCGCCTCAAGCACCATGCGGGTCTCCGGCTCCTGCATCGGCACGATGCCACTATCGAGCAGCACGGTGGAGACGCAGATCGAGTTCGAGCCGGACATCGGCGGCGTATCCTCGGGCTCCATGATGATGAAGCCCATCGTCGCGCGCGGGTCCCTCGGTGGCACAAGCAGATTGATATGACGGAAAACGCCGCCACGCGGCTCGTTGAGCACGAAATTGCGCAACGTCTGGTCTTCCGCAATGAAACGGCGCTGCTCCCAAAGGGTATTGCCCGGCGGCGGCGCGACACCGCCGATAATGACGTCGCCGACTTCACCCTCCGCGTGACAGGAAACGATGTGGACGACCTTGTTGCTACGCATGCCCCTTCTCCTTCCGTGCTGGTGGACGGGCGCCACCTGGGCGCGCCGATGCCCTGCGCATCAGCCGCGCTCCCCGCGTTTCGCCGAATGATAGAGCAACCGCGCTCGCCACCGGCGAAAAGACTCATAGAAATATTGGATCCAATATACAATCTGAAATATTCAAATTGCTGCGAGAACCGAGGGCGTCTGTGTTGCTGTGTTGCCCGACGTCTGGATTAGACCTATGACCATTGACCAAGAGCGCGAAAACGCTTCCGAATTCGCCGAGCCACATGGTTCGGCCAGCAGGGTTTGAACACGATGAAGCTCGATGCCGTCGATGTCAGGCAAGCGGCCTCAGCCGCCGATATCGTCTATGAAGCCTTGCGCAAGGCGATCATCGAAGGCGACCTCGCCGAGGGTGAAAATCTGCGCCAGGACCACATCGCGCAGATGTTCAACACCAGCCGCATTCCGGTGCGCGAGGCGCTTTCGCGCCTTGAGCAGCATGGGCTGATCACCACGGAGCGCTACAAGGGCGCGGTCGTCGCCGGGCTTTCGATCGAGGAAATCGAGGAGATTTTCGAGTTCCGTGCGCTGATCGAAGCCGAGGTTATTCGCCTCGCCGTGCCCAATCTCGACCGGCGCACGCTCGAACTTGCACGCCAGCATTGCGAGGAGTTCGAGCGCGAGGAAAATTCCGACCGATGGGGCGAGATCAATCGCAATTTCCACTACAGCCTCTACGAGGCAGCGCGCCGCCCCTATTACCTGCAGATCGTCCGCGCTTCGCTCGATCGCATCGATCGCTACCTTCGCGCGCAGCTGACGCTGACCTCAGGCGTTGCCCGGGCGCGTCGCGAGCACAAGGCGATCCTCGATGCCTGCATGGCACGCGACGCCGAACGGGCCTGCGAGCTCACGCGCGACCATATCCTCGACGCCGGCCGCTCGCTGACGATCTTCCTCAGGGAACAAAGGGGTTAGCCTCGACGCTTCGTCGTTCGATGTCATAATAGTTTGATTTACATATCGTTTTATGCTGTTTCATTCCGGATCGACCTTTGACCCTTCACTCAAGCATACCCGTGGAAATTGCGCTGAGCCTTGACCTCTCCTCAGTTGACAAGCGTCCCGGAAGCCTGAAAAGTGAAGCCCCTATCGAGACCGGCAGCGTTGGGAGGACTTGATGTCTGTGCGCGCGTTTTTCGGCCTTTCCACCCTTCTTTTGTCCATTCTGAGCACCGGCGTCCCCGCTTTTTCCGCGGAGACCGGCCGCCAGGTCGAGATCACGCAGGATGGCGACTATTTCGGTTTCGACCTCAGGACCGAGCAGAACGTCTCGCTCGACGAGTGCCAGCAGACCTGTATCGCGGACCAGTCCTGCCGCGCCTTCACCTACAATCCCAAGGTGAAGTGGTGCTTCCTCAAGTCCGACTATAACCAGCTGAATTCCTTCCCGGGCGCGATCGCCGGCAAGATCGTGCAGCCGCAGGCCGCCGAAGCGGATATCGGCGCTGCGCCGCGCCCAAAATTCCTGTCGGACCAGATCCTGCAGGACGCCCGTAACACCAAGGCCAATCTCGCGCTGGCCGACGACCAGCAAGGCCTGGGCGTCAATACGCTGATCGACATGGCCCGTGGCCAGGCCGGTATGGGCAACATCGAAAATGCGCTGAAGGCGTTCCAAGGTGCATTGGCAATTACACCCGACGACGCCGAGCTTTGGCTGGAAGCGGCGCGCACCGCAAACCGCATCACCAACAACTCGGCCGTTTCGATGCAAGCGGCGATCGCCGCAATCAACGGCTACGAGCTGACCCGCACGACCGAGAGCCGAGCGCATGCGCTTGCGGTTATGGCGAAGTCGCTCGAAGGCGCCGAAAACTATCGTGCTGCATTGGACGCCTACAAGGCGAGCCTGGAACTGGTGAAGGCGAAATCGGTCGAGGCCGCCTATCTCGATCTCAAGCAGCGCAAGGGTTTCCGCGTCGTCGAGCATACGATCGATTCCGACGCGGCCACGCCGCGCGCCTGCGTTCAGTTTTCCGAGCAATTGCTGAAGAGCGGCGCCGACTACGCCTCCTTCGTCACCGTCAACGGCGCGGCGCCGAAGGCGCTCGAAGCCAAAGGCGACCAGATCTGCATTGAAGGCCTTTCGCATGGCGAACGTTACAAGCTGACGCTCCGCACCGGCCTGCCCTCCACCGTCGACGAAGTGCTAGAGGCGCCCGTTACCCTCGACATCTATGTTGCGGACCGTGCCCAGATGGTTCGTTTTACCGGCGACAGCTTCGTGCTGCCGTCGACCGCGCGCCGCGGCATCCCGATCGTCTCCGTCAACACCGACAGCGCCAAGCTGAAACTCTACCGCGTTGGCGACCGCAGCATCGCCCAGGTGCTGCAAAGCTCGCAGTTCCTGACCCAGCTCGACGGCTACAGTGCCCAGCGCATCGAAGACGAAAGCGGCGAACTCGTCTGGCAGGGCACAATCGACATCGAGCGCAACGTCAACAAGGAAGTCGTCACCAGCTTCCCGGTCGATGAGGCGCTGCCCGAGCGCAAGCCCGGCGTCTATGTCCTGACCGCAGCCCCGACCACCGGCGTCAGCCAGGAGTGGGACGCACGCGCGACGCAATGGTTTGTCGTTTCCGATTTCGGCATTTCCACCTATGCCGGCACCGACGGTTTGAACGTCTTCGTGCGCTCGCTTGCCACTGCCGAGCCGATTGAAGGCGTCGAACTGCAGCTCGTAGCCAAGAACAACGAGATCCTCGGCACCGCGGTGAGCGACGGCGACGGCCGCGTCACCTTCACGGCGGGGCTGATCCGTGGCACCGCCGGACTGACGCCGGCGGTCATCACCGCGAAGAAGGGTGAGGACGACTACGTCTTCCTCGACATGAGCCGCGCCGGCTTCGACCTCTCCGATCGTGGCGTCACCGGCCGCGCAGCCCCCGGCGCCATCGATATTCTCGCCTGGACCGAACGCGGCATCTACCGTGCCGGTGAAACCGTCCATGCCGCAGCACTTGCCCGCGACGTCGACGGCATGGCGATCGAGAACCTGCCGCTGACCTTCGTCTTCCTCCGGCCGGATGGCGTCGAATATCGGCGCATGACCAGCGCCGGCGGCAAGCTCGGCGGCCATACGCTCGACCTCGACACCCAGGCAAACGCCATGCGCGGCACCTGGACGATGCAGATCTTCACCGACCCGAAGTCGCCTGCGATCGGCGAGAAGCAGTTCCTCGTCGATGACTTCGTGCCGGATCGCACGGAATTCGACCTGGCGAGCGATGCGAAGGATATTGCCGTCGGCGAAACAGCAAGTGTGGCGGTCGACGGGCGCTATCTCTATGGCGCGCCGGCAGCCGGTCTCGAGCTCGAAGGCGAAGTGACGATCAAGCCGACACGCGAAAGCGCTGCCTTCAAGGGCTACTCCTTCGGCCTCGCCGATGAAGAGGCGAGCGAAGACACGCGCCTGCCGCTTGAGGAACTCTCGCCGCTCGACGAGGAAGGCAAATCCACCTTCGACGTCCTCATCGATGAAGTGCCCTCGACCACGCAACTGCTCGACGCCACCGTCACCGTCCGCATGCGCGAAGCCGGCGGCCGTGCCGTCGAGCGCTCGTTGAAGCTGCCGGTGCGCGCCGAAGGCCCGATGCTCGGCATCAAGCCGGAATTCGAAGGCGAACTCGCCGAGAACTCCGTCGGCAAGTTCCGCGTGATCGCCGTGGATCCCTCGGGCGCCAAGATCGCGATGCCCGGGCTTTTGTGGAAGCTGATCAGCGTCGAACGGGACTATCACTGGTACCGCGACGGCAGCGCCTGGAAATACGAACCCGTCGTCACCACCAAGCAGGTGGCTAACGGCAGTGTCGACCTGACGGCAGATGGCGTTGAGATCGCCGTTCCTGTTGGTTGGGGACGCTATCGCCTGGAAGTCGAGACGGCCTCGATCGACGGCCCGACTTCGAGCGTCGAATTTGACGCTGGCTGGTATGTCGCGGCCACCTCGACGGAAACGCCTGACGGCCTGGAGATCGCACTCGACAAGGAGAAATATACGGTCGGCGATACGGCCAAGCTCAAGGTCTCGCCGCGCTTTGCCGGCGAACTTCTGGTCACCGTCGGCACCGAGAACCTGATCACGACGCAGACCGCGTCGATCGCCGCGGAAGGCGGCGAGGTCGAGCTGCCGGTCACCGATGCCTGGGGCGCCGGCGCCTATGTCACGGCGACGCTCTACCGGCCGGGTGATGCCCAGGAAAGCCGCATGCCGATGCGCGCCATCGGCATCAAATGGCTTTCGGTCGATCCCGCCGAGCGCAAACTCGCCGTCACCCTCGATGCGCCAGAGAAGATGGAGCCCCGCAAACCGCTCGACATCAGCCTGAAGGTCGCCGGTGCCGGTGCCGACGAGGAAGCCTATGTGACGGTGGCCGCCGTCGACGTCGGCATTCTCAACCTCACCCGCTACGAGGCACCGGATCCGGAAGCCTGGTACTTCGGCCAGAGGCAGCTCGGTCTCGAAATCCGCGACCTCTACGGCCGCCTCATCGACGGCTCGCTTGGCGCAACTGGAAAACTGCGCACCGGTGGCGACGGCGGCCAGGTCGCTCTTCAAGGCAGCCCGCCCACGGAAAAGCTGGTCGCCTTTTTCGAAGGTCCGGTGCAGCTCGATGGCGACGGCAAGGCGACCGTCAGCTTCGATATTCCCCAGTTCAACGGCACGGCGCGGCTGATGGCCGTCGCCTGGACGAAATCCGGAGTCGGCCACGCCACCCGCGACGTGGTGATCCGCGATCCGGTTGTCGTCACCGCCAGCCTGCCGAAGTTCCTGGCGCCCGGAGACCGGTCGGAACTGAGGCTCGACATTGCCAATACCGACGCGCCGGCCGGCGAATACCAGGTCCAGGTAACGACCAGCGGCCCGGCGACCGTCGAACAACCGGGCACAGGCAACACGGTCACCCTGGAACAGGGCGGCCGCTCGGCGGTAACCTTGCCGGTCGTGGGACAATATCCCGGCAATGGCATCGTCACCGTGACGCTCACCGGCTCCAACGGCCTTTCGCTCGAACAGTCGCTCGATCTGCTCGTGCGTCCGGCGACCTTGCCGGTTACCCAGCGGCAGGTGGTCGCGATCGCGCCCGGAAGCAGCTTGACGGTCGACGGGCAATTGCTCGCCGACAGCATCCTTCAGGGCGCCTCGGTCAACCTCAGCGTCACTCGCTCCGCGGCCTTCGACATGCCGGCGCTGCTGATGACGCTCGATCGCTATCCCTATGGCTGCGCCGAGCAGACGACGAGCCGCGCACTTCCGCTGCTCTATCTCAGTGAACTCGCGAAACAGTCCGGACTCGCCGATGACGAAGGCGTGACGAAACGGGTGCAGGAGGCCATCTATCGCGTTCTCTCCTACCAGTCCTCATCGGGCAGCTTCGGTCTCTGGGGTCCGGGCTACGGCGACCTCTGGCTCGATGCCTATGTCACCGACTTCCTGACTCGCGCCCGCGAGCAGAAATACGACGTGCCCGAGGCTGCGATGGTCCAGGCGCTCGAAAACCTGCAAAACGGCGTCAGCTACGACACCAATGCCAAGGATCGCGGCAACGAGATTGCCTATGCGCTCTATGTGCTCGCCCGCAATCGCAAGGCGGCGATCAACGATCTGCGTTACTACGCCAACACGCTGATCGATGACTTTCCGACGCCGCTTGCGAAGGCGCATATCGCCGCAGCGCTGGCGCTTTATGGTGACGCTCAAGGGTCGCAGGACACCTTCGCCAAGGCGGCGAACATGTCGACGGGCCTCGTCAATGTCAGCCTCTCGCGCTCCGACTACGGCTCCTCGCTGCGTGACAACGCGGCCGTGCTGGCGCTGGCGGCTGAAAGCCGCCCGGTTCCGCCGATCGTTCCTGAGCTGTCGAAGATCGTCGCGCGCGAATGGGAGCAGAAGACCTATACCAGCACCCAGGAACAGGCCTGGATGCTGCTTGCCGCCCGCGCCATCCAGAACGGCGACGAAGACATGGCGCTTGACGTCAACGGCGCAGCGAAGACCGGCAGCTATGCCGCCCAGATGACCGGCGATGCGCTTACGACCCATCCGGTCGTGATCCGCAATCAGGGTGCCGATCCGGTGTCGGCCGTGGTCACCACGGTCGCCGCGCCCGCCCAGCCGCTTTCGGCCGGCGGCGACGGTTTCACCATCGAGCGCACCTACTACACGCTCGACGGAGCCGAGGCCAACGTCATGGAAGCGCGACAGAACGAGCGCTACGTCGTCGTGCTCAAGATGACGGAGGCCAACGACTGGCCGTCGCGGGTGCTCGTCACCGACCTGTTGCCGGCCGGCTTCCAGATCGACAATCCGAGCCTCGTCGACAGCGCCCAGCTCAGCAACTTCGAATGGCTCGGCGAAATTACCGCGACCCACACGGAGTTCCGCAACGACCGCTTCGTCGCGGCGATCGACCGGAGCACCGGATCCGCGCGTGATGTCACCCTCGCCTATGTGGTGCGCGCCGTGACCCCGGGCGTCTACGACCATCCGGCGGCCACCGTCGAGGATATGTACCGGCCGCAACTCTCGGCCCGCACCGCGACGGGGCGCATGGAGGTGCTCGCGGCGCAATAGGCCAGATCATGTCGATTGGGCGCAAACTGCTGATCGCCTTGCCCGTCTGCCTGCTGCTGACGGGGTTGACGGGCTTTGCCATCGAGAAGGCTGACCAAGCCTTCCCGCCACCGCTCGACGAGGCCGATGTCGTCTCGCGCGAGGTGGACGATGCCAATGGGCAACTGCTGCGCGCCTTCGCAACGCCGCAGGGTCTCTGGCGACTGAAGACGACGGTCGACGATGTCGATCCGCAGTTCCTAAGGATGCTGATCGCCTACGAAGACCAGCGCTTCCGGGAGCATTCGGGCGTCGACCTGCTGGCACTCGGCCGCGCCGCGCTTCAGTTCGTCAGCAATGGCCGGATCGTCTCGGGCGCCTCGACGCTCTCGATGCAGGTCGCACGGCTGATCGAGCCGCGGCAGCAGCGTTCCATCACGGCAAAGCTCTTGCAGATTGCCCGCGCCATCCAGATCGAAAAGCGTCTATCGAAGGACCAGATCCTCAATCTCTATCTCACCCGCGCGCCCTATGGCGGCAATATCGAAGGCGTGCGCGCCGCAAGCCTCGCCTGGCTCGGCAAGGAGCCGAAGCGGCTGACGGCCGGCGAAGCGGCCCTGCTCGTCGCCCTGCCGCAATTGCCGGAAAAGCGTCGGCCGGATCGCAATCACGCCGCAGCGGTTGCCGCCCGCGAGCGTGTGCTGATGCGTCTCGCCGTCGCTGACGTCATTGGAGACGGCGAGGCCGAACGCGCAATCGCGACATCTGTCCCCTCGCGCCGGCTGCAGCTTCCGTCCTATGCCGCCCATCTCGCCGAGCGGGCGTTGCGCAAAAACCCGCAGGCGATCCGGCATCAGACGACCTTGCGCCTTGCCGTCCAGCGCAGCCTCGAAGCCGTTGCACGGGACAGTGGCGCCAGGCTCGGACCGAAGGTTTCGGTTGCCATGGTGATGGCCGACGCCAAAACCGGCGAGATCGTCGCCTCGGTCGGGTCGGCCGACTACTTCGATGCGAGCCGCTCCGGCTGGATCGACATGACCCGCATCACGCGCTCGCCGGGTTCCACGCTTAAGCCTTTCATCTATGGCCTCGCCTTCGAAGAAGGGCTGGTCAGCCAGGAGACGATCATCGAGGATCGGCCGGCGGATTTCTTCGGCTATCGCCCGCGCAACTTCGACATGAGCTATCAGGGCGATGTCAGCGTCCGCGAAGCGCTGCAATTGTCTTTGAACGTCCCGGCGATCCGGCTTCTCGATGCGGTCGGCCCGGCCGAACTGATGATGCGCTTCCGCCGCGGCGAGGTAAAACCGGCGCTACCGGCCGGCGAAGCGCCGGGGCTTGCGATCGGCCTTGGCGGTGTCGGGCTTACGCTGCGCGATCTCGTGCAGCTCTATGCCGCACTTGCCAATCGCGGCTTCCCTCTGCGGCTCGGCGACGGCGTCGATGGCAAGGCCGGCCTGATCGAAGCGGAGCCGCTGCTTTCTCCGGTTGCCGTCTGGAACGTCTCCGATGCGCTCTCGGGCGTATTGCCGCCGACGGGCAGCCGTCAGCGCGGTATCGCCTACAAGACCGGCACCAGCTACGGCTACCGCGATGCCTGGTCGGTGGGCTACGACGGGCGCCATGTGCTCGGCGTCTGGGTTGGCCGTCCGGACAATTGCGCCGTGCCGGGCCTCACCGGCTATGGCAGCGCCGCACCGATTCTCTTCGAAGGCTTCGCCAAGTCCGGCTTCGGCATCACGCCGCTGCCGGATGCACCGGCGGGCGCGGTCCGCATTTCGCAGGCCGAACTGCCGGTCAGCCAACGCCGCTTCTCGCTGACCACGAGCGGCCTCGTCAACGCTTCGGCGCGCGAGCCGGCACCGCAGATCGTCTTTCCGCCGGAGGGTGCGCGTGTCGAACTCGGGACGGATCACCAGGCGATTTCGCCGCTGACGCTCAAGCTGCAAGGCGGCCGAGCGCCATTTCGCTGGCTCGCCAATGGCCGGCCGCTGCCGGAGCTGACACGCCGGCGAACTACCCAATGGCAGCCCGATGGGATCGGCTATTCGACGCTGACCGTCATCGACGCGGTCGGCCGCGCCGTCAGCGTACGCGTCTTCATCGAGTAGCGGCAATCGGTTCGTGGACGCGATCTTCGGGCTTTGCGACCAGCACCGCCTCGATTTCGTCCCTTAACCGCGCCGAATCGAGCGGCTTGTGCAGGAGATGGTAGCTGCTCGCTCGCTTCCTGCAGCCGCGCCGGAGACGTGTCGCCGGAGAGGATCAGAGCCGGCACGCCCCGTTCGAGATAGCGATTGACGTCACGCACGGCTCCGATCCCCGCCTTCGACGTCGCGGCTGTCTTCCTCGCCTCATTCACGCTCGCGCAGTTTAGAGGCGGCGGCGGCACCCTGGTGCCGCGTGCCTGCGGGTCGATCCTCATCGGCCTCGGCCCGATGCTGGCAACCAGCCGATCTGAACGCAAAAGACGGCCCGTGCCGGTTCGGCGACCTTGGTGTATCGTTGGACACGCTTAAGTGGAGGGGCCGGACCATGCTCAATGCGACAGAGATTGCCAAAGCCGCTGAAAGCCTGCATGAGGCAGAGCGCGACCGAAAACAGATCGGGCTTCTGTCGCACAAGCACCCTGAGATGACCGTCGACGATGCCTATGCGATCCAGGCCGCCTGGGTCAGGCGCAAGCGCGACGACGGCCATCGCATCATCGGCTGGAAGATCGGCCTGACCTCCAATGCCATGCAGCAGGCGCTTGGCATCGACACACCGGATTCCGGTGTGCTCTTCGACAATATGCTGTTCGATGACGGTGCAAACATTCCTGCCGATCGCTTCATCCAGCCGCGGGTCGAAGCGGAGATCGCCTTTGTCATGAAGGCCGGACTGAAGGGCCCGCGTGTCAACATCGTTCAGGCGCTGAACGCCACCGATTACGTAATGCCCGCACTGGAAATCCTCGACAGCCGCATCGTTCGTTCGGACCCGAAAACAAGGAAGGCGCGCACCCTCGTCGATGCGATATCCGACAATGCCGCCAATGGCGGCCTCATCCTTGGTGGACGTGCCGTGCGTCCCGATACGGTCGACATGCGCTGGATGGGCGCGATCGTTTCGCGCAATGCAGTGATCGAGGAGACAGGGCTTGCCGCAGGCGTCCTCAATCATCCGGCCCGCGGCATTGCCTGGCTTGCCAACCGGCTTGCGCAATGCGGCGACGCGATCGAGCCGGGCCAGATCGTGCTCTCCGGCTCATTCATCCGCACGCTCGAGGCCAAGAGCGGCGATACGATCGTCGCGGATTTCGGCGCCTACGGTTCGGTGAGCTGCCACTTCGCGTGACGCCGACAATGACGGGCGAGCTCTCGCCCGTCGAGCCGGTTTCACTGCACCAGAATGGCGCGGAAGTCATTCACATTGGTGCCGGTCGGGCCCGGTTTGAAGAGATCGCCGAGCGCATCGAACGCCGACCAGCTATCGTTCTTCTGCAGGAGTGCCGCAGCGTCGAGACGTTGTGCCACGAGCCTTGCGATGGTCGTGTCATCGGCAAAGGCGCCGGCATTGTCTTCGGAGCCGTCGATGCCGTCGGTGTCGGCGGCAAGCGCCGAGACGCCCTTGGCGCCGTCGATGCCGAGCGCCAGCGCCAGCAGGAATTCGCTGTTGCGGCCGCCCTTGCCCTTGCCGCGAATGGTCACCGTCGTCTCTCCGCCCGAGAGAACGACGACCGGCTTTCTGAACGGCCGGCCGCGGCCGGCGACTTCACGGGCGATCGCCGCGTGCACGCCGCCGACGTCGCGCGCCTCGCCCTCGATCGCATCGGAAAGAATGACCGCCTCGATGCCGGCGGCACGCGCCTTGGCAGCCGCAGCCTCGAGCGAAACGGACGCGGACGCGATGAGCCGGACTTCGTTTCGGGCAAAGCGCGGATCGCTTGGCGGAGGGGCAGCACTTTCAGGATTCTTGAGCCAGTCCATGACCTTGGCAGGGAGCTGAAGGCCATAACGCTCGACAAGCGTCAGGGCGTCTTCGCGATTGCTGGCGTCCGGCAGCGTCGGGCCCGACGCGACCAGCGCCGGATCGTCGCCGGGAATATCGGAGACGATCAGCGAGACGACCTTCGCCGGATAGGCGGTGGCGGCCAGCCTGCCGCCCTTGATCAGCGAGACGTGCTTGCGCACGGCATTCATGGCGCTGATCGGTGCACCGGAGGCGAGCAGCGCCCGGTTGACTGCAATCTCGTCTTCCAGCGTCAGGCCGGGCGGCGGCGCGGGCAGCAGCGCCGAGCCGCCACCGCAGACGAGCGCCACGACGAGATCGTTCTCCGTCAGGCCGCTGACTTCAGCAAGCAGCCGCTTCGAGGCCTGCAGGCCGTTCTCGTCCGGAAGCGGATGCGACGCTTCCAGCACCTCGATGTTCTTGCACGGGGCCGCGTAGCCATAGCGGGTGACAACCACACCGGAGAGCGGACCGTCCCAGTGACGCTCGAAGGCTGCCGCCATCTGTGCTGCGCCCTTGCCCGCGCCGACCACCACCGTGCGCCCCCTTGGCTGTTCCGGCAGATTGGCCGCAATCACTTTTTCCGGATCTGCCGCGGCAACCGCAGAGGTGAAGAGTGTTTCCAGAAAGCTGCGTGGGTCGGTGATGGCAGGCATTGGTCTCCCCCTACTGCATGTTTCCTTTAATCGTACCCGATTAAAGGACAAAAACATGCAGCAATTCAAAATGCTACAGCAACCTTTGCGCGTCTGATAAGACGCGCGGCGCTGTAGGAGCATGTCGCATCGCTTCTATGCTCCATCCATATGTGCAATTCCACAGCCAAAAAGGTCTCTAGACTCTTTTGCTGGACTTGCTTTCAGAACCGTCTCGGGCGGCGGTTCCTCCAACCGCCGCCCGGACACATGACCGGCCCGGCATAATGGGACGCCGAACGGATCATGCGCATTTTGCGTTGTCTGCTATCAGGCGACCTGGTGGTTCGCCATGCGCTCCAGCGCCCGGACGAGGCCGGAGTGGTCGAGACCACTGTCGCCGTTGGCGGCGCAGTTGTTGAAGAGCTCCTGCGTTGCGGCCGTGTTCGGCAGCGAGATGCCGAGCGACTTCGCACCTTGGAGGGCCAGATTGAGGTCCTTCTGGTGCAGCGAGATGCGGAAGCCCGGATCGAACGTGCGCTTGATCATGCGCTCGCCGTGAACTTCGAGAATACGCGAAGAAGCAAAGCCGCCCATCAGCGCTTCGCGCACGCGCGCCGGGTCAGCACCAGCCTTCGACGCAAAGACGAGGGCTTCCGAAACCGCCTCGATCGTCAGCGCGACGATGATCTGGTTGGCAACCTTGGTGACCTGGCCATCGCCGCAGTCGCCGACGAGGGTGATGTTCTTGCCCATCAACTTCAAGAGCGGCAGGGCACGGTCGAAGCTCTCCTGGCTGCCGCCCGCCATGATCGAGAGCGAAGCGTTCTTGGCGCCGACTTCGCCGCCGGAGACCGGAGCGTCGATGTATTCGGCGCCGGTTTCGCGGACCTTCTTTGCGAATTCCTTCGTCTCGATCGGCGAGATCGAGCTCATGTCGATGACGAGCTTGCCCTTGGAAAGGCCGTAGGCAACGCCGTTCTCGCCGAAGAGAACGTCCTTGACCTCAGGCGTGTCCGGCAGCATCAGGATGATCGTGTCGACAGTTTCGGCCAGCGCCTTCGGCGTATCGACAAACCTGAGGCCGTTGTCGAGCAGTTCCTGGCGCGGCGGGATGACGAACTTCGAGGTGATGACGGTGTGGCCGGCATCCTGCAGATGGCGCGCCATCGGCGTGCCCATGATGCCCAGTCCAATGAAACCGATTGTTGCCATGGTGCTTAGCTCCTGATCTTGATGATATCTGCGGATTGGGTGCGCTGGCGCTCGGTGCCGAGCCAGCCAAGGCCATCGGCCGTCGTGGTGCGCGGCTTGTATTCGCAGCCGATCCAGCCGTCGTAGCCGGCCTCTTCCAGTGCGTCGAAAACGAACGGATAGTTGATCTCGCCGGTGCCCGGCTCGTTGCGGCCCGGATTGTCGGCAAGCTGGACGTGGGCGATGCGATTGGCATGGCGCTTGTAGGTGCCGACCAGTTCACCCTCGGTGCGCTGCTGATGGTAGAGATCGTACTGGATGAAGAGATTGTCGCTGCCGACTTCCTCGATGATCGAGGCAGCCTGCCCCACGGTGTTCAGGTAGAAGCCCGGAATGTCGAAGCGGTTGATCGGCTCGATCAGCAGGCGGATGCCGTGCTTGCCGAGTTCGCTTGCCGCGAGCTTCAGGTTGGCGACCAGTGTCTTGCGCAGGATGATGTCGGAAACGCCGTCCGGCGCGATGCCGACCAGGCAGTTGACCTGCTTGCAACCGAGCGCAGTCGCATAGTCGATCGCGCTTGCCACCCCCTTGCGGAATTCGTCGACCCGATCGGGCAGGATGGCGATGCCGCGCTCGCCGCGTCCCCAGTCGCCGGCCGGCAGGTTGTGCAGGACCTGGGTCAGGCCGTGACGCTGAAGTTCGGCGCGCAGGCTCACCTTCTCGAATTCGTAGGGAAACAGATATTCCACGCCTTCGAAGCCGGCCTTGGCAGCAAGGGCGAAACGATCGAGGAACGGCACCTCGTTGAACAGCATTGTCAGGTTCGCAGCGAACTTCGCCATGCGATGCTTCCTCCTTGTGTTTGTCTTTGGAGCGGGATGCGGGCGGAGAACCGCCCACATTTTCCTCAGTCGAGCAGAGCCGTGATCGCCGTCGGCACGTCTTCGCCGCGGGTCGCCAGTTCCTCGAACTCGACGACGGCATTGATGTCGGCGCCCATCGAGATGTTGGTGACGCGCTCCAGGATGAACTCGATGACGACGGGAACCTGGTGCTCGTCCATCAGTGCACGAGCCCGGTCGAAGGCCTCCTGGAACTCGTTCGGGCTGCGTACCCGGATCGCCTTGCAGCCGAGGCCCTCGGCAACTGCGACGTGGTCGACGCCGTAGCCCTTCTCCGCATCACCCGACGCATTGATGTTGTCGAAGGCGAGGCTGACCTCGAAGTCCATGTTGAAGCCGCGCTGCGCCTGGCGGATGAGGCCGAGGTAGGAATTGTTCACGACGACATGCAGGTAGGGCAGCTTGTGCTGGGCGCCGACGGCCAGTTCCTCGATCAGGAACTGGAAATCGTAATCGCCAGAAAGTGCGACGATCGGCCGGTCCGGATCCGCGGCGCGAACGCCGAGGGCGGCAGGCAGGGTCCAGCCGAGCGGGCCGGCCTGGCCGCAGTTGATCCAGTTGCGCGGCTTGTAGACGTGCAGGAACTGGGCGCCCGCGATCTGGCTGAGACCGATGGTCGAGACGTAGCAGGTGTCGCGGCCGAAGGCCTTGTTCATCTCTTCATAGACGCGCTGGGGCTTCAGCGGCGTCTGGTCGAAGTGCGTCTTGCGCAGCATGGTGCGCTTGCGCTCGCGGCACTCTTCCGCCCAGGCTGACCAGTCTCTGAGCTTGCCGGCCGTTTTCCACTCCGTCGCAACATCGAGGAAGAGTTTCAGGGCAGCGCCGGCATCCGAGACGATACCGAAATCGGGCGCAAAGACGCGGCCGATCTGGGTCGGCTCGATGTCGACGTGAACGAACTTGCGGCCTTCCGTGTAGGTCGGAACGTTGCCGGTGTGGCGGTTGGCCCAGCGGTTGCCGACGCCGAGAACGAAATCGGAAGCCAACAGGTTGGCGTTGCCATAGCGGTGCGAGGTCTGCAGGCCGCACATGCCGGCCATCAGCGGATGGTCGTCCGGGATCGTGCCCCAGCCCATCAGCGTCGGGATAACAGGGATGCCGGTGATTTCGGCAAATTCCGTGAGCAAGTCGGAGGCATCGGCATTGATGATGCCGCCGCCGGCAACGATCAGCGGACGCTCCGCCTCGTTCAGCATAGCCAAAGCCTTTTCGGCCTGGGCGCGCGTCGCCTTCGGCTTGTACGGTTCGAGCGGCTGATAGGTGTCCGGATCGAACTCGATTTCTGCCAGTTGGACGTCTACCGGCAGATCGATCAGCACCGGGCCCGGACGGCCGGAGCGCATGACGTGGAAAGCCTTCTGGAAGACAAAGGGAACGAGTGCCGGTTCCATGACCGTGACCGCCCATTTGGTGACGGGTGCGGCGATCTTGGCGATATCGACGGCCTGGAAGTCTTCCTTGTCGAGGCGTGCGCGCGGCGCCTGGCCGGTGATGCAGAGGATCGGGACCGAATCCGCCGAGGCCGAATAGAGGCCGGTGATCATGTCGGTACCGGCCGGGCCGGATGTGCCGATGCAGACGCCGATATTGCCGTGCTTGGCGCGGGTGTAGCCCTCGGCCATATGCGAGGCGCCCTCAACGTGGCGAGCCAGGATGTGGCGGATAGAACCGCGCGCCTTCAGCGCGGAGTAGAACGGGTTGATGGCAGCGCCGGGCACGCCGAAAGCGCAGTCGATGCCTTCCTTCTCCAGAACATAAACAGCCGCGTCGACGGCACGCATCTTAGCCATGAGATTTCCTCCTATTTCCTGGAACCATAATCCATTAATCGCAAACAGCAACATATAAATGGAAATCATTTCCATCATACGGAAATAAAGATTTTCAACAAATCGGAGAAAATCCCTCAGGGTCCTGATAGAGGATGATGGGCGAGAGACGTGATTTGCAGAGAGGCTTCGATGGACGGCAACGGCAGAGGAAAACGCGGACGCAAGGCGGGCGAGAATGCGGCACCGTCATCCGTCCAGGTGCTCGATCGTAGCCTTGCTCTTCTGACGGTCGTCGCCCAGGAGGACGGCTCGACCTTGACCCAGCTTGCCGACGAGACCGGCATGGCGCCATCCACGGTCCACCGCTTGCTGACGACGCTGGCCGGCCACGGCATGGTGATGAACGACCCCGACACCGGCGCCTGGACCGTCGGCCTCAAGGCATTCGAGATCGGCAACGCCTATCTGCGTTTCCGCAAGCTCGGAACGATCAGCCGCCCCTTCCTCAAGGGCCTGATGGAGGAAAGTGGCGAGACGGCCAATATCGGCATCGAGGAAGGTGGCGACGTCGTCTTCATTTCGCAGGTCGAAAGCCACGCGCCGATGCGCGCCTTCTTCCGTCCCGGGCGCCGCGGTCCGGTTCATGCCTCCGGCATCGGCAAGGCGATCCTTTCGACCTGGTCGGACAAGGAGATCGCCCAGCTTCTCGGCGGCCGCGAGCTCGCGCATTTCACCGACAAGACCCGCGACACGCTCCCGGCCCTGTTGAAGGATATCCAGGAGATCCGCCACCGCGGCTGGTCCGTCGATGACGAGGAGCATACGCTCGGCATGCGCTGCGTCGCAGCCCCCATCTTCAACGAGTACGGCGAAACGATCGCCGGTATCTCGATCTCCGGCCCATCGGTTCGCGTCAACGACGAGAAACTGTCAACCCTCGGCCCCATCGTGCGTGAGCGCGCCGATGCGCTCACCAAGGCGATGGGCGGCAAGCGGCCGGAAGAGCTGTAGCTGCCAAAAAAAGACGCCGCGCATCGATCAGACGCGCGGCGCTTCACGTTTGAGAGAAAACTTCGTTTCGCTCAGGCCGTTTCAAGGCTTCTGGTCGCAGCCGTCACCGTGTCTTTCTCACCCGTCAGGGTACCCTTCATCGGCTTGCCGGCAACGTAGGTCTCGGCCACGCAGCGGTCATCGCCCATCGTCTGCAGGATGAAGAGTTCCTCCGCCAGCGAACCGGCGACCCGCATGCGCAGTTCCATCGATGGCTTGGCGCGGCTGTCGAGCACGACGATATCGGCTTCGGCGCCGACATGCAGCGAGCCGATGCGGTCGTCGAGGTCGAGCGCGCGGGCATTGCCGAGCGTCATGCGATAGAAGGAGTTGAACGGCGTCAGGCGCTGGCCCTGCAGGTGCAGCACCTTATAGGCTTCGTCCATCGTCTCCAGCATCGAGAAGCTGGTGCCAGCACCGACGTCGGTCGCGACCGACCAGCGGGCGCCGAGCTTGTCGAAACGATCGCGGTCGAAAAGGCCCGAGCCGAGGAACAGGTTCGAGGTCGGGCAGAAAGTGCCGACGGCGCCGGTCTCGGCAAGAACCGAAATCTCGCGATCGCTCAGATAGATGCAGTGACCGAGCAAGGTCTTCCGCGTCAGAAGATCGTAGCGCGCATAGATGTCGGTATAGTCCTTGGCCTCCGGGTAGAGCGAGGTCGCAAAGGCGATCTCGTCCCTGTTTTCGGAGAGATGCGTCTGCACGTAACATTCCGGGTGCTCGGCGACGAGCGTGCGGCTCGCCTCCATCTGTTCCGGCGTCGAGGTGATGGCGAAGCGCGGGCTGATGGCATAGTGCGCGCGGCCGCGGCCATGCCACTTGGCGATCAGCGCCTTCGTCTCGTCATAGCCCTGCTGCGGCGTGTCGCGCAGCGCGTCCGGCGCGTTGCGGTCCATCATGACCTTGCCGCCGATCATCAGCATGCCACGCGCTTCCGCAGCGCCGAAATAGGCGTCGACACTTTCCGGATGCACCGAGCAATAGGCGACGGCCGTCGTTGTGCCATTCGACAGGAGCTCGTCCATGAATCGGCCGGCGATGAAGTCGGCGTGTTCCGGCTTCCGGAACTTCTGTTCCTCGACGAAGATGTAGGTGTTCAGCCACTCAAGAAGCTGGGCGCCGTAGGAGGCGATCGCCTGCGTCTGCGGGAAATGCAGATGCGTGTCGATCAGGCCGGGCAGCACCAGATTGGGACGATGGTCGGCCACCTTGACGCTCGCGCCGGCGCGACGGGCAACCTCGGCATGCTCGCCGATATCGGCAACCTTGCCGCCTCGCACCAGCACGGCGCCGTCCTCGAAGTAGCGATAGGAAGCGGTATCGTCGATGCCCTTTGGTTCGTCGACAAAGGTCAGAACGCGGCCGCGGATCAGCAGTTCGGTCATTGGGTCTTTCCTCCATTCACGACGGACTCGTACCAGGCGACGAGCAACTGCCGCTCCTCGTCCGATACGCCGGTGACGTTGGCCGGCGGCATCGCGTGGCTGCGGCCGGCCTGCAGATAGATTTCACGCGCGTGGTTGGCGATCTCGGTATCGGTTTCGAGCGTCACGCCCTTCGGTGGCACGATCAGGCCTTCCCAGCCCGGCTCCTTGGCGTGGCACATGGAACAGCGGCCAAGCACGGTGTCGCGCACTTTCGGAAAGGCTTCCGCGGTCACGAAGGGCTGCTGCGCGGCGGAGATCTTCTCCTCCCCGCCACCGGCCAGCACCTTCGGCACGGTCGAGAGCCACATGATCGCAACGAAGAGCAGCGCGGTGACGAGCCAGGTCCAGGTCGGGTTGCCCTTGTCCGCATGGCGGGTGTTGAACCAGTGGCGGATGGTGACGCCCATCAGGAAGACCAGCGAGGCGATGATCCAGTTGTACTGGGTGCCGAAGGCCAGCGGATAGTGGTTCGACAGCATCAGGAACAGAACCGGCAGCGTCAGGTAGTTGTTATGGGTCGAACGCTGCTTGGCGATCACGCCGTACTTCGAGTCCGGCGTGCGGCCGGCAATGAGATCGGCGACGACGACCTTCTGATTGGGGATGATGATGAAGAAGACGTTCGCCGACATGATTGTGGCGGTGAAGGCGCCGAGATGCAGGAAGGCGGCGCGGCCGGTGAAGAGCTGCGTGTAGCCCCAGGCCATGCCGACCAGGATGAAGTACAGAAGCACCATCAGCTTGGTATTGTCACGGCCGAAGGGCGACTTGCAGATCGTATCATAGGCAAGCCAGCCGAAGCCGATCGAGCCGAGCGAGATGGCGATTGCGACCGGCTTCGAAACGTCGAGAACGTTCGGATCGATCAGAAAGAGGTCGGCACCGGCGTAGTATACCAGGCACAACATGCCGAAGCCGGAAAGCCAGGTGACGTAGGATTCCCATTTGAACCAGATCAGGTGATCCGGCATGTTGGACGGTGCGACCAGATACTTCTGGATGTGATAAAAGCCGCCGCCGTGCACCTGCCATTCTTCGCCATAGGCGCCAACGGGCAGATCCGGTCTTTTCTTCAGACCGAGGTCGAGTGCGACGAAATAAAACGACGAACCGATCCAGGCGATGGCGGTGATCACGTGCAGCCATCGCACGGCAAAGGTCAGCCAATCCCAGGCTATGGCATACTCGTACATGCAATTCTCCCATTTCTCCTCGGCGCATTATGTGTCATTGCTGGAGGTCGCGGGAACGTCGCTGCTTCACCAACACTTTCAAAAAAATCTATAAAATGGCGACGGAATGGATAGGCTAGAGAGAGGCCGGAGGAGTGGGACGGAGGCATGTCATATCTGGACAATGTGCGCGTCTTCGTGCGCGTCGTAGAGCTTGGAACCCTGTCGGCAGCCGGTCGCGACCAGCGCGTGACGCCGGCAGTTGCAAGCAATAGAATCAAAGAGTTGGAACGCCATATGGGCGTTCGGCTGTTCAATCGGACGACGCGCAAGCTGACCCCGACGGAGCACGGCCGCGTCTTTTACGACGGCGCGGTGAAGATCCTCGAAGCGGTCAACGAAGCGGAAAACGCGATCGCCGATCTCTCGCGCAATCCGAAGGGCGCGCTGAAGATTACCGCTCCATTGGGGATAGGTCGGCGCCTGATTGCGTCGGGCATTCCGGAGTTTCACGACAAATATCCCGACATCGAAGTGCGGCTTCGCCTGTCGGACCACAATGTCGACATCCTCTCCGAAGGCGTCGACGTCGCCTTCAAGCTCGGCATCCTCGAAGATTCGAACCTGCGCATGCGCGGCATCATGAATTGCGAACGCGTGGTCTGCGGGGCGCCCGCCTATTTCGAAAAACGTGGCATACCCCAGACGCCCGACGCGCTGATCGCCGACAAGCACGACTGTCTGCTGCTGCGTTATCCCGGCTCGAAGGAGTATTTCTGGACGCTGCAGACCATGGAGGGCGTGCGCAAGCTCGAGGTAACCGGACCTTACGATTCGGACGACGGTGACGTGCTCACCCAGTGGGCGCTCGATGGCCGTGGCATCATCAACAAGCCGCTCTTCGAGGTGAAAAGCCACATCAACTCCGGTGCACTGGTGCCGATCCTCGCCGACACGCCACCGCTCAGCGTACAGCTTGCGGCGATCTATCCGCACAAGCGCTTCCAGGACCCGAAGGTCCGGCTGATGATCGACTACATGGCCGAGCGCTGTCAGCGCTTGATCGGCAAGGCGCTGGAATAGGGCCTGGCTGATCGCAGATCCTACGGTTTGGCCTTTTCGATCCCGGGAATACTGCGGATTTGCTCGACGAGAAAGTCGACCAGCAAGCGAACACGCGCGATGCCCGCACGCTCAGGCACGATCAGCATGCTGAGCGGTACGGACGGCAGCGCGTAATCGGGAAGGAGCGGCACGAGCCGGCCGCTCGCCAGCAGATCATCGATCAGCCATTGATGGGTGGGGGCGATCCCACGCCCGGCGATGAGGGCCTCTCGGGCGGCAAGCCCATGATCGACGCGAAAACGCCCGGCAAAGGGTACCGAATGGCCGCGGCCGTCCGGGCCCTCCAAATTGAGCATGTCGCTGCCCGCCACGTTCGACATGCGGATCCCTTCATGACCGGAGAGGTCCCGCGCAGAAACGGGAGTGCCACGCGCTGCCAGATAGGCGGGCGCAGCCACCAGCAGACGCCGGCTTTCACCTAACGGCCGTAGCTTCATCGAACTGTCCGTGAGCGGCCCGAGACGCAGTGCGATATCGACGCCTTCCCGCACCAGATCGATGCGCTCGTCGCTCAGGCTGAGGTCGACCGCGATCTCCGGATACTTGTCCTGAAAGGCGAAGATCAGCCGGCTGACGTGCAAGACTCCAAAGGCCGCCGTGCAGGATATACGGATCGTGCCTGCGGCGGCACCCCGCGTGCCACGGGCCTCGTCGCCGGCCTGCTCCACCAGGCGCAGGATCTGGACGCTGTCGGCATAATAGCGGCTGCCTTCGTCAGTCAGAGTGACGCGGCGGGTGGTGCGGCTGAGCAGCGGCACGCCGATCGCCTCCTCGAGCTCCCGCAATTGCCGCGTGACCGTGGACTGGCCAACGCCGAGCTCACGGGCAACCGCCGACAGGTTGCCGCGTTCGGCCACACGCACGAAGGTGCGCATCCGTTCAAGCGTGACGTCCGATCTATCCATTTTTCGGCACAATCCTATGCATTCCGGATGTCTAGCGCATAGGATCGCCGCGGTCTACCTAGCATCCCAGTTGATGACACCAGGGAGCACCGATCATGAAAGTTCTGCTCGTTTATGCCCACCCCGAGCCCCGCTCGCTCAACGGCGCGCTGCGCGATGTCGCCGTCAAGGCACTTGAGGCCGAGGGACACGAGGTTCGCGTTACCGACCTCTATGCCGAAGGCTGGAAATCCGAAATCGACCGCGCCGACTTTCCGACCCTTGCCTCGAACATGCGTTTCAAACCGAGCCGCGCATCGAAGGAGGCCTTCGCCACCGATACCCTGACCGCGGACGTCAAGGCCGAACAGGAAAAGCTGCTCTGGGCCGATGCCCTGATCCTGCAGTTTCCGCTGTGGTGGTATTCAATGCCGGCGATCCTCAAGGGCTGGGTCGATCGCGTCTATGCCTATGGTTTCGCCTATGGGGTCGGCGAGCACAGCGACAAATACTGGGGCAAGCGTTTTGGTGAGGGCACGCTTGCCGGAAAACGCGCCATGCTGGTGGTGACGACAGGCGGCTGGCAGGAACATTATTCGCCGCGCGGGGTCAACGGGCCGATCGACGACCTGCTGTTCCCGATCAACCACGGAATCCTCTTTTACCCCGGTTACGACGTGCTGCCGCCCTTCGTCGCCTATCGGGTCGACAGCCTCGACGACGCCGGTTTCGAAGCGACGGCCGAGCGTCTGCGGCAGAGGATGCGCACACTGGCGACGGCCGCGCCCATTCCCTATCGCCGGCAGAATGGTGGGGATTATGTGATCCCGACCCTGGAGCTTCGCCCAGAGGTCGGAGCCCCGGATGCGCGCAGTTTTGCGCTTCACCTCAATGGCGAGACACACTAGCGCCGGCCTTATGCCCGTTAGCGGGCGGCAGCGTCAGCGAACAAGCTTGGCCGCAGCCGACCGGCGCGAGACATCTGCTTGCGCCGGTTGGCGGAAATTGAGTGCCGCCGCCATCACCTCCGCGGCGGCGAGCGCAGCGATGACCGCCGGCCGTTTATCCTTCACCGTCGTGCCGCCGATCGGGCAGACGAGCCGGTCGAAAAGCTCCGGCCGGCCGATTTCACGCGACAGCCAGTTCTTGAAGGTCGCGCGCTTCGTCTTCGAGCCTATCATCCCGACATAGGATGCGTCGTCGCGGCGAAGCGCTTCCGCAGCAATGAGGAAGTCGAGCGCATGGTCGTGGGTGAGGATGACGAAGGCGCTGCCGGGCGGAGCATCACGCACCACGGCTTCCGGCATCGCCGTCAGGCAGGTTTCGATGCCGGGAATATCGGCGACGGCCGAAAGCTCGTTCTCGCGGGTATCGACAAGAACGGTGCGCACCGGCACCAAGGAGAGCGCCATGGCCAGCGCATCGCCGACATGGCCGGCGCCGAAGACATAGACATGCGGCCGGCCGGCGATCTCCAGGTCGCTGCGTTCAATCAGCATGGCTGCTTTCTCCCGATCGATGCGTGTGAAGGCGAGCGCCACGCGCCCGCCGCAACACTGGCCGATCTCCGGGCCGAGCGGAATGGTCAGCGTATCGGGCGCATCACCACGCTTCAGCGCCCGCCGGCCATGATCGATCGCCATGTACTCGAGCTGACCGCCGCCGATCGTGCCGAAGAGGCTTTCGGGGGCGACGAGCATCCAGGCATCGGTGTCGCGCGGCGTCGAACCCGCAGCACCCGTCACTTCCACGAGCACGCAATCCGGCTCGCGTCTGAGAAAGTCCCTGATATCCTCGCGGCTCGCTACCATGACCGATCAGCCCTTCTTCACCCTTTCTGCCGTGCGGCCACCCGAAGCCGCTCGATCGCCATCAGCACCCGTTCCGGCGTTGCCGGCGCATCGAGACGCGGAGCTATACGATACTCCGCAACGCTGGCCGCCGCCATCGAAAGGGCTTCGAGGACCGAAATGCCGAGCATGAACGGTGGTTCCCCCACCGCCTTCGAACGGCGGATCGTCTCCTCGCGGTTGACCGACCATTCGGCAAGGCGGGTGTTGAAGACGCGCGGGCGATCGGAGGCAAGCGGGATCTTGTAGGTCGACGGCGCATGCGTGCGCAGCCGGCCCTTGGCGTCCCACCAGAGCTCTTCCGTCGTCAGCCAGCCCATGCCCTGAACGAAGGCGCCTTCCACCTGACCGAGATCGAGCGCCGGGTTCAGCGACCGGCCGACATCGTGCAGGATATCGGTGCGGTCGACCTGGTATTCCCCGGTCAGCGTATCGACACTGACCTCGGAGCAGGACGCACCGTAAGCGTAGTAGAAGAACGGCCGTCCACGGCCTTCCGCGCGGTTCCAGTGGATCTTCGGTGTCTTGTAGAAACCGGCAGCCGAAAGCTGGATGCGGGCGCCATAGGCGATCTTGATGAACTCGTTGAAGCTCAGGCGATCGGCGCCGATCCGCACCGTGTTCGGCTCGAAGGCGACATCCGTCTCGCTGACGTTCCACCGCTCGGCAGCAAACTTGACCAGCCTTGCCTTGATCTGCTGCGCGGCGTTGGCTGCGGCCATGCCGTTGAGATCGGAGCCGGAGGAGGCCGCCGTCGCCGAGGTGTTCGGCACCTTGCCCGTCGTCGTCGCCGTCACCTTGATCCGGTCGAGATTGACCTGGAACTCGTCGGCCACGACCTGGGCGACCTTGGTGTAGAGCCCCTGCCCCATCTCGGTGCCGCCATGGTTCAGATGGATCGAACCATCCGTATAGACGTGCACGAGAGCGCCGGCCTGGTTGTACTCCGTCTTGGTGAAGGAGATGCCGAACTTCACCGGTGTCAACGCGATGCCGCGCTTGACCACGTTGTTCTCACGGTTGAAAGCGATCACCGCCTCGCGGCGCTTGGCGTAATCGGCCGAGGTTTCCAGCTCCTCGATGATCCGGCCGATGATGTTGTCTTCCACGGTCTGGTGGTAGGGCGTCAGGTTCCGCCCCTCGCCGCCGTAGAAGTTCAGCTTGCGGATTTCGAGCGGATCCTTGCCGACGGCATAGGCGATCTCCTCGATCATACGCTCGCCGCCGACCATACCCTGTGGACCGCCGAAACCGCGGAACGCGGTGTTGGAGACCGTATTGGTCTTCAACGGACGCGAGCGCAGGCGCACGTTCGGATAGAAATAGCAATTGTCGGCATGGAACAGCGCGCGGTCGGTAACCGGTCCGGAGAGATCGGCGGAGTAGCCGCAGCGCGCCGAAAAGACGGCATCAACTGCTTCGATACGCCCCTCGTCGTCAAAGCCGAGCTTGTAGTCCACGTGGAAATCGTGACGCTTGCCGGTCGCGCTCATATCGTCATCGCGGTCGGGCCTGACCTTGACCGGGCAGCGGTACTTCTTGGCAGCGACGGCGGCAACGGCCGCGAAGATGTTTGCCTGGGTTTCCTTGCCGCCGAAGCCGCCGCCCATGCGGCGCACGTTGACGGTGACCGCATTCGACGGCACGCCGAGCACGGTCGCGACCATGTGCTGCGTCTCGCTCGGATGCTGGGTCGAGGAATAGACGAGGACCTCGTCGTCCTCGCCGGGAATGGCGAAGGAGATCTGCCCTTCCAGATAGAAGTGGTCCTGGCCGCCGATCCGCATCTCGCCTTCAAGGATGTTCTTTGCCTTGGCGAAGCCGGCCTCGATGTCGCCGCGCTCGAGCTTCAGCGGATCGATCACCAATGGATAGTTCGCCGCTGCCGCTTCCAGCACGTCGGTCACATGTGGCAGGTCGCGGTATTCGATCTTGACCTTGGCAGCAGCCCGACGGGCCGCCTCCCGCGAGGTTGCGACGACCGCGAAGATCGGCTGGCCGTGGAACTCCACCTTGTCGTTGACGAAGATCGGCTCGTCGTGCTTGTGCGCCGGGCTGATGTCGTTCTCGCCGGGGATGTCGGCCGCCGTCAGGACGCCGATCACGCCTTCGCTGCTCGACACCGCCTCGAAGTCGATCGACAGGATCTCCGCATGCGCCCGCTGCGATAGACCAAGATAGCCGTGCATCGTGCCCTGGGGTTCCGGAATGTCGTCGATATACTCGGCCGTTCCCGACACGTGCTTGTGGCCGGACTCGTGCCGTTCCTTTTCATGTACGCCGCCGCGGATGCGGTCGATGGGCTGCATCACGTTCATGGCTTCCTCCCTTAAACCGCGACAGCAATGGCACGATCGAGGCGGATCTGGCCGCTCGACTGCGTTTCGAGATAGAAGCGGCGAAGCAGGTTCTTCGCCACCAGTTGGCGGTACTCCGCCGAGGCGCGCCAGTCGGTAAGCGGCGTGAAATCCTGGTCAAAGGCCGCGACCGCGCGCTCGATCGTCTCCTCGGCCCACTCCGCGCCCTTGAGGGCAGCCTCGACATTCGAGGCGCGCTTCGGCGTACCGGCCATGCCGCCAAAGGCGATGACTGCGTCAGTCACCCGGCCGGCGTCGAAGGCGATACGGAAGGCGCCACAGACGGCGGTGATGTCCTCGTCCAGACGCTTCGTCACCTTGTAGACGGCAACGCGGGCGTTGTCAGAAACGAACGGGATGCGCACGGATTCCACGAACTCACCGGGCTCACGGTCCTGCTTGCCATAGGCGATGAAGAAGTCCTCTAGCGCCACCGTCCGGCGACGGTCGCCTTTCCGCAGCGTGATCCATGCGCCGAGCGCGATCAGCGCCGGCGGCGTGTCGCCGATCGGCGAGCCGTTGGCGATGTTGCCACCGACGGTGCCCATGTTGCGCACCTGCTGGCCGCCGATGCGGTCCCAAAGCTCCCTCAGTTCCGGAAAGTGCTCGACGACGACCGGATAGGCCTCGGCATAGCTGACGCCGGCGCCAAGGGTCACGCCCTCCGCATCGACGGTGATCCGGCGCAGTTCCTCGAGGTGGGTCAGATGGATGACCGGAGAGATGTCGCGCATGAACTTCGTCACCCAGAGACCGACATCGGTCGAACCGGCGACGATCGTCGCCTTCGGGTTGGCTTCGAGCACGGCGGCGAAATCGTCGACCGAGCCCGGAAGAATGAACCGTTCCGTCTCCGAGCCGATTTCCACCCGGCGACCGTCCTGAAGGGCGGCCAGTTCCCCGGCGATCCGATCACGCTCTGCAACCAGCGGATCCTTGCCGACATCGCCGATCGTCGAGATCGCTTCTGCCGCGCGAATGATCGCGGCATAGCCGGTGCAGCGGCAGAGATTGCCCTGCAGCGCCTTTTCAATCTCGGCGATCGACGGCTTGGCGTTTTCCATCCAGAGGCCATAGAGCGACATCACGAAGCCTGGCGTACAGAAACCGCACTGCGAGGCATGGGTGTCGACCATCGCCTGTTGCACTGGATGCAAGGGCCCCGCCGCCTGCGCCAGCGAATCCACCGTGACGATATGACAGCCGTCGAGCGAGCCGACGAAGCGGATGCAGGCGTTGACGGATTCGTATTTGAGCTCGCCGTCGAGCAGTCGGCCGACGAGCACCGTGCAGGCGCCACAGTCGCCTTCGGCGCAGCCTTCCTTGGTGCCCTTCAGGTTGCGGTCGATGCGCAGGAAATCGAGCAGCGTCTGTACCGGCGACACGTCGGCAAGTTCGACCAGCCGATGGTTCAGGATGAAGCGGATGGTGTTGCGGATCTGGATGGTCATGTCTCAGCTCCCGCGGTAGGTGGAGTAGCCATAGGGCGAGAGAAGCAGTGGCACATGGTAATGCGCACCCTGGTTCTCGATGCCGAAGCGGATCGGGATCACGTCGAGGAACGGATTCTCGCCGCGCTGGCTTGCACCGCCGAGATAGTCGCCGGCATGGAAATGCAGCTCGTAGGTGCCGGTCTGCATCCGCTCGCCGCTCAAGAGCGGCTCGTCGCAGCGACCGTCATCATTGGTCTTGACCGATTTGATGTGTGTCTGGCGCTCGCCATCGACCCGGTAGAGCTCGATGCGCAGCCCCTCGGCTGGCTTGCCGCTTGCCGTATCCAGCACATGCGTCGTCAGGCGACCGGCGTTTCCACCATGAGATTGCATTCTGTTCGCTCCTCCCGAAGTCAGCTTTCCACCTCGCAGTATTCCGGCATTCCGGTCCGCTTGGTAGCGAGCGGATCATTCGAGACTTTCAAATTTTTTGGGGGGAATGGGTCAGGGGAAATGCCGTTAGAAATCTCAGCGCAGAGACGAAAATGTCTGGAGGAGCTGCTTTGATGAGATACCCCCGCGATCTTCACGGCCACGGCCCGAACTTCAAGATCACATGGCCCGACGGCGCGCGGATCGCCGTGCAATTCGTCATCAACTACGAGGAAGGCGGCGAGAACTGCGTGCTGCATGGCGACGCGGCATCCGAAGCATTCCTGTCGGAAATCGTCGGTGCGCAGGCCTGGCAGGGCCAGCGGCACTGGAACATGGAATCGATCTACGAATATGGCGCGCGCGCCGGCTTCTGGCGGCTGCACCGCATGTTCACCGAACGTGGCGTGCCGGCAACCGTCTATGGTGTGGCAACCGCGCTGAAGCGCTCGCCGGAACAGGTCGCGGCCATGCAGGACGCCGGCTGGGAAATCGCCTCGCACGGCCTCAAGTGGATCGAGCACAAGGACTTTTCAACCGAGCGCGAGCGCCAGGAGATCGCTGAGGCGATCCGCCTGCACACCATCGTCACCGGAGAGCGCCCGCGCGGCTGGTACACGGGGCGTTGTTCCGACAACACGCTCGATCTCGTGACGGAAGCCGGCGGCTTCGACTATGTTTCCGACGCCTATGCCGATGATCTGCCCTATTGGCATGAGCATGCCGGGCGTCACCAGTTGGTCATCCCCTATACGCTCGACAGCAACGACATGCGCTTTGCGACGCCGCAGGGCTTCAACAGCGGCGATCAGTTCTTTAGCTATCTCAAGGACAGCTTCGACGTGCTCTACGCCGAAGGTGCCGCCGGCGCGCCGAAGATGCTGAGCATCGGGCTGCACTGCCGCCTCGTCGGCCGGCCCGGCCGCGCCGCAGCGCTTGCCCGTTTCCTCGATTACGTGCAGAGCCATGAAAAGGTCTGGCTCGCAAAGCGCGTCGACATCGCCCGCTACTGGACCGAGAATTACCCGTACAAGGCCTGGGACGATCGTCCGTCGCGGCTTGGCGAAGAGGCGTTCGTTACCAAATTCGGCGGTGTGTTCGAACATTCGAAGTGGATTGCCAAGCGCGCCTTCCAGGGCGAGCTTTCGCCCGCCAACGATACCGCAATCGGCCTTGCCGCGGCGCTGTCCGCCGTCTTCCGCGAAGCCTCGGCCGAGGAACGGCTTGCCGTCCTGATCGCCCACCCGGATCTCGCCGGCAAGCTGGCGCAGGCCAGGCGCCTCACCGAAAGCTCGACCAACGAGCAGGCCTCCGCCGGACTCGACGCGCTGACGGATGCCGAGCGCGAGCGCTTCACCACGCTCAACGCCGCCTATGTCGAGAAGTTCAAGTTCCCGTTCATCATGGCGGTCAAGGGACGCACCAAGGGTGAAATCCTTGCGGCCTTCGAAAGCCGGATCAACAACGACCGCGAAACGGAATTCGAGACGGCATGCCGGCAGGTGGAACGAATCGCCTATCTGCGCCTCAAGGACATGTTGCCGAGCTGAGGGCCTCGCGATGACGACCGACGGCGTGAGCCCGCCCGAATTCGCGCTGAACGCGATCAACCTCGCCTCCGCCGGTCTCGGCGCACGGCCAGTCTTCGCAACCGACGAATTCTTCGCGCCGCTCGAGCGCATGCTCCAGGACGTACCGCCGATCTATCACCCCGGGGTCTACGACGCGAATGGCAAGTGGATGGACGGCTGGGAGACGCGGCGACGCCGCGGCCCCGGCAACGATCACGCCATCATCGCACTTGCAGCGAACGGACGCATCCATGGCTTCGAAGTCGATACCGCGCATTTCACCGGCAACTATCCGAGCGCCTGCGCCATCGACGCCTGCCTGGTACCGGGAGAGCCGAACGAAGAGACGGTCTGGACGGAACTGGTCTGCCCACGGCCGCTCGGCCCGAGCGCGCTGCATCACTTCGAGGCGAAGTCGGAGGCGGTCTGGAGCCATGTCCGCCTGCGCATCTATCCGGACGGCGGCATTGCCCGTCTGAAGGCCTACGGCACGCCAGCCCTCGACCGGGCGGCGATCGGCGACACGGTGGTCGACCTCGCCTCATCGCTGCTCGGCGGCCGCATCATCGCCTATTCCAATGGGCACTACGGCCACCAGCGGCTGCTTGCGCCCGGCCGCGGCATCAATATGGGCGACGGATGGGAAACCCGCCGGCGACGCGAGCCCGGAAACGACTGGATCGTCGTGAAACTCGCCGCACGCGGCGAAGTCGAGCGGATCGTGGTCGATACCGCCCATTTCAAGGGCAATTATCCCGACGCGTGCTCGCTGCAGGCGGCCGATCTTGAAGCGGTCGCCTGCGACGTTGCCGGGTCTGTCACGGCATCGTCGATGTTCTGGCGCGAGGTCCTGCCGCCGCAGAAACTCGCGGCCGACAGCATCCACAGCTATGAAGCCCACGAACTCGCCGCTTCTGGCCCGGTGACCCATGTGCGTTTCAACATCTTCCCCGACGGCGGCGTCAGCCGGCTGCGTGTCTTCGGGCGTATTGCGAAAGCCGGCACACCTTAGATCGTTTCGCTGAGGAAACGAAATGATCGGACCTCAAGCGCAGCTCCCAGGAAAACCGACCCCTGGAATTGCTGCCATCGATCAACATTGCACGGAGGAGCGTCGCATGAAGGAGATCGTCATACAGCCACTGACCCGGGAGGCCTTTGCGCCCTTCGGCGACGTAATCGAAACGGAGAATGCCCACAACTTCCCCATCAACGGCGGCAAATGCACCCGCTATCACGACCTCGCCAAGATCGAGACCACGGGCGAGAAGGCCCGGCCGATGATCAGCCTGGTGCGTGGCGAGCCCTATCCGCTGCCACTGAAACTCACCATGGTCGAGCGCCATCCGCTCGGCAGCCAGGCCTTCATCCCCCTGAGCGACAATCCGTTCCTCGTCGTCGTCTCTCGGGAAACCGACGAAGGCCCAAGTGAACCGATCGCCTTCAAGACCACGCCGGGCCAGGGCGTTAACATCGCCCGCAATGTCTGGCACGGCATCCTGACGCCGCTTGACGACGTCTCGGATTTCGCAGTGGTCGACCGCGGCGGCGAAGGCGTGAACCTGGAGGAACATTTCTTCAAGGAGCCGTTCCTGATCGTGTGATCGAACGAATGGCCCGGCCGGCCGGCCGGGTCATCGGTACGCCAGGGCCTCGCTGGCGGCCGAAACTGTGTGAATGATGCGATTGCCCCATCAATAACCGCCATCCCGACGAAACTTCGTCGGCGAGTATCCCGTCAACCGCCGGAAATCGCGCGAGAAATGATAGGGATCAGGATAGCCGCAAACGGCCGCCACCGCCGCGACCTTGGCGTCGGGGCTGACCAGCAGTCGTTTTGCCTGGTTGATGCGCTCGTGGCGTAGCCAATCCATCGGCGTGGTCCCCACCATGTCGCGAAAGCGGCGAAAGAGCTGCGACTGGCTGAGCCGCGCTAGGACCGCGAGATCATCGATGGTCCAGGCTCGGGCGAGATCCTCACGCAAGGCCGAAAGAACGGCCAGCAAACGGTCCTCGCCCGGAGCATCCTCGCCTGGCTCACGACCGGTCAGACGCGGCCCGATCATGTCCGCAATCAGCCCGGAGATGGCCGCACTCGCCAAGGCATCGGTCGCCGGCGAACGTTGCGCAAGATATCCGCTCACGGCCTCGAAGGCAGCGCGTGCCGTCTGTAGATCCCTTGGTACGAACAGCGGCGACTGCTGCACGCCGAGAAATTGATAAAGCGCATCAAGCCCGTGTCCGTCGATCCCCATCCAGAGATAGGGCCAGCTTTCACTGTCGGGCGCGCAACTATGCGCATAGGCCTGGGCGGTATCGAGCCAGGCGACGCTGCCCGTTTCGGCGAGGAAGCGTTGTCCGCGCACCTCAATCAGCCCGCAGCCGCCTGTCGTGTAGACGAAGACATGTTGGTGGAACCGCTTGCGGATCGGCGCCTCCTCCGGACGGGCCGTTCGGCTTCCGGCAACGAGCGCCAGATAGGGGAACGCATCGGCAAATTTCGCCGGCGTATGGAAGTGGATCTCTTCGTTTTCAGAAAGCATCTGTGCTTTCTGTCAGGCGATGCGTGTTTTGTCCATCATTCTGCGACAGCCTGCCATTCCCAGCTAGACGGTGTTGACGCTATCATGCAGCTTTATGTACGGAGTGTTGCCCATGACGGAAGCCGCGTCGAACGGCGAAGTAGCGAATTTGACCTTTGCACCGCTGTCCCCGGATTTTGCTCGCGATCCCTATCCGACCTACCGCGCCTTGCGCGAGAAGGAGGGGTTGCATTACTTCCCGGACTTCGACATTTGGCTGGCGTCGCGCTTCGAGGATGTCTCGGCAATCGTCATGGACAAGCGCATGGTGCGCTCGCTGGAGGACATAGCGACGGCAGAAGAGCTGGCGAAACTGCAGCGTGCCGGCAATTGGCATGACATGCCGCACCACGAGCGCTTCGTACAGTTCAGCCTGCTCGATAGCGACGGCGCGGTGCACGACCGGCTGCGCAAGCAGGTGTTCAAGCTGTTCACGCCGGCCATGATCGCCAAGCTTCGCGACCAGATCCAGGCCTATGTCGACCGCCTGATCGACAGCCTTGCCGATCGCGGCGAGATCGATTTCGTCGAAGACCTCGCCGCCCACGTTCCCGGCCATATCATCGGCCGCCTACTCGGCGTTCCGGACGAAGACTGTCCCCAGCTTCGCATCTGGTCGGAGAACATCGTGCAGTACTTCGACGTCGACCGCTCCGACGCCCGCAAGAAGATCGCCGAAGACAACACGACCGAATTTTACGAATATCTGACGGCGCTGAAGGCCGAGCGCGAGCGGGCGCCGAAGGATGACCTTATCTCGGTGCTGATCGAAGCGGAACGCTCCGGCGCAATGAATTTCGACGAGTTCATCTCGACCTGCATGCTGATCCTGATGGCCGGCCACGGCTCGACGATCGACGTACTCGGCAGCGGCATGCATGCGCTCCTGCGTTTCCCCGAACAGATGGCGCGGCTGCGCAACGATCCCGGCCTGATCCAGACCGGCGTTCAGGAGATGTTCCGCTACGAGTCGCCGCTTCCATTCTTCCATCGCCATTGCGTCGAGGATGTCGAGATCTGCGGCCGACGCTTCGAGCGGGGCACCAAGTTCGGCCTGCTCTATGGTGCCGCCAATCGTGATCCCAAGCAGTTCGAGAATGCCGATACCTTCGACATCGGCCGAACGCCCAACCGGCACCTCGCCTTCGGTGGCGGCGTGCATTTCTGCCTCGGCAACCATCTCGCGCGTCTCGACATGGATATCATCTTCAGCACGCTGCTTCGCCGCTTCCCCACCATCGAACTCGTCGACCGGGAACCGGAATACAAGCGCGGGCTCTCGGTCCGCGGTCCCAAGCGGCTGAAGATCGCCATCCGGCCGGCCTGACCCGAACCGACACCAACATTTTCAAGAACCGGAGAATACCCATGCCCAAGATCGTCTTCATCGACGCGGACGGCACGACGAAGGAAGTTCAGGCGGAGGTCGGTCAATCGCTGATGTCCGCCGCCGTGCAGAACGGCATCGATGCCATCGCCGCCGAGTGCGGCGGCTCCTGCGCCTGCGGCACCTGTCACTGCTACATCGACGGAGAATGGGCCGACCGATTGCCGGTGCCCGAATTCCAGGAGCAGGACATGATCGAGTGCGTCGTCAACCCGAACGAGAGAAGCCGCCTGAGCTGTCAGATCACGGTCTCGGCCGAGCTCGATGGCCTGGTGGTGCACCTGCCGGCGGGGCAATACTGAGCAAATCCAGGAAAAGTGTGAAGCGGTTATCCGTCCGGATTTGCGCATTTTAAAACCAATTCGACACAAAAAGGCCGGAGCGACATTTCGTTGCTCCGGCAAGCACTTACGGGGAAGTTCTGATTGGCCGAGGCAGCATGCCTCGGCCAATTTTCTTCATCCTGCAAAGAACGCGAAGCGGACGATGAAGAGCGCCGCAACGATCTGGGTGGCCGGATGGATGACGCTCCATTTGCCGGTGCAGACCTTGAGCACGACGTAGCTGACGAAGCCGAACGCAAGACCATTGGCGATCGAGTAGGTGAAGGGCATGGCGAGCGCGGTGAGCGCAGCCGGTGCCGCTTCCGTCAGGTCGTCCCAGTCGACTTCGGTCAATTCGCGCATCATCAGGCCGGCGACGTAGAGCAGAGCCGGAGCCGTCGCATAGGACGGAACGGCGGCTGCCAGCGGCGAGAAGAACAGCGCTGCCAAGAACAGCACGCAGACGGTGAGCGCGGTCAGGCCGGTACGGCCGCCGGCCTGAACGCCCGAGGCGCTTTCGACATAGGCGGTGGTGCTGCTGGTACCGATCAGCGAGCCGGCGACGATCGCCGTGCTGTCGGCGAGAAGCGCGCGCCCGAGACGGCTCGGCTTGCCTTCTTCGACCAGCTTGGCGCGCTTGGCGACACCGATCAGCGTGCCGGTGGCGTCGAAGACTTCGACGAGGACGAAGACGAGGATGACGTGCAGCAGGCCGCCATGCAGGGCGCCCATGATGTCGAGCTGCAGGAAGGTTGGCGCGATGCTCGGCGGTACCGAGACGACCCCCTTGAACTCGCTCACGCCGAGGATCATCGACAAAACCGTGACGACCAGGATGCCGATCAGGATCGACCCGCGAACCTTCAGTGCGTCGAGCACGGCGATGACGAAGAAGCCGAGGATGGCGAGCAGCGGTCCGGTCTGCTTGAGATCGCCGAGGCCGACGAGCGTTGCCGGATTGTCGACGACGATGCCGGCGTTCTTCAAGGCGATGATGCCGAGGAAGAGGCCGATACCGGTGGCGATCGCACTTCTGAGCGAATGCGGAATGCCGGCAATCAGCCAGCTTCTGACGCCAGTGACGGTCAGGATCAGGAAGATCACGCCCGAGATGAAGACCGCGCCCAGCGCCTGCTGCCAGGTGAAGCCGAGGGCGGCGACCACGGTGAAGGCGAAGAAGGCGTTGAGGCCCATGCCGGGCGCCATGCCGATCGGCCAGTTGGCGACGAGCGCCATGACCGCGGAGCCGAGGGCCGCAGCAATACAGGTTGCGACGAAGACGGCATCCCTATCCATGCCCGTACTCGACAGGATGTCGGGGTTGACGAAGATGATGTAGGACATCGTCAGGAATGTCGTGATACCGGCGATCACCTCGGTGCGCGCCGTCGTCTGATGCTCTTTCAGCTTGAATAGTCGTTCAAACATCTTTCCTCCCTTGGCGGCGTCACCACGACGCAGCCGAACGACAGAGATCGGGAAACCGTCTCCTCCAGCTCCCGGTCAGTGCATTTCGAAACGCCCGGCGGTTTCCGGGTCGATCGCTTCACGAACCACTTTCGGTTCGTGCCGGCTGGCGATCGTCCGCCCTCTTTCAGACGACGCGAATGCCTTTTGCACAGCCTTGGGATTGTGCGTCTTCCAAAGCCGGATCGCTAGCCGTCCATTCCCGGGATCGATTATGAAAGACTTTCAAATTTTTCGGAGCATTTGTCGGCGCCGAAACGGCGCCTTTCGCGTGTCCACAGCCACCTGAACGGGCCAATAGACCCTTGAAAAATATGTTGGGAGGCCCTCTTGACCTTCCAACGGTGGGAACCGCCATGTTCTCTCACAATGAAACCATGGAGACAAGCATGCAGACCTACAAGATCGACAACATGACCTGCGGCCACTGCGCCGGCGCCGTCCAGAAGACGATCCTGAGCGTCGACCCGCAGGCGACGATCAAGGTCGATCTCGGCAACAGGGAGGTCAGCGTCGACACCGCTGCCGGCCCCGATGCAATCGGCGACGCCCTGAAGGCTTCCGGCTACGAGAGCCGCGCGCTCTGACGATGCTCCGCGCGGATAACTGCCGCCCAAACGTCCCGGCCATGTCGGGGCGTTTTTCTTTTGGTTTGTAGCTTGCCAAAAAGCGCTCTCGGTCCAGCGGAAGAAATTTATAAGCCCTGCCCTTGACCTTCCAACGGTGGGAACCTCTACCTTCCCGTCATAGGAAGCTTTGAGACCTACCAAACGCACTGAAGTTCATCTCTCATTTCGTCGCACGGAAGTTCGGCGACACCCTTGACCTTCCCATAGCTGGAAGCCCCAGATTGCGATAAAAGACTGTGAAAGGAGCTCGATCATGGGATCGGTGACCCCCATTAGAAATAACGACGTCGAAGCGATTTCCGCTGCCTTCAGCGCCAGCATTCCCGTCGAGGGCATGACCTGCGCGTCCTGCGTTGCACGCGTCGAAAAGGCGATTCGCGCCGTGCCGGGCGTGACTGCGGCCTCGGTCAACCTTGCGACCGAGCGCGCTGACGTTCGCTTCGAGACCGGCACCAAATCGGCCGATATCGTCAAGGCGATCGAAAATGCCGGTTACGGCGCGGCCGAAGACACGATCGAGTTCACCATCGAGGGCATGACCTGTGCCTCGTGTGTCGCCCGCATCGAAAAGGCACTGAAGACGGTGCCGGGTGTCACCGAAGCCAACGTCAATCTGGCGACCGAGCGCGCTTCGGTCCGCGTGACGAAGGGGATAGCAACGGCCGCGGCGCTCGAAGAGGCGGTTCGTGTTGCCGGCTACGCAGCCAAGCGCATCACCGGCGACGAAAGCGTCGATCGTGAAGGCGAAAAGCGCGAACAGGAGACCCGAAAGCTCGCCCGCTCGCTGATGCTGGCAGGCATCCTGACGCTGCCTATCTTCGTGCTTGAAATGGGCTCGCACTTCATCCCGGCCGTGCATGATTTCGTTATGACCAATATCGGCATGCAGGAAAGCTGGTACCTGCAGTTCGTACTGACGACGCTGGTGCTCTTCGGCCCGGGCTTGCGCTTCTATCAGAAGGGCGTCCCTGCCCTCTTCCGCCTGGCTCCGGACATGAACTCGCTGGTCGCGATCGGCACGTCCGCCGCCTGGATCTACTCGGTCGTCGCAACCTTTGCGCCGGACCTCCTGCCTGAAGGTACCGCCAACGTCTATTACGAGGCCGCGGCCGTCATCGTCACGCTGATCCTGCTCGGCCGTTTCCTCGAAGCGCGCGCCAAGGGCCGGACCTCCGAGGCGATCAAGCATCTGATGGGCCTGCAGGCCAAGACCGCCCGCGTCGTTCGCGACGGCGAGACGATCGAGGTCCCGCTCTCCGATGTCCACACCGGCGACACCGTACTCGTGCGCCCCGGCGACCGGGTGCCGGTGGATGGCAGCGTCATCGACGGCAACTCCTATGTCGACGAATCGATGATCACTGGCGAACCAGTTCCGGTCGAAAAGATCGCGGGCAGTGAAGTCGTCGGCGGCACCATCAACAAGACCGGCTCCTTCACCTTCCGTGCGACCAAGGTCGGCGCCGATACGGTGCTGTCGCAGATCATCAAGATGGTCGAGCAGGCCCAGGGTGCCAAGCTGCCGATCCAGTCGCTGGTCGACCGTGTCACCGCCTGGTTCGTGCCCGCGGTCATCACCGTCGCGCTCGTCACCTTCTGTATCTGGCTGGTCTTCGGCCCCGATCCGGCCCTGACCTTCGCGCTGGTCAACGGCGTTGCGGTGCTTATCATCGCCTGCCCCTGCGCCATGGGCCTTGCCACTCCGACGTCGATCATGGTCGGCACCGGCCGCGCCGCCGAAATGGGCGTTCTCTTCCGCAAGGGCGAGGCACTGCAGACGCTGCGCAACGCCACGGTCATCGCCGTCGACAAGACCGGCACCTTGACCAAGGGCCGGCCGGAACTCACCGACCTCGAAACTGCCGAGGGTTTTGAACGTGACGCCGTGCTGGCACTGGTCACCGCCGTCGAGACCCGCTCCGAGCACCCGATTGCCGAGGCGATCGTCGAGGCGGCCAGGGCAAAGGGTCTGGCAATCGCTGAGCCCGCGAGGTTCGAAGCCATTCCCGGCTTCGGCGCCAGCGCCGAGGTGGCAGGCCGCACCATCCATGTGGGCGCAGACCGGCTGATGGCGCGACTGAAGCTCGACGTCTCTGTCTTTGCCGAGCAGGCGGCCCGTCTTGGCTCGGAAGGCAAGAGCCCGCTCTATGCGGCGATCGACGGCAAGCTCGCGGCAATCATCGCCGTTGCCGACCCGATCAAGGAAACAACGCCGCAGGCGATCCGCATGCTGCACGATCTCGGCCTGAAGGTCGCGATGATCACCGGCGACAACCGTCGCACGGCGGAAGCCATCGCCGTCAAGCTCGGCATCGACGAGGTCATCGCCGAAGTCCTGCCTGACGGCAAGGTCGCGGCTCTGAAGAAATTGAAGGAAGGCGGACGCGCGGTTGCCTTCGTCGGCGACGGCATCAACGATGCGCCAGCGCTGGCCGAAGCCGATGTTGGGCTTGCAATCGGCACCGGCACCGATGTCGCCATCGAAAGCGCCGATGTGGTGCTGATGTCCGGCGATCTCCTGGGTGTTCCGAACGCCATCGCGCTGTCCAAGGCGACGATCCGCAACATCAAGGAGAATCTCTTCTGGGCCTTCGCCTACAATGCGGTGCTGATCCCGGTCGCCGCCGGGGCGCTCTATCCGGCCTATGAACTCCTGCTGTCGCCGATCTTCGCAGCCGGCGCCATGGCGCTCTCCAGCGTCTTCGTGCTCGGCAACGCCTTGCGCCTCAGGGCATTTCGCCCGGTGGTCGCAGCACGCGCAGCATAAAAAGGCATTCTCCCCCGGTCTCCTGCCGCCGCGTGGCGGCAGCCGGGGAGAGCCCCCATATTCGAAGGAAATGGCCGCAAGGCGGTAGCAAGGATGAAGTCATGAATATCGGTGAAGCCTCACGCGCCTCTGGCGTTTCGACGAAAATGATCCGCTATTACGAGACGATCGGTCTCATTCCACCGGCCGACCGCAGCGAGGCTGGCTACCGCAACTATGGTGAAAACGACATCCACACGCTGCGCTTCATCCGCCGCTCGAGGGATCTCGGTTTCACTGTCGAGCAGATGGCCAACCTTCTAGCGCTTTGGCGCGACCGCTCGCGCGCCAGCGGCGAGGTCAAGAAGATTGCGCTCGAACATGTGGAGATCCTGGAGCGCAAGGCCGAGGAACTGAAGGCGATGAGCCGGACGCTGAAATATCTCGCCGCCCATTGCAACGGCGATGGGCGCCCGGAATGTCCCATTCTAGATGATCTCGCCGACGCCGGAAATACGCCGGGCAAGGCGGCGGAGCCCGCACGCTTCGGCACGGCCGGCATCGATCCGGTTCGCAACCGGCGGCACGGATGACACCGGTGCGCTTGGCCGGGTCTCACGCATTCGTGACGCGGCTGAGCGCCAGCAGCATTGACAGGAATCAACTGCGTTTCTACGGATCGATCATGGAAAAGGTGCGAATCATATATCTGCGTTTGCGGATTGCGCTGAAGCTGGCGATCGCTTTGTCGCTGGCCCTGCTGCCCTTTTCCACTGCCTCCGGCATGATGCATGCGGCCACGCATGGCTCGATGCAGATCGAGGCGTCCGCCAATCCGACGCAAGTTGCAACCGAGCACTGCCCGAGCCTCGACAAGGGCAAGGTGAAGCCTAGCCAGGAAAACGGCAAGATCGACAAGAAGGATTGCTGCAAGACCTTCTGCGCCGCCGTGGCAGTGCTTGGCGATGCTGACGAGAGCCATCCTGCTTTCCCGCGCTCAGTCCGCAATTTCGGGCCACACCCGCAGCTCACTCCGGGTGAGCTCGACGAGCTTCATCGTCCCCCAAGAACCTGACTTCGCGAATCCGTGACCGCGACTGCATGTTTCCCTTGATCATAGCCGATTCAAGGGCCTGAACCTGCAGCAATTCAAAGTGTTACAGCGACCTTTGCGTGCCTGGTGATGCACAGGGAGCTGTAGCGCGGTCCGCGACGAGGCCCGCCCGGTCTGTTTCCGGTCGTCGCCGATCTCTGCCCTTCACATTTCAGGTTTGACCATGAAACGTTTGTTTTCCATGGCGCTCCTGCCCATCATCCTGGGCGGATGCGCTGCCACTTTGCCTGCCGAGGTTTCAAGCCTTGGCGATCCCGCTGACAGCTCCAGCGGCATTCGAAGCACGCAGTATCGTAGCCCCATTTCGGGCTACACCCACCGCGAACCGACCGGCCCCAAGGCCTGGGGTCCGCTCAACGACGCGCAGTCGACCGCCAAGGGAGACGCGTCATGAGGCTTCATCGTTTCAATCTCGTGGCAGCGATCGGACTGCCGCTCGTGCTTGCCGGCTGCGCCACCAATGCCGAATATTCGACGAAGGATGCCGGCTTTGCGACCGTGGATGCCAAGATCTCCACGGCGGCGACCAAGAAAAGCGTCTGGATCCAGAATCGCGAGCAGGCCGACAAGGTCAATGCCGAGGTCAAGGCGCTCCTGAAACGCAAAACGGTCGACGCCGACACCGCCGTTCAGATCGCCCTTCTCAACAACAAGGGGCTGCAGGCAGCCTATGCCGATCTGGGCGATGCCTCGGCGGATGCCTGGCAGGCGACGCTCTTCCTCAACCCCACCGTCTCGATCGGCACCACCGGCATCGGTACACCGGAACTCCAAGCCTACAAAGCTATCGAGGGTCTCGTTACCACCAACATCCTGGCGCTCCTGACCCGCGACAAGACCATCGCCGTCGCCGATGCCCGCTTCCGCCAGGCACAGCTCAACGCGGCACTCAGCACCTTGCAGCTTGCCGCCGAAACGCGCCGCGCCTGGATCGAAGCAGTCGCCGCATGGGAAACCGTCGGGCAGCTCAGCCAAGCACAGGCTGCGGCGGATGCCTCTTCCGAACTGGCGGCGAAACTCGGCGAGACCGGTGCCATGGGCAAGGGTAGTCAGGCGCGCGAGCACGTCTTCAACGCGGAACTCGCCGGCCAGGCGGCCGAAGCCCGGCTTGCGGCGCGTCTTGCCAAGGAAAACCTCACACGGCTGATGGGCCTCTGGGGCGCCGACGTTGACTACCAGGTCCCGAACCGCCTGCCGAACCTGCCGAAGACGCTTGCCCGCAAGGACAGCATCGAGGCGGAAGCGCTGAAGCGCCGCGTCGACCTGCAAATCGCCCGGCTCGATCTCGAAGCCGTGGCGAAGTCCTACCAGTTGACCGAAGCGACCCGCTACGTGACCGACCTTGAATTGGTCGCCGGCGCCGAAACCGAGCGGGAGCGCGAGGATCACGACACCAAGGTCGAGACAACAGGGCAATTCGAGCTCGAATTCGTCATCCCGATCTTCGACACCGGAAGCGCGCGCATGCGCAAGGCGGAACTCGCCCACATGCGGGCGGCGAACCTGCTTGCGGAAAAGGCGGTCAACATCCGCTCGGAAGCACGCTCGGCCTATGAGGCCTATCGCTCGCGTTACGAAATTGCCCGGCACTACCGCAACAATGTCGTGCCGCTGCGAACCAAGATCGAGGAGGAAGCGACGCTCAGCTACAACGGCATGATCACCAGCACCTTCGAACTGCTCGCCGACGTCAGGGCCAAAGTCAATTCGACGGTGCTCGCCGTCAACGCAAAGCGCGATTTCTGGCTGGCCGATGCCGATCTGATGACAGCCATCCACGGCGGCGGATCGGGTGGATCGGCTGGAGCAGAAACGGCGCCGGCAGCGGCCGAAGCCGGCGGCGCAGGACATTAAGAAGGATCGCATCATGTTCAACAGAAGGCACTTCCTCGGCGCCGGCGCAGCCCTCGTTTCGACCGCCGCCTGGGCGCAGACCTCCAACTCCGGCCTGCCCGAAGCGGCAAGCATGGACAACGCCACCACCCAGAAGCCTCTCGTTCCGACGAGCGGACCCGACTACAATCCCGTCGTCACCCTCAACGGCTGGACGCTGCCCCACCGGCTGAACAACGGCGTCAAGGAGTTCCACCTCGTCGCCGAGCCGGTCGAACGGGAAATGGCGGATGGCATGACCGCCTATCTCTGGGGCTATAACGGCCAGTCACCGGGTCCGACGATCGAAGCGGTCGAAGGCGACCGCGTCAGGATCTTCGTCACCAACAAGCTGCCGGAGCACACCACCATCCATTGGCACGGCATGATCCTGCCGTCGGGCATGGATGGCGTCGGCGGCCTGTCGCAGCCGCATATTCCGGCCGGCAAGACCTATGTCTACGAGTTCGACCTCGTGAAGTCCGGCACCTTCATGTACCACCCACATGCCGACGAGATGGTGCAGATGGCCATGGGCATGATGGGCTTCTTCGTGGTGCACCCGAAGGATCCGAACTTCATGCGCGTCGACCGCGACTTCGTGTTCCTGCTCAACGCCTATGACATTGACCCCGGCACCTATGTTCCGCGCATCATGGAAATGACCGACTTCAACATGTGGTGCTGGAACAGCCGCATTTTCCCGGACATCGATCCGCTGGTCGTTTCCAAGAACGACCGGGTGCGCGTGCGGGTCGGAAACCTCACCATGACCAACCATCCGATCCACATGCACGGCTACGATTTCGAGGTGACCTGCACCGACGGCGGCTGGGTGCGGCCGGAGGCGCGCTGGCCGGAAGTGTCGATCGACATTCCCGTAGGCGCCATGCGCGCCTACGAGTTCGACGCCAAATACGAGGGCGACTGGGCAATCCACTGCCACAAGTCGCACCACACGATGAATGCGATGGGACACGACATCCCGACCTTCATCGGCACCGACAAGAAATCGGTCGCGGCCAAGATCCGCAAGGTCAAGCACGACTACATGCCCATGGGTACGGCCGGCATGGCCGATATGGGCGAAATGGAAATGCCGCTCCCCGACAACACGATCCCGATGATGACCGGCTGGGGTCCGCACGGCGCGCTGGAGATGGGCGGCATGTTCTCGGTGGTGAAGGTGCGCGAGGGCATCTCTGCCGGCGATTACAGCGACCCCGGCTGGTACGAAAACCCGCCAGGAACGCAAGCCTGGGAGTGGACCGGCGAACTGCCGGAAGCAACTCGGGCCAAGGATGCCAAGACCGTGATCACGCCGAAACCATGACGGAACGGCAGATCGCAATGAACTCTCTCAAATCCACCAGGAAACATACGATGAAGAAGACAGCTTTCGCTCTGGCACTCATTGCCGCGTCCACCCTTTCCTCCCAGGCACTTGCCAGCGGCAGCCATGCCGGTGGCCACGGCAAGGTGTCCATTGGCGAAGCCGGCGACAAGAAAAAGGCGACCCAGACGATCCGCATCGCCATGAAGGAAACCGACGACGGCAAGATGATCTTCACACCGGCGACCATCAAGGTCCGACAGGGTCAGACGGTCCACTTCGCGATCAAGAACGCAGGCGAACTCGCCCACGAATTCGTCCTCGACGACAAGGCGACGATCCAGGAGCACAAGGCCACCATGGAGAAATTTCCCGACATGGAGCACGACGACCCGAATGCCATTCGCCTCGAGCCCGGCAAGTCCGGCGACATCTACTGGACCTTCACCAATGACGGCACCTTCGAGTTCGCCTGCCTGGTGCCCGGCCACTATGACGCCGGCATGCACGGTCCGCTCGACGTCGTGAAGAAGTAACCAAGAGCAAAAGGAAAGGATGAAACCATGAAGTCAGCACGTACCCTCTTCGCGGCGCTCGCGCTCGCTGTCACCGCAACGTTTGCCCTCCCCATCCAGGCGGCGGAGTTCACCAAGGGCGTCGTCAAGAAAATCGACACCAAGGCCAAGAAGGTGACGATCGACCACGAGGACCTGAAGAACCTCGACATGCCGGCCATGACCATGGTGTTCCGCGTCGGCGACGACACCCTGCTCGCCAAGCTCAAGGAAGGTGCAGCGATCGAATTCGTCGCCGACCGGGTCAACGGCAAGCTGACCGTGACCGAAATCAAGTAACTGCGACACTACAGCGTCGCGCGTCTTAATCAGACGCGCAAAGACCGCTGTAGCACTTTGATTTGCTGCATGTCTTCGTCCTCAAATCGACATCGATTTGAGGAGACATGCAGTAGGCCCGGGTCGACTTTGTACGGCCCGGGCGCCACAATCTCCAACTCAGACCGAAACGGAAAGGAGTGTTCGATGAACGTGTTACGCAGGCATTTCGTGGCCGGCACGATTGCGGGCATCACCCTCTTTGCGACAGGCGCCGCGGCGGCAACGGGCACCATGGCCATCTACAAGGATCCGCAATGCGGCTGTTGCGAGCAATGGGCCGAAGCGATGGAGGCAGCCGGCTACAAGGTCGACATCCACGACGAAGCCGATATGTCGGTCATCAAGACGCGCTTCGCAGTGCCGGCCGACATGGAAGGCTGCCACACCGCCGTCATCGACGGCTATATCATCGAAGGGCACGTGCCGCTGGAAGCAGTCCGCAAGCTCCTGTCTGAGCGGCCCGATATCGCCGGGCTCGCCGTCCCCGGCATGCCCTCAGGCTCGCTCGGCATGGGCAACGACCCGCAGGCCTCCTATGACGTCTATACGATTGCCAAGGCGACCGGCGCGCAGTCGACGGTCTACTATCAGGTAAGACCGGCGAAATAGGACTTCGCGGCGGGCGCCCGAGCTTCGAAGGCGCTTCCGCGGTGGTGGAGGCGCCTTGGACTTCAAACTGAACTCATTACTTCAACTGAACTTCATTACATTATACGCTTGGTCGCTCCATGGGAAATTGGGCAGTGACAAGTGCGACTGCCCGACCACGGATTTCGAGCGAGGCGGAGCGGCTTCGCTGCACCGACGGGATTGCGAGCAAGACCGTTGCGAGCGCACTTGGCGTGCAAGAACATAGGCCGCCGACATCGAGAAGCTCAGCGAAAACCAACAAAGGATATTTATCAAGAACACGCGGATGGGCTGACAGATCCGCGTTCTATGAGCTTGCAGGGCAACACCCATTGAGGTCGGTCACTTTTGTTACCCTGCAAAAGTGTGTTCAAGCGTTCCGCACCCGTCAACCCGAGGTCATAGTATGGTAGTGCCGCCGTCGTCAGTTCAGGTTTCAAGGCCATCGAAACGGTGCGGAAATCGTCGAAGCCCACAATGCTGATATCTTCTGGAATCCGCAGACCTAGAGACAAAGCTGCTATATAAATTTGGATCGCCATTTCGTCATTACCGCTCATGATCGCGGTAGGACGGTCCTTCTGAATGAGCATTTCAGTCGCAGCCGCAAAGACGTAGTTGTTTTCTGACCCGACGGGCCCTTCCATACCAAGTTTGATAGCGAGATCGCCCTCCGTGAGACCGAATTCCCTAGTTGTCTTGAGGAATGCTTCCAGGCGCAGTTCCGCGCCCAGAAGAATTGGATTGAGCCGGATGTAGCCGATCTTTCGATGACCCTTGTCAAGCAGATAGCGGGTAAGATCTTGTGCGCCCTGGTAGTCATCAGGCTCGATCGACGGTAACAGTTCGTTCGTCTGAGACCTGCAGTTGATCATCACCGTCGGAATCTGGACATCGCCTGCCTCAGGATCCACGGTGCGACGGTACATTGTGACATAAAGGACCCCATCAATCCGATGGGACTGAAACATTTTCCAGACTTCAGCCTCTCTCTCGATAGAGCCGCCTGTATTTGCCATGAGGATGGTCTTCCCGTTGGCATTTGCCCAATCCTGTATTCCTCGCACAATGTCGACAGAATAGGGTGTGGTAGACACATAGTCTGTGATGATGCCGAAGGTGTTGGAACGGCTCGAACGAATGAGGCGCGCCGCCATGTTCGGAATATAGCCGAGGTCCCGGATGGCCTTTTCCACACGCTCCCGGGTTTCCTCAGTCACATAAGGCTCACCGTTAATAACTCGTGAAACTGTTTTGTTGGAAACCCCGGCCGCTTTCGCGACGCTGATAATGCTGACCATGTCCCGCCAATCTCCTTGCTGGGCACCGTTTTAAACCAGTTATATGACAACGTCGACATATTTTTCTGACAACGTCGACAATGCGCGTTGACAACGTCGTCATAAGGCGACTATGTTCCGGCAAAGCAAGGGCACGAACGCAAGCGCCCAGGCAAGCGCGGGAGGAATCGATGAAGAGACTGGTTGGTGCTAGCGCGCTCGCGCTTGTTCTCATGGCGGCCTCTGCCAAGGCCGAGACCATCAATATCTTGGTGGAAGGCGGCGGCGAGATGCTGCAGAAGGCTGTCGCCGAAAAGTTCACCGCCGAGACCGGAATAAAGGTGAACTTCACCGTCGTTCCCTACCAGGGCGTCTTTGATAAGTTCTCAGCCGAAATCGCCTCCGGCTCTTCGGCGTTCGATGTCGTTACTATCGATGTCGTTTGGAATGCGAAGTTCGCCGGCCACGTCGAAGATATTTCATCTCTTTTTACCGATGCAATTCGGGCGGACTTGCCGCCAGCCTTGCTGGCAGACGCGAAGGTCGGTGACAAAGTGATTGGCATGCCTGCTTGGGCAAATGCCGAGATCGTCTTCTATCGCAAAGATCTCTTCGATAAGCCGGAGGAGAAGGAAGCGTTTCAGGCGAAGTATGGCTACCCACTCGCCCCTCCCAAGACATGGCAGCAGTGGCGTGAGATCGCGAAATTCTTCACGCGCGACACCGATGGCGATGGCAAGATTGACTTCTGGGGCACCGACACCATCGGCACCTTCTCTGAGGAGTGGATGGCTCATGTGTTGCAGGCGGGTTCACCGGGTGTGATCCTCGATAAGGACGGGCAGGTCATCATTGACAATGACGCGCACCGGAAAGCGCTCGAATTCTATATTGCGTCGCACTGCGTGGATCATTCGGTTCCAGAAAACGTCAACGAAATCGGCTGGGGTGAGGCGCAGAACCTGTTCTACCAGGGCAAGACGGCCATGACGAAGTTCTGGGCACACGCCTATAAGATGACGCCTGCAGATTCAAAGGTCAGCGGCAAGGTCGGCGTCGTGCCGATGTTGGCCGGCGACGCCGGAATCGCTGCTATTCCTGGCCCATGGTACAACGTTGTCCCCTCGACTTCCCAGCACAAGGACGCGGCGAAGAAATTCATCGCTTTCGCGATCGCTAACAATGCCTTGGGCATTGAGGCGCCGCTCGGCCTTGCCGCAACGAATTCCGCCTATCGTAGCTATTCGGGAAAATCGGGGTATGAACACTTCGCCCCACTTCTCGAGACGCTGAGCGCGCCCGCGACACAAGGCCGGCCGATCAACGAGAAATATCAGGAAATCGTCGACGAAGCTGTCTTGCCCGCTGTTCAGGAGGCCCTGACTTGCAAAGCGGATATCGGAGAAGTGCTGAAGGAAGCCAAGGAGACGATTGAGGATATCCTCAACTAATCCGACGTTTATCTCAATGCCGCGGGCGGATGAGATGCCGCCCGCAATATCATCTCTTGGAGACGGACATGTCGGGTGAAGACCGATTTGTGCTCTGCATGCTTGCGCCTGCGGTAGCGATCCTCGGATTGCTGGTCGCCTACCCGGTCGGGCTCCTGATCTTCGATTCCTTTTTCAAGGTCGATACGATTACGCCCCACATACGCGAGTGGGTCGGGCTGCAGAACTATGTCGACGCGTTGACGTCGAAACGAGTTGCGGAGAGCGCTCTGAGGACCGTTCAGTATTCGGTCTTCGCGCTGTTCTTTGAATTCACTTTCGGTTTCTGTGCTGCGTTATTGTTTTCGGCGATGGCTGGGGAGTCGCGTTGGCACCGTACGATCTTCGCTCTGCCGTTGATGGTCCCACCCATCGTCGCGGGCCTGCTGTGGCGGTTTCTCCTCGTTGGCAATATCGGCATCCTGAACTACGGGCTCGTTCACTTGGGGCTGATCGACGATCCCAATGAAATTGCCTGGCTCTCCAGCGAGGACATCGTCATTTATTCTGTCTCCTTTGCCGACATCTGGTTGACGACCTCCTTTGTCGCTCTTGTGTCCTATGCCGGGTTGACGAATATCCCAAAAGACCTGCTGGAAGCAGCCCGGATCGACGGGGCGAATGCGCTCAAACGCTTCTGGCACGTAACCCTGCCACTCATGCGGCCGGTGATCGCAGTCGTCGTCATCGTACGCGGCGTGGATGCCGCTAAGACTTTCGACCTGATCTGGATACAGACCCAAGGTGGTCCCCGCCATGCCTCGGAAGTGTTCTCGATGAACATCTACCAACGCATGGTTCGCTTCGGCGACCTCGGGGAAGCCTCCGCATCCGGCGCCCTCTTCCTTATCGTCATGATGCTTTTGGCTGCCCTCGCCTATTGGAAAATCTGGAGGCCGGTCCATGCATAAGGCTCGCCGCCTCAATGTCAGTGTACTAATAAACGCGGCTGCTCTCGTGCTCGTGCTGTCGTACGCGCTGCCCTACATTTATCTGCTCATGACCTCCATCAAGCCGGCTGCCGATGTCCAGCAGATCCCCCCGAGCTTCTTTCCGGCCGTTCTATCGTTCGAAAATTTTCGCGAAGTCCTGCGATCGTCGACGCTACCGAAAGCCTTCTTCAACTCCCTCACCGTGGCGGTGCTGACAACTGCGCTTTCGCTGGCAGTGGCCGTTCCCGCCGCCTATGTCGCCACACAGTACCGGCGCAGGATCACGACCCTCTTCCTGCTCTTTGCACTGGTCACGCGCATGGTGCCGTCGGTGTCCTTGGGTGTGCCACTGTTCCAGCTTTTAAAGTCTCTGGGCTTACTCGATACGGTCCCGGGCCTTGTTCTCGCCCACACCTCGGCCGCCGTGCCGCTGGCTCTATTGCTCATGTCCGCCTTCTTCGAAGGCATGCCGAGGGAGCTCGAAGAAGCAGCGCGCATGGATGGCTGCACGCGTTTCCAGGCCTTTCGAAAGATCGTCCTTCCGGTCATGACGGGTGGGATCGCAGTCACCGCGCTCTTCACCTTCATCACGAGCTGGAACGAGTTTCTCTACGCGTTGCTGCTGACATCGGAGACTACGAAAACAGCACCGATCGTCATCGCCGAATACAACTCGGTCTACGGGCTTGCCTGGGGCGCGATGACCGCGGCCGCGGTGCTCTACTCGCTTCCGGTCATCGTCGTAACGCTTGCACTTCAAAAACAGATCGTCGGCGGCCTGACATTCGGCGCTGTAAAGGGATGAAGGAGACAGAAGCATGGCCGGCATAGAGCTACGCAATATCAACAAGGTCTACGGCAACCGCTTTCACGCCCTTCACGACCTCAACTTCGATATCAGGGACGGCGAGTTCATGGTGTTTGTGGGCCCGTCGGGGTGTGGGAAGTCGACCGCGCTCCGTATGATCGCCGGCCTGGAGAGTATTTCCAGCGGCGAACTCAGGATCGGCGACAGGGTTGTCAACCATGTCGATCCCAAGGATCGCGACATCGCAATGGTGTTTCAGTCCTACGCGCTTTATCCCCATAAGACGGTCCGCGAAAACATAGCCTTTCCTCTGCAGATGGCGAAACTGCCAACGACCGAGATCGACAGTCGCGTTAACGAGGCTGCACGTATTCTCGAGCTGACTGCCCTGCTGGACCGCAGACCGGCACTCCTTTCGGGCGGCCAGCGCCAGCGGGTCGCCATGGGACGGGCGATCGTTCGCAAGCCGGCAGCATTTCTGATGGACGAACCGCTTTCCAATCTCGATGCCAAGCTGCGCGTGCAGATGCGCGGCGAGATCGCCAGTCTGCAACGAAAACTGAATGTCACTACGATTTATGTGACCCACGATCAGGTCGAGGCAATGACAATGGGCGACCGCGTAGCTGTCATGAAAGGTGGCGTGCTCCAGCAAGTCGACACACCGCAAAACCTTTACAATCGCCCAGAAAATGTCTTTGTCGCCGCCTTCATCGGATCGCCCTCGATGAACTTGTACGAGGCCGTCCTGAATGGAAGGACGCTAACCCTGGGCAGCAACAGTTTCGAAATCCCAGACCGGGTCTTCGAATACCGCCCCTCCCTCAACGGTGCGTCTAACCGTCAGGTGATTGTCGGTTTCCGGCCCGAGCACATGAACGACGCCGCGATCCGGCCTTCTTCGGCCGAGATCTCGGCCCCGGTCACTCTTGTTGAGGCGCTAGGTTCTGAATCCCTGGTGCATCTGAATATCGACGCAGCGTGGGTGGATGCTGGCGACCCGGATGCCGTCGCCGACATCGGCGACGAAAGAGCTGCTGTGGCCCGTTTTTCTCCGAAGAGCACGGTACGCGCAGGTGACATCGCGCGCATCGCCGTCGATGCCGAAGAACTTCACTTCTTTGAACCGAACACCCGCACCAGCATCTGGTGATGCGGAGAAAACCAAGAGTGACTAGCCCGGCTGTCGACACCAATCGCCTGCAACGATTGCGAGCAACAAGCCAATCGAAAACGCGCTGTGGAGTAAGAGATGTCCGCGGAGACATTAACAATGGTTAGCGAAAACTGTTACGACGTAACGAAGTATCCCGTCGGTAATCCCCTTGAGGATATCGGTGTGGTCATCAATAGTATCATTGAGGATATTAGACGCAGGCAACCGGTTTCCGATCTAAATGATGGCGGAAAACCTGGGGCAGTGATCTATATACCGCCAGGCGATTATCGTCTTGTCACTCAAGTCGTTATAGACGTGAGCTATCTGAAAATTGTGGGCTCTGGACATGGTTTTACGTCTTCGAGCATCCGCTTCAACATACCCGCAAACGAACTGGCGCACTGGCACGAAGTGTGGCCGGGCGGAAGTCGCATACTCGTGGACACTTCTCCAGAAGCCGCCGACGGCGAGGCTGCTGGAGCCGCGTTTTATGTTAAGCGCACAGGAAATCCTCGTATAAGCTCTGTGGAGTTCGCTGATTTTTGCATCGATGGCCTGCACTTCGTTGACGATGGCTCGGGGAAAAATGATGCAGAAAATACATACAAGAATGGCAAAACGGGAATCTATGTAGGCAGCCCGAATGACTCATTCCGAATAACGGGGATGGGTCTTATCTATCTGGAGCATGGAGTTACTGTTCATGATGCAGACGCGCTCGCGATAGATAACAATTTCATCGCAGAGTGTGGCAACTGCATCGAATTAAAGGGCATGGGACAGGCCTCAAGGATAGCGAATAACTTTGTCGGAGCCGGATATAAGGGACATTCCATATACGCTGAAAACTATGGGGGCATTCTAGTATCCTCAAACAATGTATTCCCCCGAGGAGCTAGCAGTGTCCATTTTTCCGGCGTGGTGCGTTCCTCGATCACAGGAAACAGATTTCATTCCTTTTATCCCGGCATGTTGGTTTTTGCCGCCAATTGTTGCGAGAACTTGGTCTCCTCAAATCACTTCTTGCGAGACCGCGAGCCATGGGCGCCCATGCAGAAGTACGATAACGGATTGGATGATCTGTTCGGGCTTTTGCGGCTCGACGGCAGCAACAATTCAATCATCGCCAACCACATTTCGCAAACAATAGATACCCAATATATCAGGCCACCCTCAGCAAAGCCTGTGATAATTAATGTAGTTTCCGGCAGCGGCAATTACATAGCCAATAATCACATTGTGGCCACAACCGAAATATCACAAATCAACGATGCACCAAACAGCGCCTGTTTTTCAACACAAGTGGGCGCGTTGCTTTCAACTGATAACTTGAAGGCGCTCGAAGTAACGGCAGTACGGGTGCAAAAAGAGGCGGTACGGAATACAGTCCTAGATTCAGGCAATGACGAACAGGTTGAGATGGACAGAACGCTGAATGCATTCAGGGGCACCCCAGTTCCTGGTCAATAGTGGCCTACGCGGCACTGGCCCGAACGCGGGCCTTCGAACAGCTAAACCTCCTCCCGGAAGTAACCGAGGTCGGTTTCAGGCCGACCCCCTTTCCTCTAAATTGCGTGTCGATATATGGCTAAAGAGACTGTTTTCTTCGCCTCAGGCGAACGTCTGGAATTCTGGGCCTGCGGACCCGGTGCCGTTACAATCTCGCAGGATGACCAGATTCTGTGGCAAGCATCAGCTCTTGAATCTCACCCAGCCTATTACTCTTATCACCATCGGGAAGCTGGAACGGTCATCGTCGAATGGGACAGACCAGAGTCGTTCCTCTGGGCCTATTCCTACGACCCGGCGAAGGTCGCTGAGGAAGGCATAAGGCTCTGGGAGTTCAGCGCTGACAAAATATCGCTCCGCGTTGGCAAAGAAATCGACACGTGGCTGGAGAGCGATCCCGATCGCCCGCAAATCCATTTTTCTCCCTGCCGACATTGGATGAATGACCCCGTTGGTCTCTGTAAAGTCGGCGAGCTATGGCACCTGTTTTATCAATTCCATCCCATCGGCAGCGACTGGGGACCGATGCATTGGGGACATGCGACCAGCCACGATCTAATCAATTGGCTCCACATGCCGGTCTTCCTGCATCCAGAGCAGAACTTATGGCGCCTCGGAGCCACCGGGGGCGCATTCTCCGGCAACGCATTTCGCGATCGAGACGGAAGTTTGATGTTCTTCTACACAGAGCGCCTTCCCGCCTATGACCTCTTCAAAGGCTATCGGGAAGTTCAGAAAATCGCTCGCCCAGATCGTCGGATCATCAAAGCAGAAAGCATCGTGACCGTCCTGGAGCAGCGTCCAAAGGGAGTGGAGCACGATTTTCGCGATCCCAAAGTTTGGTGGGATGAAGTCAGCGGCGCCTATCGTATGGTACTCGGCGCTTCCATACACGGCGACCCGGCCGTTCTACTTTATGGATCCGATAACTTGGTCGACTGGAGCTACTTGGGACCGCTTTTCCGCGCACCCCCATCTTTCCGTCTCGAGGGAGCAAGGGCAGTCGAATGTCCGGACTTCTTTACCGTCGGTGGCAAATGGGTGCTGATTATGGGTTTTGTGGGTCACCGCGATCCTGAAAGCGGCCGGCACAACCTCCTTTACGGGCTAGTTGGAGATTTCCTCGACGATCGCTTTGTTCCTCACTCGGACACGCTTCAACTCCTCGACTTCGGGACCGACTTCTATGCAATGCAAAGCTTCTCGACATCGGGTAGGCAGATAGCACTCGCGTGGCTGTTCAACTGGGAGTTCCGAAAACCAGACGGGTCACCCTATTCGGGGGAGATGTCCGTCCCTCGGGAGCTGTACTTAGATGAACTTGACCGCATCTGTATGAGGCCCGCCTCTGAGTTTGATGGCAAAGTTAACCGCATCGCTATACAGCCCATTGAGTCGTTGCTTTTCCCCTTGCCCGATGCACCGATCGAGGTTCGCCTTGACGGCCGTCTGGAGGGCACCTCAATTTCGGCTACTCAGCAAGGTCGGCCTTCTTTCTCAATTTGCGTGAAAGATGGAACTATATCTGTGAGCCTGCCCCAGGATGATGGTTCGATCCGATACCAGAGCACGTTGCCTCAGGCATCGAATTTGCGCGTCATCTACGACAGAGGGATTGTGGAGATTTTCGCGGACCACGGAGCGATCTGTGGCACGCGGCGTAGCTATTTGGATTCACAACCTGATAGGCTGGCTATCCAGTCAGGATCATCCGCTAGTGTATGCCGCCTAGCCTCAACCTAGTGCTGGTCCGAAACGCTTTGAAGCAACGCTGGCGGTAATGCCCACTCGGGGGACGTGATTCTGATCAAAGCCAATCCGAGGCGCAGAAATATTTGAGCTCAATCCAGCCCGAGGAAATCGGGCCGCCACCGGCTCGTAGCAGCAACAGGCAGCTGCGGCTCGTTTGAGCAAAACCAGTTGCAGCCGGGGAATCCCATGCCCAGCGAACGGCCATCGCTGCGCAACTCGACGTATCCAGGACGATCGCGAGAGAGGCGTTTCGCGCTCTGGCAGCGCTGGAAATAATCGAGGTCGGCGCGGGGCGACGTGCGAGGGTTGGGCGCGCATGCGGCTGGCTTTACATTTCTTTACATTCGCGTGGAACGCTCGAAACGTTGGCCCGCTAGATTTCCTCCACCGCAGCAATTGCTGCGCACTGAAAGGAGACTGGCAATGGAAAACGAGGAAAAGACGCTGGCGAGCCCGGCCACGGGTGGACCCGCCCCGAAGCGATGGGGGCGACGCCTCCTGATCGGCGGCCTCGCAGCCGTCGCGGTTATCGGCGGGATCGGTTTTGCAGCCGCACGCAGTGACTTCGGCTTCGGAATGGGCGGCCACATGATGCACGCGTACATGGGAGGTGGCGGCTTTATGGAACACCGGATCGGTTCCGTGCTCGATGAACTTGATGCGACGTCCGAGCAGGAAGACAAGCTTTGGGACATCATCGACACGGCCCGCGCTGAAATCAGGCCAACTTTCCGGGACTTCCGCGAGACGCGTGACCAGGTTATCGAACTCCTCGGCTCGCCGACGATCGATCGCGCCGCGGCTGAAAAACTGCGCAGTGAGCGCATCGCAGCCATCGACGCGGCCTCGCGCAAGATGACGAGCGCGCTCATCGACGCCGCCGAGGTGCTGACACCAGAACAGCGCGCCAAGCTCGCCGAGCATTTGAAGGAGCGCGGAGGCCACGGTCGGTGGTAAGACTGGCTCGGCTGCTGCATCTTTCCTTGGAGCCGATTTGAGGACAAGAACATGCAGCGATTTGAAGTGCTACGGCGTCTCCGCGCCTCTCATAAGGCGCGCCTGAAGGCTACGAAACGGAGCGAGAAGAGATGGCGGAACGGGTCCTGATCGTTGACGACGATACGCGCCTTTCTGCCATGCTCGCCGACTATCTTTCCGGAAACGGTTACACCGTACACACGGTGGCGACGGCCATGGCGGGCCTTGCCGACCTCGGCCGCCGCGCGCCGGACGTTGTCATTCTCGATATCATGCTGCCAGATCTTGACGGCTTCGAAGCCTGTCGGCGCATACGTTCGGTCTCTGACGTGCCTATCCTGATGCTCACCGCCAAAGGCGAAGAGACAGACCGTATCGTTGGGCTGGAGCTCGGCGCCGACGATTATCTGCCCAAGCCCTTCAACCCGCGCGAATTGCTGGCGCGGCTGAAGGCGATCCTGCGTCGCCGACACGGTCGTACAGCCACTTCGCGGGCCTTTCGCTTTGGACGGCTGGAGATCGATCCTGGCTCCCGCTCGGTCAGGGTCGACGGCCGTGAATGTGCGTTGACCAGCTACCAGTTCGACTTACTCGTGGCGCTTGCCGAAAATGCCGGCCGCATTCTGTCGCGTGAGCAATTGATGGACATGGTCAAAGGCGAGGAGCTGGATGCATTCGACCGCTCCATCGACGTCCATGTGTCGCGCATCAGGGCGGCCATCGAGACCGATCCCAAGCATCCAAGGCGCATCATCACGGTGCGCGGCGCCGGTTATGTGTTCGCCCGCTTTCAGGACGATGAGAGATAGGCGATGCGCAGCCGGCTGTTCCTGAAGATCTACCTGACACTGCTGGCGAGCCTTGCGGCGGTCGCTATCGCCAGTGCCGCGTTCGTGTGGCTGGGGCAGGACGAGGATGACTCCAGTTGGCAGAGCCAGCGCGCCCGTTTCGTCGCGACGCTTATCCCGCCCGACATGGACCGGCGGTCGGTCGAGGAGACGCTGGAGCGTTTTTCAAAGGGCTTAGGCGCCGACATCGCCGTCTATGATCCGCAAGGCAAGCTGATCGCCAATGCCGGCCGGCCGCTTCCACCTGACGCGGTAGACGGATCGTGGCCTCAAGGCAGAGGCCGGTTCCACACCATGGTGACCGCGTTGCCCGACGGACGCACGGTGGCCGTGCGCATGGCGCCGCCTTTCCGTCCGTCCAACCGCAATCCGCTCGCCTACCTGGCCTTGATTGCCGGCGTCATCGGGCTTGCAGCCTATCCGGTTGTGCGCCACCTGACCCGTCGGCTGGAGCGGCTGCGCGCTGGCGTGGATGCCTGGGGCATCGGCGATTTCGTGGCGCGTGTGCCCGACGATGGCAGCGATGAGGTTGCGGCGGTGGCAAAGAGCTTCAACAAGGCCGCCGATCATGTCGAGCGGCTGATCAAGTCACATCGCGCACTTCTCGCCAATGCCAGCCACGAACTGCGCTCACCGCTCGCGCGCCTGCGGATGGCGATCGACCTCTATGAACAGGCCCCGGACGACAACCGCAAGGAGGAGATCGTCCGCAACCTTGCCGAACTCGACACGCTGGTCGAGGAGATCCTGCTGGCAAGCCGGCTTGACCACATAGAGAGGCTCGATGCGCTCGAGCCCATCGATCTTCTGGCTTTGGTCTCGGAAGAAGGCGCGCGCAACGGCGTCGACGTCACCGGCGTCGCGGCGATCGTCAGAGGCGATGTGCGCTTACTCGGCAGGCTCGTGCGCAATCTCATGCAGAACGCGCTACGCCACGGTCGTCCTCCTGTCACGGCCACCGTTTCGCGGGCAGGCGGCACGGTTGAACTCAGGGTTCGCGATAACGGCCCGGGCATACCGGAGAACGAGCGCACTCGCGTTTTCGAGCCCTTCTATCGCCCTTCGGGACGCGGCGAGGCCTCAGGCGGCTGGGGATTGGGGCTGGCCTTGGTGCGTCAGATCGCTGAGCGCCACGGCGGCGCGGTCCGCTATCAGGCTCCGTCGGACGGGGGCGCCTGCTTCGTCGTATCGCTTCCGGCGCATCAATAACCTAAACGGCACGCCAGATGCCATTCTCGTCGCGCTGAAGCATCGGCGTTTGGAACACCCCGACGACACGCTCAGGCCAATGGGGTGCAAGCTCGGCAAGCGGCTGGCGCCAGCGCTCGGTCTGCAGCATGGCCGCGCCGATCGCGACTGGCGCGATGCCACAGGCGTCCATCAGCGTGAGTCCTGCAACGATCGACGCGCCGCTGGAGATCACATCGTCGATCAGCGCCACGCGTTTCCCCCTCAGCAGCGGCAGCATGCGCGGATCAACATAGAGCCGCTTCTTCTGGTCGGGCGTGGTGATCGAGGAAAGCGGCACCGACAGGTCATCCACGTACCAGAATTTCCGGGACGTCCCGAGCGGCACGTAGCGGCTATGGCCGAGCTTGCGCGCAACGGCGGAGGCAAGCGTCAAACCCAGGGTCGGTAGGCCTGCGACGACATCCGGTTCGAAGGGCGCGAGCTTTGCTGCAAGTTCGGTTGCCAGTCCGTCCTCGACGGCAAAACTGGCCTGATTGACGATCAAAGAAGCGAGCGCGTGCTTGCCGTCGGCGAGCGGCCGAATCGGTAACAGGATCTGGCTGTTATCACCGAGTGTCGCCGGGAAGAAATCCCGATAACCCGCCTGGATGTCGAAGCTTTTCGGCGGATAGATATCCTGCCAGAAGTCGTGGGGCTGCATCGGTTTCATCCTCGTCTGCACGCTTTCGCCCTGGAATGAAAGGCGACCAAAAAGGCCGGCTTGCTGTTCTGGTCCCGGCGGTTTTCGTCTATACCGTTTGCGACTTCGATCAAACCGAAAGGGCACCGCGGGCAGAGCAAAGCGCGCGGAATTCACAAGCCCCTTCACCGGATGAAACATGGGAATGCCTGCCGATGCGCCTGCCAGACGGAATAGCCGACGACCTCACCTTCCTCACCGACTTCCGTCGCGATCTGCATGCCCATCCGGAATTGGGCTTCGAGGAGGTACGAACCAGTGAGCTCGTTGCCAAATGGCTTGAAGAGGCAGGCTTAAAGGTTCATCGGGGCTTGGGAAAAACCGGCATCATCGGCACCTTGCAGGTCGGCAATGGAACGCGGTCGATCGGCCTTCGCGCCGACATGGACGCGCTTGCCATGCCGGAGATCGCCGACCGCCCCTACAAATCCCGGGAGCCCGGCAAGATGCACGCCTGCGGCCATGACGGCCACACCGCGATGCTGCTCGGCGCTGCCCGCCATCTGGCGAAGACGCGCAATTTCTCCGGCACCGTGCACTTCATCTTCCAGCCGGCCGAGGAGGGGCGAGGCGGCGCGAAGCGCATGGTCGAGGATGGGCTCTTCGAGCTCTTCCCCTGCGATGCCGTTTACGGCCTGCACAATATGCCCGGCCTCGATCCGGACGAAATGGCCGTCGTCGCAGGCCCCCAGCTTGCCTCATCGGATAGCTGGCGGCTCACCTTCCGCGGCGTCGGCACCCACGGCGCCAAGCCGCATCTCGGTCGCGATCCGGTGACGGCTGCCGGCACCTTCCTCGCCTCGCTGCAATCGATTGTCGGCCGTGTCGTCGATCCGCTGCAGCCGGCCGTCGTCAGCGCCTGTTCCGTGCGCGCCGGCGACCCGAAGGCGCTGAACGTCATTCCGGATATCGTCGAGATCGGCGGCACGGCGCGCGCATATACGCCCGAAGTCCGCGACCAGCTCGAAAGCGAGATCGGCCGGCTCGCACGCGGTACTGCGGAGATGTACGGGATTTCCGTCGACTATGAATTCGAGCGCCGCATTCCGCCTGTCGTCAACGACACCGATGCCAGCGCGCGGGCGTTGAAGGCGGCCCAGACCGTCTTCGGCGCGAAGACCCGCACGGCATTTCCGCCCTCGACGGCAGGCGACGACTTCGCCTTCTTCGGGCTCGAAGCGCCCGGCTGCTACGTCTGGCTCGGTAACGGGCCCGCCGTCGATGGCGCGCTCCACCACAACACTGCCTATGATTTCAACGATGCGGCGATCGGCCCGGGCGTTGCCTTCTGGTCGACGCTGGTCGAGCAGGAACTCGCACGCGCCGGATAGCGCGTACCAAGCGAAGAGGCGGAAGACCGTTCGAAAGCGGCCGATCACAGACGCTTAGATCGTTTTCCTGAAGCGTGAAGCGATCTGCTGCTACGGATTTGCCCCTCGCTTTCACGAGCCGCCTTGGTGGGCAGCTCATGCAGCTCACGCTTCAAGCACCTCCAGAACAGGGCTTTCCATCAGCTTGCCGGTGACGACATCGGCGATGCCGCGGTCGGTCTGGTGCGGTCCCGCATTGCAAGCGAGCGTCGCACCGAAGCAGGCCTTGAAGACCAGATAAGGCGGTTGCCAGTCGACGATGCGGCCGACGGCCTCCCGGAGTTCGGCAAAGCTTGCGGCGACCTCTTCCAGCGGCTCCTCCGAGACCAGTCCGGCGAGCGGCAACGGCAGGAGCGCGTCGACCTTGCCGCCAGACGCCGCGGCCATGCCGCCGCCGGCAGCAATCACTGCGTTGGCGGCGACCGCCATATCGGCCGCATTGCCGCCGAAGACGGTGAGGTTATGGCTGTCATGCGAGACCGTAGTCGCAAAGGCGCCGCGCCAGTGGCCCCAACCTGACAGGAGACCGACGCGCGGCAGGCTGTCGGCGCGCCCGTGGCGATGCGCCACCGCAATCATCGTCGTACCTTCGGGCGGAACGACGAAGCCGTCTTCGACTTCGGCAATGGCTTCGGCCCACTGGGTAAAGCGCGGGCGATCGATGGTCGCGACGCGCACTTTCACGCCATCCGCGCCAATGCGGAAATCGTTCTCCGAAAGCGGGGCGATCTTCATTGTGCCGTGCAGCCTATCGGCAGCGAGACCGGTCAACGGCTCGATCATCCGGCCGGCACTGGCAATCGTTTTGCCGCTTGCGACGACCGTGCGTGCGCGAAATTCGACGAGATCGTCGAAGAGCACGATATCCCCCCGACGCCCTGGCGCGATCACACCAAGATCGTGTCGGCCCAGCCGAACCGCACCATTCAGTGTCGCCGCCCGAAGCGCCCATTCAGCGGGCAAACCATAGCGGACCAGCCGGCGAACGACGTCATCGAGACCGCCGGCCTGGGCGAGATCGTCGGGGAATACGTCGTCCGTGCAGAGCGTCACCGTCTGTGGAAGATGGCCCAAGCCGTTGAGTGTCTTGACGAATTCCGGCAGCAAGTGATCGTGCGAGCCGCGTAATTCGATCGACAGACCTGCCCTGAGCTTTTCCATCAGATCATCGCCCGAGACGAGCTCATGGTCGGAGCTGACGCCGGCGGTGACGAAAGCCTGCAGATCGGCGCCTTCAAGGCCGCGCGCATGACCGTTAACCGGCTTACCGGCTGCGAGCCCCGCCTGGACGATCGCGCCGATCCGAGCCTCGCTGTCGATGACGCCGCGCATATTCATCATCTCGGCGATGCCGCCGATTTCCGGCCAGCTCAGGATGTCGGCGACAACGCCGGCGTCGAAATCGGCGCCGGCCCGTTCCAGCCCGGGTGCAGACGGCACACTGGAAGGCGCCAGCAAGACCGTGCGCAACGGCAGCCCGGCAATGGCATCCGCGGCCCAGCGCACGCCGGCGACGCCGTTGACATTGCCGAATTCGTGCGGATCCCAGACGACGGTCGTGACGCCACGCGGCAGCACTGCGTTGGCGTAATTCGCCGGCGTCACCATCGAGCTTTCGACATGCATATGCGTATCGATCAGACCCGGGGAAACCAAGGCGCCGCTCGCATCGATGAGGGTCGCCGCATCGCTGCGCGCGGCGGGCTCATGGACGCTCGCAATCAACGCTCCGACAATGCCGATATCGGCCGGGCGAAGCTCGCCCGTCACCACGTCCACCAGCGTCCCGCCCCTAATCAGGACCTCAAACGGTTCGTCGCCGCGTGCTGCTGCCACGGCTCGAGTGCGGAGCGTCGCATCCATCAGGTCGTGAGGCTGCTGCACGGCGCTCATTGCTGCGCCTCCTTCATCAGGGCGCCGAGAATCTGTGCTCGGGTCGTTTCCACATGAGCATCGACCGCGTATTCAGCATTGAAGATCGCATGGCTTTCGCGCGTTTCGACGACGGTGCGCCCGCGCGTGAGCGAACCGCCGAGCTCGACATCGATACGCGCACTTCGGAAGGAGACAGCCCCCGGATTGACGAAGGCGACGGCGGCGCAAGGGTCATAGATCGCCATGCCCGGCCGGCCTCGTCTGGTGCCGATCGAGATGTATCCCGCAAGCAGATCGGCGATCAGCGCCGCTTTGGCACCGCCGGCCGAACGGATCGGTGCCACGTCGTCCGGGTAGGCGAAGACCTTGCGGCAAAGGTCAAGATCGACCATGCGCAGCGGCAAGCCGCGCGCGAGTACGATGGCCAGTGCCTCCGGATCGGCGAAGGCGTTGAATTCGGCGGAAGCCGTATGGTTGCCGCTGGTGACGCCGCCGCCCATCCAGGTGAGATCGGTGATCCGCGCGGCAAGGTCCGGGCGGGCAACGCAAAGGGCTGCGAGATTGGTGAGCGGCCCGAGCGCAAGCACACGCCTCGTCCCTTCTTGTTCCAGCCAAGCGCAAAGCGCGGCAAAGGCGTCGCTCGATGGCAACGCATCGACTTGCGGCAGCGTCAGCCCGGCGGTCGGCATGCCGGCTACGCCGAGGATGCGCTCGGCGGTTTCGAGCTTGCCGAGCACCGGCAGGGCGCGCCCTTCATGGATGGGAAAGGCCCAGCCGAAAGCGCGTGCGGCGCCGGCGGCATTGCGCTTCACCTGATCCAGCGGCGTATTGCCGAAGACGAGGGAGACGCCGTCGATTTCTTCACCGGCATGGAGAACGACAAGCACCGCGGCAATGTCGTCGAAGCCCATGTCCGTATCGATCCAGACACCCATTGACGTCAACCGAACTTCTTGAGGCGCGCGGCCTTCTCGGCCGGCAGGTCGAAGGCAATGGCAGAGCCGGTTTCACGCGCTGCGAGCGCGGCATCCTCTTCCGCCTTGATCGCGCCGAGCGGCGTATCGAGCAGATATTCGCGCGTGCTGCCGGAGAAAGAGGCTCCGCGCACGGTGCCCTGGAAAGGACCTGAGCCCAGGGTCACCATGCGCGGACGCCACGCAAGCCCTGCCGTGTCAGGCGGCAGGGATCCGGAGAGTTCGATCGGGCCGTTGCCGGCCTTGAGCTTGCCGCCCTCGACGGCAAAGATGTTTTCGAAACCGACGAAGTCGGCGACGAAACGCGAGACGGGGCGGTTGTAGATGTCCTCGGGCGTGCCAATCTGCTCGATCGCGCCGTTCAGCATGACGACGATGCGGTCCGCAAGCGACAGGGCCTCGCCCTGGTCATGGGTGACGAAGATCATCGTGACGCCGGTTTCCTTCTGCACACGCTGCAGTTCCGTACGCATTTCGAGGCGAAGGCGCGCATCGAGGTTCGATAGCGGCTCGTCGAGCAAGAGCACCTTCGGCTCCATTACCATCGAGCGCGCCAGCGCGACGCGCTGCTGCTGGCCGCCGGAAAGTTCGCCCGGTTTGCGGGCGGAGAATTTCGAAAGGCCGACCGATTTCAGCCCGGCGGTCACCTTGCTCTCGATCTCGTTCGCCGGCAGCTTCTTCAGCCGCAGGCCGAAGGCGACGTTCTCGAACACGGTCAGGTGCGGGAACAGCGCATAGGACTGGAAGACGAGGCCCACTGAGCGCTTGTTCGCGGAAACGCGGGTAATATCGGCGCCGTCGAGCTTGATCGCGCCGGAGGCCGGCGAGAGAAGGCCCGCGATCGAGCGCATCGTCGTGGTCTTGCCGCAGCCCGAGGGGCCCAGGAACGCCACGAGCTCGCCCTTGCGGATCGAAAGGTCGAGATCCTTCACCGCAACGGTGTCGCCGTAGGCGAGCGTCAGTTTTTCAAGGCTGAGGAAGGCGGTGTCAGACATAGCGAGAGAACCCCAGGAAGCGTTCGGCAAGGAAGACGATGCCGATGGACATGAAGGCGAGCAGTGCGGAGAGGGCTGCGACGGACGGATCGTAGGTGATCTCCATATAGGAGAGCATGTCGATCGGCAGCGTGCGCACGCCCGGGCCGGAGAGGAAGAGCGACACCGGCACCTGGTTGAAGCTCGTGACGAAACCGAGGATGAAGGCGGCGAGAATGCCGCTGCGGATATTCGGCATCACCACCCGGAAAAAGGCACCGGCGCGAGAAGAGCCGAGCAGCACCGCCGCCTCCTCGATATCGGAGCGCAGGTTGTTGAGGCTGGCGGAGACGACGCGCACCGCATAGGGCAAAACCAGCGCCGTGTGCGCCAGGAACAGCACCAGCGTGATGTTGACGCCGAAGGGCACGACGATATAGCGCAAGAGCGCCAGGCCGACGATGATGCCGGGCACGATGATTGGCAGTGAGACGATGGTTCTGACCGTTTCGCCAAAAGGCAGCTTGTAGCGCGAAAGCGCGTAGGATGCGGGTACCCCGAGGACGAGCGCTGCGGCGGTACCGCCGATCGCCAAAAGCATCGAGATCGCGAAGCTCTCGCGGAAGCTCTCGACCGTGAAGACCTTCGCGACCCATTGCAGCGAGAAGCCCTGCGGCGGGAAAGCGAGCGTCTCGCCGCCGGAAAGCGAGGCGGCAACGATGATGAAGAACGGCCCGATCAGGAAGCCGATCACCAGGAAGAGAACGAGAGGCGTAAAGACGCGCGGTGTCATCGCTTGTTCCTCGCGGTGGCAAGCCTTTTCAGGAGAAGATTGGCGGCAAAGCTCATGACGATCAGGATGAAGGCGATGACGCTTGCCGAGACGAAGTCATTGGCGACGGTGACGCGCTGGTAGAGCAGCGTTTCGAGCATCAGCACCTTGGAGCCGCCGAGGATCGCCGGCGTGATGTAGGCGGTGAGCGAGCCGGTGAAGACCAGCGTGCCACCGATCACGAGGCCTTCCTTGGTCAGCGGCAGGATCACCTTGAAGAACACCTGGAACCAGTTGGCGCCGAGAACACGGGCCGCCGGGATCGCATCCTTCGGCATGTTTTCGAGCGCGCTGATCAGCGACAGGATCATCAGCGGCAGGAAGAGCTGCAAGAGACCAATGAACACGGCCGTTTCGGTGAAGAGGAAACGGATCGGCTCGTCCGAAAGACCGACAAGCTGGAGCGCCTGGTTGACGATGCCGGTGCGGCCGAGAATGACGATCCAGGCATAGGTACGGGCGACCGACGAGATCATCAGCGGCAGCACGACGAGGCCGATCATCTGTCCCTTGCTGCGCGGCGTCAGATTGACGATCGCAAAGGCCGCAGCATAGCCGATGACGGCCGAAACGGCGGTGACCATCAGGCCGAGCCGGAAAGTGCGCAGGAAGACGGTACGGTTCAGCGGGTCGGAGAAGAAGTTCGTATAGGCGACAAACGACCAGCTATCGGCGTTGCGAAATCCCTCCGCCAGCAGGATCACCACCGGCGCGAGGAAGACGATCGCCGCGAAGACCGCCGCCGGCAGAGCGAGCGCCAGGGCTTCGGCGCGGTTCTGGAACATCCTTCTTCCTTTCAAGGCATTCCTGGGCGTGTGTCCTTGCGCCCGTCGCATGAGGTCTCCACCGGCGGTCAGTACCCGCCGGCGGAGGTAGCATTTGTCTGGGCTTACTGGCCGACCTGCGCGTTCCACTCCGAGAGCCACGCCTCGCGGTTGTCGAGGGCGACGGCGGACGGGATGAGCTTCAGGTTCTTCACGGTCTCTTCGCCGTAAGTGAGATTTTCAGCGATCTCGGGCGAAACCTTCACGTCCTTGTTGGCCGGGCTGTCGACCAGCTTCTCGGCAAGCGCGGTCTGGATTTCGGTCGAGAGCCAGAAGTCCATGAACTGCAGCGCGAGCTCCTGGTTCTTGCCGCCCTTGGTCAAAACCATCACGTTCATGCCGCCGGTCTGTCCTTCCTTCGGCGTCGCCCACTTGATCGGCAGATCGAGCTTAGTGAAGCCTTCCCAGGAGAAGCGGCCGATCGGTGCCGCCCAGATCTCCTCCTGCTGCATAAGCTGCACGAGCTGCGAGGACTTGACGTAGAACGTGACGATTTCGTCCTTCTTGGCGCCGACGGCGGCGATCGCGTCCTTGAGATCAGGCGTGTTCTTGCCGAGGGCTTCGCCGACCATGTAGAGCGCCGGCGGGCCCTGGTTGGTGGTGACGTTCGGGAAGGCAACGTGGCTGGCATTCTTCTCGTCGAGAAGATCGGCCCAGGAGTTCACCTCCATCTTGTCCGAGCGATAGACGATCGAGGTCGCATAGAAGGTGTAGCCGACGCTCATGCCGTCGCTGTTCGGGTCCTTGGCGAGATCATAGAGCTTGTTGAAGTTCTGGAGCTTCGAGGTGTCGATCTTTTCGATCAGGCCGGCGCGGGAAGCTGAAAGCGCATCGGCCATCGAGACCACCGCCATGTCGACGACCGGGCTTGCCTTGTTGGCTTCCATCTTCGCCAAGCGCTCGACGCTGTTGCCGGTCTCGACGACGAGCTTGCAGCCGCATTTCTGTTCGAACGGCGTATAGACGAGTTCCTTGAAGGCATCCTGGGCAAAACCATAGACGGAAATGGTCAGCGTCTTTTCCTGAGCAGACGCGGCTGGGGCGGCGGCGAGCAAGAGCGCGCTCGAGGCAAGCAGAAACTTTTTCATGGCTGGTGTCCTCCTTCGGTGACGGATGTGGCTGCGGTGGCAGTGGCTTGGATTAGTTGAGGTGGTGCGGCGGCCGATTGCCGGACGACCAGGTGCATCGGCACCTTGGCCTTTTCGGCAGTGACCGGTGCGCCGATTTCAGGATCGGACGGGTCGCGCTCGCGGATCGCCTTGACGAGCGCGGCGACGGCGATGGCGGCGATCTCGGTCATGTCCATGCGCGCGGTCGTCAGTGCCGGCGTGATGACCGGCGACCAGATGAGATCGTCGAAGCCGGTAACGCTCGCCATCTCCGGCACGTTGATGCCCGCACGCTGCAGTTCGGTCAGCGCCCGAAGCGCATGGAGATCGGAGATGCAGGCAAAGGCGGTGTAGCCTTCCGCCACCTTTTCGGCGAGCCCGAGCGGACAGCCCTTGCCAGCCAATTTCTCCAGCGGCTCGATCCAGAGCGTATCGGTGTGGAACCCCTCGCCGAAGACCGATCGGATACCGCCGGCGCGGTCGTTCTGCACGTTCGAGGCGGGATTGTTGCCGATGATCAGTACGCGGCGATGCCCAAGCGCCTTCAGGTGCTCGGCAATTTGCTGGCCGCCGCCCCAATGGTCGGCGGCCACCGTGTTGCCCGGCGTTGATGGCGTATCGATGACGGCAACCGGACAGCCGACATCGGCGATGCGGGTGCCCCGCCGGGGCACGATAACCAGGCCATCGACGTCGCGATCGATCAACCGCTCGATCGCCTTGGTCTGGGTCGAGACGTCGCCGCGCGAGTCCGCGATCAGCACGCCGTAGCCGGAGGAGGAAGCGGCGAGTTCGATCGCCTGGGCAATCTGCGGGAAGAGCGGATTGGCGATATCGGGAAGTACGAGGCCGATAACACCGGTGCGGCCGGTGCGCAGCGCCCTGCCCGCCTGGCTCGGCACATAACCGAGTTCGGCAGCCGTCGCGCGGATCTTTTCCACCATCTCCGCGGAGACGCGTCCCTTGCCCGAGAGCGCGTTCGAAACCGTGGCCGCGGACACGCCGAGCGTTCTGGCAATCCTCGTCAGTTTTGGTCCGGAACGCGCCAAGTCAGTGGTTTCCGCTATCGCGTGATTAAACGATTAATCACGCGATATATCAGAATCCGGGGACTGTCGAATCCTTTTGTCGACTCGTTGCATTTTGCAATTCTCGAGGGAAACGCGTTGTGGACGACAATCAGCCGGTGTCAGCTGGTCGGCTGACCGCTCTTGCGGACAGCGACTTTCACGGCGACAGATGAGCAGAAGGTGGTGATTTGGGCCAAGCGGAACGTGCTAACCCATTAGAATTCAAAGAGGCTTATCATCGCCTACTGATATATCTGGCAAGTGGTCGCTTCTCACCGCCATCGGAAAGGCCTTCGCCAGGAAGGCACTGCCGCGGGTACAATTTTCAACTTCGGCAGGCAAATGAAACCAATTTTCCCACTAAATTACTAGGGAATAGGTATGATGCATCGCAATCATCCGATGCGTACACTTGGGTGGCGACGCGAAACACGCGACAGGCATAATGCAGGAGTTTGGGACATGACTGGCAATAACATCGGCTTTGGCAAGACCACCGGACACGGCCTCCGGGCGCCGGGCTCAAGGCTCGCCGCCGCCACGCTGGCGCTCGCTCTCTCGTCGAGCACGGCCGTCTCGGCCGAGGACGCGAAGTTCGACCCGAACGCCTCGATCACGATCGGCTCGCTCTATGAGCCGCAGAACCTCGACAATACTGCCGGCGCCGGACAGGGCATCAACGAGGCCTTCAACGGCAATGTCTATGAAGCGCTGTTCACGCTGACGGACGCCGGCGAAGTCCAGCCTGGCCTTGTTGCCGAGCAAAACGTCAGCGATGACGGCCTCTCCTATACCTTCAAGCTTCGCCCCGGCGTCACCTTCCACTCCGGCGATCCGCTGACGGCTGCAGACGTCAAATACAGCATCGAACGCGTGACGGCCGAGCAATCGAAGAGCTCGCGCAAGAAGAGCCTCGCGACGATCAGCGCGATCGAAACACCGGACGACCAGACGGTCGTCGTCAAGCTCTCGGAGCGCTCGATCTCGCTGCCCTACAATCTGAGCTACGTCTGGATCGTCAACGATGCGGCGAAAGATCTGAATGCGAGCGAGGACGGCACCGGCCCCTATCGCCTCGAGGAATGGCGCCGCGGCTCGTCGCTGGCCTTGACCCGCAACGATAAATACTGGGGCACAGCTCCCACCAATGGCGAAGTCGTCTTCCAGTACTTCACCGACGCGACCGCGCTCAACAATGCGCTCCTGACCGGCGCCGTCGACATCATCACCAGCGTCCAGAGCCCGGACTCGATCGCCCAGTTCAAGGACAATCCCGATTTCACCGTCACCGCCGGCCAGTCGACCACCAAGGAACTGCTCGCCTTCAACGATCGCGTCGCCCCCTTTGACAACGTCAAGGTCAGGAAGGCGATTGCGCGCGCTATCGACGACAAGAAGCTGTTGACGTCGATCTGGGGTGAATACGGCACGCTGATCGGCTCCTTCGTTCCGCCGACCGATCCCTGGTACGTGGATCTGACAGCCGTCGACGCCTATGACGTCGAAAGCGCCAAGGCGCTGCTGAAGGAAGCGGGCTTCGCCGACGGCTTTACCTTCAAGCTCGACACGCCGAACTACGATCCGCATCCGATCGTCGCGCAGTTCATTCAGAGCGAACTCGCCAAGGTCAACATCAAGGTCGAGATCAACGTGATCACCGCCAACGAGTGGTACACCAAGGTCTACAAGGCGCATGATTTCCAGGCGACGCTGCAGGAACACGTCAACCACCGCGACATCGTCTTCTACGGCAACCCGGACTTCTACTGGGGTTACAACAACCCCAAGGTCGTCGACCTGATCAAGGCCTCGGAAGCGGCCGCCACCACCGACGAGCAGACCGCCAAGCTTCGGGAAGCCAACACGATCATCGCCGAGGATGCCGCCAGCGATTGGCTCTACCTCTACCCGCAGATCGTCGTTTCGAGCTCGGCCGTGTCGGGTTATCCGGTGAACGGCCTGAACTCGCAATTCTTCGCCTACGGCATCAAGAAGAGCGAACAATAAGCCACCGATCTCCGCTTTTCATAGCGACAAGGGCCCCTGGATCGGATCCAGGGGCTTTTGCGTTCCGCGAGCATGGCTCGGCTTCATCCGAGACGTTTCGGCCCGCCACGCACAGGCTCTGCTAAAGTAATGCCCTCGCTCTAGCCTCTCTCGCCGTTTTGATGCAAAAGCCAACATCTCTGATCACGGCCCCCCCGTGAGAAGAAAGGAATGCAGCCATTCTAACCTATCTCGTCCGCCGCTTTGCCATTCTGCTCCTGTCGCTGCTGATCGCGGCGGTGGTGCTGTTCGTATTGTTGCGTCTGCTGCCCGGCGATCCCGCCAATGCGCTTCTCTCCGTTGGCGCCGATGCCGCGCAGATCGAGAAAGCCCGCGAGCAGGTCGGCTCGAACCTGCCGCTCTGGCAGCAGTTCCTGCGCTTTGCCGGCAGCCTCGCCCGTTTCGACCTCGGTACGTCCTTCGTCAGCGGCAAGCCCGTGATCGAGGAGATCGCCGCGCGTTTGACCGTCACCGTGCCGCTGGCGTTGATGGGCTTCCTTCTTGCCATTCTGATCGCCGTGCCACTCGGCATCCTCTCGGCAGTCAAGGCCAACCGCTGGTATGGCGGGCTGATTTCGACGGTGTCGCAGCTCGGCATCGCCATTCCCGTTTTCTGGGTCGGCATCCTGCTCGTCACCGTCTTTGCCGTCACCTTCCGTTTGTTCCCCTCGGGCGGTTTTCCCCGGCGCGGCTGGCAGAACGAGGGGCAGGTGCTCTATGCACTCGCGCTGCCGGTCATCACGATCGGGCTCGTCATGGGCGCGTCGTTGCTGCGCTACGTGCGCTCGGCAACGCAGGACGTCCTCGGCAGCGACTATCTGCGCACCGCGCGCGCCCTTGGCGCCAGCTTCCCGGAAGCCCTGATCCGCCACGGCATCCGCAACGGCGCGGTGCCGATCGTCTCCATTCTCGGCATCGAACTCGCGACGACACTGCTCGGCGCCGTCGTCGTCGAGCGCGTCTTCGCGCTGCCGGGCCTCGGCTCGATGCTGCTGCTCGCAATCGAACAGCGTGACTATCCCAACGTTCAAGGCGTGCTGTTCATCTCCACCCTTCTTGTGCTTCTGATCGGTTTCGCCGCCGATCTTACCCAGCGCCTGATCGATCCGCGCCTGCGCGAACGCGCCGTCGGAGGCCGCGCATGAGCCCGGTCGAGACATCCGTTTCCACGCGACAGCGCCGGCATTCGCTGGCACTCACCGTCGGGCTCGTGCTCGTCGGCATCAACCTCGCCGTGGCAGTGCTGACGCTGTTGTGGACACCCTATGATCCGTTGAACGCCTCGGGCGGACGGCTGGAAGCGCCGTCGCTCCTCCACTGGCTCGGAACCGACCGACTGGGGCGCGATCTGCTCACGCAGTTGATGATCGGCGCGCGCACCGCGCTCCTTGTCGGCACCGGCGCGGTGGCGATCGGTGCCACGATTGGCGTCAGTCTCGGCGTGCTCGCCGCCTTCGCCACGCGCCTTGCCGACGACGTGATGGCCGCAACGCTCGACATCCTGATCGCCTTCCCGACCCTGCTTTTGGCAATGTTGGTGGTGGCGGCAAGCGACAGCGCCGGCCTCTGGACTGCGATCCTGGCCCTTGGTCTTGCCATCTCTGCCATCGTCGCGCGGCTGACCCGCATCCTCGCCAAGCGCGTGCTCCGGCAGGACTACATCATCGCCTCGCGCACGTCGGGGACATCCTGGGTGGGTGTGGTTTTCCGCCATGTGCTTCCGAACATCTGGCCGACGCTCTCGGTCAACTTTGCCCTGCAATTTGGCCTCGCCGTTATCGCCGAGGCATCACTTTCCTATCTCGGCCTCGGCGCGCCGCCACCGAACGCCTCCTGGGGGCGGCTGCTTCAGGAAGCCCAGGGCACGGTCTATACGGCACCGATCGGCGCGATCGCTCCCGGTATCGCGCTGGTCGCGCTCGTCATCGGCATGAACCTTCTCGCCGACGGGCTGCGCGATATCGCCGATCCGACACGCGGGAGATCGCGATGAAGGCGCTTCTCGATATCCGGGCTCTCACTATTCGCGCCAACGACAAGCCGCTCGTGTCCGATCTCTCCTTCACGATTCGCCCCGGCGAGCGCATCGGACTGATCGGTGAGTCCGGTTCCGGCAAGTCGATGACCGCTATGGCTGCGACCGGTCTGCTGCCGCCCTCGATCCGCGTAGCCGGTTCGATCGAACTCGACGGGCAACAGGTCGTCGGCGCCACCGATAGGGTCATGAACCGCTTGCGCGGTGTTGCCGCTGCCGTCGTCTTTCAGGAGCCGCTGACCGCTCTGGACCCGCTGATGAAAATCGGCCGGCAGATCGCCGAGCCGGTCCGTCGGCGCCTGGAGCGCGAGGGCGGCAAGGTAACGACGGAAGTCATAAACCGCGAAGTCCGGGACCTCATCGACAAGGTGGCATTGCCGCAACCCGAACGCATCGCGAATTCCTATCCGCATGAAGTGTCCGGCGGTCAGCGTCAGCGGGTCGCCATTGCCATGGCGCTCGCCTGCCGCCCAAAGCTGCTGATCGCCGACGAACCGACGACGGCGCTCGACGTCACCACGCAAGCAGAAATCCTCGCACTTCTCGACCGCCTGGTTCGCGAAACGGGCATGGCACTTCTGTTCATCAGCCATGACCTGCCCGTCGTTGCGCAGGTGGTGGAGCGTGTCATCGTGCTACGCAATGGTCTCGCAGTCGAGGAAGGCGCGGTCGGCGCGGTTTTCGGCAAGCCTCGACACGACTACACCAAGACGCTGGTCGAAGCCGCCCGCCTGTTCGACGAAGCGCTGGGGACAACCGGATCATGATGCTCGATCTTCAAAACGTCAGCTTCGGCTATTCGCGCCAGCAGACCACGCTCAACGACGTTTCGCTCTCCGTCCGCCCCGGCGTGAGCGTCGGTCTCGTCGGCGAGTCCGGATCTGGAAAGACGACGCTTCTACGCCTCATGCTCGGGCTCGTTCGGCCGACGAGCGGCACCATCCGTTTCGGCGACGAACGGCTCGACCCCGGCGACGGCACCTTCATGCGTCGCTATCGGCGCGCCGTGCAGCCGGTGTTCCAGGACCCCTATTCGTCGCTTGATCCACGCCAACGTGTCGTCGACATCATCGCCGAACCGCTGCGCTCGCTGCGTATTCCGGGGGATCGGGCACAAGCGGTCGCCGAAGCGCTCGAAGCGGTCGGCCTGCCACTCGACGCCATGCAGCGCTATCCGCACGAATTCTCCGGCGGACAGCGCCAGCGCATCGCCATTGCCCGCGCGATCGTCGCCGGTCCACAGATCGTGCTGGCGGACGAAGCGGTGAGCGCGCTGGACCTTTCAACCCGCATCCGCATCGTTGAACTCTTCAAGACGCTCGCCGAAAAACTGACGCTAGTTTTCGTCTCCCACGATCTCGGCGTCGTCGCAGCCCTCTGCGAGGAAATGGTCATTCTCGAGCGCGGCCGGGTGGTCGAGAGCGGCAAGACCCGCGACATTCTGACCAACCCCAAGCACCCCTATACGCAGCGGCTGCTTGCCAGCATCCCGCGCATGCCCGCCTGACAAGGGCTTGGGATAGTCATCATCCGCCAAGGCGAATTCCCTTTCTCCCCAAGGGCTTGTCGATTCGCGACCGCATTGATCCAGGACAACCCCTGGGACCCCCATGTTGAGCATAGTGCCGCCGGCCGCAGATGCCCTGCCGCCGAACGCCCTGACCGGCGATGTTCAAACTCTTCTGGGGGTCCGGAAATCATGCCTATTCGCGCCATCTTGCCATCTGCCGTCTTCTTCGCCGCGCTTGCGGCGCCGCTCGCAATCGCCACGGCGGCGGATCTCGCCGAGCCGAGTGTGGTCGCGGCGCCGGAAATGCCTCTCGCCAGCGAACCGGGCCCATGGATGATCCGCGCCCGCGCACTGGCCGTCCTGCCCGACGACAAAGCTTCGCTCTCGCTGAACGGCGCGGCACTTAACGGCGAAAAGGTCGGGGTCAGTAATTCCGTGGTGCCCGAACTCGACATCACCTATTTCTTCACCGACAACATCGCGGCCGAACTGATCCTCGGCACGACGCCGCACACGGCGCGCGGCAGCGGCTCGATCGCCGGTCTCGGCGAAATCGGCAAGACGTGGCTGCTGCCGCCGACCCTGACGCTGCAATACCATTTCAACGCGACGGAAACGATCAAGCCCTACATCGGCGCCGGCGTGAACTACACGATGTTCTACAACGAAAAGCGCCGCGGCGACTTCTCGAGCTTCAACATGAAGAACACCTTCGGCGTGGCGCTGCAGGCCGGCGTCGACATCAAGCTCGACGAACATTGGGGGCTGAACTTCGACGTCAAGAAACTGTTCCTGGAGCCCGAAGTCAACGCAACACTACCCGGCGCTGGCGCGGTGAGCGGCAAGGTCAAGCTCGACCCCTGGCTGATCGGCACGGGCATTAGTTACCGCTTCTGATCCTCTCCGGACCGATCAAACAGACCGTTTGCGGCGCCGAGGACGGCGCCGCAGTCATTATGCCGGATCTCAAAGGTGATGGGCCGAAATTGCCCGGGCGAGTTCGCCCGTCAGTCGCCTGCTGCTCGCATGCGATATGTCGCCGAGAGACAGCATGCCGACCATGCGCTTGTCCTGATCGATCACGGGAAGGCGCCGGACCTGTTTCGCCTCCATCAGATGGACGGCGTGCTCGATCGTTTCGCTCGTACGACAATAGACGATATCCCTGGTCATGACGTCGCGCGCCGTCATCGAAGCAGGATCGCGCCCGTTGGCGAAGGCGCGCAAGGCGATATCGCGGTCCGTGACCATGCCGATCAGGCGGTCGTTTTCGCCGACGGGCAAGGCGCCGATATCCTCATCCCGCATGATGCGCGCGATCGTCTTGAGATCGGTGTCGGGAGAGATCCAGCGAGCCCCGGGATGCATGGCTTCCGATATTCTCATTGTAACCTCCATTGCATGAAAGCGGCGGAGCGTAGGCCGACATCGTGGCCATTCATTGATCCGGGACGACGGTAGCTCTCTATTGCAGCTCCAGAAGGAAATAGGTCGTCGGGCCGGAGGGAACATCGTTTGAGAGACGGAAGGTGACGGCACCCTTCCCTTCCACGACCGGCGGATGCACGGTGCCATCGAGACCGATCGGCGAAACGCTCCAGCTCTCGGCGCTCCGCTCCAGCGAAAGGTCGGCATAGCCTGCGCGGATCCGGACCGGCAATCGTCCGAAGTCCTCGATCACCTTCTCCTCGGCGTCACGAAAGGTCATATCGGTGTTCTGCGCATCGGTCGCCAGAATCACGAGGAAACGACGGCCCGTCGCCAGCGACGCGTCCGCGCCGAGCGCCGAGAGCGCGACGAGCCCGTTGCCATCCGCCCTTTCGATGCGCAACACGCCGAGATCGATCGGCTCCCGCAGTGACGAATAGGCTGCGGCTTCGGTTGCCGCCGTTGCCACCCGCAATTGTCCGGCAAAACGGTTCAAGAGGATCTCGCTGGTGCTGCTCTGGTAGATGCCGGCATCGATGTTCGTGCTGTTGTCGCTCGCGAGCGCGCCGGTTTGGCGCAGCTTGTCGAGAACCCCTTCGCTGCTTTGCTGTCGTGGTTGCAACACAGCAGGCGCTTCGCCGAGGCCCTCCAGGTCTTCCAGACCGATCCGGCCGATCAGCGCGATGTCCGTCAGATATTCCGGTTCGCGCGCCTGCATATCGTCGGAAAGATCCTCTTCGCCACGCATGGCAAACGGGACAGTCAGGTCCGATGTCGCAACGTCACCGCGGCGGTAAAGCAGCGCCGCCAGCGTCTCGCCGGCGCGCGCGACCGGATCGAGCGCGATGGCGTAGGGAAGCATCGCCTTCTTGTGGGCGAAAGGTTCGCCATAGGCGAGAACGATCGGGCCGTGACCATGACGGCAGAGCGCGTCCCAACCTTGCAGTGCCGCGTAGGCCGGCATCGCCAGCCCCGCCTCGTAGCGGTAGCGGTTCCAGAAGAGGTGATCATACTCGCTGATCACGAAAGGCCTGCCGAGCCAGCGCGCCGCCGCGATCATCCGGATATAGTTCACCCCGTCGGCAATGGAGCTTGCCTGCGTGGTTTTGCTTCCCGGCGCGTAGCCGCTGACCCAGTCGTGATAGCTGTTCATGGTCACGGCTTCGAGGCCGCGCCGGCTGAGAGACGCCTGGATCGTCGGCCAATTGTTGTAATTGCTGATCAGACCGCGGTAGCCAAGCCCGCGCAGGACCTCGCTCATGCGCACGGTCCCTGCCCGTTCCGTCTCGATGAAGAAGGCCTGCAGATCGCGCAGCCGCGGGCTGTGGACATAGCGATCGGCCGGGAGCTCAACGGATCTCGCCTCGATCGTCTCGTCAGGGCGAAGGTCGGGCCACGCCTTGGCCAAGGCGTCGGTGGAGCCGTAGCGTTTCGCCAGCCAGTTATTGAACGGCTTCGCGAGCAGCGGATCGTAGGGCGCCTTTCCTGGCCGATCGTGAACGACGGTGTCGAACTCCATCCCGTTCTCGTTGGCGAGGATGACGACCGCCAGGGCATCGTCGCGGATGGGCGCGACGCCCGTATAGGGGTTCACGCGCCCAAGGATCGTCTCCTGCATGCGCTTCCAGTGATCGAACGCCCGGTCATCGACAAACAGCTCGAGCTTGAGGTTTCCTCCATCGTCCCAACGATCGTCGAAGCCGCCATAGGCGCCGCGCAGCGACGAGAGGCCATCGATCATCCAGTAGATGCCGTTCTTCTTCAGCGCCGCCAGCAGATAGTGGATGCGGTCGAGCGTTTCGGGGTCGTAGTCGAAATCCTTGTCGCGGCCGAACATCAGGCTGGCATCGACGAAATGCAGGCGGGCAAGATTGTAGCCGTGCATCGCCAGTTGCCGGGCGTAGCGGTCGGCCGTGTCGTGATCGGGAAATCCGCCGGAGGCCGGGCTCCAGGCGAGCGAAGCGCAAAGCATCCTTTCAGCTTTTTCGAGCGAGCGCGCGAATGCGAGCCGGCCATTGGCGCCGGCGACGAGACGATGGTCGGCGTCGATCGTGGTATTCGGCAGGAAAGAGGAGAAATCAAGCGGACTGCCTTTCCGAAGCTCGAGCGAAACTTCGCGCACCGGAAGCCACTGATCGGATGCGTGTACGCAAGGGCCGAATGCCAGAAGCACCGCTGCCGCGGCAAACAGCGCTCGCGCGTTCACGCCGGGGCTCCAAGCAACTTGCTCTCGATCGGCGCATCGGGCTTGCGGCGCGCCCTGAAGAAGCCGACGGGCAGCGCCGCCGCATGGAAGAACCAGGCGACGACCGTATAAAGTCCCATGCCAAGTCCCCCCTTGCGCAGGCTCATGAGCCCGACGACGCCGGCAAGGATTGCAAGGACTGCGCCGAGGGCGACGGTCTTGCTGGGCATGAACAGCAGCAGGCCAAGCGATGCTGCCCACCAGAGATAGACCAGCGCCCAGAGCTTGAGTTCCGGCAATTCCCTGATGAGCTGGAAGAAATAAGGCTGGCCGATCGAGGCGCGCAGCAACTCGCCGATGCCGAACAGATACTTGCTCTTCCAGCGCCGAACGAGAAGCCGGTAGGAATTCTCCGTATGGCCGAAATGCTGAACGAAGCGCCGGTCGAGGCGATGCAGCTTCCAGGCGGCACTGCGCAACCGAATGCCGAGGTCGAACTCTTCATAGCCGTGGAGATTGCGGTCGGAGAGATAGCCGACGGCCTCGATCGCCGCGCGCCGATAGAGGCCGCCACCATTCATGCGGTCGATCGCGCCGATACGGTTCTCCGGCGCATTGCGCGTGACCCGCCGGGCAAATTCGAGGTTGGACGTCAGCATCTCCTGCACGTGACCGGTGACGCCTGCGACCTCCGGATCATCGGCCAGGAACGCCTCCGCCACCTCGAGAAAATCGTCGTCCAGCAGCATGTCGCCATCGAGCAGACAGATGTGCTCGTGACGGGAATACTGGAAGCCGAGCTGTGGACCGATTCCGCAGCTTGGCCGCGCCGGCGGACTGATCTGGGCGATCACCACCGGGTAGCGCGAGGCGATCTCGATGGTCCTGTCCGAGGAGCCGCTGTCGGCGACGATGACCTCACCGCCAACGGTTTCGAGCGCCTTGAGCGCGCTCTCGATGGTGGCACCGATGCGCTTCTCTTCGTTCAGCGTCTTGATGATGACGGATACTGCCAATCGATCCCCCAATATCAGCAGTGCGTTCGCAACGCGTTCAGGTTGTCGTCGATACTAGCTGCGATATTTTGCGTTTTGGTTTATCCGCCCCAGCAAAGCGAGCAGTTGGGGCCGATAGCGGACGACGAGCCACCCGGAAAAGACGCCGCAGGCACCGCCGAGAAGCTTGACGGCGACATCCGTCACGCGCGCATGGCGATCCGCCGAAATCATCTGCAGGAGTTCGAAGCCGATCGCGGTGGCGAGCACGAGAACCAGGACGCGCCCGATCTGTCTCGGATAGGCGATCGCGAACAACAGTCCCAGCAGGCCGAAAGCGCCAAACCGCTCGAGATGGACGAGATGTCCGATGCGCGGCCGCAATTCGAGGGGCGATATCGTCGAATAGGCGATCACGGCAAGGAGGAGCCATGCGAAAAGGCCGGCAGCGCGTTTGATGTTCATTGTCAGCTTGTCTTCCAGGCGGCGTGCAAAGCACGGCAATCGTCGAACGGTCCACGACGGCGCCCACCTGCTCGTTCGAAAGGCCGGGTGCTGTCGCACTTAAATTGGCAGGGATCCGGCGAACGCGAAGGTCGGCCTACTTTGCCAGCAATGCGCTATACACTGCCGCGGTCTTTTGCGCCACGTTTGTCCAACTGTAGGTAGCTTCCGCATGAGCCGCGCGCTCGCGCACGTCGTCGTCGCTGAGCGGTGCGGCAAGCTTTGCGGCGATCCCGGCCGCAAGCGCATCGATGTCGCCCAGTGGAAAATACTCGTCGGGCGCAAGATCCAGTTCCCGGTTGGGAACGATGTCGCTTGCCAGCAAGGGCAGACCGTAGGCCATGGCCTCCAGCAGCGCGATCGGCATGCCCTCATGGCTTGAAGGCAGCACGAACAGGGCGGCATTGGCGAAGAGCTCCGCCAGCCGGTCGCCGGACTGGAAGCCCGTAAGCACAACCCCCGGCACCTCGTCGGCGAGGGTCCTCATCTCCAGGACATAGGGTGTCTCAAACTCCGCGCCGCCGGCGATAACGAGCCGGACATCCGTCAATCCACATTTCGCGAAAGCTCTGATGAGATCGAGCTGCCGCTTCTCCGGGACCAATCGCGCGGCAAGCAGGATGTAACGCCGAGGCGTCAGGCCAAATTCGTGGAGGATGCCGGCATTACCGGACGGCGGCGTAATCGCCACCCCATTCGGCACCAGCGCCATCGACACACGATGACGCACACGCATCGTCTGAACGATATCCTGCGATATCGCCACGCGCCCATTCGAGAACCGCATGCCGAGGAACTCGCCGAGCTTCAGCGTCCGTTTGGCGAAGGCGCCCCATTTCTGCCGGTCATAGTCGTAGCCATGATGGGTGACGACGACCTTCAGCCCGAAAATACGCGCAAGCGGCGTCATCAAAGCCGGGCCGATGGCGTGGATATGCAATACGTCCGGCCGACGCCAGGCGGCAAGACATACGCCGAGAAACGTGTGAACGAGCGCCTCCAGAGCCATGCGGCGTGGCGACCAAAGGGGGATCACCTCCACTCCGTTCCAGGCGTGGCAGTCGCCATCATTAAGATAGCGCCGGCGCCCGACGACCTCGACATCCCAGCCGTGGCCCAGAAGTTTGTCGGCGAGCATTTCGACATGCTTTTCGACACCCCCCTGTACGTTCGGAATACCGCGCAATCCCAACATCATCACCCGCTTGCGCTCGCCTCTGGCTGCAACGGCTCCATTCTGGGCAGTCAGGCCCCGTCGCATTCCAGAGTGAGCTGCGCCGCGCCGCGGCTTCTGCCCGCGCCCTTCGGGCAACCCGGATTGCGCGATCTCCTGTGCAATCACCGGCTGCTGGTGGTGACATCGCGAGACATCAGAGTTACTGCTCATGCGTCGCCTCGAAGGTTGTCCGTACTCGATTTCACGGCGAAATACTTATCAACCAAGTAAATATTTCATTCACCACTCATATAACTGACCGAAATCCATACGGCGAGCCCACATTACTACAAATTGCGCGCGACGGTTAACGGCGCCGCCCCTCTCCCGCCCCGAGCGATGCATAGAGGTCAAGGGTTTTGTCGCGATAGGCGGCGGCCGAGAATTCACTGGCGATCCAACGCCGACCCGCGGCCCCCATGGCCGTACGGTCGGAGACCGTGAGCGCCGCCATGCGCGTCAGGACCCGCGCCAGATCGTCAGCGTCACCGGATAGGGCAGTCATCCCGGTCTCTCCTTCTCGGATCATTTCGGGGATGCCGCCGATCGAGGCACCAATAACGGGTCTTCCCAACGCATAGGCCTCAAGCACGCTGATCGGCGCGTTCTCGTACCATTCGGACGGCAGAACCAGGGCACACGATTCCCCAATCAGCCGATGCAGCGCCTGGCCGGAGAGATAGCCGGCAAAGGTGACATTGGCTCCGGTCTGTTCGACGAGCCGGCGAAGCATCGCTTCCTCAGGGCCGGTTCCGGCGATCACCACCCGCTGGCGTGATGATGCGGCAGCTCTTATCAAGGTCGCCAAGCCCTTCTCCGGCGCCAGGCGTCCGGCAAAGACGAAGTAGTCGCTTTCAGCCCATTGGTCGGAGTAGTCGTCGACATCGACGAAGTTCGGGATGTGGACCATGCGCTCGCGCGGCCATCCCCACTCGACCAACTTCTCGACGTAGAACTTGCTTGGCACGACGATGCGATCCACCTGGTTGCGGTAGAGGCCGAGCGCGCGGTGGACCAGCGTTTCCGCAAGTACCACGGCACTCAGCGTCAGCTCGCCCTTGATGCAGCGATGGCGCAAGACGTTGTAGACGTGTCCGCCGCGACAGTCCTCGCAGACGGCGCCGTCGCGCAGCATCTTGTAGGAGGGGCAGGCAAGCTTCAGGTCGTGCGCTGTCATGACAACGGGAATGCCGGCCTGCTTCAGCGTCGAGAAGATCGCCGGCGACAGGTGATGGTAGACGTTATGGGCATGGGCGATCGAGGGCCGGACACTGTGTATCAGCCGGTCGATGTTGCGCTGGGCCTCGCGCGAATAGATGACGCTTGCCGCCTGCACGACCTTGCGCAACAGATTGGTGCGCCGGCCGTATTCGATCTCGGAGACGAAGTGGTCGGACCACGGCGAAGGCTCGTTGTCCTCATGCTGCATGGCGAAGGGCACCACGTCCCAGCCAATCTCGCCAAACATCTTCATATGGTCGAAAAACACCGCTTCGGCGCCGCCGCGGCGATAGAAGTAGTTGTTGATTGCGAGCAGCCTGCCGTTGCCGCTCCGATGATCAGACATGGCGCTCTCCTACCAGCCGAGCCTGTCGAGCGCCTGCTCGACCGGCAGGACCACGCAGCCCTTGCAGACCGCGTGCTGAACGAGGTGCTCGAAGGTCTCCGGCGTGCAGCCATAGGGCGTCGGGCGGGCGGTAATGTCGTGGGTAAAGAACACGAGCCAGCCGGGCCGAGCGGCCACATCGTCGATCCATCCGGTGAGCGCTCGTGCATCCGCCTCCGGCTGGCGGATCTCCACGGCCTTCAGCATCAGCGGGTCGACGGCCGTGCGATTGACGCTTTCGCCGGCCGCGCGGCAGGTGCGGTAGCGCCGCCCCAGTTCGCGGCGCGCCATCGGCCAGGCGGCATTGTAGGGAAACGCGAAGTTCGTCGCAGCCGCATTGACACCGCTGCGCTTCAGATAATCGGCATTGCGGTCGAGGTCGCGGGCAAGGCCGCCACCGCTCATGCGCCTGATCTTGGTGTGGGAATAGGTATGGCAGCCGACTTCGTGGCCTCGATCGGCGAGATCGGCGCATCCGTCCGACGAGATCAGCGTGCGATCAACTTCGACACGCCCGGCCAGCCCGCCAGCGATGTAGAACGTGCCTCGCACGCCGTGTCGTTCGAGGATCGTCGCCCCGTTATGAAGTGCACTGTCCGGCACGTCATCGAAGGTGAAGGAAATCAGCGGCACATCGGTCACGACATCGCGCGGCTTGGCCGCGAAGCGCCAGATCAACCGGTTGGCGAGGCGATCGACAAGGCCGCCGACGGTTTGCAGGAGATCAGACATAGACGGCTCCGGATTTTACCTGCTGCGGGGCCACCGAAAGAACCGCGCGCGACTGTAGGTGCAGGCCGTAGAGGGAAAAGAGGAAAGTGAACCACAGGAGGTTGCCGCCCTCGAAGAACAGGCTCTCGAGACCGGCGTTGAAGATCGTGTAGAGCCAGACGCGGATATAGAGCCGGGTGAGATGGGAATGTTCCTCGGCCGGTGCCAGACGCGCAATGTTGCGTAGAGGCAGGACCAGCAGCCAGATCACCGTCAGCAACAATCCGGGAAAACCCGTCGTCAGAGCGATGTCGAGATAGGAGTTGTGACCGTTTGCGGCCGCCACCGCCCAGGTTTCGATCGAGCCACCGCTATTGACGAGTTCCGACGTCTGCCAGAAAGCCTTGAAACCGTAGCCGGTGATCGGTTGCTCGGCGAGCGCCGTAAAGGCGAAGCGCCAGATGTCGGCACGATTGGTGAAGGTTGCATCGATGCCAAGCTCGGTGACGAAATCGCTGAGTGGCTTGAACACCGCGGAGCCAACGGCGAAGAGATTGAACAGACCGACCCCCCCGATAACGATCGGGATGCGCAGGAAGCGGAATCGCTCGAAAATCCAGGCAAGCAACACGATCGCCGGCAGCATGGCGGTCGAGGTCTTGCCGCCCGTATGGAGCAGGAAGTTGAACGACAGGGCAACGATGGCGAGACCGGCCAGTCGCGACCAGACGTTCATGACGAAGAGGCCGAAAAAAGCAGCAATCACCATGGCCGCGGCGGCACTGTTCTTGTGGGGGAAATGGCCGCGCCAAAGGCCGGCGTTCATTGGTTCACGCAGTTCGGAGGCCTGGTGGATTGCAAGCGACGGCTTGAAGAGAATGCCGTAATAGGCGACCGCCAGCATGAACAGGGTGCCGATGCCGAGCATCTTGGCGAAATGCCGCTCTGAAGCTGGCAGCAGCAGATAGACGCTGGCGTTGATGGTCACCATCACCGCGAGCACGGTTCCCTTGATTCCGAACATCGGATAGGCCGAAATCGCGGAGACGAACAGGAACCAGATGTAGAGCACGGCCAGCAACAGCCGCGGCTGCAGAATGATACCGCGCAGCGGGTGCGCGAGCCCATAGGCGAGCATGCCCGCAAAGAGTGCAAGCGATACGATCTGGTTCAAGCGATTGGAATTGCCAGCAGAAGGATCCAGCACCGCCGCTCCGGTCAGGTCGATGAAGGGCGTGGTCGTTATCCAGAAAAACAGGAACGTCGCCATGAAGAGCACGGTCCCTATGCGGGCGCGGAGCAGGTCCGCCGGGCTCTCGTCGCGGTAGACGGCGCTCGTCATGCCGTCCCCTCTCTCAGGCCGCTACGGGCCGGCGTGCGCGCAGGAAGCGCCAGAGCCCCAGCGTCAGGGCCAGGCCGATGCCAAGTGCGAGGCCGAAGATCACGCCGCCCGCGAGCAGGATCAACGTACGCGGCGGCCAGCTCCGCGCGTTCGGCGGCAAGGCGCGCGAGATCACGCGGACATTGGTCGTGTCGATCTGCTGGCGCTCGGTAATCTGCTGAGCGCGCGCCAGATGGGTCTCGTAGATCGCAGCCTTGGCTCGAGCATCTCTCTCGAGATCCCGAAGCTGCACCTGGGCCTCGTTGTCGGAGAAAACGTTCGATTTCTCGTCGCTTGCCTTGGCACGCAAGGCGGCGAAAGCCTGCTGCTCGCGATCCATGTCCGCCTTGGCGCGATCGAGGATGCGCCGCGCCTCGTCGGCCATGGCCCCTTCCAGGGTCGTGCGCTCGGAGCGGGCATTGACGAGGCGCGGGTGCCGCTCGCCATAAGTGCGCTGCATCGAGGCGATCTGCTGTTGCAGCAGGTTATACTGCTCGCGCAGGTTCGTCATGTTGACGGATTCGAACTCCGAAGCGCTCGCGGTGCGACCCTGCGCAATCGCATCGCTCATCTGCCGATAGCGCGTCTCCGCCTGGATGAAGCGCTGTTGAGCATCGAGAACCTGCGTGTTCAGTTCGTTCGAAAGCTGATTGCTGACAAGCTGGCCGTCATTGGTGGACTGGAGACCATTCTTGCGGCGGAAATCCTCGACGGCCCTCTCGGCCGCGGTCACGTTGTGGCGCAATTCATCAAGCCGCGCATTGAGGTTCTGAGCAACGCGACCGGCGCTTTCGGCGGCAGACTGAAACAGCTCCCGCTCAAAGGCCGCGACGATCGCATTGGACAGCGTTACCGCCTTCGCCGCCTCTTCGCTCCAGACCTTCATCACCACGACGAAGGAGCGCTCTTCGCGCCGCGCTTCGACCCGCTCCGATAGCGCCCGCATCGCGGCAAGCTCTTTGCCTGCCTGCTGTTCTGCCTTCGTCGAGAAGAGGCTCTTCAGCGAACCGAAGACCGAGGGTTTCACGAACTCCGGATCCTCGGAGAGGCGCAGTTGGTCGATCACGCGTGACAGCACGTTGCGCGATGTCAGAATGCGAAGCTTGCTTTCCACCTCCAGCAACTGCGCGTCGCGCTGCGGATTGGAAGTAAAAACGTCGTCGCTGACGACATTCAGATTGGAGGGATCGACAACGATGTCGGTATAGACGCTGTAGCGCGGCGTCGCCGTCATCGCATAGGCGAGCGCGGCGGCCACGCAGAGCATCACGGCGATGACGATCCAGCGGAGCCCTTCCCGCAGCCAGCCGACGATATCGTCGATGCCGATGTTGCCGAGTTCGTTCAATCCGGGGAAATAACTGTCGCGACGCGGTGGCGTTGGCACCACGGCACTGACCTGGCGCCGCGATGCTTCCGAAGGGCCGCCATCTCGCGGTCGGGCGACTGCGGGCTTCTCGTCCCCCAGCCCTGCTTCCGGTAAGTCAGGAGACAGCAGATCGAGCAACGAGCCTCTCGCGACCGGCACACCCTGATCGTGCACCGGACGGCTGGGCCTCCGTTTTTCGGCCTCGTCCGGCCTATACATAAGCATCCCTCACGCACGCCCATCAAGACGCGAAGATCGTGACCCCGCGAGCCGCCTTCCATCGCAGAATTAGAGTTGTAGGGTGAATATTCCGTTAAACGGCGGGATCGCCGCTTAACGCCGGGGTCAGAAGTCGGTCAGCAATCGGCTCCAACTTTCCGACGCCAGTCCGCCGACATAGATATCGTTCCGCTGGGCGGCATCCTTGAGATCTGCGTGCCGTGTCACCATGCAGAAATATCCGCGATGATGGAAGGAGAGCCATCTCTGGCGCGAGATCGCATTCATCAGAAATGGCTGCGCACTGCCGACGGCAAAGGCGTAGCCCTCCGCATCAAGCGAATGAAACATTTGTGCGGTGACGTCGAACTCACGGCCCGCCTCGCAGACGATATTGAGAACCGTCGCCGTCTCACCGACCTTGCCGAAATAGAGATAGGCGCCGATCACGCGCCCGCTCTCGTTCAGGACCTCCCGGCAGAAGAGTTCGCCCAAGGTAGTGTTCAAACCGGCGACTGCCGTCAGCCAGTTGAATTCGCTCCTCGACCAGACGGGTCTGACGGCAAAGCGCTGGAGCATCGGCTCGGCGCACTCGACAAAGGCCGCGGGATCGATGGCGCGCGTTGCGCAACCGGCGGCGGCATCCGGCTTCGTCCTGGGTCGGCGGCGGCGCAGAATTCGATCGGCAACCGCGAGCGGCCCCAAGACGACGCTCGATCGGAGAAGCGGTACCTGTCGGCCGACCGTCAGAGCCCAGGCTTTGAGTGGCCGGAAGGAGCGACGCCAATCGAGGCTCTGTATCGGCAGTACGACACCGCCGCCAGCCACCCAGTGATCCGCACTGACCGGCGACGAATTGTCCGAAAAGCACATATCCTGTTTGGCGGCGCGCATGGCGCGGGCAAGGCAGGCCGCGCCGACTGCGCCGGCCTTGCCTTCGGACATGAAGGCGCACAACAGTTTCGCTACTGTCCGGCGACCGTTGACCGTGAACTCCATGGGAAGCGCCAGGATGGCGCTGCCGATACCGCCGGTCCCATCGTCATAGACGATGCTGCCGTTTTCCGGGGTATAGAGCGGGCTGCCGAAGAAGATGGTCTCGATATACTGCCGAAGCTCTTCGCTTGCTGCTCCTTCGCGCTTGCGAAAGATCCGGGTGAACATGCTGCTGACGACGGGGATATCCCGGGGCTCCATCGCCCGTACGTTGCCCAGGCGGACCATTTCCCGTGCGAGCGGCCTTGCGGCCTGGATGTTCCCGGCTTCAAGCTTCATGGGCCATCCTCGCCGCCAGGGGCGCGCCGCCGGCCTGTTCCCTATCGCGTCGTACGAAGCGCAGGAAAACGGCCCAGGAAACGATGACCATCGCGATTTCGATGACGTAGAAGGAGATGAACGTTCCGGCCGGCGGTGCGTACCAGGTAGCCCAGGCCGTGAGCGCCGCGCCAAATACGCTGCCGAGCCCCATGACCGAGGCGCGCGCCGGATGGTGGCCAGACGCGCCGAGCGCCTCCATCGCCACCGACCACATGGCGAGCGGCACAACGACCCAGCAGAGGATACGGACGAAGGAAACGAGAGAGACGTAATCCTTGCCGAAGAGGTAGGGCAGAACCGGCGCGAGCACGAAGACCGCGATGGCGGCGGCTATGCTGATCGAGGTGGCGGCGAGAAATACCTTGCGCACGCGCTCGAACGCATGATGCAGCCCGGCTGCGGTCGCCTTTGCGGAACCCGGATAGATCAACCGGTTCAGCGCCTCGACCGAAAGATAGCTGCTCTCCAGCATGCGCCGCGCGACGCTGTAGCTCGACATCACCTCGGCGCTCGCCACGAGGCTCAGCACCAGAAGGTCGGCATTCTGCCTAACGGCGCGCAGGATGAAGGGGATGCTGAAATAGAGCCCTAGCGGCAGTTCTTCGCGCACGATGCCATAGGACGGACGCCCCAGCCCCTTGACGGCGCGCCAGCATCCGGCAGCCACCAGCACATGGCAGATGAACTGCCACACCGCCCAGGAGGCGACCGTCGCAACCCCGAAGGCGATACAGGCGAGCGCCGCGGCAATGGTGCGCGCAACGGCAAAGCCGACGACGATCTTGTTTGCCGAGGCAAAATTGGAATGGGCGAGAAAGATCTGCTCCGCCAGCACGATGACGCGGACGAAGACGATGTTGGTGGTGAGCATCAGTGTGATGACGGTAACATTGGTCGCGGGATCCGATGACAAGGTGAAGAAGAATGGCAGCACGGCCGCGCCGAGCAGAACCAGGATCACACCGCTTACAGCCGTCAGCAGAATGTTGTGCCCGAGCATGCGCGGGTACATATGGCGATCGCGCGCCACACGGCGCACCAGGCACTCCATTGCGCCAAGACCGCACAGATGTACCGCAATGTTGGCGACAGCGGTAATTGCGACGAAAACGCTGAACTCATGTACGCCGAGCCAGCGCGCCAGAATTGCAAACGTCAAGAGCTGGGCGGCGGATCCGATGACGAGACTGCCGCCGGATGCAGCATAGGACATGATCATCGAGAGGAGCGGTTTGTGCGCGCGTTCCTTCACACCTTCCGAAGCCATTCCGATCTGCCCTTGACACCAACCCGCCGATCATTGCGCAAAAGCGCACTCAATGACAGCGAGCAATCCCCTCTGGTCGCTGCGCAAGGTAGCAGACAGAGATGATTGCGCGGTTAACGCACGCGCCGCAATCGCATTTGAGCTTCGTTTACCCGATTACCATAGTCTGCAGCACTGCGCGTCCATAGATTTATCCAGGAACAATTCGACCGAGGACGCGAGGGGGTGGCCGTGCCGCACAACGACAATCATATTCGTCTGCATCGCTTCATGGGCGTGGACCTCGAACTTGCACCCGACGTTCTCGTTCCGCGCGAAGAAACGGAACTTCTCGGGCGAAAAGCAGTGTCTATCCTCGCCGATGGCCCGGCGGCACCGACCGTGATCGACATGTGCTGCGGCTCCGGTAATCTCGCGCTTGGCATCGCCAACGACGTCCCCTCTGCCCGCATTTGGGGCGCTGACCTCACGGACAGCACCGTCGCGCTGGCGCGCCGCAACGTCGACCGGCTCGCGACAGGCGCACGCGTCTCCATCCGGCAGGGCGATCTCTTCGCCGCCTTCGAAGGCGACAATCTCGAAGGCACGGTCGACATGATCGTCTGCAACCCGCCCTACATCTCGACCGGACGCCTTGAGGGAGACCGGGCGCATCTGCTCGAAAACGAGCCGCGCGAGGCCTTTGACGGCGGTCCCTACGGCATATCCATTCACCAGCGGTTGGTCCGTGACGCCGTTACCTTTCTGAAGCCGGGCGGCTGGCTGCTGTTCGAGTTTGGCGAGGGCCAGGATCGTCAGGCCGCAGCACTTCTGTCGCGCATCAAAACCTATGAACCGGTGACATTTGCGACCGATCGCGACGGCAAGCCGCGTGTCGCCATCGTCAGGAAAATCGACGACCGGACCGGAAGTTCACCCAAATGAGCGACATTCGTTCGCTCCAACGCGCGGACATCCCAGCGATTGCGGGCATGTTCCAGCGGGTGTTCCGCAACGACCAGAGCACGCCGCCGCCAGCGCTTGCCGATTATATGCGGCAGCTCTACCTCGATGCGCCGGGTTGCGATCCGGAGATACGCCCGCTCGTCCATGTGAACGACAAGGGCGTCATTTCCGGATTTGTCGGCGTCAATGTGCTGCCGATGGTGCTGAATGGCCGCCGGCTGCGCGCGGCAATCTGCGGCTCGCTGATGGTCGAGGATCGCGAGAACGATCCCCTTGCCGGAGCGCGCATTCTCAAGGCCTTTCTCGCCGGCCCACAGGATCTCTCCTTCAGTGAGACCGCAAGCGACGTCTCGACACAGATGTGGACACGCCTCCGCGGCGTCGTCCTGCCGCAATACAGTCTCGATTGGGTGCGCGTCATTCAACCCGCTTCTTTCAGCCTGAGTGTTGCGTCGAACCGCATCAAGCCGGCACGGCTTGCGGCCCCCTTCGCGCGGGCTGTTGACGGCGCCTATCGCAAGCGCATGGCGCCCGGCGAGCAACGCTGGTCCGCCGTGTCTGCCGCCGGCACCAGCCAGGCCGGCTTCACGACCCAGGAAACAGATCGCAACGGCTTTGCCGCCGTGGTCGATCGCTTCATCGCCCAGTTTCCGCTTCGCCCAGAATGGGCCGAAGGGCAGCTCGACTATATTCTCGGCGACGCGGAACAAAAGCCCGAACAGGGCAAGCTCATCTATGCGTTGGTCGCCGCGCGCACCGGCACACTCATCGGCGCTTTCGCCTATTACGCCAGGGCGGGCGAAATCGGGCGGGTACTACAGGTGCTGGCGCTGCCGGGCCAGGCCGGTCCGGTTATCGACTGTCTCGTCGACCACGCCTCCAAACGCGGTCTTCCGGGCCTCAGAGGACGGACGCAGCCGGCGCTCATGGAAGCGATGCTCGGACGTCGGATTGCCTTCGTCCACGTCGCCTCGACGGTGCTTCACTCCCGTGACCCGGCAATCGTCCAGGCCTGCCGGGATGGCCAAGGCTTCTTCAACGGCATTGCCGGAGAACACTGGTGCCGGCTGATCGCGGGTCAGTTCGACTGACATGCAGAAGATCAAAGTTCTACAGCAACCTTTGCGCGTCTGAAAAGACGCACGGCGCTGTAGGCCTTCGGTTATTGCGATCTTCCGTGAAGCCATCGCAATAACCCGCCCGCGCAATGAGACTTTCAATCAGCCTTTGATCTCCTCCACCGGCTGCACCAGCTGTGGCTCCAGATGCAGGTAGCGCGTCGCCTTGCGCTTCGCGGCGATATCCGCCCAGACCCGTTCCACCTGCGTGGCCGTCAGGCCTGCTGCATCGGCGACCGCGTCGATCTCGATGCCGTTGTTGAGCCCATAGAGGCAGAGGTCCATGCGGTCGTATGGCAGCGAGAAATAGAATTCCTCCTGCGTCTGCTCCAAAGAGTAGGTATCGGTCGTCGGCGGCCTGCGTCGGATCTCCTCGGGAATGCCGAGATAGGCCGCAAGCGCGTAGACCTGCGACTTGTAGAGATGGGCGATCGGCTTGACGTCGGCCGCCCCGTCACCGTTCTTGACGAAGAAACCCTGGTCGTATTCCAGTCGGTTCGGCGTGCCGAGCACGGCGAAATTCAGCCGGTCGGCGTGATAATACTCCACCTGCTTGCGCGTGCGCTGCTTCATGTTGGTGGCGGCGACGATGCCCAGGTAGACCGAGGGCGGCATGCGGTGCTTCGAGCGCGTGCCGTCGGGGCTTTGGACCACGAGGGAGGAGATGTTGTAGCCTTCGCCTTCGAGCGCATTGGCGATGACGATCTTCGAGGCCCATCCGTCGCCATAGTCCGGGACCAGTTCGCGAATAAAGGCATCGCGACGTTCGTAGCAGCCCATCGCCTTCAGGGTCGGACCGATATCCTCGATGATCGCTTCGACGCCGAAGGTCTCGGCCACGAGGCGACCAAAGCGCAGGCTCTCGGGATCGGAATCGTTTTCCGGCATGAACAGACAGAAGACATTCTTGGCGCCGACGGCGCGCACGGCGAGCGCCACCGAAACGCTCGAGTCGATGCCACCGGAGAGCCCGAGCACCAGACCGCGCTTCTTCATCGTCCGCAGCTGCTCGCGCAGTCCGGCGACGATCCGGTCGGTTTCGGCCGCATGGTCGATTGTCAGCGTCTCCGCCGAAAACGGGCGCGTGCTCTCAGGCATCAGAATGTTCATTGGGCGGGCTCCATCGTCTCGGCCGCAAGGCGGCGGCTGACCTTACCAGTATCTGTCTTCGGAAGTTCGGTGCGGAATTCGACAAACTTCGGCACCATGAAGTCTTCGAGATGACGGGCGCAATGGCGAATAATGTCCTTGTCCGTCAGGCCGGGATCGGAGAGCACCACCAGTGCCGCAATCGCGTGGCCGAGCACCGGGTCGGCGACACCGACCACCACGGCCTCGGCAATACCGGGATGCGCGTGCAGCACGGTCTCGACTTCCTTGGGCGCGACCTTCTCGCCGCGCGTCTTGATGATGTCGTCCTTGCGGCCGACGAAATAGAGGAAGCCCTCCTCATCGGTCTGGAAGAGGTCGCCGGTGTAGAGCACCTTTTCCCATGGGTTCGGCCCCGGCCGCAGCATGCGCTCGGTCGCCGCATCGTTGCGCCAGTAGCCCTGCATGACGTGGGGACCGCGAATGACGAGTTCACCGGGAACGCCCGGGGGAACGAGCTTGCCCTCATCATCGACCACGAAGGCTTCGGTATTCGGTATGGCGATGCCGACCGAGCCCGGCCGGCGGTCGAGTTCCTCCGGCGGCAGGTAGGTGCAGCGCTTGCACTCCGTCAGCCCGTACATCGAATAGAGCCGGGCGCTCGGGAAGAGTTCGCGCAGCCGCGCGATATGCGGCGGCGGCAAGGCGGCGGCGGTGTTGGAGAGATAGCGCAGGCTTGGCAGGAAGCCTGGATCCAGATCGCGCATCTGCAGGATCATCGCCGCCATCGTCGGAACCAGCGGGAAGCCGGTCACGCCCTCCTCGCGGATCCGCTCGAAGATTGCGTGCGGGAACGCAAAGGATTTTTCGAGCACCAATGTCGCACCGATGCGGATCGCCATCAGCAATTGGTAGAGGCCGTAGTCGAAGGCAAGCGGCAATACGTTGAGGATAATATCGTCGGGCTCGTTGCGCAGGTAGGTGGTGATTGATTCAGATGCCGCATCGATGTTTCGATGGGTCATCATCACGCCCTTCGGACGACCGGTCGAGCCCGAGGTGTAGATCAACATTGCGAGGTCCACATCGATACCGCGATGCGGGACAGGTGTTGGCGCTTCCGCAAGGCAGCTTTCGAAGGAGATCGCGTCAAGCGGCGTCTGGCCGTTGGCCGCAGTCGTCGACGCAACGAAGATGTCCGATTTGCCGCTCAGCGCCTGCGCCTCCGCGACGATCGGCATCAACTTTGCCTGCGTCAGGATCGCGGCCGCCTCACAGTCGGTGATGATATAGGCGAGCTTGTCCGCCTTGGTCGAGGCGTTGATCGGGCTGAAGGTCGCGCCGGCCTTCAGGATCGCGAAGATCGAGACAGCCGCTTCCCAGCAATTGTCCATGAAGACGAGCACGCGGTTGTTGCGTTTGACGCCGGCCCGCGCGAGCGCGGCAGCCAGCCTGCCCGATAGATCGTCGAATTCGCCGTAGTTGAGGCGACGGCGTTCAGTGACCAGCGCCGTTTTCGCCGCGTGCCTGGCGGCGTTGCCAATAAGGAAGTGCTCGAACCGCATGGACGCCCCCTCGCGCCTTGATTATGCCGTTGCCGGCGCCCCGACCCGGGCTTCGATGAAGGCCGAAATGCGCGCAAGAGAATCGAGGTTCGCGGGCACGATATCGGCGTCGCCCATGGCAATGCCGAACTGGTCCTCGATAAAGGCCACGAGTTCGAGAACACCAGTTGAATCGATGATGTCATTCTCGATGAGCGACGCCGTATCGGCGAGATCGTAGGATGTATCGCCGAACAGGAAGTTTTCGATGACGAAGGCTTTAACCTTGTCCTTGATCGTTTCCGTCATGTGGTTTCCTTTCCTAAATATTTCAGGCTGCTTCCGCCGCGCGGACGCTGGTGCCGGTGAAGGTTTGCAGCCAGAGCTGTGTCGAAAGGACTCCGACGAAAGCCGCATTGTCGCGGAAGCCGGTCACCGGCTGCGACTGGCATTTTTCGTAGAGCTTCGTCACGGCTTTGGCATTGAAAAGCCCGCTGTCGCTGATGCGCGTCTCGCTCATGGCGTCGCGAACGTAGTCGAGCTCGCCCACCCCGGTGAAGGAATGGCTGTCGGGCGCGCGATAGGGCTGCTTGGTCCGCTGGCCGATGGAGGGCGGCAGCAGATCCTTCGTCGCTTCGCGCAGGATATGCTTCTCCACCAGTCCCTTCAGCTTCATCCCGGGCGGCAGGCGGGTCGCGAATTCGACGAGACGATGGTCGAGGAACGGGAAGCGCCCCTCGATCCCATGGGCCATGGCCATGCGATCGCCCTGGCTGGAGAGAATATAGCCGGGCAACAGGAAACGGCTTTCGAGATATTGCGCCTGGTGTAAGGGGTGCCAGCGTCCGAAGGCGGCCGGAAGCCGGCTCGCCAGGTCCTCCGCCGCATCGTAGTTGCTCAGCCGCGCACGCAGGTCGCCCGAGAAGAAAATCTTGGTTGCCGCCGTACTCTTGAAGCGTGGCCGGTGCGAGAACAGCGGATCGTCGAGCGCCACGTCGCCGGCGCCGAAGAACGCGGCGAGATATTCCGCCGATTGCTGCTGCAGGCCCGGGATATAGGGATAGAGCTTGCGGAACAGGTGCGGGCGTATGCGCGATCCAGGCTGGCGGCCACAGAACCGACGGACCCGTGCCTCCTTGAAGATGTCGTAGCCGGCAAAGACCTCGTCGGCCCCTTCGCCGGTCAGCACGACCTTCAATCCCTCATCGCGCACGAGCCGTGAAAGCTGGTAGAGGGGCGCCGGCGCAGTTCGGATGATCGGTCGCTCCGCAAAGCGGACGACTTCCGGAAAGGACCTGGCAATGTCACCCGCCCGGCAGGCAACGGCGCTGTGATGCGTGCCGAGCGCCGTCGCCATTTCCATTTGGAAGGCGCTCTCGTCGTGTTCCACGCTGTCGAAAGTGACGGAGAAGGTCCTGAGCCCCTGCGGCGCCATGCCAGAGGCCATCGCCGCGACGATGGAGGAGTCGAGCCCACCCGAAAGGTAGGAGCCGACAGGAACGTCGGCGCGCATCCGGATCCGGGTAGCATCCGTGAGCAGCGCACGCAGTTCTTCGGCGGCAGCGCGCTCGTCCGTCAACAGCGGCGATGCCTCGCGGTCGGGATAGTCCAGTTGCCAATAGGGGCGGATCGCGACCTTGCCCCTTTCTGCAACCATGAGATGCGCCGGCTGTAGCTCATGGATGTCGCGAAAGCCGGTGCGTGGCGCGATCGGCGCCCAGAGCGTGAAGATCTGGTCGAGCGCGATCGGATCGAGTTCGGCAGAGACGCCCGGCACCTGAAGCAGGGCCTTGATCTCGGAAGCAAAGTAGAGCGTGCCGCCATGGGTCATGTAGAACAACGGGCGTACGCCCATCCGATCGCGCGCCAGCATCATCCGCTGGCGGCGGCGATCCCAGATGGCGAAGGAAAAGTCGCCATTCAGGCGGGACAGACACTCCTCCCCCATGACATCGTAAAGATGCAGGATCACTTCGGTGTCGCTCGAGGTGCGGAAGCGCCGGCCCTTGGCGCGCAGTTCCTCGCGCAATTCGACATAGTTGAAGATCTCGCCGTTGAAGGCGATCGTCAGTTCACCGGTCTCATCGGACATCGGCTGCTGTCCGTCGCCAAGACCGACGATCGCCAGGCGGGCATGGGCAAGACCGGCCCCTTCGTCGACGAAAACGCCGTTCTCGTCAGGGCCGCGATGCGCAATCGCGGCAACCATTCTCTCGAGGAGGATCTTTGCCTCTGGAAGTGCGCCGAAATAGCCACCAAAACCGCACATGTTCAAATACTTTCACACCGGTCGATCACCGCCGAAGCATAGTTCGCGTGAGAGACTCAAGGGTTAAATCTCCGGCATTTTCTGGTTGTATGGTAAATGCCATGGTTAAGGCGTCAAAACCCGACGTTGGGGCAGGAAAATTCTAACCTTAGCGCTCCGAAATTCTTGTTTTCGATATCATTTTAAACATCAGATAGAGAAACAGGACCGGCCAAAGAATACAGACCAGCAGTCCGGCAAAACGATACATGTTCCAAGGCGCACGCGCCTGTAAACCTTCGAGATAGGTCATCGCCACGAGGAACAAGGCGGTCAGGCAATAGGCGGCAATCGCAAAATACATCAATGACATGCGGTCGCCCTCACGACACAATATCAAGCCAAAAAGCATGTCGCGCGAAAGTGCGCGGCGGTTTTACGACAACGACAAGCGAAGTATAAAAAATTTAAAGCGCAAGGAACGGATCTGAAAGATCGCGACGCGCTTTGGGCAATGCGACCGAGAAATTCATAGCATCGAAAATTACGTCTTTAAACGAAGAATTAATTTTGTCTAAAGAGTGGTTAATGACGGCGGCTTGCCTCGGGTGTGTGCCTTGCTCGAAAATGATCGGGCATGACGGCGTTTGTGCGCCCTATCGGGCAGCGCGTCTGCATGAAGCCCTGCGTGTGCGGCGCAATGGAACCGCCGTTGTATCACGGGAACGGAGAATACTCTCGGCGCCCGGAGAGAGGGCTTAGCGATCGCTCTGCCTCGAAACGAACAAGAGGTCGAAGCCTCGAAACTCTCGGCAGGCAATCGATTTGCGCAGCGCCGCCCAGACCGCCTGGGGATTGTCGAGACGAAAGCCGCTTAAGCTGCGGATCAGGCGGATCGTGGCTGCGATCGTGCGAACGGCACGCAGCAGCGAAGGTCCGGTCAGCGAGGCAAAGAGGATTTGCGGGTGCACGGCAAGCAGGACGCCGGCGGTACGCTGCGGATCGATAGCCCGGAACTGATCCATGGCACGATACTCGTATCCCTCGATGTCGATCTTGAAACAGAGCCGTTCGGTCCGGGCCATCGTCTGAAGCTCGCCGATCGTAACCGTCTGCGCGCGGATCGCTTCACCGTTATCGTCGGCAATCAGTGCGGACGTTTCTGAACTGCCGAAGCCGCCGCCGACGGAATGCAGCACCAGCACCTCGTCTTCGGACAGGGCCGCGTTGATCACACGCACCTCGCCGCTGTTTTCCGGCTGCATCTCCTTGAGGATGCCGAAACAGACGGGATCAGGTTCGACGGTGATGACGTTGTCGGCGATCTGCGCCGCCCAATAGGGCGTCACCCCGATCCATCCGCCGATGTCTATGAAGGTCGTCTTGTGATCGACGAGGCGCTCGATGTTCTGGAATGTACAAGGCTCCCAGTCACCGTTCTGCAACCGTGCGAAGAAACGCTTCTTCTCCGGCTTGTCGGGAAACTGGACGGTTTTGCGGAAATAGGTGATCGAACGCATGTCGCCTGTCTAGCCGATATCTCCGCAAAGCGGAATCGCTTTTGCGAAAGGCTCACATGCCCGAAGGGAATGTCTCCACATGAAACAGTTCGGGTACGCGGGTGCGTTAAGCGTCAGGCCTCGACCCGCTCGATCTGGCTACGGGCTTCGCTAAGCTCAGCCGTGGTCTGGGTCAGGCGGTCGGCCAGCACACGCATGATCTCCACCGCCATCTCCGGAAAATCGGCCAGCAGCTTGAGGAAATCATCCTTGCGAATGCGCAAGGCTTCGAGCGGCGTGGTGGTCCGTACGGTCGCCGTGCGTGGGGTATTACACAGGATGGCGATTTCGCCGACGATCGAATTTTGTTCGAACTCGGCAATTTTGAAGGGCCCGCCGGCGGTATTGATGAGAACCTCTGCCTTACCGGAGAGGATGACATAGGCTGCATCGCCGATGTCGCCCTGATAGAACAGCGCCTCGCCGGCGCCGTACATGACCCTATCGGACGTGAAGGCAAGAAGCTTCAACTTCGCCGGCGGCAGCCCCGAAAACAGGGTAATCCGGCGCAGCATTTCAACTTCATCCTTGAGCAACATCACAATCCGTGTCTCCGATTTCCCGTCGGGAGCAGTCTGCCTCCCGCATCGCGGCGGGACCATAGGCTCGTGCCCTGACATTAATATTACATCAAGATGCCATTTCCTTGTAGTCGCGTCCGTCATCCACCGCTGCGTCGACACCGGTGTCATGAATCAGGCGTCCGTTCTCGAACTGCGCGACGCGGTCGAAGAGGTCCAGCAACGAGGGATTGGCAAGGACCCAGACGATCGCCGGATCACGCCCCGCCCGGTCAAGCAGCGAGAAGACATTGCGCACGACCTGCTCCTGGACGCGTTGATCAAGCGCAAGCAGCGGCTGATTGAAGATATAGAAATCGCAGGCGCGGATAAGCGCGCGCGCAAGATCGAGCTTCTGTCGCTGCGCCGCCGTCAGACGCTTGCCGCCGGCGCCCACATTATAGTCGAAGCCGAAGGCCAGCACTTCGTTATAGAGGCCGCCGGCCTCGAAGAGATCGCGAACGATCGCCCGGATTTTTTCCGACCCGTCGGCATGCTTGTGGCCGATGCGGCCGAAGAGCACGTTGTCGATGATGCTGCCCGAGGCGATGTAGCGGTTCGGGCGATAGTGCTCGATCATCCCGGCGAGGTCGGCCGGCAGGCCCTCATCGAATTCACGGCGTGCCGCAACGACCTTCGCCATGACCTCTTCCGTCAGCAAACCGAAGCGGTGCCGCGGCTCGATGTAATCGAAGCACAGCCGGATGATCTTGATCTGATCGTCTTCCGAAACCTCACCCTTACCGCGGCTGCGCACCTTCTGCAGGATGGCCTCGTAGACAGGTATTTCCTCGGCGGTCATGAAGGTCAGCTGCTGGAAGAACGGATGGTCCGGCGGCAAATCGCGGAACAGTTCGACCACGTTCTCGGCAATCTCGATGCCCATCTCGTAGAAAGTGTCGCGCAAACCGACGCGCTGCAGGATCGTCTTGAAGAACGGATGGTTCTCAAGCGCATTCGCCCACATCACCTGATCGGTGATGGTACCGAACAGCATGTTTTCACCGATGGTGGCCTCGACATTGTAGGTCCCCGGTTCGAAGAAGACGACGAGATCGCTGAGCTTTTCCTTTTCGAGACGCTGCCTCAGAGCACTGCGCATTTCGACGATACCGGCCGCAAAGGCCGCGTGACGGTTCGGGTCGATCGTCGAGCGGACGGCAAGCGCCATCACGTCATTGGTCAACAGGACGGCATCGAGAACCGGGCGGATCTGCACGAGCAGATCATCCGGACCGCTGGCCCCGGCCGAGCCGTAGTCGATCCAATCACTGTTGATATCAAGGTGCGGATTGCCGGCCAGGCGCGCCTCGGTCACTTCCCACTTCCGGTGCGAGGCCCGCTCTCCCTCATAAGTTACGTCCGTCAGCGGGGCGTGCTTCAACCCGTAGAGGATATTGTCGCCGAGGCTGCCCTGGAACACGTAGACGTCGGACGACGCATAAGCGATGCGACGCCCGGTAACCGATTCCGGTATCTCCAGAATATCCTGTCCACCGATGACCACCTTGCCGCTCGCCGGCCAGACCAACCGGCCGAAGGCCTCGGCCAGCACCTCGCCGCCACCAGTCAGGGCGACCTTCTCGCCCTGCTGCACCTGAAGCGACACATGCTCGAGCACGGTGGAGCCGCCGTCGTCGATCACCGTCACGTTCACGGCCGCCAGAGGACCGCTCAACGACTCGGTAGCCCCTGCCGCAACGGCCTGAACCTTCGGATCGAGCAACGGCTCGACGCTGAATTGCTCGACGACCTGCGCGTACTTGACCTGAACGTCCTGGCGAGCCTGGTCCCAATCGATGAGCTCCTTCAGCGGACCTGGCAGGTCCTTATAGGCGCCGATGACGGCGACGAGCTGACCGATATCGAGGCGACCCTGCAGGGCAAAATAGCCGCCGATCGCGTAGAACAGGAAAGGTGTGACCTGCGCCAGGAAGTTGTTGATGAACTTGACGAGGAATTTCCACTGGTAAAGGTCGTAGCGGATCTTGAAGATCCTGCCGAGACGCGACGCGATGTCCGCGCGCTCGTAGTTGGAGGTATCGTGGCCGCGGATGGCGCCGATACCGTCGACGATTTCACTGACGCGGCCGGAGAGTTCTCGCGCCGTCAGCTGCCGTTCACGCCCAAGCACCAGAAGCCGCTTGCGCATGCGCGGAATGATGACCGCCTGAACCGCCACGATCAGCGTCGCGATCAGACCGAGCCAGAAGCTCTGCAGCAGGATGAACACCAGCGCCGTCAGCGCCTGGCCGCCGAGCAGCGCCGGCGAGACGAAGGCGTCACCGGTAAATCCGCCGAGCGGCTCGACTTCATCCTTGATCATCGTCGCGATTTCGGCTGGCTTTACCCTCTTGAAGTGGCTAGGCGGGAACCGGAGGACGCGGTCGACGAGCTCGAAGCGAATGCGCCGCAGGAGGCGCTCGCCGAGCCGGCCCTTGAAGGTGTTGATGTAGAACTTGAAGAGGCCGTTGACGACCACCAGCAGCAGGAACACCAGGCTGAGCGCGAGCAGCATGCCTTCTCGGCCGAGTTGGAAACCGTCAAAGACATTGATCGTTCCGAGATACGGCAAGTCGAACGAAATCGGCAGGAAGGCCTGCGTCGCCTCCGGACTGTCGAATCCGTCACCCTGGATCGGTCCGTTGACGATCTGCTTCGGCAGGTCGAAGGACAGGAAATAGGGGACCATCGACAGCGCGACGACCACCAGAATCCAAAGCTGATCCTTGCGCGTGTGGGTCCAGATGTAGCGGGAAAGGCGTGGTTCCATGTCTCTGGCAATAGGACCTTATTGAACACGATAGCTGCTGGCGTGGCGGGCTGCCGATCGCCCACCACGCATCATTCCTCGGCGGGGCCTCCGGATGGGTGCCTATCGGCGCTCGATCGCGAAGTGGATGCCTGCATATTCCGCCCGGCGCCGAATCCGGTTCTGTCGATTATGCAGGTGCGGGGGAAATCTGCAATGGACGCGGCTTCGTCTCCACTGCCGCGAAGGCAACCACAGAGACTATCATTCTCCGAAGCACACGCCGTTATTGCACTCGCCCGATACCCAGCTTACAACGAGCACATGAAACACACCAGCCACCCGCCTTCCCAAACCAGCGATTGGTATGAGCATGCCTTTGATTTGGCACGCGGTATCGCCGCCTATACGCAAAGTCCGCTCATTGAAGGCGTCGCGAAGGTAATCGCCAAACACCCCGAAGCCCATATCGCCAACGCCTTCAATCACAAGCAGGTTGCCTGCAAGGTCTGGGCGCGTGATACCCTCCTCAACGTGGCTGGTTCTTCCTACGCCAGGATTGCGATCCTCGGCGGGTGGTACGGCATCCTGGGCGCCATGCTGCTGGAGGACGCGCGCTTCAACGTGGCCGCGGTCGACAGCTTCGACATCGACCCGGACGTAGAAGCGGTTGCGCGAACCCTGAATGCCGCCTTCCCGGAAAAATTCCGTGCCGTGACCGCCGACATGTATGCCATCGACTATGTGACGCTAGGGGCCGACCTCATCATCAACACGAGTTGCGAACACATCGCTGACCTGAAATCGTGGCTCGACCGCATTCCCGCCGGTACGCGCGTTCTGCTACAATCCAACGACTATTTCAGCGAGCCGACCCACATCAATTGCGTTGCTTCCGTCGAGGAATTCGTCAAACAGGCGGCGCTGACGACGGTGGAATTTGCGGGCGCCCTGCCGACGAAAAAATATACCCGCTTCATGCTGATCGGAACGGTCTGAGCGCTGCGACTGCGTTGCTCGACGCTTCGGGCCGTTGCAGCCGCCGCTCGTTTCACAGTCAGCCACGCCGGGCACGCACGCCAACGAGACGCGCCAGGGCCGATCAAAGGGCGACGCGTCGCTCCAAGATTTCGGCGGTCTTCATCGCGCCGTCAAGGTCCAGCGGCGGTATGTTCGGCTTCGGTTTCGCCAGCATCGCTTCGACATCGCGCGCCAACCTTACGGGCGTCACCTCGGCCTCTGGCAGCACACCGGCAAGGCCGAGCTTTTCGAGCCGCTCCGCCCGGGTCGACTGCTCCGTTTCGCCGCCGGCGACGAAGGGGATCAGCAAGGATCCGCAACCGGCACGGATGATGTCGCAGACTGTGTTGTAGCCGGCCTGAGAAACCGAAAGCCGCGTGCCCGAAAGCAGACTGGCGAAATCCTTGCGGAAGCGGAAGAGCCGTACGTTGCCAGGCGCGGCGGCCGCGAAGGCGTCGTAGTCCTGCTGCGGCAGGTTCGGCCCCGTGACCAGGCACCATTGCAGCGCGCGCGGCAGCAAGCTCGCGGCCTGCAGTGCCGCACCGATCAGTTCCTTGCCGACCGCACCACCACCGGCCGAAACGAGCACGTCGAACGTTTCCGACGGAGCTACGGGTGCCGGCCCGGCCACGAGACCGGTATAGGCGATCTTGTCGGCGATCTCAGCCGCGTAAGGGTAGGTCTCTTCGAGCCGCGCGAAGGCAGGATCTCCGTGCACGAGCACGAGATCGAAATGCGCCATTACGACGTCGAGGGTTTCCTCGGCACGCCCTGGCTTCGTCCGCTCCTGCAGGATATCCCGAAGCGAAGCCGCAACCAGGGGCCGGGAGTTCTGCTTTTCGATGACCTCAAGCAAGGGCATCAGTTCGAAACGCATCTGACGGCGACCGAAGGGGAAAGCTTCAAAGATGACGATATCGGGATCGCAGGCAAGGTACGCCTCGATCAGCAGGTCCCGGCGTCCGTCCTTGAACGCATCGCTGACCGGATTTCCCTCGCTGTCGGCAAGGCCGGAAAACCCCTTGTCGCCGGCGAGCACCGGCGGAAGGGCCACGTGCTTTACATCATTTCCCGGGAAGCCCGGCACCGGGCTGCCGCCGGTCACGACGGTCACCTCGAAACCCCTGGCGGCAAGGGCGCTCGCGATCCGGCTTGCCCGCGCCAGGTGGCCGATGCCGAGCAGATGCTGCACGTAAAAAAAGACACGGCGCGCACGCATCACGCGGCTCTCCATTCGCTGGCAAACAGCCCAGCAAGCTGATCGATACTCGTGTGGTGATCGAATTGCGCGCGGACTTTCCGTTCCGCCGCATCGCCCAGCCTGTGACGAAGCGCTGGATCGCGGATGAGTGCCTCGAGCGCCGCAGCAAGCGCCTGTGGGTCTTCCGACGGGACGACCCGACCGTTCTCACCGTCGACAAGAAGTTCCGGTACGCCGGAAATCGCCGTTGAGACGCAGGCCAGACGTTGGCTCGAGGCTTCGACGAGCACGTTGGGCAAACCGTCGCGGTCACCGTCGGCCGTGATCCGGCAGGCAAGCGCGAAGATGTCGCTCGTCCGGTAATGCGCAAGCACGTCCATCTGGTCGAGCGCGCCCTTCCAGGCGATCCGGTCGGAAACGCCAAGCTCGGCGGCCAGTGTCTTGAGCGTGGCGGTCAGCTCACCGGCGCCGATGTGTTCGAAGCGCCAATGGAGATCTGTCGGCAGCAGCGAGAGTGCCTTCAGCAGCACGTCGTAGCCTTTCTTGCCGACGGCGCGGCCGACGCTGACGATGCGGACGGAATCCGAAGGGTCGGAACCATTGCGGCCAGAATGCGCACCCTCGAAATGAGGAAACCGATCAAGATCAAGGCCATGATAACTCAGATGCACCCTCGCCTTTTCGGTCGTCAGGCTCTTGAGATGCTCATAGCCCATGCGCGTGCAGGTGACCGTCCAGCGCGCCCGGCCAAGCTTTTCGGAAAGCTCCCAGTCCGGCGATGTCCAGATGTCCTTGGCATGCGCCGAGCAAGACCAGGGTGTGCCGGCGATCGCGCTGGCATAGGCCGTCACCGACGCCGGTGTATGGATGAAATGCGCGTGCAGCCAGCGCGGATTGCCCGGCCATTCCGAAGCAAGCACCAGCGCCTGCCCGAACCGACGAAAACGATTGCGGCTGAAATCGCGGCGCAGGTCTTTCAGAAAGAGCCCGAATGCTGGCCAGAAACCTGGCTTCGGCAAGCAACGCACGAGACCGCGGAGCACCCGCAGCGGCTCCTCATGCAGATATTCGGGCAGATAGTGGACATCGGCACGAATTTCATCGTGAACCGGATGTCGCTTGCCGTCGGTCGGACGGCGAAGCGCGATCAGCACGAGGTCTAGTCCGGCCCGCTCAAGGCCAAGCAGTTCCTGCGCGATGAAGGTTTCCGAAAGACGCGGATAGCCCTTCAGAACGACTGCAATCTTGCGATTTGTCGGCAATGCTTCAGCTCGATTTCTTCACGATATTCAGGTGGTCGCTCGAAGGCCGTTCGAGCCACCCGCCGACGATTTCCGAGATATGCGCGAGCCCTTCCAACCGCAAGCCGTTAGCGGTGCTCTTCGACGGCGGCGCCCGGGACGGCAATGCCTTGAGCGCCGCCGCCAACCGCAGCGGATCTTCCGCTTCGTCCGGCAGCAGCATTTCGACGAGCCCAAGCTCGGCGGCGCGGCGTGCACGGATCAACTGTTCTTCGCGCGGCTGAATACGCGGCACGATCAGCGCCGGCTTGTCGAAAGAGAGGATTTCGCAATAGGTGTTGTATCCGCCCATGGCGACGACGCCTTTTGCCCCTGCGATGAGCTCTTCCATGCGATTGTCGAACTCGATGATCTTGATGTAGGGGATCTTGCTGCCCTTGCGGATCAACTTTTCCCGCTTCTTGACCGGCATATAGGGCCCGAGCACGATCAACGCATTGTACGTGAGTTCCGGGTCCTGCTGATAGGCGTGGATCACATCGTGGATCAGGTCGGCACCGTCACCGCCACCACCTGTCGTCACCAGGATGTAGTCGCCCTGCGGCTTGTGTCCGGGCAATTCCTCGCGCGGAACGCTGCGCTGCAAGAAGCCAACGAAGTTCATCCGGTCGCGTACGGCCGGCGGCACTTCGAGTTCGGTCAGCGGATCGTAGAAATCCGGCGGGCCATAGACCCAGATCGTATCGTAATACTGCTCGATCTTTCGCATCGTGTCGCGCCGCTTCCACTCCGCTTCCAGCAGGTGCGGCGCATCCATGACCTCGCGCAAGCCCAGGACCAGCGTCGTGCCGTGCGCTTTCAAATAGGTGAGCGTCTCTTCGACCTCCCCGCGCAGGCCCATCGGCTCCTTGTCGACGATGAAGATGTCGGGCTTGAAGGTCTCGGCGGTGTGGCGAATGATCGCCTGGCGCATCTTCAGCGTCTCGTCGAGCTCAATGTGGCGGTCGAGCGACGTGTAGTCGCCATTGTGCAGCTTGATGACACTCGGGATCTTCACGAAATCGACGCGCGCACGATAGTCGAAAGCGCCGGCGATCGTCGCACCGGAGATGATCAGAATGTTCAAACCGCGGTAGTCTTCCACCAGCGAATGCGCGATCGTACGGCACCGGCGAAGGTGCCCGAGCCCGAACGTATCATGGCTATACATGAGGATCCGGGCATCTTCAAAGCGCCGCATCATGCAAGAAACCTTTCGCTCAGGGGGCAATGAACCGTTTCACGCCGTTCGGTTGCCGGCATCAAATCGGGCCTCATTTGTAGGGATCGGCCGCGTCACGCAACCCATCTCCCAAGAAGTTGAATGCCAAAATCACAAGAATGACCGGAATTGTGGGAAATAGGAGCCAGGGATAGAAGGCGATGACGCTGACGCTTTTTGCCTCGGTCAGGAGAATGCCCCAACTGGTGATAGGGGGTCTGAGGCCGAGACCGAGGAAGCTCAGAGCCGTCTCGCCGAGGATCATGCCGGGGATCGAGATCGTCGCGGTGGCGATCAGATGCGACATGAAGCCGGGCACGAGATGCCGGCCGATGATGCGGCTGCTCTTCGCACCCATCAATTGGGCCGCCAGGACGTAATCTTCCTCGCGAAGCGCCAGCAGTTTCGAGCGCACCGCGCGCGCAAGCCCCGTCCAGTCCAGGAGTCCAAGGATGATCGTGATCGCCAGATAGATCAGGATTGGGCTCCAGGTGGCCGGCATGATCGCTGCGAGCGACAGCCAGAGCGGGATGCTCGGGATCGACTGCAGGACTTCGATGACGCGCTGGACGATGAGATCGAAGACGCCGCCGTGATAACCAGCAAGGCCGCCGATGACGATGCCAAGCACGAAGCTGACGGTGATGCCGAGAAGACCGATCGTGAGCGAAATTCGAGCGCCGTAGATGATGCGCGACAGCACGTCACGGCCAAGACGGTCCGTTCCCAGGAAGAAGGCCTGGCCGCCTTCGGCCGGGCAAACGAGATGCACGTTGCTGTCGAACAGGCCCCAGAAACGATAGCTGTCGCCGCGGCAGAAGAAACGGAGCCGCTGCACGTCCTTGGTATCGTCGGCGTAGTTGCGCTTCAGCGTGTCCATGTCGAGTGTCATGGTCCGTCCATAGACGAAGGGACCGACGAACTCGCCCTCATGGAACAGGTGCACCGCCTGCGGCGGCGCATAAATGTAGTCCATGTTGCGGGTATGCAGGTTGTAGGGCGCCAGGAACTCGGAGACGAGGATCGACAGATAGAGCACCGCGAGGAAAATGCCGGAGACGAGCGCGAGCCTGTGGCGGCGGAATTTCCACCACATCAGGCGAAGCTGGGAAGCCTGGTTGACACGCACCTGCTCGTCGGTCATCGCCTCGACGGAATAGGGATCGAAAGGGGCCGTCGATACGTAATGCGGCAAGGGCTCGCCGGGCGCCGGAAGAAATGACGTCACTTGGTGCTCCTGCCTTGCAGCCGAATTCGAGGATCGAGGATGGCGAGCGCGATGTCGGAAATCAGCACGCCGATCACCGTCAGGAAGGCGAGGAACATCAGAAACGAACCGGCGAGATACATGTCCTGGCTTTGCAGAGCCTTGATCAACATCGGCCCGGTGGTTTCCAGTGACAACACGATCGCGGTGATTTCAGCACCGGAAATGATCGCCGGCAGGATCGAGCCGATATCCGAAATGAAGAAGTTCAAGGCCATGCGCAGGGGGTATTTGACCAGCGTGCGCATCGGCGAAAGGCCCTTGGCCCGGGCCGTCACGACATACTGCTTCTGCAACTCGTCGAGCAGATTGGCGCGCAGGCGCCGGATCATGCCGGCCGTGCCCGCCGCACCGACGATGATGACGGGAATCCAGATATGTTCGAGAATCGACTTCGCCTTTTCCCAACTCATCGGCTCGGCCAGATACTTCTGGTCCATCAGGTGACCGATCGAAATCCCGAACCAGATATTGGCGAAATACATCAGGATCAGCGCCAGCATGAAATTGGGGATGGCGATGCCGATCAACCCCATGAGCGACAGGCCGTAATCGCCCCAGCTATACTGATGCGTCGCAGAATAGATGCCGATCGGAAAGGCGATCAGCCAGGTGAAGATGATGGTGACGAAGGAGACAAGGATCGTCAGCCACAGACGGTCGCCGACCACAGCGCTGACCGGCAGTTCGTATTCAAAGGAATAGCCGAAATCGCCCTTTAGCATGCCACCGAGCCAGTAGACGTAGCGCAGGGCCGCCGGCTGGTCGAAGCCGTACTCCTTCCTCAGCGCCTCGATCTGTTCCATATCGACGCCTTCACCCTGCGCCTTGATCTCGGAGACATAGCTCTCGAAATAGTCGCCGGGCGGCAGTTCGATGATGGTGAACACGAGAGCGGAGATGATGAGGAGGGTTGGAACCATCGCCGCGATACGCCAGAGAATATATCGCAGCATGTCAGGCTTCCTGCTCGATCCAGAAGGTATCGGTCTTGTAAACACCAAAATAGCAGGTGGGATCGAAGCCGTAGAGCGCCGTTTCCGGCACATTCCGCAGCTTGTTCGCCACGAGGATCGGCTGTAGCGAGGCGTTGACGATACCGATCGAGAAGACCTGGTCTGTGTAAATCGACAGCATGCGGGTCCAAATCTCCGTACGCTCGGCATCTTCAGCCGAATGCCGCCAGCGCTGCAGCAGTTCCGTCAGTTCGACGGCGGCCGGAAGATCCGGCGGCTGGCCCATTTCGCCATGGGACAGGTAGTTGAGCCCCCAGACCGGCCATTGCAGCTGGTCGTCGGCGGTCGGCGCCAGTTGCCCCGGGTTCATGCCCGGGGTGGGGACACCGTTGTCGAGCCCGAACCACATCGACATGATGATCTCGCCGCCGACGGCGCGGCTGCGGAACGTGTCGCGCTGCGAGGTACGGATGAAAAGGGATATCCCGATCTTTTGCCAGTAGTCGGTAATGAGCTGTAGCACATCCGTTTCGAGCGTGCTTTCACCCGCCGTTTCGACGACGATTTGTGCGGCCCGGCCGTCGGACAGGATACGAATGCCATCGCTACCGCGTTGCGTAAGCCCCACCTCGTCCAGCAGTGCATTGGCCTGAGCCGGATCGTGGGCGATCCAGGCGCTGGCGAATTCCGGACGAAAGAGCGGGCTATCCTGCAGGACCGTGTCGGCACTCTCCTTGGTCAGGCCGTAGAAGACTGCCTTGTTGATCTCGGTGCGGTCGATCGCAAGGGAGAGCGCGCGGCGAACCCGCACGTCCTGCAGAAGCGAGCGCCAGACTGTGTCGGAGCAGTTGAGGTTCGGCAAAAGCGCCAGGCGCGAGCCTTGCGTCTTCTTCCACAGCAGCACCTTCACCGGATACCGCTTCTCGGAATCCTTGAGGAAGGTATAGTCGACGAAATCGATACCGGTCGCCTGCAAATCGCTTTCGCCCGTTCCGGTCTTCGCGGGAATCAGCGCTGGCGAGCTGACGTTGAGCACGAACTTGTCGATGTAGGGAAGCTGTAATCCGTTCTCGTCGACGCGATGGAAATAGGGATTGCGCTCGAAGACGAACTGTTCGGCCGGAAGCGGCGTGGTGTTGCGCCACGGATCGAGCGTCGGAAGCTCGGGGTTCTCAGGGCGATAGGAGCGAGCCATGCGCATATGGAGCTGGCTCCATTTCTTGACGCGCTGCTCCTTCATCAAAGCCTTGAGCTTGTCTTCTTCCTGATACTTCTCATGGAACTGCTTGAGATAGGCGGACGGCATCGCCACCACCAGCGGCTGCGGCGCCGCGAGCTTCTGCAGGAAGTCCGGGTTCGGCGTCGACCAGGTATAGCGAACGGTTCGCTCGTCGATGACTTCGAACTTTCCTGCTTCGCCGTCCATGACGAGCGCAGTCGGTAATCCGGCGGGGCTCAGCTTCTCGTTGTTGAGGACATCGTCCCAGCAATAGCGGAAGTCCTCGGCCGTCAGCGGTGTTCCGTCGGACCACTTGTGCCCTTCCCTCAAATGGAAGGTGAAGATGCGGTCCTCGACTGTCTCGTAGCTTTCGAGCACGTCCGCTTCGAGTTTCAGCGTTTCGTCATAGCCGACCAGTCTGGCATAGCCGTAGACGGTCATCAGCCGGATGTCCTTGGCGCTGCCGATGATCATCGTCACGACGCCACCATGCTTGCCGGGTTTGCGCCCCAACGCCGCGACATTGATGACGCGCGGTGTCTTAGGCAAACGTTCGCTAAGCGGCGGGAGCTTGCCTTCGGCAATCAGCTTTTCCAGAAACGCCGGCTCACCGGCGGCAGCCAAGAGCCGCATGGGAAACGCCACGGTTGCAAGCAATGCCAGTACAGTTCGGCGGGTGATCATGGCCGTAACTCCCTTGCATCCACCGACCGGCGCGCCAGTACGAAGTGGTCGCCACCGAGATCTGCGGGGGTAAGCGTGTCGCCAGTGTCGTCGTCGCGGAACTGCGGTCCCCAGCGCCGCATATCCGATCCTTCGCTGTCCTTCAGCCTGTCGAAATCGAGCGGCCGGTCGAGATCCGGATAGGGAACGGCCGCCAGCAGCGACTTTGTATAGGGATGAACCGGATTGCGCATCAGCACCTCGCGCGGGGCGAGCTCGACGATGCGACCGGCACACATGACGGCGATGCGGTCCGCCATATAGTCCACGACTGCGAGGTTGTGCGAAATGAACAGGCAGGTCAGCCCCAGTTCCTTCTGCAGATCCTTGAGAAGGTTGAGAATTTGCGCCTGGACCGAAACGTCGAGCGCCGAAACCGGTTCGTCGCAGATCAACAGTTCCGGTACCAGTGCGAGAGCCCGGGCAATGCCGATACGCTGACGCTGACCGCCGGAGAAGCTATGCGGGTAACGGTTGATGAAACGCTGGTCCAGACCCACCGCCTGCAACAGGGAACGCACCGTCTCGACACGCGATTTCGCCGTCCCGCGCCCGTGAATCTCCAGCGGTTCGCTGAGGATGTTCTTGACCGTCATGCGCGGGGAAAGCGACGAAACCGGATCCTGGAAAACCATCTGGATTTTCGAGCGCAATGCCTGGAGATCGTCGCCCTGCGCCTTCAAGACATCGACGGGACCTTCGCCATTGTCGAAAATCACCGATCCGGCATCGGGTGTCACCGCCCGCATGAGGATCTTGCTGACGGTCGTCTTGCCGCAGCCGCTCTCTCCGACGAGACCAAGACATTCGCCACGGCGAATATCGAAGCTGACGTCGTCGACGGCGCGATGCAGCGTGCTCTCCCCGCCGCCGAACCACGAAGACTTTCGCGTTCCGTAGGTCTTCGAAACATTGCGGACGGACAAGAGCACATCGGGGCCGGCCCGTCGGTTGGCAGCCGAGCTCCCAAGCAGCGTGCCCGCCTTGACCGGCACTTCGCGCAGCGCCTTCAACCGCTCGCCGGGCTTCATGTCGAAATGGGGAACGGCCGCCATCAGCCCCTTGAGATAAGGGTGCTGCGGATTGCGGAAGATCGCCTCAACGGGACCTGCCTCGACGATCTGCCCGTGATAGATCACCACAACCTCGTCGGCCATGTTGGCGACGACGCCGAGGTCGTGGGTAATCAGCAGCATCGCCATATTGAGCTTCACCTGAAGCTCGCGCAGAAGTTTCAGGATCTGGGCCTGCACCGTCACGTCAAGCGCGGTCGTCGGCTCGTCGGCGATCAACAGGGCAGGCCGACAGATCAGTGCCATCGCGATCATCGCGCGCTGGCGCATCCCGCCGGAAAGCTCGAACGGATACATGTCGTAGGCGCGCTTCGGATTGGCGAAGCCGACATAGCCGAGCAGTTCCTCGGTCCGCGCACGGCGCTCGGCCTTTTCCGCATCCGTATGGATTTTCAGCACTTCGGAAATCTGGTTTCCGATCGTGTGGAGCGGCGACAGCGACGTCATCGGCTCCTGGAAGATCTTGCTGATGCGCGTCCCGCGTAGACCGCGTATTTCCTCGCCTTCCCGCTCCAGCGAGAGCAGGTCGATCGGCTTTGCCGCCGTGGTGGGATCGTTGAACAAAATTTTGCCACCAACTCTCGCAACGTTGGGCAAAATGCCCATCACCGCCTGGCTGATGGCCGACTTTCCCGATCCCGACTCACCGACGAGAGCCGTAACCTTCCCGGGCAAAATCCTGAAATTCGCGTTATTGACGGCTTGAACTTCGCCGCCGAGCACCGAGAATGTGATCCGCAGACCTTCAACTCGAAGCAGGTCCGCCCCAGATGTCATCGCAGCACGCTTCCCTCATCGACTTTTTATCCGCCGCCTCTAAAAAAGACTAGCGCAGCTTCAGAGGGCTGTCCAGCAGGGCCGACTACAACCGGAGCATTGCCCCGTGCATTCAGTTGGTTAGAGCGCAGGGCACGCCCCGCCCTTCAGCACATCGGAGCAATTCGGCGAACGACGGAAGTCGTCATAAAACAGCGTCCAATCCGTCCTGTCGGCCGCACGATAGGGGCCGAACTTGAAGTATTGGTTCTTGCCGAGCCCCTTGTCGTCGTGGCCGACGTGCCCCGTCACCGTGATGATCGGCTTGTCATTGGCGAACAGCTCGATGCGCCCCGTCCCATTGGCCCCCGGCAGCGTGTAAATCGCGAAATCGATCCAGCCGGATTTCGGGTCGGGCAGCGGGTTGCCGTGGTTCGTCACCTTGATGGCATCCGTGCAGGCATTGAACAGACTGCCGTCCTCCAGTTTCCAGTTGCTGTCCGCGGCGACCAGCATGCGCATCTGGTTGACGCCTGGCCGCCCCCACACGGGAATCTCGCCGGGCTTGCAGCTCGCTGGCGTACCTTCCGGGCCGGATGAGAGCGGCGCGATGTAATTCGTCTCCACTGTGACGAAGAGCTTGCCCGCCTCGAGGCGCAAGGCAAGGAACGGGCTGAAGTCGCCTTCGGCGCCGGGATCGATCTCACGCTTCCATTGAGCGATCAGATAGCGATGATCCTCGCTGGGGATCGGATCGGCGAATTTGACCGCGAAGCCATACCAGACCCCCTGGTCGTAGGGCACCCGAAGCGCCGTCTTCTCCCAGATCTCGGCTCGCTCGCTACAACCGTCGAGCGAATCGGGACAGGTCGGAACGACGCTCAGTTTGAGCGCGCCCTTTCCGGTATGCGTGACCTGGTTTTGAAATTCGACCGTCCCGGCGCTCTGCTCGAAATTCTCGCGATAGTAGAGCCCACCTTCGGGCGCGAAGTTCTGTCCCTCGAAGCCGTCTGACAGTTTGGTTTCCCACGGCTGAGCCATCGCGCCCCCGGCCATGGCGATACTGGCGGCGACAAACACAACTCGGAACATTCTTCCCCCTTATTGAAGCATCTTGTCGATGAGGCCGCGCGGCGGCTGTAGCGGACGAGTATTGCGATGAAGCAACATGACATGTTCCGCCTCGGAAAGTCCATCCTGCAACACATCGTCAAAGCGCTCGTCTGCCCTGGCAAGCAACGCCGCATCGTTGGGGTAGAGAATCGTGAATTTCTGCCGGACTCCACGCAGTTTTTCCTGGCCGAGCGCCGTCCAATCTCCGCCGCAGTAGTTGACGAAGGCCTCACTGGCGACGACGCTATGCGCATATTTCTTGGTGAGGTTCTGCAACCGCTGCACTTCATTGACGGCCGAGCCGAAAGCGGAAAAAGTCAGCCGGTCGCGCAAGCCGACATTGCCGAACATCACGTTGCCGACATGCAGCCCGATGCCGTAGCCAATCGGATCGCGCGCTTGCTTGCGCCTTTCGCCGTTCAACATCTCCATGCGCGCCGTTGCTGCGCGCACGGCGGAAAAAGCTTCGCGGGCGGCAAACTCGGAGGGCTCCTTGTGGCGGCCGCACGGGTAGACGGCGATGAACCCATCGCCGACGAAGCTCAGGATATGGCCGCCGTTGCGGTTGAACGGCGCGGCGATCGCGTCAAAATAGGTGTTCAGCGTCTCGATATAGGACTGTCGCCCTTCCTTTTCCGCCAGCATCGTCGAACGGCGCATGTCGGCCATGACCAGGATCGCGCGCACCGTTTCGCCGTCGCCACGGCGGACCTGACCGCTCATCACTCGCCGACCGGCACTGGAACCGAGATAAGTGGTCAACATGTTGTCGGCGAGTTTTCCGAGCACCGCCATCTTGGCAGCGACGGCGAGGTGATGCTGCAGCTTCAGCAATGCCCCGATCACATCATCGGTGAAACCGCCATGACGATCCGTCGTCCAGGAACCGACCATGCCGTGACCGGAGTCGGCGCCGAGCGACTGCATGAAGGCCAGATAGTCCGTGGCCCCCATCTCCTTGAGATCGTCGAAGATCGGGAACTCGGACGGCGTGTCCTGATAGATGCGCCGCCGGACATGCTCGAGATTGTTGTTGAGCAGATAGTAATAGGGGCTCTGGAGGAATCGCTCCGGATTGAGCGCCAGCTCTTCGTGCCGAAGGCCGCTGACCTCGACGCCCTTGCCGCGGATCCAGGTAAAACCAAGCGCATCGTAGAGCGGATGCAGCATCGAAAAGGACAGATGAACGCGCATCAGCGGCAGGCCGGCGGCGGCGAGCCGCTCGCAGAAGCCTTTGACGATCGTCTCCAGCGGAGCGTCGCTCAGCGATGTCCGCATCAGCCAGTCGGCAACCTTGTCGATGAGGATTTCGGATACGTTGTCGTTCGTCGGGGCCATTTCGCGTCCTCATCATGACAGACCGCCCCGCGTCAGCATCCGGAGACGACGAACGCGCCGGCAAATTGCCGGTCCATGTTCGCGGGGGATGATGATGAGCCGTGCCCGTTAAGAAAATGCTCCAGCCGATTCCGGCGTCGATGACGTGCAGGCACCCGGATTGCGGCACTTATATGTTGCAGATATTGATCCCACCCGCCGATTTCCAGAGGCCCGACAAAGTTTTTCTCGCACGAAGAATTGATAGCCGGCTCAAGGGCCTGAACGCAGGCGTGACGCAGTGCCTCGCTTGACTTGCAGCTTGTTTCTCTCCAACAAACCACGACATATTCGCGCGGGCGCCACCGCCTGCCCACGAGATCCGGAAAACAAACTTGACCTCACCTCATTACGAAAGCCTGCTCTCGTCCATCTCCGCCTTGAGCGCCAGGGTTGGCGTCATCGGTCTCGGCTATGTCGGCCTGCCGCTCGCCATCGCCGCTGCTCGCGCGGGCTTCGTCGTCACCGGCCTCGACATCGACCCGACCAAGATCGTCGCGCTCGACGCGGGCAAATCCTACATCGCCGCCGTATCGGACGCAGCGCTTGCGAAGGAGAGCAGTGCCGGCCGCTTCCGCTCGACCACGGACTTTCAAAAGCTTGTGGACTGCGACGTCATCATCATCTGCGTGCCGACGCCGCTCACCAAACACCGCGACCCGGATCTTTCCTTCGTCGAGAAGACGTCACGGGCCATCGCCGCGACCCTGAGGCCCGCACAACTCGTCGTCTTGGAATCGACCACCTATCCCGGGACGACCGACGGCGTCGTGCGCACGATCCTCGAAGAGACCGGACTCAAATCGGGCAGCGATTTCTTCGTCGGCTTTTCGCCGGAGCGTGAAGATCCCGGCAACCCGACCTACGAAACCGTCAGCATTCCGAAGGTCGTCGCCGGCGACGGACCGCAGGCTTCGGCGTTGATGGAGCGGTTCTACGCGGCCGTGGTGAAGACCGTGGTGCCGGTCTCCTCCAACGCCACGGCGGAGGCGGTGAAACTGACCGAGAACATTTTCCGCTCAGTGAACATCGCCCTCGTCAACGAATTGAAGATCGTCTACGAGGCGATGGGCATCGACGTATGGGAAGTGATCGAGGCGGCGAAGACCAAGCCGTTCGGCTACATGCCCTTCTACCCCGGCCCGGGGCTTGGCGGTCACTGCATACCGATCGACCCCTTCTATCTCACCTGGAAGTCACGGGAATACGAACTGCCGACGCGCTTCATCGAGCTTGCCGGCGAGATCAACTCGGCCATGCCCCGCCATGTGGTCAGCCGCCTTGCCGAGGCGCTCGACCGCAAGGCCGGCAAGGCGCTCAGCCGTTCCAACGTCCTCGTCGTCGGCCTCGCCTACAAGAAGAACGTTCCGGATATTCGCGAAAGCCCTTCGCTGCGCCTGATCGAACTGATCGAGGAGCGGGGGGGCCGCACCGCCTATCATGACCCCTACGTCGCAGAGATCCCGCCGACACGCGAACATGGAGCCCTGAAGGGCCGGCGTTCGGTCCCGCTCGACGCGCAAACGGTCGCAGCGTTCGATGCGGTGCTGATTGCCACCGACCACGACCAGGTGGACTACGCCGCCCTTGCCGGTTCCGCCTCGCTCATTGTGGATACGCGCAATATCTTTTACCGCAACGGCTTGACCGGCGACCACATCGTCAAGGCTTAGCGCGCCCTCGGCCCAGCAAGGGCTGCAAATCGGGCGTTGCTAGGCGTTGTTTACGCTCGCCAGCGCGGCCTTGAGCTTGCTTGCCGCCACCGCATAGCCGCCCGACGCGCCGTCGACGAAATGCATGTGATCCCGTGTCATCGGCGTCGGCACGATGCAGGTCATCAGCGCCGAATCCTGTTGATGCAGGCCATAGTGCCCGACACCCGCTGCCTCGGCCTGCCGTAACCGCGTCTCGATCCGTCCGAGCCGTTCGGCACTGATATCGATCGTCATTTTCAGCCCATCATCGAATTTACGGAAATCCGTGTTGTCGGCGAGATCGCGGCGGTAGCGGCCCGTGTCGAATGATCCAAGATTCCAGCCCATCCTGAGGCAGACGAACAGCACGAGCGTCTGCACGGTGATGAAGCAACGGGCGAGGAAGCGCCGTCCTTTCGGTGCCACGGCCCGCGTCTCGGCGTCGATCCCCTTGAAGGAGAACCGCGGCTTCGGCCCGAGTTCAGGAACCGGATGGCCGTTGCGCTCCTCCTCGTCGGCCAAAGCGACAATATCGGCGATCAGCGACTGGAACTCTGCTCCATTGCCATTCGGTCCGGGCACGGCGATGATCGATGCAATGGTGCCATGGCGGGACTCGATCGGATTCCAGCGACAGGAAAGCCCGGTCAAATCAGGCCGGCTGCCGGGGGCGGCGGCACCGACGGAATAGCGCCCCGCCTTCATCGCCGCCTCGGCCCAACTGGCGCCGCCACCCGCAAACATCGCATAGGAAACTTCTTCGCTCGCCTTGAAGCGGGCGACACGCATATCGAGACCGTTTGCGCGGATATCGCTGACCGGCACCAGGGCGGCGCGCAAGTCGAGTCCGAGTTCCTCCGCCACCCAGGTCTTCACGGCGGCGAGTGCGTCGCGGGCGCGATCCTGCATCGGCGCCGGCAGCGCGGCGAGTGCGCCGTCCCCCCCGAAAACAAAGGGCATCGACTTTTCTTCGAGCGCGTTCATCAACGCCGAAATGACGCTGGCGCCTGCCATGTTCACAGTTTTGTAGCGGCCTTCGGCGATCGCGCCGGTGGAGTTGACGATGTCGGCAACGGCCAGAATCCAACTGTCCGGCAGCGGGCGATAATTCGCCTCGTCCGCGACCCCTTCGAACGCATCGAAAAGGGGTACGCTGTCGTAGAACCGCCCGTCTGCTGCCTCAACCATGCGTGACCTGTTCCCTACGTTACTGCGTTCGATAGACAATCCACGTAATAGCGCAACAAAAAGTTTCATATGCAGTTGCCAAGGCCTCGCAATCTGTCCCGCGACCCCCGCCGCAATGCGGTTCCGTCGGGCGATTTCCAATCGGGCGCTCTTGGCGACGCTAAGGTTACTTTCCAAATAATAACCCATGGCATTGCAGGGGTATGGCCATCTGTGCTTGTTTAACAGTCACACAAGGATCAAAATGACCCGAGCGTGCGTAGTGAAGCCGAAACTGAATGCGTGACGACAACTTTCGAGTGCGGTTCTGGGGCGTAAGAGGAAGTTTGCCGGTATCCGGCCAACAATACGTCGCCTATGGGGGAAATACATCCTGCATCGAGATTCGATGCGGCAAGGACGTTTTGCTCTTCGATGCGGGGTCTGGGCTGCGCGAAGCCGGTTACTCGCTGATCGCCGAGGGCGTCGACCGGTTCGACCTTTTCTTCACCCACAGCCACTATGACCACATCATCGGCCTTCCCTATTTCAAGCCGATCTACAAGTGTCAGAACTCTGTACGCTTCTGGTCCGGCCACCTGCACGGCAGCATGTCCACCAAGGAAATGATCCGCGACTTCATGCGCCCGCCATGGTTCCCGGTGGACCCGGATATCTGTCAGGCAAGCCTCGACGGCATGGATTTCAAGCCCGGTGACGCACTGACGCCGCGCGAAGGAATCACGATCCGCACGACCAGTCTCAATCATCCGGGCGGCTGTGTCGGCTACCGCGTCGAATGGAACGGCCGCGCCGTCGCTCTCGTATACGACACCGAGCACGAGCCCGGCATTCTCGATCCTGGTGTTCTCGAACTGATCGCCGGCTGTGATCTGATGGTCTACGACTGCACCTATCTCGAGAGCGAGATGGACCATTTTCAGGGCTATGGACACTCGACCGGCATGCATGGCGCCCGGCTGGCGACGGCCGCCGGGGTCAAGCAGCTCGCCATGTTCCATCATGATCCGTCCCGCACCGACGAGGCGCTTGCCGCAATGGAGCGCGACGTTCGGGCCACCTTCGCCGGCGCCTTTGCCGCCCGCGACGGACAGATCATCGACCTGTAACGTCGCCGCCGGCAAGCCAGCGACAGGCAGGATGTCTGCTGGTCGCAGCGAAGAACTTCTCAAGGAACGCCCATACCCCCTCGTCGTGAACCAAGTGATGCGTCAGCACGCCGATCGTGCGGCCCTTCTGGTCTGCTCTCTCCTCGACATCGCCCGACACTTGCCGAAGCCTCGCGATGATGTCGGCGACGATCAGTGCATGGTCGCGGCAGCCGCGTGTCCCGCGCCAGTCCATCACGTCGACATGCGTGTTGACGAGCTTGAACGGTGACGGCTTTTCCGGACCGAAGATCGAGAGCGCCTTGAAACCGATATCGGGCAAGCCGTCGAGAAGGGCCGGATCGATCCGGTTCCATGGCGGAACGAGCATCGGCACGAAGCTGCCAGGGAAAAGCGTCTGCAGGCGGCTGTAGCCGAGCTCGAGTTCGTGGAGCACCGTGGCGGGCGGTCGGTGCGCGCCGAGCTCCTGCTTCTTTTCCTCGGGCGGCGCGTGATTGCGATGCGCCCAACCGTGCACCGCAATGCTGGCACTTTCGAGCCCGTCGAGACGGCGCGCGAGCGCATCACCGGCCTGGGCTGGCGGGACGGCCAGAACCACCGGAAGTGCGTGTCGGTCGACCAGCGCCAGCAGGCGATCGAGTGCCGGCGCCGGCTCGGCTGCGTCGTCGTCACGCAGCCAGAAATCCACCTTCTGCCCCGACGCCGCAACACGATCGAGTTCCGCAGCAAGGCGCTGCCAATGGATTTCTTCGGTCATACCGGCGTCTCCACGAATTCATCGAAAATCGAGCGAAGCCGTTCAGCGGCTGCCGGAAACGAGCGCTCCTCATGAACGAACCGTCGGGCGGCTGAGCCCAATCGCCCGCGGCTTGCCGGGTTCTCGATTAGGTCGCGCATCGCCGCCGCATAGGCATCAATATCTCCGTCGGGCGTCAGCAACCCGGTCTCACCGTGCCTCACGACCTCGGGCACGCCGGCCGTTCGCTGGGCGACGACCGGCAGGCCGGCTGCCTGCGCTTCAAGATAGGCAAGCCCGTAGGCCTCGCCGCAACCGGGCCATACGTAGAGATCACAGCCTGCAAGAATTTGCGGAAGCTCGGCTGCATCCTTTTCGCCAAGCCATACCAACCGGTCCGGAGGTAAGTCAGCGAAGGCTTCTCTGACCGCCTCCCGGCAAGGCCCGTCGCCGACGATCGTCAAGGTCCAGGCGGCGGCAGCAACGCGCATCAGCGCCTGCGCCAGCATGCGGTAACTGTCCATCTTGTCGCCGCAGCGCATCATCGCGACCACGACCATCCGGCAGGGGGCATCGACCCGTGGCTTGCTTTCAATAAACGGCGCCGCATCGATGAACGGCGCGAGCATCGCGTGGCGGCACGAAGGCGCGGCTTCAAGAAGGCCGTCGCGGTCGCGGTGCGTCAGGCAGATATTGACGGCCGCCTGCGAGATAGCCGCAAGAACATGGCGCTGCACAATGGCCCGGACACCCTCGTTCCGCCGCATCGAATAGGACGCCTCCGCTGTCACATAGGGAATGGAAAATTCGTCCGCGAGCCCTGGCCCGAGAAGGTCCGGCGCCTTGTAATAGGGATGGTAGCAGAACCAGAGATCGGGAACGCCCTCGCTCCGCCAGAGTGCCCGAAGGCGCGCGGCCTCCGCGTCCGCCGCAAGCTCCAACGCGCGAAAATCCTGATCGGATGGCGTCGCCATGAAGCTGCGCAAGTCCGATGCAATCGCAACCTCGTGCCCACCGATCCGAAGGGCCGCGATCAGCATGCGTGCCATCAGCCGGTCGCCGGACGGCACCGGATGATCGGGGGATTTCAGCGGTGCGTAAAAGGCGATCTTCATCGGCAGCGAGCTATCGTGCCTCCGTGCGAGACTGTCAACCAACCGAGTCCGGCACGCACCTCAGGTTCATCAATCAATCGGCAAATCATAGTAGTCGCGCCGGATAAGTTTCAGCGTGCGATCCGGCTGAATGACATAGGTCTCCTGAACGAAACTGTTGCCGCTCGTGAAGCGGTGCGGGACGATGCTGCCCACGGGCGCCTTCGTCAGTTTCGTCCGCGGCTGGCCACCATAGGTGATGCTGCCCGGGATCGGCTCTATGTCTGGCGTCGTACAGCCGGCGAGCGTCAGAGCGAAAAGGCAAAGAAGGGCTGCCGATCGCCTCACGGGCGCATTGCTTTTCACCGCGACCATTTTGAAACCTCCACTTCCGGCGAACGCGTGCGCCGCATCTATGGCGCGGTGCCGGCCGCCTTGTTTTCGACTTTCACCGTGGCCGCGTCAGCGTCATGGGCCTCGAGCAGGCTGTAGGCGACAAAGTATTTGTAGATATTGCTGACATATTGAACCGTCTCGCGCCCAACGATCGCGGCGGCGGCATTTTCGACATTGCCGAACCACAGGTTCGGATCGAGCCCCATATCCTTGGCTTTTGCCCGGAACTTGCGCAGGTTCCCGGGCCCGGCATTGTAGGCTGCGAAGGCAAACAGCAACTGGTCTCGCGGGGGCACGGCCGGGTCGTTGATATAGGTATCGACGAGGAAGCGCAGATACTTCGATCCGGCTTCGACATTCAGGTTCGCGTCCTTGTCGATGCCGTGAATGTTGACCGCCTTGTCCGCTGCGGTCGACGGCAAGAGCTGCATGATGCCGACCGCACCGCGATGGCTGCGCCTGGACTGATCGAGTTGCGATTCCTGGTAGCCTTGCGCCATCAGCATCAGGTGGTCGAAGGAATAGGTGCTGCCGTGCGTGCGGAAGATCTCGACGAGCTGCTTGAAACGTTCGACGTCGTCAGGCGCATAGGCGCGCTTCAGCATCTTGTCGCCCTTGTAGTAGGTGTTTTTCAGGATATTGCCAAACGTCGTTCCGACGCGGTGCGTCTTGACGAAATTGTCGAGCACGGTCTTGAGCTTCGGGCTGTCCTTGCGGATCGCCCAGGCGATTTCGCCGTGATCGGACACAACGATGTCCTCCCGCACCTTGAGCTCGGTGAAGACCGTCGACCAGATGTTCGCCTTGTACAAGTCGACGACCGTCCACGGCAGCAGGCCGGCATTGATCATCTCCAGGACGTCTTCGTCCTCCAGGTTCTCGTCCATGTCCTTCAAGGCAATTGGCGCACGGCCGGACTTTTCGAAATCCACGCTGAGGGCCGCCAGGTGTTCGTAATAGCTGCTCGAGCGGCGCACATGGATTTCCCGTCCACTCAGGTCATCAAGGCTCGCAATTGCGGGCGCGGACGGGCCGGTGACGAGGACTTCCTTTGCTTCTTCATAGAGCGACGCCGTGAAATCGACCTTGGCAAGCCGCGTTTCGGTGATCGTCAGGTTCGCCATGACGATATCGCCGAGCCCGTCTTCCAGCGTCGATAGAAGCTTCGCCCGCGGCATCGGTATGAAGCCGACGCGGATCTTGTCGATCTGCTTCTTGCGGCCCTTGTTGAGTTCGTTTTCGAGCGCCGTCCCGAATTCAACAGCCGTGCCCAATTGCTGGCCGCGGTCGATGAAGTAGATCGTCTTGCTGAACGGCACGATGATGCGGATTATCCGCCTCTTTTCCATCCCGTCGAAATCGTCCTTGTGTGGAACGAACATCGACCGAACGAATTGCTCGCTCGATTGCGCCAAGGCGCTGCCGCCCGCGAAGAACACGAACAGCAACATCCCCAATAGAACGCGCTTCATGGTCGGCCTCCCCGGCCCCTGGAAAACCTGTTGGCGAAACCCTATTCCTCTGGCGGGCCACCCTCCCCGAGGGCTGCAGCGGCATTCTTCTTGGCGATAGCGTCGCGGGTAGCGGCAGCGGCCGCAGCAGATTGCTGCTGCTCGTCGCCCGCCACCTGCACCGTCGGCGAGGCGAAGTTGATGCCGTTTTCCTTGAAGGCTTCCTTGATCATGACCTGCGCCCGACGTCTGACCTGGGTCTGGTTGCCCGGCTTCGTCTTCATGGCGAAGCTCAAGGTCATCCCGTAGTCGCCAAAATTCTCGACGCCTTTCATCTTGACCGTTTCCAGGATCAGCGGCCCGATATCCGGATCTTCGAGCAACTTGGCACCGATGCCCTTCACGAGCTTCTTCACCTTGGCGACATCGGCATCGAACGAAACGTTGATCAGGAACTTGTCGATCACCCAATCACGGCTCATGTTCTGCACCGCGCCGAGCGAGCCGAAAGGCACCGTAAAGACCGGGCCGCGATGATGCCGGAGTTTGACGGAACGAATGCTGAAGGATTCGACCGTGCCCTTGTAGCTGCCGCTCTGGATGTATTCGCCAATGCGGAAGGCGTCGTCCATCATGTAGAAGATGCCGCTGATGACGTCCTTGACCAGCGTTTGCGAGCCGAAGCCGATGGCCACGCCGAAGACACCGGCACCGGCAATCAGCGGGCCGATTTCCACGCCGAGGCCGGAGAGCACCATCAGCACCGCCACGATGGCGATGAAGGCCGCGAGAAAATTGCGCAGGATCGGTAGCAATGTCATCAGGCGGGTATTGCGGGCGCGCTCGGCCGGGTCCTCGGTCGCGCGATTGGCCTGCTTGACGCGCAGATTGATGAAACCCTTCACGAGCTGCCATATGAGGTCTGCCGCCAGCAGAATGACGATCCCGGCGAGCGCGCCGCGGACCACCCGATTGAAGGCGTCGTCATGCATCATCGCCGTGGCACTGACCTTGAAGACCAGCGCCAGCCAGCCGGCCGCCAAAGCGATGACGAGCAGCCTCGCGCCGCGCTCGATGAAGATATTGCGCATCACACGCGCGTCGTCTTCGGCAGACGCATCCAGCATCGTCTTGGTAAAGGCGCTGGTGAAGCGCAGCAACGGCGGTATTCCGATCACGTAGAGGCCGATCCAGAACAGCACGTCCATCCCTGCGACCCACAGCATCCACAGCACGACCAAGAACGCTACCAGCAGGATATTTCCGACGATGCGGCGCGAGCCGACGACGTTACCGGTGGGCCGGCGCACCACCGTCAAGATCCCGAGCGCCAGGACCACGAGGCCAAGAGCCGCGGCGATGAGATCGTGCACGTCAGCGGGAATGGAAAGAGCCAGCATCGCATCGCCGACACCCCAGACCAGCGCAGCAGCGCCGATCAGCCACAGGCTGTGCCGGTGCCAGAAGCGGGCATCATCCGGCGCCAGCGACATGTAGCCGACCCGTCCATCTGCACTCTCGCTTGCCGGTCCACCGGTCAGCACAGCCGAGGCGATGATCATCAGCAGGCGGGCGCCGATCCAGGCGCCGAGCAACGGCGCGATCGTCTTCTCCAGCCGCGGCGGCCAATCGGCGATCGCAAGCACCGACATGCTGGCGGCCGCGAAAACGATGAGCGGCAGGACCCGTGTCAGTATCGTCCGGGCCGGCCCGGTCAGGACCGCCCCCTGCAGGCTGCGCTTTAGCACCCAACGCAGCAGATACTCGGCGCCGTAACCGATCAGCAGAATGAGGAAGAAGCCTTTGAGGATCGGAGCGGCACCGTGGTTTTCCATGTCGCCGGCCAGGCGATCCCGTGCGGCTTGCATTTCCGGGAGAACGCGCGGCACGGCATTGGTGATGCCTGTCAGGTGGCGCCTGATTTCAGCCGTCCACCGGGCAACGATCCCCGTCGCAGGCGCTTCGGTCGCCGTCGCGGCAGGCGCCTGTTTCGTCGAAAGCCACTGCTTCACTTCGGGGTCGTCGAGAAGCTGGATCAGTTGCTGGACCTTGACGGGCGGCGCGGCGGGCGCCGCTTCCTGCGCAAATCCCTTGGAAACGGGACCGAAGACAATCGAAAGAAACACGAAAAGGCCGATGACCGGCCCTAGAAAACGATGCGACGACCCGACACAGCCCATTCTTACAACCCCACTGATCGTGCCGGTCCCCCGACCGGCACGATTCTCAACTTTTTCAAATGCTAACATACCTATAGGCGGTTCTGCCAACGCCCTTTCGCCGCAGATCAACGACGGCGGAAGCCGCCACCATGGAAGCCCCCGCCCCCGTGGAATCCGCCGCCTCCCTGAAAACCGCCACCGCCGTGGAAGCCGCCTCCCTCGAAACCACCGCCACCGAAGCCACCCGGGCGGTCAAAGCCGCCGCCTCCGCTGCTCGGGAAGTTCAGCGGCCGCTGATCGAAGGACTGACGCTCGAAGGAGCGCTGGTTGCCGAGCTGTCGCCCGATATTGTCGATGGCCAGATGATCGGGCGCGCGGTCCAGCGTTCGCGCGCCTGCTCCCTGGCCGAAGTCGATCTGCTGGTTCAGGTTCTGGGCCGCATCCGGGTGCCTGGCGGAAAACTGTTCGCCCGCCTTGGCCCTGTCCTGGATCGAAGGCTTGTCGACTGGCTGCCAGCCGTCCGGTGTGTGCTTCTGCCATTGCCCATCGTCGCGGCGATAGACGCTTCCATCGCGCCCGGCATAGACGTCGCCGCCCTTGCCGCCGGCGACAAAGCCATGATTGCCGTCCGATGTGCGCCAATGCATACCGGCGCCGCCCGCGGTCGAGCCGCCGGAAATGCGCGCATAGTCGGAACCATGCTTGACGGCCGCCGTGCCCCAGCTCCCGTAGACATTGTGTCCGCCGCGGGCGATCGCAGCGTTGCCGGTGCGCGGGTTGTAGGCCGCGACGAAGCCCCGGTCACCATTCGGCCCGTAGCCGACGGCACCGCGCATATAGGTACCGGTGCGCGGATTGTAGGCCGCACCGGCGGCGATGCCGCGATAGGGACCGTATGCATAGCCATAGCGGCCGAAGGTCCCGACGGCCGGGTTGTAGAACGCACCGATGCCATAGGTCACGGGACGGGGATAATAGGGCCAATAGCCGCCGCCGGCCCAGCCATAGTCCCAATAGTCGTCATAGTACCAGCCGGTACCGTAGACGAAAGTATCCCAGGCGAGATAGGCCCCGAGATAGCCCATCGTGTAGCCGAACCAGACCGCGTCCGGTTCCGTCTCATAGATCCGCACATAGGTGATGTTGTAGACCGGCGAGGACGGCGGGATCTTGTAGATCTCGTCGGGCACCGCCTTGGCGACGCTGAACGGTCCGGTCGGCGTATCGCCGACGAACCAGATACCGTCCTTCACCACGAAGTATTGGTCACCGACCTTGATGACGGTCTCGTTCGTGTTCACGGCGTAGGTGAGCGACGTGCCGTCGATCTTCTCGAATTTCGGATCGCCACTATAGGTGACGTCCACCTTGACCGACCCGTCGAGCGCCACACGCGCCTTTTCGGGGATGCTTGCCTTCAGCCGCGCCTCGGCATTCTCGGACGTACCGGCAACGGACGAGCGCACCGTGTAATAGGCGGCGTCCTGTGGGATGTTCTGGAAATCTTCGGGAAGCTTGGGCGTGGCGAAAGTCCACGGGCCATCGAGGGAGGCACTCGCAAACCAGCGACCGGACACGAGGATGTACCAGCTGGAATCTGCGTCGCGGTAGAAGACGTCGCTCTCGCTGTTGGTCGCAACCTTGAGACCGGTGCCCGGCACCTGCTCGAGCTTCGGCTCGCCGTCGAAGACGATCAACTCGGAGGGTTTGTCCGAATAGATGACCTTCGCTGCGGCGCCCGTCTCGGCCTGCGGCGGGATCGCCGCCTTGGCATCCTTCCAATTGTCATCGTCCGGCAGCTTGCCGAGAACGTCCGGAAGCGACGATGCAGGCTGCCATCCCGAGGCCAGATCCTTCGATTGCAGCCACGCCTTGTCGTTGCGCAGATAATAGCTGCCGTCCGCATCGACCTTGAACAGGTCCCAATTGGTATTGACCGCGAAGGACAGACCCTCGACGCCCTTGACCGGCGCGAACACCGCCTTGCCGTCGGTCTGCACCAGCACCGCCGGCTCCTTGCTGACGAAGATTGGCGGCGGATCGGCCTTGAGCCCCTCGACATTGCCGAGCCGCTCGTAGTCGGCGAGGCTCGCCGTCAACTTGTCCTCGGAAACCGTGATGGTTCCGACCGGCATAAGCTTGCCGACCTCGAGGGCGAGATCCGCCAGTTCCTTCCGATCGAGGACGGAGAAATTGATCTCCGTCATCTTGATATCCGAAACGACGACCTGGCCGGACGCGCTGTCGGCGTCGGTCTTGCCGGTCACCCCGATGACACCGTAAATCGGCTTGGCGTCGTCGGACTGCTTGTATTCGGCAGCAATCAGCGCATCGAGGTCGGTGAAGTCCTTCCACGCGTTGATCTGCGGCTGATAGAGCGTGATGGTCGCGCCGCTGTCGGTCGTAAAGGCGCGCGGCCAGCCGAGCCCCTTGGGATCGGCATCGTTCAGATATTTGCCGCTGACGAAGCCGTTCTGGCCATCGAAGCTCACCGCGCACCATGTGCCGCCATCGTCGCATTCCTTGACGTCGACTTGCGCGCCTTCCGCAATCGTGCCGAGACTGTCGAAGCCGGTCCCCGGCCCTTCCCGGAAATTGACGGAAGCGCTCGTCGTTGCGGGACCGGCCTCGGCCGGAACGGAAGCAATCGCGAACAGGGTCAAGGCCAAGGTCAATCTGCGCATTTCGTTCTCCGGCGTCTGGCAGCAATCCGAACCGGCACCGCGCTGTCGCCCCTCGTGAAGATGACGGGTGAGGAGCGGACATGGGGCCGGTATCATCGCAGCATCTTCAGGCGCGGGAGCAACACAAGTACGTAACAGTAACGGCGGCTGTAACGGGCCACTGAAAGGGACGGTAAGCCTCGGCCATGAGCCCGTCGGGGGGCCGCGCGACACGAGATCGATTCGCGCGGGGAGTCTCGCATTTCGGCGCAATCAGGGCAATTTGCCGCATATGGAGCATCACAATTGGCGCGCTTGCGCGCCGATCACGGCAGCATCGACCGGCTCATCCCTTGGAAAACCGGGACGGCGCCGCAAATCTCGGCGTTTTAGCCCGTAGTGATTGCATCAGGAGATTTATTCAAGCAAACTCATATGTATGATTTGACCATTCCTACGTCCGGAGGAAATGCAAGTGAACACAAAAGCCCCCAGCCAGATTGATGTCTTTGTCGGTTCCCGCGTCAGGATGCGTCGGTTGATGGCCGGGTTGAGCCAGGAAAAGCTGGCCGACGGCCTCGGGATCACATTCCAGCAGGTTCAGAAATACGAAAAAGGCACCAACCGCATCGGAGCCAGCCGTCTTCAGGCGATCGCCGATATCCTCGGCGTGCATCCGAGCTTCTTCTTCCAGGAAGGCGACGACGCCTCTGCTCGCACCGGCGCCGGCGACACGACCCGCGAACCGAGCGAGATCTCCTCTTTCGTTTCGTCGAAGGAAGGCATCGCCCTCAACCGCGCTTTCCTGAAGATCACCGATCCGGTGCTGCGCAAGAAGATCATCTCGCTCGTCGCCGCAGTGGCCCAGACGCCCGAGACGGAAAGCAGCCGTGCAGGACCGAGCCACGCTCAGGATCTGCACGGATAAGCGTTCGCGCCCGACAGGAATGACCGGATGACATTCAGACTGCAGACCCTCGGGCGCTTGCGTCTCGTCGACAAGAACGGGCGCGAAGTGGCCTTTCCGGAGAAGGGTCTGCTCATCCTTTGTCATCTGATCGTCGGCGGATATCGCGAACAGTCGAGAAACGACATCGCCAAGCTGCTATGGGACGAAGTCGTCCCCAGCCAGGCCTTCGTCAATCTGCGCAAGACGATCTCGCGAATCAGCGCGCGACAGGATGAACTCGGCTGCCATTTCCTGAGTTTCTCCCAATCGTCGGTCGCGCTTAACGTCGATCGGCTGCAGAGCGACCTGGACGAAATCAATCGAGACCCGGGCGATGCTCTCACCCGCTTCGAACGCGCGGCAACGACGTTCCAAGAGGACTTCCTCAAGGACCTGAAATCGCAGGGGCAAGCGCTGCACGGCTGGATCGAACGGCAGCGCGGTGAACACATGACGCTCCTGCGCGAAAGCCTGATCGCAGCCGCGCCGGAAGCGACGAAAACCCATCGCAAGCTGATCAAGGCGGCTGCAGCACGGCTTCTCGAACGCAATCCGCTCGACGAGGATGTGCGCAAGATCCTGACTGAGGTGTTTCAGCTCGAAGGCAATCACCTCGAAGCGAGGGCAATCACACACAGCAATGCGCCGGCCATTCCAGCCGTCGCGGAATGGCGACTCGCTTCGCCGATCGTCACGCCGGTCTCCGAGCCGGCCGCGGACCTGCGTCCGCCACGCGTCGTGCTGCTGCCGCCGAGCAACGGCGCGATCGACAGTCCCGGCACGCTATTTGCGAGCGCCTTGATCGAGGACGTCACCATCGGCCTTTGCGGCCTTCGTTCGGTCTCAGTCATCGCCCCCTACACGGCGGCGCAGATCAGCCTCCAAGCCGACAAGGCAAATACCTACCAGAAGCACGCCATCAGCTACATCCTCGACACCCGCCTGACGGACGAAGGCAGTCGGCTCACTCTGTTCACGCAGCTGATCTTCTTTGCCAATGACGAAGTGATCTGGGCCGACCGTTTCAATCTCGACGACGACGGGCTGATGACCTCGCGGCGGGAGATTGCCCGGCAGATCGCCTATGCCATCGCCAGCCAGGTGGAACGCAACGAGGCGCACCGGAAGACCTACGAGACCAATGTCGGCTCCTATCGCAGCTTCCTGCTGGGGCAGCGCTACCTCAAGCAGCTCAACCTTCCGGAGCTGCGGCGCGCACGCAAGAGTTTCCGTGAATCGCTGTACGAGAATTCCGACTTTGCGCCGGCGATGAGCGGGCTGGCGCGCAGCTACTTCTTCGAATGGTTGTTGACGGCGCGCGGCGACAGCGAATTGCTGGCGCTTGCGGAACGGCACGCACGCGACGCAGTGGTGGCCGATGACACGCTGGCAACGGGCTACCGCGAGCTCGGCGTCGTCAAGCTCTATCTGAGACAGTTCGATGAAAGCATGGAATACCATGACAAGGCGGAGGCGCTGAGTCCGCAGCATGCCAATGTCATCGCGAGCTACGCTGACACGCTGGTACAGGCGTCGCGGCCGGAGGGCGGCCTTCGCAAGATCCAAGCCGCGCTCGACCTTAACCCGATCGCGCCGGACGAGTATTTCTGGACTGCCGCCGGCGCCAGCTATTCGCTTGGCCAATACGAACAGGCCATCGCCTACATCGAGCGCATGCGCGATCCGACGCCCGCCGACCGGCTGTCGGCGGCAAGTTGGGGCATGCTCGGCAACAAGAAGAAGGCTCGCCAATTCGTCCGCAAGACATTCGACGTGCACCCGGATTTTAATCTCGACAAATGGATGGCCATCGTTCCCTTCAGGGAAGAGTGGCAACGAGTCCACTATTGCGAAGGCCTGCGCAAGGCAGGCTTCTGAGATCTTCGTTCAGCGAAAGCCAGGAGGGGCAAATGGCGAAAGTGGTGGTAATCGGCGTGGCGGGTGACGATCGGCTCTGGATGGCCGATCTGGACGCGGGAACGGTGACACAAATTCCGACGCCGACACAGGGGCCTCTGGCAGCGGCCAACGACCTGCGCGTCAACGGTGGCGCAACGGTGCACAAGGGCGTCAACCTTGCGGTACTGGCGGCGTCGTCCGACTCGGTATCCGGCGGGTTCATGGACGGCTGACGCCGACAGGTGGCACAAGTCAGCGGAATTGACCGGGCCTCGGACGATTGTTTCAGCCGTTCGACGCCCGGCGTGCTTTCATACGGCGATCGCGCCTGTCCGCCGGAAGAGACCCTTCGGCGCATCGAGCCATTGTTGCCCAAATTCGGCATCAGCAGGCTTGCGCGCCTGACTGGGCTCGACAAGGTCGGAATTCCCGTCTGGAGCGCCATTTCACCGAATGCGCGGTCGATCGTCATCAATCAAGGCAAGGGTGTTACCGACGACGACGCCAAGGTTTCGGCCGCGATGGAGGCGATCGAACGCGCCGTCGCCTGCGCTCCACCGGTGCCGGCCAGGATGGCGACCCGCCGGGCATTGTGTGAAAACGGTGATCGGGCGCTGACGCTTCCGGGATTGATCGCCACCGGCCAGCCGGATCTCGGCGACGACGAGACGATCGCCTGGCTTCGCGGCTTCGATCTCTCAGACAGAGCCACCACATGGGTGCCGCTTCAGGCGACGACCCTCGACCGGACCATCGAAGGCTGCCGATACTGGCAATCCTCGGATGGCCTTGCCTCTGGCAACAGCCGGACGGAAGCCATCCTGCACGGACTGCTCGAGCGGATCGAGCGCGACGCCGAAACGCTCTGGCGCCTGTTGCCGCTGGGCGGCAAGCTCGGCAGTTGCATCGATCCTGTCTCGTTCGAGGATCCGATCCTCGACGCGATGGTGCGTCAAATCGATGCCTGCGGCCTGCAATTGCGCCTCTTCGACATGACCAGCGACGTCGCTATACCCTGCTACGCAGCAACCCTTGCAGAAGCCGGCATCTTGAGTGCACGGCAAGCCCGGTACCACGACGTGACGATCGGACACGGAGCGCACCCGGTGGCGCGCAGAGCCGCCATCCGCGCCGTGACCGAGGCCGCCCAGTCGCGGCTCACCTATATCAGCGGTGCCCGCGACGACGTTTTTCCCGACACCTTTACCCGCCCCCTCTCCCGCGAGACGCAGCGGCTGTTCGAGGCGGCCCCGCAAAGGAAAGCCCCGACGGCGACAAACGCCGCAGGTGGACCGCAAGGACTGCTGCGCTTCGCAATGCGACGGCTCGAGGAGGCGCGTATCCGCTCGGTTGTGGTCGTACCCCTCGTCGAAGAAGGAGACATGCCGTTCTCCGTCGTCAAGGTTCTCGTTCCGGAGCTCGAGAACCCCGACGGGTCGCGCAAGCGCCGTTTCGGCGAGCGGGCGCTGGCACGCGCGTTGGAGGTCGGATGAAGATCGCCTTCGTCGGGCCGAGCCTGCCGGACGCGCACCGCCTCGCAGCCGCCCCCATCACGGTCCTGCCGCCCGCCGTCCAGGGCGACATTCTCCGCGCGACCGAGCGTGGCGCGACGGCCATCGGCCTGATCGATGGCCATTTCGAACACGTCGCCCCGGTCTGGCACAAGGAAATCCTGTATGCGCTGACGCAAGGCGTTCAAATATTCGGCGCCGCCAGCATGGGGGCGCTTCGCGCTGCCGAATGCGCTCCCTTCGGCATGGTGGGCATCGGCGAGATCTGCCGAGAGTATGTTGAAGGCGAGCGTGTGGACGATGCCGATGTCGCCCTGATCCATGGCCCGGCCGAACTCGGATACCTGCCGCTGACCTTGCCGCTCGTCAACGTGGACATGACCCTCAGACGCCTGCGGGAGCGCCAGTTGCTTCCGGCGGATGAGGTGGCGGCGATCGGTGCTGCGGCAGCCGCCGTCTTCTACAAGGAACGCACCTGGACGACGATTGTCGAGCGCGCGGCACTTCCTGCCGGTACCAATCGCACCCGCCTCGCGGGCCTGCTTGCCGCCGAATTCGTCGACCAGAAACGCATCGATGCGCTGCATTTGCTCGACGCACTGCACAACGCGTCCGACCAACGGACGGTTGCGGCGCGAGATTGGGAATTCAATTCTACCAGCATGTGGAAGAGGTTGTTCGGTCAACCTGACGCTTCATCTTAAGCGCGCGGTTTTCCCATACAACGTGTGTCACGCTCATGTCACGCGCACTGCGGCGCAGTCACGCTATGATTGACCACGCTGAACTGGATCTGTCGATCCACAGGGAGCTGGGGAAAATGATGCTATCTTCATTTGCTGTACCGGTGGAAGCGGAAGACAAGGAAAAGGAGCTGCTGGCATTGGCTCGCCTTGTCACCTATGCGCGAGACTCCGCCAAGACCCTCAATGTCGAAGGTGTGCAATATTGCCTCGAGCTGGCGCTCGCATCGCTGCTCAAGGAGGCTGAGGAATACGGTGACAAGAGGGCACACCTCACCAACGAGCTGATGACGCGACCAAGCCTCGGTCGCTGCTGAGGCCGGCAAGTTCTGGGCGTTCAGCGTCCAGAATTGCGGCGTCATGAAGGATCATCCCCCGTTGCCGGAAACGATGGAATGATCTGAACAACCAAATCGCTAAAAAGCCCTGTCTGCAGACGTGCAAGACGGGGCTTTTCATTTGCCGCCTGCAAGCGATTCATCGCCGGCGATGGGTGTCGTACGGCCCGCGGGGCGCGGCAGTTGCGTCTTCCGCCGATCTGCCGGGGATATCGGTCATCCGACATCTAAAGTTCGACGCAAGAGCGCGCTCGCCAGCGCCAAAAGCAGGGGCTGGACGGAATTTCCCCGCAACGTCGCCCCGCCCGAACATTTGCTTCGCTCATCGCCGACAATTTAGTCCATAATTTCCATAGATATTATTGAATAAATGATGCCACCGGGTAGGCTTGGACCACTCGACGCAAGCGGGGATGCCATGAGCCAATTCCATTCCACGACCGGTGACTTGCCGCAGCGCATTCTCTTGCGGTCACCCCAGGCGCCTGCCGCATCCCCCTTCGCACTTGAACCCCTCAGTGTGCTCGCCGCTCGCTCCGCATAAGCGCGGGTGTCGCCAACCAGCGGCGCGCACCAGGAAACAATGGAGACCATCTTGAGCCAGACCAATCCAACCCTGCCTGTCCTCGACCTTTCGCGCTTTGCGGCGGGCCACCCCGAGCGGGCAACGGCGCTCGCCGAATTGCGCAGCGTTGCCCGCTCGGTGGGCTTCTTCTACCTCGAAGGGCACGGCATTCCGCAGGAAGAGATCGACGGCATCCTCTCGCTTTCGCGGCGCTTCTTCGCACTGCCTGAGGATGACAAGCTGGCGATCGAAATGCGTAAGTCGCCGCACTTCCGCGGCTATAACCGCGCCGGCGTCGAGTATACCCGCGGCGCCCAGGACTGGCGCGAGCAGGTCGATTTCGGCCCCGAGCGTCAAAGCCTTAAGGTCACGGCAAAGGATGCGCCGTGGAAGCGGCTGGTCGGCCCCAATCAGTTCCCCGATGCATTGCCCGAGTTGAAGCCGGCGATCCTCGGCTATATCGAAGCTGTCACCGGGCTCGGCATTCGCCTGATCGAGATCTTCTCCGAGGCGCTCGGCCAGAAACCCGATGTCTTCGGGCCGATCTATCGCGATGGCCCCAACCAGCTTCTGAAGATCATCCGCTACCCCGGCCGCGACAAGACGCAGAGCGACCAGGGGGTGGGCGCCCACAAGGACGGTGGCTTCGTCACCATCCTGCTGCAGGACGTGGTCGGCGGCCTGCAGGTCGATGATGGCAAGGGCGGCTGGATCGACGCGCCGCCGAAGCGCGGCACCTTCGTCATCAATGTCGGCGAACTGCTCGAACTGGCGTCGAACGGTTTCCTGCTCGCCAACATCCACCGGGTGGTCACGCCGCCGGCGGGCGGCGACCGGCTTTCCGTCGCCTTTTTCCTCGGCGCCAACCTCGCCTCCACCATTCCGGTGCTCGACCTGCCGCCGGAGCTGGCGGCGCAAGTCCGCGGCGTGACCCAGGATCCGCAGAACCCGCTCTTCCACGAGGTCGGCCGCAACGTGCTGAAATCCCGGCTGCGCTCGCATCCGGATGTCGCGGCCGCGCACCACGCCGACCTGCTAGAGCAGAAGGCGGCCGTGCCCGCCTGATCAACCTGAGAACCGAGGAGAAATGGCATGACGATCCATCAAAAGCCGGAAGAACCCGCAATCGAGATCAAGGCACCGACCGGGCTGCGGGAGACCGGCGGGCGGCTGCATCCGGAAACCCTGGCGCTCCACGGAGGCAGCTACCGTTTCGACCCGGCAAGCGGCGCCGTCGCCGTGCCGATCTACCAGACGACCTCCTATCAACTGCCCGGCACGGATGGTGCCGACAAGCTCTTTGCGCTCGAGGCCCCGGGGCATCTCTACACCCGTGTCTCGAACCCGACCCAGGACGCCTTCGAGCAGCGCCTGGCGGAAATCGAAGGTGGCGCCGCAGCACTGGCGCTCGGATCCGGCCAGGCGGCATCGGCTTTCGCACTGCTGAACCTTGCACGCGCCGGCGACAACATCGTCAGCGCCGCCGGGCTCTATGGCGGCACCTGGGCGCTCTTTGCCGCAACGCTGAAGAGCTTCGGCATAGAAGTGCGCTTCGTCGATGCCGCCGATCCCGAGGCCTTTGCCCGGGCAACGGACGACAGGACGCGCGCCTACTACGCCGAGTCCCTGCCAAACCCGAAGCTCGAAGTCTTCCCGATCGGCGAAGTGGCCGAAGTCGGCCAGCGCTTCGGCATTCCGCTGATCGTCGACAACACCGCGGCGCCGCTGACGATCCGCCCGTTCGACCACGGCGCGGCCGTCGTCGTCTATTCGACGACCAAATATATCGGCGGTCACGGCACCTCGATCGGCGGTGCGATCATCGACAGCGGCCGCTTCCCCTGGCATGAGCATGAGGCGCGGCATCCGAACCTGCACGAGCCGGACCCGAGCTACCAAGGCAAGACGTGGCTCGAAAAGGCCGCCGCGATCGCCTTCCATCCCTATATCCTGCGCGCCCGCGCGGTGCTGTTGCGCGACCTCGGCGCCGCCATCAGTCCGTTGAACGTCTTCCAGTTCATCCAGGGGCTGGAGACGCTGCCGCTCAGAATCCGCCAGCATAACGAGAATGCAATCAAGGTCGCCGAGTTCCTCCGCAGTCATCCGAAGGTCGGGCGCGTAATCTTCCCGAAATTCCAGGAAGGCGAAGTGAAGGCCCGCGCCGAGAAATATTTCCAAAACGGGCACTATGGAGCGCTGGTCGGCTTCGAGCTGAAGGACGGACGCGAAGCCGGACGCCGCTTCATCGACGGGCTGAAACTGCTCTGCCACGTCGCCAACATCGGCGACGCGCGTTCACTTGCCATCCATCCGGCAACGACGACGCACTCGCAACTTTCGGAGGAAGACCAGCTGAAGACCGGCGTAACGCCGGGTTACGTCCGGCTCTCGATCGGCATCGAACATGCCGACGACATCATCGCCGATATCGGTCAGGCGATCGACGCAGCCTGACGGCGCAATTCCGTGCCAGCCTCCGCAGCCCAGGCCTTCGCGGCCGGGCTGCGGAGGTTTCTTTTGGCGGGCGAGAAATGCCCGATAGGCCGACGATCGGTTTCGTGCCACAAATGGTCGCCGGTCGGCGTCCGTGAAATGCTGCCTGTAGAACTTTGATTTTCTGCATGTCTTCGTCCTTAAATCGAGGTCGATCTAAGGAGACATGCAGTAGGAGAGATCATGAGCACGAACACCCAGGTCCTGCTTGCAGCCCGGCCATCGGGTCGACCGACGCCGAGCGATTTCCGCATCGTCGAGACGGCAATCCCCGAGCCGGCCGAAGGCGAGGTCCTGCTGAAGATCCTCTACCTCTCGCTCGACCCCTATATGCGTGGCCGCATGAACGCCGGCAAATCCTACGCCAAACCCGTGGAGATCGGCGCGGTCATGGAAGGCGGCACTGTCGCCCGCGTCGTGCGCTCACGTCACCCGGACTTCAGCGACGGCGACTTCGTGCTCTCCCACTCCGGCTGGCAGAGCTATGCGCTCTCGCGCGGCGCGGACCTGCGCAAGCTCGATCCGTCCGCGGCACCTCTGTCGACGGCGCTTGGCATTCTTGGCATGCCCGGCTTCACCGCCTATGCGGGACTGCTGACGATCGGCCAGCCGAAGCCGGGCGAGACGGTCGTCGTGGCTGCGGCAAGTGGTGCTGTTGGCTCGGCGGTCGGTCAGATCGCCCGCATCAAGGGCGCGCGCGCGGTCGGTATCGCAGGTGGAGCGGACAAGTGCGCTTTCGTTCGCGACACGCTCGGCTTCGATGCGGTGATCGATCACCGCGCTCCCGATTTCGCTGAACAGCTTGCCGCCGCGTGCCCCAACGGCATCGACGTCTATTTCGAGAACGTCGGCGGCCATATCTGGGACGCGGTATTTCCACTGCTGAACGACTTTGCCCGGGTGCCCGTCTGCGGCTTGATCGCGCACTACAACCAGACCGGCGGTCCACAAGCTGGCGGCGACAGGCTGCCGGGCGTCATGCGCGAGGTTCTGAGCAGGAGCCTGCTGATCAGGGGCTTCATCCAGCGTGAATTCGCCGATCAGCGTCCAGCCTTCTACCAGGAGATGGCAGGCTGGATCGCGCGCGGCGAGGTTCGCTACAAGGAGGACATCGTCGATGGCATCGAGAACGCTCCGAATACCTTCATCGGGCTGCTCGACGGCCGCAATTTCGGCAAGCTGATTGTGCGCGTGGCCGCCGAGAACTGAAAAGCCCCGCCCCGCAAGCGATCACTACAGGCCGGCGAGGCGGACGCCGGCCTTGCCAAGACCGTCATCGAGAAGCGCGATCAGTTCGGGCGCATAACCGCGCGCGGCGAGTTCGCCTTCAATCGACCGCGTCGAGCCAATCTTGTTCCAGCGTAAGCCGTCAAGGGCGCTGGTGGCTTCTCTCGTTAGGCCGAGTTGACCTGCCGCTGCTATCCGCAGGAGGTTGACGGCGGTGTCGGCGGGATTGGCAAGTTGGCGCGCACGTCTCAGCGCTTCGCGGTATTTGCCGTTCCGATAGTCTTCGAGCGCCAGCGTGAGCGCCGCGTCGCGGTGCAGATACTCGCAGCCCACTTCCGCCACCCGCGCGAGGCTCACGCCCTCCGAATACTGCCCACTGACGAAGAGCAGCAGGCCGAGCCGGGCGGGAATGGCGTCATCGAGCGGATTGAGCGCAGCGGCACGGCGACCGGACAAGAACGCGGCCTCCGTGTCGCCGGTGACGAAGCGCGCCTGCATCTGCGCGATGTAGCTCTGGCTCGATTGCGGTGCGAGAGTGACGGCCTTGTCCGCGAGCTTCACCGCTCGCGCCGCCACCGTCGGCGAGGCGCTCGCCTCGCCGGTTGCCACCAGCACCATGGCGAGGCTCGCAAGCACATCGGGATCCGCCGCCTGATAAGTCAGCGATTGCTCCAGGCAGGCATGGGCCGAAGCCAAGCCTTCCGGGTCGACCCGGGCCAGCGCGACATCGGCAAGCAGCACGCAACCGTAGCCGATCGACGGCGTCACGAGCTGCCGCGCCGCCTCCAGGCTGACGATGACTCCTTCCTCGCCGGCAAGCGACCGGGCGAGCCGATCGAGCAGTTTTTCCTGAACCGCTGGTGCGTCACCGTTGTCGATAGCGGCTTTCGCGGTACCCGCTCTCAGCGCCTCATTGCTTTGCGCATCGACGACCTGCCACGAGACCTGATGTTCCTTGACGTCGGCACTGTACGCGACCGAAAGCCGGTACTCCTTGCTCCCCTGCAGCTTCACCGGCGGCGCCGACGCGACCCAGCCGGTAACCGATGCGACATCGATGCCTGCCCCCGGCGCTTGCGCCAAAATGCGTACCGCGGAGAACTGGGACAGCGCATGGACCAGGTAGTCGCCTGCCTTCCTCTGCTCTTCGCCACCGGTTCCGCTGCCCGCTGGAACGTCGATGACGATCGTCGGCTTGGCGGAAAGCACCGGTTGCCATGGAAGGCGTTCAACGACGGAGAGATAGAAGGCTCCAGCCATTGCCGCGATCCCCGCGGCAGCGGCCGCAACCACGCCGAGCGGACGACGTGGCGGCCGAACAAGGACGGGAGCGACCTCGACCGGTTGCTTCTGCTCGCTCCCCGCTTCCGTGGGATCCGCTGCGATTTCCGAAGGCCCCTGTGCCAGGCCGCTCGTCACGAATTGCGGAACGTAATTTCCCTTTGGAAGCTCAATGCGAAGCCTCTCCTTCTCGCCGACGGTCTCGTAATATTGTGTCAGCGCCGCGCGCAGCCGCGAGGCTTCGACGCGCACGATTGGATCGGTTGCCGGATCGAAGGAGGCCGGCCGGCCGAAAACGTCGATCGCGATCGTGTAGGCTTTGACCTGCCCCGAGCGGCCAGCGAAGAACTCGTCGACCAGGTAGCGCAGGAGCTTCCGGTGGCGTTCAGTCGCGTGAAACTGGCTATCGGCAAGAATACGGTCAAGTGCAGCACGTGCGTCACATTCATCAATGGCACAATGAGCTGCTAGACCCGCATTTCTGGCTTCCATGATGCGCTCCCAACTGCCCACAACCTCAAAGAGAGTGCAAACGCGAGACGAACTCTAGACGAGAGCCGCAATGGCGAAAAGCAAAATATTGCGCCATCACAAAACATTTTTACGAAGGGAATGAGTCATTTCAAAACGGAGCAAGAACCTATCGAAGATCCCACAGAATTTTCACGGGCTTTTCATGAAACCGACGAAATCAAGAAGGCTATTTGTTAATCACAATGGACTAGGTTCGCGGCCTGAATCGATGATACAGATAGAAATTACCTCTTCTTCGATCTCGCGACAGATCAATTCATACTCCGAGATCATCGAATGATCCAGAGGATCAAGCCTACGTTGCCGATCGAGCATCGAGCTCGCCTCTTCATAGGCCTCGCAGAGGCTGGAAAGAGAAAGGTTCTTGGCGCCCAGGAGTTGCAATTGACCACGCAGCGCCGGGAGCTTCAGCATAAGCTTCAAAAGTCCGCGCTGGATGGCCGCGTTGGGCATTGTTTGCTACCCGCCTGATCGACAATCGATGACCTTGCCGCCAACCCGACAGGCCGGCGCGTCATTTCTCAAGGACCATTTTCCCGGGATCGTGACGACACATCGGCCTGCCGACGCGCTCAACCAAAGCTGACGGCGGGAGCAGACCTCTCCCTCGATGGTTAGCGTGACGATAGCCGCTCCGTTTCGGAAGTACGTAACAGTAACTTTGCCCCGATAGCCTTGACGCCGACGAGATGAGCGTCCGAATTCGCCCCTCGATACGGCGAGTTCCACACGTCAGCAGACCCCCGGCATCGCCAAGGCTATCCCTCTCGACGACAGATCGGTCTGGACGCCTTTCGAACCATAGGTCACCGTTGCCGGAGTGCGGCCGAGAGGGCTGGGCCCCGCCGACTGTCGCAGGCGGGTCGATCGACATCGGACACTGCCCGCCCAAGGGGAGCCGACTGCCCCTTACTTCTCGAAGGCATATATCTTGCGCCAGTCCTTTTTCATGTCGACCAGTAGCCAGTTTCTCTGTTCGGCTTCCGTCAGCGCCTTGTCCAGCTTGCCGACGGGCGATTGCCGGTCATAGGCCCATTCGCGCTCTCCATCCGTATGGTGCACGATCAGGCCGAAGCGAGGGCCTGAGCCGGCCGTCACCCAGCGCAGCATTTCGTAGTCGCCATCGGAATTGCCGGCGGCAAAGATCGGCCGTCGGCCGATGAACGTGTTGATGCCGACGGGCTTGCCGGGGCCATCGTCGATGAAATCGATCTTGGGTTCGCGCGTCAGCACCGGCGTTTCGCCGTCGAGTTCATATTTCGTCGTGATGCTGCTGCCAACGACCTGTTCGGGCGGGATGCCATACATCTGTTCGGTCATTGGCCGCATGAACTCGATGCCGCCGCCGGAGACGATATAGGTCTTGAAGCCATTGGCCCTGAGATAATCGAGCAGCTCGCGCATCGGCAGATAGGTGACCTCGTTATAGGGACGGTTGAAACGCGGGTGTCTTGCCGTCGCGAACCAATCCTTGACCGTCTCGGTAAACGCATCCGTCGTCAATCCGGCATGGGTCGCCATCACGAGTTCGACCAGGCCTTTCTCGCCGGCGGCGGCAACACCCGCCATGTCGCCCTTCAGCAGCGATGCGAACGGCTCTTTGTCCTTCCATTCCGGATGCTCCGGCGCCATGGCCTTGACGCGGTCTGCGGCGAACAGGCCCTGGAAGTAGGTCGGCTCTTCGGTCCACAGCGTGCCGTCATTGTCGAAGACGGCGATGCGTTCCTCCGGCGTCACGAAGTCGGCACCGTTCTCGCTGGTCACCCGCGTGACGAAATCGACGATGGCCGTCTTCGCCTCACCATCGTTCCAGGACGGAAGATTGTCGGCGGGCGCATCGGCCGCGACGGCGGCAGCCGGCGCGGCCAAGGCGGTCGAAAGCAGGAACAGGAGACCGGCGAACCGCAAGCGGCGCCGTCTTGGCGTGGCCTTGGATCGCATCGCAATTGCCGTCATCACGCATCCTCCTTGCGGGAACGATTTGAATCCTCTGAAAGGGTTAGGGCCGCCGAATGCAGCGAAAACCGATATGGGTGGTCGCCGCGTTTTCCTCATGCGCATGGCGCGCCGCCGGCCGGTAGCGGCGGCAATAATTGGGTGCGCAGAGATGCGAGCCGCCTTTCACCACCCGGCGGGCGATGCGGATCGTCGGTTGTCTCGGATCGAAACTCGCGTCCCTGTCGCCGCCGCGCGGATTGGAAGGGATACAGCAACTCTTTTGCGCCGGCGCCGGGTGGTTGGTCGACCAGAAGTCGCTCGTCCATTCCCAGACATTGCCGATCATGTCATAGAGGCCGTAGCCGTTCGGCGGGAAGCTTGCGACCGGCGAGGTCCGTTCGAAGCCATCGGGCCTCAGATTTTCCGTCGGGAACATGCCGTGCCAGGTGTTCGCCATGAAGCGACCCTCCGGTACCAGTTCGTCGCCCCAGGCAAATTCCGCACCCTCGAGCCCGCCCTTTGCGGCGAACTCCCATTCCGCCTCCGTCGGCAAGTCCTTGTCCGCCCATTCCGCATAGGCCTTGGCATCGAGATAGGAGACCTGGACGACCGGATGATCGAGCTTGCCGCGGATGTTGCTCTGCCGCCCGTAGGGCCGCCGCCAATCGGCGCCGAACTTGAAGTTCCACCATTGCGACGGACTGCTGCCGGAAATCCTCTTCGGCGGATCGAAGATCACCGACCCGGCGCGCATCATCTCCGGCAGGGCGCCCGGATAATCCCTGGAATCCGGCGCCTTCTCCGCCTCGGTGACATAGCCCGTCGCCTCGACGAAAGCGGCAAACTGCCGGTTCGTCACCGGCGCCACGTCGATCCAGAACCCGTCCACCTTAACCGGATGCGCCGGCGCCTCCTCTGGATAGTGCTTGTCCGACCCCATGACGAAAATGCCGCCTTCGATCCAGATCGGCTCACGCGCATTGATCGCCGCCGGCGTTTCGTTGAGAAGCGGTATCTTCTGAGATACGGGCATGCGGCTTCCATCTCCCCAGAGCGGCGGTTTCGACCACCAAGTCGCTGCAAGCTAACGCCATTTCCCTTCGACCCAAAGTACGTAACCGTTACGACGGCAAGCAAAAACTCGCGGGCCACGGTCGAAATCAGGCAAATGCGCTTCCTGCCTGGTCTTCGTTACTGTTACGTCCTTTCCAATTGGCCTGATTTAACAATAAGCTCTGCCGAAATTTTCATGATGACTGATGCTGCCCGAAAGGCAGAGGGAGCAGGAATTCATGGGTGCACGCGACGACATCGAGCAACTCGGCAAGCGCATCGGCGAAGCGATCGTCGGCCAGGAAGGCATGATCGAGCGGCTGCTGCTGGGCTTGCTCAGCAACGGCCACTTGCTCGTCGAGGGCCTGCCGGGGCTCGCCAAGACCCGTGCCATCAAGAGCATGGCGAAAAACCTCGACGCGGAGCTTTCGCGCATCCAGTTCACGCCCGACCTTCTGCCCGCCGACATCACCGGGTCGGAGATCTATTTTTCCGACGGCGGCAAAGGCGAGTTTCGCTTTCAGGAAGGTCCCATCTTCGCCAATCTCATCCTTGCCGACGAAGTGAATCGTGCACCGGCGAAGGTGCAATCGGCCCTGCTCGAAGCGATGGAGGAGCGCCAGGTCACCATTGGCGGCAAGAGCCATACGTTGCCGGACCTGTTCCTGGTGATGGCGACGCAGAACCCGATCGAGCAGGAAGGCACCTATCCCTTGCCGGAGGCGCAGCTCGACCGCTTCCTCATGCATATCCAGGTGGATTATCCCGACGCTGCGTCGGAAGCCGACATCATGCGACTGGTGCGGTCCGAGGAAATCCACGCGAAATCCAACAATCACGCATCGGAAAGACTCGCCCAGGACGCGGTGTTTACCGCGCGCCAGGAGATCTCGGCGATCACCGTTTCAGAAGCAATCGAGAACTATATCGTCGCGCTCGTCATGGCGACCCGCTACCCCGACAAGGTCGACAAGGACCTTGCCAAATGGCTGCAGGTCGGCGTCAGCCCGCGCGGCGTCATCGGCCTCGACAAGGTTTCGCGGGCGCACGCCTGGCTGAACGGGCGTGACTTCGTGACCCCCGACGACGTCCAGGCCACCGTGCACGACGTCTTTCGCCACCGGCTGGTGCTCTCCTACGAGGCGCATGCCGGCGGCACCACCGCCAACCAGGTGATCGACCGTATCGTCGAACTCGTCGCGGTCGCCTGAGGATGGAGGTCTGCCGATGGCCATATCCCTGCCGGCTCTCGCCCGTTCCCGCGGCATCGTAAAGCCCCGCCAGGTCGATGCGACGGGCGTCTATACGTCGGTCGACACACTCGTCGGTCTTGAAGCCATGGCCCGCGACCTGACCTTCCTGCGCAAGGCGCCGGTGCGGCGCCTGCTTGCCGGACGTCATGAATCGCGCATGCGTGGTCGCGGGCTCTCCTTCGAAGAATTGCGCAACTATCTCCCCGGCGACGACATCCGTGCCATCGACTGGCGGGTGACGGCGCGCACCGGCAAGCCGGTCGTCCGCGTCTATGACGAGGAGAAGGACCGGCCGGCGCTGATCCTCGTCGACCAGCGCATCAACATGTTCTTCGGCAGCCGCCGGGCGATGAAGTCGGTCGCGGCCGCGGAGGTTGCGGCGCTCTCGGCCTGGCGCGTGCTGGCGCTCGGCGATCGCGTCGGCGGCTTCGTCTTCGGCGACGAAGAGGTTACCGAGGTCCGCCCCTATCGCAGCCGGGAAGCGGTGATCCGCCTGGCCGACAGCATCGTGCGTTACAACACGGCACTGCAGGCGGGCTCGCAGGCGCCGCATGGCGAGGAACAGCTCGACGTGGTTCTCTCCACCGTCGCCAATATCGCGCGGCACGATCACCTGATTATCGTCATCAGTGATTTCGATGGCTATAGCCTCGAAACCCGCGACATGCTCTTGAAGCTCTCGGCCCACAACGATGTGATCTCCGTTCTCATCTACGATCCGTTCCTGCTCGAGCTGCCGCGTAAGGGCGACATCGTCTTCAGCGGCGGTCTGCTTCAGGCCGAAGTGCAATTCGGCCACGGCAATGTTCGCGAGGCCATCGACAGCTTCGCCAGAAAGCGCGGGCGGGCGCTGCGCGCCTGGCAGGAGGAACTCGGCCTGCCGATGCTGCCGATTTCGGCAGCCGAGGACGTTGCTCCGCAACTGCGCACCATGCTCGGCCAGCTCGTCAGCCGGCAGCGGAGGCGATAGCGATGGCGACGGCCGCCCCTGCGAAAGATCCGTTGCTCGAGGCAACCCTTCGAGAGCTCGCGGACATCGCCATGCCTCAGCCTGTCTCGCTGATGCCGCAGACGTGGGCCTGGGCGGTGCTCGGCTGCGCCGTGCTCCTGCTGATCGCCTTCGCCTGCTGGCGCTGGTACCGGCGCTGGGAGGCCAATCGCTACCGTCGCGAAGCGCTCGCCGACCTCAAGGAAATCGAAGGACGGCTGACCGCCCCCGCCACCCGCGGCGAAGCGCTCGTCGCCCTACCCATCCTTCTGAAGCGCACCGCCTTGGTGCTCTGGCCGCGCGAAACAATAGCCGGGCTCCACGGCACGGGCTGGACGGGTTTCCTCGATGCCCATTCCGGCGGCCCCGTGTTTCCGATCGCCTCGGCGCGCTTCTTCGAGGAGGCCGAGTATCGCGGCAGCGCAGCGCTTTGCGCGGTTCCGGAGCCGGAAGCGCGGGCCTATGCCGCTGCGGCACGTCACTGGATCGAGGCGCACCATGTACGTGCTTGACCATGCCTGGGTGCTGATCCTCCTGCCGCTGCCCTTCCTCGTCTGGTGGATGCTTCCACCCTACCGCGAGCAGTCGGCCGCCGTCAGAATACCTTTCTTCAAGGACATTACCGCCGCCGCAAATCTCGGTCCGACCGAAGGCTCGGTCGTTCCGAGAACCAATCTCGGCCAGAAGGTGATTGCGCCGATCTGCTGGACATTGATCGTCCTGGCGCTGGCACGGCCGCAATATGTCGAGCCGCCGATCGAAAAGACCGAGCCGCAGCGCGACCTGATGCTGGCGATCGATCTCTCGCAGTCGATGGACACGCGGGACTTTCGCGCGCCCTCCGGCGAACTACAGACCCGGGCAGAGGCTGTTCACAAGGTGGTCGCCGACTTCATCGACCGGCGGCCGAATGATCGGCTCGGCCTGATCGCCTTCGGAGACGCGCCCTATCCGCTGGTGCCATTCACACTCGACCACGAGACCGTCAAGCTGATGCTGGCCGACAGCCTACCCGGCATGGCCGGCCCGCGCACCGCCGTCGGCGACGCGATCGGCCTCGCGATCAAGATGTTCGACGCCAGCACCGCGCCGGACAAGGTGATGATCCTCCTGACCGACGGCAACGACACTGCCAGCAAGATGCCGCCCGACAAGGCCGCCGGCATCGCCGCCGACAGACAGGTGGTGATCCACACCGTCGGTATCGGCGACCCCAATGCGGAAGGCGAGCAGAAGCTCGATACGACAACCCTCCAGGGCATCGCCGAGACGACGAAGGGGCGCTATTTCTTCGGCCAGGACCAGGCGAGCCTGCAGAACATCTACGAACTGCTCGACCAGTTGACACCGGCCAATCAGAAGACGCTGTCCTGGCGACCACGCATCGAACTGTTCCACTACCCGCTTGGCGCAGCCCTCCTGATCGTCCTCGCCTATCACGCCATCATGTGGCTTCTCTCTTCGCTTGCCGAGCGCCGCCGGCGGCAGGAGGCAGCACCATGATCTCGGATTTCCACTTCCTGAGACCGCTCTGGCTGCTGGCGCTGGTCGCCGCCCCTATGCTCGTCTACCTCGTCAGCCGGCGCAGTGACGTCCGCTCGCAATGGCAGGGCATGATCGCGCCACATCTGCTCGATCACCTGCTGGTCGAAAAAGGCGGCAAGCGGCGCCTCCAGCCCGTCCACATCACGGCGGCGCTGATCGCCGTTGCGGCCATCGCCGCCGCTGGTCCGACCTGGCAGCGCGAGCGCCCGCCCTTCGTCGAGGACACCGCGCCGCTGGCAATCGCCATCGACCTCAACCCGACCATGAATGCGACCGACATCTCCCCAACGCGGCTCGAACGCGCCAAACTCAAGATCCAGGATGTCCTCAGCCTCAGAAAGGGCTCGCGCACCGCGCTCTTCGCCTATGCCGGCTCCGCCCATATGGTGTTGCCGCTCAGCGACGATGCAGCGCTGGTCAAAACCTATCTCGCCGCTCTCTCGCCTCAGATCATGCCGGTTGACGGCAAGGATACGGCAAAAGCCCTGCAGGAAGTCGAAAAGGCTCTGGCCAACGAAACGGTGCCCGGCACGATCCTGTTCATGACCGACGGGGTCGAGCGCACCGCCTTCCAGGCGTTCAGCCGGTACAAGGGCCGCAATGCCCTGATGGTGCTCGGCATCGGCACGGCCGAAGGCGGCCCGGTAAAGACCGCCGACGGCGGGTTCCTGACCGACCCGACTGGCGCTCATGTTCGCTCCAAGCTCGATGTCGACGGCCTCAAGGCGCTGCAGTCTGCGTCCAAGGCCGAGGTCGCGACCGTCACGGCTGACGATGCCGATGTGCGTTGGATCGTCAGGCGCATCCAGACCAACTTCGCTGCAAAGACCGCGGAGGGGCTGACGCGCTGGCATGATGCCGGCTGGTGGCTGACGATCCCGATCGCCGTCTTCGGCCTGTTCTGGTTCCGGCGCGGCTGGACCGTGCGCTGGGCGGTCTATCTGATCGCCGTCGCCCTGCTTCCGGGCAACGAACGGGCAGAGGCCGCCGATGACCGCTTCCTCGATCTCTGGCTGACGCCGGACCAGCAGGGCCGTCGCGCCTTCGAGCAGGGCGACTTCCCGGGCGCGGCCGAAAAGTTCGCCGATCCCGACTGGCGCGGGGCGGCGCTCTATCGTGCCGGTCGTTTCCAGGATGCGATCGATGCCTTCGCCGAGACCGATACGGCCGGAAGCTACTATAACCAGGGCAACGCCCTCATGCACCTCGGCAAGGCGGAAGAGGCGATCGCTGCCTATAAGCAGGCATTGAGACGCCGCCCCGACTGGCCCGACGCGAAAAGGAACCTGGCGGCTGCCGAAAAGTTCAAGGCCGCCAAGGACAAGCAGGAACAGGACGAGCAGCAGGAACAGGCGGGTATCGACCCCGATCAGGTGCAGTTCGACGACAAGGGGAAGAAGGGCACGGACGCGACGATCCAGGGTGGACCGCAGACGGCGGACATGTGGATGCGCAACATCCAGGTCTCGCCCGCCGAGCTGCTCGCACGCAAATTTGCGATCGAGGCGAAGGAGGCGACACCGTGAGCGCCTCGTCCAATTTGCCTCGGCTCCTCGTCTGGCTCGTCGGCCTGTCGCTCTGGCTTGTGGGCAACGCATTCGCCGCGAACCCCTTCGCGCGCGCCACGCTCGCAACCGAGGGGACGATTTATGCCGGGCAGCAGATAGAGATCGACGTCGACGTCTTCGTGCCGAACTATTTCCTGGCGCCGCCGCAGTTCCCCTTGTTCGATCTTCCGGGTGCGGTGGTCACCATGCCCGACGACCGCGGCATGAACCTCAATGAGACTGTTGATGGCGAGGCCTTTTCCGGCATCCGCAAGACCTATGTGATCACGCCACAGGCAGCAGGTAACTATGCCCTGCCGACGATCGTGATTCCCTTCGGCTATGCCGCCGTGCCCGGCCAGACGACACAAGGCAGGGTGGCGGTACCACGGCTCAAATTCACCGTCGAAGCGGTTCCCGGAGGGGCCGCCGGTACGCCCGGTGTCACCGCCGGGGAAATCACGATCACGCAGACATTCGACCGGGACGCGGCCGGCCTGCATGCGGGCGACGCGCTGGTGCGCACGGTCACCACCCGCGCGACCGGCGTGGCACCGATGATGATCCCCGAACCGACCTTCGAAGCGCCCGAGGGCGTCAAGATTTATCGGCATGATCCGGTGCTCTCGGAGGAGCGCACGCCGCGCGGCGATATTGCCGCGGGACTGCGCAAGGACACCGTGACCTATGTCTTTGCCGCGCCGGGAACCTTCTTACTGGCGGCGATCACATTGGAATGGTTCAACCCCGCGACCGGAAAGACCGAAACGGCCGAGGTCGACGGGGCGAAGGTGGTGGTCGGCGCGGCGCCGGCTACGGAAATTGCTCTTGCCCCGCCCCCGCCGCCGCGCGTCGAGGAACCAATCGACAGGCTGTGGTGGGCCACTGCCGCGGCCGCCGTCCTCGCATTTGCCTTACTGGTTCAGCTTGCCGCCAATCTGGCCGGCCGGCTGGAAACCCGGATCGGCGCGGCGCTCTTGCGCAAAGCGCAATCAGAGGAGACGGCCTTCCGCCACGTTCTTGACGCCTGCCGCGACCATGACAGGACACGGCTGGAATCGGCGCTCGATAAATGGTCGCGCAAGACCGGCAACGTGCCGCTTGCGAAATGGGTGGATCGGTTTGCCGATCCGGAGGCGGTAGGCGCCTTCGCTCGCCATCGGCAGAGCCGCTACGGCATTGCGCAATTAAAACACGAGCGCTCCGATTTCGCCCGTCTGCGAAGTGGATTGACGTTGGCCCGGCGACGTTGGCTGGAAGAGTTCTCCGACGACGGCGGCGAAGCGGCTGATGAATTGCCCGAGCTCAACCCGGTGTTCGACAGCACCTTGCGGAAGAGCCGCTGAAGCCCCGTGCGGCGCCTCCGTTACACGCGCCCGCACGCCTTCGTAACCGTTACGTACTTACCCGCGGGCGCCTTCCCGCGGAGATTACGTCGGTAAATTCGAACCTTGCCTGCATTCCGAGAGCGATTTGTTTGCGGCCTCAGGGAGATTTGAAATGAATATCGATTTGAAGAACAGGCTTGGGCAGTTCGCGGCATGTGCCGTCGAGCGGTCCATGAAACCCAAAGCGCTGGCGCTCGCCGGCACCGTGCTGATGTCGACGATTGCCGCCTAGGCGCTGCCTGCTTTCGCACAGGATGCCGCCAAGCCGAACATTCTCGTGATCTTCGGCGACGACATCGGTCAGACCAATATCAGCGCCTACTCCTTCGGCGTCGTCGGCTACAAGACGCCGAACATTGACCGGATCGCCCGCGACGGCATGATATTCACGGATTATTACGCCGAGAACAGTTGCACCGCCGGCCGCTCCACCTTCATCACCGGGCAGACGGTGCTGCGCACCGGCATGTCCAAGGTCGGCGTACCCGGCGCTCCGGTCGGCATCCAGGACCGTGACGTGACGATCGCCCAGGCGCTGAAGGCGCAGGGTTATGCTACCGGCCAGTTCGGCAAAAACCACCTCGGCGACCAGGATCGCTTCCTGCCAACCGCACACGGTTTCGACGAATTCTTCGGCAACCTCTATCACCTGAACGCCGAGGAAGAACCGGAGCGGCCCTATTGGCCGAAGGACGATCCGGCCTTCCTCAAATCCTATGCGCCGCGTGGCGTGCTGCACTCTTTCGCCGACGGCAAGGTGGAAGATACCGGGGCGCTCAACACCAAGCGCATGGAGACCATCGACGACGAGACGACCGCGGCGGCGATGGAATTCATCAAGAAGCAGACGGAAGCCAAGAAGCCGTTCTTCACCTGGATGAACCCGACGCGCATGCATCTCTTCACCCATGTGCGCGATCAATACAAAGGCCAGAGCGGCATGCCGGGCAATGACTATGCCGACGGCATGATCGAGCATGATGGTGACGTCGGCAAGCTGCTCGACCTGCTCGACGAACTGAAAATTGCCGACAACACCATCGCCGTCTACACCACTGACAACGGCCCCAACCAGTTCTCCTGGCCGGACGCGGCAACCACGCCGTTCCGCAGCGAAAAAGACTCCAACTGGGAAGGCGCCTTCCGGGTACCGGCCATGATCCGCTGGCCGGGCAAGATCAAGCCAGGCGTTTCCAACGAGATGTTCTCCGGTCTCGACTGGTTCCCGACGCTTTTGGCGGCAGCCGGCGACAAGGACATCAAGGAGCGTCTGCTCAAGGGCACCGACCTCGACGGCAAGACCTTCAAGGTGCATCTCGACGGCTACAACCAGTTGCCGTACCTCACCGGTGAGCAACCGAAGAGCGCGCGCAACGAGTTCTACTATTTCAACGACGACGCCAAGCTCGTCGGCATGCGCTTCGACAACTGGAAACTGGCCTTCTGCGAAATGCGCAAGCCCGGCGGCTTCGACGTCTGGCAGGATCCGTTCACTTGCCTGCGCGTCCCGAAGATCTTCAACCTGCGCATGGACCCCTATGAGCGCGCGGACATCGTTTCCGACCAGTACAACGACTGGGTCACCAAGAACGCCTATCTGACCGCTCAGGGCGTCATCAAGGCTGCCGCCTTCCTCGAAACGTTCATCGAGTATCCGCCGAGCCAGAAGCCGGCGAGCTTTTCGGTCGACCAGATCGAAGAAGGCGTGCATGCCAAGATCAACGAGATCCTGGCCAAGACGCAACCGGCTCAATGACAATATCGAAGGCGGCGCACCATACGCGCCGCCTTCTCTTTCTTGCGTTTGCTCAGATGGCGTACATCGATGACGAAGAACATTCCGCCCGCTCGAACAGTCGCCTTCGAAGAGTCGAATGAAGGCGCCTTGGCGGCAAGGCGGACACGCTTCGGTCCGGCCATCGCCGCATTCATGCTCTTTCTCTCCGGCACGGCCGCGCTCATCTTCCAGGTCCTCTGGATCAAGCAGCTCTCGCTCGTTACCGGCATCGACGTCTACGCGGTCAGCACGGGTGTCAGCGCCTTCTTCCTGGGCCTTGCGCTCGGCAGCTTTGCCCTCGGCAGCATCGGCAACCGTTCCGAGCAACCGCTCCGCCTCTATGCCCTGCTGGAAACCGGCGTTGCCGTGCTTGGCACCGGCGTCACCGTCGTCCTTTCCCATATCGCCCCGCTCTTCGTCGCGATCGAAGGCACCAGCGCCTTCGCCGCCTGGGCCTTGCTGGTCCTGATCGTGGCGACACCTGCCTTCCTGATGGGCGGCACCCTCCCCGTGCTGCTGCATTCGCTCGAAGGGGCACCGGGTGGGGTCGGAGTGAAGGGCGGTCGCCTTTATGCCGCCAATACGCTCGGCGCGATCGTCGGCTGTCTGGCAGTCTCCTTCGTGATCGTTCCAGCGCTCGGCGTGCACGCGACCGGTTTTGCCGCCGGCGCCTTTGGCGCCGCCGCCGCGGCCATCGCCCTCTCACTGAACACGGCAAGGACGCGCAAAACCCTGCAAAGCGAGCAGCCGGCAGAAACGCAAGGTGCCGGTTCGCGTCTCGCGCTGATCCTCTACGCGATCGCCGGCGGCATCGCGCTTGGCTACGAAGTCGCCTGGTCGCAGGCGATCGTCCAGTTCATCTCCACCCGCTCATTTGCTTTCTCAGTGGTGCTGGCGACCTATCTTGCTGGTCTGGCGCTCGGCGCGGCACTCTTTGCCCGCCGGACCGATAGGCTGTCGGATGCCTGGGGCACCTTCGGCCTGCTCATCACGCTGGCGGGTCTCGTGGCGCTCGCCGAGCTCGCCTTGCTCGGCCCCTGGCTGACGGTGTTGCAGACCAGCGCCGAAGCTGCCGTGACCGCTATCACCAGCAGCATCTTTGCCGGAAGGTGCGCACGTTTCCTCGCCGCGGGCCTCACCATCGTCTTCGTCCCGACGCTGATCCTCGGCGCCGCCTTCCCGGTCGCGCTGCGGCTCGCCGTCGACCCCGAAAATGTTGGGCGCGACACCGGGCGGGTTCTCGCCTTGAACACGCTCGGCGGCATCGCCGGCACGCTTCTGACCGGCTTCGTGCTGATTCCGTCCTTCGGCATCATCAGAAGCTTCGCCATTCTCGCCGTCACCGCAGCCATCATCGGCCTCATCGCGCTCAGTCGCGGAAAGAACGGTTGGACGGGCTGGCGCATGGCGACGCCGGCGCTCGCCATCGTCACGGTGCTGATCGCCGTCGCGGTGCCGTCGGACCGCCTGGCGAACCTGTTGAACCTCGCGCGCGGCAACGGTACGATCATCTCTTACGAAGAAGGCCTGGGCGCCACTGTCGCCGTCATCGAACAGGGCCAGCCGGGCAGGCGTTTCCGCCGCCTCTACATCCAGGGCGTTTCCAACACCGGCGATGCCATGCCGTCGCTACGCTACATGCGACTGCAGGCGTTCTTGCCCCTCCTCATCCACAAGGGTGAGCCGAGATCGGCACTGGTGATCGGGCTCGGCACCGGGATTACCGCGGGCTCGCTGCTGGCCTATCCCGGGCTCGACCAGCGCGTTGCCGCCGAGTTGCTGCCGTCCGTCGCCCGCGCCTCGGCATTCTTTACCGGCAATTTCAATGCAGCAAAGGACAGCCGCCTCGAAGTGCGTGTTGCTGACGGGCGTCGCGAACTGATGCGAAGTGCGGAGCGCTACGATCTCATCACGCTGGAACCGCCGCCACCATCGGCGGCCGGCGTCGTCAATCTTTATTCGTCCGGCTTCTATCAACTGGCACGCGAGCGCCTGGCGCCGAACGGTCTCGTGGCGCAATGGCTACCGATCGCCACCCAGAATGACGAGGACACACGTGCGCTCGTGCGCAGCTTCCTCGACAGTTTCCCGCACGCCTCGCTCTGGTCGACCGAACTGCACGAGATGCTGCTGGTCGGCTCCGTGAACCCGCAGGAACTTGACGTCGGTCGCATTGCTTCACGGATGGCCGACCCGGCCCTCGTCTCTGCGCTTGGCGAGGTCGGCATCGGCAGCGCCGCGGATTTACTGGCAACCTGGATGACCGATCGCGACGGGCTCGAGCGCTATGCCGGTGAAATCCTGCCGGTGACCGACGACCAGCCGCGGATCGAATATGCGAGCTGGGTTCGGCCCGACGAGTTGCAGCGGACCCTGCCAAACCTCGTCGCCTTGCGCAGCAAGGCACCGCTTGTCGGAGCGGACGCGGCGCTCGAAAAATCCGTGGCCGATGCGCACAACCGGCTGATGCTGTTCTATCAGGCATCGCTCAACGCCTATGCCGGTTATCGCGACGAATGGGCGCGCGACATGGAATTGCTGATGCGTGTCGAGTCGGACAATCCCTATTACCGCTGGTTTGTTTCGAGCAGCGAGCGTTGATCGCGCAGGTCTGTGTTCGCCGGTCACGAACAGACTTCACGCGACTCCTACTCGTTCGGCGCCAGCAGCGGCGAGATTGATTCCGGCACAAGCTCAAATCTGCGCAAAATATTTGCATAGCATCGGATCCTTCCGGCACAGATTTGCAACACAAAGGCATCGCTGCCGTAGTATCCTGCCCCTGTTGTTCTGCCCTATGGCAGACAGGGAGGCATTCCATGGAAAAGACGGACAAAGAAACCACCGAAACCGCGTCCAGAGCGGCGATGGACGGCGAAATCGGCATTCTCGCACGCCGCCGCATCGAGGCCGGCATCATCGCGCCGATCTACGAGGCGATGCGCGAGGAAATCGGCGAAGAGCGCGCGCAGGCAATCCTCGACAAGGCGATCACAAAGGCCGCGATCGAAGCTGGCCGGACGTTTGCGGCAAAAACGCCTGGCGGCACCAATCTGCGCACGTTCCAGGAGTTGCAGGCCCTCTGGACCCAGGATGATGCGCTGACGATCGAGGTCACGAAAGCGACGGATGAAGAGTTCCACTACAATGTAAAGCGCTGTCGCTACGCCGAGACCTATCGCGAGATGGGGCTCGGCCATATCGGGCACCTGCTTTCCTGCAACCGCGACGGCGTCTTCTGCACCGGCTACGATCCGCGCATCACGCTTGAACGCACCCAGACCGTGATGCAGGGCGCCACCCATTGCGACTTCCGCTACCGGTTCAACAAGGATGCTCCGGAGCAGCCGAAATGAGCACCGAAGCCTCGCGCACTGAGCCCAAGCGTATCAACACACCGGCAACAAACGGCGACCGGTTGTGGAACGATCTCGTCACGACCGCCCGGTTCGGCGGGACCGACAAGGGCGGGGTCACCCGCCTGACGCTGACCGAGGAGGATCGCCAGGTCCGCGACTGGTTCGTCGGCGAGTGCCGGGCCCTCGGTTGCTCGGTCGAAGTCGACGGCATCGGCAACATCTTCGCGACCTATCCGGGCGAGGACATGGCACTGCCGACGATCGCCGTCGGCAGTCATCTCGATACCCAGCCGCAAGGCGGCCGGTTCGACGGCATCCTTGGCGTGCTGGCCGGAGTCGAGATCCTACGTACCCTCAAGGAAACCTCCACGCGGCTCCGCCATCCGCTGACGGTCGTTAACTGGACGAACGAGGAAGGCTCGCGCTTCTCGCCGGCGATGCTGGGGTCCGGCGTCTTTGCCGGCGCGCTTTCGCTTGATGCAGCCCATGCCCTCAGCGACCGCGAAGGCGTCCCGGTGGGCGCAGCCCTCGATGCGATCGGCTATCGCGGAAGTGCGGCGGTCGAACCGACCGCCTTAGCCGCCTATGTCGAGCTCCATATCGAGCAGGGACCGTTGCTCGAAGCGTCCGCAACCGAGATCGGTGTCGTCACTGGCATCCAGGGCCTGCGCTGGTTCGATGTCGTCATCACCGGAACCGAGGCACATGCGGGCAGCACGCCGATGGCGCAGCGCGACGATGCGCTCGTTGCCGCAGCAGAGATCGTGCTCGCGGTGCGCGACATCGCCCGAGAAAATACCCCTGGTGTCGGTACCGTGGGCTTCGTCGAGGTCGGCCCCAATTCGCGCAACGTCGTGCCGGGTTCCGTTCGGCTCCAGATCGACATGCGCCATCCCTCCGAGGCCGGCCTCGACCGGATGGAAACCGCTTTGCAGGATGCCGTTCGCAAGGCCGGCGCCCGCGCCGGGCTGATGCGCGTCTGGTCGAAGGCGCCGGTCGTCTTCGATCCGTCGATCGTGCATGCCGTACGCGCCAGCGCAGAAGCACTCGGCTATTCGGCCACGGACGCCGTATCCGGCGCCGGACACGATGCGGCGCATATCGCGACGATTACGCCGACCGCTATGATCTTCGTGCCCTCAAAGGAAGGTCTTTCGCACAACGAGGCGGAATATACCGCGCCCGAAGAGTGCGCCCGCGGCGCGGAGGTTCTGTTCCAGACCATCCTGGAACTCGACCGGCGCTGATCGACAAGCGAAGTACCCACGGCCGATATCAGCCGTGGGTGCTTGCAGTCCGTTTTCGCGATTTCTCAGCGTTCTCAGCCGCGTTGCGAGTCGAGCTGCTCGTGGTCCTTTTCGACCTGCTGTGCCTTGAGATAGCTTTCGATCAGCAACTGATATTCCGGGAAGATCTTGGTGTAGATCTCTGCCCACTGCTGGGCGTCGTCGCGGTGCCAGGTGCGCTGCAGTTCGGAGGCGACCGCCGCCGTATCCATCGGCACCACGCCGGCCTGGACGACACGGGCAAGAGTGATCTCCTCGGCCATCTTCGAGTAGGTGCCCGAAGCATCGACGACGACGAAGACCTTGTAGCCGTCATGGACAGCGCTGATCGCCGGAAAAGCCATGCAGACGCTGGTGATCGTGCCGGCGATGATCAGGGTCTTGCGGCCGGTTTCCTTCACCGCGGTGACGAAATCCGGATTGTCCCAGGCGTTGATCTCGCCGCGACGGGCAACGTACTTGGCATGCGGCGCGTTCGCATGGATTTCCGGGATCAGTGGGCCGTTCGGGCCCTGCGGCACGGAAGCGGTGGTGATCACGGGCATCTTGGTCAGCGTCGCCATGCTGGCAAGCGCTGCCGCATGGGCGCGCAGCTTCGGCATCGGCATGTCGTTGACGGTCTGGAACAGGCCGCTCTGGTGATCGATCAGCAACATTACGGCGTCATCGGGATCGATAACCGGGCGCTGTCCGTTGAAGTTTGCAGGTGTCATGGCATTGCTCCTTGTTTGATGGGCTTCTGTTGGGATCGAGACAACGCCCGGTCGATTGCGGCCGTTGCTTCTTGTGAGGCTCGATATCTTTGGCGAAGTGTATCCGCCCTTGGGCCGTCCGAGCTTCGGCCCGACGTGCGCGACCAGCCGGCGCTAGGCGCTCGCGATCTTGCCAAAGCGGCCAGACTGAAAGTCCGTCATCGCCTGTCTGATTTCCTGTTCGGTGTTCATGACGAATGGGCCGTACATGGCGACCGGTTCGTTGATCGGTTCGCCGCTGAGGACGAGCGCCGTCACATCCGAGCTGGCGTCCAGAGTAGCGCCGCCGCCGTGACGACCGAGGAGAACGAACTGTGCCTCCCCGACGAGATCGCTGCCATTGACGAGGACATTGCCGCGCAGGACCGCCAGGCCAGCCGAATGGCCCTCCGGCAGATCGAGAGCCAGCGAAGCTTGCTGTTTCAGGCGCAGGTCCCATAGATTGACGGGCGTGAAGGTGCGGGCGGGTCCTTGCGCTCCGGCATAATTCCCGGCGATCACCCGCAACGCGCCGGCGCCATCCGGCAGGCTCACCGTCGGAATGTCTCGATCGAGCAAGGTCTGGTAGCCGGGTTCGACATTCTTGTTGACTGCCGGCAGGTTGACCCAGAGCTGGACCATTTCGAGGGTACCACCCTCTTTGGTGAAGCGCTCCGAATGGAATTCCTCATGCAGGATGCCGCCGGCGGCCGTCATCCATTGCGCGTCGCCCGGGCCGATATGACCGCCATTGCCGGCGGAGTCGCGATGGTCGACCTCGCCCTGGTAGACGATCGTCACCGTCTCGAAGCCGCGGTGCGGATGGACGCCGACGCCGCGCGGTGTCACGCCCGGCGCAAAGTTCATCGGCCCTGCGTAGTCGAGCAAGAGGAACGGGCTGGCATGATCGCCGACGCGGTCGCGCGCCAGCAGCGAGCGAACCGGGAAGCCATCGCCAACCCAATGCGGATGCGCGTTCCCGAAGATGCCGAGTATCTTTCTCATGGCTGTTTCTCCTTGGCCCCGCCGTTTCAGCGAGAGCGTTGGAGGCAAGATACGGCTGCACCAAATCTGGCGGTAGACGGGCGTTTTGAGCTATAGTGTCCTAAAAACAGGACAAATACCCATGCAGGATTTGAACGATCTCAGGCTCTTCGTCGACGTGGTCGAGCAGAATGGCTTCGCGGCCGCCGCCCGCAAACTGAATATGCCACGCTCACGTTTGAGCCGCCGCATCGGCGTCCTGGAAGAGCGGCTGGGCGTGCGGCTCGTGGAGCGCTCGACCCGTCATTTCGTCATCACCGAGATCGGCCGGGAATATTATCGCCATTGTGTCGCCATGCTGGTGGAGGCCGAAGCGGCGCAGGAGATGATCGACCGCACGCGTTCCGAACCGCAGGGTGTGGTCCATGTCAGTTGCCCGTCTTCGGTCGTCTATTTCCAGGTCGGCGAAATGATCGCCCGGTTCATGGCCGAATGTCCGAAGGTGGAGGTGGTACTCGAAAGCACCAATCGCCGCGTCGACGTGTTGCGTGAGGGCATCGACGTCGCGATCCGCGTCCGCTTTCCGCCGCTTGAAGAAAGCGATCTCGTCGTCAAGCGCTTTGCCGAGAGCAAGCAACGGCTGGTCGCCAGTCCCAGGCTGCTTGCCGACATGATCGCGCCGCCCGCACCGGCGGATCTCGGCGCTCTCCCGAGCCTCGCCTGGAACCCCGATCGCCAAAGTCACGACTGGCGGCTGGACGGTCCCGGCGGCACAACCGCAATCGTCAGGCACCGGCCAAGGCTCGTCACCGAGGACATGGTGGCCTTGCGACTGGCGGCCCTCAATGGCGTCGGCATCTGCCAGCTCCCAACAATGGTGGTCCGGCAGGACCTGAAAGACGGCACACTGGTCGATGTGCTGCCGGACTGGGCGCCAAAGGCCGGCATCATCCACGCCGCGTTCCCGTCGCGCCGGGGCCTATTGCCCTCCGTTCGTGCCCTGCTCGACTTCCTCGCCGCCGAGTTTGCGGAACTGGCGCGTCTGGACGAACCACGAACCTGATCGCCGAAAGTCCGGGATCATAGGGCGGCGCTGACCCGGGTCTTGAGAATTGCTGAGAAGCGCGGATCGAAAGTGCGGCTGATCGGCTCTGCCGCAGCACCGATCGCCACCGCCCAGGGATCGGTGAAACCGATCTGCAGACGGGGGAGGCTGCGGTCGCGCCGGTCGGCGATCGAAGGCAGCAACGGCATCATCGCCTCGACGAGCAGGCGCGCGAGCCCCGGTGGAAGCCCGCCGCACAGGATCACCGTCTGCGGATCGAAGATCGTTTCGAGCGCCTGGACGGCGGCGCGCAGTTCGAAGACGGCCGCGTCGAGCCAGCGCCGCACCCGCTCGTCCGGGCCGGCGGCAACCGCATCGATATGGGCGTATAGCTCGGGATCGGCGGGGTCGAGGTCGAGCAGCCTGCAGAGTGAAGCGATCGAGGCGCGGTGTTCGAGCGGCGTGCGCTCGTCCAGCGACGCGCCACGCGGCAGGCTGAGGATCATGCCGATCTCGCCGGCATTGCCATTGGCGCCGCGATAGAGCTCGCCGTTGAGGATCAGCCCGGCGCCAAGGCCATAGCCGAGATAGATGCAGATGGCATGGTCCACGCCGTGCGCAGCTCCGACCATGCGTTCGGCAGTCGCAGCCGCAGCGGCATCGTTCTGCAAGCCGACATCGAGTCCCGTGCCGGCCGCAAGCGTTTCGAGCAACGGAAAATTCTGCCAGGCCGCCATCATCCAAGTGTCGTCGTCATCGGCTTCGATACCGAAGGGACCGGGCATTGCCGCCCCGAGGCCGACGAGCCGATCTTCCGATTGCGGGGCGATCGCCGTGAGATCGCGGCGGGTCTTCTCGATCAGTTCCAGGATCGTCCGGACGCCGGTCGCCGGTCCGCCGGCGGGCAGGTTGGCCTCGCCGCGAGCAAGCACCCGGCCGACCAGATCGACCGCAATGGTCCGCGTCACATGCCGGTCGATCTGCAGTCCGATCGCAAAGGCACCCTCCGGCACCAGGCGATAGGGCGTCGAGGGTTGCCCGCGGCCGTTACGCACCGCCTCGAGCGATTCGACCAGCCCATCGCGTTCCAGATCCTCGATGATGTTGGAGACCGTCTGCTTCGTGAGCGCCGTCGCGCGCGCAAGCTCAGCCCGGGACAATTGACCGTTCAGGCGCAGAGCGTCGATCATCACACGCCGGTTGTGTGCGCTCGTTCCCTCCTGATTGGTGCCGCTCTTCGCCCGGATCAGGCGCATATCGTTCATCCAAAAAGCCCTCTTGACACTGTTAGAATATTGAACAAAAAATAAGTCAAGACAATTGACTTAATAGGAGCCGAAATGAGCTCCGGGGGAACGAAGGCAGCGGCAAGGGCCGCTGCGAGCGCTCCGACGGATATGTCGACGGCCGCTCGGAAACGGACGGACTTCTCGCATGCGGCGCGCCGTTGAGACGCGTCGAAGGAAGCTGAACCGCTCAAGTTACTGGAGGAAATGATGTTGAAATCGATTAGAACCACGCTGCTTTGTGCGGCCCTCGCCAGCGTTTCCTTCGCCGGTCACGCGCATGCGGAAACGACGCTGAACGCACTCTTCATGGCCCAGGCGGCCTATAGCGAGGCGGATGTGCGCGCGATGACCGAGGCCTTCACCAAGGCCAACCCGGACGTGAAGGTGAACCTCGAATTCGTGCCCTATGAGGGGCTGCACGACAAAACCGTGCTGGCGCAGGGGTCCGGCGGCGGCTACGACGTCGTGCTCTTCGATGTGATCTGGCCGGCCGAATACGCCACCAACAAGGTGCTCGTCGATGTCACCGACCGCATCACCGACGAGATGAAATCTGGCGTGCTGCCCGGTGCCTGGACGACTGTCGAATATGACGGCAAGCGCTACGGCATGCCGTGGATCCTCGACACCAAATACCTGTTCTACAACAAGGAAATCCTGGAGAAGGCCGGCATCAAGGCGCCGCCGAAGACCTGGGACGAACTTGCCGAACAGGCGAAGGTGATCAAGGACAAGGGCCTGCTCGCAACACCGATCGCCTGGAGCTGGTCGCAGGCCGAAGCCGCGATCTGCGACTACACCACCCTCGTCAGCGCCTATGGCGGCAAGTTCATCGACGGCGGCAAGCCGGCGTTTACTTCGGGCGGCGGCCTCGACGCGCTCAACTACATGGTGGCGAGCTATTCTTCTGGCCTCACCAATCCGAACTCCAAAGAGTTCCTGGAGGAGGACGTGCGCAAGGTGTTCCAGAACGGCGAAGCCGCTTTCGCGCTGAACTGGACTTACATGTACAACCTTGCCAACGATCCGAAGGAAAGCAAGGTTGCCGGCAAGGTCGGCGTCGTGCCGGCCCCGGGTGTTGCCGGCAAGAGCGAAGTTTCGGCCGTCAACGGTTCGATGGGTCTTGGCATCACTTCGACCAGCAAGAATCCGGACGAGGCCTGGAAGTACATCGTCTACATGACCTCGCAGCAGACGCAGAATGCCTATGCCAAGCTCAGCCTGCCGATCTGGGCCTCGTCCTATGAGGATGCCAATGTCACCAAAGGTCAGGAAGAACTGATCGGCGCCGCCAAGCGCGGCCTGGCGGCCATGTATCCGCGCCCGACGACACCGAAGTACCAGGAACTTTCGACTGCCCTTCAGCAGGCGATCCAGGAAGCGCTGCTCGGCCAGGCTTCACCTGAGGACGCCTTGAAGACGGCGGCCGAAAACAGCGGCCTTTGAGCCGTCCTCCCAAGCCCCGGGCGGGCAACCGCCCGGGGACCGCGGGAAACGACGCTTTAGCGGTTTAACGCTTGCGTCCAAGGACTTTAACACTTTGATTTGGCGCATCATTCGCTTGGGTCGGTTACGATCCGAGGCAATGTGCGATAGCATGACGGGCTCCCTGGGCCCGAGAAGGTTTCCATTCCATGTCCGGCACCTGGATTACGACGCGCGCATGGCTGCTCATGCTGCCACTGCTGGTGGTCATGATTGCGGTCATCGGCTGGCCATTGGTCGATACGGTCAGGCTGTCCTTCACCGACGCCAAACTCGTCGGCACCGAAGGCGCGTTCGTCGGCTTCGACAACTATGCCAAGATGCTCGGCGGCTCGAACTTCCTGCGCGCCTTCATGACGACGACCTGGTTCGCCGTCGTATCGGTCACCGCCGAGATGGTGCTCGGCGTGCTGGCGGCCCTTCTGCTCAATCAACAGTTTCGTGGCCGAACCGCGCTGCGTGCGCTGATGATCCTGCCCTGGGCGCTGCCGACGGTGGTCAACGCCACGCTATGGCGACTGATCTACAATCCCGAATATGGCGCGCTCAACGCCGCCTTGACGCAGATCGGCCTGATCGACAGCTACCGCTCCTGGCTCGGCGAGCCCGGCTCCGCACTGACGGCGCTGATCATCGCCGATTGCTGGAAGAATTTTCCGCTGGTGGCACTGATCGCACTTGCGGCCCTCCAGGCCGTGCCGCGCGATATCACCGCCGCCTCGCTCGTCGATGGCGCTGGCCCCTTCAACCGCTTCCGCTATGTCATCCTGCCCTATCTGGCGGGGCCTCTGCTCGTCGCCCTCGTGCTGCGCACGATCGAGGCCTTCAAAGTGTTCGACATCATCTGGGTGATGACGCGCGGCGGCCCCGCCAACAGCACGCGCACGCTGTCGATCCTCGTCTATCAGGAGGCCTTCTCCTTCCAGCGCGCCGGATCGGGCGCCTCGCTGGCGCTGATCGTCACGCTGCTCGTGACGGTGCTGGCCGTCGCCTATGCGGCACTGGTGCGCAAGGCCGCAGGAGCATCGTAATGGAACGCCAGAACCCCCTGTTCACCGCCTTCGTCTACGCCTCGGCGCTCCTGCTGGCAGCGGTCATCCTAGCTCCCATTCTCTGGCTCTTCGTCATGAGTATCTCGTCGGCCGCCGACCTTTCGGCAAAGCCGCTCAACTGGTGGCCGGACGCAATCGACCTGTCGCGCTACCGCCTGCTGTTGTCGACGCTGGAGAACAGCGCCGGCGCCGCCTTTACCGCTTCGCTGTTCAACAGCATCAAGGTCGCCGGCATGGCGACACTGGCGGCGATCGCTGTCGCCATTCCATCCGCCTGGGCCGTGTCCCGCACACCCAGTGTTTCCTGGTCGCTCTATGGCGTGATCGCCACCTACATGCTGCCGCCGGTGGCGCTGGCCGTGCCGCTCTACATGGGGCTTGCCTATCTCGGCCTTTTGAACTCCGTGTTCGGCCTGGCGCTTGTCTACCTCACCATTCTCGCCCCCTTCACCACCTGGCTCTTGAAATCCGGCTTCGATTCCATTCCCAGGGAGATCGAGAGCGCGGCCATGATCGATGGCGCCCGCCTCGACCAGATCCTGCGGCTCATCACCCTGCCGCTCGCGGCACCGGTCATGGCGACTTCGGCGCTTTTCGCCTTCCTGCTCGCCTGGGACGAATTCTTCTATGCGCTGCTCTTCACCTCCGATCTGCGCGCCAAGACGCTCACGGTTGCCATTGCCGATCTCGCCGGTGGCCGTGTCTCCGACTACGGACTGATCGCAACCGCCGGGGTGCTCGCCGCCCTGCCCCCGGTGTTGATCGGCCTCCTCATGCAGCGAGCCCTGATTTCCGGGCTGACCAGCGGCGGCGTCAAAGGATGACGGCTATGACCACCACGCAACGCCCGGCCGGGCTCGTCGCAATCGATCGTGAAATGGCGCGTCAGGCTTCGGATGCGATCGGCTCCTTCCACCAGGCAACAACCCTTGCAACAAAGATTGCCATCTCGCTGAAGGCGACGGGCAAGCTGCTGCTGCTCGGCATGGGCGGTTCGCATGCCGTTGGCCGCGCCGTCGAGCCGCTCTACCGCACCCATGGCATCGACGCCATTGCCCTGCCGCTCTCGGAACAGCTCGGCCAGCCGCTTCCAATCGAGAACAAGACAATCCTTGTGACCTCGCAGTCGGGCGAAAGCGCCGAAGTGCTGCGCTGGTTTAGCGAAACCAATGGCGCAACGCCGCACACCTTCGGCCTCACCTTGGAAGGCGGCTCCTTCCTCGCGAAGAACGCACCATCGCTCATCGGCGTCGGAGGCACGGAAAAAGCCTTTGCCGCCACCCGCAGCCTGACGATCAGCTTCGCCCTGCATCTTGCCGTTCTCGCTGCCCTTGGCGACGACCCGGCCGCAGCGTTTCAGGCACTGGAACATCCGCAATCGCCCGATACGGCGGCAGCGCTTGCTGGGTTGAGCGGCGTCCGGTCCGTCGTCACGTCGGGCCGCCGGTTGCAGGGACTGGCGGAAGCGATCGGCCTCGGCCTGACCGAGCTTTCGCGCCTGCCCTGCTTCTCGCTCGAAGGCGGCCAGCTTCGCCACGGACCGATGGAAATGCTCGGCCCGTCGGTTGGCGTCGTGCTCTTCCGGGCGGAAGATCCGACCGCCGGTCTCGTCGAAGCCATGGCTATTTCCGCCGCCGGGGCCGGCTCGCCGGTCATCGTCTTCGACGCCTCCGGCCAAGCGCCGATCGAAGGCGTCACCACCATTTCCTTTGCACCGGCCGCCGGCATGGCGGCAATTTTCGCGATGCTGCCGGTCGCCCAGTCCTTCATGATCGCCTTTGCGGCGGCCCGGGTCGAGAATGCCGGCACTCCCGTGCGCTCGACCAAGATCACCCGGAGCGAATAACCGATGCGTCCTCTTGCCGTGGTCGGCAACGCCAATGTCGATCTCATCCTCGGGCCGGCGGCCCCCTGGCCGAAGGCTGGCACCGAAATCATCGTCGATCATGACGAACTGCGCGTCGGCGGCTGTGCCGGCAACAGCGCGCTCGCCTGGGATTCGCTCGGTGTCGACTATGTGATCGCCGCCAATGTCGGCAACGACCAGTTCGGAACCTGGCTGAAGGAGGCTTTTCCCGAGCGATCCAAGTCCTGGCCGGTCGAAAATGTCGGGACCACACTCTCCGTCGGCATCACCCATCCCGATGGCGAACGCACCTTCTTCACGACGCGCGGACATCTCCCGCTTTTGAGTTTCGAGGAGGTTCGAGCGATGCTTGACGCGGAGAAGCTGCGCGGCGGCTACGCGCTGCTTACGGGTGCCTTCCTGACCGATGCGCTAACCGCGGACTATGACCGTTTCTTCGACTGGACCGACGCGCACGACATAGCCGTTGCCCTCGACACCGGCTGGCCGCTCGACGGCTGGACGCAGACAAACTGCACGGCAACCGTCGGCTGGCTGAATCGTTGCCGGCTGGCGCTGTTCAACGAGGTCGAGACGACGACGCTGACGGGCCTTGCCGACCCGACCGCGGCGGCACATGAGCTCCGGAAAAACATGCCCGAGGGCGCGATCGTCGTCGTCAAGCGTGGACCCCATGGCGCGATCGCCATCGATGCGGAAGGCCGTTTTTCGTCGACCGCCGCACCCGCGGTTTCCGTGGTCGATACGATCGGCGCCGGCGACGTCTTCAATGCCGGGTTCCTGGCGGCACTTGCCGCGGAGATGCCTTTGGAGGCCTGTCTTCGCGCCGGCGTCGCCATCGCCTCCGAGGCGATTTCCACCTTGCCGCGCAGCTACGGCAAACCGCTTTCGTCCTACCTTCAGGAGACCGGCGCATGAGCGCTCTCGCCATTCAGAACATTCACAAGCGCTATGGCGATATCGAGACGCTGAAGGGCATCGACATCGACTTGGAGAGCGGCGAGTTCCTGGTGCTGCTCGGTTCGTCCGGCTGCGGCAAGTCGACCCTGCTCAACATCATTGCCGGACTTGCGGAGCCGAGCGGCGGCGACATCCGGATCGGGGATCGCTCCATTCTCGGCGCCCACCCCAAGGACCGCGACATCGCCATGGTGTTCCAGTCCTATGCGCTCTACCCGAACATGAGCGTCGCGCGGAACATCGGCTTCGGGCTGGAGATGCGCAAGGTTCCGGCCGCCGAGCGTGCGAAGGCGGTGACGGAAACGGCGAAGCTCCTGCAGATCGAGAACCTGCTCGACCGCAAGCCGAGCCAGCTTTCCGGCGGTCAGCGCCAGCGCGTCGCCATCGGCCGCGCGCTTGTCCGCAATCCGCAGGTCTTCCTCTTCGACGAACCGCTTTCCAACCTCGACGCAAAGCTGCGCATGGAGATGCGCACCGAGCTCAAACGCCTGCACCAGATGCTGAAGACCACGGTCGTCTACGTCACTCACGACCAGATCGAGGCGATGACGCTCGCGACCCGCATCGCGGTGATGCGCGACGGCCGGATCGAGCAGCTCGGAACGCCGGAAGAGATCTATGACCGGCCGGCGACGCTGTATGTCGCCGGCTTCGTCGGCTCGCCGCCGATGAACATCCTTGATGCGACCGTTGCGCAAGGTCAGTTGCAGATCGCCGGCGACGGGCAAGCAATCATCCTGCCGGCTCGCTTCCGGGGCGTTGTCTCGGATGGCCAGCGCGTCAAGGCTGGCATTCGGCCGGAAGCGCTGCGACTTGCCGCCGGTGACGACCCCGCCCCGCAGTTTAAGGCCCGCGTCGAGGTGGTCGAACTCACTGGCCCCGAGCTCGTGACGACGGCGCGGATCGGCGAGCAGCGCATTACCGCCTGCCTGCCGCCGCGCAGTTCGGTTCTTTCGGGCGAAGAGCGCGTCTTCATCGTCGAGGCGGATGCCCTTCATCTCTTCGATCCCGACAGCGGCCGGTCGCTGGCGAAGGGCTGAGGTTGCCTGCGGGCGACGACCGGGATTGCTTTGGCAACGCCTTTTCCTTCTTGTGAGAATCGTTCATCACAGGTTGTCCCGCGCGAGAAGAGGAAGTGACCGCGATGCCCTTGCCGATCGAAACGCCGGCCGTTCTCGTCGATCTCGAGGTTGCCAAGCGCAACGTCGAGCGCTTCCAGGCCTATGCCGACGAGCATGGCATTCGCGTGCGTCCGCATATCAAGACGCACAAGCTGCCGCAGATGGCCGAGCTGCAGCTCGAGGCCGGCGCAGTCGGCATCACCTGCCAGAAGGTCACCGAGGCGGAAGCGATGGTCGAGGGCAGCGACCGGATCAAGGACGTGCTGATCACCTACAACATTCTCGGCGAGGCCAAGATGACACGGCTGGAACGGCTCAATGGCCGCGTCGCGCTTGCCGTCGTCGCCGACAACGAGACCGTCATCGACGGGCTTGCCACCTATTTCGCGGGCAAGGACAGACCGCTTCGCGTGCTCGTCGAATGCAACACCGGCGCCGATCGCTGTGGCGTTGGCACGCCGGCAGAAGCCGCGAGGCTGGCTCGCCGGATCGAGGATGCGCCGGGGCTGGTCTTCGGCGGCCTGATGACCTATCCGCCGGTCGACGGCGAGGCGAAGGTCCAGGCCTTCATGAGTGAAGCGAAGCGACTGATCGAAGCCGACGGCATCGCCGTGCCCGCCATCACCTCGGGCGGCACCCCGAGCATGATGCACGCCGCCGGCGCCCCTGTCGCCAGTGAATATCGACCGGGCACCTACATCTACAACGATCGCTCGCTGGTTTCGCGTGGCGTTGCCGGTTGGGACGATTGCGCCCTGACGGTGCTTGCGACCGTCGTCTCGGTGCCTTCCGAAAGCCGGGCGATCATCGACGCCGGCAGCAAGGTGCTGACCTCTGACCTGCTGGGGTTGACCGGCTACGGTCACGTGCTCGGCCGTGATGACATCCGCATCGACCAGCTCTCGGAAGAACATGGCCGCCTCGTCACCGATGGACCGATCAACCTTAAGGTCGGCGACCAGCTCCGCATCGTGCCCAACCACGCCTGCGTCGTGACCAACATGGTCGACGCCGTCCATATCATCGAGGGCGGCACGCTGAAAGACACCTGGCCAATCGTCGCCCGCGGCCGTGTGCTGTAGAGACGTAGCGACCTGCCTTCTGCAGAAGCTGTGCTCTCCAGAAGTACCCGCATTCGCCCTGAAATGCAGAGCTGACGGATCCTTGAGGGACCTTTCGGCCAAACAGCAGCAGGGAGAATCGACGCGCGTCCACTGGACATAGGCGTCGCTCCCTCCATTTAATGGTCTCGGCGGACCGGTGCGGCCAGATGTGACGGTTGCAGGCAAACCGTTCCTGAAAAAGCCGCGAGAACGATAGGACATTTCCCGATAGCCGCCTCCAGCATCATCGGTTTGCGTTGTAGCAGTCGATTAAATTGATAGTTTTATCTGGTAACCAATGGAGGTCGAGATGGTCTTTGGACGAATTACCGGAATAGTGGGACTGGCAATTGTGCTCGGAGGCCTGCAGCTTGGGGCTGCGAGTGTTGCGTTTGCCGACACGACGATCCTGAACGTGTCGTATGATCCGACACGTGAACTCTATAAGGACTTCAACGCTGCCTTTGCGGAGAAGTGGAAGGCAGACACCGGCGAGACCGTGACGATCCAGACGTCGCATGGCGGCTCGGGCAAGCAGGCGCGTTCGGTCATCGACGGTCTGCAGGCCGATGTCGTCACACTGGCGCTTGAGGCCGATATCGACGCGATCGCCAAGGAAAGCGGCAAGATCCCGGCGGACTGGAAGACGAAGTTCGAAAACAACAGCGCACCCTACACCTCGACAATCGTCTTCCTGGTGCGCAAGGGCAACCCCAAGGGCATCAAGGACTGGGGTGATCTGGTGAAGCCGGACATCCAGGTGATCACGCCGAACCCGAAGACTTCGGGCGGCGCGCGCTGGAACTTTCTGGCCGCCTGGGCCTATGGCCGGGCCGCCAATGGCGGTGACGACGCCAAGGCGCAGGAATACGTGACCAACCTCTTCAAGCACGTTCCGGTGCTCGACACCGGTGCGCGCGGCGCGACGACGACCTTCGTGCAGCGCGGCCTCGGCGACGTCCTGCTCGCCTGGGAAAATGAAGCCTATCTGTCGCTCGAAGAACTCGGGCCCGACAAGTTCGAGATCGTCACGCCGTCGATCTCGATCAAGGCCGAGCCGCCGGTGGCGCTCGTCGACGGCAATGTCGACGCCAAGGGTACGCGCAAGGTGGCGGAAGCCTATCTCGGCTACCTCTACAGCGATGCCGGCCAGAAGATCGTCGCCAAGCACTACTACCGGCCGTTCAAGCCGGCGGCTGCCGACCCGGCTGATATCGCCCGCTTCGGCGAATTGAAGCTCGTTACCATCGAAGATTTCGGCGGCTGGAAGGAAGCCCAGCCGAAGTTCTTCGGCGACGGCGGTGTCTTCGACCAGCTCTACAAGCCGGGCCAATAAGAACGACCTTAGACGCGCAGCCGGTCAAACTGGCTGCGCGTCTTGCTTCGCGCCGCGCCGGGCCATTGGCAGGAAATGCGGTTCATTACGTCTCGTGAGCTTTGCAAAGGTAGTGCCATTGACGGATACGACGAAGACTGCGCCCTGGCGGTTTCGCCAGCCGAGTGTCTTGCCTGGGTTTGGGCTGTCGCTCGGGATCACGCTGAGCTGGCTGGTGCTGATCGTGTTGATCCCGCTGTCGGGCCTGGTGTTTCGCGCCAGCGGGCTCGGCTGGTCGGAGTTCGTGGCGCTGACGCTCGATCCGCGCACCCTCAATGCGCTGAAGATCTCCTTCGGCACGGCATTCCTCGCCGCGGTGATCAACCTGATCTTCGGCGTCATCCTCGCCTGGGTGCTGGTGCGCTATCGGTTCCCCGGCAAGCGGGTGATCGACGCCATGGTCGACCTGCCGTTCGCACTGCCGACCGCGGTCGCCGGCATTGCCCTGACGACGCTCTATGCGCCCAATGGCTGGATCGGCCAGGTCATCGAGCCGCTCGGCCTCAAGGTCGCCTTCACCCCCGCCGGCATCGTCGTCGCGCTGATCTTCGTCGGCCTGCCCTTTGTCGTGCGCACCGTGCAGCCGATCATGGAGGAGATCGACAAGGAGGTCGAGGAGGCCGCCGCCACGCTTGGCGCCAGCCGCTTCCAGACGATCAGCCGGGTGCTTTTACCGGGGCTGATGCCGGCCGGCCTCACCGGCTTTGCGCTGGCCTTTGCCCGCGGCGTCGGCGAATACGGCTCGGTGATCTTCATCGCCGGCAACCTGCCCTATGTCTCCGAGATCGCGCCGCTGTTGATCGTCATCCGGCTCGAGGAGTTCAACTACGCCGCCGCCACGGCGATTGCCGCGGTGATGCTGGCGATCTCGTTTGCGATGCTGCTGTTCATCAACTCGATCCAGGCCTGGAGCCGGCGGAGATATGTCTATGTCGCATGACCTGACCGCCAGCGCTGTGGCAAGCCCCGGCCCGCAGCCGGCGCTGCCGGCGCTTGCCGCCGCCACCTCGGAAAGCCGCTTTGCCCGGCTGACGCTGACGATCACCGCCCTTGCCTTCGTCGCGCTGTTTTTGCTGTTGCCGCTCGCCGCCGTCTTCACCGAGGCGCTGCGCAAGGGACCGGCCGAGTTCGTCATGGCGCTCGGCGACGCCGAGACCTTCGCGGCGATCCGCCTGACGCTGACCGTCGCCGCCATCGCCGTGCCGCTCAACCTCGTCTTCGGCGTCGCCGCCGCCTGGGCGATCGCCAAGTTCGAGTTCAAGGGCAAGGCCTTCCTGACGACGCTGATCGACCTGCCGTTTTCGGTCTCGCCGGTGATCTCCGGCCTCGTCTTCGTGCTGTTGTTCGGCTCGCACAGCCTGATCGGCCCGTGGCTGCAGAGCCACGGCATCCAGATCCTGTTTGCCGTGCCCGGCCTGGTGCTCGCCACCGTCTTCGTCACCTTCCCCTTCGTCGCCCGCGAACTGATCCCGCTGATGCAGGAACAGGGCAGTAGCGACGAGGAGGCGGCCCTGTCCCTGGGCGCGTCGGGCTGGCAGACCTTCTGGCACGTGACGCTGCCGAACATCAAATGGGGGCTGCTCTACGGCGTGCTGCTCTGCAACGCCCGCGCCATGGGCGAGTTCGGCGCCGTCTCGGTCGTCTCCGGCCACATCCGCGGCGAGACCAACACCATGCCGTTGCAGGTGGAAATCCTCTATAATGAATACAACTTCGTCGCCGCCTTCGCGGTGGCGGCGTTGCTGGCGCTGCTGGCGCTGATCACCCTGATTTTGAAGACGGCGCTGGAGATCCGCTACAGCGCCGAGATCGCCGCCAGCCGCAGGCACTGACCGGGAAAGCCCGCATTCGAAAGGTATCGCCATGGACGTGCGCGTTCACAACATCCGCAAGGAATTCGGCCGCTTCCCGGCGCTCGACGACGTCTCGCTCGACATCCGCTCCGGGGAGCTGATCGCGCTCTTAGGCCCCTCCGGCTCCGGCAAGACGACGCTGTTGCGCCTCGTCGCCGGGCTCGAAAGCCCGACCGGCGGCACGATCTTCTTCGGCGACGAGGATGCCTCGCAAAAGACGGTGCAGCAGCGCAACATCGGCTTCGTCTTCCAGCACTATGCCCTGTTCCGCCACATGACGGTGCTCGACAACGTCGCCTTCGGCCTCAAGGTGCGGCCCGCCAACCGGAGGCCGCCGGCGGCCGAGATCCGCCAGCGGGCGCTCGACCTCCTTGACCTGGTGCAGCTCTCCGGCCTCGACAAGCGCTATCCGGCGCAGCTCTCCGGCGGCCAGCGCCAGCGCGTCGCGCTCGCCCGCGCCATGGCGGTCGAACCGAACGTGCTGTTGCTCGACGAGCCGTTCGGCGCGCTCGACGCCCAGGTCCGCAAGGAACTGCGCAAGTGGCTGAGGGAGATCCATGACCGCACCGGCCACACGACGATCTTCGTCACCCACGACCAGGAGGAGGCGCTGGAACTGGCCGACCGGGTGGTGGTGATGCGCAAGGGGGCGATCGAGCAGGTCGGCACCCCGGACGAGATCTACGACCATCCGGTCTCGCCCTTCGTCTATGGCTTCATCGGCCAGTCGAACTGCCTCGCGGTGACGCTATCGAACGGCGAGATCTGGTTCGAGGACCGGCCGATCGGCTTGCGCGCCCCGGCCGAGCCGGACGGCCCGGCCAACCTGCATTTCCGCCCGCACGACATCGAGCTGATCGACGGCTGCGGCGGCTGTCTTGCCGGCCTCGTCACCGCCAGCCGCCGCGTCGCCGGCACCCGCCATCTCGAACTCGAGCTCGGCCGCAATCACCCGCATGTCGAGATCGAACTCTCCCCCGAACGCGCCGCCGCCGGCGACCACAGCCGCGTCGCCTTCCGTCCGACAAAGTGGAAACTCTTCAGGGACGGCAGGCAAGAGACGGAAGAGGCAACGGCGGAACAGCGGGAAAACGAGGAAGACGGCGAGACGGAAGGCTTCGAGCTCGCCCGCACGGGCACCTGAATTCATCGCCCCTTCACAGGCTGGCGAAGAACGTTTGAGCTTCGCCGGCCGATTTCGGTTTGCTTCGATATGCGCTAAGCAGGGACGCCCGCTGCCGACAATGGCCGCGGAAACGGGAGAAGCGCATGACGATCGTCGACGCCCTGAAACAAGCCCTCGGCGACATCGTCCTGACGGGAACCGAGATCGGCGAACGCCATCGCAGTGACGCCAGCCTGACCGGCCGCGAACTGCCGAAGGCCGTTATCAGGCCAACGCGCAGCGAGGAAATCGCCGAAGCCCTCCGTCTCTGCAACGCGCGCGGCCAGACGGTCGTTGTTCAAGGCGGCCTTACCGGACTTGCCGGTGGGGCGAATGCCGGCAGTAATGCCGTGGTGATTTCGCTCGAACGTTTTACCGGCATCGAGGAAATCGATCCTGAGGCAGGGACCATGACGGTGCTGGCCGGCACGCCGCTCGAGGTTGCCCAGCGCGCTGCCGAAGACGCAGGCCTCCTGCTGCCGATCGATCTGGGTGCGCGCGGCTCCTGCCAGATCGGCGGCAACCTTGCCACCAATGCAGGCGGCATCCGGGTGCTTCGCTACGGCGTGACGCGCGACAACGTGCTCGGCCTCGAGGTCGTGCTCGCCGACGGCACGATCGTCTCGTCGCTCAACAAGATGATCAAGAACAACACCGGCTACGACCTGCGTCAGTATTTCATCGGCTCCGAGGGAACGCTCGGCGTCATCACCCGCGCCGTTCTCCGGCTGCGGCCACTGCCGGCCGGCCGACTGACGGCGCTTTGTGCCCTCGACAGCTACGACGCGGTCGTTGCCTTCCTTGCGCGCTGCCAGCGCCGTCTGCCCGGGCTCTCGGCCTTTGAGGCCATGTGGCAGAGCTACTTCCGCTTCAATGCCGAAGCCGAAAAGCAAAAGCTGTTCCCGGAAATTCCGCCCTTCGCCGTCATCGTCGAGCAGGATCTGCTTGGTGACGACAGCGAGCGCGATATATTCGAGGCCTTTCTCGGCGAGATGCTCGTAGCCGGCATCATCAGCGATGCGCTGATTGCCCAGTCGGAGAAGGAGAACCGCTCCTTCTGGAGCATTCGTGAGGGCCACGCGATGGACCAGTTGTTGCCCGCGCTGATCAATCTCGACGTCAGCCTGCCGATCGGCGATATCGGTCGCTTCGCCGAGGAATGCGGTCAGGCCTTGTCTGCGCGTTTCCCCGCCGCCCACGTCTCCTTCTTCGGCCACGTGGCCGACAGCAACCTGCACATCGCCTTCTCGGAACCGGACAGCGACGCCGAGACGCCGCATGTCGTCGACGGCATCGTCTACGAGATCGTGCGGCGCTATCGCGGCTCGATCTCGGCTGAACACGGTATCGGTACGCTGAAGCGGGATTTCCTCGACCATTCGCGCAGCCCCGCCGAACTCGAGCTGATGCGGCGGATCAAGCAGGCGCTCGATCCGAAGGGAATCCTCAATCCGGGCAAGGTGCTCTAACGCGGCCCCGGTTTTCCGTCCGGAGCTGCGCTTCGGAGCATGGGCTTCAGATCCAGGACGCCGGCGTTTGCGGCAGGCGCCCCTCGGGATCGATGACCTGCAACTCAGCCCCCTCCCCTTTGTTCCAGCGCCAGAGTGCGACGCAGGTGCCGCCAGGCGACATGAAGGACGGATAGATCAGACCATCGAAGCCTCGAGCGCTGAGGTCCGCCTGCAAGCGATGTGTCTCCGGCACGAGACCGCGATCGAGCGCATCGCGCCATTCGCAGCGGTGGATGTCGTCGGTGAGACCGACCATGGCCAGCCCATCCGCCGTCGTCAGATCGGCGAGCCTCGCGTCGCGCAATTCAAGCTGGGCGATCAGCGCCGGGTGCTGGACGAAACCCTGATTATACTCGGCCCAGGCGGTCGAGAGTTCGCGCGCGGCATAGATCGTCTGCATTCCAATCGGGTTCCAGCGTCCGCCGAAGCGTGCCGCGCCTTCGCCGGAGAGCGGCGCATGCGCCCAGCGCGGCACATAGGCGCGCCACAGGCGCACCGGCTCACTTTCCGCCATCAGGCGTAGAGACCGGAACGTACGGCTTCGAGATAGGCGAGCACCTTGTCGGCCTTGCCCTCGCCGACGAGGTCATAGGCAGTCTTGCCGGCCCAGCCGGGGATCGGCTGGTGCTTGAACCAGATCACGGCGCGACTGTCGTCACCCGCCATCTCGCCGGCCATGGCGAGGATGCGCACGACGTTGCTCAATGCCGCATCAACCTTGCGGGCGCTGGATTTCGCCGTCAGCGTGTTGCGCGCGACGCCGATCAGCTTCGCGAGCTCGGCAAGCGTCACGCCAAGGCGATCAGCGACCAACCGGGCGGAGAGGAAGGACGAGTGGCTCTCGCCGTAATGGGCGGCGGAGACATTGAAACCAATAGCAGCCATGGCACGATCCGCGCTTGTTTTGATCACCATGCAATCAAAATAAGCTCAAAAAACGCCCGATTCAAGGAAGGCCTATTGCCGCCAGGAGGGCTCACGCTTGTCAAAAAAGGCGCCGACACCTTCGCGAGCCTCGTCGGACTCCCAGCAATCGGCGAGCTGCTCGATCGTCGCGGCAATGGTTTGCTCGGTGATCGGGGAACCGAGCGAACGCGCCAGCCGCTTGGCCCGACCGGTGGCTTCAGGGGCCGTTACCAGATAGGGCCCGATCTCCGCTTCGACCGCCGCGTCCAGTGCGTCGGCCGCGGCAACGGCCGTAGCCAGTCCCAAGGCGCGCGCCTCCTGCGCACCGAACAGGCGGGCGGACATGAACAGCGGTCGCGCCTTGCCCTCACCGATCCGGGCGACGACATAGGGGCTGATGGTGGCGGGGATCAGGCCAAGGCGCGTCTCGGTCAAACCAAATTTGGCGTCGGCCGCGGCAACGGCGGCATCGCAGATGCTCATGAGGCCGACACCGCCGCCGAAGGCGTTACCGTGCAGGCGACCGATCACCGGCTTGGCGATCTCATTCAGCGCCTTGAACATCATCGCAAGCCGCGTCGCCTCCGTGATGCGGGTCGCCCGATCCGCATCGAACTGCTCGCGCATCCAGCCGAGATCGCCGCCGGCGCAGAAGCTGCGGCCTTCCGCTTCCAGTATGACGACCCGAACAGAGCGGTCGTCCGAAAGCGCGTGGGCGGCATCGGTCAGTTCGCCGATCATCCTCGCCGATAGCGCGTTGTGCTTTTGCGGTTGCGCCAGCGTCAGCCGCGCGACGCCGCGCGTGTCGGTCGCGATCCGGATCGTTTCGAAGGTCATGATCTTGTCCTCAGGGTCCGCGCGAAGGCGGCCGCCAGTTCAAGCTTCGCCGCATCGAGACCGGTCGAAAATCCCTTGCCGGTGACGAAGGCGTTGACGGCGAGCGTGTCGACATTGCCGGCCGCTCCCGGCGCATAGGGACATCCACCGAGACCGCCGGCCGAGGCATCGAAAACCCGCAGGCCGCGGTCGAGCGCCACGGCGATATTATCCAGTGCGCGGCCGGACGTATCATGGAAATGCCCGGCAAGCCTCTCGGACGGAATGCGCTCCAGCACTTTAGCCAGCATCGCGTCCACCGCCTCCGGTGTGCCGCGGCCGATCGTGTCGCCAAGACTGATCTCGTAGCAGCCGAGATCATCGAGCAGATCGGCGACGTACGCACCATTGGTCGGTGCAATCGCGCCCTCATAGGGGCATTCGACGACGCAACTGACATAGCCGCGCAGCAGGAGTCCGCGCTCACGGCAGGCGTCGGCAATCGGGCGAAACCGCTCGATGCTTTCGGCGATCGAGCAATTGATGTTCTTCTGCGAGAAGGTTTCGGATGCGGAGGCGAAAATCGCCACCTCGTCGGCGCCGGCCTCGAGTGCCGCTTCGAGCCCACGCATGTTGGGCGTCAGCACGGCGTAGCGCGTACCGGATCGCCGGCTTATGCCGCCCATGACCTCGGCGGCGTCCGCCATCTGCGGCACCCATTTCGGACTGACGAAGCTCGTCACCTCGATCCGCTCATAGCCGCAGTCAGACAGCATATCGACAAGGCGAATTTTGTCAGCCGTATCGACGAGTCGGCCTTCATTCTGCAGCCCGTCACGCGGCGCCATCTCGACGATCGTCACGTGCGATCCACTCATGCCGCGTTCTCCTGTTGGAGCATGACCAACACGGCGCCGGCGCTCACCTGCTCGCCTTCGCCAACGAGAACACTCTCGACCACGCCGGCGCGCGAGGCGGACAGCGTGAGTTCCATCTTCATTGCCTCCATGACGGCGAGCGCCTGTCCCTTTTCGACCGAATCACCCGGACGGACCCGGATGAGCTTGACGATGCCGGGCATCGGCGCCGAGACCTCGTCATCGGCCACCTCGCTGGAATGACCGGCACCGAGGGCATCGGGCAGGCGCAGCACGTAGGTTTCACCGTTCAGGAACAGAGTGATCTGCTCGCCTTCGCGCAGGAAGCGGAACTCATGCTGCGCACCGGAGATTTCGGCGCGGGCACCATCCGTGAAGCGGTCGAGGATCACCACGGGCAGAGCCGCTGTTCCGGTGTGGACCGCAAACTGGTCGCGGCCGCGCGCGGCGAGCGTCACAATCGCCCGTCCGCTGCTGTGCTCGATTGTGACGTTCCTGCTGGCGTCACCCCAGATCTGCCAATGGCCGAGCGAAGACCACAGATCGGCAGAATCATCCGGCAGCAGGGCCCCGGTCGAGATGATGGCCGCCAGCGCCAGCGCCGCATCGCTCGGCGCCGTCGTTGAAGTAAGTTGTCCGATCGAACGGTCGATCAGGCCGGTATCGGGATGCCCGGAGCGAAAATCCGGTTCCGCAGCAAGACGCGCCAGAAAATCGAGATTGGTAACCGTGCCGCCGATGCGGCAAGCCCTCAGTGCGTATTCAAGCTTTGCGAGAGCGGCCGAGCGGTTCGGACCATGGACGATCAGTTTCGCGATCAACGGGTCGTAGAACGGCGTGATCCTGTCACCTTGGCGAACACCGGCATCGACACGCACTCCATCCTCGGGAAAGCTCAGCGTCGTCAGCCGCCCGGTCGCCGGCAGGAACCCGCGGGATGGGTCTTCCGCGTAGATGCGGGCTTCGAACGCCCAACCGTCGATGCCAATCTCACTTTGCCGTTTCGGCAGCGCTTCGCCGGCTGCGGCGCGCAATTGCCACTCGACGAGATCGATGCCGGTAATCGCTTCGGTCACCGGATGCTCGACCTGCAGCCGGGTGTTCATTTCCATGAAGTAAAACTGATCCGGCCACAGCCCATCCGTCACGTCGGCGATGAATTCGACGGTGCCCGCACCGACATAGCCGATGGCCTGGGCTGCCCGAACTGCGGCATCGCCCATAGCGCGCCGCACTTCCGCGGTCATGCCGGGGGCCGGCGCTTCCTCGATCACCTTCTGGTGGCGGCGCTGCAGCGAGCAGTCGCGCTCGAAGAGATGCAGAATATTGCCGTGCCGATCGCCGAAGACCTGAACCTCGATATGCCGGGGCTTCGTCAGGTATCTTTCGATCAGCACCGAACCATCGCCGAAGGCGGCTTCCGCCTCGCGCCGCGCCGCCTCGAGTGCGGCCGAAAACTCAGCGGCACTGTCGACGCGCCGCATGCCTTTGCCACCGCCGCCGGCACGGGCCTTGATCAGCACCGGATAGCCGACATTCGCCGCTTCCTCCGCGAGGAAGTCGGCATCCTGCCGCTCGCCGTGGTAACCGGGGACGACCGGCACGCCGGACTGCTCCATCAGCGCCTTGGCCGCATCCTTCAGACCCATGGCGCGGATCGCGCGCGCCGACGGGCCGACGAACGCGATACCCGCCGCCTCGACGGCATCGGCGAAATCGGCATTCTCCGAGAGAAAACCGTAACCTGGGTGGATTGCATCCGCACCGACAGCGCGTGCGGCGGCGATGATGCGCTCGGTCGAAAGATAGCTTTCGAGTGCTGGCGGCGGACCGATGCGGATCGCTTCGTCGGCAAGCGCCACGTGCAGCGCTCCGACATCGGCATCGGAATAGACGGCGACCGTGCGAATACCGAGACGCTTGGCGGTGCGCATCACCCGGCAGGCAATCTCGCCGCGATTGGCAATCAGGAGTTTGGAAAACATCGGCATCCCCAGCCCCTATCGCGCCGCGATCACGTCGACTTCGAGCAGCCAGCCGGAATCGAAGATCCCGGCGATCACCACCGTCATCGCCGGGGCGAGCGCGCCGAGATATTCGTTGCGGATCTCGCGGTTCTCCAGAGTGTGGTGGCGGTCGGCGAGATAGGTCGTCACCTTGACGATATCCGTCTTGCTCATAGCCGCCGCCTTCAACTGCGCGTCGATATTGAGCCAGACCTGGCGTGCCTGCGCCTCGAAACCATCCGGCAGCACGTCGTCGGAGTTCAAGGGCACCTGGCCGCTGACGAACAGCAGGCGCTGGAAATCCTCGAGGCGAACAGCCTGCGAATAGCCTCCGCGCGGTTGCGGCGCGTTCTTGGCATTGATGTTCTCGCGTTTCATCGCGGTCTCCCTACATCCTGAAGAGGCCGAAGCGCGTGTCTTCGATCGGTGCGTTGAGCGCTGCCGAAAGCGACAGGCCGAGCACATCGCGCGTCTTGCGCGGATCGACGATACCGTCGTCCCAAAGTCTTGCCGAGGCATAGAGCGGATGGCTCTGGCGCTCGAAGAGATCGAGGATCGGCTGGCGGAAGCGCGCTTCCTCCTCTTCGCTCCAGGGCGTGCCGGCCCGTTTCAGCGCTTCGCTGCGCACGGTCGTCAACACACCGGCCGCCTGCTCGCCGCCCATCACCGAGATGCGGCTGTTCGGCCAGGTCCACAGGAAGCGTGGCGAGAAGGCGCGGCCGCACATGCCGTAATTGCCCGCGCCGAAGGAGCCGCCGACGAGCATGGTCACTTTCGGCACGCGCGCGGTCGCCACCGCCGTCACCAGCTTGGCGCCATGCTTGGCGATGCCTTCGGTTTCGTATTTTCGCCCAACCATGAAGCCGGTAATGTTCTGCAGGAACACGAGCGGGATCTTGCGCTGGGCGCAGAGTTCGACGAAATGCGCCCCCTTCAGCGCCGATTCCGAGAATAGCACGCCGTTGTTGGCGATGATGCCGACCGGGATGCCATGCACATGGGCGAAGCCGCAGACGAGCGTGGTGCCGTAGCGCGCCTTGAACTCGTCGAAACGGGAGCCGTCGACCACACGGGCGATGACCTCGCGGATGTCGTAGGGCGTGCGCAGATCGGAAGGCACGATGCCCGCGATCTCCTGCGGATCGTAGAGCGGCGGCTCGGGTGTCGCGAATTCGACCGACAGTGGCTTGTAGCGGTTGAGCGCCGCGACGGCCCGGCGCGCCAACGCCAGCGCGTGGGCGTCGTCGCGTGCGAGATGATCTGCCACGCCGGAAAGGCGCGTATGCACGTCGGCGCCGCCGAGATCCTCCGCCGAGACGACCTCGCCGGTCGCCGCCCTGACAAGCGGCGGGCCGGCGAGAAAGATCGTGCCCTGGCCCTCGACGATGATCGTCTCGTCGGACATCGCCGGAACATAGGCGCCGCCGGCGGTGCACGATCCCATCACCACGGCGATCTGCGGAATGCCGGCAGCCGACATGTTGGCCTGATTGTAGAAGATCCGGCCGAAGTGATCCCTATCCGGGAATACCTCGTCCTGGTTCGGCAGGTTGGCCCCGCCGGAATCGACGAGATAGATGCAAGGCAGATGGTTTTCGGCGGCGATCTCCTGCGCCCTGAGGTGCTTCTTTACCGTCAGCGGATAGTAGGTGCCGCCTTTGACCGTCGGATCGTTGCAAACGATCATGCATTCGCGGCCCGACACCCGGCCGATGCCCGTTATCAGTCCGGCCGCTGGCGCATCACCATTGTACATGCCATGCGCCGCCGTCATGCCGACCTCGAGGAAAGGTGTTGCCGGATCGATGAGGTGGGCCACCCGGTCGCGCGGCAGAAGCTTGCCGCGGCTGACATGGCGCTCGCGCGCGGCATCGCCCCCGCCAGCGGCAGCGAGCTTCACGGCCTCTTCGACCGTCGCGATCGCCTCAGCCATGGCTAATTGGTTGGCCCTGAACGTTTCGGAGGACGGCGAGATGTGAGATTTCAGAACGGTCATGAGGTCCTCATTGGATCGAGTTCGGCCGCTTTCGTCTCACCCTGCCTAGCTCGTCTCGGTGAACAGCTCCCGGCCGATCAGCATGCGGCGGATTTCGCTGGTGCCGGCACCGATCTCGTAGAGCTTGGCGTCGCGCAGCAGACGACCCGCCGGGTAGTCGTTGGTATAGCCGTTGCCGCCGAGCGCCTGGATCGCCTCGAGCGCAAGCGCCGTCGCCTTTTCAGCCGCATAAAGAATGCAGCCGGCCGCATCCTTGCGCGTCGTCTCGCCGCGATCGCAGGCCGCCGCCACCGCATAGACATAGGCGCGCGCCGCATTCGCCGTCACATACATGTCCGCGAGCTTGCCCTGCATCAGCTGGAATTCGCCGATCGGCTGACCGAACTGCTTGCGCTCATGCAGATAGGGGACGACGACATCAAGGCAAGCGGCCATGATGCCGAGGGGCCCTGCCGAAAGTACCACGCGCTCGTAATCGAGCCCGGACATCAGCACGCGGACGCCGCCGCCGACGGTGCCGAGCACGTTTTCCGCCGGCACTTCGCAGTCCTTAAAGATCAGTTCGCAGGTGTTGGAGCCGCGCATGCCGAGTTTGTCGAGCTTCTGGCCGGTCGAAAATCCGGCATAGCCCTTCTCGACGAGGAAAGCGCTGATACCGCGTGGGCCGGCTGTCGGATCGGTCTTCGCGTAGACGACGAGCACGTCGGCGTCCGGACCGTTGGTAATCCACATCTTGTTGCCGTTGAGCACATAGCGCTCACCACGCTTGTCGGCCTTCAGCGTCATCGAGACGACGTCCGATCCGGCGCCGGGCTCCGACATCGCCAATGCCCCGACATGCTCGCCAGAAATCAGCTTCGGCAGATAGCGCGCCTTCTGGTCGTCATTGCCGTTGCGATTGATCTGATTGACGCAGAGATTGGAGTGGGCGCCGTAGCTGAGGCCGATCGAGGCCGATGCGCGGCTGATTTCCTCCATCGCCACACAATGGGCGAGATAGCCCATGCCGGCACCGCCGTATTCCTCGCCAGCGGTGATACCGAGCAGGCCGAGTTCGCCCATCTCGCGCCAGAGCTGCATTGGAAATGCATTGCTGCGATCGGTCTCGTCGGCCAATGGCGCGATCCGGTCCGTCGCGAAGCGCCGCACGCTCTCGCGCAATGCGTCGATGTCCTCGCCAAGCGCGAAGCTCAATCCGCCCTCAAACATGTCTATCCTCCCACCGTGCCGAGCCGCGCGGTCTCCTCCCACGGCGGCCGGACGATAACGCTCCATCCTCTACGCGGATCGCGGCGAAAGCAATGATATCAACGCCGCGACATGGCCGGACGATAGCACCGCGTTCCGCTAATTTCCTTCCAAAGAGCGGCGAAGCCAAGCACGATATGAAAATGCGAAGGCACCCGATGATTGCATCCTGTGCGTGAAGCGGTCGCTGGAGGGGGCAACGACGCGAGAAGCCTGCAGCTTGTGGCGTCACCGCCGCGCCAAGCCGATCGTTTTCGGAAAACCGGGCGGGTTCCTTTGAGATCTACAGCACCGCGCGTCTTATCAGACGCGCAAAGGTCGCTGTAGCACTTTGAGTTGCTGCATGTCTTCGTCCTTAAATCGAGGTCGATTTAAGGAGACATGCAGTGGCGGCCGGCGGCAACACCCAGCCCCACAAGCTGCGCGAGCACCTCGTGGATCACGGCTTGCGGCGGCGGAGAGATGTCCACGGTGATGGTCAACGGCTCGCCGTCAGGGTCTTCCAGCGTCGCGAGCTGCGTGTCGAGTAACGAGGCAGGCATGAAATGCCCCGTCCGGCGCTGCATTCGCCCGGTAAGAACGTCGCGATCGCCGTGGAGATAGACAAAGGCAATAGGCTTGCCGGCACTCTCACGCAGCAGATCGCGATAGCTGCGCTTCAGCGCCGAACAGGAGACGACGAGCGGAGCATCACCCGATGCGAGCTGTCGGCCGATCTCCTTCAGCCACGGCCAGCGGTCCGCATCGGTGAGCGGGATGCCCGCCGACATCTTGCGGATGTTCTCCTCAGGGTGAAGTGCATCACCCTCGACGAAGCGGTAGCCACAGGCGGTGGCGATGGCCTCGCCGACCGAGGTCTTGCCGGTACCCGACACGCCCATCACCACGATGGAGCCGGGAAATGTCAGGTGAACACCAACCTCGGACGCGTGATCGTTCGACATGGCCGCGCCTTGCTCCTTGCATCTGCCGCACTGATGCTTCCTGATACCTTTGCGACAACAGACGAACAAGGCCGTGGGGAGCACTTGCGTGCCCGACGCCCCTCTAAATCGCAGCGCGGGGACGGGCGACGTCGTTGACGCCCTCGCCATCCGGCGCCTGGCCGTAGCTCATGCGACGCATCTGGGCGATGACTCGCTCCATCTCATCGTCGGGAAGCACCGGCGGTTCGCCGAGCGTCAGCGCCTGGACATACATGCGCGACAGGGTTTCGATCTCGATCGCCAGCCAAAGCGCGGACTCGAGCGTCTTGCCGAGCGAGATCTGGCCGTGCTGGCCGAGCAGGCACGCCGTCCGGTCCTTGAGCGCCACCAGCGCATTGTCCGAGAGTGCCTGGGTGCCGAAGGTCGCATATTCGGCGCAACGGATCGTCGTGCCGCCGGCAATGCCGGTCATGTAGTGGAAGCTCGGAATGGTCTTGTGGTGGCAGGCAAGCGTCGTCGCATAGACGGAATGGCAATGCAGCACGACGTTGATGTCGGTGCGCTCCCTCAGGATATCGCGGTGGAAGCGCCATTCGGACGACGGACGAAGACCAACATAGGTGCCGTCGAAATCCATCTCGACCAGATCTTCGGGCTGCATCGTCTCATAGGGCAGCGACGACGGCGTGATCAGAAAGCCGTCTTCGGTGCGCACCGAAAGATTGCCGGCGGTGCCCTGGTTGATGCCGCTCGAGTTCATCCTGCGGCAGATGTCCACCATCTCGCGGCGGACCGAGAGTATGTCGGTCTTGGTCATCGATATGTCCTTTCGAAGTCGCGACTGAAACCATTGTTGTGCCCGGCGCGCGCTCGGGCGCGCCATTGCGACGCATAGACGGCGACCGCAGGTGAAAGATGCGAAACGTCGCCCGGATCGGCGAGCGACAGCGGCGCGGGACCTTGGCGTTGGCCCTGACTTGCAAGCAGCGCAGCACCGGAGGCCACGCCGTAGGCATCCAGATTGAAACGGACCCGCCGGTTCGGTATGAGCGCCGCGACGAAGCGGGCATAGAGCGGATCGCGCAGAAAGTTTCCGTCGAGCACGACCAGCGGCCCCGGCCCGAGCGCCTCGATGCATTCCGCCGTCAGCAGGGCACAGTAGATGAGAGCCAGCGCCTTGCGCTCGATCGGGGTCTCCGGTGGCGGCCCGCTGATGCGACCGCGTCCGGCGCTTCCCGGAAAGAGGCCATCGTCGTCGCCGAAGGAGGGCAGCGCCATGGTGCGTTTGGCGATCAGGCCCAGCACGACATCGTCCGGGACCTGGGCTGCCGGCGGTGCGATGCCCGCCACATGCGAAAACTCGCGCCCGCCCATGGTGAGCACACCACCGAGCGGGTTGCCGAAGACGTCGCTGTTCAGCGTCATGCCGCGATGCTCGTCGAGCCGGCCGAGCGGCGTGCGGCCGGAAAAGCCGACGATCCAGGTTCCCGTGGAGACGACGATGAAATCGCCGAGGCCGGCGGCATGGTAACGATAGTGGTTGAGGCTGCTGTCGTGGCCACCGGTCAGCACGCGCAGCCCCTTCGGCAGGCCATAACGGTTGGCAAGCTCCGGACGTACCGGGCCGAGGACCTGCCAGGCATCGGCGAAATCCGGCATCAGCCGTTGCCAGCCGCGCGCAGCGACAATGGGCGCGAACCGGCGTTCGGCGACATTCCAGAGGTGCGATTGTGCGCCGAGGAAGCTCGCTTCCGATGCCGCAACGCCCGACAGCCGCCACGCCCAGTATTGTGGCAGGCCGAGATACCAGCACGCACCGGCGACCGCATCCGGTGCGTGCTCCTGCATCCAATAGAGCTGGCGGGCCTGATGGGTGGCGCTGTGCATCATCGCGCTGCCGCGATCGAAGAAGGAACCGGCGAGCGGCGCGTAGCCTTGCCGGATCTCCTCCGGCAAAGACTGCTCGTAGTCGATCATCGGCAGGGCGACGCCGGCCGCCGCGTCTGGATCGTCGCCGACGAGGACGCCGCCGGATCCGTGACCGGCGGCGACGAAGGTTTGTAGCGGATGATGATTGCCGAGCGCCGCGAGGTTGGAGAGAATCCACTCGCCGAGACTTGCCAGGTCGTGATGTCGCCAGGGCGGCCCCGGCAGCACCGAATTGGCGACGCTCAGCGTTTCCAGAACGACACCGTTTGCCGAGACCGCATTCAGCTTCACATTGGTCTTGCCGACATCTAGCACGGCCACCGTACCGGCCTCGTCGTCCGCTGCGACTGACATCTCTCGCAACCTCCCGTCCTGATCCAACGCGCGCAGGAGCGTTCTAGAGCGGCTCCAGAGAAAGCCGCTCTATCTGTTTGTTTTTACGCAATTCCGGACGTAAGCCGCTGCGCGCTTTGCTGGAAATGCTCTAGATCAACCCGTATTGCCTCGCCTTGTTGCGCAGGAACGGCAGGCCGTTACCCATGACCTCCTCCTCGTCCTTGGCAACGGGTCGCCAGACGGCGAGGCCATAGGCGACTTCCGGCGGCATGTTGATGAAGCTCTCCATCGCAAGGCCGCCCTTGAAGCCGATCGCCGCCAGCGTCGCGAAGATCTCGTCCCAGGCGCAATTGCCGTAGCCGGGCGTGCCGCGGTCGCTCTCGGACAGGTGGATGTATTTGATGAAATCGCGCGCATCGAGAATGCCGGTGCCGATGCCCTTCTCCTCGATGTTCATATGGTAGGTGTCGAGGTGGACGAAGACATTGTCGGCACCGACGCGCTTGATCATGTCGACCGCCTGCCAACCAGTGTTGATCAGGTGGTTCTCGTAGCGGTTGACCGCCTCGACGCCGAGCTCGATGCCGCGCGTCTTGGCGTGCTTGGCCGCCGCCTGCAGCACGCGCGCGATGTTGTCGTATTCGGCCTCGGTCGGCGGCACGCCGGTGCGTTCGCCGATGCCGCCGTAGATGACGCCGGAGAGCGCCTCGCCGCCGAGATCGGCCGTCTTGTCGATCGCCACCTTCAGGTGCTCGATCGCGGCATCGGGGCGGACAGATGCCCAGGCGTGCTCGGGCAGGCCAAGCGAACAGACGGCACGCAGCTTGTGCTTCTCGAGCAGCGTCTTGGTATGGGCAGTGTCGACCGCCGGCGGGTTGAGCATCGGGATCTCGATGAAATCCACCCCGTACTTCACCGCCGCGGCGACCGCGCGCTCAGCGCCGGGACGATCCCAGTTCATGGTCCACATGCTCGTATGGACGCCAAAACCCTGCATGGTCACGTTTCCTTTCTGACAAATGAAATCTTGAACTTGGTCGCGACGAAGCGCAGCACCATGACGCCGGCAAGCAGCAGCCCCCAGACGGCCGTTGCCAGATGCTGGTTGGCGCCCACGAGGTTGAGACCGGAGGAGAGAAGCTGCAGCACCCCCAGCGCGACGAAGACGGGAATGACCCGGCCGAAACCACCGAACGGATTGACGCCGCCGAGGAAGCAGGCGAGCACCGTGATCAATAGGTAGCTTTCGCCGTGCCCGATGCGAACGGAGTTGAAGCGCGCCAGCATGATGATGCCGGCGATCGCGCACATGACGCCCGAAAGCGCATAGACGAACACGATCGCCTTGCGCGTGTTGATGCCTGAATAGCGCGTCGCCTCGAGGTTGGAGCCGATCATGTAGGTGTTGAAGCCGAGCTTGGTGCGGGTGAGCAGCACGTGCCAGGCCAGCACACAGACGACGAAGACGACGAGCGGAACCGGCACCCCAAGGAGCGATCCGTGGCCAAGCGGGCCGATGAAGGCCGGGAAGCCTGAGACATCGCCGCCGCGGGTCAGAAACTCGCCGAGGCCGCGCAGGAAGATCATCATCGACAGCGAGACAAGGATCGGATGGGCGCGGGTAAAGGCGATCACCAGTCCCATGATCACGCCGCTTGCTGCACCGACGAGGATCGCCAGAACCGAGCCGAGCATGAATGCGGCAGGACCGGCATCGACGCCGCCATCTGCCTGTAGCACCCAGGCGAGCGTCAGCCCGGCGATGTTGGCGGTAAAGGTGATCGCGAGGTTGAGACCACCGGTCAGGATCGGCAAAAGCATCGCCAGCGTCAGGAGGCCGAGTTCCGGAAGCTGGAAGGCGACCGAGCCGAAGGTGGCGGCACTCAGGAATTGCGGCGAGGCGATGCCGAAGACCAGCACCACGGCGAGGAAGGCCAGGCCCGGTCCGGCCATTTCTGGCCCGAGCAAGGTCTTCACGCGTTCGACAATCGCGTTCATCGTCCGGCCCCTTTCTGGCTGACGAAGGGCAAGAGCCTTTCGATGCGGGTATTGGAGAGCGTGATCGCCACGAGGATGATGGCGCCGATGATCATCTTGAAGGCGAAGGGCGACACACCCATCAGGTTGAGGCCATTCTGGGTGATCGAGATCAGGAGCACGCCGAGCACGCAGCCGAGCACCGAGCCCTTGCCGCCGCCAAGCCGCGCGCCGCCGAGGACGACCGCAGCCAGCACGTCGAGCTCGCGGCCATAGAGCGCGTTCGGCACCACTTCCTGCGCATAATGCGCCTGGATGAGCCCGCCGATCCCCGCCATCAGTCCGAGCCAACCGAAGGCGATGAACTGCATGGCGCCGATGTTGATGCCGAAGCGGCGGGCGCCTTCCGGATTGTCGCCGAAAGCATAGAGCTGGCGACCGGTGGTCGTGCGGGTGATAAGCACCCAGGTGGCGATGACACAGAGCACCATCACCAAAACCGGCAGCGTGATCTCGATCCAGGTTCCGTCGGCCATCTCGTGTTCGAACAGGATGACGCGGTCCGTCAGCCAGTCCGGCAGGTCGTAGATCGAGACGCCCTTGGTAAAGAACATCAAGAGGCCGAAATAGATATTGAAGGTCGAGATCGTCGCGACGATCGATATGACGCGGAAACGGTGGATCAGGAAGGCGTTGATCGCACCGAGCAGGATGCCGAGCGAACCGGCGATCAGCAGGCCCGAGACCCAGCCTCCGCCACCGATCCAGCCGAGTGCGATCGCCGTGCCGTATTGGACGACCGACGCAGCGACCGCGAAGGAAATGTCGATGCCGCCGGCAATCAAAACCACCAGCAGGCCGACGGCGAAGATGATGTTGACCGAACTGACATTGAGCAGGTCGAAGGCATTGCCGAGCGAGAAGAAGTTGGCGGTCGAGACCGACAGCACTGCACTGATCGCGACGATGACGGCGAGCAGCGACACTTCCGTCGCGTGGGTACGCACGAAGCTACGCATAGACAGCTCCTTCGATATCGGCGAGCGAGGACGTGCGCGGATCATAGCTGCCGACAATGCGGCCCTGCGCCATGTGCAGCACGCGATCGGCATTGAAATAGACTTCCGGCACCTCGTCGGAAATCAGGATGATCGCCAGCCCGCTTTCGGCGAGCCGCGCGACGATGTCGAAGATGCCGGCACGCGCGCCAACATCGACCCCGACGGTCGGAGCGTCCAGAATGAGAAGCTTCGGATCGGTCGCCAGCCACTTGGCAATCGCCACACGCTGCTGGTTGCCCCCCGAAAGCGTCGAAATCGCATCCTGCTGCAGGCCGATCTTGACGCCGAGATCGCCGATCCAACGAGCGACAAGGCTGCGCTTGCGCTCTTCCGAGAGCAGACCGCCGGAGAGGACCTTGTCGAGTGAGCTGATGACGAGATTGTCGGCGATCGATTGGGGCTGGATGAGGCCGAGCGAAAGCCGATCCTCGGAGAGGTAGGCGACGCCGCCCCTGATCGCATCGCGATTGGAGGAGAAATGGACAGGTTTGCCCTCCAGCGAGATCGTACCGGATGCGGGCTTCAGCATACCGAAGAGTGTCAGCGCCAGTTCCGTACGCCCTGCGCCAAGCAGGCCGGTGATCCCGAGCGTTTCGCCACGGCGCACCGTCAAGGAAACATCTTCAAACTGCCCAGGGCGCGACAGTCCCTTCACATCAAGTACGACCGGCTGCCCGTCACGCGACTTCGCGCGCACCTGTTGATCGAAGGTCTTGCCGGTCATCAGTTCGGTAATGCGCGATTGCGTCATGCCGGCCGCGGGGTAGACACCCACCAGCGCGCCATCGCGCAACACCGTGATGCGGCTCGAAATCTCCAGCACCTCGGCAAGCCGATGGCTGACGAAAACGACGGCGACACCGGAGGCGGAAAGGCTGCGAACGATATCGAGCAGGTGATTGGTTTCCGATTGGGTCAGCGATGCGGTCGGCTCGTCCATGAAGACGAGCTTCGCTTCGCCGACCAAAGCCCGGGCGATCGCGACGATCTGGCGCTGGGCAATTGCATATTCCTTCAGCGGCAGGTCGACGTCGAGCGTCACGCCGAGGCGGGCGAGCGCATCCTTGGCGATCTGGCGCATGCGGCTGTAGTCGACGAGCTTCGGCCAGCGGCCGAGCACGGTCTGGAAGGCGATGTTCTCGGCGACGCTCATCTCGGGGAAAAGCGCCAGGTCCTGCCAGATCACCTGGATGCCGCGATCCTGCGCGGTCACCGGAGACATGTGGGAATAGCTCTCGCCGTCATATTCGATCGACGCGCCGTCGGCTGGACGATAGACGCCTGTGATGATCTTGATCAGCGTACTCTTGCCGCAGCCATTCTCACCGGCAAGGCAATGGACCTCCCCCGGGCGGACGTCAAAGCTTACGTTCTTGAGCGCTCGGACGCCGCCGAAGGTCATGTTGATGTCGCGCAGGGCCAGAAGCGGCTTCTCGCCTCCTCCCGCGGTCGCAAGCTGGTGCATGTGTCTGTGCCCGTAAATCACGTTAAATTAGAGCGGGATGCGGGCGGAAAGCCGAAAACAGCTTTCCTCATCCCGCTCCAGTACCGTTCGGGGGACTTGCCAGGCCGGCCGGAGCCGGCCCAGCAGCCGGGAGAACCCTTGAGGTCTGTCAGAGGCCCATGGCCGCGAGATCGGCGACCGTGTCCTTGTTGATCGGCACGAGCTGGTCGACGATGATGTTGCGGTTCTCGAAGTCGGGCTTGACCTTGCCGAGACCTTCGATCTCGTCGCCGTCCTTGACCTCCTCGCCCTTCATCAGCTTGTCGGCAAGGGTGACGAAGACTTCGCCAGCCTGTTTCGGATTCCACATGAAGCCACCGGATATCGCGTCGGATTTCACCAGCTTCTGGCCCTGACCGGGGGAAAAGGGACCAAGCACGAAGATCTGGCCGACCTTGCGGCGTTCTTCGACGGCGCGGCCGGCACCGATCGGGCCCTGGCTGCCAAAGGCGAGGAAACCCTTCAGGTTCGGATGGGCGGAGATCAGGTCGAGTGCGGTCGACCGGCTCTTGTCGACGTCTTCAGCGACGCCATAGCGATCGCCGACCAGTGTCATTTCCGGGTAGTTCTTCTTGATATAGGCGATCGCTGCATCGGCCCAGGCATTGTGCAGCGGTACGGTCAGCGAGCCGACGAAGACGGCATATTCGCCCTTGCCGCCCATCTTCTCGGCGAGCAGCTTGCCATGCGCCTCACCGAAACCGGTCGACGACGCGAGTTCGAAATCCCAGTCGGCGCCCTTCTGGCTCGGCGATTCATGGGTGATGACGATGATGCCTTTTTCCTTGGCCTTGGTCAGAACCGGCTCGAGCACCTTGGCGTCGTTCGGGACCACGCCAATGACCTTGACCCCTTGGGCGATGAGATCTTCGATGGCGCGCACCTGGAGTGCCGGGTCGGCGCTGGTCGGACCGACCATGAAGGCGTCGACGCCGAGCTTCTGCCCGCGCTCCTTGATGCCGGCTTCCATCGCGTTGAACCACGGAATACCGCCGATCTTGACGACGACGCCGACCTTGCCGGCATCCTGAGCAAAGACGGCTGCAGAGCTGGCAAGCGCCAGCGATGTCGCCAGGGCGGCGACGAGAATTTTCCTGATCATATCTCTCCTCCACTCGTTCCCGAAGAGGGAACGCGCCCGGTCGCTATCCAAGCGCCGGCCTCCAGTTTCAAATCACCACTGGCGAAGTGCGCCCTCGCCTCCCGGATCACCGCCTCCTCAGACGGCACCACCAAAATTGCACAATCGATATTTCTTGTTTGCACAATCGATGGTGCAAGAACTATTGTGCAGACTTAATCTTTCGTCAAGGGGAAATCGGCACTAAAACGATCAGGGGAGAAAGCGATGGCCAACAGCAGCAAGAAGAAAGCGACGATCTACGACCTGTCGGTGTTGTCAGGCAGCTCGCCCTCAACCGTAAGTGCTGTCTTGAACGGGACCTGGCAGAAACGCCGGATCAAGGAAAGCACGGCCGAATTCATCCGGAGCCTCGCTGAAACGCACCAGTATACGGCCAACCGCCAGGCGCGCGGCTTGCGCAGTTCGCGCTCCGGCCTGATCGGCCTGCTGCTGCCGATCCATGACAACCGCTATTTCTCGTCGATGGCGCAGACTTTCGAGGCGCATGTGCGAAGCAAGGGACAATGCCCGATCGTCGTCAGCGCCAGCCGCGATCCGAAAGAGGAGCGCAAGACCGCGGAGACGCTGATCTCCTATTCGATCGACGAGCTTTTCATCTGCGGCGCCACCGATCCCGACGGCGTGCATGAGGTTTGCGAGGCGGCTGGTCTCAAGCACATCAACATCGACCTGCCCGGCACCAAGGTGCCCTCGGTCATCAGCGACAACTACGAAGGCGGGCGGATGCTGACGGAGGCGATCATCCGCCACTTCCAGGCAACGGGCCCCCTGGAACCGCATGAACTGTACCTCTTCGGCGGACGCAACGACCATGCCAGCCGCGAACGTATCCGCGGATTCCGCGCCGTCAAAAGCGAACTTCTCGGCGCCGATCCGGACGAGTGCATCCAGCCGACCGGCTATGCGCCGAACAATGCGAGGTTGGCCTTCGAGGCTTTCTACGAGAAGCACGGCAAGCTGCCGCGCGGCCTCTTCGTCAACTCATCGATCAACTTCGAGGGCCTGTTGCGCTTCATGGCCGGACACCCGCACGAGAACTTCGCCGATCTCGTCGTCGGCTGCTACGACTACGATCCCTTCGCATCCTTCCTGCCCTTTCCGGTCATCATGATCCGGCAGGATGTCGAGGGCATGATCACCAAGGCCTTCGACGTCATCGAGGAGGCCCGCCCCCAGCCGCGCATCCACCTCATCCAGCCCGAGCTGGTGCAGCCACGAACGGCACTGACCGGCCCGCTCGACGCCTTAAAGGACATCGAGTAAGCCACCCGACCAACGTTTCCTTGGTCTGACCCATCTCTACAAAAAAATATTCTGTACAATTCGTAAATTTCCGCGTATTCATTGGCCATGGATACGGTTGACAGAAAAATCATCGAAATTCTCGCTGAAGACGCGAGGCGGTCGCTGACTGACATCGGCGCCGCGGTGGAGCTTTCCCCCTCCGCCGTCAACGAACGCATCCGCCGGCTCGTCGCCACTGGCGTGATCCGAAACTTTACGCTTGAGGTCGATCACCGCGCGCTTGGCCTCGACGTCCTTGCCTTCGTCTGGGTCGGCCTGGCGCCGGATGCAGATGAGGCGGCGTTCCGTAGCTTCATGGCCGACCATCCGGCCGTGGCCGAGTGCCACCACGTCACCGGCGCATGGTCCTATTGCGTGAAGGTCCGGATGCCATCACTTGGCGACCTTGAACCGTTCCTTGCCGAATTGAAGCAACGACGGTTCCTGGCGCGAAGCGAAACGGTGATCGCGCTGTCGACCGTCCGGGAAAGCCTGACGACGACCGCACCGCGCGCCTGACCGGACGCGCAAAGACTGCTGCGACATTTTTTGAATGCTGCGCATGGTCATCCATCGGGGGTGTCGAGCCATGCCGCGGCCGGAGACCTACGCCATGTCTACGTTGTTGTTTGGAAAAAGCCTCTTGCTCGGTCTCGCGATCGCAGCCCCGCTCGGCCCGATGGGGGCGCTCTGCATCAACCGCACGCTGGAACGTGGCTTCTGGGCCGGCGTCGCCGGTGGACTGGGAACGGCCGCTGCCGATGCCACCTACGCAGCCCTTGCGGCGCTCGGTTTTGCCGCTTTCGCAGCCGTTCTCTCGATCGTGGCCATGCCGCTTGGCCTGGCCGGCGGGCTGTTCATGATCTGGCTCGGCTGGAGCGGGTTGCGGCCGAAACCGGTGACAGCCGCAGCCGATGTCGGCGGACACGATCTCATCCGCACGACGGCTTCAACGTTTCTCCTGACGATGACCAGCCCGGCGACCATCCTCTCCTTTGCTGCGATCTTCGCCGGCCTCGGCCTCGCCGAAGCGGGCGATGCGCTCAACGCGGCGATCGTCGTCGTAGGCGTCTTCCTCGGCTCGCTCGGCTGGTGGTTTTTCCTGAGCGGCGGTGTGGCGATCGCCCGGACACGGCTGCCCGACAGCTTCGTCATCTGGGTATCGCGCCTCTCGGGCCTCGTCCTGATCGCCTTCGGCATCGTCGCCATCGCGGCTGTCGCCAAGGGACTGTTTTAGAAAAGCAGAGGGGAGGAAGCGGGCCGATGCGCCCGGTTCAGTAGAACCAGGCGCCGATGTCGCGAAACGCCCGCTTGCTCTGCTCGCGCCGGTTGCCCTCGGGAGCAGCCTTGGCGTCCACAACGGGAAGACGGAAACCGAAGGGCTCATCCGGTGCCCCGCCGCGATCACACCAATAGGCGTCGAGATCCGCCATCATCATCTTCCGCCGCTTGAGGCGACGGCGATTGATCACGTGTCTTTCGTTCGAAACCGCATGGATGCAGGCCGCATGGCCTTCCGCCACCAGCCCCTGGAGGACGAGCAGCGCCGCATCTTTGGGACGCAAACCACCAAGATCACGCGTTGCCGTGATCAACGCCCGTTTCGCATCTTCGCCCTTCGGCCCCTGCATGCCGCCGATCGCAAGGCTGTAGGTGTCGTCGCCAAAGCGTACGAAGACGAAGCCGACCGTACACAGCGAGTATTCGTCACTCTGTCGGCGAAGCCTGATTGCGAAGGCACCCTCGTGACGGGCACCGCAATGGTCGGCCAATTGTAGCTGAATACGATAGTTCTCAGCGCGACCGGAGACCGTTCCCATCTCCAGAGCGCCTCCCCGCCAGAGCGCCATCAGCGAGCGGCGTGACAGGACCTCGCTCGCGACGTCGAAATGATTGAGCAGCAAGTCGAGCCGTCCAGATGACGACGCACCGTGCAGGAAGAATGTCGGGATCGATTTGCGCACGAGATCGTCGTGCGGCAGCCCCAGACGATAGCGTTCGCCGAACTCGCCGAGAAAGGCGATCCAGCGCGCGGTGAGGAAGGGATGGCGCACAAACCGCATCGAAAAGACGACGGCGCGTTTCAGGCTGACCCTGAGGCCGAGCTTCAGGACATGGCCCAGGATCGACGTCTCGGCTCGCGACCGCACCTTGACATTCGGCGCGGGGACCGAGCGTCCTGAAGACGATAACGGCGCGCCGCCATGCGTCGTGGTGTCTTGAGCGGGCAACCGCAGATCCGCGCTGTATTCCTGCCTGATTTCCAGGGACATGGTGCAATCCTTGAGAGCAAACGCTGCTGCCGGGTTATTCGGCCAGCCTGGGTTTGCCCTCGGACTGTCAAGGAATTGCGGAGAAGCGGTCGACAAATGAGCGCGGGACCCCTGCCAAGCCAGAGGCCCTGAGGAGCCGGCCCCTCAGCGCTCGGCGTCAGAAAAGCGGCACTGCCGTCGCCGGGACTTAGGCCGGGTTGGCGCGGGACAGGACGATCGTGATCACGGCGCCGCCGCCGGTGCGGGACGCGAATTCCAGCCGCCCACCATGCGCCTTGGCGATCGCCTGCACGACGGACAGACCGAGGCCGGTGCCTCCCGTTGCCCGCGACCGTGAGGCATCGCCGCGCCAGAAAAGATCGATCGAATGGGTCGAGACGTCGTCCGGCAGTCCCGGGCCGCGATCCAGCAACCGGATGAAGGCCTCGTCAGTCCCGCGTCGGCCCGTTTCACACCGTAGTACCCCGCCACTGGCTGCATAACGCGTGGCGTTCTCGATCAACGCCAAAAGCGCCTGGCGCAGGCGCTGCGAATCTCCGGAGACCCGCACGGGTTCCAGCGCCGTCTCGACCGACATGCCGGCCGCGCCAAGCAAGGTGCAGGACGCGCCGAGAACCTGGGTTGCCTCGGCTGCGAGATCGACCGGTTGCCACTGTGTCACCAGTTTCTGTCCGGCGGCGAGCGAGAGCGTCCGCAAGTCCTCGACCAGGGCGGAAAGCCCCTCCACCTGGAGCAACAGTTGCTGGACCCTCTCCTGTTCGAGAGGAAACACGCCATCGGCCATGCCCTGGAGGTTGCCTTGAAGGATCGTCAGCGGCGTGCGCAACTCGTGGGCCACCGCCATCGTGTTGAAACGCAGCCGGTTCTCCATGTTTTCGAGCTCGGCCGCCAGTTCGTCGAAGGTCTTCACGAGCGTTGCCACCTCCTTGGCACCCTTGCGGATCGATCCGACGCGCACGGCGAAATCACCCGCCCTGAGGTTCTGCGTTGCCTGGGCGAGCACCTCGAGCGGCCTGCTGATTTTTCGCGCCAGCCAGTAGCCGACGAGACCGCAAAAGGTTACGGCGGCGGCCCCGAAGCCGAGGATGATCTTGTCCACCTCCCAGTTCGCCCAGTCCTCGAGTTCCGGCATGGTCGAAAGCAGTTTCTGCAGCGATTCCTGGCTCGGCAGCTTGCCGGAATTGAAATCGGTATAGGCCTGGGCTGCCTCCGGCGGCATCCGCTCAAGCATCTTCGCTTCCAGCCGCGGCTCCATGTAGTCGACGCCGGCATAGATGATGAACACACTGATGATCAGCAGAACGATCGTCACGAGGGCCGTGAGAATGCCGAGCGGCAGGCGCGAGAGGCTGATCTTCATCTCGGCTCCACGAAACGATAGCCGACGCCGCGCACGGCACTGAAGAAACCACAGGCGCCGAGATCGTCCAGCTTGCGCCTGAGATTGGCGATGTGGGTATCGACCGTGCGGGCCAGCGCATCGCTGTCCGGCAGGCAGGCATCGAGGATATCGGCGCGGTCAAAGGCATGGGTCGGGCGGCGGATCATGTGGGCGAGGATGCGGAATTCGCTGAGCGTCAGCGGCACCGAGTGACGGCGGCCGCTCTTCTCGACGAAGGCGACGTGGGCATCGAGATCGACTTCCACATTCTCGAAGCGAAGCACCGTCGCACCCGCGCCGTTTCGCGTGCGCCGCAGCACCGCGTTGACGCGTGCCACCACCTCCTGCGGATTGAACGGCTTGACCACGTAATCGTCGGCCCCGAGCCTCAGACCGGTCAACCGGTCGAGATCCTCGGCCAGAGCCGTAACCATGATGACGGGCGTGTTGCCCTCGCGTCGCAGACGAGCAAGGACTTCAAAGCCATCAAGCTTCGGCATGCGGACGTCGAGCAGAACCAAATCGGGCGACAAAACCGCATGATGCGTCAGCGCCGTTTCGCCATCGGCGGCCCGCACCGTCCTGAAGCCATCGCGCACCAGATAGGCGTCAAGTATCTGCGCGATCTCCGGCTCGTCCTCCGCCAAAAGGATGAGACCCTTGTCGACCATAAACCAACTCCTGGCCCGATGTTGCGATCAGCAGCTTATGGGACGAATGGAATCGACTTGCAATTCGTCGGGGCAGCACGACCGCCCCGTCGTTGGCTTTCCGGATAGAGCCCCGGACAAATCTCCGCCGTTTCTTGACAATCGGCACCGAGGCGTCAGCGAAATTGATAGATGGCGCCGCCCAGAACCAACCAAAAGGTGTAGCCAACGATCGCGCTGCTCTACGCGTTAAGCACACCTTGATCCTCCACCTAGCCTTGACAGAGCGAAGCAAATGTCCGGCCCGCACACACCGACAATCTGCGAGCGACCGGCATGTCCAGCCTCTTCTCATCCACGGCAACATCTTCCGACGGCATCCGATGGTTGCGCGCCAGTCCGCGTCTATGGGCCGGGCAAGCCCGCGCCCGCATGGAAGATCAACCGATCGCCGTTACCGGCGCGCTGACCATCTGCGCGGCTTTCGTGTTCATGGCCTTTCCCGGCATCGATCTCGTCGTTTCGCGCTGGGCCGCATCGGCGGCAGGTGACTTTCCGCTTTCGCGGGAGCCCGCGCTCAGGACACTTCGCGACTTCAATCGCGTCCTGCCGGTCTTCATTCTGCCGTCCGTCCTGGCGCTGTTGATCATGCAGACGATCAAGCCGCACCCACGGCTGTTGCGCCCGCACAAGGCATTGTTCTTTCTCACCTTTTACGCCGTTGGCCCCGGGCTGCTTATCCAGGCGCTGAAGCGGATGATCGGTCGCGCCCGCCCCTACGACATCACGGATTTCGGCGGCAGCCTGCCGTTCACACCCGCCTGGCAGGTCTCCAGCGCCTGTTCGCGCAGTTGCTCCTTCGCGTCCGGCGAAGCCGCAACGGCGATTGCTCTCGTTGCATTGGCGCTGCTTCTGCCCGTTCGGTGGCAACGCATGGCGATCGTCGCGCTCATTCCGCCGATCCTCACCTTTTCGTTCAACCGGATCGTGTTTGGCGCACACTTCCTCTCTGACGTCGTGCTCGCCTGGCTTCTGATGCTGTGGCTGATGACCTGGCTCTGGTCGGCCTTTCGCGACAACGGCGAACGCATCGATGCCGCCGTTCAACGGCTCGGGCGGCGGCGAAATCCGTAGACCACCACCGACGGTTCAACTCGGAAAGACCAGCTCGACGGTCGTTCCCCTTCCCGGCTGAGAGAGGATGCGGGCATCGCCCCCGCTTTGCCGGACGAAGCCGTAGACGACGGCGAGGCCGAGGCCGGCGCCGCCCTCCTCGTCGCGGGTGGTAAAATACGGCTCGAATGCCTTATCCGCGGCTTCCGGCGACATGCCGATCCCCTCGTCTGTGACGGAGACGACGACGTCGCCCTCCACCCGGGCGGCCCGGATCAGGATCGTCCCGCCCTGAGGCATCGCGGCGGCGGCATTGAGGCAGAGATTGAGGATCGCCTGCTCGAAGAGAGCGGCATCGAGCTGCACATTGGGCAGGCCGTCGGCGATCTCGAAGGCAAGACGGCATTTTTCCCCGACGGCGATTTCCAGCACGTCGGCCATGCCGCGCAGCACCGCGCCGATCTCCAGCGCGCCGGGCTGGATCGGGTGCTGGCTGCCGACGGACAACATGCTCGAGGCAAGCGAACGGCCGCGATCGGCCGCCTTGCGGATGCGGGCGATGTGACGCTTCTGCCGTTCGTTGAAGCCGGTCTCCCGCTCCAGAAGGCCCAGGCTGCCGGTGATGATGCCGATCATGTTGCCGACCTCGTGGCTCACCTGATGCGTCATGCGCATGATGCCATCCAGGCGCTGGGCCTTTGCCGCTTCGGCCTCCTGCCGATCCATGTCGGTCACGTCACGGGCCAACAGCACGATGCCGCGATCCGGCTGCCGCGACAGCGAGACCTCCGTCACACGGCCGGCGTTTGAGCGATGCCGCAGGACAAGTCGGTCGCCGAGCGTGCCCGCGTCGCGATCGGCGGGCAGCAGAGCCGGATCGATCTCGGGCATCGGGCTCACGAAACTGCGTAGCGGCAGCTTCCTTGCCGAACCCGGCCACCCGACGAGTTCCATGACGCGGCGGTTCATCGTGATCGGCTTGCCGCTGGGATCGAAGAGCGCGATGCCTTCGTTCATGTTGCGAAAGGTCGAACGGATGGTGCGCGCGGCGGCCTCGGCCGTCCGTCGGAGCCGCGAGACGCGCTCGACGCTTTCTCGAAATGCGCTGAACGCCTCCAACAGCCGGACGAGCTCCGTTTCCGTCCCCTTGTAGGTCGGTGCGTCGACGTCGCGGCGCCCCTCCGCAAGCGCGTTCATACCGTTGGACAGCGACACAATCCCCCGCGACACGCGCATGACGGAGCGGATGGAGAAGACGGCCATGACGAGCACGAGGAGCGCGGCGACGGCGACGATGACAAGCAGGCGGCTCAGAGCATCGGAGGTCGAAACGAGATCGTCGTTGAGGCCGCGGGCGACGGCCTCGCTCTGCGTTTCCGTTGCATGCGAGAGGTCGCGCGACACGGTGTGCAAGCGCGCCACGGCCGCGCGAATGGCGAACATCTCTAGCAGATATTGCGTCTGCGCTTCGAAAACCCGTTCGTAAGGCGCGAGTTCGGTGGCGGAAACCCGGATATCCGGCGCCGCCTGCTCGAGACGCGGCACCGTTTCGGCAATGTAGCGGCGGCGCAATTCACCGAGCTGGAACAGGCTGTCCGAGTTCGATGCCGATTGTACGATCCCATTGAGGCGGCGGCGGAAGTCGGCGTCGGCCATGCCGCTGCCGATCGCGATCTCGCCAAGCGCGGCCGCCGCTTCCGCCTTGTGCTGCTGGGCCGATTCGGCGTCGCCAGCAAGCGTCATCGTCTGCGTGCGGATGGTCTCCAGGAGTTCGACGATATGAGCACTGGCAAAGCCCTTGGCGGCCGCATCGCCATCGTGCGGCACCATGGCGCGCAGCAGCGCGTCGACCTGCGTCACGACCGACCGACTTTCGCTCGACACGCGATAGGGAGAGGTCGCGTTCATCAGGAACGGTGCGCTCGATACGAGATCGGAAACCTGGCGGGAAACCAGGGAAGCCCTTGCAAGGCTAGAGAAGGCCTGCAGCCCGTAGGCCGCCATCTCGTCGCGTGCCCTCTGCAGGCCGAAGACCGCAACTGTCGCAAGGCCGAAGACAAGGACGCAGATGAAGACGATCGCGAAGGGCAGCCGGAAGGCGATCGACGAAAGAAAGGGGCGAACGATCACGACTTCGGCTCGCCGTCGCCGGTATCGAGCACGTAGCCTTTGCCACGTCTCGTCTTGATGTGGCGCGGCAGATCCGGATTGCGCTCGATCTTGCGGCGGAGCCTGAGCACGAGCACATCGACGTTGCGGTCGATGTAGCGATCGCTTTCGGCGCCGAGACGGTCGAGAATCTGCGCGCGGCCAACCGGCGTGTTCGGCGTTTCTGCGAGGATTTCCAGAAGGGCGAACTCGGCGCTGGTCAGCGATCTGGAGGGATCCGTCAGGCAAATCGCCCGGCGGCTTCTGAGGTCGATCGACCAGTCGCCGAGCTTCATCGATGCAGGCTCGGGCTCGCGCTCGCTTTCCCGCTCCGGCTTGAGCGAAGGATGGGTGCGGCGCAGGACGGCCTTGATGCGCGCCGTAAGCTCGATCGGCTCGAACGGCTTGACGACGTAGTCGTCCGCCGCCGTCTCCAGGCCCAGCACCCGGTCGGCAGCGCTGCCGGCCGCAGTCACCATGACGATGCCGATATTGGTGCGCGCCCGCAGCCTCTGTGCGAAAGTGCGGCCCGAAGTGCCCGGCAAATTATGGTCGACAAGCACGAGATTCACCACCTCGCGCGCCAGCACATTGGCCGCCGCCTCCGCAGACGGCGCGGTAAGCGGTTGCCAGCCCTCCGCTTCCACCAGATCGGAAATAAGCTCCGCCATATCCGGATCGTCTTCGACGATCAGAATCCGTATCCTCTCATTCAGCATGCACGTCCTCCCGCACCCATCATAGGCGGGGCCGTCTCAATGTTCAAAGCAGCTCGCATTATCTGATTTGTCATATTTGTAATCTTTGTAACTTTGAAACGGCTGAGAGCGCCCGAGGCTGTAAGAACGGTAACCATTCTGCGGGTTGCGGCAGGAGAGGAATATCGACATCCTGATTGCGGAGATTGGGACGGCAGCGTTCCAAATGGGAGGACATCGTGAGAGGCATCACCGCTATCGGCGCGGGCGTGGCGTTATGGCTATGCGCCGCCACAACAGGCATGACGGCGCCGGCGCTCACCGTGCTGTGTGGTGTTGACGAAGCGTGGTGTGCCACGATGAAGACGGCGTTCGAGGCGAAATCCGGCCTCGAGATCTCGATGACGCGCATGAGCACCGGCGACATCCTCAACCAGCTCCGTGTCGAGAAAGACGCCCCGACCGTCGATGTCTGGTGGGGCGGCACGGGCGACACCCATCTGCAAGCCGGGTCCGAAAACCTGCTCGAACCGTATAAGCCGGCGCATGAACGCGACATGCTGCCCTGGGCGCAGAATTTCTTCGCCATCTCCGGCGGCCGATCGGCCGGCATCTACGCCGGGGCCCTCGGCTTTGCCTACAATGCCGATCTTCTGCGTGCGCTGAAGCTGCCTGCACCGACCTGCTGGAAGGACCTCGCAGACAGCGCCTATCGCGGTCGCATCCGCAGTGGCAACCCGAATTCCTCCGGCACCGCTTTCACCACGCTTGCGACACTGGTCCAGCTTTTCGGCGAAGATGAAGCCTTTCGCTTCCTGTCGGCGCTCAACCGCAACATCGACCAGTACACGACGGCCGGCTCCGCCCCGGTGAAAGCGGCCGCACGCGGAGAAACGCTGATCGGCATTTCCTTCATGCATGACGCCGTCACCCAGAAGCAGGCAGGCTCGCCCCTCGTCATCGTCGCGCCCTGCGAGGGGACCGGTTACGAGATCGGTGCGGTCAGCATCGTCAAGGGTGCCCGTCATCTGGAGGCGGCGAAGACCTTCGTCGACTTCGCGCTGAGCCCGGAGGGCCAAGGCACCGGGGCGGCCTCCGGGCAGAACCAGGTGCCGTCCAATGCGCGCTCGAACCTGCCGCTCGCCGCGCCCGATATCTCGATGATCAAAATGGTGGACTACGACTTCGCGACCTTCGGTTCGCCGGAAGAACGAAGTCGCTTGCTCGAAAGGTTCGACGCGGAGATCGCCGCGACGAACTGACCGGCCTCTTAGCCAACTCGCACAACCCGAAATCGTGAACGTGTTGCCCGCCGGGCAGGCCGATGGCCGCCCTGCGCCCCGTGTTCGCGCCAAGTTTCAAACAGGCAACAGGAGGATGCCCCAATGAAAACGATGTCCCTTTCCCTCATGCTCTTCGCCGGAACGGCACTCACGGCGCTGCCGGCCCAGGCTGCCGGCAGCCTCAACCTCATCTGCTCGGCGGACGTGGTGATCTGCGAGCAAATGACCGGCGATTTCCAGAAAGAAACCGGAATCAAGGTCAACATGGTTCGCCTGTCCTCCGGTGAGACCTATGCCAAGATCCGCGCCGAGGCGCGCAATCCGAAGACCGATATCTGGTGGGCCGGTACCGGCGACCCGCATCTGCAGGCAGCTTCCGACGGCCTGACGCTCGAATACAAATCACCGATGCTGGATCAGCTTCAGGATTGGGCAAAGAAGCAGGCTGAAGGCTCCGGTTACCGCACGGTCGGCGTCTATGCCGGTGCGCTCGGCTGGGGCTACAACACCGAGATCTTCTCGAAGAAGGGCCTGAAGGAGCCGAAGTGCTGGGCCGACCTGCTCGACGCCTCGCTGAAGGGCGAGATCCAGATGGCCAACCCGAACTCGTCCGGCACCGCCTACACGGCGCTTGCCTCGCTGGTGCAGATCATGGGCGAAGACCAGGCCTTCGACTATCTGAAGAAGCTCAACGGCAACATCGCGCAGTACACCAAGTCGGGCTCGGCGCCGGTGAAGGCGGCCGCGCGTGGCGAAGCCGGCCTCGGCATCGTCTTCATGCACGACGCGGTGGCCCAGACCGCCGAAGGCTTCCCGATCAAGGCGATCGCGCCCTGCGAAGGCACAGGCTACGAGATCGGTTCGATGTCGATCATCCGCGGCGCCAAGAACCTGGACAATGCCAAGGCCTGGTACGACTGGGCGCTGAAGCCCGAGGTCCAGTCGCGCATGAAGGACGCCAAGTCGTTCCAGTTGCCGTCCAACAAGTCGGCCGAAGTGCCGAAGGAGGCACCGAAGTTCGAGGACATCAAGCTGATCGACTACGACTTCGCCACCTTCGGCGACGCCGAGAAGCGCAAGGCGCTACTCGAGCGCTGGGATCGCGAGATCGGCGCCACCGCCAACTGATCGCAGGAAGGGCCGGCCGGGTGATCGATCCGGCCGCGCCGCCCAGCGGCCCAACGCTCGCCCGTCGCCTCCGTGGCGACGCGATGTCTCATCATTCTCATCTCAATTCACGCGAGGACCGTCATGGAACATCGCAACCGCAGGCTCGACCTCACGCTCGGGCTCGGACTGGCCGCATTCTTGGCTGTCCCTTGGTATCGCATCGAAGGTGGCTTCTTCGGGCTCGGCTGGCTCGCCGATTTCCCCGGGGATCCGGCCGTTGCGCCTGGCCTGATGCAGATCTTTGCGCATGGCCGGTCGTGGCTGGTCGTGGCGCTGCTGCTGCTCGGCATCTGTGCGGCGGCGCGCTTTGTCAGCGATCCCGCACGCCGCGGGCTTCTACTTGCTATCGCCGGCGCAATGGGCGTCCTCTATCTCGCCCTTCAGGGGCTTGCGATCGGCTTCGCCGGCTGGACCTGGACAGTCAGCGAGGCTCTGTTCGGACCGCTTTCGGACGGGCAGCCATCGATGGGCGCCGGCGCCGTATTCCTGGCACTTGCCTTCATTCTGATATTCGCCTTCGGGCTTGCTGAGCGTGGCGTGCTCAAGGGCGATGCCTTCATCGTCGCGGCGATCTCGCTGCTCGTTTCTCTGGTCGTCGTCTTCGTCTTCTATCCGGTCGGCAGCATGTTCGCGGCTTCCGTCCAGGATTTCGACGGCTCGTTCAAGCCGGACGGTTTCATCCGCAACATCCAGGATGCCTCGATCTGGAGCTTGAGCTGCGTCGTCGGCGAAGGCCGCTGTGGCGTCGCCTGGCGAACCCTGTGGCTGGCGCTGATGACGGCGTCCGGTTCGACACTGCTCGGCCTCGCCTTCGCGCTGGTCGCCACCCGCACACGCTTTCCCTTCAAGAAAGGCATGCGGCTTTTGACGGTGCTGCCGATCATCACCCCGCCCTTCGTCATTGGCCTGGCGCTGACGCTTCTCTTCGGGCGCGCCGGCGTCGTCACCGAATTCCTCTCGGATGCCTTCGGCGTCGAACCCGGCCGCTGGCTCTACGGCCTCACCGGAATCTGGATCGCCCAGGTTCTCTCCTTCACGCCGATCTCCTTCCTCGTGCTGATCGGCGTCGTCGAAGGCGTCAGCCCGTCGATGGAGGAGGCATCGCAGACGCTGCGCGCCGATCGCTGGCGTACCTTCTGGAACGTCTCGCTGCCGCTGATGAAGCCGGGTCTGGCCAACGCCTTCCTCATCGGCTTCATCGAAAGCATGGCCGATTTCGGCAATCCGCTGGTGCTCGGCGGTAGCCACGGCGTACTCTCGACCGAGATCTTCTTTGCCGTCGTCGGCGCGCAGAACGATCCCTCCCGTGCCGCGGTTCTCGCGATCATCCTGCTCTGCTTCACGCTCTCGGCCTTTTTGGCGCAGCGCTACTGGCTCGCCGGCAAGAACTATTCGACCGTCACCGGCAAAGGCGACTCCGGCGCCCACAGCGCGTTGCCGCGCTCGCTGTCGATCGGCGTCCACGCCATCGTCATCCCCTGGATGATCTTTACCGTGGTCGTCTACGGCATGATCCTCTTCGGCGGCTTCGTGAAGACCTGGGGTCTCGACAATTCGCTGACCCTCGACCACTACGCCAAGGCCTTCTCGATCTCCGTCGTGGACGGTGCGATCGCCTGGACCGGGGTTGCCTGGAGTTCCTTCTGGACGACCATGGAGATCTCGCTGATCGCCGCCCCCCTGACAGCACTCGTCGGGCTGCTGACGGCCTATCTCATCGTGCGCCAGCGCTTTGCCGGCCGCGACGTCTTCGAGTTTGCGCTGATGCTGAGCTTCGCCATTCCCGGCACCGTCATCGGCATCAGCTACATCATCGCCTTCAACCTGCCGCCGCTCGAAATGACCGGCACGGCGTTGATCCTCATCGCCTGCTTCGTCTTCCGCAACATGCCGGTCGGCGTGCGCGGCGGGATTGCGGCCATGAGCCAGCTCGACAAGAGCCTCGACGAGGCGTCGCTGACGCTTCGGGCAACGAGCTTCCGGACACTGCGCAAGATCATCCTGCCGCTGCTCCGACCCGCCATCGTCGCCGCCCTCGTCTACTCTTTCGTCCGGGCAATCACCTCGATCAGCGCCGTCGTCTTCCTCGTCAGCGCCGAATACAACATGGCGACTGCCTATATCGTCGGCCTCGTCGAAAACGGCGAGTTCGGTGTTGCGATTGCCTATTCCTCCGCCCTCATCCTGGTGATGATCACCGTCATCATCGGCCTGCAACTCCTCGTCGGCGAACGCAAGCTGAGGCGCGAGAACCGCGTCTTCGGCACCGCCCCGGCCCGTTCGTCCGCCACCACCCTCTCCCAGGAGAAAACCGCATGAGTACTCAGATGAGCACCCCGCGCACCGGCTCGGTCGTCTTTCAGAACGTGCGCAAGCAGTTCGGCGCCTTCACTGCCATCCACGACCTTTCGCTCACCATCGAACCCGGTACGCTCGTAACCCTGCTCGGGCCCTCCGGCTGCGGCAAGACGACGACGCTGCGCATGCTTGCCGGGCTCGAACATCCCTCCGCCGGCAAGATCCTGATCGGCGGCAAGGACGTGACGATGCTGCCAGCCAACGAGCGCGATGTCTCGATGGTCTTCCAGTCCTATGCGCTCTTCCCGCACATGTCGGCGCTCGACAATGTCGCCTATGGGCTGGAATCCTCCGGCATCAAGAAGAAGGAGGCGCGCGAGCGTGCGGAGGAAGGCCTGCAGCTCGTCGGCCTTGGCGGACTCGGACAAAGGCTTCCGGCCGAGCTTTCCGGCGGACAGCAGCAGCGCGTGGCCGTTGCCCGCGCCCTCGTGCTCGAGCCGCAGGTGCTCCTCCTCGATGAGCCGCTTTCCAACCTTGACGCGCGCCTGCGCCGCAAGGTGCGCACCGAGATCCGCGAATTGCAGCAGCGGCTCGGCTTCACCGCCGTCTACGTCACCCACGACCAGGACGAGGCGCTCGCCGTTTCCGACCGCATCATCGTCATGAAGGATGGCGCCATCGCCCAAGAGGGCGCGCCGCGCGATCTCTACGAGGCGCCCGCCTCCACCTTCATCGCCGACTTCATGGGCGAGGCCAATGTGTTGCCCTGCGAGGTCACCGCGACTGACGCCGGCCAGGCGACGATCCGTGTCGGCGGCCTCGAGCATCGCCTGTTGTCGACAAGTGCTCGACCCGGCCCGTCGAAACTCGCCGTCCGACCGAATGCGGTGACGCTGACGCCGGCCAAGGGTGCGGCCCTTGCCGGCACGATCAGCAGCGCCGCCTATCTCGGTGGTCACGTCGAATACGAGGTCGAAACGCCGGCGGGCCTCTTGTTCGTTGTCGATCAGTCGGTCGAGGACATGCTATCTCCGGCCACGGAGGTCGCCATCGGTTTCCGCAACCGCGGCCTTGCTTTGATTAACGCCTGAATTTTCAAACTGGATACGAGAAGGACACTTGCATGACTTCTGAAATTGCCGGCCTCGACGCCCGCTTCGCGCTTGCCAGATCCATGGCCGAGGAGGCCGGTCGGCTCGCCTACGATTATTTCCTCAAGCGGGAAACACTTGTCATCGAAACGAAGCGCGACGCGCACGACGTTGTCTCGATCGCCGACCGCAACGTCGAGACCTTGATCCGCGACAAGATCGCCGCGGCATTTCCGGACGATGGCGTGCTCGGCGAGGAACACGGGCTTCTCCACGGCGCGTCCGGCTTCACCTGGGTGCTCGACCCGATCGACGGCACCACCCCCTTCGTCAACGGCATGCCGAACTGGTGCGTGTCGATTGCCGTTGTCCATGCGGAAAAGCCGGTCATCGGCGTCATCCACACGCCCTGCCATCAGGAAATCTATGCCGCGGCAACGGGCCGCGGCGCGACGCTGAACGGCAAGCCGCTTCGTCTCGACGGCACACGCACGATCCGCAACGCCGTCACCGGGCTTGGCGCCAACGACCAGGTGAAACCCGCCGAGATGGGCGCCATCGTCGAGCGCCTGCTCGCAAACGGCGGCAACTTCATGCGCAACGGCTCCGGCGCGCTGATGATCGCCTATGTCGCCGCTGGCAGGCTGGTCGGTTACTACGAACCCTATATGCATGCCTGGGATTGCCTCGGAGGCTACTGCCTGGTGAACGAAGCCGGTGGCTGGACATTACCCTTTCCGACGCGCGGCGAGGCTTTGACCCATTGGGCGCCGGTCCTGGCGGCTGCGCCCGGCGCAGTCGACGATCTGCTGAAAGTCGCCAATCTTGAAAGGACGGCGGCCTGAGCCCTTGGCGGCACTCACGATTGACCGGTCGGCTTGTCGGCCTTTAGCCCAAACAGGCCGCCGATCTCCATCGGGAAGGGAAAGACGATCGTCGAGTTCTTCTCGCCCGCAATCACGTTGAGCGTGCTCAGATAGCGCAATTGCATCGCCTGGGGCTGCTGGGACAGGATCTCGGCAGCCTCGAGCAGCTTGGCCGCCGCCTGCTGCTCGCCCTCGGCATTGATCACCTTGGCGCGCCGCTCGCGTTCGGCTTCGGCCTGGCGGGCGATCGCGCGGATCATGCTCTCGTTGATGTCGACATGTTTGATTTCGACGGTCGCCACTTTGATGCCCCAGGCATCCGTCTGGCTGTCGAGGATCTTCTGGATGTCCTCGTTCAGCCGGTCGCGCTCGGCCAACATCTCGTCGAGGTCGTGTTTGCCGAGCACCGAACGCAGGGTCGTTTGCGCAAGCTGGCTGGTCGCCATCATGAAATCCTCGACCTGGATCGTCGATTTCTCCGCATCGATGACGCGGAAGTAGATGACGGCGCTGACACGGACCGAGACATTGTCATGGGAGATGACGTCCTGGCTCGGCACGTCCAGCACCCGGGTTCGAAGGTCGACCCGCACCATCTGCTGCACATAGGGCACCAGCAGGATCAAACCCGGCCCCTTGACGCCGGTGAACCGCCCGAGCGTGAAGACCACCCCGCGCTCGTATTCGCGCAGGATCCGGATCGCATAGGCGATGACGAGAATGATGAGCACCAGCAACGCGGCAAAAGGAGCAAGGCTCCCGAACATGTCCATGACCATTCCTCCATTCCGGCTTTCGCTTGCGCCCACCGGACCTGCGGCGCGCTATGCCTTTTGACCGTCGCGCACCACTTCGAGCGTCAGTCCGTCCCGCCCGACAACCTTCACAACTTCACCTCTCGACAGCGTTTGCGTGCTTACCGCCTGCCAGCGTTCACCATGGGCAATGACGTAGCCGGCAGCGCCTGTCCAACTATCGACCTTACCGACAATGCCGATCATCTGTTCGCCGCCGGTCACCACCGCATGACGGCGTGAGCTGAAGGCCAGCCGGGCGACCAGCAGGCTGAAGCCGAAGCTTGCGACCGCAAGCGCCGCCAGCACGGACCAGGAGACCTGCAGCCCCGGCGTATCCGTGTCGAAGAGGATTGCCGCGCCCAGGACCAGTGAAACGCTGCCACCGGCGCCGAGCACGCCGAAGGATGGCGAATGAGCCTCGGCAACCATCAGGCCGATCCCGAGCAGGATCAGTCCGATGCCGGCATAGCTGACCGGCAGCACGGAAAGCGCGTAGAGCCCAAGCAGCAGGCTGATGCCGCCGATGGTGCCCGGCGCGACCGATCCCGGCGAGAGGAACTCGAAGATCAAACCGTAAATGCCGATCATCATCAGGATGACCGCGATATTGGGATCGGTGACGACCGAAAGCAGCCGGGTGCGCCAGTCGGGCACGAAGTCCTCGGCGGCGAGCCCTGCCGTATCGAGGAGGATCTCCTGCTGCCCGGCGCGCACGGTCCGCCCGCCTGCCTGCTTCAACACATCAGCGATGGTTGTGGCGGTGAAATCAACGACCCTCTCCCTGACGGCCGCCTCGGCCGAAAGGCTTGCGGCCTCGCGCACCGCCTTTTCGGCCCAGTCGACATTGCGCCCGCGCAGCTCGGCCAGTCCGCGGATATAGGCCACCGCATCATTGACGAGCTTCGCCTCGGCGGCGTTTTGTGCCGCCGGCCGCTTGCCGTCGTCCTTGCCGGTATCGGCATCCTTGCCCTGGCCGAACATGTCGCCGCCGATCGCAATCGGGGTCGCCGCGCCGAGATTCGTTCCCGGCGCCATCGCAGCAATGTGGCTGGCGTAGAGGATGTAGGTGCCGGCGCTCGCCGCGCGCGCACCGCTCGGCGCGACGTAACTCGCAACGGGCACCGGAGAAGCGAGGATCGCACGGATGATCTCGCGCATCGACGTGTCGAGACCACCGGGCGTATCCATCTGCAGGACGACCAGCGGAAGGCTACGCTCCTGCGCCTTTGTCAGGCCGCGCCTGACATACTCGGACGTGGCCGGGCCAATGGCGCCGTTGACATGCAACACCAAGGCGACCCAATCGTTTTCGGCTCGCAACCAAGCTGGAAACGCGAATGATGAGACCAAAACGAGCAACAGCGTGAGGATTCGCAACATCCGTCGTCAAAACCTCGCATGCGCGGCGCCCCCGAAGAGGCGTCCATTCGGGGATGATAGCACAACACAAGGTTAGGGCGAAGCAAGCTTGCTACTGATCGACCGGCTGCTCCGAGCAACGTGGTCAGCCTTCCTGCTGCGGCGTGATGACAAGTCCGGCGATCGAGGTTATCTGCTAGTCTCCTTCCGCGAAGATGCGCCGCGGCCGGTTCGAGGCAATTGCCACGGCGCCTCTCCGATATCGACCAGAACAGGATTCCCGGGATTGGAGACGACCCTCTATCAGCCGATCAAGACCTTTCTCGAGGCCCGTGGCTACAGCGTCAAGGGCGAGATCGGCGGCTGCGATATCGTAGCGCTCAGCGATGACGAGCCGCCGCTGGTCGTCATCTGCGAACTCAAGCTGAGCTTCAATCTCGAATTGATCCTGCAGGCCGTCGACCGCGCCACCGCCGGCGACGAGGTGTGGATCGCCGCGCGCGTCTCGGCGAAGGGTAAGGGACGGGAGAGCGATCGCCGGTTCCGCGATCTCTGCCGCAGGCTCGGTTTCGGCATGCTGGCGGTCGCCGACAACGGCATGGTCGACGTCATTCTCGCAGCCTCCGCGGTGATGCCCCGCAAGAACAACAGGAAGCGGTCGCGACTGATCAGCGAGCATCGCCGCCGCAAGGGCGATCCGACCGCCGGTGGCGCCACACGCTCGCCGATCATGACCGCCTATCGGCAGCAGGCGCTTGCCTGTGCCGCCGCCCTGCAGAACGGTCAGTTGCGCCCGCGCGACCTTCGCGCAGTCGCACCGGATGCGGCCAAGATCTTGCTTAGCAACGTCTATGGCTGGTTCGAGCGGATCGACCGCGGCATCTATGCCCTGACGGAACTGGGGGTCGAGGCGCTTCGCCGCTGGCCACCGAGCGAGACGGCCACGACGCCAATCGCCGAGGCATCCGAAGCATGACGCCGTCTGGAGCGATCACGTGAATCCCGCCCTTCGCATCCTCTGTCTCTGCCTGGCATGGCTGATGGTCGGGCTGGGCGTCATCGGCGCCTTCCTCCCCGTGCTGCCAACGACCCCATTCCTGCTTCTGGCTGCGGGGCTCTTCGCGCGCGCGTCCCCGCAATTGGAGCAATGGCTGCTACATCATCGCATCTTCGGCACATCGCTGCGGCTATGGCGTGAAAAGGGGGCGATCTCCAATCGTGCCAAAACCGGCGCGGTGAGCCTGATGGCCGCAAGCTTCGGGCTCTTCCTTTTCTTCGCGCATCCGAGCCTGGCGCTGACGGCGATCGTCGCAGCGTCCATGGCGCTTCCGGCGCTGTTCATCCTAACGCGTCCCGCGGAATAGCCATCCGGACACGCATCTGCACCACCTTGCAGGAAAACGATACTTTTCCTCTCAAGAAATACTTGGGCGCACTCGAAAAGGTCGCATTATTCTTAAGATTGCACTTTATGGGCGCGCGAATATCGATACTTAGTGTTTTTGTAAATCAAGATATATTTCGAACAACTCAAGAACAAAGTTGTACAAACGTGCAATTTGTCGAGCGGCGCACTTAAGTCGCACGTCCCGCCTGCCCTTTTTCTCCAATCGTCACCGCAGCCACGCATCCGAGACGGGGCTCGCGATTCGCACCCTTTGCTGACCTCCTGTGGACCCGAGCACGCGCGTCGGCCGGCCGCCGGCGCACCCGTACACCAAGCTGTTGCTCTCGGCCGTACCGGATCCGGCTATCCGCGTCGACGTCCCGAACTCCCAGGTGAACTCGGCGCAAACGGATGAAACGCGCCGCCGCTCGGCCGCGACCCAGCAGACGATCCGCGAGGTTGGGCCCGATCATTTCGTGCGCGCCGCCTGAGCCAATAGCCAATCGGACCAACAAAAAACGCCCCGCAACTTGAACTGCGGAGCGTTTTTTGTTGGTCGCGAAAAGCGCACCCCCGTTGATTTTGGCCCGGCGCCCTCGTGTGCGCCGGGCCCGAAAATCAGGCGGCTTCGCGATTTTCGACGTCGGTCGGAACGGTTGCGATCGTCTTCAGGATCTGCGAAGCGATCTGGTAGGGGTCGCCCTTGGAGTTCGGGCGGCGGTCTTCCAGGTAACCCTTGTAGTCGTTGTTGACGAAGCTGTGCGGAACGCGGATCGAAGCGCCGCGGTCAGCCACGCCATAGCTGAACTGGTGGATCGAGGCGGTTTCGTGCTTGCCGGTGAGGCGCATATGGTTGTCCGGGCCGTAAACCGCGATATGGTCGGCGCGGGCTTCGGCGAAGGCAGCCATCAGGTTTTCGAAGTAATCCTTGCCGCCGACTTCGCGCATGTAGGCGGTCGAGAAGTTGGCGTGCATGCCCGAGCCGTTCCAGTCGGTGTCGCCGAGCGGCTTGCAGTGGTATTCGACGTCGATGCCGTACTTCTCGGTCAGGCGCTGCAGCAGGTAGCGGGCGAGCCAGATTTCGTCGGCGGCCTTGCGCGAGCCCTTGCCGAACACCTGGAATTCCCACTGGCCCTTGGCGACTTCCGCATTGATGCCTTCATGGTTGATACCGGCAGCCAGGCAGATGTCGAGGTGCTCTTCGACGATCTTGCGGGCAATATCGCCGACGTTGCTGTAGCCGACGCCGCAGTAGTAGGGGCCCTGAGGCGCAGGGAAGCCGGCTTCCGGGAAACCGAGCGGGCGGCCGTTCTGATAGAAGAAATACTCCTGCTCGAAGCCGAACCAGGCGCCTTCGTCATCGAGGATCGAAGCGCGAGTGTTCGACGGATGCGGCGTCTTGGCATCGGGCATCATGACTTCGCACAGAACGAGCGCGCCGTTCTTGCGCTCCGGATCCGGATAGACGGCAACCGGCTTCAGCACGCAGTCAGAGCTGCTGCCTTCGGCCTGCATCGTGGACGAGCCGTCGAAGCCCCAGAAGGGAAGCTGCTCAAGCGTCGGGAAAGCGTCGAATTCCTTGATAAGGGTCTTGCCGCGCAGGTTCGGGGTGGGCTTGTAACCGTCGAGCCAGATGTATTCGAGCTTAAACTTTGTCATTTCGTTCTCTCACTTGACGCCAGGAATGGCTGGGTTCCGAAGCGGCTGGGCAATCCAGATCGGCTTGCCCGACGACCGATGCCTGTTAAGAAGCATTAATCGTGCCAACTCGGATTCAACGCCGAAAATCCAAGAGAATTGGTCTTTGCCAGCACTCGTGAACACCGGCGAGCCGATGCAGCAGCGCAAGGAAGAAGCGAGATGCACAAAAAATAGGCGAAAGCTGCTCGACTCCGCAGCAAAGCAAATCGGCAAGGCTGAGATCAGCCATCGTTCCCCGGAAATCGTCGGCGGTTGCCTCTAAAAAGTGCATCGGCCAGACGCACTTCCGTCCGATCAGCTCACTCGCGCACCTCTGCATTGGCGCATGATCGAAGGCAGCACATTGAAAAGCCGCTCGTCTTCGCACTGGGAAACATTGAAGCGCAGGAAGCCGTTGGCCGTGCCGGCATGGCTGAAGACATTGCCGGGCGCCAGAACGATCTCCTGTTGCAGCGCCTTCTGCGCCACCTCGGCCGCATCGATCCCCTCGGGCAAGCGGCACCAGAGGAACATGCCGGCCTGCGGCTCGATCCATGGCGTGATGTCGATATCGCCGAGCCGTGCTGCCGTGTCGGCCATCGCCCGCGCTAGGCGCTGGCGCAGCGCCTCCATATGCTTGCGATAGCTGCCGTCCTTGAGCATCGTAAAAACGAGTTCCGCCGCAAGGCTCGGCCCGCCAAAGGTCGTGGCGATCTTCAAGTCGGTGAGCCCTTCGATCCAGTCGCGCGGCGCGGCGATGAAGCCGCAGCGCATCGAGGCAGAGAGGGTCTTGGAAAAGCTGCCGATCTGCACCACGCGATCAAGCCCGTCGAAGGCGGCGAGCCGCGGGGCCGGCACATGTTCGAAATCGGCAAAGATATCATCCTCGACGATCGTGAGCCCCGCCTGCTCGGCAAGCTTGAGCAGGCGATGCGCGACAACGGGCGAGAGCGTTGCGCTGGTTGGGTTATGAAGTGCAGAATTGGTGATGTAGAGCCGCGGCCGATGCGCCGCCAGCTCTTCGGCAAATCGTTCGAGGTCGGGGCCCGTGGGCGTATAGGGAACACTGACCACCTCAGCCCGATGAGCGCGCAGCAAGGCGTGGAAATTGAAATAGCAGGGGTCGTCGACCACGACCGTATCGCCGGGTTCCAGCAGGAAGCGGCAGAGAAGATCGATCGCCTGCGTCCCCGATTCCGTCAGGATGATCTGATCGGGTGACGCTTCGACGCCATGCTCGCCGAGACGCCGCGCCAGAAGCTGGCGCAGCGGCCGATGGCCAAGCGGCGTTCCATAGTCGGTCAGACCACTCGCCTCCAGCCGGGCCGCGGACTTGAGCGCGCGGCGCAGGGCCGCCTCCGGCAGCCAGCTCGGCGGCAACCAGCCGCAGCCCGGCTTCAGCACGTTGTCGCCGGTTTCCAGCGCTTGGCGCGAGACCCAGAGCGGATCGACGGCGCGGTCGAGCCGCGGGCCGATCTCGGCCAAAGACAGCGGCGCCAGGGGCGCCGAGACAAAGAAACCGGCGCCGGGCTTCGAGCGAATGACCCCTTCGGCCACAAGCCGCTCATAGGCTTCGACGACGGTGGACTTGGAAACGCGCATGGTCTTGGCGAATGCGCGGATCGACGGCAGCTTCGCTCCCGGCGTCAGAACGCGGGCCGAAATTCGCTGCCGGATCGTCGCCATTACGCCTTCGAGCAATGTCTCGCTGCCGAGACCGAGTTCTTGCATCGTCATCCGTACTGCCCGAGCTTCCATTACAGTTTGGAAAAACTGTACCGTATTGTCTCTGGCGAGACCAGCCCGTCCGCCCGATACAGGCGAAAAAGGAGCCTATTATGGACAAGACGGCAGACGGTTGGGTGAGCGGTTTTCTCGGAGTATTGATCTTCAGCGGATCCCTTCCGGCGACACGCGTCGCGGTGATGGATTTCGATCCGGTGTTTCTGACAGTGGCGCGCGCGGCGATCGCCGGCCTGCTCGGACTCGCGCTGCTTGTCGTATTCCGCCAGTCGCGCCCGGCGCGGGCCGATCTCGTTTCGCTCGCAATCGTCGCCTTCGGCGTCGTTCTCGGCTTCCCGCTGTTGACCGCCCTGGCGCTGCAGCATGTCACCTCGGCGCACCTGATCGTCTTCGTCGGACTGCTGCCGCTGGCAACCGCCATCTTCGGTGTGCTGCGTGCCGGCGAGCGGCCGCGCCCGGCCTTCTGGCTGTTTTCCTCCCTCGGAAGTGCGGCAGTCGTCGGTTTTGCGCTGATGCAGGGCTTCGCCGCATCTCCCGTCGGCGACCTCCTGATGCTCGGCGCCATCATCGTCTGCGGCCTCGGCTATGCCGAAGGTGCCAGTCTTTCGCGCAAGCTCGGCGGCTGGCAGGTGATCTGCTGGGCACTGGTACTGTCGCTGCCCATCATGCTCGCGCTCACGCTATTCACCATGCCGGCCTCCTTCTCGACCATCAATCACGCCGCCTGGACGGGGCTTGCCTATGTATCGGTCTTCAGCATGCTCGTCGGCTTCGTCTTCTGGTATCGCGGCCTCGCGCTTGGCGGCGTCGCCGGCGTCGGCCAGTTGCAATTGCTGCAGCCGTTCTTCGGCCTGGCGCTTGCGGCGACGCTCCTGGGTGAAGCCGTAAGCTGGAGCATGCTCGCGACCACGGGCGCGATCGTGTTTTGCGTCGCCGGCGCCAAGAAGTTCGCGAAATAGGCGCCTTCAGAGATCAAGGTTAGGCGGCGGGTGAAACACGCCCCCGCCACTTCAAAGCTGATCGAGCTTCAGTTGTTCGCCGAGCACTCTCGGCAACCACCCGCCAGGAGCCTGCCCCTTTGCCGTTTCTGGCCCCCTGCCGCCGTCGAAGATTTTTAGGATATCTAAAATCGATTGACAGGAATTCGGGCTGCACCCTAGCTTGGGGAGAGACGAGAAGGGGACAGACAGTGACGACGGACCATGCCAGCGGCGCACCTACCGGCGGGGCAGAGGCGCCGTCGCTCGGCGATCGCCTGCGCCAACGGCGCAAGGCGCTGAAAATGACGCTTCAGGAGGTCGCCGACGAGGCGGGCTTCTCTGTCGGCTTCATCTCGCAGATCGAGCGCGGCATCACTGTCCCCTCCCTAACTTCGCTGATCGCCGTGTGCCGGACGCTGAAGGTCGAGGCCGGCAGCTTCCTCAACCCGCCGAAGGTCGCGACGCCCTTCACCCGTCGCGAACACCGACCGGTCTACGGCCTCGGCGGAGAAAGCGGCAAGGCCGTCTCCTATGAGCGGCTCTCCGCATCCTTCCCCGGCAATGTCCTCAAAAGCACCATCATTCACGAGCCACCGGGACACCGCAGCGAACCTATGTCGCACGAGGGCGAAGAGATCTTCTTCATACTCCAGGGCGCCTTGACGCTGGAGGTAGACGGCGAGTGCATGGTGTTGGAGGCGGGCGATTCCGCCCATTTCCCCTCGGTCCGCACCCACACGATGTGGAACCACACCGGCGAGCCGACCACAATCCTGCACACCTGCACCATGGATGTGTTCGGCGACGGCGATCCGTCAGGCAACCCGGCCGACAGCCTTGCGGTGACCCGCGCAGAAAATCGGTGGAATGCCGCCGGGAAGACCGAGGGCAGCCAAGAAAACTGAGTGAGATCGAAGGCAGCTCTCCGCCGAACGAGGCGCCACTTACGCCGCAGTGCTCGCCGTTCAATCCGGCGCACAGACAACGGATTGGGGCGCCCGGATGACGCCCGGCAATAATACCAGTTTAAAACCGAAGAAAAATTTTGCATAAGGACTCATCTCGAAAAGGTGATCCTCATGAGCGATCAGGCAACCCTGGACTTTCTTGCGCGCGCGATGTCCGGCGACAGCGGCGAGCCTCTCTACCGTCGCTTGGAAGAGGCGATCAAGCAGGCGATCAATGCCTCCACGCTCCGGCGCGGCGCGGTCATCCCCAGCGAACGGGACTTGAGCGAGGGGTTGTCGATCTCGCGCGTGACGGTGCGCAAGGCGATCGAGGGCCTCGTCGCCGATGGCCTGCTCGACCGTCGGCAGGGAGCCAAAACGGTGGTTTCCTCACGTGTCGAGAAGTCGCTCGCGACAATGACGAGTTTCTCCGAAGACATGCGCTCCCGCGGTTTGGAACCCGGCTGCATCTGGATTTCGCGCGAAATCAGCCGGCCATCGCCCGCCGAAATGATGGCGCTCGGCATTCCAGCCGGAGAGAAGATCGTTCGGCTCCGGCGTCTCAGAACCGCCAACGACACCCCGATCGCGATCGAGACGGCGTCGCTTCCGGCCCGTTTCGTGCCGGACGCCGACGCGATCGGCGCCTCCCTCTACGAATATCTCGCCGCCCATGGCGCCCTGCCCGTCCGGGCGCTTCAACGCATGCAGGCGAAACCCGCAAGCGAGGAGGAACGGCGGCTGCTCGCAACGCCCGAGGGCACGAGCCTGCTCGTCATGGAGCGACGCTGCTTCCTGGCCGACGGCCAGATCGTTGAATTCACTCAGACCAAGTATCGGGGTGACGTCTACGACTTCGTCATCGAGCTGATGCGATAATACCAGTATAATTCCTGTTGCAATCTGGTCTTACACTGCTACCGTGAGGCCTCCATTGGGAGAGCCTGCGTGACCTTCGACATTCATAGCCTCAAGCACGGCTTGATCGTTTCCTGCCAACCGGTGAAGGGCGGCGTCATGGACAATGCAGCCATGGTCGTCGGCTTCGCCCTGGCGGCGCTCGACGGCGGCGCGCTCGGTCTCCGCATCGAATCCGCCGACTATGTCCGCGCCGTGCGCCAGGCAACCGATCGCCCGATCATCGGTCTCGTCAAGCGCGACCTGGAAAGCTCACCCGTACGCATCACACCGCTCTACGAGGACGTGGATGCTCTGGCCACCGCTGGCGCCGATATCATCGCCTATGACGCCACCGCGCGTGAGCGACCGGTTGCGTCCAAGGCACTGGTCGAGCGCATCCACGCCGCCGGCAAGATCGCCATGGCCGATTGCTCTGTCATTGCCGACGCCGAGCGCGCCTTGGCCGAAGGCGCCGAGATCGTCGGCTCGACCCTTGCCGGTTATACAGGACCGGTAGAGCCGACCGAACCGGACTTCCCGCTCATCGCCGCCATGCGCAAGTTGACCCCGCACGTGGTCGCCGAAGGATGCGTGCGCACGCCCGAGCAGGCTGCCCAGGCGCTTCAAGCCGGCGCCTTCACCGTCGTCGTCGGCTCCGCCATCACGCGGCCCGAACATGTGACGTCATGGTTCAGACAGGCGCTCGATCAAACGCTTGCCGGAAGCGAGGCCTGAAAATGGCACGCGCCCAAACCGTCCTCGCAATCGACCTTGGCGGCACGAAGATGCTGGCAGCCCTCGTTCGGGGAACAGAGATCGTCGATACACGACGGATGCCGACCCCACGCGAAGGCGATCCGGCGCAATGGCTCACCGCACTTTTTGGTGCAATCACCGGCTGGCGCGGTGCCTACGGCCATGTCGGTGCCGCGGTCTCAGGCATTGTCGACGACGGCCACTGGTCGGCGCTCAATCCTAAGACGCTCGACATACCCGATCGCTTTCCACTGACGAGAACGATCGAGCAACTCGCAGGCGTGCCCGTGCTCGCCGCAAACGACGCCCAGGCGGCGGCCTGGGGTGAATACGCCTTTGGCGCGGGAAGCCAGGAAAACATGGTGTTCCTGACGATCTCCACCGGCATCGGTGGTGGCATCGTGCTGAACGGCCGCCTGCTCAAGGGGCTTGCCGGGCATTTCGGACAATCGCGCAGCGCCGAATGGCCTGACGAGACCCTCGAAGATCGCGTGTCCGGCCACTGGATCGCCAAGGAGGCAGCCCCCCACCAATCTGGTGCCACGGCGCGGGATGTCTTTGCCGCCCACGATCAACACGCCTGGGCACGGCGCATCATCGAGACATCGGCAGAGCGCACAGCTCTGCTTTGCCGCAACATTCAGCTCGCACTGGACCCGAAGCGCATCGTCATCGGTGGCAGCATTGGCTTGGCCGAGGGCTATCTCGCCGCGGTAGAGCGCGCGCTGGAACCAGTGCCGCCCCGACTTCGACCATCGCTACATGCCGCCGCCCTTGGGGAGAATGCAGGGGTGATCGGCATTGCTGATCTTGCAGAGCGTCAACAAAACTTGAGGGAGAACCAAAGATGACATTTGCGACGATGAGGAAAAAGGCGCTGTTGACGGCAGCGTGTATTGCGGGGCTGCTGGCGACCAACCCAGCCCTTGCGGAAGTGACGGTCCTTGGCTGGCCAGGCGGCCCGGAGGAAGTGGCGCTACGCGCCGCCGCCGACGCCTATAATGCCAAATCCGACGTTGCCGAGGGCGACAAGGTCGAACTTCTGTTCTTCAACCGCGACGGTTTCTGGGACAAGCTGCAGGCCGATCTCGCGGCTGGCTCGAAGGCCTTCGATCTCAACCTGCTCGCCACCTATTCGATCGGCCGCTACGCGCCGTTCATGGAGCCGGTGGAACTCTCGGGCGAAGCCAAGGCGGTCTATGGCGACTCCGTGCTGTCAACCATGCAATATCAGGGCAAGCAATATGGCGTGCCGACCGATCTCTCGCTGCACTTCATGTATTTCCGCAAGGATCTGATCGATGCCCTGTTGAAAGATGACGCCGGCAAGGCGAAATATGCCGAGATCTCGGAGAAGTATCTCGGCAAGAAGCTCGAGCCGAAGACGCCCGATGAATGGACATGGGATGACTACGCCGCCACCGCGCTCTATTTCTCGCAGGCCGTGAACCCGGACAGCCCGACGCGCTACGGCACGGTGCTGCAGCTCAAGAACCTGCTGTTCAACATCATGGTCTGGCAGTCGGTACCGCGTGCCTATGGCGCGAACTGGATGGACGACAGCGGCAAGGTGACCGTCAATTCCGACGCCTACCGCAAGGGCCTCGAAATCTACAAGCTCCTCTATGACAATGGCGCAACGCCGAAGGACTCGCTGTCCTACGAGTTTGCCGAAGCCAACGCCGCCTTCGCATCGGGCCAAGTGGCGGCCATGTTGCAATGGAACGCGGCGGCCGGCGACCTGACGAGCAAGGAGAAATCTCCTGCTGTTGCCGACGTCACCGATACGGTGGCGCCGCCTGCCGGTCCCGAAGGGCGTTTCACCCACATCCACGGCCTCGGCTTCGGTCTCAACAAGAATGCCGAAAACAAGGAGGGCGCGGCGAAGTTCCTGAAGTGGCTGTCCTCGAAGGAAGCCGCGCTGATCTACGCCAAGAACAACGGCGCACCGGCTCTCACTCCGCAAGTGGTGGCCGAGGTCGCGGACACCAGGCCGGATCTGGTCAAGCTCGGCGAATTCGCGGGCAAGTACGGCTACGTCATGAACGGTGGCACCTCGGCCAAGGCATTGTCAGTCTACGAACTGCAGGCCAAGGAGTTCACCGGTTACTGGTCCGGCCAGCAATCGCTCGACGATGCGCTCACCAATGCCGAAAAGGGCATGGCGGAACTGCTGAAGTGAGCCAGGCCGGCTGTGGCATTCTTTCGGGTGCCACAGCCGGAAACCGGCGACATCGCGATGGTCCGGTTCGGGCCATATCGCATGGTTGCCACCGATGAGGGCGCGCCCCGTCCACCCTCATCCACGCCCGGACAAGAGACACAGATCAGCGTGATGACGACAGCCAGACCACAATCCTACGCTCCAGAGTTCCGGCTGCTCGCCACGCCGCTGATCCTCTTCCTGCTCGTCTTCCTGGGGTTCCCGGCGGTCGTCAACCTGATCTATTCGGTCTCCGAAGTTTCCTTCGAGACCCTTCGCCAGCCGGCGTTCACCGGGCTCAAGAACTTCATGGCGGTCTGGGGCGATGGCGCCTTCTGGCAGGCGAGCTGGTTCTCGCTCCGATTCGGACTGCTGACCGCCGCCCTCGAATGTCTGCTCGGCCTGTTTCTGGCGATATTCCTGTCGCCCCTCATCGAGCGGCGGAGTTGGCTGATGGCGATCCTGATGCTGCCGCTGATGGTCGCGCCGGCGCTGGTCGGGCTGATGTATCGTCTCGTCCTGCACGAATTTGTCGGACCCGTGCCCTATTATCTCTGGACCTATTTTGGTGCCAGTGTCTCGTTTCTCGGTCCCGGCTCCGCCTTCTGGACGCTGGTCGCCGTCGAGACGCTGCAATGGACGCCGTTCACGCTGCTGCTCTTCTACATGGCCTACCAGGCAATCCCATCGGAAATTGCTGAAGCGTCCGCCATGGACGGGGCCAAGAGCCTGCAGCGCCTGTGGTACATCGAGCTGCCGATGATGGGCCCGACGATCGCAGCAGCCCTGCTCATCCGCTTCATCGACGGCTTCCGGGTCTTCGACAATGTCTACGTGCTGACGGGCAGTGGCCCGGGCGGATCGACGGCGTCGCTGTCGATCTACATCTACGAGGCCTTCTTCAAGCAGGGTGCGATCGGCAAGGCCGTCGCCGCCTCGGTCATCCTGTTCGCCGCCTCCTTTGCGGCGCTCTATGGCCTCAACGCCCTTGCGAGCCGGCGGAAAGGAGCCAGGCGATGATCGCCACACTGCGCTGGATTGTCTTCGCCATCGCCGCCATCGCCCTGAATTTCCCGGTCCTGGTAACGCTTTCGACCTCGTTCAAGAGTGCACGCGAACTCTCCGGCAATCCCGGCCTCTGGGTTCAGGCGCCAACGCTTGAAAACTACCTGACCGTCTTCCACGTCTCGGACCGGCTGAACATCTTCCTCTATCTCTTCAACAGCCTTGCCGTGGCACTGATGGGAACCGTTCTGGCCGTTATGCTGGCGTTGCCGGCGGCCTATGCGATCGCCCGCGGCAAGTTCGGCGAGCGCACGCTGCTGCCGTTCATCGTCAATCTGCGCGCCGTGCCGCTGATCATCTTCGCGATCCCGCTCTACATGATGTTCCAGTGGCTGGCGCTGCTCGACACCCGCCTCGGATTGGGACTGATCCTCACGATCGTCAACCTGCCACTCGCGCTGGTCATTCTCGTCAATGCCATTCGCGACCTGCCTGCCGAACTCGACGAGGCCGCGCTGATGGACGGTGCAAGCCGCACGCAGATTCTCTTGCGCGTCGTGACGCCGCTTTGCCGTCCGGCAATCGTCACCAGCCTGATCTTCGGCTTCATCACCGCCTGGAACGAATTCCTGTTCGGCCTGATGCTGACGACGTCGAAGGCTGTGCCGGTTACGGTCGGCGCCTCCTTCTTCTTTGCTGCCAGCGGCGGCGGCGTGCAATGGGGCGTGGCCTCGGCGGTGATGATCGTCGGCGCCCTGCCGCCGATGCTGCTCGGCCTCGTCATGTATCGCCAGATCAGCGGTTCGATGACCGCCGGCGCGGTCAAGGGTTGATAGTTCCAGGAGAGACGCATGGGTACGATTTCGCTCAGTAAAGCCGGCAAGCGCTATGGCGCTGTGGAGATCATCAGGGAGCTCGACCTGGAGATTGCCGATGGCGAATTCGTCGTCATCGTCGGGCCTTCCGGATGTGGAAAGTCGACGCTGTTGCGAATGATTGCCGGCCTCGAAGAAACCACGGCCGGCAAGATCCTGATCGACGGCAGGGACATGACCGCCGCCTCGCCGGTCGATCGCCAGCTCGCCATGGTCTTCCAATCCTATGCGCTCTATCCGCATATGACCGTGCGCCAGAACATGGGCTTCGGCCTGAAGCTCGCCAAGGTGCCGGCTGCAGCCGCGAAGGCCAAGATCGAGGCTGCAGCCGAAACGCTGAAGCTCACGTCGCTGCTCGACCGTTACCCGAAGGAACTTTCCGGCGGCCAGCGCCAGCGCGTTGCCATTGGGCGGGCGATCGTGCGAGAGCCGGTCGGCTTTCTCTTCGACGAACCGCTGTCGAACCTCGACGCGGCGTTGCGCGTCGATATGCGGCTCGAAATCGCCAAGCTGCATCGCACGCTCGGCGCCACCATGATCTACGTGACCCATGACCAGGTGGAAGCGATGACGCTGGCCGATCGGATCGTCGTCATGAAGGATGGGCAGATCATGCAGCAGGGCAGCCCGCGGGCGCTCTACGAGAAACCGGCTAACCTTTTCGTTGCGCAGTTCATCGGCAGCCCGAAAATGAACCTCCTGCCCTGCCGACGCGACGGCAGCAATCGGATCGACCTGAGTGGCGAAGGACACCTGGCGCTCGCAATGCCGGGAATGGCCGCGCCCGAGCAACTGGGAGCTCGCCCCGAACACCTCTCGCTGGTCGCGCCCGACAGCGGTCATTGCCGCGGTGTCGTCGAGGCGAGTGAGTATCTCGGCGGCAATATGAGCGTCTTCGTGCGTGCCGGCAGGCTGGGCCTGATCAATGTCAGCGCGCCGGCCGACACGCCTTTCCAGGTCGGGGAAGCCGTTGGTATCAGGATCGACGAGGCCCGGTCCTCCCTGTTCGACGGCGCGGGCGCAGCCATCGGCGCCCGTCACTGACACAAGCTCTCAGCCTTGCCTGACACGCTCCGGCAGCAGCACCGTCGCACCCGTCGTCTGGCGTCCTTCGAGCCGGCGGTGAGCCTCGGCCGCCTCCGCCAAGGGCAGGCGTGCGTGGACGGGGATCTTGACCGCGCCGCTCGCGACGACGTCGAAGAGATCCTTACCCATCGCGATCACGTCCGCGCGCTGCGCCAGATGCGCGGGCAACAGCGGCCAGGTGGCGTAGAGCGAGCCCTTCATTGCCAGCATCGTGATGTCGAACGGCGCGATGGGACCGGACGCCGCGCCGAAGCTCACGAAGTGGCCGAACGGCCGCAGGCTGTCGAGCGAGCCTTCGAACGTCGACTTGCCGATGCCGTCATAGACGACATCGACGCCCTTGCCTTCCGTGATCTCGCGAACGCGCGCAACGAAGTTTTCCTTGCCATAGTCGATCACGTGGTCGGCGCCATTTGCTCGTGCGAGCTCGACCTTTTCCGCCGAGCCGACCGTGCCGATGACCGTTGCGCCGAGATGCTTCGCCCATTGTGTCAGGATCAGGCCGACACCGCCCGCCGCCGCATGGACGAGGATGGTGTGATCGGCCTCGACCCGGAAGGTGCGGCGCAGGAGATATTGCGCCGTCAGACCCTTCAGCATCATCGCCGCACCCGTCTCGAAGCCGATATCGTCAGGCAGGTGCACGAGGACATGAGCAGGCACATTGTGCTCTTCCGCATAGGCACCGAGCGCCTCGGCATAGGCGACCCGATCGCCCGGCTCGAAGCCCTCGACGTCAGGTCCGACAGAGATCACCTCGCCTGCCCCTTCTTTTCCCGGCGTGAATGGGAGCTGCGGCGGCGGATAGGAGCCACGACGCAGGTAGACGTCGACGAAGTTGACGCCGATCGCGCGGTTGCGAACGCGAACCTCGCCTGGCCCTGGCTCGCCGATCTCGACATTTTCATAGGCGAGTACATCCGGCCCGCCGTGCTGGTGCACGCGAATTGCTTTCATGCGTTTCATCCTTTGGATGGGATGCTGGCGGCGGGACCATAACGGCGCCTAGACGGCGATGGATGCCGGCTTGGCTGTCATGGGCAACGTCGCTTGAAGCGCTCCTCTCTGATCACAGCTAATAGATAGCCATCTCGAAGTTCCCATTGTAGACTGATATCGATGACAACAGAGTTCAAGGATCATGATACCTGATCAGATCGGCATCGACCTGCTGCGCACCTATGTCGCCGTCTGCCGACAGGGCAGCTTGAACCGCGTCGCCAGCCAGACCGGCCGCACCCAATCGGCGCTCAGCATGCAGATGCGACGGCTCGAAAGCCTGCTCGGTCGCCGGCTGTTCCAACGGACAGGCCGCGGTGTGGTGCCAACGCCCGAGGGCGAGCTGTTCCTGGGATACGCGACGCGTATGCTCGTACTCGGCGACGAAGCGGCCGCCCGCCTCCGGCAGACGGAGCTAAGCGGCGGCGTGCGCGTCGGCCTTGCCGAGGAAGTGGCGACGACGGCGCTGCCGGAAGCGCTCGGACGGCTGCGGCGCGGCTATTCGGAAATCCGGCTCGACGTGGTTGTCGAGCAATGCGTCGCACTCGGGAAGTGCTGGCCCGAAGGCGATCTCGATATCATGGTCGTGCCGACCTCCGTCGTGACCGCCGACGCAGTGACCACCTGGAACGTCGAGCTGCAGTGGGTCTGCGCCACGGACTATTCGCTCGATGAGACGCGGCCGATCGATCTCGTCGCCTTCACTGCGCCCTGCCTGTGGCGCCGGCGCATGATCGAAACGCTGGCGGACAAGGGGCGGGAACACCGGATCACCTTTACGAGCCAGAGCATCACGGCCCTGCAGGCCGCCATAGAAAACGGCCTCGGCATCGGATTGCTGCCGCCGGAGGCGGTGCGGGCGAGTACGATGCGCGTGCTCACCGCTTCCGCCGGCGTGCCGAAGCCGCTTCCGGTCCAATACGGGCTCTTTGCCAGGGACCGCCGCGCAGCCGTCGTCGATGCGGCGATCGCCGTGCTGCTGGAGGGGCTGCCGCTGGCGCCGAAGTCTTAAACCCTGTCGCGCAGCGGTTTTGCGCAACAGGCGAAGTGTCAAAGCGCAAGGCGCGAACGCGAAAAATCGCGACGCGTTTTAAGCTCCCCAGGTCGTCTCTAGAACACGGATCCAATTGCCGTGGCAGATCTTGGCAAGCGCCGCATCGTCGTAGCCACGCTCGCGCAGGAGGTCGACAAGCAGGGGCAGGTCGGCCGCACTGCGCATCGCGGCCGGGATCGTCGTTCCGTCGAAGTCCGAGCCGAGCGCAACGTGCTCGATGCCGATGCGCTCGGCGATATAGTCGATGTGGTCAGCCAGAAGCGAGAGCGGCGTATCCGGGTTCTTGACGCCATCGGAGCGCAGGAACAGGACGCCGAAATTGATGCCGGCGAGACCGCCGGTGTCCTTGATTGCGTCAAGCTGCCGGTCGGTGAGATTGCGGCTGTGCGGGCAGAGCGCATGCACGTTGGAGTGGGATGCCACCAGCGGCCCCTGCGACAATGCGGCGATATCCCAGAAACCCTGCTCGTTCATGTGCGAGAGGTCGAGCATGATCTTCAGCTCGTTGCAGGCGCGCACCAGATCTCTGCCCGCCTCGGTCAGGCCCGGGCCGATATCGGGCGAGGAGGGAAAGCGGAATGGAACGCCATAGGCGAAGATGTTCGGGCGGCTCCACACGGGCCCAAGCGTACGCAGTCCGGCGGCATGGAGCACGTAGAGCGCTTCAAGATCGGCGCCGACAGCCTCGATGCCTTCGATATGCAGCACCGACGCAAACGCGCCCTTGGCCATGGCGCCGCGGATATCCGCCGCACTCCGGCAGATCTTCAATCGTCCTTCAGACTGGCGCTCGATCCGCATCAACAGGCTTGCCATGCCGAGCGTCGCTTCGAGCGCGCTCGCCTGATCCGGCGTCGCAAACTCGCCGCTGCCGTCTTTCGCGAGCCCCGGAGAGGACACGTAGACGGCGCACAGGCCGCCGGCCAGACCGCCCTCCTCCGCCTTGTCAAGGTCGATATGCCCGGTATCGACGCCATCGAGAAAGCGGCGTTCCGGCGCGCCGCCGGGCGAACGCCAGAGCCGCGACAGCACGTCGTTATGTCCGTCAAAGACCGGAATTTTCGCTTGGATCGCCAATTCTGGATCGCCTTCTCAACCTGTTGTCCTGTGCGCGACTCATGGATAGTCGCGGACGGACCATAGACTTTGGATGCGGGCACCGCACCCCTTTTCCTAAGAGCGTCCTTAGTGTGTTCATCCGAACCAGCCGCTCTAGATGCACGGCAGGCACGCCGAGCAAATGCAAACCATGCATAGGTCCTGCCGGAATCGGAATTGGCAGCAAGCGCGGCCGTCGTGCTTAGTCGGAAAATACGCGCGGGAGCACCCGGCAAACGGAATGGAGAATGGACATGACGAAGCCGGCATCGCTGGATTGGCAAGCCGCCGAAGCAACCGCCAAGCGCCTGACCGCACAATGGGCGGAAGATCAGCCGGGCGGCGCCGTCATCGGTTTCGACGAATCCGGAATCTGCTTTTCGCATTCGGGCGGCGTTGAGAGCCTCGCGACGTTTGCGCCCTTCACGGTTGACAGCGTGGTGCGTTATGCGTCCCTCACCAAGCATGTCTTTTCGGCGATGGTGCTCGCCCATGCCGACGTCATCGGTCTCGACGATCCGCTCGGCCAACACCTTCCGGAATTGCGTTCACCGCTTGCCGAAGTCACCGTCGGGCAGGCGCTCGACATGAGCGGCGGGCTGCCGGACACCCGCGAATGCCTGTCGTTGCTCGGCCTCTCGGTCTATACGGAGACGAAGGCGGGACCGCTGCTCGATTACATTTCGCGCCTCGAACGGCTGAATTTCGATGCTGGCCGCGAGGTCTCCTATTCGAACACCGGTTATCGCCTCGTCGAAGCCGCGCTCGAGCGCAAGGGTTTCCGCTTCGACGACTTCGTTGAGCGCGAGATCGCGACGCCGCTTCGCGTCGCGCTGAAGGCGCCAGACGTCTGGAACGATCCGGTGAAGGGCCTCGTTCCCGGCTATTGGCATTCGGGGGAACGCTGGCAGCTTTCCGCCGCCGGTCTGCACATCTCCGCGTCAGGCAGCCTGACGGGCACCGCGCGAGCGCTTACCACCTGGCTCCAGGCCCTGCTCGACGACGAAGGTCGCTTCGCCGGCCTTCTCGACAAGCTGCAGGCAACGCGCTTTCTCGCCGACGGACGGCCGAGCGGCTACGGTCTGGGCTTGCGCAAGTCCTGGCTCGGCGCGCACGAATTCGTCGGCCATGGCGGCTCGCATCCCGGCTACAAGACCTATTTCCTGCTCGATCCTAAGACCCGCGCCGGCTTCGTCGTCGTTTCCAACCGCGAAGACACCAACGGCTACAAGATCGCGCTCGAAGGCATGGCGGCACTCACCGGTCTCCCCCTGCCGGCTCCCGCGGCCGATCTCGGCGACGGTTTCTACGTAACGGAGACCGGTCCCTGGTGGATAGAGATCAATGGCAGCACCTGCACCTATCTCGATGCCGACGAGACGCTTTATGACGACGGCGAGGGCTGGGTCTCGTCCCGCTCCGCCTCAGCGCCAATACGGCTTCGTCGCGATGGTCCTGCGCTCGTCGGCGAGGTCGGACATGCCGCCAGGCGCTTCCTTCCCGCGGCGACGCATGAGCCGGTGCCGGCCTCGCTCTCCGGCGTCTGGCGCTCGGACGAAGGGGCGGAATTCACGATCGAGAACGACGCCGTCTTAATGGGCATCGGCCCGACGCGCCAGGCCCTCGCACTGACCGCACTTGGCAATGGTCGCTTCCTGTTCACCTTGAACGACGGACCGTGGGCCAAGCGCATCTGCCTACACCTGCTTGCGCCCGATCATCTCGAGTTGGTGTCGAGCCGCGCCCGCATGATCGAGTATCGCCGTCGCTCCTGATTTTTCTTGATAACGCACGGGCGCTGCCGCAAAGAGGCCTGTCCCCCGGCGACCGGCTGAGCGGACTGGACTTCCGGAGTGCATGTCGTGGAAATCAAGTGGCTTGAAGACTTTCTGGCGCTCGCCAGCACGCTGAACTTCTCCAAGGCGGCAGACGAGCGTCACGTGACCCAGTCGGCTTTCAGCCGCCGCATCCGGCAATTGGAGGCCTGGCTGGGCGCGACGCTCGTCGACCGGGCGACCTATCCGTCGCGCCTCACCGAAGCGGGCGTGAAATTCGTGCCGGTGGCGCAGGAAACGTTGAAGCAGCTCTATCAGGCGAAGCGCAACCTTCAGCAGGAGGAAGGCTCCGACGCCCGCACCATCAAACTGACGGCGCTGCACACGCTTTCCTTCACCTTCTTTCCCGAGTGGATGAGCCGCGTAAACGCCAGGATCGGGCCGCTTTTCTCGCGACTTCGCCCGGACTCCGGCAGCATGGAGGAAAACCTCAACTCGCTCGTCGACGGCGAGTGTGACTTCCTGCTCACCTATGCCCACACCCAGGTTCCACACCTGCTGGACCCGCGGGCCTTCGAACATCGCGTGCTGGGCTACGAGCACATCCTTCCCGTGTCGGCGGCGAGCGAAACGGGCGCGCCTATGCACCCGCTAGATGGCGGCACGAAACCCTTTCCGCATCTGAGCTACGAGAAATCGTCCTTCTTCGGCCAGCTTCTCGACGATCTGATCGGCCCGGAGCTGCCTGCCTCCGAGCGGGTCCACGAAGGCAGTATGTCGGTCGGGCTGAAGGCCATGGCCGAGGCCGGCTGGGGCATTGCCTGGGTTCCCGAGAGCCTGATGACGGCCGAACTGGCGAAGGGCTCGCTGGTGCGCGCCGCCGATCCGCGCTGGGACGTCAGCGTCGAGATCCGCCTCTATCGCGCCAAGGAGAACCGTCGCCCGATCGTCGGCCGCGTCTGGCAGAGCCTGGAGGCCGCCGCCTGAGCGGCAGTCCAAACGCACAAGGACGACCTAGATCGCCGTCCGCCGTGCGTGCTCCAGATAGAGTTCGCGCAGACGCTTGACGATCGGCCCCGGTGCACCGGAGCCGACAGGCTTGCCGTCGATGCGGGTAATCGGCGCAACGAAATTCGAGGCGCTCGTCAGGCAGGCTTCGCGGGCGTTTAACGCCTCGTCGAGCGTGAAGGGGCGCTCTTCGAGCCATAGTCCCTGTTCGGCGGCCAGCGCCAGGGCGGCAAGCCGGGTGCAACCGGGCAAGGTCGCGTGGCTGTTGCCGCGCGTGACGATGCGGTTATCCTCGGTGACGATATAGGCGGTGGAGGAGGCGCCCTCGGTCACGAATCCATCTTCGATCATCCAGGCTTCGTCGCAGCCTTCAGCCTTGGCGACGCGCTTGGCGATCACCTGCGGCAGCAGGCAGACGCTCTTGATGTCGCGGCGCGCCCAGCGCTGGTCCGGTACGGTCTTGACCGCAAGCCCCGTCTCCGCCGTGGCGCCGCTCACCAGCGTCTTTTCCTGGGTGAAGAGCACGAGGGTCGGCTTGATATCCTCCGAGAACAGGAAATTCCGGTCTTCGGCACCGCGGGTGAGCTGGAGATAGACGATGCCTTCGACCAGATCGTTGTCTCGCACCAGGCGCTTTTCAATCGCCACGATTTCCTCGGTCGACACCGGCAACGGCACGCCGATTTCGCGCGCCGAACGTTCCAGTCGGGCCATATGCGGCGCACTGTCGATCAGCTTGCCGTCGAGCACAGCGGTCACTTCATAGATGCCATCGCCGAAGAGGAAGCCGCGATCGAAGATCGAGAGGCGCGCCTCGTTCTCCGGCAGAAACGCGCCGTTGAGATAGACTGTGCGAATGGGCGGCTGGGACATGTGGACTCCGTGAACGTAAGGTTTGGCGTACAGCCATGGATCGCCGCACTGCTCGCGATCCACGGCGCAATTATCACTGCGCAGTGAGGGCGCGAAGACTCTCGAGCGAGATCGCTTCGACCGTGCTTAGCTTGCCGCTCGCGGCGTTGAAGCCATGTATCGGGCGCGCCATGGTCAGCGAATTGAGGATCGCCTCTTCGCTCGCCTCGATCGCTGCCTCGAAGAGCGGCGACATCAGGTCGTTGGGCAAATCCGGGTAATCCGCGATCGCGGCCCGACGTGCCTTCGTGCGGCGCACCGCAGGCGCCGTGGAGAAGGCAAGCGCATAGTCTCCGGAACCGTTGCTGAGCGCTGCCCCGGTGCGGGCAAGGCCGCCGAAGGCGCGCTCGGCAAGGCGCTTGAGATTGCGTGCGCAGAGCGGCGCATCGGTCGCGACCACGATGACGATCGAGCCATCCCGGTCGGGCGCCGCCGGCGCCTCGTAGGCACGGCCGCAAACGGTGAGCCGGCCGCCATAATTCGTCTGAACCAGCACGCCGAGAGTGAAGACCTTGCCAGCGGTCTTGACGCGGCGCGAACTGGTGCCGATACCGCCCTTGAGGCCGAAAGCCACCGTGCCGGTTCCGGCGCCGACTGCACCCTCCTCCACAACACCCGTCCTGGCGGCCGCAAGGGCTGCACCGATCTCATCGATCGTCGGACGGCCGGCGCGGATGTCGTTGAGGCGCGAATCGTTGGTCTCGCCAACGACCGCATTGAGCGATACGACCCTGTCGTTGCCGGGTTGCGCCAGCGTCCAGCGGTTGATCGCCTCGATGGCGCGGCCGGTCGCCAGGGTGTTGGTGAGAACGATCGGCGTCTCCAGTTCGCCAAGCTCCTCTACCTGAGTGGACCCGGTGAACTTGCCGAAACCGTTGAGCACGGCGAGCGCCGCTGGAACTTTGTCCTGAAAGAGGTTACCGTCATGCGGCAGGATGGCGGTCGCGCCAGTGCGGATGCGGTCCGCTTCGATGACGGTGGCATGACCGACCGCGACGCCCTCGACATCGGTGATGGTATTCAACGGGCCGGTTTCATAGACGCCCGGGCGGAAGCCAAGATCCCGAAGTCGTAAGCGATTGATATCTGCCATTTTTCCCGTCATTTCATTGCCCATCGACCCGATCGCGAAACAGACATTTCGTCGTGGGCACCCTACCTTTGTCGCTTGCGAAACGGCATCTCAAAAATGGAATAGTTTCATGAGAGGCCTGCAACGCCGGTGGATGCATCCATGGTCCGCATGGTGCAAAGGCCGATCGCGTCGTCAAGTTCTGAGACCTCGGCGCGCGGCGCAGCGCACGAAGCGGCCTATTCCATCGCCGAGGTGAGGCTTCGCGAATGGCTTGGCGGCGCACCCATGATCTTGCGGAAGGCGCGGCTGAACGACGCCTCGGAATCATAGCCGAGGCGGTTCGCCACATGGGCGACGCGTTTTCCTTCGCGCAGCCATTGATGCGCCTGATGCATGCGCATGCGTGCCACGTACCGGGCCGGCGTTTCGCCGACCGTATCGGAGAAGCGCTGGGCAAAGCCCGAACGTGACGCGCCCATGAGTTTGGCGAGTTCGGGCACCGTCCAGTCCTTGGTGGGATCGAGATGAATGGCGGCGAGAACGCGGCCAACCTCCGGATGGCGGACGGCTGCAAGCCAGCCCGTCGCCGTGCCGCATCCATGCTCCACCCAGGCGCGGATGATCGTCGCGGTCAGCACATCGGCAAGCCGCGCCAGGATGCCGCCCGAGCCGACGCGCTGCATCGCCGCCTCGCGCGTCATGGTATCGAGCAGCGACGGGATCGACGGCTCGCTGGATGCGAGATCGCTGGTGCGCATGACCGAGGGCATCAGTTGCAGCAAGGGGTGCAGGCGATCGACGTTGAACTGCATCACCGCGAAGAACAAAAGGTTCTGGCTGTCCGAATTGGGGCATTGCACATCGACGATGCCGTCGCAGAGCTGCCGCTTCGGCAGATCACGGATCGAAATCGTCGGCAGGCCGGGTTCGCTGGCAAGCACATGCGCATCGCCGCGCGGCAAGAGCACGGCATCCCCCGGCGCAAGCGCCATCCAATCGCCGTCCGGCGTCTGAAGATGAGCGGAACCGGACGCCAGAAAATGAAATCGCGCCGGCTCCTGCGCTGGATAGGAGGTTGCCCATGGCGCACAGGGCTGGCAACGCCCATATTCCACACCGTCGAGCCTCAAGCCGCGCAGGATGTCAGTGAGCGCATCGGTCATTGGCCACTCCAACTTTGGATAAACGGCATAGTGTTTTGGATTTTCTAGCATAGAAACTCCAAACCGCCATGCATATTTTCATCCCAACTGCAATGGAGATGAAAATCATGGATGGCATCGTCGCAAGCCTTGCAGGCGAGGCGGATGAACGCATGAAGCCGCTATGGGCGGCCGTCGTTTCGCTTTCGCTTGGGGTTTTTGGCCTGGTAACGGCGGAGTTTCTGCCGGCAAGCCTTCTCACGCCCATGTCCGCCGATCTCGGCGTAACCGTCGGCGCGGCCGGCCAATCGGTAACCACGACCGCCGTCGTCGCGGCGATCGCCGGTCCGGCGATCGTCGTCTACACCGGGCGCTTAGACCGACGGAATGTCCTTCTCACACTGACCGCGTTACTGGTCATATCGAGCCTGATCGCCGGCTTTGCCGCCAGCCTGCCGATGCTGCTTGCTGCACGGTTCCTGCTCGGCATCGCTCTTGGCGGTTTCTGGGCCTTGTCGCTGGCACTCGCCATACGGCTCGTTCCGGGCAGGCTGATGCCGCGGGCGATGGCGATCATCATGTCGGGCGTGTCGATCGCGACGGTCTGCGCCGCCCCGGTCGGCGCTTGGATCGGCGCGACGCTCGGCTGGCGCTATGCCTTCCTGCTCGCCGCCGCCGTCGGCATCGTCGCCTTCATCGTCCAGGCGCTGACGGTTCCGCGGCTTCCGCCGGTCGGATCAACCGGCCTGAATACGATCCTCAACGTGCTGAAGCGCCCGGCGATCCGGCTCGGCCTCGCAACGATCCTGCTCGTCGTCACGGGTCACTTTGCCGGCTTCACCTATGTTCGCCCGTTCCTCGAGCAGGTGCCGCAGTTCGGCGTCGAGGCGATCACCGCGATCCTGCTCGCCTTCGGTGTCGGCGGCTTCTTCGGCAACATTGCCGGCGGCTTCCTCGCCGAGCGCAGCACGCGCTTGTCGATGATGTCGGCTGCAGCCGGTGTCGCCGTCACGACCCTGACGCTGGCGCTTGCCGGCGCGCTGCCGGCCGTTGCCATCCTAGCCACCGCCGCCTGGGGCTTCGCCTTCGGCGCGCTGCCCGTTAGCGTCCAGTCGTTCTTGAGCCGCGCCGCCGGTGACGAAGCCGAAGGTGCCGGTGCGGCAACGCTCACGACCTTCCAGATTGCAATTTCCACCGGCGCGATCCTCGGCGGACTTCTCGTCGAACTCCAGGGGCCGGCTGGCGTCTTCCTCTTCGCCGCGGTCGCGGCGATGCTCGGCACCTCCCTGGTCTCCGTCTACCGCGAGCGGGCGCTGCAGCCCGCGGAGTAACGCTATCCGCCACGGTTTGGTGCGAGAGTGGCAACGCGCACCTGCGCCTGCCGGGCTCAAGGGCCCGGCAGGTGAAGCGCCTTACAGCGTAGCCGTTCATGCCGGATGAACCGGCCGGCTTTCAGTTATGGGTCGCCAGACGGCATTTACGCAAAGCAGGTGTCCCACGCTTGCGGCTTGAAGGCTCAGTTCACCGGCAGGCGCCGTTCTTCCCAGGTCGTCCTCGGCACGATGCCGCCGATGGCGATGCTGAAGGAAATCACCTCCGTCGCGTCGTCGTTGACAACGCATTTGAAGTCGACGTCGTACCAGTCCGACTTGCTGCGGTAGGCGCCACCACTGGCATCAAAACGGTTCTTCGAAATGAAGCCCCCCCTCGGACCGAAAGGGACGAGACCTTCCGGCGGGGTATTCGGCCTCTGATTACGGATCTGCTCCAGCGCCTCGGTATTGCAGATCTGGCGGATGCGCGTCTTCACCGGGAGATTGATCAGTGCCTGCTTCACCCGCGGATCGGCGATCGACTTCGCCGAATAGAGTTCTTTTGCTTCGGTCAACTTGCTTGGGATCGGCTTGAGGTCGACTTTTGCAGCCACATCTGCCGGCTCCGTCTTCGGCTTTTCTTTCGGCTCCGCTTGCTGCTTGGCCTCGGCCGCCTTCGAATCCTTCGCCTCAGCCACCGTCACCGGAGGCTTTTCGTCCGATTTTTCCGTGGCAGTCTCCGATGATTTCGCCGGGACGGCCAGCGTCGGCAGCGGCTTTTGCTCCTTTACCGGTGCATCTTCCTTCTTGGGCGGCACCTTTGCCGGTTCGTCCGCGGCCTTCGCCGGTTCTGTGGCCGCCTTTGCCTGCTCCGACGCGTCGGGCTTCTTCTCAGCCGTTTGCGCGGCCGGCGGAAGTTCGGCTTCCTTGTTGTCCTGCTTGGTCTTGGCCATCGCCGACGCGAAGGATTGCGGCAGTTGCTGCGCGGGCTTCGACTGCGGCTTTGTTTGGGGCTGCGGTTTGGGTTGCGGCTTGGGCTTCGGTTGCGGTTTCGGCTGTTCGGCCTTCTTCTCCTCGCCCTTCTTCTGCGCAGCCTTTTTCTGTTCGGCCTTCTTCTCTTCCTTTGCCTGGGGAGGAGGAACGAGTTCGACGTTGACGGTCTGCTCCTTCGGAGGCTTCGGCAGTTCGAGCGGCAGATCGAACAAGAGCAAAAAGGCGACGATGAGATGCAGGGCGACCGATGTCGGCGCGCCCCATCCTACCCGTTCCCACCATTTTTCCGCAAAGAGCCGCATTGCCAACGAGATAAACCAATCGATGGGCGGAACCTAGGAACTTCCGCCGATCTCAACAAGAGGCGCAGTCCCGAGGACCCGGCAACCCGGACGCACGGCTCCCGGCCGATCGGACCACGTCCCACGACGCGGGAATGTGGTCTCGCCTGTCGCAAGCGGGACGACGCAATATAGCCGTCTTGCTTCGACCCGACCTCCCGCTTGTCAAAAACGTTCCCGGCAAAAACGGGACGGCGAAATCTGTTTCGGCCCGCGCGCCAATTTCGCACAAAAATACCTATTACATAATTTCTATAGATTTAATTATCTCAGGACGCAGCGGGCGCTTCCGTCCTGCATGCGCAGCGACATTCCTTTCTGGCTTGGGGGCCTCAATGCAGCGACATTTCACTCACCGAAAACTTTTCACCAAAGCCTTTGCCGCAACGGCAGCGCTGGCGGCTGGCCTGATCGCCACGTCAGCGCTTGCCGGCGAAACGCTCGACAAGATCAAGGCACGCGGCGTGATCAAGGTTGGCGTCGGCACGACGCCGGGTTTCTTCTCGCCCGACAGCAGTGGCCGCTGGCAGGGCTTCTTCGTCGATTTCGGCCGCGCCATCGCCATCACCGTCTTCAACGACGCCGAGAAGGTCGAATTCACCAACTCCTCGCCGCAGCAGCGGCTGCCGGCATTGCAGTCCGGCGAATTCGATATCCTGCTTTCCGGCGTCACCCAGACGGTGAGCCGCGCCTTCAAGCTCGGCTTCCACTTCGGCCCCGTCGTCTTCTATGACGGCCAGGGCCTGCTGGTGCGCAAGGATCTCGGCGTCACCAAGGGCGAGGAACTGGACGGCGCGACGATCGGTGTCCAGAGCGGCACGACCGGTGAACTCAACATCGCCGACTTCTTCCGCAAGACCGGCAAGGCCTTCACGCCAGTCACGATCGAGGAAACCGGCGAGTTCCTGAAGGCGCTGGACTCAGGCCGCGTCGATGCGCTGACCCAGGACGCGACCGATCTTGCCGCCAAGCGCACCCAGCTTTCAAAGCCCGACAACTACGTGCTTCTGCCGGAGCGCCTGTCGAAGGAGCCGCTGGCACCGGCGATCCGCGCCGGCGACGACCAGTGGCTCGAAATCGTCAACTGGACGGTCTATGCCACGATCCAGGCCGAAGAATTCGGCATCACCAAGGACAATGTCGACACGTTCCTGAAGAGCGAAGATCCGGCAATCAAGCGCTTCCTCGGCGTTGACCCATCGCTTGGCGAAGCGATCGGCCTCGATCCGAAATTCGCCTATAACATCGTCAAGACGGTCGGCAATTACGGCGAAATCTTCGAACGCAATGTCGGCAAGGGCACGCCGCTCAATTTCGAGCGCGGTTACAATCAGCCCTGGACCGCGGGCGGCTTGCTCTATTCGCCGCCGTTCCGTTGAGCCGGGTCTTTCCCATGACACGTTTCCTCCAACCGGGCCCTTCGGGGCTCGGACCCGTCTTACGCCTGCGCACCTGGATCGGGCCCCTGCCGCTGCAGCAAAGCGTGCTCTTCATCGGCGTGCTCCTGCTCCTCGCGGTGTTAGGGCAGAACACAGCCGACAGCATGCACCGCATGGGACTGACGCCGGGCTTCGCCTTCCTCTCCCATCAAGCGAACTTCGAGATCGGTGAAAGCGTGCTTTCCTATTCCGCCGGCGACAGTTATGCCCGGGCGCTTGCGGCCGGCATCACCAACACGGTCAAGGTCGCAATCGTCGGCTGCCTGCTTGCAACCGTGCTCGGCGTCGCGCTCGGCATCGCGCGGCTCTCGGGCAATTTGCTGCTTGCCAGCTTCGTCCATGGCTACGTCGAGCTTTTGCGCAATACCCCGCTGTTGCTGCAGCTCTTCCTGTGGAGCGCGATCATTCATGCGCTGCCGCCGCCGCGCGGCGCCTACACCTTCCTGGGCAGCGTCTATCTCAGCAATCGCGGCATTTACCTACCCTCGCTCTCGATCGAGGGGGTACCGACCATAGTCTGGCTTTCGACGGTCGTACTGGCTGTCCTCGCCGCGGTCCTTCTCTGCCGTCGACTTTTCGCACGCTCAGCCTTCTATCTTCCGAAATCTGCCGGTGCCGCACTCGCCGCCCTTGCCCTCTGCTACCTCGCGCTCACCTCCCTTGGCTTCGCGGCCTCTGTCGAAATTCCCGCCAAGGGCGGTTTCAACATTCGCGGCGGCCTGTCGCTGACGCCGGAATTCGCTGCGCTGCTTGTCGGCCTCGTCGTCAATGCCTCGGCGTCGATTTCGGAGATCGTGCGCAGCGGCATCCAGTCAGTGAAATCGGGCCAATGGGAGGCGGCTCGGGCACTCGGGCTGAAGCCGGCGCAGATCCTGCGCCTCGTCGTGCTGCCGCAAGCTCTTCGGGTCATCACGCCGCTGATGATCTCGAGCTTCCTGGATCTCACGAAGAATTCGAGCCTCGCGGTCGCGATCGGTTACCCCGACCTCGTCAGCGTCGCCAATACGACGGCCAACACGACCGGACAGGCACTGGAAGCGATCATCATCATCGGCGCCGTCTACCTGACCATCAGCCTGTCGGTATCGGCGGTCATGAACCTCTACAACCGGCGCGTCGTTCTGCGCGGAGAAGGAAAGCGATGAGCCAGATCGAACTTGCGCCCCCCGTCGCGCCCGATTGGCACCGCTGGCGCCAGGGGCTTTTCAACGGCTGGGCGAACGGCCTCGTCACGCTTGGAACATTTGTGACGATCCTCTGGCTGTTGCTTCCCTTCCTGCGGTGGGCGGTCATCGACGCGGTCTGGACCGGTACGTCGGCCGATTGTGCTGAGGAAACCGCCGGCGCCTGCTGGGCCTTTGTCGGCACAAAGCTTCGTTTCATGCTTTTTGCCTTCTTCCCACCGCCACTGCAGTGGCGTCCGACATTGGTCGTTGCCTTCATCCTGACGCTGCTCGCGGTCTCCGCCCTTCCCCGCTTCTGGAGCTTTCGCCTCGTGCCGGTCTGGTTGCTGGCTCTTCTCGGTACCTGGCTCATGATGGCGGGCTCGGCCGGCATGGAACCGGTCTCGACCAATCACTGGGGCGGGCTGCCGATCACGCTCACCGTCTCGATCGCCGGCCTCGCCTTTGCCTTCCCGATCGCGCTCCTGCTGGCGCTTGCCCGCCAGTCCGACATGGGCATCCTGCGGTGTCTGGCGATTGCCTTCATCGAAGTGCTGCGCGGCGTGCCGATGATCGCCATCCTCTACGTAGCGATACTGATCGTGCCGATGGCACTGCCGAGCGGCGCCGCGATCGACAAGCTGCTGCGCGCCCAGATCGGCGTTACCCTGTTCTTTTCCGCCTATCTCGCCGAAGTCATTCGCGCGGGTCTCCAGGTCGTTCCCGTCGGTCAGCGGGAGGCGGCCCTGTCACTTGGCTTGAGCAGAGTTCAAATGCTGCGCCTCGTTGTCCTGCCACAGGCGCTTCGCGCCGTCATTCCAGCCATCGTCAACTTGTCGATCGGCATCGTGCTCAATACCTCGCTGCTCGCCGTCATCGGTATCTATGATCTCCTGAATGCAGCCAAGACCGCGGCAACCGACCCTGTCTGGCTCGGCTTCTACAGCGAGGCCTACATCTTTGCGGCCCTTGTCTATTTCGCGATCTGCTTCACCGGTTCGCGCTACAGCCTATGGCTCGAAAGGAAGCTCAACGCTTCCAATCGCCGCTGACCGCGGGGTTGCGCGACGGCCGTCGCCGGGCCAAGAGTGCGCGGGAGTGGATTCGACGACCGGGAAGGCGCATGGGGAAGAAGCAGATCGCCGTTATCGGCGGCGGGCCAAGCGGGCTGATGGCCGCCGATATGCTGGCTGAGCGCGGCCACAGCGTTACGGTCTACGACGCCATGCCGACGGTCGCGCGGAAGTTCCTGCTTGCCGGCAAGTCGGGCCTGAACATCACCCATTCCGAACCCTATGCCGTCTTTGCCGAGCGCTTCGGCAAAGCGTCGCCGCGGCTGCGCGCGGCCCTTGATGCGTTCACGCCCGACGATATCAGGCAATGGGCCGCCGCTCTCGGAACGAAAACTTTCGTCGGCTCGTCAGGCCGTGTCTTCCCAGAGGTCATGAAGGCGTCGCCGCTGCTGCGCGCCTGGCTCAAATCGTTGGAAGATCGCGGCGTCCGGATCCTGACCCGGCACCGCTGGACAGGCTTTGAGGGAAACGAACTCGCCTTCGATACACCCGATGACAAGAAGCTTGTCAGCGCTGACGCGACGCTGCTCGCGCTCGGTGGCGCCAGCTATCCACGCCTCGGATCTGATGCCATCTGGCTTCCCTGGATGGAAGAAAGGGGTATTGCCGTCGCTTCCTTCCAGCCCGCCAATTGCGGCTTCGATGTCGACTGGAGCGAAACCTTCCGCGATCGTTTCGCCGGCGCAGCGCTCAAGGGTGTCACCGCGACATCCGAAGCGGGCACCGTCCCGGGCGAATTCGTCGTCAGCATGAGCGGCATCGAAGGCAGCTTGGTCTACGCCCATGCAGCCGCGCTCAGAGACCGCCTTGTGGGCGGGGAACGGGCCGATCTGGTGGTCGATCTCGCCCCCGGACGAACCGCCGAGCGACTGGCGAAGGATCTCGGCCGCTTTGACAGCAAAACCAGCTTCGCCAACCGCCTGCGCAAGGGGGCCGGGCTCGAAGGTGCGAAGGCCGCGCTGCTGCGCGAACTTGCGCCCGAAGCCGCGCGGATGAGCCCCCCGGATCTCGTTGCCATGATCAAGGCGCTGCCGATCCCGCTGCGATGCCCGCGGCCGATCGCCGAAGCCATCTCTTCGGCAGGTGGAGTTATGTGGGATTCGATCGACGACGGCTACATGCTGAAGGCCCTGCCCGGCACCTTCGTCGCTGGCGAAATGATCGACTGGGAAGCACCGACCGGCGGCTACCTGCTGACCGCCTGTTTCGCCACCGGCCGCGCCGCCGCGCGCGGCATCGACCGTTGGCTTGCTCAGTAGATATGAAATCCGCCGCGCCCACATCAGGCGCGGCAAATAGTTTGGCAGACGACATCTTACTGGTCGTTCAGCACCAGTCCTTTGGTCAGTTCCAGCGCCTGGCGCTCGAAGAGACCGCGGTAGATGCCGCCGTCGAGACGGATCAGCGCATCGTGCGTGCCCTCCTCCGCGATCCGGCCGTGATCGAAGACCAGCAGCCGATCGAGCGCCCGCACGGTCGACAGGCGATGCGCGATCACCAGCGTGGTACGCCCGAGCATCAGCCGTTCCATCGCCTGCTGGATCAGCACTTCCGATTCAGAATCGAGGCTCGAGGTTGCCTCATCGAGAATCAGGATCGGTGCATCCGCCAGGAACGCGCGTGCAATGGCGATGCGCTGGCGCTCGCCGCCCGAGAGCTTCACGCCGCGCTCGCCCACCAGCGTGCCGTAGCCTTTCGGCAGGGCCGTGATGAAGTCGTGCGCGCTCGCAAGCTTCGCCGCCTTCTCGATCTCGCTCTGCGTGGCGCTCGGCCGCGCATAGGCGATGTTTTCCGCGAGCGAACGATGGAACAGGATCGGCTCCTGCTGGACGATCGCGATCTGCTGGCGCAGTGATGTCTGCGCCACCGAGGCGATGTCCTGGCCGTCGATCCGGATCTGCCCGGACTTCAGGTCGTGCAGACGCTGGATCAGCTTGACGAAGGTCGTCTTGCCCGAGCCGGAATGCCCGACGAGGCCGACACGCTCGCCCTCCCGGATCGTCACCGAGAACCGGTCGTAGAGCGGCTTGCGGTGCGCACCGTAATGGAACGTGACGTCCTTGAACTCGATGCGACCGTCGGTGATCCGGATCGGCTTGGCATCGGCCCTGTCCTCGATACCGAGCGGCTGGCCATGGATGTCGACAAGCTCTTCCATGTCGTTGATCGAGCGCTGCAGGTTGCGGATGTGCTGCCCGACTTCACGCAGGTAACCCTGCAGGATGAAGAACGAGGTGAGCACGAAGGTGATATCACCCGCCGTTGCCTGCCCGCGCGCCCACAAAAGCAAGGCGAAGCCGATCACAGCCGCGCGCAGGACAAGCAGCATGGCCCCCTGTGTCGTGCCGTTGGTCGTGCCTCTAATCCACGTACGGCGCGTACGGTCCCGCCACTTGGCAAGCACCTTGGCAAGGCGGGCATCCTCCCGGCCTTCGGCACCGAAGCCCTTGACGACGATATTGCAGCTCACCGCGTCGGCGAGCGCGCCGCCGAGCTTCGTGTCCCACCGGTTGGCAAGGCTTGCCATCGGCGCGACATAGCCGAGCGAAAGCGCGATCGTCATCAGGATGAAGACGATCGAGCCGATACCGATGATGACACCCATCATCGGCCAGTAGAACGACATCAGCACCGTCGAACCGACCAGCATCACGACGGACGGGAAGAGCGCGACCAGCAATGTGTCGTTCAGAAGGTCGAGCGCCCACATGCCGCGCGTCACCTTGCGCACCGTCGAGCCGGCGAAGCTGTTGGCGTGCCAGTCGGTCGAGAAGCGCTGTATGCGGTAGAACGCCGCCGAGGCGATGTCGGCCATCATCTTGAGCGTCAGATCCGTGACGCCCAGGAAGGTGAGGTGACGCAACAGGATCGCGCCGAGCGAGAGCGCCATCAGCATCCAGAATGCGGCGATCGCTGCATTCCAGGCGAGCTCATCTGTTGCCGCACCGGAAACGACCGCATCGACGAGCCGGCCCGAATAGAGCGGCGTCAGGACATCGGCGAGCGTCGACAGGAGGACCATGCAGAGGATGATGCTGATCCTGATCGGCTGCGCCTTCCAGTGAGACCAAGTGAAACCAAGAACGCTGCGGAACGCGCCGCCGCGCAAGGCGAAACGAGTAAAAGCCATAATATTTGCCCGATGCGCGACGCATCGGCCTCAAAAAGATTCAGAATGGATTATGCCGTGAAAAGGAACCCAGCTTCCGATGCGGCATCATTGGCTTGGCAATATTCTCTGGAAGAGAACGGCCAAGGTCAGCGAAACGAACTCTGACCCGGAAAAGACGGAAAGGCGAAGGTGCCCTTCTGCGTCCAGCTCAGAACTGCACGCCGCCCCGTAGGGAGAAAGAAAAAGCTGGCATCTTTTGAAACCTCCCTGATTGGTTGCCGGAAGAGGAGCTATAAGCGAATCGCGCGCAACCGCCAAGTGCAGAAATCTTGCCATGGCGCCAATCGTCGCGGCTGCGTCCCGGATGCAACAGTCGCAGAAACACCCGACGGCGTGGCTTCTGCCCGCGACCTTTCTACCAGCGGATGAGCCAGCGGGCACCGAGGGCCCCGAGCAGTGCGAGGCCAAGGACCGCAATCGTGTACCAGGTCGCGACGAAGAGCGGTGAATCATCGGGGCAGTGCGCTGCATAAAACGTGGAGGCGATGCCGCCGGCAGCAAGGCCCGCCAGTGCACCGGATAGCGCCGGACGCGATGGAGCGCCGTAGCGCAACGCCAGCAGGAAGAGCCCCAGCGGCGCCAACCCGATCAGCGGAATGAAGGTCAGGCAAAGCAGGCTGTTGGTGCCGACGAGCCTCGTCGCCCAGGCGTCCCGCGGCACCGCGAAAAGCTCGAGCACGACGCCACCGACCACCAGCGCCGGCGCAATTGCGAGATAGGGCAGCAGCTTGCGCAAATCCGCTTCAGGCCAGGCCGCGACGCGCATGGCGAGGAAGGCGGCAGCCGCCAACGCCATGGTGACGACGAACTTGAACAGGAAGCGCACCGTCTCCGCGGCGATGGCGATGTCCGACCGTGGTCCAAGCAGGATCGAGAACACGAGCCCGGCGAACACCAGCGCGCCGGCACAGGTGGCGAACCAGACGGCATTCATCGACAATCCGGGCCGCCTTGTATCCGCGGCAAGAGCCTTGATCAGGTCGTTCGTATCCATGTTCAGTCTCGTCCAAATCGACGGGCGATTGCGGCAAGGCCGCGATGAAGCGCCACGCGAACCGCCGTTTCATTCATATCCAGCCTCTTCGCCGTCTCGGCGACGGAACAGCCTTCGATCGAGATCGCGTTGACGACCGAACGCTGCCCCGGTGCGAGGCCCTCGAGTGCCCGGCCGATCTCCCAATCGCAGGCCTTTTCGGTTTCGGCGCTCGCAAGCGTCTCTTCAAATTCCTCGATGCCAACCGTCGGGCGGCGGGCCTGTCGCCGGACGGCATCGACGAATTTGTGCCTGGCGATCGCGTGAAGCCAGGGGATAACAGGGGCATCGTTTCGCCAGGTGTGGCGCTTGACGTGCACCGCCAGCAAAGCCTCCTGTACGATGTCTTCGGCATCAATGCCGCCGCCAACGGCCCACCGTCGCGCCCAACTGCGGATCAGGACCGCGACGTCACGCAGGAAGTCAGCATAGGCCTTCTCGTCTCCGACCATAGACCCGCGAAGAAGTCCTGCCAGATGTTCGTCGTCCGCGCCGCTCAACCGCGCCTTTCCTTCTCATTCGCCGAACCCGGGCGTTCGTTACACCTTCATCCCAAAATTCGCAGCGCCTGTCAGCCGGCTGGCATCAACGAGACCGCTCGCGAAGACATCACGAAAGCGTGTTGCCAAGGTTATGTAACGCCACCCGTCTCCGCGACGAAAGACCCGATGTGCGCCCGAGACAGGACGCACAGGAACAGTTCAACACGGAGAAAGAATGATGTCCATGAAGTCCACGATCAGCAGTGCAATGCTGGCAGGCGCGGTGGCTGCGGCCCTGTCATCGCTCGCCGCCGCGGCACCACTCACCAAGGCACAGGTCAAGGCCGCGATGGATGCCGGCAAGGAAAAATGTTTCGGCGTCGCCCTGAAGGGCCAGAACGATTGCGCTGCCGGACCGGGCACGACCTGCCAGGCCACTTCGACGGTCGACTATCAGGGCAACTCCTGGAAGTTCGTCGATGGCGGTACGTGCACCACCATGCAGCTTCCGGGCGGACGCAAGGGCTCGCCGGAGCCGCTGAAGCGCGACCTCCCGTCCTGAGCCGATCCGATGCGGGCGGAAGGAGGAACGCCCTCCGCCCGGACACGGCAACAGCGGTCGCGCAATCCGGCGCGACCGAACGCGGAAAACCAGCAACAGGATTGGTAATGAGCACTTCAGCAGCACGTCCCGATCAGTTCGCTTCGGCAAGCCAGCGGTTTCCCAGGCATGAGATCGATGGCCTGGCAGGCACCAGCTTCAAGCACCAGCATCTGCAGGCAATCCTTGCGGATGACGCCCCCGGCGGCTTCTTCGAAGTCCACGCGGAAAACTACATGGGCGCCGGCGGTCCGCCGCATGCGGCGCTGGCCCGGATCCGCGAAGACTTTCCCGTTTCGCTGCATGGCGTCTGCATGTCGATCGGCGGGCCGCAGCCGCTCGACAAGGCGCATCTCGGGCGGTTCAAGGATCTGGTCCGACGCTACGAACCGGCGCTCCTCTCCGAGCATCTCGCCTGGTCGACCCATGAAACCACCTACTACAACGACCTTTTGCCGCTGCCCTACACCGAAGCCACGGTCACGCGCGTTGCCGCGCATATCGACGAGGTCCAGCAGGCGATCGGCCGGCCATTGCTGCTCGAAAACCCCTCGACCTACGTCACTTTCCGGGAATCGACGATGAGCGAAACGGCGTTCATCCGCGAACTGGTGAAACGCACCGGCTGTGGATTGTTGCTCGACATCAACAACGTCTTCGTTTCCGCCACCAACCAGAATTATTCCGCGCTCGACTATCTGAGCGACTTTCCGTTGGACCATGTCGGCGAAATCCATCTCGCCGGGCATGCTCAGCAGCAGGATGACGAGGGTGAGTTGTTGCTGATCGATAGCCACGACGGACCGGTCAGCGATGCCGTCTGGAAGCTCTTCGACACCGTCATCGGCCGTAGCGGCCCGATCCCGACGCTGATCGAATGGGACAGCGCCATTCCCGACTGGCCGGTGCTGAAGCGCGAGGCGGCGGCCGCGCAGCTGATCCTCGACCGTCATTCCCAGGCATCCTCACGGGAGAAGTTCCATGCAAGCGCGTAGCAAAATGCCCGCTGCGTCGCTCGACGAGACCGAGAACTACGCCACCGAAATCGCGCCGGTGCTTCTCGATCCGGAGCGTCAAACGCCGGTGCTCGTTTCCGGCCCAAACGGCAAGGCGGCCGTGAAGCGCTTCAACGTCTATCGGAACAATGTCACCGTCAGCCTGATCGAGGCGCTGGCGGCGACCTTCCCGGCCACGACGCGCATTACCGGCGAAGTCTTCTTTCGCGCCATGGCCCGTTTTCATGTGCGGGAGACACCACCGACTTCGCCGCTGCTCTTCGAGTACGGCCGGGATTTTCCAGATTTCATCGCACGCTACGACCATGCACGGTCGATGCCCTGGTTGGCCGATGTGGCGCGGATCGAACGGGCCTGGCTCGACGCCTATCACGCCGCCAATGCGCCAGCTTTGACGCCCGCGGCACTCGCCTCCGTCCCGCCTGACCGGCTCGGCGACGTCGTTTTCGAGGCACATCCGGCAACCAGGCTTGTCCGTTCCGATTATCCGGCCGTGACGATTTTTGCTGCCAATCGGGCGAGTGGTCGGGTCGGCCGGATCCGGGCCTCGGCGCCGGAAAGCGCGCTGATCACCCGCCCCGAATTGGAGGTAGCTGTCAGCCACCTGATACCGGGAGCCGACATTTTGCTCGACCGGCTGCTCTCAGGCGTTCCGCTTGCCGCAGCGGCAACGGAGGCAGCAAGCCATTGCCCCACACTCGACCTCGCCACCGTCATCGCAACGGCGCTCGACGCCGGCGCCTTCACGGCCATTCACCACGGAGGATGAAAACATGATGTCCGCATCCAGTTCACCGAACGGCATCAACCGCGCGGACCTGTCGCACTGGGCCCGTCGCGCAAACCAGGCCGTGAGCATGCTTGCCCCACTTTGGCTTGCCCAGCTCGTCCTGCGCTTCGGCCTCGCAGTTCCGTTTTTTCGCTCAGGCATGAGCAAGTGGGACGGCTTCCTGCAGCTGAACGACGTCGCCGTGCTGCTGTTCAGCTCGGAGTTCCAGCTGCATCTTCCCGGCGGTCCCTACCCCTATCCGGCCCCAGCCGCCATGGCGTTTGCTGCCGGCTCGGCCGAGATCATGCTGCCCATCCTGCTGGTGTTCGGCCTGGCAACCCGCTTTGCCGCGCTCGGTCTCCTGATCATGACGGCAGTCGTTGAGCTGACCGTGCCGGATGGCTGGCCGATTCACATCACCTGGGCGGCGATGGCACTTGGCCTCATGGCCTCCGGTCCCGGCAAGTTCTCGCTCGACCATATGCTCCGCGCGTGGCGCGGCGGCACTCACAATGGCTGAGACCCACCCCGGCGCCTGGAATCAGCGCCCGGCGTCGGGGCAGTGGCATAGGATGCAATCGGCGGCGTGCGAACCTCGCACGCCGCTGTCGCTTTTTCCGAATATTCATACAAAAAATCCAATATGGACAATTTAGTCTACCCGTGATTTAACGGCCTCCAATCGAGAAAGGGAAGGCCGTGAACCCGGAACTCCGCCCGCATGTCCTGGTCTGCGACGCGATTGCATTGCTGTTCCAGCCCTACGCCGAAGCCGTGCTGCACGACCTCGCAACCGAAACCGTCGTCCATATCTCCGGCAATTTCTCGAAGCGGGAAATCGGCGAACCCTCACTGCTCAGCGAGATCGGCTTCAAGGAAGCGGACGGGATCATCGGTCCCTACGAGAAGGTCAACTGGGACGGCCGCCCGATCAAGGCGATCAGCGCCGTGCTGCGCGACAGGACGGGCAAAGCAATCGGCGTGCTCTGCATCAACGCCGACGTCTCGGATTTTCACGCCGCACTGCGCACGCTCAACGCGCTTGTCCGCGTGCCGGCCAGCGACAAGCCGGCGAGCCTGTTCAAGGAGGACTGGCACGAGCGCGTCAACGAATATGTCCAGCAATGGACGGCTACCCGCGGACTGACGATCTCGACCATGAGCCGGGCCGACAAGCAGGCGCTGGTGATCGCGCTTTCCTCCGATGGCGCCTTCGGCGGCAAGAATGCCGCCTCCTACATCTCCCGCATCCTCGGCATGGGTCGGGCGACCGTCTACAAATATCTGAGCAAGGACAGCGCGCAATGATCGTCGTCGACCGTGAAAGACTGGCCCGGCTGCCGTTGCTGACGCTCGCTGCTCCAGCAATCCGCGAAGCCTACATCGCCGTGACCGACGGCCGCGCCAACCTGCCGCCGGTCGGCTACCTACCGCTTTCCGGCCGCAACGCCGATTGCCACATCAAATACGGCTACATCGAAGGCGATCCGATCTTTGTCGTGAAGATCGCCGCCGGCTTCTACGACAACCCGGCCAAGGGGCTGCCATCGAGCTCCGGCATGATGGTTGCGGTCTCCGCCGAGACTGGAGATGTGATCGCCGTGCTCGACGACAGGGGGTTGCTGACCGATCTTCGCACCGGCATCGGTGGCGCGATTGCGACCATGGCGCTCTGGCGCGGCGGCGCCCGGAGGATCGGCATTGTCGGCACCGGGACGCAGGCGCGTGTTCAAATCCGGGCGCTCGCCGCGCTCTCGGACCGTCCGCTGCACTTCACGGTCTGGGGGCGGTCGCCGGAACGTGCTCAGGCCGTGCTCACCGACCTGGCGGATCTTGATCTTTCCATCGCGGCGACAACCGACCTGGAAACATTGTGCCGCCAGTCCGACGCGATCGTAACGACGACACCGTCGAAAGAACCGCTGATCCGATCGCAATGGATCGCGCCGGGCACGCATATCACCGCCATGGGCGCGGATGCTCCCGGCAAGCAGGAACTCGATATCGCGCTTGTTGCGCGTGCAGATCGGCTCGTCGTCGATCTCGCCGATCAATGTCTCGACCATGGCGAGCTCTCCGCAGCGGCAGGCGCAGGGCTGATCGCCAGAGACTGCTGTATCGCGCTCGGCGCAGTTCTTTCCGGTGCATCCGAAGGCCGGCTCTCGGATGGGGATATCACCATCGCCGACCTGACGGGGATCGCCACGCAGGACATCGCCATCGCCCGCACCGTGCTCGATGAACTTGGCCTGCTCGGCCGCTCGCAAGGAACAACCCCATGACGAAAGACGTCCTTGAAACGGCCGCGCGCTCCGTCAGGGCGCGCCGGCGCATCCGACCCTTCATCTATGAGACGCCGCTGATCCCCTCCCGCACGATTGGGCATCAGACATCCTCGACAGTGCTCTTCAAGGCGGAGAACCTGCAGTTGACAGGTTCGTTCAAAATCCGCGGTGCTGTCAGCAGGATGACCTCGCTGCCGCGGGACCAGCGGGTCATCACCGCCTCCTCCGGCAATCACGGCATCGGTGCCGCCCATGCGGCCAGCGCGATCGGCCAGAAACTGACCGTCGTGCTGCCCGAGATCGTCAAGTCGGCGAAGCTCGAGCGCATCCGTTCCTATGGCGTCGACGTCATTCTCCACGGCGCCGAGACCGGGCTTGCCGAGCAGCATGCGCAAGGGCTGGCCGCATCGGAAAGGCTCGCTTACGTCTCGCCTTACAACGACCCTGACATCATTGCCGGACAGGGGACGATCGCGCTCGAATTGCTGGAACAGGCCGAGCGCATCGACAATGTCTTCGTCGCCATGGGCGGCGGGGGACTGATCAGCGGCATAGGCTCGGTACTGAAGAGCTTCAGTCCGCACACCCGTGTCGTCGGCATTTCGGCCGCCAACTCGGCGGCGCTCGCCGCTTCCATGAGAGCCGGCCGCGTCGTCGAGACGGACCATCTCGACACGCTCGCCGAAGCGGTCGCCGGCGGTCTCGATGACGACAGCCTGACGCTCGGGCTTTCGATGGCCGTGGTCGACGAGGTCGTGACCTGCACGGAAGCGGAAATCGCAGCGGCGATGCGCGACCTGCTTCTCGGCGAGCACATGCTGGTGGAAGGTGCGGCCGCCCTTGCGCTTGCCGGCTTCCGGCAGGTAGCCAAAAAATGTGCCGACCAGACCAATGTCATCCTGCTCTGCGGCGGCAATGTCGACGGCGCCAGCGTGCTGCCGGCGCTGCTCGGCTAAGGAGCACTTATGACAATTCCGGACGGAAAGTCGTTTCGCGCTTTCCTGGGATTGCTCTAAAGACTGACCCGTTCCACGTAGTAGCGCGGAATCTTCACCCGGTCCCGGTCGCGATAGAAGTCGATGCAGAAGTCGACGAAGGCCTTGAAGCGTTGCGACACGTGCCGGCGGCGCGAATAAATGAGGTTGATCGCCGTTTGCGGCGAACGCCAGTCGGGAAGCACCGGCTCCAGCAGTCCGGCCTGCCGCTCGGTCTCGACGAAGAAGTCGGGCAGATAGGCGATGCCCTCCCCTGCAACGGCAAAATACTTGATCGTCCAGTAATCGTTTGTGGTGCAGGTCGCCGTCGGCAGCAGGTCCACCTCGTCCTCGCCGGGTTGCGTCAGATACCAGGACTGTAGCCGCGTCGGCTGGCGGAAGACGAGGCCGCGATGGCCGGCAAGCTCATCCGGACTTTCCGGCTGACCCTGGCGCGCGATGTAGTTCGGACTGGCGAAGAGGCCGTAGGACGAGACCGAGAGCCTGCGGCTGATATAGTCGACATCAGAAGGCTCGCCCCAGTGGAAGATACCGTCGAGCGCCTGCTCGGCGACATCGGAAAACGGCTGGCGCGAGGAGAGAAAGACGACATCGAGATTGACCTGCGGATATTGCTGGCGAAAGGCATAGAGCAGTTCCGACGTGATCGTGGTGCCGAATTCGCCGGTCGAGCCTACCCGCAGCGTGCCCGCCACTTCCTGGCGCATCTCCGCCATGGCGGTTGCCGCGTCGTCACAATTCGACTGGATGAGCCGCGCGTAGCGCAGGAACTCCGCCCCCGCATCAGTCACGTGCAACTGATGTCCTTCACGAACGAAGAGCTCGATGCCGAACTCGTCCTCCAATTGCCGGATCTTGTGACTGAGCGTCGACTTCGGCAACCGATAGCGACGTGAAGCCGCTGAAATCGAACGGGAATCGGCGACCTTTACGAAACAGTCGATGAGTGAGAGGTCCATATTTCGTCCAAAATCTTGGATGATATGTTCAGAAATTAGCCTATTTCGGCCCATTGTGTAAACAGTCTGGAATTGGGAATATTCACTGGAGCTAAGGGAGAAGAGGTTCCAGTGAGCGATATCAGAGAATTCATTCGGGCCGCATCGGGCACCGGCGGCAAGGCGACCCTGGTGATCCGCGGCGGTCGCCTGGTCAATGTCGTCTCGGAAGAGATCTATCAGGCCGACGTTGCCATCTATGGTGAGCGCATCATCGCCGTCGGCGATATCTCCGACTATATCGGTCCCGAATCCAAGATCGTCGACGCAACGGGCAAGTATCTGACGCCGGGCATGATCGACGGCCATCTGCATGTCGAATGCTCGAAGATGTCGGTGACGAGCTTCGCCAAGGCCGTCGTTCCGCTCGGTACGACCTCGATCGTCACCGGTCTCGACCAGATCATCGTCGTCGGCGGCCCCGATGCTGCGCGCGAGTTCCTCGACGAAGCGAAGGAGACGCCGCTCAAAGTCTTCTGGGGCGCCCCCTGCAAGACGCCCTACACCATGCCGCGTTCGACGGTCGGCCACTATTTCAGCCCGGCCGACCACCAGGCGACGCACCACTGGCCGGAATGCGTCGGCATTTGGGAAACCGTGCGCGAATTCATCCAGGAGGAAGACGCCGACGTGCTCGCGGCGCTCGAACTTGCGGAGAAGAGCCGTCTGCCGGTGCTCGGCTGCTGCCCGATGACGCGCGGCGCGCGGCTCAACGGCTACCAGCAGTCCGGCGTGCGTGCCGACCATGAGAGCTACACTCCGGAGGAAATGCTCGAAAAGCTGCGCGCTGGCATGCATGTCGTGGTGCGCGAATCCTCCATTTCCCACTTCCTCGCCGACAACCTGCGGATCGTCACCGAGATGGGCGCCAAGGCGCTCCGCCGCATCAGCTTCTGCACCGACGACGTGGTGGCGAGCGACATCCTGAAGCGCGGCCATCTCGACAACATGGTGCGCATGGCGATCGCCATGGGCATTTCACCGATGGCGGCGATCCAGATGGCGACGATCAACGGCGCCGATGCGCTCCGGATCGACGACAAGGTCGGCTCGATCTCGCCCGGCCGCGCCGCCGACATCCTGCTCGTCAACGACCTTCGTAACTTCAACATCGAAACGGTCGTCGCCAAGGGCGAGGTGGTCGCCCGGAATGGCAAGATGGCGATTGAGCTGACGCCGCCCGGGCGTAGCGCAGCTCTTCTCAATTCGGTGAAGGTCGCGCCGCTTCAGCCCGGCGATCTGAAGGTCGCTTACGATAGCGCCGGCGAGACGGCGGAAGCGATGGCGATTGCCGTCACTCCGGAGAAGATCTTCGTGCGCACCCGCCGCGACGTGACACTTTCGGTCAAGGACGGCCAGATGCTCGCCGATCCCACGAAGGACGTGCAATACGTGACCGTTATCGAACGCTACGGCAAGACGCGGAACCGCCCGGTCGCCTTTGCCTCCGGCTTCGGCCTCAAGGAAGGCGCGATCGCCAGTTCCACCGCGCCCGATGACAACAACATCATCTGCATCGGCGCCGATCTCGAGGACATGCGCATCGCCATCAATCACCTGATCGCCAACAATGGCGGCCAGGTCGTGGTCCGAAACGGCAAGGTCGAAGCCTTCCTGCACCTGCCGATCGGCGGCATCGTCTCCGACATCGAGCCGGCCGAAATGGCGGTACTGGAAGATCAACTCGACGACGCGGCCCGCGCACTCGGCTGCCCGCTGCCCTGGCCCTTCATGTACATGTTCGTGCTGCAGATCACGGCGATCCCGGAATATGCGATCACCGATCTCGGTGTCGTCGACTGCGTCAGGCTCAAGGTGATCTCGCCGTTTGCGCCCGCAAGCGGGGATGAGCGCGCCGTCGCCGCGGAATGATGCCTAGGAGGGGGCCGGCCATGCCGGCCCCCTTCGTCGTTTAAAAAAGGGGAACAAGATGAACTACCAGAACAAGACCGTGGAGGCGGCACCAAGGCCGGAGACATCCTGGCTCGGCGCTCTTCTCGACCGCTACTTCCAGATTTCCCGGCTCGGCTCGACCGTCCGTACCGAAATCCTCGCAGGACTCACCACCTTTCTCGCCGCCTCCTACGTCATCGTCGTCAATCCCTCGATCCTGGCGCATGCGGGCATTCCGTTTTCGGCAGGCGTAACGGCGACGGTGCTCGTCAGCTTCATCGGCAGCTGCGCCATGGGGCTCTATGCGCGTAGCCCCATTCTGGTGGCACCCGGTATGGGTATCAACGCGCTCTTTGCCTACACCATGGTGGTCGGCGCCAAGGTTCCGCTTGAAATCGCACTTGGCTGCGTCTTCTGGGCCGGCGTGCTCTTCACCATCATGGCGTTCTTCAACCTCCGTCAGACGATCATCGAGGCGATCCCGGTCGATCTGCGCTATGGCATCGCCTGCGGCATCGGCCTCTTCATCGCACTGATTGGCCTGGAAAACGCCAAGTTCATCGTCGCCAATCCCGATACGATCGTTGGTCTCACGCAGTTCAACCCAGTGACGCTTACCTTCATCGTCGGCTTCGTGCTGACGGTGGCTCTGGTGGTTCGGCGCGTTCCCGGCGCCATGATGGCCGGCATGATCCTCACCACGATCCTCTCGATCCCAATCGGCCGCTGGTGGGGAGACGGCAGCGCGTTCTGGCCCGAGACCCCTGATGTCCACACGCTGGTCAACTGGAGCGGTTTCTCCGCCGCGCCGGATTTCAGCTTCGTCGGCCAGATCGATCTCTTGGGCGCCTTGAACCTGATCTACCTGCCCTTTATCTTCGTCTTCCTGTTCACCAACTTCATCGAGGCGCTTTCGACCTTCCTTGGCCTTGCCGAAGCTGCCGACCTCAAGGATGAGACCGGCATGCCGCGCAACATCCGCGAATCCATGCATGTCGATGCGATCGCGGCGCTGATCTCCGCACCGCTCGGAACGAGCCCGGCGACGGTCTACCTCGAATCCGGTGCGGGCATCGCGCAAGGCGGACGAACCGGCCTCGTCGCACTGATCGCGGGTCTTCTCTTCGTGCCCTTCCTGTTTCTGTCGCCACTGCTTTCGCTGGTGCCGGCGGTCGCGACCGCGCCGGTGCTGATCCTCACCGGCCTCTTCATGTCCGAACCCATCAGCAACATCCGCTGGAGCGCGCTCGATGAAGCGATCCCCGCCTTCCTTGCGATCCTATTGATCCCGCTCACCTTTTCGATCACGCTTGGCCTGTCGCTTGCGATCATCGCCTATGTGTTGATCAAGCTGGCCTGCGGCCGGGCCGGCGATGTAAGACCGGTCATGTGGTTCGTGGCCCTGCTTGCCGCAGCGCTCATTGCCCAGACCCAGTAGACCGCCAGCAAATCCTTCGGCGCCCCCCTTCCCAATTGGTAGGGCGCCGACATCGCCCATTCGAAGGAAACTGTCATGCTTCAATCCTGGTCGAAGACCGCACCCGAACTGGTCGACGTCGCCATGGGCCGCAAACCGGCCGATCTCGTGATCCGCAACGGCAAGTGGGTCAACGTCTATTCCGGTGAGATCATTCCCGGCACCGACATCGCCATCAAGGCCGGCCGCTTCGCCTATGTCGGCCCGGACGCCGGCCACACGATCGGCGCTGAAACCAAGGTCGTCGACGCCGCCGGCCGCTACCTCGTGCCTGGCCTTTGCGACGCCCACATGCATGTCGAAAGCGGCCTCGTCACCGTCACCGAATTTGCCCGTGCGGTAATCCCGCACGGCACGACGACCATGTTCATCGATCCGCACGAGATCGCCAACGTGCTCGGGCTCGACGGCGTCCGGTTGATGAACGAGGAAGCCCAGAGACTGCCGATCAACGTGCTCGTTCAGATGCCGAGCTGCGTGCCGAGCGCGCCGGGGCTCGAAACCGCCGGCGCCGAACTTTCCGCCCAAGATATCGCCGAGGCGCTCACCTGGCCGAACATCATCGGGCTTGGCGAGATGATGAATTTCCCGGGCGTTGCCGGAAATGATCCCAAGATGGTGGCCGAGATCGCCGCCACTCAGGATGCGCGCCTCACCGTCGGCGGGCATTATGCCTCGCCGCATCTCGGCCGCGAGTTCCACGCCTATGCCGCCGGCGGACCGGCCGACGACCACGAAGGCACAACCGTGGAGGACGCGATCGCCCGCGTGCGCCAGGGCATGCGCGCCATGCTGCGGCTCGGTTCGGCCTGGTACGACGTTGCGGCCCAGATCAAGGCCGTTACCGAATCCGGTCTCGATCCGCGCAATTTCCTGCTGTGCACCGACGACAGCCATTCTGGCACGCTCGTCCATGACGGACACATGAACCGGGTCGTGCGCCACGCGATCGCTCAAGGGCTGAAGCCGGTGACCGCCATCCAGATGGCGACGCTCAACACCGCTCAGCATTTTGGCCTGGAGCGCGAGCTCGGATCGATTGCGCCGGGCCGGCGGGCCGACCTGATCGTTACCTCTGATCTCGCGGCGCTGCCGATCGAGATGGTGTTTGCCCGCGGCGAACTCATGGCCGAAAGCGGCACGCTCGCGCGCGATATCCCGGCTTACGTCTATCCGGAAAGCGCGCGCAATACCGTCCACCTCGGCCGGATGCTCGCCGCCGTTGATTTCGACATTGCGTCCAACGCACGCGCGTCGCGCGCCCGCGTTCAGGTCATCGGCGTCGTCGAGAATCAGGCGCCGACGCGTGCGCTCGAGGCCGACGTCACGATCGAGAACGGCCTGGTGCAGATGGACCGCGCCAACGACATCTGCCAGATCGCGCTGATCGAACGCCACCGCGGCACCGGCGACGTCGTCAATGCCTTCGTTTCCGGCTTCGGCTATGACAGCGATTGCGCGATCGCCAGCACGGTCGCACATGACAGCCACCACATGATCGTCGTCGGCACGAACAAGGCGGACATGGCCAAGGCAGCCAACAGGCTGCACGAGGTCGGCGGCGGCATCGTCGTCATCAAGGAAGGCCGTGAGCTGGCGCTCGTTGAGCTGCCTGTCGCGGGCCTGATGTCCGATCAGCGGGCAGAGATCGTCGCCGAGAAGGCGGCCGCCATCGTCGAGGCGATGCGCGCCTGCGGCTGCCGGTTGAACAACGCCTACATGCAGCACTCGCTGCTGGCGCTCGTCGTCATTCCGGAACTCAGGATATCCGACAAGGGCCTGATCGACGTCCGGACCTTTCAGAAGACCGACGTGATCTTGAGCGCGCGTTGATCCTCTTTGGAATCGGCCGCCGATACAGGCGGCCGACCTTTGGCCGCCAAACTGTGCTTCGACCCCGTCGCGGGCGGCGAGAAGTCATCCAATCCACCAGTTTCTTCGTTTATGGTTAACCCGCGTCTGCAGGAGACCATTCCATCCGCTTGCCCGTCCAAATCAGCGGTTCGTCGATCCCAGGCAGGAAGCCCTTGCGCCGAAAAGCTCGGTTCACACGGCTGTCCTGCAATGGGATTGCTGCTTGAACGAGCCTTCGGCGCTCTCTCGAAGTGGCACCAAATTGCATGCAATGATGGTAAATGATAAAAGAAGGAGCTCACATACAACCGTGCAGGGCAATGGCGCCGTGCCAGGCCCACGACGTTCCGAAGCGAGGTTTCCACAGGCAAGATCCAGCGTGCGGCAAGGGCATTGACCCGGATACGTCGCGCGATAGCTTTGGAGAAGGACGACGCCGCGTGCCGTGCGTGCAGTGTCCGCGGGAGGCGCGACCGCTTGCTATCCCCGGACGAGTTCGGAACAGAAAGGGAAAGGCAAGTATGCCGGACACTGATGCAACTTTGTCTGCTTCAGCTTCAGTGCAAGATCCCGTAGCGGCCAACGCCGATGAAATCCTTTCGTTCTATGACGAGGCTTTCCATCTGACGAGCGCTTCGCCAGCGCTGCAGGAGACCTACGAAGTCGGTGCGCTGGTCGATGCGACCCTGTGGCACCTCTATCCGGAGCTGCTTGCGCCCGCCTCCAAGGCGACGGTCGAGTCGGTGATTGCAAACGGCGTGCCCAGAAGCGTCGAAGTCATCGATGCCACCACCAAGTCACGGCGCACGCTTCTGGTCTTCCGCGCCGTGCGCGGCATCGGCGTGCTCGAAACGAGCGGCCGCGCGACGCGCCGAGAGGTCGGCAGCCACGGCGAAAGCGAACGGGCGCTGCTGCTGCATCAGGCGACCCATGATGTGCTGACGGGCCTGCCCAATCGCCGGCAATTCAGCGACGATCTGCAAAGCATCCTGCCGACGCCGGGCGAAAAGCTGGCGCTGATGCAGATCGACCTCGACGACTTCAAGCCGGTCAACGATACGCTGGGCCACGGCGCCGGCGACGCCGTGCTCAAGATGGCGGCGGAGAGGATTCGCGGTGCGCTTCGCGATGGCGAGGTTGCCTATCGCCTGGCTGGCGACGAGTTTGCCGTCATCCAGCGCCACAGCGATCAGCCGACCGACGCCGAATATCTCGCCGAAGCCTTGATCCAGGCGTTCAATGAGCCGTTTACGATCGACGGCATCACAGTCTTTGTCGGGGCCAGCATCGGCATCGCCATCGCACCGAACGACGGCAACGAAATCGAGCAGCTGATGAAGGCCGCCGACATCGCGCTCTACGCGGCGAAGAAGGACGGCAGGGGCCGGGCCAAGACCTTCAGCCGCTCGATGCTGATCGTGCTGGAACAGCGAGAGATGCTGCGTCGCAGCCTGCGCACGGCGCTGCAGGACAATCAGTTTTCCATCGAGTACCAACCGCTCGTCGAACCGCCGTTTTCGATCGTCGGCTTTGAAGCCCTGGCGCGCTGGCACCATCCGCTGGTGGGCGTCATTCCTCCCAACGTCTTCATTCCGATGGCGGAAGCCGACGGGCTGATGAACGAAATCGGCCAATGGGTGCTGGAGGAGGCCTGCCGGCAGGCCGCCACCTGGCCGTCGCACTTCACTGTCGCCGTTAACCTCTCCCCGGCTGAATTTCTGCGGGAAGGGCTGACCGACCGGATCGCCCAGGCGCTCGACATGGCCGGCCTCAGGGCTGACCGGCTCGAGTTGGAGGTCACGGAAACGGTCCTGCTCGAGCGCACGACCAACAATCTGGACACGCTGAATACCCTGAACGTACTGGGCATCCAGATTTCGCTCGACGATTTCGGCACCTTCTACTCGTCCCTTAGCTACCTCAAGAACTTCCCCTTCGACACGATCAAGATCGACCGCTACTTCATCAAAGACCTCGAGAGCGACGAGAAGAGCCAAACGATCGTTCGATCGATCATCGGGCTTGCGCACGGCCTCGGCATGCGGGTCACCGCCGAGGGCGTGGAAACCGTCGGTCAGGCGGTCTGGCTGCGAAAAGAGGGATGCGACCGGCTGCAGGGCTACTTCCTGGGCATGCCCATGCCGGCAGACGCGATCGGCGCCTACCTTCGCCGCTCGTCGGCAATGGCGACGCTCTAGTCGCATCCATGCGTTGCGCGACGAGACGCGCGGCGCAAAACCTGGGTTGTTTACGTGCAAAATCCGGGGGTTGCGTGGTTACAAATCATTATAGAAAGTGCCTTATGGCCGTGAGAGTTTCGGGGTGGGGAGGACATTGCTGCATGGGTGCGAGTGTCAATAAGACCACGGAGACGGCTTTCGAGCCCTTGCTTCAGTTCGATATGGAGATGGAGATATTCCTCTCGGATTGGCAGCATTGCGACCATGTTTCGAGCTACCTCGCCCGCATGATCAGCCACAACAGAACCGATCCCGTGCGGCATTCGAACTTCTTCTCTTCCGCTCTGAACGAGCTTCTGGAGGTCTCGTTTCGCGGCGGCACCACGGACGGAAAGATCGGCCTGTCGATCTACCGACAAGGCGACACGGAGCGGGTTCAACTCAGCTTTCCATGCCCGCCAGGTCAGGCGCGTTTCTACCGGGAGGCCGTATCGAAGACCCGTGGAAGCGATGCCGAGGCCCGCTATCTCGACGCCATTTCCAACGATCTCGCCCCGAGCCGGGAATCGGTGCTTCTGGACCTCGCCGTCAACTATGACGCCCACCTCCGGCTTGACGAAGATGCCGCTCCCGCCATCACCCTGATCGTCGACCTGCCTCTTGAAGGAATGGTGAGTTGATCACCGCGGGCCTCACTCAGCGCTTCAAGGTCGCCTTCGATCCGAACAGCCAGATCTTCTCGCTCGCCGGGACGATCCGGCCGCGATCGATCGATGAGATCGCCGAGAGCATTCATGCGCTGCGGGAAGCGATCGACGCGGTTCGCGGCGTTCTCTATATCGACGTGAAACGCCTCATCCAGATGAACAACACGGCCTTCCAGGCCTTCATCCGGGTCGCGCTCGATGCCTGTCGCGAGCGGTCGGACCTGCGTCTGATCATCATCACCTCGAGCGTCGTCGGCTGGACAACAAGGATGTTCGGGCACCTGAGCACGATCGAGCCGCAGATCTCCGTCGAGGTCTACGATTCGATGTTCTACCCCGGCCAGAGCTTCGTCGAGGATACGAGCTTCATTCCCATCCTCCGCGCGCAGACGAAAATGACCTGGCGCCACGAGCGCGCCATCCTGCCGCGCCACGGAATGCGGCCCGGCATCGCCATGGCCGACATCTGCTGCGGCATCGGCGATTTCGCCGTGCTCGCGCAGAAGGAGTTTCAGCCGGCCCGGATCGTGGCCCTCGATCATTCCCGCGCGAGCCTTGCCTATGCGCGCAACGTGGCCGCCGATTTCGGCGTCACCGGCATCGAATACACGTTCGGTGACGCTTCGGAGATGCTGCTCGAGGACAACCAGTTCGATTTCGTGACCTGCCGGCATTCGCTGCAGATCTTCAATCAGCCGGAGCTGCTTCTCAAGGAGCTCTATCGGATCGTGAAGCCGGGCGGCCGTGTTTACATCACCAACGAGAAGAACTCGCATTGCCTCGGCGAGCCACGGGCGCAAAGCATCCAATGGACCTACAATGAGCTCGCGAGGCTTTTGAGCCATTTCGAGATGGATGTGGAGCTCGGGCCGAAGAGCCGGCGCTATCTCGCCGACGCGGGTTTCGACGACATCCTCGTCGAATCCTTCATGGTCACCAATCTCGACGGCGACCCGCAGGATTTCGCCGACATCATCGCCGGTTGGGAGAAGATGTTTACGGCAATGGCGACGAGACACGGCGAAACACCCGAATTCATGGAGCGTTTTCGCCAGGGCTTCCGCGACCACATCTTCGCGGCGCTGCATCCGAAGGGCTATGCAGGCTGGCCGATCTGGGCTGCGTCCGGGCGCAAACCGCTATGAGCGAAAGCAATGTCCAACGTCCCCGGTTCGGTTTGAGATCCTTTCGCGCCAAGTTCGTGCTGGTCGTCGGCAGCGCCGTGCTCTTCGACCTCCTGGTAACAGGCGGCCTGGCACTTTGGAACGTTCAAAGATTGTCGCGCGACGCGACGACGGAGGTCGGGCAGGGCCTGGAAAAGGCAAACGAAGATTACATGGTCACCTACGCGGAATCGACGGCCGCGCGGGTAGACCTTCTGCTCGGTCAGGTTCACGCCGACGTCGCCACCCTCGCGGGCGTGCTCCAGGCGCAGATCGACCGCCCCGTGCGCAGGTCCGACGTCGGAGAGGCACTGGCGCGGCACGCGCCGGAATCCGTTACCGTGGCTTACGACACCAAAGGTGGGTGGGCGCAGAACCTTCCGGGACCGCTCTCGAGCGTCAGCGTTTGGAGCTATCTCCTTGGCCCCGACCACCGGCCGCTACCCGAGGTGCAGACCGATATCGAGAACAGCGCCGTTCTCGATCTGGTTGCTCCCGCCCTGCTTGCGCACGGCCGCTCCAAACTGCAGATGTACTACGTCGGACCAAAGGAGCGGCCGATCTTGCGGATGGCGCCCTATGCCGATCAGGCGCAGACGTTCGACCGTCTCTACCCCGGTCACAACGAGGCCAACTTCTGGAACTTCTTCTTCCCCGGCCTCTACGAGTCCTGGGAGGGATGGGCGAAGGATCCAAGTCTCAGGCCCGTTGCAGCCGATACCACGCAAACCGCACCTTATACGGATGCCGCCTCGGGGAAACTGATCGTCAGTTTCTTCCAGCCGCTCTGGACGCGCGACCGCAAGGGTGTCGCCGGAGCGGCCGGAACCGATATCACGCTCGATCAGCTGGCCGAGGTTGTCGAAAGCGTCAAAGTCGGCGACAGCGGGTTCGGTTTCCTCGCCATGTCCGACGGCAATGTGCTTGCCATCAACGGCGTAGGAGAAAAGGTCATCGGCCTGCAACGGTCGAGCGAGACCGGCAGCCAGGGTGTCACGGGCCTTAATCGTTCGCTGCACCAAAGTGTGCAGCCGGCGATCGCGCAACTGCCGCTCAGCGCCGACGGGGCGATACAGCGCGTGCTGCTCGACGAGGCCGGCGAGAAGGTGCCCTATCTCATCCTCTTGAAGCAGCTCGAGCCGGCAAATTTCTGGGTATCCGGCCCCGTTCGCCGCGAGACCATGTCGCTCGGCATCGTCGTGCCCGAACGCGAGATCTACGCCTCGTTGTTCGCGGCGCAAGCCGGAATCTCCGAAGCGACGAACCGAATCCTCGTCTATCAAATTCTCGCTCTGCTCGCCTCGTTGCTGTTCGTCACGCTTGCGGTGTTCGGCGTATCCAAGCGGGTCACCCGCGGCATCAGCGCCCTTGCTGGCGCGGCAACGAAGATCGAGGCCAAGGACTATTCGGTCCGGGTTCCGATTTCCACGCGCGACGAAGTCGGCGAAGCCGCCATCGCCTTCAACCGTATGGCGGAGGAGATCAGCTACCACACCGAGAACCTCGAAAACCTGGTGACCGAGCGCACCAAGCAGCTCGAGGACGCCAACCATCAGATTTCGACGCTGAATACGCAATTGCGCAGCGAGAACCTGCGCCTCGGCGCCGAACTCGCGGTCGCCCGGCAGATCCAGATGATGGTACTGCCGAAGGCCGGCGAACTCGCCGAAATTTCCAATATCGAGATTGCAGCCTATATGCGGCCTGCCGACGAGGTGGGCGGCGACTACTATGACGTGCTTCGCGACGGCGGGCGGCTGAAGATCGGCATTGGCGACGTAACCGGCCACGGCCTCGAAAGCGGCGTGCTGATGCTGATGGTGCAATCGGTGGCGCGTGCCTTGCAAGAGGCCGGCGACATGGATCCCCGGCTGTTCCTCAATCGCCTCAACCGCGCGATCTACAAGAACATCATGCGGACCAATACCGACAAGCATCTTTCGCTGGCTTTCCTCGATTATGACGGAACCCATCTGACGCTGTCGGGGCAGCACGAGGAACTGATCGTGGTGCGCAAGGGAGCCGAAGTCGAACGGATCGACACGCTCGACCTCGGCCTGCCCATCGGCCTCGAATCCGACATCTCGCCCTTCGTCGCGACCCGCGAGATTTCCTTCGGGCATGGCGACATGGTCGTGCTGCACACGGATGGGGTGACCGAGGCGGTGAACGCCAAGGGCGAAATGTTCGGCATCGAACGGCTGTGCGCGAGTGCAGGCAAATTTTACGGACAGAGCGCCGAAGAGGTCAAATCGGGTATCATCGAGGACCTGATGGCGCATATCGGCAAGCAGAAGATATATGACGACATCACGCTCGTCGTCATGAGACACAGGTGATCAGATGACCACGCTCTACGGACTGGCGGACCTGACGATCGGCGCCCACCAGAGAATGACGCGGCTGCGCCTTTATGATGGACCGCTCGACCTGAGCTGGAAGCATTGCGCCATGGCTTCGGATTTCGTGGCCGAGCTCGCGGCGCTACGCTACCGAGCTTCGCGCAATGTCTACCGCGAAGTCCGGCACAACATCGGCTATCTGACCAACGAACTGGTCGAGAATGCGGTGAAGTTCCGTGCTTCGGGCGCCGTTGTCGTGGAAGCAGCTCTCGAAGCGAACAGCTTCCGCACGAAAGTCTCCAACGTCATCGACAACGAGGCGGCTGTCCGCTTCCAGTATCTGCTTTCGGAGATCGCCGAAGGCGACCCTGGAGACCTGCTGATCGAGCGTATCGAGGCTAATGCAACGGGGCTCGGCAAGAGCGGCTCGGGGCTTGGTCTTTTGACGCTGATGAGCGATTATGGTGTTCGTTTCGCTTGGGTTTTTGGCGCCCAGGGAGACGGTGGCGAAACCTCGCTGGAGACCTATGCGTCCATCGCGGTCCCAGACCTCTCGAACTGATGAGCCGGTGAACATGGAAAACAGGGACGAAGAAGAGTATCGCGTTTGGTCCGAAGGCAACGATATCCATTTCGAAGGCACCATGCGGCTGCCCGGGACGGAAGCCTATGCCCCGATCTTCTCGACCGTCATGGGCGTGCTCGAAGCCGAGCCTGAGCACATCACGATCGATCTCACCGAATTGCAGTTCCTGAATTCGTCCGGGATCAACCTGCTCGCCAAGCTGACGATCGAGGCGCGCAACCGGCCAAACGTACAGTTGACGGTGCGCGGAACCGCAGAGATTCCGTGGCAATCGAAATCCTTGCCGAACCTCAAGAAACTGCATCCCGGCCTCGACCTCAGGCTCAACTGAGGCCGGCCGCACGGCGGCCCGCGCAAAGCGCTTGTGTCAGGCCAGCGCTCCCCACTGCATGTCTCCTTAAATCGACCTGGATTTAAGGACGAAGACATGCAGCAAATCCAAGTTCTACAGCGACCTTTGCGCGTCTGATAGACGCGCGGCGCTGTAGCCGGCGCGCTGGCTGATGCCATTCCGTACAAAGCGGATTTCAGCGGATGAAACTTGGAGCGCCCCGCTTCCCCTTGGAATCTCTGGACGCAGAAAGCTGCACCAGAAAACGAGGTCGCTATCGTGCGGCTCGGCCCCTGGGCTGCGCTCTACGTCGATTGACTGGCGGAGCAATCCGACTTATTGATAAAATCATCTGATGACTTGATGAGCAGATGATGCAGCCGATCAATCGTACCAATCTCGCCGAGAGTGCGGCCGAAAGCCTGCGAGCGGAAATCCTCAGCGGTCGCTGGGCGGTCGGGGAGCGTATTCCCAACGAAACGGCACTCACCGAGCTGCTCGCCGTCAGCCGCGGCACGGTGCGTGAAGCCGTTCGGGTCCTGATTTCGAAGGGCCTGCTCGACGCGCGCCAGGGCTCCGGCACCTATGTCCGTTCGACCGTCGACGCCTCCGGCGCCCTCGACCGGGTCAAGCGCACGGGCCTGCGCGACCAATGGGAAGCGCGCGCGGCGCTCGACGTCGAGGCCGCCCGGCTGGCGGCGCTGCGTCACACGCCTGAAGACCTCGAGCGCCTGTTCAAGCTGCTTCGGGCGCGCGGCACGGTGGCCGACGGCGGACGTGAAGCGTTCAGCCAACGCGACATCGCCTTCCACCGATCGATCGTCGAGGCATCGGGCAATCGCGCCATCATCGAACTCTACGATTTCTTCACCTCCGCCATCCTCGAGACGATCCACTCGACGCTTAATGGCGACCTGCCAGAACCGGACGACCGGGCGCATGCAGCGATCGTCGAAGCCATCGCGACCGGCAATCCGGACGAGGCCGCAGCCTCCGTCCGGGCGTTCATGGCTCCCGTCCTCGCTGAACTTGATCGGCTTCTTACCCAATGAATCAGACTTTTCTTAATCCCCGCAAGGCTGGCGCCGCCGAGCGCTTGGACGTCGAAGACCAGCTCATCGATGCCGAAGCCGACAGCCTGCCGGCGCCGCAACCTCCGGTCTTGAACCGTGGCGCCCGGATTCTTCTTGGCGTGAGCCTCGTCCTGATCGCCTTCAACCTGCGGCCGCTGTTTTCCAGCCTCTCGGTGCTTCTGCCCGAGGTCATGCAGGCGACCGGCCTCTCCACCGCCGGCGCCAGCGTGCTCACCACCCTGCCGGTGCTCTGCCTCGGCGTCTTCGCGCCGCTTGCGCCGAAGCTCGCGCAACGTTTCGGTGCCGAGCGCACATTGCTTGGCGTGCTGCTGCTGCTGACGCTCGGCACGGGCTTGCGCGGTATCCAGTCGGTGCCGCTGCTGTTCCTCGCAACCTTTGCCGCCGGTGCGGCGATCGCGATCGGCAACGTCCTGCTTCCCGGTCTCGTCAAGCGTGACTTTGCCGACCGGGCCGCGATGATGACGGGTCTCTACACCATGGCGCTGTGCGCCGGCGCGGCCAGTGCCGCCGGTCTCACCTTGTCGATCGAGCATCATATCGTCAGCTCCTGGTCCGGCGCGCTCGCCGCCTGGGCGGTTCCAGCCCTGATCGTGCTGATGATCTGGGCGCCGCAGGCGCTGCGCGGCAAGGCGCAGGCCCGCCACAGCGGCTTCCGCGTCGTCGGCCTCTGGCGCGACCGGCTCGCCTGGCAGGTGACCCTTTTCATGGGACTGCAATCGGCCCTCGCCTATTGCGTCTTCGGCTGGATGGCGCCGATCCTTCGCGAGCGCGGCCTCGATGCCGCTACCGCCGGCGCGGTCGTCTCGGCCTCGATCATGATGCAGGTCGTCACCTGCCTGCTCGTCCCTTCCTTCGCCGTCAGGCGTCGGGACCAGCGTGCCGTCTGCGTGGCGCTCGTGGGCGCGGCCGTCATTGCACTCATCGGCATCCTCTTCGCGCCGCTATCGACGGTGCTCGTCTGGGCCGTGCTGCAGGGCATCGGACAGGGCGGCCTGATCGCTGCGGCGATGACCCTCATCGTGCTCCGCTCGCCCGATCCGCATGTCGCCGCCCATCTCTCCGGCATGGCCCAAGGCGTCGGCTACGTGCTTGCCGCCATCGGCCCGCTGCTCGTCGGTTTCATCCGCGGCTGGACCGGCAGCTTCGCCGCCAGCTCCGTTCTCTTCATCGCCCTTGGCACCGGCGTGGCGATCATGGGGATGGGCGCAGGCCGGGCGCTCCATGTCGGCGCCCGGACGGTCCGGATCGACGATCGTTAAAGCAGACGCTGATCTCTCGGGCAGACATCGATCGGATCGGGCTCCATTTCTCAGGTGGAGCCCTTTCGATCTCCGCACGGTGCATCACGCCGCCGCAGCAACCGCCTGCTGATAGCGCGGTGCAGGCCTGAACGTCAGCGCGATCAGGAACGCCCCGAGGCCGATACCCCAGGAGCCGACATAGAGCCAGGTGTAGCTTGCCAGCGCATCGTAGATCATGCCGCCGGCAATCGGTCCCGTCGCCATGCCCAAGCTGCCGGCCATGGCCGTTCCACCAATGACGGTCCCCATCATCCGCAAGGGGAAATTCTCGCGGGCAAGCACGGCATAAAGCGGCATGACGCCGGCATAGATGAAGCCGAACAGGGCCGCGACGGCATAAAATGAGCCAAGCCCCGCCGCAAAGACATAGGCCAGCGCCCCGAAGGCCTGGGCGAGCAACCCGAGAACCAGGACGCGCTTTGCCCCGAAGCGGTCGCCGAGCAGGCCGAACACCACACGCCCGCCCATGCCGGCCAGCCCCTCGACACTGTAGATTGACACGGCCGCCATTACGGGAATGCCGCATGTGATAGCATAGCTCACCGTATGGAAGATCGGGCCCGAATGGGTGGCGCAGCAGAAGAAGTTCGTCAGCAGCAAGATGATGAAGAGCGGCGATTTCAGCACCTGGCTCGTCGTCATCGACGAATGTGCCTCGTCCTCCGGGGATACCGCGGCAGCGCCCGCTGCGAGTGCCGGCGCCTGGCGAACGAGAAGCGACACCGGGATCATCACGATGGCCACGACGACCGCGATGATCTGCAGTGCGGTTCTCCAGTCGTAGCCTGAAACCAGCCAGGCCGCGAATGGCGACATCGTCATCGGCGCCATACCCATGCCGGCCGAAACGAGGGAGACCGCGAGGCTCCGGTGCGTGTCGAACCAGCCGGTGACACAGGCCATCATCGGCGCGAAAATCGCCGCCGCTGCCGTGCCGACGACGATCCCGAAGACGATCTGGAAGACGATGAGGGACGTCGCCCAGCTTGCGGCCATCAGGCTGACGGCCAGCAATACCGAGCCGATGAACACGATCGGCCGCGCACCCCAGCGATCGGAGAGGCTGCCCCAGGCAATGCTGGCGAAGGCCATCGCCAGGAAGCCGATGGTCATGGCACTGGAGACCCCGGTGACAGACCAGCCGGTATCACGCGAGATCGGCAGCAGGAAAACCGGAAGCGAAAACATGGCGCCGATCGCCAAGCAGCCAAGCAGGCCACCGGCGGCCACGATAACCCAACGATAATGCGAATTGATCATTGCAAATCTCCCTGACGGCGCCCCACTGTCGGCAGCGCCGATAACGTGCAAACTGATCGCGCAGCAGGTTGGAAGTGCAGAGCACCTCCTCTTGCTCGTTGCTTTAAGACGCGAACGCCAACCGAAATCCGACACCGCATTTTGCAGAATTTTATAATTATTGCAGGTTCGCTGGAGGTCTTTCCAGCCACGCCTGCAACCGGTCTGGGTTCAGGCCACTTGATTGTGCCGTGAAGGTCCTCTCTGTTGTCCCGTGCCGTTCGGGCAATAGATAGAGGCCGGAGCACAAGTTGGGGGAGTGACAAGTGTGACGGGATTTCCATGGATTCGCTGATTACCGCGGCAGGCCGGGCTCTAGCGGCCGGCGACCTTCTCGGTGCGTTGAAGCGGGTCGCCTTGCGCGACGACCCTCCGGCCCTGGCGCTTCGCGGTATCGCGATGGCTCAGCTCGGAGAGCTCGGCCGCGCCAAGGCCCTTTTGAAAGCCGCAGCGCGCGGCTTCGGCCCGAAGGAGGCCGTGGCCCGTGCGCGATGCGTCGTCGCCGAGGCGGAAATCGCCATCGTCTCGCGCGATCTCTCCTGGCCGATGAAGGCGCTCGACGCCGCCCGTGCGAAGCTCGAAGTCCATGGCGACCACCTCAATGCCGCACACGCTCGCAATCTTGGCGCCCGGCGCCTATTGCTTCTCGGCCGTCTCGACGAGGCCGAACACATGCTTGCCGGCATTGATCCGGGCCGGCTGACACCACCAGCAAGAGCCACACACGAGCTCGTGGTTGCCGGCATCGCCGTTCGCCGGTTGCAGACGGCCGCTGCGGCCAGCGCCTTCGCCCGGGCAACCGAAGCGGCGCGAGCAAGCGGCGTGCCGGCTCTGGGCGCGGAAATCGAAGGCGCGGCTTTTGTCCTGAAGACACCTGCGGCCCGGCTTCTGTCCAGAGGGGACGAGCGTCTGCTGCGGCTCGCCGATGTCGAAGCTCTGCTCAATTCCGGCGTGCTGGTGGTCGACGCGTGCCGAAACATTATCGGGCGCGAAGCCTCCGCCGTTTCACTTGCGACGCGGCCGGTGCTCTTCGCGCTGGCGCGCGCACTTGGAGAGGCGTGGCCGGCCGATGTCTCGCGGCGCGCCTTGCTCGCCCGTGCGTTCGGCGCGAAACATGTCGACGAATCCCACCGGGCAAGGTTGAGGGTCGAGATCGGCCGGCTGCGCGAAGAACTCCGCGCCTTTGCGGACATCATCGCGACCCAGGACGGCTTTCGGCTGGTTCCGCACGGCGAGCACACGGTGGTCGTGCTCGCGCCGCCAGTCGATGAACGCCATGCCGCAGTGCTGGCGCTGCTTGGCGACGGCGAGGCGTGGGCAAGTTCCGCTCTCGCCATCGCGCTCGACGCCAGCCCGCGCACCGTGCAACGGGCGCTCGACGAGCTTTCCTCGGAGGGAAAGGTGCTGCCGGTCGGTCGCGGGCGGGCGCGACGCTGGGTGATCCCGCCGGTGCCGACATTCCCGACAGTCTTGTTACTCCCCGGCCCACTGCCAAGCGATTAGGATTGAAACCATGAAACGATCCGAAGCCGAAATCCTCCGAGAATATGGCCCCTTCCCTGGGGCTGACCACGTCCATGGCGTCACATTCGACGGCCGGAACATCTGGTTTGCCTCCGGCGACAAGATCAATGCGCTCGATCCAGAAAGCGGCAGCACCGTTCGCTCGATCGACGTCGCGGCGCATGCCGGTACGGCCTTCGACGGCAAGCACCTGTTCCAGATCGCCGAGGACCGCATCCAGAAGATCGATCCCGATAGCGGTCGCGTGCTGGCGACGATTCCGGCACCGGGTGGCGGCGGCGATTCCGGCCTTGCCTGGGCCGAAGGGACGCTTTGGGTCGGGCAGCATCGCGGCCGAAGGATCCATCAGATCGATCCCGAGACCGGCGCAATCCTGCGCACGATCGAGTCCAAGCGCGTCGTGACCGGCGTCACCTGGATCGATGGGGACCTCTGGCACGGCACCTGGGAAGGCGACGACAGCGACTTGAGGCGCATCGACCCTGAAACGGGGTCGGTGCTCGAGCGGATCGTGATGCCATCGGGCACCGGTGTCTCGGGGCTGGAGTCCGACGGCGGCGATCGCTTCTTCTGCGGCGGCGGTGGAAGCGGAACGATCCGGGCCGTTCGCCGGCCGAAGCGGTCCCGCTGATCCTCCAGCAGTCTCAACGGTCCGACAGCGCCTGGGCCGGGCTGCGCCTTGCGCGAAGCTTCGCTGTCAGCGCCAACACCGCAAGCACGGCACCGAGCAGACTGACGCCCGGCCAGGCGCCATAGCTCCAGGCGGCGAAGGACAGGGCGGAACCGGCCGCTCCTCCGAGGAACATGCTGGTCATGAAGACCGTGTTGATACGGCTGCGCGCCGCGGGCTCCAGCGCATAGATGATGTGCTGGTTGGCGATCAAGGCGACCTGGATACCGACATCGAGCACGATGACGCCGCCCACCAGTCCGGCAAGCGAGGTCCACGTTCCGAGCAGAACCCAGGCGGCGAGCGTCAAGACGGCGCCGAACCAGACCACGGACCGCGCACCTCTTCGATCTGCCATTCTGCCGGCGAGTGGTGCCGCACAGACGCCGACCGCACCGACAATACCGAACAGACCGGCAGAATCCGCGCCCAGATTGAAACGCGGCGTCGCAAGATAAAGGGCAAGCACGGTCCAGAACGCCGTGAAGGATGCGAAAAGCGCCGCCTGCACCATCGAGGCGAGGCGCAGCTCGGGTTCGCGCCGCCAAAGCGTGGCAAGCGAACCGAGCGCCTCGCGATAGGGCAAGCGCGAGGCCGGGTGCAGATCCGGCAGGGCCCGGATCATCAGCAACGAACCTGCGAGAGCAAGCGGGACGCTTGCCCAGAACATCTCGCGCCAGCCGGCATGGGCGCCGACAAAGCCGGAAACCGTGCGGCTGAGCAGGATACCGGTCAGGACCCCGGCCATGACTGTCCCGATCGCCGCCCCGCGTTTGTCAGGCGTGGCAAGCATTGCAGCGAGCGGGACGATCTGCTGCGCGACGGTGGCGCTTGCTCCGAGCAGCACGGACGCGGCGATCAGCCATGACGGCGACGGAGCCAAAGCCGCGGCTGATGCTGCTATCGCAACTGCCAGGAACTGGCCGACGATCAGTCGCCGCCGCCGGACGATGTCGCCAAGCGGCAACAGAAGCAGGAGGCCGAGCGCGTAACCGAGTTGCGTCGCTGTCGGAAGGAGGCCGACGGCCGCCTCACCGGGAAACTCGGCCTCGATGAGGCCCAGCAGCGGCTGATTGTAATAGATGTTTGCGACCGCGACGCCGCTGGCGACGGCCATGGCGTAGAGGCGGATTCGGCCAAGACCGGAATGCTCCGTTTCGTGGGTAACCATTTCACTTGCCCTTCTCGCTGGAGAGATGGGCTTGATCTATCTCTTTATCGATATGCGCTGTAGTGTCGCATTTGATTGCACCAGTATATCGGAGATCGATATAATGAATCTCGATGAGGTCCGCGTCTTCGCCGCGGCGGCGCGCGGCGGCAGCCTTGCCGAAGCCGCGCGGCGGCTTGGTATCACGCCGATGATCGCAACCAGGCGGCTTGCCTCTTTGGAGCAAGTGCTCGGTGTTCGGCTGATGCATCGCACGACCCGGTCACTGTCGCTGACGCCGGAGGGTGAGACCTTTCTGCCCTATGCCCAGAGCCTGCTCGAAACCGAACAGCAGGCGCGAACGCTCCTGAGTGGTGACGGGGATGGGGCGAGCGGTCTCCTGCGTGTCTCGGCGCCCGTTGCCTTCTCGATCAAGCTGATTGCTCCGCTGATACCTTCGCTGCTTGATGATCATCCGGAACTCAAGATCTCACTCGACATGAGCGACACCATGCCCGATCTGGTGGCATCGGGCATCGATCTGGCGATCCGCATCGCACGACTGAAGGACAGCAGCCTGATTGCCCGCAAACTCGGCGAAAACCCGCGTTCTCTCGTTGCGGCTCCATCCTATCTCGGAAAGCACGGCCCCCCGCGGATCGCCAGCGATCTCATTCACCATCAATGCCTGCCCTTGCACGGCGTCAGCCATTGGACCTTTCTGAGCGCCGGGGCCGAGACACATGTCCGCTTGCAGAGCCGCTTCTCGTCGACGAGCATCGAGGGGTGCCACGCGGCCTGTCTCGCCGGTGCCGGCATCACGCTGCTGTCGGACTGGAACATTGCCGATGATCTCGACGCAGGCCGGCTGATGCGCATTCGCCTCGAAGACGCAGAGCCCGAGACATTGGCGATCTGGGCCGTCTACCCGACGACAAAGCTCGTCGCGCCCAAGGTACGGGTCTTCATCGACCGGCTGATGCGCGCGCTTGGTGAAGCCGCGAAGGCACGCGCTTAAACAACAAAGACCCGCACCGCGATCAAGGCGGTGCGGGCACAAACATTTGTCCGGTACGGTCCGCTGTCCCGAGACGCTGCGGATCATGCCAGCCTTTTAGGCCTCGATGAAGGCAAGCAGGTCCGGATTGATGACATCGGCATGGGTCGTCAGCATGCCGTGTGCATAGCCCTCGTAGACCTTGAGCGTGCCGTTTTTCAGGAGCTTGACCGCAAGCCGCGCACTGTCGTCAATCGGAACGATCTGGTCATCGTCGCCATGCATGACCAGCGTCGGCACGTCGATCGCCTTGAGGTCTTCGGTGAAGTCGGTTTCGGAGAAGGCCTTGATGCCCTCGTAATGCGCCTTGGCGCTGCCCATCATGCCCTGGCGCCACCAGTTCCGGATCACACCCTCGGACGGCTCGGCACCCGGCCGGTTGAAGCCGTAGAAGGGACCGGTCGGAACATCGAGGAAGAACTGGGCGCGGTTGGCGGCCAGTGCCGCCCGGAAGCCGTCGAACACCTCGATCGGCAGGCCGCCGGGATTGTTTTCCGTCTTGACCATGATCGGCGGGACCGCACCGACGATGATCAGCTTGGCGACACGGCCGCCACCATGGCGCGCCACATAGGCAACCGCTTCACCACCGCCGGTGGAGTGGCCGATATGGATGGCATCGCTCAGACCAAGCTTGGTCGTCAGCGCTGCAACGTCCTTGGCGTAGTGGGCAATATCGTGACCTTCGCTCACCTGTGTCGAGCGACCATGGCCGCGGCGGTCGTGGGCAATGACGCGATAGCCCTTGTTGACGAAATAGAGCATCTGCGCGTCCCAATCGTCCGCCGACAGCGGCCAGCCATGGTGAAAGACGATTGGCTGGCCCGAGCCCCAATCCTTGTAGAAGATATCGACACCGTCTTCAGTCCTGACGAAGCTCTCGGTCATGCGAATGGTTCCTTTGCTTGGGTTCGACTGCATCTTTTTCAGGCACGTTCCGTGGCGCTGGCATCGCACCATGGAACGCCACCGCTTCAACCGAGATGCGGCCGGTTGATCGCGAGAAGGTGGTGAACGACCGGTGCCGCCGGTCCCCTGTGAAAGCGACGAACGTCTTCCTGGACATCGGCATCGGCCTTGGATACGCGCTTGTGCTGGCGCAGATGCTCAGCCCAGGATTCGACCATGAACCACTCCACCATACGGCCGGTGTCGGCCGCGTCCTCGGTCACGCCCCAGCCATAGGCGCCGTCGCGGCGGCGCTCATGCGACAGACGGGCAAGCGCCTTCAGGAATTCGGAACGGTCCGCCTTGTCGACCGTGTACTCGATCAGGACGAGGACTGGGCCGCGGTCGTGTTCGACCGGCTCGCTGGTCAGGGGCTCCGGCCAATGATTGGAGGGAACGAGATCCGCCTCTCCCTTCGGCAGTTTCATGGCGTGAAAGACGGCCCCGACGCAGAGAAGACCGACGGCCGCCGCCCCCAGGGTGAAGGGCACCCCGATCGCCTCGGCGATCGCACCCCAGGCAAGGCTGCCACCGGTCATGGCACCGTTGAAAACGGTAAGATAGACGGCGAGGGTACGCCCTCGCACCCAGTTCGGAAGGATGGCTTGCGCGGTGCTGTTCAAGGTCGTCAGCGCCGTAATCCAGGCGGCGCCGCAAGCGAGCAGCGCGACAACCGCCACCCATTGCGCCGGCGCGAAGGAGAGCACGCCCATCACCGCGGCCGTCAATACGGCCGAAAGCAGCAGCAGCCCGTCCGCATCCATCCGGGCGCGCAGGCGCGGCATCACCAGCGCGCCGCCGATCGCACCGGCGCCGACGGCACCGAGCAGGATACCGTAGAAGCTGGCACCACCGCCAAGAAGCTGACGGGCGACCAGCGGCAGGAGCGCCCAGATCGCGCTCGAAAAGGCGAAGAACACGGCGGCGCGCAGCAAGACCACGTGCAACTCGCGGCTGGCGCGGGCATAACGCAACCCCGCCCGGAAGGCGCCGAAGAAGCGTTCTGCAAGAGCGTCGTCCTCCGCCACCCCGCGCCGCCACCACAGGAGCGCCGCGATCACGAAGGCATAGCTGATGACATCGACGCCATAGGTGACGCCGGCGCCGAACCAGGCGAGCAACAGACCGCCGAGCGCCGGACCGATCGCGCGGGCGATGTTGATGCCGAGCGAGTTCAGCGCCACGGCGCCCTTGACGTCCTGCCTTGAGACGAGCTCGGGCACGATCGCCTGCCAGGTCGGGGCGACCAGTGCCGCGCCGATACCGCCCACAAAGGTCAGCGCGATCAGCGAACTCACGGACTGCAACCCAGTCGCGGAGAGAAACAGTAGGCAAAGGCTTGCCGATGCGAGCAGGAACTGCACCACGATCAGGAACTTGCGTCGATCGAGGATATCCGAGAGGACCCCCGCGGGAATGGCAAGCAGGAAGATCGGCAGCGTCGCCGCCGCCTGGACCATGGAAACGGCGGCCGGCGTCGCAGAAAGGTCTGTGACCAGCCAGGAGCTGGCGACATCACGGATGAAGCTGCCGGTATTGCCGATGATCGTCGCGACCCAGAGAACCGCGAAAACCTTCTGCCGGAGCGGTGCAAATGTGCCCGCGCCCTGTTTCGCTGCCGCCGTCATCGCCCTGCCCTCCCTGCGGACGCCCGTTGGCTGAGATCGTAGCAGGCGACGAGCAGGAAGGCACCGGCGAGACCGATATGCTCGAAGAAGCCGTTCGTCGCCATTGCCCGTTCCATGCCCGGCGGCAGTTCCCAGAAGCGAAACGCAAGGAAGGTGGCGGCCAGCGTGAACGCGGCAAGCGCACTGGCTGCCGCCCAGCGATAGAACCCTATGAGAATAAGGGCCGACATCAGAAGCTCGAAGACGATCACGCCGACGGCAAAGAGCGGTGCCGGATGCAGACCGAAATGGTCCATCTCGGCAAGCGCACCCGGGAAGTCGAAGATCTTCGTGAGCGGCCCCTGGATGTAAGCCGAGCAGAGCGCCAGCAGCCCGATGAACACGACGCGGCTGCCGGCAAGGCCCGGCCGAAGGCGAGCGACGAGATGGCTTTCAAGGGAGGAAAGGCTCAGCATTTTGGTTCCTTGTCAGGCGGTCTTCAACTCAACGGGGAGCCGGACCGCCCTCATCGCGTTTGCCGTCATTCGAGATGGCGATCGGGGTCTGGGACACGCCTTTGTAGTAGGCGCCATGCTTCGACGCCGGATGGTTCACCACGACCTTCGCCCAGGGGGGCCGGACGCCGGCCGTTGGCGAGGCTGAGGCGCAAACAGGAGCAAGCGACGAGTTGATCAGGATTGAGACCGCCACCATCGCCGCAGTCCCGACTATCGTTCTCATTTGGTATGCCCTCCGCTTTTCCTCACACGGCCCAGCACGAGCAGCCGAGCGCCCCGAAGAAGCCCTTGAGATCGACGATCGGCAGGCGCGACGTCCAGGCGCCGGCGTGGTCGTGGCCATGGACGCCGCAGTTGCTGGCGCAGCCACAGGAAGTGATCGCGGTCCGCCTGAGGGAATTCTTGCCGGCACCATCGGGCTCGCCCCAGGCGGCATAGCCGCCGAAGGTGCGCACCGGCGACCAGTCGGGCATCGCCGGCGCCAGCGGGTTTTCGTCGTGGGGCGCAAAATCTCCGGCTGCATAGACGATCTTGCCACCGACCATCGTCAGCTCCGAGGTGAGGAACGAGATCTCGTCCTCGGCGCAGTTGAAATAATCCTTGTTCGGCACGATCAGGTCGGCAAACTGCCCCTTCTCGATGCGCCCCTTCTTGCCCTCCTCGTTGGAGAACCACTGCACCTTTTCGGTCCACATCCTCAGCGCCGTTTCGCGGTCGAGACAATTGGCGCGCGGATAGAGCTGCGTGCCGCCGACGGTCTTGCCGGTGACCATCCAGGACAACGAGACCCAGGGATTGTAGGAGGCAACGCGGGTCGCGTCGGTACCGGCGGAAACCTTGACACCCTTTTCGAGCATCTTCGCCACCGGCGGGGTCGCCTCCGCCGCCCCATGGCCATAGCGCTCGACGAAATACTCGCCTTGATAGGCCATGCGATGCTGGACGGCGATGCCGCCACCGAGTGCGGCGATCCGGTCGATTGACCGGTCGGAAATCGTCTCGGCATGGTCGAAGAACCAGTTGATTCCGGAGAGCGGGATCTCCTGGTTGACCTTCTCGAAAACGTCGAGCGCGCGGGTGATCGTCTCGTCATAGGTCGCATGCAGCCGCCAGGGCCAACGGTTCTCGGCCAGGATCCGGACGACCGCTTCGAGTTCGCCCTCCATTTCCGGCGGCATGTCCGGACGCGGCTCGCGGAAGTCCTCGAAATCAGCGGCCGAGAAGACCAGCATCTCGCCGGCGCCATTGTGGCGGAAGTAGTCGTTGCCCTGCTTGTATTTGACCGAGGAAGTCCACTTCAGGAAGTCTTCCTTCTCCTGCTTCGGCTTCTGGGTAAAGAGGTTGTAGGCGAGGCGCACGGTCATCTGGCCCTCGTCCGAGAGCTTCTGGATGACGGCATAGTCATCCGGGTAGTTCTGGAAGCCGCCGCCGGCATCGATGACGCCGGTCACCCCGAGCCGGTTGAGCTCGCGCATGAAATGGCGGGTCGAGTTGACCTGATAGTCGAAGGGCAGTTTCGGCCCTTTGGCGAGCGTCGAATAGAGGATGCCGGCATTGGGCTTTGCAAGCAGGAGACCGGTCGGGTTGCCGTTGGCGTCACGGCTGATCTCGCCGCCCGGGGGGTTGGGCGTGTCCTTGGTATAGCCGACCGCCCGAAGGGCTGCGGCATTGAGCAGCGCCCGGTCATAGAGATGCAACAGGAACACCGGCGTATCGGGGGCGATCGCGTTGATCTCGTCGATGGTCGGCAGCCGCTTCTCCGCGAACTGGTGCTCCGTGAAGCCGCCGACGACGCGCACCCATTGCGGCGCCGGCGTGATCGCCACCTGCCGCTTCAGCATGTCCATTGCATCGGCGAGCGAGCGCACCCCGTCCCAGCGCAGTTCCATGTTGAAGTTCAACCCGCCGCGCACGACGTGGGTGTGGTTGTCGTTGAGACCCGGCAGAACGCGTTTGCCCTTGAGATCGATCTTTTTCGTGGCTGACCCGGCCAGCGCCATGATCGTCCGGTCGTCGCCGACGGCGAGAATGAAGCCGTCCTTGATCGCAATCGCGGTCGCAGCCGGATTGGCGCGGTCGAGCGTCGTGACAAGGCCGTTGTGGAGGATCAGGTCGGGCGTCATCGAGGTGTCTCCGGTCTGTTGGGCGCCGGCGCTACGGACCGACGAAAAAAGGGCAGGCAGGGCAAGCGATGATGCCGCGCCGAGAAAGGAGCGTCGCGTCGGCATCATCCGATCCTTTCATCGTTGATCGCCGCGTCCTTCGCCTTGCCGGCGGTGGGCTGTGCGCCGCCAGGGAGGTGGCCGAACATGTGCGGCATGCATTGCAGATTGAACCAGCTGAGATTGACCGATTCACCCGACAGGGCGCGCTTGACCAGCGGGACGGATTGCTCCCCGACGAGGATGCCGAGCAGTCCGACCAGCGCGATGACGGGCGGCGCCGGCGAGCGGACGTTCAAGAGGGAATAGATGACGCCAACCAGCACTCCGGCTCCGAGCGAGAGAAGATACATCTTCATCGCCAACTCCTTCACGAATGACATTGCCGCCCCGGCGACCGCAAGCACGGCCAGAGCGTTCATCCAGGGCGCCGCGCGTTCAGAGGAACGCGCGGCGCCCACTTGGATCAGAGCGTCCCGTCAGTGCCCTTCGGAAGCGCCGAACATCGACTTGGCGTAGATGATGCCGAGGCCATAGGCGCCGCCGAACTTCTTGGCGATGCCGGTGGTCATGTCGTAGGTCTCGGCGCGCGCCCAGTCGCGCTGAAGCTCGAGCATGTATTGCAGCGAGGTCATCGGCCGCACACCGGCCTGCACCATGCGGTCCATCGCGCGCTCGTGCGCCTCGTCGGAGACGTCGCCGCAGGCGTCCGCAATGACATAGACTTCAAAACCCTGGTCGAGCGCCGACAGCGTCGGACCGACGATGCAGACCGAGGTCCAGAGCCCGCACATGACGAGGCGCTTCTTGCCGATGCGGTTGACCTCTTCGATCACCGCCGCGTCTTCCCAGGTGTTCATCGAGGTGCGGTCCAAAAGCTTCTGGCCCGGGAAGGCATCGGTGATCTCGGAGAACATCGGACCGGAGAAGGTCTTCTCGGCAACGGTGGTGAGAATGGTCGAAACGCCGAATCCCGCCGCCGCATGGGCGACCAGCGCCGCATTGTTGCGCAAGAGAACCGCGTCGATCGATTTGGTCGCAAAGGACATCTGCGACTGGAAGTCGATCATGATCAGGGTGTGGTCCCTGGGCGAGACGAGGAGTTTGCCGGGGGTCGCTGTCGCGGACATGGTCATGGCCTCTTTCTGTTGAAACTGACTCCGATCGGAGAGGCCCAATTATGCCGCCGGCGGCCATGCCGTTCTTGTCGCCAAAGATGGATTTTTGAAAGTTTCGCTCGCCTTGCCGCGGCGGGACGCCTGTGCCTTCAGAGGGTTACGACTGCCGGTTGCGCCGCCACTGACGCGGTGTGGCCCCGACCGCCTGGACGAAGGCACGGGTAAAATGGCTTTGATCCGAAAAGCCGCAGGTGGTGGCGATCTCGCTCAGCGATGTGGAGGAGAATTGCAGCAGGTCCTTGGCCTTTTCGATCCTTTGCTGCAGCAGCCAGCGATACGGCGTGCTCCCCATGGTCTCCCGAAAAGCGCGAAGAAAAGCAGCCTGCGACAGGTTGCAGGTCGAGGCCAGCTCCTCGACGGTGAGCTCGCCGTCGAGACGGGCCTGCACGAGTTCGCGGATCTTTGCCTGGCAGCGCTGCGAGAGCCTGCGTCCCCCCGCCAACCTATCGCCGCGGCCGTTGCCGTACTGCCGCACCATATGCACGCCGATTGCGACCGAGAGCTGGTCGACGAACAGGGCGCTTCGATCCGTGTGGCCGTCCACCGACGCAAACAAGGCGCCGAGCATGCCGCCGAGAACAGGATCGGGCGAGCCGGAAATGGATCTGAGCTCGCTGACACCGGTAAGACTTGCAGCATCCGCAATGCGCTGCAGCGCACCGTAGCCGATTTCAAGCAGGGTGAAGTCGAAGGACCCTTTCAGATCCGCCTTGTAATCGTCAGCGAAGTTCCTGACGTAAATCGAGTTCTGGCCGAATTCCTGGATCGCCGAGTGATGCTCCCCGAAGACCCGGCGGCTATGGCCGCCTGCAAGCGACAGGCCAATGAGATATCCCCGCCCATTGCCGGGCGTCGTGACCCGGCCCGGCGGCCCCGCAAGCGATCGCTTGCGATAAAAGACCATGTCGCGGCCTTCGATCGTCCTGTCGTCATCGAGTTGGTCCAGCGAGCATCCGAGGCTGTCGCGCGGTCGTGTTCCGGCCAAGGCAGCGGAGGCATTCGTCATCGTCTTCGCTCCTGTTTGTCGCGACCACCCACTAAAACCGCTTGCAGCGCCGATGAAAACGAAAAGCGCGGATCCAGACCAACCGCGCCGATCGCGGCGCGCTTGAAACGCTTGCACGCAATACATTCTCATATTCACCAAGTCGTCTGCAGGAGCGGCCCATGATTGCCCCGACCGCAGCGGCATTCTTGCACGCTTTTCATGTATTTTGAATGATCCGCATGAGGGCGCGCCCTCTTTTCGCGCTATTGCTGAGATCGATCGGCCGCCACGCTGACGGAGCGGTTCTTTTTCCTGAAACGCGCCGGCGTTTCCCCCGTCTGGCTAGTGAAAACTCGGGTCATGTGGCTCTGGTCGGCAAAACCGCAGTGAATCGCGATTTCGGCAAGAGGGGTGTCCTGAAGCAGACATTCCTTGACCCGCGCGATCCGATATTCGGTCAACCACCTGGAAGGCGTGCGCCCGAAGCTCTCCTTGAAAGCCTTGTTGAAATAGCTGCGCGAGAGCTCGCACTGGGCCGCGAGATCGCCGATCGAAAACGCCTTGTTGAAGTGTGCGACCAGAAATTCGGTTGCCTGCCTCTCCTGCCAGGGCGCCAGCGTGCCTTTCTTGTCGACAGGGAAATGCAAGCCGCCATAGGTCTGGCTGAGATGAGCCAGCGCCGCGAGGTTGATCTGTTCGACGAAAAGCAGATTGGCCCGGTCCGGCTCGTCGAGCGAAGGCAACAGTGCCTGGGCAAGGCCGAACATCACCGGATCGACCCGTCCCTGCACCGGCGAGAGCGACACATACTCGCCGCGCCCCGCCCTCTCGGTGAAGGTCCGCATGCAGGCAAAAGGGATGTGGAAGCGGACATTGTCGAAGGGAGACAAATGGTGGCACTGCCATTGATCCCGAAGGTCGGTGATCGCGAGCGATGCCTTTGAGTGCCCGCCTTCGTAGACGAGCTCGCCACGGCGCCACAGCCGATGCGTCTCGAAATCGCGCAGCTGGACGATGACGTTGAAGGCGTCGGCGACGGGGATCATCGGCCCGAGCTCCAGATCGAATCGATCCGAGAAGGTTCTCGTCACGGTGATCTCGCCCGCGCTGATTTTTTTGACAGTGGGGCGCGACGTGCGATCGCCGGCGCTCATTCCCTCATGCAAGGCCATCGGTCACGCTCTCCCGATTTCCAGCTCGGTCGCCCGGTTCAGGGGCCGGGCAGATGCTACACCGGTTGGCCACCACATGACAGCGGCAATTCCCGCAGCGCTTCTCAGGGCTTCATGGGTCAACGTCGTATCCCCTCACTGCAGCCAGCGCGCACGCCAGACGGCGGGCGTCACCCCTGTCACTTCGCGAAAGGCTTCGATGAAACGCGTCTCGTCGGCATAGCCGCAACTGGCAGCGACTTTGGCGCACGACCAGCCCTCCTCGATCAGGTAGCGTTTCGCTCGACCGATCCTGTAGCGTATCAACCACTCTTCCGGCGTCTGTCCGGTCACGGCCACGAAGGCTGCGGCAAAGTCGCCCTCCGAGAGGTTCGCGGCCGCGGCCGCCGCCGCCATCGAAAAGTCCTTGGCCCAATGGTCGACCATGAAGTCCTTGGCCGCCTTCTCCTGCCATACGGACAGATCCGGGCCGCCGGATAGAGTGGCGCGATCCGGGTAGGAGTGCAGGAGATGTGCGCAGATGGCGACGGCGATATGCTGCAGCACCGGGCCCGGTTCGCTCTCGCTCTCGGCAAGCAGCGGCAACAGGGCCAAGGCAAGATTGTGCATGACGTCATCGATCTCGCCGCGGCGGCACCGGAGAGCGGTGGCGGCGGGAGCGTGCGAGAACTCCGAGACTTCGCGGAACAAGGCCCGCGGCAGATGAAAGGCGAGTGAATCGAGATCGCTGACAAGCCGGATGCTGGCGCCCTGAACGAGATCGACGAGACAGATCGATCCTTGCCGGTAACGGCGAATTTCACTGTCGCTTTCGCCCGCAACCACATCGCAATGCATGACGTCCTTGAAATAGAACATCAGGAAATAGGCGTCGTCCGCGGGAAGCGACACGACACGGCTCAATGCTCCATTGAGCCTGCACTGCAGACGTGTCACCGAAAACCGGGCGTCACGGACGGGCCGAACCGTGAGCGATCGCGCCTTCGGCTCGCCGAAATGCGCTCCAATGCCATTCGGATCTGTCATAACCTGCCGTCCACCCGCGCCTCCTGGCGATGGAGTTCATTCCTCGCGTGCAACCGGCCCCAACGCTTGATCGACCCGATGGCGAACGCACAGGGGATCATCTCGCGATTGCCGTCCATGTCAGGGAAACATGCGGGGCGCTGCCGCCAATTTCTTGTATCCTTTGCTCACATTTAGCCGCAAACGACTCCGTTTTGACGGAAAATCCGTACGACATGAACCGATCAGCCTAGAGCGGTCGCGTTTCGGTGACGTAGCTCTCGAAGAAATCCGAGAACTTGGCAACCCTCAGCGGCAGCCGTTCATAAGGCGGATAATAGAGCGTGAGCCACAGTTGCGGGGCCTCCCACGCGTCGAGGATCTGCTTGAGCGCGCCCGTTGCCAGCGCATCCTCGACGATGAAAAGCGGCAAGAGCGCGATGCCCTCTCCATTTTCCGCAAGCCTCGCGACGAACTCGCCATTGTTGGCAGCCAAGGTCTGGCCGGCCCTGACCCTTCGCGTCCGGCCCTGGGATGTCAATTCCCAGGTCTCCGAGATCGCCTGTCCGTCATAGGCAAGGCACCCGTGACGGTCGAGATCATCCGGCGTCTGCGGGGATCCATATCTGGCGAGGTAACCGGGCGACGCGACCAGCACACGTCGCACCGGGCAAATCCGGCGCCAGATCGTCGATTTGTCGCGCGGTGGTTCCGACACGCGGACCGCAAGATCGAAATCCTCGGCCACGATGTCGATGAGCCGGTCGGTCAGCGACAGCGAAATTTGCGTGCCTGGATGCTCGGCGCGAAAGCCGGTAACGATATCGGGCAGGATGTGCTGGCCGAGCGACAGCGGCGCGTTGACGCGGATCAGTCCGGCGACGTCGCCGTGCTGCTCACGCAGGTCCTCGCGCGCTTCATCGAACTGGCGGATCAATGGCTCGATGCGCGCCGCGTAGACCGCGCCGGCCGAGGTCAATGATACCTGGCGTGTCGTGCGCAGCAGCAACTGAACCCCGAGGTCGTCTTCCAAAGCACCGACCGCGCGGGTGACGCTTGGCGCCGTCATCGAAAGCTGGCGCGCTGCGGCGGTAAAGCTTCGCTGTTTCGCGACCGCCAGGAAGACGCGGATATCACTCAAATCGCTCATGCGAAATAATTGCAATAAATGCAATGATATTGTCAACATTATTGCTATTCTTTTTGGTTATGAATGCCCTGATCCTTGTCTCGGGAGAAGCGCGACGCGTGGCGTGCTGACCGGGATCAGGCAGAAGTGACTGCTGCCTCGACGACGGCCTTTCGATCTCCCACATCGGGAGTGGCAGCATGACGATCTCACGTTTCGACGAGCAGGTGGAACGGTTCAGGCACGACGTACCGATCGTCTTTGCTTTTTGCGATCCCGGTCCGGACGATCCGATCGCCGGGTTGATCGCCAGCATCCTACCGGATGCCAAGGTATTTTCGTTCAATAAAGGCACGAGAGATACCGATCCCGCGCGCCCTTCCCGGCTCAGCGGCGCGATGCCCGATATGCAGGCATTCGCTGCCCATGTGGAAGACTTGGCAACCGTCGTCACCGATAAGCGGCGCCTATATCCTGGCAGGGCCGCCTACGGGATCGGCTGCACGACCGGAGCGACGGTGCTCACGGCGCTCCTGATCAAACACCCCGATCTGTTCGATCGCGCCGCCTTGTTGCATCCCCTCGTTGCGTGGACGCCGCCCGGCAATGCCGGGCTTGCAGGCAAACCGGTCCTGGTCACGGGCGGCCAGGACGATCCGGCTCGCCCATTGGCGCTTACCGAACGGCTGGTCGACTATCTTGCGGGACAAAAGGCTGATGTCCGAGCCCTCTACAATCGTGGCGGGCACGAGATCGGACCGGAAGAAATGATGGCACTGCGAGAATTCCTAGAGGAACCCATAGTCAGAAGAGGCGCAGGCCGCGTCGGCTGACGCGGCCCGCAATCGCGTTACTGTGCCGTGGCTTCGAGGTCGACCTTGTCGAGCAGAAGCGCGGGGTTTTCTGCAGCGCCCATCAGTTCGAGGGCGCCGATCCCGGCTTCATCCTTGGCCCTGACCTTCAGGGTGAAGGCGCCAGGCTTGCTGATGAACTGGGTAAACGCAGTTGCCGCGTCCTGAAGCTTCGGCTGGGTGGCAGCAAAATGCTGCACGCCTGCGCTCGTCATCAGCACGAGGAGCCCACGAACGCTGTCCTCGGTCATGTGGTTGTCCTCGGCATAGAGCTTGATGCCCTTGGCCAAGATGCCCTTGTCTTCAAGCTTGAGCGTGGCTTCCCGGGCCGTGAGGCCGAAGAGGGCCACCTGCGCAGCGGTCATGTCGCCGGAGAAGAAATCCTTGCTGGCGCCGCCCATCAAGCCGGAGAAGGAGAAGCTGCCCATGTCCTTGCCGTTCACGGAGATGTCCTTGATGACGAGGTTCTCGTTCGGCTCATCCCAGGCGAGCTCGACGTTGGAGGAGAACACCAGCTTGTCGAAACCCAGCTTGCGCAGCGTCGCGAAACCCTCGTCCTGCGTATCAGCCGGCACCTGCACGCTGAGATCGCGGTAGCTGACCCGAACATCCGTCGGGATGCCGTTGCGCGGCTTGGTCAGAGCCAGTTCGTAACTGTCGAGCGTGAAGCGCACGCGTTCCGGGACCGAAGGCACGGCAGCCTGCTCGGCCGGCGCTTCGATCATCGGATCGTCCTGGGCATCGGCCGGGACCTCTGCCCCGGATGCGGCATCACCATCCGTCGAGGCATCGCCATCGGAGGAAGCATCACCATCGGTTGCCTCATCCGGCACGGGCTCGGTGCTGACGGACGGATCGGCCTCATTTTCGGTCGCGCTCGGGTCGCTGTCGATAATTTCGCTGTCCGTCAAGCTTGACGGTTCGGCGCCAGGCATGTCCACGTCCAGTCCGGCGATGCGGATCGTTCCGAACTCCGGCATCAGCGTCGTGAAGGGGAAGGTTTCAAATTCTTCCTCTTTCAGCCCCGCCAGCTTCGTGAGCGCCTCCATGGTCGGAGCCCAGGAGAAGCCCTTGATGCTTGCTTCGGCGAGCTTGACGTAGTCGGCACCTTCGCCAGCGGAAAGGCCATGGATGGAACCGTCGAAGCTGCGGCCATCGAGCTGCATCGCCATCTTGTCGACGGCGAGCTTGATGGTCTTGCCTTCTTCTTCGCTGCTCTTGTCCGGCGCTTCCATCTTGAGGCCCGACAACTCGATGTCGCCGTTGCCGATCATGTCGACGACCGAAAGAACGCGTTTGAAGAACGCCTGCCGTTCTGCCGGCGGCAACGCCTCGGGGTCCGTCACGCCTTTCAGTTTCTCGAGCGTTTCGAGCAGAGGCTCCGCTGGCATGCGCGCAGTGAAGCCTTTGCTGCGCACTTCGTCATAGCCGAACTTCGCCTTGCCGTCGGAGAAGGCAAGGTTCTTCACCGTGATCGGGCCATAGAGCGGCTTCGGCTCCTTGTCGTCCGGTCCAGCCTTTTCCGTGTAGATCCGCGCCAGGTAGGCCGCATCGAAGTTCTCGCCCGTGACGGCCCCGATCGAGCCGTTCATCTGTTCGCGCTTCGTTGCGCCTTCTCCGTCAGGAACATCCATGGCAAAGGCGAAGCTTGCGCCGCTGGCCGAATAACGGGCGACGCGGCCGCCGGCGATGTCCTCAAGGGCGAGATCCTTGTAGACCGTCTTCTGCTCGGTACCGGCCACATCCTGGCTGATTGTCGCCTCCGGCGCCGAGATCCGTTTCGCGGCAAAGCGCTCAATGCGTTTCAGGGTCGTCAACTCACCCTGCTCGCCTGCCTTGGAGAGCGCGCCAGCGAAGAAGTCCGGCTCCTCAATGACCGCATGCGGCACGGAAAACTTTCCTGCGGCGATGTCGAGTTCAAGTCCCTTCACGTCAAGCTTGCCGCTCAGGAAGAAGATCTTGGGACGGCCATCGATCGCGGCGACCTGTACGCTAGCGCCATTGGCAAAGGGCAGCGTCACGTCGCGCAGGTGAATGCGGCCGAGAAAGTCCGCCTCGACGGAGCCGGCCTTGCCACCACGCGCGGCGATGAACTTGTCGACCGACCTTTCGAGCATGAACTTGCCGCCGGTCACGCCGGCGGCCGCGATCGCAATCACTGCGACGGCCGCCCAAAGCGCTTTGCGACGGCCCTTGCCGGCCCCAGTTTCTGTCTCAGCCACGATGTCTGTCCTTTCATGACACGAAGAATGGATAGCTCTTAGAGTGTTTGCGGCTGTGACTAACCATTGATGCTTTTTTCCGCAAGTTTGGCGGGAGTGCCGTGCACCAATATTCTTGTGTGGGCTGCAATCGGCGAAAGCGCTCGGGCGTCATCAGAGATGCATGCAAGGCTGCAAGCATACGTTTGTTGCCCTGTCGCCCACCTCTAATAGGATTGTCTTATCGCCGCCATCAGGAAATCCAACTTAAATTAATGGAACCACTTTGATAGACTCCTCAGCGCAATGAAGGAGATGCAGCCAGTGGCCAGACCGCTTCGCGGAACGACAACCAGCGACGGCACAAAGAGTGTCGCAAGTCGGGCCCGGCAAACCGTTGGCCCGCACGGCCTGCTTTTCCTCTGACCCGCACAATTCACGTCATCGTAAAGGGAGATAGAAATGGACGCGAAAGCCGACAAAACGGGCAAATGTCCCGTCATGCACGGAGCTCAGACGAGCGCTCAATCCGCCGGCACCTCGAATCGTGACTGGTGGCCGAACCAGCTCAACCTGAAGATCCTGCACCAGAATTCCTCCCTTTCCGACCCGATGGGCGAAGCCTTCGACTATGCCGAGGAATTCAAGAAGCTCGACCTGCCGGCGGTGAAGAAGGATCTCTTCGCGCTGATGACCGATTCGCAGGATTGGTGGCCGGCCGACTTCGGTCACTACGGACCGCTGTTCATACGCATGGCCTGGCACAGCGCCGGTACCTACCGCACCGGCGACGGCCGCGGCGGCGCCGGTGCCGGGCAGCAGCGCTTCGCACCGCTCAACAGCTGGCCGGACAACGCCAACCTCGACAAGGCCCGCCGCCTCCTCTGGCCGATCAAGCAGAAATACGGCAACAGCATCTCTTGGGCCGACCTGATGATCCTCGCCGGCAACTGCGCGCTCGAATCGATGGGCTTCAAAACCTTCGGTTTCGCCGGCGGCCGTCCCGATGTGTGGGAACCGGAAGAGGACATCTACTGGGGCACGGAAAAGACCTGGCTCGACGACAAGCGCTATTCCGGCGACCGGGACCTCGAAAACCCGCTCGCAGCGGTGCAGATGGGCCTGATCTACGTCAACCCGGAAGGCCCGAACGGCAACCCGGACCCGCTTGCCGCCGCCAGGGACATTCGCGAGACCTTCGCCCGCATGGCGATGAACGACGAGGAAACCGTTGCGCTGATCGCCGGCGGCCACACCTTCGGCAAGACCCACGGCGCCGGTGATGCGGCCAATGTCGGCCGCGAGCCGGAAGGTGCGGGCATCGAGGAACAGGGCCTTGGCTGGGCCAGCACCTACGGCAGCGGCCGTGGCGGCGACACCATCACCAGCGGTCTCGAAGTCACCTGGACGACGACGCCGACCAAGTGGAGCAACAACTACTTCTGGAACCTCTTCGGCTACGAATGGGAACTGACGAAGAGCCCGGCCGGCGCCCACCAGTGGACGCCGAAGCATGGCATGGGCGCCGGCACCGTCCCGGATGCACATGACAAGTCCAAGCGTCACGCCCCGTCGATGCTGACGACCGACCTCGCGCTGCGCGTCGATCCGGCCTATGAGAAGATCGCGAGACACTTCTACGAGAACCCGGACGCTTTCGCCGACGCCTTTGCCCGCGCCTGGTACAAGCTGACGCACCGCGACATGGGTCCGCGCGCCCGCTATCTCGGCCCGGAAGTTCCGGCCGAAGAACTGATCTGGCAGGATCCCATCCCGGCCGTCGATCATCCGCTCGTTGACGCGAAGGATATCGCCGACCTCAAAGCCAAGATCCTCGCTTCGGGCCTTTCGGTCTCCGAGCTGGTTTCGACCGCCTGGGCCTCCGCCGCGACGTTCCGCGGTTCGGACAAGCGCGGCGGGGCCAACGGCGCTCGTATTCGCCTTGCGCCGCAGAAGGACTGGCAGGTCAACCAGCCGGCACAACTGGCAAAGGTTCTCGAAACCCTCGAAGGCATCCAGCGCGCCTTCAACGACGCGCAGTCCGGCGGCAAGAAAGTGTCGCTCGCCGACCTGATCGTGCTTGGCGGCGCCGCTGCCATCGAAAAGGCAGCGAAAGCAGCCGGCCATGACATCGAGGTTACCTTCGCGCCGGGTCGCATGGACGCCTCGCAGGACCAGACCGACGTCGATTCCTTCGCTGTTCTGGAGCCGATCGCAGACGGTTTCCGCAACTACCAGCGGACCCAATATGCGGTTTCGCCTGAAGAACTGCTGATCGACAAGGCTCAACTCTTGACGCTCACCGCGCCGGAGATGACCGTTCTCGTCGGGGGCTTGCGTGTTCTTGGCGCGAACCACGATCAGAGCAAGCACGGCGTCTTCACCGATCGTGCCGAAACGCTCAGCAACGACTTCTTCGTCAACCTGCTCGACATGAGCACGGTCTGGAAGGCGACGTCGGACGCGAAGGACGTGTTCGAGGGGCGCGACCGCAAGACCGGCGACGTCAAGTGGACGGCGACCCGCGTCGATCTCGTCTTCGGTTCGAATTCGCAGTTGAGGGCGATTGCGGAAGTCTACGGACAGGCGGATGCCAAGAAGAAGTTCGTGCGCGACTTCGTGGCCGCCTGGAACAAGGTGATGAACGCCGATCGCTTCGATCTCGCCTGATCCGTCCGGCTACACTATCGATTGCAGGTCCCGGCGTCACGCCGGGACCTGTTTCTTTAGAGCATCCGCTTGGAGCATCCGCACGAAGTTCATCACCTAAGGTTGCAAATCTTGCCCTGCGACCGCGACGGCGCAGCACACGTTAAACGATGGGCGTCGAGTGGCAGGCTCAACCGTTCCGCCATGGACCGCGCACCAGCACACACTTTCGCCCCGGACGGGGCACACGGTGCAAACCATTGCTTTTGTGACAAGTTCTCCTTCGGGCCATCCGTTTTCGGCAAACCCCTCCCATTTATGTGTCCGGCACCTTATCAACCAAAGATTGCGTGACTTGAAGCAGAGAACGTGTTCTGATTTCAATGCAACGAGGGCGCCTGCCCAGGCGCGCAGAAGTCATCTCAAGCTGTTTCGTTCAGGGGGAACGTTGCATGCGTCATACGAGAATCCGTGCAGCTTCAATTACATCAACGCTTCTGGTCGCAGTTGGTCTCACGGCGCAGACGGCCCTAGCGCAGCAGGCTCCGGCGGTGGTCGTGGCGCCGGCGGCAATCATGGACTTGCGCGAGAGCGTCGACCTAACCGGCAAAGTCACCGCCATTCAGAGAGTCGATGTACGCGCCCGCGTTTCGGGCTTCCTCGAGGCGGTCAACTTCACAGAGGGGCAGAAAGTCACCGCTGGCACGGTGCTCTACCAGGTCGAAGACGGCGCCTATCGCGCCGCCGTCCAGGAGATCGAGGGACAGATCGAAGCGGCGGAGGCCGCCAAGGAACTTGCCATCCTCGAGCGTGACCGCGCCGAGCAACTGCTGACGACCAAGACGATTTCTCAGGCCAAGGTCGACGAGGCCCATGCCGAGGTCAGGAAAGCCGAAGGCGATCTGGTGCGGCTCAAGGGCAGCAAGGACAATGCCGAGCTCAACCTCTCCTATACGAAGATCGTCGCTCCCTTCGACGGCATCATCGGCCTGACATCGGCCGACGTCGGCGCGCTCGTCGGCCCGGACAGCGGGCCGTTGGTGACGCTGACCCGACTTGATCCCATTTATGTCCAGTTCCCTGTGGCGACCGCCCTCTACCTCACCTATCGCGAGCGTGTGCTGAAGGGCGAGATCAGCGGCGGCGCCAATGTCGGGCTCGGGCTGCCGAACGGCACGGAATACAAGCAGAAGGGGACGATCAATTTCATCGCCAGCAATGTCTCGCAAGGGACGGACACGGTCACCGTGCGCGCCGAATTCCCCAATCCGGACAGCATATTGCTCGACGGGGCCCTGGTGCGTGTCATGCTTGAACAATCCGACAAGCAGGAGGTTCTTGCCGTGCCGCAGCAGGCGATCCAGCGCGATCAGCAGGGCGCCTTCGTGCTTGTGGTCGACGCCAGTTCCAAAGTGGAGCTTCGCCGCGTCGATGTCACGCGCAACACGCGCGGCCGGGCCGTCATCGGCAAGGGCCTCAAGGAAGGCGAGAACGTCATCACCGAGGGGGCGGGCAAGGTCCGGCCGGGCATCACCGTCGATGCAGCCACGGCAGCAGGTGGCTGACCGATGATTTCAGAGATCTTTATCGATCGCCCGCGCTTCGCCACGGTCATTTCCATCGTGCTGACGCTGGCGGGCCTTCTTGCGCTCACCCGCCTGCCGATCGCGCAATTCCCCGACATCGTGCCGCCGCAGGTAAGCGTCACCGCAAGCTATCCCGGCGCCGGCGCCGACGTGGTCGAAACCACCGTCGCCCAGCCGATCGAGAGCAAGGTCGTCGGCGTCGACGACATGCTCTACATGAAGTCGACGAGCGGCGCCGACGGCTCCTATACGCTGACCGTCACCTTCGCCGTCGGTACCGACCCCGACATCGCCACCGTCAACGTCCAGAACCGCGTCTCGCTCGCCGAGGCCGGCCTGCCGTCCGAGGTCAAGCAGAGCGGCGTCAGCGTACGCAAGAAGTCCTCCGCGCTGATGCAGGTGATCACCATCTATGGTGCGGACGAGAAGCAGAACTTCGATTCCCTGTTCCTGTCCAACTACGCCACGATCAACGTGCTTGACACGGTCAAGCGCGTGCCCGGCGTCGGCGACGCCCAGCTCTTCGGTGCCCAGGACTACTCCATGCGCGTCGTGCTCGACATCGACCGGATGACGAGCCTTGACCTGACGCCGACGGACGTGATCAATGCGCTCAAGGCGCAGAACGTCCAGGCCGCGATCGGCCGCATCGGCGCACAGCCGATGACCGACGATCCGCTGTTCCAGTTAAATCTCCAGACGCAGGGCCGCCTCACCGACCCCAAGCAGTTCGAGGATGTAGTCCTGCGCGCAAGGCCCGAAGGTTCCTATGTGCGCATCCGCGACGTCGCGCGTGTCGAGCTCGGCGCTGCCAGCTCCGATTCCAACGCCCGCATCAACGGTAAGCCTGTCGCCATGATCGGCACCTATCAGGCGCCGGGCGCCAACGCGCTTGCCGCCGCCAAAGGCGTGCAGGACGCGATGGAACGATTGTCGAAGTCGTTCCCACCGGGCCTTACCTATTCGGTCTCCTACGACACGGCGCAATTCGTCGAGGCGAGCGTCGACAACGTCGAGGAAACGCTGTTCGAGGCCTTCGTCCTCGTCATTATCATCGTCTTCCTCTTCCTTGGAAACTGGCGGGCAACGCTGATCCCGCTCGTTGCGGTTCCGGTCGCGCTGATCGGCACCTTTGCGGTGCTGCTTGCCATGGGCTTCTCGCTCAACACCGTGTCGCTGCTCGCTCTGGTTCTGGCGATCGGTATCGTCGTCGACGACGCCATCGTGGTGGTTGAGAACGTCGAGCGGGTGATGGAGGAGAACCCGGGTCTCTCGGCGGCGGAAGCGGCGCGGCGCGCGATGAGCGAAATCACCGGCGCCATCGTCGCGATCACGCTCGTGCTGCTGTCGGTTTTCGTGCCGGTGGCCTTCATACCCGGCTTGAGCGGCCAACTGTTCCAGCAGTTCGCCGTCGCCGTTTCGGTATCGATGGTGATCTCGGCAATCAATGCGCTGACACTCAGCCCGGCGCTCTGCGCCGTGCTCCTGAAGCCGCATCACGGTCCAAAACGGGGCATTCTCGGCTATATCTCGCGCACCATCGACAAGGGGCGAGACGGCTATACCTATGTGGCCGGGCACATCGCCCGGCGCGCGATCATCGGCCTTGCGCTGCTGGCGCTCGCCTTCGTCGCGGCGGGCTCCCTGTTCCGCATCGTTCCAACAGGCTTCCTGCCGGCGGAAGACCAGGGCGCCTATTTCACCGAAATCCGCCTGCCGGAGGGCGCCTCCTACAACCGTACCGATGCGGTCGTGAAGCAAGTGGAGACGATGCTTGGCGGCATCGAGGGGGTCGCCAACGTGATCACCGTCACTGGCTACTCCTTCCTCGATGGCCTCTCAAAATCGAACTCCGCTTTCGCCATCGTAACGATGAAGCCCTTTGCGGAGCGCCTGAGTGCATCGGCCGGCGTCGAGACGGCGATCGCCACCACCATGGCCAAAGGACAAACGATCCGCGGTGCGCAGATCTTCGCCTTCAACCTGCCACCAATCATGGGTCTCGGCACAGGGTCGGGCTTCGAATACCAGTTGCTCGACTTGCAGGGCCGCTCAGTCACCGATCTTGCGGCGACTGCGGGAGGGCTGATCATTGCCGCCAACCAGAACCCAGCGCTCGGCCCCACCTTCACCACCTATTCGGCCAGTTCACCGCAACTCTATCTCAACATCGACCGCGATCGGCTGCAATCGCTCGGCGTCTCCGTCAGCGATCTCTTCACGACGCTGCAGGGCACGCTCGGCAGCTACTACGTCAACGATTTCAACCTCTTCGGCCGCACCTGGAAGGTAACGATGCAGGCGGCCCAGGCCGACCGAAACGCCGTCGACGACATTCAGCGCCTGCACGTGCGCAACGTGAACGGCGACATGGTCCCCGTCGCCTCGGTCGCCAAGGTCGACTATATCGTCGGTCCGCAGTCGATCGTGCGCTACAACAACTACCGCTCGATCACGCTGAACGGCCAGCCGTCCGCCGGCCATTCCTCGGGCGAAGCGCTGGCCGCTATGGAAGCGTTATCCGCCTCGACGCTGCCGCCCGGCTACAGCTACGAATGGACCGGGACGGCGCTGCAGGAACTGGAAGCGGCCGGCAAGACCACCGCGATCCTGGCTATGGCGGTGCTCTTCGCCTATCTCTTCCTCGTGGCGCTCTATGAGAGCTGGACGATCCCGGTACCGGTGCTGCTGTCGGTCGCCTTCGGCGTCTCGGGTGCGCTGCTGTCGGTGCTCGTCGCCGGTCTCTCCTTCGACATCTACGCCCAGATCGGCCTCGTGGTTCTGATTGCGCTCGCCTCGAAGAATGCGATCCTGATCGTCGAGTTCGCCAAGGCGCACCGCGAGGCCGGTGCGACCATCGTCGATGCGGCGATCGAAGGGGCTCGCGCCCGCTTCCGTGCCGTGATGATGACGAGCTTCGCCTTCATCGTCGGCCTGGTACCGCTGGTGATCGCCAAGGGCGCCGGCGAACTCAGCCGCCGCGCGGTCGGCACCGGCGTTGCCGGCGGCATGCTCGCCGCCGCTCTCGTCGGCATCTTCGTCATCCCGGCGCTTTACGTCGCCTTCCAGTGGCTGCGCGAACGCGGCCACAAGCTCGCCGGCATTTCCAAGCATCCAGCCGAAGCGCAGGGTGCCTCGGCTGAGAGCGGCATGAGGGAAGGAAAGTCTGAGACACCGGCCAGCCACGGTTAGGCTTGGGGCCAGACGACAACATCGAGACGGGGCCAATCTGGCCCCGTTGCTGCGTTCACCATTTCCAGTCGCAGCCCGTGTCGATCGAATTGCAAACAGACGAAAACCGCCTTCGGGACGTTCCGGCTCTGTTGCGGATGTCCGTCAGGACAGAGTGATCCCCTGCTCCGCCAGATAGGCGTCGAATAGCTCGGGTGCCTGCTTTTCGGCGGCGAGCGCCACGTAAGTATCCGGCCGCAGGAGATAGGCGGCATCCGCGGCCAAACCTGCCGTCCCGTGCGCCCTAGTCCATGGGAACACATGGAGCGGCACGCCACGCGCTCCGCACCAATCTCTCATCTCGTCACGCGGCGTGCCATAAACATGCACCTGCCAGGTGATGGCGGTGAGCGGCTGATAGTTGTCGCGGCCAGCCATATCGACCCAGGGAAGCCGGTCTCCGCCCTTCACTCCGGCGGCCGTGCCGCGGCTCAAGGGGCCACTGCGATAGTTCAGCTGGGTCTGCGAGAGTATCCGAAACAGAAACTCGCGGACACGGCCGATGCGGAAGGCGAGACCCGCCAGAATGGGAGCAATCTCGACACGCGAGACGTCCGCGAAACGGCTTTCGGCAGTCACGAAGGTAAACAGCCGATCAGTGGTCGCGACAAGCTGCCGCGCGATGCGGATGCGCTCGTGTTCATAACTGTCGAGCAGGCTGTCGGGCGCCTGTCCCTTCAACACTGCCGCAAGCTTCCAAGCAAGATTGATCGCATCGCCGATGCCGGTGTTCATGCCCTGGCCGCCGACGGGGCTGTGCACATGGGCAGCGTCACCCAGCAGGAAGACGTGTCCATGTCGAAAGCGATCAGCGACGCGATGATGGACGCGATAGGTCGAGAACCAATTGACCCTTTCGATCGTGAGCCGCAGGCGGTCCATCGCCCGGTGGCTGACATCCTCGAAGGTGAGCCTGTCCGCGTTCTCCCGTTCGTCGCGGACGAGGCCGATCAGACGCCCACGCCCCCTGGCATAGGCAAGCAGCGCAACAAAGTCGCTACTATCGAACGAAATATGCACCTCGCCATTGGCGGTGGAACCACTCGCATCGACATCGGCGACGTAGAAAGTCTGGTTATAAGTACTGCCTGCAAAACCGATCGCGAGCTTGTGCCGCACGGGCGAGCGCGCGCCGTCGCATCCCGCCAGGTATCGCGTGATTGAGACCTCCTCGCTGCCGTCGGGCAGCCGAAGATGCGCGCTCACCCGTCCGTCGGCGTCCTGGAAGCCGACAAGCTCGGTCTGCCGCTCGACCTTGACGCCCAGAGCTTCCAGCCGTGCGGCAAGCAGCCGCTCATGATGATCCTGCGGATAGACCAGGACAAATGGATAGGGCGTCAGCGTCGCACCGGTCGGACTGAAGGAAATCCGGGCCTTTGCCCTGCCCTTGGCCCAAAGATTGACCGATGGGTTGCGGTGCCCCGCTTCGATCACGGCAGATGCCAAATCGAGCTGGCAATAGAGCTCGAGTGTGCGGGCATGCACCACCATCGCCCGCGACGTCGGACCGGGGCCGGAATTCTTGTCGATAATACGGACCTTCACCCCCTGGGCGGTCAGCCAGAGGGCAAGCACCAGCCCCGTCGGTCCAGCGCCGACGATCAGCACATCCTGTTCCGTCATCCGGTTCTCCGCTCGCCTTCACCCGCAGCGGCAGCCTACGCACGGGTAACGAAGAAAGCCAAGCCGCGCAGAAAATGCCTTGTGGCCATGCGAAGCGAAACGTCCGGCGCTCACCTCCAGGTCAGTCGCGCACCCGCAAATTTGCGATCAACTGTTGCTGCCCCACGCGGATCACATGCTCCATTGCGCTTCGTGCACCTTCTTCGTTGCGGAGGCGGATTTCCTCGACGATGCGGATATGTGCGACGGCGACACGATCGATCTCGGCGCCATCGGTGGCCGTGTTGCTCAAGCGGAAAACGCCCATCAGAGCCGCCTCGATCAGGCTGCCCACCGTCTGCATGAACGGATTGAGCGACGCTTCGAGCAGGCGGAGATGGAATTCGAGATCGGCAATGGCCAGCGTCTGCGCGCTGTGACCGGCATCGCCCATGGCGACCGCCAGCCGCATCATGTGGGAGATATCGGCGTCGGTGGCCCGTCGTGCAGCCAGCCCGGCCGCATAGGGTTCCAAAGCGAGACGGACCTCGGTGACGTGGCGCAGGAACTCCTCATCGACACCGGCCCGGAAATGCCAGGAAAGCACGTCGCCATCGAAAAGGTTCCAGTTCGCCCGCGGCATCACGCGTGTGCCGATGCGAGCGCGCGCGACGACCAGCCCCTTGGCGGCGAGCGTCTTCATTGCTTCCCGCAGAACCGTGCGGGAGACGTTGAACCGTGCCGCAAGCTCCACGTCTCCGGGCAGAATGGCGCCGACGGCGAATTCCCCTGCGACGACCGCCTGGCCGAGCTCTTCAACCACGAGCCGGTGGCTCGTCCTCTTGCGCGGCGGCTGAAAGAATGGCCACATCGCACGATCCTTGCCCGGTCACGCCGGCTGTCGGCGATGACGCGAGACGTAGATGATGCCCTTCTGCAAGAGGATGAAAGCAAAGAGCAGAAGGCCGATCAGGATCTTCGTCCACCAGCTCGACAGTGATCCGTCGAAAGTGATGTAGGTCTGGATCAGGCCCTGGATGAGGATGCCGACAAATGTGCCCGCAACGAAACCAGAGCCTCCGGTCAGGAGCGTTCCGCCGATGACGACGGCGGTAATCGCGTCCAGTTCGACGCCGACGGCCGCAAGGGAGTAGCCAGCGGACGTGTAGAGCGAAAAGACGATGCCGGACAACCCGGCGAGCAACCCTGAGAGCGCGTAGATCCTCACGGTCGTTGCCGCAACCGGAACGCCCATGAGCCGCGCCGTCGCCGTACCGCCGCCGAGCGCATAAACATTGGTGCCGAAGCGGGTTCGATGCGCCAGGAGAATGCCGATCGCAAAGACGAGCAGCATCAGCCCGCCGATCAGCGTGATGCGTCCGCCGCCCGGCAGTTTGACGTAGAGTCCTTTCAATGTCGCGTAGAACGGATGCTTGATCGGTATGGAATCGATCGACAGCACGAAGGCCATGCCGCGCGCGAGAAACATGCCCGCAAGCGTGACGATGAAGGCAGGCATCTCCAGATAGTGGATGATCGCGCCCATCGCGGCACCGAAAAGTGTCGCGATTGCGAGGACCATCGCGAAGGCGACGAGCGGGTGGATGCTGCTGTGTTCCAGCACGACAGCCAGGAAAACGCCGGTGAACGCGATGACCGAACCGATGGACAGATCGATGCCGCCCGAGAGGATGACGAAGGTCATCCCGACGGCCGCGATGCCGAGGAAGGCATTGTCGGTCAAAAGGTTTCCAATCACCCGGGTCGACAGGATGTTCGGATACTGCGCGACGCAAAGCGCATAGCCGAGCAGAAAGATAACGAGCGTCGCGATCAGCGGAAGATATTTCGGCTTCATTTTGCAGCTCGCTCGCTTGGTTTGCTCGCACCGCGCGCCGGCACGAGGAAGGCAAAGGCGGTGCGGAACCGCGGCGACTGAAGCACCAGGATGACGACGATGATCGCGGCCTTGATGATCAGGTTGAACTCCGGCGGGAAGCCGGAGAGAAGAATGCCGGTGTTGATCGCCTGGATGATGATCGCGCCGAGCACCGATGCGGCGATGCTGAAGCGTCCGCCGAGCAGCGACGTGCCGCCGACCACGACCGCGAGAATGGCATCGAGCTCGAGCCAGAGCCCGGCATTGTTAGCATCGGCGCCACGAATATCGGCGGCGGCAATGATGCCGGCGATGGCGGCGCAGAGACCGGAAAGAACATAGGCGGCGATCAGCAGGACGGGCGTTAGCACGCCGGACAGCGTACTCGCCTGACGATTGACACCGATCGCTTCGATCAGCATGCCGAGCGCCGTCCGCCTGACGAGCATGGCGATCAGCACCCCGAAGACCAGCCAGATCACGACCGGCATTGGTAGGCCTGCGAAGGAACCGCTGCCGATGAAGATGAGGCCGGGATCATTGAAGGTCAGGATCGCGCCCTCGGTGATGAGCTGGGCAATCCCCCGCCCGGCGACCATGAGGACCAATGTGGCAATGATCGGCTGGATGTCGAGGACTGCCACCAGCACCCCGTTCCAAAGACCGCAAAGCATACCGACGGCAAGCGTGATCAACAGCGTTCCGGCGAGCGAATGGCCGGAGGTGATCGCGGCGGCGGCGGTGGCGCCGCAGATCGCCATCACCGCACCGACCGAGAGATCAATGCCCTTGGTGGCGATGACGATAGTCATGCCGATTGCCAAAAGCACGACGGGCGCGCCGCGATTGAGGATGTCGACGAGGCTGCCATAAAGGCGGCCGTTCTGGATTTCCAGGCTGAGGAAACCGGGAAACACGAGCGAAACCGCCACGACAATGACGGCAAGCGCGATGAGTTGCGGCAGCAACCGGTTCAGATAGAGCCGGAAGAACGACGTCACGACGCCCTCCTTTCATTAGTTGCGGCAATCGCTTCGACGATCTCGTGGGCCGTGACCCGGTTGCCGTCGAGCTCGGCGACATGGGCGCGATCCCGAAGCACGATGACCCGCGTGCTGTAGGCGACCAGTTCCTCGATCTCCGACGAGACGACGATCAGCGACAGCCCCTTCTCGCGCAGCGCCTCGATGAGCTTGACGATCTCCGCATGGGCGCCGACGTCGATGCCGCGCGTGGGCTCGTCGAGGATCAGGAATTCGGGCTCGGTCGCAAGCCAGCGCGCCAGGATCGCCTTCTGCTGGTTGCCGCCGGATAGAAGCTTGATCGGTTTCTCCCGATCGGCGGTGCGGATATCAAGCGCGCGGATGTAGTGGTCCGCCAGCCGGTTCTGTTCCGCCCGCGAGATCGGCCGTGTCCAGCCGCGGCGCGCCTGCAGCGCGAGCACGATGTTCTCGCGCACCGAGAGATCGCCGATGATGCCTGATGTCTTGCGATCCTCCGGGCAGAAGCCGAACCCGTGCCGGATGGCGGCACGCGGCGATGAGAGATCGGCCGCACGGCCGTCGATCTCCGCCTGACCGCTATCGGCAGGGTGGGCGCCGAAGAGCAGCTCCGCTGTTTCCGTACGTCCGGAGCCGAGCAGGCCAGCCATGCCGACAACTTCGCCGGCACGGACATCGAGGTCGAAGGGACGGACGCGACCCTTGCGGCCATAGTTGCGAAACCGGTAGCGCAGCGGCCCTTCCCAGGTTTGCACGCGCGGCGCGTGAATCTCTGCCGCCAGTTCACGGCCGATCATCATCGCGATCAACGCGCGGCGGTCGAGGTTGGCAGTTTCACGGGTTCCGACGAGTTGCCCATTCCTGAGCACCGTTATTCGGTCGGAAATCTCGTAAACCTGTTCAAGGAAGTGGGTGACGAAGACGATGCCGAGCCCGCGGGCCTTGAGGCGCCGGACAATGCGAAAGAGCATCGCCACCTCATGCGCGTCGAGGCTTGCCGTCGGCTCGTCGAGGATCAACACCTTGCCTGAGAGATCGACGGCACGTGCGATGGCAACGACCTGCTGGATCGCCACCGAATAGCTTGCGAGATCGCGGGTGACGTCGATGTCGAGCTCATAGTCGGCGAGCAGCTCCCGCGCACGCCGGTTCATGGCGCCAACGTCGACCATGCCGAAGCGGCGGGGCTGGCGCCCGAGGAAGAGGTTTTCGGCAACCGTCAGATTCGCCAGCAGGTTGACCTCCTGGTAGACCGTACCGACACCGAGCGTCTGGGCCTCGAACGTGTCGCGGGGATCGACCTCCGTACCGTCGAGCAGGATGGCGCCGCCGTCGCGGCGGTAGGCGCCTGTCAGGCATTTGATGAGAGTAGACTTGCCGGCGCCGTTTTCGCCAAGCAGCGCATGAACTTCTCCGCGCCGGAGGTGAAAATCGACCTTGTCGAGGGCCCTTGTACCCGGGAAGGCCTTCTCGATCCGGATCGCCGAAAGAATGTGGTCACTGGTCTGCATCGATACCATCTCCGCGATGCGGGTATCAGTCGGACGAGAAGCACAGCTTGGCCGCAGCAAGCTGCACCTCTTCGGCCGGAAAGTATCTCAGGAAAGGAGCGTGGCCCGCGCGAGAAGGGCGCGGGCCACGGCCGACATCAGTAGCCAAGGCCCTTCTTTTCCTCGTAGACCTTCAGCGGTTCGTCGGCCTGCGTGTAGAGCTTCGATTCCGTCTGGATCCACTTCGGCGGCGCCGTACCGTCCTTCTGGAACGCAGCAAGCGCGTCGAAGGCGGGGCCGGCCATGTTCGGCGTCAGCTCGACCGTGGCATTGGCTTCGCCCGCGGCCATCGCCTGGAAGATATCCGGCACGGCATCGATCGAGACGACAAGGATATCCCTGCCGGGTTTCAGGCCGGCCTCCTTGATCGCCTGGATGGCGCCGACGGCCATGTCGTCGTTGTGTGCGTAGAGTGCGCAGATGTTCTTGCCGCCGTCCTCCGCCTTCAGGAAGCTTTCCATCACTTCCTTGCCTTTGGTGCGGGTGAAGTCGCCGGTCTGGCTGCGGATGATCTTCAGGTTGTCATGTCCGGAAAGGGCCTGTTCAAAGCCCTTCTTGCGGTCGATCGCCGGCGAGGAACCGGTCGTCCCCTGAAGCTCGACGACATTGCAGGGCTTGCCGGCCGTGGTGTCGACGAGCCATTTGCCGGCGACATTACCCTCGTGCACGAGGTCGGAGGTTACCGCGGTCAGATAGAGTTCCTTTGAGGCGTCGACGGTGCGATCGAGCAGGATGACCGGGATTTCCGCGTCTTTGGCTTCCTGCAGCACCTCATCCCAGCCGGTGGCGACGACCGGCGCAAGAAGGATGGCATTCACGCCCTGCGCGATGAAGGAGCGGACTGCCTTGATCTGGTTTTCCTGCTTCTGCTGCGCATCAGCAAATTTGAGGTCGATGCCGCGCTGCTCAGCCTGCTGCTTGGTCAGCGTCGTCTCGGCGGCGCGCCAGCCGGACTCCGAGCCGATCTGCGAAAAGCCGACGACCAGATCGGCCGCGGAAGCGCTGCCGAACGTGCAGGCAGCAAGGATCGTTGCACCCGCAAGTGCCTTGGCGATTTTCATGATTTCCTCCCAAAGAAAGCTGCCTCCAAGCAGCCATCGAGAAAAAATCATATAATATTACTTTTGTAAACGGGCACTTTTCATCTGGCGCGCAAGACGTCGAAGAAATTCATCGGAGGTCGCGGACGGCTGAACGTGGGTCAGCCGTCCTGCCGTAAGCGACAGCGGAATTTTCGCAGGACGAGAAAAACGCCTTCCGCTAGGCTTTCGCCAGCACGGTCCCGGCGGCGCTGGCGAGCATCACGAGTGCGACGCCGAAGACCTGGTTGAGGGACAGCGCCTGCCCAAGGACGATGAAGCCAGCGCAGGCGCCGATAGCCGGCTCCAGGCTCATCAGGATACCGAAGGCCGACGGCCGCATGCGGCGGAGCGCCATGAATTCGAGCGCGTAAGGGAACAGCGGAACCAGAACGGCGAGCCCGGCCGTCACCAGCAGCAGGTCGAAGGAGAAGCCGGATTGCACCTGGCCGACGCCGAACGGCGTTGCGAGGAGTGCTGCAAACAATAGCGAAGCGGCAAGCCCCTCCAATCCCCTGAAGCTCTGGCCGGCATGCTTCATCAGCACGATATAACCGCCCCAGCCGATCGCAGCGCCGAAGGCGAAAAGCAGCCCGCGCGCATCCGCCACCCATGCCTCACCGTCCCAGGAAAGGCACAGCACGCCGGCCGCTGCGATCGCAGGACAAAGCAGGCGCCAACCGCGACCGCCAAATATCGCCGCGACGGTCAAGGGGCCGAGAAACTCGATCGCCACGCCAAGCCCGAGCGGGATCCGTTCGATCGCCGCGAAGAAGCAGAGCGTCATCATCGCCATCGTGGCGCCGAGCGAAAGCGCCGTAAGCCACTGCGACCGCGTGTAACTGAAGAAGCGCGGCCGGACGAGGAGCAGCAGGAATGCGGCCGCCCAAGAAACCCGCAGCCAGGTTGCGCCAAAGGCGCCAAGGCCTTGCATGGCCGGCTTCGAGAGCGCGGCGCCGAACTGCACGCTCGACATGGACAGAAGGCAAAAGGCGATCGCTATAGACACTCGCCCGGCCGAATCGGGCACCGTTGCGGGCCCACTCCAGCCGCTATCTGCCGTTGCCGTTTCCGTATCCGCCATGTCCGTTCTCCTGTTGGGCTTGAATGGACATAGCAACTTCGACACAATAATGAACTCTAATAGTTGTGATATCTCTATAAGGGATCGTTATATGCATGATCTGGACATCGGCCTGTTGCGGGCCTTCGTCGTCACCGCCGAATGCGGCAGTGTCAGCGGTGCCGCCCAGCGGCTGGCGCGGACCCAGGCCGCCGTCAGCATGCAATTGCGCCGGCTGGAGGACGATCTTGGCGCCAGGTTGTTGAACCGCAGCACAAGGGGCATGAACCTCACCGAAGCCGGGCATGTGCTGCTTCCCTACGCCCAGAAAATGCTGGGCTTGAGTACGGGCGCAAGGACGGCGCTTGCCGGCCGATCGGTCCACGGCCCGATCCGCTTCGGCATGATCGAGGACATCGCCGTCGGCTCGCTGCCAAGGGCACTGCAGCGCTTCGCCGAATGTCATCCAAACGTGGCGCTCGAGCTAACGGTCGCCGAAAGCACCGTGCTGTCGGAGAAACTGGCGCAGGGAGAGCTCGATGTCGCGGTCGGCGACCCCGCTCTCATCCATGGCCGGCCGATCCTCGCCTGGCGACTACCGCTCCGCTGGGTCGCCGCGCGTGGTTTCGCGATGCCAGATGCAGGTCCCCTGCCGCTCGTCACCTTCGACGGGATCTGCACCTGGAGGCAAAAGATGATCGAAGCGCTGAACGGTGGCAAAAGGCCCTGGCGCACGGTGTTGACGAGCGCCAGCCTCGCCTCGATCCAGTCGATGATCGAAGCCGGCCTTGGCATTGCGGTTCTGCTGGATCTCAACATCCGCCCAAACACGATGAAGATCCTTGGCGCCAATGAAGGCTTGCCGCCGGCGCCGGTGATCGAGCTCGGCCTCTTCGCGGCCGACGACCAGGGTCTGTCGTCGCAGCCCGTTGCAGTGCTGTGGGAATTCCTCTCCGATGAGCTTCAGGCAGAAGCCCTGGCAACGGCTCAATCTTAGCCATCGCAAATGCGTTCCGATCCCAGAACGAAATACGGCCCCGGCGCAACCCAGAGATTGAAAATCTCAAAGCAAAATTTTACTAAATAAAGATTGCGCCGTGCCCGAAACCGGGCCGGAGGCGGCAGGCAGGAAGCAGGACATGGTCACAATCAAGGAAATCGCTTCGGCTGTCGGGGTCTCATCGGCAACGGTTTCGCGGGTGTTGAACTACGATCCGACGCTTTCGATCTCCACGAAAAAGCGTCAGGCGATCATCGAAACGGCCGAGGCGCTGAACTACGCGACGCCACGCAATCGCGGCCGCGGCGCCGGCCCGATGCAGGGCCTGAAGTTCGCACTGGTGCATTTCCTTCAACCCGCCCAGGAACTGATCGATCCCTATTATGTCGGCGTCCGGCTCGGGATCGAAAACCGCTGCCAGTCGCTGAAAATCGAGGTGGTCAAAGTCTTCCACAACGGCAACCTGCCGGAGGCGGCGATCCTCCAGGGCGCCAGCGGCGTCGTTGCCGTCGGTCACCACTACGGCGAAGAGGTTCACTGGCTGCGGCGCCACAGCCGCCACCTGGTCTTTGCGGACTTCGCGCCTGACGACGACATCGACGACAGCGTGATGAGCGATGTCTCCGTGGCAATGAATCGCCTGCTGCAAGGCGTTCACGGCATGGGTTACCGCCGCATCGGCTTCCTCGGCTGGATCGACGCCTTTCGCGACAAGGACGACATCCATTCCGAACGCCGCTGCCGCGCCTTCGTCAACTGGATGACGAAAGCAGGGCTTTACGACCCGGACCTCTGCATGGTCGAGAAGCTGACGCCGGACAGCGGCTACACGTTGGCAAAGGCCATGCTGTCGAAACCCAATCGGCCTGAGATCCTGATCACCTGCAACGACAACATGGCGATCGGCGCCTATCGCGCAATTCACGAGATGGGCTTGAAGATTCCGGAGGATGTCGCCGTGGCAAGCTTCAACGACATTCCGGTCGCGCAGTTTCTCGGCCCGCCGCTTTCGACGGTCAAGATACCGGCGGAAATCATCGGCGAAACGGCCGTCGACCTGCTGGTCGAGCGGCTTTCGGGACGCGACGTCGCCAAGAAGGTGCTGCTCGGAACGGAGATCGTCTGGCGTGGCAGCACCGCCGCCGGAAGCGCGACCGCATAAAAATGGCCTAGTAAAAATTTACTGAAATATTGCCTTCTTCAGAGTTTTACGAAATACTCCGCGCCGAGACACGGAGGAACGTCTCGGGGAACGAAAATCGAGGGAGGAAATAATGGACATGCGTACCTATCTGCCGCGCTTTGCCGCCGTCGCGCTCGCGGGCGCCAGCCTGTTGGCGGTGACTTCAGCGCAAGCCAAGGAAATCACGGTCTGGTGCTGGGATCCGAACTTCAACGTCGCGATCATGAAGGAGGCCGGCGCGCGCTATACCAAGTCGCATCCTGACGTCACCTTCAACATCGTCGATTTCGCCAAGGCCGACGTCGAACAGAAGCTGCAGACCGGTCTCTCGTCCGGTACGGCGGATGCGCTTCCCGATATCGTGCTGATCGAAGACTACGGCGCGCAGAAATATCTTCAATCTTTCCCCGGCGCCTTCGCGCCACTCTCCGGCACGGTCGATTATTCCGGCTTCGCTCCCTACAAGGTCGAGCTGATGACGCTGGATGGCCAGGTCTACGGCATGCCCTTCGATTCCGGCGTAACCGGCCTCTATTATCGCAAGGACTATCTGGAGCAGGCCGGGTTCAAGCCCGAGGACATGCAGGATCTCACCTGGGATCGCTTCATCGAGATCGGCCAGCAGGTCGAAGCAAAGACCGGCAAGAAGATGATGGGTCTCGACCCGACCGACGCCGGCGTCGTCCGCATCATCATGCAATCGGCCGGGCAATGGTATTTCGACAAGGAAGGCAAGGCGAACATCACCGGCAACGCCGCACTGAAGGCCGCGCTGGAGACGGTCGGCAAGATCATGTCGGCCAACATCTACAAGCCGGCCGCCGGCTGGTCCGACTGGGTCGGCACCTTCACCTCGGGTGATGTCGCAACCGTCATCACCGGCGTCTGGATCACCGGCACCGTCAAGGCGCAGCCGGATCAATCGGGCAAATGGGGCGTGGCACCGATCCCGGCCCTTTCGATCGATGGGGCGACGCATGCCTCGAACCTTGGTGGATCGAGCTGGTACGTGCTTGAAAGCTCGGCCGAGAAGGCCGAAGCGATCGATTTCCTCAACGCGGTCTACGCCAAGGACGTCGATTTCTACCAGACGATCCTGCAGGACCGCGGCGCCGTCGGCTCGCTGCTTGCCGCTCGCGGCGGGGCCGCCTATCGCGAGGCCGATGCCTTCTTTGGCGGCGAAAAGGTCTGGCAGAACTTCTCCGACTGGCTCGCGAAGGTCCCCTCGGTCAACTACGGCATCTTCACCAACGAGGCCGACACCGCCGTCACCGCGCAACTGCCCGCCCTGTCGCAGGGAACGCCTGTCGACGAGGTCCTGAAGGCGATTGACGCCGAGGTCAGCGCGCAGGTCCAGTAATCGCCACAGCGATTATCTGCACTACTCCTGGCCGCGGCGAACGAGCTGCGGCCAACGGTTCCTGCTATCCCATGAGGATGATGATGGCTCTCGCACGTCGCGGCGGCATCGGCCGATACTACAACGTCAATGGCTGGCTCTTCGTCACGCCGGCGCTCGGGCTGATCGCCCTTTTCATGATCTATCCGATCCTCTGGTCGCTCTGGATGTCGTTCCAGTCCGGCCGTGGCATGATGCTGAAATTCGCCGGATTCGCCAACATCGTCCGCCTCTGGAACGATCCGGTTTTCATCAAGGCCCTCACCAACACGATGACCTATTTTGTCGTGCAGGTGCCGATCATGATCCTCCTGGCGCTGATCCTGGCGTCATTGCTCAACAATCCGAGGCTCGTTGGCCGCGGCTTCTTCCGCACCGCCATCTTCCTGCCCTGCGTCACCTCGCTCGTCGCCTATTCGGTGCTCTTCAAGGGCATGTTCGCACTCGACGGCATCGTCAATTCGACGCTTGAGGCGATCGGCCTCATCGCTTCGCCGATCCCGTGGCTGACGCATCCCTTCTGGGCCAAGGTGCTCGTCATCATCGCCATCACCTGGCGCTGGACCGGCTACAACATGATCTTCTACCTCGCGGCGATGCAGAACATCGACAAGTCGATCTACGAGGTGGCGCGCATCGATGGGGTGCCTGCCTGGGCGCGATTCACCCACATCACCATTCCACTGTTGAAGCCCGTCATCCTGTTCACCACGGTCATTTCGACGATCGGCACGATCCAGCTCTTCGACGAGGTCTACAACCTCACCGAGGGCAAGGGCGGACCGTCCAACGCGACGCTGACCTTGTCGCTCTACATCTACAACCTGACCTTCCGCTTCATGCCGAATTTCGGTTACGCGGCGACGGTCTCCTATGTGATCGTCGTCCTCGTCGCCCTGCTTGCCTCTCTTCAGTTCTTTGCAGCCCGGGAGCGCGACCGATGAACAACGGATCCGCACGTATCGCCGGCGCCATCGTCACCTACGGCTTCGTCGGGCTGATGGCCTTTCTCTCGATCTTCCCCTTCGTCTGGATGCTGCTTGGCGCCACCAATTCGTCGATCGACATCATCAAGGGCAAGATGTTGCCGGGCAGTGCGCTTGCCACCAATATCAGCACCTTCTTCACCCAGGTGAACGCGCCGCTGGTCTTCTGGAATTCGGCCAAGATCGCCATTCTTGCGACAGCGCTGACGCTCGCCGTCTCGTCGCTTGCCGGCTACGGTTTCGAGATGTTCCGCTCGCGCCACCGAGACCGGATCTACAGCGCTCTTCTGCTGACGATGATGATCCCGTTTGCGGCGTTGATGATCCCGCTCTTCATCATGATGGGCAAGGCCGGGCTCATCAACACGCACATTGCCGTGGTGCTGCCGTCGATCGCGTCGGCCTTCATCGTCTTCTATTTCCGCCAATGCACCAAGGCGTTCCCGTCGGAGCTTCGCGACGCAGCCAAGGTCGACGGGCTGAAGGAATGGCAGATCTTCCTCTATATCTACGTGCCGGTGATGCGCTCGACCTATGCGGCGGCCCTCATCATCGTCTTCATGACGGCGTGGAACAACTATCTCTGGCCGCTGATCGTGCTGCAGTCGAACGAGACGAAGACGATCACGCTCGTCATCTCCTCGCTCGCCTCCGCCTACTACCCCGACTACGGCGTCGTGATGGTCGGCACCATTCTCGCGACGCTTCCCACGCTCGCGGTCTTCTTCTTCATGCAACGCCAATTCGTCCAGGGAATGCTGGGCTCAGTCAAATAGGAATGATCATGCGTTCTGTTACCTCTTTCAACGACACCTGGGTCTTTTCCGAAGGCTTCGCCGCCACGCAAACCGGCCGCCTGCAGACGGGCAAGCCCATCAGCCTACCGCACAATGCGGTGGAACTGCCGTTCAACTATTTCGACGAGGCCTCCTATCAACGCACCTTCACCTATCAGAAGGTGCTTGCCTGGCGTCGCGAGTTCCATGGCCGCGAAGTCTCGCTCGTCTTCGACGCGGCCATGGCGGACGCCGTCGTCTACCTCAACGGCGAAGAAATCGTCGCCCACAAGGACGGCTATACGCCCTTCGAGGCGCGGCTGACGGACAGGTTGCGGGAGGGAGACAACCTGATCACGGTCAAGATCGACGGCAGCGAGAACCCGGAGACCCCGCCGTTCGGCGGCCGCATCGACTATCTCACCTATGCCGGCATCTATCGCGACGTGTGGCTGAAGGTCACCGACGCGGTTTCGGTCGCCAATATCAAGATCGAGACCCGTGCCGTGCTCGCTGATGATAAGTCTGTCACGGTCCGCTGCGATCTCGCCAATCCGCAAGGCTTGACCTTCGCCGGTACAATCACGGCGCTGCTCAAGAACGCCAACGGCAAGGTTTTGGCGGAAGCCGTCACCGAAACCCGTGGTGACAGCGTCACGCTGGAGATGACCGGCCTCACCGGACTTTCGCTCTGGGATATCGACGATCCGGTCCTCTATGAAATCGAAGTCCAACTGCGCAGCGATCGCGGCAGCGACCGCCACTCCTCGCGCTTCGGTTTCCGCACGGCGGAGTTCACCACGGATGGATTCAAGCTCAACGGCCGGCCGCTCAAGATCCGTGGCCTCAACCGCCATCAGGCCTTCCCCTATGTCGGCTATGCCATGGGCCGCACGGCACAGGAGCGCGATGCGGAGATGCTGAAGAACTCACTGCATTGCAATCTGGTGCGGACCTCGCACTACCCGCAGTCCAAATGGTTCCTCGACCATTGCGACCGCATCGGCCTGCTGGTGTTCGAGGAAATCCCCGGCTGGCAGCATATCGGCGGCGAGGCGTGGAAACAGGAGGCGATTCTGAACGTCCGCCGCATGATCGAGCGCGACTGGAACCATCCTTCGATCATCATCTGGGGCGTGCGCATCAATGAATCGCAGGACTCGCATGACTTCTATGTCGAAACCAACCGGCTGGCCCGCGCGCTCGACCCGACGCGGCAGACGGGCGGCGTGCGCTACATCACCGACAGCGAGTTCCTCGAAGACGTATACACCATGAACGACTTCATTCTCGGCAACGAGGAGCTGCCGGGGGCAAACCGCCCGCGCACGGCGCTGCGCCCGCAGCAGGAATGCACCGGGCTTAATCGCAAGGTGCCCTATCTCATCACCGAATTCGGCGGCCACATGTTTCCGACGAAGATCTACGACCAGGAGCAGCGTCAGGCCGAGCACGTGCGCCGGCATCTGGAGGTGCTGAACGCCGCCCACGGCGACCCAAGCATTTCCGGCGCCATCGGCTGGTGCATGTTCGACTACAACACCCACAAGGACTTCGGCTCCGGCGACCGGATCTGCTATCACGGTGTCATGGACATGTTCCGCCAGCCGAAATTCGCGGCCTATGTCTATGCCAGCCAGTGCGAACCGTCGGAGGAAGTGGTGATGAAGCCGGTCACCTTCTGGGCGCGCGGCGAGCGCAATATCGGCGGCGTGCTGCCCTTGATCGTGCTCACCAATTGCGACGAGGTCGAGCTGAGATACGGCTCGCTGGTGAAGCGCGTCGGTCCGGACCGGGAGAACTTCCCGCATCTGCCGCATCCGCCCGTCGTCATCGACCATCGCCACTTCACCAAGGACGAACTTGGCGTCTGGGGCATGAAGTGGGAAGATGCCGCTTTCACCGGCTTCATCGACGGCAAGGCCGTCGCCAGCCTCCGCATGGTCGCCGATCCGGTGCCGACGACGCTGGAGGTCGTCGCCGACAGCACGACGCTGAGAGCCGAAGGGCGTGACAGCGTCCGAGTGATCGTGCGTGCGCTAGATCAGGCCCGCAACGTGCTGCCGTTCCTCAACGATGCGGTCGACGTCACCGTCACCGGGCCGGCCCGCCTGCTCGGGCCCGAACGCCTCGTCTTCCAGGGCGGCTCGACCGGTTTCTGGATGGAGACGACGGGGACTGCCGGCGGCATCGCGGTCGCGGTGGCCTCGACACGACTTGGGTCGGCAAGACTGGAACTTTCGGCAATCGCCAACGAGGCAGCGGCTGCATGAGCGAGCTCCAACTCAACGACGTCAGAAAATCCTATGGCGGCTTCGAAGTCATCAAGGGGGTCGACCTCGACATCAAGTCCGGTGAGTTCGTCGTTTTCGTCGGACCGTCCGGCTGCGGCAAGTCGACCTTGCTCAGGATGATTGCCGGCCTCGAAGAGATCACATCAGGCGATCTTACAATCGACGGCGCACGGATGAATGATGTCGATCCCTCGAAGCGCGGCATCGCCATGGTGTTCCAGTCCTATGCGCTCTATCCGCATATGACTGTGAGGGAAAACATGGGCTTCGCACTGCGTTTTGCCGGGGTCCCGAAGGCTGAGATCGAACAACGCGTCGGCGAGGCGGCGAATATTCTCGAACTCGGACCGCTGCTCGACCGCAAGCCGAAGCAGCTTTCCGGCGGCCAGCGCCAGCGCGTGGCGATCGGCCGGGCGATCGTGCGGCATCCGAAGATCTTTCTCTTCGACGAGCCGCTTTCCAATCTCGACGCGGAACTGCGCGTGCACATGCGCATCGAGATCGCCAGGCTGCACAAGAAGCTGGCGACCACGATCATCTACGTCACCCACGATCAGGTCGAGGCGATGACGCTCGCCGACAAGATCGTCGTCATGCGCGGCGGCGTGGTCGAGCAGGTCGGTTCACCCCTCGATCTCTATGACGATCCCGCCAATCTCTTCGTCGCCGGCTTCATTGGTTCGCCGAAGATGAATTTCCTGAAGGGGATCGTCGAAGCGGGCGCCGGCGGGGAAAAACACGTCCGTCTGCCGGATTTCGGCGATGCGACGCTTCCGGTTACCGCGAAGGACGCCGCACCCGGCAGCACCGTGACGATCGGTATCCGGCCCGAGCATTTCGGCGAAAGTGGCGCGGCCCATCTCACTCTGACGATTGACATGCTGGAGCATCTCGGCGGCGAGACCTTTGCCTATGCTCGCCACGGCGACGGTGAGTTGATCGTCATCGAAACGAAGAACGGCCGCAGCCTAAAATCCGGCGACAGCATCGCCGCCCACTTCGACCCGGCCGTCGCGTTGGTGTTCGACGCTGACGGCCGACGCCTGCGCTAGCGTATCCGTGCGTTCGGATGAACGTACAAAGGATGCTCCAGGCTCCGACTGGAATGGGCGCATTCACTGCGCCCATTGGCGCCCGTCGATCACCAGCCGTACCGCGATAGAACATGGCGTGCGCCTTCTGGTGCAAATCTGTGGTATCGACTGGCATCAAACGCCCTTGCCCGCCTGAGTCGTTTGCATGCAGCACCAGACCGAACGACGGATAATGATTGTGCGCCCCGATCGCAGCCATATCGACGTCGACTGCCAGCCAATAGCTGTCGACGTCAGCCGTGCATTCTGCCGGCGGTCCGCATGACCGACCCGAGCGATCAGCCGATACGTGTGCTGCTGCTGCGGCTGGCGCTCAACCTTGCATTCCTCGTCGTGCCTTTCGTGATCCCGCTCTATCTGCCGTTGCCGTTTGCTGTCGCCTATTGGGCCGGCGCCATGGCCGCCGAGTGGATCGAAGATCGCACCTTTGGAAAGGTCGACCATACCTTCGTATGGATGCTCGGCGGTTGCTTCGGCCTGAGCTATGCCGTTGCAATGCTGATGGCCGGAACGGTGGCATCCGTGCTCGCCGGCGTTGCCTGCTTCCTGTTCCTCCTTTGGCTGCAAAGCCTCTGGGAAAAACGCACAGGCATGCGGATCAAGCGGACACCGGAGCCTCCCACCGCTGACGCAGAGCCTATCGCGCGCAGCGACAATAGCGCCTGGGGCCGTCCGGTTCCGGTCACGCCCGAGGGAGAGAGCCTGCGCGTGCTTGCCTGTCATGAGATCGCCATGGGCGGCCCGGTAATCTGCGACTACCTTTTCCCCGATGGCAGCGTCATTCTCGGGGCGGGTTCTTCGACCGGCTTCTCGGCGGATGGGCAATACTTCGTTTCGCCGAGCCCCTCCCGTGGGCAATGGGGGCTGCTGATCTACGATCGCCGCAGCCATATCCTATACCGCTGCGACGATGTGACAGCATTCTGGGAGATCGACCTCGTCACCGAAACGACGATAACCGGTCGCCACAGCCCGATCACCTCGAACCGGACCTACACCGCCCAGATCGCCGAACTGATCGCCAGCGCCGAAAAGGAACAGATGGTGACGGTCGCTGATCTTAAGATCCCCGCAAAAGACTGGGCCTACATATGCGACCGCAACGGAGCCTCTCTGCCAGCCGGCCCGGCGGGAGCCCCTGGCATCACCAGCATTGCCTATCTGCCCGACAGCCTGATGGCGCTCGAAGCGCCGCTGGACCCACTCTATCACCCGATGGCCGAACTCGTCGTCGATGGCGTGGCGAGTGGGCTGCTCGTCTCGACGAGCTACCTGGATTTCGTCTGGCGGGACGATGCAAATGCGTTCGCCTGCCTCGCAAACCGAAAGAACCACCGCGACGAGAGCGGTTACTGGTCCTGGGACACAGCGAACGGATGGCGGGAGATCGCGAGAGGGCACGACATCGGCGCGAGCCGCCCCTATGCCAGCCGTGACGGCCTCACCGCCCTCGGTCTGGCTCACCTGGTGGTTACATGGACGCTGGCTCAGCCGGAACTTGGTTATGGCCGGTTCGGGCGGCTCAACAGCTATGCGCATGCGCCGCTGGAGATCGATGGCCGGACCTATCTACAGCCGGTCATTCATCAGTGCCTGCCGCTTGTCGAAGGCGACGGCACCACGGAATCAATCGAGAGCGCGCCGCTGAATAACGGGGAGCCTGTTCGGTGGCATTTTCTGCGCACGGATACCGATCTGTCCCGCGATGTCTTCACCTGTACCTTCGACGGCCAGGCCCTTGTGGGCGAATGGCTGCTCGACCATAGGATTTCAGCCACAGGGGATTTCATCGCTCTGGTCGCCTATGCGGCCCCGCCGGAGGTCCCCCACCGGATCGCCGTGCTCGATGGTGGAACCGGCATGCTGGCGTGGATCGAAGAGAGCCTTTACGATCCTCAGCTTCAGGGATTTGCCGAGGACACGCTTCATTTCGTTCATCTCGTCGGCCGCATCGACGATGGGCCGACGGGGCCCGCGTATCTGTCGGCAGATGAGGCGCCGCAGAACCTCGATGAAGCCGTCCCGCCCTCAGCGGAAGCGCGCGCCTTTATGGACCACCGCGACGGTTCCGCCATTCACTATCGGCAATCGGCAGCTACTCTCCGCAACGGCGCATGGCGGTTGCGGAGCAACAAGCTGTAGGCCGATCGCTCCACAATGGGGGGAAGTCACCCACCAATGCATCGCTCTCGCGGCAGTCTCGCACTTACGGAAACATGCCCTTTGGCGTCTCGCCCTTCAGGAAAGGCTCGATGAATGCGTACAGGAGATCCGTCTGGTTGATGACCGCGGTGTGCGACGTCGCCGGCAGGATCGCAAGGCGCGAGGCGGCAAGCGGCTTGCCCATGTCGCCCATCGCTCCGCCGCCGAGCAGGCGAAACAGCGCAACGTTGTGTTCGAGCGTCGCCACGTCGGCATCGCCGGCAATGATCAGCACCGGCGCCTTCAGAGCCTTGACGTCAGCCTCCCAGGCCATCGGCTCCTTTTCGAGCTGGATGAGCTTTCGGGCCAGTTCCGGGAAGCCATCCGGGTTGGCGGCGAGCTTGCGATAGTCTTCGGCAAAGGGCAGGCCGACGATCATCTCAACGGTCATTTGCGGGATGATCGTCTTGAACTCCGGCTGCCAGCCCTCGGCATCATAGGCGACGGATGCGGCCACCAGATTGTTGACCTTCTCCGGATGCCGTATCGCGAGCTGCAGGCCGGCAGCCGCGCCCATCGAATAGCCGAAGACATCGGCCTTCTCGAGATCGACGGCATCCATGAAGGCGGCGACATCGTCAGCCAGGTTCGGATAGGTGATCGGCCGGTCGATATCGGTCGTGCGGCCGTGGCCCTGCAACTCGACCGCATAGACCTTGTGAGTCTCGGCAAGCTTCGGGATGATCGTGCCCATCGACGGAATGTTCATATAGGCGCCGTGCAGCACGACCAGCGGCTCGCCTTTGCCCGAGACCTCGTAATACATCTTCATGCCATTGACATCGACGCGATTACCAACCGGCTCGGCCTCGGCAAACGCGCTGCCGAAAATCAGCAGTGCGCCTGCGATCAAAGCGGTACGAAACATTCTCAATCTCCTTGTTGTCAGCGCGGTCCAAAACCGCCGTCGAGATTAAGACGTGCGGCGCTTTCCCATCCCGACGTCGACAATCGACAAAATTTCATACAACATTGCGCCGCGCCGGAAGCGCCCCGCATACCCGTTGCCGTCACAGGCGTTTCAGCTCGGCGGACTGAGTTTCGCTCGCAGACCGGCCGACGCTTCCCCTTCCAGCATGACTGGCGCCGCATCACTGCGCGCATAGCCAGCCGCTTCGGGACACCCACTGCAGCCACGTGATGCCGGGCTGACGCCTCGTCTATCGCGGCATCAGGACATAATCCTTGAGGAGCTCGGCGTGATTGTGCGTCTCGTCCTTCACACTGTAGAGCAAGGTCACTGGGCCTTCGGCGATGAGGTTGCGCAACTGCTCGACCGCGGCCTGGTTACTGTCGAGCTCGGCAAGATAACGTTTGCTGAACTCGGCCCAGGTGCCCTGGTCTCCATGAAACCAGCGGCGCAGTTCCGTCGTTGGCGCGATCTCCTTCAGCCAGAGATCGACCGCGGCTTCCGCCTTGGTCAAACCCCGCGGCCACAGGCGATCGACGAGAATGCGCATTCCGTCGCTGTCTGCTTTCGGCTCGTAGACACGTTTGGTGTTCAGTTGCATGACCGCCCCCCACGCATTCTCCACCGTTGGAGCATAGCCCAGGGCCTTTGTCCAATCGCGGGGCGTCACACCCCGCGCCTGTTGCCCCAGAGCAGAACATGCAACTGCGGCAGAACGCGAGCCTCGAACCAGCGATCCTCCGTTACCTTGCCCACGAGCCAGAGCATGCGGTCGATGATACCGTCGATATCGACGGTGGCGTTGTCGTCATCAGGCGGTGGCGGCGTGTGGTTGCCGGGCTGCAGATAGAGCGGCAGATGCGGATAACGCGCCGCGACCTCACGCGCATAGGCATAGTCGCGCTCGTCGAACACGACGATTTTCAGCGCCACCTCAGGCTTTTCCGCCGCCATCAAAAGACAGTCGTCGAAGTCGTGCCAATTCGTTTCCATCCCGCTCGACGGCGGCTTCGGGCTCAACACCAGGACGTCGAGATCGGCGAACCAGTCCTTCGCGATACTGCCCTGCGTCTCCAGGGCAAACCGGTAGCCATCCTTTCGCCCGCGCGCGATCAGGGGTCCGAGCGGCTGGATCGCCGGATTACCGCCGGATAGCGAGACCGTGAGCGGCTTGCTGCCGGATAGCCGGATCACTTCGCTCCAGATCTCCTCCACCGTCATCGGCAGCCATTGGTCGCGGTATTCGCTGTCGACGGCATGCAGCGTATCGCACCAGCTGCAACGATAATCGCAGCCCCCCGTGCGCACGAACACGGTCGGCAAGCCGATCAGGATGCCCTCGCCCTGGATCGTCGGGCCGAAGATCTCACTGACGCGGATGCGCGTTTCGCCGGGCCCGGTCATGGCCGATATTCCGCCCAGGTCTTCGGCGTCTCGCTGACGCGCACCGCCGAGGTTTCGGGCAGCCTCGCCTTGCACCAGTCGTAGAAATGCTTCGCCAGATATTCGGCCGTCACCTGGTCATGGCCGAGAACATCGTTGAGGTGACGGTGGTCGAAGCTCTCATCGATATAGCGCTTCAGCGGTGCCAGCTCGTGATAGTCGCGGACAAAACCGTGGACATTCAATTCCTCGGCAGCGAGTTCGACTTCGACGACGTAGTTGTGGCCGTGCAGCCGGGCGCATTGATGGTCGGCCGGCAGGCTCTTCAGCTGGTGCGAAGCGGAGAAATGGAACTCCTTGGTAATCCGAAACATCACTTCACCTCCTCTGCCGCATATGCCGAGGTCGCAGCCACCCAGAAATCCGGATCCTCATAGTCGGTCGGATCCGCAATGCCGGCGAGGTGGAAGGCCTCGCGTCGCTCGACACAGGTGCCGCAGCGGCCACAGTGGCGGGCACCGCCCTTGTAGCACGACCAGGTCTCTTCGAAGGGGGTCGCATGGCGTGCGCCGTCGGTGACGATATCCGCCTTTGAGATCGTCACGTAGGGCGCATAGAGTGCGACCTTGGCGTAGCCATCGAGTGCATGGTTCTGCATCGCCTGGAACGCATCGATGAACCCGGGTCGGCAGTCGGGATAGATGAAATGATCGCCGCCATGCACGGCGACGGCCACCACATCCGCCTTCTGTGCCGCCGCCAGTCCGAAGGCAATGGCGAGCATGATGGCGTTGCGGTTCGGAACAACCGTCGCCTTCATCGTTTCCTCGGCATAGTGGCCGTCGGGCACGTCGACGTCATCCGTCAGTGCCGATCCGGTGAGATGGGTGCCGATCGCGCGGATGTTGATGATCTGATGCGGAACGTCGAGGCGCCTGGCGCAGGCGGCGGCAAAGTCCAGTTCCTTGCGGTGTCGTTGTCCGTAGTCGAACGAGAGCAGGCCAATAAGCTCCTGCTCGGCTGCGACCTTGTGGGCAAGCGATACCGAGTCCAATCCGCCGGAGCAGATGACGATGGTCTTCATGATAGGTGTGTCCTTGTTTTGACCGGGTAGGCTGCGACCGGATTACAGGGTGCCTTCTAGGACAAAGCAGGGGCGATGGGAAGTGTTATGTTGTTGTTGTTGTTCTTATCGACCGCCTTTGGGGGCGGCTCTGACGTAAACTGGGCGCGCTTCGGTTGCGGATGGCAGGAGAACGCGCGCCCGCTGGTTGCAATCGGCAAACAGGAACACAAACCACAACCATACGGCGTTGACAATAAAAAATATATCATTGTTTTTATTACTTTTGTCCTGCAAAATTAAAAAAACTAGAATTTGCAGGACAAAACTTTATGGTTGAAATCGTAACCCTCTACACTGATGAACAGCGGCGTGTTCTCATCAACATCCAGCAACACTATGACGTGTGGCTGGGTGTAGAACGCGCCCTGATAACGCTCCCTTACGGGATGAAATGGGCAGAACGCTCGGGCAAACAATACCTTTACGAATTGCTCGACAGAACCGGGAACGCGAAAAGTCTCGGGGCCAGGTCTGAGAAAACCGAAGCTGCCTACGAACGGTTCCTCCGCACTAAGGAAGACCTAGAAGGACGACTGCTAGAAAGCCGCAAGAGATTAGCTGAAACCTGCGCACTCTATCGCTCCCTCCTATTACCACAGATACCTTCGGAGGCGGCTAAAATCCTCAGGGAGGCTGACAAGCGTCGAATGCTGGGGGATAAGCTGTTAGTTGTGGGTACAAACGCTATGCCGGCTTACAACATCGAAGCCGGCGGGCGCATAAATGACGCCCCCGATGAGACCGATGACTTCGACATGACGTGGTCGGCGCTTATAAAGGACGAAACCCGCGACGGCGTCATGTCCATGTTGAAGGCAGCCGACAGCACTTATACAGTCAACACAGAGAGAACCTTCCAGGCCAGAAACGCAAAAGCGTTTGAGTTCGAGTTGTTAGCTGCGCCATCTACGGTTTGCAACATGCTCCAAAACGACAAGCCCAGTCCGCTTCCCCTACCAGAGCAGGAATGGTTATTGTTGGGTCGGCATGTGAACCGCGTTGTTGTAGGGCGAGATGGGACGCCGGCTCGGCTCGTCGTTCCCGATCCTCGGTACTTTGCGCTTCAAAAGCTTTGGATGGCCGATCAAGACAAGCGCGACGATCGTGTCCACGTAGGTGGTGTAGCTGGCGGCTGATTGCCGTGCTTTCCGCCCCAGGTCGGAGCGATTATCAGCGGGCCACAGCGGGCAAGCTGATTTGGGGATCATCGCTCATTTGAGCCATGGTCTCAAGGGTCAGGTATCTGCCTCGCTGGACGGTCCACTCATCGTTCGCCTCCATGAGCAATGCGCCGACGAGACGGACTATGGCTTCATCGTTGGGAAAGATGCCGACGACCTCGGTGCGGCGTTTGATTTCGCCGTTGAGACGCTCAATCGGATTCGTCGAGTGCAACTTCGCCCGGTGCTCTTTCGGAAAGGTCATGTAGGCGAGCACATCGTCTTCAGCGTCATCCATGATCATGGCGAGCTTCGGCACTTTTGGTCTGATCTGGTCGGCGACGCTGCGCCATTGAGCGCTGGCCGCCTCCGGCGTCTCCTGGGCAAAGGCTGTAGCGATGAAGGCGGAAACAACTCGCCTCCCGCTCTTTCCGGCATGTGCCAGCGCATTCCTCATGAAGTGAACGCGGCACCGCTGCCATGTGGCGTTGAGAACCTTGGAAACGGCAGCTTTGATGCCCTCATGCGCATCGGAGACAACCAGCTTCACCCCGCGTAGACCTCGCCGTGTCAGCCGACGCAAAAACTCCGTCCAGATTGGCTCAGCTTCCGATGTGCCGACTTCCATACCCAGGACTTCGCGCCGACCGTCGCTGTTGACCCCGACCGCAATGATGACGGCGACCGAGACGATCCGGCCGCCACGCCGGACCTTGAGGTAGGTCGCATCGACCCAAACATAGGGCCATTCGCCTTCAATGGGGCGGTCAAGGAACGCCTTCACCTTGACGTCGATCTCCTCGCACAGCCGCGACACCTGGCTTTTGGAGATGCCGCTCATCCCCATCGCTTTGACCAGATCATCGACCGACCGCGTCGATATTCCTTGGATATACGCCTCCTGGATAACAGCCGTCAGAGCCTTCTCTGCCATGCGGCGCGGTTCGAGGAAGGTCGGAAAGTAGCTGCCCTTGCGCAGCTTCGGAATGCGAAGCTCGACCGTGCCAGCTCGCGTCTCCCAATCGCGGTCACGGTAGCCGTTGCGCTGTGCAAGCCGCATCGGGTTCTTCTCCCCGAACCCTGCACCCGTAACTGAGCCGACCTCCAGCTCCATCAGCCGTTCAGCGGCAAAGCCGATCATCTCGCGCAACAAATCGGCATCAGCGCTCTTCTCAACGAGCGAGCGCACGTTCATCATGTCAGTGGTCATCAGTGATCTTTCCGTCAGGTTGTGTCTTGAACAACCCGACCCTAGCGGAAAACACTGATGGCCGCCCGCACAGCCCCTCACTCGCTACAGCGCCATTTGGGGGCGCGCTCGCGAGCGGCTGTGCTACCGCCGAACTACACCACTCGGTGGGACACGATCAGCGCGACTTTCTAAAACGACCCAAGGATGCGAAGCAAGGCTCCGCAGTGCTCGCCGCGATCGCAGCCTCGATGCCTCATTTTCCCCTGGATGAGCAGTTCGCGCAATCACTGCCCGCAGAACTCCGTCCGTACTTCGACCAATGGCGGTCTACGTACAACGAAATTCCCGCAAAATCTCCCTCTTGGTGGTAATCCAGATTGGTGGGACGGCTCGTCCCATTCTTCAGCCGATCCTAGTCTAATCCGTAACCAGCACAAAACCCGCGACCACATCGCACACCCGAACGCGAGAAAAGTCCATCGATACCCGCGAGGATACGATTGAGCGGCTTGTTCCAAGTACCTTTTTTCCGAGGACGAGGTCCTCACGAGCTATGTCTCGCGCGTAGCACGAGCTAATGGACGATCGTCGTCCTCGACGGCCGCAAACTTATCAAGAGAGCCTCCCAAATCACGAAAAATATATCACAATTTCAGATACTTAGAGCGCGCTTAGGAACGTTTTGCGGAGATGCAGCAGCGCTAACCCGCCGAAATTGTTGGTACGACTAGGTTAAACTCCGTGTCTTTCCACATTTGTGGGCGCTCTGCCTCGATAACGCCAGGATCGCCGTCTGGGGGCTACCCCGTCGCGCTCCGCCAGGTTTCCGGCTTGCTCGATCGCATTCTGAACCAGATTGGTAATGGCGCGCCTGAGGGAAACCGCGGACGAGTCATCGATAACCTGAGGGGCGGTGGCGTCCCGGCACAACTCGACGAGGTCCACGGCAGCGGGCGACTTTTTTTGAAATCACGCAAATCTGAAAGAAGATCGTTCTGCACGTTTTCAGGATTTGCTCTCATTCCGGGAGAAGCGGCATACAGGAGATTGCACCGAATTACGCTATCTGTTCGCGGCCCGGAGCTGCGGCGCCGGGCCGCGACCTTCGCTGCTCATCATCATGCATGCGCATGCGGGTGCTGCCGTTCGTCCCAGACCGACCAGATCGCGAGCGCAGTCACCAGTGCCCCGAGGACGACATGCGTCCACATGGGAATGGCGCTGGTCGAGAAGCCGAGCAGCCAGGGGGAAGCGATCAGCCAGAGCCCGACGATGAGGCTTGCCCATTCCTCCCATTCCGCAAACATGGCCAGTGTCGCGATCGCCAGAACGCCGAGCACGACGGCGGCGGCCCAGGCGTTCCACGCCGGAACGCTCTCGACAACGAAGCCCATGATCCAGGGGGAGATGAACAGGCAGACGGCGAGAACCAGATTGATCCAGTCCTGCGCTTTCTTTCCTTCCATCAGTGCCATGACAACCTCCACGAATGAAGCTTGATCAAAGCGTACGACCGCGTGCGGCGCACGCTCTGGAAACTATAATAAATTCAATCAAAAGCGCTTTCAAATCTTTTTCGCGCGAGCATCCGGTGATCGCACCTGCGAAAACGCGCGGCAAACCGCCGATCCGCCGCTTTCGCAGACGGCACCGTCTTGCCGCCATTGTCTCGCCGAAGCTTTAGTAGCCGCGTGCCGCGCCTGCGCCGATGCGGCTGTCCACCGCGCCGTTGTAGCGGGCGCCGCCGCCGGCCTCGATGTCGGAGAGGCTCTCGCCGCCGACGAGAATGCCGGTCGCCTGCCCCCAGATCGTCCAGCTTTCGTCGATCTGGACGTTATGGCCCATTGCAGACAGAAGCTTGCGGGTATCGGGCGAGAGGGCATAGGGCTCCATGAAAACCTTGTCCGGCAGCCATTGGTGATGGATGCGCGGCGCGTCAACCGCTTCCTGGATGTTCATGCGATGATCGATGACGTTGAGGATCGCCTCGAGCGTGATGGTGATGATGCGGGCGCCGCCGGGGCTGCCGATCACCATGAAGGGTTTGCCATCCTTGGCGATGATCGTCGGGCTCATCGACGACAACGGCGTCTTGCCGGGCGCGATCGCGTTCGCTTCGCCCTGGACGAGCCCGTAGAGATTGGGCACGCCAGGCTTGGCGGTGAAGTCGTCCATCTCGTTGTTGAGCAGGATGCCGGTTCCAGGCGCCACCACGCCGGCACCGAAGGAGCCGTTCAATGTATAGGTGACGGCGACGGCATTGCCCTCGTCGTCGATGATCGAATAGTGGGTCGTCTCCTTGCTTTCGCCGAAGCCCTTGGGGATCAGCACCGCGGAGACGCCGGCACGGAACGGATCAATCTTGGCGCGGATTTCCTTCGCATAGGCCTTATCGGTGAGCTTGGCGACCGGGTTTTCGACGAAATCAGGATCGCCGAGCGACGTGTTGCGGTCGACATAGGCGTGGCGCATCGCCTCGATCATCGCGTGAACCGTATCCGCGGCGCCGTAACCCATATAGGAGAGCGGGTAGCCTTCGAGAATGTTGAGGATTTCGCAGATGATGACGCCGCCGGAGGATGGCGGCGGCGAGGAAACGATGTCGTAGCCGCGATAGTTGCACTTGACCGGTTCCAACTCGCGCACCGCATAGCGCTCGAAGTCAGCTTTCGCCAGAATGCCGCCCTTATCGGCACTGGCCTTGACGATCGCATCGGCGATCGCGCCCTTGTAGAAGGCGTCAGTTCCCTTTTCGGCGATGCTGGACAGAGACGCCGCAAGATCTGTCTGAACCAGCTTCTCGCCGACCACGAAGGGCTTGCCGTCCTTGAGGAAGATCGCGGCCGCCGCCGGATCCTTGGAGAGCCTATCGGTCTCGCCATCAAAGGAGTCGATATCGCCTTGCTCCAGCACAAAGCCGTCCTTGGCAAGCGCGATCGCAGGCGCGATCAGTTCGGCCAGCGGCTTCGTGCCATAGCGGCTGCGGGCGACTTCGAAGCCCATGACCGGCCCCGGCACGCCGACGGCAAGATAGCCCTCGGTGCTCAGCCCTTTGACGACATCTCCCTTGTCGTCGAGATACATGGTCTTGGTCGCCGCCTGTGGCGCCCGCTCGCGGAAATCGAGGAAGGTCGTCTTGCCGTCCTTGAAGCGGATGGTCATGAAACCACCTCCGCCGATATTGCCGGCGGTCGGATAAGTGACGGCAAGCGCGTAGCCGACGGCAACAGCGGCATCCACTGCATTGCCGCCGCTCTTCAACACCGCAACGCCGACATCGGATGCCAGGTGCTGGGCGGTGACAACCATGCCATGCTCGGCCTTCACGGGCTCGGGCGAGGCCGCTCGGCCCACTAAGGGCGCCAGGCTCAGCGCAAGAAACAAGGTAACGGGCAGGCTCTTCAAGCGGAAACTCAGCATGCGTCTCTCCCTCGCAGGCGTTGCACGCAGTGCTTTGCCGACGGCCGCGACGCGGACGCCCCCACCGCGCCAAGCGCGGCGGCAACAATCTCTTGGTCAGGCAAGCACTGATTGTGGGCAGCTATGAAGTCAACGGAGTATAGCCACGCTCGATCGGCGATGGCAATTCACTCCTCGCCAATCGTAGCGCTTGCATTCGCGGCCAGCGCTCGACGGGTTCCCCAGCCAGCGAACGGTGGACCATTCGGGCCCCGCGTCAGGCCGCATCCGCCAGGATGAGATCGGCGCCCTTTTCCGCAACCATCATCGTCGGCGCATTGATGTTGCCGGCGGTGATGTTCGGGAAAATCGAGGCGTCGACGACGCGCAAACCCGGAACGCCATGGACCCGCAGGCTGCTGTCGACGACGGAGGTCGCCTGATCCGGCCCCATCGTGCAGGTGCCGCAGAGATGGTAGATCGACCCGGAGTTTTCGCGGAAATAGTCCATTAGGGCCTCATCGCTTTCCACGCGCGGCGCCGGCGAAATCTCTTCCACGGTCAGCGAAGAGAGTGCCGAAGCCGAGGCGATCCGACGGACGAGCCGGCTACCTTGCAGCACTTCATCGATGTCGCGGTCGGTCGTCAGGTAGTTCGGGCGAATGAGCGGCTTTTGCGCGGGATCGCCGGACGCGATCGAGATGCTGCCGCGACTCGTCGGCCGGCAGGAATTGAAGCAGATCAGATAGCCCGGGTAGGGCTCGGGCTTCAGGCCCGCTTTCGGATCGTTCGGGATGCGATAGGACAGAGGATTGAAATAGAGCTGGATGTTCGGCCGTTCTTCGTCTGGCCTGCCGCGGAAGAAGCCGCCGGCCTGGTTGACGCTCATCGAGAACGGACCCTTGCCGGTCAGCAGATATTGGAGGCCGAGGCGCATCTGGCCGAAGAGACTGCCGAATTCGTCGTTGAGCGTCGGGATCGTCGCGCGATAATAGAAGCTGGCGCAGAGGTGATCCTGCAGGTTCTGGCCGACGGCCGGCAAGTGCCGCCGCGTTTCCATACCGAGCGTGGAGAGTTTCCCGCCATCGCCGATCCCGGAGAGCTGCAGCAGTTGCGGGCTGCCGACCGCGCCGGCGGCGAGAATGACCTCGCGCCCGGCCGTGAAACGCCGCCGCTCTCCATTCTGGAGAACATCGACGCCGGTCACGCGCCCATCGTCCCCAAAGACGAGCCGCTCGGCCTGGGCGTAGCGCTCGATCGTGAGGTTCGGCCGCTTCAGCGCCGGCCGAAGATATTCCGCGCTCGAATGCGAGCGGCGGCCCCTATTGGTATTGACGTCGTAGACGCCGGCCCCCTCGATCGAGGCGCCATTGAAATCCTCATTCAGCGGCAGTTGCAGCGATCCGCAGCTTTGGAGAAACGCGTCGGTGATTGGATGCGTCATGCCGCGCATCGGCGTGATGTGGATCGGGCCTTCGCCGCCATGCCATTCCGACGATCCGCGCGCATGGGTTTCGAGCCGACGGAAATAGGGCAGCACGTCGTCATAACCCCAGCCCGCATTGCCGGCTTTTTTCCAATCGTCGAAATCGTCGCGCGCGCCGCGCACGTAGATCATCGCGTTGATCGATCCGGAGCCACCCTGGACCTTGCCGCGCGGCACGTAGATGCGGCGATCCTGCAACTCGCCCTCCGGCTCGCTCGAATACATCCAGTTGACCCGCGGATTGTAATAGCTGCGGGCATATCCGACGGGGATCTTGAACCAGAAGGAATTGTCGTTGCCGCCCGCCTCGATCAAGAGGACGCGGTGCCGGCCGTTCTCGCTGAGGCGGCTCGCCAGGATGCAGCCTGCCGACCCGGCGCCGACGACGATATAATCGTGGATCATCTCCAAGTCCTATCGCCGAAGTTATCCGCGCGCCGGTGCGTAGGCCTTCACGTCGGCCGGCCGGCTGTCCATCTGCAGGTGCAGACGCTCGCCGGTATAGGGCGTGTGCTTTTCGACAACCTCCAGATCGAGCTCGATGCCGAGCCCGGGCTCGCGCGAAGGAATGAGGTAGCCATCCTCGAAGGCGAGCTTGGTCTTCAGCACATCCGCATGGAAACCGGAGAAATCGAGGATCGCCTCGTGGATCAGGAAATTCGGCGTCGCGGCCGAGAGCTGGATGCTCGCCGCAGCGCCCACCGGACCGTTGTAGAGGTGTGGGGCGATCTGGGCGTAATGGGCCTCGGCCATGCCGGCGATCTTCTTCGCCTCCAGCAGGCCGCCGACGCGTGCGACGTTCATCTGCAGGATCGATGCGGCCTTCAGTTCGAGCACGCGCTGGAACTCGTATTTCGTCGTCAGGCGCTCGCCGGTCGAAATCGGGATCGAAGTCGCACGCGCGACCTCGGCCATCGCCGCTTCCTGACCTGGAGGAACGGGCTCCTCGAACCAGAGCGGGTCATATTTTTCCAGGCGCCGCGCCAGCCGGATGGCCGAGGACGGCACCATCTGGCCGTGGGTCCCGAAGAGGAGATCCGCGCTGCTGCCGACCGAGTCGCGGATCTTGCGACAGAACTCCTCGCAGCGATCCATCACGCCGAGCGAAAGCTGATGGCCGGAATAGTTGGTGTAGGGACCCGCAGGATCGAACTTGACCGCAGTGAACCCCATCTTCACCATCTCGACGGCGCATTCGGCCGCAAGATCCGGGTCGTTGAAATCGAACTCGCCGGCGGCGTTCTTTGGGTAGAGATAGGTATAGGCGCGCAGCTTCTCGTGCACCGTTCCGCCGAGTAGGTCTGACACCGGCCGGCCGGCCGCTTTGCCGATGATGTCCCAGCAAGCGATCTCAAGTCCGGAGACGATGCCCATCATCGTCGGATCAGGACGCTGGGTGAAGCCGCTCGAATAGGCCGAGCGCCAGAAGCGCTCAATCTGATGCGGATCATGGCCGAGCAGGTGACGCTCGAAGACGTCCTCGATCAGCGGCGTCATGGCGCTCGGATGGAACGAGGTCGCATAGATCTCGCCGATGCCCTCGATGCCACAGGCGGTCGTGAGGCGCACGAAGATCCAGTACATTCCGCCCAGATGCGGCGGCGGCACAGCGACGGCATGGGTCTTGAGAGACGCGATTTTCATGGGTGTCATCCCTTTTTCTTGAGGCGGACCATCAGAACCAGGGTGGCGATTTCGGTTTCAGCGATTGAGCTCACAGGCCGTCTCCTCCCCCTGGGCGGTAGCGGGAACTCCGCCATCGGCCCGGTATTGATGTCGGTGGCAGTTCCGGTTTCGTGCCGGACTTGCGCATCTCGAAAGGTTTAATGTTTGAGCACCACGAGGCGCGTCTGGGTGAACTCCAGCATGCCGTGCTTGCCGTCGTCGCCGCCGAGACCCGAACGTTTCCAACCCGCATGGAAGCCCTGATAGGGATCGGCCGGGAGGCGGTTGACATAGAGTTCGCCGGCCTCGATCGCCTCGCTGGCGCGCATGACAGTGCGATAGTTCTCGGTGAAGAGCACCGAACTCAGGCCGAACTGATGGTCGCTCGCCTTCGCAAGCGCTTCTTCGAAGGTGGAGTAACGGAGAACGGCAAGCACCGGACCGAAGACCTCTTCGCGGACGATCTCCATCTCCTGGCGGCAGCCGGAAATCAGCGTCGGCGGGTAGAAATAGCCGTCTCCTCCAGGCAGGTAGCCACCGGTCTCAACGACGCCGCCTTGCATCCGCGCCTGCTCCACCATGGCGTGAACCCGCTTCTGTGCGGCGGCGTTGGCGAGCGGCCCCATGCGGGTAGCATCTTCGGCGCGGTCGCCGAAGGCGCGGCCGGCAAAACCTTCGCGCAACCTGGCGAGCAGCCGATCATGTACGCTTTCGTGCACATAGAGCCGCTCCGCGCTGGTGCAAACCTGGCCGCAATGGGCGGTCTTGGCGGCGATGATCATCTGCGCGACGGCATCAAGATCCGCGTCCGGCTCGACGATGACGGGCGTCTTGCCGCCTAGTTCGAGCGACGGCTTGGCAATATTTTCCTTGCAGTATTCGAGCACGACACGACCAGCCGACACGCTTCCCGTCAGCGTGATCATGCCGACACCAGGGTGAGTGCAGAGCGTCTTCGCAACGTCGTGCGACATCGTCAGGATGTTGACGAGTCCTTCCGGCAAGCCTGCCTCGACGACGGCCTCGGCAAAGACGAAGGCGGAGGTCGGCGTGTTGTTGCTCGGCCGCACGACGACGGCGTTTCCGACAATGAGCGCCGGTGCGATCTTCCGCACCAGCGTGTAGATCGGATAATTGAACGGGATCAGGCAGACGACCACTCCGATAGGCGCGCGCTTGAGGAGAAGCGTCTCGCCTGGATTGTCGCTCTCGATCACCTCACCTTCGATGCGACGGGCCCACTCGGCGTGGTAGCGCATCAGTTCGGCGCCGTAGATCACTTCGGCCGTCGCATCGGCAAGGCTCTTGCCCGACTCTTTTGCGAGTGCGGCACCAATGTGCTCGGCCCGACTTTCCAGCGCGGCCGCAAGGCGGCGCAGCGCATCGCCGCGCTGGATCGCCGGCAGCGCCGCCCAGGCGCGCTGCGCCTTCGCCGCGGCATCGACCGCCTCCCTCGCCTCGTCGTCCGTTGCTGCCGGCACCGACGCGAAGACCTGGGCCGTTGCCGGATTGCCGACCTCGATCATGGCCGCAGACGCGCTTTCGATGAAACGACCGCCGGAGAAGTTGCGATAGGGGCCCATAGCATCTCGGAAAGGTTCGCCGCTGTCTGCGCGCCTGTGGCAACGCGGGAAAGCAGATTGGCGGGAGAGCGCATTACGAGGGACGGCCCAGGCTCCCTCCCCGACTGGAACCGTCCCGAAAACTGATGCGACGATGAAGACGAGGGCACAAGCGAGTAATTTTCGATGAGAGCATTCCAAAAAGGAATGCTTGGCTCAGGCGGTCCGCTCAGTCGCGACCTCCGCCAGCAGCCAGGCGCGGAACGCTTGCACCTTGGGATCGCTTCCGGATTGTGGTCGCGCCACGAACCAGTAGGATTCATGGCCCTCGACCTCGACGTCGAAGAGCTGAACCAATTGTCCCGACTGCAATTGCCCACGCACCATCGAGCGGTCGGCGACGGTGACACCCAGCCCGGCGCAAGCCGCCTCGATCGCGAGATCGAGCAGGTCGAACTCAAGGCCGCCGCGGGTGTCGACATCCTGGAAACCCGCCGCATCCAGCCAGTGGCGCCAGGTCAGATAGCGCCGGTCGGGCGAGGCCAGCACATGCAGGAAGGTGAAGCACTGAAGATCGGTCGGCACTTCGACTTTAACCCCTTCAAGCAGGGAAGGCGCGCAGACGACCACATGTCGCTCCGTCATCAGAATGCTCGTATCCAGCATCGGCCACTCGCCGTCGCCAAAACGGATGGCGCAGTCGAGAAGCCCGCGTTCGGCAAGCGTGTCCGTGGCCTCAGTGCTGATACTGACGTCCACATCCGGCATGACCTCACGCAATCGAACGAGACGCGGCAGCAGCCAGCGCTTGGCGAAGGTCGGCGGTACGTTGATCCGTAAGCGATTCTGGTTGCTCTTCTCGGTGATGCTGCGCAGCGAGACTTCGATGCTGTGAAACGCCGCCTGGATCGTCGCCAGAAGCTCCGTGCCGGCGGGGGTCAGTTCGAGATGATGGTGGCGGCGGATGAGGAGGTCCTCGCCAAGCTCGTCCTCGAGATTGCGGACCTGTCGGCTGACGGCGCTCTGCGTCAGGTTGAGGCGCTCGGCCGCCCGCGTGAAGCTGCGGGTTTGCCCGACCACTTCGAAGACCTTCATCGCCGACAATCCAGGAAGTCTTCGCATCGCTATTTTAGCCTCGGGATAGGGAGCGCTGACATCTGCGTAGACGCCAACGCGAGATCGACGCGCACTTTTGCGTGCCACGTCTTGGCACACAAGCAGGAAAATCCAAACCGCCCCAAGCCGCCCGAGCGTGCGTTCGGGCGCAACGACCTCCAGAACGAAGAACGGCGGCCTTCGCCGCCGTTCGCTTTGGATCTCGCTGCCTTTCGGTCCCGTCGACAGCGACAGCCCAGACGCTGCTCAACGCCTATTCCGCGGCATAAAAGCCGTAGAGAACCGGCATCAACCCGACCAGTGCTTCAAAGCGCTTGAAGGACTTGCGTTCCGGTCGCGTCCAGCCGGTTTCCGCCAGCGCTGAAAGCCGCGGAAAGACCAGCCGGTCGAAGACGGCGCGATCGGTCATCGGCTCGGACCATATGCAGCACTGCACGCCGAGCAGATGTTTCTTCTGTTCGTCTGTCCAGCCTTCCACCGGGTCGAAGGTGTAGAGCTTTTCCGGATCCGACCAGCCGGCCCAGCTACCGCCCGGCTCCGACCAGGCCGGGCTGTTGGCCATGTCGAGATAATAGACTTGGCCGGGGCAGACGACGATGTCGTAGCCTTCCTCGGCAAGAGCCGCCGAAGCCTCGACCGTGCGCCAGCCGAAGAGCAGCGACTTGGCCTTGTCGATGACGTTGCCATGTGCTGCCTCCTGCCAGCCGCCGGTGACGCAGCCGCGGCTGGCAAGATAGGCCTGGACGCGCGCCAGGAATTCAGCCTGCAGCACCGCCGCACCCGAACCGTCGATTTCATCGGCGCCATGGGTGTTGGTGACGACGTTCAGGCGCTTGGCGTGCGTTTCGGCGACCTCGTCACCAGCAAGCGCACGAAGCCGCGCGAGCGCCTCCGGCGAACCGGACCAGGCGCCCAGCGGCACCTCGTCGGCGCCGACATGGATGGCACGCATCGGAAACAGTTCGATCAACTCGTCGAAGATCGTCTCCAGAACCCGATAGGTTTCTTCGCGCGCCGGGTTGAGGCAATTATCGGGGAACCCCTGCACCGAATAATAACTTCCAGCTTCTTGCGCATCACGCAGTTCGGGGATTGCCTGCAGCATCGCATAGGAATGGCCGGGAACGTCGATCTCCGGCATCACCTCGATGCCGAGGCTCGATGCCAGCGCCACGATCTCCCGGATCGCCGCCTTCGTGTAATAGCCGCCGGTCGGCTGTGGACCGGAACCGAGCAATGGCGGGATCTTGCGGCCGTGGCCGCGCCAGGCACCGATCTCCGTCAAGGCCGGATAGGCGTCGATTTCGACGCGCCAGGCCTCGTCGTCGGTCAGATGCCAGTGGAAGCGGTTGAGCTTGTTCCAGGCCATCAGCCGCAGGAAGCGCTCTACCTCCGCGGTGCTATAGAATTGCCGGGCCACATCGAGATGCGTGCCGCGCCAGGCAAGTGCCGGCTCGTCCTTGATTTCCCCGCCCGAGGGGAACAGGAAGGTGCCGGGATGCAAACGCGCGCCGCGCAGGACCTGACCGAGCGTGATCAGGCCATAAAGCATGCCCGTCTCGGTGCTGCCCGAAACGGCAACGCCTGCGGGAGAGAAGCGGATCGTGTAGGTCTCCGAACCGAGATCGGCCGCTTTCGAGACGGCGACCGGGAAACCGCCCTCGGACGCCGATCGAACGATACCCTCGACCGGGAACAGGCTTGCGGTGAGGTCGGCAAAAGCCTTCGCGGCGTGTGCGGCTTCGTCGCCCGCGGGCTTGAGGTCGAGACCGGGAGGCACGACCACCTGCCCCGAAACGGAAACCACCTGCGGCCACGGCACGATCGACACAGGAACCGGCGCCACCTTCGGCACCGGATAGACGGCAGCGCCGCGCTTCAGTTCGGCATTGTCGCCATGCGCCCGCGAGGCAAGCACCGCGACTGGCGCCATCGTGCCGTCGGACAGGACCAGGAAGGCGGCATTGGCGCCGTCGGTCCAGTGGCGCGGCTCGAAGCTCATGCCACGCGCCTTCAATGTCCAGGTCGCCCCCGGCTTCAGCTCAAAACCTTCCGGCGGCGCGAACTCCGCGTAGTTGGATAGCCGGATCAGAAGCCTGCCACCTTCGATCTCCGCGGCGGGATCGATGCGCGCAGGCCCGGAGACGCCGAGGCGAAAGCCTTTGAGCGGCCCGTCCGAATTGTTGGTGAGGGTCAGCGCATAGACCGATTTGTCGGCGGTACCGACCGGCACCCAGAGCGTTTCCAGTAGATAGTCAGATTTGGCGGCGAACGTCATCAAATGGCTCCACGAAAGTTGATCTCTGCGGCCGAATGGCCAGCGGGGTTTCTGAGGCAGGGCTGTCCTCGGCTCACATAGCTCACGTCGGAGCCTGGCCAAGGGCACACACGAAATGGTTTTCGGCGGCCTCTTCCACCGCTTCCGATGCCGGGCGGCTCAGACGCCGCACCTCGTCGGCGCGCGCCAGAAAACGGGCGCTCTGCCCCGGCACGAACCGACGATCCGGATCGGGGACGGCCGAAAGAAGAAGCTCGGTATAGGGATGGCGGGGATTACCGATAACCGCATTGGTTTTGCCCCACTCGACCATCTGTCCGGCAAACATCACCACGACCTCTTCGGCGATGTGCGCGGCGGGCGATATCATGGGTGATGTAGAGCATGGCGAGGTTCGCTCGCGCTTGATGCGCGCCAGAAGCTCTCCCTCCCCCCGCCCCATTGCGCAAAGGCCGCATTTCCTCGACTGCCGTCATGACGAATTCCCCCTCAGGCTTCGTTGATCGATCTATTAAGTCAAGTAATTTGACTTAACGATAGGTTCGGCAAAGAGAGCCTGTCAATGCGGGTCTACTCGCCCTTGCCAAAGTTTTGTGAAAAGCCGTTGAGTGGTATATTGAAGTCGAATACCACTTGCGAAAAAGCGGCATTCTCCCGGGCATTCAGGCGGCCGGTGCAGGCCTTTGCGGAAGCATCTGGTCGAGTGATGAGGAGAAGAATCACTGCGCCTGCATCCGGCGACAGCTCCGCAGTGCCCTGCACAAATCAGCCTCCAGGGCACGAACTGGCGAAATCTGGGACCCATTGCCTTGCGGCTAGGAGACAGTGCGTGTGCGACCGAAGGCGCGCAGTAACAGGTTCACGGATACTGCGACCTTGTCGATGTCAGGGATGTCCTGGGAATAGCGGCCGGTGTAGAGCTTGACGATCATCCTGTCGCGCTCGCCTCCTTCAAGGTCATAATGGAGGTGGAGGTAATAGCGCCGCTTGTCTTTGGAGCGGGTGATGTCACCGCCGCGCTGGGTAACCTGCCTGAGTTCGGCTTGCAAAGGCTTAAAGCCGTCGAGCCTGAGCGTCACCGCCGTCGATTGGAAGCGCGCCTCCGTGGGGACGGCGACCACCGCCTTGTCGAGCGAGAGGCTGACGACGCGGCCGGGTGTGCCATCGACACTGGCCGGCTCGTCCAGTTTGAAGGCCTGGAAAAGGCGGCGCGGTTTCTCGAAACAGATCAGCGAGGCGATGACGAGCACGACGATGTTGATACCAGACCAGAAGGCCCCGATTACCGAGAACGAGCCCTGGATCCGCGCGGTCTCCGGAACGATGTTGATCAGGAGCCCCAGCGCCGTGACGGTGATGAAGCCCGCGATCCAGGTGAACGTGTAGGCATCGAAGGCGTTGGCCTCGTTGCCTGTGCCCTTCGGCGTCACCTTGAACGGCTTGCCAAAGGGACGCACGATACTGGAAACGACCGTCGGCAGCATGCGAAAGGTCGCGAACGTCCCGACCGCGCTGGAAACCACAGGGAGGTAGCGTGTCGGGGTGATCCACAGCATCAACAGGAAATAGGCCGCCAGAACGGGAAGCTGGTGCGAGACATAGTCGGCAACGCCGGTGAAGTGCAGCGGCAAGGCGCCGAACCAAAGATAGGCAATCGGCACGATGAGGACGATCAGCCGCACGACGTATTGTACCAGCCATGACATCGGGAGAAACATGACCCGCTGAAACAGCGACAAGCCCGGCCCGCGCAGGGGACCATTGTGCAGATAGAGCGTCTGGATACCGCCCTGGCACCAGCGTTCATGCTGGACGAAGTAGCCGGTCAGGTTCTCCGCTGCCAATCCCATCGAAAGCCGCTCGTTCAGGTAGCGGGTCTTGTAGCCCTTGTTGAGCATCGACAGCGTCGTCAGCAGGTCTTCGGTGATCGACTCGGTCGGGAATCCGCCGATGGCGTTTACGGCCTTGCGGCGCGCGATCGAGCATGAGCCGCAGCAAAAGCTGACGTCCCAAACGTCGCGGCTCGGCGCGATCTCATCGAAGAACAGGCGCTGTTCGTCCGGCCAGATGTTCTCCAAACCCAGATTGGACTGAACCGGATCGACATTGAAAAAATGCTGGGGCGTCTGGACTATGCCGATCGCCTCGTCCGAGAAGAACGGCAAAGTGCGCCTGAGGAAGTGGCGATAGGGCACAAAGTCCGCATCGAAAATAGCAATGAAATCACCCGAGCTCGCACGCAGGCCGCTGTTCATGTTGCCGGCTTTCGCATGGGCATTATCCAGGCGCGTGACATGGACGGCACCCCGCTCTGCGCAGAAAGCCTTCAACCAATCGCGCCGGCCATCGTCGAGGACGTAGACCTTGAACTTGTCTGTTGGATAGTCGAGCGCCAATGCCCCGACGATCGTGCGCTCCAGAACGTCGAGCGGTTCGTTATAGGTCGGAATGAACACGTCAACCGTCGGCAGATCGTGGTGCTTGCGGGCGAAGAAAACCTTCGCAAGCTGATCCGCTTCGGCGCTGCGGTCCACATAACGGCTCATCAGGACGAGGAAGAGCACCACTTCGGTGAAGGCCAGGAACTCGACGATAAAGACGAACCAAACCCAGTAGACGTTCACGCCATCGCCCGGGTAGGGAAGAACAGTTTCGGTAAGGCGCCAGGTCATATAGCGCAACGCGACGGCGCCAACCACGAGGCAGGTGATGGCCCGCGCCCAACTTTGATGCCGCGACCAGTTCGATGGCCCGAGCAGGAAGAAGGCGATGACCAGCAGCGTTGGCGCCAGTGCTAGAAGAGGTTGAACCACAGGCCTTTGATCCACTGCGTCAGTTGCAGATTGTGCTTGGAGATGCGCACCTGCGCGGCACGCCCCACCTGACAGAAATTACCGAAGTCGGTGTTGAGCGCCGACGGGAGAAGCTGGACGCGGATTCGGGCATCGCGCTCGTCGGTCTCAGACGCGATCGGCCGCAGTTCGTCCTTCGGCGTGCAGCGAAGCGAGGATCGCCCGATTGACCCGTTCATTGCGGATAGTCAGCAGCGTCTCGTTTTCGGCAACCGGCGTTCCGATACGCGGCGGTGCCTGTCCGATTTCGCCGTCGATCGGGGCGTTGATCACCGCAAGGCGTGCATTGACTGTGCCGTCGAGGCTGGTGAAGCCCGTCAATCCGGGCAATAGGACGACAACGGCAAGCGTGAGAAGCAGAATGCCGACGGTGATCCGTGTGATGCGATGGTTCAGGAGCATTCAAGCTGTTCCCGCTCACTACGTTGCCTAGCGCGACAAACGCCAGAGCGTAGTCCCGGGTCTGTCCACGGCTCCGGCTGGGTCATGAAGATCGTCCGCAAAGGCGCGACGGGCAACCCTCAGAATTAGGTGCTTTTGTCGTTCGGTTAACAGTTGCCAACGGTTTGGGACGCCATCGTAGCCGGTCGATGACCCGAAACGCGCACGACCCAGGCGAGGAATGGCCCCGGCCCACAATGCCGCGGGCAACAGGAAGTGAAGCCAGCCGGAGACCGATTTTGACGGAAGCATGATTTGAGAAAGTTCAAGCGCACGCACGAAACGCGGGCGGGCCGCACAGCAGCCCACCGGCTTATCCTGGCTGTCCAGCGAGGATACAAGCAGCGATCTTCGGTCGTCGCAATGCAGCTCGCGGCCGATATCCCCGGCCTACTGGTTCGCCCTTGCGTAGTCCTTCATGTTGGCCGGCGTGACCAGTTCGAAGGGAACCCAGATCTGGCGCTCCGTCTTCTCTTCACGCGCCAGCGCGACGGCTGCATCCATCGCAGTCGCACCCTGGGCGATCGCGTTCTGGAAAACGGTGACGTCGAGATCCCCGGCGGCCATGGCGGCGAGCCCGTCGGGCGTGGCGTCGACGCCGCCAACCACCACCTTCGACATGTCGGTGCCTGCCGCCTTCATCGCCTGGATCGCACCGATCGCCATCTCGTCATTGTTGGCGATGACAGCATTAAATTCCCGCCCGGTCGAAAGCCAGTTGGTCATGATGTTGGTGGCTTCGAGGCGGTCCCAATTGGCGCTCTGCTCCTCGATCACGCTCATGCCCTTGCATTCACCGGTGGCGATGACGTCGTGAATATCCTTGGTGCGGGTCAGCGACGAATGGTTGTTGAGCGGCCCCATCAGCACGTAGACCGCGCCCTTGCCGCCAAGCAGCCGGCAGACTTCCTTCGTTTCCAGCGTGCCCGAATCCGTCTCGTTGGACCCGACGAAGGCGGCGGTTTCCGGCAGGGTCTCGACGTCAGCCGGCGGATGGTTGGCATAGACGATCGGGATACCGGCCGCACTCGCCATCTTCGTCAGCGCCGGCGTGCTGTCGCCGTCGACGGCGACCACGACGATTGCATCAACGCCGGAGGAGATGAAGTTCTGCACTTGATCCATCTGCTTGCTGGGATCGTTCTGGGCGTCTTCGACCTGAACCGAGACGCCATCCAGCTTGGCTGCGCGATCCTCCATGCCCTGCCGCAGGATCGTCAGAAACGCGCTATCAGAACGCGCGATGGTTATTCCGATGTTTTCGGCATGAGCGGTGCCGGCCAGAAGAACCGACATGCAAACAAACAGCAACTTCTTCATTCGGAGACTCCCCAAGAGCGATCGTCAGATCACTCGAATGGAATTTATGTTCCGATTAGAGTCAATAATGAAATGCACATTTCGCGCATCAATCTTTGAGCCGGTTCATCTATTCCGGGATTCCCCCGTTAAACTCAGGATACAAAGCGTGCAATATCCTGATAAACTCTACCATTGCGTGTATCATTCTGAAGCAAAACGCACTGCGATCCTTAATCGGAGCGTCGTTTTGCCTGCGCACGCCTCGAAATACCGGCGATCCGCCGGAACCTGCAGTGACATCATTCCTTCAACCTACGCAGCTGGAGCTGCCGACAGGAGGCCCACATGTCCGTGCATGAAGCAATTCTCGATCTCGGCTACGATCCAACCATCAGAGAAGACGGGCCGCTCGTTCGGCCGCCGATCCCCGCATCGCTACCGAGTTCGGCCACCGTCGATCCGCAATACCTGCCGCCCCCGAAGGCGCAGGGGACGCCGCGTCACGTCGGCAGTCCCGGAAGCTGTGCCGCCTGGGCTTCGACCTACGGGCTCGCGACCTACACGGCGGCCGCGGCGGCGGGCCAGCCACCATCCAGCACTGCGGAACAGGCGAGCCCCGCCCATATCTATATCGAAGTCATGAAGAGTTATGGGCAAAAGGGATGTGCGGGATCGCGGCTGGCATCCTACCTCAATCTACTCACGCAAAACGGCACGCCGAACTGGCAGACGGCGCCCTATTATCCGAACTGCCCCGAACTGTGGTCGAGTTACGATCCCAACGCCGCCGTCGATGCCAGCTTCCAGATCCCCGGCTGGGCCATCGTCGAAACCAGCGATCTCGACGCGATCAAGGCGATCATCGCCGCCGGTGGTGCACTGTGTTACGGCACCTCGCTCAACGACGGCTTTATGAAATACGAGGGCCCCGGCCCGATGACCGGTCCCTTCAACAAAGTCCCAAATGTCGGCCATTGCATGCTGATCATCGGCTACGACGACGAGCAGCAGGCGATCCTCATCCAGAACAGCTTCGGACAGGACTGGGGTTGCGAGTGGAACGGACGCCGCGGCTATATCTGGATGAGCTACGAGCTGTTCCAATATCTGGCTCAGGGTCAGGCGATGTATGTCAAGGCCTGACCCCAGGCAGTGGAGCATCCCGCTGAGGGGATAAATGCTCTACAGCCGGCTTTGCTGGGCCGTGGCGCTATTCCGCCGCCACGGCCGGAGGATAAACGAGCGGCTCGTCGCGCCCGGCACTCGGATTGACCTCTTCCGACTTCTCCGGATCCGCGCGCTCCTTCTTGGGCTCGCGTCCGAAGAACAAGGCGTAGCCGGCGGGCAACACCAGAATGGTCAATACCGTCGCGACCAGGATGCCACCCATCATGGCGTAGGCGAGCGGTCCCCAGAAGACGCCACGGGAGATCGGGATCAGCGCCAGCACCGCCGTCAGCGCCGTCAGCGTGATCGGGCGGAAGCGTCGGACGGCAGAGCCGACGATCGCCTCGGCCCGGTCCATGCCGGCGGCGATATCCTGGTCGATCTGGTCGACGAGAATGATCGAGTTGCGCATGATGATGCCGAGTAGCGCGATGACGCCGAGGATCGCGACGAAACCGAAGGGCGCCCCGCTGATCAGCAGTGCGCCCGCGGCGCCGATGATGCCGAGCGGCCCGGTGGCGAGCACCAGCATCGCCTTGCCGAAATGCTGGAGCTGTATCATCAGCAGCACGACGATGACACCGAGCATGATCGGCGCCTTGGCGGCGATCGAGGCCTGGCTCTCCGCCGAATCCTCGGCGCCGCCCTGAATGCTGATACTGTAGCCGGCGGGCAGGCTGTCGCGCAGCGACTGCATCTCGCCGAACATCTTCATCGCCACGTCATTCGGCTGCACGCCATCCGGCAGGGTGCCGCGCACGGTGATCGTCGGCAGGCGGTCGCGGCGCCATTCGATGCCCTGTTCGAGCACGGGCACAACCTTGGCAACTTGCGAGAGCGGAACGAAACCGCCGAAATCGGTCGGGATGTAGATGGAGTCGACCGAGCTCAGGAACTTGCGGCTCTCCGCCGGCTCACGCGCGACGATCGCCACCGTTTCCTCGCCATCGCGGAAATTGTCGAGCGGCGCACCGGTGACGCTCGCTTGCAGCATCTGGCGGATGCGTTGCGAGGTCACGCCGAGCGCGCGAGCACGATCCTGGTCGATCACCAGCTTCATGCCCGGCACCGGCTCCAGCCAGTCGTCGTGAACGGCACCCAACAACGGGTTTTCGTGGAACTTCGCCTTCACCCGGTCGGCGATACGCCTGACCTCTTCACGATCCGGTCCCATGACGCGCATCTGGACGGGCCAGCCGGTCGGGGGCCCCAGGAACAGGCGATCGACCTTGGCCCGGATCGACGGGAAGTCGGCGGCGAGGATCGCACGCATCTTGGCAATCAACCGCTCGCGCGCCGGCTCGTCCTTGGCCATGACCAGAAGCTGGGCAAAGTTCGGATTGCGCAGCTGCTGATCGAGCGGCAGGAAGAAGCGCGGTGCGCCCTCGCCGATATAGGTGGCGATGAAGCGCTTGTCCTCGTCGTCCATCATGCGCGCTTCGAGCGCCTTCGCCTGCTTTTCGACTTCCTTGATGCTGGTGCCCTCGGGCAGCCACAGATCGACGAGGATTTCCGGCCGCGACGACTGCGGGAAGAAGTTCTTCGGAATGAACTGGAAGGCCCAGAGGCTGACGAAGAAGATGACGAGCGTCGTCGATAGCACGGTGATGCGATGGCGCACGGCCCAGGCGACCGTCGAACGCAGCTGCCGATAGAAGCGCGTATCGAAGACGTCGTGGTGGTTGCTGGCATGGCTGCGCTGTTTGAGCAGCATATTGCCGAGCCAGGGCGTGAAATAAACGGCGACGAACCAGGAGACGACGAGCGCGATCCCGACCACGTAGAACAGCGAACGCACATATTCGCCGGCAGTCGAGGCGGCGAAGCCGACCGGAATGAAGCCGGCGGTGGTAATCAGCGTGCCTGTCAGCATCGGGAAGGCGGTGGACGTATAGGCGAAGCTCGCGGCCTCGACCTTGACGAGCCCCTCTTCCAGCTTCCGCTCCATCAATTCCACCACGATCATGGCGTCGTCGACCAAAAGCCCGAGCGCGATGATCAGCGCGCCGAGCGAGATGCGCTGCAGATCGATGCCGAGCTCGTACATGATGGCGAATGTCGCAGCCAGCACCAGCGGGATGGTGATCGCGATCACCAGGCCCGAGCGCCAGCCGATCGAGAGGAACGAGACGACGAGAACGATCGCCAGGGCTTCGCCGAGCGCCCTCATGAACTCGCCGACCGCCTCCTTGACGACCTCCGGCTGATTGGAGACCTGGTCGACCTTGACGCCATAGGGCAGCGACGCTTCGAAGCGCTCATAGGTCGCTTCCACCGCCTTGCCGACATCCGTCACCTTGAAGCCCTTGGCCATGACTACGCCGATCTGAACGCTATCCTGGCCGTTGAAGCGGAACTTGCGCGAAAAGGGATCCTCGAGCCCAGAGCTTACCGTCGCGATATCGCCGAGCCGGGTGATCTGGCCACCAGCGCGAAGCCTGAGGTTCTTCAGGTCCTCGACCTTGTCCAGGCCACCCTCGACGGAGATGCGCACCGAGCGCGAGCCGGTGTCGATGGAACCCGCCGGGTCGATATTGTTCTGGCCGGCAATGGTACTGCGCAAATCGTTCAGCGTCAGGCCACGCTCGGCAAGCACCTTCGAAGACACGTCGATGAAGATCTTCTGCGGCTGGTCGCCGATGATGACGGCCTTCTCGACGCCCGGCGTCGTCAGGAGCATGTCGCGCGCCTGGATCGCGAACGTCTTCAGTTCCGGGTAGCTGTATCCCTCGCCGCTCAGCGAATGCAGAGTGATGAAGGTGTCACCGAACTCGTCGTTGAAATAGGGACCGAGCATGCCCTCTGGCAGCTCGCTGGAGATGTCGCCCACCTTCTTGCGGACCTGGTAGAAGGCGTCAGCCACCTGCTCGGCGTTGGTATCGCCCTCGACCTGCAGCGTGATGATCGCGCTGCCGGCGCGCGTATAGGAGCGGACGAAATCGAGATGCGGCGTTTCCTGCAGCTTGCGCTCGATCTTGTTGACGACCTGGTCCTGCATTTCCTCGATCGAGGCGCCTGGCCAGAAAGCCTGCACGACCATGACGCGGAAGGTGAAGTCCGGATCTTCTTTCTGCCCCATGCGCATCAGGCCGAAGACGCCGGCGAGAATGATGAGACCGAACAGGAAACGCGCCATGCTCGGATGCGCGATCGCCCAGCGTGAAAGATTGAAGGGCCGCTTTTCTTCGGAAGAGGAGGTCGTCATCGGCTCGGTTCCGCTATCCTGGCAACGTCAGCGCACGAGGCTGGTTTCGGCTGCCGCAGCAGCTTGGCGCGTCGTATCGTTGGAGATGGTCACCTTGAGATCGTCCGTCATGAACTGCGTTCCCGCAGCAACGACGAGGTCGCCGACATTGAGGCCTTCGGTGACCCGCACGCCATCGGTGGTGAAGTCCGCAAGCGTGACAGGCCGGCTGCGGACCGTTTCCGTACCGCGATCGACGACCCAAACGATCGGATAGCCGTCCTTCTCGGCCAACGCGCTCAAGGGAACGGAAACGAAAGGAGTGCCGCTGCCAGCGGAAGCCTCGACGGTCGCGGTCATGCCGAGCAGGACCCGCGGGTCGTTCGGCAGGCTGACGCGCACCGAGAAGGTCCGCGATTGCTGATCGGCGCTGCCGGCGACCTCGCGCACCGTGCCGTCGAGCGACAGGCCCGCGTCAGACCAGATCCCAACCTTGACCGGCAGACCGGCCTTGAAGTTGCCGATTTCCGTCTCAGGTACTGCGACCTGGACTTCCTTTTCGCCTTCGACCGCAACCGTGGCAACAGGCGTGCCAGAGCCGACGACCTGGCCGACATCGGCATTGATGGCGGTCACGATACCCGGCCGGTCGGCGACGAGGCTCGTATAGACCACCTGGTTCTTCGCCTGGGATAGCGCCGACTTCGTTGCATCGCGCGTGGCAACGGCCTGGTTGTAGCTCAGCACCGCCTGGTCGAACTGGGCCTGCGAGGCGAATTTCCTGGCGAGCAGCTGCTTGGCGCGATCACGCACCAGCTCGACCGTCTCGACCTGGCGTTCGGCCGCCTCCAGATTGGCGGTGGCGCTGCGCACCGCGAGCTCGTAGTCGGTCGCGTCGATGCGGGCAAGGAGATCGCCGACATTGACGCGATCGCCGACATTGACGATCCGCTCGACGATCTTGCCGCTGACACGGAAGCCGAGGTTCATCTCGGTTCGCGCGCGAACCGCACCGGAATAGCTGAGCTGTCGCGCAGCGTCGGCCTGAGCGATCTCGACGACCTTGACCGGACGCACAACGTCGGCAGTTTCGGATTTTTCTTCCGAGCAGCCGGCGAGCGCTGTCGAGAGGGTGGAAATCAGCGCAATGGTAGCAACGAATGAAATACGGCGGTGAAATTCAATAGGCATAAACATAGTCGCACTCCTGAAAATAGGCCGACGCCGCCTCTGGCTGCGCCGGAAACAGTCCGGCTAGACCTTCAATCCCTTGATCGCGAATTCGACCAGTTCTTCCGGCGAGGCGCGGTTTGTCTTGCTGAGACATTGGGCAACCATTTGCGGGTGACAGAGCGTGACCGTCGCTGCACCGAAACAGCGCGACGCGGCATCGGCGTCCTGTTCCGGGAACTCGCCTGCGGCGATGCCTTCGCGGATGACGTTGGCGAGAAGCGCATCGATCCTGTCGATATGCTTGTCGATGACGTGCCACTCGCGTTCGATGGCAACGACCACCATCTCGTGCACCTTCGTGTCATCGAGCATGAGCTCGACGGTCATCTGATGCTGCGCATGGACGTAACGGCGCAGGCGCTCCGTCGCGCTCAACGGCAAGGAGCAGATCTCCTGTGCCATCTGATAGCTGGCCGCGAGCATGCGGCCGCAGAGCGCCTGATGGATCTCCGTCTTGGAGGCAAAGAACCGGTAGATGTTTGCCGGCGACATGCCGAGCTCCTTGGCGATGTCGGCGACATTGGTCTTGCTGTAGCCGAAATGCCGGAACAGCCGCTCCGCGGCATCGAGGATCCGCGTGATGTTGTCCTGGCGCGTCTGGTCCACGACGGTATCGTTGCTCACCGGCATTGCTTGCCTTTCGATTTACGACTGACGAATTTCGTATTTCGTCAGTCGTAAATCGAAATGAGACACCCGTCAACGAAAGAATCCGTCCGCACGATCACGATTTGATAACCAAGACTGCGCTTACCGCGCGCGGCCGACAGCCCGCGAACGGCATCCGACGGTCGTTGACTCGACACGCCATGGTGGTTACTGGCGCTACTGGAGCCTCGTTTCTCGGATTCTTCTCAAGGGGTTAGCAACTTATGGCCACAGGTCTCATCGCCCTCCTCGACGACATCGCGGCCATCGCCAAGATGGCGGCCGCTTCGCTGGACGACGTGGCGGCCCAAACCGCGAAGGCCAGCGCCAAGGCGGCCGGCGTCGTGATCGACGACGCTGCGGTGACCCCGCGTTATGTGGTCGGGCTGACGCCAGAGCGGGAACTGCCGATCATTGCGCGGATCGCCCTTGGCTCGTTGAAGAACAAGCTGCTTTTCCTGCTGCCCGGCGCACTGGTGCTCAGCTATTTCGCACCTTGGGCAATTACGCCGCTCCTGATGCTCGGCGGCATCTATCTCTGTTACGAGGGCGCCGAGAAGCTTTACGCCGCAGTCTTTCCGCATGCGGCCCACGCGCACGAGGAAGCGGTGCTCGGCGAGAAGAGCGATCCGGTGGCGCTGGAAAACGAGAAAGTCTCGGGCGCCATCCGCACCGACTTCATTCTCTCTGCCGAGATCATGGCGCTGACGCTCTCGACGGTCACCGATGCCGGCATCTACACGCAGGGCATGGTGCTCGCCGGCGTCGGCATCCTGATCACGCTCGCCGTCTATGGCGTCGTGGCGCTCATCGTCAAAGCCGACGATGCCGGCGTCGCGCTCGCGAAAAACCCGCTGTCCGCCTTGCGATTATTCGGTCGCAGCCTCGTTCTCGGCATGCCCGCATTCCTGAAAGTTCTTGCCGCGATCGGCACCGCCGCCATGCTCTGGGTCGGAGGCAGCATCCTCGTGCATGGCATGGCGCAACTGGGACTGGCCGGTCCGGAACACCTCATCCACGATGTCTCCGAGGGCGTCGCCCACACGCTGGCCCTCGCCCCGGCGGTGGTCGGCTGGCTCACGACCTCGGCGCTCCAGGCCCTGCTCGCCATCGCCGTCGGCGCCGCAACCATCATCGTCATGGGCAATGTGGTCGCGCCGATCTGGAGCCGCCTGCGGCCGGCAAGGAGCTAGAGGCGCTCGCAAGCGTGTCCAGGAGGCCGCTCCTGACCTCCTGATATTTCGTTTCCGAGCTTTCCCGCGGCCTATCGCTTGTACTTCACGCCCGGCAGCACGCAGAGCATCTCGTAGAGAAGGTTTGCCGCCGTGATCGCCGTCGTGCCTGTGGTGTCGAAAGGCGGGCTCACCTCGACGAGATCGGCACCGACGAGATTAAGGCCGCGGCATCCGCGAATGATCTCGATCGCCTGGATGACGGTTAGTCCTCCGATTTCCGGCGTGCCGGTGCCCGGCGCATAGGCCGGGTCGAGGCTGTCGATATCGAAGGTCAGATAGGTCTTGTGGTTCCCGATCTTGGCGCGGATGCCTTCGATCAGCGGCACCAGCGACTTGTGCCAGCATTCTTCCGCCGGGACGGCGGTGAAGCCCTTGTCGCGCGACCAGTCAAAATCGTCGGAGGCGTAACCCGTACCGCGCAGGCCGATCTGGAACACGAGGTTGGGATTGAGGCAGCCATCCTCGAAGGCGCGGCGGAACGGCGTGCCGTGCGCAATCTTCTCGCCGAACATCGTGTCGTTGATATCCGCATGGGCATCGACATGGATGAGGGCAACCGGCCCGTGCTTTTCTGCGATCGCCTTCAGGATCGGATAGCTGATCGTGTGATCGCCACCAAGCGTCAGCGGGATGCAATCATGCTTCAGGATCTCGCCGATGCCACGGGTGATGATCTCCATGTTGGCCGGCAGGTTGAAGGTGTTGATGGCGATGTCGCCGATATCGGCCACCTGCAGACTTTCGAAGGGTGCGGCGCCCGTCGCCATGTTGTAGGGGCGGATCATCACGGATTCGGCACGGATCTGGCGTGGTCCGTATCGCGTTCCGGAGCGGTTGGACGCGCCGATATCCATGGGGATGCCGACGAAGCAAGCATCGAGGCCCTCAGCCGATGTCGCAGCGGGAAGGCGCATCATCGTGCCCGGACCACCGAAGCGGGGCATGTCGTTGCCGCCGAGCGGCTGATTGAATTTCTGCTCCATGGAAGCTCTCCCTTTTAGTTCGCCAAACCCTAGCAGGCACCGCGGGCCGAGAAATACCCATTGATCGAATGTTACTTCGATGCGGGTCAAACAAACATGGCTTGATGCAGCCAAGGCAGGTCGATTGCCATTTACGACGCTGTCCCGCCTCCCGCACCTAGCCAAAGGGAGTGTTGCCGTCTTTAGGCCTACCGATCACTTTGGCGAAAACAAAAATACGCCGTTCTTGGGAGGAACCATGCAAAACTTTCGTCGCACCGCGTTGCGCTCCATGTTCGCTGCGTCGCTTGCCGCACTTGCGGTCTCAACGACCGCCCAGGCGCAGGACAAACTGTTCATCTACAATTTCTCGGACTATTTCGCCGAAGGCACGGCTTCGAACTTCCAGACGCGCACCGGCGTCGAAACGCGGGTCGATTTCTACGATTCGCTCGAAGTGCTCGAAACGCGGCTACTCGCCGGCGGCAGCGGCTTCGACGTCGCCTTCCCGAGCGCCACGGTCGGAGAGCGGCTGATCCAGTCCGGTGCGCTGAAGCCGATCGATGTCACGGCGCTCAAGAACTACGGCAATCTCGACAAGGACCTCTTGAAGCTCGTCGCCGAACACGACCCGGAGAACAAATACCTGGTGCCCTATATGTGGCTGACGACGGGCGTCGCCTACAACGCCAAGCTCGTCGCCGAGCGGCTGCCGGATGCGCCCGTCAACAGCCTCGACATGTTCTTCAAGCCCGAGGTCGCCGAAAGATTCCAGGATTGCGGCATCGGCATCGTCGACGCGCCGAACGAGGTGATCCCGATCGCGCTCAACTACCTCGGCCTCGATCCCTATTCCACCAAACCGGATGACCTCGACAAGGCGAAAGAGCTTCTACTCAAGCTCCGCCCCTATATCCGCCACATGCAGAGCGGGCAGCTCGTCGCCGACATGGCGTCGGGCCAGCTCTGCCTTGCGCTGATGTGGAGCGGGGACGCCGGCATTGCGGCTGCCCGCGCGGAGGAAGCGGAGACCGGCGTCGAGGTCGATTATTCGATACCGAAGGAAGGCACGATCATCTCCTTCGACACGATGGCGATCCCGGCCGACGCGCCGGATCCGCAACAGGCGCTGGCCTTCATCGACTATATCCTCGAACCGAAGACGGTCGCGGCGATCAGCAACCACGTCTTCTACGCCAACGCCAATGCCGCGGCGACACCGGAAGTCGATGCCGCCATCCGTGACAACCCGAACATCTATCCCCCTGCCGACGTCCGTTCCAAGCTCTTCGTCGACAAGTCGCTGCCGCCGCGCCAGACGCGCGAGCGCACCCGCGTCTGGTCGGCCTTCAGGGCCGGCCAATAGCGCCAACCGTCAACGGCAGGACCAGACCCCGTGCAATCCTATATTTCGATCGAGAACCTGGCGAAGTCCTATGGCATCGTCACCGCCGTCAACAACATCAATCTCGGTATCGAGAAGGGCGAGTTCTTCTCGCTTCTCGGACCCTCGGGCTGCGGAAAATCAACGCTGCTCCGGATGATCGCCGGCTTCGAGACCCCGACATCCGGCGCCATCAAGCTGGAGGGGGCAGATGTCACCGACGTGCCGGCGCATAAGCGCCCAACCAACATGATGTTCCAGTCCTATGCCCTGTTCCCGCATCTGACGGTGGGCAGGAACATCGCGTTTGGATTGCAGCAGGACGGCCTCGACAAGGGTGAGATCAAGAAGCGTATCGACGAGGTCGCGGAAAAGCTGCAACTGACCGCACTGCTTGATCGCAAGCCGGCGCAGCTTTCCGGCGGCCAGCGCCAGCGCGTGGCGCTCGCCCGCGCGCTGGTCAAGCGGCCGAAGGTACTGCTGCTCGACGAACCGCTCGGCGCGCTCGACAAGAACCTGCGAACGGAAACGCAGCTCGAACTCGTCCGCCTGCAGCGGGAACTCGGCCTCACCTTCATCATCGTCACCCACGACCAGCATGAGGCAATGACGGTTTCAACCCGCATCGCCATCATGAGGCAGGGCCAGGTGCTGCAGGTGGGTACGCCCTCGGAGGTCTACGAAACACCGCAGTCGCGCTATGTCGCCAAGTTTCTTGGCGAAACGAACGTGTTTGCCGGTGGCCGCGCAGATCGCAGCGGCGGCGAACTGCAGATCGACAGCGACGAAGCCGGCGGACGCGTCCGCGCCGCTCTCACCGACCGGGTGGCGCTCGATCGGCCGTTCTGGGTCTCGGTTCGTCCCGAGCGGGTGGAACTTGCGACTTCGGGCAGCGGCCTCGAAGGCACCGTGGAGCAACTTACCTATACCGGCGTCGAGCGGCACTATCGGGTGCGGCTGAAATCGGGGGCAACGCTCGACGCGCGTCGGGTCAATCTCGGCGCCGAAAGCGACCTTCGCGTCGGTGATCGGGTGTTTGCGAGCTGGTCGCCGCAGGCAAGCCGGCTCTTGGCCGAATAGGAGGTCCCCATGCTCACGACAGCAACACCGTCCGCAAAGACGTACTGGGGCAGGCGTCTTCTGATCGCCATTCCCTATGCCTGGCTTCTGGTCCTGTTCCTGGCACCCTTTGCATTGGTTGCGGGTATCAGCCTCTCGACCGTGCGGCTCGGCATGCCACCCTTCGAACCGCTGACGGCCTGGGACGGATCGATACTGAACCTCAGGCTCAACTTCGAGAACTTCCTCTACGTTCTCACCGACGACACCTATCTGCTGGCTTATCTGACCAGCCTCAAGATTGCGGCGATATCGACCGCCGCCATGCTTTTCATCGCCTATCCGCTCGCCTATGGCATTGCGTCCTGCTCGCCCTCCTCAAGGTCTCTGCTGGTCTTCCTGGTGATCATACCCTTCTGGAGCTCGATGCTGATCCGCGTCTATTCCTGGATGAGCATCCTCAGGAACGATGGTCTCCTGAACGCGCTGCTTTTGAAACTCGGCCTGATCGGCGAGCCGCTGCGCATCCTCAACACCGAGACGGCGATCTATATCGGCATCATCTACACCTACCTGCCCTTCATGGTGCTGCCGATCTACTCGAACTTGAGCAGTGCCGACCGCACGCTGATCGAAGCGGCGCGCGACCTCGGCTGCTCCCGCATCTCCGCCTTCTGGAGAGTCACCTTCCCCTTGAGCCTTCCCGGTGTCTTGGCCGGCTGCGCCCTGGTCTTCATCCCGGTCGTCGGCGAATTCGTCATCCCGGATCTGCTCGGCGGTGCCGATACGCAGATGATCGGCCGCGCCATCTGGCTCGAATTCTTCAACAACCGTGACTGGCCAATGGCCGCCGCCGTGACGATTGTACTGCTCGCCCTGTTGGTGGTTCCGATCGTCTGCTTCCAGTCGCGCCAGGCGCGCACGCGGGCTTAAGGAGATGGCCATGACGAAACCAAGCTGGTTCAATCGGCTGTCGATCCTGTTCGGCCTTGCTTTCCTCTATCTGCCGATCGTCGTTCTCGTCGTCTACAGCTTCAACGGCTCGAAGCTCGTGACCGTCTGGGGCGGCTTCTCGACCCAGTGGTATGCGACGGTTCTCGCCAGCCCCTCGATCATTGAGGGCGCGAAGGTCAGCTTCCTGGTGGCCGCGGTCTCGGCGACGGCAGCGACCATTCTCGGAACGCTCGCCGCCGTTGTCATGGTGCGGCTTCGCCGCTTCCGTGGCCGGGCGCTGTTAAACGGCATGCTGCTCGCGCCCATGGTCATGCCGGAAGTGGTGATGGCCGTCTCGATGCTCTTGATGTTCGTGACGCTCGGGATCGATCGCGGGCCGCTGACCATCACGCTGGCACACACCACCTTCACGCTCTGCTTTGCTACCGTCGTGCTGCAGTCACGGCTGGTCGAACTCGACCCCTCACTGGAAGAGGCGGCGCGCGATCTGGGCTGCACGCCGGCCAAGGCCTTCGTCAGCGTTGCTTTACCGAACATGATCCCGGCGCTCGTTTCCGCCTGGCTCTTGTCCTTCACCCTGTCGCTCGACGATCTGGTTATCTCCAGCTTCACGACGGGGCCGGGCGCCTCGACCCTGCCGATGAAGATCTACTCGCAGATCAAGTTCGGGGTGACACCGGAGATCAACGCGATCTCGACGATCATCCTCGGCATCGTCGTGCTTGGATTGGTGGCCGCGCAACTGGTCTCGCGGCGACCGGAACAAGGGGGAAGCGCCGCGGCTTGAAGCAAGTCGAGAGACTGGGCGCGCGATTTGCCCCACCAGAACTGTCTTTTCATTGGTTCGGGATTCGGGCTCCTCAGCAGCCCGTCATATCCCGTCCCTTACTGGGGTTCACGTCTTTCTTGGCGAGGCCAGGCGGGCAATCTTTGTTCGGGACCGTGTCCTGCGCTTCCCCAGCGGCACTGTTATCATTGCTCTTCACGGTGCCGGTGGTCTCGCTGGAATACGGCTTATTCCCCTTTTGCTCCGCCTTGCAATTCGGGCTACCCGGCTTGCATTTTTCCATCGTCGTCGAAGGCTGATTTCCGGTAGCGCTGGTGCCGGACTGCGCAGAAGCAGTCAGGCTGGCCGCCGAGAAAAGGGCGACCGCTAAGACAGCGGATACAGCAAGTTTCATGTCTAAACTCCATTTATCGTTCCCAAGCGGTCTCTTGCGCTTAGCCTACCCGACGAACCTCCCGCTTCCGGAAATGTTCCCCTCGGACCACCGGGAACACCCGTGAAGCTTTTCAAGGAATCTCGAAGCTGCCGGGGAATGGTCGCCGGCAGCCACCGGTCGGGCACACCGACGAGAGCGACTTCGAGTCCGTGTTTAAGCTCCCCCCTGGAACGGCGCGACTGGTTAATCACCCAGTTCGAACCGGAAATTCGTCCCGGAATTTGCCGCGCAAAGAGCTGAAATCAGTGTGGCTTTAGCGCACGACCCGGCGAAAGATACGTGGCCAGCGGGTCCTCGAACGCACTGCTCGCCGACGACACGGCGTCGATGAACAGCGAGAACAGAGCGGTCTGCGAGGTGATGTCGAGCTTGGCGTAGAGGTTGCGCCGATGCAGCTTGACGGTCGCCGGCGATATGCCGAGCTTTTCAGCGGCACCCTTGACCGAATAGCCGCGCAGGATCATTTGCGCGACCTGGCATTCGCGATCAGTGAGCAGGCTGCGGCCGAAGTTCCGGACCGCCTGCGCCAATGCGCTCTGGAGCGGCGAACCGTCATCGCCAAGGCTTTCGGGCCTGAGGTCGCGATAGTGCCGAAGCACGGCCATGCTGAGCAGCGGTGCTGCGCTCTGCAGAAAATCCTGGTCTTCTCCGCTAAAGGCCGCGTGCGAATGGCGCCGCGCCAGCGAGATCGCGATCTTCGTGTCGGCATCGATGCCGATGAAGAAATTGAATTCGTCGTGCAGGCCCGAGTGGCGGTAATAGTCGCGGTAATATTGCGACCGGTCGAAGGACGGATCGATCTGTCTCAGGCGGTAAAGACCGTCGTCGCCATTGTCGAGCGCCAACCGATAAAACGGGTCGAGCCGGTACGGGCCCTGAAGATAGGCGCGAATATCGGACAGTCCCTTGTCCGTGCGCCAATCGTTGAACAGGATCTTCGGCGGCGCGTTTCGCCGATACAAGAGCATCAGACCTGCATCGATCGCAACGTGGCGCTTGAGCGACTGCGCCAGGCGATCCTGGAAATCCGAACGCCCAACCCCCTCCATCAGGGATAGCGCCAGATCTCCCACACCGGGTGCCCGCTGCGTCGCCGCACAGACTTTGATGATCGTATCGTCGTTCATGGTGTTCTCCTCCAGGCGCAGATTAGGCGAAGGTTGAACTCGTCGCAAGTAACGGATTTTCACTATGGGATTTCCAAAACTATCGTTTGGCCGGGCAAAACAACGGCAATCGCCGCCAAAGCCCAGCAAGGCAAGGCCTGTAGCCCCGTGGCGCGGCGCTGTTTACGCCCACAACCTAGCCCTTTGGCGTATACCTAAGGTCTTTCCAACCACTTAGAAAAACAGGGCAAGTCGCGCAGTAAGAACGCCGACTTGCAAAGCAAAGCGCGACGGCCGAGACAACATTGATCTCCTGGCACCGCGTCGTATTGCGAAGATTTGAAGCAACGAAACCCTGAGCACGGCCGATCAGCTTGCCGCTCGTCTTTCTGAACTGGAGTGAACATGTCGAAGGTCATCAAACTCGGGCGCAATGGTGTCGGCCTGCGCGAGCTTGAGAAATGCAGCGTCGTGCCCCCTGAGGCGATCCTTTCCGGTTTTGCGGATGAGCTCGGCGACGTTCATTTCGAAAGCCCCGACAAGGCGGTCGTGATCGGCACCTGGCAGTCGACGCCCTATGCGGAAATGCTCTCCTATCCCGATGGCAGCGAATACAGCGTCATCCTCTCGGGCAAGGTCGCAATCACCAACCCCGACGGCTCCGTCGAGACGTTCGAAGCCGGCGAAAGCTACGTCCTGCCCGCCGGCGTCGAGGTACGTTTCGAAGTGCTCGAGACGATGCGCAAGATCTACGTCCTCTACACGGCACCAGCCGCGAAGTGATGTGAGGCGCCTCTATGACCAAGGTAAATAGCAAAGCCCTTGCCGATGTGAAGATGACGCCGTTCTGGCTCGATCGGCCGGATGCACCCGAGCCGCGAGAGCGGCTGACGCATCATTTGAAGGCGGATCTGCTCGTCGTTGGCGGCGGCTTTACCGGGTTGTGGGGCGCCATCCAGGCCAAGCAGCGCCAGCCCGAAATCGACGTGGTGCTGGTCGAGAAAGGCTCGGTCGCCAATGGCGCTTCGGGCCGGCCGGGCGGCGTCGTCTCGACCTCGGTCATGCACGGACTTTCGAATGCGGTGCGTATCTTTCCCAAGGACATCGCCGCGCTCGAAAAGCTCGGCCAGGAGAACATGCACGGTTTCCTGCAGACGCTTGAGGAACATCAGATCGACTGCCACGCCGAATGGGGCGGCGAGCTGACGGTCGCCGTCGACGACGCCCATATCGAGGCGCTGCACGAGGAGCACGAACTCCACCTCAAATATGGCCACCAGGCCGACTTCCTTGATCAGAGCGCCGTGCGCGCCGAGATCAATTCTCCGCGCTACAAGGCTGGCGTCTGGTCGAAGCACATCTGCGGCACCGTGCATCCGGCACTGCTTGCCTTCGGGCTGAAGCGGGTTGCGCTCACCCTCGGCGTTCAGATCTTCGAGAACACCGAGCTCACCGGCCTTGAGGACCTCGGCGACCGGATGAAGGCCATGACGTCCTCAGGAAGCGTCACGGCACCGAAGGTTCTTCTCGCCACCAATGCCTTTGCCTCCGGCCACAAGAAGATCAAGCACCGCGTCGTCGCCGTTCGCGACCGGGTCCTGGCGACGGAACCCTTATCGGCAGAACGCATGGCGTCGATCGGCTGGAGCCACCGCCAGGGCGTCTACGACACTCGCACGCAGATGAACTACATGCGGCTCACCAAGGACAACCGCATCATCTTCGGCGGACGCCTCGCCTACGCTTTTGCCGGCGATCCCTTCCCCTCGGTCGACAAGGAACTCGAAACCTACGAGCCCCTGGCATCCGCCTTCTTCGACACCTTCCCGCAGCTCGAAGATGTGCGCTTCACCCACGCCTGGAGCGGACCGATCGACCTCAGTACCCGCATGGCGGTGCATTTCCAGCGGTATTACGGCGAAAAGGTTGTCTATGCCGGCGGCTATTCCGGCTTCGGCGTCTCGGCTTCCCGCTTCGGCGCGCGCATCGCGCTCGATATCCTCGACGGTTCGAAGACGCCGGAAAGCCGGCTCGATTTCGCAACCAGCCTGCCGAACGCGATCCCGCCAGAGCCATTCCGCTGGCTCGGCGCGCAGGTCACCATGTATGCGCTCGATACCGCCGACAAGTCCGGCGGCTGGCGCAAGCCCTGGCTGAAGATAGTCTCCGCCATGGGCTTTCCGCTGAGCTGACGCTCTCTCCAGCAAGAGCATTGAACAGGGGCGGAATCGGTTTTACCGGTCCCGCCCCTGTCCGTACGTCAGCGCTGAATTGTTCGAGGATGCGGCTATCGCCCGGCCCGCAGGCGCGAAGCGCCTCGCCCCATCTGTGAGACATCGAATTCGCTGACGAGCAATTTCACGAAAAACGGGACCAGGCCCGACTTTGCGCGCGACTTGTCGAATGCGGCCTGGAACGGCGCCTTGTAGCTGAAGAGATCCGGACGGATCGGCCGCAGCAACCCTTCGCTGACATAACGGCTGGCGAAGTGGTCGGGCAGATAGCCGAGGTAGCGGCCGGAAAGGATCAGGCGCGCTTCGGCCTCCATGTCGCTGACGGTTGCGCGCGGATTGGCAATCGAGAAGATCTTGAGATCGCGGGCGTTCCAATAGGAGCGGCCGATCAGATTGTAGGAGCGGATGTCGTCGATCTCGATCTCGCTGTCATCACGGGAATAAAGCGGATGCTCGGCGCCGCAATAAAAGCGCTGGGTCTCCTCGTAGAGGGCGATATATTCCAGCCCCAGCGTCGTGCGCGGAAAACTGGCGATCGCGATTTGAAGCTCGCCCGTTATCACGTCCCTCAGGAGTTCATGCGGCGGCCGTGTGACGATCGAAAGCGCCACTTCCGGCGCTTCGTCCGTCATACGGGCAAAGACGCGGTTGAGGCGGGAGGACGGATCGGAGAGCGTGTTGTCGATGAGGCCGACGCAGAGCGTGCCATTCAACTGGTGCTGCAATCCCTTCATGCGGATGTCGAACTGGTCGATCGAGCCGAAGAGGCGCTTGGCTTCCTCGTAGACGGCGCGCCCCTCTTCCGTGAGACGAAAGCCGGACCGGCCGCGCTGGCAAAGGGTGAGGCCCAGCCGACCCTCCAGAGCCGAGATATGGTTGGAGATCGTCGACAGCGAGAGGTTGAGCTCTCCCTGCGCGGCCGCGAAGCCGCCCGCCTCCACGATCGTGACGTAGATGCGCAGCAGCCTCACGTCCAACGAGTCCAGTGCCATTACAACGCGCCCTTACCTTGATAAAAGTCCAAGTGAGGCGCGATTATTATGCATATTCAGGCACTAAGCTAGGGCAGGCTGCGACGATCCAGGGGCAACAGCCTACCAAACTTCAGATGAGCGCCGAACAGCTCCGAAAACCGGTAACGGCAAAGCCCGCGCGCCAAATCGGCCGGCGCCACAGGCGCCGGCCGAAAATGATCAGACGACCCAAAAGCGCGATCGCCTTGGCTCAGAAGGCGATCGACAGTATCGGTGAGCTCTCTTCCAGACCTACGGCCGGCGATAGACCTCGTTTCCGGCGAGATAGGTCGCTTCGACCTTGCGTTCCCGGATGGAACGGTCAAGCGGATCCGGCAGGGTGCCGTCGATCACGACGAAATCCGCCCACTTGCCGACGCTGATCGAGCCGATCTGGTTGCCCCAGGGTGTCATGTCCGCACCCGCTTGCGTCAAACCGTGCAGTGCCTGGTCGAAGCTCACCGCCTGCTCCGGATGCCAGGGGCCATCCCCCAGGCCGAACGGGCTTTCGCGGAAGACGGCGTCGTTGATCTGGGTCAGCGGGCTGAGCGGCGAAGTCGGCCAGTCCGAACCGAACACCAGCGGCACGCCGGCATCGAGCATCGAATGCCAGACATAAGCCCGCGGCTCGCGCTCGGTACCGATGCGCTCGGTGATGTATTTGCCGATCGTGCCGGTTGCATGGTTCGGCTGCATCGAGGCAACGACGCCGAGTTCCTTGAAGCGCTGAATGTCCTTGGTTTCGACCACCTCGATATGTTCGATGCGGTTCGGTTGAGGCCGCGGAACGGACGCCTCCGCAAACGCATCCAGCACGAGACTGACGCCGCCGTCGCCGATCGCATGCACCGCCGTCGGGAAGCCGTTTTCGTTGGAAGCCTTGATCGCGGCGGCAAGCTGCTCCTTGGTTTCGAAAGGCTTGCCCTTCCAGCCGTGCTGGTCGGAGTAATCCTCATGCATATAGGCCGTGCGGGTCGAGAGCACGCCGTCGATCACCGACTTGGTGTAGCCGAGCTTGAGCAGCGGTCCCTTCGTCTCCGGCTCGCCCGAATCCGCGGCGACCTTATCGACCTCGTCGCGATCCTTGACGGCGGCGGCGATCTTCTTCGGGTCGCCCTCGAAGAAGCCGTACCAGACGCGAAGCGGCATCTTCTTATCGGCGAGGATCGCGGCGTAGTCGTGCACCGCCGCGAGATCCGACATGTCGTTGACGCCGGTGATCCCCAGGCTGTTGGCAAACTTCATCGTCTGCAGCAGCGCCTCGCGCCGTTCGCTATCGCTGGCGACCGGGCGGTGTTTCTCGACAAGATCACCGGCCTTTTCGAGCAGGATACCACTCGGTTCGCCCTTGTCGTTCAGCAGTACCTGCCCGCCCTCTTCGACTTTCGACGTTGCCGTCACGCCGCCGACTTCGAGCGCCTTGGAGTTGACCCATACGGAGTGGAAATCAATGTCGCGCAGGACCACGACGCGATCCGGCACCACGGCGTCGAGATCCTCCTTGGTCGGCAGCTTGCCTTCGCCGAGCGTGTAGTCCCATCCGCCGCCCATCAGCCAGACGCCCTTGGGCAGGCGCTGATCGGCCTCCTTGATCTTTTCAAGCCAGGTCTTCTTGTCCGGGATGTAGGAAAGATCGACTCCGGTCACCATGTCCATGCCGGATGTGAGATGGGTATGGCTGTCGATGAAGCCCGGGGTAACGGTCTTGCCGCCAGCGTCGATCACCTTGGTTCCGGCATCGGCGAGCGCCTTGATCTCGTCATTGCTGCCGATCGCGGTGAACTTGCCGTTCTCGACGGCGAAGGCCTGCGCCTTGGCCTTGCTTTCATCGACCGTGCGCACGTCGCCATTCAGCACGATCAGGTCGGGCGCCGCCCAAACCGGCTGCGCTGCGCAAACCATGATCGCCAGGACCGAGGTCGCGCTCAGCGCCCGGGTTGTTGCTGCCAATGTCATGAAGTCCTCCTCCCGCGACTGCATCCCTCCACCCCCCGGCGAGCCGCGCGACACCGGCGTGGATGGATGATGCTGCAAGTCGGGAAGGCAGCGATATACTCCCTCGGGCTAGGTTTGCCCTTCGTCCATGCTCATGGATGCCCCCATCGAAGCGGATGTCGAGTCACCGCGGCAGAGCCCCTTGCGCGCCGGGTCGAAGCTGAGGTGAGGCCGCCACTCCGCGCGCACCTACAAAGCGGCGCGATCGCACTACGTCGCTGCGGGCGTGGAGCCCGGCGACTGGAAATGGCCATGGCTGGCCGCCATAATTCACCGCAGTCTATCTCCCGGCGATCAAGTCCTGTCGCCGGGCATCGAGGACGGAAGGTGAGGGAAGCTTTCGGCTGGCGCCCTGGCTTCCCTTAAGTGAGGCCGATCTGGCTCAGCTAAAGAGCGCTTTCAGTCGCGGCCAGAGGCCGATGGCTGAGCGAACCCGCCGGGCCGCATAGGCGGCACGTACCGAGCTGCCGAAATTGCAGTCGCAGACGATGTCGTGCAATTGGTGGTCCGATATTTCGAAGAACCGTTTTGCTTCGCCATAGCTGTCATCGGCAAGGCCCGCGAGCCGCAATTGCGGATCCTCGAATGCAACGGTCATGGGGGAACCGTTGACCTGCATGGCCTGCCGAACGGCAGCGGTCGCACGTTCGGTACCGGAAAGCGTGCCCAGTCGGCGATCGGGATTGCTTTCCAAGAGTTCAGCCCAACGTTGAAGCCGTTCCGTTCTCGTCATCACGGGATCGGGACGGATTTCGGCGAGCGCTTGCAATTGTTCAATCGATTGATGCTTCATAGTCGTCTCTCCTGGTCCGAAGATGCGACCTCGGTGCGCGCCCCTCCACACGGAGATCGCCGCTTCACCAACTCGCCAGCAGGAACCACAGTTCCCTCCTCGATAAAAAAAAGACCGCTGATGCGTACCCTCGCGCGAAACCAGGCCCCGCCTCCAACTATCACTGGCGAAGATGCCCGGATTCTCCCTCCGCGCAGGCAAAATCACGCGACCGCGCGTACCGCGGAGACTCGTTTTCTGTTCCGGTCGCCCTTGGCAACGGGTAGTCTTCCCTTTGACCGATCGGGAACGATTTTGCCGGATCCGCATCAAACGTTGGTTTGGAGGTGGATGATGAAGGATGTTCTCTTGCAAATACCACGGCTCACGCCTCAGGCCGATCACTTGACGGACCATGATCTCGTCCAGCGCGCTCTCGCCAATGATCCCGAGGCGTTCCGCACCATCATGCGTCGGCACAATCAACGGCTCTTCCGCATCGCGCGTTCGGTCGTGCGCAACGACAGCATCGCCGAGGATGTGGTGCAGGAGGCCTATCTTCGCGCCTTCGAGCACCTTGAAACTTTCCGTGGTGACGCCAGTCTCACCACCTGGCTTCATCGCGTGGTTCTCAATGAGGCGCTCGGACGCTTGCGCAAGTCGTCCACGCGACATGAGGTTCCCCTGGCAACCGAACCGGCGAGCGCCGATATCGTGCCGTTTCCAAATGCGGCAGTTTCGGACGATCCGGAGCGAGCCCTCGCCCAGCGGCAAATTCTGCGTCTGGTGGAAGAGGCGACAGACGCCTTGCCGGAAGCGTTTCGCCTGGTCTTCACCGCGCGCGTCATAGAAGCGATGAGCGTCGAGGAAACCGCCGCCATGCTGGACATCAAGCCGGAGACGGTCAGAAGCCGCCTGCACCGGGCCCGCCAGCTCCTGCGCCAACATATCGACCGCAAGATCGGACCCGTGCTGATGAATGCCTTTCCCTTTGCCGGTCGCCGCTGCGAACGGCTGACGGCGGCCGTCATGAGCCGGCTCGGGCTCGTCAGGTAATATTTTCGGGAACCTTCGTCGATAGCGCGCATCCAATGGGTGTCATCCACAGAAACCGGCGGCAACGCGCCGCCGGAGAGGAGTTCCCGATGTATGCCCGCCTGACCTCAGCCCTCGCCCTCGCCTGCCTCATCAGTGGCGCCAGCCTTGCGGCGGGGAGCAAGATCACCGATCCCCAGATTGCCCATATCGCCTATACCGCCGGCGTCATCGACATCGAGGCGGCCAAGCAGGCCCTGAAGATTTCGAAGGACAAGGAGGTGCTCGCCTTCGCCAACGACATGCTGCGCGACCACGAGGCCGTGAACAAACAGGCGCTCGATCTCGTGAAGAAACTGAAGGTGAAACCCGAGGACAATGACACCAGCCGCTCGCTGACGAAGGCAGCCACGCAGGAGCGCGAAAAGCTCGCGAAGCTGAGCGGCGCCGACTTCGACAAGGCCTATGTCGCCAACGAGGTCGCCTACCACAAGCAGGTCAACGGCGCGCTCGAAACCCTGCTGATCCCGTCTGCGAAGAATGCCGAGCTGAAGGATCTGCTGGAGACCGGCCTCAAGCTGTTTCAGGGCCACCAGCAACATGCCGAGCATGTCGCGGCCATGATGAAGTAGGCCACGTCATGATCTCGAAGCTGAGGCTTGGTGCCATTGGCGGTCTGGCCCTGATGCTGGCCGGATCGCCGGTGCGGGCGGAGACCATCCGGGTCACGATTGAAAAACTCGTCTTTTCGCCCGCCGAGATCAGCGCCGCCGCGGGCGACGTGATCGAGTGGCAGAACAAGGACGTCATGGCGCATACGGCAACGGCCAAGGGTGATTTCGACATCGTGATACCGCCCGGAAAAACGGCGACACTTATCGTCACAAAGGCCGGCACCTTCGCCTATTACTGCCGCTTTCACCCGAACATGAAGGCGCGTCTGCAAGTGCGATAAAACCGGAAGGCCCCTGTTCCGTAGAGGGGCAGGGTCCACTCCGTTCACGGCGAAGTCACCGATCGCCGTCTGTATCCAAAACCGGAATCGTGTCATGAAGCGGTCGGTTTCATTCGACAGGCGGCACGACCATGAAGAAGATCGGTTTTCTTTCCTTCGGACACTGGACACCTTCGCCCCAGTCGCAGACGCGATCCGCGGCCGACGCGCTGCTGCAGTCGATCGATCTCGCCGTTGCGGCCGAGGAAGTGGGCGCGGACGGCGCCTATTTCCGCGTCCATCACTTTGCCCGCCAGCTCGCCTCGCCGTTCCCGCTGCTTTCGGCGATCGGCGCCAAGACCAGCCGGATCGAGATCGGCACCGCCGTCATCGACATGCGCTACGAGAACCCGCTGTACATGGCCGAGGATGCCGGTTCTGCCGACATCATCGCCGGCGGACGCCTGCAGCTCGGCATCAGCCGCGGCTCGCCGGAACAGGTGATCGATGGCTGGCGCCATTTCGGCTACCAGCCAGCCGACGGCGAAACCGAAAGCGACATGGCAAGACGGCACGCGGAAGTGCTGCTCGACATTCTGCGCGGCGAAGGCTTCGCTGCGCCCAACCCGCGGCCGATGTTTCCCAATCCTCCCGGCCTGCTGCGCGTCGAACCTCACTCCGCTGGTCTGAGAGACCGCATCTGGTGGGGCGCCAGCTCCAACGCCACCGCCGTCTGGGCCGCCAAGCTCGGCATGAACCTGCAAAGTTCGACGCTGAAGGACGACGAGACCGGCCTGCCGTTCCATGTCCAGCAGGCCGACCAGATCCGGGCCTACCGGGAAGCGTGGAAAGCCGCCGGCCATACGCGCGCGCCGCGCGTCTCGGTCAGCCGCAGCATCTTCGCGCTGGTGGACGAGCGCGACCGCGCCTATTTCGGGCACGGCAATCAGCACGAGGATAAGATCGGCTTCATCGACGACAAGACGCGGGCGATCTTCGGGCGCAGCTACGCCGCCGAACCGGACGTTCTCATCGAGCAACTGGCAAAGGACGAAGCGATTGCCGAGGCCGACACGCTGCTCCTGACCGTCCCGAACCAGCTTGGCGTCGACTACAACGCCCATGTGATCGAGGCGATCCTGAAACATGTCGCGCCGGCGCTCGGCTGGCGTTGAGGCCTGCCTCGGCGAACGCAGGCAGGGATGTCGCCATGGAACTCGGTTGCCGTCGATCGGGCGCATAAGCACTCCCTCATAGACATTTCCGGCCGACGTCCTACAATTCCGTGCACCCTATTCTGCGGAAGCACGCGACATGGCTGAAGAACGCGCTCAACGGCGTCTCGCGGCAATCGTGGCTGCCGATGTCGTCGGTTACAGCCGCCTCGTCGAGCTGGACGAAGGCGGTACGCTTGCAGCGCTGAAGGAACGCCGCAAGCAGATCCTCGATCCCCTTGTCCGCGAGCACAACGGCCGCATCGTCAAGACAATGGGCGATGGTGTGCTGGTGGAGTTTGCCAGCGCCGTGAATGCGGTCACCTGTGCGATCGACATCCAGAAGGGCATGGCAGTTGCCAATCAGGGGCTTGCCGATGATCGCCGCATTCTCCTGCGCATCGGCATCAACCTCGGTGATGTCGTCGTCGAAAGCGGCGATCTCTATGGAGACGGCGTCATTGTCGCCGCGCGGCTTCAGACCATGGCCGGACCCGGCGAAATCTATGTCTCCGGCAACATATACGACCAGGTGAGGCGGCGCCTCTTTTGCGACTTCGACGCGCTTGGCCCCCACGCGATCAAGAACATCGTCGAGCCGGTTTCTCTCTATCGCATCAGCACGACGACCTTGAGCCAGGCCAGCAGCGCCAGGGCCTCCTTGCCGTTGCCCATCAAACCATCTGTCGCCGTCCTCCCCTTCACCAATATGAGCAACGAGCCGGAGCAAGAGGTCTTCGTCGATGGCCTGACCGAAGACCTGATCACCGACCTTTCCAGGGCCGGCGGGTTGTTCGTCATCGCCAGCAATTCGGTTTTTGCCTACAAGGGCCGGCATGAGGATGTGCGCCGTATCGCGCGCGAACTCGGCGTTCGCTACGTGCTGGAAGGCAGCGCCCGACGGGCGGCGGGCCGCGTTCGCATCAACGCCCAACTGATCGATGCCTTGGAGGGCGATCACCTGTGGGCGGAGCGGTTTGACCGCAGCCTGGAGGATATGTTCGCCGTTCAGGACGAGGTGACGATCAGGATCGTCGAAGCCTTGGTCGGGCGCCTCACTGACGCGCCGGCGCGCAACCGCCCATCGAACCTGAAAGCCTACGACTATTGCGTGCGCGCGCGCTCGCTCGGTCTGCAGACCGCAGGGGCAGCAAGGGAGGCGATCTTCCTTCTCGAACGGGCACTCACACTCGATCCGGACTATGCGGAGGCGCATCGACTGCTGGCGCTGAACCTCTGGCTGAGCTGGGAGTTCTGGGACCAGCCGATCGTTCCCTATCGGCAGCGCTCCGTCGACGAAGCGCAAAGGGCGGTCGCGCTCGACCCCAACGACGCCGGGAACCGCTGGGTCCTCGGCATCATTCTCGGTCACGAGCACCGTTGGGAGGAATCCGACGCCGAGTTCGACCTGGCCCTGACGCTTGATCCCAACCATGCCGATGCCTGGGCGATGCGCTCCGATCTCATCGTCCTTTGCGGCCGACCGGCGCAGGCGATCGAGCATGTTCACAAGGCGCTGCGCCTCAACCCGCACCCACCGGGCTGGTACTATTGGATGCTTGGTCAGGCTCAATATGGCATTCGGGATTACGAGGCCGCGGTCCAAACCTTGCGCCACCCTGCGACCTACCGGGCGACATCACGCCGCCTGCTCGCTGCGAGTCTGGCGCGGCTCGGTCGCCTGGACGAGGCGCGAACCGAAGCGCAATTGTTCCTGATGAACAATCCAAACTTCACGATCACCCAATGGGCCGCCTCTCAACCGTTCCGGGACGAGAAGATGCGGCAGCACTTCGTGGAAGGCTACCGCCTGCTCAACCTGCCCGAGTAGGCCACGCCGCGATGAGGTGCGTCAACGGAACGACGCGTGAGATCGCTGTCCCACGCGTTGCCTCCAGGCACTGTCGGTTGGATCCGCAGTATCAGACTCAAGGGACCTGTGGCGGATGCGCGACACCGAGATAGTAGTCGCCCTCGTGGGGACCCTGGTACTCACCCGTGTAGCGCTGGCGGGCATCGCCCAATGTCCTCGCCGGCGGGCGATAGACGTAACCCGGCGTTGGAGCCACATAGATGCTGCCTGTCGGCATCGGATCGACATACACCGCCCCTGGCGCCGGCGCCACATAGACCGGTGCAGGCGCGGGTTCGACGTAATACTGAGCCAGCACCGGACCAGCCGCCCCACTTAGGGCAAAGACGATTGCGGCGAATGACATTCTTTTGGAAATTCTCATAGCGTTGCTCCTGTCTCGACTCGGCATCCGGCCCTGCACAGGAGGCCCAGCAGGCTGCACCTCCTGTCGGATGCGGCCTTGAAGGGGGTAACGCTTGATCGCTGCAACCGTTCCGCCGAAGCCTCAATGCAGGCCGAAGAGGTGGAGCAATTCTTCGCGATGACGGACGAATTCGGGTGCGCTGCGATCGCGTGGTCGCGGCAAGCCGATCTCGATCAGCCTGGGCTCACCGCCCTTCTCGCGCGGCAGGATCAGGATGCGATCGGCGAGATAGATCGCCTCTTCGAGGTCGTGCGTAACGAGAACGGTCGTTACGTCCTCGTCACGCCATATCCGCGCTAGTTCCTGCTGCATGCTGATCTTGGTCATCGCGTCGAGCGCGCCGAGCGGCTCGTCGAGCAAAAGGATTTCAGGCTGGACCGCGAGCGCGCGGGCAATGCCGACGCGCTGCGCCATGCCGCCGGAGAGTTGCCGGGGATAGGCGCCTTCGAACTGTTGCAGGCCGACGAGCTGGACGTAGCGCCGAGCCCGCTCCCTCGCCGCACCGCGGGAAAGCCCCTGCGTCTCCAGCCCAAAGCCGACATTGTCGAGCACAGTCAGCCAGGGCAAAAGCCGCGGCTCCTGGAAAATCACCGCACGGTCGGTGCCGACGCCTCTCTTCCGCTTGCCGTCGATCAGCACCTCTCCGGCATCCGGGTCCTCGAGACCCGCCAGTACCCGCAGCAGGGTCGTCTTGCCCGAGCCGCTGGCACCGACAATGGCAAGTGTCTCACCGGACCGGATGTTGAGGTTGATATCCCTAAGGACAGGCAGTGGCGTGCCGTTCAGGCGATAGGATTTGGAGAGGTGGCGAATTGCCACCTCTCCACGACGAAGGCTCTGGGAAGCGCTCATAGCCATTCCTCAGTTGCTGACCGGAGCGTCGACGGCGAAGAGCACATCCTTGGGCGCCAGTTGGCCTTCCTTGAGCTTACCTTCACGCACCAGGACGTCGATCCAGAACTGGACGTCGTGCTCGACGGGCAGGCCGCCCGCTCGCACCCCGTAACCGCGGAAATACTGGGCGATCTCAGGGTTTTCGCCGCGTGCCTGCAAAGCCTTTGCCAGGATCTCCTTGGTTTCCTCCGGATGTTCCCGCGCGTAATCCAGCGCACGGGCCGACTGAACAACGAAAGTCTTTGCGGCCTCGGGATGCGCCTTGACGAAATCCCGGCGCAGCACCACGAAGCCGCCGGCAATTTCCCCCAGCACGTCCGTGTCGTCGAAGATCGCCCGCAGACCGCCGTTCTTACGCGCTGCGCCCTCGAAGGTCGTCTGCCAATAGCCGAAAGCAGAAATGTCCACCTGGCCGGAACGCAGCACCTGCTCGAGCTGCGGACCAGGCACGACCACCTGGTTGGCGGCGTCCGTCGGCAGGCCGACCGAATGCAAGGCCTCGCGGATCGTATAGTCGAGATGCGCTCCGAGCGTGTTCACCGCAATGCTCTTGCCGGCGATGTCCTTGATGCTTTTGATCGGGCTGTCTTCCAGCACGTAAAAGATCGACTGCACCTCGTCATTGATGCCGTTCGACGGGTAGGCGGCGACGAAATCGTTGCCGCTGATGATCGAGTTCAAGACGGCCGACGTTGCCGCGCTGCCGATCTCGACATCGCCCGAGGCCAATGCAATCAGCGATGCCGGGCCACCGGTAGCGTAGCCGATATTCTCGATCGTGATCCCGGTGCCATCGAAATAGCCGAGTTCCTGGGCGAGTTCATGGGCGGACAGACCGCCCTGGCTCGCGAGGTAGCGCAGCTTCACTGCGTCGGCGGCTGCCGCCGGTGCGGCAAGGCCGAGAGTGAGCGCGGCAGACAGAAGAAGATTGCGGGGGTGGAAAGTCATTGCGTTGTCCTTTCGCAAGAGAGAATGGGAGGTCAGGTGTTAGGCTGCGACCAGCGGCAGAGGTTGCGCTGGGCGAGAACGAGCAGTGCGTTGGCGGCGAGCCCGAGCAGTGCGAGCAGCAGGATCGCCGCGAACATCAGCGGGATTTGGAAGTTGTATTGGGCGTTCATGACCTGGAAGCCGATGCCCTTGTTCGCGCCAATCATCTCGGCGGCGATCAAGAGCAGAAGCGCCGTGGTGGCCGAGAGGCGCAGGCCGACGAAGATCGCCGGCACCGAGGCCGGCAGCACGACGCGACGGAAGACGGTGAGCGGCCCGGCACCGTAGGTCCGTGCCATCTCGACGAGCTTGTTGTCGACCTCTTTGACGCCGCCGATGGTGGAAAGCAGGATCGGAAACAACGTGGCCCAGAAAATCACGAATACCTTCGAGGTCTCGCCGAGGCCGAGCAGCAGGATGAAGACCGGATAGAGCGCCAGGGCTGAAGTCTGGCGGAAGAGCTGCAGGATGGGGTCGAGCGCCTGCTCGACGAAGCGAACCTGCCCCATGAACAGTCCGAGAGGGATACCGACCGCAACAGCGGCCGCAAAGGCGATGCCCGATCGCTGCAGGCTGATGGCGATATCGTCCAGCAGCGCGCCGCTGGCAAGACCGCTCCAGAGCGCGGACAGGATCACGTCGAGGGGCGGAAAGACCGCCGGATTAACCCAGCCGACTGTACTTGAGAGTTGCCAGAAGGCGAGAAAGGCGAGCACCAAGCCATAGCGTGCGACGATCGAGCCAAACAAGGCGCGCCAGCGCGAGGCAATCGCCGGGATCGCAGTGGTGTGCCCCTGAGCGCGGCCGAGCCCAAAGCCTGCCGCAAGCGACGTGTTGACGTGTTCGTAGGACATGATCCCACCTCACTCTGCTGCCTGGACGGCCGCTCGCGCGGCGGCCCAGCGGTTCACGGGAACGGGCAGGCCGAGATTTTCCCGGAGCGTCCTGCCCTCGTAGGCGGTGCGGAAAAGGCCACGGCGCTGCAGTTCCGGGATCACCAGCTCGACGAAATCGTCGAGGGCCGTCGGGAACCAGGGCGGCAGGATATTGAAGCCATCGGCGGCTTCGTTTTCGAACCAATCCTGCAGAGTGTCGGCGACCTGCTCGGCGGTTCCGATAATCGTGTAATGGCCGCGCGCCGAAGCGATCCATTGATAGAGCTGGCGGATGCTGAAGTTGTTTTCGTCGGCGATCTGGCGGATCAGCGCCTGCCGGCTCTTCATGCCCTCGGTCGGCGGGGCCGGCGGCAGCGGCCCATCGAGATCGTAGCCATGCAGATCGAGCGTGCCGCCGGTCAGGCCATTGAGCAGGCCGATGCCATCCTCCTCGACGATAAGCGAAGTGAGGCGATCGTATTTCTCGCGTGCTTCGGCCTCCGTCCTGCCAACGAAGGGCGAGACGCCCGGCATGACCAGAATGTGGTCCGGGTTGCGGCCGAGCCCCCGGGCGCGGGCCTTGATGTCACGGTAGAATTCCTGTGCCGTCTCTATGTGCTGGTGGGCGGTGAAGATCACCTCTGCCGTTGCGGCTGCCAGCCCGCGGCCGTCATTGGACTGGCCTGCCTGTACGATCACAGGGTGGCCCTGAGGAGAGCGCGAGATGTTGAGCGGGCCGCGCACCTTGAAATGTTCGCCGCGATGGTCGGTGTCGTGCAGCTTCGACGGATCAAAGAAGACACCCGTTTCTTTGTCGCGAATAAAGGCGTCGTCCTCGAAGCTGTCCCAGAGTTTCCTGACCACCTCGACATGCTCGGCGGCGCGCCGATAGCGCTCGGCATGCGGAAGCTGGGTATCGCGATTGAAATTTTGCGCCGTCGGGTCGCCGGTTGTCGTCACCACGTTCCATCCGGCGCGACCGCCGGAGATCAGGTCGAGCGAGGCGAACTTGCGCGCCGTGGTGTAGGGCTCTTCATAGGTCGTCGACGACGTGGCGATGAAGCCGAGATGAGTGGTCAGTGGCGCAAGCGCCGAGAACAGGGTCACGGGCTCGAAGCCCGCCACCCGGGCGTTGCCGCCCTCGCGCGCACCGCCGAAACCGATCGCCAGCCCATCGGCCAGAAAATAGGCGTCGAACAGACCACGTTCTGCCGTCAGCGCCAGTTGCTTGTGAAACTCGAAACTGGTCGCCCCGTCGGCTGGATGGTCGGGATGGCGCCAGGCGGCGATATGTTGTCCGCCGCCGGGAAGAAATGCTCCAAGCCGGATCTTGCGTGTCATCTCAATCCTCTCCTCTTCTCGCTGCAAATGCGTGGGCGCGGCCGGATGAAGGATCGTCTGAAGACAGACCCAGATCTCGGGCACGTCATACAGACAAGTTACATTATCTATTATATTTATAGAGAAAGAGTATTTCTCTCGCACCGGAAGCAAGTGAAATGATTTTCGACACAGACGCAGAAAGCAGGATCAGTCGCCGTAGGCCCGGGACTGAATGCGCGTCAAAGGAAGCCAGCCGCTGTGTGACCTTGCTGCACGGGCAACCCAACGAGCCGAGGAATCAGCGGAACGCGCCGCTGCGCAAGCTGTTTGGGCCCGGCCATCGTCTCTGTCCGGGCCTCGGCTGTGCACTTGGGCAACCGCAGGGAAATTTTACCGGAGAAATTATTCCACTCTGAGTGGTTTTCGAGCCAAAGAGTTTCTTACCCCGAACCGGACACCCGACTATTTTTCGAGCACTTGCGGCGGCCATTGCCCAAAATTTCAGCCGCCGCCATCCAATGAGAGTGTAAGACGTGTCGCAAGCAATCACCAAATCCCCACCGAAGCCGATTTTCGCCTCCTTCGGTTTCCAAGTCCTGGCCGCCATGATCATCGGCCTGCTGCTCGGCCTGATCGCCCGTAACATGGGCGTCGATGCCGCCGGCAATGCCAATTGGCTGACCGTTACCCTCCAGACGATCGGCTCGATCTTCGTCCAGCTCCTGCGCGCGCTCGTGCCGCCGCTCGTCTTCACCGCGATCGTCGCCTCGATCGCCAATCTCGCGACGCTGCAGAACGCCGCAAAACTCGTCTGGCAGACGCTGCTCTGGTTCGCGATCACCTCGCTGATCGCCGTTGTCATCGGTATCGCACTCGGCCTGATCCTTCAGCCGGGCATCGGCTCGGCCGTTTCGCAGGAAGCCGCCAAGGCGCCCTCCTACTCCGGCTCCTGGCTTGATTTCCTGAAGGGTCTCGTGCCTGCCAACGTGCTCGGCCTCGAGGCCAGCACGAAGATCACCGAAGGCAGTGCCAGCACCTCGCTCAATTTCAACGTACTGCAGATCCTGGTCGTTTCGATCGCCGTCGGCGCGGCTGCGCTGAAAGTCGGTGACGCCGCCAAGCCGTTCCTTGCCTTCAACCAGTCGCTGCTGGCGGTCGTCCGCAAGATCCTCTGGTGGGTTATCCGCCTGACGCCGATCGGCACGATCGGCCTGCTCGGTCGCGCCGTTGCGCAATATGGCTGGGAAACGCTGGCGCAGCTTGGCTGGTATGCCGCCGCCATCTATATCGGCCTCGCGATCGTGCTCTTCGTCGTCTATCCGGCGCTGCTCGTCGGCCATGGCCTGAAGCCGTCGCGCTTCTTTGCCGGTGCCTGGCCGGCCATCCAACTCGCCTTCGTCTCGCGCTCCTCTGTCGGCACCCTGCCCGTCACCGAAACCGTGACCGAAAAGAGCCTCGGCGTGCCGCGCGAATACGCCGCCTTCGCCGTGCCGCTCGGCGCAACCACCAAGATGGACGGCTGCGCCGCGATCTATCCGGCAATCTCGGCGATCTTCATCGCGCAGTTCTTCGGCCTGCCGCTCGGGATCCAGGAATATGTGCTGATCGTCTTTGTCTCGGTGCTCGGCTCGGCAGCAACGGCCGGTCTGACCGGCGCGACCGTCATGCTGACATTGACGCTTTCGACACTCGGCCTGCCGCTCGAAGGCGTCGGGTTGCTGCTCGCCATCGACCCGATCCTCGACATGGGCCGTACAGCGGTCAATGTCGCCGGCCAGGCGCTGGTGCCGACAATCGTCTCCAAACGCGAGGGCATTCTCGACGAGACCGTATACAACGGCGACAAGGCCGTCGACGACCTCGAGCCGCTCGCAGCGGCCGCCCGCGCAGCCTGACGCTCCTACAGCGCCGCGCGTCTTTTCAGACGCGAAAAGGTCGCTATACGAGTTGCTGCATGTCTTTGTCCTTAAATCGGGGTCGATTTAAGGACAAAGACATGCAGTAGGGAAATACATGCGGGCCACGACGGCCCGCATGTGCCCGCTCGACAAGGTGTACGGCCGCCATCGGTCAAACGCGCCTGCACGACGTCTGATGGCAGCGGCTGCCAATCCGCCTTCCGCCGATCAGAGCTTGCACAAGCAAGCCAAGAGGCGGATCTTTTACCGAGACTTATCGAATATCTGGCCGGATCACGTGCGCTGGCCTGCGCTTTGCTCAAGCATCGCCGGCGGCGTCCTCCGGCTATGAAGAGGACCGGCGATGTCTCTCACCGAATTCCACCTCGTCACCCAATGGGCCGTCGATGCGCCGGTGGAGGATGTGTGGCGGGAACTGAGCACGCCGGAGGCCTGGCCCGAATGGTGGCCATCGGTCAAGCGGGTTTCGCTCCTGCGCGAGGGCGATGAACACGGCGTCGGCGCGGTTCGCCGCCTGGAATGGGTGACGGCCTTGCCCTATGAACTGGCCTTTGACATGGAGACCGTGAAGGTTGAACCGCAATCGCTCATCGAAGGCAGGGCCTCGGGAGAGTTGGAGGGGGTCGGCCGTTGGACGCTGCAGAGCAACGGTTCCCGCTGCCGGGTGCGCTACGACTGGATCGTCAAGATCACCAAACCCTGGATGATCAGGCTCTCATTCATTCTAAAGCCGGTTTTCCGTTGGAACCACGGGATCGTCATGGAACGTGGCCGGCGCGGCCTCCAGCGTCGCCTGGCCGGCAGCGGCTGATAAAAAGAGCCCCGCTCGGTGGCGGGGCAGTCGCGCATCCCCAGCTTACAAGGATGCGAGGGAACTGTGGATTCGGTAGGGGCCACGTCCAGACTGGCAGCTCCGAGGCGCCGCTCCTTGGAGAGCAACGCATGGGCGGGCCCTTCGCGGCTCTATGCGGCCGACACCTCCTGCTGAAGGAGAGCCGATCGCTTGCCGCGATGAAGATCCGCTGCGAAGGTGCAGGCCGCCGTATGACCCGGTGAAAGCACTCGGGATGGCGGCAGTGCCTTGGCACAGTCGTCGACGGCAAGAGGGCAGCGCGTTCGGAACCGGCAGCCCGACGGCGGATTTGTCGGGCTTGGCACCTCCCCGATCATCAGCGGTCCCCTGCGGTTCTTCTCGATCCGCGGATCCACCTCGGGAGCCGAAGCCAGCAGCATCTGCGAATAGGGGTGGCTCGGATGGTCGTAAAGCTCCTGGGACGGGCCATGCTCGACGATCTTGCCGAGATACATGACGTAGACGCGTGAGGCCGCCTGCCGCACCAGCGCAAGATCATGGGCAATGAAAAGACATGCCACGCCGAGATCCTTCTGCAAGCGCAGGAAGAGGTTCATCACCTGCGCCCGGATGGAAAGATCGAGAGCGCTTACGGGCTCGTCGCAGATCAGCACCCGCGGGTTCACGGCGAGCGATCTCGCAATCGCCACGCGCTGGCGCTGACCGCCCGAAAGCTCGCGCGTGTGACGGTCCCTTACCGCGGATGCGAGACCCACCTGATCCAGGAGCTCCTTCGTACGACGATCGCGCTCCTCCGGTGACCGGGTGCCGGCGATCACGAGCGCTTCGTCGATCGCCTCGCCTACCGTCTGACGATCGTTGAGCGACGAATAGGGGTCCTGAAAGACGTATTGCAGCGCCCGGCGACTGTCACGCAGGGCAGCTCCGGAGAGGGCGCTGAGATCGACGCCGTCGAGCAGAACGCGGCCACTGCTTGCCTTCTCGAGCCCGACGATGGTGCGCCCGAGGGTCGACTTGCCACAGCCGGATTCACCGACCAGGCCGACGATCTCGCCCGGATAGAGTTCGATCGAGACGTCGTCGACAGCATGCACATATTTGCCCCGCTGAACGCTCTTGAAGCGCGTCTGCAGGTTTTCGACTTTGAGAACGGGTGCTTGTGTCATGCGGCAGCCTTTCCTTGATTGACGACGGGGCAAGCCACGAGAACGGCGCTGTCGTCGGAGCGGACCAGCGGCGGGCGGCTGTTGCCGCATTCCGGGACGGCCAGTTCGCAGCGCGGCGCAAGGGCACAGCCCTTGATCGGCGCACCGAGCGTCGGCGGGATGCCGGGAAGCCCGCGGAACTCCGAACCGATCGGGTCCTCCCGCCTCGGGATCGCGTTGATCAGGCCCCGGGTGTAGGGGTGGCGCGGGCTCACCAGAACCTTGTCCACCGGACCACATTCTGCAGCGCGCGCGGCATACATGACGACGATGTTGTCAGCCGCGCCCGCCACGACGCCCATGTCGTGGGTAATCAGCACCATCGCCATGTTCAGCCGACGCTGCACGTCCTTCAGCAATCGCAGGATCTGCGCCTGAACCGTGACGTCGAGTGCGGTCGTCGGCTCGTCGGCAATCAACAGCTTCGGTTCGCCCGCAAGCGCGCTGGCGATGACGATGCGCTGCCGTAAGCCGCCGGAGAGCTCATGCGGATATTGCCGGAGCCGTGCCATGGGATCGGATATACCGACGAGCTTCACCAGTTCCAACGCGCGCGCTTCCGCGGCCCTCGGCGTCATGTCGAGATGCAGTTCGGCCATCTCGGCAATCTGCCGCCCGATCCGACGCACCGGGTTGAGGGCGCTCATCGGGTCCTGGAAGATGAAGCCGACGGACTTGCCGCGCAGTTTCTGAATCTCGGCCTCGGACAAGCCGATCAGTTCGCGGCCCTCGAGCTTGACGGAGCCGGAGAGCATTGTCGTCACGCCTGTTGGCATCAGGCCGAGCGGTGCGAAGTTCATCACCGTCTTGCCGCTGCCGCTTTCGCCGACGATGGCGAGACACTCGCCCTGGCGGACCGAATAGCTGACGCCGTCGACGGGGCGGACCGCCGATTTCGCGGTCAGCAAGTTGACCGTCAGATTGCTGACGTTCAGGAGGGGTTCGTCATGCATCGGAATTCTCCTTGCCCCAGCTTGCGACCTCGGCACGACGGATTGCCAGCATGCGCCGGGTGAGCGGTTTCGGAATGCGGTTGAGCGCGATGGATTCCCCAAGCGTGTTGAAGCCGATAACTGCGGCCGTGAGGGCAAGGCCCGGCAGCAGAACCTGGCGCGGGTCGGACTCGAGATAGGGCAGCGCATCCACGAGCATCTGCCCCCATTCCGGCGTCGGCGGCTGGATGCCAAGACCGAGGAAACTCAGCGTCGCGACCGCGAGGGCGGCGGTGCCGGCATCGGCCGTCGCATAGACCATCACCGAGCCGATCGTGCCGGGCAGAAGGTGGCCGAAATAGATGCGCCAGGGGCTGGCGCCCAGTACCCGCAAGGCCTCGATATGCGGCTTGCTCATGATGCTGACGGCAACCGCGCGACTGATGCGGCCGCTCATCGGCCACCAGGCGAGCGCCAGCGCCAGCACCATCGTCCAGTATCCAGGGCCGACAATGCCGATGACAGCCAGCGAGATGATCAGGCTCGGCACCGACAGACCGACATCGACGACGCGCATCAAGAGGTCGTCGACCCAGCCGCGATGATAACCGGCGATCGTTCCGAGCAGGATGCCGATGGTCATGGCGACGCCGAGAACGGAACCGACGCTGACGAGCGAGGTGTTTGCGGCGATGATCAGGCGGCTGAAGGTATCGCGTCCGAGGTGATCGGTTCCGAGCCAGTGGGCGGCGGACGGGCCAAGTCCGGCGTCCAGCAGGTTCTGGGTGCTCGGATCCTGAGGTGCAAGCCAGGGCGCGAAGGTTCCGAGAGCAACGAAGAGGCCGATGGTGATCAGCGCCGCGCGCGGCATCTTGTTCAATCGGGCCAGAATGGGATTGAGCATGTTCATGGTCAGCTCCATTGGCGGCGGATGCGCGGATCGGTCAGCAGGACTGCCAGATCGACGATCAGGTTCACCACGATGAAGAAAGTGAGGAAGATGAGCAGGCACGCCTGCACCACCATGAAATCGCGGAAGCGTACGCCGGCGAGGAAGTAGTCACCCACGCCCTGCCAGGCGAACAACGGCTCGACGATGATGGCCGTCGCGGTCATCAAGCCGACCTGGGTGCCGAGCGCGTTGATGAAGATCGGCGTGATGTTGGGCAACGCTTCACGGAATAATATGGCGGTACGACCGAGACCCTTGCTCTTTGCGGTCAGAACGAAGGGACTGGTCATCGCCTCTTCCAGACCCACCCGCACGACGCGACTGAGAACGGCCGCTGGCAAGACCGCGATGGTGAGCCAAGGTAGGATCCAGCTCTTCGGACCGTCGAAACCGAACGAAGGCAGGAGTTGGAAGGTGACGGAAAAGGCGTAGATCATCAGCGCGCCGACGAAGAACGTCGGTGTGGACGCGCCAAGGAGCGCCAGACCGCGCGATACGCGGTCCGGCAATCTGTAGGGCCAGAAGGCACCGAGGAATCCCAGAGCCAGGCTGATGAGGGTGGCGATCACGGCCGAACCCGCAATCAGCGTTCCGGTCACGAGCATCCGGTTTGCGAGATCCGCACTGACGTCCTGACCGGTTCTATAGGAGATGCCGAAATCTCCGCGAACAGCGTCACCAAGCCAATCCACGTAGCGCATCAGCAGTGGCTTGTTCAGTCCTATCTCTTCCTCAACCTGTTCAACATAACCAGGCGTGGCGACGGCTCCCCGCAGTTCGGCAATCAGGACGGCAACATTGCCAGGTGCCGACACGACGAGTGTGAAGCAAACCAGGGACGCCATGAACAAAAGGACCAGGGAATGCTTCAGCCGCTTGCTGATGAAGTGGATCAAGGCACCCTCCCGCTAATCGGCCAATACGATGTTTTCGTAAGGCATGTCGTATTCGGTGACCGGACTGCCAAAACCCTGGACGCGCTTGGAATGCGCCCAGATGCTCGGCACGTAGACCAGCGGCGCAATGGCGTCGTTGTCCCTGAGCCAGTCAAAGACCTTCTGAATGGTCGGCTGGATCTGGTCGCCGGTCGCAGCCATCGCCGCATTGATCAACGGGTCCAGATTGGTCGGATCGGTGACCAGCTTGCCCTCGACGTCATTCTTGAACGTCGACAGGCACAGCCCCACGATCGAGCCGAACGGATCATAAGGCGCGCCATAGGTCAGGAAGAAGCCGAGGTCGTACTTCTGCTCCAGCATGTCGGTGTGTTTGGAGGCATGGTCGACGGAGCGGATCACCAGGTCGATGCCGATCTCCTTCATCTCCGACTGGATGACTTCGGCGATCACGCGCGATCCCGGCACCGCATCCGGGCTGACGACCAGTTCGAGCGTCAGCGGTTTGCCGTTCTTCGATCGGATGGGGCTTCCCGTCCAGCCGGCCTTTTCGAGCAGCGCCGATGCAGCCGCCACATCGCGGACGGGCGCATCATATTGCGTCCCGGCATAGGGCAGAGCGCCGGAGAACATGTTGCCGGCGGGCCTGGCGTAGCCGTGGTAGAGCACCTTGGAGATCGCCGCGCGGTCGATGCCCATGCTGACGGCCTTGCGCACCTGCGGGTCCTTGAGCGCCTCGGCACGGTCCGGGTTGAACGCCATCACCAACGTGACATTACCCGGATCGACGACGACGTTGAAGCCGGCTGACTCGAGTTGCTTGCCCTCCTCCGGGGTCAGAGGCGCGATCCAGAAGCCGCCGATGAGGTCGATCTCCCCCGCGCGCAGCGCCGCAACCCGCGACCGCGCATCGGGGATGACCTTGGCCTCGAGACGCTCATAGGTCGGCTTGTCGCCCCAATAGCCGTCATAGTGTTCGAAGACGCTCTGGGTGTCGTCCGCGCTGATCTGGACCCACGGTCCCGTTCCGACCGGATCCTTGAACTTGCCGTCGGCGCCAACCGATTTGGGCGAAAGGAAGCGCGTCGGCCGCGTGTAGGACAGCTCCTGCATCAGCGCGAGGACCGGCTCCTTGAAATGCAGGGTGACGTGATAGTCGTCGATGACGTCCAGCGACTGGAAGTGCTTGGAGCAGTTCATCCAGCTGAACTGGTCGAGACCCATCCAGCGCTCGAGGTTCCACTTGCACGCCGCGGCATCGAACTTGGTGCCGTCCTGGAACGTCACACCCTGGCGCAACGTCAGCTGCAGCGTCTTGCCGCCGTCCTCGATCTTCCAGTCGGTCGCCAGGCACGGCTCGATCTGGCCACCCTTGCCGTATTTCACGAGCGGCTCGAACATCAGATCCTGGATCGCCCAGATGGCGTAGTGGCTCTGCGGATCGAGATTGCCGGCGGGCTTGGCGATGGCGACCCGGAGCGTGCCGGCCGCCCCCTGCGCATAGGCGATTTTCGACAAGGCACCCTGCGCGATGGCCAAGCCGATAGCGCCGGCCGCCCCTTGCAGGAACGTACGTCTCTTCACTGACATGGATTTTCTCCTCCTTTTTTGGCGCTCCTCGCGCCGTCGACACAATCGGCCTCCACACCGTTTTGTATAGACAAAAGGACTCTCTCATGTATGCAATCTTGCGTCAATATCGTATTTTATATTGCAGACACTTTTGAACCTTGAGTGAAAATTCACCGATTACGACAGGCGAAATGGTTGCGAAAACGCCATTTCTCGACGCTTACCAAAGCAAAACCTTGGCTGCGCTGCCGGTACGAAGCGGCCAGATCGGCCCTGACCAGCAAAAGATGCCCGGAGGCGACTGACCTATAATTGCATACAATGTGGAGACGACCGTTTCGCTCGCCGGCAAGCTCTCGCGAGATTGAACGAGCCGAGCAAGCTCGCGTCTCAACTGCCCGGACCAGCCATGCTTGAAGCGCCACTGCTCGAGAATATGAGCCGCGGCCTGCTCGGTCTCATCGGAACCTGGATGCTGTGGAGTGCTCTCTTCCGTCGCTGACGATTGCGTCAGCATTCCTCCGGCGGTTTCAGCCTCCGGAACTGCATCAACAACAGGAGATCGTAGATGATCTTCAAAGCACCACAGATGAACAACGGCCATGCGCGATATGAAGCGGCGAACAGTGCGCCCGCCAGGACGGGGCTCGCCGAAGCGGCAAGACTACGTGGCACCGACGTAAAGCTTGCAGCGGCGGCCCGCTCCGTCTCGGTCACGACGGCCATCACGTAGGACGAGCGCGTCGGCACGTCCATCTGCGACAGTGCCGCCCGGACAAGCAGAAAGCCAAGCGCAAGCGGCAATGTCGGCGCAAGCGCCGCCAGCATCAGGGCGATACTGGACGGTATATGTGTGAACACCATCGTGTTGATCAGCCCGATGCGCCGCGACAGCCATGCGGCCACTGGGAACGAGAATGCCGACAGCACGCCCGACCAGAAGAAAAAAACACCCGCCTGTGGAAGCGACAGGCCAAATCGCTCGAAAAGCCAAAGAGCGAGTAGCGATTGGACGACAAATCCGCCCGCAAAGGCATCGAGACTGAACAGCGCCGCCAGCTTGAAAACGATATGGCGCGATGGACCCAAGGCGGCGGTCGTGCTCGCGGCTTGTACCGGGCGGCGCGGGATGCGCGCGTAGAGCAAGCCGCCAAGCAGCCCCAGAAACGCATAAAGGACGAACATGGTCCTGATACCGCCAAGCCGGTCGAGCCCGAGCGGGATCAAGAAATCCGGTACTGCTGCAGCAAGTCCACCAATGGCTCCGGCGAATGCGCCCACGAGACTGTAGCGTGCGAACATGCTGGTGCGCTCACGTTCCATGACTTCGCGCGTGAGCACGGCGTGCTCCAAGGGCACGAACACGCTGACACTGCCGGCTGAGGGGTTGATCGTGCCAGCGAACGCGATGACCAGCAGAAGCGCGTAATCGTGGACCACGGCAAAGGCCACGCCCGTCGCGATCATCAAGCTGGCGCCAGCCAGCAGAAGTTGGCGGTGATCATGCCGGCCCCCGAGGAAGCCAACACAGATCGTCAGCAGCGCGGAACCGAGGAGCGACGCGGTCGCGATGACACCGACCTCCAGAGGCGTAAATCCGAGCGCGAGCAGATAGACCGGCAACAGCACGGCCACGAAACCGTCGCCCATGTCGCGCAAGGCACGCGCTGCGAAAAGGAATGTTACCGGATGAATCCGCAGCACCAATCTGGTCTCTCGATCTTTGGTCGCTTGCATCAGCGTCATGGCTTTCGCCGATCGCCGCCTGAAGTCGCGATATGATGCGGAGCGGAGTGTCGGTTGTCACTACTGCATGTCTCCTTAAATCGACCTCGATTTACCGACGGAGGCATGCAGTAGATCAAAATTTACAGTGACCTTTGCGCGTCTAATAAGCCGCGCGGCGCTGTAGGCCGCCGGCGTTCGGCAGCAGTTGCACTGAAATCTCTGCAGCGGCCTCACCACCTATTCCAAAGCAGCGCCGCTCCCGGCAAAGGACCGGATCGCCGCGTCGGCGATCTCCGCAAAACGGGCGCTCGGCCCTTCGGCGCCGCTGCTTTGCTGAGCGGCGCGCGCGCCCTCGATCAAAAGCAGCAGCGTGTCGCAAAGCAGTTCCGCATCGGCGATGCCGGCCGTGCGGCAAAGCCCCACAACGCGATCCCGTTGCGCATCCTTGAACTTGCGGATCACCGATCGACCGGGATGATCCTCGTCCGTGAGCTGGACGGCGGCGTTCATCAATTCGCAGTGGCAATTGTCGTCACCCAGATGATCGGCAATCCGCCGGACCCAGGCCCTGAGCTGTTCCAACCCGTCACCCGGATGTGCGTCTTCCAGCTCGCGCCAGAAGTCGTCCATCTCCATTCCCGCGTGGCGAAGGCATTCGACGATCAGCTCGTCTTTCGAATTGAAGTGGCGGTAGAGTGTCATCTTGTTGCTGCCGGCGGCATCGGCGATCGCATCGACGCCGGTCCCGCGAATGCCGTGCCGGCGGAAGAGGTCACGCGCGGCCTCTACGATACGATCGCGCGGCGAACGACGTGATGGCTTGCAGGTATCCGTTGTCATCGCATTGGCTCGGCGTGGAAAATCTGGCCCCTTGACGCCCTGGCATTGGTCGATAACATGCAGCGATGTTACCGACCAGTAACATTTTCGCCAACGCGGCATATCGAGAAAGTAACCGCTTGCCGCGAAGACCGTTACAGACAGGGCGGTAACTGCAGAAAAATTTCTAGCGCAGTGTCGGTGGGCGCGGTCGTCAGGCGTCTTTTAGCCAGAGCGTACACCGCAGAGACATTTAAAGTTCGATAACGCTCGTGATTTGGGTCGATCCGACCCATCATGATCTCGTGCTGGAGCCTGACGATGCGCATGCTGGATGGGCTGAAGGCTGGAAAATACGTCGCTGACCTGACGGTCTGCGCGGCAGGCGTCCGCGTGACCGGTATCAAAACATTCCGACTTGCCGCCCGACGGGCTGGCGGCGCTCCAAAAGGATCGATCCCGCCATGATCGACTTCTTCATTCACCGGCCGATCTTCGCATCGGCGATCGCGATCATCATGACGCTCGCCGGCGGTATCTGCTATTTCCTGCTGCCGATCTCGCAGTTTCCCGACGTGACGCCGCCGCAGATCGTCGTCGCCGCCAATTATCCGGGTGCCAGCGCCCAGGTGGTTGCCGACACGGTGACGACGCCGCTTGAACAGCAGATCAACGGCGTGCCGGGCATGCTCTACATGACCTCGACGAGCTCGAACGACGGTTCGTCACGGATCATCATCTCCTTCGAAGTGGGCTATCCGATCGACGTTGCGGCGCTCGACGTGCAGAACCGCGTATCGCAGGCAGCCTCCTCGCTTCCCGCACTCGTCAACCAGACCGGCGTCACCATCGCCAAGCAGATCCCCAATTTCACCGTGCTGGTGAGCCTGGATTCACCGGACAATTCGGTCGACTTCGCCTCGGTCAGCAACTACGCCTACTTACAAATACTCGATCCGCTGAAGCGCCTGCCCGGCATCGGCGACGTCCAGCTCTTCGGCGAGCGCCGTTATTCGATGCGCGTCTGGCTCGATCCCGACCGCATGGCCAATCTCGGCATCACTGCCGTCGACGTCCAGAACGTCATCGCCGAGCAGAACATCCAGGTCGCGGGCGGCAAGATCGGGCAGTCGCCGGCGCCAGCCGGAACGCCCTTCGAGATGCAGATCAATGCGCTTGGCCGGTTGAGCGATCCCTCGCAGTTCGGCGATATCGTGCTGCGGGCGGACCAGACGACCGGGGCGACGACCAGGCTGCGCGACGTGGCGCGCATCGAACTCGGGGCACTGCTTTATTCTTCGTCCGTCACCTTCAACGGCAAGGAGAGCGTGGTGCTTGCCGTGTTCCAGGCGCCTGGCTCCAACGCGCTCGACCTGCAGAGCCGCGTGCAGGCGAAAATGGACGAGCTTTCGCAGCGTTTCCCCGCAGGCATCGCCTATCACATGTTCTATGACACCACGCGCTTCGTCTCGGCGGCGATGAAGGATGTCGTCTTCACGCTGCTCGAGGCGCTTGCCCTCGTCGTTTTCGTCGTCTTCATCTTCCTGCAGAACCTGCGCACCACGATCATCCCGACGATCGCCATTCCGGTCTCGCTGATCGCGACGCTCGTCGTCATGTATCTGCTGGGCTTCTCGCTGAACATGCTGAGCCTGCTCGGCATGGTGCTTGCCATCGGCCTCGTGGTCGACGACGCGATCGTCGTCGTCGAGAACGTCGAAAGGCAGTTGGAGTCCGGGCTGCCGCCACTTGCCGCCACGCGCAAGGCCATGCAGGAGGTCACGGGTCCGATCATCGCGACGACGGCCGTGCTTCTCGCCGTCTTTGTGCCGGTCGCCTTCATTCCGGGCGTCGCTGGTAGCCTTTACAACCAGTTTGCCCTGACGGTCGCGATTTCGGTTGCTTTCTCTGCCTTCAATTCGCTGACCCTCAGCCCGGCGTTGAGCGCCGCCTTTCTGCGCTATCGCGGCGAACCGCGCTTTGCACCCTTCCGCTGGTTCAACACCGGCTTCCATGCGTTGTCGCACGGCTATGCGCGCAGCGTCGCCGGGCTCGTGCGCTGGCACTGGGCGCTGTTTGCCCTCTTCCTGCTGGCGATCGGCTCCACCTACGCCCTATGGCAGCGCACCCCGTCAACCTTCCTGCCGGTCGAGGACCAGGGTTATTTCTTCGTGGTCATCCAGCTTCCGGATGGCGCCTCGCTCGAACGCACCGAGGCCGTCGCGCAGCGATCCGAGGAAATCCTTCGCGGCACCGCAGGCGTCGATTTCGTCGGTTCCGTCGTCGGCTTCAATTTCCTGTCCTTCGCCGCCCAATCGAACTCCGCCGTGCAATTCGCCGTGTTGAAACCATGGGACGAGCGGCCGCCGGAACAGGGCGCCTCGGCGTTGCGCGAGGCCGTGCAGCCGCAGCTCCTGCAGATCCCGGATGCCCTCGTGCTTGCCTTCGATCCGCCATCGATCCAGGGGCTTGGCGCTACGGGCGGTTTCGAATTCCAGGTGGAGGATCTGGGCGGACGCAGCGCCCAAGCGCTGAACGACGCAACGCAGGCACTGATTGCCGAGGCGCGCAAGCAGCCGGAGATCAACCCCTATCAGCTCTTCACCACCTTCAGCACGTCGAGCCCGCAATTCGACTATGACCTCGACCGCGACAAGGCAAAGCTCCTCGGGCTCACGCTGCCCGATATCTTCAACACGCTGCAGATCTATTTCGGCTCGCTCTATGTCAACGACTTCAACCTCTTCGGCCGCACGTTCCGCGTGACGCTGCAGGCCGACCAGGCCGCCCGGGCCTCGGCCACGGATCTTTCGCGCCTTTATGTGCGCAACACCCGGGGTGAAATGGTGCCGCTCAACACGCTTGGAACCTTCAGGCCGACGGTCGGTCCCGAGACCGTCACCCACTACAACAACTACCCGTCGGCGCTGATCAACGGTGCGGCAGCGCCCGGCTTCAGCTCGAGCCAGGCGGTGGCGGCAATGGAGCGCGTGGCCCGTACGACGCTGCCGCGGGACTACACATTCGAATGGACCGGCATTACCTATCAGGAGATCCGGGCAGGCTCGATCGCGGCGCTCGTCTTTGCGCTCGCCCTCGTCTTCTGTTTCCTGATCCTGGCCGCCCAGTATGAAAGCTGGTCGATGCCCTTCATGGTGCTGCTTTCGGTGCCGCTCGCGCTTCTGGGTGCGCTTTCGGCGCTGTGGCTGCGCGGAATGCAGATCGACGTCTATTCGCAGATCGGTTTCGTGATGCTGGTAGGACTTGCTGCCAAGAATGCCATCCTGATCGTTGAATTCGCCCGTCGCCGGCGCGCGGAAGGGCTGGATGTGGTCGCAGCGGCTGCGGAAGCAGCACGCCTGCGCCTGCGGCCGATCCTGATGACGGCCTTCGCCTTCATCCTCGGCGTGCTGCCGCTGATGTACGCCAGGGGCGCGGGGGCCGCCAGCCGCCAGTCGATCGGCACCACGGTCTTCGGCGGCATGCTGGCGGCGACCATTCTCACACTCATTTTCGTCCCGGTCTTCTACGCGGTCATCGAGCAATGGCGGGAGGGGGTCTCGTCCAAGCCGGTGGGTGCGAGCCAGGAGCCGGAGGCGGCGGAATAGGAATTGGAGCCTGATATGCGTGGTTCAAAACTGGTCCTTGCCGCAGCGGTCGTGATCGCCGCCCTCGCCGCCGCCTATCATTACAAGAACGGGGGCTTTGAGCTCAAAGGCGGCGATGCCGGCGCAGCAGTGGGGCCGCCGCAGCAGGCGATGCCCGTTCCCGTCGCGTCGGTCGTCAAAAAGACGGTCCCGATCTATTTCGAATATTCGGCGCGCACCGAGGCAATCCGCAACGTGACGCTTCGCGCCAAGATCACCGGCTATATCGAGTCACAGGCGGTGCCTGACGGCGCGGATGTGAAGCAAGGCGACCTTCTCTACCGGATCGACGCCCGCGATTATCGCGCTGAACTCGATCAGGCAAAGGCCCAGGTCGAACGCGATGAGGCATCGCTTGCCTACCTTCGTTCCAATCTCACACGCGGCAACGAGCTCGCGACCACAGGCTATCTCGACAAAGACAGTTTCGACCAGCGCCAGAGTGCCGTGCATCAGGCGGAGGCGGCGCTGGCCATGTCGCGGGCGGCGGTTCGCACCGCGGAGATCAACCTCGATTACACCGAGATCCACGCTCCCTTCGCCGGCCGCTTGGGCCGCAACCAGGCGCCGGAGGGTACGCTGGTCAGCAACACGACCGGAACTCCGCTCAACAACCTGGTGCAGCTTTCCCCGATCTACGTCTCGTTCAACCCGAGCGAATCCGAGCTCGCCGACATCCAGAAGGCTCGGACGAAAGGCAAGGTGGAGGCCGAAGTGCTTCTGCCCGGCGATACGGAGCCGCGCTATCGCGGCGACCTCAGCTTCATCAACAACTCGGTCGAGGGCAATACCGGGACGGTCGTGGCGCGCGTGACGATCGACAACACGGACCTGACCCTGCTCCCCGGCCAATATGTCCGCGTGCGGCTAAAGATCAGGGATGAGCAGAACGTGCTGATGGTGCCGGAAACGGCGCTCGGTTCGAGCCAGCTCGGCAAATACGTCTATGTCGTCGGCAAGGGCGACACGGTCGAACAGCGGCTGGTCTCCCTCGGCCCGGCGAGCGGCAATCTCATCGGCGTGACATCGGGGGTTTCGGAGGGCGATCGAGTGATCGCCGGAAACCTGCAGAAGATCTTCCCCGGTGCACCGGTCAAACCGATGCCTGCAGAACAGGCGCAGAAGTAGCGGTTCTCTACGCCCTGCGGGAGCCGGTGCCGGTATTTCGCCGAGCACCACCATTCCGGCGAAGGCCGCCGTCATAGCTACGCGTCGGTGGCAGATGTCACGCCGGGTGCCCTCTTGAGAGAGGTTGTCAGCTGCTGCTACCATCGCGGCCGAGCCATGGATCCGGCCCGGGATCGCGCCCCGACGCGACCTGCCCCAAGCGCTCCAGATAATGCGCCCAACCTTCCGCATGACCGGCGCATTGCTCGGAATTGGGCAATCCCGTGTGGGTGAGACGCAGCAACGTTCCATCCGGTTGTTCGATCAAGTCGATCTCGACCAGACTGGAACCGGGCGGGACGATGTCACTGCCTTCCCAGCCGAAGCTGTAGGCGAGCCGATGCACCGGCACCACCTCACGGAAGGAACCGCGGGCAAACCGTGCACCGGTCACGTTGACGAGATAGAGACCGCCGGGCTCCGCCTTGGTGTCGGCTTCCGTTCCCATCCAGCGGAGAATCTTCTCCGGATCGGTCAGAAGCGCGAAGACGGCGGCAGGCGGTGCCTGAATATGCGTTTCGCGGCGGACGACGAGGGCTTCCTCCATCGGTCTTCCCTTTGCTGTTTGGCCTGCCCGCCGGTTCTTAAGAGAGGAAGCACGGAACCCGGGCCGCTGCGATCATAGACCCGCGCGGCCAATGGCGCCACCGGTATGGCTCTTGTCCGAACGGGTCCCGGCGCTATCATTCCAGCATGGATTTGTCCGCACCCCTCGCCTGGCTGGTGGATGAAGCGAGCGCCGCGCCTGAACCGGACCGTTTCCTGGCGCAGCTTGGACGTCTGCTTGTCGCCGACGAACTGCCGCTTGCCGGCGGTGCCCTTACCCTTTCCGTGCCGCACCCGATCATCGCTCGCCGCAGCTGGTTGTGGCGGGCAGAAACCGGCGTGGTGATCGAGAGCCTGGGCTTTGCGGGCGCAGTCTCCGATCGGGCAGGTCAAGATTGGCTGGCCGGGCTGGGGCCGGTGCTGGAACAATCGACCGGTTCGGGAACGGATCGGGCGACGCTCGGTTGGGCCGGCACCCGCCCGTTCGACCCGACCGAGACGGCAAAGCTTCGTCAGGTCGCCCGCTTTGCCGCCGCCCCTTTGGCCGCTCTTGTCGAGCGGGCAGCGCTCGCTGCGCTGCTCGAAGCCAACCTCGGCCGCCGCAGCGCCGCCCGCGTCCGGGCCGGGGCGCTCACCCGCGGAACCGGGGAAACCATTCGCGCAGCATTGTTTTACGCCGACCTGCGCAATTTCACCGTTCTGTCCGAAGCGACGGAACCCGCTTTGGTGATCGCGGCACTCGACGCCTGGTTCGATCGCGTGGCCGGCGCGATCCATGCCTTCGGCGGCGAGGTGCTGAAATTCATCGGCGATGGCGTCCTGGCGATTTTCCCGGTCACCGGTTCGCCGACCGAAGCCTGTGATGCGGCTTTGCGCGCGGTCACGGCCGCTCGCGCCGGCATGGCCCATCTCGATGCGACACGGCAGGCTGAGGGTCTGGAACCGCTCTCCTTTGGCGTGGCCCTGCATCTCGGCGACATTCTCTGGGGCAACATCGGCGCAGCCGACCGGCTCGATTTCACCGCCATCGGTTCGGCAGTCAATCTCGTCAGCCGCCTTGAGGGATTGTGCCGGCCGCTCGGCCGGTCGGTGCTGGTCTCGGGCGCCGTTGCCGCAGCGACCTCGACGCCGCTCCTGCCGCTCGGCGATCACACCTTGCGCGGCATCGCAACACCTTGTGCCGTCTTCACTCTGCCGGATGCGTAGGGCCGCCGTTGGGCTGCCGGTCAGAGCGCGCTCGGCAAGAGTTGGCCAAAAAACGGCCAGCGGTCATGCGCTGCCGCGGCGAGCGGCCCATGATACGTTTGAACGCGGTGCTGAAGGCGGCTTCCGAGGCGTAGCCGACCGACCGCGCGACATGGGCGGCCATATCGACCTCGGCACTGCGAGCAGGCTGCTCGTCGATAATCTGCCATCAGTGAGACGATGACCGGTGTGCGGCTAGGCGCATGAAGCGCCCTCGGCCGCCACTCAAGCGGCCACTAAGATTGCGATCACCATCTATACTTGACGAATAGATGGTGATCGCAATATATTCTTGCTGTCGCATTTTCCTGATGGGAGCAGACAGTGAGAGTGAGCCGCGCGCAGGCGGAGGAAAACCGCCGAACGGTCATCGACGTCGCCAGTCGCCTCTTTCGGGAGAAGGGCTTCGATGGCATTGGCCTGAACGACCTGATGAAGGGCGCCGGCCTGACCCAAGGCGGCTTCTACAAGCAATTCGAATCCAAGGACGACCTCATCGTTCAGGCCTCCTCCAAGGCCTTGGAGAAGGGCGTGGCAAACTGGACCGGCGTCGTCTCCAAAGCGGCGGGCAAGCCGCTTTGCGCCCTGCTCCGCTTTTACCTGTCGGATGCGCATCGCCACGAAAAGGCGGACGGATGCGCCTTGGCAGCGCTCGCGCCGGAGGCTGCCCGCCGCGGCAAGCCGCTTCGCCAGGTTTTCGAGGCCGGCGTCGAAAGCCATCTCGATATGCTCGATGGCATGATGACACCTGCGCCGGGGCAGGAGGTGCGTGACCAATCGATCGTCGCGCTCTCGACCATGGTCGGTGCACTGATGCTGTCTCGGGCCGTCGACGACGAGCAACTCTCCAAGAGGTTCCTGAAAGCGGCCGCGGACCATCTGTTTCCGGAACCGTCTACCGGGGACGCGTCCCAACATCTGCCTCAGTGAGCGGCGGGCACCGCACCGTCAATTTCCAGCCGGAAAGGTTTCGACATGTCCAGTCCCATTGATCCGATCGTCATCGTATCAGCGGTGCGCACGCCGCTTGGCCGCTTTCTTGGCGATCTGGCCCCGGTCCAGGCGAGCGCGCTCGGCGCGCACGTCATCCGCGCCGCGCTTGAACGGGCACAACTCTCGCCCGATCGCCCGGACGAGGTGTTGATGGGTTGCGTGCTTCCCGCTGGCCAGGGACAGGCACCGGCCAGGCAGGCCGCCCGCCGCGCCGGCCTGCCCGATGCCGTCGGCGCCACCACGATCAACAAGGTCTGCGGTTCCGGCATGAAGGCGACCATGCTGGCGCATGATCTCATTCTCGCCGGATCGATCGATGTCGCGGTCGCCGGCGGCATGGAGTCGATGTCGAACGCGCCCTATCTGCTCCCCAAGGCGCGGGCCGGCTACCGCGCCGGGCACGACCGGATCTTCGACCATATGATGCTCGATGGTTTGGAAGATGCCTATGAGCCCGGTCGCCCGATGGGTGATTTCGGCGAGGCTGCGGCCGAAGCCTATGGGTTCACCCGCGCCGATCAGGACGCCTATGCGGTGGAGACACTGACACGCGCCCGCGCCGCGATCGAAACCGGCGCCTTTGCCGACGAGATCGCGCCGATCACCGTCGCTGCCAAGGGGGCAGACAGGGTCATCGGTAGCGACGAACATCCGCTGAAAGTGTCGCCCGAAAAGATCCCAAATCTGAAACCCGCCTTTCGCGCCAATGGCACGATCACGGCCGCCAGCGCGTCGGCCAATGCCGATGGCGCGGCCGCTCTCGTCCTGACCCGCCGCTCGATCGCTGAGCGCGAAGGCATGCCGGTCCTCGCTGAAATAAGGGCGCACGCGACGCATAGTCAGGAACCCTCCTGGTACACGACGGCGCCCGTTCCTGCGATCCGCAAGCTATTGGAAAAGACCGGCTGGCGCGTCGATGACGTTGATCTCTTCGAAATCAACGAAGCCTTCGCCGTCGTCGCGATGGCGGCGGCCAAGGACCTTGGCATCGCCCGCGACCGGCTGAACGTCAATGGCGGCGCCTGCGCGCTCGGTCATCCGATCGGTGCCACCGGCGCGCGGCTGATCGTGACCCTGCTTCACGCCTTGGAACGCCGGGGGCTTTCGAAGGGTATCGCGGCCCTCTGCATCGGCGGCGGTGAGGCTACCGCGATCGCCATCGAGCGCCCACGCTGAGAGCACTGAACATAGAAGAGACATCCGCGCTGTTGCACGCCCGTTGCGCCCCGCAAACCAGAGCAATTTCGGAACAACACGAATGGTTTTCCGTTCGGGTTGCGTAACCCAGGTCAGGAGAACCGATGCGTCGCATCGTCGTAACGGGAATGGGGGCGATCAGCCCTTTGGCAGCGGGCGTGGAGGCAAGCTGGTCGCGGCTTCTTGCCGGAGACTCGGGGCTTCGGCTTCTGCCGGAAGAAGTCGTCGGCGAACTCAGCAGCAAGATCGGTGGGACGGTGCCCACCCTTGCCGAGGATGCCTCCGATGGCTTCGATCCCGATCGGATCGTTCCGCCGAAGGACCAGCGCAAGATGGACCGCTTTATCCTGCTGGCGCTGGCGGCGGCGGAAGAGGCAATCGAGCAGTCCGGCTGGAAGCCTGCAAGCGCGATTGAACAGCAGCGCACGGCCACGGTGATCGCGTCCGGCATCGGCGGCTTCCCGGCAATCTCGGAGGCGGTCCGCACGGTTGACCAGCGCGGTGTGCGGCGGCTCTCGCCCTTCACCGTGCCCTCGTTTCTCGTGAACCTCGCCGCCGGCCAGGTTTCGATCCGTCACGGTTTCAAAGGGCCGATCGGCGCCCCGGTAACCGCCTGCGCCGCCGGTGTCCAGGCAATCGGCGACGCGGCCCGGATGATCCGCGCACAGGAGGCGGATATTGCGATCTGCGGCGGGGCGGAAGCCTGCATCAACACCATCAGCCTCGGAGGTTTCGCCGCCGCCCGCTCCCTGTCGACCGGATTCAACGAGACGCCTCATCGCGCCTCGCGGCCGTTCGATGTCGGTCGTGACGGTTTCGTTATGGGTGAAGGCGCCGGCATCGTCGTGATCGAGGCGCTGGAGCACGCATTGGCGCGCGGCGCGACGCCGATCGCCGATCGCCGAACTCGTCGGCTATGGCACGACGGCCGATGCCCACCACATCACCTCGGGCCCGGAGGACGGTGCTGGTGCCCGGCGAGCCATGGAAATAGCCATTGCCCAGGCCGGCATCCGGCCGGGCGATATCCGTCACCTCAATGCCCATGCCACATCGACGCCCGTCGGCGACAGGGGCGAAATCGAGGCGATCAAATCGGTCTTCGGCCGCAACGGCGAGATCGCCGTCAGCGCGACGAAATCCGCGACCGGACATCTGCTGGGTGCTGCCGGTGGTCTGGAGGCGGTCTTTACCGTGCTTGCGCTGCGCGACCAGACGGTGCCGCCGACGCTCAACCTCGAAACGCCGGATCCGGCTGCCGACGGTATCGACATCGTCTCCGGGGCGGCACGAAAGATGCCGCTCGATCATGCCATCTCCAACGGCTTCGGGTTCGGTGGCGTTAACGCCAGCGTCATCTTCCGACGTTGGGCGGCGTGACGAGGCCCGGCATTCGCCGGCCGCTTACAGACGCGGAAAGACGGTCGCGCGCTTGACCGTGCCATAGGCAAAGCTTGTATCGATCGCCGCAATGCCCTCGATGTTGTGCAACTGCGTGCGGACGAACTGTTCGTAGTCCTTGAGGCTCGTCACCAGGACACGCAGCAGATAGTCCGCCTCGCCGGTCATGACATAACAATCCTGGATGTTGTCGATCGTTCTCACCTTGCGTTCGAAAGCGGCGACGGAGGCTTCGGAGTGGCGCTCGAGCCGAATGCGGACGAACGCCGTGATCGGTAGACCATAGGCCTCCTCATCGACGATCGCCGTATAGCCCTTGATGATCTTCGCCTCTTCGAGCAAACGCAGCCGCCTGAGGCACGGCGACGGCGACAGCGCGACCTTCTCGGAAAGGTCCTGATTGGAAAGGCGGCCGTCCTTCTGCAGCGCCCAGATAAGCTGCCTGTCCTTTTCGTCCATTCACCCCTCCCCGTTGGCAGATTCTGCCAAAGTCCATGTGTCAGGCCAGTGAAATAGCAAGAAATCGACTGCCCGAGAAGCATATCATGTGAGCCATCCAGACAGCGAGGCTCCGCATGACCGATGTGACGTCAGATTTCCAGCAATCGAGAACCGGATGGCTGACGCCAACGGCAACCGGCTACGTTGTGCTCTCCATTGTCGTCCTGGTCTGGGCGGGTTTTGCGCTGACCATGCGGGCCATCGGGGCGTCGCCGCTCGCCACCGCTGACGTCGCCGTCATCCGCTTCGCGATCCCCATCATCGCTTTGCTGCCGGCCATTCCCCAGCGGCTCTCTGCGCTTCGCAAGGTCAAGCTACGGGATGCGGTCCTGGTCTTGCTCGGCGGCGTGCCGTTCTTCTTCATCGTCTCCGAGGGCGCAAAGGCGACATCCGCGGCCTATGTCGGCGCGCTGGTTGCCGGAACGACGCCGCTTTCCGTTGCCTTGCTCGCCTTTCTGCTCGAGCGAAAGGGCGTTGCGAGGAAGCGCTGGCTGCCACTCGCGCTGATCCTTGCCGGCGTCATCGGCATCGTCGTCGGGCAGCAGCATGCAGTAACGATCGAGACGCTGCGCGGCGTCGGCCTGCTGCTGATCGCGAGCCTTATCTGGGGCGCCTACACGATCGGCCTTCGCCGCACCGGCGTGGATGCGATCTGCAACGGTCTGCTGCTCTCCATCGGCTCGCTCGTCATCCTCGCCCCGTTGCTGCTCACGGGCGCCGTCACCACGCATATCGGGCAATTTTCGTGGCACCAGGCCCTGCCCTTCATTCTGGTCCAGGGGCTCGGTGTCGGTCTCGTCTCGACCGTCGGCTACGCCTTCGCGATCTCGCGGCTCGGCGCTGCCAGAAGCGCGACGCTCGGCTCACTCGCACCGGCGCTTGCAAGCCTGCTGGCCATTCCGATCCTGGGCGAGGCCCTCGCGCTCGCGACCGCCATCGGCATCCTGGTCACCACCACGGGCGTAATCTTGGCAAACCGCCATTAGTTTCAAGAACGACAGGAACCCAAGCATGCTCGCTGCTCTGCCAATCGCCGACCCCGATCCGTTGTGGGCCCTCATCAACGCGTTTCGACAGGATCGTCGCGGCGACAAGATCGACCTCGTCGTCGGGGTCTATCGCGATGCTTCCGGCCAAACTCCGGTCATGCGAGCCGTGCAGGATGCTGAGGCGCGTCTCGCTTCCGCCGCTGCCTCCAAATCCTACAGGGCACTCTCCGGGAACCTGGCGTTCAACGAGGGAATGTCGAGACTGCTTCTCGGTGAAGGCGCCGAGGCGCTCGACCGTCAATGCACGATCCAAACGGTTGGTGGCACTGGCGCGCTTCGAGTCCTCGCCGATTTCATCGCTCTCGTCTCGCCGCGCGCGACGGTCTGGAACACCAATCCCGGCTATGTGAACCACCGCCCGATCATGACCGCCGCGGGCCTGATCGTGCGGGCGTTCCGTTGGCAGGAGAACGAGACCGGCCCCGATATCGACGCGGTCGTCGCGGATCTCGAGGAAGCCCGCCGGGGTGACGTGGTTCTCCTCCATGGCTGCTGCCACAATCCGACCGGTATCGACCCGACATCAGAGCAATGGCGCCGGCTTGCCATGCTCTGCAAGGAGAGAGGACTGATCCCCCTTATCGACATGGCCTATCAGGGCTTCGGCGACGGGATCGAACAGGATGCCGCGGGCTTGCGCCATTTCGCTCAAGAACTCGACACGGTGCTCGTTGCGGCAAGCTGCTCCAAGAACATGGGCCTTTACTGCGAACGGACCGGTGCGGCGATGGTGATCGCGCCAGAGCGAAACCTGCTCGGCAACATTCGTGCCACACTGGAGAGGATCACGCGAGCCAACTATTCCATGCCGCCGGAGCACGGCGCCGCCATTGCCGCTCACCTCTTCGAAAGCCCCGGAATGTGGCTTTCCGAACTCGAAGCAAGCCGCCGGCGCGTCGCCGAGATCCGCCGCGACCTCACCGCGGCGCTCGCTCGCTGCGGCGCTCCGGAGACGTTCCAGGCATTGCGCCGTCAAAAAGGCATGTTTTCGCTGCTGCCGCTCGACCAGCGCCAGATGAGCCGACTCCGCGAGGATTTCGGCGTCTATGGAACCGCGAACGGTCGCATCAACATTGCCGGGCTGTTGCCTCGCGACATCGAGCGCCTGGCCACCGCCCTCCGGGCGGTTTCAAGCTCTCCGTACCTGATTCATGCTCGAGCGGGATGAGGAAAGTGCGAGCGGTTTCCGCTCGCATCCCTCCCCCTCTCACGGATCGTCGTGATCTAGAGCCAGCGCCTGACACGCCCCTTATAAGCGCGATAGACGTCACCGAACTTGCGCTCGAGATAGGCCTCCTCGCGGGCGATGACGCCATAGCGGATGACAAGGTAGAAGGGGACCAGCAGGATCAGCAGCCACAGGCTGTCGAAGACGATGGAAAAGCCGATCAAGCCGAGGAACATGCCCGTATAGATCGGGTTGCGCGTGAAGCGGTAAGGCCCGGATTCAACGATCGTGGTGGTCGGCCGGTCGATCTGGATCTGGGTTCCCGCCCGGCCGAAGGTCATGGCTGACCAGATCAGCAGTGCCAGACCGGCGAGAAAGACGATGCCACCGATCACAACGCCGGGTACCGCGTCAGGCACGAACGGCAGCGGGTAGAGGCGGTCAAGCACGAGGCCACCGCCCACCGCCAACACCCAGGCGATCGGCGGATGGACCACCGCGCCGGAACTGTCAGCCGATTTTCCGGTCGTCTCGTTCATCCGACTGATCCTCGCCCTGTTTCGCGTGCAAATGAACACAGGCTCCATTTTAGCGGAAGCGAGCCATTTGCGAAAACCCTTCGAGACGTTATGTGAACTGGAGATCATCGACCTCCCTGGTCCATGATCCGGGCATTTGCTGCAACGGGACGAGACACATGAAAGCACGCGTCAAATGGGTGGAAGACCGGACCTTCGTCGGAGAGTCTGGAAGCGGCCACAAAGTCGTATTGGGAACCGCCTTCGGTGAGGAAGGGCGCACCCCGGGGCCGAGCCCCATGGAGATGGTGCTGATCGGCACGGGCGGCTGCTCGGCCTATGACGTCGTCCATATCCTCGAAAAGGGCCGCGAACCGGTTGAGGACTGCGTCGTGGAACTCGATGCGGATCGCGCCGAGACGGAACCCCGCGTCTTCACCCGCATTCACATGCACTTCATCGTCAAGGGGCGCGGGCTGGCGGTCAACAAGGTCGAACGCGCCATCTCGCTCTCGATCGAAAAATACTGCTCGGCCTCGGCCATGCTCGCCAAGACCGCAACCATCACGCACGATTTCGAAGTGGTCGACACCAGCGCCGGCTGAAAACCGCCCATCTCTCGCACCCCAGCGGTACGCGTGGCATCGACGAACGTCCTCGGGGCGCGAAAGTCATCGGCCCGCTGGCTGAAACAGTTCGACGACATTTCCGGAGGGGTCGACCAGCAGAATCTGCGCCCCTCCAGGACCGGTGACAATGTCGTTGCGAAACGTGACGCCGGCGTGGCGCAGCCGTTCCACTTCGGCCTTGAGGTCGTCGACAATCAGATGGATGCGGTTCCAGCCGCCGGGTCCCGGCTTCTGGCCATCCGGCATCGGCCTGCCCGCCGAACTCGTCGGCCCGCTGAGCAGGAGCCGCAGTGCACCGCGCTGGACATCCGCGAAGGCCGGCGCGTGGCTCGACAGAACCGAAAAGCCGAGATGGGTCGTGTACCAGGCGATCGCCGCCTCTACGTCGTCGACCATGTACCGGACATTGACTGTTTCCGACATTGCCTTTCCTCCAACTGGTTAGGCCTCTGCGGCTCCGGCACGCCGATCGGATTTCATTCCGGCAGTCCGGCCAGCCGCAACCCTTCAACGTAACGCGCGAGGAGTGCCTTGTCCCGGTAGGGTGCGCGAGAACTGTATCGCTCGATCGAAAATTCCGGATTGAGTTTCAAGAGTTCGGCCGCGGCGCGGCGCGCATCCTCCAGGCGGCCGACTTGCGCATAGGTCGCGGCAAGCAAGCGGTAGGCGGAGCCATGGTCGGCCATCTTCTCCAGGAGAGCCAGCGCCTCGTGATACTGGCCGCAGAGATATTTGGCAGCCGCGACGTTCCAGAAGTACCAGTCGGGGCGACTGGGGTTCAGTCGCAGGGCCAGCTCGCCAATCCTGATCGCGTCTTCGAGCAGGCCGAGATAGCCCAGCGCATCGCAATATTCCGCGAGCAGGTCGCAATTGTTCGGCGCCAGCTCGCGGCCGCGCTCGTAGCAGCCGATGGCGCGTTCTGCCTCTCCCCTCCACAAATGGACGACACCGAGCGCCCAATGAACGTCGGCGTCATAGGGGCTGAGCTCCAGTGCCTTGTTTGCCGACGCGAAGGCACTGCCAAGGGTCTCCTCCATGTCGACACGTTCGTTCCACTTCAGTTTGCGGATCTCCAGCCAGGCAAGCCCGAGATACCCACGCGCATAGCTCGGATCGTCAGCGACGGCTGCAAGGAACATCTCTTTGGCGACCCTGGTCTCATCCGGCTTCAGGCTCTTTTCGAGATGCCGGCCGCGCAGATAGAAATCGTAGGCGTTCGAGCCCTTGAGTGGCTTGGCAAGCACCCGGTATCGTTCAGCCTCTTCGATCTTGACGTTCAGGGCCGCCGGAATGGAGCGGGACAGTTCGTCCTGCACCTCGAACATGTCGACCAGATCGAAATCGTACTTCTCCGCCCAGATGCGCTCGCCAGCGGCGTTGGCCAGGTTGGCGTTGACCCTGACGCGGTCGCCAACTCGCCTGACGCTGCCTTCAAGTGTGTAGTAGGTGGCAGCTGTCTGGTGGTGGGTTTCCGGGCGCGGCGGGCGGACGATCACGTTCAATCCGGAAAAACGCGACAGGCCCGCGGCGACGTCCTCCGTTATCCCAACGGCAAAATACTCCTGATCGGGATTGCCGCTCAGGTTCACAAATCGCGACACGTGGATGAGCACACGACTCGATTTGAGCGGCGGATCGCCTCCTATCTCCGTCAATGGCGGCGCCGGAGCGGCGCCCTCCTCGGGCATGCCAGCATCGTCGATGACGATGTCGTAGATACGTACGCGACGACCGATGTTCTTCAGCACCTGCTCGCCGGTGTCTTCGAAGACGAGGCCGAGACGGCTGCCCAGGGTGTCGTGGACCGAGGACGAGACGGCGACGCCGCCGGGCTTCGCAAGGCCCTCGATGCGGGCCGCCACGTTGACCCCGTCACCATAAACATCGCCGTCTTCGAACAGGATATCGCCGATATTGATCCCGATACGAAATTCGATCCGTCGATCCCGGGGCGCATTTTCATTCCTCATGCGCATGCCGCGCTGGATCTCGACCGCGCACAGGACCGCATCCTCCACGGTGCCAAACTCCACCAGCATGCCGTCGCCGATGAGCTTGACGATATGGCCGTGATGCGCGGCAACCTCCACGTCCAGAAGCTGCTGCCGATGCCCCAGGAGCGCCGCCAGGGTACCTTTCTCGTCGATCTCCATCAGCCTGCTGTAGCCGGCCACGTCGGCGGCCATGATGACCGCGAGTTTTTGTTCCATCGGCGCCCCCAGGCTCGACCATCCCTATGGATAGCACATCCGGGCGTCGGAGGCACCGAAGGAGCGCTGCCGCTCGTGTCGATAATGACCGCCAAGCTGCGCGGCGCGGCCGCTCAATCCCGGTAGAAGTTGCGCCGCCAGCGATGGGCGCTCAGCTTTGCGCGCTGAGCATCCGGCAAGCCCAGACCGTCGCCGATGGCGCAGTTGCGCTCGACGTTGCGCACCGAGCGCATGCCGGGAATGACCGTCGAAACCGCAGGGTGGCTGAGAACGAAGCGCAGCGCCGTTTCGGCGAGCGCATCGGGCGCGATCTCCAGGTCTTCGACGATCTTCTGCGTGCGCTCCTCCACCTCGCGCTTGCGCTCGCCCCGGAAGTAGGTCTCGCGAAAATCCCCTTCGGGGAAGACGGTGTCGGCGCGGATCTGGCCGGTCAGGCCGCCTTCGTCCAGCGCCACGCGAACAATGACGCCGACCTTGTGTTCGAGGCATGCGGGCAGCAGCTTTTCCTCCGGCGCCTGCTCGAAGATGTTGTAGATCACCTGCACGCTGTCGACCACACCGGTCTCAATCAGCCTCAGCGCATTGTCGGGCTCATAGTCATTGATCGAGACGCCGAAGTAGCGGATCTTGCCGTCGCGCTTCAGCCGCTCGACCGCCTCCAGCCAGTCGCCACGGCCGACCCATTCATCGGACCAGACATGGAACTGCTGGACGTCGATCGTGTCGACGCCGAGATTGCGCAAGCTCATTTCGGTACAGGCGATCACATGGTCGGCAGGAAAGGTCTGCTCAACCGGCGTGCCGGCGTGGGCAGGCCATTGCATGTTCTTCGGCGGAATCTTGGTGGCAACATGGATCGTCTCCGACCGCTCGCGCAGCAAAGCCCCGATCAGCTTCTCGCTGTGGCCCTGCCCGTAGCCGAGTGCGGTATCGATGAAGTTCAGGCCCAAGTCGACCGCGCGGTTAAGGGCGCGGGCGGACTCGTCGTCGCTCGCTCCCCGCCAATGGCTCTTGCCGATGCCCCAGGCACCATAGCCGATTTCGGATATGCGGAGGCCGCTGCGGCCGAAGGTTCTATAGTACATGATGAGCTCGCTGGCGTTGGAAGGGGCGGGGTGTCGCCGGTTATCTAGGGTTTGGCCTTCCCTCGTCAACCGTCGCGGCACTGCAGAGATCGGGCAATGTCGCCCGTTTTCGTCGCCCTATGCGAGGAACCAGAAGAAGACTGCTGACAGGAAGATGAAGGCGAGCACCAGGCCGATGAACTGTCGCATCGCGTCGCTGGTATTATCGCCGAGCACGGCCAACCACACCGGCCCGCCGGAGCAGTCCTCGTCACGCATATCCTGGACGGAAACCAGCTTGCCAAGCTTGACCGCCGGACGGCTGTAGTCGTGCGGAGACGGTTGGTGGCTGCGATCGGGTTCAAGGGTGGCATCGAGATCGGGGGCTACCAGACCGCCATCGCCCGCGTCGACGACCTGCGCCCGCGGTTCTTCCGCCGTCGCTCGGCCGCGCGCATCACCGCCTTCTGCCCGCCGGATACGCCCGGCGCCGTGGTGAAACGCCCATCGCGGTGATTTCAGTTCCACACTGGATTTCAACTGCCGGATAGACATTGGAACCTCCTTGATATTCAACCGTCCAGCCGGCGCTTTGTTCCGCAAAGTTGGAGCGCCCCATGCACCCGCCGTCGCTCCCAGTGCATGGGCGCAAGGTGAGGTTTCCATCCGGCGAAAAACAAAAGAGCCCGCCGCGGGAGGAGCGGCAGGCTCTTTGGAAAACCGATCAGCAGCCTTAGGAGGAGGAGTGGCGCTGATCTCGCAAACGACCTTTGGGAGGAGGAGAAAGTCGTTCGCCTGTCGAAGCTCTGCGGGAGGAGGAGCATCGCTTCGATGTTTTTGAATATATAGCGATCGCGCCGAAATCGTAGCGGGGATTTCGCAAGCCAGCCATGCGTCCTGCGCGCAACGGGTGCCTTGCCCGTTGCCCGGTGACCAGCGCTCGTCCATTCATCACGCCAATTCGATTTTACTCGGCCAAGCACGCCCATTAGGCTTTCCTGAAACCGATGGGAGAGAGAGCCATGAGAAGCCGACCTGCAGTTCTCGCATTCGTCCTGGCCTGCTCCGGAGCAGCCTTTGCTCAGGACAACAGCATGAGTTTCTTCGTCACCAGCGTGAACCCCGGAAAGGGCGGCGATCTTGGCGGCCTCACGGGCGCTGACGCCTATTGCGACACCCTGGCAAAAGCGGCCGGATCGACCGGCAAGACGTGGAAAGCCTATCTGTCCACCGACAGCGAAAATGCCAAGGACCGGATCGGCAAGGGCCCATGGTACAACGCCAAGGGCGAGAAGATCGCCGACGACGTTGCTTCCCTCCACAGCGACAAGAACAACCTCACCAAACAGACCACGCTCAACGAGAAGGGCGAGGTCATCAGCGGGCGTGGCGACACACCCAACCGCCATGACATTCTGACCGGCTCGAAGCCAGATGGCACCGCGGCACCGGACACCTGCGGCAACTGGACGATGGGTGGCGCGGACGGGGCGGCGATCGTCGGCCACAGCGACCGTACGGGCCTGAACGATTCCGCCGAAGCGAAATCCTGGAACTCCTCGCATGTGACGCGCGGAGGCTGCACCATCGAAGCCTTCAAGGGTACCGGTGGCGAGGGCCTCTTCTATTGCTTCGCCGCGAATTGATATCCCGGGCGATTGGCACGCTCTGCGAACGACCGTCGAAAGGCCACGATCAGTTTTCCATGAAGGCGCGGGCCATGCTGTCGCGGATCGGTTTCGTAAGATAATCGAAGAAGGTCCGCTCGGCCGTCTGGATGAGGATTTCGGCCGGCATGCCCGGCGTCACGGCAAAGTTATGGACGCGTGCGAGTTCACTGGCCGGCAGGCTGACGCGGGCCAGGTAAACCTCGCGCGTCCCGTCCTGCGTCTGCACGGGCAAGGCGTCGGCAGACACATAGAATACCTGCCCGTTGAGAACTGGCGTCGTGCGCTGATTCAGCGCCGTCAGTCGCACGGTTGCCTTCTCGCCGACCTTGATATTGTCGATCTCGGTGCGCAGGACCTGTGCCTCGATGATGAGAGGCACGTCGGCCGGCAGGATTTCCATGATCGGCTTGCCGCTTTCGATGACGCCGCCTGATGTGTGATAGTGCATCCTGATGACCGTCCCGCTCACCGGGGCGTTGATCGTGGCACGGCGCAGCACATTGGTGGCCCCGCGCAACTGCTCGCGCACTGTGTCCAGTTCGGCTTCAGCTTTCTGCAACTCGTCGAGAGCCGCCTCCTTGTAGCTCTCTTCCGTCTGGTTCACCTGCTGCTCCTGCTTCAGGATCTGTGCACCCGTTTCGGAGACTTCCGACATCAGCCGGCCGATCTGGCCTTCGGCATCGGCGATCGCCCGCTGGATGGTCTTGATCTCCGTCTTGCGGATCAGGTCTTTCGCCAGCAGCACTTTCTTGCCGGCGTATTCCTCGTCGAGAAGGGCGCGCTGCTCGCGGACCGCCTTCAACTGCTCCTGGAAGCCTTCGGACCGGAATTGCAGGCTCTCGATGTTGCGCTTCAGCAGGCCGATATCACTATCGAGCTTGCTTCTCCACGTCTGGAAATTGAGCTGCTGGCTTTGTACGATCGGCACGATTTCCGGATCATCCTTCAGGTGCGATGTCAGAACATCGGGCAATGTGATCTCCTTGAGACCATGCGCCTGCGCATTGAGGCGGGCGACGATCGCCTCAAGCCTCGCCCGCCGCAGGAAGAACTGGCGCTCATTGGCAAGCGCGGCCGTCTCATCGAGACGGATCAGCGGCTGGTCTGCCGTCACGCGATCGCCCTCGCTGACCAGGATCTCCTTGATGATCCCGCCTTCGAAATGCTGGATCACCTTGTTCTGGCCGGTGGCGACGAAACTGCCCTGCGCGATGATCGCCGCCGCCAACGGTGCGGTGACGGCCCAGACACCGAAGCCGCCGAATGTGACGCCGATCAGCACGAAACCGATCAGCGTGTGTTGCCATATGGAGCGCGGTACCTCCGCGTACCATGTCAGGTCCTGTACTTTGGCTACGTCCGTCATGATCGCCTACGGAAGTTGGGTCTGGTCGAGTGGATTACCTTCGGTGTTCACCCCGCGCGCAGCGAGCGCCTTGAGAACATCCTGCCGATAGCCGAAGAGGGCCACGGTGCCGTTCACCAGCAGCAGGACCTTGTCGACGCTGTTGAGAAGCGCGGGGCGCTGCGTGATGGTGATGACCGTGATCTTCTCGCGCTTTGCATGCGCCAGCGCGCGCGTGAGCGCCGTTTCGCCTGACGTGTCCAGATTGGAATTGGGCTCGTCGAGCACGACCATGCGTGGATTGCCGAAGAAGGCGCGCGCCAGCGCGACGCGCTGCTTCTGGCCGCCCGAGAGCGGCGAACCGTCGGCCGAAACGACGGTCTCGTATCCATGTGGCAGCATGGCGATCATGTCGTGGACGTCGGCGAGCTTGGCAGCGGCGTAGATCTCCGCATCGGTGGCATCTTCGCGCATGCGGGCGATATTGGCCTTGATCGTCCCCGGGAAAAGCTGCACGTCCTGCGGCAGATACCCGATGCTCTCACCGAACTGGCGCTGGTCCCAGTTCCTAAGGTCCATGAGATCGAGGCGGACATTGCCTGACGTCGGCAGGATCGAGCCGACCAGCATCTTTCCGAGCGTCGTCTTGCCGGCACCGGAACTGCCGATCACGGCAAGCGAGTCGCCCGGCTCGAGCGCGAAGGTAATGCCGTTGAGCACGACCCGTTTGGTGCCCTGCGGAACGAAGAGCAGACGCTCGACGTCGAGGCGTCCTTCGGGCCGCGGCAGTTTCAGCCGCTCGAAATTGAGCGGAGACGTATGCAGCAGCGCGGAAATCCGCCCATAGGCGGCCCGGGCCTGGATCACCTGGTGCCAGCCCTCGATCGCCGCTTCGATGGGGCCGAGCGCGCGGCCGGCGATGATCGAGGCGGAGATGACCATGCCGCCCGTCAGCTGGCCGTGCAGAGCCAGGTTCGCGCCCCAGCCGAGCATCGTCACCTGGGTAAGCAGCCGCACCGCCTTGGAGAGCGACGCGAAGGCGATGTTGCGGTCCTGTGCCAGAACCTGGGCCTTGAGCGAGCCGGCCATGTCCTTGCCCCAGATGTGGACGGCTTCGGGGATCATCGCCAGCGCATTGATGATCTGCGAATTGCGCGACATCGAATCCAGATGAAGGTTCGCTTTCGTCTGGTAGTTGGTCGCCTCCCCGAACCCGGCCGCGGTCGCCCGCTGGTTCAAGAGCGTCACGATCAGGAGAAGAATGGCCGACGTAATGACGATCGCGCCGAGATGCGGATGGATGAGGAATACCGCCAGCACGAAGAAGGGCGCGATCGGCGCGTCGAGAAAGGAAAGCAGCGTTCCCGATACCAGGAAAGCGCGAAGCTGCTGCAGGTCGCCGAGCGTCTGATATTCACGCCCGTTGCTGTGAAGGGCGGCTCTTGCGGCGGCGCTCAGGATCGGTGCGCCCAGCTGGGCGGCGACCTCCACCGCCGTCCGCATCAGGATCATGCGGCGGATACCGTCGAAAATCGTCTGCAGCACCACCGCGCCGACGATCAGGGCCGTCAGCATCACCAGCGTGTCGATCGAGCGGCTGGTCAGTACCCGGTCGGAAATCTGAAACAGATAGACCGGTATCGCGAGGACGAGGACGTTGGTGGCGATCGTGAACACCATAACGATCATCAGGTTCTGCCTGATCGCTTTGAGGCCGGCCTTGAGGCTCGTGGTGAAATCCACCGGCCCCAGGCGCTTGTGAAAGACGCCTGCGCCGCCGCCGTGACCACCATTGCCGCTCGAAGAGCCGCCATCCTTGCCGGATGGTCGCGCCTCTGCCGTGATCGGCCCGCGATCGCCATCGATCACGACCATGCCCGGCGGCGAGTTCCTCTCCTTCACTTCGGCCGCCGGCCAGACAACCGGTTTGTCGACATCGGGCTTGCGCTGCTCTTGCGCTGGCCGCTGTTCCGCCGACATCCGATCACGCAGGGCCGAGAGCGTTTCTACCTTGGCCGGGATCTCGGCTTTCGGGGGGCAGGCGCGCTGTGCGAGGCTGCCCATCTGCGCGGCATTGTCTGCCGGAGGCGCCGCGTTTGTGGTCGTCGGCACGGGTTTGACTGGCTGGGGCACGATATTCGTCGGCGGTGGGGTCACGTGGGCGGCCAGAGGTGTCTGGCTCGCAGCCCTGGCGCTTGGGCCCGCAACGGATGCCCCGCTGGGGTTTGCCCTGCCCTCATTTTCGCTGGCGCCGTTGGCCGCCGCTCTGCGCAGTTGCTCTGCCACCCCGTCGATCTCCTTTACGGCTCGGTCCAAGATGCTCTCCTGATGATCAAGTCTGCGAAGGAACCGCTGCTGAGTGGCTTGCGCATCCGGCCATTCGGCCTGCCGTGGTTTCCCATCGGCATCCGCAGAAAGCGCGTTTCCGGCTTCGGTAACGTCTTGCCGCGACGGGTCGGTGCGGTCGGTCATGGAATCCTCCCGCGCCCCTTCAGGCGACCATGCTATGCATGGGATCGACGCTGACGGTGTCTGGCGTATGCATGGCCGAATGCGGCGATGCGTGGCCCTGTGACTGATGACCGGTATCCGGACTCAGCATGTCGTCGCCGAGGAAGACGACTGCCTCGCTCGCCAGTGCATTCGGATCCTGCCCCTCGAGGAAGGGCTCGTTCTTGATCAGTTCGGCCTGCACGAGCACTTCGTCAGAATAGATACTGCCACCGGCATAGATGGTCTTGCCGGTATCCACGTCGACGATGCCGGCGTAGTTCATCAGGGCGTTCTTGCCTGTCGAAATTGTCCAGTCCGCATCCGGACGCTCCATCAGCGCATTCATGGCCAGCGTCACCTGGTCGCTGTCGCCCAGAATATTGGTCTGCTGAATGTAGTTGAGGCTGAGAAGGTCGCCGGAAATATGGAGCACTCTCAGGCCCAATAATCCGGCAAAGGCGGCATCGTGCATGAAGTCTTTCGACGACGGGTTCTTGCCTTCGGAGAGATCTTGCAGGGCCGACAGGTAGCTTTCGGGCATCGGGTTCACCGGACCCGCACCACCGGCTTCAACGATGCTGGCATAGTTCCACAAGAGGTTGCCGCCCGTCGAAACGGACCCATGGCCACTCATATGGAAACCGCCGACAGCCCCGATGAAATCGTTGTCGAGCAGGATGTTGGTCTGCTGGATGATGTTAGCGTCGAAGACGTTTCCGCCGACGAAGACGAGATCAAAGCGATATCCCAATTCCAATACCGAGAGCTGGTTGGCGGCGGTGTTGTCGCCGGCGATGATCGACAGCTTGGAGCCGGAGGCGGCCAGGATCGCGGTGTCGTTGTCGGACATGAAGGTGAATTGCTGGTGCCAATTCACCATCATCAGGTCACCCTTGATTTCGGTGATGGCCCAAGCTTTGGGAAAAGCGTTCGTCTCGTTGTGTGCGGTTTCCGTAGGCTCGACATGCTGGAACGATGCGATATTGAGCGCCTCGGTCGCCTTTTCCGCCGCAAGCTCCCCGCCGGCGAGCGTGGCGCCCACGGCGTCGTTGTCGGAATAGACATTGGTCTGGATGATGGCGTTGTGCTGGACGTGATCGCCGGCAGCTGCAAGGACATTCGCTTGCAGCCAGTTACCTGAAATGACGACCTCGTTGACCAGCGTATTGCTGCCGGTATCCAGTTCAACCGCAGCCGTGACTGCAACGGGGCCCTCGCCGTGCGCGACAGCACCACTGGCTTCCTTCGGGCCGTTCGTCAGTTCAGGCTCATCGGGTTCGTTCGACGGTTCGTCGGGGTTTGGCAGATGATCCTTGAGAACCGGCGCCTTCTCGACGAGTTCACCGTTCACATGGATGCCTTCAAGCGTGTCGCCTTTGGCGACGAATTGGCTGGCAGCCAACCCATCCACTTGTCCCGTATCGTCGGGAGAGTAGGCATCAAGCGTCGCGGCCGTCGTCGTAACCAGGCTGGCGATCGTTGCATCGGAGCCGGCAACGTCCACGGGGCCCAGCGGCGAAACCTGCTGCGCGGCGTCAATGAGCTGAGCCATCGTCGCGCTGTCGTCGATATGCAGGCCGGATTTCAATCCGTGCCCACCCATATCGACGAAATCGTTATCCGAGAGCTCGACGGTCTGCTGGCTGTAGACCGCCACCGACCCCGGGGGATTGATGGTGTGCGGCGTGCCGACATCGGACGCCTTGATGGACCAGGTTTGCGCGACACCTTCAACGTCGCTGCAGTCAATCACACCTTCCGTGAGCGGGGGCTCCGGAAAGGGCAGTCCGGCATATCCGTCCGGAACGGGCCCAGAGATGTCCGTGTCGAGCGGATGGTAGGGAACGTCGGGATTGAAGTCGTCGAGATCGTAGGGAGCCTGCACCTTGACGGGCGCGGCCTCGATGTCGTTCGGATCCTTATGAACTTCGCGTTCCGGGTCGAACTTCTCGTGCGCTTCGCGTAGGCGAACATCTTCGATCGAGACTTGGAAAAGGCCGATGAAATGGGCGATGGATTCGGAGATTTTCGCGGAGTACATGGTTAGTGTCTCCTCTTTGTTGCCGGTAGTGCCCTTAGCGGATCGGGTCATGACGGGCTGCGCGGGAACCCGCGCAGCCCTGTTCGAAACCGATTGCGAACCGTTGGAACCGGCCGCGTCACCTCACGATCAGGCGTTGTCGTCGTGACCGATCACGTCGGCGTGGTAGTCACCACCGACGACCGTCATGTCGATCGTGTTGCCTTGCAGGTTCGCGCCTAGCACGATCTGCTGGTTGAAGGCATTGGTGTCGATCGTGGCATCTGCCGTCGCCTGGGAGAGCCCCTCGACCACAGAGTCGCCGCCGTTGAAGGAACCCCAGGTGCCCGCATCGCCGCCCATGCCGCCATCGCCGTTGGTCGCGAAGCCGCCGTTGCCGCCGGCACCGCCGTCGCCACCCCAGGCATCGCCACCATGGGCCGCACCGCCTTCACCGCCACTGGCCCACGCGCCCGTGAGGGCAAGACCGCCGAGGCCATGACCGCCGGCAGCCGCGCCGCCGGAGCCGTCGCCGCCGAAGGCGTCACCACTGGTTCCAGCGCTCGCATTGGCAGCACCGCCGGCACCGCCATCGCCACCATAGCCAGCGCCTGCACCAAAGCCGCCGCCGGCACCGAAGCCTGCGCCAAAGCCGTTGCCGCCATTGCCGGCATTGCCTGAGCTACCACCGCCGGCGTCACCGGTCTGCCCCAGTGCTACGCTGTTGCCACCGTCATTGTCACCACCGTCGCCACCGAAGTTGAGGATCGGAAGCACGAACCCACCGGCATCCCCACCGTCGCCAGCGTCCGACGCGTTGGCTTCGTCGCTTTCGACGTCACCCGACTCCCCACCGTTCCCGGCAGTGGTATCACCGCCGTCGCCGCCGGCTGCGGCACCGACACCCAGGCCGACGCCAAGACCGAGGCCAACGCCGAGACCCGCGGCGCCGGCGCCACCGGCACCACCCGTGGCAGCACCACCGTTGGCGTCACCGCTCGTGCCGTCCGCACCGACGCCGACGCTGGCTGCGATACCGCCAAGGCCATGCCCGCCGGTTGCGTCGCCGTCGTTGTCGGAATCGCCGCCCTCACCCTCGCCGCCGGCAGCAAAGCCGCCGATCGTGTGACCGCCGTCGCCGCCGTAGCCACCATTGGCGGAGGCGTTGCTTCCGCCTGCGCCGCCGTCAGCACCGGATTGGATCCCGTCGCCGGACGTAGCGATGCCACCCCAGGCGCTGCCGTTCTGGTTCAGCTGCCCGCTGTTGTGGATGTTTTCAGCGTTGTCGTCATCCGACATGATGGCGTTCTGGCTGAAGACGTTGGCCACGTTGTTGTTGCCGTTGAGCGAGTCATTCAAGATGTCCTTGAAGCTCGTGCTCGCCATGCCGTCGATCGTCGAGTGGTCGATGTCGTTGAAGTCATCGTCGGACGGCTTGTAACCATCGAGGTCGACATCGACCTTTACGTCGACATTGGTCTTGCTGTCGACGTCGACATGGGTGTTCGACGTGTTTTCATTGAGGTTGGCGTTCAGGTTGCCGTTGGCATTCAGGTTGCCATTACCGTTCAGGTTGGCGTTGCCGTTGCCGTTGCCGTTAGCATTGCCGTTACCGTTCAGATTGCCGTTGCCATTCAGGTTGCCGTTGTAGGATTCGCTGTACTGCGACTGGCCCTGGCCCTGATCTTGTCCTTGCCCCTGGCCCTGATCTTGTCCTTGCCCCTGGCCCTGGCCTTGTCCCTGACCTTGGAGCTGGCCCTGGAGCTCAGCTTGCAGTTGTCCTTGTCCCTGGCCTTGACCCTGATCCTGGTCCTGGCTCTGGTCCTGGCTCGGGTCCCATGGGAACAGGAAATTCTTGTCCTTGCTCATAACGATCACCTCAAGTTGAGACCGCTATAGCCGAACCGCATTCTTCTCTTACGCGGATTTGGGCCATCAGCGGGCTGCGGTTGGTTTTGATGAAAGTTTGGATCCTCCGAGGCGCTTGCGCGCCCGTATGTCAATAATTTGCAATCAACTAAAATAGAGCTGCTCTCTCTCCCACTTGGTCGAGAAGAGCTGATCAGGTTCTAAAAAGGGCATTATTCCATTCGGTGCAGTGACCAGCCCTCAAAGGCCTGAGTGCATCCTGCTCTCCGGTTGCGCCAGCAGTCTGTCGCAAACAGACACGTGTTGTAAGCTGCCACTTCGGGTTAACCTCGCCGGGGTAGCGCGACCGTTGCCCTCGGTCCGCCCAAGGTATTACCTATTAGAAGTAGCTTTTAAACGGAGTCATTGCACGCGACCGAGCCGGCACCGAATACGTGCGCCGCATCGTCCTATTGGAAGAATTTACTGAAAACGGGAATGCGCTATTCTGGAACGGAATGGTTCTTGGACAGCAAGGTTTTGGCAGGGGCCCAATGGCGAGATTTCACGACATCCTTCTCCTGATCGGGCAGCTCAACTACACCTGGACCAATACGGAAAGCCTGCTCATCTATCTGATCGCCGGCCTTGCGCGGGTGGACAAGGAAACGGCGATCGTCATCTTCCTGACGCTGAACACGACGCGAGCTCGCATCGAGCTCGTCGAGCGATTGGCCAAGACAAACAAGACTCCGCCGAACCAACGGCAGGAAATTCTCGCGCTGACGCAACAGCTCGGTCGGCAGGCGAAGCTTCGCAACAAGTACAGCCACTGCATCTATTCCTTCGACGAGACCGGAGACCAGGCAAGCACCCAGCTGATGGCGATCTTCGACAGCAAGGACACGATCAAGTACGGCAAGATCGAGCAGATCAACGATGCCGAGATCTCCCGGATCAACGACGTCATCGAGCAGCTCCAGGGGGTCAACAAGGACATCTGGGCGATCGTCGAACGCTATTCCTTCCCACGTTGAGGCCACTGGCCCGCAGGCACTGCCGAAAGATAGAATGAGCCAGTGTCGCAACGAGGCGTCCGCATGTCCATCCACCTGGCAGTTGCCGTCCATCCATAATTCAACCGCATTGTCCCGCCATCGCGTCTCCAACGGCGAAGCGGAGGCGGAAACGGTGGCTCAAATGTCGGACGGCAGGCGTTTCACGAGCCGGGAAGCGCGCATTGACGCCGTGGCGCATCGCCTGCTCGACCGATTTCCGGCGAGCGGCCTCCTCGGCGGTCTGACGGAGTTCCTCGTGTTCGGCATCAAGCAGGCCTTCGCCTGCCTTTTCGGCGCTGCCATGCTTTCCCTGATGCTCGCGACGAAATTGTTCTGGCCGGAGGAGATGGGCTTCGCCCGCTATGATTTCCTTTTCCTCGCCGCCCTTGCCATCCAGGTTTGTCTGCTCGTCTTCAAGCTTGAGACCATTGCCGAGGCCAAGGTCATTCTGATCTTCCACGTCGTCGGCACGGTGATGGAGATCTTCAAGACCTCCGTCGGATCGTGGATCTACCCGGAGCCAAGCATCTTCCGCATCGGCGGCGTCCCCCTGTTCTCAGGCTTCATGTATGCCGCCGTCGGCTCCTATCTCGCCCGCGTGACCCGCATCCTCGACATGCGCTATGGCGGCTATCCGCCGCTCTGGGCGACGGTGCTGCTCGCCTTGGCAATCTATGCCAATTTCTTTACGCACCACTTTGTCATCGACCTGCGCTACGCGCTGTTTGCGATCACCGCGGCACTGTTCTTGCGCACCACAGTGCACTATCGCGTCTTCCGGTTTCGGCACCGCATGCCGTTGCTTCTCGGATTCCTGCTGGTCGCCCTGTTCATCTGGTTTGCCGAGAATATCGGCACCTGGTCGCGCGCCTGGATCTATCCTTCGCAGCACCATGGCTGGACTCCGGTATCGCTCCAGAAGCTCGGCGCCTGGTACCTGCTGATGATCCTGTCCTTCGTACTGGTCACGCTCGTGCATCGCCCGCGAACATGCGTGGCGGCGGCTCGGAACGTATTGACGACGAACAGCGATGCGGAAGTAAGGAAGGATGTCAGCGCGGGCGCAGGAGGTGCCGCGACGTCCAGGTGATCACACCGCAAGAGTTGCAAATCACGCCGCCGTGGAAAACGATACCGAATCAATCGCTTTCGCAACGGAGAGACACATGTGGCGTTTCTTTCTTGGCCTGCTGGCGCTCGGGGTTCTCGCCGTCATCTCTCTCATTGTCCTGCCGAGCTTCGTTTCCAGCGACTGGATGCGTGCCGAACTCAGCCGACAGCTCTCGGGCGCGACGGGCAGCTCGATCGAACTGAAGGGTCCCGTCCGGCTTTCCGTCATCCCTCACTTGGCAGTTGTGGCCGAGAATGTTTCGCTCGACGCGGAAGGCGATGGCGTGACCGCGGAAATCGGCGAAGTTGCCGGCTCGGTGACACTCTCCTCGCTTTGGTCGGACCGCTTGCACGTCAAGGAAGTCAGGCTCACGCGACCGGTCGCGGTGATACGGCAGAAATCAGTAAACGCAGCAGCCGCGGAAGACGACGGTGGCGGCAATGGCGCGGCAAAGCCGAATGACCCGCTTGCCGCCCTGGTCGCCTTCCTCGAACGAAGTGCGATCGATACGATATCGATCACCGAAGGCACGCTGAGACAGGTGAATGACGGCGGGGCGAATGAGGTCGTCAGCGATCTCGACGTTACACTTCAGGCCCCTGACATCGACGGCGAACTTTCGCTGTCGGCCGGTGCCCGGCTCAAGGACCGGCGCTATCAGATCGCGCTCTCCGTCTCCCCGCTTCGCCCATTGCTCGAGCGCAAGCCGGCCAATCTCAGCCTCTCGGTGGAAGCCGATCCCGTGCTCGCACCAGGCCTGACCGAACTCAAGGCCAGCGGGCAAGTGGCGCTCAACAGCAATGGCAGCTACCAGATCCGCGGCGGCAAACTGCTTGTCGGAGGGGAAGAGCTCAGCCTCGATGCGCTGTTCATTCCCGGTGACCGGCCGCGATTTTTGGCCGATCTCAGTGCCGACCAGCTGGATTTCAGCGCCTTTGTCGAAACCAGCGCCTCGGGGTCGTCCAAATCCGCGGGGCAATCGGAGAAGCAGTCGCCTTCGGCCGGCTTGCAGGCACTCGCCGGTTTTGATGCCGATGTCAGCGTCAATGTGGGCGCCATTTCCGTCAACGATATTTCCGCCGCTGATGTGGCGCTGACGGCGACGCTGAAGGATGGAGTGCTCACGACCCGGCTCGAGCATCTTGGCATAGACGCCGGCGGCATTTCGGCCGAGATCACCGCCGACGTCCGCAAGGGCGAGCCGACCTTCAAGGGCCGCGTCGCAAGCAAGGGGCTCGACATTTCGAAGCTCGCGAGCCTCGCGGGCCAATCGGTTCCACTATCCGGCACCCTTGCGATGAATACCGGGTTCGCGTTCCGCGGCCTCGGCGGAGACATATTCCGAAAGACCGTCAATGCAAGCGGCACGGCGAGCCTGCGCGACGCCACCTTCGTGGCGCCAGGCATCAGTGACCCGTCGATGAGCGAGGTGAAGATCAGGAAGCTGGCAGTCAAGATCGACGATCTTACCAAGCCGGTGCTCCTATCCGGCAACCTGGTTTGGCGCGGGAAAGCGGCCGATGCCGATTTGCGGCTGCCTGTCCGCGACCTGCTCTCGGGCTCGGTGCCAGGTGAGCTGCCCGTGAAGCTCGACCTGCGCATGCCGGAAGCGACACTCTCGCTTGACGGCAAGGTGGCACTTGCGGGCAGCTATGTCGGGAAGGTGAATTTCGCGGCAGCCGATATGCGCGCGCTTCTGGCCTGGATCGGCCAAGGCGGCGGCGACAGCGTGGAGCAATTTGCCTTCAAGGGCGAGGTCAACGCCAGCGCCTCCGGCGTCGAGTTTCAAAAAGCCACTCTTTCGGTCAATGGGGTCGAAGGGACCGGCAACGGTTCGGTACAACTGGGTACCCCGCTCAAGATAGCCAGTGCGCTCCATTTCGCCGAACTGGACCTGGCGCGTCTTGCCGGTGCCCGACCGGCATCGCCGCAAGCGAAGGGCAAAGCCGGCAGCCCCGCTGCCGACGCGCCGCTGGACCTGTCGTCGCTTCGAACGATCGATGCGTCCATCAAGGTCGATGCCGAGAGGCTCGGATATGGCCACGTCTTTGCCGGACCGGTGGCAACCACCCTGGTGATCTCCGAGGGTGTGGCCAGCCTCGACCTGCCTGAAAGCCCGTTCTATGGCGGTCGGATGGCCGCGAACCTCAAGGCTGATGGCACCGGAGAAGAGGCCTCGATTACCTTGAAGGCCTCGATTGCCGGCGCTTCGGCCGCCCCGCTGCTGATCGACCTGGCGAATTTCAAGCATCTTGAAGGGGCATTGCAGGCCCAGTTTGATATCACAGGAGCAGGCGCCACGGCCGGTGCGCTCAAGCGTGCGCTTCAGGGGTCGGCGAACGTCCGCTTTTCCGACGGTGCTATCCGCGGCATCGACGTCGCCGATGTCTACAACAACCTCGTCGGCCTGATGTCGTCGGGCTTCAAGCAGAACGAAAACAACGCAACCGGCTTTACCGAGCTCGGGGCTTCCTTCGCGATTGAGAACGGCGTCGCACGCACCGAAGATATCAAGCTCATCGGCCCGTTGGTGCGCATGAGCGGCAGCGGTGAGGCAAACCTTCCGAACGGCCAGCTGAACTTCCGCTTGGATCCGCGCGTCGTCGCCTCGCTGGAAGGCCAAGGCGCCGATATCGCGACCGAAGGCATCGGCGTTCCTGTGATGATCGAGGGTTCCTTTGCTGCTCCGCGCATCTATCCCGATCTCTCAGGCCTGCTGAAGAACCCTGACGCCGCACTGTCGGCGCTGAAGAAGCTGGGACTGCCCACCGAAAAGCTGAAGCTCGACGAACTTCTCTCCGGCGGCGGGAAGGCCGGATCGATCCGCGACATCATCGGCGGCGCCATCGGCAAGCCTGCCAAAGAGGGAGAGGATCAGCTCTCCATCGAAGAGATCATCGGTGGCAAAGCGACCGAGGGCAGCGAGACGCCGCCCGCGCCGCCGGCTGAAGAACAAGCGGCGACACCCGACATCGCCGCCGAACAACCGGTACCGGAAGTGCAGCAGCCCGACCAGCAACCCGCCGAAGCGGAGCAGCCTGCCGAGGAAAGCGGCACCTTGGGAAAACTGTTCAACCAGCTTCTGCAATAGCCGGCGCCTCGCCTTCCTCACCGACCCGGCCGCCGAGGAACATCACCCCAGAAGGTCGTATTTCCGAAGGATTGTCGCGATCTGGTCGTCCTGCCCTGCGTTCGGAAGCAGGGCGGGCTGTCGGCTCGCGCCGACGGAGGGGTCCTGCAGGAAGAGCGCGCGCTTGACCATGGCCGGGGCGAAGCCCAGCGCATAAAGGTCGGTGCGGAAAGCGGCGAAGACCGCCTGCTGCTTTTCGGCCTCACCGATCTCGCCCGTATTGAAGGCCTTCAGGATGCCCGCAAGCACCTGCGGCATAGCATTGCCGAGGCCCGAAATGCAGCCGGCCGCACCGTTCTGCAGCGCCCAGAGCACGAGATGGTCGGGACCGGAATAGACCTCAAAACCATCAACCTCCTTAGCAACCTGCAGATAGGCCTCCAGCGTCTCCTTTGCGCCGCCGGAATCCTTAATACCGGCGATGTTGCCGTGGCCCGCGAGCGTATGCGCGGTGTCGGGCTCGATGTGGTTCTGGGTGCGGGCCGGAATGTCGTAGAGGTAGACGGGCGTCTGCACGGCGTCGGCGACGGTGGAGAAATGGCGGACAAGGCCATCCTGCGTGCAGGCGATAAAGAACGGCGTGATGACAGCGATCCCGTCGACGCCGATCCGGTCGAATTCGCGCGCAAGCTTCACCGTCTCGAAGGTTGCGGGCATGCCGGCATTGACGATCACCTTGACCCGGCCGCCGACCTCGTCGACCACTTCTTCCGTCAGGCGCACTTTTTCGTCTGATGTCAGTGCGGTGAAGTCGCCGTTGGTTCCGGCGCACATGATGTTGTTGCCGGCGGCGACCTGGCGGCGGACCTGGGCGCGCGTCGCCTGGTAATTGATGGTCTCGTCCTCGTTGAAGCACGTCACGAGGGCAACGAAGGCTTGCTTGGTCATGCGGGTATCCTTTTTGAATGTGCGCGCCTCAAGACGCGCGCTGAAGACGTGCGGCACGATGGGCGGCCTGGACGTCGGGATCGGGGTCGAGGCCGGCGGCGAGCAGCGCGCGGGTATAGTCTTGCCGCGGTGTCTCGAACACGTCGCGCACCGTCCCAAGCTCCACGATATTGCCTTTCTGCATGACCATGACGTGGTCGGCAAAGTCGCGCACGACGGGCAGGTCATGGGCAATGAAGATGAAGGCGATGCCCATTTCCTTGCGCAACCTGTCGAGCAGCGCAATCACCTGAGCCTGCACCGAGACGTCGAGCGCCGAGACGGCCTCGTCGCAGATGATGAGCTGCGGCTCCAGCGCAAGTGCGCGGGCGATTGCGATGCGTTGGCGCTGGCCGCCGGAGAACTGATGCGGGTAGCGGCCCATGTGTTCCGGACCGAGACCGACCTGCACCAGAAGTTCGGCCACGCGCTCGCGCCATTTCGCCTTGGGCAGGATATCTGGATGGATGACCCAGGCCTCGGAAATGAGCTGATAGACCGTCATGCGCGGATTGAGCGACTGCGTCGGATCCTGGAACACCATCTGCAGGTCGCGGCGCAGCTTGTAAAGTTCGGCTGGCGACATGGTGAAGAGGTCGCGGCCCTTCCAAAGGGCACTGCCGCTGTCCGGCTCGTCGAGACGCAGCAGGATGCGCGCCAGCGTCGACTTGCCCGAGCCGCTCTCGCCGACGACGGCCATGGTCTCGCCGGGCATGAGATCGAAGGACAAGCCCTTCAGCGCCTCGAAGGAGCCATAGCGTTTGCGCACGTCTCGAACCGAGAGAACCGGCTCGGCGCGCGCGGCCGGTGCATGCATCTCGCCCTTGCCGGGGGCGGCGGCAATGAGCTTCTTCGTATAGGGGTGCTGCGGGTTCTTGTAGACTTCGCGCACCGTGCCGGCCTCGACCAAGACGCCTTTTTCCATCACCACGACGCGGTCGGCGATCTCTGCGACGACACCGAGATCGTGGGTGATGATAAGGACCGCCATGCCGGTCTCCTGCTGCAACACCTCGAGCAGCGCGAGAACCTCGGCCTGCACCGTGACGTCGAGCGCCGTCGTCGGCTCATCGGCAATCAGGAGGTCCGGGCGAAGCGCCAGCGCCATGGCGATCATGACGCGCTGGCGCTGGCCGCCCGAGAATTCGTGCGGATATTTGTCGAGCGAGCGCTCGGGCTCGGGGATACCGACCCGCGTCAACAGCCGCAACGCTTCCGATGCGGCTTGTGTCGCATCCGTTCCGTGGGTGGTGAGTGCCTCGCGGATCTGCCAGCCGACGGTATAGACCGGGTTGAGATGGCTCAGCGGATCCTGGAAGATCATGGCGATGCGGCGCCCGTTAACCTTGCGCCTTTCCTGCGTCGGCATCGTCAGCAGGTCGACACCGTCGAGCAGGATCTCTCCGGAGCTGATGCGTCCCGGCGGCATGTCGATCAGGTTCATGATCGCCGAGGAGGAGACCGACTTGCCGGACCCGCTCTCGCCGAGGATTGCCAGCGTCTCGCCTCGGTCGAGGTGGTAGGAAATGTTGCGCACCGCCTTCACGACGCCGACTGCGGTGTGGAATTCGACCGAAAGGTCGCGGACTTCCAGGAGATGGTCAGCCATTCTTGCGACCTTTCATTTCGAGGCGCCAGCGCTGCACCGGGTCGAGCGCGATGCGCAGCCAGTTCGAGAGCAAGTTCAGCGACATGGTGGTGAGGATGATCGCAAGGCCGGGCCAGAAGGAAAGCCACCATGCGTTGGTGAGGTATTGGCGTCCCTGAGAGATCATCAGGCCCCAGGTGATCTCCGGCGGCTGGATGCCGATACCGAGGAAGGAGAGCGCGCTTTCCGCCAGCATCACATAGGCGAAGTCGAGCGTCGCAAGCGTCGTCAGCGTCGGCAGCACCACGGGCAGGATGTGGCGGAAGAGGATGCGCTTCGTCGATGCGCCCATCACGCGCGCGGCCTGCACGAACATGCGCTCGCGGATCTCCAGCACTTCGGCGCGCGTCGTTCTGAGGTAGACCGGGATACGCGTGATCGCCAGAACCAGCATCAGGTTGAGGATCGATGAGCCGAGAATATAAAGCACGATGACGGCGATCAGCAGCGACGGGAACGACATGATGACGTCCGCGAGCCGCATGATGACCTGATTGACGCGCGGCGAGGAGAAGCCGGCAACGAGACCGAGGAAGGTACCGACGGTTGCCGAAAGCGCGACCGCGCCGGCGGCGACCATCAGCGTGTTCTGGGTCGCGACGATGATGCGGGCAAGCAGTGGCCGCCCCAGCGCATCGGCCCCCATCCACCAGACCCAGCCGCGTTCCCAGTCGAAAGGCACGGCGTTGCGCCCCCTGAGGTTCTGCTTGGTCGCGAGATCGCCGAGCCAGCTCGGCCCGACGATCGCGAGGACCAGGACGAAAAACAGGAAGATCGCGGCGCAAAGCGCAAACTTGTCGGCAAGCAGCATGCGGAACATGCGCGTCGCAAAGCGCGGTTCGTCGGCGAGGACGGTATCAGCGGTCTGCAAGGTCATGGTCGCCTCCTCAGTGCCGGATGCGCGGATCGAGCAGCGCGTAGGCGAGATCGATCAGCAGGTTCATGAAGAAAATCGCCAGCGCCGTGACGAGGATGGCGGCAAGCACGACGTTGAAATCGCGCTGCAGGATAGAATCGATCATCAACTTGCCGACCCCGGGAAAGCCAAAGATGGTCTCGACGATCACCGCGCCGTTGAGAAGACTCGCCGCCTGGTCGCCGATGACGGTGATGACCGGCAGCATGGCATTGCGCAGCGCATGCACGAAGATGATCGGCCCGGATTTGACGCCCTTGGCGCGCGCCGTCTTCACATAGGCCGAGGAGAGCGCCCCGATCATCGAGCCGCGCACCACCTGCACGATGATGCCGAAGGGCCGGATGAACAGAACCGAGATCGGCAGGATCCAATGGAGCAAAGAGCCGGTGCCCGAAGTCGGTAGCCAGGTGAGATTTACCGAGAACACGACGATCGCGACGATGGCAATCCAGAAATCGGGAACGGAAGCGCCGACCAGCGAAATGAGCGAGGATAGCCGGTCGAAGAAACCGCCGGCGCGGAAGGCGGCAAGCGAGCCGACGACGATCGCGGCGCCGGCGACGAGCGTCATGGTGATGACGGCCAGCCAGAGCGTCCAGGTGAAGGCCTCGAGGACCACGTCCAGTGCAGGGCGAGCCTTGCGCAGGGATTCGCCAAAATCGCCGGTCACGACGTCGCCGACATAACGCGCGAACTGCACCAGCATGGGATCGTTCAAACCGTGCAGTTCACGGAACTGCGCCTTCATCTCCGCGGAGGCTTCGACCGGCAGGAATAAGGCGGCCGGATCCCCCGTCAACCGCGACAGGAAGAAGACCATGACGAGCAGCCCGACGAGCGAGATCAGACTGGCCACGGCGCGTTTTCGAACGAATTTCAGCATGGCACCCTCGAAGAAATCCGGCGGCGGGATCATCCCACCGCCTTGATTGCTGTTGTGACTGGCGAACCTATCGTTCGCCAGGGCAGATTACTTGATCTTGATCTCCGAGAGCTGCAGCGTTCCGTTGGTCGCCATCGTCGGCTTGAAATCGAGCCGGTCGGAAACGCGGGAGAAGCCGACCATGTGGAAGAGCAGGACGTCGGCAACGACGTCGTCGTGCAGATAGGCGATCAGCTCCGACCAGAGCTTGGCGCGTTCTTCGCCGACGGCGGCCGATGCGCGCTTGATCAGGTCATCGACCTTCGGATCGGAGAAGCCGGACTGCGTGCCGTCGGTCGCGTATTTGAAGAACATCGAGAACGACGGATCGCCCTTGGAATTGTCGTGCATGGCAGCGACGATCTGCGGGCCGCGGCCTTCCTTGAAGGGCTTCGAATAGTACTGCTCGTGCTCGGCGACTTCGACGAACTTCAGGTCGACCTTAAAGCCGACTTCCTGGAGCTGCGCCTGAATGGCTTCCATGATTTCGGTGACGTTCGGGAAATTGGCCGAGCGGGCGATGATGGTGATGGGCGTTTCGACCTTCACGCCATCGGCCTTGGCTTCCTCGAGCAGCTTCTTTGCGCCTTCCGGATCGTACGGAAAGACCTTGACGTCGGGGTTCCAGCCGAGCGTCGGGGGCGGCACGATAGCGGTGGCAAGCAGCGCACTGTCGGGAACCAGCGTGCCGAGGAAGGCCTGGCGGTCGATGGCGATGTTGAGCGCGCGGCGGACGCGAACGTCGTTCAGCGGCTCGATGTTGTGATCGATGCGCAGGTAGACGGTTTCACTATCGAGATAGGAGAAGTCCGTCGCCGGATTGGTGGCGTCGAGCTGCGAAATCGACGGCGAAAGATCGGCTTCGCCAGTCTGGACCATGGCAGCGCGCACCGACGGGTCGGCGCGGAACAGATATGTGGCTTCCGTCACCTCCGGCTTTGCGCCCCAGTAGTCGTCACGGCTGGTCAGCACGATCTGCTGGCCCGGCGTCCAGTTGCTCAGCTTGTACGGGCCGGTACCGACCGGCTCGCGAACGAATTCAAGCGGCGTTTCTTCCGGCACGATCGTGACGAGAGACATCAAGAGCGGCAGGATCGGCTGAACCGGATCGGCGCTGAAATCGATCGTGTAATCGTCGACCACGGTGGGGGTCACCGTGATGCCACCGAAATAGCGGCGCGACTCGCAGGTGTTCTTGTCGCTCATGATGCGATCGAAGCTGTGCTTGACGTCCTTGGCGTCGAAAGTCGTGCCATCGGAAAACTTGATACCCTGGCGCAGATGAAAGCGCCAACTGCCGTCTTCATTCTGTTCCCATTTCTCGGCAAGGCGCGGCATGACGCCTTTGTCGCCGCGGACGTCGAGCTCGGTCAGCGTTTCGCTAACGTTCTGCATGATGACGCGGCCGATGTTCGAGCGCGTCGCCATGCAGGGTTCGAGCAGATCCGCTTCTTCGGCGAGCACGATCTTGATCGGGCCCGATCCCGCGAAAGCGGGTGACAGGGCAGAACCCAGCATGAGCGCACTCAAGACAAATAGTTTCTTCACGGCATTTCCTCCCTAGTGAAATTCATTCAGCCGGATGTTGCTTTTCCGGATCGCGCGGCGATGAGCGCCGCACAACCGATGAGCCCGCCGCCGCAAAGGGTGGTGAGGGCAATGTGTTCACCAAACAGCGCAAAGCCGCCGAGCGCCACGAGCGGCAAGCGCAGGAAATCCACCGGCGCGACGATCGTGGCGGGCGCAAGCGAAAAAGCATGGGTCATCATCCCCATGCAGGCGGCTCCAACGACCCCCTGCAGCGCCAGGAGGCTCATCTCCCTTGCGCCCGGCATGGTCCAGAACGGCAGAGCGAAGAGAAGCGCGATCGGAACGGTCAAGAGAAGGTTCCAGACGACAAGCGTCGAGGTCGTATCGCCCTTCGACATCGACTTCAGGATCAACTGAATGGTCGACTGGAGCACCGCGCCCGTAAGCGCGAGAAGGATGGCAAGGTTGAAGCCGGCGCCCGAAGGGCCAATGATCAGCATCGCCCCCACGAAGCCAAGCGCCACCGCGCCGATCATCGCCGGTCCGGGCTTCTCGCCCAGCGCCAGCGCGGCGCCGAGCAACAGGAAGATCGGCGACGTGAAGGCGATGGCCGTCACGTCGGCAAGCGGGCCCCAGCTGAAGGCGGCGAAGAACGCGACCATCGCCAGCAGCTTGAAGCCCGCACGGACCGCATGCTGGCGCAAGGGGTGGCTCGACCTGAGGACGGACGGGCGCAGGGCAACCCAGGGCAAAAGGATGACCGCACCGAAGAAGGCGCGAAAGAAGCCAATGACGAAGGGATGCACGGCACCATTCAGCGCCCGCACGATCACCGCGTCGACTGCCGCCAGGATCGCGGCACCGACCGCGAACATGACTGCCATCTTAGCCCCCTGGGGGCTGGCTTCCGGCATGAGATCCTCCTCCCCGGCATCCTCTTGCCGGCTTGCCCAGACCATCCACTTTTCACTCAAGTTTGTCAAATTAATTCTCCATGTAAAATTCAATGTCGAATTTTCATCATTAATAACCATTCAAAATCAATAATTTGGTAGACATGTCGATGGAGAAGGCATCGATTTATAACTTTATCAAACTTGACAACTTTGAAAATTCGGCGATTTTCGAAGCACACAGGAGGAGCCCATGGACCCGGAAGAAATCGCCCGCAGCATGAATGGCCTGCTTCAAGCCGCCTCGTCCGGGCGCATGGAAGCGCTATTGCCTTCGCCGATGATCCAGAACCATGCTGCCTTCCTGCATCTGCTTTCAGATGGCGCGCTCGCCTGCGCCTGGTTCGGTGGCACGCTCGAGGGCAAGTCGGATATCTCCATCTTTGCCTCCGTCCTGCCGAAGGGCGCGACGCAATGGGGTCCGCCGCAGCGCCTGAGCTTCGACGCCGCGCATTCGGAGCAGAACCCGGTGCTCTTCACCGCGCCCGACGGCAGGCTGTGGCTCTTCCACACCTCCCAACCCTCCGGCAATCAGGATGAGTGCCGGATCCGGATGGCAGAGGTCCGACGCAATCCATCCGACCCGCTGTCACTGACGACGACCGAGGGTCGCTATCTGGACCTTCCCCGCGGCTGCTTCATCCGTGCGCCCCTCGTGGTGCGCCGTGACGGCGCCTGGCTGTTGCCGATCTTCCGCTGCGTTCAGCGCCCTGGCCAAAAGTGGAACGGCAGCCACGATACCGCCGCCCTCGGCATTTCGCTCGACCAGGGAGAGACATGGCAGCTGGACGAATTGGATCAATCCATCGGCTGCGTGCACATGTCGCCGGTGTCGCTTGGCGACGGTCGCCTTGCCGCCCTCTTCCGCCGGCGGCAGGCCGACTGGGTTTATAGAACCGAGAGCCTCGATGAGGGCCGCTCCTGGTCCGTGCCGGAGGCAAGCGACGTCCCCAACAACAATTCCTCAATCGCGGCCCTACGCCTGAGCGACGGCCGGATTGCGATGATCTGCAATCCCGTCAGCGCGGCCGACACTGCCGAGCGGCGCGCCTCGCTTTACGATGAACTTGGCGAGGACGACAGCCGCCCCGACGCCGACCCGACAGGCGGCTGTGTTCCGGTCTGGGGTGTGCGGCGTTCACCCGTCGCCCTCTGCCTCTCCGAGGATGGCGGCAGGACCTTTCCTGTTCGACTGCTGATCGAAGACGGCCCCGGCACATGCCTTTCCAACGACTCGACCGACGGCCGCAACAAGGAGATGTCCTATCCCTGGCTGCTCGAGGGGCCGGACGGCACCATGCACCTCGCCTACACCTATCACCGGCGCGCCATCAAATATGTCCGCCTGGCCCCTGGCTGGGACCACGCCGACCAATGGAGACCTTCATGAGCAATATCATCGGCATAACCATGGGCGACCCGTGCGGCGTCGGCCCCGAAATTTCGGTGCGCGCCCTCGCCGACATGTCGCAGCAAGAGCGCGACACGACCCGGATCTACGGCAATCTCGCCACGCTCGAAGCGGCCCGTGCTGCCCTCGGTCTCGAGGTTGATCTGGCGCCGCACGTCGTGGATCTGCCGATCGAGGGTGCACCGCTTCCCTGGGGACAGTTGAGCCCGGTCGCCGGCGACGCAGCCTTCCGCTTCATCGAAAAGGCGGTGCGGGATGCCGAAGCCGGCGTCATCGGCTGCATCGTGACGGCGCCCATCAACAAGGAAGCGCTGAACCTTGCCGGCCATCACTATGACGGCCATACGGGGATGCTGCGCAGCCTGACGGGCTCGAAGGCGGCCTATATGCTGCTTGCCTCCGAGCGGCTCAAGGTCATCCACGTTTCGACGCATGTGGCGCTGCAGGAAGCGATCCGACGCTCGACGACCGAACGGGTTCTCGCCACCATCCGCGCCGGCGACGCCCATCTCAAACGCATCGGCTATGCGGCTCCCAAAATCGCAGTCGCCGGCATCAATCCCCATTGCGGCGAGAACGGCCTCTTCGGCACCGAGGATGACGACCAGATCGCGCCGGCCGTCGCGGCGGCGCGGGCGGAAGGCATCGATGCCTATGGCCCGATCTCCGCCGACACGGTGTTCCACCGCGCCTATTCGGGCGCTTTCGACCTCGTGGTCGCGCAATATCACGACCAGGGACACATCCCGGTGAAACTCGTTGCCTTCGACACCGCCGTCAACGTGTCGGTGGACCTGCCGATCGACCGCACCTCGGTCGATCACGGCACGGCCTTCGACATCGCCGGAAAAGGCATCGCCAACCACGGCAACATGAACTCCGCCATTGCCTATGCCCGCAAGCTCGTGGCGGGCGCTGCCAAGCGAGGATGACCCCATGACCATCGCTCCGATTACCCTTCATCAGCCGCGCCGCCTGGCTGTCGGCGCCGGCACGATCGCAGACGTCGGTGCCTGGGCGGCAGAGGCCGGCTCGGTCCTCGTCATCGCCACACCGATCACCGCACGCTTCGTCGATCGCCTGAAGCTTTCGGGCCGTGCCACGGTGTTTGACGCGATCCCAGGCGAACCGGATGTCGATACCCTGAACGCCGCGCTTGACGCCGCGCGCCGGTGCAAGCCGGACCTTATCGTCGGCCTTGGCGGCGGATCTGTCCTCGATGTTGCCAAGCTGGTTGCCGTACTTTGGGATTCAGAGCAGACGCTTGCCGATGTTGCCGGGCCGAACCGGGTTCTGGGCCGCAACACGCGCCTTGCCCAGGTGGCGACGACCGCCGGCACTGGCTCCGAGGCCGGCATCCGTTCGCTGATCACCGATCCGGTCAAGGGAAACAAGATCGCGGTCGAAAGCCCGCATATGATTGCCGATTTCGCCGTTCTCGATCCGGAGCTCACCTATTCCGTGCCGCCGGCGGTAACCGCGGCTACCGGTGTCGATGCCATGGCCCATTGCGTCGAAGCCTTCACCAACCGCCGCGCCCATCCGATGATCGACGACTTTGCCCGCATGGGCTTCAAGCTCGTCGGCAGGTACCTCGCGCGCGCCGTCAAGGATGGTGCTGATACCGAAGCGCGCGAAGGGATGATGCTCGCCTCCTATTACGGCGGCATCTGCCTCGGTCCGGTCAACACGGCCGCCGGCCATGCCATTGCCTATCCGCTGGGCACGCGGCTTCGCTTGCCCCACGGCCTGGCGAACGCGATCATCTTTCCGCACGTGCTTGCCTTCAACCAACCGGTTGCAGCGAACAAGACCGCGGAAGTCGCTCGGGCCTTGGGCCTCGGTGAAAATCTCCCCGCCAGCGAACTCCTGGATGCAGCCTGCGGCTTCTGCCGCCAGCTCGGCATCGAGATGTCGCTTGCCGCGCACGGCGCCAAGGCCGACGACCTGCCGCTCTATGCAAGCGAGGCCCATGCCAACCGCCGGCTTATGGACAACAACCCGATCGACATGAGCGTGGAAGACGTGCTCGGCGTCTACAGGGCAGCCTTCTAAAGCATGTCGCGCAAAAGTGTGCGGCGGTTTTGCGATAACGACATGCGAAATATCAAGGGCTTAAAGCGCAAGGAGCGAATCTGAAAGATCGCGGCGCGCTTTAGTTCATCGGCCGCTGCCGAAATCAAAGCCCCGGCGCCGCCGGGGTTTTTGCAGTTGCCGACTACTTCGTCGCCTGGAACAGGCGCTCGCGGGATCCGGCAAGGTGGTCATGCATGAGTTGTCTTGCCTTTGCGGCTTCACGCGCGGCAATGGCTTCGGCAATCGCTTCGTGCTCCGCGAAGACCCGCGTCAGCCCGCTGGTCTCCCGCTTGACCGAAGCGCCGTGAAACCGCATGCCGACGGCGATGTGATCCTTGAGCGCTTCCATTGCCGTGAAAAAATAGCTGTTTTGGGCGGCACGTGCGATCGCGAGGTGAAACTGGAAGTCCGCGTCCTCGCGGTGCGATTGCCGGTTGGTGGCGTCCCGCATCAGTTCCAGCGCCTGGCGGATGGCAGCCAGGGTGGTCGCATCATGCCGCTCGGCCGCAGCCGCTGCAGCGGCCGGCTCGACCGTCAGGCGGAATTCGTAGCAGTTCAGAAGATCGGCGACGTTCTCCAGTTGCCCGAAGCCAAGCGGCTCACGCATGCCGACGGCACGAACGAAGCTGCCCGCACCCCGGCGCGAATAGATGAAACCCTGCTCGCGCAGCCGGCGCAGAGCTTCGCGAATGATGGGCCGGGAAACCTCGAACTCGCTTGCCAGATCATGCTCGGTCGGCAAGCGCTCGTCCGGCTTGTAGGCGCCGGACTTGATCGCACGGTGCATGCGCTCAAAGACGAGATCGCCGAGGCTTTTGCGTGCTGTTCCGTTCTCCAGTCCCATCCGTCATCCCATCTTGCGGAGGACAGCCTCCGCGATTTCCTTCAGTGTCTCCGGCGCGCCGAATCCGCCGGACTTGGCGATGATGCAACGTCCTTCGACCTCAGCCAAGCCCAGGCCAGGCAGGCATTCGCCAACCAGCCGAAAACGCCGAATGCCCATTCTTTTCAAAACCGCCTCTGCGGTTGCACCACCGGACAGAAGCATTGTCCCTGCCGCTTGGACGAGGTCTGGACAAACGCTGTCGGCAAGCGCTTCGGAAACCGCCTCCGGCGTCGCCTCCCCCTCGCCTGGCACTGCCTGCACGAGGATGATCGCGCCGCCAGCGTCGTATTCTTTCACAAGTCGCCCATTCGGCGCCGGCAGATAGGACAGAGCAATCGCGCTGCGAAGCACGTCAACCTGGGCAAGCGTAATCGGGTCCCGGGAGCCGATGACGAACAAGGCCGGCCCGACCGACAGTTCGGCAGCGCGCGCTTCAGCTCCGCCACTCATCCGCTCGGCAAGCGCTTCGGCCAGGCCACGCGCTCCGATCAGCAGATCCGTGCCGCTTCGCTCCGCCTCTTCGAGCAGGGCGCGCATTTCGGCCTCGGTGGATGCATCCGGGATCAAGGCTTTTGCCGCATGCCGGCCAAGCCTCTCGGCAACGGAAATAGGCGCATCTACTCCGAAGCCTTGGACACGGCCGGATGTCACCAGCCTGCCAAAGGCAGGAATGGCCGGCGCCACCAGCGCAGAATGGAAGGCCATCGCGTCGAGTTCGGCAACAATGTTGCCTTTTAGACGAGAGTCGACCTTCTTGAAGATCCGCGAACCGGAAGGCAGGGCGGCGAGAGCGGCGGCGGAATGCTGTTTGGCGATTTCCGCACTCAGTTCGCGCGAGCCGAGATTGACCGACAGCACGTCCGGTTTCGCCTCCAGAGCATCACCGATCGCTTCGGCGGCCAACGCGACTTCGACGTGGAAGCCCCTCGCGGCAAACGGTGCCGCGGCATCCAGTGCGCCAGTCAGGTCATCAGCGACAATGGCGAGCATCTCATGAGTCCAGGTGATTTGTTGTTATCTTTATAACTATTCTTTCCATTGAAATGTCAATCTTTTTTAAATCAAACTTACAAGTAAGAGGGTTTAGCGGCCACACGCCGTCGTCACGCATCATGGTACCCGCCGCAGGTCTGCTTCATCCCGCGACGAGCACCGGCCAGGACAGGATTGAAAGATGGACCGCATCGGGCGCCGGGCTGATCATCATGAATGATTGTGATCCCCTGGCACGCGGATTTCAGATAGGATAACGGATCGGGATCATGGTCGCAGAATGCGAGGTTTGCGGTTCCTATTGTCGATGCTCTTGCGATGTTGCGCCACGATCCTCGGGAGGTGTCTCGGCCGTGACGGGTGGCCTGGGAGGAGAAATTGAAAGTGGGTTTTCAAGGACGATGAACACGAAATCCAATGATGCTGCAGCCAACCGCCTCAAGATCGGCTTCGTACTGGCGCGATCGTTCACGCTCTCGGCCTTCGCTCTCTTCATCGACACGCTTCGGCTGGCCAGCGACGAGCTCGACAAATCGGGCCGCGTGCGCGCCGACTGGCAGGTCCTCGGCAATACCCGCCATCTGATCGCATCCAGTTGCGGGGTTCAGGTAGCGCCGACGTCTGGCCTCGTCGATCCCGGCCAGTTCGACTACATCGTGATGGTGGGCGGCCTTCTCAAAAACGAACACCCGATCGACGACGAGACGATCGCTTTCCTGAAGAAGGCAGCCTCAAAGAAGGTTCCTTTGATCGGCCTGTGCACGGGGACCTTCATCCTGGCGGAAGCGGGACTGATGGCGGGGCACGTCGTTTGTGTCAGCTGGCTCCACTATCAGGCGTTCCGCGAGCGTTTCCCGGATCTGAAGGTTCGCTCGGACCGCCTCTTCAACCTCGACCGCACCCGCGGGTCCTGCGCCGGCGGCAGCAGCGCAGCCGACATGGCAGCCCATATCGTACGCCTCCACATCAGCCGGGAGGCGGAACGCAATGCACTGGAAGTCCTGCAGATCGACAAGGCCCGCTCGCATCTTCATGTGCAACCGAGAAAGCCGCTCGCGATCGAGAGCAACGATCCCCGCCTGAACGCTGCTCTCATCATCATGGAGCAGAATACCGAGAACACGATCTCGATCCCGGAGCTGGCGGCCTCCGTCGGCCTGTCGCGCAGGCAACTCGAGCGCCTGTTCATGGAAAAGGCGAAGATGTCGCCGGCGCATGTCTACAGGAAATTCCGGCTGGAACGCGCCAAGCACCTTCTCACCCAGACCGATGCTTCGCTCATTGAAATCGCCCTCGAAGTCGGCTTCGAGAGCGCGGGGCATTTTTCCAGGACATTTGCCAAGACCTTCGGCCAGTCGCCGCGCCAGATGCGCGCGACACTGTCGAAATGAAATTAGCTTGCGGTTCTCGGGGCCCGGGCCGCGATAGCCGATCGACTAATGACCTCCCCGAACGGACGTAGCCGAATTGCAGGCTCACCTTTTGCCGCAACCGCCTTCAAAATAGTTCGCAATGCGCGCTCGCACACGTCGCATGATCGTGCTGCGAGGGATCGAGCCTATGGGAGTCATGGCGATGGCGGAAACTCGTCTTTTGTCGGAAGAGGCACCGAACGCGAGCTCCAATCAGAGCACGGTCGCCGGCGGACATCTCGCGCTGGTTCCGACTTGGCTTCCGCTCGACATAGCGCCGGCGCAGAACTCCGCCGGAAGCGGCGGCGACGGCACCAGCCTGGGCACGGTCGCCAGCAACACGCTGGCGATGTTCACGCCGTCGAATACAGCAATCGCCGGCCCGCATACGGACGCCGATGCGCACCAGGGCAACACCGCGCTGATGAACCAGCACGTCACCGAGATGGCAGGCATCGGTGGCGAAGGCGGCAATGGTAACGTGGCGGGCGGCCATGGCGGCGGCAGCGTGGCCGGTGGTGGCGGCGATGGCACCTTTTTTGGCGGCCTCGTCAGCACCGACACCGCGGTGTTTGCGCCTTTAAACCTGGCTGTCGCAGCCGGTCCGGGCGCCACCTCCACGGCCGGGCAGACAAACAACGCAGCTTTCCTCCAGGGCGCCACCCAGATCGGCGGCGTTGGCGGTTCCGGTGGGGACCATAACGTTGCCGGCAATACCGCGCCGGCCCAACAGCAGGGCGCGACGTTCATTTTCAATGGCGACGCCTATGCGGGCCATGGCGGCGACGGCACTTTCATCGGCAGCATGGTCGACGTCAACGTCGCGGTGTTCTCACCGATCAACATCGCTGTCGGCGCCGCCGGCGGTGATGCCCACGCCACGCAGACGAACAACGTGATCTTCGACCAGGGCGGCGTGCAGATCGCCGGGATCGGCGGCAAGGGCGGCGGGTTCAACCTTTCCTCGGACACGATCTTCACCGGAAGCGGGGTCGCCGGCGGCGGCGGTGACGGCTATTCGAACGGCAGCACAGTCGACGTCAACATCGGCTACTTCCATCCGATCAACATCGCCGTGCCCGCGGGCGGCATCGCCGAGGCGGACCAGCTCAACCACCTGCTTGTCGACCAGCATACGCTGCAGATCGGCGGCATCGGGGGAGCCGGCGGCGAAGGCAACATCGCCGATACCAACGCCGCGCTGATCGACGACGTCCTGCACGGCTGATCCGTGGAACTCCAGATCAGGATCGGCGACCGGGCTAAACGCCGGGGAGCGCCCCGGTCATTGCTCACGATCAACATCTATCGAAACGAGCCCCGGACCAGTTCGCGCCGGCAAAGGCCCGCCGCACTGCAGACCCTACCCAAAGGAACGTCTCCGAATGTCCGGCTGGTTCGCCTCGATGATCGCGCGCACCATGATTTGCGCTGACCCCCGCCCGTGGCGGTGTGCTGTGGCATTGAACCGTCCAAGACTACGGGGCAACGAGTAGAGGAGAGACGCTATGCCTATTACTTTTGCGACATCAGACACGATTAACCTGACCAATCCCACTGCGGGCGACGCGAATGCAGGTAACGGTGGCGACGGCACCAACAGCGGCGATATCTTCTACAATCCAGTCGCCACTCTCGCCAGCACACAGACCGTCGATGGCGCAGACCCCACGGTCGTCAATGGCGACACTGTTGGGCAGGGTGCTGCCTGGGGAACCGGCGACGCCAATGGCGGCGGCCTCGTTCAGACGCCGATCGCCACCCTTGCAGCCCTCACCAATAGCGGCGCCGGCGGTGCAGGCGGGAACCCGACCTCGAGTGGCGACCAGACCAATTCGAGTGGCGGCAACGTCGTGGGCATGGGGGCGGACACCACCGCCACCCAGACCAATACACTCGTTGCCGACCAACATGGAACGATCATTGCAGGCATGGGCGGTGCCGGCGGCAACGGCAATGCGGCCCTCGGTGGCGACATTTCCGCCGCTCTGGTTCATTCGAACCCGATCTCGGAAACCACCACGACGACCAACACCACGGCGGTCTCGAATGTTCTCGACAATTTCGACAACACCTTAGGCAACATCAGCGACATCGGTATCTGAGTCGCTCGACAAGGATCGCCGGCCACGGCCGGCGATCCTCCTATTCGCCTTTCCTGCGGCACCGCGCCTCCGTTCGGACGCAAGGTGCCGTAGCACGTTGAACCGCTGCGGGATTTTGTCCTGAGATCGGTTTCGGTCCAGGGAATCCTGCGGGAACCGAGCCGCCGTGTCAGTATCGAGATCTGATAATGACAACGAATCCGACAGGAGCGCACCTTCCTCCGACCCATCTCGTCATCGCTCTCAGGGCCTGCACCGGGGCGTTCCTGCTGGTCTTCCTTTATAGCTGCGCCTATAATCTGTTCCTGCTCGCTCCTTCCATCTACCTGCTGCAGATCTACGATCGCGTCCTGTCGAGCCGCAGCGCCGACACGTTGCTCATGCTGACACTCATCATCGCGGCGGCGGTATTGGTCGGCTCGATCCTGGATATCGTGCGGCGCGCAGCATTGTCGCGGATCGGCAGTTGGCTGGACCACCGCTTGCGGCCGGTCGTGCTGACGGCATGTTTCGAATACGGCGCCCGCACCGAAACGGGCCTCGCCAACGACTGCTACCGCGACCTGTCGACCCTGCGCCAGTTCCTCGACGCCCCGGCCAGTTCGCTGCTTTTCGACGTTCCCTGGGCGCCGATCTTCCTGCTGCTTCTATTCCTCGTCCACCCGCTGCTCGGAACCATCGGCCTCGTCACCGCGCTGACCTTGCTGCTGCTTGCCATCGTGACGGAATTCTCGACCCGCCAACCGCTGGCGAAAGCGAATCTGGCACTCTCCCGCAGTCACATGCGCTTCGCGACCGCACTGCGCTACATCCAGGTCATCCGTGCGATGAACATGCAGAACGGCGCCGCGCAACTGGTCTACCGCGACGCCGAGACCGCGCGGCAAGCGCAGGACGATGCGATGAAGCGCACCGAGACCATTCTCGGGCTCTCGAAATCCGTGCGCATGCTGGCGCAGATCCTGATGATGGGGTCGGCTGCCTGGCTCGTCCTGGAGGAAAACGGAAACCCCGGCATCATCTTCGTCTCCAGCCTGCTTCTCGGTCGCGGGCTTGCACCGGTCGAGGGCGCGATCGGCGCGTGGCGCGCCGTTGCCTTCGCCTATGCTGCATTCAATCGCATCAACACGATGCTGATTTCGATCGCCGCGCAGGACAGTGTGCGCACGATACCGATGCCCGAAGCGGGCGGCCTTGTGCTCGAGCGCGTTGGCTACACCCTTCCCTCGGGCAACCGCCAGATATTGAATTCCGTCACCTTGCGGCTGATGCCGGGCGACTGCCTTGCGCTGATCGGTCCCTCCGGCTCCGGAAAGTCTACCCTTGGCCGCATCATCGCGGGCGTGCAGCCGACGACCTTTGGCAACGCCCTGCTCGGCGGCGTCGATATCTCCACCCTCCGGCTCGGAGGCGGCATGCGTCACATCGGTTACCTGCCGCAGGACATCGAACTCTTCGGCGGCGCGGTGAAGGACGTCGTCGGCCGGCTCGACGGCGGCGACGTCAACAAGGTCATCGAAGCGGCAAAACTTGTCGGGCTGCACGATGTGATCATGCAACTGCCACAGGGCTATGAGACGGATATCGGCGACGGCGGCGCGACCCTGCTTCGGGCCCAGCGCCAGCAGCTCGGATTGGCGCGCGCGGTCTACGGCAATCCCGCGCTCGTCGTCCTCGACGATCCCAATTCCAGCTTGGACTATGACGGCGAACGCCGATTGTTTGCAGCAATCGCTCGCATGCGCACCATGGGAATGATGATCGTCATCATCACGCACCGCATGGGCATTCTCCCCGTGACCAACAAGATCGCGATCATGCGCAACGGCACGATCGAAGCCTTCGGCGACAGCGACTGGGTCTTCGATACCTATCTGCAGCCACCAGCGCGAGCAGGCACGTGAGCAGGGAGGCACGAAAACGATGGAGCTCATCAAATCCGACCTGACCCGACGCGGACCTGAAATCGATGGCTACGTCTCAGACAGCAAGGAGATAGCCAGGCCCCAACCCTCCACCGCCGTCGCCACCAGCCTTCCGCTGACACTTGCCGACGCTTCACCGATGTCGAGACTGCGGCATGTCGCCTGGACGGGAAATCTGCTGGTCGGCGTCTTCGTCGTGGGCCTCGGCATCTGGTCGGTTCTTGCACCGCTCAGCAGCGCGGCGATCGCGTCCGGCGTCGTCGAGACCGAAGCGAACCGCAAGACCATCCAGCATCTCGAAGGCGGGATCGTCAGGCGGATCCTGGTCCGCAACGGCGACGCGGTATCTGCCGGTCAGGTGCTGATCAAGCTTGACGACACGAAACCCCGCTCGGAACGGGACAGCCTTCGCGGCCAACTCTGGGATGCCGAGGCGCGGCAGGCGCGGCTGACCGCCGAACAGGACGGTTCGGACCACCTAGCGTTTCCGCCCGATCTCGTGGAGCAGGCCGGCAACTACCGCGTGATTCGCGACATCCTCGACGGGCAGCAGAACATCTTCGATGCGCGGCGCCAGGTGATGCAGTCGGAAATCGTGATCACGCAGCAGAAGATCAAGGAGGTGCTGGAGGAAATCGCCGGCCTGAGCGCCCAGAAGGCATCCCTGGTCGAAAGAAACGCCATATCGCACCAGGAGCTTGAAACCGTCTCGATGCTGACCGAGAAAGGCCTAGAACGAAGGAGCCGGGCCCTCGTCCTGGCGCGGGAAAAGGCTGACATCGGCGGCCAGATCGGCGAAGTCTCCGCACGCATATCCCGTGCCCACCAGGTCATCAGCGAGTCGCAGTCCTACATCGTCAAGCTGCGTAGCGACCGGTTGAATGAGGTCGCGCTCACGCTGCGCGACACGGAAAACCAACTGGCGCAGCTACGCGAACGCCTGAACACCATCGATGATCAATTGGCGAGAACGGAGATCCGGGCGCCCGACGACGGAGTGATCATGGACCTGCGCGTCCACACCACAGGCGGCGTCATCGGTGCCGGAGAGCCGCTGGCCGACCTCGTGCCGGACGCCGGCGCACTGGTCGTGGCAGCGCGGGTGAAACCGGAAGACATCGCCCAGGTCCATGCCGGGCTCGAGGCTCAGGTTCATCTCATTCCGTACAACCAGAGGCGGGTTCCGCTATTGAAGGGCACGGTCTCCTATGTGTCCGCCGATCACCTGGTCGACCGGCAAACCGGGCACACCTACTACGCCGCAACGATCCGCGTTACCGATGAGCGGCTGGGTCGGATGCCGGGCGTGGAGATGGTACCGGGCATGCCGGTGCGGGCCATGATAGAGACCGGTACGAGCAGCGTGGCGCTTTATGCGCTGCGTCCGTTGATTGACAGTTTCAACACCGCATTTCGCGAGAACTGAGATATGCCGCGCGGGTACGCCGTGGCCTATCCCATGGGCTCTGTCTTTTGCCCTCGCGATCACATGTGCCACTCGGTCCCCCGAAGGACAGCCGCGATGGGCAAACGCAAGTTCAATGACGACGAAGTCCTGGAGATCCTGAAGGAGCATCAGCACGGTGCAACCGTCGCCGATGTCTGCCACCGGCATGGCATCAGCCCGCCGACTTTCTATCGGTGGCAATCGCTGCAAAGCAGGGGCCCCAACTTCGATGCGGACCGCATAAAGGCGCTCGAAGTGGAGAATCAGAAGCTCAAGAGGCTGCTGGCCGAAGCCATGCTGACGGCGGCCACCCTCAGCGAGATGCTCGAAAAGACATCACGTTGACGACGCTGCTGCCGTTGGTGGCGGCGGCATGACCGTCTCCGGCGGTTGCCCGGTCGGCCAGCAAGGCGACGACCTCGGTTCGGTTCTGCACCTGCAATTTGCGCATGATGTGCTGCAGATGCATCTTCACCGTGTGGTCGGACAGATTGAGCTTTCCGGCGATCACCTTGTTCGAAGACCCGCAGCGCAGTTCGGCAAGGACGTCCGCCTCGCGGGGCGTGAAGTCGGCGAGCGCAAACTCGCTTCGGTAGGCGCTGATCGGCACCCTTTCGCTTTGGCGAGCGGCAGCGGCACAATCGGTGAGCGCGGCAAGCGGGTCTGGACAGAAGACGCCACCGGCAAGGATCAGCCGCAAGCCTGCAAGCGCCAACTCGATCCGCAAGGATGTCGTGAAGAAGCCGCGAACGCCAAGCTTGAGAACGTCGGCGGCAGTCGCCTTGTCGTCCGTGTCCGAGAGCACCGCAACTGGTACGTCCGGAAAGCACTTGCGAATTTTCGCAAGCGCGTCATGCAAGCTGTACCCGACGTCGCCTCGAGCGCTCAAGTCCAGCACAATTAAACGCACGTCGTAGCCGAGCGCCTGGTCAAGGCAGTCGGTCGAAACCATATCGATAAAGTTCCAACCGGAGAGTTCGCACTCGAGAATGGCGACGATGACGCTGCGCACCAGCGTCTGACGTTCTATCACGATCCCCGTCGGCGTACGGTCCTTGCGGCACGGCGTTCCTGAACTGATGGACATGCGTCACCCCCAGGATTCGTTTGCGACAAGATTGTGACGCTAAAATATTTCCGTTCTGATAGTCTGTCATGAGAAAATCGGAATTAATCCGATCGGGCAGCTTCAGCAACACTTTGAAAACACTATGTATTTCTTGAAATACTGATGAAGCTTGTAACATATGTTGAGCAGCATGCCTGAGAACCTCTCGGAAAGAGGGCGGCAGGGCGCAACCATCAGTTCACGCTCGTTCCCACAACACACGCGCACGGCGTCCCATTCAATTCAGCAAAAGCGACTTTAAGCGCCGGATCCGTCTGGCGGTCGTCGACGTCTTCAGAACCCGAAGGACTGTTGCGTCAATTCGGCCGGCTGACCCAAATGGACGCCTTCCAGCTCGAGCATGCGGGTCTTGGTGGTGGAACCGCCGGGCGCCGAGAAGCCGCCAATCTTGCCGCCGGCGGCAAGCACCCGGTGACAAGGGATGATCAAGGATACCGGATTCCTGGCCATGGCCTGACCGACATCACGCGCCGCCTCCGGCCCGGCACCCAGCTCCTTTGCCAGCGCACCGTAGGTGGTCGTCTGTCCCCAGCGCAGCGCGCGGGTCGCGGCATAGATGCGCCGGAAGAGCTCGTCCTGCCCTTCCAGATCGACCGTAAACCCGGTGAAGTCGACTTCCTTACCGTCGAAGTAGCGTTGGACGGCTTCCACGGCTTCCCGGATTTCGGAGATCGGTTCGGAAGCCTCGGCGGCCGGCAGACGCCGCAACAGCAGCCGCTCGGTTGCCTCTGCCGTACGGGTCGGTAGTTGGAAGCGCGTGATGCCCACGTCGTTCCAGGCGATGCCGCAAAACCCGGCGGCAGTTTCGAAGATGAAATAGCGATGTCCTGCCTGGTCCATCGGTACGGCCTCCCTGTGTCTCCCCACCAAAATCGTGCCTGAGAGGCAAGAATTCAACCCGTTTCCTGCCATCAGGCCCGCCGCTTGACTGCGTGGTTGCTCGAAATCAGGCGCATCGTCGCGAACGCAGCCATTTGCGAAAGCTTTACGGTTGTCGGGCAAGGTTCCGGCCGAACATCAGGAGACGATGGTGGACATCCTGCATACCCCGACGATCATGCTCAGTTCGTTCGCGACGCTGGTGATCTTCGCCGTTTTCTTCGGCCTTGCCTGGCGGCAGGAACGCAAAAGCCTCGAACTGCTTCTGTGGTCCTCGGCCTTCTCCGTCGGCGCGATCGGTTTCGTCCTGCTGACGTTGCGCGGCGACGGCTACAATTTCATCACCATCTCGCTCGGCAATGCGCTCGCCGTGCTGGCGCTGGCGATGATCTGGCTCGGTCTGCGCGCTTTCGACAATCAGTCGCTGAAGATCGCCTCCGCACTTTTCGGACCGATCCTCTGGATCGCAGTGACCTACTTCTCCGATTTCTTCCGCGAAAGCGTCACGAGCAGGATCGTTCTCTACTCGATCCTGATCTTCGCCTATTCGGCATTGATCGCGCTTGAGATCTTCCGCTCCGACAACTTCCGCAGACTGCCGAGCTCCTATATCGTCGCCTTCGTTTTCGCCACGCATGGCGTGCTCTATCTTGCCCGCATTCCGCTGATCGCCTTGTGGCCGCTCGCCGGCAACACGGCGGCGGGAACGGCACAGCCGCTCTGGTATCAACTTCTGACCTTCGAGCTGTTTCTTCACAGCCTTGCCGGCGGGTTTGCCTTCTTCGCGCTCGTAAAGGAACGAACACAGCAACGCTATAAGCTCGCCTCCGAAACCGACGCGTTGACGGGTGTACCGAACCGTCGCGCCTTCCTCAGGCAGCTTGACGCCCAACTCGCCACGGGCGCGGTGAAAGGGGCGCTGCTCTATCTCGACATTGATCACTTCAAGGCCATCAACGATCGTTTTGGGCATGCGGCCGGCGACCAGGTGCTGATCGAATTTGCCGATATCGTCTCCAAGGCCGTGCCCGATGACGCTTTCATCGCACGGATCGGCGGAGAGGAATTCGCCGCCTGCCTGCCCCATGTGGACCGTCCGGCTGCGATCGCCATCGCCGACGGTATTCGCAGCTCGCTCGAAGAGCGCCGGCTCGGCACAACCAAGGGCGTGCTGTCGGCGACCGTCAGCATCGGTATCGCCTTCGCCGATGACCATGCGGATTCGCATGCACTCATCTCGGCCGCCGACGCCGCTCTCTATGCGGCGAAAACGGCCGGCCGAAATGCCGTTTGGTCGATGGACGGATCCGGCGCGCCGCAGTTCGCCGCCGGGCCTGCCGGCATCGACGGATCCGCGGCGACGCTGCTGTCGTTGAGGCCATCCCGAAGCGGGGTCGCACCGCGACAGCCGAGTGCTTCCTGAGCCGGGACATCGCGCACCGCAATGGGCTCCCTGCACCGCAAGTTGCAGCGCTGTTTACACGGCGGGGAAATAGGGATATTTGTTATCCTTAATAGGTGCAGATGGCATCGGCCGAACGAATGCATGATCGTTAGAACACATGATCCTTAAGAGCCAAGTCGAATGGGCGTTGCATTGCTGCGCTATCCTCGCGGGCCTGCCTGAGGGCCGCTACCTCTCGACGAAGGCGCTTGCCGAATTCCACGGGCTTCCCAAGGAATATCTGTCGAAGGCGCTGCAGAGCCTCTCGCAAGCCGGCCTTGTCCACACCACCCTCGGTCCGTCGGGCGGATACCGGCTGGCAAAAGCGCCGGCCGAATTGACCTTTCTCGATATTGTCGAAGCGGTCGAAGGCAAGGGGCGAACCTTCGTCTGCACCAACATCAGGTCCAACAATCCCTGTCGCGCACCTGGTTATTGCGAAAGCACGCCATGCGCCGTGGCGCGCATCATGTGGGAAGCGGACGAAGCCTGGCGGGAGAAACTGCGCAATGTGCGCTTGTCCGACCTGATCGAAACCCTGTCGAAGGAAATTCCCGCAGACCTCATGAAGCGTACATTCGGCTGGGTGCTAGAGCGCGCCGGCTGAACGGAGTCCGGTGGTTGTCTCGGCAGGCGGGGCATAGAAATATGCCTGCGGCGGCAATGCGAGCGAAAGGCCGTCTTGGCGGCATTGGCCGTGGACGCGCGCGTGGGGCGGTTACGGCCCTTTAGGTGCCAGACGACAATGCCGGCAACCCCGAGAAGATTGATCAGAACGAGCGGCAATGGCAGATTGTCGGCGAACATGATCGGCTCCAAAGGTTGCGCCCGAACGAAGGGCCGGCTGCGCGATCGGCACCCGGCCCTCCTTGCGTTACTTCGTCATTGGATAGGTCAGTTCCTTCTCGGCAGTATCGACCACGAAGACTGCGAGCAGCTTGGCCGGTTCGGTCTTGCTGCCGTTTTCACTGACGCCATGACGATCGCCGGGCATCTCGGAGAAACTCTCACCAGCCTTGTACTCCTTGACCGGGCCGTCATTGACCTTGCTTCGGATCGTACCTTCGAGGACCGTTGCGTAGATGAAGGCCGTGCTCGGATGGGTATGCGCTTCCGAGGAACCGCCCGGCCCATATTCCACCAGAACACCCTTGATGCTCTTGCCCGGGACGTTTGGCAGTTCGTGCTCGTAGACGAGCGTGACCTTGGAAGCGTCGCCGGCAGCGGCTGATCCAAACAATGCGGCCGCGACCGCAACAGCGGAAACGAGTGACTTGATCATGTCGGAAATCCTTTCGGGGTCTGGTGGTGTGCGCCAAGCACACGGTGTTTTCACTTGCGAGCGGAGGTGGCGAACCATTGCTCGAAGGTGATGCGGCCGAGCCGAGGGTTGTTGTCGGAGACGAGCGAACCGTCCTCCAGAAGTGCACCGAAATAGCGCGCTCCGCGGTCCGGCTCGACCTTGCGGCTGTCGCCGCTGGCCTCGAGATAGCGGGCGACGAGATCGCTGAGGTGCGAGCGCTCCGGGCCGGCAATTTCAATCGTGCCGTTGGCAGGGGTGGCAAGGGCGATCTCGGCCATGGCATCGGCAACATCATCCGAGGCGATCGGCTGCACGTAGGCGGGGGACATATGCACCGTGTCGCCGACCGTTCCCGCCTGGGCGATGCCGCCCAGGAACTCCATGAACTGGGTCGAGTGCACGATCGTATAGGGGATGCCGCCAGCCTTGATCAGCTTCTCCTGGGCGAGCTTGCCGCGGAAATAACCGCTTTCCTGCAACCGCTCGGTGCCGACGACCGAAAGCGCGACATGATGTTTGACGCCCGCCGCCTTTTCGGCCGCAAGCAGGTTGCGGCCGGAGGTCTCGAAGAACGTGAGCACCGCCTCGTCCTCGAAAGAGGGTGAATTGGCGAGATCGACGACGACGTCGCAACCGGCAAGCGCCTCAGCGAGCCCTTCGCCCGTGATCGTGTTCACGCCGGTATTCGGGGAGGCGGCGACCACCTCATGGCCCTGCTTTCGCAGGCGCTCGACCGTCTTGGAGCCGATGAGGCCCGTCCCGCCGATGATGACGATTTTCATGGAACCCTCCAATCGCTGCGGCGCATGCCGCGTTGCTCGATCACTCTGGAACAGGGGTTAGTTCAGTCCGGCCTTGTCGAGACCATAGAGTTTGTCGGCCGAACCGGGTACGTTCTTGAAGGCAACGCTGACACGGTTCCACGCATTGATGACCGAGATTGCGAACGTCAGGTCAGAGATTTCCTTCTCCGAAAGCTGGCCGCGTACACGCTCGTAAAGTTCGTCCGGAATGCCACCTTCGGGCAATTTCGTCACCGCCTCGGTCCAGGCCAGCGCTGCGCGTTCGCGCGGGATGAAGAGATTCGATTCACGCCAGATCGCGACGTGGTAGAGGCGCAATTCGCTCTCGCCGTGGATCTTCGCTTCCTTCACATGCATGTCGAGACAGAAGGCGCAGCCGTTGATCTGCGAGGCCCGGATGTTCACGAGGTCGCGGATCTTCTGCTCGATAACGCTGTCCTTCAGGCTGAAGCTGAGGTCGGAGAGCTTCTTCACGAACTCGGGGGAATGCTGTGCGTAGTTCAGGCGCTGTGTCATGGCTTTTTGCTCCGTTATTAAGGACAATAAATATCCTTATGGACACAAGATATCCTTAATCTCTGGACAGTAAAGCGCATTGGGCATACATTCGGCGCATAAGGCTTATGCCGAAACGTTTGGGGACCTGAATGGACATTGTCTCTGCGCTGAGAGCCTTCCTGCGGGTGGCGGAAACGGGCTCGTTCTCCGCAGCAGCGCTCGACCTCAACCTGACACAGCCGGCCGTGTCGCGGCAGGTATCGGCGCTGGAAGAGCACCTGAACACGCGCCTTCTGCATCGAACGACGAGCGCGCTGGCGCTCACCGCCGAGGGTGAACATATGATTCCGATGGCGCTGAGAGTGGTCGAGGCGGTGGACGCACTCAACGAGGCGTCCTGCGCCGAGACCGCCATGGTGTCCGGACGCGTACGGCTCACACTGCCTGCACCACTCGGCCTCTATGTCAGCGACCGTCTCGCTGCCTTCCTTGGGGGGCATCCGGGCCTGTCGGTCGAATTGATCTTCCGCGAAGAACCGTCTGATCTCGTCGGCGAAGGCATCGATCTCGAAGTGCGCCTCGGCCCTGTGTCAGACAGCAGCCTGATGTGCCGTCGCATCGGCTGGACGACCGCCTTTCTCGTCGCAGCACCCGCTTATCTCGACGGAAGAAGCGCACCGAAAACGCCGGATGAGATCGGCGACCACGAATGTATCTGTTATAGCCGCGGCGGAGACGGGCGCTCCTGGGCCTTTTCCGATGGATCCGACGACATCTTCGTGCGCATCGCGCCGCGTCTCGTCGCCAACAACGCGGTGGCCGTGCACCGGGCGGTATTGGCAGGGGGCGGACTTGCGGTTCTTTCACATATCCTGGCCTGCCCTGACATCGAAGCCGGCAGGCTGGTGAACGTCATGCCGGACTTTCCTCCGGCACGCCTGCCGATCAGCGTCGTCTATCCGTCACGCCGGAACATGCCGCTGAGGGTGCGGACGGTTCTCGACTTCCTCGTGCAGGTCGTCCGGGAGGACCCCTTGATGGCGTCCGCCTCCTAACCACGAAACGCTTCGCTCAGCGGTGGCCGGTCGTCGCGCGCAAAGGGAGACCGTTGAAGGCCTTGATCTCCTTCAGAACGAAGGTCGTCTGCATTTCCTTGATGCAGGGCAGTCGCCGCACGACCTTCATGGCGAAGTCCGAGTAGGAATCGAGGTCGGATGAAACGACCTGGAGAAGGAAGTCCGCATCGCCGGCAATGCTGTAGCAGGCGACGACGCTGTCGAGCTTCATCACTTCGTCGGCAAAGGCATCGGCTTCCGCCTCCGTGTGGCTGTCGATCTTCACCCGGATGAAGGCAAGCACCCCCAAGCCGATTTCCCTCCTGTTCAAGACGGCCATGTAGCCCTGAATGACACCATCATCCTCAAGCTGGCGCACGCGCCGCCAGCACGGCGAGGTCGACATGCCGACTTCCTCCGAAAGCGCCTGGTTGCTCAGGCGCCCGTCATTTTGCAGGGCGGTCAATATCTTCACGTCGGCAGGGGTTAAAGTCGTAGGCATATTCTACCTCGAAGGCCATTAGCTTGGGTAGAATCTACCCCATCCGAACCACTTTCCGCAACATCCGAAAGAACCTACCTTGAAGCTCGGTTTATTCTCCCGATCGAGAATCACAAAAGGAATAGACCGCCGTGCTTCAGGACATCCGCCTCGCCATCGTCGTCAATCCGGAGCTGTCACCGGGCCACCTCGCCAACACCATCGCGGCGATTTCCATCGGCATCGGATCGGCGATGCCCCACCTTGGCAACCAGAGACTGACGGACAGCAGGCAGAATACGATCGATATCAGTTCCAACCGCCCCGTTCCGGTTCTGCAGGCCGACAGTCGCACGATCGGCGCGCTGCTTCTAAAGGCGCTGGCGAAACAGGAGGATCGGATCGTTGTGCCGTTTCCGGCCTTCGCGCGCTCGCTGCACATCTTTGCGGATTATGAAGCCCAGTTCCCGAAACGAGACCTTGCTGAGGAAGTGATCGACGGCATTGGCCTCGCAGGCACCGCCAAATGGGTGAAATCGCTGACGGGATCCCTGAAGCTGCTCAGGTGATGCGCACCGAAGTGAGCGGCGCCCGTTCGCAGGGACGCCGCCCATGCCCATGTATATTTTTTTCATATCAGCGCAACATCACACGGGAAAGTAGCGACACATTCGCAACACCTCCCGCCATTCGCTCCGGAATTGCTGCCTCTCCGCCAGAAAGGCTCTTTCCAAGCTTGACGGCATCTGTCGTGCACGACAAGCTCTGAAAACGATTTTCAGAATATCAGAATTGCTTCATAACCGCATCGGCTCGACGGCGCCGCCGCTGCCGAGGCCGGAGCGTGCGATACCGACATCTATTGGGGAACAATGCGCATGACCAATCAACGGCTCATCATGCTGATCTTCTTCCTTCAGCCGATTGCCTTCGGCGCCTGGCTGCCGCGCATTCCCGATGTACAGCAGCGGCTTGGTCTCGGACCGGCAGAGCTCGCCGTTGCGCTCCTCGGCATGCCGGTGGGCATCCTGCTTACCCTGCCCTTCGCCGGGCGTTTCGTCGCCTGGATCGGCGGCCGCGCCACCATCCTCTACGGTTTCGTGGTCTTTCTGGCACTTGTCTGGCTGCCGACATGGGCGTCAAGCATCGAAGGACTCTTCGTGACACTCGCCATCGTCGGCGTGGCGCTGGCAACGCTCGAGCTCGGCCTCAACGTCGAGGCCGACGCGATCGAAAAGCACTCCGGGCAGTTGATCATGAGCACCTGCCACGGGTTCTGGAGCCTCGGCATCATGACCGGGAGCCTGATCGGTGTCGGCTTCGCCGCGCTCCGCGTCGCGCCGGAATGGGCCGTGCCGCTGACGGCCGCGCTCATGCTGCCGATCAGCGTCGCCTTTGCCAGCCAGCTGCCGCGCCTCCAGACCGGCGAGGCCGCGGTTGCAGAGGCGACGCCATCCAGGCGACGGTTGCCTAGCCTTGCACTGCTTGGCGTCTGCTTCTTCGTCGTCGGCATCACCATGACCGAAGGCGCCGTGGCGGACTGGTCGGCCGTCTTTCTTCGCGACGTCTACGGGCTTTCCGGCGCCAGCGCCGGCTTCGGTTATTCGATCTTCGCCTTCATGGTGGCAGCCGGCCGCTTCGCCGGCGACCGGCTGAAGGCGAGCTATGGACCGGTTGCCGTCGCGCGTGCCTGCGGCATCGCCAGCGTTACCGGGCTGGTTCTGGTGGTCATGAGCCCCGCCGCCTGGGTCGCACTTGCCGGTTTTGCCGCCATGGGCTTCGGCGTTTCGGTCGGCTTCCCGCTCGCCGTCACCGCTGCGGCCGACCAGAAGGACCGGCCGGCCGCCGCCAGCGTCGCCATCCTGTCGTTTATCGCGCTTCTGGGCTTCCTGCTCGGACCACCGCTGATCGGCCTCGTCGCCGAACACAGCGACATGCGCTTCGGCCTTGGCGTGCTCGTGCCCTTCCTCGCCGTCAGCCTGCTTTTGACCGGCCGGTTAAAGCCCGCCGCCCGCGTAACCACGCAGGATGCTCGACAGGCCGCCAGCCGCGCGTAACGGCCGCCGCGATATGCGATGCGAAAATCCCCGGCCGAAATCGACCGGGGCTTTCGCCGTCAGCGGCAGGCGTGCTTACTTGCGCGCCGCCATGGTGTTGTAACTGGTGATGAGGTTGCGGTAGTCGGGGATGTGGTTGGAAAAGAGCGTACCGAGACCCTCAATGTCGTTGCGCCAGTCGCGGTGCAGTTCGCAGGCAACGCCGAACCAGGTCATCAGTTGAACGCCGGCGGCCGTCATGCGCGACCAGGCGGAATCGCGGGTCACCTCGTTGAACGTGCCGGAGGCGTCAGTGACCACGAAGACCTCGAAGCCTTCTTCGATCGCTGAAAGCGCCGGAAACGCCACACAGACCTCGGTCACCACGCCGGCGATCAGCAGCTGCTTCTTGCCGGTGGCCTTCACCGCCTTGACGAAATCCGCGTTGTCCCAGGCATTGATCTGACCCGGACGGGGAATGAAAGGCGCGTCGGGAAACAGTTCCTTCAGTTCCGGCACCAGCGGGCCGTTCGGGCCGTCTTCGAAGCTGGTGGTGAGAACCGTCGGCAGCTTGAAATATTTGGCGAGATCGCCGAGCGCCAGGACATTGTTCTTGAACTTGTCCGGATCGAAGTCGCGCACCAACGACAGAAGACCGGTCTGATGGTCGACGAGCAGGACGGCAACATCATCCTTGTTGAGACGTACGTAGGGCTTGGTCATCGGAAGTCCTTTCCTTCGCTTGGTTTCATCACCGCCGGCGGTGCGTTCGTCGCTGCCTGATCCGCTGTGATTGACTTTAGGCTACTGCAGGACGAACTATGCAAAAAGATTGTGAGTTTCGACGCAGCGTTCTATTTGTAGAACGATGCAAGACCTAAACGACCTCTATTATTTCGTGCAAGTCGTGGAGCATGGCGGCTTTGCGGCAGCGGCACGGGCGACCGGAACACAAAAGTCCCGACTGAGCCGACGGATCGCGATGCTGGAGGACCGGCTCGGTGTCCGGCTGATCCAGCGCTCGCCGCGCCGGTTCTTCGTCACCGATGTCGGCCGCGAATACTATCAGCGCTGCGTCGCCGTGTTGATCGAGGCCGAAGCGGCCGACGCCTTCATCGCGCAGCACCAGGGAGAACGCAGGGCACCATCCGGGTGAGCTGCCCGACGGCGCTGATCTCCTTCCAATTCGGCCGGCTCTTCGCCCGGTTCATGACCGCCCATCCGAAAATCAGCCTGCAGCTCGAAAGCACCAACCGCCGCGTGGACGTGATCGCCGAGGGCTTCGACGTCTCGATCCGGGTGCGGTTTCCGCCGCTGGAAAGAAGCGAGCTCGTCATGCGAAAGCTCGACGACAGCTCGCAATATCTCGTCACCAAACCGGGATTCCTGAAGGAACCGATCCAGGCACCGGAACAACTGACGGGGCTCGCGAGCCTCGCCTGGACATCCGCCACCCATAGCTATGAATGGCGGCTGGAAAGTGCCGCAGGCGAGCAGGCGGTCGTCCGGCACGAGCCACGCTTCCTGACCGACGATATGGCGGCGCTGCGCGAAGCCGCGCTCGACGGCGCCGGCATCGTGCAATTGCCGACGATGATGATCTGGAAGGACCTGGTGGCCGGAACCCTGGTGCCGGTGCTGCCGCAATGGCGGCCGGCGTCAGGCATCGTGCACGCCGTCTTTCCCTCACGACGCGGGCTTTTGCCGTCGGTTCGCACCTTCATCGACTTCCTCGCCCTGGAATGCGCTGCCGACCGCCTGACGATCGACGAGAGCCTGGCATGGCCGACGAAGACCACCCATATGGGCGGCTGAAGCGCCTCAAAGGCAACTCTCTGCCGCGGGTCGCCGACCCATGCGCGGGGCGCATAGTAGCCATTCCTTGCATCCCGCGCCGCTATTCACGATCTTAATGAGGAAGCCGCGTTCGACGCCGGCTCCCTTCAGCATTCCATCACAGTCGTAGACTTTTCCCCCCGGCCCTCGGCCGGCGCGGCCAATTCCGGCTTGAACAACAGGGAAGGTAATCATGCAGACATCTGCCAAGACGCTTGACGCCAAGACACTGGACAAGATGACGCTTCACGAGCGTTCGGACATGATGGCGCTCGTCGCAGACGCACTCGAGGCGACGGCCGAAAAGGCCTACGAGATCGGCGATGATCGGTTCGCAGAGAATTCGATCAGCCTCGCCAACATCATCACCAGTTGTGCCGACGATCTGATCGCTGGCGACTTGCCGGCAGCCGAACTTCTGCTGCAGCAGGGCATCGCGTTGCTCAGCCTGTTTCCGGGCGAGCCCCGAGCGTTCACCTTGCACTAAAGGCTTGAGACTACGGCCGGCGGTTCCGCCGGCCGTCAAAGCATCGCGCGGCCTGCGCCCCTCCGCCAGCATCCCCTGCCCGACCCGGCAGCAGCCGATGGTATCTCAGCCACTCAAGCGCCTTCGAGGGCGAGATCCACCGCAGCGAGCGCGTGGATCTCGGTGGTATCGAAGACCGGGACTGGGCTGTCTACCTGCGAAATCAGAAGCATGATCTCCGTGCAGCCCATGATGATCGCTTCCGCGCCCGCAGCGACAAGCCGCGCGATGATGGCGCGATAGGCGTCGCGCGAGCTGTCCTTGACGATGCCGGCGACGAGTTCGCGATAGATAATCTCGTGCACCTTGGCGCGGTCTTCCGCCTCCGGCACCAGCACATCCAGCCCGAACGCGTCTTTCAGGCGGCCCTTGTAGAAATCCTGCTCCATGGTGAAGGCGGTGCCGAGCAGGCCAACCTTGCCGAGGCCTGCCGCCCTGATCTTCTCGGCGGTCGGGTCGGCAATATGAAGCAGCGGGATGGAGACGGCTGCCGAAACGTCGGCGGCCATCTTGTGCATGGTGTTGGTGCATATCATCAGGAAATCGGCGCCGCCTGCTTCCAGTCGGCGGGCGGCCGCGATCATTTCCGCCGTCAGCGCCGGCCAATTTCCATCGTGCTGAAGCCGCTCGATTTCACCGAAATCCATCGACCACATCAGCGACTTTGCCGAATGCACGCCGCCGAGCCGGTCGCGGACCGTTTCGTTGATGATGCGGTAATACTGGGCGGAGCTCTCCCAGCTCATCCCGCCGATTAGCCCAATGACCTTCACCTGGCGTCTCCTCTTTCCAACGATCTTCGGGCTAACAAATCGCAGGCGATAGCGAAAGCTCCTGCGCGCGGGATTTCCCTGATGAGACAGGCATTTCCTCGCCCGAAACCGAGCCGGCCCTGCCCGCCTCCATCAAGCCTGGCGTTCGACAATGCCCGTGACACGACGGCCTCCGGTTGACATTTCCGACTTTGTGTTCTTTTATATTCCAAAATAAAGAACGTCATAGCATAACTATGGAATAAGAGGTGGAGCAATCATGAAATCGACTAAACTTGCCTTGCTTGTCGGAACGGCGCTCATTGCATCGGCATCCTTCGCCTTTGCGCAGGAAAAGGGTGGCGTCATCAATGTCGCGACGGTCGGCGAACCGCCGACGCTCGATCCGATGGCCTCGACCGCCGATCTCGTCGGCATCGTCTCGCAGCACATCTTCGAGACGCTCTACACCTTCGACAAGGACTGGAAGCCGACGCCGCTTCTGGCCAGCGCGCTGCCGGAGATCAGCGCCGACGGCAAGACCTACACGATCAAGCTGCGCTCCGGCGTCAAGTTCCATGACGGCACCGACCTCGACAGCAAGGACGTTGTCGCCTCGCTCGCGCGCTGGACCAAGGTTGCCTCGCGCGGCAAACAGACGGCAACGACGATCGCCGGTATCGAGGCGGTCGACCCGCTGACGGTGAAGATCTCGCTCAACACCCCTTACGCGCCGCTCGTCTCGCTGCTGGCCTTCAACAACTCCGCAGCGATCGTGCTTCCGTCGGAGAAGCAGGCCGAACCGATGACCGATTTCGTCGGCACCGGCCCCTATCAGCTCAAGGAGCGCAAGGCGGACCAGTATATCCAGCTCACCCGCTTTGACACCTACAAGTCGCCAGAAGGTGAGGCCAACGGTTATGGCGGCGCCCGCCATCAGTATGCCGACGAAATCCGTTTCGTGCCTGTTCCGGACCCGAACACCCGCGTCGAGGCTGCCGTTTCCGGCCAGTATGACTATGTCGACTCGCTGCCGGTTGAATCCTTCGAGCGCGTGAAGGGTTCGGGCGCCTCCGACCCTGTCATGCTGCAGCCCTTCGGCTGGCCGGTCTTCGTGCTGAACTCCGGCAACGGCATGACCAAGAATCTCGAGCTGCGCAAGGCGATCCGCGCCTCGCTCAGCATGGAAGACATGATGGCCGCCGCCTTCGGCAGCACCGACTTCTATGCGCTCGACGCGGCCCTCTACCCGTCGCAATACGCCTGGCGGACCGATGCAGGCACCGAAGGCGCCTACAACATCGCCGATCCGGAGAAGGCTGGCGAACTGTTGAAAGCCGCCGGCTACAAGGGTGAGCCGCTGCGTATCCTGACCAGCCGCCAGTACGAGTTCCACTACAAGATGGCCCAGGTCGCGGCCGAGTATCTGAAGCTTGCCGGCTTCACGGTCGATCTGCAGGTGGTCGACTGGGCAACGCTCACGCAGCGCCGCGCCGACCCGACGCTCTGGGACATCTACATCACCCACAGCCCCTTCCTGCCGGAACCGGCGCTGATCGGCATGATGTCGACCAAGGCACCCGGCAACTGGGATACCCCGGCGCGTGCCAAGGCGGTCGATGCCTTCAACGCCGAATCCGATCCGGCCAAGCGTGTGGCTCTTTGGGCTGACGTGCAGAAGGTGATCTACGAGGAAGTTCCGTTCATCAAGATCGGCGACTTCAACGCGCTCTCGGCGAAGTCGAAGACACTGGAAGGCGTCTCGCCGGCGCCGTGGCCATACTTCTGGAACGCTTCGATCAAGAAGTAAGCTCCCACCTCCCAGGGATTTCGGCGGGCACACGATCATCGCCCGCCGAAAGGACGCACCGGTCTTCATCCGCTTCGGCGGTTGACGCGCACAGGAAAGTTTCGAGGCCACCATGTTACGCTACATTCTCCAGCGGCTGATGGGCATGATCGTCGTCATGGCGCTCGTCGTCACGATCGTCTTCGTTATCGTCCGCGTGACCCCGGGCGACCCGGCTGCGGTGATGCTCGGTCCGGAAGCAACCCAGGAAGATATCGCGGCATTGCGCACCCGGCTTGGCCTCGATCAGTCGCTCGGGCTGCAATATGTCTACTATATCGGGCAATTGCTGCGGGGCGATCTCGGCCAGTCGATCTTCCTCAATCAGCCGGTCACCTCGGCCCTTGCCGAACGGGCCGAACCGACCTTCTTCCTGACATTGTTCTCGATCGTGATCGCCTGCGCCATCGCGCTGCCGATCGGCATCTATGCCGCCTATAAGCGCGGTTCCCTCGTCGACCAGGCGGCAACGACGCTCGCAATGCTGGCGGCGAGCATACCGAGCTTCTGGCTCGGCCTGATCCTGATCCAGGTGCTCGCCGTCCGCTTCGGCTGGTTTCCGGTCTCCGGCTATGGCGGTCCCGGCTCCTCGTTCACTGAGCGCATGCATCACCTGACCTTGCCCGCGATTGCGCTCGGCGTCGTCTCCTCCGCACTGATCCTGCGCTTTACCCGCGCCTCGATGCTCGACGTGCTCGGCGACGATTTCATCCGCACCGCCCGGGCCAAGGGGCTCGGCGAACGCAAGGTGGTGATGAAACACGCGCTCAAGAACGCGCTCATCCCGATCCTGACGATCATCGGCCTTACCGCCGCGGTGCTGATTTCCGGCGCGGTCGTCACGGAGACCGTGTTCGGCCTGCCGGGTGTGGGCAACCTCGTCGTCTCCGCCGTGCTTCGCCGCGACTATCCGGTGATCCAGGGCGCACTGCTCGTCATCGCCGCGCTTTACGTGCTGATCAATTTTGCGATCGACATGCTCTATCTCCTCGTTGATCCAAGGGTGCGCTACTGATGGCTATCACCGTATCCGTCCCCTCCGAGAGCGAGGGCCGCAAGTTCATCCGCCGGCTCCTGAAGCGCAAGACGGTTGCTCTCGGCCTGATCGTCCTCACCGTCTTTGTGCTGCTCGCCGCCTTCGCACCGTTGATTGCGCCCTATGCGCCCGGCAAGCTGTCGATCGTCAACCGGCTGACGCCACCCGGCATGCAATGGTTCTTCGGCACCGACGAATTCGGCCGCGACGTTTTCTCCCGCACCATCTATGCAGGCCGGCTGTCGCTCTTCGTCGGCGCGGCCGTCGTCACGCTTGCGACCGTGATCGGCGTCGTGCTCGGGCTGCTTGCCGGCTTCTTCCCGAAGCTCGACACGCCGATCGCCCGGGTCATCGACGCGATGATGGCCTTCCCGGACATCCTCCTCGCAATCGCGCTTGTCGCCGCCCTCGGGCCATCGCTGACGACGGTCATCATCGCGCTCAGCATCGTCTATGCGCCGAGGCTCGCCCGCGTGGTGCGCGCCTCGACGCTGGTGATCCGCGAGTTGCCCTATGTCGAGGCGGCACGCGCGCTCGGTATCTCGACGCCGCACATCATGACGCGGCACGTGCTGCGCAATCTTCTTTCACCGGTGCTCGTGCAAGGCACCTTCCTCTTCGCCCACGCCATGCTCGCCGAAGCCGGTCTCTCTTTCCTCGGCGTCGGCGTCAGCCCGGAAATTCCGACCTGGGGCACGATGATCGCCTCGGGTCGCCAATATATCGGCCAGGCCGATTGGGTGACGCTCTTCCCCGGCATCGCCATCGTGCTTTCGGTCCTGTCGCTGCAGATGGTCGGCGACGGCCTGCGCGACATGCTCGACCCCCGCCTCAGAAAGGATCTGTAAGTCATGACGAACGCAACTCCCAGCGCTGATCCCGTGCTGATCAGCCAGGTGAAGCCCGTCGCCTTCGGCATGGCGGCGCCGACTGAGACGATCGACATTCTCGTCGACGGCGAAGGCCGCGTTGCGGCACTGGGCCCGAACCTCGAGGTTTCCGCCGGCGTGCGCCGCATTGAAGGCAGGGGTGCCTGGATCTCCCCCGGCTGGATCGACCTTCACGCCCATGTCTGGCATGGCGGCACCGACATCTCCGTGCGCCCGCAGCTCTGCGGCATGGAGCGCGGGGTCACCACCATCGTCGATGCGGGTTCGGCCGGCGAGGCCAATTTCCACGGCTTTCGCGAATACATCATCGAGCCGGCACGCGAGCGCATCAAGGCGTTCCTCAATCTCGGCTCGATCGGTCTCGTCGCCTGCAATCGCGTCAGCGAACTCTCCGACATCCGCTCGATCGACATCGACCGCATCATTGCCTGCTACCAGGAAAACCACGAGCACATCGTCGGGCTGAAAGTCCGCGCCAGCCACGTCATCACCGGTTCCTGGGGCGTGACGCCGGTGAAGCTCGGCAAGAAGATCGCCAAGATCCTGAAGGTCCCGATGATGGTCCATGTCGGCGAGCCGCCGGCGCTCTATGACGAGGTTCTGGAGATCCTCGGTCCCGGTGACATCGTTACCCATTGCTTCAACGGCAAGACAGGGTCGAGCATCATCGAGGACGAGGACCTGTTCGAACTTGCCGAGCGCTGCGCCGGCGAAGGCATCCGCCTCGACATCGGCCACGGCGGCGCCTCCTTCTCCTTCCGCGTCGCAGAAGTCGCAATCGCCCGCGGGCTCCTGCCCTTCTCCATCTCCACCGACGTGCATCTGCGCAGCATGAACCAGTCCGTCTGGGACCTCGGCACCACTATGTCGAAACTGCTCAGCGTCGGCATGCCCTTCGAGAAAGTGGTCGAGGCCGTAACCCACGCGCCAGCCTCGGTGATCCGCTTGCCGATGGACAATCTGCTCGCTGTCGGCGCTCGCGCCGAATTCACCCTCTTCGACCTCGTCGACTCCGAACTGCGGGTCCTCGATTCACTCGGCGCAGAGGCGCATCTCAATCGCCTCTTCGAACCGCGTTACGCCGTGATGGGCACCGATGTGGTCACGGCCAACCGCTATCAGCCGCAGCGCGTCGATTGCCCGGACCACAGCCATGGCTACGGCTACCGCTGACCCAAGGCCATCGAATACAGAAACGACAGGACATCGCGTGAACAGTCTGGATCAGAAGAAAGACAGCTCCGAAGCTGCCTCACCCTATCACCGGCTTCAGGCCCTCGGCATCGACCTGCCACCGGCACCGCCGCCGATCGCCAACTTCGTGACGCATGTGCGCGAGGGCAACATCCTCTACCTTTCGGGCCAAGGACCGCGCGAGGTCGACGGACATCTGCATGCGGGCAAGGTGGGTGCGGATGTCGATATCGACAGCGCCTATGACCATGCGCGGCTGACCGGTATCAACCTGCTTGCCGTCATGCACGACGCTCTGGGCGATCTCGCGCGGGTCAAGCGCATCGTCAAGATCCTCGGCATGGTCAACGCCGTGCCGGATTTTGCCGAGCATCCGCGCGTCATCAACGGCTGCTCGGACCTGATGATCGACGTTTTTGGAGCGGCCGGCAGCCATGCGCGCTCGGCGGTGGGTTTCGGGTCTCTACCCGGCAACATCACCGTCGAGATCGAGGCGATCGTCGCTCTGCACGAGTGACGACGGGAGGTCGGATCAATGGCTGCGCCAGCCCATCATCTTCTCGATCCGCTCGGCGGAAACCCTGACGTGATCGGCGTAAAACGCCCGATCGTCGAGGATCTTCTGCTCCGGCAGCACGATCGAGATCGTGGCAGCGCAATTGCCTTTGTCGTCGAGGATCGGCGCGGCAACGCAGGCGACCGCGTAATCGGATTCACCCGCCTGGATCGACAGCCGCGCGGCCAGCGTGCTTTCGGCCTGGGCGGAAAGGGTCGCCGGATCGATATCGGCGCGGCCGGTCGGCGACGTGCGGGCGCAACGGCGGAACAGCTCGAGCCGTTCATCAGCCGGCAGATGGCCGACGAGCAGCCGGCCGGAGGCCGTCCAGTTGAGTGGCACGCGCGTGCCGACACGCGACGTCACCTGGAAATGGCCGGGACCGTCGGCCATGGCGAGCACCTGCATGTAGTCGCCGTCGCGACCGCAAAGCTGGATCGTCTCGGAGACCACACGGCCGAGGTCGTGCATCTCGCGGGTGGCAACGCCGAGGAAATCGAGCGAGCGGGCGTAGGCCAGGCCATAGTGATAGAGCCGGTCGCCAAGCCAGACGAGACCATCGGCATCACGGCTGAGCAGGTTCTTTTCGACCATGTCGTCGACGATGACGTAAGCCGTCGACAGCGGTGCACCGACCGCCTTGGCGATGGCGTAGACGCCGCTCGGCGCGCCCGTCTCGTAAAGGAAATCCAGAACCTGCAAGGCGCGGTCCATGCCGCTCACGCGCGAACGGCGCGGCTTGCCGGTCGTTTCAATGTCGTCGTTCGGCTCGGCGCCGGTCGTCATCTTGTCCACTGCTCCACTCCCGCGCGGCTTGGACCTAACATCAACAGCGAAATGCGAGGCTGCAGCCATGCAGGTCCGCTCAAGACGGCTGGACCGTACGGCGAAACGCCTCACGCATACTTCATTACTATGGTAGATATTCCGCGAAAACGGAATAGTCTAGCCGCCTCGACAACCAGAAAATTGCCTGCCAGAAAATCACATGGAGACCACTATGCCTGACCGTGACATTCGCGAAGCCCTCGGACTTCGTCCCGTTATCAACGTCTCCGGCACGATGACCAGCCTCGGCGCATCGATCGTGGTCCCGGAAGCAATTGCCGCAATGACAGGCATACTGCCGCAATTTGTCGAGATCAACGATCTGCAGCGCAAGGTCAGCCCGGTCATCGCACGGCTCACGGGTGCCGAGGCCGGCTTTGTAACCGCTTCCTGCTCCGCGGGCATCACCCTCGCCGTCGCCGGCACCATGACCGGCAACAATCTCGCCGCAATCGAGCGCCTGCCGGAAACGACCGGCCTCAAGAACGAGGTCATCATCCAGATGGGCCACGTGGTGAGCTACGGCGCCCCCGTCGACCAGGCCATCCGCATCGCCGGCGCCAAGCCGGTGCTCGTCGGCCAGGCGACCTCGGCCTATCGCTATCATATCGAAGGTGCGATCAACGAGCGCACGGCCTGCGCCATCTATGTCGTCTCGCACCATGTCGTGCAGTACGGGCTCGTGGGCCTCAGGGAATTTGCCGAGGTCTGCCATTCGAAGGGCATCCCGGTCATCGTTGACGCGGCCTCCGAATATGACCTGCGCATCTTCCTCGAGCAGGGCGCCGACATCGTGCTCTATTCCGGCCACAAGTTCCTGGGCGGCCCGACCTCGGGCATCGTCGCCGGCAAAAAGGACCTGGTGCGCAACACCTTCCTGCAGAACCTCGGCATCGGCCGCGGCATGAAGGTCGGCAAGGAAAGCATGCTCGGCGTGATGGCGGCACTCGAAGCCTGGGAGAGGCGCGACCATGCCGGCATCCGCGAACGCGAAACCGGTTACCTGAACCTCTGGCACGAGACGCTGAGCGGTCGTCCCGGCATCAAGCCGGTGATCGAGGCCGATCCGACCAACAACCCGCTCGACCGTCTGCGCGTCGCCATCGATCCGCAGGAGGCCCACACCACCGCCTGGGATCTCGCCGATGCGCTCGCGCGCGGCGCGCCGCCGATCATCGTGCGCGACCACGAGGTCGAACATAATTACTTCTACCTGGACCCCTGCAACCTGCATCCCGGTCAGGAGAAGATCGTCGCAAGCCGCCTTGCCGAAGAACTCGACAAGGCGAGAGCATCAAACGAGATCATTGCCACCTCGCTCAGCGAGCGCAACGCCCGCCGCTTCGCCGGCCTTCTGCGCTGGCCCGACTGATCGCAGCATCCGAAAGCGACGAGACGCACAATACCAGGCGGAGGAGCCGATATGACCGAGACCCAAGCTCAGCAGGACCGTTCGACGGCACCCGTTCTCTCTGTCGAGAACCTGACAACTTCATTCCTGGTCGACGGCGCCTGGAAGCCGGTTGTGCGCGACATCTCCTTTGAGGTTTCCCCCGGCGAAACCGTCGCGATCGTCGGCGAATCCGGATCGGGCAAGAGCGTCACCTCGCTCTCGATCATGCGGCTCCTGCCGAAGGAGACGAGCCGCATCGAGGGACGGGTGATGATGGGCGGGCGCAACATCCTCGACCTGCCCGAGAGCAAGATGCGAAATGTGCGCGGCAACGACGTTGCGATGATCTTCCAGGAGCCGATGACCAGCCTCAATCCGCTGTTCACCATCGGCGACCAGATCTCCGAGGCGCTGCTGTGCCACAAGCCCATGTCGAAGGCCGACGCCCGGGCAGAAACCATCCGCCTGCTCGAAAAGGTCCGCATCCCTTCCGCTGCGTCCCGGTTCGACGAATATCCGCACCGTTTCTCCGGCGGCATGCGCCAGCGCGTGATGATCGCCATGGCGCTTGCCAGCCGCCCGAAACTTCTGATCGCCGACGAGCCGACGACGGCGCTCGACGTAACGATCCAAGGCCAGATCCTCGACCTCATCAAGGTGCTGCAGGAGGAGGAAGGCACCTCGGTGCTCTTCATCACCCACGACATGGGCGTGGTAGCCGAGATCGCCGATCGTACCGTGGTGATGTTCCGTGGCGACGCCGTCGAAACCGGCCGCACGGAGGACATCTTCCTCCGGGCGAAACACCCCTATACCCGCGCACTGCTTTCGGCCGTGCCGATGCTCGGCTCGATGAAGGGTGAGAGCCAGCCGATGCGCTTTCCTGTCATCGACGCGGCGACAGGGCTGCCGACGGCCTCGGCCGAAGCGACCGATACGGTTCAATCCGGCCACCAGCCGATCCTCGAGGTCAAGAACCTCGTCAAGCGCTTCGACATCCACGCCGGCCTTCTCGGCAAGCTCAAGGGGCGCGTGCACGCGATCGAGAACGTCTCCTTCAGCCTGCAGCCGGGCGAGACGCTGTCGCTCGTCGGCGAATCCGGCTGCGGCAAGTCAACGACCGGCCGCGCCATCATGCGCCTGATCGAACCGGAAAGCGGCTCGGTGATGCTCGACGGCCAGGACGTGCTGGCAATGGACCGCAAGCGGCTCCGCGAGATGCGGCGCACCATGCAGATGATCTTCCAGGATCCCTTTGCCAGCCTCAACCCGCGCATGACGGTGGGGGCCGCGATCGCCGAACCCTATCTCGAGCACAGGCTCGGCACGGCCAAACAGGCGCGCGAGAAGGCTGCCGACCTTCTGGAACGGGTCGGGCTGCAGGCCGACATGGCCACGCGCTACCCGCATGAATTCTCCGGCGGCCAACGCCAGCGCGTCTGCATCGCCCGGGCGCTTGCGCTCGACCCGAAGGTCATCGTCGCCGACGAATCCGTCTCCGCACTCGACGTTTCGATCAAGGCGCAGGTCATCAACCTGCTGCTCGATCTGCAGGCGAGCCTCGGTCTTGCCTACCTCTTCATCTCGCACGACATGGCCGTGGTCGAGCGCGTCAGCCACCGCGTCGCGGTCATGCATCTCGGCGAAATCGTCGAGATCGGCTCACGCGCGCAGGTGTTCGAGAACCCGCAGCACCCCTATACGAAGAAGCTGATCGCCGCCGTGCCGATTGCCGATCCGACACGCCGCCATGCCCGCCGCGGCATTGCAAGCGACGAACTCAAGAGCCCGTTGCGCGCGCCCGACTATGTTCCGGCCGAACGGCGTTACCGGCAGGTCGGGGAGGACCATTTCGTCCAGGTGTAGATGGACTGCGTCCATCCGGCAGTACCCGCCCGCAAGGCCAGTCGGGCCACGCGCGGCGATCCACTCGCCGTCCGCGGCACAGCCAAGGTGCCGTCACCAAGGTACTTCTTGTCACCGTGCTTTAGAGCTGCGCCGCTCGCAGCGGTCTTTCGCGGCTCTCGATCGACTGGCGCACGCGCCTGCGATCGCGCTCGAGTGTTTCCAGGCAATCATTGCCGAACCACTCCAGCGACGCATCGGCCTGCGGATCGCCTGAAATCTCCCCAAGAATGCGGTCGTAGTCGACAATCCCTTCGAACAGGGGCGTCATCCCCCTCCGGCTGCCGGCGGCGGCATAGACATTGGCCGGTTCGAAAACGGACAAATCCGAGCGGGCGACGATGTTCTTCAGGTGGTAGTGGCGGATATGCGGCTTCATCGTTCGGTGGACCGCGACGGGATCGTCACCCCCCTCCCACACATGCAGCGTATCGAAGTTGATTGCAAAATAGGGATGATCGACCTCTTCGATGAGCTGCATGGTCGAGGCCGCCGTATCGGCCAGCGTCTTCGGATGGGTCTCGGCGAGCAGATGGATGCCATAGCTGGCGGTGATCACGCAGATCTCCTTCAACCGGGCGACAACGCGCTGCCGCTCTTCTGCGCTGGCCGCACGGCTTCCGACGCTGCCAGCAAAGGTGCGGATCTTGCGCGTGCGCCATCGGCGCGCGAGCCGGCACAGCTCCACCGCCTTGTGTCGCAAGGTCTCCACCTCGCCATCGAGCGGCAGGTAGTCGCTGATCATCGGCACCGCGAGGCCGTAGCCGTCGAGCCATTCGGCATTGCGATCCGATCGCGGCGCCAGGTTGCGCGCGTGCGCGCCCCAGAGCTCGATGCCTTGAAAATCGTTGGCCTCAGCCCAGGCGGCAATCTCGTCAAGCGAGGTGAGATGATGCCGGAACGTAATGGTGCAGAGCGAAACTCTCATCGTGCAATTCTCTTCAACGCAGGAATTTCTTCGGGAAGGACGAGATCGCACCAGAGATCGAAGACCTCGGCGAGCCTGACCTTGAGCTTCCTCTCCAGCCGATCTGCCTCGTCAAGGCGCTCGAACACGGTGCCGGCCAGGGTTCGATCGCCGGTCTGGGCAAGCTTCATGCAGGCGTAGTGCAGGGTCTTCAGCGCCTGAACCAACGCCTCGATCTCCTCGCACCACCTTTCGAACTCTGCCGCCGGCAGTTTTAGCGCCCGCCAATAGAAGGCGAAACCGTGTTCATAGGCGTATTTGCGGATGGTGATGACGGGCAGTTCGCGGACCGCGGCACCAAGGTTCGAAAGCGGGAGGCCATCCCGTTCTTCAAGATGCGCGGCAACGATCGCGCGGACCGCATCGATCAGCGGGTTTCTGTCTCTGACGAAGCACGCCTCGAAATAAGCCTTCAGGTCTTCGGCATGTGGGGCCCGCGCTTCGGCAGTGTCGAAGACGTAACCACCGCCGACGGTCGGCTGCATGATGGCGTGGATAACCTTCTCCCGCGCGATCTCGCCTTCCCAGCGGTAGTCCGGATCATGCACGAACCAGGTCTTCGGATCGGCGGTCTCCTGCAGCATCAGGTAATGCGGGAACGGGTTTTGATTGAACTTGTTCTCGCGCTCCGGCAGATGGAACATGTCGAGCATGACCATGACCGAGCCGGTTTCGCTGCGCTGCTTGAGAAGACCGGTGAGCACCGCCAGGTTGTCGAGTTTGGTGCGCTCCGGATCGTACCATTCGATTACGGAGACGCCGTAGAGTCGCTCGAACCAGCCGCGGAAGAACTCCTGGGTGATGTCGGGCGCGTGATAGAGAAGCTCGAACCGGTCGCTCATCGCGAACTTGGCGTCCCAGACACCGAAATAGAACGGCCGCTGGTCCAGCCCGTTTCGTTTCAAGCCATCGGAGACGCAACTGACGAAGCAATGGACCTTGATGTCATAATAGGCTTCACCATGGACACCCTCGTCCGTCGTCCCGCCGGTGAGCGGAAAGGCTGGAACGACAGTCGCTGTCGTTTTCGGCAGATAGAGCGAGACGAGATCGGAGATCGTTTCGATCTCCTGTTTCGCGATCGCTTCCTCCGGCACGGACAGCCGGTATTCGAGCTCAAGATTGAGGAATATCTCCAGGATCAGGACGGAATCGAGATAGAGATCCTCGTTGAGCCGGGCATCCGGACCGAAGCCCTCCATATGCCCATGCACCATCTTTTCATTCAGAACGGTCTCGATCGCCGTCATGATTTCAATTTCGGTCATGATGCGGTTCCTGCCATCGGCTTGTTGAATTCCCCGGCCAGATGGCGCGCCGCGACGTCCCGGCGGCTGATCTTGCCGTTGGCCTGCCGGGGGACCGCATCGACCTGCAGGATTTCCATCGGCAACTGGTGGCCGGCGAGATGGCGGCTGCACCATTCGCGCACCGCTTGCGGCGGCACCGGCCCTTCAGCGCTGAAGAGCAAAGCGACGCGCTCACCGGCGAAGCGGTCGCTCTTGCGGAAGGCGACCGCATCGGTGATCGCCGGCATCGCCATGACCGTGTCCTCGACGTCCTTCGGATAGACGTTGAGGCCAGAGACGTTGATCATGTCGTCCAAACGCGAAACGAAGACCAGCATGCCATCGGCGCGACGGTAGCCGAGATCGCGCGTGTGGATCGGTGTGCCATCGCCATTGCTAACGACGATCTCGCCGGCGTCCTCGGCGCTGGTGCCCGTTTCGGCAGAGAGATGTGGCAGCACAAAGCCCATGTCGCCTGCGGCGGCAACATCCGGATTGATCGCGATGCAGCCTGATTCCGAGCAGCCATATTGCTGGAACATGAACCGGCTCTTCACGCGGATGTCGGCAAACCAGGGATCGGGAAGCAGCGTGCCCGAGGTCATCGTCGCGTGGATCTGTTCGCCCTGAGGCAGCAGTCGCGCCAGCGTGTACAGGATCGCTGGCGACGAATAGAACAGAGGCCGCTCGATCTCGCGCAGCACCTTCAGCAGGTATTTCGGATTGGCCGTATTGACGATGACCGGCGTCTGGCCGCGCTTCAACGCCACCAGGATGCCGCAGATCAGCCCATAGGAATGGGTGGCCGGGCAGGCAATGATCGGCGTCATGTCTTCCGGCTCGCGGAAGGTACGGACGTAGCTGTCGATCTCCGCATCGATGTCTTGCCAGCTCCGCGCAACGCATTTCGGAGCACCCGTGGTACCGGAGCTCATCTGCAGCAGCATGCCCTGCGTCGATGTCACCTCCGGCGCATCGAGGACTTCGGCCTTAAGGCTATTGTAAAACAGACGATCGCAGCCAGCAGCGATCGCGAGCCTGCGGGCCGCCGGGTATGGCGTGCCGGGATGGATCGGCAGCACACTTGCACCCGCCTTGCGGATAGAAAAGAACAGCGCCAGCCAGTCGACCGTCTCTGCAAAGCAGACCGCGTAGCGGCCCGTGTCTCGCTCGCCAAGGCCGATCTCGGCTGCCAGTCGCGCGGAACTTTCGCTGAAATAGGTCTCGTCGTAGAGCCTGTCATCGATGCGGATCATGACTTTCTCCTTCGTTGAAGCACTTTCGCGGCCAAGGCGTTCGGTATGCTGTGGTGGTATTCCGGCCTGGCTGCGAGGAGCTTCCTGGTCATCAGGGATTCGGTGAGAATACGGGGTCGGCCGCAGCCGAGCGCGGCCAGCCGCTCCGTCGCCGCATGCGCCACTTCGTAAGAAGCGAGCACGGCTGCGACGCGTTGCCAAAAGAGCGCCTCCGGCAGGTCATAAGCGTGGTCGAGCAAATGCGAGATTTCGCTGAGGTTGAAGACGAACAACGTGTCCATCACCAATTCGCGCAGCGAATCCAGATTGTCCGTCCAGTAGAACCGGTCCGGCTCGGCATCCCGGTAGACCGGGTTCAGCGCCAGGAAATCCGGCGCGTGGCCCGGCTCGCGCAGGAAGCTCGGTGAGAACTCGATGCTCTCGTGGAAATCGCGCAGGATAAGCCTGGCCGGCCAGCCGTCGCGATGGACGAGCAGCGTGTTCTGCCCGTGCGCCTCGACCGCGAGACCGTGGTGAACGAGCAGATGCCAGACCGGGAGAACCACGACCTCGATCAGCCGGTTGATCCACGGCATCAGCCCGTGGCGCTGGATCCAGTCGTCGGCGAACGGACGTCCGTCTCCTTCCACCATCATCAGGGCATTGAAGGGAGTGACGGCCTCGCCAGCTGCAAGCGTGGCTTCGGCATTTTCGCGCCATATGGCAGCGACCTGTCCCGCCAGAGGTCCGTCGCGATCGGCGATGATGCCCGCATATTCCTGAAGGATTGTCAGCGGATAGCGTTCACCAAAAGCCGGATCGCTCGCAACGATCCCGGCAATCCAGCGCGAGATCACCGGCGCCGTGCAGACCGAATGCGGCTCCAGCGTCCGCCGCGACGAAGTGTTGACGATGTTGAGCGGCAGCTTGAGGCTGGCGGCACCAGGCCGGTCCCGGTTCAAAAGCGAGCGCACCGACTGCGTCGCCGTATAACGGTCGCCCGCCGGCCCCAGGCAAAGAGCCTTCCCCGACGCGATCCACCCGGCAAGCTCGGTTTCACGCAGTTCGCGCCACTGCCAGGGGTGGAGCGGGACGAGCCCGAATTCTTCCGGCGAGACGCCGAGTTGCTGCTGCTTCGCGGTCAGCTTGCACCATGCCTCATGCCCGAGTTCCGCCCGCCAGAATGCATCCTCGCCTCCGGGCAACGCCTGGTGAAGATGTTTGCGCGCGACAAGCAGCCAGACGAGTTGAAACGCCCGACCTGCTTCCGGCCCGTAGGCTGCATGGTCGACGAAGGAAAACCCAGTGCGCGCCTTGAAGCAGGGATGGTACGGATGCCCCTCGTCAAGCGCGCCTTCGAGCTCGGCGAACGACAGGGCACGGCGAGCGCGTTGGGGCAGATGGCGTTCGTTCCACGTGCAAAAGGCGATCGTCTGCGAAAGCTCGTCGAGCAGCTTTCCGCGTGTGGGACCGCTGCCGGGCAAGGCGGCGACCAGTTGCGCCAGCGCCGGCGTAATCCAGTTGTCCGCGCCTTCGCGGACTTCCACGGAACCCGGCACCAGGCGAAGCCGTCCAAAGGGGCCAATGGCGCCGCGGCAATGATAGTCCCGGCCGCCGAGCGACCATTGAAACTCGACCGCATCCCCCTGAATGTGCTTCCTGGCATCGACGATGCCCTCGAACAGCAGCGCCCCAACGAGCTGGCGAAGCACCCTTTCCTCCGGCCGTCCCTCGAGATCAAGAGGCAATGGCATGATCGGTCCTCGGCGCTGTCAGGACCGCTGGCGCCCTGAGCGGGTTTGGCACCGGGCGGTAGAGCGTAGGGGCGTGATTGGACTGCAGCTCGTCCACGTCATGGAGGCGGGTCGTCAGATTGGCCTTGGAGGCGATCGTCGGCAGGTCGAGAACATGGCGCGCGAATTCACGGCCAGCTCCGGTCATCCGAGCGGCATAGCCTTCGAGATGCAGGCGCAGTTCGCGCAAGAGCAGGCCCTCGTCGCAGACGCCGTCATGGCCCATGCGACTGACGACCGAGAAGACCTGGTTGACGATCAGGTAGTAGGCGAAGCGGTCGCGGATTTCGCTGTCGGCAAAATAGAGCGACGCGATCGTTTGCGTCTCTGGAACATGGCTGACGATCAGGTTGCGATAGCGTTCGGAGAGATAGAAGCCCTGGTTGTCGCGATAATAGCTGGCAGAGGGATAACCATTGGCAACGTCGAGCAGGCTGTTCTGCTGATGCGCCTCGAGCGCGATGCCGTAGTCGTCATAGAGGCGGATCAGCGGTTCGACGGCGCAGTCGAGATAGCGACGGAACCACAAGAGAGCCGCGTCCGGCAGGCTTTCACCGGAGCGCGCGGCCAGCGCCCGGACGAGGCGTTCCAGGCGGGAAACCTGGCCCGGAAGCGGATCGGCCGTCAGGGCGGCGACCGTCACAACACCCCTGCCCTTCGTGCCCGAAAAGGGGTTCTCCCGCAGGATGACTTCGAAGCCGCTTTCGCTGCGGCCGGGCAGGTCGAGCGTGATATACGCGGGGTCCTGGATGATCCGGAAATTTTGGGACCGCGCGGCAAAACCGACGCGATCGATGAGCTTCGCCATGGCGACGCCGGCCTCGAGCTCCTGACGCCGATTGAGACGAACCGAGTTGGTGATACGGACAGGCAGCGAGAACTTGAGCATCCAGTCGGCATCGGCGCCGTAGACCGTGCGCACCGACGATGTCGCTGTAAAGGCCGGGCCGGCGGGACCGAGATGGCGCAGTCGCCCCTCCCCGAGCATGACCTGAATATCGCAATCGAGGAGCAGCGCTTCCGCCTGCAGCGGGTGCATCGGCAGCAGGTACTCGTCGTTCCCGAGTGCGATGGCCTCTGCGTCCGATCCCATCAATGACCGGACAATCTCGTGGGCCGTCATCGAACGGGCGGATGCGTGCCGCACACAATCCGCATGGGCCGCAAAATAATGCAGTCTGAACTGCCCGCGCAGTTCCGGTGCGTAAGATTCCTGCTGCCAATAGGTCATGCCTTGCCGACTTTTCGGCGTCGGGTGCTGCCAGTGACCGAAGACGAGCGACTGCTCGGCTTCGATGAAATGGTCGCCTTCCGCCGGCTCGGGCGCCGTCTTGCCGATATAGAGGCTGGTCTGCTGGTAGCTTTCGAGCACCCGCATCAGCAGTTCGAGTTCGAAGCCGCGCAAGTTGTCGGCCTGATTGTCATCAGCCTGGCGGTAGCATTCGTGAATGAGAATGTGCAGCGCGGAGATCAACTCGATCTGGCGCCAGGCCATATCCGAGATCCCCCTACCCCAGATCCGGCCGAAATGATGCGGGCCGCAAAGCGACGGCGAAACCACCTCGGCGCGCAGGATCATGTGCTGCCTTGGGAGCGACCATTCCACACAGTCGAAGCCGCCGCCGACGGTTCGATGCATGACCCGGGTGCCCGGGTTCACTTCGCGCAGATAGCAGTTGGCGAAACTTTGAAAGGTGGCGATTTCTGCGACTTGCCTAGACGATTGCATCCTGTCGATCCTCGGCACGCGACACGCACAGCCGCGCAATGGCGTTGACGTTCTCGGCCAACACATTGAATTTCTTGTCGAACGAGTTTCAGTGCGCCATGATCAGCCGGCGGCCTGCCAGTGCAGCGATCCCGGCTCCTCGCGGAATGCGAAGCGCAGAAGATGGCTTTCAATGACCAACTTTGTATCGGCGAGATTGGCCTCGTCGGGTGACCGGGCCCTGATACTCAGGCCCTCCGATGTTGCCTGGAGATAGCCAGTCCCGCAGGAGAACCGCAGTTCGGCGCGATCGCCCGCCTGCTCGACGTCGATCTTGTGGGCGAAGTGCTTGCAGAGCTGCGTCAGGTATTTCTGTCCGTCTTCCGTCGCAAAATGGGTGGTCGCTTCTTGCATCTGGATCTCCTGTTTCGGCTTTCGCTGCTCGGGCGGCCCTTGGGGGGCCGCCGTCGCGTCCTGAAGCGACTGCCGCGGGGAGGATGCGGCCGTCGCGATCGCGGATCGTCGACCTAGAAGGTCGCTCTGGCAGTCAGGATGAAGGAACGACCGGGCTCGTAGAGCGGCGTCACGTTCCCGAACTCCTGGCCGTAGGTCGCCCGGTCCGAATAGGTTTCGTCGAAGATGTTCTTGAGTTCGGCGCGCAGCGTCAGGTTGGGTCGTTGTGGCGGCACATATTCGACAAAGGCGTTGAAGACTTCGTAGCCCTGCAAGGGCTTGCTGCCGGCAGCGACATCATCGTAGTCGAGTGCGATTTCCGCATCGGCGCCGAAGGTAACGCCCCAGTCGGCCAGCGTGTGAACCGCCTGCAGGGTTATGATCTGGCCGGCGGGTGCTGCGAGATAGGTGCCGAGATCGGAGTCGACAGGTTTTCCATCGATTTCGACGTCGATATTGGCGTATTTCACTTTGAAGTAGCCATCGCCCCAATTGTAGCCGCCGCCGATTTCAAAACCACGCGAGCGAACGTCATGGGCGGCGATACCGAGATCAGCGCGGAAGCGCGGCGCGCGCGCATCATCGAGATTGGTCTGGAAGACACTGCCCTCGACGATGAAGCCGTTATAGTTGGCCTCCAATCCGAAGATGTAATTGTCCGCGGTTACCGGCTTCGGACCGCTGCCGTAGTCCCACTTGGGATTGATGATGAAGTTCTCGGCAAGCGGAATGCCCGCCCAGACATGCGAATAGCCGGCCTTGGCCGTGAGAAGATCCTCGATGAGATCATATTCGCCGGAGATGTTGCCGCTGAAGCCGGAATTGGTCCATTTCTCGCCGGTCGTTCCGGTGAAGTGCTGATTGTCCCCTCTTGCGCCGAAGGAAAGGCGCGTCCTCTCCCAGGGCTCAAGCCTCGCCTGCGCATAGATACCGACATTGCGCGCCTTCTCGGCACCGGGATCGTAGAGATCCTCGAGCTCCGCCTTGTCGCCGTAGAAGTCGATGCCGGCGATCACATTGCCGATGTCGAAAGAGAACTTGTTCTCAAACTTGCCGTTGAAGCTATCCGACGTGCCGACGGCGTCGTAGCTGGCAGGAACACCTGGCCCCGGCTTCGGGAAGATCGGCAGATCGACCTCGGTCTTGCTGTAGGCGAGCAGGAGCTTCGGGTCCCACCACCCCTCCGGCGTGCTGTCGGTATAGGTAAAAACGGTGTTCTGCCGATCGAGTGTATAGTCGCGAATGCGCGGCTCCCACGGCTTGGGGTTCGAAATCGAACCCACATTGGCGCGAAACGGCCGTGGCGCGTCGTCATTGATCCGGTCGTGACTGATCTCGAAGCGGTCACCGCTATCGAACTCGTAGGCGAGCTTGCCGAGACCGCTCAGAAGATTGGTGCTGGTGCCTTCGACCTCATTGCCGTTGCCGGCGGTGAAATCGTTGCCCTTGCCGAAATTGAAATAGCCCAGGAATTCGAGCCCTTCCTGCATGCCGTAGGCCGAAAGGCCCGTGGTTACCGTATCGCTGTTGAAATTGTAGCTCGAGGTGACGAAGCCGCCGAAACCGTCGCCATCCAACAGATCGCGCGGGTCGATCGTTTCATAGGCGATCGCACCGGCGAGCGCCCCCGGGCCGGCATCGGCGGGGGCAACGCCGGCATCGACGTTGACGGCCTTCAGGAGGCCAGGATCGATGAGGTTCGTACCATTGTGGTGGAAGACCTTGTTGTTCTGGCGGCCGCCGTCCATGGTCACGGCAAGGCTCGTTTCCTCGATCCCGTGAACATAGACCTTCTGCGACATCGGCAGCGAACTGCCGACGGCTATGCCCGGCTCGCCTGAAAAGACGTCGGCGATGTTGGCAGGGTTCTTCTGCTTCAGGTCTTCGGACGAGATGACGATCTCGCCGGCGCCGAGCGGCCCGCTCCCAAGGGCGGAAATCGGATCAAGGACCGTGGTGCCGGAAGCATCCACGCCCTCGCTGCCGCCGGCCGCCGTCGTCGAACCGATCAGGGCCGTTCCGCCCGATATCCTGTAGGAGATACCGGTGCCTGACAGCAGCCGTGCAAGGGCCTGCTGCGGCTCCAGCGTCCCGTTGACGGCGGTCGAGCGGATGCCCTCGGACGTCGCTGCGGCCAGGGTCACCTGCAGACCGGACTGCCGCCCAAAGGCATTCAGGGCACTCGCAAGCGGTTGCGCGGGGATGTTGAACGTGCGGACCGCGCTGACGCGCGACGTCGTCTCTTGGGCGAAAGCGATGGAAAGGGGCGTGAAGGCAAGGGAGGAAAGCCCGACGATCGCCGTCGTTGTCAGCAGGCACAGTCCTGCATGGCTATATCCTGCATTGGAAGAGAGATATCCCTTGCGGCATTTCGGCGAACTCATTTTACCCCCGTCTCGATGATCCGCGCGCTGCCTCTCAGGCAGGCGCTTCGGACCAAAGACGACGGGCTCCGGATTTTTTTTCACCGGTCCGCGATTTTTTCTTGAATTTTTGAGTCCAAATTAAAATTGCGTCAGAACGCGGCCATAGGGAGTCACCGCGCGCACCGTGCCGCCAAACGGCTGAACCAATGCCTGAAGGGCGTGATCGGGATCCGTGAGATCGTAGACGCCCGTCACCCGCCGTGCCGCGAGTTCCGATTGCGGAATGGAGATCCAGGCAGAATGGTAGCGTTGCAGCCGCTCGGCTGCGGCGGCGACAGTGACGTTGTTGACGAACATTTTGCCGCTGCGCCAGGCTCCGATCTCTTCGATCGCAATCGCGCTTCGGGTGACCGCGCCCGTCGCATGCGCCACCGTCGCTGTTTCTCCCGGCGCGAGTTCGAAATTCTGCTTGTGGTCTTTCCCGCTGTACGAAACGGCCACCGTGCCATGCGCGAGCTCGACCGTCGTTTCCGCACTTGCGAGTTGCACATCGAAGGACGTGCCGAGAACCGACACTTCGATGCCGCCGGCGTCGACGACGAACGGACGCGACGGGTCGCGCGCAACGTCGAAATAGGCTTCGCCCTTGAGGAGCCGGACGTGCCGGGCCTTGGCAGAAATCTCGGTGGCGATGGCGCTGCCGCCTCCCATTGCGATGGTCGTGCCGTCCGCCAAGGTGATCGTCCTGCTCTCAGCGGTCTCGGTCACGTGGTCGGCCCGCCACCGCACCAGCAGCGAAGGGAGGGAGACGAACAGCACCAGGCAGGCGGCGAACGCTATGGCCGCCGCGCCACCGGCCCAGGTTCTGGCCGCCCAGCGCTTCGGCTGGCGGGCGGTTGCGGCAGGCGAAACCAACGGCGCCGCGCCGCGCCAAAGATGTTCATGAACCGGCGGCACGTCGCCCAGCAATTGCCAGGTCTTCAACGCCGTCTCCCAGGATCGGATATGCAGGGCGGATCGGCCCAGCCAGGCCTGAAACGCGAGCTCCGTCTCCCGACAGTTCGGACGCGCCTTCAGTTCGAGGAACCAGTCCATGGCCTCTTCGAGCAACGCCTCCGGTATGTTGTTGTCCTTGGTCAAAGCTCTGCCTGCTGGTTACGTGTTCGACGACATACTACTGCGCAAAGGTCGCCGTAGCACTTTGATTTGCCTGCATGTCTTCATCCTCAAATCGAGGTCGATCTAAGGAGACATGCAGTAGCGGAATCATCCGGTCTGTCACAAAGACGAATTGCTTCGAATTTTTTTTCACGCGGCCCCAAATTCCTAGGAGGCATCGCCTGCCAGAGTGGCCGCCACCCGCATCATCGCGGTGCGCACATGCCGATGGGCGGTTGCGACCGAGATGTTCAGGTGGGCGGCGATCTCCTCCAGGGTGTATCCACCGAAGCGGTGCATCTCAAGGGCAATACGAACCTCCATGGGAAGCGCGTCGAGGACGCCGGAAATGCGCCGGATCTCATCGGTCACCACAACGATATCTTCCGGCGTCGGCAGCTCGATCGGCATCGACCAGAACGGCGGCTCGCCCTGTTCCTCCCGCGCCTCGATCTTCCGGCGCTTGAGGAGATCCAGGCACAGATTGCGGACAATCCTGTAGAGATAGGCAGGCGAGAGCCCCTGGGAACCATTGTCGGTGCTGGTCGGCGCAAAGCGGATGAACGCCTCCTGCACGATATCTTCGGCCGTTTCACGCGAGCCGACGATGCGCGTCGCATAGGCGACCAGAGCGGTACGATTGGCGAAATAGACCTGATGGCGCGTTTCCATATCGACCAAGGCGTCTGATCCGAACAAAGCAACTTCGATTGGCGTCCAGCGTCATTGGCACTGCTTGCCGCTACGCGGTCGGTGGACCGGATGGCCAAACGAACGCGAAGCCTCTTAGCACGCGGAAATAAACTTGTCTGTAATAGTCATGTTATTTTTCGAGGCAGCGACCGCGATGCGTTGCCGCCGAGCCTGGCCGTCCTTGGCGGGGCACCCGTATCCCGTTGCAGGAGCGGAACTTTTCTCCGAGAGGACCATTACCCAACCGAGCGCGGACCGTGTCAACCGGACGCGGCAGGGATGGCGAACATGGCGGTTTTTCCGGTTTCTCGCCATGGCCAACGAAACGGCAGTCGAGCGCCCAACCTGCCCGGTTCGTCTCACCTTTGTATCGGAGTTGAAGGCGCAACACCCGGAACCTCGCCGGCACGCGTCGCGACCGGAGAACACCGAAAGCCCGCACCAGCCGTCCGGCGGCGACGATCGGTTTGTCGTGGTTGTGGAAATCGTTGCAGGCGCGATCAATCTTCGGGAACCTTGATCAGGACCGTCTCGGCGGCGCCGATCGGCCTGCCGTCCTGTGTGCGGATATCGAGCTTTACCGGCAACCCGGTTTCCTTTTCGACCAGCAGGGAATGCTCCTCGCCGGGCTGAAAGAGGTGTCGTTCGCCGAACTGCCGCAAGGCGACCATCACGGGAAACAGGTCCCGCCCCATCGCCGTCAACTGATACTCGACCCGGGCCTTCGTCCCGCCCACGGGAACCGTCTCGAGAATGCCGCGGTCGACGAGCGTACGCAGACGATCCGTCAGGATGTTCTTGGCAATGCCGAGGCTTTTGTGAAAATCGCTGAAGCGCCTCAGTCCGTCGAACGCATCGCGCACGATCAGCAGCGACCACCAGTCGCCGATCGCGTCCAGAGATCGCGCGCTTGGGCAGTAGTCGCCCTTGAGGCTTTTGCGCGCCACCATACGAACTCTCCTCTCCCGCGTCACGAGATTTTTGGTTGCATTATAAAACCAACTCGGTATCCATTGGGTTTGTTTCATTATTAAACCGAAATAGGGAAGAAGTCCAATGGATGGTAGAGCTGCTGCGGCGTCGAGCGACGCCGCAAACGATGCCGCGCGCCCAAATGCCGGTGCTACGGTGTCACCGTTGACGCGCCCGATGATGACCCTTTTTGCCTTTGCCGCCGGCCTTGCGGTCGCCAACGCCTATTTTGCGCATCCCCTGCTGGATGTGATGGCGACCGACCTCGACCTTTCTGAGACAGGCGCCGGCTTGATCGTCGGGGCGACACAGGTCGGCTACGCGCTCGGCCTGATCCTGCTTGTCCCGCTTGGCGACCTTTTCGATCGCCGCAAGGTCATCATCATCCAATCGCTGCTATCAACGGTGGCGCTCGGCTTCGTGGCCCTTTCAGCCAACACGGAAATGCTGATGGCCTCGATCGCGGCCGTCGGCATGCTTGCCGTCCTGACGCAGGCCCTGGTTGCCTATGCGGCCAGCTTGGCCCGGCCATCTGAACGTGGCCAGGTGGTCGGTTTCGTCACCAGCGGCATCGTGATCGGCATCCTGTCCGCCCGCACCGTCGCAGGTCTTCTGACGGATCTCTTCGGCTGGCGGTCGGTCTATCTCGCATCGTGTGCCGTGACGCTTGTGATCACCGTCTTGCTGCAGCGGCTCCTGCCGCACCAGAAGCGGGAGGCGAACAAGCTCAGCTACCCCCGCCTTGTCGGCTCCACCTTCAAGCTAATCTGGCAAGAGCCGGTGCTGCGCACCCGGGGCGTGATCGCCCTGCTGATTTTCGCGAACGTGACGACGCTGCTCACCCCGCTTGTTCTGCCGCTGAGTGCGCCGCCCTTCTCCATGTCGCATACGAAGGTCGGTCTTTTCGGCTTGGCAGGCATCGCCGGGGCACTGGCTGCTTCTCGCGCGGGCCACTGGGCCGACCTTGGACTGGGCCAGACGACGACGGGCATTGCACTCGCGCTCATGCTCATTGCGTGGCTGCCGATCTCATTGCTGGACCAGTCCATTCTGTGGCTGATCGCCGGTGTCCTCGTTCTCGACTTCGGGCTCCAGGCGGTCCACGTCACGAACCAGGCCTTGATCTACCGGGTCCGGCCGGAAGCGCAGAACCGGCTGACGGCTGCCTACATGCTGTTCTACTCGCTCGGAAGCGCGATCGGATCCTCTCTTTCCACCGTCGCCCACGCGCATGCGGGATGGAGCGGCGTCTGTCTGATGGGCACGGTGATCAGCCTTGTCTCGCTGCTCTTCTGGCTGGCGACCCGACCTTCGAGATCGCAGCCCCCAGAGGAAGGCGCTGCGTCGAACGGTTGAGTGATCTGCAACAGCGCGACAGTTCAAGCCCGTCGGCGCGACCTAAGTTGGCCTGGCAACGAGAAGGCCCCGCACCATGGCGGGGCCTGAGGAAGCAGCCGACCGCGTCGACGTTTATGCGGCCGGGTCGAAGTCGGTCGAGAGGGACACGGCACGCCATTGGGCCAGAAGCTCGGCGTCCGATTCGTGTTTGGCTTCGATCGCCGCCACCGTGTCGCTACCGAGCGGCAACCGCACCGGCGGATTTTCTGCGTCGACGAACGAGATCAGCACCTCTGCCAGCTTATCGGGGTTGCCCGGCTGGTTATGGCTGATGTCCTTCGCCTTGCTGCGAACGACACCGGCCGTCTCCGCGTAGTCGTCGATTTCGATCGGGCTGACGCTGAGTGAGGTCGAGTCGAGGAAGTCGGTACGGAAGTAGCCGGGCTCGATCGCCGTGGCATGGATCCGGAGCGGGGCAAGCTCTGCCGCAAGTGCCTCGGTCAAGCCTTCGACCGCAAACTTCGTCGAGCAATAGACGCCAAAGCCGGGCCCGCTGCGATATCCGCCGATCGACGAGAAGTTCAGGATGCGTCCCGAATGCTGGCGGCGCATATGCGGCAGCACGGCACGGGTGACGGCCAGCAAGCCGAAGACATTGGTGCGGTAGAGGGCCTCGATCTCGGCACCGCTTGCCTCTTCGACCGCACCGAGCAGTCCGTAGCCGGCATTGTTGACCAGAATATCGATCCGGCCAAAGCGTGCGATCGCCTGCCCGACGGCCTGATGCGCCTGGGACTCGTCGGTGACATCGAGCGCCACGGCCAGAAGATTGGGCTGCGCGCCGAAACGCTCGACGATCGCCTTCGGATTGCGCGCCGTCGCGACGACCTGATCGCCCTTGGCGAGCGCCTTTTCAACGATGAGGGCACCAAATCCGCGGGATGCACCGGTAACGAACCAAGTATGCATGTGAACCTCCTGTTTGTGTCGCCGCTCCATCGTCGGCGGCTGAGAAGGTTTTACCGCCTCACATCTGCTGAGATAATCGACTGGATTCTTCTTGAGCTGTTGAATAGGATTCATCAATGAGAACCGTATCGCCGTCCGATCTGTCTTCCTTCCTGGCGTTGGCTCGGCACCGAAGCTTCCGCCGCGCCGCCGACGACATCGGCTGCACCCCATCGGCGCTGAGCCATGCCCTGAAGGCATTGGAGGAACGGCTCGATCTTCGTCTCTTCAACCGAACGACCCGCAGCGTCGCCTTGACGGAGGCTGGCGAACTCCTGCTCGCGCGCGTCGCCCCCGCCTTCCGCGACATCGAGGATGCGCTTGACGACCTCAACAACTTCCGGGGCACCCCTGTCGGGCGGTTGAAACTCAATGCGGCGCGCGCCTCCGCAAAGATGGTGCTTCTGCCTCTGGTCGCGCGTTTTCTCGAAGCCTACCCGAAGATCAGCATCGAGATCGTCGTCGACAACGACCTCGTGGACATGGTGTCGGAGGGCTTCGATGCCGGCGTTCGGTTCGGCGAAGTCATCGCGCAGGACATGATCGCCGTACCGGTCGGGCCGCGCCAGCGCACCGCGATCGTGGCAACGCCTTCCTTCTTCGAGCGCTTTGCCAAGCCAACCGCTCCCGATCACCTGAGGGAACTCCCCTGTGTCGGGCTGCGCTTCGGCAGCGGCCGACTTTACGCATGGGAGTTCGAGCGCGGCGGCCTGGAACTTCAGGTCGAGGTGAGCGGCCCGCTGATCGTCGATGACCAGGACATGATGGTGGATGCCGCGCTTGCGGGAGCCGGTATAGCCTTCACCTTCGAGGATCAGGTGCGATCGCTCGTCGAAGAAGGCAAACTGGTTCGAGTGCTCGAGGATTGGTGCCCCTATTACGGCGGCTTCTACCTGTATTACCCCAGCCGGCGGCAAATGCCGGCGGCGCTGCGCGCCTTCGTCGATTTCGTCAAAACCGCGGGCTCCAAAACTTAGCCGCACCGCGGTCGGTCCGGATACCGTCTCCGGCCAAACAGGAACCGGCAAGACCGCCCGATGCAGGGCCCCCGCTGGCTTACGCCCTGTTTTCCACGGCGGACGAAGTGGCCTCCGCAACGGCCAACTCGGCCAGGGCAAGGGCTGCTTCGCGCGTTGCGGCGGCCGCGATGAAGCGGCCATTGTGGCAGAAGCTCGCGCCGGCGACCCCACAGACCGCCTCCAATTCGCCGTTGGTCAGACCGGCCCAGGCCGCCGGCAGGTCTGCGCGAAGCTCAAAGCCCTCATCGGACTTGCGGATTCCCGTCAGGCACCAGTCTTTTTCACGCGGATGAACGACGAACAACAGGTGATCGGCACCGGATTTCACGACGGCCGGACGAAAGGGCATGCCCATCGGCAACTCGAGAATTCGACCGTCGCCGGCCTGGGCGATTTGCTGAAGGACGAGCGTCTCAGCCCTCAGTTTTGCCGCGCGCTGCACCACGCCAGCCTCGACGAGCGTGCGGGCAATCGCCAAGGCCGCCTGAAAGCCACGATCATCAGCCTCCTGGCCGGCTTCGTCGAAAACGGGTTTCAAGGTTTCCAACAGCGCCGGCAGTGTGAGCCCGGCGAGCGGTCCGGCCACGGACGGATCAAACGCGCCATTGTCCACCAGGTCGACCGGAAGCACGAAACGGGCGTCGAAGGCGGCATGGACCGCCTCGACATGGTCATGAGGAACGCCTGAGGCGGCCAGATAGTCGCGGCCATAGTGCTTCCAGATCAGTCCGAAAGAACTGTAGGGCCGGCCGTCCTCTCTGAGCGGCGCGCCGCGCTGGTGATGATCAAAGATACCGGCGGCGGCGTCATACTGACCGCCCACATCGTAGACAATGCGGTCCGCACCGGGCCTGATCCATTCCGCAGCCCGACTGCGGACGAGACGGGCCTCTGGGAAAAGCCGTGTGAGGATGACGGTGGACAACAGCTCGTCGGCATGGAAGCCCCCGGAATGGGTAACGAGAAACTCTGGGATCATCCCGATTGGCCTTGTGGTTCGTTGAAGAGAGAGCGCCCCACATAACCATTGCTTGCTGCCACCTCAACCCACTATCGTCTTCGCGGCATGGGGATCTCGCAACCGGACGGGTTCGAGCGCATGACGACGAACCCCATCTACTGTTTTACGACACCCCCATCTCCAATCCACCAGGCTTCCCTCGGATATCGACTCCGAATGACGTAAGAGCCTTTCACGGACAGGATGTCAGCCGGTTCAAGTCACTGCGGCGAGATGATAGTTGTTCGCCCGGGCGGCGATCAGATACCCGGGGGGACTGGATACGCCGCCAACGCTTTGACAACATAGGCGCTCAAGGCAGGATTGCGATTCGATGACGATTTTCTTTAAGGCAGCAATTTCCGACGACGTGGCATTCGGGATGATCGAGCGGTGTTTTTCCGATCCGGATGACTATGACGGCTATCTCGATATCTTTGGCGATCACACCGAGCGGACCGTTTCATGGAGCAAGGGACGGTCGGTAGACGAGTTCAGGACGGAGATAACGGAAGCGTTGCGGTTCGCCTGGGAGAGCGCACGTTTCTGGCAGGTATACGAACGGCGGGAGGACCGGGACGATGCCGGCACCAATGAAATTCGACGCGCTGCCATCAACCTGACACGCACCTATGGCGGCGTGATCGTCATCACGTTGAGCCTGCTTGGCAGGCGCAGCAGCACAAACGATCTCGAACTGGTGTTTGTCTGCTTCCAGGAAGATGCCCAGCGCCGGAATTTTCGCGTGCGCTACGACGGGAAGTTCATTCCCGTCTGACGCCCGGTGCGCCCAGAAAGCTGCGCGCCCGTCGCTTCGTTCCACTCGCTCCCTGAGTTACGGATGCTGCGGATGGCGCGGATCGTCGTGCGGCTTCAGGAGAAATCGGCGCGCCACGTCGAGATAACCGCGATAGACGAGGCCACCATTGATCATCAGCAGCGCAACTCTGTGCCGGCGATAAAGGCCCGGAATCTGATACCAGGGAACACCCGGTCGCTGGTGATGCAGCACATGCAGGTTGTTGTAGAGAAACAGGAGACCGAAGAGCGGCGTGCCTTCGACGATCGCCGTCCGCTCGTCATGATGGCCGGCGTAGCGATGTTCCGCATAGGAGCGAAGCCGCGTCAGCGCCGCACCGACATAGACGAAGCCGAACAGATAGAGCCAGAGCGGCATGCCGCACACCGCGACAACCCAGACGAGCACGACGGCAACGCCTGCCGCGTGCGCGCGCCAGATCCTTGTCCGCGCGCAGTCACCCCGCGCGATCAGGACCGCCTCCTGCGCGAGGAAGCTCAGGATCATGACCAGCGGGCCGAGCGTCAGCCGGCCGAGCAAGGTCGTGTTCCACTCGGCAAGTTTCCGTCCCACCTTGCCCATGCCTTCCCAGGCAGTCCGGGTGAAATAGGAGGACTCCGGATCCTCTATCGGATCCGTCAGATGTTCGTCCCGATGGTGGACGAGGTGCCCTTCGCGATAGATCGCATAGGGCAGCCAAAGGGACAGCGGCGGCCATCCGATCGCATCGTTGACGCGCTGATTGCGCGTCGGATGCCCGTGAATGACTTCGTGCTGCAGCGATCCGTGCCAGGCAATGAGCCAGCCGCCAAGGCCAATCACGACGGCAATAGGAAGCGATTGCCAGAACCAGGTCAGAGCGAGAAAGCCACCATAGATGACGAGGGTCAGGACAATGGTCTGCCATTCGACGCGGGCGATTGCAGATAGGCTCGATTGTTGGGGCAGCGCGTCAGTCGACATCGGGTCTCCGGCCGGAAAAGGCGATCGATTTCAATCGCCAATATAAAAAGCCGACCAATGGGAACGCGCCGCATAGCTTTGCGGCGAAGCCACGCAAGCGGGAAAAGTGCCTGCGCCAAACACCACAACTAAAAAATATTTATTCTATGTAATTTGCATTCTATTCCGCCCATCTCGCTCATGTTCGCGACCGGTTGGGATGAATCGCAGTTGATGAACCGTCAGGCGATCATCGGGTAGCCCCGGCCGGCAGCATCGCGGTCAAGCGCAGCCAAAGCCTCATAGTCGCCGTCTCCCAGCACGCTGATGCCGCGCAGCGAAAGCGTATCGCAGATCTCGGCAAGCGCCGGATCGGCGATGGTTTCCGCAAGCACGCGGCGCAGCAGCACAAGATCCCTAGCCGGCGTCGACATGGCGGTGATGAATGGCAATCCCGGACCTTTTTTCGTTTCCGCCAGGATGCGCACGCCGGCGACGCGATCCGGGTCGAAGCGCAAGGTATTGCCGAAGGTCACGCAGTCGATCGCGGCGATATCGGCGATCCCGCTCGAAACCGCGTCGATGCTCGCAACATGGCCGCCGGTCTGAAGCACCGACGAGAAAAACCGGCCGCCGATCGCATGGGGCGCCACAAAGGCGCGAAAGAGGTTGTAGCCGGAGTTGCTGCCGGGATCGTTGATCGCCGCGCGGGCGCCCCGCAAATCCCCGATCGAACGCACAGAGGATTCGGAATTGACAATGATAAAACTGCATTTGAGCGGACCATCGCAGCCCGGCAGTCCGTAGACCGGTGTCGCCACCAATTGCACCTGGCCGCGCAGCCGCTGGACATAGGGATAGCCGCAGGTCTGGCCGAACAACAGATCGGGACGAAGCCAGGCCTCGTCATAATGTATGTCCTCCTGCAGTGCCGCGGGCGCATCGAGCCCCACGGCACGAAGGCGATCCGCCAGCGCCTCCCAGAACAACCGCGTCGCGTCTTTCAGCGGCGCCGGGCTGACATACATGGCAAGACTTGCGATGGGCATGAGCGACCTCGGGGCGACATCGTGAATGCGATTGAAAATCCTATGCATTGCATAGACTTAATTCTCAATCGAATTCTATGCGACCCCGAGGCCCGCCTCGAGGATAGGGGATTGCCGCACGCGCTTGTCTTAGACGGTCTTCGGTTCTTTGAGAAAAAGAAGCGTCGGACGAGGGCGGCCACGCTCGTCCGACGGTGGGGGCGGATCGCGCACGCGCAGGCCATTCATCATGCTGAGAACCGGGCATCTCGGTCCGTGGCTGTCGTGCGTCGATGGGAATGGCGTCGACTGCTGCCGCCAGCCGCGACGCCCTTACTCGGCCGCCTGAACCCTGTCCCTCGGCTTGCTCATATAGGGTAGTGCGAAGAGATAGAGGCCCGTCGGCAGAAGCACGGCCAGCGGCGGCAGAGGCAGGTAGTAGACCCATTCGGGGAGCACCACCAAAGCCATGCCGGCAAAGATCGCAGCAACGGCCAGGGAGAACAGCAGCGACGCCCATCGATGGATTGTCTGGATGAGAGAGGTCATTCTAGGCACCTGGATTGTGAAAAGCGGTTCTGAGGCCAAGCGATGATCAGTCGAGTTTCGCAACGACCTCTGCCAACTGGGTGATGAAGCGCGGCCATCCGACGGTCGCGCCCTGGAAATAAGCCTTCTGGTCCGCCCTGAAGCCGCGCTGCTCCATGCGCAGGTTCGTGCCGCCATCGGCGGCGGCAAGGGTCCACGTAACGACGCTGGTGAGATCCTTGGTATCCCAGCGATAGGCGAGTTCGCGGTTCGCCTCGATCGTCTGAACCTCGCAATCGACCTGCCCCCAATCGGCGGAGAGGGTAAAGCGACGGCCGACCTCAGGGATGAAATCGTTCCGCATCAGCCATTCGGCGATCAGTTGCGGTTGTGTCAGCGCGCGCCAGATCTTCTCTGGCGGATAGGGAAAATTGCGTTCGACCACGACAGCGCGGGTAGTTTCGGTTGTTTCGATCATTGGTCCATTCTCTTCAGTAGATCATCGAGATCGTCGAAGCGGTCCTGCCAGAAGCCGGCCATCTCCGTCGTCCAGTCAACCAGGGTCCCAAGCGCTTCGCGTCGGGCGCTGTAATAGGTGTAGCGGCCTTCATGCCGGTCGTGCACGAGCCCTGCAGCTTTCAGGATCTTCAGGTGTTTGGACACGACCGGCTGCGAAACGCCGGCATCGGCCAGCAAGCCGACGACGGTCGTGTCCCCCTGGCGGCACAGATGCTCGAAGAGCCCACGACGTGTGGGATCTGCGAGCGCCCGGAATACCGCGTCCTGTAACTGCGACATGTCTCATACCCAATTGGCTATGTGATGACGTATAGCCAATTGGCTATGCGTTTGTCAAATGCGTTGCGGCGAAACCCGCTTGCAGGTCTCGTCCGTCTTCGCAGCAAGGGCAGCTAGAGAGGAAGGTGAGCTAGTCGGAGATTACCATTTCTTGCTGAGCCTGAAGGTGACGGTCCGGGCGTCGCCGTAACCGCAGACGAGCACGCCGCTGCAACCGCTCACATATTCCTTGTCGAACAGGTTGGTGACGTTCAGAGCGGCACCCCAGCCGTCCTTCTCATAACGCAGTCCGGCATCGAAGACCGTCGAGGGCGGCACCTTCGCCGTGTTCTCCTTGTCCGCCCAGCTTTCGCCGCGATAGCGAACACCGGCACCAAGGCTGACGCCCTCGAACGCCCCCTGCTGCACGGTGTAGTCGATCCATAGCGAGGCCTGCGCGTCGGGGACGAGATAAGGCGACTTGCCGACCAGTGCCCGGTTTGCGTCGTCGGTCACCTCGATATCCATGAAATCGAGGCCGGCGATCACCTTCCAGCTCTCGTTAAGATTGACCTTGCCCTCGAGTTCGATGCCGCGGGAGCGCACTTCGCCGGTTTGGGTGGAAATGCTCGTCAGCGGGTCGGTCACCAGCGCGTTGCGTTTCGTCAGCTGGTAGACGGACGCCGTCAGCACACCGTCGAAGAAGGTCGGCTCGTATTTGACGCCGGCTTCGAACTGTTCGCCTTCCTCGGGTTTGGTATTGCCGGTCGCCGTCACCGCCACGATCGGATTGAAGAAGGTAGCGACGCTGACATAGGGGGTCAGGCCATTGTCGAATTCATAAGCAAGCCCGGCGCGGCCGCTGGCGGCGCCTTCGCTATAATCGAAGGTCGAATTCTGCGTCGGAGCCCAGAAGGTGGGCCCATTGTCGGTCCGGGTGTCGACATAGTCATAGCGGCCGTTGAGCGTGACGAGCCAACCGTCGCCGAAGCGAATCTGGTCCTGTGCATAGACGCCCAGCTGCTGCTGGGTGATCACCTGGTTGATATAGATGGCGTTGGCCGGCTGTGGTGCGCCGTAGACCGGATCCGTGGCGCTGATCGGCGTTCCCGCCGACGATGCCTGAACGTGGTCCAGGCGGAAGAGCTTGTAGTCCAGCCCGACCAGCAGCGTGTGATCGAGGGCGCCGGTCTCGAACTCTCCCTCGAGGCGATTGTCGGCGCTGAACGCATCGACCTTGGAGGTTGCCTCGAAGCCCAGGCGATAGAGCAGATTGTCGGGAGTGGCCGGCACCGGCGAAACCGGGAACGGCAGGCTCGGATCGTAATACCCGTAGGTATACGGGCCATTCTCGTGCTTGTAGAGGTGGCCGTAGCGCAGGTTCTGGCTGAACCGCCAGCCGCTGTCGAACTCGTGCCTCAACTCGTAGCCGAGCATCTGCTGGACATAGGTGCCGGTATCGATCCCCGGTTCACCGAAGAAGGCCTTGCGGTCGATCTTGCCGAAAGGCGCGTCGACGACCGAGCCGACATAGGGCAGGAAGCCGCCGCCGGTGTGGACCTGATCAAGGCCCTGCAGCAGACCGTAAACCGTCAGGCTGGTCGCATCGTCGGGTTGATAGGTGAGCTGCGGCAGGATGAAGCCGTGCAGGTCTTCCGAATGGTCCACATAGTTGTCGCCGCCGGAGACCTTGCCGGTGACGCTGTAGTTGATCGCATCGTCCAGCGGCCGGTTCACATCGATGCCGAGGAAGGCATTGCCGTTGTTGTTGATCCCAGTCTCCACATAGGCGGAGGTGTCATCACTTGGCCGCTTGCTGATGAGGCTGACGATGCCGCCGGGGTTGGCGCCGCCATAGAGCACCGACGCCGGCCCCTTCAGCACCTCGACGCGCTCGAGCATGAAGGGATCGATCTGGAAACCGCCGAAACCATAGGAGAAGAGGTTGAGGCCATCGAGGAAGACGCCGGTCTGCGTTGCATCGAAGCCGCGGATATAGAACCAGTCCGTGTCCGGATCGACGCCAAAGGGTTCGGCCATCACGCCCGGCGTGTAGCGAAGCGCCTCGTCGACCTTGTTGACGACACCGCGATCGTCCAACTCCTCGCGGCCAATGACCGATACGGACTGGGGAATTTCGCTGATCGGCGTTGCCGCTTTCGAGCCGGTGGTCGTCGCCTTGGTGACATACCCCTCGACCGGACCGGTCGCATCGTGTTGGATCGCGCCGGCCTGGACCTCGATCTTTTCCAGCCGGGTTGCCGGTGCATCCTGCGCGATCGCGGCACCCGCCACGAGAATTGCAATGCCGGCTACCCCGCCTGCCAGCCATTCGGCCAAACCCGCCGCCCCGTCACTCACCATCATCTCTTCATCGCCCTGAGCCGCCCATCGCACCAATCCCCGCAGGCGATACGCAGCGTTAAAAACAAACTCCAGATAAGATGAGTGTTTATATCAACTATTACGCCGACGCTTGGAGCGATCCACGGAAATTGAACGATCCTGGGCTATTCACAGCGAACGCTTGTCCGCCCCATACGACGTTGCTCAGGCCAAGCGGCTCCGCCGCCATTGCGCCGGCGTGGTGCCGACGACCTTGCGGAAAACCCGAGTGAAATGCGCCTGGTCCGAGAATCCGGTCTCGACGGCAACGGCCGTTAATGACGTGTCATTTTTCAGCAAGAGTTGCTTGGCCCGCTCGATACGCGCATTCGTCTGCCATTGATGCGGCGCCATGCCGGTCGAGGCCTTGAAGGCATGGCTGAAATGCGATTGCGACAATCCCGCCAGCGTCGCCAACTCCTCGAGCCGGATGTTGCGGCCGAAATTCTCCTCGATGTAGTCAGCCACGCGGCGCATCTGCCAGGCGGCAAGTGGACTGCGTTTGCGCGGTGCAGCGCGGTTGAGCTTCATCAGGTCGATGAACAGCGCTACGGTCAGGCCATCACCGTAGAGATCATGCAGCGGCTGCGGATTGAGGCACTCCGCGGCGATGAGCCGGGCGAGCTGCAGGAAACGCTCATCGTGAAACATCAGCCGTGGCGTGTCGCCACGGCTGACATCGAGATCTTCCATCAGGCGCCGGCTGAGGACATCGAGATTGAAGTGCAGATCAAGATGGCGGATGTACTGCACATCGACGACATCGGCCCGGATTTCCATGCCGGCCGGGATGTATGAAAGCCCCTGTTCGCGATAGTTCTGCACGGTCCCGGGGCCACCGGGCGAGAGCTTGACGTTGCAGCGGCTCCCGCCCTGCGCATCGAGCACGATGAACATGCGTGGATCATCCGACACATAGTGGCCGCCCGCCTGCGCCTCGCATTCGACGTCCCAAACATCGGCGATGATTCCGTTCCATTCCCGGCGGCGCAAGCCGCCGAGAACCTTGAAGCCGGAGATCTTGTTCTGCATCCGTGGCTGGAACGTCATCAATTGGCCAAATGCTCGGGGAAATCAGAGGCCGTGCCTCGATCCAATTCCTTCCTTCTTTACTCACCTTTAATGCACAACGGAAGCCCTGACGGGGCGCGCATCAGCGACTCCTATCGAAGGGCGTATCAGGCCGGCATCGGTGGGAACGAACCCGCAGGCTTCAAAATAGAAGCCATGAAGATATGCCTCGAAGTCGACATGCAGCCATTCGGACAACCTTGCATTTGCTACCGCCTCTTCGACGAGCCGACGCGCATAGCCCTTTCGCCACCAAGGGGCGGCCACCATGTCGAACAGAAAGGCGTGCACACCACCGTTCCAGGCAACATTGACGAAACCGGCAAGCTTTGCCGAGAGACGCAGGCAAGCCCAGCCGAGACTGAAGGTGTTCACCTGCCTCCACCAATCGTCATCTCAAACCTGCGAAACACTCGGCATGCAGGGCGTTCAACTCGGCATTGTTGAAGTCGCCGCGCCATATCAGGCGCGTGTCGTCAGCGCTGTTTCCCGTCATCCTCTCTTCCATCGGGAGGCGGGATCACTTGTCTTTCGTCCGATATCGCATGTTCGGCAATGATCGACAGCCTGAGCTTTGCGAACTCGTCCAGCAAAGCGCTTTCCGCCTTGTCGAACGCCTGCACCAGGGCGGCATTGGCTGCCCGCTCTACCGGACATGTGGGGTGATCTTCCGAAATACCGGCGACCAGGACCTCGCCTTCATCCAGCGCCTTCTGAATATCAAGGACTGTCAGGTCGTCCAGCGACCGCAACAGAACCCATCCGCCGCCTCGTCCTCCTTCGGAATCCACCACGCCGTTGCGCTTCAAGGCCGCCATCGTGCGGCGCACGACCACCGGATTGGTGTTCAACATTTTCGCGATGGTTTCCGAAGTCTCGCGCCCGCCCAGAAGCCCCATATGGATGAGCACGTGGATCATCCGCGCCAGCCGGCTATCTCTTTTCATATGCCACCCCTAAATCGTAACTATGATTGTTACGCATTCTTGACCTCACCCGATTCTGTAACTTATAAAATTACGGAATCAAGGACCGAGGGATGCGAAGACGGACGATATTGGCCGCTCTGCTGGCAGCAGCGTGGCCGGCAAGGAGCGCTGAGATCGCCATCCGAGGCACTACATCAAAAGCGGAAGGACTGAAAATGCCTGCTCGTACCATCGAGACGCGAACGATCCGGATGAATGTCGCCGAACAGGGAGAAGGGCCGCTCGTCCTCTTCTGCCACGGCTTTCCGGAAACGGCCCGCGCCTGGCGTCATCAATTGGCGGCACTGGCCAAAGCCGGATTTCGTGCTGTGGCACCGGATATGCGCGGATATGGGCATACGGAATGCCCCGCAGCGATCGATGAATACACCCTGTTTCATCTCGTCGGCGATATGGTCGCGCTCTTGGACGCGCTCGGCGAAGAGACTGCCCTCATCGTCGGCAACGACTGGGGTTCCACGGTCGCGTGGCAGGCGGCACAAATGCGGCCGGATCGCTTCCGTGGCGTGGTAGCGATCAATGTGCCGATGATGGCTCCTCCGCCCGAGCCGCCGAGCCGGATCTTCCCGCAGACCGAGAAGGCACAGCTTTACGCGCTCTACTTCCAGGAGCCCGGTATCGCCGAGGTGGAGCTGGAGCGGGACATTCGGCAGACGCTAAGGAAAATTCTCTTTGCAGCTTCCGGAGACGCCGGCCCGCGGCAAGCCGGGGATCAGACGCCAAATCCATTCGGGATGGTTTCCCGGCGCGACGGACTGCTCGCGGCTCTTCCTGATCCGCATAAAATGCCGGACTGGCTGTCGGCCGCCGACCTCGACGCCTATGCGCAGGCGTTCGCCCACTCCGGCTTTCGCGGTGGCCTGAACTACTACCGCAACCTGGATCGCAACTGGCAACTGCAAGCGTCGCTCGCCGGCATGAAGGTCGATGTACCCGCCCTGTTCATGGCCGGCGAGCGGGACACCGGGCTCAGCATCCCGGGAATGCAGAACATCATCGACGCAATGCCCGGCCTCGTTCCCCAACTCCTGGACAAGGTCGTCGTGCCCGGCAGCGGACATTGGCTGCCGCAGGAACGTCCGGGCCTCGTGAGCGACGCCATCATCGATTTCGCGCGGCGTATCTGACGGTCAGTGAGTTGCTCGCCGCGCTCGTCGGTGCACAACCTCATCGGATCAAAGCGCGCCGGTCATGCGCAATACGACCTCAAGCGGAACGAGCCCTTTCATCGAGCCGTTACCGGAAGCCGACTTTCCGTCCTCGATCGCCAGCGCGAAGCGGAAGGCGGGATCTGCCTCGATGCGTTTGCGCAGCGCGTGGATGCGGGGGTAGTTCCGCTCATAGTCCTGCGGATCGATCGCCTCGTGAAAATCCACCCAGCGCGCGACGCCAACGAACACCGCATCGGCGAGCGTCGGCCAGTCGCCCAGCAGATAGTCGCTGTCGCCCATCATTGTCTCGAGCTGCGTATGGCGCTTGCCGACAAATTCGCGCCCGGCGGCGCGGAGCGTGTGGCGATAATCCTCCGTGACCTCCTCCGCCTCCAGCGCCACCCACAGGGGGAAGAAAGCACCGGTGAAGCCGGTGTTGAGGAAGGCGATGAACTGATGCATCCGGTCAGCTTCGTACGTTCCGGGCGCGAAGCTGATGCGGCGCTCTCGGTCCCGTCCCTCCAGCCACAAGGCGATCGCCATCGTTTCGGTGAGGACACGGCCTTCCTCGCTGACCAGTACGGGGGTTTCGACCCGACCGTTCAGCCGCCGATAGGCCTCGGTGCGCATTTCCCCGAGCATGTCGACGCGGGTGAGGCGGTAGGGTTGGCCGAGCCATTCGAACGCAGTGACAAGTCCTGCGGAACTGCCAAGCGGAAAGCCCGCGGTGAAGATCGGTTCAGAGATAGAGTGCATGTCGGTTTCTCCATGGTTGGTGCCATGGATGTAACTTTGTGGACGCTATCTCTGTAGCCGGCCAGACTTGGACTTATCGTCTACGTGTGTAGACGCTGACTGCCGGGAGTCAGATCGCCGCCCAACCAGGGATCGCGGCCCGGCTTTCCAACGGATGGCGCTCCGATCGAACGCGCGCAAAATGCAAAGCGGTGGAGCTCGTCATGCGGGCTCGGCAGAGCGCATGAGCACTTTCGGGCTGGAGAAAACCGGGAGACTACCTATTTCGTAGGAGACCCCATGGAGAGGGCCGCAGGTCTTCAGCGCGAAAGGAACAAGAGCTTATGGCAAAGAACACGATCTGCCTCTGGTACGACAAGGATGCCGAAGCGGCCGCACGCTTCTACGCCGAAGTCTTTCCGGACAGTCGCGTGACGGCGGTGCACCGGGCGCCCAGCGACTATCCGTCCGGCAAGGAGGGCGATGTGTTGACGGTCGAGTTCACTGTTGCCGGTGTCGCTTGTCTCGGCCTCAACGGGGGACCGATGTTCAAGCACAACGAGGCCTTCTCGTTCCAGATCGCGACCGACGATCAGGAAGAGACCGACCGCTACTGGAACGCCATCGTCAACAATGGCGGCGAGGAGAGCGCCTGCGGCTGGTGCAAGGACAAATGGGGGATCTCCTGGCAGATCACGCCCCGCGTCCTGACGGAAGCGCTCGCCGCCGGCGGCGGCGAGGCGAAGCGCGCGTTCGAGGCCATGATGGACATGCGGAAAATCGACGTGGCCGCGATCGAAGCGGCAAGGCGCGGCTGAAGCTCCGCCACGACGGGCCATCCTGCCAACGGCGTTCTTAGCCGACCAGAGCGGACGCGCGCACGTCGAAAAAGCCGCGCGTCTGCGAGACTTGCATGCTAGTGCGTGCGCACGAAGTGAAACCGTTTTTCTGGAAGGCGGCGAAAGGACGGTATAGAACTGCGCGAAGCAGCTGGCCGACATCGGATGCTTTGTGACGTTGCTTGCCCGTTGGATGTGCACTTGAGACGACAAGGACAGAGTTCATGACCGAAAAATCTCCCGCTGACAATTTCCCTGCCGGCTACCAAGTTCCCAAGGTCTGGACCTGGGACAAAAGCAACGGCGGCGCGTTTGCCAGCATCAACCGCCCGATCTCCGGGCCGACCCACGACAAGGACCTGCCGGTTGGCAAGCACCCGCTGCAGCTCTATTCGCTCGCGACTCCGAATGGCGTGAAGGTCACGATCATGCTCGAAGAGCTTCTGGCCGCCGGCCATTCGGGCGCCGAATATGATGCCTGGCCGATCCGTATCGGCGATGGCGAACAGTTCGGATCCGGTTTTGTCGACGTCAACCCCAACTCCAAGATCCCGGCGCTGCTGGACCGTAAGCCGAAAGGCGGTGGCGAACCGGTCCGCGTCTTCGAGTCGGCCTCCATCCTCACCTACCTCGCAGAAAAATTCGGCGCCTTCCTGCCGAGCGAGCTTCGTGCCCGCACCGAGACCTTCAACTGGCTGTTCTGGCAGATGGGCTCAGCCCCCTTCCTCGGCGGCGGCTTCGGTCATTTCTACGCCTATGCGCCGATGCACATCAAATACGCCATCGACCGCTATGCGATGGAGGTGAAGCGCCAGCTCGACGTGCTCGACCGTCATCTCGCCGACCACCGTTTCCTGGCGGGCTCCGAATACACCATCGCCGACATGGCCACCTGGCCCTGGTACGGCAACCTCGCGCTCGGCCAGGCCTATGGCGACGCCGGCACCTTCCTCGAGGTCCAGAGCTACGAACACGTCCAGCGCTGGACGGCCGAAATTGCCGCGCGCCCGGCGGTCAAGCGCGGTCGCATGGTCAACCGGTTGAGCGGCGATCCGTCGGAACAGCTGCACGAGCGCCACGACGCCTCCGACTTCGAGACGAAGACGCAGGACAAGATCGCTCAGGCCGAGACGGCCTGAGGAGGATCGCATGGCAAACCTGCCCGACATGAACAAACACCGGGGCTTTCCGTCCGGCATGCCGGGCACCGGCATCCAGTTCACCATTCGCCGGGCCAATCCGCGCGGGGTAACGCCGCTCAAGGCGATACCGCGTCGCGGCCGCCCAGGCACGGCGGAACACCGGATCGACGCCGCCTTCCTGCATGCTCTCTGGCATTACTTCGGCGCGGAACCCTTCGAGCGCGGCAATCTCGACGCCGCCCGCCTCTGCCTTCTCTTCGGCCGCGAGGTCGTGGCCGCGGACAAGGACTTCGATCCGCTGTCCTACGAATCCCTGCTGGTGATCGATGAAAGGGTCGCCCGTCAGAGCTTCCCGGAGTCGTTCGAGGCCGTATTCGAGGTGTGACCGCCGCGTTTGGGCCTTGAGCATCTGGTCGCCGAGGCCCAATCGGCTTTTCCGCCGCCTCCGCGTAGACCCAACGAGCTGACTGGAGCGGCTTTCAGCGCTCCCACAGCAGGGACGCAACGATCGGACCGGCTGAGAAATTCCTACCCTGGACGACGGTTCGTTGCAGGAAAATCGTTCTCATATAATCCATAAAATATATGGATTATATGTATATAGAGATCATCTTCTCCTCCATGATGCTGAAGCAAGGTCACGCGGCGCTGACCAACGGCCGACGGATTGGCGCGCGCCGACCGCCAGAACCCAGATCTCGACGGAGGATCCGATGTCCAATTCCATTTTCGGCCAGGCCTACCGCCGCCGCAGCGTGCTGAAATCGCTTGCCGCCGCGGGGACCCTGCCTTTCATCGCGCCGCTTGTCGCATCGACGGCGCTTGCCTCCGGCAACAAATACGCCGGGCGCACGATCAATCTCTTGATCATCCAGCCGCATGTGGTCACCGGCAAGAAGATCGCCGAGGATTTCGAGAGGTTAACCGGCGCCAAAGTCAACGTCACGGCGGTCCCTTATGACCAGGTCAGCGTCAAGGCGACACTGGACGTGCAATCGGGCGCGAACCAGTTCGACGTCATCGACTATTTCTATACCTACAAGGGCCAGCTCGCCGAAGATGGCGTGATCGAGGATGTGACGGACCTGATCGAGCGCGACAAGGCGGAGATCCAGCCGGACGATTTCATCCAGACCATCTACGACCAGTACACGCTGCATGATGGCCGCCGCTACGGCCTGCCCTATGACGGCGACAGCCACCTGCTGTTCTACAATCGTGAGCTCTTCGACCGCTATGGCCTGAAGGCGCCCTCCACCTGGGACGAATACAATGAAAACGCCAAGGTGATCACCGAGGCCGAAGCGAAGAACGGCATCTACGGCGCGGCCGTTCTGGGCGCCAAGATCCCGGTTATCATCCTCTCCACCTATGCCAACCGCCTGACCGGCTTCGGCGGCAACTTCCTGAAGCCGGACGGCACCTCCGCGCTTGACAGCACCGAGGCCGTCGAGGCCTTGAAATCGCTGCTCGCCTCGGCACCCCATGCGCTGCCGACCCCGCTCGAAACCCGCTTCGAAGAGGGGCTGCCCGCATTCCTCAACGGCAAGGCGGCGCAGATCGATTTCTGGACCGACCTTGGCGGTTACGCCCAGGATCCCAAGGGCTCGAAGATCGTCGACAAGTGGGGCGTGGCCCGCATCCCCACCGGTGGCAGCAACAAGACGCCGCGGCTCGCCTTCAATGCCGGATTCGGCTTTGCAATCACGAGCGGATCCAAGAACAAGGATGTCGCCTGGGACCTGATCAAGCTTGCCACCGGCAGGGATTATCACGAGCAGCTCTTGGCGCTGACCGGCTCTGGCATCGACCCGGATCGCCAGTCGGGCCTGAAGTCGGAGAAGTTCAAGGCCTTCCAGCCGCTCGTACAGCCGCTGCTCGACGACGGCGCCTTGGAAAACAGCCTCGCCTGGCCGACGGCGGTTTATGCGCCGAAGCTCGAAAACGCGCTGACCGACGAGCTGGCGCTGGCGCTCGCCGGCACCAAAACCGCAGAACAGGCGATCGCCGATGCCCATCAGGCCTGGACCGAGATCATCGAGACCAACGGCTGATTGCTCGCTGGGGGCGCTCGCTTCCTCCCGGCGGCGCCCCCTCTTCTCTTTAGAGGTGAAAAATCATGACCACGCAAACCTCGCGGAAGCGCAGAATCGGCCGCAGTGAATTCGAGATCACACCTGGTGACCTCGATGACATCGAGGACATGCTGATCACCACACGGGCCGGCAGCGGGCCGACACGGCCGGCTCTGGCTAAGGCCGCATGACCGCCTTCACCCTCGACGCCCTTGGCCCGGACGCGATCCGAAAAACCTGGCGCCGAGGCACGCTATCGGCACGCTTCGGCCGAGCGTTATGGATCGCCCCCGTCGTGCTCGCGCTGGCCGTCACGACGCTCTACCCGACCGTCTTCCTGCTGGGTCTCGCCTTCAGCAAGAGCACGCTTGGAAAACCGTTTCGCGGCTTCGTCGGCATCAAGCATTTCGCAACGGCGCTGCAGGATCCGGTGTTCCTTTCGGCGATCGGCAGAAGCGTCGCCTATGCGTTTTCGACGTCGCTGCTGCAACTCGCATTCGGTTTCCTGATCGCGCTGCTTTTCACGTCGCTGCTGAAAGGCGGCCGCTTCCTGATGAGCCTCGTGCTCTTGCCTCTGATGACACCGCCCGTCATGGTCGGCATCGCCTGGAAGCTGATCTTCGCGCCGGCGGGCGGGTTGCTGAACGGCACATTGATACACTACGGCGTGATCTCCCAGCCGATCTCGTTCCTCGGCCACCCGCTGCTCGCCTGGCTGGCGATCGCCGTCGCCGACCTCTGGCAATGGACGCCCTTCATCGTCATCCTCTGCTTCGCGGCGCTTTCGACGATTCCGGAAGGGGTCCGGGAGGCGGCACTCGTCGATGGCGCGAATGGCTGGCAGCGCTTCTGGCACATCACGCTGCCACTCGTCGCCGCGCCGCTCTCGTCGATCTATCTCTTGAAACTGATCCTCTCGTTCAAGCTGTTCGACCTCGTCTACATCCTCACCGTCGGCGGGCCGGGTTTTGCAACGACATCGGCCGGATTTTCCATCTACAGGCGGGCGATCGAGCAGTTCGATGTCGGTCGGGCGGCCGCCGAAACGATGATCTATGCGCTGGTCATCGGGCTGGCGACGCTGCCGGTCGTGCGTCTCCATCAGCATTTCGAAAGGCGCGAATTATGAAGCTCGTCGCACGCCATCTCTGGCTGGGCCTTGCAACGGCACCGATCGTCGGCTTCTTCGCCCTGCCCTTCCTCTATCTCCTCGCCGTCTCCCTGAAGACGAAGGACGACGTGCTCAACGGCCATTTCTGGCCGACGGCGCCGACGCTTGCCAATTGGCCGGCGGCCTTCGAAGCGGCCAATGTCGTCGGCTTCATAGTGAATTCCGTGATTGTATCGCTCGTTGCCGGATCGCTCACCATCGCGCTCACGCTGCCTTCAGCCTACGCAATGCTGCGGCTGAAGATCGGCGGGCGATGGCTTTCGGACGTAACGCTCTCAAGCTACATGGCACCACCGATCGTGGCACTCATCCCGCTGTTTTTCCTGCTGAAGGCGAGCGGTCTCCTCGACACGCGCCCCGGTCTGGTTCTCATCTACGGTTTCGCCAACGTACCCGTCGCCTTCTGGTTGCTGACGCCATTCTTGCGCCGGATGCCGATCGAGATCGAGCAGGCCGCCGCCATCGACGGAGCCGGGCCCCTTCGCATTTTACTGCAGATCGTGGTGCCGATCATCGCGCCGGGCATCGTGGCAACCTTTATCATCGTCACGGTGCTCGCCTACAACGAGTTCCTCTTCGCTTCGGCCTTCACCTTCTCCGATGCCACGCGAACGCTGCCAGTCGGCATTTCGCTCTTCCAGGGCGACAGGCTGGTGAATTTCGGCCAGATGGCTGCGGCCTCTCTGGCGGGCATCGCCCCGGTCTATCTGATCGCACTGTTCATGCAGCGCTATCTGGTCAGCGGGCTGGCCCATGGCGCTGTGAAGTAGGCGGAAGGTCGTCGGCCTTTACTGCGCCTTCTCCACCTGGCCGCGGATCTCGCCGTCGGGGAATTTCGCCGTGTGGATGTTGAGGTACCACTTGCCGCCTTGCAGATCGGCGAGCTGCTGATCGGTGAGTTCGGCAGAGCCCGATTTCATGGAGGTCGAGATATCGACGACCGGGTCGGCGTTTTCGCCCGCGGCCGCCGGACCATGGAAATGGGCGCCGGTAGCATCCCCCGACAGGCCATCGGCCGTCACGGTCCAGGTCAGCTTCTTCGACGTTGTATCGAGGGTGATTTCGCCCATGCCCTTGCCCGCGCTTTCATTGGGCGGCACCTCACTCGATCCCGTCATATCCGCCTTGAACTTCAAGGTTTCGGCCGAAACACCGCCGGCGGCCATGATCGCTATGGCGGCAAGGCCAGCCAGAAGGGAACTCTTGTGGATTGGTCTCATCTCGCATCCTCCCAGGGTTGAGCAGGCCTCCCAACCCTGAGCACCGGTTTAAGTTCCGATTCACAGCCTGTGACGGGATGCGGGTATTACCGCTCTTTAAAACCGGTACGCCTCAAGGCGCCGGTTTCGCCACCAGCGACGCCCTCACCAGACGCTCGACATGCGCGGCGTCCGGCGCACCGCCAAAGAGGATCCGATACATGATCGGCGCGACGACGCCGTCCATGACGGTGTCAACATCCGGAAAGACTTCACCGCGCTCCTCGGCGCGTTCGGCGATCGTTTCGATCTGCTGCCGGGTAAAGTTGCAGCACTGGTAGGCCCCGCTTCCATCCTGTGCCGCAAGCACATCACGGATCATCTCGCGACCCGGCCCCGAGGACATTTCCTCGGCATATTGCTCGGCCCAAGCCATCAGGTCACTGCCAAAACGTCCGGTGTCGACAGGCACCATGTCGGGGCGCAGCCGCTCGACCGCGACATCGGCGAGCAGTTCCTGCAGGTCGCCCCAACGGCGATAGATTGTCGAAGGCGTAACGCCCGCTTCCGCCGCGATCAGCGGAACCGTGACCTCGGTGCGCTCGTGCGTCGCCAGCAAGGTCTGCACGGCCCTGTGAACCGATGCCTGAACCCGGGCGCTTCGTCCGCCCGGCCGCGGGCCTTCCCTTGCCGCCATTCGCTCCAACCCCGTCTTTCTTCGGCCGTGGCCGATGCTTCAGAAATTCTCACAACAGCATAAAAGCAAATTATTTGCTTTTAACGCGGCGCACACCTAAATCTGCCAAACGCAACGATTTAGCTTTAAGGGTTATATAGATGTCTTCCTCCTCCGAATCCAGAGAGAGCGCTCACCCGGCAGGTCCCATCGCCTTCTACGCCGTCACGCTCGCGACATTCTTCGGCGCCTCCTCGGCCCCAACCCCGCTCTACCGTTTCTATCAGGAGAACTTCGCCGCAAGCCCGGTGGAAATGACCGTTATTTTTGCGGTCTATGCCTTCGCACTTCTCGTGGCCTTGCTGATCGCCGGTTCGATCTCGGACCATCTCGGGCGCAAGCCGGTGATATTCGCAGCATTGCTCGTCGAGATGGCGGCAATGTCCCTGTTCGTGCTCGCCGACGGAACCCACTGGCTGATCGCGGCACGCATCGTGCAGGGTCTTGCGACGGGCGTCGCCGGCGCTTCGATCGGTGCGGCACTCGTCGATGTCGACCACGCCAGGGGGCAACTCGTAAACTCGCTCGCACCGCTGATCGGCCTGGCGGTCGGGGCGCTCGGCACCAGCGCGCTGATCCAGTACGGCCCCCTTCCGCTTCATCTCGTCTATGTCCTGCTGTTCGCCGGCTTCCTGGTGCAGGCGGCGACGATCTGGCTGATATCCGAAACCGGTTCGCGCCGCCCCGGAGCGCTATCCTCGCTCATGCCGCGGATCGCCATTCCGCAGCGCGCCAAGCGGCCGCTGGCGCTCGTCACCCCCATCAACATAGCGAACTGGGCACTTGGGGGTTTTTACCTTTCGCTCGTCCCCTCGCTGGTCGTCGCCTCCACGGGAAGCAAGAACCCGCTGACCGGGGGCGCCGTCGTCGCGGCGCTGATGGCGGCCGGCGCGTTCGCCGTCTTCCTCCGCCGCGCCCGCAATCCTCAGGCAAACCTGACCTTCGGAGTCTTGAGCACGACTTTCGGCATGCTGACCGTGGTCGCCGGAACCCACCTCGCCTATGTGCCCGTCCTGATCGTCGGCACGCTTCTCACCGGCATGGGTTTCGGCACGAGCTTCCTCGCCACGCTCGGCTCGGTCATGCCGCTGGCAAAAGCCGACGAGCGCGCCGGGCTGCTATCCACCATCTACATCCAGAGCTATCTGGCGTTCAGCCTGCCAGCAATTCTCGCCGGCTTCCTGGCGAAGGCGCTGGGCTACCAGCTCACGACCGACATCTATGCGGCAGCGATCATCGGCGTGGGTATCCTCGGCCTGATTGCCAGCCGGGCGTCTTCGGAAAGGGAGCCGAGCATGGCCTGACCTGTGGCGCGAGGGGGTATTCGCAGAGGCTCCCAAATGGCGGCGTCTATGCCCGCGCCAGCGAAAGCCACTCCTGCGTCGTCGCAATCTCCAGCTGAACCGAGAAGCGATTGCCGAGGAGGTCGAGCGCTGCATTGTATGTCTGATCGACGGAGCTGCAGACGGCGTCCTTCAACAGGATCACCTTGTAGCCAAGGTCAATCGCGCCGAGCGCGGTCGCCAGGACGCAGACATCCGTTTCGCCGCCCGTCACCACGATCGTTCCGACGCCCTGATGAGCGAGCAAGCTTTCCAGCTTGCCGCTTAGCCAGGGCGAATAGGTGCGCTTGTCGAGGACCCGGGCAGGCGGCACCAGACGCTGCAAGGGATGAAGCAGATCGAGCAGGCCCGGGTCGAGCCGTGTCGCTGTCATCATCGGCCATTTTTCATAATAGGACCGCCACATGCCCGGCATTTCTGCCGGCGAATTTGGCGGAATGAACCGGGTAAAGACAGTGCGATCAGGAAAACGACCGGCGACCTCCAGCACCTGGTCCGAGATCGTCGCCATCCAGTCCACCTGCCATGGCGTCTCCTCGTTGAACATGCGCTGCATGTCGACGCAAATATGAATCCAGCGTTCCGCGTTCATGATCACAATCCACCCGACACATTGCGCCATCCGATGCATTTGGGTCCGACGACCCAACCCGCGGGATGAAATGCGGTTCCTTCTCAGGGCTGTAGGCAATCGATGCAGGCGCCACCAGCCAGGCTGCCCGGGCCCATCATGAGCGGCTGCCTTCGAAAAGCGTCGTGAGAGCCTTCACCAGTACCGCGCTCGCAAAGGGCTTGGAAAGGATCGGGGCCGCATGGCGTGTCCCGCTGAGAGCGGTATCGCCATAGCCGCTAAGGATGAGAAAGGGGATCGATCTTTCATCGCATGCGTCCGCGACCGGAAGCCCGCTGTGTCCCTGGAGGTTCATATCCAGCACGACGGCATCGATTTTGGCCTCGTCCTGCAGCAGCCCCAATGCCCGCCCCACGGTGGGCGCGGGGCCAACCACCTCGCCGCCGGCATCGATCAAGGTGTCCTCGATCGACATGGCCACCAGCATCTCGTCTTCGACGACAAGTATCCGGCGTCCCGCCAAAATCGCAGACATGGTCATTCCCCCCTGTCGTCCATGCCGGCGCGTCGCCCGTCGACGAAATCCATCCCGATCGTGCAGGTGACACCCGCCGGCTCGAACCGAAGATCGACGGGGTGTCCGAGTTCGCTGGCGAGCCCGCGGTTGAGAACGCGCAGCCCGAACCCCTGGCGTTGCGGAGGTGACGCCGATGGTCCGCCGCGCTCTTCCCACCGGACCGAACATGCGTCGTTGCATTGCCACGACAGCACAACGCGGCCACTGCCGTTCGATAGAGCGCCGTATTTGATCGCGTTGGTCAGCAATTCGTTGAACGCCATCGAAAGCGCGAGGGCCTGTTTGGGACTGATGCGGATCGCAGGTCCTTGAAGAGACACGCGCCCATCTTCGATCCAGGCTGCGAGAACGGCTTGGGCAATGTCATTGAGGTATACCGCCTGCCATGCCTCGCGCGTGAGCAGGTCGTGCGCCTTGGCAAGGGCAAGCAGCCTGCTGTTGAAAGCGTCTGCAAAGGCTTCCGGCGTATCCGCGCTCTTCAGCGTCTGTTCAGCGAGGGACTGCACGGTTGCCAGCGTGTTCTTCACACGATGGTTGAGTTCACCGATCAGCAGCTTCTGGCGCTTTTCCGCCCTGCGCTCCTCGGTTCGGTCCCTGAAGATCTTGAGGTAGCGGTCCGGTCCGCTCCCCTCGACCGGAAGCATGACGCCAGAACCCCAGAAACGGGATTCATCCTTGCGATAGTGCCAGCGCTCGCTGGTCGCGCGGCCCTCCTCGCGCGCCGTTCGCATTTCCTGGTCGGGGACATCCGACGCTCGGTCTTGAGGGCTGAAGAAAATGCCGCCGGGTTGGCCAAGTATCTCGCTCTCGCGATAACCGAGCAGTCGTTCGGCGCCACTGTTCCAGCTTGCGATCCGTCCGGCACCGTCGAGCGTGATGATCGCATACTCACTGGCGCTGTCGAGGATGATCCGCAATCGCTCATTGCTGCGGCGAAGTCCCTCCTCGGCACGCTGATGCGCCTCCTCGGTCCGTCTACGCTCGATGCTGAAGCCCAATTGTCGTGCGATCGTCAGGGAGAGAACGGCCTCCTCCTCCGTGAAGACGTGCACGACTTCGCGATAGGTCATGAACTTTCCAATGACCACGCCGTTGGCGGTCAAGGGAATGAAGGCCAGCGCGCGGATCCCCTCGCGTCTTATGGTGTCCTTGAGCGCCTCAGGCTCGTCGGCAAGCTCTATGTCACCGATAAAAATCGGGGCGGCGTCGCGGTCACCAGGCCTCCACGGCGAGTGACCGTCAACAGCCCGGCGGTAACCTTCCGAGAGCCCGCGCGACGCAACGAAACGCATCACCCCCTCTTGGTCGAAAAGCAGGATGGAGGCGCGGCTACAGCGCAAGGCCCGCTCGATCGCATCGAATGTGGCATCGCAAATGTCGGCGATCGAATTGGCGCGGTAGAGGGCATCCGTGAACTGAAAGAGGGCCGCCAGTTCGTCGGCCTTCTTGATCCAGGAACTATCGACGCCGGACGAACCTTGCCTCATGTCTGCACCCCGAGTCCCGGCGAGAGGTCTGCCGGAACCACCGCTGGAAGGCTGCGATCACGAATGCCATTTGTGAGATTGGTCCGTCCACGCACGCCGGTGACCAAAAGAAAACAACTGTAGCGGCGCGCTTCGATTTCAAGCCTGCCGGGACAGCCGATCGGACCAATCACGGACAAGTGCGACGCGCGACCCGGGCGGGCGAGCGCCGAGACAGACGTTCCCGGCGCCTGTCGCCAGGTGGTCCGTCGCGAAAGACCTATTCAAGGCCGTCGGCAATCATCGGATCGCAGCCGCAGTATTTATCCTCTCCGACGCGTCGGACCGGATCACCGGCCAGGTCGGCCAAGTTGCCGACACGCACTTTGATCCGGCCATCAGGGCCGAACGCACATCGCGCCTCAGGGCGCCTCGACAAGCGACTTGAGCCGGCCAAGCGCCTTGTCCCAGCCCTCTGCGATCGCCTCGAGAAATGCGCGCGCCTCTTCAAGGCGGCGCGGATCGACCGCATAGAGGACCTCCTTACCGTGACGCTCGTGCACCACCAGCCTTGCCGTCACCAGCACCCGCAGGTGTTTCACGATCGCCTGCCGGGTGATTGCCTGCCCCTCGGACAGTGCCGTTGCCGTCAGGGCACCGGCGGCCAAGAGCCGCGTGACCAGCGCAAGGCGGGTCGTATCGCCGAGCGCCGCAAAGACGCCCGCCAGTTCCCGCTCAGGCGTGTTCGACATGGCGCTTGATGTTCTCAATCTGGGCGCTCCAGCCACCGTCATTCATGAGAAATGCGCGCTTGCGCCGATGCGCCGGCACGTTTTCGAAGCCTGATTCCGTGACCGTCAGCCGTGTGTCGCCGGCGACCGCCTCCAGCCGAAATTCGACGAGCGTGGTCGGCTCCCGCGCGGGGTCGCATTCGGCGTCGAGGCCGTAGGGTATCCAGCGGAAGCTGAAAAGCCGCGGCGCATCCATTTCCTCGACGGTGCAGAAAACGGCATTCGGTTCGGGCTGGCGGATCGGTGCCGGCTCGAGACCCATCGAGGCCTGGTATTTCGCAATATGCTCTTCGTTGAACTCTCCCTTGAATGAGCCGGTTACCGCCCGTCCTGGAGCAAAAGGCTCGTTCAGCTCGACGCCAAACCACTGCCCGAATTCCGAGACATCGGTTATCGACCGCCAGACGCGCTCGATGGGCGCGCGCAGCAGGATTGCCTTCTCGATACGATCGAATGAGCTCATAACGCTTTCCTTTCGTGCAACGATTTGGTTGCAAGTATAGCGGCCACCAACAGATGCGCAACCAAATAGTTGCACATAATGTCCGCCGACCCTGCGCCGCGAGATCGCTCAGGATGCGGGGGCCAGCCGCCACACCTGGTTGCCAACGTCATCGACAACCAACAGGGCGCCGTCACGGGCGATCGCGATACCGACCGGCCGCCCCAGTGCCTTACCGTCGTCGGTCAGAAATCCCGTCAGTGCCGCGACAGGTAACCGAGGCCCACGCCGCCAGCAGTCGCAACGACGCCAAGAGCCGGAAGGGCGATCAGAAGCTTTTTCATGGCGGATTCCTTTGATGTCCGAACCTAACGACAGCCGGCTTCAGGCGTTCCGAGAGCCTGAAGAAAAGTGCAGAAAAACGCATTCGCAATCAACGTCAGCGCGCAAACCCTGGACATATCGCCTGCTTACGCCCGGCAACCGCGATGAACGAGGCCGCATCGTCCCCACTAAGGACGAAACACCTTGTTGATGCGGCTGAAAAAGCGCTGGACGAACGCCATTTGCTCGAGCTTTAACGGAGGCCGAGGAGAGCTCTTTCGCAAGCCGCAGTCTACCGATCGGAACATCATGCCAATTCATGAACTCGCCGCGCTGGGGGCGGCGACCTGCTGGGCCCTGACGGGATTGATCTCGGCCGGGCCGGCCGGCCATCTCGGCGCACCCGCCTTCAACCGCCTTCGGCAGGTCTTCGTCACAGGGCTCCTCGCAATCTATGTGCTCGCCACCGGGACGTGGCGCGAGCTTCATGCCGCAAGCATCACCCCACTGCTTTTGTCCGGCTTGATCGGCATTTTCATCGGCGACACGCTGCTCTTCGCCGCGCTCAACCGGCTCGGTCCCCGCCGCGCCGGCATCCTTTTCGCCCTCAACGCGCCGATCACCGCCTTTCTCGGCTGGCTGGTACTCGGCGAAACGCTGTCCCCCACAGCGGTTGGAGGCATCGCGTTGACGGCCGCCGGCGTGTTCCTCGCCATTCTCTTCGGCAAGCGCCGGGCGCAGATTCACGAATGGGAAAAGGTCAAGGGGCCGCTTTGGATCGGCGTCCTGCTCGGGCTCGGCGCAGCCACCGGCCAGGCGATCGGCTCGATCATCGTGCGACCGGTCATGGCCGCCGGCATCGATCCTTTTGTCGCCTCCATGCTGCGCGTCGGCATTGCGGCCTTCTGCCTGAGCATCCTGATTCAGCTACCGATTCCATCGGTCAAGCCGAGGGCGCCACTGACGCTGAAGGTTGCCGCAATGACGGCGCTGACCGGAGTGCTCGCTCTTGGCATGGGGATGACGCTGCTGCTCTTCGCGCTTTCAGGCGGCAAGGTGGGCATCGTATCGACATTGTCGGCGACCTCGCCGGTCATGATCCTGCCGATGCTCTGGCTGAGGACGGGCGAGCGGCCTGCCGCTGGAGCCTGGGCCGGGGCTGCCCTCGTCGTTCTCGGCATGGCGCTGATCTTCATTCGCTGACATGCACCAGTCGGGTGGATGCGGGGCTTCGCGACCATACGCCCCCTTGGTCCGGCGCCGCGCTCACACCGAAAGCAAGGTTCTCGTCAGCGGATGCGCGGCATCGGCAAGGCCATCGATGACGTTGAAGTGATGCCTGTCCGGCTCCACGACGGTCGCGGTCGTCGCCCCGAGCCCTGTCCAGATGTTGGCAAGCAGCGCATTCTGGCGCAGGAATTCCGCGCGCTCGCCGCCACCAACCCAGCAGGTGATGCGGGCATTTGGCATTGGCCGCAGCAGCGCCGGGCTCTCCGAGAGCGCCTCCGCCTCATCGATCGCCAGCTTCTCGTTCATCCCGGTCGACATCATCGGGCGCAGGTCATGCACGCCCGAGATCGAGACGACGTTGCGGATGCGCTCCTGGACATCCAGTGCAAGCGGCGCGGTCGCCGTGATCATCCGGCTGACGAGATGGCCGCCGGCCGAATGGCCGGTCAGCATCAGCGGGCCTTCGACCAGTTTTGCTGCTTCGCTGATGGCCGCCGCGACCTCCCCGACAATCCCGGCAATGCGGATCTCCGGGCAGAGCGTGTAGGACGGCATGGCAACGGCATAGCCATGGGCGACGGCGCCGGCGGCAAGATGCGACCAGAAGCTCTTGTCGAGCTGCAACCAGAATCCACCATGGACGAAAACGACCAGACCTTTCGCCGCCTCATCCGGGAAGAACAGGTCCATGCGGTTTCTGGATCGCTCACCATAGGCAACGTCAAGCTTGGCCAGCCCGGCTGCTGAAAGCGCGTTGCGGAATGCCTCGGCCGGCCCCGCCCATGCCTCCGGCCACCGATCGCCTCGCGCAATGTTCACGCCATTGGCATAGGCGTCGTTCCAATCGGAAACACGGTGTTCCAGCATCGATGCAATCCTCCCTTCGATGTCTCCCCACGCATAGAAATCACCTGCCCAAGTGAGAAACGCAATGGCATCAATGGAAAAAACTTTAGGCTTGAAATAATTTTGGACTGGTGCGATGCTGCCCCATGTTCAGCCGAGAAGTGGAGGTCTCGCTGTGCCCATCACGATCATTGGGGTCGTCGCAGCGACGGCGCAGCCCATCGGCGACGATGCGGCGCAGCTTGCAACCTGTTCGCACGGCAGGGCTCCGCACCACCGCAAGAAATTTAGCCGGCTTTGAAAAATGCCTGCGCAACAGGCAGGAACTGAACAAGGGAACAGCCGCCACATGCTTGGACCGACTTCGCACGTCGATACATTCACACGCGACCATCTACCGCCACCGGAAGAATGGCCGGATTTCCTTCTCGAAGGCTTCGACTATCCGGACCACCTCAACGCCGCCGTCGAACTGACGGATGCCATGGTCGCCAAGGGCTTTGGCGACCATACCGCGCTGATCGGTAACGGCCGCCACCGAACCTATAAGGAACTGTCCGACTGGACAAACCGGCTCGCCCATGCGCTCGTCGAGAACTACGGCGTAAAGCCAGGACATCGCGTGCTCATCCGCTCCGCCAACAATCCGGCCATGGTCGCCTGCTGGCTGGCGGCGACAAAGGCCGGCGCGGTCGTCGTCAACACCATGCCGATGCTGCGCGCCGGCGAACTGACGAAGATCGTCGACAAGGCAGAGATCGGCCTGGCGCTCTGCGACACGCGCCTGATGGACGAGATGATCGCCTGCGCCAAGGACAGCCGCTATCTGAAACAGGTCGTCGGTTTCGACGGGACCGCGAACCACGACGCCGAACTCGACCGTATCGCGCTCGACAAGTCGGTGGTCTTCGAGGCGGTGCATACCGGCCGCGACGACGTGGCACTGCTCGGCTTCACCTCGGGCACGACAGGGATCCCGAAAGCAACCATGCACTTCCACCGCGATCTGCTTGCAATCGCCGACGGCTACGCCAGGGAAGTCCTTGAGGTCACGCCCGACGACATCTTCGTCGGCTCGCCGCCGCTCGCCTTCACCTTCGGCCTCGGCGGCCTTGCGATCTTCCCCTTGCGTTTCGGGGCGGCGGCAACGCTGCTTGAGCACGCGACGCCCGCCAACATGGTGGAGATCATCGAGAAGTACAAAGCCACGATCTCGTTTACCGCCCCCACCGCCTATCGGGCGATGATGAAGGCGATGGACGACGGCGCCGACCTCTCTTCCCTGCGCGTGGCGATCTCGGCGGGCGAGACGCTGCCGGGACCCGTCTTCGAGGAATGGACCGCAAAGACCGGCAAGCCGATCCTCGACGGGATCGGTGCGACCGAGATGCTGCACATCTTCATTTCCAACCGTTTCGAGGACCGCAAGGCCGCCTCGACCGGGAAACCCGTCGGCGGCTATGAAGCCCGGATCGTCGACGACGAGATGCGCGAAGTCCCCCGCGGCACGATCGGCAAGCTTGCCGTGCGCGGCCCGACCGGCTGCCGCTACATGGCCGACAGCCGCCAGCGCGATTATGTTCGCGAGGGCTGGAACCTCACCGGCGACGCCTTCTACCAGGACGAAGACGGCTTCTTCCATTTCGCCGCCCGTTCAGACGACATGATCATCACCGCCGGCTATAACATCGCCGGCCCCGAGGTCGAGGCGGCCCTGATCTCCCACCCGGAAGTCGCCGAATGTGCCGTCGTCGGCGCGCCCGATGCGGATCGTGGCCAGATCGTCGAGGCCTATGTCGTGCTGGTATCAGGCGTTTCGGCAGACGCCGCGACGATCAAGCGCCTGCAGGATCACGTGAAGGCAACGATCGCGCCCTATAAATATCCGCGATCGGTAAAGTTCCTGGACAGCCTGCCGAAAACAGCCACGGGCAAGATCCAGCGGTTCCGATTGCGGGAGAACTAAAACCATGAGCAAATCATACGACCCTTCGAAAGAAGGCGCCCAGATGTCGTTCAAGGGCCGCATGTCCTACAGCGACTACCTGATGCTGGAGAAAGTGCTCGACGCACAGGAGCCGCTGTCCAAGGCCCATGACGAAATGCTGTTCATCATCCAGCATCAGACATCCGAACTCTGGATGAAGCTCGCGCTGCACGAGATCAACGCCGCGGTCCGCTCGATCCGCGACGACCGGCTGGAGCCCGCCTTCAAGATGCTGACGCGGGTCGCGCGCATCTTCGAGCAATTGAACAGCGCCTGGGACGTGCTGCGTACCATGACGCCGAGCGAATACACCACGTTCCGCGAATCGCTCGGCCAATCCTCCGGCTTCCAGTCCTGGCAGTACCGGGCGATCGAGTTCCTCGCCGGCAACCGCAATGTCGCGATGTTAGGGCCGCATGCGCACCGGCCCGACATCATGGAGAAGCTGGAAGCGATCCTCGCCGCGCCATCGCTCTACGACGAAGCGATCCGGCTGCTATCGCGCAACGGCTTCGACGTCGGCGAGGAGGCCGAGCGGATCGATTGGCGCGAAACCCGCACAGAAAGCGACAAGGTCTTTGCCGCCTGGCAGACCGTCTACCGCGATCCCGAGCGCTATTGGATGCTTTACGAGCTCGCCGAGAAGCTGGTCGATTTCGAGGATTACTTCCGCCGCTGGCGCTTCAACCACGTCACAACGGTCGAACGCATCATCGGCATGAAACGCGGAACCGGGGGCACATCCGGCGCGTCCTATCTGAAAAAGATGCTCGAAGTGGAACTCTTCCCTGAGCTCTGGCACGTGCGCACGGGTCTCTGATAGAACACAATTTATAAGGGAACCCCAAAACGAGGAGAACAGCATGAACCGCATTCTGGCAGCGAGCCTTCTTGGCCTCTCGCTTGCGACGTCGAGCCTTGCCCATGCCGAGCCGGTGAAGATCGGTGTCATCACCACGCTTTCGGGCGGCGGTGCGGGTCTCGGCATCGACATGCGCGATGCCTTCACGCTTGCGATCAAGCAATCGGGCAACAAGGACGTGGAACTGGTAATCGAGGACGATGCTCAAAAGCCGGAACTTGCGGTGCAGATCGCCGAGAAGATGATCCAGGGTGACAAGGTCGATCTCATGACCGGGATCATCTGGTCTAACCTTGCGATGGCCGTCGTGCCGAACACGGTTGCGCAGGATGTGATCTATCTCTCGCCCAATGCCGGTCCGTCAGCGCTTGCCGGCGCGAACTGCAACCCGAACTATTTCAACGTCGCCTACCAGAACGACAATTTCCACGAGGCGATGGGGCAATACGCCAACAAGGACTACAAGAACGCCTTCATCCTGGCGCCCAACTACCCGGCCGGCAAGGACGCACTGACCGGCTTCAAGCGCTACTATAAGGGCAGCCTCGCCGGCGAGATCTACACGCAGGTCGGCCAGACGGACTATGCCGCCGAAATCGCCCAGATCCGTGCGTCCGGCGCCGATAGTGTCTACTTCTTCCTGCCCGGCGGCATGGGCATCGCCTTCATGAAGCAATATGCCCAGTCGGGTGTGAACATCCCGGTCATGGGCCCCGGCTTCTCCTTCAGTCAGGACGTTCTGCCGGCAATCGGCGATGCCGCGCTTGGCGTCAAGAACTCGGCGACCTGGTCGAAGGACCTCGACAACGAGGCCAACAAGAAGTTCGTGGAAGCCTTCAAGGCCGAATACAAGCGTCTGCCCTCGATCTATGCGGCGCAGAGCTGGGATACGGCAAACCTGATCCTTGCCGCCCTTTCGAAGGCTGATGTCAAGGACAAGGACGCCTTCCGCGCGGCGCTCAAGGCGGCGGACTTCCAGTCGGTGCGCGGCAAGTTCGTCTTCAACAACAACAACCATCCGATCCAGAACATCTACGTTCGCGAGGTGGTGAAGGAAGCCGATGGTGTGCTGACCAACAAGATCATCGCCACGGCCTTCGAAGACCACAAGGACGCCTACGCCGACAAGTGCAGCATGTAGTGCTTCGGCGCTGTTATCGCCCGGATGCCCGGCCCTCACGCCGGCATCCGGTCGATGATCCATGTCCTCCCGAAATGAAGCTTGGACCGGTCTCTTGTTCACCGCACTTCTGATCGAACAACTGCTCAACGGGCTGCAGCTCGGTGTGATGCTGTTTCTGATGGCCGCCGGCCTGACGCTGATCTTCGGCGTAATGGGCCTGATCAACCTTGCCCACGGCTCGCTCTACATGATCGGCGCCTTCGCCTGCGCGACTGTCGCGGCGGCCACCGGCTCCTTCTGGATCGGGCTGATCGCCAGCCTTGCGGCCGCCGCCGGCGTCGGTGCGATCATCGAGGTCGCGGTCATCCGCAGGCTCTACGATCGCGATCATCTCGACCAGGTGCTCGCGACCTTCGCTCTGATCCTGATACTGTCCGAAGGTGCCCGCTGGCTCTTCGGCTCGTTCCCGCTCTACCTCGACATACCGCCTTTGCTGCAGGGCGCGGTGCCGCTCCCGGGCGGCGGCCAGTATCAGCTTTATCGCCTGGTGATCATCGGTGTCGGCATCGCGGTGGCCATCGGTCTCTACCTGCTGATTTCCAGGACGCGTCTCGGCATGCGTATCCGGGCGGGCGAATCCGACCGCGAGATGATCGGGGCGCTCGGCGTCGACATCGGCACGCTCTATACGGTCGTCTTCGCGCTTGGCGCAGCGCTCGCGGGCCTTGCCGGCGCCCTGGTCGGGGCGCTGCAATCAGTGCAGGTCGGCATGGGTGAGCCCGTCCTCATCCTCGCCTTCGTCGTCATCGTCATCGGCGGCATCGGCTCCATCAAGGGCGCGCTCGTCGGCGCGATGATCGTCGGCGTGGTCGACACGATGGGCCGCTTCCTGCTTCCCTCGCTGCTGGCGCTCACCATGCCCGCGTCGCAGGCGACGACGATCGGCGCTGCACTCGCTTCGATGCTGATCTATGTGGTCATGGCGCTGATCCTCGCTTTCAGGCCGAGCGGCCTGTTTGCGGCGCAATCGTGAGGTCCCGATGAGCCGCGAAACCACCGTCAACCTGCTGCTCGCCCTTCTGCTTCTTGCCGCGCCGATCCTGGCCGCAAACTTGGGTGAGCCCTTCTATGTGACGCTCGCGACCCGCGTCACCGTGCTGGCGCTCGCTGCCGTCGGCCTCAATCTCGCGCTTGGGCTCGGCGGGCTGCTCTCGTTCGGGCACGCCGCCTTCTTCGGCCTCGGTGGTTACGTCGCTGGCATCCTCGCGACGCACGCCTTCAATGCAGAACCGCTCTTCGCCGACATTCCGGCAACGACGTCGATGCCGCTCATCTGGGTAGCGGCCGTGGCGGTCGCCGGACTCGCAGCGCTGCCGATCGGTGCGATCAGCCTGCGCACATCAGGCGTCTATTTCATTATGATCACGCTCGCCTTCGCGCAGATGATCTACTATTTCGCGATCTCCTGGCCCGCCTATGGTGGCGAGGATGGTCTCTCGATGTCGATGCGCAACGCCTTTCCCGGCGTCAACACCGCCAAACCCCTGCCCTATTTCCTGATCTGTTATGCGGCGCTGATGGCCGCACTTCTTCTGTTCCGTGTGGTCGAAGGTTCGCGCTTCGGCAGCGCGCTGCAGGCGGCAAGACAGAACGGAATCCGCCTTGCAGCCGTCGGCATCGCGCCCTTCCATATCCGCCTCGTCGCCTTTGCGGTCTCGGCGATGATCACCGGCCTTGCCGGGGCGCTCTATGCCGATCTCAACCGCTTCGTCGGCCCCTCGATGCTGTCCTGGCACATGTCGGGCGAACTGATCGTGCTGATCATCCTCGGCGGCAAGGGACGGCTGTTCGGCCCGGTAGCCGGCGCGATGATCTTCGTCTTCTTCGAATATGTGCTCGGCGGCATCACCGAGCGCTGGCAGTTCTTCCTCGGCCTGATCCTTCTCGGCATCGTGCTCTTTGCCCGCGGCGGATTGCTGGGTCTCCTCTCCGGAAAGCCGCGCCATGTCTGAGCCCGTTCTCGAAATCCGCGATCTCCGCAAATCCTTCGGTGCCCTCAAGGCCACCGACGGGGTGAGCCTCGATCTTCGCCCGGGTCAGATCCACGCGCTGATCGGCCCAAACGGCGCCGGAAAAAGCACACTGATCCACCAGATCGCCGGTTCGCTCAAGGCCGACAGCGGCACCATCCGCTTTCTCGGAGTGGACATTGGCAACCTCGACATGGCCGCCCGCGCCAGACTCGGTCTTGCACGCAGCTTCCAGATCTCCTCGCTGGCGCAGGAGTTCTCGGCACTTCGCAACGTCATGCTGGCGGTGCAGGCGCGCGAGGGCAGCAGCTTCCGCTTCTTCCGCCAGGTGACCCGCGACAAGGACCTGACTGAGCCGGCCATGGCGATGCTCGAACGCGTCGACCTCGCCGCGCGCGCCCATGTGCCGGCGGCGGAACTTTCGCACGGCGAACGCCGGCAACTGGAGATCGCCATCGCGCTGGCGCTTTCGCCGAAAGCGTTCCTCCTCGACGAGCCTATGGCCGGCATGGGACCGGAGGGCTCGAAGCGGCTGACCACGTTCCTCGACGGCTTGCGCCATGAAGCACCCATGCTCTTGGTGGAGCACGACATGGACGCGGTCTTCGCGCTCGCCGACCGGATATCCGTGCTCGTCTATGGTCGCATCATCGCGTCAGGCACGGTCGATGAGATCCGCAGCGACCCGGAAGTGCGCCGGGCCTATCTGGGAGAAGCCGCGTGAGCCTGCTCGAAATCAAGGGCCTCGAAACCTTTTACGGGGCTTCCCAGGCGCTTTTCGGCGTCAATCTCGATGTGCGGGAGGGCGAGGTGGTCGCGCTCATGGGCCGCAATGGCATGGGCAAGACGACGACGATCAATTCGATCCTCGGCCTCGTGCGCCCACGCGCCGGCGCCATCTCCTTCGCCGGCAAGGCGATCTCCGGCCTGCGCCCACACCGGATCGCCAGGCTCGGCCTTGGCCTCGTTCCCGAAGGACGACGCTGCTTTCCCAATCTCACCGTCATGGAGAACCTCGTCGCCACGGCCCGCGGCAGCGCGTGGAGCTTCGAGAAGGTGATCGCACTCTTTCCCCGCCTCGGCGAGCGGCGCGACCAATACGCCAACACGCTTTCGGGCGGCGAGCAGCAGATGCTCGCCATCGGCCGGGCGCTGATGACCAATCCCAGCCTGCTCATTCTCGACGAGGCAACCGAAGGGCTGGCGCCGGTCATCCGCCAGGACATCTGGTCGGCGATCCGGACGCTGAAAGCCGCTGGCCAATCGATCCTGGTGGTCGACAAGACGCTTTCGGAACTGCTGCCGGTGGCCGACCGCTGCTTCGTCTTGGAAAAAGGCGCGACGGTATTCGAGGGGCCACCGCGCGCACTGACGCCTGAGCTTCAGGACCGGTATCTCGGCGTCTGATTTGCCGGTCAGGCTGCGGGAATACCGCCGCCGAGCACGACGGAATAGGTGGCGGCGTCGATGTTGCCGCCGGAGATCACGCAGACGACGTTCCCTCTGAGGTCCGGCCGCGCGATCGCGGCGGCGAGCGAGGCAGCGCCTGCTCCCTCGGCGACGATCTTCGCCTTCCTGAATAGCAGCCGCATCGCATCGGTCACCCGAGCCGGGCTGACGGCAATCGCCCCGTCGATCAGTTCGCGCGCGACCGGCCAAAGCTTAGGCACCGGCGACGGCGCGCCAATGCTCTTGATGAACGAGGGACGCGTTTCCACCGTCACGATCCGCCCTGCCTCAAGGGCGGCGCAAACCGGGGCGGCGCTGTCATCCTCGACCGCAAAGACCCGGCAACGGTCGGAAGCGGTCTTGACGGCACTTGCGACCCCAGTGGTCATGCTGCCACCGCCATAGGGAGTGAGCACCACGTCGACATCGGGCAAATCCTCGGCGATTTCCATGCCGATGGAGCCGTTGCCGGCAAGCACCGCCTGATCAGTCACCGGATTGATCAGCAGTTCCGGTGCATCCGGCCGGTCCGCGCCGGTGATGTAATCCCACCACGTTTCTTGGGTGACGAAACGCACCTCGCCGCCAAGCTCGCGCACACCATCGATCTTGGTCTGTGGCGCGCCGCGATACATGTAGGCAACCATCGGCACGCCGATGAGGCGTGCAGCCCAGGCCATGCCATAAGCCATGTTGCCGGAACTGGTGACCGCCACGCCCTGCCGCAGAGCCGCGGGATCGCGCGACAAGACTGCGTTCAGCGCCGGGCGAAGCTTGAAGGCGCCGATCGGAGACAGCGTCTCCAGTTTCAAGAAGATCTGCCGGTCGGGAAATCCGAGGTCGAGCCTGACCAGCGGCGTGCGCTCAAAGTGCGGCGCAATACGCTTGCGGGCTTCGGCGATTTCATCCGGGGTCGGACGGTATGGCGCGGTCATTGCTTAAGTCCCCCGTTAGCCGTCCTCCCACCTTCGGGCACAACGGCCTCGAACCAATCCGCTGCTGGGGCGGCGACCTTAGTCTGCGCCTGAACAGACCCTGCGGGCGAAATGCCGCCCGCAGTCGTCAGTGCCATCAATCAGGTCACGGCCGCACGAACCGCGAAACGCGCATCCTGCCATGCATCAGTGCTAAGGATCTCTTCCAGAATCTCAACCGCCCGCCAGACGTCGGCATAGCTCACATAGAGCGGCGTGAAGCCGAAGCGCATCGTGGTGGGCGCGCGGAAATCGCCGATGACGCCGCGGGCAATCAGCGCCTGCATGATCTCGTAGCTGTTCGGATGGCTGAACGAAACCTGGCTGCCGCGCTTCGAGCCGTCGCGCGGGCTTTCGAGCTCCAGCCCATAGGCGCCGCATTTCGCCTCGACGAGCGCGATGAAGAGGTCCGTGAGCCGGATGCTCTTCTCGCGCAACGCCACCATGTCGACCTCGTCCCAGACGTCGAGCGCGCCCTTCAGCGCGCGAAGCGACAGGATCGGTTGCGTGCCGCAGAGGAAGCGACGGATCCCCTCGCCGGCGGCATAGCGCTTTTCGAAGGCGAAAGGTCGGGCGTGGCCCCACCAGCCGCTGAGCGGCTGGTGGATATCGCCGTGATGACGGGTGGCGGCGTAGATAAAGGCAGGGGCTCCGGGGCCGCCGTTCAGATATTTGTAGGTGCAACCGACGGCGAAATCGACATTGGCGACGTCGAGATCGACCGGCAGGGCGCCGGCCGCATGGCAGAGATCCCAGATGACCAGCGCGCCATGCTCGTGCGCCTTGCGGGTCAACGCCGCCATGTCACGCAATTCGCCGGACTTGTAGTTCACGTGGTTGACCAGAACCACGGCGACGCTGCCGTCGATCAGGTCCCCGATCTCGGGCGCATCGATCCCTTCGAGACGCAGCGAAGCGCCGGGACGGGTCGAGACCACACCCTCGGCCATGTAGAGGTCGGTCGGGAAACTGCCGCCTTCGCTGACGATAACCGAGCGATCGGGCCGGAGCGCCATCGCCGCGTGCAGCGCCTTGTAGATGTTGATCGACGTGGTGTCGCAGACGACCGTCTGGCCGGCGGCCGCCCCGATCAGCCGCCCGAGCCGGTCGCCGAGCGCCAGCGGCATCTCGAACCAGCCGGCCGTGTTCCAGCTGCGAATGAGATCCTGTCCCCATTCCTCGGTCGCGGCCTTGCGAAGCTCGTCGAAGGCGGCGGTCGAGGCAACGCCCAGCGAGTTGCCGTCGAGATAGATAAGGCCCGCAGGCAGGATGAAGCGCTCGCGCATGGGGCGCAGCACATCGGCCGCATCCATGGCCTCGATCGCAGCAAGATCAGGAACTGCATTCATGACGGTGGTCCTTGTTTATTCGCGAACGGTTTCGCGGGCGGGTGCTGGCCCGCGGCTTCGCTTGAGGCTCGGAAGAGCCAGCATGGCCAGAACGAACAGGCCGGTCGCAAGTTTCAGGTCCGGCGGAGGCATGCCGGCCGCCAGGCAGAAGGAGACGAGCTGATAGTAGACGATCGCGCCGACGAAGGGGGCGGCGAGCTGGCGCAGCACATTTTGCTTGCCGACGATCGCTTCGCCGATCATCAGCGCCGCAAGACCATTGATCAGGATGCCGAGCCCCATGTTGACGTCGGCAAAACCCTGCGACTGCACCATCAGCGCGCCGCTGCCCGCCGAGAATGCACCGGCGAGCCCGACACCGCCGATCGTCGCCAACCAGACATTGATGCCCTGAGCTTCCGCCATGTCGGGGTTGGCGCCGACAGCACGGACCGCAGTCCCCTTCTCCGTCCTGAAGAAATGATAGAGCAGGATAAAGACGACGAGCGCGATCAGCCCGGCGACGACGATCTTGCTTGCCGGGAAACCCGGCTGCAGCCCCGGCGCCCAGTCGAATACCGTCGGCGCGCCGAACACCGAGAGGTTCGATCGGCCCATGATCCTCAGGTTGATCGAATAGAGCATCGTCATCATCAGGATGCCGGCAAGCAGCGTGTGGATCCGGAACCTAAGATGAATGAAGGCCGTGCAGCAGCCGGCGATGAAGCCGGCGACGAGTGCAATGGCGATCGCGGCAAGCGGCGACATGCCGGCCGCCATCAGCACGCCGCAGACGCAGCCGCCGAGCGGAAACGCGCCTTCGCTGGTCAAGTCCGGAAAGCTCAGCATGCGGAACGGGATCATGATCCCGAGCACGACGAAGGCGAGGATCAGGCTCTGCGCCAGCGTGACGGGAACGAGCGAGACGAAGCTCGCGATGGTGTTTTGAAGAATATCCATGATCGTCAGCTCGCCAGGAACATACGGTCGGTTTTGACGGAGAAATGGCCGATCAGGTCCGGCACCGTCGTCTGGGCCTTGTCCTTGCCGTCGATTTCGAGGCGCACCCGCCCGGCGTCGAGCATGATGACCTTGTGGCCGAAATCCACGGCGTGCTGCATGTTGTGCGTCACCATCAGCGTCGTCAGCTTCAGGGCTTCGACCGCGCGGATCGTCGCCTGCATGACGATATCGGCGGTGCGCGGATCAAGTGCTGCGGTATGTTCGTCGAGCAACAGCAGCTCTGGCTCACCGCCGACCGCCATGATCAGCGACAGCGATTGCCGCTGGCCGCCGGAGAGCAGCTCCACCCGTGTGTCGAGGCGGTTTTCGAGACCAAGCCCAAGCAGCGCCAGCCGTTCCTTGTAAGTGGCAAGCCGCGTGGGGTTCAGCCCGCGGCGCAGGGTCCGCTTGTTGCTGCGCAATTCGGCAAGCAGCATGTTTTCCGCCACCGTCATGCTGGCGGCGGTGCCGCGCATCGGGTCCTGGAAGACGCGGGCGAGCCGCATGGCGCGCTTGTGGACGGACATGGCCGTCACGTCGTCACCGTTGATGACGATCTGGCCGCTGTCGAGCACCAGCGCGCCCGAGATGGCATTGAGCATGCTGCTCTTGCCGGCGCCGTTCGAACCGATGACGACACCGAATTCGCCTGTCTTGAGACGCAGGTCCAGGCCGTCGAGCGCGACCTTTTCGTCCGCCTGCCCCTTGTAGAATACTTTGCGGGCCGATCTGATTTCCAGCATTGGCTCCCCCTAATGATCGAGTGACGGCGCCCTCGGCGCCGTCACTGTTGAGACCAACCGGAAATCAGTCGACGACGCAGTTGCACTCGCCGGCAAGGGCAGCCGGCACTTCGATGCCAAACGCCGCGGCCGCCTTCTTCGAGATCAGCGGTGCGTGATCTTCATAGGCCGGACGCGACGGCGCGATCGTCTTCGGGTCCGCGCCCTTGAGGATCTGGGCGGCAATCTTGCCGGCATTGACGCCGACCTGCTCGTAGTTGACCGCAAAGCTTGCCGGCACGACGCCATCGCGGACGGCGCCGTCGTCGGAATTGACGATCGGGATCTGCGCCTGGCGTGCGGCCGCCGAAACGGCGCCGATCGCCGGCTGCAGCAGGTTCGATGCGGGCGTATAGATCACGTCGGCCTTGCCGGCGAAGGAGGCGATGCGCTGCTGGATGTCGTTGACGTTGTCGACGCCGACCTCCACCACCTCGAAGCTGGCAGCAGGGGCTGCTTCCTTGATCTTGTCGAGCAGAGCGGTGTCGTTCGCTTCACCCGGGTTGTAAGGGACGCCGAAGCGCTTGGCGTCCGGCAGGAGCTTACGGGTAAAGGCCATCACGGCCGCCACGTCCTGAAGGTCCGTCGCACCGGTCATGCCATCGTCACCCGCTTCCCAGGACGGAACGAGCTTCGCAGCAACTGGATCGGTAACGGCGGAGAAGACGACCGGGATGCCGGAGCCGGCAAGCGCCTTCTTGGCGATCTGCGAGACGGGCGTGGTGATCGTATAGACCAGCTTCGGCTGTTCGGCCTGCAGCTTGGCAATCATCTGCGGCACCAGCGAAGCGTCGAAGTTGGTGTGGCTCTCGGTATAGACGACATCCTTGCCTTCGACGAAGCCGTTCTCGGCCAGCGCCTTCTTGAAGCCGGCGATCGACGCGTTCAACTGCGGATGTTCGCCGAAATTGGCGATCCCGATGCGGATCGGATCGGCCGCAGCCGTTCCTAGTCCCCATGCCATTGCGCCGGCGACGACCAACCCCGAAAGCCAAGTGCTCTTGCTCATAATCCCTCCCAGAATCTGACGAGCGTTACCGCCCTCCTCGGCGGCGTACGGGGATGATGGCGAGGGTCGGAGTTCTTGTCAAACAAATATATATATTTTCACGATCAAGGCGGAACTATATATATTTGTATCGATCCGATGCGGGCGCTAAGGGAACGGGATGCAGGAGCACGAACAGTCGACCAAAACGGAATCGGCCTACCGGCTGCTACGCCGCGACATTCTGGCGACGCGGCTGAAGCCCGGTGCGCCGATGAAGTTGAGCGCGCTGCGCGAGAGCTATGGGATCGGCTGGACGCCTCTGCGCGAGGCGCTGTCGCGTTTGGAGGCAGAGGGCCTTGTCACCGCGATCAGCAATCGCGGCTTCGCAGTCGCACCGGTGTCACGCGAGGAGCTGGATGATCTCACCCGTGCGCGACTCGCGGTGGAAATGCCGCTGTTGATCGAGTCGATCGAGAACGGTGACAGCGCATGGGAATCCGCCGTCGTCACGGCGCACTATCGGCTGTCACGCTGCAAGGTCTCCGTCGAGCACTTCTCTGAAAGCGAGGTCGACGAGTGGGACGAAAAGCACGCCGGTTTCCATGCGGCGCTGATCAGCGCGGCCAGGTCGAACTGGCTCGCGCGCTTCCAGGCGACGATCTCCGACCAGCTTCGGCGCCACCATCGTTTCTTAAGCCTCGCCCCGACGATGAGGGCTGCCGCCGGCATGAGCCAGGGCTATGAGGAGGCCGTCGCAGCCTTGCAGGACGCCATGGCGATCACGCATCACACCGAGCTCATGGAGGCGGCACTCGATCGCGACATCGAGCGCGCCAAGGTGCTGATGGCCGACCACATCGGCTTTACCGTCAATGTCTATGTTCAATCCGAAGATGGCGGGCGCGCCTCGGCTTCCACGCGACAGACGGCGCCGGGGCTTGCGTCCAAATGACGACCCATGACAGCCTGTCCAAGAGCCGCAAACGCCTTTAAAAAGCAAAACAGGAAGTGCCTGCCGATTTGCGCAGGGTTAGAAGCGGACATTGGGAATGATGGGTGAAGACAAGTTCGACACTTCGCCGGAATGGGTGGATGGCGAGACCAAGGCGCTCGAGGCTCCGGGCGATCACCGCGCCGAGCTGAGGCTCTGGCTGCGTTTGCTGACCTGCTCGACACTGGTCGAGAGCGAGATCCGTCGCAGGCTCCGGGAAGAATTCGACTCGACCCTGCCACGCTTCGACCTGATGGCCCAGCTTGAACGCGCGCCCGACGGCATGGTGCTTGGCGAAGTCTCGAAGCGCATGATGGTTTCGCCCGGCAACATCACGGTGCTGGTGGAGCGCTTGACCGAGAGCGGCCACATCAGCCGCACGACGCTTCCGACGGATCGCCGCGTGCAGGTCATCGCGCTGACACCCTTCGGCCGTGCCGAATTCGAGAAGATGGCAGCGACGCATGCCGATTGGATCTCCGACCTGTTTGCCGGTGTTTCACCGCAGGATAGCAGCGTGCTGATGGACGAGCTTGCCAAGCTCAAGCAGTCCATTATCGCCGCACTGGCGCGCAATAGCTGAGGCGTCTCGGACCCAGATCAGGCCCACAACCGATGTCCCCTCCATTCCGCGTAGGGATGAACGAGTGCCTTAGCTGGTTAGCCGCGGAGCCCTGATGATCCTCTTGAACAAGGCATTCATCGCGTCGCCGATGCCTTCCGTCGGACTTACCTCGAAAAACAGCCCATCTGTGGCGCATTCGCGCATCCTGGAGCCGATCTCGTCCTGAAATGGCTTGATCCAAGTGTTGTACCAACTGTTGGTCGGCAACGGCAAATAGGTCGTATACAGGACCGCGATCTTGTAACCTTTGTCCTTCAGCAGCTTGCAATACTTCGTGTCGATCGGCTCCTGGCAACGGCCGTTGGTCGTTTTCTTGGTACAGGTCTTCGGCTTATAGCTATCCCCAACGCCATCGGAGACGAAGAAGACAATTTTTTCGGGGGAAGCCGCGGTGGTTCCGGTGCCGGGCGGGCCCATGGCAGCACCCATCTGCGTCAGCGCTCGGTCCAAATCGGTCTGCTGATCGTTGTCATATCCCTGGTACGGAATGGACATAAGATCGATCGATGCCGCCTTTTCTCTGGCTTTTGCCAGGTCGGCTGTCAACGGCGAGACCTCGAGGAGTTTTGTATCCTCTGCCTTCTGACCGAATGTGTATATCGCCATCCGGAATTGGCTGGGATTCCTTCGCGATTCAATGGCGGTATCCATCAGGCTGGCCGTTGCCTTGGCAACGACGTTGATGCGTACGGTCACACCGAGTCTCTTCGCCAGATTGTAGTAGCTGTTCTTATCCTCCACGCCATTCTTGACGATGTGGCAGGCGAACGCGCAATTGTCCGGTGTGTTCGCCACCATCTTTTTCACGTCGGATGGCGTCGCGCCGACGCCCATGGATGGGGTGTTGTCCAAGAGCAGATAGAAGTCGCGATAGGCCTGCGTCTGGTATTCTGCCGTGGCTGAACCGGAAACTATCATGTGATCCTTGCCGAGAACTTTGCTCAAGGTTGTCTCTACTGATGCCTTGAACGTTACGGCAGATTTTATCGTGCTCCCCTCTTTCACAACCGCAGCCTTTGCTTCCAGTATTGAGTATGAAGCGCCGCCGGAATTGATGTCGAAGAATTTTAACGCATCCGCCTCGCTCAAAGGCACCGTGCCGTCTCCCAACATTGCCTGGGCCTCCGCCAGACCCGCCGAACTATCAGCGACGGCAGCCAAGGCGGCGGCGTCTGCGGCGGCCTGAAGCTCGGATTTTGTCATCACTGCATTGGCGAAATCGATTGCGATCCCCCCTGCTCCAATGAGCGGGACCAGCAGGATGGCTGCCATCATCCCGAAGTTCCCAGACCGATCCCTGAATAGACCTGCAAGCATGCCGTTCCCCTGCAATGAACTGCCCCATCAGCGGGTTACTGCAGGAAAGTTAATTTAGCGCGCTTGCAGCATCCACTTTGGAAACAAAGTTATCGTCGAGCGGTTAGGCTGACGCACAGACGAAACGCCGCCGGCATGTGGCGCTGTGCAAGTGCATGTGCAGAGCATGCATTTGTCCAAAACAATTTTAAGCTTGAAATTTCTTCCGAACGAGTCCAACCTGTTCCCGTCAGTCCGGGATGACGGCAAACGCATCTCGACGGCGACACGCGCAGCCGGAGCTCGGGAGGAGAACCATATGCGGATCGTCTGTATCGGTGGCGGGCCGGCGGGCCTGTATTTTGCGCTGCTGATGAAGCGCCAGCATCCGGAGCATCACGTCACCGTCGTCGAGCGGAACCGCGCCTTCGATACCTTCGGCTGGGGCGTCGTCTTCTCCGATGCGACCATGCAGTCGATGCGCCAATGGGATCCGAAGACGGCCGAGGCGATCGAGGTCTCGTTCAACCACTGGGACGATATCGAGCTGGTCTTCAAGGGCCGCAAGATCCGCACGACAGGCCACGGCTTCGTCGGCATCGGCCGCAAGAAGATGCTCAACATCCTCCAGGACCGCTGCCTCGAACTCGGCGTCGAGCTCCTGTTCGAGCAAGACGTCGAAAGCGACGAGCAGTTTTGCGATGCGGACCTGATCATTGCTTCCGATGGTGTCAACTCGCGGATTCGCAACAAGTATGCAGACGTCTTTCGACCCGACATGGTCGTTCGACCGAACCGCTATGTCTGGCTCGGCACGAACAAAAAGTTCGACGCCTTCACCTTCGACTTCCAGCGCACCGAACATGGCTGGTTCCAAGCGCATATCTATCGCTTCGACGAAAACACGTCGACCTTTATCGTCGAAACGACCGATGACGTTTTCCGTGCCCATGGCCTCGACCAGATGGACCAGGACCAGTCGATCGCGTTCTGCGAGAAGCTCTTTGCCGAAACCCTCGACGGCCACAAGCTGATGACCAATGCGCGGCACCTGCGCGGTTCCGCCTGGTTGAACTTTGGCCGGCTGATCTGCGAGAAGTGGAGCCATTTCAACGGCCGCAGCCACGTCGTTTTGATGGGCGACAGCGCCCACACCGCCCATTTCGCCATCGGCTCGGGCACCAAGCTTGCCATCGACGACGCGATCGAGCTTACCCGCCAGTTCGACATCCTCGGCCACGACAAGGCCAATATCCCCGCGGTGCTCGCAGCTTACGAGGAGGTGCGCCGGGTCGATGTAGCCCGCATCCAGAATGCGGCCCGCAACGCGATGGAATGGTTCGAAGTGGTCGGCACGCGCTATGCCGATACGCTGGAGCCCGAACAGTTCATGTATTCGATGCTGACCCGCTCGCAGCGCATCAGCCACGAGAACCTTCGCCTGCGCGACAAGCACTGGCTCGAAGGCTTCGAGCGCTGGTTCGCCGAACGCGCCGGCGTCGAGCCGGCCGCAAACGGGGCGGTCCCGCCGCCGATGTTCACGCCATTCCGGCTCCGCGGCCTGACGCTCAAGAACCGCATCGTGGTTTCGCCAATGGCGATGTATTCGGCGAGCGACGGCGTGCCGAACGATTTTCACCTGGTGCATCTCGGCGCACGCGCCATGGGAGGGGCTGCCCTCGTCTTCCCGGAAATGACCTGCGTCTCGGCCGATGCCCGCATCACGCCCGGATGCCTGGGGCTCTGGAACGACGAGCAGGCGCAAGCCTTCAAGCGCATCGTCGACTTCGTGCACCAGCAGACACCCGCCAAGATCGGCATCCAGCTCGGCCACGCCGGGCGCAAGGGCGCTACCAGGGTGCCATGGGAGGGGATCGACCAGCCCTTGAGCGAGGGTGGCTGGCCGCTCATTTCCGCATCCGCCCTGCCCTATCTCAAGCATTCCGACACGCCGCGCGAAATGACCCGTGCCGATATGGATCGCGTCGTCGCCGACTTCGTGCAGGCCACCGAGCGCGCTCGCGATCTCGGCTTCGACATCCTCGAACTGCACGTGGCGCACGGTTACCTGCTGTCGAGTTTCCTGTCACCGCTCACCAATCTGCGCACCGACGAATATGGCGGCGATCATGCGGCGCGCGCCCGCTTCCCGCTCGAAGTCTTCCGCGCGGTTCGCAACGCGTGGCCAGATGACAGGCCGATGTCGGTGCGCCTCTCGACGCACGACTGGCACGAGGGCGGCAACACACCGGAGGACGCGGCGATCTTCGCCCGCCTGTTCAAGGAGGCCGGCGCCGACATGATCGACTGCTCGTCCGGTCAAGTCGTGAAGGAAGAAAAGCCGGTTTATGGCCGGCTGTTCCAGACGCCGTTTTCCGACAAGATCCGCAACGAGATCCAGGTCCCGACGATCGCCGTCGGAGCGATTTCCGAGGCCGATCACGCCAATTCGATCATCGCGGCCGGGCGCGCCGATCTCTGCGCGATTGCGCGTCCGCATCTGGCTGACCCCTCCTTCGTCATGCATGAGGCGGCAAAGATCGGCTATGACGGCCAGCCCTGGCCGAAGCAGTACCACTCCGCTCGGGCGCAATATGTGAACAATCTGGCACGCGCGGCGACTTCGGCGGGCAAGCCATGAGCAAAAGGCACGCCCTCGTCACCGGTGCGGGAAGCGGTATCGGCAAGGCGATCGCGCTGGCGCTCGCCGCCGACGGCCACGTCGTCAGCCTCGCCGGGCGCCGCCCTATGCCGCTCGAAGCTGCACGGGACGAAATCGTTGCTGCGGGCGGACAAGCCTTTGTCCGCGCCGGCTTCGATGTGACCAAGCCGGAGGCGGTCGAGCGCGGCATTGCAGCCGCGATCGCTGAAGCCGGAGATATCGCCGTTCTCGTCAACTGCGCCGGCGAGGCACCCTCGGCGCCGTTCGAGAAGACCGATCTCGCACTCTGGCAGCGGGTACTCTCGATCAACCTGACCGGGGTCTTTCTCGTGACGCAGGCAGCCCTTGCCTCCGTGCGCCGGGCAGGAAACGGCCGGATCGTCAATGTTGCGAGCACCGCGGGTCTTACCGGCTACGCCTATGTTTCCGCCTATTGCGCATCGAAGCATGGCGTAATCGGCCTGACGCGCGCTTTGGCGCTCGAGCTTGCCCGCACCGACGTGACCGTCAATGCCGTTTGCCCCGGGTTTACCGACACGCCGTTGATCGACGGCGCGCTCGATACGATCAGCGAAAAGACCGGTCGTTCGCGCGAGGAAGCACGTGCCAGCCTTGCCCGTTCCAACCCGCAAGGGCGCCTGGTGACGCCCGACGAAGTTGCCCACACGGTCTCCTGGCTGGTTTCGGAAAGAGCGACGGCGATCACCGGCCAGGCGATTGCGGTCGCCGGCGGCGAAGTTCTTGGAGGATAAGATGACAAACCCGATGCAGGCCAAGAAGCGCGCCTTCAAGGACCACAACGCCAGGCACTTTCTGTTCGAAACGGATGCCGACGGCCGGGTTGCGACGATCACACTCAACCGCCCGGAAAAGAAGAACCCGCTGACCTTCGAGAGCTACGAGGAGCTTTGCGATCTCTTCCGGTCACTCGCCCGCGCCAGCGACGTACGAGCCGTGGTGCTGACCGGCGCGAACGACAACTTCTCTTCGGGCGGTGATGTCTTCGAGATCATCGAACCGCTGACGCGCATGTCGATGCCCGATCTCCTGGATTTCACCCGCATGACCGGCGAATTGGTGCGCCAGATCCGCGCCTGCCCCCAGCCGGTCATCGCTGCGGTCGACGGTATCTGCGCCGGCGCCGGAGCGATCCTGGCGATGGCTTCCGATTTCCGCGTGGCGACGCCGGAGGCGAAGACGGCCTTTCTCTTCACCCGTGTCGGGTTGGCGGGCGCCGACATGGGCGCCTGCGGCATCCTTCCCCGTATCATCGGCCAGGGCCGTGCGGCCGAGCTGCTTTTCACCGGGCGGGTGATGACCGCGACAGAGGGACATGCCTGGGGCTTCTACAACGCCCTGCACGAACGCTCGTCGGTGCTTGGCGAGGCGCAGAAGTTCGCGCGCAGCATCGCCGACGGCCCCTGGTTCGCCCATGCGATGACCAAAAAGATGCTCGACCAGGAATGGGCGATGGGCATCGATCAACTGATTGAATCGGAAGCCCAGGCTCAGGCGATCTGCATGGCGACCGGCGACTTCCGCCGCGCATTCGAGGCCTTTGCCGCCAAGGCGAAGCCGGAATTCAAGGGGAACTAAGCATGGGTTCCCATGATACGGTTCTGGGCTCGCCGACACGCGACCATCTCGACTGGCCGTTCTACGACGACAGCCACCGCGCGCTTGCCGCCGAGCTGGATGACTTCGTAGCCCGTGGAGGCCTCGGCGAAATTGATCATGCAGATACCGATGCCGCCTGCAAACATCTGGTCGCAGCGCTGGGCAGCGCAGGCGTGCTTCGCCATTGCGTGCCGAAAGCCTTCGGCGGCGTGAGCGAAGAGATCGATAGCCGCGCGCTCTGCCTCATCCGCGAGACCCTTGCCTATGCCGACGGCCTTGCCGACTTCGCCTTCGCAATGCAGGGGCTCGGCACCGGCGCGATCAGCCTTTCGGGATCCGAGGCGCTGAAGCAGACGGTTCTACAGAAGGTCGCCCGCGGCGAATGGATCTCCGCCTTTGCGCTTTCCGAACCCGAGGCGGGATCGGATGTGGCGGCCATGGCCTGTGCAGCGCGCCGCGACGGTGATCACTTCGTGCTCGACGGCGAGAAAACCTGGATCTCGAACGGCGGCATTGCCGACGTCTACACCGTCTTTGCCCGCACCGGCGAAGCGCCGGGCACCCGCGGCATATCCGCCTTCGTGGTTTTCGCCGACACGCCCGGCCTCACTATCGCCGAACGCATCGAGACGATCGCGCCGCATCCGCTCGCCCGACTCCGCTTCGACAATTGCCGCATCCCGGCGTCACAGCTTCTCGGCAGCCCGGGTGAAGGCTTCAAGATCGCCATGCGCACGCTCGACATCTTCCGCCCGTCCGTCGCGGCGGCGGCGATCGGTTTTGCCCGCCGCGCGCTCGACGAGGCGGTGGCGCATGCAAAGAACCGCAAGATGTTCGGCGCGACCCTTGCCGATCTGCCAACGGCGCAAAGCACTCTCGGCGAGATGGCGACGGCGATCGATGCTGCCGCACTTCTCACCTGCCGCACAGCATGGCAACGCGACGTGCGGAAGCGGCCCACGACGCGCGAGGCGGCGATGGCGAAGATGACCGCGACCGAGAACGCGCAGTGGGTCATCGACCAGGCTCTGCAGCTCTTTGGCGGCCGCGGCGTGCGCGTCGGTGAGATCACCGAACGGCTCTATCGTGAGATCCGCGCGCTCAGGATCTACGAGGGCGCGACCGAGGTTCAAAAGCTCATCATCGGCCGCGAGCTGATGAAGGGCACGGGACGATAATGAAGGGGATGTCGAACATGCATGGTTCGAAGGCGTCATTCGACTGGCAGGATCCGTTCAACCTGGATGCGCAGTTGACGGAAGAAGAACGCATGGTGCGGCACACCGCTCAAGGCTATGCCGAAGATCGGCTGGCGCCGCGCGTGCAGGAGGCCTTCCGCCACGAAAACACCGACCCGTCGATCTTCGCCGAGATGGGCGAACTCGGCCTGCTGGGGCCGATGGTGTCGGAGGAGTATGGCGGGGCCGGCCTCAACTATGTCTCCTACGGCCTGATCGCCCGCGAGATCGAGCGCATCGACAGTGGCTACCGCTCGATGATGAGCGTGCAGTCCTCCCTGGTGATCGTGCCGATCTACACCTTCGGCAGCGAAGACCAGAAGCGCAAATACCTGCCTGGCCTGATTGCTGGCACCAAGATGGGCTGCTTCGGCCTGACCGAACCCGACCATGGTTCCGATCCCGGATCGATGATCACCAAAGCGGCCAAGGTTGACGGCGGTTATCTGCTCTCCGGCTCCAAGACCTGGATATCCAACGCCCCGATCGCCGACGTCTTCGTCGTCTGGGCAAAGACCGCCGATGGCGTGATCCGTGGCTTCATCCTCGAAAAGGGATGGAAGGGTCTTAGCGCACCAGCAATCCACGGCAAGGTGGGTCTGCGGGCATCGATCACCGGCCAGATCGTCATGGAGGAGGTCTTCGTTCCGGACGAAAACATGCTACCTGGCGTAACCGGTTTGAAGGGCCCCTTCGCCTGCCTCAACTCCGCCCGTTTCGGCATCGCCTGGGGGGCCCTTGGTGCAGCCGAGTCCTGTTACGAGACGGCACGCCAATACGTCATAGACCGCAAGCAGTTCGGCCGGCCGCTTGCCGCCAATCAACTCATCCAGAAGAAGCTCGCGGACATGGCGACGGAGATTGCTCTTGGTCTCCAGGGGTGTTTGCGCCTCGGACGGATGAAGGACGAGGGAAATCCGCCGGTCGAGCTGACTTCGATCCTCAAGCGGAACTCCTGCGGCAAAGCGCTGGAGATCGCCAGGACCGCGCGCGACATGCTCGGGGGCAACGGCATTTCGGACGAGTTTCCGGTAGCCCGCCATCTCGTCAATCTCGAAGTGGTCAACACCTATGAGGGCACGCACGACATCCACGCACTGATCCTCGGTCGCGCCATCACCGGCATCGCCGCTTTCGCGAACTGAGGTCGGATCCATGTTCAGGACCAAGAGACCGCTGCGTTTCGGAGACTGCGATCCTTCAGGGATCGCCTATTTCCCCTCTTACCTCAACATCCTTGTCGGGGTGACGGAGGACTTCTTCGCGTCGCTCGGCTTTCCCTGGAAGGCGATGAATGACGAGCGACGGATCGGCGTGCCGACGGTGCGCCTCGATCTTACTTTCGCTCGCCCCGGCTTCCAGGGCGACGAGCTCGATTTTGCGCTGGCGGTCCGCGCTATCGGCCGGTCGTCGCTCGATATGGAGCATAGGGTCTCGGCGAGAGACACCGTGCTTTGGACGGCGAAACAGCGGGTCGTTGCCACCTCGCTCGACAATCACGCTTCTTTTGCATGGCCGGACGACATCCGCGCTGCGCTGACACAACATCTGGAGACGACCGATGCACACCATCCTGCAACCTGAAGGCTGGGCAAAGCCCATCGGCTATGCCAACGGCGTGGCTGCAACGGGCCGCACCGTTTTCGTCGGCGGCCAGATTGGCTGGAATGCGCAATCCCACTTCGAGACCGACGATTTCGTCGAGCAGGTGCGCCAAACGCTGAAGAACGTCGTCGCGGTGCTCGCCGCCGGCGGCGCCGAGCCGCATCACATCACCACGATGACCTGGTACTTCACCGACAAGCAGGAATATGTCGGCAACCTTCGCGGCATCGGCCAGGTCTATCGCGAGATCATCGGCCGGCATTTCCCGGCCATGGCCGCGATGCAGGTGGTCGCGCTCGTCGAAGACCGCGCCAAGATCGAGATCCAGGCCACCGCCGTCGTTCCTGATTGAGGCTTGCCGACATGGCCGAGATCCGATTTTCAGAGAGCGTTTCCGCCCGCCTTGAAGAGGGTGTCCTCGTCGTCACGATCGATAACCCGCCCGTCAATGCGCTGTCCGCCCATGTCCGCTCCGGCCTGGTGGCGGCGCTCGATCATGCGGCCAATCTTCCAGCGGTCGCAGGCGTCGTGATCACGGGCGCCGGCAACACCTTCATCGGTGGCGCCGATATCAGGGAGTTCGGCAAACCACCGATCGAGCCGACGATTCCGGAGGTGATCGAGCGTATCGAGACATTCCACAAGCCGGTCGTCTCGGCCGTCAATGGTGCGGCCCTTGGCGGCGGCTGCGAGGTGGCGCTCGCCTGCCATGGCCGCGTTGCCGGCGGCAAGGCATCGTTCGGTCTGCCCGAAGTCAAACTCGGCCTTGTCCCGGGCGCCGGCGGCACGCAACGCCTGCCGCGTCTGATCGGCATGATCGCGGCGATCGATCTCATTGGTACCGGACGGGCCGTCAAGGGAGCCGAAGCTGTGATGCTTGGCCTTGCCGACAGCATTGCCGCCGATCCGGTAGATGCTGCACTCGCTTTTGTGCAGGAACATGTCGGCAAGCCGCTCCGTCGGACCGGCATGATCGCCGTTCCCTCGGCGGACGCCGCCGCGATCAGCGCAGCGCAAGCAAAGGTCCTGGCAAAAGCCCGGGGCCAAGCCGCTCCCGCCGAGGCGGTTCGCCTCGTCAAGGCAGCCGGCGAACACGACCTGAAACAAGGGCTAAATGAGGAACGGGCAAGCTTCCTGCGTTTGCGTGATTCAGCAGAGTCCGCGGCGCTCCGGCACGTGTTCTTTGCCGAGCGCGCCGCCGGCAAGGTCGAGGGACTCGACACGGTATCGCCCAGGCCGATCGAGACTGTCGGCGTGGTTGGCACGGGGCTGATGGGATCTGGCATTGCGGTCTCCGCCCTGATCTCCGGCTATCGCGTAGTGGCACTCGAGCAGACGGAAGAAGCCGCCGCCAGCGGGCGGGCACGCATTTCCGAGACCCTCGACAGGACCGTGCGCTCCGGACGGCTGACTGCGGTTGGCCGCGACGCCTGCCTCGCGCGGCTGCAGACAACCACAGAAGCGAGAGACCTCGGGAATGCCGACCTCGTCATCGAAGCGGTGTTCGACGATATCAAGGTCAAGACGGAACTGTTTCAGAGGCTTGACGGCATCGTCGCCCCTAGCGCGATTCTCGCAACCAACACAAGCTACCTCGACCCTGATGCGATTGCCGCGGCAACAGTCGATCCCTCGCGCGTTGTCGGCCTGCACTTTTTCTCGCCCGCCAACGTCATGCGGCTCGTCGAAGTCGTCGATTGCGCCAGGACAGCGCCCGACGTGCTGGCGACGGCCCTTGCCTTCGTCAAACGCCTCGGCAAGCTGCCGATCGTTTGCGGTGTGACCGAAGGTTTCATCGGCAACCGCATCTTCTCCGCCTATCGCCGCGAGGCGGAGTTCATGCTGGAAGATGGGGCGCTGCCGCAGGAGATCGATGCCGCGCTCGAGGCCTATGGTTTTCCGATGGGGATCTTCGCTGTCAACGACATGGCCGGGCTGGAGATCGCCTGGGCGCGCCGCAAGCGCCAGGCGGCGACACGCAACCCCGCCGCGCGTTATGTCGAGATCGCTGATAGGCTCTGCGAGGCGGGACGTCTTGGCCGCAAGAGCGGGCGCGGCTGGTACGCCTATCCCAATGGCGAGCGCACCATCGATCCCGAGGTTACGGCGGTGATCGAAGCGGCGCGAGCGGTGAAGAACATCACGCCACGCGATTTCACCGCGGACGAGATCATGAGCCGGCTTTTGAAGGCGATGGCCGACGAGGGAACGGCCTTGCTGGCAGAAGGCATTGCCGCGCGTCCCGGCGACATCGATCTGGTGCTGATCAACGGCTACGGTTTTCCCGCGCACAAGGGCGGGCCGATGTTCGCCGCAGAGCAAAGCAAGGACAAATCCCATGGGTGAAGCCTATATCGTCGGCGGCGTCCGCACGCCCATCGGCCGTTATGGCGGCGCGCTCGCGAGCGCGCGCCCGGACGATCTTGCGGCCCACGTGATCCGCGAGACGCTGGCGCGTGTTGCGTCCGTGCCGGCCGAAGCGGTCGACGAGGTCGTGCTCGGTTGTGCCAACCAGGCGGGCGAAGACAACCGCAACGTCGCGCGCATGGCCTCCTTGCTCGCCGGGTTGCCGGATACGGTTGCCGGAACGACGATCAACAGGCTCTGCGGCTCCGGGCTGGATGCCGTCGGTTATGCCGCCCGCGCGATCCGGCTTGGCGAGGCGGAGATCGTTGTCGCCGGCGGCGTCGAGAGCATGTCGCGCGCGCCCTTCGTCATGCCGAAGGCCGAAGGCCCGTTCCAGCGCAGCACCGAGATCCACGACACGACCATCGGCTGGCGCTTCGTCAATCCCGTCATGAAGGACCTCTACGGCATCGACTCCATGCCGGAGACGGCTGAGAACGTCGCCGCCGAGTTTTCCATCTCACGCGAAGACCAGGATGGCTTTGCGCTGCGCAGCCAGGCCCGCGCCGCGGCCGCGCAGAAGAGCGGTCGTTTTGCCCGCGAAATCGCCCCGTATGCGATTAAGGGACGCAAGGGCGAGACAACCCGCGTCGATGAGGACGAGCATCCGCGCGAGACGACGATCGAAAAGCTCGCCAGCCTGCCGACGCCGTTCCGCGCCAACGGCTCGGTGACCGCCGGCAACGCTTCCGGCGTCAACGACGGGGCCGCGGCCCTTATTGTGGCCTCGGGCCGCGCTGTCGAGCGCTACGGTCTGCAGCCCCTTGCCCGGATCGACGGCATGGCGACGGCGGGTGTTGCGCCGCGCATTATGGGCATCGGCCCGGTCTTTTCCACACGCAAGCTCCTGGAGCGCTTTGGCCTTGGCATCGGCGACATCGATATCGTCGAACTGAACGAGGCCTTCGCGGCGCAGGCTCTCGCTTGCATGCGTCAACTCGGGCTTGCCGACGATGCGCCCCACGTCAATCCGAACGGCGGCGCCATCGCGCTCGGTCATCCGCTTGGCATGTCAGGCGCGCGCCTGGCGCTGACGGCGGCATTGGAGCTCGAGGCGCAAGATGCGAAGCGTGCGATCGCCACCATGTGCATCGGCGTCGGACAGGGCATCTCGATGCTGCTGGCGCGGCCGTGACGCCGGCTTCCCGGAACATCCATGTCCAACGGCCGACCCGACCGCCGGGCGGCCTGATCCTCGATCGTCCGAAGGGCTGACCGCATCGGACATCCGGCCGGCGCGCGAGCCCCTGACAAATCGCGTCTTGATGTCTTGATATTGTCGGCGGAAGCGCCCAACTGATCCGCATCGCTCCTTCTCAATTTTCTCAGCGACGCGTCCTGCGCTTGAAGCAACCGACGTCTATCTCCAAAGGTTCCCCCATGACCCAGTATCCGGACATCCTCCTTCATATCGACGGCACCTGGCGGCCGGCTCGAGCAGGCAAAACCATTCCCGTCATCGACCCGGCCACTGAGGAAACGATCGGCCAGGTGGCTTGGGCGGAAGTGGCGGATCTGGATGAAGCTCTGAACGCCGCCCAAAAAGGCTTCCAGACCTGGCGCGCAACCTCGGCCTTCGATCGGGCAAAGGTCATGCGGACGGCGGCAGGCCTCCTTCGCGAGCGCGCCGGCGAGATCGCCTGGCTGATGACGCGGGAACAGGGCAAGCCGATTGCCCAGTCCAAGGGCGAAATTCTCAGCGCTGCCGAGATCATCGAATGGTTTGCCGAGGAAGGAAAGCGGGCCTATGGCCAGATCATTCCACCGCGCGCTCCAAACATCACCCAGATGACCGTCAAGTTGCCGGTCGGCCCGGTCGCGGCTTTCACGCCGTGGAATTTCCCGATCAACCAGGTGGTGCGCAAGCTCTCGGCGGCGCTGACGACCGGCTGCTCGATCATCGTCAAGGCACCGGAGGAGACGCCGGCTTCGCCCGCCGAACTGATCCGGTGCTTCGTCGATGCAGGCATTCCCGCGGGTGTGGTCAATCTCGTCTATGGGGTGCCGGCGGTGATTTCGGAGTATCTGATCTCGCACCCGGTGATCCGCAAAATGTCGTTCACAGGCTCGACCCCAGTCGGCAAGATGCTGGCGGCACTTGCCGGCCAGCACATGAAGCGCGCGACGATGGAACTCGGCGGCCACGCCCCGGTCATCGTCACCGACGACGCCGACATCGATCAGGCCGTCGCGATCATGTCCGGCAGCAAGTATCGTAACGCCGGGCAGGTCTGCGTGTCGCCGACCCGCTTCATGGTGCAGGAACGGGTGGCGGACCAGTTCCTTGAAGGTTTCGTCACGGCATCGCGGAAGATCAAGGTCGGCAACGGCCTGGAAACCGGCATCGACATGGGGCCGCTGGCCAATGAGCGACGCATCCCGGCGATCGAAAACCTGGTCGCCGACGCCGTGGCGCATGGCGCACGATTGGCAACCGGCGGCCATCGCATCGGCAATCGCGGCTATTTCTTCGAGCCGACGGTGCTTGCCGACGTGCCGCTCAGCGCCCGCATCATGAACGATGAACCCTTCGGTCCCGTCTCGATCATCAACCGCTTCAACGAACTGGATGAGGCGATCAACGAGGCCAACCGCCTGCCGTTCGGGCTTGCGGCTTATGCCTTCACCGGCTCCGAGCGAAGCGCCCATCGCCTCGCCAACGAAGTCGAGAGCGGAATGATCTCCATCAACCATCTCGGCCTGGCGCTGCCCGAGGTGCCCTTCGGCGGCATCAAGGATTCCGGCTACGGCACCGAAGGCGGCTCCGAGGCGATCGAAGCCTATCTGGAAACCCGCTTCGTCACACGCAAGAGCGTGTGATGGTCGCAATCGCGGCCTCCCGTTCATGCCTGATTGCGCGGACGGGAGGCACGTTCCACAGCCACCCAGCGCCTCGCATAGGGCCCACGTGCTCGCCCCGCAGAAGTAGCGACAATAAGTTTACGCCCTCGTTACCAAATCCAGCCACCATCCTGACAGGCATGATGCCGAGGGGAGAGCAATGATGGGCTATGATTGGGATGGCGCGCGCGGGCGCCGCATGAAGATCGCACGGTTTGGCACGGCCTTCGCTTTGGCAGCCCTTTTGGTATCGGTCGCGGCACAGGTCGTGACCCGGGCGATCTGAGCGGCAATTGATAGGCTTGTTCGGCGCACCGAAGGGCAGAACGTTCCGAACGCCGAGACCAACAATCCCGGGTCTCGTTGTTGAGAACGAAATTCCCACCGTCCACGGCTCTGCTCCTGCATCGCAACCTGGTGAAAGCCCGGCTCGCCGGGTTTGCAGCGGCGAACGAAGCTGATACGTTCCATTTTTGTTCCGAGCCATCTGCTTCGCGCGGCGAGTTTGCGGCTACGAAGCGGAATCCGTGAAGTCTTTCAAAGGGATGAAACGGCACGAGGAATATTTACAATCTTTCTGACAACGCCTGGACACGAATGAGCGCCGCCTATCTCGAAAAACTGAACGACCGCCAGCGCGAGGCGGTGGTGCATGGTGTGGGATTGCCGCAAGGCGAGGTCGGCGGCCCTCTGCTGATCATCGCCGGTGCCGGTTCGGGCAAGACGAATACGCTCGCCCACCGGGTGGGACATCTGATCGTCAATGGCGCGGACCCGCGCCGCATCCTGCTGATGACCTTTTCCCGCCGTGCCGCCGCGGAAATGACGCGCCGGGTCGGGCGCATTTGTCGCCAGGTGCTCGGCGACAATGCCGCCGTCATGACCGATGCGCTTTCCTGGGCCGGCACGTTCCACGGGATTGGTGCGCGGATCCTCAGGATCTATGCCGAACAGATCGGCCTCGGCCCGGATTTCACCATCCATGATCGCGAAGACAGCGCCGATCTCATGAACCTCGTTCGCCACGAGCTCGGCTTCTCCAAGATGGAAAGCCGTTTCCCGACGAAGGGCACGTGCCTTGCGATCTATTCGCGCGTCGTGAATTCGGAAAGCTCGATCATCGACGTGTTGAAGACGGCCTTTCCCTGGGCCGTAACCTGGGAACAGCAACTGAAGGAACTGTTTGCCGGCTATGTTGAGGCGAAGCAAGCGCAGAACGTGCTCGACTACGACGATCTACTTCTCTACTGGGCCCAGATGGTTTCCGATGCGGAACTGGCGCAGGACATCAGCAGCCGTTTCGATCATATCCTGGTCGATGAGTATCAGGATACGAACCGCCTTCAGGCCTCGATCCTGCTGTCGCTCAAGCCCGAAGGCCACGGCCTGACGGTAGTCGGCGACGACGCGCAGTCGATCTATTCCTTCCGGGCTGCGACGGTCCGCAACATCCTCGATTTCCCGAGTGCGTTTTCGCCGCAGCCGGCTGACGTCATCATGCTCGATCGCAATTATCGCTCGACCCAGCCGATTCTTGCGGCCGCCAATGGCGTCATCGGGCTTGCGCGCGAGCGGTTCACCAAGAACCTCTGGACGGACCGGCAGTCGGAGCAGCGCCCGCTGCTTGTCACCGTCAAGGACGAGGCGGATCAGGCCGCCTATATCGTCGAGCAGGTTCTCGCCAACGGTGAGGTCGGCATGGCCCTGAAGCAGCAGGCAGTGCTGTTTCGTTCCGCCAACCACAGCGGCACGCTCGAAGTCGAGCTCACTCGTCGCAACATTCCCTTCGTGAAGTTCGGCGGCCTCAAGTTCCTCGACAGCGCCCATGTCAAGGATCTGCTGGCAACCTTGCGGTTCGCGCAGAACCCGCGGGACCGGGTCGCCGGCTTCCGGCTGTTGCAGATGCTGCCCGGGATCGGCCCACAGACCGCGGGCAAGATCCTCGACGCGATCGCCGCCGATCCGGAGCCGCTCGCAGCGCTCGCGGAAATCCCGGCGCCACCGAAGACCGGCGAGGATTGGGCGAGCTTCGTCGATCTCGTCTCCGCCCTCCGCAAAGCCGACACGGCATGGCCGGGGGAAATCGCCACGGCACGGACCTGGTACGAACCCCACCTCGACCGCATCCACGAAGACGCAGAAACGCGCAAGGCCGATCTCCTGCAACTCGAGCAGATTGCCGGCGGTTACCAGAACCGCGAGCGATTCCTGACCGAATTGACGCTCGACCCGCCGGACGCCACCAGCGACCAGGCGGGCGTGCCCCTGCTCGACGAGGACTATCTGATCCTTTCGACCATTCATTCGGCCAAGGGGCAGGAATGGCGCTCGGTCTTCATGCTCAATGTCGTCGACGGCTGCATTCCATCCGACTTGGGCGTCGGCACGACAGCCGAACTCGAAGAGGAGCGGCGGCTGCTTTATGTCGGCATGACGCGGGCGCGCGACCACCTCGCGCTGGTGACGCCGCAGAGGTTTTTCACCTATGGCCAGAACAGCCAGGGCGACCGGCATGTCTACGCGTCGCGGACCCGCTTCATTCCAGCCACGCTGCTGCAGTTCTTCGAAACGACGAACTGGCCGAAGATCTCGGCCGCCGCCGGCGAACGCAGCGCCAAGCAGATCCGCATCGACGTCGGAGCCCGGATGCGCTCCATGTGGAAGTGAGGACGGGCTCGCGACCGCGATCCGCGGGAAACGGCGCGTATTTCAGTATGTTCCCGCGTCTCACGGATGGTGCAGTACGCTCGTTCCGCCATCGACCGTGAGGCAGGTGGCGTTCATGAACGGGCACTCGTCCGAAATCATGAAGAGCGCCGCCTTGGCGATCTCCTCCGGCGTGGCAATGCGTCCACCGGGATGGAGCTTCATCGTTTCCGCCTCCGCCGCGACCGGGTCCGGAAAGCTGTTCCAGTAATCCACGACCTTCTGAGTCCTGACATATCCCGGCGCCAGTGCATTCACCCGCACGCCCTGGCCGGCATATTCCAGCCCCAGCGCCCTGGTCATGCCGAGAAGCGCATGCTTGGCGACCGGATAGGGAAAGGTGTGCGGAATGATGGTGAAGGCGTGGGTGGAGGCGATGTTGAGGATGACGCCGCCGCCGGCCGCGATCATGCCCGGCAGCACGGCCTTGCTGCAGTTCCACGCGCCCTTGAGGTTGATGTCGAAGCAACGCTGCCAATCGGCATCGGAGAGCTTCAGCGGCTCGAAGAACACGTTGACGCCGGCATTGTTGACGAGTGCATTCGGCTGGCCGATCGCACGGGCCGCGGCGGCAATCGCCTGCTCGATGGCATCCGCATCGGTGATATCGGCCGCGGTGTAGCCGACCTTTCCGCCCGTCGCACGGAGTCGTTCAGCCTCGGTCGCCAGCAGACCGCCGTCGCGGTCGATCAGAAACAGATCCGCCCCTTCCGCAAGGAAGGTCTCGGCGATGGCGAGGCCGATGCCCTGTGCGGCACCTGTGATGACGACGCGCTTGCCTTCAAGACGGCCTGCCATGTCCGCGCTCCTCACCACTCGGCGACGCTGCCGTCAGCATGACGCCAGATCGGGTTGCGCCAGCGATGGCCTTCCTTCGCCCGTTCGATGACATATTGTTCGTCCACCTCGATGCCGAGACCGGGGCCTTGCGGGATCGACACGAAACCATCCGCGTAGTGGAACACTTCCTTGTTCGAGATGTAGTCGAGGATATCGTTGGCCTCGTTGTAGTGGATGCCGAGGCTCTGTTCCTGGATGAAGGCGTTGTAGCTGACGGCGTCGACCTGAAGGCAGGCGGCCAGCGCGATCGGTCCGAGCGGGCAATGCGGCGCCAGCGCCACGTCATAGGCTTCCGCCATCGCCGCGATCTTGCGGCACTCGGTGATCCCTCCGGCATGCGAAAGGTCGGGCTGCAGGATGTCGACATAGCCGTCTGACAGCACCGACTTGAAGTCCCAGCGCGAATAAAGCCTCTCGCCGAGCGCGATCGGGGTCGAGCAATGGTTGGCGATTTCCTTCAAGGCCTCGCGATTTTCCGAAAGCACCGGCTCCTCGATGAACATCAGGTTGAAGGGCTGCAGTTCCTTCGCCAGAACCTTGGCCATCGGTCGGTGCACGCGACCGTGGAAATCGACGCCGATGCCGATATGCGGGCCGATCGCCTCGCGGATCGTCGCGATGGTTTCGACCGCCTTTTCGACCTTCTCCCAAGTGTCGACGATCTGCATCTCCTCGCAGCCATTGAGCTTGATCGCCTTGAAGCCGCGGGCGACGACGTCGCGGGCATTGTTGGCGACGTCGGACGGACGGTCGCCGCCGATCCAGGAATAGACCTTGATGCGGTCGCGCACCTGGCCGCCGAGCAGCGCATGGATCGGCTGGCCATAGGCCTTGCCCTTGATGTCCCAGAGCGCCTGGTCGATGCCGGCAAGTGCGGACATATGGACCGCGCCGCCGCGATAGAAGCCGCCGCGATACATGACCTGCCAATGGTCTTCGATCAGCAGCGGATCCTTGCCGATTAGGTAGTCCGAGAGTTCGTTGACCGCCGCTTCCACGGTCAGGGCACGCCCTTCGACGACCGGCTCGCCCCAACCGACGATGCCCTCGTCGGTCTCGATCTTCAGAAACAGCCAGCGCGGCGGGACGATGTAGGTCGTGAGCTTGGTGATTTTCATGGTGCGATATCCGCTGGGTGCAACGAGGCGGCGATGGCCGCCTGGGAAAGGGGTCAGCGCGCCGAAGGGGCGGGCCGGTGACGTTCGACGGCAAGCTTGAGATCGCGGGCTGCAAGGTCGAGCATGCGCATCGAACAGTCGCGCGCCCGCGCCTTGTCGCGCAGGCGCAGCGCCTCGACCAGCTCGCCGTGAATATCGACGGCTTCGTCACGACGATCGGCCACTTCGTTGGAAGCATGCAGCGAGAACTTCAGCGCTGCCTGGATGATGCCGACCAGTTGCAGAAAAACCTGGTTGTGGCTGGCTTTGAGCAGGCAGGTATGAAAGGCGACATCGGCGTCGGTGAAACCGATCAGATCGCGCTCGCCGTCACGCATCCCCTGCCAGGCGCGCTCGAGATCGGCGATCTCCTGCACGGTCGCGCGCTCGGCTGCAAATTCCGCCGCTGCCGGCTCGATCGCCCGGCGCGCCTCCAGAATGCAGTTCAACAGATCGAATTCGAAGATGCGTTCGCCAATCCATTCGAGCACCTGAGAATCGAGGATGTTCCATTCGTCCTTGTTGCAGACGATCGTGCCGACCCGGGAACGGCCGCGCACCATTCCCTTCGACTCCAGCACCTTCAGGGTCTCGCGGATCACGGTCCGGCTGACGCCATAGCGATCGCAAAGATCGTTTTCGCGTGGAAGGAACGAACCGACCGGGAAGATATCGGCACAGATGTCCGAGGCGATGGCACGCGTCACATTCTTTTGAACGCGGGGCCGCCGCTGGCCGCGCTCCTCAATGGCACTCTGGTCCTGCTGTTCTTCCACCGCCAATTTTCCTCTCCCCTCGCATCTCCTCGTCGCTGAATAGCGCAGACGCCGGAATGCGACAACGCGCCGAAGCACGCTGCTATCGTTATACACCACTAGCTCATTCATCATACAAAGGCAATTGACGAATATGATGATTCATCATAAACAAATGCTCACTGCAGGAGGCAGTTCACCAGGGAGAGACATCATGCGCTTTATCAAGGCAGCCATTCTGGCTGGCACCGTCGCCGTGCTCACGGCTACCTCGGCCTTTGCTGCCGACGTCAAGATCGGCTTCATCGTCAAGCAGCCGGAAGAGCCGTGGTTCCAGGACGAATGGAAGTTCGCCGACGTCGCCGCCAAGGAAAAAGGCTTCACCCTCGTCAAGATCGGCGCCGAAGACGGCGAGAAGGTGCAGTCGGCGATCGACAACCTCGGCGCCCAGGGCGCGCAGGGCTTCATCGTCTGCACACCAGATGTCAAGCTCGGTCCCGGCATCGTCGCCAAGGCCGCCGCCAACGAACTCAAGCTGATGACCGTCGATGACCGGCTGGTCAACGCCGATGGCAGCCCGATCGAAGACGTTCCGCATATGGGCATATCCGCGACGAAGATCGGCGAGGCCGTCGGCCAGGCGATCGTCGACGAGGTCAATAAGCGCGGCTGGGACATGAAGGACGTCGGCGCCATCCGCGTTTCCTACGACCAGCTCCCGACAGCGGTCGACCGTGTCGAGGGTGCCCTTTCGGTGCTCAAGGCCAACGGGTTCCCGGAAGCCAACATCTTCGACGCGCCGCAGGCCAAGACCGATACGGAGGCCGCGCTCAATGCCTCGACGATCGTCTTGAACAAGAACGCCGGCATCAAGAAGTGGGTCGCGATCGGCCTCAACGACGAAGCGGTGCTCGGCGCCGTGCGCGCGACCGAGACGGTCGGCATTCCCGCCGACAGCATGATCGGCGTCGGAATCGGCGGCGCAGATTCGGCGATCAACGAGTTCAAGAAGCCCACGGCTACCGGCTTCTTCGGCACGGTCATCATCTCGCCGAAGCGCCACGGCTACGAAACCGCGCTCAACATGTATGAGTGGATCGCCAATGGCAAGGAGCCGGAGAAGCTGACACTGACCGCCGGTCAGCTTGCGTTGCGCGACAACTACGAAGCCGTACGCAAGGACCTCGGCATCGAGTGATCGCGGTTTGCGACGCTGGATCACGATTGTTTTGGCTCGGACCGACCCAAAACAATAAATGTGATCGATTCTAGCAATTTAGAGCGGGATGCCGGCGGAAAACCGCGCACACTTTTCCTCATCCCGCTCTATCGACCCGGCGGTTCGTCCGCCGGGCATTCCGCTTCGGAGCCGCGCATGCAAGACTTTCTCGAATTCCGATCCATCTCCAAAGGCTATCCCGGCGTCCGGGCACTGTCGGACGTCTCGTTTGCCGTGCGCAAGGGCGCCGTTCACGGCCTCATGGGCGAGAACGGGGCGGGCAAGTCGACCCTCATCCGCCTGCTGTCCGGCGACCAGGCAGCCGACGAGGGTGAGATCCGTATTAAAGGTGAGGCGCAAGACTATCGCTCCGTGCGCGATGCCTTTCGGGCCGGTGTCATCGTCATCCATCAGGAGCTGCAACTTATTCCAGAACTGACGGTGGCCGAAAATCTATGGCTCGGCCACTTCCCTGGCAAAGGCGGAGTCATCGATCGCCGCCAGTTGATCCGTGTCGTCGGCGAGAAACTCGCGGAAATCGGCATCGACGTCGATCCGTCCGCCAAGATTGCTTCGCTCTCGATCGGCGAACGCCAGATGGTCGAGATCGCCAAGGCCGTCATGCTCGATGCACGTGTCATCGCGCTCGACGAGCCGACATCGTCGTTGTCTTCACGCGAAAGCGAGATCCTGTTTGCGCTCATCGGGCGCCTGCGTTCGAACGGCACCGTGATCCTCTACGTATCCCACCGCCTCGACGAGATTTTCCGCCTCTGCGACAGCTTGACGGTCTTACGCGACGGCAAGCTTGCCGCCCACCACCCTGACATTTCCAAGGTGACGCGCGACCAGATCATCGCCGAGATGGTCGGGCGCGAGATCTCCGACATCTGGGGCTGGCGGGGTCGCGATCTCGGGCCCGAGCGTCTGCGCGTCGAAGCCATCTCCGGGCCGAAACTGAAAGCGCCCTTGAGCTTTTCCGTCCGGCGCGGCGAAATCCTCGGCTTCTTCGGCCTGATCGGTGCCGGCCGCAGCGAGATGGCACGGCTCGTCTACGGCGCGGACACGCGCTACCAGGGAACGGTCGTGATCGACGATGAGAAGGTGCGGGCCGACAGCCCGCCGCAATCGATCCGCGCCGGCATGGTGCTGTGCCCGGAGGACCGCAAGTTCGACGGCATCGTTCAGGGGCGCAGCATCGAGGAGAACATGGCGATCTCGTCGCGCCGGCACTTCTCGCCCTTCGGCATCCTCGATCTCAAGAAGGAAGCGGAGCTTGCCGACCGCTTCATCACCAAGCTTCGGGTGCGCACGCCCTCGCGCAAGCAGGACATCATCAACCTGTCCGGTGGCAACCAGCAGAAGGTCATCCTCGGCCGCTGGCTTTCCGAACAGGGCGTGAAGGTGCTCGTGATCGACGAGCCGACGCGCGGCATCGACGTCGGCGCTAAGTCGGAGATCTATGAAATCCTTTACGAGCTCGCCTCTGAGGGCATGGCGATCGTCGTCATCTCCAGCGAGCTGCCGGAGGTGATGGGCATCACGGACCGCATTCTCGTCATGTGCCAGGGCCGGATCGCGGCCGAAATCGCGCGCGCCGATTTCGACGAACGCCGCATCCTCGCCGCCGCCCTTCCCGATGTTCCAACCGAGCAGGTTCAGCCGTCATGACTTCCTTGAAAAAACTCCTTCTCGGCGAACAGGGTCTCGTCGTCATCTTCGCCGTCGCCTTCGCCGTCGTGGCGCTGACGGTTCCGAACTTCCTGACCGAGCGCAACATGCTCGGTCTCCTGCAGTCGGTCGTCACCATCGGCATCGTCGCCTGTACGATGATGTTCTGCCTCGCCTCGCGTGACTTCGATCTTTCGGTCGGCTCCACCGTTGCTTTTTCCGGCATGGCCGCCGTCATGGCCTCGAACGCTTCGGGCTCGATTCTCGTCGGCCTCATCGCGGCGCTGATCTGCGGCGGCATCGTCGGCCTCGTCAACGGCGTGATCATTGCGCACTTCCGCATCAACGCGCTGATCACGACGCTTGCCACCATGCAGATCGTGCGCGGCTTCGCGCTGATCGCCTCCGACGGTCGCGCCGTCGGCATCAACGATCCGAGCTTCTACCAGCTTGCGCTGTCGAAGTTCCTCGGCATCCCCACGCCGATCTGGGTGATGGGCGTCTTCTTCGTCGTCTTCGGCTTCGTGCTCAACCGCACCGTCTTTGGCAAGAACACGCTGGCGATCGGCGGCAATCCCGAAGCCTCGCGCCTTGCCGGCGTCAACGTTTCCAACATGCGCATCTGGATATTCGCGCTGCAGGGTCTCGTCTGCGCCGTTGCCGGCGTTCTCCTTGCCTCACGCATCACCTCGGGCCAGCCGAATGCGGCGACAGGCCTGGAGCTTTCAGTCATTTCGGCCTGCGTGCTCGGCGGCGTCTCGCTTGCCGGCGGCCGCGCGGCAATGACCGGCGTGATCGTCGGCGTTCTGATCATGGGCATCGCCGAGAACGTCATGAACCTGCTCAACATCCAGGCCTTCTACCAGTATGTCGTGCGCGGACTGATCCTTCTGCTGGCCGTGCTGCTCGACAACCTGCGCTCGGCCGCTGCCGGCCGGCGCGGCTAACGAATGGCGGAAGACACCGTCCTTCTCGAGAATGACGAAGGACTCACCGTCGCGGTGAGCCCGCTCGGCGGCGCCCTCCTCTCCGTCCGCTGGCGCGGCACTCCGGTGCTCGCGCCGACGCCGGCTCCAGGTCTTGCCTCGCAGATCTTCGGTGCCGAAGCCTGCTTTCCGCTGGTGCCGTTCGGCAACCGCATCGAGGACAATCGCTTCCACTTCGAAGGCCACGACTACGCGCTGACGCCCAACACGTCCGACCCGCTGGTTCTGCACGGCGATGCCTGGCTTCGGCGCTGGTCGATCCTTCGCCGGGACCGACATTCGCTGACGCTGCACTACCGGCAGCAGGCGAGCGCCGTCACGCCCTTCGCCTATGAGGCGGTGCAGACGGTGACGATCGATAGTGCAAACCTGACCCTTTCGCTCGCCGTCACCAACCGCGCCGCGCAGGCGCTGCCCTACGGACTGGGCCTCCATCCCTATTTTCCGCGCACGCCGGGAACAAGCCTCTTTGTCCACGCCGCCCGCTACTGGACGGAACGGGAGAACCACCTGCCGGGGGCAATGCAGCCAGTTCCGAAAGATTTGGACTTCACGGCCGGCGCGCCGCTGCCACCGGGCTGGCTGAACAATGCCTTCGAGGACTGGGATGGCAAGATGCGCATCGAGTGGCCGGAAACCGGCCTTGTGCTTTCGCTTGATGCGGACGAGACCTTTCGCTTCTTCGTCCTCTATTCGCCCTCCATCGATGCCGACTTCTTCTGCTTCGAGCCGATGAGCCACCGACCGAACGCCTACCACCAGGCGGAAAGCGGTGGTCTCGTCAGATTGGCGCCGGGAGAAGCCCTGGAAGGCACCGTCACGTTGCGGGTCGATCAATTCGGGCCGTGAACGACCCAGCGACTTGCGACCGGCGGGATTGCCGGAGTAGCGACAAGGGTGCGTCACTCCGACCGTCGGCGCATCATGCAGGACTGTATGCGATGCCGAGCGCCTGTCTGCGAAAACAGGCCCCCCTCTTTCTATCCTGAGCGCGCGCTCTGCCTGAGGTCGGCAAGCAACGCTTCTGCCTTCCACGCCTTCGGCCTGGAGGCGGCTGCTTCCTTGACCAGCGTGCACAGCCGCGCGTTGACCGGCGCCCGACGGCCGAGCCTTGCGGCAAGCGCGACGACTGCACCATTGATCCAATCCACTTCGGGAAAGCGGCCGGCGGCAAGGTCGTCGGCCATCGAGGAGCGCGCTGTGGCATCGATCTTCAGCATGCGGCCGGCAATGATCCGGAACAGGGCGTCCGGCAGGCTCAGGACGAGCGGCAGCCAAGCCGGTGGCAGCGGTGTCAGGCGTGCCGGCTGGAGGCGTTCCTCAGCGGCCAGCAGCGAAAGCGCCTCCCGCTGGGCAAGCGCCAGGCAAAGGCGAAAGCCCCGCATCCGGAGCTCTTCACGCAAGGGCAAGCCGGAGAGCGCGTTGATTGCGTTGTTGAGGTTCATCAGCAGCTTCGCCCATTGCACCGCTTCCATGTCGCCGCGCAGGTCGAGCGCCAGTCCCGCGGCCCTGAAAAGCGGTGCAGCCGCGGCCGTCACCGGGTCGTCCTCGACAGCAATGCTCCCTTCCGTTGCACGATGCAGATGAGCCGGGTCGGGTGCCGTCACGTTGAACGGAACCATGCCGCGCAGGATTTTGGCAGATGGCAGCAGCTGCTGCAGGATCGCTGTGTTGCTCACCCCATTCTGGAGGCTGAGGACGCGAATGCCGGAGCGTAGCACTGCGCAGAGCTCTTTCGCAGCAACCTCGGTCTGCCCGGACTTGACCGTCAGGAGGATGAGATCGCAAGCCGCCAGGCAAGAAGCCGCCTCGGAGTAGACGACCCGTTCGGGCGCGACGAAATCGTCACGTCCGTCCAGATCGGTCAGGCGCAATCCGTCTTTCTGCCAGGCGGCACCGCGGGCCGACCGGCCGACGAAAATGACTTCCGCGCCACCAGCCAAAAGGCACCCGCCGACAAAACCACCGACTGCGCCGGCACCGAACACTCCGATCTTCACGACACCCGCCCTTCCCCGTATGCCTGGGAGTATAGGCCGGCATCGTCGCTTTCCAACTCGTCGTTCATGATCGAGCGGAAACGCGGTGACTGAGCCAAATGCTGCCGACGACCGACAGGACGCCGACAATCTGAAAGGCACTCAAGGACTGGCCCAGGAACAGCCATCCGAGCAGGACGGCCGTCAGCGGGCTCAGGAAGAGAAGCGCCGACACCGCCGCCGATTCCAGCCGGCCGATGCCGCGAAACCAGAGTACATAGGTCAGCGCAGCGCCGATCAGGCTCAACCAGGCGAGCGCAAGCAGATTGGGAACGGTCGGCAACGGCACCGCCGGCTCGAAGGCAAGAGCGACGGGAACGAGGAGCAAGCCACCGGCCGTAAGCTGCCAGGCCGTGGACGTGAGCAGCGATTCCGGCGACTTCCACCTTCGGGCCAGGACGTTGCCGAAGGCCATGGAAACCGCCCCGGCAAGACCGGCTGCGATCCCGATCTCGTCGAGTGCGGCCTGCGGTGTCAGCACCAAAAGGGCCACGCCGACAATGCCGACCATGGCTGCGACAACCGACAAGGGACGGATCGGCGCCTTCAGGAGAAGCGCCGCAATGAAGACGACGATCAAAGGCTGGACTGCCGCAACGGTTGCTGCGACGCCGCCCGGAAGCCGATAGGCCGCGACGAACAGCATGCTCAGAAAGATCGAGATGTTGAGCGCGCCGAGCGCAAAGGCGCGAAACCACCAGATGCCGGTCGGCAGTCGCCGGACGATCAGCAGCAGGAGCAAGCCGGCTGGCAATGCGCGCAACAGCGCGACCGTCAGCGGGGAGAAGCCCTGCAGAAACTCGGTGGCGACGATATAGGTGCTGCCCCAGATGACGGGGGCGATTGCCGTGATGGTGATATCGGAAAGGTCGGCTTTCATGAGAAGTGAAGAACCTCGTCAAGCGGCCGGCGTGGTTTTTGCGGCCAGTTTCCCGGTGCCGCGCGGCCAACCGCGACAAGCATTGCCGGCAGTTCATTCGGCCCCAGATTGAATTCCTGCGCCACGCCCTCGGCATCGAATCCCCCCATCGCGCCGGACGACAGTCCCAACGCTTCGGCGGCGTAGATCAGGGTCGCGGCACCGAGCGTCGCCGAACGCACCGCTTCGTCACGGGCAACCCTTGCATCGGCATATTGCGCGCGCACGGCTTCCTGCCAACCGGAGACCATCTCGGTTTGCATGTATCCAGTCTCGACGAAGGGGCGCAGCCTGGCAGCAAGCGTCGCGTGATCGGGCAGCAGGCCGCAGATGATAAAGGTCACGGTGGCTTCCGAGACCTTGGATTGCCCGTGCGCCACATCACGCAGCCTGGCTTTGCCTTCCGGCGTGCGCACGGCGATGAACCGCCAGTTCTGAAGATTGTAGGCCGTTGGCGCGCGGGTCGCGAGGTGCACCAGTTCCTCGATTTCCGTGTCCGCCAACGCATGGGTCGCATCGAACCGATTGGCGGACGCGCGTTGTTCGATGAGGGCAATCATGGGATGGGTCATTCTTTGGGTCCGATTGAAGGTCATTCGGACCGATCGTATTGAAATCACCCGCAATTGATAATATTGCCATTTTACAAGACATCATTCACCCTCGGAAAACTATCGTGGATCGCTATACCGCCCTCCAGGTCTTCCGTCACGTGGCCGAACTCGGCAGTTTTGCCGAGGCTGGGCGCAAGCTCGGCCTGTCTCCTGCCGCGATCAGCAAGAATGTAGCCGAGCTCGAAGCCAGCGTCGGCGCACGGCTCATCAACCGGACCACGCGACGCATGGCGCTGACGGACGAGGGCAAACTCTATCTCGAGCATGTTGTGCGCGGACTGGATGCATTGAAGGACGCCGACGCGGCACTATCGCCGGTCCGGCAGACGCCGGGCGGGACGTTGCGCGTCGCCGCCCCGATGACCGTGACGCTGATGCGGCTTTCCTCCGTCATCCCCGCGTTCCTGTCCCGCTACCCGGACCTCAAGCTTGACCTGCATCTCGACGACAGGCGCGTCGATATCGTGCGAGAGGGGTTCGATCTCGCCATTCGCGGCAGCGACAAGCTGGAGGATTCAAGCCTGATCGCCAGGAAACTCGCAGTCATGCCGCATGTCGTCTGTTCGGCACCCTCCTATTTCGAGGTGCATGGCGAACCTACGGATCCGGCCGACCTGAAATCGCACAACTGTATCCGCTTCAGTCTTTCGGGCCATGCGGACTTATGGGAGTTTCGCAAGGGCAGTCGAACGGAGAAGGTGACCGTGAAAGCCCGCTATTCCGTGACGTCAAGCCTTGCCGTTCGCGACGCACTGCGCGCCGGCTTCGGGATCAGCCTGATACCCCGTCCTTATGTGGAAGACGACCTGAGGAACGGTCGACTGCAACGCGTACTCTCCGACTGGGATACGGTCGAAACGACGCTCTACGCCATCTACCCCTCGCGACAGCACGTCGCGCCGAAGATCCGGGCGTTTCTCGATTTTCTCGCCGAGACATTCAGCCGCCCGTAATCACGCGCCCGCTCGCAGCGATCAGACCGCCACGCGACCGGCAGACGATCGAGACAAAGTCTGCCCTTGTTCCCTGGGGAACATCGGCGATGCGATGTGCCAGGTTACCGGCACTCGAACCAGTGCCCGAAGGATGACCTCATGCGCCTGCTTGCCGCCACTCTCTTCGCTTTCATCCTTGTCGGCCCGGCCGATGCGGCTGATCTGATGACGTTCTGGGACAAGCCGCAGCATGGCGGCAACAGTTTCAACCGGCTGCCGCCGGACGAGCCCTATTTCAAGGCGTTGGCGGGCTATGGCGCCACGTGGGTGCGCCTTTCCTACGACAAGTGGAAGCCGGCAAAACGCGACTACCTGATCGGCGACGCCGACGAATATGCGGGTATTCCGGCCGCGGATCTCGAAACGCTGAAGGCGACGCTCAACCGCGCCGACAAGGCCGGGCTCAAGGTCGTGATCGCACCGCTGTCACTGCCAGGCATGCGCTGGGCCCAGAACAACGGCAACACATTCGACGGCCGGCTTTGGCGAGACAAGGCCTGGTGGGACCAGGCGGCAAATTTCTGGCGGGATCTGGCGCGCGAACTGAAGGACCATCCGGCCGTCGCCGCCTACAACATCGTCAACGAACCGGCGCCGGAGAAGAACAACGGCCTTGCCGAGCACGCCGATCCGCAGGCGATGCGGGCCTGGTACGCCAGCAAAAAAGGCAGCGCTGCGGATCTGAGAGCCTTCTACGAGACCATCATCACGGCCATCCGCGCGGTCGATCCGACAACACCCATCATGGCAGATGCCGGCTGGTATGGGGCAGCCGACGCGTTTTCTTACTGGCCATCGGGGCTCATGGACCAGAAGGTGCTTTACAGCTTTCACATGTACGAACCCTATGCGGCGACGAGCGCGCCCAACATCAAGCGCGACATGCCCTATGCCTATCCGGGTAAGGTGCCCTTTGGCGAAGGCGAAGAGACCTGGGACAAGGCGCGAATGGCCGGCTATCTGGCAAAGCCGGTGCAATGGGCCAAGGACAGGAGCATCCCGCTCAGTCGTCTCGTTGCCGGTGAATTTGGCTGCATGCGGCGCTGGTCGGGCTGCAAGACCTATCTCGAGGACGTGTTGACCGCGCTCGACAAGGACGATCTGCACTGGGCCTTCTACAGCTTCCGCGAAGATGCCTGGGACGGCATGGACTACGAGCTCGGCTCGAAGGCGGTGGGCTGGAAATATTGGCAGCAGATGGAAGCCAGCGGGCGCGACACGACGCCGCGCAAGTCGACGCCGGAGTTTGCGCCCATCAGCAGGCGCCTTGCCAATGATCCGTGATCAGTATTGCCGGAGCGCTTGGAATCTGGCTGTACCGGTGGTCGAACCGTCACAAAGCGCTCCATTGCGATGCACATCACGTCGCGACCTTCGCCCAACCAACCGGACCCGATCCGCTTGGAAAAAGGGCAAGAATCGTTAGAACAACTTTTAACCTTGCGAGCGCCGCGACGTCCGTGGTGCCGTTTGAAACTTGAGGCATGTCTGTGAAGACGACCGGGGCGGCCGACGCCGACACACGAAAGCGAACCATTTCCCTGTCGCGCACGCTGGCGATCGTGATGGCGGCGTTAGTGGCGCTGACCGCTGCCGTCATCCTCTCCGTCGTCTGGTATATGTCAGCCGGTGCAACCCGCGAATTGCTCGCCCAATCGGCCCATCTCGGCCTCGATGCCGTCCAGACGAAAATCGGCAGCCGGTTCGCTCCGGTTGAGGACCAGCTGGCGTTCCTCGCAAAGGAAGTCGGGGCCGGACGCCTCGATCCGAAAGACACGTTGGCCCTTGAGCGCGTAATGACAGGTGCACTGGCGGCGACCCCGCAGGTTCGCGTGCTCTCCTTCGTCAGGCCAAATGGCGAAATCTTCGGTGTGACCCAGGGCCCCAAGGGCATCTTTTCCTTCGCCGACACCATCAAGACCGACGACGAGCGCACGGAGATCGACCAGGCGCGCCGCAGCGGTAAAGCTGAATGGGGGCCGGTCTATTTCGTGCCTGATCCGGCGATACGCACATCGGTCACAAACCGACAGCAACCGGCAAGCACCGAAGACCAGTTTGCCGGCGTCTTCAGGGCCACGATCACGGTCGATGCCATTTCTGATTTCCTGCGCCAGATCGCCGTCTCGAATCCCGGGACGACACCTTTTGTCCTTTATGGCCGCGATCAGGTACTCGCCCATCCCCTGATGGCGTCGGGCCATCCTTTGTTATCCGCGGCGCACCGGCTGCCGAAGCTTAACGAACTTGGCGATCCGTTCCTTGCCGCGCTGTGGGAGGGGGAGCCTCAGACCTTCCACGATTCCGCACTGGAGGCGCGCTTTGTGGAGGCGGGCCAAGACGACCGTGTCATTCTTACCCGCAAGATCAGCGGCTATGCACCGGCCCCTCTCATCGTCGGCGTCGAGATACCGATCGAATCCCTGGAAAAACCGATATGGGACCTGCTGCGCGCCGGCATAGCCGGTCTTGTGGTCCTGCTCGCAGCAATCGTCATTGCTTGGGTCGTCAGCCGCCTGATCGTTCGCCCGGTCGCCAGCATGGCGCATGAGGTCCGTGCCGTCGGCATGCTCGACTTTGCAGCTCTTCACCCCCTGCCCGGCAGCCTGTTCACCGAGTTGAACGAGCAGGCGCGGGCCTACAATACGATGTTGACCGGGCTGCGTTGGCTCGAGACCTACGTGCCGAAGAAACTGGTGCGCCATCTCCTTGGAAGCGGCGATCTCGTCTCGACGCAGCGAACGGTGACGATCATGTTTACCGACGTGGTCGATTTCACCGCCACGGCCGAAAAGACCACCGCTGCCGAAGTCGCCACGCTCCTGAACAGACATTTCGACTTGCTCGGCCGTTGCATCGAGGATGAAGGCGGCACGATAGACAAGTTCATCGGCGATTGCGTGATGGCATTTTGGGGCGCCCCCGATGACCAGCCGGATCACGCCGATCGCGCCATGCGCGCGGCCCGCGCCATTACCCTCGCGGTCGCGGAGGACAATGCGGACCGGCGTCGGCAGGGGCTGTCTCCCCTCCGCGTGCGCGTCGGCGTCCATTCCGGCCCGGTCGTTTCGGGCAATATCGGCATGAGCGGGCGGTCCGCCTATACGATCGTCGGCGACGCGGTGAACGTGTGCAATCGCCTGGAGCAGCTCGGCAAGTCGGTTGCGCCGAATGAAGAGATCGTCGTGCTCCTGAGCGGTGAAACAGTCGGTTTGCTGACCGAAGACCGCTCCGACCTCACACCACTTGGCAGACACTGCCTTTCCGGTCGGACGGAGCAGACGGAAATTTACCGGCTGCCGAACAAAGCGGGATAAGCGGCCCGCCGATGCCGCCGAGCCGCTCAGATCGCTGTCATTCGCCTTCAGGAGAAATGGGCCTGCGCCGGCTGTCGGTATGCGTCCGCAGCGACGGACAATGGACGCCGCCCGCGCTTAGCCTTTTCGGTCCTATCGCAGGCGATAGACAATCCTGAAGCGCATTCGTCGATTGGCGGCGCGCGCCGCGAGCAGACCCTTTCAGAATTTCGGATGGCCGCTGATAAAAATGCTGCTTTTCGCCGGCTGGAAAGCAAAATTTAACCATACTTCTCCATCTTTTGTCCATCAGTCGTCAAGAAGGGGACAATCCGGAAAGTCGCGTAGCGATGGTCGCTCGCCGGCCTGAGGGCCTTTTGCGTGAATTTCTGGCTTGATTTGCGTTGTTGAGTAAGATCATTCGCCCACAGTCTTTGAATCGTCTGTTGCGTCCATTGCTGATCACTTGCTGCGGCACCGCTCTTGTCGGCGCGGCTGCGTGGTCATTCGTCGGTATGGTCGCCGTGGGCGGTTCCTTCGCGCATGGTTCGGGCCGCCTGCTGCCCAAACCGCAGCTGCATTTGGCTGAAAAAACGAAAGAGCGCGCCTGGGACAAGCACGCCAGGGTCAACCAGGCGACGCGGCTCGTCGCGGCCGCCGCGGCGCAGCCATTCGTCTCCGCAACGAGATTTGCGAGCGATCTCGAATTCCCGAGAGATGCCGAATTGCTCGGCAAGAGCGCGCGTCTCGCAACGGCCGTGAAGAACGCCGTATTGGCGTCCGAACAGCTCACCAGCACCTCCGCTCCCTCGGTTTCCGCCCAATCTCGCCAAGTGACCGCGATGGCCGGCGTAGCCGCGCCGGCGCGCTTCGCTCCGATGACCACCGGTTTCGCCGACAAGCCGGCGATCCAGCTCGCCTATGCCACTCCGTCTCAGAGCCACGTGGAAGGCAGCGCGTTCTCCGCCGTGCTGACCGCGCCTCCCGAGGACGATCTCGCCGAACAGCCTGATCCGGACACGGCGGATGACACGGCCGCGCTGCCGAGCCATGAAGACACGCCGTCCGTCGGTCCCATGCCGCAGTTCCGCCCGCGCAGCGAACAAGCTGAGAAGCCCGCTGCCGAACCCGACAAACCTGCGACCAAGCAGGCCGAAGTCGAGGCCGTGCCAAAGGCCGAAGAGACCGGAAAGGCCGGCGAACGCGAAACGCCAGCAAAGCCGAAGGTCGCTTATGCGCGGCCGCAAGATCCGGCGGAAAACAGTTCCGGCACCGGATTCGGCCAGGCGCTGCGCAACATATTCGGCGGTGGAGCGAAGGCCGGCAATGGCGTCGCCGTCTACGACATTACCGCTGCCAAGGTTTACATGCCGGACGGCAGCGTGCTCGAGGCCCATTCCGGCATCGGCAAGATGGCCGACAATCCGCGCTACGTGGACGTCAAGATGACCGGCCCGACCCCACCGCACACCTACAATCTCAGGATGCGCGAGACGCGCTTCCATGGTGTCGAGGCGATCCGCATGCTGCCGATCGACGGAAAGAACAAGCATGGCCGCGACGGCTTCCTGACGCACAGCTACCTGCTGCGCGGCGGCCGGGCGGAATCGCATGGCTGTGTCGCCTTCGCCGACTATCCGCGTTTCCTGACCGCCTTCAAACAGGGCAAGGTCAAGCAGCTCGTCGTGGTGCCGAGCGGCGGACGCGCGGCCGGCCTGCGCCTGGCACAGAACGGAAGGAGCTCCTGACGGGAAGCGCCCGACAGTCGGATTGGAGAAGAAGGACGGTAAAGGTCTTCCGCCGATGGGGAACGGGCATTAGGATCCAGGCCTCAGGAGCGAAAACGAAGAGGACCGGGAGCCCGTCATGTGCCGAAACATAAAACCCCTGTTCAATTTCGAGCCGCCGGCGACGGACGCGGAAGTCCATGACGCCGCGTTGCAGTTCGTCCGCAAACTGAGCGGAACGACCAAACCGTCCAAGCGCAACGAGGCGGCGTTCGAGCACGCGGTCAATTCGATCGCGGCATGCGCCCGGGAATTGCTCGATTCGCTCGAAACGTCGCAGCCACCGCGCAACCGCGAAGAAGAAGCCGCCAAGGCCCGCGCCAGGAACGCGATCCGCTTCGCCTGAGACGACGCAGCCTCATGCCTTGGCGGCAAGCGCGCTCAATTCTTCAAGGTCGAGGTCCCTTTCCAATTCGTGCAACGTCTCGTCGTCGATGTCACCGGCGCGATGAAGCCGGATGAGTTCACGCCGTCCCGTGGCGACCGCTTCGAGCACGACGTCGAAATGGGCATGAAGAATGGGCGTGTAGTGCTCTGTGCGTTGGGCATAGTCGACGATTGACACCGCACGGCGCTGATACCTGTCGAGCAGTTGCGGATGAATGAGCTTGCCCTCGTCGTCATAGGCCCGGCTCTGAATGGTTACGAGCTGTGCCTGTGCCATGGCCGCCTCGGCCTGGCTCATGCTGAGGCGCGCCTTTTCCGACGGTGGCTCAACGAGCCCCGCCCACGCGATCACCCGCCCGAGCGTCGTGCCCTGGACGAGCACCGTCCCGAGGATGACGGCAAAGGACGTAACGAGGATAAAGTCGCGACCGGGAAAACCCTCCGGTATGCTGAGGGCCAGGGCGAGCGTGACGACGCCGCGCACGCCCGCCCAGGAGACCACCGTTGCCCCGCGCGCCCCAAGTGGCCGATAGCGGTCCGTCCCCAGGACATTGCCGAGGCGGATGACCATATCCGACCCGAACACCCAGGCAAACCGTGCGACGGCGAGCGCGACGAGAATTGCAAGGATTGGCCACCACATGGTTGCGGCAACGACATCGAAGCCGCCTCCGCGCTCGACGACGCCCCGCAGCGAGAGGCCGATCAGAATGAAGACGGCGGCCTCCATCAGGAAGACGATGACGGTCCAGAACGACGAACCGCGCATGCGTGTTGCCGCCGAGAGCACGGTGTGCTGGTGCCAGCTTGCGATCAGACCGGTGATGACCGTGGCGATGACGCCTGAAACATGCAGGAACTCGCCGAGCAGGTAAGACGTCCAGGAAAGCAGGGCCGTGGCGGCGATGATCAGATATTCGTCGCCAAGGCGGCGCGCGAGCAGAACCCAGGCCGCACCGATCGCGGTCCCGACGAGGGCGCCGCCGATCGCCAGCACGAAAAAGCTGCCGACCGCCTCACTCGCGCTGAAGGCCCCGGTCATACCGGCGGCAATCGCGAAGCGGAAGAGCACGAGGCCACTCGCATCGTTGAGCAGACTTTCCCCTTCGAGCAGAATCTGCAGCCGCCGAGGCAGCCGCACGCGCTGCAGCACGGCACGAGCCGAGACCGCGTCAGGCGGCGACACGATCGCCCCAAGCGCCGCGCAGGCGGCCCAGGGAAGCGAGGGGAAAAGCAGATGCGTGACCACGGCGACGACGGCACAGGTGAAGAATACCGCGCCGATCGCCAGCGAGGCGATGCCGATCAAATGACGGCGCAGGCGGCCGACGGCGATGGTCCACGCGCCATCGAGCAGCAGCGGCGGCAGGAAGATGACAAGCACCAGTTCGGGATCCACCTCGATGGTCGGCAGGCCCGGCACGAAGGCCAGAAGCGCGCCGCCGGCCAGAAGCGCCACGGAAGGCGGTAGATCAAACCTGTCGGCGACATAGTGCAGGGCGATGATGGCCATAAACATGCCGATCACCAGCTCGAACAGATGTGTCGGTTCCACGCTCTCTGCCTCCACCCCTCCAGGACGACGGCATTACAGAACGCGTTTTCCCGAAACGCAATTGGCGCGGCCCATCAACAGCGCCTACGGCCATCATTTGTGAGGCTGGGTTGGCGGCAAGGCCGATCGCGGAGCAGAGAAAGGAGACACGGCCAGAAAGAAAAAAGGGCCGACGGAAGACCGCGGCCCATAAGGTGTGAAGGTCAATAAACCTCCAGAGGGGAACAGCTGCTGCGGCGGCATTGGGAGGAGAACCGCCATGTGCATCAGCTGTGTGCTTTATGCCTGATTTTTGATCATATGGAAAACAATTATTGTGCAATGCAGCTATGCGCCGGCCGCACAGGAGCAGACCCACGCCATGCCCAGCGCACCGCAGGCCACTCAACGCGGCCTGTTGCAGAACCATGGCGGAACGGCGCCTACAGCTGAAGAAAGATCTGGATAGAGGATCGGGACCGGCGCGAACACCGGTCCCGATGATATAGCTGCTACACTAGCGACCGTGGGATCGGCCGCATCTACATGCTAGGGCGGTTTGCTCGATCCGAAAGCCCGGTTCGAGAGCTGCCCGAGTTGTCCGCATTCTGTCCACCGGTTATGCACAGGCGGATATTGCCGCAACATCTTGGCAAAGCTCCTATTTTTTTCGGCTCTGTGATTTGCGCCTTCTTCAGCGGGAGCGCTGGGCGGATTCGTCTGCGGACCTCACGCCAGCGACACCTGGCGGGTTTCCGCATCGATCAGGCAGGCGGCTGTCGCAGCCGCGAGCAACAGGCCCGCAAAGGTGCCGATCGCAAGCCAGAAACTCTGGGCCACCAGAAAACCGATCAAGGACGGGGCGAGCAGACCGCCAAGCCGCGCCATGCCGCCCGCCGCGCCCATTCCGGTTGCTCGCGCCTCTGTCGGATAGAGTTCCGGCGTATAGGCATAGAGCGCGCCCCAGGTGCCGAGCAGCGCAAAACTCATGATGAGCAGTGACGCTGCGATGATGGCGGCGCCATTTGCCACGACGAAAAGCAGGCAGCTCAAGGCGGAGAGAAGACAAAAGCCGATCAGCGTCGGCCGGCGTCCCCATGCCTCGACGCCATAGGCGGCAAGCGCATAGCCTGGAATTTGCGCCAATGCGATGAGAACGAGAAATCCATAACCGCGAACGAAGCCGAAGCCTTCGCCCGCGAGTCGCGGCGGCACCCAGGTAAAGACGCCATAGTAGGACACCGAGACCAGGAACCACACGGCCAAGATCAGAAGACTGCGGCGGCGCAGATCCCCAGAGAAGATACCGGCACCCGGTGAGGCCGCAGGAAGCGTGATCGACACCGCTGTTTCGAGTTGAGGGTGGCGATTGGCAACGAGTATCCGGTTGACGATGGCTTTTGCTTCGGCGGCCTTGCCCGCACGAAGCAGATAGAGCGGAGACTCCGGAACGAGGAAGCGAAGCCCGAGGCCGAACACCGCGGGGATGGCGGTGACCGCGAAAATGGAGCGCCATGGATCCAAGAGTTCTGCGCGCGTAACGAGCCATGCCGCCACGGCGACGACCAGCGTTCCCACGGCCCAGAACCCCTCGAGCATGACGAGCCATCGTCCACGGCTACGGGCAGGCAGGAACTCCGACATCATGGCATAGTCGACCGGCAGGGTACCGCCGACTGCAGCGCCCGTGAGGAACCGCAGCAGCAGCAGGACGCCGAAGCTGGGCGCAAAAATCGACAGCATGCCGAAGACCGCATCGCAGGCAACGGTGACGATCAGCACCCGCCGCCGGCCGATCCGATCGGCCAACCGGCCGAAGCCGACGGCGCCGATCAGCATGCCGAAAAAGAACACGGTACCGGTCTGGAGCGCCTGCGGAACTGTCAATCCGAACGTTGCGGCGATGGAGGCCGCCGTGAAGCCCACGGCAAGAACCTGCATGGCATCGGCGGCCCAGACCAACCCGAAGATGCCGATCAAGCGATATTGATAGGGCCCCGTACCGGCCCGCTCGAGCGCGTCATTCATCGTGATCGTCGTCATTGCGTCCTGTCCTGCAAATCAATGCGCGGACACTACGTCGGCAAATCGAACTTGAATAGCGCCCTCGAAGCGGCGGAAGACCAGCTATAGCGCGACAAAGACGGTTTGCGCCGCCTTGCAGAGATTTTTCCGAAAGAAACCAGAAGTCGTGTTCTCGCGGACGAAACAAACGCAAAGGTAGTCATCAGGGATCGGTATCACGCTCCGGGCATCTCGATCGAGAACAACCGAACTTGCGCGCCTGGACGCCTTGCAGGATTTTGCAAAGATTCTTGCATCCACCTTGTTGACGGCACGAAAGATTGCAGAGACGATAGATCCTGCAAATGAACTTGCGGGGACGTCATGACGATACTCGATCGCATCAAGACCCATTCCAGGCGGCTGACCGATGCAGATCAGAAACTGATCGCGACCATGCTCGAGAACCGCGCAGAAGCTGCGTTCCTGTCCGGCCCGCAGCTTTCCCAGCGCGCTTCGGTGCATGAAGCCACCGCCACGCGGCTTGCTCAGAAGCTGGGCTACAAGGGCTTCCCGGACCTTCGCGCGCAATTGCAGCGCGAGGTGCTGGACGATCAGGACGCTGCCAACCGCATGCGACGATCGGTCTCGAAGGTTGAGCATGGCGACTACCTGACCGATCTGATTGCGGCCGAGATCACCGCGCTCGAAACGCTCGCCCGATCGGTGGAACAGGCGGATATCGACAGGTCTGCCGATCTGATCTTTGCCGCGCGCCGGGTTTTCATCTTCGGGCAGGGCCACGCGCAATCGGTCGCCGGCTTCCTGCAACGCCGCCTCGACCGCTTCGGCATGACCACGATCCAACTGACGGGCCGCGGCCGGGACATAGCCGAGCGCCTGGTCAGCATGGAGGCCGGCGACCTGGTCGTGGCGCTTGCCTTCCGCAAGCAGCCGCAAAGCTATGGCCCACTGGTTCGGCATGCGGCTCGCGTCGGCGCGCGATCGATCCTCGTTTCGGATCTGGCCGGGCCGCTGATGGAGCCCCCTGCTGATCTGATGCTCGCAGCACCCCGGGGGCGCTCGCGAAGCGAATTCCAGACACCGACGATCCCGTTCGCGATCGTCAACGCCATTGTCCTGACGATCGCCGGGCGCCACCAGGGGCAGGTCATCGGCAGGCTGGAGAAGCTGTCGGAGTTGTTCAACGACTTCGACTGATGGGGAATGAAAGGGAGGAGCAGGAAATGTTGAAAAGACTGAGCAATGCCGCACTCGCCGCGTGTTTCGTGATGCCGTCGATCGCGATGGCGTCCGATCTCGACGGATTGACGCCGCAGCAATTACTGCCACTCGCACAGAAGGAGGGAAGCGTCACCATCTTCTCGCTGTCGAGCCGTATCGCCAAGATCGAGAAGGCCTTCGAGGAAGCTTATCCGGGTATCGACCTGATCGGCCTCGACATGAGCTCGACCAAGCAGATCGCACGCGTCGAGGCGGAGCAGCAGGCCGGCGTGTATGCCGTCGACGTGCTTTACATCGCCGATACGCCTGTTGTGTTCACCAAGCTTCTGGAGGGCAAGCGGATCGTCAACTACGTGCCGCCACGTGTTTCGAATGAACTGGAGGACCGCTACAAGGCACCGTTGCTGACGCAACGTCTTTCGACCAAGGTACTGATGTACAACGAAAAGGCGTTTCCTGACGGTTCGCCCATCACCAACCTTTGGCAGCTCACGGAGCCGGAATGGCAGGGCCGGGTGCTGATGGTCGACCCGAGCCAGCGCGGAGAACTGCTCGATCTCTTGACCGAGATCGCGCTTCATCCGGACGAGATGGCGGCTGCCTACAAGGTGCATTTCGGCAAGGACATCGAAGTGGAGCCTGATCTTCAGGGCGCCGGCGAACAGTTCATCAAGAACCTTTTCGCCAATGACCTGATCCTGGTTCCGAACAGTGACGTGCTCAACAAGTCGATCGGCGACGTCAATGCCAAGAACCCGCCCGTCGGTTTCGGCACCTATTCCGACCGGCGCGACAACGAGAAGGAAGGCTGGGCGCTGCAGATCGCCAACAATGTCGAGCCCGCCAATGGCATCCTCTTCCCGGCGGTGCTGACGGTTGCGGACAAGGCACCCCATCCAGCTGCCGCCCGGTTGCTGATCGATTTCATGTTCGGCGACGACACGCCGACGGGCGGAGCCGGCTTCGAGCCGTTCAACGTTCCCGGCGACTACGCAACCCGCAAGACCATCGCCGACCATCCGGACTCGGTCAAACTCAGCGAACTGAAAGCCTGGACGATCGATCCGGCAAAGACGGCCGCCGCGCGCGGACGCATCGCCGACCTGATCATCACGCTCCAGTAACAGAAAATCGTCTGTCGGCACGCTTTCACGATGGTGCCGACAGACGCCGAGGCTCGCACATGACATCCCTATTGATATCAGCACCATCGGGCAGCCGGCTGCTCCGATCGGGTTTCCTCCTGCCGGCCCTTCTGGTTGCCATCGTCGCCATCCTGGTCGTCGCGCCGCTACTGCGCATCCTCGTCACCACGCTGACGCCAGAAGGCGTTGCGGCCTGGAAGGCCGTGCTCGCCAGCCCGCTCTCCGCCAATCTCTGGTGGCGGCCGCTCCTCAACACCATGATCCTCGGCTTCAGTGTCGGCGGCGGCTGCCTGCTGATCGGCGGCTTCCTCGCCTGGCTGGTCGTGCTCACCGACGTGCCGGGGCGCCGCTTCCTCGGGCTAATGGCATCGCTGCCCTACATGATCCCGAGCTTTGCCGCCGCACTTGCCTGGGGAACGCTGTTTCGCAATTCCCGTCTCGGCGGCTCGGCCGGTTTCTTCGAAACCAGTGGCCTTGCCATTCCCGACTGGCTGGCCTGGGGCCTGATCCCGACGGCGATCGTGCTGATCGCACACTACTATTCGCTGGCCTACACGATCATCGCTGCTGCGTTGAGCTCAGTGGGTGCCGATCTCGTCGAGGCCGGACAGATGGCGGGCGCCAAACGTCCGCGTATCTTCTTCGGCATCATTCTGCCGGTCGTGACACCGGCGCTTATCGCCGCCACGTCGCTGACCTTCGCTGGCGCCGTCGCCAATTTCGCCGCACCCGCCTTGCTCGGCCTACCGGTGCGCATGCAGACGCTTTCCACCCGCCTCTTCGGCATGATCGAGACGGGGCAGAACGAACGTGGTTTCGTACTCGCGCTGCTGCTGATCGCCGTGTCGGCGCTCTTTCTCTGGCTGTCCGATCGCATCGTCTCAGGCCGCAAGGCCTTCATCACTGTGACGGGCAAGGGCGGACGAACCAAACGCTTCCCGCTCGGCGCCTGGCGCTGGCCACTCTTCGCCATCGCCGTGGTGATCGGGCTTCTGACCACGGCGCTGCCGGTGCTCGTGCTTGCCGCATCGAGCCTTGCGCCGCAAAGCGGGGCACTCTTCTCCAACTGGACGCTGCATTTCTGGATCGGCGAGGGCGGCGGCGAGATGGCGCAGGGACAGGCCGGCATCTTCCGCAATCCGGTTCTGATCGATGCGATCTGGAATACGATCCGCCTCGGCCTCGTCGTTGCCTTCACGACGATGCTACTCGGCCTTGCGCTCGCCTACACCATCGTCCAGCGCAAGGGCAGCCTGCTTGCCACCGTGCTCAGCCAGCTCGCCTTCCTGCCGTTGCTGGTGCCGAGCATCGCCTTCGCCGCGGCCTATATCGCGCTCTTCGGCGCGCCGATCGGCCCGTTGCCCTCGCTCTACGGCACGTTCGCTCTGCTGGTCATCGCGGCGTCGGCCCATAACCTGCCCTTTGCCGTGCAGTCCGGTCGCTCGGTGCTCGGCCAGATCTCCGCCGACATCGAGGAAAGCGCCCGGCTGACGGGTGCGGGGCTGATCCGTCGTCTGTTCGCAATCATCTTCCCGCTCGCCATCCGCGGCCTCTTTGCCGGGGCGATCCTCGTCTTCGTGAAAATGGTGCGCGACCTCTCGCTGGTCGTGCTGCTGTTCACCGCGACCTCGCCAGTGCTCAGCATGGTCGCCTATCGCTATGCGGCCGAAGGCTTCATGCAGTTCGCCAACGCCATCACCCTCGTCATCCTCGTCGTCTGCCTGGCAGCCTCGTTCCTGGCTCATGCCCTGCAGAACCGTGTCCAGAAATGGAAACAGCCATGAATGCGATTGCAACCGGCGCCGCGGACGCCATCAAGATCCGCAACCTCGTCAAGCGGTTCGGTGCCTTCACCGCCGTCAAGGACGTCAATATCTCCGTGCCTGCTGGCTCCTTCCTCGTTCTCGTCGGCCCCTCCGGCTGCGGCAAGTCGACCCTTCTGCGCATGCTGGCCGGGCTTGAAAGCCCGAGCGAAGGGGAAATCGCCTTCGTCGGGCAGACCGTTTCCAGCGGCGCGGGCGGCGTCATTGCCGACGCCGGCCGGCGCAACGCCGGCCTCGTCTTCCAGAGCTACGCGCTCTGGCCGCACATGACCGTCGCCGGCAACATCGCCTGGCCGCTGAAGGTCGCCAAATGGCCCCGGGAGAAACGTGAAAAGCGTGTCAGGGAAGTGCTTGCGCTCCTCGGCATCGATGCGCTTGCCGAACGCTATCCGGCAGAAATCTCCGGTGGCCAGCAGCAGCGCGTGGCGATCGCCCGAACCATCGCGCCGGAGCCGAGCATCCTCTTGTTCGACGAGCCGCTGTCGAACCTCGATGCCAAGCTGCGCATCGAGATGCGCAGCGAACTGATGCGCATCCATCGGGCGACCGGCGCGACCTCGGTCTATGTCACGCATGATCAGGTCGAGGCCATGACCATGGCGACCCACGTGGCCGTGCTCAACAATGGCCGCGTCGAGCAGTTCGGCAAACCGATCGATCTTCTGCGCAACCCGCAAACCACCTTCGTCGCGACCTTCCTCGGCACGCCGCCGGCAAACCTGATCCCGGTTCATCGCGTGGATGACCGGCTGCTCTTCGGCGAAACGGCGCTTGCGCCGGCAACGCTTTCGGCCGGTCGTGACACGGTGCAGCTCCTTTACCGCGCCGAGGATGTCAGCGTCGGCTCGGTCGCCGGCGGGCCATCGCTTGCCGCCCGCTTTGCCGAAGCGGCGCCGATTGCCGGACGCACCATGGTGACGGCGATGGTCGGCGACCTGCGCGTCACCGCCATGGCCGACGGCTATTTCACCGCGACACCAGGGGAGACGATCCCTCTTTCCTTCATTCGCACACCCGATGCGGTCTTTGCCGCGACCGGAGAAAGGATCCATCAATGAGGCTCATCCTCATGCGCCACGGCGAGACCGAGTGGAACGCCGAACAACGCCTGCAGGGCCAGGACAACTCGCTCCTGTCCGAGCGCGGGGTCGCGCAAGTGAGGCGGTTTCGCCCCTATGCCAAGGCGCTGAAGCCGGTTCGCATCATCGCCTCCGATCTCGGCCGCACCCGCCAGACGGTCGCGCTCATCGGCCACCCGGACGCGCCGACCGACGTGCGTTTTCGCGAACTGGACATGGGCGAGTGGACCGGGCGGCGCAAGCCGGATCTGATCGCCGAGCGTCCGGAGGACTATGCCGCCTGGCGCGCCGGGACCTTCACGCCGGCCAATGGCGAGACCTGGGGCGCCTTTCGCGGGCGCGTGGCCGAAGGCGTGCACGACTGGATGTCGCGCACCGAGGGGGACCTCTTGATCGTCGCCCATGGCGGCGTCGTTCGTGCCGCCTGCCACGAATTCCTCGACCTTCCGCCGTCGCGTGTCGTTCCGGTGACGCCCGGGACGGCGACCATCCTGCACTTCCCGCGACGCGGCAGCATGGCCGCGCAGCTCGAAGGCTACAATATCGGCTCTGTCGCCCCCGACGAATCCGTCGCCGACTGATGCTTGCGACGAGGCAGTGAGATGAACTCTGGTACATTGGTTATCCTGGAACTCCTTGGCGGCGTGGCGCTGCTTCTGTGGGGTGTGCGCATGGTGCGCACCGGCGTCATGCGTGGCTGGGGTGACCGGCTGCAGCGCTTCGTCGAGGAACGCCTGTCGAACCGGCTCACCGCCTTTGGCGGCGGCGTCGTGGCAACCGCCGTGCTCGGCAGCGCCACCGCCATGGCGCTGATCGTTGCCGGGCTTGCGGGCGCCGGGGCGATCTCGGCACCGGCCGGCCTTGCCGTCCTGCTCGGGGCGGATATCGGCTCGGCGCTCGTCTCCGGCCTCTTTGCCTCCGGCTCCTCCCTGGCGGCGACGCTCGCTCCGCTGTTCCTGTTCGCCGGTTATGTCGCATTCAGCGCGTCCAGCGAGTTTCGACCGCGAAACGCCGGTCGCATCCTGATGGGCCTCGGCCTGATGCTGATGGCGTTGAAGGTGATCGTTTCGGCGACCGCGCCCCTGCGCCAGGCGACGCTCTTCCACGATGTGCTCGCAGCAGTGGCCGGGGAGCCGGCGCTCGGCTTCCTCGTCGGCGCGCTGCTCGCCTGGCTCTGTCACTCGACGCTCGCGGTCATCCTGCTTGTGGCTTCGCTTCTGATGAATGGCAGTCTCGAAATTGCCGGAGCCGTGCCCTTGATCCTGGGTGTCAATTTCGGCGGCGGCCTTCCGGCCGTCAGCGCCACGCTCGACCAGCCGCCCGCGGCCCGCAAACTGCCGCTCGCCAACCTCTTTTGCCGCGGCCTGCTGGCGCTCGCGCTGCTTCCTTTCACGCGAGAGATCGTGGAGGTGGCCGGGCGCCTGCCCGCCGAACCGCTCCATGTGGCCGTCGGCCTCCACGCTGCCTTCAACCTGCTGGTCGCAGCCGTGTTCCTGCCGCTGTCACCCATCGTCATCCGCCTGGTGGAGCGACTTGTCCCGGCGCGCCCCGCCGCCGACGACCCGCTGGCATCCCCGCGCTACCTCGATCGAAGGTCGCTGGAGACACCGGCAATCGCGCTCAGCAATGCGACCACGGAAACGATACGCATGAGCGAATTGCTGGAACACATGTTCCTGATATCGCTGACGGCGCTGCAATCCGGCCGGATGGAAAGCCTGAAGGAACTGCCGTCGGTCGATGCGAGGCTTGGAAACTACATGGCCTCGGTCCACGCCTATCTCGGACAGCTGACGCAGGACGAGCTTTCGGCGGGGGACACCGGCAGAGCCCACGAGATCATGCTGTTCGCGAGCAATCTCGAACATGCCGGCGACGTCATCAAGCTCAGCCTCGCAGACCGCATCCGAGCCAAGGTCAAGCAGAACATTTCCCTTAGCGCGAGCCAGCGCGAGGCGCTCGACGCCCTCTCGGAGGTGATTGCCGCTTCGCTGAGGCTGCTTCCCGCTGCGCTGTTGTCGCGCGACGTCTCCGCCTCAGCCCGCCTTGCCGCCCAGAAGGATTGCTTTCGCGAGTTGGAGGATGATGTCGTCAGCCGGCACCTCGGCCTCGAACGCATCGAAGCGACAACTGACGCGAAAGGCAATGCGCTCTTCATCGACCTCGTTCGCGATCTGCACAGGATCAATTCCGACATCGCTGCCGCCGGCTACCCATTGGTTCAGGCAGCCGGACTGTTGAGCAGCAGCCGGATCAGAAACGCCTCGCCGACAGGTGCTGCCGGCTGATCGGAAGGCGGTGGTCACTCGTCGAGCGGTGACATTCTCACGAAATCCTACGACCCTTCAGTAGGGCGAGACGCAGATCCGCCGCGGACCGTAATAGGGTTGGAAGGTGTCGTCGTAAGCCCTGTAGGACCGGTAACGGGCATAGCACCAGCGCGTGTGCGCGTTGCCGCCATAATAGGTCTGACGGTAATAGCGTGGCGCGTAGTAACGCGGGCGGTAGTAGGTCGGCCCGTAGTAGCCTTGGTCATAGTAGCCTTGGCCATAGTATCCCTGGTCGTAGTAGCGCGGGCCATAGTAGGGCTGCGCCAGCGCTCCACCGAGGATCGTGCCGACGGCCAGTCCGCCGAGCGCCCAGGCCCAATCGTCACCGCCGCCGTGGTGGTGGTGCCCGTGATAGTAGCCACCGCGGTAGCCGCCACCGTATCGCCGGTACTGTACCAGTTGCGCTTGCGTCGTCTCGACCTTCGGGACGTCCGCTGCCGTGGGAAATGCCATGGCCGGCGGAACGCTCGTCAGCGCCGACGCCATGGACAAGGCAATGATCGTTAGCCTGTTCATCGGCTCACCTCCATTTTCCCTGCCTGATCCAATTATACATCGGAAATGGCGCCGAAGCACTGCGTTTGGCTGCCGTGCCTGGTGGTGGTCAGTGGACGCCAAAACCATTCCAATTATTTCATTTTTCGCAATTAAATTTTAGATATTATTTCTATTCTTCGGCTCAATCAGCCGCGCTAATCTCTCTTCATCGGCAGCAACCGACGGGCCAAGATGGCCCAACGAATTCACGCCCCGCCCGCCGGCGACCACCACTGAGGAGAGAAGACATGTCCAGCAAGCTCGAAGTCCTGACCCCCGCCAACAGCCAGCTGATCTTCATCGACCAGCAACCGCAGATGGCTTTCGGCGTTCAGTCGATCGATCGGCAGGTCCTGAAGAACAACGTCGTCGGCCTGGCCAAGGCGGCCAAGGTCTTCAACATCCCGACGACGATCACGACTGTCGAAACCGGTACCTTCTCCGGCCACACCTTCCCTGAACTGCTGAGCGTCTTTCCGGAAAACGACATCCTCGAGCGCACCTCGATGAATTCATGGGACGATCAGAACGTCCGCGACGCGCTGGCAAAAAATGCCGCGAACGGCCGAAAGAAAGTGATTGTTTCCGGGCTCTGGACGGAGGTCTGCAACACCACCTTCGCACTGTCCTGCATGCATGACACCGACTATGAGATCTACATGGTTGCCGATGCATCCGGCGGCACATCCGCCGATGCGCACAAATACGCCATCGACCGGATGGTTCAGGCCGGCGTCGTCCCGGTCACCTGGCAGCAGGTCCTCCTGGAGTGGCAGCGCGACTGGGCACATCGGGAAACCTACGACGCGGTCACCGCAATCGTGAAGGAGCATTCCGGCGCCTATGGCATGGGCATCGACTATGCCTATACCATGGTCCACAAGGCAGCCGAACGCGTCGCACATGGCAAGACGATCGGCCCTAACCCGGCGAAGTGATCGTTAAGCCTGCTTGGGTGAACACCAGCACATACCCGCAATCGCCAGGAAGAAAACATGGCCGGCCCTCAGGGGGCGGCCTTTCCGTTCAGTCCGCGTTCACGCGCCCTGGAAACCCGGTGCTGCTCCAGCTTTGGGTCATATCCTGTCGCAAGCGCTATCAGCTCCCACAAGTGCAACTTCAGCATCAACGATTAAGGAATACACCTGCTTTCCAAATTCTGTTGACAGTCCGATTCTCCGCGCGCATTTTAGAAAGCAATAGTTTTCCTAATTTGGCAGGACGCGTTTCGCCCCGCCACACCGGGGAAAGGAACCGGCCATGAACCAGCATACGCCACTTGCCATTATCGACAGCCCCTCGCCTACTGCGGAAGCGATGCCGACCATTCGGCTCCCGCAGGAACTACCTGCGACCCCGCCTGCGCTAGCGCCGGCAGCAAACATGCCTGGAAAGCGATTGTTGCGTGGTCTGCTCTTTGCCTCCGTGGCCGTCGCGGGCCTTGCCGCGGCTGCCGATTACGGATGGGGGTACTGGACGACTGGCCGCTTCCAGGTGTCGACCGACGACGCCTATGTGAAGGCCGACAGCACGACGATTGCGCCGAAGGTTTCCGGCCACATCGCCGACGTGCTCGTGGCCGACAATGAGCGGGTGAAGGCGGGACAGATCCTCGCCCGCATCGATGATCGTGATTTCAAGGTCAGCCTCGAACAGACCAGGGCTCAGGTCGAGGCTGCCGAAGCGAACATCGCCAACAAGCAGTCGGCCCTGGTGGCTCAGCAGTCCGCCATCGACGCGGCAAGGGCGACCGTCGAAGCGGACAAGGCCGACCAGACCTTCGCAGAGCAGGACGACAAGCGATATTCCGAGCTTGCTCGCCAAGGCTTCGGCACCATCCAGAATGCTCAGCAGGCCGCTTCGCGCATCACAGCCGCCCGGGCCGCCGTAACGCGCGACACGGCGACCCTTGCCAGTGCGACCAAGCAGCTTGACGTGATCAAGGCCGAGGTTCAGCAGGCGAAGGCCGCTCTCGACAGCGCCAAGGCCGCCGAGGACCAAGCCCGTCTGAACCTTTCCTATACCGCGTTAACCGCTCCCATCGACGGCGTGATCGGGAACCGCACCCTGCGGCTCGGACAATACGTGCAGGCGGGCACGCAGCTCATGGCGGTGGTGCCGACGGACGCGGCCTATATCGTCGCCAACTACAAGGAAACCCAACTCACCGACGTTTATCCGGGCCAGAAGGTGACGGTGGAAGTGGACACATTCCCCGGAAAGGTCTTCGAGGGTCACGTCGACAGCATCTCGCCGGCAAGTGGCCAGGAATTTGCATTGCTGCCGCCGGACAATGCAACCGGCAACTTCACGAAAGTGGTGCAGCGCATCCCGGTGAAAATCGTGCTGGATCACGGGAGCCCACTGTCGGTGACGCTGCGACCGGGCATGTCGGTTTACCCGACCATCGACACCAACCCCGCGGCGCGCGAAGTCGCGTCAACGTCGGCAACGATCCACAACTAGAGCGCCCGTGCGTTCAGCGCGGACGCACTAAGGTCGCTCTAACATTTTGAATCTAGCGCATCTTTCCGCTTTCAAGTGCTTCCACCTGAAAGCGGATGCTCAAGGGCGATTAGGCGCCCATCTCACCAGCCAGACAAGGCAGGAGGGTGTTATGTCCACCATTGCTGAAACGGTTGCGCCCGGCGCGCTGCCAGCCGCTGCGGTCCCATCGGAAAAAGCGAGCACGAGGGCATGGATCGCGGTGCTCGCCGGCCTGATCGGCGCCTTCATGGCGATCCTGAATATCCAGATCACCAATGCCTCCTTGCTCGATATCGAGGGCGGCATCGGCACGGGCGTCGATAACGGCGCCTGGATATCGACGTCTTACCTGATCGGCGAGATCGTGGTGATCCCGCTTACCGACTATTTGAGCCGCGTCTTCTCGTTCCGGCGCTATATCCTGGCAAATGCCATCCTATTCCCGATCTTTTCCGCGACTTGCGCCTTCGCCCATGACCTCGGCTCGATGATCGCGCTGCGCGGTCTGCAGGGCTTTGCCGGTGGCGTGCTCATCCCCATGGCTTTCACCATGATCCTGACCCGGTTGCCCAAGGCGCAGCAGCCTTTCGGGCTGGCACTCTTCGCCCTTTCCGTCACCTTCGCGCCGGCGATCGGCCCGACGATCGGCGGCTACCTCACCGAGAACTACGGCTGGCAGTCGATCTTCTTCGTCAACACGCCCCCAAGCATCGTCATGGTGGTTGCGCTCTATTTCACGCTCGAGAAGAAGCCGATGCAATTGTCACTGCTCAAGGAGGGCGACTGGGCCGGCATCGTCACCATGGCGATCGGGCTCTCGGCGCTGCAGACCGTGCTCGAGGAGGGCAACAAGGACGACTGGTTCCAGTCGCCCTTCATCGTCAAGCTCGCCCTCGCCGCGGCTGTGTTTCTGACTGCCTTCGTCATCATCGAGCTCAAGGTCGACAAGCCGCTGGTCCAGCTTCGCCTGCTCAAGCAGCGCAATTTTGGTGTCGGCGTCCTCGTCAACGTGCTGGTCGGCGTCGCGCTGTTCGGCACCGTCTATATCCTGCCGCAGTATCTGGGTCAGGTGCAGCGCTACAATGCCGAACAGATCGGCTTCGTGCTCGCCTGGACCGGTTTGCCGCAGCTCCTCATCATTCCGCTCGTGCCGGCGCTGATGAAGCGGTTCGACCCGCGCTATGTCGGCTTCGTCGGCATCAGTATCTTTGCGGCCAGTTGTTTCATGAACACGACGCTCTCGCTCGACAGCGCCGGCGACCAGCTCTTCGTGCCCAACATCGTGCGCGCCATCGGCCAGGCCCTGGTGCTGACGCCGATCACGGTAATCACGACCGCCGGCATAGCGCCTGGCGAGGCTGCCGCCGCCTCCGGTCTGTCGAACATGCTGCGCAATCTCGGCGGTGCGGTTGGAACGGCCACGCTCGCGACCGTGTTGACCAAACGGGAGCAGTTCCATTCCAACATCATCGGCCAGTCCGTCACGCTGTCGCGCGATGAGGTCCGTGACCGGATCAGCGATCTGACCCATCATTTCATGGCGCATGGCGTATCCGACGCCGCGGTTGCGCAACACAAGGCGATCGCCGTGATCGGCGCGACGGTTCGCCGGCAGGCGCTTATCCTGGGGTTCAGCGACACGTTCGCGGTGATCGGCACTGTGCTCGCACTCGCCGCCATCACCCTGCTTTTCACCCGGGCGATCCGGCTCGGCGGCGCGGGTGCGGGTGGCGCCCATTGAGAGCTGCCAGCAGGATAGCGCCAGCCGCGCCCGGAAGCTTTCAATTTGCATGTTGACCTAGGTTTCTCAAAGGGTTGAAGTGTATTGGCCATTCAAGCGAGGAACTCACCCTGCAGAGCAGCGCCCCTTTCACAGCAACGGGAGAGATGGGCCGGTTGATCCAGGCTTACCATTGGGACGACAGCCCGCTAGGCCCTATGGAAGACTGGCCGCCATGCCTGGGGGCTGCGCTCGACATCATGTTGCCGGCGCAAGCGCAGATCGTGATGTTCTGGGGCGAGGAATTCGTTGCTCTCTACAACGACGCCTATGCGCCCACCATCGGAGACAAGCACCCTCGCGCACTGGGGCGTCCGGCGCACGAAAACTGGGGGGAGCTTTGGAGCGATCTTGAGCCTTTACTGCGGCGCGTGCTGGAGCGCGGCGAGACGGTGGTTGCGAAAGACCGTCCCTTTTATATCGAGCGTCACGGTTACCCCGAAACAGTTTATTTCGATATCTCCTATTCGCCCGTCCGCGACGAGAAACAAAAAGTTCGGGGCGTTTTCTGCATCGTCAACGAAACGACGGAACGGGTGAAGTTCGAGGGCGCCTTAAAATCAAGTGAAGAGCGACTTCGCGCCATTTTCTCGCAGTCGGCCGCCGGCATCAGCCAGACGGACCTGACGGGCCGCTTCCTCCTGGTCAACAATCGGTTCTGCGAAATCGTCGGCTACAGCGAAGCCGAACTGCTGACGTTACGGATGCACGACATCACCTTTCCCGAAGACATCGCCGAAAGCGCTCGCCTGTTCAAAAGGATGGCGAGCACCGGCCAGAGCTATGAAATCGAGAAACGCTATCTGCGCAAAAATGGAGGACTCGTCTGGGTTACGAACTCGGTCTCCGTGCTCCGCGACGAGCGCGGCAATTTTCGACAGGCCGCCGCCGTCATCGTCGACATCACCGAGCGCAAGCGCGCCCAGGAGGTCGAGCGTCGCCTTGCGGCCATCATCGCATCCTCGAACGATGCCATTCTTGGCATCGATCTCAGGATGAGGATCACGACCTGGAATGCGGGCGCCGAAAGGCTCTACGGCTATTCGGCGGAAGAAATGGTCGGCCGCTCCGTCATGACGCTGGTTCCCGAGGATCGAATTGACGAAGAACCTGCGATCCTCAGACAGGTCAGCGCAGGCCTCAAGGTTGAGCCATACGAAACCAAACGGCTCCACAAAGACGGCCGATGTGTCGACGTCCTCCTCAGCGTTTCGCCGATCTATGACGCCTATGGCAGCATCGTCGGCGCTTCGAAATTGGCTCACGACATTACGGTGCGGAAGGAGGCGGAGCGCCTTCAGACCGTCTTGGTCGGTGAACTGAACCATCGCGTCAAAAACGTGTTTGCGACCGTCCTGGCAATTGCCCGGCAGACCCTCGGGCGCAGCGACACAACGGATGTCGGAGAGGTGGAGGCTTTTGAGGCGCGTCTTGTTTCAATGGCACGAGCGCACGACCTACTCACCCATGGAAATTGGGAACGGGCAGAGTTGAAGACAATCATCAACCAGGCAATCTCCCCCTACGCACAGGAACGGTTTGTCGTTTCCGGCCCGCAGATCCAGGTACCGCCGAGGATGGTCGTATCGCTGTCCTTGGCGCTGCATGAACTCGCTACGAATGCTGCAAAGTATGGCGCGTTATCGACCGGGCGCGGCCGGATCTCGATCACCTGGTCTCTGCAGACCGGCACACCGACCCGGTTGACGCTACGCTGGCAGGAATCTGGCGGTCCGGTGGTAAAGCAGCCATCGCGCAAAGGATTTGGCTCGCGCCTAATTCAAACCCTATTGGCTGTCGAACTGAATGGCCAGGTGGAGATCAGCTATCACCCGTCCGGCCTGGTGTGTTCTGTCGATGCGGCCCTACAAGGCGGGTGGGACGAACCCACCTCGCCCTGATTGGGCCGTGACACGCAAGCACGACGGCGGCCTACGCCCTGCCGGAAAGCGCAAGCACGCGGTCCAATGCCGCCGCAAAGCCTTTGAGCGACACCGAGAACGCGACGTCCTTTTCCGTATCGCTCGTATGGGCACCGATTTTCAGCGTCGTTCCACTGCGCAGCAAGGCGACCGTGCCCTCGGTAAAGGTCAACGATGCGATGCAGCTGATGGGCAGGCAGGTTCGGAATGGCGTCGGCTTGCTGCCGGTCGCCTCATCGACGCCAAGCGTGATGCCCTTTTCCAGATAGAGGCCGAAAGGAAGCGCGAGGCTCCCCTCCAGACCGGCCTTTTCAGCCGGCCGAAGCTCGAGTGTCAGCACATGCTGGCCGCTCTTGTGAAACTGCCGCTGTGACAGGATGCAGTGCCTTTTACCCGCGACCTCGGCGCAGGCCACGCTCCAGTCCTCATAAGTTTCGGAAAGCTGGGAGGGTGCAGAAGCCTTTCCGGCCGCTGCGTCCTCGCCATGGAGCGGCGTGCTGGCGGCGAATGTCGCCACCAGCATTGTCGAGAGCCACACGAACCGACGCATCAGAAGCGCACGTCAAGCTTGGCATCGACCGCATTCTGCGTCGTGCCGGAGCCGAACTGGCCGGTGTAGGTGATGCCGAGGCTGGCATTGCCCGTCAGTGCGAAATCGATGCCGGCCTCGATGATCGCCGCATCTTCGGCGATCGGCGTACCGGCCACCGAGAAGGCACTGCCCGTGCCAAACGCCATGGTTGAGAATGGCGTCGTGTCGCCAAAGGCGTGCTGCCAGCCGAGCATGCCGCGCACCTTCGCATCGGTCGTGCCAAGGCTGAGCGGCGCAGAGGCACGCAAACCAAGCGTCGTGAAGGTCGTGTCGGTCGTGTTGCTCTGACTCGAAAGCGCTGCCGCCGCACCGCGCTCGGTGAAGCCGTCGGTGTGCAGACTGACATAAGCGAGGTTCGCGAAGGGCTCGAGCGCGACGCTCGGCAGATCGATGCGGTAGCCGACTTCACCAAATGCCTGGAACGTCCCGGCGTCATAGTCAGCCTTCAACTGATCGGTGAAACCGGGGAATGCAATGGAGCGCGCGGTGTTGATCGAGTGCCAGGTGTAGGCTAGGCCCGACCTGAGCGCGACATCGCCCCAGCGGCTGCCACTATAGAAACCGAGGTGGTAGTTGTCGCTGTCGCCGCTGGAGGCACGGCTGTCGACATCGAAGGTCGTCCGGCTGTAGCCGGCCATGATTCCGATCAACGCGTTGTCCGAGACCGCGGCATCGAAGCCAGTAACGAAACCGCCCGTCGACTGGTCAAGCGCACCAGCGTTGCCGTTGCCGTCGGTGTTTGTCCAGGAGCCGAACACCTGGCCCCAGCCAACCATCACCGGCGGCGCGACGGACGCCGCGTTGATCGCCCCGACGGCACCGGTCGTGATCTTGTCTTCCGGACCATAGGCCAGAACCGGGACATTCGCCGCGGCCACGTCGTCGAAGGCTGCGCGAATGCGGTCGTTCGCGGCGTTGCGTAGCAGGCTGCTGTCGTTGATCAGCGCCGTCTGCGCCGAAGCATGGACTTCGCCCGACAAAAGGTCGAAGGCACGACGTGCTGCATAGCCGTCCAGCAGGATCAGGGCATTGTAGAGCCCGAGCGAAGGGCCGCTCTGGCCGAGCGTGTTGAGGGCCAGCGCCGTCTGTCGCTGGTTGCCCGTGGCAGCTTCGCCTTCAAAGACGCCGGGCTCGGGTTCGCCGGGTTTCGGTTCGCCGGGCTTGGGTTCACCCGGTTTCGGCTCACCAGGTTTGGGCTCACCGGGCTTGGGCTCGCCCGGCTTTGGTTCCCCGGGCTTCGGTTCGCCTGGCTTGGGCTCCGTGCCCCCGTTCTTCACCTTGATCTTCAGGTCGACCTGCTTTTCCTTATGGTCGAGCGACACTTCGAGGAAGGCGGATTTTGATATCGCTTCGGCGAACTGCCCCTCGATTGCCCGATCCGCGGTCAGGATCGTATAGGTGTGTCCGGTCTTGTAGCTGGTGTTCGCGTCGAGTGCAGTGACCTGAACATTGGTACCACTGCCGATCTTGGCGATACCGGTGTTTTCGTTGGTGCCGATGCTCCTGACAACGATCCGGTCGGAACGGCCGTCGGCGGCGATGTCGGCCTCGTAGATCGAACCGGTCGCCATATCGAGCCGCCCCATGATCGTCAGCGTGCCGGTGGAGTTATTGCCGGGCGAGATGATCGCTTTCGAGTCGATGTATGTGTTGCCGACTGTGCCGGAGCCGCCGAGCCTGCCCAAAGAGGTCGAGTTCGGATCGCGGATGCGGTTCATCTCGCCGAACACGTCCACCTCATTGGTATAGAAACGATCGCCCTGTACGCGTCCCGTCTCGCCGTCGACGATCAGTGTTCCACCGGTCACGTTGAACTGGGTCTCGCTGTAGTCCGTAATGCCGGTATCCGGATCATTGTCGATCGTGTCGAGGTTGCTCTTCAGCACCAGCTTGCCGCCGGAAACATTCACCTTGCCGTAGAACTTCGTCAGGTCGCCGCTGACGATGGTTTCGCCGGAGAAATTGCTGATCGTGCCCTTGCCGCCGATCGTGTTGGCAAACTCGTAACCGGCGTTCGTATGGTTGAAATTGACGTACCCCCTTCGTGGGCCGAAATCGATCTTCGCCGCCGGATCGACCGTGCCCGCCGCTTGCGCCTGCCGAGCAATCGGCTCGGCGATATTGTTCAGGTCGACCTTGCCGCCGATCGTCAGGCTGCCCATGCCTTCGTTGTTGATGCCACCAATGCCGGAAAGCACGATGCCGCCGCCCGCCGAAAGCTTGCCGCCGTTTGCGACGGAAAGGTTGACCCTGCCGCTATCGCCGATCGTCAGCTTGTCGGCAACCTTGAGCTCGCTGCCGGCGCCATCGACATAGGCCTGGATGGTGTCGACGCTCTCGTCTTCCTGCAAGACGGCGGTGTTGGTCGAGACGACGGCACCCCTTTCGATCGTGAAGCTGTCACCGATCGTGAACTCGCCGGTATTGACCCACCGCGAACTCTCGCCGGTCAGCAGAACCGTGCCGTTCTCGAAGTAGGCCGTCCTGGAGTTGACGAGACCGCCGTTCTCGATTCTGACCGCGGCGGTGTTGAGCGTCAGCGCACCATCGGCGACACCCAGGTAATCGGTAGAAAGCATGGAGCCGGCACCGCGCACCACGAGCGTTCCGTCGCCCTCCTGCAGGGAACCGACATAGGTCTCCTTGGCGGAAACCTTGCCGCCGTTCTCGACGATCAATGTGCCCTTGCCACCGTAGATGCCGTTTTCGAAGCCGCCGACGAAGAGCGCGCGATAGCCGTTCGGATTGGCATCGACAATGTCCCAGGCCGAGCCGGGACCGGAGACAACGACCATCCCGACGGAACCGCGGCCATCGGCGATGTAGCCGTTGGTGCTTTCAACCTTGGCGCCGTCCTTGATCGTCAGGGTGGCGCCGCCCGTACCGCCGCGGATCACGAGGTTGCCGTTGATCGTATGGTCGCTGGTCCAGGTCATGTCGCCCGGAACGAGCAGCCCGGCCGCCTTCGCCGGCGACGGGATGAACGGTGCGGCCGCCAGCATCATCGAAAGAAGACCGGCGCGGCCAAGCGCGGTCGAACTCAGAAGGTTGATCCTCGAAACGTCCGCCTTCGCACAGATAGTCAATGTCTGCCCCTTTTCATTTGCATATGTTTGCGCACAACTCCCAGGCGAACGGATTCGACGGGAAAGCGCGGGTCATGGGCGGCTATAGCAAGCCGGCGAAAGGGGAGAATTCGGGTTTCTGCAAACGGCAAATTGCAGCGCTGAAGGGCTGTGGCTTTCTGCAAACGGCTTGAATTCACCGACGAACGGCAATCGACATCGGCGCCCGCTTGAACCATAAAAATGGCATGAAACCAGAGGATGAAACCAAATCAGTGGACAACGGCGCCTATATCGAAAGCGTGCGGCGCGCGACGCTCTGGCTCGGATTCCTCTACTGGTTCGTTGAATTCATCATCAGCAGCATCCTGTGGGGCATACTCGGCATTGATCCGATCATGTCGGCGCCGGGAAAGTTGCTCCTGATGATCTGCGGCATGACCTTTTCCTATGGCATCGCTGCGGCGATTTTCGGCGTGCGGCATCACCATATCGCAATCAAGATTGTCGTCGGCTTCGCCACCTCGCTCGTGGCCGCCTTTGCCAATACCGGCGTCGACTTCATGCTCTATCTTGTCATCGTGCGTCCCGATCCGATAACGGTCGACTGGACCAGCATCGGCTATACGCTCGTCTACAGCATGGCGACATTCGTCGGCTGGTCGTTCTTCTTCGTCGCGCTGCTCTACAGTTTCGAGCTGCGCGAACGCGAGCGGCGCCTCGCGATCACGCGCGAGGAGGCGCTTGCGGCGCAAATGCGGGCTCTCCGCTACCAGGTCAATCCACACTTCCTGTTCAACACGCTAAACTCCATCACCGGCCTGATCGAGGAAGGGCAGACCGTTGCCGCGACGCGCATGGTGATGTCGCTTTCAAACTTTCTGCGCACGACCCTGGAGCTCGATCCCTTGCACGACGTGCGGCTTGCAGATGAACTGGCCCTGCAGGCCGGTTATCTTCACATCGAAGGCGAGCGTTATTCCGACCGGATGAAACTCAGGATGGACATTGCCAGCGGCTTGGAACAGGCGCTGGTGCCGAGCCTAATCCTACAACCCCTGATCGAGAATGCGGTCAAACACGGCGTCGGCCGCTCGCCAGAACAGGTCGAGATCGTCATCAGTGCGGCCAAGGTCGGCCAGGCGCTCGAAATCACCGTCGAGAACGACATTGCCGCAGAGACCGACAATGGGCGGCGCCAGACCTCCGGCACCGGGATCGGCCTCAAGAATGTCGCCGATCGCGTCCAGGCGCGTTTTCCGGGTGTGGGAGCGTGTGTATCTGGGTTCGTGACGCCCAGGCGTTTCAGAGCCGCAATTACAATGCCGCTGAGGCTTGCATGAACGAAATCCAGACAGTTTCCCTTTCGATCCTCATCGTCGACGATGAGCCACTCGCCAGACGCCGCCTGCTGCGCCTGCTCGGCGCGATGCCTGGCGTCGAGGTGTTGGGAACGGCCGGCAATGTCCAGCAGGCCTGCGACCTTATCGCCGAGCTGCAGCCGGACGTGATCCTGCTCGATATCCAGATGCCTGGCGGCACCGGCTTCGACATCCTGGAGAAGCTGGGCAGCAATGCGCCCGCAGTCGTCTTCGTGAGCGCCTTCGATCACTATGCGCTTCGCGCCTTCGAGGCGGCCGTTGTCGACTATGTCACCAAGCCGATCGAGGCGAACCGCCTGCGCACCGCAATCGAACGGGCGCGCGTGGCGATTGCGGCACGAACGAGCACCGAACGTGTATTGGAACTCAACGAAACCGTGCAGGCGCTGCGACAGGCATTGCGCAAACACGAAACCCCGTCGGCCGATCTCTGGATCAAATCCCGCGGAGAATTCGTTCGCATCGCGCTTGATCGGGTCGTGCGGTTCCAGGCGGAGCGCGACTATGTCCGCATCCATATCGAAGGCCGGTCCTATCTGCATCACGAAAGCCTCGCATCGCTCGAACGCCGGCTCGACCCGGCCGGGTTTCTGAGGCTGCACCGCAGTTCGATCGTGCGCCGTGACTGCATCGTCGGGCTCAAGCAGGCCCCCTTTGCTGCCCTTATCGCCCTGCTCTCCGATGGCAGCGAAATCCGCGTCGGGCGAACCTATGCGCGCCATATCCGGCCGACCACCGCCGAGCGCCCACAAGCGGGCTGACGGCCGAGACCAGGGCGCTGGACATACGAAATACCAAACGCTTGAAGGGCCGCGAGCGGAAGGATCGCGACACGCTCAGCGCAAGACTCCGCGCAGCCGTGGCACCGCAAAATCCACGAAGGCCCTGAGCTTCATTGGCACCAGGCCCTGCGGCAGATAAACCAGCTGGACCGGAAGAGGCGGGTGTTCGAACGCCTCCAACAAGGGAACGAGCAATCCGTCTCCGACGGGACGCGCCACCTGATAGGAAAGCACCCGCGTCAGGCCAAGGCCGGCGATGGCGGCATCGACGGCCGATTCCGCCGTGTTGACGATCAACCGCGACCGGATCGGCGCAGCCAGTTCGCGCCCATCGTCGAGAAAGCGCCAGACATGGGCGGCCGTGACGTTTTCGAAGGTGATGCAGTCATGCTCGGCGACCTCGTTCGGATGCTGGGGCGCGCCGAGCCGCGCGAGATAGTCGGGGCTTGCATAGACCACGCGGCGGACTGTGCCGAGCTTGGTCGCGACCAGGTTGCTATCGGGAAGATTACCGATCCGAAGCGCCACGTCGATGTGGTCGTCAACGAGATTGGCAAACCGGTCACTCAGCGCCAGCCGCATGTCGATCTGGGGATGAGCCTTCAGGAAGTCCACGACGACCGGAAGGACGTGCAGGCGGCCGAAGACGATCGGTGCAGAGATCGTCAGGTCGCCCTTGACCGCGCTGTATTCGCCGGCGGCCACTCTTTCCGCCTCTTCGACGCGCGCCAGGATCTCCTTGGCCGCTTCCACGTAGGAGCGGCCGGTTTCCGTCAGAAGGACTTTGCGGTTCGTCCGGGTGATGAGCTGGGCGCCGAGATGCGCCTCGAGTTCCGAAACTTTCCGGCTGACGGTGGCAAGCGGCACCTTGAGCTGCCGCGAGGCGGCCGACAGGCTACCGTTCTCGATGACGGCAAGCAGAACACCCATGGCGTCGAGACGGTCCATTCTTTCCTTCCAAAAAATGAGAATCGGACTACCGAATATCCATTCTACTGCCAAAAATTGGAAAGTCATAGATTGCTCTCGAAGGCGGTTCATCCCGAACCGCCGGAGGGCCGCGACGGTTCTCACGCTCTCGAGGGACATTCCCCATGAAACTCTATCGCCATCCGCTGTCCGGCCATTCGCACCGGGCGCAGCTCTTTCTGTCGCTGCTCGGCGTATCGCACGAACTGATCGACGTGGATCTCAAGGCCCGGGCGCACAAGGAGCCGGAGTTCCTGAAGCTCAACCCGTTCGGTCAGGTTCCGGTCCTCGATGACGACGGCACCGTCATTGCGGACTCCAATGCCATCCTCGTGTATCTCGCCAAGAAGCTCGGCCGTATCGACTGGCTCCCGGAAGATCCGGCCTTGGCCGCGAAGGTGCAGAAGTGGCTTTCGGTTGCTGCCGGCGATATCGCCTTCGGTCCGGCGGCTGCCCGCCTCGTCACCGTGTTCGGCGCCAATCTGCGGGCGGAAGAGGCGATTGCCCGGGCGCATCGCGTGCTGGCGCAGATTGATGCGGAACTGACCGACCGCGACTTCCTGCTCGGCGCCAGGCCGACCATCGCCGACGTTTCGCTCTACAGCTACGTTTCCGCCGCGCCCGAGGGCAATGTCGACCTCTCCGACTACGCCCAGGTCCGGAACTGGCTTGCCCGCATCGAGCGCCTCCCCGGCTTCGTCGGCTTCCAGAAGACGGCTGTCGGCCTCGCCGCCTGACGAACCGGGCCGGGGCAGCCATCCTGTCCCGGGCCTCACCCCAACGAGGTTTCAGATCATGCCGGACAATGCACAACAGAAGCGGCCGGACTCCCCCTGGCACGAAGGCGAACTTGTCATCCAGCGCAGCCTCGGCGTCGTCGAGCGCATGGACGCAACGGGCCGGAACTTCGTGCGCAGCTTCATGCCCGAGCAGCACCAGCAGTTCTTCCCCATGCTGCCGTTCGCCGTCTTCGGCGCGGTCGACGCAAAGGGGAACGTCTGGGCGACGATGCGCGCCGCAGCCCCCGGCTTCATGCAGGCCCCCGACGCCTGGAACCTCGACGTGCGGCTACCGCGCGAAGCCGATGATCCGGCCGACGCCGGCATGGATGATGCCCATTCGATCGGCATGCTCGGCATCCAGCTCGAAACCCGGCGCCGCAACCGGCTGAACGGCGCTATCCTGCGTGAGGGCGACGACGGGTTCACCATTCGTGTGCGCCAGAGTTTCGGCAACTGCCCGCAATATATCCAGCTCCGGCATTTCTCCTTTTCCCGTGCCCCGCACGAACCGGCATCGAAGCGGCCGGTCCGCTACGCGGCTCTCGACGAGCGCGCCCGGGCGATCATCGCCAATGCCGATACCTTTTTCGTCGCCTCCTATGTCGACCGCGATACCGGCGAGCGGCAGGTCGATGTTTCCCATCGCGGCGGAAAGGCTGGTTTCGTCGAGATCGGCAACGATGGCGTTCTCACGATCCCCGACTTCTCCGGCAACTTGTTCTTCAACACGCTCGGCAACTTCATGGTCAATCCGCGCGCCGGTCTGCTGTTCGTCGACTTCACGACCGGTGACATGCTGCAGCTGACCGGCAGCGCCGAGGTCATCCTGTCTTCGCCCGAGGTCGCCGCCTTCCAGGGTGCCGAACGCCTGTGGCGGTTCCGACCCGAACAGGTCGTTTATCGCCAGGATGGCCTGCCGCTTCGCTGGGCTTTCGAGGATGGTGGATGGTCGCCCAGCCTGCTGACGACAGGCGACTGGGAGCAAGCCAAGATGCGCCTGCAGGCCGCAGCCCTGGCCGAGGAGTGGCGGCCGTTCCGCGTGGCGCGCGTCGAAGAGGAAAGCACGACGATCCGCTCGCTCTACCTCGCCCCGGACGATGGCGTCGGCCTCATGGCCCACCAGGCCGGCCAGCACTTGCCGATCCGGGTGCAGGTAGACACGAACGGCAAGGCTCTTGTCCGAAGCTACACGCTCTCCTCCGCCCCGACCGATGCGCTCTATCGCATCAGCGTCAAGAAGGACGGCACCGTTTCACGGCAGCTGCATGGGCTGAAACCCGGCGACCGGATCGAAGCGCGTGCGCCAGCCGGCAGTTTCACGATCGATGGCACGCAGCGGCGACCGGCGGTGCTGATCGGCGCCGGCGTTGGCATCACGCCGATGGTGGCCATGCTCCAGCACATCGTCCACGAGGGTCGCCGCAAGCGCCGCACGCGCCCGACCTGGCTTTTCCAGGCCGCCCGCTCCTTGGAGGAACGTGCCTTCGACCGGGAAATCGCCGCTCTGGTCGAGGAAGGTCAAGGCAATATCCGCCTCGTGCGCGCCCTCAGCCAACCGGCTGGCGCGACCGAAGGCCAGGACTATGACGTCAGTGGCCGGATCGATCTCACTCATCTGAAAGCCACCCTGCCCTTCGACGACTACGACTTCTATCTGTGCGGCCCAGCGGCCTTCACGCAGTCCCTCTATGATGGTCTGCGCGCGCTCAATGTGGCCGACGCCCGCATCCATGCGGAAGCCTTTGGGCTCTCGTCGCTGACACGGCGGCCGGATGGCGGATCTGCGCCGACCATGGCATCGCCGGCGAGCGCTCCCGTCCACGTCGTCTTTGCGAAAACCGCCAAGGAGGCCCGCTGGCAACCGGGCGACGGCAACCTGCTCGATCTCGCCGAAACGCGCGGGTTGACGCCCGATTTCGGCTGCCGCAACGGCAGTTGCGGATCCTGCAGGACGTCGGTGCTCGAAGGGAAAGTGACCTATCCGTCCGCACCCTCTTTCCCGGTGGCAGAGGACGAAGCGCTGATCTGCTGCGCCGTTCCGGCGGAAGACGAGGAACGCAAGCTGCATCTTTCGCTCTAAGCCATGCATCGGCTATTGATGAGTATCATCAGCAGCCAAGCGGGATGCAGCATGAACGATCAACAGATCCGCGATATCGTCCTCTGGCTTTCCGAACAGGGCCTCAAAGGGCTGGACGAGCCGGAGCTCTTCGCCGGCTTCTGCGAACAGTGCCGTGCAGCCGGCATCGACCTTGCCCGCGCACTCGGGCTGATCGACACCCTGCATCCGGAGTTCGAGGGCCGCGCCTTCCAGTGGAACGATGAAAGCGACGTGACGCCGGAGGTCATCCAGTACGGCTCGACCAGCAGCGGCGACGCTCTCATGAACTGGCAGAATTCCATCTTCTACCACATGCTCAACGATCATGAATCCGAACGGCGTATCCGCCTCGCGGCCGAAAAAACCGTCAGCTTCACAATGTTGAAAGACCTCAAGGAGCAGGGGCATACCGACTGCGTCAGCATGATCCACCATTTCACCGACCGGGGCCGCGTCGGCGGAATGGACTGCTTCTATTCCTATTGGACGACCCGCAAACCGTCCGGTTTCACAGAGGAAGAGCTTGCCGCGCTCCGGGTGCTGCTGCCGACCCTGGCGCTCGCGGTGAAGGCCGGCTCCTGCATGCGCATCATCAGCACGCTTGCCGACGTTTATCTCGGCGCCGACGCCGGCAAACGCGTGGTCGAGGGAAGCATCGCTCGCGGCTCGGCAGTGCGCATCGAAACGGTCATGTGGTTTTCGGACCTCAGGAGTTACACCCGCATCTCGGACACCTCCTCGCCCGATCAGATCATTCCGCTGCTCAACGACTATTCGGGGACGGTGATCACGGCCATTCACGACCATGGCGGCTGCGTGCTGAAGCTCATCGGTGATGGTGTGCTTGCGATCTTCAATGCCGACGACCCGGCTACCGCCTGCGCCAACGCCATTGCGGCCGAACGGCAGCTCCGCCGCATGCTCGCCGAGCTCAACACGAGCCGGCAGGCGGAGGGCAAGCCGACGACCGACGTCTATCTCGGCCTCCATATCGGCGAAGTGTTCTACGGCAATATCGGCAGCCAGACCCGGCTCGATTTCACCGTCGTCGGTCCGGCCGTCAACGAAGTCAGCCGCATTTCATCGATGTGCCGTTCGGTCGAGCGGCACATGATCATGTCTTCTGATTTCGTCGAGGCCTGCCCGCCGGAACATCAGGTCCATGCGGTGTCGCTGGGGCGTTTCGCGCTGCGCGGCATCGCCCGGGCAAAGGAGCTGTTCACCTGGGATCCGGAACTGCCAGCGAACTGAAAAAGCGCGCAGTTACTGGCTCATCACGCCCTGAGAGACGCGCGAGAGGTGGCGGAACTGCAGCTCGGCTTGAACCTCACCCTGGAAGTCCATCACCTGCCGGCGCGCTTCGTCTTCCGAGCAGCCGCAGGCAAGAAGTTCGTCGGCAAGGGCGCGGCACCGGCGGCGCCAGAATTGCAAGGCTTCGGCGCCATGCAGATCTTCAAGTTCGACGGCAGCGGTGCGGATGGCGGTCAATCTCCTTGCCACCGGAAACGGAACGATCGTGCTCGCATCGGATTCCGTGGCTTTCACTGATTGCTTGCCTGCCATCTTCTCATTTGCCCCCTGGAGCTTCGTGCGTTGACGCGAACGCATAAAGACGCCCTACGCTTGTCGATATCGAGCACCTCACGCGCCTGCGATATCCCCAACCGCAGGCGAAGCGCTCTGGTGATTCCTGTTCTACGAAGCTTATGGTTAACGTTTCCTTCCCGCCGCCGCCGCCAGATGCGGATTGACCGTTTGCGGGACCGAAGATGTCGGCCTCGTCAAACCCGCGACACGGTCTTCCGTATTTCTGGGTGGGTTTCCAACATTAAACATGACATTGGAATTCATATTTCAATCGACCACCCTCGGTCGCTGCCCCCAGTGAGTGCACCTGCATGTTGAAGAGTTTCTTCGCATTTTACCGCCCCTATCGCGGCCTGTTCATTCTCGACTTTTCCTGCGCCGTGCTTTCCGGCCTGCTCGAGCTCGGCTTCCCGATCGCAGTGAAGCTGTTCGTCGACCAGCTTTTGCCGAGCCAGGAATGGACCCTGATCCTGTTGTCCTCGGCCGGACTGCTGCTCGTCTATCTGCTCAACACGGGCCTGATGGCGACGGTCACCTATTGGGGCCACATGCTCGGCATCAACATCGAGACGGACATGCGGCGGATGGCCTTCGACCATCTGCAGAAGCTCTCCTTCTCGTTCTTTGACAACCAGAAGACCGGTCATTTGGTCGGGCGCCTGACGAAGGATCTCGAGGAGATCGGCGAAGTCGCCCACCACGGGCCTGAAGACCTGTTCATTGCGATCATGACCTTCATCGGCGCACTCTTGCTGATGCTGATGGTGCATTGGCAGCTCGCACTGATCACGGCTGCCGTCGTGCCGATGACGGCCTGGGTTACCAGCCGCTACGGCGGGCGCATGACCCGGAACTTCCGCAGCCTTTACGGCCGGGTGGGCGATTTCAACGCCCGCATCGAGGAGAATGTTGGAGGGATACGGGTGGTGCAGGCCTTCGCCAACGAAGCACATGAGCGCAGCCTCTTCGAGACCGACAACCAGAACTATCGCCGCACCAAGCTCGAAGCCTATCGCATCATGGCCGCCAGCACGTCGCTCAGCTACATGAGCATGCGGCTGACGCAGCTGATCGTCATGATCACCGGCTGCTACTTCGTGCTGACCGGCGAGCTGACGAATGGCGGCTTCGTCAGTTTCCTGCTTTTGGTAGGCGTGTTCTTCCGACCCGTCGAGAAGATCAACTCAGTCATCGAGACCTATCCGAAGGGTATTGCCGGCTTCAAACGCTTCCTCGAACTCATGGAGACCGAGCCCGATATCGAGGACCGGCCGGGTGCTGCCGCCGTCGCCGGCCTCAAGGGTGACATCACCTACAGTGGCGTCTCGTTCGGCTACAGCGCCGAGAAGCCGATCATCCAGAACATCGACCTGACGATCCATGCTGGCGAGACGATCGCCTTCGTCGGCCCTTCAGGCGCCGGCAAGACGACGATCTGCTCGCTGCTGCCGCGTTTCTACGAGGTCAGCGAGGGTTCGATCACTGTCGACGGCACTGATATCCGCGACATCACGCTTTCCTCGCTACGCGGCCAGATCGGTATCGTGCAGCAGGATGTCTTCCTCTTTGCCGGCACCATTCGCGACAACATCGCCTATGGCCGGCTCGGTGCCAGTGAAGCCGATATCCTGGATGCCGCCCGACGCGCCAAGCTCGACGGTATGATCCAGGCCTTGCCGGACGGCATGGACACGGTGATCGGCCAGCGCGGCGTCAAGCTTTCCGGCGGGCAGAAGCAGAGGCTGGCGATCGCCCGCATGTTCCTGAAGAACCCGGCAATCCTCATCCTCGACGAGGCGACCTCGGCGCTCGACACCGAAACGGAAAGGGCGATCCAGCAGTCGCTGGCCGAGCTTTCCAAGGGCAGGACGACACTGATCATCGCGCACCGGCTGGCAACGATCCGCGATGCCGATCGTATCGTTGTCGTCGACGGGAGTGGCATTCGCGAACAGGGACCCCACGAAACACTGCTCGCTGCCAAGGGCGCCTATAGCCGCCTCTTTCACGCCCAGGCAGGTGCCGTCTGACGATGGCCGTGGCAGCGTAGGCATTGCATGCGGAAGGAGGGGGCGCTACGAACGGAACACAATGCCCCCTCCCCTCCATCCGCCAGATTCTTAGCGCCATGAACACTCCTGATCTTTCCGTCCTTGAACGCGCCATAGCAGCCTTGCCGCAGCACTACCCCGGACCAGGCGGCGTTGCCGGTGTGGTGAGAGATGGCGAGGTCCTCTTTCGCCACGCCTGGGGCTATGCCGACCTGACGGCCCGCAAACCGATGACGATGGCAACGCGGATTCCGATCTGCTCGATCACCAAGCAGCTGACCTGCGCAGTGCTGCTGGATGCGGTTGGTCGTCCGGAGAAGCTCGACCCTGCGCTCGACGCCTACCTCCCCTTGCTCGAAGGCAAGCGCCCGACCGCTGCCCATCTCTGCCACAACCAGTCCGGACTGCGCGACTACTGGGCATTGACGGTGCTTGAGGGCGCCAGCCACGATGGTGTCTTCCGCCGTGAGGATGCACGCCCGCTGCTGTCCAAGGCGCGCTCGACGCACTTCGAGCCCGGCACCCGCTATTCCTACTCCAACGGCAATTTCCGCATTCTCGCCGACCTGATCGAAGAGCACACCGGCCGCTCGATGGCGGAACTCTATCAGCGCTCCGTCTTTGGTCCCGCGGCCATGCAGACCGCCGCCCTGACCCCGGACACCAGCCTGCCGCCGGACGGTATCGTCGGCTACGAGGGCAACGAGGCGGTCGGCTATTTCGAGGCGCTTAATCGCATCTACTGGGCGGGCGACGCCGGTGTTTCCGCCTCGCTCGACGACATGCTGGCCTGGGAGTGCTTCATCGACGGGACGCGTGACGATGCGGACGGGCTCCATCGCCGCCTTTCTGCACCACAGACCTATGCGGACGGCCGCCCGGCACCATACGGCTTCGGCCTCGCACACGAGATGATCGGCGATGTCGCGATCAGCGGCCACGGCGGCGCGCTTCGCGGTTTCCGCTGCCGCAGGCTCTACGCACCCGCTGAGCGTCTCTCCGTCGTGGTGATGTTCAATCACGAAGGCGATGCCCATGCGGCGGCGGTGGCGCTGATGAAGATCGCTCTCGGCCACGAGGATGCCGAGACCACGTCCCGGAGCTGGGACGCGCGGACCACCGGAAGCTACTTGGATCCGGAAACGGGCCTCGCCCTTGTCGCCAGACCGACGGCGTCGTCCCGCATCGAACTGCGGTTCGCGACCTCGCCCGAAACGCTTTCCGTCAGTGCCGACGGCAGCGCCCGCTCGGCGGCGGTGACCCTGATCGCGCAAGGCGCCGCGCTTCGCATGGAACGGCCTCGCGAAAATCTGACGGTGAATGCCGAACGCATTTCTGGCACGGCGCTCCCCGATATCGCCGGCCGCTACCATTCGGCTGAACTCGACGCCCATCTCGATATCGTTTCCACCAATGGCGTCTTCTACGGCGGCTTCGACGGTGCGCTCGGCACCGGAGCGATGCATGCCATGCGACCGCTGGCCGAAGACGTCTGGCTCCTTCGCTGCAAGCGCTCGATGGATGCACCGGCACCGGGAGACTGGACCGTGCTTGTCCGACGCGACGCGCAAGGCAAGGTGGCTGGCCTCACCCTCGGCTGCTGGCTCGCCCGGCGGATCGACTACACGAAGATCGGCTGATGCCGCGATCGAGGCGCCGGGTGTGTTAAGCAGAGGCGCGGCAACGGTCCGAAACATGACCAGGAACCGGAAGACCACGGCGTGAAGCAGAAGCGACCAACAGCTGCGCGAGACAACGGCCGCCGCCCCGCAGCCGATGCCGGCAAGCGCGTGACCGTTGCCCGCGCACTTTCCAAGCTCGGCTTCTGTTCGCGCACGCAGGCCGAAAAGCTCGTGCTCGAAGGACGCGTCAGCGTCGGCGGACGCAAGATCACGGACCTTTCACACTGGGTCGACATCGACAAGGATCGCATCACGGTCGATGGCAAGCCGGTGCTTGCCGAAGAGAAGATCTATCTGATGCTGAACAAGCCGCGCGGACTGGTCACCACTCGGCACGACCCCGAGGGCAGGCCAACGGTATTCGATTGTCTGACAGAAACCGACTCGTCTTTCCTGTCTCCGGTCGGCCGTCTCGACAAGGCGAGCGAGGGCCTTCTGCTCTTCACCAACGACACGGTGCTTGCCCAGCGCCTGCTCGATCCTGAAACCCATCTTGGCAAGGTCTACCACGTACAGATCGCCGGTCAGATCGGTGACGGGCATCTCAGGCAGATGGTTGCCGGCATCGAGGAAGGCGGTGAGGTGCTGCGCGCCGCACGTGCCGTCCATCTCAGGGGTGGCGACAAGAACACATGGATCGAAGTGGAGCTGGAAGAGGGGCGCAACCGCCAGATCCGCCGCATGCTTGATGCGCTCGGCTTCGAGGTCTTGCGCCTGCTTCGCGTTTCGATCGGGACGATCGCGCTTGGCGACTTACCCAAAGGCGCCACCCGTACCCTCACGGCGGACGAAATCACCTATCTGAGACAACGCACGGGTCTTTGAAGGGACATCCGGACATCCCCAATCGGAACATTAAAGAGCGTCGCGACACAAGCTGGCCTTAAACTTGCCAACGGACTTCAGTGAAGGGGGCGACTGAGTCATCCGCGGCGCGCGACCAGGTGTGATTGCGCAAAGCAAAATATGATGTTGTAGGCGTGATCGAAGCATCGAACCGACCGTCAATGCGCGGACAAAGACGAGTGCTCACGCGGTGCCAGCTTCCCGCGCCAACTCGATCAGTCTCTCTTTGCAGATCGCCTCCACGAGTTGATGAAGAATGATGCGCTGGCTGTCTCCATCTCCGCTCTTGATCGGATACAATCCGCGGCCCATGGGGTATTTGAGCCTCATCGGTACTATGTGGTCGGACATCGCTGGTTAACCCGCACTCGCCTTACGCTTGGGCGCGCCACGCCATTTTTAGCATGGGCATTGGCTACACAGATGCCCCACTTGGTGGCCTCCGCACTCCTCGATCAGCGGACGGCCTTGTGGACCAGAGACAAGCGTTTGCGGGCAGCGGCCGAAAAGGCGGGGGCTTCACTGCACCCCCCTGCCAATCGGCGGAACTAAATGCAGAATCCAGGCGACCGTTACTCGTGCTGGTCTGAGTGGCAGACGCGACTTCATTGACTGCTATGAAGCTTTAATGCAGTCATTCTTCGACGGAAGCCCCGGCGGGAGCCTGCTCATTGAACCTAGGGCAACCGTGAGAGCCGTGCTCAGTGCGAACCGATATAGCCATACGGCTATGTGAAGCATCGGTGTTTCCTCGAGTTCCAAGTTGTTGAAAGGTGTCGCCTGTCAGGCCGCCTCGTCCTGGCCAATCGCCTGGATCTTGTCCCAGACGCGTTCGGGCCGGGGAATCTCAAGGTCGAAGACGGTCTCAAACGTGTCCGCGAGATGGTCCGCGCTTGTAATGCGGTGTTCGCTAGCGCTGACGGACGTGACCGTGCGCAAGCGGTCGTTCTGCAGAGCGATATAGCCGTTCGCCGTATGACGTAGGACCGCCAGCGCGTTTGTGAATGGCGATCCGGGATCTCGCATCAGCCAGCCATGCATGTCAGCCATGGCAGCTTCGTCGCTGTGGTCGGGCCGGAAATCGAAGCTCTTGGCAATGCCGCGCACATGGTTGTTGAAGCGCAGCCAACCGTCGTCCGCCGGCATGATCGAGAAGTCGAAGCCGCGCTGGCTGATCGCTCCGACGGCAAGCGGCACCGGCTCGACGATGGCGTCCGCCACGCCGACTTCAGCGAGATAGGGACGGTCGAGATCGACGCGCAGGGTGAGATGGTTGCCGATGGCGGTGTCGCCTAGTTTTTCCCGGTCGACGCCCCCGCAAAGACGGGTCACGCGGAAGCCAAGTGCAGCAAGTGCAGCGCCGAAGAGGCCGTTCATTTCGTAGCACCAGCCGCCGCGCCGGCCCTCGACCATCTTGGCGAAGGCCGCAGCCGGGTTGATCCCGGAAGGCCATCCCATGAAGGCATCCAGCGCTTCCCAGGTGAAGGTCATGAGGTGGGCGCGGTGCAATTGCGACAGGCTGTGGATATCGAGGCAAGCCGGAGGTTCCATCCCGATCCGGGCGAGATAGGCTTCGAGTTGCGGGGCTGTCAGGGTCATTCCGTTTTCGTTTGAAGACATGTGGGTCATCCTTCGGTCTCCTTTCGATGGACCGTTGCTGCGGTTCTCGGTGCTGTAGTTGAGGGCAGTCCGTCGCCGGGTCAGGCGATCTTGCGTTCGTCGTCGGGCAGGAAGGTCAGGCCGAAATCCATTGCGACGGAGGCGATCTGCTCGGGCGTTTCGGGCTTGCAGAGCTCGATGATCGGAAAGAAGTTCTCAAATCCGCCCGGCGTCACGACGACCATCAGATGGCCGTCCTTATCTCCGATGTTGCGGAAGCGATGCGGCACGCCGCGCGGCAGCGCGATGCAGCCCCCTTCTGCCAATTCGACATAGTCGCCGGCACACCAGAAGCCGAAGCAACCGGACAGGACGCGAAAGAACTCGTCTTCGCGCTCATGCACATGAAGCGGCGGACCTTCTCCGGGCGGCACGATGGCCTCAAGCATGCCCAGCGCGCCGCCTGTGTTGGCGGCCATTATGCGTATGACGTGTTTTCCGAACGCCACTGCGGGCGTTCCATGGCCCGGCGGTGATACCGCCGCATAGGTGAATGTCTTCATCTCGGGTCTCCTTCTGCTTGAGGACACCCATCGATTACTTTGTGCTCCGTCTCATGATAAGAGCGATGAATAAACATCATTGAACGGATAATCGCTCTCATGAAAACGCTGGATCCGCTTGACGGGATTGCCGCCTTTCTAACGGTATCCACGCATCTCAGCTTCACCAAGGCGGCAGACGAACTGGGCATGTCGCGCGCGACGGTGGGAGCCCAGGTCAGGCAGCTCGAGGATCGCCTCGGCATCCGCCTCTTTCAGAGGTCGACGCGCAGGATCGCCCTTACCGAGGCGGGCGCGGCGTACCGGGAAGCTCTTTCGGGTATCCTGCCGCAGATAAAGGAGGCGGAACGGGCGGCAACCTCGTTCCAGAAGGAAGCCGTCGGGCGCTTGCGGGTGTCCGCTCCGCCCGATCTCGGGCATCTGGTGATCGTGCCGGCCGTTTCGGAGTTCCTCAAGCTCAACCCGGCTGTGTCTATCGAACTGGACCTGTCGCATCGGGCGGTAAACCTGGTCGAGGATGGCTTCGACCTGGCCATTCGGGGTCGCCTCGAAGTCGACATCAATCTCATCACCCGGCAACTGGCGGCATCGTCACTCGTGATTTCCGCGTCACCCGCCTACATAGCCGAAAACGGGGCGCCGGAGACGCCGCACGACCTCGCACATCACTCGTGCCTCCACTTCGCCGAACTAAGATGGGGGCGGGTCTGGCCGTTCAGAAGGAACGATGAGGAGTTCCGGATTCCAATCGTTCCCCGGCTGGAACTCAATCACAGCCTTGGCCTGCGGGACGCCGCCTTGCTGGGGGTCGGTATCGTCCTCCTGCCCGACTTTATCGTTGGCGAAGACCTCAGGCAGGGTCGGTTGGTACGTCTTCTCCCCGATTGGCACGTCAGCACGATACAACTGCAAGCGGTCTATCCGGCCAATCGCCATATCGCGGTAAAGGTCCGACGCTTCGTCTCGTTCCTCGCAGGCAAACTGCGGCCGTAGACGAGGCGAAACCCGCACTCCGGATGAAGGTGAGAATGAGCAGGCAGCGCCAGGAAGCTCCGCCGAACGTCTGCTGGCCGCTTGCACCAGGCGGATGCCGGCGCGGATCGACCCGCTCCTCACATCTAATGCGACGTCCGAAACGACGACCTCACTCGCCGGAACATGCACGCGACAAGCGCGTGGTTGGCCGGCAGCCGATCCCGACCTCAATTCTCCCGCATGGCCCTGCGAAACGTTCGTGCCAGCGGCTCGCCGATATAGGCGAGCATCGTTCGGCTGCCGGTGCGGATCATCACTTCGCTGGTCATCCCGGGGAGCAGCTTGCGGCCGGCAAGCTTGCCGAGCTCTTGCTCATCGACCACGATGATAGCCGTGAAATAGCCGGCGCCGGTTCTGTCATCGGTCAGGCGGTCGGCCGATACGAGCTCAACACGACCCTCGAGCGGCGGCATATCATAACGTGCAAAGGCCGATATCCGGACGTGTGCGGTCTGCCCGATGGCGATAGTGTCGACGTCTTCCGGACGGACCATCGCCTCGACCACCAGTTTTTGGCCGACGGGCACGATCGACATCAGCGGCTCGCCGGGGCGCACGACACCACCGGCCGTGTGGACCTGTAATCCCATGACAACGCCGTCGACGGGAGCTCTGATGTCGGCGCGCGCAAGCACGTCCTCGGCCGCGCGCAACTGCTGCTGGAGATCGAAAAGTTCAGCTTCGACCTTGCTGAGCTCGGCCACCGCCTCGTTCAGGCGGGTCGTGGACAGGTTCATGATCTGCTGCTCGATCTCCGCCATCGACTCCCGAATGCGGGCGATTGCGGCAATGTTCGTGGCACGTTCACCTTTGAGTTCCCCCTGGCGCCGGCGCAGCTGAAGGTGCCGCTCGCGCGTGGCGAGACCCTTTTTTGACAGTTTTTCCAGATCAGCGGCTTCTGCTTCGATGGACACCATCACTTGATCCTGGGCAGCGACCATGTCTTCGAGCCCCTTGATCTCATTTTCGCTTTGCAGGATGCGCTGATGCAGAATGCCGGTTTCGTTGCTGAGAGCCAGGCGCCGCGCCCGGAAAACTTCGTTCTGCACGGCGACCGCTTCGGCGGCCGAGGACGACGACGACGTCAGAAGCTCCTGTTCGAAGGCAATCTCGTCTTTTCCGTCCCGCTCGGCCCGTAGTCGGGCGGCCGACGCCTTGCGAGATATGACACGGTTCCTGAGGAGCTCCAGATGCGCGGCTGCCTGCGTGTCATCCAGCTTGATCAGAACCTGGCCGCTTTTGACGTGTTCGCCATCGGCGACCTTGAGCTGCGAAACGATGCCGCCTTCGAGATGCTGGATCACCTTGCGTTCGCCCTCGACCTTGACGACACCCTGGGTGACTGCCGCGCTATCGAGCGGCGCCAGAGCGGCCCAGCCGCCGAAGATGCCAAAAAAAGCGAGGATCACCACAAGCCCGGTTGCCACAGCGGGTCTTAATCGCGGCTGAAGCCGGGCGTCGTCGGTGGCTATGTATGCCGTAGGATCGCCACCAAGAGGGGTTAGCAGCTTGGCAATCATGCGCTCACGACTCCCAATCGAGGGGTAGTGGCTGCGGCTCGCGCTCGCTCTTCCATCGCACGGAACACATCGTTACGCGGACCGAAGAGATCGATCTGACCGCGCTGAAGCACGAGAACCTTGTCGACGCTCTCCATCATGTTTGAGCGATGGGTGATCAGAACTATCGTCCTTCCGGCAGCCTTGAGCCTTTGAAGCGCATTGTTCAGCGCCTGCTCACCGTCTCCGTCAAGGTTGGAGTTGGGCTCGTCCAGGAGCAAGAACGCAGGATCCCGGTACAACGCGCGGGCAAGCGCGATCCGCTGACGCTGGCCGCCCGAGAGCACCGCGCCCGCCTCGCCAATCTCAGTGTGGTAGCCTTTCGGGAGCCCCTTGATGAGCTCGTGTACGCCGGCCTCGCACGCAGCGCGCACGACATTGCGGAAGGATTGCTCGTTGAGTTCCTGAAATCGAGCGATGTTCTCGGCGACGGTCCCGGAGAAGAGTTCAATGTCCTGTGGCAGGTAGCCGACGTGCTGGCCGCGATCCGCGGCTGCCCATTGCGCGACATCCATGCCGCCAAGGAGCACCCGGCCGTGGCCGGCGGTGGAAGCGCCCACGATGAGCCTTGCCAGGCTCGTCTTGCCCGCCGCAGACGGACCAATGACCGCGAGCACTTCGCCGGATTCGAGCTGGAAGCTCACGCCCTTCAGGATCGGCTCGCCGCCGCCTTCGCGCGCAACGATGACATTTTCGACGACAAGCCGCCCCTCGGGACGCGGCAATGGCAGAATGGGAGCTTCGTCGCGCCGAGCGCCGGCCACGACCGATAGCCGGTGATAGGCAGATCGCGCGCTCAAGATCGCCTTCCACGTACCGATCGCCTGCTCGACGGGTGCAAGCGCCCGCCCCATCAGGATGGAGGCAGCCACCATTGCGCCGGGAGACGCTTCAGCGTGCACGACGAGATAGGCTCCGAGCCCGAGAACACCGATCTGCAGTCCGAGCCGGAGAAAACGCGCCGCCGCGGCAAGGGCCGCCGAACGAAGGCTTGCGGTCGCCTGCCCCTCCGCCGCAGCCTTCTGCACCGGCTTCCAACTGGACATCATCGCCTGCAGCATCCCCATGGCCTGTATGGCCTCGGCGTTTCGGATCGCTGCTTCCGCTTGCGCATAGGCTTTGCTTTGAGCGCCGCTCGCCTGGGCAACCGGCTGTCGCGTGACAAGCTCCGTAAGCACCGCCAGCAGGAAAAGCGCGATACCGCCTCCCAATGCCAGCCAGCCGAGCCACGGGTGCAGCAGGAAAATCGCCGCGAAGAAGATCGGCGCCCAGGGCGCGTCAAGGATCGGGAAAATTGCCGAGCCGGTGACGAAGTTCCCGAACTGCTCGAGGTCGCGCAGCGTGCGAGCGCCGCCATTGCCACGCTTCCCCGCCGCCTGTTCGATCGACGCAGCAAGCAGCACTGGCGAAAGGCGACCGTTCAGCCAGATCCCGGTTGCGATAAGCAGTTGCGATCGCACGGTTTCCAATATTGCCAGGGCCAGGAGCGCCACGACGGCCATCACGGTGAGCGCCGTCAGCGTTTCGAGGCTGTGGCTCGAAAGCACCCGATTATAGACCTGCAGCATGTAGAGCGCCGCTGTCAGCATCAGGATGTTGATTGCCGCGCTGAAGGCTACGAGTGGCCAGGCGGCACGCCGAAGTTCGGCCATCACCGCCTGGAGGGAGGACTGGTTGGGTGCACAGTGCATCGCTCTCCCTCACGCTAGACGAACTGAAAATCACCGGCATTCAAGGTGCCGAGATTGCCAAGGAGCGTGACATTGTCGAGTTCCGCGACAAGCACCGCGCCGCCTGCCACCGCCGGATTGGGGTCGTAGTAGACCGCGGCATGACCAAGATCCGTATTGTGGAAGACGAAGAACGCACCCGTGGTGATGTTGCCGTAGCCATTGATCGTTCCCTGAACGGAAGCATTGGTGACGCTCCCATCCGTTTTCACGGCGACTTCCGTGCCGGCAAAATTGATCGCTGCGTTGTTGCCCGCCTTGAAGTTCTCCACGGTCGGGTTGTTGTTGCCGGCGGAGAATTCGCCCGCTCCGGTCCCCACGTCGAAGCGCAAGGTATCGACGGTCGTCGAATCTGTGCCTGACTCGAAATCGGTAACGTGGTTCGCCGTGCTCCCAAAGTTGCGGAAGACGAAGGTGTCATCGCCAATCCCGCCGGTGAGAATGTTGTTGCCGGCCCCGGCATCAAGGGTGTCATCCCCGTTACCGCCGACGAATACGTCGTTTCCTTGCGTTCCGCTAAGCGTCCGGTTCGCGGTGAGGGTGTCCTCGTGATTCTTTCCATCAATGTACGAGTAGTTGTAGCTCAAGGAGTCCAGGTTGATATCATTATCATTGCCGGTTGACGCCATGGACGGCGTCTGAATGGTGAACTGGGCGGTCGACGTGTGCCCCTGCCCATCACTGACCGTGTACGCCAGGGTGGCCGCTTGGTTGATATTGCCCGTGCTCACGTTGAACCCGGTGATCACCCCGCCCGCCGTCACCGACATGACGGTCCAACCGCTCGGCAGCGAGCCGATGCCCGCCCCAGAAATCGAAAGGGAGTCTCCGTCAGCATCCGTGTCATTGTTGAGCAGCCATGCCGCCGAGAGGAATACGGACGTTCCGGTGGATATGACGATAACATCATTACTTGCCACCGGCGCCGCATTGGGCGGCGGATTGACCGTCAGCCCCACCGTGTCGGTATCGCTCAGGAAACCATCGGACGTAGTGACAGTCAAAGTGTCGGTGCCGCCATAGTTCGTGTCGCTGACGTAGCTCAGGGCAGCCAGCGCAGCATTGACCTGCGTGAGCGTCCCGCTGATGGTCACCGTAGCCGTGGCATTGTTGCTCACGGTCACACCGCCACCGGTTCCAACCGTCAGCTTGCCATGGCCGACCGATACGGTCGTCGACACGTTGGCGCTGTCGACATCCGTCACGGCGACACCGTTGATCGCGCTCGCCGTGTTCGAGTTGACGGTCTGCGCGCCTGGCACGGTATTGGTAGGCGCGTCGTTGACCGGGGTGATGTCGAGGCTCGCCGTGCCCGCCACGCTACCGCCGTGCCCGTCGGTGATCGTGTAGCTGAACGAGACCCCGGTGTCGTCGTTGGCGGCAGGCGTATAGGTCCAGCTGCCATTGGCGTTGGCGACCAGAGAACCATTGCCCGTCGCGATCAGCAGGTTCGTCGCCGTCAAGCTGTCGCCGTCAATGTCAGACGCATTGGCTCGCAGCTCCGCCTGGGTAATCAGCCGGGCACCACTGTCCTCGGCAATTGCCGCCAGCGTCACCGCCCCCGACACGGCAGGCGCATCGTTGGTGCCGGTGACGATCCAGGTGACCGAGGCCGGCGTCGAGGCGATGCCGTCCGACACCGCATAGGTCACCGTCACCGTCGTCGGCTGGCCGGCGGCCAGGTGGTCGTAGGCGGCATGCTTCGGGTCGAGCGTAAAGGCATGGGTGGCGGCATCATAGCTGACGCCGTCCGGCAGCGTCACCGGCACATTGACGACCTGTAGCGCCGTGCCGTCGTCGACGTCGGAGGCGTTGGCGAGCGCATTGAGCGTCACGGGCGTTCCGCCCTCGGCGGCGCCATCGCTGACCGCCCCCGACACGGCAGGCGCATCATTGGTGCCGGTGACGATCCAGGTGACCGAGGCCGGCGTCGAGGCGATGCCGTCCGACACCGCATAGGTCACCGTCACCGTCGTCGGCTGGCCGGCGGCCAGGTGGTCGTAGGCGGCATGCTTCGGGTCGAGCGTAAAGGCATGGGTGGCGGCATCATAGCTGACGCCGTCCGGCAGCGTCACCGGCACATTGACGACCTGTAGCGCCGTGCCGTCGTCGACGTCGGAGGCGTTGGCGAGCGCATTGAGCGTCACGGGCGTTCCGCCCTCGGCGGCGCCATCGCTGACCGCCCCCGACACGGCAGGCGCATCATTGGTGCCGGTGACGATCCAGGTGACCGAGGCCGGCGTCGTGGCGATGCCGTCCGACACCGCATAGGTCACCGTCACCGTCGTCGGCTGGCCGGCGGCCAGGTGATCGTAGGCGGCATGCTTCGGGTCGAGCGTAAAGGCATGGGTGGCGGCATCGTAGCTGACGCCGTCCGGCAGCTGGGCCGGCACATTGACGACCTGCAGCGCCGTGCCGTCGTCGACGTCGGTGGCGTTGGCGAGCGCGTTGAGCGTCACGGGCGTTCCGCCCTCGGTGGCGCCATCGCTGACCGCCCCCGACACGGCAGGCGCATCATTGGTGCCGGTGACGATCCAGGTGACCGAGGCCGGCGTCGTGGCGATGCCGTCCGACACCGCATAGGTCACCGTCACCGTCGTCGGCTGGCCGGCGGCCAGGTGGTCGTAGGCGGCATGCTTCGGGTCGAGCGTAAAGGCATGGGTGGCGGCATCATAGCTGACGCCGTCCGGCAGCGTCACCGGCACATTGACGACCTGTAGCGCCGTGCCGTCGTCGACGTCGGAGGCGTTGGCGAGCGCATTGAGCGTCACGGGCGTTCCGCCCTCGGCGGCGCCATCGCTGACCGCCCCCGACACGGCAGGCGCATCATTGGTGCCGGTGACGATCCAGGTGACCGAGGCCGGCGTCGTGGCGATGCCGTCCGACACCGCATAGGTCACCGTCACCGTCGTCGGCTGGCCGGCGGCCAGGTGATCGTAGGCGGCATGCTTCGGGTCGAGCGTAAAGGCATGGGTGGCGGCATCGTAGCTGACGCCGTCCGGCAGCTGGGCCGGCACATTGACGACCTGCAGCGCCGTGCCGTCGTCGACGTCGGTGGCGTTGGCGAGCGCGTTGAGCGTCACGGGCGTTCCGCCCTCGGTGGCGCCATCGCTGACCGCCCCCGACACGGCAGGCGCATCATTGGTGCCGGTGACGATCCAGGTGACCGAGGCCGGCGTCGAGGCGATGCCGTCCGACACCGCATAGGTCACCGTCACCGTCGTCGGCTGGCCGGCGGCCAGGTGGTCGTAGGCGGCATGCTTCGGGTCGAGCGTAAAGGCATGGGTGGCGGCATCATAGCTGACGCCGTCCGGCAGCGTCACCGGCACATTGACGACCTGTAGCGCCGTGCCGTCGTCGACGTCGGAGGCGTTGGCGAGCGCGTTGAGCGTCACGGGCGTTCCGCCCTCGGTGGCGCCATCGCTGACCGCCCCCGACACGGCAGGCGCATCATTGGTGCCGGTGACGATCCAGGTGACCGAGGCCGGCGTCGAGGCGATGCCGTCCGACACCGCATAGGTCACCGTCACCGTCGTCGGCTGGCCGGCGGCCAGGTGGTCGTAGGCGGCATGCTTCGGGTCGAGCGTAAAGGCATGGGTGGCGGCATCATAGCTGACGCCGTCCGGCAGCGTCACCGGCACATTGACGACCTGTAGCGCCGTGCCGTCGTCGACGTCGGAGGCGTTGGCGAGCGCATTGAGCGTCACGGGCGTTCCGCCCTCGGCGGCGCCATCGCTGACCGCCCCCGACACGGCAGGCGCATCATTGGTGCCGGTGACGATCCAGGTGACCGAGGCCGGCGTCGTGGCGATGCCGTCCGACACCGCATAGGTCACCGTCACCGTCGTCGGCTGGCCGGCGGCCAGGTGATCGTAGGCGGCATGCTTCGGGTCGAGCGTAAAGGCATGGGTGGCGGCATCGTAGCTGACGCCGTCCGGCAGCTGGGCCGGCACATTGACGACCTGCAGCGCCGTGCCGTCGTCGACGTCGGTGGCGTTGGCGAGCGCGTTGAGCGTCACGGGCGTTCCGCCCTCGGTGGCGCCATCGCTGACCGCCCCCGACACGGCAGGCGCATCATTGGTGCCGGTGACGATCCAGGTGACCGAGGCCGGCGTCGTGGCGATGCCGTCCGACACCGCATAGGTCACCGTCACCGTCGTCGGCTGGCCGGCGGCCAGGTGGTCGTAGGCGGCATGCTTCGGGTCGAGCGTAAAAGCATGGGTGGCGGCATCGTAGCTGACGCCGGCCGGCAGCGTCACCGGCACATTGACCACCTGCAGCGTCGTACCGTCGTCGACGTCGGTGGCGTTGGCGAGCGCATTGAGCGTCACGGGCGTTCCGCCCTCGGTGGCGCCATCGCTGACCGCCCCCGACACGGCAGGCGCATCATTGGTGCCGGTGATGGTCACCACGATGTCTTGGCTGGCGGTCCCGTCTGCGGACCATACGGTCAGCGTGTCCGTGACCTGCTGCCCAGCGGGAAGCGCCTGGGTCGCCAAGCGGGCATTGTCGAGTGCGTAGATCCAAGCCCCTGTGGATGCGTCGAAGCTGAACTTGCCGTATGTACCCTCGAGCGCAGCTTCCAGCGGTGCCTGGAAATGGTTCTGGTTGAAATCGGCATCATAAACGTGCAGCGTACCGGCGGTTGTCGGCGAACCGGGATCGCTGTTGTTCGTGCCTCCCGCTTCGACGACGCTCCCTTCGTAGGTGCCGCCGAACGTCGACACGTCGTTCTGGCCCGTGATGTCCAGTGTCACCTTGGCGTAGCTCAGCGTGCCGTTGCCGAGCCGGATCGAATAGTAGAACGAGTCCTGTATGTGTTCGCCGCCTGCCAGGGAGTCGACGCTCCGGGCATTGTCGGGCGAGTTGGAGCCGTCATCAATTCTATATTCGATCTTTCCGCTGGAGATTCGCATCCAGTTTCCTTCGGCGGTCCTCTCCCAACTGGTTGTGATATTGCTCTGCAACAGCTCCGTCATGAAATTCGAGCCGCCGTCGTCGATCGACCAGAGAGTCTTCGCTTTGCCGCCAAGATCGTTGGCCATCACGTCCAGGGTGATGGTGTTGGTACTGGAATTGTAGAGGCTAGATGACTTCAGTTGATCCTCGGTCCACGCATAGGCGTCGCCCTGCGCCTGCGGTGCGTTGCTGAAAGATGTAGTGCTTCCACCACCCGTGGTCTGCGTTGCCATGACCTTACCCCTCCCGCCGTGCGTACCCCATATCGAGGTACTGTGGTTTTATGCGATGCCCGTCCGATGGCGCGCCTTTGCGCCATCGGCGATCTCATCCCGCCGTTGATTGAAATCCTTCATGCAGGGCGCCGAGAGCGCCAAAGCATCGATATCCTGAGTGGAGCGACCGAGTGTGAGCCCGCGACTGCCTGCTCGCGATCGCCCAATCGGTCGAACATTGGAAGAAAAATCAACGCTGCAATTCTCGGCCCAGCAGAGGCAATAAGACGGGCCAGTCTGAGCCGGTGTCCTTGCCGTCGGCACGCCCTCTCGGGGCGAGAAAAATTCGCGCACGACTACTCCTATCGGGGCAGCCAGGAAAACAGCCGCTCCCAAACTAACTTCCTGAAATTTATGTTGGTTTCCTCAGCCGCTCTTTGTCCCACCGGGCTTCGGCACCTATATCCTTAATGAATTAATAACACATTCGGCGGATTAGCAAGCAAGATATTTCGCTTTGCTAATTTAAAGAGTGTAAACATAGTTAAAATCCTTCATGCCCGAAAGAATGAGCGAAAACGGCACCGCTAATCCTGCGGCCACAAATACTCACGGGGAAGAGGTGATGCTGGCGGCTCAGTCGCGACACGATGGTCCTTCCGCCCCGGAAGAAGGCCGAAAAGGCTTCGAGATCCAAGAACGCTTCCGGCGACAATCGACTAAACCGAAGAGCAGCCTCGATGCGAACCTCTACGTCATTCGCATAAATCCGTACGACGAACGGACGAGCCCCGCCCCCTTGGTACCCGCCGTGTTGACGTTGAATCGCGGGGTCCGTCGCTGTATCATTTTGGTGTTCTTTTTCATCCTGTTAGCCTGCGGAAGGAGGACAATATGCGCCTTCCTGAGATACCTTGGGCGGTCCCGTTATCTGTTCGTTTGCAGTCAGGATCGAACCGCATTTTTGCATCGGTCTACGACGCACTGGACTTTCTAGAACATGAATGGCCGATACGGCACGGACAAGGCTATGAACGAGCCGTGATAACGTGCCGCTGTGCATTGAACCGCTCTGTTCCAGCAACGGTTGCCCGTGATGCCTTCATCGGTGCGTGCTTGGAGGCTGGTATGGCGACGTCAGCGGTTGCCAACCACTATCATCATGCCGGCCCTGGATCTCACGGCAACAAGCCATTGACCTGACAACGCCAAGCCCGGCTGTGGCGTGCTGATTGAAGTCCGATCTTCACCGATAGCCACTTCCAGAATTTGGTGATGGGGATCCGAGCGATCCAGCCAAGAAGCGACGAGCGACTGCGTACCGATTATGTGACAACACCCGACGGCGCCGCCTAAGCTTCGACAGCGTTCGGGCCTTGGTTGACGACATGCGCGTCGGGGATCATTCTTAATTCATCCCGACTGCAATCCCTTGGGCTGGTCCGATGCGCTGACAGCGACAATCGGAGGTGTGCCTGCCAAACGTCGATTTCGACTTGGGAGCATGGTCGGTGGGGCTGGCTCCTATGTATTTTCTTCGTGCGGCCGTTGTGCTCTCGTTCTTTTTTCTAAGCTCGTACGCTTGGGCCGAAAAGCGCGTCGCGCTGGTCATTGGAAACTCGGCCTACCAGCACGCGCCACAGCTTACGAACCCGCAGAATGACGCCAGCGACATGGCGTCGAAATTGACAGGACTGGGATTCGTGGTGGTGACCGGCCACGACCTCGACCTGGCGGGAATGCGTCGGTCGATCCGAGAGTTTGTGGGCAAAGTCGAAGGCGCTGACGTGGCCCTCTTTTTCTATGCCGGTCATGGGCTGCAGGTAAACGGGGCCAACTACATGATCCCAGTCGACGCGCAGCTTCGTTCAAACAACGATCTGGATTTCGAGGCGTTGCCGATCGAGCTCGTGCTCTCCGCCATGGAGCGTAACGCCAAGGTCAACTTGGTGTTCCTCGACGCGTGCCGTGACAATCCACTGGCCGTGACGTTGGTCCGCTCCCTGGGAACGCGATCCATGGTCGTGGGGCGGGGGTTGGCGAAACTCGATACCGGCGTGGGCTCGCTGATTGCGTTCGCAACTCAGCCGGGAAACGTTGCCCTTGATGGGGCTGGCAGGAACTCCCCGTTCACGACAGCCTTGCTGAAACACCTCGGCACACCCGGGCAGAGCATAACGGATGACCTGATTGCAGTGCGTCGCACCGTGTTACAGGTCACGGACGGCAAGCAGATTCCTTGGGACAGCTCATCCCTGACAGGCCCCGTTGTTCTAAATCCGTCGCCGGTCCTGGACTCAGCGAAGAGCCCGGCGGCGACAGTGGATACCGACAGAACCGTGGAGCTTGCCTACTGGAATTCCATTAAGGATTCGACCGAAAGCAGTTTCTTCGAAGCATACCTCCGGGAATACCCCAATGGCGCATTCGGAACGCTTGCGAAATTGAAGATCGCGGCGATCGGAGCGCGCGAAAAGGAACGGCAGGCGGCGGAGCAGGAAACGGCCGATTCCAAACGCGCCGTAAACCTGGAAGACAACGCCAGGCCAACTGATGTCGCTGCACTTGAACAGGCCAACTCAAGGGCACAGGTGTCCGGTTCGCCGGCGGCCAACATGACGGCCGGTGAACTCGCGTTCGCCACCCAAAGGGAACTGGCGCGCATCGGATGCCTCAGCCGGGTCGACGGCAAATGGGGTGAGAGCAGCAGGAAGGCCCTGCAGGCATATGCCGGGCGCAAGGGACTGAAGCTTGCGTCACTCGCACCGACCGAGGAGCTTTTGAATGGGCTGAAAGCGATCGGCAATCGTGTCTGTCCGCTCGTCTGCGGTAACGGGATGGAAGCCCGCGACAATCGTTGCGTGGAGCCCGGCCTGAGTGCCTTCGACGGCACATGGCGGATAACAAGGCATGCAAAGACGGACTGCGGCGCTTGGCGCGAACTCTCGTCAACCGTTTTCGTAAGTCACGGCACAGTGTCGTCCAGCTCTGGGTTCTCGGGAAAAATCTCCAGCAACGGAGCCGTCACTATTACCCTCACATTTGTCCATAAGGGAAGGAAGGGAGGCAATATCCTGACGGGGACGATAAAAGGAGGTAAAGGAACCGGCAAGTTCAGGGGAACCGGAGCAGGCAGCGGTTGCTCCGGAATCATTACTATGGGCAAGATGTAGCGTGAAGGTCGTGTCAGGTAGACTTCGACGTGCGTGCGACCTGCCACCGAGCTCTCATCCAGCGGCGACATGCTTAAAGCCTGCGACGCGATCCACTTCAGCGTCATAGGCAGATCCCTGGGCCGTCCGCATCGAGCCGACTGGACCTTCGCTCGGTTCCTGCGTGATTGTAAGTCCAATGGAGAAAACGTTTGCCAAGGTAGCAACGGCCCGCAAGCGGTGTTCCGCGGCTCCTCCGCTTTAGGTCCCAGCGCAACATGGCCGCTTGAAATCGCTTTGCGCGAGCCTAGCTACCATTGCATTGCCTACCTTGAAGGAGCGCAGCCATGGAACTCACCGTGGTGCCCATCGTCAAGCCGGACGCCGCCAACTTCATTTTCGGCCAGTCGCATTTCATCAAGACTGTGGAAGACCTCCACGAGGCGATGGTGGGCGCGGTTCCTGGCATCCGCTTTGGGCTGGCCTTCTGCGAGGCCTCCGGTAAGCGGCTTGTGCGCTGGTCGGGTAATGACGAAGCCATGCTCGCCCTTGCACGCGACAACGCGTTGGCGATTGGCGCCGGCCACACCTTCCTGATCTTCCTGGGTGACGGATTCTTTCCCGTCAATGTGCTGGCCGCCGTGCGTGCCGTGCCGGAGGTCTGCCGCATTTACTGTGCGACGGCCAACCCGACACAGGTGATCGTCGCGCAAACGGAGTTGGGTCGCGGCGTGCTCGGCGTGGTGGATGGCGCCTCACCGCTGGGTGTCGAAACGGACTCAGACATTGCGTGGCGGAAAGACCTGCTGCGACAGATCGGCTACAAGCTTTAGTGCCTGGATTAGGCCGAGGCCAGCGTGCCGGTGCGGCCCCGCGCGCCACCGAAGGCCGTGCCCATCCAGGTACGGCCGGTGGCGAGGTGGGACGGACAGGCCGAAATCTGCTGGCCGGCCCGGTGATGCCGATGATGACCTTTCGAGCCACGCAGGTTAGGGACCCTCCTCGGCTTCGGTTCCGTGAAACACCTGGCTTGCCGATGCCATCGCCGCCTGCACACGACTGAAACCGGCATAGGGCAGCATGTGGAGAATAGCCTCCGTCACTTCTTCTCGTGTGGCTCCAGTATTCAGCGCCCCTTGGACGTGAACTTTGAGCGGTATTTCGTCTGCTGCGGTTCCACGCGCCGCAAGCGCGGCGACAGCCGCCAGTTCACGCGATTTCAGGTCGAGGCCGGGCCGCGAGAACACATCGCCGTAGGAAAATTCGAGGATGTAGCGGCCGAGATCGGGAGCGACGTCACGGAACGCTTCAACCACGGCGTGGCCAGAAGCCCGGCTGATGTCGCCCATGGCTGCGACGCCTCTGTCGAAGCGGGCCTCGTCCGTCTCTGCCTGCGTACGCTCCTCGGCCAAGCCCTCACTTGCCTTTGACGGTTCAGCCAGACCGCCCGGCTTCTCCGCTTCTGCGAATGCGGCGAGCGCCGGTTCGACTGCGGTGAGCGCCTTCGGCCAACCGATGTAAACCGGCAGCTGGATCAGCAGCTCCGTGATTTCGGCCCGCGTCCATCCGGTCCGCAAACAGGCCCCGACGTGAAAACGCACCGTACTGTCGAGATTGCCGATCGCAACCACCATGGCGAGGGTTGCAAATTCCCGGTCCTTGAGCGCAAGCCCCGGCCGATTCCAGATTTCGCCGTGGGCAAACTCGACCGTCAGCCGATCGAGAGCGGGAGATGGACCAGATCCATCGACCGCGCGGCGGGCAAGGGCGCCGGCGTCGTCTCCGCCTGTCTTGAGCAGCTGTTGCACCCCGAGCACCCAGTCATCACCTTCCGGTCGACCGGAGGCGGTGTCGACGGCAACGCCACGCGCGGCAAATATGTCCCTGGCCAGAAGCATCGCGTCCTGGGCGAAGGGAAAGCCGCCGTAGACCACACTATGAAGCAGGGTCTCGACAACCTCACGCGGGTTCCAGCCGGTCTCCAACATGCCGGCGATGTGAAAGCGAAGCGCAGGCCGCGCTGTCCCCAGGACGGTGATGACGGCCACATTGATAAGCTCGCGGGTTTTCTGCGGAAGGCCGGGCCGTGCCATCACATCGCCATAGGCGTCTTCGATCAGAATCCGGGAGAGATCCGGGGAAAGTGGATCGAGCGTCCGGCTGAAGTCTGCGCCACCAACGGCGCTTAGGGCCTCGAGCCCCTTTGCGCGCCGATCCTCGGCTGAGGCATCAATCCCTTGTGCGGATGCGGGTTCGCCGAGTGCGGCGGTGGCCACCAGGCCTGCAGAAGTCTTGAACATGGCTCGTCTGTCCTGATCTATCGTGCCGTCGCCGTTCGGCTCGGCATCTTTCGAATTGCTGGTCATTGTCTTCGGATCCTTTTCGGTCTCACGGCGCTGTGCTCCGGGGCGCGCCGAGTTTGACCACGCTGCCTCGCGTCAGCCGTCAGCCCGGATCGCTTCGGCGATAAGCGGTACGAGATATGGCTCGGTCCATTCTGCGGAGAGTGCGATGGATGTCGTCGTGTCCATCCGATAGAGGCGACCGCCCGAAATCGGCCGCAGCGCCGCTTCGACCTCGCGAACCGCACTGTGCGACGTGGAGAAGTTCAGAAATAAGACGTGATCGGCAGGGGTGCGCCGCAACGCGTCGACGGGGAGAGACGTCACGCCCGAAGCGCCAATATCAACGCCTTCCGGTAGAACGGGTCTGAAGCCCAACTGTTCAAGAACGCGCAGGACCGGGCCGCCGACATTGTTCTCGGTGTTGAAAACGTAGAGCGTCGACCCATGGAGTTCGACGAGCAGCACGCGTTCACCGGATGCCAGTGCATCGGCGACGCTGGCCTTTGCAGCATTGATGGCGTCGGCGGCGGCAACCGCTTCGGTCTTCGTCTGCGCGACCACGGGCAAGACAAGCGCGAGGCTGATCGCCGAGCCCGCCAGGCTCGTGATCGCCAGATGAAGCGATGTGAGGAGCAAGACAGTCTTCCGGTGACGGGAAATGGTGGAGGGGCTGGGCAAAAGTCTTCTCCTTCAGCGGGCTCGAGTTGGGAGCTTCGAGCGGCGATTGCATCGGTCTGACGGACCAAGGGAACGCGGCCATTGAAGATCGAGTGATTGCGATAAATCCAATGAATAAATAGCATCGCCGTCATGAAGACCGTTAATATCGCCAGCATCGACCTCAATCTCCTGGTCGTGTTCGACGCCCTGGTGGCGGAAGGACATGCGACCCGCGCCGCCGAACGGATCGGGCTCACGCAGCCGGCCGTCAGTCACGCACTCAATCGGCTGCGCGCCCTCTTCGGCGATCCTCTGTTCGTTCGCTCGCCGCGCGGCATGATTGCGACGCCGGTTGCGCTCGATGCCGCTCCGGCCATCCGCTCGATCCTCGAACAGGTTGAAGTCGTGCTGCGCGGCGGCCAGGCGTTCGAACCAAAAGGGAGCGCACGCCAGTTCGTACTCGGCTTGTCTGACTATGCAGCCTACGTGCTCTTGCCTCGATTGACTGCGCGGCTGGAACGCGAAGCGCCGAACGTCTCGCTCGTGGTCCGCAACACCAGCCACGGCGTCGGCCTGCCGATGCTGGAAGAAGGATCGGTCGAACTCATCGCCGGCAACTTCCCGGCCCCACCCACTCACCTGCGCGAGGAACTGCTCTACGAAGAGGATTTCGTCTGCGCCGGCCGGGGCGATCACCCCGCTCTTGCTGGCCCTCTCGACCTCGACCGTTATCTATCGCTTCGCCATCTCCAGGTATCGACGAGGGGCAATCCGTACGGCTACGTCGACGCGGTACTGGCCGAGCGGGGGTTGAAGCGAAAAGTGGCGGTCACCGTCGGGCACTTTCTGATGGCACCATTCCTGGTCGACTCATCGAACCTCGTGGCAACGGAACCCCGACGCCTGTTCGGGCGATTGCCAGGAGGGCTGCCGCTTCGGTTCTGCCCGCCGCCGATCGAAATTCCGCCCTTTCGGGTCGTTCAGGCCTGGCATGCGCGCCATGAGGTGGATGCGGGACACCAATGGCTTCGACGCGTGATCCGGGAGATATCGCAAGAGACGGATCAATAGCGTCGCCGAAAGTTGCTCCGATCGACTGGGGCGACCAACGCCATCCGGTCCACTTGCCCCCGACCGTGCCGGCGACCAAAGTCGATGATTTCGAACTGGCCCCAGAAGCCGCTCACGCCATACTGAAAACAGCATGGAATTTCAGAGGGCGCTAATGCCTTCGCAGTGCCGAGCGACAGATCGGCATCACGTCAATCCGTACTTGCGGATTTTATCGTGCAGGGTCGCCTTCGGCGTCAGTAAATCCTCGCTGGTGCGGGCGAGGCTATTGCCGTTGCGGCTGAGGGCTTCGGCGATCAGCGCGCGCTCGAAAGCTTCGACGGTTTGTGCCAGAGGACGAGAGGTCGCGTCCGCCGCTCCGCCGAAAGGCGGAAAGCCGGTCTCGATACCCAGCACGCAGCGCTCAGCGACATTGCGCAACTCACGCACATTGCCCGGCCAGTGATAGGCAAGCAGCCGCCTTGTCCGCTCGGCATCTGGATCGAGCACGGCCCGCTCGTGGCGTGACGCCGCCTGCAGGGCAAAATGCTCGAACAGCAGGCCGATGTCCTCGCGGCGTTCGCGCAAGGGCGGCAAGGGTAGCGTCGCGACATTCAGCCGATAATAGAGATCGGCACGAAACTCTCCTCGTTCCGCAAGCGCCGCCAGATCGACCTTGGTCGCAGCGACGACGCGGCAGTCGATGGAGATCGGCGTGTTCGATCCAAGGCGCTCGAGCGTTCGCTCCTGCAGCACTCTGAGTAGCTTCACCTGCATGGCCATCGGCATGCTCTCGATCTCGTCGAGAAACAGCGTGCCACCACTGGCGTGCTCGATCTTGCCGATCCGGCGCTTCGCGGCACCGGTGAAGGCGCCTGGCTCGTGGCCGAAGATTTCGCTGTCGAACAGGTTTTCGGGAACCCCGCCGCAATTGATGGCGACGAAATTGCCGCTCCGTCTCGGGCTGGCATCGTGCAGGCAGCGTGCCACGAGTTCCTTGCCGGTTCCGGTCTCACCCTGGATCAGCACATCCGCGGCGCTGTTGCCGAGCTCGCCGATGAGGTGACGTACCCTCTCGATGGCGGCCGAGCCTCCGATGATGCGAGCAGCGGTTATTTGCCTGTTCTCAAGCCGCGCGCGCAGTTCGCGCACCTCCAGCGTCAGCCTGCGCTTCTCCAGCGCTCTCCGCACGACCTCGACGAAATAGTCAGGCGAGAACGGCTTCTCGATGAAGTCGTGAGCTCCGTCCTTCATCGCTTGAACCGCAAGAGAAACGTCGCCATGCCCGGTCATCAAGACGACCGGCAGGTCGCGGTCCTGCCGCAGAAGATCATGCATGAGCGCCATGCCGTCGTGGCCCGGCAGGCGGATGTCGGTAACGACGATCCCCGGAAAGTCGACAGGAACGAGCCGTCGCGCCTTCTCGGCGCTGTCTACCGCTTCGACATCCATGCCTTCAAGTTCGAGCGTCTGCTGGCATCCAAGGCGGACGTTCGGCTCGTCCTCGACGATCAGGACCTTGAGGTTGTCGCTCATGGCGTTTCTCCGATACCGGGTGCGGGCAGGACGACGGTGAAAACCGCGCCGCCCTGAGGGTGGTTCGCCCCGGTCAGCGTTCCACCGAAATGGTGCACGATTTCCGACGAAATGGCCAAGCCGAGCCCCAAGCCCCTGTTGCTTTCCTTCGTCGTGAAGAAGGGCTCGAAGAGGTGCTCACGCACGTGTTCCGGCAGGCCCGGCCCGTTATCATGGACCTCGATGACCGCGCGTCCATCTTCGCGCCAGCCGCGAAGGCGCAGAGCAGGCGACGCTGCGTTTTCGATGGCGTCCAGCGCATTGGCAATCAGGTTGACCATGACCTGCTCCAAACGGTTGGCATCGCAGAGCGCCGTAATCTCGCCCGTCCCGATCTCGGTGGACACGTCTACATTCGCGCGGCGCAGGCGCTGTTCGAGCAGGAACAGTGCGTTGCCGACCGAACGTCGCACATCGACCGGACCCGGCGTACCCGAGGATTTGCGGGCGAAGGACTTGAGCTGGTTGGTTAGCGTGCCCAGCCCGTCGACGATGCTGCCGATGCGGTCAAGGTTGCTTTCGGCAGTCGCCACATCGCCCCTCCGGAGGAACTTGACCGCATTGCCGGAAAGCGTGCGCAGCGCCGCGAGAGGCTGATTTATCTCATGGGCAAGGCCGGCGGAAATCTGGCCGATCGTAGCCAGCTTGGCGGCATGGACGAGTTCGTCCTGCGCGGCCCGCAACGTCCGTGTCCGTTCCTCGACCTTGAGCTCTAGCTCGTCATGGGCGCGCTGCAGCGCTTCGCGAGCCCGCAGCTGGTCGTGCAGATGCCGCCGCCGTTGGTCAAGCAGCACAAGCACGATGCCGACGAAGGCGCTGGCGATTGCGGCCAGCGCCGCACGAGTCCAAGCGATCGCACTGATTTCGCCGGCGGGGGAGAGCACCGTCAGAGACCAGCCAGTGTCGCCCATCGGGGCGGTCTGCGCCAGAAAGTTGCCCGACAACTTGAAACCGCCGTCGACGTCCGCCGATGGCGCGAGCCGCACGAGGGTAGCATTTTCGCTGAAAGCCTCCTCGCGCCGCAGTCCGAGCGAGGGAAGCGGGCGCGCGTTGTACTGCAGACTGCGCTCCAGACGCCGCCGCTCCTGGTCCGGCAGTGGGCGTAGCGTAGTGAATTTCCAGGAGGGTACGGACGCAAGGATGACGACGCCGTTCTGGTCCGTGACGATGACCGGCACTTCGACGGTCGCCCAGGACTGTTCCAACTGTTCAAGGCTGACCTTGACCGCAGCCACGCCGACGACCGCGCCGTTCGCGAGCAAAGGCGAAGAGAGATAGTAGCCAGGCTCGCCGCGGGTGGTACCGATGCCAAAAAGCCGCCCGGGCCGCCCCTGCATGGAATCGTTGAAATAGGAGCGATAGGACAGGTCTTCGCCGATGAAGCTGTCCGGACGGTTCCAGTTGCTGGCGGCGACCACGTGTCCCCTGCGGTCGAGCAGGTAGATCGACAGCGTGCCTGCCCGCTGGTTGAGCTGCTCCAGGTAACGGTTGACGGTGTCGGTGAGCGGCTTACCGTGCGCGATCAGGTCGATCACGTCCCGCTCCAGGCCGAGCGTCGCCGGGAAATAGGCGTATTTGTCGATCTGCCTGTTCAGGCTGGTGGCATAGAGCTCGAGGCGTTGCGTTCCCGTTCTCTGTAACTCCGCCAGGCCCAGGGTCTCGCTGATGCGAAAGCCCGCAAGGCCGACAACGAGCGCCACGGCGGCGAGGCCGGGGAGCAATAAACCGTATTTGCGGACAAAAGAGGCGATCGACATTGGGACGAATGGGAGCGGATACACAGGCCGCAACTATTGTTGATCCGGCTCCCTACCACATCCGATGAGGCCGAGCGAGCATGCGGCGATCTGCCCGCCTTCTCAAGAGAAAGCGGGCAGACCGTCATTGGGCGTCGGCCTATTCGGCTGCGACCAGTCTTTCGCGCGTGCGCTGTTCCGCTTCGTCAGGAATGTCGAGTGCGTTTTCCCACTTGGCGACGACCGTCGTGGCGATCGCATTGCCCAGCACGTTGGTGGCGGTGCGTCCCATGTCAAGGAAGTGGTCGATGCCCATGATCAGGAGCACGCCGGCCTCAGGCAGATTGAACATTGGCAGTACCGCGGCAACGACGACAAGCGCGGAACGCGGCACGCCGGCGATACCCTTGCTCGAAACCATGAGGACCAGCAGCATGACGATCTGCTGTTCCATTGTGAGCGGCAGGCCGTAAGCCTGGGAGATGAACAACGCAGCGAAGGCCGTATAGATCATCGAGCCGTCGAGGTTGAAGGAATAGCCGAGCGGCAGGACGAAGCCGATGACGCGCTCCTTCACGCCGAAGTCTTCCAGCTTCTCCATGACACGCGGATAGGCCGCTTCGCTGGAGGCGGTGGAGAAACCGACGAGCATCGGCTGCCGCACCTCCCGGACCAGGCGGAATACATTCGACCCGAGCACCAGGAAACCGGCGCCGACGAGCACGGCCCAGAGCACGACGAGCGTCGCGTAGAAACTGCCGACAAACTTACCGTAGACCATCAGGATGCCGAGGCCCTGGACGGTGACGACGTTGGCGACCGCGGCAAAGACACCGAGCGGGGCGAAGCGCATCACATAGTCCGTTACCTTCAGCATGACCGGGACGGCACCTTCGATGACCTCGATCAGGGCACGCGCCTTCGTGTCCTTCAGGCTGCCGAGCGCAAGACCGAAGAACACCGAGAAGACGAGGATCTGGAGGATCTCGTTGTTCGCCATCGCTTCGAAGATGTTGCGCGGGAAGACGTGGGTGATGAAATCCTTGAGATTGAGCGACGACGTCTTCAGGTCGGCGGTGGCCGAAATGTCGGGCAGCGGCACGCCGACATTGGCGCCGGGTTGGAAAAGGTTGGCGAAGACGAGGCCGATCGCCAGCGACGCGAGCGATGCCATCAGGAACCAGCCAAGCGCCTTGCCACCGATGCGCCCAACGGTGCGGGCGTCACCCATGCCGGCCATGCCGGCGACGAGCGTAGTGAAAATCAGCGGCGCGATGATCATCTTGATCAGTCGCAGAAAAATGTCCGTCACCATCGCGAAATAGGCGGCGATGTCCTTTGCTGCAGCCGGGCTGTCCGAGAGCACGTTGCAGCCATAGCCGACGATGACCCCCAGGATCATCGCGATGACGATCCAGGTCGTCTGCTTGTTTATCTTCATGATAATCTCCTTCCTCCCTCCGCCCGGCTCATCCGGGCGGATTTTTAGTCAACAGTTGGGGTGGTTCAGTTGCGCGCCATGATCGGGCGCGGTCTGGTCAGCGCCTCCGGGCGCAAGGCTTCGGCAAGCGTTTCGGCCGTCATCAGGCCGCGCGCCTCCACGAGTTCGGCGACGCCTTTGCCGGTCCGGTGCGCCTCGGCTGCGATCTCGGTCGCATTGGCATAGCCGATAATCGGGTTGAGTGCGGTGACGATGCCGATCGAGCCCAGCACGCTTGCTTCCAGGCGTTCGCGGTTCGCGGTGATGCCGTCGACGCATTTGTCGGCGAGGATCAGGCATCCCTGGCTGAGGTGGCCGATGCTCTTGAACAGGCTGTGGGCGATGATCGGCTCGAAGGCATTAAGCTGCAGCTGGCCCGCCTCTGCAGCGAAGGTCACCGTCAGGTCGTTGCCGATCACCTCGAAGGCGATCTGGTTGACGACTTCCGGGATCACCGGATTGACCTTGCCGGGCATGATCGAGGAGCCGGCCTGGCGCGGCGGCAGGTTGATCTCGCCGAAGCCCGCCCGTGGGCCGCTGGAAAGCAGCCGCAGATCGTTGCACACCTTGGAAAGCTTCACCGCGACGCGCTTCAAGACACCCGAAAGCTGGACGAAGCTACCGCAATCCTGTGTGGCTTCAATGAGATTGGGCGCGGTGATCACCGGCACGCCACTGATCTCGGCAAGCAACCGGCAAACCAGGGATGCGTAGTCGGGATGGGCGGTGATGCCCGTGCCGATGGCGGTAGCGCCGAGGTTGATCTCGCGGATCAGCAGCGCAGCTTCGCGCAACCGCTGCTCGTCTTCGGCCAGCATCACCGCATAGGTGGAGAACTCCTGCCCCAGCGTCATCGGCACTGCGTCCTGCAACTGGGTCCGGCCCATCTTGAGGATGTCGTGGAATTCGGCGGCCTTGCGCTCGAAAGCCGCACGGAGATGCGCCATGGCATCGATCAAACGGAAGATGCCGCTATAGGTCGCAAGCTTCAGCGCCGTCGGATAAACGTCGTTGGTGGACTGGCCAAGGTTGACGTGTTCGTTCGGATGCAGATGCCGGTAGTCACCGCGGACGCGCCCCAGGACCTCGAGCGCCCGATTGGCGATCACTTCATTGGCGTTCATGTTGGTGGAGGTGCCGGCGCCGCCTTGGATCACATCCACGACGAATTGATCGTTGAGCGCGCCGGCTTCGATTTCCCGGCAAGCTGCAACGATCGCCTCCGCCCTTTGAGCATCGAGCTGCCCCAGTTCCAGATTGGCCCGTGCAGCCGCCATCTTGATCTGTGCGAGCGCGCGGATCAGGTCCGGATAGTGAGAGATCGGAATTCCGGTCACCGCGAAATTTTCGACGGCGCGCAGGGTGTGAACGCCGTAGTAGGCGTCCATGGGGACCTCCCGGTCCCCGAGCAAGTCATGCTCTACACGGCTCAAGGCAACAGTCATTGAGTGTTTTCTCCTCTCCATCCACCCGCTGCCGAGCGGGGGTTGCTTGAAGAGAGCAACACGCGTGCCAATTCGAGCGGACACGAGCAGGGCCGCTAAACCATTGAAATCAATCTATTCTGTTTGCTGGTCCACTCGATCACGTTCGGATTTCCGGATGAGGCGTGGCCAGCCCGTTCGGAAACCCGAATGACGCACTCCCGTACCGGGAGCCAGCTCACCTGTCGTCGCTGCCTAAGCAAGACTCGTTCGGATGCTGGCCCTTGCTTAGCCATTTCGCTTGGACATGATCCGGCATTGGCGTATCCACGCCACTGTCGCAATTGCGCCTGCGAACGGACGGATGCGCGCGTGATGAGCAACGCGAGCCGACCTGCCAATTCGACTAAGGGTAAGTCTGAGCTATCTCGTCCGCGAGCGTCGTGCCCCCGGACGACATCGGCAGTAGCGCCGAGCCGCCGCCACATAGGAGCGCGATGACCAGGTCGTCAGCAGACAGACTCGAGGCCGGCTTCAAAATGCCGCATCGAGGCGAGGAGCCCCGCCTCGTCAGGTACCGGATACGATGCTTCGATAATTTGGATCCTGTCGCAAGCGACGCCGAACCCCTATCGCGTAACGACGACCCCTCGCGGACCGTCCCACTGGCTCTCCAGCGCTTTCGCCATCTGTGCCGAACCCTTGCCTGCACCGACTACAACGGTGCGGCCCTTCGGGCGTGGCGGCAGATAGGCGGCGATCCCTTTTGCCGGATCGGCAGCAGCGACCGCCGCATTAATGAGCGAGGTCGAGAACAGACGACGCTCGTCGGCCGATAACCTGTATCACTCCTCCGCTGGCCCGTAGAAGCCGAGCTTCTCGAGCAGTGCCCGCTGCCGATCGACACTTTCAACAAGCAAGCCGGTGTAGCGATCGACGATCCGATCGCGATGGTCCGGATCGGAGACGGCAGAGAGTGCGCCGAGGATCGCAGCGACCCTTTCAGACGTTTGCCGCAGGTCCTCAAGAAGCTCCGCCTTGCCGCCGAGTGCGGCGACCGCTCTCTTCGAGACCCGGCCGATACCAGCGGGAGTGCAACTGCCTGCCGACACATAGCCAACCGGCAGGTCGCCCTTGAGATTGGTGACCGACTTGTATTGGATGGCATCGAAGATTTGGTCGACTGCCTGCTTCGCACCGGTCACCCGCGTGGGATGATCGGTATCCGCAGCAGCATGCGGCAGCAGTTCGAGCTTGCCCTTATGGCGCTCCTCGAGCGGCAGGTAAGGCAGCATCGGTCCGCTGAGCTTGCCGGTCGCGGCATCCTTGAAGAGGTCGGCGTCGATCGCGGCGTGCGCGATCTTGCCAGATGACAGCGCCTCGTCGAGCGCGGCCGCATCGACGACCTCGCCGCGGTCGTAATTGACCAGCACGGACCCGTCATTCATCGCGCCGAGCACCTTCGCATCGACAGTTCCGGCGTTGGAATAGACGCCCCTCGCCGCGTCGAGGCGGCCGAGACCTATATGGACGGAGAGCACGTCGGCACCGGTCGCCGCCGCGACCGCAGTTGCGGCATAGTCAAAGCCCTCCGCCTCGATCCAGCGCTTGTGATGCTCGCGAGCGTAGATCGCCACCTTCATGCCGAAGGCCTTCGCAAGCTTGGCGACTTCACGACCGATATTGCCGTAGCCGAGAATGGCGATCTTCCGGCCTTCGAGCTTGGCGGTGGGAAAATCCTTGAGCTGACGGCCGGTGTCGAAGTTGCCCTCGGCAACCATCCGATGCAACCGGTCGACCGGCAAATCGGGAACGACCTTCACGACCGCCTTCATCGCCATCTGGGCGGTCGCCCGGCTGTTGATCCCCGGCGTGTTCATGAGCGGAGCCGTTCCGCCCTCGCCATTGCCGCCGCCCCAGGAGGCCGAGCCCATGTTGCCCGTGCCCGCGCCGATGCGCACGCCGCCGAGCGGGAAGACGGAGGCCTTCGGAATGAAGGTCGCCGCCGCGATCAGCGCGTCGTACTGGCCCTTGTCGGTCTGCGGCAGGATCTCCGCCTCGGTGCTGAGATTCGGCTGGTAGAAGAAATGGATGCGGCCCTTCTCGAGCGCCGACCGGTCGCCGAGCGTGCCGAGATGGAACACACCGCCCTTTTCCTCGAGATAGGCCTTCACCTCGCTGTGATCCGGCTGACCGTCGGCGCCAATGCGCAGGCCGATCATATCGGCGATCAGCACGGTATAGGCGCGCGACGGATCGTCCTTGCGGACGGGTCCATCGGCTTTGGCCGGAGCCTCGAATGTGACGCCGTTCTTCGCCAGTTCCTCTTCGAGAACGACAATCTTGGCACGCAGATAGGCGTATTGCAGGTTCTCCAGGAGTGCGACGACATCTTCCGGCTCGCGGATGCCACCGACCCAGGCGCGGTAGTCGCCGGGCGTGCCCGGGAAGGCATTGACGTAGCGGGCCGCGTCGAGGCCGGGCTCGTATTCGCCGTTCGGGTGGGTAATGCCCTCATAGCCGAGCAATTGCTTCGAACGGGCGATGATGCGAGCGTGGATGGCAGGATCGCTGATGCCGCCGTCCTCCACCTTCAGCAGCGTCACGGCCGCGCCGCGCCGCTCGGCATCGGTGACCGTCAGCGACAAAAGCGGATGCGCCTTGACCCACTCATCGACCACCTTGCGATTGGCGGCGGACCGACGGTTGAGGTCGACGACAGAGCCAACCCGAGCCTCCGACTGCAACAGGCCGAAGGTGGTCTCGGCAAAGGCGAGCGCGCTATAGGTGTTGATGACGCCGCCGAGCATGCGATCTTCGGCCGCGTCGTAGAACGGCCCTGCGTCGACGGAGCGCTTGGCCGAAAACGGCTGCCGGGGATCGATCGGCGGCGCGATCTTCAGTTGCCGGGGGATCGCCCAGGCGGGAGATTGCTGGTTCTTCTCGATCAGTGCCAGGGCGTGCGGCGTGAAGGAGGCGACAAAATAGCCCGAAATGCCGCCGATCGCCTTCTGGAAAGGCATGAACAGGCAGCACTTCGCCATAACGGCAGCGACCAGTTCGGGCTCCCACGGCATGGCACCGAGCATCGAGGTTGCGTCGAACACCGCATGGCGGTTTACCGGATCGCCCTCGATCCAGTTCAACAACTCGCGGATCTCGCCGCTGGTATAGGCATTGGCACCGGTCGTCTCGTGGCCGACACCGACGAAGATCGAAACACCAAGGGAGGAGAGCTCTGCCGCCGTCGGAATGACGCCTTCGGAGGCGGCGAAATGGATGCGGCTCTCGCAGCCCTTTTCGGCGAAGCGCTGCATTTCGATCAGTTGTGTTGCCCAGGACTGGCGGAAGAAGCCCGCAGCCTTGGACGGATCGCTCTCTGGCCGCGGCGTATCGACATAGATGCGTTGCGAGATGTCGTTGGCGTTCATCAGATGCTGGACGCAAACGGTGAAACCACTATGGCCACCGCCGAGCCCGACTGCCATGCGGTTCGTCTTCGGAAAGCCGAAATAGCGATGGATCGCCCGCATCATGTCGGTCAGAATCTTATCGGCCGGATAGCCGCGGTGCATGCTGCGGGAAATCTCGGCGGTTGTGAAGCCGCCAATGTCGTTGCCCCTGTCGTCGAACTTGCGATAGGTCTTCTCGATCCAGGCATCGAATGCGATCCGCCGCAGGCGGCTGTCCACTTCGTCGGTGGTAGCATCGGTGATCGGGCCGACACCGAAGAATGGGTTGGACGGCAGCCTCGGCGCGCCCGATTTGGTCAGTTCGATTGCCTTCAGTCGCTGTTCCTGCATCTGCGCGATATTCGTCATGATCAGCCTATCTGTTTTCGAGGCGTGAGGATGCGCGAATAGTGGATCGAACCCATCGGAAAGAAGACTTCATCTGCGGCGAACAGCAGGCGAAATGCGCCATGGGCGCGCTCTAAAGCATACCGATCACAAGCTCCCGGATCGGGCGGCCACGCAAAAGGTGGGCAATGAACACGCCGACGAAGCGGGCCAGAAGACCCGTCACGCCCTGCCTGGCGCGCCGGACTAATTCGTTTGGGGGACTTTTCGCGCATCGTCTGCGTTAAAAGCCCTGCGTCGAGCGCGTGAAAGTCTGGAGATCCTCAAAGCAGCGGAAGCGCTGTTGATGCTTTTCGGCGATTTCGCCGCCGGCGGGTTCATAGGTCGCCGAGACCGTGCTGAGCGTCGCCATGGCAGCCGCAACGTCGGGAAAGGCACCGGAGGCAACGGCCCCAAGAATGGCAGCCCCGAGCAGGACCGGTTCTTCCGCTTGGGGCGCAACAACAGCCTTGCCGCAGGCATCGGCGAGGAGTTGGCGAACGAAGCCGCTACGTCCCGCTCCACCACTGATGACGACCCGCTCGACAGAGGCTCCCTCCCTGGCCTGCGTCTCGATGATCTGCCGCAATCCGTAGCCGATGCCGCATAGACCGGCGACGTAAAGCGCAAGGAGGCTATCAAAATCCCGTTCCATGCCAAGGCCGGCTATGACGGCTCTTGCATGCGGATCGGCGAAGGGCGCGCGGTTGCCGAGAAACTCGGGTACCACATGTAGGCCGGCGGCAAGATGGACGGCCTCAGACAACGATGGCGCCTTGGCAGAGACGGCCTCGGCCATGAGGACTGGTAGAGGAATTCCGCGCGCCTGCGCCCGCGCGGCCGCTTCCGAGGCGGCCGGATGAAAGGCAAGCAGCTGATCGATGGCTGCGCCCGCAGCGCTCTGGCCGCCTTCATTGAGCCATAGGCCGGGCACCATGGCCGAGTAATACGGACCCCAGACGCCGGGCACAAAGACAGGATCGTTCGTCGAGGTCATTGTGCATGACGAGGTGCCGAACACATAGGCAAGGTTTTCCGTCGGACGGCCGCCGATGCCGACCGTGCCAATTCCGCCGGCGTGGGCATCGATCATGCCCGCCGCCACGGCCGTCCCAGGCTGCACGCCCATCGCTGCCGCTGCTTCCTGTGTGAGCCCATGCCCAAGGCGCGTGCCGGGCTCGACAATACGAGTGCCAATCCGGCCAAAGCCTTCTTCGGCAAGCTCCCCAAGACCCATCTTCTCAAAATAGCTTGGATCCCAACGGTTCTCGTGCGCGAGATAGGTCCATTTGCAGGTGACCGTGCAGGTCGAACGGGCGAGGTCATCCGTCGCTTTCCACGTGAGGAAATCGGCAAGGTCGAAGAACTGCCAGGCGGCGGCGAAAACCTGCGGCCGGTTTTCCTTCAGCCAGAGCAGCTTCGGCGTCTGCATTTCCGGCGAGACGCGCCCGCCGACATATCGCAGTACCTCGTGGCCCAGCGCGTTGATCCGCTCCGCCTGGCCGACGGCGCGATGGTCCATCCACATGATGATGTCGCGTTCCGGTCGCTCCGACGAGCCGACCGCGAGCGGTGTCCCTCCGTCGCCGAGCACGACGAGCGAGCAGGTAGCATCGAAGCCGAGGCCGATCACCGCGGCCGGATCGACGCCCGCGGAAGTGACCGCCTCGCGGACGCTGGCGCAGACAGCATCCCAGATCTCGGCGCTCGATTGCTCGACGATTGCACCCGCCTCGCGGAACATCGAAATGTCCCGCCTGGCGGAAGCGAGCATGGCCCCCGAAAGGTCGAACAGGCCGGCCCGCGCGCTGCCGCTGCCGACATCAACACCGACGACATAGCGGGCATTGCGATCCGGGGACTGGGTCATGAGCCATACTCACTGAAGGTTGGATAACCGAGTCTATCGGCCCGCCACGAATTGCGCCATGCGACGGATCAGGAAAGCGCCGACTGTCGCACCGGCATCCTGCAAGCCGACCGTCTTTTCCTGGAACGCCGCCGCCTTGCCATGCTGCGCGAGCATGGACTTGGTGGCCTCCAGCGCCTGTTCGGCTGCATCCGCCGTCACGTTCAGCGCATCCGAAAGCGGGGCACTGGCGGACGCCTGCACTTCCAGCGTGGTCGCGATGGGGTCAAGCACGTCGAGCAGCGTCTTGTCGCCGACCTTCGCCTTGCCGCGTTCGGCAACGCCGTCGCGATAGGCGCGCCAGAAGGCGGCCATGTCGGCGGTGCCCAACACATCCTTGCCTTCGACGGCCTTGCTTGCGCGCAGGAACCCGGTCGCCGTCAGCGTGCCCATGGTGGAGGGCGCCGTACGGGCCATGGTGGCGCCGGCGGTGCGCAGCAGCTTGGCGATGCCGGCCGCTTCACCTCCGGCTTCCAGCGCTTCGGCGGCAGCGGCGAAGGACTTACTCATGGTGATGCCAAGATCGCTGTCACCCACCTTGCCGTCGAGCGCGATGAGGAAATCGCGCTGTTCGGCAAAGAGCTCCTTCCAGCTCTTGAAGAGGTCGATGAGATCGGCGGCGTTCAATGTCTTAAGTGTCATGGCATCAACCTGCGACATGCTGAAAGAAGGGCGTGTTCGCCGGGGCGGCGATCAGGTGATCCAGCTCCTCGTCGAGATGCAGGATCGAAATCGAAGCGCCGGCCATTTCCATCGAAGTAGCGAACTCTCCGACCCAGACATACTTGGCGGTAACGCCGCGCGCGTCCAGAAGCTGCGACACACGGCGGAAGAGGATGTAGAGTTCTTCCAGCGGCGTGCCGCCGAGGCCGTTCATCAGCACGGCAACATTGTCGCCCTGCTTATAGTCCGTTTCCGCAAAGATGCGCTCCATCATCTCGTCGACGACGGCATCGGCCGGCGCGAGTTTCTTGCGGCTGATTCCGGGCTCGCCATGGATGCCCATGCCGATCTCCATCTCGTCCTCGCCGATGGAGAAGGTGGCGTGGCCGATTTCCGGGACGACACAGCTCGAAAGCGCGACGCCCATGGTACGGGTGCGCAGGCGTGCCTTGTCGGCAAGGCGCGCGACCTCATCCAGCGAAAGGCCCTCGGCGGCGGCCGCACCAGCGGCCTTGTAAATGAAGAAGATGCCCGCCACGCCGCGGCGCTTGTGCTCTTCGCCAACGATGGATGAGGCGACGTCATCGTTGCCGACGACCTGCTTGACGGCGATGCCGTCGAGATCGGCAAGTTCGGCCGCCATGTCGAAGTTGATGATGTCGCCGGTATAGTTGCCGTAGACGTAGAGGACGCCGGCGCCCTGATCGATGTGCTTGGTCACCTGGTACATCTGCTCGGCGCTGGGCGACTGGAAGACGCCGCCGACGGCCGCACCGTCCAGCATGCCGTCACCGACGAAGCCGAGGAAGGTCGGCAGGTGCCCCGAACCGCCGCCGGTGGCGATGCCGACCTTGCCGGGCTTGGTCTTGGCCGTCACGAGGCAGCGCAGGTCATCGGCCGTATAGGTGACAGCGGGATGCGCCTTGTAGATGCCTTCGAGCATCTCGTCGACGAAGTTGACGGGGTCGTTCAGGAACTTCTTCATAGGTTTCCTCCGGGAGTGGGGGGTTATTTCTTGCGCTGGCGCGTGACGAAGAAGGCGGCCGCGAGCAGAATGAAGCTGCCGACGACGAGCCGCTGCCAGGTGCTGGGAATGCCGACCATGACCAGCACGCTGTTGAGCACAACGATCAGGAGCACGCCGAGAAGGGTGCCGAGCACCGTGCCCGTGCCGCCGGTGATCCGCGCGCCGCCGAGCACGACGGCGGCGATGACGTTGATCTCGGTGCCGACGAGATCGAAGGGATTGGCCTGGCGGTTGGCGCAAACATGGATGATGCCGGCAAGGCCCGCGAGCGCGCCCGCATAGCCGAACAGGAAAACATGCACGGTGCGCAGGCTGTAGCCGAGGCGGCTTGCGATATCGGCATTGCCGCCGACGGCAAAGATGGCGCGTCCCATCAGGGTGCGGTTAAGGATCCACCAGGTCACGAAGGCCGCAACGGGCAGCACGAGGAAGTAGAACGGCAGCGTGATCAGCGCGCCATTGGCGGCCTCGAACTGGACGAGCGGCATGCGGCCGAATGCGCCCATCTGCGGCGGAAGGGACATTATCCAGACCGTGCCGATGAAGGAGAGCAGGAAGCCGCGGAACAGATACTGCGTGCCGATGGTGACGATCAGAGACGGCACCTTCAGGTGATGGACCAGCAGACCGTTGATGATGCCGAGCGCCGCACCACCGAGCGTCGCCATGAGGATGACGACGACGATGGGCAGGTTCGGCAGGTAGCTCTGCACCAGTACGGTCATCGAATACATGGTGAAGGCCGCGATCGCCGTAAAGGACACGTCGATGCCGCCCGCCGCCAGGATGATGAAGACGCCGAGCGCGAACAGGCCCATGACCACGCTGGCGCGGCCGATGTCGATGAGCGTCGAGGGCTGCAGGAAAGCCGGGTTGACGATGGCGACGGCCACACAGATCGCCACCAGCAGCAGGAAGGTGATGGTCTCCGGCCGGCGGCGAACGAGGTCGCCGAAGCTGAAGGAACGCGACGGGCCGGCAGCATTGGGGAATTCATCGGTCCGTGAAACGCTCATTGCACAGTCTCCGTCGTGGTCGCCAGCATCGCCTTGTAGAGCTGGTCTTCTGTTGCCTGTCCCGCATCCATCTCCGCGACCACCCGGCCGCTGTTCATGACGAGGATGCGGTCGGCGTTCTGCAGGAGTTCGGGCAGGTCGTCGCTGACGATGACGAGGCCCATGCCCGCTTCCGCAAGCATCTGGATGACGCGGTAGATCGCGTCCTTGGAGCCGACATCGACGCCGACGGTCGGCCCGTGCAGCACGAGCAGCTTCGGCGCAATGCTCAGCCAGCGGCCGATCAGCACGCGCTGCTGGTTGCCGCCCGAAAGCGCGCCGACCGGCAGGTCGAGATTTTTCGTGTTGAGGCGCATTTCCTCGGAAAGCCGGACGGCGATCTTGCGCCCCTCCTCCCGGTCGACGACACCGAGCGAATTGGCGAGGCGCTGGACGATGAGCGCGATCTCGTTCTCGAGAATCGACTTGTCGAGGAAGAGGCCTTCGGCCAGCCGGTCCTCCGGCACATAGCCGATGCCTTGTTCGATGGCTTCCGCGGGCGAGCGCACGGAGACGGTCTTGTTGTCGAGCTTGACCGCACCGCCGCTTGCGGGCGCGACGCCGGTCAGGGCCATGGCGAGTTCGTTGCGGCCGGAATCGGCAAGGCCGGTGATGCCGAGGATTTCGCCCTTCTTCAGGGAAAAGCTGATCTTCCTAACACCATCGGCGACGAGACGGTCGACCTTGAGGAGTTCAGCGTCGGAGGGTTTGCCGGTGCGGTAGCGCTGAGCATCGATGGAACGGCCGGTCATTAGTTCGGCCAGTTCCTTCTTGCTGTAATTCGCGATGGGGCCTTGCGCCACGCACTGGCCGTCGCGGAAGACGACGGCATGGCCGCCGATACGGTAGCATTCGTCCAGCTTGTGGGTGACGAAGAGCACGGCGACGTTGTCCGAGCGCAGCCGCTCCACGACGCGGATGAGATTGTCCACCTCGCGGCGCGTCAGGGACGTCGTCGGCTCGTCCATGATGACGAGCTTGGCGCGGGTCGCTATGGCGCGCGCGATGGCGACGAGCTGGCGCGAGGCGAGCGGCAGGTCGGAAACGATGGTGTTGAGGAAGCCGCGGTCGGTCGGAAGGCCGGCGGCGGCGACCGCGCGCTCCGCCGTCTCCCTCAGCCGCTTGCGATCGAAAAGGCGCGCGAGACGGCCGTTGGCGTTCACCAACTGCTCGTTCAGCGCGACATTCTCGGCGACGGTGAGGTTCGGCAGCAGCGATAGGTCCTGGTAGACGGTCTCGATGCCGGCAGCGAGCGACTGGATCGGCGTCAGCGACGAGAAGGTCTCCCCGCCAAGCACGATCTCGCCCGAGGTCGGCGCATGCGCGCCCGACATGATCTTGATGACGGTGCTCTTGCCGCAGCCGTTTTCGCCCAGAAGATGATAGGCTTCGCCCGGCTGGAGCGTCAGGTCGATGCCACGCAGGGCATGGACACCGCCGAACCATTTCTGGATGTTCCTGAGTTCAAGGAGCGCCGCCGATTGCTGCGCGGTATGTGCTTGTGCCGCCACGGAAATGTCCTCATGCTGACCGACGCGTTGCCACGCCGGACGGTTCCGGCCAGAAGGTGAACCTCCTGGCCGGCTGACGGTTTGCCGAATTAGAACAGGTGTTCCTTGTAGGTCGCCTTGTCGGCAAGGACCATGCCGTTGCCGAGGATGAGGAGACCCTTGCCTGGGCCCTGCTTGACCGAGACCTTGTTGTAACCTTCGACGCCGAGGTCGATGCCGTCGGTGACTTCCTTCTTCTCCAGCAGCAGCTTGGCGACAGCGTTCATCGCCATGCCGGCCTTCTGCGGATCCCAGAAGCCGATCGCCGTAATGGCGCCGGATTCGAGAAGGTCGGCCGACGGATTCGGCAGACCGGTGCCGACCAGGCAAACCTTGCCGCTCAAGCCCGCTTCGTCGATGGCGCGGCCGACGCCGAGGACGTCGTTGCCCGCCGAGGTCTGGAAGCCCTTGATATCAGGGTGCTTGCGCAGAATTTCCTTGGCCTTTTCATAGGTACCGTTGGCGTCGTCGAAGGATTCGTTGTTCGGGTCGACGAGTTCCATGCCAGAATACTTCTTGGCATTTTCCTCGCCGGCGCCGACCCACTGCATGTGCGTGCGGCTGCCGAGGGAACCGACGAAGGTCGTCCACTTGCCTTCCTTGCCCATGCACTCGGCCAGACGCTCGTTCAGCGCCGCGCCATAGTCGGCATTGTCGAAGGCTTCGACGTCGGCATTGGTGTTCATCTGGTTGTCGGCTTCGTGCGTCACGACCACGATGCCGCGCTCCATGGCGCGCTGGAACGTGCCTTCCAGAACGGCCGGATCCATCGGCACGACGGCAAGCGCGTTGACGCCCTTGGCGACGAGGTCGTTGACGATCTGCAACTGCTGGGCCGAGTCCGCCGTTGCCGGACCGCTCTGGCTTGCAACGACGTCGGGATTGGCATCCTGATAGGCGACGACGCCCGTGTTCATGCGGTCGAACCACGGAATGCCGCTGATCTTGACCACGGTGGCGATAACGGGCTTCTCCTGGGCAACCAGCGTGCCGATCGAACCCGCGAGCGCGACGGCTGCAACCGTGGTTCCAGCCAGTACCTTCTTCGAAAACGACTTCATGTTTTCCTCCACGAATTTTCCCTCCTGTTTCACTTCGGCGCTTGAGGGACAGGCACCGAAGGGGTTTGCGAGCGGCGCCCCGGGGACAGGAAGCCGGCGATGTCGTAGCGGCCGACGGCCAGGAACGTGAGCAACAGCAGGCCCCAGGCAAAATCGCGCACGAAATTGGAAAGGCCGCCGAAATTGAGCAGGCTCGACATGAGCTGCAGGGCGATGGCGGAGAGCACGACGCAGACGACGCGGCCGTAGCCGCCCTCCGGCTTCACACCCGCCATCACGGCAATGAGGATAGCAATAAGCAGGTAGGAGCTGCCGTAGTCGAACTTCACGTTGACGTTGCGCGCCGCAATGATGACGCCGACGAGACCCGACAGCGTGCCGGAAATTGCATAGGTGGCGACGATCACGCCGTTCTTCGGAAAGCCCGCATAGACGGCGGCCTTGGGATTGGTGCCCATCAGCATCAGCCACAGGCCATAGGGCGTGAACTTCAAGAGCGCGGCGATGACGCCGGCGACCAATACGAAGACGATGAAGCTGATCGGTACAGCGGCGATCATGTCGTTGCCGATGCTGGAGAGCAGTGCCGGGCTGCCAACCGTCACGGCTTTGCCGCCGGAGACCACGACCGCCAGCCCCATGAAGGCCATCTGCGTGCCGAGCGTGCAGAGGATGGGCGTGATGTTCAGCCGCGAGATGAGAAGGCCGTTAATGATGCCGCCGGCGAGGCCGACAAGGAGTGCGCCCGCGATGAAGGCGAGGCTGAAGGCCGTGCCGCCGTCCGTCGCCGACAGAAAGGAGGAGACGACGACTGCGGACAGCACGCCTGAGAGATTGGCAAGCGCGATGCCCGAAAGATCGATGCCGCCATTGCCGGCGCACATGGCCAGCATGACGCCGATGGCCAGGAGGCCGATTTCCGGCACCTGGCTCGCCATGGACTGGAGATTGAAAACGGAAAGGAACGAGCCGCCGGAGATCAGGGCGCCCGCCACCAGCAAAAGGCCGTTTATGACAACCAGCATCGCCAGCTGCCCGCCGGTTTTTTGCATGATCTCCTCCCGCATGTTTACTAAACTAAATGCTTCTTCACTAAAACGCTACCAAAGGAAATTTACTCTGACAAGCCCCGTTTATGCGGCAATTCGGTTGCGAACCGCGCGAAATTGCCCTAGGTCTCGCAATGTTCATCTAAATCGTTTAGTAAACTTGTTCGCAGTCGCAGCATAAAAGGCAGCCTGTCTCCGCATGAAGAAACCGGGAAAACTGACCATCAGGGACATCGCCGAGGCGGCGGGCGTATCGGCCGCGACGGTCTCGCTCGTATTGAACGGCAAGGGAGAGATTTCCGGTGTGACGCGGGCGCGGGTGCTAGAGGCGGTGGCGAGCCTCAACTACGTGCCGCGGGCGACACGCAGCAGCGTGGAACCAGGCGAAACCCTACGCTTCCTGAAGATCGCCAAGCACGGCCACACGGTCAACCGCGACCACAGCGTCTTCATCTCCGACTATATCGACGGCATGTCGGCCGAGGCGACGCGGCGCAACTACACGCTGGAAGTGGTGAGCTTCGAGGGCCAGCCGATCAGCACCGTGGCGGAATCGCTCGCCGGCGCGCCAATATCCGGCGTCATCGCACTCGGCACGGAGCTGACAGAGGCCGATATCCGCCTCATCCAAGGCCTCGGCCTGCCAACCGTCTTCATAGATACGTTCTACGACGTGCTCGACGCCAATTTCGTCGACATGAACAACGAGGACGCCGTCTATAAGGTGCTGTCGCGCTTCCGCATGCAGGGTTTCCAGCGCATCGGCTTCGTCGCGTCCCATGTCGATACGACCAACTTCCGCCTGCGGCGCGAGGCCTTCTTCAAGAACATGGCGCGGCTCGGCCTGCCGGTGAACGAGGCCGACATCCTATCGGTCGAATCGACCTATGACGGGGCCTATGTCGATACGCGCGCCCTGCTTTCCACCGGCCTCGACCTTGCGGAATGCTATTTCTGCACCAACGACATCATTGCCTACGGCTTCATCCGGGCGCTTCGCGAACACGGCGTCTCGATCCCGCAGGACGTCTCGATCATCGGCTTCGACAACCTGCCGCAGAGCGCGACCATGGAACCGGGCCTGACGACCATCGATGTGTCGAAGCGCAAGATCGGCTACCTCGCCGTCACCGTGCTGGACGACCTGATCACCGCCGCCGAGCCGCAACCGCCCGTCAAGATCCTCGTGGGTGCGGAGCTTGTCCTGCGTGCCAGCCACGAGCACGGCGTATCGACGACCGCGCAGGATCGCCCGCGGCGGACAGCACGGCAGCAGGCGCCTTAGAACCGCAGAGGAAGATCATGGAATACAGGACACTCGGCCGCACGGGCCTCAAGGTTTCGGCCATCGCCATGGGCACCTTCTCCTTCGGCGGGGTTGGCGCGTTTTCGCGCGTGGCGAACCAGGGCGTGGCGGAAGCCCGCCGCCTCATCGACTGCTGCATCGACGGCGGCGTCAACCTTTTCGACACGGCCAACATGTATTCGCTCGGCCGCTCGGAGGAGATCCTCGGCGAGGCGCTCGGCCAAAAGCGCGACAAGGTGTTGATCTCGTCCAAGGCCCGCATGCGCATCGGTGACGGGCCGAACGACGAAGGCACCTCGCGCTATCACCTCATCCGCGAATGCGAGCTCAGCCTCAAGCGGCTGAAGACCGACCATATCGACGTCTATTTCATGCACGAATGGGACGGCGTGACACCCGTCGAGGAAATGCTCTCGGCGCTCGATACGCTGCGCCAGCAGGGCAAGATTCGCTATATCGGCTGCTCCAACTATTCCGGTTGGCACATCATGAAGGCACTGGGCGTGGCGGAGGCGAAAAACCTGCCGCGCTTCGTGACCCAGCAGATCCACTACACGCTCGAAGCGCGCGAGGCCGAATACGAGCTGCTACCGATTTCCGTCGATCAGGGCCTCGGCGTCATGGTCTGGAGCCCGCTCGCCGCCGGTCTCCTCTCCGGCGCCTTCGGCCGCGACAGGACTCCAGCCGATTCCCGCCAGGCCGCCGGCTGGAGCGAGCCGCCGATCCGCGACCAGGAACGCCTGTGGACGATCGTCGATGCGCTCGAAGTCATCGCAAAGGCCCGTGGCGTGACGGTGGCACAGGTCTCGCTGGCCTGGACGCTGTCGCGTCCGGCAATCGCCAGCCTCGTGGTCGGCGGTCTCAGCGAAGAGCAGTTCCGCGACAATATCGCAGCCGTCGACCTGAAGCTGACAGCGGAAGAGCTGGACACGCTGAACAAGGTCAGCCGCCCGCCCTACATCTATCCGTACTGGCATCAGCACAATTTCGCCGGCGAGCGTTTCAGCCCCGGCGACCGGGCGCTGCATGACAGCTACGCAGATCTCGGATTGATTTAAGCGGCTGATCCGGCAGCTGAAGAGAAGCGCTCCTTCGATCAATAGGAGACACAGCACATATCTCGCCTTGAGATCCGATCAGGGGGAGATGGAAGCGCCGTGGCAAAGCGAGGTCGCTTCTGTAACGGGCGTCCCTTGCCTGGCACATGAAAGACCCTAAGCCCCGACGGTAACCGTGGAATCAATGGACCGTCATCGCCGACAGTTCGCGACGTGTTGCTTCCGCTTCCCGCTTCAGCCAGTCGCGCAGTCGAGCGAAGCCGTCGAGACGGCTTGAGGTTTTGGGTGCGATGAGACTGTAGCCCATACCGGCATCGAGCTGGACCGGATGAGCCTGCACCAGCAATCCGTCGCGAACCGCGGCACCGACAAGCGCCGGGTCGGCGAGAGCAAGGCCCTGTCCTTGCTGGGCAGCCGTGACGGCAAGATCCAGCGTATCGAACACCAGATGTCGCGCACCGGCGAGAGACAACATTGCCTGCGCAGCCCAGCGCTCCCAGGTTTCGTAGGTTCTGTCCATGTGCAGAAGCACAAGGCCATCAAGACTTCTGCGGGTTTTGAAGTCGTCGACCAGGCCCGGTCGGCAGACCGGTGTCAACTGCTCCTCCCACAGGCGGTCCTCCGAAAGGCCGGGCCACGGACCGTTCCCGTATTCGATCATTCCGTCAATGCCCTCGAGCTCGAAGTCAGGCCTGCGGACCCAGGCGGTGTCGAGATCAACGCGCACATGCGGATGCTCGCGATAGAAATCCGGAAGGCGCGGCATCAACCATCGAATGGCAAGCGAGGGATGGACGCGCAACGTGACGGTCTGCGGCTGTTGCGTCACAGCCTGATCCGCCTCGATCAGCAAGGCGATCAGTTGTTCGATATACGGCAGCAGTCGTTGCCCGGCGTCGGTAAGGACGACACGCCGCGTGCTGCGCAGGAAGAGCGTGCTGCGAAAGTGATTTTCCAGTTGCAGGATCTGCCGGCTGATCGAGCTCTGGCTGATGTGAAGGATTTCGGACGCCTGACTGAAAGACGAGGTTCGTGCAACGGCCAGAAACGCCTGCAAGCCACCAAGGGGAGGAAATCGCCTGGACATCGACCGATCTCATTTATCCGTTTTCCAAATAAATGAGTGACACGATGAGCATTGGATTGTCCAGCCAACACTTGCCATAGTCCACTTCGGTGGCTCGGCGGTCAGCCACGCATCTATCGGCGACAATCAGGACACAGCCTTCCCATGGGTATCATTTCCAAAGCCGGCATCCAGCCGGAAGCCAATCCTTTTGCCTTGCCACAGCGCGCCGATGTCGTGATCGTCGGTGCGGGCATCATGGGCTGCGCCACGGCCTACTATCTTGCCAAGCGCGGCATCAAGTCGGTCGTCCTCGACAAGTCGCGGATCGCTGGGCAGCAATCGACCCGTGCATGGGGTTTTGTACGCCAGCAGGGGCGCGATCCATCGGAGATGCCGCTTGCGATTGCCAGCAACCGATTGTGGCTCGGCCTTGAGGAAGAACTTCAGACGGATCTGGGGTGGAGGCAGGGCGGCTGTCTCTATATCGGGCACGATGCTGCGCAGATGGCGCGCTATGGGGCGTGCCTTGAAACGTCCAGGCAACATGAGATCGACACACGCCTCCTGTCGGCAGATGAAGTGCGCGCGCTTGTGCCCGGCTTCGAGACGCCCCTGATCGGCGGGCTTTTCACACCCAGCGATGGTCAGGCAGAGCCTCGTCTGGTGGCGCCAGCCTTTGCCCGTAGAGCTGCCGAACTTGGAGCCAGATTCATCGCGGGTTGTGGCCTCACCGGCATCGAGGTGGCTGGTGGCAAGATCGTTGCGGCGCGTACCGAACAGGGCGAAATCCGAAGCGATCACATCATCTGCACTGCGGGCGCCGCGAGCTGGCGCGTATTGCGGTCCCTGGGGATCTTTTTGCCGCAGCATCAGGTCAGAGGAACAGTCGCGCGCACGTCGGCAGGCCCATCTGTGAGCGCCGTCGCCTGCATCGGCGGCGGTATTGGCTGGCGCCAGCGCAGCGACGGCAGCTTCAACCTAGCCAACGACGCGCGTGTCGACGTCGACATCACCCTCGGCCATCTCCGCGCGCTCGAATGGTATATGGGCCCGCTGCTGGAGCACTATAGGTCCTTCAATTTCAAGCTGAATGGAGCCTTCCTCACCGATATCAGGCAGCGGCTGCCGGCGTCGGAAACCCAGAACAACGGCCCTGTGGTGGGTGTGCGTGATCCGTTGCTGCCCGCCAACGATGCCGATATCCGTGTATGCCTCGCTCGGCTGAAGAAGGCCCTACCGTCGCAGAGGAACGTGCAGATCGTGGAGCGGTGGGCTGGTGGGATCGATGTCTTGCCGGACGGCATACCGGTGCTGGACGCGCCGGCGACACCGAGTGGTCTGATGATCGCGACCGGTTTCTGCGGCCACGGATTTGCGCTGGGGCCGATCGTTGGCAAAACGCTGGCGGATTGGCTGACGACTGGCCAACCACCGATGAACGTCCACGACCTGCGCTTGTCTCGCTACGCCGAGGGCGACATCAAACCGCCGCATTCGCTTTTTTGAGCGGTGCCTCCCGACAAAGTCGACCATGATACGGCCGGTTCGTTGGTCAGATAGGCGAGACCAGCGGCGAAGGCTTCAATCCCGAGAAGAAGTCTGGGCATCCGTCGACTGGATGCTCTAGTACCTCGGATGTTTCTCCCGCGCGGCTATATGGGCGCGCGGGATTTCGTTGAAACAACCGATCCAGCGTTGGAGAGGCACCGATGAGCTTCATGCCGATCGGCATGAAGCTCAAGTCGGCATTGCGAGCAGGATCGATGCCGGCGCGTTCGTCCGGTTGACCAGCGCCCGCGCCTCACCCGGTGCCAGCCTGCAACTGTCGAGCAAGCCGAGCGTCACGCTCCCGGTTGGCGTTTCGATTGTCACCTCGCCCGCAACCACGATGTAAATCTTCTCGACTTCGGCTGCCTTGAGAGACGTCCGGCCAGCGGGGAGGAGATGTGACAGGCCGATCCAGATCGTATCGGTTTCCGTCGCCTCCTTGCCTTGAAGCCGGAGGCAGCGCATGTCGTAATGCTCCGCTGCCTCGTAAGCCTTGGCCGCGGCGTAACGCGTGACCTGCATCCGGCTCTCCTTACGGCTTCAGCAGCACGCGGTCGGCCGTGCCGCGCAGCACCAAGGCATAGGCCTTCGCCGCATCCGCAAGGCCATAGACAGTCGCCGGGTTGATCGGGAACGGCTTCAGTCTGCCTTCTTCGAACATCGGCTTGAGCTTGTCGAAGATGCGTGCGCCCTCGACGGAGGAGAGAGCCAGCGTGTCGATGCCGATATATTTGTGGCGGCCGCGGAAGAAATTGAAGATATTGAAGGGCACGGCGCGATCGAAGGTGGAGATGAAGATCTGCCGCGCCTGCTTCGCCATAGCATTGTTGGCGATTTCGAAATAAGGGCTGCCGACCGTATTGAAGACGATGTCGGCGCCATGACCGCCGGTCTTTTCCTTGACGATCGCGGCAACGTCGTCCTTGGCGCTGTTCAGCATGTCCACCGGAGCGTTCGTGTGGGCGAGCAGCGGCTGCTCGTTATATTCGACCGCGAAGACCCGTGCGCCTGCAAGTGTGGCAAGCTGGATCGCCGCCTGGCCAACCTTGCCGTTGCCGCCACAGACGAGCACGACGTCTGTCGGTTGCACGCTGCCGGCCTCACGCAAACCCTCATAGGCGGTGATGAAAGGAACGCCAATCGACCCCGCCTCTTCCATCGTGAAGTTCGAAGGTTTGGCGCGCACAGCCTTCTGATCGAGAACCATCCACTTGGCGTGGCTACCATCCTGGGTGATGCCGAGCTCACCGCCGCCGCCCCAAATTTCCATACCGACCATCGAAGCCGGTCCCTCGCGCACGACGCCGCCGAAGTCGCGTCCCGGCGTGCGTGGCCAGATCGCATGCGGCATGTGTCCGAGCGACGCCTTGACGTCGCTAGGATTGACGCCGGCTGCAACGATCTCGACCAGCACCTGGCCAGGGCCTGGTCGCGGAATGGTCACATCGACCAGATCAATCTGGAGATTGTCGAGATCAGGCGATTTCTCGCTGACCTTCAACGCTTTGGCGATTTTCGCGTCGACCTGGATATTCATGTCTTATCTCCCTGAATTGGTTGTCAAAATCATGCCGGAAGGCCGAGCATCTCGCGCGCCTGTGAGGGCTCGGCGATCTTGCCGCCGAGCTTCTCGATCAGGTCGCGCGCACGCTCGACGAGTTCGCCGTTGCCTTTGGCGAGCACGCCCTTGGCGATGTAGGAATTGTCTTCGAGGCCGACCCGCACATGGCCGCCGAGCAAATAGGACTGCACCGCCATCGGGAACGACATCCGGCCGACGCCAAACCCGGTCCAGACGGCATCGCCAGGCAGCATGCGGGCGGCGGTCGCCATGATATCGGTCGTCGACGGAAAGCCGTATTTGACGCCGGTGACGACCGTAAACATTGCGGGCGACTTCAGGACGCCCGCTTTCAAGAGGTCCTGCGCGAGCTGGATGTGACCCGTGTCGAACACTTCGAGCTCGGGCTTGGATCCCGCGTCTTTGATGATTTCCGCCATGATCTTCACGTTCTCAGGCGTGTTGATCACCACCTCCGCGCCGAAGGTCATCGTGTTCAGGTCGAGCGTCGCAATGTCGGGCTTGAGTGCCACGATGTGCTCGACGCGCCGTTCCGGCCGCATCAGCGTCGTGCGCGGCCCGGCGACGGCGGGATTGTCCTCGCTCGGATGGTACCGGCCGCCGGGACCGGTGGTGATATTCAGGATCAGGGCATTGTTCCTCGCCCGAATCCGCTCGACCACCTCGCGATAATATTTGAGCTCCATCGACGGCTTGCCGGTCTCCGGATCGCGGACGTGGATGTGGGCGATGGCGGCGCCCGCTTCTGCCGCTTCCAGGCAGGAATTGGCGATCTCCTCGGGCGTGACGGGTAGACCGGGGTGGTTTTCCCGGGTGGTGAGATTGCCTGTCACGGCACAGGTGATGATGACGTTTTGCTGCATCAGAGATGCCTCCCACCATCGACGACGATCCGGTCGCCGGTCGAGAACTTGAGATGTGTCGCGCAGGCGACGATCGCCTCGGCCACATCGACCGGCGAGGTGACGCGCTTCAGCGGCGTCGTCGCAGCAACTTTGTCGTTGAACTCCCTGCCGCGGCCGGGGACGAACTGGGTGTCAACCGCGCCGGGCGACACCGAGAGCACGCGGATGGCTGGTGCCAGTGCGCGAGCGAGCGATTTCGTCATGATGTCGAGCCCGGCCTTGGCGCCGCAATAGGCGACATTGGAGCCGACGCCCGTAAAGGCGGCGATCGAGGAGACGTTGACGACGAGCCCGTCGCCGCGCTCCTTCAGTGCGGGCGCGAAGGCGCGGATGGTCGCGAAGACTCCGCGCCAGTTGTTGACGAAGATCTCGTCGATGAGGTCATCGGTCAGCGCATCGAGGTCGCCGTGCTGGATGGGCTTGGTGATGCCGGCGCTGTTGACGAGAATGTCGGCGCCGCCCATTTCGACGAGCACACGGTCGCGAAAGACGTCAATGCTGCGGCTGTCTTCGATCGAGACGGCCTCCGTCATGTGGCCCTCCCCCGCCAGGCTCTCCTTCAGCGTCCGGGCCTGTTCGGCGGACGACCGGTATCCGATCGCCACCCGGGCGCCCGCTTCGGCGAGAAGCCGGCAGGTTTCGCTCCCGATGCCGCCGGAGCCGCCGGTGACGACGGCCACCTTGCCGGCGAGCGGCAGTCGATGTTCATGCGCTGCCATCATGACTTGGTCCCCGAGATCGGCGGTACGGGATAGGTCGACTCGCCCTCCGTCAGGCGGAACTGGTATTCGCAGCTGTAGAAGGGCGACGGCGTATCCGGGTGATCGGGATGCGGCTCGCGATGCTCGACGAAATCGCCGACGATCTGCTGCTTGGCACCGAACACGACATCATCTGCGAGGGCCTCCGGCGTATCGGAAAAGATCTGCGTGATCAGGGTCTTGTATCCTGGCGCCGAGACGATGAAGTGGATGTGGGCCGGACGCATCGGACGCCGCCGCTGGGCATGCAGCAATTCCCCCACCGGTCCGTCAGTCGGGACCGGGTAGCCGGCGGGTTTTACCGAGACGAAATGGAACGCGCCGTCCGCGTCCGTATGAAAGACGCCGCGCAGGTTGAAGTCCTCCTGGTCCGGATCCTGGTTCTCGTAGAGACCGACGGGAGAGGCCTGCCAGACGTCGAGCTTGGCGCCGGCAATCGGCGCGCCATCGACCCCGGTCACCTTGCCCTGAAAGAAGAGCTTCGGCCCGGGCGTGTCGGAGCGGGCGATGCAATCGCCGCAGGCGCAGGCGGGAGCCTTGCCGCGATAGAACGGGCCAAGCAGCGCGGACATGGTTTCGCCCTGCATGCCGTCATTGTTGATGAGGTCGATCAAGGTCGATGCGCCAAGAACGTCGGCGGCGAGCACGACCTCGTTGTTGGTCTCATTAGTGTGGTGACCGAGGGCGGCAATCCAATGCAGCGCCTTTTCGAATTCCGCCTCGGTCGGAAGCGTCTCGATGATGAAGGCATGCAGGTGACGCGTCGCGGACTCCATCAGCGTGCGCAGGCGCGCGTCCGGTGTAGCCGCCATCGCCGTGACGACCGTCGGCGTCACATCCTCGAGGGTCGATATCAGTTTCGGTTCGACTTTTACGTGTTGCATGACATGTCTCCTGGCTGTCGCAACCGGCCTCAGGCCGCCGTCGTCTTCAGGGATTGCAGGTGCGGGTATTTCTCGGTCAGCAGCGATCCGTGGTAGTAGGTCGCGGCGAAGGCGTCGGTCTCGCGGATCAGGTCAAGCCAGCGGCCCACGGCCGGTGACGATGCCCACAAGTAACCAAGATTGATGTCGTCCATGCGCACGATGACCGGCATGATGGCGATGTCGGCGAGCGACAATGTGCGGCCGAGGACAAAGGGGCCGCCGCTCTCGTCGAGCCAGCGCGCGAAGCGGCCGACGCCGCGCTGCAGGCGGCCGAGCGCTTCGTCCATCTCGGCCTTGGGGAAGCCGGTGCGGCCCATCTTCAGAAGGAACTCTCGGCGCAGCGGCTTGCTTTCGCAGACGGCCAGAAATTCCTCCTCGGTCATCGCCTGATAATGCGGCAGGAAGGCGAGATTGTAGGATGGTACGCGGACTGCCGGTGTCGGCACCTCGTCGATGTAGCGCATCTTGGCCCGCATTTCGGCAACCTTGAGCGGATCGGACGGGCGAAGCGGCGCCACCTCGGGATGGATGTCCTCGAGGTATTCCATGATAACGGAGGAATCGAGCACCGAGGTCCCGTTATGAACGAGCGCCGGTACGACGCCGTTGGGGTTGATCGCCAGATAGTCAGGCTTCAACTGGTCGCCCCGGAAGAGGTCGAGCTTGTGCTCGACAAAACGAAGCCCCTTCGCGTGCAGCGTGTAGCGAACCCGCTGGCTGCAGGTCGATTGCGGTGCGTTGTATAGTTCGTACTCGGACATGCCTTCCTCCTCCTGCGTCCTGCAGGTCAGTCATGTTGCGGTTCGATGTGTCGGGACTGGAGCTCAGTCCCAGTTGAGTACGCGGGGCAGCTTGCCGCGTCGCGCGAGCGTCCCGACCAGACCGAGCGGGAAGAACATCAGCCCGAGCGCCATCACCAGGCCGGTGCCAAGGATGTTGAGTTCCGAAGCGCCCATCATGGCGACGAAGAGCTCGTTGAGCGCAACGATCAGCACGGCGCCGATGACAGGACCGGCAACGGTGCCCTTGCCGCCGAGGATCGACATCAGCACGAGGTTCACCGCGATCGGCATGATCAGGAAGATATTGGGGCGGAGATAGGTGATGTACTCGCCCCAGACGGCGCCAGCCATGCCGACGAAGAAAGCCGAAAGCGCGAAGGCCATGACCTTGTAGAAGCGCGTGTCGATGCCGGCGCTTTCCGCCTTGATCTCGTCCTTGGAAATCGCCCTGAGGCCAAGGCCGAACTTGGAGTGCTTGATGCGATAGCTCGCCCAGACGCTGAAAGCGGCGATCGCCAGCATGGCGTAGTAGTAGGGAACCTTTGCCCAGAGCACCGGAAGACTGGTGACGGGCAGCGTGACGCCATTGGCACCGCCGACGAATTCCCAGTTGTCGAACAGGATGCGGGCGATCATCAGGAGCGCGATTGACGAGATGATGAAACTCGGACCGCGAACCTTGAGCGTGACCATGCCTATCAAATAGCCGATCACGGCGGCGACGAGGCCGGCAAGCGGCGCGGTGACGATCGTCGAGACGCCGAAACGGGCCAGGATCATGCCGGAGAAATATCCTCCGATCGCGAAGAACACGGCGTGGCCGAGCGAGATGTAACCGGCGAAGCCGCCGAGGATGTTCCAGCCCGAGGCCATCGCCACATAGCTCGCAGTGAAGAGCACCATGTGCAGCACGTAGTTGTAGTTGCCGGTAAGCTGCAGCAGCGGCAAGGCGACAAGAACCGCCATCAAGGCGAGCGGGAACCAGGCCGCCCGCGTCTGGTCGGCTTTTCGGGCGAGCTTCTCGTTGTGCAGGCGGCGCGCTTCGAGGACGCCGCTGGTGGTGGATTGCTGAAGCGTGACGGTCATCATGCCATCTCCGGTTTTTCGCCGAACAGCCCCTGGGGCCGGACGAGCAGGATGAGGAAAAGAGCGACGAAGAAGGTCAGCGTCGACCAGGTCGCGCCAACCCAGGCGCCGACGAAGGCGGCAATGACCGACAGGAACAACGCGGCCACGACCGTGCCGAGAATACTGCCCATGCCGCCGAGCACGACGACGGACATCAGCATCGCAATCCACTCCCCATGTTTCGCCGGGAAGAAGCTGAAGACGAAGCTGACCAGCGAACCGGCCGCACCCGCAAGCCCGATGCCGATCGCAAAGGCGAGCACGCTGATGAAGTTGACATTGACACCGAGAAGCTCTGCCGCCTCACGGTTTTGCGTCGTTGCGCGGATCGCGTAACCGAGGCGCGAATATTTGAGGAACAGCGTCAGTCCGGCGATGATCGTCAGGGAGACGATACCGGCGTAAAGCTGGCCCTTCGGGATGAAAAGGTCACCGATGAAGAAGGCATCGGTCGCATAGTCAGGCGAGACGATGCGCTGCGTGTTGGTGAAGAGCCCACCGAGCGCGCCTTCGACGACCATGGCGAGCGCAAAATTCAGGAGCACGGTCATCTCGGAATATTTGGCGCTTTTCGTCTGTCTCTCGAGCATCAGGCGGTAGAGCAGCACGCCGATGGCCGCCATGATGACGGAGGCGACGGGCAGCATGACAATCGGATCGACGCCAAGAAGCTTGAACGCCCAATAGGAGATGTAGGCACCGGCGATGATGAGCGACGGGTGCGCGAGGTTGACGATGCGCATCACGCCGAACACCAGCGACAGACCGGAGCCCATCAGCGCGATGACGCCACCGAGAGCCAGGCCCAGGATCAGAATTTGAAGTATTTCAGCCATCATAGCTCCTTCAGGCGGCTTTCTTGCCGCCGAGATAGAGTTCCTGGATGCGCGGGTCGGACAGGATCATCTCGGCCGGGCCCTCGAAAAGCGTGCGGCCGAGGTCGAGCACCACGCCCCAATCGGCATTCTTGAGCCCCATCAAGGCATTCTGCTCGACGAGCAGCACCGTGACACCCTCCGCCGACATCATCTTCATGATGTCGAACATCTCCTGAATGACCTTCGGAGCGAGTCCAAGCGACGGCTCGTCGAGCATGACGATGGCGGGCTTGATGATCAGCGTGCGGGCCATCGCAAGCGTCTGCTGCTGGCCGCCGGACATGGTGCCGGCGTGCTGGTCGGCCCGCTCGCGCAGGATCGGGAACCGCTCCAGGATGCCGTCGATCCGCCGCTCCAGTTCCTTCTGATCGTTAAGAATGAAACCGCCCATTCGCAGGTTTTCGCGCACGGTCATTTTCGGGAAAAGCGCGCGCTCCTGCGGCACGAAGCAGATGCCCTCGCGCAGGATCTGGTCCGGGCGCATACCGTTCAGGCGCTTGCCCTTGAAGATCACGTCGCCCTTGCGGATTGTCAGCATGCCGCAGATGGCTTTCATCAAGGTCGACTTGCCGGCGCCGTTCGGGCCGATGATGCAATGGACCTTGCCGGGTTCGACGGTGAGATGCGCGCCGTCGAGGATCGCCGGACCATCGCCGTAGCCTGCGGTGATGTTGGTGACCTGAAGAAGTTCGCTCATCACGCCGCCTCCGCTTCCAGGACGCCACCAAGATAGGCTTCGAGCACCTGCGGATCCTGGCGGACGACATCCGGCGTGCCGGAACAGATGACGCGCCCCTGCGCCATCACCACGACCTTGTGCGAAAGACGCATGATCAGATCCATGTTGTGCTCGACGATGAGCACTGTCAGGCCCTTCTCGTTCAAGGCGCGGATGTGGCCGATGATCTCTTCGAGCAGCGACGGGTTGACGCCGCCTGCCGGTTCGTCGAGCAAGATGATCTTGGGATCGGACATCAGCAGAGCCGCGAGATCCATCAGCTTCTTCTGGCCGTAGGAAAGATTGTGGCCGTCCTCGTAGGCGATGCGGGTGATGCCCAGGAATTCCAGGATCGACATCGCCTTATCCTTTTCCTCCGCGCTCATTGCGGGACGGAAGAGGCCGGACCAGCCATCGACCCGCGACTGCACGATGACGTTCTCGATAACCGTCATGTCGGCGAGATTGCGCGAGATCTGGAAGGTTCGGCTTAAGCCGCGCGCCGTCACCTTATGCGGTCTCAGATGATCGATGCGATCGCCGTCGAGCCGGATCTCGCCCGATGTCGGCGTGACTGTGCGGCTGATGCAGTTGAACGCCGTGGTTTTTCCGGCGCCGTTCGGGCCGATCAATGCGGTGATCGATCCCTTCTCGACGGTGAAGCTCGCACCGTCGACGGCTCTGATGCCGCCATAGTGCTTGCAGAGATTCCTGACTTCGAGCATGCGCTCGACCTCCCGTTCCTTCAGTTCACAGGAATGTCGCGAGGCGGACATTTGCCGCCTCGCCTCGGCTTCGCCGGTCAGAAGCCGGCCTTGGGGTAGCTGAAGGGCACGACGCCCTCGAACTCGCCCTTCGGATAGACGAACTTGAGGTTGCCACCTCGCCACTGGGTCATGATGTGGGATTTGTTCTGGGCGAGGCCGCGCTCATCCCAATTGAAGCGGCCGAGCACGGTTTGCACGGGTGCATCCTTCGTGCGCGCATGCAGCCATTCCGCCATCTTGGCATTGTCGGTGGAGCCGGCGCCAGTGATTGCCTGCTCAATACCCTGGCAGACAGCGAACGGGATGGCGCTGTCCTCATCTGGCTCGACGCCGTAGGCCGCGGTGAAGGCCTTAACGAAATCGCCATTGCTGAACGGCTTGCCGGCGAGCGTGCTCTCGAAGGGCACGTCCTTGTGCCAGGTGGTGTGGATCATGACGCCGTCGGCCGCGTCCTTGCCGACGCCTTCGATGAATTCGTTCTGCGCGCCCTGGCTCAGGTAAACGAGTTTCGGGGTGGCACCAACGGTCTTCAGCGCGCGGGTCAACTGCACGGCTTCCTCCGCCGAGGCCGTGAGGCCGACGACCATTTCAGCGCCGGAGCGCTTGATCGAGTTGGCGAGGTTCAGCCAGTCGTTGAAGCCTTCCTCCGGCCACTTCTCCTGCATCACGACCTTGATGCCGGCATTGGCAAGGTAACCCGGAGCGAGATCGGCGATCTGTTTATCGGTCGCCGGATCCTTGACCTTTTCGCCGAGCAGGCCGGCGGCAATCGCATTGGCAAAGAAGTCGTCCGCAGACACGATCGCAGCACTCTTGGGCCCCTCGCCTGCCGGGATCAGGTCGTGGATGACAGCGGTCACGTCCTTTCCGGTATATTCGGCCGCACTCACCTGGAAATAGAAGAGGTTGCGGTAGCCCTGCTCGTAGATGCGCAATGCGCCGCCGGAGGGTACCGCATGTACCATGTTGTATTTCGACAGGATCGCGGCGACGGGGAAGGTCAGGCGGCTCGAGAACGTCCCGTAGACGGCGTCGACCTTGTCGACATTGATGAAGCGTTCGTATTGGTTGATGGCGGTCGCCGGATCGGAACGATTGTCGCTGACGATCAGGTCGACCTGCCGGCCAAGAATGCCGCCCGCTTCATTGATCAGCTTGGTGCAGAGTTCGTAGCCCCGCTTGTGCTTTTCGCCGCTGACGGACAGGCCGCCTGTGATCGGCAGCGACGCGCCGATACGGATGCTCTGCGCGTGCGCAGCGGTTGCTGCGAACACCATTGCGGTCGTTGCTGCCAGAATTCTTGCCAGAGTCATCGATGCTCCTCCCATCAAATCGGCTACCGGTTGTCTTCATTGGGCCCTATAGAATGCAATCGATTGCATGCGCCGACGCAAAACAAATCGATCAACGCGTGGCACGCGCCCTGACGATCTCCTCCATCGCCATTAGGACACCCGCTTGGCACAGCCGCCTCGCATCGGCCACGCCTATGCAATCGATTGCGTGATGTATCTAACACGGCTAATATGTCGCGTCAAGATGATTGTGCAATCGATTGCTTCGAAGCTCGAACGCGGTAGAATGGGACAAGGACGGAGTAACCAAATGAAGAAAAAGAGAGTTACACTCAAAGACATAGCCCGCGAAACCGGCGTTCACGTCTCAACCGTCTCGCGGGCGCTCGACCCCGTCGAGCGCAAGTCGATAACCGACGACGTCGCCAATCGCATTCAGGCCGCGGCCGAACGGCTCGGCTATCGTCCGAACCGCATCGCCGCCGGTTTGCGCACCAACCGGACGATGACCGTGGGCGTCATGATTCCCGACATCACCAACCTGGTCTTCCCGCCGATCCTGCGCGGCATCGAAAGTGTGCTCGAACCGCTTGGCTATGCCGCGATCATCGTCAATACCGATAGCGAGCGCGACCGCGAGGTTCGCCTGCTTGATGTGCTTCGCGACCGAGGCGTCGACGGCATCATCCACGCTGCCGTGCTACGAAGCGATCCTTCGATCGCGCGGGCGGCCCAAGACGGCCTGCCCGTCGTCACGCTCAACAGAAAGGTGGAGCAATCGACGATCCCCAGCGTGATCAATGACGAAGACGCCGGTATCTGCGAGATGCTGCGGCATTTGAAAGAGCTCGGCCACACCCGTATCGCCCATATCGCCGGGCCGCAGGAACTCTCCACCGGTCAGCTCCGCCTCTCCGCCTTCCGCAAGGCGGCCGATGACCAGGCGATAGAGGTCGACGAGGCGCTGATCCGGGTGGCGACCCGTTTCAACGAGGAGGATGGAGCACGCTGTCTTCTTGAACTGCTCGATGGCGGTAATGTCTTCACTGCCGTCCTCTGTGCCAACGACCGGCTGGCGCTCGGCGCCATCGAAGCCCTGCGCCACCGCGGCATCGACTGTCCCCGGCAGATCTCCGTGACCGGCTTCAACGACATGCCGCTGCTCGACCTTATCCGACCGAAGCTCACGACTGTTCGCATTCAGCAATACGAAGCCGGTCGCACGGCAGCAAAACTGCTGATGCGACTGGTTAATTCCACCGAGGACGACCCGATACCACTCGAAACCGTTCTGCCCGTGGAACTCATCGCCAGGGAGAGTAC
>NZ_CP144205.1:3635000-3949452 GCF_045277575.1 Sinorhizobium chiapasense | reverse complement strand
AGTCGACGCCGGGCTCCTCATCTCCCGCCTCGCTGCGCGCTACGCGCATCCGCCCGCCTTGTGGCCGGAGGATGTCCCCTCGCGCCTCTTGTCAACAATCCTCCGGTGCGCTTCCCGCACCGCCTCGGATCCTCCTCCTCGTCAACAGCTCTTCGCACCCTCGTACGAAGCGTCGAGCCGCGCGTTGGACCTTTGCCGTCCGCCGGGTGCCGCTTGCACCCGCCGTCGACACATGAGCACCCCGTCACAACCATAGGACGAAAGCTTCTCATCCGGAGTGGAACGAACCATCCGGTTTTTCACCTTCGACTTGTCTGATTGAACGACGCGGAGCCGCCCTGATACAAAGGACAGAAACATCGAAACCATTTCTTCGAAATGGCGTCTTCTGCTTCCTTTACAGATGTGGTCCGTGTCCCCTGTGGAGGGCATTTAGGCAGGATCGATGGGCAAGATCAATCGCGATTTTTAAGCAACCTTAAGCACTGACCGTTGACTCTCAGCCTGCCTTTTGCTTGCCGCATTCCGAGTCCGCGAAGAATCGCTGTTGAATCAAGGGTTTTGATTTTTCGGCCTTTGCTTAGCTGGCGAAAAAGAAAAAAAATAAAAAATCGCTTGACTCATTCCGGGGTCAGAGGCGCCCCAGCCAGAGACATCCTTTTGATAAGGACCTCTCGTAAGTTATTGAATTCGTTTCAAAAATTTTGTCATCGCACTGACACAAGGTAATACTGCCGGATTAACCATCGCGATGACAGAAGTATGAATCCGAAAAGCCCGGCGCAAGGGCCGGGCTTTTCGTTAACAGATTTTTCTTAGCCGGATTAGGCCGAAAGCGACTTCACGCGCTGCGCGAGACGCGAAACTTTGCGCGATGCAGTGTTGGCGTGCAGGACGCCCTTGGTGGCTGCGCGCATCAGCTCGGGCTGAGCTGCCTTGAGCGCTGCGGCTGCAACTGCCTGATCGCCGGTTGCGATCGCTTCTTCGACCTTGCGGATGAAGTTACGAACGCGCGAACGACGGGCCTTGTTCACTGCGGTGCGGCGTGCGATCTTGCGGGTCGCCTTTTTCGCCGAAGTTGTATTGGCCATTGGTGCCTCTCTTCGAAAACTGACATTAACTCCGCCTTCGCCGTGCCGGGTCACTGCGACCTGTCATCAAAGCAATTCGGGAGTATTTCCGGAAAGCCCAGAATGGCGTTCCAAACTGAGGGCGGCGTATAGCGGGAAACGGCCGCCCCGTCAACGCGCAATTTCCAGAATCTGCGAGTCCCCTTTGGCTTGGATCACGATGGTCTTGGGTTTGAGCGACCCAAAACCATAACGTGGTCGTTCCTCACAAGCTTGAGCGGGATGCGGACGGAAAACCGCGCACACTTTTCCTCATCCCGCTCTAGCGGTGTTTGAACTCCGGCTTGCGCTTGGCGACAAAGGCGGCCATGCCCTCCTTCTGGTCTTCGGTCGCAAACAGCGAGTGGAAGAGCCGCCGTTCGAAACGAAGTCCCTCGGCGAGCGTCAGCTCCAGCGAGCGGTTCACCGCCTCCTTCGCCATGATGACTGCCGGCAGCGAGAAGGATGCGATCTTCTCGGCAGCCGCCAGCGCTTCCTCCATCAGTTTCTCCGGCGCCACCACACGCGAAACGAGTCCCGCGCGTTCCGCCTCCGCCGCATCCATCATGCGGCCGGTCAGAACCAGGTCCATCGCCTTCGCCTTGCCGACGGCACGCGTCAGGCGCTGCGAGCCGCCCATGCCGGGAATGACGCCGAGGGTGATTTCGGGCTGGCCGAATTTCGCCGTCTCGGAGGCGATGATGAAGTCGCACATCATCGCCAGTTCGCAGCCACCGCCGAGCGCATAACCGGAGACGGCTGCGATCACAGGCTTGCGCGCCGCGGCCACCTGGTCCCAGCCGCCGATGAAGTCGCCGAGATAGCTGTCGACGAAATCGAGCGACTGCATCTCCTTGATGTCGGCGCCGGCGGCAAAGGCCTTTTCCGAGCCGGTGACGACGACGGCGCCGATCTCCTTGTCGGCGTCGAAGGCTTTCAGCGCTGCGGCAAGCTCGCGCATCACGGTCGAGTTCAGCGCATTCAGCGCCTGCGGACGATTGAGCGTCACGAGGCCGACGCGGCCGCGCGTTTCGACCAGCAGCGTTTCGTAGGTCATTCCTGTTTCCTCCGGTTCATGTGAGACGCCAGGCCGCAGACGGCCGGCGTTCATTTCTGGCAATGCGGGCAATAGAAGGTTGAGCGGCCCGCCTGCACGATACGGGCGACCGTACCGTTGCAGCCCGGCGTGCGGCAAGCCTCTCCTTCGCGGTCGTAGACGGAGAAGGAGTGCTGGAAGTACCCCAGCGATCCGTCCGCCTGGATATGGTCCTTCAGCGACGAGCCGCCGGCGGCGATGGCGTCGGCGATGACCTCGCGGATCGCATCCGTCAGTCTGAGGAGCGCGTCTTTCGGCTTGCCGCGCTTGTCGACGAGTTCCCCCGCGGGCTTCAAGGGAGACAGATGTGAGCGCCAGAGCGCCTCGCAGACATAGATATTGCCGAGACCGGCGATGTTCTTCTGGTCGAGCAATGCTGCCTTCAGCGGCTGCGCCTTGCCGGAAAAGCGCGCGGCAAGATAGGCGGCATCAAGCGCGTTTCCGGTCGGCTCCTCGCCAAGCGCGCGGAAATAGGCGTGGCTTGCCACCGTGTCGCGGCGGGCAAGATCCATGAAGCCAAAACGGCGCGGGTCGTTGTAGATCACCCGCACCGGGCCGTCGGCACCATCGAGATGGAAAATGACGTGATCGTGCTTCTCGTCCTTGCCGCGCGGATGATGAAACTCGCCCGGCGTCGCCGCGGCCGACCCTGCCTCGATACGGAAGGAACCGGACATGCCGAGATGGGCAATGATCACGTCACCCGCTTCCAGATCGATCATCAGATACTTCGCCCGGCGCGACAGCGAGACGATGCGCTGGCCGGCAACGGTCGAGCAAAAATTCTCCGGAAACGGAAAACGCAGGTCCGCCCGGCGCAACTCCGCATTGACGATCCGCGCGCCCTCCATGGTCGGCGCCAGGCCGCGCTTGACAGTTTCGACCTCGGGCAACTCCGGCATAAATGCACTCCTGCGATCTCAGCCACCGGGATGCGGCGACTGGCATTTCCTTGGCGGCCTTCTTATCCTATAGGGGTGCGCTATGCCGCAGGCGCGGTCCCGTCCACGAGATAGCGCGGATGGGGCCTTTTCGCTATGGTGCCGGAAAAATTGGTTCAGATGGAGTTCTTCGTATGACGGATCAGCGCGTATCGGCCGATGGCGGCATGGAAACATCCTTCGGTTTCCGCAACGTCGACGCCGGCGAAAAGCAGCCGCTCGTCAACGACGTATTCCACAAGGTGGCGAAGCGCTACGACATCATGAACGACGTGATGTCGGCCGGCCTGCACCGCGCCTGGAAGGACGCGATGATCGCCGCGCTCAACCCGCCGCGCCGCGAAGACTATAGGGTGCTGGACGTTGCCGGCGGCACCGGTGACATCGCCTTCCGCATCATCGAGGCGTCCGACCGCAAGGCGCACGCGACCGTGCTTGACATCAACGGCTCGATGCTCGCCGTCGGCGCCGAACGGGCGGAGAAGAAGAAGCTTTCCGCCAATCTCGATTTCGTCGAGGCCAATGCCGAGGAACTGCCCTTCGAGGCGAATTCCTTCGATGCCTATACGATCGCCTTCGGCATCCGCAACGTGCCGCGCATCGACGTGGCGCTGAAGGAGGCATACCGCGTGCTGAAGCGCGGTGGTCGCCTCCTGGTATTGGAATTCTCCGAAGTGGAGATGCCGCTGCTCGATCGCTTCTATGACGCCTGGTCGTTCAATGCGATCCCGAAGTTCGGCAAGCTGATCACCGGCGACGAGGCTCCCTACCAGTATCTGGTGGAATCGATCCGCAAGTTCCCGAACCAGCGCGACTTCGCCACCATGATCAAGGAAGCCGGCTTCTCGCGCGTCTCCTTCACCAATTACACCGGCGGCATCGCAGCGCTGCATTCCGGCTGGAAAATCTGATCCCGATGAGCACGCCTGGAGCATATGTCCGCCTCGCGCGGATCGGCTGGGTTCTCGTGCGCGAAGGCGTCGTCTCGGCCGTCCCCACGGAGCATCTGCCGCCCTTCGCCCGTTTCGCTCAGAAGGTGGCCGGACTGCTCGCGCGCCGCAGGGTGCCGGGAGAAGAGCGCAGCGACCGGTTGTCGCGCGCCGTCGCCCGCCTCGGCCCCTCCTATGTGAAGATCGGCCAGTTCCTGGCGACCCGCCCCGACGTCGTCGGCGCGGAGTTTGCCGCCGACCTGTCGCTGTTGCAGGACCGCATGGCGACCTTCCCCCGGAGCGAGGCGAAGGCTGCGATCGAAGGCTCGCTCGGCCGTCTGCTCGACGACCTTTACGCGGAATTCTCCGAGCCGATGGCGGCCGCCTCGATCGCGCAGGTGCATCCCGCCGTCGTCATGCGCGACGGTAAGCCGGAGAAGGTCGCGGTCAAGGTCATTCGCCCCGGCGTTCGCCAGCGCTTCGCTTTCGACATCGAGGCCATGTATCTCGTCAGCCGCATGCAGGAGCGCTTTCTGCCCTATACGCGGCGGCTGAAGCCGGTCGAGGTGACCAAGACGCTTGAGCAGACGACCAAGGTCGAAATGGACCTTCGCCTGGAGGCGGCAGCCCTTTCCGAACTCGGCGAGAACACCAAGGACGATTCCGGTTTTCGAGTGCCGAAGGTCGACTGGGAACGGACCGGCCGCGATGTCGTCACCATGGAGTGGATCGACGGCGTCAAGATGTCGGATATCGAGGGGTTGAAGGCGGCCGGCCACGACCTCAATACGCTGGCCGAAACGCTGATCCAGTCCTTCCTGCGCCACACGCTGCGCGACGGCTTCTTCCATGCCGACATGCACCAGGGCAATCTCTTCGTCGACGATGCCGGCCATATCGTCGCCGTCGACATGGGTATCGTCGGAAGACTTGGAAAGAAGGAGCGCCGCTTCCTGGCGGAGATTCTGTTCGGCTTCATCACCCGCGACTACCAGCGCGTCGCCGACGTGCATTTCGAGGCGGGCTACGTACCTTCGCACCACGATGCGGCGAGCTTCGCCCAGGCGATCCGCGCGATCGGCGAGCCGATCCACGGCCAGCCGGCCGAAACCATTTCGATGGCGAAGCTTCTCACCCTGCTCTTCGAGGTCACCGAACTCTTCGACATGCAGACGCGCCCTGAACTCGTGATGCTGCAGAAGACCATGGTGGTCGTCGAGGGGGTCGCGCGCACCCTCAATCCGCGTTTCAACATGTGGAAGGCCTCCGAACCGGTCGTCGGCAAGTGGATCCGCGACAATCTCGGACCGAAACGCATCGTCACCGATTTGCGCGACGGCCTGCATGCGGCACTGCGGCTTGCGGAGGCCGCCCCCGAAATCGCCGCCCGCACGGAAAAGTTCTCCAGCGAGATCATGGCAATGAGCGCAAATGGCCTGCGCTTCGACGCGGAGACCGCGCATGCGATCGGCAAGGCGGAAGCCAGACACACGCGCTCCGGCCGTGTGGCGCTGTGGCTGATCGCCGCCACGCTCGTCTACATCGCCTGGCAGGTGACCTGATCGGCCTTCACGCCGGGCATTCGGCGCGTTCTGCGGACTTGTCTTTCCACTTTCGCTTGCTATTCTTCCGCCATGGACAATCGCTCGACGATCGCAATGGTGCTTTGCACGCATACCCCAGGGGTGTGCGGGAGACCTGTTGCGCTAAGCTAAGCGAAAAGTCCCCCACCAACCCTGCCGAGGCGAGCAGGGTTGGGTCCTGTTTCCTCGGACGAAAGAGAGGAAACAATGACCGAAACGCACGCTCCTCCTGAAATCAGCATCCGCGCGGCCCGCGTCGTCGACTGGGAGGCCGTTGCCGCCCTGATGAGCCAGCCGGGCATCCGCTCCGGAACACTCCGCTTGCCCTTTTCCACCCCGGAGCAGACACGCAAGTGGATGGAAACCCGATCGGATAACGACACGGTCATCGTTGCCGAACGCGCCGGTCGGATCGTCGGCATGGCGGGCCTGCATCGCAGCAAGGGACGGCGCCACCATTCGGCTGCCCTCGGCATCAGCGTCGACGACAATCACCGTGGCGAAGGAATTGGTAAGTCCCTGCTTACAGCCTTGATCGACGCTGCCGACAACTGGCTGGGTATCAACCGCATCGAACTCACCGTGTTCACCGACAACGAGCCTGCGATTGCACTCTACCGCAAGGCGGGCTTCGAGATGGAGGGCACGCACCGGGCCTATGCGCTCAGGAACGGCGTGCTGGCGGACGTTTTCGCCATGGCGCGTATCCGTACGCCAGCGGCACAGCGCGTCTAGCCGAAAGCCCCGAACTTCGGCGGCCGACAACCGCTACAGCCGGCGGATCGCGGTCCTCCGCAACCGCCGGCTTCAGCCTGTTCCATCCGGAACTGCGAATATATCGGCCCCATGCGATCTTTTCCTCATGGATGACGAAGATTCATCCCAACCAACCCAGAGGAGAGAACATCATGCGCAAGTTCATCATCGCAGCCGCTGTTGCCGTCACCGCCGCCGTCTCCTTTGCCGCCCCGTCTGAGGCCGGCGGTTTCTCGATCGGCTTCAGCGACGGCCACTACGGCCATGGCTGGGGCGGACATATCGGCTATGTCGGCGACTACTACGGCGGGCCCTACTACTACGAAGAAGAGCCCTATTGCTTCATCAAGAAGGTCAAGCGCTACGACCACTACGGCAACGTCTACTTCAAGAAGATTCGCATCTGCCGTTGATTTTCGGCAAGAAGGGCGCGGGGCAGAAAGCCCGGCCGGTTCTCCGGCCGGGCTTTTCCGTTGTCCGCCTTCGTGATTTGCCGACAGTCAATTCGATTCCGCTTCGCGCGAAACTGTAGTAGCTCCAAGTCCTGGTCATTCTTGAATTCCACATCGAGGAGAAGCGGTCATGGATCTTGGTATTGCTGGAAAACGGGCGCTGGTGCTCGGCGGCAGCAAGGGCTTGGGCCGCGGTATCGCCGAGGCGCTGGCAAACGAAGGCGTCACCGTTGCATTGACCGGTCGCGATGCCGCATCGGCGGCCAAGGTGGCAAGCGACATCGGCCCGTCGGCCCGGGGCTACGCGCTCGACCTCTCGAAATCTGAAATGCTCGACGGCCTGCTGGATCAGCTCGAAGCCGATTTCGGCGCGATCGACATTCTGGTGCTGAATGGCGGCGGACCGCCGCCTTCGGCGGCCTCGACGATCGAACCCGAATTCTGGCGCGCGCAATTCGAAACCATGGTGCTGGCCGGCATGCGCATCACCGGACGCCTGCTGCCTCATATGCGCGAGCAGCAGTTCGGACGCATCATCGCCGTCGCCTCCACCAGCATCCGCGAGCCGATCGTCGGGCTGACCGCCTCGAACGCGCTCAGAAGTGCGGTCGCCGGCTGGCTGAAGACGCTTGCCGGCGAGGTCGCAGCCGATGGCGTGACCGTCAACCTGCTCCTGCCGGGGCGGCTTGCCACCGACCGCACGCTGAGTTTCGACCGGATGGATGCGGAGAGCGAAGGCGTCGATATCGCAACGGTCGCGGCGCGCAGTCAGCGGGAGATCCCGCTCGGACGCTATGGCACACCGGCGGAATTCGGGGCAGCCGCCGCTTTCCTCGCCAGCCGTCAGGCAAGCTACGTCACCGGCGTTGCGCTCCCGGTCGACGGCGGCCTCAGCCGCTCGATGCTCTGACGCAGCTCGGACCTATTCACTGTGGCAGGTGTGATCCAATCGTCAGATCACACCCCGCCGACAGCCTGTCTCCTCGACCTCGATTTAAGGAGGACATGCAGCCGACCGCTGCCGGCAACTCATTCAGATTTCCACTTTCAGTCATTCATACATTTAATTTCCAAATGGATGCTCCGCCACCTATCGTCGGCGCGGAGGGGCAATGCCGGGCGCGGGACACGCTCGGCAGTGCGTGTCTTGCGCCCTTGAAAAGGTCACGGACCAGCTCAAGTAAGCACGGGATCGCAATGAGCGAGAGCGGTACCAGGCGCAACCACTCCCAGGTTCCGAACCCGCTCTCAACCGAAATCGCTGCGGTCGGTCGGCACGTCCGACCGATCGGCATGATCGGAAAGACGAAATGCGACCAAGACTTTTCGGCTCGCTGGTCGGCGCATCGATTGCCGCCCTCAGCCTTTCACCTGCAGCCGTGGGGGCGTCAATGCTCGAAACCCAACTGATTTCTGCTGCCGAAGCCGGTGATGCGGATAAGATCAAATCGCTGCTGCAGCAAGGCGCGAGCGTCGAGACCCGCGATGCCAGCGGCGCAACGGCCCTGCTTGTCGCCACTCATGAAAACCGCGTCGATGCGGCGCGCGCCCTGATCGAGGCCGGCGCCGACGTCAACGCCAAGGACAAGATCCAGGACAGTCCCTATCTCTACGCCGGCGCCCGTGGCCATCTCGCAATCCTGAAGCTGACGCTCGCGAATGGCGCCAACCTCAAGAGCACGAACCGCTACGGCGGCACGGCACTCATCCCGGCGTCCGAGCGCGGCCATGTCGAGACCGTCAAGACGCTGATCGAAGCCGGCGTCGACGTCGATCACATCAATCGGCTCGGCTGGACGGCGCTGCTCGAGGCGATCATCCTCGGCACCGGTGGCGAAAAGCACACCGAAATCGTGCGGCTGCTGATCAAGGCCGGCGCCGACGTCAACCTTGCCGACGGCGACGGCGTCAGCCCGCTGAGCCATGCGCGCCAGCGCGGCTACGACCGCATCGAAAAGCCGCTGGTCGACGCCGGCGCCCGTTAGACCATCTCGCTCATGGAACCGGCGGAACGATCGAACCTCTGAATTTACGCAATTCCGGACGGAAAGCCGCTTCACACTTTTCCAGGAATTGCTCTAGCGGGAGTCTCCCATGAACCAGGAACAGACCTATCTGGCCGAGGCGGTAACGCTCGCCCGTCGCAACATCGAGAAAGGCGGTCGCCCCTTCGGCGCGGTCGTCGTCAAGGACGGCGAGATCGTCGGCCGCGGCGTCAACGAGATGCTGTCGACCGGGGACCCGACTTCGCATGCGGAACTCAACGCGCTGCGCGCCGCCGCTCAAAATCTTCGTTCCCCGCGGCTCGAAGGTGCCGCTGTATACGCCAGCGGCCAGCCTTGCCCGATGTGTCTGGCGGCGATGCGCATGGCTGGGATCACCGAGATCGCCTATGCGAATTCGAACGTCGATGCCGAACCTTTTGGCCTGTCGACCGCGGCGATCTACGCCGAACTGGCAAAGCCGCTTGCCGAGCAGGCGATGCGCTTCCGCCATGTGCCGGTCGACACCGACGCGGTGCCGCTCTATGCGGCTTGGCAGGAACGGCAGGGGACGAAATAGCCGGCAGCCCAATACCGGGAGCAAGCGCAGCCGCGGCATTGCGAGACCGTCCCGAGGTGGCCACGACCGGTGGCCGCCTCGGTTTTCTGTACAGGTCCAAGCGGAGTGGGGAAGCCAGTGCCCTTGCCGATTCATCGGCTGACGATGGCTGATCCCCCTTGCCTTGTACACGCGCTGGATGTAGTCGCAAAGGGAAACTCGCGTACGATCTCCCTCGTTCCGCATTCCGCAAGGAGCGGAGCGACCTCCAGCCTGCAGGTGCCTGCGATGAATGCCTATTCCGAAAACGCCGGCCGGCGTGTTGCGCTGCTTCTCATCGCGGGCTCCGGCGCGGTGACGATCGCCAAGGGCATGAGCCTGACGTTCCTGGCGATCCGCCTGCAGCGTGATTTTGGTCTCAGTCCCGCAGGTATCGGCGCCCTGATCGGTGCCGGCCCGCTGCTCGGCGCAATCGTCAGCCCTTTTGCCGGCACGCTGTCCGACCGCATCGGCCGAAAAGGGGTGCTGACCGCAGCGCTTCTCATGGCCGGCCTGGCGCTGGCAGGGCTCGGGTTGGCGCAATCGATCGCGGCTTTCGCGTTGGCGCACATCGTTTCCGCCGTGGCCGCCGCCGTCTATGAACCGGTTGCACGTGCCCTGATGAGCGACGCGGCGCCGGCGCATCTGCGCCTCAAGGTCTTCTCCTGGCGCTATCTCGCCATCAATGCCGGCTGGGCCATCGGGCCGTTGATCGGCGTATGGGTGGGCGCCGCCTATTCGACGCTCTTCGTCAGCGCCGGCGTCATGCATGCAGCCTTCGGCCTGACACTCTTCCTGACGGTACCCGAAGCCGCCAGCAGGCAGATGATGCAAACCAAGGGGGCATCACAGGCAGCCGATGGCTGGCGCGGACTTGTTACCGCCCTACGCGACCGGCGGCTGGTCTTCTTCGTGATCGGCGGCACTTTGCTGCTCGCCGTTCATGGTCAGTGGTCGGTGACCCTGTCGCAGTATCTCAACACCGGTTTCGAGGATGGCGTCACGCTCTTCGCGCTCCTGGTTTCGACCAATGCTGCAACGGTGCTGATCGCCAGCACGCCGGCTCGATTCGTCATCGAGAGGATCGGTGCGCTGCCGGCGCTGTCGCTCGGCTGCCTCTTGTTTCTGATTGGCGAAATCGGTTTCGCAGCCTCGTCCGAGGCGGAAATGCTCGTCGCCTCGATGATCCTCTTCACCATCGGCGAGGTGCTCGTCGTGCCCTCGGAATATGTGTTGGTCGACGGTATTTCCAATGCCGGCAACCGGGGCACCTATTTCGGTGCGCACTCGCTGTCGTCGGTTGGAAATTTCCTCGGGCCGCTCATAGGCGGCCTCGCACTTGGCGCCGTCGGGGGCGCCGGCATGTTCCTGCTGTTCGCGCTGCTTGCGGCGGCCAGCGCGCTTCTGTTTGCGATCGGTCACTCCATGCCGCCGCCGCGCCCCGGGGCCGCACGTGCCGATGCGTCCGACAGTGGCGCCCTCCACGGGGGCCTTCTGCGGCTGGGTCAATTCGCGTAGCGCCGCTATCCGCCGTTTGTTGGCCGCGACGCGCTGATCTGCTGCTGCACCCGCTCGAGCGGCCCCGGGGCGAGGGCAGCCGGGGGCTGGTACGGATTGGAGAAGGCATAGATCAGGAACAGGATGATACCGGTATAGGCGCCGAAGAGACAAAGCAGCAGCAGATTGCGCCGCATCGGCGGGAAGGAATAATAGGCAAGCGCAATGAAGATGACGCCGGAAAGTGCCGCGAACCAGAAGATGCTGTCGATCGAGTCCGCGACGTTGCTTTCCCGCTTGGTTCGGCTTTGCGATATGTCATGCAGGCGCTCCAGCATCTGGCTGCGCAGGCTTTCCTGGCGCTTGTCGGCCGGCACGAGGTTCAGCACCTGCTGGTAGGCACGATCCCATTGAACCCAGGCCTCAGATGACAGCCGCCCCTTGTCCGCCAGCAACTGCCATTCGCCATCGATCACCTCTGCCGCATAGGCGGCGATCGCCTGCTGGATCGGCGTCTTGATGGCTTCGCCATAACGTTCGGCATCGTAGAAAATGTCGGCGATCGCACCAGCTTCCGTCGCCATCTCGTACTTGAGCTGCTGGTACTCGACCATCTCCTGCGCGAAGACGAGCGCGAGGATCAGGCCGTGCAGCGCCGAGATACGGAAAATGACCGAACTCGCAAGTTCCTTTTCGTGCCCTTCCGCCTCGCCGCCCATGATCAGCCGCATGAGGAAATAGGCCGCGAGCGTCAGGCCGACCGTACCCAAGACAAACAGGGCACCAAGAAACATTTCGCCAATCATTTCCCCTCCACGTCCTTCGCATGGGTGACCACCTCCGGCGATACTGAGCGTGCAGCCCTCGAAACACAACGCTGAGCTTTATTGGCGCGTGCGCGCGCCGACTGTCCTACGAAGGGGCGAAACGCTATGTTTGCATTGGCCGCCACCATTTCGCACCGCCAGCCCTACGGCACCACACCGAAACAGGAGTAAAAACAACGCCATGACGGCTCCGACCGAACAGACCGTGCTCAAACGATCGATCGCCGCGACCATCGTCGTCGGCACGACGGGCGTGCTGTTCGGCCTGTTGTCCGGATCGGTCTCGATCGTGTTCGATGGGGTGTTCTCCGCCGTCGACGCCTCCATGACGCTGCTCGCGCTTGGCGTGACGCGACTGATCCCGAAGCAGAGCAAGCGGTTCCAGATGGGCTTCTGGCACATCGAACCCATGGTGCTGCTCTTCAATGCCGGGCTGCTGACGCTGCTTTCGTTCTACGCGATGGTCAACGCCGTAGGGTCAATTCTGTCGGGCGGCAACCACCTCGCCTTCGACTGGGCGATCGCCTATGCCGCCGTCGTCGTCGTGATCTGCCTCGGCATGTTCTTCTACATACGCCGGGCAAACCGGCCGATCGGTTCGGAGTTCCTAGCGCTCGACGTGCGGGCCTGGGCGATGTCCGGCGTGATCACGGCCGCCCTCCTGATCGCGTTCCTGACCGCGGCCACGCTGAAGGGCACGGCTTACGAGCACTGGACGCCCTATGTCGACCCGACGATCCTGATCGTGCTGACGCTCTGCCTGATCCCGCTGCCGATCCGCACGGTCTTCCAGGCATTGAAGGAGATCTTCCTGGTCGCGCCCGCCGAACTCGACGAGCGCGTGCGCCAGGCGGCCGCCAACGCTGCCGCGCGCCACGGCTTTGCCGATTATCGCACCTATGTCGCCAAGGTCGGCCGTTCCAAGACGATCGAGATCTATCTGATCGGTACGCCGGAAACCAAGGTCGGCACGCTTGCCGAGCTCGATAGGATCCGTGCCGAGATCGGTGAAGAGATCGGCGACCCCGGCCACGACCGCTGGCTGACGATCGCCTTTACCGGCGAAGCGCGCTGGGCGGAGTAGTTCCCCCCTCAGGAAAGCTCGATGCGCCGCGTGACCCCGATCGCCTCCAGAAAGGCGTGGTCGTGGCTGACGACCAGCAGGGCGCCGTCATAGGCCCGCAAGCCCGCCTCGACCGCCTCGATCGAATCGATGTCCAGATGGTTGGTCGGCTCGTCGAGGATCAGGAGTTGCGGCGGGCTGCTGCCACCGAGCACGCAGGCGAGACCGGCGCGCAGCATCTGGCCGCCGCTGAGGCTCGAAACGATCTGCAGGGCCGCATCCGCCCGGAACATGAAGCGAGCCAGCGCCGCGCGGCAGGTATTCTCGCTTGCTCCAGGGTTGATGCGTCGGAAATTGTCGCGGATCGAGAGCGCGGGATCGAGCAGGCTCACCCGCTGATCGAGCATGGCGTAACCGACCAGGACCTGGACGCTGCCCAACCACGGCTGAAGTTCGCCCGACAACAGCGACAAGAGCGTCGTCTTGCCGGAGCCGTTGCGGCCGGTGAGCGCGACGCGCTCCGGTCCGACGATCGAAAGCGACAGGCGATCGACTACAGGCGTCCCTAGTTCATAGCCCACGCTTGCATCGCTGATCTGCAGCACGCTGCGCCCGGCGGGAAGTCCGGTCGGAGGAAGGCGAACGCTCAGCGGCTGCAGGATCTCGATGCGTTCCCGCGCTTCCGCCAGGTCCCCGATCGCCTGATCGCGCCGGCGTTCGGCCAGGCGGGCATTGTCGCCGCCGGTTTTCTCGCTACGCTCCTTCCTGGCGTCGAGAAGCAGCAACGGTTCGTCTCCTTTGGCGCGCTTGCGGCGGCCGGCGGCATCCTTGCGCGCCTTGCGTTCGGCCGTTTCCTGAGCCTTGCGGTCGACCTCGGCCAGACGTCGCTCGGCATCGGCGAGATCGTGGCGGGCCGAGGCCAGCTCGATCGCCTTGCGCTTGCGGTAGTGGCTCCAGTTGCCGCCATAGGTCGTCGCGCCAAGTGTCGTCAGCTCGACGATCGCGTCCATCGTTTCCAGGAGTTCTCGATCGTGGCTGACGACGATGGCGCCGCCGCGCCAACCGGCCATCAACGCGGCAACGGCGGCTCGCCCTTCACGGTCGAGATTGTTGGTGGGTTCGTCGAGCAGGATGAAATTCGGCTCCTGGAAGACGAGGGCCGCGAGTTTTACGCGCGTCATCTGGCCGCCGGAAAGGGCAGCAAGGCGCGTCTCTGCCGCAGCGTCGAGACCGACGCGGGCGAGCGCTGCTTCCAGCCGCGATTCGAGCGTCCAATCGGCGGCGGCAAGCTCGTCCATACTGGCCAGCCCCTCCTCCGCCCGCTTGAGTACGGCAAGCGCCCTGGAGACGCCGAAGAGGTCGGCGACGGTCTCATCGGCCGCGATCTGCATCGTCTGGCTCAAGACGCCAAGGCTGCCTTCGACAGCGACCTTGCCTGTCTGCGGCACCAGCGAACCTTCGATCAAGGACAAGAGCGTGGATTTGCCGACGCCGTTGCGTCCGACCAGGCCGGTGCGCAGCGGACCAAAGGTCAGGTCGAGATCGGAAAAGAGGCTTCGGCCCTCAGGCGTGGACCACGAAAGTTGGGAGAGTGAAATCGAAGCAGGCATGGATACGGTTTTCCCTGATGGCAAGACGGTTCGGCTTGGCGGTCAGGGTGAAATCCATCGATGCGTGTATCCTGTTCAAATTTCTATCGGCGTCATAGATAGCATCGAATGCGCCCGTTTCAAGGCGACATTCGAAGCGGCGACGGCCAGACGTCAGGCGTGGCTGCGCGGCTCGGCGCCTTTGCCGAAGGTCAGGCCGAAGGCGCGAATGCTGCGCGCCACCGGCATCGCGGCTGTCGCCTTCGGCCATGCATTGCACCGGGCGGGTCGCTCAAGTAGGTTCCATTTCAGGCAGGCCCGCGAGGCGAGCCGCATCGAGAGGTATCGCGTAAGCCCCGGCGGCCCATGCCGGGCAAGAGGGCGGCCGAAAGGCCGGGTGCAAATGACATTGTCGGGCAAGCGTATTCTCCTGATCATCTCCGGCGGCATTGCGGCTTACAAAAGCCTTGATCTCATTCGGCGCCTGCGCGAACGCGGCGCGAGCGTGCGGCCGGTGATGACGGCCGGCGCGCAGCAATTCGTGACCCCGCTTGCCGTCGGCGCACTTTCGGCCTCGCATGTTTATCTCGACCTCTTTTCGCGCGAGGACGAACAGGATGTCGGCCATATCCGGCTGGCGCGCGAATGCGACCTCGTCGTCGTTGCGCCGGCAACGGCCGACCTGATGGCGAAGATGGCGAACGGCCATGCCGACGATCTGGCCTCCACCATCCTGCTCGCAACCGACCGGCCTGTGCTGGTTGCGCCGGCGATGAACCCGAAGATGTGGGCGCATCCGGCCACGCGCCGCAACCGCGCGACGCTTGCCAGGGACGGCATCCGCTTCATCGGTCCGGAGGCCGGTGAGATGGCGGAGAGCGGCGAGGCCGGCGAAGGCCGCATGAGCGAGCCACTTTCGATTGTGGCAGCCGTCGAGGATCTTCTCGCGGACGCGCCGAAGCCGCTTGCCGGGCGCAACGCCATCGTCACCTCCGGGCCGACGCATGAGCCGATCGATCCGGTGCGCTACATCGCCAACCGCTCCTCCGGCAAGCAGGGCCATGCAATCGCCGCCGCGCTCGCGAAACTGGGCGCAAACGTCACACTGGTCTCCGGCCCGGTGACGATCCCGGATCCGGCAGGTGTGAACGTCGTGCATGTGGAGCGGGCCGAGGAAATGCGCGATGCGGTGCTTGCCGCCCTCCCCGCCGATGTCGCCGTCATGGTTGCCGCCGTTGCCGACTGGCGGGTGGCGACGGCCGCCGGCAACAAGATCAAGAAGAAGCCGGGCGAAGCCCCGCCGCCGCTCCAGCTTGCCGAAAACCCCGATATCCTGAAGACGGTCGGGCATCATGCCAAGCGGCCGAAACTCGTGATCGGCTTTGCCGCCGAGACCGAGAACGTCGCCGATAACGGCCGCGCCAAGCTCGAGCGCAAGGGCGCCGACTTCATCCTCGCCAACGACGTGTCGCCAGCGACCGGCATCATGGGCGGCGACCGCAACAAGGTGAAGCTGATCTCGGCTGCCGGCAACGACGACTGGCCAGAGATGGACAAGGACGCGGTGGCGGAGAAGCTCGCGGCGATGGTTGCGGTTGAGCTGGCGCGGAAAGAACGGGGCTAAACATTCGATCGTCGGGGGCCGATGCCCCTCACCCTAACCCTCTCCCCGCAAGCGGGGCGAGGGGACGTGGCAAACGCGAATGCCCCGCTTTGTGGCGAGGCGGCGGAGGTTCGATCGCTAGAGGGACAAATCGCGAAGGGTTGCTTTACGGTCGAGCGAGCGCCGCGGGTCTCCTTCTCCCCAGGCGGGGAGAAGGTGGCGGCAGCCGGATGAGGGGCCGGCACCTTCCGCTGTGATACTCGATGCGATGCCCTAGGCAAATTGACGAGACTTCGCCGGCGCTCCTTGCGTTGAAAACAACCGGACATCGACGCCGTTTTCGCCGACGATGACCGCCGTGCCGTCGGGAATTTCGACCCAGGCGTTGTCATCGTCGTTGAGCGGCTCGGAGACGAGGCAATAGCCGCCACTCGGGCCCATGGGCGCGGCATAGAGCGTCGGCGCCCTCCAGTCGGAGGCATAGCGCACGGCGTAGAGGTCATGACCGTCGGAGAAAGCGGCGGTGAAACGGACCAAGACTTGCCGCTCAAGGTGCACAGCAAGCTGCTCGACGAAGGCAAGCGCCTCGGCGATCGCGCCCAGCGGATCGCGGTCGAGCCCGAACTGCATGGCAAGCAGGAACAGGAGTTCCGAATCTGTCGTGCCGGTGCGTGCCGAATAGAGGTCGTTGTCGAGCATGCTCTCCATCGGTCGGCGCAGATGCTCGAAGTCGCCGATCTGGCCGTTGTGCATGAAAGACCAGCGGCCGAACACGAAAGGATGACAGTTGTCGCGCCGCGTGCCGCCGCCGGTCGCGGCGCGCACATGGGCGAGGAAGAGCGGCGAGCGGATCTGCCGGGCGATGCTCTTCAAGTTGCAGTCGGACCAGGCCGGCAGGATATCGCGATAGCGCCCGGGCTCCGGGTGATCGCCGTACCAGGCGACGCCGAAGCCGTCGCCATTGGTGGCGGTCTTCGCCCGTGTCGCGCAATGGGACTGTTCGATCAGCGAGTGCGCCGGTGAGGTCACCAGTTCCTCGAGATAGAGCGGCTCCCCGCGATAGGCTGCCCAGCGGCACATGCTGATTTCACTCCAGCTCCGCCCCGTTCACGCAGAGGCGATTCGTTAACCATGACGAAGCACGATGTTCCAACGGAACATGGTAAAAATGCGTTAACACATTCCCCCTTCGTCAAGGTGACCCTGGCCGGAACGCACAGATTTGGCTGTTTCCGTCGACACAGATTTAGTTCTACGACCTATTTCGAACAAATATTCCATATTGACAAATCATGCACAAAACATTTCATTTCGAGCCAATACGGCCAGGGAGGAATTCAAGATGGGCAGCAAGCGCAAACTCGGGATCGGCCTGATCGGCACGGGCTTCATGGGCAAAGCCCATGCGCTCGGCTTCACCATCGCGGCGCGGGTCTTCGACCTGCCCTTCGAGCTCGATCTCGTTACGGTCGCCGACGTCACCGTCGAGAGCGCCGAACGGGCCCGCGGCCAGCTCGGCTTCCGCAAGGCGACCGCCGACTGGCGCGAGCTGCTGACCGATCCGGATATCGACATCATCGACATCACCACGCCGAACCTCCTGCACAAGGAGATGGCGCTGGCGGCAATCGCCCATGGCAAGCATGTCTATTGCGAAAAGCCGCTGGCGCCGACCGTCGCCGAATGCCGGGAGATGGTCGAGGCGGCCGAGAAGGCCCGCGTCGTCACCCAGGTCGGCTTCAACTATCTGAAGAACCCGCTGATCTTCCTCGCCAAGAACATCATCGAAAGCGGCGAGATCGGCGAGATCCGCTCGATGCGCGGCATTCATGCGGAAGACTTCATGGCCGATGCCGAGGTTCCGTGGGGCTGGCGCCTGAATCCGGCCAGCGGCGGCGGCGCGCTTGCCGATATCGGCAGCCACATCATTGCCTCCATGCGCCACCTCGTCGGCCCGATCAAGTCGGTGCTCGCCGAGACCATCATCCAGATCCCGGAACGGCCGATCGCTCAAGGGTCCAGCGAGACCCGCGCGGTCGAAGTGGACGACATCACCCGCGCCTTCGTGCGCTTCGAAAATGGCGCCACCGGCAGCTTCGAGGCGAGCTGGATCGCAACGGGCCGCAAGATGCAGCACGATTTCGAGATCTACGGCTCGAAGGGCAGCATCGTCTTCACGCAGGAGCGGCTGAACGAGATCCGCCTCTACAAGACCGGCGACGACATCCGCACCCGCGGCTTCCGCACCATCTGGGCGGGACCCGAACATCCGCCCTATGGCGCCTTCTGCGTGGCGCCCGGCCATCAGATCGGTTTCAACGACCTGAAGGCGATCGAAGTCAAGGAATTCCTCGACGCCATTGCCGGCGGCACGTCGCCCTCGACCGATTTCCGCGAAGGCTACGAGGTGCAGCGCGTGCTTTCGGCGACCTATCAATCGGCCAAGACCAACGAATGGGTGCCCATTTAGACAAGAGCAGAAAAATGGAATGCCTGTTCTATGCCGTTCCCAATTAATCGATTAGTGTGAGCCACAACGACACGATCGAGGGAGAAGAACGAGACATGGCCATGCCGGAAACGACGACAGAGGTGCCGCAGGATTTCGAGGCGCTGAAGGCCGCCATTCTGGAACGCAAGGCGCAGCTGCCGAAACGGCTGCGGCAGGTGGCCGCCTATTCGCTCGACAACCCCGACGAGATCGCCTTCGGCACGGCGGCGAGCATCGCAACCTCCGCCGAGGTACAGCCCTCTACGCTGGTGCGCTTCGCCCAGCATTTCGGCTTCGAAGGCTTCTCCAGCCTGCAGCAGATCTTTCGCGCGCGGCTGCGCGAGCGTACGCCCGGCTATGAAGACCGGTTGAAGGCACTGAGCGCCAATGACCACAGCAAGCTCGAAAGCGGCTCGATCTTCAACGGCTTCGTCGCCGCCGCCCACCGCTCGCTCGACAACATCGCCTCATCGGTCGATCCCGAAGCCTTCGAGCGCGCCGTCGATATCCTGGCCAAGGCAGACACGATCTACCTGATCGCCAAGCGCCGCTCCTATCCGATCTCCAGCTACATGGCCTATGCCTTCGGCAAGCTGAAGGTGAGGTACCAGCTTGTCGGCACGGCCGCCGGCATCGATGACGACATGCTGGCGATGGCGACGAAGAACGACGCAGCCTTCGCCGTCAGCTTCTCGCCCTATGCGTCCGAAAGTGCCGCCCAGGCGCGGCTCTTGGCCGAGCGCAAGGTGCCGGTCGTGTCGCTGACGGATTCGGCCTTCTCGCCACTGGCTGAATCCTCGAAGGTCTGGTTTGAACTGGTCGAGGCCGACCATGCGGGCTTCCGTTCGCTTTCCGCCAGCATGGCGTTTGCCATGGCGCTCACGGTCGCCATTGCCGAGAAGCGCCAGCGCCTTGCCGAGGCAGAATAGACCAAGCGGAACGAATAGAATGAAAATTCCATATTGACGAAACGTCGGAATTTATGTTTCATACAGCCATCACCCACAGTACGAAAATGGTCGGGCCCGCCAAGGTGTCCGCGGGGAGGAAGCAGTGAGCCAGAACGTTTCGGCACAGGGAGCAAAGCCGCTCGACCTGATCACCATCGGCCGGGCCTCGGTCGATCTCTATGGCCAGCAGATCGGCACGCGCCTTGAAGACGTTTCGAGCTTTGCCAAATCGGTCGGCGGCTGCCCCTGCAACATTTCGGTCGGCACCGCCCGCCTCGGCCTGAAGTCGGCGTTGCTTACCCGCGTCGGCGACGAGCAGATGGGCCGCTTCATCCGTGAGCAGCTCACCCGTGAAGGCGTCGAGACGCGCGGCATCGTCACCGATCCGGAGCGACTGACGGCGCTTGCCATCCTCGCCGTCGAGAACGACAAGTCCTTCCCGCTGCTCTTCTATCGCGACAACTGTGCCGACAATGCGCTGTGCGAGGACGACGTTTCGGAAGAGTTCATCCGCTCCGCCCGCGCCGTCCTGGTTTCCGGCACGCATTTCTCCAAGCCAAACACCGATGCCGCCCAGCGCAAGGCAATCCGCATCGCCAAGGAAAACGACGCGAAGGTCGTCTTCGACATCGACTATCGCCCGAACCTCTGGGGCCTGGCCGGCCATGACGCCGGCGAAAGCCGCTACATCGCGTCCGACCGCGTCTCGGCGCACCTGAAGACAGTTCTTGCCGATTGCGACCTGATCGTCGGCACGGAAGAGGAAGTGCTGATCGCCTCGGGCGAAAGCGACCTGCTCCAGGCGCTGAAGACGATCCGTTCGCTCTCCAAGGCAACGATCGTCTTGAAGCGCGGGCCGATGGGCTGCATCGTCTATGACGGCCCGATCACCGATGATCTTGAAGACGGCATCGTCGGCATGGGCTTCCCGATCGAGGTCTACAACGTGCTTGGCGCCGGTGACGCCTTCATGTCCGGCTTCCTGCGTGGCTGGCTCAGGGACGAACCGCATGCGACGTCCGCCACCTGGGCCAATGCCTGCGGCGCCTTCGCGGTCTCGCGCCTTCTCTGCGCCCCGGAAATCCCGACCTGGACCGAACTGCAGTTCTTCCTCGAAAACGGCAGCCAGGAGCGGGCGCTGCGCAAGGACGAGGCGATCAACCACGTGCATTGGGCGACCACCCGTCGCCGCGAGATCCCGCTTCTGATGGCGCTTGCGATCGACCACCGCAGCCAGCTCGAAGACATGGCCGCCGGCGACCAGGCCCTGCTTGACCGCATTCCGGCGTTCAAGGTGCTGGCTGTCAAGGCGGCTGCACAGGTCGCAGCCGGCCGCTCCGGGTTCGGCATGCTGATCGACGACAAATACGGCCGTGACGCGCTTTATGCCGCCGGCGCGCACCGCGATTTCTGGATCGGCAAACCGATCGAGCTTCCGGGTTCGCGGCCGCTGCAGTTCGAATTCAGCCAGGATCTCGGCAGCCGTCTGATCGATTGGCCCGTCGACCATTGCATCAAGGTGCTTTCCTTCTACCATCCGGACGATCCGGCCGAACTCAAGGCACAGCAGGTGGCAAAGCTCCGCTCGGCCTTCGAGGCCGCCCGCAAGGTCGGCCGCGAAATCCTGATCGAGATCATCGCCGGCAAGCACGGCAGCCTCGACGACCAGACCATTCCACGGGCTCTCACCGAGCTCTATGATGCCGGCCTCAAGCCGGACTGGTGGAAGCTCGAGCCGCAGGCAAGTCGCGGCGCTTGGGGCGCGATCGACGCCGTCATCGAGGCGCGCGATCCGCTCTGCCGCGGCGTGGTGCTGCTCGGCCTCGAAGCGCCCTATGAGCAGCTCAAGGATGGCTTTGCAGCCGCCCGCACCTCGAAGACCGTCAGGGGCTTCGCCGTCGGCCGCACAATCTTCGCCGATGCCGGCAGGGCCTGGCTCGGCGGTACGATGAGCGACGAGCAGGCGATCGCCGACATGGCCGGAAAGTTTGGGGCATTGGTGGATCTCTGGCTGCAACTGGGTGAAACAAAGGCGGCATAAGATCGACAGGTACCAGTCGATAAAGCTGCGGACAGGGTGGAACGGGACGATTCCGCCACGAGGAGGAAACAGAAAAATGAGCCAGAAGACCGTTCGCCTGACGATGGCGCAGGCCGTGGCGCGATTCCTGACCCGCCAGATGACCGTCATCGATGGCAAGAGAGTGCCGATTTTCGGTGGCGTCTTCGCCATCTTCGGCCATGGCAATGTCGCGGGGGTGGGCGAAGCGCTGCATGCGATCAAGGACACGCTGCCGACCTATCGCGCCCAGAACGAGCAGGGCATGGCGAACGCGGCAATCGCCTTCGCCAAGGCGAGCTTCCGCCGCCGCTTCATGGCCTGCACCACCTCGATCGGCCCCGGCGCGCTCAACATGGTGACCTCGGCGGCACTCGCCCATGTCAACCGCCTGCCGGTGCTGCTCCTGCCCGGCGATGTCTTCGCCAATCGCCGCCCTGACCCGGTCCTGCAGCAGGTCGAAAGCTTCGGCGACGGCACGATCTCGGCAAACGACTGCTTCCGTCCGGTGTCGCGCTATTTCGACCGCATTACCCGGCCCGAGCAGATCATCCCGGCGCTCCGCCGCGCCATGCAGGTGCTGACGGATCCCGCCGATTGCGGCCCGGTGACGCTGTCGCTCTGCCAGGACGTCCAGGCGGAAGCCTACGACTATCCGGAAAGCTTCTTCGACGAGAAGGTGTGGGTTCCGCGCCGCATCGAGCCCGATCTCGACGAACTCGCGATTGCGATCGCGGCACTCAAGCAAGCGAAGAAGCCGATCATCATCGCCGGCGGCGGCGTGCTCTATTCGGAGGCGACCAGCGACCTGGCGGATTTCGCAGAAAAGCACGGCATCCCGGTCGTCGAGACGCAGGCGGGCAAGTCGGCGCTGCCGCATTCGCATTCGCTCAATATGGGCTCGGTCGGCGTCACCGGCACCTCGGCCTCCAATGTGCTTGCCGAGGAAGCCGATGTGGTTCTCGCCGTCGGCTCGCGCCTGCAGGACTTCACCACCGGCTCCTGGGCGCTCTTCAAGAACGACGGGTTGAAGATCATCGGTCTCAACGTCCAGCCCTTCGATGCCGGCAAACACAGCGGCCTGCCGCTGATCTCCGACGCCCGCGCCGGTCTCAACCGAATGTCCGGCGGGCTTGACGGCTACAAGGCCGATCCGAGCTGGACCGCGAAGGCGAAGGCAGGCAAAGCCGAATGGTTGACGGCTGCCGACAAGGCGACGGCCACGACCAATGCGGCCCTTCCCTCCGACGCCCAGGTGATTGGCGCCGTGCAGCGCGCCCGCGGCGGCAAGAACACGACGCTCGTCTGCGCCGCAGGCGGTCTGCCCGGCGAACTGCACAAGCTCTGGCAGGCGGAAGAGCCCGGCGGCTACCACATGGAGTATGGCTTCTCGACCATGGGCTATGAGGTCGCCGGCGGTCTTGGCGTCAAACTCGCCAAGCCGGAGAGCGACGTCATCGTCATGGTCGGCGACGGCAGCTACATGATGCTGAACTCGGAGATCGCCTCTTCGATCATGCTCGGCGCCAAGTTCACCATCGTGCTGCTCGACAATGCCGGCTATGGCTGCATCAACCGGCTGCAGATGGGCACCGGCGGTGCCAACTTCAACAATCTCTTGAAGGACACGCACCACGTGGAGCTGCCGCAGATCGACTTCGCGGCACACGCCGCCGCCATGGGTGCCGTCACCCGCAAGGTCGGCTCGATCTCCGAGCTCGAAGCCGCGCTCAAGGAGACCGCGGGCGAGCCACGCACGACCGTCATCGTCATCGACACCGACCCGCTGATCACCACCGAGGCCGGCGGCCACTGGTGGGACGTCGCCGTGCCTGAGGTTTCGGACAGAAGCCAGGTCAACGCGGCGCGTAAGGGTTACGAGAAGGCTCTGCTTTCCCAGCGTTTCGGCTAATTCTGAGATAGCGCTCGCGTTTTCTGCGCGAGCGTTTTCGCACGTCAGGCGCCATCCGGAAGGATGAAACGTCGAGAATGGCCCCTCTCCTCGGGTTAAACCCGAGGACTAACCCTCTCCCCGCGAGCGGGGAGAGGGAACACGGAGGGCGCGGCATATTCCTTCTCCCCGCAGGCGGGGAGAAGGTGGCGGCAGCCGGATGAGGGGCCGCCTTACATCAAATGGAAGACGACGAAGCAACCGCTTCAGCAGACAGAAAGTGAACGACATGATCCGCTACGGAACCAACCCGATCGCCTGGAGCAACGACGATGATCATTCGATCGGCGCGCATCTGACGCTCGATGACTGCCTCTCCGATTGTCAGAAGATCGGCTTCGACGGTATCGAGAAGGGCCACAAGATGCCGGCTGATCCCGAGGCGCTGAAGCAGAAGCTCGCCTCCTACGACCTCGTCTTCGTTTCCGGCTGGCATTCGACCAACCTGCTCACCCACGATGTCGAGGCGGAGAAGAAGGCGATCCAGCCGCATCTCGACCTCCTGAAGCACAATGGCTGCAAGGTGGCGATCGTCTGCGAAACCTCGAATGCCATTCATGGCGACGATACGAAGTCGGTCGCCAACGACAAGCCGGTGCTGCCGGCCGACCAGTGGAAGAAGTTCGGCGCCGATCTCGAAGCGATCGCTGAGTATTGCGCCGACCAGGGCATCGACCTCGTCTACCACCATCACATGGGCACGATCGTCCAGACCGGCGAGGAAATCGACCTCCTGATGCAGAATACCGGCCCGGCCACCAAGCTGCTGCTCGACACCGGCCATGCCTGGTTCGGCGGCTCCGATCCGGCCGAGGTCGCGAAGAAATACATGCACCGCGTCCGTCACATCCATTGCAAGAACGTGCGCCCCGCCGTTCGTAAGGTCGTTGAGAGCGAAGGCCTCTCCTTCCTCGAAGGCGTGCGCCGTGGCGTCTTCACCGTTCCCGGCGACAGCGAAGGCGGCGTCGACTTCCTCCCCCTCCTGAAAATCGCCGCCGCGCACGACTATTCCGGCTGGCTGGTGATCGAGGCGGAACAGGATTCGGCCGTGCGCAACCCGTTCGAATACCAGTCGCTCGGTCTGAAGTCGCTGAAGGCCCTCGCCAAGGAAGCCGGGCTCGACAAGTGAGTTCTTCCTTTCGGTTGCCGGCTTGGAGAATGCCCCTCATCCGGCTGCCGCCACCTTCTCCCCGCATGCGGGGAGAAGGGATTTGCCGCACCGTCCAGATTTCCCGCGATATGGGAAAAGAGAAACGGCAAACTCGACAAATCCCCTCTCCCCGCCTGCGGGGAGAGGGCTAGGGTGAGGGGCAGGCCACACGCCGCCCAGAAAAGAAGTCAGGAGACCGCCTATGTCCAAGCTGCTCGTCAAACCGAAGGCCAAATCGGGCCTGATGCAAAACGTGACGCCGGAGAGCGCCGGCTGGACCTATGTCGGCTTTGCACTCGAACGGCTGAAGGCCGGCGAGACGACCGAGGGCGCGACCGGCGACAGGGAAGTCTGCCTGGTGCTGGTTTCCGGCAAGGCGAGAGTTGCCGTCGATGGCCAGAGCTTCGGCGAGCTCGGCGAGCGCATGACGCCGTTCGAGGGGCAGCCCTATGCCGTCTATGTACCGAAGGGCAGCCGCTGGCAGGCAACCGCGACCTCGGACCTCGACCTCGCCATCTGCTCGGCGCCAGGCGGCGACGGCTTCAAGGCGAAGGTGATCGCGCCGGGCACGCATCCGCAGATGACCCGTGGTAAGGGCACCAACACCCGCTACGTCACCAACATCATGCCGGAGGACGACGGCTCGGCGCAGTCGCTGCTCGTCGTCGAGGTGATCACGCCCGGCGGCCACACCTCTTCCTACCCGCCGCACAAGCACGACCAGGACGACCTGCCGGCCGAGAGTTACCTGGAAGAGACCTATTACCACCGGCTGAACCCGCCGCAGGGATTCGCCATGCAACGCGTCTATACCGACGACCGCTCTCTGGATGAGACCATGGCGGTTGAGGACGGCGACGTGACGCTGGTGCCAAGGGGCTATCACCCCGTCGCCGCGGTGCACGGTTACGACGTCTACTATCTCAATGTCATGGCCGGACCGAAGCGTATCTGGAAGTTCCACAACGCCCCCGAACACGAGTGGCTTTTCACCGGCGTGTAAGTTCATACTTACGCAATCGCAGCACCATGCTTCCAGCCGGTCCAGCCAGTCGCGACTATCTTCGATCGTCAGGCGTGAGCTATTCCAAGCTCAAACGTGGAAAGCGGCATACACTTTTTGCCGTCCCGCTCTAGCTTCCCTGCTTTCAGGGAGACCTCCATGCATATCGACGGGCAATGCCACTGCGGCTACGTAACCTATGAGGCCGAGATCGATCCAGCCGACGTTGCGATCTGCCATTGCACCGATTGCCAGCAACTGACGGGCTCCGCCTATCGCGTGACCGCCGGTACGGAGCGCGAGAATTTCCGGCTGACCGGCGGCGAGCCAAAGCTCTACGTCAAGGTCACCGACAACGGTCGCCAGCGGCTGCAGTTCTTCTGCCCGAACTGCGGCTCGCCGATCTATACGACCGGCACGGGCGAGGATGCGCTGGAGGTCGGCATCCGGGTCGGCACGATCAACCAGCGCCGGGAGCTCAGGCCGCGGTCACAGATCTGGTGTTCCTCGGCACTGCCCTGGATCGGCGACGTCGGGAGACTGCCCGGCCGCGATCGCGACGAGGCGCCTTACGTTTAGGTCACAGCGGTAACCTCGTCACCCGACAACCGGCCGGCTTGCTTTCGACTGAGCCAGGACTCACCCCGCAAGCGCGGCTGCGGCAAAAGGCGCAGGCCGGACGGTGACCATCGGCACCCGCCTGACGCCAAAAGCAGCGCCGATGCCGATCAAAACCGGATCATCATAGCCGATCACGGCGATGCCGGTGGCAAGGTCGCGCAAGTTGCCCTGCCAGCGCCGCTCGCTGTCGCGGCTGACATTGGCCGAGATGACGACCGGGGTCTCGCCGGATAGCCCCTCCTCCTGGAGGCGCACGGCGATGGCGGGTGCGGTGCGTCCGCCCATGTAGAAGACCGTCGTGGTCTTCGGGTCGGCCAAAGCCCGCCAATCCATGTCGGCGGGCAGGCCGCCATGGCGGGAGTGGCCGGTGACGAAACGCACCGCCTGGGCATGGTCGCGATGGGTGAGCGACAGGCCGAGACGCGCGGCCATGGCGCTCGCGGCGGTGATGCCGGGCACGACATCGACCGGGATGCCCTCGTCTTCCAGCCGGGCGATCTCCTCACCCGCGCGGCCGAAGATCATGGGGTCGCCGGCCTTCAGCCGAACGACGCGTTTGCCGGTGCGCGCCAGCGCTACCATCATGTCGTTGATGTCCTCCTGCCGGCAGCTTTCGCGCCCGCCGCGCTTGCCGACCAGCATGCGCTTGGCCTCGCGCCGCGCGAGCTCCAGAACCTCGTTCGAAACGAGATCGTCGAACAGGATGACGTCGGCCGCCTGCAAGGCGCGAACCGCCTTCAGTGTCAGATACTCGCTGTCGCCGGGGCCGGCGCCGACAAGCGTCACGCGGCCGGTGGCGGCATGGTTCGCCGACAGGCGCTCCATCTCCGCCACCAGCCGCGTATCGACACCCTCCTCCGGTGTCGCCTGAAATGCGAGATCGACGAACCGTTCCCAGAAGGCGCGGCGCGGCGCGCCGGGCTTGAGCCGTGCGTTGACCTTGTCCCGCAGCGTCTGCGCCAGCGCCGCCCAGTCCTTCAGCACCGGCGGTAGCAGCGTCTCGATACGCCGGCGGATCGCCTGGGCGAGGATAGGTGCTGCGCCATCGGTCGAGATCGACACGACGACCGGCGAGCGGTTGACGATCGAGCCGAACTGGAACTGGCAAAAGGCAGGCTTGTCGATGACGTTGACGGGTACGCCAGCCTGCTGGGCTGCCGTGAAGAAGGACTGTGCCTCCTCGTCGCTTTCGCAATCGGCAACGGCGAGCGTTGCGCCGGCTAACACATCCGCCTGCCAAGGCTCTCGGTGATGGACGAAACGACCGCCGGGGTGAGCCGCACCTTTTTCGATCAATGCCGTGCAGACCTCACCGAGCTCTTCCGCCGGCGCATAGATATGAACCTCGGCACCACAGGCGGCCAGCAGCTCCGCCTTCCAGGCGGCGGCGTCACTGCCGCCTGATACGACGACACACTTGCCTTCGAGCGACCAGAAGACCGGCAGCTTGGCGAGCGCCGCCATGCGCGCCGGTTCGGCGCGCGATTGCTTTTCATTCCGCAGCGGCAGCAAGGCATCCATCGACGATCCCCCTGATCTCGGCGCGGCAGGAGCCGCAATTGGTTCCGGCACTCACGGCCTGGCCAACCGCTTCGACCGAGCGGCAGCCGCCACGGACGGCGGCGACGATCTGGTTGACGCCGACATTGAAGCAGGAGCAGACGGTCGCGCCCGGGTCGGGCCTGTCGGCACCGGGTCGGCCGGCAACGAGCGCAAAGCGCATGCGCAAATCCGCATGCGAGGCGCTCAATTGCTCGACCGCCCAGTTGCGGGCAACCGCCACGGGCTCGGGCGCGAGAAAGAGCGCCAGCAGCAGACGATCGCCTTCGAAAAAGGCAAGGCGGCGCTGACCAGAGGGGCCGTCGGCGTAGCCGATGGGCTCGATATCCTGAGGCAAACCGAAGGTCTCACGGCACCAGCCGATCCAATCCTCCGGCGCCTCCGCCGTGGCGAACTCCAGGCGCCAACCGCCGTTCGCCTTGGCGGCGGCCCAGTAGCCGAGATCGAGACCCGAAGGTTTCGCCGCGCTGACCGCGAAACCATAGGTCGAGGCGGAAAAGCGGCTGATCGCGACGGCGACATTCTTCGAGGCCGGCTGGCCGGAGACCGGATCGGTGACCGGCGGGACCAGAGCGTCGACGCGCGCCTTCGCGGCGAACTGGTCGTTCCAGTGCATGGGCACGAAGAGATTGCCGCGCGCCTGACGTTCGGTGATGAGCGCGCGGACGACCGCCGAACCGTGGGGGCTTTCGAGCGCGACGAGATCGGCCGGCGCAATTCCGAGATCCATCGCGTCACGCGGGTGGATCTCGACAAAAGGTTCGGCGAGGTGAGCCGAGAGCCGCGCGCTCTTTCCGGTGCGGGTCATCGTATGCCAGTGGTCACGCACGCGCCCGGTATTCAAGGTGAAGGGAAAGGTCTCGCTGACGCGGACCGGAACGCTGCTTGCGACCGCCACGAAGCGGGCACGCCCATCCGCGTGGAAGAAGCCGCCATCGGCAAAGTAGCGGGTCTCGGCCTTCGGCCTCCCATGCGGCTGCGGCCATTGGAATGGCGCGAGCGCGTCATAGTCGGCAGCGTCGATCTCCGCATGAGCGCCGATATCGAAATCACGCCGCCCGTCATTCTCGAAGCCAGAAAGGCCGGCGTGCTCGGCAAAAACCTCGGCGGGCGAGGTAAAGGCGAAGGCACCCTGGAAGCCCATGCGGCGGGCTACCTCGGCAAGCTGCCACCAGTCAGCGCGGGCTTCGCCTGGAGCCGCAAGGAAACCGCGCTGGCGGGAGATGCGGCGCTCGGAGTTGGTGACCGTGCCGTCCTTCTCGCCCCAGCCGAGCGAGGGCAGCAGCACATGGGCGTGGCGGGTGGTGTCGGTTTCCCTCAGCATATCGGAGACGACGACGAAGGGACAGGCCTTGAGGGCTGCCTCCACGGCATCGGCATCTGGCATGGAGACAACCGGATTGGTCGCCATGATCCAGATCGCCTTGATGCGGCCGTCCGCGACGGCGTCAAACATGTCGACGGCCTTCAGTCCCGACTTTGCGGCGATCGACGGCGCCCCCCAGAAGCGGCGCACCTGATCGCGATGCCCGGCCTTCTCGATGTCCATGTGGGCAGCGAGCATGTTGGCGAGCCCGCCGACCTCGCGACCGCCCATGGCATTGGGCTGGCCGGTGAGCGAGAACGGCCCCATGCCCGGCCGGCCGATGCGGCCGGTGGCGAGGTGACAGTTGATGATGGCGTTGACCTTGTCCGTGCCGGCGGAGGACTGGTTGACGCCCTGGCTGTAGCAGGTGACGACCTTTTCCGTCGTCTCGAACATGCGAAAAAAGGCGGCGATCTCCGACGGCTCGAGGCCGGTCGCCTGTACCAGTGCTGCCTCGTCGATCGTGGCCGTGGTGAGGGCTTCGGCAAAGCCGCTGGTGTGGGTGGCGATGTAGGATTGATCGACTGCAGCGCTTGCCGCCAGATGGGCGAAGAGCGCGTTGAACAGCGCAACATCACCATCGGGACGGATTGCCAGATGCAGGTCCGCGATATCGGCGGTCATCGTGCGGCGCGGATCGATCACCACCACCCGCATCTCGGGTCGCGCCGCCTTGGCGGCGGCGAGGCGCTGATAGAGCACTGGGTGGCACCAGGCGAGATTGGAGCCGGTGAGCACCACGAGATTGGCGAGTTCCAGGTCCTCATAGCAGCCGGGTACCGTATCCGAGCCGAAGGCGCGGCGATGGCCGGCGACGGACGAGGACATGCAGAGTCGCGAATTGGTGTCGATATTGGCCGAGCCGATGAAGCCCTTCATCAGCTTGTTGGCGACGTAATAGTCTTCGGTCAGCAACTGCCCGGAGACATAGAAGGCGACCGAGCCCGGCCCGTGCTCGGCGATCGTCTGCGCGAAGCGCGCGGCGACGAGATCGAGCGCCTCGTCCCAGCCGGCCTGCTTGCCGCCGATCTCCGGATGCAGCAGCCGGCCGTCGAGGTCGAGGGTCTCGGCCAGCGCCGAGCCCTTGGAGCAGAGCCGGCCGAAATTGGCAGGATGGTCGGCGTCACCGCGGACGGCGACGGCGCCACTATCGGTGACCGTTGCAATCACGCCGCAGCCGACACCGCAATAGGGACAGGTGGTCTTGACCTCCCGCTCCATGGCTATTCCGCCGCAATCAGCAGGCTTTCGAGCGCGACGTAGAGCGCGCCGCCGTCGATGCGCACGGGGATGGTGCGCACCGCGCCCTCGTCCGCCCCAAGCGCCTTGCCGGTTTCGAGCGAGATCACCCAATTGTGCAAGGGGCAGGTCACTGCCGCGCCGTGGACGATGCCCTGCGACAGCGGCCCGCCCTTGTGCGGGCAATGGTCCTCGATGGCGAAGACCTCGTTTTCGGCGGTGCGGAACACGGCGATCTTGCCTTGGGGCGTCTTCACGCAGCGCGCGCCCCTCAGCGGAATGTCGGAGATGTCGCCGATCGGATGCCAGTTCATGTCCATCACCTCACTCTGCAGCTTCAGAAAAACCGACCGTCGCCATCGGCCGGAATTCGTGTTTGTCCTTGCCGGAGACGCGCTCCGACCAGGGGTCGACCTGGGCGAATTTCTGGCTGAAGACGAAGCGGTCGAAATAGGCTTTGCGCTTCTCGGCATCACCCATGATCTGGCGGCGGATTTCGTCGAGGCCGACGCGCTTCGCCCATTTGTAGATACGCTCGAGGTAACGCGCCTGTTCGCGATACATCTGCGTCAGCGCCACGATATGCTCCAGCGCCTCGTCCTCGGTCTTCACCAGTCCGAGCACCTCCGTGCCCTTGATGTCGAGCCCGGCCGCCCCAGCGAAATGGATCTCGAAGCCCGAGTCGACGCAGATGACGCCGATGTCCTTGCAGGTGGCTTCCGCACAGTTGCGTGGACAGCCGGAGACCGCCATCTTCAGCTTGGCGGGCGTCCAGGAACCCCACATGAACTTCTCGATGCGGATGCCGAGGCCGGTCGAATCCTGGGTGCCGAAGCGGCACCAGTCGGAGCCGACGCAGGTCTTCACCGTGCGCAAGCCCTTGGCATAGGCCTGGCCGGAGACGAAGCCCGCCTTGCCGAGATCGGCCCAGACCGCCGGCAGGTCTTCCTTCTCGATGCCGAGCAGGTCGATGCGCTGGCCGCCGGTCACCTTGACCAGCGGGATCTCGAACTTGTCGACGACGTCTGCAATGGCGCGCAATTCCTGCGCATTGGTGACGCCGCCCCACATGCGCGGCACCACCGAATAGGTGCCGTCCTTCTGGATATTGGCGTGGACGCGCTCATTGATGAAACGCGACTGGTAATCGTCGGCATATTCGTCCGGCCAGTCGCAGACGAGGTAGTAGTTGAGCGCCGGCCGGCACTTGGCGCAGCCGCAGGAGGTCTTCCACTCCAGTTCCTGCATGACGGCGGGAATGGTCTTCAGGCCCTTGGCCTTGATCAGCCGGCGCACGTCGTCGTGGCCGAGTTCGGTGCAAGTGCACATCGGCTGGACGGCGGTCGGATTGTAGCTGTCGCCAAGCGTCAGCGACATCAGTTGCTCGACAAGGCCGGTGCAGGAGCCGCAGGAGGCGGACGCCTTGGTGTGAGCCCGCACGTCGTCGAGCGAGCTCAGGCCCTTGGCCCCAATGGTCTCGACGATCTTGCCCTTGCAGACGCCGTTGCAGCCGCAGATCTCCGCATCATCCGGCAAGGCTGCAACGGCCGCCATAGGGTCCAGCGGCGACCCTCCCTGATAGGCCTGGCCGAAGATTAGCGTGTCGCGCATTTCCGAGATGTCGGTACCACGCTTCATCAGATCGTTGAACCAGGCGCCGTCGCCGGTCTCTCCATAGAGCACCGTGCCGATGATCCGGTTCTCCTTGAGCACGAGGCGCTTGTAGATGCCGGCGGTGGCGTCGCGAAGGACGATCTCCTCGCGTCCGTCGCCGTCGGCGAAATCACCGACCGAATAGAGGTTGATGCCGGTCACCTTCAGTTTTGTCGGCGTGTCGGAATGGACAAAAGCACCACTGCGATCGCCGGCCAGGTGGCGGGCGGCCACCCGCGCCATCTCATAGAGCGGTGCCACCAGGCCGTAAACCATGCCGCCGACCTCGGCACATTCGCCGAGCGCCATGATGTGCCCGTCGGAGGTCTGCATGCCGGCGTCGACGACGATGCCGCGGTTGGTGGCAAGCCCTGCCTCCTTGGCAAGGCCGACATTCGGTCGAATGCCGACCGCCATCACGACAAGTGTCGCCGGGATGATACGGCCGTCGTCGAGCTCGATTCCCTCGACCTTCTCTTCGCCGATGATCCGCTTGGTGTTGGCCTTGGTGATGACCTTGATGCCGCGTTCTTCGACCGCCTTCTGCAGCAGGTAGCCGGCGGCCGGGTCGAGCTGCCGCTCCATCAAGGTCGGCATGACGTGCAGCACGGTGACGTCCATGCCGCGTGCATTGAGGCCGGCTGCCGCTTCGAGGCCGAGCAGACCGCCACCGATGACGACGGCCTTTTCGCGCGACTGGGCCGCAAGCAGCATTGCCTGCACGTCGTCGAGGTCGCGATAAGTGATGACGCCGCGCAGGTCCTTGCCCGGCACCGGAATGATGAAGGGCACCGAACCGGTCGCGATCACCAGCTTGTCATAGCTCTCGGTGACGCCCTGGTCGGACGTGACGGTCTTGGCGTCACGGTCGATGGCGATGATCTTGTGACCCTTGTAGAGCGTGATGCCATGCTTGATGTACCATCCGTCGCCGTGGATGATGATCTGCTCGTAATCCTTCTCGCCCGACAGCACCGGCGACAGCATGATGCGGTCGTAATTGACCCGCGGCTCGGCGTTGAAGATCGTCACCGCGTAGCGGCCCGGTGCCTTCTCGAACAGTTCTTCCAGCATGCGGCCCGGCGCCATGCCGTTGCCGATGATCACGAGCTTTTCAGTGGTGTGTTCGGCCATGGGATCACTCCGCAGCTTCGACGAAGCGGTGGCGCTCATAGAGAAACTTGAGCACGGCTTCGCGGCATTTGAGGTAGGTTCGGTCGCCGGCAAGCTCGATGCGCCGGCGCGGACGGGCGAGCGGCACGTCGAGGATCTCGCCGATGCGGGCCGACGGCCCGTTGGTCATCATCACGATGCGATCGGAGAGCAGCACCGCCTCGTCGACATCGTGGGTGATCATCAGCACGGTGTTGCCGAGTTCGGCATGGATCTGCATCACCTGGTCCTGCAGATGCGCCCGCGTCAGCGCGTCGAGAGCGCCGAAGGGCTCGTCGAGCAGCAGCACCTTCGGCTCCATGGCGAGCGCGCGGGCGATGCCGACGCGCTGCTTCATGCCGCCGGAGATTTCGGAGGGTCGCTTCTCGGCGGCATGCGCCATCTGCACCAATTCGAGATTGCGCATCGTCCAGTCGTGGCGCTCGGCCTTGCTCTTCGTTGCCGAGAAGACCTTGTCGACGCCGAGGCGGACGTTTTCGTAGACCGTCAGCCAGGGCAGCAGCGAATGGTTCTGGAAGACGACGGCGCGGTCCGGCCCCGGCTCGTCGGCAACCCGGCCGTCGAGCAGAACGACGCCGGTCGTCGCCTGAGTCAGGCCGGCAACGATGTTGAGCAGGGTCGACTTGCCGCAGCCGGAATGGCCGATGATCGAGATGAACTCGCCCTTGTCGACCGACAGCGAGACCTGCTTCAGCACTTCGGTGCGGGTACCGCCGCGCTCGAAGCTCTTGTCGATCAGTTCCAGCGAAAGATAGCTCTTGGTCATGGCTTTCCCCTCTCTCAAGCGGTTGCAGTGCCGCGCGTGACGACGCGGCCGACGAGGGCGATGAGGCGATCGAGCAGGAAGCCGACGATGCCGACATAGATCAGCGCGACGATGATGTCGCTGATCAGCGAGGAATTCCAAGCATCCCAGATGAAGAAGCCGATGCCGACGCCGCCGATCAGCATTTCGGCCGCGACGATCGCCAACCATGACAGGCCGATACCGATGCGCAGGCCGGTGAAGATGTAGGGGGCTGCGGCCGGCAGCATGATCTTGGCGAAATACTCAAGGGCGTTGAGGCGCAGCACCTTGGCGACGTTCTGATAGTCCTGCGGGATGTTGCGGATGCCGACGGCCGTGTTGATGATGATCGGCCAGATGGCGGTGATGAAGATCACGAAGATCGCCGAGGGGTTGCCATCCTGAAAGGCAGCGAGCGACAAAGGCAGCCAGGCGAGCGGCGGTACGGTGCGCAGCACCTGGAAGATCGGATCGAGGCCGCGCATGGCAAGCTGGCTCTGGCCGACCAGCGCGCCGAGCGCGATACCGACGACGGCGGCGAGCGCATAGCCGATGGCGACACGCTGCAGGCTCGCCGCGATGTGCCAGAAGAGCCCCTGGTCGACACCCTGGCCGACATAGAAGGGATGGGCGATCAGCTCCCAGCTTTCATCCAGCACCCGCGTCGGCGACGGCAGGCTGGAATCGGGCGCCGAACAGGCGACCTGCCAGGCGACGAGGATCAGCGCCAGCGTGACGAGAAGCGGCAAGATGTTCGTGGCAGCGGCAACGAGTCTCGCAGTAAGCGGCCGGCCGCTGCCGACCCTGGCCGAGCGGGTGAACGCGATGACGCGCGCGGCTGGTCGAGGCATAGCATCCTGCTTGAATTTGAGGTTGGTGACGGTCATGCCGTTCTCCTTGGAATTCGGAACGGATGGTCGCGAAGCACTGGCCGCGACCATCGCAATGGTCAGGCGACGCGCGAGATCGAAAGGCTCTTGAGGTAGGCCTGCGGATCCGCGGGATCGAAGACCTTGCCGTCGAAGAACTTTTCGACGCCGCGCGAGGTGGATGCCGGCACGTCGGTCACACCCAGATCCTTGGCGGCCTCACGCCAGATATCCTCGCGGTTGACCTTGGCGACGAGCGCCTTGATGTCGGTATCGGGCGCGAACTTGCCCCAGCGGATATTCTCGGTGAGGAACCAGGCGTCGTGGCTCTGGAACGGATAGGAGGCGTGATCGCGCCAGAACTTCATGAAGTGCGGGCTCTGTTCGACGACCTTGCCATTGCCGTAGTCGTATTCGCCCTTGAGACGATCGACGATGTCCTTCGGCGGCACGTTGAACCAGCTGCGCTTGCCGACGATTTTCGCCAGCTCGTCCTTGTTGGCCATGTCGTCGCACCATTGCGCCGCTTCCTGGATCGCCATGGTGAGCGCCTTGGCGGCGCGCGGATTCTTCTCCACCCAGTCGGCACGCATGGCGAGGGACTTCTCCGGATGCTCGTTCCAGATCTCGGCAGTGTTGACGGCGGTGTAACCGATCTTCTGATTGACGAGTTGCTCATTCCAGGGCTCGCCGACGCAGAAACAGTCCATGGTGCCGACCTTCATGTTGGCGACCATCTGCGGCGGCGGCACGACGATGGTTTCGACGTCCGTATCCGGATCGATGCCGCCGGCGGCGAGCCAATAGCGGATCCAGAGATCATGGGTGCCGCCGGGAAAGGTCATCGCCACCTTGGCGGCGGCACCTTCGGCCTTCTTCTTGGCGAAGGCCTCCTTGAGCGCGGATGCATCGAGGCCGACCTTGAGATCGGCATAGGCCTGGCCGACCGAGATCGCCTGCGCATCGAGATTGAGGCGTGCAAGGATCGCCATCGGCAGCGGCTGGTTGTTCTGGGTGACCTTTCCGGTGGAGATCAGATAGGGCATCGGCGTCAGGATATGGGCGCCATCGATGCCGGAACCGGCGGAACCCAGCACCAGGTTGTCGCGCGTCGTACCCCAGGAGGCCTGCTTGACGACCTCGACTTCGCTCATACCGTATTTGTCGAAGAGACCCTTTTCCTTGGCGATGATCAGCGGTGCCGAATCGGTAAGCGCGATGAAGCCGAGCACGGCCTTGGTGGTTTCCGGCCCGGAGCTTTGCGCGAAGGCACCGGATGGGAAGGCCGACTTGACCGCGCCAAACAGGGCGGCGGTTGCCGTGGTCTTCAGCAGGCTGCGGCGGGTCAGGCCGCCGGTCGAAAACTTGGTCATGCGCAGGTTCCTCTGCTGGTCGGATAACCGGACATAAAAAAACGTCGCTCGGTGATTGCGTCCGGGATCGGGAGGAATCCTCGGGAACAAAACCTTGCGACGTCGGTGTCTTCGGCAAACGCGATCTGGCGTTTGAGCTCGCTTCGATCGCCGTTGACCGAAGCATTTCTAGAAAAGCAAAGGCCGTGCCAGTTCGCTGGCGTGACCTTTAGATATTTGAATTCAAAACGTAATTTTCGGACTCAGATGCAGCGCACATAAATTCGCCTATTGTAGAGTCTGCTGAATTATTGTGCGGCGCACATATTTCCCATCGGGACTCTGCACAAACATGGTGCGTCATCCTCAGCTCTCCTGTTCGACCGAAACGCCCGCCATGGAAGCGCGAACGGGGAAGGAGCGGACATAGGCCTCGATGTCAGCGGGATCGAAGACGTGCCCGTCCATGAAGCGGTCGCCCGGCCTGTCGCCTTCGATACGAATAGCGGTATCGGCGGGAATGGCAGCCTCGCCGAGCGCCTGGCGATAGAGGTCGGGGCGATAGGCGGCAGCGGCCAGCGCCTGCATGCCGGGCGACAATCGCGCCTGCCCCCAGCGCACCATCTGGCTGTAGAGCCACAGCGCCTGGCCGGAACGGGGATAGTTGGCGTGCTCGCGATGGAAGACGAAGTAGTCGTCGATCACACGCCTGTTGCCGGCCGCATCGATGGTGAACTCGCCGGCGAGAACCCGGCGGATGATTTCGACCGGGGCACCGACGTAACGGGGGGCGGCGAGCAGCTCGGCAAGCGTGCCGCGATTGTCGGGCGCGTCGCACCAGCGCGCCGCCTGGTCGAGTACCAGGAGCAGGCGCGACACGGTCTCGGCGTTGCTCTCCGCCCACTCCGGCCGCATTCCGATCACCTTTTCCGGGGCCGACGGCCAGATGTCCTGCTTGGCGGCGACGATGCGCCCGAGACCGCGTTCGGATGCCACCATGTTCCAGGGCGCGCCGACGCAGAAACCGTCGATGGCGCCGGCGGCCAGCGCATCGGAGGTCAAGGGTGGCGGCACGACCACGAGCTTGACATCGCGATCCGGATCGATACCGCCTGCCGCCAGCCAGTAACGGACCTCGTAATTGTGCGAGGAGAACGGATAGGTGACGCCGAGCCTCGGCGCCGGCTCGCCGCTCTTGCGCATTCGGCTGAGCACCGCAGCGAGTGCGCGCGCATGGGCGAGCGCATCCTCCACCTCGCCGAGACCACCCTCCTTCTGCATGCGGGCGAAGAGCCGGTTCGAAAGCGTGATCGCATTGCCGCCGCGCCCGAGCGAGAAAGGGGCGATCGTCGGCGAGGGATTGGAACCGAGGCCGAGCATGGCCGCGACCGGCATCGGCGAGAGCATGTGGGCGATATCGAACTGACGAAAGGCGAGCCGGTCGCGCACATTGGCCCAGGAGACATCCTTGACGAGATCGAGCGTCAGCCCCTCCTTGCGGGCGAAGCCGAGCTCTGCCGCCGCGATCAGCACGGCGGCATCGACCAGCGGAATGAAGCCGGCGCGGATCGTTCGTGCCCCCTCGCCGCCCAGTCTCACCGGCGCGGGCAGGCCCTCGCCCATCGCCGCGCCGGATCGCGAATTATCGATGGTGGTCATGACGTTCACTCCGGTGTCTCCTTCCGACAGCATCGGAAACCGCGCCCTCACATCAGCAGGCCTGCGGCCGTCACCACGCTTTGCGCGATCTCCGACATCTTCTTCTTTTCGTTCATCGCCGTCTGGCGCAGCAGTGCGAAGGCCTCATCCTCGGAGAGGCCCCGCATCTTCATCAGGATGCCCTTGGCGCGCTCGATCACCTTGCGCTCTTCCAGCGCCGATTTCGCATCGGCAAGCTCGCGCTGCAGCCGGCTGAAGGCGTTGAAGCGGCTGACGGCCATGTCGAGGATCGGCTTGACGCGTTCCTTCTTCAGCCCGTCAACCACATAGGCGGAGACGCCCGCCTCCACCGCGGCCTCGATCGAGGCCGTATCGGAGCGATCGACGAACATCGCGATCGGCCGCCCGACGGTGCGGGTAAGCTGGAACAGATGCTCCATCATGTCGCGGTTGGGGTTTTCGATATCGATGACGATGACATCGGGCCTCAGCGTCTCGATGGTGCGGACCATGCCCTGGACCTCATGGATCACCGTGACCTTGCGATGGCCGGCCTCATGCAGCCCCTCCTCGATGATCGAGGCGCGGATGGCGTTCTCGTCGATCACGAGAATGGTGAGATCCCGATGCGTCATGAGCTAATCATGATGCAGCGCAGCATTTTTCGCAACAGGATTTGCCTAATATTTTGACATCTATTTCATTGCATAAATATTATGCAAAACGCCGATTGATTGGGCGGCGCCGCGACGATAGCGGGATGCGCCGGGACGATGTAGAAGACTGGGAGCAAAGGGATCGGCGCACGGATGGCAAAGGGTCAGTTCAGGATGCTGCACAGCGCGAGCGCGGGCATAGACGCGGTCGAGGCGCAAACGCGCCAATCCTTCGCTCGCCATACCCATGACCAATTCGGCATCGGCCTCATCTACCAGGGCGCCCAGAAATCGCTCAGCGGCCGCGGCATGGTCGAGGCAGGCGCCGGCGACATGATCACCGTCAATCCCGGCGAGGTGCATGATGGCGCGCCGATCGGCGACGCCGGGCGCTCCTGGCGCATGCTTTATTTCGATCCTGCCGTCATCTCCGCCGCCGCCGAGGATATCGGCCAGGGCCGTTCGGGCTCCGGCGAGTTCGCCTCACCCGCTTTCAGGGACGCGGACACGGCAAACGCGTTCCGGGCGCTGTTCGCCGCGATCACAGACCCCACGGCACCGGACGAAGCGATCCGGCTGGAGGAACGGCTTCTGTTGCTGCTTGCGAGCGTTCTTGCCACCGGCAGGGCACGGCGCGTCGAAAGACCGGCAACCGTCACCGCCGCCAAGATGATGATCGACGATGATCCGACGGCGGCGATCACCCTTGCCGACCTCGCCGCGGAGGCAAGGCTCAGCCGCTTTCAACTGATACGCAACTTCGCCAAATCGGTCGGCCTGACGCCGCACGCCTATATCGTCCAGCGCCGCATCGATCTCGCCCGCCGCCTGATCGGCGAGGGCATGCCGCTGGCAGAGGCCGCATTCGCCGCCGGCTTCGCCGACCAGAGCCACATGACTCGCATCTTCGTCAGCAAATACGGACTCTCGCCGGGCGCTTACGCCGAGGCAAGGAAGTAGCACCCGCAATTCTATTCAAGACCCGAAATCCTCTCCGGCGCATTGCTGCACCCACTGCGCATCGAAAAGCGCGGCACTGCAACGGAGAATGGACATGTCGGAAAAATTTCGGGGCTATTTCTACCTGTCGCTGGCGATGATCCTCGTCGGCAGCACGGTGATCGCCAGCAAGATCATTGCTGCCGGTCTGGCCCCTTTCACTGCGACAGCCCTGCGCTTCGCCGTCGCCTTCCCGCTCTTCCTTTTGTTGATGTGGTTCACGGGGACGTCATGGCCGAAACTGAAAAGTCGCGACTGGCTGATCCTCATCGCCCAGGCCGGTGCCGGCAGCGTCGGCTACACCACCCTGCTGATCGCCGGCCTGAGCCTGACGTCGGCAACCGATGCCGGCGTGGTGATTGGCACCCTGCCGGTCGTTTCCGCCGCCATCGCCATCCTCGTTCTCGGCGAGCGCCCCGACCGACGGCTGCTTGCGGCGATCGCGCTTGCCGCCATCGGTGTGCTGACCATCGTCTTCAAGTCCGGCGAAGGCGGCGCCCATTCGCCACTCGGCATCGCGCTCATCTTCGGCGCCGTCGTCTGCGAGGGCCTGTTCATCCTTCTCAACAAGCGCGTGAAGGCAGAGATCTCGCCGCTTGCGCTTTCGACGATGATGACCGGCCTCGGCTTCGCCGTCGCTCTCATCCCCGCGCTCTTCGAACCACATGCAACTGCGGTGATCGACAAGAATGCGATCGTCGCGGTTCTCTATTATGCGCTCGTTCCGACCGTTGCGGGCTTCGTGCTCTGGTATGCCGGCGCCGCGCGGGTGAGCGGCACCGAGGCTTCCGTCTTTACGGCATTGGCGCCGGTTTCGGCCGTGCTCTTCGCCTTCCTGCTGTTCGGCGAACCGGTCGGTCTCCACCAGCTTCTGGGCATCGGCTGCGTGCTCGGCGCCGTTCTTGGACTGACCGTGCCTCAGATCCGCTCCAGCCGAAGGGCGTTAGGCGCCTTTCCCGCAAAGGAGGCTTGAGCCAGAATGTACCCACAGGCTTCGAGGATCTCCATGCACTTCCAACACGCGGACGATATCTGGCGCGACTTCTCGGAGCTCAGCGCCGGCGCACTCTTCATCGACGGCGTATGCAGCGATATCTCGGTCGAGGACGATGTTCGCCGCTTCCACGCGATCGCAAACGAGCGCCTCGGTACGGGCTCGGAAAGCGACCTGCCGCAAATCCAGGCGTGGCGCCGGACCTTTGCCAAGATGGGGCTGAAACCGACACAGTATCGTTCGGCCTCCGAGGCATTGTTGCGACGGTTCAGGAAGGAAGGCAGCCTGCCGGCGATCCACCCGCTGATCGATCTCTGCAACGCCGCGTCGCTCGCCTTCGCGATCCCGATTGCGGTTTTCGATCTGTCACGCATCACCGATTTTCTGCAGGTCCGCCGGGCGCTCGGTAATGAAACCTACCTGACCTTCTCGGGAGAGGTGGAAAGCCCCGAACCCGGCGAGGTGATCTTTGCGGATGGCGAAGGGCGGGCGCACGCCCGACGCTGGACCAACCGGCAGAGCGGCCATTCGGCGATCCGGCCGCAGACCACACGTACACTGATCGTTGCCGAAGCCCTGCACGAGACGGCGCGCGACGATGTCGAGCGTTTGATGATCGCGCTTTCGGGGGCGATCGCGGCAGCCTGGGATGTTCGCCCGAGCATGGCCGTTCTCGACCGCTCGTCACCGCGTTTCGATTTTTCGATGTAGGGGAGACGTCTCGTCAAGACAGGCGTCGGAAGCCGGCCGATGCTTCAGGCACCGGCCGGTGACATCAGGTCAGGCCGCCTTGGCGACGTGATATTCCTTGATCGCGACCATCTTGATCGCCGGGTAGCGCTCTGCCTCGTAACGCAGCGAGAAGCTGTCCTGCGCGAGGAAGACCGGGTCGCCGTCGAGATCGCGAGCGATGTCGCCGCGCCGCGCCGTGATGAACTTGTCGAGATCGGCGGCCTGGTCGGCCGAAATCCAGCGGCAGACGGAGAAGCGCGACATTTCGAAGGAGACCGGCAGGCCGTATTCGGCGCTGAGGCGTTCCTTCAACACATCGAGCTGCAGCGCGCCGACGACGCCGACGATCGCCGGCGAGCCGTCTTCCGGCGAGAAGAGCTGGACGACGCCCTCTTCCGCCATCTGCTGCAGCGCTTCCTTCAGCTTCTTCGCCTTCATCGCATCCTCCAGCCGCACGCGGCGCAGGATTTCCGGAGAGAAATTCGGCACGCCCTGGAACACCAGGGGCTCACCCTCGGTCAGCGTGTCGCCGATGCGGAGCGTGCCGTGGTTCGGAATGCCGACGACGTCGCCCGCATAAGCGGTGTCGGCAAGCTGGCGCTGCGAAGCGAAGAAGAACTGCGGAGCGCTGAGGCCCAGTTGCTTCCCGGTGCGCGACAGGCGCGCCTTCATGCCGCGCTCGAGTTTGCCGGAGCAGACGCGAGCGAAGGCAATGCGGTCGCGATGGTTCGGATCCATGTTGGCCTGGATCTTGAAGACGAAGGCCGTCATCTTGTCGTCGGTAGCGTGCACCGTGCGGATATCCGCCACCTGGTCACGCGGCGGCGGGGCCATGTCGCCGAGCGCATTGATGAGATCGCGCACACCGAAGTTGCGCAGCGCCGAGCCGAAGAAGACCGGTGTCAGGTGACCTTCGAGGAAGGCCTTCTTGTCGAAGGGCTTGCAGGCCTCGATCGCCAGCGTCAGTTCGTCGGTGAAGGCGTCGCGCTCGTTTTCCGGCAGGCGATGGGAGGCCATTTCCGGACCGTTGACCTTGGTCGGGATCTCCTGCGTATCGGAGCCGCGTACGGTGTTGTCGGCCAGATGATAGGAACCGCAGAAGGTCTTGGACCGGCCGATCGGCCAGGTGACCGGCGCGCAATCGAGCGCCAGCTTTTCCTCGACTTCATCCAGGATCTCGAAGGGATCGCGGCTCTCGCGGTCCATCTTGTTGACGAAGGTGATGATCGGGATATCGCGCATGCGGCAGACTTCGAAGAGCTTCAGCGTGCGCGGCTCGATACCCTTGGCGGCGTCGATGACCATGACTGCGGCGTCCACCGCCGTCAGCGTGCGGTAGGTATCATCGGCGAAGTCTTCGTGGCCGGGCGTATCGAGAATGTTGAAGACATTGCCGTGATATTCGAAGGTCATCACCGAGGTGACGACCGAGATGCCGCGCTCACGCTCGATCTTCATCCAGTCCGAACGGGTCTGGATGCGATCCTTCTTGGCCTTGACCTCGCCGGCGAGCTGGATGGCGCCGCCGAACAGCAGCAGCTTTTCGGTGAGCGTGGTCTTACCGGCGTCCGGGTGCGCAATGATCGCAAATGTGCGGCGGCGGGAGACCGCCTCGGCGAGAGTTTCAGCCATGTCGTAGAATCCTGTGAGTTGCCGCGTCCTTTACAGGCTCGGCCCCGATTATGCAATTGACCGAGGCATCCACGCGCCGGCTTATGCGACCATGAGCACGCACCCCTCCGAATCCCGCCCGACCCTCAACCTCGTTCGCCTGTCGCACGGCGAAGGTCTTGAGCTGCCCGCCTATGAAACGGCAGGTGCCGCCGGCATGGATTTGCGCGCCGCCGTTCCCGCCGATCGCCCGCTGATGCTCACTCCGGGCAAGCGGGCGCTGGTGCCGACAGGCTTCATCTTCGAGATTCCGGTGGGCTATGAGGCGCAGATCCGCCCGCGCTCAGGGCTCGCCTTCAAGCACGGCATCACCTGCCTCAACACGCCCGGCACGATCGACAGCGACTATCGCGGCGAAGTGAAGGTGCTGCTTGTCAATCTCGGCGACGAAGATTTCCTCATCGAGCGCGGCATGCGCATTGCCCAGATGGTGATCGCACCGGTCACGCAGGTCACGGTCCGCGAGGCTGACGGGGCGAGCGAGACGGCCCGCGGCGCCGGCGGCTTCGGCTCGACGGGCGTTTAAACGAGATTTTTCCTAAATCAGAGGCGGCAGGCGGCGCTTTACCGGCGACGACTTGACGATCGAAGTGTTCGTCTGCGCCTTCTCGGCGATCCGGTCGAGGATCGTGTCGAGCTGCGCCATGTCGCGAACGAAGAGCTTGGCGATGAAACAATCGTCGCCGGTGACCTTGTCGCATTCGACGATTTCGGGCGTGTCCTGGATCAGCCGCTCGACGATGTGCAGCATGCCCGGCATTGGCCGCACCCGGATGACCGCCTGCAGCGGATAGCCGACTTTCACCGGGTTGAGGGCAATCGTGAAACCATCGAGAATGCCGCGCTCTTCCAGCTTGCGGAGACGATCCGCAGCGCTCGGAGAGGATAGCCCCGCCTCCTGCGCCAGTTCCTTCAGCGAGACCCGGGCATTGGCTGCCAGAATGTCGAGGATTCGTCGGTCAATCTCGTCCAGCATCACGGCACCATAAGTCATAACAACGAACAGAACTTCGATAATTAGGCAATGTAGCACAATTGCCTTAGTTCATCCATGGGAAAGGCCGCAAGCACCGGCTATTCTCCGATCACCAAAATGGAGCAGTGATCATGAACATCGAACTCAAACGCGGCAGCATCGAGATGACGGCGGCCATGCTGATCTCCGGAACCATCGGCTGGTTCGTGCTGATGTCGGGGCAGCCGGTGACGAGCGTGGTGTTCTGGCGCTGCGTCTTCGGGGCCTTCACTCTCGTGGCCATCGCCTGGGCGCTCGGGCTCCTCGAGCGTCGTCACTTCAGCCGCCGGATGCTGCTGCTTTCGGTTGCCGGCGGCATCGCGATCGTCGTCAACTGGCTGCTGCTCTTCGCCGCCTATTCCCATGCGTCGATCTCGATCGCCACCATGGTCTACAACACGCAACCCTTCATGCTGCTTGGCCTCGGGGCGCTGTTCCTCGGCGAGAAGATCACCACCACCAAGATCTTCTGGCTTACCGTCTCCTTCGCCGGCATGCTGGCGATCGTCGCGGCCAAGCCCGGCCACGGCTTCGCCCCGGAAAGCTATCTGACCGGCATAGCGCTCGCGGTCGGTGCCGCCTTCTTCTATGCGATCGCAGCGATCACAACGAAGCTGCTCAAGGGCACGCCGCCGCATCTGATCGCACTGGTGCAGGTGGTCACCGGGACCGTGATGCTCGCGCCGATGGCGCTCGCCGCCGCCGCACCGTCGGGGGCCGCGCAGTGGTCGATCCTCCTCACTCTCGGTATCATCCACACTGGGCTGATGTATGTGCTGCTCTATGGCGCGATCCAGCGGCTGCCGACGCATATGACCGGCGCGCTCTCCTTTATCTACCCGATCGCCGCCATCGTGGTGGACCGCGTCGCTTTCGGCCACCAATTGCAGCCGGTCCAGATCCTCGGCTCCATCGCGATCCTCGTTGCCGCCGCCGGCATGAATCTCGGCTGGAAACTTCGCCTTCCCTCTTCTATCAAGCGGCAACGCGAAGGGAGAGCCGCATGATTACCTGCTACCTGAAATACGTCATCGATCCCTACAAGGCCGCCGAGTTCGAGCACTACGCCAAGCTCTGGATTCCGCTCGTCAATCGGCTGGGCGGCACGCATCACGGCTATTTCATGCCACACGAGGGCGCAAACAACATCGCGCTCGCGCTCTTCAGCTTCCCGAGCCTTGCTGCCTATGAAAGCTACCGCAAGGAAATGGCCGCGGATGCGGAGTGTCAGGAAGCCTTTGCGTACGCCGAAAAGACCCGCTGCATCCTGAGCTACGAGCGCAGCTTCATGCGGCCGGTTTTCGAGTAGCTCTCCGAGGATAGGGCAGGCGCTGGCTCAACGCCGCGCCTCCGACGCCATGCTAAGCGCAAAGCCGAAGAGCGCCGTGCCCATCGCCCAGCGCTGCGCCGCCATGAACAGCGGCCGCCCCGCGAGGAAAGCGGCAATGCCGCTGGCGGCAAGTGCGATCATCGCGTTGACAGAGACGCTGGTCACAATCTGAATCGAGCCGAAGACCAGCGACTGGCCGAGCACATTGCCGAGCTCCGGCCGGATGAACTGGGGCAGAAGCGAAAGATAGAGCACCGCCACCTTGGGATTGAGCAGGCTCGTCAGAAACCCCATGACGAAAAGCTTCTTCGGACCGTCCTTCGGCAGTTGGTGGACCTGAAAAGGGGACCGACCGCCCGGCTTGACCGCCTGCCAGGCGAGATAGAGAAGGTAGCCGGCGCCGGCGAGACGCAGCGCGTCATAGGCGAAGGGCACGGCGAGCAGCAGCGCGGTGATGCCGAGCGCGGCCGAGACCATGTAGACGACAAAACCGAGCGCGACGCCGCCGAGCGAGATCAATCCGGCACCCGGTCCCTGGCTGATCGAGCGCGAGACCAGGTAGATCATGTTCGGCCCCGGGGTCAGCACCATGCCGAGTGCCAGCAGGGCAAAGCCGATAAGATCCTTCAATTCGGGCATGGAAGCGCGCCTTTCGCTCGGTTTTTCAGCAAGCTCTACTGATCCGGCGACCGCGGGCAATGCCAGACTTGTCACCCGGGCAATTTTGGCGCCAGGCGCGCCCATTGGCGGTCGTTCCGTGATTTCCCTTTTTAGCGGTTTGCGTTAAAAGCCTGCACCACCATTCGAAGGAATGTCCATGACGCTCGCGGCCCTCATCGCCTATAGCGGTGCCCTGTTCATCGCGGCGGCCATCCCCGGTCCCGGCGTGACCGCGCTGGTCGCGCGGGCCCTCGGCTCCGGCTTTCGTGAAACCTTCTTCATGGGCCTCGGCGTGATCCTCGGCGACATGATCTATCTCACGGCTGTCGTGCTCGGGCTGGCGCTGATTGCGCAGACCTTCACTACCATCTTCCTGGTGGTGAAGTTCGCCGGCGTCCTCTATCTCGGCTATATCGCCTGGAAGCTCTGGACCGCAGGGCTGCTGCCTGAGGATATCAAGGCGAAGCCATCGACGAATGCGGCAATGTCGTTCCTCTCCGGCCTGCTCGTCACCCTCGGCAACCCGAAGACGATGCTGTTCTACGTGGCGCTGGTGCCGACGCTGGTCGACATTGCCGCGATCGGCCCGCGCGACTATGGCCTGCTGCTGACGGCAACCTTCCTGGTGCTCTTGACGGTACTGGTTCCCTACATGCTGCTCGCCGCGCGGGCGCGCTTGCTGCTCAAGCAACCCAAGGCGCTGAAGGCGCTGAACCGTGTCGCAGCCAGCGTGCTTGCGGGAACGGCCGCCTATATCGCCGTTCGCGCGGGCTGAAAGAACTTTTCCCGAACAACGACTTCGCCGGTGATTTTTCCTTCGGCAGGTCATCCTGTCGCGTTCGCCGTTCTGGCATTGGACGGCGGTTGTTCCTATTCTCAGAGACGAACAGTCTACGCCCAAGGGAGAGCCTCATGTCCGACACACGCAAGCCCGGCCGCGGCCGCGTCTATTCCTCGATCACGGAGACGATCGGCGATACGCCCATCGTGCGGCTGGACAAGCTTGCCAAGGAGAAGGGCGTGAAGGCGAACCTGCTCGCCAAGCTCGAATTCTTCAATCCGATCGCCTCGGTCAAGGACCGCATCGGCGTGGCGATGGTCGAGAGCCTGGAAGCCCAGGGCAAGATCGTCCCCGGCCGCACGACCCTGATCGAACCGACCTCGGGCAATACCGGTATCGCGCTCGCCTTCGTCGCCGCTGCCAAGGGCTACAAGCTGATCCTCACCATGCCGGAGACCATGTCGGTCGAGCGGCGCAAGATGCTGGCGCTGCTCGGCGCAGAACTGGTGCTGACGGAAGGCGCCAAGGGCATGAAGGGCGCGATCGCCAAGGCACAGGAACTGGTCGAGACCCTGCCCGACGCGATCATTCCGCAGCAGTTCGAAAATCCGGCCAACCCGGAAATCCACCGCAAGACCACGGCAGAGGAGATCTGGAACGATACCGACGGCGCGGTCGACATCTTCGTTTCCGGCATCGGCACCGGCGGCACGATCACCGGCGCCGGCCAGGTGCTGAAGGCACGCAAGCCTTCGATCCAGGTGATCGCGGTCGAGCCGGAGGAATCGCCCGTTCTCTCCGGTGGAGCGCCCGGCCCGCACAAGATCCAGGGCATCGGCGCAGGCTTCGCCCCGGCGATCCTCGACACCTCGATCTATGACGAGATCGTCACGGTCAATAGCGGCGAAGCCATCGAGGCCGCCCGCCTCGTCGCCAGGCTCGAAGGCGTGCCGGTGGGCATCTCCGCCGGCGCGGCACTGACGGCCGCGATCGAGGTCGGCCAGCGTGAGGAAAATGCCGGCAAGACCATCGTCGTCATCATCCCGTCCTTCGCCGAACGCTATCTCTCGACGGCGCTGTTCGAGGGCCTCGGCGGCTGATCGGCCTACTGGTCAACGGGCGCCGCGGGCGCCCTTTCTTTGTTCCCGATCGATCGGCGATGTCGCGTCAGGCTCCTTGCTCCGTAAAGCCTGCAAGGTTGGCGAGTGTCGAGCGCAGGACGGCGTCGTGAAACACATGGATCGGGTATCGCAGAGCTAATCGTCTGCTATGCCGCCGCCTGCAACCTTTCGCCGGCGATGCGATAGGAAATCGCTTCGGCCAGATGAATGCGCCCGACCGTTACGGCACCGTCGAGATCGGCGAGCGTGCGCGCAACCTTCAGCACACGGTGGTAGCCGCGTGCGGAAAACTTCATCTTTTCGGCGGCGTCCCTGAGGAGCTGCAGACCGGCCGCGTCGGGCTCGGCGATTTTCTCGATCATCGATGTCGATGAGCGGGCATTGCTCGTCAATTCCGGATGGCCGAGCGTGGCGAAGCGGTCGATCTGCAAGGCCCGGGCGCGGGCGACGCGACGGGCCACGACCTCGCTGCTTTCGGCGGCCGCCGGCTTCAATAGATCGGCGGCGCTGACGGCCGGGACGTCGATACGGATGTCGATGCGATCCATCAGCGGGCCGGAGATGCGCGCCTGGTAATCGGCCATGCAGCGGGGTCCACGCGCGCAGCTGCGGCCAGGCTCACCGGCCATGCCGCAGCGGCAGGGATTCATGGCAGCGACGAGCTGGATCGCGGCGGGATAGCTGACGCGGTGATTGGCGCGGGCGATGATGCATTCTGCCGTTTCGAGCGGCTGGCGCAATGCATCCAGCACCTGCGGCGAGAACTCCGGAAACTCGTCGAGGAACAGCACGCCATGATGGGCGAGCGACGCCTCGCCCGGTTTGGCGCGGATACCGCCGCCGACCATGGCGGCCATGGTGGCGGAATGGTGCGGCGTGCGGAACGGCCGCCGGTCCGAGAGCTTGCCGCCCGGCAATTGCCCGGCGATCGAATGGATCATCGACACTTCGAGAAGCTCCGCCGGACTGAGCGGCGGCAGGATCGACGGCAGGCGTGCCGCGAGCATCGACTTTCCCGATCCGGGTGGGCCGACCATCAGCAGATTGTGGTTGCCGGCGGCCGCCACCTCGAGCGCCCGCTTGGCGCTCTCCTGGCCCTTGATGTCGGCGAGGTCGGGCAAGTCCGCTGCACCGGAGCGGATCGCCGCTTGTGGCCGCGAAAGCACCTGCGTGCCGCGGAAATGGTTGGCGATGGCGATCAGGCTGCGCGGCGCGAGAATATCGATCTCGGCCCCGGCCCAGGCGGCCTCCGCCCCGCTTTCGGCCGGGCAGATCAGCCCCTTGCCGAGCGCATTGGCGCCGATCGCCGCCGGCAGCGCGCCGGCGACCGCGGCAATGGTGCCATCGAGATTGAGCTCGCCGATCACGACATAAGGTGTCAGCGCGTCGCCGGGAATGGCGCCGAGTGCTGCCATCAGGCCAAGCGCGATCGCCAGATCGAAGTGGCTGCCTTCCTTGGGGAGATCGGCGGGCGCGAGATTGACGGTGACGCGCTTGGCCGGCAACGCCAGACCGGAAGCATGAAGCGCCGCCTGCACCCGCTCGCGGCTTTCGGCCACAGCCTTGTCCGGCAGGCCGACGATCTGCATGCCGACCTTGCCCGGCGCAACCATCACCTGAACGTCGACCGGCAGACCCTCGATACCTTGAAATGCGACCGTGCTGACACGCGCGACCATGATTATCCCCTCGCCCGGGCAGCCCATACTCATGGGCGCCGCAACCGCCTTGAGTTGCAAGACGGAGCCTTGCACGGTTCACGCACAAAAACAAGAACAATTACAGAACATCTGACGACGGGAGGCCGCATGGTGCCATCGACAAGGATGCTCAAGCGAGCGGCCGCGGGCGGAGCCGCGGCGATCTCTATTGCCCGGAAGCCCCTCGACAGCGCCGCGCATCTCAGCAGACGCGCAAAGATCGAGATCGTTTTAAGGAGAGAGTCGGATCAGGCGCGCTTGCGCTCGATTGCGTCCCAGAGCAGGCTGGCGATGTCGGCTCCGCCGAATTTCTTCACTTCGCGGATGCCGGTCGGCGAGGTGACGTTGATCTCGGTCATATAGTCGCCGATGACGTCGATGCCGACGAAGAGGAAGCCGCGGGCCTTCAGCGCCGGGGCGATACGGGCGCAGATTTCCTTTTCGCGGGCCGTCAGTTCAGTCGGCTCGGGGCGGCCGCCGGCATGCATGTTGGAGCGGGCGTCGTGCTCGGCCGGAACGCGGTTGATGGCGCCGACCGGCTCGCCGTCGACGAGCAGGATGCGCTTGTCGCCCTTGCGCACCGCCGGCAGGTATTCCTGGGCAATGAAGGGCTCGCGGAACATCTGGCCGAACATTTCGAGCAGCGACGACAGGTTGCGGTCGTCACGGGTCGAGTGGAAAACGCCAGCGCCGCCATTGCCGTAGAGCGGCTTCAGGATGATGTCGCCCATCTCCTGGCGGAAGCTTGCGATCTCAGCGGGATCGCGGGTGATCAGCGTCTTCGGCATCAGGTCGGCGAATTCGGTGACGAAGATCTTCTCCGGCGAGTTGCGCACCCAGGCCGGATCGTTGACCACCAGCGTCTTCGGATGCAGGCGCTCCAGAAGGTGGGTCGAGGTGATATAGGCCATGTCGAAGGGCGGGTCCTGACGGAGCAGGATGACGTCCATGGTCGAAAGATCGACGCGTTCGGCTTCGCCAAGCGTGAAGTGGTCGCCCTTGACGTCGCGCAACGTCATCTGCTGCACGCTTGCATAGACCTTGCCATCGCGCAGCGACAGTTTTTCGGGCGTGTAGTGGAAGAGGCGATAGCCGCGCGACTGTGCCTCGAGGCTCATCGCGAAGGTGGAATCACCCGCAATGTTGATGCCCGACACATGGTCCATCTGGACCCCGACATTGACGATTTTCGCCATCTTCCCGTCCCCATTGCATCACGGAAACCCGCGATCGATTTCAAACCGCCAGAGCGGAGTGACCGCGGAAATCGCGCGCCATTCTACTCTGGAAAAGCCCGCAACATGTAGAATGTGGGCGGGCCTTAGGCAAGGCGAGGTGAGGCTATTCGAAGCCTTCGACGACGCAGGTGATGAGATCGTGATCCGAGAGCGGCCGGCCGGACTGATCGAGCGAGGGAATGATCCTGGTTTCGCCGATCTTCAGCCCCCGCGAAAGGAACCAATCCCTTCATCGCGCGCTCCGGCCAACGGGTAATCAGGCTCGGTCGGGTGGTCATCACCTCGAGCGGGCCACCGTGGCGGGTGAAGCCACGGGCTGCACTCATGGCAAAGAGCCCTTCCGCCTCGAAGTCGCCGCCGGCATGGTTGCCGGTGTCGCCACCGATCAACACGGGCAGGCCCGGGAAGTTACGCTTTTGTGTTACAAATTCGAGAATATGTTCCAAGACGGGATGCCGCTGGAACGCCACAATCATTTTCCCTGATCCCGCCCCGGTTCAGAAGGCATCCGGCAGATGCCGCGGCCAGCCCCACGGCGTCACCGTGATGATGTCGTAACGCACTGAAAGCCTGTTGTAATCCGGTTGCTTCGCCAGCCAGAGATCGCTCGCGGCGCGAATGCGCCTTTGCGCCGTGGCGGTCACCGCGAAGACGCCGTCTTCGGCCGAGCGGCGCGCCTTGACCTCGACGCAGGCAATGAGATCGCCGCGCCGGGCGATGATGTCGATCTCGCCGAGCTTGGTGCGATGGCGCATGGCGACGATGCGGTAACCCTTGAGCAACAGGCAGAGTGCTGCGCGATACTCGGCGAGGTATCCGCGCCTCAGCGCCTTCAGCTTCCGCCGATCACCCGCATCAGTCGCCATGGCGCTCCTTCAATTGCAGCAGCCGGTCATAGAGTTCCCTGCGCGGCAGGCCCGTCTGACGGGCGGCTTCGGTCGCCGCCTTGCCGGCCGGCATGTCTGCGACGAGGCTTAGCAGCAGCGCGTCGACATCGGCCGCTTCCGGCTCGGGTGCCGTATCCGGCGGACCGATGACGAGAACGATCTCGCCTTTAACGGCACCTGCCTCTTGATAATGGGCGGCGAGCTCGCCGAGCGTACCGCGGCGAAACTCCTCGAAGGTCTTGGTGAGCTCGCGGCAGACGGCAGCCCGTCTCCCTTCGCCCAGCACCTCGGCCGCGGCCGCTACCGTCGTGGCAATCCGGTGCGGCGATTCAAAGAACATGATCGTCGCCGGCACGGTCGCGAATTCCTTGAGGCGATCGCGCTTCGCCTTGTCCTTGGTCGGCAGGAAACCGGCAAAGAGGAAGGCGTCGTTCGGCAGGCCGGAACCGACGAGGGCGGCGAGCGGCGCCGAGGCACCGGGGATCGGCACGACGCGGTGTCCCGCCTCGATCGCAAGCTGGGCCAGGCGGTAGCCGGGATCGGAGACCAACGGCGTACCGGCATCGGAGACGAGTGCGACCGATCTGCCTTCGGCGAGCGCTGCCAGCAACCGTGGCCCCACCTCGTCGGCATTATGTTCGTGGTACGCGTAAGGCCGGTTCACGATACCGTAGCGGTCGAGCAGCACGCGCGTGACCCGCGTGTCTTCGCAGGCGAGCACATCGGCGCCGGCGAGCGTTTCCAGCGCCCGCAGCGTGATGTCGCCGAGATTGCCGATCGGGGTTGCCACCAGGTAGAGCGCGGCATCGAGCGGACGGGCCGGGACGCTGACATTATGCAGGCGATAGCTGCGCTCTCTCTGCGCGCCGGATGGCTCCGATGTCTTCTGTTTTTCCACCTGCAACGTCCTGATCGTGCCCGCCGAAGCGCTTTACCCGCATTTGTGATTTCAGGTCGGGTCGGCCTGAAATCATAAACGTGGTCGTTTCTCGTAAGTTAGAGCGGGATGCGGGCGGAAAGCCGCAAACACCATTCCGCATCTCGCTCTGGTCTCGCCTTTATGAGCGAGCCGGCATGGCGGAGCAAGGGCAAGAGGGCGGGCCAGCGCGTCGCACCTGGGGACAGAAGCCCTCAAACCCCTTGCTTTTCGGGCGCTGTTTCTGCCATTTTGCCGGTCCACATCTTTCCGGTCGGTCGGCCGGGACACTCGCAGTTGACGCTCAGGCGGGCGCCTCGTCCGCCGGGCAATGGTTGAAAGCGGCATCCCATGCGCATTACTCTCGAGCGGTCCAACCTCCTGAAATCGCTGAACCACGTACACCGCGTGGTCGAGCGGCGAAACACGATCCCGATCCTCTCGAACGTGCTCCTGCGTTCCGACGGCGCAAGCCTGGAAATGAAGGCGACCGACCTCGACCTCGAAATCACCGAGGCGACGCCGGCGCAGGTGGAACAGTCGGGCGCGACCACGGTGCCGGCGCATCTGCTCTACGACATCGTGCGCAAGCTGCCCGACGGTTCGGAAGTGCTGCTCGCCACCAATTCCGAGGGCACGGCGATGACCGTTGCCTCGGGCCGTTCGAAATTCTCGCTGCAGTGCCTGCCGCAGTCCGACTTCCCGGATCTCACCGCCGGCAGCTTCTCGCACTCGTTCCGCCTCAAGGCGACCGACCTCAAGATGTTGATCGATCGCACCCAGTTTGCGATCTCGACCGAGGAAACCCGCTACTATCTCAACGGTATCTTCATGCACACCGTCGAGAGCAAGGGTGAACTGAAGCTGCGCGCCGTCGCTACCGACGGTCACCGCCTCGCCCGCGCCGACGTCGAAGCGCCGTCGGGCTCCGAGGGCATGCCGGGTATCATCATCCCGCGCAAGACCGTCAGCGAATTGCAGAAGCTGCTCGACAATCCGGATCTCGTCGTCACCGTCGAAGTGTCCGATGCCAAGATCCGCCTGACCATCGGCTCGATCGTCATGACCTCGAAGCTGATCGACGGCACTTTCCCAGATTACCAGCGCGTGATCCCGGCCAACAACGACAAGGAACTGCGCGTCGATTGCCAGTCCTTCGCCCAGGCTGTCGACCGCGTCTCGACGATCTCGTCCGAGCGCGGCCGCGCCGTCAAGCTGGCGCTGAGCGAGGGCCAGATGACGCTGACGGTCAACAATCCGGATTCCGGCAGTGCTACCGAGGAACTGCCCGTCGGCTACGAGCACGATCCACTCGAAATCGGCTTCAACGCCAAGTACCTGCTCGACATCACCTCGCAGCTCACCGGCACCGATGCGATCTTCATGCTGGCCGATCCGGGCTCGCCGACGCTCGTTCGCGATCTTGCTGCCGAAGACGCGCTTTACGTGCTCATGCCGATGCGCGTGTAACCGGGCGTGACGTGGTGCGAATACCAACCCGTCACGCCTGCGCGTGACGGGTTCTTTATTGGTCGATCCATCCGGCGGCTGTTGATAAGCGGACGCTTTCAGGCGCAGATAGACTTGTTTTTGCCGCAGATGGGGACACATTATGATTGCCACCGCCGCGACCGGCTCGAATCAGCGAGCGAGGATCCATAGCGGGCGGCCTATGAGGAGAGGACGACGGTTTTGAGGGGTTCAATGAATTTGCGCGTGAAGGTGAAGGAACGGCTCGGACGGAAGTTCGACGAGGAAATTCGCTTTTTCAAGGGATGGATGAGCAATGCCAAGGCTGTCGGCGCAATCCTGCCGACCTCTTCCGTTACCGCGCGCCGAATGGCGAGCGTCATCAATCCGGCTTCGGGCCTGCCGGTTCTCGAGTTGGGCCCGGGCACTGGCGTCATTACCAAGGCAATTCTGGAACGCGGCCTGCCCGCGTCGAGCCTGGTCTCGGTCGAATATTCCACCGACTTCTATAACCAGCTCAAGGCTAACTTCGCCGGCGTCAACTTCGTCAATGGCGACGCCTTCGATCTGGAACATACGCTCGGCGAACTGAAGGGGCAGACCTTCGACAGCGTCGTCTCGGCGGTGCCGCTTCTGAACTTTCCGATGCACCGGCGCGTCGAACTGATCGAGGATCTGCTGTCACGCATTCCGGCCGGCCGGCCGGTCGTGCAGATTTCCTATGGGCCGCTGTCGCCCGTCGTCGCCATGCCGGATCGCTACAGCATCCAGCATCTCGACTTCGTCGTGCGCAACATCCCGCCGGCACAGCTTTGGGTCTATCGTCGGGCGCACTGACGCGGATGTTCGCCGTCTACGTCACCCATCCGCAGGTCCAGATCGATCCCAAAATTCCGATCGCCTTCGTCGGCCACGGCGGCGTCGGAACCCTCTTGAAATGCCGGCTGTTCGGCGCACCGATTGCCCGCAGCTCCGACCAGAAGGGTGGTGGTGGCGGCAACGTCTTCGCTTTCCGCCTTGCGGATCGCGCCGTCGCATGCGACTGGACCGCCATGGAAAACAGGCAGGGGATCTAGACGATGACCGAAACCGCGCGCGACAGACTGATCGTAGGCCTCGACCTTCCGACGATCGCCGATGCCGAAAGGATCGTGTCGACGCTCGGGAACGAGGTCTCCTTCTACAAGATCGGCTATCAGCTGGTCTTTGCCGGCGGGCTCGAATTCGCGCGCGACCTTGCCAAGAGCGGCAAGAAGGTCTTCCTCGACATGAAGCTGCTCGACATCGACAACACGGTTGCCAAGGGTGTCGAGAACATCGTCAAGATGGGCATGTCGATGCTGACCCTGCACGCCTATCCGAAGGCGATGAAGGCGGCCGTCGAGGCTGCCAGGGGTTCCGATCTCTGCCTGCTGGGCGTGACCGTGCTTACCTCGATGGACGAGCAGGACGTGATCGATGCCGGCTATGAGTACGATCCGCATACGCTGGTGCTGCGCCGGGCCGAACAGGCGCGCGCGGCCGGCATGGGCGGCATCGTCTGCTCGGCTGAAGAATCCGCCGCAGTCCGCAAGATCATCGGGCCGCACATGGCGCTGGTCACCCCGGGCATCCGCCCGGTCGGCGCCGACAAGGGCGACCAGAAGCGGGTGATGACGCCGGCCGAAGCGCTGAAGGCCGGATCCAGCCATCTCGTCGTCGCGCGCCCAATCGTCGCAGCCACTGAGCCACTTGCCGCCGCCCGCGCCATTCTGGCGGAGATGGACGGGGCTCTCCCGCGCTGACGCGGGCAGCATTCCTGTCACCGAGGCGATCCCATGTTGAGCCGCTTGACCTCGACCGAAATTTGCCGGAAGTAACTGCCGTCGGCCCCGGTGCCGAAAGACGAGGAGCTCAACATGGCCAAGGGATACTGGATCGCACGGGTCGATGTCCGCGACCCCGAGCGCTACAAGGATTATGTGGCGGCAGCAAAGCCGGCCTTCGAGAAATACGGCGCGAATTTTCTCGCGCGCGGCGGCGAACATCATCGCCTTGAGGGCGGCGTTCGTGCGCGCAACGTCGTCATCGAATTTCCGTCGCTGCAGGCAGCGATCGATTGTTACAACTCGCCCGAATATCAGATTGCCGCTGCGATCCGCCAGGAAGTCGCCGACGCGGAGATGGTCGTCGTCGAAGGCGTCTGACGGCCCGGCATCCCCCATCTTTCGACTGGTCCTACAAGCCGCGTGGATTGGCCTTCACCTCTCGCGGCTGTTGGGCTATGTAGCAATCAATTCTTTCCTCTGCGATCAGGAGTGCGTTTCCCATGACCTTGTCCAACCTTCCGCCGCTGGTGACGATTTTCGGCGGATCCGGGTTCGTCGGCCGTCATGTCGTGCGCGCGCTCGCCAAGCGCGGCTACCGCATTCGTGTTGCCGTTCGCCGGCCGGACCTTGCCGGCCACCTGCAGCCGCTCGGCAATGTCGGCCAGATCTCCTTCGTCCAGGCGAACCTGCGTTATCGTAAATCCGTCGACCGCGCCGTCGAAGGCGCCGACCACGTCATCAACTGCGTCGGCGTGCTGTTTGAAAGCGGCCGTAATACTTTTGACGCCGTCCAGGACTTCGGCGCGCGCGCCGTGGCGGAAGCTGCGCGTAGCGTCGGCGCCACTCTGACGCACATTTCGGCAATCGGCGCGGACGCTTCCTCGCCGTCGCAATATGCCCGCAGCAAGGGTCGCGCCGAGGCGGCGATCCTGGAAACGAAGCCTGATGCGATCATCCTGCGTCCTTCGATCATCTTCGGACCCGAGGACGGCTTCTTCAACAAGTTTGCCAGCATGGCCCGTTCTTCGCCGATCCTGCCGCTGATCGGTGGTGGCCACACCAAATTCCAGCCGGTCTACGTGACCGACGTGGCCGAGGCCGTCGCGCGCGCCGTCGACGGCAAGATCGCCAAGGGCAAGATCTATGAGCTCGGCGGCCCGGACGTCTTAAGCTTCCGCGACTGTCTCGAGATCATGCTGAACACGATCGACCGCAAGCGCACGCTGGTATCGCTGCCCTTCGGCGTGGCGTCCCTCATCGGCCGCATCGCGTCGATGGTCCCCTTCATCACGCCGCCGCTCACGGCGGACCAGGTAGTGTTGCTGAAATCCGACAATGTCGTCTCGGCAAAGGCGATTTCGGAAGGACGCACGCTCACCGGCATCGGCATCGAGCCGACCATGCTGGAATCGATCCTGCCGACCTATCTGGTGCGCTATCGCCCGCAGGGCCAGTACACCCGCAGCGGCCGCGCCGCCTGATCGCTGCGAAGCCCATCTTCTTTTGAACGGCCGCCGGCACCCGCCGGCGGCCGTTTGCTGTGGCATCCGGGCAACAGCGTTGCAGTTCTGCCGCAGTTAATAAAGCGAATGGCATTTACCGCAAATTCAACATGTCCTGATATTGATCATGTCATATCCAGCGACTAAACACCGCCTCGCGCCCCGATCGCAAGGCACGGCGGGCGGCAGCAGCAATCTCGAAAGGCATAGCGTCCATGGGCAAGTCGATCGCAATCTTTTTTGCGTCTGCGGCACTGATCATTCTGGCTGGCTCATTTATCGCGCCGAACACGGTCGCGAGCAGCGGCAAGGATTGCGCGCCGGCCTATGGCGTCGATCCGTGCACGACGGCATCGATCGATCTTTCCGGCCACTAAGGCCGGCGCCCTTCAGATCACGCAATGACGGACGGAAGGCCGCTTCGCGCTTTTTCCCGGAATTGCTGCGAGGGCATATTTAGAGTTATTGGCGGGGGCCAGTGGCCGCGTGCGTTTCACCTTGAGACGCACGCGGCTTAGTTTTTGGGGCCCGGTCAGAGACCAAAGAAAACTGAGGCCAAAGAAAAAGGCGCGTCCGAGAACCCGCCTTCGTTTGGGGATAGCAATCCCGGTTCAGCCAAGCAGCCAGAGGCCGATCAGGCCGGCCGTGCCGACGAGGATGCGCCAGATGGCGAACGGCGTGAAGCCGCGCCGCGAGACGAAGTCCAAGAGCGAACGCACGACGAAGATGCCGGCAACGAAAGCCGCGATGAAGCCGACGGCGATCAGCGTGAAATCGTCGAAGGAAAGCGCGTCGCGGTTCTTGTAAAGATCCAGCGTGAAGGCGCCGACCATGGTCGGCATCGCCAGGAAGAACGAGAACTCCGCGGCCGAGCGCTTGTCGGTGCCCATCAGCAGGGCGCCGGCGATCGTGGCGCCGGAGCGTGAGGTACCGGGGATCATCGCCAGGCACTGAAACAGGCCGATCTTCAGCGCCAGCGACGGCGGATAGTCCATCACATTGGTATAGCGCGGCTTCAGCGGCAGATGGTCGATCGCATAGAGGATGACGCCGCCGACGATCAGCACGACGCAGATCAGGCCAGGTGTCTCGAACAGCACCGCCTTGATGAAATCATGGGCGATCGCACCGATGACGGCTGCGGGCAGGAAGGCGATCAGAACGGACAAGACGAAGCGGCGCGCCTTGATGCTGGTCGGCAACGCCAGCGCGATCGACAGAAGCTTGTGGAAATAGACGAGCAGGATCGCGAGAATGGCGCCGAGCTGGATGAGGACGGCGAAGGTGTTGCCCGGCGACTTGAAGCCGAGAAAGTGGCCGGCGAGGAGGACGTGCGCCGTCGACGAGACAGGGATGAACTCCGTCAAGCCCTCGATGAGCCCGAGGACGAGCGCGCTGATGATCGATTGATCCGCCATATATGAGATTTTCCTGACAAGTTTTGGAGTGGGAGGAAAAGGCTGATTCGCTTGTGTTTGCCACCACAAATTTCTATAGCTCTATCACAGGAGCCGTGGCCAGACGCTTGCGCCGCCACGCTGACGCCCCCTGCAAAAAGCTGACGCCCCCTGCAAAAAGACTCTGAGAAGCAAGATCATCGATGCCGACACTGTATCATCACCCCATGTCCGCCGCTTCACGGTTCGTACGCCTTATCCTATCGGAATATGGCTATCAGACGGAATTGTCGGAGGAGCAGCCCTGGGAGAACCGGCGCGACTTCCTGGCCTTGAATCCGGCGGGGACGTTACCGGTGTATGTTGACGACAGTATGAGAGCACTTTGTGGCGCCACGATCATCTCGGAATATCTCGACGAGACGAACGGCATCATGAAGCGGGATCGTCGGCTTCTGGCGGAAGACCCGTTCCAGCGCGCGGAAATCCGCCGCCTGGTCGAGTGGTTCCTGCAGAAGATGGAAGCGGACGTCACCAGGCCGCTGGTGCGCGAGCGGATCTTCAAGCTGCAGATGACGCCGGACCAGGGTGGCGGTGCGCCCGACAGCAAGATCCTGCGCACCTCGCGCGCGAATATCCGCCAGCATATGAAGTATCTCTCCTGGCTCGCGGGTTCGCGCACCTGGCTTGCCGGCGACCGTATCTCCTATGCAGATCTCGCGGCGGCCGCGACGGTATCCGTGCTCGACTATCTCGGCGAGATCGACTGGTCGGATGCCCCGACCGCCAAGGAGTGGTACCAGCGGCTGAAGTCCCGCCCCTCCTTCCGCCCGCTGCTTTCCGAGCGCGTGCGCGGCGTAACCCCGGTTCCGCATTATGCGGACCTCGACTTCTGAGGCTGAAACCGTGCCCGGCATCACTGCCAAGGCTGACAATGGGGATAGACGGCGGCTGAAGCTGACCGAATTCCTGAAGGCCGAGGCGGCGGACAAGGGCTTCGATCTCTGTCGCATCACCCGGCCGGACGCCATTCCCGAGGCACCGGCTCGGCTGCAGGACTTCCTCGACGACGGCTTCCACGGCACGATGGACTGGCTCGCCGAGACTGCCGCGCGACGCTCCGACCCGCGAACTCTCTGGAGCGAAGTGCGCTCGGTCGTGATGTTCGCGATGAATTACGGGCCGGAAGAAGATCCGCGCGGAATTCTCGAAAAGACCGATCGCGGCGCGATCTCGGTCTACGCCCAGAACCGCGACTATCACGACATCATCAAGGGCAAGCTCAAGGAAGTCGCGACGCGGTTTGCCGCGCGCGCCGGCGAGGACGTCAAGGTCTTTGTCGACACCGCCCCGGTGATGGAAAAACCACTCTCGGAAAAGGCCGGCCTCGGCTGGCAGGGCAAGCACACCAATCTCGTCAGCCGCGAATTCGGCTCCTGGCTGTTTCTCGGCAGCCTGTTCACCACGGCGGAACTCGTCATCGACGCGCCGGAGCGCGACCATTGCGGCTCCTGCCGCGCCTGCCTCGATGCCTGCCCGACCGGCGCTTTCCCCGCACCCTATCAGATCGACGCGCGGCGCTGCATTTCCTACCTGACGATCGAGCACAAGGGGCCGATCGACCCGGTACTCAGGCCGCTGATGGGCAACCGCATCTATGGCTGCGACGACTGTCTCGCCGCCTGTCCCTGGAACAAGTTCGCGCAAACGGCTTCCGAAATGAAGCTGAAGGCGCGCGAGGATCTGAAAGCGCCGTCGCTGGAAGCCTTGCTCGACCTCGACGACCCGGCCTTCCGCAGCCTGTTCTCGGGCTCGCCGGTCAAGCGCATCGGCCGCGACCGTTTCGTGCGCAACGTGCTGATCGCGGCCGGCAACTCCGGCGATCCGGCGCTTGCGCCTGCGGTCAAGGCGCGCATCGATGATCCCTCGCCTGTGGTGCGGGCGATGGCGGTCTGGGCGCTGTCACGATTGGTCGCGCCGGCAGCGCTTGCAGAATTTGCCGAACAATGCGAGCCAGAGACGGAAGAAGACGTCCTCAACGAATGGCAGATGGCGGGAGTGAGCCGATGCATGTCCTGATCCTTGGCGCCGGCTATTCCGGTACGGCAATCGCGCGGGCCATGGCTCCGACGGCGGCAAGCGTTGTCGGCACCACCCGCACCGGGGAGAAGGCGGCGAAGCTTGAAAGGGCCGGCATCCGCCCGATCCTATTCGATGGAGAAACGATCTCCGACGAACTCGCAGCCGCGCTTGGCCAGGCGACGCACCTGATCCAGTCGATCGCGCCCGGCCGGGACGGCGATCCGATGTTCCGCGCTTCCAGCCCGGATCTCACGCAGTTGGCTCCGAACCTCAAGTGGATCGGCTATCTGTCGACGGTCGGCGTCTATGGCGACCATGGCGGAGCATGGGTCACCGAGGACATGCTGCGCAAACCGGTTTCGGCGCGCTCGGTCGAGCGAGTGGAAGCGGAGGACGGCTGGATCGCCTTCGGCGTCAGGCAGAACATCCCGGTCGCGGTGCTCAGACTTGCGGGCATCTACGGCCCGGGACGCAACGCCTTCTGCAATCTCGCAAACGGCACGGCCCGACGCCTGATCAAGCCGGGGCAGGTGTTCAACCGCATCCGCGTCGAGGACATCGGTGCGGCCACCCTGTTCCTCGCCAACAATGGTACGAGCGGCGTCTTCAACATTACCGACAACGAGCCGGCGCCGCCGCAGGACGTTGTGGCCGAGGCCGCGCGGCTGATGGGTGTGGAGCCACCGCCGGAGATCCCGTTTGAACAGGCGGAACTCTCGCCGATGGCCCGCTCCTTCTATGGAGAGAACAAGCGGGTATCGAACGCGCGCATGCGCGCCACCGGCTTCGCGTTCGCGTATCCGGATTATCGCGTTTCGCTTGCGCAGCTCTGGCAATCCGGTACGTGGCGCAACGCCTGAAACGCAACGCGGCGTACAATCAATAACATAACCCGAAATGCTTATAGAAAGCCGATAGTCTGTTCATCAGTAACGGCGCCACGAACGCCGCCAGAATTGTGACATTCTCTGGATATTCCTTCGATACTTGATGAAGTGAATACAACCTGTGCGCTAGTGTCGAATTTTCGACCATCCGGATTCCGGAAATTTCGTCCAATTCGAAATTTTTAATGAATTTTTTCGTTTACCACTGAGTTGCGCCTGCGTGCGGAAGGCTATCAGCGTTCAACCACTGATTCCAAAGAACTTCCCGGCTCCTTTTAAACTATTTCAAACAATCTTCGTTTTTAAATTTTTGTCCTTTTTTAATAATTCCTAATAGAACGTAAATGGTTGAAGCACGTTTTCGCCATTTTTCGCCCCAATTAGCAGTTTCCATAAGATTTTTAATCAACCATTTGACCGAGGGGATCGCCAGTTTGACGCCAGCGAAGATCAAGACGGCTGCCGCCGCAGCGCTGTTCACGACCGCTATCGGTCTCGTTTCCGTTTCCGATAGCCATGCAGCCGGCGCCGGCTGCGGCGGCGCATCCTGGTATGCGCTGAGTTCCAGGACCGCCTCCGGCGAGCGCATGAATGCGGCACACCTGACCGCCGCCCACCGCAGCCTGAAATTCGGAACCAAGGTTCAGGTCACCAACAAACGCAACGGCAAGAGCGTGATCGTTCGCATCAACGATCGTGGGCCGTTCATCCGCGGACGCGTCATGGATCTTTCCAAGGCCGCGGCTTCGCAGATCGGCATGGTACGCTCCGGCACCGCCAGCGTCTGTTATCGCGTCATCAATTCCTGATCTTGAAATACTGCCGTCCGACCAATCGTCGGGTGGGTTTACTTGAGAAAGACCGTTCTCGGCGGTTAATCTTCTCCGCCGTCTTGCTCTTCGATGCCATCGCCGCTACCACGGCGAAAAAGGAGTTGATCGAAGATGCGTTTGGGCGGCAGGCTCGCTGGAGCCATTGAGGTTCTTGAGGATATCGAAAAGCGGAAGCGCCCGGTCGCCGACGCGCTCAAGGATTGGGGCCTTTCCCATCGCTTCGCCGGATCCGGCGACCGCTCCGCGATCGGCAACATCGTCTACGACGCCCTTCGCATGAAGCTCTCGCACGCTTACCTGATGGACAGCGACAGCGCCGCAGCACTCGGCCATGCCGTCATGTACCGCCAATGGGGCTTCACCCCGGAAGCGCTCGCCGCCGAACTCGACGGCGACAGGTTCGCGCCGGAAGCCCCTTCCGCCGAGCGCATGCAGGCCTTCACGACGCGACGTCTCGAAGACGCGCCGGCCTATGTCCAGGGCGATATCCCGGAATGGGTTCAGGCGTCCTTCGAGGAAAACTTCTCCGACGACTGGCTTGAGGAGGCCAAGGCGCTCGCCGGCCGGCCGACGCTCGACCTGCGCGCCAATACGCTGAAGGCCTCGCGCGCCAAGGTGCTGAAGGCGCTGGAGCGCAGCGGTGCGGAGCCGGCGACGATCGCCCGCAACGGCATTCGCATTCCCGCCGGCGAAGGCGCCTCGCGCCTGCCGAACGTGACGGCGGAACTTTCCTTTCAGAAGGGTTGGTTCGAAGTCCAGGACGAGGGCTCGCAGATCGTTGCCGATCTCGCCTTTCCCCAGGAAGGCGAACAGGTGCTCGACTATTGCGCCGGCGGCGGCGGCAAGACGCTCGCCATGTCGGCGGCGATGAACAACAAGGGCCAGGTGCACGCTTACGACACCGACCGCAAGCGCCTTGCCCCGATCATCGAGCGGTTGAAGCGCGCCGGCACCCGCAATGTCCAGGTGCATGAATCCACCGAAAGCCTGGCGCCGCTCGCCGGCCGCTTCGACCGCGTGCTGGTCGATGCGCCCTGCACCGGCACCGGCACCTGGCGCCGCCGCCCGGACACCAAGTGGCGGCTCAACCAGAAGAACCTCGAAGAGCGCATCTCCCAGCAGGAGGAAGCGCTGGCAAGTGCCGCGCAGTTCGTCCGGCCGGGCGGCCACCTCATCTATGTCACCTGCTCGGTGCTCCCGGAGGAAAACGAGGCCCAGGTCTACGGCTTCTGCGAAGACAACCCGGAATTCGAGATCCTCTCGGCCGCCGACATCTGGGCGACGCTCTTCGGGACCGACAAGCCACAGCCCTGGTCGGCCGACATGAAGACGGTGACGCTGACGCCCGCTTCCACCGGCACGGACGGCTTCTTCTTCTGCCTGATGCAACGCAAGGGCTGAGCCCTTCGCAGGCCGCCGAATGCCGGCATCAGATTGAAAAAGTTCTAAACTATACACTTTGACACAAGTTTGCTTTTGGTTCATGAGAGGCAGGCCCGGCCGGGGCCTTTTCTCATGGCCCGACGCCTGAACGACACCGCGTCTGCGGGCTCGTTCGGCTGCGCCGAAGGAAGCAACAGGAGAGGGTCATGACCAAGAAATTCATCCGTGGCGCCGCGCTGGCGCTGATGACGGCAACGTCGGCGCTGGCCCTGCAGCCGGCCCACGCCGCCACCGATGCCGCCGCCGTGGTGAAGCATTATACCGCTGTCGCCCATGCCAAATTCGAAGATGCGCTGACGACGGCCGAGGCACTCGAAAAGGCGGTCGACGCGCTGATCGCGACGCCGAGCGAAGAAACGCTGAAGGCGGCGCGCGACGCCTGGCTCAAGGCCCGCAATCCCTATCAGGAAACCGAAGTCTACCGTTTCGGCAACGCGATCGTCGACGAGTGGGAAGGCAAGGTCAACGCCTGGCCGCTCGACGAGGGCCTGATTGACTATGTCGATCCGAGCTACGGCAGCGAGAGCGACGAGAACGCCCTCTTCACCGCCAACGTCATCGCCAACAAGACGATCAAGATCGACGGCAAGGACGTCGACGCCACCAACATCACGCCGGAGTTCCTGGCGGGCACGCTGCAGGAAGCCGGCGGCATCGAGGCGAACGTCGCGACCGGCTACCATGCGATCGAGTTCCTGCTGTGGGGCCAGGACCTGAACGGCACCAAGGCCGGCGCCGGAAACCGCCCCTATACGGACTACGACACCAAGGCCTGCACCGGCGGCAATTGCGATCGCCGTGCCGCCTATCTGAAGGCCGCGACCGAACTGCTCGTTTCCGACCTCAAGGAAATGGTCGCCAACTGGACACCGGACGGAGCTGCGACCAAGGCCGTCGAGGCCGATCCGAAGGCCGGTCTCGTCGCCATCCTCACCGGCATGGGTTCGCTCTCCTATGGCGAACTTGCCGGCGAGCGCATGAAGCTCGGCCTGCTCTTGCATGATCCGGAAGAGGAGCACGATTGCTTCTCCGACAACACGCACAACTCGCATCTGCATGACGCGATCGGCATCCAATCGGCCTATACGGGCGAATATACCCGCGTCGACGGAACGAAGATGACGGGCCCGTCGCTCTCCGAACTCGTCGCCGCCAAGGATGAGGCTCTCGACAAGGAAATGACGGCCAATCTCGCCACCACGGTCGAGAAGATGCAGGCGATGGCGAAGCGCGCGGCAACCACCGAGGCCTACGACCAGATGATCGGCGAGGGCAATGCCGAGGGCAACGCCACCGTTCAGGCGGCGATCGACGGTCTGATCGCCCAGGCGAAGACGGTGCAGCGCGTCATTGCGTCTCTGGATCTCGGCACGATCGAGCTTGAAGGTTCGGACAGCCTGGACAATCCTAACGCCGTCTTCCAATAAGCTGAAAAGGCGGGCCGCCCGGCACCGGTGCGGCCCGATCCTCCTGTCATGAAACCTGGCGTCCCCGGCCTCTTCGCGCTTCTTCTCGTTCAAGCGCTTCCTACGGCCCTGCCCGCCCTTGCCGGCGACGGTCTTCCGACCGAACGCACCGATCTCGACAGCAAGGACCGCGCCCGCGTCAAAGCGGTGACGCGACCGACGACGGATTTCTCCAAGGCGGAGACCTTCGAGGCGATGTCCGGGGGTGCAGCGACCTCGATCACGCCCGTCAATGCCGACAGCTTCTCGCAGTTTTCGGCCAATCTCACGTTCCAGGAGGAAGAAGGCTTCAAGCTCGGCAATGCGCTCTTCCGCAAGCTCTGGGTTTCCTCACCCTCCTCGACCCAAGCGTCCGACGGGCTCGGTCCGCTCTACAATGCCCGCGCCTGCCAGAGCTGTCACCTGAAGGACGGGCGCGGACGCCCGCCCGAAGGCTCCACTGATACGACCTCGATGTTCTTCCGCCTGGCGCGCCCGCCGCGCGACGACGAGGAGCGCCGGCTGGTCGAAGCCTTTAAGGTCGTCAACTTTCCGGATCCGGTTTACGGCGCCCAGCTTCAGGATAGCGCCGTGCCCGGCCTTGCCGCCGAAGGGCGCCTGAAGGTCAGCTACACAGAGGAGCCCTTCACCTTCCCCGACGGTGAGATCGTTTCGCTGCGCCGACCGAGCTATTCCGTAACCGACCTCGCCTATGGGCCGCTGGATCCGGCGACGACGCTCTCGCCACGCGTGGCCCAGCCGATGATCGGGCTTGGCCTGATCGAGGCGATCCACGAGGCCGATATCCTGGCGCTCGCCGATCCTGACGACGCCGATGGCGACGGGATCAGCGGTCGCCCGGCGCTGACGCGCGATGCCAGGACCGGCAAGCCGATGCTCGGGCGTTTCGGCTGGAAGGCGCAGAATGCCACTGTGCGGCAACAGAGCGCCGACGCTTTCGCCACCGATATCGGAATCTCTTCCCCCGATGCCGACCGGCCGCATGGCGACTGCACCAAGGCGCAGGCAAAATGCCTTACCATGCCGACCGGCGAGCAGGCGCGTCTCGGACCGACAGAAGCTCCGGATCCGGTGCTCGACCTCGTTTCCTTCTACTCCAAGAACCTCGCCGTGCCGGCACGGCGCAAGGCGAGTTTCGCCGGGACGCTCCGCGGCAAGAAGGTCTTCTACGATCTCGGCTGCACGAGCTGCCACACGCCGAAATTCGTCACCCGCCGCGATGCCGACAACAAGGCGCAATCGTTCCAGCTCATCTGGCCCTATTCCGATTTCCTGCTGCACGACATGGGCGAGGAGCTTGCGGATAGGCAACAGGTCGGTATCGCCAGCGGCCGCGAGTGGCGTACACCACCGCTTTGGGGTATCGGCTTGACCAAGACCGTCAGTGGGCACACCTTCCTGCTGCACGACGGACGCGCCCGCAATTTCACCGAAGCGATCCTCTGGCATGGCGGCGAAGGGCGGAAGGCCCGCGATGCTTTCGCCGCCCTTGCCGCAAGCGATCGCCGCGATCTCCTTGCCTTCCTGGAGTCACTCTGATGTCCTCTACGCATACGCTCACCCTCGCATTCTCCCTGGCGCTGACGATCGCATTGCCGGCAACGGCCCAGGAAGGGAGCGCGCTCTCGCCGCGCGTCGTCAACGAAGCCGCCGTCCCCACCGTCATGGCCAAGGCCGTCGACGCGTTCATCGTTCCCGGCTATCGCAACCTCACGGAAAAGACCGCCGCCGCAAGGCAAGCGACGGCCAAGCTCTGCGAGGCGCCGTCGCAACCGGCACTCAAGAGCGCGCAGGGTGCTTTCTCCGACCTGGTCGGCGCCTGGTCGGCGATCGAGGTCGTGAGGCTTGGTCCGGCTCTCGAGCAGAACCGGTTCGAACGCTTCCTCTTCTACCCCGATCGCAAGAGCACCGGGCTGAAGCAAGTGCAGGCGATCCTTTCGAAAGAGGATGAAAGCGCAACGGACGAAGCCAAGCTCAAGGGCAAGAGTGTCGCAGCCCAGGGATTGGGCGCGCTCGAATACGTGCTCTACGGCACCGGCGCCGAGGCGCTTTCGAGCAAGGAGGGCGATTTCCGCTGCCGCTACGGCTTGGCGATCACCAGGAATCTCGACACGATCGCCAATGAACTGCTTGCCGCCTGGCAGCAGGCTGAGGGTATCCAGGCCGCGTGGAAACATCCCGGTCCTGATAATCCCGAGTTCCGCGACAACCGCGAGGCGGCGACCGAACTGCTCGGCATCCTCGTCCATGGCGTCGAGACGGTGAAGGACCAGCGGCTGAAGCCGTTCTATGAAGGCAAGGACGACAAGGGCCATCCGAAGCTTGCGATCTACTGGCGCTCCGGCAACACCATGGCCTCGATCGCCGGGAATGTCCGTGGCCTCAAGACTCTGTTCGACGTAGCCGACATGCAAAGCCTGCTGCCGGAAGACAGCCGTTCCGTTGCAGGCTCGGCCGACTTCGTCTTCAAGTCGGTGATCAGTGTGGCCGGCAACATCGACGGGCCGATCGACGCGGCCCTTGCCGATGACGACAAGCGCGCCAAGCTCGCCTTCCTGTCGCTCAACGCCAACGACCTTCTCGACCGCCTGAACAAGGATTTCGGCGGCGCAATCGGGCTTGGCGCCGGCTTCTCCTTTGCCGACGGCGACTGAGCGAAACCCCGCTCGGACAGGCTGTTGACAATTCCGGCTTTTAGGCGCAAAGCGCTTTTTGTGTCCGCTTTCGCGGGCACGTTTCACCACAAGGACCAACTCACAATGAACCCCGACAGTCGAAGTCGAGCCTTCACGCTCACGACCGTCCGGTCCTGATTGATCAGGGCTTCATGGCGGTCGGATGACTCGCCCTATGGAGCCCCAAATGCTGCGCATCTACAAAAGCCAGAACAGCCACCTCGTGCTCGTCGACATGCTCGACGGCATCGCCTCCCCGACGCCGGCGATCTGGTTCGATCTCTTCAATCCGTCCGTCGAGGAAACACGCCTCGTCGAGGGTCAACTCGGCATCGCGATCCCGACCCGCGACGAGATGCAGGAGATCGAGCTTTCCGACCGGCTCTACCAGGAGGATGGCGCCGAATTCATGACGATGACGGCAACCGCGAAGCTCGACAGCGACTACCCGGTCAAGGTGCCGGTGACCTTCATTCTCAAGGGCACGACGCTGGTCACGGTCCGCCATGCCGACCCGAAGCCGTTTCAGACCTTTTCCAACCGCATCCAGAAGGCGAACGGTCAGATCTGTGAAAGCGGCGAACTGGTGATGCTCGGACTTCTCGAAGCGATCATCGACCGCACGGCGGATGCGCTCGAGCGCGCCGGCAGCGAGGTCGACGCGATTTCGCGCGAGGTGTTCCGCAAGACCAATGCCAGTGCCACCAAGAAGACGCGCGACCTGCAGTCGCTGATCGAGCAGATCGGCCAGAAGGGCGACCTCTTGACGGTGATCCGGGAAAGCCTCGTCAGCATCGGGCGGCTCGTCGCCTATCATGTGGCGCTCGAAGGCATGGGGCCGCGCAAGGCTGGAAAGGAAAGCCGACAGCGGATCAAGCTGATCCAGCGCGACGCGACCTCGCTTGGCGATCACGCGCTGTTCCTGTCGAACAAGATCAACTTCCTGCTCGACGCGACGCTCGGCCTCATCAATCTCGAGCAGAACCAGATCATCAAGATCTTCTCGGTTGCCGCCGTCGTCTTCCTGCCGCCGACGCTGGTCGCCTCGATCTATGGCATGAACTTCGGCGTGATGCCGGAATTGCAATGGGAGTTCGGCTATCCTGCGGCACTTATGCTGATGGTGATCTCGGCAATCGTGCCCTATTTCTACTTCAAGCGCCGGGGCTGGCTCTGAGCGCGCAACCCGCTATATCGCAGCCCTGAGCGGCGCCTCCGTTCAAGGCTGCGGAATTCCACGATGAGCGAGGATGGCATGAGAGCCGCCACGGGCCTGATCGACCGGCGCAGTTTCCTGAAAATGGCGGGTGCGGCCTGGGTAGCAAGCCTTGCGCCCGAGCGAGCGTTCGCGCTCGGGAAGGCTGATGCCGTCTTCGCCTCCGCCTTCATGGCGCCGGATGGAAGCTACGGCGTCGCGACGCTGACGGAAACGGGCGAAATCATCGAGCGCACCGCGCTGCCGACCCGTGCCCATGGCATGGCCTATTCGCCCGTCAGCCACCGGGCAGTCGCCTTTGCCCGCCGGCCCGGCACCTATGCCATGATCCTTGCGACCGACGGTACGGCGGAACCAGTGGTTATCGCCGCGGCGGAGGGCCGGCACTTCTACGGCCACGGCTGCTTCTCGGCGGATGGCAGGCTGCTCTATGCCACCGAGAACGACTTTGCCGCCAACCGCGGCATGGTCGGAATCTATGACGGCACAGACAACTTTGCCCGCATCGGCGAGGTCCCGACCTATGGCGTCGGCCCGCATGACATGACGCTTGCTGCCGACGGACGCCTGCTGGCGATCGCCAATGGCGGCATCGAAACACACCCGGATTTCGGCCGCACCAAGCTCAATCTCGACCATATGGAGCCGAGCCTGACGCTGGTCGACACGCGCACCGGAGCGCTGGTGCAGAAACACGGTCTACCTGATGACCTCAGCCGGCTATCAACCCGCCATGTCGATATCGGCCCGAAGGGCGAGATCTGGTTTGCCTGCCAGTACGAAGGCGCGCGCAACGACCTGCCGCCGCTCGTCGGGCATTTTGCCAAGGGGGAGGATATCCAGTTCCTGTCGCTGCCCGAGCGTACGACGGAAGCGCTGGCAAATTATGTGGGCGCGATCGCGGTCAACCGGCACGAGGGGTTGATCGGCCTGACCTCGCCCAAGGGCAACGTGGCAGTGACGCTCGATGCCCGGACCGGAGCGGTGCTGAAGGAGGAGCGCGTCGTCGATGCAGCGGGGGTTGCCGCCGCCGATCACGGCTTTGCCGTCTCCTCCTATGATGGCCACTTCAAGCGACAGCAAAGCCGCGTCGCCTGGGACCAGCATATCGTGCGATTGACGTAGACCGAAAGAGACGACAGCGCCGCGCGTTTAGATGCGCAAAGGTCGGTGTGGGCCTTGCTTCTCGGCCATCTTTCCCTTCCGGTGATCCACCGGAAAGCGGGTTTTCTAGGCGGCGAGATCCGCGGCACCCGAGAGCCGCGCCAGATCATTCCAGCGATAGGCGACCTGCTCATGCGTCTCGGCGCCGAGCGCGACCTGTCCCTGGGCGACCGGCACTGCGCCCAGGCGCTCGTAGAAGGATCGGTTCGGATTGGTCGACAGCACCCAGGCGAACAGCGAAGAGCCCCCCATCTCGCGGCTGTGCGCCGCGACGCTTCGCACCAGCGCCGAACCGATGCCGGCGCGCTGGAACTCTTCGAGAATGTAGAGGGCGTAGAGCTCCCGGTCGAAGCGCGGCGGCATGGAGCGCGCCTTGCCGTAGTTCGCAAAGCCGATCACCTTGTCCGCGTTCAGATCGACCGCCACCAGATGAAAGACCCCGGCAACGCGCATTCGCCTGGCGTGGCGCAGCGCCTGCTGCTCGATCGTCATGGCGTCGAGAAACTGATCGGCGATCAGGCCGCGAAACGTCGCTCGCCAGGTTTCGACGATGACGGAGGCGATCATCATGATGTCGTCCGGAACGGCCGGGCGAATTTCGATGCGGCGGAAGCTGTTCATGAAGGAGATATAGGTGCGACAAGCGGGCTTAAAAACGGCACGAACGGGACTGGCGAGGATTTTTCACGGGCGAGCGCAAACACCGTCCAAGGCCGGGGCTCTTCCGTCTTTCTGACTTGTCGTCCTCTGAAGGCCGTGCGACTGTCCGCCGACCGGGACCGGTAGGCCCGTAGACATTATGCAGGGCCTTTCTCATTGATGGACGACCGCGATCCCCCCGATTTCCGAAAGCGCATCCGCGAGAGTTTCGCGCGGCAGGCGGCGATGCGCACGATCGGCGCAGAACTGACGCTCGTTGAACAGGGCACCGTCGAGATCGAACTGCCGTTCGACGAGAAGCTGACGCAGCAGCATGGTTTCCTGCATGCGGGCGTGATCTCGGCGGCGCTGGATTCGGCCGGCACCTATGCGGCCTATTCGGTGATCGACCCCGATGCCTCGATCCTGACGATCGAGTTCAAGGTCAATCTGCTCTCGCCGGGGCGCGGCGAGCGCTTTCTGTTCCGCGGCGAAGTGACCAAGCCCGGATCGACGATCATTGTTTCCGACGGGCGCGGCTATGCGATCCGCGCCGACGGGCCGGCAAAGCTGATCGCGTCGATGACGGGAACGATGATGGTGGTGCGGGGACGCGAAGGGATCGAAGGATGAGTTTTGCCGTCAAGGACGTCGCCGGGCGCAGGATCCTCTACGTCATGGCCGTGGATGCCGAATACGGGCCACATCTCAAGGAGCGGATCAAGCCGCTGATGACCGGCGTCGGCCCGGTCGAAGCGGCCGTCATGCTGACGCGGACGCTTGCCGAACTCGCCGCGGAGCGTGCATTGCCCGACCTCGTCGTTTCGCTCGGCTCGGCCGGTGCCGCCAAGCTTGAACAGACCGAAGTCTACCAGGCGGTCTCGGTCGGCTACCGCGACATGGATGCCTCGCCGCTCGGTTTCGAGAAGGGCAGGACGCCGTTTCTCGACCTGCCGGTGATAGTGCCGCTGCCGCTCAGGATCCCCGGCGTGCCGGAGGCCCGGCTTTCGACCGGCGCCAACATCGTCTCCGGTGCTGCCTATGAGGCGATCGATGCCGACATGGTCGAGATGGAGACCTTTGCGGTCCTGCGCGCCTGTCAGTCCTTCGGGGTTCCGCTGATTGCGCTTCGCGGTATTTCCGACGGCAAGGCCGAGCTCAAGCACGTCAGCGACTGGACCGAATATCTTCACGTTATCGACGAGAAGCTTGCTGATGTGATCGACCGGCTGGAGAATGCGGTTTCGAGCGGCGAGATCCGGCTCTAGACGCTCATCCCGCTCTGAAACCCCGGAATTGTCGGGGTGCAATTGAATCGTTGCGCTGATGGCGGGCTTTCATTAAAGGCTCGCCATGATCAAGCTTGTTTGAAGGCCCCAAATGACCCAGACAGCCCATCCCGACACCGTCCTCATCGTCGACTTCGGCAGCCAGGTGACGCAGCTCATCGCCCGGCGCGTGCGCGAATCCGGTGTCTATTGCGAAATCGTGCCGTTCCAGTCGGCGGAAGAAGGCTTCCGCCAGCTGAAGCCGAAGGCCGTCATCCTCTCCGGCAGCCCGGCCTCGACGCTCGATATCGGCTCGCCGCGCGCCCCCCAGGCGATCTTCGATTCCGGCCTGCCGGTCTTTGGCATCTGCTATGGCCAGCAGACCATGTGCGCCCAACTCGGCGGCAAGGTCGAGAGCGGCCATCACCGCGAATTCGGCCGCGCCTTCCTGGAAGTCGAAAAGGACTGCCCGCTGTTCGAAGGCCTCTGGTCGGTCGGCTCACGCCACCAGGTCTGGATGTCGCATGGCGACCGCGTCACCGCGATCCCCGAGGGATTCGAGGTCGTGGCGACCTCGGCCAACGCGCCCTTCGCCTTCATCGCCGACGAGAAGCGCAGGTATTACGCCGTGCAGTTCCACCCGGAAGTGGTGCACACGCCCGACGGCGCCAAGTTGATTTCCAACTTCGTGCACAAGATCGCCGGCATCAAGGGCGACTGGTCGATGTCGGCCTACCGCGCCAAGGCGGTCGAGGCGATCCGCAAGCAGGTCGGCGACAAGAAGGTCATCTGCGCGCTTTCCGGCGGCGTCGACAGCTCGGTCGCGGCCCTGCTCATTCATGAGGCCGTCGGCGACCAGCTCACCTGCATCCTCGTCGACCACGGCCTGATGCGCAAGGACGAGGCGAAGAACGTCGTTGCGATGTTCCAGGAGCACTACAACCTCCACCTCCTGCACATCGACGCGTCCGACCGCTTCATCGGCGAGCTCGAAGGCGTCAGCGATCCGGAAACCAAGCGCAAGATCATCGGCCGCCTGTTCATCGAAGTATTCGAGGAAGAAGCGAAGAAGCTCGGCGGCGCCGACTTCCTCGCCCAGGGCACGCTCTATCCGGATGTGATCGAGAGCGTCTCCTTCACCGGCGGTCCGTCGGTGACGATCAAGTCGCACCACAATGTCGGCGGCCTGCCGGAGCGCATGAACATGCAGCTCGTCGAGCCGCTGCGCGAACTCTTCAAGGACGAAGTGCGCGTGCTCGGCCGCGAGCTCGGCCTGCCCGACAGCTTCATCGGCCGCCACCCCTTCCCGGGGCCGGGCCTTGCCATCCGCTGCCCGGGCGGCATCACCCGCGAGAAGCTCGAGATCCTGCGCGAAGCGGACGCGATCTATCTCGACGAGATCCGCAAGGCCGGCCTCTACGACGCCATCTGGCAGGCCTTCGCCGTGCTGTTGCCGGTCCAGACCGTCGGTGTCATGGGCGACGGACGCACCTACGAGTTCGTCTGTGCCCTTCGCGCCGTCACTTCGGTCGACGGCATGACGGCGGACTTCTACCACTACGACATGGAATTCCTCGGCCGCGCGGCAACGCGCATCATCAACGAGGTCCGCGGCATCAACCGTGTCGTCTACGACGTGACCTCGAAGCCGCCGGGCACGATCGAGTGGGAGTGAGGGACGTCCACAGTCGACGTTCTTAGTCTAGCGTCAGCACCAATATTTCGAAGGGCGCGCCTCAAAGGCACGCCCTTTTTGCATTCTCTGACCTGCGAAGGCGCGCAGCCCAACGCCGTTGCAGCCGCGGTCAAGCGGCCGGCCGAAGCGAGCGAATAAACGAAGACCTTACCAAACATCGCGTCAACGCGCCCTATGGGCAAATTAAATAGTATTGACTAATCAATCAGTACACACTAATGATTTAGGCATAATGATCGAAACCGCCCCCATCACCGCCGTCATGCGCGCCCTAGCCGACCCCACCCGCAGGGCCGTCTTCGAACGCATCGCCAGTGCCGACGAGATCACCGTGGTCGAGCTCACCCGCGGCAGCGGCGTGACGCAGGGCGCAATCTCGCAGCATCTCAAGTCGCTGAAACAGGCGGGTCTGGTCGCCGAGCGTCCCGAGGGTCGCAATGTCTATTATCGCGCCGAGCCCGAGGGGCTGGCGCCGCTCGTCGACTGGATGAGCCATTACGGCAGCTTCTGGCGCGACCGCTTTGCCAATCTGCGCACCCTTCTCAAGGAGATCGATCCATGACCGACGCAGCCGTTCTGAAATACGAGACGCAAGACATTGTCCTCGACGAGGTGTTTCCGCATACGCCCGAGACAATCTGGAAGACGTTGACTAATGGCGAGCTGATGGGCCGCTGGATCATGCCGCCTTCAGGTTTTGAAGCCGTGGAGGGCACGCACTTCACCTTCCAGACGACGCCGGCCGGCGCCTGGGACGGGACGATCCGTTGCCAGGTGCTGGAGGTGCGCCCGCATGAGCGCTTCGCCTATTCCTGGAAAGGTGGCGACGAGGGCAATATCGGCTACGGCTCCCGCCTCGATACGGTCGTCACCTGGACACTCAAGAAGGTCGATAACGGCACGCGCCTTCGCCTCGTGCATTCCGGCTTCGTGACGCCGAAGAACGACACGGCGTTCAGCAACATGAGCAACGGCTGGCCGAAGGTCCTGTCGCGCCTCGGCTCCGTCACCGATGAGCAGAAGTAGCACCGACGCCGGATCGAGCGTCGCGACGATCCGGCCACCTCACAAGCCCGAAACAAGCAAAGAGAACAGTCGGCGCCGCCCTCGCGGTCGCGCACCGGCTTTGCCGTGCCATAACAGGAGGAACGGATGAGCAAGTCCTATATCGGCGGATGCGCCTGCGGTGCGATCCGCTATCACATTTCCGGAGAGCCGGTTTTCTCGAACGATTGCCAGTGCCGCGACTGCCAACACGAGAGCGGGACCGGGCATGGATCGCATATGACGTTCCGGCGCGACGGGTTGAAGCTCGAAGGCGAAGCCAGGCACTGGGACATGGTCGCCGACAGCGGCAATGTGAAGACGCGCGGCTTCTGTCCCACCTGCGGCTCGCCCGTCTACATGACCTTTGCGGCCATGCCGGAGTTCTTTACCATCCGCGCGGCAAGCCTCGACGACCCCAGCCGCTACAAGCCTCAGGCGGTGACCTACGGTATACGCGGCCATGCCTGGGACCATCTCGATCCGGCCCTGCCGAAATTCGAGACGATGCCGCCGAGGTGAGCGGCGCAGCAGCACCTCGGCGGCGCCGGCCTGCATCCCCATTCCCAATCGAGGAGCGTCTGCCGCGACCGACAATCCTCATCGGGCCGGCGGAATGAAGGGCTGACTGATCGTCTGGAACACGGGGAGCGCTTCCAGCTTCTCCGCATGGGCGTGCAAGTGGGGATAGCGCGAGATCGCCACCAAATCGGAATGCACGTCCTTAAGGAACCGCAAGACCGCCGCGACTGCGATGTCCGCATGACCGATCCGCTGCGAGAACCAGTATTCGCTCTGGCTTTGCGCGCGGCTCGCCTCGAGGACGCCAAGTGTCTCCTCGATCTGACGGCGGCAGCGATCGACCCAAACGGCCGAGACCTCGCCGTGCAGCCGTTTCTCGTAGAACAGGCTGACGGCCTTGTCGCCCAACCCGGTGGCGAGCGCAGCGATCCTCAGCGCCCGGTGTCGCTCCGGCTCGTATCGGGGGAACAGGGCCTCCTCGTCGGAAACGAGGCTATCGAGATAGTCGAGGATGATGTGGCTGTCGGTCAGCGCGAGGCCATCGTCCAACACGAGCGTCGGCACGCGCGTCAATGGATTATAGGCCCGAAGCTCGTCGGCATCGCCGAAAGACGACCAGGGGCGGTGTTCGAACGCAATGCCGTAGAGACTGAGGGCGATGCCCACGCGACGTACGAACGGGGAGTCATATTGGCCGATCAAGATCATTTTGCCGCCTCCTGCCTGCTGACGTTTTCCAAGAACAATAGGCCTTCCCCGGATATCAAGGCCAGAGCGACTGCGGCGCAATCCGTTGCCGCACCCCAGTTCTTAGCGACTTGCGGAGCGCTGTTGGAATGCCGATAAGCGCCACCAGCAGAATGATCCGGGAGGAGCCCATGGACATTTCCGAAATCATCATCGCCGGCGATACGCCCGGCATCGAATGGCGCCTGCCCGTCTTCCGCTTCAGGGGCCGGAGCGCCGCGGCACCCAAGACCTATATCCAGGCGGCATTGCACGCCAACGAGCTGCCGGGCACGGCGCTGGCGCATTTCCTTCTGCAAAGGCTGCAGCAGGCGGACAAGGACGGCGCCATCCTCGGCGACATCACCGTCGTCCCGCAGGCGAACCCGATCGGCACGGCGCAGTCGCATTTCGGTGAGCTGCAGGGCCGCTTCGATCTGGGATCGCGCACCAATTTCAACCGCGATTTTCCGCTGATCTCGCTCGCCGACCGCGACAGCCTCATCGATGATCTCGACCGCCATTCAGCCACCGATCGGCTGAAGCGCCAGTTGCTGCACATGGCGCTTGGCGTCGACTTGATGCTCGACCTTCACTGCGACGACGAGGCCCTGCAATACGTCTATATCGACGATGCCTTCTGGCCGGAGGCGGGAGACCTCGCCTCCGCGCTCGATATGGAGGCGGTCTTCCTCTCGGATGGCGAAAGCACCGCCTTCGAGGAGGCTGTCGCCTATGCCTGGAAATATGAGACCGGGCAGAAGAAGGCGCGGCTTCCCGGACGCCTCTCGGTCACCGTCGAGCTTCGCGGCACGCGCGACGTCTATCCGGAACTTGCCCGCAAGGATGCCGAGGGTGTCTTCCGTTTCCTCGTCGCCCGTGGCGTCGTGACCGGTGACGAAGAGGCGATCGCACCCTTCGCCGGCATCGTCGCGCCGCTCGACAATATCGAGATGATCCGCGCACCGGAGGCAGGCGCCATCCTGTTCCATCGCGACATCGGCGAAACCGTGAAGGCCGGGGACCTGCTCGCGACCATTCTCACCCGTCCGGGCCGAGCCGACGGCGCGCTCGACGTGCGCGCGCCGCAGGACGGGCTGATCGTCACCCGCGTCTCGACCCGCCTCGCACGCCGACGTTCGGACCTGATGAAGATCGCCTGCGCCGCGCCCTCCGGCGCCGTGCGCAAGCCGGGCCCGCTCGAGGCCTAAGAGGACATCCCGGGAAAGCGTGGGCCGTCCCGGGTCGCCTGATTCAGCGGCCGTCACCCAAGGTGGCGGCCGTCATCTTCGGGCTGTCGAGCAAGATGGTCGAGCGCAGCGTCTTGATCTCGGCAATCTGCTCGAACTCGCTCCAGAGCAGACGCTTGTAGTCCGCGACGTCGCGCACGGCGATCTTCAGGAGAAAGTCGAAATCGCCGGCGACCGTGTGGCACTCCACCACCTCCGGCATGCGTGAGATCAACTCGATGAAGCGGTGGCCGACCTTGCTTGCGGTTCGCTCCAGCGTCACCTCGACAAAGGCCTGGAAACCGATGCCTGCGGCCTTCGGATCGACCACGACCGTCTGGCGGATGACGCCGGCCGCATAGAGCCTGGCGAGGCGGCGCGACAGCGGCGCCGGCGAGAGCCCGACCCTTGCCGCGAGCTCGTTGTTGGTCAACGACGCATCCTCGACCAGCAGGCGGATGATCCGCCGGTCGACCTGATCCAGCTCCATCGATACCTTCTCAACCACGTATGAACCCCGCATGCGCAAATCAGCAAATGATATGCAGGATTTTGCGCAAATCCTACGATGTCAACATTGTCTCCATGGCAAAAATCGCATCGATTTTGCGCTGATCCTGACCTAAGAAGGAAGCCGCAGGTCAGCCGGAGGAACGGCGGCCGGCTGGCCTTTCGACAGAAATGCAATCGCTGCCACGCCAAGGGGGAATTCCGGCATGTTCGACGCACTGACCCGCCAACCCGATGATCCGTTGCTCGCCCTGATCGGGCTCTATCGCAAGGACGAACGCCCCGGAAAGGTCGATCTCGGCGTCGGCGTCTACCGCGACGAAACCGGTCACACGCCGATCTTCCGCGCCGTCAAGGCCGCGGAAAAGCGGCTCCTCGAAACCCAGGACAGCAAGGCCTATGTCGGCCCCGAGGGCGACCTCGTCTTCATCGATCATCTGTGGACGCTGGTTGGCGGCGACACCGTCGATCGCAGCCACATTGCCGGCGTGCAGACACCGGGTGGTTCCGGCGCGCTGAGGCTCGCGGCCGACCTCATCCATCAGATGGGCGGCAGGCGCATCTGGATCGGCCTGCCGAGCTGGCCTAATCATGCGAGCATTTTCAAGACGGCCGGCCTTGAGCCAGCCGGTTACCCGTTCTTCGACGTGCCGTCGCAGACGGTGCTCTTCGACAACATGATGACGGCGCTGCAGGGCGCTGCCGCCGGCGATGCCGTTCTCCTGCATGCGAGCTGCCACAACCCGACGGGCGGCGTCATCACCGAGGCACAGTGGATGGAGCTTGCCGCCATCATTGCCGAGCGCGGGCTGCTGCCGCTCGTCGACCTCGCCTATCAGGGCTTCGGCCGCGGTCTCGACGAGGATGTCGCCGGTCTTCGCCACCTGATCGGCGTCGTGCCCGAAGCGCTGGTCGCCGTTTCCTGCTCCAAGTCGTTCGGCCTCTATCGCGAACGCGCCGGCGCGATCTTCGCGGTGACGACCTCGTCCTCCTCCGCCGATACGGTCCGCTCCAACCTCGCCGGCCTCGCCCGCACCAGCTACTCGATGCCGCCGGATCATGGCGCGGCGATCGTGCGCATGATCCTTTCCGACGCCGACCTCGCGCGCGACTGGAAGGAAGAACTTGAAACCATGCGGCTGCGCATCACCAATATCCGCCGGGCGCTCGCCGAGGGCCTGCGCGACCGCTGGCAGGCGCTCGGCGCCGTCGCCGGCCAGGAAGGCATGTTCTCGCTGCTGCCGCTCACCGAAGCCGACGTCATGCGGCTCCGAAACGAGCACGGCATCTACATGCCCGGCTCCGGCCGCATCAACATCGCCGGCCTGAAGACGGCGGAAGTCGAAGGCGTCATCGCCAAGTTCAGGAATCTCTGAGGATCAGATGACCGAGCGCAGCATCGACGTGTCTGAACCCCCGGTAGAACGCCACCGTCTCTACGAGGATGCGCTGGCGATCTTGACGGGCACGCTGATCATGTCGCTCGGTGTCATCATCTACAGCAAGGCGATGCTCTTGACGGGCAGCACATCGGGCCTGGCTCTGCTCCTGCAATATGCGACCGGGGCCGAGTTCTCGCTGGTCTTCTCCCTCGTCAACCTGCCCTTCTACGTGCTGGCGGTCAAACGGCTCGGCTGGATGTTTGCGCTGCGCACCTTCCTCGCCGTCAGCCTGGTGTCGCTGTTTTCGCGGCTGACGGCCGGATGGGTGGAGATCGCGCAGCTCGACCCGATCTACGCGGCGGTTGTCGGCGGTGGACTGATGGGCACGGGTCTACTGATCCTCTTCCGCCATCGCACCGGGCTTGGCGGCATCAACATCGTGGCGATCTATCTCCAGGAAAAATTCGGCGTCCGCGCCGGCTACTTTCAGCTCGCAGTCGATCTCGCCATCCTCGCCGCCGCCTACTTCGTGCTGCCGCCGGCAAACCTCGTGCTTTCGGTCGTGGGTGCTGCCGTCGTCAACATGACGCTGGCGATCAACCACAGGCCCGGCCGCTACGCCGGCGTGACCTGAAACAAGGTCAACGCCTTCCCTCGGGCTCGCCGGGACGCTATCACTCCAGCCACGCTTTGAAGTTGCGCGATTCCGGATGGTTGCCGGAGTTGCGCACGACGATATTGGGGCATGGAATGACGGCTACGATCTACGGCATCAAGAACTGCGACACGATGAAGAAGGCGCGCACCTGGCTCGACGGCCGTGGCATCGCCTACCGCTTCCACGACTACAAGGCCGAGGCCATCGACCGCGCGCACCTCGAACGCTGGTGCAAGGAAGCCGGGTGGGAAACGGTGCTGAACCGTGCCGGCACCACCTTCCGCAAGCTCGACGAGGCTGACAAGCAGGGTCTCGATGAGGAAAAGGCGATCGCGCTGATGCTGGCGCAGCCCTCAATGATCAAGCGGCCCGTGCTCGAAGCCGACGGCAACCTGCTGATCGGGTTCAAGCCCGACCTCTACGAGGCGACGCTGTAACGCCTGATCCGGAGCTAGACGATGTCGAAGACCACGCGCGCCACCCAGACGCTTTCGAAGGCTGGCGTTACCTTCACGGTGCACAGCTATGACTACGATCCCAGTGCCGAGCGCGTCGGCCTGCAGGCGGCGGAAGCGCTCGGCGAGGATCCGAGCCGGGTGCTGAAGACGCTGATGGCCGAGGTCGACGGCAAGCCGGTCTGCTGCGTCGTGCCCTCCGACCGCGAAGTCAGCATGAAGAAGCTCGCCGCCGCTTTCGGCGGCAAATCGGCGGCCATGATGAAGCCGGCGGATGCCGAGCGGCTGACCGGCTACCACGTCGGCGGCATCAGCCCGTTCGGCCAGAAGAAGCTGGTGCCGACCGCAATCGAGGAGGCAGCCCTTGCCGAAGCCGCGGTCTACATCAATGGCGGCCAGCGCGGGCTGCAGGTCCGGCTTGCGCCGCGCGACGCCCAGGCCGCGCTGAAGGCGATCGCCGCACCGCTGATCGCCTGATCTCTGCCATCAAAATTTCATGGATGGCCTATAGGAGCAGCCAGACGGGATGCGGAAATCCCCGATGGTTTTCCGCCCGCAGCGCGCTCACGACCGGGAGCGTGGGGTCGCTTCGGAGTCGTTTCATGGCATCTGCAAGGTTTCTGCGCGCGAAGCGTCTTCTCAAACGCCTCGTCGTCGGCACGGTTGCGCTCGTTGCAGCCCTGGTCCTCTATCTCGTTGGTCTGCAATGGACCGGCAACTTCCACACGCTCGTCGCCGGTGAGGTCTACCGTTCGGCGCAGCCGACCGCCGAAGCGATCGCCGCCTATTCCAAGGCCTACGGCATCCGCACCATACTCAATCTGCGCGGCGAGAAACCGCACGAACGCTGGTATCGCGACGAGGTCGCCGCCACCGAGCGCAACGGTATCCGGCTCATCAACTTCCCCATGTCCGCCTCGGCGGAGATTGACCGCAAGGAAACCGATGCCCTGATGGCGATCCTCCGCGACGCGCCGAAGCCGCTGCTGATCCATTGCAAGGCCGGCGCCGACCGCACCGGCCTCGTCTCGACGATCTACCTGCAGCAGATCGCCGGCGTCGACGAGGAAACCGCCGAGTGGCAGCTTTCGCCGCTCTACGGCCATGTGGCACTGCCCTATCTGTCCGGCACCTTCGCCATGGACGAGACCTGGGAAGCGCTGGAGAAGTCGTTCGGCCTCAGCAGCTGAGGGCGGCCACGCGCTGATCAGACGCGAGCCACCTGCCCGACCTTGCCCCTCATCCGCCTGCCGGCACCTTCTCCCCGCAGGCGGGGCGAAGGAAGCGTGTGGCACCCGGCTCGCCTCAACAACGGCCACCTCTGCTTCCCGTGATGGCGGCTCCGTTCGACAGCGTTGCGAGGGGGCAGGTCCCCTCTCCCCGCCTGCGGGGAGAGGGTGAGGGTGAGGGGCAATGTGCGTGGCAGTCACCGTCCGATTGTCCGCCGTTGCACTCTTCTTGAGCCCAAATGCCTTACCGCAGCTTCGCCAGCAGCGCCGCCAGCTGCCTCGCCTCGGCCGCGGTCAATCTGGCGCCGACATGGGCTTTGATCGACGGGCCATAGGTCAGCCACATGCGTTCACGCATCGTCCGGCCGGCCTCGGTGATCACCACCCACTGGCCGCGACCATCGGCGTCGAAAGCTTCGCGGCGGACCAGACCTTCCTTCACCAGCCGATCGATCAGGCGGGAGAGGTTGTATTGCGCCAGCAAGGTGCGCGCCTCAATCTCGAAGGGGCGCAGACGGCCGCCCTCCGCCTGCACCAGCTCCCACAACACGTCGTACCACCCAAGCGGCGGCAAGCCTGCAGCCTTGAAGTCGGCCTCGATCCGAGCAAGCACGCGCTCACGGGCGCGCATCAGCCCAATCCAGGCTTCGGTCGTTTCCGCGCTCGGGCGCTTTGCTTCGTTTTTTGTCTCGCTGGCCATAGATGCAATTACATCCATCTTGAAAGTCAAAGCAAGCCTACATACATGCAAATGCATCTACCTTGCCTCAACCGGGAGACTGCCATGCTTACCCTCGTCAGCCACCATCTCTGCCCCTATGTGCAACGCGCCTCGATCGCGCTCGACGAAAAAGGCGTTCGTTTCGAGCGGACCTATATCGACCTCAAGTCCAAGCCCGACTGGTTCCTGAAGATCTCGCCTCTCGGCAAGGTGCCGCTGCTCCAGGTGCCGCAGCAGGGCGGCGAAGCCGTGCTGTTCGAAAGCTCGGTCATCGCCGAATATGTCGAGGAGACTCAAGCCGGCCCGAGGCTTCACCCCGAAAATGCGCTGGAGCGCGCCCGGCATCGCGGCTGGATGGAATTCGGCTCGTCGATCCTTTCGGAGCTCTGGGGCTTCGAGACCGCCAAGGACCAGGCAACCTATGAGCAGAAGCGCAACGCGATCGCCGGCAAGCTCGCGACCATGGAAGCGGCACTCGGCGACGGTCCCTATTTTGCCGGCGCCGGTTTTTCCCTCGTCGATGCGGTTTTCGCACCGATCTTCCGCTACTTCGACCTCTTCGACACGCTCGCCGATCACGGCATCTTCGATCGCCTCGATCGAGTTCGCGCCTGGCGAAGGGCGCTCTCTGAGCGGCCGAGCGTCAAGGCGGCAGTGACCGCCGATTACGGCGAGCGGCTAATGGCCTTCCTCAGGGATCACGACGCCTACCTGCTGCGTGCGCGAGAGGCATAGGCAGATAGGATCGCAGCCAGCATCCCGTCCTTCAGTTTCGTTTCGCACTGGCCTATGACAGCACCAAGCCATGCGGGAGGAGCTGCACATGACGGACCTGACCTCGACCTTGACGATCCTGGAGCCCTACCCCGGCCTCTATGCCTATTATGACGGGCGTATCGCCGGGGTGCGGCTCCACTCGCAGGCGCCGAACTGGCTCGATGATGGCGCCTATGAACTCGGCATCGCCTCCTATGCCATCGTCGATGGCCGCGAGGCGCTGGTCTATGACACGCATATTTCGCTCGCCCATGCCCGCGCGATCCGCGATCACCTTGAAAGCCTCGGCGTCACCTCGATCCGCGTCGTGCTCAGCCATTGGCACAAGGATCACGTGGCCGGGAACGCCGTCTTTGCCGATTGCGAGATCATCGCACTCAGGCTGACGGCGGAAAAGCTTGAGGAAAATCGCGAACGGATCGAGACGGCGACGCCGCCGATCCATCCCCTCGTCATGCCGAACCGGCTGTTTACTGAGACGCTCACGCTCACAATCGGCGAACGTCGGGTCGAGTTGCATCACTTCGCCATCCACAGCGCCGACGGCAATGTCATCTGGCTGCCCGAGGAGAAGCTGCTGCTCGCCGGCGATACACTCGAGGATACGACGACCTTCATTAGCGAGGCCGATCAAACGGAGACGCACATCGCGGAACTCAGGCGTCTACGGCAATGGCCGATTGCTCGGATCCTGCCCGCCCACGGCGAGAGCGAGCGCATCGCCGCCGGCGGCTACGGGCCGGAGCTGATCGACACCAACCGCCGCTACATCGAGCGGCTGACGCATGCGATCGAGACAGGTGCTGCCATCGGCACGCTCGCGGAATTCGCCGCCGAGGAGATCGGCTCCGGCGCGATCGTCTATTTCGCGCCTTACGAGGCAGTGCACCGGAGCAATGTCGAACGGATGAGGGCTGCCCTCGCGGCACGCTAACCGCGGAACGATGCCGGGCAATCAGCCTTCATTTTCGCCGCAAAGCGCTCTAAGTCTTCTTCTTCCGATTCAAAAGACAGGCAGATCATGACCTATCCCGCCAATACGCCCAATCCCATCGATCCTGTAAAACTCGATAAGCTTGCAGAAGTCGCGATCCAGGTCGGCCTGCAGCTCCAGCGCGGCCAGGACCTGGTGATGACCGCGCCGGTCGCGGCAATGCCGCTGGTGCGCCTGATCACCAAGCACGCCTACAAGGCGGGTGCAGGTCTGGTGACGACGCTCTACTCCGACGAAGACACGACACTGGCACGCTACGCCTACGCTCCGGACGAGAGCTTCGACCGCGCGAGCGACTGGCTGTTCGAAGGCATGGCCAAGGCCTTTGCCGGCGGCGCTGCGCGCCTGGCGATCTCCGGCGACAACCCGATGATGCTCTCGGCGCAGGACCCGGCGAAGGTCGCGCGCGCCAACAAGGCGAATTCGATCGCCTACAAGCCGGCGCTTGAAAAGATCTCCAACTTCGACATCAACTGGAACATCGTCTCCTACCCGAACCCGTCCTGGGCAAAGCTGGTCTTCCCTGATGATCCGGACGCGGTTGCCGTCGAAAAGCTCGCCAACGCCATCTTTGCGGCCTCGCGCGTCGATGTCGCCGATCCGGTGGCGGCCTGGAAGGAGCACAATACCAACCTCGCCCGCCGCTCGGCCTGGCTGAATGGCGAGCGCTTCGCAGCCCTGCACTTCACCGGCCCCGGCACCGACCTGACGGTGGGATTGGCCGATGGTCATCTGTGGTGCGGCGGTGCGTCGGAAGCCAAGAACGGCATTATCTGCAATCCGAACATCCCGACCGAAGAAGTCTTCACGACGCCGCACGCGCTGCGCGTCGAAGGCCATGTCTCCTCGACCAAGCCGCTGTCGCACCAGGGCACGCTGATCGACAACATTCAGGTGCGCTTCGAAGGCGGCCGGATCGTCGAGGCGAGGGCATCGCGCGGCGAGGAAGTGCTCAACAAGGTGCTGGACACCGACGAGGGCGCGCGCCGGCTCGGCGAAGTGGCGCTGGTGCCGCATTCCTCGCCGATCTCGGCCAGCGGCATCCTGTTCTACAACACGCTGTTCGACGAAAACGCCTCCTGCCACATCGCGCTCGGTCAGTGCTATTCGGGCTGCTTCGTCGACGATGCCAAGCTGACGCCGGAACAGATTCGCGCCCAGGGTGGCAATTCGAGCCTGATCCATATCGACTGGATGATCGGCTCCGGCCAGGTCGACATCGACGGCGTGCGTGCCGACGGCAGCCGCGTGCCGGTCATGCGCCAGGGCGAGTGGGCCTGATCTCGCGATCAGGAGCCGGTTCCCCTTTTGTGAAAGCCATCGGGGCCGCCGCAGGAATGCCGCGGCCTCTTCGTTAACAAACCGGCCGGCCGGCACTGCGAGACGCTTGCCCTGTGGTTGCAAGCCCGCGCTCAGGCGCGGGCAGGTCGCACCCTGGGCAGCAAGTGTGCGCGCTGGCTGAGCCAGACACTGGCGAAGACGACGAGGATACCGAGGGCCTGGACCGGCGTCAGTTGCTCGCCAAGCACGCCCCAGCCGAGCAGGATGGCAACGACCGGGCTCAGGAAGCCGAGCGGCGAGACGGCCGACGGCTCGAGGCGTGAGAGGCCGCGGAACCAGAGCAGATAGGTGAAGGCGGCGCCGATCAGGCCGAGATAGGCCAGGCCGAGAACGTTTGCCGCCGTCAATGAAGGCAGGGACGGTTCGAAGAACAGCGCTACCGGCACGAGAAGCAGGCCGCCGGCCGCCAGTTGCCAGGCGGTGAAGGTGAGCGGCGGCACCGGCGGCGCCCAATGGCGGCTGAGGACCGTACCGAAAGCCATGGAGACAGCGCCGGCGAGACCGGCGAGCACTCCGAGCGGATCGAGCGTGGCGCCCGGCGTCAGAACCAGAAGGCCGACCCCGACGATACCTGCAAGGCCGGCCGCGACGCTGAGAGTCCGGATCGGCGAGCCGAGGAAGACGCGCGACAGCAGGATGACGATCAGCGGCTGGACGGCGCCGACCGTGGCGGCAACGCCGCCCGGCAGCCGGTAAGCCGAGACGAGCAGCATGGCCCAGAAGAAGGAGAAGTTGAGCGCGCCGAGGATGAAGCTTCGCGGCCACCAGATACCCTCAGGGAGACGCCGTACGATGAGCAGCAGCAGGAGCCCTGCCGGCAGGGCCCGCAGCATCGCGACCGTCAGCGGATAGCCTGACGGCAGGAACTCCGTTGTGACGAGGTAAGTGCTGCCCCAGATGGCGGGCGCCAGCGCAGTCAAGGCAAGGTCGGCAGTGCGGTTCGCGCTCATATCTCTACCTAAAGAATCTCTACATCAAGATAAATTCAGACTATCACAGTTTATCTCTACGTCAAGATATCCTATAGCTGTTGGAACAATGGAGGCTTCGGATGGACCGCGTCGACAGGATACTGGCTCAATGGCACCGGGAACGTCCGGATCTCGACGTGTCGGCCATGGGCCTGCTCGGCCGGCTCTCGCGGCTTTCGACCCATATCGACCGGGAGATCGAAAAGACCTTTGCCGAACGCGGCCTCTCCGCTTCGAGCTTCGACGTGCTGGCGACGCTGCGCCGCTCCGGGCCGCCTTATCGGCTTTCGCCCGGCGAGCTGCTGGATACCACCATGGTCAGTTCCGGCACCATGACCAACCGCATCGACCAGTTGGAGAAAGCCGGTCTCGTCGAGCGGATCGCCAATCCCGAGGACCGGCGCAGCGTCATCATCACCCTGACGGAGGAAGGGCTGCGCCGGGTCGACGAGGCGGCGACCGCGCATGTGGCAAACCAGCATCGGGTCGTTTCCGAGCTCTCGCCGGAGGAGCGTGCGACGCTCGACCGGCTGCTGCGAAAGTATCTGGCGGCGTTCGAGTAGACGCGGCTGGAGCATCCCGCTTTCAAGTGAAATCGCTGGAAGCGGAAAGATGCTCCAGAAACAAAGTGCTGGAGCGACCTTAGTGCGTGCATCTGAACGCACGGCGCCCTAGATTCTGGCGACCAGCCGACGGACACGGGCGAGATGCGCCTTGCGCTTGGCGTCGGTCGCCCGGTCCATGTCGTGCAGCGCGAGCATGCGGAAATTCAGGCCCTTGGCGCAGAAGGCGGCGATGCCGCGCTTCAAAAGCCGCTTCACCGGATTGCCCATATAGAGGTGCACCACCCACCACGGCGAGCCGGTCGTCGTCAGCGCCCAGAAGAGCTTGATGTTGTGAAGGCGCGGGATGATGCGGCCGCCGGCCGGATCGTTGTCGAAGGCGATGCCCGGCGCGAAGACGCGATCGAAGAAACCCTTGAGGATCGCCGGAAAATTGAACCACCATTGCGGAAAGACCAGCACAAGGCCATCGGCCGCCTGCAGTCGCGCAATCCAATCGGTGGCGGCCGTTCGATCATAGGCCTCGGTAAAGTAGCTGGCGCGCTCGGCAACGCTCAGGCGCGGATCGAAATCCTCGCGATAGAGATCGAGCAGGTCGACGATGTGGCCGTTCGCTTCCAGCGCCGCTCGCGCCTCACGCGCAACGCTTGCGGCAAAACTGTCTTCGAGCGGATGCGCAAGCACGAGCAGAATACGCATGGTTCTCCCATCCCGCCCAACCGGGGACCTAAACGCTTTGCCGGATTCCGACCGGAGATCGTGCGGCTGCCTAGAACAGGCTGCCCTGCTTCGGCGGGTCGCCCGTCGGCTCCGAGGGCTTCATCTGCTTCTTGCGCGGCGCCGGCGTCTGCGGGGCGGGTTCGTCGCCGCCGTCGCCGGCAATTGCCGAAACTCGACCATCGGCGAATTCCAGACTGAGCGCCATGCCGGCCGTCACGGCCGCAGCCTGGCGCACCGGACCGCCTTCGGCATCGCGGACCAGCGCGAAGCCGCGCTGCAGGACGTTGCGATAGGAAAGGGATTGCAGGATGCGGTCCTGGGCGACGATGACGCTGCACAGGCGGCGAATATCCGCGCGCACGGCTGCATCGGATCGGGCGGCGAGCCCGGCGACACGATCCGTCGCGCGATGGATCTGACCAAGCAGCCGCGACGGCAACGTCCGCAACGAGGCGTCTGCCGCCGAAACCCGCGCCTCCCCGCGATGCACCTGCCGCTCTACGATGCGCTCGGCCCGGTTCATGGCATCGACGATGCGCTGGCGGCGCTCGGAGAGCTTGCCCTTGAGAAGATCGGCGCGAAGTTCGGTCGAGACGCGCTCGAACTGGCGCCGCTTGTTGGCCGTGTTCATCGTGAGGCCGCGCCCGAGCCCAAGGGCGGCCTCGTCGAAGCGGCGGCGCGGTAGCGCCAGCAACTGATCGAGCGACGGCAGCGCGCGCGCCAATGAGCGCACCGCCTGGCGGCGATTGTCCATCTGCCGCCCGACGGCGGCCTTGAGACGGGCCGAGAGGCCGGAAACCGCGGCTTCGAGATCGGCCTTGACCGGCACCGCCATTTCGGCAGCACCGGTCGGCGTTGGCGCCCGCTGGTCGGCGGCATAGTCGATCAATGTCCAGTCGGTCTCATGCCCGACAGCGGAAATCAGCGGGATCTCGGAAGCGGCCGCGGCGCGGACGACGGCTTCGTCGTTGAAACCCCAGAGGTCCTCGAGGCTGCCGCCGCCGCGGGCAACGATCAGCACGTCTGGCCGGGCCATCGCGCCGCCGGGCTCGATCGCGTTGAAGCCGCGGATCGCTGCCGCCACCTCGTCGCCCGAACCATCGCCCTGCACCCGGACCGGCCAGACGACGACGTGCACGGGAAAGCGGTCGGCGATGCGGTGCAGGATATCCCTGATGACCGCACCCGTGGGCGACGTCACGACGCCGATCACCTTGGGCATGTAGGGTAGCGGCCGCTTGCGGCCGGCATCAAAGAGGCCTTCGGCGGCGAGCTTGCGCTTGCGCTCTTCCAGCAGCGCCATCAGCGCGCCGGCGCCGGCCGGTTCCATTGATTCGATGACGATCTGGTACTTCGACGAGCCCGGGAAGGTCGTGACCTTGCCGGTCGCGATCACTTCCATGCCTTCCTCGGGCCGGAAGCGCAGGCGCGAGAACGTGCCTTTCCAGATCACCGCATCGATGCGCGCCCGATCGTCCTTCAGCGCGAAATAGGCGTGGCCGGACGAATGCGGGCCGCGATAGCCGGAGATCTCGCCGCGCACGCGCACCTGGTCGAAAGCCTGCTCGACCGTGCGCTTGATCGAGCCGGAAAGCTCGGACACCGAATATTCGGTGAGGTTGCTCGGAGAATCGCTGTCGAAGAAAGAAGCCATGGCTTCTTTTACCGCACCCTTGGCCGAAGGCCAGCACATCCGTTGCGCTTTCCACCCACCGACCGCAGGCGCGCTCAAGGTTTCAGGGCATAGAGCCGAATGGGCGCGCCTGCCGAAACCGGCAGGGGCGACAGGAACGCCGGCACGCGCCCGGCGGCAAGCTCGGCATAGAAGCCTTGCGGCGCCCTCGCGGCGATCATTTGCGCCTGAGCGTCCGCGGCGCAGAAGGCCAGCACCGGATGCCCCAGTTGGCGCAGCATGACCTCCGCTTCTTCCGGCCGCGCCAGGCCGATCTTCAATTCCGCGAGCATGCCGACGGCATTGCGGTGATAGGGCGCGCTCAGCACGCGGTGCTGCGTGTAGCGAAGGAGGGCCGCACCAATATCCGATGGGCCGACAACGAACGACGGCGGCAAGCCTTCCAGATCTGTCAATGACGCCGCCGTCAGGCACGCCTCACCGTTCGAGGCTACGGTTTCGCTTGCCACGAGTCCCCCGATGCCCTTGTCGACGAACGTTCCGGCCATGGCCCATACCGCCGGAACCGAAATGAGCAGCGTGCCGACGTAAAGGAGAGAGGCGCCCATCCCTGCCGTTCCGCCGCTTGAGCGGGCGCGAAGGTCGGTGAGCAGCGACGCGATCGGCACAATCGCCAGGAGATTGGAAAAGGCCATCCCGCGCACCTGGACGAGCGCGATCATCAGGCTCGAAAACACAAGCGCGAAGAGGATGAGGTTGAGATCGATCCTGTCGCGACGCCAGATGCGCCAGGCGCAAAGAAGCGCGGCAAATGCACCGGCGAAATAGTAGGCCCCGATGCTGGCGGGTTCCGTCGCTGCAACGGCTGCGAAGGAACGTGCCTCGGTGACGTTGTCGAGCCACAGCTCACGGAGCAGCGGATCGAGCCCTGCCAAAGGATTGCCCAGGCATTGCGGCGCCACCAGCAGTGCCACGACAATGACGCCGAGGCCGCAGGCGCCAAGGGCGAAGAACCGCGCGACGGTCGGTCGAGTGCTGACCATTGCCGCGGCAAGGGCCAGCAATCCGCCTCCGGCCAGCGCCAGCGAATAGAAGGCGATCGAGAGATTGTCGCAGGTCGCAGCCAGATAGAGGCGCGGCGGCACGGTCACGAAGAAGAAGAGGCTCAAGCTTGCAGCGAGCGAAAGGCCAAAGGCAACGGTAGCCCGCGCAGCCTGCCGGCCGACGGGGGCCCACTGGCAGGCGACGACGGCGCAGACCATGGCCACAAACGGCGTCGTTTCCGCACCAATGGCGATCGCCAGCGCCGCCGCCAATCCTGCCATTGCGTAGCTGGACGCCCGATACTGCCGATCGACGAGCATCGCCAGCATGACCGCGACCAGGACCAACTGCACGTTATGATGATCGATCGCCCCCCCGAGAAACCGGTTCGAGGTGGCGATGAACAGCGCCGTCAACCCCAGACAGAAATGCATGGCCGGCGTGCCGCCGACACGGCGCCCGGCCAGGCCCATTGCCGCGAGCAACGGAATCGTCAGGCAGATCGGCCATATCGCCAGGGCCAGGACTTCCGCCTGCAATGCACCGACAAAGGGTCGGAGGAGAGCCATGAGCCCGGCGATGGGCAGATCAATCAGCCGCGACCAGTGCATCAACGTTCCGCCCTCGAGGCCGAGGCGGACCTGCGTCAGATCGAACCAGCTTTGGCCGGCCAGCAGATCGCGCACTTCAACCAATCGCATGACATCGTCATTGTCGCGGCCGACATAGTCAGTCGCCCTCAGGAACTGGACGACGACGAAGAGGATGATGGGCGCACCGTAAACGAGCACCGCCGAGGGCAATCTCGACCAGAACCGCCTCGGTGCAGGCGCCGTCGCCATGTCTGATAGTGCCGCAGTGCCGCTCGGCATGGTTTCCCGTCCCTCTTGCTCTCGCGGCATCATAAGGAGACGCGATCAAGAAAGCGTAAAACCCGAGGGGCGGGAGCGACCTTGTCGAGCGCTCGGCGCGACGCTCCTTGGCGTCTTGTTAACACCCTGATGCCTATGATGGCGCCGATCCAACAGGAACCAAGCCGCCCGGATGTTCGAACGTTTCAACATCGCCGTTCTCTTGCCGTGCTACAACGAAGCCTCGACCATCGGGCAAGTCGTTCAGGGCTTCCAGACGGCGCTGCCGACGGCCCGCATCTACGTCTACGACAACAACTCGACGGACGGCACGGCGCTGAAGGCCATGGTTGCCGGCGCGACCGTCGTGCGCGAACGCCGGCAGGGCAAGGGGCATGTGGTGCGCCGGATGCTCGCCGATATCGACGCCGACATCTATGTCATGGCCGACGGCGACAGCACCTACTGCCCGACGGATGCGGAAGATCTCGTACGCACCCTGATCACCGAGCGCGCCGACATGGTCGTCGGGACGCGACGCGGCGTCCATGACGACGCCGGCAGACAGGGGCACGCCCTTGGGAACCGCATCTTCAACCTTCTCTACCGATCGATGTTCGGCACGGACTTCAATGACATTTTCTCCGGCTATCGCGTCTTCTCGCGGCGGTTCGCCAAGAGCTTCCCGGCCGTTTCCAACGGCTTCGAGATCGAGACAGAGATGTCGGTCCATGCCTCGCGACTTAAACTGCCGGTCGCTGAACTCGAACTCGATTACGGCCGGCGGCCCGAAGGCTCCCATTCCAAGCTCTCGACCTTCAAGGACGGCGCCAAGATCCTCTGGACCTTCGTGATGCTGATGAAGGAAACGCGGCCGTTCACCTTCTTCGGCCTCATCAGCCTCGCTTTCCTGGCGGCCAGTTCAATTTTCATGACGCCGGTCCTAATCGAATATTTCGCGACAGGACTCGTGCCCCGCATGCCCACCTGGGTCTTTTCGCTGGCCCTGCTCCTGGTCTCGATCATGATGTTCACGGCCGGTCTGATCCTCGATTCCGTCTCGCGCGCCCGCACCGAGCAGCTTCGGCTGCACTATATTGCGACACCCGCACGGGCTGCGCCGGCCGAGAGCTTGAATGCGGGCATCGCTCCCTCCCCGTTCGACGGCCAGGAAACCGGCCCACAGCCAACGCCACGGATTGTTCGGGAACGCCACCGATGAACCGGGAAACTACCAACCGCATACGCTTCATCATCGAAGACGTCATCCCGCCGATCCTCCGGGATTCGCGGCTTTTCAAGGGCATGGCCAGCCTCGCCTGGGGCAAGCATATCGCGCATCTTGCCGAGTTTCGCGCGCGTGCGCCGTTCCTGTCGGCGCGCGAATACGAAGATCTCTACCGCCTGCATCCAAGGGTCCACGAGGGAACGGACAATTCCGAAGCCTGTGTCCGCAAGATCGCGGCAGGCATCGTCGGCGACAGCGTCTGCGACGTTGGCTGCGGGACCGGCGTTCTGTTGAAGCGTATCCGAGAGGCCAATCCAGGCCTTCAGCGACTCACGGGCGTCGACTTTGCCATCGACGATGCAGCCCGGATCGAGGGTGTGGAGTACCATGCGGCGATGATCGAGGAGCTGCCATTTGCCGATGGCGCGTTCGATACCGTCGTCTGCACGCACGTCATCGAGCATATCCTCGACTACCGCAAGGCGATCTCCGAGCTTCGCCGGATCACCCGCCGGCGCCTGATCATTGTCGTGCCGCGGGAGCGCGAGTATCGCTACACATTCAACCCGCACTTCAATTTCTTTCCCTACACCCACTCCTTCCTTCGCGCGATGCATCCGGTTCCAGCCGAACACGAGTGCATCGATATCGGCCGCGACATCTTCTATCGCGAAGACAAAGCTCTGGCAGTGTGAGGCGTGGCGATGAATCTCAATCTGGCGCCCACCGTCTGGTTCGGACTGTTTTTCACACCGGTGCTGATTTCGGCCGGGCAGATCCTCTTCAAGCTGACAAGCGCCAAGACCGGCGACGCCAATGCTCACGGGCTGCTGGCGCTGGCCCTCAGCCCAACATTGCTCACGGCCTTGGCCGTCTATGGCATCGGCACGATCATCTGGATCTTCACGATCAAGTCCGTGCCGCTGACGATCGCCTATTCGTTCATGGCATTGACGTTCTGCCTCGTACCGCTGCTTGCCGCCGTCTTCCTCGGCGAGGCCGTGACGCTTCGCTACGCGCTTGGTGCCGCGCTGATCATCAGCGGCATGATCATCATCAATTCGTAAGGGCGCCCGGGACCATGATCGTCACCGCTTCCTTCCTCCTCGGCATCATCACATGCGGCCTGTGCTCTCCGCGTCTCTGCATTCTGGTTGGTGCGGTCCTGCTGGGTTTGGCTGGCGTCAGCGGCAACTGGATCGAAGCGGCAGCAGCGATCGGCGCCTACAATATGGGTCTCGCCCTTATGCTGTGCGGCGCCATCGCCATCGACCTGCAGCGCGGCCAGCAGTAGCGCTCATCCCTTTCGTTCAAAAAACGCCTTGGTCTCCTCGTCCGCGGGGAAGAAGGATTCGATCAGCACGCCTTCCACCAGGGCATCCTGGGTCGAGCCGAAGGTCTGCAGCGTGGTGATGAAGCTCAAGCGCAGGCCGCCGACATCGAGCTCGATCGGCAGCACGGGCAGCCGGTCGGTGTGGGGGTGGTCTTCGATCGCCCGCTCGACCCCCGGGCTCGACGCGGCCTTCGCCAGGCGTTTGCCGAGGCGGCTGCGTGGCCCCTGCAGCCAGGCCTCGGTGCGCACGCGCTGTACGAGATCAGCCGCCGCGGCCTCCCAGTTGACCACCAGCTTGCGAACGTTTTCGTTGCGGAGGAACGCGTCGAGGAAGTTTTCTCCAGGCTGGAACGGAATGTCGGCAGCCGCGGCCAGGCTCGCCAGCGCCGGATTGACGACGAGCAGCGTGTATTCATGGTCGAGCACCAGGCCGGGATAGGGATCGTGGCGGGCAAGGATCAACCTGATGGCATTGGCGACGGCCGGCGGCATGGCATCCAGCCCTGCGGCCGGGTGCGTCGCCATGCGCGGCCGATAGCCGGCTGCCGAAAACAGCGTTCCCTGGTCGCGGGCCGGAATATCCAGCACCGAGGCCAACCGCAGGATCATGCCCTCCGACGGTCTTGAGCGACCGGTTTCGAGGAACGACAGGTGCCGCGCCGAGATGCCGGCAGCGCCCGCGAGGTCGAGCTGGCTCATGCGGCGATGGCCACGCCATTCCTTCAGATGTTCGCCAAATTGCATATGTCCTGTTTCTCCATTTGCCCGGCAGAGTGACGCGTGTGCCAAGTAAAATCCATTACCTCTGAGGTAATTGGTTCGATGACGTCATCAAAGCAATATCCGGCCATCAACAAACGAATGGAGCCGAAAATGAACCTCTCGAACCGCAGCCTGCTCAACAAGACCTTCCTCGCCGACGGCGCTTTCTCGCTGGTCACCGGCGCCGTCCTGATCCTCGACGCGGCATCCTTGGCCGCGTTGACCAGCCCCGCCGCAACACCCGTCATGATGAAGGTGGTCGGCGTTGGACTGCTGATCTGGGGGATCTTTCACCTCTCGGCGGCGCGCAATGGCGGCCCGGTAACGGCAGCGGCGCGCATCAGCATTGCCGGCGACGTGCTCCGGCAGGTGGCGAGCCTGGCGCTGCTGCTCACGACCTATGGCTATCTTTCGTCGGCGGGCATCGCCCTCGTCTTGATCGGCATGATCGGTGTCGCCGACTTCCTGTTCTTCAAGCTGCGGGGACTGGGGCGGGAGCGCGCCGCCGTCGCCTGATGGGCACAAGAGATCGGGAAGGAGGTCCGCCGGCCATGCCGGCGGGCCTCCTCGCATTCTCCAACCAGCTCAGATGGTCTCCCAGCCGTCCTTGGCGCTGGCGCGGTAGATCGCGTCGATGAATCTCTGGTTGAGGCGCGAATTCTCGAGCGTCACCACTTCCTCGGGCTCGCCCTTGGCGGCGCGCGAGAAGGCTTCCGCCTGGAGCTTGTACTGGCGCGCATCCTGAAAGCGGAAGAGCTGGGACTGGGCGTGGTTCTGATTGGTGAGTTCCACCTCTTCACGGCCGTAGCGGTCGGCGTTGAAGGGCGATTTCACCTCGATGAAGCCCTTGTCGCCGTGGAAGACCATGATCTGGCGGGCGGCGAGCTGGGTGGAGATATAGAAGCTCAGCTCGAAATCGCCGAAGTCTGCCCGCACGCTCGAATAGATGTCCGTGCCGAATTCCGGATCGCGATCGGTGTTTGCCTGAACCCGCACCGGCTCCTGGCCGGTGACGAAGCGGGTGGTGATCGTCGGATAGACGCCGATATCTGGCAGGCCGCCGCCGCCGAGCGCGGGAATGTTGCGCATGTTGTTGGGGTCGCGGTTGAAATAGGTGAATGCACCCTGGACGTGGCGCAGCCGGCCGATCGCACCTTCGGCCAGCAGCGCGCGCACCTTGCGCCAGACGGGGCTGTAGGTGACCATGAAGGCTTCGGCGATCAGCACCCCATTGCGATCACGCGCGGCAATCAAGGCGTCGATCTCGGACGCGCGCAGTGCGATCGGCTTTTCGCAAAGCACGTGCTTGCCGGCATTGGCGGCCTTCACCGACCATTCGACGTGCTGCGCCGTCGGCAGCGGGATATAGACCGCATCGATGACGTCGGAGGTCAGCATGTCCTCATAGGAGCCGAAGGCATGCGGTGCCGAGAAGCGATCGGCCATGGCCCGGGCTTTTGCGAAGTCGCGGCTGGCAATGGCCGAGACGACGCAGTTTTCCGCATCCTGAATGGCGGGCACGACGAGATCGCGGCCGATCTTGGCCGTGGACAGAATTCCGAAACGTAACATGGCGGCGCTCCCTGATTTTGTGACCGAGACTACTGCATGTTTCCTTAAATTTCCTGCAACTTAAGGATAAAAACATGCAGCAACTCAAAGTGCTACAGCGAACTTAGCGCGTCTAAAGACGCGCGGCGCTGTAGCGCCGAGGTACGTACCTATCGAGCGGTTGATGTCGTTCCGACCGAGATTCCCGTTTCGCAGAAAAAAGCCGGCAACCGGGTGACAATGTCAGCTTTTCCGCCCTATCTTTCCTTCGCAATCCTCCCGATCGCGATATGCTTCCATCCCTTCCAATGGAGCGAACCCATGGAAAAACTGAGACTTGGCCGCACTGACCTGGAAATCGCGCCACTCGTCTTCGGCGGCAATGTCTTTGGTTGGACCGCCGACGAAAAGACGTCTTTCGCCCTGCTCGATGCCTTCTTCGACGCCGGCTTCAACGCCATCGATACCGCAGACGTCTATTCCTCCTGGGCGCCCGGCAACCAGGGCGGAGAATCCGAAACGATCATCGGCAAATGGCTGAAACAATCGAAGCGACCGCGCGACAGGGCAGTCATCGTCACCAAAGTCGGTTCCGAACTCGCGCCCGACCGCAAGGGACTTTCGCGCCGCTGGATCCTGCAAGCGGTCGAGGATTCGCTGCGGCGGCTTCAGACCGACCATATCGACCTTTATCTCTCCCACTGGCCGGACCCGGAAACGCCCTATGAGGAGACGCTTGCGGCCTATGACCAATTGCTGTCCGAAGGCAAGGTCCGCAACATCGGTGCCTCCAACCTGAATTCGCTGCAGCTGCGCGAGGCGCTCGACATATCCGCGACCCACGGTCTCCCGCGTTATGCGGTGCTGCAGCCGGAATACAACCTCTACGACCGCGATGCCTTCGAGGGACCGCTGCGTGACCTCTGCATTTCGGAAGAGATCGGCGTGATCACCTATTTCGGACTGGCGCGCGGCTTCCTGTCGGGCAAGTACCGAACACACAAGGACCTCGAAGGCTCGGCGCGCGGCAGCGGCGTCGAGAAATATCTCGACGGACGCGGCATGCGCATCCTCGGCGTGCTCGACGATATTGCCGCCGAAACCGGTGCGACCCAGGCAGAAATTGCGCTCGCCTGGGTGCGGACGCGCAAGGGCGTCACGGCACCGATCGCCAGCGCCACCAGCCTCGCGCAGTTGGAGAGCCTCATTCGTTCTGCTCGGCTGGATTTGTCGGATGAAGCGATCCAGCAACTCAACGATGTCGGCGAATGACGGGCCAATCCAACACGATGGCTTGACGATACGCTGCGGCCGGCGACGACGAGGCGGACTGGCGCCGGCTCTACTGCCACACCGAAGCCGGCCAAGCGGCGGCGCGGCGGCTCTCTGACGCTCCTCGGCGACCGATGCGCATGTGCGCTACAAGGTCAGTTTCGGCACATTCCGCAAATCCGGAAATCCGGCATAGGCCTCGGCATGGCTGCCGCCCTGGTTGGCCATGCCGGCCTTCGTCAGGACGCCGCGCGGCTGCACGAAGCTCATGATCCGGCGCGCGGGCCGCTCGTGCCACTGGATGTTGAACGCCCAGAGCTTCGGGAAGAAACAGAGCGAGGCATAGGGCAGGTGGTCGTGGATCCACCAGGCGATCGACTGCCAGCCGCCGATCTCGCCGCGCCGATCCCAGACCCACGGGATGACGATGCAGGCGGTGGCGCCGATACATCCGTCGGCGTCGCGCATGTCCCATATATGGTCGGCGGCCGAAGCGGCATTGGTCGAACAATTGAGACCATTGGCGTTGCCGAAGCCGTTGACGGCGCGGTTGCGGTAACCGGAGCGAATGACGAGGCGGCCGAAGGTCGCTTCCAGCGGCTCCAGCAAATCTTCGCAGAGGCGCCGCCCCGCCTCGATCGCGAGGTCCGGATCGTCAGGGATGTTCGGAATGCGGTAGAAATCCGCGATCTCCGAATGCAGGAACTCGCGGAAGAAGAAGTTCCGGGAAAGCCGCACGCGACCGAGATCCTCAAGACCTTTCATCGATCCGGGCTTCTTCATCGTTTTCCTTTCTCATCCGAACAAACGGAGTGCGCGAACCAATGGCATTCCAGATCCGGCTGAACCGCGCCACCCGATTCCCGAGCGGTTGCTATCCGCTGTGCCGGAAGAAATCGATGAAGGCGCGCAGTGCCGGCCGCATCTGCCTGCGGCTCGGATAATAAAGAGAGGGGCCGGCATAGGGCGCGCACCAGTCTTCCATGACACGCTCCAGCCGCCCTTCGGCGATCGCGGTCTCGACGCGGGAAAGAAAAAGATAGGCCAGGCCGGCACCGCCCATCGCCGCCTTGATGATCGGCCTGTCCTCGCCGAGGATCAGCGGGCCTTCGACCGATACCGTCAGCTCCTCGCCGTCCTTCTCGAACTCCCAGCGATAGAGCGTGCCATTGGAGAAGCGCCGGCGGATGCAGCGATGCTGAGCGAGATCGCGCGGATGCTGCGGCCGACCGTGGTGCTCGAAGTATTCGGGCGACGCGACGACGGCACTTTCGAGCTCCGGCCCGACCCTTACCGCGATCATATCGGCCTCCAGGCTTTCGCCGAGCCTGATGCCGGCGTCGTAGCCCTCTTCGACGATGTCGGTGAAACCATCCTCGTTGGCGATTTCCAGCACGATCTCGGGATAAAGGTTCAGGAAGGCCCCGAGCCGCGGCGCGAGGATGAGATCGGCGGCAAACCGCGGCGCCGTGATGCGCAGGTTGCCGGCGGGACGCTCGCGGGCATCGGCGGCGGCTTCCAATGCATGGGCGATCTCCTCCAGCGCCGGCGCCAGCCGTTCGAGCAGCCGGCGCCCCTCCTCCGTCGGCGCGACGCTGCGCGTGGTGCGCGCCAGAAGGCGAATGCCGAGGCTCGCCTCGAGGCTGCCGACGGCATGGCTTACCGCTGACGGCGCCACGCCCAGTTCTCGGGCGGCCCCGCGAAAGCTGCCATGGGCGGCAACGGCCGCCAATACCGCGAGTTGGGAGAGCTGCGTTCTGTTCATTGATCGAAATAATAGAACAGCCCGTGAGAATTGACAGTGATTTTCAGCCGCCGCGCATGGGCCTATTCTTCAATCGTCGCCAACGTCGGACGGAGCGAAGAGTTCGTCAGCATTGGCACAGAGGAACCGTCGTTCGCCCACGCGGGGCGTGACGGCGGCGCCCGACCATCAATTCACGCCTCGGACGATAGACGTGCCCTCCCCGCGCGCTGGTTCCGATGCGTGGCAGCCAGACAAGGAAACGACATGAAGACCCGCAAACTCGGGAATGACCTCACCGTCTCCACCATCGGCCTCGGATGCATGGGCATGAGCTTCGCCTATGGCGCCACGGACGAGACGGAATCGATCCGCACACTCCACCGCGCGGTCGATCTCGGCATTACCTTCTTCGACACGGCCGAAGTCTACGGCCCGTTCGAGAACGAGAAACTGCTCGGCAAGGCGCTCGGTCCCCTCCGCGACAAGGTGACGATCGCCACGAAATTCGGCTTCCGCATCGAAGCCGGCGCGCCGGCAGCCCAGGCGATCAAGGGCGTCGACGGACGGCCGGAGCATGCGAAGGCGGTGGCGGAAGCCTCGCTCAAGCGGCTCGGCACCGATGTCATCGATCTCTACTACCAGCACCGCGTCGACCCCGAAGTGCCGATCGAGGACACCATCGGTGCCATGGCCGAACTGGTGCGCGAGGGCAAGGTGCGGGCGATCGGCCTTTCGGAAGCGAGTGCCGCCACCATCCGCCGGGCTCACAAGGTTCATCCGATCGCCGCTGTTCAAAGCGAATACTCGCTGTGGTCGCGTGACCCGGAAGAAGACGTGCTTGCCACCTGCCGCGAACTCGGCATCGGCTTCGTGCCCTATAGCCCGCTCGGGCGTGGCATGCTGACCGGCGCCCTGCGCAAGGCCGAGGATCTCGAAGCCGACGATTTCCGACGCTCGCTGCCGCGTTTCCAGGCGGAGAACTTCGACGCCAATGCGCGGCTGGTCGAAACGCTTGCGGCGCTGGCGCAGGAGAAGGGCATCACCGCCGCTCAACTCGCGCTCGCCTGGGTCATCAACCAGGGCGATTTCATCGTGCCGATCCCCGGCGCCCGCAAGCTCAATCATCTGGAGCAGAATGCTGCGGCCGCAGACATCACCCTCACGGTCGAGGAATCCCGCCGTCTCGCCGACGCTCTCTCTCCGGCATTGGTCGCCGGCAAGCGCTATACGGACGCCTCGCTGGCGCTCACCAACCGTTGAGCTGGAGCGCTTCCCGGTGAAGCGGAGTCGTGGAAACGCTCTATCTCTTTGTTTGCACCGCATTTCCTGACGGAAAACCGCTTCGCACTTTTCCTGGCTATGCTTTGTTTGCACCGCATTTCCTGACGGAAACCCGCTTCGCACTTTTCCTGGAAATGCTCTGTTTCCACCGCATTTCCTGACGGAAGACCGCTTCGCAGTTTTGCTGGAAATGCTCTATTTCTCCCCGCCTTCCGTGAAGGGCGGGGAGCTCCCCATCGAAATTCCAGCCGGACGCACTACCTCTCAACCAACGGCAACAAATCCGGAGGAGCGGGAATGTCCGACGAGCAGGCGATCAGCGCAGTGGTGCACCTCTATGTCGACGGCATGGCCTTTGCCAACGAGGGCGCTCTGCGCAAGGCGTTTCACCCCGATGCGGCGATTATCGGCAACTACAACGGCGCGCTCGAATGGACGACGCGCGAAGGCTTCATCAAGACGATCGTCGAGGCGGGGGCTGCGCCACCTGGAACCCAGCCGGAGATGGACGTGCAGAAGATCGATATCACCGGTGATGCCGCAACCGTGAGAGTGGTCGACAGTTTCGCCGGCGAACGTTATTCCGACCATCTGTCACTGGTGAAGATCGACGGGCGCTGGGTGATCGTCAACAAGGTCTTCCATCAGCACCTATAGGCCCCGGTCCGCAAGCGCCCGCGTAAAGTTGGCGACCGACTACTTGCTGCACTCTGCGGCAGCAAGTGTCCTCAGATGGTTCCTAACTCACACTCCCCTCAATTCTCTTTGGACTCGATTAACCATATCGATTCATCGACTCACCGTGTCTAGACGGCTCATGTGAGCGAAATCGCGGCCGACAAGTGCGAGAATCGTACACGGCCCTCCAATATCACTCGACTTCTCCGAGTCCGTTAACCTTTTGTTAACTTTTTCTCGGTGCGATACGGCTATAAAATTGCAGACTTACTGAAGACTTGACTTAGTCCAGTGTTGCGAGACATAGTTGGAGCATGGCGAATCTTAGAGAATTTATCGAGCAGCGACGGTCGGAGATTTTACGTCAAATCAGCGAACTAAAGGCTGAGTTGGCCGAACTAAAGCTGGCCGAGGCTGCGATTAAGTCTGGTGTAATCCCTGCCGGCGGAACTCGACCTGATACTAGAGACCGCGGGACAATAAAAGAAATGGTCGTGGACGTGCTTTCGGGTCGACCGGACGGAGCCGAGGCCAGCGATATTCTACAACTTATCTTGAATTCATTCGGCGAGGAGATTCCCAGGTCAAGCCTTTCTCCACAGCTAAGCCGACTTAAGGAGGAGGGCACAATAGTTCTTCACGGGAGAACCTGGAAGCTTTCGGAATACGACGAGGGCTCAGATGGTGAGACATCTGAGCCCTCAACTGAAGGGGGTGGTGCAGTACGGGAGCCGGACTCGTCAATCAGGATACCCGAGGGTGCAAATCCCTCCACCTCCACCGAGACAGTACATCCGTCGTTCACGAGAACTTCGGATGAAGACATTCCCTTCTGACAGGGAATACCTTGGTCCAACCAATTGTAGATGACCGGACCACGCGTCTATTTGAACAGCTTCACCATACCTTTGGTGATTCGGCCGCGCAAGCGTCATCTATTTTTACTAGCGGAGTAACGCTATGCAGATGACGGAAGAGATCGCGAGAGCCATTAAACTGCTTGCGCGAGATAGACCAGAGCTAATGCAACACGAAATCGCGGCACTTCTGGCCATCAATCAAGGCCGTGTCAGTGAAGTGCTTACGAACAAGCGCTTTTCCCACGTAACTCTCTAGCAAAAGCTGCTCCCCCCGAAAGCTAAACTCTACACTTCGGGGGGAGGTCAGTTCAAGCGCGCAGCACGCCGCCCGTCGACTTCGTCACGTTGGCGACGATCTTGGCGGTGAGTGCCTCGAAGTCCTCGTCGGTCAGCGTGCGCTCGATCGGCTGGATGGTGACTTCGATGGCGATCGACTTCTTGCCTTCGCCGAGCGAGGCGCCTTCGAAGACGTCGAAGACGCTGACGCCCGTCACCAGCTTGCGGTCGGCACCGGAAGCGGCGCGCAGGATGGCGCCGGCTTCCACCGCCTTGTCGACGACGAAGGCGAAGTCGCGCTTCACCGCCTGGAACGGCGAGAGATCGAGCGCCGGCTTGGTCCGTGTCGCCTTCTTCTTCGGTTCCGGCATGGCGTCGACATAGATCTCGAATCCGCAAAGCGCGCCCGAAACGTCAAGCGCTTCCAGCGTCTTCGGGTGGAACTCGCCGAAGGAGCCGAGAACGATCTTCGGCCCGAGCTTGATCGTGCCGGAACGGCCTGGGTGATACCAGGCGGGGCCGCCCGGCTCGAACTGGACATTGCCCATCGGCACGCCGCAAGCTTCGAGAACGGCAATCGCGTCGGCCTTGGCATCAAAGACGTCGACCGGCTTGCCACCACCCTTGGCCGCATTCGACCAGAGACGGCCGGCGCCGTTCAGCGAGGCCGTGCCGCGGCGGATGCCACCGGCAACGCGGCGCTGGGTTTCAGGCGTATCGCCCTCATAGGTGCCGGAGACTTCGAAGATCGCGACGTCGCCGAAGCCCTTGTCGGCATTGCGCTGGGCGGCCGTCAGGAGACCCGGCAGCAGCGACGGGCGCATATCCGACATGTCGGAGGCGATCGGGTTCGCGAGCTTCAGCGCCGGCGCACCGCCGCCGAAGAGCTTCGCCTGTTCCTCGGAGACGAACGACCAGGTGACCGCTTCCAGCATGCCGCGGCTTGCAAGTGCGCGCTTGGCAAGGCGGGTGCGGATCTGCAGCGTCGTCAGGATCTTGCCGTTGACGGTGCCGTGGCTCGGCAGGGGGGCGGCGACGATGTTGTCGACGCCATGGATGCGCATGACCTCTTCGACGAGGTCGGCCTTGCCGTCGACGTCCGGGCGCCAGGACGGAACCGAGACCTTGAAGCGCTCGCCCGAGCCTTCGACGCCGAAGCCGAGCTTCTTCAGGATCGAGACGCTCTCATCCGACGAGACTTCGAGACCGGTCAGGCGCTTTACCTCGGAAACCGGGAAATCGACGATCTTCGGCGTGTGCCCGGCATAACCGACCACTTCCGCCTTGGCCGCCGTGCCGCCGCAGAGTTCGAGCACCAGCTCGGTCGTGCGCTCGAGGCCAGGCACCATGTATTCCGGATCGACGCCGCGCTCGAAGCGGTAGCGCGCATCGGTGATGATGCCAAGCGTGCGGCCGGTCTTGGCGATGTTCATCGGATCCCAGAGCGCCGACTCGATCAAGACGTCGGTGGTGTTCCCGTCGCAGCCGGAGTGCTCGCCACCCATGACGCCGCCGATCGATTCGATCGCCTTTTCATCGGATATGACGACGTTGTTGGGCCCGAGCTTGTATTCGCGCTGGTCGAGTGCCAGCACGGTCTCACCTTCCTTGGCGCGGCGGACCGTCAGGTTGCCCTTAACCTTAGCGGCGTCGAAGACGTGCATCGGCCGGCCCTGGTCGAAGGTCATGTAGTTGGTGATATCGACCAGCGCGTTGATCGGGCGCAGGCCGATCGCCAGCAGGCGCTGCTGCATCCACTTCGGCGACGGGCCGTTCTTGACGCCACGCACCAGACGCAGCGAAAAGCCAGGGCAGAGATGCTTGTCATCGCCGAGGTCGAGCGTCAGCTTTACCGGCGTGTCGCCTTCGACGGCGAAGGACGGCGCCTTCCGCGCCTTCAGCGTGCCGAGGCCGGAGGCGGCGAGGTCGCGCGCGATGCCGTAGACGCTAGTGCAGTCCGGCCGGTTCGGCGTGAGGTTGATCTCGATCATCGGGTCGTCGAGGCCGGCGTAGGCGGCGTAGCTCGTGCCAACGGGCGCATCGACGGGCAGGTCGATGATGCCGTTATGATCGTCGGAGATCTGCAGCTCCTTTTCCGAGCACATCATGCCGCGGCTCTCGACGCCGCGGATGGTGCCGACGGCGAGCGTCACGTCGATGCCGGGCACATAGGTGCCGGGGGCGGCAAAGGCGCCGACGAGGCCGGCACGCGCATTCGGTGCGCCACACACGACCTGGATCGGGGCGCCCGAGCCGGTGTCGACCATCAGCACCCTGAGCTTGTCGGCATTCGGATGCTGCTCGGCCGAAACGACCTTGGCGATCACGAAGGGCTTGAAGGCGGCCTTGTCGTCGACGTCCTCGACCTCAAGCCCGATCATCGTCAGGCGGGCGCAGATTTCCTCGAGCGTGGCGTCGGTTTCAAGGTGATCCTTGAGCCAGGAAAGCGTGAATTTCATGATTTCACCTGTGTCCTAGGAGCATTTTGCAGTCAGGTGGCATCACCTGACGTCGCACAAATGCGGCAAAACAAAAAGAAGGAGCGGAAGCGCGAACGGTGTGAGCGCATCCGCTCTGATCAGCTGCGCGATCAGGCCGAAAGACCGCCGAACAGCGTCGGCATGTCGAGCGGGCGGAAACCGTAATGGGTCATCCAGCGAACATCGGCGTTGAAGAAGTCGCGCAGGTCCGGCATGCCGTATTTCAGCATGGCGATGCGGTCGAGGCCCATGCCCCAGGCAAAACCCTGATACTCGTCCGGATCGAGCCCGCCCGCGCGCAGCACGTTCGGATGCACCATGCCGCAGCCGAGGATCTCCATCCAGTCGGTGCCTTCGCCGAACTTCACGATCGGACCGGAGCGGTCGCACTGGATGTCGACCTCGAAGGACGGCTCGGTGAAGGGGAAGAAGGACGGACGGAAGCGCATCGTCACCTGATCCACCTCGAAGAAAGCCTTGCAGAACTCTTCCAGCACCCAGCGCATGTTGGCGACATTCGCCGCCTTGTCGATCACCAGGCCTTCGACCTGATGGAACATCGGCGAGTGGGTCGCGTCGGAATCCTGGCGGTAGGTCTTGCCGGGGATGATGATGCGGATCGGCGGCTGCTCAGCTTCCATGGTGCGGATCTGCACCGGCGAGGTATGCGTGCGCAGCACCTTGCGCTCACCCTTCTCATCGGGATTGAAGAAGAAGGTGTCGTGCATCTCGCGGGCCGGATGGCCCTCGGGGAAATTGAGCGCGGTGAAATTGTAGTAGTCGGTCTCGATATCCGGACCTTCGGCGATCGAGAAGCCCATGTCACCGAAGATCGCGGTGATCTCGTCGACAATCTGGCTGATCGGGTGAATGCGGCCGCGTTCGGCCGGCGAAGAGCGGACCGGAAGGCTGATGTCGACGGTCTCGCGTGCCAGGCGCTCGGCGATCGCCTGGTCCTTCAGCGCCGCCTTGCGGGCGGCGATCGCCTCGGCGACCGTGTTCTTCAGCGCGTTGATCTGGGCGCCGCGGGTCTGGCGCTCCTCGGGCGTCATGGTACCGAGCGTCTTAAGAAGCTCGGAGATCGAGCCCTTCTTGCCAAGCGCATTGACACGCACCGCCTCGATCGATCCTTCATCGTCGGCGGCATGGATATCCGCCAGCAGTGTCCGTTCCAGTGTTTCCAGTTCGCTCATTCTGTCCTGCCTCGATGCGGGAATGGGTTCGGTTCTATATCGGCTCAAGTCTTCAGGAATGTGATCGCGCCGCGGTCGCGAAGAATGCCGGTGCAAAGACGCGAGGACGACGAAGCCGGAGGCCCGGCCTAAGCGTCGTCGGATGAGGGAACCGGGGCAGTTCCTTTCGATCGTCTCGCACGTTCATCTCGCGAAATAAGAAAAACCCGCGCCAGCCCTGCCAGCGCGGGTTTCCCAACGAATTTTAAGTACGGTTTTGGGAAAACGCTGGCTTAACGGACAGCGCTTTCAAACTCGTTTGCCGTGCCGGCTTCCTTGAGATAGGCAAGCGCCTTCTTGGAAGCTTCGACGAGGGCGCCGAATGCTGCCGGCTCATGGATCGCCATGTCGGACAGAACCTTGCGGTCGACTTCGATGCCAGCCTTGTTCAGGCCGTCGATGAAGCGGCCGTAGGTCAGGCCGAATTCGCGGACAGCAGCGTTGATGCGCTGGATCCAGAGAGCGCGGAAGTTGCGCTTGTTGACCTTGCGGTCGCGGTAAGCGTACTGCTTCGAACGGTCAACCGCTGCCTTGGCGGCGCGGATGGTGTTCTTGCGGCGGCCGTAGAAACCCTTGGCTGCCTTGAGCGTCTTCTTGTGCTTGGCGTGGGCGGTAACGCCGCGTTTTACACGTGCCATGTCATGATCTCCTTAACGTATCCAATGTGCCTGAAAGTCTTAGAGACCGTTCGGCAGGTAGTTCTTGACGACCTTCTTGCCGTCGGGCTCGGCGAGAACCATGGTTCCACGCGCGTCGCGGATGAACTTGTTGGTACGCTTGATCATGCCGTGGCGCTTACCAGCAGCCGCTGCACGAACCTTGCCGGTCGCGGTGATCTTGAACCGCTTCTTGGCAGACGATTTCGTCTTCATCTTGGGCATTTTGCTACTCCATTGTTCTTTAAAATGCGAAACGAACAGACGAGGCCCGTTTCCAGCGTTAAGAACGGCCACGGCATGCCCTGCCGGACCGTTCGGACGGGGGCTTATAACCGCACATCCGGAAAAGCGCAACTGCGGAATCGAAGATAGGCCGCAAGCCGTGGCTGGATGCGCCCCACCATTGTCCGACGCATCGCGAACACGTTGTCCCTAGGTGGGATCGCGCGGTCGCCGACGGCCACCGCCCGTGTCGAATGTCAACACGGCCTCGAGGCCGCCCAGCGACGACTGCCCGAGCGACAGCACCGCGCCATAGGCGTCGGCGATATCGGCGCTGATCGCAAGTCCGAGGCCGGAGTTGGCGGCGTGATTGCCCTCAGTGTCCTCACCATGGGCGCCGCGGCGCAGGACCTGTTCCCGGTCCCCCTCGGCAACGCCGGGGCCGTCGTCACCAACGGCAATGCGCACACGACCGTCAGCCGCCTCCGCCGAGAGACGGATGCGGGTCCGCGCCCATTTCGCGGCATTGTCGAGCAAATTGCCGAGGCATTCGGCCAGGTCGGCCGGGTCGAGGTCAAGCGAGATCGACGGATCGATCTCGACTTCCCAGACGACATTGCGCTCGGCCGTGATCGGCCGCAGGACGTTGACCAGCTTGCCGCCGAGGCTGGCGATCGACGTAGTTGCCATGCGTTCGACACCCATGCGGGCCGCCTGAAGTTGGCGGTCGGCGCGCTGGCGCACCAGATCGACCTGCTCGAGCGCGATCCGCCGCTCTTCCCGCGGCAGGCTCTCGGCAAGCTGGGCAATCACGGTCAACGGCGTCTTCAGGCCGTGGGCAAGATCGCTGGCACGGGCGCGCGCTTGCGCCAGGGCTGCCTCCCGCTCGGAAAGCAGCAGATTGATCTCGGCGATCAGGGGCTGTACCTCGGTGGGGCCGGCCGAGCCAAAATCCTTCTCCTCGCCGGAACGAACGCGGGCCGCCTGTTCGCGCAAGCGCACCAGCGGCGAAAGCCCGACCGCACCCTGTAGAAACGCAGCACCGGCGAGCACGAAGGCGGTTGCCAACAGCATCAGCCGGATCTGGCTGTGAAAGGCGGCCAGCGCATCATCGAGTTCGCTGCGCGCAAAGCCGGCGGCAACGGAGAACCGTCGCGCATCCGGCCCCTCGCCGAAAGTCAGCGTCTGCTGGTAGACCAGCACAGATGCCCCGTCCGGACCTTCCATCTCCAGGAAACCCAGATGGTGGGGCGCCGACGGCCGATCGCGGTCGATCACCGTGTCCCATAAAGAGCGCGAGCGGATGGGCGCGCCGCCGTCGCGGGTGATCTGCCAGTAGCGTCCGCCGGCGGGCAGGCTCAGCCGCGGATCAGCGGGCTCGCGCGGCAAGACAATTTCGCCGTTGCGCACCGCCACCTGGGCGGCAATCGTATCGACCAGCGTCGCCATTTCCGCGCGATAGCGGCCGACGACGTAATCGGTAAAAATCCTGCTCAGGGAGAGCCAGACCACCAGCAGCACGAGGCCTATGGCGATCGATGCGCCGATAGCAAGCCTCAGCCGCAGCGAACGGATCATGCCGAGCCATCCGGCAGAATGTAACCGAAACCGCGCCGAGTCTCGATCGCGCCGCTTTCCGTCTTCTTGCGCAGGCGTGCGATCATCGCTTCGACGGCGTTCTTGGCCGCATCGTCATCACGTCCCTGAACATGGCTCGCCAGTTCGAGCGGCGTGACGACCTGGCCCTTGCGCTCCACGAAGAGCGCGACCATCCGGTATTCGAGCGGGCTGAGTTCGAGCGGCTCTCCGTCGAAGGTCACACGGCGCGTCGCCTCATCGAGCGTGAAGCGTCCGGCTGCGCGTATCGACGTGACGCGAGGGCCGGCACGCCGCAACAGCGCTCTCAACCGCGCCAGCAGTTCCTCGGCTCGAAAAGGCTTCGGCAGATAGTCGTCCGCACCGGCATCGAAGCCATCGACGCGCTCCATCCAGGAGCCGCGCGCCGTCAGAACCAGCACCGGCGTCTCCAGCCCGGCCTGGCGCCAGCGCTTGAGGATCGACAGCCCGTCCATGCCCGGCAGGCCGAGGTCGAGGATGATCGCGGTATAGTTTCCGCTTTCCCCTCGCTCCCAAATGTCCGGCCCCAGGGCGAGCGTATCGACGCCATAGCCCTCCGCCTCCAGCCTGCCTGTCACGTGGGCTGCGATGTTGGGATCGTCCTCCGCCAGAAGAATGCGCATGCCACCCTCAGAACCCGAAGATATTCATGAATTTTCCGGTGCGCGCGTTGATGCGCAGGTTGCGGATGGTTCCCTGCCGGTCACGCGTACGCAGCCGGTAAACCTCGCTGCTGCCCGAGCCTCTGAGATCGACGCCGATGACCCTGCCATATTTGTCCTCGTCGACGAGCCGGAGAACATCCTTCAACGGCAGGATGTCGCCTTTCTCGACCGCGGCGCGCGCGCGCTCCTGGTCGCTGCGGCGACCGCCGCCGGCCGCAGTACCAGCGCTTGCACCGTCATCGTCGTCATCATCGTTGTTGTCACCGCCCTTGTTGCCGCGATCGTCATCGTGGTCATCGTCGCCGCCCTGGTCACCACCGCCGCTGCCACCGCTGCCGCCACGCGAACCACCGCCATTACCGGAATCGCCATCCTCGGCCAGGGCGCCCAAGCGACCGGGCTGCGGCGCAAGCGAAAGCAGGAGCGAACAGCAGAGGAGCGCAATCAGGTCTCGTCGTGTCATCGCCATGGCGCCATCCGGTCGCGATCGCCTCTTCGATTTGGGTTCAGGGTCATTTTCCCAAGCTTAGCGCATCTGCAGGCCGGCCCGCGAGAGAGCGCCCACGGGGCGTCAGCCTACGCCAGCCGTTGCCACAACGCCAGTTGCGCGCATACCCCCAGCGCCACGTTGGCACGGGGGCATGCGCTGGCCGGGTCGAGCCGCCGGGTGGGCTGGTGGCGGTCGACCTTCGCTCCGGCGCATGGTGCGGGGCTAATGCGCCGGGCAAATTCCAAACAGATCAGGGCGCCGGCCTGATGGAAACACTGGTAATCGGTCCTGGGTTACGGCGGAAATCACCGCGGTGCGGCTCCACTGTCACGACGCGAACACCATGTTCGAATTCCACTTCGACCTCGAGCACGCGGCCAAGATCGTCGACGGCGATCAGCGACCCGTCGCGCAGACCGCGAAGGCTTTCCTCGGAAACGCGCAGTTCGACCTCGGGACGATCGCGGGCATCCCGGAAGTCGTCGTCGTCGAAATCATCGTCGTCGCCGTCGTCATCCCGATCAACGTCATGCCGATCGTTGTCGTCGCGGTCATCGTCATCGCGATCTTCCGACCCGTCGTGACCGCGACCACCGTGACCCTCACCGCCACGATCGTCGCCATCATCGTCATCGGCGAGGGCTGCCGTCGAGAACGGATGCGCAGGACCACTTGCGATTACCGACAGGCCAATGGGCGCTGAAACGAGGCTGCAGAGACCGACCGAGGAAACAAGCAGGGCTTTTCGCAGCGCTGAACTCATCATCTCCAGTCCTCGTCCCGTTGCCGATGCACGAAGAATGGCATCCGTTTACTGACAGATCGCTGAGGATGGTTGTCAGCATTCTGTCAGAAAGCGCCGGCACGGCCTCGGTCATGAAAAAAGCCGCCCGGAAGGCGGCTTTCATCGGATCGGTCTTGCGATTGACGGCAGCGACGGCTCAGCGCGGCGCCAGAACCATCATCATCTGGCGGCCTTCCAGCTTCGGCTCGGCCTCCACCTTGGCGATCGCCTGGGTATCGTCCTTGACCTGAAGCAGGAGCTTCATGCCCAGTTCCTGGTGGGCCATTTCGCGGCCGCGGAACTTCAGCGTGACCTTGACCTTGTCGCCGTCCTCGAAGAACCGGTTCATCGCCTTCATCTTCACGTCGTAGTCGTGCGTGTCGATGTTCGGGCGCATCTTGATTTCTTTGATTTCGACGATCTTCTGCTTCTTGCGCGCTTCGGCCGCCTTCTTCTGGTTGGCGTATTTCAGCTTGCCAAGATCCAGAATCTTGCACACCGGCGGTTCGGAGTTCGGTGCGATTTCTACCAGATCAAGACCGGCCTCGTCCGCCATGCGGAGCGCCTGGTCGATCGGCACGACGCCGATATTCTGGCCTTCGGCATCGATAAGCTGAACCCGGGGAACCCGGATTTCCTTGTTTGAGCGCGGCCCCTCCTTGACTGGGGCGTCCGCTTTGAACGGTCTGCGAATGGTCGTACTCTCCTCGAGCTATTTCCGAAATGTAGTTAATTCGATCATCGGCGCGATCACAAACGAAGCGCCTGAATCTGTCACCGACGGCAATGTGTGAATTGCGGCGCCAGAGTCAATAGCACGGCTTGCAAGGAAAATCACCACCTGTCGATACCAAGGCGAATCTGTTTTAGAAAGAAAATCGCCAGCGAAACCGGCCCTTGGAGAGAAATTGCATGCAGGATACGCCAGCCGAGACGGAAATCAGCTTCATCGACGTCGGTGTGCCTGCGACCGGGCGCAGGATCGCGATGCGCGTGCGCCACCCGGAAAAGCCATCGGGACAGCCGACGCTCGTCTGGCTCGGTGGCTACCGCTCGGACATGACCGGCACCAAGGCGGTCGAGGTCGAACGCTATGCCATCGAACGGGGTGCGGCCTGCGTGCGTTTCGACTATTCCGGCCACGGCTCCTCCGGCGGCGCCTTCACCGACGGCACGATCTCGCGCTGGCTCGAGGAGAGCCTTGCGGTCATCGATCAGGCGGCGCCGGGCCGCGTCGTATTGATCGGCTCGTCGATGGGCTGCTGGATCGCACTGCGCGCCATCCAGGAGCTCAGGCGGCGTGGCGACGGATCGCGTGTCGCCGGCCTCGTGCTGATCGCGCCGGCACCGGATTTCACCGCGGAACTGATCGAACCCAACCTGACGGAAGCGGAGAGGACCTCGCTGGCCGAACGCGGCTATTTCGAGGAACCCTCCGAATATAGCCCGGAGCCGAACATCTTCACCCGCGCCCTCATCGAAGACGGGCGCGCCAACCGGGTGCTCGACGGCACGATCACCACCGGCTGCCCGGTGCACATCCTGCAGGGCATGCGCGACCCCGACGTGCCCTACACCCATGCGCTGCGGCTGATGGAGCACCTGCCCTCCGACGATGTCGTCATGACGCTCATCCGCGACGGCGACCATCGCCTTTCGCGTGAAGAAGACATCGCTAAAATGAAGCAGGCCATCGGCACGATGCTCGCCTGAGCCTCGGGCGGAAAAAACGCCCGCCCCTTCCGCCATGACTTGTCCAAAAGCCTGTCCGGCGCCGCAGATCGCCTGCGGCGTAACGGTTTGCGCGCGCACAGCCCCGCCTTTAACCATAAAGTCCGATGCGCCGATTCCGGCGATTGACTCTGCAGCGCCGACGTTATTAACTCTTTATTAACGATTAGAGCAGCAGCGGGGACAATCCTAAAGAAGCTGCCTTCAACTCAGAATTGCGCGAATACGTCCGGACAGGAAGAGCCCGGCATACCGCGTTGCAGGGGATTTGTATGGCGTCTTGGACTGGGGTTAAGGGAAGTATCGCGGCGTTCTGCGCACTTTTCATTTCAGCAAACACGGCAATTCCTGCACAGGCAGGTTCCTCTCCATGGATGCAGACCGGCTCCGCCACGTCGCAGCCGATCGGTCACTATGAGTTCTGCCAGAAATACAAGAGCGAATGCAACGTGCGCTCCAAGGGAACGGTTGCTCCGCGCGTGACCGAACGCGGCTGGGCCGCCATCCGGCAGGTGAATGCTGCGGTCAATCGGGAGATCACGCCGGTTACCGACCTTGAACTGCACGGCAGGGACGAAGTCTGGTCCTATCCTGACAACGCCGGTGACTGCGAGGACTTCGTGCTCGAAAAGCGCAAGCGCCTGATGAAGAAGGGTTTCTCGGCGAGCGATCTCCTGATCACCGTCGTCCGCAAGCCCGATGGCGAAGGCCATGCGGTGCTGACCGTGCGCACATCGCAGGGCGACTTCGTGCTCGACAATCTCGAGAACGGCGTCAAGCTCTGGACGCAGACACCCTATCGCTATCTGAAGCGCCAGGCTTCAAACCACAGCGGCCGCTGGGTCACCATCGAGAACGGCGCGGAAGTCGTCGTCGGTTCGGTCGGCAACTGATCCGCAGCAAAGTACAGGGTTTCAAAAAGGGCCGGTCAGACCGGCCCTTTTTCACATCTATCGCTCGCCCGTCACGCATTGCCGATCAGAATGCCGGCCGCGAGCACCAGACCCCCGCCGAGCACCACCTGGAATGCAGCACGCAGGAACGGTGTCTCCATGTAGCGGTTCTGGATGAAGGCGATCGCCCATAGTTCGAAGAAGACGATCACGGCCGCGGTAACGGTCGCCGTCCAGAAATGCGGGATCAGATAGGGCAATGCGTGGCCGAGACCGCCCAATGCCGTCATGATGCCGGAAGCGAGGCCGCGCTTGATCGGTGAACCACGGCCGGAGAGCTTGCCATCGTCGTGGGCGGCCTCGGTAAAACCCATGGAAATGCCGGCACCGACGGAGGCCGACAAACCCACCAGGAAGGTCTGCCAGGTATCCTGCGTCGCGAAGGCGGCGGCAAAGATCGGCGCAAGCGTCGAGACCGAGCCGTCCATCAGGCCGGCGAGGCCGGGTTGAACGTAAGTCAGGATGAACTGACGGCGGGAGGTCTGGTCCTCCTCGGCGCGCACATCTTCGGGCGTATGCTCCTCGCCAAGCCGGCGTGCCAGCGATTCATGCGACTTCTCGGCAATGGCGAGATCGCCGAGCAGCTTGCGGGTGGCGGCATCCTGGGTTCTCGCCGCCGCCTCGACATAGAAGCGGTGCGCCGCCTCCTCCATCGCTTCGGCCTCCTCGCGCGCCTTTTCGATCGGCATTTCGGCAATCAGCCAATCGGGCTTGCGCTCCGGGAAGTCGCGCACATGTTCGCGCCGGATGAGCGGAATGCGGCTGCCGAACCGCTGCACGTGCAGATCGATCAACCACTGCCTGTGGTGGCTTTCCTCTTCCGCCATCTCCTCGAACACTTTCGCCGAGTGCGGATATTGCCGCCGGAGCGCGTCGGCATAGGCGAGATAGATGCGCCCGTCGTCCTCTTCGGACGAGATTGCGAGCGCCAGGATTTCCTGCTCGCTCAGGGATAGAAAGGGACGCTTGGACCGGGAGAAGAGACGCGAAAACATTGAGGAAAACCTTCTTTAGAATAATTCTAAAAATAGAAAGCCGATACGGCACCGTCAAGGCCAAAGCCATGCAAACATGCGACAATCTCTCGACAGAGTGTCGCGGCTCAGCCACCATGTGGGGTCACGACGTCAGTCCCTCCTCCTTCCCGGAGCGATCGCCTCGATGAGGACCATCTATCCGCTTTCAGAAAGCAAGGACACGTTGCTGGATCGTCTCGGCGCCAGGCTTGCCGCGCGCCTGCAGGCGCAGACGTCCGGCTACGAGCCCTATACCCCTTCCGATCAGGAAACCTTGGCGCGCACGCTCCGCCCGGGCGACGTTCTCTTGATCGAGGGCAACCAGAAGGTTTCAGCCGCGATCAAATATCTGACGCAATCGACCTGGTCGCACGCCGCCTTCTTTGCCGGCGACCAGATGCCGCTGACGCTCGATCAGGCGACGCTGCCGGTGATCGAGCGGCCGCAACTCATCGAGGTCAATATCGGAGAGGGCTGCGTTGCGGTGCCGCTGAAGAAATACGCCTCGTTCAACACGCGCGTCTGTCGGCCGATCGCCTTGACACCGGATGATCGCACGGCGCTTGTCGGCTTCATGATCTCGCGGCTCGGGATGAAATACGACCTGAAGAACATCCTCGACATGCTGCGCTATTTCATGCCGACGCCACCGGTGCCGGTGCGCTGGCGCCGGCGCCTGCTGGCCTTCGGCTCCGGCGATCCGACGCGGGCGATCTGCTCGACGCTGATTGCGGCCGCCTTCGAGCAGATCCGCTACCCGATCCTGCCCGAAGTTACCCGGGCGCCCGGGCGGGCCGCGGCGACCTCGACCTATTCACGCGAAGAGATCCTGCACATCCGGCACCACTCGCTCTATACGCCGCGCGATTTCGATCTCTCGCCCTTCTTCGCGATCGTGAAGCCGACGCTCGAGTTCGGCTTCGACTACAAGCGGCTGCACTGGCATGCAGACGAAGAGAGCAATTCCAGGAAAAGTGTGTAGCGGTTTTCGGTCCGGAATTGCGTCCATTCTAGAGATTAAGAGCGAGCGCCTGTTCGCGGGCCATGAAATCGCGCTGGCGATCGGTGATGTAGTCGCGCACGATCGGCGCCGCGTCGCGCGAGCGCGAGAGTTGCATGTGGAAGACGAGTTGGCTGCCGGTGCGGAACATCATCTCGGCGCTGATCAGGTAGAACTCCCACATGCGGGCGAAGCGCTCGTCGTAGAGGGCGATCACCTTGTCGCGGTTCGCCTCGAAGCGCGCGCCCCAATGGGCGAGCGTGGTCGCGTAATGCACCCGCAGGAATTCGAGATCCGTAACCCAGAGACTGTTGCGCTCGACGACCTCGAAGACCTCCGAAAGCGCCGGCGAATAGGCGCCGGGGAAGATGTATTTCCGAAGCCAAGGGCTCGCCATGCCGGGCGGGCTCATATGACCGATCGAATGCAGCACCGCGAGGCCGTCGTCCGGCATCAGCGCGTTCAGCTTTTTGAAGAATTCGTCATAGTGATGGACGCCGACATGCTCGAACATGCCGACCGAAACGATACGGTCGAACGGCCCCTGGACATCGCGATAGTCCCTAAGCTCGAAGCGCACCCGGTCCGACAGCCCTGCCGCGCGTGCCCGTTCGGTGGCCAGCGCCTGCTGCTCCTTGGAAAGGGTCACGCCGAGCACGTGCACGTCCGCAAGCTCGGCAAGGTACATCGCGAGATCGCCCCAGCCGCAGCCGATATCGAGCACCTTCATGCCGGGTTCGAGGCAGAGCTTGGCGGCGAGCAGCCTCAGCTTGTTGCGCTGCGCCTTCTCCAGTGTCTCGTTGGGTTCGCGGAAATAGGCGCAGGAGTAGAGCATGTTCTCGTCGAGGAACAGCTTGTAGAATTCGTTGCCGAGATCGTAGTGATGCGCGACGTTCTGCTGCGCCTTACCCTTGGGGTTTGCCTGCTGGCGCTTGCGGAAGCGCATCTTCACCGCGCGCAGGACTTTCTGGATCGGGTAGGAGCCGAGTGAGAGGCGGTTGATCGAGAACAGCGTCAGGAAGTCCCTGAGCGTCGAGCCCTCCTCGAAGCGCATGGTGCCGTCCATATAGGCCTCGCCGGCGGCGAGTTCCGCATTGAAGACAAGGCTGCGATAGAGCTTCTTGTCGGTGAGCCGCATCGTCACTTCGGGCCCGGGTTCACCGGAAAAGATGTGGCGCTTGCCGTCGGCATCGATCACCGTCAGGCGACCCTTGCGAATGAACGACTTCATCATATGCGACAATGGGAACATGCAGGCCCTCTCGTGACAGAAACGTCGTATCAGCGGCCGCATCCTAGCACCCGATTTTCGAAATGCGCTCCTTAAATTTCTGGTTGCTGATCAAGGTCCCGAAACGAAAACAGGGACGGCTGCTTTCGCTGCCGTCCCCGTCCAAAACAACCTGGCTCAGGCCTCAGTCCTTGGCGCGCTCGACATAGGAGCCGTCTTCTGTCGCGATGACGACGCGGGTGCCGGCCTGGATATGCGGCGGAACCGAGGTGCGCACGCCGTTCGACAGAAGGGCCGGCTTGTACGAAGACGACGCCGTCTGGCCCTTGACGACCGGTTCGGTCTCGGTGATTTCGAGGATGACGTGACGCGGCAGGTCGATGGCGATGGCAACACCTTCGTGGATCGACAGCATGACGGCCATGCCTTCCTGCAGGTAGGCCTTCTGATCGCCGATGTCGTCGGAGCTCATGACCAGTTGGTCGTAGCTTTCCGGGTTCATGAAGTGGAAGCCTTCGGCATCTTCATAAAGGAAGGTGTGCTCGCGGTCTTCGACGAAGGCACGCTCGACCTGCTCGGTCGTGCGGTAGCGCTCGGAGACCTTAACACCGTCGGAAATGCGGCGCATGTCGACCTGGGTAACCGGCGTACCCTTGCCCGGATGGAAGTTCTGCGCGGTAAGCACGACATAGAGCTTGCCGTCGACGTCGAGAACGTTGCCCTTACGGACAGATGAAGCGATGACCTTGACCATTAGTCTTCCTTGTAACAGAGGTATGCGCGACACGACGGGCCGGAAACACTGGCCCTGAAGGACGCGGAAAGAAGGATTTCGCGCCGCCACTACCCTAATTTCGTGCAAATAGCCAGCCTGAGCCGGCATCTGCGCGAAGAAAGCCTGGACTGAACCGATCATGTCGCATGCCTCCCCCTGGTGGACACCCGATGTCCATGCCGACCGGCGCCCGTTTCTTCTCGGCCGCAACCGGATCCAATCGGCATTGCGCCGGTTCTTCGAGACACGCGATTTCATCGAGGTCGACACGGCAACGCTGCAGGTCTCGCCCGGCAACGAGGCGCACCTGCACGCCTTCGCGACAGAGGCGCTCAACCACGACGGCTCCGGCCATCCGCTCTACCTGCACACCTCGCCGGAATTTGCCTGCAAGAAGCTGCTTTCCGCCGGCGAACGGCGCATCGCCTGCTTTGCCCATGTCTACCGCAACCGCGAACGCGGGCCGCTGCATCACCCCGAGTTCACCATGCTCGAATGGTACCGCGCCGGCGAAAGCTACGAGGCGCTGATGCGGGATTGCGCCGAGATCCTGGCGCTCGCGGCAGAGACCACCGGCACAAGGCAATTCACCTTCCAGGGACATGCCTGCGACCCCTTCGCCACGCCCGAGCGTCTCAGCGTCGCCGATGCCTTCGAGCGTTTCGCCGGCATCGACCTCTTGGCCTCGATCGCCGCCGACGGCGAAACCGACCGCGATCGCCTCGCCTCGGCCATGGCGACGGCGGGCCTCCGCGTCGCGTCCGATGACACCTGGGCGGATCTCTTCAGCCGCGTGCTGGTGGAAAAGGTCGAGCCGCATCTCGGCTTCGGTCGTGCGACGATCCTCGACGAATATCCAACCGCCGAAGCGGCGCTGGCGCGGCCGGCCGGGCGCGACCGGCGGGTCGCGGAACGTTTCGAACTCTATGCCTGCGGCGTCGAGCTCGCCAATGCCTTTGGCGAGTTGACCGACGCAGCGGAGCAACGCCGGCGCTTCGAGATGGAGATGGCCGAAAAGGCGCGCGTCTATGGCGAGACCTATCCGCTCGACGAGGATTTCCTGGCGGCGCTCGCCATCATGCCGGAAGCGAGCGGCATCGCACTCGGCTTCGACCGGCTGGTGATGCTCGCAACCGGTGCGTCTCGCATAGACCAGGTGCTCTGGGCACCGGTGGCGGAGACGCAGCCGTGAACGTCCACCGCCCGATCAAGACCGCGCGCGAGCTGGTGGAAGCCGGTCTTGTCGACAGCTCCCGGGAGACCGCCATTGCCGCGGTCGCCGAGCGCTACGCGGTCGCGATCAGCCCCGCCATCGCCGACCTCATCGACCCAAGCGATCCGGCGGACCCGATTGCCCGGCAGTTCGTGCCCGATGCCGCCGAACTGACGCTGTTGCCTGAAGAGCGCGACGACCCGATCGGCGACAAGCCGCACAGTCCCGTCACAGGCATCGTCCATCGCTATCCGGACCGGGTGCTTCTGAAAGCCGTACATGTCTGCCCGGTCTATTGCCGCTTCTGCTTCCGTCGCGAGATGGTCGGGCCGCAGGGGCTTGGCACGCTGACGCCGGCCGAACTCGATGCGGCGATCGCCTACATCGCAAGTCACGAGGAAATATGGGAAGTGATCCTCACCGGCGGCGATCCGCTGGTGCTTTCGCCGCGAAGGCTAACCGAACTCATGGAGCGGCTGAGGCCGATCCCGCATGTGAAGATCATCCGCTTCCACACGCGGGTGCCGGTGGTCGAGCCGTCGCGCATAGACCCCGAACTGATCGCGGCACTCAAGGCCAGCGGCAAGACGACCTATGTGGCGCTTCATGCCAACCATCCGCGCGAGTTGACGGCCGAGGCGCGCGCTGCTTCAGCCCGGCTTATCGATGCCGGCATCGTCATGGTCAGCCAGTCGGTGCTGTTGAAGGGTGTCAATGACGATGCGGAGGTATTAGCCGCGCTGATGCGCGCCTTCGTCGAAACCCGGATCAAGCCCTATTATCTGCATCATCCGGACCTGGCGCCGGGCACCAGCCATTTCCGCCTGACGATCGAGGAAGGCCAGGCGCTGGTCGCCGCCTTGCGCGGCCGGGTCTCCGGCCTCTGCCAGCCGACCTATATCCTCGACATTCCCGGCGGCCACGGCAAGGCGGTGATCAGCGCCGCGGCGATCGCAGCCGATGGCGGCGGCTGCTACACGGTCACCGATTTTCGCGGCGGCGAGCACAGCTACCCGCCGAAAGGTTGACACGCGAGAAATCGCGTCTCGCCAACCCATTGAAACTTCATCAAAATATCTGGAAGCTACGTTTTTCTTGGTGCCTCCCGCGGAAAAATCGCGAAGGCGCGTCACAGGTATCCTGCGTCAATCGTCACATGGTCATAAGCAACACGACAACGATGGAGTTGAGACCATGACCGATACGAAAGCCGTCCGCTACGAACAGGAAATCCCCGATGTGCTCGGCGCACTCGCCGATGTGCACAAGGCCATGGACCTGCACGGGCTCGACCGGACGATCCACAATCTCGTGCAGTTGCGCGCCTCGCAGATCAACCGCTGTGGCTTCTGCGTGAAGATGCACACCAAGGAATCCCGTGCCGAGGGCGAGAGCAGCGAGCGGCTCGACCGCATCATCGTCTGGGACCAGGTCAATGATTTCACACCGCGCGAGAAGGCAGCGCTTGCCTGGACCGAGGCGCTGACGGAACTCGGGCCGCGCACCGACTTCGCGCCGCTGCGCGCCGAGCTGCGCCGGCATTTCAGCGAAAAGGAGATCAGCGTCATCACCTCGACCGTGGCGATGATCAACCTTTGGAACCGCATCCAGATTTCGAGGCACTGACATGAACGACAGGCAGCACATGCAGATCTTCGAGCAGGCACGCCCGCGCCTTCTCGGCCTCGCCTATCGCATCCTCGGCTCGCGCGCGGATGCGGAGGATGCGGTGCAGGACACCTTCCTGAAGTGGCGGGAGATCGATCGCGCGGCGATCGAAACCCCTGCAGCCTGGCTCACTACTGCCTGCACGCGCCGCTGCCTGGATCTGCTCAAGGCTGCGCATCGCAAGCGCGTCGACTATGTCGGCGCGTGGCTGCCCGAACCGATTCACACGGCGAGCGAGGACAATGCCGAAGAGAAGCTGGTGCTGAGTTCTTCGCTGACGACGGCGTTCCTGCTGATGCTCGAACGGCTGACGCCGAAGGAGCGCGCCGCCTATCTGCTGCACGAGATTTTTGGCCAGCCCTATGACGAGGTGGCCGAAACCCTGGACATGCAGGAGGCGGCCGCCCGTAAGCTGGTGTCGCGTGCCAAGACGAATATCGGCCTGGAGAAAGCCCGGCACCAGACGCCGCGCGAACGGCAGGACGCGCTGCTGTCGGCCTTCCACCAGGCGATCCACGGCGGCAACGTCGCCGGGCTTTCAGCGCTTCTCTCAGCCGACGTGAAGCTGACCGCCGACGGCGGCGGCAAGGTGGCGACCGTACTTGGCGTGCTCTCCGGCAAGGAGACGGTGCTCGCCTTCATCATCGATCGGCTCACCGAATACTGGGCGCACTACACCTGGGAAATCGGTGACATCAATGGCGGCCGTGGCATCGTGCTTCGGGACGAAGCGAAAAACGAGATCGCCGCGACGGTCGCCTTCGGCTATGACGGTGACGGAAACGTCGACGACATCTTCATCATGCGCAACCCGGACAAGCTCACGCATTTTGGCGAGGCTGCGCTCCACTGACATAGCGGCACCGCCGAAGCGAACGCGATCGCCCGATACCGGATGAGCCGGTGCGCGTCCGCTGCGATGCCCCGCGTGAGGTACTGACATGCTTGAGAAAACACCCGCTCCGCAACAGGAAACTGGCTGGCGCGCGCTGCTGACGGGCGAAAACGCCGTGCACTCGCTCGTGCTCAGCGGCGGCGTCGCGCTGCATGCGCTCAACATCTACGTGGTGACGACGATCATGCCGTCGATCGTGCGCGAGATCGGCGGGCTCGAATACTACGCCTGGAGCACCACCGTCTTCGTTGCCGCCTCCATTCTCGGCGCCGCATTGTCGGCGCGGCTGCTCGGTGCCGTTGGCGCCGGCGGCGCCTATGCGATCGGCGCGCTCGTCTTCGGCTCGGGGACGCTCTTCTGCGCCACGACCCCTTCGATGGCGATGCTGCTTGCCGGCCGTGCGATCCAGGGCTTCGGCGGCGGCCTGCTCTACGCGCTCGCCTACGGCGTGATCCGGCAGGTGTTCCGGCCCGAACTCTGGACCCGCGCCATCGGCCTGATTTCGGCAACCTGGGGAACGGCGACTTTGATCGGACCGGCGATCGGCGGCATGTTTGCCGAGTTCTCCACCTGGCGCATCGCCTTCTGGTCGCTGCTGCCGCTGACGGCGCTGCTTGCCGCGCTTGCCTTCTCGACGCTGCCGCGCAAGGCAGCCGCTGGAGAAGGGCGCACGCCGCTTCCGCTCTTACAACTCCTGCTTCTCGTCGGTATCGTCCTTGCGCTTTCGGTTGCAAGCACCCGCACCACGGCCTTCGAACAAATAGGCTGCGTCGGAGCCGCGATCTTCCTGTTCCTGAGCCTGCTGTTTATCGAACGTCGTGCGGCGGGCAAGCTTTTGCCCTCCGGCAGCTTCACCCTCACCTCCCCGCTCGCCGCCCTTTATGTTACGATCACGCTGCTGATGGTCGGCCTGCAGCCGGAAATCTATGTGCCGTACCTGCTGCAAGAATTGCATGAGCTGTCGCCGCTGGTGGCCGGCTATATTGCAGCGCTGATGTCGATCGGCTGGACGGCAGGATCGATGACGAGTGCCCACTGGCACGGAGAGCGGGCGAAGCAGACGATCTTTGCCGGTCCGGCCTTCGGTTTCATCGGCCTGACCCTGATCGCCCTGTTCATGCCGATTGCAGGCGCAGAGTTTCTTGTCATCGCCGCACCGCTCTGCATCGGCATCATCGCGGTCGGCTTCGGCATGGGCTTTGCCTGGCCGCATATCGTCACGGCCGTTTATGAGTTCGCGCCAGAGGGCGAAGCGGAAAAGGCATCGAGCTCGATCACCACGGTCCAGCTCTTTGCCGCAGCACTCGGCGCGGCGCTTGCCGGACTGACCGCCAACCTCGCCGGCATCGAGTCATCTTCGGAGGGCGGCGTGGCACTGGCGACGGCCTGGCTCTTCGGTCTGTTCGCGCTGCTGCCGGCACTGGCGGTGCTGACGGCGAGGCGCGTATGGCGCGCAAGACGAGCGACAACTTAGGCCTTATCGGGTATTGCGGCCTACCGAACGACAGCGGGCCGCGACGCAAGGACTGCGGCGCCGCTGATGCGTTCGACGGCGCCGTTGGGAGGAGACGATGGAAGCCGAGAGCATCGGCCTTCATGGCGTGCGCGAAACGTTGTTGATCACGCTCCGGGCGAAGGCTGCGGAGAGCGCGTTTCCCGATTCCCTTCTGCGCGATCGTTTCGCCGCCGAGCTGATGCGACGCCTCGACGGCAAGGCGAAAGCACTTGATGTCGGCCACGACATGACGATCGGCATTGCGGTTCGCGCCTATCTGCTCGATCGATGGACCCGAGCCTTCATCCAGGGCCACCCGGATGCGGTGGTGCTCAATCTCGGCTGCGGCCTCGACACACGGATTCTCCGGCTCGATCCGCCTTCCTCCGTCGCCTGGTTCGATGTCGACTTTCCGGATGTGATCGCCTTGCGGCAGCAGCTCTTCCCCGATCGCATCGGCTGCACCGCGATCGCCTCATCCATAACCGAGCGGGATTGGATCGACCGCATCCCCGATGACCGGCCGACGATCGTCGTCGCCGAAGGCGTGCTGCCCTATCTTCGCGACCAGGAGGTGCGCGACCTCATGCGACGGCTTGTCACCTGCCTTGCCGGCGGTGAGATCGTCTTCGACGCCTATAGCCATCTCGGCATCGAGCTTCTGCGCTTCAATCCGTCCTTGCGCGCAACGGGTGCAGAGCTTCGCTGGGGGATCGAGGACGCACGGGCGCTGGAACGGGAGGTGCCCGGGCTGACGCTGCTCGAAGACATCCATGACTACGATGCCGCGCAGATTGCGCGCATGTCGCCGATGGCGCGGATCGCGATCCAGTTCGTAAGCGTGGTCCCCATGCTGCGCCGTATGGGGCGCCTGCTTCGCTACCGTTTCAAACAAATATGAAAAGGGCCGCGCCTCGCGGCGCAGCCCTTCGATGACAAGCAGTCGATGTCTGCCGATCAGGCCTTGATCGGAGCGATCGAGATTTCGACGCGGCGGTTCTGCGCACGGCCGGCTTCCGTTGCGTTGGAAGCGATCGGACGCTCCTTGCCATAGCCCATAGCCGACATGCGGCGCTGGTCGACGCCCTGGCCTGCCAGATAGTTGGCAACCGAGGCGGCGCGGCGTTCGGAAAGACCCTGGTTGTAGGAAGCGCTGCCGGTCGAATCGGTATGGCCGTCGACGTCGATCAACGTCTTGTTGAACTTGCGCAGCACGATCGCCACCGAGTTCAGCGTGTCGTAGAAGGCCGGGATCACCTGGTCGCGGTCGGTCGCAAAGGTGATGTTCGACGGCATGTTGAGGATGATGCGGTCGCCGGCGCGGGTCACGGAGACACCGGTGCCCTGAAGCTGGGCTCGCAGTTCCGCTTCCTGCTGGTCCATGTAGTTGCCGATCAGGCCGCCGCCGAGACCACCGATCGCGGCACCGACGAGGGCTGCGTCGCGCCGGCCTGCGGCACTGCCGCCGACGAGCAGACCGGTCGCGGCACCGAGGCCTGCGCCGATCAGCGCGCCACCGGCCGTGTTCGACATCTTCTGTTCACCCGTATAGGGATCGGTGGTGGTGCATCCCGAAAGATAGATGGCCGCAACAGCCAGAATGGCGCATTTCTTGATCATGGAATCAGTTGTCCCCATTGGTGCTCGAAAGTGCTTCATACTAGCGATTGCGGCAGGAAGATGAAGAGGCGTCCCAATCACGCCATGGTTTAACGGCAAATGCCGTTTCGCCCCATTATGGTGTGCCGGTCGGGCCACACCATAACCGATCCTTCACATGCCCTTGGTAGGACGGGCTCCAGGCGACCAGGATGAAATGGGGCGGCTTTCCGCCACCGCCAATTGATAATGACGAGGCAAGGTTTGATGGCAATCGAGTTCGGCGACACGCAACGCAGTCTCAGCGACACGCTCAACGGCATGATTGCCTCTATCCGCGGAGAGACGATCACGCTGCGCGAACTGATGACCGAGATCGGCGAACAAGGCTTCCTGCTGCTTTGTGCATTGCTAACGCTGCCGTTCCTGCTGCCGGTGTCGATCCCCGGCGTCAGCACCGTTTTCGGTGCAGCGATCATCCTGATCTCCGTGTCGGTCACGCTCAACCGCCTGCCCTGGGTGCCGCAGCGCATTCTCGACCGCAAGATCGAGACCGAGAAGCTGGTGCCTACCCTGCAGAAGGGGGCGAGCATCGTTTCCAAACTCGACCGCTACGTGCGGCCGCGCCTCGGCTTCCTGACGCAGGGCGCGGTGATGAACCGCTTCAACGGCCTGATGATCATGGCCGGCGGCATACTCTTGATGTTCCCGCTCGGGCTCATTCCGCTGTCGAACACGCTGCCGGGGATCGCGATCCTCTTACTCTCGCTCGGCATCATCCAGCGCGACGGGCTGATGGTGGCCGGCGGTTATCTCTTCCTGATCGCGACGACCGTTTATTTCACCGTGCTTGCCTATATGGCCTTCGCCGCCGGGCAGGGACTTTCGTCGTTCTTCGTCTCCTGACGCGCCCGCGCGCCCAAAGGCGTATCCGGCCCGGCATTGCTGCCGGGCGCGGTCGTGCTACGCGGCCAGTCCGCCGAAAGCCCTGTAACTGGCGAAGTCGGTGCGGATGCCGAGCGTTTTCATCAGGGCTTCGCGGTCGAGACCAAGGCTGCGGTCGAACTCACCCAGGGCAGCCGCGACCCTCGGCGCGACATCGGCACTGGCGAACTCGATCATGGTGATGAATCGAACTGGCCGGGACCGGCGTGCTGCTCCAGGAACAGGTCCTTCACATAGCCATCCTGCTTGCGGATGACCGCAAGCGTCTTGTCGACCAGCTCGACGAACTGCTGCCGCGCCTCGACCGGCACCGTGTATTTGTTGATGCGGTACAGCGGCGCTATGACTGTCGTTTCGGTTGCGGTGCTCATTGCTCTTTTCCTCTGATCTCTTTTGAACAGGAGCAGGCGTACGACCTCAAGCATAGTTGAGGTCAATAGAGAGCATCGCTCTTTTCGGCGGCCCTGGCTCTCCCACGGGATCGTTGTCGTCCCAAAGGGCTGTCGGTCTTCCATCCGCCACCGCAGCACCAGACATAACGCAGGTGCGGCAGGCTAAGTTACAAGGGTTAGACCTCGGGTTAACCCGAGGAGAGGGGCAATCGCACCAATGACAATTACCCGAGAAGCGTGATCCGCTTGTAGAAGAAGGTCGTGGCGCAAAGGCCGCCTTCGGGCCACATGGCATAATCCGGAATGACGCCGACGCGCTCCCATCCAAGGCGGGGATAGATCGCTTCCGCCTCGCTGCCGGTCGCCGTATCGAGCACCAGCAGCGTCTTGCCACGGGCCGCAGCTTCGCGCTCGACCGCCTCCATCAGCCGCCGCGCCAGGCCCTTGCCGCGGGCGTCGCGATGCACGAGCAGCTTCTTGAGATCGCCGCGGTGCGGCTGGTTCGGCATCTGCGCGACGCCGACCTGAACGGTGCCGAGAATGCGGCCCGCCTCCTCCGCCACCATCAGCAGCGTTTCGTTCGCCGCGACGGCCTCGACGACGCCCCGCCAATAGGCGAGCGCGCTTTCCGGCGGATAGGGCTGCATGAAGCCGACCGAGGCGCCACCCTTGACGCAATCGGACAGCACTTCGGCAAGCGCCGGCATGGCAGCGCGCGCTTGCGCTTCATCGAGCAAACGGATTTGAATATCGGACATGGTCAAACCTTGGTGCGGCAGAGGATGACGGCATAGTGAGCCGGCTCATCGTGCGGATTGTGGAAGATGTGGCCCGCCCCCAGGGCCATGAACAGGCAGTCGCCTGGCTCGAGCGAATGGGAGCCGGATTCGGTTGTGAGTTCCAGCCGGCCGGAGAAAAGCCAGAGATGCTGGGTGATGCCCCGGTCGGACGGTTGGCGCTCGAACACGACACGGGCGCCCGGCGGAAACTCGACCTCGACGATATCGACCGGCGAGCCGAGACCATCGGGCGAAACCGAGCGGCGCAGATAGCCGGATTCAGGATCGCGCCAGAGCCGCTGGTCCGCACGTTTTGCAAGCGGCGACGCCTCCTTGGTCTCGAAGGCAAAAAGGGCGGAGAGCGTGGTCGAGAGCGCGCTGCAGAGCTTGGCGAGAAGCTGCGCGGTCGGGCTCGCCTCGCCGCGCTCGATGCGCGAGATCATCGCCCGGCTGACGCCGGAACTGCTGGCAAGCTCGTCGAGCGTCAGGTTCTGTTCCATGCGCAGCGTACGGATCCGCTCGCCGATGGCATATTCCAGGGGTTCGGGGACGTTTTCCATTATTTGAGATTGCATTTCTCATATAGTGGAGTCAAGACTGCAAAAGATTAAAATACGGGCATGCGATGCCGCTTTGGCGACAGCACGACAGAGGTCTTTCGGCTATGGTGGCGGTTTCGCGAGCAGAAACGAGAAAAGCTTACATTTCAATACTTTAGATAGTTCTCATCGATCACGCCCGTGCACCTTTCAGGTGCGCCTTCATCGACAGGTTGGACATGACACAGCAGCCCTCCTCGCTGACCTCGATCGCCAGTATCGTCATCTCGATGACGGCGGTGGCGATCGGCAACGGCATGATGCTCGCCTATGTGCCCTTCGCGCTGACGCGCTCGGACGCGCCGGACTGGGTGCCGGGTGCGGCCGTCACCATGATCGCCTTCGGTGGACTAGTCGGCTGCGTCATCGCCGGGCCGATGATCCGCCGGGTCGGCCATGCCCGTGCCTTTTCCTGCTCGATGGCGCTCGTCATCCTCTCGGCGCTGACGATCGCGCTCGGCATGCATCCGCTTCTCTGGGTGCTTGCCCGCGGCCTCTATGGGGCTGCCGGCAACACCAATTTCATCATCAGCCAGAGCTGGCTCAACCATGCGAGCGAGAACCACTGGCGCGGCAAGGCGATGGCGCTGTTCTACATGGCCTATGTCATCGGGCTCGGTACCGGCGCCTGGCTGTTCGGGCAGATCCCGGCCGATGGCAACCTGCCGCCGCTCGTCACCATCTTCTTCACGGCGCTTGCGCTGCTGCCGATCGGGCTGACGCGACTGCCGACGCCGCCGGCGCCCGCCAAGGTCAGCATCGATATCCCGATGGTCTGGCGCAATTCCCCCGTCGCCTTCATCGGCGTGCTGGCCGCCGGCGGCCTGTCGATGGTGGTGCAGGGCTTCACGCCGATCTATGCGGCCGCGAACGACGTCAGCCAGAGCGATGTCGCCAATCTGATGTTCGTGATGCAGTTCGGCCTGATCGCCATCCAATATCCGATGGGAACGCTGTCCGACCGGATCGACCGGCGCCTGGTGCTGATCGGCACCTGCCTGTTGATCCTCGCCGCCGGCTTCTTCGCGCTCTCCGCCTCCTTCAGCAACCTGATCCTGCTGATGCTGGTCTTCGCGCTCTTTGCCGGCGCGGTCGAGACGGTCTATTCGATCGCCAATGCCCATGCCAACGACCGCACGGATCCCTCCGATTTCGTGCCGCTTGCCAGCACCATGCTGGTTGCCTGGTCGATCGCCGCGACCGTCGTGCCGATGCTGGTGACGCTGCTGACACCGGTGTTCGGGCAGCGCACGTTCATCTATGCGGCGATGGGCGTTGCCGCCCTCTACGCCCTCTTCGTGCTCATGCGACTGAGGAAACGCGACGAGGTTCCGGTGGCCGAACGCGAGAGCTTCGAGATCAGGAGCGCGCAGGTGCCGAATGCCGGCGCGCTCGTCGATGCCGAGGCGGGCGCCGAATAGGCCGATTTATAGTGAACGAAGCCTTCATTTCCCGCTTTGCGGCGGTTGAAGGCGCTGCTATATGCGGCCCATGAGCACAACATCTTCGAAGACGCCCCTTTCGCATATCCGCAACTTCTCGATCGTGGCCCACATCGACCACGGCAAGTCGACGCTTGCCGACCGGTTGATCCAGTCCACCGGCGGCCTCGCCGAGCGGGAAATGTCCGAGCAGGTGCTCGACAGCATGGATATCGAGCGCGAGCGCGGCATCACCATCAAGGCCCAGACGGTGCGCCTGCACTACAAGGCCAATGATGGCGAAACCTATGTGCTGAACCTGATCGACACCCCCGGCCACGTCGACTTCGCCTACGAAGTCTCGCGCTCGCTGTCGGCCTGCGAAGGCTCGCTGCTCGTCGTCGACGCGTCCCAGGGCGTCGAGGCCCAGACGCTCGCCAACGTCTACCAGGCGATCGATAACAACCACGAGCTCGTCACCGTGCTCAACAAGATTGACCTGCCGGCGGCCGAACCCGACCGCATCAAGGAGCAGATCGAAGAAGTGATCGGCATCGACGCCTCGGACGCGGTGCTAATCTCGGCCAAGACCGGTCTCGGCATTCCTGATGTGCTCGAAGCGATCGTCACCAAGCTGCCGGCGCCGAAGAGCGAGGGCGGCGATGCGGCTCCCTTGAAGGCGCTGCTGGTCGATAGCTGGTACGACACCTATCTCGGCGTCATGGTTCTCGTGCGCATCATCGACGGCACGCTCAAGAAGGGCATGACCATCCGCATGATGGGCACTGACGCCAAGTACACGATCGAACGCGTCGGCGTGCTGACGCCGAAGATGGTCAACATGGACGCGCTGGGGCCGGGCGAGATCGGCTTCATCACCGCCTCGATCAAGGAAGTGGCCGACACCCGCGTCGGCGATACCATCACCGAGGACAAGCGCCCGACCGACAAGGCCCTGCCGGGCTTCAAGCCGGCGCAGCCGGTGGTTTTCTGCGGCCTCTTCCCGGTCGACGCTGCCGACTTCGAAGACCTGCGATCGGCGATGGGCAAGCTGCGCCTCAACGACGCGTCGTTCTCCTTCGAAATGGAATCGTCGGCAGCGCTCGGTTTCGGCTTCCGCTGCGGCTTCCTCGGCCTGCTGCATCTCGAAATCATCCAGGAACGCCTGGAACGCGAGTTCGATCTCGACCTGATCGCAACGGCGCCTTCGGTCGTCTACAAGCTGTTCATGACCGACGGCACCGAGCGCGAGTTGCACAACCCGGCCGACATGCCCGATGTCGTCAAGATCTCCGAGATCCACGAGCCGTGGATCCGCGCGACGATCCTGACGCCCGACGACTATCTCGGCGGCATCCTCAAGCTCTGCCAGGACCGCCGCGGCATCCAGATCGAGCTGACCTATGTCGGCACCCGCGCGATGCTGACCTATGATCTGCCGCTCAACGAAGTCGTGTTCGATTTCTACGACCGGCTGAAGTCGATCTCCAAGGGCTATGCCTCCTTCGACTACCAGATCACCGAGCACAAGGAAGGCAACCTTGTGAAGATGTCGATCCTCGTCAATGGCGAACCGGTCGACGCGCTGTCGATGATGGTACACCGGATGGCGGCCGAGAAGCGCGGCCGCGAAATGTGCGAGAAGCTGAAGGAGCTGATTCCGAAGCACATGTTCAAGATCCCGATCCAGGCGGCGATCGGCGGCAACGTCATTGCCCGCGAAACCATCTCGGCGCTGCGCAAGGACGTGACGGCCAAGTGCTACGGCGGTGACGCCACCCGCAAGCGCAAGCTCTTGGAAAAGCAGAAGGCCGGCAAGAAGCGCATGCGCCAGTTCGGCAAGGTGGAAATCCCGCAGGAGGCCTTCATCGCCGCGCTCAAGATGGGCGACGAGTAGGCGGCGGCGCCTGCCCCTACGTTTGAAAGGGCGACCCGCGGGTCGTCCTTTTTTAGTTTGGGCTTGAGAGGCGCAGGCCGAGTTGTGGGTGACATTCAAGAGCGCCGTGCCGGCGATATGGGTGCGTGATTGGATCCTCGGGTCAAGTGTTCAGTCCGGGAACATCAAGCCCGAGGATGACGAACCTAGTGACACGCTCGCGACTCAAGAATCGGAGCGAAGCGCTTCACCCCTCAAAGCAAATACCGCTTCGAAATCCGATCCACCAAGCGCCCGTCGTTCAGCGGCACAGCCTTGTCGACCTTGTAGTCGACGAAGCCCATCTTGCCGTAATAGGTGAGGCCGCCCAGGTTGTCGGCACGGATGGTGGCGTTGAGCGCCTTGAGGCCGATCGAGCGGGCGTGGTCACAAGTGGCCGTGAAGAGCGCGGTGCCGGCGCCGGGCACCTTGTTGCCGCGGCGGGAGAAGGTGCCAATGTCGGCCCAGTCCTCGGGTATTCCGTCCCAGCGGTCCAGCGCCTGGAAAGCGCAAGGTTCACCATTCTCGTCCTCGGCGACGAAGCAGCTTACAAAGCCGGGGCCGGCGAGATAGTGCGCCACGAAGCTTTCGGGCGTGAACGGCGTCTGGTGGGCGGTGGTGCCGCCAATCCGGATGATCTCGTTCAGGAAGGCGCAGAGTGCCGGTGCGTCGTCAGGTCGCGCCGGGCGCACATGGATCGTCTTAATCTCATTCGTCATCGAATATTGTCCTCCTGAAATCGTCCGGATCATTTCATCCGTCCGTGGAACGATGAGGATGATCCGGCCCGTGCAATCACGCAGTTCCGGACCGAGCCCGTTCACGCGTCTCCCGATATAGGGGCGCTGGGCAGCGGGCGCGCCGGGTTGCCGACGACGATCGCGCCGGCGGGCACGTCCTTCGTCACCACCGAACCCGCGCCGACGATCGCGCCGTCGCCGATTGTGACCCCACCGAGAATGATCGCGCCGCCGCCGACCCAGACATCGGCGCCGATCGTCACCGGGCGGGCGATTTCGAGACCCTGCCCCCGAAGCACGGTATCCTTGTGGTGTTCAGCGCAATAGATCTGCACGCTCGGTCCGAGCATCGTCCCCTCGCCGATCGTCACCCGACCGCTATCGAGGATGGTGCAGCCGGCGTTGAGATAGGCTCGGGCACCGAGATGGATGTTGATGCCGTAGGAGCAATGGAACGGCGCCTCGATGACGACGTCATCGCCCACCGCACCGAAGAGCGCGCGCAGCGCGGGCGCCATGTTTCCGCGCTTCGCCGGCGGCATGGTGTTGTGCTGGTGGACCGCTTCGCGCGCCGTGAGGCGTAGCGCGTCGAGTTCGTCGTCGAGGCACGAGTACCACTCGCCGGCTGCCATCTTGTCGCGTTCGCTGGCGGTCACGCTTTTGCCTTTGCTTCCGCCGCCTGGCGCCGTGCCAGGCTTTCGGCCGGCCACATGGTCTTCATGTCGTAATAGACCTCGAAGGCCGGGGCGCCGCCTTCGAGCGACAGCCACTTCACCTTGGAACGGGTGAAAATGTGCGCGTCCGGCGGGAACTCCGAGGGCCGGTCGAGGCTGGCAATGCGGAGGAAGGAGAGCCAGCCGCGCCGGCCGTAGTCGCTCCAGAGCGCCGTCTGGCATTCGGCGCAACGATAGACGTCGTGCGGGCGGCCGCTGTCGGTGGGGAGCGTGACAACGACCGGCTCGCCCTCGGTGAGCTCGATGTTTTCGCGCTCGATGACGCCGTTGACGACGAAAGCGCTGCCGACCTGACGTTGGCAATCGCTGCAGTGACAGCAGTTGACGAACATCGGCGCGGCCTTCAGCCGATAGCGGATCTTGCCGCAGAAGCAGCCGCCGTTCAGTGTTTCACTCATCCGTCTACCTCCTCCAGAACCGGGTCCCTATTCACCTCGACGCCCTCCCGGCGACCGATCGTCGCCACCCAGGCGCGCGCCAGCGCCAGACCGGCCGCATCGGCCTCTCGGCCATGGCGGGCAGCGTGCTCGCGATAGCGGGCAAGCCATGTGGGGTCGAGCCGGTTGATCGTATCCGGGAAGGCGCGGTTCCAATCCTCGACCAGGTGCGTGTCCGCCTCGAAATGGAATTGAGTGCCATAGGCGGCGCGGCCGATACGGAAGGCCTGATGGGCGGTGGCGGCGTTTTCGGCGAGATGCACAGCCCCAACAGGCAACGTGAAGGTATCGCCGTGCCATTGGAAGATCGGGAAGCTCTGGCCGACGCTGGACAGCACCGGGTCCTCGGCGCCTTCGCCGCGCAGCTGGACCTGGCACCAGCCGAACTCCCTTGCGGCGCCCAGAAGATTTTCTGCGCCATAGGCCCGCGCGAGAAGCTGGCTTCCGAGGCAGATGCCAAGCACGGAGCGGCCGCTGTCGCCGAAAGCGCGCATCAGCGCGGCAAGGTCAGGCAGATAGGGATAGGCGGCATCATCGAGCGCGCTCTGCTCGCCTCCGAGCACGACGAGCGCATCGTAACCCTCGGGCGTTGCCGGAACGGTATCGCCAAGATAGGCGCGGCGGATCTCGATCTGCGCCTTGACCTCGCGAAGCGCCGTGCCGACCTGGCCAAGCTCGGTCTTCGCCATGTTTTCAACCACCAATACCCGCATCGTCACCTTCCCTTCGCCGTCGCGAACCGAGATTGACCACGAGCGCGGCCGCTGTTCAAGAGGCGCAGTAATCCGCGCCCCGCGCTTTGCCGCGCTCCGGTACGGGTCTTGACTTCGTGGTCAAACTTTCCGACCCTTGCGGCATCATGATGTCGACGACTTCTTCCCATCACTGCTTCCGGGTGTGCCCGATCGCAGGAACCTGACCCCGGCCCGGATGTTTGCGCTCTCCGGGTGAGGGGAGCCCTTTCGCGTCGGCAGAAGAAATTTCAGACGCGGCGAAACGAGCGCCGAATTCCCAGAAAAATCGATTCCGAGCGCGCCCGCAGGCGCCACGGCCGAACACGGCAGGTCACATCATGGCGGCATCCCGCAAGAAACTTCCCCCCATCATCATCAATGCCGAGGACCACAAGCGGCTGACGGCATTGGCCTCATCGGCGCTCGAGCGCGTGCCCGACGTGGCCGAATCGCTGCTCTCCGAGCTCGACCGCGCTCGCATCGGCGCGCCGGGCGCGCTGCCGGCCGACAGCGTGCAGATGGGTTCCACCGTTGCCTTTGAAGCCGACAACGGCTTTGCCAAGCAGGTGACGCTCGTCTATCCCGGCGAGGCCGATATCGAGGCCGGGCGCATCTCGGTGCTGACGCCTATTGGAGCGGCTTTGATCGGCCTTTCCGTCGGCCAGTCGATCGACTGGCAGGACCGCTCCGGCAAGGTGCATCGCATGACCATCCGCAGCGTGACGCCCCAAGCAATTCCAGGAAAAGTGTGAAACGGTTTTCCGTACGGAATTGCGTATTCTCTGAAGGTCGACCGGCGGATGTGCCGCCGGACGAAAAACGGGGAGGCCGGTTTTCGCCGCTTCCCCGTTTTCCCTGTTCATGGTTCGATCGATCAGAACTGCTTGCCGAGCTTGGCGTCGACCGACTGGCCGTTGGCGCCGCGGATGGCGAAGAAGAACAGGATCGCCGCCCAGAGGATCGACTTCTCGGCACCGAACAGGCCCTCGCCCTGCACGATGCCGTGGAAATAGACGGTGACGAGCAGAACGATCATGCCGGCAAAGGCCGCCGGGCGCGTCAGGAGGCCGATCGCGACCAGGATGCCGCCGAAGAATTCGGTGGCGGCGAGAAGCGGCGACCAGAAGACGCCGGGATAGAAACCCAGGCCTTCGACCATGCCGATCGCGCCGAAGGGATCCGTGATCTTGCCGAAGCCGTGGACGGCCAGCAGGGCACCGGCGAGCACGCGCAGCAGCGTCTCGGCGAAGCCATCGAGCGGCAGATAGATCTTTTCCAGCGCCGGCAGGATGGCGCGCGGGCGGGAACTGGAAACGGTGACGTCGGTCATGAAGGGCCTCTCCGGCGGTTTGGGGTGCGACAATTTGTGCAATCCCGGATCTCTCGCCGCGACGACCGCTCAAAGCAAGCTACCCGCCGATAAAAACATGACTATTTAGGTTGACAATTATGTGAGCGCGACGTGAGCAACTACAGCGCCGCGCGTCTAATCAGACCCGCAAAGGTCGCTGTAGCACTTTGATTTGCTGTATATTTCCTTTAATCGGCTACGATTGAAGGAAACATGCAGTAAGCGACGACGCAGTTGTTTCCACCAGGCGCCGCCGGTATGGTCGCCGCCCCGAGACATGTCCGAGACCAAGCCATGGACCAGAAACCGCGCATCACCATCCTCTATTGCACCCAGTGCAACTGGCTCCTGCGCGCCGGCTGGATGGCGCAGGAATTGCTGCAGACGTTCGGACAATCGCTTGGCGAAGTGGCGCTCATTCCCGGTACCGGCGGAAATTTCGAAATCCGGGTCGATGACGCGCTCGTCTGGGAGCGCAAGCGCGATGGCGGCTTTCCCGGCCCCAAGGAACTGAAGCAGCGTATCCGCGACATCATCGAGCCGGAGCGCGATCTCGGCCATACGGACAGGAGCTGATCCTGGATTTCGGAATTCTCGCCGGCGTCTTTTCCGCTGCGTTCCTGTCGGCCACGCTGCTGTTCGGCATGTCCGAGGCTGCGGTCGTTGCCGCGGCCCTGCACGGAGAGACGGGTCGATCCGCGCTCTTCGTCGCGGCGACGCTCGGCAACGTGCTTGGCGCCGTCGTCAATTTCGCGCTGGGGCGTTTTCTCATCCGCTTCGAAGGGCGGCGCTGGTTTCCGGTTTCACCGGCGAGCCGGCAGAAGGCGGAGGCGCTCTTTGCCCGCTACGGCCAGCCGGTGCTGCTGCTCTCCTGGCTTCCCGTCATCGGCGACCCGTTGACGCTGGTTGCCGGCCTGTTGCGTATGCCGCTGCCGCTGTTCCTGCTGTTCGTCTCGATCGGCAAGGCAGCGCGTTATGCCGTCATCCTGTATCTGACGCCCTGACGCCAAGCCGTCACAGCGCGGCGGTCGCCGGCTCAGCTGTGCGCGAAGATATCCGTCTCGTCCCAGCCCAGCAGGTCGAGCTTGGAGCGCGTCGGCAGGAAGGCAAAGCAGGCGTCGGCAAGCTCCAGCCGGCCGTCGCGGATGAGGCGCGCTGTCAGCTTGTCGCGCAGCGCGTGCAGGTGCAGGACATCGGAAGCCGCATATTCGAGCTGCGCCGGCGACAGGATATCCGCCGCCCAATCGGACGACTGCTGCTGCTTGGAGATGTCGACGTCAAGCATCTCCTTGAGATTATCCTTGAGACCGTGGCGATCGGTGTAGGTCCGGGTCAGCCGCGAGGCGATCTTGGTGCAGAACACCGGCGTCGTCGTCACCCCGAAGGTGTGGAACAGCACGGCGATATCGAAGCGGCCGAAATGGAAGATCTTCTGGCGGGCCGGATCGGCAAGCATGGCGACGAGGTTCGGTGCTTGCCTCTGGCCGGCGGCGATACGGATCACGTCGGCGGTGCCGTCGCCGGGCGAAAGCTGCACGACACAGAGACGGTCACGGCGGGGAATGAGACCGAGCGTTTCAGTGTCGATGGCGATCGCGCCCGTATAGCGCGCAGCGTCAGCCGCGGAAATGTCGCCTTCATGGACCCGTATTGCATTCGCCATCGAAAATCCCCAGATCAAACGAAATGGTGTCGCCTATAGCGCAAGTTTGGCGCCGGCGATACCGTTACCGTGTGCCGCCAGCCGGTCGCCCGTTCGAAAGCCCTGACCATGACGTCTCTTCGCTCCGCTCTCACCCTTTCGGCCCTTGCGCTGACTTTGGGGTTCTCCGCCGTCCCGGCACCGGCACAGACCTACCGGGATCTGCCCGGCGTGCGCCAGATGGACCCGCTGAACGGCGGCGGCGACCATACTGTATGCGAACAGACCTTCGTCGACCGCAATTATCCGTTCGAATCGACGGCTCGCGGCCGCCCCGTTTACGACACGATCTACAATTGCCGCCGCGGTGATGGACCGGTCTTCCAGGGCAGCGATCTGCCGCCGTCGCTCTATCGGCAGAAACGCGGCCTCGGCTATTGAGGCGATCCGTCGTCGGCCGCCACCCGTTCGCATGCTCCGCGCCCGACGGCCGCGCCGCTTGGCAAGGCGCGGATTTGTTCCTAGCCTGACGGCACAAAGCGGGGCTGCCTCCGCCGACGGCGCCGCGCATCCTACCAGACGCGCAAAGATCGCTCTAGCACTTTGAATTGCTGCATGTTTTCATCCTTCAATCAGTTACGATCAAAGGAAACATGCAGTGGGAGGAACCATGTCCGATACGAAGCCGCTCGCCATCAGCGCACCCGCTCCGCGCACGCTCGATCTGATCTTCACGCCGGAGGCGTTGGAGGACCTCAATCGGCGCTACCGGATCGTCGAAGCCGATCCGGACGACATCGCCGGGCTCGGCGACGCTGTCTTGTCTGAAGCGCGTTATATTATCGGCCAGCCGCCGCTCGATCACGCCACGCTGCAGCGCATGGGCCAACTCCGGGCGATCCTCAACGTCGAAAGCAACCTGATCAACAACATGCCCTACGAGCTACTGTTCGAACGCGGCATCCACGTGGTGACCACCGGCCAGGTGTTTGCCGAGCCGGTCGCCGAACTCGGCCTCGCCATGGCGCTCAACATCGCCCGCGGCATCGTCGATGCCGACCTTGCCTTCCGCGAGGGCCGCGAACTCTGGGGCGGCGACGGCAACCGCTCGGCGCGGCTTCTCTCCGGCGCCGACATCGGCATCATCGGCTTCGGCGACCTCGGCAAGGCGCTGAACCGCGTGCTCTCCGGCTTTCGCGCCAGGATCCGCGTCTTCGACCCCTGGATGCCGGCCTCGATCCTCCGAGACAACGGCGTCGAGCCGGCGTCGCTCGATACGGTCCTCGGCGACAGCGACTTCGTCTTCGTCGTCGCCGCGGTCACCAGCGAGAACGAAGGCTTCCTCGGCGAGAAGGCCTTTGCCCGTATGCGGCCGGGTGCCGCCTTCATCCTGCTCAGCCGCGCCGGCGTCGTCGACTTCGACGCGCTGATGGCCGCCGTTGCGCGCGGCCATATCGTGGCGGCCAGCGATGTCTTTCCGGAAGAGCCCCTGCCGCTCGACCATCCGGTCCGCCGCCTGCCGGGCTTCCTGCGTTCGGCCCATCGCGCCGGCGCGCTCGACAGCGCCTTCAAGAAGATGGGCGACATGGTGCTCGAGGACATGGACCTGATGGACCGCAACCTGCCGCCGATGCGCTGCAAGCGGGCCGAGCGGGAAACCGTCGCCCGTATGCGCTCGAAGCCTGTGTCGGTGAACTGAACCCCCGATTTTTCGCGACGCCTGTCGGCGGGGCGTGCATCCCGCCGATTAACGTGTTTTATGGGATTGGCATTTAACTTCCCTTGCACACACGACCGCCATTGCAACGTTAAGGTGGCCGCCGGTTGATCGGTACGGAAGCAGAGATTCGCAATGGCAGACACGGCGCCCGGTGCTCGACAAAGCAGAAAGCATGATGGCTGGAACAGCTCGTTGCGATCGCTGTTCAGCCTGGTCATGGTTGCGATGCTGATCGTCGTCTCCGCCACTCTGGTCGGGCTCGATTATCATCGCTCGCGCAACGCCGCTATCGCCGACGCCGAGGCCAACATGCAGGGCTTCATGAACCGCCTCGTCGACCGGCTGGGGGTTCTCTCGGGTGACACGACCGCCCTCGTCAATCTCGTATCCTCGGTCGCCAACTCCTTCCTCGTACCACCGCCGGAACGCATGAACGACAAGGTCGCGGTCCTGCGCGAAGGCATCACCCGTTCGCCGCATATCGACGGGGTCTATGTCGGCTACCCCGACGGCGCCTTCTTCCAGGTTGTCGATCTCAAGCAGATCGCCTGGCGCATGGCGCTCGACGCGCCACGGGGTGCCGTCATTGCCGTGCGCTCGATGGAAAAGGATACAAGCGGCAAACCGCTCCAGCGCGTGCTTTTCCTCGATAAGGACGGCACGCAATTTTCGGAACGGCGTCTGCCGCCCTCCAGCTTCGATCCGCGGACCCGTCCGTGGTACCGCGCCGCGGTCAACGGAACGGCCGCGGTTTCGACTGGCCCCTATGAAAGCGCCACGACCGAAACGCTCGGGATGACGATCTCGCAGGCGCATCGCGGCAATCCGAAGATCGTCATCGGCGCCGACGTCGTACTCGACACGATCACCGATTTCCTCGCCCGCGAGCGGCTGACCGCCGACTCGGTTTCCTTCATCCTCGATTCCGTCGGGCGTCCGATCATCCATTCGGACCGCGTGATGATGCGACGCATCATGGCGGCGAAGGACAAGGACGCGCCGATCGTACAGGCCGAGAGCGATCCGCTGATCCAAAGCATTCGCCTCAATCCGCCGGAGCCAGGCAAGGCCGATTTCGTCGAGGTCGGAGACCGAACCTATCTGGTCATGGTGACGCCGCTCGAATCCGCACTGCTTCTCTCCGGCAACCGCGCCGTGGTGGCGGCGCCACTCGACGAGTTGATGGCCGAGGCCAACCAGACACTCGTGCAAGGTCTCGCGATTTCCGGCTCGGTCGTCGCGCTCGCGGTGCTTGCCTCGCTGGTGCTCGCGCATTTGATCACCAAGGGGCTCAACCAACTGACCGCCAGCGCCAACCGGCTGCAGGATCTCGACTTCACGACGCCCATCGACGTCTCGTCGCATGTCAGCGAGATCTCGACGCTCGGCGGCGCCATGAACCGGGCGCGCGATGCGATCTTCACCTTCGCGCTCTACGTGCCCAAGGAACTGGTGCGCAAGGGCATCGAATCGGGCCAGTTCAGCGGCCGCTCCGCCTGGCGGCAGGAGGTTACGGCACTCTTCACCGACATCTACGATTTCACCACGCTCAGCGAAAAATATCCGCCGGAAGAGGTCGTGGCGATGCTGTCGGAGTATTTCGACATCTTCAGCGAGACGGTGGGAGAGCACGAGGGAACGATCATCCAGTTCCTCGGCGATTCGGTGTTCGCCATGTGGAACGCGCCGGCTCCGGACGAAAAGCACGCCGAACATGCCTGTCGTTGTGCGCTGGCGGTCGAGGAGCGCCTCAGCGCCTTCAACGGAACCCAGCGCAAGAAGGGGCTGCCGGAATTTCGCACCCGTTTCGGCATCCACACCGGCACCGCCGTCGTCGGTAATGTCGGCGCCAAGGAGCGGCTACAATATACGGCGATGGGCGACACGGTGAACGTCGCCTCCCGCCTTGAGGGCATGAACAAGAACTACGGTACGACGATCATGGCGAGCGGCGCCGTCGTCGCCCAGGCCGGCACTGCGATCCGCTTCCGACCGCTGGGTTCGGCGCAGGCGAAGGGGCGCGCCTCCGCGCTGGAGATCTACGAGGTGCTCGGCGCCGAACCGGAAGAAAAGCCGCCTGTGGGTACTCCGCCGATCAGCCCGGAAGAGGCGGAGGGCGGCTCGCGCGAAAGCACGTGACGCCCCTCATGGCCCGACGCTGCGGCGCTGGCGGGTCACCCAGCGGATACCGGCGATGACGGCAAAGGCGAGCAGCGGCCAGACGGCCCAGAACACGCCGCGCCACGTCAGCAGATTGATGGCAAGGACCACCAGCCCGGCAATGGCCAGCACGCCGATGCCGCGATCGGCCCACGGATTTGCCCTGAGCCAGGCGAGGCCCGACAGAATGCCGAACCCGAGCAGTGGCCAAACGGACCAGAGCACGCCGTTCCAGGTAAGGAGGTTCAGCGCGACCAGTCCTGCGGCGATGACAGCGAGTACGGGAAGAGATCCTCGCTTGGCCGCCGCAACCGCGCCCTCGACACGCTTTGCCTCGGCCCCGGATCGGCCGGCATCTCCGCTCGCCTGACCAGCGGAGCGTCCGAAGGCCTGGACGCCGGGCGCCGGGCGTGCATCGGCCGCGCCGATGCGCACCGCATAGCTCGGCACGCCGCCATCGATGTTCTTCACTTCAAGCGGTCCTAGAAAATCAAAGCCGACGGCGACCTTGTTGCGCACCTGGTCGTAGACCGTGCTGGAGATGACGATGCCGCCGGCGGGTGCTGAAGCTTGCAGGCGCGCCGCGACATTGACGCCGTCTCCATAGAGGTCGTCTCCCTCGGCAATCACATCGCCGAGATTGATGCCGATACGAAAGAGCATCTGTTCCTCGGCAGGGCACTTGGCGTTGCACCCCGCCAGCTCGTTCTGTACGTCGATCGCCGTCCGCACGGCTTCCACGACACTCGGGAACTCGGCGATCAGACCGTCGCCCCAGGTGTTGACGACGCGCCCCTCATGCGCCTCGATCAGCCGCCCCATGGCGTCGCGATAGCGCTTCAGCGTGGCGAGCGTGCCCTCCTCGTCGGCACGCATCAGCCGGGTGTAGTCCTGGACATCCGCGGATAGGATTGTCGTCAGCTTGCGACGCGTCTCAGACATCGCCTCGTCCTCGCTCGAGTTCCGCCGCCACGGCGGACAATTGCATGGTACCGCGTTTGCGCGACCCGCACGCCTTTCGTTGCGGATAGAATATCAATGCTGACGGTCAAGGCTTCAAGGCGCGTTGCGCGAAAATAGCGACAGCGTACAACCAATATGAGGGAAAGAGAGTGCCGCTCGGCGGGAAACCAGCGCGACTTTCAACCAAGTGCCAGAAACGAAAAAACCCCGGGTAACCGGGGTTTTTTTAAAACCAAATCAAGGATTTGGCTTAGGGAATTTGGTGCCCAGAAGAGGACTCGAACCTCCACGCCTCGCGGCACAGGTACCTGAAACCTGCGCGTCTACCAATTCCGCCATCTGGGCGACGAGCGGGGGTGTAAAAGGCCAGAGCTGAAGTGTCAACAGGCTTTTTGAAGTTTTCGTGTCGGATTGCAAAAAACTCAGTTCGACACGGTTTCAGCCCATCGGCGGATTGTGGATAGACCTGTTGAGAGCAGCGCTTCGGCAGTCTCCGACGTCTCCGCCTCGACGTAGCACCGCATCTCCGGTGCATTGCCCGAAGGCCGGAAATGGATGATCCGGCCATCATCGAGCGTCACCCTGAGCCCATCGATGTCGCTGACGGCAGAGACGCCACCGATCGGCGACAGGAATTCTGCGAGATTTGCCGCATCTCCGCGCAGATAGGCCATCAGTCGGGCGCTTGTTTCGACCGGAAAGTTTTCGAGCCGATCGCTGAGTGCCACAGGCAACCGGTAGGAAGCGGCGAGCGCGGAAAGCGAAAGCTTGGCCTCGGCCGCAGCGGCAAGTGCGGCAACGATCGGGAGAAAGCTGTCGCGCGTGGGCAGGGCCTCGAGTGTTGCACCGTTGACGACGAAGGGGCTCGCAGTCAACGTGCCGCCATTGGCCTCGAAGCCGGCGACCTTCTGCGCCCCCTCTTTCAGCGCCTGCTGCATGCCGGCGATGACAAAGGGCGAGCCGACGCGGGTGCGCAGAACCGAAAGCCCTTCCCTGCCCTCCAGGCCGGAATTCGAGGTGACCGGAGTGACGGTAAGTCTGGCACCGAGGAAACCGCACGCCATCAGGCCCAGCAGGTCGCCACGCATGGGCAGCCCGTTTTCGTCGGCGACCAGGGGCCGGTCGCCGTCACCATCCGCCGACACGATCGCATCCAGGCGATGTTCGCGAGCCCAATCCCGAAGCCGCTCGATCGTCTCCGCCGAAACTGCCTCGGTATCAACCGGAACGAAATGCTCCGAGCGCCCAAGGGCCACGACATCGGCGCCAAAGTGAGCCAGCAGTTCGGCGATCAGGTCGCGAGCGACGGTGCTATGCTGGTAGACACCGATCTTGAGGCCGGACAGCGCGCCGGCCGGCAGCAATTGCCGGTTCCTTTCCATGAAGAGCGCGGCAGCCCGGGCCGCATGATCCTCGCCGGTCCCGGCATCGGCAACCGGGGCGATCTGGTTCGCGATACCGTCGGCGATGCGGCTGATCGCGACCTCATCCTCCTTGTCGATCTCGCCGTCCGGGCGATAGAACTTGATGCCGTTGCGATCGGCCGGAATATGCGAGCCGGTGATCATCAATCCCGCCGCCTTGTTGGCGAGACCGTAAAGCGCCAGCGCGGGGGTCGGCACCGTGCCGCAATCGAAGACGCGCAGCCCCTCGCGCGAGAGGGCAGCGGCGCAAACGGCCGCGATCTCAGGGCTCGAATCGCGGAAATCGCGAGCAATCAGGATGGGATCGCCGGGTTTGCTGAGCCCCGCCGCCACCAGGTGCCGGGCAAAGGCGGTCGCATAGCGGGCGGAGGGCCCTCCCTTCAGTTCCTCGGATAGGCCGCGCAAACCACTGGTGCCAAACTTCAATTGCATCGCGTACCTCGTTGAATGAAAGAACCGCAGTCACACGGCCGAAGCATCGGCGCCGTGCTGCGGGGGATGAACGGACAGAAATCCAGTGGCTCCAGTAACGACCCGCCACGTCCGCCGCCATGAATAAACCAAGAAAAACAAACGTAATAGAGGCAGGGACACAAGCGGAAGGCATCGCCTTCTGAAAGTGAGGATAAAATGACGGGATTTCGCAATTTCGTTATCGGCTGCAGCTTGGCCGCCACCTCCCTGATCACTCCCATCGGACCTGTTCAGGCAATGCCTATCCAGGCGCCCGATCTCCAGATCAAGGCACAGGGCGACGTTCAGAATGTGCAATACTACCACCGGCGCTACTGGGGCGGCGGTTGGGGCCATGGATGGGGTTCCGGCTGGGGACCCTACTACCGTCACGGTTGGGGCGGACCGTACTATGGCTCGGGGCTGAGCTTCTACTTCGGCTCCGGCGGCTACTATGGTGGTGGTTATTATGGCGGCTACTACCCCCGCTATGGCTACTACCCGCGCTACGGCTACTACCGCGGCTACTACCCGCGTCGCTACTACGGCGGTAACTACTACTATCGCGACCGATATGTGCGCGGCGGTTCGCATGTGACCTGGTGCATGTCGCGCTACCGCTCCTACGATCCGGCAACCAACCGGTTCCTAAGCTACGGTGGGGCCTACAGGGTCTGCTACTCGCCTTACCGATAGGCGAAACCACGGCAACGCAGCGTGAGGGCGATTGCGGCTCACGCGTATCTCCGCGCGCAATCGCGGAGACAACCGGGTTTGTGTGCCAGGCCCGTCCCGATTGTGGGAGACCACGGTTAAGCCGCCATTAACCGCGACGACCTAACTTTCGGAAAGCTCCACGATGCTGTCCGGGGATGAAACATGCTGCTTCCGACTCAGCAATCGACCGCCACCGCAACGACCAGCCTGGTCGGCTCGATCGTCAAGGACATCGAAAAGCGGCAGGCGGAAGAAGAAGAAAAGGCCAGAGGTGCCAAGGACGACAAGATCCTGAAGGCGCAGGTCCAGTCCGATGGCGCCCGCAAGGCGGCGAACGACAAGATCAACGCCCATTTCTTCGATCGCACCCGGAACGACCCCAACAGCAATCGCGCGGCTCTCATTCGTCAGGTCGGCGAGTTCTTCGACCTCGACCGCGAGACATTCAAATCCGACACCGCCTTCGCCAGAGCGCTCGAAAACGAGATCAAGGCCCTGGATCCGAGCGATATCGCCAAGGTCGAGGAACGGCTTGGGCTGGATAAACTCGGCGTCTCCCTCACCGAATTGGCCGAGGCACTCAAAAATCCGGGCGGCCGGGAAAACGAGACGCTGAAGGCGGTGCTTGGAGAGACGAGCGGCAATGGGTCCCAAAGCCAGGCACAGGCTGCCAAGGCGGTGGATCGGCTGAAGAGCGCAGTGGAATCCGGGTCGCTCGAGGAAGCCCAGGTCGACAGCCTGCGCAACGATCCCACCCGCAGCACCGACAAGCAGTCGCTGGTCGAGCAGGACGAGCAGCTACGCGCACTCCGCCTCAAGGATGAACTGAAAAATGTCGCCGAGCGCCGCGAAACCGAGCTGCAACCTTTGGTCCGCCTCGACGAGAACGGCCTCTACAGCCTGGCGGCGCAGAGCTTCTGATCATTTCCTGCGCACGATCCCCAACCGCGCCATGACTTCCTTGGGGATGCCGTAACGGCGAACGGCATCGCGGCTGTCGCGCAGCCCGCAGATCTCGCGCTGAATGAAAAACGCCCAGACGGCATCGGCTGCTTCATCGAGAAGCCGCTCACGCAGATCCGGGGCCACCTCCGCCTTCAGCTCCGACAGTGCGGCAAGGGCCTTTTCCACCTTGAGCCCATGCCGGCCGAGCGCATCGGCGCGCTCGGACATGAGCTCATATTCGAGCACGTTGAAGGCACCGGTGGTCGAGAAGGTCGGGCTCAGGGCTTTTGGGGGACGAACGGTCATCCGGAACTCCTCAGAAGTGCTGAAGATGGCGCTGTTGACGCCCACAGGCAAGGGCGGTCGACCGCCGCAGCCATCGAAACATGGTTAAGATTTCATAAACCTCTTTCACCTAACCTCGAACATCATGCCGATTCCCTATCCGCGACGTTGTCGCGGTCGTCCGGCCATTGGCCTGCTGCATGTTTCTTCAAGAGCATGCAGCAACCCAAAGAGCGACAGCGACCTTTGCGCGTAGGACGCGCGGCGCTGTAGACGCGCATGAGGCGCCAACCCGTAAGTGACGAAGAAACAGTCCGCACACGAGCCGGAAATCGGTCCGTGTCTAGGCGTGCAACCGCGTTTCGTCGGTCAACGGCGATTGGTCAACCCGAGGTCAAGCGAGATGGAGACCAGAATGCTGATACCCATCCAGACGGGCCGAGCGGCGGCCGCCTCTGCAGAAGATGCGAGCACCAGGGCACAGCAGCCGGCAGCGCTATTGCCCGCCGGCCAACGCGGGGAAGCCATACAAAAGATCCTGGACGCGCTGACCCGACATCTCTCGGGCCGCGAAATCCTCTCCAAGGACGCGTTGGTGCGGCTGATGGAGGACCTGGCGCGCATCCTGAGGTTCCCACCCCTGCCGCAGGAAGGCGGGCGGGATTTCGTTCGCCGCCTCGTAGCCTTCCTCGAATCGATGCCTGCATCCGATCGGCTGCTGCTCGAACGTCAGCTCGGCGGGCGCAGCCTCGCCATTCGGGTCGGCTTGCTTATAGAACTGCCGGCGATCCGCAATGGCACGAGCGCGCCGGGCAGCGCCGCCACCCCGATGCCCGCCCAGGCACGCGATGTTATCCTGCGCAACCCTTCTCTCCAGCCGGCCATGCCTCTCAACCCGGTTGCTGCACGCACCCCGGTTGCCGGAGAGGTCGCGCTGCTGCAAGCGGTGCTGCGCAAGACCTTTGGCGTCGGCGAGGACACCGACGTGATGGAATCGCGGGGTGATGACCTGGACCGGGCCGGAACGACGGAAGCGCCTTCGAAAGGTCGGAACGCAGCACCGGTCGAGCGAAGCGAAACGCGTGCGAGCACGGGCAAGTCCACGTCCGCGGAAGGCACGCCGGTCGAAAACGCCGCCGCCCTGCTTGCAGGCGAAGGCGACGTCGAGGAAGCACTTCCGCAAACGGCCCCCGGGGCCGAGCCTGAGCAAACCGTCCCACCGGCCGATGCCGGGCATGTCGAAAGCGAGGCGTCCGCCAGCGAGAGCACGGCGCCGCCGGTCGAGGCTGATGCGACAGCGACAGCCCAATCCGCCGAGGACGGGGATCCCGATGGCACCTATGGGCCGATGCGGGATGCCGACGAGGATAATAGTGCCAAGACAGCAACGACGGCCGGACGCGGCAATCCCGAGACCCGGCCGGTGCGGGTGCTTTTCGAGGCGATCAAGACGCTCATTCGCGACAGCGTGACCTCGCCCGAAAGCACTGCCGGCGCCGCGACCCTGCCGGCGGCCGAGCATGCCGATGGAACGGATGCGCCGGCGCCGGTCCCGGCAAAGGAAGCCGCCGCGCAAGCACGCGCGATCGACGGCGCGACCCGCCCGCGCGAGGCGCCGGATGGCGGCAACGCCTTGCCATCCTTGCTCGACGAGCAGGCGGAGGACGCAAAGGTAGCCCAGCGCACGCCTGCGGACACGCGGACGCAACGGGCAACGGACGAACAGACGATGCAGCAGGTCATCGCAAGGCTCGTCGAAAACGGCCTGCCGCGCGAAGCCATTCCCTTTGCCATGATCCCCTACCCGCTGGCCGCCAAGGATGCGGCAGAAACCGAAAATCTCAGCCATGAAATGCCTGCCGGTTCGGAAGATCAGGCATCGGACGAAGAGCAGGGCGCTGAAGAGGGTGACGACCGCGATCAAGCGGACGGGGCGGAGCCAACGGACGAGGCCGCGCTCGACGACGGGGCAGCGGAAGCACCCGACGCCTATGATCTTTATCGCAGGCTCGGCGGCCTCGGCTGAAAGTCCAAACCGAACAAGCATTCGGCCAAAGAAAAACCCGCGGAGATAACTCTCCGCGGGTTTTCCAGTTCAGATGTCAGGCAACGATTACTCGTTGTTCTGGCGGTTCTTCAGAGCCGCGCCAAGGATGTCGCCGAGCGAAGCGCCCGAGTCGGACGAACCGAACTGAGCAACGGCTTCCTTCTCTTCGGCGATTTCCAGAGCCTTGATCGACAGCTGGATCTTGCGGTCCTTCTTGGAGAAGTTGGTGACGCGAGCGTCGACAACCTGACCAACCGAGAAACGCTCCGGACGCTGTTCGTCACGGTCACGCGCGAGGTCAGCGCGGCGGATGAACGAGGTGATGTCTTCGTGGTTGACGAGCTTCACTTCGATGCCGCCATCGTTGATCGCGATGACTTCAGCCGAAACAACGGCGTTCTTGCGCAGTTCGCCGGAAGCGGCGGCGTCGCCGACCGAGTCCTTGCCGAGCTGCTTGATGCCGAGCGAGATGCGCTCCTTCTCGACGTCGACGTCGAGAACAACAGCGCGAACGACGTCGCCCTTGTTGTACTCTTCGATGACCTGCTCGCCCGGACGGTTCCAGTCGAGGTCGGAAAGGTGGACCATGCCGTCGACGTCGCCGTCGAGGCCGATGAACAGGCCGAATTCGGTCTTGTTCTTGACTTCGCCTTCGACTTCGGTGCCAGCCGGATGGCTATGCGCGAATGCCTGCCACGGGTTCTCGAGCGTCTGCTTGAGGCCGAGCGAGATACGACGCTTGGTCGGATCGACTTCGAGAACGACGACGTCGACTTCCTGGCTCGTGGACAGGATCTTGCCGGGGTGTACGTTCTTCTTGGTCCAGGACATTTCGGAGATGTGGATCAGGCCTTCGATGCCCGGCTCCAGCTCGACGAACGCACCGTAGTCGGTGATGTTCGTGACGGTACCGGAGATCTTCTTGCCGACCGGGTACTTCGCACCGATGCCATCCCACGGATCCGACTCGAGCTGCTTCATGCCGAGCGAGATGCGGTGGGTTTCCTGGTTGATGCGGATGATCTGAACCTTGACCTGCTGGCCGATGTTCAGGATCTCCGACGGATGGTTCACGCGGCGCCATGCCATGTCGGTAACATGGAGCAGACCGTCGATGCCGCCGAGGTCGACGAACGCACCGTAATCGGTGATGTTCTTGACGACGCCTTCGACAACCTGGCCTTCTTCGAGGTTCTGAACGATTTCAGAACGCTGTTCGGCGCGGGATTCTTCGAGAACCGTACGACGCGATACGACGATGTTGCCGCGGCGCTTGTCCATCTTGAGGATTTCGAAGGGCTGCGGGTTGTGCATCAGCGGGGTGACGTCGCGGATCGGACGGATGTCGACTTGGCTGCGCGGCAGGAAGGCAACGGCGCCGTCGAGATCGACGGTGAAGCCACCCTTGACCTGGTTGAAGATGATGCCTTCGACGCGTTCGCCGGCTTCGAACTTCACTTCCAGGCGCTGCCAGCTCTCTTCGCGGCGAGCCTTTTCGCGCGACAGAACGGCTTCGCCGAGCGCGTTTTCGATGCGCTCAACATAGACTTCGACTTCGTCGCCGACCTTGAGCGAGCCGTCCTTGGCCTTCGCGCCGAATTCCTTCAGAGCGATGCGGCCTTCGACCTTCAGACCGACGTCGACAACGGCGACGTCCTTTTCGATGGCCGTAACGATGCCCTTGGCAACATAGCCTTCGGCGAGATCGGTCTTCGCGAAGGATTCTTCGAGAAGGGCGGCGAAATCGTCACGGGTTGGATTGGTAGCAGACATGGAATCTCCTGCATGCATCTCATTCGAGACGCACATGCGCCGGGGGCTGGTGTTGAACAGGCCTGAACCCAGTCCGCTCCATTTGAAGGAGCAATCCGGCGCGTGGACGGAATTTCAGGCTATGCAAGAAGAGCGTTCCAAACGAGGTTTATGAAAGGGCTCTTCTTCAGATCTTCTTCATCAGAGCCGCATCGATCAAAGTCTTCGCGGCCTGAAACGCCGCCTCTATACTCATTTCGGACGTATCAAGCAAGTGCGCGTCGTCGGCCGGCCGCAAAGGACTGTCGGCGCGGCCCATATCGCGCTCGTCGCGCTTCTTCACATCCTCGAAGATCGCCGCATAGTCGGCCTGTTGGCCGTTGCCGATGATCTCGTCATAGCGTCGCTTCGCCCGCACTTCCGGCGAGGCGGTGACATAAAGCTTCACCGGCGCATCGGGGCAGACGACCGTGCCGATGTCGCGACCGTCGAGAACGGTTCCCGGCTCGCGTAGCGAAAAGGCCCTTTGCGCCTCGACCAGCGCCCGGCGCACCGCCGGCATGACCGCGATCTTCGATGCCGCCTCGCCGATCGCGTGGGCGGAAAGGACTGAGCGATCGAGCCCGGCGAGCTCGACGTCACGCGCCATCTTCTCGGCCACCACCTCGTCGTCGAGCGGCAGGCCGGCATCCAGCAGCGCCTTGGCGGTGGCGCGATAGGTCAGCCCCGTATCGAGATGGTGAAAGCCGTATTCCTCGGCGATCTGGCGCGAGAGCGTGCCCTTGCCGGCAGCTGCCGGTCCGTCGATGGCGATGGTGAACGTCATTTTCCAACCTGCATATGTATATGGTCGTCGTGCCTGGCGGCCCTGCAACCCTGAAACCTAATGGACTCGGCCTCAACGCCAAGTCTTTGCGCCAGATGCGGCTCCACGAATATCTTCTCGATACCGAAGCTACTCCCCTCGCCGGAGAGCCAGCGGAGCGCCTCGCCGGTCCGGCCTTCCTCCAGCGACAAGGACCGCCACAGCGACTGCAAGAAGTCCAAGTCCCACCGCAAGGTCAAGAGGTCTTCGCGATCCCGGCACGGAAGAATGCTACCCGGGCGCGGCTGCTCGAAGGCGAAATAGCCGATCGGCGAACGGGTCGCCTTATCCAGATAGCCGCCAACGGCGTCCCGATAGAAGAACGCGATGTCGAGCTTCCGGCCGTCCGAATGGGATAGATGCGGGAACAGCGGAAAGCCATTGAAGAAGGGAAAATTGGCGTCGAGCGCCAAGGTCGTCGTTCCGGGGAAAGCCTGACTCATGTGCCGCGACAGGGCAAAGGCCGCTTCCTTCAGTTCCGGAACGACATATTGGCGGTTCAGGACACAGAATAAGGGCGACTGCATCCTGAGCCGCGACGTGCCGTCGTCGAAACAGGGCAGCGGAACCCGGCCGAAGATCGGAGCCACGGCATAGGTGAGCGCACTCCCCGCCGCATAGAGACCCAGAAAGAGTGCAAGAAACACGGAAATGCCCGCTCTTCTTCGGCGCGTAAGACCAAGAGCAACAAGCCAGACAAGGCCGCCGATCTGCGTCAGCAGTGTCAGGAGAACGACGACTGCAATTGTCAGCAGCCATTTGAGCTTTGCCGCCAGCGCCGTCGGCTTCACGCGATCCTTGCCCCCAGCCCGGTCATCAGATCCATGAACCCCGGAAAGCTCGTCGCGATCATCGACGCATCGTCGACCGTGACCGGGTGCTCCGAGGCAAGCCCCAGGACAAGGAAGCTCATGGCGATACGATGATCGAGATGGGTCTTCACGACCTCGCCTGAAGCAGCGCCTAATCCTCTGCCGCCGGGACGGCCGCGGACAACAAGCGAGGATTTGCCTTCGTCGCAATCGACACCGTTGAGTTTCAGGCCTGCGGCGATGGCGGCGAGGCGATCGGACTCCTTCACGCGCAGCTCATCGAGGCCGCTCATGACGGTCGCGCCTTCGGCAAAGGCGGCGGCGACAGCGAGAATGGAATACTCGTCGATCATCGAGGCTGCGCGCTCTTCGGGGACCGTCACGCCTTTCAGATCGGAATGGCGCACCCTCAGATCCGCCACGTCTTCTCCGCCGGCCTGCCGGATGTCGATCACCTCGATGTCGGCGCCCATCTCCTGCAAGGTCAGGATCAGGCCCGTGCGTGTCGGATTCATCAGCACGTTGCGGATCATGATGTCGGAGCCCGGAACAATGAGCGCCGCAACCAGCGGGAAAGCCGCCGAGGACGGGTCGCCCGGCACCTCGATCTCCTGGCCGACGAGCCGGCCACGGCCTTCGAGCCGGATGGTGCGGACACCGGCGGCATCGGCCTCCACCGAGAGTTCGGCGCCGAATCCGCGGAGCATGCGTTCCGTATGGTCGCGGGTCAGCACCGGCTCGATGACAGTGGTGATGCCGGGCGCATCGAGACCGGCGAGCAGCACCGCCGACTTCACCTGGGCGGATGCGACCGGCACCCGATAGGTGATCGGCGTCGGCGTCTTCGGTCCGCGAAGCATCACCGGCAGGCGGTCACCGGCAGCCGCCTTTACCTGCACGCCCATCTCGCGCAAGGGATCGAGCACGCACGCCATCGGCCGCCGGCCGAGCGAGGCATCACCGATGAAGGTCGTTTCGAAATCGTAGACGCCGGCGAGGCCCATGATGAGCCGGCAACCCGTGCCGGCATTGCCGAAATCGAGCGGCGCTTCCGGCGCAAGCAATGCGCCGTTGCCGACACCGTTGACGATCCAGGTGTCGCCGTCCTTGCGGATGCTGGCACCCATGGCCTGCATGGCCCGGCCGGTGGCGATCACGTCGTCACCCTCGAGCAGGCCGGTAATGCGCGTCTCGCCGGCGGCAAGCCCGCCCAGCATCAACGACCGATGCGAGATCGACTTGTCGCCGGGAATGCGGATCGACCCCTTGAGGCCGTCGGATTTGCGGGCGGTGGCGGGGCTTTGGCCCAATCCTTGCGACATGCGGTATCCTCGAAACATGCAAGTCAGTGTCGCGCGCTCGAAGGCGCACCAAAGTCGCGGCAGCACATGAACGGCTGCCCGCTTTTATTCTTAGACCGGATAGGATTGAAGAAAACAATGCAGCCCGTAAGGCGTCCTTGCAGACCGGCGCCTGCTTTCAGCAGTACCGCCACCACAACCCCTGCTGCATGCCTCACAAATCACGGCGGGCGGGTATGCTTGCACGCGCCGGAACGCCCGGGACATAGGCGCTTGCAAGTTTTGTCTTTGACAGATGCTGTCAAGATGATTATGGGGACCGGCTAATCATCATAAGCTTGATACCCTTTCCACCCGCCGGCTTTCCGGCAAGCGCCGGCACGGCCGGCCATTCAAGAGGCTTTGACTGTGGCAAAACCGGAACTTGGAACAAAGCGCATCGACCCGGAAACGGGGCGCAAATTCTACGATCTGAACCGTGATCCGATCGTTTCGCCTTACACCGGCAAGTCCTACCCGCTGTCCTTCTTCGAAGAGAGCTCGGTCGCCAAGGTGCTCGAGAAGGAAGAAGAAGAAGACGTCACGGAAGTCGATGCAGAGAACACCGAAGTCGAACTCGTTTCGCTCGAGGATGCCGATGATGAGGCAGCGGGCAGCGACGACCTGCCGGATCTCGGCGACGACGATGTCGAAATCGACGGTGACGACGACGACACCTTCCTCGAAGCCGACGAGGACGAAGACGACGACGACATGAGCGGCCTCATCGGCGTGTCCGATGACGAAGAAGACGTCTAAGCGCTTCAAATGACATAGGAATGCTCCCGTCCTCGGCCTTTACGGCCCGGACGGGAGAAAATCGGCCCGGACTGAAAATAAATCCACAGGCCACGCATTTTTCGGCTTGCCATCCTCAAAAAGGGGAAGTAATAAGCCGCCACTCGCCGGACACAACAGCCCGACGAACTTCCCGGACCGGCCTAGCCGGAACCCGATATGGGGCTATAGCTCAGCTGGGAGAGCGCTTGCATGGCATGCAAGAGGTCAGCGGTTCGATCCCGCTTAGCTCCACCAAATTTTTCAAGAGATAGCATAGGCTTACATGTACCTTAGCATCTACGATGCCGGAGCTTCTCACTTGGGGAAGCACCAGGGAAGCACGATGTATGTTTGTTTTGCAGCGAGGCTCCTTGGCGGTGTGACATATTAACCGCTGCATCGTGAACTTTTATAATTCGGCAATTGTAATCCTTTGTCGCAATTGCAGGCTGACTCAATGTTGATAAAATCCGGGCGCAGACTGATTTGCGACCGTTCGAAGCTTGCGCCGCGAGAAACATTGGCTGCGTTCAAGCGTTTCGCAGAAGTCTGGGCGGGGGGGGTCGGAGACTATGAAAATGGCAAAACAATTATTAACGTCGGACGAATTCGTCGCGGGAATTATGGCGACCCTGGCTCTTCAGAATCGCAAACATTTTACCCTTGTCGACACCGAACTCGACCTTCGGTTCCAAGATGCGTTCAATGATTTGATTCAGCACCAAGATGAGTTGGGGGTCACGCCAAACTTTACCTTTGCGGTTGATCCCCTCCACGGGGATTCTGTGTGCCTTCGCGACACGCTCCTATCTGCGAAAGAGAAAGAGCTTATCGCGCTCAACAATCCAACATTCAGGACATTTGATATTAAACTGACGGATCAGCGTGCCGCCCGGTACCTTGATCGGATTCCCTTGAAGAGGGGCTATCTAAGCAAGCTGGTGGAAGAATTCTTTTCTGATCTCGGCTGAACCTCTTGTCTACAAAAACCGGAACTGCCCTGCAGACTGTGCGGGCGCTCGCTGAAAAGTTCGCGGACGAACATCTGACTGAATACCTCCGCCAAATCGAGATTGGCGGGTGGCCGCAAGCTCGCAAAGAGATTAACGACCCCCTGTGGGGGACAATCGGCCTGACGCCACACGAAGTGGCGCTTCTGGACTCACCCCTCATTCAGCGACTGCGCAGCATACGTCAGTTGGGTGTTGTGCACTGGGTATACCCAGGTGCTGTGCATACGAGGTTCGAACACTCTTTGGGTGTTTTACACCAGGTGCAACATCTCGTGAGCGCCCTAAATACGCTGGGGCAACATCGCAACCAGCCGCAATTAATCGATGTGAGGCATACAGACCTCCTGCGACTTTGTGCGCTTCTTCATGACGTTGGCCACTCCTCGTTCTCGCATGTCTTAGAGAAGGCGCTCCAGTCATTGCCATCGATGCAAACAATTTCATCTGATTTTGCACTAGAGCAGGGCACCGAGAACAAGCAGCTTTCGGAAATCTTCGCATATTACATCGTTCGCTCGCCGGCGATGGCCTCGTTTCTGGAGGCTATGCTTGAACATTACGATGTCATGAAGTTCAGAGCCGATCGCAAGCCAAACGTAGCTTTTGTCGCCGAGCTTATTGGAAAGGCGATTATCGGGCAGAGGATCAGCGACAGATTGCCTCTGCTGCACGAGTTGATCTCAGGACCTTTCGATGCTGACAAGCTCGACTACTTTGCGCGCGACGCAAAAATGGCAGGTATTCCGTCTTTGCTGGATATATCGCGCCTGGTCCAAAAAATCGCGATCAGGGAACTAGATGCGGCAAGCCTACCGAACGAAATTGCCAAACAAGTAAGCCGGATCGAAGGCGGCTACATACTTTTTGGGATGAAATGGTCCGGAATAGCCGTCCTGGATGAACTGCATCTTTCGCGTGTTCTTCTCTACGCTAAAATCTACAGACACCCAAAGGTTCTTGCTGTTGAGCAAATGCTGAAGGCGGTCGTCGAGAATCTCGCCGCGGTAGCGCCTATCGAAAGTATAGTGTGGCTTATATATAATTGCGACGATGACCAGCTCCTCAAAATTTCACGAGGTCAGCTGGTAGAACTGCTCGAAATACAGTCTCCGGCAGATGATTCCGTTGAAGACCAGAGATTGCGCGCCGCGTTGTCTATTTTGCGCACAGTTCAGAATCGACAGCTATTTGTTCGCGCGGTCGCCTTACAGAGAAGATACCCGGCTGATCCACTGGAACGAGATGAGGTCCAGAAGGAGGGCCTTAGCGACCTGCAGGATGATTTTGACCATCCGCAAAAAAGAGTCCTCCTCAAGCAGGAGCTTCTGGACGAGCTAAACGAAATCATGCGTAGGCTTGATCTTAGCGACCATTATGATCCCATCACAATTGAGTCCCTGATCGGCTTGCAGTCACTGTCTCAAAATTCCGGCGGCACCCAGATTGCTCGAGCTTTCTTGCTTCCAACAGATGGGAAGCCGATGCCTTTCCGTGACTATATTGTTAATCGCGCCGCTTGGGCAGACAGTTATACAAGCGACCTTTCTAGTGGGTACATTTTTTCCAGCAGGGATCTAGCAGACTACGTCTACTTAGCATTTCAAAAGCTTGCCCGGACAAAGTATGGGATAAGACTTCCTGACTCCGCTGCCGAAACTAGCAAAAGGGATAGAGTTCGTCTTCACGAACTAAAGGTCAAACTAGGCGCTCGGGGCTATTACAAGAACGCCCCATATGACCTCCGGCCATTGCCAAAACGACTTGAGATGGCCGACGTCGATGGGGAAGTTCGGGCCTTCATCGAGAAGGCTGGTAAGTACCAGGCACCGACATCATCTCAGGCCAACAAAACTGAAGCGTCTCTGGCGAAGCGAGTTTTCGATTGGCTTCGACAGTTTGATGACGACGGACACATTGATTGTGCTCTTAGCATTCTTCGAAACTTTAAAATGCTCGAACGAAAGGAAACTGTTGACGCGATCCGGAGCTTCATTGAGAAGAACCCGGAATTCCGAGGGGCGATTGTTATACCGTTCGGGAGCGTCCGCGACAGCGGTTCAATTCAAACCTATTTTTCGGCAGATCTCATTCCCTCCTACGTTTCTGCGTGTATGACTTTGGATGAAGCGGTCAACAAAGGAAGCAACACGCCTATCATTATCATCGATGATTTTGTTGCCTCTGGCGGCCAAGGACAAGATATATTGGCGGCAGGTTTCGATGAGCCGGCTTTGCGAGTCGACCTTGGCGAGGCACGACAGCTATTCGAAGACAGAACGAAAGAATATCTTAGGTCGGTTAAGATCGGATTCGTATTTACAGCGGCTTGGGGCGACGGCCTCAAGCGCTTGAAGCAAGTTACGTCCGACCTCAAGTTGGATGCTATCTTCTCAGCCTATTTAGGCGAAGAGAATCTTCCGTTTACTTTTGAAATTGATCTTGGAGTATCCTCCGAAATTCAGGAGTCTTTCAAGGAAAGATGCAACGAGATTGGCATCGCCTTGTTAAGGTCGATGAAAGAAGCGGAGACCGGGAAGCCTCCATCTGCAGACGATATGCGGAAAATCGCGAAACGCGGTCTCGGCCACGGAAATCGAGCCATGTTATTGGCTTCGCCGTTCAATGTTCCCAGTCAGAGTTTGACTGCCATTTGGGGTGAAGGCACTGTAGACGGCGTCGACTGGCTTCCGCTCCTTCCACGGAGAAAGAAGCACTGAAGTCCGTGAACGATAATCATCGTGCTTGGCGAGACGCGTATCGCACTCGCGCATCGTCAATGAATAATCCCGTCTCATGCTCCAGCCGATTCCTGTTCGAAATAGGCGAGCGCAGCTGCGAGCATCGAAAGTGACAAGGGAAGGCCCTTGAACTGCCTCTCTTCTTCGAGGGCCAGACGGAGCGCGGACAGAGCCCCCCTCTCGCGTCTGCGCCGGCTGTTCTCAATCTGTGAGAACATCGAGGGGAGAACCATAGGTCCGATCCACCGTCTCTTCGTCTTCACCGGGGTCTGAGTTGTAAGCCGTCATGCCATCACGATATGCCTTGATGGCATCGACGATCGGATCCGCCCGGCCAGGCTCATTTTGCGGATCCAATCCATGCCTGGCCCGCAGGGCATTCACCCTAGCTTCGGCTAAGCGCCATTGCGCGATGACTCTTCCCGAGTTTCATCCCGATATTCAGACGGGCGTTGTCGTAAGACTGCAGAATGTCTGCGAGGGTCGTCTCCGCGAAACGTCGGTAAGATCCGCGACCGGTCGACACCACCGGATTGGCCATCCTATGCGGTCCGTCAAGGTCCCTCGCTGCTTCCCAATTCGTCCAGCGAATCCAGGATCATGGTCAGCAGCCTGATGATGTCGGCCGACTCGAGCAGGGCGTTGCGGATTTCGCGTTCCGATCGGTTCGGCACGGAAGCGGCAATGTCGAGCAGGACGTTGGTGACATCGGGCGCCTCGGTGTTCGGTTCCATGCCGGTCTGTTCGCGCATGCAGCGGATCAACGCCACTGCGCCTTCGAGCAGCCGTTGTGCCTGTAATGGGGTGAGTTCATGAACCTCATTCGCGGCACGAAACAACTGGGATCTGAAGCCCGATATCGTGGTCATCTCCCGGATGATACTCCTTTCGGCTTCAAATGAAAGTGGTGGCCGCAGCCATCCGTGCAACGTTCGGATGAGCATGTTACGCGCGCGACCTTGTGCGAACACGAACAGGACAGCCGATCCGCACGGTCACGCATCGGGTGAGCCCGGGCCCCTCCGATGCGCGTTTATGATTTGTTAAGCATCGGAACGCAGAAGCTGATGCCCATGTTCCTGATCTCGAAAATCTTCTGGCTGGTGGCGCAGCCGCTGTCGTTCTCGTTCTTCATCGTCTTTGCCGGCCTGCTGACGACAGGTGCGGGCTTGCGCCGCACCGGCACTGTCTTTTGCGGCCTCGGCGCGCTGGTACTCTTTGTTTCACTGTTCACCACTGCCGGCCCCTATGCCCTGCAAGCGCTGGAGGATCGCTTTCCCCGCCCGACACCGCCTGCCTCGCTCTCCTGCATCATCGTGCTCGGCGGCGCCTTCGAGAACGAAGTGATGGCAGGCCGCGGCGGCGCGGAGTTCAACCAGGCGGCGGACCGTTTCATCGAGACCTTGGCGCTCGCCAAGCGCTATCCCGAGACGCGAATTCTCGTATCCGGCGGCGACGGCTCGTTCAGCGGCGCCTATGCCGGCGATGCCGAGGCGTCGGAAAGCTTCCTCGCGGCGTTCGACGCCGGCGGCGAGCGGCTGATACGTGAAGAGCAATCGCGCACGACCTTCGAGAACGCCCGCAACACCAGGGAATTGCTGGCGGCGCACGGGCTTTCGAATTGCGCGCTCGTCACCTCCGCCTTCCACATGCCGCGTTCGGTCGGGCTCTTCCGCGCCCTCGATATCCCCGTCATCCCCTGGCCGACGGATTACCGCACCAGCGGCAAACTTGGCCTCGGCTTCGACTTCACCCAGCCATCGCTCAACGCTCAACTGACGACGACGGCGGTGCGCGAATGGATCGGGCTCATCGGCTACTACCTCGCGGGCCGGACAGGCTCGATCCTGCCGGTGCCCTGAGAGTTGACGCCGGGGCACGAGACAGCCAGCTTCAAAGCGAACCGCCGAATCTAGTCCGGAGCGCCCATGCCGATCCTCGAAATCCTCGACTACGCCGGTGTCGCCGTCTTTGCAGCGACCGGAGCGTTGTCGGCATCACGCAAGCAGCTCGATATCATCGGCTATCTCTTCCTCGCCTCGGTGACCGGCATCGGCGGTGGCACGATGCGCGACGTCGTTTTGGGCGCGACGCCGGTCTTCTGGGTTACCAATCCGACCTATCTGCTGGTCTGCGCCACGGTCGCGGTCATCCTCTTCTTCACCGCCCATCTCTTCGACTCGCGCTACCGGGTCCTCGTGTGGCTCGATGCGATCGGCCTTGCGGCCTATTGCGTCATGGGTGCTGCGAAGGGATTTGCGGCCACGGGCTCTGCGGGTGTCGCGCTCGTTACCGGCATGCTGACGGCCACCTTCGGCGGCATCCTGCGCGATCTGCTCGCCGGAGAGCCTTCGGTGCTGCTCAGGCCGGAAGTCTACGTCACCGCGGCATTGATCGGCGCTGGCGCCTTCGTGCTTGCGACGATGGCCGGCTTGCCGCTTGCGGCGGCATCGACGCTCGGCGTGATTTCGGCATTCATCGTGCGCGGCGGCGCGCTCAAATACGGCTGGACGCTGCCGACGGGCAAGGCACTGCCGGGCCGAGATCCGGACGACGTGATGTGAATTGGGGGCACAATCGACACGAAGGCCGCGCGATCAACTTATTTTGAAGATCGCCCTGCGGGCCAGTGTGAAGCCCGCCGCTCCGGACGGAATACCGCTTCACACTTTTCCCAGAACTGCGCCGCTGTCAGCGGCCGTTCTTGCGACGCAGACGGATCACCACGTCGACATGCGAAATCTCCATGCCCTCGGGCGGCTCCGGGAGATTGTCGATCTGGATGTTGCTGACGGGGATATCGAGAACCTCGTTCTGGCCCTCGACGAAGAAGTGATGATGATCCGACACGTTGGTGTCGAAATAGGTCTTGGCACTTTCGACCGCCAGGACGCGGATCATGCCCGCTTCGGTGAACTGGTGCAGCGTGTTGTAGACGGTTGCCAGCGAAACCGGCACCCCGGCCATCACGGCCTCTTCGTGCAATTCCTCGACGGTCAGATGGCGATCACCCTTGGCAAAGATCAAATCGGCGAGGGCAACGCGCTGACGGGTCGGACGGAGGCCTGAGTGGCGCAGCCTTTCTTCCGAACTCACTTCTGTTGCTTTCGTCATCAAGGGTCGTTCCATGTATCCCGGCAAAATTCACAATACTTCCGTTGCGATATAACTTTTGCGCCCCGCGCTTTCAATAGATTCTCATCCAGACATGCGTTGCAAAGCCTGAAAAACCGGTCAAACTCGGGGAAGGCTGGCAATTAACTCTGGTCGCGCCCACATTGATCCTGTAAGCGACGGCGGAACGAAAATGCCATCTGAGGCGGCGGTGACCGGGCCGGAAACGAGAAGATCCGGGTTCCCCGCGCTTCATTTCAAGCCGAACTTGCTCTAAAGCAGATCGGATAACACGTTAAGTCATTCGGGGAAGCACCTATTCATGACCACCAGACAATCCAGCTTCAGCTACGAGGAAATCCTGGCCTGCGGCCGTGGCGAGCTGTTTGGCCCCGGCAACGCGCAGCTGCCGCTGCCGCCGATGCTGATGGTTCATCGCATCACCGAGATTTCCGAAACGGGCGGCGCCTTCGACAAGGGCTTCATCCGTGCTGAATACGACGTGCGCCCTGACGACTGGTACTTCCCCTGCCACTTCCAGGGCAATCCGATCATGCCGGGCTGCCTCGGCCTCGACGGCATGTGGCAATTGACGGGCTTCTTCCTGGGCTGGCTCGGTGAGCCCGGCCGCGGCATGGCGCTCTCGACGGGCGAAGTGAAATTCAAGGGCATGGTTCGCCCCGAAACCAAGCTGCTGCAGTACGGCATCGACTTCAAGCGCGTCATGCGCGGCCGGCTCGTGCTCGGCACTGCCGACGGCTGGCTGAAGGCCGATGGCGAGACTATCTATCAGGCAACCGACCTGCGTGTCGGGCTGTCGAAGGATAAGGCCGAGTAAAGACCAGGCCTGCCTGCACCGAACGAAATAAAGAAAAGGTCAGTATCATGAGACGGGTTGTTGTCACGGGCCTCGGCATCGTTTCCTCGATCGGAAACAACGCCGACGAAGTCACGGCGTCGCTGCGCGATGCAAAGTCGGGCATCGCGTTTTCTCCCGATTTCCAGGAAAACGGCTTCAAGTGCCAGGTCTGGGGCGCTCCGTCGCTCGACCCGACCGAGCTCGTCGACCGCCGCGCCATGCGCTTCCTGTCGCAGGGCGGCGCCTGGAACCACGTGGCGATGAAGCAGGCGATCGCCGACTCCGGTCTCGAAGAGTCGGTCGTTGCCCGCAACGAGCGCACCGGCATCATCATGGGCTCGGGCGGCCCGTCCACCCGTACGATCGTCGACGCCGCCGACATCACCCGCAAGAACGTCAGCCCGAAGCGCATCGGCCCGTTCGCCGTTCCGAAGGCCATGTCGTCCACGGCTTCCGCAACGCTCGCGACCTGGTTCCAGATCCACGGCGTCAACTACTCGATCTCTTCGGCCTGCTCGACCTCGGCGCACTGCATCGGCAATGCGGCCGAGATGATCCAGTGGGGCAAGCAGGACGTGATGTTTGCCGGCGGCCACGAGGATCTCGACTGGACCATGTCGAACCTCTTCGACGCCATGGGCGCCATGTCCTCGAAATACAACGAGACGCCGGCGACGGCATCGCGTGCCTATGACGTCAACCGCGACGGCTTCGTCATTGCCGGCGGCGCGGGCGTTCTCGTTCTCGAAGAACTGGAGCACGCCAAGGCCCGTGGCGCCAAGATCTATGCCGAAATCGTCGGCTACGGTGCGACCTCTGACGGTTACGACATGGTGGCCCCTTCGGGCGAGGGCGCGATCCGCTGCATGCGCCAGGCGCTTTCGACGGTGAAGGGCGACGTCGACTACATCAACACCCACGGCACCTCGACTCCGGTTGGCGACAGCAAGGAGATCGGCGCGATCCGCGAAGTGTTCGGCAGCAAGATGCCGCACATCCAGTCGACGAAGTCGCTGACCGGCCACTCGCTGGGTGCTGCCGGCGTGCAGGAATCCATCTACGGCCTCTTGATGATGCAGGCCGGTTTCATCGGCGAAAGCGCGCATATCAGCGAACTCGACCCCGAATTCGAGGGCGTTCCGATCGTTCGCAAACGCATCGACAACGCCAAGATCGATACGGTTCTCTCGAACTCGTTCGGCTTCGGCGGCACCAATGCCACGCTCGTTTTCCAGCGCTACAACGGATAACACGATGACGGGACTGATGACTGGAAAGCGTGGCCTCATCATGGGTGTGGCCAACAACCACTCTATTGCCTGGGGCATCGCCAAGGCGCTTGGGGCGCAGGGTGCCGAACTCGCCTTCACCTTCCAGGGCGAGGCCCTCGGCAAGCGTGTCAAGCCGCTGGCCGCCGAACTCGGCTCCGACTTCCTGCTTCCCTGCGACGTCGAGGACATCGAGTCCGTCGATGCCGTGATCTCTGCGATCAAGGAGCGCTGGGGCAAGCTCGATTTCGTCGTGCATGCCATCGGCTTCTCCGACAAGAACGAGCTGAAGGGCCTCTATGCCGACACCTCGCGCGACAATTTCACGCGCACGATGGTGATCTCCTGCTTCTCCTTCACCGAGATCGCCAAGCGCGCGGCCGAGCTGATGAATGACGGCGGCTCGATGCTGACGCTCACCTACGGCGGCTCGATGCGCGTCATGCCGAACTACAACGTCATGGGCGTCGCCAAGGCAGCGCTCGAGGCTTCCGTACGCTACCTTGCCGCCGATTACGGCGCGCGCGGCATCCGCGTCAACGCGATCTCCGCCGGCCCGATCCGCACGCTTGCCGGCGCCGGCATTTCCGACGCCCGGGCGATGCTGTCCTGGCAGCAGAAGAACTCGCCGCTGCGCCGCACCGTCACGATCGACGACGTCGGCAACTCGGCTCTCTATTTGCTGTCGGACCTGTCGCGCGGCGTCACCGGCGAGATCCATTACGTCGACTCCGGCTACAACATCACCTCGATGCCGGCCCTCGACACGCTCAGGACAGCCGACGCCGAGTAAGGCGTTCAAGCGGAAACGCACGACAAAGCCCACGGATCAGACTGCTGCATGTCTCCTTAAATCGACTTCGATTTAAGGGCAAAGACATGCAGCAAATCAAACTGCTACAGCGACCTTTGCGCGTCTGATAAGACGCGCGGCGCTGTAGTCCGTGGGCTTCGTCATTGATGGGCGGTTCAAACCAATACGAACAGCACGAACAAGGCGGCGATGACCGCCAGCACGACAAATCCGGTATGGGTGCGCCGCCCCGGATCCAGCGGCAGATGATAGAGGCTCTTCAGGAACGACATGGGCACTTCGGAGGTGGCCCCATGTCCCTCGGCATGTTTGATGTCCCTGGCGACAGCCTCGGCCGCATCCTCGGTCAAGGGCGGCCTGTTCACTCCCGACGTCATCGCACTCATCCTCCGACGAGAAACACCGACGGCGTCATGGTGAGCCCGAACAGGGGCGATGGCAACAGGCAAACTGTCGCTGCTCACCGGCCGGAGCGAAGGGCCTGGAAAGCAAGGAGCCGGGCGAATGGCCCGGCTCCTTGCTTGATCCTTGATGGTCCTCAGCGCTTCGCCCAGAGCACCTTGAAGCGGGCGTTGCGGCAGGTTTCGCCGTATTCCCTAGCGTTCTCGGCCAGTACCTGCTCGTAGGGCAGGCCGCGATTGGCGACCAGCATCAGCTTGCCGCCCTGCTTCAGCGCCTTCAGCGCCGTCTTGATGATGGCAATGCCGAGCGCCGGCTCGGCTGCGTGGGCCTCATGGAAGGGCGGGTTCATGACGATGAGATCGTACTTGTCGCGCGGCTCTTCGCTCGTCAGGTCGAACCAGTAGAAGCGCGCTGGTGTCGAGGGGGCATTTGCCATCATGTTGACGCGGGCAGCCTCCAGTGCCTCGTGATCGGCCTCGAAGAGATCGACGCCCTTGAGGCCCGGCGAGGCTTCGGCGAGCTTGACGGCGAGATAGCCCCAGCCGGCGCCGAAATCGGCAGCATGGCCGTGGAAATCGTTCGGCAGGCGTGAGGCGAGCAGTTCCGAGCCCGCATCGATGCGATCGTGCGAGAACATGCCCGGTGATGCCTCGAACAGGCCTTCGATACGCACCGGTACCTTGGCAAGCTTGTGCACGGCCTCCGTGACATCGTCGGGGCGGGTGAACCAGAAGGCGACACCGTGATACTTCGGCAGGTGGTCGCCGTCCCATTCGAACTTGGCGATCCGCTTCTTCAGCGACTGGATGCCGTCTTCCTTGCCGCCGGCAACGACGATCAGGCCGCCCTCACGCGTGCGCTTCAACGCCTCGGCGATCCGGTCCTCGTTCTCGCCCTTGTGCTTGCCACAGAGCACCAGCGTTACGTCGTAGTCTTCGCCGGTGATCTCCGGCGTCACATCGGCGCGTACGGCCTCCAGGGCGCGATAGAGCGGCCTCAGCGGCTGCACGGCCGCGATCGAGGCTTCGAAGCCCTGGGGCAGCCTGTAGCCAGCCTCGGCGCCGAGAAAGAGAACGCGCTCGCCTTCGCCCGGCGGGTCGATCACGCCGCTATCGAACGGGTAAAACAGGGTCTTCAACGCATCTCGGCTCATCGGTCTATCCGTCTCTTCCTACAAGAAAGGGGCGCGGAGCGATCCGCTCCGCGCCCCGAATGCATTCGGGTGAAGCCTGCTTATTCGGCGGCTTCGCCGTCGCCCTTCTTCTCAGACTTCTCGGCAACGATTTCCTTACCGGTCGCCTGATCGACAACCTTCATCGACAGGCGAACCTTGCCGCGCTCGTCGAAGCCCATGAGCTTGACCCAGACCTTGTCGCCTTCCTTGACGACGTCGGTCGTCTTGGCAACGCGCTCGGCGGCGAGCTGCGAGATGTGGACGAGGCCGTCACGGGCGCCGAAGAAGTTGACGAAAGCGCCGAAGTCGGCGGTCTTGACGACCGTGCCTTCATAGATCTGGCCAACTTCCGGCTCGGCGACGATCGAGTGGATCCACTTGCGGGCCGCTTCGATCTCCTTGCCGGACGAGGAGGCGATCTTCACGGTGCCGTCGTCTTCGATGTTGATCTTGGCGCCGGTCTTCTCGACGATTTCGCGGATGACCTTGCCACCGGAACCGATGACTTCGCGGATCTTGTCGACCGGGATGTTCATGACTTCGATGCGCGGAGCGAACTCGCCGAGCTGGCCGCGGCTTTCGGAGATGGCCTTGGCCATTTCGCCGAGGATGTGGAGACGGCCGCCCTTGGCCTGGTTGAGCGCGATGCCCATGATCTCTTCGGTGATGCCCTCGATCTTGATGTCCATCTGCAGCGAGGTGATGCCGGCTTCCGTGCCGGCGACCTTGAAGTCCATGTCGCCGAGGTGGTCTTCGTCGCCGAGGATGTCGGAGAGAACGGCGAAGCGCTCATCTTCCTTGATCAGGCCCATGGCAATACCGGCAACCGGCTTTGCCAGCGGAACGCCGGCATCCATCAGCGCCAGCGAGGTGCCGCAGACGGTGGCCATCGAGGACGAGCCGTTCGACTCGGTGATTTCCGAGACGACGCGCAGCGTGTAGGGGAACTGTTCCGCCGTCGGCAGCATCGGGTGGATGGCGCGCCATGCGAGCTTGCCGTGGCCGATTTCGCGGCGGCCCGGAGAACCCATGCGACCCGTCTCACCGACCGAGAAGGGCGGGAAGTTGTAGTGCAGCATGAAGTTTTCCTTGTACATGCCCGTCAAGGAATCAACGTACTGCTCGTCTTCGCCGGTGCCGAGCGTGGCAACGACGATCGCCTGGGTTTCACCGCGGGTGAAGAGCGAGGAGCCGTGGGTGCGCGGCAGGACGCCGACTTCGGCGACGATCGGACGAACGGTTTCGAGATCGCGGCCGTCGATGCGGCTCTTGGTGTCGAGGATGTTCCAGCGAACGATCTTGGCCTGCAGATGCTTGAAGACGGCGCCGATTTCTTCAGCCGTATGGGCCGGGTTCTCGATGCCCTCGGGCAGGAAGTGTTCCTTCACCTTGGCCTTGACGGCGTCGACGGCAGCGTAGCGGGCAGCCTTTTCGGTGATCTTGTAGGCGTTGCGCAGCTCGTCTTCGGCGATCGAGAGCATGGCATTCTCGAGAGCGGAATGATCTTCCGGTTCGAATTCGCGCGGCTCCTTGGCGGCAACTTCAGCAAGCTTGATGATCGCGTCGATGACCGGCTGGAAGCCCTTCTGGCCGAAGACCACGGCGCCGAGCATGATGTCTTCCGGCAGTTCCTTGGCTTCGGACTCGACCATCAGCACCGCGTCCTGGGTGCCGGCGACGACGAGGTCGAGGGTCGATTCGTCCATCTCGTCGAGATGCGGGTTCAGAACATACTGGCCGTTGATGTAGCCGACGCGCGCGCCACCGATCGGGCCCATGAAGGGGATGCCCGACAGCGTCAGCGCAGCCGAAGCGGCGACCATCGACAGGATGTCCGGATTGTTTTCGAGGTCATGCTGCATGACCGTGACGATCACCTGGGTGTCGTTCTTGTAGCCTTCCGGGAAGAGCGGGCGGATCGGACGGTCGATCAGGCGCGAGACGAGCGTTTCGTTTTCGCTCGGGCGGCCTTCGCGCTTGAAATAGCCACCCGGGATCTTGCCGGCGGCGTAGGTCTTTTCCTGGTAGTTGACGGTCAGCGGGAAGAAGTCCTGGCCCGGCTTCGGCGCCTTGGCCGAAACGACGGTGGCGAGAACGACGGTTTCGCCGTAGGTGGCGAGAACGGCGCCGTCGGCCTGGCGGGCGATCTTGCCGGTTTCGAGCTTGAGCGGACGCCCAGCCCATTCGATTTCAACCTTGTGGGTATCGAACATGTTCTGTCCTTCGTGTGCGGCGGACCTTTCCGCGGCTGTTGCAGCGCGGGTGGTCGAGGGGCCGCATGAAATGGCGCATCACGGGCAAGACAACGGGAGGCTTCACGCTTGAAACCGGCTGCTTTCTGCTTCGCGCGGAGGCCGGCTATCGTGCGGCGTTCCGGCAAGCAGGGCCGAAGCATCCTGCAATCCTGCCCCATGACGGGCCATCGGTTGATCCGCGAAACCGGCCCATCCGGTTCGCTGGATTCTCTCCTGAAGCCACGCTTCCTAGGCGGCCGGAGAGTTTATTCGTCGAGCGTGCACCGCTCCATAAAAAAGCCGGCGGGTCGCAATGACCCGCCGGACAAGTCGCTTAGCGACGGATGCCCAGGGCACCGATCAGCTTGCTGTAGCGCGCTTCGTCTTTCTTCTTCAGATAGTCGAGGAGCGAACGACGGCTGGAAACCATTGCGAGCAGACCACGGCGGGAATGGTTATCCTTCTTGTGGCCCTTGAAGTGTTCGGTCAGGTTGTTGATCCGTTCGGTCAGGATAGCAACCTGGACTTCCGGGGACCCGGTATCGCCTTCGACGGTTGCAAATTCCTTGATGAGCTGAGCCTTACGCTCTGCAGTAATCGACATCGGATGATCCTTTCGATTTCGAGGATTTCGGGACGCCTTCAGCCGGGATGTCGTCCAGCTGCGGCCGTGAACGCAACGGGCATGCGCCTTTTGCTGGCGTGCCTATAAACGAAATGGATGAAAAAGGAAAGGGTCATCAACCGGCGCTCCGGGAGGCCGGCAGGACGTATCAGTTGCTCGTCGGGCGCGGTCGCATCGGCGCGGATTTCTGCAGGTCGCGATTGACGGAAACGCAGTCGAGATAGGCTGAAAAAGCCCAGCCAAGCGCGCCGGTCTCATTGGCGACCAGAGACCAGCGCTTGCCCTCGAGATTGCGCTCTCCCGTCTTCGTCACCTTCGTTCCGTTTGACAGCGTCATCACGACCCGACCGTTCGGCGCGTCGCGGATATTAAGCGGCGTCCCGGTCGGGTCCGCGACGGTGCAAGCAATCTCCGTACCGCGCGCCGGCCCGCCGGTTGACAGGACGAGCACCGGGATCGCGGCCAACACAGACAGACGACCGAAAGACCGTTTCATCGCGGGCGCCTTCTTCCGGTTCGCCTTCATGCCCCTTCTTCCTTCTCCTCGCGGGGAATGGTGATCCGCCATTCAATGCCGTCGGCATGCATTACCCGCTCCAGCGCCGCGTTCAGCGCCATGCCGAGCATGCGCTCCAACACCAGGGTCCCGAAGCCCTTGCGGACCGGATCCGAAGGCTTGCCGGCGAGATCAGCGCCCTCCTCCCGCCAGCGAATGGCAATGCCGTCATCCTCCAGCGACCAGCTCAGCTTGACGACCCCGGTGGTGTTGGCAAGCGCGCCATATTTGGTGGCATTCGTCGCAAGTTCGTGCAGGGCCATGCCGAGCGTCTGGGAGATCTGCGTGTCGAGCCTCAGGGCGGGGCCGGAAAGGATCATGCGTTTCGGATCGTCGGGCGTAAACGGCTGCAATTGGTTGAGCGCGAGCTCGCGGAAATCGACGCCTTGCGCCGCATTGGCAACCATCAGATCCGTGGAGCGCGCAAGCCCGGCAATACGCTTGCGGAAGGAGTCGGCGAAGTCCGCGGCACTCTCGGCCGAATAGACCGATTGGTTCAGCATGGACTGGATGACGGTCAGCTGGTTCTTCGAGCGGTGCGCCACCTCGCGCATGAGGAAGCGGATCTCGTTTTCCGCCTTGCTGCGCGCCGCCGCGGCGCGTGCCAGCGCTGCCGAGACCTGCTCGACCTCGGCGATCATGTGCGGCCGGGATTCGATCCGTTCGCCGGCGCCGAGACGGCGCGCATCCTGGGCCACGAGCTTGACGCCCTGCGACAACAGCCGCGCGATCGCCAGCGAGCCGGCGATCGCGATGCCGGCGAAGATGATGCCGCCGAGCGACAGCCAGAGGAAGGACCAGACGGCAGGCGCATCGACCGTCGCGCGCGGCGCCCAGGCAATGATCCGCCAGCCGGTGATCACTGAGAACTCGGTGGCCACCCGGTATTCCGTGCCGCCTTCGCTGATGTTGCGCACACCAATGCTGATCGCCGGCACTTTGTCGAGAAAGAACGGCTGACCGGCCTTGACCGCCGCATCCGAGGAAACGATGACCTTGCCTGCGCCATCGACCAGCGCTGCGTTCCAGCCGGGCGAGAGCGTATCGCGGTTAACGGCCTTGGCCATGTTCTCGGCGTTTTGCGTGAGCGTCAGCAGATACTCCTCGCCGGTCGGAAGTTTCGCCGGCAGGTAAACGTTGAACACCCATTTTCCGGCGGTCTGGCCGAAGAAGACGTTGGAGACGAGTGGCGCGCCGCTGTTGGTGAAGGCGCGCTCGACGGAGTCCGGATCCGAGGCCTTGCTGAGCTGCGCGCCGAAAGGCACGCGCGTGTTGAGCCGCTGGTTGTGCTTCCGGTCGATGACGATCAGGTAGGAATCCGTTTCGGCGAGCGCGGTCGAGGCCCTGCCATAGAAGGCCTGCATGTTGCCGCCTTCGATTTCTTGCGATGTCGACAGCACCTTCAGTGTCGTCAGCATGCCTTCGATGTCACGCTCGACGATACGCGTCACCGACCCGGTCGAGGCCTGCAGCAGCGCCGTGATCACCTGTTCCTGCTGGTCGACGCTGCGCTTCAGCACCACGAGCGAAAAGATGAAGGCCGGAACGATGGCCACCAGCAGCAGCGACGTCAGATAGAAACTGAAAGGCCGGGTCAGGCGATGGCGAAGGAGATCGACGATCGCCGACAGGCCATTCGCCGCCCTTCGCTTTCCTTCGTCCAGCACGCCCGTCACCTCAGTCGCCCGTCTTCATACCGAGCCGCGGCACAGCCGCGTTCGGCGGACGCTGTCGAAGGCGGCGTGACCGCCATTCGGGTCTGGAGCACGGCAAGAAACGGAATCACCTCGGATGGATTAGAAGCCCATGCCGGGGATCATGCGTCAAGGATGGGGCAAAGGCAAACGCTTCCGGGCGTTTAGCCGGTGGCGAAGACACGCTTCGGCCGGAACTCGCCCTCGGCGATCTCGCCGATCGCAACCAGCTTGCCGCGTGCCGTCGCATAGGCTTCAGGCGTCGCAAGCGGGGCATCGCGGCCGCGCAGAATGATCGGGTTGCCCATTCTCAGGCGGTGCGCCTGGTCATCGTTGACGGCGACATGCGGCAGGTTGGAAAGCGCCTCGCCAGTCTCGATCAGATATGCGTCGAGCGCAGCCAGGCGCTCTTCGTCGCTCTCGATTTTTTCCAGCGCCACCAGATCGGCGAGCGGCACCATGTCCTCTTCACCAAACGGCGCGACGAAGGTGCGACGCAGCGAGGCGATATGGCCGAAACAGCCGAGATCGCGCCCCATGTCGCGGGCGAGCGAGCGCACATAGGTACCCTTGCCGCATTCGATTTCGAAATGCGCGAGGTTGGGAGCGGCCCCCAGGAGCGTCAAGCGGTGCACCTCGACCTCGCGGGCGGGGATCTCGACCGTCTCGCCGTCGCGGGCGAGATCGTAGGCGCGCTCGCCGTCGATCTTGATCGCCGAGAACTGCGGCGGCACCTGGCTGATGACGCCGGTATATTTCGGCAGCAGCGCACGGATCGCCTCTTCGATCGGCCGTTCGCTCGACGAGTGCGTGACCTCGCCTTCGAGATCGTCGGTCGAACGTTCCTCACCCCAGGCAACGGTGAATTCGTAGATCTTGCGGCCGTCCATCACGTAAGGGACGGTCTTCGTCGCATCGCCAAGCGCGATCGGCAGCATGCCGGAGGCCAGCGGGTCGAGCGTGCCGGCATGGCCGGCCTTCTGGGCCTTGAACAGCCACTTGATCTTCGAGACGGCTTCGGTGGAGCCGAAGTCGAGCGGCTTGTCGAGGATCAGCCAGCCCGAAATCGGGCGGCCCTTGGGCTTACGCGGTTTGGACATGAAATCTACTATTCTTCGTCTTCGCTGGTCTGGTCGAGATCGCGGCTGACTTCCGGAGAACGCAGGAGCGCATCGATCTTCTTGTAGTTGTCGAAGCTCGTATCGTCGCGGAAACGAACGTCGGGCATGTATTTCATCTGCCGAAGCTGCGGGCCGAGGCGGCCGCGAATGTACTTGGCATTGCGGTTCAGCGCCTCGATGACCTCGGCATGATTGGGCACGCCGAGCGGCGTGACATAGGCCGTGGCAATCTTCAGATCAGGCGACATGCGCACTTCCGAGATCGCGATGACGGTCTTCTCGATCACGGGATCGCGGACTTCGCCACGCTGCAGAACCTGGGTAATGGCAGCGCGCACCTGTTCGCCGACGCGCAGCATGCGCTGTGAAGGGGCAGAGGATGTGGCTTTGCTCATGGACGGTACCTCAAAAAAATGCGAGCGCCGAAGGATAACCCGGCGCCCGCATAATCTCTAATCGGACGGACCTTAAAGCGTCCGCGTGATGTGCTCGACGCGGAAGCACTCGATCGTGTCGCCGGCGCGGATGTCTTCGTAGTTCTCGAAGGCCATGCCGCATTCCTGACCGACGTTGACTTCCGAGACCTCGTCCTTGAAGCGCTTGAGGGTCTTGAGCTTGCCTTCGTGGATAACGACGTTGTCGCGAACCAGACGGACGCCGACGCCACGCTCGACCTTGCCTTCTGTGACGCGGCAACCCGCGACCTTGCCGACCTTGGTGATGTTGAACACCTCCAGGATCTCGGCGTTGCCGAGGAAGGTTTCGCGGCGCTCGGGCGAGAGCAGACCCGACATCGCCGCCTTCACGTCATCCACCAGATCGTAGATGATGTTGTAATAGCGGATCTCGATGCCGGCACGCTCGGCGGCCGAACGGGCCTGCGCGTTGGCGCGGACGTTGAAGCCGATGATCGCGGCATCCGACGCTTCGGCGAGCGAGATGTCGGACTCGGTGATACCACCGGCACCCGAATGCACGATGCGCGCACGCACTTCGTCGGTTCCGAGCTTTTCGAGAGCACCGGCGATCGCTTCGATCGAACCCTGCACGTCGCCCTTGATGACCAGCGGGAACTCCTTGAGACCAGAGGTCTGGAGCTGGCTCATCATCTGCTCGAGCGAACCGCGCGAGCCGGACTGGCGAGCAACCGCCTTCTCGCGAGCAAGCCGCTGGCGGTATTCGGAGATCTCGCGGGCGCGGCCTTCGTTTTCGACGACGGCGAACTTGTCACCGGCAGCCGGCGTGCCCGAAAGGCCGAGAACCTCGACCGGCATCGACGGACCGGCATCCTTGACGTGCTCACCCTTGTCGTTGACGAGCGCGCGCACACGGCCCCACTGATCACCGGCAACGATGATCTGGCCGGGCTTCAGCGTGCCCTTCTGGACGAGGACGGTCGCAACCGCACCGCGGCCACGGTCAAGCTCGGCTTCGACCACCGTACCTTCGGCCGTCCGGTTCGGATTGGCCTTGAGGTCGAGAATTTCGGCCTGAAGCAGGATCGCTTCCAGGAGCTTGTCGAGGTTGGTGCCGTTCTTCGCGGACACTTCCACGTCGAGGACTTCACCGCCCATGGATTCGACGAAGACTTCGTGCTGCAGCAGTTCGGTGCGAACCTTCTGCGCGTTCGCCGTCGGCTTGTCGATCTTGTTGATCGCCACGATGATCGGAACGCCGGCCGCCTTGGCATGGTTGATCGATTCGATCGTCTGCGGCATCACGCTGTCGTCAGCCGCAACCACCAGGATCGCGATATCGGTCGCCTGGGCACCGCGGGCACGCATGGCGGTGAACGCCGCGTGGCCAGGGGTATCGATGAAGGTGATCTTGTTGCCGTTCTGCTCGACCTGGTAGGCGCCGATGTGCTGGGTGATGCCACCGGCTTCGCCGGCCACCACGTTGGCGTGGCGGATCGCATCGAGCAGCGAGGTCTTGCCGTGGTCGACGTGCCCCATGATCGTAACAATCGGCGGACGCGGCAGCATCTCCTCTTCGGCGTCCGAAACGTTGAAGATGCCCTCTTCGACGTCGGATTCCGAAACGCGCTTGACCGTGTGGCCGAATTCGCCGGCGATGAGTTCTGCCATGTCGGCGTCGATCAGATCGCCGGGCTTCATCATCTGACCTTCCTTCATCAGGTACTTGATGACGTCGACGGCGCGTTCGGACATGCGCTGCGACAGTTCCTGAATGGTGATGGTCTCCGGCAGGACCACTTCGCGCGAGATCTTCTCGCGGGTTTCCTGCATCTGGCTGCGCTTGAACTTCTCCTGGCGGCGACGCATGGCCGACAGCGAACGGTTGCGCTGGCCGCCGTCCTCGTCGACCGCAGCCGTCAGCGTCAGCTTGCCCTGGCGGCGGCCGTCGTCGCCCTTCGGGCGGGCCGGAACCTTGGCGGGCTCAGGACGCACGACCTTGCCGCGCGCCGGGCCGGCATTGCTGCGCGAGCCGCGATCGTCGTCTTCGTCATCGCTGCGGCGACCACGGGCAGCAACGCCCGCAGGTGCCGGCGGTGCGGCAGCAGGTGCCGGACGCGGCGATTGCGGACGATTGTCGGGGCGACGCTCGGCGACGGGCGCCGGTGCAGCGACCGCGGCGGCAGCAGGGCGCTCCGCGACCGGTTCGGCCGGCTTCTCGGCAACGACGCGCGCAGCTTCTTCAGCGGCGCGACGCTCTGCCTCTTCCTTCTCGCGGAGGATCCGTTCTTCTTCCTCGCGCTTGCGGCGGGCTTCATCCTCGGCGCGGCGCTTGGCTTCCTCGGCATCGCGGATCTGGGCTTCGGCCAGGGCGCGACGACGGGCTTCCATCTCACCGGCGGAGAGATCGTTCAGGACGACGCCGACGCGCGGGCGGTTCTGCTCCTGGCGCGGCTGATGTGCCTGTGGCTGCGGCGCCGGACGGCCCGAAGGCTGCGGCTGTTGAGGGCGCTGCTCTGCCGGCCGCGCGGCGGGAGCCGCGCTCACGGGCGTGATCGGGCGCTCGTCCTTGTGCCGATTGAAAGAAGTCGGGCGCTTTCTGGTTTCGACCACGACCGCTTTGGTGCGGCCGCGGCCCATGTCCTGACGCACCGTTCCCTGCTGAACCCCATGGGGCTTCAGGGTCAGCGTCTTCTTGCCTGCTACGCTGATGGTCTTGTCGTCTTTGTCGTCGGTCATTCCGTTCCGTTCCTAGCGATCAGGCCCGGATGCGTATCACCCGACCCCGTCTTCCAATTTGTCTCAAACAATACCCGCGATGCCGGCACTCGCCGGTGACGCGCGTCATTGCTGTGGCTTGCCAGCGCCGCCTTCGGCCCGGACCGGGACGGATCCTCGGTACTTTTCGAGCATGATTGCGCGCTTCACTACACCCTCACCCGCCTGCCCTGCAAGCGCTGCGGCATGGATAAAAGCATTACTTCCCAAAAGGCCCTCCATTTCCGCCCCGGTGAAGGGACGGAACGAAGGTATTTCCGTTTCGTCGTCGGCCACGAAGCTCATCGCCTTGCGGGCCTGGTCTATCTTGCGCACGCCGTCGGCCGCAGCATCGGCCGCATGGAATACGGCAAGCGCCGCAAGTCCGCGCACGGCCTGCTCCGTCTTCGTCGCGCCGGAGATGAACTGAGCCGCCTTGCGCGCCATGTTCATCATGCCGGCCAACTGCTCGGCGAGCAGCCGGTCGACGTCGTCGGCAAGCGTCGCGTCGGCCTTGACGTCCGCCTTCAGGGCGCGGGCGAAGAACTTCTTCGCCACCGCCTTTTCGACGAGCGCCCGCTCGGCCTTCACCCAGCAGCCGCGTCCCGGAAGCTGCCGCTTCAGATCGGGAACGACGCGACCGTCGGGCCCGGCAACGAAGCGGATCAACTCGTCGGGCGAACCGCTTTCACGGGTGACGATGCAGGTCCGCGTGCTGCCGTTCCGATCCTTCGGCCCCCTATCCGAGGGCAGGGCGTCGGCATCATCAGAGGCGATCATCGTCCTTAGGCGTCCTGCTCGGCGCCTTCGGCAACGTCGATCGGCTCTTCGCCTTCGGCCTCATCGCTTGCCAGATCCTCTTCCGTGATCCAACCGGCCGCCAGACGGGCCTGAACGATCATGGCTTCGGCTTCGGCGCGCGAAACGTCGAACTTCGAGAAAGTGCCCTCGAAGCGCTTGGTCTCGCCGTCCTTGCGCTCGCTCCAGCCGACGAGATCATCGGCGGCGCAACCGGCAAAGTCCTCGATCGTCTTGATGCCTTCTTCGCCCAGCGCAACGAGCATCTGGCTCGTCAGGCCGTCGATCGAGCGCAGCTCGTCGGCAACGCCGAGCTCCTTGCGCTTGGCATCCATTTCCGCTTCGAGCTTGTCGAGGAACTCGCGCGCACGGGTCTGGATCTCGGTTGCGGTCTCCTCGTCGAAGCCGTCGATCGACGAGATTTCGTCGAGATCGACATAGGCGAGCTCCTCGACGGCGGCAAAGCCCTCGGAAGCCAGAACCTGGCCGACCATTTCGTCGACGTCGAGTGCTTCCATGAAGAGGTTGGTGCGCTCGGTGAATTCCTTCTGGCGACGCTCGCTCTCTTCCTGCTCGGTGAGGATGTCGATGTCCCAGCCGGTCAGCTGCGACGCGAGGCGAACGTTCTGGCCGCGACGGCCGATGGCGAGCGAAAGCTGCTCGTCCGGAACGACCACTTCGATGCGCTCCGCATCTTCGTCGAGAACGACCTTGGCCACTTCCGCCGGCTGCAGCGCATTGACGATGAACGACGCCGGATCCTGCGACCACGGAATGATGTCGATCTTTTCGCCCTGGAGTTCGCCGACGACCGCCTGAACGCGCGAGCCGCGCATACCGACGCAGGCGCCGACCGGGTCGATCGACGAGTCGTTCGAGACCACTGCGATCTTGGCGCGCGAACCCGGGTCACGGGCAACCGACTTGATCTGAATGATGCCGTCGTAGATCTCGGGCACTTCCATGGTGAAGAGCTTCACCATGAACTGCGGATGGGTACGCGACAGGAAGATCTGCGGGCCGCGCTGCTCGCGGCGAACGTCGTAGACGAAGGCGCGGACGCGGTCGCCGTAGCGCATGTTTTCGCGCGGGATCATCTCGTCACGGCGGATGATGCCTTCGCCACGACCGAGGTCGACGATGACGTTGCCGTATTCGACGCGCTTGACCGTGCCGTTGACGATCTCGCCGACGCGATCCTTGAACTCGTCGTACTGGCGATCACGCTCGGCTTCACGGACCTTCTGCACGATGACCTGCTTGGCCGACTGGGCGGCAATACGGCCGAAGTCCATCGGCGGAAGCGGATCGGCGATGAAATCGCCGAGCTTGGCATCCGGATTGCGATCGCGAGCAAGCTCGAGCGGAATCTGCGTGGAATAGTCGTCAGCCTTCTCGACGACTTCCAGGAGTCGCTGCAGGCGGATTTCACCGGTCTTCGAGTTGATGTCGGCGCGGATGTTCGATTCCGACCCATAGCGCGAGCGGGCGGCCTTCTGGATCGCATCGGCCATTGCGGCCAGAACGATCTCGCGGTCGATCACCTTTTCACGCGCGACGGCATCCGCGATCTGCAGAAGCTCGAGCCGGTTAGCACTGACTGCCATGTCTTGTCTCCGTTTGGGTTGCAGGGGGCTTCACGCTCCGCCCGACTTATTCCTCAATAGGTGAATCTTCGTCTTCGAAATTCTCGTTCGCGGCGCGCGCAGCCTTCGCCTTCTTGTCGGCCGTCAGCGCATCGCGGATCAGATCGTCGGTCAGGATCAGCCGCGCTTCGGAAAGCGTGGTGAACGGGATGACGACAACCGGTTCCTCACCATACGCAGGCTGGTCGCGCTCGAGCCGGAAACCATCGTCGTCGACGGAAACGATCTTGCCGCGGAACCGCTTGCGGCCATCGACCAGAACCGACGTCTCGCATTTCAGCAGGTGACCCTGCCAGCGGAAGAAGTCGGACTTGCGCACCATCGGGCGGTCGATGCCCGGCGACGACACTTCGAGATGATACGCCTTGTCGATCGGATCTTCCACATCGAGCACCGGCGAAATGGCCTTGGAGATCTCTTCGCAGTCCTCGACGGTCATGGTGCCGTCGTTGCGCTCGGCCATGATCTGCAGCGTCAGTCCGTTCTGGCCGGACATGCGCACGCGCACCAGGCGGTAGCCCATCGGCACAATGACCGGCTCGATGATATCGGCAATGCGCTGGTCGAGACCGGTTTCGGTGATCAGGCGCGGTTCATTTGCATTTTCAGCCGTTGTCGTATCGGACAAACGATCATCTCCTCATCGGACCGGCTAATAAAAAAGAGCGGGTCCTGACGGGCCCACTCTTCATCTACCGATCAAGAATTTGAGGCTCATATACGCTTCATCGCCGCAAATTGCAAGGCGTTGGGCCATCCGCTCCGAATGCCTCGATCCGCGCCCAGCCGACGATCTTCGACGACAAGGTCAATTTCAGCGGGTGGCACTTCGCGTCCTCCGGCCTATAACAGGAATCGAACCGCTTCGAGACGACAATCAAGGACAAGAGAGAAGACGAGGTGCCCCACCGTATTTCGCCGCTTGCACCCTTCAAGCACGACATCTTCCGCACGATCTGGATTGCGAGCCTCGCATCCAACTTCGGCGGCCTCATCCAATCGGTCGGCGCCGCCTGGCTGATGACCTCGATCTCCTCATCGGCGAACATGGTGGCGCTGGTGCAGGCATCGACCTCGCTGCCGATCATGCTCTTTTCGCTCGTCTCGGGTGCGCTTGCCGACAATTTCGATCGACGGCGGATCATGCTGGTGGCGCAGTGTTTCATGCTGCTCGTCTCGGCGCTCCTGACGATCTGTGCCTATGTCGGGCTGATCACGCCCTGGCTGCTCCTGCTCTTCACCTTCCTCATCGGCTGCGGTACGGCGCTCAACAACCCATCCTGGCAGGCCTCGGTCGGCGACATGGTCCCGCGTGACGACCTGCCAGCCGCAGTGGCGCTGAACAGCATGGGCTTCAACATCACCCGCAGCGTCGGCCCCGCCATCGGTGGTGCGATCGTTGCGGCGGCCGGTGCTGCGTCCGCCTTTTTCGCCAACACGCTCAGCTATTTCGCGATCCTTTTCGCGCTGCTGCGCTGGCGCCGAGAGGTGCCGACGAACACCCTGCCGCGCGAGACGCTGGGCCGCGCCATATCCGCGGGCCTGCGCTATGTCGCCATGTCGCCCAACATCGGCAAGGTGCTGTTGCGCGGCTTCCTCTTCGGCCTCTCGGCCAGCGCGATCCTCGCACTGCTGCCGCTCGTCGCTCGCGACCTCGTTCAAGGCGGGCCGCTCACCTACGGCCTGATGCTCGGCGCCTTCGGCCTCGGGGCGATCGGCGGGGCGCTGCTCAGCGCGCGCTTGCGAGAGAAGCTGTCGAGCGAAGCGATCGTGCGCATCGCCTTCACCGGTTTTGCCGCCAGCGCCGTGATCACGGCGATCAGCACCTATGCCTGGCTGAGCTGTCTCGTGCTGCTCATCTCCGGTGCCTGCTGGGTGCTGGCGCTGTCGCTCTTCAACACGACCGTACAGCTTTCGACGCCGCGCTGGGTCGTCGGGCGGGCCCTTTCGCTCTACCAGACGATGACCTTCGGCGGCATTGCCGGCGGCAGCTGGCTCTGGGGTACGGCCGCCGAACAATACGGCGCCGCCAACGCACTGATGGGCTCCTGTCTGCTGATGTTCGCTGGCGTCGTGGTCGGCTTCCGGCTGCCCCTGCCGGAGTTCACTTCGCTGAACCTCGATCCGCTCAACCGCTTCAACGAACCGCCGCTCGAGCTGGATCTGAAGCCGCGCAGCGGCCCGATCGTCATCATGATCGACTACGAGATTGCCGATGGCGACATCCCGGAATTCCTGACGACGATGGCGGAACGCCGGCGCATCCGCATCCGTGACGGCGCGGGACATTGGGCGCTGATGCGCGACCTCGAAAACCCGACCACCTGGACCGAGACCTACCACGTGCCGACCTGGGTCGAATATGTGCGCCACAACCAGCGCCGCACCCAGGCCGACGCCGCCGTGGGCGACAAGCTGACGGCGCTGCACAGCGGCGCTGCACCACCGAGGGTGCACCGGATGATCGAGCGCCAGACGATCGTGCCGACCCACTACGAGCGCTACAAGCGCCAGGTCAATGTCGACATGCACTGAGGTCCTTCGGCAGCGCCTGCACCGACATCGACCGAGACAACAACAGAGGCGTTGCACTGCAGGGCCTCTTTCGTGTCGGCATTCCGCGCCTGGCTGGAACGACCTAGCGCAGCTTCGCCTTCAGCGAAGCATCGGGGAAACAGGTCGCGGCAAGGCCGCTCTTTACCTGCCAGTCGCCGAGCGAGCGACGCGTCTTGTAGCCGGGAAGACCGTCGACCTTGCCGACATCGTATCCCTTGGCAACGAGCGCCTTCTGCATCGCGAGAACGTCCGAGCGCAGCATGTTGCCGACGTCGCCCCAGTCGCCACGGAACGCGCCGCCGCCGGTGGCGATGCGGTCGGCGAGATTGCCGATGAACAGCGCGTAGAGGTCGGAATTGTTGTACTCCTTGAGCACGTAGAAGTTCGGCGTGACGATGAATTCCGGCCCGTGCCGGCCGGCCGGCACCAGCATCATCGAGGATGCCGAAAGCTCGTGCGACGGGAACCCCTTGCCGGAGATCCGTGTGATGCCCTTGTCGGCCCAGTCCGAGATCGGCCGGGCAAGGTCCGGCCCTTCCTGCGCGCAGGAAACGGCTTCGGGGATCGACACTTCAAAACCCCAGTCGCGGCCGCGCTGCCAGCCTTTCTTGACGAGATAGTTGGCGATCGAAGCCAGGCTGTCCGGCACCGAATTCCAGATGTCGCGGCGGCCGTCGCCGTCGAAATCGACGGCATATTGCAGGAAGCTCGACGGCATGAACTGCGGCTGGCCCATGGCGCCGGCCCAGGAGCCGCGCATCGCCGCCTCATCGACGTCGCCGCTGTCGAGGATGTGCAGCGCCGCGATCAGCTCACGCCGGAAAAGATCGGGCCGCGTCGACATGAAGGCCTTGGTCGCCAGCACGTCTACGACCGGATAGGGGATCTTGGCACGGCCGAAGCCGGATTCACGCCCCCAGATCGCCACGACCACCGAACCCGGGACGCCATAGGTGCGTTCGATCTTCTTCAGGGTCGAGGCATGGGTGGAGGCAAGGCTGCGGCCGGTCGCCGCGAGCCCCTGCAGGCGCTTCTCTGAAAAGTAGCTGCCGGGCGAGGAGAACTCCGCCTGGCTCTGCTTCTGCTCCTTCGGCTTCGGAAAACCGGGCGGCGCCAGATCCGGCAGGTCCCAGTTGAGCTTCACCTCGGAAAACGCCGCCTTGAACGAACCGGCAGAAATGCCTGCCTGCTTCGCTTCCGGCCAGAGGTCGTTCTGCAGCCAGGTGCGGAATTGAGCTTCGACATCCGCCTTGGTGACGGCGTGAGCGGGAAGGTGAAGGGCAAGGAAGGCCGCGATGGCCGCAAGGAGGCGTGCACGACCGGCAAATAGTGAGCGAACACGAGACTTCAAGCGCATCGGCATCCCTTCAGATCGACGTGCGGGCGCGAAGTGCTGCCGCCAGCGTGCCTTCGTCGAGGTAGTCCAGCTCGCCGCCGACCGGTACACCATGGGCGAGCCGGGTGATCTTCACCTCCATGCCCTCGAGCTGGTCGGTGATGTAGTGCGCCGTGGTCTGGCCCTCGACCGTCGCATTGACGGCGATGATCAGTTCGCGAACGCCGCCATTGGCGACGCGCTGGACGAGCCCCTTGATGTTGAGATCGTCAGGACCGACGCCGTCGAGCGGCGAAAGCGTACCGCCGAGCACATGATAGGCGGCGTTCAGCGCCCCCGCCCGTTCCAGTGCCCAGAGATCGGACACGTCCTCGACGACGATGATGACCGACTGGTCGCGACGCTCGTCGGAGCAGACGGTGCAGGGATCGATCGTATCGACATTGCCGCAGCAGGAGCAGATCCGGACCTTGCGGTGCGCCTCGCCCATCGCATCGGCGAGCGGGCCCAGCAACTGATCCTTCTTCTTGACGAGATGGAGGGCGGCGCGGCGGGCCGAGCGCGGCCCGAGCCCCGGGACCTTTGCCAGGAGCTGGATGAGTTTTTCGATTTCGGGGCCGGTGACTCGTTTTGCCATGCCGCGCTTTTAGCCCATATCGGCCCCGAACGGAATCGCCTTCGAAGCGCCAGGACGATGCTTTCAGGGTATCTCGGGCGCCTGTGGTCGCAAGCCCTGCCTGGCGACGAGCTCGCTCTCGTGCGGAGCGAAAGCGGCTATGTCTGCCCGGACTGGATAGACTGGATAGATGGACCAGGGCGCTTACGCCCTGCAATCTCTTCGAGGGCGAAGACGATCAGAACGGCAGCTTCATGCCGGGCGGGATCGGCAGACCGGCGGTCAGTTCGCGGGTCTTTTCCGCCTGGACGGCTTCGGCCTTGTCCTTGGCGTCCTTGTGGGCCGCAACGATCAGGTCTTCGAGGATCTCGACATCATCTTCCTTGAAGAGCGAGGGGTCGATCTTCAGGCTCTTGAGGGTGCCTTTGCCGTCGAGGCGGACGGTCACCAGACCACCGCCGGAAGTGCCGTCGACTTCGATTGCGGCGATCTCCGCCTGCATCTTCTCCATCTTGGCCTGCATTTCCTTGACCTTGCCCATCATCCCCATGATGTCGCGCATCGTCGTCTCCTGTTGTTCTGTTTCTGCTCGCAGACGGGACTATTCGATGTCGTCGCCAGGGACGATATCGCCATCGGCGGATTCGGCTGTCGCCGGAGCAACGCTCTCGGCCTCTTCCTCGACGGCGCGAATGCGCACGTCGGTGATCTTTGCGCCCGGGAACCGGGCGAGAATGGCGGCAACGTCCGGATCCTGGCGCGCATCGTTGACGCGTTGCTCCTGCGCCCGCTGCTCGGCCTCGATCAACGTCGGCTCACCGCGCTCGCGGCTGTAGCTGACGATCCAATGGATGCCGGTCCATTCCTTGAGCTTGACGGCCAGCTCGCCGAGCAGCGTCTTCGGCGCGTCGTCGGAGACGTTGACGTCCAGGCGACCGGGCTCGATATGCACGAGCCGCAGGAAGCCGCGCACCAGCGTCTTCAGCTTGATGTCGCGGTTCTTGGCACAAAGTTCGGCGATATCCGCGATCGAATTGACCGGCACCGACGGCTGCGGCTTGGCGGCCGTAACTGCCATTGGCCGCTCCTCGATGCGACCGACCGTGACCGGCTCAGGTGCCGCATCCGGCACCGCGCGCAGCATCGTCGCGCCATTGCTCGTCGGGCGCTGCGTCGGTATCGCCTGGGTGGCCTGCGCCGAAACCGGGCCTGAGGGCGAGGCCTGGGCTCCGCCGCCGCTGCCGCCGGCCGATCCCGGGCGGGCACCGCCGCCTTCGCCACCGGAAAGCTCGAGCAGACGCCGCGCAGCCTCTTCCGGCGCCGGCAGATGTGCGGCATGTGCCAGCCGGATCAGCACCATTTCGGCCGCACCCGCAGGTCGCGACGAACTTTCGGCTTCCGAAATGCCCTTCAGAAGCATCTGCCAGATGCGCGAGAGCGCCGTAACGGCGACGCTTTCGGCGAAGACGGCGCCGCGGGTGCGTTCGATCTCGCTCAGCGACTGATCGTTGACCGCATCCGGCACGTATTTCATCCGCGTAACCAGATGGGTGAAATCGGCAAGGTCGGTCAGCACGACCGTCGGATTGGCGCCGGCCTCATACTGGGCGGTGAATTCCTGAAGCGCCGCAGCAACGTCGCCTTTGATGATATGGTCGAAGAGGTCGACGATACGGGCGCGGTCGGCAAGGCCGAGCATGGAGCGCACGGTCTCGACCTCGACCGCGCCGCCGCCGTGCGCAATCGCCTGGTCGAGCAGCGACAAGCCGTCGCGTGCCGAGCCTTCGGCAGCGCGGGCGACCATCGCGAGCGCCTCGGGATCGAAGGAAACGCCTTCCTTGCCGAGGATCGTCGAGAACAGGCCGACGAGATCAGAGGCGCTGATGCGACGCAGATCGAAACGCTGACAACGCGACAGGACCGTGATCGGGACTTTTCGGATTTCGGTGGTCGCGAAGATGAACTTCACATGCTCGGGCGGCTCTTCGAGCGTCTTCAACAGGCCGTTGAAGGCCTGGGTCGAGAGCATGTGCACTTCGTCGATGATGTAGACCTTGTAGCGCGCCGAGACCGGGCGGTAGCGCACCTGCTCGATGATCTCTCTGATGTCGTCGATACCGGTATGCGAGGCGGCGTCCATTTCGATGACGTCGACATGGCGGCCGTCCATGATCGCCTGGCAATGCTCGCCCGGCACGCGCAGGTCGATCGTCGGCCTGTCGGTGTCCGATGTCTTGTAGTTCAGCGCGCGGGCGAGGATACGGGCGGTGGTGGTCTTGCCGACCCCGCGCACCCCGGTCAGCATGTAGGCCTGCGCGATGCGCCCCGTTTCAAAAGCGTTGGTGAGCGTGCGCACCATCGGCTCCTGGCCGACCATCAGGTCAGAGAAATCCTTGGGGCGGTACTTGCGCGCCAGAACACGGTAGGCGGCCGGTTTCTCAACGGATGAAATGGACGTGTCGTCGCTCATCGACCCTGCCGCTGTTCGAACTCTTGTCCCGACAGGACGGAAAAGGTGGGAGGCTGGCACGATGACCCGTGCCGGGGCTCGTTAGGGCTGCTTCCTTCCGGACCTGACCCGGTTGGCGAGTGGCTCGTCCACCACCAACCTCCCGGCTTCCATATCGGCAATATCGAAAGCAAATGCAAGCCAAGCCATCAAAAAACTGATATCGATATGCAAAACAAGGCGAATCCGTTGTCTTGACTGAGGAGAATGCGTTGGCGACCTTCACCCTTGACGACCGGCTCGAACGCGACGGCATCCCGATCGCCTCGATCGGCCTTTGCCAGATGCGGCTGATGAATGACCGTCGCTGGCCCTGGCTCGTGCTCATTCCGCAGCGTGAAGGCATTTCGGAAATCTTCGACCTGACTCCGCTCGACCAGACGATGCTGACCTTCGAGACGACGATGGCGGCAAACGCCCTCAAGAAGGTCACCGGCGCCGAAAAGATCAATATCGGCGCATTGGGCAATATCGTCCGGCAGCTACATGTGCATATCATTGCCCGCAGCGACGGCGACCCGAACTGGCCGGGGCCAGTCTGGGGCTTCGGCAAGTCGGAGCCGTGGGACGAGAAAGAACATCAGGCCTTCGCAGCGCGCATTCTGGAAAACCTCTGAACATGACGAAATCGATCTTTGACCTTCATAGCCCGCATCCGGAGCCAAGTACCCTCGTCGCCTTTTCCGAAAACCATCTGGACCGCCAGTCCGAACACCGCGCCGACGATTGCGTCGAAGTGGCGCTCAAGCATCCGGGCGCCCATTTCCTGGCCTTCTCCGGACCGAAGCTGATCGTCAAGCACGACGAGAAGATCATCGACCCGCTGTTCGCCCCTTACGAACTCGAAGGGCTCGAACCGATGCTCGACGAGACGATCCTGCTCGGCTACCTGCCGAACGGCGAGCCACGGCTGGCGGTGCCGACCGGTCTCACCGAAGAGACGATCACTGAGCCGTTCAAGATTGCCGACGGCCGCACGCTCTACCGCCAACAGATGCTGCCGGAGGAATTGCTCGGCCAGTTCGCGCAAGGATCGAGCCTGATTACCTGGAACGCCAGCAACCGCTTCTGCGGCCGCTGTGCCGGACCGATGGAAGGCGCAGCCGGCGGCTACCGTCGCGTCTGCACCGCCTGCGGCCATATGGTCTTCCCGCGGACGGACCCAGTCGTCATCATGATGACCATCGACCTCGAACGCGATCTCTGCCTGCTCGGCCGCAGCCCGCATTTCGCGCCGGGCATGTATTCCTGCCTCGCCGGCTTCGTCGAGCCCGGCGAGACGATCGAAAACGCGGTGCGGCGCGAAACGTTCGAGGAGTCCGGCATCCATATCGGCCGGGTGCGCTACCATGCCTCGCAGCCCTGGCCGATGCCGCACACGTTGATGATCGGCTGCTATGCCGAAGCGAAATCGATCGTCATCAAGCGGGACGAGCAGGAACTGGAGGACGTGCGCTGGTTCACCCGCGAGGAAACGATCGCGATGCTCGAACGCTCGACCGGCGTTGCCGATACCGGCGACGAGCATATTCCGCCGCCGAAGGGCGCGATTGCGCACCAGTTGATGCGCGACTGGCTCGCCTGGGGCGAACGGGCCTGATGGCATCAGGATGGCGATAGGAGGCTGGCCTTGTCCCGCTCCGAACGATTGCTCGATCTTCTGCAGGTGCTGAGGCGCTACCGCCAGCCGGTGAGCGGCCAGAAGCTGGCGGAAGAAACCGGCGTCAGTCTCAGAACGCTCTATCGCGACATCGCCAGCCTGCAGGCCCAGGGCGCCCATATCGAGGGCGAACCGGGGCTCGGATATGTGCTGAAACCCGGCTTCATGCTGCCGCCGATGATGTTCTCGGCGGAGGAAATCGAGGCACTCGTGCTCGGATCGCGCTGGGTCTCCAAGCGCACCGACGACGATCTCGCGGGTGCCGCAGCGAACGCGCTCGCCAAGATCGCAGCGGTGCTCCCGGCCGAGCTTCGCGACGAGCTGGATAGCTCCACCCTGCTCGTCGGGCCGAGCCCGCCGGCCACCAACGGCATCGACATCGCCGCACTCAGGCGGGCGATCCGCAACGAACGCAAGGTGGAACTCAGCTACGTCGACAACGACGGCAGCGAAACGGAGCGGACGATCTGGCCTTTTGCACTCGGCTTCTTCGAAAATGTCCGCATGGTCATGGCCTGGTGTGAACTCCGCCTGGACTTCCGACACTTCCGCGCCGACCGCATGCGCCAGATGACGGTCATCGAGGCACGCTACCCCCGCCGCCGACAGGTGCTGATGAAGGACTGGCGCGCCAGCCAGAATATTGCCGCGTCGAACCGACGGACGGTCGGCTCCTGACGCGCGCTGCACGATACTGACAGAAATTGGCAGCGGCCGAACCTAGCCTGCAACTCCCGCAACAAGGAGGCAGAGCAGCATGGCCAAGGCAAATCTCATCGTACTTTATGTCAAGGACCCGCTGGCAAGCGTCGAGTTCTATCGCAAGATCCTCGAACAAGAACCGCGCGTCGTCTACCAGACCTTTTCGTCCTTCGAGCTACCCGGCGGCTTCACGCTCGGGCTCTGGGCCGAACACACGGTCGCGCCGGAGCCGACGGCATCAGGCCATCGCTCGGAACTCGCATTCATGGTGGAGGATGAGGGCGCGGTGCGCGCGCATTACGACAAATGGAAAGCGGAAGGCCTGCAGATTGCGCAGGAACTGACCGAGATGGATTTCGGTCCGACTTTCGTCGCGCTCGATCCGGATGGTCACCGGCTGCGCGTCTGCCTCTACGATTCGTGACGGGGAAGGCAGCGGCGCGCATCCCGCCGACCGCTGCAGCGCCGCACATCTCGCGAGATGTGCAAAGGTCGCTGCAGCATTTTGAAGTGCGGCGGGATGCGCGAATGGTACGGATTAGCGGCCGTAGACGGCGGCGTGAATCTGCGAACGGGACAGACCGATATCGCTCAGTGCATGGTCGTCGAGAGCATTCAGTTCGCGGATCGCACGGCGGGTCTTCGCATATTCCATGATCTTCTGACGGATCTTCATCTTTAACACTCCTTACTTGAACGGACGTCAGATAGGCATTTGCCTAAATTTTGTGTACCGCCGCGATTGCAAGTTAGGCATGCGCCAGACGCGTAGCCGGTTAACGAATATTTGCCGCCTTCGTCAGCGGCGATGAGATCGCGAAGCCAATGACTCGCACCGGAAATCCGGGCGAAATTCACCTGCCGCAAGCAATCACAAATTTAGCAGAAATCGTTAGCCAGCCTGCAGTCAGGAAGGCGCTGGACGCGGCGGCAGGACCAAGCATAGGCTATAACTGGTCAGAAATGAGGCATTTCCAGACCTTGTTCGCCCGTCGCACCGAGGCACGAGGAGAGGCGCCGATGAGCCGCATGCTCTCTTCGAGCCACAGAACGAGCGAGGGCACTCGTTCAACGCGTGCCCCCACTTCAGAGGTTTCTTGAACCGGTGGAACGGCTTGGCTCAGAGAACGCCGCGCATCGGATGCGCCTTGTAGGTGCCGAGGATGCGCACCTTCTCGGAGAAGAAGCGAAGCTCATCCATGGCGTGACGCACGCCGATATCATCCGGATGCCCTTCGATGTCGGCATAGAACTGCGTGGCCACGAACTTGCCACCGAGCTGATAGCTTTCGAGCTTCGTCATGTTGATGCCATTGGTCGCGAAACCGCCCATCGCCTTGTAGAGTGCGGCCGGAATGTTGCGGACATTGAAGACGAAGGTGGTGATGATCAACTCGTCGTCGCTGCTACGCGCAATGTGCTGTTCCTCGCGGGAAAGCACGACGAAGCGGGTGACGTTGCTTTCGGTGTCCTCGACATTCTCGGCGACGATCTCGAGGCCATAGAGGTCGGCGGCAAGCCGCGGCGCAAGCGCCGCCATCGAGCGGTCGCCTTTTTCGGAGACGAGCTTTGCCGCACCGGCCGTGTCGCCGGCGACAACCGGCTTCCAGCCATTGGCGCGCACGATCTTGCGGCACTGGCCGAGCGCGTGGATGTGGCTGTGGACCGTGCGGATTTCATCCCGCGTCACGCCGGGCAGCACCATCAGCTGGAAGCGGATCGGCATGAAATATTCGCCGACGATGTGCAGCCGCGATTCCGGCAAGAGGTGATGGATGTCGGCGACGCGGCCGGCGATCGTATTCTCGATCGGGATCATGGCGAGATCGGCGTCACCGTTCTCGACTGCGACGAAGGCATCCTCGAAGGTCTGGCAGGGCAACGGCTCCATCGACGGGAACATGTCGCGGCAGGCCATGTCGGAATTGGCGCCGTAGTCGCCCTGGAAGGAAATCCTGTTGGTCTTGACGGTCACTGTAGCTTCCTTCTCAGGCTTATTCGGGGTGGCGGGCGGAAAGGATACGGCGGGCTTTTTCCAGCTCCACCGGCGTGTCGACGCCGAGCGGAACCGAATCGACGATCTCGACATCGATGCGCATGCCGGCTTCGAGCGCGCGTAGCTGCTCGAGCGATTCGCGGCGCTCCAAGGTGGAGGGCTGAAGCGCGACGAAGCGCTCCAGCGCCCGGCGGCGATAGGCATAGAGGCCGATGTGATGATAAAGCGGGCCCTGACCGTAAGGCGCGGTCGCGCGGGTAAAATAAAGTGCGCGCAGCCGCGATTCGCTGAGCGGCGAGCCGACGACCTTGACGATGTTCGGGTTGGTCTTTTCGCCCTCTTCGGTGATTGGCACCGTCAACGTCGCGATATCGGTGCCGGGGTTTTCAAGCGGGTTCAACGCGGCGCGGATCGACGCAGGCTCGACCGTCGGCAGATCACCCTGCACGTTGATGACGATCTCGGCTTCGCCATCCGGGTCGGCCTTCAGCAGCGCCTCGTAGATCCGGTCGGAACCGGACTGGTGGTCGATGCGGGTCATCATCGCTTCGAAGCCGGCCGCGCGCACCACGTCGAAGACCTGCTGATCGTCGACGGCGACGACGACCCGGCCGACATCCGCTTCCCTGGCGCGGGTGGCAACCTGAACGATCATCGGCAGGCCGCAAATGTCGGCGAGCGGCTTTCCGGGCAGGCGTGTCGAGGCCATGCGCGCCGGAATGAGCACGATGGCTTTACCTGAATTTTCGCGATTCATGATCTGGCCTTCAAAAACCCCGCTGAAAGTGTCAATAAGTCTCAGTTAGGGGCCGATAATCACTGTTGCAACGCAGAGCCAAAAGACATAGGTTCCGCGCGATTTCAAGATAGGCCGGGTTTTTGTTTGCGCCGGTGGCAAAGGGAGCGTTTGCAGATGAATTCATATGTGAACATGGGCGTGGGTGCCTTTCTGGGGACGGTCTTCGTTCTGATGTCCGTGTCCATTGCATCGGAAGGCATTTTCCATTCCGAAGCTCCCGAGAAGGAAGGCTTCACGATCGTCGCCGAAGAAGGCACGGCTGAAGCCGATGCCGGCGGTGGCGGCGAAGAAGCCGAAGTCGATATCAAGCCGCTGCTCCTCAAGGCCGATGCATCTGCCGGTGCTGCCGTGTTCAAGAAGTGCGCAAGCTGTCATACCGCCGAGAAGGGCGGTCCGAACAAGGTCGGGCCGAACCTTTGGGGCGTCGTCAACCGTCCGATCGCCTCGCATGAGGGCTTCAGCTACTCGGCCGGCATGAAGACCTTCTCCGAAGGTGGCAAGGTCAACTGGGACTACGACCACCTCAGCTTCTTCATCGAAGCCCCGAAGAAGCATGTTCCGGGCACCGCCATGGGCTTTGCCGGTCTCAAGAAGCCGGATGAGCGCGCCAACCTGATCGCCTGGCTGCGCGAGCAGGCCGATTCTCCGGCTCCGCTGCCGGATGCTGCTGGCGGCGCTGCCGAAGGCCAGGCCGCTCCGGAATCCAAGCCTGCCGAAGGCCAGCCGGCACCGGCGCAATAAGCTTAGCGGCTGAAAACAGCCCCTTCAAAAGGCCCGGCTCGCGCCGGGCCTTTTTGCATCTGCACGGCACGGTGACGCCATGCACCCAGGCTGAAGAAGATTTCACTCCTCCCGAGGGAAGCACTCTCCCGAATTTCCGGAGCAGTTACACCAGCAGATAGGCCCAGACCGAAACGCTGATGACGCCGAGCGCGGTCGTCAATGTAATCGTCGAGGAGGCGAGCGCGTGGCCGACGTTGAAATGGTTGGCGATCAGCCAGGCGTTCACGCCTGTCGGAACCGCCGATGTCAGCACCAGCGCCGTTGTCCAGTTGTCGTTGAGGCCAAGCAGGTGGCAGCTGGTGAAGACGACCCCCGGCATGATGAGGAGCTTCAGAACGCTTGTAAAAGAGGCGAGGCCGAGATTGCCGGCAAGGCCGTATTTGTCGAGCGCCATGCCGATCGAGACCAGCGCCGCCGGTGCCGCCATCGAGGCAAGCTGGTCGACAACGGTCTTCACCGGTCCGCCGAGCGGCTGGCCGATGAGATGAAAGGCAGCGCCGCAAGCAAGCCCGATCACCAGCGGATTGCGCAGCAGATTGCGGCCGACGCCGGCGAGAAGCTGCAACGGGTTTTGACCTGGCTTGCCGCTCGTGCGGCGCTCGGCACGCTCCATCAGCAGCGTGCCGGCGATCATCATCACAGGCAGATGGACCGACAGCAGGATCGAAATCGCGACAATGCCCTCCTCGCCGACGATGCGCGAGACCAGCGGCAGACCGATGAACACGGTGTTGGCGAAGGCCGAGGAGACGCCGGCCAATACGCCCATGCGCGCGTCGCGGCCGAAAATGAGCATTGCCGCCAGATGTCCGACCGTCCAGGTTACCGCGACGCCGGAGAAATAGGCGACCCAGAGCGGCCACGGCGAACCGTCCTTGAAATCGGCCTCCGCAATCGTGCGGAACAGCAGAATGGGAACCGCGACGCGAAAGACGAAATCCCCGAGCGCCTCGCCGACAGCCGGTTTCAGATAGCCTGACCGAACCAAAAGCCAGCCGGCAAGGATCAGAATGAAGATGGGCAGGACGTTCTGGAAAATGTCGGACATGCGCGGGCCTTGGGATGGGACTGCCAGCAATAACCGGGTTCACGCCAGGACCACAAGCGCGCGGCGGCAGCCGTTTTGAAGGGAACCTTCGCAAGACGACAGGCGTTCGGAAAGAGCATGAGGAAGGTGCCATGCCGCCAGAGAAGCCCATTTACGCCCACAGGGATGACGATCCGCATCTGACGGATGACGCGCTCGCCGACAAGGTGCTGCGTTTCATCGGCTATGCGACGATGATCGACACCAGCGCAGTCTCCGTGATGGCACTCGGCGAGATCGTGGTGCTGACCGGTGTGGTGCCGAGTGAGGCGGACGTCATCTGCGCCGGCGATGCGGCAGCATCGGTGGCCGGTGTCGCCAGCGTCGAGAACCGGCTGACCGCGAGGCCGAGCGCGACAGACTAAGTCGAAAGCCAAATCTCCTTCCACATTTCCCCAGGACAACTCCCGGGCGAAACGCTATCGATCCATCCGCAGACGCGATTCGAACGGAAGTTGGAAATGGGGCTGAGGGCCAAGGTCATCGCGTGACGCGCGGCCGGGTTGTTGAAACCTGACCCGGATGTTAAGCAGGTCGCCGTTTGATCGATAAAGTTACTTTGGATGAGCGCATGAGGACCGACGAGTCAGCAACCCGATAAGCCGCAACAACGGTTCAAAAGTTGTTGCGGCGTCTGTCGGCTCATACTCCCAAGATCGATGAAATGGCAGATCGCCGCCGAATGTTATCCATTTGCGCGGATGTTTCATCATGCCCGATCATAACTCACCCACCTGGTCCCATAGGCTGCCGGCGGCGCTGCTGCTGATGGCGCCCTTCGATATCCTGGCGTCACTTGCCATGGACATCTATCTGCCAGTCGTGCCTCAGATGCCTCGTATTCTCGGCACATCGCCGGCAATCGTCCAATTGACGCTCAGCCTCTACATGCTCGTGCTGGGCTTGGGACAGGTTCTCTTCGGCCCGCTTTCCGACCGCGTCGGCCGCCGTCCGGTGCTTCTCGGTGGCGCGACTTTGTTTGCACTGACGTCATTGCTGCTGGCGGTCACCACCTCGGCACCGGTCTTCGTGGCACTTCGGCTCGTGCAAGCGGCGGGCGCCTCGGCGGCGCTGGTCGCGACTTTCGCGACGGTGCGGGACGTCTATGGCGCCCGTCCGGAAGGCGTCACCATCTACGGCCTTTTCGGCGCCATGCTCTCCTTCGTTCCGGCGTTCGGACCGATTGCCGGCGCGCTGATATCAGGCGTCTTCGGCTGGCGGGCGATCTTCCTGACCCTCGGCCTGCTCGGCCTTGCGGCACTCGGCCAGGCGCTGCCGCGCTGGTCGGAAACCCGGCCCGTCCCCTCCGACAACGGGAAGCTGAGCTTCGCGCCTGTTCTCAGGAGCGGCGCGTTCTGGACCTATACGCTCGGCTTCAGCACGGCGATGGGCGCGTTCTTCGTGTTCTTCTCGACCGCGCCTCGCCTGCTCATCGATCGCGCCGGCTATTCGCAACTCGGCTTCAGCCTGGCCTTTGCGACGGCGGCAGGGGTGATGATCCTGACCACGCGCTTCGCCAAAGGCTTCGTCGCCCGCTACGGGATCCCGGGCTGCCTCGTGCGCGGCATGGCGGTGCTGATGTCCGGCGGGCTCCTGTTTGCCGTCGGCGAAGCCCTCACTACCCCCTCGTTCGTAAGCTTCGTGCTGCCCATGTGGGTGATCGCCGTCGGCATCGTCATGACCGCCTCGGTGACCGCGAACGGTGCGCTGAAGGCCTTCGATGCGATCGCCGGAACGGCGGTGGCGCTCTACTTCTGCATCCAAAGCCTGATCGTCGCCCTCGTCGGCACCGGCGCCGTGCTGCTTCTCAGGGGCGATACGGCCTGGCCGCTCGTCGGCTATTGCCTGGCCATGCCTGCAGTCACGCTGCTGGCGCTGGCGCTCCTGAACCGACGTGAAAGGCAATAGCTCAACGTGCCTCCCGGAGCGATTGCCCGCTCCGGGAGGCATTCAGCCGACCGGTCCGGCTGCCGGCAAGACGAGAAGATGCCCCTTGACCTCGCCCTTGGGGCAGGCCCTGCCTTGTCCGGCAGCGCGCGAGCTCTGCGTCATCGCGCACCACGACCTGCTCGGCATTGTTATTAGAAATCATGATCCAGTGTCTGCTGCTCGACGAGGCGGGCCAGCTGCTCCGCCACCGTCCCCCAGCCGTCGTGGAACCCCATCTCCTCGTGCATGTCGCGATCGGCCTTGCTCCGGTGCATCACATGGGCGGCATATTGTGTTCCGGCCGGATGATCGCTGAGCGTGATGATGGCCGTCATGAAGGCATTTTCCGCCGGCCGCCAGCCAGCGACCAACGTGTCCGTGAAGACGATGCGCGAGAGTTCGTCCACCGCCAGGAAGCACGCGTTGATATGCGGCACGAAATCGCCGCCGCCTTCGCTGATCCGGGTCACGAAGCTGCCGCCGGGCTTCAGGTCCATGTCGATCACCTTGCATAGTGCCGGCGCCGGAACCCACCATTGCTCAAGCCGTTTGCGGTCGGTCCAGGCGCGCCAGACCGTGGAACGAGGCGCCTTGATGATGCGCGCCATCGTCAGGTCGAGATCAGGATCTGCGGGCATGTCATTCCTCCTCGTGTTCAGTGACGAATTTTTCCAGCCGGTCGGCTCGACCCTCCCACAGTGCGCGCTGCGCCGAGAGCCAGGTCTCGACCACGGCGAACTGCGCCTTCTCGATGGCGCAGGTGCGCACCCGGCCTTGCTTGTGCGTGCGGATCAGGCCGCTGCCTTCCAGGAAGTGGATGTGCTTCATGAAGGATGGCAGGGCCATGTCGAAGGGTCTGGCGAGATCGCTGATGCTCGCCGGGCCGCCGCCAAGCCGCGCCAGCACGGCGCGCCGGGTCGGATCGGCGAGCGCCTGAAAGATCACGTCCAATCGTTCTGAATACTGTTCCATAAGGCTAAGTATCACGAGCAGACACTTAGCGCAATGGCTAACTATTGAAACTCGACCCGGAGCCAACTTGTCACTCGCGCCGCGCCGTCGACTGCGGGTCGAGAACCGAGACCGTTTCCCCATTCCCGCAGATATGTTTTACTCGCTGCACTTCGCGAGATCGACACGGGTCAGGGGCCAAAGCTCGAATGATGCGCTTTCTTGTATTCGCGGTCGCCGCGCTCATCGCATTCGACGGAAATGCGGCAGAGCAGAACTTCCCCGCCGATGGCGGTCTGATCTATTTCAACATGCCGACCGGCAATATCGGTTGCCAATACACGCCAGCCGGTGGCTCCGATGTCTATGTCCCGGAGGACGGCGGCCCGGAACTTGGCTGCGACCGCATCGAACCGACCTTTCAGAGGTTCATTCTGGGAAAGGCGGGCAAGGCCCGACGCTTCCAGAGCGCCGGCGATACAGCATGCTGCGACGGCTCACATATCCTGAGCTACGGCAACAGCTGGAAGAAGGGGCCGTTTAGCTGTCGGTCCAGCAAAACTGGGCTTAGCTGCGTGCGCAGTGACGGCCACGGTTTTTATATCAGTCGATCGAGGACCGACGTCTATTAGAGCGGCAGAAGATCAGCGCTCGCCGATCTCCTGCAGAAAAGTCTCCAGCACGCTGCGGCTCTGTGCCAGCTTTTCCGCCTTTTCTTCCACGAGGCGAATCTGTTGGCGCAGGGTAACGCGCAATTCGTCGCAGGGTTCAAAGATCGGGCCTTCGCCGCGCACGCAGGGCAGGAACTGCAGGATCGTCGCAAGGGTCATGCCGCCGGCACCCAGGAGCTTGATGCGCTCGACGGTTCTCACCTCCGCCAGATCGTAGTCGCGATAGCCGCTTCTTGTGCGCCCTGGCTTCAAAAGCCCTTCGGTCTCGTAGTAACGCAGCATCCTTATGCTGACGCCGGTGCGTTTCGACAGCTCGCCTATTTTCATTCCATTCCCTTCGCCGTGCCCTTGACTCTGACAGCGCTGTCAGACCTTAGACCTGTTGGCTCCTTCATGTGAACACACCAGGAGCAAGAACGTGACGCACGAAACCAGCCTCTATCCGGCAGCGCTCAACGGCCGCCCGGCCAATGTTGCCGACCTTATCCCCTTGGCCTTTGCCGGCTTCGCGCACTTCACCGCGATCCAGGTCAGGGATCGCAAGATCAGAGGCCTGGACCTGCATCTGGAACGTCTCAACAAAGCCTCGCTCGCCTTCTTCGGCCGTGCATTGCCCGACGAGGATCTGCGCGTCCACATCAGACAGGCGATCGACGCCGGTCCCGCGGACCAGTCGCTGACGGTCACGGTCTTTTCGCCGCACGGCGAATTCACACCGGGCAGCATGGATGTGGAGCCCGCAGTTCTGGTGCGCACCGCAGCCCCTTCGAATGGCCCGGCCGGGCCGCTGCGGCTCGCGGTGGTGGAACATGAGCGGCCGCTTGCCAATTTCAAGCATGTCGGCGAATCCGGAAAAACCTACTATCTGCATCAGGCCGTGCGCGACGGCTTCGACGACGCCGCCTTCATTGATCGGCGTGGACGCCTCAGCGAAGCAACGATCTGGAATCTCGTCTTCTGGGACGGCGAAGCGGTCATCTGGCCCAAGGCCGCGATGTTGACCGGCATGATGATGGGCACCGTTCGGCGGCAACTCGAGCGCCTCGGCGTGCCGCAGCGCCACGAGGAGATCACCCTTAGCCGGCTCAAGGAGTTTTCCGGTGCGGCGGTCATGAATTCGTGGACACCGGGTATCGCGGTGACCGTGATCGGCTCGACCGCGATCCCGGAAGCGAAGACATTCCTGGACCTATTGCATGCGGCGCATGGGGCCGAGCCGGCCGAGTCCGTTTAGATCTGTTGAGATTGGCCGAGGCGGGCCAATCGCGCCGCCGCGGCCCGCCTCACCGCTTGCGGGCGACGATATAGGGACGATTGTCGTTGCCCTTCGTCGCGTCGTTTTCAATCTTCAGAATCTCGAAACCCGCGGCCGTGATCTCTTGTCTCAGTTCGATCTGCCTGAAAATTCCGGCATGGGGCGCTTTTCCGAGTGCCCGCATCGCCGGCAACAACACCAGACGGATCAGCGGGTTCATCTCTCCGACACAGGGCGTCTTGGAGATAAACAGTCCCCTCGAGGCGAGCAGGGCATGGATGTTGCCAAGCGTGCCTGAGAGGTCGCGCACGAGATGGAGATAGTTGAAGCCCAGAACCGCATCGTATTGCACGCGCTCGGCGGCAAGCGCTTCGGCCGTCGCCGTGCGAAAGGCGAGGTTCGGCACCAGGTCGACGCCGGACCTCTCGCTCGCAATTGCGATCATCGCGGCGGAAAAATCGGTCGCAAGATAGTCCCGGACATCGCCCGCGAGGCGAAACGCCATTGTCCCCGTGCCGCAACCGAGTTCCAGCACGCGGTCATCCGGCAGAAGCAGAGCGCGGGTGCGGTCGAGCGTGCGCTCATATCCGGCCGGGTCCGCGATCGCGCCCTTGGCGTATCGCCGCGACGTCCGGTCCCAGAAACGTGCATCGCTCGCGGTGCTCATGCAGGCTGCCCCCAGATCGCGACCAGATCTCCTCGGCACCGTGGTCGAAGCCGGAGCCATGCCGGACAAGCAAATCCCGCCAAGCTCCAACGGCCCCAAAGAAGATCCGCGTTACCGCGCAGTCGTCAACAAATGGCGGAGAACAGATCGTCGATCGGCCGAGGAGCCTCTCAAGCCAGACGAACCCAATCGACGGTTTCAAGCACATAGGGGGCGAAGAGAAAGTCGCGGATCGCGGCAATCTCGTCTTGGCGCCAGTCGAGAAGGACGAAATGCGCCGGCTTCTCCATGGGGCCGCCGCTGTCGAAAACCAGCATCACCGGGCGGCCCTCGATCGCTCCGAGCGCGAAACGCCACCTCGTCTCTTCGGCATAACGGGTGAAATAGCGGCCAATGCCCTCGCGGCCCTGCAGCCTCAGCCTGTTGACCAGCTCGAGCTTGACGTCTTCGGCCAGCATGGCGCGGATCGTGTCGAAGTCGCCGCCCTGGAACAGGCGCACATAGGTCGCCATCTTCTGCCGGTTGGCATCGGACATCAGCGGCAGCCGCACATCGTCCGGGCGCTCCGCCAGTTGCCGGAGCGCCGCCCGCCCGCGCTGAAGCGCTGATTTGGCCGCCGCCGGCGTGCAGCCGGCAATATCGGCGATTTCTTCGACCGAGTGCCCGAGCACGTCCTTGAGGATCACGGCGCAGCGCTGGAGTTCGGGCAGTTGCAGGAAGGTTTGAAAGCCGACCGCAACGATGTCCGCTTCAGGCAAGGGTGCGTCTTCCATGTCATCGAGCAGCGGAACGACCTTGTGCCGGGATCGACGGCGCAGGAAATCGAGACTGGTATTGTGAGCGATACGAAGCAGCCAGCCTTCGAGGTTGCCCACCACCGCGCCTTCCGCCCGCGCCTGCAGGGCCTTGATGAGCGTATCCTGCAGCACGTCCTCGCCGTCCACGGCCGAGCCGGTCATGCGCGCGCAATAGCGATGCAGCCGCGGCCTCAACTCCGCCAGGCGATCCTCGAAGTCATCCACGTTCATGTATCGAGCTCCATTGGCGCATCTCCAAGTGTCAGCCCATCGGCGACGGCGGCACGATAGCGCGGGTGCGAGAGAATGTCCGCCGCCTTCCGGCCGCGTCAACGGGCGCCGGCGGCGGATCAATATCACCTGTTATCGCTGAACACGGCCTCCCCCAGGATCGACTCGAGGCTTGCCAGTTCGAGGATCTGCGGGAAACACGCCTTCATCCGGACATCGGCCCGCATCGCCTCGACGGCCGCGGGCGTTTCCCATTCCGAGTAGATGATGACGCTGGTCCCGTCCTTGGCGGCGATCAGCCTGCTCGTCCGCCAGCCGCCGAGGGTGCTGATCACGGTTTCGATGTTGCGCTTCAGGAGCGCGATCAGTTGCGCCTGCTTGGCGGGTTCGACCTTCAGCAGATTGACGAGGGTGACAGGTTCGGTGGTCATTGGGTCTTCTCCTCTGTTGCGGATGCAGCAAAGACGAAATGGAGAAGCCAAACGGATCGCGGCGAGCGAAATTTTTCGGTGGGCCGGTTCAGGAGCCAAAGCAGATCGATATTCTCGCCGGACAACCGGCCTTCACACCACCATTTCCGGTATACTCCCTTAGCAGGGGAGCGCCTTCGACCCCTTGTCCGGCCAGCGATGATCGATAGGAGAAACCCGCGACGTTTGACGATGCAGGGGGCGACGAGACACGGATCGCCGCTGGATCGCATTGGGTGACATCCGAAAATAATGGGAAAGAAATGGCGGACAGAGAGTCCGCCCCGGTAGTGACAATACGGAAAATACGGCAGAAATACTTGGTTTTTATCGCTATTCTCACTACCTTCCTTATCTGCTTTAGGCCAAATTTTATGTCAGGAAAACGAGCGAATGGCGAAGCATAAGTTGTCGGAGAAGGAGTGCAAGGCGCTAGCCGAGCCAGGGATCTATGGAGATGGTGACGGCCTGCACCTCAGGGTGCGCCCAGGCGGTAGCAAGCAATGGCTCTTCATCTATCGATGGCAAGGCAAGCGCGCCGAACTTGGCCTGGGTGGCTACGGCAGCGGCACGGCTCCTGTTTCGCTGGCACTGGCCAGGGCCAAAGCTGAAACAATCCGCGACCAGCTTGCTCGCGGGGAAGATCCTAAGGCTGACCGCAAGGCTGAGGCACCAAAGACCTTTGCCGACGTCATGGAAGACGTCATCAAGGTGAAGGAGGCGAGTTTCCGCAACGCCAAACACAAGGCTCAATGGCGGATGACGCTGGACACGTATGCCAAGCCTCTGCACGCCAAGCCGATTGCCATAGTAACCCGCGACGACGTCCTCGAAACCCTCAAGCCCATCTGGACGAAAATTCCGGAGACCGCTGACCGTACTCGAATGCGAATCGCTGCCGTGCTCGACCATGCCAAGGCACGCGGCCTGTTTACCGGAGACAACCCGGCAGATTGGCGCGGCGGATTGAAGGAACTGCTACCGGCCCGCCAGAAGCTCACCAGAGGCCATCATGCGGCGGTAAGCTATAGCGAGATACCCGCCACGATGAAGGCGCTGCGCGAGTCGTCTGCGGTCTCGGCGCGCGCCGTGGAGTTCTCGGCTCTCTGCGCTTCCCGCTCCGGCGAGGTTCGCGGTGCCGTGCGATCGGAGTTCGATCTGGAAGCAGCGCTTTGGGTGATACCGCCAGAGAGAATGAAGGCTGGCCGTGAGCATCGCGTGCCGCTGTCCGACCGCGCCGTTGAAATCGTTAAAGCGCAGCTACAGAGAGCAACTGGCGATCTTGTCTTTGAGGGCGGCAACGAGGGCCGGCCCATCAGCGACACAGCCATGACCAAGAGCCTCCGGGCCGCCTCCCCCGACAAGGATGCGACGCTCCATGGCCTGAGATCGAGCTTCAGAGACTGGTGCGGCGACCATACCGAGCACCCCCGCGAAGTCGCCGAAGCGGCCTTGGCGCACGTTCTTAGCGACAAGACAGAGGCGGCCTATCGGAGATCCGATGCCCTCGAAAAACGCCGCAAGCTGATGAATGATTGGGGAGAATACTGCCAAAGCGCGAAATAATCGCATTTTCTCTATTGGCGATATTGACTGATTTGTAAAAACTCATTAGTGTGCGTCACTCATTTTTGGACGCACGTATCCATTCATGAGTATGGCATCTTTTTTACAAACCTGTCAATCCCTGTGGAGGAAAAAAATGCAAGTTGCAGCAAACGACAATCGACCCCGCCTCATGACTCCTAAAGAGGCGGCTAATGCAACCACATTCTCCCGCACTATGCTTGCGCTACTTTCCGATGCTGGGAAGTTCCCGCTGCCAGTGCCGTTGGGGGAGCGGAGAATTGCCTACGTCCGTGCAGAAGTTGAAGCGTGGATCGACGCACGCATCGCATGTCGCGCGGCATAAAAGGAGAACCATGAAAATCATATCACTCAAAGCCGCCCCGCCAGGGAGCGGCAACACCGTCGCACGCTTCGACGCGGAAATCGCGCCGGGGGTCCGAGCGTACGGTCTAAAACTAGTCCAATCGCGTTCAGGCCTGCGCGTTTTCGGTCCATCCATCGCCGGCGGCTCCGCCGTCACCTTCGCCCCTGAAGTCGCCAATAGACTCGCCGCAATCGCCGAGAGGGAAGTCGCCCGATATGACAGCAGCAGCCAAGCAGCCTAAAACCTACCATCTCCTCGAGATGGCGCAGAGCCGTTATGGTGGAACGTTTGAGGGCCCCTGGCTGAAAGCCGCCACCGTCAAGGGCCAACCCACCGACCTTTACGTCGCCGGAACAGGCGGCACGACAATCGTCGTCGGAAAAACGGAAGGTGAGTACACCACCAAGGAGTTGACGCTTTTTGTCTGCATGGAAATGGATCTCCCCCTGCAGACCTTTGCTAAGCGGGCCGCTGATCCGCACGCCAACGACAACCGACCGCAGCCAGTTGACTTGTGGGACCGCGTATCCAAGCCGCCGTTGCCCGCCTACCTGCTGCCTGACGTGATTGCCGAGTTTGCCGAGATCCAGGGCGATCTCATGGGCGCCGACCCAGCGGGCTTGGCAATGGCAGCCTTGGCGACCTGCGCGGCTGCGATACCGGACGCAATCGAAATCCGTCCGAAAGAGCATGATCCGTCATGGACGGAAGCAGCGCGCCTATGGGTCGCGTTGGTTGGCTTGCCGTCGACCATGAAGTCACCAGTGATCGCCGCAGCAACGCGACCGCTGAAAGCGCTCGACGCCAATCTTTACCGCGAATTCGCGGAAGCCAAAGCGACTTATGACGAGTTACCGAAGGATGAGCGCAAGGATGTATCCGCGCCCCGCCACACGCGACTGCGCCTGGAAGACACTACGATTGAGGCCGCCCAGGAGGTTCTGAGGGACAGCCCTGACGGCGTACTCCTGATTCAGGATGAGCTGAGCGGCTGGTTTGGCAGCATGGAAAAGTACTCCGGTGGCGGCCGTGGTTCGGCGAAAGACCGGGCGTTTTGGCTGCAGTCGTTTAACGGCGGCCAGTACACGGTCAACAGGGTTGGCCGCGGGGCGTCGGTCATTCAGAATCTTTCCATATCCTTGGTGGGGGGCATTCAGCCCGAGCCTATCCGCGCAATTGCGCGAGACATGCACGACGACGGACTGCTTCAGCGTCTGTTTCCAATCGTCTTGCGACCAGGCAAGCTGGGCAAAGATGTTCCAATGCCTGACGTGCTGGGCAGGTATGCGGAACTTGTCGAGCGGCTGACACACCTTCGCAAGCCGCTGCGCGGCGGCATGCAAGAGGTTCCGATACGGTTCTCGCCAGCCGCACAGCGCGTCTGGCAGGAGGTCACGAGCCGTAACTACGAGCTGGCAACAGGGTGGGAATCGGTGAACGTCAAACTCGCCGCGCACTGCGGAAAGTTTAATGGCATGTTCGCGCGGCTCTGCCTTGTCTGGCATTGCATCGAAGCGAAAGGCGAGCGGCCGGCGTCAGCCATCAACGAAGACGTGGCGTTGCGCGTCCGCGACTTTCTGTATGGCTTCCTCTACCCACACGCGATCGCGTTCTACACGGACGTCATCGGACTATCCGGACAGCAGGACGCGGTTCTGGCGACGGCTGGGCACATCCTTGCCAAGGGTCTTCACAAGATATCGCTTCGCGACATGAAGCGGGGTGACACCATCATGCGCGCGCTTGATCCCCAGCAAGCCGAAGCCGTCATGCAGCAGCTCGACGCATTCGGTTGGCTCACTCCTGTTCCTTCATTGCGAAAGGACAGCAAGGAATGGGCGGTCGATACCCGGGTTTTTGAGATCTACGCTGAGCGCGCCGAAGAAGAGAAAGACCGCCGCGAGAATGTCAGAGAGATCATCAGAGACGCACTAAAGGTTGCATAGACACCCGAACTGCAAGTGTCCGAACTGTCCCTTGCGCGCGTGGAATGTAACCAAGATAGAGGTGAATTTCTTCTATTCTGAATGTTTGCCTCGCCCGCGCAAGGGACACTCTGGACGCTTGCAGCACCTTTAGAACTCAAACATCAAGAGGAGCCGTAGGAATGAATGAAGTGATCCCGCTTACCGAACAAGTCAAAGCCCGCCACCCCGATACAGGACGGCTAGTTACCGTTGTTGGCGTCGACGTCTCATCTGCACTAGGCCCGAAGCTGGTTGTGCTGCACCGCGGCCCGAACGGTATCTTCGCCGAGTTGGTCGACTATGCAGATGAGCTCAACTCGGCGGCCAGCGCATGAACAGCCAAGCCCGCAAGAACATCCGGCAGGCCTTTCCCGTCATCACGTTCGGCTCGCGTGAATGGGAAGTGACGCAGGCAGCGGCGGAATGGGTTCAATCTGGTGAAACAAATTGTTCCACCAGCCTAGCCCAACTCGACCTCCTTGAAATCGCCCGACGTTGCCTTGTGGACGGCGAGACGCTCGAGGCAGTCGGCGAGGCTGGACCATACGGCACGGCAGCCCAGCAGCGCGCCTGGGCGGCGGGAAGGCTTGCGGCGGCGTGTCATGCCATCCACATGGCTGAAGCACTAAAGGCGGAACGGCAGGCTGCTGCGGCCAGCATCGCATACCTCACAAAGAAGGTGGAACTCCAATATGCAGAAATACGGGCGGCCGCGCGTTACAAGGATATCAATGTACCGTTTCGCGAACCTCGCCGGCAGAAGGTAGTTGATTGGGACGCGGCCTAAATCATTGAACAATTTAGACTGGCATCAATAGTATTGGTCGAAATGTACCAAAAGCGCCGAGTTCCATACGGTATATATGAGGGGGTCGGAAATTTTCGGCCGCCTCATGTGCTTTTTCGTGGCGCGGTGCTGCGTACTCTTATGAGAGGAATGGCCATCGCCACCGAAATCATTGAACAATTTCGATTGACGTCAATGGTTTTCGCCGAAATGGCCACAAAACGCAGTTTCGTGGAGTATATATATGAGAGGGTGGAAATTGCGCTCTGCGATACTCCAGACCTTTCGTTTGATTTTCCTACGCTTTCTAGGTTGGCATTTATAAAACGCCCCATCTGGACCTCTCAAACAGTCCCAGGTCCCCAAGTAGTGGGAAGACATTCACAAGTTTCAGCCCGCCGCGTGCGGGCTTTTTCTTTCCTCGCGACGCCGGATGAACGCGCGCGAGTATACCTTCGGCCTTAGCTCCATTAGGCCGAACGATAGGCCCGACCGCGGCAGCAACGATCGCGGTCGGGTTTATTTTTGCCGCCTCACAAGCAATTTGCACAATAAACAGGAGGCCACCGTGGCCACATTAAACGCTGCCATCGCTGCGCTGGAGCGACGCGTTGGTTTTTCTGCACCTCGAGCGCGGGTCGTCGCGCGTCATCTCCGTGAACAAGGATTACTGCCCGCCGGTGCGCCTGGCGTTGCGCCGAGCCTTGATCTCGACGATTTCACCAATCTTTTGATTGCACTCGCTGCCGACGTTCCGCTGCATCAGTCGGCCGACGCGGTACGCACGTATCGCAGCCTGACGCCTGGGGGCGCTGACGTGTCCCGCGCACCTGCGTCCGTGCCGCACAACGCTGGCGAAGAGATCGACGCCATTTCCAGTTTAGCCGCCGACGGCAATGGTGATGTCCGAGGCGTCAAGCTCGAATTTGTAACCAACTGGCCGGAAGTCGCCCTGCACTGGCACGACGGGAGCATCAGCCGCTTTCGAGAGCTCGGCGCGCTTGCTGCTGTTTGGGGCGCCGGCGGCCATCGACGCTCCACCAGCATCAGTGTCGCGGCTCTAGCCGACGCAATCAAAGAAACATTCAAGGGAGCCTGACAATGGCAGTTTTCAAGAAATCCTCGCCGGCCGCTGAGCCTTTTCGAGTGCCCTCGCTCGCATCGGATCCGGAGTATGGCGTGCATCACGCCAAGCAGGCCGAACTCCACCAGAGGCGCGGCGAGGTTGCGGCCGAGCGTCGTGAAGTAGAACGGCAGATCACTGAGGCTCCTGCTCCAGTGTTTAGGCCGGGTGTCGCCGCACTTCTCGGCGAAGCCGCTGACGGCACCACCAACCTGCGAACCCGCCTCACGGAACTCACTGCTCTGGAACGCGACATCGACGCGGCCCTCGAGGAGGTGCGCAGGCGTCTCTCCATTGCACGATCGGCTGCGAGCATGCGAATCTGTGATGCCGTAAAGCCCGAATATGGAAGGCGCGTCGCCAACGTTTGCCGTGCGTTAGAAGCAGTCGCCGAGGCTCGCGCAGAGTTCGAGGAGCTTAGAGACCAGTTCGAGCGTGAAGATATCGCTTGGTCGCGGCTCGTCCCGTTCTCACCCACCTTCCTTGGCGATCCACGCGATGGGCATATCGCGCGCTATCTTAAGGAAGCGAAGGAGGCCGGCTATGTCGATTGAGCGCGCCACCAAGAAAAGCGCAAAGGCAACGCGCAGTGTTACGCTGCCAGGCAAGCGGGCCGCCTACCTCAGCACAGACCCCGTCGACATCGCGCGTGAGCTTCGGGCTAAGTCGCGCCTGGGGCAGCGAGAGGCCAAGTTGGCTGCCGCGGAGGCCAAGCTGCGTGGCTGAGCAAATCTCTGGCTACGCAGCCAACTTCAATTCTCCCACCACCATCGCTGGTGAGTTTCGAGAGATGCTGGCTCCAGGCTGTTTCACCCGCACCCTCAGGGAAAACCCCGACGTTCTTGCCGTCCTCGATCATGATTTCGGCCGTATTCTTGGTCGCACAACGGCTGGCACCCTTGAGCTCAAAGAGGATAGCACTGGCCTGTGGTTCAACCTGCTGCCCGACCCGACCACACCAAGCGGCCAAGAGGCCATCGGGACAGTGCGGCGGGGAGACGTGAAGGGCTGCAGCTTCTCGTTCCGGGTGCGGGCCGAGCGATGGGAAGATGGCGGTGATCGGCTACCCCTCCGTATCCTCGAGGATGTAGACCTGTACGAGGTCACACTTACCGGCGTACCGGCGTATCCTACGACCACGGCAAGCCTACGCGTCGACGGCAGCGCGAACGCAACCTCATCGGCCATCAAGGCAAGGGCCGAGGCTAAGATGCTAGCCAGAGGCATCCCCCTCGCCTGACCGGGAGGGGGTGGAGTCATCCTTCCGGCCGCCGGCAGCGCATACCGGTGCTGCCCCACAGCGCGCATTTGTGATGCCCCGGTTGCCTAAAAAATCCGACCGGCCGCAGGCCCCCATTTTCAAGGATTCTGATAGGAGAAGACGGTGGCAAAATCACCGAAAACGCCGCCATATCTGCGGCCAGAGACACAGAAATGGTTTAAATCGGTGCTCGCCGACTTCGATCTTGATGGCCATCACGTGCGCCTTCTGACGCTTGCGGCCGAGGCTCTGGATCAAGCAAAGACGGCCCGCGAGGTACTAGACCGCGACGGGCAGACCTACACCGACCGCTTCGGCCAGCCAAAAGCTCGACCTGAGGTCGATATTCTACAGAACGCGCGCATATCGTTTGCCAGGCTCATTCGAGAGCTCGCACTGGATGGCGTCGACGCGCCAGAAGCGCCGCGCGGGCCGAGAACGGCCGACTACGGGAGTCGTCGCTGATGCCGGTTCGCCGTAGGACAAACCGTCGCCACGCTGGCGAGGCTGAAGCGTGGGCAGGATACATGATGTCTGGCTTCGATTTCTTCGATGAACTTAGCGCTATCGGCCTCACCGAGGAAACCGCCTGGCCGATAGCTGAAGCCACATGGCGACGCATCGGCCAGGATGTTATCGCGCACATCGATCGCCTCCATGAGGGGTACTACCCACCTCCCCGCCCGTTCTGGGCCGAAGAGGAATTCGGGCCGCCCAGTGCCCGCAAACGCTTGCGATAAGGGCGCGCCGCCTTTGTCTCCAGCACAGTATAGCGGCGGGTATCGTGCTGTCGGTCCAGTTACCGCATCTGGCGACCGTGCGTTTGGCCGATATCAGGTCATGGGATCCAACATTGCCGACTGGACAAAAGAAGCGATCGGCACTGCGCTCACCAGCGAGCAATTCCTGAATAATCCGGAGATTCAGGACAAGGTTTTCGACAAAATCTTCGGTGGTTACATTGATCGCTTTGGGCAGGAAGGCGCAGCGCAGGCTTGGTTTGGTGGCCCTGGGGCCGTCGGCAAGACTGGCCGGCAGGACCAACTTGGGACCAGCGTCGGCGATTACGGCAATCGCTTCACTGAGGGACTCGGCCAGGCAAAGGACGCATGGGAAGGTCTGCGGGACATAACGGCAAGCACGCGCCAGGAGACCGAGGCGCTAACCACGCAATACGACCAATTCGGCCAAGTGGCGCAGACCGCCATGAATGGTCTGGCAACGGCGCTCGCTGATGGCAAGCTGGAGGGGCGCGAGCTGCTGCAGATCCTTATGCAGGTGGTGCAGCAACTCATGTCGATTCCGTCACTCGGCGCCGGCGGGGGCGGTCTTGGCGGCATCTTCAGCGCCCTGCTCGGTGGTATCCCTGGCTTTGCGAACGGCACCCGCTCGGCACCCGGCGGCCTAGCCGTTGTGGGTGAGCGTGGGCCGGAATTGGTCAATCTGCCCAAGGGTTCGCAAGTCATCCCAAGCGCGCAGTCTATGCGGATGATGCGAGGCGGCCAGCAGGCGATGCAGGTGCAGGTCGGCGTTAGCGTCGACGACGAAGGTAAGCTGCAGGCTTACGTCAAGAAAGTGAGCAAGCAGGAGGTGGCCAGTGCCGCTCCGCGGATAGTGGGTGCGGCAAACCAGCAGGCCCCTGCCGCCGTCGCTCGCCACCAGGCCACCAAAGGCGGCGCCGATTGGCGCTGACCATCTAGCCCTCCTCCACAAATTACAGCCCGCCTCGCGGGCTTTTTCTTTTCATAGGAGACATCATGGTTCTCAACGCAGCCACCGTTTGGCGCGACTATAAAACCGACGGCATTCCGTCATCGGGTCCGCATAAGATTAAGAAGAGCGAGATTCGCACATGGGGCGGTGATCTTGAGAATTCTGTCTATGCCCTCACCCTTTCCACCAACGCGGCCGTCGTCCGGAGTACGAAAGCAGAGTTGGATGCAGTTGTTGGCAACTTCGCTGATGGAGACATTGGTCTTGCCGTTACCGATCCCACTATTGCACTCCGCGGCGTCTACGAGAAAACAGGAGGTGTTTGGGTCAAGCAGTCGGACCTTCCGACCGACGTTGCGCAGATTGCTGCTAATGCGGCTGAAGCCGCGCAGGCTGGCGCGGAAACCGCGCAAGACGGAGCCGAAGCGGCCCGCGACCTTGTTGAAGGGTGGGCTGGAGACATAGTCAGCCAAGGTAACGTGCCGATTTATGGCACAGTTTCCGGCATCTCTGCACTCACGATTCCTGTCGGCATCAATTTTATTCGCCTCAACGGCTATGCGAGCGTTGGCGATAAGGGCGACTGGCCGCTTGTTAAGGAGATCACGGAGGACGGCTCGCCTGTTCTGCCTGGTCAAGTAAGGTCCAACAGCAATACCCGTCGCTGGGAGCTAATTGCCGACGAAGCAGTGCCGGAGATGTTTGGGTCTGTTGCCAATAACACCGGCATCGACAACAGCGCGGCGCTTGTCGCGTGGCGTGACTACTGCAACAGGACGGGATCAAAACCAAAACTCCCGCGGGGGCGCATTTACAACGTCGCCAGCAGCCCTTCGCTCGGTGGACCAGGCGTCTTCATCATCGACGCAGAGCCAGGAAGCGGCTTCCGTGGTCCGTTTGTCGTCAATCCCAACATCCGAGCACGTGGCGCGGAATTCACCCTGAATTATGTCGGGACAGACGTGTATCAGTACGTCATGTCGCCGGCATATCAGTCGGACATGACGTCGCGACGGATTTGGCTTGATGCTGAAGGCGGCCTGGACCGATCAACGGTTCGTGCGGTCGATTGCACCACCGAGCCGGAGCACCTGACGCTGGCGTATCCTGGCGGTGATACGTATTCGGCGAGTACCGCCAGCAACGTCACCGCGGATTCGTTCACTCGTTCGCTCGCGAATGACGGGTTGATGAGACTTTCCCTGCTGCCCGCAGAACCGGCCGCAGAGCTGTCCGTCTACATGGATGACGTCGGCTCTGTGTTCAATCGAATTGCACACCTTAGGACCAGCAAAGGATACGTGCAGTTGCGTGCGAATGGCGATAGCGGATTCACTATCGAAGAGAAGCTCATCGGAGCAGCAGTTACTTCGTCGTCGACCTTGTGGGTAGGTCAACCGTTCCATACGGCCTACAGCCCAGTGAATGCGATGTGGACGCTGCGCAACTACGACGGCCGCACTGTCGGGCTGCTCCTTAACGGTCGCGAAATCGCGCGGTACAAGGCCGCCGGGTTTGTCACGCATTGGGGCTTCGGTGGCCTGGCTACCGCTTCAATCCAGATAGCGATCCGGAATTGGGCTATTCGCCGCAATATCGCGGTCCCATACGGCATCCCAGCCCTAAAAGTCGCCACCTTCGGCGATAGCTTCACCGCGCCCATCCAAGGCGATTGGCCTACCTACATGCGGCAGGTTCTTGAAGGTGCTCTGAGTGCGAGTGCGAAGGTAGACAATCTCGCCGTGAATGGGGCGAACAGCGATGGTGTCCTGAGCCAGATTACTGCTTATGATAAGACCGGATTGACCGATGCGGTCATCATGGTCAGCGTCAACGATCAGCAGGCCTCTGTTTCTGCGGCGACCCTCAGGGCTCGGCTGATATCGTCGATCGATGCTCTCCAGGTCGTTGGCGCTCGCGTCTACATCGTCCTTCAGACGCCATATTATGACAAGACGCTCGCTAATGGCGTCAATGCGAGCAACATGAATGGGGCGGGAAAGTATCGTTCCTACGTCCAGCGTGTGGCGGCGGAAAAGGGTTGCGTCGTGATCGACACGATGCAGCAACTGAAACCGGCGCTCGCGACGATGCTGTCTGACGGTTCTCTTGATCCAGGGCTCCGCGACAACCTGCACCCGACGGCGTTTGCCTACATGTTGATCGGCCGCATGGTAGCCCGCGCGATCCTGGCCGGTGCCTCGGCGAAGATCACGAAGTTGATGCCGCCGCAGGACCTACCGACATGGGCGCTGGCATCGTCTTGGACGCTCGGTACGCCGGCAGGCTCTGCAGAAATGAACGGCGACGGGATCGCGCGGCTTTCCGGCCGGCTCGTCCCCAGTGGCACCAAGACCGCGGGGACCGTGATCCTCAACTTGCCGGCGCCGTTACGTCCGGTGAAAGCCCAGCATTTCATCGTGAGAAGCGAGCTCGCATCTGTGTTGCTCGACATCGCGACGACGGGAGCGATCACGCTGCGAACCAACATGACTGGCATGAGCGACACTTGGGTATCGCTAGATGGGATCTCGTTCGCGACAGCGGCGAGCGCGTAAAGCAGGAGACCACAATCAATGAAAGACCTACTTGCGAAGCTCCATGGCGGCGCTGAATCAGCCATGTTCGCAACCATGGCTGCCACCAGCCGCATCGTTGATGTGCTGGTGGCCAAAGAAGTGCTGACCAAAAAGGAAGCCGCGGCTACTCTCATAGCAATCGCCGAAGAGATCCGCGACGACACCGGCGACATGGCGGCTCGAGAGCCGGCCGAAGAGATCGCCGCTTGGTTCGATAAGGTGGCGGCCGGGTATCGGGCGTAACTATGCCTTCGGCGCCACCGTCGGGCACTCAAACCAAAACTCGAATAGCGGCTTGCTCAACAGGTACCCGCGCGTGATCTTGCAGCCACCACGGCCAGTGTCAGCCAAATGTTGCTGCGCGGCTGCCTCGATCCTCTTCTCCGGCGTCATAGTATCGGCCAGTCCAAGGGTGGCGCCTTGGGCTGCGCCAATTGCCATGGTTTTGCCGAGGCTCGGCGCGACCATCAGCGAACTGTCAGTCTTGTGTTCGTAGACGCGGTAAGTGTCGTCGGCCATCTTCACGTGATGGACCGGAAACTTATAGGTGTTCATGCGCGACATGCTTTCGCTTGTGGCGCATGAAGTCATGGTCACGACTATGCCAGCCGCGGTTAGGATTTTGAGTTTCACGAGTCGCCCCCAGATTGTTGCTGGCAGGATGTTTGCTCGACTCTGGGTGGTGGTCAAGGGGCGAAGGCTGCCCGCCGAGGGCGCCGGTAACCGGACCCCTCAAAAAACTAACCGAACACTTGTAGAACATTTAGAATTCTACAACTATATAAACGCGAGAATCACGCGCGGGGACTCATGTTTCCGCGCCTTTTCGCTTGGCTTGTGGCACCAGAGGGAGGTTGCTGCTTTGAACAACACCCGACATGTGGTCAACACACTGCTACAGCGTGCCTTCAAGGAAGGCCGCACGGACGTTTCTCCGATGAAGGCCCAGAAGCTGCTGTTTTACACGCACGGCTGGCATCTCGCTACAACAGGCCGGCCCGCAATCGACATGCCGTTTCTCGTTTGGCCCTACGGCCCGGTTGTAAGCGACGTGTACCACGACCTAAAAAAATTCGGCTCGGGAGCCGTCACGTCGTACATTACCGCCCCTGGCGAGGATCGGCCCTACGTGATTAATCCTGACAACAAGTCACTTTACGAGTCCCTCGACATTGCCTGGGAGAAGTATATTGGCATTCCAGCGGTGAACCTGTCGGCGATGACGCACGAACCGGGTTCTCCTTGGGATATTGCTAGGAATCGTGGAATGTCCCAGATTCCTAACGAGTTGATCAGAGATTACTTTGTTAGAACCGCAACCAACTGACATTCACCTAGTGTCGATCGAGGATGCCCGCCGAGTTGAACCGACCGTGCGGGCTCCAGATGCGCTGGCACTAGAAGAGATGAAAAACAACCATGCGGCCGGGATGCACAAGATGCAGCGCGGCCTGGTTGGACTTGTAGTTGGCACTGGGCCAGAGAAGGCGGGAAACGTGGCGACATTAGCCATCGTTGCGTCATTTGCCCTAGTCATGATCTCGTTCTTCAAGTTCGATTTCGGAACGCAGTTCGACCTTTTTTACAAGATCCTGACAACAATGCTTGGCCCGGTTGGCCTTGCCCTGGGATACCTATTCGGATCGAAGGAGACGAAGTAGTTCGGCGCTCAAGGCGCCAAGTTCTTCCACTTCTTCAAGCGATGCAGTTCCGCACGTCCCTCGTCGGTCAGTGCGTAGCGAAACGCATTTCCGCTGGTGCCGACCAGGCGGGTAACCCCCTTCTCTATCAGCGCGTCTAGAACCTTCTGACCGGCGCCAGGGATCGTGTCGAAGGTGTCGCAGTCGGGGTGCTCCGCCATAAAGCGAAGAATTCGCTCCTGCCGAGCGTCTAGGCCCAGTAGCGGCCGGTGCTTCTCACGGCGCTTTTCTTTCTTCGCGCGCCAATCGTCGTAGTCGCTGCTGCTCTTTGCCCCGGCGCGCCCAGCGTCCCGTTCGCGCCGCCACTTCTGCAGGTCCGTCTCCTGCTTGCCGTGCTCGCGCATCCACTTGTCATATGCGCCTTCCGGTTCTGCTGAAGAACCAATGCCACTAATCTCGTCGAGCTTGGCATCAATGGCGCGCTTGTCCCACTTGCGGGTGCCAGGGACGGCAGGAGGCATCTTGTGCGTTGAAACCCAAAGGGAAAAGGTGCTTTCACCGATACCGCAATATGTCGCGGCTTCCTTGCGGCCGATTAGGCGGGGGGCGTCGGTCATGTGCGAGCCCTCCCGACTCGACCTCGCCCCTTCTTCTTGGCGGTAAGTTTCTGCAAAGTTTCATAGAGCCTCAGATCAGGCACATGCGCTTTCGCTGTCGGCAGTTTCGGGACTTTCGGCGGCTCGCGTAGAACCTGCCATAGCGCTAAAAGATCACTCTCGGAGAACAGATAGTTGCGGCCGGAGCGGGAACATAGGCCATGTTCCTTGGCGAGTTTGATCACGCCACGGTTGGTCAAGCGAAGACGTTCCGCAGCCTCATCAGCGGTGTAAATCGTATCGAGCGGAGCGGTTGGCACCATAGCCACCTCCATGAGCGAGAAAAGACATTTGCCGGCGGCACGGATGCCGACTGCAGGATCGTTGTCTCCTCGATGTGGTGGTACGCCTCGGAAGGCTGCGCTTGGTGGGCGCTACGGGAAGCTATTGGCAGAAATTGGCGCGGTCAAGAACATCTTAGTTCGTCGGGTGCATTGCGACGCCTGGCCCAGCAGCAACGTCGCCGTCTTCCAAGAATGTAACGCCAACCGCCTCGAGCGCAGCGCGGATAGCGGCCAGGTTGTTGGCGATCGGCACCCGCTTGCCGGACTCGAAATCACGAAGCGTCGAGGGTGATACGCCGGCCGCTTCGGCAAGATGCGGCTGTGTCCAGTTTACAAGTGCGCGCGCGGCGCGGCATTGCGCGGGTGTCACGGTCAACCTCATTAAAAAACACCAATGTCAGTATTTAGTGTTGACATTGGTGTGATGTTGGTGTTTTTTAATGACATACCGCTTTTTCGGCAACATCGCAACATGAGGAGACCGCCCATGACCACCAAAGCAAGATTAAGAGTAGTGCCTCCCATCGCCGTCGAACTCGACGAAGGCAGATTAAGACGCCAGTCCAACGAGACTGGCAGAAGCAACGTGCAGGGCGCTGGCAACGGCCGCCCTCACCACCCAGACGAGCTCCAGGACTGCCTGATGCGCGCTCGTATCTGTTACGCCCTCCTTGAGGAGGTATTCAGCAACGTGCGCTGCGTGGCAGACATCTACGAGACAACCATGCTCGACGACATTGGCCTTGATGAACTGGCCTATCAGTTATCAGAGGTTCGGAAGTCGGCCGAACGGCTGGCCTCTTGAGTTTCCTGCCCGCTGCACGGGCACCTTGCCGCGCTCCGTTCATCGTCGAGCGCGGCCTTTTATCCGAGACCCCGCGCGGGGCGCTGCGCCGCTTGGACCGGTGCAGCGGGCGGGTGGCGGCATTTCACAGGTGCCGTCGCCCGTCACCGAAACAAGAGGAATGGTGTCACATGAGAAAGTCGTATCCAGTTGGGTCGATAGTTTGCATTGGCGGGAAGCTTTACGAAGTCACGCGCCACGAAAATGATTGCACGATCCTTACCCAGAAGGGTCGCGAGCTGGTCACGCTCAAGTCGGCGATGCAGCACATGGTCACCGACTTCATCATACCGAACGTGAAAACAGCTGCCTGATCCAATGCAAGCCACACAGCGACCCGCCGGCCTCACCAGTCGACGGCTTATTAGCGCCAGTAGCTTCGCTTGGTGTCGACCGACGATCGACCCATCACGTAGCCAATAGCAAACGACAGCAAGCCGACCGTCAGTGTCAAGCCAGTTGCCGTATATGGATGGTCGGCGGCGCCGGTCACGAGAGCGTTCGCTTCACGACTGACAGCGTCGGTGGCTGTCTGGGCAGCCTTGCGCACGCCGGAAAGAGGTTCGTTGGGTGTGCCGTATTCGTCTTCGTTGGCCATGGGTTGGTTTCTCCTGTCGAGGCTGCAGGAGAAACGGAGGGCGGGGCAATCTGTTCCGGGGGAACGACGTGACGGTCTTTGCCTTCTGAATGACTTGCGCGAGTCACAGCGACCCGCGGGTCTCGCCAGCCGGCCGGTTCATTCCTGTGAATACCAGGCTTTGCGACGGCTAGTTTTCAACACCACATTGGAAGGATTACTTTTTTTCTCCTTGATTTGGAGAGAAATTCCTGTATGCGACGGGACAAGAGTCAAGCCGTTGATCGACAAGGAGTTTTTTCCGTATTCGATTCGCGATTCGCTGCGACTCGCGCATAATTGACAATGCTAGCTGTTGCAACATGTTGCAAATCAGTCTACTCGTTTTACGTATCCACAGTGGATGCAAAAAAAGAGCCCCGCAAAAGCGGGGCTAAGTTTGGTCACTTTGGGCTGGGTTTAAACGATGACTGCGCGGGAACGCGGCCAACGTCTGCAATGGGCGCAAACTTGCTCCCATTGCCCCAGTCTAAAACGCCAATATCGGATCACCGATACCGGCCTGTGAATCGGGCACACTATGCGCATGGCCCTCTCCTTCTTTACGAAGGCAAGAAGAGCTTGCCACCCCTTCGGTCACTTCCGCCGAAGCTAAAGTCCTCCCAAGCTAAGTTGGTCAGAAAGCTCCGAATCGGGCGTGCGCGAAAGCGTATGCCACAATTGGTATCTACAGGTTGCACAAGAAGTTCGCAAGCCGGGGGGCGTGTTCCCCCTATGTTTTCACTGACTAAGAACAGATTCTTGTCTTATGGCAAGCTTTAGGCCATGGGCTGAGTCTGCCATCTAAGTCCTTGAAAACAAACAGATGATGGCGGACAGAGAGGGATTCGAACCCTCGATACGCTTTCACGTATACACGCGTTCCAGGCGTGCGCCTTCAACCACTCGGCCACCTGTCCATCCGTCAGCAGCCGACGGTCAATCCGGCTGGATGGGAAGGGCGAGGCCCTTCGGTGCCAGCCGGCGTGAACCGGCGGACGCGCGTCTATATACCGATGATTTGCTTGGGATCAACTGCTTTCTGACAGATTGTTGACATCTTGTGAGACGAGCGACCCGTCGTCCCCATTGTGCGTGCCGGGCGGCACGCTTATCTCTTGCGCCGGGACGAGCGTCACGCTCCCGGGCAGGTCCAGACGCCGCATCGGCCAGTGTGCAGATCACCGCATAATTTCGCCGCCGGGCCTTGTCCGAGACCCATGCGATCGAGGAAGATGCCGCCGGGCGCCGCGCCTGACCATGACGACGCGCCCACCGATGGGACGAAGGGAATTTAGATCGATGCGGTTTCTACTGAGACTGGCGAGCGCCGTCGTGTTGTTTGCCGCCGTGCTTGCGGGCGTCGTCGATGCGATCCAGTCGGTCGCCGCATCGGAGCTGGTCATGACCTCGCTCGGCGACGATCTGGAAGCGCTTGGCGCCGATACGGCGAGCTGGGTCCAGTTTGCTGAGCGTTCCGATACGGCGCCGACGATCTGGCATCTGATTCTGCATTGGGTGCTGATGCAGCCGGCCTTCGCGGTGCTGGCACTGCTCGCGCTCGTTCTGTGGATGGCCGGATACAAGAAACGGCCGGCGGCTGGCCGCTTCGCCGCCTGATTTTCGCGGGGCTCACCTCCGCACCGACGAAGGGAGTAGGCTGATGTTCCTGATCGACATGTTCAACAAGAAGACGATCATGCCCGACGCGCAGACGGCGCTGCCGGGTCGCGACGAGGCGATCCCGACGGCCGAGACGCATTTCGTTTCCGGCCGGCCGCTGAAAGGCCCCTACCCGGAAGGCACGAGGAAGATCCTGCTCGGCATGGGCTGCTTCTGGGGCGCCGAACGGCTGCTCTGGAACATTTCCGGCGTCTATGTCACGGCCGTCGGTTATGCCGGCGGGCTGACGCGGAACCCGACCTATCAGGAGACGACCACGGGGCTCACCGGCCATGCCGAGGTGGTGCTGGTCCTCTATGATCCCGAGAAGGTTCCGCTTGCGACCCTGCTCAGGACTTTCTTCGAGGAGCACGACCCGACCCAGGGCATGCGCCAGGGCAACGATATCGGCACCACCTACCGCTCGGCGATCTATACCTATGACGACGAGCAGTTGGCGGAGGCCAAAGCTGCGCGCACGGCCTTCCAATCGGCACTGAAGCACGCCAACCATGGCGGCAGGATCACCACGGAGATCGGCAAGGCCGGCCCGTTCTACTTCGCCGAAAACTATCATCAGCAATATCTGGCGAAGAACCCGAACGGCTATTGCGGCCTGCGCGGCACCGGGGTGACCTGCCCCATTGGCCACTAGACCAGGGTGGTCGGGGTCAACTCGACCCGAACCATAAACATGATCGCTTCGTTTCGGCCAAAGCGGGATCGGGCAACAAGCACACATTTCCCGATCCCGCTCTGACACAGAGGCGCCGCTTTGGGCATCTCGAGCGCAAGAGGGATACCCACAACCCTGAGGCCGCGCCGGAGGGGCGCACACACTTGCCCGCGTCCTCAAAAGCACAACAGAACCGGTGCCTTAAGGGCAGCGGCATCTGTGGCTTCAATTTTTACCATCTGAAAAATTTTGAGTGTTTTTTTGCCGTGGCCGTGCAAGGATGCGCCACCCTAGCCCCAAGGAGAAGGGGGTGGGTTCCGCAGACAGGCTACCGTCAGGCAGCCGGCGGGAGGACCCAATAAGATCAATAGCGACAACAGGGCTGCACGATGAAAAAAACAATTCTCGGTCTCTTTGCCTTTTCGATGATGTCCGCCACGGCATTGGCCGCCGACATCAAGCCGGCGATCATCTACGATCTAGGCGGCAAGTTCGACAAATCCTTCAACGAGGCTGCCTATAACGGCGCCGAGAAGTTCAAGACGGAATCGGGTGTCGAATACCGCGAGTTTGAAATCGCCAACGACGCCCAGCGCGAGCAGGCGCTGCGCCGCTTTGCCAGCGACGGCAACAGCCCGATCGTCATGGCCGGCTTCAACTGGGCAGCTTCGCTCGAGAAGATCGCCCCTGAATATCCGAACACCAAGTTCGCGATCATCGACATGGTCGTCGAAAAGCCGAACGTCAAATCGGTTGTCTTCAAGGAACAGGAAGGCTCCTACCTCGTCGGCGTTCTCGCCGGCCTCGCTTCCAAGTCGAAGACCGTCAGCTTCGTCGGCGGCATGGACGTTCCGCTGATCCACAAGTTCGCCTGTGGTTACGTCGGCGGCGCCAAGTCGACCGGTGCTGATGTCAAGGTTCTGGAAGCCTACACCGGCACGACGCCCGACGCCTGGAACGACCCGGTCAAGGGTGGCGAAATCGCCAAGTCGCAGATCGACCAGGGCGCGGACGTCGTCTACCACGCTGCCGGCGGCACCGGCGTCGGCGTTCTGCAGGCGGCAGCGGATGCGGGCAAGCTCGGCATCGGCGTCGACTCCAACCAGAACGGCCTGCAGCCGGGCAAGGTCCTGACCTCGATGCTGAAGCGCGTCGATGTCGCCGTCTATGAAGCCTTCAAGGCGGCCAAGGACGACAAGTTCGAATTCGGCATTTCCAACCTCGGCCTCAAGGAAGACGGCGTCGGCTATGCGCTCGACGACAACAACAAGGCGCTGATCACGCCCGAGATGCTTGACGCGGTGGAAAAGGTGAAAGCCGAAATCATTGCCGGCAAGGTCGAAGTTCACGACTACATGAGCGACGAGTCCTGCCCCTACTAAGAGCAGCGCTTAGGTAACGAGAAAGGCCGCCGGTTCGTTGGACCGGCGGCCTTTTTGTTTGCTCCGGCTTTTGCGGCTGCGCTCAATAGTGCGGCGGCCGGGTGATCGCCGGCGCGTCGAGCGACTGCTCCTCGAGCGTCAGGAAGCGCTCCGTCAGCCGGTCGAGCTTGGCGCGCGTCTGCTCCACCACCTTCCATTGCTCGGCGAGCTGATCGGAAAGTTCCTCGATGGTTTTGGCCTGATGGGCGACCGTTTCTTCGAGATGGGTGATCCGTTCGTCCGTCTTGTTCATGTGCACCAACTCCGTCCTGCCATGCGCCGCCTGCGCGCAGCACAATGGGATTTTGCCGGCAGATTGGCCACAGCCGGCATGATGTCAAGCAAGGACGCCTCCTCAGGCCTTCGCCGCAGCACTGCCCGACAGCGAAAATCCGGGGTCCTTCGCCGAAAGTCGCTTATGCAGATGCACCATCAGACCGGCAGCAAAGAGCGGCGTCAGCAGGTTGACGACGGGCACCGCCAGAAAGGCCGCAAGCAGAAGGCCGGCGAGGAACACGGTGGAGCGGTGCTTCTCACGGAAGAGCCGGGCCTCCACCGGCGCACGATGGCGCATCGCCGCGAATTCGAAGAATTCGCGCCCGAGCAGGTAACCGTTGACCAGAAAGAAGGCGACCAGATTGACGCCCGGAACGAGCAGCAGGAAGAGTGCCACCAGGTTGCCGAGGATGACGACGCCGAGGAACTTCGCCGAGCCGGCGATCGCCTCGCCGAGCGGCAAAGGCCGCCCTTTGGGCTCGTTCGGATAGTCCCGCGTCTCGATCACCTCGGCAACGTCGTCGAGGAAGAAGCCGGCGATCAGCGCGGTGACGGGCGCGAGCAGCAGAGCAAGCGCGAGCGCCAACCCGAGGCTTGCAAAAATACCGAGAACGAACGTCAGCCAGCCGGCCCAGACGGGCGTGCCCGGCATCAGCGTATCGATCCACGGCAGCGCCAGCCAGACGAACAGTTCGCGCAGGGCAAACCAGAGGGCGACGAGCGCCAGGATCGTCAGGCCCAGCACCTTCCAGAACACCGACCTCGTCTCGGGCGCCAGCAGATTGGCGAGCGCAAGCCGTGCCGCATCCAATATCATCATCGCTCTCCAGTCTCGGCCAAGGTCCGATGCGGCATGTAGTGAGAGGCGTTGCGGCCGACAAGGCGTGCCCGGCCTGCGCATGGTCTTTATGCAAGATTCATGCGTCTCGCCTATGTGGAGCATGGAAAACGCCAAGGGCGACGATATGCTAGGGCGTATGCGCGGTTGCCCGTAGCAGGCAATAACGATGGTACGCGGAGGATGACATGACAGAACAGAAGACACTCGCCAGCCTTTCCGTGCTCGTTCAGAGCGGCAAGCTGGACCCCGTCGACCTCGCCAAGGAAACCTATGCGGCCATAGACGCGCATGGCGACTATGCCATCTTCGTCGAACTCACGACTGAGCGCGCGACGCGCGATGCGGACGCCGCCTCGAAACGCCTCAGGGCGGGACGTTCGCTCGGGCTTCTCGACGGCCTGCCGGTTGCGTGGAAGGACTTGTTCGACATGGCCGGCAGCGTCACGACCGCCGGCTCGACCGTGTTGCAGACAAGCGCGCCGGCAGGGAGCGACGCGCCCGTCGTTGCCGCCATTGCCGCCGCCGGCATGGTCAGCGTCGGCCGCACCAATATGAGCGAGTTCGCCTTTTCGGGCCTTGGCATCAACCCGCATCACGGCACGCCGAGGAACCCAGCGGCCACGGACGTCGAACGCATTCCCGGCGGCTCGTCGTCAGGCTCTGCGGTCGCGGTCGCGGCCGGGCTGGTGCCGGTGGCAATCGGCACCGATACCGGTGGCTCCGTCCGCATTCCCGCGGCGATGACCGGCATCGTCGGCTACAAGGCGACACGCGGCCGGTACGCGATGAAGGGCGTCTATCCGCTGGCCGAAAGCCTGGATTCGCTTGGACCGCTTTGCCATACGGTTCAGGATGCGGTCTGGGTCGACGCCGCCATGCATGGGCTGACGGCGCCGACGGTGCGCCGCGCCGACCTCTCGGGTGTTTCGCTGGTGATCCCGGAAACGGTGGTCTTCGACGATGCAGAGACAGAAGTCGTAGAGGCCTTCGAGGATGCCATCCGGCGGCTCGAAAGAGCCGGTGTTGCCATCACCCGCCGCGCCTTCCCGGCCTTTTCGGCGATCTTCGGGCTGATGGCGCGCCATGGCGCCCTGGTGACGGCGGAAGCCTATGCCCTTCACCGCGAGCGACTTGCCGGTCCCGAAGCCAATGCCATGGACCCGCGCGTCGTTGCCCGCACGCGGCTCGGCGAGAAGATCGCCATGCCCGATTACATTGCCCTGCTCGACGCGCGCGACCAACTGATCCACGAGACGGTCGATAGCCTGAAGCCGAACGAGCTCATCGCCCATCCGACGCTTCCGCATGTGGCGCCGCCGATCGCGCCGCTGATCGAGGACGACGAGCTGTTCTTCAAGACCAACGCCAAGACGCTCCGCAACACCTCGATCGGCAACTTCCTGGATTTCTGCGGCATCTCCATTCCCTGTGGTACCGGTGCGGCGGAAATGCCCGTCGGCTTCCAGCTTGCGGCCCCGCATCACCAGGACGACAGGCTGCTTTCGGTCGCGCTTTCGGCCGAAGCGATCATCCGGGGTGAGGCATGATCGTCTGTTTCGATATCGGTGGCTCGGCGATCAAGGGCGCGATCGTCCACTCGCGCGATCGGATCTTCCCGTTGCCGCGACGGACGACGCCGCTCGACAACTTCCGCCAGTTCGTGCAGGTGCTCGAATCGGTGCTCGACGAGGCCGGCGGACACCCGGACTGCGTGGCGATCTCGATCACCGGCGTCATCGATCCGGAGACGCGGCGGATCAAATGCGCCAACATCCCCTGCATCGACGGGCGTGAACTGGTCGCCGAACTGGAAGCGGCGCTGCACCTGCCAGTGAAGATCGCCAATGACGCCGACTGTTTTGCGCTCGCCGAAGCCGGCGCCGGCGCCGGGCGTGGGCATCGTATTGTCTTTGGCGCCATCCTCGGCACCGGGGTCGGCGGCGGCCTGGTGATCGACGGCCGACTGATCAATGCGGATGGCGGCTTTGCCGGCGAATGGGGCCACGGCCCGGCGATCGCGGCGCAGGCCGGTTATCCGCCGATCGCGATTCCCGCCTATGACTGCGGCTGCGGCCAGAAGCGCTGCGTCGATACTGTCGGCGGCGCGCGCGGGTTGGAGCGGCTGCACCAGACCGCACATGGCAAGACACTTTCGAGCCATGAGATCATCGAGGCCTGGCGGGCGGGCGACGCCGAGGCGAAGCGTACGGTCGAGCTTCTCGTCGATCTCGTCAGCTCGCCGCTGGCGCTCGTCATCAATATCACCGGCGCGACGATCGTGCCGGTCGGCGGCGGCCTTTCCAATTCTGAGGAATTGCTTGCCGAAATCGACGGCGCGGTCCGTAGCCGGATTCTGAGGCAATTCGACCGGCCGCTGGTGGTGCGGGGCGAGTGCCGGGTCGAGCCTGGCCTGATCGGCGCCGCACTGCTCGGACTGGAAGAGGAAAAGGCATGAACGGCATCAAGCTCGAAGTCTGCGTCGATGATACCGACGGGCTGAAGGCGGCCATTGAGGGCGGCGCCGACCGCATCGAGCTCTGCGCAGCACTTTCCGTCGGCGGCCTGACGCCCAATCCCGGACTGATGGCGCTGGCCGGTCCGCCGCCGGTACCCGTTTACGCGATGATCCGCCCCCGTCCTGGCGATTTCGTCTTCTCCGCCGCAGACCTCGACGTCATGCGCCGGGATATCGATGCGGCGCGGGCCGCCGGCCTGGCGGGCGTCGTGCTCGGCGCCTCGCTTGCCGACGGTCGCCTCGATGCCTCAATGCTCATCAAGCTTACCGGCCACGCAGCCGGCCTCGGCATGACGCTGCACCGCGCCTTCGATCTCGTGCCGGATTTTGCCGAGGCGATGGAGGTGGCGGTCGAACTCGGCTTCGAGCGCATCCTGACCTCGGGCGGCGCCAAGAGCGCGCCGCAGGCAATCGATCGGCTGGCCGAAATCGTCAGTCTCGCCAAGGGCAGGCTGTCGATCATGCCGGGGTCCGGCGTCACGCTCGATACGGTCGATGGTCTTCTCGACCGGTTGAGCGTCAGCGAGGTGCATTCCTCCTGCTCCGTTCGTGATCCGGCTCAGGATCGGCGGCTGGTCGAGATGGGCTTCGTCTCGGCAGATCGGCGGCGCACTGATATGGAAACGGTCCGGGCGATGAAGGCAAGGCTTTCAGTGCGCTGAGACAAGGTCACCCGACGTGAAAAGCCCCGGACAGGCTTTGCGTTGTCCGGGGCTTTTGCCTGACGGTGTGACAATCAGGCGGCGTAGACCTGAACGCCGCCAATCCAGGTGGAGCCCATGCCGAGCTCCGGCGTCAGCAGCACGAAATCCGCGTCGGCGCCAGGCTTCAGCCGTCCCTTGTGAGTGGCGATCCCCATGGCATCGGCCGGATAGGCGGAAGCCATGCGCAAGGCTTCTTCCACCGGCAGGCCGAGCTTCTCGTGCACGAAGCGGACCGAGGAGAGCATGTCGGTGTCGGCGCCGGCGAGCGTGCCGTCCGCAAGCGTCAGCCGGCCACCTTCGCGCAGGATCTCGCGGCCGTTCAACTGGAAGCTGGTCATGTCGGTGCCGATCGGCGACATTGCGTCAGTGACAAGGAAGATCTGGCCCGGACCGGTCTTGGCGCGAAGCGCCACGCCCATCGAGGCCGGCTCGACATGGTAGCCGTCGGCGATCAGGCCGGCATGCAGCGTGCCGGTGGCAAGCGCGGCGCCGACCACGCCCGGTTCGCGATGACCGAGACCGCTCATGGCGTTGAAGAGGTGCGTCACCGTCCTGGCGCCTGCTCTTGCATAGGCAACGGCGGTCTCGTAGCCGACATCGGTGTGGCCGAGGCTGACGACGACGCCGGCATCGGCCAGCGCCCGCACCTGCTCTCTGGTGGCGTTTTCCGGCGCCACCGTCACCATCAGAACGCCGAGCGCTTTCGCGCAATCGAGCATTTCCGCGAGATCGGCATCGTCCATCGGACGGATCAGTTTCGGATCATGGGCGCCCTTGCGCGCGACCGAGAGATGCGGGCCTTCGAGATGCAGCCCGAGGAAACCGGGCACGTGTGCGGCCTTGGCATCAAGCCCCGCCTTGATGGTGGCGCTTCTGACTTCGCGCGTATCGGTGATCAGCGTCGGCAGCAGTGCGGTGGTGCCGAACTTGGCATGCGCCGAACAGATCTGCCGGATGCCCTCGACGCTCGGCTCCTCATTGAGAAGCGCGCCGCCGCCGCCGTTGACCTGCAGGTCGATGAAGCCCGGTACGAGCAACATGCCATGCGCATCGATCCTTTCGGCATCGGCAGGAACATCGGCCGATGCCACGATCGCCTTGACGCGGCCGGCCTCGATCACGAGGGCACAGCCGTCGTGCCATTCGACGCCGTCGAACAGGCGGGCGCCGGTGATTGCCTTCCTCTCGCTCATCTCGTCTCCGTTACCTTCTTGAGGCTTGCCGGCGCATCGGGGTTGAGACCGCGCGAGCGCGACCAGGCTTCGACGAAGCCGTAAAACGGCAGGATCAAGGTCAGCGCGTCCGTGATCGGATGGCCCGTCTCGACGAACGGCAGGCGCTTGGCCTTGGCCGCACGGCTCGAGGTAACATGAACCACTGCGCCTTTTTCCGCCATACCGTCGGCGATGCCTGCGACCGAGGTTTCCGCCGCGTCGCGGGCTGCGAGCGTCAAGACCGGGAACTTGGCGCCGACGAGCGCCACCGGTCCGTGCAGCACTTCCGCCGCGGAATAGGCTTCGGCGTGCATGCCGGAGGTTTCCTTGAACTTCAGCGCCGCCTCGCTGGCAATCGCCAGAGCCGGCCCGCGGCCGAGCACGTAGAGCGATTCCGCCTCGCCGAGATCGTCGGCAAAGGCCTGCCAGTCGAGCTTCACCGCCTTGGCGAACTGGTTCGGCAGGTCGGCAACCGCGCTCTGAAGCGCGGCGTCACCGGTCCATTCGCCAAGGACGGCAAGGCCGGCAACGATCGAGTTGACGTAGGACTTGGTGGCCGCGACCGCGATCTCGGGGCCAGCCAGAATGTCGAGCGGGTGAGTGCAGGCCTCGGAAATTGGCGAGGGCAGCGTGTTGGTGAGCGCAATCGAGACGGCGCCGGCGTCGGTCGCGGCTTTAGCCATGGCGACGATATCCGGGCTCTTGCCCGATTGCGAAATCGCGATCGCCGCCGCACCGCCGAGCTTCAGCTTGGCGCCGTAGATCGAGGCGAGCGACGGGCCGAGCGAAGCGACCGGCCGATCGGCCTGCAGTTCGATCGCATATTTCAGGAAGAGCGCCGCGTGGTCGGATGAACCGCGGGCGATCGTCACCAGGAAGGCCGGATCCTTGGCGCGCAGAGCAGCGCCAGCGGCCTTCAACTGATCGGCGGAACGCTCGAGCAAGCGCTGGGCGGCTTCGGGTATCTCGTCGATTTCTCGGCGCATGTTGGTCTGCATGGTCAATTCCTTTCTGCGGGCGGTCGCTTTAGGATTCCGAAAGCGTCAGTTCCGCGACAAAATCATAGGCGTCGCCCCGGTAGAGCGAGCGGGTGAATTCGACGACACGTCCCGATGCAAGATAGGAGACGCGTTCGATGGAAAGGCCGGCCGAGCCGACGGCAACGCCGAGCATCGAGGCATCCGGGTCCTTGATGTTGCAGGCGGAGATGCGCTGAACGGCCCGAACCGGTCGCGAGCGGGTCTTGTCGAGCGCGGAATAGAGCGACGAGGTGACGGCCTGCGGATCCGGCAGGAACTCGGCCGAGATGCTGGCACGCTCGATCGCGAGCGGCATGTCGTCGGCAATGCGCAGGCGTCCGAGGCGGGCGACCAATGCATCAGCCGGCAGGCCCAGCGCCATCATCTCGTCCGGCGAAGGATGGAACAGGCCGCGCTCCAGCCAGCGCGCATGGGTATTGAGCCCGCGGCGCGCCATGTCCTCGGTGAACGAGGTCAGCCGCGACAGCGACTGCTGCACCTTGGATACCGGCTTGACGACGAAGGTGCCGGAACCGTGGCGGCGCACCAGCAATCCGTCGCGCACCAGATCGTCCACCGCCTTGCGCACGGTCACACGGCTGATATTGGCGTAGTCGGCGAGGTCGCGCTCCGGCGGCAAGGCGTCGCCGTGATTGAGCTTGCCCGATTGGATCGCCTCTTCGAGCGACTGCCGAAGCTTGAGATAGAGCGGCCCCGCTCCTCCGGATTGCAGACCCTCGAGCGGCAGGATGGATGCGAGCTGATGCGTCATGCGCCTGCCCTCGCCTGGGAGCCGAAGCGCTGGGCGGCAAGTGCGACCGCGCCGGTCAATGCGTCCGCTTCCGCCTCGACGAGCAGCGCCTGATGCCGCTCGGCAAGCCAGGGTCGATAGAGCGGCGCCAGTCCGCCAAGCAGGCACAGCCGCTCGCATCCCCTGGCGACGACCACGTCGAGCGCCTCATCCACGGTGACCGCCGCGGCTTTCAGGAGCCGCACGGCAACGGGGTCGCCGGCGGCAGCGCCTTCGAAGACGCGCGGCGCATAGCGGCCGAACTCGCCCGGCTTGGCAAGGCGGGCGAAATCGACGACATCGCGCGGGTCATTGTTGAATTCCGCCATGACGCTATCTGTAACGGCGGACGCCTCGTGGATATTGTCGAAGGCGAGCAGGCTTTCCTGCAAAAGGGCATGGCCGATGCGTGCGCCGCTGCCGTGATCGCCGATGGTGAAGCCCCAGCCGCCGACATAGCTGACGGTTTCGCCCTGGCGCAGGATATAGATGGTGCCGGTGCCGAGGATGGCGACCGCGCCGTCCCGGTTGCCGAGCGCGCCCTGCAGCGCGATCAAACCGTCCGATTCGATATCCGCGGCAGCGAAGGGCAGACGACGCTTCACGTAGTGCACGGCGTCACCGACATTATGGCCGGCCACACCGACTATCGCCTTCGCGGCGGTGATGCCCTCAGGATCGAGGCCGGCCTCTTCGAATGCAGCGCCCGCGGCTTCGCCAATATTGGCGAGCGCGGTCTCCGGGTCGGTCAGGATGTTGGCGGCGCCGGCCTTGCCGCGCCCGAGAATGCGCCCATCCGCCGTTGCCACGGCCGCCCGGCAGCTCGTTCCGCCGCCATCGATTCCAATCAGGTAATTTGTCATGAGCACCTCCGCCCATTGAGGATACCAAAAAAATACCAATAACCAAGTCCGAATCCGTTCAGCACTTTCGATTTCGACGCAATGCATTGAAATTTAAGCGCTAATTTAGACAATCAGTTTTTTCAGGCGCCAAAAGTTAAATTCTGCTGGACAATTGGTATTTTTTTGGCATTAATTTCAACCGAGAGGAGACACGACCCATGCCGCCAGCAAAGACCGAAGAGCGTCACGACAACGCCAAGGGCCTGGATCTCATGCATCCGGCGCTGGCGCTGCGGCTGCTCGCATCCGGCCAACAGGCGGCCGCCAAGAGCGTCGATGCGGCCATCGAGTCGATCTCTGCCGCTGCCTCCATCGCCGCCGAAGCACTTTCTTCGGGCCACCGCCTCGCCTATGCCGGCGCCGGCAGTTCCGGCCTGATGGCGATGGCCGATGCGCTCGAGCTGCCCGGCACCTACGGCATTGCCCAGGAGCAGATCGTCATCCTGCTTGCCGGCGGTTCTGCCAGCCTCAGTGATCTTGCCGGCGGCTATGAAGACGATATGGACCTTGCCCGCGAGGACGTGCGCAAGGCCGGCATCGGTGCGGGCGACTGTCTCGTTTCCGTTTCCGCCAGCGGCTCCACCCCTTATGCGCTTGCCGCCGCCGACGAGGCCCGTAAGCGCGGCGCGAAGGTGATCGCCGTCGCAAACAATCCGGGTGCCGCGCTCTTTAGGGATGCCGACGTCTCGATCCTCCTGCAAACGCCGCCGGAAGTGGTCTCCGGCTCGACCCGCATGGGCGCCGGCACGGCACAGAAGATCGCCTTCAACATGTTCTCGACGCTGGTCGGCATCCATCTCGGCCACGTGCTCGACGGCCATATGGTCAACCTGCGCGCCGACAATATCAAGCTGCACGGCCGCGCCATCCGCATCGTCACCGACATCACCGGCGTCAGCGCCGCCGAAGCCGGCCGGCTGATCAACATGGCCTCGGGCTCGGTCAAGGTCGCGATCCTTCTCGCCTCGGGCGCGAAGGACGTGGCGGCTGCCGACGCCGCGCTGAAAGAGGCCAAACAGAACCTGCGCCGGGCGATCGACATCGTCTCGGCCTAAATGAACTCTGGGATCTGAACCGCGCCGAAGTGGCGCCTATAAAGAGGGAGAACCTGCATGACCCGTACAACAATCAAAGGCCTGCTGCTCGCTTCGAGCATTCTCGGCACGGCCGGCCTGGCGCACGCCGAGGACGTGACGCTGACGATCGAAAGCTGGCGCAACGACGACCTGGCGATCTGGCAGGAAAAGCTGATCCCGGCCTTCGAAGCGAAGAACCCGGGCATCAAGATCAAGTTCGCCCCGACGGCGCCGACCGAATACAACGCGGCGCTGAACGCCAAGCTCGACGCCGGCTCTGCGGGCGATCTCATCACCTGCCGCCCGTTCGACGCCTCACTCGAGCTCTTCAACAAGAAGCACCTGACCGACCTGACCGCGCTGCCGGGCATGGAGAACTTCTCCCCGGTCGCTAGGTCCGCCTGGACCACCGACGACGGCAAGACGACCTTCTGCGTGCCGATGGCTTCGGTCATCCACGGCTTCATCTACAACAAGGACGCTTTCGACCAGCTCGGCATCCAGGTCCCGACGACCGAGGCCGAATTCTTCGCCGCACTCGACAAGATCAAGGCCGACGGCAACTACATTCCGATGGCGATGGGCACCAAGGACCTCTGGGAAGCCGCAACCATGGGCTACCAGAACATCGGCCCGACCTATTGGAAGGGTGAAGAGGGCCGTGCTGCCCTGATCAAGGGCGAACAGAAGCTGACCGACGAACCGTGGGTCGAGCCCTACCGCGTCCTTGCCAAGTGGAAGGACTATCTCGGCGACGGCTTCGAAGCCCAGACCTATCCGGACAGCCAGAACCTCTTCACGCTCGGCCGTGCCGCGATCTATCCGGCCGGCTCCTGGGAGATCGGCCTGTTCAACACCCAGGCACAGTTCAAGATGGGCGCCTTCCCGCCGCCGGTCAAAAACGCCGGCGACACCTGCTACATCTCGGACCACAACGACATCGGCATCGGCCTCAATGCCAAGAGCGCCCATGCGGAACAGGCCAAGACCTTCCTGACCTGGGTCGCTTCGCCGGAGTTCGCCGAGATCTACGCCAATGCGCTCCCGGGTTTCTTCAGCCTGAATTCGACCCCGGTGAAGATGGCCGATCCGCTCGCCCAGGAATTCGTCTCCTGGCGTGAAAAGTGCAAGCCGACGATCCGCTCGACCTACCAGATCCTGTCGCGCGGCACGCCGAACCTGGAAAACGAAACCTGGGTTGAATCGGCCAACGTGATCAACGGCACGGATACGCCGGAGGTTGCTGCCGAGAAGCTGCAGAAGGGCCTCGACGGCTGGTACAAGCCGGCGAAGTAAGACGTAAGCGCAACAGGTTCCCTCCCCTTCGGGGGAGGGTCGGCCCTACGGCACGCCCCCCGTGTCCTTCCGGACGCAGAATGGTCGCCGTAGCACTTTGAATGCTGCATGTTTGTCCTTGGGACATTTGCAGCAAGGCCGGGCGGGGCGGCATGCCGTATGAGGCACTCCCCCAGCCGAAGCGTCACAGGCCTCCCTTCTTGGGAGGCCACCGACGCAGTCGTTTGCAAAAGAACGCGATAGACTTAACCTTCGTCATGAAGCCCAAAACGGGCAGATGGCACACGGCGAGACCGGCCGTGTGGCGTCGGTGCGCATCGTGATTGTCTGGGGACCGGTCTTCTAGAAACGGATGGACCAATGAGTGACGCTCTTTCAGTGCAAGACGGACAGCCGACCGCAAGGCGGCCGAAGCGCTGGCACATCCTCGTTTTCCTGCTGCCGGCCTTCCTGATCTACTCGGCGGTCATGATCCTGCCGCTGATCGAAACGCTCCGGCTCTCGCTGTTCAACACGGTGGACGGACAGCCGGCCTTCGTCGGGCTCGCCAACTTCCAGACATTGTTCGGCGACGAGCGCTGGGCCCACGACTTCTGGAACGCGCTGAAGAACAACGTCATCTTCTTCATCATCCACATGTGCGTCCAGAACCCGATCGGTGTCGCGCTCGCCGCGATGCTGTCGATCCCGAAGCTGCGCTTCGTCACCTTCTACCGCACGGCAATCTTCCTGCCGACGCTCTTGTCCTTCGTCATCGTCGGCTTCATCTGGAAGCTGATCCTGTCGCCGATCTGGGGCGTGTCGCCCTGGATGCTCGATCTGGTCGGCCTGAAGTCGCTGTTTGCGCCCTGGCTCGGCAAGCCCGGTTCGGCGCTCATCGCCGTGTCGCTGATCTCGGTCTGGCAGTATGTCGGCATCCCGATGATGCTGATCTACGCGGCCCTGCTCAACATTCCGGATGAGGTGATCGAGGCCGCCGAATGCGACGGCGTCACCGGCTGGAGCCAGTTCTGGAAGATCAAGCTGCCGCTGATCCTGCCGGCCATCGGCATCATCTCGATCCTGACCTTCGTCGGCAACTTCAACGCCTTCGACCTGGTCTACACGGTCCAGGGTGCGCTTGCCGGTCCCGATGGTTCGACCGACATCCTCGGCACGCTGCTCTACCGCACCTTCTTCGGTTTCCAGCTCCAGCTCGGTGACCGCTCCATGGGCGCGACGATCGCCACGGTGATGTTCCTGATCATCCTCGCCGGCGTCTCGCTCTACCTCTTCGTCATCCAGCGCCGCATGCGCCGCTACCAGTTCTGAGGAGATCGGAGATGTCGAAAGCACGCAATTCCATCTTCCGCACCGGCTTCGTGCATGTGGCGCTGATCGCCTACACGCTCGTGTCGCTGTTCCCGGTGTTCCTGACGATCATCAACTCGTTCAAGGATCGCAACGCGATCTTCCGGGCGCCGTTGACGATCCCGACGCCGCAGACCTTCAGCCTGATCGGATATGAAACCGTCCTCGGCCAGGGGGATTTCGCCACCTATTTCCAGAACAGCTTCATCGTCACGATCGTCTCGATCGCGCTGGTGCTGCTCTTCGGCGCGATGGCCGCCTTCGCACTGTCGGAGTATCGCTTCCGCGGCAATACGGTGATGGGCCTCTATCTGGCGATCGGCATCATGATCCCGATCCGGCTCGGCACCGTCGCCATTCTCCAGGGCATGGTCGCCGCCAACCTGGTCAACACGCTGACAGCGCTGATCCTGGTCTATACGGCGCAAGGCTTGCCGCTCGCGATCTTCATACTCTCGGAGTTCATGCGAACGGTTTCGGACGATCTCAAGAACGCCGGGCGCATCGACGGACTGTCGGAATACTCGATCTTCTTCCGCCTGGTGCTGCCGCTGGTCAGACCGGCCATGGCGACGGTTGCAGTCTTCACGATGATCCCGATCTGGAACGACCTCTGGTTCCCGCTGATCCTGGCACCGGCGGAAGCGACCAAGACGGTGACGCTCGGCTCGCAGATCTTCATCGGCCAGTTCGTCACCAACTGGAACGCAGTGCTGGCCGCGCTCTCGCTCGCCATCCTTCCGGTCCTCGTTCTCTACGTCATCTTCTCGCGGCAACTGATCCGCGGCATCACGGCAGGAGCAGTCAAGTGAGTGCAAGCAGCAAACCGGTCCGGGTCCTCGTCGCAGGACTCGGCAACATGGGGCGCAGCCACGCGCTCGCCTATCACAACAATCCCGGCTTCGAGATCGTCGGCCTCGTCAACCGCTCGAAGGTGCCGCTGCCGGAGGAGCTCCGCGGCTATGAGATCCATCCGGATTTCAAGACGGCGCTTGCCGAGCTGAAACCGGATCTCTGCTCGATCTGCACCTATTCCGACAGCCATGCCGATTTTGCGGTCATGGCCTTCGAAGCCGGTGCCGACGTCTTCGTCGAGAAGCCGCTTGCAACCACGGTTGCCGATGCCGAGCGCGTCGTCGCGGCTGCGAAGAAGCACGGCCGCAAGCTGGTGATCGGCTACATCCTGCGCCATCACCCCTCGTGGATCCGGCTGATTGCCGAAGCGCGCAAGCTCGGCGGCCCCTACGTCTTCCGCATGAACCTGAATCAGCAGTCGAGCGGCCCGACCTGGGAGACGCACAAGGCGCTGATGAAGACGACGTCGCCGATTGTCGATTGCGGCGTGCACTATGTCGACGTCATGTGCCAGATCACCGACGCCAAACCGGTGGAAGTCCGTGGCATGGGCCTGCGCCTCTCCGACGAGATCGCACCCGACATGTACAACTATGGACACTTGCAGGTGATCTTCGAGGACGGTTCGGCCGGCTGGTACGAGGCCGGCTGGGGCCCGATGATCTCGGAAACGGCCTTCTTCGTGAAGGACGTGATGTCGCCGAACGGATCGGTGTCGATCGTCATGGACCAGAATGCGAAGTCCGACGACATCGACATGCATACCAAGACCGCGGTGATCCGCCTGCACAGCGCCGAAACCGGCCCGGACGGGCGGTTCCTCAGGGCTGACAAGGACCTGAAGATGGACGGCGAGCCCGGCCACCAGGAACTCTGCGACCGCGAGCAGGCCTATGTGCTGAAGGCCATTCGCGAGGACATCGACCTCGACCGTCACATGAACGACGCCGTCCAGTCGCTGCGCATCTGCCTCGCCGCAGATGAAAGCGTACGCACCGGCAGACCAGTCAAACTCTAAGGGGGCAACCAGGTGGGATCGCTTCAACTCAAATCCATCCGCAAGGCCTATGGTAGCCATGAGGTGCTGAAGGGCATCGACCTCGAGGTGAAGGACGGCGAGTTCGTCATCTTCGTCGGCCCGTCCGGCTGCGGCAAGTCGACCTTGCTGCGCACCATTGCCGGTCTCGAAGACGCGACCTCCGGCAGCGTCCAGATCGACGGCACCGAAGTCGGACACGTGGCACCGGCCAAACGCGGCATCGCCATGGTGTTCCAGTCCTATGCGCTCTATCCGCACCTGACGGTGAAGGACAATATGGGGCTCGGCCTGAAGCAGGCCGGCGCTCCGAAGGCTGAGATCGACAACAAGGTTGGCAAAGCGGCGAGCATGCTGTCTCTGGACCCCTATCTTGCCCGGCGCCCGGCCGAGCTTTCAGGCGGCCAGCGCCAGCGCGTCGCGATCGGCCGCGCGATCGTGCGCGAACCGAAGCTCTTCCTGTTCGACGAGCCGCTGTCCAACCTCGATGCGGCACTGCGCGTCAACACCCGTCTCGAGATCGCAAGGCTGCATCGCAGCCTCAAGGCAACGATGATCTACGTGACCCACGATCAGGTGGAGGCGATGACGCTCGCCGACAAGATCGTCGTCTTGAACGCCGGCAAGATCGAGCAGATCGGCTCGCCGATGGATCTCTACAACCGCCCCGCCAACGTCTTCGTCGCCGGCTTCATCGGCTCGCCGCAGATGAACTTCATCGAGGGCGCGCGGCTCGGCGACGCCGGCGCCAAGACGGTCGGCATCCGGCCTGAGCACATGGCGCTTTCGCGCGAGAGCGGCGACTGGAAGGGCAAGGTGATCCACGTCGAGCACCTCGGCGCCGACACGATCGTCTACATCGATTCCGAACAGGCCGGCACCATCACCGTTCGCCTCTTCGGCGAGCATCGCTATGCACCTGACGACATCGTCTATGCGACGCCGATGGTCGGCAGCATGCATCGTTTCGGCAACGACGACCGCATTCTCGCCTGATCCATCTTGGGGCCGGCGCCCCATCACAGCTGCGTGAAAATCAGCCGCTACAGGACTAACCCCCTGTGGCGGCTGAATTATTTTTTGACCCGACCTGTCGCAACACGCTGTTGCACTGCAACGCGAATTAACATACATTTGTGTTTGTATATTAGCTTTCCGGTATTTGCCGAACCTGATACCGGTTCCGCTCCCCTTCACATCCGGACCGCACGGGCACCTTGCGAGATGCACCTGTTGCCTGCGGTCACCGAATATGGACATCGCTATGCGCATGAACCGACCGACACTGGCCGCCGCCTTGGCAACTGTGATTCTTCTTTCCGGCTGCCAGAAAGAGGAAGCACAACAGGGCGCTGCCGCATTCCCACCGTCCGCCGTCGCGGTCTTCACGACCAAGGCCGAGACCCTGCCGATCACCAACGAGTTGCCCGGCCGCATCGCCGCGACCCGAGTCGCCGAGGTCCGCCCGCGCGTCTCCGGCATCGTCGTCGAGCGCGTCTTCCAGCAGGGCTCCAAGGTCAATGCGGGTGACGTGCTCTACCGCATCGATCCGGCTCCCTTCCGCGTGCAGGTCGAAAAGGCGGAGGCGACGCTGCGGCGCGCCCAATCCATCCGCGTCCAGGCTCAGCAGAAGGCCGACCGCCAGGAACAGTTGAAGAAGGCGAATGTCGTCGCCGCGCAGCAGTTCGACGATGCGGCCGCCCTGCTCGCGACCGCCGATGCCGATGTCGCGATCGCCGAGGCCGGCCTCGCCGCAGCCAAGCTCGACCTGCAATATGCCGACGTGACGGCACCGATCAGCGGCCGCATCGGCCGTGCGCTGATCACCGAAGGCGCCCTCGTCAGCACCAACAGCTCGGAAAATCTCGCAACGATCCAACAGCTCGATCCGCTCTATGCCGACTTCACCCAGTCGGCGACCGACCTCATTCGCCTGCGCAAGGCGCTCGAGGACGGCAAGATGATGAGCGGCGACGGCGAAGAAGCCGAAGTGCAGCTCGTGCTCGACGACGGCACGGCCTACGAGCACAAGGGCAAGCTCCTGTTCTCCGAAGCGGCCGTCGATGCGACGACCGGCCAGGTGACGCTGCGCGGTGAGTTCCCGAACCCCGACAACGACCTGCTTCCGGGCATGTATGTCCGCGTGCTGGTGCAGCAGGGCGTCGAGAAGGACGCGATCACCGTTCCGCAGCAGGCCGTCCAGCGCAACAATGCCGGCCAGTCGCAGGTCTATGTCGTAGGCGCCGACAACAAGGTCGAGTTCCGCAACGTGACGCTCGGCCGCACGATCGGCACCCGCTGGCAGGTGACCGCCGGCCTCAAGGCCGGCGAGAAGGTCATCGTCGAAGGCTTCCAGAAGATCGGCCCCGGCGCACCGGTCGAGCCGACGGATTGGAACCCGGAGGCCAAGCCTGTCGCCGAAGCGGCGCAGACGACGGCATCTGCCGACGAGAAGCCTGCCGAAGTTACAAAGTGAGTTTGATTGATGCCTAGTTTTTTCATCGACAGGCCTATTTTTGCCTGGGTGGTGGCGATCTTCATCATGGTCGCCGGCGTCATTGCGATCCCGCTTCTGCCGGTTTCGCAATATCCCGACGTCGCGCCGCCGCAGATCTCCATCAACACGAGCTACCCCGGCGCCTCGTCGCAGGACACCTATCAGAGCGTCACCCGACTGATCGAAGACGAGCTCAACGGCGTCGAAGGTCTGCTCTACTTCGAATCGACCTCGAGCGCCTCCGGTTCGGTCGAAATCAGCGCCACCTTCGCACCCGGCACCGATCCGGGACAGGCGGCGGTCGACATCCAGAACCGCGTTCGCCGCGTCGAGCCGCGCCTGCCCGATTCGGTCAAGCGCCAGGGCGTCCAGGTCGATGAGGCCGGCTCCGGCTTCCTTATGATCGTGGCCCTGACCTCGACCGACGGTTCGATGGATGCCATCGGCCTCGGCGACTATCTGAGCCGCAACGTTCTGAGCGAAATCCAGCGTGTACCCGGCGTCGGCCGCGCGCAGCTCTTCGCAACCGAACGCTCGATGCGCGTCTGGCTCGATCCGGACAAGATGCTGGGCCTCAACCTGACGGCCGCCGATGTGACGGCTGCGATCACTGCGCAAAACGCCCAGATCGCCTCCGGCTCGATCGGCGCACAGCCGAACCCGATCACCCAGCAGATCAGCGCGCCCGTCGTCGTCAAGGGCCAGCTTGAGAGCGCCGAAGAGTTCGGCGCGATCGTCCTTCGCGCCAATCCAGACGGTTCGTCAGTGCGGCTGCGCGACGTCGCCCGCATCGAGATCGGCGGCGAAAGCTACGCCTTCTCGACGCGGCTGAACGGCAAGCCCTCGGCAGCGATCGCTGTCCAGCTCTCGCCGAGCGGCAACGCCATGTCGACCTCGGCCGCCATCAAGGCGCGCATGGACGAACTGGCGAAGTTCTTCCCGCAGGGCCTCGAATATTCGGTTCCCTACGACACCTCGCCCTTCGTCGCCGTTTCGATCGAGAAGGTGCTTTCGACGCTCGTCGAAGCGGTGGCATTGGTGTTCATCGTGATGTTCCTGTTCCTGCAGAACATCCGCTACACCATCATCCCGACGCTCGTCGTGCCGGTGGCCCTGCTCGGCACCTGCGCGGTGATGCTGGCGATGGGCTTCTCGATCAACGTTCTGACCATGTTCGGCATGGTGCTGGCGATCGGTATCCTCGTCGACGATGCGATCATCGTCGTCGAAAACGTCGAGCGCATCATGTCCGAGGAAGGGCTGACGCCGAAGGAAGCGACCCGCAAGGCAATGAGGCAGATCACCGGCGCGGTCATCGGCATCACGCTGGTACTGGCTTCGGTGTTCATCCCGATGGCCTTCTTCCCGGGTGCCGTCGGTGTGATCTATCGCCAGTTCTCGCTGACGATGGTCGTCTCGATCCTGTTCTCGGCGCTTCTTGCGCTGTCGCTGACGCCGGCACTCTGCGCGAGCTTCCTGAAGCAGGTGCCGAAGGGCCACCACCACGCCAAGCGCGGCTTTTTCGGCTGGTTCAACCGCAGCTTCGACAAGACCTCGCACGGCTATAGCGGCATCGTGAAGCGCCTGGTGCACCGGACCGGCCGCTACATGATCGTCTATGTCGCGGTGCTCGCCGGCCTCGGCTGGCTGTTCATGAAGCTGCCGTCATCGTTCCTGCCGGACGAAGACCAGGGCTTCGTGATCGTCATGATGCAGCTACCGTCGGAAGCGACGGGCAACCGCACGACCGAGGTAGTGGAGCAGGCGGAGAAGATCTTCGGCCAGGAACCGTCTGTCGAACGCATCATCGCGATCAACGGCTTCTCCTTCTTCGGCACCGGCCAGAACGCAGCGCTCGCCTTCGTGACGCTCAAGGACTGGAAGGAACGTGACGCCAACAACGCCGCGCAGTCGATCGCCATGCGTGCGACGATGGCGATGAGCCAGATCAAGGACGCGATCAGCTTCGCGCTATCGCCGCCGGCGATCCAGGGCCTCGGCACCACGGGCGGCTTCTCGTTCCGCCTGCAGGACCGCGGCGGCCTTGGCCAGGCGGCACTGTCGCAGGCGCGCGACCAGCTTCTCGGTATGGCGGCCCAAAGCAAGGTGCTCGCCGGCGTCCGCTTCGAGGGTATGCCGGATGCGGCCCAGGTCAGCGTCAACATCGACCGCGAAAAGGCGAACACCTTCGGCGTGACCTTCGCCGACATCAACTCGACGATCTCGACCAACCTCGGCTCGTCCTACGTCAACGACTTCCCCAATGCCGGGCGCATGCAGCGCGTGACGGTACAGGCGGACGAAGGTCAGCGCATGCAGACCGCCGACCTGCTGAACCTGAACGTCCGCAACGCCAATGGCGGCATGGTGCCGCTGTCGGCCTTCGCGACGGTGGAATGGGTCAAGGCGTCGACGCAGACGATCGGCTACAACGGCTATCCCTCGGTCCGCATCAGCGGCGAGGCGGCACCCGGCTATTCGTCCGGTGACGCGATCGCCGAGATGCAGCGTCTCGCCGGGCAGCTTCCGGCCGGCTTCGGCTACGAATGGACGGGGCAGTCGCTGCAGGAAATCCAGTCCGGCACCCAGGCGCCTCTCCTGATCGCGCTGTCGTGCCTCCTGGTGTTCCTGTGCCTTGCGGCGCTCTACGAGAGCTGGTCGATCCCGGTTGCGGTGATCATGGTCGTTCCGCTTGGCGTCATCGGCGCCGTGCTGGCGGTCACCATGCGCGACATGCCGAACGACGTGTACTTCAAGGTGGGTCTGATCGCGATCATCGGCCTTTCGGCGAAGAACGCGATCCTGATCATCGAGTTCGCGAAGGAACTGCGCGAGCAGGGCAAGTCGCTGATCGACGCGACGCTGGAGGCGGCACATCTTCGCTTCCGGCCGATCCTGATGACGTCGCTGGCCTTCACGCTCGGCGTTCTGCCGCTGGCGATCGCCACCGGCGCCAGCTCCGGCAGCCAGCGCGCCATCGGCACGGGCGTCATGGGCGGGATGATCTCGGCAACGGTGCTTGCCATCTTCTTCGTTCCGGTCTTCTTCGTGTTCGTCACGAAGATCTTCGGACGAAAGAAGGTGGAAAACACACCGGCAGCCGCAGAAAACCCGACACCCGCCGAGTAAAATGACACTACAGCGCCGCGCGTCTATCAGACGCGCAAAGGTCGCTGTAGCACTTGGAAATGCTGCATGTTTTGTCCTTAAATCGGATACGATTTAAGGAAACATGCAGGAGACGGCCCGCTGCACATCACTGTCGGCGGGCCGTCTGACGAGGAGGAATGAATGCGCCGAACAAAAGCCGACGCAGAAGTAACGCGGCAGAAGATCCTCTGCGCCGCCGAGCGGGTCTTCTACGAAAAGGGCGTCTCGAACACGACGCTCGAAGAAATCGCCAGGGCTGCGGGCGTGACACGTGGTGCCATCTACTGGCACTTCGCCAACAAGACGGACCTGTTCCTCGCGCTGCACGATGCCGTGCCCCTGCCGCAGGAAGACATGATCGCCCGTGAAATCGAAGCGGAGGCCGCCGATACTCTTTCCATCCTCGAAAGCGCCATGGGCGATTGGCTGGATGCTCTCGCCGCCGACGAACAGCGCCAGCGCATTCTCACGATCATGCTGCGCACCAATTACGATGGCGACATGAGCGAGGTCCTGACCCGCCAGAAAGAGCTCGACGAGCGCCATAATGTCCTCCTGGAACTCGCTTTCTCCCGCGCCCTCGCCAAGGGGCAGATGCACGAGACCTGGACGCCGGCTTCGGCGACGAGAACGCTGCACTGGATGATGCTCGGGCTCTGTACCGAGTGGCTGCTTTTCGGCCGCCGCTTCGATCTGACGGCCGAGGGACGCGAAGGCTTGAGCCGGCTCTTTGCCAGCTTCCGCGCGCCGGCGGTCACCGCCACGGCCGTTGCAGCACACCCGTAACAGCCTTGACCGGCGCCCGTTCGGCACCGGCCAATCAGGTGCCTTTCTTAGCTGATTAGTTGAACACCACGGTCTTGTGGCCATTGAGCATGACGCGCCGCTCTAGATGCAGCTTGACGGCACGCGCGAGCACGCGGCTTTCGATATCGCGGCCGGTGGCGACGAAGTCCTCGGCCGTCAGCGCATGGCTGACGCGTTCGGTTTCCTGCTCGATGATCGGACCTTCGTCGAGGTCGGGCGTGACGTAATGCGCCGTCGCACCGATCAGCTTCACCCCGCGCTCATGCGCCTGATGATAGGGCTTGGCGCCCTTGAAGCTCGGCAGGAAGGAATGGTGGATGTTGATCGCCTTGCCGTAGAGTCGCTTCGACAGATTGTCGGAGAGGACCTGCATGTAGCGGGCGAGGATGACGAGATCGGCGCCAGTCTCCTGCACGAGGCGCAAGAGCCTCTCTTCCTGGTCGGCCTTGTTGTCCTTCGATACCGGCCAACAGTGATAAGGCAATCCTTCGGTCTCCGCCGTGCGTCGGCTGTCTTCGTGGTTGGAGACGATGGCGACGACTTCCGCGTTCAGCCAGCCGACACGGATCTGGTAGAGCAGGTGCAGGAGCGCATGATCGAACCTGGAGACGAGCACGAGGATCTTCGGCTTCACCGTGGCGTCGGCCAGGACCGTCCGCATCTGGAAACGCTCGACGGCCGGGGCCAACGCCCGCTCGACATCACTTGCCTGAACGCTCGCCGCAACCTGAAAGGCGATGCGCATGAAGAAGCTGTTGGTCTTGGTATCCCAGAACTGGTTGCTCTCGGCGATATTGGCGCCGAGGCCGGCGAGCTCGGTGGTGACGGCCGCAACAATGCCGGGTTTATCGTCGCAGGACAGGACAAGAATGAAGGTCTTCGGCGCCATGATCTCCTCCGATTGCAGCCGTTCCGGATGGGGCTTCAGGCCCCTTCCCAACCGCTGCCTATGAGGAGTTGAACGCGCCGGCAATCGTTCCGGCTGCGACAGCCGGCGCTTTCTATCATCCTGATGGAAAGGCGCCCGAAAGCCTCAAATGCCCCCGGGCGCTGCAAGATTCATCGCAGGCGATTTTTGCGGTTTCCTGAGAGGATTCCATCAGAAAACCCGGCACTGCGCCGACGGATTAATGCGCCTCGTCCCAGTTGGTCGCGGCCCGTGCGTCGACCTTGAGCGGCACCTTCATGTCGAGCGCCGGCATGGCGGCGTTTTCCATCACCGAGACGACGACCGGGATGGTCCTTTCGACCTCGGCGTCCTCGACCTCGAAGATCAGTTCGTCGTGCACCTGCAGCAGCATGCGGGCCGAAAGTTTCGCCTCGGTCAGTGCCGGCTCCATCTTCACCATGGCGCGGCGGATGATGTCGGCCGCCGAGCCCTGGATCGGCGCGTTGATCGCGGCGCGTTCGTTGAAGGCGCGATGCGACGGGATCGACGAGCGGATGTCCGGATAATGCGCGCGGCGGCCGAAGATGGTCTCGACGTAACCGTGTTCGCGAGCAAAGGCCTTGGTGCCTTCCATGTAGTCGCGAATGCCGGGGAAACGCTCGAAGTAGCGCTTGATGTAATCGCTCGCCTCGGAGCGTTCGATCGACAGCTGGTTGGCGAGGCCGAAGGCCGAGATGCCGTAGATGATGCCGAAGTTGATCGCCTTGGCGCGACGACGGATCTCGCCCGGCATGCCCTCAACCGGCACGCCGAACATTTCCGAGGCCGTCATCGCATGAATGTCGACGCCGTCGGCGAACGCCTGGCGGAGCTGCGGAATGTCGGCGACATGGGCGAGGACGCGCAGTTCGATCTGGCTATAGTCGGCGGAGACGAGCTTGTGGCCCGGCGTTGCGATGAAAGCCGTGCGGATCTTGCGGCCCTCGGCCGTGCGCACCGGAATGTTCTGCAGGTTCGGATCCGAAGACGACAGGCGCCCGGTCGTCGTCGCGGCAAGCGCATAGGACGTGTGCACACGCTTCGTCTCGGGATGAACGAAGCCCGGCAGCGCATCGGTGTAGGTCGATTTGAGCTTGGTCAGCTGCCGCCAGTCGACGATCTTGCGCGGCAATTCATGCCCTTCGGCGGCCAGGTCTTCCAGCACCTGGGCCGAGGTCGACCATTGGCCGGTCTTCGTCTTCGACCCGCCGGCAAAGCCCATCCTGCCGAACAGGATATCACCCAACTGCTTCGGTGAACCGATGGTGAAGGTTTCGCCGGCGAGCTTGTAGATCTCATCCTCCAGCGCTGCCGCCCCTTGCGCCAGTTCGCCCGAAAGCCGTGACAGGATCTGGCGATCGATGGTGATGCCGCGGTCCTCCATGCGTGCGAGCACGGCGACCAGCGGTCGCTCCAGGCGCTCATAGACGCGCGTCAGCCCCTTGGCAGCCAGCCGCGCCTTCAGGACGTGCCAGAGCCTCAGCGTGACGTCCGCATCCTCGGCCGCGTAGGCCGTTGCCTTGTCGATGTCGACGAAGTCGAAGGTCAGCGACGACTTGCCGGTACCGGTAATGTCCTTGTAGGCGATCGGCTTGTGGTTCAGCCAGCGCTCGGAGAGCGAGTCCATGCCGTGGGTGCCGTTGCCGGCATCGGCGACATAGGACATCAGCATCGTGTCGTCGAAGCTCTCGACCGTGATGCCGTGCCGCTTCATCACCAGGTAATCGTATTTCAGGTTCTGCGCGACCTTGAGCACCGATGGGTCTTCGAGCAGGCGCTTCAAGCGGCTGAGCGCCTCCCCAACCGGGATCTGGTTTTCGGCAAGCCCGCCGCCCAGGAGGTCGCCGATACCGGTCTTGTGGATCAGCGGGACATAGGCCGCCCGGACGGCGGTGCCCGTGGGGTCCGCCCGATGGTCGGCGATCGCCAGCGAGAAGCCGACGAGATCGGCCTGCATGGCATCAAGCGAGTTCGTTTCCGTGTCGAAACCGACGACGCCCGCTTCCCGCGCGGCTGATATCCACTGGTCGAGAACCGCGATATCGCGGATCGTCACATAGGCGCTGTGATCGAACGGCGCCTTGGCAAAGACTTCCGCCCGCGCCGCGGCCAGCGCCTGCGGTGTGGCATCGGTCGCGACCGGTTCGCCGGCGCGCGACAGCACAGCCGCCGCTTCGGCCGCCTCGCCTCGCGCGGCTGCCTTGGCGGCGGACGCCTCGCTGACGGCCGCCGCTTCGCCCTTGTCAAGGTCAGGCCCCCGCGCGTCCGCACCCCATTCGACCGGCACGTTGGCAGCTTCGACGGCGTCCGCGTCCGTGCCCGTCGCCGCCGCGACGCGGCGCGTCAGCGTGTTGAATTCCATCGCCTTAAGGAAGGCGATCAACTTCGGCCCATTTTGCGGCTCCAGGCTCAGCTCTTCCAGCGGGACATCGAGCGGCGTGTCGGTCTTGAGCTCCACGAGCTGGCGCGACAGGCGCGCGAGATCGGCATTGGCGATGATGTTTTCGCGGCGCTTGGCCTGCTTGATTTCGCCGGCGCGGGCAAGCAGTGTATCGAGTTCGCCGAATTCTTCCAGCAGCTGCGCCGCCGTCTTTGGACCGATCCCGGGAATGCCGGGAACGTTGTCGGTGGAATCACCGGTCATCGCCTGGAGATCGATCATCTTCTCCGGCGGCACGCCCCACTTTTCGATGACCTCGGGGATCGAGATCTGCTTGTCCTTCATGCTGTCGTACATCGACACGTTCGGTGTCACGAGCTGCATCAGGTCCTTGTCGGAGGAGACGATGGTAACATCGGCACCGGCCTGCTCGGCAAGCCTGGCATAGGTGGCGATCAGGTCGTCCGCCTCATAACCTTCCTTCTCGATGCAGGGCAGGTTGAAGGCGCGGGTCGCATGGCGGATCAGGCCGAACTGCGGAATGAGATCTTCCGGCGGCGCAGTCCGATTGGCCTTGTACTGATCGTAAAGCGCGTTGCGGAACGTCTTCGAGGAATAGTCGAAGATGACGGCGAAATGGGTCGGCGTGACGCCGACGGACGTGTCGCGCGCGTCGGTGAGCAGCTTCCACAGCATGTTGCAGAAACCCGATACCGCGTTGACCGGGAGGCCATCGGATTTGCGGTTGAGCGGCGGGATGGCGTGGAACGCCCGGAAGATGAATCCGGAGCCGTCGACGAGGAAGAGGTGATCACCGTTTTTCATGGGCAAATGGATAGCGCGGGGTGAGGCAAAGGTCCATTGCGGTTTTCCCGCCGAACACTACATTCTCGTCTCGAAAACAAGGCATCGAGCCGCTACCGGCAATTGTACCGGCGAAGTGGATTTCGCCATTTGCAAGGGGTGACGAGAGAGCGTCGCGTTTTCACGGAAACGTTACGTATTTGTAATGTCCGATTCGTGCCGCCTATCCTTGAAAAGCCACATTTGACTCCTCAAATCTTACCCAACGGCACCGAGTGATGCCGTCTTCTGGTGATTGGCCTGTCCCCCGCCCGCACCAGATGAGGACAAAGGCCTTATCCCCCTCTCCGGGCCTTTGTCCCGTTTTCAGGAAACCGTCACGGCGCCGCCTCCGCGCCGTGACGGTTTTTTGCTTTCCGGCCACGGCCTGCGTCTTTCCGGCCAGGGCCTGCGATCAAGTCCGCTCAATTCAAGGTGAGTGCCGGCTTTCCCTACAGCGGCGCGTGTCTTACCAGGCGCGCAAAGGTCGCTGCAGCACTTTGATTTGCTGCATGTCTTTGTCCTCAAATCGAAGTCAATTAAGGGAGACATGTAGTAGGGTTCATCGCCTGCATTGTAACTTGTCTTCAGGGCGCTTCGAGCGTACCGATAGGCATGGCCTTCAATCGGATGGAATCTGCGACCTATCTGGCCAGCCTGCTGGCGAAGAGCTTTTCGCGCGCCCTGCACGAGCGCGGCCAGAAGCTCGGGTTCGCGCCGGGACAGTTTCCCATTCTGCTGGAGCTTTGGGCCGAAGAAGGCCTGACGCAGAAGCAACTGCTTGATCGCCTCGACATCGAACAGGCGACGATGGCCAACACGCTCTCCCGCATGGAGCGCGACGGGCTCATCGTCCGCCGCAAGCATCCGCAGGACAAGCGCTCGCAGCAGATCTTCCTGACCGAGCGGGCGAAGGAGATGGAGGCAGCGGCCAAGGAAGCAGCCCTTGCCGCCGACCAGTCGCTGCTCTCCGGCCTCAGAAACTTCGAGCGCGAACTGATGCTCGAATATATGCGCATGGCGCTTGCCAACGTGGCGCGCGGCGACGGCCGCGCCTGACGCCTCGCACCGCCCCTGATCGATCCATCAAAATATTTGGCTTAAAGAGGATGGCCTTAGGCTCTAAACCAGAGCGCGCGCCTCCGGTGACTTTGCGCGCCTGAAGGCGCAGCGTCGAATGCCCGCCGGTCGCTGTAGAAGTTTGATTTACTGCATGTCTTTGTCCTTAAATCGAAGTCGATTAAAGGAGACCATGCAGGAGAACGTCGCCCGCGTGATTTCGTGCGCAAATCGATTTCGATTTGGCGATTCATGCAGTAGGTTCCGGCCAAACGAAGCAAGGATATGCATGATGGCAGATATCACCCCCGTTCTCGAACGCGCAGACGCCAACCTGCCGAAGAGCCTCGACCGGCTTTTCGATCTCGTTCGGATCAAGTCGATCTCGACCGACCCGGCCTTCAAGGCGGAATGCCGCAAGGCAGCCGAATGGCTGGTGGCGGAACTCAACAGCCTCGGCTTCACCGCCTCGGTGCGCGACACCCCCGGCCATCCCATGGTCGTCGCCCATCACGATGGCTCCAAGCCGGATGCGCCGCACGTGCTGTTCTACGGCCACTACGACGTCCAGCCGGTCGACCCGCTCAATCTCTGGGACACGGATCCTTTCGAGCCGGGCATCAAGGAAATCGAACCCGGCCGCAAGGTGATCACCGGCCGCGGCACGGCTGACGACAAGGGCCAGCTCTTGACCTTCGTCGAGGCAGTGCGCGCCTATAAGGACGTGCATGGCGGCCTGCCCTGCCGCGTCACCATTCTGTTCGAAGGCGAAGAGGAATCCGGCTCGCCGTCGCTGAAGCCCTTCCTCGAAGCCAATGCCGCCGAACTCAAGGCCGACTATGCGCTAGTCTGCGACACCAGCATGTGGGACCGCGAGACGCCGGCCATTTCCGCGGGCCTGCGCGGCCTCGTTGGCGAAGAAGTCATCATCAAGGCGGCCGACCGCGACCTGCATTCCGGTTACTTCGGCGGTGCCGCCGCCAACCCGATCCGCATCCTAACCACCATTCTCGCCGGCCTTCACGACGAGAACAGCCGCGTGACACTCCCCGGCTTCTACGAAGGCGTCGAAGAGACCCCGGCTGAGATCAAGGCTGCCTGGGAAACGCTCGGCCAGACGGCGGAGAAATTCCTCGGCGAAATCGGCCTCGCGATCCCGTCGGGCGAAAAGAACCGCTCGGTGCTGGAACTGACCTGGGCGCGCCCGACGGCGGAAGTCAATGGCATCACCGGCGGCTATACAGGCGAAGGCTTCAAGACGGTGATTGCGGCAGAGGCTTCGGCGAAGGTTTCCTTCCGCCTCGTCGGCAACCAGAACCCGGAAAAGATCCGCGAGGCGTTCCGCGCCTATGTCCGCTCCAAGGTTCCGGCCGATTGCTCGGTCGAGTTCCACGCCCATGGCGGTTCGCCGGCCATCCACCTGCCCTACGAATCGCCGCTGCTCAACACGGCGAAGGTGGCTCTTTCCGACGAATGGCCGAAGCCGGCCGTCATCATCGGCATGGGCGGCTCGATCCCGATCGTCGGCGACTTCCAGAAGATGCTCGGCATGGAATCGCTGCTGGTCGGCTTCGGCCTTTCCGACGACCGCATCCATTCGCCGAACGAGAAGTACGAGCTGCAGTCCTACCACAAGGGCATTCGTTCCTGGATCCGCATCCTGGACGCGCTGGCAGCCTGAGACGGTCAGGGCGGGATCGCAAATGTGCGCGGATTTCCGCCCGCACCCGCTCAACCGACTTGAACCAGGGCCGCGGCGAAACGACCCGCCGCGGCCTCATCGATAGGGTTGCGCACCCGCGACGATGCAGCCCCCACGGGCAATCCGTCTGCCGATGCGCTCGTGTTGCTATTCGATTGCCGTCCCGCCCGCGTTTTACCGTTTCCCCTTCACCGTTTCCGGGCGGTTTCTCCGTTTTCGGCGGGCCCTCAATCCTTGACCTCAGGGGTCTCAGGTGCTTCCTTTTTGTGAAACAAATCACAAAGGGAAATCGGATCGTTGGCAAGGGTAAGGACCGAAGCGTCGCGCTGCGGACGTGACGCTATGACGAAGCGGCTAAAACAGAATGTCTCCGCTTGGAGAACCACTCCGGCAGCCGCAACAGAAGCGTCCTCAGAACGCCTTGCCCAGGTCCTCACACCAATCGCGGCAGCGGTATGAAGAGGCTGCAAACCTATTTCTGGCCCGTTGTCGGCCTTCTCGCGATCCTCTTTTCGGTGAATGCTCTTTATCACGAGCTTCGCGGCCTTTCGCTCGACGAGTTCATCGCGAGCTTCAACGCCATTTCGTTCAGGAGCTGGCTGTTGGCGATCGCCTCGACGCTGGTCGCCTATGCGGCGCTTGCGGCCTACGACCGATTGGCGCTCGACCATCTCGGTCACCGCATCTCGATCTGGTTCATTACGCTCTGCTCGTTCACGACCTACGCACTTTCGCACAATCTCGGTGCATCGGTCTTTTCCGGCGCCGTCGTGCGCTACCGGGCCTATCGCTCCAAGGGGCTTTCTCCGGGTGAAGTCGGCGTGCTCGTCGCCTTCTGCTCCTTCACCTTCACGCTCGGCACGCTGGTGCTTTCCGCCATCGTCCTCCTGGTGCGGCCCGACATCATCGAACGCTTCGCCGAGTTCCTGCCGGTGGAAATGTCGCTGACGACCGGCGTGCTCATTCTCGTCGTCATCGGGCTCTATGTCATCGGCAGCCTCGTCGGGCTTCCATCGTTCCGGACGCGCTGGTTCCAGCTTCACTACCCGAAGCCGAAGATCGTCTTCCGGCAATTGGTGATCGCGCCCGTGGAACTGATCGGCGCTGCCGGCATCATCTATTTCGCGCTGCCGGAAACCGGAAACCCGGGTTATGTCGTCATCCTCGGCATCTTCCTCGCCTCGTTTTCGGCGGCGCTGCTCTCGCATGCGCCGGGCGGGATCGGCGTACTCGAACTGGTCTTCATCGCCGCGCTGCCGGAGATGGATCCGGCTGACGTTCTCGCCGCCCTTGCGATCTTCCGCCTGCTCTACCTGGTCATCCCCTTCGTCCTGGCGTTGGTGGTGATCCTCGTCTTCGAGCGGGCGCGCTTCGTGGCACAACGCCCTCCCCCTGGAGGGGCCGACCTTCCCTAGCGAGGACGGACGCCTTTCCGTGCTTCAGGGCGCATTGCAGACGGCCGGCAGCGCCTGCTCGAGCGGCCCCCTCACTTCCTCAAGCCGCGCCGCCTCGATCTGGTAGGGCGTGAAGGGCGGCACTTGCAGCGAGGGGTTGATGATGCGCGTAACATAGCAGCCGGCGAAGAACCGGACCCGTGCGCGCTTCTCGATGGATTTCACCGCAACCGGGACGGCGGAATAGATGCTGCCGGCACCGGCTTCGGTCTTCACCTTGCCGATCCTTACCTCGACCGACACGGTGCGATCATAGCCGCGGGTGAAGGACTTGAAGCCGCCGACGGGCTTCGATTCGCCGAAATAGCCGTAGGCGCGGGCATATTCCTTGCGGTTGATGGCGTTGTAGAGAGAGCGGACGAGGGTTGCCCCATCGGAGCGATCGTCGATATAGGCGACGTCGTCTTGCGCCAAGGCCTCGCCGTTCATCGCTGCGAATGCGCCGAGCGCGAGGACGGTGGATCGAAGCTGCATGGCAACCCTCCTTTGTCGTGCGATAGCCAAGCACAACAATAAGGCGAAGCCATAGCAGGATTCGCCGCCTGCCGGTTTCCTTAAATCGTCTCCACGCCGATGCCCGCGAGAACCCGCCGCGGCGCCCATGCCGCACGACAGATGCGACATGCGGGGAAACACGACTGCATTCGAGACATGAAAAGAGCCCCGTGTGGGAGGAGGTACACGGGGCTCTCGAACTTGATCGGCGACTGGGAGGAGGAGTGTCACCGATCCGCATCGGGCGCCGCGGGAGGAGGTGCAGCGCTTCGATAAGTCATATAATAATCATGCATCGCAGCAATTTCAAGTCATTATTTTTGCATTGCACAAAATCGTGAAGGCGAGCGCACTTGGTGCGATCTCGAACTCCTTCACCCGCGCCCGAGACGCGGATTCCCGCGCTAAAGACCGATGCTCGAAAGCCAAGCTTGGCGCGGTAACCGGCTGGAAACTACAACCCTTGATGGCCTTTTACTTTCCCTTCAGCTTTTCGGATATACGACTCTCAATAAGCTAAATGTATATTTTACTCTCATTAATTGCAGGATTTCAGATGAAATTGTTGCTCCAGATCCCCACCGCAATCATCGTCGTCCTGATCCTCGCGACCTGGGTTGCCAGCCTGCGCCTCGTGGTGCTGCCGCCGGGCTCCCTCAAGCTGAGGGCGATGACAGCGCTCGTTTATCAGGGACACGGCTACCGCCTGGTCGACAGCCCGCGCGCCATGTGCGGCCGGCAGGCCTATCCCGCGAAGGATTGCGAGGAAGTGGCGACAAACCATCTGGGCAAACGGGTCCTGCTTCAGCTTCCCTACAGCCAATGGCTCTACGACTTTACCGCGCCCGATGCTGCGGGACCGAGCGTGGCAGTCGAAGATACGCCGCTGCGTACCTCGATCCAGTAACCGCGACCCTATTTGGCGCGTCAACATAATGGGGGCGCGCGTCACCGCTACGATCCGGCGCACCGCCTGAACGCAAGTTGTTGAAGACCATGCGTATTTCACGTTCCGCTTCTTAACTCCCCCTTAAATTGCCGTATTTAAAGTTCACCCGGTCGCCGTGGCGGATGGGCGCAGAGTGCCGGTACCGCCGTCGAGATCGAAGTCACCGTCGCGGTTGAGCCAAGCGGCCCCCGCGGACGGCAGAGGGACAAATCCAAACGGCATGGCAACAAACGGCAGGTCAGGACAGCGGATCGAGCCATCGTTCGGCGGAAACGAGGACGACGATGACGATTTTCGCGTCGAGGCCAGCGATCGCGTGACCCGCAGCCGCAAGGCGTCCCGCAGCAAATCGTCGGGCAGCAGCAAGAAGGGCAACGGCAAGAAGAAGGCAGCCGGCAAGCGCGGCAGCGCACGGCGCTCCTCCGGCGGCGGCGGCTTCATCGGCCTTGTCCGCACGCTCTTCTACTGGTGCATCGTGCTCGGCATCTGGGGCGCCATGGGCGTCGGCGGCCTCGTGCTCTACTACGGCGCGCGCATGCCGAGCGCCGACAGCTGGTCGATCCCCGAACGGCCACCGAACGTCAAGATCCTTGCGGTCAGCGGCGACGTCATCGCCAATCGCGGCACCACCGGCGGCGAAGCGCTGTCGCTCGAAAACATGTCGCCCTATATCCCCCAGGCCGTCATCGCCATCGAGGACCGTCGCTTCTATTCGCATTTCGGCATCGATCCGCTGGGGCTCGCCCGCGCCATGCTGACGAACCTCACCACCGGCCGCATGGCGCAGGGCGGCTCGACCCTGACGCAGCAGCTTGCCAAGAACCTCTTCCTTTCGCCGGAGCGCACGCTCGAGCGCAAGGTGCAGGAAGTGCTGCTCGCCTTCTGGCTCGAGCAGAAATATTCCAAGGACCAGATTCTGGCGATGTATCTCAACCGGGTGTTCTTCGGCTCCAACGCCTATGGCGTCGAAGCGGCCTCGCGGCGCTACTTCAACAAGTCGGCGCGCGACGTGAACCTCGGCGAGGCCGCCTTGCTGGCCGGCCTGCTCAAGGCCCCCTCCCGCCTATCGCCGGCCCGCGACCCTAAGGCGGCGGAAGAGCGCGCCCAGGTCGTTCTCGGCGCCATGCGCGAGGAAGGCTACGTCACCGACAGCGAGATCAAGACGGCGATGTCGCAGACACCGACCAAGGCGAAGAGCTACTGGTCGGGCGCCGAACACTATGTCGCCGACATGGTGATGGACCAGCTTCCCGGCATGATCGGCGAGATCAAGGAAGATCTCGTCATCGACACGACGATCGACCTCGACCTCGAAAAGAAGGCCGAGGAGGTGATCGGCGCCACGCTTGATGCCGACGGCAAGAAGCTCGACGCTTCGCAGGCGGCGCTCGTCTCGATCGATGGCACCGGCGCCATCCGGGCGCTCGTCGGCGGCAAGGACTATGCCGAGAGCCAGTTCGACCGCGCCTCCAGGGCGAAGCGGCAGCCGGGCTCGGCCTTCAAGCCGTTCGTTTATGCCGCCGCGATGGAAATCGGCCGCACGCCGATGTCGATCCGCAATGACGGTCCGGTCCGTATCGGCAACTGGACGCCAGAGAATTACGACCAGAAATATCGCGGCGAGGTGACGCTCGCCGATGCGCTCGCCAATTCGCTGAACACCATCGCCGCGCAATTGGTGATGGAGGTCGGGCCGCAGAACGTCGTCAAGGTCGCCCATCGCCTCGGCATCGATTCCGAGATGCAGGCCAACGCCTCGATCGCGCTCGGCACATCCGAAGTCAGCCTCGTCGAGCTGACGTCGGCCTATGCGCCCTTCATGAATGGCGGCTTCAAGGCGACGCCGCATGTCATCCGCCGCATCTCCAAAGCGGACGGCACGGTGCTTTACGAGAATACCTACGACAACCCGCCGCGCGTGCTCGACCCGGCAATCGTCAGCGAAATGAACCAGATGATGGTCAGGGTGCTGACCAAAGGCACCGGCAAGAAGGCGCAGCTCAAGGGCTGGGAGGCGGCCGGCAAGACCGGCACGACGCAATCCTTCCGTGACGCGCTGTTCGTCGGCTACACCTCGAACCTCACGACCGGCGTCTGGTTCGGCAACGACGACGGCAAGTCGATGAAGAAGGTCACCGGCGGCGGCCTGCCGGCCAAGGCCTGGCACGATTTCATGATGGCGGCCCACGAAGGCCTCTCGCCCTCGCCGCTCTTCGGCACGACCGGCGTGCAGCCGGTCTTCGATGAAAGCGTGGGCGCACCGGCCAGCGACTTGGTCTCGGGCGATCCGGAAGCGTTTCCGGAAGCACCCGTTGGGGTCGATGGCGCCGTCGCGGTCGGCCAGCGTCCCGTGGACCAGGGCGGCGCATGGGGCGGCCAGAGCGCGGACGAGAGCAATGGCGGTCTCGTACCGCCGGCCGATGTCGGCCAGGCGACGGGTGCCACGCGCCGCACGACCCTCTTTGACATTTTGACCGGCGGTTGAGCCGGCGCGCGACCGGCGCCACAAGCGTGTGACTGGCGGCTTTCTCGCCGGCGGCGGATGGCCCATTTCCAGCTAGGCAAATCCCGCACTTGCATTTGCCCCCAAACGCCCCGCAGAATGCCTTGCAGTCCGAAACGCCGGTCCTTATATACGCCGCATCGGCGCAGTCTCGGCTGCGAAGAAATCCAGAGACCATCCCGTTAGGGGCTGTCTTACGAATGCCTGACCGGGTTCCGACAGTCCGCTGCAAGGAGAGAACGACATGGCTAAAGTTATTGGTATTGACCTGGGAACGACCAACTCCTGCGTCGCCGTCATGGACGGAAAAGATGCGAAGGTGATCGAAAACGCCGAGGGTGCGCGCACGACCCCCTCGATGGTGGCATTCAGCGACGACGGCGAACGTCTCGTCGGCCAGCCGGCCAAGCGCCAGGCCGTCACCAATCCGGAAAATACGCTTTTTGCGATCAAGCGCCTGATCGGCCGGACCTTCCAGGACCCGACCACGCAAAAAGACAAGGGCATGGTTCCTTACAAGATCATCAAGGCCGACAATGGCGATGCCTGGGTCGAAGCGCACGGCAAGGATTATTCGCCGTCGCAGATCTCCGCCATGATCCTCCAGAAGATGAAGGAAACGGCCGAATCTTATCTCGGTGAAAAGGTCGAAAAGGCCGTCATCACCGTTCCGGCCTACTTCAACGACGCCCAGCGCCAGGCAACCAAGGATGCCGGCAAGATCGCTGGCCTTGAAGTGCTGCGCATCATCAACGAGCCGACCGCGGCAGCGCTGGCCTATGGCCTCGACAAGAAGGACGGCAAGACGATCGCCGTTTACGACCTTGGCGGTGGTACCTTCGACATCTCGGTCCTGGAAATCGGCGACGGCGTCTTCGAAGTGAAGTCGACGAACGGCGACACCTTCCTCGGCGGTGAAGACTTCGACATGCGTCTCGTCGAGTATCTCGCTGGCGAGTTCAAGAAGGAACAGGGCATCGACCTGAAGAACGACAAGCTCGCCCTTCAGCGCCTGAAGGAAGCTGCCGAAAAGGCCAAGATCGAACTGTCCTCGTCGCAGCAGACCGAAATCAACCTGCCGTTCATCACGGCTGACGCTTCCGGTCCGAAGCACCTGACGATGAAGCTGTCGCGCGCCAAGTTCGAAAGCCTCGTCGACGACCTGATCCAGCGCACCGTCGCGCCGTGCAAGGCGGCCCTCAAGGATGCCGGCGTCTCGGCTGCCGAGATCGACGAAGTCGTTCTCGTCGGCGGCATGAGCCGCATGCCGAAGGTTCAGGAAACCGTGAAGCAGCTGTTCGGCAAGGAGCCGCACAAGGGCGTGAACCCGGATGAAGTGGTCGCCATGGGCGCCGCCATCCAGGCCGGCGTTCTGCAGGGCGACGTCAAGGACGTGCTGCTACTCGACGTCACCCCGCTGTCGCTCGGCATTGAAACCCTCGGTGGCGTCTTCACCCGCCTGATCGAGCGCAACACGACGATCCCGACCAAGAAGTCGCAGACCTTCTCGACCGCCGACGACAACCAGTCGGCCGTGACGATCCGCGTCTCCCAGGGTGAACGCGAAATGGCCGCCGACAACAAGCTGCTCGGCCAGTTCGACCTCGTTGGCATTCCGCCGGCACCGCGCGGCATGCCGCAGATCGAAGTCACCTTCGACATCGACGCCAACGGCATCGTGCAGGTTTCGGCCAAGGACAAGGGCACCGGCAAGGAACACCAGATCCGCATCCAGGCGTCTGGCGGTCTTTCCGACGCCGACATTGAGAAGATGGTCAAGGACGCCGAAGCCAATGCCGAGTCCGACAAGAAGCGCCGCGAAGGTGTCGAAGCCAAGAACCAGGCCGAAAGCCTGATCCACTCCAGCGAGAAGTCGCTGAAGGATTACGGCGACAAGGTTTCGGAAACCGACCGCAAGGCGATCTCCGACGCGATTGCCGCGCTGAAGACCGCCGTCGAAGCCTCCGAGCCGGACGCCGAAGACATCAAGGCCAAGACCAATACGCTCATGGAAGTTTCCATGAAGCTCGGCCAGGCGATCTACGAAGCACAGCAGGCTGAGGCGGCGCATGCGGATGCCGCAGCAGACGCTGCCCGCGATGGCGACGTCGTCGATGCCGACTACGAAGAAGTCAACGACGAGGACGACCGGAAGCGTTCGGCCTAAGTCGCCTTCGAACAGACGAAAAGCCCGGGTTCGCCCGGGTTTTTTGTTGCCTGCACAGTCGGGTGCGACGGACAAACATGGCGACAGGTGCCGCGACCCGCTGCAAACATTACTTTTCCGACAAAAAACCGCGTCTACCGCCGTTCGGGCTATGGTATCGCGCTTCAAGGTTTACTAAATCGGTGGCAAGGTAAACGGGCAGCCGCCGAGCCCTCGCGCTGGCACGCCTCGTCAATAGGACAGTCTTCGACGAATGAAACGTGATCTGTACGAAACGCTTGGGGTTGCCAAGAATGCCGATGAGAAGGAGCTGAAGAGCGCCTTCCGCAAACTCGCGATGAAGTATCACCCGGACAAGAACCCCGGCGACGCGGCATCGGAAAAGACCTTCAAGGAAATCAACGAAGCCTACGAGACGCTCAAGGACCCGCAGAAGCGCGCGGCGTACGATCGTTACGGTCATGCGGCCTTCGAGCAGGGTGGCATGGGCAACGGCTTCGGCGGCGGCGGTGCCGGCGGCTTCTCCGACATCTTCGAGGACATCTTCGGCGAGATGATGGGCGGCGGACGCCAGCGGCGCTCATCGGGCGGCCGTGAGCGCGGCGCGGATCTTCGCTACAACATGGAGATCTCGCTCGAAGAAGCCTTTAGCGGCAAGACCGCGCAGATCCGCGTCCCGACTTCGATCACCTGCGACGTCTGCAGCGGCTCCGGCGCCAAGCCCGGCACGAGCCCGAAGACCTGCGGCACCTGTCACGGCTCCGGCCGTGTGCGCGCCGCCCAGGGCTTCTTCTCGATCGAGCGCACCTGCCCCACCTGCGGCGGACGCGGCCAGACGATCACCGATCCCTGCGGCAAGTGCCATGGCCAGGGCCGGGTCACCGAAGAGCGCACGCTCTCGGTCAACATTCCGGCCGGCATCGAGGACGGAACGCGCATCCGTCTCTCCGGCGAGGGCGAGGCAGGGCTTCGCGGCGGACCGGCGGGCGACCTCTACATCTTCCTTTCCGTCAGACCGCATGAATTCTACCAGCGTGATGGCGCCGATCTCTATTGCAGCGTGCCGATCTCGATGACGACGGCAGCCCTTGGCGGCAAATTCGATGTGACGACGCTTGACGGCACCAAGTCGCGCGTCACGGTTCCCGAGGGCACCCAGGCCGGCAAGCAGTTCCGCCTCAAGGGCAAGGGCATGCCGGTGCTGCGCTCGGCCCAGTCCGGCGACCTCTACATCCAGATCCAGATCGAGACGCCGCAGAAGCTGACCAAGCGCCAGCGCGAGCTGCTGCAGGAATTCGAGCAGATCTCGTCCAAGGACAACAATCCGGAATCGACCGGCTTCTTCGCCAGGATGAAGGATTTCTTCGACACGCTGAGCGAATGAGGCGCGCGCCAAGCGTTCCCAAAGCGATCTTGCGCGCCGGAGATGGCGCGCGGCGCCGGGCGCTTACGTCATGGCCGCAAGCTGCCACAGCCCGGCCATGACGAGCCCCACCCCGGCGACACGGGACAAGAGCCGGCCGCCGGGCACGACCTTTTCGGCGAGCACGAAAATGGCGATCGCCGCAATCCACAACACGTTCATCACCCCGCCGACGAATAGAAGCGCCATCAGCGCCCAGCAGCAGCCGACGCAATAGAGGCCGTGCTGCAGCCCGAGGCCGAGGGCAGCGCCTGCCTCGCGGCGAAAACCGCCGTGGCTCTGGATGAAAAGCAGCGGCGCCCGGCATTGCCGGAGGCATCGCTCCTTGAGCGGCGTCCACTGGAACAGGCCGACGACGACCAGGACAACGCCGCTCATCGCCTGGCTGGCGCTCGAAAGCATCGGGGTGAGCAGCAGAGCGTGGTCCAGGAGCCATTGCCCGAGAACGGCAATCAGTGCGAACAGGGTCCAGGCCAGCAGATAGCCGCCAGCGAAGTAGCCGGTCCCGGCGAAGGGCTTTCCCTGCTGGGCCGCCTGGCGGCCGACGCGGGCATAGAGCAGGATCATCGGCGTTGCCGACGGCACCATCATGCCCACCATCATCACGGCCCACATGACAAAGGCGTAGGCGAAGGTCGCCGTGGTCCAGGGACCGGCCGCCGCAGTCGCCATGGACGTCATAGAGCCCTCTTGCGCCTCCGTGGGCATGTTCATCGGCATGTCCATGGGCATATCCATGTCCATGCCAGAACCCATATCCATGCTGCCGGAAGACGCTGGCGCGGTGGCCGTGTCCATGGCCGACGCCAGCCACAGGATGTAGAGCCAACTGACTGCCGTCAACGTGACCAGCGCCACCACGACAATGGCGCGATCGCGTCTGAGCAGAGTTTCGAGCGCCGTATCCCTCATGGGCGTCAGTGGATCACGCCGCTTTCAGTCAGGTGCGTTCTGGCGAAATGGGCGTGCGAGTCCGCGAGCGCCAAAGTCAGCGGCCCCTTCGTGTCGGCCCATCCGCGTCCGACTTCGCAGAGATCATATTCAAAACCCTGCGGGAGATTGATGCGAGCCTGGTGGGCGACACCGGTCACCGGGTTGAGGATCGGCTCGCCGCGCGCGGTGATCCAGCCGGGCACATTCAGCCGTGCCGTACGCCCACTCACATCGACATCGAAGTCGATCTCGGCAAAGACCGGATCGTACATGGTCTCGAAGGTGGTCGCGAAGACCTGGAAGAATGTGGCGCCCGGTTCGGTATCCTCACCGCTCATGATGCGCAGCAGTGCATTGCGCTGCGGCTCCGAGGCGCGGATGTCGATGATCGGCACCACCTGCCCCCGCCCCTCATGGATCGCGCCCGGCCAGGCGGCGATCAGGCCGCAGCGAAGTCCGTCGAGCCGCGTTTCGCCGTGATAGCCTTCCTCGATCTCGAAGGCGCCGATGGCACTGCAATGGCCCTGCGTCGGTCGCGCGTTAAACTGGCAGGGGCAGCCATAGGCACAGTTGCAATGAATGAACTCGCGCCCCTTCATCATCCATCTGACACTCGTCATCGTCTCCTCCCGGGATCTGATCGGTGTTCGTCTCGCGGCTCCCCCGCGAACGGATGCATTTTATTAGATCGCAGAAATATACTCTTCTCCATTGCCAATGCCAACGGAGGCAGGCACGACAGCGCCGCGGATCCGAAGGAACGCGCGGCGCTCGAAGAGTGTTCAGGCTGCTCAGTTCGCTGGCACCAGCACGATCACAGCGTCGCCATGCCGCCGTCGACGATCAACTCGGCGCCGACGGTGAAGGTCGCTTCGTCGGAGGCGAGGAAGACGACCGCCTTGGCGATCTCGCTCGGGTCGCCGAAGCGGCCAAGCGGGATCTGCGCGGCAATGGTATCGACAACCTGCCTGTTTTCCTCGGGCGTCGGGGCGTGACCGTCATGGAGCGGTGTGCGGATCGGGCCGGGGCTGACGGCATTCACCCGAATGCCGCGACCGATGAGCTCGCCGGACAGCGTGCGTGCCAGCGAGAGAAGTCCAGCCTTGGTCAGCGCATAGACGCTCGACGTCGGCATGCCGATATGGGCGTTGATCGAAGTGTTGAGCACGACCGAAGCCCGCTTCGAGAAGACAGGCAGCAGCGCCTGGATCAGGAAATACGGTCCCTTGAGGTTGATGGCGAGCGAACGGTCAAAACCTTGTTCGTCCCACTGTTCGATCGGCTGCAGCTTGGCGATGCCGGCATTGACGAACAGGATGTCGAGCGAGCCGAAGGCGGCGCGGATCTTTTCGGCGACCGCCGCTTGACCCGCGACATTGCCGGCATCCGCCTCGATGATGAGGGCCGCCTCGCCAAGGATCGCACGAGCTTCGGCGATGTTCTTCGGATTGGTGCCGGTCACGGCGACCCTGGCGCCTTCGGCGATGAATTGGCGCGCGGCTTCGAGGCCGATGCCGCTGGTGCCGCCGGTGATGAGTGCCGTCTTGTTCTCTAAACGTGACATGATGAAAGTCCTCTTGCTGGGTTGAAGAAGAGGTCGGTTCAATTGGCTGGAACCGTCGTCCTCGGATGCAGGGAAATATGGCGGAAAACGATCGTTCGGATTAGTCTTCCAATTCTGGAACTCGAATTCGGAAAAGCCGAACGATGATGAAGATCGAAGGAATAGCGGCCTTTGTCGCGGTGGCCGAAGCCGGCTCGATCAGCGAAGCGGCGCGGCGCCTGCGTCTGTCGAAATCCGTAGTCAGCGAAAGGGTTGCAGAGCTGGAGCGGACGCTCAACGCCACCCTGCTCCATCGCACGACGCGCAAGCTGACGCTCACCGAGGATGGCATCGCCTTCCGCGAACGCGCGGTCCGGATCGTCAGCGAGGTGCAGGCCGCTGCCAGCGATCTTGCCGAACGCCGCGGGCTCCTGACGGGACCGCTCAGGATCGCTGCTCCCGTCAGTTTCGGCCGCCGGCATCTCGGTCCGGCGCTCTATCCGTTCCTGGCGCGCCATCCGGAAATAGAACTGACGCTCGATCTCGATGACCGCCGGGTGGACGCGGCGTCGGAAGGCTATGACGCGATCGTCCGCCACGGCGTGATCGCCGATTCCCGCCTGGTCGTCTGGAAGCTTGCGAGAAGCCGGCGTTTGCTCGTCGCCGCGCCGGATTATCTCGGACGCCACGGCACGCCGGCGTCGCTTGTCGAGCTCGGAGGCCATCGCGGCATCTTCTACACCAATCGCGGCGCGGCCGACTGGCGGTTCGAGGGACCTTCAGGTGCAACGGTCGTCCGGGCGCGCCAGGCACTCGGCATAAACAATGGCGACATGATGCACGATGCTGCCGTCGCCGGGCTTGGCATCGCGCTGTTGCCCGCCTTTATCGCCGGTCCCGCAGTGCGCGAAGGACAACTGCGCGAGATCGATGTCGGGCTGCGCCCGGAGCCCGAATTCATCTACATGGCTCATCCGGAAGGACGACGGGTCTCGGCCAAGCTCCGGGCCATCGCCCAACATCTGAAGGAAGCGTTCGGCGATCCGCCCTATTGGGATCCGTGACGCATTTCCGCAATCTCGGCGCAATCGTTGCCGGCGACGGTTCCTCACCGATTGCCGATCAAGCCTCGACAGAAGCTTGATCGAAGCCGGCTGGCATCCGCCTCACCTTTGCAACCAAAGATTGGCCTCCTATCTTTTCATCATGCGGACCTTCTTTCTGAACTGGATCGTCGTCATGACGCTTGGCACCACCGCCCATGCGGGTTCCCCTTCCACGGCCCCGACCGATGCCGAAATCCTGGATATTCTGACCGACCGCATCGACAAGCAGCAGCAGTCGATCGGCATCGTCGTCGGCATCACCGATGCCAATGGCCGGCGCATCGTCGCGCACGGCCATCCGGCCAAAGGCGACCCGCGCCCGGTCGATGGGCGCACGGTGTTCGAGATCGGCTCGGTCACCAAGGTGTTCACCGCACTGCTGCTCGCCGACGCGGTCGAGAGAGGTACGCTCGGCCTCGATACGCCTGTCTCGACATTGTTGCCGCCCGGAGTGACGATGCCGGAGGACAAGCAGGCTCCGATCACGCTGACAGACCTGGCGACGCACATGTCGGGCTTGCCGCGGCTACCGACCAATTTAACGCCGGCCGACATCACCAATCCCTATGCGGACTACGACACTACCAAGCTCTACAGCTTTCTCTCCGGCCACAAGCCGCAGCGCCGCCCGGGCGTCGAGCACGAATACTCCAATCTCGGCGCGGGGCTTCTCGGCCACGTGCTGGCGCTGAAGGCCGGGCTTTCCTATGAGGATCTCGTCGGAAGACGCATCTCCAGGCCGCTCGGCCTCGAGGATACGGCGATCACGCCGCAGCCCGACTGGTCCGGACGCCGGGCAACGGGCCACGATGCGGCACTGGAGCCGGTGAGAGACTGGGATCTCAACGCGCTGCAGGGAGCCGGTGCTCTGCGCTCTACAGCGGACGACCTGCTGATCTTCCTCGAGGCCGCCATGGGGAAAACGCCCTCACCGTTGGCGTCCGCCTTCGCCACCCTGCTGGCGACACGGCAGCCGTTCGGCGAGGGCGCGGGCGAGCAGGCGCTGGGCTGGGTGATTTCCGGCAAGGGTGACCAGCAGGTGATCTGGCACAATGGCGGCACTGGCGGCTATCGATCCTTCGTCGGCTACCGTCCGTCGACCGGGATCGGCGTCGTCGCCCTGTCGAATACGTCGACCGAAGTGGGCGTCGACGATATCGGCCAACATCTGCCCAACCGCAACGTCCCGCTCGCGCCCGCCACCGTCCGGCGCACTGCCATAACGGTCGATCCGGCGACCTACGATGCCTATCTCGGCACCTACAGGCTGGCGCCGGGTTTCGACCTGACGATCTTTCGTGACGGCAATCGACTGTTTGCCCAGGCAACCGGCCAGGACCGGCTTGAAATCCTTCCGGAGGCCGAACATCGGTTCTTTGCGAAGCTCATTGATGCGCAGATCAGCTTCACGCTCAACGGTACCCGCGCCGAAAGCCTGACCTTGCATCAGGGCGGGCGGGACAGCCCTGCGCCGCGCGTAGAGAAATGATGCATATCTCCCGCCCAAAAGGCGGGAGATGGTCCCTGTATCGATCAGAACAGCAGATCGATCGTGAAGTAGGCCAGCGCCGAGATCGCCGCCGCTGCCGGCATGGTGATGAACCAGGCAATCACGATATTGCCTGCAAGCCCCCAACGCACGGCCGAGACGCGGCGCGCAGCACCTACGCCGATGATCGCGCCGGTGATGGTGTGCGTCGTCGATACCGGAATGCCGAGCCAGGTGGCGGCAAAGAGCGTGATCGCTCCGCCCGTTTCGGCACAGAAACCCTGCATCGGATTGAGCCTGGTGATCTTCGAGCCCATGGTGTGAACGATGCGCCAGCCGCCGAACAGCGTGCCGAGCGCGATCGCCGCCTGGCAGGTGATCACGACCCAGAAGGGCACGTAGAACTCCGAACCGAGATAACCCTGCGAGAAGAGCAGAACGGCAATGATGCCCATGGTCTTCTGCGCGTCATTGCCGCCGTGGCCGAGCGAGTAGAGCGACGCCGAGAGGAACTGCATCACGCGGAAGGTGCGATCGACGGCAAAGGGCGTCTGCCGCACGAACAGCCAGGAGACGATCAGCACCAGTATCAGCGCCAGGAAAAAGCCGATCGCCGGCGACATGAAAATGGCGCCGACGGTCTTGAGAAGACCGGTCCAGACGATGGAATTGAAGCCCGTGCTGGCAAGGCCGGCGCCGACGAGGCCGCCGATCAGCGCGTGCGATGAGCTCGACGGAATGCCGAACAGCCAGGTGACGATGTTCCAGACGATGGCCCCCATGAGGGCCGAGAAGATCACCAACGGTGTCACGATGCCGGGATCGATAATGCCCTTGCCGAGCGTCTCGGCCACGTGCAGACCGAAGAACAGGAAGGCGATGAAGTTGAAGAAGGCCGCCCATAGGACCGCATATTGCGGCCTGAGCACCCGCGTCGAGACGATCGTCGCGATGGAGTTGGCGGCATCGTGCAAGCCGTTCAGGAAGTCGAAGAACAGCGCGATGGCGATCAATCCCGCGAGCAACGGAAAGGCGAGCGTCGCATCCATCAGACGTTCTCGATCACGATGCCGCTGATTTCATTGGCAACGTCCTCGAACCGGTCGATGACTTTTTCCAGCTGGCCATAGATCTCGCTGCCGACGATATAGGCCATCGCGTTGCCGGTACCGTAGCGGTGGAACAGCTCCTTGAGGCCTTGCTCGTGCAGTTCGTCGGAATGTCCCTCGATGCGGGTGATCTCCTCGGCGATGGCGATGAGGCGATCATGATTGGCGCCGATACGGTCCAGCAGCGGGACAGCCTCGGCAATCAGGTGCGCAGCCCGGCCGACAATCGCGCCCATTTCGCGCATGCCCGGTTCGAAGCTCTTCTGTTCGTAGAGCCTGATCGTCTTGACCGTCTTGTGCATCATGTCGATGGCATCGTCCATCGACTGGATCAGGTCCTTGATGTCGCCGCGGTCGAAGGGCGTGATGAAGGAGCGGCGGACCGCCAGGAGCACTTCGGCAGTGATGTGGTCCGCTTCATCTTCGAGCGCGACGATCCTGTCGCACTGTTTCTCCATGTCATCGCCGCCGGCAAGCAGCTTGTCGAGCGCCTCGGCGGCGCCGACGACGGTGAGCGAGTGTTTTGCGAAAAGCTCGAAAAAGCGATCCTCGCGGGGAAGTAGTTTGCGGAACCAGGCCAGCATCACAAATATGTCCATTCGTGGATTGTCATGAAACTGTCATATTGGACCGGAGCGCCCAAGAAAAGCACCTGATCCAAGTGGTTTGTCGCCTTTCCCCCGCCGAAATCGGCCAACTTGCACCGATATGGACAAGCATGCCGTTTCACCTTGCCTTGGCGCCTGCTTTCGTCCTAGCTGCGCCCAACGTCGAATCCGGACTGCCGATGCCACACAAGGTCTTTCTCAATCGCCTGAAGCTCACGGAGTTCCGCAACTATGCGGCCCTCTCGCTGGAGCTCGACCAGCGCCACCTGGTGCTGACGGGAGAGAACGGCGCCGGCAAGACCAACCTGATGGAGGCGGTCTCGTTCCTCTCTCCCGGTCGGGGCTTGCGGCGTGCGGCCTATGCCGACGTCACCCGTGTTGGCGCCAGTGACGGCTTTTCCGTCTTTGCCGCTGTCGAGGGCATGGAGGGGCCGGTCGAAATCGGCACCGGCACCGCCGGCGTGACCGAGGGGCAGTCCCGACGACTGCGGCTCAACGGAACGGCAGCGGCGAGCGTCGACGAACTGACCGATCACCTGCGCGTCATCTGGCTGACGCCGTCGATGGACGGCCTCTTCACCGGGCCGTCTTCCGATCGACGACGCTTTCTTGATCGGCTGGTGCTTTCGCTTGATCCGGAACATGGCCGCCGCGCCAGCGAGTTCGACCGCGCGATGCGCAGCCGGAACCGGCTGCTGACCGAGTTTCGCCCGGACCCGGCCTGGCTGACCGCGATCGAACGCGAGATGGCCGGCCTCGGCGTTTCCATGGCGCTGGCGCGGCAGGAAATGCTCGGCCTGCTCACCGCGCTCGTCGAACGGAACGTGGACGGCGACGTTTTTCCGTCGGCGCGGCTGGCGCTATCCGGGTTTCTCGACGACGAGGGTCATCGCCCTGCCTATGATCTCGAAGAGCAATATCTGACGATGCTGCGAGATGGACGGCCGCGCGACGCGGCGGCAGGCCGCACGCTCGACGGGCCGCATCGGAGCGACCTGCTCGTTCGCCACCGTGAGAAGGATATGGAGGCGGCACGCTGCTCGACCGGTGAGCAGAAGGCGTTGCTCGTCGGCCTGGTGCTGGCGCATGCACGTCTCGTCGGCGACATGACCGGCCACGCGCCGATACTTCTGCTCGACGAGATCGCAGCGCATCTCGACATCAACCGGCGCGCGGCCCTGTTCGACCTCGTCGACGGCCTCGGCGGCCAGGCCTTCATGACCGGCACGGACCGGGCGATGTTCGAGGCGCTTGGCGATCGCGGCCGTTTCCTGACCGTTTCGCATGGCAGCGTTACGGGCTAAGCAGGAGCCGGATGAGGAAAGTGTTTGCGGTTTTCCGTGCGGAACCGCTCTCCCTTTTGGGTGTCGATCACGTTTATGATTTGGTCGAGCCGACCCAAGATCTAGAGATCGGCCGCCACCGAGGAGGATGTTGCCATGACCGGTGAGAACAAGCTCGACCAATCGGAGATCTCCCGCTACGCCCGCCATATCGTGCTGCCGGAAATCGGCGGCGCCGGCCAGCAGAAGCTGAAGGCGGCGAACGTGTTGGTCATCGGCGCCGGCGGTCTCGGCGCGCCGGTGCTGCACTACCTCGCAGCCGCCGGCATCGGTCGCATCGGTATCGTCGATGATGACACCGTTTCGCTCTCCAACCTGCAACGGCAGGTCATCCATCGCACCGAGGACATCGGCCGCGCCAAGGTCGAGCGGGCGGCGGAAGCAATTGCCTCGCTCAATCCGCATGTCGTCGTTGAGGGCCACCAGATCAGGCTCAACCCCGACAATGCCGAGGCACTGTTCCGGCAATATCACCTGGTGATCGACGGCTCGGACAATTTCGACACGCGCTACCTCGCAGCCGATACGGCGGCAAGGGTCGGCATTCCACTGGTGACCGGCGCCGTCGGCCGCTTCGACGGCTCGCTGACGGTGCTGATGCCGTACAAAGCCGGCGCGGACGGCCGGCCGAACCCCTCCTATCGCGATCTTTTTCCCGAAGCGCCACCGGCGGGCGTCGTGCCCTCCTGCGCCGAAGCGGGCATCGTCGGCGCGTTGACCGGCGTCATCGGCACGCTCCAGGCGATGGAAGCGATCAAGGTGATTGCCGGCTTCGGCGAGCCGCTCGTCGGAAGGCTGTTGATGTATGACGCGCTGACGGCGCAGTTCAACACCATCCGCTACCGTCGCAGGGCATAGGCCAACCATGGTGCAGATCTTTCGCATCGACGAAACATTCGACCGGCACGAGGAGTTGCTGGCGCTTATCCTTGGCGCCTTCTCCTACATGGACGGGCAGATCGACCCGCCCTCGTCGGCGCATGCATTGAACGTCGGATCGCTCCGGCAAAAGATCGCTGACGAGATCGCCTTCGGTGTCAGCGACGGCGAAAGACTCGTCGGCTGCATCTTCTGCAAGCCCGAGGCCGATTGTCTCTATATCGGCAAGCTCGCGGTTGCTCCGCAGACACAGGGAAAGGGCATTGGCCGGCGGCTGCTCGCGGAAGCGGAAATGACGGCACGGAGGCTCGGCCTTCCCGCGCTGCGTCTGCTGACCCGCATCGAACTCGTCGACAACCACCGCGCCTTTGCCGCCTGGGGATTCGTCCAGAGCGGCACGATGTGCCATCCCGGCTTTACCCGGCCGACGGCAATCGAAATGCGCAAGACGCTCTAGCTTTCAATCCGGACGGACAGCGGCACGTCAGGGCCGTGCGGTGCTTCGCGATCAATCGCGGCCCGGAAGCACGCGGTCCGGCGGGCGGTGACCGTCGAAGAAGGTGCGGATGTTGATCACGACCTTGTCGCCCATGTCGATCCGGCCCTCGAGCGTCGCCGAGCTCATGTGCGGCAGCAGCACGACCTTGCCTTCGCCGGCGAGCTTGATCAGTTTCGGATTGACGGCCGGCTCGTTCTCGAAGACGTCGAGACCGGCGCCGGCGATCTTGCCTTCGCGCAGGCACTTGATCAGCGCCGTCTCGTCGATGATGCCGCCACGGGCGGTGTTGACGATGTAGCTGTCAGGTCGCATCAGCGCCAGGCGGCGGGCCGAGAGCAAATGATAGGTCGCCGGCGTCGACGGGCAGTTGACCGAAACGATGTCGACGCGGGCAAGCATCTGGTCGAGGCTGTCCCAGTAGGTCGCCTCCAGCATCTCTTCGGTCTCCGCCTTTACCCGGTGGCGGTTGTGGTAGTGGATCGAGAGGCCGAAGGCCTTGGCACGGCGGGCAACGGCAGTGCCGATCCGGCCCATGCCGACGATGCCGATGCGCTTGCCGGCAATGCGGCGGCCGAGCATCCAGGTCGGCGACCAGCCGGCCCATTCGCCCTTGCGGTCGGTCAGGATCTGCGCACCTTCGGCAAGCCGGCGCGGCACGGCGAGAATCAGAGCCATCGCCATGTCGGCCGTGTCTTCGGTCAGCACGTTCGGCGTGTTGGTGACGGTGATGCCCTTGCGCGCGGCGGCGTCGACATCGATGTTGTCGACGCCGTTCGAGAAGCTGGCGATCAGCTTCAGTTGCGGGCCGGCCTGCTCGATCAGCGCCGCATCGATGCGATCGGTCACCGTCGGCACCAGCACGTCGGCGCGTTTCACAGCCGCGACAAGCTCCGGCTGGCTGCGCGGCGTATCGTCGATGTTCAACTCCGCGTCGAAGAGTTCGCGCATGCGCGTCTCGACGATATCCGGCAATTTGCGGGTGATGTAGACCGTGGGCTTCTTCTTGCTTGTCATTGCTGCGACGGGCCTTGTTGACGGGTCTTTAACCAAGTTGGGCGATACTTTCTCCCTGTAGCCGCATTTTCTAACAGACCCCACCGGGAAGACAAACAAAACTCGCGTCGTCGTCCCCGCGATTTCAGCCCGCGAGCTGGGCCTCGAATGAACTGCGCCTGCATAAGCGCCTGCATGTCTCCTTAAATCGTTTCCGATTGAAGGACAAAGACATGCAGCAACTCAAAGTCCTACAGCGACCTTTGCGCGTCTCAGGACGCGCGGCGCTGTAGTGCCACGGATAATGAGCTTCGTCATGCGTCATGTCATTTCCAGATTCTCGTTCTCGTTGATCGCCGCCTGCCTTGGCGCCGGGATCATGACGTCGGCGGCTTACGCTCAAGCCGCCAAGGGCGCCAGCGGACTGCCGCTGCCGCGATTCGTCAGCCTCAAGTCCAAGAGCGTCAATCTCAGGATCGGCCCGAGCGTCGATTACGCGGTCGCGTTCCGCTACATGAAGCCCGGCGTGCCGGTGGAGATCATCCAGGAATACGATAACTGGCGCCGTATCCGCGATGCCGACGGCACCGAAGGCTGGGTGAACCAGGCGCTGCTTTCCGGCGACCGCACTGCAGTGGCAGCGCCCTGGATGCGCGGCAAGGGCGAAGGCGTCTTCGTCAACATGCGCCGCGACCCGCAGGGAACGGCCCCGATCACCGCCCGCATGGAACCTGGTGTCATCGTCCGTGTCGGCGAATGCAATGGCGACTGGTGCCATGTCGAGACGCAGGGCGTCGAAGGCTGGATCGCCCAGAGCGAGATCTGGGGTGCCTATCCGGGCGAGGCCTTCAAGTAAGGCCGCGCCCGTTTTTCGCAAAACTCAATCAGGGCGAATCAGGCGAGACCGGCCTGCTTGGCGGCAGTTGACAGCGACACCATCGGTCGCGGTCCGATCTGACCGATGACGATGCCGGCAGCGAGGTTGCCGAGCCTGCTGCAATCTTCGAGCGAGCGTCCGGTCGTGTAGCCGTACAGGAAGCCCGCAGCATAGAGGTCGCCGGCGCCGGTGGTATCGACGACCTGGGCGATCGGCTTTGCGCCGACGCGGACCCGCTCTTCTCCACGCACGACCACGGACCCTTCTTCGCTGAGCGTCACGGCGGCGAGCTTGCAGTCCTTCGAGAGTTTTTCCAGCGCCAGATCGAAGTCCTCGGTCTCGTAGAGCGCCAGCGCTTCCTGCTTGTTGGCGAAGACGATATCGACCGTGCCGGAACGCATGAGCTCGAGGAACTCGTCGCGGTAGCGATGGACGCAAAAGCTGTCCGAGAGCGTGATCGCGGTTTCGCGGCCGTTTTCGTGGGCGATCCGGGCGGTTTCGCGGATCGCGTCCTTGGCCCGCGGCGGATCCCACAGATAGCCTTCGAAATAGGTGACCTTGGACTGGGCGACGACGTCAGCCTCCACATCCTCGGGGCCGAGCTCGACGCAGGCGCCGAGATAGGTGTTCATCGAACGCTCGCCGTCCTCGGTGACGAAGATCATCGAGCGCGCGGTCGGCGGCACGCTTTCGAGCGGCTTCGTCTCGAAGTAAACGCCCTGGGCGCGGATGTCGTGCGCAAAGATCTCGCCGAGCTGGTCGCTCGCGGTCTTGCCGAAATAGGCGGCACGACCGCCGAGGCTGGCGACACCGGCTGCTGTATTGCCGGCACTGCCGCCGGAGGCTTCGACTGCCGGCCCCATGCGCGAGTACAATAGCTCGGCGCGTTCGGCATCGATGAGGTTCATGGCGCCTTTTATGATGCCGTTTTCATTGAGAAAGGCATCGTCGCAGCGCGCGATGATATCAACGATGGCATTGCCGATCGTCAGCACGTCGTATTTTGTCATGAACCTCGTCCGGTCTCCGTGGTGGCCGGTGTTCGTTAATACCGGTTTTCCCACCATTTGGAAGCCAAAAGACGCGTGCCGGCTCCTCACGCCGCAGGAAGCGCGCTCTCATCATATACAGCGGCGAAATCGGCGCTCGGCGGAACGATCTGACGATATCGATCAGCTTGCGGCGGAGATGATCTGCGGCGGCAGTTCGACGAGCGGCGCCGGGACATCGCAGGTCTTTTCCGGCGACTTGCAGAGATCGGCGATGACACAGCGTTCGCATTCGGGCTTGCGCGCCTTGCAGCAATAGCGCCCGTGCAGGATCAGCCAGTGATGTGCGTGGTAGAGATACTCGTCCGGGATGATCTTGATCAGCTTCTCTTCCACCTCGTCCCGGGTCTTGCCCGGCGCCAGGCGGATGCGATTGGCGATGCGGAAGATGTGGGTGTCGACGGCGATCGTCGACTGGCCGAAAGCCATGGAGAGCACCACATTGGCGGTCTTGCGGCCGACGCCCGGCAGGGTCACCAGCTCTTCGCGCGTGCGCGGCACCTCTCCGCCGAAATCGCGGATCAGTTTTTCGCTGAGCGCGATGACGTTCTTCGCCTTGTTGCGATAGAGACCGATGGTCTTGATGTAGTCCCGGAGCTTCTCTTCCCCGAGCGCCAACATCTTCTCCGGCGTATCGGCGACGGCGAAGAGCGCCCGCGTCGCCTTGTTGACGCCGGCATCGGTCGCCTGCGCCGAAAGCGCCACGGCGACGACCAGCGTGAACGGATTGACGTGCTCCAACTCCCCCTTCGGCTCCGGCCGCTGGATCGAGAAGCGGCGGAAGATCTCCTTGAGCTCGTCCCGGCTATAGAGGCTCTTCACGCGCGGTGTTGCGCGGCGGGCGGTCGCCGACTTCGGTTTTGCGGCGCCAGCGGGCAATTTCGGCTTCACGTTTTTCATGATGCATCTATAGTCAAAGGTCATGATCAATGGCAACGTCACCACCCCGCCCGAAGATGCGCCGGTCTTCACAGCCGAGCTCACGCCCTATCGCTCGCTCGGGCGCCGCGGCTTCAGGATCTTCTTTCTGATCGCCGGGCTTTTGAGTCTCGTGCACGCCTTCGTCTTCCTCGTCATCGGCGCCTGGCCGGTCGTGTTCTTCTTCGGCCTCGACTATCTGCTGCTGTTCGGCGCCTTCTGGCTGAACAATCGCTCGGCACTCAGCCGCGAGGAGGTCAGCGTATCCAGGACCGATGTTTCCGTGCGCAAGTTCACCCCCTCCGGAAAGATCACCGAACACCGCTTCAATCCTTTCTGGGCGCGCTTCAACGTCGCCCGGCACCAGGAGATCGGCATCGTCTCGATGACGATCAGCGGTGGTGGCCGGCGGACCGATATCGGTTCGTTTCTCAATCGCGACGATCGCGAAACCTTCGCGCTCGCCCTTTCGGGCGCGCTTGCGACCGTTCGCCGCCGCTAACGTCCGCCGATCGACCAATGGGATCCAAATCCGCGCATTCACTCAAGTTTCGGGTGGTTGCCGGGGCCGCCAAATGGTTACCTGTGGCATGACAGGAGAAGAGCCATGAACATTGCGACATCCGTACCCACAGACATCACGCCGAAAGGCACCGACTACGATACGGTCAGCCGCGTGATCGAAATGCTGACCGAGGACTATCGCGACCAGCCATCGCTGGAAACCGTGGCGCAGCGCCTGAAACAATCACCGACGCAGCTTCAGAAGGTCTTCACCCGCTGGGCCGGACTTTCGCCGAAAGCCTTCCTCCAGGCCGTGACGCTCGACCATGCCAAACGCCTACTGCGCAAGGAAGACATGCCGCTGCTCGAAACCAGCATCGAGGTGGGGCTATCAGGGCCGAGTCGCCTGCATGACCTGTTCGTCACCCACGAGGCGATGTCACCCGGCGAATGGAAGGCGCGCGGCGAGGGTCTCACGATCCGCTACGGCTACCACCCCTCCCCCTTCGGCACCGCGCTCGTGATGATCACCGAGCGGGGACTTGCCGGCCTTGCCTTCAACGATGCCGGCGGCGAAAAGGCAAGCTTCGAGGACATGGCGCAGCGCTGGCCGAACGCCAGCTACATCGAGGACAGCGCGGCGACGGCCTATTATGCTGCACGCATCTTCGATCCGTCGCGCTGGCGCCCGGACGAGCCGTTGCGTATCTTCCTGATCGGCTCCGATTTCCAGATCCGGGTGTGGCAGGCGCTGTTGAAGATCCCGCTCGGCTGCGCCACCACCTATTCGAACATCGCCGGAAACATCGGCCAGCCGACGGCGTCGCGCGCGGTCGGTGCTGCCGTCGGCCGCAACCCGATCTCCTTCGTGGTCCCCTGCCACCGCGCACTCGGCAAGAGCGGGGACCTCACCGGCTATCACTGGGGCCTGACGCGCAAGCGCGCGATTCTCGGATGGGAGGCCGGAAAGGCGGCGGACGGCACGATCTGATAGGTCACGCAGTACGGAAAACCGCTTCACAACTTTTCCCGGCACTGCTTGGCAATAATAAAAGGGGCGCTTGCTCGGCGCCCCTTCTCCATTCTGCATTCCGGAATGCTCAGTGGGCGCCGGACATGTCGCCCAGCACTTCCTTGGAAGCGACGGTCGAGTCGGCGTTGAGCTTGTAGACCATCGGCACGCCGGTCGCGAGATTGAGCTTCAGGATCTGCTCCTTGGTCAGGCGGTCGAGCACCATGACCAGCGAGCGCAGCGAGTTGCCGTGGGCGGCAACCAGGACCTTCTGGCCGGACAGCACGCGCGGCAGGATCTCGGTCAGGTAATAGGGCCAGACGCGGGCACCGGTGTCGCGCAGGCTTTCGCCGCCCGGAGGCGGCACGTCGTAGGAGCGGCGCCAGACATGCACCTGCTCCTCACCCCATTTCTCGCGCGCGTCGTCCTTGTTGAGCCCCGCGAGGTCGCCGTAGTCGCGCTCGTTCAGCGCCTGGTCACGGATCGTTTCGAGCGAGGACTGGCCGACGGCGTCGAGCACGAACTGGCAGGTACGCTGGGCGCGGACGAGGGCCGAGGTGAAGGCGATGTCGAATTTGATGCCGTAGTCGGCAAGCGCCTTGCCGCCGGCCTTGGCTTCCTCGACGCCGAGTTCCGTCAGGTCCGGATCGCGCCAGCCGGTGAACAGGTTCTTGAGGTTCCAGTCGCTCTGGCCATGCCGGACGAGGACGAGAGTACCGCTCATGTCGAATTCCCCTTGAGACTTGAGAGTGAAAAGGTCAGTTGAGCCCGAGCACATCGAGCATGGAGTAGAAGCCGGGCTTCTGGCCGCGGGCCCAGAGCGCCGCAGTCACGGCGCCGCGCGCGAAGATGGAGCGATCCGTAGCGCTGTGCGACAGCGTCACCTGCTCACCTTCGCCGGCGAGAATGACCGAATGCTCGCCAACGACCGAGCCGCCCCGCAGCGTCGCAAAACCGATCGCACTGGCCGGACGCGGGCCGGTATGGCCGTCACGCACGCGCACCGAATTGTCGGCAAGGCCGATGCCGCGGCCCCTTGCCGCCGCTTCGCCGAGAAGCAGCGCCGTGCCCGAGGGCGCATCCACCTTGTGCTTGTGATGCATTTCGAGGATTTCGATGTCCCAGTTGGCGGGATCGAGGGCCCGCGCCGCCTTCTCCGTGAGCACGCCAAGCAGGTTCACGCCGAGGCTCATGTTGCCCGATTTGACGATGCGGGCGTGGCGCGCGGCAGCACGAATCTTCGCCTCGTCGTCGGCCGAGCAGCCGGTGGTCCCGATGACATGGACGATACGAGCCTGGGCCGCCAGACCGGCGAACTCGACAGTGCCCGCCGGCGCCGTGAAATCAAGCACGCCTTCGGCCTCGACGAAAGCCTCCAGCGGCTGGTCGGTGACCGGCACGCCGATCGGCCCGAGACCGGCCAGTTCGCCGGCGTCACGGCCGATGAAGGGGGAACCCGGACGTTCGATGGCGGCGTGCAGGCTGACGCCACCCATCGCGTGAACCGTGCGAATCAGCGTCTGGCCCATGCGGCCAGCGGCACCCACCACCACGAGCTTCATATCGGTTTCGCCCATCGGTGATTTCCTTCTCGTCCGTTTTTAGATTTCCGCGCCGGCCGGCGCTTCGGGAGTCTTGGCCTCGGGCGACTGACCCTGAAGATTGTGAAGCCGAGCGTAGAGACCGTCCGGTCGCCGTGCAAGGTCGGCATGCGTGCCCTCCTCGACGACAGAACCATCCTTCATGACGATGATCTTGTCGGCATTGACGACGGTCGAGAGGCGATGCGCGATGACGATCACCGTGCGGCCGTTCATGGCGTGATCGAGTGCCTTCTGCACGGCGGCTTCCGATTCGGTATCGAGCGCCGAGGTGGCCTCGTCGAGCAGCAGGATCGGGGCATTGCGCACGAGCGCGCGGGCGATCGACAGGCGCTGGCGCTGGCCGCCGGAAAGCGTCATGCCGTTCTCGCCGACGGGAGTGTCGTAACCCTGCGGCTGCGCCAGAATGAAATCATGCGCATAGGCAAGCCGTGCGGCTTCCTCGATCTCCGCTTCGGTCGCGTCGATGCGGCCGTAGCGGATGTTGTCGCGGATCGATCCTTCGAAGAGATAGGGTTGCTGCGACACATAGGCGATGCCCTTGCGCAGCGACTGCTTGGTCACGTCGGCAATGTCCTGTCCATCGATCAGGATCTGGCCGGAAGCCGGATCATAGAACCGCGGGATGAGGCTGATGACCGTCGATTTTCCGGCGCCGGAGGGACCGACGAGCGCCGTCGTCTTGCCGCCTTCGGCGACGAAGCTGACGCCTTTCAGAACCTCGTCGCCATTGGCGTATTGGAAACGGACGTCGCGCAGCTCCACGGCGGCGGCGGTGAAGGCCAGTTCCTTGGCATCGGGCTTGTCGCGCTGGTGCGGCACGGTGTCGAGAATCTCATAGACCATGCGGGCATTGACGGCGGCACGTTCCAGCGAGACCTGCAGCCGCGCCAGTCGGCGGGCCGGATCGTAAGCCATCAGGAGGGCCACCACGAAGGCGAAGAAGGCACCGGGCGGCACGTCCGCATAGATCGAGCGGAAGGCGGAATAGGCGAGAACGGCGGAAATCGCGAGGCCGGCGAAGGTCTCGGTCATCGGTGCCGTGCGCTCGCTTAAGCGCGCGATTCGGTTCGCCCGGTTCTCGGCCCGATCGATGATGGCCTCGACCTTGCCGCGCAGTTCGCCTTCCATGGTGAAGGCCTTGACGATGGTGATGCCCTGGATCGTTTCCTGCATCGCGCCGAGAACGCGGCTATTGACCTCGATCGATTCGCGCGTCGCCGAGCGCAGGCGCCTGGAAACGTAGCGCAGGCCGAGCAGCAAAGGCGGCGCGGCGACGAAGACGATGATCGACAGCAGCCAGTCCTTGGCGAACATGACGCCGACCAGGCCGATCAGGGTCAGCAGATCGCGGGCGATCGACGTGACCGTCAGATTGAGCACGTCGCGAATGCCGCTGACGTTCTGGCTGATCTGGGCCGCAAGCTGTGCCGACCGCGTCTCGTTGAAATAGCCGACGCTCAGCGCCATCAGGTGGGCGTAGAGCCGGCGCTGGTAACGCGCGACGATGTTGTTGCCGATCTTCGACAGGGCAACGGCCTGGCCGTAGGTGGCGAAGCCGCGCAACACGAAGGCCGCAAGGATCGCGCCGCAGACGAGCAGGACGATGTCCGCCCGCTTGTTGGCGAAGGCCTCGTTGATCACGGTTTCCATGATCGAAGCCGTGAATCCGGTTGTTGCCGCAACGACAGCCAGGCAGGCGATAGCAAAGACATAGCCGCGAATGTGGTCGCGACCGTTTTCCGCAATGACCCGTTTCAGAATTCCGCTGATCGTATCGGAATCGACCGCGTGCTGTTTTCTATTGCTGGCGCTCAAAAAGCCCGTCTTCCCTGGACCCAGTGTGGCGAGCCAGTTTCCGGCCCGACCTTTCCCGGGGCTCTATAGTGCTTTGGTGTCGTTTTGGCGAGTCTTTGCACGCGCCGACTGCTTAGCTTCTCCAGCGGCGTCCCTCCGTTGCAACACCGAAATCCCACGGCGTGCGGGCAAAGGCGGCAAGACCCGAGAGGGCTGCCATCGGATGAATGACGGCAAAAGTCGGGATTGTCTTCATCAGCGCCGAGTGCGGTGCCTTGTCTTCAAAGGCGGCACGGAACGGTGATTTCATGAGCGCCGGCAGGATCTTCTGCGAAATGCCACCGGCCAGGAAAACGCCGCCGCGGGCCATGAAAATCAGCGCCATGTCGCCGGCAACGCGGCCGAGATAGGTGCAGAACAACGAAATCGTCTCGATGGCCGCCCTGTCGCTCTCGGCAAGCGCCTGCGTCGTCACTTCCGCCGGTTCGGCGAGCACCGGATCGACACCATCGGCAGCGCAGACGGCGCGATAGAGATTCATGATGCCGCGGCCGCAAAGGATCTGCTCGCCGGCCATGCGCCCTTCGATCGGCTCGAGGAAGGGCCAGATCTGAAAGTCGCGTTCGCTGCGCGGGCCGATGTCGACATGGCCGCCTTCGCCCGGTACCGGGATCCAGGTGTGCTGGGCAAAGACCAGTCCGCCGACGCCGAGACCGGTGCCCGGGCCGAGAACGACGCGCGACGTCAGCGGGCGGACGCTGCCGCCGCCGATCTGCACGAGATCCTCGTCCGCCGGCGCGGCGACCGCGAGCGCCTGCGCCTCGAAATCGTTGATGATCAGCACGTCTTCGAGGCCAAGGCTCGAAAGCATGTCCTTCGGCCTGATCACCCAGCCGGCATTGGTGAGCGGAATTTCGTCGCCCCGGATGGGACCGGCCACGGCCAAAATAGCCGAACGCGGCTGGACCGAGGTCTTGTCGAGGATGCTCTTCTGCATCGCCTCCTCGATCGTTTCGAAATCACCGGTCTTGATCGGCGGCAGCTGTTTCGGCTCGGCAAAGGCATCGACGAGCAAGGCAAAGCGGGCATTGGTGCCACCGATATCGCCGATCAGGATCGGAAAGGGGAAGACGTTTTCACTGGTGCCGGGCATCGCAAGATCCATCCTGATCGGTCGTGGCAGGTATATAGCGTTGTCTATCAGTTAGGGCGGGATAAGGGAAAGTGTGCGACTTTCCGCCGGCATCCGCCCAACTCATGAGAAGCGATCACGTTTATGGTTTTGGGTTGAAGTCGAGCAACTGTTCGGCCGTCGCCCGGTTAAGAGCCATCGGAATGTCGTAGACGATCGCAAGACGCATCAGCGCCTTGACGTCCACGTCATGCGGCATTGCCGTCAGGGGATCGACGAAGAAGATCAGTAATTGCACCTCGCCGGTGGCAATCATCGCGCCGATCTGCTGGTCACCGCCGAGCGGACCGCTTTTCAGTCGCGTGATATCGAGCCCCGGACAGACATCGAGGACACGGCCGCCTGTCGTGCCTGTCGCAACGATGCGCCATTGGGACAAAACCGCCTCATGCGCCTTGGCGAACGCAGCTAGATCGTCCTTCTTCTGATCGTGAGCGATCAGGGCAATGCATTTCCGATCCGCCATGTCGGGCCTCGCATCAATCTTTAAATCGATTTGATCGCCCTATACATGAACGCTGCGGCAATGGAAAGGTTGAAGCCTTCCCACTCCGCTCATGCGTCCATGATCTATTGCAAGGTCGGACGGGCCAGCGGCACCGGAACATCGGCCGGCGGCACGTCGCCTGCGACAGCGCCGATCACCTGCTCTATCCCCTTCTCGGCCGCGGGGGCCGGCGCAGCCGCGCGATAGGCCGTGCCAAAGGTGGCGGCCTCTTCCGAGGCCGGCGCGGGGCCGTTCAGCACCAGCGCACAGGCCTTCGGCAGGTCGGCGAGCGTCGTCACCTTCGGCTTCACGGGTTTTTCGCCCGGCTTCTTCGCAGGCTTCGCCCAGGGCTCGTCGGTAAACCACCAGGCCAGCGATTTGTCGCAGCCATCGCCAGCGGGCACGGCCGCCTGATCCTTGCAGCTCGTTGCACCCGCCGGGCATTTGATGCGGATGTGGAAGTGATAGTCGTGACCATAGATCGGCCGAACCTTGCCGAGCGCCGAACGGTCGCCGGTCCAGGTGTCGCAGAGCTTCTTCTTGATCGCCGGATTGACAAAGACGCGCTCCACCTGCGGGTAACTCGCGGCCAGCATGATGAGCTGCGCGTGTTTCGGCGTCCAAATGGAACGGTCGACGGTCAGGAACTTGTTCTTCTGCAACATCGAGGTCGCGGAGATATCCTCGCGCTCACGATAGGTGAGCGTGCGCTGCGGCATCGGCGTCAGCCAGATATCGGCATCGAGGCCGATCTGGTGGGAGGCATGTCCCGACAGCATCGGGCCGCCGCGCGGCTGCGAGATATCACCGAGCAAAAGGCCCGGCCAGCCGACCTTTTCGGCAGCATCACGCGAAAACTGTTCGATCAGCGAGATCATCTGCGGGTGACCCCAGCGGCGGTTGCGCGACAGCCGCATCGCCTGCCAGGTGGGCCCGTCGGTCGGGATCGCGACCCCGCCGGCAAGACAACCCTTGGCGTAGAAACCATAGGGGTTGGCAGCCATTTCGGCCGGCAGGGCCTTGGCGCCGAACAGCGCCTTGGCCGGCGTTTCGTCCGCTACCGCATTGTCGGCAATCAGTAGGCTTGTGCCCAGCAAGAGCGCCAGAAGCGCCGAACCGCAGCGTCGAAATGGAGCAATCATCAAAACTCGTCCCGTTTGTCCCGCGGACATCCGCGCCGACGCGCAGCCTGCGATGTCCTACGAACCCCTATCCTAGAGCCAGGTCTTTGCCTGAGCCTTGCGACTCACGCGGTCGTGAATCACCGGGATGTGACTCAAAAATTTCGCCTGATTTGCGGCAGTGCCTGTCAATTGCCGGGATTTCGCCTATGCTCTCAAAAAAGAAGATTGAAATATAAAGGGGTACCGGCTGGATGCCAAACTTCTGCAGGACCATGAAACCTGGCCTCGCAACGTCACTTCTGGCTGCGGCGCTTCTTCTCCTTCCTCCTGCAGCCAATGCCGAACACCCCGACTGGCATCATGGGCTGTCGCTCGTCGGCGAACTCAAATACAAGCCCAACTTCCCGCACTACGACTATGTCAATCCGGACGCACCGAAGGGCGGCGACGTCAGGCTCTCGAACACCGGCACCTTCGATACCTTCAATCCGATCCTCGACAGGGGCGAGGCCGCCGTCGGTTTGGCGCTGGTCTTCGACACCTTGATGAAGCCCGCGGACGACGAAATCTCGACGGCCTATGGCCTGCTTGCCGAGGGCGTCTCCTATCCCGCCGACATCTCTTCGGCCACCTTCCGCCTGCGGCAGGAAGCGAAATGGGCGGACGGAAAGCCGGTGACGCCGGAAGACGTCATCTTCAGCTTCGATAAGACCAAGGAACTCAATCCGCTCTATTCGAACTACTACAAGCACGTGAAGTCGGCCGAAAAGACCGGAGAACGCGACGTCACCTTCCATTTCGACGAGAAGAACAACCACGAACTGCCAAATATTCTCGGGCAATTCCTGATCTTGCCGAAGCACTGGTGGGAGGGGCAAGGGCCGGATGGCAAGCCGCGCGACATCAACAAGACGACGCTGGAACCGGTGATGGGCTCCGGCCCCTACAAGATCGCTTCCTTTTCGGCCGGAGCGACAATCCGCTACGAGCTCAGGGACGACTATTGGGGCAAGTCGCTCAACGTCAATGTCGGACACAACAATTTCGGCTCGATCAGCTATACGTTCTTCGGTGACCGCGATGTCGAGTTCGAGGCGTTTCGTTCGGGCAACAGCGACTATTGGCAGGAGAACCAGGCGAGCCGCTGGGCCACCGGCTATGACTTCCCGGCGGTCAAGGACGGCCGCATCAAGCGCGAGAGCCTGCCCAATCCGCTGAAGGCCACCGGCATCATGCAGGCCCTGGTGCCCAACATGCGCCGGGCGCCCTTCAACGACGAACGGGTGCGCCAGGCACTGAACTATGCCTTCGACTTCGAAGAGATGAACCGCACCGTCTTCTACAACCAGTATACGCGGGTCGACAGCTACTTCTGGAACACGGAGCTCGCCTCTTCGGGCCTGCCGGAAGGGGATGAGCTCGCCATCCTCAACGAAGTGAAGGACAAGGTGCCACCGGAAGTCTTCACGACGCCCTACAAGAACCCCGTGGGGGGCACGCCGCAGGCAGGGCGCGACAACCTGCGCCAGGCGATCGCCCTGCTCAAGGAAGCCGGCTACGAGCTGAAGGGCAACCGGATGGTCGAGGCAAAATCGGGAAGGCCGTTCTCGTTCGAGATCCTGTTGAGCAGCGCCACGCTCGAGCGCGTCGCACTGCCCTATGCGCAGAACCTCAAGAAGATCGGCATCGATGCGCGCGTACGCACGGTCGATCCGTCGCAATACACCAACCGCACGCGCGCCTTCGACTATGACATGACCTGGATCGTGTGGGGCGAGACCCTCAGCCCCGGAAACGAGCAGCTCGACCAATGGGGATCGAGGGCCGCCAAGGAGCCCGGCTCGCGAAATTATGCCGGGATCGCCGATCCCGGTGTCGACGCGCTGATCGAAAAGGTGATCTTCGCCAAGGACCGCAAGGCGCTCGTAGCGGCGACGAAAGCCCTCGACCGCGTCCTGCTCGCGCACGATTTCGTCGTGCCGCTCTACTACGGCAGGGACATGCACATCGCCTATTGGGACAAGTTCGCCCGGCCTGCCGAGCTACCGACCTATGCGATCGGCTTTCCCGAGATCTGGTGGTCGAAAACCGCCGCTGCCAAATGAAGTCCTTGCACTCCAGCGGCGTCTCGATTCCAAATGCAAAAAAACGAATCACTGAAACAAGCACCAGCCCCGATCCGGGCCTGACAGCCGCAAGGAGACGCAAGGATTGAGACATCATAGACGGCATGCCGACGCTTCGCGGGTCCGGGCCACCGCCCACACGTCGATCGAAAGGCTGGCCTGATGGGTGCCTATATCCTGCGCCGCCTGCTGCTGATGATCCCGACGCTGTTCGGGATCATGGCGATCTCCTTCATCGTCGTTCAGTTCGCGCCGGGCGGCCCGGTCGAGCAGGTGATCTCTGAACTTACCAATGCCAGCGGCTCCGATCGGCTGAGCGGCAATGGCGGCGACCTGCTGCAGCGCGGCGGCGAGGAAAGCGGCCGCTATCGCGGCGCCCAGGGTCTTGATCCGGAATTCATCGCCAAACTTGAAAAGCAGTTCGGCTTCGACAAGCCGCCGCTCGAACGCTTCGTCACGATGATGTGGAACTATATCCGCTTCGATTTCGGCGAGAGCTTCTTCCGCAACACCTCGGTCATCGATCTCATCAAGGAGAAGATGCCGGTCTCGATCTCGCTCGGCCTCTGGATTCTCCTGTTTTCCTACGCGATCTCCATCCCGCTCGGCATCAAGAAGGCGGTCACCGACGGCTCCACCTTCGATGTGTGGACCTCCGGCGTCATCATCATCGGCTATGCCGTGCCGAGCTTCCTGTTCGGCATCCTGCTGATCGTCGTGTTCGCTGGCGGATCGTTCTTCGACTGGTTCCCGCTGCGCGGCATCGTCTCGGACAATTTCTGGCAATTGCCCTGGTGGCAGAAGCCGCTCGACTATATCTGGCACATGACGCTGCCGCTGATCACGCTGCTGCTTTCGGCGTTTGCGACCACGACGCTCCTCACCAAGAATTCCTTCATCGACGAGATCAAGAAGCAATATGTGACGACGGCGCGCGCCAAGGGGCTCAACGATCGCCAGGTGCTCTACGGCCACGTGTTCCGCAACGCCATGCTCATCATCATCGCCGGCTTTCCCGGTGCCTTCATCTCGGCCTTTTTCACCGGCTCGCTGCTGATCGAATACATCTTCTCGCTCGATGGTCTCGGCCGTCTCGGCTATGATTCGGTCGTCAAGCGCGACTATCCGATCGTCTTCGCGACGCTCTTCATCTTCTCGCTGATGGGCCTGCTCGTCAGCCTGCTCTCGGACCTCATCTACACCTGGGTCGATCCGCGCATCGACTTCGAGCGGAGGGATGTCTGATGGCTGATGTGACGACCTCTCCGACTGCCCCCGCGGCCGTGCCGCCGCGCGGCTGGCTATCCCCGGTCAACCAGCGGCGTTGGCAGAATTTCAAGGCAAACCGGCGCGGCTACTGGTCGCTCTGGATCTTTCTCGTGCTCTTCGGGCTCAGCCTCTGTGCCGAGTTCATCGCCAACGACAGGCCGATCGTTGCCTCCTACAAGGGCGAACTGCTGTTTCCCGTGGTCATCAACTACGCTGAAGAGAAGTTTGGCGGCTTCCTTGCGGAAACCGACTACCGCTCCGACTTCATTCGCGACGAGATCGAGGCTAACGGCTGGATGATCTGGCCGCCGATCCGCTATTCCTACCAGACGGTGAATTCCAACATCCCGCATTCGGCGCCGACGGCGCCCTTCTGGCTGATGAGCAAGGAGGAGCGCTGCTCCGCCTATCCGGACGGTGTGAACGACCGCAACTGCGTCGTCGGCAATCTCAATTGGCTCGGCACCGACGATCAGGCGCGCGACGTCATGGCGCGGATGATCTACGGCTTCCGAATCTCGGTGCTCTTCGGCCTGACGCTGACCATCGCCTCCGCCGTGATCGGCGTTACGGCCGGCGCCGTCCAGGGCTATTTCGGTGGCTGGACGGATCTCCTGATGCAACGCTTCATCGAAATCTGGTCGTCAATGCCGGTGCTCTACATCCTGCTGATCATCGCCGCGATCCTGCCGCCCGGCTTCTTCATTCTGCTCGGCATCATGCTCTTGTTTTCCTGGGTCGGCTTCGTCGGCGTCGTGCGCGCCGAGTTCCTCCGGGCACGCAACTTCGAATATGTGAACGCAGCCCGCGCCCTCGGAGTCGGCAACGGCACGATCATGTATCGCCACCTGCTGCCGAACGCGATGGTCGCAACGCTGACCTTCCTGCCCTTCATTCTCTCCGGCTCGATCACGACGCTGACCTCTCTCGACTTCCTCGGTTTCGGCATGCCGCCGGGCTCGCCTTCGCTGGGTGAGATGATCGCCCAGGGCAAATCCAACCTGCAGGCGCCCTGGTTGGGACTGACGGCCTTCTGCGTCATGTCGATCATGCTGTCGCTGCTGATCTTCGTCGGCGAGGCAACGCGCGACGCCTTCGACCCGAGAAAGACGTTCCGGTGAGCGCGACGATGACAGATCCCCTTCTCTCGGTCCGTGACCTCTCCGTCGCCTTCCATCAGGGCGGCAGCACCTCCATTGCGGTCGACCACATCTCCTTCGACATCCAGCGCGGCGAGACCGTTGCGCTCGTCGGCGAATCCGGTTCCGGCAAATCGGTCTCGGCCAATTCGATCCTGAAGCTTCTGCCCTACCCTTCCGCCAGCCATCCGAGCGGCGAGATCCTCTTCAACGGCAAGGACCTCCTGAAGGCCAATGACCCGGAGCTGCGCAACGTGCGCGGCAACGACATCACCATGATCTTCCAGGAACCGATGACCTCGCTCAATCCGCTGCATTCGATCGAGCGGCAGATCGGCGAGATCCTCGAACTGCACCAGGGGCTCGAAGGGGCCGCTGCGCGCACCCGCATTCTCGAACTCCTGAACCAGGTCGGCATTCGTGAGCCGGAGAAGCGCCTCAGCGCCTATCCGCATGAGCTCTCCGGTGGCCAGCGCCAGCGCGTCATGATCGCCATGGCGCTCGCCAACCGGCCAGAACTGCTGATTGCCGACGAACCGACGACCGCGCTCGACGTCACCGTCCAGGCGCAGATCCTCGAGCTTCTGAAGAAGCTCAAGGACGAACACGGCATGTCGATGCTGTTCATCACCCACGACCTCGGCATCGTACGCAAGATCGCCGACCGGGTTTGCGTGATGACCAAGGGCAAGATTGTCGAGACCGGACCGACCGCCGAGATCTTCGCCAACCCGCAACACGCCTATACCCGCCATCTGCTGGCGTCCGAACCGAAGGGCAACCCGCCGCCCTCTGATGCGTCGAAGCCGATCGTGATGGAAGCCTCCGACATGAAGGTCTGGTTCCCGATCAAGGCCGGCTTCCTGCGTAAGGTGGTCGACCATGTGAAGGCGGTTGACGGTATCGACCTCAGGCTGCGTGCCGGTCAGACGCTCGGAGTCGTCGGGGAATCCGGCTCCGGCAAGACGACCCTCGGGCTGGCGCTGACACGACTGATCTCGTCCAAGGGACGCATCGCCTTCGTCGGCAAGGACATCGACCGTTACAGCTTCAACGAGATGCGGCCGCTGCGAAACCGGATGCAGATCGTCTTCCAGGACCCCTATGGCTCGCTCAGCCCGCGCATGTCGGTGGCCGACATCATTGCCGAGGGCCTGAAGATCCACGAGCGATCCCTCTCTGAAAACGAGCGCGATGCGCGCGTCGCCGCCGCACTCGACGAGGTCGGCCTCGATCCTTCGACCCGCTGGCGCTACCCGCACGAATTTTCCGGCGGGCAACGCCAGCGCATCGCCATCGCCCGTGCCATGGTGCTCAAGCCGCAATTCGTCATGCTCGACGAACCGACTTCGGCCCTCGACATGAGCGTGCAGGCGCAGGTCGTCGATCTTCTGCGTGACCTGCAGAGTAAACACGACCTCGCCTATCTGTTCATCAGCCACGACCTGAAAGTCGTGCGGGCACTTGCGAACGAGATGATCGTGATGCGCATGGGGAAGGTGGTGGAACAGGGGCCGGCCGAACGCATCTTCAACGCGCCGACCGAGGACTATACCAAGGCGCTGATGGCGGCCGCATTTAACATCGAAGCCGTCAATCTCAACGCGATCCGCCAGTAGAGTGCCCGCAATGTCTGCAAAGAGCCCCGTCATCGTCGATCTGAAGTTCATTCCGGAAGAGGTGGAGGAGGCCCTTCGCGGCGCCTTTCCCGATCGCGAGGTGATCAATCGCGCCGATGTCGTGCATCACAATCGCGACCTCTCGGGCATCGACTATGCGGTCGTCTGGAAATCGGCACCGGACCTCTTCGAGCGGGCGCCTGATCTCAAGGTGGTCTTCTCCGGCGGTGCCGGCGTCGATCACGTGCTGACGCTTCCCGGTCTTCCCGAGGTCCCGCTCGTGCGCTTCGTCGATCAGACGCTGACGACGCGCATGAGCGAATGGGTCGTCATGCAGTGCCTCATGCATCTGCGCCAGCACCGCGCCTACGAGGCGCTGGCGGCGAAGCGCGAGTGGCGGGATCTGACCCAGCCGGAAGCCGCCGACGTCACGGTCGGCATCATGGGCATGGGCGTGCTCGGCCAGGACGCCGCCCGCAAGCTCTCCCTGATGGGCTTCAAGGTGGTGGGTTGGTCGCGAACCAAGAGGTCAGTCCCGGGCATCGAGACCTTTGGCGGCAGCGAACTCGACACCTTCCTGGCGCGCACGGATTTCCTCGTCGGCCTGCTGCCGCTGACCCCGGATACGCGGGGTATCTTCAATCTGCGCCTGTTTGCCAAACTCAGCCGCAATGGCCCGTTCGGTGCGCCTGTCTTCATCAATGCCGGCCGCGGCGGCAGCCAGGTCGAAGCCGATATCCTGAAGGCACTCGACAGTGGCGTGCTCGGCGGCGCCTCGCTCGATGTCTTCGAAGAGGAACCGCTTGTCCGCGACAGCCGCTTCTGGACCATGCCGAACGTCTATGTGACGCCGCATGTGGCGGCATCCTCCGACGTCAAGGCGCTGTTCCGCCATGTCGAGAACCAGATCGCCCGCTTCGAGAGCGGGCAGCCGCTCGAACATGTGGTCGACAAAGTAGCCGGCTATTGATCGAGCTGAGGCGCGGCGCACAAGCTTACAGCGTCGCGCGTCCTTTCAGACATGGAACTGTCGCTGCAGCGCTTTGAATGCGTTTTGTCCCTGGATCGGCGACGACGAAGCAAGCAGTAGCCTCCTTCCCCCGCACAACGGGCAATCAGGGACGACGATAGCCCGTCGGCTGCTCATAGAGCCAACCAATACGTTCGATCGAGGCTTCCAACCCCTCGCGCGCAACGGTCATCGTGTGACCGTTGGCATGGATCAGGGTTTTGTCGTCCTCCATCAGCGCGACGTGCCCTTTCCAGAAGACGAGGTCGCCGCGCTTGAGTTCCTCGCGCGCAATCGGCGTTCCCAGGCCTGTCGCCTGCATGTCCGAATCGCGCGGCGCGAGCCTGCCGACCATCATCATCGACAGTTGCACAAGGCCGGAGCAATCGATGCCGAAGCCGGAGCGACCGCCCCAGAGATACGGCGTTTCGACGAAACGGGCAGCGACCGAGACATAGTCTCCCGGCACGACACTGCCGACCTCGATGCAGTGATTGGCGATGACCGCCTGGCCGCCATCGAGCAGAAAGTAGCGCGTTCCCCGGGTCTCACGCTCGTCGACAACCGTCAAGCGACTGCCCATCGACAGCGGATAAACGGTCGGAAGGCGCAGATCATGGCCGGTATAGACGAAGGTGCGCGGCGCTGAGACGATATGTGTCGGGCTCTTGACCACCGGCGCGAGGCAATATTCCGGCAGGTAGCCGACATAACCGTCGAGATCGGCCTTCACCCAGCACCAGCTCGCGTTGGTGTCGAGCACCCGAACCGATTCGCCAAGCAGCAGCTCCGTGTCGGTGCCGCAGGTGAGTTCGGGCTTCGCCCGCAGGGGCGCAACCGGAACCGAGACGCGGGCTACGCTTCCCTCGACATAGCGTTCGGCCTGCACCACACCGCGAAGACGGCTCTCTGCGAGGTCGGGTCGATAGGCATTCAAGCGGCGATCGGGGAGTGCAGACATATCTACTCACTTGGGCTGTTTGCGGCCCTGATCAATGATCAGGTCACCGAATTTTTCAAGATAGATGGCACCCTCGACTGTCCTTTTGATGACGACGTTGCGGCGATCGCGGTCATCGCGGACGCGATCGACAAGACCAAGCGCCCCCATGGTATCGAGCGCGCGGGTGATAACCGGCTTGGTGACGCCCAGCGTCGCCGCCAGACCGCGCACGGTATGGGGCGGTGGCACGAGGTAGATATGCAGGAGGATCGCCAACTGCCGCAAGGTCAGGTCGCGGCTGTCGACACGAACCTGGGCGAGCGACACCGCATGCCAAAGCCCGAGGGCCTGGGAAGGCGTAAGCTCGATCGGCAATGGCGGCTCCTGCGCATGAGACTGATCCGCCACGATAGCGGCGGATCGTTACGCAAGCGTTTCTTTTTACAGACCGAATAGGGCCAGTCTATTTCGCCATCTTCTGGATGTGATGATAGAGCGCCCGGATGGCCTGTGCCTCGCCGCCAACCGGCGAATGCGGCCGCTCGGACTGCGCCCATCCGAAGATGTCGAAATGCACCCAGCTCTTGGTATTGGTGACGAAACGCCTGAGGAAGAGCGCCGCGGTGATCGAGCCGGCCATGCCGCCCCCCGGCGCATTGGTGAGATCTGCGATCCGCGCCGAAACGTCCTTGTCGTAGCCATTGTAGAGCGGCATGCGCCACATCGGATCGTCAACCTCGAGGCTTGCTTCCGAGAGATCGTGGGCGAGATCGGCATCGTCGGTGAAGAACGGCGGCAGGTCCGGGCCAAGCGCGACGCGGGCGGCGCCGGTCAGCGTCGCCATATCGACGAGCAGGTCGGTCTTTTCCTCGTCGGCGTAAGCCAGCGCATCCGCCAGGATCAGCCGGCCCTCGGCATCGGTGTTGTCGATCTGAACCGTCAGCCCCTTGCGGCTGCGGTAGATGTCACCGGGGCGGAAGGCATTGGCGGAGATCGAATTTTCGACCACCGGCACAATGACGCGCAGATCGACCTTGAGCTTGGCGTCCATGATCATCAGCGCGAGGCCGAGCACGTTGGCGGCACCGCCCATGTCCTTCTTCATCAGCAGCATTGAGGCGGACGGCTTGATGTCGAGGCCGCCGGTATCGAAGCAGACGCCCTTGCCGACCAGCGTTATCTTCCTGTGACCCTTCTTGCCCCAGCGCAACTCGAGAAGGCGCGGCGCCTCGGCGCTGGCGCGACCGACGGTATGGACCAGCGGGAAGTTCTGCGTCAGCAGCGCTTCGCCTGATATGACGGAGACATCGGCCTTGTAATGGGCGGCCAGCGCCCGGAATGCCGCCTCGAGCGCTTCCGGTCCCATATCGTTGGTCGGCGTGTTGATGAGGTCGCGCGCCAGGAATACGCCGGCAAGCTGCCGCTTGATGTCAGTCGCGTCGGCGTCGGCGGGGATTAGCAGCGTCGGCGGCTCACCCTTGGCGGATTTGTAGCGTTCGAAGCGATAGGAGCCGAGGCCGTAGCCGAGCGCCAGCCGGTTGGCGGTCAGCGGGGCGGTTTCGATATGCCACTTGCCGGCCGGCAGTGCACGCGCCAGCTTGCCGGCCAGAAACGGCGCCTCCGACGGGTTGCTGCCGAGACCGAAGAGCGCGCCGCCGAGATGGCCGTCGGAAGACGGGATCAACAGCACCGCGCCGGATTCGGCGGTAAAGCCAGCCTTGCGCGCCCAGTCCAAAGCGATCGGATCGATCGTCCCCGTCTCGATGTGCGCCGGCGTGACCGCGAAGATCGGCAGGGTCTTGCCGGCGCTGGTGTTGAACGGCGACGGCCGCTCGATGAACTGATAGGGAGCCATGAAAGTCCTCGGCTGACAGAGATGGAATCGCGCCATTAACGCTCTGTTAGGGTTAACAGATTATTGCTGGAGTGAAAGTTGCGCCGGTGTTGTCTGAAGTTCAGGTGCGCGAATGCATGCTGGGGACACTCATGGCCAAACGCACGACTTCACGCTTGAAAGCCGCTTATCTCTTCCAGGGCACGGCGATTGCGCTGGTGGCGCTCACGCTGGCGGGCTGCGCCAATCAGCCGAAGAAGGAACTGACCACGGGCTCGATTTCGCGCACGCCGAAGCCGGTGCAGTCGATGACCGCGACGGAGCTTTCGGCAGCGGCCGAAAGCATCGGCCAGGCCTATGAAAAGAACCCGAGGGATCGCGAAGCCGGGCTGAACTACGCCAACCTTCTGCGCATGACCGGCCGCAACGAGCAGGCCCTCGCCGTCATGCAGCAGGTCGCGATCAACAATCCATCGGACCGGGAAGTGCTCGGCGCCTATGGCAAGGCGCAGGCCGCGGCCGGCCAGCTCGACCAGGCGCTGGCGACGATCAGCCGGGCCCAGACCCCAGACCGTCCGGACTGGAAGCTGAAATCGGCCGAGGGCGCGATCCTCGACCAGCTCGGACGCCCGCAGGAGGCGCGCACGCGCTACCGCGAAGCGCTCGACCTCAAGCCGAATGAGCCGTCCGTGCTCTCCAACCTTGGCATGTCCTACCTCCTGACCAAGGATCTTCGCACGGCAGAAACCTATCTCAAGTCGGCAGCAGGCCAGCCCGGCGCCGATAGCAGCGTGCGGCAGAACCTGGCGCTGGCCGTCGGGCTTCAGGGCCGTTTTCAAGAGGCCGAGACAATCGCCCGGCAGGAGCTTTCCAGCGAACAGGCGGAAGCGAACGTCGCCTATCTGCGCTCGATGCTCTCCCAGCAGGGAGCGTGGAAGCAACTCGCCAAGGCTGACGAGGCAAAGGCCACCAACTAACGAAGAGCGCAAATCCCCGCGGTCGCGCGCGCAAGCGCTCCCCGGACGGGTGATTTCAAGCTAACCGAGGCGGATTACTGCGCGCCCGGTTGCCGCCTACGGCGGCGATCTGGTGCAACGCCGAGACAGGTTCGACTGCCACCGGCTATCCTCCAAAACACACCGCGCAAAGCGCAAGGTCGAATCTCAAGGTCGGCGACGCGTTTTAGAACTTATCGGCGATCTGGATGCCGGCCGGTCCGAGGATGACGGCGACCAGCACCGGCAAGAAGAAGAGGATCATCGGCACCGTCAGCTTCGGCGGCAGCGCCGCCGCTTTCTTTTCAGCCGCCGTCATGCGCTGATCGCGGCTTTCCTGCGCAAGAACACGCAGGGCCTGGGCGATCGGCGTACCGTAGCGGTCCGCCTGGATGAGGGCCTGGACGACCGACTTGACCTCCTCGAGGCCGGTGCGGAGGCCGAGGTTTTCGAGCGCCGCACGACGGTCAGGCAGGAAGGAAAGTTCTGCGGTCGTCAGCACCATTTCTTCTGCCAAAGGCTGCGACTGGGCCGCGATTTCGTCTGCGACACGCCGCATGGCCAGTTCCATCGACACGCCCGATTCCACGCAGATCAGGAGAAGGTCCAGCGCGTCCGGCCAGGCGCGACGAATGGACGCCTGGCGTTTGGAGACGGCATTGGCGACAACAATGTTCGGCGCGTAGAAGCCCAGATAGGCGAAACCGATCGCGAAGAAGAGGCGCACCATCAGCGGCTTCTCGACGAAATTTCCGAGCACGAAAATGTAGACGAGGGCGATGAGCAGAAACAGGAAAGGCAGGCAGAAGCGCGCGAACAGAAAGGTATTGAGGGCATTCTGTGAGCGGAAGCCGGCCATTTTCAAACGGTTGACCGTGTTGTCATCCACGAGCGCCGTACGCAGATTGAGCCTTTCGACGACCTGGCGAATCGAGGCGTTGTTCTGGCCACGCAGGCTCGCCCTGCCGCTCTGTGCTTCGGCAAGCCGCGCCCGTTCGCGTGCGCGGATTTGCTCCCGCTCACTCGCAACCGACTTCATCCGCTTTCCGAGATCGCCCCGTTCGAAGAACGGCACGATTAGCGAGTAAAATGTCGCGAGCACGGCGAGTGAAACCAGAACGGCGATGACGACGTTCCGATCGGTCAGCGTCTTGATCAGGTCCATGCTCATCGATGCGCCTCAGATATCGAAATTGATCATGTTACGCATCACCAAGATGCCGATGCTCATCCAGACGAGGCCAGCGCCGACGATGAGGTGGCCGCGCGGGTCGGTGAACAGCACCATCATGTATGCGGGCGAGGTCACGTAGACCAGTAATGAAACGATGAATGGTAGGGCACCGATGATGCAGGCCGACGCCTTGGCCTCCATCGACAGCGCGCCGACCTTGGCCTTCATCTTCCTGCGGTCGCGCAGCACCCTCGACAGGTTGCCGAGGGCTTCCGAGAGGTTCCCGCCCGCCTGCGCCTGGATGGCGATGACGATCGCGAAGAAATTCACCTCGGGAAGCGGAATGCTGTTGATCATGCGGGCACAGGCCTCGGCAACACTCAGGCCGACCTGCTGGGATTCGACCACACGGCGGAACTCTGTCTTGACCGGCTCCTGCCCATCGGCGGCGATGAGGCGGAGCGCGTCATTGAGCGGAAGGCCGGATTTGATCGAGCGGACCATGATCTCGAGCGCGTTCGGAAACTCCTCGAGAAACTTCTTGCAGCGTCGCTTGACGAGGAAGCCGACAAACCACCGAGGCAGGCCAAGGCCGGCGATCAAGGCGATTCCGAGGCCGATGGCGGGTCCGGCTCCCATGATCAGGGCGACGAGAAAGGCGAAGACGCCGAAAAGCGCGCTGAACAGATAGAAGCGTCCCAAGGACATCGAGAGGTCCGCCTGGGTCAGTCGGACCTTCATCGAGGGCGAAGACTTGGCCGAGCGCTCCTGCTGTTTCTTTTCGAGTTCCTTCAGCGAATCCTGCACGGATTTGCGCCGCTTCGACAGTTCGCTGACACGGTCTCGCGCCGCCTTAACCTTCGCGCGATCCGTTTCCGCCGCGCTGACCTTGCGCACGCGACTTTCCGCCTTCTTTTCGCTTTCGATACGCGAGAACAGCAGGCCGTAGGCAAGCGTCGCCGCCGATATCGCGACAAGAGCGGCCAATGCAAGAACGGTGATGTCTGTGCCGAACATCGCGGCTCCTAGTTCTTATCCATCGTGTCAAGGGTGGCGGCCAGACGCTTGTCCTCGTTGAAGTAGCGGGCGCGCTCCCAGAAATGCGGCCGGCCGATGCCGGTTGAGGTATGGCGGCCAATGATGCGTCCGTTGGCATCCTCGCCTTCGATCTCGTAGCGCATCAGGTCCTGCGTGATGATGACGTCACCCTCCATGCCCACCACTTCGGTTATGTGGGTAATGCGGCGGGAGCCGTCGCGCAAACGCGACGCCTGGATGATCACGTCCACCGATCCGGCAATGATCTCGCGCACGGTCTTGGCTGGCAGGCTGTAACCGCCCAGGGCGATCATCGATTCCATTCGGCTCAAGCATTCACGCGGCGTGTTGGCATGGATCGTTCCCATCGAGCCGTCATGGCCGGTGTTCATCGCCTGAAGCAGATCGAAGACCTCGGGGCCACGCACTTCGCCGACAATGATGCGTTCCGGCCGCATGCGCAGGCAGTTCTTGATGAGATCGCGCATGGTGATCTCGCCTTCGCCTTCGATGTTCGGCGGGCGTGTTTCCAGGCGCACGACATGCGGCTGCTGCAGTTGCAATTCCGCCGTATCCTCGCAGGTGATCACCCGCTCGTCGGCGTCGATGTAGCGCGTGAGGCAGTTGAGAAGTGTCGTCTTGCCCGAGCCCGTACCGCCAGAGATGACAATGTTGCAGCGGACACGACCGATGATCTGCAGCAGGGTGGCGCCTTCCGGCGTTACCGACCCGAAGCGGACGAGCTGCTCCAGCGTCAGCTTGTCCTTTTTGAACTTTCGGATCGTCAGCGCCGTGCCGTCGATCGCAAGCGGCGGGGCGATGACGTTGACGCGCGATCCGTCCGGCAGGCGGGCGTCGCAGATGGGGCTCGATTCATCGACGCGGCGGCCGACCTGGCCGACGATACGCTGGCAGATCGACAGGAGCTGGGCATTGTCGCGGAAGCGGATTTCCGATTCCTGTACCTTGCCGCCAACTTCGATGAAGGTCTGCCCCGCGCCGTTGACCATGATGTCGGCTATGTCGTCGCGGGCAAGCAGCGGTTCGAGCGGGCCGTATCCCAGCACGTCGTTACAGATATCGTCGAGCAGCTCTTCCTGCTCGGAGATCGACATCGCGAAATTCTTGATCGTGATGATGTCGTTGACGATGTCGCGAATTTCTTCGCGCGCGCTTTCGGTATCCAGCTTGGCGAGCTGCGACAGATCGATCGTGTCGATCAGCGCCGAAAACACCTGCGACTTCGTATCGTAATAATCTTCCGTTCGTGCGGTGCGACGACGGGCGGGCGACGCGGCGGCAGGCTGGATCTTCGGGATCGCGGGGGTCGGCTCGCCGAGGACCGGGACGGCGGGCCGTTCGGTCGCCGCCGGTTGCCCAACAGCCACGGGCGGAGGAACGGCGGGACCCGGGGTACCGCTTTTGCCGAAGCCTTCGTTTCCGCGTTTGCCAAACATTTGCGTGATCCTACGTCCTGTCTATTTCCTACCGAGCGCGGCAAGCACCTTGCCAAGTCCGCCGCGCCGGGCCTTCTTCATCGTTACCCGGCCGGTCAAGAGATGTGCGAGCTGTGAGAACGTTTCGGCTGCCGGCGCCTTCTTGTCGATTTCCGCGATCATCCGTCCGCTGTTCGAAGCGTTGCCGAAGAGCGCCGCGTCAAAGGGAATAATGGCCACCGCTTCGGTTTCCAGCGAATCGCAGAACTCGCTCGCCGTAATCTCCGGACGCTTCGGCATCCCGACCTGGTTCAGAACCAGGTGGGGCGGCTTGTCGTTTGGACGCAGCTTCTTCATGGCGTCGAGCAGGTTCTTGGTGTTGCGCAGGCTGGCGAGATCGGGGATCGCGGTAATCACCACTTCGTCGGCTTCCGCGAGCACGGCGCGGGTCCAGTCCGTCCACAGATGCGGAACATCGAGAACGGAAACGGGCGCGCTGCGCTGCAGGATCTCCAGGATCGGGTGGAACGCACCGGTCTCGAAATCATAGGCGCGGTCGAGCATGGAGGGAGCAGCCAGCAGCGACAGGTGGTCGGAGCATTTGGTCAGCAGCCGGTCAAGGAACACCTCGTCCAGGCGCTCCGGCGCAAACACCGCTTCGGCAATGCCCTGCGGCGGATCCTGGTCGAAATCGATATTGGCCGTACCATAGGGAAGGTCGAGATCGGCGAGAATGGTCTCGGTCGAGAAGAGGCTGGAGATGCCCCAGGCGCAATTGTGCGCGATCACCGACGAGCCGCAACCGCCCTTTGCACCGATGAAGGCGATGCTTCGGCCGAGCGGCTCGGCATCCGGATCGACGAAGATCGCTGAAACGGCAGTGAGAATATCCGGCATGGACACCGGTGCGACCATGTATTCGGAAATGCCGTTGCGGATGAGTTCGCGATAGAGCCCGATATCATTGTGCTTACCGACGAGGATCACCTTGGTACTCGGGTCGCAGACCTCCGCAAGCGGCGCGAGTTCCGCCAGAAGCGACCGCGGTTCGGTCGATGTCTCGAGGATGATGAGATTGGGAGTGGATACGGTCGCGAACATGTTTGCGGCTGCGTCGATGCTGCCGCTGTTGATGCGCAGGCTGACCTTCGTCATGCGCCGGTCCTGCCCGCAACACTCCATCAGCCGCTGCATTGCATTGGTTTCGCAGAAGGCGTGGATCGAAATCCGCGGCAGCGGACGGACCTGCTCCAGATCGCCCGTACGCACCTGGTCGAAGAAGGGATCGCCCCCCTCGCCACCGGTCTCGATCTTATAGTCGATCGTGCTCATTTCCTCATCCCGCCGCTATCAGTTGAAGATGACGACCGGGCCGTCGCTCTTGTCGGTTCCACGCCAGTCCTTGATGACCTGACCGCGTTGTTCCGCATCGATCGGCGACGTCTGGCGCGGACCGAGCAAGTCTGTCGGGTTGGCGATCTGGGCGGCCAGGTTCGATTGCGAGGCGCAACCGAAATTGTAATAGTTCTTGTTTTCCATCGTGTTGAGGTTCAGATCCTCCGGCCAGGTGCCGCAAGGCGCCGTCTGGGCGGTAATCGCAACATAGCTCAAGCGGATCGGTGCCGCGTCGCCATAGGCTCCGGCGTCGTAACTCGTCTCGAGGAGGCGTTTGGCCGGGACGCCCGCGGCAACCAGAACGCTGCGGATCTCCCTGCGCATCGCTTGCGCTGCATGGCTGTTGGCCGCGCCGCGCGGCATCATGATCTGCACGACGCCGCTTGCCGAATTGTGATAGTCGGAAGCGAAACCGGCGATGACATCGCGCGTTCCCTGGGTCAGGCGACGGTCTCCCGACGCGATCGGGATATCGATGGCGCGTTCGCCTTCGGCGAGCACGATCGGATGCCGCGTGCGATAGTCGTCCGGAATCGAGCCGGTGGCGAGATTGTCCTTCGTCCCGCAGCTCGCAAGGAAGATGCCGGCGATGGCCAGCATGGCCACGCGGCCCGTGCATCGCATGACGACGCTGGATGTGCTCAGGGGCATGGCATTCGGCCTTTCAGGTGACTTGTGGGAACCGGTTCGAAGCGTCATGACCCGACCTATTTGTAGATGAAGCCAACATTGCCGTGATAGCGCCCTGCCGGAGCCGCGGCCTCCGGCCGCCCGTAGATGCGGTTCACGCGGCCAAGGAAGTAGCTGTCGAGATCATTGGCCGGATTGAAATTGTCGTCAGGCCGGGAGATCGCGCTTCTGGCGACCGGACGGACCAGATAGGGCGTCGCGATGATGACGAGCTCGGTCTCGTTACGCACGAAATCCTTGCTGCGGAACAGCGTTCCGAGGATCGGGATCTTAGCTGCCCCCGGCAGGCCCGACATCGCCTGGCGAATATTGTCCTGAACCAGGCCTGCAATCACGATCGAGCCGCCGGACGGCAGTTCGACGCTGGTTGATGCCTCGCGCTTGCGGATCCCAAGGAAGGTGTTGCCGGGAACTGTGGCTTTGCCGTTACCGGTGACAACCGATCCCTCGTAGGTGGGCTCCGAAACGTTTGTTTCGATCTGCAGACTGATGCGCCCTGGGCCCAGAACGACGGGCTTGAAGTTCAGGCGAATGCCGTATTCGACGTCATTGACTTCGCGTGTGACCTTGTCGTCCCCGGTCTTTTCGTCGGCCGAAACTTCCTGGGTTCCCGCCAGGCGGAATTCACCACCGACATAGAACTTTGCTTCTTGACCGGAAATCGCCGTCAGGCTCGGCTCGGCCAGCGTGCGCATCACGCCCGCCTGCTCCATCGCGTTGATGTAGCTCGCAATCGTCGTTCCGCCGACCGTCCCTCTGACAATCGCGTTGACACCGACGCCGACCGCATCCCCGAGATTGGCCGGATTGCGGAAACCGATGCCGCTTTCGCCATCGCTGACACGGCCGTTGAAACCGAGCTGCTTCAGCACCTGGCGGCTGACTTCTGCAACTGTGACCTTGAGGTTGACCTGGTCATCGCCGTCGATCGTCAGGAGGTTGACAATCTGCGAGACCTGCCGGTCTTCTGCGAAGATGTCGGCATCGCCGTTGTTGCCTTGGGCGGTAATGTTGCGCGTGGTCGCCTCACCGCCCTGGAGGAAGGCCTTGGCGAGATCGACGGCGCGGGTGGAATCGAGCGGTGTTCGCACCGTTCCGGTCAGTACGATGTTGTCGGAGATGATCTCGACATTGATATCGGCGTCCGGAATGAAGCGACGCAAATTCGACTGAAGGTTGGCGATATCGCGCTCGACTTCGATGTCGAGGCTGACGATCTCCTCACCATTGGGACCGAAGACGAAGATGTTGGTCTGACCGACGGACTTGCCGAAGAGGTAGATGCGCCGTGACGTACGGGTCACGGCATCGGCCAGCGAAGGATCTGCCACGAGAATATCGTGCGCGTCGGCGGGGAGGTCGACGACCACGGCCTTGTTCAGGCCGAGGCTGACCTTCTTCTTGACGCCGGGACCACTTTCAACGATCCGTACGACCGAGGAAGCGGCGGCGAGTGCCACCGACGGCATCGGCAGGTACATGCCGGAAAACGCCAGGCAGAAGGATAGACCGGCTGCGACAGTCACCCGAAATTTGTTCCCGCTCCGTTTCACCTTATGCCCCGTTCTAACCTGATTACTGCTGTGTATGGCCGGCGGCGCCATCGCTCTTGACGATGGATCCGGACTTGATGACCTGGATGCTCGGCTGGCCGTCACCGCTCAACAGATAGTCTGCGGCGTCGGTGTCGGACTCCTGTGCGTCGGCGACGCTTCTGAGGGCCAATGAAATGCGCTCGGCCATTTGCTGCGCGACCGTCATTACCTTCGACTGGTCGGGCGTCAGCTCCAGGGTGGCCGTGGTACCGACGACGGCTTTCGTGCCGTCGTCCTTCTCCTCGACCTGCTGGTCGATTGCCAGGACACGCACATTGCTGAGCACGGTTTCGGTCAGGTAAAGTTCGCCATCGCCCTTGCGGACCATGATGACGTCGACACGGTCATTGGGAAGGATGAAGCCGCCGGCACCGGTTGCGACCGTGATTTCCGTCGCGACGGCGCGTTTGCCCGCCGGCAACAGCGACGACATGATGCGGCTGGACGAGTCTGCGACCTTCTCGTGGCGGACCGGCTCGCCGTTGAAGATCGGCAGGCGGACGACGGCCCCCGTGAGGTCGTCGATTGCCGACGGTTGATTTTCGTCGGTGATCAAGCCGTCAACCACACCGTCCTTCGGCCAGGCCATCCACTGGATGGAATCGCCGCCAAGGCGCGATCCGACGGGCAGGCTCTTGCTGGCAACCAGGACGTTGACGGTCGGAGCCCGCTCGATCACCGGCTCGGCCATCTGGGGCGCCGGCGCCCGCGTCAGTTTCATCGCCAAAAGACCGGCCATCGCAGCCGAAAGCACGGCCACCGCCAGTATGATGATGCGAACCGGTTTCATGATCGTTTCCAAGCCCCGAAGAAATGCAGGGTCAGATTGATCAGGAATTGGTGTAATTATGGTTAACGGATTACTTATGAGGAGAGTTAACGAAAGGTGACGCCTCGCACCTGAGCCTCAAGCGCGTCGCGATCTTTCAGATTCGCTCCGTTGCTTTAAGTTTTTGATACTTCGCATGTCGTTACCGCAAAACCGCTTCGCACTTTTGCGCGACATGCTTTAGGAAAGACGCGCAAAGGCCGTCTCCATAAGCGGCGAAGACGGGTAGGCGGCAAAGCCACCAAGCGCGATTGCGACACCGTAGGGAATCTTCTTGGCTGTCAGCAAAAGTTGCGGAACCGGGATGCCACTCGCAAGAATCACGTTCTCCTGCCGGCGCAGCAGCAGGATGGCCAGCGTCAGCAGACCGCCGAAAATGGAGACGTAGAGGAGAAAGGCGGTCAACGACGGCGTGAATCCGAACCAGATGGCGCTGGCGGTCAGGAGCTTGGCATCACCGCCGCCCATCACGTTTGCTGCAAACAGGCCGAAGCACACAGCAAAGACAGCCAGGGCCACAGCCATATGCTGGCCGATCTCCCCGAAATCGAGTCCCGCCATCAGCGCCACGACAAGAAAGCTGCCCAGAAGCACCACCGAAACGCGATTGGGAATCGTCATAGTCAGCAGGTCTGAAAACGCCGCAACCCCCAGACAAAATGGAAAAACCACGAAAATAGCAGCCTCAGTCATGGTTCCTGCCTCCAAGATGAGTGCACGTAATCTCCGGTTCCCCATGGGGTTCCAGATAAAAATGGAGCCGCTCTTGCAGCGGCTCCATTTCAGGTTCTTGCGGGACCGGTTCGTTAGCTCTTGCCGCTCGTCGCAATACTGGACGCAATGGTACTCAGCGTTGTATCGAGCGTATTGCCGATCGTTGTCGCGCCGGCAATCAGGGCCGCGGAAACGAGCACCGCGATCAGGCCATACTCGATGGCAGTCGCGCCGCTGTCATCCCGCTGCAGGCGACGGAAAATCTTCGCCATGCGAATCTCTCCTCGCTTGAACCGGTCGCACCGATTAGAGTTTGGAGGTGCTATCCGTCAGCGCGCCGCCGAGGGAGCTGAAGGTGGTGTTGAGCGCGTTGCCGAGGGTCGTTGCACCGGCGATCAGGGCAACGGAGATAAGGGCGGCGATCAGGCCGTATTCAATGGCGGTCGCGCCGGACTCGTCCTTCATCAGACGGGCAAAAATCTTCTTCATGATGATTCTCCTACTTCACATTTGTTGTTCAGCACTTCCGCCAACTGTTGCCGTTGATCGGATGGCCTCAAACTAGTCCTGGCGCATTGCCATCGACTTAAGGAAGGCGGTTACCGACAAGTTAACGAAGCGTCCCTGATTTTTGGGTAAACGAACAGAAAACGGCGCAGCATCCGCAAAGCCTCGAAATGGCGGGCTTAACGGTTCATTCACCAAGATGAGTAAGTGTAGGGGGTGAGCACCATCCCAAGGATCCGCCATGACCATGCCATCAGCGACGAGCCGAGCCGCCATCTTAGCATTCGCGATCGCCGCGCTTGCCCCGGCGGTTGCCGTTGCGACCGAAAGCGACATGATGCGCGTCTACATGGATCACGCGCGCGTGCTCAAGCTCGATCGCCCGGTCAGCAAGGTCATCATCGGCAATGCCGAAGTGGCGGACGCCACAGTTGCCGACGCCCGAACCATCGTCATCACCGGCCGCAATTTTGGCACCACCAATCTCGTCATCCTCGACCAGGACGGAAACGCCATTGTCGATGAGCGGATTCTGGTGTCGATCGACGAAGGAAACACCGTGCGTGTCTACAAGCAGACATCGCGCACCGTGCTCTCCTGTACGCCAAATTGTGAACGGCACGCCGAACGTAAAACCACAGGTAGCACCAACTGAATTTTATGGGTTTTGACCCGCGATTCGTTAAAATGCACCTGATCCGCGGGAACGAAATATCAACGGTTGCTCCATAATCTGCCGCCCGTCTGGCGTAACATGATGGGACGGCACAATGAGCATCGAGCAGGCAATCGAACGTCCGAGCGGGCCTGATATCAGACGAAAAGGCATTCTGCGCCGCTTCGTCCGCAACCGCAAAGGCACGACGAGTATCGAGTTCGCCATCCTCGCTTTGCCCTTCTTTCTGGTGATTTTCGCCTCGCTTGAAACCTTTGCCGCCTTCTACGGCGACCAGCTCCTGGCGAACGCAACGGAGACGATGGCGCGCAAGGTCCGCACCGGCCAGATCACCTTCCAGCAAGGCAAGGTCACGGACATGACGCAGGCGCAGTTCCGCCAGGCCTTCTGCGATGAAATCTCGGTCCTGATGAAATGCTCCGCCACCGAAGCGACCCAGCCCTCGCAGTTCTACCTGGACGTCCGGGCGGTCTCAGACCTCACCAAATTTCCCGTGCACATCCCACGGAAGGCGGGCTCGACAGATATTGATACGGCTGACTTCAAATTTGCCCCCGGCGGCCCGGGTACCTTCAACGTGGTGCGTGCCTACTACCGATGGAGTGTGATCACCGACCTCGTCAGGCCGTTCGTCACCAACTTGCGACCCGCCGGCGCGAGCATGCCGAAGGATTATCTCATGGTGGCAACGGCCACGTTCCGAAACGAGAGCGAGTGAGGTTCGCCATGAAGCAGATTGCGGGGCAAAAGATCCGGCGCCTCCAGGCGGTTTTCGGCATGTTTCACGCGCTACGGCGGGATAGGCGCGGCGTGGGAGCCGTTGAATTCGCGATTGTCGCACCCTTGCTGATCATGACCTATCTGGGCGCGTTCGAGCTTTCGGTCGGCTTTACGGTTGCAGGCAAGACTGCACGCGCCGCAAGCGCCGTCGCCGACGTCGTCGCACAACAGTCGGAAGTCAACAAAGCCTTCCTCACCAACGTGTCGAATGTCGCAAAAAGCATTCTCCAGCCCTATGGGAACGCGAATTACACGCTGAAGATCACCGGCATCGAGGTCTCGGGCACCAACGAGGGAACCGTCATTTGGTCGCGCGATCAGGCGGGCGCGGTTCCCTACACCGTGAATTCGAAAGTCACCCTGCCCGGCCAATTCACGGCCAACAAGTCCTTTGTCATTCGGACGGAGCTCACCGTTCCGCATGAGTTGATGCTCTATGCTCCGAGCCTTCAGGCCACGTCCAAAACGATAGACCTCTCCAAGACAGCCTACTTCCACTCGCGCCTGGCTCAATCAATAAAATGCACCGATTGCTGATCGGGCACTGATCCGGCGCAATTGCATTGCGTCCTGTGCAGCGTTATCCCTTCGGGATTGCGGCGGCGCGCCTTTAGGCGTCGTCGCGCCCTTCCAGAAGCTATCGGAGCGCGATGCCAGCGCTTCCGCTGTCAGGTGCATCATGGCGCGTGCATTTCTTTTCGTTCTCGATTCCTTCGGCATAGGCGGCGCGCCGGATGCCGAAGCCTATGGTGACCTTGGCGCCAACACGCTCGGACATATCGCTGAGTTCTGCGCTGTCGGCGCTGCCGACCGGGCGGGTCTGCGCGAAGGCCCGCTCAGCCTGCCGAACATGTCTGCCCTTGGTCTCGTCCATGCGGCAAAGCTTGCCAATGGCACCATTCCTCGGGGCATGCCGGTGCCCAACCGCGTCTACGGCGCCTTTGGCGCCGCGAGCGAGGTTTCACGTGGCAAGGACACGCCTTCCGGGCACTGGGAAATCGCCGGCACGCCGGTCATGTTCGACTGGGGTTACTTTTCGGCCGAAGGCGACGCCTTTCCGGCCGAACTCGTCGAAGCCATCTGCCGCGAAGGCAACATTCCCGGCATCCTCGGCAATTGCCATGCTTCCGGTACCGACATCATCGCCCGCTACGGCGAGGAGCATATGCGCAGCGGCAAGCCGATCTGCTACACGTCTTCGGACTCGGTCTTCCAGATCGCGGCGCATGAGCAGAGCTTCGGGCTCGACCGCCTGCTCGAGCTTTGCCAGACCGTCCGGCGTCTGCTCGACGACTACAATATCGGCCGGGTGATTGCGCGCCCCTTCGTCGGCACGAGCCCGCAGAGCTTTACCCGCACCGGCAACCGGCGCGACTATTCGGTGCTGCCGCCGGAGCCAACGGTCCTCGACCGGTTGACGGAAGCCGGGCGCACGGTTCACGCGATCGGCAAGATCGGCGACATCTTCGCGCATCAGGGCGTGACCAAGCTTACAAAGGCCGATGGCAACATGGCGCTCTTCGACGCGAGCCTCGCGGCCATTGACGAGGCTGCGGACGGCAGCCTGGTGTTCACCAATTTCGTCGATTTCGACATGCTCTACGGCCATCGCCGCGACGTCGCCGGCTATGCAGCCGCGCTCGAGGCGTTCGACGCGCGCCTGCCGGATCTCGACCGCCGCCTGCAACCGACCGATATCGTCATCCTGACCGCCGATCACGGCTGCGACCCGACCTGGCGCGGCACCGACCACACGCGCGAGCGGGTGCCAGTGCTGATGTTCGGACCGTCGCTGCGCAGCCGCTCGCTCGGCGTTGCCAACACCTTCGCGCATATTGGCGAGAGCGTCGCCAAACATCTCGGCATCGCGCCGGGCCACCATGGGAGAAGCCTCATTTGACCGCACATCTGAAGAAGGCGGAACTGCATTGCCACATCGAAGGCGCAACACCGCCCGAGCTGGCGCTCGCCCAGGCCGAAAAATACGGCATCGATACCAGCGCGATCATCCGCGACAAGACCTATGTCTGGGAAGACTTCACCAGCTTCGTGAAGTGCTACGACGCCATCGCCTCGCTGTTTCGGACCGAGGAAGACTATGCGCTGCTTACCGAAGCCTATCTGACCGAGCTTGCCGAAGCGGGCACGATCTATAGCGAGATCATCGTTTCGCCCGATCACGGCAACACGATCGGGCTGGGCGCCCATGCCTATCTCGAAGGCCTCGCTGCCGGCATGGAGGCCGCCCGGCAGAAGACCGGCATCGAATCACGCATGCTGATAACAGGCATTCGCCACCTCGGCCCGGAATCGGTCATCAAGACAGCCGAATTCGCGGCCAGACGCGAACATGCGCTCGTCACCGGCTTCAATCTGGCCGGAGAAGAACGCATGCACAAGGTTGGCGATTTCGCCCGCGCTTTCGATATCGTGCGTGACGCCGGTCTGGGGCTGACGATCCATGCCGGCGAGCTCTCCGGCGCCTTCAGCGTTCGCGACGCGCTCGACCACGTGCGCCCATCCCGCATCAGCCACGGTGTCCGGGCGATCGAAGACATAGAGCTCGTGCGGCGCCTTGCCGACGCCGGCGTGGTACTCGAAGTCTGTCCCGGTTCCAACATCTCGCTACAGGTCTTCCCGGACTTCGCCTCGCATCCGTTGCGGGCGCTTCACGAAGCCGGCGTGCGCGTGACGCTCAACTCGGACGATCCGCCATTCTTCCATACGTCGCTCGCGCAGGAATACGACATCGCCTCCGCGGTCATGGGCTTTTCCGACGAGGAGATCAACGGCATGACCCGCACGGCGATCGAAGCTGCCTTCGTCGACGAGCCGACACGTCAGCGGCTGCTCGCGCGGATCTAGAGGGGCGTGCGTTCAGACGAACGCACCAAGCTCGCTCTAGAATTTTGATTATGTCTCCTCAAATCGAGGTCGATTTAAGGAGACATGCCGTACGGGCGCGCACCGACAGGAATTCGTCGACTGGGGATGACGTTCTCCGGCCGGCCAATACCCTTGCGGCGACGACGCTTTCCATGGAAAAAGGACGGATACAAAAATCCGGAAAGGTGAGCCATGAACGGCGTTACAGTGATCGATCATCCGCTTGTGCAACACAAGCTGACCATCATGCGCAAGAAGGAGACCTCGACCGCGGGTTTCCGCCGGCTTCTCCGGGAGATCTCGACCCTGCTCTGCTACGAGGTGACGCGCGACCTCGAGCTGACGATGGAGCGCATCGAAACGCCGCTGCAGGAAATGGACTCACCGGTCCTCGAGGGCAAGAAGCTCGTCTTCGCCTCGATCCTGCGCGCCGGCAACGGGCTCCTGGAAGGCATGCTCGAACTCGTGCCTTCGGCCCGCGTCTCCCACATCGGCGTCTACCGCGACCATGAGACGCTGGAAGCGGTGGAGTATTTCTTCAAGGCGCCGGAAAGCCTGTCCGAACGCCTCATCATCGTCGTCGACCCGATGCTCGCCACCGGCAATTCCTCGATCGCGGCGATCGACAAACTGAAGGAGCGCGGCGCCAAGAATATCCGCTTCCTGTGCCTGCTCGCGGCTCCCGAAGGCATCCGCAACTTCCAGAGCGCGCATCCCGATGTGCCGATCTTTACGGCGTCGATCGACAGCCATTTGAACGAACTCGGCTACATCATGCCGGGTCTCGGCGATGCGGGCGACCGCATGTACGGCACCAAGTGATTTCCTGATCCTTAACCAGGATTGCAATTGCACGCGAAAGCCGCCGGTCTCCGGCGGCTTTTTTATGTCGTCTTAGGCGTCATCCAGTCTACTGCCCTGTAGCGCGCGCGGGCGCGTCAAAGGTTGCCGCGGCATCTTGAGATTGCTGCATCCGCTGCCATGGGGAGTGATGTCCATGCTCGTTCGCCTGCTTACATTGGCCGGTGTGGCCGCATTTGCAGCAATGGTGGTACCGCATCTCGCGACGACCGCCCTGACACCACGCAGTGACAGGACGGCTGCCGAAGCACCGGCCCCGCCGGCGACCACGGCAAAATACGCCGCGGGGCGGAGCGTGGTGCTCGATGCCGATGGCACCGGCCATTTCTTCGGCACGTTCCGTATCAATGGCCGGAGCGAGCGCGGGCTGGTCGACACCGGCGCCAGTGCGATCGCCATCAACCTTTCGACCGCGCGCCGCCTCGGCATTTCGCCGGGCACGCTCTCTTTCACCGCCCGCGTCAACACCGCCAATGGTGTCGTCGAAGCGGCCCCGGCCGTGCTGAACCGGATCGAAATCGGCGGCATATCCGTACGCGACGTCCAGGCGCTGGTGCTGCCGGACAAGGCACTTTCCGGCACGCTTATCGGCATGACGTTCCTGAGCCGGCTGTCATCCTTCCGCGTCGAGGACGGCGCCTTGCATCTCGTCAGGTAATCTTCGCCAGGATCGGCGAACGTTTCACCGGCTCGATATCGTCGATCGTGTAGAGCTCGTGCAGGCGACGGCGGGCCGCCTCTGCCGCATCCTGGTCCGCCGCATGGACGAATGCGATCAGTTCGCCCTTCTCGATCCGCGTTCCGAGTGGCTTCAGCGCGTCGAAGCCGACCCGATGATCTATCCTGTCATCCGGATGCGACCGCCCGCCGCCAAGCGCAATGACGGCCACGCCCAGCTCGCGCGTCTCGCAGGCCGCAAGGTAACCGGACCGCTTCGCTTCGACCGGCAGGATGACCGGCGCCCGCCCCAGATAGTCCACCGCGCTCTCGACAAAATCCGCCGGCCCGCCAAGGGCATGCACCATTTTCCCGAAGCGTTCGAGCGCCGCACCGCTGCCAAGCACTTTGCGCGCCAGCGCCTCGCCCTGCTCCGGATTGTCGGCGAGACCTCCTGCCACCAGCATTTCGGCGGCGAAAGCCAGGACGACCGTTTCAAGCCGCGTCCCGGTCTTTTCGCCGCGCAGGAAGGCCAGGCAATTGTCGATCTCAAGCGCATTTCCGGCGGCATCGGCCAGCGGCTCGTTCATGTCGGTCAGGAGCGCAGACGTGCGGACGCCGGCGCCGTTGGCAACGTCCACCAGCGAGCGCGCCAGGATTTCGGCCTCTTGCGCATCGCTCATGAAGGAGCCGTTGCCGAGTTTGACGTCGAGCACCAGCGACTGGAGGCCGGCGGCGAGCTTCTTGGAAAGGATCGAGGCCGTGATCAGCGGCACGGAGTCGACGGTCGCGGTGACGTCGCGGATCGCATAGAGCCGTTTGTCGGCCGGAGCGAGGTTCGCCGTTTGGCCGATGATCGCACAGCCGATCTCGTCGACCGTCTTGCGGAACACTGCCGCCGACGGCTGGATGTTATAGCCGGGTATCGATTCGAGCTTGTCGAGCGTGCCGCCGGTGTGTCCCAAGCCACGCCCTGATATCATCGGCACGGCAAGACCGCAGGCAGCGACGATGGGCGCCAGCATCAGCGAGACATTGTCGCCGACACCACCGGTCGAATGCTTGTCTGCGATCGGGCGGCCAATCGCACTCCAGTCGAGTGTTTCGCCGGAGTCGCGCATCGCGAGCGTCAAGGCCACGGTCTCTTCGCGGCCCATGCCGGAGAACCAGACAGCCATGGCGAAGGCTGCCACCTGCCCTTCGGAGATCGAGCCATCCGAGAGGCCGCGGACAAAGTCGGCAATCTCGGCCGGAGCGAGGCGTTCACCGTTACGCTTGCGCCTGATGGTTTCCTGCGGAAGCATCGTCACCCGCGCACCGTGTCGGCGGCGATCATGTCGGCGAGGATAGCGGCAAGCCGCTTGCCGCCGACCGGCGCCATGTCCTTGGTCTCGTGGTGGCTGATCTCGCCCCCGGTCATGCCGGCGCCGAAATTGGTGATCACCGAAGCGGCGACGACCCGGAGCCCGAAGAAGCGCGCGAGAATGACTTCCGGAACGGTGGACATGCCGACGGCATCGGCACCAAGGATGCGTGCCATACGGATCTCGGCCGGCGTCTCGAAGCTTGGCCCGGAGAACCACATATAGACGCCGCCGATGAGCGGGATACCGAGGCGCTCGGCGCTCTTCTGCATTCTGGCGGCAAGCTCGGCATCATAGGCATTGGTCATGCCCACGAAGCGATCGTCGCTCTCGACGCCGATCAGCGGATTGAAGCCCGAATAGTTGATGTGATCGGAAATCCGCATCACCGAGCCCGGCGGCAGATCTTCGCGCAGCGACCCGGCGGAATTGGTGAGAACCAGGCACTCGATGCCGAGTTCCTTCAGCGTCTCCAGCGGCAGGCGCATCGCATTGGCGTCGCCCTGCTCGTAATAGTGGACCCGGCCGGAAAGCATGATGATCGGCACGCCCGAGAGCGTTCCGGCGACCAGTTCGCCGGCATGACCGGAGACGCTGCTGACCGGAAAGCCGGGGATCTCGGCATAGGAGAGCCGCAGCGTCTCCTCCACGGCATCGACCAGCGAGCCGAGCCCGGACCCAAGCACGATGCCATAGCGCGGAGAAAAGCCCGCGAGCCGGGCCTTCAGCAATTCAGCGGCGGCGGTCATCCGAGGATCTCGGTCTCGAAGCTGTGTGGCAGCAGATCCGACAGCGCCAAGGTCTTTTTCACGCCGGTCTCGTCGCACAGGAAGATGCGCGTGCTGGCGCCGGAGAACTCCGCGAGCCGCTGGCGGCAGCCGCCGCAGGGCGGGCAGAGCGCCAGTTTCTCGGCAATGACAGCCACTTCCAGGATCTTGCGCTGGCCGGCCATGACCATATGGCTGATGGCGGTGGTCTCAGCGCACCAGCCCTCCGGGAACGACAGGTTCTCGATGTTGGCGCCGGTATAGATCTTGCCATCCTCGGCGCGGATCGCCGCACCGACCGGAAACTTCGAATAGGGCGCATGTGCCTTGGCCATCGCGTCACGGGCGGCCTCGAACAGTTCGTTTTCCATGGTTCTAGCGCTCCTTGACATAGGGGACGCCGCCAGCCTTCGGCGGGATTGCCTTGCCGATAAATCCGGCCAGCAGGATCACAGTGAGGATATAGGGCAGCGCCTGCATCAACTGCACCGGCACCTGGCCGATCAGCGGCAGCGGATTGCCCTGGAGACGGATCGCCAGCGCATCGAGGAAGCCGAAGAGCAGGCAAGCCAGCATGATGTTGAACGGCCGCCATTTGGCGAAGATCAGAGCTGCAAGCGCGATGTAGCCCTTGCCGGCGGTCATCCCCTTGACGAAGCCGGCGGTCATTGCCAGTGACAGATAGGCGCCAGCAAAACCGCAAAGGATGCCGCAGCAGATGACGGCGCGATACCGCAGCCAGAGAACCGAGATGCCAGCCGTATCGACCGCGCCCGGGTTTTCGCCGACTGCGCGCAAGCGGAGGCCGAAGCGGGTGCGGTAGAGGATCCACCAGCTGATCGGCACCATGGCGAAGGCGACATAGGTCAGGAGGAAATGCCCGGAGAGCAGGTCCGAATAGATCGGGCCCAGGATCGGGATCTCCCTGACGCTGTCGGCAAAGGGAAACTTGATCGTCTGGAAGCGGGAGCCCTCGGCAAGCGCCGGGGTGCGGCCGCCCTGGCGGAACCAGGCTTCGCCGAGAATGACGGTCGAACCGGCCACGATGAAGTTGATCGCGACACCGGAGACGATCTGGTTGCCGCGCTGGGTGATCGAGGCGTAGCCATGCACCAGCGACAAGGCAATCGAGATCAGAATGGCCGCCAGCAAGCCCATCCAGACGGACTGGGTGACGGCGGCGACAGCGCCGGCCGCAAAGGCCGCGCCGAGCATCTTGCCTTCGAGGCCGATGTCGAAGACGCCGGCGCGTTCGGTGAAGAGCCCGGCAAGCGCTGCAAAGATCAGCGGAACGGAAACGCGGATGGTGGACTCGAGGAGCACCACGATGACGTGGAAGAAATCCATGGCTTCAAGCTCCCTTGGTCTGTGCCACGACGGCCGCACGGCGGCTCTGCATCGCGAACAGCCGGGTGATCGCCGGCCGGAACATGTTTTCGAGTGCGCCGGCAAAGAGAATGACCAGGCCTTGGATGATGACGATCATGTCACGGGAAATCGACGGCATTTCGAAGGAAATCTCGGCTCCACCCTGATAGAGCATGCCGAAGAGGACGGCGGCCGGGATGATGCCGGCCGGATGCGAGCGGCCCATCAATGCCACGGCGATGCCGACGAAGCCTGCCCCTTGGACGAAATCGAGCTGCATGCGCGCCTGTTCGCCCATGATCGGGTTCAGCGCCATCATGCCCGCGAGACCGCCCGAGATCATCATGGTGATCACGGTTATGCGGCTTTCGCTCATGCCGGCGTAGCGCGCTGCCGAGGGGCTGTGGCCCATGGTGCGCATTTCATAGCCGAGCTTGGTGCGCCAGATCAGGAGCCAGACGCAGAAGGCCGCGACCAGCGCCAGCAGGAACGAGACGTTGAACGGCGCCGTCCCGACATCCAGCCCGAAGATCGCGAGCAGCCAGTCCAGCTTCGGCAATTGCCCGCCTTCAGCGAACGTCCGCGTTTGCGGCGCCATCGAACCGAGCGGCTTCAAGACGCGCGTCAACAGATAGACCATCAGACTCGACGCGATGAAGTTGAACATGATCGTGGTGATGACGATATGGCTGCCGCGCTTGGCCTGTAGCCAACCGGGAAGGAATGCCCAGGCCGCGCCGAAGAAAGCCGAACCGAGGATCGCCAGCGGGAAGACGACGTACCAGGGCATCGTCTGGTCAAGCCAGAGGCAGGCGAGTGCGACACCGATGCCGCCGACATAGGCCTGGCCCTCGCCGCCGATGTTGAAGAGGCCGGCATGGAAGGCGACGGCGACCGCAAGGCCGGTGAAGATGAAGGTCGTCGCATAGTAGAGCGTAAAGCCGAGATATTCGCCGCGGCCGAAGGCGCCGTTGATCAGGTGATAGGCGGCTTCCAGCGGATTTTCGCCGACGAGCAGCACGACGAGGCCGGCAACGAGGAAGGCGACCGCGAGATTGATCAGCGGGATGAGGCCATATTCGACCCAGCCCGGGAGCTTTGCATAAGGGGTGCTCATTCTGCGGCCTCCTTGCGGCCTTCGACACCGGCCATCAGCAGGCCGAGTTCGCCCTCGGTGGCATCCGGATCGCGCTCGCCAACGACGCGGCCGGCGAACATGACCAGGATACGGTCCGAAAGCGCGCGGATTTCATCGAGTTCGACGGATACCAGGAGGACAGCCTTGCCCTGGTCGCGCATCTCGATGATCCGCCTGTGGATGAATTCGATCGCGCCGACGTCGACGCCGCGGGTCGGCTGGCCGATGATCAGCACATCGGGTCCGCGCTCCATCTCGCGCGCCAGCACAATCTTCTGCTGGTTGCCGCCGGAGAAATTCGCGGTTTTCAGCCGCGCGTTCGGCGGGCGGATGTCGTATTCGGCAATGCGCTTCTCGGCATCCTTGCGGATCGCATCGATGTTCAGGAAGACGCCGTTGAGATACCGCTCGTCATGATGGTAGCCGAGGATGGCGTTTTCGCACTCCTCGAACTTCAGCACCAGACCGACATGGTGGCGATCTTCGGGCACATGGGCGAGGCCGCGATCGCGCAGATCCGCCGGGTCGGCATGGCCGGTGACGTCGATCGGCTTGCCATTCAGGTGCACGGAGCCGGAAACGGCGCGACGAATGCCGGCGATCGCCTCGAGCAGCTCCGACTGGCCGTTACCGGCGACGCCGGCGATGCCGACAATCTCGCCAGCCCGGAGATTGAACGAAACGTTGTCGACCATGGTGACGCCGCGGCCATCCTTGACGGTCAGCCCCTCGACTGCGAGCTTGACCTCGCCGGGCTTCGCCTCGCCCTTCTCGACGCGCAGCAATACGCGCCGCCCGACCATGAGCTCGGCGAGTTCTTCCACCGAGGTCTCGGCCGTGGTCCGCGTCGCCACCATCTCGCCGCGGCGCATGACCGACACTTCGTCGGTGATCGCCATGATCTCACGCAGCTTGTGGGTGATGAGGATGATCGTCTTTCCCTGGCTCTTCAGCTGTTCGAGAACGCGGAAGAGGTGGTCGGCCTCGGCCGGCGTCAGCACACCGGTCGGCTCGTCGAGGATCAGGATATCGGCACGGCGATAGAGCGCCTTCAGGATTTCGACGCGCTGCTGCAAACCGACCGGCAATTCCTCGATGAGCGCATCCGGATTGACCTCGAGCGCGTATTCGCGCTCCAGCCGCTTCAGTTCGACGCGCGCCTTGGCGATGCCCTTGTTGAGGATCTGGCTATCCTCGGCGCCGAGCATGACGTTTTCCAGCACCGTGAAATTCTCGACCAGCATGAAGTGCTGGTGGACCATGCCGATGCCGGCGGCGATCGCCGCATTCGGGTCGCGGATGGCGACGGGCTTGCCGTCGACGAGGATTTCACCGCTATCGGCCTGGTAGAAGCCGTAGAGGATCGACATCAGGGTCGATTTTCCCGCACCGTTTTCGCCAATGATGCCGTGGATCGTCCCTTTGCGGACCTTTAGATTGATGTTCTTGTTGGCGTGGACCGGGCCGAAACTCTTGTCGATCCCACGCAGTTCGATGGCAATATTGTCCATATTGGCCTTACGATCCCCAAACTGGCCCGCTTCGGCATTCTTCCCAGAAACCGTGCCGGCGATTTTTTTACCATTTGGTCTAAGTTTATCATCGATTTTTCGAGGCGAAAGCCCTCAATCGTGATCTCCTTATACTCTCATCAGATCGCTGGTCAGAGTCCAGCGTGAATATACACAGGCACTTGGACGCGAAAAACCGGCGACAACGGGTGCCGCCGGCCCTCTTTTGATATTTCCCCTGTCGTTACCGCAAACATGCTTTTGGGGACTTTTAGGTCGTTCAAGCGGCTCGCACGGGCCGAAGCAGCCGCAGCGCGTTCATGGTGACGAGCACCGTGGCGCCGGTGTCGGCCAGGATGGCAGGCCAGAGACCGGTGACGCCAATGATCGTCGTCACCAGGAAGACCGCCTTCAGGCCCAGCGCGATCGTGATGTTCTCAACGATGTTGCGCATCGTCGAGCGGGAAAGCCGGATCATCGCCGCCACGTCGCCGACCCGGCCATGCAGCACGGCTGCATCCGCCGTTTCCAGCGCGACGTCCGTGCCGCCCCCCATGGCAATGCCGATATCGGCGGCAGCCAGCGCCGGCGCGTCGTTGATACCGTCGCCGATCTTGGCGACGTTGAAGCCTTCGGCCTTCAGTTCACGAATGATGCGTTGCTTGTCCTCCGGCAGCAGTTCGGCCCGAACGTCCATGCCGAACTGACGGCCGATCGCCTCCGCCGTGCGCCGGTTGTCGCCGGTCAGCATGACGACGCGGAGGCCGGCATCGGTCAACGCCTTCACTCCGGCGGCCGCGTCCGGGCGGGGCTCGTCGCGCATGGCGATAACGCCGGCAATCACGCCACCGGCGACCAGCACCGAGACCGTCTTGCCTTCATCGTTGAGGGCTGCGACGCGCGCCTTCTCTTCGGCGGTCATCGGGGCCCGCTCGACGGCGGCCTTGGGCGAGCCGAAGAACAGCGCAATGCCATCGACGGTCCCTTCAAGCCCCTTGCCGCCGACCGCATTCACGGTCGCGATATTGGGCATAACAAGGCCATCGGCCGTGCTTCGCTCCAGGATGGCGCGGGCGAGCGGATGGCTCGATCCCTGCTCCAGCGCAGCCGCCAGACGCAGAACCTCCTTCTCCGACCGGCCGAAGCCGAGGATGTCCGTTACTTTCGGCTTGCCTTCGGTGAGGGTCCCGGTCTTGTCGAAGGCGGCGGCGGTTATCTTGCCAACGTTTTCCAGCACCGCGCCGCCCTTCATCAGCAGCCCGCGCCGGGCGCCCGCCGATAGGCTGGCGGCGATTGCGGCCGGTGTCGAGATCACCAGCGCACAGGGGCAACCGATCAGCAGGATGGCGAGGCCCTTGTAGATCCACTCATCCCAGGAGCCACCCCAGAGAAGCGGCGGCAGCACGGTGACAAGCGCCGCGACCACGACGACACTTGGCGTATAATAACGCGAGAAACGATCGATGAAGCGCTCGGTCGGCGCCTTGCTTTCCTGCGCTTCCTCCACCAGGCGGACGATACGTGCAATGGTGTTGTCGGCCGCGGCGGCCGTTACCCGGACGCGCAGCGCACCGGAACCATTGACGGTGCCTGCAACGACGGTGTCATTCACTTCCTTGCGCACCGGCGTGCTCTCGCCGGTCACCGGCGCCTCGTCGACGGCGCTTTCACCGGAAAGCACCACGCCATCGGCTGGAATGCGGTCGCCGGGGCGCACGAGAATAACGGCGCCGACGGCGAGCGTCTCGGCAGGAACTTCGTCAAGCCGGCCATCGCGCTCGACGAAGGCGGATTTCGGAACGAGCGCCGTCAGCGACTGGATGCTGGCGCGCGCCTTCCCCGCCGCCACGCCCTCCAGAAGCTCACCGATCAGGAAAAGCAGCACGACCATGGCGGCTTCTTCGGTCGCGCCGATGAAAACCGCGCCGACGGCAGCGATGGTCATCAGCATCTCGATCGAGAACGGCGTACCCATGGTGGCAGCCGCAATGGCGCGGCGCGCGATCGGCAGCAGGCCGACGAGCATGGCCAGGGTGAAGATCCAGGGTTCGGTGACCGGGGCCAGCTTGCCGACAGCATAGGCGGCGATCATCGCCAAGCCGCTGGCGATCGTCAGCTTACCCTTGCCCGATTTCCACCAGGGACCACTGGTCGGGCCATGGTCGTGGCCATGAAGCTCCATGGCCGTCGCCGCGGCGTTTTCACCCTTCGATCCGGCGCGCTCCTCATGATGATGATCGTGTTGGTGGTGATGCTCATGGTCGTGGGCATGATGGTGACCATGATCGCCGTGGTCATGGTCATGGCCGGAGCACACATGCGCCGCTTTCCGTTCCAGCGTCTGGCCGGCGTTGATCGGGTGCAAGCGATAACCGAGCTTTCCGACCTTGCTCACGATCGACGTTGCAAGATCGTTCTCGTCGGCGAATTTTACCGACATCGTGCCAGCCGACACGGAAACCGAGACCTCCTCGACGCCCGACAGCCTGCGCACTGCCGTGTCGATCTTGGTCGCGCAGGACGCGCAATCCATGCCTTCGACGCGATAACGGGCTTCCCGAATAGTGCTCGCCATAACCTGCTCCTTGCAAATCCTGAAGCAAGGCTACGACCTCTAGCAACTAGAGCTACAAGTCGAAATTGCAGTGTGGATGCAGATTTTTTAAGCAGCTATCGCGACAGGAAACGGATGACCCAGGCGGCGATGCCCCGATAGGGCGGCTTCACCAGGTCGCTCGGCGCCGGGTCATATTTTCTCAAGATCGGCATCGCCTTGGAGAAGGTCAGGAATCCGTCGCGGCCGTGGTAGTGGCCCATGCCGCTGGCACCGACGCCGCCGAAGGGCAGATCGTTGCAGCCGAACTGGTAGAGCGTGTCGTTGACGCAGACGCCGCCTGCGACGACACGCGAGAGAATGACTTCGATTTCGGCCTCGCTGCGGCTAAAGCAATAGAGCGCCAGCGGGCGATCGTGACCAAGCACACAGCCGATCGCGTTCTCGATCGAGGCGTAGCTGATCACCGGCAGGATTGGCCCGAAGATTTCTTCGCCCATCACAGCGCTGTCGCGATCCGGGTCAATGACGAGCGTCGGCGGGAGAAGGCGCGGCCTAGCCCGTTGCATCCCATCGAGAAGTGGAACCACCTCATGGCCGCGCGCCGCAGCATCGGCAATCAGGCGCTGCAGGCGCTCGTACTGTGCGGCATTGATGATAGACGTATAATCGTCGAGCTTTCGCTTTGCAGGATAACGCGCCGCAACTTCCTGTCTCAGCAGAGCTACGAAGGCATCGCGCCGGCTCTCATGAACGAGGACGTAGTCGGGCGCGATACAGGTCTGGCCGGCATTGAAGAATTTACCGGTTACGACACGCGCGGCGGCCTTCGCGAGGTCGGCCGTCTCTCCGATGATCGCCGGCGACTTGCCGCCGAGCTCCAGGGTTACCGGCGTCAGGTTCTGCGCGGCCGCCGCCATCACCTTGCGCCCAACGGCGGTCGAGCCGGTGAAGAAAAGATGATCGAACGGCAGGGCCGAGAAGGCAGCGGAGAGCTCGAGGCCGCCAATCGCGACCGCCACCCGCTCTTCCGGAAACACTTCGGCAAGCAGCGATCGCAGAAACTCGGCCGTGTGCGGCGTATGCTCCGAGGGCTTCAGGTAAACGTGATTGCCGGCGGCGATTGCCGCCACGAGAGGGGCAAGCGCCAGGTTGACCGGGTAGTTCCACGGCGAGATGATGCCGACGACACCGAGCGGCACGAAGCGCACTTCCGCCTTGGCCGGCCAGAGCTTCCATCCTGCCTTGCGCCTCTCCGGCCGGACCCAGTGCTTGAGCTTCGCCAATGTGTGGTCGATCTCGGAAAGCACCACGCCGCCTTCGCCAAGCAACGACTCATGCCGGGCCCGATGGCCGAAATCCGCGTCGATCGCATTGCACATCTCGTCAATACGGGTGCGCAGGCGGTTCCTGAGCCGGCTCAGATCCTCGCGGCGCTGCCCGAGGGGCGGGCGCCCCTCCAGCCATGCCCGCCGCAAGCGGTCGAAGGTGGCGGCGAGATCCGAAGGGGTATCAGGTGTGATTGTCATCGAATTTCTGTCGAGCGAGCGAAGAACCACTGCGCCGCATAATAGGTGGCGAGCACCCAAAGGGCATTGAAGGGAATGTCCCAGCGGAAGCGGCCATAGGCGAGTACCGTGTCGCTGACCAGAAACAACAGGCCACCGATCGCGGCCTGGCGGGCGCCACTTTCCTGCGGCGTTGCCGAAAGCTGCCGGGCGCGGGAGACGGCCTGGGCAGCCATCGCACCAAGTGCCAGTGCGTAAATGATGACCGGAATTCGCATCGCCGATGGCAGCGACGTCCACAAACCGCCGACGACGAGAAGCGCAATCACGGCGAAGAAGCCAAACACTCCAGGATAGGCGGCTAATCTGGCGTCGCGGGTGAGCGCAAAGATATAGGCGCAATGGGTCAGCAGAAAACAGACGAGGCCTGCGAGAAAATAATCGCTCGGCAACATGAGAAAGACATCGCCGGCGGCAGCAAAGGCGAGACCGATCACGATCGCCATGGCATAGGCGCTGGACGATCGGCGAGCGTTGCGCAGGACAGCGACGAGCAGCAACAGCGTTGCCGTCGGTTTCGTCAGGTAGTGCAACCAGCGCCAGGCGGAACCGTCAGTTCCGGCGAGCAGGCTGCCGAGGATCGCCAAGGCGGCACACACGAAAAACAGCATATGGAAAGAGCGATTGCGCTCTACGCTTGGAGTCTCCCGGTAGTTCATCCTCGTTCCCCCGTCATCAGCTGCATCCGGCTTTGCCGCCGGCCGCTGATTTGCCCTTGCATCGATAGTTTCGATTTTTTCGGGATTGTCCAGTTGGGGGTGCTGCTCGAGTCTTCTAACTTCAGGTTAGATCGACCTGACGCCCGATCCCCATTGCAGCTTCAAATATTGGCGGAGCACAAGGCCCGCGGACTTTTGTCGCGCGAGCTTTGTGGCTTGCTGCGGAGCAGCGACGTTCGGACCGGACCCAGCAGTTCCGGCCGCGCGCGTGCACTGCTTATCCGGCTTTCGGCTCGATCGGTTGCCATATGCTGACCTGGCGAGTCTCGGGCATAAGCATGAGCGCGAGCACGAAGCACACGGCAGGGACGATGATCGGATAGAGCAACGCGTAGCCGACGCTGCCGGTCGCCGCGAAGGCGGCCGACGTCACGAACGGCACCAATCCGCCGCCCCAGCCGTTGCCGATGTGATAAGGCACCGATACCGACGTGTAGCGTATCCTGCCGGGGAAGTATTCTGCCAGGAACGCGCCGACCGGTCCATAAACCATCCCGACATAGCAGACGAGGATGAAGATGATGAAGATCGCCGCCGGATAGTTGATGTTGTCGGGCTGTGTGACCGTTCCGAGCCACAAATAGAGCGGATAATAGGTCAGCGCAGCGAGCAACATGCCGCCCAGGATCACCGGCTTGCGACCGATGATATCGGACAGCCAGCCAAAGAAGATCAGGCTCGGCGCTGCGAGGAGCAAGGCTGCGCCGACGATGTAGGACGAGTTCAGCGCGTCGACCTTGGACACCTGCTGCAGGAAGTACAGTGCCCAGAATTGGCCGCTGTACCAGACCACGCCTTGGCCGATCAGCACGATGGTCGCGATCCCCACGTATTTCACGTTGGAACTCAGGAAGGCTTCCCGCCAAGGATTTCGCGTCATCTGCCCCTTGGCCTTGATCTCCGCGAAGATCGGCGTCTCCTGGAGCTGTAGCCGGATGTAGATTGCGATGGCCACCAACAGGAACGACACCAGGAACGGCACGCGCCAGGCCCAGGCGTCGAAGGCCTCATTGCCGAAGTAGGTGCGCGTCGCGATGATCACGGCCAGCGACACGACGATCCCGAGGGTGGGGGATGTCTGCAGCCAGCCGGTATAGTAGCCACGGCGTTCATCGGGCACATGCTCGGCGACATAGGTGATTGCGCCGCCATACTCGCCGCCAAGGCAAAGCCCCTGGATCATCCGCAAGCCGAAGAGAAGGAAAGCAGCGGTGAGGCCGATCGCCTCATAGGTCGGGATCAGGCCGATTGCGCCTGTGCCCAAACCCATGCCACTCAAGGTAATGAGGAAGGTATATTTGCGGCCGACACGGTCACCCATCCAGCCAAACAAAAACGCCCCCAAGGGGCGAATCAGGAAACCGGCCGTGAAGAGGGCAATCGTGCTGAGCAATGCTGCGACTGGGTGCGATTCTTCGAAAAACTTGACCGACAGAACTGCGGCCAAGCTACCGAAAATATAGAAGTCGTACCATTCGATGATGTTTCCCACCGACGCAGCAACGATGACGCGGCGGAAATCGGTCGGGACTTGGATAGCCATGTCTTTTCCTTCCGTTTCAACACATGGCCTGTCCGTAAATATTTTAGCACGAAAATAGTACGAATGAAAAAACTTTGCGCGAGCGACAGAAGATCTCGCAAGCTATGGTTTGCCCGGAAAACCCGACTTTGCAGCACACGGAACCATCATCACAAAGCGCGGCGGGGCATCGACGACCTTGCTTACGCTGTGCGCGCGGACGTGAACGCGCTTGCTGGCGCCGGGCGGGCGTTGTCCTCTCGCGTTTCGGCGCGGTTTTGTTTGTTGTCGTCTGGTGTTCTTGAGACGCAAAAGCCGCCCTGGAGGGCGGCTTTATGGATGTATTGTGGTTTGGTTGCGGGGGCAGGATTTGAACCTGCGGCCTTCAGGTTATGAGCCTGACGAGCTACCGGGCTGCTCCACCCCGCGTTACCCGGGTTTTGCCGAAGGCAAAATCCCGTTTATCCGGTCCGGGTTTTGCGTGAGCAAAATCCCGTTAGTTTCTGTGATCGTACAGACTCAAAAAGGCCGCTTGTTGGCAGCCCTTTGTTTCGGCAGGGCCGAAGGAGAAGAGAAGGTTGATCTTTGTTTCGGTTGTTTATCTTGCGTTTTGCAGACCTGGCAGCGACCTACTCTCCCGCGTCTTAAGACGAAGTACCATCGGCGCTGGGGCGTTTCACGGCCGTGTTCGGAATGGGAACGGGTGCAGCCACCCCGCCAGAACCACCAGGTCGGCAAAGCGCAAGATTTGCGCCCGAAGGGCGCAAACCGAATGAGAAGCTGGTGAGATGGGAGGCCATCTCTTTGATTTGAACACGTCTTGCGTCTTATCCGGATAATTCCAGCAGCCGGCAGAGCCGAGCCGCCGGAAGTCCGGCGCGCCGTCCGCAGCGCCTTTGGCGCGTGAGGACGTATATAGCATCATCAAACTTCGTTTGATGAGCATGAGCAATGGGAACGATCAAGCCGATCGAACGATTAGTACTGGTAAGCTTCATGCGTTGCCGCACTTCCACACCCAGCCTATCAACGTGGTCGTCTTCCACGGTTCTCAAGGGAATACTCGTTTTCAGGTTGGTTTCCCGCTTAGATGCCTTCAGCGGTTATCCATTCCATATATAGCTACCCTGCTATGCCCTTGGCAGGACAACAGGTCCACCAGAGATATGTCCATCCCGGTCCTCTCGTACTAGGGACAGATCCTGTCAATATTCCTACACCCACGGCAGATAGGGACCGAACTGTCTCACGACGTTCTGAACCCAGCTCACGTACCGCTTTAATTGGCGAACAGCCAAACCCTTGGGACCTGCTCCAGCCCCAGGATGCGATGAGCCGACATCGAGGTGCCAAACAACCCCGTCGATATGGACTCTTGGGGGTCATCAGCCTGTTATCCCCGGCGTACCTTTTATCCGTTGAGCGATGGCCCTTCCACGCGGGACCACCGGATCACTATGACCGACTTTCGTCTCTGCTCGACTTGTCAGTCTCGCAGTCAGGCGGGCTTATGCCATTGCACTCGACGAGCGATTTCCGACCGCTCTGAGCCCACCATCGCGCGCCTCCGTTACTCTTTCGGAGGCGACCGCCCCAGTCAAACTACCCACCATACACTGTCCCGGATCCGGATGACGGACCGCGGTTAGACATCCATGACGATAAGGGTGGTATTTCAAGGATGGCTCCACAAGAACTGGCGTCCCTGCTTCAAAGCCTACCACCTATCCTACACATGCCGACACGAATGCCAGTGTAAAGCTATAGTAAAGGTGCACGGGGTCTTTCCGTCTGACCGCAGGAACCCCGCATCTTCACGGGGAATTCAATTTCACTGAGTCTATGCTGGAGACAGCGGGGAAGTCGTTACGCCATTCGTGCAGGTCGGAACTTACCCGACAAGGAATTTCGCTACCTTAGGACCGTTATAGTTACGGCCGCCGTTTACTGGGGCTTCGATTCAGAGCTTGCACCCCTCCTCTTAACCTTCCAGCACCGGGCAGGCGTCAGACCCTATACGTCGTCTTGCGACTTCGCAGAGCCCTGTGTTTTTGATAAACAGTCGCTACCCCCTGGTCTGTGCCACCCCAAAAGACTTGCGTCCATTGGGGTCACGCTTCTTCCGAAGTTACGCGTGCAATTTGCCGAGTTCCTTCAGCATAGTTCTCTCAAGCGCCTTGGTATACTCTACCTGACCACCTGTGTCGGTTTCGGGTACGGTCTATAATGATGGAGCTATTTCCTGGAACCGCGTCCCCGCCCGGACAATCCAATAAGTCCAGACAAGTTAAGCGATCCGTCACTACCACCAGGCCCACGAATATTAACGTGGTTCCCATCGACTACGCGTGTCCGCCTCGTCTTAGGGGCCGGCTAACCCTGCTCAGATTAACTTTAAGCAGGAACCCTTGGTCTTTCGGCGAGAGGGTCTCTCACCCTCTTTATCGTTACTCATGTCAACATTCGCACTTCCGATACCTCCAGGACCCCTCACGGGTATCCCTTCGCAGGCTTACGGAACGCTCCGCTACCACTCCTCAAAGAGGAATCCTCAGCTTCGGTGCATGGCTTTAGCCCCGTTACATTTTCGGCGCAAAGACCCTTATTTAGACCAGTGAGCTGTTACGCTTTCTTTAAATGATGGCTGCTTCTAAGCCAACATCCTGGTTGTTTTGGGATCCTCACATCCTTTCCCACTTAGCCATGACTTGGGGACCTTAGCTGGAGGTCAGGGTTGTTGCCCTTTTCACGACGGACGTTAGCACCCGCCGTGTGTCTGCCGACTAGTACTCCTCGGTATTCGGAGTTTGGTTAGGATCAGTAAGACGGTGAGTCCCCATAGCCCATCCAGTGCTCTACCCCCGAGGGTATTCGGTC
>NZ_CP144205.1:3195000-3630000 GCF_045277575.1 Sinorhizobium chiapasense | reverse complement strand
CCTGACCCAGAAAGAGCAGGATGCGGCGATCCGTCCGGCGCCCAAGGGCACCCGCAAGATCGTGCTCGCCACCTCAATCGCCGAAACCTCGATCACCATCGACGGCGTGCGCATCGTTGTCGACAGCGGCCTGCAGCGCCTGCCGGTGTTCGAGGCGGCGACCGGCATTACCCGGCTGGAGACCGTGCGGGTTTCACGCGCCTCTGCCGATCAACGCGCCGGCCGTGCCGGACGAACCGAGCCCGGCATCGCGATCCGCCTCTGGCACAGCGGCCAGACGGCGGCACTTGCTGCCTTCACGCCGCCGCAGATTCTCGCCAGCGACCTCTCGGGCCTGCTGCTCGACTGCGCCCATTGGGGCGTCAGCGATCCGACCACGCTCGCCTTCATAGACGCACCACCGGAAACGACACTTGCGGAAGCACGGAAACTGCTGACCGCACTCGGCGCACTGGACGAGGCCGGCGCACTGACAGCGAAAGGTCGCAAGATCCGCGATCTGGCACTGCCACCACGCCTGGCGGCGATGGCGGTCGCCGCGGCCGAAGAGGGCCAGGCCGAGGCCGCGTGCCTGCTCGCGGTGATGCTCACCGAACAGGGCCTCGGCGGCAACGGCATCGATCTCGAGGATCGGCTGCGCCGGTTCCGCCAGGAGCGCGGCGACCGCGCCGAAGCCTCGCGCAACCTCGCGCGCCGCATGGCGGCCGAGCTGAAGGGCGCACCGAGATCGAGCGAACCGATCCAGCCGGGCGCCCTGTTGATGCACGCCTTCCCCGATCGCATTGCGCTTCAGCGCGGCGGCCGCGGCCGATTCGTGATGGCGAACGGACGCGGTGCGGAAATCCCGGAGACGGAACGGCTGGCGGCCGCGCCGATGCTTGTCATTGCCGACTTGACCGGCCGTGCCGGTGGCCAGCGGGTGCTGGCGGCCGCCGAACTGACGCGTGCCGAGGTCGAGGCCCATATGCCCGAGGCGATCACCCGCGAAGACCAGAGCTTCTTCGATCGGCAGAGCCGGCAGGTGCGCGCACGCCGCGTGACGCGGCTCGGCGCGATCATCTTCGAGGAGGCGCCACTCGCCAGGCCGACCGGCGAAGCCGCCGCGCGCGCGCTTGCCGATGGCGTGCGCCAGCTCGGCCTCGCGGTTCTGCCCTTCTCAAAGGAGGCGATGCAGATGCGCGACCGCATCGGCTTCCTCAACCGCTCGATCGGCGACCCCTGGCCGGATGTCTCCGATCAGGCCTTGCTCGACCGCCTCGACGATTGGTTCGTTCCCTTCCAGCATGGCGTCACCGCCATCGCCGACATCAAGGCTTCCAACCTGTCGGACGGCCTGCTCTCCCTCATTCCGCACGAGCGGCAGCGGGAACTCGCCAGGCTTGCACCGACGCATTTCGAGGCGCCGACCGGGCAAAGGCACCCGATCCACTATGATGGCGACGAGCCGCTTCTGTCGATTCGCGTGCAGGAGCTCTTCGGCCTCAAGATCCACCCGGCGATCGGCGACGGCCGCCTGCCGCTGCTGCTCGAACTGATTTCGCCCGGGCATCGCCCGATCCAGACGACGCGCGACCTGCCCGGCTTCTGGAAGGGCTCCTGGCGCGACGTGCGCGCGGACATGCGCGGACGCTATCCGAAACATCCATGGCCCGAAGATCCGGCCAATGCGACGCCGACGACACGAGCAAAGCCGCGTGGTACATGAAACAGCACAATCGACGACCGGAATGCAGGAACGAATGACCACAATTTCGCTCGAACACAACAACGACCAGACCAGCAACCGAAGCCTGCGCCTGCAGACGCTCGTTCGCCTGCGCTGGCTTGCCGTCGGCGGCCAGTCGATCGCCGTCCTCATCACGGCTTTCTGGCTGCAGTTTCCGCTGCCGCTGATTTCCTGCCTCGTGCTGATTGCGAGCCTCGCACTGGTCAATGCCTATGTGACGCTGCGCTATCCGCCGACGCATCGACTGCAGCCCCCGGCCGCCTTCGCGCTGCTCGGCCTCGATCTCGCGCAGATCACCGGGCTGCTGTTCATCACCGGCGGCCTGACCAATCCTTTCGCGCCGCTTCTCTGCGTTCCCGTCATCATCTCCTCGGCATCACAGCCGAAATCGCACAGCATCATCCTTGCCGGCCTCGCGGTGATCGCGATCACCGCACTTGCCTTCTCGCCCTTCCCACTGCCCTGGTATCCCGGCACGGTTCTCCTGATGCCGCGGGTTTTGACCGCCGGCATCTGGTTCGCGATCGTCTCGATGACCGCCTTTGCCGCCTTCTATACCTACCGTGTCTCGCTCGAAGCGAGCGAACTTTCGGAGGCCCTGACGGCAACCGAACTGGTGCTGCAGCGGGAAAAGCACCTGTCGCAGCTCGACGGGCTTGCGGCGGCGGCGGCACATGAGCTCGGCACGCCGCTTGCGACGATCAGCGTCGTCGCCAAGGAAATGGAGCGCGAACTCGGCAACGACCCGCGTTTCGGCGAGGACGTGCATCTGTTGCGCAGCCAGAGCGAGCGCTGCCGGGATATTCTCAAAAGGCTGACGACGCTCTCCTCCGAGAGCGAGGAACACATGCGGCTGCTGCCTCTGTCCTCGCTGATCGAAGAGGTGATGGCGCCGCATCGCGAGTTCGGCATCCACATCAACCTCATCGAGAAAGGCGACCGCACCACCGAGCCGGTCGGCAACCGCAATGCCGGCATTCTCTACGGGCTCGGCAACCTGCTCGAAAATGCGGTCGATTATGCCAAGAAGGAAGTGACGGTGACCGTGGTGCACACGACTGACCGCGTGAAAGTGACGATCGAGGACGATGGCGACGGCTTCGCCCCGGATATTCTGCAGCGCATCGGCGAACCCTATGTGACGCGGCGGCAGAAGGACGACAGCGCCGGCGGCCTCGGGCTCGGCCTCTTCATCGCGAAGACGCTGCTCGAACGTTCGGGCGCGCGCCTGCGCTTCGAAAACGGCGGACCGGACAGGCCGGGCGCCCGGGTCAGCGTCGAATGGCCGCGCGCCCTGATGGATACGAAACTGGCGAAATGACATTTCGCAGTTTATTGAACGAGGCTACCGCATAATTTTTTGGATCGGAATCGATTTAGGGGCAAAATTATGCAGTAATTCAAAGTGCTACAGCGACCTTTGCGCGTCTCCTAAGACGCGCGGCGCTGTAGAAGAAACCTATAATCTCGGCGAAAGCGCAGGTTTTCGCTCAAGGATTGCCAGAATGACTGACAAATCGACAGCTTCGCCCAGCACACCCGCACAGGACGCCGAACTGATCGGACCGGATCGCACCCTGCTGCTCGTCGACGACGACGCGCCCTTCCTCAGGCGCCTGGCGCGCGCCATGGAAGCCCGCGGCTTTTCGGTCGACATTGCCGAATCGGTCGCGGAAGGCATCGCCAAGGCCAAGGGCAACCCGCCGAAATACGCCGTCATCGACCTGAGGCTCGGCGATGGCAGCGGCCTCGACGTGATCGAAGCGATCCGCGGGCGGCGCGACGACACGCGCATGATCATGCTGACCGGCTACGGCAACATTGCCACCGCGGTAAACGCCGTGAAGCTCGGCGCTGTCGACTATCTCGCCAAGCCGGCCGATGCCGACGACATCTTCGCGGCACTCGTTCAGCGCCAGGGCGAGCGCGTCGAGCCGCCGGAGAACCCGATGTCGGCCGACCGGGTGCGTTGGGAGCACATTCAGCGCGTCTACGAGATGTGCGAGCGCAACGTGTCGGAGACGGCACGCCGGCTTAACATGCATCGCCGCACGCTGCAGCGCATTCTCGCCAAGCGCGCGCCGAAGTAAGCGAATCGCTCATCCGGTTCGCGGCAGAGAACCGCTTCACAGTTTCCTTAATTGCTCCGGGATCAGTCGCGGCCGCCGGAGAGAATGTCGCCGATCGAATCGCCGAGCTCGCCGTTGCGCTCGGCCGCCCATTCGGCCAGCATCAGCCGCTGCGCCGCCGTGCGGGCAAAGAGCTGCAAGACGGATTTGCGCGTGGCCGGCGGCAGCTTGTGCTCGGGCGCCTCGTGAACGATGTGTCCGTCGTAACCGTCGGAAAGCAGCAGGCCACAATCCTCCGGGAAGATGTCCAGCGGCACGCCGGCATGGGTCGCGAAGAACAGCCGGTCGCAATGCTGCCGGTATTCCGGCCATTTGCGGTCGACTCGAAAATCCTCGATCGAGGTCTTGATCTCGACGATCCAGATCTCGCCCTTGGCCGACAGCGAGATCAAATCGGCGCGCCTTCCACTCGCGAGCGTCAACTCGGGCAGCACCGAATGGCGCAGTTCGGCAAAAAGCCGCTGCACACCGCGGCGCACCATCATCGCGCGATTCGACTGACGACCGTCAATCAGGGGGTTGTCGCCATGGATGGAGAGGATTGTCATCTGTCCGGGCTCCCTTTGAGCCGGCCATTTTGTTGCAAAAAAGCAAGCGTCATGGAATTTGCACTTTCTAGCCAAATTGTGGCCGCGCAATCTCTTGCATAGCACAAACTAATCGAAAATAACCGGTCTCACTGTTGGTCGCGGCGACCCAGTTTTACTTCGCTTCTTTTTAAGAGACCCCCATGCGCTTCCGCAATGCCTTCCTCTTGTGCAGCCTCGCGGCGACACTGGCCGTTGCCGGCTGCTCGACGACATCGTCCAAGCCCGAGACTGCTGCCAACGAACCTGCTCCCGTAGCGGAAAAGATCGCTACGAATCAGATCTTTAACGGCGAATATGGCGCAGTCGAGGATCACGGCTATGCGCTGCCGGCCATTCCGATCAACAAGGTCGACAGCCGTTACCATCGCCAGATCGTCGACTACACGACCAGCGAGCGCCCCGGAACGATCGTCGTCAACACGCCGAATCGCTTCCTGTACTACGTGCTGCCCGGCGGCAAGGCCGTGCGCTACGGCATCGGCGTCGGCAAGGCCGGCTTTGCATGGGAAGGCGAAGCCTACATCGCCTGGAAGCAGGAATGGCCGATGTGGCATCCGCCGAAGGAAATGGCCGAGCGCAAGCCGGAAGTCGCCAAATATGTCGAGGAAGGCATGGGTCCGGGTCTCAAGAACCCGCTCGGCGCCCGCGCGCTCTACCTCTTCAACGACGAAGGCAAGGATACGCTGTTCCGTCTGCACGGCACGCCGGAATGGTCCTCGATCGGCACCGCCGCATCGTCGGGCTGCATCCGTCTGATCAACCAGGACATCATCGATCTTTATTCGCGCGTTCGCCCCGGCAAGAACGCCCGGGTCGTCGTCCAGCAGTAACCGAATCATACCAGCGCATTCGAGCCGCCGACACCCGTCGGCGGCTTTTTTGCGTCGGCACGCAACCACCATTTGCCGGCGTCACGATACTGCAACGGAGCTTGCCAGCCACGCACAGTTGCCGTTCGAAAACGCCCTCAAATCAGGGTCGCGAAAACCGGCCGACGAGACGCGAAAAAGTTCAATTTCGACTTAAATTCAGCCGCTTATTAAGTAAGCGTTATCTAAACAAACGAAACAGTGTGCCCAAGAATTCCGCTCGGGAGGGACTGGCATGCTGATCAAGACCAAGCTTATCGGCGCGATTGCGCTTCTATCATCCATTGCCATCGGCATCGCCACTTACAGCCAGAGCACACTGTCGAAAACCAGCGACATGATGGATGCGGTCTATGCCGATCGCATCGTGCCGCTAAAGAACCTCAAGGCGACTTCCGACGCCTTTGCAGTCTCGATCGTCGACGCCGCCCATAAGGTTCGCAACGGCAACGAATCGATGGAGAGCGGGCTTGCCTCGGTCAATGCCGCACGGGAAACGATCAAGTCCAACTGGGATGCTTATGCGGCGACTTCGATGACCGACGAGGAACGGAGACTCGTCGACACTGCACGGAGCCAGATGACCGTTGCAATGGATTCGATCACGGCGCTCACTCAAATTCTGTCCAGCAAGGACCAGAAGGCACTCGATACGTTCGTGCGCGACAAGCTCTACGCGACGATCGATCCGCTGACGGCGACGATCTCCGAGATCTCGGACCTGCAGGTCGAACTTTCCGGCACGGCCTTTGAAGCCAAGCATCGTGAGTTCGAGACGGTGCAGACGCTCAACATTGTCATCATCGTTCTCGTCATGGGGCTCGCCGCCGGCACCTTCCTTGTCGTGCTGCGCGGCGTCGTCGGACCACTCGGCCACCAGATCGCCGCCATGCGCCGGCTGATCGACGGCCATGTCGAAGATACCGACGAGCCGGTGAACGGCAAGGACGAAGTCGCCGACATGGCCCGCGCCATCCAGTCCTTCCGCGAGGCCGCGCGATCGAATCTGCGGCTGCAGGCGGAGGCGGAAGAGACTCGCCGCACCAGCGAGGCAGAGCGCATTCGCGTACAAAGACAGGCGGAACAGGACGCGCAGCAGCGGCTGACGCAAGCGACCGCCGGTCTCGCCGGCGGGCTGCAGCGGCTTGCCAATGGCGATCTCGCCGTCCGGCTGCACGAGCCCTTCGCCGCCGAGTTCGAGCAGTTGCGGCATGACCTCAACAAGGCAGCCGAACAGTTGAACGACGCGTTGCTGGCCGTTGCCGACAGCGCCGGCAACATCGGCATGGGTACGCGCGAGATCAGCCAGAGTGCCGACGATCTATCCAAACGGACCGAACAGCAGGCCGCGTCGCTTGAAGAGACGGCCGCGGCACTCGTCGAGATCACCGCCAATGTCAGCAACTCCTCCAGACGGACGGAGGAGGCGCGCGATGTCGCCGGTGAAGCGAAGGCCAGTGCGGCCCAGTCCGCCGTCGTTGTCGCCAATGCCGTCGAGGCGATGCGGCGGATCGAAGAATCGTCGAGCCAGATCTCCAGCATCATCGGCGTGATCGACGAGATCGCCTTCCAGACGAATCTTCTGGCGCTGAACGCCGGCGTCGAAGCGGCGCGGGCCGGCGAAGCGGGCAAGGGCTTTGCCGTTGTTGCCCAGGAAGTGCGCGAACTCGCGCAGCGCTCGGCCAAGGCGGCAAAGGAAATCAAGGATCTCATCCGCACATCGAGCCAGGAGGTTGAAAACGGCGTGCGTCTGGTGCGCGACACCGGTGAGGCGCTGCAGACGATCGAAGCGCATGTGATCACCATCAACGACCATATGGCCGCGATCGCCACGTCCGCCCGGGAACAATCTGTGGGCTTGAGCGAGGTCAACACTGCCGTCAACCAGATGGATCAGGTGACGCAGCGGAACGCAGCGATGGTCGAGGAAGCCAATGCCGCCTCCGCAACCCTGGCGCAGGAGGGCACCAATCTGCGTAACCTGATCGGACGCTTCATCCTCACCGACGAGACGCAGGCAAAGACCGGATCGAGGCCCCCTGCCCCGGTAGCCGCTCCAGCCGCAATCCGCGATCAAGCTCGGCCCATTGCTCGGGCAACGCGGCGGCCAGCTGCCTATGCAACACAGGGCAACGCCGCGCTCGCCACAGACGGCTGGGCCGAATTTTAGACCCGCCCGGCGGAGACGACTGGGCGGGCGTATCTAAGCCGGGACCACGCTTGAAATAACAGAGCCGTGCGTTCGAACGAACACACGACCCTCGTCCGATATTTAGACGTCAGCGGCGAATCAGGCGGCGTTGCGCGCCTTCAGTTCCAGCCGGCGGCGATGCAGGACTGGTTCGGTGTAGCCGTTCGGCTGCTCGCGCCCCTTGAGAACGAGGTCGAGCGCCGCCTGGAAGGCGATCGAGCCGTCGAAGTTGCCGGCCATCGCCACATATTGCGGGTCGTCAGCGTTCTGACCATCGACGATGGCGGCCATGCGCTTCATCGTATCGACGACCTGGGCCTCGGAGACGACGCCGTGATGCAGCCAGTTGGCCATGTGCTGGGCGGAAATACGCAAGGTCGCGCGGTCTTCCATCAGACCGACATTGTTGATGTCGGGAACCTTCGAGCAGCCGACTCCCTGGTCGACCCAGCGCACGACGTAACCGAGGATGCCTTGAGCGTTGTTGTCGAGCTCGCGCTGGATTTCCTCCGGCGTCCAGTTCGGGCGAACCGCGACCGGCACCGACAGGATGTCCGAGAGCTTGGCGCGGCTCCGGCTCTTCAGGCCTGCCTGAACTTCGGCAACGTTGACGCGGTGGTAGTGGGTCGCATGCAGCGTCGCGGCGGTCGGCGACGGAACCCAGGCGGTGTTGGCGCCGGCCTTCGGATGGGCGATTTTCTGCTCGAGCATCGCCGCCATTAGGTCAGGCATGGCCCACATGCCCTTGCCGATCTGGGCATGGCCGGAGAGACCACATTCGAGGCCGATATCGACATTCCAGTTTTCGTAAGCGCCAATCCAGGCGGCCTGCTTCATGTCGCCCTTGCGGATCATCGGGCCGGCTTCCATCGAAGTGTGGATCTCGTCGCCGGTGCGGTCGAGGAAGCCGGTGTTGATGAAGACGACGCGCTCGCGGGCGGCGCGGATGCACTCCTTGAGGTTGACCGTCGTGCGGCGCTCCTCGTCCATGATGCCCATCTTCATGGTGTTGGCGGGCATGCCGAGCGCCTTTTCGACGCGCGCGAAGATCTCGCAGGCGAAGGCGACTTCTTCCGGCCCATGCATCTTCGGCTTGACGACATACATCGACCCTTCGCGGGAATTCATGCGTCGGCCGCTCTGACCGATATCGTGCAGGGCGATCAGGGCCGTGACCATGGCATCCATGATACCCTCGGGCACTTCCTTGCCGTCGCGATCAAGAATAGCCGGATTCGTCATGAGGTGGCCGACGTTCCGGACCAGCATCAACGAGCGGCCGGGGAGCGACAGCGTACCGCCACTTGCTGCCTGGTAGGCGCGGTCGGCATTGAGGCGGCGGATGAAAGTCTTGCCACCCTTGGCAACTTCCTCCTCGAGGTCGCCCTTCATGAGGCCGAGCCAGTTGCTGTACACGACGACCTTGTCCACGGCGTCAACGGCGGCGATCGAGTCTTCGCAGTCCATGATCGTGGTGATCGCGGATTCGAGAATGACATCGGAGATGCCAGCCGGATCCTCCTTGCCGATCGGCGTGGAGGTATCGAGAACGACGATCGCATGCAGATTGTTGTGCCGGAGAACGATCTCCGACGGCGCGCCTTGCGGACCGGAATGGCCCGCGAACTGGGCCGCATTGCGCAGCACCGTGTTCGAGCCGTCCTTGAGTCCGATCGTCAGCGCGCCGCCCGCAACCTTGAGCGAGGTGACGTCGGCCCAACTTCCCTTCGCCAGCGGTGCGCTGGCATCGAGGAAATCGCGCGCCCAGGCGATGACCTTGGCGCCGCGCTTGGGGTTGTAGCCCCGGCCCTTTTCCGCGCCATCGGCGTCCGAAATCGCGTCCGTGCCGTAAAGCGCATCGTAGAGCGAGCCCCAGCGCGCATTGGCGGCATTGAGCGCATAACGCGCGTTCATGACGGGAACGACGAGCTGCGGGCCGGCGATCGTCGCGATCTCCGGATCGACATTGGCGGTCGAAACGCTGAAATCGCCGCCTTCCGGCAGCAGGTAACCGATATCCCGAAGGAAGGCCTGATAGGTTTCGATGTCGCTGGGTGCGCCGTTCTGCTTGTACCAGGCATCGAGCTTGGCCTGGAGATCGTCGCGCTTGGCGAGCAGCGTCCGGTTCGTCGGCGCCAGGTCGTGCACGAGGGCGGAGAGCTGCTCGAAGAAGTGCTCGGCATCGATGCCGGTGCCCGGCATCGCCTCTTCCACCAGAAAGCGATGGAGACCCGCATCTATCTTCAACCCAAACTTCTCAATGCGGTCCATCTGCCAACTCCTTGAAATAGACGAGAGGAGCGCCACCGCTCCCAACGGATGCAATGAACGCCCCGACATGTGTTGATCTTGCGCCTGAAGCCGATCGCGGACCAGCCCATACGCAATGCGCGCGTGAAACGGCGGCAGTTTCTCACCAATTCATTCCCTGTCAATTCTGCAAGGATGCGAAGAATTGTTTCCGGAATGGAAAAGATCAGCCGTGGGCGATGCGGGGTCGGCCGCTGGCCGACGCGATGAAGCGGGCCTCGATCAGCTTGCGGCTGCCCTCGACTTCCGGTGCGTCGATTTCCTCGCGCAACAGCGATGCGGGATCGTCCGCTCCATTGGTGCGCGCCGTCTCCAGCGCCACCGTCTCGGCCCGCCGACGGGCGGCACCGAAAGCCTGTTCCTGATCGATAAAGCGTTCGCTGGTCCCGGCGCCGTTGACGACGAAGATGCCTTCCTCGGGCATCGTCACAAAAACCGTGACCGTAGCGCTGACCTGGCCGACCACGGCTCCAACGGCATTGGCGACACCGGCCTCTTCGGGAATGGCGGCTTCCGTTCCGAGCATTTCAGCAATAGCCGGGTAATACACAGGCGCCGAAGCACCGAGCCCGACCAGCGGACGGTCGAGACCGAGCGAGAAACGGACGATGCCCGGCGTGCGGGTGAGCGCGCGGTCGACAGCCTGCGAGACGGCGGGATCGATGGCACCGGCGCCATCTTCGCCAAGGCAGGCCTGCAGGATGACTTCGGAGGATTGCCGCGTCAGCCGCTCGACGATCATCTGCGCCATCGCTTCCGGCGAGGACGCGATCGGCTGGCCGGAGCCGTCGCGGGTGCGCGCCGCAAGCTGAATGCCAAGCTCCGCCGCCTCAAGGTTCCATTGCGATTGCCGGCCAAGCACATGCATGGCGTCCGACGGCGTGAGGCCACAGATATGGACGAGGCCACGCCCCACCAGCCGATCGAGCGTCGCCTTCTGCGGCGTCGAAACCAGCAGTGTCTCCAGCGCAACGGGCACGGCGCCGATTCGCTCATAAAGCGCCTGCTCGTGCGGCTGAAGGCCGCTCGCGAGATGGTCCGGCAGACCGGTGCGGACTGCAAATCGGCCATTGTGGCGCCCGCTATGCTGGGCGCGCATCTGTTTTTCGAGCACCGAGATGACCGCGTCGCCATGCAGGGCAGCCGCCAGGCTGAGCGGCATCAGCCGGCGCGGGCCGAGATCGATCTTCGCCTTCAGACCACGGTCGTTGATGCGCACTTCCGAATCGCCGCCGAGGCCGTAGGTCCGCATCGCCACCGCCTCGACCATGGTGCGGAATCCGCCGACAACGGCGCCTTCGGCGTCAAGCCGCGGCCGACCGCCGTCCAGAACCGCGACGTCGGTCGTCGTACCGCCGATATCGGAAACCACGGCGTTGTCGAGACCAGTCAGGTGCCTTGCGCCGACGAGGCTCGCCGCCGGGCCGGAAAGGATCGTCTCGATCGGGCGCAGGCGCGCTTCCTCCGCCGAGATCAGGGCGCCGTCGCCACGAACGACCATCATAGGCACGTCGATGCCGCGCGCCTTGAGGAAACCTTCGCAGGAGCCGATCAGCCGGTCGATCATCGACACCAGCCGGGCATTGAGCAGCGTCGTCAAGGCGCGGCGCGGGCCGCCGAGCTTCGAGGACAGTTCATGGCTGCAGGTTACCGGCAGATGCGAGACTTCGCGAATACGGTCGCGGACGCGCATTTCGTGATCTGGATTCCGGACGGCGAAATAGCCGGCAATGGCGAAGGAAGAAACCTGTCCCGCGAGCATCGGCAGGGCAGCGTCGAGCTCACTCATGTCGAGCGGGGTCTCGCCGCCGTGCACATTGTGCCCTCCGGGCAGGAAGACCACCGGATCGGAGCCGAGTGCCTCCAGCAGGCCGTCGCGCTTCAGATCGTCAGGACCAAAGCCGATCATCACCAGCCCAGCGCGGCCGCCCTGCCCTTCGACAAGCGCATTGGTGGCAAGGGTCGTCGACAGCGAGACCATGCTGATCGCCGAAACCGGCACTTTCGCCTGAGCAAGAACTGCTTCGACCGCGCCGGAAATTCCGACCGCGAGATCGTGGCGGGTGGTGAGTGCCTTGGCCTTGGCGACGACCCCTTGCATCTCCGAGAAGAGAGCGGCGTCGGTATAGGTGCCGCCGGTGTCGATGCCGAGAAGAAAATGAGAGGTCAATTGGCGCAGTCCGGAATTCGCGCGGGGCGCAAGGCCCCGGGTTCAATGGGGATCGATGCGGTGATATGACATATTTCAAGAGAAAACCATCGTGCCGCAGACATCGATGATCAACTCGGCGACACGGATCAAAAGATCGGGACACCTGCGCATGCTCAAAGGCCGCCGTCCGTCTGTTTTCGTCTGGCTTCTGTCGGCCGCTTTCATCTGGCTTGCGCCGAACCTCGCCCAGGCGCAGGACGCGGAGGAAGAAGAATACAAGCCGCAGCTTCCCGACGTCGCGATCTACAAGGCGATGCTCGACGCCAACAAACTGACCGGCTGGGTGCAGTTCCGCAACTATGATGACCGGCAGCTTGTCTATTTTACCGCATTGCAGACGATGCATTGCCGGCTATCGGAAATCCGCTATTCGATCAATTCGGACGCGCTCGACCGGCGCTTCCCGCTGGCGAAGTGCAATCCGCAGATCCCCTTCAACCTACCGGCCGACGAGACGGCGGAGTATGTCTATATCTCATTACCGGCGGACACCGCGAAATCGCTGACGATCCAGGCGGTCTGGGATGATGGCGCCGGCAGCGAGATCGTCGTCTACAAGCCGTGCGACAATGTCGGCGACGCCACCTGCGCCCAGATCAAGACGATCAAGAAACCGTTGAAGCAACTGCAGCAACCGAAGCCGGCCGATTCGCCGGTGCGCTCGGTCCAGTCGCCGATCCCCGGCAAGACCTTCAGCGAACCGACACCCTCATCGGCAACCCGCCCCGCGGTTGAGTAGTGAGCCGCTGCACCGGCCAGGGATTCGTCTCCTCGGTCGGGTCGAAGCGGTAGCGGTGCATCAGCACCGCGAGCGCGATCACTGCTTCCTGCAGGGCAAAGGTGGCGCCGATGCAGACGCGCGGGCCGGCACCGAAGGGCAGATATTGGTAGCGATGCAGCTTCTCGCGGTTTTCCGGCAGGAAACGCTCCGGCATGAACGCGCGGGGCTTGTCCCAGTAGAGCACGTGGCGATGCAAGGTCCAGGGCATGATCAGCACCGCGATACCCTTGCGTATGCGCACCCGCTCGCCTGACGGAGAGGTCCACTCGTCTTCCTCGATCGCAGCGCGGTTGATCGACGGCGCCGGCGGATAGAGCCGCATCGCCTCCTCGAAGGCGGCAAGCACATGCGGCATCAGGCCGAGCCATTCGACCGGCTCGGCCCCGCTCGCGATCGCGGCATCGATTTCGGCCTCCATCGTCTCGCGATAGGCGGGCGTGTTGGCGACGCAATAGAGCGTCCAGGCGAGCGCGCGGGCGGTCGTCTCGTGCCCGGCACCGATGAAGGTCAGGATATTGTCCTCGATCTCGGCGGTCGAAAGGCCCTGGCTGCCCTCGATCTCCAGGAGCAGGGTCAGAAAATCCTTTGGCGTGCCTTTGGGGTCCTCCACCATCTTGCGGCGCCGAAGCGCCATGGTCTCCGATACGATCGAGCGGAAGCGGTTCATCACCTTCTTGCCGCCGATCCGCGTCGGGCGTGGTATCCATTCCGGCGCCAGCAGAATGTCCATCGGATCGACGCGCCCCATGCGATGGAGCAGCTCCTCCACGCTCTGGACGAAACCTTCCCTTTCGACGGCGACCTCCCCCGAGAACAGCGTCTCGGCGAGGATGTCGAAAGTGAGCTCCGTCATGTCATTGGCGATGTTGGTCATGAACGGGGCCGCCTTGGCGTCGGCATAACGTTCGGCGAAATCCTCGGATCTGCGCAACATCTGGCCGGCGAAACCCTTGGCGTGGCGCGGTGTAAAGACCGGCGCCATGGCCTTGCGCGAACGCTTCCAGACCTCGCCTTCGGCCGTCAGCAGCCCGTCACGCAGGATCGGCCTGAGGATCAGTCGGCGAACCTTCGACATCTCGTAGTTGCCGACATTGTCGACGAGGATGTGGCGGATGAGGCCGGGATCATTGACGATCAGCGTGCGCTGGGTGACGAACTTCGTCTCGATCCAGGGCAAGGTGTAGGACGGCTCACCCCACAATTCGAGCGGATTGCGTAGGACCGTCCTGATGATCTTCAGGTAGGAAGGGATGCCCACTCGAGGAACGGGAGCCGGCGGTTCGAAGGGCTCCGGACGCATGTCCATGGTGATTGCCTTTCTCGATTGCGCCAATGATTTCAGGTTTTTACGGCGCAATCAAGGAAAGTGCTTCACGTGAATCATAAGAGGTTTTCAAGCTCCGCAAGCTTGTCGTTGACGAGCCAGCCGTAATAGTTTTCCTCCGGCCATTGCGCCTGACCGCTCTGGATCTTGGCGGCAAGGGCCGCAGCGCGGCCGTCGGGGTTGCCGACATTGTAAAGCGTCGCGGTGATACCGGGATTGTCGGAAATATCGAGGCCGGCTATCGACTTGTAGGCGTCGATCGAATGGCGGATCGAAGCCGCCATATAGGCGAGCGAGACGTCCGGATCCATGATCGCTTCGTAGACGCCGGCGGCGTTGTTTTCGTCGAGTCGGTCATAGCCCGACGTCTTTGCGACCATGTCGGTCAGCATCAGCGCCGTCAGCGGGTTGATCTGGCCGAGGCCGAAGGTCTGGCCGGCGAAGAAGGGCTGGAAGAATACGGCGCTGAAGCGGTTGTTCGGGAACGACTTGCCGCCGACCGACTTGCCGCGGAAGTCATTGTCCCAGACCCGCTCGCGGCAGCTCCAGAGCGCATAGGCGCCCTTCTTGGCGCCGCACTCGGCAAATTGCGGACGCGCCACGAATTCGGCAACCGTCTCGCCGTCATAGCCGAACTGGAAGCTGTTGCCGGCATAGGCAGCCGCCTTGACGTAGTAGGATTGCAGCCGGTCATAAGCGTCGACATTGTAGGTATGCTCGCCGACGATGGCGCCGACCATGTGGATCGGCGCGATGCCATAGGCCCGCGACACGGACTTGATCTTGCTGATCAGCTCCTTGTCGGTTGCGAGCAGATCGCGGACTTTCTCGAACTTGGCGTCGAAGGAGGTGCGGCCGGCCTTGGTGCGTCGCACGGAAGCGCCGGGGATACCGGGCTGCTCGACATTGCGGTTTCCCGGCGGAACGGCGGTCGCTGCGATTGTCTGGCTTGCGGTCAGGCAAAACGTGGCGATAGCGAGCATGCAGGCGGTGAAACGCACGATCTCTTCTTCCTGTGAATGGTGGAGGCGGCCTCGGTCGGCGGCGCGGCTCCTACGCCAAGATCATGTCGGAAAAATGCCCGGACCACGACCAATATGCACGTCCGTGTTAGAAAAAATGCAGGCGCCTGTCGAGAGACAGGCGCCTGCATATTCAGGGTTGCGGGCGTTTGCCCGCGCCTTCGACCGAAAAGTCACAGGATGTAGCGCGACAGATCGGTGTTGGCGGCGAGATCGCCGACATGCTTGTGCACATACTCGGCGTCGATCGTCACCTCCTGGCCGCCGCGGTCGGGCGCGTTGAACGAGATCTCGTCCAGCACGCGCTCCATCACCGTCTGCAACCGGCGGGCGCCGATGTTCTCGACTGTGGCGTTCAACTGCACGGCCACGTCGGCGAGTGCGTCGATCGCGTCGTCGGTGAAGTCGAGCTTGACCTCTTCCGTGTCCAGGAGCGCCTTGTACTGGCGGATGAGGCTGGCTTCCGTTTCCGTCAGGATGCGGCGGAAGTCTTCCTTGGTCAGTGCACGAAGCTCGACGCGGATCGGCAGGCGGCCCTGCAATTCCGGCAGGAGATCCGAGGGCTTGGCCACGTGGAAGGCGCCGGAGGCAATGAACAGGATGTGGTCGGTCTTGACCGGCCCATACTTGGTGGCAACCGTCGTGCCTTCGACGAGCGGCAGCAGGTCCCGCTGCACGCCTTCGCGTGATACGCCCGCCCCCATGCCGCCCTCTCGTGAGGCGATCTTGTCGATCTCGTCGAGAAAGACGATGCCGTCGTCCTCGACTGCTCGGACCGCCTCGCGCTGGATCTGCTCATTGTCGAGCAACTTGTCGGACTCGTCATTGATCAGCAGCTCATAGGAAGCCTTGACCGTCGTCTTGACCTTTTTCGTGCGGCCGCCCATGGCCTTGCCGAACATCTCCGAGAGGTTCAGCACGCCGATGTTGGCGCCGGGCATGCCCGGGATCTCGAAACCGCCGGGTGTACCGGTGTCGGCAAGGTCGACCTCGATCTCCTTGTCGTCGAGCTCGTTGGCGCGCAGCTTCTTGCGGAAGGAATCGCGCGTCGCCGGCGAGGCCGTGGCGCCGACCAGCGCGTCCAGCACGCGTTCTTCGGCGTTCTGGTGGGCCTTGGCCTTGACTTCGGCGCGGCGCTTCTCGCGCACGAGGCCAATGCCGACCTCGACGAGGTCACGCACGATCTGCTCGACGTCGCGGCCGACATAGCCGACCTCGGTGAACTTGGTCGCCTCGACCTTGACGAAGGGCGCGCCGGCGAGTTTGGCCAGGCGCCTTGAGATCTCGGTCTTGCCGACGCCGGTCGGGCCGATCATCAGGATGTTCTTCGGCATCACCTCGTCGCGCAGCTCGTCGCCGAGCTGCTGGCGGCGCCAGCGGTTGCGAAGCGCGATGGCCACGGCGCGCTTGGCGTCCTTTTGGCCGATGATGTAGCGATCGAGCTCGGACACGATCTCTCTGGGTGAAAACGTACTCATCTAGTCCTCTCAAACTCGGTCCGTGTCAGCTCCATCAGGAGCGTTCGACCGGACGCATCTATCCATTCTGCGTAGGGCACGAAGCCGGCCTTGGTGTAGGCACTGACAGCTCTGCGGTTGCCTGCATCGGGGTCGATCACGATTCGCGAAGCGCCGGCGGCAAAGAGCCTTCCGGCGAAGGCTTTCAGGACGAGCGACGCGACACCCCTGCCCGTCATCTCCGGCGGGCCAATGAAGATGTCTACGCCGGGCACATCGGCCGGCAGATCCCTTGCCCAGGGCTCCTCGTCATATTGCGAAGGTATCCAGGACTGGATGTAACCGGCCGGCTTACCGGCCAGGTGGAAGATGAAGCCTTCCACCTCTCCGGTCGCGCAGCCTTCGCGGATCAGCTCCACTTCCTTGTCCGGGTCGCCCCACCATTGCCGCACATGCGGTTCGCTCAGCCAGGCATGCAGCATCGAGAGGTGACCATCGGCCACAGGCACGAAGCTGACATGCGGCTGGTCATTCGGCATCCAGCGTCTCCACCACGATATTGTGGTTGGTATAGACGCAGATGTCACCGGCGATCTGCAGCGCCCGCCGGGCGATATCCTCGGCCGATTTGTCGCTTTCCATCAGGGCGCGCGCCGCGGCCAAGGCGTAGTTGCCGCCCGAACCGATGGCGATCGTGCCGTGCTCGGGCTCGAGAACGTCACCGTTGCCGGTGATCGCCAACGTCAGCGACCTGTCGGCAACCAGCATCATCGCTTCGAGGTTGCGCAGATACTTGTTGGTGCGCCAGTCCTTGGCGAGCTCGACAGCCGCGCGCATGAGCTGGTCCGGATATTGCTCAAGTTTGGCCTCAAGCCTTTCGAGCAGCGTGAAGGCATCGGCGGTCGCGCCGGCAAAGCCGGCAATGACGTCGCCCTTGGCGAGGCGCCGCACCTTGCGGGCGTTGCTCTTCATCACGGTCTGGCCCAGGCTCACCTGGCCGTCGCCGGCCATCACCACCTTGCCATCCTTGCGTACAGTGATGATGGTCGTCGCATGCATCGTTCCATAGGGATTGTGTTCACTCATGAAGATACCTGTCGGCCCCTGATACCTAGGGCGTTTACTGGGGGGCGTTGCGGCTCGTGACACGAGCCTGGTTGCTTGAGGCCTATGTAAGTACGGCAGACACATTTGCAAATGGCAACTGCCCGCAGGCGCAATCTTCGTTCGGAGCCCGGTGTCGGATGATTCGAATCGGGCGCTCAAGTTCTGGATATTTGAGCATTTGCCTGATAAGGAGCGGCCCAGATCGCAAGCGAGCGCGAGACGAGGAGACCGCACGGACTTTCCTCATCGCACTGGCGCATACAGGAGAGCCTGATGGCAGAAGCCACGTCCAGCCGCACCGCACAGGTTTCGCGAAAGACCAACGAGACCGCGGTATCCGTATCGGTCAACGTCGACGGCACCGGAATCGCCAAGATTTCGACCGGCGTCGGCTTCTTCGACCATATGCTGGACCAGCTCGCCCGCCATTCCCTCATCGACATGGAGATCAAGACGGATGGCGACCTGCATGTCGACGACCACCATACGGTCGAAGACACCGGCATCGCCATCGGCCAGGCCATTGCCAAGGCGCTCGGAGACCGGCGCGGCATCACCCGCTACGCCTCGCTCGACCTTGCCATGGACGAGACGATGACGCGCGCAGCGGTCGACGTTTCCGGCCGGCCGTTCCTCGTCTGGAACGTGACCTTCACCTCGCCAAAGATCGGCACCTTCGACACGGAACTCGTGCGCGAATTCTTCCAGGCGCTTGCCCAGCACGCCGGGATCACGCTGCATATCCAGAACATCTACGGCGCCAACAACCATCATATCGCCGAGACCTGCTTCAAGTCCGTCGCCCGCGTGCTTCGCACGGCAACCGAAATCGACCCGCGCCAGGCCGGCCGCGTTCCCTCGACCAAGGGGACCCTTGCCTGAGCGGCCAGAGCGGTATGAGGAAAAGTGTGTGCGGTTTTCCGCCCGCATCCCGCTCTAACCTGTTAGAAGCGATCACGTTTATGATTTTGGGTCGTCGACCCAAAAGCATCGTGATCTAGTCACTGGCTGAGATCCATGGCTTCTTACATGATCCTGACCCCACCGGGTGCGCACGCAGACGATGAGCGTGCGCGCTTTGTCGCCGATGGCTTCTCCTGGACGGCCTTTCTCTTCCCGGCGCTCTGGCTTCTCGCCAAGCGGCAATGGGCAATCGGAATCGCCGTTGCCGTTCTGCAGATTTCGTTAATCTCGCTCTCAAACGTCGCAGGCGGTTTCCTCGCATCGGTGCTGGTACAGCTCGCTCTGCGGCTGCTCGTCGCGCTCGAAGGACCGGTTCTGGTGGCGCGCAGCCTGACGGCCCGCGACTGGACGCTGCGTTTGATCGTTCCGGCACCGAACCTGGAAGCCGCCGAAGAGATCTACTTCACGAGCGTAGCTTCGAGCGAGAAGAAGCCGACCCCACCCTCCCCGGCCGACTGGACCGCGCGTAAGCCCTCGAACGGCGGGCCCGGCCTCGGCCTTTTTGATTCCTACGGAGAACGCTGATGCGCGTCGCCATTATCGATTACGGCTCGGGCAACCTGCGCTCGGCCACCAAAGCCTTCGAACGGGCCGCGCGCGAAGCCGACATTTCGGCCGAGATCGACCTCACCGACAGGCCGGAGCGGGTCGCAAGTGCCGACCGCGTGGTGCTTCCGGGTGTCGGCGCCTATGCCGATTGCCGCCGCGGCCTTGCCGCCGTCGACGGCATGGAGCAGGCACTGACTGAGGCGGTGGAACAGGCGGGACGGCCGTTCCTCGGCATCTGCGTCGGCATGCAGCTGATGTCCTCGCGCGGGCTGGAGAAAACCATCACGCACGGCTTCGGCTGGATCCCCGGCGACGTCGTCGAGATGACGCCTTCCGACACGTCGCTGAAGATCCCGCAGATCGGCTGGAACACGCTGAAGCTGAAGCGCGAGCACCCGCTGTTTGACGGCATCCGGGTTGGCGAAACCGGTCTGCACGCCTATTTCGTGCATTCGTACCACCTGGCGGCCGAGAACGCCGAGGACGTGGTGGCCGAGGCGGATTACGGCGGTCCGGTAACGGCCTTCGTCGCCAACGGCAACAAGGCGGGCTCGCAATTCCACCCGGAAAAGAGCCAGGCGCTCGGCCTCGCCCTCATCTCGAATTTCCTGCGCTGGAAGCCCTGAGCTTTCGCACGACTGATTGGACAGACCCATGATCCTTTTTCCCGCGATCGACCTGAAAGACGGGCAATGCGTGCGCCTGAAGCTCGGCGACATGGACCAGGCGACGGTTTACAACCCCGACCCGGCGGCCCAGGCCCGTGCCTTTGAAGAGCAGGGTTTCGAATGGCTGCACGTGGTCGATCTGAACGGCGCCTTTGCCGGTGAGACGGTCAACGGCGCGGCCGTCGACGCCATCCTCAAGGCGACCAAAAACCCGGTGCAGCTCGGCGGCGGCATCCGCACACTCGAGCACATCGAAAACTGGCTGTCGCGCGGGCTCGCCCGCGTCATCCTCGGCACGGTCGCCGTGCGCGATCCGGCGCTTGTGATCGAGGCCTGCCGCAAATTCCCGGGAAAGGTCGCCGTCGGCATCGACGCCAAGGGCGGCAAGGTCGCCGTCGAGGGCTGGGCGGAGGCCTCCGAGCTCGGCGTGATCGAGCTTGCGAAGAAGTTCGAGGGCGCCGGCGTCTCCGCGATCATCTATACCGACATCGACCGCGACGGCATCCTGACCGGTATCAACTGGGCCTCGACCTTGGAACTCGCGGACGCAGTTTCCATCCCGGTGATCGCTTCCGGCGGCCTCGCCTCGATGGACGACATCCGCCGCATGGTCGCGCCGGACGCGAGGAAGCTCGAAGGCGCCATTTCCGGCCGCGCGCTCTACGACGGCCGTATTGACCCGCAGGAGGCGCTGGACCTGATCCGCGCCGCGAGAAAGGCGTGAAACCATGACCCTCAAAGCCCGCGTTATTCCCTGCCTCGACGTCAAGGACGGCCGTGTGGTCAAGGGCGTCAACTTCGTCGACCTGATCGATGCCGGCGATCCGGTGGAAGCGGCGCGCGCCTATGACGCCGCCGGCGCCGACGAGCTCTGCTTCCTCGACATCACCGCCTCTTCGGACAATCGCGAGACGATCTTCGACGTCGTCGCCCGCACGGCCGAGCAGTGCTTCATGCCGCTGACGGTCGGCGGCGGCGTGCGCCAGGTGGCCGATATCCGCAAGCTGCTGCTCGCCGGCGCCGACAAGGTGTCGATCAACACCGCCGCCGTGAAGAACCCGGAGTTCGTCGCGGAAGCGGCCGACAAGTTCGGCAACCAGTGCATCGTCGTCGCGATCGACGCCAAGAAGGTATCGAAGGACGGCGAAGCGGACCGCTGGGAGATCTTCACCCATGGCGGGCGGCAACCGACCGGCATCGACGCGATCGATTTTGCCCGCCGCGTCGTCGACCTCGGCGCCGGCGAGATCCTTTTGACCTCGATGGATCGCGACGGCACGAAGAGCGGCTACGACATCGCGCTCACCCGCGCGGTCGCCGACGCCGTTCGTGCTCCGGTCATCGCGTCCGGCGGCGTCGGGACGCTCGACCACATGGTCGCGGGCATCCGCGATGGCCACGCTACCGCCGTGCTCGCCGCCTCCATCTTCCACTTCGGCACCTATAGCATTGGCGAAACCAAGCGCTATATGGCGGAGCATGGCATCGCCATGCGCCTCGACTGAGCTTCAGGATCTTCCATGGCTGATTTCACACTTTCCGACCTCGAGGCCATTGTCGCGACCCGCGCGAAGGCCGCGCCGGACGAATCCTGGACGGCAAAACTGGTGGCGAGCGGCCAGCCCAAGGCGGCCAAGAAACTCGGGGAAGAGGCGGTCGAGACGGTGATCGCCGCCATCAGCAACGACCGCGCGAATCTCATCGCCGAAAGCGCCGATCTCATCTATCATCTGATGGTCGTATTGAAGATCGCCGACGTTCCGTTGCAGGATGTGCTGAACGAACTTGCGCGGCGGACGAAGCAATCCGGCCTGCAGGAAAAGGCAAATCGGCAGAATCCATGACGATAGCGGCGAAAGACATCGAACCGGCCGACCTGCCGGACAACCCGCAGAAGCGGGATTATTCGCCCTATCATTTCTTCACCGCCGAGGAATGGTCGCGCTTTCGCGCCGACACGCCCTTGACGCTGACGGCTGACGAAGTGCAGCGGCTGCGCTCGCTGAACGACCCCGTCGATCTCGGCGAAGTCCGGCAGATCTATCTGTCACTGTCGCGCCTGCTCTCGACGCACGTGGAATCGTCACAGATGCTCTTCGAGCAGCGCAAGCGCTTCCTCAGCATGTCGGACGAAACCAAGACGCCCTTCGTCATCGGCATCGCCGGGTCGGTCGCGGTCGGCAAGTCGACCACGGCGCGTATCCTCGCGCAGCTCCTGTCGCGCTGGCCGTCGAGCCCGAAGGTCGATCTGGTGACGACGGACGGCTTCCTCTATCCGAATGCCGTGCTTCAGCGCGAAAACATGATGGACCGCAAAGGCTTTCCGGAGAGCTACGACGTGGGCGCGCTCCTGCGCTTCCTGTCGGCGATCAAGGCGGGCCAACCCAACGTCAAGGCGCCTAGCTATTCGCACCTGACCTATGACGTGCTGCCGGATCAGTTCACGGTCATCGACCGTCCGGACATCCTGATCTTCGAAGGCATCAACGTGCTGCAGTCACGCAACTTGCCGGCTGACGGCAAGATCGTGCCGATGGTCTCGGATTTCTTCGACTTCTCGATCTACATCGATGCCGAGGAGAGCCTGATCCATAGCTGGTACGTCAACCGCTTCATGCGGCTGCGCGAAACCGCCTTCAAGAACCCGGAATCCTACTTCCATCGCTACGCCACGATCAGCGAGGATGCGGCCCGTGCGATTGCCGAGGGCCTGTGGCACAACATCAACCTGAAGAACCTGCACCAGAACATCCTGCCGACGCGCCCGCGCGCCGACCTGATCCTGCAGAAGGGGCCGAACCATCTGACGGAAAAGGTAGCGCTCAGGAAACTCTGAGCTTCGAGCCCAGAGCAATTTCAGGAAATGTTGAAACGGTTTTCCGACCGGAATAGCGCCGTATCCAAGAGTTGATCAGGGATTGACGCGGCGAAGCGTCAGATTGACCCGGCCGCCATGCTTCAGCAGCGTCGACGTGTTCGAGTAGATCCGGTCGACGCCATGGAAGGCAAGCCGGCCTTCCCCGCCCAGCACGACGACGTCGCCGCTTTCGAGCCGAAAGGACATGGTCTGGCCGCCGCGCATGTTGCCGCCGACGCGAAAGAGGCAGCTATCGCCGAGCGAGATCGATACGACGGCCGTTTCGAGGTCGCGCTCGTCGCGGTCCTGGTGCAGGCCCATGCGGGCCTCCTCGGAATAGAAGTTCACCAGGCAGGCTTCTGGCGTCTTGTTGCTGGCGGAGACCGCCTGCCAGATCTCGAGCAGTATGTCCGGCATCGGCGGCCAGGGCCGGCCGGTCACCGGATGCTGAGCTTGGTAGCGATAGCCGCGATCGCGATCCGTGACCCAGCCGAGCGAACCGCAATTGGTCATGCGCACCGACATGGGTTTGCCCGTTTTCGGCATTTCCGGCACGAACAATGGCGCTTCGGCCACGACGAGGCGGATCGCCTCGACAAGCTGCTCCTGCCGGGTTCGGTCAAGAAAGCCCGGAATATGTCTGACCCCTTTCGGGAGCACCTGCATGGGTGACAGTCCTCTTATTCAAGGCCGAGAAGCGCTGCCGGTACGCCATAGCGAAGCGGCCAGCCGGCATAGGCGACATCCGTCGGCCCGACGACGTGGTCGACCAGGTTCCAGTGGCCATTCTGGAAACTGACCAGAGCGGGATAAGAAAAAGTGTGCACGGTTTTCCGCCCGTATCCCGCTCCAATTTAAAAGAACCGATCACGTTTATGACTTGGGTCGCTTTGACCCAAATCATCGTGATCTTGTGCGAACACCGTCCGACCATCCATCATCTCGGCCTCGGCGCGCAACCCGGTTTGCGCAAGATCGATCGCGCCGCCGCCGGGACGCTGCGGCTCCACCTGCATGAAGGCCCAGTTGGGCGAGGCGCGCATCGTCGTGAGACAAATTCGACAGGGCCGTGCATCTCCGCCTCGACCGCCGGGCGGATCGCGTCCAGGATCGCGGCGCGTTCGGCACTGCCCTTGGCGGGCTCACGGAAAGGCTGCGCCATTGAAGCGCCGGCAAGCCAGAGGCTCGCCAGCGCGGCGATTGAAAGAGAGCGTCCGACCGACACGCTCAAGCGGCGTCCAGATCCGGAATGCGCAGAACCTGGCCGGGGTAGATCTTGTCCGGATGCGTCAGCATCGGCTTGTTGGCTTCGAAGATGGCCGTGTGCTTGGCACCCTTGCCCTTGCCGTATTGCGCTTCGGCGATCTTCCAGAGGTTGTCGCCCTTCTTGACGGTATAGAAAACCGGCTCCTTGGCCGCAGCTGGTGCTGCGCCGGCATCGGCGACCTTGAGCTCCGAGGCCTCGACCGCCGAGACACCGAGCGTGTTGCCGACGGCAACGACGGCCTTTTCGAAGACGCTCTGGTCCTTCACGACACCTTTCAGCACGACCTTGTCACCGGCCACTTCGACCTGCACGTCCTTGGTGCCGAGATCGTGGGATGCAAGCTCCTTCTGAACGCTTTCGGCATCCGGAGCATCATCGTCACCGCCGATGCCGAGCTTCTTGCCGGCGTTCTTGATAAAGCTGAAAAGACCCATGAATCTCTCCTTTTGCCAAAACACTGCCGATAAGAGAGGGCGCCGCCTGCCAAAGGCAAGGAGCGGCAAAAAAGAAATCAGTCTCCGGCCGGCCGCCCCCGAAGCTTCTTGATCTCACCGCGCCCGGACTTCTCCTTGAGCCGCCGCTCGACGGAGCCACGGGTCGGTTTCGTCTTCTTGCGCGGCGGCGGCGGAGGCTCAGCGGCCTTGAGAATCAGTTCCTTCAGCCGCTCGCGTGCATCCTCGCGGTTGCGCTCCTGGCTGCGAAAACGGCTTGCCTCGATCATCAGCACGCCCTCTTTCGAGGCGCGGCGACCGGCGATCTTCAGCGCGTTGGCCTTGATGCGATCGGAGAGAGCTGGCGAGGCCAACACGTTGAAGAAAAGCTGGACGGCCGTCGACACCTTGTTGACGTTCTGTCCGCCCGGCCCGCCGGCGAGCACGAATTGCTCCGTCAGCTCCCAGCCGGCAATCACGATGTTGTCGTTTATGTAGAGCGGGTCACTGGCCATGGTTCACCTCGCCCCGATCTATGGCACAGAGCGAACCTCTTGAAAATATTACCGCGAAAACGAAAAACCCGGCCGTGGGAGACCGGGTTTCACGTGAATCATAGCCGGCGATATTTATTCGGCGGCGATTTTCGTGCCGGGGGCCGCGTCGCGGACGCTGCCGTCCACATGGCTCTCGAACTTGGCGAAGTTCGTGATGAACATGTCGACGAGGCGGCGTGCCTGCGCATCGTAGGCTGCACCGTCGGCCCAGGTCGAGCGGGGATCGAGAATGCCGTCTTCGACACCGGGGACCGAGACCGGAACGGCGAAGCCGAAGTTGGCGTCGGTGCGGAACTCGGCAGCGTTCAGCGAGCCGTCGAGGGCGGCGGCGAGCAGAGCGCGCGTCACCTTGATCGGCATGCGGCTGCCGGTGCCGTAGGCGCCGCCGGTCCAACCGGTATTGACCAGCCAGCAGGTGACGCCGTTCTTGGCGATCAGATCCTTCAGGAGGTTACCGTATTCCGACGGATGACGCGGCATGAACGGCGCGCCGAAGCAGGTCGAGAACGTGGCTTCCGGCTCGGTGACACCTTTCTCCGTGCCGGCGACCTTGGCGGTGTAACCGGAGAGGAAGTGATACATCGCCTGTTCCGGCGTCAGCTTGGCGATCGGCGGCATCACGCCGAAGGCGTCGGCCGTCAGCATGATGATCGTGCGCGGCTGCGGCGCGGTGCCGGTGGCGCTGGCGTTCGGGATATAGTCGAGCGGATAGGCGATACGGGTGTTTTCCGTCAGCGAGCCATCGTCGAAATCCGGAACGCGGCGCTCATCGAGCACGACGTTTTCCATCACCGTGCCGAAGCGGCGGGTCGTCGCGTAGATTTCCGGCTCGGCAGCTTCCGACAGACGGATCGCCTTGGCGTAGCAGCCGCCTTCGAAGTTGAAGACGCCCTGTTCGCCCCAGCCGTGCTCGTCGTCGCCGATCAGCGTGCGGGTCGGGTCGGCCGAAAGCGTCGTCTTGCCGGTGCCGGAGAGGCCGAAGAAGATTGCCGTGTCACCGGCCGGGCCGACATTGGCCGAGCAGTGCATCGGCATGACGCCCTTCTTGGGCAGCAGGTAGTTGAGAACGGTGAAGACCGACTTTTTCATTTCGCCGGCATAGGAGGTGCCGCCGATGAGGATCAGGCCGCTGGTGAAGTCGCAGGCAATGACGGTCTCCGTGCGGCAGCCGTGGCGCTCCGGATCAGCCCTGAAGCTCGGCAGATCGATGATCGTCAGCTTCGGCAGGAAGGAGGCGAGCGCCTCGCGGGCCGGACGGATCAGGAGATTGCGGATGAACAGCGAATGCCAGGCATATTCGGTGACGACGCGGGTCGGGAGGGCGTTGTCGGCATCGGCGCCGCCGACGAGGTCCTGCACGTAGAGCGACATGCCCTTGGCGTGATCGAGCATGTCCTGGCGCAGCAGGGCAAAATGCTCGGGGGACATCGGCTTGTTGTTGTCCCACCAGATCTGATCGTCGGTGTTCGCATCGCGAACGACGAACTTGTCCTTCGGCGAACGGCCGGTGTGCTGCCCGGTACGGGCGACGAGGGCGCCGTGTGCCGTCAGCTCAGCCTCGCCGCGGCGAAGAGCCTCCTCATAAAGCTCTGCGGCTTCGAGGTTGTAACGAACCGTTTCCAGGTCGATAAAGCCGAGTTTTTCCAAGCCGTTCGCGAGATTGCGAGTGCCGAGTTGCTCCATGGTCAAGCTTCCTTCGTGTTTGGCCATTGGCGTTGAATTTCGCCGGACCTTACTTGCATGCTCGCTCAAAAACAAGGCGACGTCAAAAAAAGAATAATGATTTCAGTATATTAATCGATTTAAAGAAAATTATCGTTTTTTTAATCGGTTGAATTCGACCTGCCAAACACCGATCTGACAGGGCCTATCCTATCGTCACGACAGGTGCTTTTTGCGCTTCGCCACAATTTGTTCCACCTTTATACTCACTAACGCACCCGTGACTCGCGAATGCCGGAGTTTTCGGGGACGAGACCGGCACCTCAAAAGACGGAGTTGAACACGATGCAGACCATCGCGCTTGTCGATGATGACCGGAATATTCTGACGTCCGTATCCATCGCCCTTGAGGCAGAGGGCTACAAGGTCGAGACCTATACCGACGGTGCTTCCGCGCTCGAGGGCCTGCTCGCCCGGCCGCCGCAACTGGCGATCTTCGACATCAAGATGCCGCGCATGGACGGCATGGAGTTGCTGCGCCGCCTGAGGCAGAAGTCCGACCTGCCGGTGATCTTCCTCACCTCGAAGGACGAAGAGATCGACGAACTCTTCGGTCTGAAGATGGGCGCCGACGACTTCATCACCAAGCCGTTCTCGCAGCGCCTGCTGGTCGAACGCGTCAAGGCGATCCTGCGTCGCGCCGCAAACCGCGAGGCCGCGGCCGGCAACTCGACGACCACCGTCAAGGCATCCGACGCGCCGTCGCGCTCGCTCGAGCGCGGTCAGTTGGTGATGGACCAGGAGCGCCACACCTGCACATGGAAGAGCGAGCCGGTCACGCTGACGGTGACGGAGTTCCTCATCCTGCATTCGCTTGCCCAGCGCCCGGGCGTGGTGAAAAGCCGCGACGCGCTGATGGACGCGGCCTATGACGAGCAGGTCTATGTCGACGACCGCACCATCGACAGCCACATCAAGCGACTGCGCAAGAAGTTCAAGATGGTCGACAACGACTTTGATATGATCGAGACGCTTTACGGTGTCGGCTACCGTTTCCGGGAGACCGCCTGAGGCACGGGGCTTGCCATCGCTCCCAGAGTGGCGCATCAAGGCGGCGCTATGGGAGCATGGCCGACGGCCTCCTTTGAAGCTCGCAGCGATCTCCGCCGTCTTTGGACCGGACCATAGAAGACAACGACGACGCGACCGGCTGCGGCCGGCAGCGACGTCGTCATCGAACGAACGTGAAGGCAGTCCGCGCGGGAGCGGGACATTTGGTAGAAGTCTTGCAAGGCGACATCGAAGACAGTGACGGGCGTGCGCAGGCGCAGAACGGCCAACGCCGCTGGGCACATCCCTTCACGCTGATTCGTCGGCTGTTCGGCAACGCCGTCTTCTCGAGCCTCACCCGCCGCATCGTCTTCTTCAACCTTGTGGCACTCGTCGTCCTCGTCGGCGGCATCATGTATCTCAACCAGTTCCGCGAGGGACTGATCGATGCACGTGTCGAAAGCCTGCTGACCCAGGGTGAAATCATCGCCGGGGCAATCTCGGCCTCCGCCTCTGTCGACACCAACTCGATCACCATCGATCCCGAAAAGCTGCTGGAGCTGCAGGCGGGCCAAAGCATTACGCCGCTTCCGAGTGACGAGGATCTCGACTTCCCGATCATCCAGGAACGCGTCGCGCCGGTTCTACGCCGCCTGATCTCGCCAACGCGCACCCGCGCGCGGCTGTTCGATGCCGACGCCGACCTGCTGCTTGATTCCCGACATCTCTATAGCGGCGGCCAGGTGCTGCGCTTCGACCTGCCGCCGATCGAACCGGAATCGACTGGCATCGGCGAAAAGCTCAACAGCTGGCTGAACAAGCTGCTGCAGCCCGGCAATCTGCCGCTCTACAAGGAACCGCCGGGTGGCAACGGCTCGATCTATCCTGAGGTCACCAACGCGCTGACCGGCGTGCGCGGCTATGTCGAGCGCGTGACCGAGAAGGGCGAACTCATTGTTTCGGTGGCCGTTCCCGTCCAGCGTTTCCGTGCCGTTCTCGGCGTGCTGCTCTTGTCGACGCAAGCCGGCGACATCGACAAGATCGTCCAGGCGGAGCGCCTCGCCATCATCCGCGTCTTCGGCGTCGCTGCCCTCGTCAACATCATCCTGTCGCTGCTTCTGTCCTCGACGATCGCAAACCCGCTCCGGCGCCTGGCGGCGGCGGCCGTGCGCGTGCGCCGCGGCGGCGCCAAGGAGCGCGAGGAAATCCCCGATTTCTCCTCACGCCAGGACGAGATCGGCAACCTCTCGGTCGCGCTCCGCGAGATGACGACCGCGCTCTACGATCGGATCGCGGCGATCGAGAATTTCGCCGCCGACGTCAGCCACGAGCTGAAAAACCCCCTCACCTCGCTGCGCAGCGCCGTTGAAACCCTGCCTTTGGCGCGCACCGACGAATCGAAGAAGCGCTTGATGGACGTCATCCAGCATGACGTCCGCCGCCTCGATCGCCTGATCAGCGACATCTCGGACGCCTCGCGGCTCGACGCCGAACTCGCCCGCAGCGATGCCAAGATCATCGACCTCGAAAAACTTCTGGGCGACCTCGTGGACATTTCACGCCAGGTCCGCAGCAAGAAGAAGACGGTGCTGCTCGACTTCGTCATCGACCGCAAGGACAGCCCGAAGGCCCGCTTCGCCGTCAGTGGCTATGAGCTGCGCATCGGGCAGATCATCACCAACCTGATCGAGAACGCCCGATCCTTCGTTCCCGAAGACGGCGGGCGGATCGTCGTGCGCCTCACACGGTCGCGATCGCGCTGCCTCGTCTATGTCGAGGACAACGGCCCCGGCATCCAGGCGGAAGACATCGACCGCATCTTCGAGCGCTTCTACACCGATCGGCCGGAAGGCGAGGATTTCGGCCAGAACTCCGGCCTCGGCCTGTCGATCTCCAGGCAGATCGCCGAAGCGCATGGCGGTACGCTGAAGGCGGAAAACATCGTCGCGCAGGATGGCCACGTCAGCGGCGCGCGTTTCATCCTGTCGCTTCCCGCCGAGCCGCACGCATGACGGCCGCCCGCGCCAATGTCCACGGCACCGCCATCGTGCTCGGGACGCGCGGCTTCCTGATCACGGGCCCTTCCGGTATCGGCAAATCCAGGCTGGCGCTTGCATGCATCACCGCCGCACGACAGGCCGGCCACTTCGCGGCTCTCGTTGCCGACGATCGGGTGGATCTGAGCCTGGAACACGACAGGATCGTCGCACGCTGCCCGCCCTCCATTCACGGCCTGATCGAAATCCGCGGCGCCGGCATCGGCAAGATCGAAACCGTGCCTGCCGCGGTGATGGATTGGGCCCTGCTGCCGGTCAGCGCTCCTTTCGACCCGCGCCTGGCTCCGGAAGACGAGAGGCTGCCCTTGCCATTCGGGCGAGCACTGCCGATTGTTCGCGTTCCCGTTGAAGAGGGGGCGCAGGCTCTCAATATTCTGCGCATGCTGATCGCCGAAAAATTGGGTTTCTAGCCCGATTTACCGCCAGTGCGGCTGGTTTTTCAGCATTTTTGGCTTGCACTTCCCCTTTTCCTTGCCAAGATGGCCGCCCCAACAGGTGGACGAAATTGCTGCATTGCGATATCTGGCCATCAGTGAATTGCGTGTGCAGTTGGAGCGAAGATACCCATGATCGGACTTGTGCTTGTCACCCATGGCAAGCTGGCTGAGGAATTTCGACTTGCGCTCGAGCATGTCGTCGGTCCGCAAAAAGCTATAGAGACCGTCTGCATCGGCCCCGAGGACGACATGGACCAGCGTCGACAGGATATCCTCGATGCCGTTACCAATGTCGACGAAGGCAACGGCGTCATCATCCTGACCGACATGTTCGGCGGAACCCCCTCCAACCTCGCCATCTCGGTGATGCGCAGCGGTACGGTCGAAGTGATTGCCGGCGTCAACCTGCCGATGCTGATCAAGCTCGCCGGCGTACGCGGCGAGAGCGACATGGACAAGGCACTGGTCGAAGCCTCGGAAGCCGGACGGAAATACATCAACGTCGCCAGCCGCGTTCTGAGTGGTAAGTAATGGATCATCGCCCCGACATGTCGCTGACGCGCGAACTGCTGATCATCAACAAGCGAGGCCTGCATGCGCGGGCATCGGCAAAGTTCGTGCAGACGGTCGAGGCCTATGACGCCGAGATCACCGTGTCGAAGGACGGCATGACGGTCGGCGGAACGTCGATCATGGGATTGATGATGCTGGCTGCCAGCACCGGCTGCAGCGTGTGCGTGACCGCAAGCGGCGCGCAGGCCGAAGAGGCGCTGAACGCGCTCGACGCGCTGGTCGCCGACAAGTTCGGCGAAGAGATGTGATGGACAATATAAAGATATAAAGACTTCTTTATATCGATATTGCCCTCTCCCCTGATTCCTGATAGATCGATCGCACTCTCACCGCGTCGCGCAGGCGCGGGAGGCATAATCGCGCCGCAGTTCGGTTGAAGCCATGCGGCTTGAAGAGATCAGCCCGGAGAATTCCATGACCACCACTCAGGACTATATCGTCGCCGACATCGGTCTCGCCGATTTCGGGCGCAAGGAAATTGCGATCGCCGAAACGGAAATGCCGGGCCTGATGGCCTGCCGCGAAGAGTTCGGCGCTGCGAAGCCGCTGAAGGGCGCGCGCATCACCGGCTCGCTGCACATGACCATCCAGACCGCCGTCCTGATCGAGACGCTGGTTGCCCTCGGCGCCGACGTGCGCTGGGCGTCCTGCAACATCTTCTCGACCCAGGATCATGCCGCCGCCGCGATCGCCGCAAGCGGCGTTCCGGTCTTTGCCGTCAAGGGTGAAACGCTCGAAGAATACTGGACCTACACGGACAAGATCTTCCAGTGGGCCGACGGCGGCGTCTCGAACATGATCCTCGACGACGGTGGCGACGCCACCATGTACATCCTGCTCGGCGCCCGCGCCGAAGCCGGCGAGAACGTGCTCTCGAACCCCGGTTCCGAGGAAGAGGAAATCCTCTTCGCGCAGATCAAGAAGCGCCTCGAGGCTTCGCCGGGCTGGTTCACCAAGCAGCGCGACGCCATCAAGGGCGTGACCGAAGAAACCACCACCGGCGTCAACCGCCTGTACCAGCTCCAGGCCAAGGGCCTGCTGCCCTTCCCGGCGATCAACGTCAACGACTCGGTCACCAAGTCGAAGTTCGACAACAAGTACGGCTGCAAGGAATCGCTGGTCGACGGCATCCGCCGCGGCACCGATGTGATGATGGCCGGCAAGGTCGCCGTCGTCTGCGGTTACGGCGACGTCGGCAAGGGCTCGGCAGCATCGCTTGCCGGCGCCGGCGCCCGCGTCAAGGTCACCGAAGTCGACCCGATCTGCGCGCTGCAGGCGGCCATGGACGGCTATGAAGTCGTTCAGCTCGAAGACGTCGTCTCGAGCGCCGACATCTTCATCACGACGACCGGCAACAAGGACGTCATCCGCATGGACCACATGCGCGAGATGAAGGACATGGCGATCGTCGGCAACATCGGCCACTTCGACAACGAGATCCAGGTCTCGGCGCTGCGTAATCTGAAGTGGACGAACATCAAGCCGCAGGTCGACATGATTGAGTTCCCGAAGGGCAACCGCATGATCCTGCTGTCGGAAGGTCGCCTCCTGAACCTCGGCAACGCCACCGGCCACCCGTCCTTCGTCATGTCGGCCTCGTTCTCCAACCAGGTCCTGGCGCAGATCGAGCTCTTCACCAAGGGTGAGAAGTACAAGAACGAAGTCTACGTCCTGCCGAAGCAGCTCGACGAGAAGGTCGCTCGCCTGCACCTGAAGAAGCTCGGCGCCAAGCTCACCGAGCTTTCCGAAGAGCAGGCCAGCTACATCGGCGTGAAGACGCAGGGTCCGTTCAAGGCTGAGCACTACCGGTACTAATCGTTACCCGGGCAATCCACAACATCTTGTGGCCGCGTTCTTGACAAGAGAGCGCGGCCGCTTTTTTGGGCCTCTCCCTTCCCGACGATTCGACTAGGAAGTATGCTCTAACCCATTGATTCGTGATGCCGGTGCGGACCTTGGGCATCGCGGATGGGATGTCTTGTCGATAAGCGGCAAACAGACGGAGACAGACCGGGGATGCAATCGGAACTGACGCAGGCCCTTGACCAGGGCCTCGGTGGAACTGTGCAAGGCGCAACAAGGCCGGCAGCACCCTTCGGGCAGACGGGGATGGCAGCGCCATGAACAGAGACCAAACAGCTATTCCGGGCACCCGCCGCAAGGGCCCGAAGTTCCTGCGCCACCTTATGGCCGGCACCGCTCTTTTTGCAGCAACGGATGCTCTCGCCCAGGTCGCGCCGCAGAAGGCCAACATCTTCGGCTCCTCGGAAGTCGTCACTTTCTCCGTGCTCATCGGCGTCATTTCTGCAGCGATGATCTCGGCCATCTGGCTGATCCGCCAACGCGGCAATATCGAAGCGGAAAACCGCGAACTGCGCTCCGATCTGTCGGACGCGAACCAGCGCCTTTCACGCTATCAGGCGCTCGTGGCCGACAAGAACCGCCGGATCGTCGTCTGGGACGGACTGCTCGAGCGGGCCGAGCTGCTCGGCCAGTTGCCGCCCGAAACCGGCGCGCCGGCAGATGACCGCGAGTTCCTGGCCTTCGGCCGCTGGATCAAGGCGCAATCCGCCGGGGAACTGGAAAAGGCGATCGATGCGCTGCGTACCGAGGCGCGCAGTTTCGACCTGGTGCTCGAAACGCAGCGCAACGAAGTCCTGGAGGCCCAGGGACGGGTTTCGGGCGGGCGGGCTTTCGTACGCTTCATCGCACTCAACAACATGCGCGCCGAACTCGCCGAGCTGAAACTTGAGCACGACCGGCTCAATTCGGCGCTCGTCTCTTTCCGCACCCTTCTCGACGCGATCGATCTGCCGGTCTGGCAGCGCGGCACGGATGGCGCGCTCACCTGGGTCAACGAAGCCTATGCCGATGCGGTCGAGGCTCCTGACGTCGCGATTGCGGTCGCCGAAGGGCGCGAGCTGCTTGCGACCGTCGCGCGCGAAAAGATCCGCGCCGTCTCCACTTTCGACACGCCGTTCCGCGACAAGGTTTCGACCGTCGTCAAGGGCAACCGCACCTTCTTCGACGTGGTCGATGCCCGCAGTCCTGCCGGCTCGGCCGGCGTCGCCATCGACGTCTCCGGCATCGAGGCCGTGCGCGAAGAACTCAATCGCACGCTCAAGAGCCATGCCGAAACGCTCGATCATCTTGCGACCCCGGTCGCGATCTTCGACGGCAATCAGCGCCTGCAGTTCTACAATCAGGCTTTCCAGCGTCTGTGGAACCTCGACATCGGCTTCCTGGAGCGCAAGCCGGACAACGGCGAGGTGCTCGACCGGCTGCGGGCCGGCGGCCAGCTGCCGGAACAGCTCAACTGGAAACAATGGAAGGCGAACGCGCTTTCCGTCTATCAGGCGCTCGACACACAGAGCGACCTCTGGCACCTGCCGAACGGCCAGACGCTGCGCGTCTTCGCCACCGCCCGCCCGCAGGGCGGCGCCACCTGGGTGTTCGAGAACCTGACCGAGAAGGTCGATCTCGAAACGCGCTACAACACGCTGGTTCAGGTCCAGGGCGAGACCATCGACCATCTCGCCGAAGGCGTGGCAGTGTTCGGCCCCGACGGCCGCATTCGCCTTTCGAACCCGGCCTTCCGCGCGATCTGGGGCATCAGCGAGGCGGAAGCCAAGCCCGGTACCCATATCCGGGCGATCGAGCAGGCCTGCCTCATCTCCTACGACCAGCCGGACGGGTGGAAGCGTTTCACCCACATCATCACCAGCTTCGACGATGAACGGCCTTCGAGCCGCGGCATTCTCGAGCTCCGAACCGGGCTGATCCTCGACTACGCCGTCATCCCGCTGCCGAACGCGCAGACGATGCTGACCTTCGTCAACATCACCGACAGCGTCCGGGTCGAGCGGGCGCTCACCGAAAAGAACGAGGCGCTGCGCAAGGCGGATGCGCTGAAGAACGATTTCGTGCACCACGTTTCCTACGAGCTGCGCTCGCCGCTCACCAACATCATCGGCTTCGCCGATCTGTTGAAGACGCCGGCCTTCGGCGACCTCAACGAGCGGCAGGCGGAATATGTCGACCACATCGCCACGTCCTCGTCGCTGCTGCTGACGATCGTCAACGACATCCTGGATCTGGCGACCGTCGATGCCGGCATCGTCCAGCTCGACATGTCCGACATCAGTCTCACCGACTTCCTCGATGATATCGCCCATCAGATGGCTGACCGGCTGCTCGAAAGCGGCGTGACGCTCAGGATCACCGCCCTTGACAATCTCGGCCGCATGGTTGCAGACCAGCAGCGGCTGAAGCAGATCTTCGTGAAGCTACTCACCAATGCCGCAAACTTCGCGCCGGATGGCAGCGCCATCGAGCTGAAGTGCCGCCGCGAGGGCAGCGACTTCATCTTCTCGGTCTCGGACAGCGGCCCCGGAATCCCGCAGGATGTGCTCGACACCGTGTTCAATCGCTTCGAAAGCTACGGCCAGCGCGGCGGCGCCGGCCTCGGGCTTTCGATCGTCGAGAGCTTCGTCAGCCTGCACCACGGCACCGTCTCGATCCGCAGCAAGGAAGGCGAAGGTACGGAAGTGACCTGCCGCATTCCCTCGGCCGAAGTGCCGACCATCGTCGCGGCCGAATGATGTCGACGATCGAGCGCTTCCTGACGGGCGAGGCGGCAACGATCGAGCTCGGCGAAGATCTGGCGCTGGCCCTGAAGCCCGGCGACTGCGTCGCGCTCTCGGGCGATCTCGGGGCGGGCAAGTCGACCTTGGCGCGCGCGCTCCTTCGGGCGCTTGCCGATGACGACGGCCTGGAGGTCCCGAGTCCGACGTTCACCCTGGTCCAGACCTATGACCTTCGCATTCCGGTCGCGCATTTCGATCTCTACCGGCTGGCTGATTCCAGCGAACTGGACGAGCTCGGCTTCGACGAGGCGCTATCGCAAGGCATCTGTCTCGTCGAATGGCCGGAACGGGCGGACGACGCTCTCCCCGCCGGCCGCATCACGCTGACGATTGCCCATGAAGGCGATGGGCGCCGCGTCGAAATCTCCGGTCCGGACGAAAAGCTGCAGCGCATCGCCCGCACGCTCGCAATCCGTGACTTTCTCGATCACAACGGTCACCCGAACGCACGGCGCCGGCACCTGAGCGGTGACGCCTCGATCCGGGCCTATGAGCGCATTTACCCGGCGGACGGTTCCGTTAGCCGGATTCTGATGGACGCGCCAAGGCACAAGCCCGGCCCCATTCTGCAGGACGGCAAATACTACCAGCAGCTCGCGCATATCGCCGAAGACGTCGTTCCCTTCGTCGCCATCGACCAGTTGCTTATTGCACGCGGCTTTGCGGCGCCGGCGATCTACGCCCGCGATCTCGACCAGGGCATCCTGCTGATCGAGGACCTGGGGTCGGATGGCGTGCTCGATGCGGCGGGAGAGCCGATCGCCGAGCGTTATATCGAAAGCGCGCGACTGCTCGCCCGCCTCCATGCCAAGCAGACCGACAAGGAGATCATCGTCGCTCCGGCGGTCAGCCACCACATTCCCGATTTCGACCGGACAGCGATGAAGATCGAGACCCGGCTCCTGACCGACTGGTACCTGCCCTGGAAACGCGGCGAGCCGGCAAGCGACGACGAGAAGCGTGAATATGCCGACATCTGGGACGGCCTCATCGATCTCCTGCAGACCTCCGAGACGAACCTGCTCTTGCGCGACTTCCACTCGCCGAACATCATCTGGCGTGGGGATCGCCAAGGTCTCGCCCGGATCGGCCTCATCGATTTCCAGGACGCGATGATCGGTCCGACCGCCTATGACGTCGCCTCGCTGGTGCAGGACGCGCGTGTGACCATCGAGCCACCGCTCGCCAGCCGGATGATGGAAACCTATCTCGCGGAACGGCGCGCAAGCGGTAGCTTCGACGAGGAAACTTTCCTGCGTGACTGGCACCTGATGTCGGCACAGCGCAATTGCAAGCTCGTCGGCATCTGGGTGCGGCTGATGCAGCGAGACGGCAAGCCCGGCTATATGAAACACATGCCGCGCACTTTCGCCTATCTGCAGGCGGCGCTCACACATGAATCGCTGAAACCCTTGTACGACTGGTGTATGAAGACCGGAATCCTCGTTTCCGAATCAGCGAACTGACAGAGAAGCAATGTCGATCAGCAATGCGATGGTGCTCGCCGCGGGCCTCGGCACCCGGCTCCGCCCGATCACCAACACCATACCGAAGCCGCTCGTGGAAATCGCGGGCAAGCCGATGATCGACTACGTGCTGGACCTGCTGGTGGAGGCAGGCATTACCAGGGCCGCGGTCAACGTGCACCACTTCGCCGATCAGATGGAAGGGCATCTCAGCCGGCGGAGCGCGCCCGAGATCCTGATCTCGGACGAGCGCGACGCGCTGATGAATTCCGGCGGCGGCCTGGCGAAGGGGCTGAAGCTTTTGCCGGATGGCCCGGTTCTGGTGATGAATGCCGACCTCTTCTGGGTCGGCGAACCCTCCGGGGTACCGAGTAATCTGACGCGGCTCGCCGCAGCTTTCGACGCTGATCGCATGGACATGCTGCTGCTCTGCGTGCGCGACGAGGACACGACCGGGCACAACGGCAAGAAAGACTTTTCGCTCGGCGCCGACGGGACGCTGACGCGTTACAAGGAAGGTCTGCCGAACCCGGTGGTCTATGCCGGCGCGATCGCGCTTCACTCCCGGCTTTTTTCCGATGCGCCGGATGACGCCTTCAACCTCAACATCTACTTCGACCGTGCGGCCGAGAAGGGACGCCTTCACGGCATCCTGCTCGAGGGGCACTGGATGACGGTCGGCACGCCCGAAGCGATCGGCGAAGCGGAAGCGGCGATCCGCCGCCATCAGCCGGGAGGATGAGCGTGCGCGGCCGCCGGTCCAACGTCTTCACGATCCCGCCCGGCCTCCCGTTCCTGAAGACGCTCGCCGAAAGGCTTTGCGACGGCAGCCTGACCCCGGACTTCCGCTACGATCCGGCCGACCCCCTGCCGCTTGCCGGCGTGACGATCTTCGTGCCGACGCGGCGCTCGGCCCGTGTGCTCAGATCCGAATTCGTCGATCTGCTCGGTGGCCGTTCCACCATCCTGCCCACCATCAAGGCACTCGGCGAGACCGACGACGACAGCGGCTTCTTCGACGCCGAGGTACCGGCGATCCTCGATCTGGCCCCGCCCCTGCCCGGTACCGCGCGTCTGATCGAGCTTGGCCGGCTGATTCTTGCGTGGCGCAACCGGCTGCCGAAGGTGGTGCTCGACATCCATGCGGAGAGCCCGCTGATCGCGCCGGCAAGCCCGGCGGATGCGATCTGGCTCGCGCGCAATCTCGCCGATCTCGTCGACGCGATGGAGACGGAAGAGCTGGACTGGGACAAGCTCGACAAGCTCGATGCCGGCGAACATGCCCTCTGGTGGCAGCTGACGCTGGAATTCCTGAAGATTGCCCGCAGCTACTGGCCGGAGCGGCTGGAAGAGCTCAAGCAATCCTCCCCTGCCCGCCACCGCAACGCTATCCTGCAGGCCGAGACGCAGCGCATCGCCGCTGGCAAGATCGAGGGCCCGATCATCATCGCCGGTTCGACCGGCTCCATTCCCGCGACCGCCGCGCTCATTGCCGCCGTGCAGAAGCTTCTAAACGGCACGATCGTGCTGCCCGGTCTCGACCAGACGATGAGCGATGCCGAATGGGAGATGATCGTCGCCGACGCCGCGCTTGACGGCAGGCCAGACCCGGCAAGCCGCAGCCATCCGCAATACGGCTTCTACCGGCTGCTGAAGCGCATGGGCGTCATCCGGTCGGACGTGACCACCCTGGCCGACGCCGAGACGGACCTCGACTTCCGCGCCGAGATCCTCTCGCATGCCCTTCTGCCGGCGAAGGCAACCAATGCCTGGACCGAAAGGCGCAGCGAACTCGATGGCGGCGAGCTGCACGCCGCCTTCAGGGATGCGGCCCTCATCGAGACCGCCAACGAACGCGAGGAGGCCGCCGTCATTGCCGTCGCGTTGCGGCTGGCGCTCGAAGGCAGCGAGGATAGCCAGGCAGCACTGATCACGCCGGACCGAAATCTCGCACGACGGGTCGGCGCCGAGCTTGCCCGCTTTGGTATCGAGGCCGACGATTCCGCCGGCACGCCGCTATCCTCGACGCCTCAGGGCAGCTTCATGCGCCTGCTTCTGGAGGCTAGTCTGCGCCCCGGCGATCCTGTGCCCTTCGTGGCGCTGCTCAAGCACCCGCTGGCGCGCTTCGGGCTATCGCGTGAGACGATGCACCAGGGCGCCGACGCGCTCGAACGCATGGCGCTGCGCGGCAGCACCGCAACCGTCGATATCCTCGCTCTGGAACCCTTGCTCAACGCGGCCATTGCCGGGCACAAGGTCGATCGCCACCCGCCGGAATGGCGCGTCGGCATCGGCGCCGAGGAGCTTCAGGCAGCCCGCGATCTGGCGATGAAGATCGGCCACGCAGTGGCGCCGCTCGCTTCCGCTCTGAGCCGCAGCAAGGACGGCAGCCGTGTTTTCTCGGAAGAATTCACCTTTGCCGACTGGGCGACGCGGACCGGCCAGGCGCTGGAAGCGGCCTCGGCCGACGAGCGCGGCGATCTCAGCGGGCTCTGGTCCGGCGAGGCGGCGGATACGCTCGCGACCCTGCTTCGCGGCATCATCGAAACCGATGGCCAGATGACGGCAGATGGGCCGCAATGGTGCGATGTCATGGAGGCGCTCGCCGCCGGCGCAGCGGTCAAGCCGCGTTCCATGCGCCATCCGCGGGTCTTCATCTTCGGCGCGCTGGAATCACGCCTGCAGAGCATGGATCTGGTGGTGCTCGGCGCCATGAACGAGGGCAATTGGCCGGGCCAGACCGCCAACGATCCGTTCCTGTCGCGCACGATGAAGACGGGCATCGGTCTCGAACCGCCGGAGCGACGCATCGGCCAGCTCGCCCACGACTTCCAGATGGCCTGCGGCACACGGCGCCTCATCTTCACCCGCTCGATGCGCCAGGGCGCGGCACCGACCGTCGCCTCACGCTGGCTGCAGCGCCTGCTGGCGCTTGGCGGCAACCGGCTGGTTGAGGCCTTGCAGGCCAACGGCGCCGACTATCTGACCTGGGCCCGGATGCTCGACGACGGAGGGCGGCAGCCGCTTGCCGAACGCCCGGCGCCCAAGCCGCCGGCGGACCTGCAGCCGCGCAAGTATTCCTTCAGCGAGGTCTCGCGGCTGAGGCGCGACCCCTATGCGGTTTACGCCCGGCGCATCCTTCGCCTGCATCCGCTGCTGCCGTTCAACAGCGACCCCGGTCCGGCCGAACGCGGCACGCTTTATCACCAGATCGTCGAGCGTTTCGTGCGCTCCGACGTCGATCTGATGTCGCCTGCAGCCGAAGAGCGGATGCATCGGCTGCTGAACGATGCCTTCGACGAGGCGCGGCTGCCCACGCATATCGACACGATCTGGCGGCCACGCTTCGCCGCCGTCGGCGCGGCTTTCATCAAGTGGGAGCGGGAACGCGCACGCTTCATCCGCCACTCGCGCACCGAGGTTCCGGCATCGATGGAACTGGGCATCGCCGACATGCGGCTGACCGGCATCGCCGACCGGCTCGATACGCTGACCGACGGCAGCGTCGAGATCATCGACTACAAGACCGGCTCCAGCCCATCGGCGACGGAAGCCCGCGTGCTGCTTGACCCACAGCTCGCCCTGGAGGCGGCGGCGCTCAAGGCCGGCGCCTTCAAGGACGTGCCGCCGAGCCATCCGCAGTCGCTGCTCTATGTCCGGCTCAAGCCCGGCTCACGCTTCAAGTCGGATGCGGTCAACAACGAAGGCAGCAGGTCGAAGGAGACCAGATCCGCGGACCAGCTTGCCGACGAGTCCCTCGCCGAGCTCAGAAAACTGCTCAGCGCCCTTCTTTCGGGAAAACACGGCTTTGCTTCCCGGCTGATTGTTCAGAAAGAGCGCGACTACGGTGGCGAATACGACCATTTGGCACGTGTGGCCGAATGGTCGACGGCCGATAGCGAGGAGGAGAACGGCGATGAGGGATGACAGCCTCGGCCCCGAGCAGGCGACGCCGCAAGCCTGGCTCGACTGGACCTCGCGCCGGCAGTCGCTTGCCTCCGATCCCGCGCGTTCCGCCTGGGTTTCGGCCAATGCCGGATCCGGCAAGACGCACGTGCTGACCCAGCGGGTGATCCGGCTGCTGCTCGCCGGCTGCCGTCCCTCGGCGATCCTTTGCCTCACCTATACCAAGGCGGCGGCGTCCGAAATGTCGAACCGCGTCTTCGAACGGCTGGCGGAATGGGTCACGCTCGACGACGCGACGCTTGAAAAGCGGATCGAGGCGATCGAGGGCGAGCGGCCTGGCCTGCTGAAGCTGCAGGAGGCGCGCCGCCTCTTCGCCCGCGCGCTGGAGACGCCGGGCGGCCTCAAGATCCAGACGATCCACGCCTTCTGCGAGGCGCTGCTGCATCAGTTTCCGCTGGAAGCCAACGTCGCCGGGCATTTCTCGGTCCTCGACGACCGCGCGGCCGCCGTACTGCTTGCCGATGCGCGCCGCATGCTGTTGACGGCGACGGCAGCCAAGGACGATCCGGAACTGGCGCGCGCCTTTGCCACCGTTCTGGACCTCGCCGACGACACCGGGCTTGAAAGGCTGCTCGCGGCGATCGTCGAGAACCGGACCTCGATCCAGACCTTTCTCGAACATGCCGCCGCGCTCGGCGGCACTGAGGCCGAGCTGCGCAGGGCCCTGAAGCTGGCGTCGGATGAAAGCGTCGACAGTGCCATGGCCGCGATCTGGCCGTTGGCGGGACTGAACGGCGCGGCCCTGGAACGCTACTTCTCACTTGCCATGAGTGTCGGCGGAACAAAGGTGCTCGACTTTGCCGAGGGGCTTCGAACCGTTTCCAAGCTCACGGACGTGAGCGCCCGCTATGATGGTCTCCGGCACTTGTTCTTCACCGGAACCGGTAAGGCCCGGGCCCAATCCACGTTCCTCAACAAGGCGATGCAGCAGGCCGCCCCCGATCTCATAGACCTGGTGGACGAAGCCTACCGCCATGTCGTCGCCTGTATCGATCACATCAGCATTCTCAAGATGTTCGAGGCGACGCTTGCGGCGCTGACGCTCGCCGAACGGCTCAACGTCGACTACGAGGAACTCAAGCGACGCCGCAGCCAGCTCGATTTCGAGGACCTGATCAACCGCACGGCGGCGCTCTTTGCCCGCGGCGACGTCAGCGCCTGGGTGCATTACAAGCTCGACCAGGGTATCGACCACATCCTCGTCGACGAGGCGCAGGATACCAGCCCGGCGCAGTGGACCATCATCCAGGCGCTGGCCGCCGATTTCTTCTCCGGCGAAAGCGCCCGCGGCGCCAACCGCACCTTGTTTGCCGTCGGTGACGAGAAACAGTCGATCTACTCCTTCCAGGGCGCGCGGCCGGAGCGGTTTTCGCTCGAGAGCCAGGAAACCGAACGGCGGGTGCGCGACGGCGGCAAGGCCTTCGCGCCCATCCGCCTGCAACTCTCCTTCCGCTCGACCGTCGACGTGCTTTCGGCCGTAGATACAGTCTTTTCCAATCCGGCGCATGCGCGGGGCCTCAGCGCCCGCAGCGAACCGGTCGTTCATGCTTCGAACCGCATCGGCCATCCCGGTGCGGTCGATATCTGGGACGTGATTGCCGCCGAACCGATGGACACGGACGAGGAATGGACGGCGGCCTTCGACGCGACGCCTGAGAGCGCACCGGTCAATATCCTCGCACGGCGGATCGCCGGCGTGTTGGAGAGCTGGATCGGCAAGGAGACGATCGTCGAGAAGGGCGTTCGCCGGCCGATGCGTCCGGGCGACGTGATCGTGCTGGTCCGCAAACGCGACGCCTTCGTCAATGCGCTGACCCGGGCGCTCAAGCGCCGCAACAACATTCCGGTCGCCGGCGCCGACCGACTGGTGCTCACCAAACATATCGCGGTTCAGGACCTGCTGGCTCTCGGCCGCTTCGTCCTCTTGCCGCAGGACGACCTGTCGCTCGCCGCACTGCTGAAAAGCCCGCTGTTCAATCTCGGGGAAGACGCGCTGTTCGAACTCGCGGCGCGCCGCAAGGTAGGCGAAAGCCTCTGGCAGCGTCTGCAGGCCGAGGCTGCCGAGGGGATCCTGTTCCACCAGGCAGAAAAGTCGCTCAAAAGCTATATGGCGCTCGCCAACCAGCTTGCACCGCACGATTTCTATGCCCGCATCCTTGGCGTGCACGGCGGCCGGGCGGCCTTCCTGGCGCGGCTCGGCACCGAGGTCAGCGACATTCTCGACGAATTCCTCACCTTCGCGCTCGACCAGGAAAGAAGCGGCCTCCCGGGCCTGCAGGCCTTCGTTTCGACGCTGGAAATGGAAGCGCCGACGGTCAAGCGCGAACAGGACAAGGAACGCGACGAGGTCCGGATCATGACCGTGCACGCCGCCAAGGGTCTCGAAGCGCCCGTCGTCTTTCTCGTCGATGGCGGCGGCGCACCTTTCAGCAACCAGCATGTCCCTTCTCTCCGCTTCCTCGAGCTTCCTCGAGGAAATGGCGCGGTCCTGTCGTTGCCGGTGTGGCGGGCGCCGGGCTCAGAGTCGAACTCGCTGATCACCGCCGACAGCGATCGTCTGAAAACGCTCGCCGAGGAAGAATATCGGCGCCTGCTCTATGTCGGCATGACTCGCGCCGCCGATCGTCTGGTCGTCTGCGGCTACCGCGGACAACGGGCCGCCGCCGAAACATGGCATGCTATGGTTCAAACGAGCCTGGCCGGGGACGAAAGCGGCCGCGGCCATCCGACGACCTTCCATGCCGGCGGCGAGGAATGGTCCGGCCATGCCTGGCGCGAAAGGCAGCTTGAGCGCGTCCTTCCCTCGAAGGAAGCGCCCTCGCCGGATGCCAGCCGCCCGGCGTCGGGCCTGCCGAAGGCGCTTTCGACACCGTTGCCACCGCAGAAGCGGCTGCCACGCCCGCTCAGCCCTTCCGGCGTCGGTATCGCTATCGACGAGGACGACGGCGATGGGCTCGTCGGGTCCGCGCTGTTTTCGGAAAAAGCACCGGCAAATCTCTCGATGTTGCGCGGCGCCATCCTGCACCGCCTGCTGCAGGTCCTGCCCTCCATTGCGGGCAATGATCGCCGCGCCGCAGCCGAGCGCTATCTCCTGCGCTCCCTGCCCCGTTGGTTGCCCGAGCAGCGCGCCGCGCTGATTGCCGGCGTCGAGAAGGTGCTCGACCACCCCGATCTTGAGGCACTCTTCTCGGCCGGCAGCCGCGCCGAGGTCTCGGTCATGGGCACGCTCACGCTCGGCGCGCGCGACCACGCGGTATCCGGTCGCATAGACCGGCTCGCCGTCAGCGACGGGATCGTGACCATTGCGGATTTCAAGACGAACCGACAGGTGCCGGCTTCTGAGGAGGATATTCCCTTCGCCTACAAGGCACAGCTGGCGATCTATCGCGAGCTCCTGCGGCCGCTCTATCCCGGGCACAGGTTCCGATGCGTGCTGATCTTTACCGAAGGGCCGGCAATCCACGTCGTTACCGATCGGGCGCTCGACAGGAGCCTTGAAGACCTCGCGACAAAGTGAGATACCGGATATTGAAAATCCAGCGGCGCCCTCTCACATGAGGCACAACATCTGGATACTGCCATTCCGAACGCAAGGAGCAGCCTATGGCTACTGTAAAGGTCGATACGTCCAATTTTCAGCAGGAAGTGCTGAACGCCGCCGAGCCGGTGGTTGTCGATTTCTGGGCTGAATGGTGCGGCCCGTGCAAGATGATCGCACCGAGCCTCGAGGAAATCTCCAACGAGCTCGCCGGTAAGGTCAAGGTTGTTAAGCTCAACATCGACGAAAACCCGGAACTGGCTGCCCAGTACGGCGTTCGCTCGATCCCGACGCTCGCCATGTTCAAGGCCGGCGAAGTGGCCGACATCAAGGTCGGCGCCGCACCGAAGACGGCCCTTTCCTCCTGGATCTCCACGGCGGTCGCCTAAGACCTTCGCTGACTACCGCAGCAGAAAGCCCGGAACCCCGGGCTTTTTTCTTGTCTTGCATCTGGTGTCGATCGTGAAGAACTCGCTTTCAGGCAGTTTGCTGCGGCGTTGGTCGGCTCTGGAACGTGAACAGTAGTGCGGCGAACAGACACAAAAGTTGCCTGAACCATCGCAGCAGGAGGGAGAAGTTGTATCCGGCGGCGGCCAGAACGGCATTGACGGCATCCCCCTGTTCGCCAGCGAGATAATTCCGGTCCATTCTGTGTTCGCTCTTGAGGTGTCCGATGACGGGTTCGACCGCCGATCGTCGTCGCATCTGGCGTTTTATGGCGGGCGTGATGCGGCGCTTCTGGCCGCTGGTGAAGACCCTCAGCTTGTGACTTTCGGGAGCATTATGGCCGCGGTATCCAGCATCGGCCAAAATGCGGGAGAGCTCGTTGCCGATCATCTTTTCCATATCCGGAATGACGGTCGCGAGCGTGTGGCCGTCGTAAGGATTGCCGGGCAGCGCGGTCGCGTGCAGGGCGAACTGCCCGCCCTTTGAACGGTTCAGTGTCGTGGCCACGGACACCTTCACTCCGAACTCATAGGGCTTGTGCGCCTTGCCTTTACCAATGCACTCGACTTCGTCGGCATGCAGGCTGTAGATCTTGCGGCCACGCTGACGTTGCCGCTGCGCGATGACCGTTTTTGCCTGATAGAGCGACCATTTGAAGATCGCGTCGAGTTGTTCGTCGCCGGCGATCTGACGCTCGATGTCGCGAACGGTCCGGCCGAGATAGGTCTTCAACTTGCGCAGCGCCTTGCCGGCCCGTTTGAATTGCTTCGCATGCGCGTAGCGCTGGTGCTGGATCAGGGCGAATTTACCGACCCGAATGTAGGTCTGGCGCAGGTCGAGCCCCATTTTCTTCGCCAGCCGCACCAGCCGTTCGCGCGCCCGGTGAATAAGCTTGGCATCCGTCGGGAACATGACGTTCTTCGGTTGAACGGTCGTGTCGACGGTCACCTGCCGCGTATCCTGCGGCTTCATCGCGCCTGTCTTGACTGCCACGGCCAGGCTCTCCTGCAAGAGCGCGCCGATCCGCGCCTCGCCCATGCGCTGCCGCCAGCGCGTCATCGAGGAGCGGTCGAACGATAGTTCGTGCCGAAAGAACTCCTCGCCGCACAGGTACTGAAAGTAGGGGTTCTCCACCCAGCGCTCGCACAGCGCCTCGTCCGACAGGTTGAACGTGTGCTTCAGAATGGCCAGCCCCGCCATCAGCCGCGTCGGCAAGGGCGGCATGCCCGCTCCGTCCGAATACACCGTCCCAAAGCGGGCTTCCAACACAGGCCAGTCGATAGCCTGCGCCAGACGCACCAGTTCGTGCTTCATATTGATGATCTGGTCGAGCCGGGATCGGAATAAATCCTGTTCACCCGTTTGGCGCCGTTCGCGTGGTTTACCCATTCCTGGCACTCCGATTCACCGCGATAAACCCAGTGAATCACGCTTCGCCAACCACGCAAACCTCAAACTGATATTGCAAGGAAACAGCTTGTTCGGCGGCTGTTTCCTGCAATTAGAAGATCTGCAGACCCCTCGATTCCTACGTCAAATCAGCGGCTTCCGAGTTCTTCACGGCCGACTCTGGTACCTGGATGGCGGCGGCGCCTTCGGAATCACTTCGGCGGTGTGCCGTTGTCGGCGAGAACGTCGCCCACCAGATAGAGCGAGCCGCCGATCAGGATGCGCGGCGGCGCCGGATCCTCGTCGACCAGATTGGCAATGATCGTCAGCGCTTCGGCGACGGAAGAGACGGCAGAGGCTTCGAACCCGACGGCAGCCGCGTCGCTTGCAAGCGCCACCGGATCAAGGCCTGCGTCTGAACCCCGGATCGGCACGGTGAAGACCTGTTCGGCAAGATCGAGAAACGCTCGGAAATAGCCGACCGGATCCTTGGTATTGATCATGCCGATGATCAGGAAGAGGGGCCGCGCTTCGCGTTCCTCGAACGTCGCCATCGCCTCGGCGATCACTTGGCCTGCACCCGGATTATGGCCACCGTCGACCCAGATTTCCGCGTCGGCCGGGCCATAATGCGTCAGCTTGCCGCTGGTCAGTCGCTGCAGGCGGCCGGGCCACTCGACCCCGGCAAGACCTCTCTCGATCGCCGCTTCGGAAACGTCGAAGCCTGCGGCCCGCACCGCACGAATGGCCGCGGCGGCATTCGCATATTGGTGGCGTCCCGGCAGCTTCGGCAGCGGCAGATCGGCAAGCCCGCTCTCGTCCTGATACACAAGGCGGCCGAACTCCTCATGCGCCATGAAGTCCTGGCCGTAGACGAAGATCGGGCAGCCGAGCCGTTCCGCCGTTGAGATCAGCACCTCACGCGCCGTTTCCTCTTCCTGTTGGCCGATCACCACAGGGCAGCCGCGCTTCATGATTCCGGCCTTCTCCGCGGCGATCAGTTCGACCCGGTCGCCGAGATAGGACTGGTGGTCTAGCGAAATCGGCATGATGACCGAGGCGGCCGGGCGGACAATGACATTCGTCGCGTCGAAGCGACCGCCGAGGCCTACCTCGATGATTGCGACATCCGCCGGATGCTCGGCGAAGAGCAGGAAGGTGACAGCAGTCAGGATTTCGAAGACGGTGATCTTCTCGCCGCCATTGGCTTCGGCGACGCGGCGCACGGCATCGGCCAGAACGGGATCGCTGACGAGCCGTCCCCTGCCGCCCTTGACGCCCAGGCGGTAGCGCTCGTGCCAATTGACGAGATGCGGCGACGTGTGGACGTGGACGCTGAGACCGGCGGCTTCCAGGATCGCCCGCGAGAACGCAGTTGCCGAGCCCTTGCCATTGGTGCCGGCGACGTGGATCACCGGCGGCAGGCGGTCCTGCGGATTGCCGAGCGCGGCAAGAAGCCGGGTGATCCTGTCCAGCGACAGGTCGAAGCCCTTGGGGTGGAGGGCAAGGAGTTTTTCGATCTCATAGCCCGCTTCGCTGGCTTCCACCGCTGCCATCTCTTAATCCGCCCCGACAAGCTCGACTGCCAAAGCATCTCCACGCGGAGATGCTTCATTTTTGTTCTGTGTAGCTCCGGTTACCCGAGCTTTTTCAAGCGCTTGCCGCGACCGGCAAGGCAGCCGGCTGTGTGCCGCCGTTGAGTTTCGAGGCTTCCGCCGGCTTCTTCATCAGGATCTTCAGAACCCGGGCGAGCGTTGCCGGCAGATCGTGGCGCTTGACGACCATGTCAACCATGCCGTGCTCCAGCAGGTATTCGGAGGTCTGGAAACCTTCCGGCAGCTTCTCGCGCAGCGTCTGCTCGATCACACGCTTGCCGGCAAAGCCGATTTCGGCGCCGGGCTCGGCCATGTGGATATCGCCAAGCATCGCATAGGAGGCGGTGACGCCGCCGGTCGTCGGGTTGGTGAGCACGACGATATAGGGAAGACCCGCTTCCTTCAGCAGGTTGACGGCAACGGTGGTGCGCGGCAGCTGCATCAGCGACAGGATGCCTTCCTGCATGCGGGCGCCGCCCGATGCCGGGAAGATGACCAGCGGGCACTTCTCGGCAATCGCCCTTTCGAAGGCCTTGATGATCGCCTCGCCGGCAGCCATGCCGAGCGAACCGCCGATGAAGTTGAACTCGTGCACGACGGCGACGAGCTTGACGCCTTGGACGCGGCCGAGGCCGGCAACGATCGTGTCTTCGAGCTCGGTCTTGGTGCGGCTGTCGCGCAGACGGTCGACATACTTCTTGGAATCGCGGAATTTCAGCGGGTCCTGAGCAACCTTGGGCTGCGGAAACGCCTCATAGATGCCGCCGTCGAACAGGTCCTTCAACCGCGCCTTGGCCGGCATCTTCATGTGGAAGCCGGACTGCGGGATGACCCACTTGTTTTCTTCGAGATCGCGGTGGAACACCATCTCGCCGGTTTCCGGGCACTTGATCCAGAGATTTTCCGGAACTTCCCGGCGGCCCAGCATCGAGTTGATCTTCGGCCGAACGTAGTTTGTGATCCAGTTCACTTAGTAACTCCTGAAGATTTCCTTCGGGTTGTGCGCGCTAATATAGGCAATTATTCGGCTGCTGCGAGGCGTGCGGACCGCACGCCTGCCGAGAGCCCTCTCACCAGCGCTTCAACACCCGGAACCGTCGCGTCGGTCGCCTTGCCCTCTTCGGTCAGGCTCGACGCGATCTGGTTGACGATCGCCGTACCGACGACCACGCCATCGGCGGATGCTCCGATGGCCCTTGCATGTTCTGCCGTCTTGACGCCGAAACCGACGCAAACCGGCAAGTTGGTGTGCGCCTTGATACGGCCGACGGCACCGGCAATCAACGACGGATCGGGCAGAGCCGAACCGGTGATGCCGTTCATCGACACGTAGTAGACGAAACCGGAGGTGTTTTCGAGCACCTTCGGCAGGCGGCGGTCGTCCGTGGTCGGCGTCGCCAGGCGAATGAAGTTGATGCCCTTCTCAAGCGCCGGAACGCAGAGCTCGTCGTCCATCTCCGGCGGCAGGTCGACGACGATCAGGCCGTCGATGCCGGCGGCAAGCGCATCCGTCAGGAAGCGGTCGACGCCGTAGATATAGATCGGGTTGTAGTATCCCATCAGCACGATCGGCGTGCGCTGGTCCTCCTCGCGGAAGCGGCGCGCGATCTCGAGCGTCTTGGCGAGCGTCTGGCCGCCCTTCAGGGAGCGCTGACCGGCAAGCTGGATCGCCGGACCATCGGCCATCGGGTCCGAAAAGGGCATGCCCAGCTCGATGACGTCGGCGCCTGCCTTCGGCAGCGCCTTCATGATCGAGACCGACGTCTCGAAGTCAGGATCGCCGCCCATGAAATAGGTGACGAGGACCGGACGTCCCTCGGCCGCAACATCGGCAAATCTCTTGTCCATGCGTGCGGTCATGATCTTACTGCCCCATTCCCAAAATCTTACCGACGGTGAAGATGTCCTTGTCGCCGCGGCCGGAGAGGTTCATCAGGATGATCTCGTCCTTGCCCATCTTCGGTGCGCGCTTGATGACTTCGGCAAGCGCATGCGATGGCTCGAGCGCCGGGATAATGCCTTCGAGGCGGGTCAGCGTCTGGAACGCTTCGAGCGCTTCGTGATCCATGATCGGCACGTATTCGACACGGCCGACATCGTTCAGCCAGGCATGTTCCGGGCCGATGCCGGGATAGTCGAGACCGGCCGAAATCGAGTGGCCTTCCTTGATCTGGCCGTCGCCGTCCTGCAGCAGATAGGTGCGGTTGCCGTGCAACACGCCGGGCGAACCGGCGGTGATCGACGCGCAATGCTCGTCGCCCTCGATGCCCTTGCCGCCAGCTTCGACGCCGACGATCTTGACGCTTTCATCATCGAGGAACGGATGGAAGATGCCGATTGCATTGGAGCCACCACCGACGGCGGCAACGACGAGGTCCGGCAGCCGGCCTTCGGCGGCGAGCATCTGCTCCTTGGCTTCCTGGCCGATGACGGCCTGGAAATCGCGGACCATTTCCGGATAGGGATGCGGGCCGGCAGCGGTGCCGATCAGGTAATAGGTGCTGTCGACATTGGTGACCCAGTCGCGCAGCGCCTCGTTCATCGCGTCCTTGAGCGTGCCGCTACCGGCGGTTACCGGCTTCACCTCGGCACCGAGCAGCTTCATGCGGAAAACGTTGGGCGCCTGGCGCTCGACATCGGTCGCGCCCATGTAGACGACGCAGGGAAGGCCGAAGCGGGCCGCGACGGTCGCCGAAGCCACACCGTGCTGGCCGGCGCCGGTCTCGGCGATGATGCGTGTCTTGCCCATGCGCTTGGCAAGCAGGATCTGGCCGATGCAATTGTTGATCTTGTGCGAGCCGGTGTGGTTCAGCTCTTCGCGCTTGAAATAGATCTTGGCGCCGCCGAGTTCGGCCGTCAGCCGTTCGGCGAAATAGAGCGGGCTCGGCCGGCCGATATAATGGGCGCCGAGATGTGCCAGCTCCGCCTTGAAAGCCGGATCGTCCTTCGCCTTGTTCCACTCGTCCTGCAGGTCGAGGATCAACGGCATCAGCGTCTCGGCTACGAAGCGGCCGCCAAAAATACCGAAACGACCGTCTTCATCCGGGCCGCCCCGGTAGGAATTCAACTTTGGCGCCTGGTTCACGTCCTGCTCCCTGACCGTGGCATGCCCGCCTCCGCCTGGCGAACGGCATTGAAAAACGATTCCATGAGCTTCAAATCCTTGACGCCCGGCGCGCTCTCGACGCCGGAGGAGATATCGATGGCGCGGGCGCGGGTCTGCGCCATGGCCTCGCCAATGTTACTGGCGTTAAGACCACCGGAAAGCATGTAATCGACGCTTCCGTCAAGCGCGTCGAGCAGCTTCCAGTCAAAGGAAACGCCGTTGCCGCCGGGCAAATCGGAACCTGCAGGCGGCTTGGCATCGAAGAGGAAGCGATCGGCGATGCCGATATAGGCGTCGATCTTTTCGAGGTCCGAGGCCTCACGCACCGAAAGCGCCTTCATGACCGGAAGGCCGTACATCGCCTTGACCGTCAGCAGCCGTTCCGGGCCCTCGCTGCCGTGAAGCTGCAGCATATCCGGATTGAGCGCCGAGACGATCTCATCGAGCTCGTCGTTGTCGGCATTGACCGTGACGGCGACGATCTTCGCCCGACCGCGAATGAGGTCCGCCAGCCGGCCGGCATCATCCGGCTCGATGTTCCTTGGGCTCTTCGGGAAAAAGATGAAGCCGGTATGGGACGCTCCGAGCGCGACAGCGCGCTCAACCGCTTCCGCGGTCTTCAGCCCGCATATCTTTACTTCGGTTTTCATGAGAAGCGACCTTGCATGAAATGTCGCGCGAGTCGAGCCAAAAACCGACGCGCGGCCTGCCAGCCAGCGCCCCCGGCACTATGCCCCAACGGCTGTGCGCCCCTTGTGCGACCAGCGAGCTTTCACCATATGCATTTTACCATAATGGAGAGACTGATGCGCCTGTTGCTCGCGCTTATCCTGCCCTGGCTGCAGTTTTTCACGATCGGCCGTCCCTTTGCCGGCCTCATCTGCCTGATCCTGCAACTCACACTCATCGGTTGGGTTCCGGCAGCGATCTGGTCGGTCTATGCGCTCGGCCAATACAAGACAGACGAGAAGATCCGCGAAGCTCTGCGCCACCGCGCATGATCTCCGGCTGGCTGGCTGGCTCAGTCGAAGTCGATGGCGTGAAGCATCGTGCCGTTGCGGCGGAGCCAGCGCTTGGCATCGTCTGTATCCGGGCACAATTTCCCACACAGCGCCCAAAAATCAGGCCCGTGATTCATCTCCTGCAAATGCGCGACCTCGTGCGCTGCGAGATAGGCGATGACCTTCGGCGGCGCCATGACGATGCGCCAGGAAAAACTCAGCGCTCCATCTGCAGAACAGGATCCCCAGCGGCTGCGCGTGTCCTTGAGCGACAGCGACTTCGCTCGCCGGCCGATGCGACCGGTATAGATCGCCACCAGACGATCGAGATCCTGGCGGGCCTCTTTCTTGAGAAAATCGACGATGCGCCGGTTCAGATGTTCCTCGCCGCCGCTGACGCGCAACACCGGTTCGTCATCAAGCACGATCGCTTCCGTCAGGCCGCGGATCTTGCCGGTGCGCTCGATACGATGGGAGATGCCGCGGATGAGGATGGAGCCGCCCTCCTCGATCTGGCTCTCGCCGGAGAAACGGGCAAGCTTCGTCATCAGCCAACCCTGATGGCGGCTGAGAAAGGCATTGACCTCGCGCTCTGGCATACCTTGAGGGATCGTCATCTTCAGCGCCCGGCCGCCAGGCTCGATGCGCAGCGTCATGCGGGTCGCGCGCGCGTTCTGCTTGATCGTCAACGGCAGGGACTTGCCGGCGACCTCGATCTGCCGCGTCGTGGCGGGTGGTGCAGGTTGGATGCGCCGCTTGAAGGAAGGGAACATGCAGGCTTTCTAACCGATTCGCGGGGCTTTCGCCTACAGTGCCGCGAGACGCGAACGGATATCCGGCGTTTCATGTGAAACGCCGGAAAGCATCATCGGGTCAGTGAGCTTCGACAACCGGGCCGGAGCCGCCGTTCTTGCGGTCGCGCATGAAGCGGTCGAACTCTTCCTGGTCCTTGGCACGGCGAAGCTCGCGCACATAGGTGTCGAATTCTTCACGCATTTCGTCGAGCTTGCGGCGCTCCTCGTCGAGGCGCGCAAGTTCGGCTTCGCGCCAGTCGTCGAAGGCGACGTTGCCGGTGCGATGCGTCCAGTTGGAGCGGCGACCGCCGCGCTTGAATGCAGAGCACATGCCATCCACCGTATCGTTGGCGTCTTTCTTGAACGTCTTGAGCTTTTCGCCGAACAGAATGTAGGCGAGCATGGCTAGGCCCAGTGGCCAGAAGACCACGAAGCCGAGCACCATCAGGGCGATGGTCGCGGGCGTCCAATCCGGACGGATCATTGCAGATTGGTTCATCTTCAGGATTCCTCGCAATCATCCGGGCCGCCCATGCGGCCCGATGAAAACGATGTGGGAAGGCGCCCCTGGCTGTGCAAGACGCCCTCCCCCGGAATCGGACAAACCCTTGACTCTACGCGGTCAAAACGCGATGGCGAGGTCAGGCCGACTTGCCGCCCTTGATGAGCTGCTTCACCGGCTTTACGTGCCGCGAATGCTCGCGGTGGAAGGCGACGATGCGCGGGGCGATTTCGCGACGGAAACGCGAACCATTAAAGACGCCGTAGTGGCCGACATCCGGCTGCATGTAATGCATGCGCATATGATCAGGGATATTGGTGCAGATCGTCTGCGCCGCCTTCGTCTGACCGACGCCGGAGATATCGTCGTTCTCGCCCTCGACGGTCAGCAGCGCGACCTTCCTGATTGCCGTCGTATCGACGCGCTTGCCGCGATGCATCATCTCGCCCTTCGGAAGCGCATGCTGCATGAAGACCACCTGTACGGTCTGCAGGTAGAATTCGGCGGTCAGGTCCATGACCGCGAGATACTCGTCGTAGAAGTCGCGATGCTTCTCGGCGGCGTCGCCGTCGTTCTTCACCAGATGCGCGAAGAACTCCTTGTGGGCGATCAGGTGTCGATCAAGGTTCATCGACATGAAGCCGGAGAGCTGCAGGAAGCCCGGATAGACCATGCGCATGAAGCCCGGCTGCGGCCACGGCACCGGCATGATGACGTTGTCGCGGAACCATTCGATCGGCCGCTGTTCGGCGAGCTGGTTGACGCCGGTCGGATTGATGCGCGTGTCGATTGGTCCGCCCATCAGCGTCATCGTCGCCGGCGACAGCGGATCATCGGCCGCTTCCATCAGCGCGACGGCGGCGAGCACCGGCACTGCCGGCTGACAGACACCGATCACATGGGTGTTCGGGCCCAGGAAGTGCAGCATCTGGATGACATAGTCGATGTAGTCATCGAGATCGAAAGTGCCTTCGCTGAGCGGCACCATGCGGGCGTCGATCCAGTCGGTGATGTAGATGTCGGAATGCGGCAGCAGCGCTTCCACGGTACCGCGCAACAGCGTCGCGTAGTGGCCGGACATCGGCGCCACCACCAGCACCTTCGGATCGGCAGCACGCCCCTTGGGCAAGGCGCGCTCGAAATGGATGAGGTTGCAGAAGGGAGCGCGCCAGACGATGCGCTCGTAGACGGAGACGGACGTGCCGTCGACCTCGGTCGCGGGAAGTCCGAACTCCGGCTTGCCATAGCGGCGCGTGGAGCGCTCGAACACTTCGAGCCCGGCGGCGGCCGCACGACCGAAATAGGTGTGCGAGACGGGATTCATCGGGTTGCTGAAGGCAAGCCGCATGGCATCGGCGGCCGTACGCCACGGCGCCATCATTGCATGGTTCAATTCATAGAGCTGGTAGAACATGGGAAGCGTACCCCTTGGTTCAATCAACGACAACGCCGCTCCCGGTCGGACGCAAGCTTGCGATTGTTTGTCTTGGTGTCCGCAATCGCTGCCAGACTACCATTTTTCTTGTGCAGTGCAACATGTATACCCGTGTCACCGCGACACAAGGCCTGAGCCCAGAATGAATCCGGATTCCTGACGATTTGCAAACGAGCTTGTCCGAAACTGCCGGTTTTCCGCTATTTTCGTGCGCTGAGAACCGATGCCGGGCAATTTCAGGAAAAAGTGGCGGTTCCGAAGCGTGATTGGCAGCTCCACTCTCTATGGCGACTCTGTGGCGACGCAGCAATCAGCGATCTTTCAGGCAGCCCCCACCTTGACGATCGCTTTGACCAGACCCGTCTTTTCTTCCGACCAACGGGGAAGATCGACGACAGCTCCGTCAAGTGTCGTGCGGTGGGTGATCAGGGCCTCGACCGGTACAAGGCCGGAAGCGATCGACGCGACTACATGGTCAAAGTCCTGGCGGGTCGCGTTGCGGCTGCCGATCAAGGTCATCTCACGTTTGTGGAACTCCGGGTCGGAAAAGCGGATCTCGTCCTTGACGACGCTGACGAAGACCAGCGTGCCGCCATGGGCGACATAGGAAAAGGCCGCCTGCATCGAGCCACCATGACCAGTGGCATCGAAGACGACGTCGAAACCGTCGCCATCGGTCGCCTCGGCAACGCGCGCCGCTACTTCCGCGTCCGCGACAATGCCATCGGCAAAGCCGAGCTTGCGAGCGGCAAAGTCCAGCCGTTCGGCGCTGGTGTCGGTCAGCGTCACCTGATGGCCGGCGATGCGTGAGAAAATCGCGGTGCCGAGACCAATCGGTCCCGCGCCGATGACCAGCGCCCTTGAGCCGGCGTCCGCGGAAGCACGGCGCACCGCATGGGCGCCGATCGCCAGGAATTCGACGGTGGCGGCTGCCTCCGGCGACAGGTCATGCGCCGGATAAAGATTGTCCTCCGGCACGACAATCTCTTCGCAGAAGGCGCCGTCGGTGTGAACGCCGAGTACCCGGATGGCGGTGCAGCAGTTAGGTTTACCCTGGCGACAGGCAACGCAGTTGCCGCAGGAAAGATAGGGGTTCACCACGACCGGCGTGCCGGGCGCGATCGCCGTGCCGCGACCACCGGAGATGACCGTTGCCGATATCTCGTGGCCCATGACGCGCGGGTATTCTAGAAACGGATGTTTGCCGGCGAAGATATGATAGTCAGTGCCGCAGATGCCGACATGGCTGACGGCAAGACGCACCCAACCGTCAGGCACGTTGTCCGCCGGCGGACGGTCGACGACCTCCAGGCGACCGGGTTCGAGGCAGAGCACGGCTTTCATGGCATTTCCCACGGAATATTCGGTGCCTGCGCCTAGCGGGCGCTGCGGCGCCGGAGTTGGTCGAAATAGACGATGACGATGATCAGAACGCCGGTGATGATGCGCTGCCAGAACGAGTTCACGTTCAGGAGATTGGCGCCGTTGTTGATCGTCGCGAGGATGAAGGCGCCGAGCAGCGGCCCGTGCACCGAACCGACCGCACCGAACAAGCTGGTACCGCCGATCACCGACGAGGCGATCGCCTGCAGTTCCCAGCCTTCGGCCTGCGTCGCGTTGCCGATGCCGATGCGCGAGGCGAGCAGCAGGCCGACGAAGGCGGCGCAAGTCGAGGAGAGGATATAGGCGAGATAGATGGTGCGGTGGACGTTGACGCCGGAGAGGCGTGCAGCCTCGCTGTTCGACCCGACGGCGAAGAGGTAGCGCCCGAAGCGGCTCAGATGCAGGAAGACATAGGCCGGGATCGCCACCACGATCACCATCCAGAACAGGCTGGGCACGCCGAGGAAATCCGCCCGCGAGAAGTTGGTGAAGGCTTCGTTTGTGATCGAGATCGTCGAGCCGTTGGTGATCAGCAGGCCGATGCCACGGAGCGAGGTGAGGGTCGCAAGCGTAATGATGAAGGGCGGCAGGCCCATGCGTACGATGCCGAAGGCGTGGAAGGCGCCGATCAGCACTCCAAAAGCAAGCGTGAGCAGGATGGCCGCCCAGAGCGGCATGCCCGCCGCAAGCAGCCAGGCGACGATGACGCTGGTGAAGCCGACCACCGCGCCCACCGAAAGATCGATGCCGGCGGTGATGATGACGAAGGTCTGGCCGACCGCAAGGATCGCCGTCATCGCACCCTGGCGCAGCAGGTTGCTGATGTTGTTGGGCGTCCAGAAACTGTTGGTGGCGAAGCCCAACAGCAGCCAGAGGAACAGAAGCAGCCCCAAAAGGGTGAGGCCGAACAGAATGCTCACGCCCTTGCGTGGCGCCGCGCTGGCGCTGCTCTCCACCGTTTCCGCACTCATGATCTTTCTCCCTGCATTCCTCAAGTTTCTTAGATCATGATGATCTTGGGTCTATCCGAACAAGATCATCATGATCGTCTTCTTCATAAGCTGGAGCGGGATGCGGGCGGAAAACCGCTCACCTCATCCCGCTCTAGGCGCTCAAACGCCGATCGCCTGCGTCAGCACTTCCTCATGGCTCGCGGCGCGGTAGTCATGGCTGGCAACCAGCCGGCCGCGCCGGAAAACGTGCAGCCGATCCGCGAGCTCGTAGACTTCAGGCAGATAGGACGAGATCAGGATGATGCCCGCCCCGTTCTCCAAAAGCCGCGCGAACAGGCGGTAGATTTCCGCCTTGGTGCCAACGTCGACGCCGACGGTCGGCTCGTCGAAAATGAAGAGTTTGGCACCGTGGCTCAGCCATTTGCCAATGACGATCTTCTGCTGGTTGCCGCCGGACATGGCGGACGCCAGGACCCGGCGCGAAGGTGTCTTGATCTTCAGGTCGCGGATCTGCCGGTCGGCATTCTCCCGCTCCTGCTGGCCGTTGATCGTCAGACCACGCGTCAGCCGGCTGAACACCGGCAGATTGATGTTGAGGCCGATCGGCAGATTGAGGCACAGGCCCTGGTCGCGACGGCTTTCCGGCGCCAGCGCGATACCGAGATCCATGGCGACACGCTCACTGGCGATATCGACCTTGTGCCCCTGCCAATAGACTTCGCCGGCGCTCGGGCGATGGCGCCCATAGAGGCCGAGCGCAAACTCGCTGCGCCCCGCTCCGATCAACCCGTAGAGGCCGACGATCTCGCCGGCGCGAACGGTCAGCGATACGTCCTGGAATCCGGGGCCGCTCAAGTCTCGCGTTTCGACGATGACTTCGCCGGGCGGAAAATGCTCCTTGTGATAGATCTGCTCGATCGTGCGGTTGATCATCAACGCGATCAGTTCCGCCTCGTTCGTTTCGCCGATCTTGCGGGTACCGACATGGGTACCATCGCGCAGCACCGAGACACGATCGGCAAGCTCGAAGACTTCCTCCATGCGGTGGCTGATATAGACGATGGTGACGCCTTCGGCCTGGAGCCTGCGGATCAGCCGAAAGAGCTGGGCCGATTCCTGCCGGGTCAGATAGGCCGTCGGCTCGTCGAAGATCAGGAACTGCGTGCCGCGCATCGCGGCGCGCGCGGTGGCGACGAGCTGCTGCTGGCCGATCGTGAGACTGCCAAGCACGGCAGCGGCCGGCAGGTTGAAGCCGAGATCGTCGAGCACGCGCTGGGCCGCATCGGTCATGGCGCGCTTGCGCATCAGGCCGTTACGGTTGATCTCGTCGCCTAGAAACATGTTGGCCGCCACCGACAGGTGGGCGCAGAGCACGACCTCCTGGTGCACGGCGTTGATGCCGCGTTCGATCGCCTCGTGCGGCGTGTCGAGCTGGACGGGTTTGCCGCACCAGAAGATCTCACCGGATGTGCGCTTGATGACGCCGGTCAGAAGCTTGATCAGCGTCGACTTCCCAGCACCGTTCTCGCCGACGATTGCGTGAATCTCACCGGACAGAAAGGTCAGCGACGCCGGTTTCAAGGCTTCTACGGCGCCGTATTTCTTCTGCAGGGCGCGCAGTTCCAGGATCGGTTCGCCCTTCGGAACTGGGTGGCGCGTTGCCACGTGCAGGCCTTCGGTCCTGATGTCGTGCGCCTCTTGCAACTCGGTCATCTGCGCATTCCTCCCATCGCAGAGATCGCTTGCGACCGGTCCTCGTTCCGGTCGCAAGCGGGTGCGGCGGGCAAAGCGGCCCGCCGCGGCCGTCGTCACTTGACCTTCGGGTTCAAGAGAGCGTCGATCTTCGGTTCGGCCATATTGGCCTTGGTTACCAGATTGGCACCGGTATCGACGTTCTTTTCGACCTTTTCACCCTTGGAAACGGCCAGCGCCGTCTTCACGCCATCATAGCCCATGCGGTAGGGATCCTGAACGACGAGACCGGCCAGAACGCCTTCCTTGAGGAAGCCGACCGTCTTGTCGTCACTGTCGAAGCCGATCACCTTGATCTTGTCGCCGAGCTTGTTTTCGGCGATCGCCTGGCCGACGCCCTGGGCCATGATCAGGTTGGAGGCGAAGACACCGACAAGATTGGGATTGGCGGTGATCAGGTCGGTCATGATGTTGAGGCCGGTGGTCGCCTGGCCGTCGGCATATTTGTCAGCGACGACCTTGAAGCCCGGATACTTCGTCTTGACCTGATCGAGGAAGCCCTCGCGCCGCTGGTCGAGCGAGCCGACGCCCGGGAGACTGGTGATGATGGCGATTTCGCCCTCTTCCTTGCCGGTCATTTCCTTGACCGCCGCAGCAAGACCGTCGGCAGCGATGCGGCCGCCCTGGACGTTGTCGGTGGTGAGGAACGAGGAGAAGGCCTTCGAGTCCGCACCAGAGTCGATGCCGATGATCGGAACAGCCTTCGCCGCCTCATCGATCGGCTTGCCGAGCGCCTTGAATTCCGTTGGCGAGATGACGACGGCAGCCGGAGCGCCGGCGACCGCGTTCTCGAGAATGCTGATCTGGCCGTTGATGTCGGACTCGGATTGGGCCCCGAGTTCGGGTACATTGACGCCCAGGTCCTTGCCGGCGGCGCGTGCGCCGGCCAGCACGATCTGCCAGTAGAAGGACGTGGTGTCCTTGACGATGATCGGGATCGTCACGTCCTGTGCGAAGGACGCGACCGGCGACATGCCGGCGATCATCGCAGCACCGGCCAGGGCGGTGAAGGCGCGACGCGTAAGGCTGCTTTTCAAAATGCTCATCCCAGGTTTCCTCTCAGTGCACCGTGTTCCACTTCTTGGAGGTCGATCGCAGGTGCCGGCTTATCGACCTTTTATCGATAAAAAACATATCTGAATGCTAGTACGACTATTCCGGCTTGGCAAGCTGCCGGAACAGCATTTCAGGCCGCAAGGCGGCCGCGATCCGCTAGACCCGAACCGGCTCGTCTCCGAGCTCCGGCGCAACCAGCGTGAACGGTTCAAAAGCCGCGAAATCTGCCGCGGAAAACCGGTGTTCGGTGAGTGCCATGTTGCGCGTCAGGCTCTCCGGCTTGGCGGTGCCGAGCAGCACGGAGGCAACCATGGGATGGCCGAGCGGAAACTGCATGGCGGGTGCCGCAAGCGGCACGTTCATGCCGCGAGCAACCGCCTCCATGGCGCCGACCTTTTGCCGGATATCTTCCGTTGCCGGCATGTAATCGAAATGCGCCCCCTCGACGGGCCCTGTTGCCAGGATGCCCGAATTGAAGACCCCGCCGACGACAAGCGAGGTCTGCTTCTTTTCGCAGAGCGGCAAGAGTTCGGCGACGGCCGAGCGATCGAGCAAGGTATAGCGGCCGGCCAGCAGGATGCAGTCGATATCGGCCTGGCGCATGACCTCGAGGCAAACCGGCACCTCGTTCACGCCGAGACCATAGGCGGCGATGGTTCCTGAGGATTTCAGTTCCTCCAGCGCCTTCAGGCCGCCCTCCAGCAACTGCCTCATATAGACGGCGTTGCGGGCGGCGCCATGGGTATAGATGCCGATATCGTGCACATAGAGAATATCGATGCGGTTGAGTCCCAGCCGGGCATAGCTGAACTCGACGGAGCGCATGATGCCGTCGTAGCTGTAGTCGTAGCTGACGTCGAAATTGAGCGGCTTCACATAGGAATAATCAGGCACCTTGTCTTCCGGCACCGGATGGAGAAGTCGGCCAACCTTGGTGGAGAGGACGAATTGATCGCGCGGCTTGTCGCGCAGGAAATCACCGACCCGGCGCTCAGCAAGCCCGAGGCCGTAAAAGGGTGCCACGTCGAAATAGCGCAGTCCCGCAGCCCAGGCAGCGTCCAGCGTCGCGATTGCCGCCTCACGGCTGCACTCCCGGTAGAGCCCGCCAAGCCCGGCGGCGCCGAAGCTATATTCGGTCACCGATAGTTCGGTTCGACCGATCCGTCTCGTCTGCATTCCCCGTCTCCTCCTCCAAGGATGCCAGTCGTTCCGTATTTAGAGCGTCGCGCCCAGATGCCAGGGTACGAACTCGTTGTCGCCATAGCCGAAGAGCTCGCTTTTGGTCTTGCGGCCCGAGGCGGTCTCGACGATCAGATCGAAGATCTCGCGGCCGAGCCCGGCGATGCTCGCCTCCCCCGAAGCGATCACGCCGCAATCGATGTCCATGTCCTCTTCCATCGCCTTGAACAGCGCCGTGTTGCTGGTGAGCTTGATCGACGGCGCCGGCCGGCAGCCGAAACAACTGCCGCGGCCGGTGGTAAAGGCGATGACATTGGCGCCGCCAGCAACCTGGCCGGTCGCCGACACCGGATCGTAGCCGGGTGTGTCCATGAAGACGAGCCCATGCTCGGTCACCCGTTCGGCGTAGCGATAGACCGCGTTCAACGGTGACCGGCCGCCTTTGGCCACGGCACCGAGCGATTTTTCGAGAATGGTGGTCAAGCCGCCGCGTTTGTTGCCCGGCGACGGATTGTTGTCGAGCGAGGCGCCGTGCATCGCCACATAGTTCTCCCACCAGGCGATCAGTCCGTCGAGCTTCATCGCCACGGCTTCGTTGACGGCCCGGCTGCGCAACAGGTGCTCGGCGCCGTAGATCTCCGAGGTCTCGGAGAGGATTGCCGTCCCGCCAGCCGCCGCAAGGATATCGACCGCGGCGCCAAGCGCCGGATTGGCTGTAATACCTGAAAGCCCGTCGGATCCGCCGCATTGCAGGCCGACGACAATCTCGCTCACCGGAATGGCAACTCGGCGCTCCTTGCCGACTTCGGCCGCGATCTCCTCGAGAATGCCGAGCGCCTTCTCCACCGAACGTCGCGAGCCGCCGGCTTCCTGAATATTGAAGTGACGCTTTTCGCTGCCAGCACCGCTCTGGCCATAGAGCGTCAACTGGTTGACCTCGCAGCCGAGGCCGACCATCAGCACGCCGCCGAAATTGGCGTGGCGGGCATAGCCGGCGAGCGTTCGGTGCAGATTGGCCATGCCGTCGCCGGTCGACGACATGCCGCAGCCCTGGTCATGCACGATCGGCACGAACCCGTCGATGCCTTCGTATTTCGGCAGGATTCGCCTGTTCGCCTCCTCGGCGATGGCCCGACAGACGGTGGTCGAACAGTTCACGCTGGCGACAACACCGATATAGTTTCGCGTCGCCGCTCGCCCGTCGCCACGGCGATAGCCCATGAACGTGCGCGCCTTGTCGGCATCGCTTGCTGCTTCCGGCGTCCCCTGCGGGCCAATCGCCAGGCGATCCCGGTCGAAGGCGAGGTTGTGGGAGTGCACATGGTCGCCCGGCGCAATGTCAGCGGTCGCCCGTCCGATCGCCTGGGCATATTTGACGACGGGTTCGCCGGCGCGGATGGCGCGGATCGCGATCTTGTGGCCGGCATCGACCTTTGCTGCCGCACGCGCGCCATTTGGCAAGGCGTCACCGGCGGCAATCGCCAGGGTCGCCACGACGACGTTGTCCTCCGGCGCGAGCAGAATGGTGGACGGCGCAGACACCGATTTCTCCATGATTGTTAAGGTCTGTTCTTCTGTCTTTTATCTACAATAGACAGATCGTCGTCAATGGGTATTATAGCAAAACGTCGCTGACGCCGTCGGGCCAACGACCGGGGTGAACGGGAGGAACAGATGTTGACGACAGACGGAGACAAAACCGGATCGCCGCGATAGAGGAGCGTCCCTGATAAGCGCAGAGAATTTCGAACCGGCCGGATCTTGCCATGGCAAAACAGAACACCGTCTTCAAGGATGCCTATAACCGCTGCCTGAAGCTTCTGGCGGAAACATCCTCGCTGCCTTCCGAGCCGGAGCTTGGGCAGGTACTCGGCGTCAGCCGGACGACGGTGCGTGCAATCCTCAGTCGCTTCGAGGAGCTGGAGCTGATTGCCTGGGACAAGCGCAAGAAGAACGTGCTGCGGCAGCCCCGCCCCGACGACTATTTTCCGACGGAAGAAACCGATTCGCTCTCCGAGATCATAGAGCGCAGTTTCATGCGCCGGATCCTCGCCGGCGGCGCCGAGCCCGGCATGCAGATCAACGAGCTCGAACTGGCGCGCGAAATCGGCACCGGGACGACCAGCGTACGCGAGTTCCTGATCCGCTTCAGCCGCTTCGGCCTGATCGAGAAGCGGCCGAACAGCCACTGGATCCTCAAGGGCTTCACGCGGGAATTTGCGCTGGAGCTGACGGAAGTGCGCGAGATGTTCGAATTGCGTTCGGCCGCGCGCTTCGTCTCCTTGCCGCACGATCACCCCGCGTGGGAGGAGCTCAAGAAGATCGAGACCCTGCACCGGGAGATCCTGGCCGATATCGACAACCGCTACCGGGAATTCTCCGAACTGGACGAGCAGTTCCACTTGCTCGTGCACAAGGCGTCCAGCAACCGCTTCATCGTCGATTTCTACGACATCATCGCGATCGTCTTCCACTATCACTACCAGTGGAACAAGACGAATGCCCGCCAGCGCAACGCCCGCGCCCTGGAAGAACACCTTGCCTATATCGAAGCGTTGCGCTCGCATGACCCCGCAAAGGCCGAACAGGCCTGCCGGCGCCATCTCCAGTCCGCGCGCGAAACCTTGCTTCAATCCATTCCATAGCCAGCTACCGGAGCCACAGATGACGACACCGATCGTGCAATTCGGGACGAGCCGTTTCCTTCAGGCCCATGCCGATCTCTTCGTCAGCGAGGCACTGAAATCAGGTCAGGCGCCCGGGCCGATCACTATCGTCCAGACGACCGGATCCAGGGAACGCGCCGGACGGCTTGCGGCGCTTGCCCGCCCCGAAGGCTTTCCCGTCGTCATCCGCGGCATCCAGGGCGGCGAGCGGATCGACCGGACAGTACAGGTCACCAGTGTGGCGCGCGCTCTCTCGACCGCCGAAAATTGGAGCGAGGTCCGGGAGATCGTTGCCGAGGAGGCGGAGGTCCTGATCTCCAATACCGGCGATACGGGTTACCAGGTCAGCGACGACGACCTGGTAACGGACATTCCCCATTCCTTTCCCGGTAAGCTGCTTCTGCTCCTGAAGGCGCGCTTCGATGCGGGTGGGCGCCCCCTGACGATTCTCCCTTGCGAGCTCGTGTCACGCAACGGCGATGTGCTGAAGGCTCTGATGCTGGAGCTTGCGGCGGAGCGGATCAATGACAATGCTTTCACCATGTGGCTGGACAAGCGCGTCGTCTGGGCAAATACACTGGTCGACCGCATTGTCTCCGAACCGCTGGAGCCCGCCGGTGCGATTGCCGAGCCCTATGCGCTGTGGGCAATCGAAAACAAATCCGGTCTACGGTCGCCCTGCACCCATCCGTCCGTGAAGCTCGTGGACGACCTGACACCCTACGAGAAGCTGAAGCTTCACATCCTTAACCTCGGTCACACGGTCCTTGCGGATCTTTGGCTTAAGGAAGGCCGTAACTCCAACGAGACCGTGCGGGAGATCCTCGCCGACGCACGCGTGGCAGCCCGGCTGGACCACATCTATCGATCCGAAGTCATTCCTGCTTTCGCCGCCAAGGGATTGAAGAACGAGGCGATCACCTATGCTGCAGCGACGCTGGAGCGCTTCAGAAACCCGTTCCTTAACCACCGCCTGGGCGATATCGCCAACCATCATCGCGAAAAGATCGAGCGTCGGATCGTCGACCTCCAACGCTGGAGCCCGAGCGTTCCGATGCCCGAGCTCACTGCAATATCGGATCAGTAGCCGGATTCCTGCTTCTTTGGTGCCGAAGCGACCTCGCCGAGAAACTCCTGGCGCAGCGCCGTCGTCGCGCGGACAAGCGACGTGACGTCCGTGCCGATCGCCATGAAATCAGCGCCGAGCTCGCGGTAGTCGCGCGCCTGCTCGAGATCGAGCGTCATAATGCCCCTCGCCTTGCCGGCCTTCTTGATACGCTCGAACGCGTCGGCAATCGCCGCGCGCACCTCTGGATGGCCGGGCTTGCCGAGATAGCCCATATCGGCCGCCAGGTCGGACGGACCGATGAAGAGGCCATCGACGCCGTCGAGTGCGGCAATCTCGTCGATCGCGGCAAGGCCTGCGCGGCTTTCGATCTGCAGGATCAGGCAGATCTCGTCGCCAGCGGTTTGAAGATAGTCGCCGATGCGGCCGAACTGAGAAGCGCGGCCGAGGGCGGCGCCAACGCCACGAACGCCATGGGGCGGATAGCGCGTGGCGCGCACCAGTTGCTGCGCCTGCGCCAGACTCTCGACCATCGGGATCAGCAAGGTCTGCACCCCGGTGTCGAGGATCTGCTTGATCAACACGGTATCGCCGACCGGCAGGCGGACCATCGGATGGCTGGCAGATGCCGAGACCGCGCGAAACTGTGCCGACAGCAGCGGGATATCGTTCGGCGCATGCTCGCCATCGATCAGCAGCCAGTCATAGCCGCTTCCAGCCACCACTTCCGCCGCATAGGGACTGGCAAGCGCCACCCACAGTCCAAGCTGGAAGCGATTTTCGCGCAGAGCTGCCTTAAAGGGGTTCTTCGGTGCCGGCATGCCTATTCTCCTTAAACGTAGCTGTAAGGATCAACCTCGCCCCTCTTGCGCCACCCGGCATCTCTCCTCGTAAACGGAGACGATGCCGCGCCGACTTGAAATCCCTCTCCCCGCATGCGTTGAGAGGACTAGGGTAAGGGGCAACCTCACGCCATCGATAGATTCGACTGCGAAGACTAACGCCTTGCTGGCAAAAGAAAACCGGCCAAAACACTGGCCGGTTTGTTGCAAGTTGGATTTTCGCCTGTTTCAGGCAACGCCGCCGAGGCAGACATACTTGATCTCGGTGAACTCCTCGATGCCGTAGCGCGAGCCCTCACGGCCGAGACCGGAGAGTTTGACGCCGCCGAACGGCGCTTCCGCTGTCGAGATCAGCCCGGTGTTGACGCCGACCATGCCGTATTCCAGTGCTTCGGCGACGCGAAACACGCGGGCCAGATTCTTGGCGTAGAAGTAGGAGGCGAGACCGAACTCGGTGTCGTTTGCCTGCTCGACCACATCGGCCTCGTCCTTGAAGCGGAAGAGCGGCGCGACCGGGCCGAAGGTTTCCTCACGTGCCACGGCCATCGCCTGGGTGACGTCGGCGAGAACCGTCGCCTCGTAGAAGGTGCCGCCGAGCGTGTGGCGCTTGCCGCCCTGGATCACGCGTGCCCCCTTCGACGTGGCATCGGCAATGTGCTCCTCAACCTTTTCCAGCGCGGCATTATCGATCAGCGGCCCGAGGATGACGCCTTCATCAAGGCCGTTGCCGATCTTCAGCTTGGCGACGGCCTTGGCGAGCTTGTCGGAAAAGGCGTCATAGACCTTGTCCTGCACATAGATACGGTTGGCGCAGACGCAGGTCTGGCCGTTGTTGCGGAACTTGGCGATCAGCGCGCCTTCGACCGCGGCATCGAGATCAGCATCATCGAACACGATAAACGGCGCATTGCCGCCGAGCTCGAGGCCGAGCTTCTTGATGGTGCCGGCACTCTGGCGATAGAGCTCGGCGCCGACCTCGGTCGAACCGGTGAAAGTGAGCTTGCGCACGACAGGGTTGGAGGTCATCTCGGCGCCGATCTCGCGGGCGGAACCGGTGATGACGCTGAAGAGGCCTTTCGGCAGCCCGGCGCGTTCGGCAAGGATCGCGATCGCGATCGCCGAGAACGGCGTCTGCGCCGCTGGCTTCAGCACCATGGCGCAGCCGGCGGCGAAGGCCGGACCGGCCTTGCGGGTGATCATCGCATTGGGAAAGTTCCACGGCGTGATCGCCGCCACGACGCCGATCGGCTGTTTCATCACCAGGATGCGCTTGTCGGGCTGATGGCCGGGGATCAGGTCGCCATAGATGCGGCGCGCTTCCTCGGCGAACCACTCGACGAAGCTTGCGCCATAGACGATTTCGCCGGTGGCTTCCGCCAGCGGCTTGCCCTGTTCCAGCGTCAGGATGCGGCCGAGATCCTCCTTGTTCTCGATCATCAGCTCGAACCATTTGCGCAGGATGCCGGCGCGCTCCTTCGCCGTGCGCGCCGCCCAGCCCTTCTGGGCCACGCGCGCCGCCTCGATCGCTGCCTTGGTTTCCTTGGCGCCAAGCTTCGGCACGCGGCCGATGATCTCGCCGGTCGCGGGGTTGTTCACCTCGATCGCATTCGCCGCGTCCGCCTCGATCCACTCGCCGCCGACGAGGGCTGCCTGGCGAAACAATGATGGGTCTTTAAACGACATGATCCGTCCTCTCTCAAAGCCTACAGAACTTATACAACTTTTTTCCTGGAAACGGCAATGACCCACGCGACCGTTTCTGCACTTTCCTGACGCGCGCAGCCTACCGGTCGCGCACGTTTCCGTGCGTCCAACCCGGTTTCATCCGCACCCGTCCTCATGTAGCGTCCGAAACGAATCGAGCCATAGGCGCCGGGGACAGATCAGGCGCTGAAAAGCTGCTGAGGATTTAGAGAACACAGAGAAGAGGCATGTCCATGACGGCGACCGACAACAGAAAAGCCGACTTTCCCATCGATGCCATGTTCCTTGAGCGCTGGTCGCCCCGCGCCTTCACCCACGAGGAGATCGAGGAACGCGAACTGCTTTCCTTCTTCGAAGCGGCCCGCTGGGCACCTTCGGCAAGCAACCGGCAGCCCTGGCGCTTCGTCTACGCCCGTCGCGGGACGGAACCCTTCCCGGTGCTGCTCGACATTCTCGACGAAGGCAACCAGCGCTGGGCGAAGAACGCGGCAGCGCTTCTGATCGTCATTTCGAGAACCCACAACCAGGCACAGAACGGCGAGATGCGACCGGCCTATACCCATGCCTTCGACACGGGCTCGGCCTGGTACAGCCTTGCTTTGCAGGTTTCTCTTTCCGGCTGGCACGCCCATGGCATGGCGGGCATCGACCGCGACAAGGCCATGCACGTTCTGAACGTTCCCGAACATTACCGGGTCGAAGCCGCCGTTGCGATCGGCCGGCTGGCCGATCCCTCGATCCTCCCCGACGATCTGCGCGTGCGGGAAATCCCAAGCCAGCGCAAGCCGGTCAACGAGTTCGCCTTCGAAGGCCGATTCAAGGGCGAATAACGAAAAATCCCGGTGCCGCAAGGCACCGGGATCCCGATTGGCAATGGTCTTCGGAAAGATCAGATGTCGAGGTTGGCGACGCTCAGCGCGTTTTCCTGGATGAAATCGCGGCGCGGCTCGACCTCGTCGCCCATCAGGCGCGAGAACAGGCCGTCAGCATCGGTCGCGTCTGCCACCCGGACCTGCAGCAGCGAGCGGACGTTCGGATCGAGCGTCGTTTCCCAGAGCTGCTCGGCGTTCATTTCACCGAGGCCCTTGTAGCGCTGCATCGACAGGCCCTTGCGGCCAGCCGCGAAAATGGCGTCGAGAAGCGCACGCGGTCCGCTGATCTCCTGTGTCCCGTCGCGACGGCGCAGGACCGGCGGGGCGGCATAGACTTCCTTGAGCTTGGCGGTGAGCTGGTCGATGTAGCGGGCATCGGACGAGCCGATCAGCGCCATGTCAAGCACGGCGACTTCCTTGACGCCGCGGACCATGCGCTCGAGGCGGAGACCGCCTTCGGCCGTGATCGCACCAGTCCAGCCGCGTTCGGTTTCCTCGGCGATGACATCGAGGCGACGGGCAACTTCCGCGGCGACCGCTTCGTAGGCGTCGCGCTGGCCATTGAGCTCGACATTCAGCGCGCCGGCAATCGCTGCCTGCTCGACGATGGAGCGATTGTAGCGCGAGTGCAGCCCGTTCATCAGATTGCGTAGGCGGAGCGCGTCGTTGATGACTTCGCGCAGATCCTGGCCGGCGCGCACTTCGCCCGATTCCAGCTCCAGCGTCGCCTCTTCCAGGCCCATCGTGATCAGATAATCTTCCAGCGCCTGCTCGTTCTTGAGGTACTGGGCCGACTTGCCGCGCGTTACCTTATAGAGCGGCGGCTGGGCGATATAGAGATGGCCACGCTCGATCAGCTCCGGCATCTGGCGGAAGAAGAAGGTGAGCAGCAGGGTACGGATATGGGCGCCGTCGACGTCAGCGTCCGTCATGATGATGATCTTGTGGTAGCGCAGCTTGTCGGCATTGAACTCGTCCTTGCCGATCGAAGTGCCGAGCGCGGTGATCAGCGTGCCGATTTCCTGGCTCGACAGCATCTTGTCGAAGCGGGCGCGTTCGACGTTGAGGATCTTGCCGCGCAGCGGCAGGATCGCCTGGTTTTCGCGCGAACGGCCCTGCTTGGCGGAACCGCCTGCCGAGTCCCCTTCCACCAGGAAGAGCTCGGACTTGGCCGGATCGCGCTCGGAGCAGTCGGCAAGTTTTCCGGGCAGCGACGAGATGTCGAGCGCACCCTTGCGGCGCGTCAGTTCGCGGGCCTTGCGGGCGGCCTCGCGGGCAGCAGCCGCTTCGACCACCTTGCCGACGAGGATCTTGGCTTCGCTCGGATGTTCCTCGAACCAGGTGCTGAGCGCTTCGTTGACAAGGCTTTCGACCACCGGTCGCACTTCCGACGATACCAGCTTGTCCTTCGTCTGCGACGAGAACTTCGGGTCCGGAACCTTGACCGAAAGAACGGCCGTCAAGCCCTCGCGGCAGTCCTCGCCCTGGAGCGTGACCTTCTCCTTTTTCGTGATGCCCGAGGAATCCGCGTAGGAGGTGACCTGCCGCGTCAGCGCCGCGCGGAATCCGGCCATATGGGTGCCGCCGTCGCGCTGCGGGATGTTGTTGGTGAAGCAGAGCACGTTTTCGTGGTAGCTGTCGTTCCACCACATGGCGACTTCAACGGTGATGCCGTCCTTCTCGCCACGAATGGCGACCGGCTTGTGCACCAGCGGCTTCTTCGCCCGGTCGAGATAGGCGACGAAGGCTTCGAGGCCGCCGTCATACATCATCTCGTCCTGGCGAATGTCGGAATGGCGCTTGTCCGTCAACATGATGCGGACGCCGGAGTTCAGGAAGGCGAGTTCGCGCAGACGGTGTTCCAGGGTCGAGTAGTCGAACTCGGTCTTGGAGAAGGTCTCGGCGCTCGGCAGGAAGGTCACTTCGGTGCCGGTCGCGTCGCCTGCCTCTCCGGTGACCGCAAGCGGAGCATCGGCGACGCCATGGGTAAAGCTCATCTCGTGGATCTTGCCGGAACGGCGGATCTTCAACTTCAGCGAAACCGACAGCGCGTTGACCACCGAGACGCCGACGCCGTGCAGACCGCCGGAGACCTTGTAGGAGTTCTGGTCGAACTTACCGCCGGCGTGCAACTGGGTCATGATGACCTCGGCCGCCGAAACGCCTTCCTCCTTGTGGATGGCGGTCGGGATACCGCGGCCGTTGTCGGTCACCGTCACCGATCCATCCGGATTGAGCGACACCGTGACGATGTCGGCATGACCGGCGAGTGCCTCGTCGATCGCGTTGTCGACGACTTCGTAGACCATGTGATGCAGACCGGAGCCGTCGTCCGTATCGCCGATATACATGCCAGGCCGCTTGCGCACGGCATCCAGGCCCTTCAGCACCTTGATGGAATCGGCACCATATTCGGCGCTGGCGCCGGTTTCGGTCTCAGGAATATCGGTCATTCAGCTACGGGTCTTTCCAGGTTCTTCGGACATGGTGATTCGTTGCGAATCACGTCTCGGACGCCTCGTGGACTATAGAAAATTTGTCCATGGTTCCAAATCCCGGACCGCCAGGCAGCGGCCGGAAACAGGCATTCATCCCCTGTCATTATCAGGAAATGTGGCTTTTTCCAAAACATCTTCCAGGGCGCGGATCGTCTCTGGCGACAAAGCGCGGATTTGCTCGCTGAGCCGGTTGGCAAAGGCCGTGTGCTCGGGCGTCAGACCCGACGTGTCCAGCACCACTTTCGGGGCGGAGACGTTGGCGATACGGAACAGTTCCTCCGCCTCGTCCCAGATGACGTTGAAGTAGCCTGCCACCCGCTGGAGAAAATCGAAGCTCGGCGCACCGCGCTTTCCGTGTTCAAGCGCCGAGAGATAGGCGGCAGAAACGTTGAGCGCCGCCGCCATCTGTTTCTGCGACACGCCCTTCCTGCGCCTGAGTTCGCGCAGCGCCTCGCCGAAGGGCGTCATATCGCGCTCCCGCGGGTACGCGCCAACCGAACGTAGAGAGCGCCCTCTCCGCCATGGTTGCGGGCAGCCTGCTCATAGGATGAGATCAGCGGCCGGAACTCAGGCAGGGAGAACCAAAGCGGCACAGCCCGTTTCAAAGCACCGTCGCTACCGAACGAGGTGCCCTTGCCGGTGATGACGAGCACATGGCGCAGCCCCCGCTCATGCGCCCTCAGAAGAAACTGCAGCAGCAATCCATGCGCTTCGCTCTGGATCATGCCGTGCAGGTCGATCCGCGCTTCGAGTGTCAAGCGCCCCTTGGCAAGCTTACGCTTGACCGGCTGCTCTAGCGGATGATGCACTTTCTCGCCCGGCTTTTTCGTCAGCGTGATGCCCGGCGGCTCGACGGTACCGGTCGGTTTCTGCTGCTGCTTGGCTTTCGGTTCTTCCTGCGGCCTTGGCTGTTCGTCCTCGGCCAACATGTCCATCAGCTCGTCGAGCCGACCCGGCATCGGTCTCGTCGAGCGGGCAACCTTGCCCCAGAGAATGCGGTCCTCGGACGAAAGCTTCTTTTCCTTAGGCATGGCCGTATCGTGCCGCGGCGGCCCTGGGAACAAAGACATAAAAATCCGCCGCATTGCGGACCGCGCCCGCCCGTTCGCCAGCCTCGAAGCCGGAACCGGTGAAGATGTCACCGCGCGCCGGCCCAACGATCGCCGAACCCGTGTCGAGCGCCAGCATCAGGCGCTGGAAGGGCTTTCCGTCGTCGAGGCGCGTCAGGCTCTCGCTCGCGATATAGAAGGGCACGCCGAAAGTGTGGATCAGGCGATCCACCGCCAAGGAACGTCCCGGCTCGAGCGAGACCTTGGCAGCGGCGATCGGGCCCAGGTGCTCGTCCTCGACCGCGGCCTCACGGAAGAAGATGAACGACCGGTTGTGCCAGAGCACTTCATCGACGTCGTCCGGGTGCGCCTCCAGCCAGGCACGGATGCTCATCATCGAGACGGTCGCGGCGTCGATCTTGCCGCACTCGATCAGCAACTTGCCGACCGGCGAGAAAGTGTGGCCGGTCTTGGCGGCATAGGTCACGCGACGGCGCGAACCATCCGGGAAAACGAGCCGCGCCGCGCCCTGCACATGCACGAAGAAGAGATCGATCTTGGATTTTGCATAGGCAATCTCCAGGCCGCGGCCGGTCAAATAGCCCTCTTCGATGGCCCGCCTGTCCGGATACTCGCTGATCCGGTGACCGTCAGAAAGGCCAAAGGCGAAATAGGGATCCATGCCATCGGGTCGGTTGCTGTCATCGATATCGACCAAGTCGTCCGGCCGGCGATAAAGCGGATAACGATAGGTATCGTTCGCTTCAGCACGAACTTCGATTTCCGGTTCGTAGAACGCGGTCACGAATCCGGAACCGGCATCCGGGCCGATGAGAAACGGCACGAAGTGCTTCTCGAAAAATGCCCGCGCGCCTTCAGCCGTATCGATGTCCGCCAACGAGGCCGAGAGAGCCGGCATCAGATCATCGACCGAGATCCCGAGCGAACCGGTGCGATAGGGCTTGACCGTCGAGACATGCTTCTGACAGCGGCGCATCGCCTCGATCACCTTCGTCGGGTCGTCGTCCCGCCAGCCGGGAAGATCGTCGAAACTGACGGGTTCAAGTCGAAAGGACATGGCAGCCCGTCCGCTCAGTTTTCGGATTCGGTGGCGATTAGCTTCCAGTTTGGATCCCGCGAACGGATGTCGCGCGCAAAGGTCCAGAGATCGTTGACCTCGGCAACCGACTCGGCATCGCCGTCGATCAGGCCACCCTGCTTGTCGTAGGTCGCCGATATCAGCTGGCTGACGATGCGGACCGTGATGTTTTCTTCGCTGTCCTTCACTTCGGCGTGAATGATGTCCGCCTTGTCGATGCCGACAAAGGTGGACTTGACGACTTCGCCCTTGCGCTCACGGTCGGTGATCGCCGCGTCGAAGCCTTCATAGACCTCACGGGACAGCAGGTTCTTCAGCGTCTTGCGGTCGCCGTCAGCAAAAGCCATGACGATCATCTCGTAGGCCATCTTGGCGCCATGGACGAATTCCTTGGGATCGAAGCTCGGATCAGCATCGCTCAGCGATCGAAGCTGGGTATTCAGCGTCGTACCCGCCTTGGCGAAGGTATCGATCGATTCGTAGCGCCCCGCTTCTTCGTCCGCGTTCTCGCGCCGCGGCAACTGCACGACTTTGCCCTTGTCGCCGTTTTCCGGCCCCTGGCTCATATCACGCGGCGAGTAAGGATCGAACGGCGGCCGTTCGCTCCCTGTCCGACGGCCCAAGACGCTGCGCAGCTGCAGGAAAATGACCACCGCGGCGATCAGGAAAAAAAATGTGATGAAGTCGAAGGAGCCCATTTCCACCCGGAACCGCTGTTAGATTTTCTCGTGGCTATTTCCATATAGTCCGCAAGAATAGATCATTCAAATGGCGATGTCCGCACTCTTACGGCGCCGCGCGTCTTTTAAGATGCGCAAAGATCGCTGTGGTACTTCGGAGTTGCTGCATGCTTTTGCCCTGAAATCGGAGACGCTTTGAGGAAACATGCGGTAGAAGGGGATCTGACACCAGGTTTCATTTTCGGGCAGCATCGATGCGTTCATTTCTTATCCCCCTCGTCATCCTCGGGCTCCCGCTCGCCGAAATCGCCGGTTTCGTCGTCGTCGGCCGAGAGATCGGGCTTTTGATGACGCTGCTTCTGGTGCTTGGAAGCGCATTTGTGGGTGTGATCCTGCTCAGGGTCCAGGGATTTGCCGTCATCCGCAGGATGCAGGATGCCACCCGCACCGGCAGTGACCCGGGCCGGGAGGTGATCGGCGGCGCCTTGCTGTTCGTCGCGGCGATCCTGCTCATCGTGCCGGGCTTCGTCAGCGACGTAATCGGGCTCCTCCTGTTTCTGCCCTTTGTCCGGAATGGCGTGGCCGCCTACCTGCGCAAGCGGATGACGATCGTAACCGCGGCATCGGGGGCAAACTGGTACCCACAAAACGACCCGCGAGAACCACGGCCCTCGCCGCGCGTCATCGACCTCGACGAAGGCGAATTCTCGCGGACCGACGACGAGGATCCGCCGCAAAACGGCGATCGCCATCGCCCCTGACCAAAAGAATGCGCAAACGGCACTCCGTCGCCCACATTCTGGAGCATATTCCCGGCTTCGCGGTTTGGAGCAAAGGTACCCGCATCCGGCCGAACGCGCCGGGTTCGCAGGGTTGTAAGCCCTAGGCCGAAATGCTAGATGGCCTCACCGAATTGATGTCGAGGAACCCTTATGACGACTGATACCGCATCCAACGGCAACGGCAGCGCGCAGCAGAGCCCGTCGCTGAACATCCTCGCCCAGTATATCAAGGACCTTTCCTTCGAAAACCCGGGCGCTCCGCGTTCGCTGCAGGCTCGTGACAAGGCGCCGTCGATCAACATCAACGTCAATGTCAACGCCAACCCGCTCGCAGAGAACGATTTCGACGTTGTTCTGTCGCTGAATGCCGAAGCCAAGGACGGCGAACGCGTTCTCTTCAACGTCGAGCTGGCCTATGGCGGCGTCTTCCGCGTTGCCGGTTTCCCGCAGGAGCACATGCTGCCGCTGCTCTTCATCGAGTGCCCGCGCCTGCTGTTCCCGTTCGCGCGCCAGATCGTTGCCGACGCGACCCGCAACGGTGGCTTCCCGCCGCTGATGATCGACCCGATCGACTTCGCGCAGATGTTCGCGCAGCGCATGGCCGAAGAAAAGGTCCGTGCCCAGGTTTCGAACGCGAACGAAACCGCGAACTGATCGAAATCCAGAACGCTGGAACAAAGAAGCCCGGTTCACTGAACTGACCCCGTAAAGTTGGACGGTTCATAGGCTGGGATGATTTAAGGGCTGGGTCCTGTATTGTACAGGGCTCAGCCCTTTGAGCTTCAGTTTGATGCGGTGATGGTTGTAGTAGTGGATGTAGTCTGCGATGCCGTCTTGCAGGCTGTTGATGCTGTCGAAGCGCGTGGGATGGAAGAACTCGGATTTGAGGGTGGCGAAGAAGCTTTCCATGGCGGCATTGTCGAGGCAGTTGCCTTTGCGTGACATGCTCTGATCGATGTTGCCTGCCTGAAGCAGGCGCTGCCAGGCCGGCATCTGATATTGCCATCCCTGGTCGGAGTGCAGGATCGGCCGTTCATCGGCCTGCAATCGGCTCAGAGCTTTGGTGAGCATGCTCTCGACCAGTTTGAACACCGGCCGCCTGGCGGTCTCATAGGCGATGATTTCGCCGTTGTGGAGGTCCATGACCGGCGAGAGATAGAGCTTCTCGCCCGCCACGCTGAACTCCGTCACATCGGTCACCCATTTCTGGTTCATGCGCTCGGCGGCGAACTGCCGCTGGATGCGATCGGGCGCTACGTGTCCGGCCTGGCCCGTGTAGGAGCGGTATTTCTTCGGCCGGACCAGCGACTTCAGGCCCAGCTCGACCATCAGCCGCTGAACCGTCTTGTGGTTGACCGTCTCGCCTAGTCCGCGCAACGCTGCGCTCACCCGGCGGTAGCCATAGCGGCCCTTGTGGGCCGCGAAGATTGATCGGATCCGGTCCTTAAGCACGATATGCCGGTCGGGCCGGGCGAGTGCCTGCTGCTGATAGTAGAACGTGCTGCGCGCCAGGCCGGCAAGCTTGAGCAAGCCGTCAAGCCGATAGAACGGCCTTAACGCTTGGACGACGTGCGCTTTTTCGGCGCCTGTTCCCGCGTTAAGGCCTCCAGTTTTTTTAGGTAGGCGTTCTCCATGCGCAGATAGTTCAGTTCTGCCAACAGCTCCTCACGGCTCTTGGCGTCATCGCTCCGCGAAGCATCCGCTCCACTGGCTTTGACGGGTGGTTCTGGCATGGATGGCGGCCTTCCTCTCCGGCGCGGGGTCAAGGCTGCGAGCCGCCGCGTTCATATCGCCTCTCCCATTCCGAAAGGCAGCCGGCATTGCGGATGCCGAAGATCGCCGCTGCCTGCCGACGGGACAACCCATCCTCCCACATCCGGCGCAGAACCGATAGCTTGAACTCGGCATCATAGTGGCCGAATTTCTTCTCCAGTCCCGCCAAACCATGCGCCGCATGAGCCGCCACCCATTTGCGCACCGTCGCGTCATCGATGCCGAACTGCGCCCCAACGCTGCCGTAGCCGTGATCACCGCGCAGATAAAACGCGACGACAGACTGCTTGAAAACCGTGCTGTGCTTGGACATGCAAAACCCCCGAAGGTTGATGTCCAACTTTCGGGGGTCAGTTCACACGCCGGGCTTTTTTGATGCCTGTTATTCCTGGGGTTCGTATTTTGCCCAGATCGCCTTGGCGCCGATCTTCGCAATCAGCGCAGCGTGCGCCGCAAGATCTTCCTCCGACAGCCGGCTCGGCAGCGGACGCGGACGCTGGCCGATGACGATTGGCGCATCGTCGAGTTCAATCGACTGCCCCGCCGATTTCGTCGAGACAAGGCCGAGCGCAGCCTGCCGACCGCCGATCATCTCGATATAGACTTCGGCAAGCAGTTCGGAGTCGAGAAGAGCGCCGTGTTTCGCGCGGTGCGAATTGTCGATGCCGTAACGACGGCAAAGCGCATCGAGCGAGTTCGGCCCCATCGGGTGCTTGCGGCGAGCAAGCGCCAACGTGTCCGTCACCCGATCGACGGCGATCGGCGGCAGTCCCAGACGGGCGAACTCCGCGTTGACGAAGCCCATGTCGAAGGTGGCGTTGTGCGCAACCCAACGCGCATCTCCGAAGAATTCGAGGATCTCATCGACGACATCGGCAAAGGGCGGCTTGTCCCTCAGGAATTCGTCGGTGATGCCGTGGATGGCGAGTGCATCCGGGTGAACCTTGCGGCTGCCGGGATTGATGAAGATGTGCAACGTGCGGCCGGTCGGAAACTGATTTTCGAGTTCGACACCGCCGATTTCGATCACGCGGTCCTCGCGATTGTCGAGGCCCGTCGTTTCCGTATCGAAGATGATCTCACGCATCCGTGTCTCCGTTGCTGGCTGCGAGCTCGTCGACGACGGCCTTCACCTGGCCGCGGGTGACGTCGAAACTGTCGCTGGTATCGATGATGTAGTCGGCGCGTTTACGCTTTTCGCTGTCGGGCACCTGCCGCGCAAGGATCATCGCGAGTTTTTCCTCGGTCATTCCCGGGCGCTTCAACGCTCTTTCGCGCTGGAGTTCGGCCGAACAGCTCACCACCACGACGCGGTCGACCCGCTTTTCCGCGCCCGTTTCAAACAGCAGCGGAATGTCCAGGACAACAAAAGGCGCGCCTGCGTTCTTCGTTAGGAACTCTTGCTCCTTCTTGCGCACGAGCGGATGAACGATCGCCTCGAGTTCCGGCAGCCGTCCCGGCGCCTCCATGAGCTGGCGCGACAGTTCGGCGCGATCGACCTCACCGTCTTTCGTCGTTCCGGGAAAGGCCGCCTCGACCGGTGCAACCGCCTCGCCGCGATAAAGTTCGTGCACGACCTCATCGGCATCGTTCACCGGAACGCCGAAATCACGGAACATCTGGGCCGTCGTCGACTTGCCCATGGCGATCGATCCTGTCAGCCCGAGGATCATCATCAGTGCCTGTCCATGTCATCGATGATGAGCTGTCGAAGCGCGGCATCGACCGTCGGCCGACAGCCAAACCAGAGCTCGAAGCCGGGCACCGCCTGGTGCAGAAGCATGCCCAGACCGTCGACGATCGCGAAACCTTGCGCCTCCGCCTGGACCAGGATCGGCGTCTTCAGCGGAACATAGACAATATCCGTCACGACGGCGCCGGATGCCATGATGCCGAAATCGATCGCCGGCGCTTCGCTGCCATCCATGCCAAGGGAAGTGGTGTTGATGAACAGGCCTGCGCCCGCCATCACCTCCTTGAGCGCGCCCATGGGATGCGCCTCGACCGACGGTCCGAAACGATCGGCGAGCTCCTTCGCCCGCTCGACCGTCCGATTGACGACATGAATCGTCTTGATGCCGCGATCACGGACCGCCTGGATGATCGCGCGGCTGGCGCCGCCGGCGCCGAGGACAACGGCGGTCGACGTCTTGTCCCAGCCGGCCGCCCGCTCATCGAGATTGGCAACGAAACCGCGGCCGTCGGTGTTGGTGGCGCGAACCTCCCCATCTTCAACCCAAAGCGTATTGGCGGCGCCGAGCTCCTGGCTCAGCTCATCGGGTCTATCCGCCAGGCGACAGGCGAGTTCCTTGTGCGGGATGGTGACATTGCCGCCGCAGAAACCGGATGTTCCGTCCCTGAGGCTTGCAATGAAGGCGGCGAAATCGTCCGGCCTGACCTCATGGGCGCGGTAGCTGCCGGGCAGACCGAGCTGTTTCAGCCAATAGCCGTGGATGAGAGGCGATCGGGAATGCTTGATCGGATAGCCGGTGACGAAGGCGTGGTTAACAAATGTTTCACGTGAATCACGCATCGATCGTTCCCAGTTCACGAAGTTTGGCGAGCAGCGGCAGCATCGGAAGACCGAGGATGGTGAAATAGTCGCCCTCGATCTTTTCGAAGAGCTGGATCCCCTCGCCTTCCAGTTGGTAGGCGCCGACGCTCGAAAGTGCCTTCTCGCCGACACGCTCCAGGTGGCGCCTAACGAAGTCTGCCGTCAGCGGCCGCACGGTCATATGAGCGGAAGAGACGTGCCGCCAGACAACCTCTTCGCCGCGCAAAAGCACGATGGCGCTGTTCAGGCGATGGGTCTTTCCCGACAGCGAAAGCAGATGCTGTGCCGCTTCCGCCACGTCCTTTGGCTTGTGATAGACCCGCGCTTCCAGGGACATGGTCTGGTCCGAGCCGATCACCAGCGCGTCGTCAAAATGCCGGATAACGTCGCGCGCCTTTGCCTCCGCCAGCGCGAGCGCCACGGTTTCGGGCGCAGCACCGGCATCTTCGAGCGGCTTTTCCAGCGCACGCTCATCGATCTTGGCTGCCTTCGCCTCGAAAACGAGGCCGGCATTTTCCAGGAGCGCACGGCGAAACGGGCTTGCCGAGGCCAGGACGAGCAAAGGATTCATCAATCAGGTTCCCGTATTGTTCGATTCGGGGGGATCACATGATTTTGGGGTCGGCTCGACCCAAAATCATAAACGTGATCGATTTTTACAAGTGAGAGCGGGATGGCGGGCGGAAAACCGCAAACACTTTTCCTCATCCCGCTCTAGCGCAGACGCGGACGCAGGGCAACGATGGCGGCCGCGGTTTCCTCGATCGAACGGCGGGTAACATCGATGACCGGCCAGTTGTTGCGGGCGCAAAGTGACCGTGCATATTTCAGTTCCTCGGTAATCGAGGCCTTGTCCGTATATTGATCGCCGTGGAACCCTTGCGTCGTTCCGAGCACCCGGTGCTGGCGCACTTGTGAGATGCGGTCGGCGGTGGCGATCAGCCCGACGACGAGCGGCTTCGTCGCCTCCATCAATCTGTCGGGCAACGGCACGCCCGGGACGATCGGAATGTTGGCGGTCTTGATGCCGCGGTTGGCGAGATAGATGCTGGTCGGCGTCTTCGACGTCCGGCTGATGCCGACGAGAACGACATCGGCCTCGTCGAAATCGGCAGGCAACTGGCCGTCGTCATGGTCCATCGTAAAGTTGAGCGCATCGATACGGGCGAAGTATTCCGCGTCCATCACATGCTGGGCGCCGGAGCGACGACGCGAGGGCGATCCCAGATAGGACTGGAAGAGGTCGATGATCGGGTCGAGCACCGAGACACAAGGGACGCCCATGTCGCGACAACGCCGATCGATGATATCGGCAAGTTCCCGGTCGACAATCGTGTAGAGCACGATGCCGGGCGCGCCATCGATCGCGTCGAGAACCTGCAGCAACTGTTTGCGGTTGCGGATCAGCGGATAGACATGTTCCAGCGCGTGGGAACTCTGGAATTGAGCGGCTGCGGCCCGCCCCGCGGCGATCAGAGTCTCGCCGGTCGAGTCCGAAATCAGGTGAAGGTGGAAGTAGTTTTTCTTGTTCTCCACGCAATTCTCCTGGTGCTGTTGATAAGCCGGGATGAAGAACAGCTAACGACGCGATGCCGATCCAGGCAAGTGGAAAACAGCCGACTTATTCACAATTGGCGCAGCCGCGGAAAATGCTCCGCGGCAAATGTGGAAAAGACTCGCGGCGATGACAAAGTGTCACGCGTATCAACCGGTTGTCCACAAGCCCGGCCAAAATCTCTGTGCCGCTAATCGACTGAATCAAAAGGCCTTTATTCGCCTATCTGCACTGTTTTTCCAGATGGCGCGGTTGTTGTCCCGGCGCACTTCATCCTGATCCGCGGCCGTGGACAAGTTGGTGGGTTGTTTTAATCCTTGATACCCACCGACTCTAAGAAATAGAAACCTTCTAAATATCTTTGATTTTAGATTGGGAGAGATGATCCGTGACCGAAACGCGCAGAAAGGTTCTGGAGGTTTTGGTAGGGAAGACGGTATCTCCTCCTCCGATCTGGCTCATGCGCCAAGCCGGCCGCTACCTGCCGGAGTACAGGGCAACGCGGGCTAAGGCCGGAAGCTTCCTCGATCTCTGCTACACGCCGGATCTCGCAGTCGAGGTGACGCTGCAGCCGATCCGTCGATATGCTTTCGATGCCGCCATTCTCTTCTCCGATATCCTGGTCATCCCGGATGCTCTGAAGCGCAATGTGCGCTTCGAGGAAGGCCATGGGCCGCGAATGGATCCGATCGATGTCGACGGTATCCTTCGCCTGAAGCCTGAGGGCATCGCTGAGCACCTTCAGCCTGTCTTTGAGACGGTGTCGCGGTTGCGCGCCGAACTCCCCGGAGAAACGACGCTGCTTGGCTTCTGTGGCGCTCCCTGGACGGTTGCGACCTATATGATCGCCGGACACGGGACGCCGGACCAGGCCCCTGCCCGTCTCTTTGCCTACCGCAATCCGGAAGCCTTCGATCACCTGCTGTCTTTCCTCGCGGATGTCTCGGCCGACTATCTCGTGCGGCAGATCGATGCCGGCGCCGATGCGGTGCAGATCTTCGATTCCTGGGCCGGGGTTCTCGGCGAGGAGGAATTCGCCCGTTATGCCGTCAAGCCGGTGCAGCGGATGATCGCTTCGGTCCGGGCGCAGCGGCCGAACGCGAAGATCATCGCCTTTGCGAAAGGCGCTGGTCAGCTACTGAAGACCTATCGCCAGGCGACGGGCGCCGATGCCATCGGCCTTGACTGGAGCGTGCCGCTTTCCTTCGCGCAGGATCTGCAGAAGGAAGGGCCGGTGCAGGGCAACCTCGATCCGATGCGGGTTGTTGCGGGCGGCACGGCGCTCGAGGAAGGCATCGACCGTATTCTCGATGCGCTTGGCCATGGACCACTGATCTTCAACCTCGGCCACGGCATCACGCCGCAGGCCGATCCGGATCACGTGTCGGCGCTGGTTGCCCGGGTCCGCGGAGCGAAATGATGGCGGAGAGGCAGACCGATCAGGCGCCCGGTAACAGGGCGCGGCTCAGGGCAGCGATTGCGCTCAGCGCTTTCGTGGCGCTTCTTGTCGGTCTGTTCGTCTGGCAGCCGGATGATCTCTATCTCTGGATCAAGGCGCTGCATGTCATCGCGGTCATGTCCTGGATGGCGGCCCTTCTCTACATGCCACGCCTCTTCATCTATCACACCGACGCCGAGCCAGGCTCGGCGCAGTCGGAAACCTTCAAGATGATGGAGATGCGGCTCTTGAAGGTCATCATGAACCCGGCGATGATGATCTCCTGGGTGCTCGGGCTCTACCTCGCCTGGAGCGTCTATGGCTTCCAGGGCGGCTGGCTGCACGCCAAGCTCCTGTTCGTGGTGCTGCTGACGGGTGTCCATATGCGCTTCAGCCGCGCCGTTCGCGAATTCCAGCGTGACGAAAACAAGCACGATGCGCGCTATTGGCGGCTGATGAACGAGGCCCCGACACTGCTGATGATTCTCATCGTGATCATGGTCGTGGTGAAGCCGTTCTGAATTTAATCGATTTGTGGTTTGCAATAGTCGTTTCTAATTTGCGACAGCCCCTTGCGGGGTTTCACGTGAATCGCTATTTTCTGCCATCTCCTCTTCATGGCTTGTGACAAAGACAAGAGCCTGCCTCTTCCAGCCGCAGCTCCCTAACGAATACTCGCCATCTCTCCATTACCCATACCAAACATGGATCCTTCATGGCTGAAATGAAGCTACAAGAACTCAAGAACAAGACGCCGACCGATCTGCTCGCCTTTGCCGAGGAGCTCGAGGTCGAAAACGCCAGCACGATGCGCAAGCAGGAGCTGATGTTCGCGATCCTCAAGATGCTTGCCGCACAGGATATCGAAATCATCGGCGAAGGCGTCGTTGAAGTCCTGCAGGACGGGTTCGGCTTTCTCCGTTCCGCGAATGCAAACTACCTTCCCGGTCCCGACGACATTTACATCTCGCCTTCCCAGATCCGCCGCTTCTCCTTGAAGACCGGCGACACGGTTGAGGGCCCGATCCGCGGACCGAAGGAAGGCGAACGCTACTTCGCCCTGCTCAAAGTCAACACCATCAATTTCGATGATCCGGAAAAGATCCGTCACAAGGTTCACTTCGACAACCTGACGCCGCTCTATCCGAACGAGCGCTTCAAGATGGAACTCGACGTTCCGACGTCGAAGGATCTCTCGGCCCGCGTCATCGACCTGGTGGCGCCGCTCGGCAAAGGCCAGCGCGGCCTGATCGTCGCACCACCGCGCACCGGTAAGACCGTTCTCCTGCAGAACATCGCGCATTCGATCACCGCCAACCATCCGGAATGCTACCTGATCGTTCTCCTGATCGACGAGCGTCCGGAAGAAGTGACGGACATGCAGCGCTCGGTGAAGGGCGAAGTCGTTTCGTCGACCTTCGACGAGCCGGCAACCCGCCACGTGCAGGTTGCCGAAATGGTCATCGAAAAGGCGAAGCGCCTTGTCGAACATGGCCGCGACGTGGTTATCCTGCTCGACTCGATCACCCGCCTCGGCCGCGCCTACAACACGGTCGTTCCGTCTTCCGGCAAGGTCCTGACCGGTGGTGTCGACGCCAATGCGCTGCAACGTCCGAAGCGCTTCTTCGGTGCCGCCCGTAACATCGAAGAAGGCGGCTCGCTGACGATCATCGCGACCGCGCTGATCGATACCGGCAGCCGCATGGACGAAGTCATCTTTGAAGAATTCAAGGGTACCGGTAACTCGGAAATCGTGCTCGACCGCAAGGTCGCCGACAAGCGCATCTTCCCGGCGATGGACATTCTCAAGTCCGGTACGCGTAAGGAAGACCTATTGGTGCCGCGTCAGGACCTGCAGAAGATCTTCGTGCTCCGCCGCATTCTGGCGCCGATGGGCACAACCGACGCGATCGAGTTCCTTATCGACAAGCTCAAGCAGACGAAAAACAACGGTGATTTCTTCGACTCGATGAACACGTAAGACGCGGTCGATAGCCGAAATCAGAGACCGGCCGAGTAATTCGGCCGGTTTTGTTTTCCAAGAACCTTAGCCGGATTCACTGCAGATATCGATTCGGCCTCGCAACAATCCGGATCATCGGGATCTCGACTCCACAATTGTTTCCGGCTGATTCACGTGAAACATGCCGGCGCCATGAAACACGAAGCGTGGCAGCACCTTGATATTTCAACGGCGTTTCGGCATAAGCTCCCCCGACCCGTTGAGATACAGTCTTCATTCTGCGTGAGCATGCTCCGCGAAGCGAAACGATCCGGTCCCGAACTTCGACGATCCCCATTGTTTCGACCAGCGAAGCGCATAACGGCTTTCGCGGTCTTTCAGGTGAGCCAATGACAGCGATGCACACGATATATGCGCTTTCCAGCGGAGCCCTGCCCGCCGGCGTCGCGGTCGTGCGTGTCAGCGGCCAGCACACCGCGGCGGTCCTGCAGGCGTTGTGCGGTGACGTGCCGCTTCCGCGAACAGCGACACTCAAATCGATTCGGACCCGCAACGGTCTTGTGATCGATAGCGGCCTTGTCCTCTATTTTCGCGGACCTGCTTCCTTCACCGGCGAGGATTGCGCCGAATTTCACATCCATGGTGGCCGCGCTGCGGTGAACGCCCTGCTCGAAGCGCTCTCCCAGTTCGAGGGGCTGCGCCACGCGGAAGCGGGCGAGTTTTCACGGCGCGCCTTCCAGAACGGCAAGCTGGATCTGGTGGAAGTCGAGGGGCTCGCCGACCTGATCGTTGCCGAGACCGAAATGCAGCGCCGGCTGGCGATTGAACATTCGGGTGGTGGGCAATCGAAGGTTTACGCGGCCTGGGCAAAACGCCTCACGCATGCGCGGGCGATGATCGAGGCCGAACTCGATTTTGCCGACGAGGACGACGTGCCGGGTTCGGTGAGCGAACGCATCTGGCAGGACATGGCGATGCTGGCACGGGAGATCGCCGCCCACATCGCCGATGCGCCGATCGCCGAGATCATCCGGGACGGGTTGAAGATCGTCATCGCCGGCGAGCCGAATGCCGGCAAGTCGAGTTTGCTCAATGCACTGGCGCAGCGGGATATCGCCATCGTCACGGAAATCGCCGGGACGACACGCGACGTACTCTCGGTTGACCTTTCATTAGCCGGATTCTCCGTCAAACTCTACGACACCGCCGGATTGCGTGAAACCGACGAACGTGTCGAGCAAGAGGGTATCCGTCGGGCACGCGAAGTGATCGAGCGAGCAGATCTGATCCTCCTCCTGTCGGAGTCCGCCGGCGGTTTTGAATCTTTGTCCGAAATTGCCACTGACGGCACGCCCGTCCTGCGGGTGGCAACAAAGATCGATCAACGAGACCAGCGGTGGTCTCCCGATGCGGCGGACGTTTTCATCTCGACCAGGACGGGTGAAGGCATGGATCGCCTATTGGATGCGATCGCCAGCCATCTGCCCGACCTCAGTGGCCGGACCGCACTCGCTTTGCCGTCGCGTCGCCGCCATGTCGATAGCCTGCGTCAAGCGCTTCGGGCAATCGAAGCGAGTTTGGCGGGGGAGCGTTATGGTCTCGACATCCGAGCTGAGCAGCTTCGTCTCGCAGGCGATGCCATTGGGCGGATTACCGGCCGGGTGGATGTCGAGAACCTTTTGGATGTGATATTTTCCGAATTCTGTATTGGAAAATAGCCTGTGGAAACAACGATACAACGTTTGCGCGTCCTTCGTTGTGTTTCACGTGAAACGATTCGTGCCGGCGCGAAGCGGTGCTGGCTTGGAGATATGAGCAATGATCCAGTATGACGTCATCGTCATTGGCGGCGGCCATGCGGGCTGCGAAGCGGCAGCCGCGGCAGCGCGTCTCGGCGCCAATACGGCACTGATTACCCATAAGGCGTCAACCATTGGCGTGATGTCCTGCAACCCGGCGATCGGTGGATTGGGTAAGGGGCATCTGGTGCGCGAGATCGACGCGATGGATGGCCTGATGGGCCGCGTCGCCGATGCTGGCGGCATTCAGTTTCGCCTCCTCAACCGGCGCAAGGGGCCTGCTGTTCGAGGTCCGCGCACCCAGGCTGACCGGCGCCTCTATCGCGAAGCCATGCAACGCGAGATCGCCGCCATCGCCAATCTGACGGTTATCGAGGGCGATGCCTTTGACCTCGTTGAGACTGACGGAAAGGTCAGCGGCGTCGTGATGAAGGACGGGCGGTCGTTTATATCAAAGTCCGTGGTCCTGACGACTGGCACTTTCCTGAAGGGTCTGATCCACATCGGCGATCAGAAGATCCCTGCCGGCCGTGTTGGTGAAGAACCATCGGTTGGTCTTTCCGGGACGCTGTTGCGCTACGGTCTGAAGCTCGGCCGCTTGAAGACCGGTACGCCGGCACGCCTCGATGGACGCACGATCGACTGGGATCGTGTCGGGCGGCAAGGGCCGGACGAGGATCCCGTGCCCTTCTCCTTCATGACCGACCACATTCTGAACCGTCAGATTGATTGCGGTGTGACGCGCACGACGGAGGCAACGCACAAGATCATTGCCGACAACATCGGCAAGTCGGCCATGTATTCGGGCCAGATCGAAGGTGTCGGCCCGCGCTATTGTCCGTCGATCGAGGACAAGATCGTGCGCTTTGGCGAACGCGACGGTCATCAGATCTTCCTGGAGCCGGAAGGCCTCGACGATGACACCATCTATCCGAATGGGATTTCGACGTCGCTGCCCGCCGATATCCAAGAGGCGTTCATTCGAACAATCCCCGGCTTGGAGAATGTGACGATCCTGCAGCCCGGCTATGCCATCGAATATGACCATGTGGATCCGCGCGAGTTGAACGCAACTTTGGCGGTGCGCAAGATGCCCGGCCTGTTCCTGGCGGGGCAGATCAACGGGACGACCGGTTACGAGGAAGCTGCCGCGCAAGGATTGGTCGCGGGTTTGAATGCGGCTTTGCTTGCGACCGGACGACCGGAGGTGATCTTCAGCCGCACCAATTCCTATATCGGCGTCATGATCGACGATCTGACGTCGCGCGGCATCACTGAGCCCTACCGCATGTTCACGTCTCGCGCGGAGTATCGTTTGTCGCTCCGTGCCGACAATGCCGATGCCCGTCTGACACCATTGGCGATGGAGCTCGGCTGCATCTCCGACGGGCGCCGTGATCGTTTTGTCGATTGGCGCGCTCAGTTCGATGACGGCCGGCAGCTATTGAAGAGCCTTTCGGTGACCCCGGCGGAGGGCAATCGCCATGGCCTCAGGCTGAACCAGGATGGCCAGCGGCGCACTGCCTTTGAGATCCTCTCCTATCCGGAGCAGTCAATCGCTGCCCTGCTGCCGATCTGGCCCGAGCTGTCGTCGATTGGCCCGCGGGTAGTCGAAGCGCTGGAGATTGACGCGGCCTACGCGGTCTATATGGACCGCCAGGCGGCGGACATAGCCGGCATTCGTCGTGAGGAAAATCTGGTCATTCCCGACGGCTTTGACTTTGACAAACTGTCGGGCTTGTCCAATGAACTGAAGCAGAAGCTGAAGCAGCAGGCACCGCGAAATCTGGCACAGGTGATGAAGGTGGACGGCATGACCCCGGCCGCGGCGTCGCTGATTCTTGCCTGGTTGAAGCGTCAGAGCGGAACTGTAGAACGCGAAGAAAAGGCAAGTGCACAATGAAAACGAGTCCCGTCGATGTGTTGAACGGACTGCGTGTTTCACGTGAAACGAATGAACGACTGGAGCATTTTGCCCGCCTCTTTCAGAAATGGGCGAAGTCGATCAATCTCGTGGCGCCCTCCACCATCGAGGATCTGTGGCGCCGTCATATCGTCGACAGTCTGCAGCTTGCGCAACTGTCGCCCAAGCCAAAGACCTGGGTCGATCTCGGTAGCGGGGGCGGCTTCCCGGGTGTCATTACGGCGATCTATCTCGCGGAGTTCGCCGACGGCTGGGTGCATCTCGTCGAAAGCAACAACAAGAAGGCCGCATTCTTGCGGGTCGCATTGGCGGAAACGGGTGCGCGCGGCTCCGTTCATCCGATTCGAATCGAAGAAGCCGGAAGGGTGATTCCGCAGGCCGACGCAGTTTCGGCGCGCGCATTGGCCGATTTGACGCTGTTGCTCGACTATTCGGCGCCGTGGTTGCTGGCCGAGGAGCGCAAAACGGTCGCCTACTTCCACAAAGGGCGGGATTACCAGCGCGAAATCGACAAAGCCATTGGCCGCTATCAATTCGATCTGGTAAAACATCCAAGCGTCGTCGAGCCGGATTCTGTTGTGCTCGAGATCGCAAATCTGTCACGCAAGGTTCAGTGATCGGCGAGCGGAAATATGTTTGGCGCAAGAAATCGGATCATCACAATCGCAAATCAGAAGGGTGGAGTCGGTAAAACGACGACCGCCATTAATCTGGCTACCGCTTTGGCGGCGATCGGCGAGCGCGTCCTCATCGTCGATCTTGATCCGCAGGGCAATGCCAGCACCGGTTTGGGTATTCAGCGGCGGGATCGAAACCTCTCGTCCTACGAGCTGATGATGGGATCGCATGGGATTGGCGAGATTGCGCAGCAAACCGCCGTTCCGAACCTTTCGATCGTGCCGTCGACGATGGATCTTCTCGGCGTCGAGATGGAGATTTCGCAGGAGGCGGATCGGGTTTTCCGGCTGCGCAGAGCTTTGGTTAGCCCGGCGGCGATGGAATATTCCTATGTGCTCGTCGACTGCCCGCCGTCGTTCAATCTGCTGACGATGAATGCCATGGCGGCCGCGCATTCCGTGCTGGTGCCGCTGCAGTGCGAGTTCTTCGCATTGGAAGGTCTCAGCCAATTGCTGGAAACCGTGGACCAGGTTCGCCGATCGGTAAACCCGTCACTGGATATCCAGGGCATCGTGCTGACGATGTTCGACTCGCGCAACAACCTCGCCCAACAGGTCGTTAGCGATGTCCGCACCCATCTTGGCGACAAGGTCTATCACACGCTCATCCCGCGCAATGTTCGCGTTTCGGAGGCGCCGTCCTATGGCAAGCCTGCAATCCTCTACGATCTGAAGTGTGCCGGAAGCCAGGCCTATCTGCAGTTGGCATCGGAAGTGATTCAGCGCGAGCGCCAGCGCAAGGCGGCATAATCATTTCGGTAGCGTAATCTAAATCGGGTGACAATATGAACGACGATAGCTCGAAGAGACGGCTTGGTCGCGGACTGGCAGCGTTGATCGGTGAGATGGATCAGCCGCTGCAGACTGGCGCCGCAGCCCCTGCCCCGGTCAATCCGGACCGGCGGGTGCCGATTGAGTTTGTGTCGCGCAACCCCCGCAATCCGCGCCGGCAGTTTGATGAAGCCGAACTCCAGGATCTCGCCAATTCTATCCGCCAGCACGGCATCGTTCAGCCCGTTGTCGCCCGCACCATTGGTGTCGACCGCTACGAAATCATCGCCGGCGAACGCCGCTGGCGCGCCGCACAGTTAGCCGGATTCACCGAGATTCCGGTGATCATTCGCGACGTCGATGATCGTACGGCACTTGAGATCGCTATCGTCGAAAACGTTCAGCGCTCGGACCTCAACCCGCTTGATGAGGCGCTTGGGTATGAGCAGCTGATTGCCGAGCATGGTTATACGCAGAACGATCTCGGCGAAATCATCGGCAAGAGCCGCAGCCACGTCGCCAACAGCCTGCGGCTGCTGAAACTGCCGGAACCGGTACGCGACATGCTGTCGGAGGGTACGCTTTCCGCGGGTCATGCACGGGCGCTCATTCCCACGTCGGATCCGGCGACGCTGGCCCGGACGATTGTCGCCAAGGGGCTTTCAGTGCGCGATGCCGAGCGCATGGCTCAAAACGATATCCGCGCCCAGAACGATCCGAATTTCGGCAAGACAGCGCGCCGCGACGAAAAGGATGCGGATACGCTGGCGTTGGAACGTACCCTGTCGGACAGCCTTGGCCTCGAAGTGACCGTCAACCACAAGGCGTCTGGTGGCCATCTCCGCATCGCCTATAAGACGCTCGATCAGCTCGAGGAAATTTGCCGCCTGCTTGAGCGCCGGTGAGGGCTTCAAGCGGCATGCGAAAGCCGCGCCTCGTGTGCAAGGCGCGGCTTAATCTATTGATTCACTTAATCTTTCTGTCTTACTTGGTTCCGTCGGGAGCATCCGTGGGGACGCGGAGGCATCCGTGCGAGGCATAATTGCCGGCTAGGAAAGTGACGGAAGCAAGCGGCGTCAGGGCTGGGTCCCCTTTGCGTCAACCGCATCAGCGCCGTGCGGATTGCACGGCGATCGCCATGAGATTCTGCAAGACCAGGCTTTCTTCCAGGCTGGCGCGGCTGCGACTTTGAAAGATCGTCGTCTGAAGACGATTGAGTTCACGGCGTATCGCCGGCGCCGTCCATTGCTTCAAGGCGGCTTCGACGATCGGCTTGCGCCGGAAATGTAGACCGCGGCCGAGCGTGGCAATCACCTGCCCCGCCTGCTGGCGACTGGCATCCATTTCGGCGCGCATCACGTCGAGCTGCTGGAACTGTCTTAGGCAGGCCTGCAGCACCAGAAACGCCGGTGTTTTCGACGTGGTGATCTTCTGCATCGCGTGCAGCAGGCCGTCGAGATCGCCCTTCAGGACCGCGTCGACCGCGTCGTCAACGGAAATGGCGCTGGCGTCGCCGACGATGTCGAGAACGTCCTCCTCGTCGACAGCCGTCTTGCCGCGGCAATAAAGGGCGAGCTTGCGCAGTTCGTTGCGTGACGCCAGGCGGTCGCCGCCAAGTGCCTCCAGCAGGCGCGCGCGGGCGGCAGGCGTGATTCCCAGCTTTTCGTCGCCAAGTTCCTTGTCGATCAAGGCCTGCAGGCCGCGAATGTCGTCGCTGTAACAGGCGATGCAGGCGACAGAGCGGGCCGTCTCGCCGATCTTGCGGAGTGCGGCCCCCTTCTTCAGGTCACCGGCCTCGACGATCACGTAACTTCCGGACGGCGGTTCGGCGGCCAGAAGCTGCATCGCGTCGACGAGCGACTTCTCGTTGGCCGCGCCCCGTACCCAGATGAGCTTGTCACCACCGAAGAGGCCGATGGAATTGACCTCATCGAGCAGCCGGCCCGGCGATTGCGTCAGCTCGCTGACATCGAGTTTCAGGACGGAAAAGGGATCATCCAGCGGCACGCCGCAGCGCGCGGCGAGCGCGGACGCGCGCTCGGAGACGAGCCCGCGGTCGGGCCCGTAGAGAATGAACAGCCGGTAGACCCCGGCGGACTTCTGGAGGAAGGAGTCGAATTCGTGTGACTTGACTTCGCTCATCCCGACACCGACTAGCGGCTGAGGGCCGCGGCGATATCAGCCCGGATCAGCTCGGCCAGTTCCTTTGCTGCGCGGTTTTCGCCGTCGCGGACGGCGCGCAACTTGGCAAATTCCTGGACCGGGAAGTCGACGAGCGCGACCGCCGTACGATTACCGGACTTGATCGTCTCGCCCGTGCCGATCTTCGTCAGGTTGTAGTCCGCCTTGACGACGATGCGGCCGGCGCTGGCCCGGTCCACTCGGTCCTTGTCCTGATCATAGAGCACGCCCATGGCGCGGGTCGTGACCTCAAGTGCCAGGTGATACTGCGGGTTTACCGGTTCGCCCTGCCCGCCTGCCACAAGGAAGATCAGGTCGTTGCGGACTTCCTGTTCGACGCGGTCGTCGGCATCGGAGATCTCGATGGCCGCCAATGCCGTCGACGTACCGACAGGATCGGAATAGAGCGGCCTGACCTGGCAGCCAGCGAGCGCGGTCAGCAAAAGAACACCTGCCAGCACCGGGATCGACCGGATGCGGGAGTCAGCTCTATCAGACAACGACATTGACGATCCTCTGGGGCACGACGATGATTTTCTTGGGGCTGCTGCCGTTGAGCGCAGTCTTGACGGCATCAAGCGCCAGGACGGCGCTTTCGATCGCACTCTGATCCGCATCGCGGGCGATTGTCAAATCGGCGCGCTTCTTGCCGTTGATCTGCACCGGAAGGGTGATTTCGTTCTCGACAACCAGCGCCGGGCTGAAAGCCGGCCAGCCGCGTTCCGCAATCAGCCCCTCGCCGCCGATTTCGCGCCAGCATTCCTCGGCGAGATGCGGCGTCATTGGTGCGATCAGGTTGATCAGGATCGTCGTGGCGTCCTTCACGGCGCCGGCGAGTGCCGCATCCGCCTTGCCGGCGGCAACCTGGGTCAGCGGCGCGGCAAGCGTGTTCACCAGTTCATAGATCCGCGCCACGGCCTTGTTGAAGGCGAGTTTGTCATAATCCGCCTCAACGGCGCGCAGCGTCTTGTGAGCGGCCTGCGAAACCGCAAGGGCTTCGCCTTCAGATGCCGGCGCTGCTTCGGTCTCGCGCAGCTTTTCGGCCGACTCGCTTATCAAACGCCACACGCGTTGGACGAAGCGATGCGATCCTTCGACACCGGCCTCGGACCAGATGACGTCCCGATCCGGGGGCGAATCGGAGAGAACGAAGAAGCGGGCCGTATCGGCGCCGTAGGAAGCGATGATGTCGTCGGGATCGACGACATTCTTCTTCGACTTCGACATCTTCTCGATCGAGCCGATGGCGATTTCCTCGCCGGTCTCAAGCAGCACGGCGCGGCGGCGTCCGTCGATCTCTTCGATGCGGATCTCAGCCGGCGTAACCCATTCGCGCTGGGCGCCATCGCCACGGCTATAGGTTTCGTGCACGACCATGCCCTGGGTGAACAGACCCTTGAACGGCTCATCGATGGCGACATGGCCGGTCGCCTTCATCGCGCGGGTGAAGAAGCGCGAGTAGAGCAGGTGGAGGATCGCGTGTTCAATGCCGCCGATATACTGATCGACCGGCAGCCAGTGGTTGGCAACCTTTGGGTCGGTCGGATTGTCTTCCCAGGGTGCGGTGAAGCGCGTGAAATACCAGGACGAGTCGACGAAAGTGTCCATCGTGTCCGTCTCGCGCCGGGCATCCTTGCCGCAATGCGGGCAGGCGACGTGGCGCCAGGTCGGGTGACGGTCGAGCGGATTGCCCGGCTTGTCGAAGGTGACGTCCGGCGGCAGCACGACAGGCAGATCGGCTTTCGGAACCGGCACGACGCCACAGTCGTCGCAATGGATGACCGGGATCGGGCAGCCCCAATAGCGCTGGCGCGAAATGCCCCAGTCGCGCAGGCGGAAGTTCACCTTGCGCTCGGCGCGCGGCGTGCCGTTGAACGTTTCCTTTTCCAGCTTCGAAGCGACCGTCTCGAAGGCTTCCTCCGTCGACAGGCCGTCGAGGAAGCGCGAGTTGATCATCACGCCGTCGCCGATATAGGCCTCGTCGCCGATCGCAAAGGTCGCGGCATCGCCGTCCTTCGGCATGACGACCGGGACGACCGGCAGGCCGTATTTGCGGGCGAAATCGAGGTCGCGCTGGTCGCCGGAGGGGCAGCCGAAGATGGCACCCGTGCCGTAGTCCATCAGCACGAAGTTGGCGACATAGACCGGCAGCTCCCAGCTCGGATCGAGCGGGTGCTTGGCGCGAATGCCGGTATCGATGCCCTTCTTTTCGGCCGTTTCCAGCGCGGCAAGCGACGTGCCGGCGCGGCGGCATTCCTCGCAGAAGGCCTCGACTTCCGGATTGGTGGCTGCCACCTGCCTGGCCAGCGGATGGTCGGCAGCGATCGCCAGGAAGGAGGCGCCGAAGAGCGTGTCCGGACGAGTGGTGTAGACGGTGAGTTCGGTCGCGTCACCAGCGGTACCGTTCACGAGTTCCCAGCGCAGCGACAGGCCTTCTGAACGGCCGATCCAGTTCTTCTGCATCAGGCGCACCTTCTCGGGCCACTGATCCAGCGTGTCTAGCGCGTCGAGCAGTTCCTGGCTGAAGTCAGTGATGCGGAAGAACCATTGCGTCAGTTCGCGCTGTTCGACCAGGGCGCCCGACCGCCAGCCACGGCCGTCGATCACCTGCTCGTTGGCAAGCACGGTGTTGTCGACCGGGTCCCAGTTGACCTTCGACTGCTTGCGGTAGACGAGGCCCTTCTCCAGGAAGTCCAGGAACAGGTGCTGCTGGCGCTGGTAGTAGGCGGGGTCGCAGGTCGCGAATTCGCGGTTCCAGTCGAGCGACAGGCCCATGACCTTGAGCTGCGCCTTCATCGAGGCGATGTTCTGGTAGGTCCAGCTTGCCGGATGCACGCCACGCTCCATGGCGGCGTTTTCGGCCGGCATGCCGAAGGCGTCCCAGCCCATCGGATGCAGCACGTTGAAGCCGCGGGCGCGCTTGTAGCGCGCCACCACGTCACCCATCGTGTAGTTGCGCACGTGGCCCATATGGATGCGGCCAGACGGATAGGGGAACATCTCGAGCACGTAATACTTTTCGCGCGGATCGTCGTTCTCGGTCTGGAAGACCTCGTTCTTTTCCCATTCCTGCTGCCAACGGGGCTCGGCATCACGCGGATTGTATCGTTCGCTAGACATGTCTTTTCGATGTTCCGGAAGTTCTGCGGCGCATAGGCGCGCGCCTCATGATAGTTGGGGTGACCTTCACCACGAAACCGCCTGACGGTCAAGTTTTTGAAGGGTTTGCCGCGACACTTTGGCGGATTTGAGCCTGCCGGTGTGGTCACGGCCTTGGCAAGTCGGTCAAGTTTGCCTAAGCCGCTTCGTCAGTGGTTTGATGGTTCCTTGTCGGAGAACAGGTCGATGGAAGTCCAAGAGCGGTTGCAGGATGTCGTGAGCCGGATTCATGCGGCGGAGAAGTCTGCCGATCGCGCCAAGGGCGCCGTTACGCTGGTCGCGGTTTCCAAGACCTTCGACGCCGATGCCATCCGGCCGGTGATCGTGGCGGGCCAGCGGGTCTTTGGCGAAAACCGGGTGCAGGAAGCGCAGGGCAAGTGGCCGGAGCTGAAGGCCGAGACACCAGGCCTCGAACTCCACCTGATCGGCCCGCTGCAATCGAACAAGGCGGCCGAAGCCGTGGCCCTGTTCGACGTCATCGAGACCGTCGACCGCGAGAAGATTGCTCGTGCGCTTGCGGCAGAGATGCAGAAGCAGGGTCGGAACCTCAGTTTTTACATACAGGTCAACACCGGGCTCGAGCCGCAGAAGGCCGGCATCGCACCGGAAGAGACGGTCGCCTTCGTCGATCTCTGCCGCCGGGAGCTGGGCCTTCAGATCGAGGGGCTGATGTGCATTCCGCCGGTCGAGGAAAATCCCGGCCCGCATTTTGCGCTGCTTGCCAAGCTCGCCGCAGCCTGCAAGCTCGACAAGCTGTCGATGGGCATGTCCGGCGATTTCGAGACGGCCATCCAGTTCGGCGCCACCAGCGTTCGCGTCGGTTCGGCCATTTTCGGCGCGCGCTGACGACAGCGCGTCGAACGTTCCATCTCGTTGTTCTTGCACAATTCCGGACGCGAAACCCCGTCAGCTTTCGCTGGAATTGCTCGAGCGCGACGCATACCGCTTTCGTCGGGGTTCCCCTGCCCACTCATTAGCCTATCCTTGTGCACGAGGAGGCCGGACATGTCCGGCAACATGCATAGGGAGGAACGGAAATGGCGAGTCGCTATTCCGAAGTGTACGCCGCCTGGAAGGCGGATCCGCAGGGTTTCTGGTCTGGTGCCGCCGACGCCATCGATTGGTTCGAACGTCCGCAACGGACCTTTGATGCCGAGCGTGGCACCTATGGGCACTGGTATGCCGATGGCCTGACGAATACCTGCTACAACTGTCTCGACCGTCATGTCGAAGCAGGGCGCGGAGAGCAGATTGCCTTTATCTATGACAGCCCGGTCACCGGTCGGGTCGAGCGCATTTCCTATGCGGCACTGCTTGCCGACGTGAAGGCGCTGGCCGCCGTCTATCGGAAGCTCGGCGTTGGCAAGGGCGACCGTATCATCATCTATATGCCGATGATCCCGCAGGCGGCGGTTGCCATGCTTGCTGCCGCCCGGATTGGCGCCGTCCATTCCGTGGTCTTCGGCGGTTTTGCCGCCAACGAACTGGCGGTGCGTATCGACGATTGCCAGGCGAAGCTCGTGGTTTCCGCAAGCTGCGGCATCGAACCCGGCCGGACCGTCGCCTATAAGCCGCTGCTTGATGCGGCGCTGGAGATCGCCACCCACAAGCCGGCGCATTGCCTCGTCTTCCAGCGCGAAATGGCGGAAGCCGCGATGACGGAGGGACGCGACATCGATTTCGCTGCGGCACTGGCGTCGGCGAAGCAGGCGGGCGAAGAGGTCGGATGCACGCCCGTTGTCTCCACCGATCCGCTTTATGTGCTCTACACATCAGGCACGACCGGCCAGCCCAAGGGCGTGGTGCGCGACAATGGCGGCCATATGGTCGCGCTCAAATGGTCGATGGAGAATTTCTTCGGCGTGCAGCCGGGCGAAGTGTTCTGGGCCGCCTCCGACATCGGCTGGGTCGTCGGCCACTCCTATATCGTCTATGGGCCGCTCCTGAACGGCAGCACCTCGATCCTCTTCGAAGGCAAGCCGGTCGGAACGCCCGATCCCGGAACCTATTGGCGGATTATTGCCGAGCACGGCGTCGTGGTGATGTTCACGGCGCCGACGGCACTGCGGGCGATCCGCAAGGAGGATCCCGACGCTTCCCATGTCGGCCGCTATGACCTGTCGCGGTTCCGTGCGCTGTTCCTTGCCGGAGAGCGGGCGGACCCTGACACGATCCGCTGGGCCGAGAAGGCGCTGGGCGTGCCCGTCATCGACCACTGGTGGCAGACGGAGACTGGGTGGCCCGTGGCCGGCAATCCTATGGGCCTCGGCCTGTTGCCGGTCAAATACGGTTCGCCGTCCGTTCCGCTGCCGGGATATGACGTCCAGATCCTCGACGATGCCGGGCATCCGGTCGACCCGGGGACGCTCGGCAACGTCGTCGTGAAACTGCCGCTGCCGCCCGGCTGCCTGCCGACGCTCTGGAATGCCGACCATCGCTTCCGCGCGGCCTATCTCGACGAGTTTCCCGGCTACTACAAGACCGCTGACGCCGGTTACCTCGACGACGACGGCTATATTTTCATCATGGCGCGCACCGACGACATCATCAATGTTGCCGGTCATCGCCTCTCGACCGGGGCTATGGAGGAAGTCTGCGCCAGCCATCCCGATGTCGCCGAATGCGCCGTCATCGGCATCGCAGACGATCTGAAAGGCCAGGTGCCGGCGGGCTTTCTGGTGATCAACTCCAATGTTTCCCGTGAAACGTCGGAGATCGAACGCGAAGTGATCAGCCTCGTGCGCGAGCGTATCGGGCCGGTGGCGGCTTTCCGGCTGGCGATCTGTGTCAAGCGGCTGCCGAAGACGCGCTCGGGCAAGATCCTGCGGGCAACGATCCAGAAGATCGCCGATCGGCAACCCTGGAAAATGCCGGCGACAATCGACGATCCGCTTATCCTCGACGAGATCACCGTGGCCTTGCATGGCCGGGGGATCGGTATCTAGAGGCTTTCTGAGCCGGCTTATGATGTGAGCGCCGCGGCGCTCGCATCAAGACCTGGCAACCATCGCGAACCAGTCGCTGAAGGCCGACACCGCCTTTGAGCGTGCCGTCTTGGTGATGAGAAAATAGCTTTCGTTTTCGAGCGTGGCGATACCGGAGAGGATCACGAGGTCGCCGCTCTCGATTTCGCGCCGGAAGACCTCGACCGGGCAAAGTGCCACGCCATGGCCGGCGATGACGGCCGTGGCGAGAAGGTTGAAGTCCTGGAAGATGGGACCCCGCAGAGTTTGCCCCACTACCACCCCTGCCTTGGCGAACCAATCGCGCCAGCGTGAGGTTGTCTCGTCATGCAGCAGATCGGCGGAAGTGATCGCCGGCGCCGTCCTCAGATCCCCTTTTCGTTCGATGTAGCGTGGGCTGGCAACCGGCCGGTTGATTCGTGAAAACAGCCGGTCTGAGCGCGTCCCTTCGCTTGTGTCGGCGCCGAGGGTAATGAGGATATCGCAGCCGGTTTCGCGCAATTGCTGCTCCGCCATGGCGTAGACGACCTTGACGTCGACCTCCGGGTGATCGCGGAGAAACTCTCCGAGTGCCGGTATCAGCCAGCGAGTGGCGATCGAAGGAATACAGGCGACGCTCACTTGCGCCTTGGCATTCAGCCGCAGCAACTCCGTTTCCGCGGCGATGCGCTCGAAGGCCGATGTCAGCGTTGCTGCCAGGCTCTCGGCTTCCGCCGCCAGCCGCACACCACGCTTCTCCCGCACGAAGAGCGGCCGGCCGAACCACTCCTCCAGCAGGCGGATCTGGTGGCTGACGGCCGCATGGGTCACGTGCAGTTCGTCCCCTGCGCGGGAGAAACTTGCCAAACGCGCCGCGGCTTCGAAGGCGCGCAGCATGCCAAGTGGCGGCAATGTCATCTGTAAGATTTCCTCATCTATTCCGTGAGGAATCGTCGTTTGATCGGCTGCCGATGTCAACGGATACTGGTTTCATCGCGGGAATGAGCGGGAAGCTTGCCCGGAAACATTAGAAATCTTGACAGATGGAGAGGCCCATGTTCGTGCGCAGCCTGCAGCAGGTCGAAGCAACCGATCATTTCGTCGAATGGGGCAGCGGTACCAGCCACCGCCTGCTTACCGAGAAGGATGGCATGGGATTCACCGTATGCCACACGGTCGTGCGCGCTGGCACCGTCTCGCTGCTCGAGTACCGCAACCATCTGGAGGCGTGCTACTGCATCGCCGGCCACGGTGAGGTCGAGGACATGCAGGGCAAGGTCTTCCCGATCAACAAGGGCGACATCTACGTGCTGGACCAGCACGACAAGCACTATCTCCGCGGTGGCAAGGACGAGGATCTGATCCTCGTCAGCATCTTTAATCCGCCGCTCAAAGGGACCGAGCGCCACAACCTCAACGATCCGTCTGGTTCGGCTTACTGAACACTTTATTGGGCAAAGGCCAACAAAAAAGCCCGGATCGTCGATCCGGGCTTTTCTGGTCGAACTGGACGGCGATCAGAACTGATCGTCGTCGTCCTCGTCCTTGCGGTCCGACTTCAGCGACTTGAGCTTGGCGAAGACGGCATCGGCATCGATTTCCTTCTCCTCTTCGCGCTCGTAGCTGAAGCCGAGCTTTTCGGTTTCCTGAGCCGATTCCAGCGTCTGGCCGAGTTCGGCAGCCGTCGGCAGCGGACGGCCCTTGGACGCGCGTTCGACTTCCAGGTCGAGGTCGATCTGCGAGCACAGGCCGAGGGTCACCGGATCCATCGGCGTCAGGTTGGCGGAGTTCCAGTGGGTGCGCTCGCGGATCTGCTCGATCGTCGACTTGGTCGTGCCGACGAGGCGCGAAATCTGCGCATCCTTCAACTCGGGATGGTTGCGTACGAGCCAGAGAATGGCGTTGGGGCGATCCTGGCGCTTGGAGACCGGCGTGTAGCGCGGACCCTTACGCTTGGAATCGGGAACGCGGACCTTCGGCTCCGAAAGCTTCAGCTTGTGGTTGGGGTTTCCTTCTGCGCGCGCGATCTCGTCACGCGAAAGCTGGCCGGTGGCAATCGGGTCGAGGCCCTTGATGCCCTGCGCGGATTCACCGTCGGCGATCGCCTTCACTTCAAGCGGGTGCAGCTTGCAAAACTGCGCGATCTGGTCGAAGGACAGCGCGGTATTGTCAACGAGCCAGACGGCTGTTGCCTTGGGCATAAGCAGTTGCTGAGCCATGGATATAGTCCTTTTGTCCGTCCGCGCCGGTGTCGCGGGCCGTGGAGTCTACCACTGATTTCCGGGAAATGTGGGCCTCTATACCGTCCTTGTCTCAAAATTGCAATTCTTCAGTTCCAAATGTCCTTTTGTCTAATTGCGGCGGGGATTTGACCTGCTATGAATGTGCGCGAAGCGAGCGCCCCGGGGAGGGGTCGCCCGGCATCGAAATGCGCAGGGAGGAAAAAATGTCCGCCAAGATCTATCCGGTGTTGAAGTCTGCCAAGAGCCGGACGCTGCTCGACAACGCCACTTACCTGAAGTGGTACGAGGAGAGTGTTTCGGACCCGGCAAAGTTCTGGGGCAAACACGGCAAACGGATCGATTGGTTCAAGCCCTATACCAAGGTCAAGAACACCTCCTTCAAGGGCAAGGTTTCGATCAAGTGGTACGAAGACGGCCTGACCAACGTCTCCTACAACTGTATCGACCGCCACCTGAAGACGCATGGCGAGAAGACCGCGATCATCTGGGAAGGCGACAATCCCTATATCGACAAGAAGATCACCTACAACCAGCTCTACGAGCAGGTTTGTCGCCTCGCCAACGTGCTGAAGAAGCACGGCGTCAAGAAGGGCGACCGCGTCACCATCTATATGCCGATGATCCCGGAAGCGGCCTATGCGATGCTCGCCTGCGCCCGCATCGGGGCGATCCATTCCGTCGTCTTTGGCGGTTTCTCGCCGGACGCGCTTGCCGGCCGTATCGTCGACTGCGAATCCACCTTCGTCATCACCTGCGACGAGGGCGTGCGCGGCGGCAAGCCGGTGCCGCTCAAGGAAAACACCGACACGGCGATCGATATCGCGGCCAAGCAGCATGTCATCGTCAACAAGGTGCTGGTGGTCCGCCGCACCGGCGGCAAGACCGCCTGGGCACCTGGCCGCGACCTCTGGTATCACCAGGAAATCGCGACCGTGAAGCCGCATTGCGAGCCGGCGAAGATGAAGGCGGAAGATCCGCTGTTCATCCTCTATACCTCGGGCTCGACCGGCAAGCCGAAGGGCGTGCTGCACACGACCGGCGGTTACCTCGTCTACGCATCGATGACGCATGAATATGTCTTCGACTACCGTGACGGTGATATCTACTGGTGCACGGCCGACGTCGGCTGGGTCACCGGCCACTCCTATATCGTCTATGGTCCGCTCGCGAATGCGGCGACGACCGTGATGTTTGAAGGTGTTCCGAATTTCCCGGATGCCGGACGCTTCTGGGAAGTGGTCGACAAGCACAAGGTCAATATCTTTTACACGGCGCCGACGGCGATCCGCTCGCTGATGGGGGCTGGCGACGAGTTCGTCAAGCGCTCGTCGCGCTCGTCGCTGCGCCTGCTCGGCTCGGTCGGTGAGCCCATCAACCCGGAAGCCTGGGAGTGGTACTACAACGTCGTTGGCGAGCAGAAGTCGCCGATCGTCGATACCTGGTGGCAGACGGAGACCGGCGGCATTCTGATCACGCCGCTGCCGGGCGCGACCGACCTCAAGCCCGGTTCCGCCACCCGGCCGTTCTTCGGTGTGCAGCCGCAGCTCGTCGACAATGAGGGCAACGTGCTCGAGGGCCCTGCCGACGGTAACCTCTGCATCATTGATAGCTGGCCGGGGCAGATGCGCACGATCTATGGCGATCACGCGCGTTTCGGCCAGACCTACTTCGCCACCTACAAGGGCAAGTATTTTACCGGTGACGGCTGCCGTCGCGATGAGGACGGCTATTACTGGATCACCGGTCGTGTCGACGACGTTCTCAATGTCTCGGGCCACCGTCTCGGCACGGCTGAAGTCGAATCCGCGCTGGTGTCGCATCACCTGGTCTCGGAAGCCGCCGTCGTCGGCTACCCGCATCCGATCAAGGGCCAGGGCATCTACTGCTATGTCTCGCTGATGGCCGGCGAAGTCGGCAATGATGATCTTCGCGCAGCTCTGGTGAAGCACGTTCGTTCGGAAATCGGACCGATCGCCACGCCTGACAAGATCCAGTTTGCGCCCGGCCTGCCGAAGACCCGCTCGGGCAAGATCATGCGGCGCATCCTGCGCAAGATCGCCGAAGACGATTTCGGAACGCTCGGCGATACGTCAACGCTCGCCGATCCGGCTGTCGTCGACGATCTGATCGCCAACCGCCAGAACAGGGCCTGAATTTTTCGGCCGCTGCGTATCCCATTGGGATGGGCAGCGGCCGTTTCGATCGAAACAAATAAGCTTCGGAAGGGAAGTGCGGGTCGCGACGTGCCTGTTTTGCGCCCGTTGCGACTTTATGAGCCGGATTCAGATCGCGGCTAAGGGGCTGACAGCTTGCAGTCTCAGATTCAGAAATCGATCGCCCGACCCTTGATCTCCCAGTCGCCGTAGCGGGCAGGATCTTCACCGCCGCGCCCGCCGATTTCCGGCGGCAGTTCCGTCTTGATCTCCGCCCGACGTCGCTCTTCGGCTTCCTTCAGCGCGCGTATGGCTGCAGGCGGCAGTGGTCGCCTCGGACGATCGGGAGCATTGTCATTGTCGTTCTGCATCTGAACGGTATCCGGATTCGAGCATCAATATTGAAGAATGGGGCATTTGCACCCATCATATAGGATGCCGTTCCCAGTACGGGAACCCTGATTCACGTGAAACATCGACGATCCGGAGACTTTGATGAACCTTGTCCGCACCGCCATGCTGCTTGCAGTCATGACCGCCCTGTTCATGGCGGTAGGCCTCGCCATCGGTGGACGTGGCGGCATGATGATCGCCTTCGTCATCGCTGCGGGCATGAACTTCTTCTCCTACTGGAACTCCGACAAGATGGTGCTGCGCATGTATCGCGCCCAGGAAGTCGATGAACGCAGCGCACCGGAATATTACGGCATCGTCCGTGACCTTGCCAGAAATGCCGGCCTGCCGATGCCGCGCGTCTATGTCATCGACAGCCCGCAGCCGAATGCGTTCGCCACCGGTCGCAACCCGGAAAATGCCGCGGTAGCCGCCTCGACCGGCCTGCTGCATGCGCTGAGCTATGATGAGGTCGCGGGCGTGATGGCGCATGAACTGGCACACGTCCAAAATCGTGACACCCTCACGATGACGCTGACGGCGACGCTTGCGGGTGCGATCTCGATGCTCGGCAACTTTGCCTTCTTCTTTAGTGGCAACCGCGAAAACAACAACTCGTTGGGTTTCATTGGCACGCTGGTCGCCATGATCGTGGCACCGCTGGCGGCGATGCTGGTGCAGATGGCGATCAGCCGTACCCGTGAATACTCGGCAGACCGGCGCGGCGCCGAGATCTGTGGCAAGCCCCTGGCGCTGGCCTCCGCGCTGGAGAAGATCGCCGGTGCTGCCCATCGGATTCACAATGACGACGCCGAGCGCAATCCGGCGACGGCGCATATGTTCATCATCAATCCGCTCTCCGGCGAGCGCATGGACAATCTGTTCTCGACCCATCCGAACACGGAAAACCGGATTGCGGCTCTTCAGCAGATGGCCCAGGAAATGTCTTCGGTCTCGACGCCGCCGGTTCGTGCTGATAATCCCGTGCGCAAATCGCGCTCTGTGCCTTCTACCGGTTGGGGTCGCGGTGGTTCCGAACCGCCCAAAGGTCCCTGGTCCTGATGTCCGCAGAAAATAAAAACGATTCACGTCCGAAACGATCACATCGAAACGGCGCCGCGGCGAAATCGAAGAAGCCCGCCGCGCCGCGCGGCCCGGAAAAACCGGGTCTCAGAGCGCGCCAGGCCGCCGCAAAAATTCTGGCCGCGGTCATCGACCGCAAGACTTCGCTCGACGGGATGCTCGACAGCGAGCACGGCAATCCGGCCTACCGCGAGCTCAACGAGGCCGACCGCGCTCTGGTTCGGGCAATCCTGAACTCCGCACTTCGCCATCTGCCACGCATCCAGGCCGCAATCGGTTCGCTGCTGCAGACGCCTTTGCCGGAGGGCGCACGCGCGCTCGAGCACGTGCTTGCCGTGGCGGCAGCGCAGATCCTCTATCTCGATGTGCCTGACCATTCCGCCGTCGACCTCGCCGTCGAGCAGGCGCAGGCGGATCCGCGCAATCGGCGTTTTGCCAATCTCGTGAATGCGGTCCTTCGGCGCCTGTCGCGTGAGAAGGATGCCATTCTCGAAAGCATGCGGCATGTGCCTGCGATGCCGGAATGGTTCTTCGAGCGCCTGGTCGCCCGCTATGGCGCTGGACCAGCCCAGCAGATCGCCGAAGCGCAGCTCACACCGGCGGCAATCGATCTATCGGTCAAAGCGGAACCGGCAAGCTGGGCCGAGCGTCTTGGTGGCACCGTCTTGCCGACGGGCTCGGTTCGTCTCGGCGCATTCTCCGGCGCCATTCCTTCCTTAGCCGGATTCGAAGAGGGCGCCTGGTGGGTTCAGGACGCTGCCGCATCGATACCGGCGCGGCTGTTCGGCGACCTCAGCGGCAAGCGGGTCGTCGATCTCTGTGCCGCACCGGGCGGCAAGACCGCTCAGCTCATCCTCGCCGGGGCTGAAGTGACGGCGCTTGATCAGTCCGGCAGCCGCTTGCGCCGGCTGAAGGGCAATCTGAAGCGGCTCGGCCTGGAGGCGGAGACGAAAGAAGTCAACATGGCTGACTTCCAGCCGGAAACGCTGTTCGATGCGGCCCTGCTCGACGCCCCCTGCTCTTCCACCGGTACGACGCGTCGTCACCCCGACGTGCTGTGGACCAAGGGCCCGGAGGATATCGCCAAGCTCGCCGCCTTGCAGGAGCGGTTGCTCCGCCACGCGCTCACCGTGGTCAAGCCCGGCGGCATTGTCGTCTTCTCCAATTGTTCCCTCGATCCGCTCGAAGGCGAAGAGGTCGTCGAACGAGTGGTCGGTTCCGGCGCCGCCTATGAGCGGGTTGCGATCTCGGCTGCGGATTGGCCGGGGCTGGAGGACGCAATCACGCCGCTCGGCGAGATGCGCACCACGCCGGCCATGCTGCCGCTCGATGCGCCCTTTGCCAGTGGGCTCGATGGCTTCTACGCGGCAGTGATTCGCCGCAAATAACACAACTGGCCCGCGCTCAGGGCCCGTCAGAATGGGGCTCAAGGCCCTGTTTTGTCGCGTCATTTGACGCTTTCGCGCCAGAGGCCTATCAAAGGTGGCAAGATTGATAAAAGTTTAACGGTCTCTCTGGCACCATGCGGCGGCTGGCGCGAGACCATCGCCCGTTCAGATGTTTGAGCGGTCGTGCCAGAAATGAGGAAACCGGCGGCGTTGAGGTTGTTTTCCGGCAGGCGGAGGCTTTCTTACCTATATGTGCGTGAAGGCTGGCGCCGCGTGTCGCGCCGGCTGTCGATCGGCCGCGTCTCCACCCTGCGTTTCACCGGCTCGACGCCGAACCGCCTGATCGTCGCGCCGACCGACCTTAGGGCCGTCGATCCCTTTGTCGCCGAGGAAATCCTCGCCGGGCGTTTCCCGCTTGCTGGCCGCGTTCTCGATACGGAAGGCGACTCGCCGTTCGAGATCGATCTTCCGTCGCGCGAGTTTGCGGCGCGTCTCCACTCCTTCGGCTGGCTGAGACATCTGCGTGCGATCCGCGAGGACGCCGGCTACGTGCGCTTGCGCCAGATTGTCGACGACTGGATCGCCACCCATGGCCGCGATCTCGGCGGCCTTGCCTGGGATCCTGATATCATCGCCCAGCGCATCATTGCCTGGCTTTCCCACTCGCCTGTGGTTCTGCGCAACGCGGAACACGGTTTCTATCGCCGTTTCCTGAAGAGCCTCGCGCTTCAGGTGCGTTATCTTCGTCATATCGCTGATACGGTGCGCGACGGCGAGGCGCGGCTTCGGGTGCGGCTTGCGCTTGCCATGGCGTCGGTCGCCATGCCGGCTTCGCCGAGCGCCATTCGCAAAGCCTCGCGCCACCTCGACCTCGAACTCGACCGCCAGATCCTGCCGGATGGCAGCCATTGCTCGCGCAGCCCGCGGGCCGGGCTCGAACTGCTGCTCGATCTGCTGCCGCTCCGGCAGACCTACGTCAATCTCGGCCATGACGTGCCGTCGCGGCTGATCCCCTGCATAGACCGGATGTATCCGGCGCTGCGTTTCTTCCGGCATCAGGGCGGGGAGCTCGCGCTGTTCAATGGCGCGACCTCGGTCCTTGCGCATGAACTGGCCTCGGTGCTGCGTTACGACGAGACGGCAGGTGAACCGTTCCGGTCTCTGCCCCATGCGCATTACGAGCGTTTGGCGATCGAGAACACGGTTGTCATCATGGATACCGGCCGGCCGCTGTCCGTCGATCTTTCGCGTAGCGCCCATGCCGGCTGCCTGTCCTTCGAAATGTCCTCGGGCAAGACTCGCTTCGTCGTCAATTCGGGCGCACCGAAATTTGCCGGCGATCGTTTCAGGCAGATGTCGCGCGCGACCGCCGCGCATTCGACGGTGACCGTCAACGACACGTCCTCGTCACGCTTCTCGCAGTCGCGCTTTCTCGGGCCGATCATGACGACAGGCGTTTCCAAGGTCGCGGTGGCGCGCAAGGACGAGCCGGGTGGGCTGGAGTCGGTGACGGCAAGTCATGACGGTTATCTTGCCGCCTTCGGCCTGGTGCACGAGCGTGATATTGGCGTCCTGAACGGCGGCCGCATGATCCGCGGTCGCGACCGGCTGTCGCGTGCCGACGGCAGTGATCCGGACGAAGGCGATACGGCCACCGCGGTCGCCCGCTTCCATATTCATCCGGCGGTCGGCATCCGCCAGAACAATGCGCGCGAGATCTTTCTGACCGCGCCGGATGGCGAGATCTGGCTCTTTGCCTGCCAGGACGGAGAGCTCGCGGTCGAAGAGGATATCTTCTTTGCCGATCCTTCCGGCATCCGCGCGTCATCGCAACTGACCATAACCTTCGCCGTTGCCCGCCAGCCGGAGATCCAGTGGACCTTCTCGCGCGCGAACTGAGGTGCTTATTTTAGCCCTGCCGTCTCGTGGAGGTTCCTTCGACCGGCAAGCTATGCTAACGGGCAGCCATCCCAACCGCCGGAGCATCCTCCCGGGCGTCCGGCGCCGCCAAAGGAGCATGGTTGATGGCTGTCGCCTCCAAGAAAATCCCCGCCCCGAACGAGGTTACGGTCCGCACCGCCCTCCTCTCCGTCTCCGACAAGACCGGCGTCGTCGATCTGGCGCGTTCCCTTCACGAGAAGGGTATCCGGCTCGTATCGACCGGCGGCACACACAAAGCACTTTCGGAGGCCGGTCTGCCGGTGAGCGACGTTTCCGAACTAACCGGTTTTCCTGAAGTCATGGATGGCCGCGTGAAAACGCTGCATCCGGGCGTGCATGGCGGCCTGCTGGCAATCCGTGACGATGTCGAGCACGTCGCTGCCATGTCGACGCACGGCATTACCGCGATCGACCTCGCGATCATCAACCTCTATCCCTTCGAAGAAGTCCGGGCCCAAGGCGGCGACTACCCGACGACCGTCGAGAATATCGACATCGGCGGCCCGGCGATGATCCGCGCCTCGGCCAAGAACCATGCCTATGTGACGATCGTCACGGATCCGGCCGATTATCCGGTGCTGTTGGACGAGCTTGCTGGCGGCAAGACGACCTATGCGTTCCGCCAGAAGATGGCGGCCAAGGCCTATGCCCGCACTGCGGCTTACGATGCGGCCATCTCCAACTGGTTTGCCGAAGCGCTGGATACGCCGATGCCGCGCCACCGGGTCATCGGTGGCGTGCTCAAGGAAGAAATGCGTTACGGCGAGAACCCGCATCAGAAGGCGGGCTTCTATCTCACCGGCGAGAATCGTCCGGGCGTCGCCACCGCGACGCTGCTGCAGGGCAAGCAGCTTTCCTACAACAACATCAACGATACGGATGCCGCCTTCGAACTCGTCGGCGAATTCCTGCCGGAGAAGGCGCCGGCCTGCGCCATCATCAAGCATGCCAATCCGTGCGGCGTTGCCACCGCGCCGACGCTTGCCGAAGCCTATCGCCGGGCGCTTGCCTGCGATTCCACCTCGGCCTTCGGTGGCATCATCGCGCTCAACCAGGAACTCGATGCGGAAACGGCGGAAGAAATCGTCAAGCTGTTCACCGAAGTGATCATCGCTCCGTCCGTCAGTGACGCGGCCAAGGCCGTGATCGCCCGCAAGCCGAACCTGCGCCTGCTTTCGACCGGCGGCCTGCCGGACCCGCGCATCCCAGGCCTTGCGGCCAAGACCGTCTCGGGCGGCCTGCTGGTGCAGACGCGTGACAACGGCATGGTCGAAGATCTCGAGCTCAAGGTCGTGACCAAGCGGGCACCGACGCCCCAAGAACTCGAGGACATGAAGTTCGCCTTCAAGGTGGCGAAGCACGTCAAGTCGAACGCGATCGTCTATGCGAAGGATGGCCAGACCGCCGGCATCGGCGCCGGCCAGATGAGCCGCGTCGACTCCGCTCGCATCGCGGCAATCAAGGCCGAGGAAGCGGCCAAGGCCCTGGGCCTGGCAACACCGCTCACCAAGGGCTCCGCTGTCGCCTCCGAGGCCTTCCTGCCGTTTGCCGACGGTCTGCTCTCGGCGATCGCCGCGGGTGCGACCGCCGTCATCCAGCCGGGTGGTTCGATGCGCGACGAAGAGGTGATTGCCGCCGCCGACGAACATGGCGTCGCCATGGTCTTCACCGGCATGCGCCACTTCCGTCACTGAGACGACACCGGGATAGGCGTTTGACGCTTGTCCCGGAGTTGCCTGTACAATCAACAGTCAGAGGCCGTCGCGTCCCCAGGACTCGGCGGCCTTCTTGTGCCTGGTGTCGGCTGGATAAGGTGTGCGCAGCAGGATCAGGAAACCGACCACAAGGAAGACGATGAGCGCCATCATGCCGGTGCGGGCCGAGTCGGTGGCAAGCGTGATCGTGGCAACCGCCGCCGGGGCGAGGAATGAGGTGGCGCGGCCGGAGAGCGCATAGAGGCCGAAGTAGCGGCCTGCCTCGTCCGGACTGACGCTGCGGGCGAGATAGGAGCGCGAGGAGGCCTGTACGGGACCGAAGGCGATGCCGACCAGCAGTCCATAGAGGATGTAGGCTTTCTCGGCGGCGGTGCCGAAGAGCGCACCGGAGTCGTCTGTCGGTAGCGGTATCAAGCCAAAGGCGGTGAAGCCGGGGCCGGTCGAGACGATGCCTATCGTCGCAATGATGAGGCAGATGAGGCTGGCGGTGACGATGGCCTTGGAACCGAGCCGGGCGTCGAGCCTGCTTGCATAGAGACAGCCGCCGATGGCGACGACGTTGAGAATGATGCCGTAGATGCCGAGTTCCAGCGTCCGCCAGCCGAACATGGCCGCGGCGAAGGTGCCGCCGAGTGCCAGAAGGCCGTTGACGCCGTCCTGGAAGATCATGCGCGCGATCAGGAAGCGCAGAATGCCAGCTCTTTCCTTGAGTTCGCCGAGCGTGCCTTTGAGCTCTCTGAGGCCGGTCACGGTCGCCTTGCCGAGCGACATGGTCGCCTTGGTCGCATCAGGCGTGAACAGGAACATCGGCAGGATGAAGACGAAATACCAAAGCGCTGAAATCGGTCCGGTGATGCGCGCGTCCTCTCCCGTTGCCGGATCCAGCCCGAACAAGGGATCGATGCCGGCTGCCGTCTTGCCGGTTTCGGGGTTGCCGGCAAGCAATGCGACGACGGCGATCAGCACGATCATGCCGCCGAGATAGCCGAGACCCCAGGCGATGTTGGAGATGCGGCCGACATTCTTCTCGTCGACCAGCCGGGTCATCATCGAATCGTTGAAGACGATCGAGAATTCGGCCGCGACGGTGGCGAGCACCATGAAGGTCGCCGGATAGAGGATCGGCGAACCCGGGGCTGCAAACCAGAGCATGGCCAGCGATGTGATCTTGATGACGGCGAAGAAGGCGATCCAGGGCTTTCGCGGGCCGGTCGCGTCCGCGATGGCGCCAAGCACTGGCGAAAGGACCGCGATGATGATGCCGGAAACGGTCAGCGTATAGCCCCACATCGCCTGGCCGACGGCGTGATCCTCGGTCAGTCGGGAGACGAAATAGGGGCCGAAGATGAAGGTGGTGACGACGGTGAAGAAGGGTTGCGCCGCCCAGTCGAACAGCATCCAGCCGGCGATGCCTGCCCGCGATGTCCGCGGCTGTTCTTCGGTCCTCTCGGCCAAAATCTGCAAGGTCCCCTCCCGAAACGACTGCGCCGCGCGTCCCTGGAACGCGCGGCGCAGCCTATCTTCAATCGGACCGATTCCAAAAGGTCCAGAGCAGGATCCGGGCGAAAAAACTGCCGGCATCCCTGTTCGTTCTGTTCAGGCGGACCGGTTCAATCCGATCCGCGCCGATCTATACGGGGCGAACCATCTCACTTCGCCCGTCCGCGCGCCAGGTCGTTGAGGAGACCTGCAGCAACCGTGATCTTGGCGAGCGTGGTTTCGCCCTTCTCGGTCAGGAGCTGTAGCTGTCCGGTCGCCTGGGCGACACGGACACGCGCGCTCTCCTCCCAGGCGGCAACCGGATTGCGCTCCTTCTTCTGCTCGCGCAGCGCCGCTGCGGTGATCTCCCGCCGTGCCGCGGCGATATCGGACACGGCCCGTGACAGGGCCATGGCCTCGAACTGCTCCGTTGCCGGAACGCGATCGGAGGCCGCCAGCAGCCGGTTGATCCGAAGCGTATCGGTGACGGCGAAGTAGCCCTGCGCCGTGCGGCTCAGCGTCTCGCCGGTTTCAGCGGCAATCTGCATGATCTCCGGCACGAGCGTCATCAGCGCCAGTTCCGAGATCTCCTCGGCGAGCTTGGCCGGTACGCCGCCTTCGACGAAGGCCGCCGTCTTCAGCCGTGCTTCTTCGGCGCTCTCGCCGGAAACCGCGGTCCGCATCGTGCCGCGCAGCTTCTGCAGGCCGTCACGCAGGCGCGATACGGCCTCGGAGACGGAGCCGGTCGCCGCATGGGTACGCAATGCCCGCTCGGTGACGAGCGTGAAGATGCGGCCGACTTCCTGGTAGAGGATGTTCTGCAGGCCGCCGCCGATCTTGTTGTCGAGCGCGTCGATCTCGTCATAGATGCGCGGCAGGTCGAAGCCGTCGAGTGCCAGCACTGCGGCCTTGACGACATCGGCCGATAGGAAGCCGGTGGCGTCCGTCAGGGTCGAGACGAAGGCGGGACCGCCGCGGTTGATCACCTCATTGGCGAGGATCGTCGCGATGATTTCGCGGCGCAGGCGATGCCCGCGGATGTCGCCCGCATAGGCCTTGCGCATCTTCGCCGGGAAGTAACGCTCCAGCGTTGCCGTGAAGTACGGATCGTCAGGCAGTTCGCTCGCAATCAGCTCATCGAAGAGAACGAGCTTGGAGTAGGACAGCAGCACGCCGATTTCCGCGCGGGTCAGAGGCTTGCCCGCCTGGTAGCGCTCGGTCATCGCCTGGTCGGTTGGCAGCGTCTCGACCTTGCGGTTGAGATGGCCGTCGGCCTCGAGGCGCGTCATGAGCCGGCCAAGTGTCGTGCGGTTGCCGAGGCCCTGCATCGCAGTCAGCGAGATCGCCAGCGATTGCTCGTAGTTGTTGCGCAGCACCAGATGGCCCACTTCCTCGGTCATCGAGGCGAGCAGCGTGTTGCGCTTCGCACGGGTCAGGCGACCATCGCGCATGGCGGAAGCAAGCGCGATCTTGATGTTGACCTCGACGTCCGAGGAGTTGACGCCGGCCGAGTTGTCGATCGCATCCGAATTGCAGCGGCCGCCATTGAGGCCGAAGCCGATGCGGCCCTTCTGGGTAACACCGAGGTTGGCACCCTCGCCGATGACGCGGGCGCGGACCTCTTCGGCCGTCACGCGGATGGCATCGTTGGCGCGGTCACCGACTTCCGCATCCGTTTCGTTGCTGCCGCGCACATAGGTGCCGATGCCGCCGAACCAGAGCAGGTCGACCTGGCTCTTCAGGATCGCGTTCATGATCTCGAAGGGGGTCGCCTTCTGCTTGTCGAGGCCGATGGCCGCCATCGCCTGCGGCGTCAGCGTCACCGATTTCTCGGCACGCGAGATGATCATCGCGCCCTCGGAAAGGGTCTTGCGGTCATAGTCCTGCCAGCTCGAACGCGGCAGGGCGAACATACGTTTGCGCTCGGCAAAGGAGGCTTCGATATCCGGCGACGGATCGATGAAGATGTCGCGGTGGTCGAAGGCCGCGATCAGGCGGATCTTCTCCGAGAGCAGCATGCCGTTGCCGAAGACGTCGCCCGACATGTCGCCGACACCGGCGACGGTGAAGGGCGTCGTCTGGATGTCGATGTCCATCTCGCGGAAGTGCCGCTTGACGGTCTCCCAGGCGCCGCGAGCGGTGATGCCCATCTTCTTGTGGTCGTAGCCGGCGGAACCGCCGGAGGCGAAGGCGTCGTCGAGCCAGAAGCCCGCTTCCTGCGCAAGGCCGTTGGCGGTGTCGGAGAAGGTTGCCGTGCCCTTGTCGGCGGCAACGACGAAATAGGGATCGTCGCCGTCGCGGCGCAGCGTGTCGGCCGGCGGCACGATATCCTGGCCGACGATGTTGTCGGTCACCGAAAGCAGGGTGCGGATATAGGTCTTGTAGGCCTCGGTACCGGCCTTGAAGACCTCGTCACGGGTACCGCCGACCGGGAGCTGCTTCGGATAGAAGCCGCCCTTGGCGCCGACCGGCACGATGACGGCGTTCTTGACCTGCTGCGCCTTGACGAGGCCAAGCACTTCCGTGCGGTAGTCCTGAGCGCGGTCCGACCAGCGCAGGCCGCCACGGGCGACCTTGCCGAAGCGTAAGTGCACGCCCTCGACCTCGGTGCCGTAGACGAAGATTTCGCGGAACGGACGCGGCTCTGGCAGGCCGTCGAGCTGCTTCGGATAGAGCTTGAAGGCGAGAACCGCGCGCGGCTTGCCCTCCGCGTCGTGCTGGAAGTAGTTGGTCCTGAGCGTCGCTTCGATCGCGTTGACGTAGCGGCGCAGGATGCGGTCTTCGTCGAGGCTCGGAACGGCTGACAGCGCGTCTTCGATCGCGGAAAGCAGGGCGCTGCACTTCTTGGCACGCGGCTTTTCCTCGAGCTTCGGATCCATGCGGGTCACGAACAGCTTGAAGATATCGGCGGCGATCGCTGGATACTTGTTCAGCGTGTCGGCGATATAGCCCTGCGAATAGGTGATGCCGGCCTGGCGCAGATAGCGGGCATAGGCGCGCAGCACCGTGACTTCGCGGGCATTGAGGCCCGCAAGCAGGATCAGCCGGTTGAAGTTGTCGTCCTCGATCGTGCCGTTCCAGGCGGCGAGGAAGGCCTCTTCCAGGGCCGGGCCTGTCTTGTCGAGGTTCAGCGTGTGCCCGTCGCGGTGGATCAGCTCCATGTCGTGCAGCACGACCTTGCGCTCGTCTTCGCCATGGGCGTTGACGCCGATGTCGTAGGTTTGCTCGCTGATCACCCGGAAGCCGAGGTTTTCGAGTAGCGGCACGCGGCGCGACAGCGATACGGGCTCGCCGGCATGGAAGATCTTGAGCTCCGCCGTATCAGCACGCGTGACGGCGCGTGGGTAGTGATAGAAGGAGATCCGGATCGGATCTTCCGTCTTGCAGGCGGCGATATCCGCGAGGTCCGCATAGGCTTCCGCCGGGGTGAAGAACGACTGGTAGGCCTCGTCGACATTGAGTGCGATGCCGTCCTTGCGGGCGAGCAGATCGAACCGGTCGATCCAGCGCGTCACGATTTCGCGGACAGCTTCCTCGAGCTTTGCCTGCGGAATGCGCGGGGTCTTGCCGGCGGAACGGCCGATGATGAAGTGCACGCGGGCAAGGCCGCCTTCCGGGAAGGCCGGGTAGTAAGCCGAGACGCGGCCGTCATAGACCGTCTTCAGGTAGTCGCCGATCTTCTCGCGAACGTCCGAATCATACTGTTCGCGCGGCACGAAGACGATGACCGAGACGAAACGGTCGAAATGGTCGATGCGCGGCAGCACGCGGATGCGCGGCCGGTCGCCGAGTTCGTTGATCTGCTCGCAGAAGGCGGCAAGCAGGCCGACATCGATCTGGAACAGGTCGTCACGTGGATAGGATTCCAGCGTGTTCGCCAGCATCTTGCCGGAGTGGCTCTGCGGGTCGTAGCCGAAGTGATCGACGATCTTCTCGATCTTGTGGCGCAGCAGCGGGATCTCGGATGCCTGACGGGTGTAGGCCGTGGAGGTGAACAGGCCGACGATGCGCAGTTCCCCGGTGACATTACCGTCGGCATCGAAACGCTTGACGCCGACATAGTCCATATAGGCGCGGCGATGCACGACCGACTTGACGTTGGCCTTGGTGACGATCAGGAAATCCGGGCCATCAAGGAAGGCGAGGATTTCCGGCGTGGTCAGCACTGCGTCCTTGCCCTGGCGCAGGACGCGTACGTCCGGGTTGGAAAGAATGCCGAGGCCCCTGCCCTTGCCGCGTTCGACGGCTGCCTTCTCGCCCTTGCCCGAATAGGTGTACTCGCGCATGCCGAGGAAGGTGAAGTTGTTGTCGCGCAGCCAGCGAAGGAAGGCGAGCGCCTCGTCGCGGTCGCTCTTCTTGCGCGACGCGTTGTAGGCCTCGAGTTCCTGCATGGCCTGGTCGAGCAGCGCCGTCATCGCCGGCCAGTCGTGCACGGTCTGATGCACCTGCTCCAGCACGTCGCGAATGCGGTTGCTGAGGTGTTCGGCCTCGACGGGCGCGAGCTTGGTCAGATGGATCTGGATGTGGCTGACGCGGTGCGCCGGATCGCTTGCCTCTTCCGGATCGAAGAGCTTCGCCGGCTTGCCCGGTTCCTGAACCAGAATGGGGTGGATCGCGAGGTGAATGTCGCGGTGCGTGCTGGTGATCTCTCCCATGATCGAATCATAGAGGAACGGCATGTTGCGTTCGGTGATCGCGATGATCGAAACCTCGGTGCCGCCAGGTGCGACGCCGGCGACGCTCTCCACCGAAACCTGTGGCTTGCCGCCATCCCAGCGGGCGAGTTCACGGTGCGCATGGGCTGCAATCAGCGCCAGCATGTCCGCCGAATAGAGATCGAGGTCGTCGTTGCTGGCCCCACCGAAGAGGATTTCCGGCGCCAGCCCCTCGACGCCCAGTTTGATGGCGGCTGCCTTTGCTGCGTCGATGTGTCTGTCCCGCTTCGGATTGTATTTCACGCCCATGAAGTCTCTCCCACTCATGATAGGCCAAACCCTATCAGAACCATGGCTAATGGCGACCGCTTTTTACGCCGATTTCGGCAAAATCGAGCCCAAAATCGGAGAATTTCACGTGAAAACAGCTTAAATCCATTTAAAACGAAGGCAATTTCGCGAAAATTGCTCGAAAATCGATGAAAAAGCACGAAAACGCCAGCGGCTTCTGCGGGACCTATCTGCCATCGGCTGTTGACAGGGCGGTGACAGTCGGGTGATCAGAGTTTCTAGACTGAAGGATTGGACTCGTCGATGCCCGAAATGCCCTCCCTGCCCGGCGCCGTCATCGTCATCTCGAGCCATGTCGTGCGTGGCAAGGTCGGCAACCGGGCCGCAGTCTTCGCGCTGGAGACGCTGGGGCATCCGGTCTGGGCGCTGCCGACGGTCATTCTTCCCTGGCATCCCGGGCACGGGCGCTCGACGCGCGTCACCATTCCGGATGCGGATTTCCAGTCGGTGATCGACAATCTCATTGCCGCGCCCTGGGTGGGCGAGGTTCGCGCCGTGCTTTCGGGCTATCTCGGCTCGGCCGGCCAGGCCGAAGATGTCGCGCGACTGGTGGCCGCTCTCAGAGAGCGCAATCCCAAGCTCATCTATGCCTGCGATCCCGTCATCGGCGATGCCGGCGGGCTCTATGTTCCGGAGGCGACCGCTGCGGCTATTCGCGACCGGCTGCTGCCCCTTGCCAATCTGGCGACACCGAACCGCTTCGAGCTTGCCTGGCTCTCCGGCGCCACGCTGGAAACGAATACGGCGATTCTCGATGCCGCTCTCGGCCTCGGCCCGGCCCGCGTGCTGGTGACCTCGGCAGTGCCGATGATGAGCGGCGGTACGGGCAACCTCTTCCTTTCGGGCAATCATGCGCTGCTCGCCGAGCATCGGCTCGTCGAGAACCCGCCGAATGGCACAGGCGACTTGCTGACTGCCGTGTTCCTGGCGCGACTTCTCGAAGGACTGTCAGAAGAGCGCGCATTGCAGATGGCGACCGCGAGCGTGTTCGAGATCATCGCGCGCAGCGTCAAGCGCGGTGCCGATGAATTGACGATCGAGCAGGACGCCTCGAGCCTTTCGACGCCGATGGCGATGGTGCAGATGCGCCGTCTGGTGCATCCGAATCAGATACGGCGAAAATAGAAGAAGCTGTTCATCGACGATGTCTGGAAGACATCGTGGATTGAACTTTAGATCATGATGATTTTCATGACTTGGAGCGTGATGCGGGCGAAGGCCCGCGCCTGGCTCGAAGCAGCAGCGGAGAAACCGATGGACAAGCAGCAGCAGCGTTTTCCGGATCACCTTCTGAACGGCTACCGCAACTTCATGAATGGCCGCTTCAACGAACAGCAGAAACGCTACAAGGCACTCGCGGAAACCGGCCAGAAGCCGAAGACGATGGTCGTTGCCTGTTGCGATTCGCGCGCGGCGCCGGAAACGATCTTCGACAGCGGCCCGGGCGAACTCTTCGTCGTGCGCAACGTTGCCAATCTGATGCCGCCCTATGAGCCCGACGGTCACTATCACTCGACGTCGGCCGCCCTGGAGTTCGCCGTGCAGTCGCTGCGCGTCAGCGATATCGTCGTGATGGGGCATGGCCGCTGCGGCGGCATCAAGGCGGCCCTTGATCCGGATGCCGAGCCCTTGTCGCCTGGTGATTTCATCGGTCGCTGGATGCACCTCCTGAAGCCGGCAGCCGAGCAGATTCAGAGCAACGACATCATGACCCAGGCGGAGCGCCAGCGTGCGCTCGAACGGGTCTCGATCCGCAACTCGCTTGCAAACCTGCGCACCTTCCCCTGCGTTCAGATCCTCGAGGCCAAGGGCAAGCTGCACCTGCATGGCGCCTGGTTCGACATCTCGACCGGCGAGCTCTGGGTGATGGACCCGGCGACCGGCGACTTCTCCCGCCCGGGCATGTAGCCAGTAAAAAGCCCGGTCCATTCGAACCGGGCTTGAGACTTTCTCAGAAAAGGTCGGACATCCGAAAAATCAGAGGCCGTCGATCTCCGCGCCGATGATGGCGATTGCCTGCTGGTAGACGCTTGCCGCGTTCCAGCCCTGGATCGCACCGAAGTTCGCCTGGCCGGGCTGATAGCCTGCACCCGGCTGCCAGCCGTGGCCGCGCAGGAAGTTGGCGGTCGAAGCCAGCGCGTCGGCCTTGGAACGCACCATGTCGATGTGGCCATTGCCATCGCCATCGACGCCGTACTTCAAGACGTTGGCCGGCAGGAACTGGGTCTGGCCGATCTCGCCGTGGGCAGCACCGTGCGCATCCGGGCTCAGGTCGCCGCGCTGCACGAGCTGCAGTGCCGCATAGAGCTGGTCGGTGAAATAGTCCGAGCGGCGGCAGTCATAGGCAAGCGTCGACACGGCCGAGAGCGTATGCTCCTTGCCCATGAAGCCGCCGAAGCCGGTCTCCATGCCCCAGATGGCGATCAACGGGCCGGCCGGCACGCCGAAACGCTGTTCGATGCTGGCGAACAGCGCGGCGTTCTGCTGCTTCATCTTCTTGCCGCGGGAAATGATCGCCTGGCCACCGCGCTTCTGCATGAACTGGTCAAGTGACAGCTTGAAGCTCTTCTGGCCGCGGTCGGCGCGGATCGTCGCTTTGTTGTAGGAGACGCTCGACAGGGCGCGTTCGAGGACTGCAGGGCTGATCCCGTTGCCGGAGGCCTCCTGCTTGAAGTTCTGCACCCAGGCAGCAAAGCCGCTTCCGTCATTGCCGCATTGGGCGGCAGATGCCACCGCCGGAAAAACTGCAGTCGAAATCAGGGCAGCAAGCCCCACTGCTACGCACTTTGCCCTGTGCATGAAATACCCCGTCATAGCCCGAATCTCGTTGCTTTCAAAAAATGCCAGCCTTCGCCGGCGGTGTCACCTACCGGGAGGGCGGGTAACTTTATCGTGGTTTCACGTGAATCCGGGGCGACACCGCCCATGGCCCGTGAAACAGGAAACCCGCCAAGCCCGGATGGGCTCGGCGGGAACGAACTGCTCTACTGCCTCTTTCAGGCCGCCTGCTTGCGCGGCTTGATGAGGCCGCGGTTGACCAGGAGCTCGGCGATCTGGATCGCGTTCAGTGCGGCGCCCTTGCGCAGGTTGTCGGAGACGACCCACAGGTTGAGGCCGTTTTCGACCGTGGCGTCTTCGCGGATGCGCGAGATATAGGTCGCGTCTTCGCCGGCGCATTCGTAAGGCGTGACGTAGCCACCGTTTTCGTGCTTGTCGACGACCAGGCAACCCGGTGCCTCGCGCAGGATGTCGCGCGCTTCATCGGCGGTGATCTCGTTTTCGAATTCGATGTTGACCGATTCCGAATGGCCGATGAACACGGGAACGCGCACGGCGGTGCAGGTCACCTTGATCTTCGGATCGAGCATCTTCTTGGTTTCTGCCAAGACCTTCCACTCTTCCTTCGTGTAGCCGTCTTCCATGAACACGTCGATGTGCGGGATGACGTTGAAGGCGATGCGCTTGGTGAACTTCTTCGATTCGATCGGGTCGGCAACGAAGACCGCGCGGGTCTGGTTGAAGAGTTCATCCATGCCCTCCTTGCCGGCACCGGAAACCGACTGGTAGGTCGAGACGACGACGCGCTTGATCTTGGCGTGGTCGTGCAGCGGCTTCAGCGCGACGACGAGCTGGGCGGTCGAGCAATTCGGGTTGGCGATGATGTTCTTCTTGGTGAAGAGCGAGACCGCATCCGGGTTCACTTCCGGCACGATCAGCGGCACTTCGGCGTCGTAGCGCCAGGCCGAAGAGTTGTCGATGACGACGCAGCCCTGCTGGCCGATCTTCGGCGAATACTTGAGCGAAACCGCGCCGCCAGCCGACATCAGGCAGATATCGGTATCGGAGAAATCGTAGTTTTCGAGGTTCTTGACCTTGAGGGTCTTGTCGCCAAAGGAAACTTCCGTGCCCTGGGAGCGGGCGGAAGCGAGGGCGACCACTTCATCCGCGGGAAAGCCGCGTTCGGAAAGGATGTTCAGCATCTCCCGGCCGACATTGCCGGTGGCGCCTGCGACTGCAATCTTGAAACCCATGATCTAAGCTCTCTTTCTGTCTCTCCTCATCGGGTGGAGGGGGAACCGCGCGCGTTGCCGCGAAGGTTCCGGTCCCCGGCCTTACCGGGGAGAGAGCGGAGGGCCAGAGACGTCAGACGGTTTTCGTCGTCGTTTTGGCCGTTGTTTTGCAAGCGAACGAAAAATCGACATCCTGCCCCGCGGCAAGAGCCGGCAGGATCAAAGCAGCGATGGCTGGACCGATCGGTCGCATGGTGGTGATTTCCTCGTTCGACGCTGCTCTTACGCGGTTTTGGGGAAGAGTCAAGACATGGCGGCGCTGCGGCGCCTTTGCCTGGCCCTCCGCGGTCGATCGCCGCATTAGACGAAAGTCATAAGCCGAAAGCATCTCTGCCTGCGACGGCGCTTTTCTGACATCCTCGAGATCAGGCGCACCACGCTCGGCGATTCTAGGGAGGAATGCCGGGCCAGCCAATGGGCGCTCCAACAAGCTGTTTTGGAGTGGAGGATAAGCAAAATGGCAAATGTCGCGACAGCGGACGACGCAAAAACGCGTCCGATGACCGGCGAGGAGAAGAAGGTCATCTTCGCCTCGTCGCTTGGTACCGTGTTCGAATGGTACGATTTCTACCTCTACGGCTCACTCGCCGTCTATATCGGCGCGACCTTCTTCAGTTCCTATCCGGAAACGACGCGAAACATCTTCGCGCTTCTGGCATTCGCAGCCGGCTTCCTGGTTCGCCCGTTCGGCGCCCTGGTCTTCGGTCGCCTCGGCGATCTCGTCGGCCGCAAGTACACCTTCCTCGTGACGATCCTGATCATGGGTCTGTCGACCTTCCTGGTCGGCATCCTGCCCGGCGCTGCTTCGATCGGCATCGCCGCACCGATCCTGCTCATCGCGCTGCGCATGCTGCAGGGCCTGGCGCTCGGCGGTGAATATGGCGGTGCCGCCACCTATGTGGCCGAACATGCGCCGCATGGGCGCCGCGGCTACTTCACCTCCTGGATCCAGACCACGGCGACGCTCGGCCTGTTCCTGTCGCTGGTGGTGATCCTGCTCGTGCAGTTTGCCGTCGGCAAGGAAGCCTTTGCCGCCTGGGGTTGGCGCATTCCCTTCCTTCTGTCCTGCGTGCTGCTCGGTATCTCCGTCTGGATTCGTCTGAAGATGAATGAATCGCCCGCCTTCAAGAAGATGAAGGACGAGGGCAAGGGCTCCAAGGCACCGCTGTCGGAAGCCTTCGGTCAGTGGAAGAACGCCAAAATCGCGCTTCTGGCACTGTTCGGGGCTGTCGTCGGTCAGGCGGTCGTCTGGTACTCCGGTCAGTTCTACGCGCTGTTCTTCCTGACGGGCGTGCTCAAGGTGGACGGCCAGTCGGCCAACTTGATGGTCGCCGCCTCGCTGCTGATCGGCACCGGCTTCTTCGTGTTCTTCGGCTGGCTCTCCGACAAGATCGGCCGCAAGCCGATCATCATGGCCGGTCTGCTGCTTGCCATGCTTACCTACTTCCCGCTGTTCAAGGCGATGACCTGGGCCGGCAACCCGGCGCTCGCTCAGGCCCAGGCAACGGTCCGCGCGACCGTGACTGCAGCACCGGGCGACTGCAAGTTCCAGTTCAACCCGACCGGTACGGCGAAATTCACCACCTCGTGCGACATCGCAACGGCGTTCCTGACCAAGAACTCGGTACCTTATGATGTCGTTACGACCGCAGCCGCCGGTACGGCCGCAACGGTCAAGGTGGGCGAAACCACGATCAACAGCTACGACGCGGCCGCAGCCGGTGATGGCGCCAAGGCTGCCAACGGTGCCTTTGAAAAGCAGGTCAACATGGCGCTTCACAATGCCGGCTACCCGCTGGTTCGTGGTGCGGCAAAGGTTCCGGAATCCAAGCTTGACGGCTTCGTTGCCGCCAACCCGGAGCTGTCGCTCGATGCGGCTGCCGTCCGCGGCGGCGAAAAGGCCATGGTTCCGGCGGAGAAGCTGATCGCTGACAAGCTGCTGACCAAGGATGAAGTCGGCACTGCCACCGAGATGGCCGTCTACACGATCGCCGGCGGCGGCACCTTCGCGATGGTGGCGGATCCCGCCAACGTCAACTGGACAACGATCATCGCCGTTCTGACGGTGCTCGTCATCTACGTGACGATGGTCTATGGCCCGATCGCGGCGCTGCTGGTCGAACTCTTCCCGACCCGCATTCGCTACACCGGCATGTCGCTGCCCTACCACATCGGCAACGGCTGGTTCGGCGGCCTGCTGCCGGCAACGGCCTTCGCGATGAGCGCGGCCCAGGGCGATATCTACTACGGTCTCTGGTACCCGATCGTGTTCGCAGGCATCACGCTGGTGATCGGTCTGCTGTTCCTGCCGGAAACGAAGGATCGCGACATCCATGCGATGGACTAGACGCTGAAATCACGCAATTCCGGGCGGAAAACCGTTTCGTCCGGAATTGCCCGGATCTTCCCCGAGCTATCACGGCTCTCCTGACTCCGGCGCGGCCTTCCGCGCCGGCTTTTTATTTGGCCTGGTCGCTGCGCCCCAGCAACGGCCAGCCGCCTGGGCCGAGATGGAACAGCCGGCCATATCTGGCGAAGAGAAACGCCATCATCACCGATGTCCAAAGGCCGAGCAGCAACCCGGCAGCGACGTCACTTGGATAGTGCGCGCCGACGATGACGCGGGAGACGCCGATAATCAGCGCCAGGATCAGAAACAGCGGCCTCAGCTTCGGCAGCAGCATGGCGAAGACGCCGAAGAAGGCGCCGGCGGCCGTCGAATGGCCGGAGGGAAAACTCTCGTAGAGATTGGTGTTGGCAAATGGCGTCAGACTATAGGCGCCGAGCTCGGTAAAGAGCTCCGGTCGGGCCCGGCCGACGACAATTTTCAGCGTGTGCACCAGCACGCTGGCCGTGCCGATCGTCAGGAAAAAATAGGCCGCAAGATCGCTGGCGGTGCTTGCCTTGCGCTGAAGTGGCTCCTGCTTTGCCGCGCGCTGCACGACGAAGGCGATGGCCAGGGCGGTGGCGGAAAGATAGATCATCCAGCCGAAGCGGCCGAAGTCGGTGATCTTTTCGTTGAAGGCCACGATGCTGGCCGGCAGGCCCTGCGCCTTTTGGGACAGAAACGGGTCCAGCGGAACGAGGGCGAACACGAGGACGATCGTCGTCAGCATAATCCATCCGGTGGCCACCAATGGTCGTTTCATGACACTCCGTCCGGCCGCCAGTTCTCGTGAGTCCTGCGGTCATTGTTTCTTGACTGGCTCTCGGGCCATCTCTCCCGATGTGTCGGTTCTTTTGGCAAATTCAAGGCCGTAAACGCAAGACACCTCCGGATGCGCTCCGGAGGTGTCTGTTTCTCGGGTGGCGACTGGCGACAAGCCGGTGCCATGCGGCATCGGCTGCTGATCAGGCCGACAGCGCCTTGAACTCGGCGAGGATGGCGTCGCCCATCTCTGTCGTGCCGACCTTCCTCGCGCCTTCGGCCATGATGTCGCCGGTGCGGATGCCCTGGTCGAGCACGTTGGCGATCGCCTTCTCCAGATTGTCGGCGTCCTTCGTCAGATTGAAGGAGTAGCGCAGGCACATGGCGAACGAGGCGATCATCGCGATCGGGTTGGCAATGCCCTTGCCGGCAATGTCGGGGGCCGAGCCATGCACCGGCTCGTAGAGCGCCTTGCGCTTGCCGCTGACCGCATCCGGGGCGCCGAGCGAGGCCGACGGCAGCATGCCGAGCGAGCCGGTCAGCATCGCCGCCACGTCCGACAGCATGTCGCCGAACAGGTTGTCGGTGACGATGACGTCGAACTGCTTCGGCTGGCGCACCAGCTGCATGCCGCCGGCGTCCGCCAGCATGTGCTCGAGCTGAACGTCGGCATATTTCGCCTTGTGCGTCTCGGTCACCACCTGGTTCCACAGCACGCCCGACTTCATGACGTTGCGCTTCTCCATCGAGCAGACGCGGTTCTGCCTTGTGCGGGCGAGCTCGAAGGCGACGCCGGCGATGCGCTCGATCTCGTAGGTGTCGTAGACCTGGGTGTCGATGCCGCGCTTCTGGCCGTTGCCGAGATCGATGATCTCCTTCGGTTCGCCGAAATAGACGCCGCCGGTGAGTTCACGCACGATCAGGATGTCGAGGCCTTCGACGAGCTCGGGCTTCAGCGACGAGGCGGCCGCCAGTGCCGGATAGCAGATCGCCGGCCGCAGGTTGGCGAACAGCTCGAGGTCCTTGCGCAGGCGCAACAGACCGGCTTCCGGGCGGACCTCGTAGGGCACCGCATCCCACTTCGGACCGCCGACGGCGCCGAACAGCACCGCATCGGCGGCCAGCGCCTTCTTCATGTCCGCTTCCGAGATCGCCTGGCCGTGGGCGTCAAAGGCCGAACCGCCGACCAGGCCCTCGTCCGTCACGAAGCCGGCGCCAAGTTCGGCATTCATGTAGGCGATGATTTTGCGGACTTCCGCCATGGCTTCCGGGCCGATGCCGTCGCCGGGCAGAAGGAAGAGGTTGCGCACAGTCATGGATAGTCCTTCTCGCGGGGAAAACTGACTGCATGTTCCCTTAGATCCTGGCCGACCTGAGGGCAAAACATGCAGCCCTTCAAAAAATGCTGCAGCGGTCTTCGTCCGTCTGCACAGACGCGCGGCGCTGCTGGCCGCGTTCTAGCGCAACTTCGTGTCGAGGGAAATCGTTACGACGAAAGATTTGTGCGCCCGTCGTGGCCGCGCGTTCCCGGAGAAACAGGCGGTTGTGCAGGCAGATGGAATGCTTCCGGTGCGAGCGTGTCCGAGGGCAGGCTCACCCACCGGGAGAGGAGTGCAGTCATGCGGAAATTCATCCGCGCCGTAATGGCGATGCTGCAGGCGACCATCGATGCTCTGACCTTTGTCGACCGCGGTCGCGGACGGTGACCGCCGTCGGCAGCACATGGAGGATGGAGAGCGGGGAAATGGCGAGCGGGGCGGGCCACGTTCCCCGCCTCGCTGATGCAGCGGCTGGAATCGAATGCATGGCTTTCCTCTTGACGGAATCGGTGCTGCGGGATCGAATGCCGGCGATACAATCAGGAATATGCCATGTCCGAGACGCTGCTGACCGGAGCCTTTCTCGCCGCCCTCTCCTATACGCTCATTCCAGGCCCCGCCTTTCTGGCATTGCTCGGTATCGGTGCCGGCCAGGGGCGCAAGGCAGGCGCCCTATTCATGGGCGGGCATCTGGCTGGCGATATCCTCTGGTCGACCCTGGCGCTGGTCGCGATCGTCGGCGCCCGTTCCGTCGGCACGACGATCTTCGATATCCTCGGCCTTTTCTGCGGTGTCTATCTCGGCTGGATCGGCTGGACGGCGCTGCGAGCACGGCCAGCCGGCGAAAATCGGGCGCTGCTGACGGTCGAGCGTCCGTTGCGACGCGGTTTGATCTTCGGGCTTACCAATCCCAAGGGTTACCCGGTAGCGCTTGCAACCTTCACGGCCCTGCTTGCCGGTTCCGCCAATGCGCTTGAATTCGACGCGCTGCCGGCGCTGCTCGGCGTTTCGCTGGTCGGCTTTCTCGTTGCCGACCTGATCCTGATCATCATCATCGGTGCTTCGGTGGTACGGCGCTTCTATCGTCGCCACGAACTGGCGATCGTCAGGCTCTCTGGACTCCTGTTCATGGGCTTTGCTGTCCAGGCGGTCTGGCATGCCGCTCCCGGCCTTCTCGGCCTGCGCAAGCCTTGACGGTGTCCCCGCCGGCAACCACCTTCATTTTCGCCGCTTCCTGATGTCATAGGTCGCCGGCCCCTCCCCGGTTTCGAGCCGGATCGCATGCGAAAGGATTTCTGATGACCACCAGCACCCCGCTCAACCCCGCACTCACGCAGTGGACTGGACACGAGGGCCTGCCGCGTTTCGATCTGGTGAAGGACGAGGATTTCGCCCCGGCTTTCGACGCGGCCTTTCGGGACCATGAGGCGGAGATTGACGCAATCGCCGAAAATCCTGCCGCGCCCACCTTCGAGAACACGATCGTGGCGCTCGAAATCGCCGGCGATGGGCTTTCGCGGGTGTCCTCGATCTTCTGGAACAAGGCTGGCGCCGATACCAACGAAACGATCCAGGCTCTGGAACGGGACATCGCGCCGAAGATGTCGCGGCATTATTCGAAGATCGGCATGAACGCGGCGCTGTTCAAGCGCATCGATACGTTGTGGCAGGGACGTCAGGCCCTCGGTCTCGATCTCGAAGCGACGCGTGTGCTCGAGCGGCATTGGAAGGGTTTCGTCAAGTCCGGCGCCAAGCTCGAAAAGCCGGAGCAGGAACGCTTGGCGGGAATCAATGAGAAGCTCGCCGGCATCGGCGCCAAGTTCGGCCAGAACGTGCTTGCCGACGAAAAGAGCTGGGTGCTGTTCCTGGAGAGCGAGGAGCAGCTTGCCGGTCTGCCGGACTTCCTGCGTGACGCGATGGCGGCGGTCGCCGAGGATCGCGGTCAGAAGGGAAAATACGTGGTCACCCTGTCGCGCTCGATCATCGAACCGTTCCTGACCTTCTCGGACAATCGCGAGCTCCGTGAACAAGCCTTCCGCGCCTGGATTGCGCGCGGCGAGAACGGCGGCGACACCGACAATCGCGGGCTGATTGCCGAGATGCTGGCGCTGCGCGCGGAAAAGGCGAAGCTGCTCGGCTACGAAAACTTCGCGTCGCTGAAGCTCGACGACACCATGGCGAAGACGCCGGCCGCCGTGAATGGTCTCCTGATGCAGGTCTGGGAAAAGGCCGTTGCCCGCGCCCGCGAGGAAGAGGCCGAACTTGCGCGGCTCATTGCCGCCGAGGGCCGCAATCACGACGTCATGCCCTGGGACTGGCGCCACTACGCCGAAAAGCTCCGGGCCGAGAAGTTCAATTTCTCCGAAGGCGAGCTCAAGCCTTACCTGCAGCTCGAAAAGATCATCGAGGCCTGCTTCGACGTTGCCAAGCGCCTGTTCGGCATCACCGCGACGGAGAAGAAGGGCATTGCCGCCTACCATCCCGATGTGCGCGTCTTCGAGATCCGCGATGCGGCCGGAAAGCTGGTGGCGCTCTTCCTCGGCGACTATTTTGCCCGGCCCTCCAAGCGCTCCGGCGCGTGGATGAGCTCGTTCCAGTCGCAGCACAAGCTCAAGCTGAAGAACGGTGCCGAGGGCGAGCTGCCGATCATCTACAATGTCTGCAACTTCGCCAAGCCCGCCGAAGGCAAGCCGGCGCTGCTGTCGCTCGACGATGCCCGCACGCTCTTCCACGAGTTCGGGCACGCCTTGCATGGCATGCTATCGAATGTCACCTATCCCTCGGTTTCCGGGACGGGCGTCTCGCGCGATTTCGTCGAGCTGCCGTCACAGCTTTACGAACATTGGCTGACGGTGCCGGAGATCCTCAAGCGCTACGCGGTGCATTACCAGACCGGCGAGCCGATGCCGCAGGCGCTGCTCGACAAGGTGCTGGCGGCCCGGACCTTCAACTCCGGATTCGCGACCGTGGAGTTCACCTCCTCCGCCCTGGTCGACATGGCCTATCATACGGCCGAGGCGACGGCGGAGCCGATGGCGCTCGAAGCGAAGAAGCTCGATGAGATCGGCATGCCCCGATCGATCGTCATGCGTCACCGCAGCCCGCATTTCCTGCATGTCTTCTCCGGCGATGGCTATTCGGCGGGCTACTATTCCTACATGTGGTCGGAGGTGCTCGACGCCGATGCCTTCGCCGCCTTCGAGGAGACGGGCAACGCTTTCGATTCGGCGATGGCCGCTCGGCTCAAGGACAACATCTATTCGGTCGGCGGCTCGGTCGACCCGGAGGATGCCTACAAGGCGTTCCGCGGCAAGCTGCCGAGCCCGGATGCGATGCTTGCGAAGAAGGGCCTGGCAGCCTGAGCCGCTCCTATCTCCGGTCACGCTGTCCGGCGTGACCGGTCGGCCGCCGCATCTGGGTGGGCCGGACGGCCAAGTTCCGACCGGAGGCCGGTCCCTGCCCGGCTCAAGTCAAGTGCAGATGGCGCCCTCACCGGGGCGCCGTCTGGTTCTTCTTACGCGCCCTGGTCCACGCCCAAGGTCGATAGCAGGCTCTTCATTCTCTCTGCCGCCAGTTCCGGCCGGTCGAGCACATTGGCGTGGTCGGCGAGGCGGAAGATGTCGGCATAGTGCAGCACCCCACGGGCGGACTGCATGCCGGCCGGCATGGTGAAGTGGCGTTGGTGACCGTTCAGCCAGGCGAGAAAGACGACGCCGGCCTTGTAGTATTGAGTCGGTGCTTCGAAGATCTTGCGCGACAGCGGCACGGTGGGCTCGATGACACCGCGGAAGATGGCGAGGTCGCCCTTCGCGAGAGCGGTGAGCGCCTTGGAGGCGGAGGGCGCCACCGCATCGAAGATGCCGAGCAGCGCATGGCTGTATTTCCGGCCGTCGCCCTCGATCAGTTCCGCATAATTGAAGTCGTCGCCGGTGAAGCAGAGCACGCCTTCGGGCAGGCGATTGCGCAACACCACTTCCTTGGCGTTGTCGAGCAGCGAGATCTTGATGCCTTCCACCTTGTCGCGGTTGGCCTCGATGATCGAGAGCACCGTATCGAGCGCTTGATCGAAATTCTCAGAGCCCCAATATCCACGAAGCTGCGGATCGAACATGTCGCCGAGCCAGTGCAGCACGACCTTGTGCCGGGTCTGGCGAAGGATGTGCCCATAGACGTGGCGGTAGTCGTCGGCCGAGCGCGCGACGCGGGCGAGCGCCCGGCTTGCCATCATGATCGCCCTGCCTCCCTCGCCCTCGACGAAACCGACCTGCTCCTCATAGGCGGCAATCACGTCGTCCAGCGATCGTACATCGGCGGGCGCCAAATGGTCGGTGCCGGCGCCGCAGGCAAGGTCTGCCCCAGGCACCTGCCGCGCATCGGCAAGCGAGCGGCGGATCAATTCCTGCGCGCCTGGCCAGGCAAGGCCCATGCCGCGCTGGGCGGTATCCATCGCCTCGGCGATCTTGAAGCCCAGGCTCCAGAGGTGATGGCGGAACGCCATCGTCGCGTCCCAGTCGATCGCCGGATTGCTCCAGGGATCGAGATCGCGAAGCGGATCCGAGACCACATGGGCGGCCGCGTAGGCAATGCGGTTGAAGGTCGGCGGCGTCTCAGGCCGCGCGATCGGCGTTCCGGTCAGGCGATACTGTTCAAGCGAGCCGTCTTGGCGCGGCAGCGTCAGGCTTGTCATCGGGATGGGTCTCCTCCACGGAAATTTGTCTTGGAATACTTTGGATCGTTCCAAATGGCAAGCGGCAATCTTTTTGAATATGCGCCCCATGCCTGATCATCGGTAACGAAGCTAAGAATATACCTATATTTTTCATCATGTTACCTTTCTGAAAATCTCTCTTTGCATCGGTCAATGAGGCTTATAAATCATGCGAAGAGCGAGCAATGTGGAAAAAAGTGATCATCTATCTCTTGACGAAATTGGAACGTTCCAATTATGAAGGAGGAAAGCGGCGAAAGAATTCGGGAGGATGCTGTGGTCAAGGAGAGGGTAACGGTCATCGATATTGCGCGCGCCGCCGGCGTGTCGAAGTCGACCGTGTCGCTCGTCCTCCAGGGCAGCTCGCTCGTCAACGAGGCGACGCGCGCCAAGGTCAATGCCACGATCCGCGACCTCGGCTATGTCTATAATCGCAGCGCCGCCAATCTTCGCCAGGCGAAGTCGAAGATCATCGGCATCGTCGTCAACGACCTCACCAACAGCTTCTTTGCCGAACTCGCTGTCGGCGTCGATGCCGTCGTGCAGTCGGCGGGCTTCGTGCAGTTTCTCGCCAATACCGGCGAAAAGATCGAGCGCCAGCGCGAAGTGGTGGCGTCGATGCGCGAACATGGCGTTTCCGGCCTGATCGTCTCGCCGGCGCGCGGCACGGAAGCGGCAGATCTCGCGCCGCTCGTCGCCAGCGGCATTCCTGTTGTTCTGGTCGTGCGCGACATTGCCGGCGCCCATGTTTCGTCGCTGACCTCCGACAACCACGCCGGCGCCATGGCTGCCGTGCGGCATTTGATCGAGCGCGGTCACCAGCGCATCGCCTTCCTCGGCGGTTTTCCGGATACCGCCGTGTTCGAGGCGCGTATGCGCGGCTATCGCGATGCCCTTATCGAAGCCGGCATTCCGGTCTCCGATGCGCTGATCATCGGTTCGGCGCCATCGCGTGCCGGTGGCGTGACGGCTGTGGAGCAGGCGATGATGCTCGCCGACCGGCCGACGGCAGCGCTCTGCTTCAACGATGCGGTTGCCTTCGGCGTTTGCGACGGCCTCCGGGCGCGGCGGCTGGAGCCGGGCGCGGATTTTGCCGTCATCGGCTTCGACGACGTGATCGAGGCGAAGACCGCCGTGCCGGCGCTGACGACGGTTTCCGTCGATCCGCAGGGCATGGGCCAACGGGCTGCCGAATTGCTGCTGAAGCAGATCAAGGCCGGGAAGGCGGAGCCGGAAGCGATCGTCGGTTCGGTCCGTCTCGTTGTCCGCCAGAGCTGCGGTGCTGCGGTCGAAAGAAAAAGGGAGGCATTGGCATGACGAGGTGGGGGCTGATCGGCGCAAGCACGATTGCGCGCGAATGGGTGATCGGCGCGATCCGCGCCGCTGGAGGCGAGGTCGTTTCCGTCATGAGCACCAGCGCCGAGCGTGGTGCGGCCTATGCCGAAGAGAACGGCATCGCCAAGTCGGTGACCTCGGTCGCGGAACTGGTCGGCGATCCCGATGTCGATGCCGTCTATGTGTCGACCACCAACGAACTCCATCGCGAGCAGACGCTGGCGGCGATCGCCGCCGGCAAACACGTGCTCTGCGAAAAGCCCTTAGCGATGAACCTCAATGATGGCTGCGAAATGGTGCTGAAGGCGTGTGAGGCCGGCGTTGTGCTCGGCACCAATCACCACCTGCGCAATGCCGCTACCCATCGCGCCATGCGCGAGGCGATCGCCGAGGGAAAAATCGGTCGGCCGATCGCCGCCCGGGTCTTCCACGCGGTCTATCTGCCGCCGCATCTCCAGGGCTGGCGGCTTGACAGGCCGGCGGCCGGCGGCGGCGTCATCCTCGACATCACCGTGCACGACGTCGATACGCTGCGCTTCGTCCTCGACGACGATCCGATCGAAGTCGTCGCCATCAGCCACAGCGCCGGCATGGGCAAGGAGGGGCTGGAGGATGGCGTCATGGGCGTGCTTCGCTTCCGGTCGGGCGTCATCGCCCAGTTCCATGATGCCTTTACCACGCGCTTCGCCGACACCGGCCTTGAAGTGCATGGCACCGAGGGTTCGCTGATCGGCCGCAAGGTCATGACCCAGCGACCGGTGGGAACCGTGACGCTGCGCAATGCCGATGGCGAGACGGAACTCACGCTCGACCATCGCAATCTCTACGAAACCGCACTTTCCGCCTTCCATGCCGCCGTCCGAGGCGAAGGCCGTCCTTCGGCGACGGGCGAGGATGGCGTCTGGTCGCTGGCGACGGGTCTTGCCGTCGTCAAGGCAGCCGCGACCGGCCAGGCGGTGGCGATCGAAACGGGACTTTGAACTTATGTCGATGAACAAGTATATTTCGCCGGCCGAAGCGGCCGCCCTGATCCCCGATGGAGCGGTCGTTTCCGTTTCCTCCTCCAGCGGTCTCGGCTGCCCCGATCTGATGCTGAAGGCGATCGGCGAACGCTTCGAGACGACCGGTCATCCACGCGATCTGACGACGTTGCACCCGATTGCCGCCGGCGACATGAGCGGCATCAAGGGTGTCGACTACATCGCCAGGAAAGGTCTCCTGAAGAAGATTATCGGCGGCTCTTATCCCTCCGGTCCGTCGAGCGCCGAACCGCCGCTGATCTGGCAGATGATCGGCGCCAACGAGGTGGCCGCGTACAATATTCCCTCCGGCATCCTTTTCGACATGCATCGCGAAGCTGCGGCCAAGCGGCCGGGCGTGATGACCAAGGTCGGTCTCGACACCTTCGTCGATCCGTCGCGCGAAGGCTGCGCCATGAATGCTTCGGCCGCGGCCGAGCCGGTGGTGAAGAAGGTCTCGTTCGAAGGTGAGGACTGGCTCTATTTCAAGGCGATCGCGCCTGAGGTGGCGATCATCCGCGCGACGACCGCCGACGAGCGCGGCAACCTCACCTACGAGCACGAGGGCGCCTATCTCGGCGGTCTCGACCAGGCGCTCGCCGCCCGCAATAATGGCGGCATCGTCATTGCCCAGGTCAAGCGCATCACCAAGGAAGGATCGCTGAAACCCCACGACGTGCGCGTACCCGGCGTTCTGGTGGACTATGTCATCGTCGATCCGGACCAGAAGCAGACGACCCAGACGCTCTACGATCCGGCGATTTCCGGCGAGATCTTCCGGCCGCTCGACAGTTTCCGGGTGCCGGAGTTCAACATCCATAAGGTGATCGCCCGTCGAGTGGCGCAGGAGCTGCACGCCGGCAGCGCCGTCAATCTCGGCTTTGGCATTTCGGCCAACGTGCCGCGCATCCTTTTGGAAGAGGGGCTGCATGGTGCGGTCACCTGGGTGATCGAGCAGGGCGCCGTCGGCGGCGTACCGCTTCTCGATTTCGCCTTCGGCTGCGCCTCGAATGCCGACGCATTCATGCCCTCGCCCTACCAGTTCACCTATTTCCAGGGGGCAGGCTTCGATGCCTCGCTGCTCTCTTTCCTCGAGATCGATCGCAACGGCTCGGTCAACGTCTCGAAGCTCTCCTTCCGTCCCCATGTGACGGCGGGTGCCGGCGGCTTCGTCGACATCACTGCGCGGGCGAAGAAGATCGTCTTCTCCGGCATGTTCAATGCCGGCGCCAAGCTTGCGGTCGCCGATGGCAAGCTGGTGATCGAAAAGGAAGGCAAGCTCAAGAAGCTGGTCAACGAGGTCGAGCATGTCACCTTCTCCGGCCGTCGCGGCATCGAGCAGGGCCAGGACATCACCTATGTGACGGAGCGCTGCGTGATGAAGCTGACGCCTCAGGGCGTCATGCTGACGGAGATCGCGCCGGGCGTCGATCTGCAGGCGCATATCCTCGACCAGTCCGAGTTTCCGCTGCTCGTTTCCGACAAGCTGAAGACGATGGATGCCTCCCTGTTCCGGGAAGCTCCGATCGGGCTCGAATTGTCGAAGAAACCGGCACGCCGGCTTGAAGGAGGCGCGCGTGGCTGACGGCCGTATCCGCATCGAGGTGGATGGAGCGATCGCGACCATGACCGTCGCCCGTCCGGACAAGCTCAACGCCTTCGACATCGATATGCTGAAGGCGCTGGCATCCGCTTGCGATACGGTCGAGGCCGACCGCAACGTCCGCGTCGTCATCCTCACCGGCGAAGGCAAGGCATTCTCCGCCGGCGGCGACATCAAGGCCTGGGGCGGCATGGACGCGCCCGCCTTCGGTCATGACTGGGTGCGTTTTGGTCACCGGGTCTTCGAGCGGCTGGCGACGCTGCGCATGCCGGTCATCGCCGCGCTCAACGGCCACGCACTCGGCGGCGGGCTGGAGTTGGCCGCCGCCGCCGATATCCGCCTGGCAGAAACGCAGATCAAGATCGGCCTGCCGGAGACGAGCCTCGGCATGGTGCCGGGCTGGTCCGGCACGCAGCGCCTGGTTTCCCGCTTCGGTGCCCAGGTCGTCAGGCGCATGGTGCTCGGCGGCGAGATGTTCACGGCCGAGGCGGCTCTTGGTGAAGGCCTGGTCGATACCGTGGTCGAAACCGGCACGGTCGTTGCTGCCGCCCGCGACTATGCGGCCCGCGTCGCCAGGCGCGGGCCTGCGGCGCTCGAGATTTCGAAACTGATGATCGCTTCGGCAAATGGCGAAGACAATGGTGCCGCCGTCGAGGCGCTCGGCTCGATTCTCGTCGCCAAGACCGGCGACCTCAAGGAAGGTGTCGCCGCCTTCTCCGAGAAGCGCGAAGCCCAATTCAAGGGAGAATGGTAATGACCGTGCTCGTGAAACCCAAGCCGATCGAAGGTCACAAGGTTCGCGCCTTCCAGATGCTGATCGACGGCAAATGGGTGAACAGTGCCGAAGGACGCACGATCGAGCGTGTGGCGCCCGGTCACGGCGTCGTCGTCAGTCGCTATCAGGCCGGCACCAAGGCCGACGCCGAAAAGGCGATCGCTGCTGCCCGCCGCGCCTTCGATGAGGGCGCATGGCCGCGCATGACCGCGTCGCAGCGCTCGCTGGTTCTTTTGCGTGCCGCCGACATCATCGCCGAACGGGCCGATGAACTTGCCTATCTCGACGCGATCGAATCCGGCAAGCCGATCAGCCAGGCCAAGGGCGAACTCGATGGTGCCGCCGATATCTGGCGCTATGCCGCAGCACTTGCCCGAGACCTGCATGGCGAAAGCTACAACACGCTCGGCGACGGCACGCTTGGTGTCGTGCTGCGCGAGGCGATCGGTGTGGTGTCGATCATCACGCCCTGGAACTTCCCGTTCCTGATCGTCAGCCAGAAGCTGCCATTTGCACTCGCCGCAGGCTGCACCACGGTGGTCAAACCATCGGAGCTGACCTCGGCCTCGACCCTGCTACTCGGCGAAATCCTGGAAGCAGCCGGTGTTCCCGCCGGTGTCGTCAACATCATCACCGGCACGGGACCTGAGGTCGGTGCGCCGATGACCAGCCACCCGGATGTCGACATGGTGTCCTTCACCGGCTCGACCGGCGTCGGCCGGCTGACCATGGCGAGTGCCGCGCAGACCCTGAAGAAGGTCTCGCTGGAGCTTGGCGGCAAGAACCCGCAGATCGTCTTCCCGGATGCCAATCTCGACGAGTTCATCGATGCGGCCGTCTTCGGCGCCTATTTCAATGCCGGCGAATGCTGCAATGCCGGCTCGCGGCTGATCCTGCATCGCGATATCGCCGACGAGGTGACGCGCCGCATCGCCGCGCTTTCGGCCAAGGTGAAGGTCGGCGATCCGCTCGACCCGGAAACCCAGGTCGGCGCAATCATCACGCCACAGCATCTGGAAAAGATTGCCGGCTATGTTTCAGCCGCTTCCAGGGACGGCGCTGCGGTCGCCCATGGCGGTATGGCGCTCGATCTCGGCATGGGCCAGTTCATGGCGCCGACGATCCTTTCTGCCGTTCGCCCGGACATGGCGGTCGCGCGCGAGGAAGTGTTCGGCCCGGTTCTCTCGGTGCTGACCTTCGAGACGACGGAAGAAGCGATCCGGATCGCCAATGCGATCGACTACGGCCTTTCGGCCGGCGTCTGGAGCCGCGAGTTCGACACTTGCCTGACGATCGGCCGCCGCGTGCGCGCCGGCACCATCTGGATGAACACCTTCATGGACGGCGCGTCCGAGTTGCCGTTCGGCGGCTATCGCCAATCCGGGCTCGGTCGCGAGCTCGGCCGCCACGCGGTCGAGGACTATACCGAGACCAAGACGCTCAACATGCATATGGGGCCGCGCACCGGCTGGTGGATGCCGCGCTAAGGCTGGAACAGGGGAGCAGAGGACATGCGGACCAGGGAGGGAACACGGCGGCAGCAGGCAGCGTCACGTGACGCCGCCCTGCGCGCCTGTTCCGTCCGCTCAGTCGGCGGCGCCGAAGCTCGACGGGATCTGCGGACAGAGCAGCAGTTGCAGCTTGCTGACGTCGCCCTCGCCGCCGATCTTCTGCAGCAGCACCCGGCCCATGTCCTCGCCGGTCGCCGTCAGGTCCTCGTAGATCGTCTCGACCTGCGGCTGGATGGCGCTGAGAAGATGCGAGGTCTGCTTGGCGACGATGTCGTATTCGCGGCCGAGCGTCAGTCCGCAATCGCTCATGCCGGTGATGGTCGCCAATGCACAGACCTCGCCGCCGCACATGAAGCTGTCGGGCGGATCTGGCTCGGCGTAGCGCTGGCGGATTCGGTCGCGGATCGCGCCTGCGGGACTGTCGAGGTCGATACCGGAGAGGATCTCGTAGGCGCAGCCGGCCTCACGCACGGCGGTCATGAAGCCGTGCTGCAGATGGCCGGCAAAGGTGAAGTCGGCGGGGCCGCTGATCAGCGCGGGCTTGCGTCTGCCCTTGGCGATCAGGCGTTTCGTCGCCTGGTAGGAAAAGGTGAAGTTGTCGTAGTCGACATAGGGGTGTGGGGTCGAAAGTTCCGTGCGTCCATGGGTGACGAAGGGAAAGCCGAGATCGGACAGCAGCCGGACGCGCGGATCGAGCGGTTCCGTGCGCGAGAAGATCAGGCCGTCGGCCATGCCGTTGCGGGTGATGTAGTGCACCGCCTCAACATTGGTCGAGTTGAGGAAGTTCGGCATGACGATCAGGTGATAGGCGGTGCCCTGCAACGCCTTGGCGATGCCGCTCATGATCGAGGTGCCGTAGCCGAGGATTTCCTCGTGCGGGTCGAGCAGCACGCCGATGACATTGGTGCGGCCGGTTTTCAGGCGCTGGGCGGCCCGGTCCGGCGAATAGCCGATCTGATCGGCGACCTCGCGCACCCGCTTGCGGGTTTCGATGGAGATCTGCGGTGCGTCGGAGAGCGCGCGCGAAACGGTGGTGACCGCAAGGCCGGTGATTTCCGCGATGGTGCGAAGGGTCGGCTTGCTGCGCTTGGCGGCAGCGCCACTGTCTTCGTGGTGGGCGGGCTTGGAGGGATCGGCCAATGCTAGTCATCCTGAAAGCGGGCGAGAGCGGGTTTTGTAACGTGGAGCGAACGCTTAGGCAATCGAATCATGAAAACGTTTTAAATCTCGCATTGCGGTACGGTTTGCTGCATCGCAATAGCTAGTATGTGCTATATAATTCAGTAAATTCAAACGGTTCCGAAGGTGCTAAAATACAGATCGGCGGAATGCTTGACTTGCTGAATTTATAACGTTTTAAATGGCCAGCCGCTGGCTAGAGCGGCGCGAATTCCGGGGTGGAAGGAGGTTCCATCCCGAAAACTTGCAAACGGGAGGATAACGATGCGCAAGTTGATGACGACGACGGCCGTTGTGGCGCTGATGATGGCGGCCACCGCCGCGCGCGCAGCCGAAAACGTGGAAGTTCTGCACTGGTGGACATCCGGTGGCGAAGCCGCCGCACTCGACGTTCTGAAGAAGGATCTGGAAAGCAAGGGTATTTCCTGGACCGACATGCCGGTTGCCGGTGGTGGCGGTACGGAAGCCATGACCGTTCTGCGCGCTCGCGTCACCGCGGGCAACGCTCCGACCGCCGTGCAGATGCTCGGCTTCGACATTCTCGACTGGGCCAAGGAAGGTGCCCTCGGCAACCTCGACGACACCGCTGCGAAGGAAGGCTGGGACAAGGTGATCCCGACCGCCCTGCAGCAGTTCTCGAAGTATGACGGGCACTGGATCGCAGCGCCGGTCAACGTGCATTCGACCAACTGGGTCTGGATCAACAAGGCGGCACTCGACAAGGCTGGCGGCAAAGAGCCTACCAACTGGGACGAGCTGATCGCGCTGCTCGACAACTTCAAGGCTCAAGGGATTACCCCGATCGCCCATGGCGGCCAGCCCTGGCAGGATGCGACCATCTTCGACGCGGTCGTGCTCTCGCTCGGCACCGACTTCTACAAGCAGGCCTTCATCGACCTCGATCCGGCAGCGCTCGGCGGCGACAAGATGAAGGAAGCCTTCGATCGCATGACGAAGCTGCGCTCCTATGTCGACGACAACTTCTCCGGCCGTGACTGGAACCTCGCTTCCGCCATGGTCATCGAGAACAAAGCCGGCCTGCAGTTCATGGGCGACTGGGCGAAGGGTGAATTCCTGAAGGCCAAGAAGGTGCCGGGCACCGATTTCGTCTGCATGCGCTTCCCAGGCACCCAGGGCGCGGTCACCTTCAACTCCGACCAGTTCGCGATGTTCAAGGTTGCCGACGACAAGGTCCCGGCGCAGCTCGCCATGGCTTCGGCCATCGAAAGCCCGACCTTCCAATCGGCCTTCAACGTCGTCAAGGGCTCGGTACCGGCCCGCACCGATGTTCCGGACACGGACTTCGACGCCTGCGGCAAGAAGGGCATCAAGGACCTCGCCGAAGCCAATGCCAACGGCAAGCTCTTCGGTTCGATGGCGCACGGCCATGCCAACCCGGCTGCCGTCAAGAACGCGATCTACGACGTCGTGACGCGTGAGTTCAACGGCGAACTGACGTCCGAAGCGGCCGTCAAGGAACTGGTCGCTGCCGTCGAGGCTGCAAAGTAACGGGCTTGTTCCGGGGCGCTTACTGCATAATTCCTTGAATCCCTATTGGATTTAAGGACAGAATTATGCAGCAACTTAAGTGTTGCAGCGACCTTAGCGCGTCTTGAAAGACGCGCGGCGCTGCTAAGCGCCCCGGACACCCATTCCGACATGCGAGCGCCGTCGAGCCGCCGTGGCCAATGGGACGCGGGGAGGGGCGCTCTGATACCCAGAACCTCGCGCAGGTGCCGAAATCAGGGGCTTCCCGACGGCCGAGCGCCAGAAGTGGTGAACGTTCATGGATAGCCGCAGTCGACTGCAGGAACTGGTGCCGAAGCTGGTCCTTGCCCCGAGCTTCCTTATCGTCCTCGTCTTTGTTTACGGCTTCATCGCCTATACCGGCTTTCTGTCGATGACAGACAGCAAGATGCTGCCGTCCTACAACTTCGTGGGCTTAAGCAACTATGCGAAACTGTGGGCGCTGCCGCACTGGTGGCGGGCGGTGAGCAACCTGGCGATCTTCGCCGTGCTCTATATCGCCATCTGCTCCGTGCTCGGCCTGGGACTGGCGATCCTGCTCGACCAGAAGATCCGCGCCGAAGGCTTTCTGAGGCCGATCTACCTCTATCCGATGGCACTTTCCTTCATCGTCACCGGTACCGCCTGGAAGTGGTTCCTCGATCCCGGCATCGGGCTTGAGAACACCATGCATCTCTGGGGCTGGGAGAGCTTCTCCTTCAACTGGATCAAGGATCGCAACTACGCGATCTACTGCGTCGTCATCGCCGCGGTCTGGCAGTCGACCGGCTTCATCATGGCGATGTTCCTGGCGGGCCTTCGCGGTGTCGACAACGAAATCATCAAGGCGGCGCAGATCGACGGCGCCAAGACCTCGACGATCTATCGCCGGATCATCATTCCGCTGATGCGGCCCGTATTCCTCTCGGCTTTCGTGGTCCTCGCCCATCTCGCGATCAAGGCCTATGACCTGATCATCGCCTTGACCGGCGGCGGCCCGGGCCAGGCGACCGAGCTGCCGGCGACCTTCATGTATTCCTACACCTTCACCCGCAACCAGATGGGCATCGGCGCGTCCTCGGCGATCATCATGCTGGTGATGATCTTCTCGATCATCGTGCCCTATCTCTATTCCGAAATCCGGGGAGCAAAACGCTGATGAGCGCTCCGAGCCCAGACAACATCATCTCGCACAACCGCCTCACCCGGGCGCTGATCTACACCGCGCTGATCTTCTTCGCGCTCTATTCGCTGCTGCCGCTCTACGTGATGGTGGTGAACTCGCTGAAGCCGCTCGACGAGATCCGCCAGGGTGGCATGCTCAACCTGCCGCAGACCTGGACCATCGAGCCCTGGCTCTCGGCCTGGTCGACGGCGCAGATCGGCGTTCAGCCGACCGGCCTCAAGCCCTTCTTCATCAACTCGATCCTGATGGTGGTGCCGGCCGTGGCGATCTCGACGATCGTCGGTGCGCTGAACGGCTACGTCTTGACGAAGTGGCGGTTTCCCGGTGCCAACATCTTCTTCGGCATGCTGCTGCTCTCCTGCTTCATTCCGTTCCAGATCGTGCTGATCCCGATGGCGCGCATCCTCGGCATCCTCGGGCTCGCCGGGTCGATCTGGGGTCTGATCATGGTGCATGTGGTTTACGGTATCGGCTTCACGACGCTCTATTTCCGCAACTACTACGAGGCCTTCCCGACCGAGTTGGTGCGCGCGGCGCAGATCGATGGCGCAAGCTTCTTCCAGATCTTCTGGCGCATCCTCTTGCCGTCCTCGGGTCCGATCATCGTCGTCTCGGTCATCTGGCAGTTCACCAACATCTGGAACGACTTCCTGTTCGGCGCCTCCTTCTCCGGCCCCTATTCGACGCCGATGACGGTCGCGCTCAACAACCTCGTTTCGTCCTCGACAGGCGTCAAGGAATACAACGTTCACTTCGCGGGCGCGATCCTCGCTGCCCTGCCAACGCTCATCGTCTACATCGTGTCCGGCCGCTACTTCGTTCGCGGTCTGATGTCGGGCGCCGTGAAAGGATAAGCTCATGTCTTTCTTGAAAATCACCAACCTGCGCAAATCCTATGGTTCGCTCGAGATCCTGAAGGACATCAACCTCGAAATCGAAGAGGGCGGCTTCCTCGTGCTGGTCGGCCCGTCCGGCTGCGGCAAGTCGACCCTGCTCAACACCATTGCCGGGCTTGAGCCGATCACCTCGGGTGATATTGCCATCAAGGGCCGCTCGGTCGCGGATCTGCATCCGTCGAAGCGCGACATCGCCATGGTGTTCCAGTCCTACGCGCTCTATCCGAACATGACGGTCGCCGGAAACATCGCCTTCGGCATGGAAATCCGCGGCGTGCCGAAGGAGGAGCGCGAAAAGGCGATCAAGCAGGTCGCGGACATGCTGCAGATCGGCCATCTGCTCGACCGCAAGCCGAGCCAGCTTTCCGGCGGTCAGCGCCAGCGCGTCGCCATGGGCCGGGCGCTGGTGCGCAATCCGCAGGTCTTCCTGTTCGACGAGCCGCTTTCGAACCTCGATGCCAAGCTGCGTGTCGACATGCGCACGGAGATCAAACGGCTGCATAACCGCATGAAGACGACGATCGTCTACGTCACCCACGACCAGATCGAGGCGATGACGCTGGCGACGAAGATCGCCGTCTTGAAGGATGGCGTGCTGCAGCAGTTCGGAACACCGGCCGAGATCTACAACAACCCGGCCAACATGTTCGTTGCCGACTTCATGGGGTCGCCGGCGATGAACCTCCTGACCGCGCGGATCGAAAAGAGCGGCTCCGATATCGCGGTGGCGCTGGCGCGTCCGAATTCCGAACCGCTGAAGCTTGCGGTGCCGCACGCCAATGGCGCGCTGTCGGCCTATGCCGGCAAGGACGTCGTTTTCGGCATCCGTCCGGAAGCACTGACCGATCCTGACGGCGCCGACCGCAACGCCAAGGTGGTCGCCGAGGGCGATTGCCTGATCGAGGTGGTGGAGCCTGCCGGCTCCGATACCTTTGCGGTCACCCGTCTCGGCGGCAAGGAGATCGTCGCCCGGTTGAGAGCCGATGCCCGCATTGCGGCTGGCCAGACCTCGCGCCTTGCCTTCAACCTCGACAAGGCGGTGTTCTTCGATCCGCAGAGCCAGCAGCGGATCGCGTAACCGACGATGCAGACGCAGCCGGACATCGTCATCATCGGTTCGGGGATCGGCGGCTCCACCATTGCGGCGGGGCTCGCCGGCTCCGGTGCCCGCATCGCCATACTCGAGCGGGGCGAACGCCTGCCCGATACTCCGGATGCGCGAAGCTACAACTCGATCTTCGTCAAGGGCCATTTCCGGCCTCGGGAAATGTGGCGTGAGCCTGACGGTACGGAGTTCAATCCGGGAAACTTCTATTTCGTCGGCGGCAATTCCAAACTCTTCGGTGCGGTGCTGCTGCGCTATCGTGCCGAGGATTTCACCGAGATGCAGCATCTCGGCGGCGTTTCGCCGGCCTGGCCCTTTCCCTACGAAGAGCTGGAGCCGTGGTACGGCAAAGCCGAGCAATTGTTCGAGGTGCGCGGCGAATTGGGCGAGGATCCGACGGAGCCGTTCCACACCACGCCTTACCCTCACGGACCTGTACCGGACGAGCCGGCCATTGCGCGTGCTCGCGCCGAGCTGAAGGCGCAGGGGCTCAATCCGGCGACGCTGCCGCTCGGTGTCGACATCGAGACGTGGCTGGCCGGCGGGCGCACGCCGTGGGATGGTTTTCCCAATACCGGCGAAGGCAAGAGGGATGCCGAGACCGCATCGCTTGCCTCCGCGCTGAAGGACCCCAATATCGAGCTGATCACCTCTGCCCATGTCGACACGCTGGAGGCAGGCCCGGGCGGCCGGATCGAGGCGATCCACTACACCCATAGGGGCGAGAAGAAGAAGTTGTCGTCGAAGCTGGTGATCCTGTCGGCAGGCGCAATCAACTCGGCCGCGATCCTGCTGCGCTCCGGCGACGGCAAGGGGCTCGCCAACGCTTCCGACCAGGTCGGCCGCAACTTCATGAACCACAATTGCAGTGCCATGCTGGCGATCAATCCGTTCAGGCGCAATGACAGCATCTACCAGAAGACGTTGATGCTGAACGATTATTACCTGACTGGCGGCCGGGACGGCTTACCGCTTGGCAACGTCCAGCTTCTCGGCAAGATCAACGGCGATATCCTCAAGGCCAATGCGCCGCGAGTAATTGGCACCTGGGCGCCGCGCTTCGCCTTCGACTTCATGGCCGGCCATGCGGTGGATTGGTACATGATGACGGAGGACTTGCCGAATCCCGAAAGCCGCATCATGGTCGACGGCAAGGGCATCATCATGCAGTGGCGGCGCTCGAACATGGAAGCGCTTTCGGGTCTCGAAGCGAAGATGCGCGCGCACTTCAAGGCTGCCGGCTATCCGATCGTGCTGTCCCAGGCCTTCGACAAGCGGACGCCATCGCATCAGTGTGGCACGGTGCGGATCGGCAAGGACCCGAAGGACGCGCCGCTCGATGCCTATTGCCGCGCCTTCGACCATCCGAACCTCTTCGTCGTCGACGCCGGCTTCCTGCCCACATCCGCTGCCGTCAATCCGGCGTTGACCGTCGCCGCCCAGGCGCTCAGGGTCGCCGACCATATCGCCACGAGGGAGTTGCGCTCATGACGTCATCGACGCGTCCCGTCGCCATCGTCACCGGCGGCCGCCGCGGCATCGGTCTCGGCATTGCCCGTGCGCTTGCCCGAGAAGGTTTCGACATCGCCATCACAGGCCTCGGTGCCGCAGATGCCACGACCGCCCAGACGCTTTCGGAACTTTCAAGCGGCCACGGCCGGGCCATCTACATTGAGGCGAACCTCGCCGATGTCAGCGGCCATGCCGCGACCGTCGAGCGGGTTCGCGCCGAGCTCGGCCCGATCCGCTGCCTCGTCAACAATGCCGGCATCGCCTCGGTGGTCCGGGGAGACTTCCTCGATCTGCTGCCGGAGAACTTCGACACGATCGTCGCCACCAATCTGCGCGGCACGGTGTTCTTCACCCAGGCGGTGCTGGTGTCGATGCTGACCGATCCGGCCGACGTGACGCCGCGGTCGATCATCAACATCACCTCGGTTTCGGCGACGATGAGTTCGCCGGAGCGGCTCGACTATTGCATGACCAAGGCCGGCCTTGCTGCCTTCAGCCAGGGGCTGGCGCTCCGGCTTGCCAATACCGGTATCTCGGTGTTCGAGGTCCGGCCCGGCATCATCCGCTCCGATATGACCGCGGGCGTTTCGGCGAAATACGACGCCCTGATCGATGGTGGGCTGGTGCCGATGCGGCGTTGGGGTGAGCCGGAGGACATCGGCAACATGGTGGCCGGGCTTGCCGGCGGCAAATTCGGCTTTGCAACGGGCTCGGTCATCCAGGCGGATGGCGGCCTTTCGATTGGCCGGCTCTAGGGACAGGCAGGACTTTTGAGGCTCGCAAGCGGGCAGGTTTTGGAATTATCACGTCGAAAATTTGGAACGTTCCAAATTGCGGCGGCGGAGGAAGACAGGGAATGAGCTACGACTACATCATCACCGGCGCCGGTCCGGCCGGCTGCGTTCTTGCCAATCGCCTCTCCGAGGATCCTTCGGTTCGTGTCCTGCTGCTGGAGGCCGGCGGCGGCGACTGGAACCCGCTGTTCCACATGCCGGCGGGCTTTGCCAAGATGACCAAGGGGGTCGCGAGCTGGGGCTGGCACACGGTGCCGCAAAAACACATGAAGGACAGGGTACTGCGCTACACCCAGGCCAAGGTGATCGGCGGCGGCTCGTCGATCAATGCCCAGCTCTATACCCGCGGCAATGCCGCCGACTACGACCTCTGGGCGTCGGAGGACGGCTGCAGCGGCTGGGACTATCGGAGCGTGCTTCCCTATTTCAAGCGCGCCGAGGACAACCAGCGTTTCGCCGACGATTACCATGCCTATGGCGGGCCGCTCGGAGTTTCGATGCCGGTCTCGGCGCTGCCGATCTGCGACGCCTATATCCGCGCCGGCCAGGAACTCGGCATTCCCTATAACCACGATTTCAACGGCCGCCAGCAGGCGGGCGTCGGTTTCTACCAGCTCACCCAGCGCAATCGCCGCCGATCGAGCGCCTCGCTTGCCTATCTCTCGCCGATCAAGGATCGCCGCAACCTGACGGTCCGGACCGGTGCGCGCGTCGCGCGGATCGTGCTCGAAGGTACACGCGCCGTCGGCGTCGAAGTCGTCACCAGCAAGGGCAGCGAGATCATCCGGGCCGAGCGCGAGGTACTCGTTTCCTCCGGCGCCATCGGTTCGCCAAAGCTGCTCTTGCAATCCGGCATCGGCCCGGCCGATCACCTGAAATCGGTGGGCGTCTCGGTGAAACACGACCTGCCGGGTGTCGGTGGCAACCTGCAGGATCACCTCGATCTCTTCGTGATTTCCGAATGCACCGGCGACCACACCTATGACGGCGTGGCCAAACTTCATCGTACGCTATGGGCTGGGCTGCAATATGTGCTGTTCCGTTCCGGCCCGGTGGCCTCCTCGCTCTTTGAGACCGGCGGCTTCTGGTACGCCGATCCCGAAGCCCGCTCGCCCGATATCCAGTTCCATCTGGGTCTCGGGTCCGGCATCGAGGCGGGCGTGGAGAGACTGAAGAACGCCGGCGTGACGCTCAACTCCGCCTATCTGCATCCGCGCTCGTGCGGAACCGTGCGGCTTTCATCGTCCGATCCGGCGGCAGCGCCGCTGATCGATCCCAACTACTGGGAGGATCCGCATGACCGCAAGATGTCGATCGAGGGCCTGAAGATTGCCCGCGAGATCATGCAGCAGGCAGCACTCAAGCCGTTCGTCTTGGCGGAGCGTCTGCCGGGCAATTCAGTTGCGACCGACGCCCAGCTCTTCGATTATGGCTGCGCCAACGCCAAGACCGATCACCACCCGGTTGGAACCTGCAAGATGGGGACGGATGCCTCGGCTGTGGTCGGGCTTGACCTCAAGGTGCGCGGGCTCGAGGGCCTTCGGGTCTGCGACAGCTCTGTGATGCCGCGGGTTCCCTCTTGCAACACCAACGGACCGACGATCATGATGGGGGAAAAGGGCGCCGACATCATCCGCGAGCGCCCGCCCCTGCCACCAGCGATCTTCGCCCACGAACGCAACGACAGCCGCCCGCGCGCCCGCGCCGAGATCCGTTGAGGTCCCCATGATCCGCCATTGTGTCTTCATCCGCTTCCGCCCCGAAATCACCAAGGAGGAAAAGGTGGCGATCTTCGACGAGATCGTCGCGCTGAAATCGCGGCTGCCCGGATTCATGGCGGCCCATATCGGCGGCAATGTCAGCCCGGAAGTGGGCATGGACAAGGGCCATGGCCTGGGCTTCATCATCGACTTCACCGATGCGGTGGCGCGCGATACCTATCTGGAAGACCCGGAACATCGCAAGACCGGCGCCAAGATCGTCGCGGCGGCCGAGGGCGGCGTCGCCGGCATCTTCGTCTACGACCTCGAAATCGCCGCTTGAGCCCGACGATGATCGAAGCGCGCCCCTTCCTCACTCGACTTTTCGAGGCGGCCGTTCGAGCCGCCGATCCCTATGAGGCGATCAAGGCGCATCTCCCCGAACCGCCGAAGGGGCGGACGGTCGTCGTCGGTGCTGGCAAGGCGGCCAGCCAGATGGCGGCGGCCTTCGAGAAGCTCTGGCAGCATCCCTGTAGTGGCACCGTGGTGGCGCGTCATGGGCCGGTGGAGCATTGCGAGCGGATCACGGTGCTGCAATCGGCCCATCCGGTGCCGGATGAGGCGGGACTTGTCGCATCGGATACCTTGCTCAAGGCCGTGGCGGGCCTGACCGCCGACGATCTTGTCATCGCCTTGATCTCCGGCGGCGGCTCGGCGCTGCTGCCGGCGCCGCCCGGGGGGGTGACGCTTGCCGATGAGATCGCCGTCAACAGGGCGCTGCTCGCCTCGGGCGCGCCGATCTCGGCGATGAACGTCGTGCGCAAACACGTGTCGCGGATCAAGGGTGGGCGGCTTGCCGCAGTGGCTTTCCCGGCTCGCGTCGTCAGCCTCGTGGTCTCCGACGTGCCCGGCGACAACCCGGCCTTCGTCGCCTCCGGCCCGACCGTTCCGGACCGCAGCACCGCGGAAGAGGCGCTCGACATCATCACCCGCTACCGGATGCAGCTCCCCGATGGAGTGATGGCGCATCTGCGTTCGGAAGCGGCCGCAGCGCCCGATCCGGATGATCCCCGATTCGCCGGGCATCGTTGCCATGTCATCGCTTCGGCCAGCGTGTCGCTGGAGGCGGCCGCCGCCAAGGCGCGGGAACTCGGCATCGAAGCGCGTATCCTCTCCGATGCCGTCGAAGGCGAGGCCCGCGACATCGGCCGCATGCATGCGGCGCTGGCGCGCGAGGTAGCGCTCCGGAATCGCCCCTTCGACAAGCCGGTGGTTCTGCTTTCCGGCGGCGAAACGACGGTGACGATCTCAGGTAAGGACTACGGCAAGGGCGGCCGCAACAGCGAATTGCTGCTGTCGCTGGCGCTCGACATCGAGGGGATGACGGGCATCGACGCGCTTGCGGCGGATACGGATGGCATCGACGGTTCGGAAGACAATGCCGGGGCGTTTGCCGATGGCGAGAGCATAACCCGCATGCGGGCGGCGGGCATTGATCCGCGCCTGCATCTCGCCCGACATGATGCCTGGTCAGCCTTTGCCGCCAGCGGCGACCTCTTCGTCCCCGGGCCGACCGGAACGAATGTCAACGATTTCCGGGCGCTGCTGATCCGCTAAGAAGGCGGCTCACGCAGAGACGTTAGCCGGATTCTTGAGCCGTACTTAAAAGTGCAACGCCGCCGCGGAGATCCTCGGCGGCGGCGTTGTTTTTGACGCTTTTGATGTTGCTTACTTGGCGTGCTTCAGCGCGTCACCGAGGGTCGAGACGATCTCGCCGAAATGCTCTTCTTCGGCGATCAGCGGCGGCGAGAAGGCGATGATGTCGCCGGTGACGCGGATCAGCAGGCCCTTCTCGAAGCAATCGACGAAGACGTCATAGGCGCGGGCGCCGATCGCGCCATCACGCGATTGCAGTTCGATGCCGGCGATGAGGCCGATCGTGCGGATGTCGATGACATGCGGCAGACCCTTCAGCGAATGCATGGCGTCGTGCCAGGCGTCCTGCAGCTCGACGGCGCGGGTCATCAGGCCCTCGTCGCGGTAGATGTCGAGCGTGGCGATGCCGGCGGCACAGGCGGCCGGGTGGCCGGAATAGGTGTAGCCGTGGAAGAGCTCGATCGCGTTTTCCGGGCCATGCATCAGCGCATCGTGGACCTTGCGGCTGGCAAAGACCGCGCCCATCGGGATCGCGCCGTTGGTGAGCCCCTTGGCGGTGGTGACCAGGTCCGCCGTGACGCCGAAGAAGTCCGTAGCAAAGGGCGCACCGAGGCGGCCGAAGCCGGTAATGACTTCATCGAAGATCAAGAGGATGCCGTGCTTGTCGCAGATGGTGCGCAGCCGCTCGAGGTAGCCCTTCGGCGGGATCAGCACGCCGGTCGAGCCGGCAACCGGTTCGACGATGCAGGCGGCGATGGTTTCGGCGCCGTGCAGCGCGACCAGCCGCTCGAGGTCGTCGGCAAGCTCGGCGCCATGTTCCGGCTGGCCCTTGACGAAGGCGTTCTTGGCAAGGTCATGGGTATGGCGCAGATGGTCGGAGCCCGGGAGCTGCGGGAAGACGCGGCGGTTGTTGAGGATGCCGCCGACCGAAATGCCGCCGAAGCCGACGCCGTGATAGCCACGCTCGCGGCCGATGAGGCGCGTGCGGGTGCCCTGACCGATGGCGCGCTGGTAGGCGATCGCGATCTTCAGTGCGGTATCGACCGATTCAGAACCCGAGCCGGTGAAGAACACGCGGTCAAGTTTCTGGCCTTCCGGGCCTGGCGCGATCTCGGCGAGGCGTTCGGCAAAATCGAAGGCGATCGGATGACCCATCTGGAAGGAGGGGGCGAAATCCATGGTCGAAAGCTGGCGCTCGACGGCAGCCGCGATCTGGCGGCGGCCGTGGCCGGCGTTGACGCACCAGAGCCCGGCGGTACCGTCGAGGATCGTGCGTCCATCGGTGCTGGTGTAGTGCATGCCCTCGGCCGAGGCGAGCAGCCGGGGTGCCGCCTTGAACTGCCGGTTGGCGGTAAAGGGCATCCAATAGCTGTCGAGAACGGGGGCGTTGGGTTTGGTGTGCTGGTTCATGGCATCCTCCTGAGGTCGCGCGATTGACGCCATGATTTGATTTGCCAAACAAGTCCTTTTCTGCTGTCAGTTAAAGCGTTGATTTATAAAGATACGAGATCGCGTGTTTGCGCTATACCGAACAACCTGAACAGGGGGCATGCGCCCATGACCGTCGACATCGGAAACCGGCTTCGCCATCTGAGGCTGATGCACAACCTGTCGCAACGCGAACTCGCCAAGCGCGCCGGCGTCACCAACTCGACGATCTCGCTGATCGAATCGAACGCCTCCAACCCTTCCGTCGGCGCACTGAAGCGCATCCTCGACGGCATTCCGATCGGGCTTGCCGAGTTCTTCTCCTTCGAGCCGGAGAAGCCGCGCAAAGCGTTCTATGCGGCGGAGGAACTGGTTGAGATCGGCAAGGGACCGATTTCCTATCGCCAGATCGGCGAGAACCTCTTCGGCCGCAGCCTGCAGATCCTGAAGGAATGCTACCAGCCGGGCGCCGACACCGGAAAGGTGCCGCTGGTGCATGATGGCGAGGAGGGGGGAATCGTGCTTTCGGGGCGCATCGAGGTCACCGTCGATGACGAGCGGCGGATCCTAGGGCCCGGGGATGCCTATTATTTCGAAAGCCGGCGACCGCATCGCTTTCGCTGCGTCGGGCCGGTGCCCTGCGAGGTCATCAGCGCTTGTACGCCGCCGACGTTTTGAGGCGGGGGCCGCCCGAATCGCAGCGGTGAGGTGGAAGAATGCTCCTCATCCCGCTGCCGCGACCTTCTCCCCGTTCTGACGGGGAGAAGGGACATGAGGCGTGCTCCCCAATCCCTCTCAAAATCTGTGGAGGTGCGGAGCTACTCTTGAGAAGCGGCGCCGACCAGAAAACCTGTCCTTGGAGATAGAAAGTGTTGGTACGGCGGTCCGACCGTCCCCTCGCCCCGCTTGCGGGGAGAGGGCCAGGGTGAGGGGCCAATCAGCCCGTTACGAAAGCCGCGCGCAGGCGTCGGCGATGCGTTTCAGCGCTTCCTTCAGCTCCGTTTCCGAGGTCGCATAGGAGATGCGGAAGAAGGGCGAGAGACCGAAGGCGGAGCCCGGAACGACGGCGACATGGGCGTCGTCGAGCAGGTAGGCGCAGAAGTCCGCATCCGTCTCGATCTTCTTGCCCGAGGGCGTGACCTTGCCGAGCATGCCGGCGCAGCCGGAGAAGGTGTAGAAGGCGCCTTCCGGGACGCGGCAGTCGAGGCCGTCGATGGCGTTGAGGCCGTTGACGACGAGATCGCGGCGGCGCTGGAAGCTGGCCGTGCGTTCCTTCAGGAATTCCTGCGGACCGGTCAGCGCGGCAACCGAAGCGGCCTGGCTGACGGAGGAGGGGCAGGAGGTCGCCTGGCTCTGGACGACGGCCATCGCCTTGATCAGATCGCGCGGGCCACCGGCATAACCGATGCGCCAGCCGGTCATGGCATAGGCCTTGGAGACGCCGTTGACCGTGAGCGTCCGGTCCTTGAGGCGGGGCTCGAGCTGGGCCGGGGTGACGAAGCGGAAGCCGTCATAGACGATGTGCTCGTACATGTCGTCGACCAGCAGCCAGACATGCGGATGCTTCAAGAGCACGTCGAGCAGCGGGCGGTAGTCGGCAGCGCTGTAGGCGGCACCGGACGGGTTCGACGGCGAGTTCAGGAGCACCCAACGCGTCTTCGGCGTGATGGCCGCTTCGAGCTTGTCGGCGGTCAGCCGGAAGCCGGAGGAGGCGTCGCAGGGGATCAGAACCGGCTTGCCTTCGCAGATCTGGACGATATCCGAATAGGAGGTCCAATAGGGCGTCGGAATGATCACTTCGTCGCCGGGATTGATCGACGCCATCATGGCGTTGAAGAGGATCTGCTTGGCGCCGGTCGCCACCGTGATCTCGTCCTGCTCGTAGGCAAGGCCGTTCTCGCGCTGGAACTTCTCGCGGATCGCCTTCTTCAGTTCCGGCGTGCCGTCGAGCGCGGTGTACTTCGTTTCGCCGCGCCGGATCGCTTCGCAGGCGGCGTCCTTGACGGTGTCGGGCGTGTCGAAATCCGGCTCGCCCGCACCGAGGATGATCACCGGCTTGCCTTCGCGCTTCATGGCTTGCGCGCGGGCGCCGATCTTGAGGATTTCGGACACCCCGATCGAGGAGATCCGCGAGGCGGGCTGAAAGCCCGCCCCCTTGACCGTTGCATTGATGGTCATGATCGAATCCTACCGGTGCGCCGATTATTCGATGTCGAACGACACGCCCTGCGCCAGCGGCAGAGCCTTCGAATAGTTCACCGTGTTGGTGGCGCGACGCATATAGGCCTTCCACGAATCGGAACCGGATTCGCGGCCGCCGCCGGTTTCCTTCTCACCGCCGAAGGCGCCGCCGATTTCGGCGCCCGAGGTGCCGATGTTGACGTTGGCGATACCGCAATCCGAACCGTCGACGGCGAGGAAGCGTTCCGATTCCTGCATGTCGCGGGTGAAGATCGAGGACGACAGGCCGGCTGCGACCGCATTGTGGTCGGCGAGAACGGCGTCGAAGTCGCTGTACTTCATGACGTAGAGGATCGGCGCGAAGGTTTCTTCGAGAACCGGGCCAGTCTGCTTCGGCATTTCGACCAGCGCGGGCTTGACGTAGAAGCCGTTGTCATAGCCGAGGTCGACGCGTTCGCCGCCGGTGACAGTGCCGCCGTGCGACTTCGCTTCACCGATCGCCTTCTGCATGCCGTCGAAGGCCGCCTTGTCGACGAGCGGGCCGACGAGGGCCGTCGTTTCCAGCGGGTTGCCGACCGATACCGAGCCATAGGCCTTCTTCAGGCGCGGAACGAGCTGGTCGTAGATGCTCTCGTGCACGAAGAGGCGACGCATGGTGGTGCAGCGCTGGCCGGCGGTGCCCATGGCGCCGAAGGCGATGGCGCGCAAAGCCATGTCGAGGTCGGCCGAGGGGCAGACGATGCCGGCATTGTTGCCGCCGAGTTCGAGGATGGCGCGGGCGAAGCGCTTGGCGAGGCGCGGGCCGACGTCGCGGCCCATGCGGGTGGAGCCGGTGGCCGAAACGAGCGGAACCTTCGGGTTGTCGACGAGGACTTCACCGACGGTGCGGTCGCCGATCAGCACCTGCGACAGGCCTGCCGGAGCGTCACCGAAGCGGGCGAGCGCGCGCTCGAAGATCGCCTGCGAGGCAAGCGCGGTGAGCGGGGTCTTTTCCGACGGCTTCCAGACGACCGAGTTGCCGCAGACGAGCGCCAGCGCAGTGTTCCACGACCAGACGGCGACCGGGAAGTTGAAGGCGGAGATGACGCCGACGACGCCGAGCGGATGCCAGGTTTCCATCATGCGGTGGCCGGGGCGCTCGGTGGCGATCGTCAGGCCGTAGAGCTGGCGGGAGAGACCGACGGCGAAATCGCAGATGTCGATCATTTCCTGCACTTCGCCGAGGCCTTCGGAGGTGATCTTGCCGGCTTCGATCGAAACCAGGCGGCCGAGGTCGGCCTTGAAGGCGCGCAGTTCTTCGCCGAGCAGGCGGATCAGTTCGCCGCGCTTCGGCGCCGGAACGAGACGCCAGGCCTTGAAGGCTTCATGGGCCTGTTCGATCTTGGCAGCGGCTTCAACGGCCGAAACGGTCTTGAGGCTGGCGATCTTCTCGCCGGTGACCGGGCTATAGGACGGCATGTCGCCGCCGGTGTAGAGTTCCTTGGCGACGCCCATCTTTTCGAGAAGCGCTGCGGCTTCCTTGGTCACGTCGACTTTCTTGGTTGCGATATTCATGGTCTGACTCCCGTTTTCCTTAGATCATTCGTTTGAGCGGAATGCGGGCGGAAAACCGCATACACTTTTCCTCATTCCGCTCTGGCCTACCCAAAGCGCACGCTGCCGAGCTTTCCCGGCGAGGTGAGCGTCTTCAGGCCTGCGGCCATGTCCTTGAGTTTGTCTGGTGTATAAAAGTCGTAATAGGCCTGGTTGCGGCGGCCGATCGCATGTTCCGCGCTGAAGCTGCCGTGATACTCCTCGACGGCGACGGCGAAAACCCATTCGCGAAGCCGCGGTTCGAAGGTCTCATCCTTGAGAAGGTCGCTGTCCTTCGGCACGACGAGGTTGAAGTGCACGCCACCGTCGCCGATATGGCCGAAATCGCAGACGGTCACGTCAGGAAATTTCGCCGGTATTTCGCCCTTCATATGGTCGCAGAAGGCCATGATGTCACCCCTGCGGAAGGAGACATCGAAGGCGATCAGCTTGCCCAAGTGCTTGACGCCTTCGGAAAGCGCGTGGCGCAGCGCCCAGACTTCGTGCGGTGGGCCGACGAAAGCATCGGCGAGCGGCGCCGATTCCATTTCCCAGATCTCGGCCAGCGCCGATTCCAGCACGGCGTCGAGCGACTGTTCGCCCTCGCGCGGCGCCCAGGTGCGGCTGATCTCGGCGAGGATGACGTAATCAGGAACGTTGCCGCCCTGGAACGGGTTCTTCAGCGACGGCACATGGGCAAAAGCCGCCTTCACGGCGTTCTTCGACATGCCCTCGAAAGCCGAGAGATAGACGCCGAGGCGCTCTTCCATGGCGCGGAGCAGCGGCATCACATGGGCACCGCTGGCCGGAACCAGCAATGCCGTTGCCGTCTGCTGCGGCAGGCGCTCGAGGTTCAGGACGCATTCGGTGACGATGCCGAAGGCGCCCGACGTGCCGAAGAAGATCTGTTTCCAGTCGACACCGGTGTTGTTCTTGCGCAGGTCGCTTTGCAGGTCGAGAACGGTGCCGTCCTCGTCCGCCAGCACGACCTTGAGGCCCAGAGTATTGCGACGCACGTCGCCGTATTTCAGGAAGCGTGAACCGCCGGTGTTGGTGGCGATCATGCCGCCGATGCGCGGGTCGGCGCCGAGATCGATCGGGAAGAACAGGCCGTGCTCTTCCAGGCGCCGGTTGAGATCGGACAGCCGGAAGCCGGCATCGAGCCGTACCGAACGGTTGTCGAGGTCGAGATCGAAGTGCTTGGTCAGCCGGTCAAGGCTGAGGACAACTTCATCACCCGACTGGTCCGGGGTCGAGCCGGAGACGAGGCCGGTGTTGCCGGATTGCGGGATCAGAGCGATGCCGCTCGTGACGCAATAGGCAACGGCAGCAGAGACTTCCTCCGTCGTCGCCGGCCGCAGAACGAGTGAGGTCCGGCCGCGATCGTAGCGCGCGCCGGTCTCGTAGGCTTCCAGGTCTTCAGGACGCGTGACGACACCCTTGTCTCCAAGGATGTCACTCAGCGCGTCGATGTGCCGTTTGTCGATCATCGGACAAGCATCATTCCGCAGCGATCGCGCCGGTCAAGGCCCTGATGCAGCTTTCGATCGATGCCTGCTCGATGCCGGCATAATGGTCGAACTCGTTGAGCACGGTCGCACCGAGGTCGCTCTCGAAGCGCTTCTGGTTCGGGCTGGCGACGAAGTCCTGCTGGGCGCCGTCGCCGAGGTTCGACTGGAAGATGCCTGCGGCGCTGACCGGCAGGAAGTCTTCGTAGACGATGGCGTCGAACTGGACGAGGCCGGCGGCGATCAGCGCTTCGATGTCGCGTGCCGGGGAGATACCGGCCTTGCGGCCCTTCTCCGTCAGAGAGTAGCTGAAATAGCCGAGACCGGCTTCGCGGATACCTGCCCAGGTATCGGGGAACGGTTCGAATGCCTTGGCGAGTGCCGCTTCGTATTCGCGGGCATTCGAGCCGTCGGCCGCCGGGCGGACGATCTTGCGCGAGGCGTCGAGCAGTTCGTCGTAGAGCGCGCGGCCCTTCGGGGTCAGCGCAATGCCGCGCTGTTCGATCTCGCCGAAGCGGGCGGTGTGCGAACCGGCCTTCCAGGTGCCGTCAGCATCCCTGAAGGAGACCGGTTCTTCCAGTGCCTTGAACGAGGTCTGGCGCAAGAGGATCGGGCACCTGCGGGTCGGCGGCCCTTCGACGACAGCCTTCGGGGCGATGGCGTATTCCGGCATCTGCGCCTGCACCTTGTCGATGTCGAGCGTGCGTGGCGTCAGGTGGTTGATGTGCGGGCCCTTGAAGGAGACGACGTCGGCGATCAGGCGATGGGCGTCATGCAGGCGCTTGTACATGTCGGCGCTGACATTGGCCTTGTCATGCCAGCGGAAGGTTTCGAGCACTTCCGAGACGAAACGTTCGGCGTCGGCCTTGTCGAGGCCGCCGTCGCGCTCAGCCTTTTGCGTGAGCTCCACGGCGCCTGTGGTGAAGATCTGGCGCGCGGCGAGGATGACCTCGGCTTCGGCGCGCAGCGCTTCGTCGGCGATCAGGTCGAGACGCAGCAGCGAAGTGAAGACGCGGAACGGGTTGCGCTTCAGCGCGGCCTCGCCGACCGGGCGGAAGGCGGTCGAATGGACGGGGACGCCGGCGGTCGACAGGTCGTAGTAGCCGACCGGATACATGCCCATGACGGCGAAGACGCGGCGCATCATTGCGAGCTCGGCCGGCGTGCCCAAGCGGATCGCGCCGTGGCGTTCCTCGGAGATACGGTCGAGCGAATCCGTGGCGTCCAGGCGCTCCTTCAGCAGCGGGTCGGCGGCGAGCGTATCGTCGTTCACCTTGGCGACCAGTTCCATCAGCGTGCCGTAGGCCGGCACCTCTTCGCGGTACATGACCGACATGGCTGCGGAAAAGGCCGAACGGATGTCGTCGGCGGATACGAAACTATTCTCTTTCACTGGGGCTCGCCTCGCGCTATGGGTGAAGGACAAGGTCATTCTCATTTCGGATCATATCCGATCGAACTGGCCATTGATCGCGTTGCTTCTGACTATGTTGATGCGAGGCTGGAATGAAGTTAAGCCGCAGGCTGGTTCCCGACGTGACGACGCTGCAGGCGTTCGAATGCGCGGCGCGACACGGCAGCTTCACGCAGGCCGCAGCCGAGCTGAACCTCACCCAAAGCGCTGTCAGCCGGCAGATCAAGGATCTCGAAAACCAGCTCGGCGTGCTCCTGTTCGAGCGCGTGCGCCAGCGGGTGATCCTGTCGGATGCGGGCCAGAAGTTCCTGCCCGAGGTTCGCCGTCTCCTCAACCAGACCGAGGAACTGATGGTGCGCGCCATGGCGTCGGCCCGGGCGGACTCGACGCTGTCGATCGCCTCGCTGCCAACCTTCGGCAGCCGCTGGCTGGTGCCGCGTCTTCCCGATTTCCTCAAGCGCCATCCGGATACGGTGCTGAACATCGCCTCCCGCTCCGCGCCTTTCGATTTCGACGAACAGAACTTCGATCTTGCGATCCACTACGGCCAACCGGTTTGGGCGCGCGCCACCTGCAGCTACCTCTGCAGCGAGATCATCGTGCCGGCTGCAAGCCCCGCCTTGCTGGCGGATCATCCGGTCAAGACTCCCGAGGATCTCGTCGCCGGCCCGTTGCTGCACCTCGCCACCCGCCCGAAGCTCTGGGCGCAATGGTTCGAGGCGAACGACATGGACGGCCGCGGCGCCTATCGCGGCAACCGCTTCGACCAGTTCTCCATGGTGATCGAAGCGGCGACGGCGGGGCTCGGTTTTGCGCTGCTGCCACGCTACCTGATCGAGCAGGAAATTGCCGCCGGCACGCTCAGCATCGTGCTCGACCGGCCGATGAAGACGGAAAACAGCTATTATCTCGCCGTGCCCGAGGGCAAGCTCGAAAACCCGATCAGCCTGGCCTTCCGGGAGTGGATTACCGAGCAGGTGGGCTGACGGATTTTCTCTAAATCGAGGGAACCTTCCTCGCCGCTTCACGTTTCGCCTCGTCTGCCATCCGCGATGAAGCTTGAGAAGAGGGCAATTGAGAGAGCTGTATCAAAGTGCCATTGGGGGCGCCCGCAGCGGCCGGTTTCGGCTTGATTCGTCTGTGCGCAAATCGTCCAAACTTATATGAGCAATCCTTGCAAGCTGTTGGCACCACGGCTAAAAAATGCCATTTTCATGCATCACGCGGCCTTGAAAACCAATGCGCCGCCGGCTTTGCGATCTCCGATGCCCAGTCGAGGGCGGTGCCTGTTACCGCCAGTTCCCCACCTGCGGGAATTGACGGTGGATGGGAGGACACATGACCGTGTCTAGCAACGCGCCGGCTCAGCCTGAATTCTCAGGTCCGCAGCCAACCCGGCAACCCAACGAGGACCGGGCCGATCAACCCCGGCTGGATTCAGAACCCGTACCCATGCAGCTTCAAACTACGCCGCCCACCTCTCCGCGCGAACCGGAAGCAAAGCAGATCGATTACAACGATTCGATCCGCGCCACCTTCTTCTCGATGGAGGACCTCCGGCAATGCGGCGAGGATCTCGCATTGAAGGGTGCCTCCGCACTGCCGGGGTTCTTCCCGTTCGAGTTCCGCCCGCGGCATCGTGAAAACGAGAACGAGATCCTGCGCGTCTACCGGGCGACGGCCGCCGACGTGGAGGCCGGGGCGACGATAACGCCGGCCGCCGAGTGGCTGCTCGACAACCACCACGTCGTCGAAGAGGCGATCCAGGAAGTCCGGCGCGACTTCCCGCGCCGGTTCTATCGTCAGCTTCCGACGCTCTCGGTTTCGGGCACGGTGATCCCGCGCACCATGGCGCTCGCCTGGCTCTATGTCGCCCACACGCACAGCACGGTGACGCGCGAAAGCATCACGGCGATGGTCGAGGGCTTCCAGAAGCGCGAGACCTTCAAGATCGGCGAACTCTGGGCGCTGCCGTCGATCCTGCGCTTCGTGCTGATCGAAAATCTCCGCCGGATCGCCATTCGCGTCGAGCGCTCGCGCGGCATGCGCCGCAAGGCAAACGATGTCGCCGACCAGATCATCCGCCTGAACGATCCGGAAAAATGTCGGGCGCTGCTTGCGGAGTCGGAAGCTCTGGCGGCCGACAACACCTTCGTCGCGCAACTGCTCTACCGCATGCGTGACGGCTCGCAGACTTCGGGCGCCGTCATCGGCTGGATCGAGGAGCAGCTCGAGAAACGCGGCAGCGACGTCGAGAACGCGCTGGTCGCGGAGCAGAATCGCCTGTCGTCCGGTAACGCGACGATGAGCAACATCATCCGCAGCCTGCGCGAAATCGACGACACCGATTGGGCCGTCTGGTTCGAAAGCGTCAGCAAGATCGACGCGGCGCTGCGCGAGGGCTCCGACTATGCAGCGCTCGATTTCGGCTCGCGCAACAAGTATCGCGACACGATCGAGAAGCTGGCACGCCGCTCCGGTCACAGCGAATACGAGGTGACGCAGATCGCCATCGAGATGGTGCGCGAGGCGGAAGCCGCGGCCGCGACCGAAGCGCCGCTGCAGGAGCCGAACGTCGGTTCCTTCCTCGTCGGCAAGCAGCGCAAGATGCTCGAGAAGAGGATCGGCTACCGACCCTCGCTGCTGCAGACGATCATCCGTATCAGCCGCAAGCTCGACTGGTTCGCAATCGCCGGACCGAACATCCTCTTGACGATCCTGGCGATGATCGCCGTCTTTTCCTTCGTCAGTCCGATGGACATTCCGAACGGTGCGAAGCTGATCATGTTGCTTCTTTTCGCGCTTCCGGCCTCGGAAGGCGCGATGGGCCTGTTCAACACGCTGGTGACGCTGTTCGTCAAACCTTCGCGACTTGTCGGCTATGAATTCCTCGACGGCATTCCCGAGCATGCCCGTACCCTCGTCGTCGTGCCCTGCCTGATCGCCAAGCGCGACCATGTCGACGAACTCGTGCGCAATCTCGAGGTACACTACCTGGCCAACCCGCGTGGCGAGATCTACTTCGCGCTTTTGAGCGACTGGGCGGATAGCAAGGCGGAGGAGTCGAGCACAGATTCCGACGTGCTCGACTACGCCAAGCGCGAGATTGCCCAGCTTTCGGCGCGCTACGCCTATGACGGCAAGACGCGCTTCTATCTCCTGCATCGCCGCCGCCTGTTCAACGAACAGGAAGGGGTGTGGATGGGCTGGGAGCGCAAGCGCGGCAAGCTGCACGAGCTGAACATGCTGCTTCGCGGCGACCGCGACACCTCGTTCCTGCAGGGCGCCAACACGGTGCCGGACAATGTTCAGTACGTCATGACGCTCGATTCCGACACGCGGCTGATGCGCGATGCGGTGACGAAGCTCGTCGGCAAGATCTACCATCCGATCAACCGCCCGGTGGTCGACCCTAAGACGCAGAACGTGATCGCCGGCTACAGCCTGCTGCAGCCGCGCGTGACGCCGTCGCTGACCACGGGCAGCGAAGCCTCGGCCTTCCAGCGCATCTTCTCGGCCAACCGCGGCATCGACCCCTATGTCTTCACCGTTTCCGACGTCTACCAGGACATCGCCGGCGAAGGCAGCTTCACCGGCAAGGGCCTCTACCATGTCGACGCCTTCGAGGCGGCGCTGAAGGGCCGGATCCAGGAAAACGCCGTTCTCAGCCACGACCTGCTCGAGGGCTCCTATGTGCGCTGCGCGCTGGTGACCGACGTCGAGCTCGTCGAGGATTTCCCGACCCGCTATGAGGTCGAGATGTCGCGCCAGCATCGCTGGGCACGCGGCGACTGGCAGCTTCTGCCCTACATCTTCAACTTCTCGAACGGGCTGTCGATGCTCGGCCGCTGGAAGATGTACGACAACCTGCGCCGCTCACTGATCCCGCTCGCCTGGCTCGTCGCCTCGGTCATGGGCTGGTACTATATGGAACCGACGGAAGCGTTGATCTGGCAGATCGTGCTGATCTTCAGCTTGTTCGTGGCCCCGACCCTGTCGCTGATCAACGGCCTCCTGCCGCGCCGCAACGACATCGTCGCCCGCGCCCACCTTCACGCCGTGCTCACCGAAATCCGCGCCGCCAACGCGCAAGTGGCGCTCCGCATCGTCTTCATCGCCCATAATGCGGCGATGATGGGCGACGCGATCGTGCGCTCGCTTTACCGCACCTTCGTCAGCGGCAAGCTGATGCTCGAATGGCGTACGGCGGCGCAGGTGCAGAGCGCCGGCCACGGCACGATCGGCGATTACTATCGCGCCATGTGGATCGCGCCGGCGCTTTCGGCGCTTTCGCTGGCACTTGCCGCGATCTCCGACACCGGCCTGCCGTTCATCGGCATTCCCTTCGCGCTGCTCTGGGCGCTGTCGCCTGCCGTTGCCTGGTTCGTCAGCCAGTCGGCCGAAACCGAGGACCAGCTCGTCGTCTCCGACGAGGCAATCGACGAGATGCGCCTGATTGCGCGTCGCACCTGGCGTTATTTCGAGACCTTCGTCACCGCCGAGCAGCACTTCCTGCCGCCGGACAACTTCCAGGAAACGCCGCAGCCGGTATTGGCCGAGCGCACCTCGCCGACCAATATCGGTGTCTACCTGCTGTCGGTTATGTCGGCGCGCGATTTCGGCTGGATCGGCTTCGAGGAGACGATCAACCGGCTGGAGCAGACGATCGCCACCATCGACCGGATGCCGAAGTATCGCGGCCACCTGTTCAACTGGTATCGGACGAATACGCTCGACACGATGGAGCCGCGCTACATCTCGTCGGTCGACAGCGGCAACCTTGCCGGTCACCTGATCGCCGTGTCGTCGATGTGCCGCGACTGGGCCGAGGCGCCCTCGGCGCATGTCCAGGGCAGCCTGGACGGTATCGGCGACGTCGTCGCGATCCTCCAGGAGGTGCTGCGCGAACTGCCCGACGACCGCAAAACGGTCCGGCCGCTGCGTCGCCTGATCGAGGAACGCATCGTCGGCTTCCAGAACGCTCTTGCCGCAGTCAAGCGCGAGCGCGAGTTCGCGTCGATCCGGGTTATCAACCTCGCCGTGCTGGCGCGCGACATGCACAAGCTCACCGTCAACCTCGACCACGAGGTGCGCACGCCGCAAAGCACTGAAGTGACGAAATGGGCAAACGCACTGGTCAGCACCTGTGAAGCCCATATTGCCGACGGTGTCTTCGACCTCAGTGCGATCGAATCGCTGCGCCAGCGCCTGCTGGTGCTGAAGGACCGCGCCCGCGACATCGCCTTCTCGATGGATTTCAGCTTCCTGTTCCGGCCGGAGCGGCGCCTGCTGTCGATCGGCTTCCGGGTCAACGCCAACGAGCTCGACGAGGCCTGCTACGACCTTCTCGCCTCGGAAGCCCGTCTCACCAGCCTGTTTGCCATCGCCAAGGGCGACCTGCCGACCGAGCACTGGTACAAGCTCGGCCGTCCGATCGTGCCGATCGGCGCGCGCGGCGCGCTGATCTCCTGGTCGGGCTCGATGTTCGAATATCTGATGCCGCCGCTGGTCATGCAGGAGCGGCAGGGCGGCATCCTCAACCAGACCAACAATCTGGTGGTGAAGGAGCAGATCAACCACGGCCGCCGCCTCGGCACGCCCTGGGGCATTTCGGAAGCCGCATTCAATGCGCGCGATCACGAACTCACCTACCAGTACACCAACTTCGGTGTGCCGACGCTCGGCCTGAAACGCGGCCTCGGCCAGAACGCGGTCATCGCGCCCTACGCCTCGATTCTTGCCTGCATGTACGATCCGAAATCGGCGCTCGCCAACCTCGGACGTCTGCGCGAGGTCGGCGCGCTCGGCGTTTACGGCTTCCACGATGCCGTCGACTTCACGCCGACGCGCGTGCCCGAGGGCCAGAAATGCGCGGTCGTGCGCAACTACTATGCGCACCACCATGGCATGTCGATCGCGGCTGTCGCCAACGTCGTCTTCAATGGTCGCCTGCGCGAGTGGTTCCACGCCGATCCGGTGATCGAGGCCGCTGAACTCTTGCTGCAGGAAAAGGCGCCGCGCGACATCCCGATCATGAACGCCAAGCGCGAGCCGGAATCGGTCGGCAAGGGCCAGGACGATCTCCTGCGTCCGGAAGTCCGCATCATCGAGAACCCGCTGGCGCAGGACCGCGAGACCGTGTTCCTCTCCAACGGTCACTACTCGGTCATGCTGACCGCCAATGGTGCCGGCTATGCCCGCTGGAACGGCCAGTCCGTCACACGTTGGAAGCCGGATCCGGTCGAGGATCGCACCGGAACCTTCATCTTCCTGCGCGACACGACCACCGGTGATTGGTGGTCGGCGACATCGGAGCCGCGCCGCGCCGCCGGCGAGAAGGTGCTGACCCGCTTCGGCGACGACAAGGCCGAATTCGTCAAGACGGTCGGCGATCTCACCAGCGAAGTGGAGTGCATCGTCGCCACCGAACACGACGCGGAAGGCCGCCGGGTCATCTTGCTCAATACCGGTGCCCAGGATCGCTTCATCGAAGTGACCTCCTATGCCGAGCCGGTGCTTTCGACCGACGAGGCCGACAGCGCGCATCCGGCCTTCTCGAAAATGTTCGTGCGCACGGAAATCAGCCGCCGTGGCGACGTCATCCGTGTCAGCCGCAACAAGCGCAGCTCCACCGATCCGGACATGGAAGTGGCGCATCTCGTCACCGACAATGCCGGCAGCGATCGCCATACGGAAGCGGAGACCGACCGTCGCCGCTTCATCGGCCCGGGCCGGACGCTTGCCGAGGCGGCCGCCTTCGACACGGATGCGGTGCTTTCCGGAACCGATGGTTTTACCCTCGATCCGATCATGTCGCTGCGCCGCGTCGTCCGCGTGCCTGCTGGCAAGAAGGTCAGCGTCGTCTTCTGGACGATCGCTGCGCCGAGCCGCGAGGAGGTCGATCGGGCGATCGACCGCTACCGCCATCCGGAGACCTTCAACCAGGAGCTCATCCACGCCTGGACCCGCAGCCAGGTGCAGATGCGCCATGTCGGCGTGACGTCGCAGGAGGCGGCGAGCTTCCAGATGCTGGGCCGCTATCTCGTCTATCCGGACATGCACCTGCGTGCCGATACGGCGACGGTGCAGGCCGGCCTCGACTCCCAGTCGAAGCTCTGGCCGCTGGCGATCTCGGGCGACTATCCGATCTTCTGCCTCCGCATCAATGACGACGGCGACCTCGGCATTGCGCGTGAGGCCCTGCGCGCCCAGGAATACCTGCGCGCCCGCGGCATCACCGCCGACCTCGTCATCATCAACGAGCGTGCCTCGTCCTATGCGCAGGACATGCAGCACGCGCTCGATTCCATGTGCGAGAACCTCAGGCTTCGTGGTCTTTCGGACGGCCCGCGCCAGCACATCTTCTCGGTGCGCCGCGACTTGATGGAGGCGGAGACCTGGTCGACGCTGCTGTCGGCTTCGCGCGCCGTGTTCCACGCCCGTAACGGCACGATCTCCGATCAGATCGCCCGCGCCAACTCGCTCTATTCGCCGGCGCCGGTGAAGGGTAGCGAGAAGAGCGGTGAGTTCGTCGGGCCGCTGCTGGCGGCACCGCAGGAGAAGGCAGACGTAGCCCCCGCGGAAATCAAGGGCGATGGCCTTTCCTTCTGGAACGGTTTCGGCGGCTTTGCCGAAGGCGGTCGCGAATACGTTGTGCGCCTGCGTGGCGGCGAAGCGACGCCGCAGCCCTGGATCAACGTCATCTCCAACGAGCAGTTCGGCTTCCACGTTTCGGCGGAAGGGGCGGCCTTCTCCTGGAGCCGCAACTCGCGCGATTACCAGTTGACGCCGTGGACGAACGACACGGTCATCAACCGTCCGGGCGAAGCGATCTTCATCCGCGACCTGGAGAGCGGTTCGGTGTCGACGCCCTATGCGTCGCTCTCGCGCCGCCGCTCCGTCGTCTTCGAAACCGCACACGGGCTCGGCTATTCGAGCTTCCGCAGTACCCAGGACGGCCTCGAGATCGAGGCGACTCATACGGTCCATCGGAGCCTGCCGGCAAAGCTCATCCGGGTCTCGATCCGGAACCGTACGGCGACGGCGCGGCGGTTGAGGCTCTACGGCTATAACGAGTGGGTGCTCGGCAACAACCGCGCCCGCTCGGCACCCTTCATCCTCTCGAAGTGGGATGAAGAGGCAGCCGCGCTGGTCGCAACCAACCCCTACAGCATCGACTATGCCGGTCGGTTCGCCTTCTTCACGGTCGAAGGGGGCCAGGCGGCCGGCTACACGGCGAGCCGCCGGGAGTTCCTGGGCTCGCTCGGCGGCATCCTCGTGCCGCAAGCGGTGCTTTCGGGTACCGAACTCTCCGGTTCCGTCGACGTCGACGGCGATCCCTGCGCCGTCGTTGCGTCCGATCTGATGATCGAACCCGGCGCCGAGCGGCAGGTCACCTTCATTCTCGGCGATACCGACAATGAGGATCAGTTTCGCGCCGTTATCGGTGAGCTGCGCGAGATCGCATTCGATACGGTACTGGACGCGGCAAAGACGTTCTGGCGCGATTTCACCGATATCGTGAAGGTGGAAACGCCGGACCCGGCCTTCGACGCCATGATCAACAACTGGCTGCCCTACCAGAGCCTCGGCTGCCGCATCATGGCACGCTCCGCCTTCTACCAGGCGAGCGGTGCCTTCGGCTTCCGCGACCAGCTGCAGGACACGCTGGCCTTCCTGATCCACCGGCCGGAGCTTGCCCGGGCGCAGATCCTGAACGCCGCGGCCCGGCAGTTCGTCGAGGGTGACGTGCAGCACTGGTGGCTGCCGGGAACCGGCGCCGGCGTGCGCACGATGATTTCCGACGACGTCGTCTGGCTGGCCCATGCCGTCACCCATTACTGCTCGGTGACCGGTACGTCCGACATCCTGGCGGAACAGATCGCCTTCATCAGCGGGCCGGCGCTCGAAGAGGGCCAGCACGATGCCTTCTACAAGCCTGACATTTCCGAGGAGGTCGGCGACGTCTACGAGCACTGTGCGCGCGCGCTCGATCTCGCGATCAAGCGGACCGGCAAGAACGGCCTGCCGTTGATCCTCGGCGGTGACTGGAACGATGGCATGAACCGTGTCGGCGCTGCCGGCAAGGGCACCAGCACCTGGCTCGGCTGGTTCCTCGCGGGCACCCTGCGTGGCTTCCTGCCTTACGCGCGCGAGCGCAAGGACCAGGCACGCGTCACCCGCTGGGAGTCGCATCTGGAAACCCTGAAGAAGGCGCTCGATATCGCCGGCTGGGACGGCGACTACTATCGCCGAGGTTATTACGACGACGGCACACCGCTCGGCACGAGCGAGGCGCTCGAATGCCGGATCGATTCGATCGGTCAATCCTGGAGCGTGCTTTCGGGCGAAGGCGACGAGCAGCGCTCGCTCAAGGCCATGGACGCGGTCATGGCCGAACTCGTCGATCCGGATCAGCACATCGTCCGGCTGTTCACGCCGCCGCTCGAACGGACGTCGCAGGACCCGGGCTACATCAAGGCCTATCCGCCCGGCGTGCGCGAGAATGGCGGGCAATATACCCATGCGGCCACCTGGGTGGCGCTGGCCTTCGCCGAACAGGGCAGGGCGGAGGAGGCCTGGCGCGTCTTCCAGATGCTGAACCCGGTCTCGCATGCCGGAAGCCGGGAGGCGGCGGAACACTACCGCGTCGAGCCCTATGTCGTCGCCGCCGATATCTATGGCGAAGGCGATCTCGCGGGACGCGGCGGCTGGACCTGGTATACCGGGTCGGCCGGTTGGCTCTATCGCGTCGGCATCGAGGGTATTCTCGGAATCCGCAGGCAGGGCGACAAGCTGGTCATCAGGCCGGTGCTGCCGGCGGCCTGGGACGGCTACTCCGCCGAGGTGACGCTGAACGGTGCGCGGCACAAGATTTCCGTGCAGCGCGACCAGAAAAGTGGCGAGCCGATCGTCAGCATAAACAATAGTGTCACAAAAAACGCGCATGAAGGCATTTTGCTGTAACTGCCGGCACTGAAGACAGGACGAGACCGGCTTTGTTCCCGCAAGGGCAAGGCCGGTTTTTCTTTGCGGAAGTGTCGGCGGCACGACCTCGACGGCCGGGTGTCGTGCCTTGGAGCGGGGTGCGGGCGGGAAGCCGCTGCACATTGCTCTCGTTCATGGTGCCGGGCGTCACGCGACAAGGCGGGGTGTCGGTGCCCGTTTCAACAGGGATGGGGCAGGGGCGCCAAATCCTGGAAAACGGAGCGCATGCTGCAAAAGACATTTCAGGGTGGCGTCAGCCCGACGTCCGTCCGAATGGTTCCCAAGGAGCGTGAGACACGCCTCGACGTGTTCAGGGCGCTGTGTCTGCTGACGATCTTCGTCAACCACGTTCCGGGACAGTATCTCGAATATCTGACGCACAAGAACTTCGGCTTTTCCGATTCCGCCGAGGCCTTCGTGCTGATCTCCGGCCTGTCGGTCGGGATCGCCTATGGCGGCAAGTTCGCCGCCGCCGGACGGCTGGCGACGACGCTGAAAATCTGGCGGCGGGCGCTGGCGCTTTACATCGCCCACATCATGACCAGCATCGTCACGCTGGCAATCTTCGCCGGCGGTGCGATCTATTTCGGCCGGCAGGACCTGATCGGCGAAATCAACATCCGTCCGATGGTGGAGCAGACCGAGCAGGGCATCGTCGCCATGGTGCTCCTGGGACACCAGCTCGGTTACAACAACATCCTGTCGATGTATGCGGCATTGTTCCTGATGCTGCCGGCAATCCTCTGGCTGAACGGCGTCAGCAAGAAACTGCTGCTATTGCTGTCGGCCGCCCTGTGGCTGGCCGCAGGCATCTTCAAATTCGTGCCGTCGAACTTCCTTGACGAAGGCTATTGGTTCCTCAATCCCTGGTCCTGGCAGTTCCTGTTCGTCATCGGCATCGTCATGATGACCTTCGTGCGCGGCGGTGGAACGCTGCCGCGCTGGCGCTGGCTGTTCGCCCTTTGCTGCGCCTATCTCGCGATCTCGGCTGTCTGGGTACTGTTCTCCTTCTGGAGCATAGACTTCTCCTTCGGTCTTCCAGCGGTCCTCACCGGCTTCGACAAGACCTTCCTGTCGGGACCGCGGCTGCTGCATGTGCTGGCGCTCGCCTATGTCATCGCCGTGACGCCTCGGATCAGCAACCTCGCCAAGCTCGACAGCGATCATCCGCTTGCGGTGGTCGGGCGACATTCGCTGCCGATCTTCATCTTCGGTACGATCCTGGCGATGTCCGGCCAGGTGCTGCTGTTCGTCACCGGGCGAAATCCGATCTTCGGTAGCTTGTTCGTGCTCGTCGGCATCGGGCTGCATTTCGCCTATGCCTACTATCTCGAATGGCTGCGCGGCATTGCCACGGCAAAACCGCTGCGGGCGGCGTAAGAAAACGCCGCCCTTGCCGGGCGTCTAATTTCTCGAACCAAGGGCAAGGCGGCAGGCGAGCCCCGTGAACACGCCGGCGAGCAGGTATTGCGGCAGCTTCGGGAAACGCCTGATACCGGCGAGCCGCGCGCGCAGATGGCTGCCAACCAGGATAACCGAGCCGTTCACCAGGAAGCCGATGCCGTTCAACACGGTTGCGAGCAGAAGCATCTGCGCGACCATCGACCCGCCTTTCGGGTCCACGAACTGCGGCAACAGGGCCAGCACGAACAGCGCCATCTTCGGGTTGAGCAGGTTCGTCATCAGTCCCTCGCCGAAGATTCGCCTGTTTGAAAGTCGATTGAGCGTCGAAATCGGGGAAGAACTCGTAGAGTCCGAGCGGACTGTCTTGTAGGCGAGATAAAGCAGATAGGCGCAGCCCGCCCAGCGCACGATCTCGTAGGCAACAGGTACGGTGACAAAGAGTTGGGAAAGACCGAGTGCGGCGGCCAGCGCATGGCAATAGGTGCCGAGCGCGATACCGCCATAGGTGAGGAACCCGGCCGCCCGCCCCTGGCTCACGCTCCGAGAAGCGATGAGCAGCATGTCAGGACCAGGCGTGGCGGTGAGCACGAGGCTTGCCGCGGCGAAGAGTGCAATGGTGGAGATATCCGGCATTGGTGATTCCCTTGGAATTGAAGCCGGAATTCCCGTCTACCAGCATTCCCAGGAATGACAAGGCTGTCATTCCCAGGAATGACAAGGCTGTTCGAAGCGACGCGCCAGAATGTCGAAAAGAAAAACCACCCGCGTTTGACTGCGGGTGGTTTGAAGTTCGTTCATTAACTTAAGCGAGCGTCCTATGCCGCCGTATGGCTCATGCGGACATCTTCGTCCGTCAGGATGCCGCTGGCGCGCAGCAGGGCTGCAAAGCGGCCATTGCTCTGGCTGAGCTCGTTGAAGCCGCCCATCTCGACGATCCGGCCCTGATCCATGAAGATCACCAGGTCGGCCTCGCGCACCGTCGACAGGCGGTGAGCGATGATGAAAGTCGTGCGGTTCTTGCGCAGCGCATCGATCGCATCCTTGACGCGGGCTTCGGTTTCGACGTCGAGCGCGCTGGTCGCCTCGTCGAGCACCAGGATCGGTGCGTTCTTGAGGATGGCGCGGGCAATTGCCACACGCTGGCGCTCGCCGCCCGACAGGCGGTTGCCGCGTTCACCGACCACCGTATCGTAGCCGCCCGTCCGGCTCTCGATGAAGTCGCAGGCGGCGGCCGCTTCGGCGGCAGCCATGACTTCCTCGATCGTCGCATCGTCACGGCCGAGACGGATGTTGTCCGAGATCGAGCGGTTCATCAGGCCCGCATCCTGGAAGACGGTGGCGATCGAACGGCGCAGCGACTTGCGCGTGACCTTCGAGATATCGTTGCCATCGATCAGGATCTGGCCGTCACGCGGGTCGTGGACGCGCTGCAGCAGGTTGACGAGCGTCGTCTTGCCGGCACCCGTCGGGCCGACGATGGCAATCGTCTGGCCGGCCTTGGCCGTGAACGAGACGTTGTGCACGCCCTGGTTCGTGTTGGCAAAGTCGAAGGAGACGTTGCGGAACTCGACTTCACCGACGACAGGCGGCAGTTCGGTCGCGCCCGGCGGTTCGTCGCGTTCGCGGACGGCGTCTTCGAGGTTGAAGAAGTCCTCGAGCTTGGCGCGGGCTTCGAAGATCTGCGTCACGAAGGCCTTCATCTGGTCGAGGCGGCCGATCAGCAGATTGGCAAAGCCGATGAAGGCGATGACTTCGCCGACGCCGAGCTCGCCGCGCTGTACCAGCACGGTACCGATGACGAGGATCGCCATCATCGAAATGGTGGAGGCGACGCGGTTCAGCGCACTCGCCAGCGCCCACCAGTCGAGCACCGGGAACTGGGCGGAGATCAGCCGCTCGGTGAACTTCTTCAGCTCGCGGGTTTCAGCCTCGATGCGGTTGTAGCTGTGCACGACCGAGACGTTGCTGATGGCGTCGGAAACGTGGGAGAAGACCGTATGGTAATGGTTCTCGACCGAGGCCTGGCCTTCCTTGGTGCGGCTCATGACGACCTTGCTGATCAGCACGTAGAGTGCGCCGAGCACGACGAGCACGAGCGAGAGGCGTACATCCATTGAAAAGGCGGTCGGAACGAGAAGCGCGAGCGCCACGGCAGTCGCCAGGTGCTGGCGCATGAACTCGAGCCAGAGGCCGAAGAGGGTTTCGCAGGCGCGCAGCAGCGTGTGCAGCGCGTTGGACGTGCCGCGCTGGCTATGCCAGGCGAGCGGCATGGAAACGATACGGCCGAAGGCTTCCGTCAGGAGCGTGGCGCGGCGGCCATGGGCCAGCCGGTCCGCCTCGCGGGCGACGAGCACGAAGGCGACGGTGTTGAACACGCCGAGACCTGCCCACATGAGCAGCATCGGCGTGACTTCGCCCTTCGACGAAATGGCGTCGATGATGCGCCCGAACAGGATCGGCTCGGCAATCGTGATGATGGCCAGAACGACGTTGGCGAGGACGATCGCCGAGACACGAAACTTGTGAGCCGCAAGATACTGGAGCGCTCTTGCATACACTTGGAACAATGACACTGTCTCACCCCTTCCGGGTACCGGATTTTGGCGCCGCAGACTTTTGCGGCGGATGCACCCGCGTCCTCGATGTACGGTTGGCGGGCCTTGGTCCGCCGCTGTACATTCGGGGCCGCGCTGAGACGGTCTTAGGCGGCAAGGGAGGCCGTAGCCGGACGTATGGACAGCCACTCGTTTTCCCGTTTCGCTCGTAACCGATGCTTGGCGAGAATATTCATAGTCTGCTATCTATCGTGCCAACTCCGATTTCTTGCATATTTCGCATAAGACCGGGCGTGGTATGACGGATTATCGCGGGTGCAACATGAATGGTCGCTGAACGGTGCCTTTATGTCCGGATTCGGAAATGCGACCATATGCATCTACCTGGAAGGTGATCCATGAACATTACGCTGCTCGTACAGTTTCTCGCGCTTCTGGAGGAGATGAAGACACGCGAGGAAATCATTCCGGAGTTCGAGCGCCTGCTCGATCGCTGCGGCTTCGATTTCTACGGGGTCGTCCGGCAACCGAAGCCACATGACAATCCGCTGCGGCTGCTGCTCGCCGGTCGCTGGCCGGAAGGCTGGCCGCAGATCTACATCCGCAAGAAGTTCGTGGTGATCGATCCGACCATTCGCTACCTCGGCCATGCGCAGCGAGGTTTTCGCTGGCGCGACACGCTGTTTGCCTTCCGCTCCGATCCGCATCGCAAGCGCATGGAAAGCATGATGATCGAGGCCCGCAACCACGGTCTCTACGATGGCTATATCTTCCCGGTGCACGGCCGGCGCGGCCTGCTCGGCAATCTGACAGTCGGCGGTCGTGTCGTCGAGTTGAGCCCGGTCGAGATCAGCCTGTTCGATGCCATCGCCAAGCGGCTGTTCTGGAAGCTGCTGGAGCTGAGCGATCCCGAGGTTTCGGCCGAGCTCGGCTCGCGCGTCGAGGTGCAGATGACGCGGCGCGAAATGGAAGCGCTCAACTATCTCGCCGACGGCATGACTTCGAACGACATCGGCAAGGTGCTCGACATTTCGAGCCACACGGTCGACTGGTACATGAACGGCATCCAGGAGAAGCTGAAGGGCAAGAACCGCCATCACGTCGTGGCGATCGCCTTCCGGCTCGGGTTGATTTCCTAACGTCAAAGGCTTTCGGTTTCCTGTCGCATCTGAAATTGCGCTCTGCTCGGTGACTCGCTAATACTTTATTTCGCGGGTGCAGCATTTCCCGCAATTTCAAGTCATTGAGGAGACCGACTTGCCTATCTCGAAGATCCTTGTTGCCAACCGTTCTGAAATTGCCATCCGCGTTTTCCGCGCTGCAAACGAACTCGGTCTGAAAACGGTCGCGATATGGGCAGAAGAGGACAAACTGGCGCTGCACCGCTTCAAGGCGGACGAAAGTTATCAGATCGGCCGCGGCCCGCACCTTGCCCGTGACCTCGGTCCGATCGAAAGCTACCTGTCGATCGACGAGGTGATCCGCGTCGCCAAGCTTTCCGGCGCCGATGCCATCCATCCGGGCTACGGCCTGCTTTCGGAAAGCCCGGAATTCGTCGATGCCTGTGACGCCGCCGGCATCACCTTCATCGGCCCGCGGCCGGAGACGATGCGCCAGCTCGGCAACAAGGTCGCCGCGCGCAACCTCGCCATTTCCGTCGGCGTGCCGGTCGTGCCGGCCACCGATCCGCTGCCGGACGACGAAAAGGAAATCCATCGCCTTGCCGCCGAGATCGGCTATCCGGTCATGCTCAAGGCCTCCTGGGGCGGTGGCGGACGCGGCATGCGCGCCATCCGCGACCCGAAGGACCTGATCCGCGAGGTGACGGAAGCCAAGCGCGAGGCGAAGGCTGCCTTCGGCAAGGACGAGGTCTATCTCGAAAAGCTGGTCGAACGCGCCCGTCACGTCGAAAGCCAGATCCTCGGCGATACCCACGGCAATGTCGTGCATCTCTTCGAGCGCGACTGCTCGATCCAGCGCCGCAACCAGAAGGTCGTCGAGCGCGCGCCGGCACCCTATCTCTCGGACGCGCAGCGTCAGGAGCTTGCCAACTATTCGCTGAAGATCGCGCGTGCGACCAACTATATCGGCGCCGGCACCGTCGAATATCTGATGGATGCCGACACCGGCAAGTTCTACTTCATCGAGGTGAACCCGCGCATCCAGGTCGAACACACCGTCACCGAAGTGGTGACCGGCATCGACATCGTCAAGGCGCAGATCCACATCCTCGACGGCGAGGCGATCGGCACACCGGCATCGGGCGTACCTGACCAGGCGAACATCCACCTCAACGGTCACGCGCTGCAGTGCCGCATCACCACCGAAGATCCGGAACAGAACTTCATCCCGGACTATGGCCGCATCACCGGCTATCGCTCGGCGGCCGGCTTCGGCATCCGCCTCGATGGCGGCACGGCCTATACCGGCGCCTACATCACCCGCTACTACGACCCGCTGCTGGTCAAGGTCACGGCTTCCGGCAGCACGCCGGCGGAGGCGATCAGCCGCATGGACCGGGCGCTGCGCGAATTCCGCATCCGCGGTGTGGCAACAAACCTCACCTTCCTCGAGGCGATCATCGGCCACGAGCAGTTCCGCAACAACACCTACACCACCCGTTTCATCGACACGACGCCTGAACTGTTCCAGCAGGTGAAGCGCCAGGACCGCGCGACGAAGCTCTTGACCTACCTCGCTGACGTCACCGTCAACGGTCATCCGGAGGCGAAGGGCCGCCCGAAGCCGCCGGCGGATGCGGCGAAGCCCGTCGTGCCGTTCATCCAGGGGGAAGTCCCCGCCGGCACCAAGCAGAAGCTCGACGAACTCGGCCCGAAGAAGTTCGCCGAGTGGGTGCGTGGCGAAAGCCGGGTGTTCCTGACCGATACGACGATGCGTGACGGCCATCAGTCGCTGCTTGCGACCCGCATGCGCACGCATGACATCGCCCGCGTCGCCGGCACCTATGCCCGCGCCTTGCCGCAGCTCTTTTCGCTGGAATGCTGGGGCGGTGCGACCTTCGACGTGTCCATGCGCTTCCTTACCGAAGACCCGTGGGATCGCCTCGCCCGCATCCGCGAGGATGCGCCGAACCTGCTGCTGCAGATGCTTCTGCGTGGCGCCAACGGCGTCGGCTACAAGAACTACCCCGACAACGTCGTGAAGTATTTCGTCCGCCAGGCGGCGAAGGGCGGCATCGACGTCTTCCGCGTCTTCGACTGCCTTAACTGGGTCGACAACATGCGGGTGTCGATGGAGGCCGTTGCCGAAGAGAACCGCATCTGCGAGGCGGCGATCTGCTACACCGGCGACATCCTGAACTCGGCGCGCCCGAAATACGATCTCAAGTATTACACGGCGCTGGCGGCCGAGCTCGAAAAGGCCGGCGCGCACATGATCGCCGTCAAGGACATGGCGGGCCTGTTGAAGCCGGCGGCCGCACGCGTGCTCTTCAAGGCGCTGCGCGAGGCGACGGATCTGCCGATCCACTTCCACACACATGACACCTCGGGCATCGCGGCCGCGACCGTTCTTGCTGCCGTCGATTCCGGCGTCGATGTCGTCGATGCGGCGATGGACGCCCTGTCCGGCAATACCTCGCAGCCCTGCCTCGGATCGATCGTCGAGGCGCTTCGCGGCTCGGAGCGTGATCCGGGGCTCGACCCCGAATGGATCCGCCGCATCTCGTTCTATTGGGAAGCGGTGCGTTACCAGTACGCCGCCTTCGAAAGCGACCTCAAGGGGCCGGCATCGGAAGTCTACCTGCACGAAATGCCGGGCGGCCAGTTCACCAACCTCAAGGAGCAGGCCCGTTCGCTTGGGCTCGAAACCAAGTGGCACCGTGTCGCCCAGGCCTATGCCGACGCCAACCAGATGTTCGGCGACATCGTCAAGGTGACCCCGTCCTCCAAGGTCGTCGGTGACATGGCGCTGATGATGGTCTCCCAGGATCTGACGGTTGCCGACGTCGAGAACCCGGCGAAGGACATCGCCTTCCCGGATTCGGTCGTCTCGATGCTGAAGGGCGATCTCGGCCAGCCTCCTGGCGGTTGGCCGGAAGCGCTGCAGAAGAAGGCGCTGAAGGGTGAGAAGCCCTATACCGCCGTTCCGGGCTCGCTGCTGCCGCCGGCCGATCTCGACGCGGAACGCAAGGCGATCGAGGACAAGCTCGAGCGCAAGGTCGACGACTTCGAGTTCGCTTCCTACTTGATGTATCCGAAGGTCTTCACCGACTATGCGGTCGCCGCCGACACCTACGGCCCGGTCAGCGTCCTGCCGACGCCGGCCTATTTCTACGGGCTGGCGCCGGGTGAGGAACTGCAGCCGGAGATCGAGAGGGGCAAGTCGCTGGTGATCCTGCACCAGGCGAAGAGCGAGCCGGACGAGAAGGGCATGGTCAAGGTGTTCTTCGAACTGAACGGCCAGCCGCGCCTGATCAAGGTGCCGGATCGCAACCGCAGTGCCGCCAGCGCTGTGCGCCGCAAGGCCGAGGGCGGCAATGCAGCCCACCTCGGCGCGCCGATGCCGGGCGTCATCTCGACCGTTGCCGTCAGCGCCGGCCAAGCGGTCAAGGCCGGCGACGTGCTGCTCTCGATCGAGGCGATGAAGATGGAGACGGCGTTGCATGCCGAGAAGGATGGCACGGTCGCCGAGGTGCTGGTGCGCGCCGGCGACCAGATCGACGCCAAGGACCTGCTGATCGTTTTCGACGCCTGAGGGCTTCTGCCCCTGTAAACAAGAACGGTCGGGTTTTTGCCCGGCCGTTTTTTGTTTTTGCGAGGTTGCTGTCGAAGTGGTCGGCTCGGCCATCTCTCTGGACTGAACATCAAGCCCGAGGATGACGATCGAGAGGGATGCCGTTTTTCTCCTGCGACCGGACGTGGTTGGGCAAACCAGTCGCCTGACCCTGCCTCAGATCTCGTAGTCGTGCGGAGCGCTCAGCGAGGCGATGAACTTCTTGGTGCGTTCGCGTTCGGGGGCCGAGAAGATCGTCTTCGGCGCACCGCTTTCGACGATGACGCCGCCATCGAGGAAGATCACCTTGTCGGCGACGCGCGAGGCAAGCCTGAGGTCGTGGGTGGCCATCACCATTGTCGTGCCCTCGCGGGCAAGTCGGCTCAGAACCTCGACCACTTCCTCCGCCAGTTCCGGGTCGAGCGCGGAAGTTGGTTCGTCGCAGAGCAGCACGCGCGGCGAAGGGGCGAGCGCCCGGGCGATCGCCACACGCTGCTGCTGGCCGCCTGAAAGCGTCGCCGGCCAGGCATTGGCCTTGTGCGCCATGCCGACCTTTTCCAGGAGTTCCATCGCCCGGGCCTTCGCGCGGTCGGCGGGCCATTTCAGCACCGTGACCAGGCCCTCCATGACGTTGCCGAGCGCGGTCTGGTGTGGAAAGAGCTGGAAGTTCTGGAACACCATGCCGGTCTGCCGTCGTAGCCGCTGGATCGACGCCCAGCCGATCTTGTGACCGGGAGAGAACTCGATCTTCTCGTCACCGAGGCGGATCGAACCGGAGGTCGGGGTCTCCAACAGATTGATGCAGCGCAGAAGCGTGCTCTTGCCACCGCCGGACGGGCCAACCAGCGCGGTTACCGTGCCCTCGGAGAGCGCCACGGAGATATCCTTCAGCACCAGATTGTCGCCGAAGCGCTTTTCGATATGGGAGAGCTCGATCATGCGCGTGCCTCCAAGAAACCGCCATAGCGGGCGAAGCGCCGCTCCAGCCGCACTTGCAGGGCGGAGAGCACGGAGCTCATGGCAAGATAGATCAGCGCCGCCTCGATGTAGAGGATCAGCGGCTCGTAGGTGGTGGCGACGATGCGTTGTGCAGTCTGGAACATCTCCGGCACGGTGATCGCCGCGGCAAGCGACGTGTCCTTCACCAGCGAAATGAAGGTGTTCGACAGGGGCGGCACGGCGACACGGGTCGCCTGCGGCAGGATGGTGCGGCGCATCGCCTGGCTCCAGCTCATGCCGATGGAATAGGCCGCTTCCCATTGCCCGCGCGGCACCGACGAGATGACGGCGCGGATGATTTCGGACGAATAGGCGCCGACATTCAAGGAGAAGCCGATGAGGGCGGCGGTGAAGGCATCGAGCAGGATGCCGGCGCTGGGGAGCCCGTAGAAGATCACGAAGAGCTGGACGAGCAACGGCGTGCCCCGGATCACCCAGACGTAAAAGCGCGCGATCAAGGAAACCGGGGTTGGCCCGAAGAGACGGGCCACGGCCGTGACGAGGCCGAGGATCAGACCGAAGATGAAGGAAAGCAGGGTCAGCGGGATGGTAAAGGTCAGGCCGGCCCAGAGCAGGGACGGCAGAGATTCCAGCATCAGTGGGAGCCATGTAGTCAAGGGCGGGCCTTTCAAAAAGCGCGATCCGCCCCGGGGTCCGGAACGGATCGCTTTTCATAGCCGAGAACGGTCGGCGGAGAAACCGACCGAGTGCTCGGGACGACGTTACTTCGAGACGTCGGCGCCGAAGTATTTCTGCGAGATCTTGTCGTAGGTGCCGTCGGCCTTGATCTCGACGAGCGCCTTGTTGATCGCTTCCAGAAGCTCCGGCTCGCCCTTGCGGATGATGATGCCGGAGAAATCGGCATCGGCCTGCTCGGCAGCGATCTTCACCGGCGCGTCGGGCTTCTTCTTCTTGAAGTCGAGGAAGGAGAGGCTGTCGTTGATCGTCGCATCGGCGCGGCCGGTCAGCACGAGCTGGATCGACTGGTCGAAGCCGTCGGTGCCGACGAGTTCGGCGCCGGACGCGGTCGCGAGCTTGCCGAAGTTGCTGGTCAGCGACTGGGCCGACTTCTTGCCCTTGAGATCGGCGAAGTCCTTGATCTCCGCGTTGTCGCTCTTGACGATCAGCACGGCCTTCGAGGCGATGTAGGGCTCGGAGAAGTCGTACTTCTTCTTGCGCTCCTCGGTGATGCCGACCTGGTTGATGACCGTGTCGTAACGGTTGGCGTCGAGGCCGGCGATCAGGCCATCCCACTTGCCCTCGAGGAATTCGGCCTTGACGCCGAGCTTTTCGGCGACCGCCTGGCCGATCTCGACGTCGAAGCCGACGAGCGCGCCGGAGGCGTCGTGATAGGTGAAGGGAGCGTAGGTGCCCTCGGTGCCGATCTTCAGCACACCGGCAGACTTGATCGCATTGAGGTTCTCACCGGCTTCGGCGGAAGCAAGCGCGGCAACCTGCATGAGAGCAGCGGCGAACAACGTGGGGAGGAGTTTCATCGTGATTTTCCATCTTCTTTCTGGTCCGGCCCGTCGTCCGGATTGAGCGGACAATCGCATAAAAGATCGGCGATCTGAGCGTATAAAACACCAATTCCCGAGCGTTTTGATGAAGATTTTTCCTCAAAACGGCGCTGGCTGCGCGCAAAAGGCACGGTTTTCCGGAAATCCCACCCATTCCGATTTGGCTGTCCAGCGCACTTGAAATCGGTTTCAAAAGTCGGTATGCACATTTATAGCGATTCATGCACGTTTATGCACGATTGATGAAATGTCAGGCGAACTCCTACTTCGTGAGCGAAAGACGCTGATCCAGGAACGGCTGAAGGCCAATGGCCGCGTGCTGGCGGCCGACCTTGCTGCCGAGTTCAACGTCTCCGAGGACACAATCCGTCGCGATCTCAGGGAAATGGCGGCGGCGGGCCTCTGCGAGCGGGTCTATGGTGGCGCTCTTCCGGTCGTTCCCGCAGCGCACACCACCCTGAGCGAGCGCATTGCCATGGCGCCGGAGCGCAAGGCAGCGGTCGCCCGCGTGGCCGTCGGTCTGATCGAGCCGGGCATGACGGTGTTTCTCGATGCGGGCTCGACCAACCTCGCCATCGCGCAATTGATCGAGCCGGACCTGCCGGTCACCGTCGTCACCAATACGCCGCTGATTGCCGCGGCGCTGATGGAAAAACCAGGCGTCGACCTCATCTTGCTGGGCGGGCCGCTCAACCGGGCGGTCGGTGCGGCCGTCAGCGCGCGGGCACAGCGCGATGCGGAATTGCTCAGACCCGATCTCTGCTTTCTCGGCACCTGCGGCGCGGATGCCGCGGCGGGCCTGACGGCGATCCATTTCGAAGACGCGGAATTCAAGCGGCTGATTGCGTCGCGCAGCCGGCGGCTCGTGGTCGCCATTACCAGCGACAAACTCGGGACCGCGGCCGCGCACGGGATCGTCGACATCGACGACAGGGTGGCGCTGGTGCTGGAGGCAGACGCTCCGGCAGAACACCGTGCTGCATTCGAGGCGACGGGCGCGGACGTCATGATGGCCGGAGGGACGCGATGATGACGATCGTCCATGTGGCGCTGTGGACCCGGGACCTCGATGCGATCGCCGGTTTCTGGTCGACGTTCTTCGGGGTCGAGGTCGGCGATGTCTATGAAAGTCGGCGGCGGCCGGGCTTTCGTTCGCGCTTCCTGACGCTCGGCGACGGACCGACGATCGAGATCATGGAAGGCCCCTGGGTTGCGCCGGGCGATCCCAAGGAAGAGCGCACGGGCCTTGCCCATGTGGCGCTTTCACTCGGCAGCGAGCAGGCGGTCGATGCCATGGCCGCGCGCGCTGAAGTCCAGGGCCTGCTGGTCGCGAAGCCGCGCTGGACCGGCGACGGCTTCTACGAGGCGGTTCTGTGTGACCCCGATGGCAATCTGATCGAAATCACAGTTTGAGCCGGACGATCCGGCACAGAGGCAAGACCATGGACCAACGTTCTCCCACCGCGACCGTCCGCCAGGGCTACATGACCCGCAACCGGCTGGCCGTTTCGTTGCTCTTCCTGATGAACGGCTTCGTCACCGGAAGCTGGGCGCCGAAGATCCCCGAATTCAAGGACCGGCTCGGCATCAGCGAAAGCGTGCTCGGCCTTCTAATCCTGATGTTCGGCATCGGCTCGCTGGTGCTGATGCCGATTGCCGGCGGCTACATCGCCCGCGTCGGCTCACAGAAGGTGGTGAAGGTCACGGCGATTATCCTGTCACCGTTGCTTTTGCTCCTCACGCTTGTTCCGAATGTCTGGGCGGCGGCCATCGGCATGTTCGTGCTTGGCGGCTTCGTCGGCGCCATGGACGTCGCCATGAACGCCAATGCCGTCGAGGTCGAAAAGTCGATGCGCCGGGCGATTATGTCCTCCTGCCATGCCTATTGGAGCCTTGGCGGCCTGATCGGCGCCGGCATCGGCGGTTTCCTGATGGCGCATTTCGGCGTGCTGCCACATGTCTTCGTCGTCACCGTGATCTGCCTGGCGCTGATCGCGATTGCCTGGCCGATGATCCTTGCCGACAAGCCGCATCCGGCCGCTGCGAAGGAAAAACTGCGCCTGCCGATGACGCCGCTTCCCTGGCTGATCGGTATCATGGCGCTGTTCTCGATGGTGCCGGAAGGCACGGTTCTCGACTGGGGCGCGCTCTATCTGCGCAACGAACTCGGCGCTTCGGTGGAGCTTTCCGGCTTCGGCTTCGCCGCCTTCTCCGCCACGATGGCAACCATGCGCTTTGCCGGCGACCTCGTGCGCGATCGTTTCGGCGCCAAGCGAACCTTGCGCATCTGCACCGTGACCGCGCTCATCGGCATGATCCTCGCGGGCATGGCGCCGAACGCCTACATCGCCATTCTCGGCTTTGCCATCGCCGGTATCGGCATTTCAAACATGGTGCCAATCGCCTTTTCGGCCGCCGGCAACATGCCGGGCCTGCAGCCGGGCATCGGTCTCTCGGTCGCGACCTTCATGGGCTATTCGGGCATGCTGTTCGCGCCGTCGGTGATCGGCTTCGTCGCCGAGCATACCGGCTTTGCCATCGTCTTTACCTCGGTTCCGGTGCTCTTCATCGTCGTGCTGCTACTGTCGCACAATGCGGTTCACGCCGATCACGCCAAAGGGCACGAGTGATCCATTGAGCCGCGGACGAGCGTGTTCTGCGCAGGTCGCAAGCGCCCCTCATCCCGCGGGTTGAGGGGCCTCTCGCGCAAGGCCGCCATCAAATCGCCGTCAGGGCATGATGTCGCCGTTGACAAGCAGGCTTTCCTCATCCACCTGATGGGCGAAAAGCCGGAGCTTGATTAGGGAAAGCGTTGCGATATCAGCACGCGACCCGCTCCGCCTGAGATGACCCACGAAGAGGCCTTCATGTCTTCCGCCTTCGATTTCGAACCGCAGCCCCGCCGTGCCTCTGTCGCCGTCGATGTCGGCGGCGTCATCGTCGGGGGCGGCGCACCGGTCGTGGTTCAGTCGATGACCAACACCGACACGGCCGATATCGATGCGACCGTGGCCCAGGTGGCCGCTCTCCACAAGGCCGGCTCGGAACTGGTGCGCATCACCGTCGACCGCGACGAAAGTGCTGCCGCCGTGCCGAAGATCCGCGAGCGGCTCGAGCGCCTCGGTCTCGACGTGCCGCTCGTCGGCGACTTCCATTATATCGGCCACAAGCTGCTTGCCGATCATCCGGCCTGCGCCGAGGCGCTGGCGAAATACCGCATCAATCCGGGCAATGTCGGTTTCAAGGACAAGAAGGACAAGCAGTTCGCCGAGATCGTCGAGATGGCGATCCGCTACGACAAGCCGGTGCGCATCGGCGTCAACTGGGGCTCGCTCGACCAGGAACTGCTGACGCGGCTGATGGACGAGAACCAGGCGAACGGCTTTCCGCTGACCGCGCAGCAGGTGACGCGCGAAACGATCGTCCAGTCGGCGCTGCTCTCGGCCGATCTTGCCGAGGAAATCGGCCTGCCGCGCAACCGCATCATCCTCTCGGCCAAGGTTTCCGGCGTTCAGGACCTGATCGCCGTCTACGCCATGTTGTCGGCCCGCTCCGACCACGCGCTGCATCTCGGCCTCACCGAGGCCGGCATGGGCACCAAGGGCATCGTCGCCTCCTCCGCCTCGCTTGGCATCCTGATGCAGCAGGGCATCGGCGACACGATCCGCATTTCGCTGACGCCGGAGCCCGGCGGCGACCGCACCCGCGAGGTGCAGGTGGCGCAGGAACTGCTGCAGGTCATGGGCTTCCGCCAGTTCATTCCCGTCGTTGCCGCTTGTCCCGGCTGCGGGCGCACGACGTCGACCGTGTTCCAGGAACTCGCCCAGAAGATCCAGGACGATATCCGCCGCAACATGCCGGTCTGGCGCGAGAAATATCCCGGCGTCGAGGGCCTGAAGGTCGCGGTCATGGGCTGCATCGTCAACGGTCCCGGCGAAAGCAAACATGCCGATATCGGCATCTCGCTCCCCGGTACCGGCGAGATGCCGGCCGCGCCCGTCTTCATCGATGGCCAGAAGGCGATGACGCTGCGCGGTCCGAACATCGCCGCCGACTTTGAAACGCTCGTTTCCGACTATATCGAGAAGCGTTATGGCCGCGGCCAGGCGGCTGCCGAGTAAACGGTTTCGTTCGAGACGATCCGACGCCTGACGGCCTCGGAGCTAAAGCCGCGACGTCAGCAGTTTCAGCCCCGCAAAGGCGAAGAAGCCGGCCATCAGGCTTTCGATCAGCCGCTTGGATCTGAGATAGACGCGGTGCACCGGCGAAAGCGAGAACACGATCGCGAAGCCGCAGAACGTCATCAGGCCGAGGACCATGCAGCCGCCGATGAAGGTGGCTGTGACGCCGACGGGCGCTCCCTCGGGCATGCCGAGCGAGACCAGCATGATCCAGGAGAAGATCGCCTTGGGGTTGGTCAGGTGGATGCCGAGCCCCTTGAGATAGAGCCGCTTCAACGATGTCTGTACTTTCGCGGCGGTCGGCACGATCGCGCCCCTGTCGCTGCGCATGGCGGCGCGCAGCGCGTTATAGGCGAGCCAGAAGAGATAACAGGCGCCGGCGATCTTCAGGACGATGATTGCATGGCCATAGGCGCGGATCAGCGCCGAGAGGCCCGACGCCGTCAGCATTGCCCAGGTGTAGCTGCCGGTGAGCACGCCGAAGGCAAGCGCCAGGCCGGCCTTGCGCCCCTGGCTGACCGAGGTGGTGATGATCGCCAGGATCGCCGGTCCCGGTGAGGCGGTCCCGATCAGATAGGCGGTCCAGGCGATGAGCAGCTGCGGCAGATAGGGTGTCGGGTCGAACATGCGAAAAAGCTCCGGCTCGGTCGCCGGAAGCTAGTTCAGTTCATCGCCCGTTTGAAACAGCGAAATGTCACCGAGACAAGATGTCAGAGGATCTCGTCGAGTGCTTCGATCAGGCGTGCGCATTCCTGATCGGTGCCGATGGTGATGCGCAGGAAATCGCCGATGCGCGGCTTGGCGAAGTGGCGCACCAGCACGGCGCGTTCGCGCAGCGCCTTCATCAGCGTTTCGCCGCTATGGCCTGGATGCCGGGCGAAAACGAAATTCGCCGACGAGGGCAGCACCTCGAAACCACGCTGGGCGAGATCAGCGGTGAGGTGCTCGCGGGAGGCGATGATCTTTGCCCGCGTCTCCTCGAACCAGGCTTCATCCTCGATCGCGGCGATGGCACCGGCCTGTGCCGGGCGGCCGAGCGGATAGGAGTTGAAGCTGTCCTTCACCCGTTCCAACGCCTCGATCAGCGGGCGCTGGCCGATGGCGAAGCCGACGCGTAGGCCGGCAAGGGCGCGCGACTTGGAGAAGGTCTGGACGACCAGCAGGTTTTCGTACTTCGAAACCAGCTCTGCGGCCGATTGGCCGCCGAAGTCGACATAGGCCTCGTCGATGACGACGGGCTGATCGGGGTGGCTCGCGACGAGCCGTTCTATTTCCGAAAGCGGCAGGCCGATGCCGGTCGGCGCGTTCGGGTTCGGCAGGATGATCGCGCCGCAGGGCCGGTCGTAATCGGCGACATCGATTTCGAAGCGGTCGTTCAGCGGCACTTCGACCGTGGCGATCTCGAAGAGCCGCGCATAGGTCGTGTAGAAGCTGTAGGAAATATCCGGATAAAGCAGCGGCGCGTCGTGCTTGAGCAGGCCGGCGAATATATGCGCCAGCACCTCGTCGGAGCCGTTGCCGACGAAGACTTCTTCCGCCGTCACGCCATAGCGCGCGGCGATCGCCTGGCGGAGCTTCAGCGCCAGCGGATCGGGATAAAGGCGGAGGTCGCTGCTCGCCGCAGCGTTGATCGCGTCGAGCACCTTCTCAGAGGGGCCGTAGGGGCATTCATTGGTGTTGAGCTTCACCAGATTGGCGATGCGCGGCTGCTCGCCCGGAACATAGGGCTTGAGCTTGGAGACGATCGGCGACCAGTATTTGCTCATGGATCTAGCTCCTGCGGTTGGCGATGAAGCGGGCGGTTTCGACGAGAATGGCAGAGCGTTCGCCATAGGGCGTAAGCAGAGCTTCGGCTTCTGCGACCAGTTGCTCCAGTCGTTCTTCTGCCCAGGCCTGGCCGTGCAGCGCGACGAGCGTACCCTTGCCGCGGGCAGCATCCTTGCCGGTCGCCTTGCCCATGGTCGCCGCATCGGCGGTGAGATCGAGCAGGTCGTCGGCAAGCTGGAAGGCAAGGCCGATCTTTTCGCCGAAGCTGCGAAGGCGCGCCCGGTCGTCCTTCGACGCGCCGGCGGCAATCGCACCGGCCTCGCAGCCGAAGCGGATGAGGGCGCCGGTCTTCATCGCCTGTAGCGTGACGATGCCGGCCTCATCCGGCGGCGATTTTTCCGCGGCAAGATCGAGCGCCTGTCCGCCGGCCATGCCGCCGTGGCCCGCGGCCCGTCCGAGGGCCAGGATCAGCTCCACCTTCTTGGCATCCGTCAGTGGTGTTTCCGGCGCCGCGATGATGTCGAAGGCGAAGGTCAGCAGGCTGTCACCGGCGAGGATCGCGGTTGCCTCGTCGAAGGCCTTGTGCACCGTCGGCTGACCACGTCTGACATCGTCGTCGTCCATCGCCGGCAGGTCGTCATGGACGAGTGAATAGCAATGCACGCATTCGAGCGCCGCGCCGACGCGCAAGGATGCATCGATGCCGCCGCCGAGAAGATCGGCACACTCGATCACCAGAAAGGGACGCAGCCGCTTGCCGCCGTTTAGCACCCCGTGGCGCATGGCGGCGAGCAGGTTTGCCGGCCGGGCGATCTCATCGACCTCCGTCGTCGGGCCGAGCAGGCGCTCGAGCAAAGCTTCGACGGCGCGGGCATTGCTGGCGAGGCGGCGGGTAAAAGGCGATGTGTCCTGGCTCATGCGCGCTCTTTGGCATGGGCGAAGAGGGCTTTCAACGGGGATTCGTGTCGCAGCGGCGCGCTTTCCCTGGGACAGCCGCGTACGCACCTTGCCTTTTGCCTGAAAGCCCGTTCAACTTTGCCGGCCCATACACTAAGAGAGGCGGATGGACAGCGAGGTGGATAGTCAGGCCGTGAACATGGTTCCGGAAGCGCGCGATGAGGGCGAAGTGCCTTCCAGTCGCTGGTCGTCGCTCCTCCGGACGTTACGCACGAAACGCCGCCAGATCATCGTGGCTGTCCTGGGCTTTGTCGCTTTGCCCTATGTGCTGATCATTCTCTACCTGATCGAGTTCATTCATCCGGTCTCGACGCTGATGCTACGTGACCTCGTTCTGCTTCGCGGCTACGACCGTCAATGGGTCGAGTTCGACAACATCGCGCCGGTGCTGGTGCAATCGGTGATGATGTCGGAGGACGGCCAATTCTGTGCCCATGACGGTGTCGACTGGGGGCAGATGCGCGGCGTGGTCGAGGATGCCCTGGATGGGGAATCGACCCGCGGGGCCAGCACCATCCCGATGCAGACGGTCAAGAACCTCTACCTCTGGAACGGCCGTTCCTTCCTGCGCAAGGGCATGGAACTGCCGTTGGCGATCGCCGCCGATTTCGTCTGGAGCAAGCGGCGGATGATGGAGATCTATCTGAACGTCGCCGAATGGGGCGATGGAATCTACGGTATCGAAGCGGCCGCCCGCCACCACTTCGGGGTTCCCGCGGCCAAGCTGTCGCGCCGGCAGGCCGCGCTGCTTGCGGTTTCGCTGCCCAATCCGAAGGAGCGCAATGCCGGAAAACCCGGCCGCGGGCTCAGGCGCCTGGCGGCTTTGATCGAGCGCCGCGCCAGCCGCTCCGGCGGCTACATCACCTGCCTTTATGATTAGGATCAGACCTTTTCATTGGAAGCCGTCGCCGGGCGGTGTCATGCTCGCGTAGTAGAGTTCTGCCATCTGGGCCTCTCTCCATTTGAAAGGCTCGACCGCTCCCATGACCTCGATTTCTCCCTCGCTTCTCGCCTTTGGCCACAACGCAAACAACGTACCGCCGAAGCATCTCGGTACCCGCTACGCAACGGATGGCCGTTTCCTGCGTGAACCCGGCAACACGGTCGTTTCCCACGTCACTGCCGGTTTGCCGTCCGAGGCCGCCGTGCTTGCGGTGCGTGATCGTCTGATGGCGATGCCCGAGGCGGGGCAGTTCGCTTTCACCCATCCGTCCAGCCTGCATATGACGATCTTTCAGGGCATCATCGAATACCGCCGCAGGCTGCCCTTCTGGCCGGCAGACATGGCGCTCGATACGCCGATCGACGTGATGACCGAGCACTATCGCGGGCGGCTGAGGCACTTTGTTCCGCTGGAGCCGTTCCGGGCCCGCGTGACGGACGTCACGCCGACCGGACTCGCGCTCGAAGGCGACAGCGCTGCCGATCGCGCATGCCTCAAGGCCTGGCGCGATGCTTTCGCCGAAGCCTTCGGCTACCGCCATCCGGACCATGACGACTACGCGTTCCACATCACCTACGCCTATGTCATCGACTGGCTCGATGACGCGGCCCTGCCGCGCTGGCAGGCGATGTTGAGCGAGCAACTCGCCTACCTCAGGGAACGGGCGCCGGTGATCGAGCTCGATCCCCCGGCCTTCTGCTCCTTCGAGGACATGAACCATTTCGAGGAACTGATCGTTTTCTCGGACAGACCCGCAATCAAGGCCAGCAATCAAGGATCCTAAATGACCGGACTTACGCTTTACGTCGGCAACAAGAACTATTCATCCTGGTCGATGCGGCCCTGGATGGCGATGACCGCCGCGGGCATCAATTTCGAGGAGGTGGTCATTCCCTTCGATTTCGCGGCCGGCAATCCCGATATTCGCGCCGTCTCGCCGACGGGACGCGTACCGTTGTTGCGGCATGGCGATCTGCTCGTCTGGGAATCGCTGGCGATCATCGAATATGTCGCCGAGCTCTTTCCCGATGCCTGGCTCTGGCCGGCCGATCGCCAGGCCCGTGCCCGGGCGCGCAGCTATTCCATGGAGATGCTCTCCGGCTTCCGGGCGCTGCGCAGCGCCTGTCCGATGAACATCCGCCGGGATAAGCGGGCCCTGGAGGTGGATGCAGACGTTCGCGCCGACGTCGCCCGCATCGAGCAGATCTGGAAGGAGGCGCTCACCCAATCCGGCGGTCCGTTCCTCTTCGGCGCCTTCAGTGCGGTGGACGCGATGTACGCTCCTGTGGTCAATCGCTTCGACGTCTATGATCTCGTTGCGGATCCGGAAATGCTCGGCTACATGCAGCGGATGAAGGCGCATCCCGCCTATCGGAAGTGGGAAGAGGCCGCCCGGGCTGAGCCGTGGGTCGTTCCCGAAGACGAGGTCTGACTCGGTCGAGTCGAAAAATTGCGGCTGGGGACTGGTCAAACGGGAGTTGGCCATGTATAAGCGCGCCAAATTTCCGTGATTGACATCTGTTTGACACGGCCATTTCGGCTGCTGAACAGTGTTTGCCCGATAAGTGGAGAATGAAATGGCTGTACCGAAAAGAAAAACGAGCCCGTCCAAGCGTGGCATGCGCCGTTCCGCTGACGCCCTCAAGGCTCCGACCTACGTCGAAGACAAGAACTCGGGCGAACTGCGCCGTCCGCACCACATCGACCTGAAGACCGGCATGTACCGTGGCCGTCAGGTTCTGACCCCGAAGGAAAACGCATAAGCGTTTCCGTTCGCGGATTAGGTTCAAAGGGCTGGCTCTGCCGGCCCTTTTGTTTTGCGTCTGACATTTTCTCGCTTGGACCCTGTGCTATCAGAAGAAGCTTGACCTGAAGACGCCGCAAGACGCGGCAAAGGAGTTCGTTCCCGATGCTCGCTGCCGTTCCGCTGCTGATCCTGCCTTTCGCCATCTACAATCTCGCGATGATCGGAATGTTTGGCGGTATCGCCGGGCTGAACGCCGAGATGCTGTCGTTGTCCATGCTGTCGGGCGCGACCTGGACGATGCGCTTCGGTGACCTTCTGATCGTCGTTGCGCTGTTGCTGCTGTTCGTCGAATTGCTGAAGGCGACCCGCACGAGCACGCGGGCGCTGATGGATCACCTGTTGTCGATGATCCTGTTCATCGTCTTCCTGATCGAATTCCTGCTGCTGGCGCCGGCGGCGACCCAGCTCTTCTTCATCCTGATGACGATCAGTTTCATCGACGTCATCGCCGGTTTTGCCGTCTCGATGCGTTCGGCTGGCCGGGACGTGTCAATCGGCCTTTGAAGCGCGCGACGATCCGGCCGATCCGAGGCGCTGGCCCAATTCAAAGCATTTTTCTGCTGGACGGGAGACGAGGCGGGATGGAACGCGCCCGCCTTCACGAGGAAAGCGCGCTCAGCCGAGATTGTCGAGCTTGGTCTGGAGCGCGCGAAGCTGCTCCTTGAGCTCGTCGATATCCTTGGCTTCCGCCTTCTTGCTTTCCTTCACCGGCGGGGCGGTGATGAAGGGCGAGAACATCTGCATCGCCTGATGGAACATCTCGGTGTTGCGGCGGACCTGCTCTTCGACAAGTTGCAGCGGCACCTGCAGGTTCTTGCCAAGCGGCGTGTCGCCGAAGGCCTTGTTGATCTGCTCGCGCATCTGCGACTGCTGCTCGGTGAAAGCCTGCATCGAGTGCTCGAGATAGCTCGGCACCACCATCTGCATCTGATCGCCATAGAATGAAATGAGCTGGCGCAGGAAGGAGATCGGCAGAAGCGTGTTGCCGGTCTTGGACTCCTGCTCGAAGATGATCTGCGTCAGCACGGAATGGGTGATGTCCTCTCCGGACTTCGCGTCCTGGACGACGAAATCCTCGCCCTTCTTCACCATCACAGCCAGGTCGTCGAGCGTGACATAGGTGCTGGTCCCGGTGTTGTAGAGCCGCCGGTTCGCATATTTTTTTATAACGATCTGGCCTTCGTGCTTCGCCATCAGGGTCTCCTCTCACCCATCGTCCCGTCTTTATTGCGTTTTTCAGAGTATCCGCAAAAGAGCGCCGCTGACAATGTCTTTGTGCGTTGCGGCGACGCAAGTGCGAAATCTTGCGGTTGCGTCTCACGTGATGGTTTTGTGGCACTGCATCAAGCCGTTTGACTTGCGTCGCGCGCTTTGCCAGTCTGCTTCCATTAGGCAAGAAAGATCTGAGGAAACGTCCCATGAGCAATCCCTCCATCGTGATCGCCAGCGCCGCCCGCACTGCGGTCGGATCCTTCAACGGTGCATTCGGCAATACGCCGGCGCACGAGCTCGGCGCCGCCGTCATCAGGGGCGTGCTCGAGCGCGCGGGCGTCGAGGCAGGCGAGGTCGACGAGGTGATCCTCGGCCAGGTGCTGCAGGCCGGCGAGGGCCAGAACCCGGCGCGTCAGGCGGCGATGAAGGCAGGCGTCCCTCAGGAAAAGACCGCCTGGGGCATGAACCAGCTCTGCGGTTCGGGCCTTCGCGCCGTGGCGCTCGGCATGCAGCAGATTGCAACCGGTGATGCGGATATCATCGTCGCCGGCGGCATGGAGTCCATGTCGATGGCGCCGCACTGCTCGCATCTTCGCGGCGGCGTGAAGATGGGCGACTTCAAGATGATCGACACGATGATCAAGGACGGCCTGACCGACGCCTTCTACGGCTATCACATGGGCATCACCGCCGAAAACGTCGCCCGCCAGTGGCAGCTCAGCCGCGAGGAGCAGGACGCGTTCGCACTCGCCTCGCAGAACAAGGCCGAAGCGGCACAGAAGGCCGGACGTTTCGCCGACGAGATCATTCCCTTCATCGTCAAGGGCCGCAAGGGCGACGTCACCGTCGACCAGGACGAATATATCCGCCACGGCGCAACGCTCGACCAGATGACGAAACTGCGTCCGGCCTTCGACAAGGAAGGCACGGTCACCGCCGGCAACGCCTCCGGCCTCAATGACGGCGCCGCCGCCACCCTGCTGATGACCGAAGCGCAGGCTTCCAAGCGCGGCATCCAGCCGCTCGCCCGTATCGTTTCCTGGGCAACGGCCGGCGTCGATCCGCAGGTCATGGGCACCGGGCCGATCCCGGCTTCACGCAAGGCGCTGGCGAAAGCCGGCTGGGCGATCGGCGACGTCGACCTGGTCGAGGCCAACGAGGCTTTCGCCGCCCAGGCCTGCGCGGTCAACAAGGACCTCGGCTGGGATCCGTCGATCGTCAACGTCAATGGCGGCGCGATCGCCATCGGTCATCCGATCGGCGCCTCTGGCGCCCGCGTCCTCAACACGCTGCTCTTCGAAATGAAGCGCCGCGGCGTTTCCAGGGGGCTTGCAACGCTCTGCATCGGCGGCGGCATGGGCGTCGCCATGTGCGTCGAACGGCTCTAGTCGGTTGGCGGCATGAACAGCGCCAGGTGGGTTCCATTTTCCCTCTTGCTGGCCGGTTCGCCGATCGTTTCCGCACACGCCGATCCCGCGCCTCTCGACGAGGCGCGGCTGGTTCAGTGCATGCTGGAACATACGACCTCAAATGACGAGGTCGTTTTCAAGGACATGATGGTTGCGGCCCTGAACGACGACAGCGGCGCGCTGAAAGCGTCGCTCGTTCAGCTCACCAGCCTGATGATGAACCTCGCACTGACCAAGTGCGATGTGGGAATGTCTGCGCTTGCCACACCCCAGTTTCAGGCTGCGGCCAAGCTCTACGGACAACAGGTCGGCGAAAAGCTGATGAAGAAGGCCTTTGAGAAACTGAACTGATCAAGTGGGAGGCGTGCATGAGCAGGGTAGCATTGGTCACGGGTGGGTCGCGCGGCATCGGTGCGGCAATTTCCATCGCACTCAAGAATGCCGGCTACAAGGTGGCCGCCAACTATGCCGGCAATGACGAGAAGGCCGAGGCCTTCAAGCAGGAAACCGGCATCCCGGTCTACAAGTGGGACGTTTCCAGCTATCAGGCCTGCGCCGATGGCATCGCCAAGGTCGAGGCCGATCTTGGCCCGGTCGACGTGCTGGTCAACAATGCCGGCATCACCCGCGACGCGATGTTCCACAAGATGACGCCCGAGCAATGGGGCGAGGTGATCGGCACCAACTTGACCGGTCTCTTCAACATGACGCACCCGTTGTGGTCCGCCATGCGCGACCGCGGCTTCGGCCGCGTCATCAACATCTCGTCGATCAACGGCCAGAAGGGCCAGATGGGCCAGGCCAACTATTCGGCCGCCAAGGCCGGCGATCTCGGCTTCACCAAGGCGCTCGCCCAGGAAGGCGCCGCCAAGGGGATCACCGTCAACGCCATCTGCCCGGGTTATATCGGCACGGAAATGGTGCGGGCGGTGCCGGAGAAGGTCCTCAACGAGCGGATCATTCCGCAGATCCCGGTGGGCCGCCTCGGCGAGCCGGAAGAAATCGCCCGCTGCGTGGTGTTCCTGGCTTCTGACGATGCCGGCTTCATCACCGGCTCGACGATTTCGGCGAATGGCGGACAGTTTTTCGTCTGAGCGCCTGGACTTATCTGCGCTTTCGAGCGGCGCCCCTCGGGGCGCCGTTTTCATGCGAGGCTGCGGGCAGGATCGCCTGTTCTCTCGGGATTTGAATCCCGAAGCTGTGCCTGCGATTCTGTTGCCGGCGAGCGGCGCAGACACTATATCTTGTGGAGAACAAAAGCGGAATGATGCGCGGATCACGTCTCGCCGTCGGAGGCTCCGTATTGGTCGAGGGGGCGCGGCGCGATTCTCATTCTCCCTGTTCGGTGAATCTTCGACGAATTTCGTGAAAAATTTTCCAGGCTTTCCAGAGTCTTGGATTCGGAATCCTTTGATCTGTCTGGCAATGGGACAGCGAGGCTCGAGGCGAGTCGGCGGCCCTGATGCGCGGAATCCGTGCCAGATTCAGCATGTGGTGCAACGTTCGGTGTTGAAATCTATATGTAGTCGTGAACATACAGTGAATCGCAATGAGTCTGCGATTCGTCGCCGATTCGTTCCATGGCTGTTCCTGTCCGCGATGGCGCCAACCACAACAGGTGGTGCAATGAGCTGAGAGACGCCGAACGATGGTTTTAGTTGTCGGCGCCCCTTGCGTTTGGCTCGGTGCGTGGGCATGTGTTTGCCGCCAGCGTGAAAAGACGCTGCCGTAATTTCAGAATGCCCGGGATCGATGACGTGTCCGTTCACCCCATGATCCTGAGCGGCCGCGGCGTTACCGCGGTGCTCGGGCCAACCAATACCGGCAAGACGCATTATGCGATCGAACGCATGATCGCGCACGACAGCGGCGTCATCGGCCTGCCGCTGCGCCTCCTGGCGCGCGAGGTCTATACGCGTCTGGTTGAAAAGGTCGGCCATCACAATGTCGCGCTGATCACCGGCGAAGAGAAAATCACGCCGCATCGCGCCCGCTATTCGGTCTGCACCGTCGAAGCGATGCCGCGCGAGACGACTGCGTCCTTCGTCGCCATCGACGAGGTGCAGCTTGCCGGCGACCTCGAGCGCGGGCACATCTTTACCGACAGGATCCTGCATCTTAGGGGCCGCGGCGAGACGCTGCTGCTCGGTGCCGGAACGATGCGGCCGATCCTCGAACAGCTCCTGCCCGGCATCACCGTCGTCGAGCGGCCGCGCATGTCGCAGCTTCTCTATGCCGGCTCGAAGAAGATCACGCGCCTGCCGCACCGCTCGGCGATCGTCGCCTTCTCGGCCGATGAGGTCTATGCGATCGCGGAGCTGATCCGCCGTCAGCGTGGTGGTGCCGCCGTCGTTCTCGGCGCGCTTTCGCCGCGCACGCGCAATGCCCAGGTGGCGCTCTATCAGGAAGGCGATGTCGAGTATCTGGTCGCGACCGACGCAATCGGCATGGGCCTCAACCTCGACGTCGACCATGTCGCCTTCGCGCAGGACCGCAAGTTCGACGGCTACCAGTTCCGCAATTTGAACCCGGCCGAACTCGCGCAGGTCGCCGGGCGTGCCGGCCGTCACCTGCGCGACGGCACGTTCGGGGTGACGGGCCGCGTCGATCCTTTCGACAATGAGTTGGTTCACCGCATCGAGTCACATGAGTTCGATCCGGTGAAGGTGCTGCAGTGGCGCTCGAAGGCGTTCGACTACTCCTCGCTCACCGCCCTGAAGAAGAGTCTCGACGCCGCGCCGACGGTTCCCGGCCTTGCCCGGGCGCTACCTGCGGTAGATCAGCAGGCGTTCGAGCATTTGGCCCGCTACCCGGAGGTCGTCGACATCACGACCAATGCCGAGCGCGTGGAAAAACTGTGGGAAGCCTGCGCGCTGCCGGACTATCGGCGCATCACGCCCGTCCAGCACGCCGATCTGATCTCGACGATCTACGCGGATCTCGTTCGCCGGGGTACCGTGAACGAGGATTTCATGGCCGAACAGGTCAGGCGGGCCGATCATACCGATGGTGAGATCGACACACTTTCGGCGCGAATCGCGCAGATCAGAACCTGGACCTATGTGTCGAACCGGCCGGGATGGCTGGCCGATCCGACACACTGGCAAGAAAAGACGCGGGAAATTGAAGATCGATTATCCGACGCACTACATGAACGGTTGACGAAACGCTTTGTTGATCGCAGGACATCTGTGCTCATGAAGCGCCTGAGAGAGAATGCTATGCTGGAAGCTGAAATCAGTGTGAATGGTGACGTCTTCGTCGAAGGTCATCACGTAGGACAACTAACCGGTTTCCGGTTTACGCTGGCGACCGGCGGCGATGGCCCGGACGCAAAGGCCGTGCAGGGGGCTGCCCAGAAGGCGCTGGCGCTCGAGTTCGAGGCGCGGGCCGCACGTCTGCACGCTTCGGGCAACAACGACCTGGCGCTTTCGTCGGATGGACTCGTGCGTTGGCTCGGCGATCCCGTCGCCCGTCTGGCGGCGAGCGACCATGTCATGCGGCCGCGCGTCATCCTGCTTGCCGACGATCAGCTGCAGGCGAATGCCCGCGAGCATGTGCTGGCGCGCATCGAGCGCTTCGTGAACCATCACATCGGTACGGTGCTGAAGCCGCTTGACGATATCTCGCGCGCCGAAGACCTCGAAGGCCTCGCCAAGGGCCTCGCCTTCCAGTTGGTCGAGAACCTCGGCGTGCTCTTCCGTCGCGATGTTGCCGACGACGTCAAGTCGCTGGACCAGGACGGTCGCGCTTCGATCCGCAAATACGGCGTTCGTTTCGGCGCCTACCACATCTTCCTTCCGGCGCTCTTGAAGCCGGCTCCGGCCGAACTGATCACGCTTCTCTGGGCGCTGAAGAACGATGGCCTCGACAAGCCCGGCTACGGCGACCTCATCCCGATGCTCGCTGCCGGCCGCACGTCCGTGGTCACCGATCCGTCCTTCGAGCGGACCTTCTACAAGCTTGCCGGTTTCCGTTTCCTCGGAAAGCGCGCGGTACGCATCGACATCCTCGAGCGCCTGGCCGATCTCATCCGGCCGCTGCTGCAGTGGAAGCCCGGCGCGCAGCCGCGCCCGGAAGGCGCCTATGACGGCCGCCGCTTCACTGCGACCACGTCTATGCTTTCGATCCTTGGCGCAACGCCTGACGATATGGAAGAGATCCTGAAGGGCCTCGGCTACCGGGCCGACAGCATCAAGGCCGAGGAGGCTGCGGCCTTCCTCGCCAGCCAGGATGGTGTACCGGCCGTTGCTGCCGCCGCTTCCGAGCCGGCTGCTGCCGCCGATGACGCAGACGCTGGCGACGGCGCGGCGGATGCCGATACCACAGCCGCCGAGGCACCGGCTGCCGAGACCGAGAAGGCCGAAGGCGACGTCGCCGTCGCGACAATCGACGCGCAACCGGCCGAAGTTCAGGCTGCCGATGCCGGGGAACCGATCGAGGCCAAGCCCGTGCTGCTCTGGCGTCCAGGCACCCGTCAGGATAACCAGCGCCAAGGCGGCGGTCGCCATCAGGGCGACCAGCGTCGCGGCGGCCAGCGCCATGGGCATGGTCAAGGCCAGGGCGAAGGACGTGAGGGCGGACGCAAGGGCGGCCAGCCGGCACGCGGCAAACGCCACGAGGGTGGCAAGTCTGAAGGCGGGCCGCGCCAGGACCGTGGTGACCGTCACGATCGTCACGACCGTGGCGGCAAGCCGGGCCAAGGCAAGTTCGAGGCGCGTCCGCCGCGTCGCGATAAGCCGGTGGATCCGGATTCGCCTTTCGCCAAGCTTGCGGCGCTCAAGGAGCAGATGAAGAAGTAAGGTCATGGAAAAACAGCCCACGTCCAACCCGGCATCGCGCCAGCGTCTCGACAAGTGGCTGTTTTTCACGCGGCTGATCAAATCGCGCTCGCTTGCGCAAAAGGCGATCGAGGACGGCCGGGTGGCCGTCAACGAGCAGCGCGTGACGCAGTCGTCGTTTCAGGTCAAGGCGGGGGACGTGCTCGAGCTCGCCCTCGACCGCCGCGCGCTGATCGTGCGCGTGCTTGCCCCCGGGGAGCGACGTGGCCCCTACGAGGAGGCGCGGCTTCTTTATGACGATCTCACGCCTGAACAGCCGAAGGAAAGGCTCTCGGCTTATGATCTCGCTACGCGAGACCGTGGGGCGGGACGCCCGACCAAGAAGGAGCGGCGGGAAACCGACCGGCTGAAACCCGATTTCGATCCGCGCGAGGATTGAAGCGCGTCGCGATCTTTCAGATCCGCTCCTTGCGCTTGACCGCAAAACCGCTCCGCGCTTTTGCGCGACATGCTTTAGAAAACTCTGCCTTTGCCGCGGCGTTTCGCGCATTGAATATTCTTGCAAAGGGCCCATAAAGCCTTTACCTGACAGACCCACGTTGGGTGCATCGGGTTTGCTTCGGCAGCTATGCGCGCCGGACATTCCTAGCATGCGCGGACGACGAGCATCACCATTGATTGCCGTCTGCCATCAAACGTGAGCATTGGCTGGAGTACCTCATGACTTACGTCGTGACCGACAACTGCATTCGCTGCAAGTATACCGACTGTGTCGAAGTCTGCCCCGTGGATTGCTTCTATGAGGGTGAGAATTTCCTCGTCATTCATCCGGACGAGTGCATCGACTGTGGCGTCTGCGAACCGGAATGTCCTGCCGAAGCGATCAAGCCGGATACGGAGCCGGGCCTTGATATGTGGTTGAAACTGAACGCTGATTTTGCCACGAAGTGGCCGAACATCACGGTCAAGCGCGACCCGATGCCGGAAGCCAAGGAGATGGACGGCGTCGAAGGCAAGTACGAGAAATTCTTCTCCGCCGAGCCGGGCCGGGGCGACTGAGGCGAACGATCTCCTTCGTTCGTCGAGGCTGACGCAGCGAGAGCGACCCAGCGCGCCAAACCTGGGGAAAACACGCACTGCGCTCGCAGTTGCGAGAATGGCGGCTTGATGACTGCCATGCAGCAAATTATTGATTTCGGCACTTTTTTGTGATAGGTTCCTTCTACTGATCCACAGAGGGTGTTTTTGCGCGCCCGAAAACCATCACGAAAGCAAACGATCTCCAAAACGCGGTTCTCCCTATTACGCAACATGGCTTTGCTCTGTTGCGACCGCATTTCATGAGGCTGTTTGCATTCCTTGGACGGACCAGGATGTACCCACCCGGCGGTATCCCCGTCTATCCCGGGCCTCACTGACCCGGCCCCGGCCAGAATGGCCGGCGCGAAACAGGGAGTTTTTGAAACGAATGACGACCCAGCAGAAAAAATCTTCGACACGCCAGGGCTTCAAGACCGGTGAATCGATCGTCTATCCGGCCCACGGCGTTGGCCAGATCGTGGCGATCGAAGAGCAGGAAGTCGCCGGCATGAAGCTTGAGCTTTTTGTCATCGATTTCGAGAAGGACAAGATGCGTCTGAAGGTGCCGGTGGCCAAGGCTGTCAGCATCGGCATGCGCAAGCTGTCCGAAACCGATTTTGTCGATCGTGCGTTGAAGGTTGTGCAGGGCAAGGCTCGCGTGAAGCGCACCATGTGGTCGCGCCGCGCCCAGGAATACGATGCCAAGATCAACTCCGGCGACCTGATTTCCATCGCGGAAGTCGTTCGCGATCTTTATCGCGCTGAAAACCAGCCGGAACAGTCCTATTCCGAACGCCAGCTCTATGAGGCTGCCCTTGACCGCATGGCGCGCGAAATCGCTGCCGTGAACAAGATGTCGGAGACCGAAGCCGTGCGCCTCGTCGAGGCCAACCTTAGCAAGGGCCCGAAGCGCGGCAAGGCTATCGAAGAAGACGACACCCAGGACGAAGCTGCGTAAGCATTTCGCCCGCATCAGTACCTGCAAAAAGCCCGGCCAGCGCGCCGGGCTTTTTCTTTGACCGAATGGAACCTTTCGCGCTGACGCGCATTTAGATTAGCCGGCAGGAATGCGCCGCTTTCGCGCCGGGCGATCTTGGTTCTGTGATCCATCACCGTTCAGGTTCGTGACTTCGAAGTTAGGGCGCCGCATCGCTTCTTCAAGTTTCGGCGTTGCGGCTCCGGAGCATCCCGCCTCAAGTGGCCTCACTGGAAGCGGAGAAGATGCTCTCGAAACAAAGTGCTAGAGCGACCTAATGCGTTGATCCGAACGCACGGTGCTCTTGAGCGGGATGAGGAAAAGTGTGAGCGGTTTTCCGCCCGCATCCCGCTCAGGCTTACTAGAATCGATCACGACGATTTGGATCGATCCGATCCAAAACATAGTGATCTGGACGCCCTTGCTGCCGGACGCCTCATCCGTCCGGCCCTTTTGGACTTCACACGCAATGGCGCCCGGGCGCCAGTCACGGAGTGATCGATGAAGACTCTCACTGCAGACCGGCGGATGATCAAGATCGCAATGGAGGCCCCTTATCTCGAACGCGACGAGGAGCACGCGCTGGCACAGGCCTGGCGGAACGACCATGATCAGGAAGCCCGCAACAAGATCGCCATGTCCCACATGCGGCTGGTGATCTCGATGGCAGCGAAATTCCGCAATTTCGGCCTGCCGATGGGCGACCTGGTGCAGGAGGGCCATATTGGTCTCCTGGAAGCGGCCGCCCGCTTCGAACCTAGCCGTGAGGTCAGGTTCTCGACCTATGCGACCTGGTGGATCCGGGCATCGATGCAGGATTACGTCCTGCGCAATTGGTCGATCGTCCGCGGCGGCACGAGTTCGGCGCAGAAGGCGCTGTTCTTCAACCTGCGGCGCTTGCGCGCGCGTCTTGCCCAAGGCGACAGGCAGCTTACATCGCAAGCTATGCATGAGGAAATCGCTGCGGCGCTTGGCGTCAGCATCGCCGACGTGCAGACCATGGATGCGCGGCTATCTGGCAGCGACACCTCCTTGCAGGCCCCCGTCGGCGGCGCCGATTCCGATGGCGGCGAGCGACTGGATTTCCTGGCCAGCGATGCGCCGCTCCCCGACGAACAGGTCAGCGACATGATCGACGGAGAGCGCGCCCGTGTGTGGCTTCGCGATGCGCTCGGCGCCTTGACGGAGAGGGAGATGCGGATCATCCGTGCACGACGACTGTCGGAGGATGGTGCGACGCTTGAAGAGCTTGGCCTCGATCTCGGCATTTCCAAGGAACGGGTGCGGCAGATCGAAACCCGGGCGCTCGAAAAGCTGAGAGTGGCGCTTGCGACCAAGGCGCCGGCCCTGACCGCAGGCATTCACTGAAGCGCGTCGCGATTTTTCAGATTCGCTCCCTGCGCTTTAAGTCTTTGATATTTTGCATGTCGTTATCGCAAAGCCGCCGCGCACTTTTGCGCGACACTTTAGCAGCCATCACAAGCACCGCGTAGTGGCCTGGACCCAGTCCGAGGCACTACGCAGTGCCCTCGCATATTGAGGTCCGCGCCACCGGCGAACGCCTGAGCATTCCGCAGCACAAGCGCGTGCGAGCCCGCCTGCGGTGAGGCGCCGTCGCTTACTCGGAAACGATTTTCACCTTGTCGCCCGGCTTCACCGTCGAGGTGACCTGCATCGCATTGATCACCCGGAACAGGTCGAGTTTGCGATCCGTCCCCATCATGCGGGCGGAGAGCGTCGCGATCGTCTCGCCGGGCCTCACCGTCACGACCCGGATGCGCAGCGGCTTCAGCGATTGGGCCTCGGCTGGCGTCATGCGGCGGAACGAGCTGCGCAGTTGGTTGGCGGTCTGCTCGAGTGCGCTCGAACCCTTCGGAACGGCGGTCAGGAAGCGGTAGATGCCGTTGTCGATGCGGATGACGGTGACGTCGAAGTCCCAGCGATCGGCGGAGGCGCGCGCGGTCGCGGCATCGAGGCCGTTGACATTGATCGGCCTGATCGTGTCGGGCTGCAGGCCGGTGACCCAGCCGCTGGCGATATAGTCGGTCAGGCTGCGGCCGCCGGTGTCCGCCACGCCGTCGAAGCGCACGGCGATGTCGCCCGGGCCAGTCGCGAGAACCGCTTCCGCCTTGTTGTCGATCTGGAAGCCGGTCGGCACGTCGAAGCGAATGCCGAGCTGGCCGTGCAGGAAGGTCTGGCCGCGGACATAGCCTTCTTGCGGGCTGTCGCCGTAGAGCAGGCCGTCGATGCCGGCGAGGTAATAGTCGCGGCCGCGATCGCCGCTGGTGCCTTCCGGCCCGAAGGCGCGGGCATGCCGGCGCGCAAGGTCCACACGCTGCGGCGCGTTCGGGTGGCTCGACAGGAAGTCGAGGCTCTGGTCGGATTCCGGATCGACCGCGGTGAAGCGGCTATAGGCCGCCATCGAATCGAGGAAGCGCGCCGCGGCATAGGGGTCGTAGCCGGCTTCGCCGAGCATGCGCACGCCGATCACGTCGGCCTGGAGTTCCTGGTTGCGCGAAAAGGCCGCAAGTCTGAGCTTGCCGCGGGCGAGTGCCTGCTTGCCGGCGAGATCGGACGACAGCACCTCGGAGACCACGCGGCTGGCGATGACTTCCGCTTCCTCGCGCTGCTGGCGTTCGATGCCGTGGTTGGCGGTGACGTGCGCCATCTCGTGCGACAGGACGGCTGCGACCTCGGAGGCATCGTTGGCAAGGGCGAGCAGGCCGCGGGTGACGTAGAGATAGCCACCCGGCAGCGCAAAGGCGTTGATTGCCGGCGAATTCAGAATGGTGATGCGGTAGGACTGCTGCGGGTTTTCCGAGACGGCAGTCAGCGCTCCGGCGATGCGGGCGACCAGCCGTTCGGTCTTCGCGTCCTTGTATTCGCCGCCATAGCTTGCGACGATGCGCGGATGCTCGCGCGCGCCCATTTTGGCGCGCGGGTCGTTCTTCTGGACCTCGTCGACAATCTGCGGATTGGACGAAGGCGAAACGGTCGGCTCGTAGGATTGCTCGATCACCGACTGGCATGCGGAGAGAAGCGTGGTCGCGAGCAGTGCAACCACGGCGCGTGCACGCAGCCGTCCGCGCTTCGGCGGGAACCGGTCGTGTGTGACTGTATGCCTCTCCATGCCTCAGCCCGTTTCCCGTCGATCGCTCCGGAACGACAGCGTTGAAAGTCCTACTTTTTCAGTCCGGCAGCGTTGCTCCGCCGCGACTGCTCAGCCCTGGTCTTGCTGTATCTGATTTCAGCGCCACCTGCCTAGTTTGTCTCGGTAGAAATAGTTGCCCCGTGGTATCACGGCAACGGATGCGCGAATATTCGCGCCCGCGGCCGGATATTTCGCGCGTCGCATGGTGTCGCGGTCAAATTGTGGCAATCGGCTGAGGGCGAGGCGAAACTGCACCCTCCTTCACGCGTTGCCGAGAAAGCGGTCGATTGCCGCATTGTCACGCCGCTCCAGGAAGCGGTCGAGCGTATCGTGTGCAATGATACGCCCCTGGTCGAGAAAAAGCACGCTATCGGCCAGTGCTTTCACGTCCTCGGGATGGTGTGTGATCATCAAGATGGTGTTGCCTTCTTCCGCATGCAGCTCGCGAAGAAGCGTGCGCATGCCGGTGCGCATCCCGGGATCGAGGGCAGCAAAAGGTTCATCCAGCAGGAGGAGGGGACGGTGCCGCACGAGTGCGCGGGCGAGCGCGACCCGCTGGCGTTCCCCGCCGGAAAGCGTGGACGGCAGCCGTCGTCCGAAGCCTTCAAGCCCAACGCGGCGAAGCGCGTTCTCGATCTTCTTCCGATCTTCGTCCGTCAGGCGAAGTGCGGGATCGATGCCGAGGCCGACATTGGTCGCGACATCGAGATGGGCGAAGAGATTGTTGTCCTGGAAGATCATCGAGACCGGGCGCTCGGAAGGTGCGCGGTTGCCAGCGTTCTCACCGAGGATACGGATCTCGCCGCGGTCGACATCTTCAAACCCTGCAATGAGGTGGAAGAGCGTCGACTTTCCGGTCCCGGAGGCGCCGGCAACGGCAACGATGCCGCCGGCGGCGATCGTACAATCGAAGCGCAGCGTGGTCGCTTCGAAACAAACCTCGACGTTGCGCAGTTCTATGGCAGCGGTGGGCTCAGTCATGCTTTGCGTCTTTCCGGCCGGCGGACGTCGTCCGCCGTGCCGAGGATGGTGAAGATCAGGCAGAGAAGCCCGAGGAAGAGGGCGAGGCCGGCCGCATCGGCCGTGCGGTAGCTGCCCATACGGCTATAGAGCAGCCAGGGAAGCGTCACCATGTCCTGCGAACCGAAGACGGCGACGGCGCCGAGATCGCCGAGCGACAGCGCCATGGCGAAGGAGAGCGCCATCAGCAACGGTTTGCGAAGGGCGGGAAGGTCGATCCATCGCAGGCGATGAAAGCCGCGGATGCCAAGGCTTGCCACCAGCCGTTCAGAGCGCGCCGCGTGCGTCGCCATGGCCGGCGCCAGGATACGGTGGACGAAGGGGAGCGCCATCAGGGCATTGATCGCCACGACAATGACAGGCGCAAAGCGCGCGACATCACCGAAGGGGCGGAGGAGCAGGAACCAGCCGGCGCCGAGCACAACCGGCGGCACCAGCAGGATGAGCGAGGTGCTGGCGCCGATCATACCGGCAAATCCGTATGCCAGCTTTCCCGCATGACGGGGCGCGGTGATTGTCGCCGCGGCGCGGATCATGACGGCTGCCATGGCAACGGAGGCAAGTGCCGAGGCAAGCGCGATCGCAGCACTCGTCATCAGTGCCCGGTGCACGTTCGGATCCCGGGCGAGCTTGAGGAGGTCGGCCTGCAGGCTTGAGATGACCACCGCAACCAGGGGAGCGATGAGAAAGAGCAATGCCAGGACGATCCAGGTGCCGTCATTGAGGCGCGCTATTGCCGCTGCGCCATCGAAGCGGCGAACCGTGCGGCCGCCGGTCATACCCTCCTCCGGCTCCGTTGCCAGATGTCTGAGAATGAAAAGCAGGAGGCCGGTCATGGCGATCTGCAAGCCGGACAGCGCGATGGCGCGCGGCGGATCGAAATCGAAGCGCAGCGCCTGGTAGATCGCGACCTCGATCGTGCTGGCAGCAGGCCCGCCGCCAAGCGTCAGCACGAGCGTGAAGCTGGTGGCGCAGAGCATGAAGACGAGGCCGGCCGCACCCGGCAGCAGGCCCCGCAGGACAGGCCATTCGATGAAGCGGAAGAGCGCGTGGGACGGCATTCCGAGATTGGCGGCGCTGCGCCAATATTCGGCGGGAATGCGCTCGAGCCCGGCCAGGAACAGGCGCGCGGCGAGCGGCATGTTGAAGAAGACATGGGCGAGCAGGATGCCGAACAGGCCGTAGATGCTAACCGGCTGCTCTAGGCCAAGCCAACGCAGGCCCGCATTGAGGAAGCCCTGGCGTCCCCAGATTTCGATGAGCCCAAGCGCGCCGACGAGAACGGGCAGACCGAGCGGCAGCGCCATCAGGCGCAAGAGCCAGATGCGACCGAAAAACTGCGGCCGCCGCGCCAGCGCCCGTGCCACGGGTATCGCGAAGAGCACGGAGAGCAGCGTGGAAAGGCTTGCCTGCAGCAGCGTGAAGCGGGTGACGCGCCAGATATAGGCGTCGAACAGGGTGCCTTCGTCCGCGCCGCCGGTCTCAGCGAGCAAGGCGGCGATCGCCAGGCCGACGAAGAGCAGGAAGGCGCCGAGGCAAAATGCCCCGGCGGCAACCGTCATGCGGTTTTCGCGAAGCGCGAACAATCCAGCCTCAGTTCTTGCTCATCGCGGCAAGCCACTCGTCGATCCAGGCCTTGCGGTTTTTCGCGACCTCTTCCGAAGGTAGCAGGAAGGTCTTTTCCGGAGTGACCAGCTTGTTGAAGGCATCCGGCAGCGGCGCGCTGGTGGCGCCAACCGGCATCATCCAGTTGGTCGTCGGGATGATCGACTGGAACTCCGGCCCGGTCATGAAGCTCAGGAACTGCTTAGCCAGTTCAGGCTCCTTGGCATTCTTGATCATGCCGGCGACTTCGATCTGGATGTAGTGCCCTTCGGAGAAGGCTGCGGCCTGGTAGCGGTCGGTGTTCTCAGCAACCATGTGGTAGGCCGGCGAGGTGGTATAGGAGAGCACCATCGGCGCTTCGCCCTTGGTGAAGAGGCCATAGGCTTCCGACCAGCCGGGGGTGACCGTCAGTACGCGATCCTTGAGCTTTGCCCAGGCCGCACCGGCCTCATCGCCATAGACGGCCTTGACCCAGAGCAGCAGACCGAGGCCCGGCGTTGAAGTGCGCGGATCCTCGATGACGATCTTCTGCGATGCGTCGCCTTCCACCAGCTCCTTGAGGCTCTTCGGCGGCGTCTTTAAGGTCTCGGTGTCGTAGACGACGGCGAAGTGACCGTAATCGTAGGGTAGGAAGGTATCGTCGGAGAAGCCGCCGGGAACCTTCAGGTCCTTGGCGTCGACCCCGTGCGGCGCGAAGAAGCCGGTTGCCTTGGCTTCCGCCACGAGGTTGGTGTCGAGACCGAGCACGATGTCAGCCTTCGAGGCCTCGCCTTCGAGCTTCAGGCGGGTAAGCAATTCGACGCCATCGGCAACGCCGACATAATTGACCTTGCACTCGCAGGTCTTTTCGAAGGCTTCCGCCACCTTGGCGCCCGGGCCCCATTCGGTGATGAAGCTCTCATAGGTATAGACCGTCAGCGTCTTGTCGGCAGCCGCTGCATAACCAGCGAAAACAAGGCTTGTCGTGGCAGCCAGAGCTAGAGCGCAGAAGCGCTCCAGCTTCTTGCTTTTACGCAATTCCGGACGCAAAACCGCGCCGCACTTTTGCTGGAATTGCTCTAGCCGGCTAATCATTTTGTGTTGCGATGAATTGGACATGCGAAGCACCTCTCCCAATGTTCGTTGTTGCACGGGAAAAGGGCGTATCGGTGCGATCGCGTCTAATCCCTCCGCCGGTATGAGCCGGATCAGGTTCCGCGGGTTGGCGTTTCACGCCTCTCAGCCTTCGGCCGTCATGCGGTCGGAAGGCACCCCGTTAGAGCGCCAAGAGATTTACCGCCACGTTGGTTCCATGGCAAGCGTGTTTGGTGCAGGTCGATTTGATGCCTGCTCCGGGCATGGCGTCCGCGCTTGCGTAAGCCGGAAGCTGCGCTAAGACAAAAACTGCAGAGAGCCGCGAGGAGGAAATGCCATGCCAGATATGCTCGTTCGACTATATGCCTTGCCGGCGCAGCCCCAGTCGAAGCTTGGCCCGGGCATCTGCATTCGCCGCGCCATGGCGCCCGAGCGCCGCCTGGTCGTCTCCTGGATCGAGAAGACTTTCGGCGTCGGCTGGGCGGGCGAGGCGGAAGCGGCCTTTTCCTCGACCCCGACGCGCATTCATATCGCCGTGCATGACGAGAAGATCGTCGGTTTCGCCTGCTACGACGTGACCGCGCTCGGCTTTTTCGGCCCGACCGGCGTCGACGAAGGCATGCGTGGGGAGGGCATAGGCGAGGCGCTGCTGATCGAAAGCCTGGCGGCGATGCGCGAGGCTGGCTACGGTTATGCGGTCATCGGCGGGGTCGGTCCGGCGAAGTTCTATGAGCGGGTGGCCGGCGCCATCGAGATTCCGGATTCGACGCCCGGCGTCTATGCCGGCATGCTGTCTCCCGATCCGGTGCCGGAAGGCCATTGACGGCTCTCGCAAAATCTTGAGATCCGGGCGTCTTGTAGCTTTCTTCGTTTTCCTTCCGCGGTCCTTTGCGCTATGGGCTTTGCCATGGCTCGATCGACCTTCACCATTCTGCTTGGCGGTGCGCTGACAAGTACCGACCGGCTGACACGCCAGCTACACGGAAGCCGCTTCGTCGCGGCTGACGGCGGCATGCGACACGCGCGTCTGCTCGGCGTCGTTCCGGACGTCTGGGTCGGTGATTTCGATTCGACTGAAGATACCCTGCTTTCCGAATTCGCCTCTGTTCCGCGCGAATCCTATCCGGCGGCAAAGGCTGCCACGGATGGCGAGATCGCCGTCGAGGCTGCGCTGTCGCGTGGTGCCGACAGATTGATCTTTGCCGGTGCGCTTGGCGGCACCCGCAGCGACCATGCCTTCCTGCACCTGTTGCAGGCGGTCGCCCTTGCCGAGCGTGGCCTATCGGTGCTGATGACCTCCGGCGAGGAAGAGGCCTATCCTCTGCTTGCCGGTACGCTCGAGCTCGACCTGCCAAAGGGTTGCCTCTTTTCGGTCCTGGGGTTGACCGAGCTTACCGGCCTTTCGATCGTCAATGCGCGTTACCCGCTCGACGATTTCACCCTGCCGTTCGGCTCGTCCCGAACCGTTTCCAATGTTGCGGAGGGTCCCCTTCGCTTCAGCCTCAAGAGCGGCCGCGCCATCGTGCTTGCCCGCCCCTATGATCTTACCGGAGCCTGAGCCTTGGCGCCCCCCATTCTGAAACTCGACGACATCTTCCTCACCTTCGGCGGCACGCCGCTTCTGGCCGGCGCCAACCTGCAAGTGGAGCCGGGCGACCGTATCTGCCTGGTCGGACGCAACGGCTCGGGCAAGTCGACGCTGATGAAGATTGCCGCGGGTCTTGCGGAAGCGCAGTCGGGCGAAGTGTTCCGCCATCCCTCGGCGACCATCCGCTATCTGCACCAGGCGCCGGATTTCGACGGCTACGATACGGTGCAGGCCTATGCCGAAGCGGGTCTCGGCCCGAGCGACGACCCCTATCGCGTCGCCTATCTGTTGCAGCATCTGGGACTGACCGGCGAAGAAGACCCGAAGCGGCTCTCCGGCGGCGAGGCGCGCCGGGCGGCGCTCGCCCGCGTCATGGCGCCGGAGCCCGATATCCTGCTGCTTGACGAGCCGACCAACCATCTCGACCTGCCAACGATCGAATGGCTGGAAGACGAACTCACCCGCAGCCGCTCGGCGCTGGTTTTGATTTCGCACGACCGGCGCTTCCTGGAGAAGGTGTCGAACGCGACTGTCTGGCTCGATCGTGGCCAGTCGCGCCGGCTCGACCGCGGCTTTGCCCATTTCGAGGCCTGGCGCGACGAGGTGCTGGAAGCGGAAGAGCTGGAGCAGCACAAGCTCGGCAAGGCGATCGAACGCGAGGAGCACTGGCTGCGTTACGGCGTGACGGCCCGGCGCAAGCGCAACATGCGGCGCCTCGGCGAGCTGCAGAACATGCGGGCGGTTTATCGCGGTCACAAGGGGCCGCAGGGGACTGTGCAGGCAACGGTTGCCGATGCCAAGGAGTCCGGCAAGCTGGTGATCGAGGCCGAGAAGATCAGCAAGGCCTATGGTGACCGCACCATCGTTGCGCCCTTCTCGATCCGCGTGCATCGCGGTGACCGCATCGGTCTCGTCGGCCCCAACGGTGCCGGCAAGACGACGCTTCTGAAGATTTTGACAGGGCAGATCGAACCGGACAGCGGCACGGTCAAGCTCGGCACCAATCTCGAAATGGCGACGCTCGACCAGAAGCGCGAAGACCTCAATCTGGACGACACGCTGGCGCACTACCTCACCGACGGGCGCGGCGAGAACCTGCTGGTCAATGGCGAGCAGCGCCACGTCACCGGCTACATGAAGGATTTCCTGTTCCAGCCGGAGCAGGCGCGCACCCCGATCCGCGAACTCTCCGGCGGCGAGCGGGCAAGGCTGATGCTGGCGCGTATCCTGGCGCGGGCAACGAACCTCTTGATCCTCGACGAGCCGACCAACGACCTCGACATCGAGACGCTCGACCTCTTGCAGGAGATCGTCGCCGGCTTTGCCGGAACGGTGATCCTAGTCAGCCACGACCGTGATTTCCTCGACCGCACCGTCACCTCGACGATCGCGCCGGCAAACCCCGAGGAGCCGGACGGCCGCTGGATCGAATATGCCGGCGGCTATTCCGACATGATGGCGCAGCGCAAGGGCGCGATCGAGGAGAAGCGCAGAGCCGAAAAGGCGGAAAAGGCCAAAGCCAACGAAACCACTGCGCCGGCTGCCGAAGCGCCAAAGGCCGCCAAGGGCAAGCTCTCCTACAAGCAGAAATTCGCACTCGAAAACCTGCCGAAGGAGATCGCCAAGGCAGAGGCCGAAGCCACCAAGCGCGAGGAAAAGATGGCCGACCCCAACCTTTTCACAAAGGATCCAAATGCCTTTGCAAAGCTCGCGCAGGAACTGGAGAAGCTTCGTGCGGATCTGGCCCGCATGGAGGAGGAATGGCTGGAGCTTGAGATGCTGCGCGAGGAGCTCGAAGGCTAAGCGACAACCGGTAGCGCGTTGAACGGCGTCGTCAGATATGATAAGTAAAACTTATTATATCATATGTGAACGATGCTGATGCCCTTCAAACTCGAATCCGAAACCATTGGAATGCTGCTGACCGACGTCTCGCGCCTGCTGCGCGGGGCGTTCGACCGCAAGGTCAACGCCATGGATCTGGGCATCACCCCCGGCGAGGCACGCACGCTGATCCAGGTCGTGCTTACCGAAGGCATCAAGCAGGCCGAGATCGCGACTCGCATGGGGATCGAGCCGATGACGCTTTCGGCCTATCTCGACCGGCTGGAGACGATGGGGCTTGTCGCCCGTGTGCCGGATCCGGCGGACCGCCGCGCCAAGAACGTCGTCATCACCGACAAGGCAGGTCCACTGCTCGCCGATCTGATGGTGGGGTTGCGGGAGATGATGAACGCCTATACGGCGGGGCTCGACGAGGCGACCCGCGAGGTTCTTTGCGCCAACCTGCGCATCCTGCGCGACAACTTGCGTGCGCTTGACCCGTGCCTTGCCGGCAAGGAGGCTGGCGAGACGTCCGAGGACCAGCCCGGAGCCCCGCGATGACGCGTCGCATGAGCGAACGGCGCACGAGCATCATCGGCGCCTTCCTGGTGGCGCTCGGCCCAGTCTCCATGGCGCTTTATACCCCAGCCATGCCGGAACTGGTGCGCGCCTTCTCTTCCAGCGAGGCGGCGATCAAGATGACGCTGTCGCTCTATTTCGCCGGCTTCGCCTTTGCCCAGCTCGTTTCCGGCACGCTCTCCGACGTCATCGGCCGACGCCGCGCGACGCTGATCTTCATGGCGATCTATCTCATCGGCAGTCTGATGGCCGCCTTCGCGCCGTCGGTTGCGGTGCTCCTTGCCGGGCGTCTGGTGCAGGGCATCGGCGCGTCCGTCGGCATGACGGTGGCCCGCGCGATCGTGCGCGACCAGTTCACAGGAACCGAAGCCGCGCGCATCATGAACATGATCGGCATGATGCTGGCGCTCGGACCTGCCGTGTCGCCGACGCTTGGCGGCCTGGCGCTCGGGCTCTTCGGCTGGCAGTCGATCTTCTTGCTGATGGTCGGCTTCGCCGCCATGGCCTGCCTCACCGTGCAGTTCTTCATGGCCGAGACCGTGACGCCCGATCCGGCCAAGGGGCACCTGAAGCCGATCCTTGCGGCCTATCGTCGATTGGTGAGCGACAGCCGCTTCGTCTCCTCGACGCTTGTCATCGGCGGGGCCGTCGGCGCGCTCTATGCCTGGGCGACGATGCTGCCCTTCGTGCTCATCAATGAAGTCGGCCTGACGCCGACCGAATTCGGTGTCGGCATGCTGATGCAGTCGGGTCTGTTCTTTTCGGGGACCGTGGTGGTCCGGCTGTTGATGCGGCGCTTCACGCCGCAGGCGCTGGTACCGGCGGGCCTCGTCTTCATCGGTCTCGCCAGCCTCGTGCTTGCCTATACCATGCATATGCTGTCGCCGAGCTTCCTGTCGGTCATGCTGCCGATCGGTCTCTACGCTTTCGGCATCGCCTTCGTGATGCCCTACATGATGACGGCGGCGATGGCACCGTTTCCCGATATCGCCGGCACGGCATCGGCTGTCATGGGCTTTGTCCAGATGGGCTCGGGGCTTCTCGGTGGCGCGATCGCCGCCGCGGTCGGCGCGCCGGTGCTGGCACTCGGCATGATCATCCCAAGCTTCGGCCTCGTCTGTATCCTCAGCTATGTCTGGTATCGCCGGACGGTTCGGTTGCAGCCGCTGGCCGCGGCTGCTGACCGCGAGGAACCGCTGCCGGAAGCGGCGGAATAACGGCAACAAAAAGCCTCCGCGAAGGGCTCGCGGAGGCTTCTTTTTTCGGGGGCTCGTCTTAGCGGTTGCGCGCGGCCAGCGTGCGCAGGCGCAGCGCGTTGAGCTTGATGAAGCCGGCGGCGTCCTTCTGGTCGTAGGCGCCCTGGTCGTCCTCGAAAGTGACCAGCTTGTCGGAATAGAGCGACTTGGCGCTCTCGCGGCCGATGACCATGACGTTGCCCTTGTAGAGCTTCAGCGTCACTTCGCCCTCGACATGCTCCTGGCTCTTGTCGATCGCGGCCTGCAGCATTTCGCGCTCCGGCGAGAACCAGAAGCCGTAATAGATCAGCTCGGCATAACGCGGCATCAGCTCGTCCTTGAGGTGTGCGGCGCCTCGGTCGAGCGTGATCGACTCGATCGCGCGGTGAGCGGAAAGAAGAATGGTGCCGCCAGGCGTCTCGTAGACGCCGCGCGACTTCATGCCGACGAAGCGGTTCTCGACGAGGTCGAGGCGGCCGATGCCGTTGTCGCGGCCGTATTCGTTGAGCTTGGCAAGCAAGGTCGCCGGTGACAGGCGCACACCGTTGATCGAGACGGCGTCACCGCGCTCGAAACCGATCTTGATGACGGTCGCCTTGTCGGGAGCTGCTTCCGGCGAAATCGTGCGCATGTGCACGTATTCCGGTGCTTCCTGGGCCGGATCCTCCAGAACCTTGCCCTCGGACGAGGAGTGCAAGAGGTTGGCGTCGACGGAGAAGGGAGCCTCGCCCTTCTTGTCCTTGGCGACCGGGATCTGGTGCTTCTCGGCGAATTCGAGCAGGTCGGTGCGGCTCTTGAACGACCAGTCACGCCAGGGGGCGATGATCTTGATGTCGGGGTTCAGAGCGTAGGCCGAAAGCTCGAAGCGAACCTGGTCGTTGCCCTTGCCGGTGGCGCCGTGGGCGATCGCGTCGGCGCCGGTCTTCCGGGCGATGTCGATCAGGTGCTTGGAGATCAGCGGGCGGGCGATGGAGGTGCCGAGCAGGTAGACGCCTTCATAGACGGCATTGGCGCGGAACATCGGGAAGACGAAATCCTTGACGAACTCCTCGCGGACGTCCTCGATGTAGATTTCCTTGATGCCGAGCATTTCGGCCTTCTTGCGGGCCGGCTCGAGCTCTTCGCCCTGGCCGAGGTCGGCGGTGAAGGTGACGACTTCCGCGCCGAGTTCGGTCTGCAGCCACTTCAGGATGATCGAGGTGTCGAGACCGCCCGAATAGGCGAGAACGACCTTTTTCACGTCTTTATGCGATGCCATGGTTTCCGTCCGTCTGGTCTTGGGAGGGCGGCGATGCCGCGTGCAAATCTGCGGCACTTTAGCCAGAACCTGCGGCGATACAAGCATTAGAACGCCGGATCTCGCGAATCCGCTGGCAAAAGAGCGGGCGCGGGATTACGAAAGGCGACCTCGTGCCTCGGAGACCGACGATGGACTTCATTCCCAGCCTGCCGACCCTCTTGACCTTCGCGGCCGCGACGCTGCTTCTGGCGGCGACGCCCGGTCCGGACATGACGCTTTCGATCAGCCGCGCGCTGGCGCAAGGCAAGAAGGCCGCGCTCTTCGTCGTGCTCGGCACCAGCTTCGGCATCATCGTGCATACGCTTCTCGTCGCCTTCGGCATCTCGGCGCTGATCACGGCTTCGCCCACCGCCTTCGCCATCCTCAAGACCGGTGGCGCCGCCTATCTCCTCTGGCTTGCGGTGCAGGCGATCCGCTTCGGCTCCAGCATCTCCGTCCAGAAGGTCGAGGCGGCGGAGGGCACGGCGCTTGCCAACATTTCCGCCGGCTTCTGGGTGAACCTGCTCAATCCCAAGGTCATCATCTTCTTCATGACCTTCCTGCCGCAGTTCGTCAGCGCCGACGATCCTTCGGTCACCGGCAAGCTCCTGTTCCTCGGCCTGTTCTTCATCACGATCGGCATGCCGGTCAACATGCTGGTGGTCTTCACCGCCGACTGGCTCGCCTCCTGGCTTCAGCGCAACAAGGCGGCAATGCGGGCGCTCGACTTCAGCTTCGCCGGCGTCTTCTCGGTCTTCGCGGTCAAGATCTTCATGACGACGGCGCGCTGAACCGTCTTCGGAGCTTTCGCCCCTCATCTGCCTGCCGGCATCTTCTCCCCGCTCGCGGGGAGAAGAGCGCATGCCGCACCGTTCGGCGCGAAACGCGACCGTCGGCGGAGCCATCTTAGAAGGGGTGTCGATTGCAGCCTATGCTGCTGGCTGGCGGGAACCGAGCGATCGCCGCTTGTCTCTTCTCCCCGTGTCCACGGGGAGAAGATGCCGGCAGGCAGATGAGGGGCAATCTCGAAGTTAAACTGGATCAGCCGATCAGCAGCGCGTCGTCGTCGAGCGTCTGACCGCGGATGCGGCGGAACATGGCGATCAGGTCCTCGACCTGCAATTCCTTGCGGCTGTCGCCGGCGACGTCGAGCACGATCTCGCCGCCGTGCAGCATGATGGTGCGGTGGCCGTAGTCGAGCGCCTGGCGCATCGAATGGGTGACCATCATCGTCGTCAGCTTGCGCTCCGAGACGATCTTCTGCGTGAGGTTCATCACGAACTCCGCCATGCCCGGGTCGAGCGCTGCGGTGTGCTCGTCGAGCAGCAGCACTTCCGAGCCGGCGAGGGTCGCCATGACCAGCGAAACCGCCTGGCGCTGGCCGCCGGAGAGCAGGTCCATGCGGTCGCCCATGCGGTTTTCAAGTCCGAGATTGAGCTCGGCGATGCGTTCGCGGAAATGCTCGCGGCGTTTGGGTCCGAGCGCTGCAGTGAGGCCGCGCGCTTCGCCGCGCTTGGCGGCGAGCGCCAGGTTTTCCTCGATCGAGAGCGCGCCGCAGCTTCCGGTCAGCGGATCCTGGAAGACGCGGGCGACGAGGCCGGCGCGAGCGGCGGTACCCTTGCGGGTGACGTCGGTCTTGCCGATCGTCACCTGGCCAGCGCTTGGCAGCACATCGCCGGCGAGCACGCCGAGAAGGGTCGACTTGCCAGCACCGTTGGAGCCGATGACGGTGACGAAGGAACCCTGTTCGATCGTCAGACTGACGCCGTTCAGCGCCTGCTTCTGCAGCGGCGTGCCCTTGCCGAAGATGACCTGGATGTTCTGGACGCTGATCATGCCGCACCTCCGCGACGAAGACGGGGAAGGATAAGGGCAAAGGTCACGAGCGCGGCCGTCACGAAGTTGAGGTCGGAGGCCTGCAGCCCGAGCATGTCGGTCGACAGCGCCAGCTGGATGGCGATGCGGTAGAGGATCGATCCGAGGACGCAGCCGATCAGCGCGATCAGGATACCGCGGGCGCCGAGCAGCGTCTCGCCGATGATGACGGCCGCGAGACCGACGACGATGGTGCCGACGCCCGAGGTGACGTCGGCAAAGCCGTTGGTCTGGGCAAAGAGCGCGCCGCCGAAGGCGACGAGCGCGTTGGAGATCGCCATGCCGAGATAGATCTGGCGGTTGGTGTCGACCCCTTGTGCGCGGGCCATGCGGGCATTGGCGCCGGTGGCGCGCATCGCGAGACCGGCATCGCTTTCGAGGAAGCGCCAGACGATGATGACGGCGATGACGACGAGCACGCCGATGAACAGCGGACGGACATAGAAATCACGCAGGCCGAGGCCGTAGAAGGGCGACAGCATCGTGTCGGCATTGATCAGCGCGACGTTCGGCTTGCCCATGACACGCAGGTTGACCGAGAAGAGCGCGATCATCGTCAGGATCGAAGCGAGCAGGTTGAGGATCTTGAAGCGCACGTTGAGCATCGCCGTGACGATGCCGGCCACGGCACCGGCGACCATCGCCACGCAGGCGGCAAGCCACGGATTGACGCCGGCGATGATCAGAACGGCGGTGACGGCAGCCCCCAGAGGAAACGATCCATCGACGGTCAGGTCGGGGAAATCGAGTACCCGGAAAGCGAGAAAGACGCCGACGGCAACGAAGGCGTAGACCAGCCCCAGTTCCACGGCTCCCCAGAAAGCGATTAGACTCAACCCCAGACCCTCTTTTCCACGTGTCGCGCTTGGTTGTCCTTATGTGCGCGACGTTCCCGCTTGGCATATCCGCCCGATGGCGTGCGCCTATGCCGTTTAGAACTTTGGAGCGGCCTTCAATTTCCCAGGCCTCTCATAGCGAACCGCCCCCGTATGGAACGGAGGCGGGCAAAACGCAACAAACTTGAACCTGAAAAGGCCGAAAGCCTTATTCAACGACGCGCGTTGCGCGCTTTACGACACTTTCCGGAAGGGTGACGCCCATCTTCTCGGCAGCCTTCTTGTTGATCACCAGGTCGGAACCGGCGGCGACCTTCACGGCGATGTCACCCGGGTTTTCGCCCTTGAGGATGCGTACGACCACGTCGCCGGTCTGCTTGCCGACGTCGTAGTAGTTGAAGCCGAGGGCTGCGAGCGAGCCGCGGGCAACCGAATCCGTGTCGGCGGTGAAGAGCGGCAGCTTGGCTTCCTCGGCGACGGCGACGGCGCCTTCGAGCGCGGAGATGATCGTGTTGTCGGTCGGCACGTAGATCGCATCGGCGCGGCCGACGAGAGCACGGGCCGCACCCTGGACTTCGGCCGACTTCGTGGCAGCCGACTCGACGACGGTCATGCCGGCCTTTTCGGCTTCGGCCTTGAGCACGGCGAGCAGCGAAACGGAGTTGGCTTCACCGGAGTTGTAGAGATAGCCGATCGACTTGGCGTTCGGCAGGATCTCCTTGATCAGCGCCACGTGCTCGGCAACCGGCGACATGTCCGAGAGGCCGGTGACGTTGCCGCCGGGCTTGTCCATGTCCTTGACCAGTTGCGCGCCGACCGGATCGGAAACGGCGGTGAAGACGACCGGGATGTCGCGGGTCGAGGAGACGACGGCCTGGGCGGACGGGGTCGAGATCGGCACGATCACATTCGGGCCCTCGCCGGCGAACTGGCGGGCGATCTGCGCGGCGGTTGCCGGGTTGCCCTGGGCCGACTCGTAGATGAACTTGAGGTTCTCGCCTTCCTTGTAGCCGGCGGCGGCCAGCGCATCCTTCACGCCGTCGCGGGCGGCATCGAGCGCCGGATGCTCGACGATCGCGGTCACGGCGACGGTCACCTCATCGGCACGGGCGGGCATGGTGAATGCCACCGTAGCGGCAAGGGCGATGAGAAGTGAGCGCATGGGTTGTCCTCCTGAAATGATTTTCGCTTTCTTAGGAAACCGGTGACATGAAATCAATCGATAGGAACTGGATCATTCATCAAAGTTCTTCATCGATCCCCAAAGCTGAAGACCGCGGAGCCTTGCATTATCTCTCTCGATCTCAGTCTTCACCGTGATTAGCGATCATCATCGCCTCGAAGGCCAGGCGATCGACCTTGCGCATGCGCTCGGATTCGGACTTCAACTGGCCGCAGGCGGCGAGGATGTCGCGGCCGCGCGGCGTGCGGATCGGAGAGGCGTAGCCCGCCTGGTTGATGAAGTCGGCAAACTTCTCGATCTGCTCCCAGTCGGAACACTGGTAGTTGGTGCCCGGCCAGGGGTTGAACGGGATCAGGTTGATCTTCGCCGGAACGCCCTTCAGGAGCTTCACCAGTTCCTTGGCGTCTTCCAGGCTGTCGTTGACATCCTTCAGCATCACATATTCGAAGGTGATGCGGCGGGCGTTCGAAAGTCCCGGATAGGCGCGGCAGGCCTCCATCAGCTCCTTCAGCGGATACTTCTTGTTGATCGGCACCAGCAGGTCGCGCAGGTCGTCGCGCACCGCATGCAGCGAGATCGCCAGCATGACGCCGATTTCTTCGCCGGTGCGGTAGATCTCCGGCACGATGCCGGAGGTCGAAAGCGTGATACGGCGCTTGGAAAGCGACAGGCCCTCGCCGTCGGACGCGATCAGAAGCGCGGTCTTGACCTCAGCGAAATTGTAGAGCGGCTCGCCCATGCCCATCATGACGATGTTGGTGATCTTGCGGCCCTCGGCCGGCACGATCGCGCCCTGTGGCGTGTCGCGCTCCGGGAAATCGCCGAGGCGGTCGCGCGCGAGCAGCAACTGCGCCAGGATTTCCTCCGCCGTCAGGTTGCGCACCAGCTTCTGCGTGCCGGTGTGACAGAAGGAGCAGGTGAGCGTGCAGCCGACCTGGCTCGAAATGCAGAGCGTGCCGCGGCCTTCCTCGGGGATGTAGACGGTCTCGATCTCGACCGGGCGGCCGGCGCCGCGCGCCGGGAAGCGCAGCAGCCACTTGCGGGTGCCGTCACCGGAGATCTGCTCCTCGACGATTTCGGGGCGGGCGATGGTGAAATGCTGCTCCAGCATCTCGCGCATGTCCTTCGACACGTTCGTCATATGGTCGAAGTCGGAGACGCCGCGCACATAGAGCCAATGCCAGAGCTGGCTGACGCGCATCTTGACCTGGCGCTCCGGCACGCCCTTTTCGACCAGCGCCTTTGCCATGTCCTCGCGCAGGAGGCCGATCAGCGACGGCTTTTCCGCCTGGGGCGCTACGCGTACCTGCGGCGCCTTGACGATCTCCACCCGGTTCAGAATTTCAGTGGCTGCCATGCTCGTGATGTCCTGTCGTACGGCGTGAGGCCGTCCGGAGAGCGGGTCCGGAAATCGTCCTGATGCGCGAATTGAAATCGGTCGAGCCATCGAAAGCGGCCAATCGGGGCGCGGAGGCTCTCAAGTTGGGCCGCGCTTTAGCATTGTTTTGGCCGGGAGTCACGCGGCAGGCCCCAGGAACGCAGAAGGCCGGCTTCGCAGCCGGCCCCATGCCTGGGTTTCGCCTTCAGATGTCACGTAATCGTGTCGCAAGACCGCTGCACAGTTTTGCGCGACATGCCTGGATTACTTGCAGGCCTCGATCTGCTTCAGCGCAGCGGAGATGCCCGAGAGCGAATAGGAATAGGAAGTTGCCGTGCCCTTGCGCGACTTGGCGTTGACCGACATGGCCTTGCCATTCTTCATCGCGGCAACGAGCGCCGGTTCTTCCGCCGCGTTTTCGACCCAGGCGGAGTTGCCCTTGGTGAACATCACGAAGGTGCGGCCGTCGATGACGACGTTGACCTTGGAGTTCTCCTGCAGCGGGTAGCCCATCATCGCCTGCGGTTCATAGCTGATGTTCTGGCCCGGGCGCTGGGACACGAGGAAGAAGATGTCGCCGTGGTCGACGCCGGCCGGGCTCTTTTCCTTCGGAACCGAGAGGACGTAGCAGACCTTGCCGCCGCCGGCGTTGTAGGAATAGGCGCCCCAGGCGTTGAACTGCTGGATGCGCGTCGGAGACTGGGCGGCAGCCATGCTGGCGGTTGCCAGAACGAATGCGATTGCGGTTGCGATCTTTCTTACAAACATGAGGTCCTGCCGCTTTTCTTGCTCTTCGATCACCCGAAACAGGTCAGACGGGCGACGCGTCGTCATCATTTGAATTTGTTTTGACTTAATTCAGGTTACCAAACCGTCAACGATGGTCGAAAACCGCCGGTTTAGCCCCGAAACGGAGCGATTTGCTCCATTGTCCGGCGCCGTTCGACCGGTGATTCGTACCATCGCCGAACCAAGGATCGATGTCGGATGCGCGGTACTTCGGAATGCTGTTCCGGAAGGATTCCTGCCCCAAACCATTGAATGACGCCGAACGCGCCAAAGCGCGCGACCGGCGTCATTCGCATGTCTATGCCACAAAGAATCGGGCAAGAGTTTGACTTTTGGGCGGGAATGGGGCGCCACAACCCAGGAGCCCAATCTCCGTTCAATCTTGCGGAGTGTCGGCAAGGGTCTCGTCGGCCTTGGTGTAGTGCGTTTCCTTGATCTGGCCGCTAATGGCGGCGAAGGCCGCGGTCAGCACCGCGACGTCGTCGGAGAAGCCGACCACGGCCAGCATGTCGGGGATGATGTCGATCGGCAGCACGAAATAGGCGAGTGCGGCAAGCAGGATGCCGCGGGTTCGCGTCGGCGTCTGCGGATCGATGGCGCAGTAATAGGCGGCGACGAGGTCGCGGCTGAAGGGGATCTGCCGCGCAGCCCGGCGGAAGGTCGGCCAGAAGCGCCGCTTCACACGCTTCTCCCTGCGCTCCTGCTCGGATTCTTCGCCAGGCAAGAGAATTTCACCGATCTTGATGTCGTCCATCGTCCCGCTTCCGCTGATTCCAGAGCACCTTACCCGCTTTCGCCTGAAAGCCGATTGCTCCGGGGTTGCTCAATATGGGGAGCGGCCGTGCTATTTCAAATGATCGGGCATGCGACCCGCTGCCGCCTTGTCCATCCGGGCCGCCAGCTTGAAGTCCATCTCCGTCAACCCGCCGGCGTCATGGGTCGTCAGGGTCACGTCGACGCGATTGTAGACGTTGAACCATTCCGGGTGATGGTTGAGCTTCTCGGCAACGATCGCGCACTCGGTCATGAAACCGAAGGCCTCCACGAAGTTCTTGAAGCGGAACGCCTTCCAGATCGAGTTGCCGTCTTCAGCTCGCACCCAGCCCTCCATCTTGTGCAGGTTTTCGGCAATCGTCGCTTCGTCGAGCTTTTCCGCAGTCATCGTCTCTCTCCCACACGTCGACCTGTTCGAGGGCCTACAGCGCCGCGCGTCTCATGAGACGCGCAAAGGTCGCTGTAGCTACTTTGATTTGCCGCATGTCTTCGTCCTTAAATCGAGGTCGATTTAAGGAGACATGCAGTAGCTGCCGCGTTTAAGTGCGCACCAATCTCCAGTCCTGTCGAACTTGAATAGCATGAAACCGGTCAGAGTTCTTTTCGTTTGTCTCGGCAATATCTGCCGGTCGCCGCTGGCCGAGGGCGTGCTGCGCGCGTTGGCGGAGCAAAAGGGACTGGCATCGGCGCTGCAGGTGGATTCGGCCGGAACCGGTGCCTGGCACATCGGCGATCCGCCCGACGGCCGCTCGATCCAGGCGGCGCGTCGGCACGGGATCGATATCTCGGCGCTGCGCGGGCGCCAGGTCCAGGCCGAGGATTTCCGGGATTTCGACCTGATCCTCGGCATGGACGAGAACAATGTCCGCACGCTGAGACGGTTGGCGCCTGAAGGCGCGGCAGGGAAAGTGCATCTTTTCCTGGACTATGCCTCTGGCCGCCGCCAGGACGTGCCGGATCCCTATCACGAAGGAGCGGAAGCCTTCGAAGCGCTCTACCAGATGCTCGAGGCCGGATGCTCGTCGTTGCTCGTAAGGCTCGGCGAGCGCACCTCGTGAAGCGGGAAGACCTCCTCCGTGAGGTAAGGCCCGCCGCCGACCGAATCACGCGATGACAGAAGCACGAAGCGCGAGACGGTGAAGGGCGAGGTCATGAAGTTTCCACGTCCCGAGAGGTATTCGACGACATCCTCGACGCGGCTGGAGCGCAGCCGGGCGAGCGTCACATGCGGTGTGAACTTGCGCGGATCCGGCTGCAGTCCGAGCCGCTGGCAGATACGCTCGATTTCGGCCTGCAGCGCATACATTTCCGGCTGGTTGGTGACGCCGGCCCAGACCGAATGCGGTTTCTTGGAGCCGAAGGCGCCGGTGCCGGTCAATTGAAGCTGGAATTCCGGTCTTTCGATCCGATCGAGCTTGTCGATGATCTCGTCGGCGGTGCGCCAGTCGACGTCACCGATGAAGCGCAAGGTGATGTGGTAGTTCTCCACATCTATCCAGCGAGCTCCGGGAAGTCCTCCGCGCAGCAACGAAAGACTCATTGCTGCATTGCGCGGAATTTCGAGGGCGGTGAATAGTCTCGGCATGGCGAGCTCCCCGAATCTCTTGCAGATGTCTCAGCGAATCACGCATCGAGTCTGCACGCAACTAGTATTTGACACTTACGAATATTAACGTTCTCTTAACTGTGGACGATGTCATCACTCCGTCTTATTCAGCGTTGCCACAAAGCGTTCGACCACAGGCAATGCCTTCTCGACCATCACGCCGATGCCATCGCCATTGGGATGAATGCCGTCTTCCAGCTTGAGCTTCGCCTCGGTCACCACGCCGTCGAGGAAGAACGGATAGAGTTCCAGCCCATATTTTTCGGCGAGCTCCGGAAAGATCGGGTTGAAGCGGGCAGCATAGTCCGCGCCCATGTTCGGCGGCGCCATCATGCCGGCGAGCAGCACCGCTATGCCTCGGTCCTTGAGCCGGGTGATCATCGCCTCGATATTCTTGCGGGTGGCTTCCGGCGGGATGCCGCGCAGCGCGTCATTGGCGCCGAGTTCGAGGATCACGCCCTTCGTGCCATCAGGCACAGACCAGTCGATGCGGGCAAGGCCGCCGGATGAGGTGTCGCCGGAAACACCGGCGTTCGCGATCGTCACGTCCAGGCCCTTTTCCTTCAGCGCCTTTTCGAGCCGAGCGGGGAAGGCGTCCTGCGGCGGGAGCTGATAGCCGGCCATCAGGCTGTCGCCGAACCCCACAAGGCTGATCGTCTCGGCGCGTACTGTCGATGATAACGCAATTGTCATCATCAGTGCCAAGAAAACCCGTTGAAATCCTTTTAATGCCATGGGCCTGTTCCTAAATCCCGAATGCCGTTTCTGTTCCCCATTTCGTTCATATAGGGTTGTTTCCCTTGGCCAGCACCATCATCGAACTCAAAAACGCGGATCTGACCCTCGGGGAGGCGGCAGCCTCGGTGCATGTGCTGAAGGGCATGAACCTCACGATCAATGCCGGCCAGTCCGTCGGCATCGTCGGTCCGTCGGGTTCGGGAAAGTCGACCCTGTTGATGGTGCTTGCCGGGCTCGAGCGGCTGGATAGCGGCGAGATCGTCATCGACGGCACGCCGCTGCACCGGCTCGACGAGGACCGGGTGGCGGACTTCCGCGGGCGCAACATCGGCATCGTCTTCCAGTCCTTCCACCTCATCCCCAACATGACCGCGCTCGAAAACGTCGCGGTGCCGCTCGAACTCGCCAATGTCCCGGGCGCCTTCGAGATCGCGCGCAAGGAACTCGTCGCCGTCGGCCTCGGCGAGCGGCTCAGCCACTATCCCGGCCAGCTTTCCGGCGGCGAGCAGCAGCGCGTGGCGATCGCTCGCGCCTTGGCGCCTTCGCCGAAACTGCTGATCGCCGACGAGCCGACCGGCAACCTCGACGCCGAGACCGGACGCCAGATCGCAGATCTGCTTTTCGCCGAACAGCGTGACCGCGGCATGACACTCGTTCTCGTGACGCATGATGCGGCGCTTGCCGCACGCTGTGCGCGGCAGGTCCGCGTCCGCTCCGGCGAAATCGTCGCCGGCGGCGAGGCGGAGCCGTTGGTGGTGACGCCGCACCAAGAGGCGGCCTCGGTATGAACGGCGTGTCATCGGTTCGGCTGCGGCCGCTGCTTGCCCTTCGCCTGGCGCTGCGCGAAATGCGCGGCGGGCTTCGAGGTTTCTACATATTCCTCGCCTGCATCGCGCTCGGCACCGCGGCCATTGCCGGCGTCAATTCGCTGTCGCAATCGATCACCGCGACGATCGCCACGCAGGGGCAGGAACTGCTCGCCGGCGACATCCGCTTCGAGCTCAACAACCGCGTGGCGACGACCGACGAGCGGGCCTATCTCGACACGCTCGGCACTGTTGCGGTTTCCGCCGGCCTGCGCTCGATGGCACGGCTGCCCGACGGTTCCAACCAGGCGCTGGTCGAACTGAAGGCGGTCGATGCCGCCTATCCGCTCTACGGCGCACTGGAAAGCGAGCCGAACCGTCCGCTGCATGAACTGTTGGCGCGTGATGGCGAAACCTTTGGCGCCGTCGTGGCACCGCTGCTGCTCGACCGCCTGGGCGTGCAGGTCGGCGATGAAATCCTTCTCGGCAACGCCAAAATCCGGATCGCCGGCACGATCCTACGCGAGCCGGACGCCTTGTCCGACGGCTTCGGCTTTGCACCGCGCCTGATGATCTCGGCCGAAGCGCTTACGGCTGCTGGCCTGGTGCAGACGGGAAGCCTTGTCGAGCATAGCTACAAGGTGAAGGTCGCCGATCCGGCGCAGCTTCCGGCCATTCGTGCCGATGCCGAGAAGCGCTTTCCGGCGGCCGGCTGGTCGATCCGCACCAGCGCCAACGCCGCGCCGTCACTGACGGCGAACATCACCCGCTTCTCGCAGTTCCTGACCCTCGTCGGCCTGACGGCGCTGATCGTCGGCGGCGTCGGCGTTGCCAACGCGGTGCGCGCCTATCTCGATCAGAAGCGCAGCGTCATTGCGACCTTCAAATGCCTGGGCGCGCCTGCCTTGCTGGTGGCGATGATCTATCTGGCACAGATCCTGATGATCGCCCTGATCGGCATCGTGATCGGCCTGGTCCTCGGCATGCTGATCCCCTTCATTGCAGCGCAGTTCCTCGCCGACCTGCTGCCGATCTCGACCGAGTTTCATCTCTATCCGGGCGCTCTCGGTCTTGCCGCGCTCTTCGGCGTGCTGACGGCGCTGACCTTCGCCATCCTGCCGCTCGGGCGGGCGCGGGCCATTCCGGCAACCGCGCTCTTCCGCCAGCAGGGTTTCGACCCTTCAGGCATTCCGGCATGGCCCTATCTGCTGGGCGCCGTCGCCTGTCTTGCCGCGCTTGCGGCGCTCGCGATCTGGACGGCCTATGACCGCTATATTTCGCTGGTGTTCCTCGGCGCGATCGCCTTCGCCTTCATTGTCCTGCGCGTCGTCGCGCTGCTGATCGCCTGGCTTGCGCGCCGCAGCCCGCGGGTCAACTCGCCGGCCCTGCGTCTGGCGATCGGCAACATTCACCGCCCCGGTGCGCTCACGCCTTCCGTCGTGTTGTCGCTCGGTCTCGGGCTGGCGCTGCTCGTGACGCTGGCGCTGATCGACGGCAATCTGCGCCGCGAACTCACCGGCAACATGGCGGAGCGGGCGCCGAACTTCTTCTTCGTCGATATCCAGGGCAATGAGATCGAAGGCTTCCGCTCGGTGCTGAAGCGGACGATCCCGAAGGGCAAGGTCATCGAGGTGCCGATGCTGCGCGGCCGCATCATCGCCTTCAACGGCGAGGACGTGAACAGTCGCAACGTGCCGCCCGGCGGCCAATGGGTACTGCGCGGTGACCGCGGCATCACCTATGCCAAGAACAAGCCCGAGAACTCCACGCTGTCCGAGGGCACATGGTGGCCGGCCGACTATAGCGGCGAGCCCCTGGTCTCCTTCTCGGCGGAAGAGGCCGGCGAACTCGGCCTGAAGATCGGCGACACCGTGACCGTCAACGTGCTCGGCCGCAACATCACCGCCAAGATCGCCAATTTCCGCAATGTCGAGTGGGAATCGCTTTCGATCAACTTCGTCATGGTGTTTTCACCGAATACCTTTGCCGGTGCGCCGCATGCGTGGCTGGCAACGGTCATCGATCCGGAAGCGACACCGGAAGAAGAAGCTGCGGTGCTGAAAGCCGTCACCAACGCCTATCCGACGATCACCAGCGTGCGTGTGAAGGATGCTCTCGACATCGTGAACGGGCTGCTCGGACAGTTGGCAACGGCGATCCGGGCTGCGGCCGCGGTGGCGCTCGTCGCGTCCGTCCTGGTGCTTGCCGGTGCGCTTGCCGCCGGCAACCGGGCGCGTGTGCATGATGCGGTCGTCCTGAAAACGCTGGGCGCGACACGCGCGACCCTCATCCGGGCTTTCAGCTACGAATATGCCATTCTCGGCCTTGCAACCGCGGTTTTTGCCCTATTTGCCGGCGGTGTTGCTGCGTGGTTCGTCGTCAGCCGCATCATGACGCTGCCGTCAAGCTTCCTGCCGGATGTCGCCATCCTGACCGTCGCCGGGGCCCTGGTGATGACCGTTGGCATCGGTCTTGTCGGTACGTGGCGCATTCTCGGGCAGAAGGCGGCGCCGGTTCTGCGCGAGCTCTGAGGACGTGCAGTTAACCGTAAATCCCCGTCGCGCTTGCCGGAAACGGTCGGATGCGTTCGAATCCAGGGGCTTCGGGTCTTGTACGCAACGGGTTTCGGCATCATATTTATCCACAGGCATGCTGGAGCTCCGCAGCGGCGCCTGGGCGTGGAAGCCAGCCTTCCAAAGCGAGACCTTTCGCCGCCCGACACCGTAACTTCCACCGGAGCTTAAATGAGGAAACAATGGCTGATCTGAGAAACTACCAAACCCGAATGTCGCCCGCCGGCGCTCAGGCGGGTGCCGTGATCGATGAAGGCCTTCGTGCTTACATGCTGAAGGTCTACAACCTGATGGCCCTTGGGCTGGCGATCACCGGCGTGGCAGCTTACGGAACCTATGCGCTTGCCGTCTCCAATCCGGCATTCGCCCAACTCATCTACGGTTCGCCCCTGCGGTGGGTCGTGATGCTGGCGCCGCTGGCGATGGTCTTCTTCATGAGCTTCCGCATCAATTCGATGAGCGTCTCCGCAGCTCAGACGACGTTCTGGATCTACGCCGCCCTGATGGGCCTGTCGCTGTCGTCGATCTTCCTGGTCTTCACCGGCCAGAGCATCGTGCAGACGTTCTTCGTCACGGCCGCCTCGTTCGGCGCCCTGTCGCTTTACGGCTACACGACCAAGAAGGACCTGTCGGGCTTCGGCACGTTCCTGATCATGGGACTCTTCGGCCTGATCATCGCGTCGATCGTCAACATCTTCCTTGTTTCGTCGGCCCTCGGCTTTGCGATCTCCGTGATCGGCGTGCTGATCTTCGCTGGCCTTACCGCCTATGACACGCAGAAGATCAAGGAAATGTACTACGAAGCCGACGACAGCACCGTTGCCGGCCGCAAGGCGATCATGGGCGCGCTGACGCTCTACCTCGACTTCATCAACCTGTTCATGTTCCTGCTGCAGTTCCTGGGCAACCGGAACAACTAAGCACGAAACGAATGACGGAAAAGGCGGCTTCGGCCGCCTTTTTTGTTGCCCACATATGTTGATCGCGTCCCCGCTCCGTGGGAGTGAAGGACGACGAAACCTCAAGATGCAGTCTATCGCCATGTCCCTGAGTTTGCGTGACGCCACCTTGGCCGACCTTCCCGTCATCACCGGAATCTACCGCGAATCCGTTCTGAATGGTGTCGCCACCTATGAGATCGTGCCCCCTTCGGAGGCGGAGATGCGAAGCCGCTTCGAGACGATTGTCGGCAACGGTTACCCCTATATGGTCGCATGTAACGGCAGCGGATCGATCGTCGGCTATGCCTATGCGTCCGCGTTCCGGACGCGCACGGCCTATCGCTTCCTGGTCGAGGATTCGATCTATCTGGCGCCGGAAGCGCGCGGCAAGGGCGCCGGCAGGGCGTTGCTCGCCGAACTGATCCGTCGCTGCACGGAACTCGGCTTTCGGCAGATGGTCGCGGTGATCGGCGGCGCTCATCCCGCCTCGATCGCGGTGCACCGGTCCCTCGGCTTCGAACTTCAGGGTACGATGAAGGCGACCGGCTTCAAGCACGGCCGCTGGCTCGATACGGCGATCATGCAGCTTGCGCTCGGCGAGGGACAGGCGAGCGATCCACCGGAAGACGTCTATCCAGACACGCTCTATCAGAGCTGATTGCCCACAGGCCAAACGGCAGGCCCGGCGTGCGCTGATTGCAGTCAGCCTTGCGTTCAGGCGAAAGCCATGCGCCGGCAGAAACCACAGTGCATCGCACCGGGCTGCTGCTGCAGATCGGGTCTTTAAGCGCATCGCGATCTTTCAGATCGCTCCTTGCGCTTCAGGATCTTGATATTCGCATGCCGCGCAAAACCGCTGCGCACATTTGCGCGGCATGCCTCAGGTTTCCACCAGCTTCAGGACCTTGTCGAACACCTTGAGCACTTGGGCGAGCTCATGGCCGCGTTTCAGGATCGTGCCGTGAATGTTCAGCACGCTATAGGCGCCCTGTTTCGTCGACAGCTTCGGGTTCTTCTCGATCCGGTAGAGCGGCATCTCCCCCGATCGCTTGAACACCGAGAAGACCGCTCGGTCCTTCAGGTGATCGATGGCGTAGTCCCGCCACTCACCCTCGCCGACCATGCGACCATAGACCCAGAGGATCTGGTCCAACTCGCGGCGATGGAAAGTGATGGGGGGAGGGTTCTTGGCGTTCTTGTATTCGTGAAGATCGACAACCACTTCAGAAGTGGTCTCGCGCTGATGGCGCGCCTCGCCTTGCGGCAAATCCGGCTCATCGGTCATCGGCAATCCGGCCTTCTGTTGTGACAGAACGATAACAGTGTGCCTGACGTGAGCCGAAAAGCAAGCCGGAAGCCGTTGGACGATGAGGGCATTTCTTGCCTCTGCCCCATTTCAGTCAAATCGCCGCCCCAATTCACCGCAAAACTCGCGGGCGCTGACGGACAGAGTCGTTGCCACCGTATGTCCGGTCAGGTCGTCATGCTGCGGGAGTTCACCGAACGCAGCCATGGCCGGTTCGGTCCGGTAACTTCGAACCCTCAGCCCCAGCCCCTCGATGCTGCCGGGCCGAACCACCCCCTCGCGCTTCGCCCTAGAGTTTGCCCTGGGGGCCGGCGAGCACGGCGGCTGCGCCGACGATCGCGCCCGGCGTCTCCTTGTCCTTCATCGACTGCAAGAGAACCGCACAGCCACTATTGCCGGGGCGCTCGGTCAGGACCGTTGCGGGAAGGGTGAAGCTTGCCGGTTTTCCATCCCACATGCCGATGGTCTGAATGTCGCGCACGGCATGCCAGTAGGGGATTTCCTTGCCGCGGTTCTCCCCTTTCTCCATCTTCACGACCTTCGCACGGTCGAAATAGACGACCACGACGTTCGCCTTGCCGATGCCGCTACCGATGTTGATCTGGATCTCTTCGCCCTGGATCTTCGCATCGACGGGTACGGCAAGCCCCTTGCCATCGGCTTTCATCGTTTCCAGCCGGGCCTTGATCGCCTGAAGGTTGCCGCCGTTGAGATGGTCGCGTCCATTCAGAATGGCCTGGGGCGTATAGACGCCGTTGCGACCCAGCATGCGGGCATAGGCGTATTGCCGCTCGGTATTTTCCTTGGAGGCGAGCGTGTCGGCCCAGCCGAGATAGTTCCAGTAGTCGACGTGATAGGCGAGCGCCACGACGTCACCGTCGTCGACCAGCGTCTTCAGCGCCGCATCCGCCGGCGGGCACGAAGAACAGCCCTGGCTGGTGAACAGTTCAACGACGCCTTTGATCACCTGTCCGTCCTGTGCCCCGGCCGGTGCACCAGCGGCTGTGAACAGCCCGAAAGCCAGTGCAAAAGGGCGAATGAAAGAACGGTCTGCGGATGTCATGGCGTCACTTCGTTGGGGCCGTCGGCCTACTCCTTGTGGGGGAGTTAATTACATACGCCGGCCAGGCATCAACGGAAAGTCACGTTGGAGTGAGGTCGCGGGTGAGTGCCACCTTTAGCGGGCGCCCCGGCATTTGGCGGCCTGAGAAGAAAGAGCCGGGGCGCCTTTCGGCGTCCCGGCTCCAATGTTTCACGGCATGTCGATCGCGGCCGATCAGGCGGCCAGGTCGCGCAGAACGGTCTGCAGGATGCCGCCGTTGTTGACGTAGGTCACTTCGTCCAGGGTATCGATGCGGCAGATCAGCGGAACTTCCTTCACGCTGCCGTCGCCATAGGTGATCTTGGCAACGCGCTTCTCGCGCGGCTGGACCTTGGCGAGGTTGTCGATGGTGACGACTTCATCGCCCTTGAGGCCCAGCGATTCCCAGGTCGTGCCCTCTTCGAAGACGAAGGGGATGACGCCCATGCCGACGAGGTTCGAGCGGTGGATACGCTCGAACGACTGCGCGATGACGGCCTTGACGCCCAGCAGGTTGGTGCCCTTCGCGGCCCAGTCACGCGACGAACCATTGCCGTATTCGACGCCGGCGAAGATGACGAGCGGAACGCCCTCTTCCTTGTACTGCATGGCCGCGTCGTAGATCGACATCTCTTCCTTCGACGGATAGTGGATGGTGTAGCCACCTTCCTTGCCATTCGGGCCGAGCATGTGGTTGCGGATGCGGATGTTGGCAAATGTGCCGCGCATCATCACCTCATGGTTGCCGCGGCGCGTACCGTACTGGTTGAAGTCGGCAACGCCGACACCATGACCGATGAGGTAGGAGCCAGCCGGCGAAGCGGCCTTGATCGAACCGGCCGGGGAGATGTGGTCGGTGGTGATCTTGTCGCCGAAGAGACCGAGAACGCGAGCGCCCTTGATGTCGGAGATGCCCGAGCCGGCCTTGCCCATGCCGACGAAGTACGGCGGGTTCTGCACATAGGTCGATCCCTCGTCCCATGCGTAGGTCTGTCCGGCCGGAACCTGAACGGCCTGCCAGTTTTCGTCGCCCTTGAAGACGTCCGCGTACTTCGTCGCGTAGAGTTCGCGGGTGACGTACTTGAAGATGAACTCCTGGATTTCCTTCGAGGTCGGCCAGATGTCCTTGAGGAAGACCGGCTTGCCGTCCTTGTCCTCGCCGATCGGCTCCTTGGTCAGGTCCTTCTGCACGGAGCCCGCGAGGGCGTAGGCGACGACGAGTGGCGGCGAAGCGAGGTAGTTCGCCTGAACGTCAGGAGAGATACGGCCTTCGAAGTTGCGGTTGCCCGAGAGAACGCCGGCGGCGATCAGGCCCTTGTCGTTGATCGTCTTCGAGATCGGACCCGGCAGCGGACCGGAGTTGCCGATGCAGGTGGTGCAGCCGAAGCCGACGAGGTTGAAGCCGAGCGCGTCGAGGTCCTTCTGCAGGCCCGACTTGGCGAGGTATTCGCCGACGACCTGCGATCCCGGTGCGAGCGAGGTCTTGACCCAGGGCTTGGACTTCAGGCCCTTGGCGACCGCGTTGCGGGCGAGCAGGCCGGCCGCGATCAGCACCGACGGGTTGGAGGTGTTGGTGCACGAGGTGATCGCGGCGATCGCGACGTCGCCATGGCCTAGGTCGTAATCCGTGCCTTCAACGGCATAGCGGTTCGAAAGCTGGCCGGGCTTCTTGTAGTCGTTTTCGAGCGCGGTGGCGAAACCGGAGGCGATGCTTTCGAGCGCGATGCGGCCTTCCGGACGCTTCGGGCCGGCCATCGACGGAACGACGTCGCCGAGGTCGAGTTCGAGCGTGTCGGTGAAGACGAGATCGGCGCCGTCGCCTTCGCGCCACATGCCTTGCGCCTTGGAGTAGGCTTCGACCAGCGCGATGCGCTGTTCTTCACGGCCGGACATGGTGAGGTAGTTGATGGTTTCGCTGTCGACCGGGAAGAAGCCGCAGGTCGCGCCGTATTCCGGACCCATGTTGCCGATGGTCGCACGGTCGGCGAGCGTCATGTTGTCGAGGCCCGGGCCGAAGAATTCGACGAACTTCGAAACCACGCCCTTCTTGCGCAGCATCTGAACGACCATGAGTACGAGGTCGGTTGCGGTGACGCCCTCTTTCAGCTTGCCGGTCAGCTTGAAGCCGATGACTTCCGGCAGCAGCATGGAGACCGGCTGGCCGAGCATTGCGGCTTCCGCTTCGATGCCGCCGACGCCCCAGCCGAGAACGCCGAGACCGTTGATCATGGTGGTGTGGCTGTCGGTGCCGACGCAGGTATCCGGGTAGGCGGTGATTTCGCCGTCTTCTTCACGGGTCCAGACGGTCTGGCCTAGATACTCCAGATTGACCTGGTGACAGATGCCGGTGCCGGGCGGAACGACGCGGAAGTTCTTGAACGCCTGCTGGCCCCACTTCAGGAAGCGGTAGCGCTCGCCGTTGCGCTGGTATTCGAGTTCGACGTTGCGGGCAAAGGCGGTCGCCGTGCCGAATTCGTCGACGATGACCGAGTGGTCGATGACGAGGTCGACGGGAACGAGCGGGTTGATCTTCTCCGGGTCGCCGCCGAGCGAGACCATGGCGTCGCGCATGGCAGCGAGGTCGACGACGGCGGGAACGCCGGTGAAGTCCTGCATCAGCACGCGGGCCGGACGATAGGCGATTTCGTTTTCAGCCGTGCCCTTGTCGTTGAGCCAGGCGGCAACGTTCTCGATGTCCTTCTTGGTGACGGAACGGCCGTCTTCGTTGCGCAACAGGTTCTCGAGCAGAACCTTCATCGAGTAGGGGAGCCTGGATACGCCGGCGAGACCGTTCGCCTCAGCCTTGGGCAGGCTGTAATAGACGTAGTCCACACCGTTGACGGTGAGCGTGGAGCGACAATTGAAGCTGTCTAGGGATTTGGACACTGGATAATACCCCGTTCCGTCTGATCGCCAAAAACTGACGTACGAACGCCCGAGCGCCTGTGAAGCGCAAATTGGGATGCGGGTGCGGCCATTTCCGCTGTCCGTACGTGGAAATTCATTCCATGTTCGGCGCTAGGATGAAATTCACGCCGACCGCTGGCGTGTTGGCCGCCTTATAGATAATTTCTCCAAAACGTGCCAGAGCAACGAAGGTTCAATTGGAACTTTTTTTGCTCTGCGGAAGACGCGCGAAGGGAAGACAGATATTCATGCGCCTGCTGGCTGAAGGTTTGAGTGCGAAGCGCGGCGAGGATCTGATTTTTAACGATATTTCCTTTGCGCTTGATACCGGCGAAGCCCTTGTCGTGACGGGTCCGAACGGCTCGGGCAAGTCCACTTTGCTCCGGGTTCTGGCAGGTTTGCTGAGGCCCGAACGCGGGCACTTGAAACTTGAGAATGGCCCCCCGGAAATAGCCAATCCCGCAGAGGTCAGCCACTATCTCGGTCACCGCAACGCGATGAAGCGCGAACTGACGGTCGCAGAAAATCTTTCCTTTTGGCAGCGTTTCATGGGCGATTCGCTTGGAGGTCATGGCGTCGCTCTCGACGAGGCCGTCGAGGCGGTCGGTCTGCCTGACATAGCACACCTGCCTTTCGGCTATCTCTCGGCCGGTCAGCAGCGCCGCATGGCGATGGCGAAGCTGCTCGTCGCCTACCGTCCGATCTGGATTCTCGACGAGCCGACCGCCGCCCTCGACGCCGGCGCCGACCGGTTGTTTGCGGATCTGGTGAAGGCGCATCTTGGCAAGGGCGGCATCGTGGTCGCAGCGACGCACCAGCCGCTCGGGCTCGATCAAACAAAGGAATTGCACATGAAGGGCTTCGAGCATCTGGCGGGAGGGCTCTGGCATGACGCGTAGGGGCGTGATGCAAGGAAGCCTGTCCGCGCTCGCTGCCGCGAGACTGGTGGCATGATGGCGCTCTTCTTCCGCGATCTGAAGCTGTCGATCCGTGCCGGCGGTGGCGCGATGATCGGCGTGCTCTTCTTCATGACCGTGGTGGCGGTCATTCCCTTCGGCGTCGGCCCGGATCTGAACCTGCTTTCGCGCATCGGCCCGGCGATCCTCTGGATCGGCGCGCTGCTTGCCTCGCTGCTTGGCCTCGACCGCCTGTTCCAGGCGGAGCGCGACGACGGCTCGCTCGACCTGATGCTGATGCAGGAGGCGCCGCTGCTCTTCACCGTCTTCGTCAAATGCGCGGCCCATTGGGCGGCGACCGGGCTGCCGCTGGTGATCGCTTCGCCTTTGCTCGGCCTCTTCATGAACATGAGCGAGATTGCGATCGGCGCCACCATGCTGACGCTCTTGATCGGCACGCCGGCGATCACCTTCATCGGTGCGGTCGGCGCGGCCGTCGCCGTGTCGCTGCCGCGCGGCGGGCTGCTCGTTTCGATCCTGGTGCTGCCGCTTGCTATTCCCGTGCTGATCTTCGGCGTGAGCGCCGTCTATGCGGCAATCGAGGATCCGGCGCCGTTCCTGCCGCCCTTGATGATCCTCGCGGCGATCACCCTGTTCTTTGCCGTCATCGGACCGGTTGCCGCCGCCGCAGCACTTCGGCACGCGTCCGATTGACGCAATCAGGACAGATCGGCTGAAACTGTTTGCGGTTTTCCGTCGCAGCCGGCGCTAAGTCATTCAGATCGATCACGTTTATGATTGGCGGCGCCAACGGATCGTGATCGGTCGATTGACGGGGATCAATTGCAGCAGAGGGGCTTAAGCGTTAAAGAGCCATCATGAGCGAAAACAGCCTGGCCATCCGCAAATTCAGTGACCTCGCCAACCCGACACGGTTCCTGGCGTTGGCCGACCGTCTGCTGCCTTGGCTTGCCGGCCTGACGGCGTTGTTCTTCGTCGCCGGCCTCTGGCTTTCCTTCACCACCGAGGGCGACTACCAGCAGGGCGAGACGGTGCGCATCATGTATGTGCACGTGCCCGCCGCCTGGTTGTCGATGATGTGTTATTCGGTGATGGCCTTGGCAGCCCTCGGCACGCTCGTCTGGCGCCATCCGCTCGCCGACGTCTCCTCGCGTGCGGCAGCGCCGATCGGTGCCTGTTTCACCTTCCTGGCGCTCGTGACGGGCTCGCTCTGGGGCAAGCCGATGTGGGGCACCTGGTGGGTGTGGGACGCGCGGCTCACTTCGGTCTTCGTGCTGTTCCTGATGTATCTGGGACTGATGGCGCTCAACCGTGCGATCGATGATCCGGCGCGCTCCTCCAAGGTTTCCGCGGTGCTCGTGCTGGTCGGCTTCGTCAACATCCCGATCATCAAGTTCTCGGTCGAATGGTGGAACACGCTGCATCAGCCGGCAAGCGTCATGCGGCTCGACGGGCCGACGATCGATCCGGAGTTCCTGTGGCCGCTGATCGTGATGGCAATCGCCTTCACGCTTCTCTTCTTCACGCTGCACATCGCCGCCATGCGCAACGAAATCCTGCGCCGGCGCGTCACGGCGCTGCGCCGTCTGGCGGCGCGCAGCGCCGGCAGGGGAGCCCGCACGAAATGATGAGCCACGCCGCTTACGTCTTTACGAGCTATGGAATAGCGACGCTGACCGTCCTCGGCCTGATTGCCTGGGTCGTGCTCGATGGGCGCGCGCGTCGACGTGAACTCGCCGAACTCGAAGCCTCGGGTATTCGCCGGCGCTCGGCCGAAACGGCATCGGGAGAGACACGATGACCAGCACCCCTGCGCCAGGCGGCGAAGAGCGCAAACCCGGCCCCTTGCGTTTCGTGCTCGCGGCACTGCCGCTCATCATCTTCGCCGGGCTTGCGGCGATCTTCTGGAGCCAGCTCAATTCCGGCAAGGATGTTAGCGAGATCCCGTCGGCACTGATCGGCACGAAGGCGCCGAAGCTCGACCTGCCGGCGCTGGAAGGGGCGACCCGCGACGGCCAGCCGATGCCGGCGCTGACCGATGCGGCGATCAAGGGCAAGCTGACGCTCGTCAATGTCTGGGCCTCCTGGTGCGTGCCGTGCCGTCAGGAGCACCCTTTCATTCGGGAGCTGGCGAAGGATCCGCGGCTCACCGTCGTCGGCATCAACTACAAGGACCAGAACGAAAACGCCCTGCGTTTTCTCGGCGAGCTCGGCAATCCCTTCGCCGCAATCGGCGTCGATCCGCGCGGCAAAGCGGCGATCGACTGGGGCGTCTACGGCATCCCGGAATCCTACCTCGTCGGGCCTGATGGTACGATCCTCTACAAGCGTGTCGGACCTTTCGACGAGAACAGCGTGAAGACCGGGCTGCTGCCGGCAATCGAGAAGGCTGCTGCGGGTTCGTGAGCGTCGGCGCGCTGTCGACAGATTAGCCTCATCCCGCTGCCGCGACCTTCTCCCCGCATGCGGGGCGAAGGGACTTGGAGGGGCCGCCTCCTTCCACCGCTACTCTACAGAGGAGGAAGCGCGATGGTGGAGGCTGCTGACAATCCAATGCCAATGGCTTAGGGCAATCGGGTGCGGCGAGTCTCCTTCGCCCCGCCTGCGGGGAGAAGGTGGCCGGCAGGCCGGATGAGGGGCTACGACGGCGACCGAAGTCCGCCTAAATCCCCGCCTGCCATTCCCTGACGGCGTCGAGCGGCCAGGCCAGCATCAGCACGTTGAGCGTGAGATTGTCGCGGATCAGCCAGCCGGTGAAGATCTCGAAGACGATGGCGACCGTCACCGTCAGCCAGATGGGCATACGGGCGGCGAACAGGAAGCCGGCGACCATGGCCAGCGTGTCCATGGTGGAATTGAGGACGCTGTCGCCGAAATAGTCGAGCGAGATTGTTGCTGAGCGATAGCGGTTGATCACCATTGGGGTGTTTTCGGCAATCTCCCAGGCGGATTCGATCACCGTCGCCAAGAAAAGCTTTGCCGACAGCGGCTTGCCGCGCAACAGCAGATGGCCGAGACCGTAGAACAGGAAGCCGTGGATGATGTGGGACGGCGTGTACCAGTCGGCGATGTGCTGCGAGTTGCCGCTGGATTTTACCACGGGCTCGAAGAGTTTGACGTAGCCGCACTCGCAGATCCAGAGACGTCCCATCAGATGCTGGGTTATGACCTGGATGATGAGGACCGCGAAACAGGCGGCCAGCCAGAGGAGTGCGCGACGGTTGCGGCTGTCATTCTCCTCGAGAGCGGCGCTCACTCGGCGTTCTCCTGGTCAAGCGAGTGCTTCATGATCAATGGCATCTGGGCGAGCGTGAACAGAATGGTGATCGGCATCGTGCCCCAGACCTTGAAGGCGACCCAGAAATCGGTCGAAAACGAGCGCCAGACCACCTCGTTGAGCACGGCCAGGAACAGGAAGAACACACCCCAGCGCAGCGTGAGTTTGCGCCAGCCGGGTTCGTCGAGCTTGAAGGCGGAGTGGAAGACGTAGCCGAGCAGCGACTTGCCGAACAGGAGACCACCGAGCAGGATCGCGCCGAACAGCGTGTTGACGATCGTCGGCTTCATCTTGATGAAGGTGTCGTTCTGCAGCCAGAGCGTCAGCGCGCCGAAGACGAAGACGACGATGCCGGAGATCAGCGGCATCATCGGCAGCGTGCGGGTGAGCATCCAGGAGACGGCGAGCGCGATTGCGGTCGCGGCCATGAACAGGCCGGTGGCGATGAAGATCGGACCGCCGAGCTCGGCCAGCGCCGGAAAATGTCCGGCCAGCCATTCGCCGCGCGAATTGGCGAAGAAGAAGACCATCAGCGGTCCAAGCTCCAGCACCATCTTGAGCAAGGGGCTGACTTCCTTCTGCGGCTTGGTAGCCTCGATCGACGACATCTGGGGGTCCTGTTTCTGCATATGCCTGCTGCTCTTAACACCAGCTTTGCGGCAAAACCATATCAAGGCAACGGGCTCGCGCAAACGCACGGGCGCAGCCCTGCCTCGTCAGGCGGCGACGCCAGCGATCGCCTCCGCAAAATCCTTGGCCTCGAACGGTTCCAGATCGTCGACGCCTTCGCCGACGCCGATGAAATAGACCGGCAGCTTGTGCTTGGCGGAGATGGCGACGAGGATGCCGCCGCGCGCGGTGCCGTCGAGCTTGGTCATGATCAGACCGCTGACGCCGGCGACATTGCGGAAAATCTCGACCTGCTGCAGGGCGTTCTGCCCGGTGGTGGCGTCGAGGGTCTGCAGCACGGTATGCGGCGCATCCGGATCGAGCTTGCCGAGCACGCGGACGATCTTTTCGAGTTCGGCCATCAGCTCTGCCTTGTTCTGCAGGCGGCCGGCGGTATCGATGATCAAGACGTCGGACTTCTTCTCGCGCGCCTGCTGGAAGGCCTCATAGGCAAGGCCGGCCGCATCGGCGCCGAGTTTGGAGGAAACGATGTCGGACTTGGTGCGCTCGGCCCAGATCTTGAGCTGCTCGATCGCCGCGGCACGGAAGGTGTCGCCGGCGGCGAGCATGACCTTGAGGCCTGCGCCCGAAAGCTTGGCGGCGAGCTTGCCGATCGTCGTGGTCTTGCCGGTGCCGTTGACGCCGACCACCAGAATGACGTGCGGCTTGTGGCTGAGATCCAACTCCAGAGGCTTGGCGACGGGCGAAAGCACCTTGGTGATCTCGCCGGCCATGATGCGCGAGACGTCCTCGCCGGAGACGTCCTTGCCGTAGCGTTCGGAGGCGAGTGTATCGGTGATGCGCATCGCCGTTTCGACGCCGAGGTCGGCCTGAATCAACAGGTCTTCGAGATCCTGCAGCGTCGCTTCGTCGAGCTTGCGCTTGGTGAAAAGGCTGGCGATCTGGCCGGTGAGCTGCGACGAGGTGCGCGCAAGGCCGCGGCGCAGGCGCTGGTACCAGGTGAGCTTTTCCTTCGGCGCTGCGGCCGGCTCTTCCCTGGGTTTGCGCTCGGCGGCCGAGAAGCCCTTGGGGAGGGCGCGGGCCGCGGCTACTTCGGCTTCGCCTGCGTCGATTTGTGAGACGTCGGCCGTTGCCTCTGCGGCGGTGTTCTCTGCAGTCTCTGAGCTTTCGCGGAGGGCTGCGGCTTCACCCCCCTCTGCCCTGCCGGGCATCTCCCCCACAGGGGGGGAGATTGTGCTGGGCTCGCTTTCGGTGTCACGCTCGAGCGTTTCGGTTGTCGTGATGTCGCTCGCTTCGGATTCGACATCGTCCGCAGGTGACACGGCTTCCGCGGTGCTCTCGGCGGTTTCGGCCTCGTCGGAGGCTGCAATGGTCTCTTTGGATTCGGCTGGCTTCTCGGTAGAGATCGTTTCCGCAACTTCGATGGCTGCAGGCACGTCGTCGGAGGTCGACGCGGTCTCCATCTGTTCTCCCCCCTTGTGGGGGAGATGTCCCGAAGGGACAGAGGGGGGTATTGCAGCATCTTCGACGATCGCGGTTTCAATCTCGTCGCGCGCCAGTTCCTCGGCGTCATCCGAAGCCGGTCCACCCGCGGTTTCGATCTCGGCTTCGAGCACCGGATCGTCCTCGGAGAGAGGCAGCGTCTCGATGTCGACAGGCGGCTCGAAGGCGGCTTCGGGGCTTTCCTCGACGATCTCTGCCTCGGCGACAGGGGCGGACGGCTCGACTGCCTCAGCACTTGGCTCGGGTTGCCGCTCCACCTCGGGCGAAGAGACAATCGTCTCGTCAGGCACACCTTCCGGCGGCTTCGTTTCCTCGACGGCGCCCTTGCCGAAGGTGAAGATCCTCTTGATGAAACCCATTGCCATTCAGGAATTCCGCATAAGTCAGGCCGCAGCCATCTGTTTGACCTGCATCGTCAGGTGCTTGCCATTGTGGCCGGTGATCGTGACCGGGACAAGCGCGCGCGGTTTGAGGCCGGCGGCATCGACGAGTGTGAAGTTTTCGGTGTGAGCGAGCCCGTTGTTCTCGACCAGGATCGTCTGTTCGCCGCCAACCATGCCGTCGAGATGGCGGGCGTAGAGTGCCGCACCGACCGCACGCAAGCGCGCGGCGCGATCCTTGATGAGGCCGCGGTCGAGCTGCGGCATGCGTGCCGCCGGCGTCCCCGGACGCGGGCTATAGGGGAACACATGCAGATGGGCGATGCCGCAATCCTCGGCGAGCCTTGCGGCGTTCTCGAACATCTCTTCGGTTTCCGTCGGGAAGCCGGCGATCATATCGGCGCCGAGGTTGATCTCGGGGCGCAGCCGCCGGACCTCGTCGGCGAAGGCGCGGGCGTCGGCGCTCGAATGGCGGCGTTTCATGCGCTTCAGGATCATATCGTCGCCATGCTGCAGCGACAGGTGCAGATGCGGCATGAAGCGGGCCTCGTCGGCGATCAGGTCGAAGAGGTGCTTGTCGGCCTCGATGCCGTCGATCGAGGAAAGGCGCAGACGGCGGATTTCCGGCACCTGCTTCAACAGCGTCTTCGCCAGCAGGCCGAGCGTCGGCGTGCCCGGCAGGTCGCCGCCGTAACTGGTGGCGTCGACGCCGGTCAGCACGATCTCGCAATAGCCGGTTTCGACGAGCTTGCGCGCCTGGTCGACGACGGCGCCCATCGGCACGGAGCGGGAATTGCCGCGGCCATAGGGGATGATGCAGAAGGTACAGCGATGGTCGCAGCCGTTCTGTACCTGGATGAAGGCGCGCACGTGGCCGTCGATGTGCTTGACCATCTGCGGTGCCGTGGCGCGCACGCTCATGATGTCGTTGACGCGCAGCTTTTCTTCCGCCGAGACGCCGAAATCGGGCAGGGAGCGATACGAGGCGCTCTTGAGTTTTTCCTCATTGCCGAGCACGGCGTCGACCTCGTCCATTTCGGCAAAGGTTTCCTTTTCCGTCTGCGCTGCGCAGCCGGTGACGATGATGCGGGCATGCGGGTTGTCGCGGCGCGCGCGGCGGATCGCCTGGCGTGCCTGGCGCACCGCCTCGCCGGTGACGGCGCAGGTGTTGACGAGGATGGCGTTGTTCAGCCCCGCCTTCTCGGCTTCCGCCCGCATCACTTCGGATTCGTAGGTATTGAGACGGCAGCCGAAGGTTATGACCTCGACGCCGCTCAAAGCGCCTGCGCTCCGCTGGCCTCGGCTTCCTCGCGCTGCCAGGTGCCGGTGGTGGGGTTCAGCGTGCCGGACCATTCCCATTCGGCCGGACCGGTCATGATCACATGATCGTCGCGCTCGCGCCATTCGATCGTCAGCTTGGCCGGAGCCGGGGCGGAAGAGACGTCGATCGTCACCTTGCGGCCGGTGCGACCCGTGCGCGCGGCGCTGACCGCTGCAGCGCAGGCTGCCGAGCCGCAGGCAAGCGTCAGCCCGGCGCCCCGTTCCCAGGTGCGGGTGCGCAGCGACGAGGGCGAAAGCACCTGTGCCAGCGTGATGTTGGCGCGCTCGGGAAACATCGGATGGTTTTCAAGCAGCGGACCAAAGCGATCGAGATCGAACGACATCGGATCCTTGTCGACCCAGAAGACCGCGTGCGGATTGCCCATCGACATGGCCGAGGGCGAATGCAGGACAGGATTGTCGATGGGGCCGATCTGCAATTCGATGCGGCTCGTATCGGCGAACTCCTCGGCAAGCGGGATCCTGTTCCAGTCAAAAACCGGATTGCCCATATCGACCGATATCGTGCCGTCCTCGTGCTCCGCGGCATTCAGGATGCCGGCGACGGTCTGGAAGGTGAACGCCTTCTTGCCAGTTTCGGCGGCAAGCGCCTGGACGACGCAGCGCGTGCCGTTGCCGCAGGCCTGGGCCATGGTGCCGTCGCAATTGACGATGTCGATCCAGGCGTCGGTGCCGGCGGCCTTCGGGTCGTGGATCGCCATGATCTGGTCGAAGGCCGTCGCCGGGTCGGCATTGAGCGCGATCGCGGCTGCGGGCGTCACCCGATCCTTCCGGGCGCGCATGTCGACAACGAGGATCTTGTTTCCAAGCCCGTTCATTCTGGCGAATTGCACGTTGTCGGTCATGTGGCGATGGTCCAAACCGGCCTGCATCAAGCGAGGCACCCTTCATTCGGGCTGTATATGGCGGAAAAGCCCGGAAATTACCAGTGCTGCCTTCATTCCCGGGCGGATGCAGCGACAGGCACGTCGAAGACCTCGCCGGGGCGCAGCGGCCGGAAGCGGGCGCGGGCGATGCCGGCCGCATCGAGCGCCCGTTCCAGCGCCAGCCGCGGCTCGTCGACGCCCTCGTCGGTCAGGCGGAACGTGCCCCAGTGGTGGCCGGCGACGTGGGCGGCAGCACAATCGATCATGCCACGCACGGCTTCTTCCGGGTTCTGGTGCTGGTCCTGCATGAACCAGCGGGGTTCGTAGGAACCGAAGGGCAGGTTGGCGAGACGGAAAGCGCCGTGTTTTTCGCGGGCGGCGCGATAGTTTGTGCCGCCATGAAAGCCGGTGTCGCCGACATGGTAGATCTTGCCGGCCGGCGTCTCCAGAACGAAGGCCGCCCAGAGCGCCATGCGCCGGTCGCGTGAGCCGCGGGCCGACCAGTGGTGGCAGGGCTCCGCGTGGATCACGATGTCATCGCCGCAATCGACCCGGTCATGCCAGTCGACCACCGTTATCTCGGCATCGGGAACGGCGTGGCGGATGATCGTGTCGTTCCCGAGTGGAGTGATGATCCGGGGCGTGTGCTCGTCGTGAAGCGCGGCCAGCGTTTCGACATCGAGATGGTCGTAATGGTTGTGGGTGACCAGCACGATGTCGATCGGCGGCAGATCGTCGAGCTCGATGCCGGGGGCATTGCGGCGCTGCGGGCCGGCGAAGGCGAAGGGGCTGGCGCGGTGCGCCCAGACAGGGTCGGTAAGAATGTTCACGCCGTGCACCTGGATAAGCAGCGTCGCATGGCCGACCATCGTCACGCGCAGGCGTTCGCCTTCGACGCTGAGTTCGGGCTTCACTTGCGCGAACGGACTTGGATTGTGCGCCGGCCAGCGGACCTTGCCGCCGCCGAACTGCCAGCGCAGCAGGTCCGCCATTCCCTTGGGCGGCTTGCCGCCGGGATTGAAGAAGCGGGTTCCGTCAAAATGATCGGAGACGGGGCCGCGATAATATGGATTGGGCGTCTTCTTCATCCAGAGCCTTTCGGCATGTCTCATGACTGAATCAAATGGTGCAGCGGCATAGGCGATGGAAGGTCGGGCCTTAATAAATTCTTGAAGACAGCAACTGGATTGCTATCGTGTTCGCATGCTCGTTCGATTCGATCCGCATGAACGCCTCTACAAGACCCTGAAGCTGGTCCGCTCCGTCCATCTCAACATGCAACGCGCGTCGGAGCATATGCTCGATGGGGCCGGCATATCCGTGGCCGAGCGCGCGGTTCTCGAACTTTTTTGCGCAGTGCAGATAACCGTGCCGGAGGCGGCGCGACGCCTGTCGATGAAGCGGCAGTTCGTGCTGCGCATCGTCACCGGACTGATAGACAAGCATTTGCTCGAGAAGCAGCCGAATCCGGAACATCGGCGCGCCTATCTTTGCACGCCGACGGTTGCCGGTCGCGATCTGTTCGAGGAAATTCATCGTCGCGAAGTCGAGATGCTGCACGCCTTGCTCGGTGACATCAACCAGACCGAAGTGGTGGCGGCACTCAGGGTAATGACGCGGGTCGCGACGGCCTTCGAGCAACTGACCGGGGAACTGGGCGAGGCCGCCGAGGGCGAGGCGCTTTGAGCCTGAAGCGCCCTCATTGCCCTGCCGTCCTTGACTTTTGCCGCGCTTTGCTGTTTATCCGCCCCAATTCCTTCGCAAGCTCAAGTCTTCGAAGCCGCCGACCGGGTCCCGTAAAGGTATAAAGAGAACCCGGAGGTCAACACCCGACAGCGCGTCGCGCCCTCGGGTGGTTTTTGGCTTTGCGCCTTGTTTTCCGCGCGAAGGAACCCACGTTTCCGGCGAGTTGATCGCCACCGGAAACCAGAAGGAAGTAAGAATGTTCGAGAGCCTCCAGGACCGCCTTGGTTCCATATTGAATGGACTGACCGGCCGCGGCGCATTGTCGGAAGCCGATGTTTCCGCCGCGCTCCGCGAGGTTCGCCGTGCGCTGCTCGAAGCCGACGTCGCGCTCGATGTCGTGCGCTCCTTTACTGAAAAGGTTCGTGAAAAGGCCGTTGGCGCCGAGATCCTGAAGTCGATCAAGCCCGGCCAGATGGTCGTCAAGATCGTCCACGACCAGCTCGTCGAGATGCTCGGCTCCGAGGGGGTCACCATCGACCTCAATGCTCCGGCGCCCGTCGTCATCATGATGGTCGGTCTGCAGGGCTCGGGTAAGACGACGACGACAGGCAAGATCGCCAACCGGATGAAGTCGCGGGACAAGAAAAAGGTCCTGATGGCTTCGCTCGACACGCGCCGTCCGGCCGCGCAGGAGCAGTTGCGTCAGCTCGGCGTGCAGACCGGCGTCGATACGCTGCCGATCATTGCCGGCCAGTCGCCGACCGATATCGCCGCGCGCGCCGTCCAGGCTGCCAAGCTCGGCGGTCACGACGTCGTCATCCTCGACACCGCCGGCCGTACCCATATCGACGAGCCGCTGATGATCGAGATGGCGGAGATCAAGCGGAAGTCCAATCCGCATGAAATCCTGCTCGTCGCCGATGCGCTGACCGGTCAGGACGCCGTCAATCTCGCCCGCAACTTCGACGAACGTGTCGGCATCACCGGCCTGGTGCTGACCCGCATGGATGGCGACGGTCGTGGCGGCGCGGCACTCTCGATGCGGGCCGTCACCGGCAAGCCGATCAAGCTCATCGGTGTCGGCGAGAAGATGGGCGAGCTCGAAGAGTTCCATCCCCGCCGTGTCGCCGACCGCATCCTCGGCATGGGCGACATCGTCTCGCTCGTCGAAAAGGCGGCCGAGAACATCGACGCCGAGAAGGCGGCGGCCATGGCCGCCAAGATGGCCAAGGGCAAGTTCGACCTGAACGACCTCGCCGACCAGCTCAAGCAGATGCAGAAGATGGGCGGCATGGGCGGCATCATGGGCCTGATGCCCGGCATGGCCGGCATGAAGGACAAGATGGCTGCGGCCGGTCTCGACGACACGCTCTTCAAGCGTCAGCTCGCCATCATCTCGTCGATGACCAAGGCCGAGCGCGCCAATCCGGACCTGCTCAAGCATTCGCGCAAGAAACGCATCGCGAGCGGCTCCGGCACCGATGCCGCCGACATCAACAAGCTTCTGAAGATGCACCGCCAGATGGCGGACATGATGAAGATGATGGGCGGCAAGGGCAAAGGCGGCATGATGAAGCAGATGATGGGCGGCCTTGCCAACAAGATGGGGCTCGGTGGCCTCGGTGGCGGCGGCATGCCTGACCTGTCGAAGCTCGACCCGAAGCAGCTCGAAGCGCTGCAGAAGCAGGCGGAAGCGGCCGGCCTCAAGCCGGGCGGAATGCCGGGTCTTGGCGGCGGTGGTCTGCCGGGTCTGGGCGGCGCCAAGCTTCCGGGCCTCGGTGGCGGCTTCCCCGGCCTTCCCGGCCTGCCGAAGAAGAAGTGAGGATCGCTTGAGAGATGATTGATCCCGAAATCAAACAGGAATTGGCGGGTTACCGGCAGTCGATCGACAACATCGATGCCGCGCTCGTCCACATGCTGGCCGAACGCTTCCGCTGCACCCAGGCAGTCGGGGTTCTCAAGGCCAAGCATGATCTGCCGCCGGCCGACCCGGCGCGCGAAGAATACCAGATCGAACGCCTGCGCCGCCTGGCCAAGGATGCCAATCTGGATCCGGATTTCGCCGAGAAGTTCCTGAACTTCATCATCAAGGAAGTCATCCGGCATCATGAAGCCATCGCCGCCGATCGCTCGCATAGCGCGGGCAACGCCGGCACAAACCATTCCGCTTGAACGAAGCGGTCAAGAAAGCCTGCAAGGAGTAACTGAAATGGCACTGAAAATTCGTCTCGCCCGTGGCGGTTCCAAGAAGCGTCCGTACTACCAGATCGTCGTTGCCGACGCCCGCAGCCCGCGCGACGGCCGCTTCCTCGAGAAGATCGGCTCCTGGAACCCGATGCTCGGCAAGGACGACGAAAAGCGCGTCGAACTCGACGCCGAGCGCGTCGCCCACTGGATCGCGCAGGGCGCCCAGCCGACCGACCGCGTTCTGCGCTTCCTCGACCAGGCTGGCCTGGCAAAGCGTCCGGCACGCAACAACCCGTCCAAGGCCGTTCCGGGCAAGAAGGCTCAGGAGCGCGCTGCTGAAGCCAAGCAGAAGGCTGAAGAAGCCGCTGCTGCCGCTGCAGACGCTGCCGCGGAATAATAGCCGGCAAACGGTCTGGAACGGGATCGTCGGTCTTCTGATCGCGTCCCCGCTCCGGCTTGCCGTGACTTAAGGAAACGGGTGGCATTTCCATGCCGCCCGTTTTCCGTTATGTGCACCGATATATCCCGAAACGGACGCGGACGATGAGCAAACTCGAAAACCCGGTTCTGATGGCGACGGTCGGCGCAGCGCAAGGCTTGCGCGGCGAGGTCAGGGTCAAGTCTTTTACCGACGATCCGACGGCGCTTGGCGACTACGGCAACCTGCACAGTGCCGACGGCCGCGTCTTCGAGGTGCTGGAAATCCGCGAGGCGAAGAACGTCGTCATCGTGCGCTTCCGCGGCGTCAACGACCGCAATGCCGCCGAGGCGCTCAATGGCCTCGAGCTCTTCATCGAGCGGGACAACCTGCCGGACGAGGATCTCGACGAGGACGAGTTCTTCTATGCCGATCTCGAGGGCCTGGAAGCGATCGACGGTAATGGCACCAGTTATGGCAAGGTCAGCGGTGTGTTCGATTTTGGTGCCGGTGATCTCCTGGAGCTGAAGGGCCCGGGCAGGCGCCCGGTGCTGATCCCCTTTACCGAATGGTCGGTGCTGGAAATCGATCTGGAAGCGGGCAGGCTGCTGGTCGATCCGGTTGCCGCCGGTCTTTCCGACGACAAGGACCAAGATTCGGGAAGTCCGTTTTCCGCGAAGCGCAAGTGAGCGATGCGGCGATGACTTTTCGTGCGACTGTTCTGACGCTCTATCCCGAGATGTTTCCGGGCCATCTCGGCGTTTCCCTTTCGGGCAAGGCGCTGGAGCGCGGCCAATGGTCGATCGAGGCGGTGCAGATCCGCGATTTCGCCGAGGACAAGCACCGCACCGTCGACGATACGCCGGCGGGTGGTGGTGCCGGCATGGTGCTGAAGCCCGACGTGCTCGCCCGAGCGATCGACCATGTCTCTGAGGGCGATGATCGCCCGCGGCTGCTGATGAGCCCGCGCGGCCGGCCGCTGACGCAGGCGCGGGTGCGCGAACTTGCTGCCGGTCCCGGTGTCGTCATCGTCTGCGGACGCTTTGAAGGCGTCGACCAGCGGGTGATCGATGCCCGCGGCCTCGAAGAGATTTCGATCGGCGACTATATTCTTTCCGGTGGTGAACCGGCGGCGCTGACGCTGCTCGATGCCGTGGTGCGCATCCTGCCCGGCGTCATGGGCAACGAGCTTTCGGGTGTTCATGAAAGCTTCGAAGGTGGCCTGCTCGAGCATCCGCATTATACCCGGCCGCAGGTCTTCGAAGGCCGCGAGATCCCGGCTGTGCTGACCTCGGGCAACCACGGCGCGATTGTCAAGTGGCGCGAGGCGGAGGCGCGGCGCCTCACCGCCGAGCGCAGGCCCGACCTTCTCGATCAGCCCGTGAAGAAATAATAGGCGGCCAGCAGCAGGCCGACGGCGACGACGAGGGCGCGGATGATCGCCTGCGGCACGCGCCTGGCCGCCCAGACGCCGGAGTAACCGCCAAGGGCCGCGCCCGGTACCATGATTGCCGCATGCAGCCAGGAGACGACGCCGCCCGCAGCAAAGACGACGATGGCGATCGCCGCAATCACGATCGAGATGAAGTTCTTGAGCGCGTTCAGCCGGTGGTAGCCGCCACCGGTGGCGAGCCCCAGCACTGCCAGCATCATGATGCCCATGCCGGCGCCGAAGAAACCGCCATAGACGGAGGTGACGAACTGGGCGCCGATGCCGGCTGGATTGATCGCATGCTCGTCAACACGCGCCTTGGGCTTCAAGAGCGGTCCGGCGGCGAAAATCGCGGTTGCCGCAAGCAGCAGCCAGGGGACCAGCGCGCGGAAGGAGGCGTTGGAAAGCGAGACGAGTAGCAGCGCGCCGCCCAGACCGCCGAGCGCCGAGATCACGCCGAGCAGCATGGCATAGCGCTTGTCGGCGCGGATCTCCTTGGCATAGGCGAGTGCCGAGGTGATATAGCCTGGGAACTGGATGATCGACGAAGTCGCATTGGCGACGATCGGCGAAAGGCCGCCAAGCGTCATCGCCCCGAAGGTCAGGAACGTTCCGCCGCCGGCGATGGCATTGACGACACCGGACAGGAAGCCGGCCGCAAAAAGCATGAGCACTTCGAAGATATGCATGGTCTCCCCCGACCCACCACGCTCGGGATAGCCGGTGGTTGTGGCGGCCGCAAGTCCGGTGCGTCCGATAATCGCCCGCGCCTATTTGCGGATTTTCTGATAGAATCATCATGTTCGGCGCGGATCGCCGAGAAAATATGGCTTCCGGGGATGACAAGCCGAACCGATTGGTGTATGTGCCGCCCCGGTTCGGGTTCTGTGCCCGTCGACCAAAACAAAGAATGGCGAATCCGCTCCTGCCGGTTTCCGGCAAAACCTGAAGGCAAGCCCGACAGGTTCATCGAGAGCGCTCTGGCTGTTTCAGAAGAACTTGAAAGGTTAGACCGATGAACATCATCCAGCAGCTGGAAGCCGAACAGGCCGCCAAGATCGCCGCCAAGCGCACGCTCCCCGAATTCTCCGCAGGCGACACGCTGCGCGTCAACGTCCGCGTTGTCGAAGGGAACCGTACCCGCGTTCAGGCCTATGAAGGCGTCTGCATCGCTCGTTCGGGCGGCGGCATCAACGAAAACTTCACCGTTCGCAAGATCTCCTACGGCGAAGGCGTCGAGCGCGTATTCCCGGTTTACTCTCCGCTCGTCGAGAGCGTCGAAGTGGTTCGCCGCGGTAAGGTCCGTCGCGCCAAGCTCTACTACCTGCGCGATCGTCGCGGCAAGTCGGCTCGTATCGTCGAGAACACCGGCACGCGCGCCCGCAAGCTCAACGAAGCCGAGCGCCAGGCGATTGCCGAGGAAAAGGCACGTATCGAGGCTGAAAAGGTTGCAGCAGCCCAGGCGCTCGCCGCCGAGAAGGCAGCAGCCGAAGCCGCCGAAGCAAAGGCAGCAGCGGAAGCCGCAGCAGAATAAGTTTTCAATCCTCTCGGATTGTTGGAAAGGCGGCCTCGGCCGCCTTTCTTTTTTGGTACTATCCGCTTGTCTTTTCGACGGAATTTGTGACATTTTCCGCTGCCACAATTTTCGGGAGCCCCTTCAATGACAATCCGTCGCCACGTGCTTGCGGGCATCGCAGCCGCACTTGCCGTTCCTTTCGCATTTTCTGCACCGGCCACTGCCAGCGACCTGCCCGATCTCGGCGGCAAGACGGTCGTCGTCGTCACGGAGAACGCCTACCCGCCGCTGCAGTTCGTCGATCCGAAGACCGGCGAAGCCAAGGGCTGGGAATACGACGCGATGAACGAGATCGCCAAGCGGTTGAATTTCAAGGTCGAATACCAGAACACGAGCTGGGACGCGATGATCCAGGCGGTGCACGACGGCCAATATCAGATCGGCATGACCGGCATCACCATCAAGGATGACCGCAAGGAGAAGGTCGACTTCTCGGACCCCTATATGCGCTCGCAACAGTTCATGCTGGTGCGCAGCGATGAAAACCGCTTCAACGACGGCAAGAGCTTCGGCGCCTTTGCCGACGGTCTGGTCGGCGCCCAGCCGGGCACCTCGCCGTTCTACACCGCCGTCTACGAAATGCTCGACGGCAACGAACAGAACCCACGCATCAAGCTGTTCGAGACCTTCGGTGCAACCGTGCAGGCGCTGAAGGCCGGTGACGTCGACGTGGTGCTGACCGATAGCGTCGCCGCCAAGGGCTATGTCGATTCCTCCGAAGGCAAGCTCAAGGTCGTCGGCGGCCCGCTCGGCACCGAGGATTTCGGCTTCATCTTCCCGAAAGGCTCGGATCTCGTCGCTCCGGTCAACGCCGCGATCAAGGCCTTGAAGGAGGACGGCACCTTCGATGCCCTCGATAAGAAGTGGTTCCTCGAATACAAGATGGGCGGCTGATCTGAGTGGCTGCCCCGCAATCTCCTGATATGTCCGGCAAGGGCGACTATCCCTGGTGGTTGGTCGCCCTTCTTGTGATCGCGGTGGCGCTTGCCGCCGTGATCGTCAGCAATGACATCTTCTCCGAAGTTTTCACTGTCGTCTTCAAGGGCCTCGGCGTCACCGTCTTCGTGACCCTCATGGGCTTCGTGCTGGCGACGACGTTCGGCCTCGGTATCGCGCTCATGGCGCTCTCCGAGCATACGGCGCTGCGGCAGGTCGCGCGCTTCTATACCGAAGTCATCCGCGGCGTGCCGATCCTGGTTCTGCTGTTCTACATTGCCTTCGTTGGAGCGCCGGCGCTGGTCGTCGCGGCCAATTTCGTCTGTGCGCCATTGATCAGTGCCGGCTGGATGGAACCGGTCGTCGTGCGCGACATCTCGCTGATGTGGCGCGCAATCATCGCCTTGATGATCGGCTATTCCGCCTTCATCGCCGAGGTGTTCCGGGCCGGCATCCTTTCGGTCGACAAGGGGCAGGTCGAGGCCGCGAAGGCGCTGGGACTTACGCGCTATCAGCGTTTTCGCCTCGTCATCTTCCCGCAGGCGGTCCGCGTGATCCTGCCGCCGCTCGGCAACGACTTCGTCGCCATGGTCAAGGATTCTTCGCTCGTGTCGGTGCTCGGCGTCGCCGACATCACGCAGATGGGCAAGGTTTACGCCTCCGGCTCCTTCCGCTTCTTCGAGACCTATTCGATCGTCGCCTATGTCTATCTGGTGCTGACCATCGGCCTGTCTCTGGCATTGCGGGCGTTGGAGCGGCGGCTGCGACGTGCCGAGCAGCGCTGAGGCCGCTTCCACCAATTGCCGACCTGTCAGAAAATTGATATGAACACGGCCATGGAATCCAAATTCGGATGTCGCGAACAGAAAATCGTCGTGCTGCAGGATCACAAGCGCCTGCCGGCACGTTTCTTTGCGCGCGTCCACGGGGCGCTCACAAGCCGCCTATCCTGATCTCCTGATCAGCGTTTCCGGCCGCCCTGCCGCCGGCTTTCCCTACCTTTTGAAAACTCGATGGATATACTGCCATGAGCGCACCGCGTACCCTCTATGACAAGATCTGGGACGACCACCTGGTCAACGAACAGGAAGACGGCACCTGTCTTCTCTACATCGATCGTCACCTCGTTCACGAAGTGACGAGCCCGCAGGCCTTTGAGGGCCTGCGCATGGCCGGCCGCCAGGTCCGCGCCCCGGAAAAGACACTCGCCGTCGTCGACCACAACGTTCCGACATCGGCCGACCGCCATCTCGGCATCAAGAACGAGGAAAGCCGCATCCAGGTCGAGGCGCTCGCCAAGAACGCCGCCGACTTCGGTGTCGAATACTATTCCGAGAACGACAAGCGGCAGGGCATCGTGCACATCGTCGGCCCGGAGCAGGGCTTCACCCTGCCGGGCATGACCATCGTCTGCGGTGACAGCCACACCTCGACGCACGGTGCCTTCGGTTCTCTGGCCCACGGCATCGGCACCTCCGAGGTCGAGCACGTACTCGCGACCCAGACGCTGATCCAGAAGAAGGCGAAGAACATGCTGGTGCGCGTCGACGGCCAGCTTCCGCCCGGCGTCACCGCCAAGGACATCATCCTCGCGATCATCGGCGAGATCGGCACCGCCGGCGGCACCGGCCACGTCATCGAATTTGCCGGCGAGGCGATCCGCTCGTTGTCGATGGAAGGCCGCATGACCATCTGCAACATGACGATCGAAGGCGGTGCCCGCGCCGGCCTGATCGCGCCCGACGAGACGACATTTGCCTATATCAAGGACAAGCCGCGCGCTCCGAAGGGTAAGGCCTGGGACATGGCGCTCGAATACTGGAAGACGCTGCACACGGACGAAGGCGCGCATTATGACCGCGTCGTCGTGCTCGACGCCGCCAACCTGCCGCCGATCGTGTCCTGGGGCTCCTCTCCGGAAGACGTCATTTCGGTTCAGGGCATCGTTCCCAATCCGGACGAGATCCAGGAAGAGACCAAGCGGGCCTCCAAGTGGCGCGCGCTCGATTACATGGGCCTGAAGCCGGGCACGAAGATCACCGACATTGCCATCGATCGCGTCTTCATCGGTTCCTGCACCAATGGTCGCATCGAGGATCTCAGGGCCGTGGCCCAGGTCGTCGAAGGCCGCAAGGTCGCCTCGACCGTTTCGGCGATGATCGTTCCAGGCTCCGGCCTCGTGAAGGAACAGGCCGAGGCCGAAGGCCTCGACAAGATCTTCAAGGAAGCCGGCTTCGACTGGCGCGAGCCGGGCTGCTCTATGTGCCTGGCGATGAACGACGACCGGCTGAAGCCCGGCGAGCGTTGCGCGTCGACGTCGAACCGCAACTTCGAAGGTCGCCAGGGCTTCAAGGGCCGCACGCATCTGGTTTCGCCGGCCATGGCGGCAGCCGCGGCGGTGGCGGGCCACTTCGTCGATATCCGCGAATGGAAATAAGCCGGATCTGAGCTTTTCCGGCGCAAATGGCCGCCCTTCGGGGCGGCCTTTTTTGTCTGCGCGCATTCAAGGCATTCCGCGCGGCTCGGCGAAATGCGCTAAGCTGTCCACTCCTGGCCCGAAGAGCCTTGGGAGGACGACGGATGAGCGACGACCTGCCTGTTCACACCTACTGCCTGATGCTGCTTCGGCATGCCAAGTCCGCCTGGCCGGACGGCGTCGCCGATATCAATCGCCCGCTTGGCGAACGTGGCCGCAAGGCAGCGCCCCGGATGGGCGACTACATGAAGCAGCATAAGCTCGTGCCGGAACGCGCCCTCGTTTCTGCGGCGAAACGTGCACAAGAGACCTGGCAACTGGTCGCGGCCGCCCTGCCGTCGGGGATCGCGGTCGAGAATACCCGCGCGATCTACGAGGTGGGAGCGGCCCAGATCCTGAGCGTCCTCCGCGAGACCGATCCGGCCGTCGGGACGCTGCTCGTCGTCGGCCACAATCCTGGCATGGAGGACCTGGCGTTCCAACTCGTCGGTTCCGGCGATGCGGACTTGCGGATGCGTATGGCGGACAAGTTTCCGACGGCTGCCCTTGCCGTGCTCGAATTCGAAGCAACGGGTTGGCGCGAGCTTGCGCCCGGCGGTGCCAAGCTCCGGCGTTTCGTGACGCCCCGGTCGCTGGCCTGACTGACACCAGCCCTGGCCGGTATCAGAGAACCTGGATAACGGTGCCGCGCCGCATATGCGGGATCAGCCGCGACATGGCGGACAGGCTGACCGCGACGCAGCCCTGCGTCGGCTCATAGCCCGGCCGGATCAGGTGGAAGAAGATCGCCGAGCCGGCATTTCGCCGGCGAGCCATAAGGTTCCAGTCCATCACCAGGCAGATGTCATAGAGCCCGTCCTCGCGCATCATTTCCTCATGGCTCGGCGCGAAAGGTGCCGTGACCGGACGATTGTATTGGGCGTGGCCTGACGCGTCGCACCACAGCATGCCCTTGCGCGTGGTCCGCGTCGGCAGCGGCGTCGGCGGCAGGGAGAGCCGATCGCGCCTGACATAACCGCCGATCAGCTTCATTGCGGCGCGCGGGGTGGCGCCGTCACCCTCGCGCTTCAGGCTGGTGATGCCGCTTCGTCCGATCGCCGCCTGCTCGACGCGGCCGTCGAAGCAGACCAGTGCCCGCTTTCGATCGCGCGGCGCCGGGCGAACTGTGATGATGGATTTGGCTGGTCTTTTTCCCGACGTTTTCTTGCGCATCATTCTCACGGATTTTTGCTTTGCCCGTGATTTGGGGGGCACCATAAGCACGGTTGCGAATATAACGATCCAGCAATGCTGGTTCGCTTGCCAACACAGGCATTTGAGCTAGTTTGAAAATGGAAGCAAACAGGAATTGTCCAATGGCGACCCGTACCATTCTTCTTGTCGATGACGACAATGACCTGCGCGAGACATTGGTCGAGCAGCTCTCGCTCTACGAAGAATTCGATCTCATCCAGGAGGCGACCGCCGGCAAGGGTATCCAGACCGCACGTGGGCAGCAGGTAGATCTGCTGATCATGGACGTCGGCCTGCCCGACATGGATGGTCGCGAGGCGGTAAAGCTCCTGCGCAAGGGCGGCTTCAAGGCGCCGATCATCATGCTGACCGGCCACGACACCGATTCGGATACGATCCTCGGACTCGAGGCCGGCGCCAACGACTATGTGACGAAGCCGTTCCGCTTCGCCGTGCTGCTTGCCCGCATTCGCGCGCAGTTGCGCCAGCACGAGCAGAGCGAGGACGCGACCTTCAGCGTCGGGCCCTACACGTTCAAGCCCAGCCAGAAGCTGCTGACGCTTGAGAACGGCCAGAAGATTCGTCTCACCGAGAAGGAAGCGGCGATCATTCGCTACCTCTACCGCGCCGACCAGAAGGTGGTGACGCGCGACGTGCTTCTGGAAGAGGTCTGGGGTTACAATTCCGGGGTCACCACCCACACGCTGGAAACCCATGTCTACCGGCTGCGCCAGAAAATCGAGCGCGACCCTTCCAATGCCGAGATTTTGGTGACAGAGAACGGCGGCTACAAGATCGTTCCGTAGCCGGGGCATGCATGGCACAAACTGCTCCACACCATGTTCCGTTTTCCGTTACCGGCCTGCCGGGTCGGCAGCGACGTGACTTCCGGAGGTTAGCCGCTTGGCACTCAACGATGATATCGTGCTTCTGTCCAACGTGCCGCTGTTTGCCGATATCAGCGAGGACAAGCTCAGACTGATCGCCTTTGGCGCGGAGCGGCGCCGCATATTCAAGGGGCAGGAGCTGTTTCGCGAAGGGGCGCCAGCCGATTGCGCCTATGCGATTGCGAGCGGCAGCCTGTCCTTGTCGAAGGCAGGCGCCGACGGCTCCCTGGCGACGGTCACCACGGTTGGTCGTGGTGCACTTCTGTCGGAACTGGCCCTGATCTCGATGGTCGAACGCAAGTTCACGGCGACCGCCGAGGAAGATAGCGAGGTCATCCGCATCAACCGGCCGCTCTTCCGCCGCATGCTGGAAGAGTATCCGGAAGTGGCGGAGCTCGTCGAAGTGCGCATCCGCGAGAACCTGCAGGCGATGATCCGCCGGGCCGGCGCGCTCGTCGGCCGCTTTGACTGAATACAGGTAACGGGCCTCTGTCCGTTACCACCGGTATTTCAGCGAACCGAGCACGCCCGAATAGAGGGATAGTCCGCTTGGAAATGCGCATCAAGAAAAATATGATTCTTTTAATCGTGTTTTTCTTGATGAATCGGCAAGCACCGAAGGCGCGCGCCGCCGCTCAGGGAAAAGCGTCTAGATATCGAAGTGGGCGATGACCGGCACGTGGTCGGAGGGACGCTCCCAGCCGCGGGCTTCGCGCAGGATGTCGACGTGCTTCAGCGCCGGCGCCAGGTCGGCGGAAGACCAGATATGATCGAGCCGGCGACCGCGGTTGGCGGCCTCCCAGTCCTTCGCCCGGTAGCTCCACCAGGTGTAGAGCTTGGTCGGGGCCGGTGTGTGCTGGCGCATCAGGTCGACCCAGCCGCCGCCGGTCATGACCGTGGTCAGCCCTTCGGTCTCGATCGGCGTGTGGCTGACGATCTTCAGCAACTGCTTGTGCGACCAGACGTCGTCTTCGAGTGGCGCGATGTTGAGGTCGCCGACGAGGATCGAGGAAATGCCGGCCTCGGCCTCCGCGTGCAGCAGCTTCATCTCCTCGACGAAGTCGAGCTTGTGGCCGAACTTTGGATTGATGGTGCGGTCCGGCTCGTCGCCGCCCGCCGGAACATAGAAATTGTGTAGCCGGATCTTCTTGCCGCCGGTCTCGAAGACGACCGAGAGGTGGCGGGCATCGCCGACGCCGCAATAGTCGCGGCGGTCGCTGAGCTCATGCAGCGGCAGGCGCGAGATCGTCGCCACGCCGTGATAGCCCTTCTGGCCGTGCATCTCGATGTGATTGTAGCCGAGCGCCTTCAGCGGCTTCGAAGGGAACTGGTCGTTCGGGCATTTGGTTTCCTGCAGGCAGAGTATGTCCGGCTGCCACGTCTTCAGGAGATGCTCGACAAGCGGCATGCGCAGGCGAACGGAATTGATGTTCCATGTGGCGACGGAAAGGGCCATTCGTCATTCCCTGATCGGCTGGGGCCGGACGTTCGCGAAGGGAAGGCCGGCTTGGATGGATGTTTGACCTGAGCTTTAAGCAGGTCCGACGCGCCGGGACAAGGAATGCGCGAACGGGAGCGCACGAAAAAGGCCGCCATCCGGCGGCCATGTCCATCATGCCAGCGGTCGAGATGCCGGCGGTTGGATCTCTAGCCGCCCCGCTTGTTGCGGACCTCGTCGTAGGGGATCTGGAAGACCTTGTCGTCCAACGGCATCCCGGTCTGGACATTGAAGATCATGACCGAGGTATCCTTCTTCTGCGCGTCAGTGATCGTCCATTGGCGCAGATCGTAGGTCTTCGGATCGAACATCATGGTGATGGTCGAATCGCCGAAGATTGAGCGGTCGCCAAGCACGATGGTGATGAGGTCGGACTCTTCCTTGACGTCGCGCACCATCTTGCCGGTCAGATCGATCTTTTCGCTGAGCAGCAGGTTGAGCGGCGTCTTCGACAGCGGATAGATGTCCCAGGTCTTGAGCTTCATGTTGCCGATGACCACCGACTTGCCGTCGGCGATGACGCGCATCGGCGAGGGGGCTTCGTAGTTGAAGCGGATGCGGCCGGGGCGGCGGATATAGAACTTGCCGCCGGTCTGTTCGCCGCGTGGGCCGAACTGCACGAATTCACCGGCCATGGTCTTCACCGAGGAGAAGTGATCGGCGATCTTCTGGGCGGCACTCGGCGCCTGGGCGAAAGCCTGGGTCAGGTCGAGACCGGTGCCGCCGATGCCGGCAAGCGCCGCGAGCCCGCACACGAAGAGGCGGCGCGAAATCACCGGAGGATTGCGCTCGCCGATTTTGGTCTCTGTCATCTCAGTCTCCTTCATTTACGGATCATCTGGAGCGCAAGTGCGGCGCCTTCAAGGCGCCTCTTTCGGGCATTTCCGCTCGCGCTCTCACATGACCGTTACCGGTTTGGTCTTTCGTCCGGTGCCTCTGTCCGTGTCTGCGGGTCGTCTCTTCTGTTGGTGCAGCACGCTCTCGCGAAATGCACCGTACTCCCGCCGGAATTGCCTTGCCGACCGGCCCTTTACTCTTCGGTCGGAACGAGTATCTCGCGCTTTCCGGCGTGGTTCGCCGGGCCGATGATGCCTTCCTGCTCCATGCGCTCGATCAGCGATGCGGCCCGATTGTAGCCGATCCCGAGGCGGCGCTGCACGTAGGAGGTGGAGGCCTTGCCGTCGCGCAGAACGACCGCGACCGCCTGATCATAAGGGTCGTCGGAATCGGCGAGGTTGGAGGTGCCGGCCGGTCCGCCGCCCTCGCCATCCTCGTCGTCATCCTCGGTGATGGCATCGAGATATTGCGGCACGCCCTGGGTCTTGAGATAGGCGACGACCTCCTCGACTTCGGTGTCGGAGACGAAGGGGCCGTGGACGCGCTGGATGCGACCGCCGCCGGCCATGTAGAGCATGTCGCCCATGCCGAGCAGCTGTTCGGCGCCCTGTTCGCCGAGGATCGTGCGGCTGTCGATCTTCGAGGTGACCTGGAACGAGATGCGCGTCGGGAAGTTGGCCTTGATCGTGCCGGTGATGACGTCGACCGAGGGGCGCTGTGTCGCCATGATGACGTGGATGCCGGCGGCGCGCGCCATCTGGGCGAGGCGCTGGACGGCTCCTTCGATATCCTTGCCGGCGACCATCATCAGGTCGGCCATTTCGTCGATGATGACGACGATGTAGGGCATCGGCGACAGATCGAATTCTTCGGTTTCGTACATCGCCTCGCCGGTCTGGCGGTCGAAGCCGGTCTGTACGGTGCGAGTGATCGATTCGCCCTTGGCAAGTGCCTGTTCGACGCGGCTGTTGAAACCGTCGATGTTGCGCACGCCGATCTTCGACATCTTCTTGTAGCGCTCTTCCATCTCGCGCACCGTCCACTTCAGCGCGACGACCGCCTTCTTGGGATCGGTCACGACGGGCGAAAGCAGGTGCGGGATGCCGTCATAGACGGAGAGTTCGAGCATCTTCGGGTCGATCATGATCAGGCGGCACTGATCCGGGCGCAGGCGATAGAGCAGCGACAGGATCATCGTGTTGATCGCCACCGACTTGCCCGAGCCAGTAGTACCGGCGACGAGCAGATGCGGCATCTTGGCGAGATCGGCAACCACGGGCTCGCCACCGATCGTCTTGCCGAGCGCCATGGCAAGGCGTGCCTTGGAAGTCTCGAAGTCACGCGAGCCGATGAGTTCGCGCAGGTAGACGGTTTCGCGCCGCTGGTTCGGCAGTTCGATGCCGATGGCATTGCGGCCGGGAACGACGGCGACGCGGGCAGCGATCGCGCTCATCGAGCGGGCGATGTCGTCGGCAAGGCCGATGACGCGGGACGACTTGATGCCGGGTGCCGGCTCCAGTTCATAGAGGGTTACGACCGGACCCGGGCGTACATGGATGATCTCGCCCTTGACGCCGAAATCCTCGAGCACGCCTTCGAGCATGCGGGCATTCTGCTCGAGTGCGTCGGGCGACAGCGAGGCGTCGCGGCTGACATTCTTCGGTTCGGCAAGGAAATGCATCGGCGGCAGCGTGAAGTCGCCATCGTCCTCGACGAACGAGCGCTGGGCTTCGCGCTCGATCCGCTGGCCGGCTTTCGGGCGGGGCGCCGGCGTTGCCACGCGCGAGCCTGACTTCGGCAGGCCCTGCTTCGGCGGCGCTGCCCGCGGCGCCCAGTCGGATGCCGGGTCATCATCCTCGTCGTCCGGCAGGATGCCGGCGGGGCGGCGCTCGTCGATATCGAAGGGCAGATCGTCGTCCTCGCCATCGGACATGATCGGCGGCGGCGTGACGATGCGGCGTTCGGAGCGGTCGAGCGAGGGTTCGATGCGGTCGCCAGCAGCCATCGGCTTCGGCCGGACCGGCTCGTTCAGCGTGCCGAACTCGTCATTGTTGAAATCGTAGGGCTCGTCATACTGGCGCTTGGGCGAACTGCGCGTGCCGCTCATGCCGAAAATGCGACGCACGCGTGCGTGCATCGTGTAGCGCATATGAGCGAAGGAACCCATCAGCAGGGTGAAGGGGCCTTCGCTGTCGTCCTCGTCCAGTTCATCGCGAACGGTACGCGCCTTGCTCGGCGTCGGTTCGACAACCTCCTCGTCTTCCTCTTCGTCGCTGACGCCGATGAGACCGGCGCTGTAGATCAGGCACCACGCGGCCGGTGCCGCGAAGATGCAGGCGAGCACGGTCGCGAGCGTGCCGGTGGGGAAGGCGCCCGTGAAGAGTGCGGGAAAGCGGAGAATCATGTCGCCGAAGACGCCGCCGAGACCATTGGGCAAGGGCCAGGTGATGGGCGCGGGCACGCAGCTCAGCGCCGCGCCGGCAAGCACGGAGCCTATGAACCAGGCGCCGAGGCGCTTGAAGATCTTGTCGAAGCGCTTGCCGCTGATCAGCACCAGCGCCCAGGCAACGGCCGGCAGCAGCGCGACGACGCTGGCAAGGCCGAAGAATTGCATGAAGATATCGGCAAAGGCCGCACCCGGATAACCAAGCACATTGGTCGGCGCTTCCGACGTGGCATAGGAGAAGCTCGGGTCGGCGACGTTCCATGTCGATAGCGCCGCGACAGCCAGCGCCAATGCGCTGAACAGCGCAAAGCCCGCCAGCGACGCGATCTGTCGCCAAACGAAGGTGGTTAGCACGAACCGGTTGGAACGGCTGTCAAGCGTTGCCGGATTGCTTCTGCTCATATTGCCTGCTGCCCGTGTCGATCTCTAGGGCACATTGCGTGCCATGGAATCAACCTAAGCGGAGTACGGTTAATGCGACATTAACCATGCGTAGTTGCCGCTAAAATAGCGGCGCCTGTCCTGAAGATCGGTACGAAAAAAGGCCCGGATCTTGCGATCCGGGCCAAAGGCGATCCGCAAAGGCGGATCGCGACGGGACTTGGGTGGCGCCGTTTGTGGCGCCACGATGCGCTTAGCTGGCGTGGTAGGCGGCTTCGCCGTGGGACGAGAGGTCGAGACCTTCGCGTTCGGCTTCGACGGAGACGCGCAAGCCTACGATTGCATCCACCACCTTGAAGATGATGAACGAACCGATGCCGGACCAGGCCACGGTGACGAGCACGCCCTTGAGTTGTGCCAGGACCTGGGTTGCCGTACCGGCATAACCGGCTGCGAAGTCGGCCGTCGAGTAGTCGACGATGCCGGCGCCGCCGAGGGCCGGGTTGACGAGGATACCGGTAGCGATGGCACCGAGGATGCCACCGACGCCATGAACGCCGAAGACGTCGAGGCTGTCGTCGTAGTTGAACTTGTTCTTCACGACGTCGACGAAGAAGTAGCAGACCGGCGAGACGATGAAGCCGAGCACGATCGCGCCCATCGGGCCGGCAAAACCGGCGGCCGGCGTGACGGCGACGAGACCGGCAACGGCACCGGACGCTGCACCGAGCATCGAGGCCTTGCCGCGGACGAGCGTTTCGACGACGGCCCAGGAGATGATGGCAGCGGCGGTTGCGAGGAAGGTATTGATCATCGCGAGTGCGGCATAGGCGTTGGCCTCGAGGTTGGAGCCGGCATTGAAGCCGAACCAGCCGACCCAGAGCAGCGACGCGCCGACCATGGTGAGCGTCATCGAGTGCGGCGCCATGATTTCCTTCTTATAGCCCGTGCGCTTGCCGAGCAGGATGGCGCCGACGAGGCCGGCAATACCGGCATTGATGTGGACGACAGTGCCACCGGCGAAGTCGATCGCGCCGAAGGAGAAGATCAGGCCGGTCGGAGCCGTATAGGCGCTCGGGCCGCCCCAGAACCAGACCATGTGGGCGACCGGGAAGTAGACGAAGGTGACCCAGAGGATGACGAACAGCACGACGGCCGAGAAGCGGATGCGCTCGGCGAAGGCGCCGACGATCAGCGCCGGCGTGATGCAGGCAAAGGTCATCTGGAAGACGACGAAAACATATTCGGGGATGAACACACCCTTGGAGAAGCTCTCGGCAAGCGTGGTCGTGTCGACGCCGGCGAGGAACATCTTCGATAGGCCACCGACGAACAGGTTGAGCGAGCCGCCGTCCGTGAAGGCCAGTGAGTAGCCGTAGGTGACCCAGATGATCATGACGATCGCGGTGATCATCAGCACCTGCATCAGAACCGACAGCATGTTCTTGGCGCGCACCAGGCCGCCGTAGAAGAGGGCAAGGCCCGGAACGGTCATGAGGAGCACGAGGATGGTCGACAGCAGCATCCAGGTGGTATCGCCCTTGTCGGGAACTGGGACGGCCGCGGCAGCCTCTGTTGCGGCCGGCGCCGCTTCCTGGGCGAAGGCAACAACCGGCGCAAGCAGGGCGGCGGTCAGTGCGCCCAGGCGTCCGAGAGAGGTGGAGAATTTCATTGATGACATCGAGTAGTGCTCCCTGAACGGCGTGATTACAACGCTTCTGAATCGGTTTCGCCGGTGCGGATGCGCACGGCATGGTCAATGGCGTAGACGAAGATCTTGCCGTCGCCGATCTGGCCGGTCTTGGCGGCGGCGGCGATCGCTTCCACGGCCTTGTCGACGAGTTCCGAGGCAACGGCGATTTCGACCTTCAGCTTCGGCAGGAAGCTCACGGCATATTCGGTGCCGCGGTAGATTTCGGTATGTCCCTTCTGGCGGCCGTAGCCTTTGACTTCGGTTACGGTCAGGCCCTGGATGCCGACAGCAGTGAGGGCTTCGCGAACCTCATCGAGCTTGAACGGCTTGATAATGGCCATCACAATTTTCATCTGGTTTCATCCTTGTTCGCCTCCGGCGGAGGCCGTCTCTCCTTGCTGCGGAGCGCCAGGGCGCCGTGCAACCGGACAATGACATTCAAGGGGCGTGCCAGATTCAGACGCCTGCGCTAAGCAAATGAAAAACAACGGGAAAAATGAAAACCGCAGCATGGATGCTGCGGCGCACTAAAAAATCGTCAATTTAGAAGATTAAAAAATAGGCATATTTTAGAATCTGCCCGTTTTTTATTCAGATGCCTTTTTCCGGATCAGCCCTTCCTGGGCGACAGAGGCGATCAGCACGCCGGAACGCGTAAAAAGGCTGCCTCTGGTCATCCCGCGGGCACCATGTGCACTCGGACTGTCCTGGGTATAGAGCAGCCAGTCGTCCATCTTGCAGGGGCGGTGGAACCACATGGCGTGATCGAGGCTTGCGACCTGCAGGTTCCGGTCGAAGACCGAAGTGCCGTGCGCATAGAGCGAGGTGTCGAGCAGGGTCATGTCGGAGAGATAGGCAAGGATGGCCGCCTGGATATGGCGCTCGTCCGGAACCGCGCCGACCGCCTTGACCCAGACGTCCTGGATCGGCTTGCCGTCGTTGCGGGTGAAATAGTGGTGCAGCGAGGCCGGGCGGATTTCGATCGGCCGCGGCCGCTCCCAGTAACGCCGGATCGCCTCCGGTGCGTGGACGAGGAATTTCTCCTTCAGCTCCTGTTCGCCCGGCAACGTCTCGGGCATCGGCAGCTTCGGCATCTCGATCTGGTGGTCGAAACCGTCCTCGTCGTACTGGAACGAGGCGGACATCGAGAAGATCGCCTTGCCGTGCTGAATGGCGACCACACGGCGGGTGGCGAAGCTCGAGCCGTCGCGGATACGGTCGACCTCGTAGATGATCGGTACCGACGGATCGCCCGGCCGCATGAAATAAGCGTGCAGCGAATGGACGAAGCGGTCGGCGTCGACGGTCCGCTGGGCCGCCACCAGCGCCTGGCCGATGACCTGGCCGCCGAAGACCCGCTGCCAGCCGACCTGCGGGCTCAAGCCCCGGAACAGGTTTTCCTCCAGCTTCTCGAGATCGAGAATGGCAAGCAGCGCATCCATGGGCGTGGCGGTCTCAGCGGGGCGCGACATTTCGGCAGTCTCCGATGGTAGGAACGTCGATGGCATTGATCTATATAGACATAAAACGATGCTCAAGTGCGACGGGAGAAAGCGGATGCTCGATGTCTTGATTGCCGGTGGCGGCTATGTCGGCCTTTCGCTCGCCGTTTCCCTGAAGAAGGCGGCGCCGCATCTGAGCGTGATGGTGATCGACGGCGCCCCGGAAGGCGCCTGGAAGAAGGACCAGCGCGCCTCGGCGGTTGCGTCGGCTGCCGAACGCATGCTCGACGTGCTCGGGGTCTGGGATCAGATCGTGCCGGAGGCGGAGCCGATCCGCCGGATGGTGATTACCGATTCGAAGGCGGCCGATCCGGTGCGCCCGGTGTTCCTGACCTTCGATGGTGACGGCGGCGATGGCCGGCCCTTCGCTCACATGGTGCCGAATACGGCGCTGGTCGGCGCGCTGCGCGGCGCATGCGAGGAACTCGGCGTCGTCAATCGCCAGTCGACGATGGTCGAAAGCTTCAAGAGCGGCGATCATGCGGTCGACGTCACGCTTGCCGGCGGCGAAAAGCTGGAAGCGCGCCTGCTTGTGGCCTGTGACGGCGTGCGCTCCAAGCTGCGCGATGCCGCCGGCATCAAGACGGTCGAGTTCGACTACGGCCAGTCCGGCATCGTCACGACGGTCGAGCACGAGCGGCCGCACGACGGCACGGCGGAGGAGCATTTCCTGCCGGCCGGTCCGTTTGCGACGCTGCCGCTCAAGAACAATCGCTCGTCGCTGGTCTGGACCGAGCGCACCGAAGACGCCGAACGACTGGTCAACGGCGACGATTTCCTGTTCGAGGAAGAGCTGGAGCGCCGTTTTGGCCACAAGCTTGGACATCTGAAGGTGGTTGGCGGACGGCGGGCCTTTCCACTCGGCCTGACGCTCGCCCGCGATTTCGTCAAGCCGCGCTTTGCCCTTGCCGGCGATGCGGCCCACGGCATTCATCCGATCTCAGGACAGGGACTCAATCTCGGCTTCAAGGACGTCGCGGCTCTGGCGGAAACGATCGTCGAGGCGGATCGCCTCGGGCTCGACATCGGCTCGCTTGCGGTCCTCGAGCGCTATCAGACCTGGCGGCGTTTCGACACCTTCCGCATGGGGGTGACGACCGACGTGCTCAACCGGCTGTTTTCCAACGACATCACCCCGGTCCGTATTGCCCGCGACTTCGGCCTCGGTATCGTCGATCGGTTGCCGTCTCTGAAGAATTTCTTCATCCGCCAGGCCGCCGGCATCGCCGGTGAGAGCGATCCGCGGCTGCTGTCGGGGCAGCCGATTTGAATATCGACCTTGGGATTGCCCCTCACCCTAACCCTCTCCCCGCAGGCGGGGAGAGGGGACGAGATCTACCGTTGCGTCGCCGCCATGCGCGACCGGACAGCAAGCAAGCGGCGGTTTGACTTTTCAGGTGCGAGCGCGCCACGCGGTTCCTTCGCCCCGCCTGCGGGGAGAAAGTGGCCGGCAGACCGGATGAGGGGCAGTTGAGAATTATGCGATCGAGAGCCGCCGCGTACCTCAATCCTCGATCTTGCGCGCTTCCGAGACCAGCATGATCGGCACGCCGTCGCGGATCGGATAAGCAAGGCGAGCCTTTTCCGAGACGAGTTCGTTGGCTTCGGCGTGGTAGCTCAAGCGGCCCTTCGTCAGCGGGCAGACGAGCAGTTCAAGCAGTTTCGGGTCGACCTTGCTGGCGTTGATATCCATTATCCGTCGCTCGCTTCACTGCAGGATGCTGTCCATATCGCCGAAGTCGCGCGCGAGCACGATCTCGGTGATGGCGATCAGGGTTTCCGCGCGTGTCTTGAGGTCGGGTGCTTCGAGCAGCGCCTGTTTTTCCGCCGGCCCATAGGGCGACATCATCGCCATGGAATTGACCAGGGTGCGATTGCTCGCCCGTTCGACGCTTTCCCAATCGGCCTTGAGCTTGTTGGCTTCGAGATAGGCCTTGAAGGCGGCAAGCAGAGCCGCCCGGTCGACGAGGGTTTCATCGTCGCGGTTCTCGAGATCGGCGGCAAAGGGGCCGATGCGGAAACGGCGGTAGCCGCGCGTTCCGTTGACCTCCGAAAACAGCCGGTAGCGGCAGACCCCGGTGAGCGAGGTGATGTAGCGGCCGTCGCCCGTCTCGGCGAAGGAGGTGATGCGGCCGATGCAACCGACCTCGCAGAGCGCTTGCGTCGGGCCGGTGGCCGTCTCGTTGCGTCCTTCGCAGAAGGAGGGCTGCACGATGCCGATCAGGCGGTTGCCGGAAAGCGCGTCGTCGAGCATGGCGAGATAGCGCGGCTCGAAGATGTTGAGCGGAAGCTGGGCACCGGGAAGCAGCAGGGCACCGGTCAGCGGAAACACCGGAATGATCTCCGGCAAGTCCTGAGGACCGAGATAGCGTGCATTTCCGACGTGCATTTTCCGATAGACCCTGAAGGTATCCGCTCTTGCCCCGCCAAGGAAGCGTGGTCACCAGACCAAAAGATGGTGCGTTCCTTGAAAATCTCAAGAGACACGCATGTCGATCTTCATGGGTGAATGCGGATCGTGATTGGGTGCGCACAAAAAAGGGCACCGACGGCGCCCTTTATATCTAAGCAATGCCTGACGGTTCAGGAGAACAGGATCGACGAGAGCTTGCGTCGCGCGGCGATCGTTGCCGGATCCTTCGGCCCCCAGACCTCGAAGAAGGACAGGAGTTCGCGCCGGGCGCCGTCGTCGTCAAAGCCGCGATCGCGCTTCATGATCGTCAGCAGGTGGTCGGCGGCAGCCGTCCGGTCGCCTTCGACATTGCGGATCTTGGCGAGCAACATGCGCGCCTCGTGATCGTCGGGGTTTGCGGCAAGGCGCCGCTCGAACTCGTCGGGATCGCCGAGCTTGCGGGCTTCCTCGATCTGGTCGAGTTTCTTGCCGACCGCTGCGATGCCCGCGTCCTTGGCGAGATCTTCCGGCAGGCCGGAAAGAGCCTCGCGGGCTTCGGCGAGCTGGCCGAGGGCGATCATGCAATCGACCATGCCGGCGATCGCCACGACGTTGTCGGGGTCGGCCTGCAGTACGGCGCCGTAGAGGCCGGCGGCGTTCTGGGCGTCGCCGGCATCGAGCAGCGCCTTGGCATCGGTGAGTACGGCTTCGATCTCGGCCTTGCTGTCGTCGACGGCGGGGCCGGCGATCTTTTCGATGAATTGCTTGATCTGGCTTTCCGGCACCGCGCCCATGAAGCCGTCGACCGGTCGTCCGCCGACGAAAGCGATGACGGCAGGGATCGACTGGATGCCGAGCTGGCCGGCGATCGAAGGATGATCGTCGATGTTCATCTTGACGAGCTTGACGCGGCCTGCAGCTTCCGTGACCACCTTTTCGATGACCGGCGTGAGCTGCTTGCAGGGGCCGCACCAGGGTGCCCAGAAATCGACGAGAACCGGCTGCTGGCGGGAGGCCTCGAGCACGTCCTTGGCAAAGTTGGCGGTGGTGGTTTCCTTGATCAGGTCACCGTTCGACGCGGCCGCCGGCTGGCCGAAGGAGGCCGAGCCCGTCATCTGAGTGCCGAAAGACCCTGCATAGGGATTGTCGCTGCCCGTCATTCTTCTCTCCTCGCCGGCTCGCTGGCCGGCTTACTGCATTCGCGCCAAAGATCGTATGTCAGGCCGTGACTTTCAAGACAAGCGGTTCGTGTCCGGTCGCTTCCATGAAGCGCAGCAGATCCCTGGATGCGATCGAGGTCGTCGCGTCATTCGAGAGCGGATGGCAATTGACGATGTCGAACTTCATCAGCTCCTCGTCGAGGATGACCTTGACGTTGCCGCCGGTGTCGTTGATGGCGCCGAAGGCGGTGACGGCCCCCGGAATGACGCCCAGATATTCCATCAGCTTTTCCGGCTTGCCGAAAGAGACCCGGCTCGCCGCACCGATCACCTGGTGAACGGTCTTCAGGTCCACCGTTGCGTGCTCCTCGACGGTGAGCAGGAAATAGTTGTCCTTCTTGTCCTTCACGAACAGGTTCTTTGTATGGCCGCCGGGAATCTCGTCACGCAGCGCTACCGATTCGGCGACGGTGAATACCGGCTCGTGGTTCTTGGTTTTATGCTCGATCCCAAGTCCGTCGAGAAAACGAAAGAGGTCTTCGGTGGTCTTCGGCTGTGATTCACTCATGATTCTCATCCCTTGGGCGTTCGTTTTCGATCCTGCTTTAGGGGAGAAGCCCGTCAGCGCGCAATCTCACAGGCGGCGATGATGACCGAAAACGCGGCATTTCCGGGCTTTGCGGAGGGTCTCCAAAAAAATATTCGATTTCTCGTCATTTCCCTGTTGCATTCCAAAATCGCTTAGGCCATATACCGCCCGTCGCCGCAAGACAGCGCCGACGCCACGGTCCACCGACTACCCCCGGGCCGCGGAAAATGAGCGGGTGTAGCTCAGGGGTAGAGCACAACCTTGCCAAGGTTGGGGTCGGGCGTTCGAATCGCCTCACCCGCTCCAGTTTCTCCCAACCATTTCATTTCATAATTGTTTTGGAAATGAGATGGCATCTGCCGTAAGGCGCGTTGCCCTTCGAGGGCGACTGCAGCGCCGTGCGAATAGGTGCGCTCTGCCGAACACGATGCCGGTCCTTTGGGTCGTTCGCCGCCTTCCACTCACTACTGAATGTCTCCTTAAATCGACCTCGATTTAAGGACGAAGACATGCAGCAAATCAAAGTCCGACAGCGACCTTTGCGCGTCTGATAAGACGCGCGGCGCTGTAGAGATCGTCAGCATCTGTGCGGGTCGCACTCAGCTCTTCATGAAGACGTAGTCCGTCTCCTGCCGACGGATCTCGCCGGGGCGAAGCACCGCGTTCGGGAAACCGGCATGGTTGATGGCGTCGGGCCAGATCTGGGTTTCCAGGCAGAAGCCTGCGAACGGGCCGTAGCGGCGTCCCTCAAGGCCGGGGACGGGGATATCGAGCTTGACGCCGGTGTAAAGCTGTACGCCCGGTTCCGTCGTCAGCACTTCCAGCGTGACGCCGGAATTGATGCTGCGGGCCAGCGCCACCGAGTGTTTCGCCATGGGCTCGTTCGAAAGACAGAAATTGTGATCGTAGGCGATGCGCTCGCCTTCGGTCTGGCGGCGAAGCGGCGTCATTTGCCGGAGGTCGAAGGCGGTGCCCTCGACCGCACGGATCTCGCCTGTCGGGATCTGCCGTTCATTGGTCGGCAGATAGTGGTCGGCAGCGATCATGATGTCGTGGCCGAGTGCGTCGGCGCTACCGTCGAGATTGAAATAGCTGTGCTGGCAGACATTGGCGAGCGTCGGCCGATCGGTCTCGGTTTCATAGACGACACTCAAAACGCCGCCGGGCTTCAGCGTGTAGGTGCAGGTTACCTGACAATTGCCGGGATAGCCGGCGCGTCCGTCCAGATCGGTGATCACAAGCGTGACGCTGTCCGCTGTCTGGCGGGTGATCGTCCAGTTGCGCTTGCCGATATTGTCGCTGCCGCCATGCAGGTGCGTGACGCCCTTCTCGTTCAATTCGAGCTGATAGGCCTCGCCGTCGAGCGTGAAGCGCCCGTTTCCGATTCGGTTGGCGCAGCGTCCGGGCGTAGCGCCGAGATAGGGCGAATGGGCGAGATAGCTTTCGAGATCGCTGAAACCAAGCACCAGCGGCGGCTCATGGCCTTCCAGCCGCAGATCCTGGATCACAGTGCCCCAGGTCAGCACATGCGCTGTAAGGCCGCCGCCGGAGAGCACCACACGATGGACCGGCTCGCCGGATGGCAGGTGGCCGAAGATTTCTGTGTTCTGATGCATATTCACCGCTGGCTCCCTCTTCGCGACCGCAGCAACCTGCGTCATTTCCGAGGATGCGGCAACCGGAAATCTTAGTACAGGGCTACAGCGACGTTAGCGCGTTTTGAAAGACGCGCGCTGTAGGATTTCGCGGTCATTTCAGCGGGATAGTTGCTTGGTGGCATCCTGCAGGCCGGCGAGCGTCAAAGGGAACATCCGCCCTTCGAACAGTTTTCTCACCATGGCGATCGACTGGGTGTAGCCCCAATGCTGTTCGGGCACGGGATTGAGCCAGATCGAGCGTGGGAAATGTGCCGTCATGCGCGAGAGCCAGAGGGCGCCGGCCTCGTCGTTCCAATGCTCGACCGAGCCGCCGGGATGGCTGATCTCATAGGGACTCATCGAGGCGTCGCCGACGAAAATCGCGCGGTAATCGCCGCCGAAGGTGCGCAGCACCTCCATCGTGCGGGTGATGTCGCCGCGCCGGCGGCGGTTGTCCTTCCACAGGCCCTCGTAGATGCAATTGTGGAAGTAGAAATGCTCCATGTGGCGGAACTCGCCGCGGGCGGCTGAGAACAGTTCCTCGACGATGCGGATGTGATCGTCCATCGATCCGCCGACATCGAAGAACATCAAAAGCTTCACGGCATTGCGGCGCTCGGGCCGCGTCACCACGTCGAGATAGCCGTGCTCGGCGGTGGCGCGGATCGTGCCGGAAAGGTCGAACTCGTCGGCAGCGCCCTGGCGCACCCAGCGCCTGAGCCGTTTCAGCGCCACCTTGATGTTGCGGGTGCCGAGTTCGACCGTGTCGTCATAGTCTTTGAACTCGCGCCGGTCCCAGACCTTGACGGCGCGGCGATGGCGCGACTGGTCCTGGCCGATCCTGATGCCTTCGGGATTGTAGCCATAGGCGCCGAAGGGGGAGGTGCCGGCGGTGCCGATCCATTTCGAGCCGCCCTGATGCCGGCCCTGCTGTTCGTGAAGCCGTTGGCGCAGCGTCTCCATCAGCTTGTCGAAACCGCCGAGAGATTCGATCAGGCGCTTTTCTTCCTCGCTCAGGTGCTTTTCGGCGAGCTTGCGCAGCCAGTCCTCGGGGATGGCCGCCTCTTCGCCGGCTTCCATCGGATTGACCGCTTCGAGACCAGAAAAGCAGTGCTGGAACACCCGGTCGAACCGGTCGATATGGCGCTCGTCCTTCACCAGCGCCGTGCGCGCCAGGTAGTAGAAGGCTTCGACGTCGAAGGCGGCGATGCCCGCCTCCATCCCCTCGATCAGGGACAGGAATTCCCGGAGCGTCACCGGGACCTTCGCCGCCTTGAGTTCGAGGAAGAAGGGGATGAACATCGCCAGGTCTCAGCTTTCTCCGGTGCCGATCTCCGAGAGATCATAGGGCGTCGTCTGGTACATCTCGTTGATCCAGTTGCCGAAGAAGAGATGGGCATGGCTGCGCCAGCGGTTCTGTGGCGGCAGGGTCGAATCGTTGTGCGGGAAATAATCGTGCGGCATCTTGATCGGCACACCGGCATCCACGTCCCGGAAGTATTCGTCCGACAAAGAGGTCGAATCATACTCCACATGGTTGAACATGTAGAGCCGGTTGCCCTTTTTCTCGTGCACGAGGCAGACGCCCATCTCCTTCGATTCCATCAGGATTTCGAGGCTGGGCACCTTGTCGATGTCGGCGCGTCGGACCTCGGTCCAGCGCGAGACCGGGACCGCGAAGTCGTCGGAGAAGCCGTTGAGATAGACGGAGGAGCGGTTGAGGTTCTGGTGACGGTAGACGCCGAAAGCCTTCTCGTTGAGCGGATATTTCGGCACGCCGTGGAAATGGTAGATCGCCGCCATCGCGCCCCAGCAGACGTTGAGCGTCGAATGCACATTGGTCGCCGTCCAGTCGAAGATCCGCTTCAGCTCGTCCCAATAGGTGACGTCCTCGTATTCCAGCGTCTCGACCGGCGCGCCGGTGATGATGAAGCCATCGAACTTGCGACCCTTCACCTCGTCCCAGGTCTCGTAGAAGGAGAGCAGGTGATCTTCCGAGGTGTTCTTCGCACGGTGAGCGCCGATGCGCACCAGCGACAGTTCCACCTGCAGCGGCGAGGCGCCGATCAGGCGCGCCATCTGGATCTCGGTCTTGATCTTGTTGGGCATGAGGTTCAGAAGCCCGATCTGGAGCGGGCGGATATCCTGACGGATCGCCACGGTCTCGGTCATCACCCGCACGCCCTCATGCACGAGGGTTTCGAAAGCGGGCAGTGTATCGGGAATCTTGATGGGCATGGGCTTCCACTCGATCAATACAAAAAAACCGGCGGCGATTGATCGCGACCGGTCCTCGGAAATCCAACTTTCCTCGGCCCTTTAGCGACTTGTTTAACGTGGCTGCAAGCCGGCCGGCCAAATCACCACGGGGAATTTGATAGCGCGAGTGGGCCGCGGGGGTCAAGAAAAACGATTCGGGGGTGCGGGACGGCCCCTCATCCCGCTGCCGCGACCTTCTCCCCGCAAGCGGGGAGAAGGGACCTCGCCGCACCGTTTGTTTCCGATGGGGCACTGCAGTGAAAACAGGCTTCACCCATCGGCTGGTCGCGACGCCCGTCCCTCTCCCCGCCTGCGGGGACAGGGCTAGGGTGAGGGGTGAATTTACACCAAGTGCAGAGCGTCCCGCATTCCATATCCCAACTGATGCCCCGCCCCGTCGATGCCGAGCCAGAAGAAGCGGAAGCGGATCGGCGGACCGCCGCTATCCGGCGTCATCTCGTGGTGCAGCCATGTCTGTTGCAATTCGCCGGCAAGGGCGACGTGAAAATAGTGTCGCCGATGGCAGATGGTTCTACCGTCCTTCCAGTAAGAATAGTCCTGCGTGACGAGGTGCGTGAGCGGCGGCGATGGCGTCAGCCCGGTCTCCTCGATGAATTCCCGCTGCGCCGCTACTTGCGGGCTCTCGCCCGGCTCCATCGTACCACCGGGCACCTGCAGTTGATCTCCGGAAAGTCTGGCTCGTCGAAGACCAGCAGGTGGCCCTGCCAGGTGGCATAGATCAGCACCTTGTGCGCGTCCGGGCTCATCCGTCGCGGCGCGCCATGAAGGCGAGGCGCTCGAAGAGGTGCACGTCCTGCTCGTTCTTCAGAAGCGCGCCGTGCAGCTTCGGCAGCATGGTCTTGGCATCGGCCCTGAGATCGGCCGGATCGACCTCGTCGGCGACAAGCAGCCGGATCCAGTCGAGCGCTTCGGACGTGGAGGGCTTCTTCTTGAGGCCCGGCACCTGGCGGATGTCGTAGAAGGCGGCAAGGGCTGCCGAAAGCAGTGTCTTGCGGATGCCGGGATAGTGCACCTCGACGATGCGGGCGAGCGTTTCGGCATCGGGAAAGCGGATATAGTGGAAGAAGCAGCGGCGGAGAAAGGCGTCCGGCAGTTCCTTCTCGTTGTTGGAGGTGATGATGACGATCGGCCGCTGGCGGGCGCTGATCATCTCGCCGGTCTCGTAGACATGGAATTCCATGCGGTCGAGTTCCTGCAGCAGGTCGTTCGGAAACTCGATGTCGGCCTTGTCGATCTCGTCGATCAACAGCACCACACGGCGATCCGCCTCGAAGGCCTGCCAGAGCTTGCCCTTGCGGATGTAGTTTTTGACCTCGTTGACGCGCTCGTCGCCGAGCTGGCTGTCACGCAGGCGCGACACCGCGTCGTATTCGTAGAGACCCTGCTGCGCCTTGGTGGTCGACTTGACGCTCCATTCGATGAGTTCGAGATCGAGGGCGGCAGCGATCTGGCGGGCAAGCTCGGTCTTGCCGGTGCCGGGTTCGCCCTTGACGAGCAGCGGCCGCTCCAGCCGGATCGCAGCATTGACGGCGATCATCAAATCCTTGTCGGCGATATAGTCGGCGGTGCCTTCGAATTGCATGGTCGTCTTCCGGTTCAGCATAGGTCTAGCAAAGCGATGCCCATGGACTATCGCATATTGGCTTAATTCGGAATCGATTTGAGAGGAGATGGCGCGAGCAGAAGGGCTCGGCGTCAGCCGCGAAGGGCGGTGACTTCGATCTCGATCAGCATTTCCGGGCGGGTCAGGTCGCAGACGATCATGGTTGCGGCCGGGCGGATCTCGCCGAAGACTTCGCCGAAGATGGGGAACACCCGATCGGCGAAGCTGGCATCGGTGACGTAGTAGTGATTGCGCACCACGTCGGAAAGCGAAAAGCCCGCTTCCTTCAGCGCGCCCTCGATCGTCCTGAGGCAATTGCGCGCCTGCTCCTCCACCGTCTCCGGCATGGTCATGGTGGCATAGTCATAGCCGGTCGTGCCGGAGACAAAGCACCAGTCGCCCATCGCGACGGCACGCGAATAGCCTGCCGTCTTTTCGAAGGGCGAACCCGAGGAGATGAGCTTGCGCGCCATGTTGCCCGCTTTAGGCCCAGGGGCGCGACGTGGCGGCGGACTTCTCGAAGCTGTCGATGGCGGTTGCCTTTTCCAGCGTCAGGCCGATGTCGTCGAGGCCGTTCAGCAGGCAGTGGCGCTTGAAGGCGTCGATCTCAAACTTGATCGAACCGCCGTCCGGACCGGTGATTTCCTGGGATTCCAGATCGACCGAGAGGATGGCGTTGGAGCCGCGCGAGGCGTCGTCCATCAGCTTGTCGAGGTCGGCCTGGCTGACGACGATCGGCAGAATGCCGTTCTTGAAACAGTTGTTGTAGAAGATGTCGGCAAAGGACGTGGAGATCACGCAGCGGATGCCGAAGTCGAGCAGGGCCCAGGGGGCATGTTCGCGCGAGGAGCCGCAGCCGAAGTTGTCGCCGGCAACGAGGATCTTGGCGTTCTGATAGGCGGGCTTGTTGAGCACGAAGTCCGGATTGATCGAGCCATCCTCGTTGTAGCGGGCTTCGGCGAAGAGGCCCTTGCCAAGGCCGGTGCGCTTGATCGTCTTCAGGTAATCCTTCGGAATGATCATGTCCGTGTCGATGTTGACGACGGGGAGGGGTGCTGCGACACCGGTGAGCTTGACGAATTTTTCCATAACTTCAGGCCTTCGATTTCAGAAGAATGTTGCGTAGCGTTTAGATGAGTTTTGCGCGGAAATGAAGGAAAATCTGTCCAAACAGGCGTCGCCGGGCGGGTGAAAATGCCCGCCCGGCGGAAGCTTTGTCCGGTTTTCGATTGTCGGGAAGGCCTCAGCCTGCCTTTACCGGGCTGTTCATCGCCCAGAGAACGCCGAAGGGATCGCGAAGCTGGCCGTAGCGGTCGCCCCAGAACATCACCTCGACCGGCATCACCACCTCGGCGCCGGCGGCAACGGCCCGGTCCCACCAGGCATCGATGTCGTCGATGGTGAGCGTCAGGGTGAAGGCCTGCGGCTTTTCGAGTGGATGGCCATATTCCGGATAGGCATCGGCCAGCATCAGCGAGCTGCCGTTGATGTAGAGATGGATGTGCATCGTCCGGCCCTGCTCGTCTACCGGGTGCCGGTTGACTTCCTTGGCGCCGAACGCCCGCGTGTAGAATTCGGCCGCCTTTACGGCGCCATCGACCTGAAGATAGGGCAGAAGGCCGTTCAGAACCGGTGCCGGCTTCTTCGTTTCAGTTTGCTGCGTTTCGATGTCCATGTCGTTCTCCATTCCGTTCGAAGAGCCAGGACCGTGCTGGCCTGTCTCAAGGACGGGGAGAACGCGCCCGATCCGACAGGAAGATGGAAAAATTTTCGCAGACTGGGGAGCTATGGTTTTCCGCAGGAAACAATGGTGGGCGAGCCGATCATCGATCAGCCCGATTCCGGACCTGAGGATCGATCCCGATCGCTGGGGATCAGAGGTCGATGATCGTGCCGCGACCGTCGTTCCAGATGCGCATCTCGCGCTGGCCAGGGGCGGCGCCTGCGGCGGCCGGACGCGCGGTGGCGCGGGCTGGCTTGAGGTTCAGACGGGCGGCAATGGCGCTGCCGATCACGACGACGGCGGCGATGCCCGCCAGTGCCAGCGCCAGTGAAGCGGTCAGAACAAAGGCCGCGAACGTGATGGTCAGGGCTGCGGCCGTAAAGAGGACAGAGCGAATGCTTTGCATAATCGTCACCTTTCTGGTTGCGATGTGGTGGTTTGCAGCTCCGCTTGCAAGGGGTGGCTCTTATGAAAGGGTGCGGCGGTTCGCCTCGTCTTGCGGAACGAAGGAAAGGCGGGCACAACTGAAACATGAACAAATCGATCGAACATCACCCCGTGCGCCTGCGCCGCTCGGTGCTCTCGGTGCCGGCCGACAATGCCCGTGCACTTGCCAAAGTCGCTGAACTCGCGACGGACGCCGCGATCTTCGATCTCGAGGATGCGGTGGCGCCCGAGCGCAAGGTGGAAGCGCGCGAGGCGCTGGTGCAGTTTCTGACGGCGAGCCGGCCGGATTGCGAAATCGTCATCCGCATCAATGCGATCGGCTCCGACTTCGGCCAAGGTGACCTCGCTGCGGCACTTTCTGCCAACTCGGACGCCATTCTGCTGCCGAAGGTCGAAAGCCCGGCGGATATCCAGGCGGCGGCCGACTGGCTTGCCGAGAACGATGCGCCGGAGACGCTGCGTCTCTGGGCGATGATCGAGACGCCGCGCGGCGTCATCAACGCGCCTGTTATCGCCGAGGCCGGCCGCACCTTCGGTGGGCGGCTCGATTGCTTCGTCGTCGGCCTCAACGATCTGCGCAAGGAGACCGGCGTGCCGGATCGTCCGGGCCGGCCCTATCTCGTCCCCTGGCTGATGCAGATCCTGCTGGCAGCGCGGGGCGGCGGGCTCGACGTCATCGACGCCGTGTTCAACGATTTCCGTGATGTGGCGGGTTTCGACGAGGAATGCCGGCAGGGCCGCGACATGGGCTATGACGGCAAGATGCTGATCCATCCGGCCCAGATCGGCCCGGCGAACGAGCGCTTCGGCGTGGAGCAGATCGCCGTCGACGAGGCGCGCGCGATCATCGCCGCCTTCGCGGCTCCGGAAAACACCGGCAAGGGCGTCATCAATCTCAATGGGCGCATGGTCGAGCGGCTGCACCTCGACCAGGCCATGACGCTTGCCGCCAAGGCGGACCTTATCGAGAAACGAAAGGCAAGATCTTGAAACTCTACCGCTTCCTGACCGGCCCCGACGACGCCTCCTTCTGCCACAAGGTGACAGCGGCGCTGAACCAGGGCTGGAGCCTGCACGGCTCCCCCGCCTATGCCTTCAATGCGGATACGCAGCACATGCAGTGTGGCCAGGCGGTGGTCAAGGAGGTCGAGGGCAAGGATTACACCCCGGATATCAAGCTGTCGGAACAGTGAACCCGACGATTCGCTTGAGATTGCCCCTCACCCTAACCCTCTCCCCGCAGGCGGGGCGAGGGGACGAACCCGGCTCGCAGCGTTGTCGAATGGAAGCGTCGTCAGTAGAAATCGACGGGGCTTCTTGTTGAAGCGAGCGGAGGCCGCGAGTCTCCTTCGCCCCGCCTGCGGGGAGAAGGTGCCGGCAGGCGGATGAGGGGCAGAATGGCGGTTGAGTGGTACTCACTGGAGTAACGGAAAAACGCCTCACACTTTTCCCGGAATTGCTCTAACCGCCGACGTGCTCGACGCTGGCTTCGATCCGTTCCATGTCGTCGTCGGAGAGGCCGAAATGGTGGCCGATCTCGTGGATCAGCACATGGGTGATGATGTCGCCCAGCGTCTCCTCGTTCTCTGCCCAATAATCGATGATCGGACGGCGATAGAGCGTGATCCGGTTGGGGAACTGGCCGGTTTCCATGGTGAAGCGTTCGCCGATGCCGCGGCCTTCGAAGAGGCCGAGCAGGTCGAAGGGCGTCTCCAGCGCCATGTCCTCGAAAACGTCGTCGCTCGGAAAGTCGGCGACCTCGATGATGAGGTCTGTCGTCAGCTGGCGGAACTCCTGCGGCAGGTGGCCATAGGCTTCCAGCGCGAGCTGTTCGAAAGTGGTAAGCGTCGGTGCGTGGCGTTCCCGCCAATCATCGGTGTGGTCAATGCGGGCCATAGGCACTCCTTGTTGCCCTCCATATAACGATTTTGCCTTTGTTTTTCGAGTGTTGAATTCCGCAGGCACAAAGACAGGAATAAATTCTTAGAATTGGCTGTTGACTCATTTAGGAAGCTCTGGAATCAATTAGAACATAACATGAACATTTATGATGGGAGTTGACCGTCATGGCCGACAAAGCCGTGCAGCGGGAGACGGTACTTTCGCTCCGAGAGACCATAGCCAGGATCGAAAACCGTCGACTTCCGGGCGTCGTGCGCGCCGCCAAGGCGGCTGACCCCGGCGGCTTCCGTCAGCGCGAGGAAGATGGATCCGGCCGCAAGGCGCTTGCGCTCGGGGTTCCGGATCTGGACGCGCTTCTTGAAGGCGGTCTGCCGCTCGAAGGCATGACGGAAATCCGCAATGCCGAGACGCGTGATGCTGGTGCTGCCGCCGGTTTTGCCGCCGCACTCGGTGTGCTCTGCCAGCAGGCGCGCCTGGAAAAGGGCGAGACGGCAGCTCCCGTTCTCTGGATCAGCCAGTCGATGGCCTCCAACGAAGCGGGCATGCCCTATGGGCTCGGTCTCAAGGCTTACGGGCTCGATGTGCGCGGCCTCGTCTTCAGCCTGCCACGCACGGTGAAGGATGCGCTCTGGATCGCTGAAGCCGCGCTTTCCGTTCCAAGCTTCTGCGCCGTCATCCTGGAAATTCGCGGCAATCCCGCAGCCTTGGCGCTTAGTGAAAGCCGGCGCCTTCATGTCCGCTCACGGGCGGGCCACGTTCCTCTTCTGCTCCTGCGCCAGTCCGGACACGAGGAGGCCAGCAGCGCCTTCTTTCGCCTCCTCGTCGAGCCGGCGCCGGCGCGAGAGCGCCCCCTACCGGATGGATCGATGCTTCGCGGCAGCATCGGCCATCCCGTCTTTCACGTCATTGCCGAGAAGAGCAGGGCTCCTGCGCCGCTCGGCTTCTTCCTGGAGTGGAATCCCCATGACCGCCGCCTTTACCCCGTCGAGCCCCTACCAGCCGCTGCTGCGGCAGATCCAGAACCAGCGCATTCTGTCGCTCGCCTTTCCGCATCTTCCGGCCGATCGGGTCGCCCGCAAGCGCTGGGGGAACTCGTGGCTTTCCCGCGGGCGTCCTGAGCATCCGCCCGTCGTCTTCGCCGACAAGGTGAAGAGTGCGATGCGTCTCGTTGCGCTCGACGGTTACGCCGAGAAGCGTGGGTTTCACATTGGCCAGGGGGTTGCCGAGGCCCGGGCCATGTGTCCCGAGATCGACGTGCTGCCGGCCGATCCCGTCGCTGACCGAGCCCTGCTCGAAGGCCTTGCCGATTGGTGTTGTCGCTATACGCCGCTGGTCGCGCTCGACGGCGACAGTGGCCTCTTTCTCGACATCACCGGCTGCGCCCATCTTCTCGGTGGGGAAAAGGCGCTTCTCGACGATCTGCTCGCCCGCCTCTTCCATCTGGGGGTCGAGGCCCGCGCGGCGATCTCCTCCTCGGCCGGGCTTTCCTGGGCGGTGGCGCGCTTCGGGTCCGAAGGCATCATTGCCCCGGATGAGGCTGCACGGGTGCTGGCGCCGCTGCCGATGGCGGCGCTCCGGCTGCCGCGGGAGACGATCGAAACGCTTGGCCGGGTCGGGCTCAAGCAGGTCGGCGACATCATTGGGGCGCCGCGCGCGCCGCTTGCCCGCCGGTTCGGCGCGATCCTGCTTCTGCGCCTTGATCAGGCGCTCGGGCGGGAGGACGAACCTTTGTCACCACGGCTGCCCGTCGCCGCCCTTTCGGTCGAGCGCCGTCTCGGCGAACCGGTCCAGGGCGAAGACGATATTTTAGGCCTGACGGAAGAGCTGGCGCTGCGGCTGAAGCCGGAACTGGAAAAGCGCGGGCAAGGCGGGCGGCTGTTCGAGCTTCTGCTCTTTCGCGTCGACGGTGCGGTCTTCCGCATCGCCGCCGGCACATCCTCGCCGCTCAACGAGCCGCGGCGTGTTGCCGGTCTTTTCCGCGAGCGGCTGCAGGCGGTCCATGAGGATCTCGACGCCGGCTTCGGCTTCGAAATCCTCAGGCTCTCGGTTCCGAAGAGCGAAAAATACGAGGTGATGCAGGAGGATTTTTCCGGCACGCCGGATCGCGAGCGGCCGCTTGCGGCCTTTGCCGATCGGGTCATGGCGCGGTTCGGTGCGGAGAGCCTGCTGGTGCCGGCTCTCGCGGAAAGCCATGTGCCGGAGCGGGCAGCGACTTTCCGTCCGCTCACGGACCTGGCGCTGATCAGCAAGGCCGAGGAGCCGGCGGAAAACATTCCCGCGACCCTGCTTGCCGCAGCGGCCCGGCCACAGCGGCTCTTTCCAAGCCCCGAGCCGGTGGAGGCGGTGGCGGAGGTGCCGGAGGGGCCGCCGAGAAGTTTCCGCTGGCGCCGCACGTTGCATCGCATCGCGCGCGCCGAAGGGCCGGAACGGATCGCCGGCGAGTGGTGGCTCGATGGCGAGCCGGCGATGGAACGCGATTATTTCCGGGTGGAAGATGAGCGCGGCCGGCGGTTCTGGCTGTTTCGCGAGGGCCATTACGGGGCTGCCGCCCCGCCCCGCTGGTTCATGCATGGAGTTTTCGCATGAGCGGCGCTACCCCCTATTTCGAGATCGGCGCCTGGTCGAATTTCTCCTTCCTCGAAGGCGCCTCCCATCCGGGCGAGATGGTCGTTGCGGCAAGCCGCCTCGGCATTGGTGGCCTTGGCATTGCCGACCGCAACACGGTGGCCGGCGTCGTGCGCGCCCATGCACAGGCCAAGGTGGAGAAATATGCCTTCCAGCCCGGCGCGCGGCTCTCCTTTGCCGAAGATCTGCCTGACGTGCTTGCCTATCCCTTAAATCGCCGCGGCTGGGGCAATCTCTGCCGGATGCTGAGCGCCGGAAACCTGCGCGCCAAGAAGGGCACCTGCACGCTCTATGAAGCCGATCTTGTCGAATGGGGCGAGGACCTCTTGCTTGTCGTGCTGCCGGATCCGGTGATCGGCGCGCCGGAGGCAACCCTGCTTGCCGATTTCCTCAAGCGGCTGAAACCGCATTTTGCCGATCGGCTCTATCTGGCGCTGGTGCCGCGTTATGACGGCTTCGACCAGCTTGCCTTTGCCGGGCTTGCGACCATCGCCCGCCACGCGGCGGTCAAGCCCGTCGCCACCAACAGTCCGCTGTTCCATGCCGCTGCCCGGCGGCCGCTCGCCGATGTCGTCACCGCCATCCGTGAGCATGTGACCATTGCCACGGCCGGCTACCGGCTGCACGCCAATGCCGAACGGCATCTGAAGACACCTGAGGAAATGGCGCGCATCTTCCGCGACTACCCGGAAGCGATCGCCAATACCGGGCATTTCTTTGGGAGGTTGAAGTTCTCGCTGTCGGAACTCGAATATCAATATCCGGACGAGAGCATTCCGGGCGAGACGCCGACGGAGACCCTGCGGCGGCTGACGATGGAGGGCGCGCGCGAGCGGTATCCTGAAGGCATTCCCGATAAGGTTTCAAGGCAGATCGAGTACGAGCTCGAACTGATCGCGGGCAAACGTTACGAGCCCTATTTCCTGACGGTGCGCAATATCATGCAGTTTGCGCGCAGCGTTCCTATCCTGTGTCAGGGCCGCGGGTCGGCGGCGAACTCCACCGTCTGCTATTGCCTGGGCATTACCGAGGTCGATCCATGTGAGACCACCCTGCTCTTCGATCGCTTCCTCTCGACCGAGCGGGACGAGCCGCCGGACATCGACGTCGATTTCGAGCATGAGAAGCGGGAAGAGGTGATCCAGCATATCTACCGCACCTACGGCAAGGAACATGCGGGGCTGACGGCCGCCGTCATCAGCTACCGGGCGCGCTCGGCCGGCCGCGAGACCGCCAAGGCCTTCGGCTTTTCCGAGGACGTGCAATCGGCGCTCGCCGGTTCGGTCTGGGGCTGGTCGGTCGCCGATCTTTCCGAGCGCGAGGCGCAGGCTGCCGGTCTCGACACGAAGGACCCGACGACGGTGAAGGTGCTCGATTATGCCACCGAGCTGATGAGCTTCCCGCGCCATCTCTCCCAGCATGTCGGCGGCTTCGTCATCACCCGCGACCGGCTCGACGAGGTGGTGCCGATCATGAACACGGCCATGCCCGACCGCTACATGATCGAGTGGGACAAGGACGACCTCGACACGCTGAAGATCCTGAAGATCGACGTGCTGGCGCTCGGCATGCTCACCTGCATCGCCCGGGCCTTCGCGCTGCTCGACCGGCATTACGGCGAGAAGAGAACGCTGCATCAGCTCTTCAAGGACGACCAGAAGGACGTCTACGACATGATCTGCCGCGCCGATACGATCGGTGTCTTCCAGATCGAAAGCCGGGCGCAGATGAGCATGCTGCCGCGATTGAAGCCCAGGAAATTTTACGATCTCGTCATCGAGGTGGCGATCGTCCGGCCGGGGCCGATCCAGGGCAACATGGTGCATCCCTATCTGAAGCGACGGGAGCAGCATGCTCTGAAGATCCCCATCGAATATCCGAGCAAGGAGCTGGAGCTCGTTCTGGAGCGGACGCTCGGCGTGCCTCTCTTCCAAGAGCAGGCGATGCAGATCGCCATCACGGCCGCCGGTTTCTCGCCCAGCGAGGCCGACCGGCTACGGCGCGCCATGGCGACCTTCAAGCGCACCGGCACCATCCATACCTTCCATGAGAAGATGATCGAGGGCATGGTCAAGAATGGCTATGACAGGGACTTTGCCGAGCGCTGCTTCAAGCAGATCGAAGGTTTCGGCGAATATGGTTTTCCCGAGAGCCATGCCGCGTCCTTCGCGCTTCTGGTCTATGTCTCCTCCTGGCTCAAGACCTATTATCCGGACGTCTTCTGCGCGGCGCTCCTGAACTCGCAGCCGATGGGGTTCTATGCGCCCGGGCAATTGGTGCGCGATGCAAGGGAGCATGGGGTCCGGGTGCGGCCCGTCGACATCAATCATTCGGTCTGGGATGCCGATCTTGAAGAAGGAAGCCTCGACAAGGGGGCCATCGAGCCGCGCCATCGCGAGATGGAGGACGTGATCATGACCGACAAGGCGATGCGCCTCGGCTTCAACTCGATCAAGGGCCTGAACCAAAAGGAGATGGAGGATAAGCTCGTTGCCAACCGCGGCGCCGGCTACCGGACAGTCCGCGATCTCTGGCTGCGCTCCGGCCTCTCCCGCTCCGCGCTCGAAAGGCTTGCGGACGCGGATGCCTTCCGCTCGATCGGGCTCGATCGGCGCAAGGCGCTCTGGGCGGTAAAGGCCTTGGACGAAAAGAGTGCCGCCGAACGCTTGCCGCTCTTCGACCGGGCAGCAAAGGAAGAGTTGCGGCCGGAACCGGCGATGATCCTGCCGGAGATGCTGCCGGGCGAGCAGGTCATCAACGACTATCGCTATCTCTCCTTCTCGCTCAAGGCGCATCCGGTCTCCTTCCTGCGGGCGGCGCTTTCCGAGCAGGGCATCGTCACCAGCCGCACGCTTGCGACGGCCCCGGTCGGACGGCGGATAACGGTCGCCGGACTGGTGCTCGTCCGCCAGCGCCCGGGCTCCGCCAAGGGCGTGATCTTCATGACGATCGAGGACGAGACCGGCGTCGCCAATGCGATCGTCTGGCCGAAGGTATTCGCGACCTATCGGCCGGTGGTCATGGGTGCGCGCCTCGTCAAGATCCGCGGCCGGCTGCAGCGCGAAAGCAGTGTCATCCATGTGGTCGCCGAACACATCGAGGACATCACGCCGATGCTGGGACTGCTGCGTGCAGAGGTGAGGCGGTTCGGCGCGAACGACCGTGCCGATGAAACGCTGAGACCGACCGGCGACGCGCGCGAGAAGAAAGCGCAGGGCGATCTGCGCCTGGCGACGGCGCGGCGTCCCGGCAGCAGTCCGGAGCAGGCGACGGCCGAGGTGGCAGACGTGATGCCGAAGGGGCGCAATTTCCATTGAGGGCGCGGCTCGGATCCCGGCTACCGCAAAGGCAGCCGGATGGGCTTTCCGATAAAACGAGCAGGTCATCTTATATGCGGATCGGGACGGTCCGCATGACCATTCGGCAAAGGCTACAGTCGGCGCGCGCGGCGAAGCGGTCTGATGGTGTGTAAAAATGTCGCAGTCGGCGTGCGGCATGATCGACCTAAGGTCTGCAAGAATAGTCGTTCATATTTCTCTAATATTTTGAAAAGACGAAGCTTTTTATCAAGTTTAGAGTCGTTCTAATCGACCTGCAACTTCCGCTCGCGGAGTTTTTAGTTGACACTAAATGTCCTGTTTTGCTTTATGCGCTGATACAGGGCGTTGCGTACGACAGGCGAGACGACATGCTGGTTTGCAGCTGCAATTTCATCACGGAAAAAGAGATCGAGGACACGATTATCGGCCTCCTCGACGAGGACTGTTGGCAGCTGATCGTGCCGGCGAAAGTCTATCACGCGATGGAAAAACGCGGCCGTTGCTGCGGCTGCTTCCCGAATGTCGTCGACATCATCATCCGCACCACCGAGCAATATCACGCGCACCGCGACTCGACGGACGCCGAGATATTTGATTTCATGACCCGCCTCAGACAATTCCACGAAGAGAACCGGAGGGCGGACATTGAAAGGCGACAAAAAGGTCATCGAGCAGCTTAACGAAGCGCTCTATCTCGAACTCGGTGCCGTCAACCAATACTGGTTGCACTACCGCCTCCTCGAAGACTGGGGTTACACGCTTCTCGCCAAGAAGGAGCGCGCGGAATCCATCGAGGAGATGCAGCATGCCGACAAGCTCGTCGCGCGCATCATCTTCCTTGAAGGCCACCCCAACCTGCAGACGGTTGCGCCGCTGCGCATCGGGCAGAACGTCAAGGAAGTGCTGAAGGCTGACCTCGCCGGCGAATACGACGCCCGCACCGCCTACAAGAAATCACGCGACATCTGTCACGCCGCCGGGGACTATGTCTCCATGAAGCTCTTCGAAGAACTGCTCGCCGACGAAGAGGGTCACATCGACTTCCTGGAAACCCAGCTCGATCTGCTCGACAAGATCGGCGAAGAAAAATACGGCCAGCTCAACGCCGCACCGGCCAACGAGGCCGAAGCCGACTGAGTTCGGCGCAGCTTTCCAAAGGCAAAGGCCGGCGACATCGCCGGCCTTTTTCGTCTGTGAGACAAACTCTCGCTGGGTCCTTCGAAATTACGCGATACCGAACGGTAAGCCGCTGCGTATTTTGCGCGGCGTCCTTCAGGGCGCGAGATGCGCGAAGGCCGTGACGACTTCCTCGTAGACCTTGCGCTTGAACGGCACGATCAGCTCCGGCAATTCGTGCATCGGCTTCCACTCCCAGGCGTCGAACTCCGGATCGTGTCCACCCGGCGGCGGGTTGATGGCGATTTCGTCCTCCTCGCCCTCGAAGCGAAAGGCATACCAGCGTTGCGTCTGGCCGCGATACTTGCCCTTGAGGCCGATACCGATCAGATGCTCTGGCAGATCGTAGTTGATCCAGCCAGGCGCCTCCGCGAGTAGCGAGACCGTCTTCATGCCGGTTTCTTCGTAGAGCTCGCGATAGGCGGCCTTCAACGGATCCTCGTTCTTGTCGATGCCGCCCTGCGGCATCTGCCAGCGCTGCGGCGAGCCGTCATATTCGGAATTGCCGACGGCGATCCGGTGCCCGGCCCAGACGAGGCCTGCGCGGTTCAGCACCATGACCCCGACACAGGGGCGATAGGGAAGGTCCTCCGCTCTGAGTTTCTTGCCCTTTTCCTTGCTCATCGGCTGCCTCTTCTCTTCAATCGCCAAATCATCCTGCCGGATGGCTGTAAGCTAGTTCTGTTGCGGATCCTTGACGAGCGCGGAAACGCCGACGATCTCGATACCGCGTCCCTGTGCCTCGCCGATCCAGGAGGCAATCGCACCCACGCTTTCGTCGAAGGCGGAAGCGACGCCGATGGCAGTGCCATTGCGGCGTGCAATGCGCTCGAGCTCGTCGAGCTTCTTCAGGATCGCGCTGCGGCTGAGCTCGGTGTCGAGCGTCAGGTCGGCAAAGCCGTGCGGTACGTCGAAGGCATCGGCAAGCTTGCCCGAGAGCGATTGCGCCGACGTTCCGTCATCGAGGAACAGCAGGCCGCGCTTGCCGAGATCGCGCATCACCGGTTCCAGCGCGTCGGCGTCCGACAGGAAGCGGCCGCCGAGATAATTCATGATGCCGGTGTAATTCGTGATCTCGGCGAGATTCCGGTGCAGCTCCGTCAGGTTCTTCTTGGCGCCGAGATCGATGCGCAACGCATTGGGGCCGGGATCGTTCGCCGGATAGTCGAAGGGTTCCATCGGTACCTGCAGCAGGATCTCGTGGCCGCTTCGGCGCGCCTCCTGCATCCAGCGCTGCAGGCTGTTTCCGGCCGTGGCAAAGCCCAGCGTCACTTCAGCCGGCAGGTCGCGGATCGCTTTCTGGGTGCCGGTCTGGCTGAGGCCGAGACCGCCGACGACCAGCGCGATCCGCGTGCCGCGCGCACCGGACCAGGGCCGGGCATATTGATCCATGGGGCGCAGACCGTCCGGGCCGATGATCGGTAGACGTCCGGCCGGGCTGTCTTCCAGGAGATCGTCGTTGGGCATGGCTGCCATTCGCGGATCCTGGCCGCGGATCGGACCGACATTGATCAGGGCCGGGCCCTTGCCGTCGCGGCTGCGCGGTGAAAACTTGGTAACGGTAGAGCCGTCATCGGTGAGCGTGTGTTCGACGTCGGCGCCGGAATAGGCGGTCCCCGGCTTCATCGTTCCGCCCGCACCGGACTGGCCATTTGCCGCCTTCGCTGGCTTCTCGGCGGCGCCCTTGGCGCTCTCGGTCGCTGCCGTTTCAGGCTGGCCTCGCTTCAGCCCGTCCTGCGCAAGCGTGCCCCACAGCGACAGTCCGACCACCGACGCAATACAAATACCGAGAAAAGAGAGCCCGAGCATCCGTCGGGGATTGCGCCTCGCCGCTGGCTTCACCCGCCGGTTCTGGCCCAGGGGGGCATTGAGATCAGTTCCCAAACGGAGCCTCGGTCGATCTGTGCGATGTTGCCGCTCCTGCATGCCTGCTTTTGATCACGGTCGATCAAAGGACAAACATGCAGCAATTCAAAGTGCTGCAGCGACTTTGCGCGTCTGACAGGACGTGCGGCACTCTAGAGCAAGGCGGCGTTGAGACGCTTCGCAGTTCCTCTCTCCGAGCGCACCGGTGCCTGAGAATCAGCGGCCGCGGCAGCGTCTTTACCCCTATAATTTAGCTGAGTCGCGTTGACCAGTGCGTCTGCTTTCGGCGGAGCGGATGCGCTCGGCTGAAATGCAGAGCGCCGCGTGTTCGTTCGAACACGCGGCGCTCTCAATTCCATGCTCAGAGGCTTACTTCTTGAGCTGAGCCTGTTCCGGATTGGCCGGGAAGGCCGGATCCGTCTTCTTGCCGCGCAGCAGGTCGAGCGCGTAGTTGAGCTGCAGGTCGTCCTTCGTCTCCGGCGGCACATAGGCGACCGAGCCCGACCCTTCTTCGGTCTCGCTCTGGCCCTGGATGTGGCCGCGCAGGTCGGACTCGCCCTGGGCCTCGACCTTGCCGAGCAGTTCCGGCGGCAGCGGTTGTTCGACCTTGATGTCGGGCGAGATGCCCGTGCCCTGGATCGATTTGCCGGATGGCGTGTAGTAGAGCGCCGTCGTCAGACGCAGGGCACCGGCTTCGCCGAGCGGGATGATCGTCTGGACCGATCCCTTGCCGAAGGAGCGGGTGCCAAGCACGGTCGCGCGCTTCAGGTCCTGCAGGGCACCGGCGACGATTTCCGACGCGGAGGCCGAACCGCCGTTGACGAGCACGATGACCGGCTTGCCATCGGTCAAGTCGCCGGGCGTCGCGTTGAAGCGGCGGGTCTCGTCCGGGTTGCGGCCGCGGGTCGAAACGACCTCGCCGCGCTCGAGGAAGGCATCCGAGACGTTGATCGCCTGGTCGAGCAGACCGCCCGGGTTGAGGCGCAGGTCGAGGACGTAGCCCTTGAGCTTGTCGGCCGGCACTTCGGCCTTGATCTTCTCGATGCCCTTCTTCAGGTCGTCAAAGGTCTTCTCGGTGAAGGAGATGACACGCAGATAGCCGACGTCGCCTTCGGTGCGGAACTTGACGGCGCGAACGGCGATGACGTCGCGCACGATTGTCAGCTCGATCGGCTTTTCCGCGCCCTTGCGCAGGATCGTCAGCTTGATCGGCGTACCGACGGCGCCGCGCATCTTCTCGACGGCGTCCTCAAGCTTCAGGCCGCGCACGTCCTGGCCGTCGATCTTCGAGATGAAGTCGCCGGCAAGAACACCGGCGCGCGCGGCCGGCGTGTCGTCAATCGGGCTCGTGACCTTGACGAGATCGTCCTCCATGGTGACTTCGATGCCGAGGCCGCCGAACTCACCGCGGGTCTGGGTGCGCATGTCCTCGGCATCGGCCGAGTTCATGTAGCTGGAATGCGGATCGAGCGAGGAGAGCATGCCGTTGATGGCATTCTCGATCAGCTTGTCGTCCTGCGGCGGCGTCACGTACTGCGCGCGTACGCGCTCGAAGACGTCGCCGAAAATTGCCAGTTCGCGATAGGTCGAGGTGTTGGCCGCGACAGCCGGAACGACAGCCGAATAAACCACGCCCATCGCGGTCGCGCCCATCAGCGCCCCGACCAGAACAAGTGAAGCCCTACGTATCATTTCGCGCCTTTCCAACCTCTGCTGCGGTCCACCACGGTCGGGAATCAACCGGTTTCCCGTCTTTCCGGAATTCAATGTAAAGCGTCGGCCGGTCTGTTTCCAGCGCCAAGGCCGCAGCGCTCGCCACTCTTTTTGCGCCCATCGTTGCCAATGGTTCACCGGCCACGACAAACTGCCCGGGCTGTACGCTCACCCTCTCCATCCCCGACAGCACGACGTGATAGCCGTCGCCCGGGTTGAGAATGATCATCTGCCCATAACTGCGGAAATTGCCTGCATAGACGATCCAGCCATCTGACGGCGCAGTCACCAGCGCGCCCGGATTGGTTTCCAACATGATCCCTTGCAGGGAGTGCCCCGTGCCATCTGCATCGCCGAATTTGCGCAACAGCGATCCCGCAACCGGATAGGCAAGCTTGTTCCTCAGCTCCGAAAACACATATGCGGGGGCAATGCGGTTTTTGTCGGGCACGGCATTGCGGGCCAATTCGCGCGCCGCCTCGCGCTCGGCCTCGCTCATGCGCCGGCGCTCTTCCTCCTGCGCGCGGGCCGCTTCCGCGGCTTCGCGAACAGAGGCGATCTGGCTTTCGAGCGAGCCGATCAGACCTTGAAGATTGGTGGCCTGCCCGGCAAGTTCCTGCGCCTTGCGCTGTTCGGCGGCAAGCTCGCTGGCGCTCGACTGGCGCAGCTTCTCCTTTTCGGCGACCAGCATCGACATGCGGCGCTCTTCTTCGAGATTGGCGGTCATCGCCGCGGTCAACTCTTCCCGCTGACGGTCGATGCCGACGCGGATGTCCGAGAGCGCCTTGAGGTCCGCCACCAGGTTTTCGGTTTCCTTGCGCAGACCCGGCACGACGGCGCCGAGCAGAATCGCGCTGCGCACCGAGGCCAGCGCATCCTCCGGCGTCACCAGGATCGCCGGCGGCGGGTTGCGCCCCATTCGCTGCAGCGCGGCGAGAACCTCGGCAAGCACGCCGCGGCGCGCGTGCAGCGACTTCCGGACGGCATCCTCCTTGGTTCGCAGATCACTCAGTTTCTTTTCACCGTCGACGATCTGTTGCTCAAGGCCCTGCCGCTTCTTGGCGGAATCGACAATCGCGGCGCGCAGCGTCTCATTGGTCTTGTCGATCTCGGCGATGGTTTCGCTCAGCGCGTTGGCGCGCTCCTGCGACAGCGTGATGGTCTTCGAAAGCGCGTCGAGTTCGCTGCGCGTGCTGTTGCGGCGAAGGGTGAGGTCGGCGGCAGGATCCGGCGGGCCCTGTTCCTGGCCGGCCATCGTGGCGCCGGGTGGCGTGGCTTCCTGGGCGCCTGCCGGCAGGCCGATCGCGAGCGCGACCGCAAGCGCCGCCGCCTTGCGGCCAAGCCGTCCTGCGTCGTCTTTTCCCATGCTGAAAACGCTGGTCCTGCCTCGGCGCGTCATCGGTTCGCGTGCGTCCATCCGAAAAACATGAAGAAAAAACCTAATCTGATTTGGCGCGCGCGACCAAGCATATTCTCGTTATCGCTGCGTGTGCCGCGCGGGGAGTAAGGGCGAAAAACCTGCGCGTTAGACGCGATGGTATGGGTGTCCGGAGAGAATGGTGACGGCGCGGTAGAGCTGTTCGGCGATCAGGATACGGACGAGCTGGTGCGGCCAGGTCATCTTTCCAAGATTGAGCACGGCATCGGCGCGGGCGTGAAGGCTCGGGTCGAGGCCATCGGCGCCGCCGATCGCGATCATCAGATCGCGCTTGCCGCTGTCGCGGAACGTCCCGAGCAGCGATGCAAAGCTGTCTGAATCCAGCGCCTTGCCGCGCTCGTCGAGAAGCACGAGCAGGCTGCCATCGGCGAGTGCCTTCTCGAGCTGGGAGGCTTCCTCCCGCTTGCGCGTGTCGGCATTCGAGGCGCGGCTTTCGTTGACTTCGACGACACGGGAAAGCTCGAGGCCGATCGCCGGGCCCGCCTTGGAAAAACGATCGAGATAGCGGGCCGCGAGATCCTTTTCCGGCCCCGCCTTCAGGCGGCCGACTGCGAATAATCCGATACGCATGACCTTATCCGTCCTCGCTTGCGCTGCACCCGCGCACTGCATAGTTCCTGAAATCGGGTCGATTCAAGGAGAATTCCATGCAGCGTCCATGGAGCCTTGCAGCGTCGGTGCGCGCCTTGTCCGGTTAACGGCCCTGAAGGTCACGATCAGTCGCAACAAACTTCCGGCTGAAAGCGCCGCTCAAGACGGCGACAGCCCTTCAAATTCATGCATGACCGCAACTCGGCTCGTCCGGCATTCAGCAGCGCGGCGACCCGGTCGGTCTCAATGCAGGGTGCCGTCCTCGATCTCAGGAGCTGCCCACATCTTCTCGATGTTGTAGAACTCCCGGATCTCCGGCCGGAAAATGTGAACGATCACATCACCGGTGTCGATCAGCACCCAGTCACCGCCTTCCAGACCTTCGACACGGGCATTGCCAAAGCCCCCGTCCTTGAGGTCGGTCGTCAGGTGATCGGCAATGGCCATCACATGCCTGTTCGATCGCCCGGAGACGACGACCATGAAGTCCCCCAGCGCCGATTTTCCGGCAATGTTGATGCTGACGATATCTTCTGCCTTCGAGTCCTCTAGGCTTTCGAGGACCAGTTGAAGCGCACGGACAGCGGCTTCGTCGCTCGATCCCGTGCTGCGCGGGAATGCGGAGACCGCATATCCCTTGGCGTGTGCTGTTGTCAGGGTCTTTCCTTTCCATATGAACAGAACAGGCACTTTCGATTCGAACAAAGATCGAACCGTCCATGAATTTAGGCATCAAACCGTAGCGGTTTCAAGACAGCAGAACTGATTCCCAGGAAATCATACTCCGCCCGCCGCCCGAAGCGCGGTCGAGCTCATCGACGAGCGCGGTCCGTGAATGAAGGTCCAGGCGGGGGCTGCGTGATAGGCCAGGCGGCGTGCGTCGTCCTCGTCGATGCGTGCCTGGTCGAAGGTCTTGGCCATGCGCGAGGAGAGGTAGGCGAGCGTCGAGCCAGGCCGATCGATGACGGCGATCGGGAAGGTGCGGGCGATCTTCTGCCAGTTCTGCCAGCGGTGAAAGTTCTTCAGGTTGTCGGCGCCCATGATCCAGACGAAGCGAATGTCGCGATTGCGGGCGCGCACGATCTCAAGCGTGCGGGCCGTATAGCTCTGCCCGAGCGCCTGTTCGAAGGCCGTCACCTTGATGCGCGGGTCGCGCGCGATCGTTTCGCTCATGGCGATACGGTCGGCGAGCGGCGCCAGATCGTTGTGATCCTTGAGCGGGTTGCCGGGCGTCACCATCCACCAGAGCTGGTCGAGCCCGAGCCGCTGGATCGCCGTATCGGCTACCAGCACATGGCCCTGGTGCGGCGGATTGAAGGATCCACCGAAGAGTCCGACCACCATGTCGCTTTCGACATGGGGCATGCGCAGGTAGCGGGCGTTCACCTTGCCCGCCGTCACCTCAGGGCCTGACCTGTCCAGCACCGCGCACCCGATACTTGAAGGATGTCAACTGCTCGACGCCAACGGGGCCGCGCGCATGCATCTTGCCGGTGGCAATGCCGATCTCGCCGCCCATGCCGAACTCGCCGCCATCGGCAAACTGCGTCGAGGCATTATGCAGCAGGATCGCGGAATCGATCTCCGAGAAGAAGCGTTCGACCACCGCAGGATCCTCGGCGATCACCGCTTCGGTATGCGCCGAAGACCAGGTGCAGATGTGTTCGATGGCGCCGGAAATGCCGTCGACCAGCTTCACCGAGATGATGGCGTCGAGATATTCCGTCGCCCAGTCCTCATCGGTCGCGGCCTTCAGCCCGTCGACCGTACCGGCGAGTTCGTCCGACACCCGCACTTCGCAGCCGGCCGCAAGCAGGGCGCCCAGCAGCGGCTTGGCCAGCCGCGCGGCGTCGTTGCGGTCGATCAGCAGCGTTTCGGCCGCGCCGCAGATGCCGGTGCGGCGCATCTTGGCGTTGACGACGATCTTTTCCGCCATGGCAAGGTCGGCCGAGGCGTCGACATAGATGTGGCAGAGACCCTCGAGATGGGCAAAGACCGGCACGCGCGCTTCGTTCTGGACGCGGGCGACGAGGCTCTTGCCGCCGCGCGGCACGATGACGTCGATCGCGCCAGCGAGACCCGAGAGCATGGCGCCGACCGCGGCGCGATCGGCAACCGGCACCATCTGGATGGCGTGTTCGGGCAGGCCGGCGGCCTTCAGCCCTTCGACCAGGCAGGCGTGGATCGCGCCGGAAGAATGGAAGCTGTCGGAGCCGCCGCGCAGGATAACGGCATTGCCGGCCTTGAGGCAGAGCGCGCCGGCGTCGGCGGTTACGTTCGGCCGGCTTTCATAGATGACACCGATCACGCCGAGCGGGGTGCGCACGCGCTCGATATGCAAGCCGTTCGGCCGGTCCCATTCGGCGATCACGTCGCCGACCGGATCCTTGAACTCGGCAATTGCGCGAATGCCGCTCGCCATGTCGCGGATGCGGCCTTCGGTGAGGGTCAGGCGATCGATGAAGGCGCTGGCGACGCCGGTCTCGCGGGCGTTTTCGAGGTCGATCGCATTGGCGGCGAGGATCTCTTGCCCGCGCGCAATGATGGCGTCGGCCATGGCGATCAAGGCGGCGTGCTTGCGTTCGGCGCTGGCGACGGCGAGCGGTCGGCTGGCAGCCTTGGCCCTGCGGCCGATCTCCAGCATGACGCTTTCGACGTCGTCCTTGTTCTTCACCTCGTCAAGCATGGATCTCATCCTTCCGGCTGCCCTCGTCTTGGGCGCGTTTTCCGGTCATCACCATATCATCGCGGTGCACCATGGCGGCGCGGCCGGCATAGCCGAGGATCACGGCGATCTCGGCCGATTTCTTGCCGACGATCTGGCGGGCCTCGTCGGCGTCGTAGCCGGCAAGGCCGCGGGCGATCTCGCGGCCCGATACGCCGAGAATGGCGATCGTGTCGCCGCGGCTGAAGCTGCCGGTGACGTCGCGGACACCGGCCGGCAGCAGGCTCTTGCCCGAGCGCAGCGCCTCCTCGGCGCCGGCGTCGACGCTGAGCGTTCCGGCCGGCAGCAATTGCCCGGCGATCCAGGTCTTGCGTGCGGTCACCGGCGAACCCGATGGGGCAAACCAAGAGGAGCGGGCGCCGTCCTCGATCGCGGCGAGCGGATGGTTCGGCTTGCCGGAAGCGATGATCATGGCGCAGCCCGCGGTCGTCGCGATCTTGCCGGCGTCGATCTTGGTGCGCATGCCGCCGCGTGAAAGCTCGGAGGCCGCACCGCCGGCCATGGCTTCGATTTCGGGCGTGATCTCGGCGATCGTTTCCAGGAAACGGGCGTTCGGGTCGAGATGCGGCGGGGCGGTATAGAGCCCATCGATATCGGAGAGCAGCACCAGGAGGTCGGCGCCGACCATGGTGGCGACGCGGGCGGCGAGGCGATCATTGTCGCCATAGCGGATTTCCGTGGTTGCCACGGTGTCGTTCTCGTTGATGATCGGCACGGCGCCGAGCTTCAGCAACTGGTTGATCGTTGCGCGGGCATTGAGATAGCGGCGGCGCTCCTCGGTATCGCCGAGCGTCAGCAGCACCTGGCCGGCAACGATGGCGTCGGTCGAAAGGCTCTCCGACCAGGCGCGTGCCAGCGCGATCTGGCCGACGGCGGCGGCCGCCTGGCTTTCTTCCAGCTTCAGGGCGCCGGACGGCAACTTGAGCACCGTGCGGCCGAGCGCGATTGCGCCTGACGAAACGACCAGCACCTCGACGCCTTTGGCCTTGAGGCCGGCGATGTCGGCGCACATCGCGTCGAGCCAGGATTTCTTCAGCCCTGTGGCGCGGTCGACGAGGAGTGCCGAGCCAATCTTGATGACGACCCGGCGATACTTCAGAAGCGGCTTACGGGTCTTGCTCATGTCAGACGTTCTCCTCGCCGGACTCTTCGCCTGCCTTCGCGGCGACGATGACGCCACGAAGGGCCCGCAGCGCTTCGGTCATACCCTTGCCGACGGCGGCCGAAAGCAGGAGCGGCGGCGAGCCGCAGGCCTTCGCCAGAGCCTTGCTCTTCGCCTTCAACTCGTCCTCGTCCAGCACGTCGATCTGCGACAGCGCCACGATCTGCGGCTTGTCCTCGAGGCCGCCGCCATAGGCTTCGAGCTCGTGTTTCACCGTCCTATAGGCCTTGGCGACATCTTCTTCCTGGGCCGAGACGAGATGCAGCAGCACGCGGGTGCGCTCGACATGGCCGAGGAAGCGGTCGCCGATGCCGACGCCTTCATGGGCGCCTTCGATGAGGCCCGGAATGTCGGCGATGATGAACTCGTTGCCGTCGATGGTGGCGACGCCGAGATTGGGATGCAGCGTCGTGAAGGGATAGTTGGCGATCTTCGGACGCGCGCGGGTGCAGGCGGCGAGGAAGGTGGACTTGCCGGCATTCGGCAGGCCGACGAGGCCGGCGTCGGCGATCAGCTTCAGCCGCAGCCAGAGGGTCTTCTCGTCGCCTTCGAGGCCCGGATTGGCCCAGTTCGGCGCCTGATTGGTGGAAGACTTGAAATGCGCGTTGCCGAAGCCGCCATTGCCGCCGGCGGCCAGCCGGTAGCGCTGGCCCTCGGCCACCATGTCGACGATCAGGGTCTCGTTGTCTTCCTCGAAGATCTGCGTGCCGACCGGCACCTTCAACGTCACGTCGTCGCCGCCGGCGCCGGTGCGGTTGCGGCCCATGCCGTGCTGACCGGTCTTCGCCTTGAAGTGCTGCTGGTAGCGGAAGTCGATCAGCGTGTTGAGACCGTTGACGGCCTCCACCCAGACGTCGCCGCCGCGACCGCCGTCGCCGCCGTCCGGTCCGCCGAACTCGATGAACTTCTCGCGCCGGAACGAGACGGCGCCTGCGCCGCCGTCGCCGGAGCGGATGTAGACTTTCGTTTCGTCGAGAAATTTCATTGGGCTGCCATCTGTTCGGTAAAGGTGCGCGGTCTTAGTTCACGGTGAGAGCGGGATGCGGGCGGAAAACCGCATACATTTTTCCTCATCCCGCTTTATTTTGCCGCCATCGATATAGGCGGTTTATTCGGAGGTCAAAGAATATCGTGCGGTTCGTCAGCTACAACATCCAATACGGCATCGGTCTCGACGGCCGCTTCGATCCCGAAAGGATCGCGGCCTCGATCGGGGACGCCGATATCATCGCGCTGCAGGAAGTGACGCGGGGCTTCCACCGCAACGATCACGTCGATCTTGTTGCCCGCTTCGAAAGGCTGTTTCCGGGTCATTTTACGGTCTTTCACGCGCCTTGCGACATCGACATCGGTTCGGCGATCGAAGATGGGCGGGCGGTCAGCCGCCGCTTCCAATTCGGCAACATGATCCTGTCGCGCTGGCCGATCCTTTCGACGCGGCTGATCCCCCTGCCGCGCACCCGCACGATCAGCCCGCTGAACCTGCAGCGCGGTGCGACCGAAGCGTTGATCGCGACACCGGGCGGCGCCCTGCGTGTCTACTCCGTGCATCTCGATCATGTGCTTCCGGCCGAGCGCATCGCCCAGATCCGTTATCTCAAGGACCGGCTGCTCGGCTATCCGCTCGAAGGCGGCGCGATCACAGGGGCGGCCGATTTCGGCCTGGCCGAGCCGCCGCATCCGGAAGACTTCGTCGTCATGGGCGATTTCAACATGCAACCGGAGACGCCGGAATACAACGCCATGGTCGGTTCGCGCGACGCCTACTACGGTCGCTCGCTGCGGCTTGAGAACCCCGTCGATGCGCTCGCCCATCTCGGTCGGCTGGCGCCGGAAAGCTATAGCTGGATTCATCCCGAAAACCCCGAAAGACGCATGCATCTCGACTATTGTTTCCTCAGCGCCGGTCTCATTTCGCGGCTGACGGACGCTTGGATCGACTACGACGCCAAGGGCTCCGACCACTTGCCTGTCGGCTTCACGCTCGCATGACAAGTCCCCCGCGAAGTGAGCTTCGCGGGGGATGTCTTTCAATGTGGTCGACGCAGATCGGCAGCGGTCAGCCGCGTTTCGATATGCGCGACCATGGCATTGCGGGCGAGTGCGTAGACCTGGCTGCAGCCGGTGATCTGGAACCCGATCTTCTCCTGCACCTTCAGCGAGCCCGGATTGTCGGCAAAGACGCCCGAATGCAGCGTCGTTTCCGGCATGCGGCGGAAGAAGCGGTCGACCGCCGCATAGGTCGCTTCGGAGGCAAAGCCCTTGCCCCAGTAGAAACGGTTCAGCCAGTAGCCGACATGCCACTGGCCATGCCGGAGCTCGATGCTGACACAGCCGATATGCACGTCGTCGCCCGTGGTGACGGCGAAGGTCCAGTCGGGCGTCAGCCCCGAGGTCTGCGCGGTCAGCCAGTCGAGCGCATCCTGCAGGTCGTAGGGCGCGGGAACGCGCGCCAGCATGCGCGCGACCTGGAAATCGCCGAGCGACTGGGCGATCGCTTCGGCGTCACCTCGCCGGTGCGGGCGCAGGACCAGGCGCTTCGTCTCGATGACCGGGCAGGGGCCCGGACCGGGGCGGGCGACGAGCCGTTGGCGTTCGGAAACGAGCGCGTTCATCGCATGCCTCCCCAGCTTCTCAAGGAGACCCAGGTCTTGCGGTCGAGCCGGTACCACTCGACGGCGATCGAACCGCCGAGCGCCAGGCTGCCGACCATGCCGCTGCCCTGGAACTGGAAGCCGCACTTCTGGATGACCCGGCGGGACGCCAGATTCATGACCCGGCAGCGCGCATCGATCTGATCGATGTCGCGGGTGCGGAAGGCCATGTCGGTCAGGACCTGGGCGGCCTCGGTGGCATAGCCCTGGTTCCAGTAAGGCTCGCCCAGCCAATAGCCGAGTTCCGCCGTCTTGCCGTCCGGATGCGGCTCGATACCGCAGCAACCGAGAAATGCGCCATTGTCCGCCTTGGTAATCGCGTAGACGCACTTGCCAATCGTGCCGGCTTTCGCGCGTCGCACGAAATCGGCGGCGTCGGCCGTCGTATACGGGTGCGGCATGCGCGAGACCATGGTCGCGACATTGGCATTGTTGGCAAGATGGGCAAGGGCGTCGATATCGTCTTCATGAGGGGCGCGCAGAACGAGCCTGGGTGACAACAATATCGGGCAATCGGTCCTTGACCGTTGGGGCCTCAGCCTCTGCTCGGGAGACCGGGATTGGTCTTCCCTCAACAACTCGGTTTGCATGGCTTCCTCCAGAAATGAAAAAGGGGAGTTGGGTCTTGCCCCATCTCCCCTTTTCAAGTCTGGCCTGGAACCATCAGGTGCGTCAGCCGGGTCGATGAGACGCCGGCTGTTTTAGAGCGCTACCGGCTTATTCCGCTGCTTCGGCTTTCGGCATTACAGACACGTACACGCGGCCATTGGCCTTCGTACGGAAGTCCACGTTGCCGGCCGTAAGTGCAAAAATCGTGTGGTCCTTACCGAGGCCGACATTGGCGCCCGGATGCCACTTCGTGCCGCGCTGGCGCACGATGATGTTGCCTGCAACGACGTTTTCGCCGCCGAACTTCTTCACGCCAAGGCGCTTGGACTCAGAATCGCGACCGTTACGCGACGAACCGCCAGCTTTTTTGTGTGCCATTGGTGTTCTCCTTTAAACCTTAGATCCAGGAACTCAGTTTGCAGCGGCTTCGGCGGCAGCTTCGGTCTTCTTCGAAGCCTTCTTCGCCTTGCCACCGGCAGCAGCGATGTCCAGGATACGGACGGTCGTCTGGTGCTGGCGGTGACCGCGCGAGCGCTTGGAGTTCTGGCGGCGACGCTTCTTGAAGGCGATGACCTTCTTGGCGCGGCCCTGTTCCACAACTTCAGCGCTGACAACGGCGCCTTCGACAAACGGAGCACCGATGGTTGCATCGGCGCCGACGCCGACCATCAGGATCTCGGTGAATTCGATCTTGTCGCCTGCAACGCCTTCCAGCTTTTCGATGGTGAGGACGTCGTTGGCGGCCACGCGGTACTGCTTACCGCCGGTCTTGATGACTGCGAACATTTTTTATCCTTTCATGTTCGATCCGGCTCTTTGCCCAAGGACAAGGCCGTCTTTTTCTCAGTCGACAGGTAAAGTGGAGCCTTTTAGGCTTCCACCGGTGAAAGGGCGCAATTCACACCCGATGCGGAGTAGCCAGGCCACACCACTTCATTGCGCGGATTACAAGGAATCGCGCGTGTGTGTCAAGGCGAAAGCAACAGGACCGTTACATATTCTTCAAACAGGCCCTTGCCAGCACCCGAATCTGCCGCTATGAACCCGACCGCGCTCACCGAGCGCCAACCAGTTATGCGGAGAGGTGGCAGAGTGGTTGAATGCACCGCACTCGAAATGCGGCATAGGTGCAAGCCTATCGGGGGTTCGAATCCCCCCCTCTCCGCCAGTCTGAACTGAATTTCCAGCGTATTCCCCATACTTCTGCGCTCATTTGAGCGATCAATGCGCATGTTTGGTGGGTGTATGTATGCCTGGCCACAGTCCGGCACGAATAGACTTTCGCCTATGCATGCGGCGTCCGCGATGCGATGTTTGATCTGCGGAGGTTGCCCTCCGCAGAGGTAGTTACTCGGTGATGTCGACGTAACGCCAAGGCAAGCGTGACGGGTGGACGTTTTGGAGAAAGCGCACGACATCACGCCGACCATACAGTTGATTGCCGGTCGCACTCAGGAGGACAACCGGTTGCCTCAACCTTACGCTGAGAGCGGCAATGGTGCGCTCAGCTGTGTGACTGTTGCAGACAACGTGATCTTTTACCGAAGCTACGGCGAAATTGATCCCCTGTTCGCGAACGAGTGCTATTTGCCATCGAGACATTAAGCCACCCTCCTTTTCGTAAGAGCGACTTGTTCACTGCCCACGTGCTTTCGGCGTTTAACGACCTCGTTTATACGACCCGGGTTGACACCAAAGCTGGCTGCGATGTGGTGCTGGAATTCACCGGCCCAGTATCTCAACCAAACGTTCACTGCATCATCGAATGACAGCCTGCATGCCTGTGGATATTCCGTCTTCATGACGGCTCCTTTCGAGAAAGAGCCGGCTATGGCTTGACTGCTTCCACCTAATGACTCAAGGTCTGGTGGTGATCACGCAACAGCCCACCGGCTGTTATACCCTATGACCCACACGTCTCAACCACGTGTGGGTCAATTCAATTTCAGCGATTCTCCTAACGAAATCGAATCTTCCGGTCGCGTAAGCAGGGGCGGCGCCTGCTTTTCCACAGGAATCGGGGCGTTCTTCTTAAATGCGTGTATGCATAATCTTTGGCATCAGTTGGTTCATCCTCAGCTAGGTGTGGAGCCTCAACAGGTTGTCCTCGGTCAGGCCGAGTCTACTGATGGGCGTTTGAGATTTTAGGCTGCCATGCGGACGATGCCAATTGTAGCGATGAAGCCAGGCAGGCAGTTCGGGGGCGCGCTGGTCTGAAGTCGGGTAGGCGACGGCATAGGCCCATTCCCGGAGCGCGGTCTGGATGAAGCGCTCGGCCTTGCCGTTGGTTTTCGGCGTGTAGGGTCTGGTGCGGATGTGCTTGAGGCCGAGCGTGCGGCACGCCTTGGCGAAGGCTTTCGACCGATAGCAGGAGCCGTTGTCGGTCATGACGCGTTCGACCGTGATGCCGAGGCTTGCGTAGTAGGCGACCGCCGCCTTGAGGAAGGCGACGGCGCTTGTCTGTTTTTCGTCCGGCAAGACCTGCGAGAAGGCGCCGCGCGAGGCGTCGTCGATGCACACATGGACGAACTCCCAGCCAATGCCGCGGCTGTTGGACTGGCCGGTGCGATCGCCGGTGATGCGGTGGCCGACCCGGTCGAAGCGCCCGAGTTTCTTGATGTCGATGTGGATCATCTCGCCCGGCCTGTCGCGCTCGTAGCGGCGCACCGGCTCGGCCGGTTCGATATCCATCAGCCGCGAAAGACCGACCCGCTTGAGCACGCGGCTGACGGTTGCCGCCGACACGCCCGTCTGTCTGGCGATATGCTTGCCCGTCAGCCGCCGGCGGCGCAACGTCGCGATCGCGTCGGCAACCGCTGCCGGGGTCTGTGCCGGGCTCCGCTTCGGTCGAGACGAACGATCCGCCATGCCAGCCGGCCCCTCGCACCGGAAGCGCGCGACCCAGCGCCCGACGACCTTCACCGTCACGCCATAGACCCGCGCCGCATCGGCTTTGGAAAGACGGCCTTCGACAACGGCGCGCGCCATCTCCTCTCGACGCAACGGCGTCAAACGGGCATTCTTGTGGATGTTCATTCGGTCCTCCGCGAATCACTGAAGCTTGAACAACCTCAGCTTTCCCGGCTCGGACCGAGTGGACAACCTCCTGAAAGCTCACAGCTAGGTCTTCAACAGGCGTGTCAAACCAGATGATGTAGAACATCGATGGACGCCGATATCTATAAGTCTGACCAAGTCACTGCTGCTCACGGGAAGCTGCGACGGGATCTCAAGACCCAGTCGCTAATTTACGACTGTAAAGCTACCTTTTACTGGTCGTGCCGGGGCTGGACCTGTCAAGCCAAATACCAATGACTCAACCTCCTCCCAGGGAAGATTGAGATCATTGGCTATGTCGCTTTTCGTAACGCCTTTGGACCACAACGCCGCAAAAACCTTCGCTAACAGAGTGGAAGCCTCCCTTTCGACGCCTAATGGTTCGCCTGTCCGGTACCCCCTCTGACCAAGGTCGATGACAATTGACCGGTAGTTCCAATCCGAAAGCATACCGGCCTGGTTCAGCCTCATAGCCAATGCCATGGCTGAAACTTTCCAGCGAACCTTCGCTTTGATAATTTGCGATGAGCTATATACCTGACCAATCGAGTTCTTGAGATCGGCTTCGGGCATCAGGAAGGCGGAAGCAAATTGATTTGCTTGTCGTTCGGCATCGTCTTCCGGCGCCGATTCAGCTTGAGCATGGAAGTGCAAAACTAAATGGCCGAGTTCGTGCGCGGCATCAAAGTTGGAACGCTCCGCCGTCTTCCTCTGGTTAAGGAAGACGTAAGGGTGATCTGAATGCCAGAAAGAATATGCGTCCACATTCTGCGTATTCTCTGAGAGAGAAAGCACGCGGATACCCTTCGATTCGAATAATCGCAGGATATTGCCGATCGGACGATCACCGATGCCCCAATGCTGGCGCAGCAGACGTGCGGCCACTTCCGGTCGGTCCTGCTCTCTGCTCAGATCGATGAGATCTGGCGTTGGGAGTTTGAAACGTTCGTCAACCCATTGATAAAGTGCAATGCCGTTTGAGCCTGCTGCGAGCGAGGCGTTCCGCTCCGCCGCTTTCATTTTCTTTAGGCTGCGAAATGAAACAGAGCGCGGCTCAAGTATCTCCGGCTTATCCATGAAGAAGAATGCTCGAGGGTAGCCGAGCGCATGAATCAACTTTTCTACGGTCGCCTCGTCAGGCTGGTGACCGTTCTCGACTTTTGAAACTGTTACCTCCGTAACGCCAGCTGCTTCCGCTAATTGCTTCCCCGATAGCTTCTTCCTATGCCGGGCTACCTTTAGTCTTTCTGCGCAGAACATTATGCTTTGTCTTTGAAAATCACGGGAACATCAAAATCGTCGATTGGGCCAGTGTCAGGATCAATTGACGCTTCCCAGTTCTCATCAGGGCGATCAACGAAAATCCGCTCCACAAATCCGGCGTATCTCTTATTTCCGATCACAGGGCAAGAAAGTTCGACGCTGCCGTCTTCGCCGACCATCACAAAATAGGTAGTTACCTGATCGCCCAGAGGATCCTTAGCATCCTGATCAGGCAAGCGATCGGCATCATTTTCGAGAGCGATATCGAAATACTCAAAGAGTGGTAGGCGACATAGCTGGGCAGTGCCGTTACCCTTTGAGGAGCGCGGCATCGGAGGAAAATCAGCATCACATGCTCTATCGACGTTCTGATAGCCAAGGCGAACGCCAAGTCGACGATTGATCACAGCCTCAACGCCGAGCGTCCTGTCGATCATCCACTCATCATCAAGGACTTGGCTACGCAGCGCACCCACTCCGTGGATGTATGCCAGCGTTCCAGGTGCGTTAAGTGGCATCAGCGGGCTCGCGTCGTCGGCGGCGGCGCGTGCCGAGTCTCTAATGGCCAATATTTGGCCGAGAGTCAGTGCGAAATCGGCAAGTCGCCGCTCAGCGTCCATCGGTTTCTCAAAAATGGCAGTGCGGAACGGTGACATGGCGTTTCTCGCGTTTAAGAATCTCCCCCTCAATAGAGGGGATAAAAATTAAACGCGCAAGAGGCGCGGTCAACAATACGGATGTTTTTTCCGTCTTTGGGGCGGATGCCTCCACCCTCTCCACGAGTGGATTTCCTTGATAAATCTGTGCGATGTCGCGATCCTGCTTCAATTCTGCCTCGCGCTTGGTGCGTTCGGTCGTCATCGGCATCGCCGGCAATCTCGTTGCGCTCCTTCTTGCGACCTTTGGCAATGCTGGTCAGAGCCGCAAGACCATGGGTGTCGCAGAAATTGTTGGCTTTCAAGTGCTCGATGTCCGTCTGGTCGAGACGGGCAGGGAGACGGATTCGAGCTCAAGGCGCCGGCTCAATCCGCCGCGTTGTCCCGCAACCACATCTCCAGCGCGGCGATCACCGACAGACGCAGGCTTGCGCCCTTGGACAAGGCGCGGGTGAGGGACATGTCGTCGCCGGCAAAACCCATCTCGGCCATGATCTCGTTCGCGCGCAGCCGGCGGCGGTTCATGACGGTGCGGATTTCGGCGATCGCTTCGGGAAGCAGGTAGCGGCCGCTGGCGATGGCGGAGGGCTGGTGCGCCGCGCGTGGCGGATCGATTTCAACCAGTGTTGCGGCCAGTTTGACGGCGTCGTTGCTGCTCAGCCAGTTCAGGAAGGTCTCGCGTTCGGCGGGGCTTGCCTTGGTCCAGGAATTCTTGAGCTTGTCGAGGCGGGTGCGCTCGTCCTTGAGCCCTGCCGCGACAAGTGCCTTGCGCAGTGACGGGATGCGGCCGGAGAGCAGATCCGCATGGATCTCAGGGAAATCGAGCTTCAGGCGCTGCATGTCACCGGTTTCGTCGCGCTTGGTTTTCTTCGACATGCTCATTCCCGCGTCGTTCGTCCAGGCCGTTTCAGCGAAACCGCATGCCTCGTCTCCGCAACCGCGTGAACTGGGCGAAGCAACGCTTTCGCGTTTCTGGCGCAGCGGCGCGGGTGGGTGGCTAAACTGAGGTGATCTCGTCCAAGCCTCTGCCGCGCTCCACGCTTCTGCGCGACCTCCTCTAGCGTGGTCGTGCGCCCGGTGCGAGCGAAATAGCCCACTATCCTCTGTCCTTTGCGGACCATTGCCGATAGAACCGGGATCGAAGCGGTGCTCGGCGCGATATTCAATCGGTATGTTCGCTCGACGCTTTGACGTCATGCATCCAGCTTTACGCAAGTCCCTTCGCCTATCGTCACCTCAATGGCCGGGATGTGACACGGCGAATGAAGGACAATGATATGTCAAACGATATCGAGCATTACCGCGACCCATCCGATTCCATGGTCGCCCTCTATCTCGCCAATAACGACGGCGACGAACTCACCGATGCCCTGGTTGCCGCGCTTGAAGACGCGTTCCGTATTCTCCGCGACGAGATCTCCGGCGAGACGATGCACTGAAGCGGTGCCGGCTGTCGCGGCCGCCGGTTGCGCGCCGCCGCAGCCGCCGTGGCCGATGGGCGCCGCCCGACGGAGAAGGCCCATCAGCCCCAGTGCGCAGCTCTTCTCGGTTCGATCGGGATGTCTTGCCGCTTCAGTTTTTCCGCAGCAGCGCCTCCACCGAAAGAGCGGCCGCCAGCACGGCCGCATCCGTTCCATTCCGTCCCACCAGCATCATGCCGGCCGGGCGCAGGAGGCCCGGCATCGGCAGCGTGATGGCGCTGAGGTCAAACTGGTTGGCGATCTGGCAATTGCGCAGCAACAGGTCCTCCACGCGGTTGTATTCGGCCCGGTCCGCTTCGACGCTTGCGATCGGCAGGGCGGCGATCGGCGTCGTCGGCAGCGCGATGAGATCGTAGGGCGAAAGCCGCTCGTCCATTGCGGCGGCGAGCCCGCGCCGCGTTTCCAGCAAGGCGGCGATGGCTGCATCGGGTACGGCGAGACGGCGCCGAAGCGGGAGCTTGACCCTGTCGTCGACGGGGGCCGCGGCGTCATTCAGCCAGCCGGCATGGATGCGGCTTGCTTCCAGGCCGGCGATCGAGCCGATTCGCGTCGCCTCGCCGAGCTTGTCGATCAGATCCTCAAACGTGAAGTCGACGATTTCGGCGCCGGCCTTGGCCATCCGGCCGAGGCTTGCCGAGAAGGCAGCGGCGATTTCGGATGAGAGGTCTTCGAGCAGCCTTCCCCGGGGGATGCCGATGCGAAGGCCTGTGATTGGGCGGGCGACAGGCGGTTTCGGTTGCTCGCCGGCCATCACGGCGTCAGCCATCGCGCAATCGGCAACCGTTCGCGCAAGCGGCCCGAGCGAATCGAGCACGGGCGACAGCGGAAAGGCACCGGCGAGCGGGATGCGGCTGGCGGTCGGCTTGAAGCCGACGATGCCGTTCAGCGCCGCGGGGATGCGTATGGAGCCGCCGGTGTCGGAACCGATGGCGATGTCGCAAGTGCCTTCGGCAGCCGAAACGCCGGCGCCGGAAGACGAGCCGCCGGGGATGAGGCTCTCGTTTGTGGCGTTGCCGGGCACCGGGTAGTGCGGATTGAGGCCGACCGCGGTGAAGGCGAATTCGGTCATATGGGTCTTGCCGATGATCACGGCGCCGGCAGCGCGCAGTCGCTGGACGACGAGAGCGTCTTTCTCGGCCGGAACCGCATTGCGGCGGATGACGGAGCCGGCAAGCGTCGGTTCGCCCGCAACGTCGAAGAGGTCCTTGATCGAAACGATCTTGCCGTCGAGCGGACCAAGGCTGGCGCCGTCCCGTCGGCGGCGGTCGGCGGCATCGGCTTCCGCGCGGGCACTTTCCGCATAGAGGCGCACGAAGGCTTTTTCTTCGCGCCGGCGATCGTTGAGCCGGCTCAGGATTTGTTCCAGGCGGTCGCGGGCGGGAGTGGTGGCGGAGTGAGACACGATGATGACCTGTCGATTTTGGTGTTGCCGCGTGGCGGCATTAGGCGGGATCGTTGCCCGGATTCGCATGTGCGGTCAGGCTTTCTTCTTTGATAGCAGCATTGGCGGCGAAAGCCATTGCTCCAATGCCGAACGAGGTGGTGGTCTCAACCTTCACCGAACTGTCGCCAAATCGTTCAAATAGTTTCATGCCGTTGTTACGCCGTTGACATCGGCATGACCAAAGGTCCGGCACGCGCGATCGCGCTGCCGAATCGGAGGTCTGTTTGGCCGATATTCTCAAGACGCTTTCGCGGCGTTCTTTCCTGCTTTCCGCCGGTGCCGCGGGGTTCGTCGCCTCATCCGGCCTCGCGACACCCTTCTATGCCAGAGGCTACGGGCGGCCGGAATTCATTCACGGCGTGCAATCGGGCGATGTCGATACCTGCTCCGGCATGATCTGGACCCGGGTGGATCGACCGTCGCGGGTGTCGGTCGAATATTCGACGACCGAGAGCTTCTCCAATCCGGTTCGGCTTGCTGATCTCACGGCGACGCCCCAAACCGATTGCGCGGTCAAGTGTTCGCTCGACGGGCTGCTGCCGGACCAGGACATCTTCTATCGTTTCACCGCCACGGATCTTTATGATGTCAATCGCGTCTCCGAGCCGGTGGTCGGCCGGTTTCGCACCGCCCCCTTGCGCAAGCGTTCGGTCCGCTTTGTCTGGTCCGGCGATACCGCGGGCCAGGGCTGGGGCATCGACGATGTCGGCATGAAGACCTATTCGACCATGCGGCTGCACGAGCCGGATTTCTTCATTCATTCCGGCGATACGATCTATGCCGACAACCCCATCCCGGACGAGATCCCGCTTCGCGATGGCGGCGTCTGGAAGAACCGGGTGGTCACGCATGAGAAGCGCGACGTGGCGCGCTCGCTCGAGGAATATCGCGGCCAATGGAAATATAATCTGCTCGACGGGCATGTCCGGCAGTTGAACGCCGTCTGCCCCACCTTCTATCAGTGGGATGACCACGAGGTGCTGAACAACTGGTCGGCCTCGACCGATCTTCGCGACGATCCGCGCTATCCGGAAAAGGATGTCGCCGTCTATGCCGAGCGGGCAGCCCGGGCGTTCCATGAGATGACGCCGATCCGCACGCCAGCGACGCAGCCGGGCCGCATCTTCCGCAAGGTCGGCTACGGGCCATTGCTCGACGTGTTCTTCGTCGACCTCAGATCCTATCGCGGCGCCAACCAGGGTGAGGGCGGCGGCGCGCTGTTCGGCTGGCGGCAGGCGGACTGGCTGAAACGCGAACTTGCCGCCTCGCGCGCGGTCTGGAAGGTGATCGCCTGCGACATGCCGATCGGTCTCGTCGTCTGGGACGATTATGCCAACAGACGCGGTTCGGACGCGATCGCCAATGGCGACAATGGTGCGCCTCAGGGACGTGAGCGCGAATTCGCCGATCTCTTGCGCTTCATCCGCGACAACGGCATCGACAACCTCGTCTGGCTGACGGCGGACGTGCACTATACCGCCGCGCATCGCTACGATCCCGCGCGCGCCGCCTTCAAGGACTTCACGCCCTTCTGGGAGTTCGTGTCGGGGCCTCTGCATTCCGGCACCTATGGGCCGAAGGAGCTCGACATGACCTTCGGGCCGGAGGTCCGCTTCATCAAGGCATCCGGCGGCGGCATCGACTCGAACCTGCCGCCATCGGCCGGTCTGCAGTTCTTCGGCATCGTCGACATCAACGGTCAGACAGAGCAGATGACGGTGCGTTTGATGGACCGGCAGGACCAGGAACTCTGGCGGGTGACGCTCGATCCGGCCGCGATTGCATGACGAATCTGGTCCAGGCCGGCCGCTTCCCAAACCTTGTTCGCGAGACCCCTGGCGGGTGCAAACCCATGGCCTACCGGCATTTGAACGCGGCGCTCGTGCGCGCGCCCCCTTTCGCAATCGCAAAAAAACCTGTATGAGCGCGACCATTGAAAAAGCGGCGTGGCCCATCGGGGCTTGCCCTGAACCTCCGAGACGAAAAATGAGCATTCGTAACATCGCGATTATCGCGCACGTCGACCATGGGAAAACGACCCTTGTTGACGAGCTCCTGAAGCAGTCGGGCTCGTTCCGCGAAAACCAGCGCGTTGCCGAACGCGTGATGGACTCGAACGACCTCGAAAAAGAGCGCGGTATCACCATTCTCGCCAAGGCGACTTCGGTCGAATGGAAGGGAACCCGCATCAACATCGTCGACACCCCCGGCCACGCCGACTTCGGCGGTGAAGTCGAACGCATCCTGTCGATGGTGGACGGCGCCATTGTTCTCGTCGACGCTTCCGAAGGCCCGATGCCGCAGACGAAGTTCGTCGTCGGCAAGGCGCTGAAGGTCGGCCTGAAGCCGATCGTCGCGATCAACAAGATCGACCGTCCGGACGGCCGCCACGAGGAAGTCATCAACGAGGTCTTCGACCTCTTCGCCAATCTCGACGCCTCCGACGAGCAGCTCGACTTCCCGATCCTCTACGGTTCGGGCCGCGATGGCTGGATGAACGTCGCTCCCGAAGGTCCGAAGGACCAGGGCATGGCGCCGCTGCTCGATCTCGTGCTGAAGCACGTGCCGGAGCCGACGGTTGCCGAAGGTCCGTTCCGCATGATCGGCACGATCCTTGAAGCAAACCCCTTCCTCGGCCGCATCATCACCGGCCGCGTTCACTCAGGCTCGGTCAAGCCGAACCAGGCCGTCAAGGTCCTCGGCCAGGACGGCAAGCTGCTCGAATCCGGCCGTATCTCGAAGATCCTCGCCTTCCGTGGCATCGAGCGTCAGCCGATCGAAGAGGCGCAGGCAGGCGACATCGTCGCGATTGCCGGTCTCACCAAGGGCACCGTTGCCGACACCTTCTGCGACCCGAGCGTTGCCGAGGCGCTGACCGCCCAGCCGATCGACCCGCCGACCGTGACCATGTCGTTTATCGTCAATGACTCGCCGCTCGCCGGCACCGAAGGCGACAAGGTCACGAGCCGCGTCATCCGTGACCGCCTGTTCAAGGAAGCCGAAGGCAACGTCGCGCTGAAGATCGAAGAATCCTCCGAGAAGGATTCGTTCTTCGTCTCCGGCCGCGGCGAACTGCAGCTTGCGGTTCTGATCGAGACCATGCGCCGCGAAGGCTTCGAACTGGCCGTGTCGCGTCCGCGCGTCGTCATGCACAAGGACGACAACGGCCAGCTGCTCGAGCCGATCGAAGAAGTGGTCATCGACGTCGACGAAGAGCATTCCGGCGTCGTCGTGCAGAAGATGTCGGAGCGAAAGGCCGAAATGGTCGAGCTGCGTCCGTCGGGCGGCAACCGCGTCCGCCTGGTGTTCTTCGCCCCGACCCGCGGCCTCATCGGCTACCAGTCGGAACTTCTGACCGACACCCGCGGCACGGCGATCATGAACCGCCTGTTCCACGACTACCAGCCCTACAAGGGTGAGATCGGCGGTCGCGTCAACGGGGTTCTCCTGTCGAACGATGCCGGCGAATCGGTTGCCTATGCGATGTTCAACCTGGAAGACCGCGGTCCGATGATCATCGACGCCGGCGAGAAGGTCTATGCCGGCATGATCATCGGCATCCACACCCGCGACAACGATCTGGAAGTGAACGTGCTGAAGGGCAAGAAGCTCACCAACATGCGCGCCGCCGGCAAGGACGAAGCCGTTCGCCTGACGCCGCCGATCCGCATGACGCTCGAGCGCGCGCTCTCCTGGATCCAGGACGACGAACTCGTCGAAGTGACGCCGAAGTCGATCCGCCTGCGCAAGCTGCATCTCGACCCGAACGAGCGCAAGCGCTTCGAAAAGGCCCGCACCGCCGGCGCTGCGTAAAGGAAGAATGCCCCTCATCCGCCTGCCGGCACCTTCTCCCCGCAGGCGGGGGGAAGGGAGATGCCGCGCTCGCTCAAGTCCCCTCTCCCCGCGAGCGGGGAGAGGGCCAGGGTGAGGGGGCAAGTCCCATGCTGCGACTTCGTCGACTATGAAACCCCGGAGCGACAGGCTGTGTGGAAACGCTTTTGAGGCTCCGATTTGATCGGGGCCTCTTTTGGTCTCAGGCTGTTGCGGGGTCGAGGCCGATGTTGATGGCGCGCAGCATGTTGTAGGCGAGGACGGAGAGGGCCATTTCGGTGCGGGTGCCCTTGAGGTTTCTGGTGAGAAATCGGCCTCCTGCCGTCATTCGCTTGATCGTTCCGAATGGATGCTCGACGGTACATCGTCTGGCCCGCATCATGTCGGGTGTCGCGCGCGCGGCCATGCGGTTGAGGGCGTCCTCATCGAGGTGGCGCTTGACGAAGCGTCGATCTGCGGTCGTGCACCGTGACTTCAGGGGGCAGTCGGAGCAGTCCGCAGAGGCATAGGTGACATGACGCTTCTTGCGGTGCAATTGCTTGCGGATCAGCTTGCGTCCGGACGGACAGACCAGCGTGTCTGTTTCAGGCTCGTAGGTGAAGGCGGTGCGGTCGAACAGTGTCCCATCGCCCTGATTGTCGACGGAGCGCTGGCCGGGCACGCAGGCGAGGATCGCGTCGCGTTCGCAGGCGCCGGCATGTTCGCCGTTGTCATATCCCTTGTCGGCCACGACCGTCAGGGCGGCGAGCCCGAGGATCGTCTTCGTGCCATTGGCCATGGGATGAAGCTGGCGCCGGTCGGTCGGGTCGGCGGTCACGTCATGGTGCACGATCAGGCCGGTCCCGGCATCGACGGCACTCTGCACGTTGTAGCTCGGTGGTTTGGGGCCATGGCCCTTTCCCATCGGACGGGCATCCTCCTCGCCTTCGACGAGCGTTGTTCGGTCCTCCGCCTCCAGCCTGGCCGCCAACCTGTCCAATTCCGTGCGTCGCGCCTTCAGGGATGCGAGGGCCGCACGCACCGCGTCGGGCGCATCGTCGGGCTCGGTGGCATCAGTTGCGTCGAGTTCGACAAGATAAGCGGCGATCCTGCGGTCGAGACGCTCCGTCTCGGCCATGATCTCTTGGCGTCCGATGATCTTCTTCGGGCTCGCAGCCGCACGGAACTTGGAACCGTCTATCGCCACAAGCCGGGCCGAAAACAGACCGGCATCCCGGCACAGGAACACAAAGGCCCGGCAGGCACCGACGATCGCAGCGCCGTTGTCACGGCGGAAATCGGCGACCGTCTTGAAGTCGGGGGCGAGCCTTCGCATCAGCCACATCGCCTCGACATCGCGCCGGCAGGCACGCTCCAGACGCCGCGACGAACGCACCTCGTTGAAATAGCCCCAGACGTAGAGCTTCAGAAGATCCCGCGGATCATAGCCGGGACGCCCGGTCGATGCGGGAGCAGCACGAGTGAAACCAAGACCGGCAAGGTCCAGTCCATCGGCAAAGGCGTCGATCACCCGCACCGCGGCATCGGCCGAAACGTAATCCTCAATCCGAGCCGGAAGCAGGAGCCCCTGATCCCGCTCGTCTCCTGCGATGTAACCCATGAAAATGGCCGCCCCGTTCCCAAGGCGGCCACTCTATCTGATTTGCCCGGCTTTCCACACAGCCTGGCGATCCGGGGTTTTTTGCTATGTGTGCCACGGATGGGCGACTTGCGGATAAAGTTAAAAAGGCGTTAACCTTGCGTAGGGTGCCGTTAAAGTTGCCTGTGGGTTAACGCTGGCCGGCAACCGGGCGGGATTCCTGTTCGCCCCGTGTGCGTTTAGAGTCGCGAGTCATGAAGACTGTTTCGATCGAGGTCCGGCCTGGAGAGCCGCAGGAAGCGGCGGCAATTGCCGACGTGCACCGCGTTTCGTGGTTGCAGGCCTATGGCGGTCTCATTCCCCATCGCCCGCTGGTTCAGATGGTCAACCGTCGCGATGAAGTGTGGTGGCGCAAGGCGACGCGCGGGCCGGCGACGCTGCTCGTCGTTGACGTTGCCGGAACCATTGCCGGCTATGCAACGCTCGGCCTCAGCCGCGCCAAGGCGCTGCCGCAGGAAGGCGAGATCTACGAAATCTATCTCAGGCCGGAATATCAGGGCATCGGTCTCGGACGCATCCTCTTCGGCGAAGCCAAGAGCCTGTTGCGTTCACTCGGTTGCCGCGGCCTCGTCGTCTGGTGCCTCGAGGACAGCGAACACGCCTACCAGTTTTTCCAGGGCGCCGGCGGCACAGATATCGCCGAAGGCATGGAAGACTTTGGCGACAAGCACCTGAAGAAGGTCGGCTTCGTCTGGAACTGATCCGCTCCGCCTTGCGGACAACCCTCTGAAATCGAAAGCTTATTCCGGCAGTTGATTGTTGGGCTCGGCCGCCTTGTCGCCGCGCGTGCCGTGATAGCTGGCCGTGTCGATGCCGCAGCGGAAGGTCGGCGCCACCTCGTCGGCGATCTTGCGGGCAAGGGCGTTCGGATCGGGATTGGCAAGCGCATCGACATAGCCGGCAACGCAACCCTTGCCGTCATCCTTCTGCGCGACCTTGGAGACGACGAGGACCTGGCCCTGAAGCGCGGGGACCGAGGCGCCCGAGGCGTCCGTGTTCTCGATGAACCAGCGCAAGATCGTCGCGACCGGGGTGCCGCCCTCGGCAATCCGCCACTCCACCGTGGTGCCGGTATGGTTGAACGGGATGAAGCTTTCGAAGGCATCGTCGGCATAGCGCTGGTTCAGGTGGCCGAAGGAGACGCTCTGGCGGATGTCGGCTTCCTTGAATCGAACAGGGTAATCGGCGTGTCCGGGGCAGGTCATCAGCACATACATGCCTTCCTCTTCCGCGATCGTCTTGCACTTGTCGCGGCCGATGTCGATGTAGACGCTCTCATTGGCCATCACCGATCCGGCGGATAACAAAACCAGCGCCAGGGCTGCAACCTTTCCGTTCATCGTCATCTCCCCCGAACGAGATTTGGGCACTCTTGCAAGACGTTTCGCGAAGACAAAACGAGCGATTGAATCTGCGCTACGGACGAAAGTTATGTTGCATCGCGGCATGTTTCCCTTTATCCGACGGGCACACTTCTCAACTGACCCTGGAGTAGTCCATGCGCATCGACGCGATTTCCATCGGAAAGAATCCACCAGAAGATGTCAACGTCATCGTTGAAGTTCCCGTCGGCGGCCATCCGATCAAGTACGAGATGGACAAGGAAGCCGGCACGCTGGTCGTCGACCGCTTCCTCTACACGCCGATGACCTATCCGGGCAACTACGGCTTCGTGCCGCATACGCTGTCGGACGACGGCGACCCGATCGACGTTCTGATCTGCAACACCCGTCCCCTGGTTCCGGGCTGCGTCATCAACGTTCGCCCGATCGGCGTGATGATGATGGAAGACAATTCCGGCCAGGATGAAAAGATCATCGCCGTGCCGTCGTCGCACCTGACCAAGCGTTACGACAAGGTTGTCGAATATACCGACCTGCCGGAAATCACGCTCAAGCAGATCGAGCACTTCTTCGAGCACTACAAGGATCTGGAGCCCGGCAAGTGGGTGAAGATCTTCGGCTGGAAGGATGCTTCCACCGCTAGGCAGCTGATCAAGGAAGCCGTCGAGCGCGCCAAGGGCGCCAAGTAAGCTTCGAGCGGCGCAGGTCCGGACGGAAGACCGCTTCAGAGTTTTCCTGGAACTGCGCTACGGACCGACAAGCACTGCAAGTCGTCTGAATATCTCCTCCGGGTCGCCGTCGATCCGGAGGATTTTTTTACGCTGCGTATCGCCTGAGATGAGGGAGAGCTTGCTCTTGGCAAGGCCGAGCTTCTTCGCGAGAAAGGCAATCAGCGCCTGATTGGCCTTGCCCTTCTCCGGAACCGCGCTGACGCGCACTCTTAGATGTTCTTCTCCATCGGCGGCCGCTTCCAGGCCATCAATGGCATCGCGACCGCCGTTCGGCGTCAAGCGTACCGTCAGGCGAACGTGGTCGCCATGCGCGGTGAAGGCCGGGTTGGCCATCGTCAGCCAAGCAGCGCCTGTGCGATCGTCGTATTCAGGAAGAGCTGGATGAAATAGAGGATCACCAGCACCACCAGGGGCGACAGATCCACGCCGCCCATGTCGGGCAGCACACGGCGGATCGGGCGATAGAGCGGCTCCGTCAGCTGGTAGAGCGAGCGGCCGATCATGTTGATCGCCTGATTGTTCACGTTGATGACGTTGAACGCGTAGAGCCAGGAAAAGATGGCCGACGCGATGACCAGAAACCACGCGATGTTGATGATGAAGTTCAAGGTGCCGATAACAGCAAGCATGCCGGTCTCCAAATCGTTATTGACAGACATGTAGACATTGAGACCTAAACGAGCAAGTACGCCGGTCTATCGGGCGCGATCATGTTTAACGTGAGAACGCGTGATAACCGACCCCTAGCAGGAGTCTCTTCCGCATGTCCGCCGTTCATGCCTCGCATCGTTTTGCCGCCTTTCGGCATGTCGGCTATCGCCGCTATTTCTTCTCGCGGTTCCTGGCTTACTTCGCCATCCAAATCATCTCGGTCGCCGTCGGCTGGCAGATCTATGATCTCACCCGCGATCCCTTCGATCTCGGCCTGATCGGCCTCTTCCAGTTTCTGCCGTCTCTGGTGCTGATCCTCGTCACCGGCGCGGCTGCGGACCGCTACAACCGGCGCATGATCATGGGGATCTGCATGGTCGTCAGCACGCTCTGCGCGGCGGCATTGCTGTTGCTGACCATATCCGGGTTGTTTTCACCCTGGCCGGTCTATGCGGTCCTGATCGTCTTCGGCATCGAACGCGCCTTCCTGGCGCCGGCGTCGCAGTCACTGGCGCCCAACCTCGTGCCGCCCGAAGATCTACCCAATGCGATTGCCTGGAATTCCACGTCCTGGCAGACGGCGATGATCGTCGGTCCGGTTGCCGGCGGCCTGATCTATGCGCTCGGCGCCGTTGCGCCCTATGCCGTCGGCGTCTGCTTCTTCCTGGCCTCGGCATTGATGGTCTTCGCGATCCCGAAGCCGGCAGCGCGGACGCAGGCCGCTGGCCAGAGCTGGGAGACGATCACCGCCGGCTTCCGCTATATCAAGGCCGAGAAGGTGGTCCTCGGCGCGATATCGCTCGATCTCTTCGCCGTGCTACTCGGCGGTGCGGTCGCGCTGATGCCGGTCTTTGCCCGCGACATTCTCGATCTCGGTCCCTGGGGTCTCGGCCTCCTGCGTGCTGCGCCCGGCATCGGTGCCGTCAGCATGGCGGTCTGGCTGGCGGCGCATCCGATCCGCCACAGGGCCGGCTTCTACATGTTCACCGGCGTCGCGCTCTTCGGTCTCGGCACCGTTGTCTTCGGTCTTTCGGCGACGCCCTGGGTCTCGATCGCCGCGCTCGTCATCATGGGCGCTGCCGACATGATCTCGGTCTATGTGCGTGAAATCCTGATCACGCTGTGGACGCCGGACGAGCTGCGCGGCCGGGTCAACGCTGTCAACATGGTCTTCATCGGTGCGTCCAACGAGCTCGGCGAATTCCGCGCCGGCATGATGGCATCCGGCTTCGGCGCCGTCTTCGCGGTGGTCTTCGGCGGCATGGGAACGCTGCTCGTGTCGGGGCTCTGGGCGCTCCGTTTCCCGCAATTGCGCAAGATCGACACGCTGGACGTGCCCGATCATCACAAGTAGCCGGGTTACCGGACGGAAAACCGCGTCACAGCTTTGTTGCTTTCGGCCGCTCGTCGCGCAGGAAGATCAATTCCAGGAAGTTTTCCATCCAGGTGCGCAGCGGTCCGTCGTGCTGCATGCGTCCGTCGAGATGCGCCTTGCCCACCTGGGCGCCCGGCATCTCGAAGCGGTGGGCGCCGTGCACGACCCAACGGTGCATCATGGCGCGGGTCAGTTCGCCGTGAAACTGAATGCCCCAGGCATTGTCGCCGTAGCGGAACGCCTGGTTGGGATAGGTGTCGCCTGTCGCCAGCAGCTCGGCGCCGGCGGGCAGGTCGAAGCCTTCGCGATGAAAATGGTAGACCATGGCCGGCCAGTCCATCAGCGCCTTGCCGGCTTCGGTCGCGATGAGCGGATACCAACCGATCTCGGTCATGCCTTCATGATGCGGCGCCACGGAGCCACCGAGATTGCGCGCCAGCATCTGGGCGCCGAGGCAGATGCCGAGATAGGGCTTGTTCTCCTTGAGCGGCACCGACAGCCAGTCGATCTCGCGGCGAACGAACTCTTCCTCGTCATTGGCGCTCATCGGGCCGCCGAAGATGATCGTGCCGCTGTGATGTTCCAGTGTCGGCGGCAGGTCATCGCCGAGCGCCGGCCGACGGATGTCGAGCCGAAAGCCCTTCTGCTCCAGGATCTGGCCGACACGGCCAGCGCTCGACCGCTCCTGATGCAGGATGATCAGGACGGGCTTTCGGGCGCTGGTGTCCGGCATCGGCATTTCAGTTTCCCTGTTGCGGCTCGGCTTCTTCGACGGCGTCGCTTCTTGCCGCAGCCACCTGCCGCTGCAGCACCCGATCGCGACCGGAGACGCCGAGCAGATCGGCGATCCGCCAGATCACGTGGTCTTCCATCTCGCTGCGCTCGCCATCGGCATAGACGATATCCCAGAGCATGCCGACGAGTTCGATCCGCTGTTCCTCCGAGAGGTGGCGCTTGATCTCGGCGGTGAACTGGTAGAAGTCGATCGCCTCGCTTTCCGCAGTCTCCCCCGCTTCGATCAGCGCGGCAAGCGAGGCATCGTCGAGCTTGTAGTGTTTCTTGATGACTGACCGCATCTTGCGCCGTTCGGACGCAAGGATCCGGCCGTCGGCCTCCATCACCTGGAAACAGAGGGCGATGACGGCCACGCGCGGATCGCCATGCTCTATCCGCGTCGCTGGGCCCGTCAGGCCGTCGAGAAACGTTCGTAAGCGTTCAAACATGTATTTCGCCACAACCCATGAGAGTTCAAAACAGTCGGAAACCAGTCTTTTCCGGCGCCCTCTCGCCGGCGGCTGGATCGCGCACGCCGGGATCATCCGGCGGACGACCGAAGAAGGGATCGGGTATACGCTCGCCGTCGGTAACCTCTTCCTTCTCCGTCTTCTTGACCGGAGCCTTGTCGGCTATCGGCTCGGATGGCTTGCGCTCCGTAACCTTGATCGGCTGCGGTTCCGGGCGTGCCTCCTCCCGTTCGGCCTCGAGGATGACCGGCGTTTCGCTGCGGCGGGCTGCGGGTGCCGGTTCATGCGCATGCGGCTCCACCGCCACCGGCGGCAGACTGCGGATCGCCTCGTCGGCATTCGATTGCTCGTGGTCGACGGTCGCCGAAAGCGTATGGGGCGGCGCCTTCCATTCGAACGCATCGAGCCGCCCGCTGACCGGCGAGACCGGCAGCCAGGTCGGTGACGTCACGCCGTCGGCAGTCCAGGCCGGGTCGCGTGGGCTGCGCAGCGCCTGCGCCATCCAGTGGCGGATGCGGCCCTCGTCGCCGGTATCCGCCTCTTCGATATCGGCGAGTAGCAGGAAGACGCTCTCGGTCGGGTCGAGCCGGGCGGCGGCTTCCGCCTTGGTGCGGGCCAGAAGCAGTTCGCGTGCTTCGAGCGCGGCTTCGGCGACGGCAGCCATCGCCACGGCATTGTTGGGCTTCAGGGCTTCGAGCTTTCGCGCCCGCTTCAACCGGTCGACGGCGGTGTCGCCGCCGCGGGCGCGCACGTAGAGCCGCGCCACGTCCGGATGCGGATCGTGCTTCCAGCTCTTTTCGAGAATCGAGGTTCCCTTGCGCAGGTTGTCCTCGCGAAACAGTGCCTTGGCCGCCGTCAGCGCCGCCGGCACCAGATGTTCGTCGAGCTTCAGTGCAGCGAGCGCATCGTCGCGCGCCGCCTTCACGTCGCCGTCGAGCCTGGTGATGGCCCTTGCGGTCAGGAGCACGGCCTTCTTGCGGTCGGCTTCCTTGCGGTCGACCACATGGGCCGCGCGGCTCTGGTCGAGGAGACGCAGCGCATCGTCCCACTGTCCGGCCTGGCTCTGGCTGTCGAGCGTCGCGAGCGCTGCCCAGGGCAAATGCGGTGCCTTCTCGGCGGCGCGTTCGGCATATTGCCGGGCGGCCTCGTGGGCGCCGAGGCGTTTGGCTTCGAGATAGAGGCCACGGAGCCCGAGCTCGCGGGTCTCCGGATCGTCTGCCATCAGCTCGAACTTGCGGCGCGCATCATCGTACTTGCCTTCGATGAGGGCGGTCTGCGCTTCGAGCAGGTGGATTAGCGGCTCCTGGTCGGCGCTGATCAATCCGCGGGTGCGGGCGGTCATCTTGCGGGCAAGATTGGCGTCGCCGGCGCCAGCGGCGATCAGGCCGGTCGAAAGCGCCTGGTAGCCACGGTCGCGCTTGCGTGCCCGGAAATAGCGGGTGACGGTGTGCGGCGAGAGCCAGATGGTGCGCACCAGCCAGACGGCGATCAGCACGGCAGCGATTAGCGAGATCAGAAGTGACGCAGCGCGCATCAGGCTCATCTCGATGAGCTGCCCCTGCCAGATCAGCGAAAGTTCACCCGGTCGATCCGCGAGCCACGCGAAGCCGAGGCCGAGACCGAGCACGATCAGGATGAAAATCAGAATGCGGATCATATCTGGTACCCTCAGCCCTCTGTGCCTGGCTTTGCCATCGTCGCGGCGACGGCGGCATCGATCGCGGCTTCGACACGCAAACGCTGGTCGAGCTTGGCCTTGAAGGTCTCGCCCGCCGGTTTGGCGCCATCCGGCAGGCCATCCCACTCCAGAGCGGCGCCCTTGAGATCGCCGTTGTTCAGCTTGTCCTCGATGCGGGCGATGACGGCTTCGGGCGTTTCACCCTCGACACTGCCGACGGGGCGCACGCGAATGCCGGACATGGCGCTGGACACCAGCCGGTCGAAGATGCCCTCGTTCGGATCGGGCTGATTGAGGGCGTCGAGCATGGCGTCGGCGGTTCTCGGGAAATCTCGGCGCAGGTCGGTGCGGGTCGGCACGCCGACCTGGGCATCCTTAGCCAGAGCGGCGACGGCCGGCTCTTCCGGTGCGATGCTGCGCAGGGCGTCGAGTTCGGCAAGGAAGGGGCCACCGCGATCGATTGCCGACTTCAGCGCCGTGACTGCAACCGCCTTGGCCATCTGGATGTCGTTGACCGGCTCGTTGAGCTTCTGTTCGGCGGATTCGATGCGGCTCGTGAGCTCGGCCTTCTCGGCGGTTGCCGCCTGTTGCGCATCGGCAAGCGCCGCCTTCAGGCCTGCAAGCTCCTTGGTGAGCGTGTCGACCTCCGCCTTCAGCGTTTCGACCTCGGCGCCCGGCGCCCCGTTCGTGCCGGGTTGGGGGGCAGACTGCTCCAGGGCGGCGATACGGGCTTCGAGCGCCGTGTTGTCGACGACTGCTGCGGACGTGGGGAGTGCTGCGATCTGGTCGCGCAGGGCCTGCAACTCCCCGGAGACGTTCTGCTCGATGCCGGAAGCGCCACGATCGGGGCCAAGGCCTGGGACGATGCCCGCATATTGCAGGCCGCCGAAGCCGAGCAGCGTCACGAGGCCGCCGACGATGCCGGCCGCAAGCGCGCCTGAGTTCGATACCGGTTTCTGCCGCAGCGTCGGCTCCGGTTCAGGTGCCGCGTGGGGTGGCTCTTCGGCGAAGACGGCTGCGGCCGCATCGGCACGCTGCTCCTCGATCTCTTCTTCCAGGCGCGATCCGGCGGCGCTGTCGTCGCTGCTGTCCGTTGCCGTGTCATCCGCCTTTGCATCGCCCGCCGGGCTTGCGGCTGCCACGTCCGTCACCGTCTCGCGGCTGGCTTCGGCTTCTGATTCCGCAACGGTTTTTTCCGCTTCGAGGTCGATCGTCAGCGGTTCCTTCTCGGACTTCGAGCGGCGCGGCGGGTTTTCCGATACCATGGTGACCTCTTCCCGTTGGTGCCTGTCGGCTCTTCTTTCAAACCTAGTCAGCCGGACCGGTGAGGGAAAGCCCCTCCGTTCCGATTTTGGCCGAATCGGCATCGGACTAACGCGGAATGCGGGCGGAAAACCGGCCACACATCTCCTCATTCCGGTTTAGAGCAATCTAAAAAGGCTTTCTTCATCGGGCCTTGCGGCGATCTGCGACATGGCGTTGCCCGGCAGCGCCTCGGCAACGGCAGCGCTCAGGCAAAGGTAGCGCGGGGCGAAGGACGCAGCGTCCAGACCGGCCTGCAACAGCAACGTCGCCAGCCGTCGAGCCGTCTCCCGCGAATAGAGCAGGACGGCGTCGGGTCGGCTGGCTTGCGTGAGATCCTGCAACGCACCGGGTGGGTGCGCGATCGGTTCCATGCGATAGCATTCGACCGTTCTATGTTCGATGTCGTGCTGGCGGAGCGTGCTCTCGAGACCGTCGGAGCGAGGCGAGCCGGTCAGGTAGAGGAGGGGCTGTTTTGGCAAGGTGCCGGCGGCCAAAACGATCAGGCCGGCCAGCGCCTCGCCGGCGCCGTCGCCGACGCGGATATCGGTGAAGCCAAGTTCCCCTGCCGCGCGCGCGGTCGCTTCGCCGACGCAGAAGCACGGTGTTTTCAGGTGCTTTTCCATTTCACTGCCCAGCGCTGCGAGCACCCGAACGGCTTCGGCGCTGGTCAGGACGATGGCGGCAAATGGTTGTTCGAGCGCGGCGCTGGCAACGGCCGTGAGATGCGTGGCCTGCATCAATGGCAGGAGGATCGGCTGGTGGCCGGCAGCCTGCAGCCGGCGTGCCGTCGCCTCGGCGGCGGGAAGCGGCCGGGTGACGAGCACGCGCATCGGCTCAGGTCCAGCTTGCAAAGAAGCCGGGACCGGCCTTGGCGCGGATTTCCTCGCCCGCCTTCTTGCCGAGCGCTTCGGCGTTGGTGGCCTTGCCTTCGATCGTGACGCGATGATGCGTCTGGCCGTCCGGTGTGAGGATCATGCCGGAAAAACTGAGATGGGTGCCATCCGAGGTGGCGAGACCGGCGATCGGCGTGCGGCAAGAACCGTCGAGCGTCGCCAGGAAACCGCGCTCGCAGGCGACCGCCTCGTGCGTGCGCGGATCATCGATCGCGGCGAGCAGGTCGTTGATACGGCTGTCGCCGATCCGGCTCTCGATGCAGATCGCGCCTTGTGCCGGGGCCGGCGGGAAATCCTTGGGATCGAGCAATTCGGTCACCACGTCGGTCATGCCGAGCCGCTTCAGGCCGGCATAGGCGAGGAGCGTTGCGTCCACCTGGCCCTCGGCGAGCTTTCGCAGCCGTGTTTCCACCTGGCCGCGATAGGTGATGACGTCGAGATCCGGCCGCAGCCGGCGGATCAGCGCCTGGCGGCGCAGCGACGAGGAGCCGACGGTCGCGCCTTCGGGCAGTTCCATCAGCTTGCGCGCCGTGCGGCCGATGAAGGCGTCGCGGATATCCTCGCGCGGCAGAAAGGCGGAAAGACAGAGCCCGTCCGGCAGCTTCGTCGGCATGTCCTTGGACGAATGCACGGCAAAATCGAGCTCGCCCGACAGCAACTGCTGCTCGATCTCTTCGGTGAACAGGCCCTTCCCGCCGATCTCGGCGAGCGAGCGGTCGGTGATCCGGTCGCCCTTGGTCGAGAGGATGACGACCTCGAACATTTCCGGCGCCAGGCCATGCGCCGCTGCGAGCCGATCGCGCGTTTCATGGACTTGAGCGAGCGCCAGCGGGCTGCCGCGCGTGCCGATCCGGAAAGGTTTTGTTTGCATCAAAGGCTATCCATTGTTACCGGAGTTCCGTGTACCCACCTTTCGGTGCGACCGCAATCTTTGAGTATACTCTGATGTCTCCGCCCCTGCGCATCCTCGGCATAGAAACAAGCTGCGACGAAACCGCCGCTTCCGTCATTTTGCGCGATTCCGACGGCAAGGGCCACATTCTCGGGGATGTCGTTCTCAGCCAGCTCGAAGAGCATAGCGCCTATGGCGGCGTGGTTCCGGAGATCGCCGCGCGCGCCCATGTCGAGGCGCTCGATACCCTGATCGAGGAAGCGCTGCTGCGCGCCGGTGTGACGCTTTCGGACATCGATGCCATCGCTGCGACAAGTGGTCCCGGTCTGATCGGCGGCCTGATCGTTGGGCTGATGACCGGCAAGGCGATCGCGCGGGCCACGGGCAAGCCGCTCTACGCCGTCAACCATCTCGAAGGCCACGCGCTGACGGCGCGCCTGACCGACGGGCTCTCCTTCCCCTATCTGATGCTGCTCGTCTCCGGCGGTCATACGCAGCTCATCCTCGTCAAGGGCGTCGGCGAATACGAACGCTGGGGCACGACGATCGACGATGCGCTTGGCGAAGCCTTCGACAAGACGGCGAAACTGCTCGGCCTTCCCTATCCGGGCGGCCCGGCGGTGGAGCGTGCGGCACTTGCCGGCAACCCCGAACGTTTCGATTTTCCGCGTCCCCTCGTCGGTGACGCAAGGCTCGATTTCTCGTTTTCGGGTCTGAAGACGGCGGTGCGCCAGGCGGCGCAATCGCTGGAGCCGGTGACGGATGAGGATATCGCCGATATCTGCGCTTCCTTCCAGCGTGCGATTTCGCGCACGCTCAAGGATCGCGTCGGTCGCGGGCTGAAGCGCTTCAAGGCGGAGCATGCCGGCGTGGCGCGCCCGGTGCTGGTGGTTGCCGGCGGCGTTGCCGCCAACCAGGTGCTGCGTTCGACGCTGCAGACCCTGTGCGCCCAATCCGGTTTCGAGTTTATCGCGCCGCCGCTTTCGCTCTGCACCGACAATGCCGCGATGATCGCCTGGGCCGGTGCGGAACGCCTGGCGGCGGGCATGGCGGCCGATGGCCTCGACGTCGCGCCGCGCTCGCGCTGGCCGCTCGACGCCCAGGCACAGGCACTGCTTGGCTCCGGCAAACGCGGCGCCAAGGCATGACGAACTCAGCCAAGGGCATGAAGAATTCAGCCAAGGGCATGAGGGACCTGGTCAGGGGCTCAGCCCGGCATGATGCAGAATGTGACGGATAGAGAATGAACGATAATTCCAAGATCGGGCCCAAGATCGTCGTCGTCGGTGCCGGTGCCTTTGGCACCGCGCTCGCCGCGGTTGCGGCCTCGGCCGCAGGCAGCGACGTGACGTTGCTCGCTCGCCGCCAGGAGACCGTAGCGGCGTGCCAAAGCACCGGTCGCAACGAGGATCACCTGCCGGGCATCGACCTGCCTGCAGCGCTGAAACATACGGCCGATGTCTCCGTTCTGGCTGATGCCGAGGTCGTTCTTTTCGCGATGCCGTCCCAGGCGCATCGCGATGCGGCGCGGCAATATGGCCCGCAGATCAATGTCGCCGCCACGATCGTCACCTGCGCCAAGGGCATGGAGCAGGCGACCGGCCGGTTGCTGACCGATATCCTGTCGGAGGAATTGCCCGGCCGTTCGATCGGCGTGCTCTCGGGTCCCGGTTTCGCTGCCGACATCGCCAAGGGTCTGCCGACTGCGATGGTGATCGCTGCGGCCGATGCCCAAACGGCGACGATGTTGGCAGAGGTGCTTTCAGGCCCGACCTTCCGTCTCTACCCGTCGGAGGATCGCATCGGGGTCCAGCTCGGCGGTGCGCTCAAGAACGTGCTGGCCATCGCCTGCGGTATCGTCGAGGGCGCTGGTCTCGGCGATTCCGCCCGCGCAGCGCTGATCTCGCGCGGCCTTGCCGAAATGTCGCGCTTCATTGCCGCCGAGGGTGGCGAGGCCGATACGGTGCGCGGGCTCTCCGGCCTCGGCGACCTCGTGTTGACGGCCACCAGCCACCAGTCGCGCAACCTGCGCTTCGGCATCGCGCTCGGCAAGAACGGCCGCGCCGATGGGCGCACCAGCGAGCTGGTCGAAGGGGCGTTTGCTGCCTCGGTCGCCGCCCGTGTCGCCGATGATCTCGGGGTTGAAATGCCGATCACCGAAGCGGTGGCGGCGATCATCGACGGCAAGCTCGATGTCCGCACCGCACTCGAACAATTGATGACACGCCCGATTACTCAGGAATAATCCGGCAGCGGGATGGGAAAAGTGTAAGGCGGTTTCCGCTTGCATCCCGCGCCAAACGACAACTCCAGGAGGAAGCATGCTCTTCGCACTTCATTGCACCGACCAGCCAGGCGCCCTGCAGCTTCGGCTCGATACCCGCCCCGATCACGTTGCCTATCTCAATGATCTCAATGCCAAGGGCATCCTGAAAATGGCAGGCCCGTTCATCGGTGACGACGGCAAGCCGACCGGCAGCCTGGTGATCGTCAAGGCCGAGACCATTGACGAAGCCCGCGCCCTTGCCGAGGCCGATCCCTATGCCAAGGCGGGTCTTTTCTCCAATGTCGAGATCAAGGCCTTCAACTGGGTCTTCAACAATCCGGAGGCTTGAGAGGCGATGGCGCACTGGCTCTACAAGTCCGAACCATTCAAATGGTCCTGGCAGATGCAGAAGGACGCGGGCGCCAAGGGCACCGAGTGGACCGGCGTGCGCAACTATCAGGCGCGCAACAACATGCGGGCGATGCAGATCGGCGACAAGGGCTTCTTCTACCACTCAAACGAGGGCCTGGAGATCGTCGGCATCACCGAGGTCTCAGCGCTTTCGCACCCGGATTCGACCGCAGAGGGTGACGCTCGCTGGGACTGCGTCGACATCCGCGCGGTGATGGATATGCCGCGTCCGGTGACGCTGAAGGAAATCAAGGACAATCCGAAGCTCGCCAAGATGTCGCTCGTCACCTCGATGCGCCTTTCGGTGCAGCCGGTGACCGAGGACGAATGGATCGAGGTCTGCCGTATGGGCGGGCTCGACAATCCGCCGCGGTAGTTTTTTCCCGCATGATTTGTCCGACACCGGTTCCCGCCTTTCGGACCACGCTTGGAGAGTTGTTTGAAGACCGATCCGGAAAGCTTCATTCTCGCCAATACCGGCGTGCTCTCGCCGCCGCACGTGCCAGAGGTTCGCCTGCATCTGGCAACCGAGGCGCATGAGCTCTGGCTGAAGACGGAGGAGGAATTGCAGGAGATCGGCCTGCCGCCACCGTTCTGGGCCTTTGCCTGGGCCGGTGGGCAGGGGCTTGCGCGCTATATCCTCGATCATCCGGAGGTGGTGCGCGGCAGGAGGGTCGTCGATTTCGCCTCGGGCTCCGGTCTGGTGGCGATCGCCGCGGTGAAGGCGGGTGCGGCCTCCGTTCTTGCCGCCGATATCGATCCCTGGGCGGAAACGGCGGTCCGGCTCAATGCCGATCTCAACGGCGTCACGCTCTCCTATACGGGCGAGGACGTGACCGGCCGCGACCTTCAGGCCGATGTCTGCCTCGCCGGCGACGTTTTCTACGACAAGGCTTTCGCCGACCGGCTGAAGCCGTGGTTTTCGGATCTGGCGGCGAAAGGCGTGACGGTGATCGTCGGCGATCCCGGCCGCGCCTATTGCCCGCGCGAGATGATGACGGCGCTCGCGACTTACGAGGTTCCCGTGACGCGGGCACTGGAAGACAGCGAGGTCAAGCGCACGACCGTCTGGCGCTTCGGGGCTGCTGCGAACACGGACGGTTGACAGCCCAAAGGCCTTCGATTCCAATCCGTCAAAAAAACTAGGGGATCGGATATGGCATTTGCGGGCATGAACTATCTGGCGGTGCTGATTGCCGCCATCGCAGCTTTCGTCATCGGTGCCGGCTACTACGGCATTCTCGGCAAACCCTGGATGAAGGCCGCGCGCATCGATCCCGCGAGCGCGCAGATGTCGCCGGTACTCTTCGCCATTTCCTTCGCCTCGGAACTGGTGATGGCGACCATGGTCGCCGGTGTCGTTGGCCACCTCGGTCCGGGCGAGGTGACACTCGTCAACGGCATCGCCTCGGCCTTCTTCCTCTGGCTCGGCTTCGTCGCCACGACCCTCGTCGTCAATCATCGCTATCAGGGTTTCGGCTGGGACCTGTCGCTGATCGATGGGGTGCACTGGCTGCTCGTGCTTCTGGCGATGGGCGCCATCATCGGCGCCATGGGCGTATCGGGCTGATCCGGCCGGAGGCGCTGCGACTACCGCCGGATCACGCAGACGCCGTGTTCATAGGCGCAGGAACCGTTCATCGTTTGCGGCGTGACATTGATGATCTTGCCGCGTTTCGTCTGCGGTGGCGGCGCATACTCCCCGCCGTCGGCATAGCCGTAATCACCTTCCTGGTTGAAATAGATGCCGTTGCCGAGGTCGACATAGGCGGAAATGCCGCCGACATAGGTGCCGATGCCCGGGATGATGTCCGGATATTCATCGCCGCCATAATAGCTCGGGCGATAGTCGCGGCGCTGGCCGCCGGATGTCCAGATCTCGCGTCCGGCGCGGTCGCGAACCCAGCCGCCGCCGTTGCCCCAGCGATCGGGATAGGGGCGGTATTGCGGGAGGAGAACATGCCGCGTGCGTGTCTCGACTTCCGGCAGTCCATCGGCGATGCGTGGGCGACCGTCGTGGCGGCGGCCCCCGGATGTCCAGATGTCATTGCCTGCCCTGTCACGAACCCATCCGCCGCGATGCTCCCAGCGCCCGGCATAGGGGCCGGGGTAGGGGCGATATCGGGGGAGCCGAACATGCCGGGTGCGCGTGTTCACTTCCGGCAGCCCATTGTTGGCCATCCAGTCGCGACGCGGCATGTGATTGCGGTTCCAGCCGTTGCGATAGCCTGAGCGGTCCGAATACATGCGGATATGGTTGGTGCGCGTCTGAAAGCCGCGTGCTCCGCCCCAGTCGCGGGCCTCCAGGGGGATGCAGGTCGTGGCGATGACCAGGCCGGCGAGCGCTAGCACTTTGGTCGCATGGATTGCCCTGAACAGAGTCATTCTGTTCGCCCTCCGGAATGACGCTTAACAAATCGTTAAGCTCACCTTGGGCCACTTTCGCCGGAAAGTCACGGAATTGCTTGGCTTTTTGCTGCTATCGTTAACGGATGCCCATGTCTCCGGCAGGCAGGAAAATGGCGCAATTCGTCTAATCGATTAAATTGATTTTGCACCGCAAACACACTTGTCGTTAAGCATTATGGTGATTAAAGGTCCGAATGACTGAATTGCGCACAATCAGGTGCGATACCGGACTAAAACCGTCCAGTTTCTTGGGCGAAAATCCGGGCATTCCGTGAGGTTCCGATGACGAATGTCACAAGAAGCCGGCCACTCTCGCCGCATCTTCAAATCTATAAACCGATCCCGACGATGGTGATGTCCATTGTGCACCGCATCACCGGCGGCGCGCTCTACTTCGGCACCATCCTCGTTGCCTGGTGGCTGATCGCCGCCGCATCGGGTGCGGCCTACTACGATTGGGTCAGCTGGCTGTTCGGCACGCTGATCGGCAAGCTGGTGCTCTTCGGCTATACCTGGGCGCTGGTGCACCACATGCTCGGGGGCTTGCGCCACTTCGTCTGGGATCTCGGCTACGGCTACGAGAAGCACTTCGCCACGAAGATGGCCAAGGCGACGATCATCTGTTCGGTGGCGCTGACGCTGCTGATCTGGGTGGTCGGTTATCTCGTCCGCTAACTGAGAGGAAAGACACCCATGGATATGCGCACACCTCTCGGCAAGGTCCGCGGCCTCGGCTCGGCCAAGGAAGGCACCGATCACTTCTGGCGCCAGCGCCTGACGGCGGTCGCCAACGTTCCGCTGCTGACCTTCTTCGTTATCTTCCTCGTTCGTTACGCCGGCGCGCCCCATGCGGATGTCGTCGCCGCGCTTTCAAACCCCTTCGTCGCGGTCGTCATGGCCCTCGTCGTGCTCTCGGGCCTGGTCCACATGCGTATCGGCATGCAGGTGATCATCGAGGACTATGTGCATGGCGAAGGCATGAAGATCGCCCTTCTCATGCTCAATACGTTTTTCGCGATCGCGGTTGGCGGGCTCTGTCTCTTCGCCATTCTGAAGATCGCTTTTGCAGGGTAATTTCGCCATGGCATCGAACAGTTCACCCGCTGCAAACGGCAAGGCCTATCAATATGTCGATCACGCCTTCGACGTCGTCGTCGTCGGCGCCGGCGGCGCCGGCTTGCGCGCGACCCTCGGCATGGCCGAGCAGGGTCTGAAGACCGCCTGCATCACCAAGGTCTTCCCGACCCGCTCGCACACGGTCGCCGCCCAGGGCGGCATCGCCGCCTCGCTGCAGAACATGACGCCGGACAGCTGGCAGTGGCACCTCTACGACACAGTCAAGGGTTCCGACTGGCTCGGCGACGTCGACGCCATGCAGTATCTCGCCATGGAAGCGCCGAAGGCGGTCTATGAGCTCGAGCACTACGGCGTGCCGTTCTCGCGCAACGCAGAAGGCAAGATCTACCAGCGGCCCTTCGGCGGCCACATGCAGAACTATGGTGAAGGCCCGCCGGTTCAGCGTACCTGCGCTGCCGCCGACCGTACCGGCCACGCGATCCTGCACACGCTCTACGGCCAGTCGCTGCGCAACAACGCCGAGTTCTTCATCGAGTATTTCGCGCTCGACCTGATCATGTCGGATGACGGCCGCTGCACCGGCGTCGTCGCCTGGAACCTTGACGACGGCACGATCCATCGCTTCTCCGCCAAGATGGTGGTGCTGGCGACCGGCGGCTACGGCCGCGCCTACTTCTCGGCGACCTCGGCGCATACCTGCACGGGCGACGGCGGCGGCATGATCGCGCGCGCCGGCCTGCCGCTGCAGGACATGGAGTTCGTTCAGTTCCACCCGACCGGCATCTACGGCGCGGGCTGCCTGATCACCGAAGGCGCACGCGGCGAAGGCGGTTATCTCGTCAACTCCGAAGGCGAGCGCTTCATGGAGCGCTACGCGCCCTCGGCCAAGGACCTTGCCTCGCGTGACGTCGTCTCGCGCTGCATGACGATGGAAATCCGCGAAGGTCGCGGCGTCGGCAAGAACAAGGACCACATCTTCCTGCATCTCGATCACCTCGATCCGGCCGTGCTGCACGAGCGCCTGCCGGGTATCTCGGAATCGGCGAAGATCTTCGCCGGCGTCGACGTGACGCGCGAGCCGATCCCGGTTCTGCCGACGGTGCACTACAACATGGGCGGCGTGCCGACCAACTATTGGGGCGAAGTCCTGAACGCCGACAGCCAGAACCCCGAGCGGGTCGCGCCCGGCCTGATGGCGGTGGGCGAAGCCGGCTGTGCTTCGGTGCACGGCGCCAACCGTCTCGGCTCCAACTCGCTGATCGACCTCGTGGTCTTCGGCCGCGCCGCCGCGATCCGTGCCGGCCAGGTCATCGACCGCAACGAGGCGATACCGGAACTCAACAAGGTTGCCTGCGACCGGATCATGGACCGCTTCGACCGCCTGCGTAACGCCAATGGCGGCACGCCAACGGCGGTGCTGCGCGAAAAGATGCAGCGCGCCATGCAGGAAGACGCAGCCGTGTTCCGCACCCAGGAATCGCTGGAATCGGGCTGCAAGCGCATCTCGGCGATCTGGAAGGAGATGCCCGATGTCAAGGTCACCGACCGCTCGATGATCTGGAACTCCGATCTCGTCGAGACGCTGGAACTCGAAAACCTCATGGCCAACGCCATCACGACGATCTACGGTGCCGAGGCGCGCAAGGAGAGCCGTGGCTCGCACGCCCGCGAGGACTTCACCGAAGGTCCGCTCGGCGGCCGTGACGACGTCAACTGGCGCAAGCATACGCTCGCCTGGGTCAATGAGGCCGGCGACGTCAAGCTCGACTATCGTCCGGTTCATACCGGCCTGATCGCCGAAGGCATCGATCCCAAGAAGATCGAGCCCAAGGCCCGGGTGTACTAGTGTTCAGAGCGGAACAAACTGCACTCGACCCAGATGCGCGTGAGCGCTCTGGGCTCTACGCAGCGTTCCCAATTTTTACGCAGAAGGACTTCGAGGCTCCTGTAAACAAGGCCGGATATGAAGTTGGAATTGACTATAGTTATCCCGCGTCACTACGCGAGATGATTAGTGCTGCAATTGTAACCTACTCTCTGCGAAATAAGTCGATCGATCATGTTCGGCGGACCTACCTCAAGGATATCCGTTATGAGGAGGATCCGGGGGCAGAGTCTAGGCTTGACCGCGGGTACAAGCGGGCATGTTTCTCACGTCTCACTGCAATACAAGCAGCAATCAACTCGTATCCACCTTTGTTAGGTAGGGAACCGACTGTCGGTGAATGGATAGGAGACCTCACTCTTATCAGAGCCGACTATAGTTTCAGGCGCGCGTTCGCGGAGGCCGACAAGGGCGCTCTATTTGAAGCCGTCGCCATTGCAAGAATGATTCTTGAGCAGCTAGCATGGGTTTATGTCATTCGAGGAATTGACGACGCCGAGAAAGTCCAGAAAACCCAAACGACTAAATGCATGGGCATTACGGCAGCGAAGTTCCGGACAGTGGGTCGCCTTTACGGATGGATGAGTGACCATGTGCACTGGGGTTACAATGCACATGCGAAAGTGATCACGTCCAACGACGACGGATATTCTGGAGCGTGGCTAGCCACCCCCCAGTTTAAAGCAACCGCATATGCAATGCTCATAGCACTGACAGCGATTGCTTACGAGTTGGTTATAGCTCTGCTCGGCAATTACCCCGAACTCATTGAAAGCAAGGTGCTAAAAGATTGGCTCGTCGAGAGCGATGATTTCAGCCCGGTTTCAATGGTCGAACGCATTTACGAATTGTCCGATGAATCGGAAGACATCAATACGATTCTCGAAATTGTGAAGGTGGCAACTAACGATGGTTGAACTCGCTCTCCCCAAGAACTCGCAGATGACGGAAGGCAAGGTCTGGCCGAAGCCTCAGGGCGCGACCAACGTTCGCGAATACCGCATCTATCGCTGGAACCCGGATGACGGCGCCAATCCGCGTATCGATACCTTCTATATCGATATCGACGATTGCGGCCCGATGGTGCTCGACGGTCTGCTCTATATCAAGAACAAGATCGACCCGACGCTGACGCTGCGGCGCTCCTGCCGCGAAGGCATCTGCGGCTCCTGCGCGATGAATATCGACGGCACCAACACGCTCGCCTGCACCAAGGGCATGGACGAGATCAAGGGCGCGGTGAAGGTCTATCCGCTGCCCCACATGCCGGTTGTCAAGGACCTGGTGCCGGATCTGACGAACTTCTACGCCCAGCACCGCTCGATCGAGCCGTGGCTGAAGACGGTGTCGCCGACGCCGGCCAAGGAATGGAAGCAGAGCCACGAGGATCGCCTGAAGCTCGACGGCCTCTACGAGTGCATTCTGTGCGCCTGCTGCTCGACCTCCTGTCCGAGCTATTGGTGGAACGGCGACCGTTACCTCGGTCCGGCGGTTCTGCTGCAGGCCTATCGCTGGCTGATCGACAGCCGCGACGAAGCGACCGGCGAGCGTCTCGACAATCTCGAGGACCCCTTCCGCCTTTACCGCTGCCACACGATCATGAACTGCGCGCAGGCCTGTCCGAAGGGCCTGAACCCGGCCAAGGCGATCGGCGAAATCAAGAAGATGCTGGTCGAGCGCCGCGTCTGATCGACAGGCAGTATTCGATTGCGAAAGCGGCGGGCTCCGGGCCCGCCGCTTTCATTTTGACATGCTGGCCGGCGATGCCGGGCGAGCAATCCGTGATTGTGGGGCGCGTATCAGAAGATCGTCGCTCGCGACTCGCGTTGGAGGAGCGTGTGGCACAAGCCGGCTTCGCACTTCGGCCAGACGTTTCAATCCTGCAACAGGTCGGCAGGAATCGTCGTCCCTTGATTTGGCCGGTGGATTTGCTGTATTTCGGCCTATATTATCGCGTTGCATCATGGTTCGCGAACACGAACAGGAGTAGGGATATGCGGGTTTTTCATGCGGCGGCGGGGCTGGCAGTTGTGCTTGCGCTGACCGGATGCCAGCGGACATCGATGGGCGGTTTCAGTTCCCAGGATGCTTCACCCGCTCCCATTCAAGCCGCACCGGTTCCCTCGGTTTCGTCGAACCAGCTTCCGGCGCCGACCGGAAACACTTCGCAATTCCCGGCTGCACCGACGAGCGGGACAATGACGCCCGGCACGGTTCAGCAGCCCGGCACGCAGGTCGCTGCGGCGGCGGGCGGCGGACTTGACGTCACCAAGGAGTCGATGGTCGGCAACTGGCGCGTATCGAGCGCCGGCAGCTCCTGCGACATGTTCCTGACGCTTACCAATCTCGGCTCCGGCTCGCGCGGCGGCACGCGTGGCTGCGCCGGTGAGCTGACGACCATGGGGTCCTGGGAAGTGGCCGGCAAGCAGGTGGTTCTCAAGGACCGCAGCGGCAACGCCATCGCCCGTCTCTACAAGACGGCCGACGCCCGTTTCGACGGCTCGACCAATGGCGGCCAGCCGGTCAGCCTCAGCCGCTGACGCTTTTTCAGCCCGGTCTCGCGCCGGGCTTTTGTTTTCCGGCCCATCTCGGGTGAGACGTGCTCAATCCTGACGACAGTATCTACCGCAAGCTCGAAACGCTCGTTGAGAGCGGCGAGCGCAAGCGCGACCCCGCACAGTTTACAATTGCGCGGCGTTTCGACCATCTTTCCGCGGAGCTGCTGGCCAGCCGCCCGTCGCGCAAGACCAATGCGCTCGGCTGGCTGTTCGCCTCACGCAAGAAAGACCATCCGCCGGTCAAGGGCCTCTACATCCATGGCGGCGTCGGGCGCGGCAAGACCATGCTGATGGATCTATTCTTCGATACCGTGCCGATCCAGCGCAAGCGTCGGGCGCATTTCCATGAGTTCATGGCCGACGTGCACGAGCGCATCTACAGGCACCGCCAGAAGCTGAAGAACGGCGAGACGAAGCAGGCCGATCCGATCCCGCCCGTCGCCTCGGAGCTTTTCGGCGAGGCGCGGCTGCTCTGCTTCGACGAGTTCTCGGTTACCGATATCGCCGATGCGATGATCCTTGGGCGGCTATTCGGCGAGCTTTTCTCGAAGGGCTGCGTCCTGGTCGCGACGTCGAACGTGGCGCCGGACGATCTCTATCGCGATGGCCTCAATCGCGGACTGTTCCTGCCCTTCATCGATCTCCTGAAGGCCAATGCCGAGGTCATCTCCCTCGACACGGACACCGACTACCGCCTGACGAAGACGGACGGCAGCCCGGTCTGGCTCTCGCCGCTCGGCGCCGAAGCGGATGCCGCGATGGCGCGGGCCTGGATCCAGGAGACCGGCAACGGCCTGGCCGGCCCCGCCGAGGTGCCGCGCAAGGGTCGCAAGATCCATGTGCCGGTCGCCTCCGGAAAGAGCGCCCGCTTTACCTTCGCCGACCTTTGCCAGCAGCCGCTCGGCGCGGCGGACTATTTGGCCATCCTCGAACGCTATTCGACGATTTTCGTCGATCACGTGCCGCATCTGGGTCCCCACATGCGCAACGAGACCAAGCGCTTCATCCTCCTGGTCGATACGCTCTACGATAACGGCGCCCGTCTTTTCGCTTCGGCCGCGGCCGAGCCACAGGATCTGCTGACCCAGAAGAAGGGCACGGAAGGCTTCGAGTTCGATCGCACGGTTTCGCGCCTGATCGAGATGCAAAGCGAAGAATATGCCCGCTGAGCACCCTGCTAATCGTGCTGTTTCATGACGCACTCGTGACGGAAATTCTTACGTTTACGTAAGAATTTTATGTTCTAACCGATTGAAATTGCTCTATCCAAAAGTATCGTTTGATATTTTACCATTTGCCGTTTAATGGCTTTCGGCGAAGGTTTGGCGTTTGCCGCGTTTCAGGCCTCGATCATATTGGGATCACAAAGGAAGCACTTTCATGGCGCGCAACAAGATCGCACTTATCGGTTCAGGGATGATTGGTGGTACGCTGGCGCATCTCGCCGGCCTGAAGGAACTGGGCGACATCGTCCTCTTCGACATCGCCGACGGCATTCCGCAGGGCAAGGGCCTCGACATTGCCCAGTCCTCCCCGGTCGAAGGCTTTGACGCCAACCTCACCGGCGCCAGCGACTATTCGGCAATCGAAGGTGCTGACGTCTGCATCGTCACCGCCGGCGTTCCGCGCAAGCCCGGCATGAGCCGCGACGATCTGCTGGGCATCAACCTCAAGGTCATGGAACAGGTCGGCGCCGGCATCAAGAAGTACGCTCCGAACGCCTTCGTCATCTGCATCACCAACCCGCTCGACGCCATGGTCTGGGCGCTGCAGAAGTTCTCGGGCCTGCCGAAGAACAAGGTCGTCGGCATGGCCGGCGTTCTCGATAGCTCGCGCTTCCGCCTGTTCCTTTCCCAGGAATTCAACGTCTCGGTCCAGGACGTCACCGCCTTCGTTCTCGGCGGCCACGGCGACACCATGGTGCCGCTCGCCCGCTACTCGACCGTTGCCGGCATCCCGCTGACCGACCTCGTTCAGATGGGTTGGGTTACCAAGGAGCGCCTCGAAGAAATCATCCAGCGCACCCGTGACGGCGGCGCCGAAATCGTCGGCCTGCTGAAGACCGGTTCGGCCTACTACGCCCCCGCCGCTTCGGCGATCGAAATGGCCGAAGCCTACCTCAAGGACAAGAAGCGCGTTCTGCCCTGCGCCGCTCACCTGACCGGCCAGTACGGCGTCAAGGATATGTATGTCGGCGTTCCGACCGTTATCGGCGCCGGCGGCGTCGAGCGCATCATCGAAATCGATCTCAACAAGGCCGAGAAGGAAGCTTTCGACAAGTCGGTCGCTTCGGTCGCCGGTCTTTGCGAAGCCTGCATCGGCATTGCTCCGAGCCTGAAGCAGTAATCGCGTCCCGTTGAGCGGATGCCCAAATCCGCTCAACCTCATTGTTTTTGCCGCATTTGTGCGATGGCAGGTGTTTCACCTGCCTGCGAAATGCTCCAGACAGGAAAAACACCATGAACATTCATGAATATCAGGCCAAGGCTCTGCTGAAGAGCTACGGCGCACCGGTCGCGGAAGGCGTCGCGATCTTCTCCGCCGATCAAGCTGAAGCCGCTGCCAAGTCGCTCCCGGGCCCGCTCTACGTCGTCAAGAGCCAGATCCATGCCGGCGGCCGCGGCAAGGGCAAGTTCAAGGAACTTTCCGCCGACGCCAAGGGCGGCGTTCGTCTTGCCTTCTCGATCGATGAAGCCAAGGCTCATGCCAAGGAAATGCTCGGCAATACGCTCGTCACCGCGCAGACCGGCCCCGCCGGCAAGCAGGTAAACCGCCTCTACATCGAGGATGGCGCCGACATCGATCGCGAACTCTATCTTTCGCTGCTCGTTGACCGCTCGGTCGGCCAGATCGCCTTCGTCGTTTCGACGGAAGGCGGCATGGACATCGAGGCTGTTGCGCACGACACGCCGGAAAAGATCGTCAACGTCGCGATCAACCCGGAAGCTGGCGTCACCGCCGCTGATCTCGCCAAGCTCACCTCGGCCCTGAAGCTCGAAGGCGAAGCCAAGGCTGACGCCGAAAAGCTCTTCCCGATCCTCTACAAGGCCTTTGTCGAGAAGGACATGAGCCTGCTCGAGATCAACCCGCTGATCGTCATGAAGAACGGCCGCATGCGCGTTCTCGATGCCAAGGTCTCGTTCGACGGCAACGCGCTCTTCCGCCACGACGATATCAAGGCACTGCGCGACGAAACCGAAGAAGACGCCAAGGAAATCGAGGCCTCCAAGTGGGACCTCGCCTATGTGGCGCTCGACGGCAACATCGGCTGCATGGTCAACGGCGCGGGTCTTGCCATGGCGACGATGGACATCATCAAGCTCTACGGCAAGGAGCCGGCGAACTTCTGCGACGTCGGCGGCGGCGCCGGCAAGGATAAGGTCGCGGCAGCCTTCAAGATCATCACGGCCGACCCGAAGGTCGAGGGCATCCTCGTCAACATCTTCGGCGGCATCATGAAGTGCGATGTCATCGCTGAAGGTGTCGTTGCGGCCGTACAGGAAGTCGGCCTCAAGGTTCCGCTGGTCGTTCGTCTCGAAGGCACGAATGTCGAGCTTGGCAAGAAGATCCTGAACGAATCCGGCCTGGCGATCACCGCCGCCGACGATCTGGATGACGCTGCCAAGAAGATCGTCGCCGCGATCAACGGCTAACTGAAGGACCAGACCACATGTCGATTCTCGTCAATAAGAACACCAAGGTCCTCGTTCAGGGCCTGACCGGCAAGACCGGCACCTTCCATACCGAACAGGCGCTTGCCTATTACGGCACGCAGATGGTCGGCGGCATTCACCCGAAGAAGGGCGGCGAAACCTGGACCGGCTCCAAGGGCGAAACCTTGCCGATCTTCGCCTCGGTTGCCGAAGGCCGTGAAAAGACCGGTGCGGACGCATCCGTGATCTATGTTCCGCCGGCAGGCGCCGCGGACGCGATCATCGAGGCGATCGATGCGGAAATCCCGTTCATCACCTGCATTACCGAAGGCATTCCGGTTGCCGACATGGTGCGCGTCAAGGCCCGTCTCGACCGCTCCAAGTCGCGCCTGCTCGGCCCGAACTGCCCCGGTATCCTGACGCCGGAAGAATGCAAGATCGGCATCATGCCGGGGTCGATCTTCCGCAAGGGTTCGGTCGGCATCGTCTCGCGCTCCGGTACGCTGACCTATGAAGCCGTGTTCCAGACCTCCAACGAAGGCCTCGGCCAGACGACGGCCGTCGGCATCGGCGGCGACCCGGTCAAGGGCACCGAGTTCATCGACGTGCTGGAGATGTTCCTGGCGGACGAGGCCACGACCTCGATCATCATGATCGGCGAAATCGGCGGCTCGGCCGAAGAGGATGCGGCGCAGTTCCTCATCGACGAGGCCAAGAAGGGCCGCAAGAAGCCGATGGCCGGCTTCATTGCGGGCCGTACCGCGCCGAAGGGCCGCACCATGGGTCATGCCGGCGCCGTCGTCTCCGGCGGCAAGGGCGATGCGGAATCCAAGATCGCTGCGATGGAGCAGGCTGGCATCCGCGTGTCGCCGTCGCCGGCCCGTCTCGGCAAGACGCTGGTCGAAGTCCTCAAGGGCTGATCTCAAGACTATGCCCGGGCCGGCCTATCCGGCCCGGGCAACCTGCAGCCCGCGTGTTTCCTTGGCTGATTGAAGATCAGGACATGCGGCAATGACTGCCACGGTGACCCGGCGCGTTCTTTCTATGCGCGGCGCCGTAGGAAAAGGCCCGGCGCCCGGACGCGCCGAACGAACATGAACGACCGGGATACCCGGCAACCCAACTTCAGTCAGGAGGCGGACAGATCAGTCCGCGTGAGACCATGACAAGGCAAGAGGCCAACGAGCAATTCCAGCTCACTTCGTTTCTGGACGGCGCCAATGCCGCCTATATCGAGCAGCTCCAAGCACGCTATGAAACGGAGCCGGCGTCCGTGTCGGCCGAATGGCAGGCCTTCTTCAAGGCGCTCGCCGACCGGCCGGAAGATGTCGTGAAGGCAGCCAAGGGCGCCTCCTGGAAAAAGAACAACTGGCCGATCGCGGCCAATGGCGAACTCGTCTCCGCGCTCGATGGCGACTGGGGTACGGTCGAAAAGGTCATCGAAAAGAAGGTCAAGGCGAAGGTTGAGGAAGCCGCCGCTGCCGCCGGTGTTGCCGTCAGCGCGGCCGATATCCATCAGGCGACGCGCGATTCCGTCCGCGCCATCATGATGATCCGCGCCTATCGCGCCCGCGGCCACCTGCATGCCAAGCTCGACCCGCTCGGCCTTGCTGCCCCGGTCGAGGACTACAACGAGCTTTCGCCCTCGAACTACGGCTTCGAGGACAAGGATCTCGACCGCAAGATCTTCATCGACAACGTGCTCGGCCTCGAATACGCGACCATCCGCGAGATGGTCGAAATCCTCGAGCGCACCTATTGCTCGACGATCGGCGTCGAGTTCATGCACATGTCGAACCCGGACGAGAAAGCCTGGATTCAGGAACGCATCGAAGGGCCGGACAAGGGCGTCGAATTCACCCCGGAAGGCAAGAAGGCGATCCTGCAGAAGCTGATCGAGGCCGAAGGCTTCGAGCAGTTCATCGACGTCAAGTACAAGGGTACCAAGCGCTTCGGTCTCGACGGTGGCGAGTCCGTCATCCCGGCGCTCGAGCAGATCATCAAGCGTGGCGGCCAGGAAGGCCTCAAGGAAATCGTTCTCGGCATGGCTCACCGCGGCCGCCTGAACGTGCTTTCCCAGGTCATGGCCAAGCCGCACCGCGCGATCTTCCACGAGTTCAAGGGCGGCTCCTACGCGCCTGACGACGTCGAAGGTTCGGGCGACGTGAAGTACCACCTCGGCGCTTCCTCCGACCGCGAATTCGACGGCAACAAGGTTCACCTGTCGCTGACGGCGAACCCCTCGCACCTCGAAATCGTCAACCCTGTGGTCATGGGCAAGGCCCGCGCCAAGCAGGACCAGATGGCGACCGTCTTCGAAGGCGACATCATACCGCTGCGGGAGCGCTCCAAGGTCATGCCGCTGCTGCTGCATGGTGACGCCGCTTTTGCCGGCCAGGGCGTGATCGCCGAAATCCTCGGCCTTTCGGGCCTGCGCGGCCACCGCGTTGCCGGCACCGTTCACTTCATCATCAACAACCAGATCGGTTTCACCACCAATCCCGCCTTCTCGCGTTCGTCGCCCTATCCGTCCGACGTCGCAAAGATGATCGAAGCGCCGATCTTCCACGTCAACGGCGACGATCCGGAAGGCGTTGTCTATGCGGCCAAGATCGCGACCGAATTCCGGATGAAGTTCCACAAGCCGGTCGTCATCGACATGTTCTGCTACCGCCGCTTCGGCCACAACGAAGGCGACGAGCCGGCGTTCACCCAGCCGAAGATGTACAAGGTCATCCGCGCCCACAAGACCGTCGTCCAGCTCTATTCGGACCGACTGATCGCCGAAGGCCTGATCTCCGAAGGCGAAGTCGAGAAGATGAAGGCCGACTGGCGCGCCCATCTCGAGCAGGAGTTCGAGGCCGGCCAGTCCTACAAGCCGAACAAGGCCGACTGGCTGGACGGTGCCTGGTCTGGCCTGCGCTCGGCCGACAACCAGGACGAACAGCGCCGCGGCAAGACCTCGGTGCCGATGAAGCAGCTCAAGGAAGTCGGCCGCAAGATCTCGGAGATCCCGGCAGGCTTCAACGCGCACCGCACCATCCAGCGCTTCATGGAAAACCGCGCCAACATGATCCAGACCGGCGAGGGCATCGACTGGGCAATGGCCGAAGCGCTCGCCTTTGGTACGCTCGTCACCGAAGGCACCAAGATCCGTCTTTCGGGCCAGGACTGCGAACGCGGCACCTTCTCGCAGCGCCATTCGGTGCTCTACGATCAGCAGACCGAAGAGCGCTACATTCCGCTCGCGAACCTCTCGCCGACACAGGCCCGCTACGAAGTCATCAACTCGATGCTCTCCGAAGAGGCGGTCCTCGGCTTCGAATACGGCTACTCGCTCGCCCGCCCGAACGCGCTGACGCTCTGGGAAGCCCAGTTCGGCGACTTCGCCAACGGTGCACAGGTCGTTTTCGACCAGTTCATCTCGTCGGGCGAACGCAAGTGGCTGCGCATGTCGGGTCTCGTCTGCCTGCTGCCGCACGGCTATGAGGGCCAGGGTCCGGAGCACTCCTCCGCCCGCCTCGAACGCTTCCTGCAGCTCTGCGCCGAAGACAACATGCAGGTCGCCAACGTCACGACGCCGGCGAACTACTTCCACATCCTGCGCCGCCAGGTGAAGCGCGACTTCCGCAAGCCGCTGATCCTGATGACGCCGAAGTCGCTGCTGCGCCACAAGCGGGCGATCTCCAGCCTGTCGGAAATGGCCGGCGAGAGCTCTTTCCACCGCCTGCTGTGGGACGACGCCGAAGTCATCAAGGATGGTCCGATCAAGCTGCAGAAGGACTCGAAGATCCGTCGCGTCGTGCTCTGCTCGGGCAAGGTCTACTACGACCTGCTCGAAGAGCGCGAAAAGCGCGGCATCGACGACGTCTACCTGCTGCGCGTCGAGCAGCTCTATCCGTTCCCGGCCAAGGCGCTCATCAACGAGCTCAGCCGCTTCCGCAATGCGGAGATGGTCTGGTGCCAGGAAGAGCCGAAGAACATGGGCGCCTGGTCGTTCATCGACCCCTATCTCGAATGGGTTCTCGCCCATATCGACGCCAAGTATCAGCGCGTGCGCTACACCGGCCGTCCGGCCGCCGCCTCGCCGGCGACGGGCCTGATGTCGAAGCACCTGGCGCAGCTTGCCGCTTTCCTCGAGGACGCGCTGGGGGGCTGATGCTCCCCTCGCTCTGAGCCAACAGAAACAGATATCTGATCAACGGAACAAAAATCATGGCAACAGAAATCCGCGTTCCCACCCTTGGCGAATCCGTCAGCGAAGCGACCGTCGGCACCTGGTTCAAGAAGGTCGGCGATGCCATCAAGGCCGACGAACCCCTGCTCGAACTCGAAACCGACAAGGTGACGATCGAAGTGCCGGCCCCTGCAGCCGGTACGCTTTCCGAAATCGTCGCGCAGGCCGGCGAGACCGTCGGTCTCGGCGCGCTGCTCGGCCAGATCGCCGCTGGTGACGGCGCTGCTGCGGCAGCCCCGGCTGCCGCGCCTGAGAAGAAGGCCGAGCCGGCTGCTGCCGCTCCGGCTGCCCCGGTCGCTGCTGCGGCTCCCGCCGCCTCGTCGATGCCGCCGGCACCGGCTGCCGCCAAGCTGCTCGCCGAAAACAACCTCTCGGCCGACCAGGTCGACGGTTCGGGCAAGCGTGGCCAGGTGCTGAAGGGCGACGTGCTTGCGGCCGTCGCCAAGGGCATCTCGACACCGGTCGCCGCAGAGCCGGCCAAGGTCCAGGCCCGCGCGCCGTCGACGGCCGAGGACGTCGTTCGCGAAGAGCGCGTCAAGATGACCCGCCTGCGCCAGACGATCGCGCGCCGCCTCAAGGATGCGCAGAACACTGCCGCCATGCTGACCACCTACAACGAGGTGGACATGAGCGCGGTCATGTCGCTGCGCAACAAGTACAAGGACATCTTCGAGAAGAAGCACGGCGTGAAGCTCGGCTTCATGGGCTTCTTCACCAAGGCCGTTACCCACGCGCTGAAGGAAATTCCGGCGGTCAACGCCGAGATCGACGGCACCGACATCATCTACAAGAACTACTGCCACATCGGCGTCGCCGTCGGCACGGACAAGGGTCTTGTCGTTCCGATCGTTCGCGATGCCGACCAGATGTCGATCGCCGAGATCGAGAAGGACATCGGTCGTCTCGGCAAGGCCGCGCGTGACGGCGCACTGTCGATGGCCGACATGCAGGGCGGCACCTTCACGATCTCCAACGGCGGCGTCTATGGTTCGCTGATGTCTTCGCCGATCCTGAACGCGCCGCAGTCGGGCATTCTCGGCATGCACAAGATCCAGGACCGTCCGGTCGCCATCGGCGGCCAGGTCGTCATCCGCCCGATGATGTACCTCGCGCTCTCCTACGATCACCGCATCGTCGACGGCAAGGAAGCCGTGACCTTCCTCGTCCGCGTCAAGGAAAGCCTCGAGGATCCGGAGCGTCTGGTTCTCGATCTCTAATCTTGGCAACAGACGCGGGCGCCTCTGCGCGCCCGCGTCTATCCTCATGTCGGTCGGAGACGGCGAATGATCGTTCGTCGCCGCCCTTGCCGAGGAGACTTGCCCCGGCGGGGTCGTGATACCGATCTGGATTGATCCTGAGATTGCGAGGGCTGATGGAAGCCGCGGCAGCGTCGACTGAAATCTGGGTGCTTGGCTGGAGCGTCGTGCTGCTGATCGTCCACATCCTGGCGCAGGCGCTGTCGCTCGACCTCGGCGTCAAGTACCTGCTCGGACCTCGTGATGAGCAGCGCGTGTCGAAGAGCTTCGTGGCGGGACGTCTCCTGCGCTCGCTTCGCAACATGCTGGAAACCAATCCTGCCTTCGTTGCCCTTGCGCTTGCACTGGCGGTGACTGGGAAGACCGGCGGCCTCGGTGCCATTGGCGCCCTAACCTGGATTTTGGCACGGGTGGCCTACATCATCCTCTACGTGGCAGGCGTTCCCGTGTTGCGCTCCATCGTCTGGTTCGTGTCGATCATTGCACTGTTGCTGATGGTCGTCCGGCTCATGGCATAGCATCCCTGCGGCAAGGCAAGAGGAGACTGGCATGGCATTCGAACCCAATGTACCGCCGATCCAGGTGCATCTCTGCGTCAAGGATGGCATGGCGGCGATTGCTTTCTACGAGAAGGCCTTCGGAGCGCAACACACCTTTTGCCAGTTGGCGGAGGATCGTAAGCGCGTAATGCATTCCAATCTGTCGGTGTTCGGCGGGGAGATCATGCTGCATGACGAATTTCCCGAATTCGGCGGCAGCGTGCTCTCGCCCGAGACGATCGGCGGCACCGGTGTCGCTATCAGCATCAACCTGCCGGCGGCTGTCGATGTCGACGCGGCCTATGACAGGGCGATTGCCGCAGGGGCATCGACAGTGCTGGAGCCGCAGGATACCTTCTGGCACGCACGCTACGCGCGCATCCAGGATCCCTTCGGCCACGTCTGGGCCTTCAACGCACCGGTCGCAAAACCATGAGCCAATATCTCTTTGAACTTGCCTCGCTGATGGCGATCTTCGCCTTCGCCATCGTCTCGCCCGGCGCCGACCTCGCCATGGTCATGCGCCAGTCGATCGTGCATGGCCGCCGCCCGGCCATCATCACATCCTTCGGCATCGGTACGTCGCTGATGTTCCATGTCACCTATACGATCCTTGGTCTCGGGCTGATCATTTCGCAGTCGATCTACCTGTTCAACATCGTCAAATGGTGCGGCGTCGCTTACCTGATCTATATCGGCATCAAGGCGCTGCGTGCCGGTCAGACGGAGATCAAGGTCGAGCGCGCGGAAGGCGCGGAACCCGCCAAGAGCCAGTCTGCCGCGAAGGCCTTCGGCCTCGGCTTCGCCGCCAACGCGCTCAACCCGAAGCCGGTGTTCTTCTTCCTGTCGATCTTCTCGACCGTCGTCAGCGCCCACACGCCGATTCTCATCAAGTTCGGCTACGGTCTGGTCATGGCTTCCTGCCTGATCCTCTGGTTCGTCGGCGTCAGTCTGTTCATGACGACGCCGCGTATGCGCGCCGCCTTCACCCGCGCCAGCAAGTGGATCGACCGCATGAGCGGCGTGGTCTTCATCGCCCTCGGCCTCAAGCTCGCGACGGAGAAGGCCGCCTGATCATGGTTCCCGGTCGTTTCGTTCCGACATTGTTTGGTCCGGCTCTGCTCGGCCTTGCACTCGCCGCACCGGCGATCGCTGCCGACTGCAAGCAGTCGCATGCGATCTATGGCGATCGCGACGGCGGCTACGAACTGCGTTTCGAACCGGTCGGCTCGGCAAGCGCGGCGACCAGCAACCACTTCAAGGTGGCGGTGCTGAAAGCCGGTCTGCTGCTCGACGGCGTCGTGATGCCGGCAGGCGAGCCGGAGCGCGCGACGGGGCTGATCATGCACAATTGCCCGGAAGGGGACGCGACCGGTGAGGAGCTGCGCGCCTGCACCGTCTGGCAGGGCGTCGTCTACGCGCTAAACAAGGCCGGAGCGATCAGCGAGATCCCGGCCGAGACCGAGCCGGCGGCCGAGCAATTGCTGCTTCCTGATTTCGGCCCGTCGCTCAGGGCGTCCAGCGCCTGGGGCAAGGGCAAGGCGGAGGCCGATAGCTGGGATTCCTTCACCCTCAAGGGATGCGCCGCATGAGCGTACGCCCCGTTCTCCTCGTGACCGGTGGCAGCCGCGGCATCGGCGCGGCGATCGGCCTCGGCGCCGCCAAGGCCGGCTGGCGCATCGCCGTCAACTATGCAAGCAACCGAAAAGCCGCCGATGCTGTCGTCGGCGCGATCGAGCGGGAAGGCGGCACGGCGATCGCGGTTCAGGGCGATGTCGGCTCTGAAGCGGATATCCAGGCGATGTTTGCTGCCGTCGATACGGCTTTCGGCCGCCTGGACGGCCTCGTCAACAATGCCGGCATCGTCGGGCCGACCGAGCGGGTGGACGAAATGTCCGTCGACCGACTGGAGCGCATGTTCCGCATCAACGTCACCGGTTCCATTCGCTGTGCGGCGGAAGCGGTCCGGCGCATGTCGACGCGCTATGGTCACCAGGGCGGGGTCATCGTCAACATCTCCTCGGTCGCCGCGGTGCTCGGCTCGCCGGGGCAATATGTCGACTATGCCGCATCGAAGGGCGCTATCGACACCTTTACCGTCGGCCTCGCGCGCGAGGTTGCGACCGAGGGCATTCGCGTCAACGCGATACGCCCCGGCATCATCGATACCGAGATCCACGCCTCCGGTGGTCTGCCGGACCGGGCACGCGATCTCGCTTCCACCATTCCCGTTCAGCGACCCGGCACCGCCGAGGAAGTCGCTGACGCGGTTCTCTACCTCCTGTCGGACAAGGCGACTTATGTGACGGGAGCAATTCTCAATGTCAGTGGCGGGCGGTAACCGCCCTGAAGGAAGGATATTCTAATGGCTTATGATCTCATCGTTATCGGCAGCGGCCCCGGCGGCTATGTCTGCGCCATCAAGGCGGCCCAGCTCGGCCTGAAGGTGGCCGTCGTCGAGAAGCGCGCGACCTATGGCGGCACCTGCCTGAACATCGGCTGCATCCCGTCGAAGGCGCTGCTGCATGCTTCCGAGATGTTCCAGCATGTCGCCCATGGCGTGGATGCGCTCGGCGTCGAAGTCGCAGCACCGAAGCTGAACCTCGAAAAGATGATGGCTCACAAGGACGCGACCGTTAAGTCGAACGTCGATGGCGTTTCGTTCCTGTTCAAGAAGAACAAGATCGACGGCATCCAGGGCACCGGCAAGGTGCTCGGCCAGGGCAAGGTCTCGGTCACCAACGACAAGGGTGAGGAGCAGATCCTCGAAGCCAAGAACATCGTGATCGCCACCGGCTCCGACGTGGCGGGCATCCCGGGCGTAAAGGTCGACATCGACGAGAAGGTGATCATCTCGTCCACGGGCGGCATCGCGCTTGAAAAGGTTCCAGCGCACATGATCGTCGTCGGCGGCGGCGTCATCGGCCTCGAGCTCGGCTCGGTCTGGGCCCGCCTCGGCGCCAAGGTCACGGTCGTCGAATATCTCGATACCCTCCTCGGCGGCATGGACGGCGAAGTTGCCAAGCAGTTCCAGCGCATGCTTGCCAAGCAGGGCATGGACATCAAGCTCGGCGCCAAGGTGACCGGCGTCGTCAAGGACGGCAAGGGCGCCAAGGTGACCTTCGAGCCGGTCAAGGGCGGCGATGCCGTGACGCTCGACGCCGATGTCGTGCTGATCGCCACCGGTCGCAAGCCCTACACCGATGGCCTCGGCCTGGACAAGGCCGGCGTCGTCATGGACCAGCGCGGCCGCGTCGAGATCGACCATCACTACCAGACGAGCGTTGCCGGCGTTTACGCGATCGGCGACGTGGTGCGCGGCCCGATGCTCGCCCACAAGGCCGAGGATGAAGGTGTCGCCGTTGCGGAAATCCTGGCAGGCCAGGCCGGCCACGTGAACTATGACGTCATCCCGAGCGTGGTCTACACCCAGCCGGAAGTTGCCTCCGTCGGCAAGACCGAGGAAGAGCTGAAGGCCGCCGGCGTTGCCTACAAGGTCGGCAAGTTCCCCTTCACCGCCAATGGCCGTGCGCGCGCGATGCTTGCCACCGACGGTTTCGTGAAGATCCTCGCCGACAAGGAAACCGACCGGGTGCTCGGCGGCCATATCGTCGGCTTCGGCGCCGGCGAGATGATCCACGAGATCGCCGTATTGATGGAGTTCGGCGGCTCGTCGGAAGACCTCGGCCGCACCTGCCATGCGCATCCGACCATGTCGGAAGCGGTCAAGGAAGCGGCTCTGTCGACTTTCTTCAAGCCGATCCATATGTGATGATTTTGCAGGGGGCTGCGGCGAGCGGCCCCCTCATTCCGGCCGCGCGTTTCGACTTGCCGGCTGCCGTTGCCGACCCATGCCGCGTCGGCGCGCACTGACATTGCCGCCAGCGACGTCGTCCGATGCCGGCGATCTTACTCCTCAGAAGCAGACCGGATCGCGTGGAAGCGCTCCTCGAATTCGCGCCTGAGGCTGCGTCGCGCCTCGGCCGCGCGTTGCCGTTGCTTACGGTCGGTGGTGTCCGTGACGAGCGGAGGAACGGGCGTCGGGCTGCCATCGGCATCGACCGCGACCATGGTGAAATAGCAGGAATTGGTGTGGCGGCGCTCGCCGCTGCGGATGTTTTCGGCCTCGACCCGGATGCCGATTTCCATCGAGGTGCGACCGGCATGGTTGACCGCGGCGCGGAAGGTGACGAGCTCGCCGACGTGGATGGGCTGGCGGAAGATCACCTGATCGACCGAAAGCGTCACCGCATATTGCTGCGAATAGCGCGAGGCGCAGGAAAACGCCACGCGGTCCAGGAGGTTGAGCAGCGCGCCGCCGTGGACCTTGCCGCTGAAATTCGCCATGTCCGGCGTCATCAGGACGACCATCTCGAGCTCGCGCGGGTCGTGGCTGGTTTCCATAGTTTGTCTCCTTGATGCGATTGGCGGCTTCACACCAGAGTTATGCAGCTTGTCGCCGCGAATGGAAGAGTGCGTAGACTCGTGGCCGATGGGGCGTGAGACGAGGTGTGACGATTGGCCCGAGGGGCTGCGACAAGCGGCGGTCTGTGCGGCGACGGTGGAGGGCGCAATCATGTTTTTCGCTTCAGATGACCAGCGTCGCCGAGGGGTAAGGAGGGAACATGAAACCGAGAGCCGTGGCCGTTTCGTTGCCGAACCGGCATCTGCCGGAGGCCGATTGGGCCGACCGTTTCGAGCTCGCCCTTGACGGCAAGGGCGTGACCGCCGCGGAAGCGGCCGAACGTTCGCTTGGCCGCTCGCCACGATGGATTCGCGAGCTGTTGCGCCTGCGCAATCGCATGGTGTCCCTCGTCGGCTTGAAATCGGCGGCGCCGAGGTCCGGCCGTTTCGGCCTGGTCGGAGCGTTTCCGGTGCTGTCGAAGACCGATGACGAAGTGGTGCTCGGCTTTGACGACAAGCATCTCGATTTTCGCATCATCGTCGATGTCAGGGCAGGGTCCGCGGTCAACCAGATCGTCGGCGTCACGACGCTCGTTCGGCGGCACAATACGCTCGGGCGGGTTTACCTCGCGGCGGTCACGCCGTTTCACAAGGTGATCGTGCCGACGCTGCTTGCCGGCGTTGCCGGTCCAGGCGGCATGATTGGCTGATCAGTCTCTGGCTTGAACGCCCGCCAGTCAGTTGGCGCGCGTGAGAATGAACCCCTGGGCACGCAGGAGTTCTACGAGGCCTTCCTTGCCCGGAAGGTGCAGCGCCCCGACCGCCATGAACGCACCGCCGTCCATCAGGATCGGTTCGGCGCGCGTCGCCATCGTCCTGTTGCGCTCGACGATGATGCGCTGTTCGAAATCGGCATAACCGAAATCCTCGCTGGAGGTCGTGTCAACGGCCTTCATCATCGGCATGATCATGCCTGTGTCGCCCGCGAGATAGAGATCGGTCATCGTCGCGAAGACGTCGTCGATCGTCTTGCCGAGCGCCAGCGTCTCGATGAGCGCGCGCAGATGCAGTTCGGTCGGCAGCGAATCCATCGCCGAGAGCTGCTCGATCAGCGTCTCCAGACCCTTGAGCGCCTTGCCCCGGCCGACGGCATCCTCGGCGATCTTCTTGTCGAGGAAGGAGGCGCCCGCCGCCTTTCGCGTGATCTCGCAGGCAGGCAAGGCCACGAAGCTCGCGATCATCCATGGTTTCATGCGCGCAACCAGCGTCAACGGAATGCCGCGTGCCTTGAGACCCGCTTCGAGCTGCTCACGGTCAGCGGGCTTCAGGAAGTCGGCGATCGTCTTGTTGTCCGGGAACATGGTGAGGTCGGGGTGCATCAGGATCGCAGCGGCCGACTTCTTTTCGTCGATGATCTCGTCCGATTCGACGATGACAGTCGAGGCTGCCTCGAAGGCGGCCGGCGCCTCGGCCGGCAATGCCAGCACGCGCGGATCGGTGACGTGCATGGTGCCGAGCAGCCAGGAGGGCGCGATACCGTCCTTCTCGATCTTCCAGAAGATGCCCTTGCCGTTCGGCACGGCGGCGGCTTCCGCTTCGAGCGCGGCGAATTTTGTCGGATCCGACTTGGCAAGCGCGGTCAGGACGTTCGAACCGCCGCATTCCCCATCCTGGTCGGCGTCCTGGGCATCGGCTTCGGCGACGAAGAGGAGGGCAACGACAAGGCAAGCCGCAAGGGCGACGTGCAGCAGGGCGATCAGCCACAGCGTGCCGTCAGTAACCCGCGCAAGCAGGCTGCGGTGCAGGTTTCGATCAGGTCTCGCAAAGGCTGTCATCATTCTTCCCCGACGGACGGACGCTTCTCAACCCTAGGCCCGGGCCGGTCACGGCTTCCTTAAAGGGCATGGTTAATCCAAGGTTTCGCCGAAAATCAGGCGCGCGGATGGGCGCGATCATAGATTTCCAGAAGCCTTGCGGAATCGACACCGGTATAGACCTGCGTCGTCGACAGGCTGGCGTGGCCGAGCAGTTCCTGAATGGTCCGGAGATCGCCGCCGCCGGCGAGCAGATGGGTGGCGAAGGAGTGGCGCAGGGCATGCGGCGTTGCCGTGTCCGGCAGGCCGAGGGCGCCACGCAGCTTCTGCATCTCGCGCTGGATGATCGCCGGCTGCAGCTTGGCGCCGCGCGCTCCGCGAAACAACGGCTCATCGGCCGCGGGCCGATATGGGCAGAGTTTGATATAGGCGGCGACGGCGTCACGTGCAGCCTGAATCAGCGGCACGAGCCGCGTCTTGCCGCCCTTGCCGACGATGCGCAGCGACGAGGGCCCGCCGGCGAAATCGCCCGATGTCAGCCCAAGCGCTTCGGAAATGCGCAGGCCGCAGCCGTAGAGCAGGGTCAGCACCGCGGCATTGCGCGCCGCAATCCAAGGCTCCTCGGCAAGCTGCGCCTCCGAGGTCACGACATTGAGCGCTTCACGATCGGTCAGCGGTTTCGGCAGGGATTTCGGCTGCTTCGGCGAGCGCACCGCGGTTGCACCGGCCGCATTGGCGAGACCATTGCGTTCGAGGAAGCGGAGGAACGAGCGCAATCCCGCGAGCCCGCGGCCGAGCGTTCGTGCGCCTGCGCCACCCTTGCGGCGCTGGGCGAGGAAGCCGCGCAGGTCCGCCGGCCTGAGCGTCCGGATATCGGAAAGCCGCGGCGGCCCGGCCAGATGCCCGGTCAGGAACGTCAGGAACTGGCGGGTGTCGCGCTCATAGGCCTCGACGGTGTTGTCCGAGAGGCGGCGCTCTCGCATGAGCCCATCGAGCCAACGTTGGCGTTCGGCAAGGAGTTCCGGATGGCCGATGACGAGGAGCTCGTTCATTGTCGCTTCCCAAGTTGGTCCATCGGCGACAATGCCCTGACGCGTCTTATGTTTTTGCTAATGCGCCCTTGGAATCTGTCATTCTTCGATCATATAGAATTGCGATGGTCAGCCGGAAAGAATCGGATGGGACTATGGCGGGACGGGATTCGGTGAACGGATTCGCGCATTTTGCTGAAGTAATCGCCCTGGTCTCACAGGGGCAGCCTGGTCACATCGTCGACACCCTGATTGCCGAGCGCGGGCAGCGCATCGTCAAGAGTCCGCTATGGCCGCTGCTGCGGCCTTTTCTCTACGCATTGCTGAATTACCGCAAGGCACACGAGTTCGCCGATGCGGTCGCCAACATGCCTGGCTTTCAGGCCTTCGAACATCTGAGTTCGCTTCTCTCGCTGGAGGTGCGGGTCGACCGGGCCGAACGCATTCCGGCCAAGGGCGGTTTCCTGCTCGTCAGCAACCATCCGACCGGCATTGCCGACGGTATCGCGGTCTTCGACCTGCTCAAGACACGGCGACCGGACATGATGTTCTTCGCCAATCGCGACGCCATCCGCGTCAATCCGCGCTTCGTCGAGATGGTCATCCCGGTCGAATGGCGCGAAGAATATAAGAGCAAGCTGAAGGCCCGCGAGACGCTGCAGGTGACCAATCGGGCGATCGGTGAGGGCAAGGCGACGGTGCTCTTTCCTTCCGGGCGCATCGCCTATTGGGCGGACGGATGCCTCAACGAGCGGCCGTGGAAGACGTCTGCCGTGGGCTTTGCACGGAAATACGGCTTGCCGATCCTGCCGGTGCACATGAGCGCCCGCAATTCTGGCCTATTCTACTGGTTCGCCAAATGGTCGACGGAACTGCGCGACATGACCGTGTTCCACGAACTGCTCAACAAGAAGGGCGATCTCTTCGATTTCCGCATTGGCAACCTCATCCCGCCGGAGGCGCTGGAGGGCGAGTCTGGCGAGGTGACGAAGGCGCTCGAGCGGCACACTGTCTTCGATCTGGCCATGGACGCAGACGCGGCGTTCCAGCCCAGGCTGCAAGTCGCGGCCGGGGTCTAGCGATCAGCAGCGCCATGTCTGCCGGCTTCACGCCAGGCGGCGGATCGGCTAGGTCTTGACCTATGCTGCTACAATCCATGTTTGCCGAAAACTATCGTTCGCTGAAGTCGATCCGCATGGATCTGACCGGGGTCAACCTGTTCATCGGCGAGAACGGCGTCGGCAAGTCCAATCTCTATCGGGCGCTTCAGCTCGTGCAGTCGGCGACGCGTGGGACGCTGGCGCGCGAGATCGCCGAAGAGGGCGGCATGTCGTCGGCGCTCTGGAGCGGCCGTCGGCGTGCCGACAAGCCGGCGCGCATCCGGCTCGAGACCGAGCTTCTGGACGAGGAGCGGGCGATCACCTTTCGCTACCGGATCGAGGCCGGGCTGCGCCCGCCAAAGGCTGCAGCCGGTTTTGCCTATGAGCCCCAGGTGAAGGAAGAGGAGCTGACGGTCGAAACGGGCCGCCGGCCGGTGACGATGATGAAGCGGTCCGGTCCCGGTATCTTCGTGCGCGGCGAGCGGGGGCGGATGGAGGACTATCCAGAAACGGCACTGACCTCGGAGACAGCGATCTCGCTGCTCGGCGACGCCGGCCACTATCCGGAGGTCGGCACCTTTCGCCGCGCGGTCGATCAGTGGCGGTTCTTCCATGGCTTCCGCACCGATCGCGATTCGCCCCTGCGGTTGCCGTGCCTCGCCGTCACGGCGCCGATGCTCGACGAGACCGGCGTCAACATGGCCGCGGTCTTCGCGACGCTTCGGCACACACGTCAGGATACGGTCGATCTCGATCGCGCCATCGCCGATGCCTTCGGCGGCGCCCATCTCGATGTTCCCGATCCCGGCCAGTTCGCCGAATTCTCGCTGGTCTTTCCGGATTTTTCCAACCGGCCGTTTTCGCCGCGCGAGCTTTCCGACGGACAGATGCGCTTCCTGGCCTTGGCGGCGGCGCTGCTTTCCTATCGCCGCCCACGCTTCATCGCACTGAACGAGCCGGAAACCAGCCTGCATCCGGACATGCTGCCGGCACTTGCCGACATGATCGCCAGCGCCTCGCGCGAGAGCCAGATCTGGATCGTCACCCATTCGGAAAGACTGGCGGAGGAAGTGCGCCAGCGCTGCGGCATCCGTCCGCGCCGGGTGATCCGCAAGGACAGCGCCACCTGGATCGACGGCATGCGGCTGACGGGGCTGATGGACGACGATGAGTAGGCAACAAAAAACCCCGCATCGCTGCGGGGTTTCTGGTCGCTCCTGAATGATCAGGCGATCTTCTGGCCGGTCTTGGCCCAGTCGGCCAGGAACATTTCGAGGCCCTTGTCGGTCAGCGGATGCTTGACCAGTGCCTTGAGCGTTGCCGGCGGCGCGGTAACGACATCGGCACCGATGAGCGCGGCTTCCTTGACGTGGTTCACGGTGCGGATCGAGGCTGCGAGGATCTCGGTCTCATAGCCGTAGTTGTCGAAGATGTGGCGGATTTCGCGGATCAGGTCCATGCCGTCGAAGGCAATGTCGTCGAGACGGCCGACGAAGGGCGAAACGAAGGTCGCGCCGGCCTTGGCGGCGAGCAGGGCCTGGTTGGCCGAGAAGCACAGCGTCACGTTGGTCTGGTGGCCGTCCGAGGTCAGCGCCTTGCAGGCCTTGAGGCCGTCGAGCGTCAGCGGCAGCTTGATGCAGATGTTGTCGGCGATCTTCGAGAGAACGGCCGCTTCCTTCATCATCTCGGCGTATTCGGTTGCAGTCACTTCAGCAGAAACCGGGCCTTCGACGATCGAGCAGATTTCCTTGGTGACTTCCGTGATGTCGCGGCCCGACTTCAGGATCAGCGACGGATTGGTGGTGACGCCATCGAGAAGGCCGAGATCGTTCAGCTCGCGGATTTCCTTGACGTCGGCGGTATCAACGAAAAATTTCATGGAGTCACTCCCTTGGGGCACGATTGCCGTTCGGGCGCATATCTACCGGGGAGGAATTCCGTTGGCAGAGATCGCGCGCGTTGAAACTCTGGTGGAACCGTGACAAACCCTGCGGCCTGCAAGGCTGCGGTTCGCAGCGCAGTTTTCTTTAACCGAAACACGTGGCAAGGTCACGGTAAAATGACTCGCGATTCAACCGATTTATTCGGCGATTTGCTCAGGTCCGCTCCGGGCCGTCGCGTCGTGCCGGTCCTGGTGCCCATGCCGGCGCCGAAAGCCTATTCCTATGGGGTTCCTGATGGCATGGCGGTGGAGCCTGGCTCGATCGTGCAGGTGCCCCTCGGGCCACGCCTCGTCGTCGGCGTCGTCTGGGATGGTGATGACGACGGCTCCGTCGACCCGAAGAAACTCAAGACGATCGAGAAGGTTTTCGACTGCCCGCCGCTGACGCGGGATATGCGGACCTTTCTCGATTGGGTAGCCGCCTATACCGTCACGCCGCCGGGACTCGTCGCGCGCATGGCGCTCCGGGCGCCGGCCGCCTTCGATCCGGAGCCGATGGTCGAGGCCCTGCGCCTTACCGAGATGCGGCCGGAGCGCATGACGGCGGCGCGCGAGCGCGTGATTGCCGCCGCCAGCGACGGCTTCTCCTGGACGCGCTCGGGGCTCGCGCACGCGGCCGGCACCTCGTCGAGCGTGATCGACGGGCTGACCCAGCAAGGCGTCTTCGAGACCGTATTCATGCCGCCGCCGCCGGTGGTTGCCTTGCCCGATCCCGATTTCGTCGCTCCCCGGCTCGAAGGCGCTCAGAAGGACGCCGCCGCCGACCTCCTTGCGGCGGTGGAGGAGGGCGGCTTCTCGGTGTCATTGATCGACGGCATCACCGGGTCCGGCAAGACCGAGGTCTATTTCGAGGCGATCGCGGCGACGCTTCGGGCGGGCAAGCAGGTGTTGATGCTGTTGCCGGAGATCGCGCTGACGTCGAGTTTTCTCGAGCGCTTCCAGGATCGTTTCGGCGCGAAGCCGGCGGAGTGGCATTCGGACCTCGCGCCGCGCACGCGTGAAAAGGTCTGGCGTCAGGTGACGACCGGCACGGTGCGTGTCGTTGCCGGCGCCCGCTCAGCGCTGTTCCTGCCCTTCGAGGACCTGGGTCTCATCATCGTCGACGAAGAGCACGACCCCGCCTACAAGCAGGAGGACCGCGTCTTCTACAATGCGCGCGACATGGCGGTCGTGCGCGGCCGCATCACCGGCTTTCCGGTCGTACTCGTCTCGGCGACGCCTTCGGTCGAAAGCCGGGTCAATGGCGAGGTCGGCCGCTACAAGCCGATCCATCTGCCGACGCGCTTCGGCGATGCGGCGCTGCCGCGGCTCGGCGTGGTCGACATGCGCCAGCATCCGCCGGCGCGCGGTGGCTTCCTTTCGCCTGTCCTCATCAACCAGATCGGCAAGGCCGTCGAGCGCGGCGAGCAGGCGCTGCTTTTCCTCAATCGTCGCGGCTATGCGCCGCTGACGCTCTGCCGAGTCTGCGGCCATCGCTTCCAGTGCCCGGATTGTGCGAGCTGGCTCGTCGAGCACCGATTCCGCGGCCAGATCCAGTGCCACCATTGCGGCTACTCGGAGAAGACGCCGGAAGCCTGCCCGGAATGCGGTACGCTCGATCACTTGGTTGCCTGCGGTCCCGGTGTCGAGCGCATCGCCGAGGAGGTGGAGCGGCATTTTCCCGAGGCGCGCACCATCGTGCTCTCCTCGGACCTGATGGGCGTCAAGCGCTTGCGACTGGAACTCGACGCCATTGCCCGCGGCGAAGCCGACATCGTCATCGGCACGCAGCTCGTCGCCAAGGGACATAATTTTCCGCTGATGACGCTGGTTGGCATCGTCGATGCCGACCTCGGCCTGGCGAACGGCGATCCGCGTGCGGCGGAGCGGACTTTCCAATTGCTCTCGCAGGTTACGGGTCGTGCGGGGCGAACCGGCCTCAAGAGCCTTGGCCTCTTACAGACCTACCAGCCACAGCATCCGGTGATGCAGGCGATCGTTTCGGGCGATGCAGACGCCTTCTACGACCGCGAGATCGCCGAGCGGGAGAAGGCGCTGCTGCCGCCCTTCGGCCGGCTCGCCTCGCTGATCGTTTCGGCCGATACGCGGCAGGATGCCGAGGGCCATGCGCGCGGCTTGCGCATGGCTGCGCCCCGGACCGATGGCATCACCATTCTCGGCCCCGCGGAAGCGCCACTGGCGCTGATCCGCGGGCGGCATCGCTTCCGCCTGCTCGTGCATGGCCGACGCAACAGCGACATGCAGGCCTTCGTCAAGGCGATGATCGCCGCCGGCCCGAAGGAACGCGGCTCGATCAGCGTCCAGCTCGACATCGATCCCCAAAGCTTCCTGTAAATTCAAGTTTCCTGTGATCGTCGTTGCTATGAGACGGCAGGCGATTCACAACCAGGGCGACATGCGCTAGAGGTCAGAAGTGCTTCGCTTCGGGCGGCCAGCCAGCCGAAGGCGAAACGACATGACAACGGCTCATCTGTGGGAACGGGCATGGAGTTCTACATTCCGACGGAAACCGGCGAGTTCCTCGCCTTCTGCGCGGCGGCGGCAGCAGTGCTGATCGGCGTCGTGATGCTGTTTGCGCCGCGGTTTACCTTTCGCGCGGCTGGCATCGGCCTCGCCGAGGGGCGGCGCGGCGGCTATGCCGAGGCGCGCTCCACCATGGGTGGCATGCATGTCGGGCTCGGCCTTGCCGCCATCCTGCTGGCGCAGCCGATGGTCTATCTTGCCGTCGGAGCGGCCTTTGCGCTTGCCGCCTTCGGCCGGATCCTCTCGATGATGAGTGACAATGGTGGCACGGTCTACAACTGGCTGGCGCTCTTCGTTCAGGCGGCACTCGCCATCCTTCCGCTCGCCTACGTCTTCGGCATGATCTGATCGTGCCCGCGGGCTATTCCGCGATTCACGGTGCAGGAAACGAATTTACGGCAAAATTCGGCCCAAGGCGGCCGACTTATGCCGCATTCCTGCCGTTCGCGTGTTGCGAGTCCAAACATCCTATGCTAGACGAACCGCGAATTGCGGGGGAAGTGGGTCGCCAGGCCTCGATATCCTGCAAGTTATTGCAGCAAATTCAAGAAGTTAAGTTGACGGCTCACCACCAACTCGGTTCTTGGATGAAATTGAGAGAAGCTTGTGCCCGTGGCAGACACATCCCAGCTTATTTCCGGTGTTGCAGAAAGATATGCGTCCTCGCTTTTTGAACTCGCGCTTAGCGCCGGTTCCGTCGAGGCAGTCGGCGCGGATCTTGCCCGCGTCCAGGCCCTGATCGACGGCAGCGATGATCTGAAGCGGCTGATCGTAAGCCCGGTCTTTTCTGCAGACGACCAGTTCAAGGCCATTTCGGCAGTTGCCGCGAAGGCTGGCATCTCCGGGCTCGTCGGCAACTTCCTCAAGGTCGTTGCCCGCAATCGCCGCCTCTTCGCGCTGCCGGGCATGATCAAGGCGTTCCGCCTGATCGCCGCGCGCCATCGTGGCGAAATTTCCGCCGACGTCACGTCGGCCCATGCGCTCACCGCAGCGCAGGAAACTGAATTGAAGGCGACGCTGAAAAGCGTCACCGGCAAAGACGTGGCGGTCAACGTCACCGTCGACCCGTCTATTCTTGGAGGTCTGATCGTCAAGGTCGGGTCCCGCCAGATTGACACCTCCCTTCGCACCAAACTCTCTACCCTTAAGCTTGCACTGAAAGAGGTCGGCTGATGGATATCCGCGCCGCGGAAATTTCCGCAATTCTCAAAGATCAGATCAAAAATTTCGGCCAGGAAGCAGAAGTCTCCGAAGTCGGTCAGGTGCTTTCCGTCGGTGACGGTATTGCCCGCGTCTACGGCCTCGACAATGTTCAGGCAGGCGAAATGGTCGAATTCCCCGGTGGAATTCGCGGCATGGCGCTGAACCTCGAAGCCGACAACGTCGGTGTCGTTATCTTCGGTTCGGACCGTGACATCAAGGAAGGCGACACCGTCAAGCGGACTGGCGCCATCGTGGACGTCCCGGTTGGTCCGGAACTGCTCGGCCGCGTCGTCGACGCGCTCGGCAACCCGATCGACGGCAAGGGTCCGATCAATGCCAAGCAGCGCGCCCGCGTTGACGTCAAGGCTCCGGGCATCATTCCGCGCAAGTCGGTGCATGAGCCGATGTCGACCGGCCTCAAGGCCATCGATGCGCTGATCCCGGTCGGCCGCGGCCAGCGCGAGCTCGTCATCGGCGACCGCCAGACCGGCAAGACCGCCATCATCCTCGACACGATCCTTAACCAGAAGGCCATTCACGACAATGGTCCGGAAGGTGACAAGCTGTATTGCGTCTATGTCGCTATCGGTCAGAAGCGCTCGACAGTTGCCCAGTTCGTGAAGGTTCTCGAAGAGCGTGGCGCTCTTCAGTATTCGATCATCGTTGCTGCGACGGCCTCCGACCCGGCTCCGATGCAGTACCTCGCACCGTTCGCGGGCTGCGCCATGGGCGAATACTTCCGTGACAACGGCAAGCACGCTCTCATCGGCTACGACGACCTGTCCAAGCAGGCCGTTGCCTACCGTCAGATGTCGCTCCTGCTGCGCCGCCCGCCGGGCCGCGAAGCCTACCCGGGCGACGTTTTCTACCTGCACTCCCGCCTGCTCGAGCGCGCTGCAAAGCTGAACGACGACATGGGCGCTGGCTCGCTGACGGCTCTGCCGGTCATCGAAACGCAGGGCAACGACGTTTCGGCGTTCATCCCGACCAACGTGATCTCGATCACCGACGGCCAGATCTTCCTCGAAACCGACCTGTTCTACCAGGGTATCCGTCCGGCCGTTAACGTCGGTCTGTCGGTATCGCGCGTCGGCTCGTCGGCTCAGATCAAGGCGATGAAGCAGGTCGCAGGCTCGATCAAGGGTGAACTGGCTCAGTACCGCGAAATGGCGGCCTTCGCTCAGTTCGGCTCGGACCTCGATGCCGCAACCCAGCGCCTCCTGAACCGTGGTGCTCGCCTGACCGAACTCCTGAAGCAGCCGCAGTTCTCGCCGCTGAAGACGGAAGAGCAGGTCGCGGTGATCTTCGCCGGCGTCAACGGCTACCTCGACAAGCTTCCGGTCGCCCAGGTCGGCAAGTTCGAACAGGGTCTGCTTTCCTACCTGCGTTCGGAAGGCAAGGACGTTCTGGAAACCATCCGCAAGGAAAAGGCGATCTCGGACGACACCAAGGCAAAGCTCAAGGCAGCAATCGACAGCTTCGCCAAGTCTTTCGCCTGAGCGGATTTCATTTAGGACGGACAACGGATGCCTTCACTTAAGGATCTGAAAAACCGGATCGCCTCCGTCAAGGCGACGCAGAAGATCACCAAGGCGATGAAGATGGTCGCCGCGGCGAAGCTTCGGCGTGCGCAGGAGGCGGCCGAGGCCGCCCGGCCTTACTCGCAGCGCATGGCTGCCGTTCTCGCCAACATCGCCCAGGCGGTTGGTGCGGACGACAGCGCGCCTGCGCTGATGACCGGGACCGGTAAGGACGATACGCACCTTCTGGTCGTCTGCACGGCTGAACGCGGCCTTTGCGGCGGCTTCAACTCGCAGATCGCCCGCCATGCCCGCGACCACGTTCGCAAGCTGCTTGCAGCCGGCAAGACGGTCAAGATCATCTGCGTCGGCAAGAAGGGCTTCGATATCCTGCGTCGCGAATATGCGTCGCTGATCATCGATCGTGTCGATCTGCGTGAAGTCAAGAAGATCGGCTTCGAGAACGCCGATCAGATCGGTCACAAGGTCATCGGGCTCTTCGAAAAGGGCGAGTTCGATGTCTGCACGCTGTTCTACTCCGAGTTCAAGTCCGTTATTTCGCAGGTTCCGACTGCGCAGCAGTTGATCCCGGCTTCGGCAGCACCGGTTGCCGCCGACGCATCGGACGCTTCGGCCGTCTACGAATACGAGCCGGACGCGGGCGCCATCCTCACCGATCTCATTCCGCGCAACATCTCCGTGCAGATCTTTAGGGCTCTGCTGGAAAACGTTGCCGGCGAAATGGGCGCGAAGATGAGCGCGATGGACAATGCGACGCGCAATGCTGGTGAGATGATCAACAAGCTGACGCTGAACTACAACCGTCAGCGTCAGGCGCAGATCACCAAGGAACTCATTGAAATCATCTCGGGCGCGGAAGCGCTCTAAGGTCACGAGAAGAGGGTAAGAATTATGGCTAAGGCAGCTACCCCGAAAGAAACCGTAGCGGAGAAGAAGCCCGCTGCACCGAGGAAGGCAGCTTCCGCCAAGACCGCAGCAGTTGCCGCAACGGGCGCTGTGGGTCGTGTAACGCAGGTCATCGGCGCCGTCGTCGACGTCGCGTTCGAAGAAGGCCAGCTTCCGCAGATCCTGAACGCGCTGGAAACCGACAACAACGGCAACCGCCTCGTTCTCGAAGTCGCGCAGCACCTCGGCGAAAACTCCGTCCGCACGATCGCCATGGACTCGACCGAAGGTCTGGTTCGCGGCCAGTCGGTCACCGACACCGGCGGCCCGATCTCGGTTCCGGTCGGCGACGAAACGCTCGGCCGTATCATGAACGTCATCGGCGAGCCGGTTGACGAAGCCGGTCCGCTGGTCACGTCCGCGAAGCGCGCAATCCACCAGGACGCTCCGGCCTATGTCGAACAGTCGACGGAAGCCCAGATCCTCGTCACCGGCATCAAGGTCGTCGACCTTCTCGCTCCTTACGCAAAGGGCGGCAAGATCGGCCTCTTCGGCGGCGCAGGCGTCGGCAAGACCGTTCTCATCATGGAACTGATCAACAACGTCGCCAAGGCGCACGGTGGTTACTCGGTGTTCGCAGGCGTGGGTGAACGTACCCGCGAAGGCAACGACCTCTACCACGAAATGATCGAGTCCGGCGTTAACAAGCACGGCGGCGGCGAAGGCTCCAAGGCTGCGCTCGTTTACGGCCAGATGAACGAACCGCCGGGCGCACGCGCACGTGTTGCTCTGACCGGTCTGACGATCGCTGAAGACTTCCGCGACAAGGGCCAGGACGTTCTGTTCTTCGTCGACAACATCTTCCGCTTCACCCAGGCTGGCTCGGAAGTGTCGGCTCTGCTCGGCCGTATTCCCTCGGCCGTGGGTTACCAGCCGACGCTGGCGACCGACATGGGCGCGATGCAGGAACGCATCACCACCACGACCAAGGGCTCGATCACCTCGGTTCAGGCCATCTACGTTCCGGCCGACGACTTGACCGACCCGGCGCCGGCAACCTCGTTCGCGCATCTTGACGCGACGACCGTTCTGTCGCGCTCGATCGCTGAAAAGGGCATCTACCCGGCCGTTGACCCGCTCGACTCCACGTCGCGCATGCTCGACCCGATGATCGTCGGCGAAGACCACTACGAAGTCGCTCGTAAGGTCCAGGGCACGCTGCAGCGCTACAAGGCCCTGCAGGACATCATCGCCATCCTGGGCATGGACGAACTGTCTGAAGAAGACAAGCTGGCCGTTGCCCGCGCTCGTAAGATCGAACGCTTCCTGTCGCAGCCGTTCTTCGTCGCCGAAGTCTTCACCGGCTCGCCGGGCAAGCTCGTCGCCCTCGAAGACACGATCAAGGGCTTCAAGGGCCTGGTCAACGGCGAATACGACCATCTGCCGGAAGCTGCCTTCTACATGGTCGGCTCGATCGAAGAAGCGATCGAAAAGGCCAAGAAGCTGGCTGCAGAAGCCGCTTGATAGCACTTAAGCCTCGGCGCGATGGCGCGCCGAGGCTTTCATCCTGCCTTCTCAGAGGGCAGGGAAGACATGCACAGCCACCCTCGGGTGGCGCGCCCACGAGAAGTGAATGGTCATGGCCGATTTCAACTTTGAGCTTGTTTCCCCCGAGCGCCTGCTCCTCTCCGAAAAAGTGACGGAAGTCGTCATTCCGGCGACCGAGGGCGAGATGACCGTGATGGCCAATCACGCTCCGACGATGACGACGGTCAAGCCCGGCGTGGTCTCGGTGAAGACGGCGGACGGCAAGACCGAGCGCTTTGCCGTGTTCGGCGGTTTTGCCGACATTCTGCCGACCGGCTGCACGCTTCTGGCCGAGTCCGCCGTCCACGTCGACGAACTCGACCGCACAATTCTTGAGAACCGCATCGAAGCGGTTCGCGCCGAGCTGGAAGGCGCCGGAGACGAGAAGAAGACCCGTCTCGAACAGTTTGTTGCCGAGCTGACGAAGCTTGGCGAGATCGTGATCCCGGCTTGAAAGGGACACCCGGAAGGGTGACCGATTTGAACCCCGCTTCGAGCGGGGTTTTTTATTGGTCGCAGGCCTTTGCCGCAATCGTTCCCCTAAAGTTAGAGCGAGATGTGGGCGGAGGGCCGCATACGCTTTTCCTCACACTGCCTAAACCTTCATGTCGGCGAATGGCTTGCCCGGATCGGCGCTTTGGCTATTCTCCATCAGAAGCCCTTGATTGGTCCCGGAACGTTCAGCTCGAAGAGGAAGAGGCGCCGGTATGACGTCAAAGATTGTTCCGGTGATCATGGCCGGCGGACGCGGCACCCGTCTGTGGCCGCTCTCGCGCGCCGCCGCGCCAAAGCAATTCCTGCAAATCCTCTCCGATCGCTCGCTGTTCCAACAGACGCTGGAGCGCGTTCACGACGCCAGCCAGTTCGAGCCGGCCATCATCGTCACCAACAGCGACTTTCGCTTCATCGTCGCGGAACAGGCCCGGGCGATCGACGTTCCCCTGGGCGACATCCTGCTTGAGCCGATGGCCCGCAACACCGCACCGGCGCTGGCTGCTGCGGCCTTCCAGGTTCTCGCCCGCTACGGCAAGGGCGCGATCATTCAGGTCCTTGCCTCCGACCACGAGATCGATGCCGGCGAGGTCTACGGGGATTGCATCCTCAGGGCGCAGCAGGCCGCAAGTCACGGCGAGTTGGTGACCTTCGGCATCACACCGACGGAACCCGCGACCGGCTACGGCTATATCGAGTGCGGCGAGGAGTTGACGGCGGGCACGAACCGTGTGGCGCGTTTCGTCGAGAAGCCGGACCGTGCGAAAGCCGAAGCGATGCTCGAGACCGGGCGCTACCTCTGGAACTCCGGCATGTTCATGCTGCCGGTAAATCCCTTTCTTGACGAAATGAAGCGGCACGCGCCGCCGGTCTGGGAAGCGGCGAAGCTCGCGCTGGAAGGGGCACAGAAGGACCTCGATTTCACGCGCCTGGATGCCGCGAGCTTTGCGACTGCGCCCGAGATCTCCGTCGATTATGCGGTGTTTGAAAAGACCGCGCGGGCAGCCGTGGTACCGTCTTCCTTCCTCTGGTCCGATCTCGGCAGCTGGGACGCCGTCTGGAAGACGGGAGAAAAGGACAGTGACGGCAATGTCGTCACCGACAGGGCGACGGTGTCGAACACGCGCAATTCGCTGGTCCTGTCGCGCGACATCCACCTTGCCGTTCAAGGACTGGACGATGTCGCCGTCATTGCCGGCGAGGATGCCGTCTATGTCGGACGGCTGGCCGACAGCCAGAGCGTCGGCTCCATCGTCAAGACATTGGCGAAATCACCGCAGACGACGGTCCTGACCGAGATACACCCGACCTCCTATCGCCCCTGGGGCGCGGTCGCCGCCATTTCGGACGGAGAACGTTTTGCCGTCAAACGGCTGCGGGTGAATCCCGGCAAGAAGATCTCGCTGCAGAAGCATCATCATCGGGCAGAACATTGGATCGTGGTGCGCGGCACGGCGGAGATCACGATGGCCGGAGAAACGCGCATGCTGCACGAGAACGAGTCGGCCTACATTCCGCCGGGGATCGTGCACCGGCTCTACAACCCGGGCAAGATTCCGCTGGAACTGATCGAAGTGCGCACCGGCTCCTATCTCGGTGAAGACGACATCATCCGCATCGAGGACGAATTCGGCCGAAGCTAAGGGGCTGTCCCTTGAAGCATGTCGCCGCAAAGGCGCGCCGCGGTTTTGCGATAACGGCATGCGAAATATCAAAGGCTTGAAGCGGAGGAACGAATCTGAAAGATCGCGACGCCCTTGGTGCATCTCGACCTCGCTCCAAAGACAGAGACCTGCAGCAAATCAAGGTGCGACGGCGACCTTTGCGCGCCTCAGAAGACGCGCGGCGCTGTAGCCCAAATGACTGGACGACATGAAAAAAGCCCGGGTGACCCGGGCTTTGCGTAGGTGAGAGCGGAATATCTATCCCGCTCCAAATCTGGCACGCTTCAAGCTGAAGGATCAGCCGGCGACGCGCTCGGTTTCACCCTTCTGAGCGTAGTAGTGGCCGAAGCGGTTTGCGAGGAATGTGTCGAGGCTGATGTCTTCCTGGCGGACAAAGCCCTTCGAGGCGATCTTGCCTTCGGCGAGCAGGTCGAGCACGGCGCAGATGCTGCCTGCCGTGGTGATCTGGATACCGCTCTGCATGCGGCCGGCAACGACGCCGCTATAGACCTTGTTGGCGTAGGTTTCCTGGATCAGGCGGCCGTCGCGGAAGCCCGAAACGGTGACGAAGATCACGACGACGTCCTGGGTCGTGGTCGGCAGCGCGTTCTCGAAGATGTCCTTGAGGACTTCGCGGCGATGACGCAGGCCGAGATCGTTCAAGAGCGCCTTCATGATCGCGGCGTGGCCCGGATAGCGGATCGTCTTGTAGTTGAGCGTCCGGACCTTGCCCTTCAGCGATTCGCAGAGGGTGCCGAGGCCGCCCGAGGTGTTGAAGGCTTCGTAGGTGACGCCATCGAGCGAGAATTCTTCGCGCTCTTCCATGGCCGGCACTTCGATGAGGTTGCCTTCGACGATCGCCTCGCAGGGCTCGATGTATTCGTTGATGACGCCGTCGGTGCTCCAGGTCAGGTTATAGTTCAGAGCGTTCGACGGATACTGCGGCAGGGCGCCGACGCGCATGCGCACGTTTTCGAGCGTCTCGAAGCGGCTGGCGAGATCGTTGGCGACGATCGAGATGAAGCCCGGTGCGAGGCCGCACTGCGGGATGAAGGCGGTGTTCGCCTTGGCCGCGATCGCCTTGACCTGGCGGGTGGATTCGACGTCTTCGGTGAGGTCCAAATAGTGGATGCCGGCTTCGGCAGCGGCTTCGGCGATCGCCACCGTCAGGTGGAACGGAGCGGCGCTGAGCACGGCGAACTTGCCGGAGAGAAGGGCGACGAGCGCCTTCTTGTCGCCGATGTCGACGGTTGCCGTCGTGATCGCGGCATGCTTTTCGATCTGCTCCAGCTGCTCGGCGCTGCGGTCAGCGACGCAGACGCTGTAGTCGCCGGTATGGGCGAGCATGCGAGCGATGGTGGAGCCGATCTTGCCTGCTCCGATGACGACGATATTCTTCATTCTTTCCCCCAGGGTATGAGAACTGTTTCTGTCGCTATTGTCGGGGGAGGGGTTGTTGATTTGAAGCGCTGAAACGACTAAATCGCCTATAGATATTCGGCAGATTGCCCAAGCGGACCGACGAAATGCAGATCACGGACAAGGATCGGGAGCTCCTCGCCATCCTCAGCGAAAACGCCCGCATGCCGACCGCGACGATCGCGCGGCGACTCGGCCTGTCGCGTACGACGGTGCAGGCGAGGATCGAGCGGTTGGAGCGCGAGGGCATCATCACCGGCTATGGCGTGCGCCTGTCGGAGAGCTACGAGAAGGGGCTGGTCAAGGCGCACGTGCTGATCACCATCGCGCCGCGGGCGCTCTCCCGCGTCACCCCTGAACTCAGCGCCATCCGGGAAATCCAGACGCTGCATTCCGTCAGCGGCAGTTTCGACCTTATCGCCGTGGTCGCGGCGACGTCGATCAGCGAACTCGATCTCCTGATCGATCGCATCGGCGAAATCGATGGCGTCGACCGAACGTTATCTTCGATTATCCTGTCGACCCGGATCGATCGCTAGGTCGTTGCTTTCCGTAAACCGGGCGCGCCAGGACCGTCATGGCCTGAGGTTGGCGGCGGGCTTTTCGCCGGCGCTGGTATCGGTCGCCGGTTCCGTGCCATCCGGTACTTTCGCCGGCACGTTCCATTCCGTGGGACCCTTGACGAAGCTGCGTTGGCTGGCATCGCCATAGGCAAGCCATTTGCTCCGGTCGAAGTAGAGCTCGGCAATGCTCTTTGGCCGCGCGCGCGGCGGCTGGTTCGCAAGGAAATTGTAGCGTGGCGTCACCTCGTCGGACTCGCGCTTGAACTGGATGCGGCTACCGAAACGCTTGAGGTCGAATTCCTTCAGAGCCTGGATCTGCAGCGTGACGCTGGCCGCGTCGGCCCAGCGCACATGGTCGAGAAATACGGAAGCCGCCCGTGCTGCTGCGGTGGTCACGGCCTGGCGGTCGTCGGGGCGTTCGATGTTGAGCTTGACGCGGAAGGAGGTGATTTCCTCTTCGCCGCTGCCCTTGACGAAGATGAAGATCGACGAGGGTTTGTCCTCGCCCGGACGCGGGAAGGAGACGAGCGATGAACATTCCCACTGGGCGCGTTCTCCGCCACCGGCTTTCCATTCGAGTTCGCGGAAGCCGGCGTCACGCAATTCATCGCAAAGCGCCTTGGGGTCGCTGCGGATCACGCGCAGGAATTGCTGCTCCGGCGTCTGCAGATCCTGGAAGGTCCAGGCGGGCAGGGCGATGCGCGGCGGTTCGCGCCTTGCCGGCTTCTCGGCCATCGGTTCGGGGGGCTTGCTCCTCTCGAGGAATGTCGTCGGCAGGCCCAATGCGACGAGAACTTTCCTGAGGTTGCGCTGCTCGTTGGCGAGCAGGGCCGTCGCGAGAATGGCGGTGACGATCAGGACGAGGGCCACAAGAAAGAAGCGCAGTCCCGTCCGGCCGGCGGGCCTTTGTGCCGGCGTCTTGCCACGGGACGCGCTCATGCCGCCTCGCCTGCCCGGCGGGGCGCGATGAGGCGCGGCGCCTCCAGCAAAAGGTGAACGGTCGGCCGGGCTTCCATGGTCTCGGGTTATCAACGGGTCTGGGCCCTCTTCATCCCCGAAATCCGTCGCGGCGGCAATATGCAACCGCCGATATCGGCAAGGGACTGTTGCGTCTCGGCACAACGCGCCGCTGAACCAGAGGTGCGGTGAGACTGAGAAGTTGAAATCCAGCGGCGATCACATAGCTTGGCGCAAATATCGAATGGGATGCGCCATGGCAGTTTCGAGTTCAGCCGAGCTTGTGATCGACGCGTCGCTGGTACGGCGGCTGATTGCAACGCAGTTTCCGCAATGGTCGGATCTCGAGGTGCGCCCGATCGAACCCGGCGGCTGGGACAACAGAACCTTCCGGCTCGGCGATCAGATGACCGTGCGCCTGCCGAGCGCCGAGCATTACGTGCTGCAGGTGGAGAAGGAGCACCACTGGCTGCCGCGGCTGGCGCCGCACCTGCCGCTGCCCATTCCCGTGCCCCTGGCCAAGGGCACGCCCGGCGAAGGCTTTCCCTGGCGCTGGTCGGTCTACCGCTGGCTTCCGGGCGAGACATTGGCGGTGGAGCGGGTCACGGATCTCCGCGACGTGGCGAAGGACCTCACGCGGTTTCTGCGCGCCATGCGGCAGGCGGATACGGCCGGCGGGCCCCTGCCCGGCGACCACAATTTTCATCGTGGTGGTCCTCCAGGCTTCTATGACGCGCAGACGCGCCAGGCGCTCACGCTGCTCGAAGGCGAGGTCGACACGGCGGCGGCCAGGGAGGTGTGGGAAGCCGCTCTTGCTGCACCGTTCGAGGGGACGCCCGTCTGGTTTCACGGCGATATCGCCTGGGGCAACCTGCTGGTCGAGCACGGTCGCCTGAGCGCCGTCATCGATTTCGGCACCTCGGGCGTCGGCGATCCGGCCTGTGATCTCGCGATAGCCTGGACGTTCTTCCAGGGCGAGAGCCGCGACGTCTTCCGCGATGGCATGGCACTCGATCGCGGCGCTTGGGCGCGTGGGCGGGGCTGGACCCTGTGGAAGGCGCTGATCGTTCTTGCCGGCATGACCGGCGCGCCCGCAAGCGAGAGGGCAAAGCAGCGCGCGGTGATCGAAGACGTGCTTATGGATCATCGCCGCTACGGCTGAGGCCGGTTGCGCTTCGGACAGACGCCAGCTTGACCGGGCGGCAGATTGCCTCTGGGTCGGGCGCAGGCGGGACGTCCCGCGTCGGTGCTTCGCATGGGGACGGCCTCACTATCTCCACCGAGATACTGAAGTCGATCGCGTCATGCAGCCCCAAAGCCCGCGGCGCGTCCGCGTGACCTTCCTCCTCCCGGAACAGCCCGATCAATTCATCGGAAGCGCTCGCTTCGTGGAACGATCTCGGTCGTCGACGCTTATCCAACACATTGACGCGTCAGCGGCCGCCGTCGCGTGCCGCCGATGTTTCGTCACCAGCGCACGAGGTTGATGATGGCTGGACCCATCGAACAATTCGAGATCAAGTCGCTCCTTCCGATCGCCGAGGTCGGCGGCCACCAGATCAGCTTTACCAATTCGGCCGCCTACATGGTGCTGACCGTCGCGATCGCCAGTCTCTTCCTGATCCTGTCAACGCGAAGACACGGCCTCGTGCCGGACCGGGCGCAGGCGGCGGCGGAGATCCTCTATGAGTTTGCGGCAAAGACGCTCCGCGACAATGCCGGCGAGAAGGGCATGCGCTTCTTCCCGCTGGTCTTCTCGCTGTTCATGTTCATTCTGGTCGCCAATGTGATCGGCACGTTCCCCTATGCCTTCACGGTGACGAGCCATATTGCCGTGACCTTTGCGCTGGCGATGCTCGTGTTCCTGACGGTCACGCTCTTCGGTATCTACCGGCACGGCTTCGGCTTCCTGCGATTGTTCATGCCGGCGGGCGTGCCATTGATTCTGGCGCCGATCATCATCCCGATCGAGGTGGTCTCCTACCTCGCGCGGCCGGTCAGCCACTCGGTTCGTCTGTTCGCGGTCATGCTGGCCGGCCACATCACGCTCGAGGTTTTCGCGGGCTTCGTCGTGGGGCTCACTGGCCTCGGGGCGCTCGGAATCCTGGCCGCGGTCATGCCCCTGCTGATGACGGTGGCGCTGACCGGGCTCGAACTGCTGATGGCGCTCATCCAGGCCTATATCTTCACCATGCTGACCTGCATGTATCTCAACGACGCGCTCCATCCGAGCCACTGAGAAAAGTGGAAGAGGCTCCCTGCAACGGGAGCCGCGTCGTCACTCGGCCGTCGTTCGTCGCGCTTCGATCCGGTAGGTCCGCCAGGATGACCAGGCGAAGGCGAGCAGGAACATTGCAGTCATCAGCAGCACGATGGTCGGCGCCGGTGCGCTATCGATGAAGAAGGAGAGGTAGACGCCGCAGAAGGAGGCCGTCATCGCTATGAACACGGCGACGACGAGCATCGCGCCCATGGTGCGGGTAATCAGGAAAGCGATGGCGCCGGGCGCGATCAGCATGGCGATGGCAAGGATCAGCCCTACCGCCTTCAGCGCGCCGACGATCGTCAGCGACAGGATCGCGAGCAGCCCGTAATGCAGCCAGTTGACCGGAAGGCCGACGGCCTTGGCCTGGGCGGGATCGAAGGCGTGCAGCAGGAAATCGCGCCATTTGATGGCGAGAATGCCGGTGGCGACCAGGGCGATCACGCCGGTTTCGACAATGTCCGGCCAGCCGATGCCGAGCATGTCGCCGAAGAGGATATGATCGAGGTGCACGTCGCTCTGGATCTTGGTGTAGAGCACTAGCCCGAAGCCGAACATGCCGGAGAAGACCACGCCCATCACCGTGTCCTGCTTGATACGGCTGTTCTCCTTGAGATAGCCGGTCAGAAGCGCACAGGACATGCCGGCTGCGAAAGCGCCGACGGCCAGCGGCAGGCCGACGATGTAGGAGATCACGACGCCGGGGAAGACCGCGTGCGAGATCGCGTCACCCATCAGCGACCAGCCCTTCAGCACCAGGAAGCAGGAGAGCATTGCCGTCGGGATCGCGACCAGCACCGAGATCAGCAGCGCATTGCGCATGAACTCAAATTCGAAGACGGCGAGCAGCATGTCGAGCGAGATCATCGGCCCGCCTCCGCCGGTTCGGCGCCACGCCTGCGTGCGGCGAGAAGCCCGTGTTTCGGGGCGAAGACGAAGGCTGCAAGGAAGAGCAGGGTCTGCAGCACGATGATGATGCCGCCGGTGGCACCATCGAGGAAGTAGCTGAAATAGGCGCCGAAGAAGCTCGTGAGCGCCCCGATGGCGACGCTGATCAGGATAAGCCGCGGAAAGCGGTCCGTGAGCAGGTAAGCGGTGGCGCCCGGCGTCACCACCATGGCGATGACGAGGAAGGCGCCGACGGTCTGAAGCGCTGCGACGGTGCAGGCCGAAAGCAGCGTGAAGAACAGCACCTTGAGGAAGGTGGTGGGAATGCCGATCGAGCGGGCGTGGCTCTCGTCGAAGAAGGTCACCATCAGGTCCTTCCACTTCGCCGTCAGGATGATGAGCGAGACGATGCCGATGATGGCAAGCTGCAGCGTATCGGCGGGCGTGATCGCCAGGATGTTGCCAAGCACGATCGTCTGGATGTTCACCGAAGTCGGCGACAGCGACACCATGAAGAGCCCGAGGCCGAAGAAGGAGGTGAAGATCAGGCCGATGATCGTGTCCTCCTTCAGCCGGGTGCGCTGATTGAGAAACAGCATGGCGCCGGCCGCAAGCGCGCCGGAGAAAAAGGCGCCAATGGAAAACGGCAGGCCGAGCATGTAGGCGCCGGCGACACCGGGGACGATCGAGTGCGAAAGGGCATCACCGATCAGCGACCAGCCCTTCAGCATCAGGTAGGAGGAGAGGAAGGCGCAGACGGCGCCGACCAGCGCGCTGACCCACATGGCGTTGAGCATGTAGCCATAGGTGAAGGGTTCCAGGAGCGTGGCGGTCATTTGCCGTTCGGCTCCGCGTCCGTTTCGGGTTTTGCCGGCTGCGCCACCATGCGGTCCTTGTCGCCATACATGACCAGCGGGCGCTCGTCGTCGGTGATGACGGCAAGCTGCCGCGGGTCGGCATCGTCGTGCAGGTTTTCGCCGCCGAGCACGAAATGCCGGAGCACCCCGCCGAAGGCGAGTTCGAGGTTTTCGCGGGTGAAGGTGGTTTCGGTCGGGCCATAGGCGAGAACCGTGTTTTTGAGCAGCACGGTGCGGTCGCAGAACTCCGGCACGCTGCCGAGATTGTGGGTCGAAACCAGCATCACCCGGCCTTCGTCACGAAGGCCGATCAGCAGGCGGATGATCGCATCCTCGGTCTTGACGTCGACGCCGGTGAAGGGTTCGTCGAGCAGGATGACCTTGCCATCCTGGGCAAGGGCGCGCGCCAGGAAGACGCGCTTCTTCTGGCCGCCGGAGAGCTCGCCGATCTGGCGCTTGCGGTAGTCGCTCATGCCGACCCGGGCAAGCGCTGCCTCGACCGCCTCATGGTCTGCCCTCTTCGGGATGCGCAGCATGTTCATGTGACCGTAGCGGCCCATCATGACGACGTCCTCGACGAGAACCGGGAAGTTCCAGTCGACCTCTTCGGCCTGCGGCACATAGGCGACGAGGTTCTTCCTGAGCGCTTCCGGAACGGAGCGCCCAAGGATCGAGATTTCGCCGCGCGACAGGCGGGCGAACCCCATGATCGCCTTGAACAGCGTCGACTTGCCGCTGCCGTTGACGCCGACGAGCGCGCTGATAGTGCCCGTCGGGATCTCGAAGGTGGCGTCGCGCAGGGCGCGCAGCCCGTTGCGGTAGGTGACGGTCGCGCCTGCGACGCGGATGCCGCTGCCTTGCTCGCCTGATACCGGCGGCTGGCCGGAGCGGGTCTTCACCTGGAGGTTCATTGCGAGAGGCCTTTGGCGATGGTTTCCGATGTGACGCGCAGCAGGTCGATATAGGTCGGAACCGGACCGTCCGCTTCGCTCAAGGAATCAACGTAGAGCACGCCGCCGTATTTGGCACCGGTTTCGCGCGCGACCTGCTCGGCCGGGTCGGGCGAGATCGTGCTTTCGGAGAAGACGACAGGGATGTGGTTGGCCCGGACGGCGTCGATCACCTTGCGGACCTGCTGCGGGGTACCCTGCTGGTCGGCATTGATCGGCCAGAGATAGAGTTCCTTCATGCCGAAGTCGCGAATCAGGTAGCTGAAGGCGCCTTCGCTCGATACCAGCCAGCGCTTGTCCTCAGGGATCTTGGCGATCTCGGCACGGATCGGCGCAATGGTTGCCTCGATCTTCTGCTTATAGGCCTCGGCATTGGCCTTGTAGGCCTCGGCATTGGCGGGGTCGTATTTCACGAAGGCGTCGCGGATGTTGTCGACATAGATCAGCGCGGCGGACGGCGACATCCAGGCATGCGGGTTGGGCTTGCCGCTGTAGGGGCCCTCGGCAATGCCCATGGGTTCGACGCCAGTCGAGACGACGACGCCCGGTACATCATCGAAATTCTGGAAGAACTTCTCGAACCAGCGTTCCAGGTTCAGACCGTTCCACAGGATCAGCTTGGCGTCGTGCGCCTTCAGGATGTCGCGCGGGGTCGGCTGGTAGTTGTGGATCTCGGCACCCGGTTTGGTGATCGATTCGACGACGGCCGCGTCGCCCGCGACGTTTTTTGCCATGTCGGCAATGACCGTGAAGGTCGTCACTGCCTTGAACTTTTCTTGCGCCGAGCTGGTGCCCGGAGCGAGCGCGATGGCTGCCAGGGCAGCGGCCGCTGCCAGGATCGCGCGCCTCGTCTGATCGATCATTCACTACTCCCAGATGTTGACGCCCACAGGAGTAGGCGAATGGTTTGCATAAGTCAATGCAAATGAGAAGCATTCGCAACTAGCTATTTTCAAAACCGGTGCCCTTGGCTAGTGTACGACCATGAAACAGAACAAGAATCGTGTCGAAGAACTGGAAGGTGTTTTGCGGGATGGCGGCGTGCGCGTGACGCGTCAGCGCTCCGCAATCCTGAAGATCCTCGCCACCGCCGAAGACCATCCGGACGCAAACGAACTGCATCGCCGGGCGAAGGAGATCGACGCCACCGTCTCGCTTTCGACCGTCTACCGGACGCTGTCGGCGCTCGAACAGCAGGGCGTGGTGCATCGCCACGCCTTCGAAAGCGCCACCGCGCGTTTCGAGACCGCCGACGCGCCACATCACGATCATCTTATCGACATCGATACCGGTGCGGTCATCGAGTTCCGCTCCGACAAGATCGAGCAGTTGCAAGCGGAGATTGCCGCCGAGCTCGGCTACGATCTGGTGCGGCACCGCCTCGAGCTCTATTGCCGCAAGCGCAAGGACTGAGCCAAGCGCGTTGGGGAGGCTGCGCCAAAGTGCGTCGCGATCTTTGCGATCGCTCCTTGCGCTTTAAGTTTTTGATATTTCGCATGTCGTTGTCGCAAGATTGCTGAGCCCTTCTGCGCGACCTACAGCGCCGCGCGTCTTATCAGACGTGCAAAGGCCGCCGTAGCACGTTGATTTGCTGCATGTCTTCGTCCTTAAATCGAGGTCGATTTAAGGACGAAGACATGCAGCAGGGATGTCGCGCAACGTCTCCTGTTGCCTTCAAACGAAAGAGCGTCAGCCACGGCCTGACGAATCCAAAGATCATGCAACGTAGCCGCAATGCGAAGCATCGATGGTTTCTGCGCCGGTGCGAATGCTCCGGCGCCGTTCGTTTGGGATCACGATCGATGGTATCTTGGAGACAGGCCTTCCGGCATCTGGCCGCTGTGCTGTTCACGCTCGCCTTCGCCCTTCCACCGGCTGCTGCGCGCGCCAGCGGCGCGACCTTTCCGGGGCAATGGCAGCAGGTGGCGTCAGGAACGGACGCATGCGAGACCTGCTGGGTCGAAATCAGGCGGAACGGTCCTGTCCTGAAAGTGACGGGCAAGGACGGATGGTTCGCGGTGGTCCATCTCGGGCGCGCTGGAGGCGGCTATAGCGCCGAGGGGATCGGCCGTTGGAGCGAGGGCGGCGACAGCCACTATCGCGGCCAGCCCTTCGACATCCGGATCGCGATCGTCGACAAGCATCTCTACATGGACATGACGGTGCGGATGGACGATGGCTCGACACGGGCGGTCAGGGCGATCTTCGACAAGCGCCGGTCCGAGAAGTCCAGGCGTTTGCGGCTGGCGCGCATGTAGGTGGGGCCATTTCTTCCAGGGAATGCCGGCAAAGAAAAACCGGGGCCGTTGCCGACCCCGGTGCCGCATCTCCTGAAGAGAAGAGGCCGCCCGTCTTGCAGGCGGCCCCGTTTTTTACTGCTGCCAGCTCTTGACCAGATCGTCGTAGTTGACGGTCTGCGGCTTTTCCTTCTCGTTCTCGACCTTCAACTGCGGAGCGAGGTTGCCCTTGGAAGCGGCGTCCTTGTTCCAGTATTCGAGATCGTGCTCTTCGGCGAGCTTCGGGCCGATGTCGCCCTGGACGCCCGAACGCTCGAGACGGGAAAGAACCTTCTCCTGCTCGGCGCACAGCGAGTCCATGGCTTCCTGGGCGGTCTTCGCACCCGAGGAGGCATCGCCGATCGCCTGCCACCAAAGCTGAGCCAGCTTCGGATAGTCAGGAACGTTCGTGCCGGTTGGCGACCACTGCAGGCGGGCCGGCGAACGGTAGAACTCGATCAGGCCGCCGAGCTTCGGAGCGCGATCGGTGAAGCTCTTGTGGTCGAGCGTCGACTGGCGGATGAAGGTGAGGCCGACATGGCTCTTCTTCACGTCGACGGTCTTCGAGGTCACGAACTGCGCATAGAGCCAGGCGGCCTTGGCGCGATCGTCAGGCGTGGACTTCAAGAGCGTCCAGGAACCGGCGTCCTGGTAACCGAGCTTCATGCCGTCCTTCCAGTAGACGCCGTGCGGGCTCGGAGCGAAACGCCACTTCGGCGTGCCGTCTTCGTTGACGACGGGCAGACCCGCCTTGACGAAGTCGGCGGTAAACGCCGTGTAGGTGAACATCTGCTGGGCGATTTCACCCTGCGACGGAACCGGGCCGGACTCCGAGAAGGTCATGCCCTGGGCGGCAGCCGGTGCATAGGCCTTCATCCAGTCGAGATACTTCTGGATCGAGTAGACCGCGGCCGGGCCGTTGGTGTCGCCGCCACGGGCAACGCAGGAGCCGACCGGACGCGAGTTTTCGTCGACCTTGATGCCCCACTCGTCGACCGGCTTGCCGTTCGGGATGCCCTTGTCGCCGTTGCCGGCCATCGACAGCCAGGCGTCGGTGAAGCGCCAGCCAAGCGACGGGTCCTTCTTGCCGTAGTCCATGTGGCCATAGACTTTCTTGCCGTCGATTTCGCGGCCGGTGAAGAACTCGGCGATGTCTTCGTAGGCCGACCAGTTGACCGGAACGCCGAGGTCGTAGCCGTACTTCGCCTTGAAGTCCGCCTTGTTCTTCTCGTCGTTGAACCAGTCGTAGCGGAACCAGTAGAGGTTCGCGAACTGCTGGTCGGGAAGCTGGTAGAGCTTGCCGTCCGGCGCCGTCGTGAAGGACTTGCCGATGAAGTCATCGATGTCGAGGTTCGGGTTGGTGACGTCCTTGCCTTCATTGGCCATGAAGTCGGTCAGGCTGCGGGCCTGCTGGTAGCGCCAGTGGGTACCGATCAGGTCCGAGTCGTTGATATAGGCGTCATAGACGTTTTCGCCCGACTGCATCTGCGTCTGCAGCTTTTCGACGACGTCGCCTTCGCCGATCAGGTCGTGGGTGATCTTGATGCCGGTGATGTCGGCGAAGGCCTTGGCGAGAACCTTCGATTCGTATTCATGGGTGGTGATCGTTTCGGAAACGACCTTGATCTCCATGCCGGCGAAGGGCTTGGCCGCATCGACGAACCACTGCATTTCGGCTTCTTGGGCCGCGCGGTCGAGCGAGGACAGGTCGCCGATCTCGCTGTCGAGGAACTTCTTCGCCTCGTCCATGCCGGCGAATGCCGTGCCGGTAAAGGCCAGCAGCATTGCCGCCGTCGTAGTCAAAAGATGCCGTCGCATAATTCCCTCCCTTAGGTTTGCGAGTGCGGTTCTTTAGGTTTTGACGGGCCGCTACCCAGCGGCCCGTCAAATCGGTTCGCCTCAGACGTAGCGGAAGACGCCGACGGCATAGACCAGGGAGAGCGCGAGCGCCCACCACAGGTTCTGTCCGCCGACGAAGCCGAGCCACGCGAGGTGAATGAAGGCGCTGCCGAGCAACGACACGAAGAGGCGATCACCCCGCGTGGTCTCGAAGCGCAGGATGCCGACGCGCGGATTGCCGCCCGGCGAGGCATATTCCCAGACTGCCATCATCGACAGCAGTGCGAAGATGGTGAGGAAGAACATGGCCGACGGGAACGACCAGGCCATCCAGCCGCCGGCGACCAACGGCGCGAACCAGTCGCGTGCGCCGTCCTTGATCGGCAGCATGCTCATGAGCAGCCCGGCGACGGCGGCATAGACGACGAGAACGGCGGCGAAGGGCAGTTGCCAACGGGCCTTGCGAATGGGTTGAGCGGTCATCATACCCTCCCGAGGGCAAAGCCCTTGGCGATGTAGTTGCGAACGAAGTAGATCACCAGCGCGCCCGGAATGATGGTGAGCACGCCGGCAGCGGCCAACACGCCCCAGTCGAGGCCCGAGGCGGAAACCGTGCGGGTCATGGTGGCAGCGATCGGCTTCGCGTCGGTGGTCGTCAGCGTGCGGGCAAGCAGGAGTTCGACCCAGGAGAACATGAAGCAGAAGAAGGCGGCGACACCGATGCCCGAGGCGATCAGCGGCATGAAGATCTTCACGAAGAAGCGCGGGAACGAGTAGCCGTCGATATAGGCGGTTTCGTCGATTTCCTTCGGCACGCCGGACATGAAGCCTTCCAGGATCCAGACGGCGAGCGGCACGTTGAACAGGCAGTGGGCGAGCGCCACGGCGATGTGCGTGTCGATCAGGCCGAAGGCCGAATAGAGCTGGAAGAAGGGCAGCGCGAAGACCGCGGGCGGCGCCATGCGGTTGGTCAACAGCCAGAAGAACAGGTGCTTGTCGCCGAGGAAGCGGTAGCGCGAGAAGGCGTAGGCCGCCGGCAGCGCTGCCGTCACCGAGATCACCGTGTTCATGACCACGTAGATGATCGAGTTGATATAGCCGTTGTACCAGGACGGATCGGTGAAGATCACCTGGTAGTTCCGGAGCGTCGGGTTCACCGGCCAGAGCGAGAAGGTGCTGAGGATCTCGCTCGTCTCCTTGAAGCTCATGTTGACGAGCCAGTAGATCGGCAGCAGGAGGAAGACGATGTAGATCGTTGGCACCAGCCAGGACAGGCGTTCGGTAAGCGGTTGTGTCTGCATGTTGGTTCTCCTCCCGACTTTATCAGCCCTGCGCGTCGCTCGTGGTCATCACGGTGTAGAAGATCCACGAGAGCAGCAGGATGATGAGGAAGTAGATGATCGATAGCGCTGCCGCCGGACCGAGGTCGAACTGGCCGATGGCCGTCTTGACGAGGTCGATCGACAGGAAGGTGGTGGAGTTGCCCGGGCCGCCGCCGGTGACGACGAAGGGCTCGGTATAGATCATGAAACTGTCCATGAAGCGCAGCAGGAAGGCGATCAAAAGCACGCGCTTCATCTTCGGAAGCTGGATGTAGCGGAACACCGACCAGCGCGAGGCGCCGTCGATCTTGGCCGCCTGGTAGTAGGCGTCCGGGATCGAGACGAGGCCGGCATAGCAGAGCAGCACGACGAGGCTCGTCCAGTGCCAGACGTCCATGACGATCAGCGTCACCCAGGCGGCGACCGGGTTCTGCACGTAGTTATAGTTGATGCCCATGCCTTCGAGCGTGCGGCCGAGCAGGCCGATGTCGACGCGGCCGAAGACCTGCCAGATGGTGCCGACGACGTTCCACGGGATCAGCAGCGGCAACGCCATCAGGACGAGGCAGACCGGCACGCCGAGACCCTTCTTCGGCATGTTCAGCGCGATGACGATGCCGAGCGGGATCTCAATCGCGAGGATAATCGCCGAGAAGATCAGGTTGCGGGTGAGCGCATCCCAGAACCGGTCGGACGTCAGCACCTGGACGTACCAGTCGGTGCCGGCCCAGAAGAACTCGTTGTTGCCGAAGGTGTCCTGGACCGAATAGTTGACGACGGTCATCAGCGGGATGACGGCCGAGAAGGCGACCAGCACGAGGACCGGTAGCACCATGAACCAGGCCTTGTTGTTCCAGGTTTTCTCCATGGTCAGGCCTCCTCGCCGACGCGCCAGGAATCGGCGTAGATGTTGATGGCTTTCGGATCGAAGCGGACGCGCGGATCGGCGGGGATCTCGCCGTCCTCGTCGACGATGATCGAGATCGGCTGATCGGCGAAGCGGGCGCGGACGATCTTGTGGCGGCCGATATCCTCGACCTTGGTGATCGCGACCGGCATGCCCTCGCGGCCGATCGAAACGAATTCCGGGCGGATGCCGAGCTCGGTCTTGGCGCCGGCCTTGACCTTGGGCAGGAAGTTCAAGGCCACATGTTCGCCGCCGACAGTGGCGGTGTTGCCGTCGAGATTGACCGGCAGCACGTTCATGCCCGGCGAACCGATGAAGTAGCCGACGAAGGTGTGGCGCGGGCGCTCGAAGAGCTCGGCCGGCGTGCCGATCTGGACGATCTGGCCGTCATACATGACGACGACCTTGTCGGCGAAGGTCAGTGCCTCGGTCTGGTCGTGGGTGACGTAGACCATGGTGAAGCCGAACTGCTTGTGCAGCCGCTTGATCTGCGAACGCAGCACCCACTTCATTTCCGGATCGATGACGGTGAGCGGCTCGTCGAACAGAATGGCGCTGACGTCGTTGCGCACGAGGCCACGGCCGAGCGAGATCTTCTGCTTCTGGTCGGCGGTAAGCCCGCGGGCGGTCTTCTTCGCCCAGCCGCCGAGACCGATCATCTCGATCGTTTCCTTGACGCGGCGGTCGACCTCGGCTTCCGGCACGTGCCGGTTGCGCAACGGGAAGGCCAGATTGTCGTAGACGGTCATCGTGTCGTAGATCACCGGGAACTGGAACACCTGGGCGATGTTGCGTTCCTGGGTGGAGAGATGCGTCACGTCCTTGCCGTCGAAGAGGATGCGCCCTTCGGACGGGTTGATCAGGCCGGAGATGATGTTGAGCAGCGTGGTCTTGCCGCAGCCGGACGGGCCGAGCAGCGCATAGGCGCCGCCGTCGTTCCATTCGTGATGCACTTCCTTCAGCGCGTAGTCGTTTTCCGACTTCGGTTTGGCGCCATAGGCGTGGCGGATATGTTCCAGATCGATGCGTGCCATGTTTTCCTCCCAGCGCCTCCTTTAGGCCGCGCCGCCAATGGCGCGTCCATCAGGCCCGAAGGCCATGAGATGGCGGGTGTCGACGAAGACCTCGAGGGTCGCGTCCGGTTCGATGTCGTGAATGCCCGGTGCCAGCATGACCCAGCGCGCATTGGCGAAACCGACGTGAATGAAGCTCTCCGATCCGGCGATCTCCGAGATCGCGGTCTTCACGGCAAGCGCATCGCCGCCGCCATTCGGCCGGTCGAAGGAGATGTGGTGCGGCTGGAAGGCGACGGTGCAGGGACCGTCGGCAATCGCCGCCAGATGCGCCGGGACCGTCAGTACGGACTTGCCGTCGAGCGCAAAGAGCGAACCGGTCTTGACGAGTTCGATCGTGTTCAGCGGCGGGTCGGCGAAGGTGCGGGCGGTGATGAGGTCGGTCGGACGACGATAGACGTCGATCGTCTTGCCGAACTGGGTGACGCGACCCTGGCTGAGGGCTGCCGTATTGCCGCCGAGCAGCAAAGCTTCCGATGGCTCCGTGGTGGCATAGACGAAGATGGCGCCGGAAGCGGCGAAGATCTTCGGCAGTTCCTCGCGCAGTTCCTCGCGCAGCTTGTAGTCGAGATTGGCGAGCGGTTCGTCAAGCAGCACGAGATCGGCATTTTTGACGATGGCGCGCGCCAGCGCGGTGCGCTGCTGCTGGCCGCCCGAGAGGTTCAAGGGCGTGCGGTCGAGATAGGGTGTCAGCTTCAGCAGCTCGGCTGCCTTGCGGACTTCGCGGTCAATGGTGGCGGCATCGGCGCCGCTGATGCGCATCGGCGAGGCGATGTTCTCATAGACGGTCATCGCCGGATAGTTGATGAACTGCTGGTAGACCATGGCGACCGAGCGCTTCTGCACGGGCAGGCCGGTAACGTCGGTGCCGTCGAAGATCAGCGAGCCGGAGGCGGGCTTGTCGAGACCGGCCATCAGCCGCATCAGCGACGTCTTGCCGGAAAGGGTCGGGCCGAGCAGCACGTTGAGCGACCCCCTCTCCAGCACCAGGTCGGTCGGGTAGATATGCGTCTCCCCGCCTACGACCTTGGATATCTTCTTCATTTCAAGCATCGAATTCTCCACCCAGCAGTCCAGAGCGTTTCCACGCCCAGCGCGGAAACGCTCTACCTCGTCGTTTTTCGCATTTCCGGACGCAAAACTGCTGCGCGCTTTTGCCGGAAATGCCCTAGAATGCGGTCTTCAGGCGGCTGCGTTGGCCGCTCCCCGCATGTACTCCTCCAGTGCTGCCGCCTCGCCGGGCGTCAGCTTCAATCCCAATTTCGTCCGGCGCCACAGCACGTCCTCGGCGTGCCGCGCCCATTCGTTCGTCATCAGCCACCTGACCTCGACTTCGTAGAGATCCGCGCCGAAATGGTGGCCGAGTGCGGCCTCGCTCGAGGCTGAACCGAGGAGCGCGGCGGCGCGTGTGCCGTAGAGGCGCACCAGGCGCCGCGCGTGTGCCGGCGCAAGGAAGGGATACTGCTCTTGCAGCCTTTCGACTTCATCGGCATAGCCCTGGGCCGGAAAATCGCCGCCCGGCAGCCTCGAGCCGGCCGTCCATTTCGATCCCTTGACGCCGATCGCCTCGCCGATCTTCTCGAGCGCGGACTCGCCGAGGCGGCGGTAGGTCGTGAGCTTGCCGCCGAAGACGTTGAGCAGCGGCGCCGCACCCTTGTCGCCTTCGACCCGCAGCACGTAGTCGCGGGTTGCCTCCTGCGCCTTGCTGGCGCCGTCGTCATAGAGGGGGCGCACGGCGGAGTAGGTCCAGACGATGTCGTCCTTCGTCACCGGTTCCAGGAAATATTCGCTTGCGGCCTTGCAGAGATAATCGACCTCGGCATCGCTGATGCGGACATCGGCCGGGTTGCCGGTGTAGTCGCGATCGGTGGTGCCGATCAGGGTAAAGTCTTCTTCATAGGGGATGGCGAAAATGATGCGGCCATCCGGGTTCTGGAAGAAATAGGCGCGCGGGTCGTCGAATTTCTTCTTCACGACGATATGGCTGCCCTGGACGAGGCGGACATTGTGGACGTCGTTCTTGCCAAGCGCGCCGGAAAGCACCGTGTCGACCCAGGGGCCGGCCGCATTGATGAGCATGCGGGCTCGAACGGTCTTGCGTTCGCCGCTCGTCTGGTTTTCGGTCTCGACCGTCCAGAGTGTGCCGTTGCGCCGTGCCGAGACGACGCGGGTGCGGGCCATGATGACGGCGCCGCGGTCGGCGGCGTCGCGGGCGTTCAATACGACCAGGCGGGCGTCGTTGACCCAGCCGTCGGAGTATTCGAACGCCTTGTTGAACAGGCGCTTCAGCGGCTTGCCGGCCGGATCGCGTTTCATGTCCAGCGTCGCCGTCGGCGGCAGCAGCTTGCGGCCGCCGATATGATCGTAAAGAAAGAGGCCGAGGCGGATGAGCCAGGCCGGGCGCAGGCCGCCCTTGTGGTATGGCAGCACGAAACGCATGGGCCAGATGACGTGCGGCGCCATCGCCCAGAGCACTTCCCGCTCCATCAGCGCCTCGCGCACGAGGCGGAACTCGTAATGCTCGAGATAGCGCAGGCCGCCGTGAATGAGCTTGGTGGAGCCGGAAGAGGTGCCGGAAGCGAAATCGTTCATTTCGGCCAAGGCGACCGAATATCCACGGCCGACCGCGTCGCGCGCGATGCCGCATCCGTTGATGCCGCCGCCGATAACGAAGACGTCGTAGATTGCCTGCTCTGACACTGCTGTTTCCCCTCCACTTTTCGCGACGCACAAATTGATGCGTCAGCGAAAGTGAAATCAGTTAAAACGAAAACATATCGAATGTCAAACGAATGCTCCCCGAATCTTTAGGGGTGCCTAAACCGCCCGTCTCAGGCGTCGGTTTCGATCAGCCGAACGTCCCGTTCGGCACAGATTTTCCTGACATTTTCGAGCGTGCAGCGATCGGTGATGAAGGTCTGCACCTGCGAGATGTGACCGATGCGCACTGGCGCCGTTCTTTCGAACTTGGTCGAGTCGGAAACGAGGATGACATGGCGCGCATTGGCGATGATTGCCTGTGCGACCTTCACTTCGCGGAAATCGAAATCGAGAAGCGCGCCGTCATGGTCGATTGCCGAGGCGCCGATGACGGCGAAATCGACCTTGAACTGCTTGATGAAGTCGACGGCGGCCTCGCCGACGATACCGCCGTCGGAACCACGCACGACTCCGCCGGTGATCACCACCTCGATCGAGGGGAAGACGCGTAAACGATTGGCGACATTTATATTGTTGGTGATGACCATCAGTTCCTTGTGGTCGAGAAGGGCCTCGCCCACGGCTTCGGTCGTCGTGCCGATATTGATGAACAGCGAGGCACTGTCGGGAATGAGTTCGGCGGCGGCCTTGCCGATTGCCTGTTTCTCCGGTGCTGCGATCTGGCGGCGGGCATCGTATTTGACGTTTTCCTTGCCGCTCGGGAAGATCGCGCCGCCGTGGATACGGTTCAGAACCTTGGCGTCGCAGAGGTCGTTCAGATCCTTTCGGATGGTTTGCGGCGTGACGGAAAAGCGCTGGGCCAGTTCCTCCACGAGTACGCGGCCCTCGCTCTTTGCCAGTTCCAGGATCTCCGCCTGCCGACCCGTCAGATACATTCCATCCTCCCCATTTTCGTTTTGTTTCATAATATGCAAAAACGAAAGTCGCGCAATTTCATAAATTGGCGTTTATCGTGAAACCGGTTTCGCCATGGTTTAAAATGCGGGAGCGCGTTGCATTCGTTTCGGCGATGGGCGACGCTGCTCGAGGAGCGAAGAGGGGAAAGACATGTTTCATCCGGCCTTGTTCAAGGGCATGACCGTCGTCGTCACCGGGGCCGGGCGCGGCATCGGGCTGGAGGTCGCGCGGCAATTCCTGGACTGCGGCGCGCGCGTGCTTGTCCATGCCGGCCGGTCGATCGGCGAGCTGCCCGATTTTCTCGAATCGGCGGCGACCGAGGGGCGGGCGCATGTGGTGACGGCGGATTTTCTGGCGCCGGATGGCGTCGAGAGTTTGGCCGAGGTGGTGCGCAGCCGATTCGAAAGCGTCGATATCCTCATCAACAATGCCGGTACGATGGTTGGTCGCTTTCCTGCGGCGGAGCTCACCGACGAACAATATTGGACCGTCGTGCAGCTCAATCAGACAGCGGTCGTCGAGATGACGCGGGCGATGCTGCCGTTGCTGCGCAAGGGCACGCATCCGGCGATCGTCAACACCGTGTCGATCTCGGCGGTCACAGGCGGCAGTGCCGGCTCTTCGATCTATTCGGCCACCAAGGCCTTCGTCGCCACCTATTCCAAGGCGCTGGCGCGCGAACTCGCGCCCGAGGGCATTCGAGTCAACTGCGTTTCGCCCGGCACGATCACCACCGACTTTCATCAGCGTTATTCGTCGCCGGAAAAGCTGGAGGCGACCCGCAAGACCATTCCGCTCGGCCGGCTGGGAACGGCGGAAGATTGTGCGCCGGCCTACCTCTTCCTCGCATCGCATGTGCTGTCGGGTTACATCACGGGCCAGGTGCTGGAGGTGAATGGCGGACAACTGATCGCGTGAGTGAGAGGCGATAACATGTGCTTGTTTCAATGTTCGCCCCTCATCCGGCTGCCGCCACCTTCTCCCCGCGGGCGGGGAGAAGGGACACTGCCGCGCCGTCTCAGTTCTGATCGGAGACTAGCGTGTTCGCACTCGCGCAGATGGGGAAAAAGGAGTTTTGGCGCTGCTGGTGTTTCTCTGGCTAGGACCGGGGCACGTCCCCTCTCCCCGCCTTCGGGGAGAGGGCTAGGGTGAGGGGCAAAAGCCAGCCCAATCGGGTAAGGGGCAGAATCAAAAACTCTGAAGGCTCGGCATGATCGATAAGCTGGAAATGTTCCTCGTTCTCGCGCGCGAACGGCACTTCGGCCGCGCGGCGGAGGAGTGTGGGGTGACGCAGCCGACATTGTCGGCCGCCATTCGTCAGCTCGAGGATCAGCTCGGCGTCATGCTCGTCAGTCGCGGTTCGCGTTTCCAGGGACTGACGCCGGAGGGACAGCGGGTGCTCGAATGGGCGCGCCGCATCGTCGGAGATACCCGGACGATGCGGGAGGAGATGCGAGCGGCGCGCAAGGGCCTTTCCGGCCACATCCGCCTGGCGGCGGTGCCGACGACGCTTGCCATGGTGCCGATGATCACCGCGCCGTTCCAGGAAAAGCACCCGGACGTCACCTTCTCCGTGCAGTCGACGACATCGGTGCAGATCCTGGCGTTGCTCGAGAATCTCGAGATCGACGCCGGACTGACCTACCTGGAGAACGAGCCGCTCGGCCGGGTGACCAGCGTTCCCCTGCAGGTCGAACGTTACCACCTCGTCACCGCCGCCGGGACGCCGCTTTCGGAGCGGGAAAGCGTGACCTGGAAAGAGGTTAGCGACGTTCGGCTTTGTCTATTGACGGCCGACATGCAGAACCGCCGCATCATCAACCAGCATTTTTCGGAAGCCGGCGCCGTTGCCAGTCCGACGCTTGAATCAAACTCGATGATCGTCCTTTTTTCGCATGTGCGCACCGGTCGCTGGGCCAGCATCATGCCGTTCAACGTCGCGAAATCATTCGGTTTTCACGAGGATATCCGGATGATTCCGATCGTCGATCCGGACGCCCGCCATACGGTTGGCCTGGTCGCGACACATCGCGAGCCGTTTACGCCGCTCGTCTCGGCCCTGCTGCATGAGGCGCGCATTCTCGGCGAACGAAATCAGGCTCAATAGATTTTTTCTATCGATCGACGGAACAGCCTTATTGACCCATTGGGCCATAAGCGCGAAGCTTTTTGATCATGGCCGGAGGCGTTGAGGAACGGCCTCTGTGAGACAAGCGAAATGTCGGCTGGGCCGGCCGCCCGTTTCGGGTGCTGCCATCCTAGTCCACGAGCCGGGAGGGCTCCTGTTGAATATCCATCAGCCGCGCGCCGATATCGCGGAAACCACACTCGCCATCGTCGAGGAGCTGAAGGGGCTCGAAGGGCCGCTGCTTCCGATCCTGCACGGGATCCAGGAAGAGTTCGGCTATGTGCCGCAGGAATGTCTTCCGCTGATTGCGCGCGAGCTCAACCTGTCGCGCGCCGAAGTCTATGGGGTGATGACCTTCTACCATGACTTCCGCGAGCATCCGGCCGGGCGCCACGTGCTGAAGCTCTGTCGTGCCGAGGCCTGCCAGTCGATGGGTGGAGACCAGCTTGCCGAGCGGGCAAAGCGGCTGCTCGGCATCGACTTTCACCAGACGACGCCGGACGGCGCGGTGACACTGGAGCCGGTCTACTGCCTCGGGCTCTGTTCCTGCGCACCCTCCGCCATGCTCGACGGAGAGGTGCATGCCCGGGTCGATGCCACTGAGCTGGAAGTGCTCGTTCAGGAGGCGCGTCGATGACGGTGAAGATCTATATCCCGCGGGATGCGGCTGCCGTGGCACTCGGCGCCGAGAAGGTCGTGACGGCGATGAGCGAGGCGATCGCTTCGCGCGGTCTCGATGCGGTGATCGTGCGCAATGGTTCGCGCGGCATGCACTGGCTGGAACCGCTGGTCGAAGTGGAGACGGCCGAGGGCCGCATCGCCTATGGTCCGATCAAGGCGCGCGACGTTGCCTCGCTCCTCGATGCCGGCCTGCTGGAGGGCGGCGATCACGCGCTCTGTCTCGGCAAGACCGAGGAGATCCCCTTCCTCAAGCAGCAGACGCGGCTGACCTTTGCGCGCTGTGGCATCATCGATCCCCTGTCGCTCGACGACTACCAGGCCCACGGTGGCCTAACGGGTCTGCGCAATGCCATCGCGCTGACACCTCAGGATATCGTCACGCAGGTGACCGAGAGCGGCCTTCGCGGCCGCGGCGGTGCCGGCTTCCCGACCGGGATCAAATGGAAGACGGTTCTCGATGCTGCGGGTGACCGCAAATACATCGTCTGCAATGCCGACGAGGGCGACAGCGGTACCTTTGCCGACCGGATGATCATGGAGGGTGATCCCTTCGTGTTGATCGAGGGCATGGCGATCGCCGGTATTGCGACCGGCGCCACCAAGGGCTTCATTTATACCCGCTCCGAATACCCGCATGCGATCGCGGTGATGGCAGAGGCGATCGAGATCGCGCGCAAGGCGGGCGTGCTCGGGTCCTCGGTGCTCGGATCGGGCCGGACCTTCGACATGGAGGTGCGTACCGGCGCGGGCGCCTATGTCTGCGGCGAGGAAACGGCGCTGCTGAACAGCCTCGAAGGCAAGCGCGGCATCGTCCGCGCAAAGCCGCCCCTTCCGGCCCATAAGGGCCTCTTCGACTGTCCGACCGTCATCAACAACGTGATCTCGCTCGCCTCGGTGCCCATCATCATGGACAAGGGCGCAGCCTTCTACCGCGACTTCGGCATGGGCCGATCGCGCGGCACGATCCCGATCCAGATCGCCGGCAATGTCAAACATGCCGGTCTGTTCGAAACCGCCTTCGGCCTGGCGCTCGGCGATATCGTCGATCAGATCGGCGGCGGCACGGCGAGCGGCCGACCGGTGAAGGCGGTACAGGTCGGCGGTCCGCTCGGCGCCTACTTCCCGCGGGCGCTGTTCGACACGCCGTTCGACTACGAGGCCTTTGCCGCGCGTGACGGCCTCATCGGCCATGCCGGCATCGTCGTTTTCGACGATACGGTCGACATGCTGCACCAGGCGCGCTTCGCCATGGAATTCTGCGCCGTCGAAAGCTGCGGCAAGTGCACGCCCTGCCGCATCGGTTCGACGCGCGGCGTCGAGGTCGCCGACAAGATCGCTGCCGGCATCGAACCGGAGAAGAACCGCGAATTGCTTGCCGATCTCTGCAACACGATGAAGTTCGGTTCGCTCTGCGCACTTGGCGGCTTTACGCCCTATCCGGTCATGAGTGCCATGACCCATTTCCCGGATGATTTTCAGCCGGCACCGGTGGTGGAGGCTGCGGAATGATCGAGGCGATGGAGTTCACCCCCCTCTGCCCTGCCGGGCATCTCCCCCACAAGGGGGGAGATCGACTCTTGGCTGACCTCTCGCCCTGGCAGGAACGGTTCCGCAGGCCGAGCGTTTCAATCGTTACGCAACGTGCGCCTGATCTTTTCTCCCCCCTTGTGGGGGAGGTGGCCGGCAGGCCAGAGGGGGGTAACGTCGCCCTCTTGAACGCATCTTCTCTGGAGGCCCGCTAATGTCCCTCATTCATGAAATCGACTACGGCACTCCCGCTTCCAAGTCCGAAAAGCTGGTGACGCTGACGATCGACGGGCGCGAGGTCACCGTGCCCGAGGGTACCTCGATCATGCGCGCGGCGATGGATGCGGGCATCGAGGTGCCGAAGCTCTGCGCCTCCGACATGATGGATGCCTTCGGTTCCTGCCGGCTCTGTCTTGTCGAGATCAAGGGACGCGCCGGCATGCCGGCCTCCTGCACGACGCCGGTTGCGGCCGGCATCGAAGTCTCCACCCAGACGCCGCGGCTGAAGGACGTTCGCCGCGGGGTGATGGAACTCTACATCTCCGACCACCCGCTCGACTGTCTGACCTGTGCAGCCAATGGCGATTGCGAACTGCAGGACATGGCCGGCGCCGTCGGACTGCGCGACGTGCGCTATGGCTACGACGGCGAGAACCACGTCACCGCGCGCAACAATGGCGAGATCAACGCCAAGTGGATGCCCAAGGACGAGTCCAATCCCTATTTCACCTATGACCCGGCGAAATGCATCGTCTGCTCGCGCTGCGTGCGCGCCTGCGAGGAAGTGCAGGGCACCTTTGCACTGACGATCGGCGGCCGCGGATTCGACAGCCGCGTTTCAGCCGGCATGGCGGAAGACTTCATGTCGTCGGAATGTGTTTCCTGCGGCGCCTGCGTCCAGGCCTGCCCGACGGCGACGCTCACGGAAAAATCGGTCATCGAGATCGGCCAACCGGAACATTCCGTTGTCACCACCTGCGCCTATTGCGGCGTCGGCTGCTCGTTCAAGGCGGAAATGCGCGGCGAGGAACTGGTGCGCATGGTGCCGTGGAAGGACGGCCAGGCGAACCGCGGCCATTCCTGCGTCAAGGGCCGCTTTGCCTATGGTTATTCCAACCACAAGGACCGCATCCTCAATCCGCTGATCCGCGAGAAGGTCACCGACCCCTGGCGTGAGGTCACCTGGGAGGAGGCCTATGCGCATGTGGCCTCCGAGTTCCGCCGGATCCAGTACCAGTACGGCCGTGATTCCGTCGGCGGCATCACCTCGTCGCGCTGCACCAATGAAGAGACCTATCTGGTGCAGAAGCTGGTGCGCGCCGGCTTCGGCAACAACAATGTCGACACCTGTGCCCGCGTCTGCCATTCGCCGACCGGCTACGGTCTCGGCCAGGCCTTCGGAACGTCGGCCGGCACGCAGAATTTCGACAGCGTCGAGTTCACCGACGTCGCCGTCATCATCGGCGCCAACCCGACCGACGGCCATCCGGTCTTCGGCTCACGGCTGAAGAAGCGGCTGCGCGAAGGCGCCAAGCTGATCGTCATCGATCCGCGTCGCACCGACATCGTGCGTTCGCCGCATGTGGAAGCCGCCTATCACCTGCCGCTGCAGCCCGGCACCAATGTCGCGATCCTGACGGCGATGGCGCATGTGATCGTCACCGAAGGGCTTGCTGACGAGAAATTCATCCGCGAGCGCTGCGACTGGTCGGAGTACGAGGATTGGGCCGCCTTCGTCGCCGAACCGTATCACAGCCCGGAGGCGACCGAAGCCTACACCGGCGTGCCGGCCGAACTCGTGCGCGGCGCCGCCCGGCTCTATGCCACCGGCGGCAACGGTGCGATCTACTATGGTCTCGGCGTCACCGAGCACAGCCAGGGCTCGACGACGGTCATGGCGATCGCCAACCTCGCCATGGTCACCGGCAATATCGGCCGGCCGGGTGTCGGCGTGAACCCGCTGCGCGGCCAGAACAACGTGCAGGGCTCCTGCGACATGGGTTCGTTCCCGCACGAACTGCCGGGCTACCGCCATATCTCAGACGATGCCACCCGCGAGACTTTCGAGAAGCTCTGGGGCGTCGAGATTTCCAGCGAGCCTGGCCTGCGCATCCCCAACATGCTCGATGCCGCCGTCGACGGCACCTTCAAGGCCCTCTACATCCAGGGCGAGGACATCCTGCAGTCGGATCCGGACACCAAGCATGTGGCCGCCGGTCTCGCCGCGATGGAATGCGTCGTCGTGCACGACCTCTTCCTCAACGAAACCGCGAACTATGCCCACGTCTTCCTGCCGGGCTCGACCTTCCTGGAAAAGGACGGAACCTTTACCAATGCCGAGCGCCGCATCAACCGGGTGCGCAAGGTGATGACGCCGAAGAACGGCTATGCCGACTGGGAGGTCACGCAGAAGCTCGCCCAGGCGATGGGGCTTGACTGGAACTATCGCCACCCGTCCGAGATCATGGACGAGATTGCTGCGACGACACCGAGCTTCGCGCTGGTCTCCTATGACTATCTCGACAAGATGGGCTCCGTGCAGTGGCCCTGCAACGAGGCGCATCCCGAAGGTTCGCCGATCATGCATGTCGACGGTTTCGTGCGCGGCAAGGGCAAGTTCATCCGCACCGAATATGTCGCGACCGACGAGCGCACCGGTCCGCGCTTCCCGCTGCTGCTCACCACCGGCCGCATCCTCAGCCAGTACAATGTTGGTGCCCAGACGCGGCGCACCGACAATGTCGCCTGGCACGCGGAGGACCGGCTGGAGATCCATCCGCACGATGCCGAACAGCGCGGCATCCGCGATGGCGACTGGATCCGGCTCGCGAGCCGCGCCGGCGAGACGACCCTGCGGTCGCTGATCACCGATCGCGTGGCGCCCGGCGTCGTCTACACCACCTTCCACCACCCGTCGACGCAGGCGAACGTCATCACCACCGACTTCTCCGATTGGGCCACCAACTGTCCGGAATACAAGGTGACGGCGGTGCAGGTGATGCCGTCGAACGGTCCGTCCGACTGGCAGGTGGACTATGACGAACAGGCCCGCCAGTCGCGCCGGATTGCCGGCAAGCTGGAGGCGGCGGAGTAATCTCCCATGTGCGCGTGGCGTTCACTCCCCTCTGCCCTGCCGGGCATCTCCCCCACAAGGGGGGAGATTGGCTGGGCGCGCGCCATCGCCTCTCGTTCGACCTTGTGTTCGGCGCCGGTTCATCTCCGCGATGTGGGGGTGCGAGACAGGGGGCGACAATGCCTGTTTGTGATCTCCCCCCTTGTGGGGGAGATGCCCGGCAGGGCAGAGGGGGGTAGCCGGCTCGGCGCCCCGCCAAGTGATGACCACGTTTAAGACATCCCGGACCGTTCCCGAGACGGCCCGCCGCAACGGCGCGCTGCGGGAGGGTTCCCGCGCCGTGCCGGAGGAAACGCCTGTCGCCTTCACCTATGGCGGCTCGACGCATGCGGTGATGATGGCGACGCCCGGCGACCTCGAGGATTTCGCCGTCGGCTTCAGCCTGACCGAAGGCATCATCACGGATCACGACCAGATCGAAGCGGTCGAGGTCGTCGCCGAGACGGTTGCGGACAATCTCGGCATCGACCTGCAGATCGCGCTTCGCGACGAAGAGAATGATATGCTCCGCCGGCGTCGCCGGCACATGGCGGGTCCGGTCGGATGCGGCCTGTGCGGCATCGAATCGATCGAGCAGGCAGTGCGGCCGACGCCGGACGTTTCCCGTTCGAAGCTGACGCTGTCGCAGGAGGATGTGGTGTCGGCCGTGGCCTTGCTCAACGGCCAGCAGCCGCTGCATTTCGAGACGCGTGCCGTGCACGGTGCCGCCTTCTATGTGCCTGGGCACGGCCTGATCGCCGTGCGCGAGGACGTCGGCCGGCACAATGCGCTCGACAAGCTGGTGGGTGCTGCCGCGCGCGCCGGCTTCAAGGGCAGCGAAGGCGCCGTCGTCGTCACCAGCCGTGTGTCGGTCGAGATGGTGCAGAAGACGGCGGTTGTCGGCAGCTCCGTCATCATCGCCATTTCGGCACCGACGGCGCTTGCCATCCGCACGGCGGAAGTCGCGGGCATGACGCTGATTGCGCTCGTGCGCGGCGACGAATTCGAAATTTTCACCCATGCCGAACGCATCAAGTCCGGAGCCGTCGCCGATGTCGCATGACAACACCAACGCCAAGCTGATCTACATGGCGAACCAGATCGCCACCTTCTTCAAGAGCCAGCCGCAGAACGAAGCGGCCCAGGGCGTCGCGACCCACATCAACAAATATTGGGAGCCGCGCATGCGGCGCAAATTGTTCGAGCATATCGACAATGGCGGCGAGGGGCTGACGCCGCTGGTGCTGGAAGCGGCGCCGAAGATCAAGCGCCCGGAAGCCGCCTAGCTTGGGTTCATCACCCGCAGGTTCTCCGACCGGGTGTTTTTCGAAGCAAGTCGATACCTCATCTGAAAAGATTTTAGGGAAGGCGGCTACCGGTCGCCGCCTTCCCCATTCCCGAGCGCGGGGTGCAGGGATGTGCGCTCAGAAATTCTGCCAGCCGCCCGCGGCAGGCGCCGCAGCTAGGCTTGTTCGTTGGCCGCCGCGCATGGCGCGGGCCGTTGCATGGAGCCGGGTCGGCTGCACGCGGTCTTCGAGATGGCGGTGCGTGTCGATGACCTGGACTTCGTGACCGTAGCGGAACTGCCGGAGCAACTCGTGCAGGGCGTCCGCCTCGCGGGCCATCGCGTGGCTCGCGGCCGTGCTTTCCTCGACCATGGCGGCGTTCTGCTGGGTCGCCTGGTCCATTGAGTTGACTGCCTGGTTGATCTCCTTGAGACCGGTCGACTGTTCCCGCGCGGCCTCGACGATCGCCGAGACGTTGGCGTTGATCTCCTGGACCTGGGTCAGGATCTCTTCGAGTGCCGTGCCGGTCTGGCCGACCAGCGACACGCCATTCTTGACATGCTCGGTGGAGGTACCGATCAGCGCCTTGATATCCTTGGCGGCGCTTGCGGAGCGTTGCGCCAGTTCGCGCACTTCCTGGGCGACGACGGCAAAGCCCTTGCCGGCTTCACCGGCGCGTGCCGCTTCGACGCCTGCATTGAGCGCGAGGAGGTTCGTCTGAAAGGCGATGTCGTCGATGACGCCGATGATGTTGGAGATTTCGCGTGACGATTGTTCGATCTGGTCCATCGCGCCGATGGCGCTCTTGACGACGTTGCCGGAGCGTTCGGCGCCGGCCTTGGTCTTGGCGACCAGTTCGCCCGCTTCTTCGGCACGGCGGCTGGAGTCGGCAACCGTCGTGGTGATTTCGTCGAGCGCCGCCGCGGTTTCCTCGACGGAGGCTGCCTGCTGCTCGGTGCGCTTCGACAAATCGTCGGCGGCCGCGCGGATTTCCCGGGCGCCGGAAGCAATTGCGCTGGCGTTGTCGCCGACGGTCCGCATCGCCTCGCGCAGCTTGGCGGTCGCCCCGTTGAAGTCGGTCCGCACCGCTTCCATGCTGGGCACGAAGGGCGTGTCGAGGTTTCGGGTCAGGTCGCCTTCGGCGAGCGCCCTCAGGCTGGCCCCGAGGCTATTGATCGCGCTCATGCGCTCGCTGACATCGGTCGCGAATTTCACGACCTTGTAGACCCTGCCGCTCACGTCGCGGATTGGATTGTAGGCCGCCTGGATCCAGATCTCCTTGCCGCCCTTGCCGTAGCGCACGAACTCATTGGAGAAGAATTCGCCGGCGGCGAGGCGTTTCCAGAAGTCGGCATATTCGGCGGTACGGGCGTAATTCGGTTCGCAGAACATGCTGTGATGCTTGCCCTGGATTTCGGAGAGGCTGTAACCGAGTGCGGCGCAGAAATTCTCGTTGGCCGCAAGGATTTCGCCTGTGGGGGTGAACTCGATGACCGCTTGGGAACGGGAGATCGCGTCGAGCTTGCCGGCATCCTCGGTTGCCCGCGCTTTGGCGGCGGTGATGTCGGTTGCGAGTTTCACGACCTTGTAAGGCTTGCCGTTGCGGAAGACCGGGTTGTAGGTCGCCTGGATCCAGATTTCGCGGCCGCCCTTGGCGATGCGCTTGTAGGCATTGGCGTCGAATTCGCCGCGGCCGAGCCGAGCCCAGAAGTCGCGGTATTCCGGCGTCTGGGCGTATTCGGCGGAGCAGAACATGCGATGATGCTGACCGACGATTTCCGAAAGGCCATAGCCGAGAGCCTGGCAGAAGTTCTCATTGGCGGTCAGGATCTTGCCGGTCAGGTCGAACTGGATGATGGCCTGCGATTTTGAAAGTGCGGCGACGATCTGGCGCGCGTCCGCGATTTTTCCGAGAGCGAACATGATAACCCTCTGATCTGGTTCGTTGTTCAAGCCGGCTTCGTGCGTGCTGTCGACAGGGTTTGCGGGGCCAAAAGCGGCGCAGCTCTCTGGACAAGGACAAAGGCCGGATTGCCGAAAAATGTCTGGTCCGTTCGACGGCTGACCCTTCCAGGCCAGCGGCTTCGTGCTTCGTAGGGAGAGTTCGAACTACCGGGCTTCATGCCCAAGGCGCCGTGTTTCTGCAATCTATGTTAGTGGTAGGACTATTAAGCGGGTGTTAAAATAGCAATTATCAAATTTTAGTTGTGAAAAATCGTATACACTCTGTGAGTTGAATTAGATTGTCCTGTTATTGGCGCCCCTCAGGTAACTCCGGGTGCCCTCGCCAAAAGGAAAAGGCCCCCTTGCAGTCGGCGAGGGGGCCCTTCGAATTCAGGCTGGCGCGTATGATCAGGCGGCCATTTCCTCTACGTCGCGTTCCTTGAACATGCGCGCGAGGTTGAGGAAGCAGATCATGCCGTTCTCGTTGGCGATGATGCCTTCGGCAAAGCTCTTGTCGAAGGATGCCGTCACTTCCGGCACCGGTTGCACCTGGCTTCCCAGGACGGTGAGGATGTCGGAGACGCGGTCGACGACGAGGCCGATCACCATGTTGTGCACTTCGGCGACGACGATGGCGCTGCGTTCGTTGGCCGTCGTCGATTTCATGCCGAGCTTGTGGGCGAGGTCGATGATCGGGATCACCGTGCCGCGCAGGTTCATGACGCCGATCACTTCCGGCGGCGAATGCGGAATGGGGGTGGAGGGCGCCCAGCCGCGGATTTCGCGGATCGTCGTCGTCTTGACGCAGAATTCCTGATCGTGGAGGCGGAACGCAATGATCTCCAGCGTCTCGCCGTCGAAACCGGCCGTCCTGATTGTGTTGGTCATCGAAGGTCCTTCCAGCTTTCCGGTCGACGCCTATGGACGCGACACCGCCAAACTCGAGATATCTCCGCATGGCTGCCGGCGCACAGGAGCGCGGCGATGGTCCGTTGGGGAGAGATCTTTACAGTCCGCCGATCACATCCGGCGGGGCGCAGCTGCATCATGCGCGGAAGAACCGCTTTGCGCTTTGGGAAGGGACTATAGGCCGGGATTCGTTAAGACTTGCTTTTGCAAGTTCTCACGAACCAATCCGCCCCGAGGTTGCCCGGGGCGGAGGATTGAAACGGGATCAGGCGGAGGCGAGGACCGCCGCGAAGTGCTCTACGGCCCAATCCACCTGGTCGGCGGTGATGACGAGCGGCGGTGCGATGCGGATGGTGTCGCCGTGGGTGTCCTTGGCGAGGATGCCGCGTTCCTTCAGCGCCTCGCAGTATTTGCGGGCGCCGCCGGCCTCCGGCACCAGCTCCACCGCCAGCATCAGGCCGCGACCGCGCACTTCCTTGATGATGTTGGAGCGGATGTCGGTGAGCCCCTTCTGGAAGCGCTCGCCCATCCGTGCCGAATTCTCGATCATGCCTTCCTCGGTCAGCGCTTTCAGCGCCGCACGGGCAATGGCGCAGGCGAGCGGGTTGCCGCCGAAGGTCGAGCCGTGCTGGCCGGGCTTCAACACGCCCAGCACTTCCGAATTGGAGAGCACGGCCGAAACCGGATAGAAGCCGCCGGAGAGAGCCTTGCCGATCAGCGTCACGTCGGCCTCGATGGCTTCGTGCTCCTCGGCGAGCAGCTTGCCGGTGCGGCCGAGGCCGGTCTGGATTTCGTCGAGGATCAGCGTGACGCCATGCTTGGTGCAGAGTTCGCGCACCGTCGAGAAATAGCCGGCCGGCGGAACGATGACGCCGGCTTCGCCCTGGATCGGCTCGACGAGGAAGGCAACGGTGTTCTCGTTGATCGCGGCGCGGAAGGCGTCGATGTCGCCGAAAGGCACGACCTTGAAGCCCGGGGCGAAGGGGCCGAAGCCGGTGCGGGCGTCCGGATCGGTCGAAAAGCCAACGATGCCCATGGTGCGGCCGTGGAAGTTGTTGGCGCAGACGATGATCTCCGCCCTGTTTTCGGCGACGCCCTTGACCTCATAGCCCCACTTGCGCACCGCCTTCACGGCGGTTTCGACGGCTTCGGCGCCGGAGTTCATCGGCAGCACCTTGTGCGAGCCGGTCAGCGCCGCGATCTCTTCGTAGAAATGCGCGAGCTGGTCGTTGCGGAAGGCGCGGGAGGTGAGCGTCAGCTTCTGCGCCTGCTCCATCATCGCCTTCAGGATCTTCGGATGGCAATGGCCCTGATTGACGGCGGAATAGGCCGAGAGGCAATCGAGGTAGCGATTGCCCTCCATGTCCCAGACATAGACGCCTTCGCCGCGCGAGAGCACCACGTCGAGCGGCTTGTAGTTATGCGCGCCGAGCCGGTATTCGGTTTCGATCAGGGCTGCCGTCGTATTCATACATTGTCCTCCGTTTGTTATCTCAGGCGCTGCGGGTCGGCCGGTCGAGCACGCGGCGGCCGAAGAGACTCGCCGTCAGTTCGACCAGGATGCGCGCGCTCTTGCCGCGGTCGTCGAGGAAGGGGTTGAGCTCGACGACGTCGAGCGAGGAAACCAGCCCGCTTTCCCAGAGCATTTCCATGATCAGGTGCGCTTCGCGGAAGGTGGCGCCGCCGGGAACGGTGGTGCCGACGCCCGGCGCGAGCTCCGGGTCCATGAAATCGACGTCGAGGCTGACATGCAGCAGGCCGTTCGCGGCGCGAACCTCTTCGAGAATCTGGCGCATGATGTGGGCCATGCCGAGCTCGTCGACGGCGCGCATGTCATAGACGCGTACACCATGCTCGGCGATCTCGTCGCGCTCGCGGTCGTCGACTGAACGGATGCCGACCTGGAAGACCTTCTTCGGATCGACGAAGGGACGGTCGGCCGGCAGGATCGGGGCGAATTCCGCTTCGCCGCAGAAATAGGCGACCGGCATGCCGTGCATGTTGCCCGAAGGCGAAGTCGACGGAGAGTTGAAGTCGGCGTGGGCGTCGAGCCAGAGCACGAAGAGCGGCCGGCCGACTTCGGCGGCGTAACGCGCCATGCCCGAGACGCTGCCCATGGAGAGCGCGTGGTCGCCGCCGAGGATGATCGGGAAATGGCCCTGGCGAACCGTGTCGTGTACCGAGTCATGCAGCGCGCGGGCGAAGGCGGCGACGATTTGCAGATTGTTGGCGCCCGGGTGGTTGGCGAGGTCTCGGGCCGGCAGCGGCTTGACATCGCCCTCGTCGTGAACCGTGTGGCCGAGGTCGCGCAGCACCGTGTCGATGCCGGCGATGCGCAGCGCCGTCGGCCCCATGGCCGCGCCGCGTCGTCCAGAACCTTCTTCGATGGGTGCGCCGATCAGCGTGATGGTCGTCATATCCGCCCGATTCCTTCTCAAGATAATTCCGTGTGTTCCCGGTTGGGATCGCGCGGATTATGGCCAAAATGCGTGTCAGCAAAAAGATGGAAAACTGCCGATTAGTGAGATAAAATCGACAGATTGATAAGCATCATTTTACAAAGTGACAGGCAATGGATGATCTCGATCAGGCGCTGATCAGCGCCTTGCGCCAGAATGCGCGCATTCCCGTTTCGACGCTATCGGAAATGACGGGCGTCTCGCGCGCGACCGTTGCCGCCCGCATCGACAGGCTCGTCGCCAGTGGCACGATTGCCGCCTTTACCATCCGCACCGGCGCGGAAATTCCGGCTTCCGGGGTCCGCGCGGTGGTGATGATCGAGGTCCACGGAAAGATGGCGGACCGTGTTGCCGAGCAATTGCGCGGTTTGCCACAGGTTCGTGCACTGCACAGCACCAATGGCCGCTGGGACTTCATCGCCGAGCTCGAGGACCGCGATCTGGTCTCCTTCGACGAGACGCTGCGGCGCATCCGCCTGATCGACGGCATCACCGTCACGGAGACCAATATCCTGTTGAAAACCAGCAAGATGACCGGCGCCTTCTGAGCGGTTGCTCCGCCCTGAACCGGTGACGAAACCGCGTCCCGGAGTCGAATTGTTCTTGCTTTGTTCTCATGTTTCGCTATGATGTGCGCCTCACCCAAGATGGAGGATGTCATGGTTGCCAATGGCGGCAGGCTTGCCGATCGGCAGATCTGTGTGAAGCTGTTTGTCAGGCATGGCGACGAGGATCGCGCCATCGCCTTTTATCGCGAGGCGCTCGGCGCCGAGCTCCTGCAGCGGCATGAATGGCCGAGCGGGATCCTGACGAGTGCGGATTTGCGGATCGGGGAATCGGTCTTCCGGATTGCCGGGGCCAACCCGCGCCGTGACGCGGAACCCAAGCTTGGGGGGCCGCGCTCGCCGCATGCGCTCGGGACGACGGCGGTGATCCTGGAACTGCACGTGCGGGATGTCGATCGTGTCATCGGCCGGGCGATCGGTGCCGGCGCCAGCCTCCGAAACCCGGCCGAAACCTTGTCGACGGGTGATCGTGTCGGTGCCTTCATCGATCCCTTCGGCCATATCTGGGCGCTGTTCAATGCCATTGAGGATGCCGACATCGTCGATCTGAGCATCGAGGCCCGCAACGCCGCCTGAGGCGTTGCGGGCCTTTCGCTGCATTGCTGCGTGCTTGGGCGGACATGTTGGTCGCCGCGCGGCCTCAGCGGTAATCAGAAGAACTCGTCGAGCAGGCAGTAGAAGTCGCGTTTGTCGGCATCGTCCTTGTCGGTGCCGTAGGCTGTCAGAAACGGCTCAACCCATTCCTCGCCGAGATTGTGGACGATGCTGCGGCAGGCAAGCGCGATGTCCTGATAGCGATCGGCGACGCCCAGCCGGCTGCAATCGATGAAGCCGGAAAACCGGCCATTGTTCTCGATGATGTTCGGCAGGCAGGCGTCACCGTGGGTGACGACGAGCGTGCCGGTCGAGGGCACGCGGGCTTGCAGCTCGGCAAAGAGATCGGCCGCCGTGCGGCCGAGCCGCGTTTCGTCGAAATCGTCTGCATCGACAAGGCCGGCTTCGGTGCGCGTTCTCGCAATGGCGATGCGCTTGTCGATCCGGTGATCGAAAGTGCAGCCGGCGACATCGAGCGCATGCAGGTGTTTCAGGGCCTCTGCCAGAATGGCGATCCGGTCCCTTGGCGACCGCGTCGTGGATGCGAGGTCCGTGCCCTCGACCGCCTGCAGCAGCAGCCAGTTCGTTTCCGGCTCGAAGGCGCGGGCGATCACCCGCGGGCACGGCATGCCTTGTGACGCCAGCCAATCGAGCCGCGCCGCTTCGTCGACAAATTCACCGAAGGGGCCGGCAGCCTCGACCTTCAGCACCAGCATCGGACGATCCGGCGCCTGCAGCAGAAAGATGCTCGAGTCCGACTGTCCGAGCGTGTCCCGGTTCCAGTCATAAGCCGCAACGAGCGGCAAGAAATTCTCGGGCAATTCGAGATGCGGTTTTTGGGAAGACAAGACGATCACCTGAAAAATGAATGAAGCAAATTGGCAGGAATGACGCCGATGTAGGTTCGCTGCGGCGGCAATTCCACAGGTGCTGTGCGCGCGTTTACGCGGCTCAGGATCGTATTCGGTCCGCAGGCCGTATTTTGATCTGATCGGACTATCGTCGAGGAGAGCGCCGCCAGACGTGCTGCCGCTCAATATTCCTTCTCGAAGAAGATGCCGCCCGCTGCGGAGCCGTCGCCGGCGGCGGAGCCCTTGAGCTTTACGCCCTTGCCGACATCGAGATTGATGACCGCCTTGCTGGAAGAGGAATCGGAGCCCTGCTGCAGCTCGATATAGGTCCGGTCGTTGAGATACTTGCCGGCCCGCACCGAGGCGCCGCCCTTCTCGTCGGTGGTGACGTCGAGGTCGTCGACGCCGAGCTTGTTGCGCAGGCCATCAAGCAGCGACGTCGAGCCGCCGCCGGCAAGCTGGCTGACGGCGGAGGCGAGCTGGGCGATCTGGAAGGCCGAGAGGTTCGACAGCGACCGGTTGAAGATGAGCTGCGCCAGGATTTCGTCCTGCGGCAGCGCCGGTGATGACGAAAAGCCGATCTGCGGATTGTTGGCGAGGCCCGAGACCGAGACGGTGATCGTCGTCGCGCCGACGCTCGAAGTTGCCTTCAGATCCAGGGTCGGGATGAGATCGCCGCCGAAGCCGATCTTGCCCTCGGTGAAGGTCAGGCGTTTGCCGAGGATTTCCAGCCGGCCGCGACGCATTTCGAAGCCGCCGGATACGATCGGCTGCACCGCCGTGCCACGGATCGTCAGGTCGCCGCCGAGTTCGGCGTCGATGCCGCGGCCGCGCACGAAGACCTGGTTGGCACCGACACCGAGATCGAAGGCGATGACGCCGCTGGCATTGGCGCCGGCAGCCGGCACCTCGTCCTTGCGCAGGTCCTTGACCATCTTCTGCACCTTGGCGGGCGCGTTCTTGTGCTTGATGTCGATGGCCGAAAGCGACGTCGGCAGTTTCTCGGGAATGGTGATCGATGCCTTGCGGATCGTCACCTTGCCGCCGAGCGTCGGGGTCGCGACCAGCGGACCGGTCAGCGTCATTTCACCGGCAAGATTGGCGTTGAACAGCGTGCCGTCGACGTAAGTGGCATTGTTCAGGCGGATCGTCAGGTTGGCCGGGAAACCGGAGCCGGGAACCGTGCCGACGGTGCCGGTCGCCTCGATCGAGCCGCCGGTCGCGAGATTGGCCGAAAGCTTCGAGATCGTCGCCTGCTTGCCGTCGAGCGCGACATTCGCCGTGAGGTCGTTGAGCGCCAGGTTGCGGCGCACGTCGACGAGCCGGCCGCCAGATGTGGTGACGGTGCCGGCGATCTGCGGCGCCTTGGCGGAGCCGGAAATCGAAAGGTCGATGCCCGCCTGGCCCGTTAGCGTGAAGCCTTTTTCCGCCATCAGGTTGGCAATGAGGGCAAAGGGCATGTTGCCGTTGAATTTCATCGCGATCGGCATGTTGCCGCCGATATCGACATTGCCGCCGCCCTTGAAGGAAAGGCCACCGGCGCCCGAAAGCGTCGTGTCGAGCGTTACCTTGTTGTTGGCGAACTTGCCGTCGGCGGCGATGTCGAAGGCGGCGACCCCGACCGTGCGTGCCGCGGCGAGCGAGGCACCGGACCACTTGAGGTCGTAGGTGACAACAGGCGCGGATGCTGCGCCATCGACGTCGACGGTGCCGGCGATCGTGCCCTCGGCGCCGAGGTCCGGCGCGAACGCGTTGACCAACGCCGCCGGAAGGGCGTTGAGCTTCGCAGCGATGTCGAGTTTTTCGCCGGCGGCGCCGTTGACGGCGATGGTCCCCTTCGATGCCTGGATCGTCAGCGCGTCGAGGCGGACGACGCCGTTTTCGATGGCGATGACCGTCGGCTGGGCCAGCTTCAGCGGGATACCCTTCGGCGTCGCGCCGAAGGATGCCAGCCGTATTTCCGTGCGTCCCTTCGCACTCGTGAGATCGCCCTTGGCCGTGAGCGGGCCTCCGTCATATTTACCGTCGATCGAGAAGCCGGTGCGCCCGGCCTGCTGCTGAAAATCGACGGCGAGACCGGCGATGCGGTTCGGCCCTTGCGCGATCGTCTCGGCGCGCACGCTGCCTTTGATGGCAAGGGCGGCGACATCGGAGATGGTGATATCGGCGGTCGGCTTGGCAATCGTAAGGGCGTCGCGCTTGATGCCGCTGCCGCCGGCCTTGACGACGACGGAGGTGATGCCGTTTGTGGTCTTGATCGCGGCCGACCCGTTGAGATCGCCCGAAGCCTTCTGTCCGGCCATGGCAGCCAGCAGGCCGAGATCGGGCAGGTTGAAATCGATCATGCCGTCCGGCTTGAAGTCCGGGGTGAAACTGATCGCGCCGGTCAGCTTGTTCTCGCCGATCCGGGCCTCGAGCACCGGGATCGCGGTGCGCCCGTCCTTTGATACGACGTCGGCCTTGACGTCGATTGCCTGGCCGTCGAGCGCGCCGGTGGCGGTCAGGCTCGCCTGCGGGCTCGACGGGTTGGCCTTCGCATCGGCCTTGATGGTAAGATCGCTGAGCGTGCGTCCGGCGAGCGTGGCGCCGCTCGAGGTCAGTTCGGCCTTGACGCCGAGCTCGGCGAGCGGACCGGTAACGGCTGCCGTGAAATCAGCCTCGCCCTTGGCGTCGGCGAGGAGCCTACCGAGATCGGGCAGCTTTCCCTTGAGATCGGTGGTCAGCTGACCCTGAGCCAGGGCGACGGTACCGGCTGCTTCGATCGTGCTCGATTTGAGCTCGAGGCCCTCCACGGAAACGTCGCCGTCGCTCGTCGTCTTTACTTCCCCGGCAAGCGCGATGGTGCCGTCGAACTTCGCCGCAGCGGCCGGCGGCAAGACTCCCGGAACGGCAAAGAGCTTGAACGCGGCGGCGACGGTGTTTTCTTCACGCGAGACGGCGCCCGTGAGCGAGCCGCCAATGCCAGGGCTTTCGATCGTCACTGGATCGAAGCCAATGCTCTCCTTCGTCACCGCGAGGCTGGCGTCGACCTTCATCGGCGCCTGCACCAGCCGGACGAGGTTGGCGTCGTTGAAGCCGGCTTCGCCCACTTCGAGCACGGTCTTCACCGGACCGGACTGGGCCTGGAGGTTGAAGCCGTCGCTGCGGGCCGACAGCTTGACGGAACCGAGCGCAACATCCGGCAGCGTGACCGAGGCGACGTCGGCGGCGAGATCGAGGATTGCCGCTTCAGCGTCGCCGATCAGCGACAGGTTGACGGCGTTGATTTTTGCCTGGGCTTCACCCTTCTGCAGCGGCCAGCGGAAGTCGATCGCGCCGTTGGTGCCGGCAAGCCGGGCCTGCAGATTGTTGTCGCCCTTGCTGTCGAAGGTGCCGAAGGCGCCGAAGGTGAGCGCGCCGGTCGCGATCTGCCCCTTGTCGACGCGCACCATGCCCTGGCCGTTGAACGCGGCGGCAATGTCGATGCTGGTCTCGCCCTCGAACATCGGGCGCAAGGCCGGCGGCATCAGCGAGCCGAAGCCGCCGCCGCCGGTGACGGTGAGCCGGTGCATGCCGTCCGGTGTCTGGACGTGGCGACCGTCGAGCTTGAGGATCTCGCTGCCGTCGAGTGCGGCCGTTGCGGTGCCGGCCCAATCGGAAAGCGGTCCCTGACCGGTCAGCTTGATATTGACCGCAGGTTGGTTGGGCAGGCGAAGCAGCTTCGCCAACACACCGTTGCTGGGCTCGTCCACGGTCGCTTCGAGCTTCAGCTCGTTGCCCGCCGGATTGAAGACGATATCGGCGACGGCGCGCGCTTCCGGCCGATCGCGCTGGGCGGCGGTCAGGCCAAGGGCGATGCTCTCGTTGGTCGCATTGATCTTGCCGCTGGCCGTCAGGAACTGGTCTTCGCCTGCGATCGCCTTGCCGATGACGATTTCCTTGAGATCGATCGCGTCGATCTTGACGTCGACGGGAAGCACGAAGGTCGAACGCACTTCCTTGGTCTCGGTCGAGGGGATCGGCAGGCGTTCGACACGCACCGAGGCGGCGGAGATCGCCGCGGCGTCGAAGCGGAAGGAGAGGAGGGCCGCCGGCGACCAGTTGAGCTTGAGGTCGCGGATCTCCGCATAGACACCCTGGCCGTCGAAGAGCGTGATGCTTCCCGCCGCAAATTCACCTGTCAGCAGTGCGCTCGGGTCGGTGATCCGCACGATCTGGTCAGGCGTTGCCGCATATTTCTCGATTGCCCAGGCGACGAGCCGGGCGCCGGGAGTCGTGAAGCCCACGAAGGCGACGAGAAGGAGGGCAACGACCGCAATCACGCCAAGCACTCGAAGGCCATAGCGCAGCGTCGCGCGAAGGAAGCGGACGACCTGATTCATGTTCTACCCATAGCGCAAGTTGCGCTGCAGCGGAATCGCCGCAGGGCGAAACTATCAAAGGATGAGGGCAATTTGCCGAACCCGATGCATAATTCCTTAAATCGGGATCGATTTGAGGAATTATGCAGAAGATTTAAAGTGTTACAGCGATCTTAGCGCTCCTTGAAAGACGCGCGGCGCCATAGGGAGGGAATCGGTCCGAATCACCAAAATCAGGAATCAGAAGGATTGGCCGATACCGGCATAAATCCCGTACTTCGTGCCGCCCGGGTATTTGTTGAGCGGCACGGCGAAGTCGAGACGGATGGGGCCGAAGGGCGTGGCATAGCGCAGGCCGATGCCGGCACCGGCGCGAATGTCGGAGAAGTCGGGCGTCGTCTTCGCCGAGACGGTGCCGGCGTCGATGAACGGAACCACGCCGATCGTGTCGGTGATCGCGATGCGGGCTTCGAGCGAGGCGTTGACATAGGAGCGCCCGCCGGTCTCCCTGTTTTCGGAGTTGCGCGGGCCGATCTCCTGGTAGGAGTAGCCGCGCACCGAGCCGCCGCCGCCGAGATAGAAGCGACGGTTCGCCGGGATATCCTCAAGCCCGCCGCCGCCGACGAGCACGCCGGCGCTGATCTTGCCGGCGAGAACGAAACGCTTCTCGTCGCCGAGCGCATGGTAGCCTGATGCCGACGCTTCGAAAGACGAGAAGAAGGTCTGACCCTTGATCTCGTAGCTCGGCTTGGCGTTGATCATCGCCCGGTAGCCTTCGGTCGCGTTCAGCTTGTCGTTGCGGGTGTCGCGCACATATTCGAGCGGAATGGCGGCAGTCAGGTAGGAATTCGAGCCGAAGGCGTCGTCGATATTGGCCCAGCTCAGCTCGCCGCCCCCCGAGACGGTGTCGGTCGGCGAGAGTTCGAATGTCGCACCGGCCGCACCCGTCAGGATCTTGGCGCGATAGGCGTCCGGATCCTGGATGTTGGCCTTGACGCTGGCGGTAAAGGTCGAGGCGGGGCCGAAGGCACCGGGCTTGGCGAAGAGGATGCCGACCGAATAGTCGAGCTTGTCCAGTTCCTTCGTCTCGCCGATGCGGTCGACCGAGCCTTCGATGCGCAGCGATTCCGCCCGCCCGAACAGGTTGCGGTGTCCCCAATAGCCCGAGAGACCGAGACCGTCCGTGGTCGAAACCTGGGCGCCGAAGCCGAAATACTTGTGCTTGCCCTCGGAGACCTCGATCTTCATCGGGATCGACCCATCGGGCGAAAGCGCGTTGGCCTCCTTGATCGTCACGCTCGAGAACACGCCGAGCTGGCGCAGGCGTTCGGATGCCTTGCGGATATCCTCGGGCGAATAGGGGCGACCTTCATTGAGGCGCGAATAGTCGCGCACGAAGGCGGGATCGACGGTCTTGGTTCCCGACACGCTGACATCGCCGACGGGTGCTACCGGCCCGCCGCTTGCGCCGATGACGATGTCGACGGTGGAATTGGCGTGGTTGGCGACGGCGCTGCGTTCGGTAAGCTTGGCGAGCGGCCGGCCCTGCTCGCGCAGGTCGTTCACGACCTTTTCGCCAGCCTTGATGATCAGGGTCGAATCGGCGCGGGCACCGGCCGGCAGGCCATAGTCATCCGGATTGAAGCCGGCCGCATCGCCTTCGAACTTGACGGAGCCGACCTTGAAGACCGGGCCTGATGTGACGGTGACAGTGACCGGGATCGGCTTGCCGTCCGGAAAGGAAGGATCCGGCGGCAGGCTGTCGATGTCCTGGCCGTTGACGCGAATTGCCACGGTGCCGCCGTAGCGGGCTTTTTCGTAAAGGGCTGCGAGCAGACGGTCGCGATCGTCGCGGGCGCGGATGGCAAGGCCGAGATCGCCGGACACGGGCTTTTCCTGGCCCTGGACGAGCTGCGAGCTGTTTTCCAGCGCTTCCTTCAGTTCCTTGTCGTCGGTGCCGGCGTCGAAGGTAAGCGTATAGTTGACCGGGTCGATGACCGGCGCTTCCTCTTCGTCGCTCTCGAAGAACTTCATGCCGAAGAGCTTGAAGGCGTGGGCGCTTTTGGCGGAAATCGGGCCGAGCGCAAACGAGAAGGCGACTGCAAGCGCAGTTGCGGCCTTCCAGTACGCAATACTCGACCGTGGTGGGGACATTCGCTTCCGCATCCCGTCTTCAGGCGACCCAATACAAACTGCCTGCATATGCGGCCGGGTCACTATTGCATGCCTAAGGTTTTCCATCTGTTAACGATGACGGCCGGCCGCATCCACCCCTGATGCCGATTTTCGGTGGCGATTTGCTGGAAAAAGCTTCGAAATGTTGTCGGCGCATCACAACCATAGGCTCCGAACGGATGGTTTCCAGCCAGGCGTTCCGACGATTTTGTCGGGCGCTTGGCTGGCTTTGTTCGCGGTTCGCCAGGGTTAGGCTGCTTCCGGCAATGCGCGCAACTGCGGTACGCGGGAGGCTATGATGACGAGAAATTGGATCAGGAAGCCGCCAGCTGCGACCACCAGACATAGCTCGACGCCGAAGTGCGTGGCGACGACGGCCCCGAGCGCTGCACCGATCGGCCGCGCTCCGAACGTGGCCGTGGTGATGAAGGCGGAAACCCGGCCCAGCATCGCATTCGGCGTGACGGCCTGTCGCAGGGTGAGGGTCGCGATCGACCAGAGCACCGGGCCGGCGCCGAACAGAAAGAAGCTCAGCCCGGCAAGGGCGCCGGATGGCACCCAGATCGTGGAGAGCATCACCGCGGCCGCCGCCAAGCCCCCCAGAGGACCAAGGGCGATCATTGCGCCGAACGAAATACGCCGCGCAATGGCGGGCGCGGCGAATGCCCCGATCATCATGCCGGCGCCATAGATGCCCAGGGTGATGCCGACGCCCATGGCCGTCAGACCAAGGGTTTGAACGGCATAGGCGACATAGACAGCCTGCAGCACGAACCAGGCCGTGTTGAAGACGATGGCGGTCACGAGAATGGGCCTGAGCAGCCCGTGGCCGGCAAGGAACCGTGCGCCTTCGATCAGGTCCTGGAGGAGTTTGCGTTTCGCCGTCGCGGGTTGGTGTTGATCGCCAACGCCGGCAAGCAGGACGATGGAGAGAAGGGAAAGGCATGTGGCGACGACATAGGCGAGCGACGCACCCGTCCATGCCACGATTGCGCCGCCGATCGCCGGTCCGCCCGAATAGGCAAGGCTCCGGGCGAGTTCCAGCCAACGGTTGGCATCGGCCAGTCGGGCGCGAGGAACGATCGCCGGGACAAGGGCGGGGGCGGCGACATTGTAGCAAACGGTGCCGATGGCGCCGACGAAACCCATCACGGCCAGAAGCGGCAGGGTCAACAGGCCGCTGACCATCAGTAGCAAGGTGGCGACCAGCGACAATGCGCGCAGCATTTCCGAGGAGATCATCAGCCTGCGCCGCGAGGTGCGATCGGCGACGAGTCCGGCGGGAATGGAAAGCAAGAGGAACGGAAGCGTCTGGGCCATCTGCAGCCATCCGGTTTCCGCCGGCCCGGCTGCGAGCAGAAGCACGGCAGCGAGCGGAGCGGCAGCCAGCGCCATCTGCTCGGAGAATTGCGCAAACAGATTGGACCAGCCGATGCGCTTGAAGGCTGGCGGCAAGGGAATGCCTGGTGATTTCGACATGGAACGACCTCGATGGTGATATCGAGGTCAGCAGACGGATTTGCGCGACCGATAACCACCCGGTTTGCGCGCGTCGGATCATTTCTTGGGAGCATGCCCGGTTTCGCTGGGTGCCGGAACGAAAAACCCCCTCAGGACCGTCAGCCATGAGGGGGTAAACGACTCCTGCGGTGGGCTTGCGCTACGCCGAAGGATGATCGCCTTCGCTACGCCTTAGCGCGGGCAGGCGTCGATGTAGCGGCGGCCGTAGCGGTCGCGGTAGTAGCACTGTCCCGGCTGTTCGCTGACATGGCCGATGACTGCGCCGGAAACGCCGCCGATGGCTGCGCCGACCGCTGCGCCACGGACGTCGCCGGTGATCGCGCCGCCGATGATCGCGCCGGAAACGGCACCGATGCCGGCGCCCTTTTCCGTCTGGGTGCAGCTTGCGACCGACAGGGCGACCAGCACAAGTGCGATGGCTTTCTTCATGTTGTCCTCTCCGATCTCTACGGATCTCAGCCTCTTGCTCAGTCCGTCCCTTGGATGATGGCGGAGCCGGGATCATCCCGCTCCACCTGAACTTGCAGTTCGGAAAATACGCGGTCCCGATTTAAAGTCTACGGGAGACCTGCGGTTTCTTCCGGCGCGCAAGATAATGATATCGTTCCTGAACGGGACATGAAGGCGCAGTTCCCCGCGATACAACCGGCGTGGAAAAATTTTGTCGTTCGGCGGACGGTAGCGGTTGCGGCATTCCAAAAAAAGACAAATGATACAAACAAGCCTGCGATATCCGGGAGGAACGGATTCGTGGGCGACGGGCATCGATATCAGTTGGCGCGTACCCTAGTCGCGTGAACCATCTCACCCGACTTTTCGGCCGCGCTCGTGTTGGCATTGACCGACCCCGGAGGAGCGAAATGGCGAAAGTGACAATGACGGTCAACGGCCGTCAGGTGAGCGGTCATTGCGACGACCGCACATTGCTGGTGCAATTCATACGCGAAAATCTTGGACTGACGGGTACCCATGTCGGCTGCGACACCTCGCAGTGCGGCGCCTGCGTCATCCATATGGACGGAAAGTCGGTCAAGAGCTGTTCCATCCTCGCCGCGCAGGCGGCCGGATCCACGATCACCACCATCGAAGGGCTGGCGGCCGACGGCGAACTCCACCCGGTGCAAGCGGCGTTCAAGGCCAATCACGGACTGCAATGCGGCTTCTGCACGCCAGGCATGGTGATGACCGCCGTCGACATGATCCGCAGGCACCAGGGGCAACTGGACGAGGCGACGGTTCGAGCCGAACTCGAAGGCAACATCTGTCGCTGCACCGGATACCACAATATCGTCAAGGCGATCCTTGCCGCTGCCGCCGAGATGAGCGGCGCACGCGTGGCCGCAGAATAGCGGCCGGACGGCGGGCGAAAAGAGCGTCGCCCTGCATGTCATCGAAGGACTGTCGCTGGAAATCTCGGGAGGAGATCGGCAATGGGCGTTGAAGGCATTGGCGCGCGGGTGGCGCGCAAGGAAGACAAGCGGTTCCTGACCGGCAAGGGCCGCTATACGGACGACATGTCCGTGCCGGGCATGAAATATGCGGTGTTCGTGCGCAGCCCGCATGCGCACGCCAAAATCCTCAAAGTGGACGCATCCGCAGCCAAGGGCATGCCTGGCGTCATCGACGTGCTCGACGGCAAGCAGCTTCTTGCCGACGGAATCGGCAACCTGATCTGCGGCTGGATGATCCACTCCAAGGGCGGAACGCCGATGAAGATGGGTGCCTGGCGACCGCTCGCGCATGAGACGGTGCGCTATGTCGGCGATGCCGTGGCGATTGTCGTTGCCGACAGCGTGGCCGGGGCCCGCGATGCGGCCGAGGCCGTCGTCGTCGACTATCAGGAGCTTCCTGTCGTGACCGATGCGACCAAGGCGCTGGAGCCAGGCCAGCCGCAGCTTCACCCGGAGGCGGCCAACAACCTGATCTTCGATTGGGAACTCGGCGATGCGGCCGCGACCGACAAGGCGATCGCCGCGGCGGCGCATGTCACCGAGATCGAGATCCACAACAACCGGCTCTCGCCGAACCCGATGGAGCCGCGCGCCACGCTCGGCATCTATGACAGCGGCGACGATCACTATACCTGCTACACGACCAGCCAGAACCCGCATGTGGCGCGGCTGGTGATGAGTGCCTTCTATAACGTTGCGCCGGAAAACAAGCTCCGCGTCATCGCCCCCGATGTCGGCGGCGGCTTCGGCTCGAAGATCTACATCTATCCGGAGGAGATCGTCTGTCTCTGGGCTTCGAAGCGCACGGGCGTGCCGGTCAAATGGACCTCCGATCGCACCGAAGCCTTCCTGACCGACGCGCATGGCCGTGACCACGTGTCGAAGGTGAAGATGGCTTTCGACGCCAACAACCGCATCATCGGGCTCAAGGTCGATACGATCGCCAATCTCGGCGCCTATATGTCGCTCTTCTCTTCGGCGGTGCCGACCTATCTCTATGCAACGCTGCTCTCCGGGCAATATGACATTTCGGCGATCCATGCCAATGTCCGCACCGTCTACACCAACACTGCGCCGGTGGATGCCTATCGCGGCGCCGGACGGCCGGAGGCGACCTACTTGCTCGAGCGCACGATGGAGACGGCGGCGCGCGAGCTCGGCGTCTCGCCGGCGGAACTGCGGCGGGTCAATTTCATCCGCTCCTTCCCGCACCAGACGCCGGTCATCATGAATTACGATGCCGGCGACTACGACGCTTCGCTCGAAGCGGCGATGAAGGCGGCCGACTGGGACGGTTTTGCCGCGCGCAAGGCGGAAGCTGCCGGCCGCGGCATGAAGCGCGGCATCGGCATGAGCTGCTATATCGAGGCCTGCGGCATCGCGCCCTCGGCAGCGGTCGGTTCGCTCGGTGCCGGCGTTGGTCTTTGGGAATCGGCCGAGGTGCGCGTCAATGCCGTCGGCACGATCGAAGTCCTGACCGGGTCGCACAGCCATGGCCAGGGCCACGAGACGACCTTTGCCCAGCTCGTCGCCGACCGCTTCGGCGTGCCCCTCGACAGCGTCAATATCGTGCATGGCGATACCGACAAGGTGCAGATGGGCATGGGCACCTATGGCTCCCGTTCCGGTGCCGTCGGCATGTCGGCCGTCGTCAAGGCGCTCGACAAGGTCGAGGCCAAGGCAAAGAAGATCGCCGCACATCTGATGGAAGCGGACGAAAGCGACATCGTCATCGAGAACGGCGAACTGAAGGTCGCCGGCACCGACAAGGCGGTGCCCTGGTTCCAGATGGCGCTTGCCGCCTATACTGCCCACAATCTGCCCGCCGGCATGGAGCCGGGGCTGAAGGAGGGGGCCTTCTACGACCCCGCCAACTTTACCTTCCCGGCCGGCTGCTACATCTGCGAGGTGGAGGTCGATCCCGAGACGGGGCGGACGAAGATCATCCAGTTCGTCGCCGCTGACGACTTCGGCAACATCATCAACCCGATGATCGTCGAGGGGCAGGTGCATGGCGGGCTGGCGCAGGGCATCGGCCAGGCGCTGCTTGAAGGGGTGCACTACGATGCCTCGGGCCAGCTTCTGACGGCGAGCTACATGGACTACGCCATGCCGCGCGCCGACGACCTGCCGTCGTTCCAGGTCTCGACCTCGAACACGCCCTGCCCGAACAATCCGCTGGGCATCAAGGGCTGCGGCGAGGCCGGCGCCATCGGCTCTCCACCGGCGCTGATCAATGCGATCACCGACGCCATCGGCAACAACGCGCTCACCATGCCGGCAACACCGCAGAAGGTGTGGGCGGCGGCGCAAGCAGCCAACTGATCGGGAGGACACCCATGTACGAGACCCACTATCACCGGGCGTCCTCGGTTCAGGATGCCGCCAGCCGAATGGAAGCGGCCGGCGAAGGCAAATATGTCGCCGGCGGCATGACGCTGATCCCGACGATGAAGCAGCGGCTGGCCGCCCCGAGCGACCTCATCGATCTCCGCCACATCGGCGAGATGCAGGGCATCACGGTCTCCGGCCGGTCGGTGCGGATCGGCGCGGCAACGACCCACCATGACGTGGCCTCATCGGCGGCGCTCAAAGCCGTCTGTCCGGCGATCTGCAGCCTTGCCGGCCATATCGGCGATCCGCATGTGCGGCACATGGGCACGATCGGCGGTTCCATCGCCAACAACGACCCGGCGGCCGACTATCCGGCGGCGATGCTGGCGCTCGGCGCGACAATCGTGACCAACAGGCGCGAGATCGCGGCTGACGACTTCTTCACCGGCCTGTTCGAGACGGCGCTGGACGGTAGCGAGATCGTCACCGCCGTCACCTTCGATGCGCCCGCGAAGGCTGCCTACCAGAAGTTCGCCAATCCGGCGTCGCGCTATGCGATGGCCGGTGTGTTCGTGGCGCGACGCGACGATGGCGACGTCCGGGTGGCCGTTACCGGAGCGGGAGCGAACGGCGTGTTCCGGCATGGCGATATGGAAGCGGCGCTCGTTGCCAACTGGTCGCCGGATGCGCTGAACAATGTCAGCGTCGATGCCTCGGAGCTGCTCTCCGACATTCATGCGGACGCGGCCTACCGCGCCAATCTGGTGAAGGTCATGGCCAAGCGCGCCGTGGCAGCGGCCTGACCCGGATGGGCTATCGTCAAACAGCAAAAAAGGGACGGCTTCGGTCGTCCTTTTTTCATCCTTGCTTGACTTCGATCAAGCTTGAAGAGATGAACATGCGCTAAGGCTTTCTTTGGAATGCTTCAAAACTAGGGCTCTCCGGGTTGAAACGGTTTCAGTGAAAGCAGCGAAGATGCTTCGGCCCGAAAATGCTAGATCATCCCGGATGCATTCATTGGACGCGCAGCGCTTCAGGGGCCTTTTGCCGCAGGTGGCAGATGCCGAGCATTCCGAGGTTGACCCCAGGTCGCTTTGAATCAAGAAAAGCGATCGGGCACTGGAGAAAATGATGGATTTCGAGAATTTCTTTAAGAACGAGCTGGACGGGCTGCATCAGGAAGGCCGCTACCGGGTTTTCGCAGACCTCGCCCGTCATCGCGGCAACTTCCCGAAGGCAGCGCGCCATACGGCCGACGGTGTCCAGGAAGTCACCGTCTGGTGTTCGAACGACTATCTCGGCATGGGCCAGCATCCTGTTGTCACCGAAGCGATGAAGCGAGCCATCGACGAATGCGGCGCCGGTGCCGGCGGCACCCGTAACATCTCCGGTACCAACCACTACCACGTCCTGCTCGAGCGCGAGCTCGCGGACCTGCACGGCAAGGAATCGGCGCTGCTGTTTACCTCGGGCTACGTGTCCAACTGGGCAGCACTTGGTACGCTCTGTTCCAAGATTCCCGGTGTCATCGTCTTCTCGGACGCCGGGAATCACGCCTCGATGATCGAGGGGATCCGTCACTCCAAGTGCGAACGCGTCATCTTCAAGCACAATTCGGTCGCTGACCTCGAAGCCAAGCTCGCCGCCGCCGATCCGCGCGCGCCGAAGATCATTGCTTTCGAGTCCGTCTATTCGATGGACGGCGACATCGCGCCGATCAAGGAATTCTGCGATCTTGCCGACAAGTACGGCGCCATGACCTATCTCGACGAAGTGCATGCCGTCGGCATGTACGGTCCGCGTGGCGGCGGCATTGCCGAACGCGAAGGCCTGATGCACCGGCTGACGGTCATCGAAGGCACGCTCGGCAAGGCCTTCGGCGTCATGGGCGGCTACATCACCGGCTCTGCGGCGCTCTGTGACTTCATCCGCTCGTTTGCTTCCGGCTTCATCTTCACGACGGCGCTGCCGCCGACGCTTGCTGCCGGTGCGCTTGCCTCGATCCGTCACCTGAAGGAAAGCCAGGTCGAACGCTTCGCCCACCAGGAACGCGTGCGTCGCCTGCGCTCGCTGCTCGACCAGCGCGGTATTCCGCACATGCCGAACCCGAGCCATATCGTGCCGGTCATGGTCGGCGACGCGGCCAAGTGCAAGTGGATCTCCGACCTGCTGCTCGACAATTTTGGCGTCTACGTGCAGCCGATCAACTATCCGACGGTGCCTAAGAAGACCGAGCGCCTGCGCATCACGCCGACGCCGCTGCATTCGGATGCCGACATCGATCACCTCGTCGGCGCACTGCATTCGCTGTGGTCGCGCTGTGCGCTGGCAAGGGCAGTTGCCTGAGAGCGTACCAACGTTCTCTGGAGTTGCCCCTCATCCTAACCTTCTCCCCGCCAGCGGGGACAAGGGACGAGCGCCACAGCTGAAGTCTCACCTCAAAAATGCTGCGGGCAATCGTCGTAGCTTTGAGCAGTGCCATGGGTTTCCTTCGCGCCGCGTGCGGGGAGGTGCCGGCAGGCGGATGAGAGGCTTCCCTCACCGCGCGGATGCGGGCGAAGAGCCCAATGAACCTGCAGAGTAAATCTGACTATTGAATGAGCCCGGCCGCCAGTTGCCGGGCTTTTTCGTCTGCAGCGAAAACGTCGTCCATCGTTGTCGCCGCCGGCAGATCGGCGAGCGCGTCCATCACCTTTTCGACGATCTCCGCCATGGCGAGAAATCCGGTGCGTCCGGCGATAAAGGCGTCGAGTGCCGTTTCCTTGGCACCGTTGAGCACCGCCCCCTGCACGCCGCCCTCGACCATGGCGCGGCGCGCCAGGCGGATCGCCGGAAAGCGCACTTCGTCCGGTGCCTCGAAATCGAGGCGCGACAGCTTGGCGAAATCGAGCCGTTCGATCGGCAGGCTGCAGCGGCTGGGATAGGAAAGCGCATAGCCGATGGCGGTGCGCATGTCCGGGCAGCCGAGCTGCGCCAGCACCGAGCCGTCCGTGTAGCCGACCATCGAATGGATCACCGACTGCGGGTGGACGATCACTTCGACCTGTTCCGGCTTGAGAGCGAAGAGGTGCTTCGCCTCGATCATCTCCAGCGCCTTGTTGAACATCGAGGCGCTGTCGATCGAGATCTTCAGTCCCATCGACCAGTTCGGATGGGCGCGCGCGACATCGGCGGTCACGTGCCGCATCTCCTCGAGCGACTTGGTGCGGAACGGGCCGCCCGAGGCCGTCAGGATGATGCGCTCGACGGCGTGGCGCTGCTGTTCCTCCAGCACCTGGAAAATGGCGTTATGTTCGCTGTCTACCGGCAGCAATCGTCCGCCGCCCTTCTTCACCGCCTCGATGAAGAGGCTGCCGGCGGAAACCAGGCACTCCTTGTTGGCGAGCGCAATGTCGGCGCCGCGCCGGGCGGCGGCGAGGGTGGGGGCGAGACCGGCATTGCCGACAATGGCCGCCATCACCCAATCCGCGTCGCGTTCGGCCGCTTCGATCAGGCCGCTCCTGCCGGCGGCGACGGCAATGCCGGTGCCGGCAAGCGCCGCTTTCAAGTTTTCGTATTGGCTCTCATTGGCGGTGACGGCGAGCTCCGCTCCGGCCTTCACCGCCTGTTCGGCGAGCAGGGGAATGTTGCCATTGCCGGTAACGGCGACGACTTCGAAGCGCTCGCGACCGCCAAGACGCTCGATGACGTCGAGCGTGTTGGTGCCGATCGAACCGGTCGACCCGAGGATCGTCAGTCGGCGCTTCGCATTGTCGCGGGATGCCATGCCAATACCCATGTTCTTCTTTTTCGGAGGGGATGCGCGAGGCGGCTTTCGTCGCGAGCGTAGCGCATGATCTTCGCCAGATCGATCCGAACTTTTATATTGTATGTTGTGCGCTTCAGCGCCGCGCGTCTTATGAGACGCGCAAAGGTCGCTGTAGCACTTTGATTTGCTGCATGTCTTTGTCCTTAAATCGAAGTCGATTTATGGAGACATGCAGTAGGCTCTACAGGCGAATTCCGCCGGCAACAAGGGCGCGGTCTTCAATCCGTCCCGTCCAGGGGCTAAGAATCGGGCTGCTTGAGTCGACCCCCGAAGGAGTTCGCGATGCTGAAAGTCATTACCGCCGTTTCCTGCGCCTGCGTGACGATCGAGATGGCTTCGATGCAGCCGGTTGCGGCCGAAGACGTGCCGCAGCAGCTCGTCGGCACCTGGCTTGCCGAAGATATTGGCGGCGGCGGCGTGGTCGACGATCTGCAGTCGACGCTCGAAATCCGCGAGGACGGCACCTTTGGCGGCATGGCCGGCTGCAACCATTTCACCGGTACCTTCAGTCTGTCGGGCACGAAGATCACCTTCGGGCCGGCCGCATCGACACGCAAGATGTGCGTGCCGGCGGCGATGACCCAGGAGCAGAAATTCCTCGAGGCGCTGCGCAGCGAACTCTCCTGGACCGTCGAGGGATCGAAGCTCGTTCTCGCCAAGGCGGGAGGCGCGACCGCGATGAAGCTCGCATTGATGGCCGCCGGCTCTCAGGGCGCCGATGTGACGATCCGCGTGCCCGGCGCTGATGCCGTGGATCGGCAGGCGGTTCGCTACGATTGCGGCGGCAAGACCGTCGAGACGCAGTATATCAATGCGGGCGCTGTATCCCTGGTGACCTTTACGATCGATGGCACCTTCGTCGTGGCTTCGAACGTGATCTCCGGCTCCGGCGCCCAATATGCCGGCGGGCAATATATCTGGTGGACCGAGGGCGACGAGGCGACGCTTTTCGACGTGACGAAGGGCGAGAATGATCAGGGGATCGCCTGCAAGCCCGCTCCCTGACGCCTTTTTCGCCTACCAGTTGGCACAACCCGGCTAATGACGTTGTCGGGCAACTCGGAACTTTTGCCCTCGCTCCATAGTTACAATCCCGGCGCTGTCGCGCTGTCGTTGCAAAAAGGGAGTTGATCAATGGGGCTGCTTATCGGAATCCTGATTACGTTCCTCGTCATCGTGCTGGTGCTTTATCTCGTCCAGCGGCTGCCGCTCGACGCGCGCGCCAAGCAGATCGTCCAGATCATCGTGATCATCATCGGCATCGTCTCTCTGTTGAAATACCTGGCCGTCTTCTGACGCGCCGCCTTCCAGCGAGAGGCCGGTTCAATGGACCGGTCGCCTGTCGCTATGCGCTCCATGCTGACAAGAGCTGACAACAGCTTCGACTAGGTTCCGGTCATCAGAAACAGGAGATCCGAAGATGCTGTCACCGAACCTTGTCCTGCTCTATGTCGACGACCCGGCAAAAAGCGCCCTGTTCTATGCCGGTCTCTTCGGGCGCAAACCCGTTGCTGCCTTTCCTGCCTATGTCGCCTTCGGACTCGAAAACGGCCTGACCTTCAGCCTCTGGTCTATCCAGGCGAGGGACTTCGTCTCGTCCGGCACCGGCCATCGCTCGGAAATTGCCTTCATGGTGAAGGATGATACGGAGGTCGAGCGCCTCCATGCGGATTGGCGCCGGCGCGGAATAGCAATCGAGCAGGAGCTGAAGACTGCCGTGTTTGGCCGCACTTTCGTCGCTCTCGATCCGGACGGCCATCGGCTGCGCGTCTGCCGGCCGGACGATTGAGCCACCGAGTAGCGGCGGTCACCTGCAGTCAGGGATGATTTCAGCACGATCAGCCCCCGTGCCGAAAGTAGGGCGATCGGCACTCTACGAGGCGGCAGCAGTGTGTATCACCAACTCGAGTACGAGTGGCGGTGATAGTGCCGCCTTGGCGGGGCGCTCAGAGCGCCACCGAGGATCGCACCAACGGCGAAGCCGCCGATAAATGCGCCAATATCGCTGTGATGATGCCGGTGATGATAACGACGATACCGATAGTAGTCGTAGTAGTCTTCGTCGTAGTAGCGATAGCGACGGTCGTACCGCCATCCATCATCATCATCGTCATCGTAGTACCACTGGCGATGACGATGGGTGACCTGCTCGACATTCGATAGGCCCGCCTTTATTGGACTGACCGACGGGAATGCCTGTACCGGGCCCACGCTGGAGAGGGCCGTTGCCAGCGAAAGCGCAATAATAGCCAGCTTTTTCATGAGCTTTCACCATTCTCCTTTCTTCAAGGAAAATGATCGAGAGGCCATTTTGTGCCGTCTCCGGCAGCCGGTAACGATTTCGTGAACGGCAATCCTGCGGCTCACCGGAAAGGGCAGTCCCAGCCTGGCGGGGAAATGCCGATGAACCCAACAAAAAAGGTCGGGGCGACCCGACCTTCCTCATCACCGTCAACCGATGCCAGTTCATCCGTGGTCATCGGCGAGGTGTACGCTTCTACTAGCCGCTGTTCGTGACAGGCAGATGACGCGCATGCGTCTTTCATTCCCGGTCGGTCGGCGGCATCGGAATTCTTGGCCGACCTGAACGCCATCGCGGCCTTGGTCGCCGTTGCCCAATTTGCGAGTTTCGGCCGGCGAAAGCCAGTATCTACCGTCTGCCGCAAGGTGACGGCACTCGAGGAGCATTTGGGCGTAACGCTGCTTCAGCGCAGGACGCGCAAGCGGAGCCTGACGGTTCAGGGGTAGGGCCGCTACAGCCGATATTATTTGGATAAACACCTGAAAATAAATGGTGATCCCGGCGCGATTCGAACGCGCGACCCCCAGATTAGGAATCTGGTGCTCTATCCTGCTGAGCTACGGGACCACTCGGATAGCACCCATACAAAAGCATGAGGTTTTCGCCAAGTGTTTTTGCGCGGTAGCGCCCGGAAATGCGAGACGCCGTCCCTTGCGTGCGCGCGGTCCAATCGTCGCGTCAGGTCACCAGATGGGGCTGGTCTTTCAGGTCTTCCGAATGCTAAGCAAGGCGGGCGTTGGCGGGAGGAAGCCAGCGCTCCCCTTGAGACCTTCATCAGAGACCTGATCCAGATATGTTCATCGGAATAGATTGGGGCGGCACGAAAATGGAAGTCATCGCGCTTGGCCGCGATGGCGAAACGCGCGCCCGTCACCGCGTCGCGACCCCGACGAGCGGCTACGACGACTGCATCCGCGCCGTTCTCGATCTCGTTGCCGCCGCCGAGCAGACGGCCGGCGAAAAGGGCTCGATCGGCATCGGCATTCCCGGCAGCCCCAATCCGCGTACCGGCATCGTGCGCAACTCCAACGCGGTGCTGATCAACGGTAAACCGCTCGGTCGCGACCTCGAAAACGCGCTCGGACGGCCGGTGCGGCTCGCCAACGACGCCAATTGCCTGGCGGTTTCGGAGGCGGTCGACGGTGCCGGCAAGGACGCGCATGTGGTCTTCGGGGTCATCGTCGGTACCGGCCATGGCGGGGGGCTGGCGATCGACAAGAAGGTGCATGCCGGATACCAGGGCGTTGCCGCCGAAATCGGCCATTATCCGCTGCCCTGGATGACGAAGGACGAGTATCCCGGCCACAGGTGCTGGTGCGGCAAGCACGGCTGCCTCGACATGTATGCCTGCGGCACTGGCGTCGAACTCGACTACCGGATCACGACCGGCACCGAGCGGCGCGGGCGCGACATCATCGAGGCGAAACGGGCAGGCGATCCGGTGGCAACGGGCGTCTACGAGCGTTTCGTCGACCGGCTGGCGCGCAGCCTGGCGCTGCTCACAAACATCGTCGACCCCGACGTCTTCGTGCTTGGCGGCGGCATGTCGAATGTCGACGAGATCTATGGCGATGTGCCGCCTCGCGTGGTCAACTATCTCTTCGGCGACACGTTCGAGACACCGATCCGCAAGGCCCTGCACGGTGACAGTTCGGGCGTGCGTGGCGCGGCCTGGCTCTGGAAGGATTGAATCCCATGAACATCGACAAGGATCTGGCCCGCATCGCGCGGCAGGAACAGGAATTGCAGTTCGAGAGTTTCGACCTCGAAACGGCCTGGGAACTCGGCTCGCTGCTGCGCAAGATGGCGGCCGAACGCAAGCTCGGCGTGGTGATCGACATCACGCTGTTCTCGATGCAGGTATTCTACGCAGCGCTCGACGGCGCGACGCCGGACAATCCGAGCTGGGTGCGCCGCAAGCGCAACACCGTATTCCGGCTGTTCAAGAGCAGCTATGCCACCGGTCGCGAACTCGCGAAGGCTCAAACCAATCTGCAGGCCAAGCTTGGGCTGTCGGATGCCGACTATGCCGCGCATGGCGGCAGCTTTCCGATCGTCGTCAAGGGTACAGGCTGCATCGGTGCGGTCACGGTTTCCGGGCTGCCGCAGCGCGAGGACCACAACATGGTGGTCGAGGCGCTCGCGATCTTGCTCGGCAAGGATCATGACGGCTTGAAGCTCGAGGGCTGAGTCTTGGCAGACGATATCTTTTCTCAGTCTCGTGTTCTATCGCAGTGGCTTGCCGACAAGGCCCTGCCGCTCTGGCGCGACGCGGGTGTCGATGCCGCCGGCGGTTTCGTCGAGACGATCGATATGGCCGGTGAGCCGACCCGCGCCAACCGGCGTGCGCGGGTGCAGCCGCGGCAGGTCTATTGTTTCGCGGAAGCCGGCCGGCGCGGATGGGGCGGTGACTGGCGCGGTGCCGCCGAAGGCGGACTTGCCTATTTCGACCGCGTCTTCAAGCAGCCGAGCGGCTTTTATGGCGCGCTCGCCGATGCCGATGGCAACCTGCTCGACCCGTCGTTTGATCTCTACAATCAGGCCTTCGCCCTGCTCGCCTTCGCCTACCTTGCCGAGGTCGTGCCGGCACGCAAGGCCGAGATGATCGAACGCAGCAACGACCTTCGGTCCCGGATCGAAGCCCACGTCAAGCATCCGGTCGCGGGGTTCGAGGAAGACAATCCGCTGCGACTGCCGCTCTGTTCCAACCCGCACATGCATCTCTTCGAGGCCTGCCTCGCCAGTGAGATCGTGGACGGATTCGATCAGGTGGCCTGGGCCAATCTCGCCGACGAGATTGCGGATCTGGCGATGGATCATTTCATCGACGCCGAGACCGGCGTTCTGCGTGAGTTCTTCGATCACGACTGGGCACCCTTTGCCGGCGACAAGGGCCGGATCGTCGAGCCCGGCCATCTCTTCGAATGGGCCTGGCTGCTGCTGCGCTGGGCGGAGCGCCGCGGCAGCGCCGAGGCGATCGTCAAGGCGCGGCGGCTGTTCGATATCGGCGAGGCGCACGGCGTCTCAGCGGATCGCAAAGTCGCGATCATGACGCTGCTCGACGATCTCTCGGTGGCCGATCCGATCGCGCGGCTCTGGCCGCAGACCGAGTGGCTGAAGGCGTCTGTCCGCTTCGCCGCACTCACCAGTGGCGCTGAGCGAGAGCGTTACCTCGCTTCGGCTGCCCGGGCAGCGGCAGCACTTCAGGCGTTCCTGGAGACGCCAGTTGCGGGCCTCTGGCGCGACAAGCAGAAGGCCGACGGTAGCTTCGTCGAGGAACCGGCACCGGCGAGCAGCTTCTACCATATCCTCTGCGCCATCTTTGAGACCGAGGATTGCCTACAGCGCCTTGCGTCTTATTAGACGCGAGAAGGTCGCTGTAGCACTTTGAAGCGCTGCATGTTTTGTCCTTTAATCGGTTACGATTAAAGGAAACATGCAGCGGCGCGGGTCTGACTCCCGCCGGAAATCAGCTGACTTCTTCATGGCCCGTCGCAATCGCGGCGGGCCATTTTCTTTGGCGTGGCGGGCAAATGTGATCGCGCCATATGTTGACATAAAGATATCTTTATGTGATTGACTCGTTTATTGTTTGTCGTTTTCAGAACGGGAGATTTCCCATGTCCGCCATCGGCGCCCTTTTCGGTGACGTTTCCTCCAAGCCGGACGGCTCCGAGATCAAGCGCGCACTCGCCCAAGCGGCGCGCGAACGCATCCTGATCATGGATGGCGCAATGGGCACGGAGATCCAGCAGCTCGGCTTCGTCGAGCAGCATTTCCGCGGCGACCGATTCGGCGGCTGCGCCTGTCACCAGCAGGGCAACAACGATCTCTTGACGCTGACGCAGCCGAAGGCGATCGAGGACATCCACTACGCCTATGCGATCGCCGGCGCCGACATCCTCGAGACCAACACCTTTTCGTCGACCCGCATCGCCCAGGCCGATTACGGCATGGAGGACATGGTCTACGAGCTCAACCGCGACGGTGCCCGGCTGGCGCGGCGCGCCGCCAAGCGGGCCGAGGCCGAGGACGGCCGCCGCCGTTTCGTCGCCGGCGCGCTCGGACCGACCAACCGCACGGCGTCGATCTCGCCCGACGTCAACAATCCCGGCTATCGCGCCGTCACCTTTGACGATTTGCGTATCGCCTATGCCGAACAGATCCGCGGGCTGATCGATGGCGGCGCCGACATCATCCTGATCGAGACGATCTTCGACACGCTGAACGCCAAGGCGGCGATCTTCGCGACCAAGGAAGTCTTCGCCGAAAAGGGCGTCGATCTGCCGGTCATGATCTCCGGTACGATCACCGATCTCTCCGGCCGCACGCTTTCCGGCCAGACGCCGACCGCCTTCTGGCACTCGGTGCGCCATGCCGAACCCTTCACCATCGGGCTCAACTGCGCGCTCGGCGCCAATGCCATGCGCGCCCATATCGACGAACTCTCCGGTGTCGCCGACACCTTCGTCTGTGCCTATCCGAATGCCGGCCTGCCGAACGAGTTCGGCCAATATGACGAGACGCCGGAGCAGATGGCGGCCCAGGTGGAAGCCTTCGCCCGTGATGGTCTCGTCAATATCGTCGGCGGCTGCTGCGGTTCGACGCCGGCGCATATCAGCGCCATCGCCAAGGCAGTCGCCAAGCATCCCCCGCGCGAGATCCCCAAGGTCGAGCCGCTGATGAGGCTTTCCGGGTTGGAGCCCTTCACGCTGACGTCGGAAATTCCGTTCGTCAACGTCGGCGAGCGCACCAACGTCACCGGCTCGGCCAAATTCCGCAAGCTGATCACCGCCGGCGACTATTCGGCTGCCCTCGACGTCGCGCGCGACCAGGTGGCGAACGGTGCCCAGATCATCGACGTCAACATGGACGAGGGCCTGATCGATTCGAAGCAGGCGATGGTCGAGTTCCTGAACCTCGTTGCCTCCGAGCCGGACATTGCCCGGGTGCCTGTCATGATCGATTCGTCGAAATGGGAGGTGATCGAGGCGGGCTTGAAATGCGTCCAGGGCAAGCCGCTGGTCAATTCGATCTCGATGAAGGAAGGCGAAGAGGCGTTCCTGCATCACGCCAGGCTCTGCCGCGCCTATGGGGCGGCCGTCGTCATCATGGCCTTCGACGAGGTTGGCCAGGCCGACACCAAGGCGCGCAAGGTCGAGATCTGCACCCGTGCCTACAAGCTTCTGACGGAGGAGGCGGGTTTCCCGCCCGAGGACATCATCTTCGACCCGAACATCTTCGCGGTGGCGACGGGCATCGAGGAGCACAACAATTACGGCGTCGACTTCATCGAGGCGACGCGCGAGATCATTAAGACCCTGCCGCATGTGCACGTCTCGGGCGGCGTCTCCAACCTCTCCTTCTCCTTCCGCGGCAACGAGCCGGTGCGCGAGGCGATGCACGCGGTCTTCCTTTACCACGCCATCCAGGCGGGCATGGACATGGGCATCGTCAATGCCGGCCAGCTCGCCGTCTATGACGCGATCGATCCGGAGTTGCGCGAGGCCTGTGAAGACGTGGTGCTCAACCGCCGCGCCGATTCGACCGAGCGCATGCTCGAAATCGCCGAGCGTTATCGCGGGCAGGGTGGCGGACAGAGCCGCGAGAAGGATCTTTCCTGGCGCGCGTGGTCGGTGGAGAAACGCCTTGAACATGCGCTGGTCAACGGTATCACCGAGTACATCGAGGCCGATACGGAGGAGGCGCGCCTTGCCGCCGCGCGGCCGCTGCACGTCATCGAAGGTCCGCTGATGGCCGGCATGAATGTCGTCGGCGACCTCTTCGGCTCGGGCAAGATGTTCCTGCCGCAGGTGGTGAAATCCGCCCGTGTGATGAAGCAGGCGGTCGCCGTGCTCTTGCCGCACATGGAGGCGGAGAAGCTTGCCAATGGCGGCGGAGCGCGGGAAAGCGCCGGCAAGATCCTGATGGCGACCGTCAAGGGCGACGTGCATGACATCGGCAAGAACATCGTCGGCGTCGTGCTTGCCTGCAACAATTACGAGATCATCGATCTCGGCGTCATGGTGCCCTCGGCGAAGATCCTCGAAGTGGCGCGCGAGCAAAAGGTCGACATCATCGGCCTTTCGGGCCTGATCACCCCCTCGCTCGACGAAATGGTGCATGTCGCCTCCGAGCTCGAGCGCGAAGGCTTCGACGTGCCGCTGCTGATCGGCGGCGCGACGACCAGCCGCGTGCATACGGCGGTCAAGATCAATCCGCGCTACGATCGCGGCCAGACGGTCTATGTCACCGATGCGAGCCGCGCCGTCGGCGTCGTCTCGAGCCTGTTGTCGCCGGAAGCGCGGGGTAACTACATGGAGACGGTCCGGGCGGAATACCGCAAGGTCGCCGAGGTGCATACCCGCAACGAAGCGGAAAAGCGCCGTCTGCCGCTGTCGCAGGCCCGCGCCAACCAACACAAAGTCGACTGGGCGAGCTACCAGGCAAAGACGCCGTCCTTCCTCGGCACGCGCGTGTTTGAAAGCTGGGATCTCGCAGAACTCGCCCGTTACATCGACTGGACCCCGTTCTTCCAGACCTGGGAGCTGAAGGGCGTCTATCCGAAAATTCTGGAAGACGAGGCGCAAGGGGCGGCCGCACGGCAATTGTTCGACGATGCCCAGGCGATGCTGAAGAAGATCATCGAGGAGAAGTGGTTCGCGCCGAAGGCCGTCGTCGGCTTCTGGCCGGCAGGCACGGTCGGCGACGACATCCGGCTCTTCACCGGTGAAGACCGGACGTCTGAGCTCGCGACCTTCTTCACGCTGCGCCAGCAACTGACGAAGCGCGACGGCCGCCCGAACGTGGCGCTTTCCGATTTCGTCGCCCCGGCCGGCAGCGGTTCCAACGACTATGTCGGCGGCTTCGTCGTCACCGCCGGCATCGAGGAAGTTGCGATTGCCGAGCGTTTCGAACGCGCCAACGATGACTACTCGTCGATCCTGGTCAAGGCGCTGGCCGACCGCTTCGCCGAGGCCTTTGCCGAGTGCATGCACGAATATGTGCGCAAGGAACTCTGGGGCTATGCGGCCGACGAGGCTTTCACGCCTGAGGAACTGATCCCCGAACCCTATGCCGGCATTCGCCCGGCGCCCGGCTATCCGGCGCAGCCCGACCATACGGAGAAGGCGACGCTCTTCCGGCTGCTCGATGCGGAAGCCGCGATCGGTGTCAGCCTGACCGAGAGCTATGCGATGTGGCCGGGCTCGTCGGTTTCCGGCCTCTATATCGGCCACCCCGAAGCCTATTACTTCGGTGTCGCCAAGGTCGAGCGCGATCAGGTCGAGGATTATGCCGAGCGCAAGCGCATGCCGATCCGCGAGGTCGAGCGTTGGCTTTCGCCGATCCTCAACTATGTGCCGATGCCGGAGTCCGAGGCGGCCGAGTAATCGTGGCCAACGGGGAGGGGGAGTCGAGACCGGCCCGCCCATCCGGTAGTCGGGCGATCGGGCAGGACTAACCCGGCAGCTTTGCCAGGAATGCGTTGAGGACCGCATTGAACCGGTCCGGCCGCTGCAGCGGTGCGAAATGGCTGACGCCGGGAAGCAGGATGAACTCGGCGCCGGGAATGCTGCGGGCGAGATAGTCCGCATGCTCGCGCTTGATGAACTCGTCATTCTCGCTCTGAACGATCGCGACCGGGACACGGATCCTGCCGAGGTCCTCGGCTGTGTAGTTCGGCTCGGTCTTTTGCATTTCGCTGACGGCGTCGACGAAGGCGCCGAAATCGTCAGGGGTTGCCGACAATTGCTTGTAGTCGCTCGAATGGCGACCGAAGCAGCGGTCGAGGATCGGGCTCGGTTCGATCTCCCTGGTTCCGCTTGGGTCCATGTTGCAGGCGAAAAAGAAGACGCCGGCGGCACGCTCCGGCGCCATCGAGGCGAGAACGAGCGCAATGCAGGCGCCGTCACTCCAGCCGGCAAAGGCGGCCGTCTCGATCTGCAGCCTGTCCATGACGGCGAGCACGTCCGATGCCATCAGTTCATAGCGATAGGGTTGGGTATCGCGGGTGCTGCGGCCGTGGCCGCGGCTGTCGATCAGGATGACGCGGCGACCGGCCTCCAGCAGTGCCGGGACCTGGTAGCCCCAGTTGCCGCTGTGGCCAAGGCCGCCGTGCAGCAGGATCACCGGTGCGCCCTTACCATAGGTCGCATGCCAGATGCTTGCGCCGTTGCGCGCGACATGGCCCTCGGCCGCTGCGGCCGGCAGGGGCGCTGCGCCATTCTCGGCGAACGCGGCGAGGTCGTCGTCCTGGAACTCCATGCACCCGGTCTCCCGCGCTTGATTCGCGACGCGGGAAGCTTAGTTCACCGGCTGCGGCTCGGGAAAGTGCCAGGAACCGTCAAGGATCTCTTGACGCGGCCGGCAGAGCCGCACCGTGTAGTTCCATCCGTCGGTCACAGGCAGACAATTGGCGATCTTGCCGTCGCCAGCTCTCGATCGGAAATGTCGGACCTGGCGGGCAGTGCAGTAGGTAACGGTTACGGCGCAAGAGCAGGCGTCCTGCCGATGCGCGCCAATGGCGCTGTTTGCCAAGCTGCGGTAACATCTGCCGCTGGGGTACATCGTACGTTGAGAGCTCGTCGATGGAGCGCCGTCTCGCTGCCGTCCTGATCGCGGATGTCGTCGGCTACAGCCGCCTGAGCCGGCTCGACGAGGAAGGGACGCGCCTTCGATTCCAGTCGGACCTGTGCACCATTCTCGAGCCGCTCTTTCGCGAACATCACGGGCGGCTGGTGAAGACGATGGGCGACGGTCTGCTTGTCGAATTCCGCAGCGTCGTCGATGCGGCGCAATGCGCGATCGATATCCAGAAACGCAAGGCGGCGGCGGAGGATGAGCGGGGGCCTGACGGCGAGAGGCTGGACTTCCGCATCGGCATCAATCTTGGTGACATCATCGTCGAGGGCGATGACATCCACGGCGATGGCGTCAATATCGCCGACCGGGTGCAAGGGCTGGCCCATCCGGGCGGCATTGCGATATCGGGCACGGCCTATGACCAGATCAGCTCCAAGCTGAAGGTCGGATTTGCATCGCTGGGGTGGCAACCGGTGAAGGGCCTCGGCGAGCCGATCCGTGTCTACCGCGTGCTCCTCGAACCCGAAGCCGCGGGCAAGACGTTTGGCGAGAAAAAGGGGCGAGCCGCCCGCCAGGGCGTGGCGATCGGTTTGGCTGCGCTGCTGCTGGCGGTAGCGATCGCCTGGTGGCAGCCCTGGACGTTGATCTCGTCGATAGACCCGGCGCAGCGCTTCGCCTATCCCCTGCCGGACCAGCCTTCCGTCGCGGTGCTGCCCTTCATCAATGTCAGCGGCGACAGCGATCACGACCACCTGGCCGAAGGCCTGACCGACGATCTCATCACCGAATTGTCGAAGGTCTCCGGCCTCTTCGTCATCGCCCGGCATTCGGTATTTGCGCTCAAGGGCAGCGCCGACAAGATCCAGGACGTCGCCGCCGAACTCGGCGTGCATTATGTGCTGGAGGGCACACTGCAGCGCGCCGATCAGCGGCTGCGCATCAACGTCAAGCTCATCGACGCGGTGAGCGGGCTTTCGCTTTGGGCGGAACGCTACGACCGGCAATATGCCGACCTCTTTGCCGTTCAGGACGACGTGATCGGCAAGATCATTGCCGCGCTCGAGGTCAAGCTCAGCGAGGGTGAGCGCGACCAACTGGCGCGCATTCCCACCGATAATCTCGAGGCCTATGACAATTACATGCGGGCGGAGCAGCAGGGCCTCATCTGGCGCGATGTCGATACCTATCGACAGACGCTTTCCTTCTACCAGCGGGCGATCGATCTCGATCCGAATTTCGCCGATGCCCATGCCGGCATCGCCCGCGTTGCGGTCGATGTCTGGCGCAATGACTACAACTACCTCTGGTCGGCGGCCGTTGCGCGCAAGATCGCCTATGACGCCGCGGGCCAGGCCTTGAAGCTCGATGCCAACAATGCTCGCGCCCATACGGTGCTGGCGCTGCTTCAGCTCGTCGATGGACGGGCAACGGAGGCGAAGGAATCGGCGCTCAGGGCCGTCTCCGCCCAGCCGAACGATGCGGAGGCGCTGGCCAACCTGGCGCTGGTGCTTGCCCAGACCGGCGAACACGCGCAGGCGATCGAGGATATCGACCGGGCGCTGAGGCTCGATCCGTCGCCATCCTCCAGCCTGCAGCTTCTCGCCGGCATCGTCTATTACACCGCGCGACGGCTCGACCGGGCGATCCCCTTGATCGAGGCGGCAAGCGAAGCGCTGCCGAAGGTGGAAGCGGCGCGGGAATATCTGGCCTCGGCCTATGCCCAACGCGGTGACCAGCAGGGAGCGGCGGCGGAGGCGGCGGAACTGCTGAAGCTCTTTCCGGACACCAACCTCACCTATTACGGCTATCTCTACGACTATTGGCGTGAAGAGGACCTCTACCGGCACCTCTTCGGCCTGCGCGTGGCGGGAATCCCGGAATGGCCCTTCGGCTTCGTTGGTGCCGCCGGCGACCGGCTTGGCCCGGCGGAACTGCAGCGACTGACCGTGGACAAGACCTGGGTCGGGGTACACAAGAACGGCACGAGTTTCGCGCAGTTCTTCGACAAGGTTGGCAATACCGCCTATCGCACCAGCAACACCAACATCACCGGCCGCATCGAAGTGAAGGGCAACCAGCTTTGCGAGAAATATGACGGGTATTTTCTCAACCGCATGGTCTGCGGCTACGTCTATCGCAACACTGCGAAGGGCGAGCGTACCGCCGATTACATCAACGTCACGCCGCAGGCGCTGAAGTTCTTCTCGATCGAGCAATGACGGCGATCGGGAGGCATCGATGGGAAGAGCCTGATCGACGCCTCGGGCGCCTCTGCGGAAGCCGCTTCACGTTCGCTGGGGCCGCTTCAGGGCGAGGGCTTCGTCCAGTTGATCGATGCCTTTTCGGTGAGCAGCGTCTGCTCGACCTCGGACCAGTGCTTGCGTGAATCGATCACTTTGTTTGGGTTCTTCACCAGACCCTCGGCGGCGCCCGGATCGTAGCTGAGGTACAGCTTGTCCTCGATGATGCGCCAGGCTTTCGGGTCGATGTTGGTCGTCACTGTGCCGAAGGAGACGCCGTCGGCGCAATAGCCGCCATATTGCGGCGCATAGTGGGTCGGCTCCTTCATGAACTGGTCACGGTGCTCGGCGCTGGCGAATTGCCAGGTGGCGCCGAGCCAGCGATAGGTGAATTCCGGCGATCCTTCGACCGCCTTGTTCTCGGTGAAATAGGCGACCGGATCATACCCCTTGATCGCCACGTCGCCGAAATAGCCGGTGTTGACGGGCTCTTCCGCGCGCGCTGCGCCGGTGAATGCAAGGAGTATCGCCGTCGCCGCGATCGCGGCCGCTATCGGATATCGAGACATGCCATGTCCTCCGTTTCCGGATGTATTCCTCACTGTCGTTTGGTGCATTCGCCGTAGAGCCAATCGCCGACGAGATCGGCCTTCTGGCAGGTGGCTCCCGCCTTCAGGAGAAGCTCGGCGGCCGGCCAGTGCGAGCGCCATCCCGCCTGCGTCAGCGGTGTGTAGCCGTTGCGTTCCTTGGCTTCGATGTCGGCCTTGTTGGTCAGCAGGAAGGCGATGATCTCGGCGTGGCCCTCTTCGGCTGCCGCGTGTAGCGGCGACATCCTGTAGAAGTTGGCGACGTCGTTGACGCCAGCCCCCTTGGCGACGAGCAGCTTCGCGGTTTCGAGATTGCCGCCATAGGCGGCGGCGTGCAGCGCCGTCAGGCCGCCCTTGTTGCGGATCTCGATGTCGCACCCGCGCTCGATGAGCAATGCGACGACCTCGGTGCGTCCCTTGAGCGCGGCGATCAGCAATGCCGGCTCGCCGGCCGCATCGGGCTCGGCTATGTCGGTTCCCTGGTCGAGCAACTGCTTGACGCGTTCGGTATCGCCGTCCCTTGCCGCGTCGTGCAAAGGGCCCGCCATGGCTGCCGCGGCAAAGAACGCCACCGCGGCGAGCGAAGCAAAAAGAGATTTCATCGCGCAACCTCCGCCCCGGCTTCGGTCTCGCCCAATTGGAAAGAGCAAAAATACCACGGGGCAGTCGGCGGAAACAGGCGTTACCGCCGCCGGATCCATAATCCTTTTGGGTGTCTGCGATGATAAATGCCGGTCAGGCGGCGACCCGCATCAGGTCGAGCATGCGGTCGATGGCGCTCGGGATGGGCGCGATAATCGGTGTCGAGAACATCGGCTGGAGCTGTTCGGCCGCCTGGCCCAGCGGACCGCCGCCGATGATGACGGCCTCGGCGCCATCCAGTTCGACACACTGGCGGACGGCGTCGCCGAGGGCGTCCAGCAGGCGTTGCGGGTGGGCGGAGAGCGCCAGCGGATCGCCTGAGGTGCAGCGGATGCCGGTATATTGCTCCCAGACGCCGAGATCGCGGGCGCGGTCGTCGATCGCCTGGATCAATTCCGGCGTCGTGGTGGCGACGCCGAACTTGCGGCCTCCCTGCGAGGCCTCGATCATCGAGGCCTCGCAGATGCCGATCACGGGGATCGTGAGGCGATGCTTGAGGGCGGCAAGGCCGGGATCGCCGAAGGCGCTGACGACAATGCCGAGGCACCCGGCCTCATGTCTTTCGCCGATCTCGACGACCTCGGCAGCGGCCGCGTCCAGCTGCTCGGGTGTCACGATCATCGGCGGGTTCCGCATGGCCGTGGCGACTGCCACGGCCATGCGTCCTGATGCGGCCCGGCGTGCGATGGCGACCATCATGTCGCTGGTGGCACGCGAACTGTTCGGGTTGATCAGAAGGATATGTGCGCTCACGTTCTCAGTTCCACGCCGACTTTGATTTCAGAAGTGCCAGCCTTTGCGAGGTCGGCGTCCGCCGGCTGGGTCAAGTCTTCCATCGACATGCCGTAGGTCTCTGGACCGAGCTGGATGCAGAAGGCGAAGACCGCATACATGCCGGCGGCGAGACCGAAGACCCCGACCATGCCGTAGGCGTCGAACAGCGCTCCGGCGATGGTGGGAATGAAGGAACCCGCGGCCGAGCCGGTTGCCAGGATCAGCGCCACGCCGAAGGCGCGGATGCGGGTCGGGAAGAGTTCGGGGGCATAGATCCAGATCGAGGTGTTGAGCAGCAGCACGAAGAACTGGAAGATCGCGCCGAAGAGCAACACCAGATAGATGTTGGCGCCGAGATAGGCGATCGAGACGGCCGCCAGGCAGGCGCAAGCGGCACCAAGCGACAGCACCTTCTTGCGCGGGAAATAATAGCCGAACATCGAGGCGGCGATGGCGCCGAGCACGCTGCCGCTCTGGATGATCATGCTGTAGAGCAGGCTGCCCTGGAGCGTGTAGCCCATGGACACGAAGATGATCGGCATCAGCGTCAGCACCGAGAGCTGGGCGCCGTAGCTCATCAGGATCGCGATGGCGACCGGGATGGTGCGGCCGATGAAGGGCGCGCGGAAGAGTTCCTTCCAGTCACTCTTGGCCGGCTCCTCATCCTTCAGGTGGTCCTTGGTCAGATATTCCTGAACCTTGAGATTGCGCGGCCGCAACGAGCCGGAGGCAAGGATCGAGAGCACCTTGTTGGCCTCGTCGATCTTGCCCTGCGAGGCGAGGAAGCGCGGTGTTTCCGGCACCAGGCGGCGATAGAAGACGACGAGCAGGGCCGGCAGGGCGAGCGAGGCGAAGAGCCAGCGCCAGCTATTTTCACCCGGGAAGAGGGTGAAGATCATCAGGCCGAAGGCGGGCGCCAAGAAATTGCCAAAACCGCCGGCGCCGACATTGACGAGGCCGGCCGCCGTGCCGCGGAACTTTGGCGAGCAGAACTCCGACAGCATGGTTACCGCCGTGGAGATCTCGCCGCCGACGCCGAAGCCGACGATGGCGCGGGCGAAGCAGAGCGTCGCGAAATTCGGCGCCATCGCGCAGGCGGCCGAGCCGATGGTGAAGAGCAGGAGATTGATCGTCAACATCACGCGCCGGCCGTAGCGGTCGCCGAGGATGCCGGAGAGCAGGCGCCCGAGGGCGGCGCTGCCGAAGGTGATGGTGTTGAGGAAACCGATGTCGGTGCCGGTAAGGCCCCAGTGCTCCTTCAGGATCGGGCCGGCGACGCCGATGGTGTTCTGCTCGAAGCTGTCGAACAGGCAGCCGATGAGGACAAGCGCAAGGATCTGCTTGTGGGCGCCGGTGACGCCGATCTTGGTGAAGGCTGATTCCAACTGTCTGATGACCGGCGATGACCTGCCGGACGGTACCATATTTTCCGCTGCCATGGTTCGTTCCCCTTTATGGCTTAACAACGTGAAAATGTGAAAACTCAGTTTCATGAAGTCTACATCATGAAATCCTGGTTTCATAGAAGATTCTATGATGCGCTGCGAAAGGACCAGGCCGCTTCGTCACGCAACCGATGGAATGCAGATTTCGTGCCATTTCGCGAGAAACTGAGGTTTCTCGTTTTGTGTCAAAGCCTTGGCGGCAGATTGCCTTTGCACCCGTCGTTGAAATTCAGATTCCTCGTGCGCAAAAAATGTTCTGGCGTTTCAGACAAATGCCCAATCGACGCTCACAATTCCTCAAGTGCATCGTTGATCGCTTCGATGCCGCGGAGCCGATTTCGGCCGGCCGTGCCGGCGATTTCGATGCATCGCGTCGTCAGGAGATGGCAGAGCGCCATGACCGAGACGTGATTGAAGAGGGGGCCTGGCGCCAGCGTCTGGCAGCGGAAATGCCATTCCGCCTGGTTGAGGAAGGGCACACCCTCGTCGGTGATATAGAGCAGCCGTGCGCCGGACTTTTCCAACTGAGCGAGGATTGGCTCCATCAGGGAAACGCGTCGACGCAGGCCGAAGAGGATGACGACATCATCGCGGTCGATGCTGACCAGATGCTCGCCCAGCGTCTGGCCACCACCGGGAATGGCCGAGATGTTCTCGATCACCTGCGTCATCTGCCACTGCAGATAGGTGGCGAAGGAATGGCTGGCGCGAAAGCCGATGACCCAGACCTTGCGGGCCCCGAGAATGGCGGTTGCCGCTGCCGTCACCTGGGTCTCGGAGATGGCGAGGAAAGTCGCCTCGATGTTGGCGACCCCTTGCGCCACATGCGAGGAGAGCGACTGCTCGCCGCCGCTGTCGGTGGCGGTGGCCAGGAAGAGGCGCGAACCGGTCTGCTTGTCGGCGCGGGCATGGCGGCGCGCCTCCTCGTAGTTCTCGTAGCCGAGGCGCTGGATGAAGCGCGAGACGGTTGCCTTCGACACATGCGCCAGCGCCGCCAGTTCCTGGGCCGAGTAGCTCGCGACCTCGCCTGGAAAATCGCACAGGAAGTCGCCCAGCCGCCGTTCGGCCGGATGCAGTTCCGGCAGCACCTGGCGGACGCGCGTGAGGAAGGAGCGTTCTTTGGGGCTCATGTCGATTCCATGAAACTGTCGTTTCACGGCAATCTCTGATTTTCGCGGCGATATTGCAAGCGAGGCGGGCGGGTGCCGCCCGGCTTTCAACTGCGGCCGGGGCGTCGGCGCAGACGCCGCTGCGCCGTCGGGGTCAGTATTTCGCGGGCACGTAGAGTTCCGGCGGCAGCACCTTGCGCTCGTAGTCCGGGTTGAAGACGCGTTCCGGCAGGGCGATTTCCTCGTGCGGCACGTCCTCGTAGGGGATCTGCGTCAACAGGTGATCGATGCAGTTCAGCCGGGCACGCTTCTTGTCGTTGCCTTCGACGATATGCCAGGGCGCTTCGGGAATGTTGGTGCGAGCGAAGGTCTCTTCCTTGGCCTTGGTATAGTTTTCCCAACGCACCCGCGACTGCAGGTCCATCGGCGAGAGCTTCCACTGCTTCAGCGGATCGTGGATGCGCACCAGGAAGCGCATCTGCTGTTCCTCATCGGTGATCGAGAACCAGTATTTGACGAGCCGGATGCCGGAGCGGACCAGCATGCGCTCGAATTCCGGAACGTCGTTGAAGAACTGCTCGACCTGATCTTCGGTGGCAAAGCCCATGACCCGTTCGACGCCGGAGCGGTTGTACCAGGAGCGGTCGAAGAGCACGATCTCGCCACCGGCCGGCAGGTGCGGCACGTAGCGCTGGAAATACCATTGCGTCTTTTCACGGTCGGAGGGTGCCGGCAGCGCGGCGACGCGCACGACGCGCGGATTGAGCCTCTGGGTGATGCGCTTGATTACGCCGCCCTTGCCGGCGGAATCGCGCCCCTCGAAGATCACCACCACTTTTTCCTTGTGGTAGACCACCCAGTCCTGAAGCTTGATCAGCTCCGACTGTAGCCGCAGTAGCGTGCGGAAGTAATCGATGCGCGGGATCGATGGCGGGTGGTTCTTGCGATAGATCTTGCGGATCTCTTCAGAGAGCACCGGTTCGGAAAGCTCAAGTTCATAGTCTTCATCCAGCGTGTCGGCCAGTTCCGCCTCCAGCCAGTCCTGCATTTCGATCCCGTCGTTCGATCTGTTCATCTGACCCTCCGAATACAGCCCGTCCGGTGGCAGCTTTGCGCTGCTATCCTTAGTCGGCTTATTTCATAGCCGCATGAAGGGAATTTGACGCCGGGCTCCCGCGCCCAGAGGTTCTCTATTCCTTGAGATACCAGCCCCACGGTTCGTCGGTGTCGAAGCTGGTGATCTGCTTGGTCTCAAGATAGTTCGAAAGGCCCCAGCGGCCGAGTTCGCGACCGATGCCCGACTGCTTGTAGCCACCCCATGGCGCCTCGGTGAAGGTCGGCTGCGAGCAGTTGATCCAGACGATGCCGGCGCGAAAGGCGCGGGCCACACGCTCGCAGCGTTCCCTGTCGGCCGACATGACCGCCGCCGCCAGCCCGAAGCGGCTGTCATTGGCCATCCGGATTGCGTCCGCCTCCTCGCGGAACGGCTTGACGCAAACGACCGGGCCAAAAATCTCCTCGCGCCAGACGAAGCTGTCCTCGCGCATGTCGGTGAGCACGGTTGGCTCGAGGAAATAGCCGCTGTTGAGGCCGGCCGGGCGGCCGCCGCCGGCGGCGACCGTGGCACCGTCCTGGCGGGCACGGTCGATGGCGCCGACGACCTTGTCATACTGACCCTGGGAAACGATCGGCCCGAGCAGCGTGCCGTCCTCGAGGCCGTTGCCGATGGTGATCTTCGCGGCTTCCTCGCACAGCCGTTTGACGACCGCCTCGTAGATCTCTTCCTCGACGAGCACGCGCGAGGTCGCCGAACAGACCTGGCCCTGGTTCCAGAAGATGCCGAACATGATCCATTCGACGGCCTTGTCGATGTCGCTGTCGGCAAAGACCACGAAGGGCGATTTGCCGCCGAGCTCGAGGCTGACATTCTTGATGTCCTGAGCGCCGGCCATCATCACCTTGCGGCCGGTCACGACAGAGCCGGTGAAGGCGAGCTTGTCGAGCAACGGATGCTCGGTGAGCGGCTGGCCGGCATCCGCGCCGGTGCCGGTAATGATGTTGAGCACACCGGGGGGCAGGCCGATTTCCTCGGCGATGACGCCGAGTTCCAGCGCCGTCAGCGGCGTCAGTTCCGAGGGCTTGAGCACGATGGTGCAGCCGGCGGCCAGCGCCGGCGCCACCTTCCAGGAGACCATCAGCAGCGGGTAGTTCCAGGGCGTGATCGCACCGACTACGCCGAGCGGCTCGCGCACGGCACGTGCGGTGAAGCGGCTGTCGCCGACGGCGATCGTCTCCTCCGGATTGGCGTCCAGTTCCTCGGCAAGGCCGGCATAGTAGCGGAAGCAGCCGGCGGCATCGTCGATGTCCCAGAGCGCTTCCGGCAGCGGCTTGCCGTTGTCGGCGACCTCGAGCCGCGCCAGCGAGTGGCGCTTCTCCTCGATTTTTGCGGCGAACGCCCGAAGAAAGGCCGCGCGCTCGGTGCCTGACAGCTTCGGCCAGGGGCCGCTATCGAAGGCGATACGGGCAGCCTTCGCCGCCCGGTCCACATCCTCGTAGGTTGCTGCCGGCGCACGGTGGATGATCTCCTCCGTCGCCGGGTTGACCACGTCGAGCGTGCCGCCGCGCCGCGGCTTTTCCCATTTACCATCGATGAACAACCGGTCTTGCATGCCATACCCCTTTTCAGCCCGAACCGAGTATGGCCAGACTAGACCGATCGCGCCAGCCGCAAGTTACGGCTGACGTTGATCTTTTTGGTTCGGTGCAGCCGCCTGGCGGTCGGCGATCCTCCCTCGCCATGCGAGGAAGGGCAGGATCGGCAGGACGGCACAGGCACTGGCAAACAGCCAAAATTGCCCGAGGGACATGAACCCGTTCGTATGCATCGCTCCCGACAACATCCCGATGGCAAGGCTCAAGTCCATCAGCGGCAGGGTGAGGGTGTAGAACACCGTCTGGCGCTCCAGAGACAGGCATCGCTGCACCAGGGTGAAGTAGGCCGCGAAGGCGACCATCTCCGGCATGCCGCCGATAATCAAAAGCGCCATGGCCGTACCGTGGTTGGGCGCGAAGATCAGCGCGAAGGTCGAGATGCCCTCGAGCAGGCTTGCGACGAGATAGGCAATCAGCAGCGTACGCGTATCGGTCAGCGCCCTTGCCAGCCGGTTTGAGACGAGGGCGCCGAGGAGGGCGCCCAACCCTTGGGCTCCAAGCAACACGGTCCACATCTCAGGCCCAAGGTGGAACTGGTCACGGTTGAGCCAGAACAGGAACGGCTGCAGCGCGCCAAGCGAAACCATGTAACCGAGGGCCGGGAGCAGCAGAGCCCAGAGCAGCGGAATGTCGCTGATGATCGCGATTGCCTCCTGCCGGAAATTCAGGGTGCCCGAGGCCGACGGCTCGCGAGGTGGCTGGTTGCCGGCATGGCGCAGCAGGAGAGTTGCCGCGACGACATAGGCGAGCGCCAGGGCGAAAAGGGTGATCGAGATAGAGGTTGCCGCGGCTGCGAGGCCTGTCGCCGGCGGGCCGAAGATCTTGGCGAAGCGGTTGATGGCCTGAAAGGCCGTATTGGCTTCCATGTTGCGGCCGGGCGGAACCGATGCGGCGCGAAGCGCCAGGAGGCCCGGCGCGATCACCGTATCGGCAAGGCCGATGAGGGCGACGATGGCTTGGAACGTCATGGCATCCGGCGCAAGCGCCAGGCCTGGGATTGCTGCGGCGATGCCCGCGATTGCGCAGAGGACGGGAATGCGTGGGCCCGTCCTTCGGATGAGCGCAGTGGCAAGCGGCGCAAACAGCAGGCGCGGCAGAAGGCGAAGCACCAGGCTGCCGATGAGTTCCGCGCCGGCGCCGAAGCGTGCCGCGACGATGAGCGGCAACGCGGCAACGAGCATCCAGGAGCCGAAGGAATGAACGACGAGAACGAGGCTGATGTGGCGAAGGGCGGCTGAGCCCCAAAGGTTTGATGTGGTCATGACGAGCCCGAGAGCAGGCAGTCGATCCGTAGGCTCCTTGAAGGGCCGGCGATTGGGCGGATCGATGCGAACGAAATCTGTCCGCTCAACTGGCGGACGGTTCTGGGCTCACAGTTGTAAGCCCCGCCTTGCGGGGCAGATCAGGCCATCAAATGAGGTTCGCTCGACATGATCGGCCATCTATCATGCACGCTTCTCATGTGACAAGCGGCAGCACGCTGGTCGAGGCTGCCGCGTTGCGGCTATGTGCTATCGCGTTGCATTGGCCAATGCCGGAGTGACGTTGGCGATCTGTGTGACGACCATGCCGCCGACGATCAGCAGCAGGCCGGCGAGCCGCGTCGCATTGACGGGCTTTACCGGGAAGCCCATCAGGCCGAAGTGATCGATCAGCATGGAGATGGCCATCTGGCCGGCGATGACGGCGACGATGAAGCTTGCCGCGCCGAGCTTCGGCGCAAGGATGAGAGCCGCGGTGATGTAGATCACGCCGGCGGCGCCGCCGATCCAGATCCACCACGGACCCTTGAATGCCGCCGCAAGGCTGGGCAAAGGCGCCCGAAAGGCGATCAGCATCGGCAGGATGAGCGCGAGGCTGACGCCGAGCGAGACGACCGTCGCCCAGAGCGGGTGGCCGAGGAGGCGGCCGAGGTTGGCATTGGCACCGGCCTGGAGGGGGACGACGGCGCCGGCGAAGATCGCCGCGGCAAGCAGGAGGAGGGAGGAGAGACTGGGCATTGTTTTTTCCTTCTTGATTGACCCATCCTCTCCCATCGATGTCAGGAATGGAAATTCCAATTTCGTACGTGCTATATTCGGCGAATGAATAGTCTCGGCGGAATCGATCTGAACTTGCTGGTGGTGCTCGATGCCCTTCTGGCTGAGCGCCACGTCTCCCGCGCGGCGCTCCGGCTGAACAAGAGCCAGCCGGCCGTCAGCCACGCGCTGGCGCGTTTGCGGGCTCTCTTCGACGATCCCTTGCTGGTGCGCCATGGCGGTCAGCTCGAGCCGACCGTGCGCGCACTCGAGATCGCGCCGCGGCTTGCCGAGGCGCTCGCTCACATGCACCAACTCATGGGGTCTCAGCCGTTCGATCCGGCGCGTGAGCGCCATGTCTTTCGGCTGGCGATGTCCGATTACGCCGCACTCGTTCTGCTGCCGCAATTGATGGCGGTGCTGCGCCGGCAGGCCCCGAACGTCGACCTCATCGTCAACCAGGCGAGCCGCGAGGTGATGATGTCGCAGGCGGTCGACGGCGAGATCGATCTGGCGCTTGGCGTGTTTCCGAGACTGGCCGAGGATCTTCGGACATCGCTTCTCTTCGAGGAGCATTTTGCCTGCCTGGCCGATGGCGCCAGCCTTGGTGGTGAAAAGACGATGGATCTCGCGGCCTATCTGGAGCGGCCGCACATTCTCGTCTCGCTGCGCGGCGATGCCGGCAACGAGATCGACCTGGCGCTGGCGGCCACGGGACACAAGCGCCGCATCGCCCTGGCGCTGCCCCATTGGAGCGCCGCGCCTGGGCTTGTGCGCGGAACCGACCTCGTGCTGACGGTGGCGCGTCGCATCCTGCCGCAAGACGCGGAGATCGGATCATTGGCCGTCTTCGAGCCGCCCTTCGCCATCCCGCCCTTTGCTTTCCGGCAAATCTGGCACCGGCGACGCGACGGCGACCCCGCCCATCGTTGGCTCCGGGACCTGATCGCCCACATCCTCGCGCCGCCGGAGGCGCCTTCGTCCAACGCGCTGTCCTGAAAAGCGTGATCCTGAAAACGAAAAGGCCCGGTCAGCGGTGCCGACCGGGCCTTTCGTGGATCTTGTTCGCGTCAGTCGTGGCTGACGCCCTGGATCGCCGAAACCTGCCATTGCGCACCGGGCTTGCGGACAAAGGTCCAGAGCTCGACCGCTTCGGTCAGGTTATCCGGATCGCCGCTGATCACCTTGCCGGTGGCACGGTCGCGCATCACGTCGATGCTTTCGTAACGCATCGCGACGGTGGCGTAGTCCGTCCCGTTTTCCGACCAGGCTTCGGCGACATCGCCCTGGACGAGATGCACGTCGCGCACATCGTTCTTGACGCCGCTCGTCGCGTTGTCGCTGAGCTCTTCGGCCAGATAGGACATGGCTTCCGGCGTCGTCAGGCGGCGCAACGTCCCGTAGTCCTCCGCGGCGTAGGCCGCCTGCACGTCCTTCAGCATCTTTTCGAACTGGTCGAGGTCAACCTGCTGGACGCCGATTTCATCGGCGGGGCCGTCGGTAACCGGAGCCGGCGCCGGTGCTGCAGTCGGGCGCGCACTTGCCGGACCACCCGCCTGGCCGCCGCCGATACTCGGGATCTTGAACGAGGGCGTGCCGGCCGAGGACGGCTGACCCGAGGACCGCTCGGACGGGCCGGCATAGGCGGGCTGCTGGCGGTTGCGGCCGAAGAAGCGCATGGCGAGCATGATCAGGCCGCCGATCAGAAGCATCTGCACGATCAGGCCGAGGAAGCCGGCAGCGCCGCCGAAGCCGCCGCCCATCAGCATGCCGATCAGGCCGCCGACCATGAGGCCGCCGAGCAATGATCCGCCGAAGCCGTTGAAGAAGCCGGGACGGCTGTTCGGCTGGTTAGCGGTGGTCGGGCGCGTTTGGCTGGCCGCCGGGTTGGTCGTGGTCGGGCCGGCGTCCTGGCGCGGCGTCATCGAGCGGTCGATCGGCGCCGCGTTGGTCGGCGCGGTACGGGTGACGGGCGGCTGCGAGAAGGTGCGGGTGCCGCGGCTGCCGAAGCCGCCGCCCGAGCGCCGCGCTTCGGCGACGTCCACAACGGTCAGCGCGACGGTCAAGCCGATCGCCATCATTGCCAGAGCTCGTCCAAAACGCCCAAATCGCTGCATTGCCATCAAAACCCCTAATCTTGCTTGGGCCCAAAACTGAGCCATAAGCGTCCGATATAGGGGCTCAAGGCCTGAGATTTAAGCTTTCCGCGTCGCTTTTCGGCCAGTTTACCGTTATCCGCCGCCGCTCCCGGTGCCGAATCCGATCTGGAATCAGCATCTTCGATGGGGGCGATGCGACGTGTTTCCTGATGCCAATCGCCGCACACTTTGGCTGGAATTGCTCTACCGATTGGCCGCCAGGATCATCGTCGCTGCCTTTTCGGCGATCATGATCGTCGGCGAGTTGGTGTTGCCAGAGGTGATCGTCGGCATGATCGAGGCATCGGCGATGCGCAATCCCTTAAGACCGCGAAAGCGCAGTTCCGGATCGACCACGCTTTCCGGATCGGCACCCATGCGGCAGGTCCCGACCGGGTGGAAGATCGTCGTGCCGATATCGCCGGCCGCACGTTTCAGATCGTCCTCGGACTCGTAGGAGGGGCCCGGCTTGAACTCGACCGGATTGAAGCGGGCGAAGGAGGGTTGCTTGACGATCCGCCGCGTTAGCCGGATGGCGCTGACGGCGACGTTGCGATCGGCTTCGGCGGTCAGGTAACGCGGCCGGATGTCCGGTGCGGCGGCGAAGTCCGGGCCTTTCAGGTGCACTGAGCCGCGGCTTTCCGGCCGCAAATTGCAGACGCTGGCGGTGATCGCGGGGAAGGAATGAACCGGCTCGCCGAACTTGTCGAGCGAGACGGGTTGCACGTGATATTGTAGGTCGGGCGTTTCCTTCTCCGGGCCGGACCTGGTGAAGATGCCGAGCTGGCTCGGTGCCATTGCCATCGGTCCGGAGCGCCTGAGCAGATATTCGAGCCCGATCGACGCCTTGCCGAAAAGCGAGTTTGCCTTCTCGTTGAGGGTGGGCACGCCCGTAACCTTGTAGGCCATGCGGAGCTGAAGGTGGTCCTGCAGGTTTTCGCCGACGCCCGCGCGTTCGTGACGAAGCTCGATGCCGTTTGCCTGAAGCACGTCGCCGCGGCCGATGCCTGAGAGTTCGAGGATATGCGGCGAGCCGATCGCGCCGGCGGAAAGCACTGTTTCGCGGCTGGCGCGGGCACGCTTGACCGTGCCGTCGTGCTGGAACTCGACGCCGGCGATGCGGTCGCCTTCGATGATCAGCTTGCGCACATGCGCCTTGGTGAGAACCGTGAGGTTGCCGCGCTTCTGCGCCGGGCGAAGGAACGCTTTCGCCGTATTCCAGCGGATACCGGAGCGCTGGTTGACGTCGAAATAGCCGGAGCCTTCGTTGCTGCCGCGGTTGAAATCCGGTGTTTCGGGAATGCCGGCTTCGGAGGCTGCCTTCTGGAAAGCATCGAGAACCGCCCAGCGCACGCGGGCCTTCTCCACCCGCCATTCGCCGCCTGCCCCGTGCATCTCATCGGCGCCCTGATAGTGGTCCTCCGATTTCCGGAAGAGCGGCAACACATCGTCCCAACCCCAACCGGTGCAGCCAAGCTGGCGCCAATGGTCGTAGTCCCGCGCCTGGCCGCGCATGTAGATCATGCCGTTGATCGACGAGCAGCCGCCGAGCACCTTGCCGCGGGGATAGCCGAGCGAGCGGCCGTTGAGGCCTTCTTCGGCGGCCGTGGTGAAGCACCAGTCCGTGCGCGGATTGTTGATGCAATAGAGATAGCCGACCGGAATATGGATCCAGTGATAGTTGTCGCGGCCGCCGGCCTCCAGCAGCAGCACGCGATGCCCTCGGTTTTCGGAAAGGCGGTTGGCAAGCACGCAGCCGGCACTACCCGCTCCGACGACGATGTAGTCGAACGTGTCCATGGGTTCTCTCTCGATGTTCGGGGCTCGATCCGTCAGTGATCGGGATCGGGCGACGGCTTCTTCCCGCCCGCGGCGCGGGCGAGAGGAGGCCAGCTACTGTCTGTGTTCAAAACCGAGTTTGCGGCCGAGCCGCGAATTATAGAACTCGCCGACGATGCCGCGACGGAAAAGCAGCACGCAGACCATGAAAACGAGACCGGTGATGATCGTCACCGGGAATTCCGAGGTCGCGAGATAATTCTGCAGGGTCACCACCAGCCCGGCGCCGAAGAGCGGGCCGATCAGCGTGCCGATGCCGCCGAGCAGCGTCATCAGGATCACTTCGCCGGACATCTGCCAGCCGACGTCCGTGAGGGTCGCGAACTGGAAGACCAGCGCCTTGACGCCGCCGGCAAGACCGGTGAGTGCCGCCGACATGACGAAGGCTGCGAGCTTGTAGTTGCGCACGGAGTAGCCGAGCGACACGGCGCGTGTCTCGTTCTCGCGGATCGATTTCAGGATCATGCCGAAGGGCGAATGGATGATGCGCCAGATGATGGCGACACCGATGACGAAAACGCCGAGCACGAAATAGTACATGTTCGTCGACTGGCTGAGATCGATGAAGCCGAAGAGGTGGCCGCGCGGCACGGACTGGATGCCGTCCTCGCCCTTGGTGAATTCCGCCTGCAGGCAGAAGAAATAGAACATCTGCGCCAGCGCCAGCGTGATCATGGCGAAGTAGATGCCCTGCCGGCGGATCGCCAGATAGCCGACGATCAGGCCGAGCGCCGCCGCACCGACGACGCCGACAAGGATGCCGAGTTCCGGCGGCAGGCCCCATTCCTTGACCGCGTGCGCGGTGAAATAGGCCGCGCCGCCGAAGAAGGCCGCATGGCCGAAGGAGAGCAGGCCGGTATAGCCGAGCAGCAGGTTGAAGGCGCAGGCAAAGAGCGCGAAGCAGAGGAGCTTCATCAGGAAGACGGGATAGAAGAACAGGGGCGCCAGGACGAGGAGTACCAATCCAATTCCCAGGAACAGGGTCTGGGCGACGACCGGGCTCTTTTCCTTCGGTTTGTCGATGTCGAGTGTCAGCGTCATATCAAGCATCCCGGCCGAAGAGGCCCGCCGGCCGTATCATGAGAACGATGGCCATGATCACGAAGATCACGATGTTGGAGGCTTCCGGATAGAAGACCTTGGTCAATCCCTCGGCAACACCGAGCAGGTAGCCGGTAACGATCGCGCCCATGATCGAGCCCATGCCGCCGACGACCACCACCGCGAAGACGACAATGATGATGTTCGAACCCATCAGCGGCGAAACCTGGTAGATCGGCGCGGCGAGCACGCCGGCAAGGGCGGCAAGGGCAGCCCCCAGCGCATAGGTTAGCGTCAGCAGGAACGGCACGTTGATGCCGAAGGATTGCACCAGAACCGGGTTTTCGGTGGCGGCGCGCAGATAGGAGCCGAGCTTGGTCTTCTCGATCACCAGCCAGGTGCCGATGCAGACGACGAGCGAGAAGACGATCACCCAGCCGCGATAGATGGGCAGGAACATGAAGCCGAGATTGGTGCCGCCGGCAAGCTGCGACGGTGTCGCATAGGGCTGGCCGGACGCGCCGTAGAGATAGCGGAAGGTGCCTTCGATGGTCAGCGCCAGGCCAAAGGTGAATAGCAGGCCGTAGAGCGGATCCAGCGTATAGAGCCGGCGCAGCATGGTGCGCTCGATGACCGCGCCGACGAGACCGACGGCGACGGGTGCCACGATCAGCGCCGGCCAATAGCCGATGCCGAAATGCGACAGCAGCATCCAGGCGAAGAAGGCGCCGAGCATGTATTGCGCGCCGTGGGCGAAGTTGATGACGCGCAGGAGGCCGAAGATGATCGCCAGGCCGAGGCTCAAAAGCGCATAGAACGAGCCGTTGATCAGTCCGATCAACAGTTGCCCGAGAAAGGCTTGCATGGGAATTCCGAATATCGTGCTCATGGTTCAGACTCCCAGCACATCATGCAGCATGTCCATGCGGGTGGAGAGTTCCGCAACCGGGAATTCGCCGACCATCTGGCCATGATCCATCAGGTAGAAGCGGTCGGCAACCTTGCTGGCGAAGCGGAAGTTCTGTTCGACCAATAGCACCGTCATGCCGCGCTGCTTCAGGGTTTTCAGCACGTCGCCGATGCGCTGGACGATGACCGGGGCAAGCCCCTCGGTCGGTTCGTCGAGCAACATCATGCGCACGCCGGTGCGCAAGATCCGGGCGATCGCCAGCATCTGCTGTTCGCCGCCGGAAAGCTTCGTGCCGGGGCTGCTGCGGCGTTCGTAGAGGTTCGGGAAAAGCTCGAAGATCTCGTCGATCGTCATGCCGCCCTTGGCGACGGCGGGCGGCAACAGCAGGTTTTCATGGACCGAAAGCGTCGAGAAGATGCCGCGCTCTTCCGGGATGAAGCCGAGACCGTGATGGGCGACCCGGTGCAGCGGCACTTTCATCAGGTCTTCGCCGGCAAAACTGATCTCGCCCTTGCGCTTGCGCACGATGCCCATGATCGAGCGCAGCGTGGTCGTCTTGCCGACGCCGTTGCGGCCGAGAAGGGTGACCATCTCGCCTTCGCCGACCGTCAGGTCGACGCCGTGCAGGATGTGGCTTTCGCCGTACCAGGCATTGAGACCGGAGACTTTTAGGAGCGGTTTCATGTCAGGCCTCCTCGGTGCCCATATAGGCGGTGCGCACGCGCGGGTCCGCCGACACCTTCGCATAGTCGCCTTCGGCCAGGATCTCGCCGCGCTGGAGCACGGTGACGTGGTGGCAGAGCGTCGAGACGACCGAGAGATTATGCTCGACCATCAGCACGGCGCGCTCGCGCGCGACTTCGCGGATGATCTCGGCGACCATACCGACATCCTCGTGGCCCATGCCGGCCATCGGCTCGTCGAGCAGCAGCACCTTGGGGTCAAGCGCCAGGGTGGTGGCGATTTCCAGCACGCGCTTGCGGCCATAGGAAAGGTCGGCGGCAACGGCGTTGCGCTCGCGCTCCAGGCCGACCGAACGGATCAACTGGTCGGCCTTGGCATTGAGCCCGTCGAGCGCCGAGATCGGCTTCCAGAACTGGGTCGCAAGTCCGTTCGGCCGCTGCAGCGCGACGCGAACATTGTCGAGCACCGTCAGGTGCGGAAAGACGGCGGAAATCTGGAAGGAGCGCACTAGGCCCATGCGCGCCACCTTGTCCGGCGCCGTGCGGGTGATGTCCTCGCCAAGCAGCGTGATCGTGCCGTCGGTCGGCTGCAGGAACTTGGTCAACAGGTTGAAGACCGTCGTCTTGCCGGCGCCGTTCGGACCGATCAACGCATGCACGCGCGCATGGTGGACGTCGAGATTGACGTTGTTGACGGCGGTGAAGCCGCCAAAGTCGCGGCGCAGACCGCGGGCGGACAGAACCACCCGCGGCGCGCCATTCGGTTCGCTGACCGGTGCGCTCATTGCGATCGGACCGCTTACGACTTCACGAGGTCGCAGCCGCTCTTGGCCGGATCGATGAAGGCTTCCGCGCCCGGAATGGTGGCGAGAACCTTGAAATAGTCCCAGGGTTCCTTGCTTTCGTCCGGCTTCTTCACTTCCAACAGGTACATGTCGTGGATCATGCGGCCGTTCTCGGCGACCTTGCCGTTCTGGGCGAAGACGTCATTGACCGGAAGCGCGCGCAGTTCCTTGGCGACGGCATCGGCATCGTCAGTGCCGGCCTTCTCGATCGCCTTCAGATAGGAGAGCACGGCCGAATAGGTGCCGGCATGGACCATGTTCGGCATCTTGCCGGTCCGCTCCATGAAGCGTTTGCCGAATTTGGCGCTCTCCTCGTTGCGGTTCCAGTAGAAGCCTTCGGTGAGCGTCAGGCCCTGGGCTGCTTCAAGGCCGAGGCCATGGACTTCGGCGAGCGTGAAGAGTAGGGCCGCGAGGCGCTGACCGCCCTGGACGATGCCGAATTCGGCCGCCTGCTTGATGGCGTTCGAGGTGTCGAGACCGGCATTGGCCAGACCGATCACCTTGGCGCCGGAGGATTGTGCCTGCAGCAGGAAGGAAGAGAAGTCCGTGGTTGCCAGCGGATGACGGACGGAGCCGACCACCGTGCCGCCGTTTTCCTTGACGTAGTTGCTGGTGTTTTCTTCGAGCGAATAGCCGAAGGCATAGTCGGCGGTCAGGAAGAACCAGCTGTCGCCGCCCTGCTTGACGAGTGCGCCGCCGGTACCGACCGCAAGCGCGTGCGTGTCGTAGGCCCAGTGGAAGCCATAGGGTGAGCATTGCTTGCCGGTGAGTTCGGTGGTCGCGGCGCCGGTGTTGATGGTGATCTTCTTTTTCTCCTTCGACAGCGCCTGCACGGCAAGGCCGACCGAGGAACTGGTCAGTTC
>NZ_CP144205.1:2722500-3190000 GCF_045277575.1 Sinorhizobium chiapasense | reverse complement strand
AATCCTGTCTGAACATGGGGAGACCACTCTCCAAGCCTAAGTACTCGTGCATGACCGATAGCGAACAAGTACCGTGAGGGAAAGGTGAAAAGCACCCCGACAAGGGGAGTGAAATAGAACCTGAAACCGGATGCCTACAAACAGTTGGAGCCCGCAAGGGTGACAGCGTACCTTTTGTATAATGGGTCAACGACTTAGTGTGACGAGCAAGCTTAAGCCGATAGGTGAAGGCGCAGCGAAAGCGAGTCTGAACAGGGCGTTCAGTTCGTCGCATTAGACCCGAAACCGAGTGATCTAGCCATGAGCAGGTTGAAGGTTGGGTAACACCAACTGGAGGACCGAACCCGCATCTGTTGCAATAGATTGGGATGACTTGTGGCTAGGGGTGAAAGGCCAATCAAACTCGGAAATAGCTGGTTCTCCGCGAAATCTATTTAGGTAGAGCGTCGACCGAATACCCTCGGGGGTAGAGCACTGGATGGGCTATGGGGACTCACCGTCTTACTGATCCTAACCAAACTCCGAATACCGAGGAGTACTAGTCGGCAGACACACGGCGGGTGCTAACGTCCGTCGTGAAAAGGGCAACAACCCTGACCTCCAGCTAAGGTCCCCAAGTCATGGCTAAGTGGGAAAGGATGTGAGGATCCCAAAACAACCAGGATGTTGGCTTAGAAGCAGCCATCATTTAAAGAAAGCGTAACAGCTCACTGGTCTAAATAAGGGTCTTTGCGCCGAAAATGTAACGGGGCTAAAGCCATGCACCGAAGCTGAGGATTCCTCTTTGAGGAGTGGTAGCGGAGCGTTCCGTAAGCCTGCGAAGGGATACCCGTGAGGGGTCCTGGAGGTATCGGAAGTGCGAATGTTGACATGAGTAACGATAAAGAGGGTGAGAGACCCTCTCGCCGAAAGACCAAGGGTTCCTGCTTAAAGTTAATCTGAGCAGGGTTAGCCGGCCCCTAAGACGAGGCGGACACGCGTAGTCGATGGGAACCACGTTAATATTCGTGGGCCTGGTGGTAGTGACGGATCGCTTAACTTGTCTGGACTTATTGGATTGTCCGGGCGGGGACGCGGTTCCAGGAAATAGCTCCATCATTATAGACCGTACCCGAAACCGACACAGGTGGTCAGGTAGAGTATACCAAGGCGCTTGAGAGAACTATGCTGAAGGAACTCGGCAAATTGCACGCGTAACTTCGGAAGAAGCGTGACCCCAATGGACGCAAGTCTTTTGGGGTGGCACAGACCAGGGGGTAGCGACTGTTTATCAAAAACACAGGGCTCTGCGAAGTCGCAAGACGACGTATAGGGTCTGACGCCTGCCCGGTGCTGGAAGGTTAAGAGGAGGGGTGCAAGCTCTGAATCGAAGCCCCAGTAAACGGCGGCCGTAACTATAACGGTCCTAAGGTAGCGAAATTCCTTGTCGGGTAAGTTCCGACCTGCACGAATGGCGTAACGACTTCCCCGCTGTCTCCAGCATAGACTCAGTGAAATTGAATTCCCCGTGAAGATGCGGGGTTCCTGCGGTCAGACGGAAAGACCCCGTGCACCTTTACTATAGCTTTACACTGGCATTCGTGTCGGCATGTGTAGGATAGGTGGTAGGCTTTGAAGCAGGGACGCCAGTTCTTGTGGAGCCATCCTTGAAATACCACCCTTATCGTCATGGATGTCTAACCGCGGTCCGTCATCCGGATCCGGGACAGTGTATGGTGGGTAGTTTGACTGGGGCGGTCGCCTCCGAAAGAGTAACGGAGGCGCGCGATGGTGGGCTCAGAGCGGTCGGAAATCGCTCGTCGAGTGCAATGGCATAAGCCCGCCTGACTGCGAGACTGACAAGTCGAGCAGAGACGAAAGTCGGTCATAGTGATCCGGTGGTCCCGCGTGGAAGGGCCATCGCTCAACGGATAAAAGGTACGCCGGGGATAACAGGCTGATGACCCCCAAGAGTCCATATCGACGGGGTTGTTTGGCACCTCGATGTCGGCTCATCGCATCCTGGGGCTGGAGCAGGTCCCAAGGGTTTGGCTGTTCGCCAATTAAAGCGGTACGTGAGCTGGGTTCAGAACGTCGTGAGACAGTTCGGTCCCTATCTGCCGTGGGTGTAGGAATATTGACAGGATCTGTCCCTAGTACGAGAGGACCGGGATGGACATATCTCTGGTGGACCTGTTGTCCTGCCAAGGGCATAGCAGGGTAGCTATATATGGAATGGATAACCGCTGAAGGCATCTAAGCGGGAAACCAACCTGAAAACGAGTATTCCCTTGAGAACCGTGGAAGACGACCACGTTGATAGGCTGGGTGTGGAAGTGCGGCAACGCATGAAGCTTACCAGTACTAATCGTTCGATCGGCTTGATCGTTCCCATTGCTCATGCTCATCAAACGAAGTTTGATGATGCTATATACGTCCTCACGCGCCAAAGGCGCTGCGGACGGCGCGCCGGACTTCCGGCGGCTCGGCTCTGCCGGCTGCTGGAATTATCCGGATAAGACGCAAGACGTGTTCAAATCAAAGAGATGGCCTCCCATCTCACCAGCTTCTCATTCGGTTTGCGCCCTTCGGGCGCAAATCTTGCGCTTTGCCGACCTGGTGGTTCTGGCGGGGTGGCTGCACCCGTTCCCATTCCGAACACGGCCGTGAAACGCCCCAGCGCCGATGGTACTTCGTCTTAAGACGCGGGAGAGTAGGTCGCTGCCAGGTCTGCAAAACGCAAGAAATACCGGAAATCTTCTCGACACAAACCACTTCGGCCCTGCCGAACACGGGCCGCCCTCAAGCGGCCCTTTTGTTTTGCTAGACTGAAAATAACAAGTGCGTCCCTTACACGAGACAAATCGCTTCGCAATTTGCTCGGCAGAGACCATAAATCCCTTCGGGATTTACGTTACCGCGATAAATCCCATAGGGATTTACGCTGACCGGATAAACCGCTAAGCGGTTTACCTAGAGGACGCGGGGTGGAGCAGCCCGGTAGCTCGTCAGGCTCATAACCTGAAGGCCGCAGGTTCAAATCCTGCCCCCGCAACCAAACCACAACAAAAGCCCGCAGGACAGAAATGTCCGCGGGCTTTTTGCGTCTCTGGAACATAAGCTGTCGACGCCACCCAAAGCCCGCCCCGCCTAACGCCGATCCCCTTGCCCCAGCGGTTGCCAGGCTGCCTACTGCATGTCTCCTTAAATCGACCTCGTTTTAAGGATGGAGACACGCAGAAAATCAAAGTTCTACAGTGACCTTTGCGCGCCTGATGCGTCTGATAAGACGCGTGGCGCTGCAGGTAACGCAAAAGCAGCGGCCGATACCTACGACCGCCACACTCCGCTCACTCCCCGGGAGGGGCGACGCAATCGCGTCACGCTGGAGCGGTAGAGCGAGGAGGGCCGACGCGCTATCGCGTGTCCCTGCGGATGCCCCTGAGAATTGGGCTGCCCGAGGCGTAGACAGCCGAAACGTCCTGTGCAACAGCCCGCACGGCACACCTACGCGATCGCCGCGGCGCTCGGCCGCGGCGCGGAGGAAAATCCGGCCGCAAGTCAGCGTCAGCAGGACCGCCGCTCAATCGGGTACGACGTCCCATTTGTCGTCGGGATTGAAACGATCGATGAAGGGCACGATCTCTTCGGTGCTGGGCCCGAGATCGCGCTCATAGACGATGCCCTGCTGGTTGACGACGAAGGTCTTGACGCCGGTTTCGGCATAGCTGACCGGCCAGGCGATCAAGGCGAAACCGCCGATCATGTTGCCGTTGATGACATAGTCATAGCGGCCGCCGGCTATGTTGTCGCCCTGCGATGTCAAAATGCGGAAACGGTAGCCGAAATAGCCCTGGCCGGCCTTCGCCTTTTCCAGCGCCGCTTCGCTGATCGTGTCGCCGACCGGGCTTTCGCCGTCGCCCTGATCGGCCGGCCAGTAGAGCCCGTCGGTCTGGCCAGGCGTGCTGATCAGTTTCTGCGCATATTCGAGGACGCCATCGGCGTCGCGATCCCGCGAGGCATATTCCTGCTGGGCATCGACATAGGCCTGTACCGTATCGATCGCCTCGAGCTCGTTCTCGCCGACGCGGCGATTGAGGATCTCCTCGAGTCCGACATAGGTGTCGAAGGCCCATTTGCCGTCCTCGCCCTTGGTGAGCGGGAAGGGCAGGGGCCACAGCCGGTCGCCGAGCTGGATGATCTTGCGCCCCTCGAGATCGCGCACGACGACATTGCGGGCGGCACCTTCGCGAATGAGCGCGAAGGTATCCATCGCCCCTTCACCGGCCTTCAGCTTCTCCGCATTGAGTCCCAGTAGTTTTGCCAGACCGGCGAAGTCGTTGGCGGCGAGCTTCGCCTTGAATTCGTCGACCGCCTTGGCGGGATCATCGAAGACCGGTGGATCCTCGTCCGCCGCATAGGCATCGAGGCCCGCAGCCATTTGATCGGTTGGCACCTGTTCCGCCGGCGCCTGTGTCTGCGCGAAGGAAGCGTCGATTGGCATGGCGGCCAATGCCAGAACCGATGCCAGGAGAAGCGGATTGAAGAGCTTGGTCATGGTCGATCTCCTGTGATCCGGTCAACGCCTGCGGCCGCCGCCGCGCCCGCCGCCACCGCCACGGTGCATCGGCGGCCTGCCGCCGCCGCGGCTCATCTGTGGTCGCCCGCCGCCGCGCTGGCCGCCGCCCATGCTCTGACCGCCGCGGCGTGACGAGTTGATTTCCCTCCGTCCAGGGTTGACGTTGCCGAGGCCCGACGGCTTGTTCGGCCGGTTCTGCGCCTTAGCGGCCATCTTCTTCTTGCCGCCCTGACGGTTCACCTGAGAGGGCTTGTTGCCGCCAGGACGGTTGAGGCTCGGCTTGCCGTCGCCGGGCCGCGCTTTTGCCGCTGCCTGCCCGCCTCCGGGCCGCGCCGTCGGCCTCTGCTGCGCCTTCAGCCCTTCGAGCGTGCTCTTGCGCACGTCCCTGATCTGGCCGCCGCCACCGCCGCCCGGACGCGCGTTCGGCCGATCGCGATTGATCTCGGCGGCGCGATTGCGGAGGTTGTTGTTGCCGTTCGCCTTGATGTCGTTCTTGATGCTGTTTCGGTCGAAATGCTGAAGCTGGTCGCGGTCGAAGTTGATCTTGCTGCGATCGACATTCTTCCAGTCGATGTCGTTCCACTTCACCTTGCCGTTGATGTTGTTGAAGCAGTTGTTGCAGTCGACATCGATGTCGCCGTTCCAGCGCCCGCCCCAGACGCCCCAATCGTCCCAGTCGACGATCGCCGCGAAGGCAGCACCGGTCACCGCACCGGCGAAGAAGGCTGCTCCTGGGTACCAATAGGCGGGATAGGGTTCTTCGTAGTAGCTGATCGGCGCCGGCGCATAGTTGGGCTCATACAGCATCTCCGGCGGATACTGCGGCACGTAGATCGTTTCAGGGTTGGCGGCCTGGATCACGACGTTGTCGCCTTCCTGGACCACCTTCACCTTGTCGTCGCTCTTGATGATGTTCTTGGCGACGGCCTCGTCGCGCAATTGCTGTATGGCGATCAGCACGTCCTTCTGCTGATTGGCAATCGCCTCGCCGAAAGACTGCGTCCATTCGAGGTCTTCGCTCATCATCTTGACGATCTGGGGATAGTTGAGCAGCGAAATGACGCTGCCGTCCCAATCGTCCTTTGGTTTCATGTCGGGCTTCTTCTGGCGAGCCTCCAGGAACCGCTCCGCCTCGACGATCTGCAGCGGATAGAGCGCGGCAGCGGAAATGAGCGCCACCAGCTCGTCCGGATAGAGCGCGATGCGCGCGACCAAAATCTCGAGCTCGTCGTCGCTGAGCGGTTCCGGCGCTGTCTGCTGTTCAGCCGCCGGCGCGCTCGCCGTCTGCTGTGCCAAAACAGCCGTAATGGGCATTGAAACCAGTATCGTCACTGCGCTACCGAGCGCGATGATCGTTTTCCGGATCATCTATCCAGCCTCCCTTTGTTGGCTGAGGCGCGCGAGCGCTTGAACAAGCGCGCGTGACAGCCCCCTGTCGACGCTGTTTCCGCTGCAACCAGAACTTGATCGTGTCGCAGCTTCCGTTCCTGCTGCTGTCTGTCACTGGTATCTCTAGAGGAGGCTTGCCGATGAGGAAGCCCGAATGACGTATGCTACTGTATGTTACTGCCGATTGGCGCTCGCCGGCCTAGGATCCGCATGACTGTTGCATGAGGGGAGCTATGGTGGCGGCCTGGGTTGCAGGGGCAGCGCCCGGGCCTATTGGTTTCTGCAGGACGCGGGGCCGTCGAGAAGCCGCAGCGAAGCGGTGAATAGCCGCATGAAGGGGTGAGGGTAAGAATGGCTGATGATTCCTCCCGAAAGGGCGTGGTTCGCGATGGGCCGACCGGTCCCTCTTTCGAGGCGAAAATTACGGATATCGCCAGGGTCGGCATCGTCGGGCTTTTTGCCTATTGGTCCCTGACGCTGATCGCGCCATTTGCGATCATTCTCATATGGGCGGCAATCCTTGCCGTCGCGCTCTACCCCGCTTATGCCCGGCTCGGCCGCCTTCTCGGTTCGCGCAGGCTGGCATCATTCCTCATCACGCTGGCCTGTCTGGCCGTCATCGTCGCGCCACTGGCCGCGATTGCGGTCAGCTTTGCCGAAGGGCTCCAGGCGCTGCTTGCAAAACTTGTCGACCGTTCTCTGACCGTACCGATACCGCCGGAATATGTTCGCGACTGGCCGGTCATCGGCGAACGGGTTCATGCGGTCTGGAGCATGGCATCGGACAATCTCGAAGCCCTCTTGCGCAAGCTCGAACCGTCGCTGATGCAGGCAGGCAGCAAGGCGCTTGGCAAGATTGCGAGCGTCGGCGCCGAGGTGCTGAGCTTCGTGGTGTCCGTCTTGGTGGCTGGCTTTCTATTCGGCTCCGGCGAACGGCTGGCGGAGATAGCGCAACGCTTCTCCGGCAGGATCGGTGGTGACAGGGGTATCGGCTTCCTGCGTCTGGCGGCTGCGACGATCCGAAACGTCGCACGCGGCGTCATCGGCGTCGCGTTGCTGCAGGCGTTTCTCTGTGCCTTGGTGCTCGGGCTGTTTCAGGTTCCGGCGCCCGGTGCGATCGCCTTCGTCGTGCTTGTTCTCTGCATCATCCAGATCGGCCCGGCGCTGGTTCTGCTACCTGTGATCATCTGGGCCTGGGCGACAATGGATTTCGGTCCGGCGCTGCTTATGACAATTCTGCTGGTCCCGCTCTTCGTCATCGACAATGTGATGAAGCCGATCCTGGTGGCCCGCGGGCTTTCGACGCCGACGCTGGTCATTCTGCTGGGGGTGCTCGGCGGGACGCTGTCCTACGGATTGATCGGCCTCTTCCTGGGGCCGATCGTTCTCAGTGTCGTCCACGATCTGCTGATGGTCTGGATGCAGGGGGAGACGGCGCGGGAAAAACCTCAACCCGACGCATCACAATCGCCGAGACCGGTCTGATCACAGGTCGGTCAGTGGATCGAACTGTCGGTGCGCGCCTGCTCGAATTCGGATTCGGGAATCGGTACGCCGGCCTTGCGCAAACCGTCAAGAAGCTGTTGCCGGTCCTGCGGACGGCGCAGCCTCAGAGCGGCCTCCTGGGGGACAACCTCAAGCAGGCCCGGCAGGTTGGTTTCGATCCATTTCCGTTCTTCCTGCGCCTCAGCGCCTTTGCCAAGCTTGCCCAGGGTGGCCAGAAGCATGACGCGGAAGAATGGATGGGTGCGAAGATCCGCCATGCGCGCCCATCGCTCGGCAGCGACATAGTCGCCCCCGAAGTAGGCGCAGACCGAGAGCGCCGCTTCGAAATAGCCGGCGGGAGCAGAGTTGCGGCCGACGGTTTCCGACAGGAGTTTGCAGCCGGAATCCCATTGGCCCGACAGCGCCAGCCGGAACCCGTATTCGCCGGCGAGTTCAGCGTCGTTGGGATTGATCGCAAGTGCGCGCGCGCCAACGGCCAAGGCAGCATCGACGTCACCACGGAAGAACAGGGTAAGCATCCGCGCCTCAAGGGCCCGCGCGTCCTGGGGATCCAGATCCATGGCGCGGACTGCCGCTTCGGTTGCCCGCTCCAGCATCGCCGATGAGGAACGATCGCGGCGCCCCTGGAAGGCGTCGATATAGGTCATCGACAGCAGCGCCCAGGCCGTCGCGTAGGTCGGGACCTGCCGGGTCGCCTGTTGCAGACACCCCTGAATGGCGGCCAGGCTTTGCGCACTGACGTCGCCGCGGTGGTCGTAGTAGCTCAAGGTGCAGGCATAGGCTTGCCAACCATCGGGAACCGACTGCTTGAATGCGGCGGCGCTGGCCTGGAAAATGGCGCCATAGGGTTGTGCCACCGCACCGGCTACAGCCGCTGCGGTCTTTGCCTGCAGGTCTATGGCTTTGCCGGCTTCCATCTGCTCGTCGTAGGTGTTTGCCCACACCACCGATCTATCGGATCGATGGACGAGCCTCGCCACAAGCCGAAGTCTTTCGCCGTCGAAGCGGACCCCGCCCACCAGGGCAAAGGCCGGCCCCGCTTGCGGCGAGGCGCCGGCCCCATCACGGGTCGCGACGGTGATTTCCTTGAACTTGGCCAAGTTGCCTATGACCTCGTCCGTGAGCCCGCGGGTCATCATCGCCGATTGAGGGCTGCCTGAGAGATCTTCAAAGGGCGTGACGACGAGCCTCGGGATCGCCGGCCGCATGCCGATAACGGCATCGTCTTCCTTCTGAAGGAGGAATGCGCCGGCTGTCAGGCCGCCGCCGATGCAGACAATGGCCGCTGCGGCGAGCCAGGTTCCTCGCCTGGCTGCTAGTACGGAAGATTCCTGTCCAACGCCTTCGTCGGCGTGCCTATTGGACGGGAGCCATGGGGCGAGGCGTCGTTCGAAGGTCGGTACGTAGGCGCCCTTGGGAATGCTGATGATGATCGGGTCGGTTCGTCCGGCGACGAGATAGTAGCGTTCCAGCGCCCGGCGAATGCGGCCTGCTTCGATCCGCACCGCCGGATCCGTCTGCGGGTCGAAAGAGGAATCTCGGCCGAAGACCTCGGTTGCAATTGAATAGGCCTTTATGCGATCTCCCCGGCCAGCGAGCGTTTCCTCGATGACATAGGTCAGGAATTTGCGGTCACGCTCCGGGGCGTCGAACTCGGCGCTGCGGCGAATTCGATCAAGTTGCGCCAGAATTTCTGCATCGGTGGCTGGGGCCGTTGCCGGCTCGATCCGGCCGTCCTGCCGACTTTCCATGGCCATGCGCGCTCCCATGGTCACAATGTGAGATTGTATCCGGCGGTACTGTAAGCTCCCGTATCCTACGTCTCCACCCGGCCAAAGCGCAATATGTATTGGCGGGCTGTATTAAAGTTGTGCCTCGGTTGTATCCAGCGCGCGCACAAGGGCGCAGCCGCCTACTCTAGGATCGCGCGCTGTTTCGCAGCGGTATGCGCGGCTTGTCCGGCGGCGTGCGGAAGGTCTCTGCCGGCGCGGGGCGACCGACGTGGAAACCCTGGACCTGGTCGATCCGGAAGCGCCGCATCAGCGCCAGTTGCTCGTCGGTCTCGACGCCTTCGATCAGGATCTTGTGGCCGCGGTTTCTTACCAGGCCGATGATGTCCTGCAACATGGCGCGACCCTTGGGTGTGTTGCAATCGTGCAGGAACGACCGGTCGATCTTCACGGTATCGAAATCGATCAGGCGCAGCCAGGAAAGGCCGGCAAAGCCCGTGCCGAAGTCATCCAGCCATATTCGGATGCCGAGCGTCTCGAGATCGCTGATGCAGCGCAGGATGCCCGAGTGCATCTCCATCTCCAGCCCTTCGGTGATTTCGAAGGCAAGGCGGCTGCCGGCCACGCCGGTCTCGCCGAGGATCGCGGCGACCGAGGTTGCAAAGCCGGGCGTCTTCAGCTGGATCGGCGAGACGTTGACGCTGACCAGCGGAATGTGGTTGTCGACGAGGAGCTCGCGGCAGACGGTCTTGATCGCCCAGCGGCCGAGGTCGAGAATGGCGCCGGTCCGCTCGGCGACCGGAATGAAAAGGCTCGGCGGGACCGACGTGCCGTCCAGCATGGTCAGGCGCATCAGCGCCTCGACCGCCTCGACCTCACCGGTCATCACGTTCCTGATCGGCTGGTAGACGAGCGATACCAGATTCTGATCGACCGCGATCTTCAGAAGCGCGGCAATGTTCTCGCTTTCGTCGCTGCTTTGCGGATCGTTCGGGTCGAACAGCTTGGCGCAGTTTCGGCCGGTCGCCTTGGCGGCATAGAGCGCACGGTCAGCCTCGTGGATGATCTTCTCGAGCTTGGCGCCGGTCTGGTTGCGGGTGAAGGCAGCGCCGACGCTGACGGTCACGATGGAGACCCCGTCGCGCCGCTGCTCATGCACTAGCCGCATGTTCTCGACGGTACGGCAGATGACCTCGGCCAGCTCGGCTGCCTGCTCCAGGGTGTCCAGGCGGGCAAGGACGATGAATTCTTCGCCACCGTAGCGGCCGATCGAACCGTTATAGTCCTTGATCGCCTCGCCGAGCGCATTGGCCACCAGAACCAGGCAGCGATCGCCCTCCTGATGACCGTAGCAGTCATTGTATTTCTTGAAGAAATCCACGTCGATCAGCATGGCGGCGAAGCTCTTTCCGAGCTTCTGCCAATCGTTCCAATAATCGCGCAGCTGCTGGTCGATGGCGCGGCGGTTATCCAGGCCGGTCAGGGGGTCGGTATTGGATAGCCGCAGGAGCGCCATGCCGCGCTCCGACGCCTCGTTCTGCTGGATCTTCGCCTCGAAGGCGTTCAGGAAAACCTTGTAGCGCTCGCGATTGAGCTTCCAGTTTACGTAGGAGGTAAAGACGAAACAGGAGACATAGAAGGTCCCGAAGGCGATCAGATAGGCAGGATCGTGTTCGGAGAAGAACGACAGGGCGACGAAGAACGTCGTGAGCACTATGCCGGAGGCGACGACCGAGAGGCGGAATCGGAAGCTGAAGAATAGATTGGCGCCCATCATGAAGATCGCGCCGAAGATCATGTAGTAGGACATGCTGGCCGTGTCCGCCGTCGTCATCGCGGGGACGAGCCAGCCGATATAACCGAAAACAAGTGCCGCGGCGCAGGTGCCGTCGAGCCACTTGGTTCGCGCCTTGATGCGATGCAGGATCTCGAAACACAGGAGCGCGCTGATGCCGACGACGAGGCGTGCGAGGATCGTATAGAACGCGACATCGGGAACCAGCAGGATGTCGATCGCGAAAAACAACAGGTAGACGGCAACCGCGACCCACAGGCCCTGCCTGGTTGCCGCGCGCCGGCCAGCCTCGCCCTCCATTCGATAGAGTGTCTGAAGCTCAGCCAATTGCGGCCTGTGCGGCTGCTTGTGCAGGTCGATGTCAACTACGTCGGCCAACGTGTGCTTCATGCACTGATCCATCGCGTTGCGTCACGGTCAACGGAAACGGTCGTCGCTTTTCCATCAATGGACGTTGTTTCGGACACTCCATGCTTGCCACCCGCTTCAAGCCTGCAACAGAAGCGGGTGGTGCGGGGTGGGATGATAGGAGGTGTCCATTAAGTTTTGTTAAATTAAAGGGCCGGAACACCCAGGATTAGGCGCGACCCAAAAGGAGGAAACACGAGAATTTACCTTATTATATACAAAAACTTGCAAACCGAGCCGTAATGCGCGCATCTTCGCGACCATTGTTAACAAAGCATTAACGGATGGTCTTGCGTGCGCCAATTTCAGACGGTTTTCGACGGTCAAAGCCTGATTACTCCCAAGGCGATGGCCGATGAGTTCGTTTCGCCCAGAAGCGAACGGCATGACGAACAGCTCTCGCTCGGCAAGGCCGAGCTCGCAGTGATTCTCAGGATTGCGCAGGAGCAGTTCCTGCAGGGAACGGATCCGGCGAAGATTATCGACCGGCTTGCCGCCGCTCTTCATGAAACCCGGGCCAAGTTCCACCCGAACGTTTGGCAGGAACTGATCCCGATCGCCCAGGCGCACCCGGTGTCTGAGTATTTCCTCCAGGACCCGTTCACCCGGTGGTCCTTCGAAAAGCCCCGTGGCTACTCGGGCGACGCGCAATTGCTCGACTTCATCTATGGTCACGCGAGCGTCGCCAACGAGATCGAGCGGGCATCACCTATTGGACGCGCGCTTTATGATTACACCAAGGACGCGTCTTCCTCGGTCGCGGTGCGCGAGCGTCGCGACCTTCTGACCCGTCACGTCGACGAGATCGCAGCCAGCCGCGGTATCCAGGCGGAAATCCTGACGATTGCCGCCGGACATCTGCGCGAAGCCAATCGCTCGGTGGCGCTTGGAGAGCGCCGGATCAAGCGCTGGGTGGCGCTCGACCAGGATCCGCTCAGCGTCGGTTCGATCAGCCGCGACTTCCGCGGCACCTGCATCGAAGCCGTGGATGGCTCCGTCCGCAGCCTGCTCGGCCGCGATCAGAAGCTCGGCAAGTTCGACTTCATCTATGCCGCCGGCCTCTACGACTACCTTGCCGACAAGGTGGCCATCAAGCTGACCCATCGCTGCCTGCAGATGTTGAAGCCGAACGGTGTTTTCCTGTTTGCCAATTTCGCGCAGGATATCGGCGTCGACGGCTACATGGAGACCTTCATGAACTGGGCGCTGTTGCTGCGTTCGGAGGCGGACATGTGGAACATCATCCGTAAGAGTGCCGGCAAGGCCGCCATCGACGCGCGCGTCCAGTTCGGTGCCAACCGGAACATTGTCTACGGCATCATCCAGAAGCATTCCTGATTTGCTTCCGTCTTGACGGGTCCTCCGGCGAAAGCCGGCAGGCCTGAAATCAATGACTCGGCAAGTGAATGCTTGCTTCGCTCATTCCGTTCGCAAGGCATCAGCCCTGCGGGCGGAGAAACCGGGTCAGGAGAAGCCGCAGCATCGCGCCTTCGTCCTTTGGCTTGAAGCCGGGGTCGACAGCGACCCGGCTGAAGATGCCGTCGATGATCGCGGCGATCCATCGGGCGGCACCGTCGGCGTCCACAGTCCGATCGATCTGATTTCTGCTGGCCGCGCCGCGAAGCAGCGTTGCAAGGGCTCCCTGAAACTCGGCGTCATTGGCGGCCGCGAGCGTGCCGATCCGCTCGTCGCGCATCGCTTCAGCGGCGATTTCGAGTGCCAGGCTCGAATAGGTCGGGTCGCCCGCGAGATCGAGAACGGTGTCCATGAAACCGAGCAGCGCGGCGAACAGGTCTTCGGCTTCACTCAATTTACGGAAGATCTCCGCCGTTTCTTGACGTTCCTCCTCCACGATCGCCGCGATAATGGTGTGCTTGGTCGGAAAATAATGGAAAAGATTGCCTGGGCTCATGCCTGCCTCGGCACAGATTTCGGCGGTCGACGTGCCGTGAAAGCCCTTTCGCGCAAAACAGGCGATTGCTGCATCGAGGATCAGTCGACGTTTGGCGGCGTGTTTCTCGGGGTCGACCTTGCGCATCGCCAATTCTCCTTGCTGGCCCGGCTCTTTATTAGACCGAACACTCTAATTTCGTGGGGTGGCGCGCCGCTGTCAAGGTCGCTCGCTGACACGACCTCCGCCATCTTCCCGCAATGCTAGTGTGTGATCTGCCTTACAATTGTCACGTTTGATGGATCAGATAATTAGATCGATTGATCTAATTATTATACGACGCACTTTGCCCGATCTCAAGACCGAGAGCTCGGATCGCCCGTGTTTCCGATCCGACCGGCCTTGCCAATGGAAAGCCAATGAAATGAGACGTACAGTTGAGTTGAACGTCGTCCTTGCTGCGCTCCTCGCGCTTGCCATGACGCATGGCGTGGCGCACGCCTCCGGGGAGGCCGCGGCCTCCGTTCCCGTCGACAGCGCCGCAATTGCCCGCACGGTATCGACATTCGTCGCCGACAGCCGTCCCCAGGAATGGACACGATCCTTCGCCGGCATCTTCGTCGCTCGCGAGGAGATTGCCGTCGGCACGACCTTGACCGATCAGCGCATCGCCAAAGTCGAAGTCGAGATCGGCGACCGGGTTGCGGTCGGGCAGGTGATTGCCCGATTGGAGACCGACATGCTGGAAAACCTTCTGCGCGAGGCAGAGGGCCGGGTGGCGCGTGCCGGCGCTACGATGGCGCGGGAGGCGGAAACGGCCACGCAGGAGCAGAGGAAGCTCGCCCGGGCCCGGCAATTGCGCCATCTTCAGGCCGAAACCATTCTCGAGGAACGGGTCTCGGCGCTCGCGATCGCCGAGCAGGCGGTGAAGGTGGCGCGGGCCGACTACGAGCAGGCGGAAGCGCTCGCGGCCGAGGCCCGCCGCAAGCTCGAACGCGCTGTGATCCTGGCTCCCGCCGCGGGCATCGTCTCCGAGCGGCTCGCCCGCGCCGGTGCGCTTGCGGGCTCGGATCCGCTCGTCAAGCTGATCCGCGACGGCGAGATCGAGTTCGCCGCAGAAGTCCCGGAAACCGAACTGCCGCTGCTCGCCGTCGGCCAGATCGTCAGGGTCAGGCTCTCCGGTCGCAGTGACTGGATCGAAGGGACGGTGCGGGTGATCAATCCGAAGATCGATCGCGAAACCCGGCTCGGCACCGCTCAGGTCACGCTGAATACGGGCAGGCCGCCCTTTGCCGGCACTTTCGGCCGGGCGGAGATCGTCGTGGCCGAGCGCAAGGCGATCATGGTCGACGATTCTGCGCTGCTTTACGGGGCCCCCGACGGCACGGTTTCGGTCTTTGTCGTCGATGCCGGCAAAGTGACCCGCAAGACGGTTCAGCCGGGCATGCGCCAGGGTGGCAAGGTCGAAATCGTCTCGGGGCTCGCAACCGGCGACCGGGTCGTTCTCAAGGCCGGGGTGTCGCTGCGCGAGGGTGAGGCGGTCCTGGCGAGAGATGTCCAGCCGGCACAGGCGGGCGAGCCGCAATGACCGGCAACATCTCTGCCTGGGCGATCCGAAAGCCCGTTCCGACGATCGTCCTCTTCGTCGTCCTCACATTGATGGGCATCGCCTCGTTCCTGCGGTTGCCGGTCAATGCCAATCCGAGCGTGTCGTTTCCGGTCGTGACGGTTGTGATCACGCAGCCGAGCGCCCAGCCGGCCGAAATGGAAACGCAGGTGACGCGCCGCGTCGAAGGCGTGGCCGCCGGCCTTGTCGGGGTCAGCCATATGCGCTCGACCATCACCAATGGCGTGTCAACGACGACGGTCGAGTTCAAGATCGGCACGGATCCCGACCGCGCCGCCAACGACGTGCGCGAGGCCGTGGCGCAGATCCGCTCTGACCTGCCGCAGTCGATCCAGGAACCCATCGTCTCGCGCGTCGATGTCGATGGCAGCGCCATCGTCTATTATGCGGTGCGCGCCCCCGACATGTCGCCGGTGGAACTCTCCTGGTTCGTGGACGATACGATCAACAGCGAACTGCTGACGCTGCCCGGCGTGCAGAAGGTGCAGCGTCTCGGCGGCGTCAATCGCGAGGTCCGCGTGTCGCTCAACCCCGAGCGTCTGCTGGCGGTTGGGGTGACCGCTGACCAGGTGAATACGGCGTTGCGCGAGATCAACACCAATATCCCGAGCGGACGCGGCGAGATCGGTGGCCGCGAGCAGTCGATCCGTACCATCGGCAGCGCCGGCTCGGTCGAGGAATTGTCGCGGCTGTCGATCCCGCTATCGGGCGGCCGCTGGGTGCAGCTTTCCGATATTGCGACGATCGAGGACACCTCCTCCGAACCGCGCAACTTCGCGCGCGTCGACGGCGAACCGGTCGTCAGCTTCTCGGTTTCGCGCAGCAAGGGGGCGAGCGATACCGTCGTTGCCGACGCCGTTGCCGCGCGACTGAAGGAAATCCGCCAGCGCATGCCGGGCATCGAATTCACCGAGCTGATCTCGCTCGTCGAATACACGCAGGAAAGCTACGATGCGGCCGTCACGGCCCTGATCGAAGGTGCGATCCTGACCGTCGTCGTCGTTTTCGCCTTCCTGCGCAACTGGCGGGCGACGCTGATCTCCGCGCTTGCCATGCCGCTCTCCATCCTGCCAACCTTCGCGGTAATGGACCTGCTCGGCTTCACCCTCAACGGCATCAGCCTGCTGGCGCTGACGCTCGTCATCGGCATTCTCGTCGACGACGCGATCGTCGAGATCGAGAACATCGAACGCCACGTCGACATGGGCAAGCGTCCATTCATCGCAGCGATCGACGCAGCCGATGCGATCGGTCTTGCCATCGTCGCCACGACCTTGACGATCGTCGCGGTCTTTGCGCCGGTCAGCTTCATCGGCGGTGCAGTCGGGCAGTATTTCAAGCAGTTCGGCCTGACGGTTGCGATCGCCGTGCTGTTTTCGCTGGCGGTGGCTCGCCTGCTGACACCGCTGATGGCGGCCTACCTGCTGCGGCCAAGGGGCGGCCATGGCCATTCCGGCAAGCCATCGCGCATTGCCGACGGCTACCGCCGCCTGCTCGGCTGGACGCTGGATCATCGCAAGACGGCCTTGTCGCTGGTCGCGCTGATCTTCATCGGCTCGATCGGGCTGCTGACGATGCTGCCGACCGGCTTCCTGCCGACGAGCGACAGCAACGTGTCGCAGCTCAAGATCGTCTTGCCGCCCGGCACGCGGCTTGCGGAAACGGCCCGCATTTCCGACGATCTGGTCGGCCAGATCAGGGCGCGGCCGGAGGTCGAAAGCGTTCTGGCGACGGCGGAAAACCTCAACGAGGTGTCTCTCCGCATCAAGCTCAAGCCGCGCGAGGAACGCGGCCTCGATCGCAAGTCCTTCGAGCTTTCGCTGCGCCCGCTGTTGGCGGCAACGCCCGATATCCAGGCGACGTTCTCGTCCGTCGAGGGGGCCAAGGATCTGTCGATCTATCTGACGAGCGACGATCCGGAGGCGCTGATGGCTTCCGTCCGCCGTCTCGAAAAGGAGATGCGTGCTCTTCCCGGACTGGTCAACGTTCAGTCCACTGAGCCGCTGCTTTCGCCGGAGCTGCTGGTCAAGCCGCGCTTCGACGAGGCGGCAAGGCTCGGCGTCTCGGTGACCTCGATCGGTACTATCGCCCGCATCGCCACGATGGGGGACAGCGAAAGCAATTCGGCACGTTTCAACCTCGGCAATCGCCAGGTGCCCATCCGCGTCATGCTCGACCAGTCGGCCCGGGGGGACGTCGATACGCTCCGCAATCTGAGGGTCGGCACGAATGCCGGCCGAGTGGTGCCGCTGACATCGGTCGCCGATATCTCCTTCGGCGCGGAGGAAAGCAGCGTCGAACGTCTGGATCGCAAGCGCCTGATCGCCGTCGAGGCCAACCTCAACGGCATTACGCTCGGCACCGCGTTCCAGGCGATCTCGGCGCTGCCGGCCATGACCGAACTGCCCTTGGGCGTGTCGCAAGCCAACTACGGCGAAGCGGAATACATGTCGGAGATGTTCCGTAACTTCGCGCTGGCCTTGCTTGCCGGCATCCTGATGGTCGCGGCGGTTCTGGTGCTCTTGTTCAAGGATTTCCTGCAGCCGATCACCATCCTGGTGGCCCTGCCTTTATCGATCGGCGGGGCGGCGCTCGCCTTGCTGCTCTTCGGCGCTTCGCTCGATCTCTCGTCGACGATCGGCATCCTCATGCTGATGGGCATCGTCTGCAAGAACTCGATCCTGCTCGTCGACCATGCGATCGAGTGCCGCAACGGCGGTGCCGATCGCCGGACAGCCTTGCTGACGGCGGGCGTCACCCGCGCGCGGCCGATCATCATGACGACCATCGCCATGGTGGCGGGCATGGTTCCCGCCGCGATCGGCATCGGCGCCGATGCTGCTTTCCGGGCACCGATGGCAATCGCCGTGATCGGGGGGCTGATCACCTCGACCATGCTCAGCCTCGTTTTCGTCCCCGTCATGTTCACCGTGATGGACGACATCAATGCGAAGCTCGGTCGTCGGCTGAAGCGGTTCTCTTCGGTGACGGACGAGGACAGGGCAACGGATGCGGCCCGGATCGGCAAGCAGGGCGCACGCGGCGCTGCTGGGTAGCGAGGGCGCGCAAGCGCAGGCTCTATCGATCAAGGCGCGTTGCATGGGATTTCCGTGCGGCGCGCTTTGCGCTCCGGCCTATTCGAAGTAGTTGACCAGCCGCGTTTCGCCGACGGAATGAACGCGGCAATCGACGTCGAAGATCGCCTGCAAACGGGCTGGCACGATTATCTCTTCCGGCGGTCCCTCGAAGGCGAGGCGACCGCCTTGCATCGCGACGATGCGGTCGGAATAGGCGGACGCGAAGTTGATGTCGTGCAGGACGACGACCACGGTCTTGGCGAAATCGTCAGCCAGTCGCCGCAAGAGCTTCATCGTCTCGACCGCGTGCTTGATGTCGAGGTTGTTGAGCGGCTCGTCGAACAGCATGTAGTCGGTGTCCTGGCAGAGCACCATGGCGATGAAGGCGCGCTGGCGCTGGCCGCCGGAGAGCTCGTCGAGAAAGCGGTTCTGATAGGGCTCGATCCCGAGATAGGCGATCGAGCGCTCGATATGTTCGGCGTCCGCCGCCGTCAGTCGCCCCTTGGAATAGGGGTAGCGGCCGAAGGCAACGAGGTCGCGCACGCTGAGGCGGGCGGTGACGTGGTTGTCCTGGCGCATGATCGAGAGCCGCCGGGCAAGCACATCGCCCGCCGTGCGGCTGACGTCGAGACCGTCGATCAGCACCTTGCCCGTATCCATCGGCATCAGCCGGCTGACGATCGACAGCAGCGTCGACTTGCCGGCGCCGTTCGGTCCGATGATCGAGGTCAGGCCGCCGGCGGGCAGCGTCAGCGACACTCGGTCGACGACCGCGTTGCCGCCGTAGGATTTCGTAACCCCCTGGATTTCGATCATCGGGCGGAACCTCGGACAAGCAGGAAGATGAAGACAAGGCCACCGAAGAATTCGATGACAATGCTGAGTGCCGTGTTGAAGGCAAGCAGCCGCTCGAGGATGACCTGACCACCGACAAGCGTGGCGATCGCGATGGAGACGGCGACCGGCAGCACGAAACGGTGGCTGGCGGTTGGCGTCAGTTGCCAGGCAAGACTGGCGACCAGCAGGCCGAAGAAGGTGACCGGTCCGACGAGCGCGGTGGAAACCGATACCAGTACCGCGATCAACACCAGCAGGAGGGTGACAACACGCTGGTGATCGATGCCGAGGCCGATCGCTGCCTCTCGGCCGAGCGCGAGCACGTCGAAGGTCGGCGAAAGCCGCCAGAGAACGAAGGTCACGGCAAGGGTGGCGACAGCGGCAATGCCAAGCAGATTGGCATCGATGCTGTTGAAGTTCGCAAACAGCCGGTCTTGCAGCACGACGAACGCATTGGGATCGAGGATGCGCTGCAGGAAGGACGAAAGGCTACGGAACAGGCCGCCCAGGATGACGCCGACGAGCATCAGAAGATGCAAGCTGCGGGCGGCGCCGGAAAACAGTGCACGAAACAGCAGGAGCGAGAGGCCGACCATCACGGCCGTTTCGACGAGGAACTGCAGCCGCGGGTCGATGCTGCTTGCGCCCGCAGCACCCAGGAAGAATACCATGATCGTCTGCAGCAGCGTATACATGGCATCGAAACCGATGATCGATGGCGTCAGGAGGCGGTTGCCTGAAATCGTCTGGAACAGCACGGTGGAGACGGCGATCGCATAGGCGACCACCACCATGCCGAGCAGTTTCGTGCCGCGGAAGGAGAGGAGGAAGGACCAGCTTCCCTTGGCGCCGATGGTCATGAAAGCGACCATCGACACGAGTGCAAGGGCGGCAGACGCAAGCAAGATGGTGGACGGAGCGATCCTTTTGGCATCAGCCTGCATGGGATCGCCTCGAAAGCAGGAGATGGAGGAAGACCAGGCTGCCGATGACGCCCATGACGGTTCCCACGGGAATTTCGTAGGGCGCGATCAGGAGCCGTCCGACGATATCGCAGGCGAGCACGAGGCCTGCGCCGGAGACGGCGACCACGGGCAGCGTGCGCCGGAGATTGTCGCCCATGATCAGGCTGACGATGTTCGGGACCACGAGGCCGAGGAACGGGATCATGCCGACGGTGGCGACCACCGTCGCCGTGACCATCGAGACGATGGCGAGCCCGAGCGCCACGACCTTATCGTAGTTGAGCCCGACATTGCGGGCGATCGCCTCACCCATGCCGATCACGGTGAAGCGGGCGGCGGTCGCATAGGCGAGGAGGGTCAGTGCGAAGCCGATCCACAACAGTTCGTAACGACCACGCAGTACCACCGAGAAGTCCCCCGACATCCAGGCGCCCATCGACTGCATCAGGTCGTAGCGATAGGCGATGAAGGTGGTGATGGCATTGACGACGCCGCCGAGCATGAGGCCGATCAGCGGCACCATCAGCGCGGAGCGCAGGGGAATGCGCCGCAGGATCTGCAGGAACAGGGCGGTGCCGGCAAGCGCCGTCAGTGCCGCGAGAACCATCTTGCCGGCCACCGGCAGATCGGGAGCGATGAGCATGGCGAGCAGCATTCCGAGTGCGGCGGATTCGGCGGTGCCCGCCGTCGACGGTTCGACGAAGCGGTTGCGCGCCAGCATCTGCATGATGGTGCCGGATACCGCGAGGCCGGCGCCTGCGAGCATCAGCGCAAGCGTGCGCGGCAGGCGGCTCTCGATGACCAGGAACCAGCCGCGGCCGTCGTCGGCTGTGGCGAGGCTGCCGACGCCCGTGAAAACGCTGGCGGCGGCAAACAGGAGGATGACGGGGATGGCAATCAGGGCCGGCTTCATCGTTCGGGCTCGCCCTGCCTGTTGTTCGTCTTGACCACCGTCTGCATATCCCTTGCCGTTGCGATCGACGCTCCTTTCGGAACGCTCAAGCCTTGTCGTCGGGTCGTGGCACTCCCCGGATGGTTCGCCTTAGTCTTATATATGATCCGCCTAGTCAAGTTTACTGCGACATCTTCGGCAATCGGAAGCTGTGCATTGCCGTCATCGAAAAATCGCGCTACGACGACCGTAAAAGATGAGGAAAATTGTCATGAATATATCGTCGTTTTCTAATGGTCTGCGCAGCCTCGCCGTCGCGGCGACAATGGCAGTCGTCGGCGCACCGACCGTCATGGCCGAGACGCTGAAGATCGAGCACAGCAGCGGCGTCACCGAGGTGGAGAAAAACCCGAATACGGTACTGGTTTATGACTTCGGCATGCTGGAGACGCTGGACATGCTCGGCATTCCCGTTGCCGGCGTTCCCGGTTCGGCAATTCCGCCTGCGCTCGAAAAATACAAGGCGGATAGCTATCCGAAGATCGGCACATTGTTCGAGCCCGATTACGAAGCCATCAATGCGGCGGAGGCGGACTTGGTGATCGTTGGCGGCCGGTCGCAGGCGAAATATGCCGAAGTCGCCAAGATCGCGCCGACGATTGATCTGACCTCCGACGACAAGGACCTCATCGGCAGCGTCAAGAAGAACGCCGGGATCCTCGGCCAGATCTTCGGCAGGCAAGCGGAAATCAAGGCAAATGTCGACAAGCTCGATGCCTCGATCGAAAAGCTCCGCGGCATCGCGGCGGAGAAGGGCACGGGCCTCGTCCTGCTCACCACAGGCGGCAAGATCAGCGCCTACGGCAAGGGGTCGCGTTTCGGTGTGTTGCACGACGTCTTCGGCATCAAGCCGGCCGATCCGGAACTGCAGGTGGCCACCCACGGCCAGGCCGTATCCTACGAGTATATTCTCGAGACCAATCCCGATTGGATCTTCGTCGTCGATCGCGATGCGGCCATCGGCCAGCAGGCGCAGCCGGCGGCGGCGTTGCTTGACAATGAACTGGTGCGCCAGACAAAGGCCTGGAAGAATGGCCATGTCGTCTATCTCGACTCCGCCAAGCTCTATCTGACCGCCTCCGGCCTGAGGTCGCAGCAGGATATCGTCGACCAGCTGACGCAGGCGCTCGAGACGAAGTAGGTTCACGGAGACCCATTGTCCGCCTTGTCTTTCGTGAAGGCGCTCGACCGGAGCGAGCACAAAGACCGAGGGGCTGGCTTGAGGGACAGGGATCGGGACCCCTGGGGCGAGCGCGCTGAAGCGGCGTTTGGATTAAAATGGAGCCAACACCAAATACCCTTAAATCTTACGGTATTTTTGCTGGGGTTGGCTCCGTTTTGAGGAAGAAACAATATTCTAATCCGATTTGTAGTGCTTTCTTAAAATACAATTCGATTTTTATGCTTTTTTTAAATGACAGAGCGGATCGCGATCCGCAATCGATCAATGTATACTTTGCACTTACTCGGGATTTACGCTTACGCCACACGCTGGGTTGAATGGAAATGAGCGGAATAGCGTTCCGCCGAAACCCAAGCTGCATACTCAAAAACGAAATGCCAATGTGACTCCAAATGCGGGCGCGCGGAAGATACCTATTCTAGTTAGTGGGTTGTAATTATTGGCTCTTTTTGGCGTAATCCGCAGCCTCCAAGCCGTTGTTATAGCGTTTGAATTTGCGCACGCCAGCGTGGCGGTCAGCGCCAACCATGCGGTTGTGCTCCTGCTTCTTCGCGCAATCGGGCGATCCGCCTCGCCCAGGCCGCCAGCTCACTAGCTCCAAGGAAGTATTTTTAGGTATATCGGCCCTGGGGGATGGGTAGGCGGCGCGGCGAATACCTGGGCAGCTAATCCATCTTTTCGTCTCGGAATGGCTGCCTTTCGCGGAAATGGTTGGGGCGCCGTGGCCGACGGAAGAGTGGTCGCTGCCATCGGGATGGCATTTTTCGCGCGCCAATGCGTGAGGCAGTCGCCGTGTAACCCAAAGATGGTTCGATTTATAACGATTTAAGGACATTTGCGGGGCGCCAATAATCCTTTTGGGTTGTTTCGTAATGAAGATCTTTACGTTACATTAGCTATCGCGAATTTTCCTCGGGGCGGGAAGTCGCCGTGACGCATAGTGGTTCCGAATAAATTTTCTGAAAGTGTGGTGCGCTGCTGGAAAAACGTGCACCCATAAAAATAAATGGAAAAATCCTAGGAGGGCGTAATGTATCCGGGAAGCTCCAGCGTTGATGATTTTGAAGAAAACAACAAGGCTTTGTCGCAGAAGAAAAAGATCGTCATGCTCGCCAAGATTGATCTGTTCGCCGAGTGCCTGATGCAGGCGGTCGGTTCGCGATTTCAGGGGCACGACATCGTCTGCTTTTCCGATCCGGACAATCTGTTGGACGGCAGTCTCGTCGACGTGACGCTGATCATGCTCTACCGCATGCCGGCCAAGTCCTTTCCGGCAATCTTGCGGACCATTCATGAGTTTCACCCCAAGACCTCGATCGGCCTGGTGGTGGAGAATGCCGACGAACTCGATCCGTCGATCGCCGGCTTCGTTGAAGAACGGTTGATCCACGGCGTTCTGCCGTTGAACCTCAACCTGGACGTCTGCCTTGCAGCCATCGATTTGCTGATGAAGGGGGGCGAGCACTTCCCCGCCGCCTTGCTGCGACGGCTTTCGCCCGAGCCCTTCGCCGCCAGTAGCCTCTATGGCCGGCGGTCAGAGCTGTCCGGAGCGAACCCGGGCGCAGGTCGGCGCAAGCGCGATGCCGGGCCCGACGGGTTGACGACCCGCGAAGTTCAGATCCTCGATCTGATCTGCAAGGGAACGCAAAACAAGATCATCGCCGACCGTCTTGGATTGTCGGAGAATACCGTCAAGGTTCATGTCCGCAACATCTACAAGAAGATGAACGTCCGCAACCGCACGGAAGCGGCGTCGCGTTACTTCACCAACGATGCGGCGGCCGAACGCGGTGGCGACACGCTTTCGTCGCGCTGGAAGAACTAAACTCGGAAGCATCGGCCAAGTATTTCATTGCTGTGCCTCGACACGGTCGAGAGCGCAGTAAATTGCGTTTTGGCTGCTGATCAGGGCCTGCATGCCAGCTTGCCGTGACCTCGCTCGTGGCGAAGGATGGTCCCACGTCGGAACACCCGATCGACATCGTCGACGGAATACTCCCCCGAAGAAAGCAGGATTTCTAGCGTGATCGGTAGCCCGTAGTAATTATGATATGGTTAACAGAGTATTATATGATTATTTTTTCTGGATTACATTGTAGCTCTCTGCGGATATTTCGTGGCTAACTCTATTATTATTTCAAATTATATTATATAAGTCCTTATTGTTTTAGTTGACGCGTCACTAGTTATTTGATAATTAACTAATATTGAAATTGAAGAAAAGAAGATATTGGGATGGATTGTAGAATTCTTGTTCTGTCGGGTTGTGCGTGAAATTGTAATAAAGAAACAAATTCCTTATTATATTTCCTATAGGCAGCCCGTCTCCAATCACCATGAGGAATGGTGTGTACAATAATTGGAGGTGTGCATGCGAAAGGTCGTTCCTGGACCGTTGTCTGTCGTCGAGCAACGGGAGTTTCTAAAGAAGATCGCAGGAATACCAAGGAGAATTCTAGTAACAGGCGGCGGTGGTTTTCTTGGTTCGCATATTTGCGAAAGACTTCTTTCTCTGGGTCATACGGTTATTTGTCTCGACAATTTTTCAACGGGACGGCGCGAAAATCTCTCTCATTTGGTGCAGAACCCGCATTTCCACATCATCGATCATGACGTTCGCAAACCCTATCTGATCGATGCTGACGTCATCTTCAATTTTGCTTCTCCGGCATCACCGCCCGACTATCAGGCCGATCCGGTCGGCACTCTGATGACCAACGTCCTTGGCGCGCTGCATGCACTCGAGAATGCGCGCGCCACCGGCGCCACGGTCATCCAGTCCTCGACCTCGGAAGTCTATGGCGATCCGCTCCTCAGCCCGCAGCCCGAGGTCTATTTCGGCAACGTCAATCCGATCGGCCCGCGTGCCTGCTACGATGAAGGAAAACGGTCGGCGGAAACCCTGTTCTTCGACTACCATCGATGCCATCGGGTCAAGATCAAGGTCGCGCGCATCTTCAATACCTACGGCCCGCGTATGCGTGCGGACGATGGTCGGGTGATCTCCAATTTCGTCGTCCAGGCCCTGCTCGGCAAGGACCTGACGATCTATGGCGACGGGCAGCAGACCCGGTCCTTCTGCTACGTCGACGACCTGATCGACGGTTTTCTCCGGCTTTCCGTCTCGGCCGGTGATTGCATCGGGCCGATCAACCTCGGCAATCCCGGCGAATTCACGGTTCTCGAACTTGCGGAAATGGTGCGATCGCTGACCGGCTCACGCTCGCGCATCGTTCACCAGGCGGCGGCCGTCGACGATCCTCGTCAGCGCCGTCCCGATATATCGCACGCGCTGACGGAGCTCGCCTGGCAGCCGAAGGTCATGTTGCGCGACGGGCTCGAGCGCACCATCGCTTACTTCAAGAAGCGCCTCAGCGCAGCCGATCGCGCAACGGCGGGAGAGGCGGTATGAGATGTCTCGCATCATACTCGTCACCGGTGGTGCCGGTTTCATAGGAAGCCACACCTGCAAGCGCCTTGCTGAGCAGGATTTCGTTCCCGTCGTCTATGATAATCTCTCGACGGGGCATAGGGCCAACGTAGGCTGGGGTCCCCTCGTTGAAGGCGAGCTCGAGGACACGGAACGGCTGGCGACGACGATCCGGACGTTTCTGCCCGAATGCGTGATCCACTTTGCGGCCTCCGCCTATGTCGGGGAATCCGTCGAAGACCCGGGAAAATACTACCGCAACAATGTCGCAGGCAGCATCGCGCTGCTCGAAGCCTGCCGTGCAACCGGGCTTGCACGCATCGTATTTTCCAGCTCCTGCGCCACCTACGGCGTACCGCCGCGGCTTCCGATCACCGAGGACACGGAGCAGTTTCCGATAAACCCCTATGGGCGCACGAAACTGATGATCGAGCTGATGCTCGGCGACTACGCACGCGCCTATGATTTTCGCTCCGTCGCGTTGCGCTACTTCAATGCCGCGGGCGCCGATCCGGAAGGACAGCTCACGGAACGGCACGATCCGGAAACGCACCTCGTACCGCGCGCCCTGATGGCGGCGGCAGGCGGGATCGAAAGGCTCGACGTCTTCGGCGACGATTATCCGACGCCGGATGGAACCTGCATTCGCGACTACATTCACGTGACCGACCTCGCCGACGCGCATGTCGCGGCCGTCAACTATCTGCGTGATGGCGGCGAAGTGCTGCGCGCCAATCTCGGCTCCGGACACGGAACCTCGATCCGGCAGGTTCTCGAAGCCATCAATCGCGTCACAGGGCGACGGGTTCCCGTGCAGATGTTGCCGCGTCGCCCCGGCGATCCGCCCGTGCTCTATGCCGATACGAGCCGGGCGCGGCAGCGGCTGGGCTTCCGCCCGGCGCTTTCTGACATCGACACCATCATCCGCACGGCGGCGCCAGGTTTCGGGCTGGAGGTGCGGTGATGAGCTGGGCCGCCACACTCGATGGATTTCGGCACTATGCCGATCTCGCGCGTGCGCGGCATGTCAGTCCGCGTCTGACGGCGCTGTTTTCCGGACGCCTGCAGATGCTGAACATGTTGGGCGTTACCGCGTGGTTCGCGGCCTTCGTGTATTTCTGGCGGTGGTGGCTCGATCCGGCCCACGTCATGGACTGGCCATGCTACATCCTCATCACCGTCGTCGTCGGGTGGATCACCCTGCTGCCGGTCTATTTCATCATGATCTTTTCCGGCGCGAAGGTGGCCACCGTGAGCACGGGTCCCGTGCCCTGGGGGCGGATCGCGATGGTCGTCACCAAGGCGCCGTCCGAGCCGTTTGCCGTCGTGCGCAAGACGCTGCAGGCGATGCTGGACCAGACCGGCTGCGACTTCGATGTCTGGCTGGCAGACGAGGACCCGTCGCCGGAAACCGCTTCCTGGTGTGCGGCCCACGGGGTTTTCATCTCAACGCGAAAGGGTGTCGCCGAATATCATCGCGCCGCCTGGCCGCGCCGCACGCGCTGCAAGGAAGGAAACCTTGCCTATTTCTACGATCACTACGGCTATGAGCGCTACGATTTCGTGGCGCAGTTCGACGCCGATCACGTGCCCGAAACGACCTATCTCGTCGAGGTGCTGCGTCCCTTCAACGACCCGTCGGTCGGCTATGTCTCGGCGCCGAGCATATGTGACGCGAATGCCGACGCAAGCTGGGCGGCACGCGGGCGGCTTTATGCGGAGGCAAGCCTGCATGGCTCCCTGCAGGTCGGCTACAACAATGGCTGGGCGCCTTTATGTATCGGTTCGCATTACGCCGTGCGGACAAAGGCGCTGAAGCAGATCGGCGGGCTGGGTCCGGAGCTCGCCGAAGATCATTCGACGACGCTGATGATGAATGCCCATGGCTGGCGCGGCGTGCATGCCCTGAACGCCATCGCCCATGGCGATGGGCCGGCGAACTTTGCCGATCTCGTGGTTCAGGAGTTCCAATGGTCGCGCAGCCTGGTGGCGATCCTGTTGAAGTATTCGCCCGTATACGTGCCGAAGCTGCCGCCGCGGCTGCAGTTCCAGTTTCTCTTTTCGCAGTTCTGGTACCCGCTGTTTTCGTGCTTCATGGCGCTGATGTTCGTGATGCCGATCGCGGCGCTGCTCATGGGCCGGGTCTTCGTCGCGGTCGAATATCCCGATTTTCTGCTGCATTTCGTGCCTTTGTCGCTGGTGCTGGTCGTGCTCGCCTATTTCTGGCGTTCGACCGGCACCTTCCGCCCGCATGACGCGCGGGTGCTGAGTTGGGAGGCGATCCTGTTCCTGTTCTCGCGGTGGCCCTGGTCGTTGCTCGGCTGCCTGGCGGCGGTGCGCGATCATCTGAGCGGCTCGTTCGTCGATTTTCGCATCACGCCAAAAGGCGGCGGCGCGACAGCTCCCCTGCCGCTTCGGGTGTTGATGCCCTATCTCGTGCTTTCCCTGATGTCGGCGCTCGCCATCTGGCTGATTGCCGATGCGGGAACGGCGCGCGGATTCTACGTCTTCGCTGGGATCAACGCTCTTATCTATGTCGGGCTCGCGGTGGTGATCCATGTTCGGCACGCGCGCGAGAACGGGCTGCCTCTCGTGCCGCGTTCGACGGTGACCGTGATTACGGCCGGCTCTCTTGTCCTGGTCTCGGTGCTATCTGCCCAATCGGCCGTGCGTCACGGTGCCGAGGCCACGGAGGCGCTGTCGCACGGCCTGGGCTTCGTGACCTTCACCGAGGCGAAATTCGCGGTTGCCGGCGCCGGACTCGGCACGAAGCTCAGGGTCGTTCGCTTCCATCTGCAATGGAAAGGCTTCCCGCCGCCGACTGAGAGCGAGGCACGGACCGAAGCCATCCTGTCACAGGCCACCGCTAGGAGCGTCGAAGGACGTGTCAGCGAAACGAAATACCGGGAAACGACGACGACAAAGAAGGTCGGCCGATACGACGTGCCGTCATGACGGCGGCGAACAATCGCGTGTGTAATCCAAGACGAGGAGAAAGGCGATGAAAGGGTCGATAAAAGTCATGGTTCTGCCGCTGTTGCTGCCATTTGCAGCCGCCGCGGTCTACTTGGGCGCCGAGCCGGTCAAGGCGAAGATGGAGATCAAGCCGACGCCGCTCAGCGCCTATGAAGTCTATTCCCTCTACCGCAACAAGACCTGGCAATGGTCGACCGGCGGCGCACGCTTCACGGCGCATGACCGAAAGCTGGTTGCCTTTGTCGACAAGGGCAACGGTGACCGATCCTTCGCCGAAGGCAACTGGTACGTCAGCGACCTCGGCATGATGTGCATGCAGGCCGTATGGACAACCGCGGTCGATGCGGGCGACGCTCGGACCTGTTTCGGCCACGCCAAGATCGGCGACACGATCTATCAGCGGAAAGTGCCAAACGGCGAGTGGTATGTCTTCAAGCACGCAACGCCCAAGCCCAATGACGCTTACTACAGCCTCGTCGCCCAGGACGACATCACAGCAAAGGCATTGCGTCTCAAGGAACAGTTCCTGGCCAAGAAATAGACGCAGCAGGAGGATGAAATGAAACGCAAATTGGCATTCGCCCTATGCACTGCCCTGGCCCTGCAGCTGGACTTCGGCAGCCTGGTGTCCGCGTTGGCGCAGGAGCAAGCCAATCCTGCGGGTAATGCCGGACAGACCGAGACGATGATCGACAAACGTCCCGTCATGCATCCTGGCGGAACGAAATTCGGCGCCTATGATCCGCACGGCGATTTCGGCGCCCAGAGCGACGTGACGACCGAGGCTCTGTTCCTGCCGTGGGAAGACGTCGATCTCGCATCCTTGCGCACTGCTGACGAGTATGCGCTTCAGCGCAAGCGCAATCTGCTGATCACCATCGAGCCCTGGTCCTGGTCGCTCGACTGGAAACTGACGCCGACGCAGCTCCGCGACCGGATGCTCAGGGGCGAATACGATCCCAACATGGAAGCGATCGCCAACGCGATTGCCGAACTGAAAAGCCCGGTCATCGTGCGCTGGGGGCAGGAAATGGAAGATACCTCCGGCCGCTTCTCCTGGGCCGGGTGGCAACCACAGGATTGGATCAAGGCCTACAGGCATGCGATGGACATCGTGCGCAAGAAGGCGCCGAAGGCGCAGATCATGTGGTCGCCGAAAGGACTGCCGAACCTCGAAGCCTACTATCCGGGTGACGATTATGTCGATCTCGTCGGGCTGTCCGTCTTCGGGCTCGAGCCCTTCGACAAGATCGAGTACGGCGGACCGAAGACCTTCGCCGAGGCGCTGAAGCCCGGCTACGACCTGGTGGCCAAGTACAACAAGCCGATCTGGGTGGCCGAACTCGGATGGGAAGGCAGCCAGGCCTATATGCAGCCGTGGATGAACGCCGCGACACAGCCGGATCCGCAGTTCCCGAAGCTGGCCGAAGTCGTCTACTTCAACGACCGTGACGTGATCGAATGGCCGCATGACCTCGGCCGTCCGAACTGGCGCGTCGTCAACGATGCCACGAACTGAGCATGCGGACGCGATCGCGTTGTGAGCGACCTGATGTCGGCTTCATAGAAGAGCCTCTCGCTTGGGCGAGAGGCTCTTGAGCTTCGAGAGGCCGGCCCTGCGTCCGGCCAAGATTTTCCGGCCCAGGCCCGTTTACTCGGCCGCCTGCGGCCCCAGTTCGCCGCGACGGATCTGGTCGGCTTCGATCGATTCGAACAGGGCGCGGAAGTTGCCCTCGCCAAAGCCTTCGTCGCCCTTTCGCTGAATGAACTCGAAGAAGATCGGGCCGATCACCGTCTTCGAGAAGATCTGCAGCAGGATCTTCGTCATGCCGCCATTCACCACACCCTCGCCGTCGATGAGGATGCCGTGCTTCTTCATGCGCTCGATCGGCTCGTCATGGCCGTGCACACGCTCGTGTGACATCTCGTAATAGGTTTCCGGCGGGCCGGGCATGAATTTCAGGCCATTGTCGGCGAGCTTGTCGGTGGCATCGTAGATCGCTTCGGTGCCGACGGCGATGTGCTGGATGCCTTCACCCTTGTACTTGCGCAGATACTCCTCGATCTGGCTCGTATCGTCCTTGGATTCGTTCAAGGGAATGCGAATCTTGCCGCAGGGCGAGGTGATCGCGCGGCTGACGAGGCCGGTGATGCGGCCGTCAATGTCGAAGAAGTGGATCTGCGTGAAGTTGAAGAGCTCACGGTAGAAGGCCCACCACTTGTCCATGTTGCCGCGATAGACGTTGTGGGTGAGGTGGTCGAGATAATAGAAGCCGACGCCTTCGGGCTTCGGGTTGCGCTCGCCGGTCCATTCGAATTCCGCGTCGTAGGCCGAGCCCTTGGCGCCGTAGGTTTCGACGAAATAGAGCAGCGAACCGCCGATGCCGACGATGGCCGGAACGTCGAGACACTTGTCGTTGCCTTCGTAGGGGATCGCGCCCTTCGAGACCGCATGGTCGAAGGCGTGCTTGGCGTCGACGACGCGCCAGGCCATGGACGGCGCGCACGGGCCATGCTGATCGACGAAGCGCATGGCATGGGAACCCGGTTCGGCGTTCACGATGTAGTTGATGTCACCCTGCCGCCAGACGGTGGTGTTCTTGGATTTGTGCTTGGCGACCGGGCTGTAGCCCATGCGGGTAAAGAGCTCGGCAAGCTTCTCCGGTTCCGGATGGGCGAATTCGACAAATTCGAAACCGTCGGTGCCGGCCGGGTTGTCAGCGGTAATGGTTGCCGGCGGGGCGTCATGCGGGAAGGGGCCCATCGGAAGTCTCCTCTTATTCTTCCAAACTTTGCTGGAGTATGACGCAATTCCCATGCATGATGCTTGTATTCTTGCGCTGTTTGGAGAGGGTGGCGCACGAAACATGCAAAATATTGTATTAGGGTGCACGAATGGAGCAGCTTGACGGCTTCGATCTCAAGATCCTCAGCGAATTGCAGCGCGATGGGCATCTGACCAACAACGAACTGTCCGAACGCATCGCGCTTTCGCCGTCGCAATGCTCTCGGCGGCGCACCCGGCTCGAAGCGGAAGGCTATATCACCGGCTATCAGGCCCAGATCGACCGGCAGAAGCTCGGTCTCGATCTGATGGTGGTGATCTCGGTGACGCTCGCCACCCACAATCGCGACAATGCCAAGCGGTTCGGCAAGCTCGTCTCCAGCCTGCCCGAAGTTCTGGAGGCCTATGCGCTGACGGGCGAGATGGACTATCACCTGAGGGTGGTGACGCCGGATCTCGCCGGGCTTTCGCGCTTCGTCAACGACGTGCTGCTGCCCCATGACAGCGTGCAGCATGTGAAGACCTCGATCGTGCTCGAAACGCTGAAAAGCTTCGAAGGCGTGCCGATCCCGGAACGGATGAAGGGCTGAGCTCAGCCGCGGGCGTTGTCGGGTTTTTCGATCCTGACGATGGCGCGTTCCACTGCTTCCAGGCCGGCAGCCAGTGCCTGCATCTCGGCCGGTCCGATCAGCGCGTTCAATTCCGCCTGATAGCGGGCAGCAAGCTCGGTCAGTTCGCCATAGGCCCGAATGCCTGTCTTCGTCAGTGCCAGATGCTCGACGCGGCGGTCGTCCTCACGTTCGCGCCGCGTCAGCCAGCGGCGTTTTTCGAGGGCCGCGACGGCGCGGCTGACTTTGGTCTTGTGCATGGCCGAGTGGGCGCCGACCTCGGTCGCCGTCATCGGGCGGCCGGTGCTGCCGAGGGCTGCGAGCGTGCGCCATTCCGGGCGGGTGAGCTGGTAGCGTGCCTTGTATTGGGCGGCGAAGCGCAGGGCGACGAATTCGGCTGCACGGTTCAAGCGGTAGGGCAGAAAGGCGTTGAGCTCGAAGCCATCGGTGGCCATCGCGGTGTCCTTGATAGTTACAAAATCGATAGTTACGATTGCAACTAATATGCCGAAAGCGCCGCTCGCGTCCACGAGGATGCGCCGTCGCCGTGGCACCGGAAGTGTGCCGGCCCCTCAAGGGGCGCTCCTCTGCTGGAGCCAGGCGCTTACAGGAGGAGGATCGAACCATGCTCGAGAAGGCAGGACAACAGGCCGAGGCACAGGCCAAGGCAGCCGAGGCGCTCGGCTACATGCCGGGCTTCGGCAACGATTTCGAGACAGAAAGTTTGCCCGGCGCTCTGCCGCAGGGGCAGAACAGCCCGCAGAAATGCGCCTACGGGCTTTATGCCGAGCAGCTTTCCGGCTCGCCCTTCACCGCTCCGCGCGGCACCAACGAGCGTTCCTGGCTCTACCGTATCCGCCCGAGTGTCCGCCACACCGGGCGCTTCAGCAAGATCGACTATCCGCACTGGAAGACGGCGCCGCATATGGCCGAGCATTCGCTGGCACTCGGCCAGTTACGCTGGAATCCGTTGCCGAAGCCATCGGAGAAGCTCAATTTCCTTGAGGGCATCCGCACGATGACGACGGCGGGCGACGCACCGACACAGACCGGGATGGCGGCGCATGCCTATGCCTTCAACGCCGACATGGTGGACGACTATTTCTTCAACGCCGACGGCGAGCTCCTGATCGTTCCGGAGACCGGCGCGATCCAGGTCTTCACCGAACTCGGCAAGATGGATGTGGAACCCTCCGAGATCTGCCTCGTGCCGCGCGGCACGATGTTCAAGGTCACGCGGCTTGGCGACGAGAAGGTCTGGCGCGGTTACATCTGCGAAAACTATGGCGCCAAGTTCACGCTGCCGGATCGCGGCCCGATCGGCGCCAACTGCCTCGCCAATCCGCGCGACTTCAAGACGCCGGTCGCCGCCTTCGAGGAGAAGGAGACGCCCTGCCGCGTACATGTGAAGTGGTGTGGCGGCTTCCATGTGACCGAAATCGGCCATTCGCCGCTCGACGTCGTTGCCTGGCACGGCAACTACGCGCCCTATAAATACGACCTCAAGACCTTCTCGCCCGTCGGCGCGATCCTCTTCGACCACCCGGATCCGTCGATCTTCACGGTCCTGACTGCACCCTCCGGCGAAGAGGGGACGGCGAATGTCGATTTCGTCATCTTCCCGCCGCGCTGGCTGGTGGCCGAACACACCTTCCGGCCGCCCTGGTATCACCGCAACATCATGAGTGAGTTCATGGGGCTGATCTACGGCCGTTATGACGCGAAGGAAGAGGGTTTCGTGCCCGGCGGCATGAGCCTGCACAACATGATGCTGGCGCATGGGCCTGACGCGTCTGGCTACGACAAGGCGACAAACAGCGAGTTGAAACCGGTGAAGCTCGACAATACGATGGCCTTCATGTTCGAGACCCGCTTCCCGCAGCAACTGACCCGCTTCGCCGCCGAACTGGAGACGTTGCAGGACAACTATATCGATTGCTGGAGCGATCTCAAGAAGCGGTTCAACGGGACGCCGGAAGGCGATTGGTCTTGAGTTCACGCCTCGTTTTGCTCGGCAGCAAGGGCGGTCCGGCGATCCGGCCGGGCGGCCCCTGGCCGACCTCGTCGCTGCTTCAAATCGGCGGCCGGACCATCGTCGTCGATTGCGGCCTCGGCGTCACCCGCGGGCTAACCAATGCCGGCGTGCCGCTGAAGGCGCTCGACCTCATCGTCATCACCCACCTGCATTCGGACCACGTGCTGGAACTCGGGCCGCTGATCCACACCGCGTGGACTGCCGGGCTCGCTGATCCCGTGCGCGTTTTTGGCCCTGCGGGGACCTGCGCCTATTGGCACGGCTTCCTTCAGGCGATGGCTTTCGACATCGACATTCGCATCGTCGACGAAGGGCGACCGGATCTGCGCGCGCTGGTCGAGGTCATCGAATATCCCGAGGGCAAAATCTTCTCGGAGAACGGCCTGACGTTGTCGGCGCTGCGCGTCGACCATCCGCCGGTCACCGACTGTTTTGCGCTCCGTTTCGACCATGCGGAAGGCTCGGTCGTATTCTCGTCCGACACGGCCTATTTCCCGCCGCTCGCCGATTTCGCCAGAGGGGCTGACATTCTCATACACGAGGCGATGCTTGCCGAAGGCGTCGACCGGCTGGTGGCGCGCACCGGCAATGGCGCGCGGCTGAAGGAGCATCTGCTGGCGAGCCACACATTCGCCGAACAGGCGGCGGCGATCGCAACGGCCGCCGGCGTCGGCCGGCTGGTGCTGCACCATCTCATCCCCGCCGATGATCCGGAGATAACCGAAAACCACTGGATTGCCGCGACCCGCAAAAACTGGGCGGGCGCCTTGACGATCGCTGCCGACGGCCTTGTTGTGAAGCTTACGGACGATTCGTCCGACTAGGTCGGTTTTCTGCCTGGTAATACGAGAAACAAAGAAAGATTGAGAGGGAGGACTGCATGAAACTGGCGACACTCAAGGACGGTTCGCGCGATGGAAAGCTCGTGGTCGTCTCTCGCGATCTTACCCGCTGCTCAGAAGTCGGGCACATCGCCCGCACGCTGCAGGCAGCGCTCGATGATTGGGCGCATGCCGGTCCTCGGCTGGCACGCGTGGCCGAAGGGATCGAGACCGGCTCGCAGCCGACGATCCGGTTCCATGAACACGATGCGCTCTCGCCGTTGCCGCGCGCTTACCAATGGGCCGATGGTTCGGCCTATGTCAATCACGTCGAACTGGTCCGCAAGGCCCGCAATGCCGAGATGCCGTCGAGCTTCTGGACCGATCCGCTGATGTATCAAGGCGGCTCCGACAGTTTCATCGCGCCGCGTGATCCGATCCCGCTTGTCGACGAAAGCTGGGGCGTCGACATGGAAGGCGAAGTTGCCGTCATCGTCGACGACGTGCCGATGGCGGCGACGATCGAAGAGGCGCGGGCGGCCATCCGCCTCATCATGCTGGTCAACGACGTGTCGCTGCGCGGCCTCATCCCGGCGGAGCTCGCGAAGGGCTTCGGCTTCTTCCAGTCGAAGCCGTCTTCCGCCTTCTCGCCAGTCGCGGTTTCTCCGGATGAATTGGGCGACGCCTGGGACGGCGGCAAGCTGCATCTGCCGCTCTGCGTCGACCTCAACGGCAAGCCCTTCGGCCGCGCCAACGCCGGCATCGACATGACCTTCGACTTTGCCCAACTGGTTGCTCATGCCGCCAAGACCCGGCCGCTTGCTGCAGGCACGATCATCGGTTCGGGCACGGTCTCCAACAAGCTCGACGGCGGCCCGGGCAAGCCGGTCGCCGAGGGCGGTGCCGGTTATTCCTGCATCGCAGAACTGCGGATGATAGAGACGATCGTCGGCGGCGCGGCGAAAACGCAGTTCCTGAGGGCCGGCGACGTCGTGCGCATCGAGATGAAGGACAAGGCGGGCCATTCGATCTTCGGCGCGATCGAGCAGACCGTCGAAGCTTACAACAAGGCCTGATACGGCCGAGCGACAGAACGGGCAAAGGCATGAGCGAGACCGTCCTTTACGACTACTGGCGTTCGTCGGCGAGCTACCGGGTGCGTATCGCGCTCAACAGCCTCGGCGAAAGCTATCGTTCGGTGCCGGTCGATCTGCTCGCCAAGGCCCACAAGCAGCCTGAGCATCTGGCACGCAACCCGCAAGGGCTCGTCCCTGTGCTCGACATCGATGGCGAGCGCTTCACGCAATCGCTCGCCATCATCGAGTATCTCGCCGAGACACGCGCCAATAGCGGCTTCCTGCCGCATGATGCCGTCGGGCGCCAACGGGTACGCAGGCTGTCCTATGCGATCGCCATGGACATCCACCCGGTGTGCAATCTCGGCGTGATCTCCCATGTCATGGCCAATGCCGAGGATGGCGAAGCGGCGCGGCGCGACTGGATGCGCAAGTTCATCGGCGAGGGGCTTGCCGCCTTTGAACGGCTGCTCGACCATCCCGCAACCGGCCGGTTCTGCCATGGCGACCGCCCGACAATGGCGGATTTCTGCCTTGTGCCGCAGGTCTACAATGCCCGCCGCTGGGAGGTGGATCTCAGCGCTTGCCCGCGGCTTGTCGCGATCGATCAGAATTGTGCGGAGATCGAGGCTTTCGCCCGCGCGCATCCGGATCGCACGCTGCGCTGAGGCGGTGCGACTTTCTGCCCGATCCTCTCTCCAGGCACCATCAGGCTGAACCTCTGTTGTGCTGACCGGCTCGTCTGGCCGGTTCCGTCAAGCGAATGTCGCGAATGGATCGACGGCGGCGGAAAGGCCGCGCTAGTTTTTGCGTGACTGGCCGTATATGGGGGGGCCGGAAAAACCTCTGGAGCGAGAGACCTACCGATGAAAAGCTATGTGCTGAACGTCAGCTGCAAGACCACCCGCGGCATCGTCGCCGCCATCACCGGCTATCTCGCCGAAAAGGGCTGTTACATTTCAGACAGTTCGCAGTTCGACGACCTCGAAACCGGCCTGTTCTTCATGCGGCTGACCTTCATCAGCCAGGAAGGCGTCAAGCTCGATGAGCTCAAGGAGGGCTTCGAGCCGGTCGTCAAGCGCTTCAACATGACGGCGGAAATCCGCGACAGCGAAGAGCGCATGAAGGTACTTCTGATGGTGTCGCGTTTCGGCCATTGCCTCAACGACCTTCTCTATCGCTGGAAGATCGGCGCGCTGCCGATCGACATCGTCGGCGTCGTCTCCAACCACTTCGATTATCAGAAGGTGATCGTCAACCACGACATCCCCTTCCACCACATCAAGGTGACGAAGGAGAACAAGCCGAAGGCGGAAGCGCAGCTCCTGGAGATCGTCGAGCAGACCGGCGCCGAGCTGATCGTGCTTGCCCGCTACATGCAGGTCCTGTCGGATGCGCTCTGCAAGAAGATGTCGGGCCGGATCATCAATATCCACCACTCCTTCCTGCCGTCGTTCAAGGGGGCCAACCCCTACAAGCAGGCCTATGAGCGCGGCGTGAAGCTGATCGGCGCGACGGCGCATTATGTCACCGCCGACCTCGACGAAGGCCCGATCATCGAGCAGGACATCGCCCGCATCACCCACGCCCAGAGCGCGGAAGACTATGTCTCGATCGGCCGCGACGTCGAAAGCCAGGTGCTGGCCCGTGCGGTGCACGCGCACATCCATCACCGCTGCTTCATCAACGGCAACCGCGTCGTCGTCTTCCCGCCGAGCCCGGGTTCCTACGCTTCCGAGCGCATGGGCTAAAGAGCGGCCGGTCGGACCCTCTCGCCGTCAAGGGGAGAGGGTCGAGGGGGCAATTCGCCGCTGAAAACGACAAGCGCCGCCCGTTCGATCGGCGGCGCTTCTCATAAGTTGGGGCGGGATGCGGGCGGAAAACCGCGCGCACTTTTCCTCATCCCGCTCGTATCCTACTGCAACAGCTCCAGCCCCACCGCTGTCGCCTCGCCGCCACCGATGCAGAGCGAAGCAATTCCGCGTTTGACGCCCTTGGCGCGCATGGCGTGAAGCAACGTCACGATGATGCGGGCACCGGACGCGCCGATCGGGTGGCCGAGCGCGCAGGCGCCGCCGTTGATGTTGACGATATCGTCTGAGAGCCCGAGATCGCGGATCGCCGCCATCGCCACCACGGCGAAGGCCTCGTTGATTTCGTAGAGGCCGACGCTGCCCTTTTCCCAGGCGAGCTTGGCCATCAGCTTGTCGATCGCACCGATCGGAGCGGTCGTGAACCAGGCCGGTTCCTGTGCGTGGCCGGCGTGGCCAGCGACGATCGCAAGCGGCGTCAGCCCCCGCTTTTCCGCCTCGCTTGCCCGCATCAAAATCAGCGCCGCTGCACCGTCTGAGATCGACGACGAATTGGCCGCGGTCACGCTGCCGCCGTCGCGGAAGGCGGGTTTGAGCTTCGGGATCTTTGCCGGATCCGATTTGGTTGGTTGCTCGTCGCGGTCGAGATTGGCGGTCTGCCGCTTTCCAGCGCCGCTGACCACTACCGTTTCCTCGGCAAAGGAACCATCTTCAGCCGCGCGGGTTGCGCGCTCCAGCGAGCGAAGCGCGAAGGCGTCCTGATCCGTGCGCGAGAACTGGTAGTGTTCGGCCGTATCCTCGGCATAGGTGCCCATCAGCCGGCCGGAGTAGGCGTCTTCGAGGCCGTCGAGGAACATATGGTCCTTGACCTCACCATGCCCGAGGCGGAAGCCGCCGCGCGCCTTTGGCAGCAAATAGGGGGCGTTGGTCATCGACTCCATGCCGCCGACGGCAAGCACGGTGGCGCTGCCGGATAGCAACGCGTCGTGGCCAAGCATCAGCGCCTTCATGCCGGAGCCGCAGACCTTGGAGACGGTCGTCGACGGCGTCTCCTTGCCGAGGCCTGCGCCAAGAGCTGCCTGGCGTGCCGGGTTCTGGCCGATACCGGCCGGCAGCACATTGCCCATCAGCACCTCGTCGACAGCGTCAAGGCCGGCGCGATCGAGTGCTGCCTTCAGCGCGATGGCGCCGATTTCCGGTGCGGTCAGATCCTTGAGGCCGCCCTGAAAGGCGCCCATCGGGGTGCGTGTCGCCGAAACGATGACGATCGGATCAATTCTGCTCATGTCTTTCTCCCGTGCGACAAAAGGCAATAGTTGGCGCGGGTGGGCGCCGCGTGTGTCCTTCTCCCCGCATGGCGGGGAGAAGGTGGCCGGCAGGCCGGATGAGGGGCCATTTTACAACGTGTCGATCAGATATGCAGCGCGTGCCCCAGCGCCTTCAGCGCCGACTCCTGGAAAGCCTCGGACTGCGTCGGGTGGGCATGGATCGTGCCGGCGATGTCTTCGAGACGTGCACCCATTTCGATCGCAAGGCTGAAGCTTGCCGAGAGTTCCGAGACCCCGTGACCGACCGCCTGGATGCCGAGCACCAGGTGGTTGTCGGCGCGGGCGACGATGCGGATGAAGCCATCTTCCGAGAGCGTCGTCATGGCGCGGCCATTCGCCTGGAAGGGGAACTGTCCGATCTTGATCTCGATGCCGCTGGCGCGCGCCTCGTCGGGCGAGAGCCCGGCGGTGACGATTTCCGGGTCTGTGAAGCAGACGGCCGGGATGCAGCGCTTGTCCCAGCTTCGCTTGTGGCCGGCGACGATCTCCGCCACCATTTCCCCTTGCGCCATGGCGCGGTGCGCCAGCATCGGCTCGCCGGTGACGTCGCCGATGGCGTAGATGCCGCGCATCGAGGTGCGGCACTGGTCGTCGACGCGGATGAAGCGGCCGGTGCGGTCGAGGTCGATCTCCTCCAGCCCGAAGCCTTCGGTCACCGGCCGGCGCCCGACGGTGACCAGCACTTTTTCGGCGGCGACGTTGACAGCGCGGCCGTTGTGTTCGGCATGCAGGCTATTGGTCTCGACGGAGTAGCTCTTGGCCACCGTCTGGGTGAAGACCTCGATGCCGAGTTCGCCGAGGCGCTTGCCGATCGGCTTCGTCAGGTCGGCATCATATTGCGGCAGGATACGCGTCAGTGCTTCGACGACGGTGACGTGGCTGCCGAGCTTGGCGAAGGCCGTGCCGAGTTCGAGGCCGATATAGCCGCCGCCGATGACGGCGAGGCTCTTCGGCACGCTCTTCAGCGACAGGGCTTCGGTCGAGGATATGATCGGCCCGCCGAAAGGCAGGTCCGGAAGCTCGACCGGTGCCGAGCCGGTGGCAATGACGACCGCCTCGGCGCGGATGCGCTGCAGCCCGATTTCGGTTTCGACATCGACGGTCTTGCCATCGACGAAGCGCGCCGCGCCGATCACCGCCTTGACGCCGGCCTTCTTCAAGAGCCCGATCACCCCGCCGTTCAGCCGGCCGACGATGCCGTCCTTCCAGGCGACGGTGTGGGCAAGATCGATTGAGGGGTTGGCAAGTGAAAGGCCGAGCGGACTGCGGCCGGACGCCGCCGCGCGCAGCTTGTGGAACTCTTCGGCCGCATGGATCAAAGCCTTGGAGGGAATGCAGCCGACATTGAGACAGGTGCCGCCGGCCTTGGCCTTTTCGACGATCACGGTGTCGATGCCGAGCTGGCCGGCGCGGATGGCTGCGATGTAGCCGCCGGGGCCGGCGCCGATGACGAGCAGCTTGCAGGAAATTTCCTTCATGATCGCCTCAGGCCTCCACGAAAATAAGCGCCGGCGTTTCGAGCAGGGTCTTCAGTCGCTGCACGAACACGGCCGCATCCCAGCCGTCGATGACGCGGTGATCGAAGCTCGAGGACAGGTTCATGATCTTGCGCGGCACGAACTGCGTGCCGTCCCAGACCGGGCGGATCGCCAGCTTGTTGACGCCGACGATCGCCACTTCCGGGTGGTTGATGACCGGGGTGGAGACGATGCCGCCAAGTGCGCCGAGCGACGAGATGGTGATCGTCGATCCCGTGAGCTCATCACGGGTGGCGGTGCCGGTGCGGGCCGCCTCGGCAAGACGATTGAGCTCGTTGGCGCAATCCCAGATGCCACGCGCTTCGGCATGGCGCACGACCGGAACGGTGAGGCCCGCCGGCGTCTGGGTGGCGATGCCGATATGCACGGCATGATGGCGGTGGATGATGCCGGGGCCGTCGTCGAAGATCGCGTTGACAGCGGGCTGCTCGGCAACGGTGCGAACGAGCGCCCGCATCAGATAGGGCAGGATCGTCAGCTTCGGCTGGTCCGCCTTGCGGTCGCGGTTCATCGTCGCGCGCAGGTCCTCGAGCGCCGTCATGTCGACCTCTTCGACATAGGTGATGTGGGGAATGCGCGAGGTCGAAAGCGACATCTTCTCGGCGATGCGGCGGCGCAGCCCCGTCACCTTGATTTCGTCGACCGCGGTCTTGCGCTGGAGGCCGGCGGGCGCCAGCGCCGGCTGGGCGCCGCGGGCGATGAACTGGTCGAGGTCGTCATGAGTGATCCGCCCGGCCGGACCGGTGCCGGTCACCTGACGGAGATCGACGCCGCTCTCCTTGGCGCGCAGGCGCACAGCCGGTGACGCCAGCGCCTTTTCCAGCCGTTCGGCCGCCGGCGGGATGCCGTTGGCCGGCGCCTTCACCTCGACTTTTGTCGCTTGAGTGGGTTTCGCCAGCGGCGCGGGTGCCTCGACCTTTAACTCGGGCTTTTCTTCCGCCTTCGCGGCCGGCTTTTCGTCGAGAGGTGCGGTGGCTGCGCCTTCGCCGGCAATCTCGATGCGCACGAGCGGCGACTTCACCGCGACCGTGTCGCCCACTTCGGCGCCGAGCCAGAGCACGGTGCCGGTCACGGGCGAGGGGATTTCGACGGTTGCCTTATCGGTCATGACGGCGGCGAGCACCATGTCCTCGCGCACGGGATCGCCGGGCTTCACATGCCATTCGACGAGTTCCGCCTCGGCCACGCCTTCGCCGACATCGGGCATCTTGATTACGAATTCGCCCATGTCAGGCCTCCATCACTTCGACGAGCGCGCGTCCGACGCGCGCGGGGCCGGGGAAATAGTCCCATTCCTGGGCGTGCGGGTAGGGCGTGTCCCAGCCGGCGACGCGCACGACGGGCGCTTCGAGATGGTAGAAGCAATGCTCCTGCACGAGGGCCGCGACTTCGCCGCCGAAGCCCGATGTGAGTGTTGCCTCGTGCACGACGACACAGCGGCCGGTTTTTTCGACGGATTTCACGATCGTGTCGAGGTCGAGCGGCAGCAGGCTGCGCAGGTCGATCACTTCGGCGTCGATGCCGGTCTCCTCGGCCGCAGCGAGCGCCACATGCACCATGGTGCCGTAGGCGACGACGGTGACCGCGGAGCCCCGGCGGCGGACTTCCGCCTTGCCGATCGGGATCGTGTAGTGGCCTTCCGGTACCTCGCCGAGCTCGTGCTTCGACCAGGGAATGACCGGGCGTTCGTGATGGCCGTCGAAGGGACCGTTGTAGAGCCGCTTCGGTTCCAGGAACATCACCGGATCGGGATCTTCGATCGAGGCGATCAGCAGGCCCTTAGCGTCATAGGGATTCGACGGCACGACGACCTTGAGGCCGCACACATGAGTGAACAGCGCTTCCGGGCTCTGGCTGTGGGTCTGGCCACCGAAGATGCCGCCGCCGGTCGGCATGCGCAGCACGATGGGGCAGGTGAAATCGCCGTTGGAGCGGTAGCGGATGCGGGCCGCCTCCTGGGTGATCTGGTCGTAGGCCGGGTACATGTAGTCGGCGAACTGGATTTCGACGCAGGGCTTCAATCCGTAGGCCGCCATCCCGATCGCGGTGCCGACGATGCCGCTTTCGCTGATTGGCGCATCGAAGCAGCGAGTCTTGCCGTATTTCGCCTGAAGGCCTTGCGTGCAGCGGAAGACGCCACCGAAGTAGCCGACGTCCTCGCCGAAGACGACGACATTGTCGTCGCGCTCCATGGACACGTCCATGGCGCTGCGCACGGCTTCGATCATTGTCATTCTGGCCATATCAGTATCCTGCCTTCTGCCGCTGGCGGCGAATGTGCGGCGGCATCTCGGCGTAGACGCCCTCGAAGATATCGCGCACTGAGGGCTTGCCGCCCGCATGCAGCGTGCCGTGGCCTTCGGCCTGTTTCTGCGCCTGGATCACTTCGTCCAGAATCTCGGCCTCGGCCTGGGCGTGGCGTTCCTCCGACCAGGCGCCGCGCAGGATCAGATGCTTCTTCAGCCTCAGGACCGGGTCGCCGAGCGGCCAGGCCTCCGATTCCGTCTTGGGGCGATAGGCGCTCGGATCGTCGGAAGTCGAGTGCGCGCCGACGCGGTAGGTGACGTATTCGATCAGCGTCGGGCCGAGATTGCGCCTTGCGCGTTCGGCCGCCCACTTGGCGACGGCGTAGACGGCGAGATAGTCATTGCCGTCGACGCGGAGCGCCGGGATGCCGAAGCCAAGGCCGCGGGCGGCGAAGGTGCCGGAACCGCCGCGGGCAATGCCCTGGAAGGTCGAGATCGCCCACTGATTGTTGACGATATTGAGGATGACGGGCGCCTTGTAGGTGGAGGCGAAGACGAGCGCCGAGTGGAAGTCCGATTCCGCCGTCGAACCGTCGCCGATCCAGGCGGCGGCGATCTTGGTGTCGCGCTTGATGGCCGAGGCCATCGCCCAGCCGACCGCCTGCACATATTGGGTGGCGAGGTTGCCGGAGATCGTGAAGAAGCCATGCTCCTTGGAGGAATACATGATCGGCAGTTGCCGGCCGCGCAGCGGATCGCTCTCATTCGAGAAGATCTGGTTCATCATCTCGACCATCGGATAACCGTCGGCTATCAACAGACCCGCCTGGCGATAGGTCGGGAAGTTCATGTCGCCCTTGTTCAGCGCCCTACGGAAGGCGCAACTGACGGCTTCTTCACCCAGATGCTGCATGTAGAAGGAGGTCTTGCCCTGGCGCTGGGCCATCAGCATGCGCGCATCGAAGGCGCGCAGCGTCATCATGTGGCGGAGACCGGCGAGAAGTTCGTTATCCGAGAGCAGCCCGGCCCAGGGGCCGACCGCCTCGCCATCGCGGTTAAGCACACGGATGATCGAATAGGCGAGATCACGGATCTCCTCCGGCGCGACGTCCACTTCGGGGCGGGGAACGGCGCCGGCTTTGGCAATCTTGACGTTGGAGAAATCCGGTTGACCACCGGGCCGAACCGCCGGTTCGGGGACATGCAGGCTAAGTCGATCGAAATCGCTCATGCGGTTTCCGGCCTCCTCCGGAGTGCGCAGCGCACCAAATCGAGAGCGGGAAAACGGTATGTCGGATGTCGTCGAAGACGTGCTTGGTGACCCGCAAGGCTCCTCCGCCCGAGATCTGCACAGCTTCTTCCTCAGCCCCGCTCTCCCGACGGGAATGCATACAGACTGCCACGAGTTCGGGGGCTTATGAAGATTTTTCAGCGTCTCGGGGTCGGTGTGGGCGAAGAAAGATAGAATCCTGCCGGGAGCGCGCCCACGCGTTGTGTCGCGCATATTCCTGCCGGTCGCTGCTTGTAATTTTCTTTCGCGGCTGGACTCTGCCGACGACGGTCAAACCGGCGGAGCAAGCGTGATCGGCGTTCCATCGAAGAAGCGCGAGAGCCGGAATGGCGTCGGATCGACGATCGGTTTCTTTCCGGTCACGAGATCGGCGACGAGATGGCCGGCACCGGGGCCGATGCCGAAACCGTGGCCCGAAAATCCCGTCGCGATTATGAGACCCGGAACGGCGGGCGAGATGACGGGCACGGCGTCGGGCGTCACGTCGATCAGGCCCGCCCAGATCTGCTGCACCTTGGTTTCGCGCAGGAACGGGAAGGCCTTGCCGGCGGCGTTCAGTGCCTTGAGCGCCCGGCGCGAATCCGGGTTGGGATCGAGCACGCGGTGCCGCTCGAACGCGCCGGGTCGGTCGAGCGGCACGGAACCGATTTCGAACAGTTCGTTCCAGCTCTGGGCGCTGATGCCCACCTGGACAGCCTCGCCCTCGGCCTTTCGCGCCGGCTGGAAATCGCGGAAGAAGGCGAAGCTATCGGGCACGATCGCATGCAGGTTGGCGGCACCGTCGGCAATCGTGTAGCCGCCGTCGAGCCGCTTGCGATAGGCATAGGTCGCCGTTGCGCCGGCCCCCTCGGGACCGCCGGAAACGGGCCGGGTTCTCAGCACCGTATTGCGGACTTTCAGTTGCGGCAGGCGGATGCCAAGGCCTTTGAGGAACAGCCGAGACCAGGCGCCACCGGCGACAACCATCGTCGACGTTTCGATGCGACCCTTCTCGGTCACAACCGCGGAGATCCGCCCGGCGGCCTTCTCGACGCCGCGCACAGCGCAGCCGGTCAAGATGCGGGCACCGGCGCGGCGGGCGCCGGTAACGAGCGCCGGCACTGCCTTCTGCGGTTCGGCCCGACCATCGCTCGGCGTGAAGAGCGCGCCTTCATAACGGATTGCGGCACCGGGCATCGCGGCCCCGGTGGCGTCAGGGCCGAGTTGTTCACTATCGACGCCGTAGGGCTTTGCCATGGCGAGCCAGGCGTCGCGATTGGCGACGTCGCGCTTGTTCTCGGAGATGTAGAGAATGCCGCTGCGGCGAAAGCCGGTCTCGCCGCCAATGCGGGCGTCGAGCGTGTCCCAGATCTTCAGCGCCTCGATTGCCAGCGGGATCTCGCGTTCGTCGCGGCCCATGACCCGCACCCAGCCCCAGTTGCGGCTCGACTGCTCCGCTCCGGGCATGCCCTTCTCGCAGAGAACGACGTCAACGCCGCGTTCGGCGAGGAACAGAGCGGTGCTGACGCCGATGATGCCGCCGCCGACGATGACGACGTCGGCCTTGGCGGGCAAGGTGGTATCGGTTGCGATGGGATCGAGCGTCGGACCGGGCATGGAGAAGGTACTTTCGGACAGGACTTGTCGGGATCATCGGTGCATGTCGAAGGCGCGAGATCAAGACCCGCTATCTGGCCATTGCTCGAAAGCTTGGGTTTGCCGGCTCACTTTGCTTCCGAAAGCTGGTCCGGCTCGTCACCGGGCGGACTTCCGGTTTGCTCGGCGAGCTTCTATGCTCGCCCGCATGAGTGAGAGCCGCCCCGATCTTCGCACCGTCCTGCGCATCGATTTTCCGCCCGCCGACCGGCTCGGTCGCGGCAAGATCATGCTGCTCGAGCTGATCCGCGAGACCGGATCCATCTCGGCTGCCGGGCGGGCGATGGATATGTCCTATCGCCGCGCCTGGCTGCTGGTCGATGCCTTGAACCGGATGTTCAGCGAACCATCGGTCGATACGCAGCGCGGCGGCAAGCAGGGTGGGGGAGCACTGGTGACGCCGTTCGGCGAAGAGCTGATCCGACGCTACCGGCAGATGGAAGAAAGGGCGCAAGCCGCGATCGCCGAGGATCTCGCCTGGCTCGAGTCCGTCCGCGGCGGCGATGGATCGTCCGATACTGCCTACGTTGTTTCCAAGAAGGCCTAGTGATCGATCGCTACGGACTTGATGATGGCATAGACCGTCTTGCCCGGAACGAGCTGCAGCGTGTCGCGTGAAAAGCGGGTAATGCGGGCGGCAATCGTCGCGTCGCCGCAATTCACCCGGACATCGATGCTGCCGTCTTCCTCGGTCGAGATCGCAAGGATTCGCCCTTCGAGCACGTTCAGCGCACTGATCTCCACCGGTCTTGATGTCGCCAGCATGACGTCGCGCGCGGCAATATGCAGGCGAAGCCTGCTGCCAGGTGTGGCGCTGACGCCAGCAATGCGCAGCCGTTCCCGCCCGACCCGGACGGTCGTCAACTCGTGGGACGGATCGGTTCCCTCTACCTCGCCCTCAAGCAGCACGCCGGCCTCGCGCCGGCCGGTGGCGAGCGTGGCGGCGGGGGCGCTCAACACCTCAGCGGCCGCGCCCGATGCCGTGACCCGACCATTTTCGAGCACCACGACGCGCCGCGCCAGCCGGGCGACTTCGCTGACGGAGTGGCTGACATAGACGATCGGAATGCCGGTATCGTCACGCAGCCGTTCGAGATAAGGCAGGATCTCCGCCTTGCGCGCCTCGTCGAGGGCGGCAAGCGGTTCGTCCATCAGCAGCAGGCGCGGTGCCGCCAGCAGGGCGCGACCGATCGCGACGCGCTGTCGTTCGCCGCCGGACAGGGCTGAAGGGTTGCGATCGAGCAGGTGGCCGATGCCGAGCATGTCGACGATGCGTGTGAAATCGCTACCGCCACTCTTGCCGGCGAACCAGCGGCCATAGGCGAGGTTGTGGCGAACACTCAGGTGCGGAAAGAGCCGCGCCTCCTGGAAGACGTAGCCGAAGCGGCGGCGATGCACGGGAGTAAAGATCCGGCGCTCGCTGTCGGCGATGACGTCGCCGTCGAGTACGACGCGGCCGCTTTGCGGCTTCAGCAGCCCGGCGATGATGTTGATGAGCGAGGTCTTGCCGGAGCCGGAGCGGCCGAACAGTGCGGTCACGCCGCCGTCGGACGTAAAGGCGGCATCGAGCGCGAAATGGCCGAGTTGGTGGCGGGCTTCGACGGTGAGGCTCATGGGGCCGCCACCCGTCTGGCGGCAAGTGCCGCCAGCAGTTCGGAAAAGATCAGGGCGGCCATGGAGATGATGATCGAAATGATCGTCAGCCGCATGGCGCCGGCATCGCCGCCCGGCACCTGGGTGAAGATGTAGATCGCCGAGGATATGGTCTGCGTCTCGCCGGGAATGTTGGAGACGAAGGTGATCGTCGCGCCGAACTCGCCCATTGCCTTGGCGAAGGCGATGATCATGCCGGCGATGATGCCGGGGATGATCAGCGGCAGTGTAATCGTGACGAAGACCCAGGGCGGGCTGGCGCCAAGCGTGGTCGCCGCGTCTTCCAGCTTACGGTCGACCGCCTCGATCGACAGGCGGATGCTGCGCACCATCAGCGGAAAGGCCATGACGGCGCAGGCAAGCGCCGCCCCCGTCCAGCGGAAGGAAAAGACCAGGCCGAAATAATCGGCGAAGAAGGCGCCGAGCGGTCCGCGGCGACCGAAAAGCAAGAGAAGGAGGAAGCCGGTGACGACGGGCGGCAGGATCAGCGGCAGGTGAACGAGGCCGTTCAGCAGCGTCTTGCCCCAGAAGCGGCCGCGGGCGAGCAGCATGGCGACAGCGAGCGCGAAGGGCAGGCTGCAGATCATTGCGACGGTTGCGACGCGCAGGCTCAGCATGATCGCCGTCCATTCCGCGTCGCTCACTGCAAGCCAGTCCAATGGATATCGCTCCCCGATACGCGGCCGGCAGGATGTGGCTATCCGCCTAAGTCCGCCCCTGCCTCTGACCCATGATTGCGTCGCCCGCGTTTGGGCGCGGGCGACGCGTGACGATAGATGCTTCGCCTGCTTCTGGACAGGCGAGATCCAGCGTCGTTCCAGGCTGATTACTTGAGGACCGTGAAGCCCTGCTTTTCGAAGAGGGCGGCTGCCTTGGCCGACTTGACGAAGTCGACATAGGCGGCGGCATCCGGGTTCTTGCTTTCGGCGGTGATCGCGATCGGATAGACGATCGGCGGATGGCTGTCTTCGGGGAAGGTTCCGACGACCTTCACGCCCGGGTCAGCCGCGGCGTCGGTCTGGTAGACGATGCCGTAAGGCGCTTCGCCGCGAGAGACGAGGAGGAGGGCAGCGCGAACGCTTTCGGCGCCGGCGACCTTGGGTTCGACGGCCTTCCAGGCGTCGAGCTTTTCGAGCGCGGCCTTGCCGTATTTGCCGGCGGGAACGGAATCGACTGCGCCCATGGCGAGGCGACCGTCGCCGAGGATGCCTGCGAGATCGAAGCCCTGCTTGATCTCCACCGGTGCCGCATCCTGCTTGCCGGAGACGAGCACGATGCGGTTGCCGAGCAGGTTCGACCGGGTGTCGTCCTTGATCAGCTTCTTGTCGGCGAGATAGTCCATCCAGGCAAGATCGGCGGAAATGAAGACATCGGCCGGGGCGCCCTGTTCCACCTGCTTGGCGAGCGCGGAGCTGGCAGCGTAGGAGGCGGTCGTTTGCTTGCCGCTTTCCTTCTGCCACTCGGCATTGATCGCATCGAGTGCGTTCTTCAAGCTCGCGGCGGCAAAAACCGTCACCTTCTCGTCAGCCCGCGCGGCTGCCGGCATCACGGTGCTGCCGGCCCAGGCGAGGCCGAGTGTCAGCACCAGGCCCCTCAGCCAGTCTCTTCTCTTGATCATCGATTTCCCTCCAACGAAGCGTGATATCTCTCAGGATACAACGGTGTCGCCTCCTGATTACCGTTGTATTCTTTGAAATACAATGCTCTTGAGCGAGGTTAGTGATCCGCATGGAAGGCGCGCCGATAGATCGGGCAAAACCCGTGCAACACCCGACGGACGCGGGCGATAGTCCTTGCGATGACGGTCGGGCGGCCTAAATTGCTGGCTTCGAAGCAAAAAGATGGACCGGAGGTGTGATGGAAACGGCGGTGAAGCTCGAAGAGAGCTGGAAGGCAGCGCTGGCGCTGGAGTTTTCCAGCGCCTATATGGCCGACCTCAAGCAGTTCCTCGTTGCCCAGAAGAGCGAAGGCCGGCAGATTTTTCCGCGCGGTGCCGAATATTTTCGTGCCCTCGACCTGACGCCGCTCGACAAGGTGCGCGTCGTCATCCTCGGCCAGGACCCCTACCATGGCGACGGCCAGGCGCACGGGCTGTGCTTCAGTGTCCGCCCCGGCGTCAGAACGCCGCCCTCGCTCGTCAATATCTACAAGGAACTGAACACCGATCTCGGCATTCCGCCGGCGCGGCACGGCTTTCTCGAAAGCTGGGCGAAACAGGGCGTACTGTTGCTGAATAGCGTGCTGACGGTGGAGCGCGGGCTTGCGGCCTCGCATCAGGGACGGGGCTGGGAGCGGTTCACCGACGCGATCATCCGCGCCGTCAATGAGGCCGACCATCCCGTCGTCTTCATGCTCTGGGGTTCCTATGCGCAGAAGAAGGCGGCTTTCGTCGACCGCTCGCGCCATCTGGTGTTGCGAGCCCCGCATCCCTCGCCTCTGTCCGCCCATTCCGGTTTTCTCGGTTGCCGACATTTCTCCCAGGCCAATGCCTTCCTGGAATCCAAGGGCTTCGACCCGATCGACTGGCGCTTGCCCGACAATCCGGTCGCGGCCGAGATCAATTGAGGTCGGTCTTGGCCTGACGCGGATGGCGGTCTCGCTGTCGCGCTGAGGTCTTGCGCCGACGGCGACGATGCGCCTAAGACGCCCAGGACAGGAATGGTGGAGGCGGGCATGCGCAAAATTCTGATCATCGGCATCGGTTCCGGCAATCCGGAGCACATGACGGTGCAGGCGATCAATGCGCTGAACCAGGCCGATGCGCTCTTCATCCCGACCAAAGGGGCGAAGAAGACCGAGCTTGCCGAAGTGCGCCGCGACATCTGCGCCCGATACGTGACGCGCAACGACAGCCGCACCGTCGAATTCGCCGTGCCGGTACGCCGCACCGAGGGCGTGAGCTACGACGGCAGCGTCGACGACTGGCATCAACAGATCGCAGCGATCTACGAAAGGCTGCTTGCCGACGAGTTGGGCGAGGAGGGAACCGGTGCCTTCCTCGTCTGGGGCGATCCGATGCTCTACGACAGCACCATCCGAATCGTCGAGCGGGTCAAGGCGCGCGGGCAGGTTGCCTTCGATTATGACGTCATCCCGGGGATCACCAGCCTGCAGGCGCTCTGCGCCAGCCACAGGATTCCGCTGAACCTCGTCGGCAAGCCGGTGGAAATCACCACCGGGCGCCGGCTGCACGAGAGCTTTCCCGAGAGGAGCCAGACCTCCGCCGTCATGCTCGACGGCGAGCAGGCGTTCCAGCGGATCGACGATCCGGATGCGGAGATCTATTGGGGTGCCTATCTCGGCACGCCGGACGAGATCGTCATTTCCGGCCGCCTTGCCGAGGTGAAGGACCGGATCCTCGAAACCCGGGCGGCGGCGCGTGAGAAGATGGGATGGATCATGGATATCTACCTGCTTCGCAAGGGCGCCGATTTCGAGGAGTGACGAGGCGGGCAGATCCGCGTCGCGTTTGATCTCACTCAAGGTTTGCCGCCGTGTTATAGCGTCTGTAGAGGCGTCTTCAGGGATGACGGATTTGATGATCAGTTGTGCCGTGCCATCGACCGGAGTAAACGGTGCCGCCGCCTCGATGCGGCGCGGCGCCTGTCCGTCGCTCGCCGCGCCGATGCAGACCGGCGATGGCCTGCTCGTGCGGCTCAGGCCCGATGACGACAGTCTGACCATTCCCAAGGTCCTGGCGCTTGCAGCAGCGGCTGAAACCTTCGGCAACGGCATCATCGAGATCACCGCGCGCGGAAACCTGCAGCTGCGCGGCCTGAGCGATGAGACGGTGCCGGCCCTGGCAAAGGCGATCGGCGATGCCGAGATCGCGATCGCCGAAGGACTGGCGATCGAGGTTCCGCCGCTTGCCGGTATCGACCCGGCAGAGATTGCCGATCCCCGTCCGATCGCGGCGGCTCTTCGCGGGGTCTTGCAGGTGCACCGGCCGTCCTTGAAGCTCGCACCCAAATTGTCCGTCGTCATCGACGGTGGCGGCCGCTTCGGGCTCGATGCCGTCGTGGCCGATATTCGCCTTCAGGCGCTTTCGACGCCGGAAGGTGTCGTTTGGCTGCTGTCGCTTGGCGGGACCGCAGCGAGGGGAGCCATTGTCGGCGTGCTGGACGGCGACGCGATGGTCCCGGCGCTGATCGCCATTCTGGAGACGCTTGCGGACCTTGGCACGACCGCGCGCGGACGCGATCTCGATCCCGCCGAAGTTCGCGCCCTTTGTCGTTGCGAGGGGCATTCCGAGCCTCCAGCCGCCCAAATCTCGGCCGCGATACCCGGCATTCACGAGCTGGGGCACTCCGAAGCGGTTCTTGGACTCGGCCTCGCATTTGCGCAGGTGGAGGCAGCAGTGCTCATCTCCTTCCTCCATCAGGTCAAGGCGCTCGGCGCCACTGCGATCCGGTTGGCGCCGGGGCATGCCTTCTTCGTGCTCGGTCTGATGCGCGAGGCGGCAGCCGCGGCCCAGGGCCTGGCAGCGGCACTCGGCTTTCGCATCGCTGCCGAGGACCCGCGCAACGCGATCGCGACCTGCGCCGGCAGCAAGGGCTGCGCCTCCGCGCGGATGGAAACCAAGGCGATGGCGCAGTGTCTCGTCGAGGTGGCGCCCGAGTTGCTCGACGGCTCGCTCACCGTCCATCTTTCCGGCTGCGCCAAGGGGTGTGCCCGGCCGAAACCGTCGGAATTGACGCTGGTCGGTGCGCCATCAGGATACGGGCTTGTCGTAAATGGGGCTGCCAACGGCTTGCCAAGCGCCTACACCGATGAGAATGGAGTGAAATCCGCGCTCGCCCGGCTCGGCCGGCTGGTGCGGCAAAACAAAGACGCTGGCGAATCGGCGCAGTCCTGTCTTACACGGCTCGGAGCTGCGCGCGTCTCGGCAGCGTTCGAACAGGGATAGACATGCCTGAGTATGATTACATTCGCGATGGCAACGCCATCTACGAGCGTTCCTTCGCCATCATCCGCGCGGAGGCCGATCTCTCGGGCTTCTCCGACGAGGAAGCGGATCTTGCGGTACGCATGGTGCATGCCTGCGGCTCCGTCGAAGCGACCAAGCAGTTCGTCTTCTCTCCTGATTTCGTGACCTCGGCTCGCGCAGCACTGAAGGCCGGTGCGCCGATCCTCTGCGATGCCGAGATGGTCGCTCACGGTGTCACCCGCGCGCGGCTGCCGGCCGGCAACGAGGTGATCTGCACGCTGCGCGATCCGCGTACGCCTGGGATTGCTGCGGAGATCGGCAATACGCGGTCCGCGGCGGCGCTGAAGCTCTGGAGAGAGCGTCTGGCCGGATCGGTCGTGGCGATCGGCAACGCTCCGACGGCCCTGTTCTTCCTGCTCGAAATGCTGCGCGACGGCGCGCCGAAGCCGGCGGCGATCCTCGGCATGCCCGTCGGTTTCGTCGGTGCTGCGGAATCGAAGGATGCGCTGGCCGAAAATTCCTATGGCGTTCCCTTCGCCATCGTCCGCGGCCGCCTCGGCGGCAGCGCGATGACGGCGGCGGCGCTGAATTCGCTCGCGAGGCCTGGCCTGTGAGCGGCGCCGGCGTGGGGCGCCTGATCGGCGTTGGAACCGGCCCGGGCGATCCGGAGCTTTTGACGGTCAAGGCGGTGAAGGCGCTCGGCGAGGCCGATGTGCTTGCCTATTTTGCCAAGGCCGGGCGCAGCGGCAACGGCCGCGCGGTCGTTGAGGGCCTGCTGAAGTCGGATCTCGTCGAGCTGCCGCTCTACTATCCGGTGACGACCGAAATCGACAAGGACGACGGCGCCTACAAGAGCCAGATCACCGATTTCTACAACGCGTCCGCGGAAGCCGTGGCGGCGCATCTTGCCGCCGGACGCACGGTCGCGGTGCTCAGCGAAGGCGATCCGCTGTTCTACGGATCCTACATGCATCTGCATGTGCGGCTGGCCAACCGCTTCCCGGTCGAGGTGATCCCCGGCATTACCGCCATGTCCGGCTGCTGGTCGCTTGCCGGCCTGCCGCTGGTGCAGGGCGACGACGTGCTTTCCGTGCTTCCGGGCACGATGGCCGAAGCCGAGCTCGGCCGGCGGCTCAAGGATACCGAAGCCGCCGTGATCATGAAGGTCGGGCGCAACCTGCCGAAGATCCGCCGGGCGCTTTCCGCCTCCGGCCGTCTCGACCAGGCCGTCTATGTCGAGCGCGGCACCATGAAGAACGCAGCGATGACGGCGCTTGCGGAAAAAGCCGACGACGAGGCGCCCTATTTCTCGCTCGTGCTCGTTCCCGGCTGGAAGGACAGGCCATGACCGGTACGCTCTATGTGGTCGGCACCGGTCCGGGCAGCCCGAGGCAGATGACGCCGGAAACGGCCGAGGCGGTTGCGGCGGCTGAAGAATTCTACGGATACTTCCCGTATCTCGATCGGCTGAACCTGCGCCCCGACCAGGTGCGCGTCGCCTCCGACAATCGCGAGGAGCTCGATCGGGCGCAGGTGGCGCTGACGCGGGCCGCTGCCGGGGTGAAGGTCTGCATGGTCTCCGGCGGCGATCCGGGCGTCTTTGCCATGGCCGCCGCCGTCTGCGAGGCGATCGACAAGGGGCCTGCGGAATGGAAGTCGGTCGAACTGGTGATCACGCCCGGCGTGACCGCCATGCTCGCGGTTGCCGCCCGCATCGGCGCGCCGCTCGGCCACGATTTCTGCGCGATCTCGCTTTCCGACAACCTGAAGCCCTGGGAGGTCATCACCCGGCGGCTCAAGCTGGCGGCGGAAGCAGGGCTCGTGATCGCGCTCTACAATCCGATCAGCAAGGCGCGCCCGTGGCAGCTCGGCGAAGCCTTCGAGATCCTGCGTGGCGTTCTGCCCGCAACCGTTCCGGTGATCTTCGGACGCGCCGCCGGGCGGCCGGACGAGCGGATGACGGTGATGCCGCTCGGCGAAGCCGATGCCAACCGCGCCGACATGGCGACCTGCGTCATCATCGGTTCGCCGGAAACGCGCATCGTCGAGCGTGAAGGGCAGCCGGATCTCGTCTACACGCCGCGCTTTTATGCGGGAGCGAGCCAGTGAGCGATGCGGTCGAGCGCCTCGTCGCAACTGCCTGTTGTCGGCACGTCCGCGGGCTTGCGCCGCTCGACCATGATCACCTCGATGCCAAGCCGGCGCGCCGCGGCGATCTTGCCATAGGTGGCGCTGCCACCGCTGTTCTTGGCGACGATCACGTCGATGTGCCGGCTTTTGAGCAGCGTGGCTTCGTCGCCTTCCGCGAAGGGGCCGGTCGCCAGGATTGCCTCCTGGTCCGGCAGGTTCAACGGCGGGGTCACCGGATCGACACTGCGGATGACATAGCTGTGCTGCGGCGCGGCTTCAAAGTGGAAGGCCTCCTGCCGGCCGATGGCGAGGAAGACACGGCGCGGGCGAGCGCCCAGCGCGCTCACCGCCTCGACGACGCTGCCGACCGAATTCCAGCGGTCGCCGGGCAAGGACTGCCATTCCGGTCGCCGGAGCGCCAGAAGCGGAACTCCGGTTCGTTGCGCTGCTTCGGCGGCATTGTGCGAAATGCGCGCGGCAAAGGGGTGGGTCGCATCGACCAGCAACGCGATGTTTTCGTCGCGCAGGAAATGCGCCAGCCCGTCGGCGCCACCGAAGCCGCCGATGCGGGTCTTCACCGGCTGCGGCTTCGGGTCGGCGGTGCGACCGGCCAGCGAGATTGCGGTGTCGTAGCGGACGTCTTCGGCCAGTCGGCGCGCGAGCTCGCGCGCCTCGGTGGTGCCGCCCAAAATCAGGATGCGAGGTTTTTCCATGGCTGACGTGTCGAACGGCGATCCCGGCATCGTCTCCCCCTGGCTGACCGTCATCGGTATCGGTGAAGATGGTGTAGCGGGTCTCGGCGACGAGGCCAAGCGGCTGATTGCCGAGGCGCCCGTCGTCTATGGCGGCCATCGCCATCTGGAGCTCGCCAAGCCGCTGATCAAGGGCGAGGCGCACAATTGGCAGAGCCCGCTCGAACGCTCGGTCGTGGAGATCGTCGCGCGCCGCGGCATGCCCGTCGTGGTGCTCGCCTCGGGCGACCCGTTCTTCTTCGGCGTCGGCGTGACGCTGGCGCGCCGGATTGCCTCGGCCGAAATCCGTACGCTGCCGGCGCCCTCATCGATCAGCCTTGCGGCCTCGCGCCTCGGCTGGGCGCTGCAGGAGGCGACACTCGTCTCGGTGCACGGGCGCCCGCTCGATCTGGTGCGGCCGCACCTGCATCCGGGCGCACGCGTCCTGACGCTGACGTCGGACGGAGCAGGCCCCAGGGATCTTGCCGAGCTTCTGGTCGCCAGCGGCTTCGGTCAGTCGCGGCTGACCGTGCTCGAGGCGCTCGGCGGCGCCGGCGAACGGGTGACGACGCAGATCGCGTCGCGTTTCATGCTCGGCCTCGTCCATCCTCTCAATGTCTGTGCCATCGAGGTGAGCGCCGAGGAGGGTGCGCGCATCCTGCCGCTCGCAGCCGGTCGCGACGACGCACTGTTCGAACATGATGGGCAGATCACCAAGCGGGAGGTGCGGGCGCTGACGCTCTCGGCTCTCGCGCCGCGCAAGGGCGAATTGCTCTGGGATATCGGCGGTGGCTCAGGCTCGATCGGCATCGAATGGATGCTGGCCGACCCCACCATGCAGGCGATCTCCATCGAGGTGTCGCCGGAGCGGGCCGCTCGCATCGGCCGCAACGCGATGATGTTCGGCGTGCCCGGGCTGACGGTGGTCGAAGGCGAGGCGCCGGCAGCGCTTGCCGGCCTGCCGCAGCCGGATGCGATCTTCATCGGCGGTGGTGGCAGCGAAGGCGGCGTGATGGCGGCGGCGATTGCAGCACTTGGCCCCGGCGGACGGCTGGTTGCCAATGCGGTGACGACGGATATGGAGGCGGTGCTGCTCGATCATCACGCGCGGCTCGGCGGAACGCTGATCCGCATCGATATCGCCAGGTCTGGTCCCGTCGGCGCGATGACCGGGTGGCGGCCGGCCATGCCGGTGACGCAGTGGTCGTGGATTAAGAGCTAGAGCAATACCAGCAAAAGTGCGAAGCGGTTTTGCGTCCGGAACTGCGGGAAATAAAGAAAGAGCGACACATGACGGTACATTTCATCGGCGCCGGCCCGGGGGCCGCGGATCTGATCACGGTGCGCGGGCGCGACCTGATCGGGCGTTGCCCGGTCTGCCTCTATGCCGGCTCGATCGTTTCGCCGGAACTCCTGCAATATTGCCCGCCCGGTGCCCGCATCGTCGATACGGCGCCGATGTCGCTCGACGAGATCGAGGCCGAGTATGTGAAGGCGGCAGCCGACGGCGTGGATGTGGCACGGCTGCATTCCGGCGACCTTTCGGTATGGAGCGCGGTCGCCGAACAGATCCGCCGGCTGGAGAAACATGGCATCGCCTATACGATGACGCCCGGCGTTCCGTCCTTTGCTGCTGCGGCAGCGGCGCTCGGCCGCGAATTGACCATTCCGGCGGTCGCCCAGAGCCTGGTGCTGACCCGCGTTTCCGGCCGCGCCTCGCCGATGCCGAACAGCGAAACGCTTTCCGCCTTCGGTGCCACCGGCGCAACTCTGGCCATCCATCTCGCCATCCATGCCCTTCAACAGGTGGTCGAGGAACTCACGCCGCTTTATGGCGCCGATTGCCCCGTTGCGATCGTGGTCAAGGCGTCCTGGCCGGACGAGCGGGTGGTGCGCGGCACGCTCCGCGACATTGCCGCCAAGGTCGCGGAAGAGCCGATCGAGCGCACGGCGCTGATCTTCGTTGGTCCCGGGCTCGAAGCTTCCGATTTCCGCGAGAGTTCGCTCTACGACCCAGCCTATCAGCGGCGCTTCCGGGGGCGTGGCGAGTAGGCCAGAAATTCAAGCGCTGTCAGCGGCTTTCCGCGCCGCTCAGCGGCTTGAAACTACTCTGCCGGTTCTTCTCTCGGCGGCCGCTGCTTGAGCGGGACGCCGCGTTTTTCCTTGACCCGATCGCGGTAGAGCGCAGCCTGGCCGAGCAGCATCAGCGTCATCGGTGTGGTGACGAGGACGAAGACGATGATCAGGATCTCGTGGAACACCCAGCGGCTCTGCAGCACTGCGAAGCAAATGATCGAGGCGGTGCAGATCATGAGTACGCCACCGCTCGTCGCCAACGTCGGCGCATGCAGGCGTTCGTAGAAGCTGGTAAACCGCAGAAGGCCGACCGAGCCGATCAGGGCGATTGCAGCGCCCAGAACCGTCAGTCCGCAAACGAGGATGGCTGCCCACAGAGGAAGATCGGTAAGATGGTTCATTCGATGATCTCCCCACGCATCAGGAATTTGCCGAAGGCAATCGAGGAAACGAAGCCGATCAGCGCGACGATCAACGCCGATTCAAAATAGATCGAGTTTGCGCTGCGGATGCCGAAGGTAAGCAGCATCAGCATCGCGTTGATGTAGAGCGTGTCGAGGCCAAGGATGCGGTCCTGGGCGCGCGGGCCCCTCACCATGCGGAAGAAGGCGAAAGCCATCGCCAGGCCGAGCATGATCTGGGCAATCAGGATCGACCAGATGATTGAAAGTTCCATCATCCGAATATCTCCTTCAAGGCAGCCTCGTAGCGTTTGACCGTATCGATCCAAACGCGCTCGTTCTCCATGTCGAGCACATGGAAGAGCAGGGACTTGCGGCGGCGGTCGTATTCGAGCCAGGCCGTTCCGGGCGTCGCGGTGATGACGCAGGCAAGCAGGGCCAGCGCGTTCTCGTCATCGAGATCGAGGTCGACAGTGAGGAACCCTGAACTCGGCGGTCGGCGTCGGCCGCGCAAAATGACGGCGATGACGGCAAGGTTGGAGCGGACAATGTCGAGTGCAACGGCAAAGCCGAAGCGTAGCGTCAGGAGGATCCGGCGCGGATGGGAATGGGCGGGGCTGAGTTTCAGCGTCACCCAGCCGAGACCGGTCGCCAGGATCGTGCCCATGACGAATGTGCCGGGGGCGACCGATTGATTGAGCAGCAACCAGATGAGGAGCAGGGCAATCGACAGCAGCGGATAGGGGAGCCAGGTGCGCATCGTTGACTAGCCTCCCGCCCGGGGTGCCGTGAGCACCTGCTCGGTGTAGCCGGCCGGATCGAACAGCGAATCCGCCGTCGCCTGCATGTAGCGCATCGCCGGACCGGCCTGTACGCTGAGGAATATGCAGGTGGCGAGCAACACGACGACGGGTGTGATCTCGATGACGACGACGCGCGGCACGGTGTTTTCGATCGACGCCCAGAAGGTGCGGATGCCGACGCGGTTCATGGCGATCATCGCTGCCAGCCCGGAGACGATCAGCAGCGTGACATAGGTCCAGTCGGCCGTGGAAATCGCCGGGGCGGCTTCGGTTCCCGAGAGGCCGAAGAGACCGCCGAGGATCGCGAATTTGGCAACGAAACCCGAGAGCGGTGGCAGGCCGGCAAGCAACAGGGCGCAGAGGCAGAAGCAGAGGCCGAGGATCGCCATGGTCCCAGGGATTGCCGCGCCGACCACTTCTTCCTCCTCGTCCTCGTCGGCGTCGCCATAGGCTTCCATCGTCACCGCGAGAACGTCGGCGCCGGCATCGCGGCCGCGCTCGACCAGCTCGATCAAGAGGAAGAAGGCGGCGATGGTGAGCGTCGAACTGACGAGATAGAAGAGTGCGCCTGCGATCATGCCGGGATGGCCGAGGCCGATCGCAGCGAGCAGGGTGCCGGAGGAAACGAGCACCGAATAGGCGGCGAGCCGGCCCATGGCCTGCGAAGCGAGCACGCCGATGGCGCCGAAGGCGATGGTCAGCAGGCCGCCCGCAAGCAGGATCGGCTGACCGAAGCCTGCAGAAGCCCCGGCGCTCGCGCCGAAGACCAGCAGCGAAAGCCTGAGGATAACGTAGATGCCGACCTTGGTCAGGACCGCGAAGACGGCGGCGACCGGCGGCGTTGCGGCGGAATAGGCCGTCGGCAGCCAGAAACTCAAGGGCCACATGCCGGCCTTCACCAGGAAGGCGACGCCAAGCACGCCGGCGCCGACCTCGACCATCTGGCGATCATCCGGCGAGAGTGTCGCCAGTTTCATCGAGAGATCGGCCATGTTGAGGGTGCCGGTTGCGCCATAGATCAGGCTGACGCCGATCAGGAAGAGCGACGAGGCGGCGAGGTTGATCGCGACGTAATGCAGGCCCGCCTTGACACGGAGCGGCCCGGAGCCGTGCAGCAGCAGGCCGTAGGACGCGGCCAGCATCATCTCGAAAAAGACGAAGAGATTGAAGAGGTCACCGGTGAGGAACGAACCGTTGAGACCGGCGATCAAAAGCTGGAACAGCGAATGGAAATGATGGCCGGCCGTGTGCCAGCGCGCGATCGAATAGGCCTGGGCGGCAAGCGCCAGTCCGCTGGTCAGGCACAGCATCAGCGCTGAAAGGCGGTCGAGCACCAGGACGATGCCGAAAGGGGCCGGCCAGTTGCCGAGCTGATAGACGCCGCTGCCGGCGGGCGCTCCGTCCACCGAGGCAATACGCATCAGCACCATCGAGAGCACGAAGAGTGCGAGCGTCGAGACGAAGCCCATCACGCCCTTCATCAAGCGGTTGCGCTCGTCGATCGGAATCATCGCGGCACCGACCATCAGCGGCACCAAGATTGGCAGAATCAGCAGGTGGTGCATCCAGTTAGTCATGGCGCTGCTCCCGACCGTCGACATGGTCCGTACCGGTGAAGCCGCGCGAGGCGAGCAGCACGACGAGGAAGAGCGCCGTCATGGCGAAGCCGATGACGATCGCGGTAAGCACGAGCGCCTGCGGCACCGGATCGGTGAAGCGGCTGAGATCGCCGATGCCACCGGGTTCCAGCACCGGCGGCGCGTTTACCCGAAGACGCCCCATGCCGAAGATGAAGAGGTTGACCGCATAGGAGAGCAGCGAAAGCCCGATGATCACCTGATAGGTACGTGGGCGCAGCAGTAGATAGACGCCGGATGCCGTAAGCACGCCGATGGCGGCCGAGAGAATGATCTCCATCAGCGGGCCTCCTTTCCGCTCCGCATGGCGCGGGCATGGGCCCGCGGCGCGCGGATCGACTGGTGGGCGAGCGCGATGAGGATCAGCACCGTCGCGCCGAGCACCAGCGAGAAGACGCCGAGATCGAAGAACAGGGCGCTCGCCAGCGGGAACTTCCCGACGATCGGCAGTGTGGCGTACTGGGCATGCGAGGTCAGGAACGGATAGCCGAAGAGCCAGGAACCGATGCCGGTGGCTGCGGCGACCAACAGCCCGATGCTCATCCAGCGCAAGGGATGGATGCGCAGCCGTTCCTCGACCCAGCGCGTGCCACCGGACATGTATTGCAGGATGAAGCCGATCGACATGGCGATGCCGGCGGCAAAACCGCCACCCGGCAGATCATGGCCGCGCAGGAACAGATAGGCGGCCAGCATGCCGATGACCGGGAACATCCAGCGCATGATGACCGAGGGCACGAACAGGTATTCGGCGACGCTGTCGCCCTTGTTGCGATCCGGGTGATCGTCGTCGAAGGCATTCTGGACACGTTGCTGTTCGGGCGCCTCCAGGCTGTCGGCCTGCGGGCGGAAGCGCAAGAGCAGGGCGAAGACCGTCAGCGCGACGATCGCCAGAACGCCGATTTCGCCAAGCGTGTCGAAGCCGCGGAAGTCGACGAGGATGACGTTGACGACATTCGTGCCACCGCCCTCCTTGTAGGCGCGCTCGAGGAAGTAGCTGGCGATTGTCTCGGGCAGCGGACGGGTCATCATCGTATAGGCGATGAGCGCCACGCCGCCGCCGGCGGTGATCGCCAGCAGGAAGTCGCGCAGGCGCCGGAAGCGGACCTGCAGCGAAAGCAGCTCCGATTCCTGCGTATCCTCGATGCGCTTCGGCAGCCAGCGAAGACCGAGCAGGATGAGGACCGTCGTGACGATCTCGACGAGGAGCTGGGTCACGGCAAGGTCGGGCGCCGAAAGCCAGACGAAGGTCAGGCAGGTGGTAAGACCGGCGCCGCCGAGCAGCACGAGCGCAGCCAGCCGGTGGAATTTCGCGAGAAGCGCCGCGCCGATCGCACAGGCAATGCCGACGGCCCAGAGCAGGGCGAAGGCTGGATCGATGCTGCGCACGAGAAGCGGCGGCATTTCGTAGTGGCTGAGAAGCAGCGGCAGGGCGGCGGCGGCGATGGCGATGAAGACGAGGAAACGCATCTGCGGCTGCAGCCGTCGCGTGCCGAGACGTTGTTCGAGTGAACGCGCCCATTTCCACGAGAGCGTCACCAGCACGCGCTCGAAGATGCGCTGGCCGTGCAGCAGGCGGAAGATCGGCGGGCCTTCGATGCTGGTCGCAAGGTAGTTGCGCATCAGGAAATAGAGACCGACGCCGCCCGCCAGCGCGACGAAGCTCATGATCAGGGGCAGGTTCCAGCCGTGCCAGACGGCGAGGCTGTACTGCGGCGTGCTGGCGCCGAGGATGGCGACGACCGCCGTGTGCAGGAACGGTCCGATGGTGATCGCCGGGATGATGCCGACGACGAGGCAGGCGAGCACCAGGAACTCGATCGGCGCGCGCATCCAGCGCGGAGGCTCGTGCGGCACCTTCGGCAGATCCTCCGGGGGCTTGCCGTAGAAGACGCTGTGGATGAAACGCAGCGAATAGGTAACCGCGAACATGCCGGCGAGCGTCGCGACATAGGGGGTCATCGTGTCGAGGATGTTGGCCTGGTGCGTTTCGATCGCTTCGGCGAAAAACATTTCCTTGGAGATGAAGCCGTTCAAGAGCGGTACGCCGGCCATGGCCGCACTCGCGACCATGGCGAGCACGGCTGTTCCAGGCATGTAACGGATCAGCCCGCCGAGCTTGCGCATGTCGCGCGTTCCAGTCTCGTGGTCGATGATGCCGGCTGCCATGAACAGCGACGCCTTGAAGGTGGCATGGTTGACGATGTGGAAGACCGCGGCGACGGCTGCAAGCGGGCTGCCAAGGCTCAGGAGGACCGTGATCAGGCCGAGATGGCTGATGGTGGAATAGGCGAGCAGGCCCTTCAGGTCCTGCTGGAAAATGGCGAAATAGGCGCCGAGCAACAGCGTCGAAAGCCCGGCCAGGCCAACGATCCAGAACCAGGCCTCGGTGCCGGCCATGACCGGCCAGAGGCGCGCCAGTAGGAAAACGCCGGCCTTCACCATCGTCGCCGAGTGCAGATAGGCCGAGACCGGCGTCGGCGCGGACATCGCATGCGGCAGCCAGAAATGGAACGGGAACTGCGCACTTTTCGTCAGCGCCCCGAGCAGAACCAGGATCAGTACCGGCATGTAGAGCGGCGAGTTGCGGATCAGATCGCCCGAGGCGAGCACGACGTCGAGATCGTAGCTCCCGACGATGCGGCCCATCAGCAGGAGGCCAACGAGCATGCAGAGACCACCGGTGCCGGTAATGGTCAGTGCCATGCGCGCACCGTCACGGGCATGGGCATTGTGATGCCAGTAGCCGATCAGCAGAAAGGAAACGATGCTCGTCAGTTCCCAGAAGACGGCAAGCAGAATGAGATTGCCTGAAAGCACTACGCCGAGCATCGAACCCATGAAGGCCAGAAACAGCGCCAGGAAGCGCGGCACCGGGTCCTCTGCGGCCATGTAATAGCGCGCATAGAGCACGACGAGAACACCGAATGCGGTGACGAGCACCGTGAACAGCCAGGCGAAGCCGTCCATCCGGAGCGTGAAATTGAGGCCGAGCTCAGGAAGCCAGGCGATGTCGTAGCGCAGCACGCCGCCGGAGGTGACGAAGGGATAGAGGCCGGCGGCAACGAGGAAACACAGGAGCGCGATCGCTCCCGCAAACCAGGCTGTCGCACCACGTTGATCGGGCGGAAAGAAGATTGCAAGGAGGCTTCCCGCAAATGGGGCGAGAATGAAGACAGAAAGCAATTTTCCCGCGTATTCGATCGTACCGTTCCCTTCGTTCGGGTTTCATGGAGAGCGGGCACCAGAGCGCCGTGCTTTCAAACGAATGCACAGGGGACGCACCAGGATGTTGAATCTAGAGCATCTTTTCCGCTTCAGTGGGTTGCACTTGCAGCGGGACGCCCTAGAGGCCCGAAAGGGCGGTCGCATCAGCGACTGCCGCAGATGATGCCGCCGGTCCCGAGAAATGGAGGCAGGCAATTGTTTTTATGGCGATTCGCGGCAGGGCTGCCAAGCCTTGCCCCTGCGAAAAATGTACGCACCGTGTTTTTTGCAGCGGGCGGACGTGTTTCTCAGGCGGCGAGCCAGCGACGCTCGAAGGCGAAGGTGGCAAGGTCGTTGGCGTTCATCGGTCGCGCGAAGGCGTAGCCCTGCAGCCCGTGGCAGCCGAGTTCCTTCAGGATATGGGCGTGTTCCAGCGTCTCGACACCCTCGGCGATCACTTCGATGCCGAGCGACGTGCCGATGTCGATGATCGACTCGACAAGCCGCTTTTCGGTGGGCGACTCGCGGATCGGCAGGACGAGCTGGCGGTCGATCTTCAACCGCCGCGGGGTCAATTTCAAAAGGCTCAGGATCGAGGCATAGCCCGTGCCGAAATCGTCGATCTCGATGTCGATACCGAGTTCCTTGATCCGCCGGATGTTGGAGAGCACGGTCATGTCGCTCTCGTCGAAGGAGATCGATTCCAGCAGTTCGAAAGACAGGCGGCCGGCCGGAATCTGCAATTGTTCGAGACGATCGATCAGGTTTTCATCGTGAAGGCGCGCATAGGACAGATTGACCGAGACCTTGGGAATATGGATGCCATTGGCCTCCCAGCGATAGATCTGGAACAGCGCTTGTTCCAGGATCGCCTGGTCGATCGACGCGACGACGTTGATGTCTTCCGCTGTCTTCAGGAACGCGTGGGGGCCGAGCAATCCCTTGAACGGATGATCCCAGCGAGCCAGTGCCTCGACGCCGATGATATCGAGCGATCGTGGGCAGAACTGCGGCTGGAAATGCGCGATGAACTCATTGTGCTCCAGCCCGCGAAGGATCTCGTCGGCCGTCTGCTTCGTCTTGAAAACGGCCGTCTTCAGCTCGCCCGTGAATGTCTCGTGCCGGTTGCGGCCGCGACGCTTGGCTTCGTAGAGTGCAATATCGGCATTGACCAGCACATGCGACAGGTCATCCGTTGCCTTGGTCTGGGCCGCAATGCCGATGCTGACGCCGATGCGGCACTCCTGGTCCTTGTAGCGAACGGGCACGCTCATCGCCTCGATGATGCGGGAAGCGAGTGTGGCGTCCGGTTCTGCCCCGCCATCCTGGCGAACGATGACGAATTCGTCGCCGCCGATGCGAGCGACGAAGTCCTTGGCATCCGCATTGCCGCGCAGCAGTTCGGCGGCGTGGCGCAGGATCTCGTCACCGGCGGCGTGGCCGAGCGTATCGTTGATCTGCTTGAACCGGTCGAGGTCCATATGGAAGATACTGAGCCTTGCCTCGGGCATGAAATGCCTGTCGCGCTCGGCCAGGACCTGGTCGAGGAAGCGGCGGTTCGGCAGGCCGGTCAGCGGATCGTGCAGGGCATTGAATTCCATGCGATGACGCGCCGCCTCGAGTTCGACGCTGTGCGCCTCGGCCATCCGCTTGGCTTCGAACAGGGTTTCGCGGGTCTCGAAGTCGGCGGTGACGTCCCAGTTGACTCCGACGACCTTCCTCAAGCCATCGGCGCCGGTATAGGCGGAGCCGATCGCGCGAATGTGTCGCACACTGCCGTCGGCGAGGCAGATGCGGAAGTCCGAATTGTAGGCGTCGCCGGTCTCGAGCGCTTCCATGAATTCGGCCTCGGCACGCCGGAGATCGTCGGAATGTAGCGCGCTCCTCCAATCCTCATAGGTCTCGCTTGTGGAACCGATGCGGCCGTAGAGTTCCCGCATCCGGTCGTCCCAAATCAGCTTGCCGCTGGCGATGTCGAGTTCCCAAATGCCGATCTGCGAGGAGTCCAGCGCGATTTTCAGGCGATGGGATAGTTCCTGCAGTTGCGCCTTGCTGTGCCTGAGCGCGCGAATGTTGCTCTGCCGCTCGCTCATCAGACGGCCGGTCAACACCATCGGCAGGATGATCATCAGGCCGCCGAGAATGATCAAGCCGCGGATGAACCAGGCATTGCCAGCCGTCGCCGGCCATCCACCCTTGGGAACGGCTGCAATGCGCCAGCAGCCGCCAGGCAAGAGCACGGTCATCTCGACCGGCGAATGCTTGAAGATTGCCGGGTCGCCGAAGAAGACTGGTCCCTTTGCGCCTGTCCCGTCGCGTCCGGCTATGGCGATATCTATGCCGGGCTGCTTCGAATAGAGCCCGCTGTCACGATAGAGGCGATCGATGTCGATGATGGCGGAGACGATGCCCCAGAAGCGGTTACTGCTGCCGCCGGCGTCGATCGATACCGGGAACCGGCCGATCAGTCCCCGCCCGCCCTGGACGAGGTCAACGGGGCCGGCAAGGACCATCTGGCCGGTGTCCTTCACCCGCATGACGGCCGCGCGCTGCGCCTCATTCCTGCGGTAATCGAGCCCCAGCGCCTTCTCATTTCCTTCGAGCGGGTAGACGAGCGAGACGATGAGGTTCGGCGCCGCGGCGATGCTGCGCAGTTGCGAGCGTTCGGTGAAGATGCTGCGCGAGAGCGTAGCGAAACGTTTCTGATCCATGCCGGGCTCGGTGACGAGCGTGCCGATCAAGCCGCGCACCAACTGGATGTTGCCGTTGACGTTGGCCTCGAGTTTGGCGCGGATGGGATTGAGCTCTTCAGCGACCCGCGCGCGCAGGCGTGCCTCAGCCACCACCTGGTTCTGATTGTCTGCGAGGATGCCGGCCACCAGGACCACGAAAGCCGCTATGACCGCCGGAAGGTAACTTGGCGCTAAACTTCTGGAGAGCCTCTTCATTCCGAGGTTGAAAGCATGTCTGGCAGGCACAAATCACCCCGGTGGCACGCGAATGGCTGTGTGTATCGACCGGGATGATCCCAAAAGGGTCTTAACAATTCTTGTTTTAGGCGGCTCTTTTATACGAGGTTCCGCACTCAGTCGCCCTTGCGCTCGGGCAGCTTCTTGCGCTTGGTCTCGGCAAGTTCCTTGAGTTCGCTTTCGCTCATGGATTTTTCCATCCCGCGGGACGCGCCCTTGAGGCTGGATTTCTTGATCTCTCCGCGCTTTGCGGCAAGGGCCGCACCGGCTGCCTGCTGCTGAGCCTTCGACTTGGCTGGCATGGAACACCACCTTTCCGTTGATAGCCTTCTCCCAACGCGCGGCCATCGCCGGTGTTCCCAGATTTCCGGACGGATCACGATCCTACGGGCTCTCCCGCGCTTCGATCATCGCCTGCAGCGTCTCCAGGCGATCGGCGTCGCGCGGCAGCTTGTCCTGCCGAAGGCGGGCTATGCGCGGAAAACGCATCGCCACGCCGGATTTGTGCCGCGTCGAGCGATTGATGCCCTCGAAGGCGACTTCGACGACGAAACCGAAATCGGGCTCGGCGCGCACGGCCCGGACCGGCCCGAAGCGCTCGATCGTGTTGTCCCTGACGAAGCGGTCGAGAACCTCCAGCTCGGCGTCGGTGAAGCCGAAATAGGCCTTGCCGACCGGCACGAGCGTCTCCTTCCCGTCGACCGTGGTCCAGACGCCGAAGGTGTAGTCGGAGTAGTAGCTCGAGCGTTTGCCGTGGCCGCGCTGCGCATACATCAGCACCGCGTCGATGTTGAAGGGCGCACGCTTCCACTTGAACCAGGGACCTTTGACGCGGCCCGGCGTATAGGGCGAATCGAGCCGTTTCAACATGATGCCTTCGATGACCGGATCGGGCGGGTCGGCGCGCAGCCGATCAAGCTCGTCCCAGGACGAGAACGGCACCAGCGGCGACAGGTCGAAATGCTGCGGCGAGGCATGTTCGACCAGATCGGCAAGCATTGCCCTTCTTGCGACGAAGCCTTGCGGGCGAACGTCCTCTTCGCCTGAAAACAGAATGTCATAGGCGCGGATGAAGGCAGGGTAGGCTTCGAGAAGCTTGTGGCTGACGGTCTTGCGGTTCAGGCGCTGTTGCAGATCGGCAAAGCTCCGGGTTGCGCGATTGGTGCGCGCCGTGCCGCCGACGAGCAGTTCGCCGTCGATGACGCCGGTGAAGTCCGCTGCTTCCAGCACATCGGGAAAGGCGCCGGAGATCTCGTCGCCGCTGCGGGAGTAGAGCCGGCGCGCGCCGCCGATATTGGCAAGCTGCACCCGGATCCCATCCCACTTCCATTCGGCGGCGAAGTCCCTGGGGTCGAGCGCGTCGAGATCGCCTTCGCCGACGGGATTGGCAAGCATGACCGAATGGAAGACGGCCGGCGTCGAAAGCGCAGGTTTCTCGGCCTCGCCCGAAAGCCAGCGGAAGAGCGGCAGATAGGGCGGCGACAAGCCGTGCCAGAGCGTCTCGATCTCGGCGACATCCTTGCCGCCCATCTCGGCGAGCGCCTGCTTGGCGAGCTTCGCCGATACGCCGATCCGCAGGCCGCCGGTCACCAGCTTGAGAAAAGCGAAGCGCGCGGAAGTGTCCAGATGGTCGAGCATGTCACGCACGACGCTGCGCGCGTCGGCGCGGCCGGTCATCTGCAGGCGCTCGATGGCTTCACCGAGTGGAATATCCGATGCAATGGTGCCGGCCGGCGGCTCCCAGACGAGCGAGATCGTTTCGGCCAGGTCGCCGACATAGTCGTAGGAATACTGGAACAGCACGGCGTCCATGCGTTCGAGCGGTAGGTCGCGGATCATCGCGGGCTTGACGGTGTTCAGCGACAAGGTGCCGGCGATGGCCGCAAGTGCGTAGCCGCGGCTCGGATCCGGGGCGGTCCGGAAGTAATCGGCCAGCAGGCGGATCTTGGCGTTGCGCTGCGGGCTTAGAACGAGACGGTCGAGCAGTTCGGCAAAGGCACGCATCCGTCACTCTCCCTCGTCGTCGTAGCCGACGAGGTGCAGCGGACGGGCCGCTATGCCCTGAAGCTCGCACCAGCGCACCAGCGCTTCCTCACGCCCATGCGTGACCCAGACTTCGCCCGGTGCGATCTCGGTGATCGTCGCCGTGAGCTCGGCCCAGTCGCAATGGTCGGAGATGACGAGCGGCAGTTCGACGCCGCGCTGCTTTGCTCTTTGACGGATCAGCATCCAGCCCGACGCGAAGATGGCGATCGGATCGGCGAAGCGCCGCGACCAGCGATCGGCGAAGGCGGCAGGCGGGCCGATTACGATCGTGCCCCTGAAATCCTGCTTTTCGTCTGCGGCGAGCGTTGCCGGACGCAGTTCGCCGAGGTCGATGCCCTGGCTCTGGTAGTAGTCGCAGAGCCGCTGCAGCGCGCCGTGGATGAAAATCGGCTCGTGGTAGCCCGCTTCGCGCAGGAGCGCGATGACGCGCTGCGCCTTGCCGAGCGCATAGGCGCCGACGGCGTGGGTCCGTTCGGGGAATTGTGCAAGCGACGTCAGCAGCTTGCGCGTCTCGGCCCGGTCCTCCGGATGATGGAAGACCGGCAGGCCGAAGGTCGCTTCGGTGATGAAGACGTCGCAGGCGACCGGTTCGAAACCGGCACAGGTCGGGTCCCGCCGCCGCTTGTAGTCGCCGGAGACGACGATGCGGGTGCCGTTGGCGCGGACGGAGATCTGTGCCGAGCCGAGCACATGGCCCGCCGGATGGAAGCCCACCTCGACACCGTTCAGCGTCAGCCTCTGCCCGAGTTCGATCGCCTGGCTCGTGCCGCAGAAGCCATCGCCGTAGCGAATGCGCATGATGTCGAGGGTTTCGCGGGTGGCGAGCACCTGGCCGTGGCCGGCGCGGGCATGGTCGGAATGGCCATGGGTGATCAGCGCCCGTTCGACCGGCTGCACCGGGTCGATGTAGAAGTCGCCGATCTGGCAATAGAGACCCTTGGGGGCGGGATAGAGCAGGGCGTCCGGTTTCATGGACATAAAGATAGCCGGCGAACGCGTGTCCGCCAGCCATCTTGTTCAAGTTTTTCAAGGCACAACGTCGGTCGCGCCTCGGCAGGTTCAGCCGTTCAGGACCAGCGTGTCGCTGATCAGCTTCAGCGTACGGGCGGCATCGATGTCGATGCAGGCCTTCTGGCTCGGCAGATCGTCCCAGGGGCTCGGCGGGAAGAGCCGGTTGTCGGGCGCTTGGATCGTCTGGCCGTCGGCAATGCCGCCGCAGACGACGCGGATCGAGCCGCTTCTGACGGTGAAGAGCTCGGGCGCCACGACATAGGCGCAGGCGCAGCTGTCATGCACGACCATGCCGTCGGGCACGTGCTGCTCGTAGAAGGTGACGTAGAACTTCGAGATGTCGGCGAGCAGTTTGCCGGCTTCGCCGCCGTGCTCGGCGATGTCGGCGATCATCGCCTTGGTCATCACCGTCTTGGTGGTGACGTCGAGACCGACGACGGTGACCGGCCACGGGGCGGTCATCACCACGTCAGCGGCTTCCGGGTCGCCGTGGATGTTGGCTTCGGCCGCCGGGGTGATGTTGCCGTTGACGTCGAAGGCGCCGCCCATGATGACGACTTCGCGCACGAGTGCGGCAAAATCCGGATCCTCGCGCAGGGCCAGCGCCAGGTTGGTCATGCGGCCAACCGCGATCAGCGTCACTTCGCCCGGATGGGCGCGGACCGTATCGATGATGAAGCGGTGCGCCGGGCGCGGGTCGATCGGCAGGTCGACCGTCTCGGGGACGTCGATGTTGCCGAGGCCATCGTCGCCGTGGATGAAGGTCGGCCAGCCGACATGCGGGCGGTCGGGGTTGAAGGTCTTGTCGAGGCCCTTGGCAACCGGTGCATCGATGCCCCAGCGCTGCTTCAGGAACAGGGCGTTGCGCGTGGTGGTTTCGACCGAGGCGTTGCCGAAGACAGTGGTGATACCGATCAGGTCGATGGCCGGATGCCGATGCAGGAAAAGCAGCGCCATCGCATCGTCGATGCCCGGGTCCGTATCAAATATGACTTTGTGCATTTTCGTTCTTCTTTTCTTGTTCTTGTGTTTGACGGCCCGCAATGGAGGCAAGATGGCCGTGAAAGTCAATCTCCCTCCCGGCCGCTTGGGCGAAGACAGAGCGCCTTCCCGGCGCGTTTCCGTGGGAACATCGCTGCCCGGGCGGACATGGCAAGCTCCTTCACATGGATGGGAACCGCTCATCCAGTGTCAACCGGGAGGTCATGTCATGCATAAGCTGGTACTCGTTTCGATGATCGTCATCACCGCGGCCACGTCGTTTGCCGCTCCATCCTTTGCCCAAAGCGCCGGCGGCAAGGGCCGCGGCGGCGGTGGCGGGCACAGCTCTTCCGATAGCAGCGATTGGTATCCCGGCATCGGCTCCTTCACGCATGGCAACGACAACTACAACCGTCGCCGTCCCAGGGTGATCCTGACGAAATCCGGGGCCTATTGCGTTGAAAACCGGCGGTGGGTGGATGCGTCAGGGACCGTGCACGTCTCGTCCTACCGCGAGTGCCGCAACCGCGTGGACATCGCGATCGATTGAGCAACGCCAACAGGCGACAGCGATGCGCAGGCGGATCATCGCCTGCGCATCGCTGTGTTGATTCCATGACCGGGCTGGTCGCGGCTCCGTGACCCTTGTCCGCAGCAGCTTAAACTTTCCGAAAGGTGGCGGGCCTTATGTTGAGGCGCGCCCTTCGGGCTTTTCTGCAATTCCTGGATATGACGGCGGAGTCACCCTCGTGAAGGCTATCCTCGGCAAGTTTCGGCCATCGAAGAGACTGCTGGTCATCCTCGCGGCCGCCTTCGGCGTCTCGGCCGCATCCGGCGGGGCCGCCGTCTATGTCAGCCGGGATGCTCTGATGGCGGGGCTTTCCAAGCCGAATACTTCGGGTCTCGAATGCACGCTGCTGCGGACCCTCAAGCTCAGCCACAATGGCCAGCGCTGGATCCGCATGCACGTCAAGACCGATCGCGCCGACGGCGAGGCGCGCATGCGCACGGCCCTGCGTGTGGTCGGTGCGCTGGCGAAGGCCGAGCGGGCCGATCTCTATCAGGTCGTCGTGCTCGACGCGGCCGGCCCGGAGGATCGGGCCCAGGTCCGCGGAGCCGCAATCGGCGCGGAGGTGCTTTTCGCTCCCGGTCCGCAGAGCGTGCCTGGCATGAGCGAAACGTTCCGCGCTTCCTATAACGCCGGCACGGCCAACTCTGCCGGCGTCTTCCACGGCAAGACGGTCGACCTCTCCATGGACGATGTCCGCACGATGATGGCGGCGATGGACGACCACTCGCCATGCATCGATCCGTTGGCGGACCCTGCCGAAGCCAAAACCGCCGACGCAGGCGGTGCCGAACATCAGGCCGAACCGGCTGAAACGGCCGAGGCGCCCGCCGGGCATTGAGCCCGCGTGATCGAATAGTTTCTTCTGAAAATCAAAAAGGCCCGACGCGTGCGCGGCGGGCCTTCGTGTTCGTGGCAATGCGACCTTGATCAGTCGGCCTTGTGGCGGCGCGCCGGGAAGAGGATGACGTCCCGGATCGACGGCGCATTGGTGAGCAGCATGATCAGGCGGTCGACGCCGATGCCGAGGCCACCGGCCGGCGGCATGCCCTGGTCGATGGCATCAAGGAACTCGTCGTCGAGCTGCTTGGCCTTTTCGCCGCGGGCGTGCGCCTGCTCTAGCTGCTCGACCATGCGTGCGCGCTGTTCTTCCGGATCGTTGAGTTCCGAGAAGGCGTTGCCGAGTTCCCAGGTGTTGCAATAGGTCTCGAAACGCTCGACGAGGCGCGGCTCGCCCGGCACTTCCTTGGCAAAGGGCGAGATGTCCTTCGGGAAATGCGTGACGTGGGCCGGCTGGATCAGCGTCGGCTCGACCTTCTCCTCGAAGACGAAGGCGAGGCACTCGCCCCAGGTCCAATCCTTCTCGACCTCGAAGCCGGCAGCCTTGGCGGCAGCGCGGGCTTCCTCGTCGGTCTTCATCGCCAGGAAGTCGATGCCGGTCGCTTCCTTGACAGCGTCAGGCATCGGCACGCGGCGGAACGGACCCTTGAAGGAGAGCTGCTTGTCGCCATAGGCGAATTCGGTCGAGCCGTGGATCGCCATGGCGAGCTCGGCGAACATGCGTTCGACGAGGTCCATGACGTCCTCGTAGTCGGCATAGGCCCAGTAGCACTCCATCATGGTGAATTCCGGATTGTGCCGGGTGGAGACGCCTTCGTTGCGGAAGTTACGGTTGATCTCGAAGACCTTGTCGGTGAGGCCCGAGACCAGCGTCCGCTTCAGATACAGTTCCGGCGCGATGCGCAGGTACATGTCGAGTTTCAGCGTGTTGTGATGCGTCTTGAACGGCTCGGCGGTGGCGCCGCCATAGACCGAATGCAGCATCGGCGTCTCGACTTCCATGAAGCCGTCGTTTTCCATGAAGCGGCGGATGCCGGAAACGATGCGGCTACGCTGCTGGAAGCGCAGTTTCGATTCCTCGTTGGTCATGATGTCGAGGTGGCGCTTGCGATAACGCAGCTCGATGTCGGAGAGGCCGTGCCACTTCTCGGGCATCGGCAGCAGCGACTTCGTCAGCATGGTGATCGTCTGCGCGTTGATCGTCAGCTCGCCGCGCTTGGTGCGGCGCACGACGCCGGTGACGCCGATGATGTCGCCGATGTCGATCATTGGCAGCAGGCCGCGGGCTTCCTCGCTCGTCACGTCCTTGTGGCTGAAGATCTGGATCTTGCCGGAGGCGTCATGGATATCCATGAACATGCCGGAGTTGCGCGAGGAATAGACGCGGCCGGCAACCGTCACGACATCCTGCGTCTCGGTGTCCGGCTCCAGGCCCTCATACTTCGCCGTGAGTTCGGCATTGGTCATCGTCCGGTGGAAATGCGCCGGATAGACGTCGCCGATCTGCTCGCGCAGGAGGTTCAGCTTCTGTGCGCGAACTTCCGTTGCGTCGGAGGAGAGGCCAGTGGTCTCGGTCTTGTCGTTCATCGTGCTCTCCTTACTTTCCGCTGCCGACCATGGAGGCAACCACCTGGGCCGCCACCTTCAGGCGCTGACGTACCACGGCGCGGCCCAGGATTTCCATGCTGTCGAACAGTGGCAACGAACGCTGCGAGCCCGAAACCGCCACGAAGAGCGGCGCCACGATGACCTTCAGCTTCTTGCCCATGCGCTCGGCGACCGCACGCAGTTCCGCTTCGATCGACTCCTTGTTCCACTCCAGGATCTTTTCGAGATCCGGCTGAACGGTGTTGAGGACCTCGAGCAGTTCTTCGGGCGTCGACTTGACGCCGGCAAAGGCTGCCGGCTGCAGTCCGAGGTCGGACTTGAACAGGAAGCTTGCGAGGTCGGGCAGTTCGCCGAACTTCGAAATACGCGACTGGCTGAGCTTGAGGCCCTGCTTCAGACGGTCGTTTTCCATCGCCCAGGCAAGGACGCGGGCGGCGAACTCGTCTTCCGAGAGTTTTTCGCGGATCCAGCGGGCGTTGAGCCAGTCGAGCTTCTGGATGTCGAAAATCGCACCGGCCTTGGAGAGGTTTTCCGGATCGAACTTGGCCGCCAGCTCGTCGATCGTCAGCAGCTCCTCGCCCTCGGCGATCTGGATGAAGAACAGGCCGAGGAAGTTCATCAGCGCTTCCGGCAGGTAGCCGAGCGCGGTGTAATAGGAGATCGACGTCGGGCTCTTGCGCTTCGACAGCTTCGACTTGTCGGCATTGCGCATCAGCGACAGGTGCATGAACTGCGGCGGCTCGAGGCCGAGATACCGGTAGATCAGGATGTGCTTCGGAACCGAAGCCAGCCACTCTTCGCCGCGGGCGACGTGGGTGATCTTCATCAGGTGGTCGTCGACGACGTTCGCCATGTGGTAGGTCGGCATGCCGTCGGCCTTCAACAGGACCTGCATGTCGACGGCATCCCATGGAATCTCGACGTCGCCATAGACGCCGTCATGGAACTTGCACGAGCCCTCGGTCGGGATCTTCATGCGCACGACATGCGGTTCGCCGGCCGCAACCCGCGACGTCACTTCTTCAGCGGAGAGATTGAGGCACAGGCCGTCATACTTCGAGGGCTTGCCGGCGGCGCGCTGGCTCTCGCGCATCTGCTCGAGCCGCTCCGGCGTGCAGAAGCAGCGGAAGCCGTGACCGTTCTCCACGATCTTCTCGACATAGGGACGATACAAGTCCTTGCGGTCGCTCTGGCGGTAGGGGCCATAGGGACCACCAATGTCGGGACCTTCCGACCATTCGAGCCCGCACCATTTCAGCGCGTCCAGCACCTTCTGTTCGAACTCCGGCGTCGAGCGGGTCGCATCGGTGTCTTCGATGCGCAGGATGAATTCGCCGCCATGCTTCTTCGCGAAGAGATAGTTGAACAAGGCGATATAGGCCGTGCCGACATGCGGCTCGCCGGTGGGGGAGGGTGCGATGCGTACCCGGACTGCTGAATTTGCCATGGTCTTTGCCCGTCTGACGTGCTTTTCGCCCCTTGCCGGAGAAGATATCCGGCCGTCGGGCGCGCATTTTATGGGAAGGAAAGGCCCGCAAGGGTGCCGCAACAACGGTATCGGCAGGCTATTCCAGTCGGCTCGCGTGAGACCATAGAACGCCGATCATGTCAACGGAAACCGGATCACGCCGGCTTTTGTTGACACTGCCTGCCCCGAGCGATAATGAACCAAAAGGTTATTTAACTGAAAGGTTTTTTAGAGTATGCAGGAAGATCGCTTGTCGACGACGCTCTCAGCCCTGGCCGACCCGACGCGAAGGGCGATCCTCGCCCGCCTCGCCCTCGGAGAGGCCTCGGTCGGCGAATTGGCGGAACCCTTCGAAATGAGCCTGCCGGCTGTCTCCAAGCATCTCAAGGTCCTCGAGCGTGCCGGGCTGATCAGCCGCGGCCGCGAAGCGCAGTGGCGCCCGTGCCGGCTCGAGGCGGCACCGCTTAAAGACGTCAACAATTGGCTCGACGGCTATCGCCGCTTCTGGGAGCAGAAATTCGACCGTCTCGCCGTCTATCTGCAGGAACTGCAGCGTATCGACCCGGACGCCGGCAAGAACTGATCGCCGTCGCCTCTTCCGTCCCCGGCCGTTCTGCGGTAAGCAGAACGCGTCGAAAAAGGCAGGACCGGATATGGTAAGCCCGGTCCCTTCGGTTTTTTAAACGAAGCTCTGCTCGAACGTCCCGTTCGAACCCACGACGTGGTTCCGATGCAATTGCATCGGTCCGCGGCGGGGTGTGCATATCGACGCAGTCCGCCGCGTTTCTCGAACACGGAGACTGTGAACATGCGACTGAATCATATCGACCTCTATAGCCCCGTCGTCGCCGAAACGGCTTCAATCCTCATCGACCATTTCGGCCTGACGCTGGTCGAAAAGCGCGGCAAGGACGCCTTCTACCGTCTGACTGACGGGGCCGGCCTGGTGCTCGTCGTCAGCCCGCCGATCGAGGCGCTCGGCGGCGGCGACCAGTTAAGGCTCGGCGTCCAGACCTACCACATCGGCTTCCTGCTGCCGGCGCGAACCGAGGTCGACGACGTCTATCGGCGGGTGCACGGAGCCGGCATCCAGGTGACCGCGCCGCAGGACCGGCACGGCGCCTATGTCTTCTACGCGGTCATTCCCGGCAACATTCTGGTCGAGGTCGGCCACCGCGCGGACGTCTGAACGGGCTGGAGGGCCGGCGGAACGTTTCCTGTGGCGAGGCGTTCTCCAACCAGAAGGCGTGGGACCGGGCCACCGGCATGACTCAGCGAGAGAGGAGGAGTGTTCCTGTTTTCGCTGAGGGCTCGCGGTCGACGGCCGGTCGGTTCGGCTCCGCGTTTTCGTGATCTCCCGCAATATCACGCCCTTCACCTGTGACGGAGGGCGTGACTTTCCTCATCTTTCGCCTGCTATCGCGAACCGCTGTGCACTCTTGCGCAACAGCTTCAGTCGAGCTTGCCTGCCTTCCTGAGCCGTGCGTTGCGAGCGACCATGTTGAGGATTTCGACGAGGGCCGAGAAGGCCATGGCGGCGTAGATGTAGCCCTTGGGCACATGCAGGCCCATGCCTTCGGCGATCAGCGTCGTGCCGATCATCAACAGGAAGGCGAGCGCCAGCATCACGATCGTCGGGTTCTTCTCGATGAAGTTCGCCAGCGGACTGGCGGCGACGAGCATCACGGTCACGGCGGCAATCACGGCGATGACCATGATCGGCAGGTGCGGCGTCATGCCGACGGCGGTGATGATGCTGTCGACGGAGAAGACGAGATCGAGCAGCAGGATCTGGCCGATCGCGGCACCGAAGCTGCTGATCGCCGAGGAGGCGATGAAATCCTCGCCGTGATCGCTCGGATCGACATTGTGATGGATTTCCTTGGTTGCCTTCCAGACGAGGAACAGGCCGCCGGCAATCAGGATCATGTCCTTCCAGGAGAAGCCGTGGCCGAAGGCCTCGAAGACCGGCGTCGTCAGCTTGACGATCCAGGCGACGGTACCGAGCAGAGCGAGGCGCATGACGAGCGCGAGACCGATGCCGACGCGGCGGGCTTTCTCGCGATGTTCGATCGGCAGCTTGTTGGTGAGGATCGAGATGAAGATCAGGTTGTCGATGCCGAGAACCACCTCCATGACGACGAGAGTAACGAGGGCGACCCACGCGGCGGGGTCTTGGGCAAGCAACAGGATATCCTGCATCGGCGATCTTTCCTTTTTGCCGCATGTTTCCTTAAATCGCCTCCGATTTAAGGAAACATGCGGCGCTTCAAAGTGTTACAGCGACCTTTGCGCGTCTGAAAAGACGCGCGGCGCTGTAGGTGGCGCGTCGTTGCGCAAGAATCGCCGCAGTATTTAAGGAACATCGCGGGAGTGACAAGCGCCGCCGGCCCTTTGCGGCGGCGCTTTACCGTTTACGATTTGATCGGAATCCACAGTTCGACCGCGCCCATGCCCGAATGAGGGTCGAAGCGCTCGTCGTAGCGTTCGATCAGATCCGGCGTCTCTCCATGCTGCAGGCCGGACTCCGGCAGCCACGTGCCGAAGATGTGGTCCGCGGTCCTGGCGATCGCCGAGATGTGGCCGCGATGCAGGAAGACGGCATAGCGCTGCTTCGGCAGCTTCAGTGTCGAAAAGCCATCGGGCAGTTCGTCGGCTTCGCTGACTTCCGCGGCTGCCATGTAACGGAAGGTTCCGGCCTCGCCATTGCTTTGGCTGCACACGCCATAGGCGACGTCGCCCTTCTGGCCGGGTATGTTGCCGAAATGGCGGTTGAACCGCTGCCAGAGCGACGGGATGCCCTCGGTGCGGCCATAGGCATAGGTTTCCGCCAATCCGGCCAACAGCAGGGGCGGGCTGTCTTCGAAGCGTGGCGGGTCGATCTTGAGAAGGCGGGTGTCGTCCATCCTGATAGGCTCCATCAGTTCGATGTTTCGAACGTGCCTTTGCTTGCGGACCGTCTCGGGCGTCACGCCGAACTGGTCGCGAAAGGCGCGGGTGAAAGCCTCGTGCGAATTGTAGCCCGCTTCGAGGGCCACCGAAAGAATGCTGAGAGAGCCATCGGCCAGGGCATAGGCGGCATCGGTCAGCCGCCGGCCGCGAATATAGGCGCTGATCGAGCGGCCAGTGACCAGCCCGAAAACGCGCGAGAGATGGAAGCGCGAGAGGCCCGCGGCCCCGGCGATTTCATCCAGCGATATGTCCTTTGCGAAATGGCTCTCGATGAACCAGACCGCCCGTCCGATGGCACTCATCATCACTCCTTAGGCTTGCGCCCTGGTGATAGGGTCTTGCCGGAAGGTGCGCTTGATCGCAATTGCTGGATTGAACGCTCGAAGGATGAAAGAGGTTCGGCGTCAGATCGTCTTTTTCTTCGGTCCGTAGGCGGCCATAAAGACGCGGACGGCGGCGGTGACCGTCGCCTCGATCTGTTCCTTGGGCGGTGCAGAACACATGCCGCCGAACAGCCGGTGCTTGAAGAGGCCGGCCTGTGCCATTTCGATGAACTGGCGGGCAGCCATCTCGGTGTTGTCGATATTGAGCGTGCCGGCGGGAACCTGCCGGTCGAGATAGGCCTTGAGCACGGTGTAGCCGTTTTCCGGCGCCTCGCTGAAGAAGCGTTCGGCCAGGTGCGGCATCCGGTCGATCACGCCGATCACCATGCGCATGGAGCGGATCGTTTCCTCGGCCGTCATGCTGGTCGTCAGCGTCACGCCGAAATCGTAGAGCGATTCCTCGACGTCGTCATGATCGTTGAGCGCATGCTTGGCCGTCTGGACCACCCGGGTCTTGCCCTTGATGATCAGCGCCTTGAAAAGGTCTTCCTTGTTCTCGAAATAGACGTAGAGCGTGCCCTTCGAGACGCCAGCCTCACGGGTGATGTCGTTCATGCTGGCGGCGTCGAAGCCGTGGCTCAGGAAGGCACGCCTCGCACCTTCGAGGATCTGCTCGCGCTTGATCGGGTCCTCACCGGCGGCGTGGCGACCGCCACCCGGACAGAGATCTTCCTCCATGCCGGCTACCGGCTGCACGATGTCCCGTTTCCCGGTCTTCGCCGTACTCATGATGGTCGCTTGTTTCCGTCCTGCTCGCATTAAATTTCAAACCATCGAACCGCGTGGTTCGATTTCCTCTTGATATGCGACCAGAAAGGCCTTATGTCAAGTTTCGATCGAACCGAACGGTTCAGTTCGTTCACCAATCTTTAACCAGGCCGGTGCCCAATGTCCGCATCCCACACATCCAGCGCTGCTCGCGTCCGTCCGGTCGACGAGAATTTCGAAGTGCAGCAGGAAACCGCGCTTGAGGCAAAGGCGCCTGCCGCGGAGCAGACCGCTGTCCAGGCTCCTGCAGAAGCGGTGCAGCCGCCGAAGAAGGCGCGCAAGCCCATCCTCCCCGTGCTCGGTCTGGCGCTTCTGGCCGCCGGTGCGTGGTTCGGCTACGACTGGTGGACCAATGGCCGCTTCATGGTCTCGACCGATGACGCCTATATCGAGGGCGACATCGCGACGATCTCGCCCAAGGTCTCGGGTTACGTCGCCAAGGTCGACGCCGTCGCGAACCAGAAGGTGAAGGCCGGCGATCCGCTCGTCACCCTTGACGATGGCGACTACCGCATCGCTGCCGAGCAGGCCGAGGCAAAAATTGCCACCCAGAAGCTGGCACTCAGCCGTTTCGATGCGCAGATTGCCGGCGCGAAGGCGAGTCTTGCCCAGACCGAAGCGCAGAAGAAGGCTCTCGAAGCGACGGTGCGCGGCGCCGAGCTCGCGCAGAAGCGCGCGAGCGACCTCCAGTCCAAGGCCGTTGGCACCGTCGCTTCGCTTGACAATGCAGACGTCGCGCTCGATCAGGCACGGGCAAACCTTGCCGGCGCCGATGCCAACATCGCTGCCGCCAAGGCGAGCATCACCGTGCTCGAAGCGCAGCGCACGGAAGCGGAAAGCGAGATCCGTTCGCTCGAGCTTGTGCGCGACAAGGCCAATCGCGACCTCGGCTTCACGGTCCTGAAGGCGCCCTATGACGGCGTCGTCGGCAATGTCGCGGTTCAGGTTGGCGACCTCGTTTCCGCCGGCCAGCGGCTCGCTGCCCTCGTTCCGGTCGACCAGCTCTATATCGACGCCAACTTCAAGGAGACCCAGATCGCCCATCTGGTGCCGGGCTCCAAGGTCAAAGTCCATGTCGATGCTTATGAGGACCATGCGATCGAAGGCACGGTTGCCTCGATCTCGCCGGCCTCCGGCTCGGTCTTCTCGTTGCTGCCGGCGGAAAACGCCACCGGCAACTTCACCAAGGTGATCCAGCGCGTGCCGGTGCGCATCACGCTGCCGGCCGACGTGCTGGCCGAAGGTCACCTGCGCGCGGGCTTGAGCGTCGTCGTCGATGTCGACACCCGCACGGCGCCGGATGCGACGAAGGTCGCCGCTACCAAGTAAGCGGACGAAATGCCGGCGCGCCCCTGGGCGCGCCTTATTGTCGAGACCCCAGCGCGCCACGGAGCGCGTTCAAGTCCGGAACGCCGGCGCGGCGAAACGCGCATGTCCAGAACGCTGGCGCCTTAAGCGCCCATGCAAGGAGTGGCTGAGATGGCCGCAACGGCAACAGCAGGTTCGGTGGCGGCCGCCGCACCGAAGGTCGAGGAACATATGGACCCGAAGAGGCTGATCGCCTTCTTCGCCATGGTCGTCGGCATGTTCATGGCGATCCTCGACATTCAGATCGTCTCGGCCTCGCTTGCCGAAATCCAGGCAGGTCTCTCGGCCGGCTCGGACGAGATCGGCTGGGTGCAGACCTCCTATCTCATCGCTGAAGTCATCATGATCCCGCTGTCGGGGACGCTGGCGCGTATCGTCTCGACGCGCGTGCTGTTTTCGGTGTCGGCTGCCGGCTTCACCGCGGCAAGCGCGCTTGCGGCAACCGCGACCAACATCGACCAGATGATCGTCTATCGCGCCATCCAGGGCTTTATCGGCGGCGGCATGATCCCCTCCGTCTTCGCCGCCGCCTTCACCATCTTTCCGCCGTCGAAGCGCAACGTCGTCTCGCCGATCATCGGCCTGATCGCGACACTGGCGCCGACGATCGGCCCGACGGTCGGTGGCTACCTCAGCCACGCCTTCTCCTGGCACTGGCTGTTCCTGGTCAACGTCATCCCCGGGATCATCGTCGCGACGCTCACCTGGAGCTTCATCGACTTCGACAAGCCGGAACTCGGCCTTTTCAAGAAGTTCGACTGGTGGGGGCTGGCGTCGATGGCGATCTTTCTCGGCGCGCTCGAATATGTGCTCGAAGAGGGCAATGCGAACGACTGGTTCAACGACGAGCATATCGTGCTGGGTGCGGTCGCCTCGGCGCTGGCGGCGATCGTGTTCTTCTACCGAGCCTTCAAGGTGGAGTTCCCGGTCGTCGACCTCAGGGCCTTTGCCAACCGCAACTTCGCCTTCGGCTCGATGTTCTCCTTCGTGATGGGCATCGGTCTCTACGGCCTCACCTATCTCTACCCGCTCTATCTCGGCCGCATTCGCGGATACGATTCGCTGATGATCGGCGAGACGATGTTCGTCTCGGGCCTTGCGATGTTCTTCACGGCGCCGGTCGCCGGCATACTCTCGGGCAAGCTCGATCCGCGCGTGCTGATGACGATCGGCTTCACCAGCTTTGCCGGCGGCACCTGGATCATGGGCCACCTGACGGCCGACTGGGATTTCTACGAGCTGTTCATTCCGCAGATCCTGCGCGGCGTCGGGCTGATGCTCTGCATGGTGCCGATCAACAACATCGCGCTCGGCACTATGCCGCCGGCGCGCATGCGTGGCGCCTCTGGCCTTTTCAACCTGACGCGAAACCTCGGCGGCGCGGTGGGGCTTGCGATCATCAACACGATCCTGACCCAGCGCCAGGATTTCCACTATGCGCGCCTTGCGGAGCACGTGCAGTGGGGCAATCCGGAAGCGATGGAGCGGTTCGGCAACCTCGCCGCCAGCTTCAATGCGCACGGCCTCGACGGCACGACGATCGCAATCAAGCAGCTTGCCGCCATGGCGCAGAAGCAGGCGGTCATCCTGTCCTTCAGCGATATTTTCGTGCTTCTGACGGTGCTGTTCCTGTCGCTGATCCTCGGCGTGATGATGATCAGCAAGCCACAGGGCGTCGGCCCCAGCGGCGGCGGCCATTAAAACAGGATGATGGGCCAAGGCGGCCACCATCATTGCCCATGAGGAACAAGGAAGCGGGCGATCGCCTCTTCCTCGTTCCCATGCCGAGCGTTCTGCGCGGTTTACGCAAGGCACGCCTTGCGGCACACTTCCGTCCACGGATATCGAGGGGCGGCGGCATGACGGAACTGGTTTCGGCGGCCATTTCGCGGCGGTCTTTCATGACGGGTCTTGCCGGCTTCGGGTTAGGGCTTGCGGCCTCCCGCAGCCGTGCTGCCGCTCCGGCCATCGATGCGACATTCCTGTTCTCCAGCGACATCCATGCCTGCCTGGTCTCGATCGAGGGGCTTGCGCCGAATTGCGCTGCGGAAGGCAAGACCGACGCCAACCTGCTGCGCCATGTGGCGGCGCTGAACGCCGTGCATGACTTGCGCTGGCCGGCAACGGTCGCTGACAAGCCGAGCGGCCTCGCAAGCGGCGGACGGCAGATCGGCAAGCCACTCGGCCTGGTGCTGGGCGGCGACATTACCGACGATGGCGGCGGCCAGGTGCGCCAGCCGCGTGAAGGGCGGCAACTGCAGCAGTTTTCCAGCCGCTACCAGGAAGGGGCGGGAAATGATCGCGTCCACATGCCTGTTTTTGTCGGGCTCGGCAATCATGACCTCGACCAGGACGGCACGCCGCCGCATGTCGACTGGTATCGCCGCGAGCTGCGCGACTATGTCGAACTCAACCATCGCCAGACGGTCTTCTACAAGCCGCCGGTGCCGGTCACCAACTACGATCCGCTCTCGGATTGCTATTCCTGGGACTGGGGCGGACTGCATCTCGTGCAATTGCAGCGCTTCGGCGGCGACGAAAACAAGGGGGCGGTGAACGCCTTGCCCTGGTTGAAGCAGGATCTCGCGGCCTATGCCGGCGATGGCCGGCCGGTGATCCTCTTCCAGCACTATGGCTGGGACGCCTTCTCGACCGAGGTCTGGGATACGAAGTTGAAGACCTTTGACGACAACGGCGACGGGAGCCCGCATTGGTGGAGCGTCTCTCAGCGTCAGGCGCTGCTCGACACCATCAAGGGCAGCAACGTCATCGGCCTGTTCCACGGGCACCAGCACGAATCGGCAATGATCTACCGACAGAACGGGCTCGACATCATCAAGCCGAAGGCGGCTTATATGGGCGGCTTTGCGATCGTGCGTGTCACGGAAGGCTTCATGGATGTGGTGCTTGCCGAGGCTGGCGAGGTCCATGGCGAGGTCGTCTTTACCGCGGCTTTCAGTAAGCGCCTCGGATAATCCGGGAAATATGAGCTAAATCAAAAAGTTAAAGCATGTAATCCGCTGTCTCGGGACTGGGCGCGGAGCTCTGTTTTCCGCATTCTGCAGATTCTTGATTTACGTACATCAAAAAATCCTCTAAAGGCAGAGCCCGGAGGAAAACATGCGCCCGACAGTTCACGACATCGCTGCCGAAGCGGGGGTCAGCCTCGCGACCGTCGACCGGGTTTTGAACAACCGTCCCGGCGTGCGTGGTGTCACCCGCGACAAGGTCGAGCGCGCCATTGCGACGCTTGGCTATGTGCGCGACGTCGCCGCCGCCAATCTCGCCAAGAGCCGCAGCTACCCGCTGGTCTTCATTCTGCCCGAGGGCGACAACACCTTCATGCGCGGCCTCGCCGCCGAGGTGGAGGCGGCAAAGGTGCGCTCGGCAGTCGAGCGCACTGCAATCACCGTGCTCTCCGTGCCGGCCTTTGATGCGGCGGCTCTTGCCGCGGCGCTGGAAAAGGCGCGGGCGCTAAGCCCGGCCGGCGTCGCCGTGGTTGCGATCGATGCACCCGAGGTCGTTGCGGCTGTCGACCGGCTTCATGAAGACGGCATTGCCGTGGTGACGCTGGTTTCCGATCTGCCGGGATCGTCGCGGGATCACTTTGCCGGCGTCGACAATATCGCCGCCGGCCGGACCGCGGGCAGCCTGATGGGTCGCTTCCTCGGCGGTCGCGAAGGGCCGGTCGCGATCGTCGCCGGCTCGATGCTGGTGCGCGACCATCGCGACCGCCTCGAAGGCTTCAGCGCGGCGATGGCCGAAAGCGCGCCCGGCCGCCGGCTGCTGCCGGTCGTCGAGGGCCATGACGATCCGGCCGAAGTCGAGCAACTCGTCTCGAAGCTCGTCGCCGATCATGCCGATCTCGCCGGCATCTACAGTCTCGGCGCCGGCAATCGCGGCTTGATCACGGCACTCGAAGAGGCCGGGCGTCAGACGGATGTTTGCGCCATCGCGCATGAACTCACGCCGCATAGCCGCCGGGCACTCTCGTCCGGCACCTTGGACGCGCTGTTGAACCAGGATGCCGGTCACGAGGTGCGCAGCGCCATCCGCGTGCTCAAGGCCCGCGCCGACGGGCTCGCCGTGATCGGAGCACAGGAGCGCATCCGCATCGAGATTTTCCTGAAGGACAACCTGCCGGTCGAGCCGGCGTAACGATTTGGAACGACGCAGTTCCAGACGGGAAGCCGGTTTGGAATTGCTCAATGGAGGCAAGCATGTATCTCGGACTGGATCTCGGCACCTCGGGCGTCAAGGCAATGCTGATCGATGGCGACCAGCGCATCGTCGGTTCGGCCTCGGGCGCGCTCGACGTCTCGCGCCCGCATCCCGGCTGGTCGGAACAGGATCCGGCAGACTGGGTGCGCGCGACCGAAGAGGCGATCGCCGGCCTGAAGGCGGCGCACCCGGCCGCGCTTGCGGCCGTCAGCGGCATCGGCCTTTCCGGCCAGATGCACGGCGCGACGCTGTTGGACGCCGACGACTGGGTGCTCAGGCCCTGCATTCTCTGGAACGACACCCGCAGCTTCCGCGAGGCGGCGGCCCTCGATGCCGACCCGCAGTTCCGCGCGATCACCGGCAATATCGTGTTCCCCGGCTTCACCGCGCCGAAGCTTGCCTGGGTGCGGGCCAACGAGCCCGAAATCTTCGCCAAGGTGCGCTGGGTGCTGCTGCCGAAGGACTATTTGCGCCTGTGGCTGACCGGCGAGCATATGTCGGAAATGTCCGACTCCGCCGGCACCTCCTGGCTCGATACCGGCAAGCGGCGCTGGTCGGAAAGCCTGCTTGCCGCCACAGGCATGGACGAAAGCCAGATGCCCAGCCTGGTAGAGGGAACCGATCCGGCCGGAAAGCTGCGTTCGGAGCTTGCGGCGCGCTGGGGCATTTCCGGTGATGTCGTGGTTGCCGGCGGCGCCGGTGACAATGCGGCGTCTGCCTGCGGCATGGGTACCGTTGGTGAGGGGAACGCTTTCGTGTCGCTCGGGACCTCGGGCGTTCTCTTCGCGGCGAATGCGAGTTACCTGCCGAACCCGGAAAGCGCCGTGCACGCCTTCTGCCACGCCCTGCCGAACACCTGGCACCAGATGGGCGTCATCCTGTCGGCGACCGATGCGCTCAACTGGTATTCCGGTATTGCCGGGCAGAGTGCTGCGGACTTGAGCAGCGAACTCGGCGACGACATCAAGGTACCCTCGGGCGTGACCTTCCTTCCCTATCTCTCGGGCGAGCGCACGCCGCACAACGACGCGGCTATCCGCGGCGCCTTCGTCGGGCTCGGCCATGAAAGCAGCCGTGTGGCGCTGACGCAGGCGGTCATGGAAGGCGTTTCCCTTGCCATCCGCGACAGCCTGGAAGCGCTTCGAGCCGCCGGCACGACGCTTTCGCGCGTGACGGCGATCGGCGGCGGTTCGCGCTCGCGCTACTGGCTGAAATCGGTAGCAACCGCGCTCAACCTGCCCGTCGACCTGCCGGCTGATGGCGATTTCGGCGCAGCCTTCGGGGCCGCCCGCCTTGGCCTCATTGCCGCGACGGGTGCGGATCCGGTGGCGACCTGCTACGCGCCGCGCACGGCCGAGACCATCGCGCCCGAGGCGTCGCTGGTTGCGGCCTACGAGGAAAGCTATCAGCGTTACCGCCGGCTCTATCCGGCGATCAAGAGCGCCGCGTCGTGACACGGCGTCCTTGCTTGAATGTCGCGCGCTCAGCGGGTCGGAACCTTGTCGAGAAAGCCGGTGATCGCCTTCAGGCGACCGTTCTCGATCTGGCAGACGTCGGTGCCTTCGATGACCGAGGGAACGCCATCCGGGCCGAGCGCCCAGGAGAAGCGGAGCGTGTCGGCATAACCGTCCGCCGCACCCTTCAGCGTGAAGCGGAAGCCGGGAAACTGCCCGTGCACGCCGGCAATCAGGGCATCGATGCCGGCGTGGCCGTCGCCCTGCATGATCGGGTCACGATAGGCAATGTCGGCGGTGAAGGCCTTCTCGATCAGCGGCGCGCGGCTGGCGGCATCCGTCGTGTTCCAGGCGGCGATGTAGGCTTCGGCGATGGCGTTGAAGTCGTGCATCGAGGTGTTCCTTTCCTTCGGCGTTTCGATGCTTTCCGTATCGCCGGACGAGGGAATGAAACCAATTACCTTCCACGTAATGGCCGGGCTCATCGAATGGGCGATGCCGGCCGAAACCACTCTTGAAAGAGGAGCAAGACCCGTGAGCACAGGATTTTTCGGCGATATCGCCAAGGTCAAATATGAGGGACCCGAGAGCACCAATCCGCTCGCCTTCCGTCATTACAACAAGGACGAGATCGTTCTCGGCAAGCGCATGGAAGACCATCTGCGCTTTGCGGTTGCCTATTGGCACACTTTCGTCTGGCCGGGCGGCGACCCTTTCGGCGGCCAGACCTTCGAGCGCCCCTGGTTCAAGGACAGCATGGAAGCGGCGAAGCTGAAGGCCGACGTCGCCTTCGAATTCTTCGATCTGCTCGGCGTTTCCTTCTATTGCTTCCACGATGCCGACGTGCGCCCGGAAGGCAAGACTTTTGCGGAGAACACGAAGAACCTCAACGAGATCGTCGATCACTTCGAGAAGAAGCAGGCCGAAACCGGCGTCAACCTGCTCTGGGGCACGGCGAACCTCTTCTCCAACCGCCGCTACATGTCGGGGGCCGCCACCAATCCGGATCCGGACGTCTTTGCTTTCGCGGCGGCAACGGTGAAGACCTGCCTCGACGCCACCAAGCGTCTCGGCGGCCAGAACTACGTACTCTGGGGCGGGCGCGAAGGTTATGAGACGCTGCTCAACACCGACATGAAGCGCGAGCTCGACCAGCTCGGCCGCTTCGTCAATCTCGTCGTCGAGTACAAGCACAAGATCGGCTTCAAGGGCGCGATCCTGATCGAGCCGAAGCCGCAGGAACCGACCAAGCACCAGTATGACTACGACGTCGCGACGGTCTACGGCTTCCTGAAGAACTACGGCCTCGAAAACGAGGTGAAGGTCAATATCGAGCAGGGCCACGCGATCCTTGCCGGCCATTCCTTCGAGCACGAGCTGGCGCTCGCCAATGCGCTCGGTATCTTCGGCTCGATCGACATGAACCGCAATGATTACCAGTCCGGCTGGGATACCGACCAATTCCCGAACAACGTGCCGGAGATGGCGCTTGCCTACTACCAGGTTCTCTCAGGCGGCGGTTTCGTAACCGGCGGTACCAACTTCGATGCGAAGCTGCGCCGTCAGTCGCTCGATCCGGAAGACCTGCTGATCGGCCATATCGGTGGCATGGATTGCTGCGCCCGTGGCCTCAAGGCGGCGGCGAAGATGATCGAGGACAAGGCGCTCTCCGCTCCGCTCGAAAGCCGCTATGCCGGCTGGCAGGTGCCGGAAGCCAAGAAGATGCTCGACGGCGGCTTCTCGCTGGAGGAGATCGAAGCCTGGGTGCTGAAATCGGACCTCAACCCGCAGCCGAAGTCCGGCAAGCAGGAACTGCTCGAAAACGTCGTCAACCGCTACGTCTAAACGCTTTCCTGAATTGGTTCATGCGGCGGCTCGGAGTTCTTCGGGCCGCCGTTCGTTTGGGAGTCACTGCAATTTGCATCTTCTGCGCGTAAAAAATCCATGACGCTTTCTGGTTGTTGCCGGCGCATGGGCTTGATGAAATTCTGCATCAGTTGATTCTGAAGTGATCGCATGGCCGTGGACACCGGATGTCTTCGGCGACGAGATTGCTTGGGCTGTCGGATTTCAATCTTCGATAGCATAATTAATCATACACAATTTACAGTTATTTCTATATTATAATATGGTAAACCTTCGGTGCAGGGTGTGCCGTACCTTGAGCTGCAGCGGCCACTCGTCACGCGTGCTGTCGCGGCGCCAGGGGAACAATCCGTATGACCAGCTTCGATTCGAAAACCAAACTTCTCAATGAGCGTCTGCAGTTCGTCGATCTCGACGACGCTCAACGGACCGCGCTTGCGCGCTCGCTGCCCGTCATTTCCGCCTCGCTCGACACGGCGCTGAACAAGTTCTACGCCAAGGCGCGCGCCAATCCGGAAACGGCGCGCTTCTTTGCCAGCGAAGCGCATGTGCAGGGTGCCAAGGCCAGGCAGGCCAGACACTGGGAACTGATCGCCTCCGCCAGGTTCGATGCGCAATATGTCGATGCCGTCACCACCATCGGCAAGACCCATGCGCGCCTCGGCCTGGAGCCGCGCTGGTATATCGGCGGCTATGCACTGATCATCGAATCCATCCTGAAGAGCGTCATCGAGAGCCACCTGAAAGGTTTCCTGCATCGCAACAAGGCGAAGGAGATCGGTACCGATGTGGCAGCCGTCGTCAAGGCTGCGATGGTCGATATGGACTATGCGATCTCCGTTTATCTCGACGCGCTGCAGGAGGAACGTGAACGCTCCGAAGCGGAGCGGCAGGTATTGAACGGCCAACAGGAGGAAGCGCTTTCGGCGCTCGAAGACTGTCTGAAGCGCCTGGCCGACGGCGACCTGACCGCCGTCATTGCCAGCGAACTCGCACCGCAATTCGCAAGCCTTCGATCCAACTTCAATGCCGCGCTCGGCAAGCTCGACCAGACCTTCGGCGCGATCGTCGGGGCGTCCGAGGAAACGGCGAACAATGCCGGCGAACTGGTATCGGCCACCGACGACATGGCGCGGCGCACCGAGCAGCAGGCGGCCTCGCTCGAGGAAACAGCGGCGGCACTCGAAGAGATCACCACCATCTCCAAGGAAGCGGCGTCACGCGCCGAAGAGGCACGGCGCGTCGTCGGAAACGCCACCGACGAGGCGCGCAAATCCGGCGCCATCGTCGAGCAGGCGGTGGCAGCGATGAGTGCCATCGAGGACTCGTCGCGCAAGATCACCCAGATCATCAGCGTCATCGATCAAATCTCCTTCCAGACCAACCTCTTGGCGCTGAACGCCGGGGTCGAGGCGGCGCGGGCGGGCGAGGCCGGCAAGGGCTTTGCGGTCGTGGCGCAGGAGGTGCGCGAACTGGCGCAGAAGTCAGCGGAAGCGGCGCGCGAGATCAAGGAACTGATCGACAAGTCGTTCGAGGACGTGCTGATGGGCGTGTCGCTGGTCAACAAGACCGGCGAGGCGCTGCATCACATCGGCGACCAGGTGATCAACATCAACGGTCACATCGACGCGATCGCCGGCTCGGCGCGCGAGCAGTCGGCCGGTATCGCGGAGATCAACACCGCCGTCACCAACATGGATCAGATGACGCAGCAGAATGCGGCGATGGTCGAGGAAACCAGCGCCGCGACGCATACGCTCATGCAGGTCAGCACCACGCTCAAGGGGCTTGTCGATCAATTCACCGTATCGGCCGGACGGCAAGGGAAACCCAGCCTGGTGGCAACGAACCGGCGTTACGGATGATCATCTGAAGTGAGCGGCGGACGAGGGGAGGGGGCGCCATGATGCCCCCCTTTTCTTTGTCGCGTGATCAGTCCAGACGCTCAACTCGCCGCTTCCACGCGTTTGACGCGGCCGGTGGCGTCGCGAAATGAAATCGATTACAAATCTTTCCGCGAATCTGCGTCCTTGCCTGTTGCCCCGTGTCGAGAATCTGTTAGCTTCGGCGCCTGCAACGTTTCAGGTCCGTCCGTTTAAGCGGAAATCGGGTGTACTTCATCCCCGATCGCTGGCTGTCCGGGCGGGCCGATGCCGTTCCATCGGGAGGAAAATCGGGATGAAGACCATCAAGGGGCCAGGGCTCTTTCTTGCGCAATTTGCCGGCGATGCGGCGCCGTTCAATTCCTGGGACGCGATCACCAAATGGGCGGCGGATTGCGGCTACAAGGGCGTACAGGTGCCGAGCTGGGATGGACGGCTGATCGACCTGAAGCAGGCGGCAAGCTCGAAGGCCTATTGCGACGAGTTCGCCGGCACGGCGCGCGAAAACGGCGTCGAGGTGACGGAACTGTCGACGCATCTGCAAGGCCAGCTCGTGGCCGTGCACCCGGCCTATGACGAGGCCTTCGACGGCTTTGCGGCCGCGGAGGTGCGCGGCAATCCCAAGGCACGGCAGCAATGGGCGGTCGAGCAGGTGAAGCTGGCGCTGACGGCCTCGAAGAACCTCGGCTTGAATGCGATGGCAAGCTTCTCCGGCGCGCTCGCCTGGCCCTTCGTCTATCCCTGGCCGCAGCGGCCGGCCGGTCTCGTCGAGACCGCCTTCGACGAGCTGGCGAAGCGCTGGAAGCCGATCCTCGATCATGCTGAGGACTGCGGCGTCGACATCTGCTACGAGATCCATCCGGGCGAGGACCTGCACGACGGCATCACCTACGAGATGTTTTGGGAGCGCACCGGCAACCATGCCCGCGCCTGCATGCTCTACGACCCGTCGCACTACGTGCTGCAGTGCCTCGATTATCTCGACAACATCGACATCTACAAGGACCGCATCCGCATGTTCCACGTCAAGGATGCGGAGTTTAACCCGACCGGACGGCAGGGCGTCTATGGCGGCTATCAGGGCTGGGTCAACCGCGCCGGCCGCTTCCGCTCGCTCGGCGACGGCCAGGTGGATTTCGGCGCGGTGTTCTCGAAGATGGCGGCCAACGACTTTGCCGGCTGGGCGGTGGTCGAATGGGAATGCGCGCTGAAGCATCCGGAAGATGGCGCGCGCGAGGGCGCCGACTTCGTCAGGCACCACATCATCCGCGTCACCGAGAAGGCCTTCGACGATTTCGCCGGCGCCGGCACCGACGAGGCGGCGAACCGGCGCATGCTGGGGATCTGAGGCAGGGCGGGACCTGAGGCAGGGCGGGACCCGAGGGTCCAACTGCCCCTCACCCTAACCCTCTCCCCGCAGGCGGGGAGAGGGGACGCGGACTGCGGCGGGCCTCGAATTGTTGAGGTTGGTGTTGCGGTCACAGGCGCGAGCGGGCGCGGCATATTCCTTCTCCCCGCGCGCGGGGAGAAGGTGCCGGCAGGCGGATGAGGGGCAAGCCTCACCGCGCGGATGAGGGGCGAAAGCCGCCACAAACAACATCACACGAACGGAAACAGGGGAGAAGATTATGGCAATCGAAGGAACGAGCGAGAAGCGCGAGCGCCGGATCCGGCTCGGCATGGTGGGCGGCGGCTCCGGCGCTTTCATCGGCGCGGTGCACCGCATCGCCGCACGGCTCGACGATCACTATGAGCTGGTGGCGGGTGCGCTGTCGTCGACGCCGGAAAAGGCGGAAAGCTCGGGGCGCGAGCTCGGGCTCGATCCGTCGCGCGTCTATTCCGACTTCAAGCAGATGGCGATCCGCGAGGCGAAGCTGAAGGATGGCATCGAGGCAGTGGCGATCGTCACGCCCAACCATGTGCACCATGCCGCGGCAAAGGAGTTTCTGAAGCGCGGCATCCACGTGATCTGCGACAAGCCGCTGACCTCGACGCTATCAGACGCGAAGAAGCTGAAGAAGGCGGCTGACGACAGCGATGCGCTGTTCGTGCTGACGCATAACTACACCGGCTATCCGATGGTGCGGCAGGCGCGCGAGATGGTTGCCAATGGCGAGATCGGCGCGGTGCGGCTGGTGCAGATGGAATATCCTCAGGACTGGCTGACGGAGAATATCGAGCAGTCCGGCCAGAAGCAGGCCGCCTGGCGCACCGATCCCGCACGCTCCGGCGCCGGCGGCTCGACCGGCGACATCGGCACTCATGCCTATAATCTCGGCGCCTTCGTTTCCGGTCTCGAACTGGAGGAACTTGCGGCCGATCTCGACAGCTTCGTTCCTGGCCGCCAGCTCGACGACAATGCTCATGTGATGATGCGCTTCAAGGCGAAGGACGGTGAACGCGCCAAGGGTCTTCTCTGGTGCAGCCAGGTGGCGCCCGGCCACGAGAACGGCCTGATGGTGCGCGTCTACGGTACCAAGGGCGGGCTCGAATGGACGCAGAAGGATCCGAACTATCTCTGGTATACGCCGTTCGGCGAGCCGAAGCGGCTGCTCACCCGAGCCGGTGCCGGCGCGGGCGCGGCGGCCAACCGCGTCAGCCGGATCCCGTCCGGTCATCCGGAGGGCTACCTTGAAGGCTTCGCCAACATCTATAGCGAAGCGGCGCGCGCCATCTTCGCCAAGCGCAAGGGCGAAACGATCGATCCGGCGGTCACCTACCCGACCATCGATGACGGCATGAAGGGCATGGTCTTCGTCGATGCCTGCGTCCAGTCATCCAAACGAAATGGTGCCTGGGTAAAGGTATAGCGAACTGCCAAAACCGACGGAAGGGCGGGGGCTCTCCCGTAGGCCGGCCCGCCAAAGGCGAGAAAACAACGGGGCCCCGCTCGACGCGGGGCCGGAGCGAGACGAGACAGAGAAATGACCGATCCCAAGATCCTGGCCCAGCGCTTCCCTGGTGATTTCGTATTCGGGGTGGCGACTGCCTCCTTCCAGATCGAAGGCGCCACCAAGGCCGACGGCCGCAAGCCGTCGATCTGGGATGCTTTCTCCAACATGCCGGGGCGTGTCTTCGGGCGGCACAATGGTGATGTCGCCTGCGACCACTACAATAGGCTGGACGAGGACCTGGACCTGATCAAGAGCCTCGGCGTCGATGCCTATCGCTTCTCGATCGCCTGGCCGCGCATCATCCCGGAGGGTACCGGGCCGATCAATGAGAAGGGGCTCGATTTCTATGACCGCCTCGTCGACGGCCTCAAGGCGCGTGGCATCAAGGCTTTCGCAACGCTCTACCATTGGGACCTGCCGCTGGCATTGATGGGGGACGGCGGCTGGACGGCGCGCACGACGGCCTACGCCTTCCAGCGTTACGCGAAGACGGTGATCGCCCGCCTCGGCGATCGGCTCGATGCGGTTGCGACCTTCAACGAGCCCTGGTGCTCGGTCTGGCTCAGCCACCTCTACGGCATCCATGCGCCGGGCGAGCGCAACATGGATGCGGCGCTCCATGCGCTGCACTTTACCAATCTGGCGCACGGCCTCGGCGTCGATGCCATCCGCTCCGAGCGGCCGAGCCTGCCTGTCGGGATCGTCATCAATGCCCACTCGGTGTACCCTGGCAGCCCCAGCAAGGCAGACAAGGCGGCCGCCGAGCGCGCCTTCGACTTCCACAATGGCGTCTTCTTCGGCCCGATCTTCAGGGGCGCGTACCCCGAGACCTTCATGAGCGCGCTCGGCCACCGCATGCCCCTGATCGAGGACGGCGACATGGAGACGATCTCGCGGCCGCTCGACTGGTGGGGCCTCAACTATTACACGCCGATGCGGGTCAGCAACGATCCGGCGAAGGGCGCGGAATACCCGGCGACGATCAATGCGAAGGCGGTGAGCGAAACCAGGACGGATATCGGCTGGGAAGTCTATGCCCCGGCGCTCGGTGAGCTGGTCAAGACACTGAACGCCAAGTACGAACTACCGGACTGCTACATCACCGAGAACGGCGCCTGCTACAACATGGGCGTCGAGAACGGTGTCGTCGACGACCAGCCGCGGCTCGACTATATCGCCGACCACCTGTCGGTGACGGCGGACCTGATTGCCGAGGGCTATCCGATGCGCGGCTATTTCGCCTGGAGCCTGATGGACAATTTCGAATGGGCCGAAGGCTACAAGATGCGTTTCGGCATCGTCCATGTCGACTACGACACCCAGGTCCGCACCATCAAGAAGAGCGGGCATTGGTACAAGGCGCTCGCCGAAGAGTTTCCGAAGGGCAACCATGTCTGACGATTGGGATAGGTGGCGTCAACCCGCCACCACCAAGCGATTCTCCGTCCGCAGTCTCACCGGCGAACCGGAAGGACTTCGAGGCTCTGCCGGTCGAGTTGGGCCAGTACCTCCTTGAAACCATAGCGCGGCTTCCAGTCGAGCTTTTCGATTGCGGCGCTCGGGTCGTAGACCCGATCGATCGTCTCCGGCAGCGCCCAGCCGCGATCGGCGAAGGCCTGGGACAATTTGGGCGCCCGCTCGCGCAGGAGCCCTGCCGCATCCTCCGCCAGACGGCGGCAATCGGTCGGAAGCAGCGGTGTTTCGCCGGAGATGATGTAGCGCTGGAAGGCGGGGCCGCCATTGTCGAGCGCCGCCACATGCGCCGCAGCCACGTCACGCGCATCGATGCCGCGGTGCAGGCGATAGCCTGCGACCCTGTCGGCGGTCTCCGGGAAAGAGCGCGACATGCGCAGCACCCGCACATGCAGGGCACGATCCGCGGCGTTTTCGAGCAGGGCTTCGGCCGCAAGCTTGGTGTGGTGATAGATGGTGTGCGGTTTCGGCGGCGTTTCCTCGGTGATCCAGGCACAGCCTCCCTCCGCGACTGCGTGGCCATAGAGCGCCGTCGTGCTGGTAAAGACGATGCGGCCGACGCCCGCGGCCCGCGCCGCGGCAATCACCAGATGCGTGCCCATCACGTTGACGCGCTCGAACTCCTGATCGGCGACCGTATCGACGTGGGGCGCATGCAGTGCAGCCGTATGGATGACGGCATCTGCGCCCTCCATCGCGCGCTCCAGCAATTCGCCATCGACGAGATCGCCGACGATCGCCGTCGTGCCGAAGGGCATGCGGTCGATGCCGACAACGTCATGGTCGGCGGCGAGTGCGTTGTAGATGGCTCGGCCAATTCGGCCCGAACTTCCGGTCAAGACGATGCGCATGTTCTACCTCGTAACCCTGTTCCTGCCCGTTAGCATGAAACGAGATCGGGTGCAGTCCGTTCGAACAGGGATATCCAAGGCGGGGATTTGCCCGCGGGCACGCGCGCCGCAAAAGAGCATGGTTTTGCCATTCTCGCGCCGATCACGGAAAATCATGCCTGTGAAATCCGACGGCAGTTCTCCATAAGAGCCGTAGATTATGTCGCATGCGGGCCATGCGGCGCCAAAGTTGAACTGACTGGTTGCTTGATGCTAGAGAAGTGCTCCCTGTTCCGAATGCGTTGTCGAATGTCGGCCTGAGCGGACGCGCCTTCCATCCCGTCTGCCGTCGGGATCATGAGTTTTGAACATTCCGAGAGCACCTATGTATCCGCACATTTCGACTGCGCCTCTTTCGGGGATCTCCGGACGATGAGCGCTTCCGCCCAAAGCGCCACGCCACTGGCTGACGCAGCCGTCGTCTTCGACGGCGTTTCCAAGCATTTCCCCGCCTCCGGCAGCAGCGGCGCTTTCACCGCGCTCGACAACGTCTCGCTGACGGTCGATCGCGGCTCGATCACCGGCATCATCGGCCGTTCCGGCGCCGGCAAGTCGACGCTGATCCGGCTGGTCAACGGCCTGGAAAAGCCGACGGGCGGTAAGGTGCTGGTCAATGGCGTCGACGTCGGCGCGCTCGACGAGGCGGCGCTTCGCGCGCTTCGCCGTTCGGTCGGCATGATCTTCCAGCACTTCAATCTGCTTTCGTCGCGCACCGTGTTCGGCAACGTCGCGCTGCCGCTGGAGATATCAGGCATGGACAAGCGCGCGATCGAACAGCGCGTGCGGCCGCTGCTCGATCTCGTCGGCCTTGCCGACAAGCATGGACGTTATCCGGCCGAACTCTCCGGCGGCCAGAAGCAGCGCATCGGCATTGCTCGGGCGCTGGCAACCGAGCCGAAGCTGCTGCTCTCCGACGAGGCGACATCGGCGCTGGACCCTGAGACGACCCAGTCGATCCTCGAGCTTCTGAAGCGCATCAATGCCGAACTCGGGCTGACGGTGCTGCTCATCACCCACGAGATGGAAGTGGTGAAGGCGGTGACCTCCGATGTCGCGGTCATCGATCACGGCCGCATCGTCGAGCGCGGTCACACCTTCGACGTCTTCACCCATCCGAAGCACGAGACGACGCGGGCGCTGCTTTCGGGCCTGGCGGGTTCGAAGCTTCCCGACGCAGTGGTCCGCGCCCTGAAGCCGCAGCCCGCCGCTGGCGATCGCGCCGTGGTCCGGCTCACCTTCTTCGGTGCCGCGGCCGAAAAGCCGCTGATCTCGCAACTGATCAAGTCCGTCGGCGCCGAGGTCAACATCATCGCCGGCACGATCGACGAGATCGGCGGCGCGCCCTATGGGTCGCTTGTGGTCGCCTATGGCGCCGATGCCGAGACGTCCGGTCGCGCCGAACGCTTCTTCACCGAAAACGGTCTGGTCACGGAGGTGCTCGGCTATGTCGCCTGATCTTCTGTTGCGTATCGGCAGCGCCACCATCGACACGATCTACATGGTCGCGGTCGCCGGCCTGATCGGCTCGCTGATCGGCCTGCCGATCGGCATCTTCCTCGCGACCAGCGGCAAGGGTGAACTCTTCCCGGCGCCGACGCTGAACCGTATCGTCGGGCTGATCGTCAACGCCACGCGCTCGACGCCGTTCATCATCCTCGTCGTTGCCATCATTCCCTTCACCCGGCTCTTGACCGGCACCTCGATCGGCACCAAGGCGGCGATCGTGCCGCTGACGATCGCGACCATCCCCTTCGTCGCGCGCCTGGTCGAAGCGGCGATCCGCGAGATCGACAAGGGGCTGATCGAAGCGGCCCGCGCCATGGGCGCCACCCCGATGCAGATCGTTTTCAAGGTGCTGCTTGCCGAAGCGCGGCCGGCGCTAACGCTGGCGCTCACCATGACCGCCGTCAGCCTCATCGGCTATTCGGCGATGGTCGGCGCCGTCGGCGGCGGCGGGCTCGGCGACCTCGGCATCCGCTACGGCTACCAGCGCTTCATGCCCGACGTGATGCTCGTCGTCGTCATCGTCCTCATCGTGCTGGTACAGCTCGTCCAGAGTGCCGGCGACGGCCTGGCGCGGCGCTTCGACAAGAAGAACCGCAAGACCTGATTCCTCCCAAGACTTGAACGTGAACAAGGAGACATCCATGAAGAAGCTCATCATCGCAGCGGCGATTGCCGCTTTAACCGCCGGTACGGCGCTTGCCGAAACCATCAAGGTCGGCGTAACGCCGGGCGAACATGCCCAGATCATGGAGAAGGTGAAGGAGATCGCGGCACCGAAGGGCCTCGATATCGAGATCCTCGAATTCTCCGACTACGTCGTTCCAAACCAGGCGCTGGCCGATGGCGATCTCAACGCCAACTCGTTCCAGCACCAGCCCTATCTCGACAACCAGATCGCCGATCGCGGTTTTGATATCGTCAGCGTCGGCACCACCATTACCACGCCGATGGGCGTCTATTCGAACAAGGTGAAGAGCCTCGACGAGCTTCAGGACGGCGCGACGATCGCCATCCCGAACGACCCGACCAATGGCGGCCGCGCTCTGCTCGTTCTCGCCTCGAAGGGTCTGATCAAGGTCAAGGAAGAAGCCGGCCTGAAGGTCACGCCGGCCGACATTACCGAAAACCCGAAGAATATTACCTTTGCCGAGCTTGATGCAGCACAGCTGCCGCGCTCGCTGCAGGACGTCGATGCGGCCGTGATCAACACCAACTACGCCATGGAAGCCGGCCTGCATCCGAAGAAGGACGCGATCGCCATCGAAAGCGAGAAGTCGCCCTACGCCAACGTCATCGCCGTACGCAAGGCGGACAAGGATGCGCCGTGGGTGAAGACGCTGGTCGAATCCTACCACGACGAAAAGGTTAAGGCTTTCATCAACGACACCTTCAAGGGCGCGCTGATCCCGAGCTGGTAAGCCACGCATTCGAAGAGAAACATGGACCGCGCGCCGCACGTCCGGCGCGCGGTTTTTCTTTGACCGCAAGGCCCGCTTGGCTATCCTCCTGACGCTTCGAGGAGGATGCAACATGAGTGTGATGAACGGCGGCTGCCTCTGCGGCGCAATCCGGTACGAGGCGAAGGGACAACCGCTCTATTCCGGCTGCTGCCATTGCCGCGATTGTCAGCGTGCAACCGGAACCGGTCATTGCTGCTACATGATCTTCGATCGGGCAGACGTGACAATATCAGGCGCATGCCGCGCCTACGAGAAGCGCGCCGAAAACGGCAATCCCTCGATCCGCTACTTCTGCGAGACCTGCGGCAGCCAGCTTTTCGGCTCCGGTCCCCCAGGCGATCCGCGCCTATCGATCTATGCCGGCACGCTCGACGATCCCTCGGTGTTTCAGCCAACCGACGCGATCTTCACCCGCAGCCGCCACGAATGGGACCGCAGCGCGCTGTCGCTCGAGGAATGCGAGGCGTTGCCGGGATAGTTACTACAGCGCGGGTTTGCCCCTCACCTTGGGTTTAACCCGAGGACTAACCCTCTCCCCGCAGGCGGGGCGAGGGGACGTGGACTGCGGCCATGCCATCACTTGTCGGTGACTGTTGGAGAGCAAGGGGAAGGCGGCTTTTGGCGCAAACGGGCGCCACGTGCTTCCTTCGCCCCGCTTGCGGGGAGAAGGTGCCGGCAGGCGGATGAGGGGCCTTCCTCACCGCACACGGATGAGGGGCGAACCGTCATCAGCTTCCGAGGTGGCGCTCGCCGCGCTTCTTCGCAAGCTCGATCTGCTTCTGGCGCTGGCGGTAGCGTTCCCGGTCTTCGTCGGTGCGGATCTCGTAGCAATGGATGCAGGAGACGCCTTCCTCGTGATGCGGCGAGGCGAGGTCGGCGGGGGTCAATGGCTGGCGGCAGGCGTGGCAGAGCGTGTGCTCGCCTTCTTTCAGGCCGTGGGTCACGGAGACGCGTTCGTCGAAAACGAAGCAGGCGCCCTCCCACAGGCTTTCTTCCTGCGGCACCTCTTCGAGATATTTCAGAATGCCGCCCTTGAGGTGGTAGACCTCGTCGAAGCCCTGCTCCTTCATGAAGGCGGTCGCCTTCTCGCAGCGGATGCCGCCGGTGCAGTACATGGCGATCTTCGGCTTGTTGTGCAGACCGGTGTGGTTGCGCACCCAATCCGGAAACTCGCGGAAGGTCTTGGTCTGCGGATCGACCGCGCCCTTGAAGATGCCGATCGCCGTCTCGTAATCGTTGCGTGTATCGATGACGATCGTATCGGGATCGGAGATCAGTGCGTTCCAGTCCTTGGGATCGACATAGGTGCCGACGATCTTGTTGGGGTCGATGTTCTCGACGCCCATGGTGACGATTTCCTTTTTCAGCCGCACCTTCATGCGCAGAAACGGCATCGAAGACGCTCGGCTTTCCTTATGCTCCAACGCCGCAAGCTCCGGCTGGGCACGCAAGAATGCGAGGACGGCGGCGATGCCGGCATCCGTGCCGGCGATCGTGCCGTTGATGCCCTCATGGGCAAGCAGCAGTGTCCCCTTGACGCCGTTTTCGTCGCAGACGGCCTGCAGCGGTTCGCGGAATTCGGCGAAGCGCGGGAAGCTTGCGAAATGATAGAGCGCGGCGACGAGGAACTGGCCATGCGTCTGCGGGCGCGGGGTCGTGGAAATGTCGGTCATGGCCCGTGCAAATACAGCTTTCGCGCCGCAAGCGCAATCGCGGCGGCCGAGAGGGGGACTCTGTCACGCTGCGGACGATGGCCGGGGCGGCCCCGTTAGCGGGCGGCATCCAGCCAAAGCAGCCGGATCGTCCGGCTCTCGTCGTCGGGCTGCTCCTGGAAGACCGTTGCAGCCAGCTTCAAAGCGTCGCCGCGCAAGGTTTCCTGTCTTGCGATGACGGCGGCGATGAGATGGGCCTGGTCCTGGCTGTTGCCGGCGAGGCCGGGCTCCTCGTTGATCAACTGGATCAGGACAGCGAGATCGTTGAGGTGGCCGAGTATGTCGACCAGCATCTTGGCCTCGTTGCGTTTGGCCTGCATGGCGGACCGCCAGGTCTCGCGCATAAGCCCGAGATGCATGCGGTAGTCCTGTGCCCGCTTGCGCAATTCGTGGAACGGGTCCGCCTCCGTGCTCGATCCGCACGCTTCCTTGGCGCGGGCGGCGCGCTTGAGTGTCCGCTGCCAGCCTTTCGTCAACCGGGCTGCCGTCTTGCTGCGGCGATCGTCGAAAGATACGTGGGCCAGTGCCTGCAGCGCCTGCTCGCAATTGACGATGGTGCCGGCGACGCGATCCTCGATGTCGGTCTCGCTGGCGGCGATGTGGTCGCGACGGGTCGCCAACCGTTCGCAGACATGGGCAAGCGCTCTTTCTTCCTCTTCGCTGCAAGCCCCAGCCCTGAGATAATGAGCGTTTTCGACGAGGGCGGCGGCATCGCGGACGATCGAGAGGTTGCGGGCCATCTCGCGAATGCGCGCGTTTTCGTACTTCTGGAATTGCGGCGCGTCGGCAGCGACGAGCCGGTAGAGCGAGCGCAGGCGCTTGAAGTTCTTGCGGGCGTCATGGATGGCCTCGTGCAGGCCCTGAGGGCGGTCTTCGAGGGTCATGACCGCCTCGGTGAGCTGTTCGGCGGCAATGGCACGGAAATCGTCAGTGAACGGCCGTCCGGGCCGGAAGGCGTAGGTCATGACTGGGGTTCCATCAGCCCCTCTGTGGCAAGCGCCTGGTTGGAGTAGCGACGGTCGCCGGTGACTTCGCGACCGATCCAACCGGGCAATGCCGGTATGTCGGTCTCGCGCTTCATTTCCACTTCGGCAACGATAAGGCCCTTGAGCGCGCCTTCGTAGACATCCACTTCCCAGATGAAGCCCTTGTGCGGCACGCGGTAGCGCCGTTTTTCAATGATGATGCCGACCGCCTGGGTCAGCATCTCGCGGGCGTCGTCCAAAGGCAAGTCGTATTCATACTCGTTTCTGACGAGCGCCGACTTGCCGATCTTTATGGTGAGGCGGGCCCATTTGTTGCCGTGGATACGCACGCGCAGCGAGCGGTCGTCCATGGTCACGACATAGGCTTGCCTGAGGTCGATGCCTTTGTCCGCATGCTCTCGCCACCCGTCGGAAGCGACCAGAAACTTGCGTTCTATTTCCTTCGCCATGGATAATCCGCCATTTCGATAGGCTCGCCGCCATCAAACTATCGCTTTCGCGCGAAGGCTCAAGTCATCTCTTTGTTGTAGGTAATATTTTATCTTCGACTTAAATGAGAATGCCGCACACTTGCGCCCTTGGGTCTCGACAACCGATGGCCGGCGGAGTATGCGGAAGGCATATTCAATCGTTTTAAAAAGGACGATCGGCATGAGCGCGAAAACCGACAGGCTTCTTTCCATCCTCAAATTGCAGCCGGTCGTTCCGGTTCTGGTGATCGACGACGTCGCGACCGCGGTGCCGCTGGCGCGCGCCCTGGTTGCCGGTGGGTTGAAGGCGATCGAGATCACGCTGCGCACGCCGGCTGCGCTCGAAGCGATCAGTGCCGTTGCCCAGGAAGTCGAAGGCGCCGTTGCGGGTGCCGGCACGATCCTCAATGCCGCGCAGTTCCAGGCGGCGGTCGAAGCCGGCTCGAAGTTCATCGTCAGCCCCGGCACGACACAGGAACTGATCGACGTCGCCAACGACCACGAAGTACCGCTGCTGCCGGGGGCCGCCACGGCGAGCGAAGTCATGGGCTTGCGTGAAGAAGGCTACGACGTCATGAAGTTCTTCCCGGCCGAGCAGGCCGGCGGTGCAGCCTATCTCAAGTCGCTGTCCTCGCCGCTTGCCGGCACGCTCTTCTGCCCGACCGGCGGCATTTCGCTTTCGAACGCGCGCGACTATCTGACGCTGCCGAACGTCGTCTGCGTCGGCGGCTCCTGGGTCGCGCCGAAGGATCTGGTCGCCAAGGGCGATTGGGCCGGCATCACCAAGCTTGCGGCCGAAGCCTTCGCGCTCAAGGGCTGAGTGCGACGCACCGATGTCCACTTCCGAAGGCCGGGCCGACGCCCGGCCTTTTTCGTTGGTGTGCCTCGACCGTCTCGCCTCTGGCGCGAATTTGTATTTTCCCTGCAACGTTCCTATGTCTCAATCCATTCAGCGATGGGCGCGCGGGCGGCGCTCCCTTTCGCTCGTCCCCCAACCGTCCGGAACCGAGAAGGAGCGAAACCCGATGTTCGACGCGAAGAAATTGCTGGATCAGTTTCTGGGATCGCAGGTGCCCGGTGCCGGCGGCACGGTGCGCGATCGCGCGACCCAGGTGACGCAGCTTGCCAAGGACAATCCGCTGGCGACTGGCGCCATCGCCGCTGTCCTGCTCGGAACCAAGTCGGGTCGCCAGCTTGCCGGCAATGCCGCTGTACTCGGCGGCCTCGCGGCGATCGCGGGTCTCGGTTACCAGGCCTACAAGAATTATCAGGCCGGCAATACGCCGGGAGGCCCGACGGTTGCCAAGGGTGAACCGGAACTCCTGCCGCCACCGGCCGATTCCGGCTTTGCGTCTGCGCCGGAGGCCGTCAGCCACGATTTTGCACTGACGCTGGTGCGCGCCATGATCGCGGCCTCGCGCGCCGATGGCCATATCGATGAGGCCGAGCGTCAGCACATCATGGACAAGCTGTCGGTTTCCGGCCTTTCGGCCGATGCCGCCGCCTTCCTGGAAAGCGAGCTTGCCAACCCCGTCGATATCGACGCGATCGTCGGCGCCGCAAAGACCGAGGAAGAGCGTGTCGAGATTTATACCGCATCGCGCCTGACGATCGAGCCGGAGACGCGTGCGGAGCGTGGTTATCTCGACCTGCTCGCCGGCCGCCTCGGTCTTCCGGACGCGTTGGTCGATCACATCGAGGCGACGGTATCGGCGGCCAAGGTGCCGGCTACGGCCTAGCACATCGGCTGAGCGCTGATGGTTGCATCGCCAGTTCGAACAGGGATCATAACCGGTTTGAACAGCGTTCATAACCGGTTTGAACAGCGTTCATAACCGGTTTGAACAGCGTTCATAACCAGTTTGAATTTGTGTCGGCCGCCACTCTGGCCTATGCCGAAGCGTGACGGATGAAGGAGGAGCGGCCGATGCGTGATCTCAGGAACTGGAAGGGATGCCCGGCGCCGAAGGGCGTCGCGCTCGAAGGGCGCTTCGTCAAGCTCGAGCCTTATGAGCGCGACCGGCATCTGCAGGACCTCTGGGACGGTCTCGGCGGCATGGCGATCAATCCGCTGCTTAAATATTTCACGCAGCCGGATTTTAGGGATATCGAGGATTTCGACGCGTGGCTGACGGCGGCGCAGGAGAAATCCGGCTGGGTCACCGAGGTCTTTCGCGACAAGGCGACCGGCATCGTCGTCGGCATGGCCAACTACATGCGTGCCGATCCGGCCAATGGCGTCGTTGAAGTGGGAGCCGTGGCGCATGGCGCCGCCATGGCGCGCTCGCCACTCTCGACCGAAGTCCATTACTTGATGGCGAAACATGTCTTCGAGGATCTCGGCTATCGTCGCTACGAATGGAAGTGCCACAGCGAGAACATGGCGAGCCGCAACACGGCGGCGCGCCTCGGCTTTACCTTCGAGGGCATCTTCCGCCAGCACATGATCTCCAAGGGCGAAAACCGCGACACGGCCTGGTTCTCGATGATCGACAGCGAGTGGCCGCTGCTCAATGCCGCATTCGAAACCTGGCTCGCAGTTGATAATTTCGACGAGGATGGTCGCCAGATACGGCGGCTTGAAGATATACGTGCGGACTTGGAGCGGCAGGCGGCCAAGTAAGCGCCTGACGCTTCGTCGCACCAGACAACAGCAGGGAAATCATGCAGAACAAGGAAAAGTCACCGGCGATCGCCGCTGCGATCATTCTCGTCGCCGCCGGCCTCGGCTTCTTCGTGCTGCCGTCGATCATGCTGAAGCTCGGCGACATCTCGCCCTGGCTGGCCGTCGCCTTCGGCGTGATCTTCGTCCTCGGTTTCTTCCTGCTTTTCTGGCTCCGGGCTCGCTACCAGCGCAAGCGCGGGCTTTGAAGAAGAGCATCCCGCTTTCAAAGCGTATCGCTGGAAGCGGAAGCACGGCCTAGAAACGAAATGCCAGATCGTCAGCTCTGCAGCGCTGCGCCGAGAAGCACCAATCCAAGCAACAGAACCAAGGCTGCGCCGGCGATCTCGATGCCATGCGAGATCCGGGCGGCGGCGGTGCCGCTCGAAGCGTAGCGGAGCGCAAAGCCCTTGGCGGTCACTGCCATGGTTGCGAGGATCGAGACGGTGATCGCCGTGCCGATCGACATGGCGAAGACGGAGAGCACGCCGCCGAGATAGAGCCCGTTCAGGAGCGCGAAGGAAAGCACGATGAGCGCGCCGGAGCAGGGCCGCAGGCCGACGGCGATGACGGCCGACCAGGCTTCTCGAAGCGCGAAACGATCACCTTTCAGCAGCGACGGGTCGGGCGCGTGTGCATGCCCGCAGCTGGCGCAGACTTCGCCCGGGCCATGGCTGTGCCCGTGGTGCCCATCGTGGGCGTGATGATGATGGTGATCGTGATGATGATGGTCGTGATCGCGCGCGAGATGGATATGCCCGCCGCCGGCGACTGAGGCCACGGCGGCCGGACGCAGCATCGACCGCAGCTTGCGCAGGAGCAGCCAGCCGCCGAAGGCGGCGATCAAGGCGTAGCTGGCGATCTCCAGCCAACGCGTCGCGGTGGTCATGTTGATCGAAGAACCGCGCAGCAGCAGGTAGACGGCGCCGATCAAAAGGATCGCGACGATCCCCTGCAGGATCGAGGACAGGAAGGAGAGCATCACGCCGCGCTTCAGTTCCGTCTCATTGGCGATCATGTAGGAAGAGATGACCGCCTTGCCGTGGCCGGGGCCTGCGGCGTGCAGAACGCCATAGGTGAAGGAAAGCCCGACCAGCGACCAGAGCTGCCAGGGGTTCTCCCGCATGCCCTTCAGCGCGCCGGTCATCATGCGGTAGAAGCCCTGCTGCTCCATGTTCACCCAGGCGAAGAAGCCGCCAAGGAAACCGGTCGTCTTGAACGCAGGTTCGGCGGTGCCGATGCCGAGCGGCGACTGGGCCGCAGCGAAGGTTGCGGAAAGCGCCGTGACGACGAGCGCTGCCGTGATCAGACGTCCAATGCTGCGGGTGTTCAGCATGAGATCTCTATCCTGGTTGCGAAGAGCTTCGACATGTCCGTGCCTGTCGGATCGTTCCAGAAGGCGTCGGTCAGGGTGTCCTTGTTCTCGGCGAGGACCTCGTCGGGATCCGGGCGGACGACCTTGTGTTCGCAGGCGCTGATCTTGTCGCCGACGACGGTCAGGTCGTTGTCGGTCGGGAAATCCATCGCCGTATACATGGTTGGATCGTAGACGCCGAAGGAAAGCTTGCCCTTGAGCGGCATCGGCTCAGCCGGCTTGACCGCGAACATCATCAAGAGCTGGCCGTCCTTGTAGTCGACGTTGATGCTTTCCGGCTTGTTGACCTTGATGGTTTTGCCGTTGTCGAGGATCGTCGTGTAGTAATTGTACTCCGAGAGCGACTCCAGCACGGTCTGGCCGACTTCCTTCAGCTCGTCCGGGTCGAGCATCGCATTCGAGTTCTTGTCGAAATCGAGGACCGCGCTCGACGAGAACAGCTCGTCGAAACGCCAGACGTTCCTGAGCTCGCTGATTTCGGCCTTGTCGTCGGAGACCACCTCGAGCCGCGCTTCCGCGAAGATATGCGGATGGGCAAAGGCCAGCGACGGCGCAAGCAGCGTGGCAAGGCCGACCGTGGCGAGGCGCTTGATTCTCATGAGGCGGCAATCCTTTCGGCCGGGGCAACCGCCCCGCGATTCGTTTCCGGGAATGTACCGGAAATGGGACGGAATTGGGACTTGGCCGATCACATCCATTGCTGGCCTTTTCTGTCAGTGCGGCCTGCGGAACCAGGCGTGCAGGAAATCGACCAGGGTCCTGACCTTGGCCGGCAGGTAGCGGCGATGCGGATAGATCGCATAGATGCCGCGGTCGCGCGGCAGGAAATCGTCGAACAACGTCACGAGTTCGCCTGTCGCGATCTTCGGTCGCGCGATGAAGTCCGGAATGACGGCGATGCCCATGCCGGAGACGGCGGCCCGCAGAGCGGCGAGCGGACTGTTGACCTCGATCGGGCCGCTGACCGGGACGGTGAAGGCCGAACCATCGGCCTCGACGAAGCGCCAGTTGGAATAGGAACGGCCATTGGTGTCGAGAATGCAGGGGATCTTGGAAAGGTCGGTCGGGTGCTCGATCGGACCGGATTTATCCAGGAACTCCGGGGCGGTGCAGATCAGCACCTGGAAATCATCGAGCTTGCGGGCGATCAACGTCGAATCCTCCAGCCGCGTGATGCGGATGGCGACATCGAAACCTTCCTCGACCAGATCGACGAAGCGGTCGTCGGAGACGATCTCAAGTGAAAGTTCCGGGTGCTGCTTGCCGAAATCCACGAGCGACTGGCCGATCTCCGCATCGACGAAGGTGCGCGGTGCGGTGATGCGCAAGCGCCCTTTCAGGTCGGAATTGTTGGCGCGCACGAGATCGGCGAGGTTGTCGATCTCCTTCAGGATCTCCGATGCCGTGCGATAATAGGTGTGGCCGGCCTCCGTCAGCGAGAACTGCCGCGTGGTGCGGTTGAGCAGCAGCGCGCCGAGCTCGTCCTCGAGTTCACGCACATATTTCGAAAGCAGCGCCTTCGACTTGCCGACGCGCCTCGCGGCGGCCGAAAACCCCTCGGCGTCCACGACATCGATAAAGGCGCGGATGCGGGTGAGTGTGTCCATGGCGGTCTTTCTTTCTTGCTCTCGGGGGCACGTCGCTGATTCGTCTTCAAGGCTTCTCATTCGCGACGATGCAGGCGCCAGGTTGTCCGTCGCTTGCGTCTGTTGCACCGGCTTCAACGAACGCTGACGAACTTTCTATTAACACTAGCCTTTTCAATAGTTTGCGCCGGTGATCGATCTGGCGAAAATCGTTCAATGATTGTGAACGTCAGCAGTTTTGCCCGTATGGGAAAAAATTCAACTGCCAGTGCGAAAAAACTCTTGATTACGACAAGGTTTTTTCTTACCTACGCCCTTGCCCAAAGTCGCACGTGCCTGTGGGTGTCCGCCGACCCTCGATTAGGTGAGGGTATCGGTAAGGTACCTGGAACTAACCCCTCCAGTCGCTATTCCGGCCAACCGGGAAATGCGAGGACATCTTGAAGCAACGACGGTGCGGGCCTTTCTGGTGTCTGCCGGCTCTCCAACAGCCGGGGTTACTGAAGAGGCACACCTTCATTGCCGGAAGTGCGGTTGGGTTATCCCCTCCAATCCATGGCAGACAAAGCCGAATTGAAGCCTAGGCGGGCTTTGATTCATCGTTCGCGCATCGAGCGCATGCATGGTTCCGGGGTCTCCACCGGCTGGTTCCAGCGCATGTGCGCGTATGCCCTTTGTCCTCCGTGAAAGCGGAGCATTTTGGATCAGGGGAATATGGCCATGACCACCGCACGCATCATCGACTTCCTCAACACCCGACGACCCGAAGGTCCGTGCCTCGTTGTCGACCTCGACGTCGTGCGCGACAATTTCAGGGCCTTCCGCCACGCGCTGCCCGACAGCGCGATCTACTATGCCGTCAAGGCCAACCCGGCGCCGGAAATCCTGCGCCTTCTCGCCGGTCTCGGCTCCTCCTTCGATTGCGCGTCCGTCGCTGAAATCGAAATGGCGCTCGATGCCGGTGCGACCCCGAGCCGCATTTCTTATGGCAACACCATCAAGAAGGAGCGCGACATTGCCCGCGCCCATGCGCTTGGGGTCAACCTGTTCGCGGTCGACAGCCACGAGGAAGTCGAGAAGATCGCGCGTGCAGCCCCCGGCGCCCGCGTGTTCTGCCGCGTGCTGACCAATGGCGAAGGCGCCGAATGGCCGCTGTCGCGCAAGTTCGGCTGCGTCCCGCAGATGGCTGTCGACGTCCTCGTCTACGCCCATCAGCACGGCCTCGTCTCCTACGGCGTCTCGTTCCATGTCGGTTCGCAGATGACGAAGCTCGACGCCTGGGATGCGGCTCTCTCGGATGCCAAGCGCGTCTTCGTTCAGCTTGCCAAGCGCGGCATCGAGCTGAAGATGGTCAACATGGGTGGCGGCTTCCCGACGAAGTACCTGAAGGACGTCCCGACGGCGGAAGCCTACGGCCAGGCGATCTTCGGCGCGCTGAAGAAGCACTTCGGCAACAACATCCCGGAGACCATCATCGAGCCCGGTCGTGGCATGGTCGGCAATGCCGGCGTGATCAAGGCGGAAGTCGTTCTCGTGTCGAAGAAGTCGGACAACGACGCCCATCGCTGGGTGTTCCTCGACATCGGCAAGTTCGGCGGCCTCGCCGAAACCATGGACGAGGCGATCCGCTACCCGATCCGCACGGCGCGCGATGCCGATGACATGGAGCCTTGCGTGCTCGCCGGCCCGACCTGCGATTCGGCCGACGTGCTCTATGAGAAGAACATGTATCCGCTGCCGATCACGCTTTCGATCGGCGACGAGGTTCTGATCGAAGGCACTGGCGCCTATACGACGACCTACTCGGCCGTCGCCTTCAACGGCTTCGAGCCGCTGAAGGCCTACGTGATCTGATCCGGCTTGCTCCCGTCCTGGGACGGGAGCGCCATCTCACAATTTTCATTCGGTCCGCCTGAAGCGGTTTTGATGACGGGAGGCCCCGATGGCCGCTGTTGTTGACGCCCTGCGCGCATTCTTCGCGCCTACCACATTTGTAATCGATGCCGAAAATCCGGGCGACGTCGTCGCTCGCGAGAACCTGCTCGACCGTGCCATGGGGCCGGAGCGCCGCCGCAAGTCGTCCGAAAAGCTGCGCAGCGGTCGGCTGCCGGCGGAGGGCCTCGCCTTCGTCGCACGTGACATCGACGGTCACGTGATCGGCACGGTGCGTCTCTGGAACGTCGAAGCCGGCGTCAGCCGTGAAGGCCATCCCGTGCCGGCGCTGCTGCTCGGCCCGCTTGCCGTTGATCCGGCGCACGAGGGCAAGGGTATCGGCGGCATGCTGATGCGGGCGGCGATCGAAGAGGCCAAGAACCGCGGCCATGGCGCGATCCTGCTCGTCGGCGACGCGGCCTATTACGAGCGCTTCGGCTTCTTTGCGAGCCGCACCCAGCATCTCGTCATGCCCGGCCCGTTCGAGCGCAACCGGTTCCTGGCGCTCGAGCTCAGGGATAACTGGCTTGAAGGCGCTGCCGGCATGATCGTCGCCAGCGGCCGCAAGCTGGCGATGCCGCCGGTCCGCCGCGCCGCCTGAGCCCTCTTTCCGCCTCCAACCCTGCGGAGGCGGATCTTTCGCTGCTCCCTTGCTGGTCCGATGCGATCGGTGAGGGGGCAGACGCCCGATGGACCGGGCGCTCTCGCGATGAATTTGTGATCTCCTTGACGACGCGGCGTCGCTGACCTGTCCTTGCGGACAAGGACTCGTTTACGCGGATGAAACCTCCCGCTGGATCCATTCATTCTCGGGCAGCGACCTGCTGCCGTTTCTGCTGACATCCTTCATCATTGAACTGACACCGGGACCGAACATGGCCTATCTCGCCATGGTTGCGGCCTCGGAGGGGCGTCGGCCCGGCATCGCGACGGTCGCCGGCTTGGCGCCTGCCGCCTCCTTCGGGGGTAGCCTGTCAGGCGGTCGCGCGGCGATAGAGGGCGAGCGAACCGGCGAGCGCCAGTAGCGCGCCGCCGCACAGCCGGTCGAGCCACACGGCGCCGGATTGCTTGAGGAAGGCCGTGGCCTGTGCGCCGAGCAGCGCATAACCGAACATCACGGCAAGATCGACCGAGGCAAAGACGAGGGCGAGGATGGCATATTGCGGTGCTTGCGGCGCGGCTGCGTCGATGAACTGCGGCAGGAAGGCGGTGAAGAACAGGTAGCCCTTGGGATTGCTAACCGCGACGAGGAAGCTCTTGAGGAAGATCGCGACAGCGGAAACGGGTTGACCGGAGCCGCTTGCCTCCGTTGCGACCTGGATCGAGCCTTTCGACCGCAACAGCATGATGCCGAGAAAGGCGAGATAGGCCGCCCCCAGCCATTTGACGACGGTGAACCAGAATTCAGAGGCCGCCAGGAGCGCCCCAAGACCGAGTGCGACCGCGCCGATCAGCACGAAATCAGAGAGAACCGCGCCAATCATGCCGGCGGTTGCGCGTTTTACGCCGTACCGCGAGCCGTTGGTGAGTGCGAGCAGGACCGTGGGGCCTGGTGTTGCGATGCCGATGAAGGCAACCAGCGCGAATGCGAGTATTGTCATGTCGGTCATGATATCCTCCCTGCGTCTTCCGCGCTGTAGTCGTCCCACAGCTTTTGCGCGTGTGCAATCCTCTTCTGCGCTTGCGTGATCGCCGGTTTTCCAGGCCGAGTTTGACAGCATAGCCGGCATCCCCTATGGAGACGGCAGGGTGAAGGTCCCTGCCGTCCGCGAGCGTCATGCTTTGGTGAAGTCCTTCTTCGAGACACGGTCAGCCGAATCGGCATGCGAACCGGTGGCAATGCGGACTCCCATCTCAAGGAATGCATGCCGCTGCAGGAGACCCTCTCATGACGCGCGGATCAACCACGCTTCCCTCACTCGATACGCTGAAAGACCAGGCGAAACGCCTACGCACCCGCCTTGCATCCGAAGGCGAGGCCATCGGCCACTCCCGATCGCTCGAGCTGATCGCTGCCCAATACGGCTATCGCGACTGGAACACGCTGCATGCCGCCGTCGGCAACCGGCCGCCCTTCAATCCCTGGATGCTGGGCGCGCGGGTGAAGGGGCGCTATCTCGGCCAGGCTTTCGAAGGCGAGATCCTGTCGGTGCAGGCGTTGACGACGCAGCCCGGGCGGTATCGCCTGACGATGAAATTCGACGAACCGGTGGACGTCGTCACCTTCGAGAGCTTTTCCGCTTTTCGCCAGCGGGTGACCGCGACCGTAGACGAGACGGGAAGGACGATCGAAAAAACCTCGAACGGGCTTCCTCAACTCGAACTCGAATGGTGACGCCGGCGCCTCACCATCATCGTCCCATCTGCATATCCTGTGGTAGCTCCCCGAGCACTGTAGGCCGAAGAAGCGGCTCCGCTCCGATGGATCAGACGATCGTCTGGTCCATCTCCGCTGCAGGGACCTCGTCGACGCGGTGAATGCGCACCACCATTGCCGGGACGCCCGCGACCGTTGTGCGCGGCGGGACGGGTTTCAACACAACACTGCCTGCCGCGATCTTGCTGAATGCGCCGACCTCGATGTTGCCGAGGATCTTGGCGCCGGCGCCGATCATGACGCCGCGGCGGATCTTCGGATGCCGGTCGCCGGTTTCCTTGCCGGTGCCGCCGAGCGTGACGTTCTGAAGGATCGATACCTGGTCCTCGATGACAGAGGTCTCGCCGATAACGATGCCGGAACCGTGGTCGAGCATGACCGCGCGCCCGATCCGGGCGGCCGGGTGGATATCGGGACCGAAGACGAGCGAGGCGAGGTTCGAGAGCCAGTTGGCGACGTCCCTGCGGCCCTCGATCCAGAGCCGATGGGCGGCGCGATAGGTCTGCAGCGCCTGGAAGCCCTTGAGGTTGAGGAGGACATGCAACAGGCCGGGGCAGGCGGGATCGCGCTCCATCACCGCCTGAAGGTCCGCCTCGGTGGCGGTGAGAGCGTCGGCGTCCGCTTCGAAAACATCCGAAAGCAGTTCTGCCAGCGATCGTTCGTCGACGCGGGCGACAGAAAGACGATTGGCGACAACAGCTGCGAGCACCGCTGCATCCGACCGGGCCCCGGTGATCAGCCGCAACGTTTGCGCCATGACCGGTTCGCGCATCGCGAGCGCCCGGGCGTCCGCACGGATGAGGTTCCAGACCTCACCGTCCGCCAGCGAGACAACGGTCGAGCCTGCATAGAGGGGAGCTTCGGCGCCTGCGGTCATTGTTCGCCTGTTATCCCGCGATGTCGACGACGCCGCAGTCACCCTCGGCCGAACCGAAGGCGAGCTGCCGGCCATCCTTGTTCCAGGCCATGGCGGTGATGGCGCCCTTGCCAGGGCGGCGCAGCAGCACTTCCTTGCTGTCGGCAAAGCGTGCGCCGAGGATCATGCCGTCCTGATAACCGATGGCGACGATGTCTTCGGCCGGATGGCAGCAGACGGAGGTCACCATGATGTCGGCGCGGGTACCGAGTTCCAGCGGCGCCTTGCCCATCGGCCCATCCTTGCCCTGGAATGGCCAGACGATCGCAGCCGGTGCGCCGGAGGAGGCAAGCCACTTGCCCTTGGCCGACCAGGAGAGCGACTTCACCTTGGCCGGATAGCCGGTCATGCGCATGTGGCGCGCCTCAGTGCCGGGCTTGGCATCGAGCTTCCAGCCATGCAGTGCGTTTTCCTGCATCGTGGTCACGAGGAAGCGGCCATCGGGCGAGAAGGTCACGCCGGTGTGTGCGCCCTTCCATTCGAGATCGATCGGCTGGCCGGAGGTGCCGACCCAGTGCATCGAAACGCCGTTGTAGCGAGCGGCGGCGATGCGCAGACCCTTCGGGGCGAAGGCGAGGCCCTCTACGGTGCGCTCCTCGGCGAATTCCTTCGTCGTGCCGTCGGCCAGACGCACATGCGTGGTCTTGCCGTAGGCATAGGCGACGGCGCCCTGGGGGCCTGCGGCAACTTGCGCGATCCACTTGCGCGGCGCTTCGGCGACCAGCGAGGTGGTGCCGTCGGCGGCCGTACGCATGATCTTGCCGTCTTCGCCGCCCGTCAGCAGCGTATCGTTCGCTTCGTCGACAACGAGCGACAGCAGGCCCTCGTGGACCTCCGTCGTCTTGTGGCCGAGGTCGAGGCGGTGAACGGCACCGATGGCTTCGGCGAAGAAGGGAACGCCTTTGAGAAAGGCCACGCCGACGACGTGACCTTCGAGATCGAGAGGAGCGACGGTCGGCATCAGTTCGGCTGCGCCTCGCATGCCTTAAAGGTGCGCTCGAGCTTTTCACGGTCGAGATCGCGGCCAATGAAGACGAGTCGGCTTTCGCGCTTCTCGCCATCCTTCCAGGCGCGCTGGTGGTCGCCCTCGATGATCATGTGCACGCCCTGGACGACGTAACGCTCGGCGTCGCCGGCAAAGGCGATGATGCCCTTCAGGCGCAGGATGTTCGGGCCGTCCGTCTGGGTGATCTTCTGGATCCAGGGGAAGAAGCGGTCCGGGTTCATCTCGCCGCCGCGCAGCGAGATCGACTGCACCGTCACGTCATGGATCGGCGAGGGCGCGTGATCGTGGTGATGATGGTCGTGATCGTGGTCATGATCATGGTGGTGGTGATCGTGATCATGGTGGTGATGGTCGTGATTGCAGTCCGGACCGCAGACATGATCATGGTCATGATCGTCCTGGTCGAGGAAATGCGGGTCGTTTTCCAGCGCCTTTTCGAGGTTGAAGGCGCCCTGGTCGAGGACCTTCGCCAGATCGATGTCGGAGCGTTGCGTGCGGTAGATGCGCGCCGACGGATTGATGACGCGCACGGTCGCTTCGATACGCTCCAGTTCCTCCGGGGTGACGAGGTCGGTCTTGTTGAGCAGCACGACGTCGGCAAAGGCGATCTGGTCTTCCGCCTCGCGGCTGTCCTTCAGGCGGAGCGGCAGGTGCTTGGCGTCGACGAGCGCAACGACGGCGTCGAGCTCGGTCTTGGCGCGCACGTCATCGTCCATGAAGAAGGTCTGGGCAACCGGAACCGGATCGGCAAGGCCGGTGGTCTCGACGATGATCGCGTCGAAACGGCCGGGACGGCGCATCAGGCCTTCCACCACGCGGATCAGATCGCCGCGCACGGTGCAGCAGACGCAACCGTTGTTCATTTCGTAGATTTCCTCGTCGGACTCCACGATCAGGTCGTTGTCGATGCCGATCTCGCCGAACTCGTTGACGATGACCGCGTATTTGCGGCCATGGTTCTCGCTTAGAATGCGGTTCAGGAGCGTCGTCTTGCCGGCGCCGAGATAGCCGGTGAGCACGGTGACGGGGATCGGCTTCTGCGGGGATGTTTCGGTCATGGGAACCTCTGGGATTTCCGGATGCGGGAGCGGGCATCCTGCTGCATGTTTCCTTTAATCGCCGCTGATTAAAGGACAAAAACATGCAGCAGTTCAAAGTGCTACAGCGACCTTCGCGCGTCTGATCAGACGCGCGGCGCTGTGGTCGCGTTTTCATATAGGAGATGCAGCGGCGATGCGCAAATGGCGCTGATGATTTTGCCGGCCGCAAGGCGGTGGTCGCCGGAGCACTCGATAACCCTCCCTTCATCAAAATCGGCGAGAGTCCGCGCCACATCGTAGGGGTCCACAGGTGAAGACGATTTCCATCAACGGCCGGTTCTTGACCCAGCCGCTTACCGGCGTGCAGCGCTTTGCCCGCGAGATGACCCGGGCGCTCGACGCGCGCATTGCTTCCGGCCAGGTACCGCATGTCCTGAAGGGAGTGCGCTGGCGGCTGCTGATACCGGGCAAGACGGTTGACGACCTCGGTCTCAAGGCGATCTCGGTCGAATCCTTCGGCTCGGGGCCGGGCCATGTCTGGGAGCAGGGAGCGCTCTACTGGCGGGCGCGGCGCGACACGCTCATCGGCTTCGGCGGTAGCGGTCCGGTGCTGCATGGTGACCAGGTGGTGGTGATTCATGACGTTACGCTGTTTCGCCACCCGGCCTCGTTCGGCCGCGGCTACCGGCTGTTCCACGGGACGCTCGGCTACCTTCTCACGCGGCGGGCGAAGATCGGGACGGTCTCGAACTTCTCGCGCCGGGAACTCGCCGACGTCTTCCGGGTGCCGGCCGCCGGCATCGATGTGATCTACAATGCCACAGACCACTTCGCAGCGCTTCGGCCGGACGAGGGGATCGTCGAGCGGCTGGGGCTTGGCGACACGCCGTTCTTCCTGCTCGTCGGCACGCTGAAGCCCAACAAGAACGTCGAGTTCGCAGTGCGCGCTTTCGAGGCACTTGGCGCCGGTAACCACAAGCTCGTCGTCGTCGGTGGCACCGATCCGACCGTGTTTCGCGACGTCGCGCCGACGTCGAAGGGTAACCTGATTTTTCCGGGCCGCCTGGCGGACGAGGAGATCGCCGGGCTGCAGCGGCGCGCCGTGGCCTTCGTCTTCCCCAGCCTCTACGAAGGCTTCGGCATCCCGCCGCTCGAAGCGATGACGCAAGGGTGTCCGGTCCTCGCGGCCGATATCCCGCCGGTCCGCGAGGCCTGTGGCGATGCCGTTCGCTATTTTGATCCGATGGCGACGGAAACACTCGTTGAGGCAATGCGGACGATCTCTTCTGACGAGGCGTTGCGCCGGGAGCTTACACGTGCCGGCTTCGACAATGCCAGACGCTTTTCCTGGGATGGAAGCGCGGTCATGCTGCTCAATCTGCTGGCCGCACGGCGAGGCTGACCGGCGGGTCTCCCGACGTCGATCAGAGTTCCAGCATCCGCAACGGGTCCATCCGGCCACGCAACAGATCCAGGAACGCGACGATGTTGCCCTTGAGGCGGCCGCGCCGGTCGACGAGGCCTTGCGGCTTGAGGCTACCGAGCACGTTGGCGGCGATGTTGCCGCCCATCAGCCTCAGCGCCCATTTCAGGCTGACGGTGCCTTTGCGGAAGAGATAGAGTGGATTGGCGACCTGCGAGTAACCGAAGCGCAGGCCGGAGGTGCGACCGCGCTTGTTGCCGAGATGCACGCCACGCAGGGCCTCGCTCTTGACGATCCGGCCTTGCCCGGCGAGACGCCGGCAGAAATCGACATCTTCCTGCCAACCGTAAAGCGGCAGGCGCTCGTCGAAGCGGGCTCCTTCGGCTGTGATCGCCGAAAAACGGAAGACCATGTTGCAGCCATAGGCGTTGTAAACCGGCGTCGGCAAGCCATCTGCTGTCGTCGCGTCGTCACGGCGCAGGATTGCCAAACCATCCTCGACAGGCAGGCCCGGACCGTGAATGCCGTCGGCAAGAACGAGGCCCGTTGCCACGACGATGGCCGGTTCGGCCCGAAAGAGCTTTTGCGCCTGCTCTAGAAAATCGTTGCGCGGCAGGAAATCGTCGTCGAAGAAGACGAGCAGCCCGGCGCTCTCGGCGGAGCCCAGAATGGCGTTTCGCTGTTTCGTCAGTCCGCGCTCGCCGGCGACGATCGTGACCGGGACTGGCAGTGCTCGGACAAAAACCTCGTCGACATCGTCGGGCGCACTTGGGCAAACGAATATCGCGTCGGGTCTTCGCGTTTGCCGCGTCAGGTGCAGCAGCGTTTCGGAGAGGACTTCGCGGCGGCCCGCGGTCGCTATGCCGACGACGATGTTCATGAAGCGCTCCCCGCTCGGTTTCAGGGCGATCTAAGCGGAAATTCGTGCAGTTTTTCTTAGCGCCTATCTTCTTGGCGCCTAGGCTGCGCTGGGTCCCGGCGTCCGCATCATCAGCCGCAACCGGTTGAGCGCGAGCAGGCAGAGCAGACCGCCGAAGGCAATGCCGGCACCGATGGTGACGTAGCCGGTTTCACCGGAGAGGGAGAAGGCCAGAACGGCCGCACCAAGTCCGGCGGCGGCGAGGAGCACGGGTGGCCAGGAGAAGTCGAAGGCGAGCGAGGACATCAGGCGCAGGCCGAGCAGAGCGGCGAGGATCGCGCCGATGGCGCTGCCCCAGGCGAGTGCCGCATCGTCTGCCCCCGCGAGCATCCGGGCTGCCAGCGCTCCAAGGCTCAGAAGCACGCAGTCGGCAACGGCGAGCAGCAGGATCAGCGCCAGGCGTTGCCTCAGATGCAATGGCGTCGGCAGCATGATCTGCGTCAGCGTGCGAACAAGCGAGAGCACGATGATGGCCGGGGCGGTGGCGAGGAAGCCTCGTTGCAGATCCGGGCTGACGACAAGCCAGGCAGCGGGCAGAAGGACGGCGAAGATGCCGGCTGCCATCATCAGCGCGAAGCTCGTCAGCAGCGCGTAGTATCGTCCGAGTTGTCGGGCCAGGTCCGAGCCGTTGCCGGCGCGGTCATGCGCGGCGACGATCTCCGGATACTGGATCGCCTGGAGGGCCGAAACGATGAGCACGAATGGGCGTTGCAGCAGGTCGAGCGCGAGCAGGGCACCGGCGGCGCTTGTCGCGCCGAGCGCCGAGGTGAGGATCGCTTTCAGCGCCAGGGGCGCGAACATGGCGGCGGTGGCGGCCCCGGCCGAGACGCTGCCATAGACCAGATGCTTGCGGAAACGGGCACCGTCGAGCGCGGCGGCAGGGCGCGTGGCCGCGCGGCGCGAGAGCAGGAATGCAAGCAAACCATAGGCAGCGTAGCCGGCGAAAAGGCCGGTAACGGTCGAAAGGAAGCTCGGCGAAACCAGCGCTCCGGCCAAGGTGCCCGCGGCAAGAATGGTGGCGCGGGATCCCTGCAACACCGAGAAGGCGCGAAAATCCTGGCGGAAACGCAGCATGGTCAGGTGCAGGTCGCTGCCGCCTTGCGCAATCGAGACCAGACCGCCGACAAGCGCCACGACGGGCGGCACACCGAAGAGCAGGGACGTGCCCGCCGCGATCAGGCACAGGACGGCGCAGGCCATGGCCTCGATCAGGATTGTGCGTCGTTCCGCCGCTTCGCTCTCCGCGTCTGGTCCAGGGTAGAAGCGCGTGCAGGCAAAGCGCACCCATTCGAAGGCGGCGATCGCCGCGAACTGACAGATGGAGATGAAGAGCGAGTAGCTGGCATAGTCGGCCGGCGCCAGCCAATGGGCGACGACGATCAGCAGGCCGAAGGCGATGACGGCCTGGTAGAAATAGGCGCCGAGCGCAACGATCTTCGCCATGGGGTTCTCTGTCTTTCGTTTCGCGTTTGTGATAGCGCAAAACCGCAAACAAAGTGTTTGCCGGACCGCCGCCTCCGTCCTCAGTCGAGGTCGACCGGATCGAAATCCCTCATGTCTTCCAGCAGTTCGAGAAAGCCTTTGACCGCATGGGCGATCAAGCGATCACCCCGTGCTGCCGTGGCGGCGGCGGCGTTTCCGGCAACACCCGCGGTGTTGAGGTCGCGCATCTTCCAGCCGAAGGCATGCGGGCCGTAGGCGCGCAGGTGCTTGAAGCGCTCTGCAAATTCCTTCTGGCGGGAGCGGAAATCGGACGCCTTCGCCATGTCGACCTTGTCGGGATGGAGCGCCAGCATGACCGATGTCTCGATGTCGCCGCCGTGGATGTCCAGCGCCTTGTCCTCCGGCCTGATCCAGCCGTCCGGTTGGCCGAAGCGGGTCCAGCTCGTTGCAACGGCCAGCATGTTGAAGCGCACGCGCGCTTCGGTGGCGACGATCGTCATCAACGGCGAGTTGCCGCCATGGGCGTTCAGCATCACGAATTTGCGGATGCCTTGCCTGTGAAGATCGCCGGCAATGCCGAGCCAGCGCTCGACCGCCTCGCCATAGGCAAGCGTTCGGCTGCCGGCGACATCCATGTGTTCGATCGAGTAGCCGACCGGTTCGGCCGGCAGGAAAGTCACGGGCAGGTCGGCGGGGAGCGCCGCGATCGTGCGGGAGACGATGCCCTCGGCAATCAGCGTGTCTGTTTCGAAGGGCAGGTGAGGGCCATGCTGCTCATGGGCGCCGAGCGGCAGCACGGCAATCCAGTCACGGCGGGCGCCCTCCGGAAGGTCGGCCGGATTGTCCTGCCATCGCGGTTCAGGCATCGACATTTCTCTTCGATCCTCCACGTCAATTGTCGTAAAATTGTTATTTGAGTCATACAGTTCGTAATCGCAAGCTGTATTGTTATAAGTGTTCGACGCAGAGATTCGGCAGGAGGTCCAATGGGCAAGAAGAACAAGGCCGAAAAGAAAGGCAAGAACGGGAAGAAGAAGGACGAGCTCCTGACAGAGCCGCACGATCTTGCCGCTATCCTTGTCCAGGCTGCGCGGTCCATGCGCACCGTACTTTCCCGTAATTTGCTCGAAAGTGGTCTCTACGCCGGACAGGACGGCGTGATGCTGGCGCTGGCCGAAACCGACGGCATGACCGCGGGTGGCCTTGCCGCCAGGCTTGGGGTCAAGGCGCCGACCATGACCCGCACGATCGGCCGCATGGAGGCGCAGGGCTTCCTCGAGCGCCGGCCGGACGAGGACGACGCGCGGCTCACCAAGGTCTATCTCACCGAGCCCGGCCGCAACCGCCTGCAGATCATCGCCGAAGCCGGCCAGCATTCGGAAAAGCTCGCGACACGCGGCCTGACCGAGAAGCAGGTGCGCACCCTGATGAAACTGCTGCGCGCAGTCGACAGCAATCTCCAGGCCGCCCGGGCCGCCGACTAACCCCCCTTGTTCGCCGCATATTGCCGTGGCGATTTAAACAGTTTAAATAGGGATTTAAATTCATGGCACGCGTGCGTCCATTAAGACGTACGAAAGAGTGCCGCAAGGCATGCCGCAACAACCTCATTCGGATTGGATCGTGGGGTTGATGTGGCCGGGGGCGAAACAAGGCTTAGAGGGGGCATCGTGGCGCAAAAGGTCAAGCTTTCGACAATCGCGGAAACACTTGGTCTATCGACGGCAACGGTATCCCTGGCCCTGCGCGACAGTCCTTTGGTCGCAACCGTCACTCGCGACAAGATCAAGGAACAGGCGCGCGCGCTCGGTTATATCTACAACCGCCGCGCAGCCAGTCTCAGAACATCCCGCTCAGGCATCATCGGCGTCGTCGTGCACGACATCATGAACCCGTTCTACGGGGAAATCCTGAAAGCGATCGAGGCCGAGCTCGACCGTGACAAGCAGACCTTCATTCTCTCCAACCACTATGACTCGGTCGAAAAGCAACGCGACTTCATCGAGACGCTGCTGCAGCTCGGCGGCGACGGCGTGATCATGTCGCCGGCGATCGGCACGCCGCTGGAGGACATCCAGCTTGCCGAGGACAACGGCATGCCGGCAATCCTGATCGCCCGCTCGATCGAGGGCGTGGACGTGCCGATTTTCCGCGGTGACGACGCCTACGGCATCTCGCTTGCCACCAATCACCTGATCGGCCTCGGCCATCGCTGCATCGCCATGGTCGGTGGCACGGACCAGACGTCGACCGGGCGCGACCGCTATCAGGGCTATGTCAACGCGCTGCGCAAGGCCAATATCGAAGTCGATCCGGAACTGCGCATTCCCGGCCCCCGCACGAAGCAGGGCGGTTTCGAGGCGGCGGTGCATCTGCTCTCCCTGCCGCAAAAGCCGACAGCGGTCGTGTGCTGGAACGATCTGGTGGCGATCGGCATGATGAACGGCATTGCCCGCGCCGGTCTGGTGCCCGGCGTCGATATTTCGGTCACCGGCTACGACGATCTCGAAGAAGCGTCGATCGCCACGCCGGCGCTCACCACCGTCTGGAACGGCCAGGCCGATGTCGGCCGCAGTGCTGCCCGCGCGCTCCTTGACAAGCTTTCCGGCAGCCACGAACCCGACGGCATCCATCTGATCAAGCCGGAAATGCGCATCCGCCAATCGACGGGCCCGTTGCGCGTCATCGCCTGAGACTTCCCTCCCGACAGGAGTTGCCCATGTCCAAGAGTCGCACGCGCGTTCTCGTGCCCGGAAAGATCCATCAACGGGTGATCGATCGATTGGCCGAGCAGTTCGAAGTCATCAGGATCGAGAGCGCCGATCCGGCTTTGGTGATGCCGGACATGCAGGACGTGAAGGCGGTTGCCGTTGCCGGCCGGTTGCCGGGAGCCCTGATAGACGCCCTGCCGCAGCTCGAGATCATCGCCAATTTCGGCGTCGGCTACGACGGCGTCGAGGTCGCACATGCCGCCGCCAAGGGCATTGCCATCAGCAATACACCGGATGTTCTGACCGAGGAGGTGGCCGATACTGCGATTGGCCTGCTGCTGAACACGCTCCGGCAATTGCCTCAGGCAGAACAATGGCTGCGCCAGGGGCGCTGGCGCCGCGAGGGCGCGTATCCTCTGTCGCCGTTGTCCTTGCGCGGTCGAAGCGTCGGTCTTTATGGCCTCGGGCGCATCGGTCTTTCGATCGCCAGACGGCTCGAAGCCTTCGGCGTGTCGATTGCCTATCACACGCGCAGCCCGCGCGAAGGCCTGCCCTATGCCTACCATTCGACGCTCGTCGGCCTCGCGGCGGCCGTCGATACGCTCATTGTCATCGTGCCCGGTACCGAGGCGACGCGGCGGACGGTGAATGCCGAGGTGCTTACAGCGCTGGGCAGCAATGGCGTGCTGGTCAATGTCGGCCGCGGCTCGACGGTCGACGAAGCGGCGCTGATCGCGGCGCTTCAGGGCGGGATGATTGCCGGTGCCGGCCTCGACGTCTTCGAGAACGAGCCACACGTGCCGGACGCGCTGATGGCGCTGCCGAACGTTTCGCTCCTGCCGCATGTGGCCTCGGCCTCGGTGTTCACGCGCAACGCCATGGCCGATCTCGTTGTCGACAATATCGAAGCCTGGTTTGCGACCGGGAAGGCGCTGACGCCGGTGCCGGAGACGCCGTTCACGCGGCGCGCGGGTTGATACCCGGCATCGTTGCCTCGAGCGATGATAGGAAGCAGAAGCGTCAGGCGGCCAGGCGAGCAGCGGCGTAAGTCCGCACGGCGTCGCCGAAGGCCTTGAACAGGCTGGCCGAGGGGGTGTCGGTGCGCACCCAGTATTCCGGATGCCACTGTACGCCAACGGCAAAGGCCTTGGCGCCGATCACCGAAACCGCTTCGATCGTGCCGTCGTCAGCGACCGCCTCGACTGCCAGGCGCGGAGCCGCGGCACCGATCGCCTGCCGGTGCAACGAGTTGACGCGGATGCGGCCGGCGCCAAGTACCGGAGCGAGGCAGCTTCCTTCCTTGACGATGACGTCCTGGCGGATGCCATAGGCTACGTCGAGTTCCTTCACGTCGGGCTTGCGGTGATCCCAGATCCCCGGCTGGTCCTGGATTTCGGTCGCCAGCGTGCCGCCGAGCGCGACGTTCAGCTCCTGAATGCCGCGACAGATGGCGAGCAGCGGCACGCCGCGCTCCAACGCCCGGCGGATCAGCGGCAGGCTGGTCGCGTCACGGCCGGGATCGAAGGGACCATCGGTGTCCTTGGCCTCCCGGCCATAGAGCGATGGGTGAACGTTCGAACGGGCTCCGCTTGCAAGCACGCCGTCGACGCGATCGAGGATTTCGTCGATGTCGTTCCCCGTTTCGAGCGCCGGAATGAGGAAGGGCATGACGCCGGCGCCTTCGACGGCGGCGCGCACGTATTGATGGGCAACGACATGCCAGACATTGCCGTCGAATTCGCGGAAATCGCAGGGGATGGCAACGACAGGTTTCGACATCGTCAGGCTCCGTAACAGGCTCGAGAAAAGCCTTGCCGTCAGATGTGGATGAAAGTCAACTGGGAAGGTGGGGAGCTGGATCGCTGCGCCGATCCAGGGCCGATCGCCAGGGAAGCGCCATCTGAAAAGGGCAGGAATTCGCAGGTAATTCTTTAATTTCGAGTAACCATCCTGCACGCAAGTTTGGGATCGTCCGCCGCTATCGTAGAATTGCCAAAGTTGCAGCCGAGCCCTTTTATTGTGCGGATACCTATGTTTGGTTGCAGAAACCGACCATTGTTCGGCGCGGTTCGCACTATTGAGTTGAACTCTTGGGTCTTACCGGCGCGACCCGGCGATTTTGCTGGGATTCGATACTTTTTTCGGGGCGTTAGACGAAATCATTCGTTAAGTCATCACCCTTAACAATCCGGTAAACCGGAGCTTGGTTCATGATGCGACCTGGACAGAGCGCTCTTCCGACTGACGTGTATCTGTCATCCGTGAGCTCGCTCTACGAACATCGCAAGACGTTGCTGATCGGCATGTTGTCGCATGTCGTGACGTTCCTGCTCGTCTATCTCAAGACCAGTGATCCCTTTTATCTTGCCTGTTCCGGCGTGATCTTCGTGCTCTGGGCGCTGCGCAATCTCGATATGGCGCGGTTCGACCGGCAGGATTTCTCCAATGCCGACCGGGCGATGGTGCGCAAATGGGAGAACCGCTACATCGTCGGTGGCGTCAGCGTCACGCTCACCTGCGGCATCGCCTGCGGCTATGCCATTGCCGTTAGCCAGGATTCCTTTTCCGAGCTTGCCACCATTTCGGTAACGCTGGCCTCGATGATCTCGCTCGTTGGACGCAATTACGGCTCGGAGCGGGCCGTGCTTCTCCTGTCGTCGTCTGCGTGCCTGCCGATCGTGATCGGCCTGATCACATTGCAGGACGTGTTCATGCTGGCGCTCGCCTTGCTGATCCTGCCGTTCATCCTCTCCACCTGGATGATGGCCAACAATGTGCGCGCCTTCCTCTATGAAAACGTGTTGGCGGCGCGCGAGATCGCGACCATCGCCGGCCAGTTCGACGCCGCGCTCAACAATATGACGCATGGTCTGTTCATGCTGGATGGCGACGGCCGCGTGGTGGTGGCCAACGAGCGTGCGAGCGAATTGCTGGCGCTTGGCGACAGGACCGAACTCAAGGATTGGCTGCTCGATGACGTGATCCGCCGCGGCGCGCGGCGCATGCGGCTCAATGCCGAAAAGACCAAGGCAATCTCGCGTCAGCTCGACCTTCTGCTCAAGGGCAAGCGCCCACAGGTATTGATCCCGGTCAGCGAGGAACTGCATCTCGAGTTTTCGGCCAGCCGCCGCGACAATGGCGATATCGTGCTGATCTTCGAGGACGTGACGGCGCGCGTGCAGGCGGACAAGCAGATTCTGCACATGGTGCGTTTCGACAAGCTGACGGAGCTGCCGAGTCGCGACTATTTCGCAGAGCTGGTCGTGGCCGCCGCAAGCGGCGAGGAGAAGGAGGACCGGCTCGTCGGCCTGATGGTCCTCGACGTCACCGAGTTCAAGCATGTCAACGACATGCGCGGCCACATCGTCGGCGACAAGCTGCTGCAGGCGATTGCCGGCCGGCTGAAGGCGCTCGCCGGCGACGATGCGATTGCGGCGCGGCTGATGGGCGACGAGTTCGTCGTGTTCTTTCCGAACAAGGCCGGCGTCGCCGATCTGGAAGAACGGATGCGTGGGCTTCACACGGATCTGCGCGGCACCTACGTTGCCGGCGGCTTCACCTTCAACATGAGCGTGAGCGCGGGCTTCGTCATCGCATCGAACGTGGATCTGAAACTCGAAGACCTGCAGATCAAGGTGGATCTCGCGCTTTCGGAAACCAAGCTGCGCAACCGGGGCGGCTGCACCGCGTTCGAAGCCGAGATGGACGCCCGCTATGTCGACCGCCAGAAGCTCAAGGCCGACCTGCGCGAGGCGATCAATGCGCGCAGCCTGACACTCTCCTACCAGCCGATGTTCGCGCCGGGCGGCGGCCGGGTCGAGTGCTGCGAAGCGCTGGCCCGCTGGACGCATCCGGAGCGCGGGCCGGTGCCGCCGAACGTCTTCATCCAGCTCGCCGAGGAATTGGGGCTGGTCACGGAGATCACGCGTTTCGTGCTCGATCAGGCCTGCCGGGATTGCAGGGACTGGCCGAACGATGTGTCCGTCTCCGTCAACCTCTCGGTTCTCGACCTTCGCAGCAGCGAGATCGTCACGATGGTCACGGATGCCCTTCAGGCAACCGGCCTCGATGCTTCGCGGCTGCATCTGGAAGTGACTGAAAGCTGCCTGATGGACGAGCCCCTCAAGGTGCAGGCGATCCTGCGCGAGCTACGTGGCCTCGGCATCACCATTGCCATCGACGATTTCGGTACCGGTTATTCGAGCCTCAGCTATCTCGATGTCCTCCCGGCCGACATCATCAAGATCGATCGCTCCTTCGTGCGCAATATCCGCGAGGATTCGCGTCGCTTCAAGCTTCTGCGCGGGACGGCCAATCTTGCTCGTGCCCTCGGCCTGCGCATCGTCGTCGAGGGCGTCGAGACGGCCGATCAGCTACAGCTCATCACCGAGCACAATTGTGCCGATTTGATACAGGGCTTTGTCTTCGCTGCCCCTATGCCTGCCTCTGCCATTGCGACGCTTTGCAAGAATGGCGTGCCAAAACGAGGCGCGAAACCCAGCAGTAAGCGCATCGCCTGACGCTGCGATCCCAAATTCCGTCCTGTTTTGACACTGCCCATTCTGCAGCAAGTCATTGATTAGGAGGAATAAATACATCCCATTTTGATGCGTATCGCTCCAAGTCGATCGATTTAATTTACGAATTTTTAGGGTTAACAAAAAGTTAACGGTGAACTGTTCCGTTTTGCGGTTGCCGCCCCATCTTCCGTCAATAGGTTAACGATTTGTTAACCATGAGGTTTGGAATATGGGTGAGACGGTTCACCAGGCGGAGCCTGGGCGTTTTTCTGAAAAGCTGATGCAATTGCTCGATCGTGTCGAATACCGGCGGGTCGAAACCGGCGAGGACATGGAGGACATCGCGCGGCTGCGCTACAAGGCCTACAAGTCCGTCAACCTGATGGAATTGACGGGCTCCACCCTGATCGATGATCTCGACTTCGACAGCCACGCCTATGTCTTCGGCATCTATCTCGACGAGAGCCTCGTCAGCACCGTGCGCGTACATCACGTGACACCGGAGCATCGCGCCAGCACATCGGGCCTGATCTTCGGCGCCGAGATCGACGCGTTCCTCGATGCCGGCATGGTCCTGGTCGATCCGGGCCGGTTGGCCGTCGATCCCGACGTCATCGGTGACGAGATGCGGGCGCTGCCCTACCTGACGCTCCGCCCGGTCGCCATGGCCTGCGAATACTTTTCCGCCGACCGTTGCCTGACGGCCTGCCGGCCGCGCCATACCGCCTTCTACAAGCGCATTTTCGCCTCGGAGACCGTGGTCGCCAAGCGCGAGAATCTGGGGGTCTACAATGCCGACGGCGCCCTGCTCGTGGCACAGGTGAGGGGGCAGCGGCCTTCGATCCTCGACCGCTACCCGATCTTCGATTCGGAGCCTTTCGAACGCCGCATGATGTTTGCCGATCGCAGCGAGGTGCCGTTCGCGCCGCTGACGATCCTGCCGACCGCGCGCATGGCGCAAACCGGCTATGGTCGCTCCTACCGAACTTCCGTCCTCCGCTGACAGACTTCGATAGCGACATCGGAGGGTGGGGCGCGCCCGTGTGCGCCGCCCTTGCTGCTGGCCGCGACATATCGCCCCATCAGATAGTGCTGAAGGACGGGTTTTCGTTGCGCCCGGCCCAAGCATTGTGTAAGGGCAGCTATAAGGGTTTTCGCGACTTTTCGCGGGAGCCATGCTTCGATTAGGAGCGGCGATGACCAAGGGTCACGCCGTGGCATTCAGGGAGAATTTGGACGATGGCTGAGCATCATTCTGGACCGGTCGATGTGGGAGCCCCGATGGACTATCCGGAGCACGAGAAGACCTACCGCATGTTCCTGAGCGCATCGAAGTACGGCACGCTGTTTTGCGTGGCGCTGCTGATTGCGATGGCTGCCGCATTCTTCACGACGATGGGCTTCTTCTCCTCGCTCGTGCTCTTCATTCTGCTCAACGTCGCAGGTTTCTTCTTCCTGCGCTAATCCGCGTCATCGGACTGATTGCCGAGGGGCTGGATGCTTCCTCGGCGACCGGGCGCGAGCCCGGACGAAGTTGCATGCCGTCGACTGGAGGCGTCGACGTTGCACGGCACTTCAAGATGCTGCAGCGCCCTTTGCGCACCCAATAGGATGCGCGGCGCTGTAAAGAGATCTCCATGTCCCGGGCATTCGCTGCAATGGGACATGTTTCCTCACTGCGTGAGGGGGGAGTGGAAAGCAGACCCGCGATGCCGAGCGAGACTCGGGCGTCGATCGGCGGCCGGACCGCCGGCGGTTCGAACACCTTGGTGTCTGTTTCCAGTAAATATGTGCTTGGCACCCCAGTGCCTCGCATATGGGGGCGTGTTGGCTCGATTGGCCGCATGCTTTGCAGTCGGAGAGAATGCCCGCATTCCGGCCTTGGCTCGATTGCGGCCAAGGAGGGGGATTTGTGAGCGAGATTGTCTTTGTCGCCAAGGAAACGGACCCGAACGAGGGTCGCGTTGCCGCATCGCCGGACACAGTGAAGAAACTGAAAAGCCTCGGCTTCGACGTCGTCGTCGAGGCGGGCGCCGGATCGCTGTCGCGCATTCCGGACACTGAGTTCGAAAAGGTCGGGGCCCGGATCGGGGCGATTGCCGACGCCAAGACGGCCGACGTCGTGTTGAAGGTGCGCCGGCCGACGACTGCCGAAATCGGCGGCTACAAGTCGGGCGCCATCGTGCTGGCCATCATGGATCCCTATGGCAACGAGGCGGCGATCGCCGAGATGGCCAAGGCGGGCTTGACTGCCTTCGCGATGGAGCTGATGCCGCGTATCACTCGGGCGCAGTCGATGGACGTGCTCTCGAGCCAGGCAAACCTCGCCGGTTACCAGGCGGTGATCGACGCCGCCTGCGAATATGACCGAGCGCTGCCGATGATGATGACCGCGGCCGGTACCGTTCCTGCCGCCAAGGTCTTCGTCATGGGCGCGGGCGTTGCCGGCCTGCAGGCGATCGCGACGGCGCGCCGTCTCGGTGCCGTGGTTTCGGCGACGGACGTGCGTCCGGCCGCCAAGGAACAGGTCGCCTCGCTCGGCGCCAAGTTCATCGCCGTCGAGGACGAGGAGTTCAAGGCGGCCGAAACGGCCGGTGGCTACGCCAAGGAGATGTCCAAGGAGTATCAGGCCAAGCAGGCCGCACTCGTTGCCGAGCATATCGCCAAGCAGGATATCGTCATCACCACGGCCCTGATCCCGGGGCGCCCGGCGCCGCGGCTCGTCACCCGTGAGATGCTGAAGAGCATGAAGCCCGGCTCGATCGCGGTCGACCTTGCGGTCGAGCGCGGCGGCAACGTCGAGGGCGCCGAGCCCGGCAAGGTTACGCAAGTCGAGGACGTCAAGGTCATCGGCCATCTCAACGTGCCGGGCCGCATCGCGGCTTCCGCGTCCGGTCTTTACGCCAAGAACCTCGTGACTTTCCTGGAGACCATGGTCTCCAAGGAAACCAAGGCGCTCGCGCTCAACATGGAGGACGAGCTCGTCAAGGCGACGGCGCTCACCCATGGCGGTGAGGTCGTGCATCCGAACTTCGGCGCCAGCAAGGGGGACAAGTGATGGCGAATGAACTTCTCGACAAGGCGCTCGCCGATCTCGACCGGGCAGTGGAAGCGGTCCGCACCGCTGCGGAATACGTGCCGGACACGGCCGGCGCAATCGCCCATGGTGCCACCGGCGGCGCGATCGATCCCTTCGTCTTCCGCCTGGCGATCTTCGTCCTGGCGATCTTCGTCGGCTACTACGTGGTCTGGTCGGTGACGCCGGCGCTGCACACGCCGCTGATGGCGGTCACCAACGCGATTTCCTCGGTCATCGTCGTCGGCGCTCTGCTTGCCGTCGGCATCTCGGCCTCGGGGCTGGCGACGGGTTTCGGCTTCGTGGCGCTGGTTCTTGCCGCCGTCAACATCTTCGGCGGTTTCCTCGTCACCCAGCGCATGCTGGCCATGTACAAGAAAAAAGACAAGTGAGGCCGGCCCGATGAACGCTAACTTCGCAGCCTTCCTCTACCTCGTCTCCGGCGTCCTGTTCATCACGGCGCTGCGCGGCCTGTCGCACCCGACCACCAGCCGCAGGGGCAATGTCTACGGCATGATCGGCATGGGCATTGCCATCGTCACGACGCTCCTGCTGGCGTTGCCCTCCTTCGGCGGCCTGATGCTGATTGTCGTCGGTCTTGCCATCGGCGGCGGCATCGGTGCCGTCATCGCCCGGCGCATCGCCATGACCTCGATGCCGCAGCTCGTCGCGGCCTTCCACTCGCTGGTCGGTCTCGCCGCCGTCCTGGTGGCGGCTGCCGCGATGTACGCGCCGGAAAGCTTCGGTATCGGCACCGTCGGCGACATCCATGCGCAGGCGCTGGTCGAGATGTCGCTCGGCGTCGCGATCGGCGCGATCACCTTCACCGGTTCGGTCATCGCCTTCCTGAAGCTCGACGGGCGCATGTCCGGCAAGCCGATCATGCTTGCGGGACGCCACGTCATCAACGCCGGTCTCGCTGCGGCGCTGATCGTGCTCGTGGTCATGCTGGTGCTGACGCAGAGCACGACGGTCTTCTGGCTGATAGTCGCGCTTTCGCTCATTCTCGGCGTGCTGATCATCATCCCGATCGGCGGCGCCGACATGCCGGTGGTCGTGTCGATGCTCAACTCCTATTCGGGTTGGGCCGCGGCCGGCATCGGCTTCACGCTCGGCAACCTGGCGCTGATCATCACCGGGGCGCTCGTCGGCTCCTCCGGTGCGATCCTGTCCTACATCATGTGCAAGGGCATGAACCGCTCGTTCATCTCGGTCATCCTCGGCGGCTTCGGCGGCGAGAACGGGGCCGCGGCGGCTGACGACGGCATCCAGCGCACGGTCAAACAGGGCTCGGCCGACGACGCGGCCTTCCTGATGGCGAACGCCTCCAAGGTGATCATCGTGCCGGGTTACGGCATGGCGGTTGCCCAGGCGCAGCATGCGCTGCGTGAAATGGGCGACCAGCTCAAAGCCGCTGGCGTCGAGGTCAAATACGCGATCCATCCGGTCGCGGGGCGCATGCCCGGCCACATGAACGTGCTGCTCGCGGAAGCGAACGTACCCTATGACGAAGTGTTCGAGCTCGAGGACATCAACTCCGAGTTCGCCCAGGCCGATGTCGCCTATGTCATCGGCGCCAACGACGTCACCAACCCGGCGGCCCGCGACGACAAGTCCTCGCCGATCTACGGCATGCCGATCCTCGACGTCGACAAGGCCAAGACCTGCCTCTTCGTCAAGCGCTCGCTCGGCTCCGGCTATGCCGGCATCGACAACACGCTGTTCTACAAGGATGGCACGATGATGCTGCTCGGCGACGCCAAGAAGGTGACGGAAGACATCGTCAAGGCGTTGCACGCCTAAACCTGGCTTGCAGAAGCCGACAATGAAACGCCCGCCTTTCGGCGGGCGTTTTGCGTTGGAAGGTATTTTGCTGCGCATTCCAGAAAAATCGCCCTCGCGCTTTTTCCGGAGTTGATTTAGCCGGCCGGTGCCAGCGTCAGTGCGTCGACCCCGATGGCGACGTTCAGACCCTCCTGGACCTGGACATTGACCGGCTGCAGCATGAAGGCCTTGTTGGTGCCGCCGCCGATCACCTTGGCGCCGCCGCCGACGGCAACGCTCGCATCGGCGCCGACGCCGTAATATTCACCGGCCAAGGCATACGCGGTCATCGGCGTCCCGGTCTTGGCCAGCACGTCCCAGACCATCGTCGTTTTTCCCGTCTGGCCGATATCGATGCCGATCTTGCGGATCTTGCCGGCATAGACCGCGCGAGGGCCGCCATTGGTAGGTGTGAAGGTGCACATCAGGTTCTTGGTCGAGGTCACGATCAGGCCGGTGCCGCCTTCCGAACCGCAGACGAGACGGCCGAGTGCGACATAGTTCTGCGCGGCGGCAGGGCCCGTGGCCAGCGCGGCCAGTGTCAGCGCAGTGACGAGGGTTCGTTTGATCATGGCGTGGTCTCCGTTCTTACTGCGCCGCGCGTGCCTTGGCGCGCTGGGGTCGCGGTAGCACTACGAATGGCTGGATGTTTTGTCCTTAGATCGGAGACGACCCAAGGAAACACGCAGCGACACCTCTGGCAAACGGATGATGACCGGGAAGGTTCCGCTTTGGCGGAGAGGCGAAGTGGCAGCGGCACGAACGAAAACGCCCGCGTGTCGCGGGCGTTTCGAGAAACATCACGAGTGGAGGGCTCAGGAGGCCTTGACGCGCGCAAGGCCGGCGCGCGCCGGCTCGTATTTCGGGTCAAGCTGCAATGCGTGCGCGTAGGACTTCGACGCCTTGACCTTGTCGCCCTTGCGCTCGTAGATCAGCGCCTGGTTGGCCCAGGACTCGGCAACCTTGCCGTTGAGGTTGATCGCGGTGTTGAAGTCGGAGAAGGCGTTGTCGTCGTCACCCTGGGCGACATAGGAGATGCCGCGGCCGTTGTAAGGTTCCGGCGAGCTCGGCGACAGCGAGATCGCAGTCGAGAAGTCTTCGATCGCCTGGCCGTGCTGGTTGCGTGCCTGATAGATCAGGCCGCGATTGTGATAGGCACGGGGATCGGTCGTGTCGAGCTGGATCGCCTTGTTGAAATCGTTGAAGGCGGAATCGAGCTGGCCGGCCTGGCGATAGAGATTACCGCGGCCGATATAGGCGACGTCGTAGTTGGCGTTCAGCTGCAGCGCCATGTTGTAGTCGGCAAGGGCTGCCTGGGTGTTGCCCATGTTGCGATGGACGAGCGCCCGATTGGCATAGGCCTGGTAGAAGCGCGGGTTGAGCTGGATCGCCTGGTCGAAATCGGCGATCGCCCGGCGATATTCGCCGGCGCGGCCGTAGGCCGAACCGCGGACATTGTAGCCTTCGGGATCGCTCGGGTTCGAGGCGATCACGCTCGAAAGCGAGGCGATGTTTTCCTGCGAGCCCTGTTCGCGCTCGACCTTGTTGGTCATCGAGTCCGGGCCGTCGGTGGTGCAGCCTGCGAGAAGAAGGGCCGAACCGAGGAGCAGCATGGCGGCAAGCCTCGGCTTGCGCTGGTGGCGGCGAGACGCCTCATGGACAGTAAAACCGGAGACGTCCGCAGTCATGGCAGCAAGTTTCAAAGGTTGATCCCTCAAATCGACAAGGTCTCGAAAGCCATCGGCTTTCCGTTCCTTACAGCGCCGCGTGTCTTTCCAGGACGCGCCAATGTCGCTGTAATACGTTGAGTTTCTGCATAATTTTGTCCCTAAATCGATTCCGATTTAAGGAATTATGCAGCAGAGCCGCTGAAACTCCCCGCGGGCTCCGCAGCCGGGCTTCATCGTGCCTCGGCGAACCGTCCGGTCAAACGCTCCGGTCGGCCATCCGTCACCGGCAGCGTCGATCACGCTAACCTGTCGTCGGAAAAGATGTCCATACCAAAAAAAGGCGGTGGCGATATTTCGCCCCCGCCACGACTTACATCGGAAAGCGTCGAAAAAACGACAAATCAGCGGGCCAGGAGGCCTTCGCGCTGTGCACGCTTGCGTGCCAGCTTGCGGACGCGGCGAACGGCTTCAGCCTTTTCGCGGGCGCGCTTCTGGGACGGCTTTTCATAGTAATCGCGCATCTTCATTTCGCGGAAAATGCCTTCGCGCTGCATCTTCTTCTTGAGAGCGCGGAGCGCCTGATCGACATTGTTATCGCGGACAAGTACCTGCACGTGAAATCCCGTTCCTTTGGTTCGAGTTGTTTGCAGCTCCGTCAGGTGCCGGAGGCAAAAGAATGACATTCGCTAAGCTGGAAGCTTTACGATTAGACGAGCGGATACCAGATCATCAGGCGAAAGTCCAGCGACGACATGAGGAAGCGCTGAAAAATCCTCGGATGCGGGTGCGGCGCCCGTTCCCGCGCCGGAAGCAACCGATCCGAGGCCATGTCGCAACTGCGCGCAAGTCCACTCAATTGCGTCGCAAAAGAAACGTTGCGCAGGCCTCGGATTTGCGATTTCTAACGCCAATGAGATCGGGGTTCATGGAGTAGAGGCCGATGCGCAAATATTCAGTTTTCGCCGTGGCGCGCGAGGCGTTGCGCGGCCACAAGGGGTGGGGCCCGCACTGGGCGTCGCCGGAGCCGCGCAAGGAATATGATGTCATCATCATCGGCGGCGGCGGCCATGGCCTCGGCGCTGCCTATTACCTCGCCAAGGAACACGGCATCACCAATGTCGCGGTGCTCGAAAAGGGCTGGATCGGCGGCGGCAATACCGGCCGCAACACGACGATCATCCGGTCCAACTATCTCTATGAAGAGAGCATGGACATCTACGAGCATTCGCTGAAGCTCTGGGAGAACCTGTCGCAGGATCTGAACTACAACGTCATGTATTCGCCGCGCGGCGTCATGATGCTGTCGCACAACATCCACGACCAGCAGTCGTTCAAGCGCCATATCAATGCCAACCGTCTCTACGGCATCGACAACGAGTGGCTGACGCCGGAGCAGGCGAAGGCCTATTGCCCGCCGCTCGATATCGCCAAGACGGCGCGCTATCCGATCAATGGCGCAGCCCTCCAGCGCCGCGGCGGCACGGCACGCCACGATGCGGTTGCCTGGGGCTATGCGCGTGCGGCCTCCGACCGTGGCGTGCATATCATCCAGAACTGCGAAGTGACGGGCATCCGTCGCGACGAAACCGGCCGGGTCGTCGGCGTCGACACCAACCGCGGCTATATCGGCGCCAAGAAGGTCGGCATTTCCGCCGCCGGCCATACCTCGGTGCTGATGCAGATGGCGGATGTCCGCGTGCCGCTGCAAAGCCAGCCGCTGCAGGCGCTCGTTTCCGAGCCGCTGAAGCCGATCTTCCCCTGCGTCGTCATGTCGAACTCGGTGCACGCCTATATCTCGCAGTCCGACAAGGGCGAGTTCGTCATCGGCGCCGGTACCGACCAGTACAATTCCTATTCGCAGACCGGCGGCCTGCAGATCATCACCCATACGCTGGATGCGATCTGCGAGCTCTTTCCGATGTTCCGCCGCGTCAAGATGATGCGTCAGTGGGGCGGCATCGTCGATGTCACCCAGGATCGCTCGCCGATCCAGGGCGTCACGCCGGTACCCGGCCTGTTCCTGAACGCCGGCTGGGGTACGGGCGGCTTCAAGGCGACGCCGGGCTCGGCCAACCTCTTCGCCCATCTGATCGCGAGGGGCGAGCCGCATCGTCTGGCCGCCGGGCTGACGCTGGAGCGGTTCCGCACGGGCCGGCTCATCGACGAAGCGGCTGCCGCCGCTGTTGCGCACTGAGGATTTCGAGATGCTTCTGATCTACTGCCCCTATTGCGAGGAAGAGCGCTCCGAGCTCGAATTCCGCGGCGCCGGCGACGCTCATATCGCCCGCCCGGCCAATATCGCCGACATCACCGACGAGGAATTCGAGGAATACTTCTTCCTGCGTCAGAACCCGAAGGGTCTGATCTTCGAGCGCTGGCGCCATATCCATGGCTGCGGCCGTTTCTTCAACGCCGCCCGCGACACGGTCAGCGACCGCTTCTACACCACCTACAAGGGTGGCGAGCCGAAGCCCGACATATCAGCCATTCTTCAGAACGAGCAGGACAAGGGAGCCGCGAAATGATGGGGGCCAATCGCATTCCAGGCGTCGGCCGCCTGACACCGGCACGCACCGCGCGCTTCACCTTCGACGGCCGCACGCTGACGGCGCTCGAGGGCGACACGGTCGCCTCGGCGCTTCTCGCCAACGGCATTCATCTCGTCGGCCGTTCGTTCAAGTATCACCGTCCGCGCGGCATTCTGTCCGCCGGTGCCGAGGAGCCGAACGCGCTGATCGACGTCGCGCGTGATGCCGCCCGTCGCCAGCCGAACGTGCGCGCCACGGTGCAGGAAGTCTTCGACGGCATGAAGGTGGAATCGCAGAACCGCTGGCCGTCGCTCGCCTTTGACGTCGGCGGCTTCAACGATCTCCTATCGCCGTTCTTCGCCGCCGGCTTCTACTACAAGACCTTCATGTGGCCGAAGGCTGCCTGGCACGCGATCTACGAACCGTTCATCCGCCGTGCCGCCGGTCTCGGCGTCGCGCCGACGGAAGCCGATCCGGATCATTATGCCAGCCGCTACGCTCATTGCGACGTGCTCGTCATCGGTGGCGGCCTCGCCGGCCTCTCGGCCGCGCTCGCTGCCGCCAAGGCCGGTGCCAAGGTGATCATCTGCGACGAGCAGCCGGAAATGGGTGGCGCGCTTCGCTATGAAAGCGGCACGACGATCGACGGCAAGGACGGTTGGGACTGGGCGCAGGAGACCGCGAGGACGCTGGCCGAGATGGACAACGTCACCGTGCTTACCCGCACGACCGGCTTCGGCTACTACAACCACAATTTCGTCGGCCTCGTCGAACGCGTGACCGACCATCTGGCGGCGCTCGACAAGTCGCTGCCGCGTGAGCGGCTGTGGCAGGTCCGCGCCAAGAAGGTGATCCTCGCCAACGGCCAGATCGAGCGACACATGGTGTTCGCCAACAACGACCGTCCGGGCATCATGCTCGCTTCGGCCGGCCGCACCTATCTCAACCATTTCGGCGTCGCCGTCGGCTCGAAGGTCGGCGTCTACACCGCCCATGACTCGGCTTACGAAGCCGCCTTCGACCTGAAGCGCGCCGGTGTTTCGGTGGCGGCCATCGTCGACTGCCGCGAAAATCCGGGCGAGGCAGTGCTTGCCGAAGCGCGCAAGCTCGGCATCGAGGTGCTGACCGGGCACTCGGTCATCAAGGCCGGTGGCAAGCTGCGGGTGAACTCGATCAGCGTCGCCCGCAATGGCGGCGGCTCGGCGCGCAAGATCGCCGTCGATGCGCTGCTGGTCTCGGCCGGCTGGACGCCGTCGGTGCACCTCTTCTCGCAATCGCGCGGCAAGGTGAAGTTCGATGCGGCGACGCAGCGCTTCCTACCGGGCACCTACCTGCAGGATTGCCTTTCGATCGGCGCCTGCAACGGTACCGACGACCTGCAGGCAACGATCGATGAGGCGCTTGCCGCGGGTGAACTGACGGCTCGCGCCGCCGGTGCGGAAGGCGGAACGCAGGTGACGCTTTCCGGTGAAAACCGTTTCGGCTGGACCGGCGGCATGATCGGCGCTGCGGAAGGCGCAGGGCCGGACACGACCGTCAAGGCCTTCATCGACTTCCAGCACGACGTCTGCGCCAAGGACATTCGTCTGGCGGTGCGTGAAGGCATGCACTCGATCGAGCACATCAAGCGCTTCACCACCAACGGCATGGCGTCCGACCAGGGCAAGCTTTCCAACATGCATGGCTTGGCGATTGCCGCAGAAGCGCTCGGCAAGGACATCCCTCAGGTGGGTCTCACCACCTTCCGCCAGCCCTACACGCCGGTGACCTTCGGTGCGATCGTCAACCATTCGCGTGGGCCCCTCTTCGATCCGGCGCGCAAGACGCCGATGCATGCCTGGGAGGAGGCGCATGGCGCCGAGTTCGAGGATGTCGGCAACTGGAAGCGTGCCTGGTTCTATCCGCGCTCCGGCGAAGACATGCACGAGGCGGTCGCGCGCGAATGCAAGACGGTGCGTGATGTCGCGGGTGTGTTCGACGCTTCGACGCTCGGCAAGATCGAGGTCGTCGGCCCGGACGCCGCCCAGTTCCTCAATCTGATGTACACCAACGCCTGGGACAATCTGAAGCCCGGCCGCTGCCGCTACGGCATCATGCTGCGCGACGACGGCTTCGTCTATGACGACGGCGTGGTCGGCCGCATGGCAGAGGACCGTTTCCACGTGACAACGACGACCGGCGGTGCGCCGCGCGTCATGAACCACATGGAAGACTATCTGCAGACCGAGTTCCCGCATCTGAAGGTGTGGCTGACCTCGACCACGGAGCAATGGGCCGTCATCGCCGTGCAGGGTCCGAAGGCGCGCGAGATCATCGCGCCGCTCGTCGAGGGCATCGACCTTTCCAACGAGGCCTTCCCGCATATGAGCGTTGCCGAGGGCAAGATCTGCGGCGTGCCGACCCGGCTCTTCCGCATGTCGTTCACCGGCGAACTCGGCTTCGAAGTCAACGTGCCTGCCGATTACGGCCAGGCGGTCTGGGAAGCGATCTGGGCGCGGGCCGAACCGATGGGCGCCTGCGCCTATGGCACGGAAACCATGCACGTGCTGCGCGCCGAGAAGGGCTACATCATTGTCGGCCAGGATACCGATGGCACGCTGACGCCCGACGATGCCGGCCTCTCCTGGGCGGTCTCGAAGAAGAAGCCCGACTTCGTCGGCATTCGCGGCCTGAAGCGGCCGGATCTCGTCAAGTCCGGGCGCAAGCAACTGGTCGGCCTTCTCACCAAGGATCCGAAGGTGGTGCTGGAGGAAGGCGCGCAGATCGTTGCCGATCCCAACCAGCCGAAGCCGATGACCATGCTCGGTCACGTGACGTCGTCCTATTGGTCGGAAAACTGCGGTCGCTCGATCGCGCTGGCCATGGTTGCCGGCGGCCGCGAGCGGCTCGGCCAGACGCTCTACGTGCCGATGACCGATCGCACCATCGCCGTCGAAGTGAGCGACATGGTGTTCTTTGACAAGGAAGGGGGCCGCCTCCATGGCTGACCAGGCAATTGCAAGCCGCAGGGCGGCGCTCACCTCGCGCGGCGGTTCGGCCGAGGCGATCCTGACGCCGGCACCGGCGGCAACCCGCATCTCGCTCAGGGCCGGCGCCGATGCTCTGCCGGCACTCTCGGCTGCGCTCGGCGTGACGCTGCCGACGCGGCCGAAGACCTCGGCCTCGAGCGGCCAACGCCATGCGCTATGGATCGGTCCAGACGAGTGGCTGGTGATCGACGAGAGCGAGGCCGACCTGATGGCGGCCGCTGCCTCAAGCGGTACGCTGCATTCGGCCGTGGACATCTCGCACCGCAACGTTGCCGTCATCGTCAGCGGTCCGGGCGCGGACGTGGCGATCAACAGCGGCTGCCCGCAGGATCTGTCGCCGGCGATCTTTCCGGTCGGCGCCTGCTCGCGCACGATCTTCGGCAAGGCCGAGATCATCCTCTTCCGTACGGCTGAGGATCAGTTCCGTGTCGAGTGCTGGCGGTCGTTCTCGCCGTTCGTCTTCGGGCTCTTGTCCGAAGGCGCTGCCGACGCGAGCCATTGAATGCAAAGGCCGGGAGGTGCTCGCAGGCGTCCCCCGGCTTTCGATTTTTCAGGCGAAACGTAAGTACCAGAAGGCTGTCCCGGATCGGACGATCCGGTCACGCTGCTCAGGCATCGGCGGGCCGGTCCTTGGGATCGAACTGGATGATCGTCTGCCAGGTGGCCGTCAGCGCCGGCTTGCGTTCGCCTTCGATCTCAACGCTGACGTCGTAGGTAATCATCAGCATGCTGGCGCCGCGGAAGCGGGCATCGGCCATGGTGAAGTGCCCGCGCACCTTGGCGCCGCTCTTCACCGGCGCAACGAAGCGCACCTTCTCGAAGCCGTAGTTGATGCCCATCGTCTGCTCGCGGATCTTCGGCAGGCAATTGTAGTTCATCGCCGAGAGCAGCGAGAGCGACAGGAAGCCGTGCGCGATGGTGCCGCCGAACGGCGTCTCGGCGGCGGCGCGGACCGGGTCGACATGGATGTACTGATAGTCGCCGGTTGCCTCGGCGAACTTGTCGATCGTTTCCTGTGTGACCGTGATCCAGTCGGAAACGCCGACCTCCTTGCCGACGAGTCCCTTGATCTCAGAAAGTGAAATGTCCTGCAGCATGTGAACGCCTCGAAACAAGCCCCCCGAGCGTTCTATAGGCTCGCCCGTTGCAACCTGCAAGTGGTGGAAAAGCTTTAGAAAACCTCGACGAGGAAGGAGACCGAGCGCGGCGCGACATGATCGGCCGGGAATGACGCCGTCAGCGCATCTTGCCACTTTCCGTCGATGCTGTCGGGCAGGCGGAAGGGATGCGGCGCGTGGCTGCGATTGACGATCACGGCAAGGCGCGTCGTCCGTTTCTGGAGACGGTCGCGGGTGGTCAGCACCATCATCAGATTGTCCGTTGCCGGGTGTTCCCAGTCGCCTGTCGTCATCGGTTGCCCGTCGAGGCGCCGCCATTCGACATCGCCGTTCCCGGTCAGGAACGTGGTCTGATCGAACACGTCGAAGCGTTGGCGCATTGCCGACAGCGCCGCCGTGTGGGCGACGATCTCGTCATCCATCGCCGTCCAGTCGAGCCAGGTGATGGCATTGTCCTGGCAATAGGCGTTGTTGTTGCCGCTCTGGCTTCGGCCGCCTTCGTCACCGGCCGTCAGCATGATGGTTCCGCGCGAGGAGAACAGCGTGCCGATGAGCGCCATCACGTCATGGCGTCGGGCTGCCAGAATCTCCGGATCGGTTGTCGGACCTTCGGCGCCATTGTTCCAGGAGTGGTTCTCGTTGTGACCGTCGCGGTTCTCCTCGCCGTTGGCCTCGTTGTGCTTGCCGGCATAGGCGACGATATCGGCGAGCGTGAAGCCATCATGGGCGGCGATGAAATTGACCGTGCGCGTGCCGTTCTCGCCCCAGCGGGCGAAGCTCTCCGATGAACCGGCAAGCGCCGTTGCCAGAGCGCCGATCGCGTGGCGGTCGCCGCGCCAGTAGATGCGGATGTCGTCGCGGGCGCGGTCGTTCCATTCGAGGAAGGGAGAGGGGAAATTGCCGAGCTGGTAGCCGCCGGGGCCGACATCCCACGGTTCGGCGATCAGCACACGGTCGGCAAGCAGTGGATCGGCCGATATCGCCTGGAAGAGCCTGGCATCGCGGTGGAAACCGCCCATGTCGCGCCCGAGGATCGAGGCGAGGTCGAAGCGGAAGCCATCGACGCCGGCGGCGCGAACGAAGTGGCGCAGGCTGTCGAGGATCAGCGTCTCGACGGTCGGATGGTCACAGGCAATCGTATTGCCGCAGCCGGTGTCGTTGATGAGGTCGCCCGGCTGGTCGGTGACGTGACGGTAATAGGTGAGGTTGTCGAGGCCACGCATCGACAACGTGGTGCCGAAGCGATCGCTCTCGCCGGAATGGTTGAAGACGAGGTCGAGGATGACGCCGATGCCTTCCTTGTGCAGCGTTTCGACCGTCTTGCGCAATTCCTTGACGCCGCCCGGCACCAGTCGCGGGTCGAGCGCCATCGGCGCGATCGGATTGTAGCCCCAGCCGTTCTTCAGCCCGAGTGGCGGCAGATGGCGCTCGTCGATCCAGGCGACGATCGGCATCAATTCGACCGCAGAGACGCCGAGGCGCTTCAGATGTTCGATGATGGCGGGCTCGGCGAGCGCCGCCACGGTGCCGCGCTTCGCCTTCGGGACATCCGGATGCAGAATGGTGAAGGGCTTGACGGCGATCTCGTAGATGAGGCCGCCGGCGCGAAAGAGCGGCGCCTTCACTTTGGCTGCCTTCACTTCGGTGACGATGGCCTTCGGCACGAGATCGGCGGTGTCCTCGCCAAAGATCGTCAGGCGCGGATCATGCCGGAAAGGCCGGTCGAGTTCGATCGCATAGGGATCGACCAGCAGCTTGGAGGGATCGAACCAGAGACCATGATCGGGCGAATAGACGCCGTCGGAGCGAAAGCCGTAGCGCGTTCCCTTCGGGGCGTCGGCAACCGTCAGCGTGTGGACGTCGCCGTTCCGCAGCATGGGTAACTGCCGCAATTGCCGGGCGCCGGTCTTGTCGAAAAGGCAGAGGTCGATGCGGGCGGCGTTGCGCGACCAGACGGCAAACTGCGTGCCTTCTGCGGTGATCGTGGCACCGAGGGGTGGCAATCCGGTGGTCGGCATGAAGGCGGCCCTCTGTGTCGAAGGTGTGGTGGGATACCCCCCTCTGCCCTGCCGGGCATCTCCCCCACAAGGGGGGAGATCGGCCCGTGGCAGCCTCCCATTCCACCAGCAAACCGATTGTATTGGTGCGCGGGTGATGGGCCCTACGACGTCAATGCCATCTTAGGGCAAAGCCGTGCCGCGAATCGATCTCCCCCCTTGTGGGGGAGATGCCCGGCAGGGCAGAGGGGGGTAAGCGGCAAATGAAAAAGGGCCGCATGAAGCGGCCCCGACAACGCTGTATCTCAGGTAATGACGCTCGGCTCGGTGCGGCCGGTGCGCGTCTTGATGCCGGCGATCTCGTCGGCAACCGCGATGAGATCGGCGAGTGCTTCCTGCGTCTCGATGTCGTGACGCGCCGGGTCCGGCTCGAAGCGCTCGATGTAGACGCGCAGTGTCGCGCCCGAAGTGCCGGTGCCGGAGAGGCGGAAGACGACGCGGGAGCCGCCCTCGAAGAGGATGCGGATGCCCTGGTTCTTGCTGATCGAGTGGTCGACCGGATCGTTATAGGCGAAGTCGTCTGATGTTGCGACCGTGAGCGCGCCGAAGGACTTGCCTGGAAGCGTGGCGAGCTGGTCGCGCAGGTTGGCGATCAGGCCGTTGGCCGCGTCGGTATCGACCTCCTCGTAGTCATGGCGCGAGTAGTAGTTGCGGCCGTAGGTCGCCCAATGCTTCTGGACGATGTCGAGGGCGCTTTCCTTGCGCACGGCGAGGATGTTGAGCCAGAGCAAGACAGCCCAGAGGCCGTCCTTCTCGCGCACGTGGTTGGAGCCGGTGCCGGCGCTTTCTTCGCCGCAAATCGTCGCCATGCCTTCGTCGAGCAGGTTGCCGAAGAACTTCCAGCCGGTCGGCGTCTCGTAGAGGCCGATGCCGAGCTTCTCGGCGACGCGGTCGGCCGCACCGCTGGTCGGCATCGAGCGGGCGATGCCGGCGAGGCCCTTGGCGTAACCGGGCGCCAGATGCGCGTTGGCGGCGAGCATCGCCAGGCTGTCCGAAGGGGTGATGAAGATGCCGCGGCCGATGATCAGGTTGCGGTCGCCGTCGCCATCCGATGCTGCGCCGAAGTCCGGTGCGTCAGGCGCCATCATCGTCTCGTAGAGCGCGCGGGCATGCACCAAGTTCGGGTCCGGATGGTGGCCGCCGAAGTCCGGCAGCGGCATGAAGTTCATTACCGAGCCCTTGGGCGCGCCGAGGCGTTTCTCGATGATCTCCTTGGCATAGGGGCCGGTGACCGCGCTCATCGCGTCGAAGACGACGCGGAAGCCGCCGCCGATCAGCTTGCGGATGGCCGCGAAATCGAACAGGCTCTCCATCAGTTCGGCATAGTCGGCGACGGGATCGATGACCGTCACGGTCATGCCTTCGATCTCCTGCGTGCCTTCGAGGTCGAGGTTGATATCCCTGACGTCGGCGATCTTGTAGCTGTCGATCACCTTGCTGCGCGCAAAGATCGCGTCAGTGACCTTTTCCGGTGCCGGGCCGCCATTGCCGATATTGTACTTGATGCCAAAATCTTCGGTCGGGCCGCCGGGATTGTGGCTGGCCGAAAGCACGATACCGCCGAAGGCCTTGTACTTGCGGATAACATTGGAGGCGGCCGGCGTCGACAGGATGCCGCCGCGGCCGACGAGCACGCGGCCGAAGCCGTTGGCTGCCGCCATCTTGATGGCGATCTGGATGACTTCGCGGTTGTAGTAGCGGCCGTCGCCGCCGATCACCAGTGTTTCGCCCTGAAAGCCTTCGAGCGAATCGAAGATCGACTGGATGAAGTTCTCGGCATAGTTCTTCTGCTGGAAGACCGGGACCTTCTTGCGCAGCCCTGACGTGCCAGGTTTCTGGTCGCCATAGGGGGTTGTGGTAACCGTTCTTATCATGCTGACTTAACCTTTCCCGAGAAGACCGGAATATAGAGAGACGTAACGCTCGGCACTTGTGGCCCACGAAACGTCCGATTTCATGCCCTGGGTCTGAATTCGCGCCCAGACCTTGGGTTCGTTGTATGCGCGCAATACGCGCCTCACCGCAAGCCGCAACCCGTCGGCGGTGACGGGGGTGAACTGGAAGCCGGTGGCGACCTTGGCCGAAAGCCCGGCCTCGTTGGCGTCGATGATCGTATCGGCCAGTCCGCCCGTGCGGGCGACGACCGGCACGCAGCCGTAGCGCAGGCCGTAGAGCTGGGTCAGGCCGCAGGGTTCGAAGCGCGACGGGATAAGGATCGCGTCCGAGCCTGCCTGCATCAGATGCGACAGCGGCTCGTTGTAGCCGGTGACCATGCCGATATGGCCACGGTGACGGGAGGCGGCCGCCAGAAGCGCACCCTCGAGCGCCGCATCGCCGGAGCCGAGCACGACGAGCTTGGCACCCATCGCGACGATTTCATCCGCGACCTCGGCGACGAGGTCCATGCCCTTCTGCCAGGTGAGCCGGCTGACGACGCAGAAGATCGGCCCGTTGCCCTTCTCGAGTCCGAAGCGTTCTTCCAGGGCACGCCGGTTGCCGACGCGCTGCTTCAAGGTCGTCGCACTGAAATGCTGCGCAATATGCGGGTCGGTCTGCGGGTTCCAGATGTCGGCGTCGATGCCGTTGACGATGCCGCTCAAGTCGGAGACTCGGCTCTTCAACAGACCCTCGAGACCCATGCCGAATTCGGGCGTCAGGATCTCCTGGGCATAGGAGGGGCTGACGGTGGTGATCGCGCTTGCCGTCTGCATCCCGCCCTTCAGGAAGCCGACATCGCCGTAATACTCGACGAACTGCATCGAGAAGGCTTCCGGAGGAAGAGCCAGCTCGGGAAAGACCGAGGCGCCGAACTGGCCCTGAAAGGCGATGTTGTGGATGGTCATGACCGTAGGCGTCGCGGGGGCGCGGCCAAAATGCATGTAGACCGGCGTCAGCGCCGTCTGCCAGTCATGGGCGTGGACGATATCGGGTTTCCAGCCGGGGACGACATCGCCGGCGGCGACCTCGGCTGCTGCAAGCGAGAGTGCGGCGAAGCGACGGAAGTTGTCGGCATAGTCACGGCCGGTCGCATCGACATAGGGACCGCCGTCTCGCTGGTAGAGCGCCGGCTGGTCGAGAACCAGGAGATCCAGGCCATCGATCTCAGCGGCGAGGATCGTGGCCGGATTACCGAACAGGTTCTCGAAGGCGCCGACCTTCTTTTTCTTCTTCAGCTTCTGCAGCACGGCGGGATAGCCGGGCAGGAGAGTGCGGGTCTTGATGCCGTGCGGCGCAAGCGCTGTCGGGAGCGCGCCGGCGACATCGGCGAGCCCCCCGGTCTTGACCAGCGGATAGACTTCGGACGCAACGGACAGGACATTCATGGAAGGCAGACCTACATCCCCAGCTTGTCGATCATCGTTTGCGTGATCAGGCAGACACCGTTTTCCGAGCGCCGGAAACGCTTGGCATCGAGCTCCGGATCGTCGCCGACGACGAGGCCCTCCGGGATCACGACACGGCTGTCGATGACCACGTTACGCAGCGTCGCATGGCGACCGATCTTCACATCGGGAAGAACTACGGCATTCTCCAGACGGGAATATGAATTTACCCTGACGCCTGTGAATAACAGGCTGCGGTTGAGTGCTGCGCCCGAGATGATGCAGTCGCCGGAGATGAGCGATGAGGTCGCCGAGCCGCGGCGGTTTTCATCGTCATGCACGAACTTTGCCGGCGGCTTGATCTCCGCGAAAGTCCAGATCGGCCAGGTGCTGTCGTAGATGTCGAGTTCCGGCGTCACATGGGTGAGGTCGATATTGGCCTGCCAATAGGCGTCGATGGTGCCGACGTCGCGCCAATAGGCCTCGCGCTCGAAATCGGAGCGCACGCAGGACTGGGTAAAGCGGTGCGCGACCGCTTTGCCGTTGTCGACGATGTAGGGGATGATGTCCTTGCCGAAGTCGCGGCTCGATTTCGGATCGGCAGCGTCGCGGCGCAGAAGATCCATCAGGAACTTCGTGTGGAAGACATAGATGCCCATGGAGGCGAGCGCCATGTCGGGATTGCCGGGGATGCCGGGCGGATCGGCCGGTTTCTCGACGAAGGCGATGATGCGATCCTTGTCGTCGACATGCATGACGCCGAAGCCGGTCGCCTCCATGCGCGGCACTTCGAGGCAGCCGATGGTGACGTCGGCGCCGGAATCGACGTGCTGCTGCAGCATCAATTCATAGTCCATCTTGTAGATGTGGTCACCGGCGAGGATGACCATGTATTCGACGCCGTGGTCTTCGATGATGTCGATGTTCTGGTAGACGGCGTCGGCGGTGCCTTCGTACCATTGCGTCTCGGAAACGCGCTGGCTGGCAGGCAGGATGTCGAAGCTTTCGTTTCGTTCCGGACGGAAGAAGTTCCAGCCGCGCTGCAGGTGGCGAATCAGGGAATGCGCCTTGTATTGGGTGGCGACGCCGATGCGGCGGATACCGGAATTCAGCGCGTTTGAAAGCGCGAAGTCGATGATACGGGCCTTGCCGCCGAAATAGACCGCCGGCTTCGCCCGTCGGTCGGTCAGCTCCTTGAGGCGACTGCCGCGACCGCCAGCGAGAACATAGGCCATGGCATCACGTGCCAGAGGTTGCGTACGCTTTTCCACCATTTGTCCTCCCCAATCATTGACTTCCGGGGTCGTCACGGCGGCTTTTGGCGACGCCTTGCGACCCTCGAATCTTACAGTCTCATGCCGCCTGCCGATTTCGGCTGGCGGACCTTATGAAATCTACTCCTGCTCCAGCATCAGTGTCGCCAGAGGCGGCAGCGTGATGTTGGCGATTGTCGCTCCCGTAGTGCTCTTCTCGGCGTAGACGGCGCCGCCGTTGCCCTTGCCGCTTCCTCCGTAGATTTCCGCGTCGGTGTTGAGGATCTCCTTCCAGCGACCCTGGACCGGCAGCGGGATGGCGTAGCTCTCCCGGTAGACGGGCGTGAAATTGGTGATGACGGCGACGAGCTTTTCACCGGGCGCCTTGCGCAGCCAGGCGAAGACCGAATTGTCGCGGTCGTCGGCAAGCAGCCACTCGAAGCCATCGCCTTCGCAATCGCGCGCATGCAGGGCGGGCTTGGCGCGATAGGTGCCGTTGAGGTCACGCACCAGCCGGCGCATGCCTTCGTGCAGGTGGTATTCGAGCAGGTTCCAGTCGAGTGCGCGGTCCTCGGACCACTCGCGCCATTGCGCGAATTCCTGGCCCATGAACAAAAGCTTCTTGCCGGGATAGCCCCACATGAAGGCGTAATAGGCCCTGAGATTGGCGAACTTCTGCCAGTCGTCGCCGGCCATCTTGGCGATCAGCGAGCCTTTGCCATGCACCACTTCGTCATGGGAGAGCGGCAGCACGAAATTTTCGCTAAAGGCGTAGAGCAGGCCGAAGGTCAGGTCGTTGTGGTGGAACTTGCGGTGCACCGGTTCGCGCGACAGGTATTGCAGCGTGTCGTGCATGAAGCCCATGTTCCACTTGAAGCCGAAACCCAGGCCGCCAGCATGAACCGGATGGGATACCTTCGGCCAGGAGGTCGATTCCTCGGCGATCGTCAGGATGCCCTGGTGGATGCCGTAGATCTGGGTGTTCATCGTCTGCAGGAAGCGAACCGCTTCGAGGTTCTCGTTGCCGCCATACTCGTTCGGCACCCATTCGCCGTGCTTGCGCGAATAGTCGAGGTAGAGCATCGAGGCGACCGCATCGACGCGCAGCCCGTCGACATGGAACTTCTCGGCCCAGTAGAGCGCGTTGTTGACGAGGTAGGACAGCACCTCCTGGCGGCCGAAATTGTAGATCGCCGTGTTCCAGTCGGGGTGGAAGCCCTGGCGCGGGTCTTCGTGCTCGTAGAGCGCGGTGCCGTCGAACCAGCGAAGCCCGTGCTCGTCCGTCGGGAAATGCGCCGGCACCCAGTCGAGGATGACGCCGATGCCGACCTTGTGGCAGCCGTTCACGAAACGGGCAAAACCCTCAGGCTCGCCGAAGCGGGCGGTCGGTGCATAGAGGCCGGTCGTCTGGTAGCCCCAGGACGGATCGAAGGGAAACTCGGAGATCGGCAGGAACTCGATGTGGGTGAAGCCCATTTCGACGCAATAGGGGATCAGCCGGTCGGCAAGTTCGTCCCAGGAGAGCATCTCGCCATTGTCGCGGCGCTGCCAGGAGCCGGCATGGACCTCGTAGATCGAGATTGGTTGCCGCCGCGCGTCGACCGTCGCCCAGTGCTTGCGATGCGCCTCGTCCTCCCAGGTTTGCGCGATTTCCGGCGTCGTCACCGAAGCGGTGTTGGGACGAAGCTCGGACCTGCGGGCAAAAGGATCGGCCTTGAGCGGCAGCAGCGTGCCACTGCGGTCGAGGATCTCGTATTTGTAAGCAAGGCCGGCCTCGACGCCGGGAATGAAGATCTCCCAGATGCCGGTGTCAGCACGCAGCCGCATGACGTGGCGCCGGCCATCCCAATTATTGAATTGCCCGACGACGGAAACGCGCTTGGCATTGGGCGCCCAGACGGCAAAGTGATAGCCGTCGGCGCCATCGTGATGGATCGGATGCGCGCCCATCTTGTCGAAGAGCCGGAGGTGTGAACCTTCGCGGATGTAATAGTCGTCCATCGGCCCGAGGACCGGGCCGAAGCTGTAGGGGTCGATAACGATCCATTCGCCGCCCTGGTTGCGGGCGCGATAGCGCACGGGCTGGGGTTTCTTCAGAGAGATGGGACCTTCGAAGAAGCCGGCATCGTCACGCCGTTCGAGCGTGCCGAGCTCTTTGCCCGAGAGCGTTTCCACCGCCACGGTCTCGGCATCGGGGATGAAGCAGCGGGCAAGGATGGCCTTGCCGGCGGGGTGTACGCCGAGGACCGCGAAAGGATCATCGTGCGTACCCGAAAGAATGGCCGCGATATCCGGCGCTGACAGCAGACCTGAAGCTGCGGGTTCCGGGTCCTTGCCGGCCGAAGGCGTCATCCAGCTCTCCAGATTTCCCCGGCATATTGCCGGATGGTGCGATCGGACGAGAACCAACCCATCCGTGCGGTGTTGCGGATCGCCTGCGCATACCAGTCGGATGGGTTCGTCCAGAGCTGGTCGATCTCCCGCTGCGCTTTGGCATAGGCTTCGAAATCGGCGGCAACCATGAACCAGTCATGATTGTAGATGCCGTCGATGAGGCCGGAGAAACGGTTGCGGTCATCGGGCGAGAAGACGCCGGAGGCGATCGCCTGGAGGGCCTGCGACAGTTCGGGCGAGCCCTCGATGATGGCGCGCGGATTGTGGCCCTCGGCACGCGCCTTTGCCACTTCCTCGGCGGTCATGCCGAAGATCTTGATGTTTTCCTCGCCGATCCAGTCGCGCATCTCGACATTGGCGCCGTCGAGCGTGCCGATCGTCAGCGCCCCGTTCAGCGCGAATTTCATGTTGCCGGTGCCCGAGGCTTCCATGCCCGCGGTCGAGATCTGCTCGGACAGATCGGCGGCCGGAACCATGATCTCGGCGAGCGAGACGTTGTAGTTCGGCACGAAGACGATCTTGAGCAGGCCGCGCACCGCAGGATCGTTGTTGACGACCCGGGCGACATCATTGGCAAGTTTGATGATCAGCTTGGCGTTGTGATAGCTCGGCGCCGCCTTGCCGGCAAAGAGCTTGACGCGCGGCACCCAGTCCAGCTCCGGATGCGAGCGGATCTGGTCGTAGAGCGCGACGGCTTCGACGATGTTGAGGAGCTGGCGCTTGTATTCGTGGATGCGCTTGATCTGGATGTCGAACATCGCCGACGGATCGAGCCTGATGCCGAGCCGGCTCTGGACGAGCTGGGCGAGGCGGACCTTGTTCGCACGCTTGACGGCAGCGAAATGCTCCTGGAAATCCGCCTTGCCGGCGAAGGCATCGAGCGCCTGCAGTGCCTCGGTATTGTCCATGAACTCATCGCCGATCGCGTCACGGATCAGCCCGAAGAGCCCCGGATTGCACTGCATCAGCCAGCGGCGCGGGGTGATGCCGTTGGTCTTGTTGTTGATGCGTTCAGGGTAGAGCTTGTGGAGGTCGGCAAAGACCGTTTCCTTCATCAGCTCCGTATGCAGCGCCGAAACGCCGTTGATCGAGTGCGAGCCGACGAAGGCGAGGTTACCCATGCGCACCCGGCGCTCGCCGCTCTCGTCGATCAGCGAGATATTGCGGATCTCATCGTCGGTGGCGCCCTTCTGCTTGCGCGCCTCGATCAGGATCTTGGCGTTGATCGCATAGACGATCTGCATGTGGCGCGGCAGCAGCCGTTCGATGAGCGGCACCGGCCAGCTTTCGAGCGCTTCCGGCAGAAGCGTATGGTTGGTGTAGGAGATCGTGCGGCGGGTGATGTCCCAGGCCTGCTCGAAATCGAGGCCGTGCACGTCGGTGAGCAACCGCACCAGCTCGGCCACGGAAATGGCCGGGTGGGTGTCGTTCAACTGAATGGCAACGGCGTCCGGCAGCGAGTTGAAATCCGGATATTGCTGCAGGTGCCGGCGCAGGATGTCCTGCAGCGAGGCGGATGAGAAGAAATATTCCTGGCGCAGCCGCAGTTCCTGACCAGCCGGCGTCGCGTCGGCGGGATAGAGCACGCGGGTCAGGCTTTCCGCCTTGTTGCTCTCGCGCAATGCGCCGATGTGGTCGCCGGCGTTGAAGGCCGCAAGCAGGATCGGGTCGATCGGCTGCGCCGTCCAGAGGCGAAGCGTGTTGACGCGCTTTGCCCGCCAGCCGACGGCGGGCGTGTCGAAGGCGGTGGCGATGACGCGCTCGGCCGGCTTCCACACAAAGCGCTGGATTTCCTCGTCGATGTTGGCCGTTTCGACCACGCCACCGAAGCCGATCTCGTAGGAGCTTTCACGCCGCTCGAATTCCCAGGGATTGCCGTGGGCGAGCCAGGTCTCCGGCAGTTCCACCTGCCAGCCATCGGCCATCTGCTGGCGGAACAGGCCGTGCATATAGCGGATGCCGTAGCCATAGGCGGGCACGTCGACGGTCGCCATCGATTCCATGAAACAGGCGGCGAGACGGCCGAGACCGCCGTTGCCGAGTGCTGCGTCCGGCTCGAGCTCGGCGATGACGTCGATATCGACGCCGAGAGAAGCGAGTGCGTCGCGCATCTCGTCCATCAGGCCGATATTGGTCATCGCGTCGCGCATCAGCCGGCCGATGAGGAATTCGAGCGACAGGTAATAGACCCGCTTGGCACCGGTCGCGTAGGTCTTCCGGGTGGAATCCATCCACTTGTCGGTGATGCGGTCGCGGGCGACCAGGATCGCCGCCGTCAGCCAGTCGTGCGGCTTCGCGACCTTCGGATCCTTGCCGATACGATACTTCAGACGTTCGAGGATTTCGACGGCGAGCTGGCCAGGTTCAGACGACCTTGGGGCGGGTTGCGGCACTTCGTTGGTGGAGAGCCTGTTCATCATGAAACTGTCTTTACCCTTTTGCGTTGGGAGGTCGCAGGCCGGAACCGACCGGGGATAGGGCAATTTATGCATCGATCCGAAGCGCTTGCAACAGATGTTTTTAAATGGATTAGAATTGTCTCAAACGGTGGAGGACGTGTCCTCTCGAAACGCAAAATGCCGCCCGGCGAACCGGGCGGCATGGTATTGATACGGTCGATGTTACTTCGTCAGACGTGCCATCTTGCCGGAGGTCGTGGCTCCGATGTCGCCGAAGTCTTTGACCAGCGCCGCGGCATTCTCCGGCGACTTGAAGTCGGCCGCGCTGCTGGCGCATCGGTCAAGCACCGATTTTCCCTGGTTCGGTGCCATGAAGGCGATGGTGAAGACTCGAATGCCGGCCTTCTTCGCATTCTCGCACTGCGTGAGTGTCGCGGTGTCGGAGGCGTTGTCCACGGGGGTATAGGTGGCGCGGTCATACGGCAGTTCCGGCTTCGGTTTCCCGTACTTGTCCAGTTCCGGCTTGGGAAGCGGCAGGGCCATTCCGTTAAGGTGGGTGTTCGCTCCATCGGTCATGAAGACGATGTACTTCTGCGGAGTAAGTCCGTTCTTCGCCTTGTGTTCATTCTCTTCGGTGCCGCTTTTGAGAGCCGTGACGGCCTTCTCGAAGGCGCCGCTCGAATCCGTTCCGCCATTCGCCTTCAGAGCTTGGACATAAGTGCTGACCTTCGTGGTACCCCAATCGACTTTTTCTTCCGCGAAGACCGAACTACTATAGGACACGGCACCGGCGCGCACATACCTGTTGTCGGGATCCATCGCAGCCAGCGGCTTCAACAACGTCTCAACCGCAGACTTCAAGGTCGTGGTCTTGTCGATCATGCAGGGCGTCGACGGCTTGACGTTGCTACCCCAATTTTGCGCGTTCCAGTTGATGCAGCTGGTCGTCGGCTTCTTCTCAACGTTCGTCGCGAACGCCATCGAGCCCGAGCGATCGAGGACGAGGTACATCGACATGGCGTTCTTGGTTTCTGTCGCGCTTTCGGCGACGGCGACCGTCTCCAGATTAATGGATTTTTGCCCCAGCAGTTGTGTCATCGGATTGAATTGAAGCGTCTGCTTGTTGACGACGGTGACCTTGAAGGCCGTGTCGCTCGTACCGACCTTTGTCGAGGTTATGTCGATCGTCGGCTGGGTCTGAGTATCCGTCGGCGAAGGACTGCCGTTGCCCACGTTGCTGCCATCGGTGCCCCCGGGTACATCCGTCGAGCTCGTTCCCGACTGCGCCTTCAGGAAATTCAAGGCAATTTCCTTTGCCTTGGCGATCGTTGGCGGATCCTTTGAGACCAGTGAAGAGGCCGCCGCGAGCGCCGCCGCGTCGGCTGCATCCTGCATCTGGTTCTTGGCCGTCATCATGCTGGCCAAGTCGACGGCGACGCCGCCGGCCGCCAACAGCAATGGCGTTGCAAGCGCCGCCATGATACCGAAATTACCACCCCGGTCCTTGAGCATCGCCACAAGGGACCGGCCTACCGTGTATCGTCTTCCCATCTTTGCACACCCCAGAGGAACACGTTGCAAGCTTGGGGGCACAAATAGCGTCGATGGCTTACGATATCGTTCCGACAATCGCTGCAATTTTAACGGAATTCAGGAAAACCAGTGCTTACAGAGGGTTCCGCAATCGTGGCCTTGTCCGGAAACGGGAAACGGCCTGTGCCAAATCGGATCAGGGCACCGGAATGACGTCCACGGCCTGCTTCGTTGTCTGGCTGCCATAGCTCTTCAGGACCCCGATGACGGGGGCGACGTCGCCGTAATCACGGCCATGGCCGACGACGATATGATCGGTTCCCGCCGGAATATTGTTGGTCGGGTCGAGTTCGAGCCAGCCGCCTGTGGTACCGCACCAGATCCGCACCCAGGCATGCATGGCATCGGCACCCTCGAGGCGTTCCTTGCCGGGCGGAGGGATTGTCCGCAGGAAGCCGCTGACATAACCGGCGGGGATGCCGAGGCTTCGCAGCGCCACGATCATCACATGGGCGAAGTCCTGACAGACGCCGCGCTTCAGTTTGAACGCCTCGCCCGGTGTCGTGTTCACGGTGGTTGCCTCGCCGTCATAGGTGAAATCGCGGTGGATGCGTTCGCACACGGCGACGGCGATCTGTCGGACCGTCATGGCGTCGGTGACGATATCCTGCGCGTAGGCGGCAATTTCGGGAACTTCCGGCAGGAGCGGGCTTGGCCCGTTGAAGTGGTGTGGCGCTTCGGCGTCGACCGACCAGCAGGCGGCGAGTTCGGCCGGCAGGCCGGTGAGATGAGGCGAAAAATCCGCTGTCAGCGGCTGCGGCTCCACCTGCACGCGCGCCTGCATGCGGATCGTCAGATCGGCATGGGAGGAGCGGAAGAGGATCGACGTGAACGGGTTGGCAAAGAAGTCGATGCTTTCGGCGCGCTCGGCCGGCATCGGCTGGCAGCTCAACGAACCGACGATGAGACGCTGGCGGCCCTGAAGGGTTGCCGGCATGACGCGCACAAGGTGGCGACCGCCGGAGACCGGCACTTCGTAGTCATAGGTGATCTTCAGGCTGATATCGTAAAGCAATGGTCGCGCCCCTTAGCCGAGATAGGTTCGCGCGAGCAGGTTGGACAGGCCTTCGAGATCCCGCTCCAGCCGATTGTAGACACCGAGAGTCATGGCTTCCGGCGTCATCACCGCGAGGCCGGAATGCAGGCGCATCGCCTCGCGATAGAAGGGTGACATCTGTCCATTGACGAAAGCGTTCGGCAGCAGTTCCACCTCGGTCTTGATCTCGTTCAACTGGTAGAGCACCGAGCGCGGGTTGAGTGGGTCGAGTGCCAACAGGTCCGTTACGGTCAATGCGGCGGTGCTGACATTGTAGCGCCGGCGGTGGGTCATGACGCTGTCGCCGATCTCGAGCAGCATGTCGTAGGCGCCGTCGGGCGCATCCGGTCCCGACATATGGCCGAGCAGCCGCGTCATGTGCAGGCCGCGCTCGAGATAGCGGCCGATCGAAAGAAAGCGCCAGCCGGTGAAGCGGTACATGTTTTCGTGCACGAGGCCGGCAAAGCCGGCGAGCTTACGCAGAAGCACGGTCATCGCGCGGGTCGCGTCGTCGCCGGCCTGCACTGTCGCGTGGAACTTGCGTGCCGTCTGCGACAGGTCGTTCAGCGCCAGCCAGCCGTCCGGCGAGAACCGGTCGCGAATGTTGCCGGCGCTGAAGAGGGCGCTGGCAATATTGGCAAGCAGGCTGTCGGGCACCGGCTGGCGCGTGTCGATGTCGAGCGCGGCGAGATAGTCGCTGACATCGCTCAGGAGCGGCAGGCCCGGATCGGCGGTTTCGGCGAAGCGACCGTGCCAGGCGCGCAGGATGCGCAGCGCCCCTTCGGCGCGCTCGATGTAACGGCCGAGCCAGAAGAGGTTGTCGGCCGCCCGGCTCGGCAGGCTCCCGGGCATGTTGCGGGTGAAGCTCTCCTCCGCCGGAAGCAAAGTCGTGCGTTCCACCGGACGGTCGCTGACGATCCAGACGTCGGCGGCGGTGCCACCCGCCTGCATCGCAATGGCGGCCACATCGTCGCCGGAGCCGATGCGGGCGAAACCGCCGGGCATGATCTGCCAGCCGTCCCGGGTCCGTGCTGCGAAGACGCGCAGGCTCATCGGGCGTGGCGTCAACCGGCCGCGAACCCAGGCCGGGGTGGTCGAAAGCGTGACGACCTCCTGGCCGACGAGCTTGCCGCCTTCCGCGCCAAGCCAATCGGCAATCGAGGCGCGGGCCTCCTCGCCGAGCGTTGCGCCAAGCACGGACTGGCCGTTGTCATCGAAGAAGGGGCGCGTCGCATAGGCCGGGCCGATGACCATGCGATCGAGATTGGCAGCCACCTGTTCTCGCTCGCCCGGCTGCCCGCACCACCAGGTGGCGATCGAGGGCAGCTTCTGCTCCTCGCCGAGCAGGTGACGGCAGATCGCCGGCATGAAGGCGAGGAAGGCGCGTGTCTCGACGATGCCGGTTCCAAGCGCGTTGACGATCGAAACGGAGCCGGCGCGAAGCGCCTCGACGATGCCGGGCGTGCCGATATGCGAGGATTGGTTCAGCTCAAGCGGGTCGGCGAAGGCGGCGTCAAGGCGGCGCCAGAGCACGCCCACGGGTTTGAGACCGGCGACGGTGCGTACCATCACCCGGCCGCCGACCACCGTCAGGTCTTCGCCTTCGAGCAGCATGAAGCCCAGATAGCGGGCGATATAGGCATGCTCGAAATAGGTCTCGTTCGCGATGCCGGGCGAAAGCACGGCGATGCGGTCGTCCGGATGCAGTTTGCGGCCCTGGAGCGCATCGCGGAATTCGCCGAAGAAGCCGGCCAATCGGTGCACGTGGGTTTCGGCATAAAGATTGGAGAAGGCGCGCGTGGTCGCGACCCGGTTCTCCAGCGCGAAGCCAGCCCCGGAGGGCGCTTCGGTGCGGTCCGAAAGGACCCACCAGTTGCCATCGGGCCCGCGGCCGATTTCGAAGGAGACGAAGTGCAGAAAGTGACCATCGGCCGGCTTCACGCCGACGAGCGGCCGCAGGAATTCCGGATTGGAGGCGATCAGCGCCGGCGGTAGCAGACCCTCGCGCACCAGCCGGTTCTCGCCATAGATGTCGGCAACCACCTTCTCCAGAAGCTCGGCGCGCTGTACGAGCCCTTGCGAAACCGTCGCCCATTCCTTCTCGTCGATCAGGACCGGGATATGGGACAAGGGCCAGCTTCGGTCCGAGCTCTCCTTGGCGCCGTAGACCCGGTAGAAAACGCCGGCGTCGCGCAGGTAGCGGTCGGCGCGGGCGAAGCGGTTGGCGAGTTCCGTTTCGTCGAGCCGTCCGAGCGTCGCGAGCAGCCGCTGCCAGACCGGGCGGACATTGCCCTCCCGGTCGAGCATCTCGTCGGCGATACCGGGAAGGGCGCGGTAGCCGAAGACCGGATCGTCGTCGGTGCCCCGATGGTTCACGGCGGCTGTCAGCTTTTTCGCCATTTACGCTCCTGGCGGACGCCTGAGATCAAGCGTCATCGGGAATTCCATAGACGGGCTTTCCGGGCGAAGCGGGTAACCTCCTGACGTATGACCCCAGGGCTCGAACCGCGCCAGGCGCCGCGCTTCGGCCTCGTTGCCGTTGACTGGAAACGTATCGTAGCTTCGCCCACCCGGATGGGCGACATGGTAGACACATCCGCCAATCGCCCGATTCGACCATGTATCATAAATGTCGAACGTGAGGGGAGTATTGACCGGCAGGACCGGATGCAGGCCCGAGGCCGGCTGCCACGCCTTGTAGCGCACGCCGGCAATGGCCGAGCCGTTGGAGCCGGTGCGCGTCAACGGCACCGGCCGACCGTTGCAGGCAACCGCATAGCGCTCGGGATTGGCGGTATCGAGCCTGACCTGCAGGCGCTCGACCGAGCTGTCGACATAGCGAACGGTGCCGCCGATCGCCCCCTGCTCGCCCATCACGTGCCAGGGTTCGAGCGCCTGACGGATTTCGAGCCTGGCGTCTTGATATTCGACCTCGCCGCAGAAGGGGAAGCGGAACTCGAGCTGGGCCTCGAACCATTCTGGCTTGAGGTCGAAGCCGTGAGCGCGAAGATCGGCGAGCACTTCGAGAAAATCCTGCCAGACGTGGTGCGGTAGCATGAAGCGGTCGTGCAGCGCTGTGCCCCAGCGCACGAACCGGCCGTCGATCGGATGCTTCCAGAAGCGGGCGATGAGGGCGCGCACCAGCAATTGCTGGGCAAGCGACATGCGGGCGTTCGGCGGCATCTCGAAACCGCGGAACTCGACGAGGCCGAGACGCCCGGTCGGCCCGTCAGGCGAAAACAGCTTGTCGATGCAGATCTCCGCCCGGTGCGTGTTCCCGGTCACGTCAACGAGCAGGTTGCGGAACAGCCGGTCGACGAGCCAGGGCAGGGGCGGCGCTGCCGCTGACCCCGGCATCGGCACCTGGGCGAGCGCGATTTCGAGCTCGTAGAGCGAATCGTGACGGGCCTCGTCGATGCGCGGCGCCTGCGAGGTCGGGCCGATGAAGAGGCCTGAAAACAGGTAGGAGAGCGACGGGTGCCGCTGCCAGTGCAATACGACGCTCTTCAGCAGATCCGGACGGCGCAGGAATGGGCTGTCATTGGGATTGGCGCCGCCGACGACCACGTGGTTGCCGCCGCCGGTGCCGGTGTGGCGGCCGTCGATCATGAATTTGTCGGCGCCGAGCCGGCTCTGGCGCGCCTCTTCGTAGATCGCGGTGGTGATGTCGACGCAATCGCGCCAATGCGATGCGGGATGTATGTTGACCTCGATCACGCCAGGGTCCGGCGCAACTCGGATGACGTTGATGCGCTCATCCTGTGGCGGGGCATATCCTTCGATATGGACGGGCAGGCCGATGTTGGCGGCAGCCCGTTCCGCTGACGCGATCAGGTCGAGATATTCCTCGATGCTCGTCGTCGGCGGCATGAAGACGCAAAGCCGGCCGTCGCGCGGCTCGACGCTGATGGCAGTGCGCACCAGGCCGGCGATCTCGTCGCGCGCCACCGGTAGCGGGGTCTCCGGAACCTCCGAGGGCTGGAAACGCGCCTGCTGCGGCCGGCCTCCGGCTTCGGAAAAATCGGGGAGATCGCTACGCGGCACGGTCGGATCGACCGGGTTGATATAGGGGAACCAGGAGGGCGCGATATAGGGCAGGGCGCCGAGCGGCAGGCGATAGCCGACGGGACTGTCGCCGGGCACGAGGAAGAGCCGGCCGCGGCGGGTGCTCCATTTTTCGCTCATCCACTTCCGTCCCGATGCGCGGGCGTTCCAGGCCTGCACCGGCAGAACGTAACCCGTGGGCGTCGTCAGCCCGCGCTCGAAGACACGCGCCATGCGGCTGCGTTCCTCCGGATCCTTGAGCTTGGAGTTGGCCGGGTCGACATTGTCGGGGAGGTTCGCCTCCTTCAGCAACCATTCGGCCGGGTCCTCGAAGGCGGGCACGACCATGTCGGCGGCAAGGTCCAACTCGCCGGCGATTGCCTGGAGCAGGCGTTCGGCGTCCTTCTCGGTGACATCGTGGCTGCCCGCCTCCTCGGCGATGAGATCGGGGCGGCGCCAGATCGGTACGCCGTCCTTGCGCCAGTAGAGCGAGAAGGTCCAGCGCGGCAGGCTTTCGCCCGGATACCATTTGCCCTGGCCGTAATGCAGGAAACCACCGGGGGCGAAGCGCTCGCGCAGGCGCCGGATCAACGCGTCCGCCTTTTCGCGCTTGGTCGGGCCAACGGCGGCGGTGTTCCATTCCTCGGACTCGAAATCATCGATCGAGACGAACGTCGGCTCGCCGCCCATCGTCAGCCGGACGTCGTTCTCCTGCAGCACCTGATCAACCTTCTCACCGAGCGCATTCAGCGCGTCCCAGCTTTCGTCGGAGAAGGGCTTGGTGATGCGCGGATGTTCGGCGACTCGCGCCACCTTCATGTCGAAGGCGAAATCGGTGCGGGTTTCGGGGTCGCCGAAGAAACCGCCGGAGATCGGCGCTGCGTTGCGGAAATGCGGGGTGGCGGCAAGCGGGATGTGGCTTTCGCCGGTCAGGAGGCCGGAGGTCGGGTCGAGCCCGACCCAGCCGGCGCCGGGCAGGTAAACCTCGGCCCAGGCATGCAGGTCGGTAAAATCATGGTCGGTGCCGGAGGGGCCGTCGAGTGCCTTGAGATCGGGGGTCAACTGGATGAGATAACCGGAGACGAAGCGCGCGGCGAAACCGAGATTGCGCAGGATCTGGACGAGAAGCCAGCTCGAATCGCGACAGGACCCGCGGGAGGAAGTCAGCGTCTCCTCCGGCGTCTGTACGCCGGGCTCCATGCGGATGACGTAACCGATCTCCTGCTGCAGGCGCGTGTTGAGCCCGACGACCATGTCGACGGTGCGTTGCTGCGAGCGGTCGACCGTCGCGAGGAAGGCGCCAAGCGCCGGGCCGACCGGCTCCGGCGTCATGTAGATCCGGAGGTCGTCGCTGAGATCTTCCGGGTAGGGGAAGGGCCAATGCTCGGCCTCCTCTTCGACGAAGAAGTCGAAGGGGTTGTAGACCGTCATGTCGGCGACGAGATCGACCTCGATCTTCAGTTCGCTGACCGGATCGGGAAAGACGAAACGGGCAAGATAGTTGCCGTAGGGATCCTGCTGCAGGTTGACGAAGTGATTGGCGGGCGAAACCTTCAGCGAGTGGCTGATGACCTTGGTCTTGGAATGGGCCGCGGGCTTCAGCCGGATGATCTGCGGCGACAGCCTTACGGGACGGTCATAGGTGTAGTGGGTCAGGTGATAGATACTGGCCTTGATCGACATGCCGGATTTGGTCCCCTTCGTGGGAGGTCTGGCGCCCCCATCGCCACGAAGTTTGTGCAATGCAAATCGAGAATGCAAGCGCGAAAGCGCGCCGGGAAAATCAAGGCGCTGCAATGCTTTCGCACACCCGGGCGGGGCGTGCGAAAGACGGGCGTTATGCCGTCAGGCGAGCGGTGGGTTGATGCGAGCGAAACCTTCCTGGCGGTAATAGGGGAAGTAGGGATAGGCCGGCGTCGTCTTGCTTGCTTCATCGAGCCGGGCAATCTGTTCCGGCGACAGCGACCAGCCGACGGCGCCGAGGTTTTGGCGGAGTTGCTCTTCGTTGCGGGCGCCGATGATGACGCTCGAGACGGTCGGGCGCTGCAGCAGCCAGTTGATGGCGATCTGCGGGATCGTCTTGCCGGTCTCCTTGGTAAGTTGGTCGAGCGCGTCGACGACGTCGTAGAGCTTCTCGTCATCGACCGGCGGGCCGAAGGCCGCGGTATCATGCAGGCGGCTGCCTTCCGGCCAGGGCTGGCCGCGCCTGATCTTGCCGGTAAGCCGGCCCCAGCCGAGCGGGCTCCAGACAAGCGCGCCGACGCCCTGATCGGCTGCAAGCGGCATCAGTTCCCACTCGTAGTCGCGTCCGACGAGCGAATAGTAGACCTGGTGGGCGACATGGCGGACGAGGCCGCGCTTCTCGGAGACGGCCAGCGATTTCATCAATTGCCAGCCGGCGAAGTTGGAGGCGCCGACATAGCGCAGCTTGCCGGCAGCAACGAGGCCATCAAGCGTTGAGAGCACCTCTTCGACCGGCGTCCCCGCGTCGAAGGCGTGAAGTTGCAAGAGGTCGATATAGTCGGTGCCGAGCCGCTTGAGCGCGTCGTCGACGCCCTTCGTCAGGCGCGAACGCGATGTGCCGGCATCGTTCGGGCCATCGCCCATCGGCAGCGCGATCTTGGTGGAGAGCAGGACGGCATCGCGCCTTCCCTTGATGGCGGCACCGAGCACGGTTTCGGAGGCCCCGTCCGAATAGACGTCGGCCGTGTCGAAAAGATTGACGCCGGCCTCCAGCGAAATGTCGATCAGCCGTCGCGCTTCGGCTGCGTCGCTGTTGCCCCAGGCGCTGAAGAGCGGACCCTTGCCGCCGAAAGTTCCTGCGCCGAAGCTCAAAGCCGGCACCTTCAGTCCCGATGATCCAAGCCGTCTGTATTCCATGTCTGCAAGCTCCTCGTTGGCTTTGTTCATGCGAGACACCGGGCGCCGGCGCTCGCTTCAAAGAGAAGGTGGTGTTGGGTTCATTTGCGATGTAGATCTCACGAAGGAACATCATTTGTGAGTTGAAGTCACATGTCGCGCTTGACGGTCAATCGTTCGGGGGAAATGGCGGTTTTTGCCAAGGTGGTGGAGCTTGGCGGCTTCTCGGCCGCCGCCAAGGTCTGCTGCATGACGCCGTCGGCCGTCAGCAAACTCGTCCAGCGACTGGAGGAAAGGCTTGGTGTCCGGCTCGTCAACCGGTCGACGCGGCGGCTGCAATTGACGGCGGAAGGCTGCGCCTTTTATGAGCGGGTCGTGCGGATCCTCGCCGACATCGACGAAGCGGAGCGCTCGGCCGGTGCCGGAGAGACGCCGGAGGGCCGGGTCCGCCTCAACGTCAGCGCTTCCTATGCGACGCACGCGTTGATGCCGGTGCTGCCCGAATTCCTGACGGCGTTTCCGTCGGTCTCGCTCGACATCCTGCAGACGGACGCTGTCGTCGATCTGATGGCGGAGCGGGTTGATATCGCCGTGCGCGCCGGCCCGCTGAAGACATCGAGCCTGATTGCCCGCAAGCTTGGCAGTACCTCGATGACGATCGTCGGCGCGCCATCCTATCTCGACCGTTTCGGCGTGCCTCAGACCATCGCGGATATCGAGGCGCATAACCGGCTGAGCCACAGCTATGCCCGGGCGTTCGATGGCTGGCCGCTCCTTTCGAATGCAGAACAGATCATTCTGCCGCCGACGGAACGGGTGCGGGTGAGTGATGGCGAGGGTTTGCGTCGGCTCGCGCTTGCAGGCGTGGGTCTCGCCCGGCTGCCGACCTTCACGGTCAGGGAGGATATCCAGGCCGGCCGGCTGCAGCCGCTTGTCGGGCACCTGAACCCTGGCGACACCGAAGCCTTCCACGCGGTGTTCCACGGTCAGGGCGGGGCTCTGCCTGCCCGCGTGCGGGTTGTGCTCGATTTTCTCGCTACGCGCGCGCGGATTTCGTCTTTGTGAAGGAGGCAAGCTCTGCAGGACGGCCGCAGACGCGATTGCGACCCTCCGATTTGGCGCGATAGAGCTCCGTATCGGCGCCCTCGATCAGGTGCTTCCAGCCGCCGTTTGCGGTTCGTCCCTCCGCCACGCCGAAACTGGCGGTGACGTTCAGCTTCTGTCCGCCCGCAACGACGATCGGTTCATGAGCGAGATTGGCCCTGATCCGTTCTGCAAGCGCAAGGGCCGACTCGATGCTGTCGCCCGGGGTGATGATCGCGAACTCCTCGCCGCCGAAACGGGCGACGAGATCGGAGTTGCGCACGGAGTTGCGGATGATGCGGGCGGTTTCCTTGAGCACGATGTCGCCGACCAGGTGACCGTGGGTATCGTTGATCTGCTTGAAATGGTCGATGTCCATCAGGATCAGACAGGCATCCTGGTTGCTGTCGGCCGCGTCTTCAGCGCCACCGATGAGCTCCAGGGCCCGGCGGTTGAGCAGGCCGGTCAGTTCATCGGTTTCGGCCTGGCGTTCGAGGTGCCGCATCAACAGCGCGCGTTCGTCGAGGCGCTTGCGCAGAACGTCGATCGCGTCGAACAAGCGCCCCATCTCGCCTTCGCCGCCCCTGCCTTGAAGACGCGCGATCGGGCGGTCGTTGGCAAGTTCGATGATGCTATGGCGTGCAATGAGCAGCGGCTCGAAGACGAGAGAGCGGGCGCGGCGCATCAGAACCAGTAGGACCAGGAACAGGGCGAAGGTCGCGAGGCTGGCGACCGTCAGCTTGGCCGAAGCCCGCGTCTTGTTCACCGCGAGCCGCTCGACGGTCGCATCCATGAAGGCGCGGCGAAGATCCTCGAGCGGCTTCATCTTCGGGACGAAGCGGTCGGTCAGTTGCTCGGCCGTCATCTGGTAGGCACCCGATTGTCTGCCGATCGTGACAATGCTGTCGATGATCGCAAATCCATCGCCGAAGAACTCGCGGTCGATCCTGGCGAGATCTGCGATATTGGCCGGTTTCAGGGCGGGAAGGGCGCCGGGCTTGCCGACAATGGACCAGATCTCCTGCAGCCTGCCGCGCGTACGCTCGCTGTCGGCGATGTTCTTCGCTTCGAGCGGCCGCCCGACGGCGACCGGGGCCATCACCTGGGATCCGAGGCGGCCGCCGTCTTCGCGCAGGTTGGCGAGCATCTGTGCCGCGAGTGCGATGCCGGCGAGGTTCGGGTCGGTGTTGGTCAGGCGTTGAACGTTCCAGTCGATCGCCGGGCGAATGGCATCGATGACGCTGAACATCGCCTCGATCGTTGCCTGGATTTCTGTCAGGTCCCGTCGTTCGGGCGGAAGGGCGGCAATGCGATCGACCTCGGCGCGTGCCAGCATCAGGCGGCGGCGGACTTCGACGAGAATGGGGGAGAGGGCACCGGCCGGCTCCGTGCGGCTGGCATTGTCGATGTCTTCGGTGAGCTTTGCGAGCGCCTCGTCGCTGCGGGCGCGAAACTCGGCAAGGCGGGCCTGGACGGGCGAACCGGGCGCCACGCCGATGCCCAGCACGCCATTGGAAGGTCCGCGCTCGGCCGAGAGATAGTTTGCGGCGTCGAGCACGCGGCAGAAGGCCATGACTTCGATCAGGTTGCGGCGGGCGATGGCGAAATCGCTATAGGAGGCGGCAATGATCTCGGTCGCGAGCACACCGGTACAGGCGACGACGATAGCGAGCAGCCATTGGAGCTTGTGGCGCAGCGCCTTTGCGGTACGCGCTTTCGCAACGCCCGTCTCTGGGGGCGTATAGCTGCCGCCTTTGCTCTTCATTTACGCGAAGTTGCTCCACCCATGTCGCCGCTCATCGCTTTGGCTGTCGCGACAATTCTTGTCGTGCGACAAGAAACCCATCCGAAATCAGTGTGCTCGTCGCCCCTGCTATCGTATAAGGTGTTAAATAAGCTTGAAATACCCTGAGATACTAGGGGTTGCGCCGCAACCGAGGGATGCGTACGACGCAGGGCAGCGGTTCGTCAGTGCGCTCTACCCATCGGATCGAAAGAAGCCCGCCTCCCATGGGGTGGCGGGCCCTGTTTCTTGCGAACGCTTATCGGTTGGCGATACGTGCGGCCGGTTCAACGCTTCGGCGCGACCAGCGCGAAAAGCGCGCCTTGCGGGTCGAGCGCCTGAACGATCCAGGCGCCGCCGGGCACCTCCATCGGCTCGAGCACGACCTTTCCGCCACCGGCCTTGAGGCGCTCGATCGATGCGTCGAGCGTGGGTACGTTGATATAGTAGAGCCAATAGGGCGCGGGTACTTCCTTCGGCTTGGTCATCATCCCGCCGATCGGGGCGCCGCCATGGGCAAAGATCTGGTAGGTGCCCATCTCGCCCATGTCCATGCCCTGGTCCTTCGTCCAGCCGAAGAGCTCGGCGTAGAAGGGGAAGGCGGTATCGAGGTCCCCGGACGCGAGCTCATGCCAGCCGACAAAGCCCGGCGCCATCGGATCGGTGGCCGGCGGCGGATCGCCCGTTCCCTTGAAGATGGCGAACACGGCGCCGTGCGGGTCGGTCACGACCGCGAAACGCCCGATGCCCGGGATATCGTCCGGCGCGCGGTGAACCTTGCCGCCCTTGGCCGCAATCTTGGCGGCGGTCGCATCGACATCGTCGACGCCGACATAACCGAGCCAGGCGGGGGGCACCTTCATTTCGAGTGCGCCTTCCGGCATGGTCATCAGTCCGGCGACCGGCAGTTCGCCGACGCTGAACAGCGTGTAGCTGATATCGGCCATGCCGGAATCGCGGGCAGTCCAGCCGACGACGTCCTTGTAGAACGTTTCCGCCGCGGCCATGTCCGTCGTCATCAATTCATACCAAACGAATTTGCCGTGATCTGCCATTGCCTTGCTCCAGTTTGCTTTGGCGCGGCGCGTCCTGCGCCGCTTGGTTGCATGCTCGAATGGACCGCCGTCGGATGAGGTTCTAGCGGGCGGCCGGAAGACCAAGGACAGATCGCCCAACCCGCGTTCAATCCCGGCGTACGTATTCCGCCGTCATCATGTCTTTCCAGCTTCCATCCGGCGCCTGCACCTGCGCAGTCAGCAGGCGCCGGGATTGATCGATGAGCGTGATGATGTCCCGGTACCGCGCAGTCTTGCCGGGATTCTCGAAATCCGGTCCCTCGCAATAGAGGGACAGGGACCTGCCGTCCGCATCCAGTTCGCCGTCATAGACCCACATATGGGTCAGCATGGAGCCGACCCAGGTGCCGACGTAGCGTTTTGTCTCGGGATTATAGCCGAGCGTCATGAGCGTCTCGCCAAAGCTGCCGCCCGGCATCGTTCCCTGACCTTCGCAGACGATCCAGAGGCCCTGAAGCGAGCGAACATGTTCGCTCCAGGGGCCGCTTCCATCGGGTTCGTTGTCCGGCCCGGAGGTGCGAACCTGCCAGTCGCCCAGCATTTGTTCGAGCCAGCGATGCGCTTCTTCCGGTTCTGCTCTCACAGTTTTGCTTGTCCTTTGTGGCGGGCGCAGATCATTTTCGGCGGGCGCAAATCATCGCTTGACGCGCGAACGCTCGTGAAACGCTTGCGCTGGCGAAAGGTTCCGCCTGCGCGAATGTCGTCCGTCTAGCCTGCCTTGCGTTCCTGTTCGTACTCGTCGTGGCGCCGGACGAAGCTCATCGTCCGGTCTTCGTTGCGGCCCTTCGGCGCACGATCGAGCAGCATCAGCGTGCCGATCAGTTCTTCGAGACCGCGGGCATAGGACGAATAGGTGTGGTAGATCGCGCCGTCTTCGCCTTTTTGGAAGGCGCTCAGCCCCGGCAGTTCTTCATGCGCGTTGGCGCTGTCGATCTCGGTGAAATTGTAGGCGACCTTGCCGCTTGCGAGTTCGTCCGGAGAAAAGGCGACGTGGAAGTCGTGGTTGAATCCGTTGCCCGCGGCCGAGACCCATGGGAAGTGCCAGTCCATGCGCTTCCTGTAGGCTTCGATCTTCGCAAGCGGTGCATTCGATGCGGCGATCAGAGTCACGTCGTGGTGATTGAGATGCGGCAGCATTCCGGCGAAGTGATCGGCCAGGAAGGAGCAGCCGGGGCAGCCGGCCTCCCAGGTGGGCCCGAACATGAAATGGTAGACGATGAGCTGACTGCGGCCGTCGAAGAGTTCGGACAGCGACTTGCGCCCGGCCAGCGTGTCGAAAACGTAGGTCTTTTCCATCTTCACCCAGGGCAGCGCCAGCCGGGCAGCATTGACCTTGTCGCGTGCGTGGGTGTGTTCCTTTTCCAGCGCGAGCAGTTCTTTGCGCGCTTTCAACCACTCCTGAGGCGATACGACTGCGTGGTCCTGTCTCATGCCCGTTCCTCCTTCCAACGTTGCACTTGACTATTTACGTTGATATCAACATTAATCAGCCATGTCAAAGATGCCGTCAATTCCGTTCGAGACCACCCTGCATGTGAAGGATACCTGCCTCTGTCTGCATGTGCAGCGTGCCGCTCGCGCCATAGCCCGCCGATTCGATGAGGCGCTGCGGCCTCTCGATATCACCAACGGACAGTTCTCCCTGCTGATGTCGCTCAACCGTCCGGCGCCGCCGAACATGGGGTCGGTTGCTTCGCTGCTTGCCATGGATCGGACGACACTGACCGCGGCGCTGAAGCCCCTGGAACGGCGTGGCCTGGTCGAGAGCTTTCCTGACCCGGAGGACCGGCGGTCACGGCGATTGCGGCTGACGCAGGAGGGCGAAGCGCTGCTGGCGCGTGCCCTTCCCATCTGGAAGGCATTGCATGAGGCGCTCGATCCGGTGCTTGGCGAAGGTGGGCCGGACCGGCTGCGCGCGGATCTCCTGGCGCTGGCTTGAACGGTGTTGCTGAGGGGCTAATCTCCGGCTGAGGATCGTTCCCTGAGAACTTCGATGATCTCCGCCATCAGGGCCGAGGCCTGGCGCAGGCGTCTTTCGCCGAGCTCGGCGCCGAGCCTGTCGGCCCAGGCCGCCTGGCGTTCCTTGATCTCGTGCAGTGCCGTTCGCCGGCCGCCGTCAGGACCATGAGCTTCGCCTTGAGCAGGTTCATCATGACAGTATGTTGTCATTGTGGGCAGGAGCCAACAGATCCATCGGGTTCGGCAAGCAGGAGGAACGGCGATGAAACTGACCTATAAGGGAAGCTGCCACTGTGGAAATATCCGCTATGAGGCCGATGTCGACCTCGACGCCGGCACCGGCAAGTGCAACTGCTCGATCTGCTGGAAGCGGCGCTACTGGGGCGCGGTCGTCAAGCCCGACGATTTTCGCCTGCAATGCGACGAGGCCAATATCGCCGACTACCAGTTCGGCAGCGACAGTGTGCATCACCGCTTCTGCAAGACCTGCGGCGTTGCCGCCTTCGGCCACGGCTATATCGAGGAAATCGGTGGTGCCTACTACTCGGTCAACGTCGCCTGCCTGGACGACCTCGATCCGGCGGTACTCGCCGAGGCGCCGGTGCGATACATGGACGGACGCAACAACAACTGGTTCCATGCGCCCGCTGAAACGCGCCATCTCTGACGCCGGGAGATCGGTCGTCGGTCAAAGCCGGCGAAATTCGAGATGGTATGTGACCTCCTCGCCGGTCCTGGGGTCGATGGCCGGTGCGCCGTAGATCACCAGCTTGTCGCCGTCCACGAAAAAGGGGCGGATGAGATCGGACATGCCCCATGCCGGATTCCAGCTCGCATCCAGGTGGTGGATAATCCGGCCGTCTTCCAGCGTGTAGGTTCCCGCATAGGCGAGCATCGTATCGAAGAGCGCCGCCTTCTCGTCGTCCGTCGGCACGGGGCCCTTCAGTTTCGGCCGGTCGCGCTTCACCACGACGGCGCTGACGCGGCCATCCCGGTTGTAGGAGAGGTAGCCGATCGGATCGGCGCCCATGGCATCGCTGGTATCGCCGGTGGCGACAACCTCGCGCTTCCAGGAGAGCATCTTCCACGTGCCGAGCAGTTCGGATGTGCTTGCCATGACCCACCCCCTTAATCTTAGGGTTGGCTAAAATAGCAGATACACTTCATCCGGCAAAGGAGGCCGCGGTATTGAACGCGGCCGGGCGAGCGCAAAACCAGCCCAAGAAAAAAGGCTCCCGGAGCGCGGGAGCCTTTTGGCGTCATAGCTTGCTTGCGGGCTCAGCGTTCGCCGAAGTCGCGCACGGCGCCGCGGTCGGCAGAGGTTGCGAAGGCCGCATAGGCCTTGAGCGCGGTCGTCACCTTGCGCTTGCGCTGTTCGGCCGGCTTCCAGCCCTTGGCATCCTGTTCGGCGCGGCGGCTGGCAAGCTCCGCCTCGTCGACGCGCAGGCTGATCGTGCGGTTCGGGATGTCGATGTCGATCATGTCGCCTTCGCGCACCAGGCCGATCGTGCCGCCATTGGCCGCTTCCGGCGAAACGTGGCCGATCGAAAGACCGGAGGTGCCGCCGGAGAAGCGGCCGTCGGTGATCAGGGCGCAAGCCTTGCCGAGGCCCTTCGATTTCAGGTAGCTCGTCGGATAGAGCATTTCCTGCATGCCCGGGCCGCCCTTCGGGCCTTCATAGCGGATGACGACGACGTCGCCGGCCTTGATCTCGTTGCCGAGGATCGCCTTCACCGATGCATCCTGGCTTTCGAAGACGCGGGCCGGACCGGAGAACTTCAGGATGCTCTCATCGACGCCGGCGGTCTTCACGATGCAGCCGTCGATCGCGATGTTGCCCTTGAGGACGGCGAGGCCGCCGTCCTTGGAGAAGGGATGTTCGACGGAGCGGATGACGCCCTTTTCGCGGTCGGTGTCCAGTTCGTCCCAGCGCGCCTCCTGGCTGAAGGCGACCTGGGTCGGAATGCCGCCAGGGGCCGCACGGAAGAAGTTGCGCACCGTTTCGCTCGTCGTGCGGGTGATGTCCCAGCGGTCGAGGGCGTCGCCGATCGTGGCGCTGTGAACCGTCGGGCAATCGCGGTTGATGAGCCCGCCTTTGTCCAGTTCGCCGAGGATCGACATGATACCGCCGGCGCGGTGCACGTCTTCCATGTGCACGTCGCTCTTGGCCGGCGCGACCTTCGAAAGGCACGGAACCTTGCGCGACAGCCGGTCGATGTCGTCCATGGTGAAATCGACCTCGCCTTCGTAGGCGGCGGCAAGGATGTGCAGCACGGTATTGGTCGAACCGCCCATGGCGATATCGAGCGCCATGGCGTTTTCGAACGCCTGCTTGGAGGCGATCCTGCGCGGCAGGACGTTTTCATCTTCCTGCTCGTAATAGCGGCGGGCAATATCGACGATCAGATGGCCGGCTTCTACGAAGAGGCGCTTGCGGTCGGCGTGGGTCGCCAGCGTCGAGCCGTTGCCGGGCAGCGACAGGCCCAGTGCTTCGGTGAGACAGTTCATCGAATTGGCGGTGAACATGCCGGAGCAGGAGCCGCAGGTCGGGCAGGCGGAGCGCTCGATGACCTTGACGTCCTCGTCGCTGACGTTGTCGTCGGCGGCGGCGACCATGGCATCGACCAGATCGAGCGCATGCGTCTTGCCATGCAGCACGACCTTGCCCGCCTCCATCGGGCCGCCGGAGACGAAGACCGCAGGGATGTTGAGGCGGAGCGCCGCCATCAGCATGCCGGGCGTGATCTTGTCGCAGTTGGAGATGCAGACCATGGCGTCGGCGCAGTGGGCATTCACCATGTATTCGACCGAGTCGGCGATGATTTCGCGCGACGGCAGCGAGTAGAGCATGCCGTCGTGACCCATGGCGATGCCGTCGTCGACGGCGATCGTGTTGAATTCCTTGGCGACGCCGCCGGCCGCCTCGATCTCGCGGGCGACGAGCTGGCCGAGATCCTTGAGATGCACGTGGCCCGGCACGAACTGGGTGAACGAATTCACCACCGCAATAATCGGCTTGCCAAAATCGCTGTCCTTCATGCCCGTCGCGCGCCAGAGGCCGCGGGCACCGGCCATGTTACGGCCGTGGGTGGTGGTACGTGAGCGATAGGCAGGCATGGCATGTTCCTTCACGGACAGGGGGCATTGCTCGAAACATGGCGATCCTTATCGCCACAGAAGGGGCTACCTAGCGCAAAATTGCGTGCACGTCATCTTTTGCGTCAGATTATTTCGACGCCGCGCGCCTGCGTTTCACGGGGGTGATCTGTCCCTTCGAAGGTCAATCTAGCCGCGCATGGATGTCTTGGACAGCGCCGATCGGGAGGCTTTACGGAAATCTTATGGCGGGCGCCCGAAGTCGGAATCGAATCCGGACGTCTGGTGCAGCTAGGCTCTCTCCATCGAATGCGGATGAGTTCCATGTCTCTTCACGATTTCAGCCTGCGCCGTCATGCCCGGAGCCTCCTGCCCGGGCATGGTTTGCGTCGGCGACCCGATACTGTCGAAGCGAATGCGGATGAACTGGAGGCGCTGCTGCTGCGGTTGACGGCCGTTCGTCGTCTGCGTGAGCATCACGTATGGGAAGCTGTCCGAGTAATCCGGGAACTGCCCGGTCTCGCCGTGGACGAGTGGCCGTCGCGCCGGTTCCGCGATTTGATGGCGGCCGATGCCCTGGTCGACGCGGTCATCCACCTGACGTCCACGACCGAGGCAAAACTTTGCCTGCGCACGCTCAGCCACGAACTCGGGCTCTGGACCTGCACGCTGCGCTATCAGCCACCGGGTGCCGGCCGGGTCACGTTCAAGGCACGGCATGCCGATCTGGCGGCTGCGATCCTTGGCGCCTTCCTGCGTTCCTGCCGCGGCTACCAGCTTGCCGCCAGTGCCGCCGGGCACGGCCAGTTTCCCACCTGAAGGATTTATCCATGAGCATGCATTCGCTGCGCCTCGAAGGAGCGATCACGGCGCTTATCACTCCGTTTCGCGACGGCAAGATCGATATCATCGGCCTGATGTCGCTGGTCGAATGGCAGATTCGCCACGGCATCTCCGGCATCGTCGCCTGCGGCACCACCGGCGAGGCGCCGACGCTGTCGCGCGCCGAGCGGGCCGTGGTGATCGAGCGCTGCGTCGAGGTCGCTGAGCGGAAGGTGCCGGTCATCGCCGGAACCGGCACCAACAGCACCGAGACGACGATCGCGCTGACGGCAGAAGCCAAGGCGCTTGGCGCCGATGGGGCGCTCATTGTTGCGCCCTATTACAGCAAGCCGTCGCAGGAGGGGCTCTATCGCCACTTCGAGGCGGTCGCGAAGGCTGTCGATCTACCCGTCATCGTCTACAACATACCTTCGCGCACCGGCGTCGATCTCATGCCGCGCACGCTCGAACGGCTGGCGGAGCTTCCGGGCATTGTCGGCATCAAGGATGCAACCGGCGACATCGGGCGGATCCTGTCTCTGCCTGCTGCCCTGAAGAGCCGCCTTCACCCGTTTTCCGGCCGTGACCAGACGGCGCTGCCTTTCAATCTCTGTGGCGGTCACGGCACCATTTCGGTTGCGGCCAATGTCGTCCCGCGGCTGGTGGTGGCGATGCATCAGGCGATCACCACCGGCAATGCAGGTGCAGCGCTCGCCATCCATGAACGGCTAAGGCCATTGCTGGTGGCGCTGGAGCGCGAGACCAATCCGGGACCGATCAAATATGCGCTGCATCTGGTGCGTGCGCTCCGACCGGACGTGCGGTTGCCGCTGACCCCAGTCGCGCCCGAAACGGCGGCCGAGATTCGTGCGGCTCTCGAGCCGCTCGGCGAACTTCCGTCCTCCACGCGTATCGGCCGTGGTGTCCGCATCAGGCTCGCGAGCTGAGTTCCCTGAACAATTTCCGTCCCGGCCGCGTCCCTTCGTCCGTGGGATCAGCGCGGCCAGCCCATACGTCCAAAAGGAGACAGATGATGTCACGCTTGCCGCATCTTGCCGCTCAAGCCGAATCGCGGCGACGCGCCCAAGCCAACGAAAACTTCGAGAACCGCCGCGATAGCGACAGTGCGGTTCGCGACGCCTTTCTCGGCATCGGCATCCGCCTCGGTATCGTTCTTGGCCTCGCCTATGGCATTCAGGCCGCCATTTCGTGGATTGCCGGTTAAGTCTTCCTTCCCATCAACGAGGATCATTCCATCATGGGCAGTATGCAGCAGATCCGGCGCGGTTTTCGCGCACGCGCACGTTTCGTCGTCGGCCGTGACCGGCACGGCTGGTGGGTCGTTTCCGACCGCAAAGGGGTCGTCGGCGGCCTCTTCACCAGCGAGACGGCGGCCATCCACTTCGCGGTCGAGGCCAGCGACAGGCATCCGGAAGAGGTATGCCGCGCGCCGGAAGGTGCAGCCATCGATCTCGATACGTTTTCACGCCCACCAAAGGCGGGCCGCGTCCATTCCTGACCGCGCCCGAGACCGACATTGCCGATGATGCATCGTCGCCCATCCGTAAGCCTCAACTGACCGATCGGGAAGCTGCCGTCGGAGACGATGCTCGGTAGAGCCCTTGGACGAGGCGGCATCGGCGGTGTTCGACCGAGATTTTTTGTGTTGCTTGCAAAGCAGTTGGCGCAGGTTCATTCTTTTGAAGCCACCATGCCCCGGCTGGCCCAGCATTCGCCGTGCGATCCGGGGCTCGTCCGAAGGTTCGCCCTCGATGAACTGCCACGAGTGCGGTTGTGAAATTCAAGACGGGTTTGCGTTTTGCCCGAATTGCGGTGCCAAGCAGCATAGCCCGTGCCCCGGTTGCGGCGCACTCTGTCCGCCACACTTCTCGTTTTGCCCCACTTGCGGCACCAGGCTTGCAGCCCCGGCCCCGATAAAGCCGACGGTTTCGCGACCTGCGGCCGTGCAGACGCTTCCGGGGCGATCCGGCAGAGAGGCGCTCGCACCGCTTTTGCCGGAGGAGGCGGGCGCCGACCGCCGCACCGCCACCATTCTCTTCGCCGACCTCTGCGGCTTTACCGGTCTCAGCGAACAGGTGGACCCGGAAGTCCTCAGGGCATTCCAGAACGAACTCTTTGAAGAACTGACCGAGGCGGTCGAGGCTTATGGCGGTTTCGTCGACAAATTTATCGGCGACGCGCTGCTTGCCCTTTTCGGCGCGCCGGTGGCGCACGAGGACGACCCCGAGAGGGCGCTTCGTGCCGCGCTCGACATGGCGGGCAGGGCAAGGCGGGTCGGCGAGCGCTGGCAGCGGCGGATCGGCGAACCACTGGACCTCCATATCGGGCTGAACACCGGAACGGTCGTGGCGGGGCATTTGGGCGCCGGCGATGGCAAGGGCTATTCGGTGACCGGCGACGCAGTCAACACGGCGCAGCGGCTGCAATCGCTGGCGGGGCCTGGGGAGATCCTTGTCGGACCGGTGACCTATCGGTTGACCTGCCACGCCTTTGTCTACGAGGCGCTTGGCGCGATGACGCTGCGCGGCAAGGCGGGCAGCGTCGAGGTCTACAGGCTGACGCAGTCGCTGGAGGCGCCGCGTCGGGCACGTGGTCTCGAGGCGCTGGGGCTCGGCGCGCCGTTGATCGGGCGTGAGGCGGAGATGAAGCGTCTCAGCGATTGCCTCGAACTGGCCTGCGGCGGGGCGGCGCAGTTCGTGCGCCTGACGGGAGAGGCCGGGCTCGGGAAGTCGCGGCTGGTCAACGAATTTCTCGAACGGGTGGCCGCGGATGCGCGCTTTTCGAACGTCGTCGTTCGCCGCGCCGGCAGTTCCTCGCTCGGAGAACCGTCCTATGGCGTTCTCGCGGCAGTGTTGCGCGGTGCCTATGGGATTTCGATGGGCGACAGCCTGCAGCGGACGACGGAGCTGCTTGCCGCCGGACTGGCCGAGATCGGCTTTGCCCAGGACAAGCTCGAACAGCTCGTGCCGCTGTTCCTGCGAATCCTGGGCGTGGATTCCCAGGATGAGCTGTTGCGCCATGTGGAGCCGGAACAGATGCGCCGGCAGCTTTTCGCGGCGGTGAGGGCGATCTTTGAACGGCGCCTGTCGCGGACGCCCTTGCTGCTCGTGATCGAGGACTTGCACTGGGCCGACGCTGCCTCGCTCGAGGCCGTTTCCTTCGTCCTCGACCGGACGGAGGCCAGCCCGTTGATGCTGTTGACCACCCAGCGGCCCGACGCCGATGCCGATCGACTGAAGCCAGGCCGTACAAGCTTGACCGCGCTGCGCCTCGCGCCGCTTTCAGAAGCCGACGGGCGACGGCTGCTTGCGGCCTTCTTCGGTGGGGACGGGCTGCATCAGGCGCTTGCCGGCCGCATATTGGCGCGGGCCGGCGGCAACCCCCTGTTCATCGAGGAAATCGTGCGCGGCCTGATCGATGTTTCCGCCATGCAGCAGGTCGGCTCGGCCTGGCGGGTGGTGGAGCGCGAGGCGGCGGCCGAGATTCCGGTGACCATCGAGGCGATGCTGCTCGGCCGCGTCGACCGGCTGCCGCCGGACGCCCGCCGATTGCTGCATCACGCTGCGGTGATCGGGCCGCGCTTCGATGCGGATCTGCTGCAAGCGGTTTCGGGGCGGACGCCGGTGGACACGATTCTCGATCTGCTCTGCGACAAGGAGATCATCGAAGAGACCAGCGACGGCGGCGGGTTGCTGGGCACGCAGACCTATCGCTTTACCCAGACGCTGTTGCAGGAGGTGGTCTACAACAACCTGCTGCTCAGCCGGCGCACGGACGAGCATGCGTTGATCGGCAAGGTGCTGGAGCGCAGGTTCGGCGAGGATACCGAACGGCTCGAGGAAATGGCGCTGCTCGGCCACCATTTCGGCCTCTCCGAACACAAGGCCAAGGGCGCCCGTTACCTGATCGCGGCCGGAGACCGGGCGCGGGCGCTCTATGCCAATGACGATGCCATCCGGCTCTATGAACAGGCGATGGCGGCGCTGGCGGCCACCGGCGAGGAGGGGCCTGAATGGCTGGCCGCACGCGAACGGGTCGCCGATCTCCTGGGGCCGACCGGCCAGCGCGAGGCGGCGGTTCAGCACTATGGCGCGCTTCTGGAGATATACTGCGCCACGGACGACCGGGTTGCATCGGCACGGATCCGGCGCAAATTCGGCCATCATCTGTGGGAAGCCGGGCGGCGTGACGAAGCGTTGGCTTCCTTTGCCGCAGCCACCGAGCTGCTCGAGGGCGTGAGCGCGCCGATTGAAGGTGCGCATCTTTCGCAGGAATGCGGCCATCTCGCCTTCCGCATGGGCGATTATACCGGCGCCCTCAAGGCGGCGGATGACGCCCTGGATCGCATTGCGGCCTATACCCCGGACAACCCGGAGACCGAGCGGGAGGCGATGCGGGTCAAGGCCGAAGCGCTGAACACCAAGGGCGTGACGCTTGCCCGCCTTGGCCGTAGCGGCGAAGCGATCGGTATCGTCGAGCGAAGTGTCGCGGTGGCGGAAGGCGCGAACCTGTTGAATGCCGCCTGTCGCGGCTACACCAATTTGGCGGTGCTTTACGCGATCACCGATCCGAAACGTGCGATCGAGGTATGCCGCTGCGGTTTCGACATGGCCAAGCGCATCGGCGACCTTGGTTTTCAGGCGCGTCTGCTCGCCAACCTTGCTGTCGCCTATTGCACCTTCACCGATCGCTGTGCGCCGGATGGAATGCCGGCAGCCGAGCGCGCGATCGCGATCGACCGGGAACTCGACCAGCGCGACCATCTGCCGGTGTCGCTGCTGGTGCTCGGCCAGATCCATCAGTGTCATGGCCGGCCGGATGTCGCCCGCAGCCTTTATCAGGAGGCGCTCGACCTTTGCGGAGAAACGCAAGAGGCGCAGCTCCTGTTTCCGTGTTATGATGGCTTGGCGACGCTCTGCCTGGACGCCGGCGATCTCGATGCAGCGGAAAGGTACTTCGCCTTGGCGCGAGACATATGTGCACAACATGGTCTCGATCCTGAGGCGTTGATGATTCTGCCGTTTCTTGATTGACATTTCCGATCGTTGCGTGGGGCGCAGCGTCCGCCTTTGCATTGCCGCGCATAGCTTGCCGGAGAGAAAGCGCCCGCCCTGCCACAGGCGTACCGGGAGCGTTCCGGCCGGGATGAGGAGACGAGACATGGTTGAGCCGATGAGTGGACGGCCGTTGCAGCCGGGTGACCGGGCGCCGAATGTGGTGCTCGACGCAATCACGCAGGAAGGTCAGATCGCCCTTGATGATTTTCGTGGCCGCAAGCCGGTCCTCGTCGGCCTGTTCCGCGGCCTGCATTGTCCGTTCTGCAGACGGCAGATCGCTGCCATGGCGCAGCTCGACGGTGCCTTGCGGGAGAGGGGCATCGAGAGCCTGACGGTGGTCAACACGCCGATCGAGCGGGCCCGCCTCTATTTCCGTTATCATCCCGTGCCGAACTTGCTGGCCGCTTCCGATCCCGAGCGGGTCTCGCATCGGGCCTTCGGTTTGCCCAACCTCGAATTCACGGCGGATGAGGACGAGTGGCCACGCAAGATCGCGCAGTCGACGTTGATGGCGATGAAGGTGAAGCTGCCGGGCGAAATGCCGGAGCCGATGGACCCGATGGCGGCGATGGCCTTTCTCGACAAGGCGGACGGCTATGAGGTCACGGAAGCGGACGAACGCATGATGGCAACGGGGGCGGGGCAGCTCGTCGGCGAATTCCTGCTCGATCGCGATGGCGTCGTGCGCTGGAGCTTCACGGAAGTGCCGGATGGCGGCAAGAACCTGTTCGGCGTTCCCCGTCGCGACGAACTGATGTCCGTCGCTTCCGCCATGGTGCACTAAAGCGGGTCACGATCTTTCCGATCCGCTCCTTGCGCTTTAAGCCCTTGATATTTCGCATGTCGCTATCGCAAAACCGCTGCGCACTTTTACGCGACATGCCTTAGGGCGACGACCTTGGATGGTTGGCCGTCGACGGCAGTTGACGTCGGCGGCGGTCCCGGAACAGCCCCCGCCGATCCGGTGATCGACGGGGTTTTTCGTCGGGACACTTTGCGCGACAGGCTTTAGCCGAGCGACGCGATCGCCTCGTCGATCAGCCCGACGATCTCCTTTGGATGCGATGCAAGCGAAGCGTGGCTGGCGTCGAGGGTGATGATCTTCTTTGCCTTGATGCGTTCGGCCATCCACTGTTCGGTTTCCGGCGGGATCATGTTGTCGTGGCGCGATACCTGGTACCAGCTCGGCTTCGTCTTCCAGGCCGGCGGTCCGGCCTTGTCCTCGAAGCAACGCCCGGCGATCGGCTTCTGCGCCACCGCCATGACCAGTGCGTCGGTCTCGTTCAAATCCTGGCCGAAGCTCTGGCGGAAGGTGTCTTGCGCCAACCAGAGAAAACCGTCCTTGTCGGGCTGGATGCTGGCGGCACCGGAGGGCGGGTCGCGCCGTGCAAAGATGCTGCCGAGGCTGTCGCCCTCATCGGGCGCGAAGGCCGCGATATAGACGAGGCCGACGACATTGGACGCGTGGCCAGCACCGCTGATCACCGCGCCGCCATAGGAGTGGCCGACGAGCAGGGTCGGGCCCTCGAGCGCCTCCGCCAGCCTGCGCGTGCGCTCGACGTCGTCGGCAAGCGAGGTCAGCGGGTTCTGCACTGCGGCGATTCTGTAGCCCTTGGCGTGGAGCGGCGGGATCACATGACGCCAATGGGATGCATCGCCCCAGGCGCCGTGTACGAGCAGGATGTTCTTGACGGCAGGCATTGTCCGTTCCTTTCTCATATTGAGAAGATGTGGCCGGCGACGTCGCCGTCGCGCATCAGGGCGCGAGTTGCGCTGCCGCCCGTTGGTCTACGGATGCGATGGACTACGGATACGATCAGATTGCAAAGGCAAACTAGGGCGCGGAACTCCACCCTTCCATGACGGAAGACATTAAACTTCGTAGAGAATCGGAATGAGTGAAGGTGTCGCCAGCCGGCACGTCACGGGCAAACGAAAAGGGCCTCTCGATTTCTCGAAAGGCCCTTGGAATTCGAATGGTGGGCGTGACAAGGATCGAACTTGTGACCCCTACGATGTCAACGTAGTGCTCTCCCGCTGAGCTACACGCCCATCCGATGTCGGCGCATAGACCACAAAACCCGTTGCCGCGTCAATAGGGTTTTCGAAGGTTTTTTGACAGAAATTTCGACGGCCCGTTTTTTTCATCCGAGGGTCGGTCGCGGCGAGCCGGCGAGTGCCCGGATTTCCGGGATTCCCGCTAAGGCCTTGAAACGAAAAGACCGCCGCAGATCCCTTGTGGATCGCGGCGGTCGATCGGAAATCGTCCCACTGCATGCCGTGAGCGGCAGAGGCTGTGGAAAACCGTCGTGGCTCAGGCGGCGGCCAGCATCTTGTTGACCTCGTCGACGAGGTCGCGGAGGTGGAAGGGCTTCGAAAGCACCTTGGCATCCTTTGGCGCCTTGGAGTCCGGGTTGAGCGCGACAGCGGCAAAACCGGTGATGAACATGACCTTGAGGTCCGGATCGAGTTCTGTCGCGCGGCGCGCCAGCTCGATGCCGTCCATCTCGGGCATGACGATGTCGGTGAGGAGAAGCGAGAAAGGCTCCTCACGAAGCCGGTCATAGGCGCTGGCGCCGTTGTCGTAGGACATGACCTTGTAGCCGGCCTTTTCGAGCGCCTTCACCAGGAATCGGCGCATATCGTTGTCGTCTTCGGCAAGAAGGATTTTCGCAGTCATGAATTCGGCCGTGCTTCTCTTTTTTCAGTTCATTGCGCGTAGATTGCGGCGTTTTATCCAAACCGCAACGCGGTAAATATCTCGTGAACGCGGGACGTCAATTCCCCGGGAGCTGTGATTGGTCACTATGGACACAGAGCGGACCAACTGGCAACATGATGACAATTGTACGAACCGCATATGGTAAAAAAGGGTTCAGATGGGGGAAATTGCGGAGAGGGAACTATTCGAGGTCCTGGAACCTCCAATCCAGCGCATTCCCTTTGTGTTCAATTCGCCGCATAGCGGCCGTTCCTATCCCCAGAGCTTCCTCGATCAATCGCGGCTCGACGCCGTTTCAATTCGCCGGTCGGAAGACCACTATGTCGACGAGCTGTTCCAGAACGCGACTTTTCTCGGAGCGCCGATGCTGCTGGCGCATTTCCCGCGCGCCTTCCTCGACGTCAACCGCGAGCCCTACGAGCTCGACCCGCGCATGTTCGACGGCCTGTTGCCGCCCCATGCCAACATCAGTTCGATGCGCGTCGCCGGCGGCCTCGGCACGATACCGCGGCTCGTCGCCGAGAACATGGAAATCTATCGCGGACGGTTCCCGGTAGAGGATGCGCTGGCGCGGATCGAGTCGATCTACAAACCCTACCATGCCACCTTGCGCAAGCTGATCGCCCGCACCCATGTCCAGTTCGGTCTGTCGGTGCTGATCGATTGTCATTCGATGCCCGGGAACATGCATCTGCCCGGCAGCGCCCAGCGTCCCGATTTCATCATCGGTGACCGCTATGGGACCAGTGCCGCGGGTGAACTCTCGCGCGCTGCGGTCGATCTCTTGCAGCAGCTCGGCTACAGCGTCGTGCGCAACAAGCCCTATGCCGGCGGCTTCATCACCGAGCATTATGGCCGCCCGACGCGCGGGCTGCATGCGCTGCAGATCGAGATCAACCGGGCGCTCTATGTCGATGAGACGACGCTGGTGCGCAAGCCCGGCTTCGGCGCGCTGGTCGCGGATCTCACGACCTTCGTCGCGTCGCTTTCCCGCCATGTCGAAGACTACGGCGCCTACCTCCCGCTCGCGGCGGAATAACATCGGATTTTCTGCAGGCGCTTCAAAAAAAACCGCGCCAACGGCGCGGTCAAGTCTAGGGAGGAAACACCCAAGGAGGGTATTTACAGTCACAGGTGACTGTACCCAAACCTTAATTTTGCACTGCACAAATGTCAAGTTTTTTCGCTGAAAACTTTTGCGGTGCATCAAAAGGTTTTTCAGTCGAAGTGCCGTCTCAACCGATTGAAATCGCCAAAACGGCGATCGGGGGCGAGGGTGGGGCCTTGCGGCGCCCAAGAGCTCGCGGCCCTCGTCGCAGCCGTGATGCCAGCGACAGCAAGCAGCTTACCGCGTTCAGGTCGTTTGCCTTTCGGTGAATTTCGGCTATGCAGGACGTACCTTCCTCCATGCTTCCCTGAGAGAGAGCCATGCTGCCTGACCGCGCCTTCTTCGATCGCCTTGCCGAAGCTGCCAAGGCAGAGACCCTGCCGCGATTCCGGATCGGCACCAGCGTGGTCAATAAGCTCGAAGGCGGCTTCGATCCGGTAACGGAGGCGGACCAGTCGGCGGAAGCGGCGATCCGCGCGCTGATCGAGAAACATTTCCCCGAACATGGCATCCTCGGCGAAGAACACGGCAATGTCGGGCTTGACCGGGAACATGTCTGGGTCATCGACCCGATCGACGGTACCCGTGCCTTCATCTCCGGCCTGCCGGTCTGGGGCACGCTGATCGGCCTCTATCGCAATGGTGAGGCGGTCATGGGCCTGATGGACCAGCCGTTTACCGGCGAGCGCTATTTCGCCGATGGCCAAAAGACGGTCTACCGCGGGCCCGGTGGCGAGCAGGTGCTTTCGACGCGCGCCTGCAAATCGCTTTCGGACGCGGTGCTCTTCACGACGTCGCCGCATCTCTATACCGGCGATTTCAAGACCCGCTACGAGGCGCTGCAGAGCAAGGTCCGGCTCTTCCGTTATGGCTGCGATTGCTATGCCTTCGCGCTTCTCGCTGCCGGTCATGTCGACCTGGTGATCGAATGCGGGCTGAAGCCCTATGATGTCGGCGGCCTCATCCCGCTGATCGAGCAGGCCGGCGGCATCATCACCAACTGGCAGGGCGGACCGGCGGAAATGGGCGGCGAAGTCATCGCTGCCGGCAATGCCGAACTGCATGCGCAGGCGCTGGAAATCCTGAACGGCTGAGGCCGCCGCGCTCCGGCGCTGATGCCGAAGCGCGATGCAAAATCAAACAATCAGCGAAAGTTCCACCTGTATCAGGCGGCGGTATTTTCGCGCTCGTCGCCCTCTTCGGGGATGACGAAGGCGAGGATCGCGGCCATCGCCTGGGCGCGATAACGATCCGCTTCGTGCAGCAATTCGTGGCGGGCGCCATCGATCGGGATCATCTGGGCGGCGCGGAAATTGCGTGCCAGCCACTCAACGGCGAGATGCGGCACCAGACGGTCCGCAGTCGGCGCAAGGATGATCGTCGGCAGGGTGATCTGCGTCAGATGCTCGCGGCGGATGACCCGGCGCATGGCACGGAAGGCCTCGCTCAGCCAGCGCGCCGTCGGCGGGCCAAGCCGCAGTTCCGGATGCGTGTCGGTCAGGGCGATGTTGCGCAGGTAGCGGCGCCGGTCCGCCGTCAGAACGTTGTTCTCGAACGGACGGTTGCCCTTGTCCGGATGCGCCGGCAGCGTGCCGAGACCGATGCAGCGCATAAAGGTCGCAACCGCGGCGATGCTGCGCTCGCCGAGCGCCTGGCCGCCGAGGCCGACGAAGGGCGCCAGCACCACCAGCCGGTCGATCCGGCTTGCCAGCATCGGTGCCAGCGAGAGGGCAACGAGCGCACCCATGGAGTGGGCGACGATCGAGAAGGGCAGGCGCGTGTCCGGCAGCACGATCTGTTCCAGGAAGGTGCTGAGGTCGCGCTCATAGTCGGAGAAGTGATCGACATAGCCGCGTCCGGGGTTCGGCAAGAGCCGCTCGGAGCCGGCCTGGCCGCGCCAGTCGAAGGTTGCGACCCATAGGCCGGCGGCCATGAGTTCGGCGATTGTCTCGAAATATTTCTCGATCGATTCGTTGCGCCCCTGCAGCAGGACAACGGTGCCGCGCGCGACCGGCTGCTTCGTCTTGAAGATCGCGTAGCGGATCTTGCGGCCGCCGACGCCATCGAAGAAGCCCGCCACGTGATTTTCCGGGATCGGATTGTCCGGTGTCGAGTGCAGGATCGATGTCATGACGTCGTAGCGGCCAGGAAGAGCGGTTGATCGATAACATCAAGGGATAGGCGGCAGGGTCTTCGCCGTCAAAGAAAAAAGGCCGGAAACGGTGGGTGAAATCCGGACGATCACCGTTTCCGGCCGCTGAAGGGGAAGGGACGTATCACTTCAGCCTGGGAGTTACCGCCCAGGCTTTCCTTCTAGCCTCCCGCGGCTGAACGGAAGCCGAAGCGGCCATTCATGTCGGGTTCACGGGAAAATCGTGAGCGCTCACGTCTTGAAGTCGCGAATTCGCCTCCCCAAATCAGGGTCACGGGCGCCGAAGACGGGTCCGTTCACCGGTCCTGCCGCTGCCAAAATGGGGTGGCCGACCAGACATCGCAAACCGTTGCTCCAAGGAGGACACAATGCGTCACTTCGATTTCTCTCCCCTCTACCGTTCCACCGTCGGCTTCGATCGCCTGTTCACGATGCTCGATAGCCTCGGCCAGCCGGATCAGGCTCAGACCTATCCGCCCTACAACATCGAACGCACCGGCGAAAACGCCTACCGCATCACCATGGCCGTTGCCGGCTTTGACGAGAGCGAGCTTTCGATCGAGGCCCGTGAGCACACGCTGACGGTCAAGGGCGAAAAGGCCGAGGAAAAGGGCGAAGAAAGCCAGTTTCTCCACCGCGGCATTGCCAAGCGCGCCTTCGAGCGCCGCTTCCAGCTTGCCGATCACGTGGAGATCAAGTCCGCTTCGCTGAAGAACGGCTTGCTGCACATCGACCTCACTCGCGAGATCCCGGAAGCAGCCAAGCCTCGCCGGATCGAGATTTCGTCCGTTGCCTCGCAGCCGAAGCAGATCGAGGCTCAGACCCTCTAACCGCGAAGGCAATCTCCCAAGACAGGCGGCGTCCCCAGGGACGCCGCTTTTTTATTGGCTCTTTTTTGGGGGCTCTTGGAAATCACGCGGGTTCCGGACGGAAATCGCACCAGGCCTTTGCCAGTGATGCCATCTGAAGCGGGGCGCTCTAGGATCTGGCCGGGGCAGGCATTGCGGACGCCTGCTTCCTGGCGGCGTAGCGCTGTGCGATGACGGCGCAGGCCATCAGCTGGATCTGGTGGAACAGCATGACAGGCAGCACGATCGCGCCGATGTTCTGCCCGGCGAAGATGGCGCTCGCCATCGGAACGCCGCTTGCGAGGCTTTTCTTCGAGCCGCAGAAGGTGATGGCGATCTCGTCCGCCGTGTCGAAGCCGAGCAGGCGGCTGCCGAACATGGTGATGGCGAGGACGAGCGCCAGCATGAGGAACTCGATGGCGACGAGGATGCCGAGATCGGTCAGCGAGTAGGTCTGCCAGAGGCCCGATGTCACCGCCTGGCTGAAGGCGAGATAGACGACCATCAGGATCGAACCGCGATCGACGGGGGCCAGCAGCCCCTTGCGCGCCCGGATCCAGCCGCCGATCCACGGCTGCAGCAATTGCCCGGCAATGAAGGGTGCAAGCAATTGCAGCAGGATCTGCTCCAGCGCATCGAGCGTCACGCCGCCATGGCCGCCGGCGGAAAAAAGCAGCCCGACGAGCAGCGGCGTCAGGAACATGCCGAAGATATTGGAAGCAGACGCCGAGCAGATCGCTGCCGGCACGTTGCCGCCGGCCATCGAGGTGAAGGCGATCGACGATTGCACCGTCGAGGGCAGCACGCAGAGGAACAGGATGCCGGTATAGAGCGTCGACGGCAGGATCGAGTTCGGGACGAAGCCGATCGCGAGGCCGATCAGGGGGAAGAGCGTGAAGGTCGAAGCAAGGATCGTCAGGTGCAGCCGCCAGTGCAGGATGCCGGCGATCACTACGTCACGCGACAACCGCGCACCATGCAGGAAGAAGACCATGCCAACGGCCACCTTCGTCGCCATGCCGAACCAGACGGTGGCATCACCATGGATCGGCAGGACGGATGCCAGCAGCACCGTCGCCAGAAGTAGGATGGTGAAGGTATCGGGAAGGTAGCGGCGCATATTAGGTCACTTGCTCGTCATCAAACGTCTTGCCGGGATCGCTCATTATGAAGCAGGATGCAAGGAATAACAGTTATCGCGATTTGGGATGAGCCATGCTGGATCTCGTGCAGTTGCGCAGCTTCGTCGCCCTCGAGCAGATGGGCAGTTTCACGCTGGCGGCGGAAAAACTGTCGCTTGGACAATCGACCGTCAGCCAGCACATTCAGAGGCTCGAGGCCTCGCTCGGGCGGACCCTGGTTGCCCGCGATACGCACCGGGTGGCCCTGACGGCGGATGGACTGGCGCTGCTTGCCCATGCCCGGTCGATGCTGGCGATCGACGGCGAGGTGCGGGCGCTCTTTGCCGAAAGCAGCCTGCGCGGGCGCCTGCGTCTCGGCGTTTCCGAGGACTTCGTCATGAGCCGGTTGCCGGCGGTGCTGGAAGATTTCGTGCGGGCGCATCCGTCGGTCGATCTCGAACTGACCGTCGCCTTGAGCGGCGTGCTCTACCAGATGCAGGACAATGGCGAGATCGATCTCGTGCTGGCCAAACGAAGGCTTGGCGATATCAGAGGCGAACTCGTCTACCGCGAACCGCTCGTCTGGCTGGCGCGCGATCCCGAAAGGATCAGGCGTGACAAGGTCCTGCCGCTGATCGCCTTTCCGCCGCCGAGCATCACCCGCAGCGTCGCTCTCGAGGTGCTCGACCGGCACCGCCTGCCGTGGCGCATCGTCTGCACCTGCGGCAGTCTCAGCGGGCTGACGGCAGCCGCGCGCGCCGGCATGGGCGTGCTCGTGCAGCCGCGCAGCATGGTGCCGGCGGGACTGAAGGAGATACCGGCCGGCATCCTGCCGCCGCTCGAGGACGTCGAATTCGTGCTGGTGCCGAGCAAGGGCGTCGACCGCAAGCTGAGTGCGGCGCTTTCTTCCGAGATTCTCTCCAATGTGCGGACATTGCAGGGGCAGGCTTGATGCGGGAGATCATCCCGCCCGGGCGGCGGGATGATCCAGTTTCTTGTAGCGCGTGGCTGCCGACGGAAAGGCGTCGCCGCTTCCTGGAACTGCCTCAGCAGGCGGCAACGAAGCGTTGGACGTCCTCGGCCTTCGTCGCGAAGCTGGTGACGAGACGATAGAGGCCTTCATTCTCCGCGAGGCTGCCGTCGAGGTCGTGCGGCACGGGCCAGTCGTAAAAGACGGCGCCCTGCTGTCTAAGGTTCGCCGCCACGTCCTTCCTCAGGATGGGGAAGACCTCATTGGCGTCCGCCTGCCAGGCGAGCCGGCTCGTCTTCGAGGCGGCAATGCCCTCGGCAAGGCGGGCGGCCATCGCATTGGCATGGCGCGCGAGGTTCAGCCAGAGATCGCCGGCAAAGTAGGCGTCGAACTGCGCCGAGACGAAGCGCGACTTGGAGAAGAGTTGAGCCGAGCGCTTGCGCAGGAAATGCATTTCGTGCGCCTTGGAGAGATCGAACAGCACCAGCGCTTCGGCGCACCAGCAGCCGTTCTTGGTGCCGCCGAAGGAGACTAGGTCGACACCGCGCTTCCAGGTCATTTCCGCGGGCGTCGTGGCGAGGCTGACAAGTGCATTGGCGAAGCGGGCGCCATCCATATGCAACGGTAACTTATGCGCCTTGGCAACGGCGGCGATCGCCTCGATCTCGGTGAGCGAATAGACCGTGCCGCTTTCCGTCGCCTGGGTCAGCGTCACCGCGGCCGGCTGACCGCCATGGACATTGTCCAGCGGATAGCGCCGGATCTCGGTTTCGAGCCGGGCCGCCTCCATCTTGCCCCATGGTCCATCGACGGGCTTCAGCCGGGCGCCATGCGAGAAGAATTCCGGCGCGCCGCATTCGTCGGCGATGACATGCGCCTCGCGATGGCAGAAGGTGATGCCGCCGGCACGGTTGGCGGTCGCAAGCGCCAGCGAATTGGCGGCGGTTCCGGTGCCGACGAAAAAGACGGCGACGTCCCTTTCGAAAATCTCGGCGAACTTCTTTTCCACTTTCCGGTCGAGATCGCTGGTGCCGTAGGCAGACGCGTATCCGCCGGCATGCGCCGTCAGGCTTTCGGCAATCGCCGGATGGGCGCCAGCCCAGTTGTCAGACGAAAAAATCATCACTTTCCACCCTGTATTACAGTCTTTTCGACGGATTTTACCGACCTTAGCCGAGTTCTCGGCCGGATCAATCACGGTCAGTGGTCGAGAGGCCAACAGGAGACCAGTTTGAAACCAAAAGGAAGAAAACGCGGGGGAGTCGTAATTTAATTATAAAAGCCGGACATTTCCGGCAATGTTCGGCAAAATCTTCTCTATTATTTGCTGATATGCCCCTTGCGGTGGGGGGTAGTTTCTGGCATAGAGCACATGAAATAGGACAGGTTTGCTGTCCTATTTCGGTCTAGGGACCGGAACAATCGCCGCGAGTGCCTAAAAAAATGGCAGGCGGCGTGCGAAGCAGGGGGATTTGCCGGATTTCATCCGGTTGTTATCGCCTGCCGTCAGGATGGTCGCAGACATCAGTGCCTGATGATGTCGTGCTTATTTGCGACCTGATCAGGATCATGAGACGATGAGTGCCCCGGCTTTTTGGCGTGCCTTTGCGCGCAACGAAGAGCCATGCGCGGGCGGTGCCATGCCCGGCGGTGCCGGGTTTAACAGGAGGGAAACCGATGACGGATCATTCGCCATCACAGCAATCTGGGCTCAACCTCGCACACAGCGTTGCGACGGCTGAAAAAACGCCCGCATTCCCGACTGGCCTGCCGCGAAAACAGGGTCTCTACGATCCGCGCAACGAGCATGACGCCTGCGGCGTCGGCTTCGTCGCGCATATGAAGGGCCAGAAGTCGCACCAGATCGTGCAAGACGGCCTCTTCATGCTCGAAAACCTGACGCACCGTGGTGCCGTTGGCGCCGACCCGCTGATGGGCGATGGCGCGGGGATTCTCGTGCAGATTCCCGACCGCTTCTTCCGCGAGGAAATGGCCAAGCAAGGCGTCACCCTGCCGAAGTCCGGCGAATATGCGGTCGGCCATATCTTCATGCCGCAGGACGATGCGCTGGTCGAACATTTCAAGCGGGTGATCAAGGACGTCGTTGCCGAGGAAGGCCAGGTGCTGCTCGGCTACCGCGACGTGCCGGTCGACAATTCGTCGCTGTCGAAGGCGCCGGAAATCGCCGCGACCGAGCCGCGCCACATCCAGGTCTTCATCGGTGCCGGCCGCGATGCCGCCACGAACCCCGAGTTCGAGCGTCGCCTCTTCACGCTGCGCAAGGTGATCTCCAACCGCATCTATGACGAATACAAGGGCGAGGAGAGCAACTTCTACCCCGTCTCGCTGTCGTCCTCGACGATCGTCTACAAGGGCATGTTCCTCGCCTACCAGGTTGGCGCCTATTACAAGGACCTGTCCGACCCGCGCTTCGAGACGGCGGTGGCACTCGTGCACCAGCGCTTCTCCACCAACACCTTCCCGTCGTGGAAGCTCGCGCATCCCTACCGCATGGTCGCCCATAACGGCGAAATCAACACGCTGCGCGGCAACGTCAACTGGATGGCGGCGCGCCAGGCTTCAGTCTCTTCGCCGCTCTTCGGCGAGGACATTTCCAAGCTCTGGCCGATCTCCTATGAGGGTCAGTCGGACACGGCCTGTTTCGATAACGCGCTCGAGTTCCTGGTGCAGGGCGGCTATTCGCTGTCGCATGCAGTGATGATGCTGATCCCGGAAGCCTGGGCCGGCAACCAGCTGATGTCGCCGGAACGCAAGGCCTTCTACGAATACCATGCGGCGTTGATGGAGCCATGGGACGGACCGGCCGCGGTCGCTTTCACCGACGGCCGCCAGATCGGCGCCACGCTCGACCGCAACGGTCTGCGTCCGGCCCGCTATATCGTCACCTCCGACGACCGCGTCATCCTCGCGTCGGAAGCCGGCGTGCTGCCGGTGGACGAAGACAAGATCGTCAAGAAGTGGCGTCTGCAGCCCGGCAAGATGCTGCTGATCGACATGGAGCAGGGCCGCATCATCTCCGACGAGGAGGTGAAGTCCTCGCTCGCCCAGAAGCATCCCTATAGCAAGTGGCTCGAAGACACCCAGCTCATCCTCGAAGAGTTGAAGCCGGTGGAACCGCGCGCGCTGCGCCGCGACGTTTCCCTGATCGACCGCCAGCAGGCCTTCGGCTACACGCTCGAAGACACCAAGATCCTGATGTCGCCGATGGCGACGACCGGTCAGGAAGCGATCGGCTCGATGGGCACCGATACGCCGATCTCCGCGATGTCGGACAAGCGCAAGCTGCTCTATACCTATTTCAAGCAGAACTTTGCGCAGGTCACCAACCCGCCGATCGACCCGATCCGCGAAGAACTGGTGATGAGCCTCGTCTCCTTCATCGGCCCGCGGCCGAACATCCTCGACCACGAGGGCATGGCGCATGCCAAGCGCCTCGAAGTGCGTCAGCCGATCCTGACCAACGGCGATCTCGAAAAGATCCGATCGATCGGTCACACGGAGGATCGCTTCGACACCAAGACGCTCGACTTCACCTATGACATTTCACGCGGCGCCGAAGGCATGCCCGAAATGCTCGACCGGCTCTGCGAGCGCGCGGAAGCGGCGGTGAAGGGCGGCTACAACATCATCGTGCTCTCCGACCGCCAGGTTGGTCCGGACCGCGTGGCTATTCCCGCGCTGCTCGCGACCGCCGCCGTGCACCACCACCTGATCCGCAAGGGCCTGCGCACCTCGGTCGGTATCGTGCTCGAGTCCGGCGAACCGCGCGAAGTGCACCATTTCTGCCTGCTCGCCGGCTACGGTGCCGAGGCGATCAACCCCTATCTCGCCTTCGATACGCTGATCGACATGCACAAGCGCGGCGATTTCCCGAAGGAGGTCGATGCGAGCGAGGTCGTCTATCGCTACATCAAGGCCGTCGGCAAGGGCATCCTCAAGGTCATGTCCAAGATGGGCATCTCGACCTACCAGTCCTATTGCGGCGCGCAGATCTTCGATGCGGTCGGTCTGTCGTCGAAGTTCATCAACCAGTTCTTCTTCGGCACGGCGACGACGATCGAGGGCATCGGCCTCGAAGAGATCGCCGCCGAGACCGTCGCCCGTCACAAGGCGGCTTTTGGTGCCGATCCGGTTCTCGCCAACACGCTCGACATCGGCGGCGAATATGCCTTCCGCATGCGCGGCGAGAGCCATGCCTGGACCCCGGATGCGATCGCCTCGCTGCAGCACGCGGTTCGCGGCAATGCTGAGGACCGCTACCGCGAATTCGCCGAGATGGTGAACAACTCGGCGCTGCGCATGAACACCATTCGCGGCCTCTTCACGGTGAAGAGCGCCGAGGCTGTCGGCCGCAAGCCGATCTCGGTCGACGAGGTCGAACCGGCCGCCGACATCGTCAAGCGCTTCTCCACCGGCGCCATGTCCTTCGGCTCGATCAGCCGTGAGGCGCATACGACGCTGGCGATCGCCATGAACCGGATCGGCGGCAAGTCGAACACCGGCGAGGGCGGCGAGGAAAGCGACCGCTACCTGCCGCTGCCCGACGGTTCGATGAACCCCGAGCGCTCGGCGATCAAGCAGATCGCCTCCGGCCGCTTCGGCGTGACCACGGAATACCTGGTCAATGCCGACATGCTGCAGATCAAGGTGGCGCAGGGCGCCAAGCCCGGCGAAGGCGGCCAGTTGCCCGGCCACAAGGTCGACGCGACGGTTGCCAAGACCCGTCACTCGACCCCGGGTGTCGGCCTGATCTCGCCGCCGCCGCACCATGACATCTATTCGATCGAAGATCTGGCGCAGCTGATCTACGACCTGAAGAACGTCAATCCGGAGGCGGATGTCTCGGTCAAGCTCGTCTCGGAAGTCGGCGTCGGCACGGTTGCCGCCGGCGTCGCCAAGGCGCGGGCCGACCACATCACCGTTGCCGGCTTCGACGGCGGTACCGGCGCTTCGCCGCTCACCTCGCTGAAACATGCGGGCAGCCCATGGGAAATCGGCCTTGCCGAAACCCAGCAGACGCTGGTGCTGAACGGCCTGCGTTCGCGCGTCGCCCTGCAGGTCGACGGTGGCCTGAAGACCGGCCGCGACGTCATCATCGGTGCGCTGCTCGGTGCCGACGAGTTCGGCTTCGCCACCGCGCCGCTGATCGCTGCCGGCTGCATCATGATGCGCAAGTGCCACCTCAACACCTGTCCCGTCGGCGTTGCGACCCAGGATCCGGTGCTGCGCAAGCGCTTCAAGGGCACGGCCGAGCATGTGATCAACTACTTCTTCTTCGTCGCGGAAGAAGTGCGCGAGATTCTTGCCTCGCTCGGCGTCAGGAAGCTCGACGAGATCATCGGCGCATCCGAATTGCTCGAAAAGGACGGTGCGATTGCCCATTGGAAGGCCAACGGCCTCGACTTCTCGAAGATCTTCCACAAGGTGGAAGCCAAGAAGGAAGAGACCTACTGGACCACGCGTCAAAAGCATCCGATCGACGACATTCTCGATCGCAAGCTGATCGAGAATGCAACGGTTGCGCTCGAAACCAAGGCTCCGATCGTGATCGACGCCGAGATCAAGAACGTCGACCGTTCGGCCGGCGCCATGCTCTCGGGCGCGCTTGCCAAGCGCTGGGGTCACAAGGGCCTGAAGGACGACACCATCCACGTGACCCTCAAGGGCACGGCTGGCCAGTCCTTCGGCGCGTTCCTCGCACGCGGCATCACCTTCGATCTGGTCGGTGACGGCAACGACTATGTCGGCAAGGGTCTTTCGGGCGGGCGCATCATCGTCCGGCCGCCGGAAAACGCGAAGATCGTCGCGCAGGAATCGATCATCGTCGGCAACACCGTGCTTTACGGCGCGATTTCGGGCGAGTGCTACTTCAACGGCGTCGCCGGTGAACGCTTCGCCGTGCGCAACTCCGGCGCGGTCGCAGTCGTCGAAGGCGTGGGTGACCACGGCTGCGAATACATGACCGGCGGCGTCGTCGTCGTGCTCGGCGGCACGGGCCGCAACTTTGCGGCCGGCATGTCTGGCGGCGTTGCCTATGTGCTTGACGAGGAAGGCGATTTCGCCCGTCGCTGCAACATGGCGATGGTCGAGCTGCAGCCGGTTCCGGAAGAGGACGACATGCTCGAGAAGCTGCATCACCACGGCGGCGACATCATGCACAAGGGCATGGTCGACGTCTCCGGCGACATGACGCGCCACGACGAGGAGCGGCTCTATCAGCTCATCTCCAATCACCTTCACCACACGGGTTCGCCCCGGGCGAAGGAGATCCTCGATCGGTGGACGGATTACCGGCCGAAATTCCGCAAGGTCATGCCGGTCGAATACCGCCGTGCGCTCGAGGATATGGAACGCATGAAAATGGCAGAGGCGGCCGAATAGGAGGCCCCGGTGACCAAGGCTCCCGGTTCATCACAGACTGGTTCGGGGGCCCCTCACGCGCGCTTGGGAAAAGCGCCTGTTCAGACGCAAAGCTTTCAGGATAGTACGATGGGTAAGGTAACTGGATTTCTCGAGATCGACCGGCAAGTGGCAAAGTACCAGCCGGCATCTGACCGCATCCGCCATTTCCGCGAATTCACCATTCCGATGTCAGAGCCGGAAGTGCAGAAGCAGGCCGCGCGCTGCATGGACTGTGGCATCCCCTATTGCCACGGGCCGACCGGCTGCCCGGTGCACAACCAGATTCCGGACTGGAACGACCTCGTCTACAACGGCAACTGGGACGAGGCGATCCGCAACCTGCATTCGACCAACAATTTTCCGGAATTCACCGGCCGCGTCTGCCCGGCGCCGTGCGAGGAAGCCTGCACGCTGAACCTCGAGGACACGCCGGTGGCGATCAAGACCATCGAACAGGCGATCGCCGACAAGGCCTACGAGATGGGCTACATCGTGCCGCAGCCGGCTGTCATCAAGACCGGCAAGAAGGTTGCGGTCATTGGCTCCGGCCCGGCCGGCATGGCGGCAGGCCAGCAGCTTGCCCGCGCTGGCCATGAGGTTCACGTCTACGAGCGTGAGACGAAGCCAGGCGGCCTGCTGCGCTACGGTATCCCGGACTTCAAGATGGAGAAGAACTTCATCGATCGCCGCGTCGAACAGATGAAGGGCGAAGGCGTCACGTTCCACTGCGGCATCAATGTCGGCGTCGACCTGCCGATGCAGCGTCTGCTCGACGACTACGATGCCGTGCTCTACTGCGGCGGTTCGGAGACGCCGCGTGATGCGGGCATCCCCGGTGTCGAATTCGCCGGCGTGCATGACGCGATGCCTTATCTCGTCCAGCAGAACCGCCGCGTCGGCCGCGAAAACATCGACAGCGTCGGCTGGCCGTCCCAGCCGATCCTTGCCGGCGGCAAGCACGTCGTCGTCGTCGGCGGGGGCGATACGGCGTCGGACTGCGTCGGAACGGCCTTCCGTCAGGGCGCGGTCAAGGTGACCCAGCTCGACATCCGTCCGCAGCCGCCGGAAAAGGAAGACAAGCTCGCCGTCTGGCCGTTCTGGGCGACGAAGATGCGCACCTCCTCCAGCCAGGCCGAAGGCGCCATCCGCGAGTTCCAGGTGGCGACGCTCGAATTCATCGGCGACGAGGACGGCAATCTCACAGGCGTGAAGTGCTGCCAGGTGGATGATCGCCGCAAGCCGATCGCCGGCACGGAGTTCATCATCAAGGCCGATCTCGCCTTCATCGCCATCGGCTTCCGCGGTCCGTTCGCCAACAGCGTGCTGAAGGATCTCGGCGACAAGCTGACGCTCAACACCGACCGCCGCGGCTCGACCAATGTCGTCGCCAACGAGCGCGACTACAAGACCTCGGTCGAGAAGCTCTGGACCGCGGGCGACGTGCGCCGCGGCCAGTCGCTCGTCGTCTGGGCGATCCGCGAAGGCCGCCAGGCGGCGCGGGCGATCGACGAGGCGCTGATGGGGTCCACGACCCTGCCGCGCTGACGCTTTACTCCCAAGCGTGAAAAGCCCTGTCCGCGTGAACTGACCCCCGAAAGTTGAACATCAACCTTCGGGGGTCAGTTCAGTGCGACAGGGCTTTTTGTTGGCGATTGAACAGCGCCGTTTCCGGAGCACGCCGCGATCTTTCAAATTCGCTCTTTGCGCTTTAAGTCTTTGATTATTCGCATGTAGTTATCGCAAAACTGCCGCGCACTTTTGCGCGACATGTTTAGTTGCGGATCACCGGATTGCTGATCACCGTGCTTGGCTTCGACAGGCGGAAGTCGTCGACGCGGCCCGCCGGTGCGGCGACGACATCGCCCTTGTCGACCAGCAGGTCGCGAGGGCTCTTGCCATTGCCTTTGTCCGGGGCGGCGTTGCCGAGCAGGGACCCGGCGCCGTCCAGCGCCGGATCGGTCAAGCCGATCGGCTGGGTCTTGACGATATCCTCGTTACCAAGCGGCGCCGTCACGACCAGGTCCTTGAGTTCGCCCGCTCCCGGCACGTTCTTGTCCGTCGCGGCGGCATCGCCGAGCAGCCGGCGAATATCCTTCTCGACGTAGAAGGCGAGCTTGCGTTTGCCGGCCTTGGTGAGGTTGACGCCATCGGCGCCGCGCAGACGAACCTGCTGGCCGTTGATGTCGGAACCGGTCAGAACGAACTTGCCGCCCTCGTCGACGAAGCCGTCCCAGATGTCGACGAACTGGCCGCCGACCTTTTCGATCTCCTCGCGATAGATGCCGTTGAAGGTCACCATGTCTGCGGTCATGGCCGCCGACTGGAAAGGCGGCATGCCGACCCAGAGAACCGGCAGTTTCTCCTTTCGGGCAAGGGCCGCCAGTGCATTGACGCGCTTGCGGTACTCTTCCGTCCAGAGATCGCTGCGGAACCTTTCCTTGACGTCTCCCATCTGCATCTGCTGCCGGTCGTTGGCGCCGAGGCTGACGATGATGACGGAAGGCTTCACTTCAGAGACATAGCCGGGAAGGGTGCCTGGCCAGTTGAAATAGTCCTCGCGCACGAGGCCGGACGAGCCGTTCGCCCGCGTCTCGATGGCAATGCCGGGCGTCATCTCGAAGGCGGTCTTCAGGCCGTCGCCGAGGCTGCCGGCCATGAAGTCGCCGACCACCAGTACCTTCTTGGCGTCCGGCGCCTTCTCCACGACCACCGGCACGGGGGCAGGCGTATCGGCAACCTTCGGCTTCTGCTTCTGTTGCCCCAGGCCCTTCTGTCGCTGCTGCTGTTGCTGCCGCTGGCGTTTGGGGCGCGGCTGCTCGGGAAAATAGTCACGGTCCTCATAGACCGGTCGTTCGCGGGTCAGCCCGCCAAAGAGCATCTGGAACAGGTTGCGCCGCTGGACCCGTTCCTGCGCTTCGGCAAAGCTCGCGAAAAGGCTGACGACAACCATCGCCATCGCGGCGATGCAGATGGTCGCAATCCCGAACGGCGTTTGGCTCTGGTGCCCGCGGCGTTTGCTCATCATCTGGTTCTTTACCCGTTCATAGCGTGTTCCGGCGGGGATGAGCCGCTGTCACGTTTAAGCGCGCCGCACGGGTGCAGCGCGCTCTTCCGACGTTATCTCACGGATACGGCGATCGTGAAACCGTTTCGAGTCCGCTAGTTGCGCAACGCCCGCAGCAGCATCTGGGTCGGCTCTCCATCCGGCGGCAGGCCGTTCTTCGACTGGAACGCCTGGATCGCGGCCTTCGAGCCGGAACCAAAATTACCGTCGACCTCGCCGCTGTAGTAGCCGAGCTCCTTCAGGCGGTTCTGCAGCTCGAACTTCTCGCTGATGTCGAGCGAGCCGTCCGGACGCGGCCAGCGCTGCTGCATGCCCTGATAGCCGGCGATCTGGTCGGCAAGAAGGCCGACGCCAAGGGCGTAGCTGTCGGAAGCGTTGTAGCGCTTGATGACGAAGAAGTTCCTGGTCATCAGGAAGCCGGGGCCTTCGCCGCCGCTTGGCAGCTTGAGCTCGGCGCGCATGCTGCCGTTGCGGAAGCCCTTGCCGTTCGGCCTGACGAAACCAAGCGACGCCCATTCGGCGAGCGTCTTCGTCTGGCCGGAATATTTCGCGGCATTTGCCGGCGGCGCGACTTCGTAGCCCCAGGTCTCGCCCGGCTGCCAGCCGTTCTTCTTCAGCAGGTTGGCGGCAGTCGCCAGCGCGTCGGGCACCGAGTTCCAGATGTCGCGGTGGCCATTACCATCGGCGTCAACCGCATAGAGCAGATAGCTCGTCGGGATGAATTGGGTGTGACCCATGGCGCCCGCCCAGGAACCGGTCAGCTCGCGCGGCGTGATGTCGCCGCTCTGGAGGATCTTCAGCGCGGCGATCAGCTGCTTCTTGGCGTAATTCGAGCGCTTCGGATCGACATAGGCAAGGGTTGCGAGTGCGCGCGGCACGTAATGCAGACGATCATCCTTCTCGAGCACGGCGCCGTAGTTGGATTCCATCGACCAGATCGCCAAAAGGATGGTCTTGTCGACGCCGAAGCGCTTTTCCAGTGCGTTCAGCGTGCGGGCGTGCTTGGCCGCCATCTCTTGGCCGACGCGCTTGGTGTAGGGGTTCACGCGGGAATCGATGTATTCCCAGATCTTGTGCTTGAACTCCGGCTGATAGTTCGCCTTTTCGATCACCGTCTGGTCGGGCGTCTTCACGCCGGAGAAGGCCTGCCGATAGGTCGCCTTGGTGATGCCTGCCTTGGCAGCCGTGGCGTAGAATTCGTTGATCCAGTTCTGGAATCCGGCATCGGCGCGCGCGGGCGAGGTGCCGAGCGCGGCGGCGGAGAGGACGAGGGCGGCTGCGATATGACGGAAAAACGTCCTGCGGTTTCTGATCATCAGCTGTCGGTTCCGTTTCTCTGCGGGGCTTCGGCCGTCATGGCCCGAATCGCTCCGCAAGGTGGCAGTCTGGGGCCAGCCTGGACAGTGGGGGCAGTCGTCGGCGGCTCCTGTTTCGGATCCGGCCGCGATTGTTGCATTGCCGGATTGCAACGAATCTACAGAAACGTGGTCAACAAACCCTTTACCATGAAATTGTGGTGGCGTCTTCCGCTGCAGAAAATGTCAAGCCATGGTCGTGGAGTTCGCATATGCATTTGTTCCGTCGGTTCATGCTGTGTTCAGCTGACGGCATAGAGATTGCGGCTCCATTACGGAGCGCTGTATGGTTCTGACGGATTGCCGTTCGGGACCATCCGGCAAGACTTATGAGTGAAGTCCTATCAAGGAGGTATCGATGACCGACAAGCGTAAAGTCCGCAAAGCCGTGTTCCCGGTCGCAGGGCTGGGCACACGTTTCCTGCCGGCCACCAAGGCCGTGCCGAAGGAAATGCTGACGGTGGTGGACAAGCCGGTCATTCAATATGTGGTCGATGAGGCGCTGGAAGCCGGCATCGAACATCTGATCTTCGTCACCGGCCGCAGCAAGGCGGTCATCGAGGATTATTTCGACATTCAGGTCGAGCTCGACCAGACGCTGCGCGAGCGTAACAAGAAGGCCGAGATCGCGCTGCTCGACAGCATTCTGCCGAAGGCCGGCACCACCAGTTTCACCCGCCAGCAGGCGCCGCTTGGCCTCGGCCATGCGGTCTGGTGCGCCCGTGACCTCGTCGGCAATGAGCCCTTTGCGCTGCTGCTGCCGGACATGATCATGAAGGGCGAGAAGGGCTGCCTGAAGGGCATGGTCGAGCTCTATGAGCAGAGCGGCGGCAATGTCATTGCCGTCGAGGAATGCGCACCGGACCAGGCACACAAATACGGTATCGTCGGCGTCGGCGACAAGGTGGGCGATGGCTTCAAGATCACCAAGATGGTCGAGAAGCCGGCACCGGGCACGGCCCCGTCCAACTTCTTCATTAACGGCCGCTACATCCTGCAGCCGGAGATTTTCCCGATCCTCGAAAAGCAGGAGCGCGGCGCAGGCAACGAAATCCAGCTGACCGATGGTATGCTCAAGCTCTCCGACAGCCAGCAGTTCGCCGCCTATCACTTCCGTGGCGACACCTATGACTGTGGCGCCAAGGATGGCTTCATTCTGGCAAACGTCGCCTTTGCGCTGGAACGCGGCGACATCCGCCCGAGCGTCGAGGGTCCGCTAAAGAGCCTGCTTAGCGCTCTGAAGTAATAGCCTTCGTCATGAACTCGGGAGGGCCGCGTTCCCTGGGCGCGGCCTTTCGTCGGCGGATGCAGGGAGCTTGCGGTCAGCGCCGGAGCGTGAGGCCCACGCCGACGCGGGTGATGTCCGTCGTATCACCCTGATCGCGGGTCGTGCGCTCGTAGCTGACGTCGCCCGTCAGTGCCAGGTAGCGGTTGATGTCGTAGGTCAGGCCGGCGCCGGTACGCCAGGTGGTTTCGTCGGACGAGCGGGCGTCGGAGGGGTAGTTGCGCAGCGTCAGGCTGTTCGTCAGCCGGGCCACCAGATCCGAGCGCATCTGGTGGGTGATGATGTTGGTGAGATTGTAGTCGATCGACCCCGCATCGCCCGGCGTCGTCGACGGGTTGAGGTCGGTCGAAACGGCGAAGAGCACATCGGTGCCGCGCTGCGGCGACCAGTTGAGGCGGCCGTCGACCGAAAGGCCGCTGAGTTCGCCGAGCCGGTCGTCCTCGAAGTTGTACGTCTCGTAGCCGAGGCCGAGCTCGCCATAGAGTTTCTCACCGAGGTCGAGCTCGATACCGCCGCGTCCGGCATAGGTCTGGTAGGAACGTTCAAAGCCGAGCGGATCCTCGCGCAGGTCGTAAAGCGATTTTCCGACGGAGGCTTCCAGGAACGGGATCAGTGCCGGCGACAGCTCGTAGCCGACCCGGGCCGTGAGGATGCCGGTATTGCGATTGCGGTATTTGACCGACAGGTTCGTGCCGTTTTCGAGTTCGACATCGCCGTAGGTACGCCGGTCGAAGTCGATACCGACGGAGCCGCGGATCAGACCGAAGTCGCGCTCGATGGCGGCACCAAGGCGGTAGGTGTTGACCGCGGATTGGGTCTTGGCGTTCGAGATCGCGTTCGGATCGTCGGCGTCTTCACGCTCGAAACTATAGCCGGCGCGGAGCCGCGCGATCGTTTCGTCCCAGAGATCGAGCCGCAGTTCCGCGTCGACATTGGCGCGCGGCTCTTCCTCGCCCTCACCGGAGATGTTGTTTTGTAAGACGCCTTCGCCGGTGACGGTCAACTGATGCCGCGACCAGTCCGAGGTGAGCGTGCCGCGGATCCCGGTTTCGAGATAGCCGCGGTTCGTCCTGGTGTCTCCGTCCTTGCGCCATTCATGGTTGATGGTCTCGCTGACGCTCGGGCGCAGCGTGAAGGTACCGATGCGAACGCCCGGTGCGCGATCGTATTCGGGATTATAGGTCCGCAACCGCAGGCCGTCGATCGTCGGCTCGCGCTGGTTGAGGCGGAGGTAATCCTCGTTCTGCGCTGGCGGCAGGTCGTCGCCGCTGACGGCGCCGGTGGTCTGCGGGTCGGCGATTGCGGGCGTTGTAGCCGGGATGGCTGCCGGGGAGGTGCTGGCGCCGTAGGAAGTCGTGGGGGCAGTGGCCGTTTGCGCGAGCAATGACGTTGGTGCGAACAGGGCGGTGCCGGCCAATAGCAACGCCAGCGAGGTCGAACGCCGCGCGTCTCCTTTGGTCGAGCGAGATGAGCCTGGCACCATATGCCGATTGTCCACGAGCCTGATTGCAATCCTTTCGCAATCGTAAAGCGACGTGGTTAAGCAATCGTTTCCAGCCGCGAAAAACGTCGTGGCATCAGCCGCTTGCCGATCAGGCGCTTTCCACGGTCAGGTTTCGCCCATGGGTGGAAATGACACGGACGCGGGTGCCGGCGGGCAGATCGGGCCCTTCGATGATCCAGATCGTATCATCGAGCCGGATACGGCCGCGACCCTCGGCGATCGGCTTCTCCAGCACGGCGGTGCGGCCGACGAGGCTTTCCGCTCTCCGGTTCAGCAAGGGTTCGTCGGTGGCTTCGGACGAGGAGAGAACAAAGCGACGGCCGAGCAGGACCGCGACCACCGCAAGCAGCGCGAAGAGGACGAACTGAACCTGCCACGTCCAGAAGCCGATCTCCCAAAGCATGAGAGAGAGGATTCCGACTATGAGCGCGGCGATCCCGATCCAGATCAGGAACACGCCGGGGGCAACGAGTTCGGCGGCGAGCAGCACGAAGCCGAGGACCCACCAGTTCCAGGGCCCGAGTTCCTGAATGGCGCGTTCGAGCATCGGCTACTTTCCCTGCGAAGGATCGGCCGGGAAGGCGGGAGTGGTGCGCGGCGCCGATTGACGCGGACGCGCAGCCTGTCCTGACGGGCCATCACCGAAGATTTCCTTGGCAATGGCGCCGATCCCGCCGAGCGAGCCGATCAGCGACGTGGCTTCCATCGGCATCAGCACGATCTTCTGGTTGTTGGCGGTGCCGATCGAGGCGAGCGCTTCGGTGTATTTCTGCGCGACGAAGTAGTTGATCGCCTGGACGTCGCCGGACGCGATAGCGTCGGAGACCATCTTCGTTGCCTTGGCTTCGGCCTCTGCCAGGCGTTCACGGGCTTCGGCATCGCGGAACGCCGCTTCGCGCTGGCCTTCCGCCTCCAGGATCGCCGACTGTTTCGCACCTTCCGCGCGCAGGATCTGTGCGTTTCTGGCGCCTTCGGCTTCCAGCACCTGGGCGCGCTTCTCGCGCTCGGCCTTCATCTGCCGTGCCATGGCGTCGACCAGATCCTTCGGCGGTGCGATGTCCTTGATCTCGACGCGGGTGATCTTGATGCCCCAGGGGTTGGCGGCATCGTCGACGACGCGCAGCAGTCTCTCGTTGATCGTATCGCGGTTGGAGAGCAGTTCGTCGAGATCCATCGACCCCATGACCGAGCGGATGTTGGTCATCGTCAGGTTGAGGATGGCGATTTCGAGGTTCGCGACCTGATAGGCTGCCTGCGCCGCGTTCAAGATCTGGTAGAAGGCGACGGCATCGGCCGAGACGCTGGCATTGTCCTTGGTGATGACTTCCTGCGTGGGAACATCGAGCACCTGTTCCATCACGTTCATCTTCGCGCCGATCCGGTCAATGAAGGGCACGATCAGGTTCAGACCCGGCTCCAGCGTCTTGGTGTAACGGCCGAAGCGTTCGACCGTGTAGCGGTACCCCTGTGGCACCGTCTTGATCCCCATGAAGAGGACAAACACGATAAGAACCACGAATGCGACGACGACGATATCCAGCCCGCCCAAGAGACGCCCCCTAATTTGTTGTCCCGACCCGAGGCAGCACCTTAGCGCAATAGTTGTCGGTCCGGAATCGGTTTCCGCGAGTGGCGCATGGATTCAAAACGTTAGACACGCGCACTCGCCGGTGAGCGCGTGCGCGGTCCGTTCATCCGGAAGTGGTGGTCGGGGCGCCGTTTTCAAGCGGCGCGGCAAGGAATGGGATTTAGAGCCAGCCGGCGAGTTCGCGGCGCACGACGTGTTCGAGAACCGCCATGCCTTCCGCGCTGTCGTTGAGACAGGGAATGTGCGTGAACTTGTCGCCGCCATTGTGATGGAAGCTCTCGGCCGCCTGCTCGGCGATCTCCTCCAGGGTTTCCAGACAGTCGGAGACGAAGCCGGGATTGAGGACAGCAATGCGCTTGACCCCTTCCTGCGCGAGCTTCTCGACCGTCTTGTCGGTGTAGGGCTGCAGCCATTCCTCGGGACCGAAACGCGACTGGAAGGTGACCTGGAGCTTCTCCTTGGACCAGCCGAGCTTTTCGCGCAGCAGCCGCGCGGTCTTCTGGCACTGGCAGTAGTAGGGGTCGCCCTTGTCGAAATAGCTCTTCGGGATACCGTGGAAGGAGGTCAGAACCACTTCCGGCTCCCAGTCGAGTGTCGCCAGGTGGCGCTCGATCGAGGTCGCCAGCGCGTCGATATAGACAGGGTCGTCGTGATAGGGCGGAACGGTGCGCAGCGCCGGCTGCCAGCGCATTTTCAACAGCGCCTCGAAGGCCTTGTCGTTGACCGTCGCGGTGGTGGCGGCGGCATATTGCGGATAGAGCGGGAAGACGAGGATGCGTTCGCAACCGGCCTTTTGCAGCGCCTCCATGCGCGAGGCGATCGAGGGTTGGCCGTAGCGCATGCCCCAGTCGACGATCACATCCGGACGATCGGCGAAGGTCTTGGCCATCAGTTCCGCCTGATTGCGCGTGTAGGTCCTGAGGTAGCTTTCGTTCCGCTCCTTGTTCCAGATCGTCTCATAGGCCTTGCCGACCTTGCCGGGGCGGGTGTTGAGCACGATGCCGAACAGGATCGGATACCAGAACAGCCGCGACCATTCGATTACCCGCCGGTCTGTCAGGAACTCCTTCAGGTAGCGGCGCATCGAGGCATAGTCGGTGCCGTCGGGCGTGCCGAGATTGACCAGCAGAACGCCAACCTTTCCGGATTTGACGGAAGGGTGGTTGGCAGGGGCGGTCATGGCAAGCTGTTCGGTCATCTTGATCCTCGTCGGGCCCCGAAATCGGGACACCGCTTCCGTTTGGAGCCTTCAGTTTCAAGTCCTTCTAAGTAGAAAAGCCGGCGCGGGGAAGCCCGCGCCGGCTCTGAAGACAGAGGCAAATTGTCTTATTTTGCCGGGATCTCCAGTTCCGTGCCAACATGCAGCGCGCGCGGCGCCGGCTTGCCGTTGGCCTCGGAGATCTTCTTCCACAGTGCGCCTTCGCCATAGAACGACTTGGCGAGATCCCAGAGCGTGTCGCCCTTGGCGATCACGTGCTTCTGCGGGCCGCTCGCCGCGGACGCTGCGGCGGCGCCGGAGGTTGCAGCCGGCTGGGTGGCCGTGGTGTCGGTGCCCGCCGCCGGCTTTGCTTCCGTTGCCGGTTCCGCCGGTGCAGCACCTGCGGCCGAAGCGACCTCGGTGATGCGGCCATCGGTATAGGGCTTGAACGGCTGGTGGGCCGCGAGATAGTCGGCGAGCACGGTTTCGAGGCCCGGACCGTAGTCGTAGGCATTCTCACCCCTCTCCTTGAAGACGCTGTAGCCGTCGCCGCCATTGCGCATGTAGTTGTTGGTGACGAGCGAATAGGTCTTCGCCGGGTCGAGCGGGACATAGGTCTCGCCTTCCTTCACCTCGACTGAGACGACGCGGCTGCCGACCGGCTTCGACTTGTCGAAGGAGAACTTCATGCCGGCCACCTGCGGGAAGCGGCCGCCGCCTTCCTCGAGCTTGCTGAGGCCGTTTTCAAGTGCGGCGCGGATGCTGTCGCCCTTGAGCTGGAAGGTCGCGACCGTGTTCTGGAACGGCAGCACCGTGATGGCTTCGCCCATCGAAACGTCGCCGGCATCGATGGAAGCGCGCAGGCCCCCGCCATTGGTGATGGCGATGGTCACGCCCTGGCCCGTGACGCGGTCGAGCATGGCATCGGCGACGAGGCTGCCCATCTGGCATTCGCGCGCGCGGCAATTCTCGCGCGAGCCGTCGATCGGCTCTTCCGTCTTGGCGATGATCTTCGAGCGCAGTTCCTCGATCGGCTTGGCGAGCTCGGCGATGCGCGCCAGCACGGCCTGATCGGGCTTCACCGAGCTGTCGACCAGGATCGGATCGCCCTTGGCGGCCTTGACGACACCCTTGTCGTCGAAGGTGACGACGAGATCGCCGAGATACTTGGTGTAGGATGCTGCCTGGACGACCGGAACCTTGTAGCCGCCGGGATTGTCGACCATCGTCGGATAGGGACCTTCGGCCTTCGGGTCGGTGTTGGAAAGCAGGCTGTGCGAGTGGCCGCCGACGACGATGTCTACGTCCGGAATCTTGGCGATCGCGGCGAGATCACGCGGATAGCCGACATGGGTCAGCGCAATGATCTTGTCGACGCCCTGCTTCTTCAGCTCTTCGACGGCGGCGGTGGTGGTGGCAACGTCGTCGCCGATCAGGATGTCCGGGCCGGGGGACGAGAGTTCCGGCGTGTCGTTGGCGACGGCGCCGACGATGCCGACCTTCTGGCCGCTGACCTCGAGCACGATCGACGGCTTGATGCGGTCGCCGATCTTCGACTTGTGGCTCGGCAGCACGTTGGCGGTGACGACCGGGAAGGTAATCTTGTCGAGGAAGCCGGCAAGGCCATCCTCGCTCTCGTCGAATTCATGGTTGCCGACGGTCATCGCGTCGAACTTCATCAGGTTCAGGAACTCGGCTTCGGCCAGGCCCTTATAGGTGGTGAAGAACAGTGAGCCCTGGAAGTTGTCGCCGGCGTTGAGCAGCAGCACGTTCTTGCCGGAGAGTTCCTGGCGCTTCTGGTCGATCAGGGACTTCAGGCGGGCGACGCCGCCGAAGCACTCGTTCTTGCCTTCCTCTTCCGCCGAGCAGGTGGAATCGAACTTGTTGATCGACTCGATGCGGGAATGGAGGTCGTTGATATGCAGGATGTTCAGCTCATAATCGGCGAAGGCAGCGCCCGAGGAGAGGGCAAGGATGGACGCGGTCATCAGGCCGGTCCGCATGTGTCTGATCATGATGTTCTCCTGTTTTGCCGGTTGTCAGCCGACCGTTTCCGGAGCCGTCGAGACGGAACCGTTCCCCACGGTCGGAGTGGCTTTGCCGGGCCGGATGTTTTCACCACTTGAAGGTTACTTCAAGCGCTAAAACCAAGCTCGCTTCGTCAATTTGCAACTAGGTTAAGCTGCGGCCCTGCAACGAAAAAAGCCCCCGATCGGGGGCTCAGATACTTGCATGCGGGCCGTTTTAGCCGCGTCTCGCCAGCGAGAACTGCGCGCCGGCATCGGTGGTGCAGTTGAGCTGGTTCTGGGTGACCAGGGCGCAATTGACCTTGGACTGGGTGTTGCGCACGAGTGAGGTCATGTTGATCTCGACGAGCGTCGGGCTCACGTTCACGTAGTTGCCCGAGGCGAGCAGCTGGTTGGTGTCGGTCGTCCGCGTCGAGAAGGTGCCGCCCGCGAAGGTCGAGACGATGCCGTTCGGGTCCACCCAGGAGCCTTCGACGCCGGTCGCCTGGCGCGACGGCCCGCCCTCATCGATGATCCGGGGCGACGACTGGCAGGACGCCAAGGCCGCGGCGGTTGCGATCAGGGTCAGAACTGCGAATGGCTTCATAGGCGATTTCCCCCGCATTGGGCCGAGCGGACTGTTTCATTCCGGCATGACCATGCCGCGATCAAGAGTTGAAAGCAAGAGCGGCCAAGGGCTGCAGGTGGCTTTTCCCGCAGAGATGAAAAGGCCCGGGACACGGTCGTGCCCCGGGCCGGATGACGTTTTAGGTCAAAAGCTTAGCGAACGAGGATGTTCTTGAACTGCCAGGGATCCTTCGTGTCGATGTCTTCCGGGAACAGGCCCGGGCGGCCGTCGAGCGGGGTCCAGTCGGTGTAGTGGCCCTCAACCGGGCCGAGATAGGGGAGCTGGACTTCCAAGCAGCGCTTGTAGTCCATCTCGTCGGCTTCGACGATGCCGGCCTTCGGGTTTTCGAGTGCCCAGACCATGCCGGCCAGAACCGCAGAGGTTACCTGCAGACCGGTGGCGTTCTGGTAAGGAGCGATGCGGCGGGTCTCTTCCAGAGACAGGCGCGAACCGTACCAATAGGCATTCTTGTCGTGGCCGTAGAGCAGGACGCCCAGTTCGTCGAGGCCTTCAACGAGTTCCTTCTCGTCGAGAACGTGGTGGACCGGCTGCGAATTGCCGCCGTTGCCGAACATTTCGTGCAGCGACAGGACGGCGTCGTTGGCCGGATGATAGGCGTAGTGGCAGGTCGGGCGATAGGTGACTTCGCCGTCCTTGTCGCGGACGGTGAAGAAGTCCGAGATCGAGATCGCCTCGTTGTGGGTGACCAGGAAGCCGTATTGCGGACCAGGCGTCGGGCACCAGGTGCGCACGCGGGTGTTGGCGCCCGGCTGCTCCAGGTAGATCGCTGCCTTGCAGCCCTTCTTGTGCTTCTTGGCGTTCTTCGGCATCCAGTTTTCATGGGTGCCCCAGCCGAGTTCGGCCGGCTGCAGCCCTTCGGAGATGAAGCCTTCGACCGACCAGGTGTTCCAGAACACGTCGAGCGGCTTCGGCTTCTTGGTCAGCTGCGTGTCGCGCTCGGCAATGTGCACGCCCTTGACGCCGACCTTCTTCATCAGCTTCGCCCAGCCTTCGCGGTCGTCCTGATGCGGCTCTTCGTACTTCACGCCGAGGTCGTTGGCGAGGTTCAGCAGGCCCTGCTTGACGAACCAGGAGACCATGCCCGGGTTGGCGCCGCAGGTCGAAACGGCCGTGGTGCCGCCCGGGTTCTTTTCCTTTTCCTTGCGGACGGTTTCGCGCAGCGCATAGTTGGTGCGGTCGGCATTGTCCATTTCGGCGTCGAAATAGAAGCCGAGCCATGGCTCAACAACCGTGTCGATGTAGAGAACGTCGAGCTTGCGGCACAGCTTGATCAGGTCGAGCGAGCCGGTGTCGACCGACAGGTTGACGCAGAAGCCCTGGCCTTCGCCTTCGGTCAGCAGCGGCTTCAACAGTTCCTTATAGTTGTCCTTCGTCACATGAGCGCGAACGTGACGTACGCCATGCCGTTCGAAAATCTCGTTGTCGGCGGCGTCCTCACGGGGCTCGACCACGATCAACCGGTTCTTGTCGTATTTGAAATGGCGCTCGATCAGCGGCAGGGTGCCGCGACCGATCGAACCGAAGCCGATCATGACGACCGGACCGGTGATCTCGCCGTAAACCGGATAGGTGGTATCTGCCATTTTTGTCTTTCTCCTGAGAAAACTTTCCCTGTGACGGTGGGTGACTAAGCATGAGGAGCGGCTGGCGCCGCTGTTCTGGCTCGATGGATGTGCCGAAGCGGCCGTTGGTGCCCGGCTGGGCACGCGGCGCTGTAGAGCATAGATTGCTGTCACAATAAAGGGCCGGCGGGTCAACCGCTATTTGAGATGGTGCTTAACCGGTGATAGAAAGCGGGGCTGCGATGGGCTCGTTCCGCCTGCTGAGCCTCTTGCAGGCGGCCGGCGGCAAGGTCAGGCTGCGCCGCTCGATCCGGCGATCGAGGTCAAGCTGCGCAAGACCGATGGTGAAGGGCCTGGAGGAACCGTCATGGAGCCTACGCTGCATGTAGTTCGGCCGGACCAAGGCGGTGATTTAACCATATCCCCATCGTTTCGCACGCGTAAACGCTTGTCACAGGCGCTTCGTGCTATAGCTTCGTTCGAAGCATCCGCTTCGCGCCATGATTGATATTGTCCGACCCGGAGGCGTGACAGACCGTGACCGGTAGTCATCTCAAGGCCCTTGCGGCCTTACAGAGCAAAACACCCGTACTGATCGCGCTTTACGATCAGCATGATCGATTGCGGTTTGCCAATCCGGCATTTCGCGCGGCCTACCATGTCGGTCCGGACGAGAGCCCGACCTGGGCGGAGATCATGCGCCGCAACTACGCCGCCGGTCGGGGGACCGTCCTGAAGACCGACGATGTCAACGCCTGGATCTCCTCGACGGCTCACCGGCGCGGCAAGGTACCGTTTCGTGCCATGGAAACCGACCTGCATGACGGCCGCTGGCTGTGGATGACGGAGACGGTGGATTCCGACGGCTGGATGCTTTGCATCGCCGTCGATGTCACCACCATCCATGCCGAGGAGCGCGAACTGCGGCAGGACCGCGACTTTGCGCTTCGGGCGGCTCAGGTCGATGAGCTGACCAGTGTGCCCAACCGTCGCTATACGATGGGGCGGTTGACCGAGTTCATCGCCAATTGCGCCGAAAACCCGCATATGTGGGGCTGCGTCGCGATCATCGACATCGATTATTTCAAGGCGATCAACGACCGCCACGGGCACCAGCGCGGCGACGAGGTGCTGCTCGACTTCGCCCGTCAGATGCAGGAATTCGTGCGCCGCTCGGATTGCTTCGGTCGCATCGGCGGTGAGGAATTCATGCTCATCCTGCCCGATACCACGATCAGCGAAGGCAATCGCATTCTCGACCGCCTGCTCGAAAAGGTCAGAAGCTCCCGGCCGCTCGAGAACATCCCTGAGTTCTTCTACACCTGTTCTGTCGGACTGGCGGAGTATCGCGATGGCGATTCGGTGAGCGACCTCTATGCGCGCGCCGACCAGGCGCTTTACCTCGCCAAGCGCGATGGGCGGGATCAGGTGAGGCGCTATACCCTGCCCGGTTCAGACCAGGAGTCGCACCCGGATCAGACCGCGTAGCGAATTGCCGACATAGAGCGTCCCACGGGTGAGATCGGTGGGCGAAAGCCGTGCGACTCGCGCCCGGCGCCCACAGATCAGTTCGGTGCGCAGGACGCCCGCAAGCAGGCCGCAGGCGATCGGCGGCGTCTTCAGGACACCGCTGCCGTCGTCGAGGAAGACCGAGGTGATCGTGCCCTCGCAGACCTCGCCTTTCTCGTTGAGAAGAAGAACCTCGTCAGCCTCGCTCGCGGCAAACTCGCCGCGGGCAGCGTCATAGGCCGCCCGGCGGCTGGTCTTGTAGCGCAGCAGCGGATCGCGGGAATTGAGCTGCGTGGCGGCAATCCGCACCCGCCAGATCGTTCCGTCCGGCAATGGCACGAACGGCGCGGTCTTCACCTCGATGCGTCCGTCCGGGAAAAGTTCGAGCCGTACGCGGCGTGCGGCCTTGTCGTCGCCGCTCTCCACCGCTGCCAGCAAGGCGGCTTCTGCGCCTTCCGCGCCAGGAATGGCGAGACGTCGCGCCGACCGTTTCAGCCGCGCCAGATGCAGGCGCAAGCGGACGAAGCCCTTTTCGGGCTCGTGGCGCAGCGTTTCGATCAGCGAAAAGTCCGTCATCGCGCGATCCCGTCGTCGCCAGGCGCGATCTTGTCGTCGCCGATGGCGAAGCGGGCCTTCAGCAGGCATTCGTCATATTCGGATTGTGCGTTGCTGTCGAAGACGATGCCGCCGCCGACATTGAAGACGGCCTCGCCATTGGGGAAAAGCGAAATGGTGCGGATTGCGACGCTGAAGCGCATGACCCCATTTGGGGCGATGAAGCCGATGGCGCCGCAATAGGCGTCGCGCGGTCCGTCTTCCAGATCGTGCAGGATCTCCATGGCCCGCATCTTCGGCGCGCCGGTGATGGAACCGCAGGGGAAAAGGGCGGCGAAGATGTCCTCGAGGCCGATCTCGGGCAAGAGCTTCGCCCGGACATGGCTCACCATCTGGTGCACCGTCGGGTAGGTCTCGATCTCGAACAGCTTGGGGACGCTGAGTGTGCCGACTTCGGTTATCCGCGAGATGTCATTGCGCAGAAGATCGACGATCATCCGGTTTTCGGCCTGGGTCTTCTCGTCGGCGCGCATGGCCGCGATGATCTCGGCATCCTCGGCCGCAGAAGTGCCGCGCCTGGCCGTACCCTTCATCGGGTGGGTCTCGATCCAGCCGTCCGCATCGACGCGGAAGAAGAGCTCCGGCGATCGCGACAGCAGGATCGGCCCGTCAAGCGCGACGAGTGCCCCGTACTTCACCGGCTGGCGGTCGATCAGCGACCAGAAGGCGGTGCGCGGATCGCCGGACCAGCGGGCGCGGATCGGCATCGTCAGATTGGCCTGGTAGCAATCGCCCTGGCGCAAGTGCTGGTGCAGGCGATCGAAGCGATCGCGATAGGTGTCGAAGTTCCAGCCGGCGCGCGGCTCGCTGAGGAAGGGTTCGTTCTCGGTCCGCCTTTGAGGCTCGGCGAGCGGGTGGTCTTCGGCGGGCGCGTCGAAGATGCCGAAGGACATCAGCGGCGTTTCACGGCCCTCCTCGGCGAAACGCGAGAGCTTCTCCTCGAAGAGGTGACCAGCCTCATAGGACATGAAGCCGGCGATCCATTTGCCCGCCTTGTGGGCGCGTTCGAGCTCGGCAAGGCCACAGGTGAATTCGGGTTTCGTGTGCGCGGAGACGACGCGCAGGGGCTCAGCGAAAACCGTCGTGCGGTTCTCGCTGTCGTCCCGGAACAGCACATAGGGTGCGGTGTCGTTCATACGTCGTCTTGTCGATCGCGGCTTGATCCGGACTGCCCGGATCAAGCCTTATCAAGCGCCTCGAGTTCGTCGATGAGCCCTTCGATCATCGACAGTCCCTGTGCCCAGAACGACGGATCGGTGGCATCGAGGCCAAAGGGTGCGAGCAACTCGGAATGGTGCTTGGTGCCGCCGGCCTTCAACAGTTCGAAATACTTCTCCTGGAAGCCTTTTTCGGCACTCTGGTAGACGGCGTAGAGCGAGTTCACCAGGCAGTCGCCGAAGGCATAGGCGTAGACGTAGAAAGGCGAGTGGATGAAATGCGGGATATAGGCCCAGTAGGTCTCGTAGCCCTCGGAAATCCGGATTGCCGGGCCAAGGCTCTCGCTCTGCACCGACAGCCACAGTTTGCCGATGTCATCCGCCGTCAGTTCGCCTTCCTTGCGGGCAGTGTGGACCTTGCGCTCGAACTCGTAGAAGGCGATCTGGCGCACGACCGTGTTGATCATGTCCTCGACCTTCTGCGACAGCATGGCCTTGCGCTCGCGCTTGTCCTTCGTCCGGTCGAGAAGGGCACGGAAGGTCAGCATCTCGCCGAAGACGGAAGCGGTTTCGGCAAGGGTCAGCGGCGTCGAGGCCATCAGCGCGCCCTGTCCGCCGGCCAGCACTTGGTGCACGCCGTGGCCGAGCTCGTGCGCAAGCGTCATCACGTCGCGCGGCTTGCCCATGTAATTGACGAGCACGTAGGGGTGCGCAGACGGTACCGTCGGATGGGCGAAGGCGCCCGGTGCCTTGCCCGGGCGCACCGGCGCGTCGATCCAGCTCTCGTCGAAGAAGCGTCGGGCGATCGCGGCCATTTCCGGAGCGAAGGCATCGTATGCCAAAAGAACCGTGTCCTTGGCCTCGTTCCAGGAGATCAGCGCATTCGGCGTTTCCGGCAATGGCGCATTGCGATCCCAGAAATCCATCTCCTGCATGCCGAGCCACTTTGCCTTCATGGCATAGTAACGATGCGACAGGCGCGGATAGGCGGATTTGACGGCTTCGGCCAGCGCATCGACAACCTCGCGCTCGACGCGGTTGGCAAGATGCCGGCTGTCGGCGATGTCCTGAAAGCCACGCCAGCGGTCGGAGATTTCCTTGTCCTTGGCAAGCGTGTTGGTGATCAGCGTGAAGGTGCGGATATTGCTCTTGAAGGTTTCGGCAAGTGCCATCGCCGCCTTCTTGCGGACCTCGGTCGCCGGATCCTGCAACAGGTTTAGAGTGACTTCGAGCGGCAGCGCCTCGCCATCGACATTGAAGGTGAGGCTTGCCATCGTCTCGTCGAACAGACGGTTGAAGGCGGCAGCACCCGTCATCGATTTTTCGAGGAAGAGCTGCTCCAGCTTGTCGTCGAGCTGGTAGGGCTTGTCCTTGCGCAGGTCGGTCAGCCATGGCTTGTAGTGCGCGGCCAGCGCATCGTTCTCGAGCGCCTTGTCCAGGATCGCGTCATCAATACGATTAAGCTCCAGCGAGAAGAACAGGAGATGCGCCGACATGTCGGTAAGCTTCGACTGCACGTCGCCGTAAAGCTTGCCGTTCTCAGGCTTGGACGTGTCCGAGAAATAGGTGAGGCCGGCAAAGGAGGCGATGCGGCCCATGACGTCCTCAAGCGCTTCGAACTCCCGGACGGCGGCGCCGATGCCGTCGTCACCGTTCCTCGTCGCGGCTTCCGCCAGCATGCCCTTCCACTTGGTCTCGAAAGCGATCGCGTCGGCCTCTGCCTTCTTCAGGTCGTTGCGAAAGGCATCCGATGCGGCGGACGGATAGAGATCTTCGAGCCGCCAGGAGGGCAGGTCGCCGAGATCCGCAGCAGCGCCATGGGACTGGCCGGCGGCGGCACGGACAAGGGATTGCTCGGGAGCGAAGGGGCGGAAGGTCATCGTCGGATTTCTCTCGTTCGTGACAGGAAGAAGGCAAGCGATATGGGCCCCATTGCTATCGCCGGCAATGGATAAAATGCAAGCATTTCTCAAAACATGATGTTCAGCCCTTTATGGCACAGATGCCTGACGTGATTTGGCACATGAGGTTGGCCAAAAGTACCGCGTGTCCAGAGCAGGAGGCTTCCGTGACATCACATATTCTGGTCATTGATGACGATCCGGTGCAGCGCCGGTTGCTGACGAACATGATCGAGCGTCTCGGCCATGTGGCGCATCTCGCCGACAACGGCCGCAGCGGCCTGGAGCTCCTGGAGCGCAAGGGCGGCATGATCAATGTCATCCTGCTCGACCTGCTGATGCCGGAAATGAACGGGCACGGCTTCCTCGAGGCGCTCGCCGAGCGCGGTGTCGATACGCCGGTCATCGTGCAGACCGGCCAGGGCGGCATCGAAACCGTCGTTCATGCGATGCAGGCCGGTGCCTTCGACTTCCTGGTGAAGCCCGTCTCCCCGGAGCGGCTGTCGGTCGCGATCGGCAACGCACTGAAGATGGCAAGCCGCGACGGCAAGGTCAAAACCTCGCGTCGTCCCCGCGGCGGTGCCGTCGGTTTCGAGGACATCGTTTCGGCAAGCCCGGCAATGATCCGGGTGATCGACCTCGCGCGCCGCGCCGCCCAGTCCAACATACCGATCGTGCTCGAAGGCGAGTCCGGCGTCGGCAAGGAAATGGTGGCCCGTGCCATCCAGTCTGCGAGTGACCGGGTCGGCAAGCCGTTCGTCACCGTCAACTGTGGTGCGATCCCGCACAATCTGGTCGAGAGCATTCTCTTCGGCCATGAGAAGGGCGCCTTTACCGGCGCGACGGAAAAGCACAGCGGCAAGTTCGTCGATGCGGACGGCGGCACGCTGTTCCTCGACGAGATCGGCGACCTGCCGCTCGAAGTCCAGGTCAAGCTCCTGCGTGCCGTGCAGCAGGGCGAGATCGAGACGATCGGCGCACGCTATCCGCAGAAGGTCAATGTCCGGCTAATCTCCGCCACCAACAAGGACCTGATCAACGAGGTGCGCGAGGGGCGGTTCCGCGAGGATCTCTACTACCGCCTCAACGTCTTCCCGATCACCATTCCGGCGCTTCGCCGGCGCAAGGAAGACATCCCGGTCCTGGTGCGCTCCTTCGTCGAGCGTTTCGCCGCGGAGCAGAGGCTGCACGCACCGCTCACCATATCGAGCGGCGCCCTGGCGCTGCTGACCGCCTATGATTGGCCGGGCAATATCCGGCAGCTCGAGAACGCGATCTTCCGGGCCGTGGTGCTTGCCGAAGGCAACGAGCTTACGGTGAAGGACTTCCCGCAGATCGCCACCCAGATCCCGGGTTACGTCGTCTCCGACCGCTCCGGCTTCTCCTGGGGCGAAGCCGGTCCGGAACGGACAGCCGCGCCGTCGGAGCAGGTGCCAAACGTCTATCCCGATTTCGCGAGTGCAGCGAAATCAATGGAGGGCGATGCCGGGCACGACCCGCGCATGGAAAACGCGATCGCCAGCGTCGACGAGGGCGGGGACGTCCGCAAGCTTGCCGAGGTGGAAGAGGAACTGATTCGTTTTGCGCTGAAATTCTACCGCGGACAGATGAGCCAGGTGGCGCGCAAGCTCGGCATCGGTCGGTCGACACTCTACCGCAAGTTGAAGGATTATGGCATCGATCCCGAGAATCCGTTGAGGGAGGCGGCTTAAAATCGGCGCATTCACGATTCATTAGCCGTGCTATTCAGTCACCGCCGTTTAGACCTTGTTAGTGAAGTGTTCACTATATTATAAGGGGCGGTGACGACTGTGGCATATTTGCCATGCTGTCACCTTATTTGACAGTCATCTGAGACAGCGAAGCACGGTTGTCCGTCGGACGGGGATTGAATGCCAAATTTGTTCGGTTTTAAGAAGCCGCTCGGCTCCTTAGCGAGAGTCTGCGCGGCCTTTACCCGTAAGGTGCCGCAGGTTCTTACATCCGTTGCTATCGCGGCTTCCCTCGTGACGCCAGGCTTTGCGCCTCCAGTGGAGGCCGCGGGCCAGACCCGGACACTGAAACTCTACTTCATTCATACCCAGGAAAAGGCGCAGATCACCTTCAAGCGCAACGGCCGCTACGACCCCAAGGGCCTGCAGGAGATCAACCGTTTCCTTCGCGACTGGCGTCGCAACGAACCGACCAAGATGGATCCGCGCCTGCTCGACCTCGTCTGGGAAGTCTACCAGAAGAGCGGTTCGCGCGATTATATCCACGTCGTCTCGGCCTATCGCTCGCCGGCAACCAACGGCATGCTGCGTTCGCGCTCGAAGGGCGTCGCCAAGAAGAGCCAGCACATGCTCGGCAAGGCGATGGACTTTTACCTTCCCGACGTGAAGCTGAAGAACCTTCGTGAAATCGGCATGAAATTCCAGGTGGGCGGCGTCGGCTACTACCCGACCTCCGGCTCGCCTTTCGTTCACATGGACGTCGGCGGCGTCCGCGCTTGGCCGCGCATGTCGCGAGCCGAACTGGCGCGTCTTTTCCCCGACGGCAAGACGATGCACCTGCCCTCCGACGGCAAGCCTTTGCCTGGCTATGAGCAGGCGGTTGCCGACTACAAGCGCCGCGTTGGTGCTTCGGCGATCGAAGTCGCCGGCGGCGGCGCGACAGGCCCTGGCGATAGCGCAAGCGGCAAGCGTCGCGGCAACCTGTTCGCCATGCTCTTCGGCGGCGGCGGTGACGAGGATGAAGAACCCTCGGCGATCGCGGCTGGTCCGGGTGCCGATGACGAAGGCGGCGCTGCGCCTGCCACGGTTCAGACAGCTTCCGCTCCTGCTGCCCAGGAAGCTCTGCCAGGTGTCGCCGGTTCCGTTGCCGCCGAACCGGCGGTCGCTGCCGAACCGACGGTTGCTGCCGAACAGAACATCAATGCTCCGGTCCCGGCTGTCCGTCCTGCCTTCAAGGATGCACCTGCCGATGGTGGCGTAGCCGTAGCACTCGTGGCGCCGCAGAAGAACGCAGCCCAGGATGCGCTTGCGGCTGCCCTGCCGCAGACTTCGGAAATGCCAAGCGAATTTGCCGATCTCGGCTCGATGAAGGTGCCGGTGCCGCAGATGCTCGACCGACGCGACATGAACACGCTCGTCGCCTCGGCCGACCCTTCCGCGGACGTGCAGGCGCTTGGCTTCGTGCCGGTTCCGGCGATGCGGCCCGCGGGTGACGCAGCCCTTGCCGCCGTTGCCGATGCCAAGGTCGTGGTGCCGTCCTTCGCAGAGCGCCCGGTCGTTGCGTCGGCAGAGCCGCCGCGTGACGTTGCCGCCGAAGCTGCGACCCGCGTGGCGCTTGCCGCTCCGACGCCGGCCCAGCGCGAACCTGTATCGCAACAGCCAATCGAAATGGCGGCCTATGCGCCGCCGTCGAGCACGAACGCCCGCGCAGCCGTCTTCGACAATGCCTTCGACACGCAGGCAGAAGCGCCGGCAAAGGGTGGTCGACCGAAGAAGAACGATGCCGATGCCGCGACCCGCTCGTCGGTCCGCACCGAGCCGAAGCTGACCCAGAAGATCATCTCCGAATGGGCACTGACGACCGGCCGTGTGGCGACGCTCTCCAAGCCGGTCAAGGCACCGCGCTTCGTCAGCAAATCGCTTCGCACCGCGCCGACGACGGTCTATGCCGCCGGCTTCTCGAGCAGCGCCGGCACGACGGTCGATACGGCCCGCTTCAGTGGCACTGCCGTCAACTTCATGGAAGTGAAGAAGTTCAGCACCAACTGAGTTTCGAGCCCAACAGCAGACACAAAAAAGCCCGCCGGTCTGACAGTCCGGCGGGCTTTTTTGATTCTACCGTGCTTTCGAGACTACCGCTTTCGGACGTGGTCGGGCTGCAGTTTGTTCCGGAGCTCGAGTCCAGGCGAAGGCCGCCGGTCGGCGGCCTTGCAGGGCGTGTTCATTCTTCGTCGGCTGCCGGCACCATGCCGAGTGCCTGGAGGTAGGTGTCGAGGATCGCTTCCTGTTCCATGCGCTCGTCGTGATCCTGCTTGCGGATCGAGATGACCTTGCGCAGGATCTTGGTGTCGAAGCCCATGGACTTGGCTTCGCCGTAGACGTCCTTGATGTCGTCGGCGATGGTCTTCTTTTCTTCTTCCAGGCGTTCGATCCGCTCGATGAAAGCACGAAGCTGATCGCGTGCGACGCCGTGAGCATCCGACATGGTCTTCTCCTTGATACGGGGAATTGAATTTCGTGGGTGCCGTGACGTGCCGCGAACAGCCGCCAAGGTCAAGGGTCAATGCGCAACACCGCGGGCATTTCCGTGGCAAGCACCGGCGAAACGACTTTATTCCTTCGGGCGGTTGATCTCGAAGGCTGCCTTCTGCTGGGCGGTTGCCTCCCTTTGGTGGCGCTCGCGCCATTCCTCATAGGGCATGCCGTAAATGATCTCGCGCGACTCCTCCTTGGCGAGAGGAACGCCCGCCTGCTCGGCGGCTTCGCGGTACCAGTTGGAAAGACAATTGCGGCAGAAGCCGGCGAGGTTCATCAGATCGATGTTCTGGACATCGGAGCGCTCGCGCAGATGGGCGACGAGGCGGCGAAAGGCGGCGGCCTCGAAGGCGATCTGCTGATCCGGGGTCAGTTCGGTCATGGACGTCGATCCTCTTCGATTGTTGCTACGCACTCTAGCCGGAAATCCCTTAATAGTCGCCGGTGCGCGAGGCGTGGCGTTCGTAGCGATGCAGCTCGGGCATGGCGTTGAGACCCGCAAGGATCGGCGCCAGCCGCTCGGCCCAGGCAGCAACACCCGCTTCGTCGGCGATCAGATCCTGGCGCACCTCGATCAGGGCGTGGGGAATACCGGGCGTCATGCAATGGCGATACATGGTATCGCCGCGCAGCGCCCCATCATAGGGCTCGTTGTTGCCGACGACGATATCGCCGGATGCCTCGAGTTTCTCGATGAGCGGCAGAACGGCGCGCGGATCGTTATCCCAGAGCACGGCAGCGTGCCAGGGACGGGCCACGCCCTTCCAGGCCGGCGTGAAGGAATGGATGGAAATGACGAGTGGAACTGCGCCATGTGCCTCGGCGCTTCGGCCGATCGTCTCGGAAACGGCGCGGTGATAGGGGCGGTGGAACCGGTTCAGCCGGTTCTCCCATTCCTCTTTGCTGATCGGGTGGTTGCCGGGGACGATTGCGCCGTCGGAGATCTTCATGACCAGCGTCGGGTCGTCCTCGCCGCGATTGGGGTCGATCAGCAGGCGGGAAAAACAACCGAGCACGGCCGGCGCATCGAGCATTCGCGAGAGCTGCCGCACCAGCGCCTCGACACCGATGTCATAGGCGATGTGCCGCTCGAACGCGGAGGCCGGCAGGCCGAGGCTGCCGTACTCCGCCGGCAGTCGGTTCATCGCGTGATCGGCCAGCAGAACGAGCCCGGTTGTGGGCTTGGCTTCGATAATCTCACAGGGAGAATAGTGTTGCATGCCGGTCCAGTCTGTTGTCTCGCCACCTCCTCGCTGATTGCACGCGCGCGCGTCAATCGCAAGAAACCCGCAACTGTTTAGCGCAATTTGAAAGCAATTTGCCGATTGTAATCGATTAGAGTTACGTTGACTTTCGGGGCTGGCCGTCGCAAGAAAGTGCCACGCAAATCAAAACGGAGTTCCATCGGAAACCGTGTCCAGATATCCTTTTTCCAAAGCGAAGCCGGGGCTGACGACACTGGGAGGCATCCTCCTGTTTTTCCTGGCAACCTCAAGCTCATTTCTCTTTGCCGACGAAGCGCGCGCCGATTTTCGCGTCTGCAACGGCACGCAAAATCTCGTCGGCGTGGCGATCGGTTACCGGGCCAAGGAAGGCTGGGTAACGGAGGGCTGGTGGCAGGTTCCGGCCACCACCTGCGCGACCCTGATCGAGGGCGAGCTTCAGTCACGATACTATTATCTCTACGCGGAAGATGCGGCCCGCGGCGGCCGCTGGACCGGTGACGTCAACATGTGCGTCGCCGAGAATGAGTTCAAGATCACGGGCGTCCAGGACTGCTTTGCCCGCGGCTTCCAGCGCATGGGGTTCAAGGAATACGACACGGGGCGGCAAGGGAGCTGGATGGTTCAGCTCTCCGAAACGCCCGGCACGCAGGAAAGCCAGAATTGATGAAGCGGAACAGAAAAGTCAAAATCCTCGCCACGCTCGGACCGGCGTCTTCCGACGAGCAGATGATCCAGAAGCTGCACGAGGCCGGGGCTGATCTGTTCCGTATCAACATGAGTCATGCGAGCCATGACGTGATGCGCACGCTGGTGCAGCGCATCCGCACGGTGGAAAGCCGCTGCGGCCGGCCGATCGGCATCCTCGCCGACCTTCAGGGCCCGAAGCTGCGTGTCGGCAAGTTCGCGGAAGGCAAGGTAGACCTGAAGGTCGGCCAGACCTTTACGCTCGACGACAAGGATGTTCCCGGCGACAACACGCGTGTCTACCTGCCGCACCCGGAAATCCTCGAGGCGGTCAAGCCCGGCCATCGCCTGCTGATCGACGACGGCAAGCTGCATCTCAGGGCCGAGCAGACCGACGGCAAGAGCATCGTCGCGACCGTCGTCGCCGGGACGAAGATCTCCGATCGCAAGGGCGTCAGCCTGCCGGATACGCTGCTTGCCGTCGGCGTATTGACCGACAAGGACCGCGCCGACCTCGACGCGGTTCTCGCAACCGGCGAGATCGATTGGGTAGCGCTCTCCTTCGTGCAGCGGCCGGAAGACCTGGCCGAGGTCCGCAAGATTGCCCGCGGCCGCGTCGGCCTGATGTCGAAGATCGAGAAGCCGCAGGCGCTCGACCGGATCGATGAGATCATCGAGCTTTCGGACGCGCTGATGGTGGCGCGCGGCGACCTCGGCGTCGAAATGCCGCTGGAATCGGTGCCGGGCCTGCAGAAGCAGCTGACGCGCGCATGTCGCCGCGCCGGCAAGCCGGTGGTCGTTGCCACGCAGATGCTGGAATCGATGATCTCCGCACCGGTTCCGACGCGCGCGGAAGTCTCCGACGTCGCGACTGCCGTCTTCGAAGGTGCGGATGCCGTCATGCTGTCGGCCGAATCGGCCTCGGGCGAGTATCCGGTGGAAGCCGTTTCGACCATGGCGTCGATCGCCAGCAACGTCGAGCGCGACCCGCACTATTCCAGCATCATCTACGCGCAGCGCACGCCGCCGGAGGCAACCGGTGCCGACGCGATTTCGCTCGCTGCCCACCAGATCGCCGAGACGCTCCGTCTCTCCGCGATCGTCTGCTACACCTCGTCCGGCACCACCGGCCTTCGCGCCGCCCGCGAGCGGCCGCAGGTTCCAATCATTGCACTCTCGCCGATCGTCCAGACCGCACGCCGCCTCTCGGTCGTCTGGGGGCTGCACTGTGTCGTGACCGAGGATGCGATCGACCTCGACGATATGGTCAACCGCGCCTGCCGCATCGTTGCGACCGAAGGCTTCGGCAAGCCCGGTGAGCGCGTCATCATCTCCGCCGGCGTGCCCTTGGGCACCCCCGGCGCCACCAACATGCTGCGCATCGCTTATATCGGCTCGGACGGCCTGAGCGGCGTCTGACGCCGCTTTGCGAAGCGGTCAGCTCTGGCCGACGGCTTCGGACGACGTGATCAGGCGGGCCTCGGCCCGCCTTTTTATTTCCTCGAGGTCGGTCGGCTTGCCCGCCATCTTTTCGAGTGCGGCGATGACGACGTCCGTGACCACATAGTCGGGCTTGTGACCGAGATTGCCGATCCACAGCAGTTCCGCGCCGGGGATATCGCGCGCCAGCCCGCGAGAATGAATGTCCGCCAGCACGACGCCGTCGCTGTCGCCGGTGATGATGACGGTCGATGCGCCGATCTCACGGTAGCGGGGCGCGGTCGCGGTCAGATAGGCATGCAGGTTGGCCACGTCGCGCGCATTGTTGCGGAAGGTCGCGGGACGCAGCACCAGATGCGGGCCAGTCTTGTCGACGTAATCATCGGGCCGCGGGTTGGGTGAAAAGATCGACCGCGTGCCGCCTTCGATGCGCCGCTGCCCCAGCGGTGTCACCAGCGTATGGGCGAACAGCCAGCCGATGAACGGCAACGCCGTGAGACGATAGTACCAGTCGATGCCGCCGGGCCAGGGATGCGTCGCGGGCGCCAGCAGGACGAGACCGGCAGTCCGTTCCGGATGATGCAGGGCGAAGCTCGCGGCGATGGCGCCGCCGAAGGAATGGCCGACGATGACGGCGCGGCGGATGCCGCGCTTGTCCATCAGCTTGGCGATCGCCGCCGCCTGGCCGTCCGGACGGTCGTTTTCCGCTCCGCCCCGCTCGGAATAGCCGTGGCCCGGGCGATCGACGAACAGCATCTCGGCGCGGCCATCAAGGGCCGGGGCGAAGGCGTGCAACTGATCGAGCAGATTGCCGCTGGCGCCATGGATGAAGACGACGGGCAAGAGATCGGCTTTCCCTCCGGCCGGCAGGTGTACGCTGTTCATGCGATAGCCACCGATGTCGATCAACTCGCCGACGTTGGGAAACCGCCGCGCGAAGGCCCGCGCGTGCCAGCGGCTGTAGGCGATGCCGACGAGCGCTAGTCCGATGAGCAGGAGCGTGGCTGGAAACATCGTCTGTATCTGTCTTCCGGCGTCGATTGTCATTCACGGCACCTGCTTCAGCGATGCCTCAGGGGTCGGTGATGGCGGCTACCGCGCGCTGACGGGCAAGTACGGGGCAGCGCGGCGTCGCGATCGTCTTTCTTGTAACGGGTGTGCGTGCGGGGGACAACGAGCGGAGCAGCGCCGAACTGATCGGCGGTGATGGCGACGATGAAATCACCGTACTCGATCCGGGCGTGGCTTTGTCAGCCTTCCCCGCAGAGGAAACCGAAAGGCCGCTGTCAGGCTCGGAAGACGCGCTCCGCGGCGTATCTGAGACCGGCGGGCGTCGGCGCTTTGGGCATTCGAGGTGCGGGCCAGGAACAGGCTCGGGCGGCCGCAGGTCCGTTGCGCGGCGACGGCGGGAAGGTCGCCGCCCCGGGGCCTGATGCCCTTCCAGCCAGCTTGGCTCAAGGAAACGTCGAGCGGCTGCCGCCACTCGAGGAGAGCGGTTTCATCGGCGAGGAGGGACATTGCAGGCGCCGCAATCGGCTGTAACGCTGCCGTTCAGGTCTTGCTGCCGGCGAGCTTCTCGGCGAGTTCGCCCAGTTGCTCCTGCGCCTTGCGATCGGCGGGATAGATGTCCAGGAACTGCTCCCAGGCCCGCATGGCGAGCTCGTCCTTGCCGGAGGCGCCAAGGATCGCTGCCATGCCGGCAAGCGCGCCGAAATGGCGAGGTTCGATCGCCAGCACGCGGTTGATGTCCGACATGGATTTTCGATAGTTGCCCATCGCGTAATGCAAGGTCGCGCGGCGGTTCCAGCCTTCGACATAGTTGGGCGCAAGCGTGATGACCTGGTCGAGGATGTCGAGCGCGGCCGCCTGCTTGTTGTCGGTGATCGCCTTGTCGGCCCACTGCATCAGGAGATTGACGGTGGCGCTGCCGGAATCCTGCCATTCCAAGCGGATCTGGTTGGCGAGCTCACGCGCCTTGTCGGCGTCACGTTCCTTCTTGAGGTCCGCGAACAGGGCATCCAGTCGTTGCTTGGGTGTGGTGAGGCTGGCGGATTCCGTCTGGGCCGCCGCTTCCGCCGCGAAGGAGAAACTGCCAGCTCCTGTGGAGGTGGCGAGCAGGGCGGAGAAAGCCAGAATCAGGGGTACAAAAACTCGCATGGCGAGCATGTTAGCTCGCCATGGAACAACTTCATAATCAATTTTGGGACATCGGCGAAGCGACGCCCACCACCCTGCTGGGATCAGCCCTGGCGAGCCTTGAAGCGCGGGTTCGACTTGTTGATGATGTAGATGCGGCCCTTGCGACGAACCAGACGGTTTTCGCGGTGACGGGTCTTCAGCGACTTGAGCGAATTCTTGATCTTCATTTTCCTGATCCGCAGGTTTCGGGGAACGAAAATTCGCCCGGTATCTCTAACAATCAAAAGCGCGCCGGTAAGCGCGCTCCTTTAAGGTGGGATGGCAAATACCGTGTCACCCCTGATGTGTCAACTACAAGACGCCCCATTTTGGCGTCTTGCTCCGCATTTCTGTGGCTTTCAGCGGCGAACGAGCCGCGTGACATGACCCATTTTGCGGCCGGCGCGCGCCTCGGTCTTGCCGTAGAGGTGCACCAGCACATCGTCTTCGGCAAGCCATGTCGGGACATCGTTGAGGTCGTCGCCGATCAGGTTCTGCATGACGCAGTCGGAATGCCGGCGCGGATTGCCGAGCGGCAATCCCGAGACGGCGCGGATATGCTGCTCGAACTGCGAGACGATGCAAGCCGCCTCCGTCCAATGGCCGGAATTGTGCACGCGTGGCGCCATCTCGTTGGCGATCAGACTACCGTCGGCCAGGACGAAGAATTCGACGCCGATGACGCCGACATAACCAAGCGCATCGAGGATCGCTTTGGCGGCCTTGCGGGCCGCATCGGCCGTCTCCGCGCCGACGGCAGCCGGCACCGTCGAGGTGTGGAGGATACCGTTGCGATGCACGTTTTCGGCCGGATCGAAGCAGGCGACGGTACCGTCGGTCGAGCGGGCGGCGATGATCGAGATCTCGCGCTCGAAGGGCACGAAGCTCTCGAGGATCAGGGGCACGCCGCCGAGTGCTGCGAAAGCGCCGGCCGGACTGTCCCCGGCGGAGCGGAAAACGCGCTGTCCCTTGCCGTCATAACCAAGGCGGCAGGTCTTGAGCACGCCGGTTCCGCCGAAATCGGCAAGGGCTGCCTCAAGGTCGGCCTGGCTGTCGACGGCATGAAAGCGCGCCGTCGCAATGCCGCAGTCATTGATGAAGCGTTTTTCGACGAGGCGGTCCTGTGCGACTTCCAGCGCTTTCGGCGGCGGGAAAACAGGACGTTTCGCGGCGAGCCCTTCGGCGGCAGCGACCGGCACATTCTCGAATTCGTAGGTGATGATGTCGCTAACGGCCGCGAGCTGGCCGAGCGCGGCTTCGTCGTCATAGGCGCCAACGATCTGCTCGTTGGCGACCTGCGCCGCCGGACAGTCGATCTGCGGCTCGAGGATGACGGTGCGGAAGTTCAGTCGGGCTGCTGCCATCGCCAGCATGCGGCCGAGCTGGCCGCCGCCGATAATGCCGATGGTGGTCATGCCTGGTCCACCGGGTATTCGGCGACCGAAATCGTCTGCTGTTCGCGCCAGTCGTCGAGCCTGTCGGCAAGATCGTCGTCGCTGAGTGCAAGCACCGCTGCGGCAAGCAGCGCGGCATTGACGGCACCGGCCCGGCCGATCGCCAGCGTCCCGACGGGGATGCCGGCGGGCATCTGGACGATCGAGAGCAGGCTGTCCTGGCCGGAAAGCGCCTTCGACTGCACCGGTACGCCGAAGACCGGCAGCGGCGTCATCGAGGCGCACATGCCCGGCAGATGCGCCGCACCGCCGGCGCCGGCGATGATCACCTTGAAGCCCTCGTCGCGGGCGCCCTTGGCGAAGTTGACGAGCCGATCGGGCGTGCGATGGGCGGAGACGATGCGCGCCTCATAGGCAATGTCGAGCGCGTCGAGCGTGTCGGCGGCGTTCTTCATCGTCTCCCAGTCCGACTGGCTTCCCATGATGATGGCGACGGGTGGGGTCGTGGTGTCGATCACGTCTATCCTGTTCCGCGTTCAGGCGATGATATCGGGGATGATCTGGTCTTCGATCTTGCTGATCTTGTCCTTGATCGCCAGCTTCTTCTTCTTCATGCGCTGGATCCTCAGCGCGTCGCAGCCGGTTTCGATCATGGCATTGATGGCAGCGTCGTAATCTTCATGTTCCTGCCTCAGCCGCGCGGCGGTCAGTCTGAGTTCGGCCTGGTCCTGGTCCGGCATGCAAAGCGATCCCCATCAGCCCGGTTGCGAAGTCCTCCTCGAACCGGAATTTCATGCGCCGCTCTATCACATCTTGGGCGGTAACGGGAAGTTATCCGTCGTCATCATTTCGCCTTCGACAAATGAAAAATGGCGTGGCACAGTAGTAAGGTTACAACCATGGAACATCCGGCATTTGCATGCCGGATGCAAGCAAAAGGAAGGGACTGCCAAATGACTGTTGAGGCTCATCTTGCAACGCTTGAGAAAAAACATGGCGCCCTGGAGCAGGAGCTTCATGCAGCATTGAATCAGCCGTCGGTGGAAGACGAGCTGATCAATGACATCAAGCGGAGGAAGCTGCGCATCAAGGACGAAATCGAAAGGCTTCGTTCCTCGACTCACTGATTATCAACGGTATTTCCCAGGACTATCGGGAGGCGCCATCTCCCCTCTGAGTAGGCGCAACAAGGTTTAGAACCATCCCCCACGACAAAAGATACGGAATGCTGGACCGGGCTCGACGCCCGGTCTGTTTCTTTCGGGCGCCGGCTGCTGAATGTTTCCCTTAATCGTAGCCGATTAAAAGAAACATGCAGCAATTCAACGAGCTACAGCGACCTTTGCGCGTCTGAGAAGACGCGCGGCGCTGTCGGCGGGCTCAGGACCAGAACTGGTCGAGCCACAGATTGAGACGGTCGAAACCCGGCCGGTTGATCGCATAGATCCGCCGGGTGCCGCTCGCCGAAACCGAGACGAGATTGCAATCCAGCAAGGCCTTCAGGTGCTGCGATACGGCCGGGCGGCTGATTGGCAGGCCCTGCGCCAGTTCGTTTACGGTTTTCGGTGCGCGTCGCAGTTCCTCCAGCAGGTGGCGCCGGTTCGGGTCCGCAATGGCATCGAAAGGGTCCGCGATCGTCATGGGCGGACGTTAGGCGAAATCTTGCGAAGCAGCAAGAAATTTGTGCGATGCGGTATGCTAATTTTGCTTTGCAATATTTCCGTAATACTTGGGCCGCGGCTCAGCCGCCCGCTGCCAAGCTGCTGATACCGTCCCAGAGCAGCTTCGAGCCCGCGATGAAGGCCATGGTATACATGAAGGGATAGAAGATCTGCGGCTTCATGCGGCGAACGAGAAAGGCCCCGCACACGGTCGCGACGATGGCGAGCGGAAAGAGCGTCGCCGAGATTTTCAGGTTGCTCAGGTCCAGTTGTCCCAGCGCGAAATAGGGGATGAGCTTCACCGCATTCAGGATCGCGAAGAAGCGCACGATGGTGCCGGTGTAATCGCGGGGGGCGAGCTGCAGCGGCAGCACGTAGATCTGGAAGGGTGGGCCGCCGGCGTGCGCCACGAAGCTGCCGTAACCGGCAAAGGAACCCCAGAGCGCCGCCGGCCCGGCCCGCTGCGTCTTCGGCGCGATGGTGATGCCGAGGCGCATGCGCCAGACATTGTAGGCATATCGGAGCACGAAGAGCACGGTGAGCAGGCCGATGATCAGGCGAAGGAGATCACGCGAAACGTAGGCGGAGGTCGCCCAGCCGATGAGGATGCCGGCAATGGCGCCCGGCAACAGCATGAAGAGCGTGGTGCGATCGCCGTACTTGCGCCACATCCACAAGGAGACGATATCCATCGCGATCAGGATCGGGAGAAGGAGGGCGGCCGCCTGGACGGGTGATACTGCCATCGACAGGATCGGCACGCCCATCAGCGAGAGCGCTTCCCCCATGCCGCCCTTGCTGAGGCCAACGAGCAGGACTGCCGGGATGGCGATAAGGTAGAAGTCGAAATCGGGAAGCATGGGTGGCGGTTGATCCTTTTGCAGTCTCCGTCTATCGGTTTTCCCAAATGAAATCGAGCGCTGGTTTCGCCACCCAGGCGGATGCAGCCGGAAATGGATGTCCGAACATGACAACAGAACGTTGCCGCCTGGTGCTGATTGCGCCCGACATGCCCGATGCGGCGGAACGCGCGAAGGTGCTCGCCGATGCCCTGAAGGGCGGTGACGTCGCTTCCGTGATCGTGCCGCAATACGGGCTGGACGACTCCGAATTCCAGAAACACGCCGAGCGTCTGGTGCCGGTCATCCAGCAGGCGGGTGCCGCAGCCCTCATCGAGGGCGACTCCCGCGTGGCCGGCCGCGCCAAGGCCGACGGGCTGCACATTGCCGGCAATGCGGAAGTGCTTGGCGAGGCGGTCGAGAAACACACACCGAAGCTGATCGTCGGCGGGGGCAATGCCGCCGACCGCCACCACGCGCTCGAGATCGGCGAGGTGCGCCCGGACTACGTGTTCTTCGGCAAGACCGATGGCGACATCAAGCCGGAAGCGCATCCGAAGAACCTGGCGCTCGCCGAATGGTGGGCGTCGATGATCGAGATCCCCTGCATCGTCATGGGCGGCACGGACCCGCAATCGGCGCTCGCGGTGGCGGAGACCGGTGCAGAGTTCGTGGCGCTTCGCCTTGCCGTATTCGGCGAGCCCGGGCAGGCGCCTTCCGTCGTGGCTGCGGTCAACGCACTTCTTGACGAAAAAGCGCCACGGTTTGAAGATTAAGACGTGCCGATGTTGAGCCGACTACCTTCCAGATTGAGTCGAGGTCTTTGCCTTGTTGCCATGGCCGCCGCCCTGGCACTGCCGGCGCATGCGCAGCAGCAGAACGCCGGTGCAGAAGGCGCGGGCGTCGAGAAGCGCGGCCGCATCACGCCCTTCAATGGGGCGGCGATGCCGGAGGGCGCGGCGGCGACCGACAAGGGCGACGACAAGTCGGCTGGCGGTAACAAGAAGCCGGCCGATGGCACCGTGCCGTCTTCCGGCGTCAATGTTTTTGATCGCATGGGCGCCGAATTGCCGGCATTGCCGGCGGAAAAACCCTTCACCGGCAAGATCGACGATGCCTATGGCGCGTTCCAACGGGGTTACTACCTGACCGCGATGGATCTGGCGCTGCCGCGGGCGCAGCTTGGCGATCCGGCGGCGCAGACGCTGATCGCCGAAATCCTGCAGCAGGGGCTGGGCGTCGTGCGCGACCCCAAGCAGGCTGCCTTCTGGTATGGCCAGGCGGCCGAAAAAGGCGATCCGGCCGCGATGTTCAAATACGCGCTGATCCTGATGGAGGGCCGTTATGTCAAGCGCGACCGGAAGAGGTCCGAAGAGCTGATGAAGAAGGCTGCCGATCTCGGCAACGGCTCGGCCCAATTCAACTACGGCCAGACGCTCGTCGCCGACAATCCCGGACCCAAGGGACTGAAGCTGGCGATGCCCTATTACGAGAAGTCGGCCGAGCAGGGCATCGCGGATGCGCAATATGCGTTGTCGCAGATCCTGGTCAATGTCGACGGCATCGAAGAAGGCAAGCGGGCTCGGGCGCGCGAATGGCTGATCCGCGCGGCACGGGCGGGTTACGACACGGCCCAGCTCGACATCGCGATCTGGATGATCGAGGGCATCGCCGGCGACCGCAATCTCGAAGAAGGTTTCGGCTGGATGCGGCGGGCGGCCGAGGGCGGCAACGTGGTTGCGCAGAACCGGCTTTCGCACCTCTACGTCAACGCCATCGGCACCAGACCCAATCCAGTCGAGGCGGCGAAATGGTATGTGCTTTCGCGTCGCGCCGGCCTCAAGGATGACGCGCTCGAAGACTTCTATCTCGGACTCAACGACGAACAGCAGAAGCAGGCTCTCAGCGCCGCCAACAAGTATCGCCGGAGCTGAACGGCTCCGGTCGCGGTCGAATCTTTGGTGGCCGTTCGGCGGAAATGCTATTTCGCTTGAACTTGCGAGCCAATTGTGGTTCTGAGGCCGCGGTTTTGCACGTGGCGTCCCGATATCGCGGCGGTTCACGTGCGGAGTGAGCAATCACTCGGTTTTTTGACGACGGAGCTCAATCTGCGGCTTGCCCTCAGTTCCTGGATCGTTTCCGATCCAGGGCTGCTACAGGGCCGGCAATGCGGCCTATGTTCCGTCAAGCAGGTTCAACGTCCGATCGAAGCGTTCGATCGGCCTTCGTTTTCAAGGGATCGCCAGATGGCCCGTTCAGCTCTTCTCAATGTCATGGTTCAGGCCGCCTTCAAGGCCGGTAAGTCGTTGGCCCGCGATTTCGGCGAAGTCCAGAACCTGCAGGTCTCGCTCAAGGGACCCGGCGACTATGTTTCGCAGGCCGACCGCAAGGCCGAAAAACTCATCCGCGAGGAACTCCTGAAGGCCCGTCCGACCTATGGCTTCCTCGGCGAGGAAGGCGAAGAGATCGTCGGCACCGACGGTGCGCATCGCTGGATCGTCGACCCGCTCGACGGCACCACCAACTTCCTGCACGGCATTCCGCATTTCGCCGTTTCGATCGCCTTGGAGCGTCAGGGCGAAATCGTCGGCGCCGTCATCTTCAACCCGGCGACCGATGAGCTCTACACCGCCGAGCGTGGCGGTGGTGCGTTCCTCAACGACCGTCGCCTGCGCGTTGCCGCGCGCAAGCATTTGTCCGACGCCGTCATCGCGACCGGCACGCCGCATCTCGGCCGCGGCAACCACGGCAAGTACCTGATCGAACTGCGCCACGTGATGGGCGAAGTGGCCGGTATCCGCCGCATGGGTGCCGCCTCGCTTGATCTCGCCTATGTGGCAGCCGGCCGTTACGACGGCTACTGGGAACGCGATCTCGCCGCCTGGGATATCGCCGCCGGCGTGCTGCTGATCCGTGAGGCCGGTGGCTGGGCGCACGACATCAACGGCGGCGCCAAGCCGATCGACGACGGTTCGATCGTCTGCGGCAACGAATACATCACCAAGGCGCTCAAGGATGTCGTGCACCGTCCGGTGCCGACGAAGTAAGCAGCGACCCCATGCGGATGCTCGGCCTCCGGCGCTCGCCCGCGTCGGAGGCTTTGTTTTTCTGGCTGATCCGGAATGAGGCAACACGACAGTGCCACATGGCTGTGCCTATCTAAGGCCATTGCGGCCGTCGCCTCACTTTGGGAACGGCTGAATTTCATCCTTGAATCGATTTCGGTTTCGGGAATTATGCAGTAGGCTCCGCGCCGGCGCGGCGCCGTTCCGACAAGTAAAACCGGGAGATACTTATACCCATGACGCAATTGCATCTGTCCGGGTGGAACGGTCGGGAAGGCATGGAAGAAGGCTATAATCCGCACAAGCTTTCGAGCCCCATGCACTATTTCTGGATCATGGTGGTCTTCCTGATCATCGTCGGTTTCGTGGGCGCGATCCTCTTTCGGCAGGCACACAACGCCTTTCTCGCCAATCCCGGGCTCAACGGCTTGATCCTCGGAGTGCTGCTGATCGGCATCCTGCTCGTCTTCAACCATGTGCTCGGCCTGCGGCCCGAGGTGCGCTGGTTCAATTCCTTCCGCGCCGCCGGCAGTGCCGACAAGGTGGGCCGCGATCCGGTGCTGCTGGCGCCGATGCGGGCGCTGATCGGTGCCCGCCAGACGGCGATCTCGACGACGGCGCTGCGCTCGATTCTGGATTCGATCGCGACCCGCCTCGATGAATCGCGCGATATCTCACGCTACCTGACCGGCCTTCTCGTGTTTCTCGGTCTGCTCGGCACCTTCTGGGGTCTTTTGGGCACCATCGGTTCGATCAACACAGTCATCCAGTCGCTTGATGCCGGTTCGGGCACCACCGAAGACATTCTGGCGGCCTTGAAGAGCGGCCTGTCGGCGCCACTGACCGGCATGGGCACGGCGTTCTCGACATCACTCTTTGGTCTTTCCGGTTCGCTGATCCTCGGCTTCCTCGACCTGCAGGCTGGCCGCGCCCAGAACCGTTTCTATACCGAGCTTGAAAACTGGCTTTCTTCCGTCACCGACGTCGGCTCCGAGTTGACGCCGTCGCTCGATGCGCCTTCGGGTGCGCCGGTCGAGGAGTTGAAGAAGCTCACGGATCAGTTGCTCCGCCTCAACCAGGAGGGCGGTTCGAGCCAGCGCACGACCGCCGCCATGGCAAGCCTGGCCGAGGGTATCCAAGGTCTGGTGAAGAACATGCGCGGCGAGCAGCAGATGCTGCGCGACTGGATCGAAGCGCAGCAGGAAGAGGCCAAGGCGATGCGCAGGACGCTCGACAAATTGTCGTCGCGCATCGGTGGTGGCGAGCGGATCACCGTCGCAGGCGAAAGGTCGTCGTTGTCGGCCAAGCTCGGACAGTTGGACGAGACCGGAGGAGAATAATCCATGGCGCTCGCCCGCAAAGGCCGCTCGCAGCGCACGATCGACTACTGGCCGGGTTTCGTCGATGCGCTGTCGACGCTCCTGCTTTCGATCATGTTCCTGCTCACCGTCTTCGTTCTTGGACAGTTTCTGCTGAGCCGCGAAATCAGCGGCAAAGACGAAGTGCTGACCCGGCTGAACAGCCAGATCAACGAGCTCACGCAGCTCCTGGCGCTCGAGAAGAGCGGCAAGCAGGATCTCGAGGATTCGCTCGCCAACCTCCAGGCGTCGCTGTCCCAGTCGGAAGGCGAGCGTTCGCGGCTCCAGGCGCTGCTCGACCAAGGCGCCGGCAGCACCGACGCCGCCAATCAGAAGATCGGGCGCCTCGGCTCGGAGCTCGAGAACGAACGTGAGGTCAGCGCCCGGGCGATGAGCCAGATCGAGCTCCTCAACCAGCAGATCGCGGCGCTGCGCAATCAGATCGCTGCCATCGAGGATGCGCTTCAGGCATCGGAGGCGAAGGACCAGGCGTCACAGACGAAGATCGCCGACCTTGGCCGCCGCCTGAACGTGGCGCTTGCCCAGCGGGTGCAGGAGCTCAACCGCTATCGCTCCGACTTCTTCGGACGCTTGAGGGAAATCCTCTCCGATCGCGAAAACATCCGCATCGTCGGCGACCGCTTCGTGTTCCAGTCGGAGGTACTGTTCCCATCTGGTGGCAGTGAGCTCAATCCCGAGGGGCAGGCGGAGATGGCGAAACTCGCCTCGGCGCTGCTCGATCTCGCCAGGGAGATTCCGGCGGAGATCAACTGGGTGCTGCGCGTCGACGGCCATACGGACAATGTCCAGCTCTCCGGGGCCGGCCGCTATGCCGACAACTGGGAACTTTCCTCGGCGCGCGCGACCTCGGTGGTCAAGTTCCTGATCTCGAAGGGCGTGCCTGCCGATCGCCTGGTTGCCGCCGGTTTCGGCGAGTATCAGCCGATTGCGCCGGGCGAAACCCCGGAAGCCCGCGCCCAGAATCGTCGCATCGAGCTCAAGCTGACCGAAAAGTAGGCCGTAGTCCCGAACACACCGTGCTCGACGTCCGACTCTTGAATTGACCTTGACGTACGCGTAACAGTTGCTGCAGCCATGGATATGGCGACGGCGAGCCGATAGCGCCGCGCGTTTTTAAGATGCGCCAAGGTTGCCGTATGGGATGCAGGGGAGGGCATTTCATGGATTGCGATGTATTGGTCATCGGCGCGGGGCTTGCCGGCCTAGTCGCCGCTTCGGAGGCGGCCGCCCTTGGGCGCAAGGTCATCGTTCTCGACCAGGAAGGCGAACAAAACCTTGGCGGCCAGGCTTTCTGGTCGCTGGGCGGCCTGTTCTTCGTCGATAGCCCCGAGCAGCGGCGCATGGGCATTCGCGACACGCGCGCGCTTGCCTGGCAGGACTGGATGGGGTCTTCGCAGTTCGACCGTCCAGAGGACCATTGGCCGCGGCTCTGGGCCGAAGCCTATCTCGATTTTGCCGCTGGCGAAAAGCGCCGTTGGCTGCATTCCCTCGGCATGCGCTGGTTTCCGGTCGTCGGCTGGGCCGAGCGCGGTGGCGGGCTTGCCCATGGCCACGGCAACTCGGTGCCTCGCTTCCACGTCACTTGGGGTACCGGGCCGGCGGTGCTCGAACCCTTCATCCGCCTGACGCGGGAGGCGGAAAGCCGCGGTCTCGTGCGCTTCCGGTTCCGCCACAGGGTCGACGAACTCATGACCTCGAGCGGCCGGGTGACGGGTGCCCGCGGGGCACTGCTGAAGGAGGATCCGGTCGGACGGGGTGAGCGCAGCTCACGCGACATCGCCGGCGATTTCGAGATATCGGCGGGCGCGGTCGTCGTCACCTCGGGCGGCATTGGCGGCAACCACGATCTCGTTCGGCGCAACTGGCCGCGCAAGCGGCTTGGCCAACCACCGGCAACGATGGTTTCGGGCGTGCCGCACCATGTCGACGGCCGCATGCTGGAGATCGCCAGCCGGGCGCGCGGCTCGGTCATCAACTCGGATCGCATGTGGCACTATACCGAGGGGCTCAGGAACTTCGACCCGATCTGGCCGGATCATGGCATCCGCATCCTGCCCGGCCCGTCCTCCTTCTGGTGCGATGCCGACGGCAACCGCTTTTCCGCTCCGGCGATGCCGGGTTTCGATACGCTTGGGACCCTGCAGGCGATCCGCGACAGCGGCCACGACTATAGCTGGTTCATCCTGACGCGGGCGATCATCAAGAAGGAATTCGCGCTTTCCGGTTCGGAGCAGAACCCGGACCTGACCGGCAAGAACATCTCGCTGCTCCTGAAGCGGCTCGGCAAGAACCCACCCGGGCCGGTCCAGGCTTTCATGGACAAGGGCGAGGATTTCATCGTCCGGGATCGGCTCGAAGACCTGGTGCCGGCGATGAACGCGCTGACGGGCGAGAACCGGCTGTCGCTCGACCACATTCGCCAGCAGATCGAGGCGCGCGATCGCGAAATCACCAATCCCTTCTCCAAGGATGCCCAGGTCACCGCGATCCGCGGCGCCCGCGCCTATCGCGGCGACCGGCTGCTGCGCACCGCCAGGCCGCACAGGCTGCTCGATCCGAAAGCCGGGCCGCTGATCGCCGTCCGCCTGCATATCCTGACGCGCAAGACGCTTGGCGGTTTGCAGACCGACCTCTCGGGGCAGGTGCTGGAGCAGTCGGGCGAGCCGGTACCAGGTCTCTATGCCGCCGGCGAGGTCGCCGGTTTCGGCGGTGGCGGCATGCATGGCTACAACGCGCTCGAAGGCACCTTCCTCGGCGGCTGCATCTTTTCGGGCCGAGAGGCGGGGCGAGGGGCTGCAGGGGCGTGATCGCTCGTTGCCGCGTACAAGCGGGGAGAGGGGACGGTCGAGCGTGCGGCGACATCCTCACTCGCAATCACCGCCGAGGCGGGGCTGTGTAACCAGGTTCACGCAATCGAGCGAGACCGTATGCGCATGGAATATGGCACGGAGCGTGCCGCGAGTTCCTTCTCCCCGCTGGCGGGGAGAAGGTGGTAGCCGGATGAGGGGCGGGCCTCGCCGGGGCCGGGTCAGCTGAGCGAGATCAATCCATCTGCACGTTCGCGTCGCGGACGACCGGCGTCCACTTCGCCAATTCCGCGCTCACATGGGCGGCGAGTTGCTCAGGGGTCGAGCCGACGATCTTGGCGCTGAACTCCTTCATGCGTTCGATGACGGCGGGATCCTTCATCGCCTTGTTTGCTGCCTCGTTGAGGCGAGCGACCACCGGTTGCGGCGTGTTCGCCGGGGCGAAGAGCGCGTTCCAGGTATAGGTCTCGTAGCCCGGTATACCGGATTCAGCGACCGTCGGGACATCGGGGAAGGAGGGCGCGCGTTCCGCCGTGGTGACGGCAAGCGCCCGCAGCGTTCCGGCCTTGATGTGGCCGGAGGAGGAGGGGAGATTGTCGAACATGATCGGCACCTGGTTGCCGATGACGTCGTTCAGCGCCGGGCCGGCGCCCTTGTAGGGGATGTGCTGCATGCTGACGCCGGCCATTTTCTTGAAGAGTTCGCCGGAGAGATGCAGCGGCGTGCCGTTGCCGGAGGAGGCATAACTGTATTCGTCGGGCTTGGCCTTGAGCAGCGCCAGCAGTTCCTCGACGTTCTTGGCGGGAAGCTCGGGATTGACGACCAGCACGTTGGGCACGATGACCAGCAGCGAGATCGGTGCGAAGTCCTTTTCCGGATCGTAGGGCTTGGTCTTCAGGATCAGCGGGTTGAGCGCGTGGGTGGCGACGGTTCCCATCAGGATCGTGTAGCCGTCCGGATCGGCGCGCGCGACATTGGCGGCGCCGAGATTGCCGCCGGCGCCGGCGACGTTCTGGACGATCACCTGTTCGCCGAGGTCTTCGGACATTTTCTGCGCGACGATGCGGGCGACCACGTCGGTCGAGCCGCCGGCAGCGAAGGGAACGACCATGGTTATCGGCCGGTCAGGGAAGCCCTGGGCGAGAGCCGAAGTGCCGAAGGGCAGCGCCGATAGCGCCATCAGGCCCAGCGTCAGCGTTGCGCGCCGGGTCAGTTGCGAAAATGCCATGCGAATTTCCTCCCGATCATGTCTGCGAACCGCAGAGAACGGCCTCTGGCAGGCCGGCCCCATAACAATAGGGCTCGCTTCTCAGCCGGCAACCGCCAGGCGTGAAATCGGGAGGACCGAGGCCGCCGCAGCGGCTCAGTTTTTCGTGGCGACGAACAGGGCCTCGGCGCCGTGGTCGAACTGCAGCCGCGCGAGTTTGGCGTAGAGGCCGCCCTGGCGGATGAGGGAGACGTGCGTTCCTTCCTCGACGATCCGGCCATGATCCATGACCAGGATGCGGTCTGCCTTGAGCACGGTCGCGAGCCGGTGGGCGATAATGATCGTCGTGCGCTCGCGCAGCAGGCCATCGAGGGCCTTCTGCACCAGCGTCTCGCTTTCGGCGTCGAGAGCCGAGGTGGCCTCGTCGAGGAGCAGGATCGGTGCGTTCTTGAGGATGGCACGGGCAATCGCGATACGCTGGCGCTGGCCGCCGGAAAGCGTGATGCCGCGTTCTCCAACGAGCGTGTCGTAGCCGTTGTCGAGCCGGCCGATGAACTCGTCCGCCTGCGCGGCGGTGGCGGCAGCGCGCACCGCCTCGCGGGTCGCGCCGGGGACACCGAAGGCGATGTTGTCATGAACCGAGGAAGCGAAGATCGTGACGTCCTGCGGCACGATCGCCAGCCGGTCGCGCAGTTCCTTCGGGTCGACCGTACGGACATCGAGGCCGTCGACCATCACCGCACCCTTGGCGGGATCGTAGAAGCGCAGGAGCATGGAGAAGACCGTACTCTTGCCGGCGCCGGAAGGGCCGACGATGGCGACTGTCTCGCCGGGCTTGATGGCAAAGCTGAGGCCGTTCAGGCTCTTGTAGTCGAGCCGCGCCGGATAGGCGAAATAGACGTCGTCGAAGGCGATCGCGCCGGAGGCCGGCACGGGCATGGCGACGGGGTTTGCCGGCGCCTGGATCTCGGGGACCTCCGACAGCAGTTCGTTGAGCCGCTCGGCGGCCCCGGCGGCCTGCGAGAGTTCGCCCCAGACTTCCGAGAGCGAACCGAGGCTGCCGGCGGCAAAGACCGAATAGAGCAGGAACTGGCTGAGCGTGCCTGCGGAAAGGTTGCCCTCAAGCACGTCGTGCGCACCGAACCAGAGCACCGCGACGACGCTGCCGAACACCATGGTGATGGCGAAGGCAGTGAGCACCGAGCGTGCCTTGATCGCGGCGCGCGCGGCGCCATAGGCATCCTCGACAGCGCTGGCGAAGCGGTCGTTGGCGAGCGCTTCGCCGTTGAAGGCCTGCACTGTGCGTGATGCGGCAATCGCCTCGCCGGCATAGGCCGACGCGGTGGCCAGCGTATCCTGCGCCTCGCGCGAGCGGCGGCGGACCGAGCGACCGAAGCCGACGAGCGGGAAGACGATGATCGGGATCGCGATCAGCACCAGGCTCGAAAGCTTCGGGCTGGTGTAGACCATCATGCCGATGGCGCCGAGACACAGGATCAGGTTGCGCAGCGCGACCGAAGCGGTGGCGCCGACCGCGGACTTGACCTGGGTCGTGTCGGCCGTCAGCCGCGAGACGATCTCGCCGGACTGGTTGACGTCGAAGAAGGAGGCGGAAAGCCGGGTGACGCGATCGAAGACGTTGCGCCTGAGGTCGGCAACGATGCGCTCGCCCAGCGTGATGACGAAATAGTAGCGCGCCGCGCTGGCGAGAGCGAGCACGATCGCGAGCATCATCAACATCGAGAAGTAGGTGTTGATGAAACCGGAATCGGAACTGGAAAAGCCGTTGTCGACCATCCGCCTGACGGCCAGAGGCAGCGCCAGCGTCGTGACCGCGGCCAGGATCAGAGAAATACCTGCGCCGACGACCAGATGGCGGTAGCGGGCGAGGTAAGGCAGAAGCGTGGCGAGAGGGCGGATGGATTTGCGCGCTGGCGCCTGGTTTTCTCGTTCGGACACTTGACCCCCGTTCGCCAACCACGGAGGAAAGGGTTTGCCCATGAGTCTTCCGCGCGGCACTTGTTATCCCGCAGACCTTGATGTATAGGCACGGCATCGAATTGGGAAGCCGTGGCCCTTCAGCCGGTCCGCGGCTTCATTTACGTGTTCGGTCTCGAAGTCGCAATGCCTTGCGACAATTGGACCCTGGAACTCTAGGAAGATCGTTATGAAGGCAGACATCCATCCCGACTACCACATGATCAAGGTGGTCATGACTGACGGCACCGAATACGAAACCCGCTCGACCTGGGGTTCTGAAGGCGCCACCATGAACCTGGAAATCGACCCGAAGTCGCATCCGGCCTGGACGGGCGGCAACCAGCAGCTCATGGACCGCGGCGGCCGCGTCTCCAAGTTCAAGAAGCGCTTCGAAGGCCTCGGCCTCTAATCGAACGCTTCTTCGGCATTCTCGAAGCCCGGCCATCGCGCCGGGCTTTTTGCTGGCCGATCGAGAGGCGGCCGGGCTCGCGTGTCATTCGGGAAGTCCGGCCTTGCGAAAGCCATCGACGAAATGCGCGAGCGTCGCGTCGTCACGGAATGGCTCGGTCGCGGCCCAGTGACGTATCGTAAAACCCGGGTTGGCCACAAGAAACAGCTCCGCTTCCGTGTGCGCCTCGTCAAGGCGGCCGAGCTGGGCGAGGCTTGCCGCCAGGAACCGGCGTGAACTCGTGCGATAGGTTTCGTCGCTCCGCAGCGTCTCGATGGCGGCTGCGTAGTCGCCGGCCGCATATTGCGCCTGGCCGAGCGTCAGATAGTACCAGCTTGCCGGAAACGGGTTCAGTCGGAACGCCTTGCGGATATGCCCAAGGCCTTCCTCAACCCGCCCGGCGAGAACCTCGATGTCGGACAACGCCGCCCAGGTGTCCGCCTCGTTCGGGTCGAGTTCGATCGCCTTGGCGAATTCCGCCTCCGCCTCGGTGAAGCTGTGCTCATAGGCGAGCAGGTAGGCCAGGATCCAGCGGCTGCCGGCATCGGCTGGATCGATCGTCACCGCCTTGCGGGCCAGCTCCAGGGCAAGGCTGCGGGCGGCCTCGGTCGGTCCGCCGGAGTGCACCCATCCCATCCAGTGGTTCATGGCCAGCCAGCGATAGGCCTCTGCGTAATCGGGGTCGAGCGAAACCGCGCGGGTCAGCATCAGGTGCGCTTCCTGCGCCGCTTGCGGCGTATCGTCCATCAGCCTGCGGGCTCGCACGCAGAGATCGTAGGCGTCAATGTTGCCGGGGCGCTTGCGCGGCGGCGGCGGTGGCCGCAATTGCCCGAGCAGCGCTTCCACGATCTCGCCGGTGACCTCATCCTGAACGGCGAAGATGTCCTCGAGGTCGCGATCGAAGCGTTCCGCCCAGAGATGGTCGCCGCTCAATGCGTCGACCAGTTGGGCATTGATGCGCACGCGTCCCGCCGTGCGTCTGGCGCTGCCTTCCAGCAGGTAGCGCACGCCAAGGTCATCCGCGATCGCGCGCACGTCCACGGCCTTGCCCTTGTAGACAAAGGACGAGTTGCGGGCGATGACGAACAGGCCGGGAATTCTGGACAAGTCGGTGATCAGGTCCTCGGTCAGCCCATCGGTGAAGGGTTCCTGCTCGGGATCATTGCTGACGTTGACGAAGGGCAGAACGGCGATCGACGGTTTGTCCGGCAGGGACAGCGGCCGCCGCCTTGCCGCACCGAGCTTCGTCGTGCTTCCTGTGAAGCGATAGCCGACGCGCGGGATCGTCGAGATCCATTCGCCACCATCGGCGGCCGGGCCAAGCAACTTCCTGAGCTGCGCGATCTGGACGGTGAGATTGCCTTCCTCGACAGCCGTTCCCGGCCAAGCCGCGTCCATCAGTTCGGCCTTGCCCAGGATTTCGCCGGGGCGCCCGACGAGCGCCGCAAGCAATCTTACTCCGCGGTGGCCGATGGCAACAGGATCGTCGTCCCGGAGGAGCGTTCCCGCACCGGGATCAAGCACGAAGGGGCCAAAGGCAAAGCGCGTTTCCTGCATGGGGCGCATCTATAGTTCGTTTGGAAGTTTTTGAGAACTTTTTGGACGCGCTTAATTACGCCCCGGTTCAGCTCCTGCAGAATTCATCCGTCTTTCGGGCTGACGATGGAGGCTGCCATGAACCATGTTCTCATTCCCGTTTCCCGGCAGCGGGCGGTGCGGCCGGCCGTACCCGCGCGGGAGGAAAGCCGGTTGCGCTGGCGTACCAATCTCGCGGCGCTCAGAAGCCTTGTCGCGACCTGGGACAGGCGGACTCGCTTTCGCCGCGACCTCGAACAGGTTTCGAGAAACGACCCGCATCTGATCGACGACATCGGCCTGACAAGACGGCAGGTCGAGATCGAAATCGCCAAACATTTCTGGCAAGCCTGAGGCGCGTGTCGGAATGATATCGGACCAGCAGCCTCCGTGTGTCGCAGTGGAGCGCCGGCGCGACACAGCGTTTTCGCAAGAGCAATCAATCCCTTGGGCGGCGATAGCCGGCACGATCGCGACCGTGACGGTTTTCGCTGTCGCCCAGGGGCTGACCTATCCTTTGCTCAGCTTCATTCTGGAGCGGCAGGCAACGACGCCCGGGCTGATCGGCCTGTCGGCGGCGATGACGCCGCTGGGTTTCATCGTTTCCGCGCCCCTCATTCCGGCGCTGGTTCGGCGCCTGGGTGCGGCATGGCTTGCTATCCTGTGCTCGCTATGCGCCGCGCTCACCCTGATCGCGATCGCCTGGACCCAGGACCTCTGGGCCTGGATGCCGCTGCGTTTCCTGCTCGGCTTCTTTGCCAATCCGCTGTCCGTGATCAGCGAAACCTGGCTGATCACGATCACGCCTCCCTCACGCCGGGGCCGCATCATGGGCCTCTATTCTTCGGTCGTTTCGGGCGGCTTTGCCATCGGTCCACTGTCGCTCGGCCTCGTCGGCACGGAGGGCTGGTCGCCGTTCTTGATCGGCATCGTGGCCTTTCTTCTCTGCGGCATGATCCTGCTGACAGTCGTGCCGCGCCTGCCGGATATGCCCCATGACGGCGAGGCAAGCTCCGTCGGCGGCTTCCTGGCGCTGGCGCCTCTCCTCCTGTTTGCGGTTTTCACCGCTGCCGCTTTCGAGCAGATCCTGCTCTCCCTGTTCATCAGCTATGGTGCCGCGTTCGGAAGCGCCGAGGAGCGGATCGCCTCCCTCATGACCTGTTTCATCGCCGGCAATGCGCTGCTACAGGTGTTTCTCGGACGCATGGCCGAGCAGATCGGCTCGATATCGGCGATGGTGTTCTGTGTCCTGGTCTCGCTGGCCGGATGTCTGTTACTGCCATGGGCCTTCAACTCCTGGCTCATCTGGCCGCTCATCTTCGTCTGGGGCGGGGTCTCGTTCGGCATCTATACGATGTCGCTGATCCAGCTCGGCGAGCGCTTCACTGGACAGGCCCTGATCGCCGGCAACGCGGCCTTCGCCGTCGCCTGGGGTCTCGGCGGCATCGTGGGTTCGCCGACGACGGGACTGGCCATGCAGTGGCTCGGGCATCGGGGACTGCCGTTGGCTCTTGGCTTCCTGTGCTGTGTGCTGGTGATGTTTTTACTGGCCAATATGCGGCGCGCGCGATCCTGACGCCAACGATGCAAAACAAAAACCCGGCCAGAGCCGGGTTCGTTTTCCGCAGGCTGAGGAGAAGGGCTGTCAGTTGGTGCCGAAGGCCGTCTGCAGCAGCTTGATCTGCGCCTTGACGCCGTTCTGGTTGTCCGGAACGATGGCGGCGGCTTCGTGCGGGCGATAGATTTCGCGGTCGAGCAGGGCGACGCGGTTCTGCAGGCGCAACGAGCGCTCGATCAGGTCGCGGAAGGATTCCGGCAGTTCGGCCCAGCCGGGGGCGGAGCGATCGACGTTGAAGCTGTCGAGGCGCACCTTGCTCTTTTCCGACATCACCTGGTCGCGGCTCATCTCACCGTTGTTGACGGCGCGCTGCAAAAGCAGCCACGAAGCCATCTGCATCAGGCGGGTGGTAAGCCGCATGGACTCGGCCGCATAGAGAACCGATGCCATGCGTGGCAGAACCTTCGAGGCGGCGCGGCCAGGGCCGTCGAGATAGGTGGCCGTTTCCTCGACCAGACCCATGCCTTCCGAATAGAGTGTCTTGAATTGTGCCGAGGACGCCGCGTGTCCCGCGAAACTGACCGTATTCAATCCTCTCTCGGACATGACCTGTTTTCCCTGGTTCAAACGCATCACGACAGTCAGGTAGCGGACGGTTATAGGAAATAAATCCTTGCCCGTCTCTATGCTCGAAGAATGATCCGATAGCGCATTTCGCGCAAGGGTATTCTTAAGAAAGGGTTAATCTCCACAGTTCTTTAGCGAAAGCTATGCCAAAATAAAAAAAGAGCCGCGGAAAGCGGCTCTCAAGGTAAAACAGGGAGAAAAATCAGACCCGTTCGCCAGTCGGAGAAATTGTCTGAAACCGGAAAGCTCCGGATGCCCTGACAATCGCAGATAATGCTTAATGCGCCGTTAAACGCACTTCGTTTTGCTGCGCTGCGGCCGCTGCGGTAACGGTTCAGCGGAACAGGCTCTCGGCAGCGGAGCGGCTTGCGGATTTGCGCGTCCGCTCGGCTTCGAGCCGGGCGATTTCCTCCGTCAACAGGGTGATGCGCTGGGTGAGTTCATCGACTGAAAGCAAGGAAAGGTCGCTGCCGATTTCGTGCACCACCTTCTTCTGTGGTCGGTCATCGTCAAACAGGTTCATCGGTCTGATCCTCCCATCTCTGGTTGTTGTCCGGTTCGCTACGCGCTTCCTCGAACGGGGCAGCGCGCGGCGAAAGCTGCAGGCTCTCCGGCGTCGTCGGCGCACCGGCATTGACCGGCGAGAAGGCATCGCGGTCGGAGACCGGCACGGGCGCGCGCATCCGGCTGCGAATGATGGCATAGGCTGTGATCAAAATGTGGGCACAGGCGGTAATCATGAACAGGCCGTACGGGCCGGCCGCCGTCATGACCGGGCCGCCGATCGTCGGGCCGATGATGGTGCCGACGCCGTAGAGCAGCAACAGGCCACCGGAGACCTTCACGAAGTCTTCGGCGGTCGCAAAGTCGTTGGCGTGGGAAACGGCGATCGGATAGAGCGCGTTGGCGGCAGCACCATAGATCGCGATCAACGTCAGCACGATCCAGACTTGGCTCGGCTCGATCAGGAAGATGAGCAGTCCGGCGAAGGCGCCGACGCCCGCAAGTGCTGCCAGAACATAGCGGCGGTCGATGCGGTCCGAGAGGCGGCCGGCCGGGAGCTGCATCACCGCGCCCGCGAAGATCGCCACGCTCATCATGGCCGCAACCGTGCTGTCGGAAAGGCCGGCCTGTCGCCCGAAGACGGCGCCGAGCGTGCCGAAGGCACCGTTGGCGATGCCGACGAGAAGGATGCCGAGGAAGGACACCGGCGAGTTGCGATAAAGCGCGCGCAGGTCGAGGCGGACCTGCTTCAATGGTTGCGGCGAGGCGGCCTTGGACAGAAGAGTCGGCAGCATGGCGAGGCAATAGAGGATGCCGCAGATCATGAAGAAGAAGCTGGTCAAGGTGTCGCCGAAGGGGATCATCATCTGGCCGCCGACGACGCCGAAGAGCGTGATGGCGATATAGAGCGAGAAGATGACGCCGCGGCTTTCATTGGTGGCGCGCTCGTTCAGCCAGCTTTCGATGATCATCGACGTGCCGGCGGTGGAGAAGCCGGTAAGCGCGCGCAGGATCAGCCACCAGGTCGGGTTGATCATGATGCCGGTCAGCAGCGCGACGATGGCGATCAGCGAAGCAAAGACGCTGAAGGCGCGCACATGGCCGATGCGCTTGACGACATTCGGTGCGAAGAAGCAGCCGAGAACGAAGCCGGCGGCCCAGGAGGTGCCGATCAGGCCAAGAATGGTTGTCGGATAGCCTTCGGCGGTACCACGCACGGGAAGAAGCAAGCCCTGGAGGCCATTGCCCAGAAAGAGAAACAAGGTACCGAGCAGGAGGGCGGCGACCGGGAGCAGGTTCTTTCTCATCATCCATCCGAAATTCGTTCTGCCGTCAGCAAGTTAGGGCGATGCCTGGTGAATTGCCAGCCGGTTTCTCTTAGCGACGCTTCGAGTTGCCGCATGTTTTTCCCTTCAGTCGGAGACGATTGAAGGAGACCGGTCATTGCAAATCGTCCGCGGAAACACTAGCCCTTTTTGCCGTGCACGACGTATCGCTAGTCCTTGGGGGAAGGCGCTGCTCCGTGCGACGAACGATGCCGGTGTTGCGATGGCTTCGCCGGCTAAGGCAGCCTCCCGGAACACGAGGGCAACATGCAGAAGGCGCTCGCCCTTATCCTGCTGCTGGCAATGGCCATCCAGCTTCTGTGGCCGCTCGGCATCCCGGGTCTGCGCCGCCGCCGGGACTTCTGGAAGATCGCTGTCTTCGCCATCGTCATGATGATGGTGACCGTCTTGATCCGGCCTTAGCCGGGCCATTTCGCCGCTAAAGACCCGTTTCCTTGGAAACTTCGGGGCCGATCGCCCGATGCTATTGGGTTGTACGTATATTCGTTACAACTACAAAAGGGCGCAGGACAGATGGGGAATAACGCGCTAGATTACCTCTTTCATTCGGGAAGTGAATTCGAGGGTTTCTTGGAACGCCGTCTCGCTGCCATTCTCGCCGCCGATGTCGTGGGCTACAGCCGCCTGATCGGGGCTGACGAGACCGGCACGCTGGCCGCGATGAAACGGCACAAGAACGAGCTCGTCGATCCCAAGATCAACCGTCACAAGGGGCGCATCGTCAAATTGACCGGCGACGGCATTCTCGTCGAGTTCGCGAGCGTCGTGAACGCGGTTGCCTGTGCCGTCGATATTCAGCGCGGCATGCTCATCCGCAATGAAAGCGTGCCGCCGCTGAAACGCATCGAGTTGCGTATCGGCGTGCATCTCGGCGATATCATCGTCGAGGACGGCGATATATTCGGTGACGGCGTCAATGTCGCCGCCCGGCTCGAAGGTCTGGCGGAACCATCCGGCATCGCTGTCTCCGCATCCGTGCGCGACCATGTCGGTTCACGCCTGGACATCGGCTTCATCGACAGGGGCGAACACGCGCTGAAGAACATTGCCGCCGGCGTTCACGTCTATTCGGTGGCGCTCGGTGCGCCGACGAAGGTTGCGGCGGCGCCAAGCGAGGTCGGGCCCATCGTGCTCGATGACGGCTACGGGCTATCGGTCGGGGTACTCCCCTTCACCAATATGAGCCATGATCCCGAGCAGGAGTATTTCTCCGACGGCATCACCGAAGACATCATCACGGATCTCTCGAAGATTTCGAAGCTGCATGTCGTCGCCCGCAACACGGTGTTCACCTACAAGGGGCGGTCGGTGAAGGTGAAGCAGGTCGCGCAGGAGCTCGGCGTCCGCTACATCCTCGAAGGCAGCGTGCGCAAGGCCGGCTCGCGGGTTCGGATCACCGGCCAGCTCATCGACGCCTTGACCGGCACGCATCTGTGGGCCGACCGCTACGACCGGGACCTGACCGATATCTTCGCCATCCAGGACGAGATCACCCATTCCATCGTCGATCAGCTCAGGATCAAGCTGCTGCCGGCGGAGCGGCGTGCGATCGAAAGCGACCCGACCACGAGCGTGGAGGCCTATACCTACTATCTGCGCGGCCGGCAGTTCTCGCATGCCTGGACTCGGTCCTATCTGCTGCTCGCCCGGCGCATGTTCCTGAAGGCGGTGGAACTCGATCCCGACTTTGCCCGCGCCTATGCCGGCATCGCCGATTGCGAGTCGGCGCTGCGCGACTGGCATGAGGACGAGTTCCCTCTGGACAGTATTCTTTCCACCACAGCGAGAGCACTGGAGCTCGATCCGAACCTGGCGGAGGCGCATGCCTCCCGCGGCCTGGTCCTGCATCAGGACGGCCAGGATGAAGAGGCGGTCGCCGAGTTCGAACGGGCGCTGACCTTGGACCCCAGCCTGTACGAGGCGAACTTCCACTATGCCCGCTTCCTGTTCATGCAGGGCGCCTTCGAAACGGCGATCCAGTTCTTCAAGCGCGCAGCGGACATCAGGCCGGACGATTATCTGTCGCCGATCCACCTGATGAGCGCCTACCGTTCGCTCGGCCGGGACGCCGAACGCGCGCAATGGGCGAAGATCGGCATTTCGCGAGCGGAGCGGGCGCTGGAACTCAACCCGGAAAACTCCGGCCCGGCACATCGCGGCGCACTGGCACTTGCCCATATGGGCGAGGCGGATCGGGCACGGGAATGGGCGGCGCGCGCGCTGGCGATCGACCCCGACGACGTGGTCGCGCGGTACAATACCGCCTGCGTCTATTCCATTCTCGGCGACATCGATGCGGCGCTCGATCTTCTTGAGACCCTGCTGCCGCAAAGCTCGTGCTATCAGCTGCTTTGGTTCAAGCAGGATTCCGATCTGGATGCGGTGCGCCACCACGTGCGCTTCCAGGCGATGCTCGAGGCGATCGCGAAATGTGAGGCGGGGTTGCGCTGACCGCCGGAGGGGCCGGCGGTCGCTTTCAGTTCAGTGGTGGCTTGCCTGGCGCGATCCCGCCGGGGCGCTGCTGCGGCCGCCCGTCAGCCACCAGATGGCCGAGCCGGTGACAAACATCATGGCTGTCGCAACGATCACCACCGTGGTGAAGGCCTGTTCGAAGGCAAGCCGGGCGCGCGTCACCAGTTCGCCCGCCAGTTCCGGCGGCAGCTCCTCGGCGAGGATCAAGGCTTCGTCCAGGCTGTCGCGTGCGATCGGCGAGATTGCGGCACCTTCCGGCAGGACGAGGAAGGCGGTGTAGACGACCGACATCACGCTGCCGAGCACGGCAATGCCGATAGCGCCGCCGAGTTCGAACGAGACCTCCTCGATCGATGCCGCCATGCCTGCCCGCTCGGGCGGGGCGTTGAACATGATGGCGCTGGAGGCGGCCGTCATCGAGGCGCCGATCCCGAGGCCGAGAACGACGAGACTGACGATCTGGGCAAGCGTGCCGATGTCGTGAAGCAGCAAGTAAGCTGCGAGACCGGCGGCCGCGAGGAGCAGTCCGGAGCGCAGCACCACTTCCGCTCCGAGACGCGGAAGCAGCGTGCCGGTCAGCGGGCCGGCGACGAAGGCGGCGAGCGGGATCGGCAGAATGAAGAAGCCGGCTTCGAGCGGCGAAAAGCCTTCACCAAGCTGCAACTGCTGACTCAGGACAAGCTCGATGCCGACGATGGAGGCCGACGCCACCAGTGCCGACGCCACGCCGGAAGAAAACGCTCCGTTTCGGAAGAGGCTGAAATCGATCAGCGGATGCAGGCTTCGGCGCTGGCGGCGGACGAAGACGACGAGTGCGATAGCACCGATCACGGCCGCGGCGAGGCCAGCTTCCAGCGACGGCTCGCGCTTGCTCGTTTCCTTGACGGCATAGGCAAGACCAACAAGGCCCACCATGATCTGGAACGAACCGAGCGCATCCCACGGATGTCTGGGATTGCCGGGGCTGTTCGGCAGCACGACGATGCCGAGCATGAGGGCAATGGCGACGATCGGCACGTTGATCAGGAAGACCGAACCCCACCAGAAATATTCGAGCAGGAAACCGCCGAGAACCGGGCCGATCGCAGCCCCTCCGGAGGCGATCGCGGCCCATACGCCGATTGCGAGCGCCCGTTCGCGTTCGTCGGTGAAGGTGAGACGGATGATCGACAGCGTTGCCGGCATCATCAGCGCGGCGCCGACCGCAAGCAGAACGCGGGCGCCGATCAGGACCGTAGGGGTGGGCGCATAGGCAGCGACCAGCGAAGCGACGCCGAAGACGGCCAGGCCGACGATGAAGGGCTTCTTGTGGCCGAGCCGGTCGCCGAGCGTGCCGAGGCCGGGCAGGAGGCCGGCAACGACGAGGGCATAGGCGTTGACGATCCAGAGCTTCTCCGATGCGCTCGCGCCGAGGTCATGGGTCAGGCGGGGAAGGGCGGTATAGAGCACCGTCATGTCGACGACGATCAAAAGGAGTGCGCTCGATACGATGGCCAGAATGAGCCAGCGATTTTGCGGAAGCATGGTACACCTCGGGTGGCCGCCCACAGGGAATTGGCGGCCAGGTCTTGTTAACGTCAGGGTCAATATTTAAATACGTACGTATGGATTTGAAATAGGAAGTCAAGATGGGGCGACGTCGAACAATCGATCGTGACAAGGTTCTGGATGCTGCGGAGGCGATCGTGAACGCCGTCGGCGCCGCGGGCCTGACGATCGATGCCGTCGCCAAGGCGGCCGGTATCACCAAGGGCGGCGTGCAATATTGCTTCGGCAACAAGGACGGTCTGATCGACGCGATGATGGAGCGCTGGTTCAACGAGTTCGACACCGCGGTCGCGGCGGAGGGCGGCGAGGACCCCGACCCGGTGAAGGCAATGCGCGCCCATGCCTCGGTAACTGCCCGGATGAACACGGCCGACAACGCCCGGACATCGGGCATGATGGCGGCACTTCTGCAGCGGGAAGAGCATATGGCGAAGAACCGCGCCTGGTACCGCGCCCGTCTCGATGGCATCGACCTCACGACGGAGGAGGGGCGCCGGGCGCGCCTCGCCTTCCTCGCCACCGAAGGCGTCTTCCTGCTGCGCGGTTTCGGCTTCGTCGAGATGGACGACGCCGAATGGCGGGATATGTTCGCCGATATTCTGACGCTATTGCCCGAGCCGGGTGACGCCTAAAGGTCTGCGAGGGAAAGCGCTAGAGGTCGATCAGCCCGCGCATGGCGCTGACGCAAGTGCCGGAAAGGCTGACCTGACGAACGACGCCGCCCTGCTTGCGGACGCTCGCCCCGATGAGGCTGCGCCGGCCCATCTCGACGCCCTGCTCGATGGTGATCTCGATATCGATATCCTCATCCGGCAGTAGCGATACGAGATGGGCAGAGAGCGCTGCGGAGGCGCTGCCGGTTGCGGGATCCTCGTTGACGTTGTCGAGTGGCGCGAACATGCGAGCCCTGATCTGCCACGGCGCCTCTGCCGAGCGAACGTAAAGGAACAGGCTGAAGCTGTCTTCTTCCGGCTTGTAGCGGGCATTGGCCGCCTGGAACGCAGTGACGTTCGGCCGCGCGGTCGAAAGTGTTGCGATATCAGTGACTTCCGCGACCGCAAAGGGCAAGCCGACGGAAAGGCGGATCGGCGTATGGGTGCTTGCGCTGATGGCTTCTGACGGGAGCGATGCGCAGGCAGCCACCGTGCCAACGTCGATTTCCGGGCCGGCCGTCAGGCTGCGCGGCACGACGATGCTTGCGCCGGTGACCTCGCCCTTCTCCCACGACAGCGTTGCCTCGACAAGCCCCGCCTTTTCCTCGAAGCGCAGGATGCCGTCGGGCACACGGCCGAAGATTTCCTTCTGTCGACCGAGCACGAAGGCGGTGCCGACATTCGGGTGGCCGGCAAAGGGGATCTCCATCGTCGGCGTGAAGATTCGGACCTCGGCCGTATTGGCGGGGTCGCGCGGCGGCAACACGAAGGTGACTTCGGAATAGCCGAACTCGGTCGCGATCGCCTGCATCTGCCGGTCGCTCAGGCCCCGTGCGTCCGGGATGACCGCGAGCTGGTTGCCGGCGAAACGTTCGGCGGTAAAGACGTCGACAGTGACATAAGCGATGGATTGCGGCGAAGCGGCGGAGGTCATGGCACCGGCTTTCTCTGGGGTTGGCGGCGAAGCCAAGACTTAAGCCAGCGTTCGCGCCGGTCAAAGGCGCCAACTTGTTCCGGTGACAATATTCTTGGAGCTCACAAAACGAAATAACCGTTTATATTCAAACTGGTAAGCTCACTGGCCGTTTTTCGTCCAAGCCCCAAGCGGCACAAGCCGACTGCTGTGCTATCCTTGGCGCATAGGCTGGGCACACAGATGAATATCCGACGCGGCCTCTTTCGATTGTGGCTGATTGCGTCTGCACTTTGGGTGCTGACGCTGGTCGTCTATGTGGAATTTGAAGGACGGCAGAGAGACGTGACAGATGGTGGCTCCATCTTTGTCAAAGGTTGGGTCGTGATCACCGACGGCTGGAAAGCCGAGAGAGAGGCAGCCGCCATCAGGGAAAGGGCAGCCGCAGCCGGGGCCCCGAGCGTTGTCGTGCCCGACGAGATTGGGCGGCGACTTCGATCCGGCAGGGAAGTGCAAAAAGCGGCTTTGCTCTTCGGCGGAATGTTACTGGGACCGTCGCTTCTCCTGCTTGTGCTGGGCGCTTGGGTTATCCGTGGTTAGGGTTCGTATTGTTTCGTCGATGGGCGGCCTGCGAGCCGCAGAAAGTCCAAAAAGAAAAGGGGCCGACTTGCGGCCCCTCGGTTTCTCATTTCTCGACCATGTGCCTATGCGGCTTTCTCGAGACCCTTCTTCCAGGCGCCCTTGGCTGCGAGGCTGCACATCTCGGCGCGGTGCGAGAAGGCGCGCTGGCCGGCACCAATATTGTCGGCCTTGCCGTGCCAGGCGTTGAGCGCCTCCTGCTGCAGCGCGCGGCCATAGGAGAAGGTGAGTTTCCACGGCAGGTCGCGGGTGGCGTTCATCGCCGAAAGATGGGCGGTTGCCTCTTCCGTCGATTGGCCGCCGGAGAGGAAGGCAATGCCAGGAACGGCCGAAGGCACGGTACGCTTCAGCACCTTGATCGTGCGTTCGGCCACTTCGGCGACCGAAGCCTTGCGCGCCTTCTTGCCGTCGATCACCATGCTGGGCTTCAGGATCATGCCCTCGAGCTTGACGCGCATCGCGGCCAGTTCTTCGAAGGTGGTGCGCAGCGTCCACTCCGTCACATGTTCCGCGCGATCGATCGAGTGGTCGCCCGGCGCACCGTCCATCAGCACCTCCGGCTCGACGATCGGCACGATGCCGGCGTCCTGGCAAAGGGCGGCATAGCGGGCGAGCGCATGGGCGTTGGCGCGAACGGCACCGGCGCTCGGCAATGTATCGGAGATGGAGATCACGCCGCGCCACTTTGCGAAGCGCGCACCCGCCTCGTAATATCTCGTCAGCCGTTGGGCGAGGCCGTCGAGACCCTCGGTGATTGTCTCGGCCGGGAAGTTGGTCATCGGCTTGGCGCCGGCATCGACCTTGATGCCGGGGATAGAGCCGGCGGCGCGGATGATGTCGACAAGCGGCGTACCGTCGACCGCATGCTGGAACAGGGTTTCCTCATAGAGGATGACGCCGGAAATGTACTTGCGCATCGCCTCGTTGGCGCGCAGCAGCATCTCGCGATAGTCCCGCCTGGAGGTCTCGGTGGATTCGAGGCCGATCGTGTCGAAACGTTTCTTGATCGTCGCCGTGGATTCATCGGCGGCGAGCAGCCCGCGGCCGTTGGCGACCATGGAAATTGCGATGTCTTCCAGTCTTTCGCTCATGTTTTTCTCCCTAGACAGCGCCGATCACCATGGATCAGGCGAGGTACTGAAACACTTTCGGGACCGACGGCGCGCACGCAGCCGCCACGCTCCAAACAAGGGCGCGAGTAACAGGTGAAATTGTCCAGGAAAATGGCAAGAAAATCGACTAAAACGATTTAAAATTTTTTAATCGATTGAATAAATAAGGTTTTTTCTTGATTGCCGGCGCGTGAGAATGGCCCACGCGCCGGTTGCGTGGCTTACTTCTGCTTGAGGATGTCGACGCCCGGGAGCGGCTTGCCTTCCATCCATTCCAGGAATGCGCCGCCGGCGGTCGAGACATAGCTGAAATCGTCGGCGACTTCGGCATGGTTCAGCGCCGCGACGGTGTCGCCGCCGCCGGCAACCGAGACCAGAGATCCCTGGCGGGTGCGGGCAGCCGCATGCTTGGCAACCGCGACCGTCGCCTTGTCGAAGGGGGCGATTTCGAAGGCGCCGAGCGGGCCGTTCCAGACGAGTGTTTCGGCCTTGGAGATCCAGTCGTTGACGGCGGCGATCGACTTCGGACCGACGTCGAGGACCATGGCATCGGCCGGGATGGCGTTGATGTCGACCACTTCGTTGTCGGCGCCAGCCTTGAACTCGCGGGCGACGACGCCGTCTTCCGGCAGCACGATGGCGCAGCCGGCCTTGTCGGCGGCGGCAATGATCGCCTTGGCGGTGTCGGCGAGGTCATGCTCGCACAGCGACTTGCCGACATTGACGCCCTTGGCGGCGACGAAGGTGTTGGCCATGCCGCCGCCGATGACGAGTGCGTCGACCTTGGTCACCAAGTTCTGCAGGAGGTCGATCTTGGTCGAGACCTTGGCGCCACCGACAATCGCGACGACCGGACGCTTCGGTTGGCCGAGGCCCTTTTCCAGCGCTTCGAGTTCGGCCTGCATGGTGCGGCCGGCATAGGCCGGCAAGTGACGGGCGAGACCTTCGGTCGAGGCATGGGCGCGGTGGGCGGCAGAGAATGCGTCGTTGACGTAGATATCGCCGTTGGCGGCAAGCGCTTCGACGAAGGCCGGCTCGTTCTTTTCCTCGCCCTTGTGGAAGCGGGTGTTTTCGAGCAGCAGCACGTCGCCGTCGCTCATTTCGGCAATCGCGTTCTTCGCTTTGTCGCCGATGCAGTCGGCCGCGAAGTGAACGCGTTGGTCGAGCACGTCTTCGACCGCCGGCGCGATCGTGTTCAGCGACATGTCGGCGACAGGCTCACCCTTCGGGCGGCCGAAGTGGGCGAGCAGGATGACCTTGGCGCCCTTCTCGGACAGTTCGCGGATGGTCGGCGCCACGCGTTCGATGCGGGTCGCGTCCGTCACCACGCCGTCCTTGACCGGCACGTTGAGATCGACGCGCACCAGCACGCGCTTGCCGGCGATGTCGGTCAGATCGTCGAGGGTCTTGAAAGTCATCAGATAGTCTCCGGTGATAGTCTCTGGAAAAGGGTGGGATAGTCGACGACGAGGCCATCCTCGTCCACGGGCAGGTCCGCGGCAAAGCTGCGGTCCTCGGCCTCGTAGCGGTAGAGCCTGAAATCATCGAGGCAGGTGTAGTGCTGGCCGTCGACGACGGGCTCGAACGTGTCGAACGGCACGTAGAGCATCTTCAGCCTGGCGGTGCCGGAACGGCGGTCGAGCCCGAGGCGTCGGATCGGAAGCGTGTTGGTGAAGGGTGTTCCGGCAAGGTCGATATCGATGCAGCCGTCGAACTCGGGCAGGGCCGCGCCTCGCGCCGTCATCCATTGGCCCGGAACGTCCGAGCGCAGATGCAGGCTACGGCCATCGGTCGTGTCGACCATGAATTTCCGAACCAGCCACGTCTCGTCGCAATCGATCCGGTAGCGCACGCCGTAGGGCGTACCGCCGCGGTTACCGATGAGAACGCCAACGGCGCGGATGACCGCGCCGTCAGCAGTATCGGTTGATGTCAGCGTCAGGTGTTCGAGCCCTTCTCCTTCAAGCGGACGCCAGCGGACCGTCTTTGAAGATAGGGCGCGAAACATCTGCGTTAGATGAGCTTGGCGAAGGCGACGGCTGTGTCGGCCATGCGGTTCGAGAAGCCCCACTCGTTGTCGTACCAGGTGAGGATACGCACGAAGTTGCCTTCGATCACCTTGGTCTGGTCGATCGCGAAGATCGAGGAGTGGCTGTCATGGTTGAAGTCGCGCGAAACGAGCGGCTCTTCCGTGTAGCCGAGGACGCCCTTCAGCGCGCCGTTCGCGGCAGCCTTGATGGCGTTGGTGATTTCCTCGACCGAGGTGTTGCGTTTGGCGACGAACTTGAAGTCGACAACCGAGACGTTCGGGGTCGGGACGCGGATCGACGTGCCGTCGAGCTTGCCCTTCAGTTCCGGCAGAACCAGGCCGACGGCCTTGGCGGCGCCGGTCGAGGTCGGGATCATCGACAGTGCCGCAGCGCGGGCGCGGTAGAGATCCTTGTGCATCTGGTCGAGCGACGGCTGGTCATTGGTGTAGGAGTGGATCGTGGTCATGAAGCCGTGGTCGATGCCGACGACGTCGTTCAGAACCTTGACGACCGGAACCAGGCAGTTCGTCGTGCACGAAGCGTTGGAGATGACCAGGTGATCCTTGGTCAGCTGGTCATGGTTGACGCCGTAGACGACCGTCAGGTCAGCGCCGTCGGCCGGAGCCGAAACGATGACGCGCTTGGCGCCGGCGGTGAGATGTGCTGCAGCCTTGTCGCGCGCGGTGAAGATGCCGGTGCATTCCATCGCGATGTCGACGCCGAGTTCCTTGTGCGGAAGCGTTGCCGGATCCTTGATCGCCGTGACCTTGATCGGCTTGCCGCCGCCGACGGTGATCGTGTCGCCCTCGACCTTGACCTCGGCCGGGAAGCGGCCGTGGATCGAGTCATAGCGCAGCAGGTGAGCGTTGGTTTCAACGGGGCCGAGATCGTTGATCGCAACGACTTCGATGTCGGTGCGGCCGGATTCGACGATCGCGCGGAGCACGTTGCGACCGATGCGGCCAAAACCGTTGATGGCGACTTTTACTGTCATGTCGGGTCTCTCCCTGTCTGGATGACGTGGTACGAAAAAAGCGGGGCGCGCCCTTCGGCGCGCCCCGCAACTTGATCAGGCGAGTTTCGCTTCCGCAGCGGCGACCACCGCCTCGGGCGTGATGCCGAAGTGCTTGTAAAGGTCCTTGTAGGGACCGGAGGCACCGAAGGACGACATGCCGATGAAGGCGCCGTCGCTGCCGATGAAGTGATCCCAACCCTGACGGATGCCGGCCTCGACGGCGATCTTGACCGGCGAGTTGCCGATGATCGCCTGCTGGTAGTCTTCGCTCTGCTCGGCGAAGAGCTCGAAGCAGGGAACGGAGACGACGCGGGTGGAAATGCCCTTGGCGGTCAGCGCCTGGCAGGCCTTGACGGCGATCTCGACTTCCGAGCCGGTGGCGAAGATCGTGACCTTGGCATCGGCGGCCGAGATCAGGTCGTAGGCGCCGCGGGCGCAGAGGTTTTCTTCCTCATACTCGGTGCGCACAGCCATCAGGTTCTGACGGGTGAGTGCGATGCCGGACGGACGGTTGTGGCTTTCGAGCGCGAGCTGCCAGCATTCCGCCGTTTCCGTGGCGTCGGCCGGGCGGAACATCAGGAGGTTCGGGATGGCGCGCAGTGCGGCCATGTGCTCGACGGGCTGGTGGGTCGGGCCGTCTTCGCCGAGGCCGATCGAGTCATGCGTCAGCACGTGGATGACTCGGATGCCCATCAGCGCGGCGAGGCGGATCGACGGACGGCAATAATCCGAGAAGATCAGGAAGCCGCCGGAATAGGGGATGACGCCGCCATGCAGCGCCATGCCGTTCATGGCAGCGGCCATGCCGTGCTCGCGCACGCCGTAATGGATATAGCGGCCGGAGAAATCGTCAGGCGTGATCGACTTGGTCTGGCTCGTCTTGGTGTTGTTCGAGCCGGTCAGGTCGGCCGAGCCGCCGATGGTTTCGGCGAGAACGCCGTTGATGACTTCGAGTGCGTCCTCGGAAGCCTTGCGGGTTGCCGGCGATGGCTTGGTTTCCGCGAGCTTCTTCTTGTAGTCGTCGATGGCGGAGGCGAGACGGCCTTCGAGCTCGCCGGAGAAGCGGCGGACGAACTGGGCCTTCTTCTCGGCCTCGCTCGTTTCGAGGCGCTCTTCCCATTCCTTGCGCGCCTTGGTCGAACGCAGGCCGGCCAGACGCCAGGCGTCGAGCACGTCGGAGGGAACGACGAAGGCTTCGGCTTCCCAGCCGAGCGCCTTGCGGGTGGCGGCGATTTCCTCGGCGCCGAGCGGCGAGCCGTGGACCTTGTGGGTACCGGCCTTGTTCGGTGCGCCAAAGCCGATCGTCGTCTTAGCCGCGATCATCGTCGGCTTGTCGGACTTCTGGGCCTGCTCGATCGCGGCGGCGATCGCATCCGGATCATGGCCATCGACGGTGATGGTGTTCCAGTTGCAGGCGCGGAAGCGGGCGTGCTGGTCGGTCGAGTCGGCGATCGAGATCGGACCGTCGATCGAGATGTTGTTGTCGTCCCAGAAGACGATCAGCTTGTTGAGCTTCAGGTGGCCGGCGAGCGAAATCGCTTCCTGGCTGATGCCTTCCATAAGGCAGCCGTCACCGGCGAGCACATAGGTATAGTGCTCCATCAGGTCAGAGCCGAATTCGTCGCGCAGCTTGCGCTCGGCGATCGCCATGCCGACGGCATTGGCAATGCCCTGGCCGAGCGGACCGGTGGTCGTCTCGATGCCGGCGGCATGGCCGTATTCCGGGTGGCCGGCGGTGCGGGCACCGAGCTGGCGGAAATTCTTGATCTCGTCGATGGTGATGTCTTCGTAGCCCGTCAAATAGAGCAGCGAATAGAGCAGCATCGAGCCATGGCCGGCCGACAGCACGAAGCGGTCGCGGTTCGGCCAGGAGGGGTTCTTGGGGTCAAAGCTCAGATAGCGCGTAAAGAGGACTGTCGCTATGTCGGCTGCGCCCATGGGCAGGCCGGGGTGGCCGGAATTTGCCTTCTCGACGGCATCCATGGAAAGGAAACGGATCGCATTTGCCATCCGGTCGTGTTTTTCGCGAGAGATCATGACTGTTCCGTTTTGCGTTCGGTGGTCAGGGAACGGTCTCTATCCTCCAAAGACCGCGCAAGAAGCGGCTGACACATAGCAGGTGCGCCGTGCGAGTCAATAAATACGGGCCTTCCGCGGCCATTTGACGACAGGTCGTTCCGCTCCTTGTCTCGCAATGCAACAGAGCTTTCGCACTGCCGTTGAAGAAAGCCGGCTACGTAATCCATCCACAGCTTCCGTAGTTGTTTGCGGAGCTTGGCATTGTTGAGACTTGCGTAATAGGTTTAAAAAAGATCGAGCCGAAGCGGCGGACGGGATTCGGGCGATTCGGCCTCACGGGCGAGGTATTCGGAACACATGCCGGCAAAGACTGTCAAAGCGGCGATCGATGAACTGCGGAACGCAGTGCAATCCCTGGAGAATGCGATCGACGGTCGGTTTGACAGGGAACGGGACTTCGGCGAGTTCGAGAGCGAGGTGCGGCGCGTTAACACCGACCGCTCGCGGCTTGCACAGGAGCTCGATCAGTCGCAGTTCCGGGCAAATCGGCTCGAGGAGGTCAACCGCGAGGTTTCCCGTCGCCTCGTGACGGCGATGGAAACCATTCGGGCGGTGCTCGACCGCTAGGAATAAGCGACATGGCGCAGGTGACAGTATCGATCGACGGCAAGGCCTATCGGATGGCCTGCGAGGAAGGGCAGGAAGATCATCTGATCGAGCTTGCCACCAACTTCGATCAGTATGTCGGGCACCTCAAGAGCCAGTTCGGCGAGATCGGCGATCTGCGCCTCACCGTCATGGCGGGCATCATGGTCATGGACGAACTCAGCGAGGTCAATCGCCGGCTGAAGAGTCTCGAGGCCGAGGTCGGCAATCTGACGCATGGTCGCGATGCAGCACTTTCCGACCAGATGAAGAGCGAGGAGGCGCTGGCCTCGGCGCTCAGCGAAGTCACCGCTCAGATTCACAGCATTGCCGCCAAGCTGAACGGCCGCGCCACGACACCGGCAAGCTAAAGGTTTCGGTGGCAAGCCTCTGGCGCGAAGCCGCGAGACACTTTATATATCGACCGCGGTCTGCGCTTCCCGACAGGAACCACAATCCCCGGGGCCATACACGATCTCAAGGGAGCTGTCCCTGGCCGAGCCTGTGGGTTCGGACATACGGCGCCCACCTACTTAGTAGGCACCCGGGATCGTAAACTCTCCATCGGTCGTCGTGGATCGCACTTTCTCCCCTTCGGGTGACTTTTCATTCTCCGGCAAAGGCCCGGCGAATGGCGTCGGCCATGGCCTCGACGATACGGTCCTTGCCGTTTCCCGCTTTCGATATCCGCAATACGACGTTCGAGTGGTCGATCACCTCATAGCCGTCGTCGACCGTCAGTTCGCGGCACCCGGCCGGAATGCTGCTGCGGGCGAGCGGGGCAATGGCAAGCCCCGACACCACCGCTGCCATCATGCCGCCGCTCGTGCGGCTGACATAGGCCACACGGCTTTCCAGGCGGCATTTCCTGAGATTGCGCTGGGCGAGGTCGTCGCACCAACCGCCTTCCAGATAGGTATAGGTGGCGATCGGCAGCGGTCGCCGCTCGTCGGTGCGGTGTTGTTCGGAGGTTACCCAGACGGTCGGGTCCATCATCAGGACTTCGTTCTTCGTGCGCCCGCCGGGCTCGAAGACGACTGCGAGATCGAGTTCGCCGGCTTCCAGGGCTGCGACGTTGGTCATCGAAGCACCCTGCTGAACGGTCACCTCGACGCCGGGATGGATGGCGGCGAAGGTTCCGAGCGCTTTCGGCAGGGTGGAGTTGATGTATTCCTCGGGTATGCCGATCCGGACCGCGCCGTCGAGAGCGGGTTGGCGCATCGCAGCGGCGGTGTCGTCGAGCAGGGTGACGATGCGTCTCGCATTGTCGAGCAATCGCAATCCCTGCGGCGTCAGCACGACGCCGCGCGAGTGGCGCTCGAACAGCGCGTCGCCGAGCATGTCCTCGAGTTTCTTGATCTGCATGCTGACGGCGGACTGCGTGCGTCCGACGATATTGGCGGCACGTGTGACATTGCCGGCGTCGACGACCGCAAGAAAGGTCCGGAGCAAATCGCTGTCGAGCGCAAGGGACATGGCCTTAATCCATCAGAAATTCTGATGGTAGCCATGCTTGCAATTCGTTTGTCAGATGTCAATGCGAGGGCGAAGATCGCTGATCCGATCACTTTGCGCAGGGTCATTCCCGATGAGCGTGCTTGCCGTCTTTGCCTTTTCCGAAACCTCCATCGCATTCCGCCGCCGAGCGGTGCAATGGTCTTGCGAACTTCTGTTTCCCGCGGCATCGGTGACCATTCCGTCGGGTAGGCCGGCGCTCCTGCGCGATGCGGGGATCTATCAAGAGGCAGTCGATATGGTGCATATGCGACCGCTGCCGAGGGATGCCGTCTACCGGTCGCACTGGCTGCTCTGAGCGATCTGCGCGCCGCTCGGGGATTACGAGATGAGATCGAGCCTGGCGGCGCGAAACACCGCTTCGGCGAGATTGCTCGCCTGCAACTTGCGCATGGCATCGGTTAGTGCCCGGTCGATCCGATCGAGCGGAATGTCGGTCTCGCGCATCATGTCCTGGCGCGTGCGGCCGCGTGCGGCAAGCGTCAGGCAACGCAGTTCCAACGGGTCGAGTTCGCTCATCTGGTCCTTCATGGACGTCGGCTTTTCCACTGCTGCCTGCAGGAGCGCGTCCATACATCGAACACGGGCATTAGTTCCTGCTAATTATTTGAAATCGTGACCTTATTTGCACGCGCGCCACGTTTCGTGAAAGCGGAACCCTTGCCCATGATGAATGGAAAGCTAATGCTGTGCCGAACCGGGAAGGGGGTGACATGATTGTCGCAAACTGCTGCAAATGCGGCGATGCCGGTGGGTGAGCGAAAGGCGCAATCGCGTAAACAGGCTGGTAGCCGGCCCGGGAATCGGCAACAGATGACGGACTTGTGCCATTTCGGGAAGTGATTTTCTCCGGCGACGATGGCGGGCGGAAGGTTTGCAGGCGAGGATTTGAATGTCACCGAGGGATTTGAAGGCAGCACTGCGCAAGGAGAAGCTGGCATTGCGCGATGCGATGTCGCCGGAGATGCGGATCGAAGCGAGCCTGACCATGGCCGATCACGCCGGCGACGTCATCGCGATCGATCCCGGACACATCGTCGCCGGCTTCTGGCCGATCCGCTCCGAGGTCGACATCCGGCCGCTAATGGCGCGGCTGAAACAACGCGGCGCCCGGCTCTGCCTGCCCGCGATCGTGGACAAGCAGACGATCATTTTCCGCGAATTGCTCGACGGTGCCGATGTCATCGCCACGGGCTTCGGCACCACGGGGCCCGGTCCGGAGGCGCCGGAAGTCGATCCGGATATCATGCTCGTACCGCTTTCCGCGTTCGATGCGACCGGCCATCGCATCGGCTATGGCGCCGGCTATTACGACCGCGCCATCGACCGGTTGCGCAACAAGGGTCACCTGCCGAAGCTGATCGGCATCGCCTTCGACTGCCAGGAAGTGGCATCCATTCCGGCCGAACCGCACGACGTCGCGTTGGACGCCGTGCTCACGGAGAGCGGATTTCGGCATTTCTGAGACATATCGCCGAGATCGTGGGATGACCTAACGCGTTGAAATCGCAAAGGTCGAAGCAACAGGCCATTTCACGGTTTTCCCGCATTTCATCTAAGGCGTTTCCTGCGCGGTCGGGATCGTGTAGACGCTCTATCTCTTTGTTTTACGCAGTTCCGGACGCCACAATCGCTGAAGCGCTTGCCCCGGGGCTGACCTGGTGGGATTTGAGCGAGCATGAGGCTTCTGTTTCTGGGAGATATGGTGGGCAAGACGGGCCGTACGGCGGTCTGGGAGCGGCTTCCGGGACTGATCGGTGACCTCAAGCTTGATTTCGTCATCGTCAACGGTGAGAACGCCGCCGGCGGTTTTGGCATCACCGAAGACATTTTTCTCGAGACGATCAATGCCGGCGCCGATGTCGTGACGACGGGCAATCACGTCTGGGACCAGAAGGAGGCGGTCGTGTTCTGCGAGCGGCACGACCAGTTCCTGCGCCCGGCCAACTATCCGGCCGGCACGCCGGGTCGTGGCTCCAATCTGTTCTTCGCCCGCAACGGCGCCCGCGTGCTGGTGGCCAATATCATGGGCCGCGTCTTCATGCATCCGGAGCTCGATGATCCCTTCAAGTCGGCAGAGGCGATCCTCGATGCCTGCCCGCTCGGCGAGCAGGCGGATGCGATCGTCTTCGACTTCCATGCGGAGGCGACCAGCGAGAAGCAATGTTTCGGCCACTTCGTCGATGGCCGCGCCAGCCTCGTGGTCGGCACGCATACGCACGTGCCGACCGCGGACCACCAGATCCTGAATGGCGGTACGGCCTATATGAGCGACGCCGGCATGTGCGGCGACTACGATTCCTCGCTCGGTATGGACAAGGAAGAGCCGCTCAACCGCTTCATCTCGAAAATGCCGAAGGGGCGTTTTGAGGCCGCTTCCGGCCCCGCGACCATCTGCGGCCTCGGCGTCGAAATCTCCGACCGCACCGGGCTTGCCGAAAAGATCGCGCCGCTGCGCCTCGGCGCGCGGTTGGCCGAGACGATCCCGGATTTCTGGTCCTAGGGCGAAGCCGGCAGCAATTCCGGCTGGTCGAACGCGCTTCTGGTTGAGGCGCGCCCTGCCTGTTATCGCCTTCCGGGAATTGATCTTTTTCAAGGTGACAACCCCATCAAATGATGGCAGGTTATCGCGAAGTCACGCCGGGCCGGGGCGTGATGTATTCGAGTGTTTTCCAGTAACGAATACCGTCCGCAGTCTTGGATTGCGGAGCTGTGCTGCCGTTCACCGGACAATCGGGAGCAGGCGCTCTCTGCCCGGCGATCTCGATCCAATAGCGTTCGCCGGCCGAGAGCGGAGACCGCTGTATCATTTAATTGCTTGTGCGACTTTGCCTCTTGGATCGCTGCCGATCCGAGGATTTGTGCGGAGCGGAAGGGTAATGCGGCGATTTTCCGCCATGTCCCGCTCTGAAGTATTCAAAGCGATTGCGGTGGTCGGTCGATCGGGCTGCTCGTCGCGATCAAAGTGCGTTCGGAGGGCATGCATGTTGTCTAAGTGGCATTTGCCGATGATCGTCGGCGCTTCTCTTTCCCTTCTTTCCGCTGTTGGTGCCCGAGCGCAGGACGCGCAATTGCCCGTCGTGACCGTCGCCAAGCCGGTCGTGCGTGACGTGATCGACAGCGACGAATTCATCGGCCGGTTCGAGCCGGTCGACGAGGTGCAGGTTCGCGCCCGCATCGGCGGCTATCTCGATGAGGTCAACTTCACCGATGGCGCGCTGGTGAAGAAGGGTGACAAGCTCTTCGTCATCGACCAGCGCCCCTATCGCACGGCCCTCTCCCAGGCCGAGTCAACGCTCGAATCGGCACGCTCGACGCTGGCATTCGCCGAGGCGCAGTTCAAGCGGACGCAATCGCTGACAGGCACGGGCACGCTGTCGATCTCGACGCTTGACGATCACCGCCGGGAACTGCTTTCGGCGCAGGCGCTGGTGCGCGGCTCGGAAGCGGCGGTCGAGCGTGCCAAGCTCGATCTCGACTACACCACGATTACTGCGCCGCTGAGCGGCCGCGTCGACCGACGCCTGCTGTCGCCGGGCAACCTTGTCCAGGCTGACCAGACCGTGTTGACGACGATCGTCTCGCTCGATCCGATCGACTTCTATTTCGACGTCGATGAACGGCGACTGCTCTCCTACGCACGGGTCGCGCGCGAACGCGGCAGCGCGCTGCAGGAAGGGGGCGGTGCGCTCGAGGTGCTGGTCACCATTGCCGACTCCAATGAGGAGCCGTTCAAGGGTAAGCTCGACTTTGCCGAAAACCGTGTCGACCCGCAGAGCGGTACCATGCGCGTGCGCGCCCGTCTTGAAAATCCGAAGCTGGTGCTGCAGCCCGGTCTCTTCGGCCGCGTACAGATCGAAGGCTCGAACACCTACAAGGCCGTGCTCATTCCCGATGAGGCGATCGGCGCCGACCAGAACGAGCGGATCATCTACGAGGTGACGGCAGACGGATCGGTGGTGACCAAGCCCGTGCGGCTCGGGCCGAAGCTGCACGGCTATCGCGTCATCCGCAGCGGCATGACCGGCGAGGAGACCATCGTCGTCAACGGCCTGATGCGGGCGCGCCCCGGTACGAAGGTGAAGCCGGAGATGGTTCAGCTTCCCTCCGAGGCGCAAGCGACGGGGACGGAGCAATGAGGTTCGCTCACTTCTTCGTCGACCGACCGATCTTCGCATCGGTGCTGTCGATCGTTCTCCTGATCGTCGGCAGCATCGCCTACTTCCAGCTTCCGGTGGCGCAGTATCCGGAGATCGCCCCGCCGACCATTGTCGTCCGGGCCGCCTATCCCGGCGCGGACGCGGACACGGTCGCCAATACCGTGGCGACGCCGCTCGAGCAGGAGATCAACGGCGTCGAGAACATGCTCTACATGTCCTCCTATTCGACCGCCGACGGCTCGATGGCGCTGACGATCACCTTCAAACTCGGCACCGACCTGGACCAGGCGCAGGTGCTGGTGCAGAACCGCGTGTCCATCGCCGAACCGCGGCTGCCGGAAGAGGTCCGGCGCATCGGCATCACGACGGCGAAGAGCTCGCCCGACCTGATGATGGTCGTGCACCTGCTCTCGCCGACCGGACGCTACGACCAGCTCTATGTCTCGAACTATGCGCGCACGCGCATCCGCGACCTGCTTGTCCGGCTCGACGGCGTCGGCGACGTCATTCTCTTCGGCGAGCGCGAATATGCGCTGCGCGTGTGGCTCGACCCGGAAAAGCTCTCCGCCTACGGCATGACCGCGGGTGACGTCGTGCAGGCACTGCGCGAACAGAACGTGCAGGTCTCCGGCGGCTCGATCGGCGGTCCGCCGGCGCCGGGCGACAGCGCTTTCCAATACACCGTCACCACCGACGGCCGCTTCAGCGATGCGCGGCAGTTCCGCTACGTCATCGTCAAGGCGACGGAAACCGGCCGTCTCGTGCAATTGCAGGACGTTGCCCGCATCGAGCTCGGCGCGCGCGAATATGTCAACAACAGCTATCTCGACGGCAGCCCGGCGGTGGCGCTCGGCATCTTCTCGCGGCCGGGCACCAATGCGCTCGATGCCGCCGAGCAGATCCAGAAGGTGATGACCGACGTCTCGCGGGATTTCCCCGACGGGCTCGAGTACCGGATCGTCTACAACCCGACCGAGTTCATCTCGGAATCGATCAATGAGGTCTACAAGACGATCGGCGAGGCGGCCTTGCTCGTCGCCATCGTGGTTCTCGTCTTCCTGCAGTCCTGGCGCACGGCGATCATCCCGATCGTTGCGATCCCAGTATCGCTGGTCGGCACCTTCGCGTTCCTCTACGCCTTCGGCTTCTCGCTGAACATGCTGACGCTGTTCGGCCTGGTGCTGGCGATCGGTATCGTCGTCGACGATGCGATCGTCGTGGTCGAGAACGTCGAGCGAAATCTCGCGCGCGGCATGACCCCGCGCGAGGCGTCGCACGTGACCATGGACGAGGTGGGGGCCGCGGTCATCGCGATCTCGCTGGTACTGACCGCCGTCTTCGTTCCGACGGCCTTCATCCCGGGCATCGCCGGCCAGTTCTATCTGCAGTTTGCCGTGACGATCTCTGTGGCAACCGTGATCTCCGCCTTCAACTCGCTGACGCTGTCGCCGGCGCTGGCGGCGATCCTGTTGAAGCCGCATGAGAACGGCCACCACGAGAGCGGCAACCCGCTGACGCGTGTCGGCCGATCGATGGCCAACGGCTTCAACAACGGTTTCGACCGCATGGCCGAGGGTTATGCCTGGATTGTGCACAAGCTGGTGTCGACGAAGACGGCGGTGGCCGCGGCGCTGCTTGTCTTTGTGGGCCTGCTGGGGGCCACCTGGTACATGGCGCAGATCGTGCCGAGCGGCTTCGTGCCGACCATGGACCAGGGTTATGCGATCGTCGTCATTCAGCTCCCGGACGGGGCCTCGCTCGACCGCACCGACGCGGTGGTCAAGCGGGCGTCGAAGATCATCCAGGACATTCCTGGGGTGAAGAGCGCCGTCGCCTTTGCCGGCTTCAATGGTGCGACCTTCACCAACGCCTCCAATTCGGGCGTGGTCTTCGCTCCCTTCGACAGTTTCGAAGAGCGGCTGAAGCACGGCCAGAGCGCCAACCAGATCATCGGTCAGCTCTACGGCAGCCTGCAGAGCATCCAGGAGGCCTTCATCATCGCCGTGCCGCCGCCGTCGGTGCGCGGTATCGGCAATTCCGGCGGCTTCAAGATGCAGATCATGGATCGGCAGAGCGCCGACATGCGACGCGCGCTGGGGCTTGCCTATCAGATGATGGGTGCCGCCAACCAGACGGAGGGACTGACGGGCGTCTTCACCACCTTCTCGGCCTCGAGCCCGCAATACTTCCTGGCGATCGACCGCGACAAGGCGCGCACGCTCAACGTGCCGATCCCCAACATCTTCGAGGCGCTGTCGATCAACCTCGGCACCTCCTACGTCAACGACTTCAACGCCTTCGGCCGTGTCTACCAGGTGCGGGCTCAGGCCGATCAGCAGTACCGCGTCGAGCGTGACAATATCCTCGCGCTGAAGGTTCGCTCCGCGACCGGTGCGCTCGTGCCGATGGGTACGTTGGTCGAGATCCGCGATACTGCCGGCCCGACGCTGGTCCAGCGCTACAACATGTATGTGTCGGTGCCGATCCAGGGTAACCCCGCGGTCGGCGTCTCGACGGGAACCGCCCTCGACAAGATGGAGGCGCTCGCCGCCCAGATCCTGCCGCAGGGCACGACCTTCGAGTGGACGGAACTCGCCTTCCAGGAACGCCAGACCGGCAATACCGCGGTGTTCATCTTCGCGCTGTCGGTCGTCTTCGTGTTCCTGGCACTTTCGGCGCAATATGAAAGCTGGGTGTTGCCGCTCGCGATCATCCTGATCGTGCCGCTCGGCGTGCTCGCGGCACTGGTCGGCGTGTTCATCCGCGGGCTCGACAACAACGTGCTGACCCAGATCGGGCTCATCGTGCTGATCGGCCTTGCGGCCAAGAACGCGATCCTGATCGTCGAGTTCGCGCGACAGGGCGAGGACGAGGGCAAGACGCCGGTCCAGGCGGCGGTGGAGGCAAGCCAATTGCGTCTCCGACCGATCCTGATGACGGCCTTCGCCTTCATCCTCGGCGTGGTGCCGCTGATGATCGCCACCGGCCCCGGCGCGGAAATGCGCCAGTCGCTCGGTACCGCGGTGTTCTCCGGCATGCTCGGGGTGACCTTCCTCGGCCTGTTTCTGACACCGGTCTTCTACGTCGCGCTGCGGTCGTTCCGGCGGCGCAAATCGGCGGTGGTGACCGAACCGGCTCCCCACCCCGCCGAATAGAGGATACGACATTGTGATGCCCCGGCAGCGACCAAGTTCCTCGTTCCCTGTCGAGAGCGGTGACGTAAACGTGAGCAGGGCCCGCCGTTTGTAACTGGACGCGGCCTGGCCCTTGAACAATTCTCTCCCTGCCCGTGACGCCATCATCAGGCCGAGCGAAGGCAAAGGCATTCGCTGTTCAACGGCTGCCGCCTCCGCGCCCTTCAGGCCCGGGTCAAGCAAGCAAAGTGAGAGAGGTGAAGGCTGATGCTCCGGTACCTTGTCTACACGTTCGCCGCCATATGGCTGATCCATGCATTCTGGCCGTCCGTCGCGCATGCGCAGCAACAGCCCCGTCACGCCAGTCAATGCCAGGCGATTGCCGAAGCCATGCCGCAGGCGACCTTCGCCAGTTTCACGTCCGCGGCCGCCGCCAAAGGACAGGCGACTGCCGGTGAGGTGACCATCACTTATCTCGGTCATTCCACCTTCCTGATCGAGACGCCCGGCGGCATCTCGATCGCCACCGACTACAATGGCTGGTTCGCGCCCCCGACGCCGCCGACGGTCGCGACAATGAACAAGGCACATTCGAGCCATTACACGCTGACGCCCGACCCGGCGATCAGGACCGTGCTGCATGGCTGGGGCGACGACGGCGAACCCACCCGCCACGACCTCGTGGTGGGCGACACCTATATCCGCAACGTCACCACCGACATCCGTGCAGTCGGCGGGGCAATGGAGCGTGACGGTAATTCAATCTTCATTTTCGAGGTCGCGGACCTTTGCATCGGCCATCTCGGTCATCTTCATCACGAGCTTGACGACAGCCACTACCGCCAGATCGGTCGGCTCGACGTGCTCATGGTGCCGGTCGACGGCGGCCTGACCATGGGGGCCGAAAGCATGAGCCGCGTCGTCAATCGACTGCGGTCGTCTCTGATCCTGCCGATGCACCGCCGCGGCCCGCCGATCGACGCGTTCCTCGACATGTTCGGCGACGACTACGACAAGCGCTTCGCCGACAGCGCCAGCGTCAAAGTCTCGTTGCGTTCCTTGCCAAGCAAACCTCTGATTTATATTCTCCAGGGCGTCTGAACATTCAGGATCGCCCGATGAAGTTGCTTGTGGTTGGCGTATCGCTTTTCCTGTCACTGTCGACATTGGCCCAAGCAGGTGGCGCGCCGCCGCCACGCATGCCCTCTCCCGAAGGACAACAGCAGCAGAGCCAGCCGGAGCCGACCGTTGGGCCTGCGGGCGTGCAGGAGATATTCGTGATGCCTTCGGGCAATATCGGCTGCGTCTACACGCCGGCCGGCGGCACGCCCGTCTATCAGCCTGCTGACGGCGGCCCGGAGCTTGCCTGCGATATCGTCGCGCCGCGCTACGTTCGCGCCACACTCGGCCGTATGGGTGCAGCCACCCTCAATCACGCCGTCGGTTATCCGAGCTGCTGTTCGTCCGGCCCGGTGCTCGACTATGGGCAAAGCTGGGCACGGGGACCGTTCGCCTGCGCCTCGGAACGCACCGGCCTTTCGTGTCGTCGCGATGACGGACACAGCTTCCTCTTGAGCCGCGCGCAGGTATCGGCCGACTGAAAAGCCGCGCCCCGGCTGGACGGAAAGCGGCAATAAAACTATAAGGCGCCCCATTCCTACATTATCATGCATGCAGAGGGTGCCATGGCTGGCCATTCACAGTTCAAGAACATCATGCACCGCAAGGGCCGTCAGGATGCGGTGCGCTCGAAAATGTTTTCCAAGCTCGCGCGCGAAATCACGGTTGCCGCCAAGGCCGGCATGCCGGACCCGGCGATGAACCCGCGCCTGCGCCTGGCGATCCAGAACGCCAAGGCACAGTCGATGCCGAAGGACAACATCGAACGGGCGATCAAGAAGGCCTCCGGCGGCGATGCGGAAAACTACGAAGAAGTCCGCTACGAGGGCTACGGCCCGGGCGGTGTTGCCGTCATCGTCGAGGCGCTGACCGATAACCGCAACCGTACCGCTTCCAGCGTGCGCTCGACCTTCACCAAGGCCGGCGGTGCGCTTGGCGAAACCGGATCGGTTTCCTTCTCCTTCGACCGCGTCGGCGAAATCACCTACAAGCTCTCCGCCGGTAATGCCGACAAGGTCATGGAAGCGGCGATCGAGGCGGGTGCCGACGACGTCACCACCGACGAGGACGGCCACACGATCATCTGCGGTTTCGAGGCGATCGGCGAAGTCTCCAAGGCGCTCGAAGACACGCTCGGCGAAGCTGAGACCGTCAAGGCGATCTGGAAGCCGCAGAACACCGTGCCGGTCGACGAAGAAAAGGCACAGTCGCTGATGAAGCTCATCGACACCCTCGAAGACGATGACGACGTCCAGAACGTCTATTCGAACTTCGAAGTGTCGGACGAGATCCTGGCGAAGCTGTCGGCCTGATTGGACGCTTGGCAAGTTCCGGATTGTTCACCCGTGTCCGAAAGGGCACGGGTTTTTCATTGTTTGGTGCCGATGACCTATGAATTTGCGATCTTCGATTTCGACGGCACGCTCGCCGACACCGCGGCGAGCTTCATGCTTGCCTGCAACAGTGCCGCACGGCGCTACGGCTTCCGTGAGCTTTCCGTCGAGGAGTTCCAGTCGCTGAGAACGATGGGCAATCGCGAGATCATCGCGCATCTCGGCGTGCCCCTGTGGAAGCTGCCGCAGATCGCCATCTTCATGCGCCGGGCGATGGCGGCCGAGGCCGCATCCGTGCGGCTGTTCCCGGGCGTCGCCGAATTGCTCAGCCGCTTGAAGGCCGCCGGTATCGGCATTGCCATCGTCAGCTCGAATGCGGAAGACGGGATTCGCGCCGCGCTCGGAGAAGCCGCTGCGTCCGTGGACATTTTCGAGTGTGGTGCCGCTCTCTTCGGCAAGGACCAGCATTTCAAAAAGGCGGTCCGATATTCCGGGCTGGACCCGACCCGGTTCCTGGCGATCGGCGACGAAGCGCGCGACATCGAAGCGGCCCGCAAGGCGGGCATCGCCGCGGGAGCCGTGGCCTGGGGCTATGCCGATCCGGTCTTCCTACAAAAGCTCGGACCGGATCGGTTTTTCACCCGGATGGAGGAGATTGCGCCGGCTTTCGGCGTGGTCTGATCGCGCTTTCTCAGGCCTTCGCGAGATCGCGCTGGGCGTCGGCGAAGAGGCGAAGCGAGTGCAGGCGCGCCTCCATGTCGAAGATCGGTAGGGAGATGATCAGTTCATCGGCCTTCGTCTGATCGAGGAAGGTCGCAATTTTCCGGCGGATCGTCTCGGGCCCGCCGACGACCGCATACATCATCGAATGGTCCACGAAGATCTTTTCGTCATAGCTCCAGAGCCCGTCCATCGATTGAACCGGCGGCGGAAACCGTCCGCGCGCATTGCGGCGCAGCGCCACGAAGGATTGCTGCATCGAGGTGAAAAGATAATTCGCCTCTTCGTCCGCATCGGCGGCGACACCCATGACGCCGACCATGACATGCGGCTTGTCGAGCGTCGCGGACGGCGTGAAGCGTTCGCGATAGATCTCCAGCGCCGAGAGCAGCATGTCCGGCGCGAAATGCGAGGCGAAGGCGAAGGGAAGGCCGAGCATGCCGGCAAGGTGGGCGCTGAAATGGCTCGAGCCCAACAGCCAGATCGGCACATTGGTGTCGGCGCCCGGAACGGCGATGATCTTCTGGTCCTCGGCGACGGGGCCGAGCAGGGCCTGCAGTTCCACGACATCGTTCGGGAAATTGTTGCCGCTTGCCTCCATGTTGCGCCGGAGCGCCTGGGCCGTGCGCATGTCGGTTCCCGGCGCGCGGCCGAGGCCGAGGTCGATGCGGCCCGGATAGAGCGCGGCGAGCGTGCCGAACTGTTCGGCGATCACCAGCGGCGAATGGTTCGGCAGCATGATGCCGCCGGAACCGACGCGGATCGTCTTCGTGGCTGCGGCCACGTGCGATATCACGATGGAGGTGGCGGCGCTGGCGATGCCCTTCATGCCGTGATGTTCCGCCAGCCAGAAGCGCTTGTAGCCGTTCTCCTCGGCTGCCTGCGCCAGTCGGCGGGAATTTTCGAGCGATTGGGCGACGCTGCCGCCTTCGGTGATCGGGGAGAGATCGAGGACGGAGAAAGTCGCCATTGGCACGGGCCTTCGTTGAGGGAAATTGATGGAAGGCTATGTAAGCTCAATTTTCCTCAATCCAAGGGCGATGGCGAAGAAATCCTGATCGCTGATCTCACCTGTGCGTATGTTTTTGTTTTGTTCACTTTTTGCTGGCAGCGTCCAGGCTGGAGTCATAGGGTGAATTTCATGCAGAATACGATTCGCATCATCGGCATCGATCCGGGCCTCCGCCGCACCGGCTGGGGGATCATCGAGACGCTCGGCAACTCGCTGCGTTTCGTGGCCTCCGGCACGGTCACCTCCGATGGCGAGATGGATCTCGCTTCGCGGCTTTGCCAGTTACACGACGGCCTTGCCGAAGTGGTGCACAGCTACCAGCCGCACGAAGCGGCGGTCGAGCAGACCTTCGTCAACAAGGACGCGACGGCGACGCTGAAGCTTGGCCAGGCGCGCGGCATTGCGATGCTGGTGCCGGCGCGCGCGGGCCTGAGGGTCGCCGAATATGCGCCGAACGCGGTCAAGAAGGCGGTGATCGGCGTCGGCCATGGCGAGAAGCAGCAGATCCACATGATGATCAGGGTTCTGATGCCGAAGGTCGAGTTCAAAGGCAACGATGCGGCGGACGCGCTGGCGATCGCCATCTGCCATGCTCACAACCGGCAATCGGTCACGAGCCGGCTCGCCGCATTGATGGCGTAGTTGCGCCCGACATAGTTTTTTCCGATGGTCTGAGCGACCATCCCCCACCGCGAGAGACGCCACATGATCGGCAAATTGAAGGGTACCATCGACGAGATCGGCGAGGATCACGTCGTGCTCGACGTGCATGGCGTCGGCTATGTCGCCTTTTGTTCGGCGCGCACCTTGTCCAAGCTCGGTTCGGCTGGCGAAGCGGCGATGCTCTTCATCGAGACCTATGTGCGCGAGGACCAGTTGAAGCTCTTCGGCTTCCTGACCGCGCTCGAGCGGGAATGGTTTCGCCTGCTGCAAAGCGTGCAGGGCGTTGGTTCGAAGGTTGCGCTTGCGGTGCTCTCGACCCTGACGCCGGGCGAACTCGCCAATGCCATCGCACTGCAGGACAAGACCTCGGTCTCCCGCGCGCCAGGCGTCGGCCCCAAGGTGGCGGTGCGCATCGTCACCGAACTCAAGAACAAGGCGCCGTCCTTTGCCGGCGAGATGGCGTCGTCGATCGGCCTCAAGCAGGAGCTTGGCGAAGGCGTCGCCTCCGCGCCGGTGTCGGATGCGGTTTCGGCGCTGACCAATCTCGGCTATTCGCGCGACCAGGCGGCCAATGCGGTTGCCGCCGCGCTGAAGAATGGCGGCGAGGGGGGAGACAGTGCCAAGCTCATTCGCCTCGGCCTCAAGGAACTGGCGCGATGAGCGCTTGCCTTGGCGGGGCGCGCAAGGCAGAACGGAAGGGGCCGGACGCAGGTGGGTACCCTGCGCCATGACGACCGACCAATTGGAACGAATGCATGACTGATGCGGCACGTCTGATAACGCCGGAAAAGCGCGGTGAGGATCTCGACGCGACCATGCGCCCGCAGTCGCTGGACGAGTTTACCGGCCAGGCGGAAGCGCGCGCCAACCTGAAGATCTTCATCGAAGCGGCCAAGAATCGTGGCGAGGCGCTGGACCACGTACTGTTCGTCGGCCCGCCCGGCCTCGGCAAGACGACGCTTGCGCAGATCATGGCCAAGGAACTCGGCGTCAATTTCCGCTCGACGTCCGGTCCGGTCATAGCCAAGGCCGGCGATCTCGCCGCGCTGCTCACCAATCTCGAAGAGCGCGACGTGCTCTTCATCGACGAAATCCACCGGCTCAATCCGGCGGTCGAAGAAATCCTCTACCCGGCGATGGAAGATTTCCAGCTCGACCTCATCATCGGCGAAGGTCCGGCCGCACGTTCGGTGAAGATCGATCTCTCGAAGTTCACGCTGGTGGCGGCGACGACCCGCCTCGGGTTGCTGACGACACCGCTTCGTGACCGTTTTGGCATCCCGGTGCGGCTCAACTTCTACACCGTCGAGGAACTGGAATCGATCGTCCGGCGCGGCGCCCGGCTGATGGGGCTCGGCATGACCGACGATGGCGCGCGCGAGATCGCCCGCCGTGCGCGCGGCACGCCGCGCATCGCCGGACGGCTGCTGCGCCGGGTGCGCGATTTCGCCGAAGTGGCGCGCGCCGAGGCCGTGACCAAGGAGATCGCCGACGAAGCGCTGACGCGGCTGCTCGTCGACAATATGGGGCTCGACCAGCTCGACCGCCGCTATCTCTTCATGATCGCGCAGAATTTCGCTGGCGGACCTGTCGGCATCGAAACCATCGCCGCCGGTCTCTCCGAACCGCGCGACGCGATCGAAGACATCATCGAGCCCTATCTGATCCAGCAGGGTTTCATACAACGGACGCCGCGCGGCCGTATCTTGACCGCAAATGCCTGGAAACATATCGGCCTCAATCCACCGAAAGAGGTCGAGGCGACACAATTTCGGCTGACACTCGAGGACGAATAGATGATTACCCGCCGCGGATTGTTGAAAATGATCGGCGGCGGGATTGCCAGCATGGCGGCGCTTAGCGGTTACGCCTTCGCCGTCGAGCCATTGGCCCGGCTGAATGTAACTCGCTACTCGCTGACGCCGCCCGGCTGGACACCCGGTCTGAAATTGCGTGTCGTCGCGCTCGCCGATATCCATGCCTGCGAACCCTGGATGCCGGCAAGCCGCATCGCCTCGATCTGCCGCCAGGCCAATGATCTCGGCGGCGACGTAACCGTGCTTCTCGGTGATTACGCGGCCGGCATGAATTTCGTTACCCGCTATGTCCACTCCAGCGAGTGGGCGAAGTCGCTTGCGACGCTTACGGCGCCGCTTGGCGTCCATGCCATCATGGGCAATCACGACTGGTGGGAGGACAAGACCGCGCAGAGAAACGGCAGTGGTCCAACCTTCGGACACAAGGCGCTGCAGGATGTCGGCATCAACGTCTACAGCAACCGGGCAGTCCGGCTGGAGAAAGAAGGGCAGGGCTTCTGGATCGCCGGTCTCGAAGACCAGCTCGCCCTGGTGCCGGGCAAGAAGTGGCAGCGGCAGCGCATGAAAGGTCTCGACGATCTCGACGGCACGCTGGCGCAGGTGAACGACGGCGATCCGGTCATTTTGCTGGCGCACGAGCCGGACATTTTCCCGAGCGTTCCCTCACGCGTCGCGTTGACATTGTCGGGCCATACCCATGGCGGCCAGGTGCGGCTTCTCGGCTATGCGCCGGTGGTGCCCTCGCGCTTTGGCGACCGCTATGCCTATGGCCATATGGTCGAGAACGATTGCAACCTGATTGTTTCCGGAGGTCTCGGCTGCTCGCTTGCGCCGGTTCGTTTCGGCGTGCCGCCGGAAATCGTCGTCATCGATCTCGGTTAGCCGGTCCGAGGTCCGGAGGCCTTACGCGGGCCTGATGTCTTCGAGCAGATCCCTGATCGAGGTCGCCAGCCGCTCCGGTCCGCCAGGCTGCCAGCCGAGCTGGCGCAATTTTTCAGTCGCCATGATGAGATACCGATCCGCCGAAACGGTCTCCGGCAATGCGTGCGGACATCCGGTCAGCGCCTGTACCAGCGAGAGAATTTGCCTGACGTCGAGCAGCAGGTCCGAAACGTTGAAGACCTCACCCCGCACCGCGGCGCTATCCGCTTCGAGCATCAGGCGCACCGCGGCACCCAAGTCATCGCCATGGATCTCGGTGCCGATCCGCGGCTGGATCGGTTTTCCTTCGAGATAGCTTGCAAACAGGTGGGCCCACTTGTGCCGTCGGCCGGGACCGGCGGCACCGTATACGCCGGTGACCCGCAGGCTTGCCGGGATGAAGTCCTCGGTTGCAAGCATCCGCAAGTGATCTTCGACCGCGACCTTCACCTGGCCATAAAGCGTGTCCGGGTCTGGGGGCGACGTCTCGTCGAGACGACCAGCCCGGCGGCTGCCGTAGACGGCGCGGCTCGACAGAAATATGCAGCGCTTGACGCCGGCCGCCCGTGCCGTCTCGAACAGGCGGACCGAGCCATCGATATTCGCACGGCAGAATCCTTGCGGATCGTCGCCTTCACCGCCGCGATACCTGCCCTCGACATGTTCGAATGCAGCATGGACGAAGCCGGTAACGCCATCAAATACTGCGGCCTGGTCGAGATCCGGATCGAGAAACAACGGCACGAAGCGAAGATCGGCGGTGAAAAAACCGGGGTTGGGCGGATGGCGACCGCCGACGATCACCTCGTATCCGCTCCGCAACAAATGCTCGACGATGAAACGACCGACGAAGCCGGTGCCGCCGGAGACCAGGACCCGGGTCATCGGCGTGCCGGATTGGCGAGAGAAGCGATCTCCGGAATGTCGTCCCCGGTCAGGAAGGCGAACCAGAGGTCGATCAGCGGCCGCAAGGCCGCGGCACGCGGATGGTCCTTTTCCCAGGGCTTTTCATACTGGTAGTGCAGGACGCCGATCGAGCGCCAGTCCCAGAGGTCGGGCATGTTGAACCAGACATATTGCAGCATGTTCATCGTCACGGGCAGGCCGTGCCAATCCGGAAAGAAAGTCTGCAGGAAGGTCTGGTCAGTGCGCGGCCAGAAGGCCTCGGGTGCGTCGAGACGAGCGAGCATCCGTCCGAATGTCGCGAGCGAAGGCTCGGCGACGAAGACGCCCGAGTTCAAGCGGTGAAAGTCGGCAAGGCTTTCGTAGACATTCGGCGCGGCGGAGAACTCCGGATAGGAAAACAGCCGGTCGATGTTCCTGAGCACGAGCGCGTCGGCGTCGATGAAGACGCAGCGGCGGTATTCGGTAAGTTGCCAGTGCCTGAGCTTGCAGAAATTGTCGAGCGGCGAGTGAAAGGCGGGTTTGCGCCCCTTGGTGAAGGGCGCCTTCTCATGCACGTTCCGACGCTGGTGGCGCTCGTTGAACGAATCGGAGAGCGGCAGGAGGTCGGTCTCGACGAGGCGGCAGCCGAACTCGGCCAGCGGCACCAGCGCGTCGAGCGAAACGCCGCCGGTATGCAGCACCACGATATCGGCCTCGGTGCCGGAGAGGCGTAGCGAGCGCGCCAAGGCGCGAGCCCCGAGCGCATAGTCGGCATTGGTGACCAGCGTCACGAAGGCATGGCCGGCAGAAGGAGGCGAGGAGGGGCGCAGCCCCTCCGAAGGATCGGTGGATGTCATGAAACGGATTTCAGCCGCTTGCCCTCTGGGTCGTGGTTGATGAGCGGCGCAATGTCCTTGGTCCAGGCGGAGACGGCAGGCACGCGCGTGCGATCGACACGATAGGCGAATTTCTTCGCGACATCGACGATTTCCGACAGCAACCCGTCCTGCAGCCGCGTCGGGTTGAGGCCGAGGCCTAAGAACTTCTCATTGTGGACGACGAGTTCGTTCTCGGCCGCTTCCTTGCGCGGGTTCGGCAGCCAGGCGATCTGCGCGCCCGTGATTACAGCGATCATCTCGGCAAGGTCGCGCACCCGGTGGGTCTCGGTCATCTGGTTGAAGATCTCGACGCGGCTGCCGCGGGCCGGCGGGTTCTTCAGCGCCAGCTCGATGCAGCGGACCGAATCCTGGATGTGGATGAAGGCGCGCGTCTGGCCGCCGGTGCCGTGCACCGTCAGGGGATAGCCGATCGCTGCCTGGATCAGAAAGCGGTTCAAGACGGTGCCATAGTCGCCGTCATAATCGAAGCGGTTGATGAGCTGCGGGTGGCGGCGTGTCTGCTCGGTATGGGTGCCCCAGACGATACCCTGGTGCAGGTCGGTGATCCTGAGGCCGTCGTTCTTCGCATAGAACTGGAACAGCAACTGATCCAGGCACTTGGTCATGTGATAGATCGAGCCGGGATTGGAGGGATACAGGATCTCCTGGCTGACGGTCTCGCCGCCCATCGTTTCGATGCCGACCGGCAAGTACCCCTCGGGGATCGCCGCGCCGACGGTCGAATAGCCGTAGACGCCCATGGTGCCGAGATGCACCAGATGCGCATCGAGGTCGAGCTCGACCAGCGCATTCAAGAGATTGTGCGTGGCGTTGACGTTGTTGTTGACCGTGTAGTTCTTGTGGCGGTCGCTCTTCATGGAATAGGGCGCGGCGCGCTGTTCGGCGAAATGCACGATCGCATCCGGGCGATGTTCGGCGAGCCAGTTCTTGAGCAGTTCGTAGTCGCGAGCAAGATCGATCAGGTTGAAATGGATGCGGCGGCCGGTTTCTGCGTGCCAGATACGGGTGCGTTCCTGGATCGAGTCCATCGGCGTCAGCGATTGCACACCGAGCTCCGTATCGATCCAGCGGCGAGAGAGATTGTCGAGGATATGGACATCGTGGCCGGCATCGGACAGGTGAAGGGCCGTGGGCCAGCCGACGAAACCGTCGCCGCCGAGAATCGCAATCTTCATGCACGTTCTCCTGCTCAAGAAGGAAGTCCGTCACGTGATAGGGTAGGATTGTGACAACGCTGCAATGCTTGCAAATGGCTTTTTGTTCCTGCACAGGAAACGGGAATTTCTTTCGGAGAAAAGCATGTCCCTGATTTCGCTTGCAGGCGAACTGACCGAAAATGGCCATCGGCTGGTCCAGCGCGTCTACTACGAAGACACAGATTTTTCCGGCGTCGTCTATCACGCCCGCTACCTGCACTTCATGGAGCGCGCCCGCACCGACTTCCTGCGGTTGCTCGGCGTCGAACAGGCGACGCTCGCGATCGAAGGCGACAGCGAAGGCCTGGTCTTCGTAGTGCATCGCATGGAGATCGACTTCAAGCTGCCTGCCCGCATGGACGACATCCTGACGATTACGACGGTCACGGAGAAGGCCGGTGGCGCCAAGATGGTGCTGCAGCAGGAGATCCGTCGCGGCGAGCAACTGCTGATCGCCGCCAAGGTGATCATCGCCGTCATCAACGGCCAGGGTCGCCCACGGCGGCTGCCGGAAGCGCTGGCCTACAAGTTCCAGTACGCGAAGGAGAGCGCCGGCTGATCGGTCCGCTTTGACAGAGGCAGCTCAATCCGCCTTCTTCACTCCGAGCTTGTCCAGGATCTTCTTGGTCAGCGATTGCTTCACGCCGGCGACATCGCGCCAGGGATCCGCGCCGCTTTCGATCCGCTCGAGAATATCCGGGATGCGGAAGCCGTTGGCGGCTTCCAGCGCGGAAAGCTCGTCCCAGCCAACGGGAGTGGCGACCGGCCCGCCGGCCCGTGCCCGGGTCGAATAGGGCGCGATCGCGGTCGCGCCACGCTCGTTCCTCAGCCAGTCAATGAAGATGCGCCCCTTGCGCTTCGCCTTCGACATGGTGGCGATGAAACTGTCGGGATCGCGGTCGGCAAATCCCTGGGCAAAAGTCTTGGCGAACGCCTTAGCTTCAGACCAGGTGGCGCGGGCCGTCAGCGGAACGATGACATGGACACCCTTGCCGCCCGTGACCATCGGCATCGACTTCAGGCCGATCTCGTCGAGCGCGTCGCGCAGAGCCATGGCCGCCGCCTTGACGACCCCGAAGTCCAGGCCCTCATCGGGATCCAGGTCGAAAACCAGCCGGTCGGGTGTCTCGAGCTTGTCGAAGCGTGAACCCCAGATGTGGAACTCCAGCGTGCCCATCTGCACGGCGGCGACCAATCCCTTGGCGTCGCGCACATACATATAGTCCTCGGTCTCGCCGGAGGTCTCCTTGACGGGAACCTCCTTGATCTCGTCGGGAAAGCCGTCGCTGGCATGCTTCTGGTAGAAGCACTGCCCCTTGCCGCCCTGCGGGCAGCGCACCAACGACAGCAGGTGTTCGGCGGCATAGGGCAGCATCCGCTCCCCGACGACTGCATAATAGCGGGAGAGGTCGAGCTTGCTGATGCCCTGGCCTTCGAACAGGATGCGGTCCGGATGGGTGATCCGCACGCCAAGGACGGTTTCGTGCGCTGCGGTCGATCCCCCTTTTGCGGTCGTTGCCTTCGCGGATTCCGCTTGGGACTTGCCTGAGGACTTCGTTGCGGGTTTCGGCGTTTCGAGTGTCACGGACTTTGCCTCCTTGTCCTCCCGCAGCCCCTCGAAGGCGCCGTGGCGGATATGTCCATCATCGGTAAATTCGGTGAAATCGATCTCTGCGACCATGTCCGGCCTGATCCAGATCGCGTCCCTTGCGATCTCGCGCGGGACGGTCGCAAAGGGACTGGTCGCGCGACGGCGTTTGGCGAAAGCGGCCGAGAGTGTTTCCATGCGTTCCTCGTCGAAACCGGTTCCGACACGTCCGCGATAGATGAGTTCGCCCTTGTCGAAGGTGCCGACGAGAAGCGAGGCAAAGGCGCGTCCTTTCTTCGTCGACGGCGAGTAGCCGCCAATGACGAATTCCTGGCGCCTTGTGCATTTGATCTTGAGCCAGCTTCGGGTTCGCTGATTGCTGTAGGGTGCCTCCGCCTGTTTGGCGATGATGCCCTCTTGGCCGGCCTTGCAGATGGTCGAGAAGACTTCCGGCCCATTACCGCGCACATGTTCGCTGTATTGAACGGTGCTGGATGGCGGCAGGGATCTGAGCAGCCGCTTCAGTGTCTCCTTCCGTTCGATCAGCGGCAGGCGGCGCAGGTCGCGGCCGTCGAGGTGAAGCAGGTCGAAGGCATAGAAGCGTGTCTCGCCGCCGCCTTTCAGCGCCTTCTGCAGGGCGGAGAACGATGACCCCTCCTTGGACACGGCAACGGCCTCGCCGTCGATAAGCGCAGACGTGCAGTCAAGTTCCGCCAATGCCTTGGAGATGTTTTGGAATTTCTCGGTCCAGTCGAGTCCGGTGCGCGTGTGGCAGATGGCCTTGCCGCCACCGATAGCTACCACCAGGCGATAACCGTCGAACTTGACCTCGTTCAGCCAGGCGTCGCCCTCTGGCGCTTCTGAAACCAGCGTTGCCAGTTGCGGCTTCTGAAAAGCAGGCGGCTTGCCCTTGGCCGATCTCTTCGGCTGCGCGTCGACCGCGCCCGCCTTCAGATTCGCGGCTGCAGTTTTGTCGGATGCCCAGATGTGCTTCCTGCGCTCGCCCTTGCCGGCGGCGATCTCGTCCATGGTCCGGCCGGTGGTGACGCTCGTCTGATGGTCTTCCAGGAGAATTTCACCATCGTCGCAGGCGGCGTCATCGCCCTCCTTGACGAGCAGCCAGTTCTCGCGCTTCTCGCCGGAGCGTGGCCGCATGCGGACCAGTGCCCAGCCGCCATGCATGCGCTGGCCATGGAGTTGAAACGTCAGCTTGCCTTCGCGCAATCCCTCCTCGGGATCGTTTTCCGGCTCCCACCAGCCGGTGTCCCACAACATGACGGTGCCGCCGCCATATTGCTTTTCGGGGATCGTTCCCTCGAAATCCGCATAGGCAAGCGGGTGGTCTTCGGTGCGAACGGCGAGACGCTTGTCCTCCGGGTTGAGGCTAGGTCCGCGGGTCACGGCCCAGCTTTTCAGGACGCCGTCCCATTCCAGTCGGAAATCGTAATGAAGGCGTGTGGCGTCATGTTTCTGCACCAGGAAGCGCCTTTGGCTCGAGCGACTGCGAGCGATCTTGCCCTTTGGCTCGCGGGTCTCGCGGAAATTGCGGCGTCTGTTGTATTCGGCAAGGGGATCGCGGTTGGCAGCCATGCTTTACCTCACGCGGATTTGCGCCGGCGAGACGGCGCCGGTTTGGACTTCGCCGACTTCTTCCCGTCACCTGCTTCAAGGCTCTGCTTCAGCGCTGACATCAGATCGACCACATTGTCGCCGCGGCGTTCGGGACGCTCGTCCTCCTCGACGGAAACGCGGTTCGACTTCCCCTTCATCTTGCGCTTGACTAGTTCGGTGAGCGCCGCAGTGTAATTGTCCTTGAATGCGGCGGCGTCGAAAGGGGCGGTCTTGCGATCGATGAGGGCCGTCGCGACGTCCAACAGGTCTTTTTCCGCTTTCTTGCCGGAGAGATCGGAAAACATCGGCTCCGCCTTTCTCAACTCATCGGCATATCTGAGCGTCTCGAGCAGCAGGCCGTTGCCGCAGGGCCGGACCGCAACCAGGTATTCGCGGCCGCGCAACGTCAACTGGCCAAGCCCGATCTTCGACGCGGCTCGCAGGGCATCGCGAACCACACGGTAGGCATCTTCGGCGAGATCGTCGGCAGGCACGACGTAGTAGGGCTTGTCGAAGTAGATCGGCGAGATGTCGCAGGCACCGACGAACTGCACGAGTTCGAGGGTCTTTTTCGTCTCGAGCTTGATGGAGTCCACTTCCTCCGGCTCGAGCAGCACGTATTTGCCGGACTCGTACTCATATCCCTTGACGATATCGTCCGTGTCGACCGGACCAACGCCGTCGACGACCTTTGCGTAGTGCACCGGCTTGCCGGAGGGCTCATGGATCTGGCGAAAAGCCACCTTTGCGCTGGCGCGGGTGGCGCTGAAGAGCTCGACGGGAATGGACACCAGCGAGAGCCGAAGCTGCCCCTTCCATAGGGCTCGCGCCGCCATCACCGGCCTCCACGCAGGCGCCGAATGTTCGGCGTATCTTCGACTACGGCCGCTCTCGCCCTGTCCTGGGCCAAAGCCCGCTCGATATGGGCGATGTCCTCGCCCGTGACGACCGGGATCGGGTCGGAAATGATCGCCTGCAGGACATCGGTCGACAGCACGCCATGGGCAAGGGCGTCCTCCAATGCGGCTCGCGTCTCCCGCTCGGCTTTGAGCTCGGCATAAAGCGCAAGGATCAACCGGTCCCGCGGATCAAAATGCGGCGAGGAAGATCGTTTGTCGCGCTGTCGTGTCGTCTGCTGGCCCATGCCGAAGAAACGTGCCCGGCCAAGGTAAGTTCCGGCCGCCAGGTGATACTGGAAAGACACAGCGCGGTAACGGATGTTTAACCATAATGGTGTCTTAATCACTGCATCAGGATTTGTGCAGTGCACGTCATCCTTTGACCAAAATTGACGGCAAGAAGGCAACCTAAAGCTAATTAAGGTCGCGATGGTGCGATCCACGGCGGTGCCGGGCATTCTTGCAAACAGGACGTTTGGGCTACCCGGTCACGAGCATGAACCGCTCTTGCCGGGTGTTTGGATTCGGGGACTGAAGACGATGGAACAGGTTGGATTGGCCGCTGCGACGCACGACGTGACCCTCTGGTCGCTGTTCATGCAGGCGGGCTTTGTCGTGAAGCTGGTCATGCTGGGGCTGATTTCCGCCTCGGTATGGACCTGGGCGATCGTCGTCGACAAGACGCTGAACTACGGTCGCGTGCGCCGTCAACTCGACAACTTCGAGCAGGTGTTCTGGTCCGGCCAGTCGCTGGAAGAGCTCTACCGGACGCTGGCCGACAGGCAGACCGCCGGCATGGGGGCGATTTTCGTTTCCGCCATGCGCGAATGGAAGAAGAGCTTCGAGCGCGGCGCCCGGTCGCCGATCGGCCTGCAGATGCGTATCGACCGCGCCATGGACGTGACGCTCGCCCGTGAATCGGAATCACTGGAAGCGCGCCTCGGTTCGCTCGCAACCATCGGTTCGGCCGCGCCCTTCATCGGCCTCTTCGGTACGGTCGTTGGTATCATGACCTCGTTCCAGGCGATTGCCGGCTCGAAGTCGACCAACCTCGCGGTCGTGGCGCCCGGTATCGCCGAAGCGCTGCTCGCCACCGCGATCGGCCTGCTCGCCGCTATCCCGGCGGTTATCGCCTACAACAAGTTTTCGGCCGACGCCGGCAAGTTGTCGGCACGCATGGAAGGTTTTGCCGACGAATTCTCGGCCATCCTGTCGCGGCAGATCGACGAGAAGCTGCAGAGCCCGCGCCAGGCCGCGCAATAATCGCCAGAGATACGGAGACCACGCTGATGGGTATGTCGGTTGGCGGAGCCAAGGGTTCGGGCGGCGGACGTCGCCGCCGCGGCGGCAAGAAGGCCGTGATGAGCGAGATCAACGTCACGCCTTTCGTCGACGTCATGCTCGTGCTGTTGATCATCTTCATGGTAGCCGCGCCGATGATGACCGTCGGCGTGCCGATCGACCTGCCGGAAACGCAGGCGAAGGCGCTCAATTCCGATACGCAGCCGATCACCGTCTCGGTCAATCCTTCCGGCGAGATCTACCTGCAGGAAACGCCGATCGCGATCGATGAAGTCGTGCCGAAGCTCGAGGCGATCGCCACCACCGGCTACAACGAGCGTATCTACGTGCGCGGCGACACCAATGCCGACTACGGCACGGTCATGAAGGTCATGGCCCGCATCTCAGCCGCAGGCTTCAAGAATCTCGGCCTTGTCACGCTGCAAGAACAGGAAAAGTGATCGTCCACGATGAAGGGCAGTCTCGCTACATCTGCTGTCCTCCACGCCATGGTCTTGACCTGGGCGCTGGTGTCGCTTGGCAGCCCGGCTGACTTCCAGGTCGCCGACGTCGAGGCTTTGCCTGTCGACATCGTTCCCTATTCGGAGATGACCCAGGTTCAGCAGGGCGACAAGAAGGCGCCGAAGAAGGAGACCTCGTCCCCGGTTCCGACCAAGCGCCCGGAGACGAACCAGCCGGCCGAGAACGTCGGTGACAACGACACCGACCTGAAGACGCCGCCGACGCCGAACGCCAAGCCGTCGAAGAGCGAAGCCACGGCCTCGCCGGAAAAGAACGAAAAGCCCGAGCCGACGCCCGATCCGGTCGAGCAGGAAATCAAGAAGGTCGAGGAGACCAAGCCTGCTTCCGAACCGGCGACCGAGGTCGCAGCCCTGCCGGAACCCAAGCAGGAAGTGAAGCCGGAGACGAAGCCCGATCCGGCGCCGGCCGAAGAAAAGCCAGCTGAAAACCCGGAAGCCGAGGCGCTGCCCGAAAAGGTGCCGACCCCGGCCGCAAAGCCCAAGGTCGAAAAACCGGCACAGAGTGCCAAGACGCCTGAACGCAAGAACGAGGCAACGCCGAAGGAACAGAAGAAGGCGGCGTCCACCGAAGAAAGCAAGTTCGACGCCGACGAGATTGCCGCGTTGCTCAACCGGCAGGACCCGTCCGCCGGTGGCGCCAAGCGCTCGACGCAAGAGGCGGCTCTCGGCGGCAAGAAGACGATCGGCGTGGGCCTCAGCGCCAACGAGATCGACGGCGTGAAGGGTCAGATCCAGGGCAACTGGTCGCTGACGCCTGGCCTCACCGGCGTTCAGGAAGTCCGGGTGACGATCAAGGTCCAGCTGGATCCAGCCGGCAATATCGTCGGCACGCCTGAGGTCACCGCAACTGGCGGGCCTGAGGGAACGCGTCGCGCTGTCGAAAGCAGCACGCTGCGCGCGCTCCGCCGCTCGTCGCCGCTACAGAACCTGCCACCTGAAAAATATGATGGCGAAAAAGGATGGAATACCCTCGTGCTGAACTTCGACCCCTCGGAATTCGCACTCTGAGCTGCCGGGATTGGAACCCATGCCGGATAGCCAAAACACCGCACAAACCCTTCGTATTAAGCTGAAAGGCTTGTCTCAATGATCAAGGTCTCTCTTTTCCGTGCCCTGATGGTGGCCGCGGGCATGTTCGTCGCCTTCGTGGCGGCAACGCCGGCGAACGCCGTCGTCGAAATCAACATCAACAAGGGTAACGTCGAGCCCCTGCCGATCGCGATCACCGACTTCCTTCAGGGCGAGCTCGGTCAGAAGATCTCGGACGTGGTCGCCGCCGACCTGAAGCGGTCGGGCCTGTTCGCGCCGATCAACAAGAGCGCCTTCATCGAAAAGATCAGCAATCCGGACGCCACGCCGCGCTTCGAGGACTGGAAGGTCATCAATGCGCAGGCGCTTGTCACCGGCCGCGTGACCCAGGAAGGCGATGGCAGGCTGAAGGCCGAGTTCCGCCTGTGGGATACGTTCGGTGCCCAGCAGATGACCGGCCAGCAGTTCTTCACCCAGCCGGAAAACTGGCGCCGCGTCGCCCACATCATCGCCGATGCCATCTATGAGCGCGTTACCGGTGAAAAGGGCTATTTCGACACCCGCGTCGTCTATGTCGCCGAAAGCGGCCCGAAGACGGCGCGCAAGCGTCAGCTGGCGATCATGGACCAGGACGGCTTCAACGCCCGGGCACTCACCAATTCCAACGACATCGTTCTGACCCCGCGCTTCTCGCCGAACCGCCAGGAAGTCACTTACATGTCGTTCGAAAACCAGCAGCCGCGCGTCTATCTGCTGCAGCTCGAAACCGGACAGCGTGAAGTCGTCGGCAACTTCCCTGGCATGACCTTCTCGCCGCGCTTCTCGCCGGATGGCCAGCGCGTCATCATGAGCCTTCAGCAGGACGGTAACGCCAACATCTACACGATGGACCTGCGCTCGCGCACCACGACGCGCCTCACCAACACCGCCGCGATCGACACGGCTCCATCCTATTCGCCCGACGGCAGCCAGATCGCCTTTGAAAGCGACCGCGGCGGCCGCCAGCAGATCTACGTGATGGGCGCCGACGGCTCCGGCCAGCGCCGCATCTCCTTCGGCGACGGCTCCTACTCGACGCCGGTCTGGTCTCCGCGTGGCGACCTCATCGCCTTCACCAAGCAGTCGGGCGGCAAGTTCTCGATCGGCGTGATGAAGACCGACGGTTCGGGCGAACGCATCCTGACCACGGGCTTCCACAACGAAGGCCCGACCTGGGCGCCGAATGGCCGCGTGCTGATGTTCTTCCGCCAGAACGCCGGTGCCGGCGGTCCGCAGCTCTATTCGATCGATCTGAGCGGCTACAACGAGCAGGCGATCCCGACGCAGGGCTTCGCATCCGACCCGGCCTGGTCGCCGCTGCTCGAGTAGGCTGATCCAATATGCGGCGGGAAAATGTGGCAACGATGCCGCTTTCTCGCCGCAAAGTGCTGGTCTAGCAGGCGCCGAACCGAAATTATCGATTTGTTAACCATAACTGTTGAAAAGCGATTAACCGCTTCCGGTTACAGTCTGGCAACCGTGAATTCAGACACTTCCAAGGAGACCGGCGTATGAGCCGAATTGACACCCCGGCCGCAGGCCGCATGCAGACCATCGCTCGCAACCCGGTCATGATCGCCCTGGTCATGACGCTTGCTATTGCTGGCTGTGCATCGAAGAAGAACCTGCCGAACAACGCCAACGAGCTCGGCCTCGGCGGTGCTGGCGCTGCAACGCCGGGTTCGCAGCAGGACTTCACCGTCAATGTCGGCGACCGCATCTTCTTCGACACCGACTCCACCTCGATCCGTGCCGACGCGCAGCAGACGCTCGCCCGTCAGGCTCAGTGGCTCGCCAAGTATCCGAACTACGCGATCACCATCGAAGGCCATGCCGACGAACGCGGCACGCGCGAATACAACCTTGCGCTCGGCGCTCGCCGTGCGGCCTCCACCCGCGACTACCTCATCAGCCAGGGTGTTCCGGCGAACCGCATGAAGACGATTTCCTACGGCAAGGAAAAGCCGGTCGCCGTCTGCGACGACATTTCGTGCTGGTCGCAGAACCGTCGTGCAGTTACCGTTCTCGGTGGCGCCGGCATGTAATCTCACGACCGGGCCTGGCTCGGTCGGGTAGCATGACGTGTTCCAAGGAGCACAGCGTGTTCCTGAAATTACAGACTGCTAAAATATAAGGGCGGCTCTCAGCCGCCCTTTGCTTTTTTACCACACTTTGGCCGAACTCCGTTGCTTTTTCAGGACAATTGGAAAACTGTGCGGCAATCACCCAGTTGACTCGGCGAGATGTATTGCGGGCCCCGATCAAGGGTGGGACAACCGGTATTCGAACAGGACAAATGAAATGAAGAAATTTGTCGTGGCGGGACTGATCGGTCTGACGACCCTTGTGGGTCTGGGCCAGACGGCGAACGCCATGCCGCTTTCAGGGCTGCTGGCCCGAACGACTGAAACCCAGGCCAGTGCGAAGAACCTGCCCGTGGTGAAGGTGCAGTCGGCCGAGACCGCACGGATTGGCCAGCTCGAGGAACAGATCCGCTCGCTCAACGGGCGTATCGAGGAAATGAGCTTCCAGCTTCTGCAGATGCAGGAGCAGATCCGGAAGTTCCAGGAGGACAACGAATTCCGCTTCCAGGACCTGGAAAGCGGCAAGGCCTCCCCGAAGAAGAGCGGCGCGTTGCAGACGCCGAAGACCAGCGATCAGGCGTCCGTCACCCCCGGGGTGACGGATAGCCAGGCGACGGCACCGGCCGGCGGGGGCAATGACATGGCTTCCTCCGGGCTCCCGCCGAGTGGTGGCCAGGGTTCCGGCGGCGCGGCGCCGACCACGCTCGGTCAGATCGTCTTCGACCAGAACGGCAATCCGGTTGCGGCCACGACCGATGCTCAACCCGGCGCGAACGCCACACCTCCGGGCGTGGATGCCGGTGCCGGACTGCCCGCCGACGATGATGGCCTCAACGGCAACCCGGGCAGCCAGCAGACGGCCTCGCTCGACAACCCCGGCGATCTCTACCAGTCGGCTTACGGCCATGTTCTTTCCGGCGACTACAGCACGGCGGAGCAGGAATTCGGCGACTATCTGGCGGCGTTTCCGCAGGGCGACAAGGCGGCCGATGCCAGCTTCTGGCTGGGCGAGGCACAATATTCGCAAGGCAAATACAGCGACGCGGCCAAGACCTTCCTGAACGCGCACCAGGCCCACGGCAAGTCGCCGAAGGCGCCGGAGATGCTGCTGAAGCTCGGGATGTCGCTCGGTGCGCTCGACAACAAGGAAACCGCCTGCGCGACGCTGCGCGAGGTCAACAAGCGCTATCCGAAGGCTTCGCCGGCGGTAAAGGCAAAGGTGACGAGCGAGCAGAGCCGCTTTGGCTGCTGAGGCCCACCCGCCAATGGCCGTTGTCGAAACGGCAAAACAATTTCTTGCCTCCTTCGATAGACCCGCTCGCATCCTCGTGGCCGTTTCCGGCGGGAGTGACTCGAAGGGACTGCTTCTCGCTCTCAAGGTAGCGATCGAGGCAACCAACCCCACAGAATTTTCCCTGACCGCCTGCACGGTCGATCATGCGTTGAGACTGGAATCGGCCGAAGAGGCGCGCGGTGTCGCGGCGTTCTGCGAGAGCCTGGGTGTGCCGCATCTCATCACACGATGGGACGGGCCGAAGCCCGGAACCGGCGTCCAGGCGGCGGCACGCGAGGCGCGCTATGCGTTGCTGGCGGAGGCTGCGCAACGCTTCGAAGCATCCTCGATCGTGACCGGTCACACGCTCGACGATCAGCGAGAGACGATCCTGATGCGCGCACAGCGGGGGGAGGGACCCGGTGCCGCGGGCATGGCGGAGGCCACGCTCTATGACCGTCGCATCTGGGTGCTTAGACCTTTCCTCACGGTCGAACGCAGCGCCATTCGCGCCTTTCTCAAGACCAGGAATGTCGGCTGGTTCGACGATCCGAGCAATACGAACCCACGCTTCGAGCGGGTGCGGGCGCGAGCCTCGTTGGCGTCATCGCCGGCGACCGGTGGCGGCGTCTGGGATGCCCGATCCCGGGCGCGATCGTCGGAAGCTGCCGCCGCCCTGCTCGAGCGGCACGTAAGGGTGCATGCGGGGCTGGTCGCGGAAGTCGCTCCTGCAATGGCCGGACAAGGCCGGGACATCGATTGGCAACGGGCGCTGCTGTCGCTGGCGAGCGTCCTCGGAGGGCGCACACATCTGCCGGCGGCCGGGACTGTCGAGCGGCTGGTGAATGCCCTGGAGAAGGGGACACCGGGCCGGCTGACCGCGGGACGCGTCGTCTTCGACCGGCGCTCGACCGGCCTCTATCTCTATCGGGAGGCGCGCGGCATCGAGGACCTGACCTTGCAGGCAGGGCAAACTGCTATCTGGGACGATCGCTTCCTGATCCGCAACGATGGCGACGGTCCCCTCCTGGTGACGGTGGAAGGCGGTCGCGGACCACAACAACAGAGACTTATTGCCGCAGGCCTGCCACCGGGCGTTGCCGGTCGGGCGTCGCTATCGGCGCCACGTATCGTCCGCGACGACGTCAAAAGTGTCGCACCTGTCACAATCGAGCCGCGGATCGGTCTCTACGACACCTTTTTGCCGGGTTTCGACAGGATCATGGCAGACAGGATCGCCGGATTGTTCGGACGCCAGCCTTACCTGCCGCCACCGGTTCACGGTCTATTGACAGAAATGGAATGGTAGACGGCGGTTTGCCTTGGCAATGCGTCGCCAGAACCCTATGTTAGGGAGCAAGACAGCGACCCGGCGAAATGCGTGGGTCGTGACAGGTTCCGGGGAGTTCGATGAACCCTAATTTTCGTAATCTTGCCCTTTGGGCAATCATAGCGCTTCTGCTGATCGCGTTGTTCAGCATGTTCCAGCAGCCGACGGAGCGCACCGGCTCGCGCGAGATTCCGTTCTCGCAATTCCTCAAGGACGTGGATGCGAGCCGCGTCAAGGAAGTCGTGATCACCGGCCCGAAAGTGATCGGCAGCTATTCCGAAAGCGGCGCTACTTTCCAGACCTATGCGCCATCCGTCGATACGGCGCTGACCGAGCGCCTCGAAGCCAAGGACGTGACGGTCACGGTTCGCCCGGAAACCGACGGCTCGTCCGGCTTCCTGAGCTACATCGGTACGCTCCTGCCGATGCTTCTGATCCTCGGCGTCTGGCTGTTCTTCATGCGCCAGATGCAGGGCGGTTCGCGTGGAGCGATGGGTTTCGGCAAGTCCAAGGCCAAGCTTCTGACGGAAGCGCATGGCCGCGTCACCTTTGACGACGTCGCCGGCGTCGACGAAGCCAAGCAGGACCTCGAGGAAATCGTCGAATTCCTGCGCGATCCGCAGAAGTTCCAGCGCCTTGGCGGCCGCATCCCGCGCGGCGTGCTGCTTGTCGGCCCTCCCGGTACCGGTAAAACGCTGCTTGCACGCTCCGTTGCCGGCGAAGCCAACGTGCCGTTCTTCACCATCTCCGGTTCCGACTTCGTCGAAATGTTCGTCGGCGTTGGCGCCAGCCGAGTGCGCGACATGTTCGAGCAGGCGAAGAAGAATGCGCCCTGCATCATCTTCATCGACGAAATCGACGCCGTCGGCCGCCATCGTGGCGCCGGTCTCGGCGGCGGCAACGACGAGCGCGAACAGACGCTCAACCAGTTGCTGGTCGAGATGGACGGCTTCGAAGCCAATGAGGGCATCATTCTGATCGCGGCGACCAACCGTCCCGACGTTCTCGATCCGGCACTGCTGCGTCCGGGCCGCTTCGACCGTCAGGTCGTCGTGCCAAACCCGGATATCAACGGCCGCGAACGCATCCTCAAGGTGCACGTACGCAACGTGCCGCTGGCGCCGAACGTCGACCTCAAGGTGCTCGCACGCGGTACGCCCGGTTTCTCCGGCGCCGATCTCATGAACCTCGTCAACGAGGCGGCGCTGATGGCTGCCCGCCGCAACAAGCGTCTTGTCACCATGCTCGAATTCGAGGATGCCAAGGACAAGATCATGATGGGTGCGGAGCGTCGCTCCTCGGCCATGACCGAAGCCGAAAAGAAGCTGACGGCCTATCACGAAGCCGGACACGCGATCCTGGCGCTCAACGTTCCCTCGGCCGATCCGCTGCACAAGGCGACGATCATTCCGCGTGGACGGGCGCTTGGCATGGTCATGCAGCTGCCGGAAGGCGACCGCTACTCGATGAGCTACAAGTGGATGGTCTCGCGTCTTGCCATCATGATGGGCGGACGCGTTGCCGAGGAACTGACCTTCGGCAAGGAGAACATCACATCGGGCGCATCGTCGGATATCGAGCAGGCAACGAAGCTTGCCCGTGCGATGGTGACGCAATGGGGCTTCTCCGACCAGCTCGGCCAGGTTTCCTACGGCGAGAACCAGCAGGAAGTCTTCCTTGGCCACTCCGTCGCGCAGCAGAAGAACGTTTCCGAAGCGACCGCTCAGAAGATCGACAACGAGATCCGTCGCCTGATCGACGAGGCCTATGAGACGGCGCGCAGGATCCTGACCGAGAAGAACCACGAATTCGTGGCGCTTGCCGAAGGCCTGCTCGAATACGAGACCTTGACGGGTGACGAGATCAAGGCGCTGATCCGCGGCGAAAAGCCGGCACGCGACCTTGGCGACGACACGCCGCCGCATCGTGGCTCGGCCGTTCCTTCGGCAGGTTCCAAGAAGGAAGGCCCGGCGAGCAACAAGGGCGAAGAATCCGAAGGTGGATTCGAGCCGCAGCCGCAATAGCGCCACGGTCGGCAAATGTATCCGAGCCGCCGCTCCTTAAGTGGAACGGCGGCTTTTCGTTGCCTCTTGACCTCTGGCATTTGGTAACGGGATGTAATGATTTCTGATGTTAGGCTCGCTGCCGCTTGCTGCGCTTTTATGTCAAAGAAGACATGACGTGTTTGCGGTGGCTGCCCTTGAACGGAATGCCGATCGCCAAGCAGACGGCATCCAAGAGCATGAATGAGGTCCGGTCAATGAAACCCAGTCGCGCAAAACGCAGACAGGCGGAGCTGGCCAAGCCGGCCCTGACCCGGCAGAACGATGGAGTTCTTATGAAGCGAAAGTATTTCGGCACCGACGGTATCCGCGGCCAGTCCAACATGTTTCCGATGACACCGGATCTGGCGATGCGGGTCGGCATTGCGGTCGGTACGATCTTTCGCAACGGTGCCCACCGTCACCGGGTGGTGATCGGCAAGGACACCCGTCTCTCGGGCTATATGCTCGAAAACGCGATGGTGGCGGGCTTTACGGCTGCGGGTCTCGACGTCTTCCTGCTCGGGCCGATCCCGACGCCGGGCGTCGCCATGCTCACCCGCTCGTTGCGCGCCGATATCGGCGTGATGATCTCCGCCTCGCACAACCCCTTCCAGGACAACGGCATCAAGCTTTTCGGTCCTGACGGCTACAAGCTTTCCGACGATATCGAAGCGAAGATCGAGGCGCTACTCGACCAGGACCTCTCGGGGCAACTGGCAAAGTCCGAAGACATCGGCCGGGCGAAGCGCGTCGATGGGGACATCTACCGTTATCTGGAACACGCAAAGCGCACGTTGCCGCGCGACGTCACGCTTCAGGGTCTGCGCATCGCCGTCGACTGCGCCAATGGTGCGGCCTACAAGGTGGCGCCGACGGCGCTTTGGGAGCTGGGCGCGGAAGTCGTCACCATCGGGACGGAACCGAACGGCCTCAACATCAATCTCGATTGCGGCTCCACCCATCCTGTGACGCTCTCGAAAAAGGTCCACGAAGTGCGCGCCGACATCGGCATTGCGCTTGATGGCGATGCCGATCGTGTGCTGATCGTCGATGAGAACGGCACGGTGATTGACGGCGACCAGCTGATGGCTGTGATCGCCGACAGCTGGGCCGAAGACGGCATGCTGCGTGGCGACGCCGTTGCCGCGACCGTCATGTCCAATCTTGGCCTCGAGCGCTACCTGAAAGGACGCGGCATCGATCTGCGGCGCACGAAGGTCGGCGACCGTTATGTCGTCGAGCAGATGCGCCAGGACGGCCTGAACGTGGGCGGCGAACAGTCTGGCCACATCGTACTCTCCGATTTCGGCACGACGGGTGATGGTCTCGTCGCCGCGCTGCAGATCCTTGCCGTCGTCAAGCGTCAGGGCAGGGCGGTGAGCGAGGTGTGCCACCGGTTCGAGCCGGTGCCGCAGGTGCTGAAGAATGTCCGTATTTCTGCCGGCAAGCCGCTCGAAGATGCGGCGGTACGCCAGGCGATCGCTGATGCGGAGGCGGAGCTTGCGAAGTCCGGCCGCCTGCTGATCCGGCCCTCCGGCACCGAGCCGCTGATCCGTGTGATGGCGGAAGGCGACGATCGCGGGCAGGTCGAGCGTATTGTCGATGAGCTGGTCAATGTCATCGGCAGCGTCCGCAACGCTGCCTGACGCATTCAGCGACGGATTTCCCTCCAGGGCCGGTGCGATGCATCGGCCTCTTTTTTGTCCTGCTGTCGGCTACCGTCGCCGAAAGCGAAGGCATCTCACGAGGCCATCCAGCACTGGAATTTCAAGCAGAGAGCGTTGCCGGTTTATTTAGCTCTACCTTATGGGGACTCAACGATGGACAGTAATGCACTATAACAACCGTAAGAATAGGCTGCTTTCTTAACAATCTCGGTAAACGTTTGTAGTTAATCGGAACTTAACCTTTCCTCCTCATTATCCATAACCAACATCGGGATTTGGGCACCGGTTTCATGGTGAACCAAGCAACGGAATGTATTGGAGTGGGCCATGAAGAGAATTTTGAGTGGCGTTGTTGCTATTTTGCTCAGCGGCACGGCAGCTTTTGCTGCGGATGTCTACCAACCGCCTATGGAGCCGGTGCCGGAGCAGCCCGTCGAGGTCATCCAGACCAGCGGCTGGTACCTTCGCGGCGACGTCGGTTACGCCTGGAATCATCTGCGCGGCGCAAATTTCTACCAGGGGGGGCCGAGCGGCTCGATCGCGGATTTCGACTCCGCCGATATCGATGATTCCTGGGTGATCGGCGGCGGTGTCGGTTACCAGTTCAACAACTACTTCCGCGCCGACATCACGGCCGACTACTGGGGCAATGGCGACTTTGCCGGCTCGACCAGCGGCGGCTGCGGGACGGTTGCTGGTCCTTGCGTGTCGCGTGACATAAGCTCGGTCTCAGCCTGGAGCCTGATGGCCAACGCCTATGTCGACATCGGCACCTACGGCGCTTTCACCCCCTACGTCGGTGCCGGTATCGGTGCCACGCGCGTGAGCTGGGACGGATTGCGCAACACTAGCTGCAGTGTCGCCGATCCCACGGCATGCGACCCGACGACCAATCATGGCGGCAAGGACAGCTGGCGCTTCACCTACGCCCTCATGGCCGGTACCGCGATCGACCTGACCTGCAACCTGAAGGCCGATATCGGCTATCGCTTCCGCCAGGTCGATGACGGCGACATGTTCGGTTATGCCAATGGTGGTGGTCCGGGCTTCGATGACGGCTTCTACATCCACGAGGCGCGCGCCGGCCTGCGCTACTCCTTCGGCAATACCTGCGAAGTTCCTTACGAGCCGCCGCCGATTGTCTACAAGTAATCGGACGGTATCCGGCAAGCACCAAGGCCACCTGCGGGTGGCCTTTTTCGTTGTCGCCAATCCTAACGAGCATGGTTAACCGTGGGTTAACCAGTCGCTGCAATAGTTAACGCTGAACGAAGCGGCGACGGCATGACTCCATCCCGCACGGATAGCAGTGGTGAAAGGGCATGGGCATGGATTGGCGAAACGGGCTTTGCGGAGCCGCTTTTGGTGCCGGCCTGCTCCTTTCCGGTTCGGCGCTGGCGGCAGACGAAGATCTCCTGAATGCCCCGGAGATCACCATCGAGAAGGAAGCGGCCGGCGCCAGTGCGATTTACCTGCGTGGCGACATCGGCTACGCGCCGTGGCGCGGCGAAGGCGACCCCTATTACCGGACCTTCGATGCGGGAACGCTGACCTATGACAGCGTCTCCTTCGACAATGCCCGTTTTGACAAACCGTTCTCCGGTTCGCTCGGCATCGGCTACCAGTTCACCGATACGTTCCGCGCCGACCTGACGGCCGAATATTTCGAGGGCCGGTTCAGCGGTTCGTCGTCGTCGGCAAGTCCTTGCGCGGGGCAGGGGGCTGGCACGTCCTGTGCGTTATCGACTGGTGCCGACTACTCCGGTCTCGGCCTGATGGCCAACGCCTATGTGGATTTCGGCACGCTTGCGGGTTTCACGCCCTATGTCGGCGGCGGCATCGGCGCGACACGCCTCAACTGGGACAGCGCAATCGAACGCGCCACATGTGTGGCCGGCGGCGGCGCTTGCGTCGGCGCGCCCACTTCGACCTCCTACGAGGGGCGCGACGGCTGGCGATTCACCTACGCGCTGATGGCCGGCGTCTCCTATGATCTCAGCGAACAGCTGAAGCTCGATGTCGGTTATCGCTATTCGCATATCGCCGATGGCGAGATGTTCGGCTTCGGCGCCGAGGCGCTTGTTGGTGCCAGCGGCGACAAAGGCTTCGACGACGGGCTGTCGCGCCACGAGATCCGGGCAGGCTTGCGCTTCTCCTTCTGATCTCCTACTGCATGTCTCCTTAAATCGACCTCGATTTAAGGACAAAGACATGCGGCAAATCGAAGTGCTACGGCGACCTTTGCGCGTCTGATAAGACGCGCGGCGCTGTAGAGGCCGGCGCGGACGGCGGCGCAGGAAAGGCGCCGCCTGCTAACAGTCGATCGGCCGGCCTTGCTCAGGCTTCTCAGATGTTGCCTGCGACGCCATAAATTTTCTCGATTGCGACAAAGGCGCTTGACTTCCGGTCCCGGCCACAATATCGACGACGGCGGGACACCCTTCCCCAACGAAGGGCTATCTATCTGGAAGGATAGCACATGGCAAAGCCTGCACAGCCGGACCTCCGTCCGAACAATGCCCATTTCTCCTCTGGTCCTTGCTCGAAGCGCCCCGGTTGGACGCTCGACGCTCTCTCCGATGCTCCGCTCGGTCGTTCGCACCGCGCCAAGATCGGCAAGACGAAGCTGAAGCAGGCCATCGATCTTACCCGTGACATTCTCGAAGTGCCGGCCGACTACCGCATCGGTATCGTGCCCGCTTCCGATACCGGCGCCGTCGAAATGGCGCTCTGGTCGCTGCTGGGTCAGCGCGGCGTCGATATGGTTGCCTGGGAAAGCTTCGGCGCCGGCTGGGTGACCGATGTGGTCAAGCAGCTGAAGCTTGCCGACGTTCGCAAGTTCGAAGCCGGTTACGGCGAACTGCCCGATCTTTCCAAGGTCGATTTCGACCGCGACGTGGTGTTCACCTGGAACGGCACGACCTCCGGCGTGCGCGTGCCGAACGCCGATTTCATTCCGGCCGACCGCAAGGGCCTGACGATCTGCGACGCGACCTCTGCCGCCTTCGCGCAGAACCTCGACTTCGCCAAGCTCGACGTCGTCACCTTCTCCTGGCAGAAGGTCCTCGGCGGCGAGGGCGCCCATGGCGTCATCATTCTGTCGCCGCGCGCCGTCGAGCGCCTGCTCACCTACGTGCCGGCCTGGCCGCTGCCGAAGATCTTCCGCATGACCTCGGGCGGCAAGCTGATCGAGGGCATCTTCTCCGGCGAGACGATCAACACGCCGTCGATGCTCTGCGTCGAGGACTATATCGACGCGCTGCTCTGGGCTGAGCAGGTGGGCGGGCTCAAGGGCCTGATGGCCCGCGCCGATGCCAATGCGCAGGTGATCTTCGACTTCATCGCCGCCAATGACTGGATCGCCAACCTGGCGGTCAAGGACGAGACCCGCTCCAACACCTCGGTTTGCCTGAAGATCGTCGACAAGGACGTTTTGGCGCTCGATGCCGACGGTCAGGCCGCTTTCGCCAAGGGCGTGGTTGCGCTCCTCGAAAAGGAAGGCGTTGCCTTCGACATCGGCCACTACCGCGATGCACCGTCCGGTCTTCGCATATGGGCCGGCGCCACGATCGAGGCCGCCGACATGAAAGCGCTGATGCCGTGGCTTACTTGGGCCTTCGAGACCCAGAAGGCAACGCTGGCGCAGGCCGCGGCCTGATTGGAGCGGGGTGAGGAAAATGAACTTCGCCCGCATCTCACACTGATTTGAGTGATCCGCTTCGCTCCCCAAGGGAGCGAAGCTTGGCTAACCGCATCCCATTCAGACCTGATCTTTAAGGAGGCCTCTCATGGCACCTCGCGTTCTCGTATCCGACGAACTGTCGGAAACCGCCGTCCAGATCTTCCGCGACCGCGGCGTCGAAGTCGATTTCCAGCCGAAGCTCGGCAAGGACAAGGACAAGCTCGCCGAAATCATCGGCAACTACGACGGTCTTGCGATCCGCTCGGCCACCAAGGCAACGGAAAAGCTGATCGCGGCTGCGACCAACCTCAAGGTCATCGGCCGCGCCGGCATCGGCGTTGATAACGTCGATATCCCGGCCGCCTCGCGCCGCGGTATCATCGTCATGAACACGCCCTTCGGCAACTCTATCACAACGGCCGAACACGCGATCGCGCTGCTCTTTGCCGTTGCCCGCCAGCTTCCGGCTGCCGATACCTCGACCCAGGCCGGCAAGTGGGAGAAGTCGCGCTTCATGGGTGTCGAAATCACCGGCAAGACGCTCGGCGTCATCGGCGCCGGCAATATCGGCTCGATCGTCTGCTCGCGCGCCATCGGCCTGAAGATGCATGTTCTCGCCTACGACCCGTTCCTCTCCAAGGAGCGTGCCGAGGAAATGGGCGTCACCAAGGTCGAGCTCGATGAGTTGCTCGCCCAGGCCGATTTCATCACGCTGCACGTGCCGCTGACGGACAAGACGCGCAACATCCTGAGCGCCGAAGCGCTCGCCAAGACGAAGCCCGGCGTGCGCATCGTCAACTGCGCTCGCGGCGGTCTGGTCGACGAGAAGGCGCTTGCCGAAGCGATCAAGTCGGGTCACGTCGCCGGCGCCGGCTTCGACGTCTTCGAGGTCGAACCTGCGACGGAAAGCCCGCTCTTCGGCCTGCCGAACGTCGTCTGCACGCCGCATCTCGGCGCTTCGACCACGGAAGCGCAGGAGAATGTCGCCCTGCAGGTGGCCGAGCAGATGTCGGACTACCTGGTCAAGGGGGCCGTCTCCAACGCCATCAACATGCCGTCGATCACCGCCGAAGAAGCGCCGATCCTGAAGCCGTTCATCCGGCTTGCCGACGTTCTCGGCGCCTTCGTCGGCCAGGTCACCGAAAGCGCGATCAAGGAAATCGAGATCCTCTATGACGGCTCGACCGCCGGCATGAACACCAAGGCGCTGACGAGCGCGGTGCTCGCCGGCCTGATCCGGCCGCAGGTCGCCGACGTCAACATGGTTTCGGCGCCGGTCATGATCAAGGAAAAGGGCATCATCCTCTCCGAGGTCAAGCGCGACAAGACCGGCGTCTTCGACGGCTACATCAAGCTGACGGTGACGACGGCGAACCAGACGCGCTCGGTCGCCGGCACCGTCTTCTCCGACGGCAAGCCGCGCTTCATCCAGATCAAGGGCATCAACCTCGACGCGGATGTCGGCAACCACATGGTCTACATCACCAACACCGACGTTCCTGGCATGATCGGCTTCATCGGCATGACGCTCGGCGATGCCGGCGTCAACATCGCCAACTTCCAGCTCGGCCGCGAGAAGGAAGGCGGCGACGCGATCGCTCTGCTCTATGTCGACGCTGCCGTTTCCGAGACCGTGCTTGACAAGCTGCGCGCCAACAAGGCAATTCGCCAGGCAAAGCCGCTGGTCTTCAACATCGATTGAAGCCGGCACAGGAAGTGGCAGCAAGATCTGCCGCTTCGCCGACCCGATCACGGGATACATCGAGGACGCACCGGGTGACCGCCGGTGCGTTTTCCTGTTTCGAAGGCATGTGACGAGCAATGACCGACATGACGTTCCGCTGGCGCGAGGCAAGCCTGCCCGACCTCGCCTCCGTATCGGAGATCCAGCTTGTGGTTCACCAGGCGTTCCCCGAGGATGACGCTGTGCTTGCCGATCGCATCGCCTTGAGCCCCACCGGTTGCTTCATGCTGGACGCGGACGGGCAGTCGCGGGGTTACGTGTTGAGCCATCCCTGGCTCAGAGGCGCGCCACCGTCGCTGAATACCATGCTTGGCGAAATTCCTGCCGCCGCCGACACCTGGTACATCCACGATCTAGCCCTTCTGCCCGAGATGCGCGGCTCCGGGGCCGGAGGCGGAGTCCTTCCTGTCCTGGAGGATGTCGCCAGAACAGAAGGGTTCCGGTCGATGTCGCTCGTCTCTGTCAACGGGTCCCGCGGCTTTTGGGAAAGACAGGGGTTTGAAGTGCGCATGGACGAGCGGCTGGCGCTGAAGCTCGCAAGCTATGGCGAGGAAGCGATCTATATGGAGCGGCTTCTCGCCTGATAAATGAAAATGCCTTGGCCCCAAGGAGAATACCTGGCGGCGACAGAACATCCTCTGCTGACCAAGGCCTAGACCACTCTCAAGTTCCAGCGAATGCATCGCGCGACCTGTGCCCAGCAGGTGCAGGGGCTCGTCAGTGCGGGCGACCCCTCTCGGCAATGGCGATGCCGCCAAGCACCAGCAGGAGAGCGACAAGATGGAAAAGGCGGAGGGTCTCGCCGATCAGCAGCACGGAAAGAAGCGTTCCGAAAACGGGAATCGCATTGATGAAGAGGCCCGCCCGATTGGCGCCGATCATCTCGACGCCGCGGACGTAGAGCACCTGTGACATCAGCGACGGGAAGATCGCGGCATAGAGAACGATGATCCAGCCGGTGGTATCCGTCACGATCGCCGTGCCGCTGCCAATTTCCCAGAAGAGCAGCGGCAGGGCGCTGATGAGTGCGCCGAACGCAGGCGCGGCAATGAAGCTCTGCCAGTGCATGATCGGCTTGTAGCGCAGTGCCACGGTGTAACCGGCATAGACCACGCAGGCGACGATCATCAGCGCGTCGCCGAAATTGAACTCGAGCGTCAACAGGCTTGAAATGTCGCCATGGGCTGCCGTCACCAACACGCCGATCAGGGTAACGCTGAAGCCGATCACCTGGGCGATCGACGCCTTCGTGCGGAACAGCATGAAATTGAACAGGAAGATCAGCATCGGAATGCCGGCCTGAAGGATGACAGCGTTGATGGCGCTCGTATATTTCAGCGCCGAATAGAGCAGCGCGTTGAAGGTGGTGAAGCCGATCGCGCCATATGCGAGCAGTTGCAGCCAGTGCTTACGGATCTTGTCCCAGTCGCGGCGGATCTGCGGCGTCATCAGCACCAGGATGACCACCAGCGCAAAGACCCAGCGCAGGGTCGTCAGCATCATCGGGCTCACGTGCCCGACCGCCATCTTGCCGGCGACGGAATTGCCGCCCCAGAAGAGTGCGGTGACGCAGAGATACAAATAGGCTCTGGAATTCACGATGTTCGGACCTGTGCGGGGATGGGCGACCTGTTGCCGGGATGGCGGGAGAGACGAAGATATAGGCGCTAAATCCCGCCCTTGTCATGCAAAAAGGGCGGAACGCCCGATATAACGGGGTCGCTTTCCGGATGACAACACAGTATAGATGCGCGGGTTTGAGAACAGCGCAGCCTCGTTTGCGCGCCTGCACAGGAAGAGAATTATGACGAATGTCGTAGTGGTCGGCTCCCAATGGGGTGACGAAGGCAAAGGCAAGATTGTGGATTGGCTCTCCGAACGCGCGGATATCGTCGTGCGCTTTCAGGGCGGTCACAATGCCGGCCATACCCTGGTGATCGACGGCGTCAGCTACAAGCTGTCGCTCCTGCCTTCCGGCGTTGTCCGCCCCGGCAAGCTTGCCGTCATCGGCAACGGCGTCGTCATCGACCCGCATGCGCTGATTGCCGAAATCGACAAGCTCAGCAAGCAGGGCATTGCGATCACGCCGGACAATCTGCGCATCGCCGACAACGCCACGCTGATCTTGTCGCTGCACCGCGAGCTCGACGGCATCCGCGAAGATGCAGCCTCCAACAGCGGCACCAAGATCGGCACGACGCGCCGCGGCATCGGCCCGGCCTATGAAGACAAGGTCGGCCGTCGCGCGATCCGTGTGATGGACCTCGCCGACCTCGATACGCTGCCGGCAAAGGTCGACCGCCTGTTGACGCACCACAACGCGCTGCGCCGCGGCCTCGGTGAGGCGGAAATCAGCCACGAGGCGATCATGCAGGAGCTTTCCTCTGTCGCCGCCAAGGTGCTGCCATTCATGGACACCGTCTGGGTCCTGCTCGACAAGGCCCGCCGCAAGGGCGCGCGCATCCTGTTCGAAGGCGCGCAGGGCACGCTGCTCGATATCGACCACGGCACCTATCCGTTCGTCACCTCGTCGAACACCGTTGCCGGCCAGGCCGCGGCAGGCTCGGGCATGGGCCCGGGTTCGCTCGGCTACATCCTCGGCATCACCAAGGCCTACACGACGCGCGTCGGCGAAGGCCCGTTCCCGACCGAGCTCACCGATGAAATCGGTCAGTTCCTCGGCGAAAAGGGGCATGAGTTCGGCACGGTGACGGGTCGCAAGCGTCGCTGCGGCTGGTTCGACGCGGCACTGGTGCGCCAGTCGGTTGCCGCCAATGGCATCACCGGTATCGCGCTCACCAAGCTCGACGTGCTCGATGGTCTCGATGAGCTGAAGATCTGCGTCGGCTATACTCTGGATGGACAGCAGATCGACCACCTGCCGGCAAGCCAGGCGCAGCAAGCTTCGGCAAAGCCAGTCTATATTACACTCGAAGGCTGGAAGGAATCGACGGTCGGCGCACGCAGCTGGGCAGATCTTCCGGCGCAAGCGATCAAATACGTTCGTCAGGTCGAAGAACTGATCGGTGCGCCGGTCGCTCTTCTTTCGACCAGCCCCGAACGGGACGACACAATACTTGTGACGGACCCCTTTGAGGACTAGTGTCGGCGAAATGACATTGCGTCGCGATCGCAAAGACATACCTGGGCGTATGAGAAAGTACTAATGGCGGATTTTGTTGCAGTTATTCGCAGGACCGTTGACGGCCTGTCGGAAAACACACCCGAAATGCGGGACAGGGTATACGAGAAGGCGCGCGCGGCCGTGCGCCGCCAGCTCGAAAACATGAACCCGCGTCCGTCGGACGACATGATCAATCGCCAGTTGGCGAAACTCGAAAACGCGATCGCCGAGGTCGACAGCGAATATGCCGAAGCCTTGCCTTCTCTCGAAGAGGCGGAGGTGGCGGAGGATGCGTCCGAAGCCGTAGCCGTCGAGCAGCCGGTCGAAGAGGTCGTTCCCGAGCCTGAAGCGCAGCCCGAACCGGCTGGCAAAAGCGAGCCGGCCGCGGTCGCCGAGGAGGCGGCACCGGAAGCGGAAAGCGCTGCCGAATATGGTGCTGCGGTTCATGAGGAACCGGCGCAGTATGCCGACCATCCCGCCGAAGCGGCGGAAGTAGCCGCGGCAGAGCCGGCTGCGGAAGAACCGGTCGTCGAAACGACGGATGCTCCGGTCGACGAGCCGAGCGCCCCCGTCGTCGAAGAGCCGCAGGCAGATGCCCCGGTTTACGAGGCCGCGGAGTATGCGGCACCGGCTCCGGACGAAACGCACGATGTGACTGCCCCCCCTCCGTCGGTGGACGAGGAATCCCGCTCGGTCGAAGAGCCGGCATGGGATGCTCCGGCGGTGGCCGCCGAAGAAAAGCCCGCCGCCTCGGAGTGGGATCTGCCGGAATGGGAGACCGCCGCTCCAATCGCGACGTCTGCTCCTGCGGACCAGCAGGTCGAGGAGGACGAGCAGGCCCATAGGCCCGAGCTTCTCGGCATGCATCCTGTGGAAGAACTGCAGCAGGATGTGCCGGCGGAGACGCCGAGGGCAGAAGCCGAGCCCCCCAAGGCCGATACCGCGCGCAACTGGTCGTTCGACGATAATGATCCCTTCGCGGCATTCGAGGAACGGCGAACCGAAAAGAGCGCGGAGCCCGAGATTGCCGATTGGTCCTGGCCGATCGAGAAGGCTGGACAGGCGGCCACGACCGATACCGCCCAGAGCCAGCAAGATCGCGCCGGCACGGCCTGGGACCACATCGATGACCTGCTCGGTTTCGAAGGTGCCGCGACCGCAGCGACGGCATCGACGGCTGCGCGCGAGCCGGAACGTGGCGCCGAGGGACCGGCGCCCGCGGCATCGCGACCGGCATCTTACCGGGCTACACCGAAACCGTCGCGCTTCAGCATCAAGCGCCTTGCCATCGCTGCAATCATTCTGCTGGCGCTTGGCGGTGGCGGCTTCGCCTACTGGCAGAACCGGGAAGCGGGCAACGCCTGGCTTTCGAGGATCGTGGCGTCGGTCACTTCGGCCGTTTCAAACATCGGAGGATCGCCGGCAGAAGAGAGCGCTCCGCCGGCAGACGGCCAGGGAGAAACGACGCAGCAGCAGCCGGCACAGCACGACGACACGGCGGTCCCGGACAACAGCTCGACGAAATTCACCCAGCGCCTTCTTAATGACGGCTCCGAAGTCGACAATGGACCCGCCACCGCGACCGGTGAGGCCACCGGCCAGGAAGGCAAGTCCGTGGCGCAGCAGACCGAGGCGAGCAAGCCTTTGGAAACGGTCAGCGCCCAGGGCGGAACGGCGGGTCAAGCGGGCACACCGCCTGCCGGACAGCAGACTGGTGGACAGCCGACGACACCGGAGATTGCGATCGCCAATGGCGAGAAGATGTTCCTCTACGAAGAGCGTCTCGGCCAGTCTTCGCCGACGGCCATTCCGGGAACCGTCGCGTGGTCGGTGAAGGAAGAATCGCCCGGCGGTGACGCCAAGCCCGAACCGGCCGTCCAGGCACAGATCACCATTCCGGACCGGGGCCTCACCGCGTTGATGACGATCAAACGCAACGCCGACGAGTCGTTGCCGGCAAGTCATGTCATTGAATTCGTCTTCTCGCTGCCGCAGAACTTTGAAGGCGGCGCGATCGACAGCGTGCAGCGCGTTTCGATGAAACGTACGGAACAGGATCGGGGGGACGCGTTGATCGCTGTCCCGGCCAAGATCACCGACGACTTCCATATGATCGCGCTCAACGATTCCAAGGATGCGATCGGCAACAACACCGAACTGCTGCGCAGCCGTAGCTGGATCGACATTCCGCTGACCTACAGGAACGGGCGGCGCGCACTGTTGACGCTGGAGAAGGGACCGAGCGGAACGGACGCCTTCAACCAGGCGCTACGCGCCTGGGCGGCAGCGCCGGCTACCGACGCGGCGACCAACAGCCAGTAAGCCCCGAGACCCGACAGGACAAAGAAAAACCCGGCAGGAGCGATCCGCCGGGTTTTTCATTTAGCTCATGTCGCTGCCGTGCCACCGTAAGGGGACGGCGAGGGGCGTTATGCGGCGCCTTCGACGACCCGCAAGGCGTTGGCGCGCTCGAGAGCGGCCTTGCGCACGGCGTCCTGGACCTTCTCGAAGGCACGCACCTCGATCTGCCGCACGCGCTCACGGCTGATGTCGAACTCGGCCGAAAGATCCTCGAGCGTCAGCGGCTCTTCGGTCAGGCGGCGCGCCTCGAAAATGCGGCGTTCGCGGTCGTTCAGCACCTTCATCGCATTGGCGAGCAGCGCCCTGCGGCTTTCAAGCTCGTCCTGCTCGATCAGGATTTCTTCCTGGTTGTCGTGGTCGTCGACAAGCCAATCCTGCCACTGGCCGGAATCGCCCTCGCTCGCCTTGATCGGCGCGTTGAGCGACGCGTCACCGGAAAGCCGGCGGTTCATCGAAACCACTTCGTCCTCGCTCACCTTGAGCGTGGTGGCGATTTCCTTGACCTGTTCGGGCTTCAGGTCGCCTTCATCCAGCGCCTGGATCTTGCCCTTGAGGCGACGCAGGTTAAAGAACAGCCGCTTCTGGTTGGCGGTCGTACCCATTTTCACAAGTGACCACGAGCGCAGGATATATTCCTGGATCGCCGCCTTGATCCACCACATCGCGTAGGTCGCGAGGCGGAAGCCGCGATCGGGCTCAAACTTCTTGACCGCCTGCATCAGGCCGACATTGCCTTCGGATACGACTTCGCCGATCGGCAGGCCGTAGCCGCGATAGCCCATCGCGATCTTGGCGACAAGGCGAAGGTGACTGGTGACCAGCTTGTGCGCCGCGTTGCGGTCGTCATGTTCCTGGTACCGCTTGGCGAGCATGTACTCTTCCTGCGGTTCCAGCATCGGAAATTTGCGGATTTCGTCGAGATAACGATTGAGGCCACCTTCACCAGCGGCAATGGTCGGCAAATTGTTTCGGGCCATAGAAGCACCCCCCTTTAATCGTCTCCGGCTTCCGGTCGGCAAGCCGGGCATGTGGGTCTTCGTCAAGACCCCACGAGCCTAGAAAATAAGTACGGCGAAAGCATGATTCAAGGACTCCGGTTTCACCAATCTGTGACGCCGGGTGACAGGAATGTCACGAACAGAGACTAACCCTTAGATTGGAATCCTGACAGCAGAATTCAAGGGGCGCGATCACACTTCGCCGCGCAAGGCCTCGATCAGTTGCTCCATGTCGCCCGGGACAGGCGCTTCGAAATGCATGGTTTTGCCGGTCGCTGGGTGTTCGAACTGCAGCATGAAGGCGTGCAGGGCCTGGCGGTGGAATTGATTGACGACGGCTTTGGCCGCATCCGGCAGCAAATTCGCCTTGGTACGGAAGGCGGCGCCGTATTCCGGGTCACCGATCAGCGGGTGGCCGATATGGGCCATGTGCACGCGGATCTGGTGCGTGCGTCCCGTTTCGAGGTGGCATTCCACGGTTGACGCCAGGCAGGTGCCATCCGGCTTTTCGAGATAGCGCTCGACGACCTCATAGTGGGTGATCGCTTCGCGGGCGTCGTCGCTGTCTTCGCGCTTGACCGCGCGTTTGGTTCGGTCACCGGCGCGCCCGAGCGGCGCGTCGATCGTACCCTTCAACTGCCGCGGGCGCCCCCAGACGACAGCGCGATAGGCGCGCTCGAGCGGACCGGTGCGGCCATGGTCGGCAAACTGCTCCGAGAGATGGCGGTGCGCAGCATCGTTCTTGGCGACGACCATGACGCCGCTCGTCTCCTTGTCGAGGCGATGGACGATGCCCGGGCGCTTGACGCCACCGATCCCCGACAGGCTGCTGCCGCAATGGTGGATCAGCGCGTTGACCAGCGTGCCGGTCCAGTTGCCGGCGCCGGGATGCACGACGAGGCCGGCGGGCTTGCAAAGCACGATCAGGTCATCGTCCTCGTAGAGCACGTCGAGCGGGATGTCTTCGCCCTTCGGTTCCGGATCTTCCGGCTCGGGCAGATCGATCTCGAAGACGTCGCCGGGATGCACCTTCTTCTTCGCTTCCGTCACCGGCCTGCCGTTGATCGACACCGCGCCCTGCTCGATCAGGCTCTTGATCCGGTTGCGGGAGAATTCACCCGAAAGTGCGTCAGTGAGGAAGGAATCAAGGCGCCCCGCGGCATCCTCGCCTGCGGTCAGGACTTTCCTATTGGCCGTCGCTTGTTTAAAGGGGTCGTTCATTCCGTTCCAAATCCGAAAAAAAAGGCCAGCCATGACCGCAATCGAGCCCGACGACCAGGAAGACAAGCCGCTAGATCCGGCCATGGAAAATGTCCGCCGCAAGATGGTGAAGCTTCAGCTCGTCTCGGCCGGCGTCATGTTGGTCATGCTTATGGCCGTCCTTGGGACGATTGTCTACAAGCTGACACGCACGGACGCGAAGGCGCCGCTTCAGGCCGCCGCTGCCGTCGTTCCGAGCGAAGCGCCGGTCAATGCGGTCGCAGCCCTTCCCGCCGGTTTCACGGTGACGAACGTGGCGCTCTCCGGCTCCCAGGTGCTCTTCTACGGCAACCTGCCGGGGGCGGAGCCGCGCGCCATCGTGTTCGACATCGGCGCCGGCCGCATCGTTGCCGACGTCACCGTCAGGACGAACTGACGACATGTGGAGTGCCCTTCCGCCCGTCCAGCGCATCGATGACCCCGCCGATCCCCGGATTGCCGGCTTCATCTCGATCAAGGAGCGCGATCTGACGGGGCGGCAGGGTCGCTTCATCGCCGAAGGCACGGTGGTGCTGCGCATGCTGGCGGCGGCGCACGAAGCCGGGCGTGGCTTTGTCGCCGAGGCGATCCTGCTGCTCGAAAACCGGCTTTCCGGCGTTCAGTATATTCTCGCGCGGTTCCCGCCGTCGGTACCGGTCTATGTGGCGGACGCGCAGGTGTTCGATGCAATCGCCGGCTTCAACATGCACCGGGGCGTGCTTGCGCTCGGTCGCCGCGACGGTGAGCCCGGCCGCGATGCTCTGATCGCGTCGCTGCCCGCGTCGAGCCTCGTTCTGGCGGCCTGCGGCATCTCCAACCACGACAACATGGGCGCGCTCTTCCGTAACGCCGCGGCCTTCGGGGTCGATGCGGTGCTGATGGATGAGACGTGCTGCGACCCGATGTACCGCAAGGCGATCCGGGTCTCAGTCGGCTCGGTGCTGACGGTGCCTTTTGCGCGCGAAGGTTCGGTCGCCACCATGCTGGAGCGGCTGCAGCAGGCGGGCTTTGCGATCTGGGGGCTCTCGCCCGCCGGTGACACCGAGCTTGGCGCGATCCAGCCGGCGGCGCGCACGGCGCTTCTCATGGGAACCGAAGGGGAGGGGTTGCCGCAATCGGTGCTGGCCTCTGTGCGCACGGCGCGCATCCGCCAGCGCCCCGGCCTCGACAGCCTCAATGTCTCCACCGCCGCGGGCATTGCCCTGCATCAGGTGGCACTGATTAACGGCCGGATCTGACACGCCCGTTCACAGGCTTACCATGACTGCAAGTGGATCGATCCCGTGACCGGGCGACCGGCGCGTGCGCCGACGGCGTCAACGGTCCGCCCATTCAATGGGACTCTATTCGCGCGGGAGTATGTCCTTCGCCCGCTTCGCCAAACTCTCGCGCTTGGCCGTGCCTTGCTCCTGCTCGTCGCCTGCCAACAGGTTGAGGATGGGCGAGGAAGGGCCTTCGTTCGTCGCCGTCAGCGCGACCATGCCGGCGGCAATTGCCGCAACCTCGTCGCGCAGAGCGTCGTCGTGGGCGGCGGATTTCGAATTGGTGAGGCGTTCCGAAAGCGCGGTGGCGCGATTGCGCAGATCATCGGCGGCGGCAGAGCCCAGCATCTCGCCTGCGGGCTGATCGGACTGGGACACGGAACCATTGGCGGCCCGTTCGGCGGCCGGACGGCGATCCTTTCTCAGCGGGAAGGCGATGCCGGCGGCGCGCAGGGCCTTGGCCGCATCGCGCATTTCCTGGTTGGTATCCTTCACCTTGGCCTTCAGCCGTTCGATTTCCCCTGCGCGCCGTTCGAGCGCACTCTCGCGGTCGGCGCTGGTCGCCATCTCGCGCGCAAGCTTGTCTTCCAGCCGGTGTAGCCGCGTTTCGTCGCGCGAGAGACGCAGTTCCATTTCCTTGGCATGGGTCGTCTCGGCCTTGAGATCGCCGCGCAGGGCCTCGCGCTCATCGCGCAGCGTGGCGATCCGGCTTTTCAGATGCTCGACCTCGGTTTCGCGCGCGGCCAGACTGATCTTGAGATTGTCGATCTCGGCGGCATGCTGAGCGAGCTGGATGCCGAGCTTCTGGATCTCGTCGGACTTTCCGGCGTTGTCGCGCTCGACGCTGTCGAGCGTTGCCTTCATCCGTTCCAGGCGCTGTTCGAACTGTCGGATGGCGGAGCGCATGTCGGCCGCTTCGACGTTCATGTCGGCCAGCTGCGCATGCAGGTCAGCATTCTCGCCGCTGAGGCGCCGCGCCTCTTGCAAACTCTTCTCGTTGGCCAGCATCAGCGACACGCCCTTGTCGCGCTCGCGCTTCAGGGCCTGCTGCGTGCGCGCGTTTTCAGCGGCGTAGGCCGCGCGGGCGGCGTCCTTCTGTGCGCGCACCTCCTGCGGGCTGAGCGGCATGGTGGCCTTCAGTCGATCTTCGGCAAAGCGCACGATGCGGCGGTGGATCGCCGGAGCGACCAGCAGGCCGATGATGATCGCCGTCAGAAAGCCCAGGGCAAAGAGAAGCGCGAATTGGATCACGAGCTGGCCGTTTCAAATCTGTATCGGAACCGCAGCGCCTGCCGGGCCTCGCGGTCCGGCAGGCGCTGCGTATTTCGCTTCCTTGCACTAAACATGACGTTTCGCGCGCTGCAAGTGTCTGGCGCGGGATTTTGCCCGCGCTGACCCGGCTACAGCGCCGCGCGTCTATCGAGACGCGCTAAGGTCGCTGTCGCACCTTAGATCTGCTGCATAACTTTGTCCTTAAATCGATGCCGATTTAAGGGAAATGCAGTAGGGCCTCAGAAGGGGTTCCAGGTGGGAGTTTGCGTCATCTTGAGGTAGCCGACATTGATGCCGAGCCGCGCGCCGATGCCGGTGCGGATCGGAACGACGACAATCTGCTCGTCGGTCAGAACCGTCATGCCGACGCCGGCGACGACATAGGCCGAACCGGAGACGCCGCCGAAGCGCTTGTAGAGTGCTGGAACGCTCGGCAGATTGTAGACGAGCATCATGGCGCGGCTGCCTTGACCGCCCCAGTCGATGCCGAGTGAGGGGCCTTGCCAGAAGACGCTGTGCTGGCCGGCGTTCTTGGTATTGAGCTCGCCTTCGCCATAGGTGAGGCCGGCGATGAATGCGCCCGAGCCTTCCTGCCCGAGAATGTAACCGTTCGGCAGGCCGTAGCGCTCAAAGGCGCGCTCGACGACTTTCGCCAAGCCGCCTGACGTTTCGCCGAAGAAGCCGTGACCGGCATCGACGATTTCCTGCATCGTATATTGGCTGTTGTTCGCAGATTGCGCATGCGCCGTCGTTTGGGCAGCAGCGACCAGGAACACCGTGGCCAGGAATACGCGGCAGGCCTGCTTGGCTGCCTTCATGATCTGATGCATCGTTTCCTCCGTCAGGCGCGAAAGTTGCTCGCTTGCGGGTTTGCAATGGCCGCCAGTCAGATCACTGCGCGGCCAGTGAAGGGTCTGGACCATTTCCATGCAATTTGAACCGATGGTCTTAACAATCGGTTTACCAAATGTGGTGTCATTATGATCCACTGATGAACGGCTGCGCCGGGCAGCCCATGGCTTGCGTCTTTTCGCATGAGGCTTTACCGGCGTCACGATGGCGCGTGCCCGCCAAGGGCGGGCCGGCGGAACCAACAAGGATACATGATGGCAACGAATCCGAACCTGACATTGACGGGACCCGATCTGGCCGCGCTTCTGTGCAGCCGGGTTTGCCATGACATCATCTCGCCGGTCGGCGCCATCAACAACGGCCTGGAACTCCTGGACGAGGGCGGCGCCGACGCCGATGCGATGGATCTGATCCGGACCAGCGCGCTCAACGCATCGGTTCGCCTGAAGTTCGCCCGTCTCGCTTTCGGCGCATCCGGTTCGGTCGGAGCCTCGATCGACACCGGCGAAGCGGAGAAGGCCGCCAAGGATTTTGCGGCTGCCGAGAAGAAGACCGAGGTCAACTGGCACGGCCCGCGCGCAATCATCGCCAAGAACCGGGTCAAGCTGCTCCTGAACCTGTTCCTCATCGCCTACGGCGCGATCCCGCGCGGCGGTTCGATCGACGTGACGCTGGAGAACCCGGAATTCGACGCCGTCTTCACCCTGGTCGCAAAAGGCCGCATGATGCGCGTGCCGCCGAAGCTGACGGAACTGCTGTCCGGCACGCCGGAAGAAGCCGTCGACGCGCATTCGATCCAGCCCTACTACACCGTGCTCCTCGGCGAGGAAGCGGGCATGACGATCGAGGTTGCATCGACCGGTGAGGAGATCATCTTCACCACGCGCGTTGCAGCCTGAGGTTTCATTTTCCGACGGCAATCGTTCCATATTCCGACGTGCAAACACGGGCGATCCCATGCTCCGGCGCGGGATCGCCGCTGCGCGTTCCGTTTCTCGCACTATGCGTCCGTTTCTGGAAACTTTAATCTTTTCAGATGGTTGATGTAGCGAAGAAAGGCAAAGTTAAGCAAACTCCGTAACGAATTCTTTCCCAAATTTGTATAGAGTTGTTTCAAGCCTGCGAGTACGCGTATAGGTAAGTTGCGAAGGGAGTTGGACATGCGGCGCTTGATGATTGCCGACGGCTCGGATGTCGTTCGGAAGGTTGGGAAACGTATCCTGTCCGGCATGGGCTTCATGGTCTACGAAGCGTCGAACAGCCTCGAGGCGCTCGTCCGCTGCGAGGCAGAGCTCCCGAACATCCTGATCATCGATGCCGGCTTGGAAGGCGCGCTCGAACTCATCGGCAACATCCGGCGGCTTCCGAACGGCCCGTCGGTCCGGATCTATTATTGCGTCGTCGAGGCGGATCTGAAGAAGATGATGGCCGGCAAGCGGGCCGGCGCCGACGACTTCCTGCTGAAGCCTTTCGACCGCAAGATCCTGACGAGTGTTTTCGCCAGCCAGTCGATGGCAGCCTGAATCCGTCCCGCTCACAAGTAGCCTATGAGATGAAGCCGTGGTCCGCGCCGCGGCTTTTTCGTGTTTGCCGCCGGCCGTCGTTCTCCATACGTCCCGATCCGGGCTTCGATGCTGCTGACGGCGACGGCGTGCGGCGTGGCTACGGCGCATCGCGATTTCCAGGACCGCTGCGCGCTTTTGTGCGGTCTGCCCCTAGAAACAACAAAACCCGCTCGCAGCGGGTTTTGTGAACTTCCGGGCCCGCATCATGCGGGGATCGTGCAGGCCCTTTACGGGTATCAGGCAGTTTCGGCGTATTCAGCACCATCCGGCTCGCGCAGCACGTAGCCGCGGCCCCAGACGGTTTCGATGTAGTTGGCGCCGCCGGCGGCGTTTGCGAGCTTCTTGCGCAGCTTGCAGATGAAGACGTCGATGATCTTCAGTTCCGGCTCGTCCATGCCGCCGTAGAGGTGGTTCAGGAACATTTCCTTGGTCAGCGTCGTGCCCTTGCGCAGCGAAAGCAGCTCGAGCATCTGGTATTCCTTGCCGGTCAGGTGGACGCGCTGTCCGCCGACTTCGACCGTCTTGGCATCGAGGTTGACGATCAGCTCGCCCGTGGAAATGACCGACTGGGCGTGACCCTTGGAGCGGCGGACGATGGCGTGAATACGGGCGACCAGCTCATCCTTGTGGAAGGGCTTGGTCATGTAGTCGTCGGCGCCGAAGCCCAGGCCGCGGACCTTGTCCTCGATACCGGCCATGCCCGAGAGAATCAGGATCGGGGTCTTCACCTTGGAAAGACGCAGCGTTCTCAAGACTTCATAGCCGGACATATCCGGCAGGTTGAGGTCGAGAAGGATGATGTCATAGTCATAAAGTTTGCCGAGATCGACGCCTTCTTCACCGAGGTCGGTGGTGTAGACATTGAAACTCTCGGACTTGAGCATCAGCTCAATGCTCTGAGCCGTTGCGCTATCGTCTTCGATTAGTAGAACCCGCATATTCTTCCCCTTTTCCGCCGCCCAAGGTCGTCGTGGCACCCTTACGCGATACGGATCCAGTCGTTGCCTGATTTGGAGGCTGCCACCAAATGGTTAACAAATTCTGATTCCCTCTGGCAAGGTGTATCGAGATTGTTAAATATTTTTAGCAGTCTCCTGATTTCAAACGTGAATCCAGAACGGCCAATCTCGTGTAAAACATGAAGAAATGCCGCTATCTGACTCTTCCGACTCGTTAATGCCGGGGCGGTCACATTTCGTGCCTCAGCATTTACGGAGCCTTAAATCATCACGCCTATGATTAACGATGCCCGTAAACGAAAGGTTACCAGCGGTAGGCTTTTGTTAATATCGCTGAAGATTTTTCGTTACCGGCCCCGTTCGGGCCGGTTTGCGGGCAAATCAGTAACCGGGGTCTCGTTATCCACGGGAGTATTGCGTATGAAAGCACGTGAGAGCCTTGTCCGCCTGAAGGAGTTTCAGGTCCGCGAGAAGCAGCGTCAGCTGAACCAGCTTCAGATGATGATGGCTGAGTTCGAGCGGATGACCAAGGATCTGGAAAATCAGATTATTTTCGAGGAAAAGAAGTCGGGTATCTCCGATCCCCAGCACTTCGCCTATCCCACCTTCGCCAAGGCCGCACGTCAGAGAGCCGACAATCTTCAGGTTTCCATTCGCGAACTGAAGGCGCAGCAGGATGCTGCCGAGCTCGCGCTCGAAGAAGTGCAGGCTGAATACGCGAAGGCGGCGGCCCTCGAAGAGCGGGACACATCGACCCGCCTGCGGGCATAAGCTGCGGCTCTTGCGCCTCGATCGGGCGCAGCCAAGCCGCAAGGCCTTGATCTAACGGACGATTTGACCCCAGGTCGGTTCCGGTCCGGGGGATTCCGTGCGCCGGTCAGGCAGGTAACCCGTTTCGGGGCAGATCTTTCCAGCCTTGTCGGATCATGCCTTTGGCATGACCCGATCCGGCACGATCGTGACAAGACGAAAAGACCCGCCCAACGCTTTGGCATTCGGGCGGGTCTTCTCATTTTGAGATCAGGATGGGCTGCCGGCTCTTAGATCACGATGATTTTGGGTCGGGTCGACCCAAAATCATCGTGATCGATTCTCATAAGTTAGAGCGGGATGCGGGCGGAAAACCGCACACACTTTTCCTCATCCCGCTCTGGCGGTGTCTCATGCCTGGATGACATCCTGCCATTCCGGGTGCCGCATGGCCTGCGCCTTCATGAAGGGGCAGAGCGGGATGATCTTCCAGCCACCCTTGCGCGCTTCGTCGATCGCGTGTTTGGCAAGCGCCTGGCCGACACCCTTGCCGCGCAGAGCATCCGGAACGAGGGTGTGATCGACGATGATCAATTGCGGCGAGGTGCGCGAATAGGTCATTTCCCCGGTATGCCCGTCGACAACGGTCGAGTAGCGGCCGTGCGATCCAGTTTCCTCGTGTACGATTTCCATGACAGACTTCCTTGGTGAACCGGTTTCCTTGTGCGGAAGCTAACGCAGAAATCCGGAAATCGGAATCCGTCAATCCACTACCGCCGATACACACACTGTTCGCGAAACGGCACCAGTCCGGCTTTCGCCTACTGCATGTCTCCTTAAATCGACCTCGATTTAAGGACGAAGACATGCAGAAATCAAAGTTCTACAGCGCCCTTTGCGCGTCAGACGCGCGGCGCCGTAGGCCAAAATGACGGCGGCGGCTCCGGGGAACCCGAAGCCGCCGCTCGACCTATGGCCCTGCAATGGGCGAACTAGTGGCGATACTGCTGGATGCGAGTGGTGCGCAGGCCGGCAAGACCATGATCGTTGATCGAGGACTGCCAGGACAGGAATTCTTCGACCGTGAGGGTATAGCGTTCGCACGCCTCCTCAAGGCTCAACAGGCCACCGCGCACGGCGGCAACGACCTCTGCCTTGCGGCGGATCACCCAGCGCCGGGTATTGGCCGGCGGCAGATCCGCAATCGTCAGAGGGCTGCCATCGGGGCCGATGACATATTTTACGCGTGGTCGCATCATTTCGGTCATGGGACTCTCTACACAAACTCAAGACCATATGACCGAGACCTTAGCCTGCCACATTTAACATTTGCCTAAGCAGCAAGTAACAATTTGCTCATAATTTGAGACACTTCGGCGAGGCCCCTTATCGCCGATATACCCCATTCCATTCATGGGGCCTTGCGCGCCGTGCTTGTGAATTGCTTTGAGAACAGCCTGGATTATCCCGGAATTGTCATGGGAGCCATGCAATTACCACATTTCACTTTAACTAAAATTTTTGGTAACGAGGCGCCGAAATAAGGATGAGCGACGTATGTGCGCTCCCGCAATCATTCTTGGTGCATCGTCATAATTTTCACAACCGGACGCGTTGCTTGCGCGGTCAGGCCGGTGGCGGCGGCTGTATTTTGTTCGTCGGGTGAAGTTCATGCTTCAGGTGATCTGAGGCGTTTTTGTATTCTCTCGACCGGGCGCGGTGGCGCCTGGGGATGTGGTGATCGCAGATGAAGGAATCGAATGAACCGGCCTTGCTGCGCGAGGCGGAAACGGCGGACATTTTTTCGGACGTCGATACGGCGGCCGTCCGCACCGAATACGAACTTCTGCATCTCATGCGACGGCTGATTGCCCGCTATGGTTTTGGCCATTTCATGATCGCGCGCATGCCGCTGGCCGAGCAGCAGCGCTTTTCCGAGCGGCTGGTGCTCAGCAACTGGCCGTCGGAGCTCGTTCGCCAGTACGACGCCTGCGAAACATTCCAGTCGAGCGCGCTCGTCGAGCGGCTGCGCTTTACGAAATTGCCGGTGACCGGCGGGCCCGAGCTCCTCGATATTGCTGCCAAGCCGGTGGACGAGGCCATAGTGCACCGCCTGCTCGCCCATCCGGAGATGGCCCGCCACTTCGCCGTGCTCCTGCACACGAGCAACGGCGATCCCTTCATTGCCATGCTCTCCGGCCGCCGCGAGGCACCGGTCGGCGTCGAATGCGCCACGCTCTATCTGACGCTGGTCCAGCTTTTCGAATGCCTGGAGCGCACCTTCGACACCGGCAATTCGGCACGCGAGAAGCTGTCGAGCCGCGAGGTGGAATGCCTGCGCTGGGCGGCCGCCGGCAAGAGCAGCGACGAGATTGCCATTATCCTGGGCATCTCGACCTATACGGTCAGCAGCTACTTCAAGAGCGCGACTCGCAAGCTCGACGCCGTCAACCGCATGCAGGCGATCGCGCGCGCCATGCGGCTGAAGCTGATCTGACGCCGAAGCGACGCGTCTTAAGGACGAGCGGCGTCGCCGGGTCTGGCGGCCGGCCTTGCCGCCGGACGGACAAGTTTCTATATGTCGCGGAATTGAAAGTGCTACGGCGACCTTTGCGCGTCTCATCGGACGCGTGGCGCCGACTGCATGTTTCCTTTAATCGTAGCCGATTAAAGGACAAAAACATGCAGTAACTCAAAGTGCTACAGCGAGCTTAGCGCGTCTGATCAGACGCGCGGCGCTGTAGAAGCCGAGCGTGCCGCAAGCCGAGAGTTCCTCGGCCAAGCATCGCATGAAGCGTGAAACAGGGCAGGCGAAGGATTGCCGCCCGAAGGCCGGATTGGATCCCGTGAACAGTCTCGATTTTGACCGCAAGCCCGAAGATACGCGTGTCGTCGTCGCCATGTCCGGCGGCGTCGACAGTTCCGTGGTCGCCGGCCTGCTCAAACGCGAGGGCTACGACGTCTTGGGCATCACGCTGCAGCTCTATGATCATGGCGCTGCCGTGCATCGTGCCGGCTCCTGCTGCGCCGGGCAGGATATCGACGACGCGCGCCGCGTCTGTGAAACGCTCGGCATTCCGCATTATGTGCTCGATTACGAAGCGCGCTTCCGCGAAACGGTGATCAATCCCTTTGCCGAAAGCTATATCGCCGGCGAAACGCCGATCCCCTGCGTTGCCTGCAACCAGACGGTCAAGTTCGCCGATCTGCTTGCGACCGCCAAGGAACTCGGCGCCGATGCGCTGGCGACCGGCCACTATATCCGCTCGCGCCCGAGCCCGAACCCGCGCTATGCCGGCCAGCGGGCGCTCTACCGGCCGACGGACGCCGACCGCGACCAGAGCTATTTCCTGTTTGCAACGACGCAGGAGCAGATCGACTATCTGCGCTTCCCCTTGGGGCATCTCTCAAAGGTTGAGACGCGCAAGCTCGCCGAGGAGATGGGCCTCGTCGTCGCTCAGAAGGCCGACAGCCAGGACATCTGTTTCGTGCCGCAGGGCAAGTACAGCGACATCGTCTCGAAGCTGAAACCGAATGCGGCGCTTTCCGGCGAGATCGTGCACCTCGACGGCCGCGTGCTCGGCACCCACGAGGGCATCCTGCACTATACGATCGGCCAGCGCCGTGGCATCGGCATTGCGACCGGCGAGCCGCTCTATGTCGTCTATCTCGACGCCCGCTCGCGCCGCGTGATCGTCGGCCCGAAGGAAGCGCTGGAAACGCGCCGCGTTTATCTGCGCGACGTCAACTGGCTGGGCGACGAGGAGCTCGAAGCGGCCGCTGCCCGCGGCTTCGACTGTTTCGCCAAGGTGCGCTCCACCCGCCAGCCGGCCCCGGCGGTGCTCGCGGTGGATGACGAGGGCATCTATGTGGAACTCGCCGAAGGCGAAGCCGGCATCGCGCCCGGCCAGGCCTGCGCGCTCTATTCCGGCGTCGGCGAGGATGCGCGCGTCTATGGCGGCGGATTCATTCGCAAATCAGAGCGCGAAGCAGGCGCGGAGGCGGCCTTGAAGGCGCTGCTTTCGGCGCCGGCGGCCGCCTGAAGCCCTTGATTTCCGGGCTGTTGTGAAAACTTCACATTTTCCCGGAGACTTGGCTTGACACTGGCGGGAACGGGGCCTTATAAGCCGCCCGTCCAGTCAAGACGGCTTCCCCTTCGAAGCCCTGACGCGGTACCCGGCGGAGTAGCTCAGTAGGTTAGAGCAGAGGAATCATAATCCTTGTGTCGGGGGTTCGAATCCCTCCTCCGCTACCATTAAAACAGCCGACAACTCTTTGCCGGCAATTCCAGACAGCCATCCTTTGATTTCGTAGCTGTACGGCTCGCCAGGCGCGCGAGGATAAACGATCACGCTCGAAACTATCTCGCGGAACACTCGCGCGATTTCCACCGACGGCTCGGCGCCGCGATTCTTCAGGATCTCCGCCAGCTCTTCCAAATCTTTCCGGAACTTTTGGATAGCTCGAGGTCGCAACTCGATCACGTTGGTAGGTTCCGGTTCCCTCGAAAGATCGGCCTTTAGGTTTTCCCGTTCTGCCTTCAGGACGGGCAAAATCGCCCGGACGTCTTCCTCGTCGATCGTTCCCCTGGAGAGCTGATCTAGCAGCCGCGCAATTCGGTCCTGCACCTCGGTGAGGGCGGTTTCCTTCGAGCTGCGGCTATTGCGTCGCTCCGCAGCGATTCGCTTGCTCTCGGCTTTGTATTCCTCAAGATAGGCGTCGATCACGCTCGTGTCGGCAAAGATCGTTCTCAGCCTGTCGATGACGTCGCGTTCAATCTTCTCGACATAGTATCGAGCGTTGTTCGTGCAGCTTCTGGATTCCTTGAAAGTGCTGCAGACAACTCGTGGCCCGCTGCGGTCAGCGCCGACGATCGACAATCCCCCGCCACACTCTGCGCATTTCAGAAGGCCGGACAGCACGCGCTTGTTTTTCGGGGCGGTCCTAGCGTGCGTGCCGCCAACAGCGTCTTTGCGCCTCTTTGCAGCCTCAAATAACTCTTCCGAGACAATGCGAAGGTGAGGGGCATCGGTCGTTTCGATTAGCGATTCGTCGTTTGCTCGGGAGACACGGCGTCCGGTTGACGGGTCTTTGACCATCTGCACCCGGTTCCAGACGATTTGGCCGGCATAGAGTGGATTGCGCAGGATGCCATAGCCGCGCTTGTCGTTCCCGTTGATCGTTGAGGCATTCCACTGGCGCCCCCGTGGGGCAGCCACGCCTTCAGCGTTGAGAGCTGCTGCGATCGACCGTGGGCCGATGCCAGACACGTAAAGATCGAAAATGCGCAGGACGACGCTTGCCTCATCCTCTTTGATGCGTAGTTCCCCAGGCTGTCCCGGCACAGGCTCGTAGCCGTATGCCTTTCCGCCCGCGTTGCGGCCGGATCTGACGACGCCGACCATTCCCCGCTTGACCTTCTTGGCGCCTTCCTCGCGCTGCATTTGGCCAACCACTCCATACATGCCGATCTGCACCGTATCCAGCGCGCCGCCGTTGACGCAGTTCATCTCGATTTGGCGGAATCGGAGCGTCTTGTGGATGTGGGCGAGATCCGCGATATCGCGGGAAATGCGGTCAGGCGCTTCAGCGATCAGAACGTCGAAGTCACCGCGTTCTGCTGCCTGCATAAGAGCGGAAAGGCCGGGGCGCCCGAACATCGACGCTCCAGATTTCGCCCTATCGGAATATTCTTCAACGACCTCGGCGCCGAGGCGGCCGGCATGATCGCGGCAAAGCCGAATTTGATCCTCGACGGACTGATCGTTCTGCAAATCCGTCGAGTATCGTGCGTAAACCACCGCGCGTTTCATTGTTCGCTCGCTGCTCTTTCATCTCTTTCGTTCTGATTAGCGGGCGTCGGCGGCAGGGCGTCAAGGCGGGCGCGCCGCCTTGCAAGGGCTTTGACAAGCTCAATAATGGGGTTTGTTGGCTCCATGGCTCAGTTCTCCCCGGTATCCACAGCGGCGCCGGACATGCCATCGGCAGCCGCGGCCCTTAGGAACCGCTCGTCCTTCACCTTGATCTCGGCGACCATGTAGCCGATGACCACCTCCTCGAACTCTTGGACGCTCAAGACGTGTTTAGTCTCGTAGCGCTTGTTGTCTCGAAAGAGCATCACGCTACCTTTGCCGTCGAAAATGCACTGGACGCGAAAAAGGTCAGGCGAACCGAAGCGGTCGACAATCGCGTAAACACCATCGCCGACGAATTGCGAGACCGGCGCCAAGAGCACGTAGTCGCGTTTGTTCAGGAGCGTCGGCTCCATTGCGTCGCTATCGACCAAATGGACGCGCAACTTGTTGGACAAGACGTTCTCGGCGGGAATGGCTGGTGCGAGGAGCATGTTCATTTCGCTTCTCCAACAATCAAAACGAAGCCAAACTCGTAGTCGACAGCGTCCCGATAGGTCCGGCTCGGATCGATCGCAGCCATCGCCTCAGCGAGCCTTGCAGCGTGATATCTGACGACCGCAGTCTTCTCGGCGGTGTCGAGCCAGTGCTGAAGCTCAAACGCTTCCGCGGGCGGCTGTGCAGCGGCCACGGCGACGGCAGCAGCCGCCGGGAGAGACGCTGCAGCCATCAGGCCAAGGGCCTTGCGGCGGGTGAGGATCGGCAAGCCTTCGGCGGGAATGAGCCGTGTCGAGGTCATCGGCTGGCCTCCTCTGCACGGGCGCGGGCGCCAGGGGTCTCATGGAAGGTGTGGACTCCGTGCTCATCGATCGAGATGCGCTCGATCTTCAGCTCGGGATGATCCTGCAGCATGACGCCTGCCTCGTTGAGGAGTGCGCCCAACCGGCCCAAAGCTTCGGTTGGGCCGAGATCCGAATTTCCGGCGAAAACGACGGCGAACTCAAACTTTGCGGGGCGGATATAGGCGTAGCCGCAGTCGCCGAGTTCCTCCAATAGCTCAGAAAGCTCTTTGCCAAGCTGACGGGCTCTTTTCCAGCCTTCACAGTAGGCATCTGTCGGCAAGCCGGGCATAGCTTCGCCGTTCGCAGGAACTGCGTTTTGCATCGTGTTTCTCCATGTCTGATGTGATTTTTTTCGGGGCTCAGATAAGCGCCGCGGTCATTCCCGCCGGATCAGTCGGAACCGGCCTTCGATGTAAGGGTGAGTGTAAAGTTTGCCGGCAGAGTGCCTGCATTCGGTCACGAAGCGCTCAAACGTCGCCGTGACATCCTTCTTCCAATAGACCGCGTAAGCGGCGCCCTCGGCTTCCGCGTGCTCATTCTTGACCATGCCTGCAGGTTTCGGAGCATAGGGTGACTGACGCATAACCGCATCAACCGTGGCATCCGACAATCCGAAGAGCTGCCAGATGCGTTTGCGGATGTGGACGATGCTTTCCGAGTTGGCCGGACGAGCGCTGAGCACGGTCAGCGCAGTCTCTATGCGCTCGACTTTTGCGTCGATGAGGTTCAAGCGCTGTTCGCGTCTGGCATCTCGCTGCTCGGCATCTGCCAACATGCGGAATGCCTGGGCGAAAGCTTCGGCCGTTGTCGGGATCTGTGCAACTTCGTTCTTGTGGGACTGCCAGTAATCGACAAGGCGAGCCGTGAACTCGGGCGAGAGTTGGGCGACAACGACGTAGCTGTCGCGCTCGCCTACAAGGTAGACCTCGACAGGGCGAGACCCTGCGCCTTCATGAGAGGTTTCCTCAGATTGAGTAAACCTAACGAGGCCTTTAACGGCCAGCGTCTCAATGGTCCGCTTTACGTTGTCGTGCCGCTTCTGAACGACGTCCGCAATCTCACGGCTCGACATCGTGACCGGCTGGTTTCCGAGAATGGCGTTCATGCTCACTCCATCGTTGGCGATGGAGCATAGAGGCGCGACTCCATCGAGGATGACGGAGATATATAGCCACAAACGCTATGTCAGCGTCAAGTCACTATAGCGATATAGGCTATATCTCATCTCCAAGACCCGGAAGATAGCCTTCCGACTCGACTAGGGATGTAGCGTAAAGAGCAACAACGATCGGTGAGATGTTGGTCACGAGTTTATTTCTTATCGGCGGGAGCGACGGGCGATGTAGGTCATATCGCCCCTTTTGCTTGCTAGGCGCTAAGATCCCAAGATGGGCGTCGTTGTTCTCATCCCAGATTAAACATAGTCGGCCTATGTGCTCGTCCGGGCCTGCCGCCGTGTACCCCGCGCCTATATGGTCGCCGGTATGGAACCATGGATACAGCGCGTCGTCTTCGACAACGAACCACAACGTTTCGGAGTCTACGATGTAGTCGGTCCGGATCGTGAAGTTTCGTGGCTCATCGTCTGGAAACGGCTCAATCTCCGCGCCTGGCAGGATTCGTCCCGTAAGCTGCACTGTTGCGATTGCTTTGGGGCGAGTAACCAAGTCGAAGGTGCCGACGCCTAGTGCGCTTGAGATTTTCTCCATCCAATCGATTGTTAATCGCGTCTGCCCTCTCTCCAGTTTGCTGATGGTTATCCAATGCACTCCTAGCTTTTCAGCGAGGTCCTGCTGGGTGAGGCCGGCGCGCTTGCGGTGTTCGGCGATGCGATTTGTCGAGGGCTGTTTCATATAGCGCACTTTGCTTAGTTTTGGAGGATTTGGTATGCCTCACTCGGCTATATAGGCTTGACGTTAACATAGCGTGTATGGCTATATTAAGCACATGGGCAATCAAATCACCACACCAAGGCGCTGGAGACAGCAACGCGAAATGACGATGGCGGCCATCGCAATGATGCTCGGCATTGGAGGGAAGAACCCCGCTAGGACCTGTCAGCGATATGAAACGGGTGCGGCTGAACCGCCTATTTCTCTTGTCGCCAAGCTTGAGTTGATAACTGAGGGGCAAGTGACATCGGCCTCTTGGGTTTCGGTGCGGCAAGCGCACTTAGCGAAACTGCGGCCGGTGTCGCTATGACCACGCCTCGCTCACTCCCCTATCCCGAACACATCGTCCGCGGCGGCCAATGGCTCGCGGATCAACCCAATTGGCCACCGAAACCCGCCGAGGAACTGGCGACACGGTTTGGCTTCTCTCTCTCGGATGCTCTCGAAGCCGTTAAGGCTGCGGCTCGCATGAAGATGCTGCGGAGGGTGTTCAGTTAGATGGGCGCATTCGCGGAATGGCAACCTCGCTACGCCGAGCACGGTATCATCACGTTCCCCGTCGTCGTCGACGAGACACGGAAAAAGCCAGCCGTGAAGGGCTACCTCAAAATCGGCCTGCCTACGAGCAGCCAGCTCGCCCTGCGTTTCGTCGATCATGATGCTCTTGGAATCGCCTGCAAGCGCAACAGGCTGACTATCCTCGACGTCGACACCACAGACGAGCGCGAACTCGCCGACGGTCTCGCACGCCATGGGCAGACGCCATTCATCGTTCGCAGCGGCTCCGGGAACTTTCAGGCTTGGTACCGCAACAACGGCGAAAGCCGGCGCATCAGGCCAGATCCAGCGCGCCCAGTCGACATCCTCGGAAATGGCTATGTGGTCGCGCCGCCTTCCATGGGTGCCCGCGGCCGGTACGAGATCATTCAAGGCAAAATGGACGACCTCGATCGTCTGCCGGCGATGGTCCACCCTCAGATTGAGGAAGAACCGAAACCGTCGCACGTGCGCGACACATCCGAGCACCCAAGTCGACGTCAGACCGGCATGCGTAAAGGCGACGGGCGCAACAACACCCTTTTCCATCGCGCCCTGCGCCAAGCCCACCAGGCAACCACACAGGAGGAGCTTATCCAGATGGTTTCACACGCTAACCAGCAGTTCGCTGAGCCACTGCCCGCCGACGAAGTGCTCAGCGTGTCCAAATCAGCATGGAAGTACAAAGAGGGCGGCCGCCTGATGGTGACCGGCGGAGAGGCAACCGCCGTCATTTTCCAGAGCGATATCGATCATCTTTGGGATCAGCCGAACGCGCTTTCGCTGCTCGTCCGGCTGCGCCTCGCCAACGGCTATCGCAATGGCGGCGAGTTCCCTTTGTCGAGTGCTTACGCCGCTTCCATGGACGTGAGCGTTCCGACCTTCCGCGCAGCTCGCGATACCCTCGTCGACCGGTTCTTCCTCGAAATCGTCCATCCAGGCGGATCGGGAAAGAACGACCCTCCAATCGTAAGACTGCTGTGATGATGAAGGCAGAGAGACAGGAGAGAGATGTGTCTAGTTATATTGTAGCAAAATTCTTTCTACTAAGACCTCGGTGGATCGGCGGTGCGAAATGAGCACGGTCGCCCCCCCGAAAATGACTGAGGCTCAGGCCTACCTGTACCTCGACTTCGTCGGCTTCCGTCTGATGGGATGGGAGGTCGTTGAGCGGATGAAGCACCATCCGAACAGCAACGCCGCCAAGCGGTCGTTTGAAACCTTCCGCAACATCATTTTGGCTCAACCGAAACCCGACGTGTTCGTCGCCGCAGCGATGGCTGGGGAACCCGTACATCTGCTGTGGCCGGAAGACATGCAGGCCCAGATCGAGCGCCAGATCAACACGAAGGTGCCGCGGTCTAACAATGAGCCGACCCATCCTGAATTCATCGCCGACATGCGTTCCCACGGCCGCACCGATTGGGTTTTGCCTGACTTCCTGGCCAATCACGGGAGAGACGAATGAGCATGACCAGAGTCCTCAACGTCTGCCGTAACGACGACGGCCAATATGAGGTCGTCGACCAGCGTGGGAAGCTCGTCGATGGCCCGTTCGACACGAACGCGGCGGCATGGAAGGCACTCGATCGCCTCGACAACGAAGCCCACGCGCCAGCCCGACCGAAGAGCAACAAGAAGGTGCTTTGGGGCAAACCGCAGCGCCCGAAGTCCAAGAAGGAGAAGCGCAGGGAGAAGGCGGCCAGCAAGCAGATGACGGCCAAGCAGGAGCACCGAATGAAGGTGAACGCGGCCAAGGCGCCTGGCTGGGTCCGATCCGTCGCGGCGGCGAAATTCGACCCCGCCGGCGAGCGCACGTATCGCGACCACAAGCTCGGAACCTTCGGGCCGGCGTCCGAGGTTCGGCGCATCGACGTCGCTGCCTACCTCGCAGAGAAAGCCGAGCGGGGTGAGGCTTGAACCGAGCAGAGAACGGCATCAACCTTCATCGCTTCTGCGAGGGGTACGGACTCCGTGTGCGGCCGTACCATGAGAGCCGCACGCCGCGGCCGGCCAACACGATCTATGGCGGCCGTACGCTCAAGCGGCTGATGCGCAAGGACGTAGATCGCGCCGGTCTCGTCATCCGCTGCATCCAGTCTTCAAACCCGACTTGCTTCGACGATGTCACGGTTTGGGCGACATGGTGTTTCGTCGGCGCGCATTTCGCCCAGGAATCGCCGTCCGTTGCGATCGAGGCATTCCGGCGCATCGACCTGGCCGAAATCCGCAATCGCGCTCAGCGGCTCGTGGTGGGCGACCACGGACGCATGGCGAAGACTGCGACGGCAATCTCCATTCTTTTGGCTCAAGCCATTCACGAGGACAAAGCTGCATGAAGATCACGGAACGCGAAGCCATCGTGCTCGAGCGACTTATCCAGGCGATGGAAACCGACATCGCGCTACCGGTGAGGGTAGGGCCGCGGGCGTTCGGGTCCTCGATGCCCGACTATCTGCACACGCCCGGTGAAATCTACACCCGGGATCTGCAGGATCAGATCGAGGCCGGCGGCAAGCACCGCAAGGAACGCGAGAGCGCCAGGCGCCGCGAGACCGAGCGGAAGGCTAGGTGTACCCGCGAGCGCATCTCCGCGATGGAAGAGGCGTTTGCCTGGGTGATCGAACACGTCTCGGACGAAGAGCGCCGCAAAGTCTTGCTCGCCTATGCCGAAATCAAGGCCCGCGGCTGGCAGTGGGATCGGTACCTGAGCAACCGGAACCGCCGAAATCCTACAAAAAAGCCATGGATTAAACGAACGGTTCAGCGGTGGATTGTGCAATCACTGCAAGAAATTGGCGAGAAATCGTCCAAGGGCGCACTCTTCTTGCACGATGATCCCCATTTACTCGTGGCCCAAATGGAGCCAGAACACAGGGGCAAATCAATAAGATCGGGTTTGCACGCGTGGATGGCTCCTGATGGAAAGCCCGACCAGTATCGGAAGATTAGCTAGGGTCTCCGCGTAAATTTCAGTTGGCAACGCGGTCATTATGCGCTTCCTTGAGTTGAGGGCCGAGGGGAGTGCAATGCAAGATAACTCTGTGCTGCGGATCGAATTTAAGAACACAAAGCCCATTGAACTTGTCGACCTAACGACGAGTTTCACAGCGCTGGCGGAATCGTTTCGTGACTTCGCGAACTCCAAGACCGAGGATCCGCACCCCAACAATCTGCGTCTCTATGTCAAGGAGATAAGGTCGGGTAGCGTCATCGCCGACCTGATCACTGTTGCGGAACAGGCTCAGTGGATAATGGAGCACGCCGAGGTCTTTGCCGGGTTCGTCGCCAACACCAACGAACTCGTCAATTACTTCCTGGGCCGAGATTCGGACAAAAGGAACGAGCCGACAACGCGGCAGGCGAAGCAGATTGCCCAGTTTGTAGAGCCGGTAGCTAAGGATTTCGGTTCCCAGCTAAACATGAATGTGATGGACGGTGCTACCGTGCACGTGCACCAGCACTTTCATATTAACGGCGTCGAAGCGAACGCTGTTCAAAACGGCGTTAATCGATTCCTCGGACCACGGTTACCGGCATCGCAAGTCTTGTCTGACCAACTGATGATCTTGGAGCAAGTGAAGAACAGTGCGTCGGCAAAGTCTGGTGATCGCGGCATCATAGAAGCGATCCATTCGAAACCTGTCCGACTTCAATTCTCAAGCGAGGATGCCAAGCGACGAGTTCTGGATCTTCAAGAGAACCCTCTACAGTGCATCTTCCAGGTGAATGTTGAGGTGCGCTCCGTTGGAGGTCGACCTGCATTGTACCGAATAATCGAGGTCACTGACGTGATCCATCGCGACGCAGACTGAGGGACTGATGGCTGCAAAACTGAAGAATGCGCTTTCAAAGGCCAACAAGCTAACTGAGGGCTACAAGCTCGAAATCGGCGGTGGCGCCGCCGGACTTGGTGCGGGCACGATGGTCGGCGGGGTCGGCGTCGCTGGCGCATTTGGAGCGTTCGGCGTTCCGGCTGTGGTAGTCGTTGGTGTCACCGCGCTTGCGGGAGTGGGGGCTGTTTACGCGGCGAAGAAGGTGGTGAGGAAGTTAAGGGACTAGAGGGGACGACTGGTCGCTTATGAAGGCTCACGTTTGATGTCGGCAATAACCGATTTCAAGTTGGCAACGATCAGTTCGAAATCAGAGATTCGTTCGGGCGTCATGTCGATTCGCTGGCCGGAGTTTGCATCGACTTCGTATGAGGTCTGCCGGCCGGCCTTCATATCGCAATGATGGCGGAGAACGTTTCAACCTCTTTCTCGAGCCGCTTTGCGTAGTTCTTCAGCGCTTCGTTCATTGCGTTCTCCCAAAATCATGACGGCAGTTCGGTTGGATGGGGTCACTGTCCCCAGATTCCGTTGCAAGCTTTAATGCCGTACATGGCGCGAACAGTGTCATCTGGAACAGTCGCCTTCGCAATTCGATCGTAGCGCGCGGAGCAACTTTCGAAGTCGTTCTTTCTGAATGCAACCGCAGCACTGAGCATTGCAAATCCAATCAAGATCGCTGCTGCTAAGTGTGTCGTCCCGACGTTCATATCCGAGCCCCCGTCACCCATGTGCCCCACGCCCGGGGCGGTGTCTGAAACTCGCGCACGCGTTGTGCAAAGGCAATCCCACATGACAGACGAGTCCCGAAATAACGGGGGAAACGGGCAGAGCAGGCCAGCCGGGCAAGCGCGACCGCCCGCCGCGTTTACACGGTAGGGCAGTCGCGGGCGTTAGGCCCTTATTGGGCAGGCGCCGCGGTTGAAGGCTGGGTCGTAGACGGCTGCGTGGTTGAAGGAGTCGTTGTTGACGGCTCCGTAGTGGACGGTGTGGTCGTCGACGGCTGAGTGGTTGAAGGCTCCGAGGTCGACGGTGCTGTAGTGGACGGGGTAGTTGTTGAGGGCGTGGTCGTCGACGGTTGCGAAGTCGTCGGCTCAGTCGTGGTGGCGGGCGGTGTTGCGGTCTCCGTAGTCGCTTCCTTCTTTGGCATTAGCAGGACGACCAGGATGACGACGACCACGGCAAGGATAATTCCGAGGACGGTGTTTCGGCTCATGCTTCACTCCTCTTGGATGCATTTCGACTCGCGAATTATACCAGGGCAACCAAAACGGGAGATGAACAGGCTGTCGGCACTTTGCCACGGCTTCAGCGCGGCGGCTTACTTCGGGGAGAAGCCTTGCTCCGCCATGCATGCTTTGAAGGTGCTGTCCGCAGCGATGGCGCCGGCCATCCAGAGACGCCCCGCAATGACCTGCGTCTCCGCGGCGCGCCCATTACAAATAGCCTTGGCGCGCTCGAAGCGAGATTCTTTACTGTTGGTTTGAATTTCCTTCCAATCGCTCGACGAGCTGGAGTTGCAGCCGACTAGTGCTGCAAGGGCTATGAGCCATACCTTGTGCATCGTCCTCCCCCTTGGTCGATCACAGGTTGCTAATGTAGTTGAGGCCGGAGAAACGATCAATCGTTCTGAGATACCTGAGGCCCCGCTCGGGGTGCTGCCCCCGAGTGAGGCCTCGGTCAGGTGTCAATGACAGTGGTAACCGCCTGTCTTGTGGTTGGTGTGACAACCGTTCTCGTCAGTCCCCCCACTGTGAGCAGAAACGTAGGTTGCGCTTCCGAAAAAGATGAGCGCAGCCGCTGCAAGCTTTATCAACTTCATGATGGTCCCTCCATTGCATTGCAACTTAAACACGGCACACAAGTGGAGTCGAGGCTAAATTAGAAGTTACAAAATTGACTGGTTGAATAGGTTAACGAGTACATAGCGAAATGGCTGACGAAAGCGGTGCAAATACACGGACCAAACAGGGTGGCGCCCCTCCTTGGCAGCCAGGCCAGTCAGGCAACCCTGCAGGAAGGCCCAAAGGCGCCCGATCGAAGCTCGGAGAGGCCTTCCTCGAAGCGATGAACAAGGACTTCGAAAAGCACGGCGCCGCGGTGATTGCGGCGGTGCGCAAGAACAAGCCCGACCAGTACCTGAAGGTCGTCGCGTCGATCCTGCCGAAGGATCTGAACGTCAACATCAACAATCTGGACAATCTGACGGATGAACAGCTTACCGAGCGCATCCGCGAACTCAGCGCCCTCCTTGGACCTTTCCTCGCTCCTGCGGGAGCACGTGGTTCTGATGGAGGAGATGGAGCGGAGACGGCGGACCAATCTGCTGGCGAAGTACCGACCATACAGTAAGCAGCGAGAGTTTCACCGGGCGGGTGCGAAGTACCGCGAACGGCTCTTTATGGCCGGCAACCAGCTCGGCAAGACGCTGGCCGGTGCCGCGGAAGCGGCGATGCATCTCTCGGGCAAGTATCCCGATTGGTGGGAAGGCTTCCGCTTCAAAAAACCGGTCGTGATGATTGCGGGCTCGGAATCGTATGAGCTGACACGCGACGGCGTGCAGCGCCTCATGATCGGCCCGCCAATGAGTGAAGAGGACTGGGGCACTGGGTACATACCGAAGGCCGACATTCTCGACTACACGCGCCGCTCTGGCGTCTCTCAGGCGCTGGATAGCGTCACAGTTCGGCATGCCTCCGGCAAAACGTCCACCTTGCTCTTCAAGGCATACGAGCAGGGCCGCGGCAAATGGCAGGCCAACACGGTTGATTACGTCTGGTTCGACGAAGAGCCGCCCGAGGATGTCTATCTCGAAGGCATCACGCGAACCAATGCCACCAACGGGCTTGTGACGGTCACGTTCACACCCCTGAATGGGATGAGTGCCGTGGTCCAGCGCTATGTTCTGCCTGGCAGTGATGCCGGTGCGGCCACTCGAACTGTCACGACGATGACGATTGAGGATGCCGAGCACTACAGCCCCGAAGAACGGCAGAGGATCATCGATAGCTACCCGGCGCACGAGAAGGAAGCTCGCACGAAGGGCATCCCAACGCTCGGCTCTGGTCGCATCTTCCCGGTCTCAGAGGAGAGCATCACCGTCGCGCCGTTCGAGATCCCGAAACATTGGGTGCAGATCGGTGGCCTCGATTTTGGATGGGATCACCCGTTCGCCGCTGTCGGCTGCGCCTGGGACCGCGACGCCGACGTTTTCTATGTGACGAAGGCCTATCGGGCGAGGGAATCGACGCCGGTTATTCATGCCGCAGCGCTGAAGCCGTGGGGCGCCTGGCTGCCGTGGTCGTGGCCGCACGACGGTTTGCAGCACGACAAGGGAAGCGGCGAACAACTGGCCGTCCAGTACCGGAACCAAGGGCTATCGATGCTGCCGGAGCGTGCCACCTTCGACGATGGCACGAACGGCGTCGAGGCTGGTGTCATGGACATGCTCGACCGGATGATGACCGGTCGTTGGAAAGTGTTTTCGACCTGCCCGGAGTGGTTCGAGGAATTCCTCCTCTACCACCGCAAGGATGGGCAGATCGTCAAGGAAATGGACGACCTGATTTCGGCGTCCCGCTACGCGCTGATGATGAAGCGCTTTGCGAAGGTCAAGCCCGACAACAAGGCCTGGGCCTTCACGGATCGGAAGGTTGTTTGATGCCTGCACTGACGAATGAACAGCTCGCCTCGCAGGTGACGCAGTTGGTCAAGGATTGCGAGAGCTTCCGTGACCAGCTCGCGGGCGACCGCATCAAGGCGATGGAATATTACGACGGCGTCATGAAAGACGTGCCGGCCGACCCGAATCGGTCGAAGGTCGTTTCGCGTGACGTGCGCTCTGCCATCAAGAAGGTGTTGCCGTCGCTCATCCGGACCATTCTCGGCAACGACAAGGTCGTCGAATACGAGCCGGTCAACCAGGGTGACGAGGCCGGTGCCGAACAGGCCACAGACTACATCAACTACATCGTCTTTCCGGAGAGCGACGGTTACGACGCCGTGCAGGACGCCGCGCACGACGCGCTGAAACTGCGCAACGGTGTCATCCGCTGGTGGTACGACAAGAAGCGTGTCGTCGAGGTCTCGCGACACACCGGTCTTGATGAGGCCGCCATGGTGCAGCTCGTCGCCGACGATTCGGTCGAGGTGCTGGAACAGGCGCAATCGGTTGCCACGGTCGAAACCGAGCAGGGCCCGCAACAGATCCCGGTATATGATCTCAAAATCAGGCGGGTAATCGAAAAGGGATGCACCAGGCTCGCGGCGGTACCGCTTGAGGAATTCCTCATCCATCCCGACGCGTTGTCGATCGAGGACAGCCTTTGCACCGGGCTTAGCATGAAGATGCGCCGTTCCGACCTTGTCGCGATGGGCTACGATCGGGCGGTGATCGACGCTCTGCCGGCGACGACCAGGGACAACGAGAAGGAAACCGAGGAGTTCGCACGGCGCCGCGATGTCGTCGATGCTGACGACCAGGCGGATAAGGCCGCTCAGGAGGTCGATTACTACGAACTGTATGTCCGGATCGATGCCGACGACGATGGAATCGCCGAATTGCGCCGCATGGTCTTTGCGGGCGGTACCGCTGAGAAGAACCTCCTCGAAAATGAAGAGTGGGACGAAGCGCCATTTGCCGACTTGATCACGGAACGCCGACCGCACCAGCGGGAAGGCAATTCGATCACCGACGACATGGCAGAGATCCAGCGCATCAAGACGGTTTTGCTGCGCCAGACGCTCGATAACCTCTACTGGCAGAACAATCTTCAGCCGATCGTTCAGGAAGGCACGATCGAGAACCCCGAGGCGGTGCTCAACCCGAAATTCGGCCAGCCGATCCGGGTGAGCCAGAGCGTCAGTGTGAGGGATGCTGTCGGCTACAACCAGGTGCCGCTGGTCGCTGACAAGTCTTTCAACATGCTCGGCTACCTCGATCAGGAGGCGACGGACCGCACCGGCATTTCTGAAGCCTCGAGCGGCCTGGCGCCGGATGCGCTGCAGAACATGACCGCCAAGGCCTCGTCGATGATCGAGGCCGCCGGCATCGGTCAGACCGAGCTGATGGTTCGCACCTTCGCGCAAGGCCTGAAGCGCGTGTTCCAGGGCCTGCTGAAGCTGACCATCAAGCATCAGGACCAGCCGCGCACGGTGCGCCTTCGTGGTCAGTGGGTGACGTTCGATCCTCGCCACTGGAATGCGGCCATGGACGCCACGGTGAACACGGGTCTTGGCGCTGGCACGCGGGAACGCGATATGATGATGGTGCAGATGATCCAGCAATTGCAGGAGAAGCTGCTCGCGTCCCTCGGGCCGGTCAACAACCCGTATGTGTCCCCCGACAACCTCTATAACTCGATCGCGAAAACGGTCGAGGCTGCCGGTCTCAAGTCGCCGGACCTGTATTTCACCAAGCCTGATCAGGAAGAGCTTCAGAAGCGCCTCGCAGCCGACGCAGCCAAGCCGGATCCGGAGCTGCAGAAGGTTCAGGCGCAGGCACAGGCGGACATGGAGAAGGCAAAGCTTCAGGCTGAGACCGATCGACAGAAGCTGGCCGCCCAGACGCAAGTCGATATAGCGAAGATCCAGGCTGAGAGCGAGCTCAAGCGCTACCAGATCGATCAGGAAATCCAACTCAAGCGTGACCAGGCCATGGCACAACCCTTTGTCGGTCAGCGCATCCCGCAAACCCAGATCGGAGGCCAACCGGGATGAAGCAGGACGAGAAGCGGGCCGCTGCTCGCGCGATGCTCGACAACCCACTCTTTCACACCGTCATGGACGATCTGGAAGCAGCGGCCATCAACGGGTGCATCAACGCACCGGTCACCGATGATGAGACCCGCGCCGCCTATGCGGCCGAAGCGCGGGCTATCAGAAAATTCCGTAGCAAGCTCAAGTTCCTCGCCGAGGAACAAGCCAATGCTGACGGGAAGGGCGCCCCGGCATAGGGCCCGGGCCAAACCTTAGAAGGCAGCAAGCAACATGACAGACGCAGCCACCAACTCCCCGTTCGTCGGGGAGAGTGATAGCGGTCGCCCCGCACTCACCATCGACGACGCCGCAACCCTCGACTTTGCCGAGCCCGGAGAGGCCAACGAGCAGGAAGAGGAAGAGGGGCAGTCGACGAATGCGACCGGTGAGGCCACGGATGAGGGCCAAGAGACCGGCGATACCGCAGACAACGCCGAAGGCGACGAGCTGACCGATGCCGAGAACGGCGAGGCAGCCAACGAAGCCGACAGCCAGATCGTTACCTTGAAGGGTGGCGAACAGGTGCCGTTGTCCGAGCTGAAGCTCGGCTACATGCGGGATCGCGATTACCGACACAAGACGCAGGATCTCGGCAACAGGAGCCGAAATCTTGACGCCATGACAACCCGCGTGACCAACACGGTCAAGGGTATCGCTTCCTACCTGGCGGAACGTTTGCCGCCTGAGCCGCCGCGGTCGCTGGCGTATCAGAACCCCGCCGAGTACACCCGCCAGAAGGCGCTGTATGACGACGGCCTGGCAAACATCAACCAGATCATCGAACTGGCGAACGACTCCACGGCAGTAGCCGGCGAGCTCCAATCGTCGGTGACCGAAGAGACGCTTCAGGCCGAGAGCGAAAAGCTGGCTCAGGTGTTCCCGCAGACGACCAAAGATGAAGGCCGCAAGGCTTTCTTCGACCAGGCGTTTTCGGCAGCACGCGAACTCGGCTTCTCCGACGCCGAGCTGAAGGGCGTCAGCGATCACCGGCTTTTCGGCCTGGCATACTATGCCCAGATCGGCATGAAGGCCGAACAGGCCCGCGCCAAGGCGCTTACCAAGGTCACGGCAGCGCCTCCGGCCACGCCGAACCCGCGCCCGAACGGTGCTGCCAACCAGCAGGTTCGCAAGAGCAAGGAAGCGATGCAGCGGTTGTCGAAAAGCGGGTCGATCAAGGACGCAATGGCGATCGACTTCGACTAACCCCTCAATCGAAGGAACACGGAAATGGCCGCATTGGCAAACACGTTCACGACCAACCAGGCCGTGGGCAACCGCGAAGAACTTTCCGACGTGGTGTCGCGCATCACGCCGGAAGATACCCCGATCTACTCCCTGATCGAGAAGGGCACCGCGAAATCGGTGCACCCCGAATGGGAGACCGACGAGCTCGCCGCTCCGGCAGCCAACATCAAGACTGAAGGTGACGAATACACCTTCGGCGCGATCACCCCGCCGGAGCGTCTGGGTAACTACACCCAGATCCTGCGCAAGGACTGGATCATCTCCGCCACCCAGGAAGTCGTTTCCGAGGCCGGCAACGTCCAGAAGCGCAAGTACCAGAAGCTGAAGAAGGGCGTCGAACTCCGCAAGGATACCGAGTTCGCTATCGTTGACACCAACGCATCGGTTGGCGGTGCCACGCGCGAGTTCGGTTCCCTGAACACGTGGATCGAAACGAACGTCTCCCGCGGTGCCGGTGGCGCCAACGGCGGTTTCGATACTCCGACCGGCCTCACGGTCGCGCCGACCAACGGCACGCAGCGTGCGTTCACCAAGGCCATCTTGGACAGCGTCATGCAGCAGGGCTACCAAAGCGGGGCGAACTTCCGTCACGTCTCGGTCTCGCCCTACGTCAAAAGCGTGTTCGTCACTTTCATGTCCGACGCCAACGTCGCACCGTTCCGCTACGCCGTTTCCAAGGGTGGCGAGCGCAACACCATCGTTGCGACCGCCGATTACTACGAAGGTCCGTTCGGGACGGTGATGATCCACCCGAACCGAGTGCAGGCCGGTGCCGCTGCGCAAGCCCGCAATGCCTTCTTCATCGACCCCGACATGTTGTCGTTCCTTTGGCTCCGCAAGATCCAGGAAGACAAGGACGTCGCGAAGACGGGCGACGCTGACAAGGGCGTCCTCATCGGTGAGGGCACCCTCAAGGTCCACAACGAGAAGGGCCTCGGCATCGCTGCCGACCTCTTCGGCCTGACCGCCGCGAGCTAATCGCGTCCGTCACCATCATCGTCATCTGCGAAAGGGCGGGCTTCGGCTCGCCTTTTCGCGTTCCAGGAGAAAGTGGAAATGACCGATCATAACAAGCCGGCGGATGCCGCAAAGGAAAAGAAGCTGGTTCCCGTCAAGCTGTTGCGTGACGTCTGGGACGAGGAAGGCGAGCGCCTCCCGAAGGGCGGCGAGATCGACCTTCCCCTCGATTTCGCGAAGCAACTCATCGAAGAAGGCAAGGCAAAGCGGAACGACCCGCTCCCGGGCGATTCCAAATGATCATTCGTGATGGAGCGTGGACGCTCTACGATCACGATATGATGACGGGCCGCTCGGTCTGGCATCTGTTCGACGGGGAGAAAGACGTGTTCCGCGTCGACTACCCCGTCGACAACCTCATCAGCGAAAATCAGGAAGTCCGCAACACCGCCGAAAAGGCCTGGCGCGGAGACTGGCACCGGGTCGCCTCGATCCCGCTGAACATCGCCCACAACAGCGGCCTCGTGCAGGCCCACAGCGAGGGCGACGACCGCTATGTGAAGCGGTTCCTCAACAGTTCCGACAATCGCGCCTGGCGGACAAAGGACGGCCACCTATGAGCGTCGAATACGACCGCATCCAAGGGCAGGTGAAGGCTATCGAGGCGGGTCGCCCCAGCGTCGAGGAGAATCCCGAGGGCCACCGGGAAGCGAATGAACAGATTTCCCGCCTGATCGATCGGTCTCGCATGTACGCCGCTGCCGAGCGCGCACGGAAGGTTCCCCTATGAGCACCATTGCCGATTACGCCTCGTTGCTCGTCGATGCGGGCGAGTATAGCGGCCGCAATGACGTCGCGCACTTGTTCCCGCGCTTTGTCGGCCTCGCCGAGACCAAGCTCAATCGCTTTCTTCGCGTCGCCGATATGGAGGTTGTGGCTCCTGTCACCATCACGAATGGTGCCGGGACGCTGCCGACCGATTTCGTCGAGGCGCGCGAGGTGCTGAATGTCAACGGCGCGACCATTCGTGCCGTGGCGAAGCAGCAGCTCACCGACAGGTACGGCGGGCGATCGGGCATCCCGACCGGCTATTTCATCGTCGGCAACACGATCAACGTCCGCCCCGTCGGCGACGGCAATCTGACCATCACCTATTACGGCAAGATCCCGTCGCTCACGCCCGCGAATCCGACGAATTGGCTGCTCGAGAAGGCCGCCGACGCGTACCTCTTCGCCCTCGTCGAGGAAATCGCGATCTGGGAACGGGACGTCGATAAGGCGGGAGCAGCCGTGCAGCTGAAGATGCAGGCGCTTTCCGGTCTCAAGATCGGCGATGAGCGCTCGCGCTGGGGCAATGCCCAAGTCGTCGTTGGAGGCCCAACCCCATGACCTTGCTTTCCGCCATCAACGAGGTTTGCGACGTCGTTTCGCTCGACCAATTCGAAAGCGTCTACGGCTCCAACGACCCGAACGCGCAGACGATGGTTGCGCTCGCCCAGGAAGCCGGCGATGAGATTGCACGCCGCGCCGACTGGCAGCGCATGCTGGCCACCCACACCGCAGCCGCATCGCCGGAGAACCTGCCGGACGATTACCAGCGCATGACGCCCGGTGGCGCCGTCCGCACAGCGACAGGCGATTTCTTCCGGCCGATCACCAACAGTTCGCAATGGGCCGTCATCGTCGGCATTCCGTCGGCGCAGCCGTATTTCTTCGTTCGCGGTCAGCAGATCCTGTTTTCGCCGGCCGCATCCGCCGTCGGTGCCGTGATCGAGTATCTGTCGAAATACTGGGTGCTGCATGATCCTGAAGGGCCTCAGGCCACGCTGTCTGCCGACGATGACACGACGCTGTTCCCGGAGCGCTTGCTCGTGAAGGGCATCATCTGGCGCTGGAAGCGGCAGAAGGGCCTGCCGTACGAGGACAACCTCGCCGAGTTCGAGGCAGACCTCTTGCAGGAAATCATCGCCGATCGAGGTGTCGCATGAAGATGGCAGTTCGCCCCGCTCGCATCGGGCAGAGCAATCGCGGCTCTGTGTCGATCGGCAAGCAGCAGATATCGGCGCCGATCACCTATCCAGCGCCGAAGCTGGGACTGGTGACCACTGCCGACGTCGCAAGCCAGCAACCCGGCTCTGCGCTCGTCATGCGCAATTTCCTGCCGACGCTCACCGGCTGCAAAATCCGCGGCGGCTCGGTCAAGAAGGGGCTCGCGGCCGACCTGGGCGATATCAAGAGCGCTTTCAAGTACAAGTACGGCACCACCGAGAAGCTGTTCGTTGCCACGAATAGCGCCATCTACGACATGTCATCGCCGGCAGTGCCACCGGCCACGACGCCGGCCGCCGTGAGCGGCTTCGCGGGCGGTGACTGGTGCACCTTCCAGCACACCAACGCCGGCACGTCGAACCTCGTTTGTTTCAATGGGGTGAACCCGCGTCAGGTCTACAACGGAAGCACCTGGTCGACCTCTCCGGCGATCACGTTCTCAGACGGCACGACGATGTCGCAGCTCAACTATGGCTGGCTCTTCAAGAACCGTCAGTTCTTCCTCAAGAACGCAACGCTCGATGCCTATTACCTGCCAGTCAACGCGACCGGCGGTGCCGCAGTCGTTTTCCCGCTCGGCGGGGTCATGAAAAAGGGCGGCTCCCTGCTGATGGGCTTCTCCTGGTCGCTGGAAAGCGGCGACGGTCTATCGGATATGTGCGCCTTCATCTCGACCGAGGGCGAGGTCGCGGTTTATGCCGGCGACGATCCGTCCAGCGCGTCGACCTTCGGCCTCAGAGGCGTCTACCAGATCGGCAAGCCGCTCGGAAAGAATGCGTGGATCCGCGCAGGCGGCGACGTCCTTGTTGCGACCAGTGACGGCCTCACGCCGATCTCGCAGGTATTCCAGCGCGATCGGCAGGCCCTGAGCCTGGTCTCGGTCTCGCGGCCGATCGAGGACGAATGGAAGAAGGCGGCGAATGCTACGGGCGGCGGCTGGACCCTGACGCAGTGGCCAGAGCAAAACCTCGTCTTCGTCACCTTCCCGGAAAACACCGTCGTCAGTGATACGACCTTCGTTCTCAACGTCCTGACGGGGCGGTGGTCGACCATCAGCAACTGGAAGGCGCTCTGCTATGCCACGCTTCAGGGCGGGCTCTTCTTCGGCGCTCTCGACGGCTATTTCTGGCAAGGCGACATCACCGGGACCGATGACGGGCTCACTTTCAGCGCCACCTATCTTTCGCAGTTCTCGCCGGCCGGTCAGTTCGGGCAGCGTGCGGCGGCCTCGATGGCGCATATGTATTTCCGCGGCAAGTCCAGGCCGAAGGTGAAGCTGTTCGCCCGTGCTGATTTGGACCGCTCCACTCCATCGTTTTCCGACGTCACCGAAGGAAACATCAATTCATCGGAATGGGACGTCGGTCTTTGGGATGTCGCGGTATGGGACGGTGTGTCTGAGCTCATCAGATACGATTCCCGCCAGAACGTCCGCGGCACTGGCGACATGCTCGCCGTCGGCTGTGTCATTACCTCTGGCGGCGCGGTGAAGCTCGACCTCGAAATTGACCTCGCGACACTGCAGGTGGCCGCGGGCGAGGCCAGCGCGTGATGCTGATTTGGGGCGGTGAGAGAGCTCCGGAGATCAACCGCGCTGTCGCATCCTTCGTTGCGAGCCATATTCCTGGCTGCGAACGCGGATGGGAGAATTTCACAACACTCGGGCTCGTAGACAGTGCCGATCGGCTCGTTGCCGGTGTCGTCTTCCACAACTACGCGCCAGAGGCCGGCGTTATCGAGCTGTCGTCAGCATCGACCAGCCGCCGCTGGCTCATGCGTCCGATGCTGAAGGCCATGTTCGGCTATCCGTTCGATCAGATCGGCTGCCAGATGGTCGTTTTGCGCGTCTCTGAGCGCAACGCCGTCATGATCGAAATCGCCGAGCGCTTCGGCTTCGCGGCTCACCGGATTCCCCGGCTGCGTGGCCGGGATGAAGCGGAAATCCTGTTCACTTTAACTGATGACGAATGGCGGGCGCATCCCGTCAATCGGAGGTAAATCATGGGCAAGCCCAAAGCACCGAAGGCACCGGACCCGAAAGAGACCGCGGCCGCACAGACCGGCACCAACATCGGCACGGCAATTGCGAACCAGACGCTCGGCAACGTCAACCAGGTGACGCCCGATGGCTCGCTGACCTATTCGCAGACAGGAACGAAGCAGTGGACCGACCCGACCAATGGCAAGGTCTACGATCTCCCGACCTACACGGCGACGCAAACGCTTTCGGCTGGCCAGCAGGCGATCAAGAACCAGAGCGACAAGGCTGAATTGAACCTTGCGACCCTGGCCGCCGGCCAGTCAGCGAAGCTGAATGATCTCCTCGGGCGCCCCGTGGACACGTCGAAGGCGCCGGCCGCTGGCGACCCCTCAAAAATCGGCCTGCCGCAGTATACCGGCTATGGTGCCGGGCCGTCGCTGCAAACGACCGTGCCGAAGACCGGGAATGTCATGTCCTCGATCGCCAGCGGCGGCACCATCCAGGACAAGCTGGGCAGCACCGGCACGGTACAAACGAGCCTGGCGAATGCCGGAAACATCAAGAACAGCATTGCCAATGCCGGGAACATCCAGACCGGCGTTGCCGACGCCGGCGCCATCAAGACGTCGCTTGGTGATACAGGCAACATCACCAATTCGTACGACTACAGCGCCGACACCTCGCGGTACGAGAACGCGTTGATGGAGCGGATGAACCCGCAACTCGAGCGCAGCCGCGCCGCTCTGGAAACGCAATTGGCGAACCAGGGCCTTCAGCCGGGATCAGAAGCCTATAACCGGGCGATCGACGCAGCGACGCGGCAGGAGAATGATGCTCGCCTCGGCGCGATCCTCAATGCTGGTCAGGAGCAATCGCGCCTCGCCGGTCTCGCTCGCGATCAAGCATCGTTCCAGAATGCGGCGCAACAGCAGAACTTCGATCAGGCGCTCGCTGCGGCCGGTTTCAGCAACCAGGCGCAAGCCCAGCAGTACGGCCAAAACGCCAACAACATGCAGTTGGCGAACGCCGCGCAGGCGCAGCAGTATCAGCAGAATGCGAACGATGCGGCGTTCTCCAATCAGGCGCAGCAGCAGGGTTTCAACCAGAATCTCACCTCCGGCCAGTTCGCGAACGCTGCCCAGGCCCAACAACAGCAGAACGCTCTGCAGGCCGCCCAGCTCGCCAATTCGGCGCAGCAACAGCGTTTCGGGCAGAACGCGGCGCAGTTGGAGGCGAATAACGCCGCTCAGGCTCAGAACTTCCAGCAGGCGCTGGCGGCGGCTGGCTTCGGCAACGACGCTCGTCAGCAGATGTTCCAGAACCAGAACACGACGACCGCAGCAAACAACGCGTTGAGGGATCAGACCTTCAACGCGCAGCAGGCGCAGTTTGCGGCGCAGAACAATGCTCGATCGCAGTACCTGAACGAGCTTTACGCAGCCCGAAATCAGCCGATCAATGAGATTTCGAGCCTGCTCTCTGGCGCCCAGGTCAGCCAGCCGAATTTCGTGCCGACGCAAGGGGTGAGCATTCCGAACGTCGACTATGCCGGCCTGGTGCAGCAGGACTATGCGAACCGTGTCAACGCCTACAACACCAAGCAAGCCGGTATCGGCTCGATCCTCGGCGGAATCGCGGGGCTTGCCTCGCTCTCGGACAAGCGGGCGAAGAAGGACATCAAGCAGGTCGGCGGGCTTTATGAGTACCGCTACAAGGGTGAGGGCAAGGACGCTCCGAAGCGCATCGGTGTTATGGCCCAGGAGGTCGAGAAAGTCCGCCCGGAGGTTGTCATCAGGGGTGACGATGGTCTTCGGCGCGTCGATTACGGCGCTCTTTTTGCCGTAGGAAGGAAGTGAGGAAATGGTCGGATTTCTGTTCGGCGGCAACACCGGCGAGACTGCGCAGTCGCTCGCTCGCAAGCGCGATATCCAGGACGCGATTGCCCGCCAGATCATGGGCTCTCAGCCGAAGACGGCAGCCGAGGGCATCGGCGCGCTCTTGAGCGGCATTGGTGTAGGTATCAGCCGCTACCGCACCGACAAGGCTCAACAGGCGGGCACCGACGCTGCCTCGAAGCTCTACAACTCGATCCTTGGCACGCCTGCGAACTCGACGACCGCATCCGGCGTCAAGCCCGGCGCCATGGGTGGCAACATGCCGAAGGTCGACAGCAAGGGGAACATGCCCGTCGCCACCGTCGGCAACGACGAGATCCGCAACGGCATCATTTCGTCTGCGAACGCGCTTGGCATTGATCCGGTCGACCTGGCCACGGCAATCTCCTACGAGACCGCCGGTACCTTTGACCCGACGAAGAAGGGCCCGACCACGCAGTGGGGACAGCACCAGGGGTTCCTTCAGTTCGGCGAGCCGCAGGCGAAAGAGCACGGCGTCGACTGGAACAACCCCGTCGGGTCGCAGCTCGGCGAGAACGGTGCCGTCGTCAGCTACCTGCGCAAGGCCGGCGTGAAGCCTGGCATGGGCATGATGGACATCTATTCGGCTATTAACGCCGGCGGTGTCGGTCGCTATGGCGCTTCGGACGCCAATAACGGCGGCGCACCCGGTACCGTGGCTGACAAGGTGAATAACCAGATGGCCGGCCACCGCCAGAAGGCGCTGGCGTTGATCGGGCAGGGCGGCGCCACCGTTGGCGAGCCGATGGCCTACTATGACGACAAGGGCATGTCTGTTGAAAGCCGTCCGCCGGTGTTCTCTCCGGACGCTCAGACACGACCGGCGGGCGATGCTCGAGCAACGGTCGACGCCAACGCGCCGCGGAACGCTGCCGAGGCGGTGACCGCGATGGCTGGCGGCAATATGCCGGCAACGAGTCCGTTCGTGTCTCCCTTCGTCGATCCCGGTGCGCAGGCTGGCGCCAAGGCAGGCGGTTCGCTCTCCGATGAGGTGGCCGCGTTCGAGCAGACGCCTGAGTATCAGTCGCGCTTCCCAGGCCGTCAGCTTCGCCCGTTCAAGCCTGGTGAGACACGCCCGAACGCCGACGGCTCCTATTCAACCGAAATCACCACGACCTGGCAGTTGCCATCTGGCGAGTGGGTCAACGTGCCGTCACTGTGGATGGGCCCGAACGGTCCGCAGCAGTTCAGCCCCGACGATGAGCAAGGCATTCTCGGCGCCATGGCCGGTTATGAACGGCAGAACGGCCAGACCTTCCAGCGCTTCGGCTCCGAGGGCGACGCCGTCGCAGCGGCGCAAGAGCGTTCGTCAGCCGGTGGCGCTGGTGCAGGTCCTCAGACCGCAGGCGGGCTGCCTGCCGAGTTTCAGCGCTCGCAGCAACTTGCCAATGCAAGCGGCGGCATCATGAGCGCGCTCAATGGTGGCACCCCTGCCAGTGAGGCCCAGATTGCCCAGGCGCGCGCTGCCGATGCGGTTCCCCAGCCTGAGGCCACCAACAGTCAGGGCGGCGTCGACCCGCGTCTCTACGAGATCCTGTCGAATGACTTCGCCACCCCGGAAATGAAGGCGACCGCCCGAATGATGCTTCAGCAGCAGCTTGGCGATCAGGAAGCGGCTCGAGAAGAGGAGACCTGGCGCCGTCGGCAGGAGTATGAGCGTCAAGCGGCGCAGAATGACCCGCTTTACCGCATCAAGCTTCAGCAGGCCCAGAACGAGCTTGATGGCGGCAAGAAACAGCCGCTGATCAATGCCGGGAACGGAAACGTCTACGATCCGAACACCAAGGAATGGATCACGCCGCCCAGTGCTTCGGGCTCTGGCGGCGCGTTCCGTTTCAGCGGCAATTCGGTCGAGGCGCAGGCCCTTAATGGGTTGATGGACAGCAAGCAGTTGACGCCCGAACAGGCGCAGCAGCTTGGCGCCGGCAAGACGATCACCGGCCCGAACGGTGAACTCATCTTCCTGACGCCACAGGGTGTCTTCGGGACCTCGCCACAAGCAGGCGGTACCATTCAGCCGATCACGCCGAATGGCGGTCAGACCGCGCCGCAGGAAGGTAATCCAGCCACTCCCCAGGCGGTGCCGCAGGCCGTACCTCAGGCCCAACCTGATCAGCGTTCGCAGAATGACCCGGCCGCTCTGCCGCCGGGGCAGGCCGTCCGCAATGGAAATATCCAGCTCACCGAGCCGAAGGTACCGGAGGCTCAAAAGAACCGTGCCGCCGCCGTGGACCAGGCTTACAAGGCGCTGAATACCGAACTGGACCGATATTCCGATCTGGTCGAGAAAACCGGTATCGAAGCCATGCCCGGGAAGAGCAAGGATCAGCTCAACTCGGTCCGCCAGGGCGTGATGCTCCAACTGAAAGAACTGTTCAATCTGGGCGTTCTCAATGGTCCCGACCTGAGCCTGATGGAGCGGATGATCTACGACCCAGTTATCGACCCGTTCAAGGAAGGCGGGATCATGAACCTTCCGGATCAGCTTTTCACGTCGATCGCGGGCAACCCTGGCGCTCGCGCGAAAAGCTCGGTCGACGAGTTGAAGCGCATGATCGGGAACATCCGGAACTCAGTATCGGGTCCGAAGAGCAATCAGGGTGACGATCCGAGCATCGACGACCTCGTCAAGAAGTATGGGGGCTGAAACGTGGCCACACTCGAACAACTCGGTATCGCGCTACGCAACGCCGACCATGCCGGCGACGTGCAGGCAGCGAAGCGCCTTGCTGCCGAAATCAAGCGTTTGCAAGCGGCTGCGCCCACGACCGACGCCGCTGCGCCGTCCGGTCGTCATCTGTCTTTTGAGGAAGGCGCCGCTCTCCTCGATCGAGAGGAACGCGCGGCTGGCGGTAGTGGTGCCTTCGGAGCCGCCACGACGAGCTACATCGACGGCATGCCGATCGCCGGTCCGGTTCTGCTTGGCGCCACCCAGCGCGGCGCCGCGGCTCTCTCCTCGGCGATCAACGGCAAAAGTTACGACGAGAACCTGAAGGAAGCCCAAGCGCTCACTGAGGCCGCCCGGGAGGCGCACCCTAGGGTTTCGACCGCTGCCGGCATCACTGGCGCCGTAGCGGGTACCCTGCCGATGGTGGCGGCTGCGCCGGCGGCGTTCGGTGGGGGCAGTGCGGGGCTGCTCGCCCGCTCCGGTATGTCGATGCTGAGTGGCGGTGTCGTTGGCGGGACCGATGCGGCGGTGCGTTCGGGCGGTGACCTCGAAGAGGCCGGATGGGGCACAGCAGCCGGCGCTGGTTTGGGCCTCCTCGGTCCAGTTGTTGGCAAAGCTGTAGGTGCCGGCGCCCGCAAGGTCATGGACCTCTATCGGACCGCTCAGGCAGCGAAGGCGGCGGGAACCAAGCTCGGTACCGTCAACCAACTCGCGAAGGCGATTGCAGGCGACGGTCTCGACGAGGCCGGTCTTCGCTTGCGTCTCGACCAGCTCGGGCCGGAAGGCATGATCGCCGATCTTGGTGCGAATACGCAGGGGAAGGCGGCTGCGCTGGCAGCGATGCCTGGTCGGGGGCAGGACGTCATGCGTTCTGCGCTCGAAGCTCGCCAGGCCGGCGCGAATGCGCGCATCGCCAACGTCGTCAACGAGACGATGGGGCGCAATGTCATTCCGTCGTTCGTTGACGAAGGAATTCAGGCGAACCAGCGTGTCTTGGGGCCGGAGTATCAGCGGCTCTTCCAGAACGTTCGGCCGCATGACTTCCTGCCAATTGCCGACGACCTCGATCGACAGATCCACACTCTACGCGGCGACGCGCAGCGCGCTCTGCGGCAGGTTCGAGGCATGCTCAACACCACTGGCACAGACAGGGTCTCGAATGATCCTCGCGTGGCTTTCCAGACGCGCCAAGCCATTGACGGCATGCTCGGTACCGAGACCGACACGAAGGTGATCGCGGCGCTGACGGAAGCTCGTCAGATGATCGACGATTCCCTGACGCGGGCGGTGCCGCGGTTGAAGGAAGTCGACGCGGCCTTTGCCGAGCTTGCCCGCCAGCGAGAAGCGCTGACGCGCGGTCAGTCCGTGCTTGATCATGGCAGGACCGCGCCACGGCCGGCAGAGCTCGAGCGCGAAATCGCCGAGGGTGCGCTTCCTCAGGGTGAGCAGATCGGGCCGTCGGCGGTCCCGTTCCGGCTTTCCCAAGGCGCCCGCGCCGAGGTCGACCGGATCCTCGGCAGCAACGCCAACGATATCGCCCGCCTTAATAAGCTGGTGAAGTCTGAGGGGGACTGGAACCGTGCGCGTCTCGCTCAACTGTTCGGCCAGGAAAAGGCGGACAAGCTATTCAGCGTACTCGACAACGAACTAACCTTTGCCCGCACCCGCCAGGCGGTCACGAGCAATTCGGAAACGGCACGGCGCCTGCAGCACATCGCCGATCTTGGCGGAACGGGAGATCCGAACCTTGCCCGGAATGCCTACGCAGCTGGTGGTGCAGCTGGTGCCGTGCGCGCTGCCGGAATCCGCACCGCTGACAAGATTGCCAACGCGATCATGGGCGGCCGGCGCGAGGCGGCGAACGCTTCTTTGGCAGAGGCGATGGTCAGCAATCGGGATGCATTGGTAGATGCCCTGGCGCAGGCGCAGCGTCGCGGACAGAACCCGAAGTTGGTTGAGGATCTGGCGAAGTCAATCCTGCTTGGAAGCGGAACCTCTGGGGCGCGATGACGGGTCGACCCAGATAATCAGGAGATAGACAGCAACCGCAAATGCCATCCCTGCGATAAATCCGATCGGGAAATCCGGACCGAACCAAGCTTTCAGCGAGAGGAAACTCTCGCGGAAGGCGAAGAGCACCAACGCGGTCACTGCGATGCAGGCTATCTGAACGATCCGGATCATGGCTACAACATACACGGGAAGGCAGGACAATACAGCCTAGAAAGAGCAATCCTGGGCTTCTTCGAGCGTGGTTGCGTTGTTCACGCAAGATTGGGCGTCCCGTAGCGCCTGAAACAGTTTCCCGTTTCTTGTCACATTCTCTTCGTTCTCGGCAGACTTTGCGCTTAATTCTTGAGATAGGGCCTTATGCTCGGTCACAAGAGTATTATATTTTCGTACGACGTTGTCATGCTGCTCGACCACTTCTTCTAAAGACGACTTGCACACGAAGCCTTTGAAATCGCAGGTGTAATTATTGAAACACACTGCGTTGCCGTCCACGCATTTACCGAATGTACTGCAGACCTTGTCGCCATAGTCGAGGCATGCCGCATTCTTGCCTATCGGGCAGGAAAATGACTGCGCCGAGACAATAGACGAGCAGATCGCAACGGCGAGGAGCGCACCCACAAGCCGATAAATTGTACCGAAGATTGTCATGCGTCCCCCAATGCAGGGCCTAGTCGCGAAGGCCAATAATCTCCCCGAGGGGAATGAAACCGAAATCGCGCACAACTTGCAAGGCTCCCACCCGGGGGCCTTTTTCTATGGAGAATGCCAATGCCCAGAACAGGTGGCGTCTACAGCCCTCCGGCAGGTACCAAAGGCACGCCGAACACGACCATTCAGAGCGTTCCCTACAATACGTGGGTTGACGATCTGACCGCGGATGCGAACGCCGCTCGACCGATCACGGCCGGCGGTACCGGTGCGACGTCGGCGAGTGCTGCGCGCACCGCTCTCGGTGTCGCGATCGGATCGGACGTGCAGGCGTACGATGCTGGCCTGCAGTCGATTGCTGGTCTGACGACGGCTGCCGATCGGATGATCTACACGACGGCTTCCGACGTCTATGCGACGACGGCTCTCACGCCGTTCGCTCGCACGCTTTTGGATGACGCCGACGCCTCTACGGTCCTGAGCACTCTCGGCGTCTCTACGTTCATGAAAACCGTCATCGACGATGCGGATGCGGCAACGGCGCGCGCCACGCTGGGGCTCACGATCGGGACCAATGTGCAGGCCTATGATGCAGGTTTGCAGTCGATTGCCGGTTTGACCACTGCCGCTAACCAGATGATCTACACCACTGCGTTGGACGCCTATGCGACAACCGCATTGACGGCCTTTGCGCGGACCATTCTGGACGATGCGGACGCGGCCACCGTCCGGGCAACGATCGGTGCGAACGATGCCAGCAACCTGACGGCAGGCACAGTTGCCGATGCGCGCCTGCCGACGTCGATGGCCGGCAAGACCTTCACCACCGCCGTCACGATGGGCGACGGTGACCTCGGCGACGGCGAGACGATCCTGACGCTCGCCAGCGATCGGCCATGGACTATCCGTCAGCGCGGCGAAACAGCGACAGCCAACCTCTCGTTCGAGAACATCACCAGTAAGCAGATCGGCTTCTCGTCGGACCCGACCTATGCTGGGCCCGTCATCTTGATGAACCCGGTGACGACAGACCCGTTCATTTCAATTGGCGGCGACCGGGTGGTCACGGTTGCCGGCGCCTCGTTCACTGGCGCCATCAACAACACCGGCATGTATACCTACAACGGCAACGGTGAAGCGTTCCGCATAGCCGCGACTAACACCACCTCCGATCCATTCTTCACCTTCTACAAGCTGGCGGTTCGGCAGGGCTACATCCAGCATACCGACGGGGCAGGGACCGGTGTAGGCTTTAAGCTGGTCAATGAGGCTGGCGGTACGACAAACCAGCTCATCCTGACAAACGACGCCGGCACTGACGGCCTGCGCTACACCATCGGCGCCTCGAACTACGAGGTATGGCATTCCGGCAACGACGGCTCCGGCTCCGGCCTCGATGCCGACTTGCTCGACGGCCTGAATGCCGCAACAGCCAACACTGTCAGCACGATCGTCGCTCGCGACGGCTCCGGCGACATCCAGGCGCGCCTTCTCCGGAGCGAGTACACATCGACTTCTTCCACCTGCGTCGCCTTTATGGGTCAGGAAGTGATCGGCGGCGTTGGCACCAACAACTACGTCAGGCCGATGACGATCGCCCAGGCAGCGGCCCTCCTCGATAGCTCCCTGGTCCCGGTCGGCCGCACCGTCATCGCTGGCAACGGCATGACCGGCGGCGGCGCACTGTCGGCCAACATCACGCTGACGATGGGAACGCCATCGAACATCACCAACTCGACCACTAACAGCGTAACGTCGACGAGCCACACCCACGCGCTCGGCTTCGTCGCGGCAGAGGTTTATCAGGGCACTGGCGCGAACGATACAAGCTTCCCATTGGGGCACATCGTTCTTGCCCAACGAGACGCGATAGCGGCTCCCGATAGGAACTCTGCCCCCGGCGTGTATCTAAACGGCGGGGTATCCACTCGTTATTCTTTGGCGACGGGCGGAACAGCACTGAGTGGAACTTGGCGGTCCAGAGGAAGCGCTGAGGGCTCCGCACCTTTCACTATCTTGCAGAGGACAGCGTAATGGACCGTATTTCGTTAAATTCCGTGGCAAGCGTGAAGGCAACGCAGGAAAGTGGCGTCTTCGTCCTCGAATGCAACATCACCGACATCAACGGCGAGACCTATGACTGCGAATACGTGTCCCGGGAAAGCGATACGTTCGGCCTTGCGCCGACCGTTCGCCAGTGGCTTTCCGACAACCCGTCATTCCCCGTCACTCCCTACGTGCCGCCGACGACCGAGGAAATCCGCGCCGCGATGCCGTCACTGACGGCGCGACAACTTCGCCTTGGCCTGCTCAACGCCGGCATCTCGCCTTCCATCGTCACGGCCACAATCGGCACGATGCCGGCCGGACCCGACAAGGACAAGGCCCAGATCGAATGGGAATACGCGACCACCTTCAACCGAACACACCCGCTGATCGCAACCGTGGGCGCTGCTCTCGGGCTCACCGATCAGCAGATTGATGGCATGTGGCTCGCAGCGGCCAATCTCTGACGCTGGCAGGCTTGAAACCGCTGGCAATACAGCCATAGATGGCGCGTCTGTGAAGTCGAACGCTCAGACGGAAGGCCCTGGATTCTTACGAGGAGAGTCCGGGGCCTTTTTCTTTCTAGCCAAGCAAAGGCGCAACAGGAACACGACCCTGCAGGCTCTGCAACCAGATAAGCGTCACATGACGTGGACGGCATCAAGCGAAAGGGTCAGTGTTTGTCCCTCTACATCGACGTTGAATGTGGCGGTTAGATCACTCCAATATCCGTCGAGCGGTAAGTCGAACCACACTGAGATGAACTGACCGACACGATCGACTTCATGCCTTGGCCATGGGTTATTAACGGGCTCGTCACCTGGATGGTATCTTGCGGTATCCAGGGGCGTCAGCCTGTGACCTTCCTCATAGTTTTCCGGCAGTCCGTAGCCGGCGATGGTGCGTCTTAACTCATCGGCGTCCATGTTCGGAGATCGGACAAGTTTCACCGCCGCGTCAAAGTTGCCGGCAGTAATCAGAGCGCACCACCGCCGTACAACGTCGAGAATGGCCTCATCAGTAGAGGTCAGCGGTAATCTTTCTACGGTCATGGCGGTTGTCTCCCTACCCGAGACTTCTGCCCGAACGGGAACCGCCAATGCAATGAAAATGCAAGCGGGAACCGCCTCTTTCATTCCACCAACCAAGGACATCGCTATGAAATACCGTCTACCGCTGGAATGGCTCCAGCCGGTGAAGATGTCGCGTATCATCGCGCATTGGAGTGCCGGCGCCTATCAAGCCTCAGAACTCGACAAGGAGCATTATCACCTCATCGTCGAGGGCTCTGGCAATGTGGTCCGCGGCGACCATGAAATCGCCGACAACGTCAACACCGCCGACGATGACTATGCGGCCCACACTCGCGGTTGCAATGCCGGCTCGATCGGCGTCTCGCTCGCCTGCATGGCCGGAGCAATCGAGAGTCCGTTCCATGCCGGCAAGTTCCCGATGACGGAAACGCAGTGGCATCGTGCCATGGACGTCATCGCCGACCTAGCCGAGTTCTACAAAATCCCCGTCACCCCGAAGACGATTCTTTCCCATGCTGAGGTTCAGGCGAACCTGGGCATCAAACAGGCCGGCAAGTGGGATTTCACCCGGCTTCCGTTCGCGCCGGATGTGATCGGCGCCAAAGCATGCGGCGACAAGATGCGCGCCGAAGTCAAAGCACGCCTCTAACCAAACCTCCCAACATCGAAGGAACCACCACATGCGTTCGCTGATCATCGTATCGGCGGCGGCCCTTGTGCTGTCCGCTTGCACCACCACCGGCTCGATCGACACCACGATCAAAAGCAACCTGCCGAAGACCTGCGCACTGCTCGAGACGGCGCATGCCGCGTTCGTGGCGGCGTCGGTATCCGGCAACATCAAGGCGTCGACTATTGCCAAGGAAAAGGCCGCTTACGACGGCGTGCGCGTCATCTGCGCCGATCCGTCCAGCGTCACGGCGACCAATGCTCTTGTCGTCGCCGCCACGGCCTACGCGACCATCTCTCTCGCACTGAAGGAAGCACAGTAATGGGTAGCATCTCGAAAGCACTCGGCGCCGGCGTCGGCGGCGCACTCGCTGGCAGCGCCGGCGTCCCGTTCATGCCGGAAGGCACGCCATGGTACGGCTATCTCGCGCTCTATGCGCTCACGATCGGCCTGCCGGCGGTCCTGACTTATTTGGCACCGAAGAATCAGCAGTAAGCATCGACACCGGCTCTCAACCTCGGGGCCGGCCTTTTCATCAAGTGCGGCATTGCAAAAAAAACGAGGGCGAAGAGTGAGCAACGGGAATGAAGAGATGCCTACCGTCCGAGCGCCAGTCTGGAAATGGGAATGGAACCTAAACACGGTCGTAATCCTGCTTGGGTTCATTAGTGGGATTGCTGCCTGGGGGATGACCTGGGAGCGGCTGACGGCCAATCAACAGATTCACGCCGAAAACATAGACAAGCTCGACAAGCGCGTGACCACCCTTGAAGCGTCGATGCGCTTGCTCGACAATCACGAGCTCCGCCTAACCGGCGTGGAGAAGCAGGCGGCCGAGGCGGCTACCTCGATGCGGGCCGTGGAGAACACGCTGAACAGCCTGGCGGCCGACATGCGCGTTACTCGCGAGATTCTTCAACGAATTGAAGCAAGTCAGCGCGAACGCGGCCAGCTTCGGCGTTGATCTGTGCCGTGGCGCTCCGATCAGAGATTGACAGATCAAGTTCTAGTTGCACAAAGTCCCTTTGACTGGGGGCACACATGGCATTGATTCTCGATCCGGCGCAGCGCGTCATCGACAAAGATCACCAAATCTTTGTTCTTCATCCGGGCGACGGAAAGCGCTTTTACAACGACTTTATCGCCCATAGCGCAGTCTTCCTAGACATCCCAGGAATTAAGCTTGCCGCTGCTCCCGACATCGAGGATGAGGAAACGCGAAAGCTCCTCCGTATGGCTCGGGCCATCGGCGGGTGGCACAAGAGCGGTAGGCCTGCTCAGAAATTGCCACAGCGTGATGCACAGTCTTACTCTGTGTCTGTTGAAGGCAGGGAGGCTCCACGCTTTATGCGTGAAGTCCAGACGCTCTACACAGATGCGAAGCCGGGTGACCTAATTATTATTCCAGGCCCTGGTTACAATTCGGCCGTGTTGATGGCTGAACTAGTCGGTGAGTTTGACCCGGAATACAGAGTGGATTCCGCGCGGTACTCTGCAGATCTAATCCCTGCTCGTCGTATAAAATTCCTCCAGACTGGTCACGCGAAATACGAGTTTGGCCGTCGTGCGATCCAGCTCATGCAGAATCGACAGGCGATCATCCGGGTGAGTGATGACGCCGACAGACATGAGTTTTATGAGCACGCTTACGGTGACTACGTCTGGGGGGATGTATCAGGGAATTACATGGAGATTACCGAGTCGGTGGTAGATCAAAAAGATCTGACTGACGTTCTCTTCATGACGAATTACTATGGCGCCATGTATGTTGCGATGAAAGCCGACAAGCTTGACCACTTCGCAAAGCTGCCATGGCATAAGGCCATCAACGAATACTACAATCGAGAGCTGTTCGGGGACATCTCCATTGAGATCCATTCGCCTGGATTCTTTGGCAGGCCCATGCGGAACGCCTCAATCGCCGGCTTCATCGCGGCGATGACCGCTCTTGCCGCTGCAGGCGCAAGTTCGGCCGAGGTGGCGACGGTTGTCGTGCAAAACTCCGCTAATGGTCGCGTTTCTGTTTGTGATCTGGACTTACAGCAGGATGTCCAGTCTACTGTAAAAATGGTTTCAAATGCCCATCTATGGTGGGACGAAGTGTGCGCGGCGCAGAAGGCCGCCTCTGAAAAAACAGGCCTTAAGACTAAAGCAAAGGTTATCGACAAAGCTACAACCGGCAATTAAGAAGCGCGTGAGCGCCCCTGCGGAGAAGGTCACAGCATCATGACCGGCATCACAACTTGGATGAAGCATCATCTCAAAGCTGCTTTTATTGCAGTGGCAGCGGGCGGGGGCCTCATTGGCACTGCCGCTGGTGGCGTCGGCACATATTATTTTGGACTGCAGCAAAGCCGGGTTGACCGCTTTGCAGACAGTTTGATGGAGGAATATAAGGCCGTCGCAGAATCGAAGCGTGAACTTTACATTGCTATCGACAAGTTCACGTTTGCCCTCGCCAAGGGGAAGAAGCCCGATTCGGATGTAGTGACCGAGCTCAATCAAAAGCTTCTCGATTTACATCAGCGTATCGATGTTTTCAGTCTTGGCCTCAACGACGACGACAGGCAGAAAGTCGCCGACGTGAAAGCCGCACTGGCAAATATGAAAATCGAGGCGGCTCAAGCAAGATCTAAGCGTGACTTGGAGTATTTTACGGGTCGGCTTGCCCAGTTTGAGAGTGCCTACCAAGCAGCAAGACCGATTGTGGAGCGTAAAATCGGGACGCCGAACGCACTTCTTACGGGCTAATGCGCGCCTCATCGTAGCCAGATAGAAAGCTTGTGCCCGATCGCCGGCAGATGTATCGGCCGATCGACCAGAGGTTCAGATCAACCTTTGTGGCAAGTGTCTTGCTTTGAAATGCAGGCGTGGCCGCACGGTTTACCTTTTTTGCACGGCCAATTGTCGCAACCGGTCGTAAGGACCGAAACAGTCAGCAACATCGTAGTCAACAGGAGCCTCCCAATCAGGCATCCTTTTGTTTTGCAGATGCCAGACAATCAGTCGTCCTCCATCTCGAAAGTGCGGTACTCCCCGCTTTCGCTGTCGTAAACTTCGATCTCGACGCCTGACCCGTAGCGATTAATGTCTTCGATCGTCACGTCGCGATAGTCGCCGGTCTCGGAGTCGTAGATCTCAATATCCCGTCCTTCCCGAACTAAGTTGCCCCTTCCGATCTCAATCGACGCGCCTGTTTCTGTGTCGGTTCCGTCCCAACCGTAAGCCGGACCGGAAAGCACGACGGTCACGGCGAGCAAAATCATGCGGTTCATTTAGTCCTCCCTTGGGTCTTGATCTCAGTGGCAGTGTACGGAGCCAGCTTTGTTGTCCATGTGGCAGCATTGTCCAGGCGGTGAGCTTTTTCGACATCCCCCGCCGTGTGCGGAGGCGAAAGTGGTAGAAATGAGAGCCAGCGCTGTGGCCAATGCAAACGTGAGCGCGACGAACATCCCACCTTTCCTTTTGTGATTGAGGCCGCGAGATAAGCTCCTTCATCGACAGGAGCGGAACGGAATGGTTGGAGATCGCGCTGATGCCATGCTTGAAGTCATGGATGAAGGCATGCATGAAGCCAGGCATGAGGGAAAGTATCGTCGGATCGAGGTGATCACCGGTCGACGCCAGCGGCGGAATTGGACTGACGAGGAGAAGGCGCGGATCCTTGCGGAAAGCGCAGAGCCCGACGTGAACATCTCGGCCGTTGCCAGGCGCTGGGGCGTCAATCGCGGCTTGCTGAACGTCTGGCGTCGGGAAGCTGGGCTGACCTCTCGTCGCTTTGCCAAGACCTGCGCGCAGCAGGCCGTGTTCGTGCCGGTGACGGTGGTTGGCCATCGAACGTCTCCCGAGAGCTCGCCATCGGATGTCGCCCACTACGCCGCGGGTCGTATTGAGATCGAGTTTGCCGGGGCACGCATGACCGTGATCGGCTCGGTGGCGCCCGAGTTGGCGCAGGCGATGGTGGCGGCTTTGCGAGCACGCCGGTGATCGGACTTTCGCCGAATGGCGTGAAAATCATGGTGGCGACGCAGCCGGTCGACTTCCGGCGCGGCATGAATGGCCTGGTGGCCCTGGTGGCGTCAGCGCTTGCGGCCGATCCCTATTGTGGCGACGTGTTCGTGTTCCGCGCCAAGCGTCTCGATCGCCTTCGCTGCATTTATTGGGACGGATCAGGCATGATCCTGGCGACGAAATGGCTTGAGGCGGGCAAGTTCGTTTGGCCGCCGATCCGCGATGGCGCGATGCAAATGAGTAGCCAGGAGTTCTCGCTTTTGCTGGCCGGCATTGACTGGACGCGCGTCAAACGAAACGCAGTAAAGCGGCCGACGAAAGCAGGCTGATCCTATTGGTTTTGCTTGAAGATTCAGGCTTGTATGGTAGGGTCTGCCATGCCGCTTCGACCCGACCCCTTGCCTCAGGATGCCGCGCAATTGAGCCGGATCATTCTCTCGCTCGATGCAGAGAATGCCGACCTCAAGGCGCGCGTTGCCTTCTTGGAGCAGCAGCTCTTTGGGCCGAAATCGGAGAAAATGACGACGCTCGACCCGACCCAGGCGACACTCGACCTAGGCGATCTCAGCCCCATTCCCGAGGCGGCCAATAATGATGTCGCGCCCGTCGCCGAGGAGACAACGCAGGCTCGACGGGCGCCATCGCGTAACATCGGTCGTTTGCCCAAGCACCTTCCCCGGTATGACGAGGTCATCGAGCCGGAGAGCAAGATATGCCCGTGCTGTTCGTTCGAACTGCATTGCATCGGCACGGATGTCAGCGAGGCGCTCGACATCGTGCCGGCGGTTGTACGGGTGAAACGGACGCTCCGACCGCGCTATGCCTGCCGGGCATGCGAAAGCGTCATCGTGCAAGCGCCCGCGCCGGCGCGTGTGATGGACGGCGGCATGGTGACCACGGCCTTCGCTGCCCATGTCGCCGTTTCGAAGTTTGCCTGGCATTTGCCGCTGCATCGCCAGGCGCAGATGCTTGCCTCCTGCGGCGTGATCATCGATCGCGGCACGCTCGGCGCCTGGGTGACGCGGGTCGCCTGGTGGCTCGAGCTTCTCTACGACGCACTTACCGCCTTCATCCGCTCCCAGCCAAGGGTGTTCTGCGACGAGACGCCGCTTCCGCGGCTCGATCCGGGGCGCAAACGCACCAAGCTTTGCCAACTTTGGGCGCAGGCGGTCGACGATCGGCCATGGAATGGTCCGGCGCCGCCGGCGGTGGCCTATATCTTTGCCGAAAGCCGCAGCGCTCGTGAGGTCGAGGGGCAACTGTCGTCGTTTGCCGGCGTGCTTCAGGTTGATGGCTATCAAGCCTATAAAACCTTGGCCAAGCGCCGGGGAAAGAGCAATGTCGCGCCGCTGCGGCTGGCCTTCTGCCTTGCCCATGCGCGACGCAAGTTCGTCGATGTCGTCAAGCTGAGCGGCTCCTCGGAGGCGCTGTCGATCTTGGCCAGGATCGCCGAGGTCTATCGCATCGAAGCGAAGATCCGAGGCGAGAATGACGATACCCGGTTGAGGGTGCGGCGTCGCGAGGCAGCGCCCATCATGAGCGAACTGAAGGCCCAGCTCACCGAACTGAGCGACGAGGTGTCGGCAAAATCGGCGCTGGGCAAGGCCGTCACCTACACGCTCAACCACTGGAACGGACTGGCAGCCTTCCTGGAGGATGGCCGGATCGAAGTGGACTCCAATGTGGTCGAGCGTTCGATGAAATCGGTGGCCCTGACGAGGAAGAATTCGTTGTTCGTGGGCAATGAGCGCGGTGGCAAGACCTTCGCGGTCCTGGCATCGCTCGTCAACACAGCAAAGCTCAATAGTGTTGACCCCGAGGCCTGGTTAGCCGATGTGCTGGAACGCATCATCTCCGGCAAAGTGAAAGCCAGCGAGATGGAAAGTCTCCTCCCTTGGAACTGGAAGGCTGAGCGCGAGGCGATGACAGAGCAGGAGCGACGGGCGGCATGACGCACAACAACCAGGGCATGACGACCGCACGACCGAAGCTTGATGATGAGGCGTTCGAGGCGTTTATCAGGGCACGTCGTCCAGCATCGCCAATCTGGTCAATGAGCGGTCTCGATGGTTATCTTACGGCTCTCATCATCGGCCCGAAGTTCATCGACCCACGCAAATGGATCCCGGAACTGACCGGTCCGGATGCGCTGAACCTGCCGATGGAGACAACAGAACATCGGGCCGTACAGACGATCGTTGCTGAGTATAACCGCATCTCGGCGAGCCTTTCCGAAACACCGAAAGACCATCGGCCCAGGTTCACCAGGATCGATGATCAGACCTTTGATCAGTTCGATTGGGACCTCTGCTTTTTGTTGGGAACAGGATACGCGCCGAGGCTTTGGCAGCCGGTCCTTCGAGGTCATGCCGGGACTGGCGATATCATCGCGCCCATCCGCAGGCTCGGCGAGACAAAACGAAAAGCGACCCGCCAGGATGCTGCTGACGTCGCCGAAGCACTCGTCAATATCCGAACCTACTTTATGCCGAAGCGGGCAAAACAGAAGTTCTGACCGAGAGCCAGAAACCTATTTAGTCAATCACGAAAGCCGTGGGCCATTCGTTGCGCTCACATGCAAACCGTGCGAGGATCGGAAATTTCCCAAATCGCATTACCACCCCCCAGGCTTTGATGATGCGCTGCGTCTGCCACACCGGTTGCCTGCGGCGTCTCGCTGCCACTCGTATTGGCAATTACCGGGGTACGTTGGTGTAGGATAGTAGCCGCTACCGCAGTTGTTGTTCGCGCAGACGGCAATGGCGGTTCCCACCAATGCAACAGCGACGACGGCTGCCGCAGCTTGGTTCTCCTGCTGCACCATGTTCATGCACTCGATCGGGTCAATGCGACGACGCGCGAGCTCGCCAGTCAGTTCCTGCGTAAAGGCTAGATCGGTGTTCGTGATGAAGGTCCGACAGAGCGCGGACTTGGTCACGCGTGTGGGGTCTTTGCGAAATTCTGCCTGCGTCGTCGTGCAGCTCGATAAGGCAAACGCCATCGCCGCGGCAAGGCTAAGCCGCGAAAAGATAACAGATTTCAATTGTATTACCCCCAATTCCCTCGGGGATCATGGCACAACTTAATGAAGAGTCGAGTCTGAAATGCTAAATTAGCGTTGCTGCCATTTTCGAATGCGACGAGCTAGTGCCGCATGCTTTCGGAGCACCACGCCGAGAAGCCGCTACTGTCGGAAACACCTAGATAGATTTCGGGGCAGGGCCGGACAAAGAAATGGCCCCGCCGTCTCGCGGAGCCAAGGAAGGTGTGCTGCTCAAACAGGGCGTTGCCGGCTAGTAACCAAAGTAGACTGTCACGCCTTGCCGCCGTTCGTAACGGTAATAGTCACGATAGCCGTATCGGTAATGATCACGATATCCGTAGTACCGGGAGTAACGAGGGTAGCACCTGCCGTAGTAACCGCAGGGACGATAGGCGTACCGTCGGTCCCAGTGACGATCCGCACGCCAATGGCGATGGCTCCGGTGTTTTACCTGCTCGACATTGCCGGCCTGCATCTGTTCGGATTTCGGCACGAAGATCGGCGCGGCGTTTAGCGGTAGGGCGAAGGATGCAGCTAGGACTACGGCTGCGAGGGCGGATAATAGCTTCTTCATTTGACGCATCCTCTCTAGTTCTCAGCTTGATCCCTCAAGCGTGAACCTCCGCGCGCTCGACCTTGGCGGAACCTAGCCCTGAGGTGGACCCCAGAGCGCTGGGTCGCTTGGGGCTGGGGTCGCGCTCTGGGATCACTGGCGCCAACGGCGGGGGCCTCCGAACCGTTAGTGCTTAAGCAGCAATGGCGGGGATGTTCAGATTCGGCAACGCCGCTAAGACCTTTGCCTGAGCATGCCGGACTTAGGTCCGGGGCCTGGCCCGCCGGCGCCTGGGCTAAGGGAAACGGTCTTCGAGTGCGGGGCGCATCTTGTCGAATCCGACAATTGCGCCCTGCGACAGGGTCTGTTCTTATGCGGGCATGACGAAGCTCGAAGACTTGAACTTGCACCCATGGCTCCTTCAGGAGCTCAAAATCTTCGGATATGAGACGGCTGAAGATTTGAAGGATGTGCCATCGGCCGAACTGCTCCGGATACCCCTACTTGGCGGAAGCGTTTGGCGAAAGATATGCAAGGCCGCCGGACGGGAGTTGTATAACCCATGACCGAGCCTTGCTAGAGCCCGTCGTCAACGCGCGCCATAGGACGACGGCCCCATGCCATGATATTCCGGCATGAAGAATGTGCATTCGTATCTGTCGGTCATAGCCAACAGCAGCGCGCTCGTGATCGTTCTCTTGGCGTCGTCTCTCTTGTTGGCGTCAATGCCGACCAGATCCTTCGCCACGGTCTCGGGGACCTTCCAAAGCTCCTCCGCCAGAACGTCGATAATCTCCGCTTCGTCGACCGCGGTGCCATTACGCTCTATCCGGTGATTGATGCGGACGCTTTTGACGATCGATTGCGCGATCCAACGGGCGCTCGACTTCTCCCGCCGCCGGGATTGGCCCGTTCCAGCGAACGCCCGTTTTATCGGCATTCGCGTGGTCGTAAGGCGGATGTAGATGATTTGGTCGAGGTTCTTATAATCGGGCACGGGTTCTCTCCCTGGCAGGTATCTGCCGGTTGCTGTTGTGCCGCACTATTGGAAAAATGAGCGTCCCGCCTGACGCTGTCTGTTTCAGGCCTGCTTTGCTGGCGGCCAAGTCGCCGGCCGATGCTCGTAGCAGAACCAGTTGGGCGCGGCGCTGCCGGTCGCAAAGCCGAAACCACCCCACTTCTTGCAGCCGGGGTGCTCGCACCAGTGGTTCACAAGCAAGGAATCCGCTCTCGGGTCCGTGCTCCTCTCGTCACTCATGCTGCATGCCTTCCATTTGCGTGTTCCGCAAATGTTCTCATCGGCGCGCTTGGGAGTCAACGCTCAGATGTGCGGCGACTTTCAGTCGTCTAGGATAATTCGCAACGTCCGGATCATGTTTGCCGCCTCGAGGAGCGCGGCTCGGACGTTATCGCCAGTGTGCCTCTCGATCCCGGCCGCGGTCGTCTGAAGGTCGATGACTGGATCCGGTTCGGTCTTGCTCGGCGCCATTCCGACTTGCTCCCGCATCTCACGGATCGTCACCACAGCGCGCTCCAGAAGCCGGCGCTTTTCGAAGGCGGTCAGGTGCTCGACCTGGTTAGCTGCCCAGACGAGTTCGGAGATGAAGGCGGTCGTCAGAGACATCGCAAGCACCAAAGTCGTTAGGTTCGCGTCCGGACTAAATTTGCGAAGTGCGCACGAGTCAAGGTCTGACGGTTGCGCTTGTGGAAAGGGTGGAAAAGCAAAGGTTGTGATTGGTCCCTGGCTTCGGAGGATGCTTGAACTGTCCCCCGGAGGTGCGAGATGTCGCTAACCTATTTCGCCAGGAACGCCAGAAGCGCCGATCGCGCTCGACGCCGAATGCAACGCGAGGGGGTAACCATGTCGGGCGCAAAGCTCTGGACAGACGAAGAGCGCGAAATCGTACGGAACCTCGCGCCAGACTACGACGCGATTTTGAAACAGCTCCCGCATCGTACGCGTAACGCCGTCAGGAACCAGGCTGGAAAGATGGGCCTCCGCCGGGCAATCCACATCTGGACGGCTGCTGAAATTTCTAGACTTCGAAAGCTTTTTCCTCGCGCGCCGGCCGAAGAGATTTGTGCCGCGTTTCCGCATTCGACATGGATCAACATTCAGCAGGCGGCGCGTTATCATGGACTCCGCCGGAGCGCCAAACAATACAAGATCACTGGTATCGACGCGCTCGATGAGGTCAGAAAAAGATGCTTCGAGATCAATTGGACAATGATTGATCTCGACAATGCTGCCAAGACAAAGAGGTATTTTCGTCGCGCTGGCTGGATCGGCAAAAAGATCAACCATCGAGCGCTCGGGCGAGCCATCGAGGCTCTTGATGGAGTTGTCCAAGCGCAATGGAACGAATAGAGCGAAGGTAAATTCTGTTCGGCTTCGCTTTTCAATCGTCCCAGGTGTTCTGCTGACAAGGTGCGCTTCGTTCGCGATTGACCGCTTCGGGCCATCCTGCCGGCGCTTGGCAACAAAAAAGGCCGGACTGAATCCGACCTTCCGATAACCGGTAGCGGGTGGTTTCTCCGATGAGCCATTTACGACCCATTAGGGCGGATCAAGCTTTGTCATCACTTGATACGGGCCAGACGCTACCGGCAAAAACTATTATACGCCTCCCATCTATCATTGCCAAACTCTTTCAACTCGAAAGCCTCCCTACAGCGGGAAAACGCTCGGGCAACGCCTTGTCTATGTCTTGATACCCGCGACATGCCAAACGGCGGAAATCCGCCTCCTATACGGGGGTTTTGGGAGCGGCGAGTCTCGTAGAGGGCGGTCGGGTCCAAATTGCTGACTGTGGGCAATTTGCCTCCGTACACGCGATTAGTCATCGTCCCAGTTCTCTTTGCCATCCCGGGCGAAGATCATCTGCTCCGGGATCGACGGCTCCGGGCCTGGCAGCACGGTAATTACAAAATTCCGAGGGTCGATCTGCACGATCGAGCCCGTGTTGCGAGCCGCGCGCAAGATCCGCTCGATGTCTGCCTGGCGGAAATTCGCTCGGCTCATTAGTCGGCGCTGAAGTTCGGCGAGAAGCCTATCCGTCGCGTTGTTTGAACAACCTCGAATTTATAAGTCACATCAGCGGCTGGAATTATCATGGTCATCGGGTATCCCTCCAAGCTGAACCCTTTCAGACTGCAGCAGCCCCACGTCGATGGAACCAACCGACGTAACCACCATGCTGAATTCCCGATCTCGCAGGTAGAACGTAGAGACAACGTCTTGGCCGTCTTTCAACTGCTGATGCAGCGGTGTCAGACTATCGACCACCAACATACGCACTTCGCTCGCTTCTGATGCCATCTAACGACTCCTCACAGCCTAGGCTGGCAACCTGCCACGACGCACGCGTTAGTCAAGAACCCTTGTTGGAGCTTCGCTTCTCGTCCTGGCTTTCAGTGGTGTTTGCCGGGGACAGGGGATGCCGCCTAGTAAGATAGCTCGCTATCGCGGCCTTCAGCACGATTTGCCATGTTCCCAGGCTGATCTGCGTCTGTTCATGGTGTCGGCTGTTCTGATCAGAACGGACCTCCGCTACCATTTCTCCAATTGTCCATAACCGGATACATGGGCGACTTCTTGCCCGAGAACGGATGTAGCTCGCCGCGATTTAGAGGCAGCGTGACGGATGGGCGCCCTGATTGGCACTCGTAGATACTCCAAAACAACTTAGCGATCCGGATGCAAAATCTCTATTCCCAAGGCGCCGACAGAGCAGGCGGCTGGAAGAACCACTTCGAGAGAACCAAACGGTGGGAGCAGCGCGCCGTTCAGGCTCTTGCAAATCTCCCGTCGGTCGATTTCCACGAGGCTTTAGATTTCGCGCTCGCGTATTTCGTCTGGTGCCATTCGCTTCGCGACTGGCTCATCAAAGACGGTGCGATCTCTAAAGACGAATTGGATGATCGCCTAAAGCAGCATCCAGAATGGAAGATCGTTCGCGACCTCGCGAATAGATCCAGGCATATGGTACTCACCCAGAGCCCGACAGACGAGGAATGGGCTGTTTTTCGTGAGTACGAACCCTTCGCGCTGCAACTGGAGGGCCGCGAGCGACATCATATGAACCTGTTCTTTGATGGCGAGAAGCACCGGGTTTCCGACCTCGTATCCCGATCGAGCCGGATGTGGAATGACGTCTTGTTTGGCAGCGGCCTACTTCCAGTTTGAGTAAATCGCTAACATGCAAGAGAAGGCGAAAATTGCGCGAGCCGCTTGCATGTTCAAATTGGCAAGCGGGGCGTTTTTGCGGGAGTGTTACGCTTCGGGCGCGGCGGTCAATGCGGCCTGAAAGACGGCTTTGCGGGGTTTCGAAGACTTCTCAAAGGCAGCGCGCGAATATTGAAGCCCCGCCCCCTGCTGGATCGCCAGATTTTGCCATTCGTGGCCCGGTTGTCAAAGTCGTTCTCCGCGACATTCCGCTCTTCCCCACGGGCAACTCGTTGATTTTCAACCATTCCCCCGCACGCGGCCCGGATTGAGTCCATGCCGATGGAAACCCTCAATGCCGCACTGGCTCCAACGGCAAAGTCAGCGCCGGCCCGCTCTTGACTCCGAACTGCCTTCTGAATTGCCGTGACGCGCTGCCGTCGAACAGCGATAGCGGCAATGGCACGCCGATGGCCCATTTGTATTTTGCGGCCGGATCGTTGCTCAGGTCTTGGTGTGCCACCGCGCTCAAGGGCAGAACATATTCCGGCTTGCGCAGGCCTCTCTCGGAATTGCCCAGCCACGTCAGGACGACCAGGATTTCGCCGCCGAGTTCGAGGGCATCCAGTGCCAGTTGTTTCCCGCCGACCGATGCGCGGACCGCCTGTTCGTGAAGCTTGAACGCACTGAGCTTCAGTTCGTTTTGCGGATCCGTCATTTTCCTGGGCCTTTCGAAAAGCATTGCTGGCTTTGAGCGGGACGCGCTCAGTGAGCCTCCCTATCACAATGCAAGCGGGCACCGAAATGGCAGGATTGCTTGTCAGCTCCCGCTGCCGGCCGCCGCTTCGAGCGGTAGGCCCAAGCGAGGCGAAACGCCTCAGCGATGGATCGACGAGGTGATGGTCGAGTAGTCGGGCAGGTCGATATTGGCGATCTCGGCCGCCCGATATTGGGACAGGGCGAAGTGCATGATGGCGATCACGGTGATCGAGAAGACCAGTACGGTGACGTTGACGCCGAAAGCGGTTTTGATCATGTCCGTTGTCCTCCGAGCCCTGCGTTTGTTCACGTGTGTCGGTAAAACCGTGACATGGAGACTATCGTGTGGCGGCAACCTCGCTGTTCCCCGGGGAACATGAGATATGGTTAGCGGAAACTTAACCGGCGTTGCATGAAAGGCGCACTTGCCCAAACGGCTTGCGATCGGCGCGCCCTTGAGTAGGGTGTGCGCCTCGTGCCGGACCGGATTCGTGCCCGGACATCTTCGCCACCTGGTGCCCCGCGCACTGCTTCGGCTCGAGCCGCGAGCTTTGCAATCCCATTGGCGCCTCGTTTTTTTAAAGTGATTGTTTCATGACCATTTCCATTCGCCCCTCCCGTCCCTACGATTTTCCACGCACCTTCGAGATCTGGCGCAGCGCCGTTGTCGCCACGCATGATTTCCTGACGCCGGAAGACTTTGCCGCTATCGAGACGATGGTCCGAGACCAGTATCTGCCGGCTGCCGAGTTCTGGATTGCGGCTGACGAGAACGATGAGGCGCTCGGCTTCATGGGCATGAGCGGGGCACAGATCGACTCGCTCTTCGTCCACGCCGAGGCGCGCGGCGGCGGCGTCGGCCGGCGGCTCGTCGAGCATGCGATGAACCTGCATCCGGTGCTGACGGTCGACGTCAACGAGCAGAACGCATCGGGTGCCGGTTTCTATCAGCGCCTGGGTTTCGAGACGGTCGGACGCTCACCCGTCGATGATGCAGGCCGGCCCTATCCGTTGCTGCATCTCAACCGAGGCTGAACCGGGCGAACCGGGGCCTGATCACGCCGCCAGTTTGTCGATGGTGACCACGAACACGACGGCAGAGGCCGCAGGCTCGATCGTGAAAGCGGCGGATCCTTCAAGGATCGCCGTGTCGCCTGCTGCGAGATCGGCTTGTTCCTCTGCCGCTGCCAGGCGCACCGCGCCGCCGTGGCAAAGGATGAGGGTCGTTTCCGCCGTGCCGTCCACTGTCTGCGGATGGTCGATCGCCAGGCGCCGAACCGTGTGGGCGAGCCTGCCGCGCCTCGTCATGACGTTGAGATCGACGATCGGACCGTCCACCAGCGTCGCCGAGGTCGCGACATCGGCCGGGAAGGGGAGCGGTGCCGTTTCTCCGGTCATCACGATAGGCTCGCGACCCTCGATCATCAGCCGCATGCCCTTGCCCTGAAGGATGGAGAGTGTGCGATCAATGCCGGGGAAACTGGAGAAGGGCCCGTTGCTGGCGACGGTCGCCATGCTCACGCGCCAGTCGAAATCGGCAAGCGAGGCCTTTTTCGGGAAAACGGCGATTTCTACCGTCTCGCCGCCGCCGTTCTTCCACGGCATGCGTTTGTAGGTGCTGGCGCGCAGGATCTTCATGGCATTGTGTCTTCGATGAGTGTGCGCATACGAGCGAAATCGCCGTTCAGCGGCCGGTCGTCGGCATAGGTCGGGATCTTCGCGCGGATGCGCCGGTAGAGACCGTCGGTGCGTGCGGCGCGGCCGCGTGGCTGCAGGTCATAGGCTTGGGCTGCAGAGAGCAGCTCGATCGCCAGGATGGTTTCAAGATTGTCGGCGATCGACAGCGCCTTCCAGGCGGCCGGCGTCGCATGGGTGAGGATGTCCTCCTGCAACGCCGAGGTGATGCCGCCGTCGAGGCTTGCGGGGGCGGCGAGGCGCCGATTTTCGGCGGCAAGCGACGCTGCCGTATATTGCGCGATCATGAAGCCGGAGGAGACACCGCTGTCGCCGGCGAGAAAGGCCGGCAGGCCGCTTACCAGCGGGTTGACGAGGCGGTCGATGCGCCGCTCCGAAATGGCTGCGACCTCGGCGATGGCGACCGCCAGGCTGTCCATGGCAAGGCCAAGGGCAGCACCCACCGCATGCGCCTGCGAATGCACTTCCGGCGCCTCGGGTGTGCCTGACACGGCCGGGTTGTCGGTGAGGCTTGCGAGCTCCCGGTCGACGACTTCGGCGACCTGGACCAGCGCATCGCGGGCCGCGCCGTGGACGTGCGGCACGGCGCGAAGGCTCAAGGGGTCCTGTGTTCGCGTGCCGGCGGTCTCGGCCAGCATCGGGCTGTCGGCGAGGTAGGCGCGGAGCGATGCCCCGACCTCTTCGAGCCCTTTCGAGCGGCGAAGCGCGAGCGGCACGGCGGCAAAGGCGTTGGCCTGGCTGCCGAGGTTTTCATAGGTCATGGCGGCGGCCGCGTCCGCCCAGTCGAACAGGCGGGCCGCGCGCCAGAGCGCCAGGGCCGCAAGGCCCGTGGCGCAGGGCGTACCATTGACGAGGCTGAGACCCTCCTTGGCTTCGAGCCGCAGCGATTTCAGACCAAGCCGAGACAGCGCTTCGGCGCCGCCGATCTTGGCGTGGCCGTCATCGACGCTTCCGTGGCCGATCAGCACGAGGCCGATCGCCGCCGCGTGGGTCAGATAGCCGACCGAGCCGCGCGACGGGATGTCCGGGACGAGATCGGCATTGAGGAGCGCAAGCAGCGCCTCGACTGTTTCGATGCGTACACCGGAATAGCCGTGGGCGAAGTTGGCGATTTGGGCGGCCATGACCCCGCGGGCCTCGACGCGGGCAAGCGGCTCGCCGACGCCGCAGGCATGGCTGAGGATGATGTTGCGCGACAGTGCCTGCTGGTTCTCGCGATCGATGACGACGTCGCAGAGCGCGCCGACACCGGTGTTGATGCCGTAGCCGCGGATGCCGCGCTCGACCAGCGCGTCGACAATCCGGCGGGCATCAACAATGCGCTGCCGTGCGGCATCGGAAAGGGCGAGCGGGGCGCCATTGGCGACCGCCGCGATTTGCCTCCAGGTCAATGGCGCATCGAGGGTTATGCTCTCAGTCATGGGCTTCCGGTCGTCCCTGGCGGCGTTGCACGAAGCGGGCAACATAATCGTTCGCCGGCCGCTCCAGAATATCGTCCGGCGTGCCGACCTGCACCACCTGACCGTCCTTGAGGATGGCGATTTCAGAACCGATGCGCAGCGCCTCGTCGAGATCGTGGGTGATGAAGACGATGGTTTTCGCGAGATTCTGCTGCAGTTGCAGCAACTGGTCCTGCATGTCGGCGCGGATCAAGGGGTCGAGCGCCGAAAAGGCCTCGTCCATCAGGATCACGTCGGTATCGGCGGCGAGCGCACGGGCAAGGCCGACGCGCTGTTTCATGCCGCCCGAGAGCTGGTGCGGGAACTTGGCGTCGTAGCCGGCAAGGCCGACGGTCTCGATCCACTTCATGCCGATCTCGCGGGCTTCGGCCTTGGGCAGGCCGCGCACGCGCTGGCCGTAGACGACGTTCTGCAGCACGGTTCGGTGCGGCATCAGCGCGAAGCTCTGGAACACCATGCTGACGCGGTGCATGCGGAAGGTGCGCAGCGCCTTGGCGTCGAGGTCCAAGATGTTGTTGCCGTCGAACGCTACTTCGCCGCTGGTCGGCTCGATCAGCCGGTTGATGTGGCGTACCAGCGTCGATTTGCCGGAGCCGGAAAGACCCATGATCACGAAGATCTTGCCGGCGCCGATCGTCAGGCTGACATTGTTGAGGCCGACGCTGCAGCCCGAGCGGGCGAGGATTTCGGACTTGTTGAGCCCTTCCTTGGCCATGGCGAGCGCCGCCTTGGAGTCCTGTCCGAAGATCTTGTAGACGTTGCGGATCTCGATATCAGCCATTGCGCGGATCCTCCGTCTGGCTCTTGCCGAAGCCTTGTGTGATGCGGTCGAGAACGATCGCGAGAATGACGATGCCGATGCCGGCTTCGAGCCCCTTGCCGACATCGAGCGTCTGGATGCCGTTCAGCACCTGCTCGCCGAGGCCGCGGGCGCCGATCATCGAGGCGACGACCACCATCGACAGCGCCATCATGATCGTCTGGTTGAGGCCGGCCATGATCGTCGGCGTGGCGAGCGGCAGCTCGACGCCGAAGAGGATCTGGTTGGGGCTACCGCCGAAGGCGGTCGCCGCTTCCACCACCTCATGGTCGACCTGCCGGATGCCGAGATCGGTGAGGCGGATCAAGGGCGGCACCGCGTAGATGATGGTCGCTAGGATCGCCGGGACCTTGCCGAGGCCGAAGAGCATCAGCGCCGGGATCAGGTAGACGAAGCTCGGCATCGTCTGCATGACGTCGAGCACCGGCAGGGTGATGTTGCGCATCACGCGGCTCTTGGCGACGAGAATGCCCATGGGCACGCCGATGACGACCGAGACGATCGTTGCCATCAGCATCAGCGCCAGCGTCTGCATCGTCAGGTCCCAGAGGCCGAGCACGCCGACGAAGAACAGGAGAACACCGACGACGACTGTCAGGCCCCAGCGCTTGGAGCTCTGCCAGGCAAGCGCCATGAAGATGAGGATGACGACCCACCAGGGCAGGCCGCGCAGGATCCATTCGATGAACAGAACGGCTTTCAGGATGACGCCGCTGATCGCCTTGAAGACCCAGCCATAGCCGCTGACCAGCGCCTGGATGAAATCGTTCACCGGCCCGCGAATGGAGAGATTGAGAGTATCCGGAAACATCGGACGGTTCCTTGCTCGGACCGACGGGCGCAGAAAGGCGGCCGACGGCGCTTGCCTCGGGTATTGTGGCCAGTCGCCAGCCCGGGCTCACGCGTCGCGTTGAAAGCGGCGAGGGAGCCGAGCCGGCGATGAGGGGCGATTACTTCAGGCTGGCTTCGATCTTGCCGCGGGCTTCATCGGAAACCCACTTGCCCCAGACGTCGGCCTTGGTCTTCAGGAACTCGGCGGCGGCCGCCGTCGCGTCGACCTTGTTGTCGGCCATGTAGGCGAGGCTGCCGTTGACGGCGTCGAGCGGGAAGGTCGCCTTTTCGAGGATCGCGACGATCTCGGGGGCTTCGTCAGCGAAGGTGCTGTTGACGCCGTAGGAAACGTCCACCGACGGGAAGGCGCAGCCCTGGTCGCGCTTGCCGTTGGCGCTCGAAAGCTCCTTCCAGCAGGCTTCGTTGTAGGCCGGTTCTTCGAGCTGGACGAGCTTGAACTTGCCCATGATCGCGGTCGGCGACCAGTAGTAGAAGAGGATCGGCTCGCCCTGGAGATAGGCCGAGGTGATGGCGGAATCGAGCGCGGTGCCGGTGCCCGGGCGGAAGTTCACATAGGTCTCGCCGAGCTTGTAGGCTTCGAGCTTGGCGGAGCTCACGCCCTCGCAGGTCCAGCCCGACGGGCAATTGAGAAAGCGGCCCTTGGACGGTTCTTCCGGATCGGCGAAGAGCTCGACGATCTTGGGATCGGAAAGCTGCGACACGCTCTTCAGGTCCGGAGCCTTGGCTTCGAGATTGCGGGAGGCGTCACCCTTGATCACGTATTCCGGCACGAACCAGCCTTCGCTGGCGCCGACGAAGGTCTTGCCGACGGCAACGACCTTCTTTTCCTCGACGGCCTTGTTCCAGACGTCGGAGCGGCCAAGCCATTCCTCGGCAAAGATCTGCACATCGTTGTTGGCCGTTGCCTGTTCCAGCGTCACGGAGTTGCCGGGGATCGAATCCACCTGGCAGTCGTAGCCCTTGGAAAGGATGGTCTTCATCACTTCGGTGATGAAGGCGCCGCTTTCCCAGTCGATGCCGGCGAAGGTGACGGTCTTGCCGTCGCCGCAATAGGAGGCGCTGGCGCTGCCGGTGGAGGCCGCAAGCACGAGGCCCGTGGCGGCAAGCGTGAGTTTCAGTTTGTTGATCGACATTAAGCTGTTCCCTTTTTTGATTTTGGCTTCGATGACTATTTCAGTTTCATCAGCACCCGCGCGAAGGCCCGGTCGATATCGTCCTCCCGGTCGTGGCGTCCGTTCCGGATCTTCCACTCGCCCCCGACCATGACGTCGCGGACGCTTTCGCCGCCGAGCGCAAAGAGCCAGCGGTCGAGGATCTGGTTGTCGCTGGCGGCGGCGATATAGGGGTTGTTGCCGTCGAGCACGACGAAATCGGCGCGGGCACCGACGGCGATGCCTGCCGTTTTCTGGCCGGCAGCCTGGGCGCCGCCTTTAAGCGCGGCGTCGAAGATGGTCCGGCCGATCGAGGCGCCCGGGCCGGTGGCGAGCCGGTTGCGGCGGCGATCGCGCAGGCGCTGGCCGTATTCGAGCAGGCGCAGTTCCTCGGCGACACTGGTCGCCACATGGCTGTCGGTGCCGACGCCGAAGATGCCGCCTTCGGCCATGAAGTCGACCGCCGGGAAGATGCCGTCGCCGAGATTCGCTTCGGTTGCGGGGCAGAGGCCTGCAACGGCGCCGGAACGCGCCAGGCGCTGCCGCTCGGTTTCCGTCAGATGCGTCGCGTGGATGGCGCACCAGCGCTCGTCGACCGGCATTTCGTCGACCAGCCATTCGACCGGACGGCGGCCGCTCCAGGCGAGGCTATCGTCGACTTCCTTGGTCTGCTCGGCGACATGGATATGGATCGGACCGGAAACGGGCGCCGCGTCGAGGATGATGCGCATTTCCTCCGGTGTGGCCGCGCGCAGCGAATGGATGGCGTAGCCGAGCGTGTTGCCGGCTTCGCGGCAGAGCGGGTCGAGACGCTCAAGCAGAGCAAGAAAACGATCGGGATCATGCAGGAAGGGTCGCTGACCGGGGTTCGGCGCGACCCCGCCGAAATTGGCGTGCGCATAGAAAACCGGCAGGTGCGTGAGGCCGATGCCGGTCGTGCGGGCGGCAGCGAGAATGCGCAGCGACATCTCCGCCGGATCGGCATAGGGAGTGCCATCGGCCTGATGGTGTAGGTAATGGAATTCGGCAACATGGCCGAAACCGCCCTTCAGCATCTCCATATAGAGCTTGGCGGCGATCGCCTCGACATCGTCGGGGTTTACCAGTCCGACGGTGCGATACATTTCCTCGCGCCAGGTCCAGAAGCTGTCGTCGCCGCTGCCGGCAACCTCGGCAAGGCCGGCCATGGCACGCTGGAAGGCGTGGGAATGAAGGTTCGCGATTGCCGGGATCAGCGGTCCGGCCGCACCCTCGTCGCCATTGGCGGCGGCGCTGCCGGTTTCGATCGCTGCAATGTGACCCGACGCGTCGAGCGAGATCGCGACGTTCTGGGCCCAGCCGCCGGGCAGGAGCGCCCGTTCTGCAAAGATCCGGTTGACGGGAAAACTAGCCATGTGCATTTTCCTGTACGTAGTTGTATATGGAACTATAGATATTTTACGCTGGCGCGCAAGCGTGAAATGAACGAAAAGATTCGTGAGCGAATGCGCATGATTTGTTCGGCATTCCGGAAAGGCGGGGCGTGAGTTGATGACGGCACTCAAAAAACGGAACGATATGGCTGCCTTCGAAGATGGTCCGGTGCCGCGCTACGAGGCGGTCAAGCAGTTCATCCGCAGCCGTATCGAGAGCGGCGAGTGGCCGGCGCATCACCGCATTCCCTCGGAAAACGAGATCGTTGCCGACCTCGGCGTCAGCCGCATGACCGCCAACCGGGCGCTTAGGGAACTCGCAACCGAAGGCGCGATCACGCGGGTGCAGGGCGTCGGTTCCTTCGTCGCTGCGCATAAGGGCAGCACCGCCCTTCTGGAAGTCCGCAACATCGCCGACGAAATCCATGAACGTGGCCACACCCACACGTCGTTGATGACGCTCCTGCAGGAAGAGGTCGCGACGCCCGAGATCGGTTACGCGCTCGGACTTGCGACCGGCGCCCGCGTCTTCCATTCGATCATGGTGCATTCGGAAAACGGCCTGCCGATCCAGATCGAGGACCGTTTCGTCAATCCGGCGGTCTGCCCGCGCTATCTGGAGCAGGATTTCCAGGCGATGACGCCGAATGCCTATCTCACTGCGGTGGCGCCGATCACGCGCACCGAACAGATCGTCGAGGCGGTGTCGCCGCAGCCGTGGGAATGCAAGCTGCTCGGCATCGACCGCAACGAACCCTGCCTGATGATCCGGCGCCGTACCTGGTCGGAGACGGCCAATGTGACGACCGCGCGCCTGCTCTATCCCGGCACTCGCTATCGCCTCGAGGGCATGTCGCAATAGATCGGGATCGATGCGCCCGGCAGAAAAGCGCACATCTTTTCCTCATCCCGCTCTAATCTCGACACTATTCCGGTCGATTCGGAGGATCGACGGCCGAATGGGGAGGATGACGAGATATGGTTGAGGACGCGCTGAAGCTTCGCACCGAGCTGCCGAGGCCCGATGTCAATGCCGAGGAGGCGCGGGCGCTGCTGGCCGAGCACTACGGTCTGTCAGGCACGATCAGCGAACTCGGCAGCCAGCAGGACCGCAACTATCGCATCGATACCGGCGAGCGGCGCTATGTCTTGAAAATCTGCCGTGCGGAATATGGCGCACTCGAACTCGAGGCCCAGAATGCGGCCTTGCAGCACTTGTCCCAGCGCCTGACTTCGGCGCGTGTTGCGGAAGTGGTGCCTTCGCTCAAGGGCGAGGCGATCGAGAGCGTTACCGTTCGCGACCAGGCCTACCGCATCCGCCTGCTGAATTTTCTCGATGGCGAGCCGCTGACCAAACGCAAGCATCTCTCGCGTGAAGCCGTTTCCGCGCTCGGCGACCTGGCCGGGCGGCTGGCCGCCGCGCTGCAGGACTTCGAGCATCCCGGGCTTGAACGCGAACTGCAATGGGACCTGCGCCGCGCCGGCCCCGTCGTGCTTCATCTTCTCGCCGACATGCCGGATCAGCAGCGCAAGAAGCGGATCGCTGAAATCATGGTCGGCGCGATGCGGCGCCTGCAGCCGCTCACGGCGGAACTGCGCGTCCAGGCAATCCATCACGATGTCACCGACGACAATGTGGTGAGTCAGCCGGACGCGGCCGGCCGTCCGATTCCGGACGGTGTCATCGATTTCGGCGATATTCTCAAGGGGTGGCTGGTTGCCGAACTTGCGGTCACCTGCGCTTCGCTACTGCATCACGCCGATGGCGACCCCTGGTTCATCCTGCCGGCGGTCAAGGCGTTTCATGCGGCGTGCCCGCTGACCGAAGCGGAACTGAAGGCGCTCTGGCCGCTGATCGTCGCCCGCGCTGCGGTGCTGATCGCAAGCTCCGAACACCAGCTCTCCCGCGAGCCCGACAACGCCTATGTCGAGGGCAATGCCGCGCATGAGCGGGAGATCTTCGATGTTGCGACCTCGGTTCCGCCGGCGGTGATGGAACACGCCATCCTGACGGCAGCGGGGCTCGCCCCCACGTTGACGCCTGTCACGGGAGAAAGCCTGATCCAGGGGCTCGGGCCGACCGACGTGCGCCAGATCGACTTGTCGATCCTCAGCCCGCTGTTGCCGGAGGAGCGCTGGCAGCACCAGGGCCTGCCGATTTCACTGTTGCAGCACGCCGCCCACGCGATCGGGGTCGCGACCACCCGCTACGGCGAGTACCGGATGACCGAGACACAACTCAGATCGCCGAAGCCCGATCCGACGCTGGCGCTGCATGTCGACATCTGCCTGGAAGCGGGCCGCGAGATCGTTGCCCCGTTTGCGGGGCGCATCATCCGGCAGGACGGGCTGCTGGTTCTGGACGGAGCCGAGGCGAGCCTGTTCCTTGAAGGCGTGGAAGTCGGTGGCGATCTCGAGGAGACCGTCGCCGCCGGGGCCGTGCTCGGCGTCGTCTCGGGCGAGCAGCAGACCTATGGCCTGATCCGCGTGCAGCTTTGCCGCGAGCACGGCCTCGTTCCGCCGCTTTTCGTGATGCCGCATCAGGCGGAAGCCTGGAAGGCCCTGTGTCCATCGCCGGCCGCCGTCCTCGGCTTCGAATGCGATGCGCCGGAACTGCACAGCGAAGCACTGCTAACCCGTCGCCGGCAGCACTTCGCCAAGCCGCAGAAGAACTACTACCAGCACCCGCCACAGATCGAGCGCGGCTGGAAGGAATACCTCTTCGACGTCGAGGGCCGCAGCTATCTCGACATGGTCAACAACGTGACGATCCTCGGCCACGGGCATCCGCGACTGGCGTCCGCGGTCGGGCGGCAATGGTCGCTGCTCAACACCAATTCGCGCTTCCACTATGCCTCCGTCGCCGAATTCTCGACGCGGCTTGCGGCGCTTGCGCCAGACGGGCTCGACACGGTGTTCCTGGTCAATAGCGGCTCGGAGGCGAACGATCTGGCGCTCCGGCTGGCCTGGGCCTATTCCGGCGCCCGCAACGTCGTCAGCCTGCTCGAGGCCTATCACGGCTGGACCGTCGCCAGCGATGCGGTGTCGACCTCGATTGCCGACAATCCGCAGGCGCTCGAGACCCGTCCGGCCTGGGTGCATCCGGTGCCGGCGCCCAACACCTATCGCGGCGAGTTCCGCGGCGCCGATACGACCGACAGCTATGTCCGCTCCGTCGTCGCCAAGCTTACTGAACTCGACGCCGCCGGCGAGAAACTTGCCGGATTCATCTGCGAGCCGGTCTACGGCAACGCTGGCGGCATTCCCTTGCCGAAGGGTTACCTCGATGCCGTTTATACCATGGTGCGTGCCCGTGGCGGCGTCTGCATCGCCGACGAGGTGCAGGTCGGTTATGGTCGCCTCGGCGACTATTTCTGGGGCTTTGAAGAGCAGGGCGTCGTGCCCGATATCATCACCGTCGCCAAGGGCATGGGCAACGGCCATCCGCTCGGCGCCGTCATCACCCGGCGCGAGATTGCCGATGCGCTGGAGAAGGAAGGCTACTTCTTCTCGTCCGCCGGCGGCAGTCCAGTCAGCTCCATCGTCGGCCAGACCGTGCTCGACATCCTGACGGAAGAACGGCTTCCGGAGAATGCCCGTGTCGTCGGCGGTCATCTGAAGGCGCGGCTCGAAGCGCTCGGACAACGCTTCCCGCTGATTGGCGCCGTGCACGGCATGGGGCTCTATCTCGGCGTCGAATTCGTGCGCGACCGGGAAACGCTGTTGCCGGCGACGGAGGAGACGGCGGCGATCTGCGATCGCCTGCTCGAACTCGGGGTCATCATGCAGCCGACCGGTGACCATCTGAACGTGCTGAAGATCAAGCCGCCGCTCTGCCTCAGCCGGGAGAGCGCCGACTTCTTCGCCGACATGCTGGCGCGGGTGCTGGAGGACGGCTGGTAATGCCGTCTGCGGACTTGCCGCCGGTGAGGGGTTACCAGCCGGCGAAATCCGCCAGCACGGTGTCAGAAACACGACCGGCGCTCACATCGTCGAAGGCCTGGTCGAGGATCTCAAGTGCTGCGTCGATGTCCCGATCGGTGATCGTCAGCGGTGGCGTCATCTCCAGCACGTTCGAATTCATCCCGACATAGTAGACGACGAGGCCGAGTTCATAGGCGCGGAAGACGAGCTTGGCCGTCTCGGGTGATGCCGGCGTCCGGCTCTGATGGTCGGTGACGAGCTCGACGCCGCAGGCAAGCCCGCGTCCGCGAACGTCGCCGATCAGGCGATGGCGCCCGGCGAGGCGTTGCAGACCCTGACGGAGCCGCTCACCCTTGCGCTCCGCCTCCCGCGCAAGCTCTTCGCGTTCGATCGTTGCGAGGACCGCCAGACCGGCGGCAGCGGAGATCGGGTTGCCGTGCAGCGTCTGCATGGCGAAGGCGCCGGCGCAATCCAATATGCGCGCCGGGCCGATCGCAGCGGAGAGCGGCAGCCCGCCGCCAAGGCCCTTGCCGATCGTCAGGATGTTGGGGACGAAACCCTCGTGCTCGAAACAATGTAACCGGCCGCTGCGACCGAGGCCGACTTTCACCTCGTCGCAGACGACGAGCACGCCGAATTCGCGGCAGATCTCGGCAAATGCGCGGAAGAAACCGGGCGGCGGAACGATCAGGCCGCCATCGGACTGGATCGGTTCGATGAAGGCGGCCGCGAACCGTTCCGGCGCCGCATCGAGGTGCTGGCGCAGTTGATCGAGGATTGCGCCGCCTGTCGGGTCGTCGCGGTATGGCCGGTAGGGATCGGGGTAGGGGAGCAGCAGCAGGCCGTCGGCCTTCGCCGCGCCTGCCTGGACGCTGTGGCCGGAAAAGGCCATCGAACCCGTGGTGCAACCGTGATAGGCGCCGACGAAAGCGATGACGCCCGTGCGGCCCGTCGTCTTGGTAACGGCGCGAAAGACGGCCTCGTTGGCATCGGAGCCGGAATGGCCGAACCAGACCTTGTTGTCGCCCGACCCCGGAAAGGCGGCGAGCAGTTTTTCGGCAAGCGCCGTTGCCGGTCCGTTGGCGGCTGAGAGAATGCTGGCACCGGCGGGATTTGCAGCAGCAGCGGAGATCGCCTCGACAAGCGCCGGGTGGCCATAGCCGAGGCTTGCCGCACCCCAGGCGCCGGAGAGGTCGATCAGTTCACGGCCATTCTCCTCCACGAGCCTGGCACCCCGGCCGCCGGTCACGGCAAGTGGGAAGAAGCGCAGCTTCTGCAGGTTGGCGATTGCCGCCTTGTCTCTCTCATAGAGCGCGGTCACGGAACTTCCCCGACGCTCGCCTTCAGACACCGGGTAAGTCGCTCGCCCCACGCGGCGACGCCGGCATCTGTGTCGATCAGGTCATGGCGAACTTCGACCAGAACGCCGGGAAGTCCGCGCGCGTCGGCGTGAACCGGCACGGTGTAGTCCTCGTCGGGATGGATGTTGTAGGGCTCGTTGTCGCCGATCGTCAGTTGGGGCTCACTTGCGAGTTGGCGGATCAGCGAGCCGGCGAAATCGACCGCATCGCGATAGAGGATGCCGGCTTGCCAGGGGCGTGGCTTGCCGAAATAGACGGGCGTGAAGCTATGGATGCCGACGACGAAGGGCCGCTTGCCTTCGGCTTCCAACCGGTCGAGGCGGCGGCTGACGGCATCTGCGAAAGGCTTAAACAGCGTATCGATCCGCTGCTGCCGTTCTTCCTCGCTCAAGCCTCGGTTGGCCGGAATCTCCGTCGTCTCGCTGATCTCGGGGATCATCGAGGGGGCGGAAAACGGGCGGTTGCAGTCAATCACCAGCCTTGAATAGTTGGTGAAGAACAGCGGCGCGTCGAGGTTGAGGCTCAAATGCTGGGCGAGCGCCATGGCGCCGATGTCCCAGGCGATGTGGCGCTGACGTTCGTGCAGCGGCAGCCCCATGTCGCCGAGCGAGCGCGGCATCCGATTGGAGGCGTGCTCGCACAGGAGCAGGATCGGCGACGTACCGTCCGGATTGAAGACCGCATAGGGCGGCAGTTCGTCGATCGCCAGCAGCGGCGCGCTCGGGTCGTGTCGCGCGCCGTGTTCGAGGCTCTTGATGGCCGGTGTCGAGGTCATGATGTGCCCGTCCGTCAATCAGTAGACTGCCGCATAGCGGGCGCACAGTTCTTCGGGGGAGAGTCCTTCGACGATCTCGATCTCCTTGCGCTTCATCGCGATGTAGCAGGCGAGGAAATCGCTCGAAAACCAGCCGGTGACGACGGGATCGGCTGCGAGCGTGTCGAGCGCTTCCGGCAGGCTGGACGGCAGGCGGCGAATGCCGAGCTCCTTCTGCTCTTCCTCCGAGAAATCGGACGGATCGGAGTTGATCAAGGGCGGCTGTTCGACCCCGGCCCTGATGCCTTCGAGGCCGGCCTTCAGTAGTACCGCCAGCGACAGATGCGGGCTGGCGCAGGCATCGGCGGCGCGATACTCCATGTTGAACTGCTTGGCCGGATTGCTGCCGGGCAGGTCCAGCGTCGGGCAGATGCGGAGCGTCGCCTCGCGGTTCTTTTCGCCGAGGCAGGTGTAAGCGGCGCTCCAATGGTGCGGCACGAGCCGCATGTAGGAGAGCACGGAGGGGGCGGTAAAGGCGGTCAGCGCCGGCAGGTGCTTGACGACACCGGCGGCGAAGGAGCCGGCGGCCGTGGAAAGCCTGCCGGGACGCGAGGCATCGAAGGTCACCGGATTGCCGTCGAGATCGGTAAAGCTCACATGCAGGTGCACGCCGTTGCCGACGCCGTTGGCGGATGTCTTCGGCGCGAAGCTCGCATTCCAGCCGAAGAGGGCGGCGACTTCCTTGGTGATCGCGCGGATGGTGGCTCCGCGGTCGGCAGCCGTCAGCGCATCGGCGGGGCGGCAGGTGATTTCGAACTGGTCCTTGCCATATTCCGGCAGGAACATTTCCGGCTCGGCGCCGGCCTCTTGCAGCGCCGTCATCAACAGCGGGCCGAAGGGCTCGGCGCGGCGCTGGGCGCGCAGGCCGAAGGAAGGGGCCTCCGGCCAGTCGACGCCGAGCAGCTGGAATTCCTGCTCGACCGCGGAGATGACCTTCAGGCCGGCGTCTTCGTACTCCTTTAACGTCTGCTTCATGAAGCTGCGAACGCAGCAGTCCCAGGCATTGCCCTGGAGGTCGGTGATATCGGAGTGGTAGAAATGCAGCGGCGTCTCGTCGGGCAGGCAGGTGACGCGCGCCTTGCTCTTGGGATCGGCCATCAGCCGGAGGTCGCCGGCCGAGCCCCAGGGATTGTTCTCGGCGATCTGGTCGAAGGGCGTCAGCGCCAGATTGGCCGGCACCCAGCCGACGCCCTTGCGCAGGTAGTCGTCGATCTGTGCGGCGGCGAAGCTTCGGCCACGGGTGATGCCGGCGATATCGGTGGTGACGAAGGTGGCGAGTTCCGTCAGTTCGGCGGCCGCCTTGCCATTGTTCGGTTCAGTCATGGAGTTCCCCTCTTGTCTCTGCTTTCCTGGCGGCAGTTTAGGCCTGGCGCAGGCCGTTCAGGCGGCTGACGACGGTGTCGGTGTCGGTCGTCCAGCAATAGCCCGAGTAGGCGCGAAGTGCTGCGTCGTGGCGCTCTTCGCTGTAGGTGGCGCAGGCATCGTTGACGACGGTGACGAGATAGCCGCGGTCGGCGGCATCACGCACGGCCATGTCGACGCACTGGTCGGTGATGACGCCGGCGATGATCAGGTAGCGGGTGTTGAGGTTGCGCAAGATGTAGTCGATGTTGGTCGAGTTGAAGACGCCGGACGACGTCTTCGGCAATACGATTTCGTTGTCGACTGGCGCGAGTTCCGGAATGACCTGGCCCTCGGGCGCGCCCTTCGGCACGTGCATGTCGGAGAGCTTGTGGTCGAGCGAGCGGTCGCGGCCGTCGAGCGTCAGGCTTTCGATGATCGTGTGCAGCACCTCGCAGCCCGCCTTTCGCGCCGCTTCCAGGATACGAACCTGGTTGGGGATGACGGTCTGGCGCAGGCGCTTGTGGTAATAGCTGTCGGCATCCTGCGGATGGGTCGGGTCGAGGTTCGGTTCGCACCAGATGCGCTGCATGTCGACGAACAGCAGCGAGGTGCGCCCAGCCTCATAGGCGCTGTCGCGCCTCAAGAGATCGTCCCCAACCTTTACAGTGACTGCACTCATTCGAATTCTCCTCGGTTTGTCTGGTTCGCCATGACGGCGGAAAGGCTCAGCGGTCGTCTTCGACCTGCGGATTGAAGGCGTCCTCGGTGATGGCGTAGCCGCGGCGCAGTTCCTCCATGCGCTCGATGCGGCCGCGCGACTGGGTGGCAAGGCGGGCGGTCAGCGCCGCGATCAGCGCCTCGGTCTGGGCGATCGCCGGCACCATGGTGTCGTAGGGCGAGACCGTGTCGACCGGCGCCATCAGCGTCACAGTGGCGAAATCGGCGATCGGCGAGACCCAGCGGTCGGTGAAGAGCACGATGCGCGCTCCTTGCGTCGCCGCCTGGCGAGCGAAACGGATCGTGTCGTTCTGGTACCGGCGGTAGTCGTAGACGAAGAGCACGTCGCGCTTGCCGAGATCGACGAGTTGGTCGACCTGATCGGCCTGGCTGCCGTTGATCCAGCGCGTGTCGCCGCGCAGCTGCTTCATATGCGACCAGAGCAGGCCGGCGAGAAAGCCGCTGAAGCGACCGCCGAGGCAATGGATGCGGGCGCTCATGTCGGCTGCGGCATCGACCGCGGCCTCGAAATCTTCCGAAGGCAGCATCTGCATCGAGGATTCCAGCGCGTGGATGCTGGCGCGCAGGAAATACTGGTAGAAATTCTCCTGCTCCAGCGACGGCCGCCGTTCGTCGAGCATCGAGAGCGGCGAGCTCATGCGCTCCTGCACTTCGCTGAGAAGCGCCTTCTGGAACTCCGGATAGCCCTCGAAGCCGAGCTTGTTGGCAAAGCGCACGACTGTCGGATTGCTGACGCCGGCGGCGGCAGCGAGATGCGCGACCGTGTTCAGCCCTGCTGCCGGATAGTTCGACAGCATCTGCCTGACGATCTTCAGTTCCGAGCGCGTGAAGGTGATCGCGCCGTCGGTCAGTCGGTCCCGGATTGCCACGATTTCTGCCTCCCAAAAATGATGGCGTGAACCCCAATTTCTACTTTTTGTTACAGAATTACTAGCAGAGAATGTTTTTTGAAACAAGATTGACATTTGGTCGATCTGCGATAACGTTCATTTCGGGAACGGGCCCGAGCCAAAAATATGAGACGGGCCGAAAATTTGGGGGAATGCGGATGGTGCGCGTCAGGCGAGAAACCGTCTTTGGTATCCTTGTAACGTCTCTGCCGCTTCTGGCTGCCGCCGTCATCGCCTCGCTGTTCTTTCCGGGCAGCGGCGAGCGCCTGGTGACGCTCTACATGATCAACGTCATCGCCGTGCTCGGCATCGGCATCTATGCCGGCAATTCCGGCATCGTTTCCTTCGGCCACGTCGGCTTCATGGCGATCGGAGCCTATGCGTCGGGCCTGTTGACGCTCAACCCGATCATCCAGAAGACGGCGCTGCCGCATCTGCCGGAATGGCTGGCGGGCATCGGCATGCCCTTCCTGCCGGCGCTTGTGCTTGCGCTGGTCGTGGTCGCCTTGGTCGCGGTGCTGATCGGTATTCCGGTGGCGCGCCTTGGCGGCTCATCGGCCTCGATCGCCACCCTCGGCTTCCTTGTCATCGTGCATGTCGTGCTCGTCGCCTCGACCGACTTCACCCGCGGCAGCCAGACCTTTTTCGGCATCCCGCGCGCGGTCAATCTCTGGGTGGCGCTGCCCTTTGCCATCGCGGCCGTCGCGGTCGCGCGCCTCTATCGGGATTCGAGCGCCGGCCTGAAGCTCCGGGCCTCGCGCGAGGACGAGATCGCCTCGACCGCCGTCGGCGTCAACGTCAAGCTGCACCGCTTCTTCGCCTGGGTTCTGGGTGCCCTGCTTGCCGGTGCCGCCGGCGCGCTGCTTGCGCATTTCCTCGGCGCCTTCTCGCCCAAGGACTTCTATTTCAACCTGACCTTCATGCTGCTGGCGATGCTGATCCTTGGCGGCATCACCACGGTCTCGGGTGCCGTCGGCGGCGCCGCGGTGATCATGCTGATCGTCGAGTTGTTGCGTAAGCTCGAAGGCGGCGTCGATCTCGGCTTTCTTAGGCTGCCGACGGTTTTCGGCCTCACCGATATCGGCATCGGCGTCGCGATCCTCGTGGTGATGTATCGCCTGCAGGACGGCCTCTTCGGCGTGCGCGAGCTCGACGAGCGTTTCGGCTGGTTCAAACGCTCTGCTTCAAAAAGCGTCGCCAGCTCTGCGCCGGCGGTAGTTACCCCTTTGACCGGGCAGCGCGTGCTCCAGGTCGAAAACCTCGGCAAGAGGTTTGCCGGGCTCGTGGCACTGGAGAACGCCAATTTCGAGATCAAGCCCGGTCTCGTCACCGGCCTCATCGGCCCGAACGGTGCCGGCAAGTCGACCTTGATCAACAGCGTTTCCGGCGTCGTTCCGCCGTCGACCGGCCGCGTCTTGATCGATGGGCAGGATGTTGCCTCGCTCGCCGTTCACGCCGTTCCGGTCGCGGGTCTTGCGCGCACCTTCCAGAACATCCGCCTGTTCAAGAACCTGACGGTGCTCGAAAACGTCACGGTCGCGGCGAGTGCGTTGAAGGCCGATGGCGAGGACCCGGCCGCCCGCGCCATGACGGTGCTGGCCGAAGTGGGCCTCGGGGACTTTGCCGACAGGCTGGCCGGCACGCTCTCCTATGGGGCCCAGCGTCGGCTCGAGATCGCCCGTGCACTGGCGCTGAAACCGCGCTACCTGCTGCTCGACGAACCGGCCGCGGGCATGAATCCGGCCGAGACCGAAGAGCTGATGCATGTGCTCGACCGCATCCGCACGAAGTATCGCCTTGGACTGCTCGTCGTCGAGCACGATCTGAAGCTGATCATGCGGCTCTGCGACGTTGTCGTCGTGCTCAACAAGGGCCAGCAGATCGCCATCGGCACGCCGGCGGAGATCCAGGCCAATCCTGAAGTCATCGAGGCCTATATCGGTCGCCGCCGCTCATCGGCGCAGGCGCGAAGCGAGCAGGGGGAAGTCTCCGGGCTCCCGTCCAGCGCGCCGGGTCTGCGCAATCCTGCATAATCAAGAGAGGGAGCTTTTCAGATGAAAAAGAACGTCAAGGCCCTGTGCCTCACCACCATGCTCGGCGGTTTCGTGCTGTCGCCGCTGCCGGCCCTTGCGGAAGACCTGGTCATCGGCCTTGCGACCGCGCAGACCGGCGGTCTCGCGCCCTATGACCAGCCGTCGCTGAAGGGCCTGGAAATGGCCGTCGAGGAGATCAATGCCGCTGGTGGTGCGGCCGGCAAGTTCCCGATCAAGCTCGTCGCCAAGGACACCCGTTCGGATGCGGCCCAGACGGCGCTGGTGGCACAGGAACTGGTCGACCAGGGCGTCAAGATCATGATCACGCCCTGCGACGCCGATCCGTCGATTGCCGCCGGCCAGGTAACCCAGGCCGCTCAGATCCCGGCCTTCTCCTTCTGCGCGACGACACCGACCATGCCGCTCGCCGTCGGCGACTATATGTTCGGCAATTATCCGGCCGACAACGTCCAGGCATCGGTGCTTGCGACCTATGCCACCGAGAAGGGTTACAAGAAGGCCTATATCCTGAAGTCGCCCGACAGCGCCTATACGCTGAAGCTCCCCGAATACTTTGCCGCCGCCTTCACCGCCAAGGGCGGCGAGCTTTTGGGCGAGGGCACATTCAGCATGGGCCAGCAGGATTTCGGCGCCGAAGTCACCAAGATCAAGGCGATGAACCCGGCGCCGGACGTCATCATGACGGCGGCCTACGAGCCTGATTTTCCGGCCTTCATCCGCCAGTTGCGCGGTGCCGGTGTGACGATCCCGATTCTCGGCAGCGATGGCATCGACTCGCCGACCACCTTCGGCCTTGGCGCGACCGTCGACGGCGTCGTCTTCACCACCGCCGGCTTTGCCAGCGAAGGCAGCCCGCTCGCCGACTTCAACGTGAAGTACAAGGAGAAGTTCGGCCAGGTGCCGGACACGGTCTATATCGCCAACGGCTACGACCTCGGCAAGGTGATCGACGCGGCGGTGACGGAAGCCAACAGCATCGATCCGGTCGCCATCCGCAACGCGATCGCCTCGCTCGAAAACGTCCAGGGTGTGACCGGCCCGATCAGCTATGCCGGCACGCAAGGCATGCCGCTGCGCGCGGTCTCGCTGGTGCGCATCGAAGGCGGCAATCGCGAGCTGATCAGCCAGGGCGTTCCGGCGGCCGCCGATATTCCGGCTCCCTGATCCGCTGTCATTTGGCGATCCCCGCTTTGTCGGGGATCGCCCCCGCTGCCTGCGTCGCCTCGCAATTCATGGCAAAGGACTTTGCCCCGATGATGATGAGTGAAATTCCCGTCCCGAAGCCGCTTCTGGAAGTGAGCGGTCTCAAGGTCGCCTATGGCGCCGTCGAGGCGCTGAAGGGCGTCGACCTCACCGTCGGCAAGGGGCAGATCGTCACGCTGCTTGGCGCCAATGGGGCCGGCAAGAGCTCGACCTTGAACGCGCTCGTCGGGTTGGCCGCGAAGAAGGCCGGGCGCGTCTCGTTCAACGGCCAGGATATTTCCAGTCTCGCGCCGGAACAGATCGTCCGGCTCGGCATGACGCTGACGCCGGAGGGGCGGCGCATCTTTCCGAGCCTGACGGTCGACGAACACCTGCTGCTCGGCGGCGCCATGCACAAGGCGCGCGGGGCGATAGCTGAGGTGCGGGAAGACATGCTGTCACGCTTCCCGATCCTGAAAGAGCGGCTCACGCAGAAGGCCGGATCGCTCTCTGGCGGCGAGCAGCAGATGCTGGCGATCGCCCGCTCGATGATGTCGTCGCCGGATCTCTTGCTGCTCGACGAACCTTCGCTGGGGCTGGCGCCGCAGGTGGTCGACCTGATCTTCGATCTGATCGCCGGTCTCCGGCAGAAGGGCCTGACGATCCTGCTCGTCGAGCAGAACGTCTCGCTGTCGCTCGAGATCGCCGATACCGGCTATGTCATGGCCAATGGCCAGATCGTACTGTCGGGTACGGCTGCCGAACTCCGCAATTCAACAGAAATCCAGGGCGCCTATCTCGGCGCCTGAGCCGAGTGCGTGGAGGTCAAAACCATGGACATGTTCCTGCAGCAGCTCGTCAATGCGCTGAGCCTCGGCGGCACCTACGCGCTTCTCGCTCTCGGGCTCGCGGTCGTCTTCTCGATCATGGGGCTCATCAACTTCGCCCATGGCGAGCTGATGACGGCCGCCGGCTACGGGCTCTGCTTTGCGCTATTGCTGGGCCTGCCGTTTCCGCTCGCCGTCTGCGCGGCGCTGATGATCGCGATCGTGCTTGCGATGCTGATGGAGCGCATCGCCTTTCGGCCGGTGCGCGGCGCCAGCGGCACGACGCTGCTTCTGACGAGCTTTGCCGTCAGTGCGATCCTGCGCGTGATCTTCCAGAATTTCATTTCCGCCCGTCCGAAGCCGGTGCCGATGCCCGAGAGCTTTTCCGGCACGATCGAGATCGGCGGTCTGCATCTCGGCCTCATCCAGGGCACCTCGATCCTCGTCACCATCATCATGCTCGCCGGTCTCAACCTCTTCCTGCGCACGACCGTGCTCGGCCGCGCGATGCGCGCCGCTTCGGAAGATTTTGCCATCGTGCGGCTGATGGGCATCCGCGCCAATGCCGTCGTCGCCACCGCCTTTGCGATCTCCGGCCTGCTCGCCGGTGTCGCCGGCATCCTCTGGGTGGCGCAGCGCGGCAGCGTCGATCCGCTGATGGGTTTCCTGCCGGTGCTGAAGGCCTTCATCGCCGCGATCATCGGCGGGCTCGGCAGCCTGTCCGGTGCCGTTGCCGGTGGCTTTCTGCTCGGCTTCATCGAGGTGTTCCTACAGGCCTACCTGCCGGAAGGGCTGCTCAGCTACCGCGACGCCTTCACCATTCTGCTGGTCATTGGCGTGTTGCTCTTCGCACCGCAGGGCCTGCTTGCGCGGAAAACGATCGTCAAGCTCTAAACACGCAGCGGCCGGCGACCGGCTGCTGGACGCAATGGTAAAACGCCGCGATGGAAGTCCGTCGCGGCGTTTGTCTTTGTTGAGGCGGCCAGGCGGATCTGTTGTCCCTATTCGCCGGGCAGCGGTGCGAGGCACGCGCGTCCAAATTGGCCCAAAGACGAAAACGCCGCGGGGAGGGCCGCGGCGTCTCGTTGGCGCTTTTCCTTGATCGAGCAATCCGGACGGAGACCCTCCGGAATTGCTTGAGGGGATCAGCGTGCCGGCGGTGCGTACATCAGGCCGCCCTGGCTCCAGAGTTTGTTGAGGCCGCGCTCGATCTTGAGCGGGCTGTCCTTGCCGAGGTGGCGTTCGAAGATTTCGCCATAGTTTCCGACGGCGGAAACCACCTGGTAGGCCCACTTCGGGTCGAGGCCGAGTGACTTGCCGGCCTCGTTCTCGATGCCGAGGAAGCGCTTCTGAGCAGTCGTCCCGCTTTCGAGCAGTTTGGCGGCATTGTCCTTGGTGATCCCGAGTTCTTCGGCTTCGACCAGCGCGAACAGCGTCCAGCGCACGACCTTGAACCACTGATCGTCGCCCTGGCGGACGGCCGGGCCGAGCGGCTCCTTGGAGATCACTTCGGGTAGCACGACGAAACGGTCGGGGTCGTTCAGCGTCAGGCGCTGGGCGTAGAGTGCCGAAGCGTCGGTCGAATAGACGTCGCAGCGGGCGGTATTGAAGGCTTGGATCGTCTGATCGGCCTTTTCGAAGGCGACCACCTGGTACTGGATATTGTTGGCGCCGAAATAGTCGGCCATGTTCTGCTCGGTCGTCGTTCCGGTCTCGGTGCAGACAGAGGCGCCCGAAAGTTCCTTGACGCTCTTCACGCCAAGGTCGTTGCGCACCATGAAGGCCTGGCCGTCATAGTAGTTGACGCCGACGAAGCTCATGCCGAGGTCTGTGTCGCGCGACAGCGTCCAGGTGGTCTGGCGCGACAGAAGGTCGGCCTCGCCCGATTGTAGCGCGGTGAAGCGCTCCTTGGTCGAGAGCGGCACGTATTTCACCTTGTCAGCATTACCGAGTGCCGCGGCGGCCACTGCGCGGCAGAAGTCGATGTCGAAGCCGCCCCACTCGCCCTTGTCGTTGGGCGCGGAAAAGCCAAGCACGCCCTGGCTGACGCCGCAGCGAAGCTCGCCGCGTTCCTTGATGACGTCGAGCATGCCGGCGTTGGCGGCGGTGCCGGCGAGGAATGCCGCGCTCGCCAGTGCTAGAACTCCAAGTTTCATTGTCCTGTTCTCCTCTTTTTCATGTTTTAAGGCATGCGTCTTCGCTACCGGGATGCGTCCATATCCCGGCCGATCTGTCTTGTTTTGCTGCTGTTGACCCGACCCTAGCCGAGCGTTTTCGATACGTCCGCGAAGGTCTCTTCGAGCACGGCGATCAGGTGATCGGCATCGCGCTTCGAGAAGATCATCGGCGGGCGCATTTTCAGAACATTGTCATGCGGGCCTTCCGTGCCCATCAGCACGCCGCGGCGGCGGGCGCCGTTGGAGACGGCCCGGGCGAATTCGGTTGCCGGCGCCTTCGTCTTGCGGTCGGCGACGAGTTCGATGCCGAGGAAGAGGCCCATGCCGCGGACGTCGCCGATCACCTCGTAGCGGACCTGCATGGCGCGGAAGGCATCCATCAGGTAGTTGCCGATCTTCAGCGCATTGCCGCGCAGGTCCTGTCCCTCGATCACGTCGAGCACGGCGAGACCGACGGCGCAGGAGACCGGGTTGCCGCCGAAGGTGTTGAAATACTCCATGCCGTTGTTGAAGTTGTCGGTCACTTCCCGGGTCGTGACGACGGCTGCGAGCGGATGGCCATCGCCGATCGGCTTGCCCATGGTGACGATGTCGGGCACGACCCCTTGCGTCTCGAAGGCCCACCAATGGCTGCCGACGCGGCCGAAGCCGACCTGAACTTCGTCGGCGATGCAGACGCCGCCCGCCTCGCGCACCAGTCGATAGACTTCCTTCAGGTAACCTTCCGGCAGGAACACTTGGCCGGCCACGCTCGGGATCGATTCCGCGATGAAGAAGCCGGGGCCCTCGCCCTTGGCCCTCATCGCCGCGATCAGTTCGGCAACGCTTTCGGCGAAGCGCTTGCCGTGTTCCTCGACCGGCCAGTCCGCCGGTGCATGATAGCTGTCCGGAATGGTTGCCACATGGATGTGCGGCTTCTGTCCCTTGCCGCCCTTGCGGCGGAACTTGTAGGGGCTGATGTCGATCAGTTCCTGGGTCGTACCGTGATAGGACCAGTCGAGCGTGATCGCATTCTCGCGGCCGGTATGGGCGCGCATCAGTCTGAGAGCCAGGCCGTTCGCCTCGGAACCGCTGTTGACGAAGCCGGCAACCGTCAATTCCTTCGGCAGCGTTGCCGTCAGCCGTTCGGCATAGGCGACGATGTTGTCGTGTAGGTAGCGGGTGTTGGTGTTGAGGATGGCCGCCTGCTTGGCCATCGCCTCGACCACCGCCGGATGGGCGTGGCCGATGTGGCAGACATTGTTGAAGCAGTCGAGATAGGCACGGCCGCTGTCGTCGATCAGCCACACACCTTCGCCGCGCACGAACTTGATCGGCTTGTCGTAGGAGATCGAGAGGTTCGGCAGCAGCAGTTCCTTGCGCCGCTTGACGATCTCCTCGTGCGAGCGGCCTTTCTTCTCGTAGAATTCCTCGGCGATGCCGGCAAAGGTACGCGCATCCGGGAACAGTTCGGCCCAGACGTCGAGAAACTGCGGCTCGCCGACGCCGAGGATTTCGGTCGCGGTCAGGCTGGTGTCGGCCGAAAGCTGCAGGTGCAGATGCGGCGCCCAGCCGCCGTTTTCCTTCGGCGCTCCCATCTCGCCGACGAGTGCGCCGGCCTCCAACCTGTCGCCGGCCTTGATGCGTCCCATGGCCTCATGCGCCATGTGGCCCCAGAGCGTCACGAAGGGCGGGCAGCCCTCCGGCTCGTGGCGAAGCGCGATCAGGCAACCGTAACCGAGTGGGTCTTTCTCGATCTCGACGCTGACGACGGTTGCGGCAAGCGGGGTGTAGACCTTCGTGCCGGCGGCCATGAACAGGTCGAGGCCGAGATGGCGGGTGCGGCGGGTGTGGTCGATGAAGCGAGAGACGAACATGTCGCCGGCATAGACGGTGCGTTCCTCGCCCCAGGGACCGATGCCGAGCTCAACGCCATGCGCGCGGCAATAATCCTCCCAGATCGCCTGGGCTTCGTCGGGCTGTTCACCTGATGACTTCACCGTCATCGGATGCTTGGGGTCGCCATAGGGCACCAGCGCCGCCGGATAGGTGGCGGCCGGCCTTTCGAGCAGCGGCTTCAGCGTCTTGCGGTTGGCATTGATCCAGGCGGCGACGCTCCTGGCGCCGGAAATGGCCTCGAAGCCGCAGGCCTTGCGCAGGATGGCGGTGGCGAAGCGCGGGTTCATCCGGTCGAGTTTGCGTAAGAGCGCCCAGGCCGGACGTTCGCTGATCGCGAGGTAGGGATTGTCGTCGGTGTGGGTGCGGCGAGAGGCCGAGATGGTCACGGAGGTCACGAGGCGCATGGCAATGAGATCGAACAGCAGGTCGACCTCTTCTTCCGTCAGCGGATACTCCGCATGGAAGCCGCGGGCGATCGCGGCTGCGGCACCGATCGGATCGGGATGGTCGAGCCCGGCATAGGCGGCGGCGATCGCCACTTCGGCAATGACGGGCGCGTGCAGCGCATCACCGAAATCGATCAGGCCGGAGATAGTGTCGTGATCGGCCTTGTCGACGAGCACGTTCCAGTCGTTGGCGTCATTGTGGATGACGGCGGCGCGAAGGGTGGCGAGCCGCGGCGCGACGGATTTTTCGAAGCGGACAAGGAAGCGCTCGAGCAAAGCGCGGTCCTCGGCGACGGTGACGTGATGCAGCCGATCCGCCGAGCGGCCGGCATGGCGGATATCCCAGTCGAGATCGCGCAGCGCGCCCGGATGCATGAAGCCCTTGAGCGAGGCATCGAAGCGGCCGAGCATCTGCCCGAGCGATTGCAGCGCCGCATCGCTGCGGCCGGTTTCGGCGAGCGGCAGGCCTTCGACCCAGCTCACCAGTCGCAGGCGATGCGTGACGCCGCGCGCGCTCATGGTCGAAGCGAGACTCGAGCCCGACAGCGTCGGGCGGATATGCGGCACCGGCAGGTCGGCGGCCTGTACGCCGACATGCTTCAGCAGCGCCGTCTGGAAATCGCTTTCGACTTCGGGTTCGGCACCGTTGATGATCTTCAGGATATAGATGCCGCCACCTTCGGCTTCGACCTTGAAGTTCTGGTCGCGTTCACTGGCAAGCAGCGAAAGCGCGCCGGTCAGGCCATAGTGCTCCTTCAGCAGCGCCGCTGCGGCATCGGTCGAAAAGTCAGGTGTCGTCTTCAGCATATCGTTCATGGGGACCCTCATCTGTTGGCGAGACTTACATGAGCGGCCCAGCGATGCATCCGGCAATATGCCGGTTGCACCGGCACTATGTTTATAATAACCGTCATCTTGTCGGCGGGTCCCGGAGGAGCAGACATGCAGGACATAGATGCGATCGACCGCACGATCCTCAGCATTCTGTCGCAAGAGGCGCGCATCCCGATGAAGTCGCTGGCCGGCCGGATCGGTCTTTCTCGAAGTGCGACGACCGAGCGGGTCAGCCGGCTGGAAAAGGCCGGCGTCATCCGCGGCTATCGCGCCGATATCGGGCAATTGGAGGAGGGCACGATCCAGGCCTTCCTGCTGGTGACCTTGAAGCGCACGCCGTCGATCGGCGTGCTCGACCGGCTGGCCGGCTTTTCCGCCGTCCGCAAGGTTTCCTCCGTCAGCGGCCAGCTCGATCTCGTCGTCGAGGTGGAGGTGGGGTCGATCAACGCCCTCAACGAACTGCGCAACGAAGTGGCGACGATGGACAATGTCGAGGACCTGACGACCTCGATCGTGCTCCGGCGGGATATCGAGCGGAGCTGATACGCTGGCGGATATGCGCTGGAGTTGATGCCTCAGCCTTCGCTCAGCATTTCCGCTTCGCCGCCGAAACGTTCGAGCAGCGAACGGCGCACGCGGCCGATGTCGCGCATCGGCGGCTCGCCGAAATGGCGGGCATATTCGCGGCTGAACTGGGACTGGCTTTCGTAACCCACCTGATGGCCGGCATCGCCCGCGTCGAGGCTCTCCTCCAGCATCAGCCGCCGCGCTTCCTGCAGCCGGAGCTGCTTCTGGTACTGCAGCGGGCTCATGGCGGTGATCGCCTTGAAATGATGGTGCAGCGACGAGACGCTCATCGAGACGCGGTTGGCGAGGTCGTCGATCCTGAGCGGGCGCGAATAATGCTCCTTGAGCCAGGCGACGGCGCGGCCCACCTGATGCGGCTGGCTGTCGGCCGTCGCCATCTGCCGCAGGCGGTGGCCGTGCGGCCCGGTCAAGAGGCGATAGAGGATTTCCTGCTCGATCAGCGGCAGCAGGGCCGGCCTGTCTTCCGGTCGCTCAAGCAGGCGCAGCAGTCGCAGCGCTGCGTCTTCGAGATCGGCGGTGATCTTGCTCACCGTCATGCCGCGGGCCGAGGCGGCGGGTTGCGGCAGTTGCGGCAAGGATGCGAGCAGCGCCTGGATCTTGCCGGGGTCGAGCGTGAAGGCCATGCTGAGATAAGGTTCCTCCGCCGAGGCCTCGCAGACCTGGGAGAGAACCGGCAGATCGATCGAGGTCAGCAGATAGTCCGAGGCACCGTAGATCAATGTCTCTTCACCGAGCACCACGCGCTTCGCGCCTTGCACGATGATGGCCAGGCTTGGCCGATAGGCGGAGCAATTGACCGGAGCGTCGCCGCCATGGCGATGAAGGGTCAGCCCGGAAATCTCGGTCATGTGGTCGCCGTCTCGCTCGGCAAACCGGGCAATGACATCGATCATCTGGTGGCGGGTGGTCTGTCGCGTGACTGTCATAATCTATGGCCTTTCCAGATGCTTAGCATTGTCTGAGGTGCTGCTCAGATAAGGCTGCCGTGCGACATCTCCAGTGGGCTTACCGCAAACTCGGAGGATCGTGCAAAAACTTTGCAGGATCGCTCTAACGCCCTTGCCGTCAGCGCGCCCATAGTCAGCGGTGCGTCAGGCCGGACTCCCTCCGGACCTGCACCCTTTCCCAAAAAGAAGGACAGACTGATGGCCATTGCAAGAGGATATGCGGCGACCGATGCGTCGAAGCCGCTTACGCCCTTCACCTTCGAGCGTCGCGAACCGCGCGACGACGATGTGGTGATCGAGATCAAATATTGCGGCGTCTGCCATTCCGACATTCACCAGGCCCGCAACGAATGGGGCAATTCGGCGTTCCCGATGGTTCCCGGCCACGAGATCGTCGGCATCGTGACGGCGGTCGGTTCCAAGGTCACCAAGTTCAAGGTCGGTGACCGCGCCGGCGTCGGCTGCTTCGTCGATTCCTGCACCACCTGCGCCACGCGCGACGTGGATCTGGAACACTACATGCCTGGTTTGATCGTCACCTATAACGGTGTCGAAGCCGACGGCAAGACGCCGACCCAGGGCGGCTATTCCGACAGCATCGTCGTCAAGGAAGGCTATGTGCTGTCGATCCCTGAGAACCTGCCGCTCGATGCCGCAGCACCGTTGCTTTGCGCCGGCATCACGCTTTACTCGCCGCTGCGTCACTGGAAGGCCGGCCCGGGCAAGAAGGTCGCCATCGTCGGCATGGGCGGCCTCGGCCACATGGGCGTCAAGCTGGCGCACGCGATGGGCACGGATGTGACCGTTCTCAGCCAGACGCTTTCCAAGAAGGAAGACGGGCTGAAGCTCGGTGCCGACCACTACTACGCCACCAACGACCCCGAGACCTTCAAGGCGCTGCAGGGCACGTTCGACCTGATCATCTGCACCGTCGCTGCCGAGATCGACTGGAACGCCTACGTCAATCTCCTGAAGGTCGACGGTGATTTCGTTCTGGTCGGCATTCCGGAAAATGCGGTGCCGGTGCACGCATTCTCGCTGGTACCGGCGCGCCGCAGCATCTCCGGTTCGATGATCGGCTCGATCAAGGAGACCCAGGAGATGCTCGACTTCTGCGGCGAGCACGGCATCGTCTCGGAAATCGAAACGATCCGCATCCAGCAGATCAACGAGGCCTATGAGCGGGTCATCAAGAGCGACGTGCGCTATCGTTTCGTGATCGACATGGCATCGCTGGCAGAGTGATAAGGCGATGGCGCGGTGAATCTCCTAGACGTGCCGCGCCAGTCGGGACGGTGGTGGGAGCGTCAGACTCCCCTCTGCCCTGCCGGGCATCTCCCCCACAAGGGGGGAGATCGACTTAGGGCACGGTCTCGCTCGACGATGATGCTGATATTGCGAAGCCCCTGACATCCATTGAGCAATCATCAGATTGCTGATGGAATGGGACATTCCGGCTTGTGGATCTCCCCCCTTGTGGGGGAGATGCCCGGCAGGGCAGAGGGGGGTATCTTCCGCGCCTACTGACCGCAACGCCTCGCTCACACCAGCGGCAGCGGCCCGTCGTTCTTGATCTCTTCCATCACCGCATAGGTACGGGTCTCCTTGACGCCCGGCAGCGTCCAGAGCACCTGGCCGAGAAAGTTGCGGTAGGCAGCCATGTCCTCGAAGCGGGTCTTGATCAAATAGTCGAAGCCGCCTGCCACCATGTGACATTCGAGCACGGCTGGCGCCTGTTTGACGGCGGCCGCGAACTGATCGAAGACATCGGGCGTCGTCTTGTCGAGCATGACCTCGATGAAGACGAGGAGCCCGAAGCCAAGCTTTTGCGGGTCGAGCCTTGCGCCGAAGCCCGAGACGTATCCCTCCTTCAAGAGCCGGCGCAGGCGTTCGCTGGTTGCCGTCGGCGACAGGCCGATGCGATCGGCAAGTTCCAGGTTGGTGATGCGGCCATCGGCCTGGAGGATGTTCAGAATTCTACGGTCAATCTTATCGATCTGATGCATGGTGCCTCCCGCCCGTGCCTCAGGCGGCAAGTCGCGTTTCCGCGAGCTTCACCCAGTAGGAGATGCCGTGCGGGATCGCCTCGTCATTGAAGTCGTAGGCGGGGTGATGCAGCCCGGCGGTCTCGCCGTTGCCCATGAACACGAAGGCGCCGGGGCGCGCGAGCAGCATGTAGGAGAAATCTTCGCCGCCCATCATCGGGTCGAGCGAAGGCTTGACGTTGCCTTCGCCGGCGATCTCGGCCGCGGCCTTCAAGGCGTAGCCGGTCTCTTCCGCATGGTTCACGGTCACCGGATAGTTGCGGTTGTACTGGACGGTGACGGTCGCGCCATAGAGGCCGGCGACACCCTCGGCGATCGTTCGGATGCGGTTCTCGCCGATATCGCGCACCTCGGGCACGAGCGTGCGTACCGTGCCGCCGAGCACGGCCTCTTCCGGGATGACGTTGTGGGCAAAGCCGGCATTGAACTTGGTGACCGAGACGACGACCGAGGCGAGCGGATCGACGGTGCGCGACGCGATCGTCTGCAGCGCGGTGACGATCTGCGTGCCGACCACGATCGGGTCGATCGTCTTGTGTGGCTGGGCCGCATGGCCTCCACGGCCCTTGATGGTGATGGTGAACTCGTCGGTCGAAGCCATGATCGGCCCGACACGGCTGCCGAAATGACCGATCGGCATGCCCGGCATGTTATGCATGCCGTAGACTTCCTCGATCGCAAAGCGCTCCATCATGCCGTCCTTGACCATCTCGTTGCCGCCGCCACCGCCTTCTTCGGCGGGCTGGAAGATGACGGCGACATTGCCGGCGAAGTTGCGGGTCTCGGCGAGATACTTGGCCGCTCCGAGAAGCATGGCCGTATGGCCGTCATGGCCGCAGGCGTGCATCTTGCCTGACGTCTGCGACGCCCAGGCCTTGCCGCTTGTCTCGGTGATCGGCAGCGCATCCATGTCGGCGCGAAGCCCGATGGTGCGGCCCGCGCCGAGACTGCCGCGGATCAGACCGACGACGCCGGTGCGGCCGAGCCCCGTCACGACTTCGTCAACGCCGAATTCCTTCAGTTTCTTTTCGACGAAGGATGCCGTATTTTCGACCGCAAACAGGAGCTCCGGGTTCCTGTGCAGATGGCGCCGCCATTCGGTGACTTCGTTCTGGAGCTCGGCGGCACGGTTGAGTATCGGCATCGGTTCGTCCTGTCGGTCTGTTCGATTACTAATTGTATCTGCGTCTCTGCGGTGGATTGGCAAGGCTGCCCGTGAATGGGCTTTGCCATCTCCTCGCCATATAGGCTAAATAGCCGGACGAGACGAGGCAACAGCGGAATTTCGAGGTTCTATCGTGGTGACAGCAGGATTTTTCACGCGCGGCAAGATGAAGGCGCTGGGAGTGACGGTGGCGACCTGCGCGACGCTTCTTGCGGCGCTGCCGGCTGCGGCCAATCCGAGACTCGTCGTCGACGTCAATTCGCTGAAGGTCTACGAGCACCAGGACATCTTCCAGAAATGGTATCCGGCGTCGCTCACCAAGCTGATGACGGCCTATACGACCTTCCGCGCGATCAAGTCGGGACAGCTTACGCTCGAAAGTCCGGTTATCATGACCAAGAACGCGGCGTCCGAGCCGCCGAGCAAGATGTTCTACAAGCCCGGCCAGGCGATGACGCTCGACAGCGCGCTGAAGATGATGCTGGTCAAGTCCGCAAACGACATCGCCGTGGCAATCGCCGAGACGGTCGGCGGTTCGGAACCCGCCTTCATCGAGCGGATGAATGCCGAAGCACGCCGCATCGGCATGACTTCTTCGAACTTCATCAACGCCAACGGTTTGCCCGGCCCCGGCCAGTACACGACGGCGCGTGACCTCGCCGTGCTGGCGATCACGCTCAAGCGCGAGTTCCCGCAGTACGCTTCCTATTTCTCGCTGGAAGGTTTCACCACCGGCAAGAAGGACTATCCGAACTACAATATGCTGATCGGCCGCTTCGAAGGTGCTGATGGCATGAAGACCGGCTTCATCTGCGCGTCCGGCTTCAACCAGGTTTCGTCTGCCACCCGTGACGGGCGCAGCGTCGTTTCGGTCGTGCTCGGCGAGAGCAGCCTCGGCGCGCGCGCGGACGAATCCGCGCGGCTCATGCAGATGGCGCTGACGACGAGCGGCAACGGCAAGCCATCGCTTGTGCAGATCGCGCCCTATGGCGAGACGCGCGACACGGTGGCCGATGTCAGCAAGCAGATCTGCTCGAAGGCAGCGGCCAAGGTCCGCAGCGAAGGCCGCGACGAGGCCGGCCGCCAGAAGCTGCTTTCGCCATATGTCCACGAAATCAACCGGCCGCTGAAGCTCGCCTTCGCCGGTCTTATCGCCGGCAGCGGTGAAAAGGCACCGAAGCTTGCCGGCGATCCGGTCGGCCAGGGCGACGTCGCCAATGTGCCGATCCCCGTGCCGCGGCCGACCTTTTGATCGGAGTTCATGATGGTTAGTCCTATGCCGGCGGTGCCGGTCTCGATCCTCACCGGCTTTCTCGGTGCGGGCAAGACGACGTTGCTCAACCGGCTGCTGAAGGATCCCGATCTCTCCGACACGGCCGTCATCATCAACGAGTTCGGCGACGTTTCGATCGACCACCTGCTGGTGGAAGCCTCCAGCGATGGGGTCATCGAGCTTTCCGACGGCTGCCTCTGCTGCACCGTGCGCGGCGAACTGGTCGACACGCTCGCCGATCTCATGGACCGGATGCAGATCGGGAAGATCAAGCCGCTGAAGCGCGTCGTCATCGAAACGACTGGGCTTGCCGATCCGGCGCCGGTGCTGCAATCGGTGATCGGCAATCCCATCATCGCGCAGAATTTCCGCCTGGACGGCGTGGTCACTGTCGTTGACGCCGTCAATGGCTTGCAGACGATCGCCAATCACGAGGAAGCCCTGAAACAGGTCGCAGTCGCAGACCGCATCGTCATCAGCAAGACTGGTCTTGCCGATGCGTCTGAGCGCGACGCGCTGACGGCCCGGATCCGGGCGCTCAACCCGCGTGCGCCGCTCATCGACGGCGACAGCGACGAGGCGGGACGTTCGGCGCTTTTCGCCTGCGGCCTCTATGACCTATCCTCCAAGATTGCCGATGTCGGCCGCTGGCTGCAGGACGAGGCGCATCACGATGATGGCCACCACCGTCATCTCCACGATCATGGTGACCACCATCATGATCATGACCATGACCACGATCACAATCATGTCCACGAACATCACCATCATCATCATCATGATGTGAACAGGCATGGCGGCGACATCCGCTCGTTCAGCATCGTGCACGACCGGCCGATCGAGCCGATGGCGCTCGACATGTTCATCGACTTGCTGCGTTCGGCACATGGCGAGAAGCTGCTGAGGATGAAGGCGATCGTCGCGGTTGCCGACAGGCCGGATCGGCCGCTGGTGCTGCATGGCGTGCAGAACGTTTTCCACGCGCCGGAACGACTGGCCGCCTGGCCGGACCCAAACGACCGGCGCACGCGCATGGTGCTGATCACCAAGGGCCTGACGGAGGACTTCGTGCGCGACCTGTTCGACGCCTTTACCGGCAAGCCGCGCATCGACCGGCCGGACGCCCAGGCGCTCTCCGACAATCCGCTCGCCGTTCCCGGCATGCGGTTTTAAGCAAGCTCCAGGAAAAGTGCGAAGCGGTTTTCCGTCCGGAGTTGCGAGCCAGGTTTGAAGCAAGCTCCAGGAAAAGTGCGAAGCGGTTTTCCGTCCGGAGTTGCGCCCGAATAGAACGGGCCAAGCCGCGTCGCGACTTGGTGTGTCTCAGGCGCCCTTGCGGATGAGGAACCGGTGGCCGCCTTCGGCGGGCGCCGCCTCTTCGAGCTTGTGGCCGTCCTCCTTGCAGAAGTGCGGGATATCGATCACCGCCAGAGGATCTGTCGTTTCGATCTCCAGAAGCGTGCCCGGGGCCAGCGCGGCCATGCGCTTGCGCGTCTTCAAAACGGGAAGGGGGCATTTAAGCCCCCTGAGGTCGTAGACGATCTTGGTCTCGTTCGGCATCAATTGCCCCAGATCTTCCAGAAGGGACGCTTCTTCGGCGGCTCTTCGGTGAGGACAGGCGTTTCCGCCACCGCATCGGGGGCGGGTGCCGTGGCAACGGTCGCCGTCTGCTGTGGCGCGGCGGTGGTTGCCGCGGCTCGCGCCTGCTTCTCGGCCTTTGCCGGCTCCTGAGCCTGTGGCGGGACGGCGGACTGCTGCCCATTCGCTGCTTGATCCGGCGTGATGACGACCGGAGCGGGCATTTGAAGCTCAGGCTCACTCTTGGAGAACAGGCTCCAGAAGGATTTTTTCGCGGGCTGCTCAACGGCCGCCTGCATCACCGGCTGCGGAATGGGGTTGGCGGCTGGAACCGGGACGTGCTTGCCGCCGTCGGTCGCTTTTTCGAGTTCCTTCTTCTGGATCTCGACGGCCTGCTTCGTCTCTTCCGCTTCCTTCTGTTCGGCGAGCTTCTTCTCGAGATCGCTCGCCTTCATCAGCTTGCCGGCATCGAAGGAGTTGCCGGTCGGCGCGTAGGCGAGTTCGCGGCCGACGCGCTGCTTGGCGACGATCGCCTTGCGCTCGGCTTCGCTCGGCTCGTACCAGACCATGCCGTCATACTTCTTGAGGGCCTTGTCGTAGTCGGTCTGGTAGGTCTTCTCGAAGCTCGCCATCGCCACTTGCAGCGCCGGCGGGGTCGACATCGCAGGGCACTGGCCGCTCGGGTTGAACGGGCCGGTGGCCTGCTGGTTGAAGACGTACTTCCTTTCGCAGACATTGACTTCCGGCGGACGTTTGGTGATTTCGAACTGGTCGTAGCCGACCTTCAGCATCTTCCAGAAGTCGATATTCGGATTATTGCGATGGCGCGCCATGTTTTCCGCCGTCATGCGGAAGGGGAAGGCCTGGAGCTGAACGCTTTCCTGGCCACCCTTGAAGGAATCCCGGGCGAGCGCGAAGATCTCGATAATCTGTTCGTCGGTCATCGAGTAGCAGCCGGCCGACGAGCAGGCGCCGTGGATCATCAGATGCGTGCCCTGGCGGCCGTTCGCCTTGTCGTAGGCGTTGGGGTAGCCGGTGTTGATCGCCAGATAATACTTCGAATTGGGATTCAGCTGATGCGGGAAGAGCGGGTAGAAGCCTTCCGGCGCTTGACGATCGCCTTCCTTCACCTTCGGTCCCAGTTTGCCGGACCAGGCGCAGATCTTGTAGCTCTTCAGCAGCTGGAAGCGGTTGGCGGTATTGGCCTTCCAGACCTCGAGCGTGCCTTCCTCCTTGAAGATGCGCAGCGCGATCGGGGCCTGCTTCTGCATCCCGAGTTCGCTCATCTTTTTGACCATCGGTCCGGAGACCTGGTACTCGGTCTTGTTCTTGACGGATTTGAGGTCGACCGATGTCGTCGTGTCAAGCGTTTCATTGGTGCAGCCGGCAAGCGCGGCGACGATGGCGGCGGAGGCTACAAGGTTTCTGAAACGCATCAGCAGAGGCCCGATCAAACCCAAACTCGACTACTTAAATCGATGCCGATTTAAGGAATTACGCAGAAGAGCCCAAGTCCGTGAGGGAGGGCCCTTCAGAGAATCACTAAGCGATTATACTTCACGAATTCTTAACCCTGCAGGGGGCGCCTGCCGATGCGCTGTTCATGACCTCATGAATATGGCCAAGATTTGGCCACACTCCGCTTTGCGGTTGCGAAATCCGCTCCCGCAATCGCCAACCGTCTGGGCGAGATGGGATGGGGCGCGTGGGATTTCCGCCCGCATCCGGCTCCAGCTTAGAGGTTGCGGCCGATATTGAGGTACTTCTGTCGGCGATCCGTGCGCAATTGGTCGCCGTTGCGTCCGGAAAGCTCCTTCAGCGCGTCGGCGATCACGGTTCCGGTGCGGCTGATGACCGCGTTCGGGTCGCGGTGTGCGCCGCCGACCGGCTCCGGAATGATGCCGTCGATGACGCCGAGTGCCTTCAGGTCCTCGGAGGTGATCTTCATGTTGCTGGCGGCTTCCTTGGCGCGGGTCGAATCGCGCCAGAGGATCGAGGCAGCGCCTTCCGGCGAGATGACGCTGTAGATCGCATGCTCCAGCATGTAGACGCGGTTGCCGGTGGCGATCGCGATCGCACCGCCGGAGCCGCCTTCGCCGATGACGACGGTGACGATCGGCACGCGAACATTGAGGCACATCTCGGTGGAGCGGGCGATGGCTTCCGCCTGGCCGCGTTCCTCCGCGCCGACGCCCGGGTAAGCACCTGCGGTGTCGACCAGCGTGATCAGCGGCAGGCTGAAGCGATCGGCCATTTCCATGACGCGGATCGCCTTGCGGTAGCCTTCAGGACGAGGGCTGCCGAAGTTGTGCTTGATGCGCGACTTCGTGTCGTTGCCCTTCTCCTGGCCAAGAACGGCCACGGGCATGCCGCGAAAGCGCGCAAGGCCGGCCTGGATGGCGTCGTCATTGGCGAAGTTGCGGTCGCCGGCAAGCGGTGTGAACTCGGTGAAGAGCTCGGCGGCATAATCGAGGAAGTGCGGGCGCTGGGGGTGGCGGGCGACCTGGGTCTTCTGCCACGGCGTCAGCTTGGAATAGATCTCGACCATCGCGTCGCGGACGCGCGTCTCCAGCCGTTCGATCTCATCCGAAGTGTTCACGCTCTCGTCTTCGCCGGCGAGCTTCTTCAATTCGAGAATCTTGCCTTCGAGGTCCGAGATGGGTTTTTCGAAATCGAGATAGTTGTGCATGAGATGCGTTTCCGATCATTTTGCGACAAGGATATGCGGGCCGAAACCAGCTTCCCGGCGGTCCTAATCCTGTTTTTTCGCCTGTTTGGCAAGAGGGTGATGGTTTTGCACGAGGTTGTGCAGCCGTTCTTCCAGCACATGCGTATAGATTTGTGTCGTTGAAATGTCCGAATGTCCGAGCAGTTCCTGTACCGCACGAAGGTCCGCGCCATTGGCGAGCAGGTGGCTGGCGAAGGCATGCCGCAGCACGTGCGGGGAAATCGTGGCGACCCTTATGCCGGCACGTGCGGCAAGCGATTTCAGATCGCGCGCAAAGACCTGGCGCGGCAGGAAGCCCTGCTTGCCGGAAGACGGGAAGAGCCAGGGGCTTTCGCGGCCGCCCGCTTCCTCATTCGCCATCTCCTCTGCGAGCGCCTCGCCATAGGCCCGCATTGCCCGGATCGCGGCCTGCGAAAGCGGCACGAGCCGCTCCTTGTTGCCCTTGCCGCGGATGACCAGGAAGCGGCCGTTCTGCGCCAGCACGCTTGCCGGCAGCGAGACCAGTTCGCTGACACGCATGCCGGTGGCGTAGAGCAGCTCGATCAGCGCATGCATGCGCAAGCGGGCAAGGCGGTCGGGCCCGCCTGCCGCGGCTTCCGTCTCCGCTTGCCCAATCAGCCGCGAGACGTCGTCGACGCTCAGCGTCTTCGGCAGGCTGCGCCCCTTCTTCGGGGCGTCGAGAATTCCGGTCGGATCGTCGCCGCGCATACCTTCGGCGTAAAGGAACTTGTAGAATTGCCGGAGCGCCGAGAGACGTCGTGCCTGCGACGAGGGCTTGAAGCCCTGGCTGGCAAGATGGGCGAGATAGGTACGAAGATCGTCCGGTGTCGCCCCTGTTAGTCCGGTTCCGAGCGTGCGCAGATGCGAGGAGGCGTCCTCCAGGTCGCGCTCATAGGATTGCAGCGTGTTGACGGCAGCGCCGCGCTCGGCGCTCATCATTTCGAGGAAGGCCTCGACATGGGCTGCGGAAAGATCGTTCATTGGGGCTTGTTCACCCGCTCGGACGGTATTTTCACGGTCACGTCCCGCTCTACCGGCTCGACAAAGGTGACGAGGGAGACCATCGTGCCGTAGACTATTCCGGCGATAACGGCGCAGAAGAACAGGAACCGGAATAGGGTCGGCATTTCAATCTCCTCTGCATGAGCCCTTCGATGAAGCGGACGCAAGGATACGCATGCAGGCGTTCAAACGGCCAGTGCGGTTCACGCGTTCGAAGGAATACGCGGCGCAATGGCGGGTGCCAGACCTATATGAACGCCGCGTCGGCCGAGTTCAAGAACCGTGAGCGGACGCGCGCGACGACTTGACGCTACACCCCGATTTGTCGATACCGAAAGGGAATGGGGAATAAGAAGTCCAATGAACGACGTGATCGAACCGGTTTCCGCAACGCTTGCCGAGCAGGCGAAGCTTGTACTCGGTAAACGCAATCTCGTGTTCATCGGCCTGATGGGTGCCGGCAAGTCGGCAATCGGACGGTTGACCGCCCAGGCACTTGGCATTCCCTTCGTCGATTCCGACCACGAGATCGAGCGCGTCTCGCGCATGACGATCAGCGATCTCTTCGCCCGCTACGGCGAGGAGGAGTTCCGCGCGCTGGAAACGCGGGTGTTGAAGCGCCTGCTGAGGAGTGGACCGCGCGTCGTTTCCACCGGCGGCGGCGCCTATATCAACGAGCGCTCACGCCGACAGATCAAGAAGGGCGGCCTGACGGTCTGGCTCAATGCCGAACTCGACGTACTCTGGGAACGGGTGAACAAGCGCGATACCCGGCCGCTCCTAAAGACGGAAAATCCCAAGCAGACGCTCGAAAACCTGATGAACGCGCGCTACCCGATCTACGCCGAAGCCGACCTGACCGTGTTGTCGCGCGATGTGAAGAAAGAGACGATGGTGGAAGACGTTCTCGCCGCCGTCATCGAACACCAGGACAAGAAAAGTCATGAATAGCCATGCGATGCCCGCTGCCGAACGCCAGGTCCGCGTCGACCTCGGCGATCGTTCCTACGATATCCTGATCGGTCCCGGGCTGATTGCGGCCGCCGGCGAGCAGATCGCAGCCCGCCTCAAGGGGCGGAAGATGGCCGTCATCACCGACGAGAACGTCGCGCCTCGCTATCTCGAGCCGCTGATGGCGAGCTTGAAGGGGCGTGACATCGATGCGGTGTCGCTCGTGCTGCCCGCCGGCGAGAAGACCAAGAGTTTCGAGCACCTGATCCCGGTTTGCGAAACCGTGCTCGGCGCCCGGATCGAACGCAACGATGCGGTGATCGCGCTCGGCGGCGGCGTCATCGGCGATCTCACCGGCTTCGCCGCCGGCATCGTGCGCCGGGGTTCGCGTTTCATCCAGATCCCGACTTCGCTCTTGGCACAGGTCGATTCCTCCGTCGGCGGCAAGACCGGCATCAATTCTCCGCACGGCAAGAACCTGATCGGCGTCTTCCATCAGCCGGACCTGGTGCTTGCCGATACGGACGTGCTCAATACGCTGAGCCCGCGCGAGTTCCGCGCGGGCTATGCCGAGGTCGCAAAGTATGGGCTGATCGACAAGCCGGACTTCTTCGCCTGGCTCGAAAAGAACTGGCAGGCGGTCTTTGCCGGCGGTGCGGCTCGCATCGAGGCGATCGCGGTGAGCTGCCAGGCCAAGGCCGATGTCGTCGCGGCGGACGAGCGCGAGAACGGTTTGCGGGCGCTGCTCAATCTTGGCCACACCTTCGGTCACGCGCTGGAGGCGGCGACCGAATATGACAGCGCGCGGCTCGTGCACGGCGAGGGCGTTTCGATCGGCATGGTGCTGGCGCATCAGTTCTCGGCACGCATGAACCTTGCGAGCCCCGACGATGCGACGCGCGTGGAGGCACATCTGAAAACCGTGGGGCTGCCGACGCGCATGTCGGAAATCCCCGGTACGCTGCCGCCGGCCGAGCGGCTGATGGACGCGATCGCCCAGGACAAGAAGGTCAAGGGCGGCAAGCTCACCTTCATCCTGACGCGCGGCATCGGACAATCCTTTGTCGCCGATGACGTTCCGGCATCGGAGGTCCTGAGCTTCCTGAGGGAAAAACATCCGCAATGAGCGGCGAAGCCTTTATAGCTTTTCTGGCGGAATACTGGCTGTCGATCCTCTCGGTCTTCTGCCTGCTCGTGCTCTCGGCGTTCTTCTCCGGCTCGGAGACAGCGCTGACGGCCGCCTCGCGCTCACGCATGCATACGCTGGAGAACAATGGCGAAGAGCGCGCCGGCATCGTCAACCGGCTGATCGAACGGCGCGACAGGTTGATTGGCACGCTGCTGATCGGCAACAATCTCGTCAACATCCTGGCTTCGTCGCTGACGACGAGCCTGCTGATCGGCCTTTTCGGCGATTCCGGCGTGGCGATCGCGACGCTCGCCATGACCGTGCTGCTCGTCATCTTCTCGGAAGTGCTGCCGAAGAGCTGGGCGATCGCCTCTCCTGATCGCTTCGCGCTGGCCGTCGCGCCGCTCGTTCGTCCCTTCGTCGCGATCGTCGGGCCGGTCTCCAGCGTGGTCAACGGCATCGTCCGGCGCCTGCTCAACATCTTCGGCATCAACCTCGCCGCTGACATGTCGATGCTCTCGGCGCATGAGGAGTTGCGCGGCGCGGTGGACCTGCTCCACCGCGAAGGCTCGGTGATCAAGGCGGACCGTGACCGGCTGGGCGGTGTGCTCGATCTCGGCGAGCTCGAAATCTCCGACATCATGATCCACCGCACCAGCATGCGGGCGATCAACGCCGACGAGCCGCCGGAAACCTGCGTCCGCGACATTCTCGAAAGCCCGTTCACGCGGCTTCCGCTCTGGCGTGGCTCGACCGACAACATCATCGGCGTCGTTCATTCCAAGGACCTGCTGCGGGCGCTCGCGGAGCCGAACGTCGAGCCGGAAAACCTCGATATCGTCAAGATCGCGCAGAAGCCCTGGTTCGTGCCCGACACGACCAACCTCAAGGACCAGCTCAACGCCTTCCTGCGCCGCAAGCTGCACCTTGCGATCGTCGTCGATGAGTATGGCCAGGTTCAGGGCCTGGTGACGCTGGAAGACATTCTGGAGGAGATCGTCGGCGACATTGCCGATGAGCACGACCTCGATATCCAGGGCGTCCGACAGGAGGCCGATGGCTCGATCGTCGTCGACGGATCGGTACCGATCCGCGATCTCAACCGCGCGCTCGACTGGTCATTGCCGGATGAGGAAGCGACGACGGTTGCCGGCCTGGTGATCCACGAGTCCAAGAGCATTCCGGAAGAGCGCCAGGCCTTCACCTTCCACGGCAAGCGCTTCATCGTGATGAAGCGCGTGAGGAACCGGATCACCAAGCTGCGCATCCGGCCGGCGGAAGACGGTGCCGCTCCGACGGTCTGAATGATAGCCGATCGCTACCAGCGGGTCGCCTCACCGGGTGCCGCCGGCTCGACCGCAAGGGCATGCAGGCCGGCATCGAGTTCCGGCTTCAGAAGGTCGTTGATCGCGCGGTGGCGAGCGACGCGGCTCATGCCGGTAAAGGCGCTCGAAACGATACGCACCCGCAGGTGGGTTTCGCCGCCGCCGTCGAAGCCGGGCTGATGGCCGGCATGCATATGGCTCTCGTTGATGACCGCCAGTCTCTCGGGGTGGAAGGCCTCGATCAGCTTCTTTTCGATCGTGTCGGTGAGTGACATTCTTCCGTCCCATTTCCTTGATTGTTTGACGCCCCCTCGCGGGTCTGTCGAACCCGGCAGTCGCAGGCTCGGCGGCGCAAAATGCCCGCACAAAGCCAGCAACATTCTACTTTGTCAATTCTTGTTGTGGCCCCGGCCAAACCCCATAATGAGCGCCATGAGACTCGATTCAAAATACTTCGATCGTATCCGCACCCGGCGCAAGGTCGAGCCGCGGGCGGAGCCGGCTGCGCCCGTCTGCCAGTGGGACGGCTGTGATCAGAAAGGCGTGCATCGGGCGCCCGTCGGCCGCAATGCCGAGGGGCAATACTTCATGTTCTGCTTCGAGCACGTGAAGGAGTACAACAAGGGGTACAATTATTTCTCCGGCCTGTCCGACAGCGAGGTTGCGCGCTACCAGAAGGAAGCGGTGACCGGTCACCGGCCGACCTGGACCGTTGGCGTCAACAAGAACGCCAGGAATGGTCCGACTCAATCGCAGATGCGATCCGGCACCGCGGGCGCCCAGGCGCGCATGCGCGATCCCTTCGGCTTCGTCAGCGAGGCGCGGGCGCGTTCCGGCCGCCCGGAGCCGCGCCAGCGCAAGTTGAAGACGCTCGAGGCGAAGGCCTTCGAAACGCTCGGTCTCGGTGCTTCGGCGACCGCTGCGGATATCAAGGCCGCCTACAAGGATCTCGTCAAAAAGCATCACCCCGATGCCAATGGCGGAGATAGAGGATCGGAAGAGCGTTTTCGCGCCGTTATTCAAGCCTACCAATTGTTAAAACAGGCTGGTTTCTGCTAACAACGCGGATTATTACAGAAGCACTTTTGCAGGCGAATGCGCGGGTGCCGTCCGGTGGCCGCTCTGGAGACATGATGAGCAAGATTGACCTCGATATTTCCAACCTCCCCGACACGACGATCTCTGTCCGGGAGGTTTTCGGCATTGATACGGATTTGCGCGTTCCTGCCTATTCGAAGGGCGACGCTTATGTGCCGGACCTCGATCCGGACTACCTCTTCGACCGCGAAACGACGCTCGCCATTCTCGCAGGCTTCGCCCACAACCGACGCGTGATGGTGTCGGGCTATCACGGTACCGGCAAGTCCACCCATATCGAGCAGGTCGCCGCCCGCCTCAACTGGCCGTGCGTGCGTGTCAACCTCGACAGCCATGTCAGCCGTATCGACCTCGTCGGCAAGGACGCGATCGTCGTCAAGGACGGTCTGCAGGTCACCGAATTCAAGGACGGCATCCTGCCCTGGGCCTACCAGCACAATGTCGCGCTGGTCTTCGACGAATACGACGCCGGCCGTCCGGACGTGATGTTCGTCATCCAGCGCGTTCTGGAATCCTCCGGCCGCCTGACGCTGCTTGACCAGAGCCGCGTCATCCGCCCGCACCCGGCCTTCCGCCTGTTCGCGACCGCCAACACTGTCGGCCTCGGCGATACGACCGGCCTCTACCACGGCACGCAGCAGATCAACCAGGCGCAGATGGACCGCTGGTCGATCGTGACGACGCTGAACTACCTGCCGCATGACAAGGAAGTCGACATCGTCGCTGCCAAGGTGAAGGGCTTCACCGCCGACAAGGGCCGTGAAACCGTATCCAAGATGGTCCGCGTTGCCGACCTCACGCGCGCTGCCTTCATCAATGGCGATCTTTCGACCGTCATGAGCCCGCGTACGGTCATTACCTGGGCCGAGAACGCCCATATCTTCGGCGACATCGCCTTTGCCTTCCGCGTAACCTTCCTCAACAAGTGCGACGAGTTGGAACGGGCGCTGGTCGCCGAGCACTATCAGCGCGCCTTCGGCATCGAGCTGAAGGAAAGCGCTGCCAACATCGTGCTCGAAGCCACTGCCTGATCCTTGGTCTGCCTTCCCCTTGGGGAGGGCGGACTGTGACGCTGTGGCAAACTCGATGATGCCCGACAGCGCCGCGCGTCTTGTCAGACGCGCAAAGATCGCGGTAGCAGTTTGAATTGCTGCATGTTTTGTCCTTTGATTGGCAACGATCAAAGGAACCATGCAGTAGCGGGGCATCATCGCCGCTGGCTGAAGAAGGAACTGTCGTGAGCTCGAACTCGAAGGCAAAGCCAACCACGCGCGAGAACGCTGCGGAACCGTTCAAGCGGGCGCTTTCCGGCTGCATCCGATCGATCGCGGGCGATGCCGAGGTGGAAGTCGCCTTCGCCAACGAGCGGCCGGGCATGACCGGCGAGCGCATTCGCCTGCCGGAACTCTCCAAGCGCCCGACGCTTCAGGAGCTTTCCGTGACCCGCGGTCTCGGTGACAGCATGGCGCTGCGCAAGGCCTGTCACGATGCGCGCATCCACGCGACAATGTCGCCGCAGGGGGCGGACGCCCGCGCGATCTTCGACGCGGTGGAACAGGCTCGCGTCGAGGCGATCGGTGCGCTGCGCATGGCGGGTGTCGCCAAGAACCTGAACGTCATGCTCGAGGAGAAATACGCCAAGGCGAATTTCGCCACGATCGAGCGGCAGGCGGACGCGCCGCTCGGTGAAGCCGTGGCGCTGCTGGTGCGCGAAAAGCTGACCGGCGAGAAGCCGCCGGCATCCGCCGGCAAGGTGCTCGACCTCTGGCGCGAGTTCATCGAGGGCAAGGCTGCCGGCGACATCAAGAACCTGTCGTCGACGATCAACGACCAGCAGGCTTTCGCCCGGGTCGTCCGCGACATGCTGACCTCGATGGAGGTCGCCGAGAAATACGGTGACGACGACGTCGAACCGGACGAGCAGGAGAGCGAGACCGACGAAGACCAGCCGCGCAGCCAGGAGCAGGACGAGAACGCCAGCGACGAGGAAGCCGGCGACGACGCTGCGCCCGCCGACGAAAACCAGGCTGCCGAAGAGCAGATGGAAGAAGGCGAGATGGACGGCGCGGAGATCTCCGACGACGACCTCCAGGATGAAGGCGACGAGGACAGCGAGACGCCGGGCGAGGTCAAGCGCCCGAACCAGCCCTTTGCCGACTTCAACGAAAAGGTCGACTACGCCGTCTTCACCCGCGAGTTCGACGAGACGATCGCTTCGGAAGAGCTGTGCGACGAGGCCGAGCTCGACCGGCTGCGCGCCTTCCTCGACAAGCAGCTTGCCCACCTCCAGGGCGCGGTCGGGCGCCTTGCCAACCGCCTGCAGCGCCGGCTGATGGCGCAGCAGAACCGTTCCTGGGAATTCGACCTCGAAGAGGGCTATCTCGACACGGCGCGGCTGCAGCGCATCATCATCGACCCGATGCAGCCGCTTTCCTTCAAGCGCGAGAAGGACACCAACTTCCGCGATACGGTCGTGACGCTGCTGATCGACAATTCCGGCTCGATGCGTGGCCGACCGATCACGGTTGCGGCCACATGTGCTGACATCCTGGCGCGCACGCTGGAACGCTGCGGCGTCAAGGTCGAGATCCTCGGCTTTACCACCAAAGCGTGGAAGGGCGGACAGTCACGCGAGAAGTGGCTGGCTGGCGGCAAGCCGCAGGCGCCGGGTCGGCTGAATGACCTGCGCCATATCATCTACAAGTCCGCCGATGCGCCCTGGCGCCGCGCGCGGCGCAACCTCGGCCTGATGATGCGCGAGGGCCTGCTCAAGGAAAACATCGACGGCGAGGCGCTGATGTGGGCGCATGAGCGGTTGATGGCGCGTCGCGAACAGCGCCGCATCCTGATGATGATCTCCGACGGCGCACCGGTCGACGACTCGACCCTTTCGGTGAACCCCGGAAACTATCTGGAGCGGCACCTGCGCGCGGTGATCGAGCAGATCGAAACGCGCTCGCCGGTAGAACTGCTGGCGATCGGCATCGGCCACGACGTGACGCGCTACTATCGCCGCGCTGTAACGATCGTCGACGCCGATGAACTCGCCGGCGCCATGACCGAGCAACTGGCCGCACTCTTCGAGGACGAAAGCCAGCGCCGCGGCTCGTCGCGCCATCGCCGTGCGGGATAATCCTATCGTTCGGAGGTGGCCTTGCCGCTTCCGAACGTCACTCGGGCGCAGCACGTTACGGCTCTCCGCCGAAGTCAATTTACGGACAAAGTTTTACGGTCTACCAAGCTGCTGCGATGATCTCAGTGCGCCGTGGCGGGTGCCCCTCGTGGTCGTGCTCCGTTTCATTCCCGACGCTTTCCCCCTGAAGGTACTCTCCCCATGCTTGGCCGCGGACTTCTAGCCCTCCTGCTTCTGGCGTCGACCGGCTCGGCATGGGCCGCCTCGAACAGCGAAACTTTGCCGATCCGCAGCCGCCAGATCACGAGCTTCGCGGTTGGATCGAGCGACACCCGGTTCGGCGCGCTGGAGTTTGTCGGCGGGTTGGAAATGACATCGCCGAATTCCCTGTTCGGCGCCGTGTCGGCGATCCGTTTTCGACCTGATGGTACCTCGTTTATCGCGATCATGGACACCGGCCATTGGCTCGAAGGCGCGGTGACCCGCGATGCGGACGGCCGGCTTTCCGGTCTCACGGATCTCACCGCCACGCCGATGGCCGACCGAAACGGTGACGTCGGCCTGGCGAAGTGGAAGGTGGATTCCGAAGGATTGGCGCTCCGGTCGGGGCAGGTGGTTGTCAGCTACGAGCAGGCGCATCGCATCGACATCTACCCGGACCCGGGTTTTGCGGCTTCGACGCCGATCGGCAGCCTGGCCTTGCCGTTCCCGATCAAGGAGCTGCGCAACAATGGCGGCATCGAGACCATTGCGGTCGCGCCAAAGAACAGCCCGCTGGCCGGTGCGACGATCGCTGTTGCCGAGCGCAGCGTCGACAAGGCGGACAATCTGCTGGCGGGTATTCTCGACGGGCCAAAGCGTGGCGCGTTTAGCGTCGTGCGCAAGGATCCCTATGCGGTGACGGATGGGGCGTTCCTGCCGAACGGCGACCTGTTGCTCCTGGAGCGGCGCTTCTCGTTCGGTTCGGGTCTCGGAATGCAGATCCGTCGTATCGCCGGGGATACGATCAAGCCCGGCGCTGTGGTCGATGGGGAGGTCCTCTTCGAAGCCGACATGCGCTACCAGATCGACAATATGGAAGGGCTCGACGTTGTCGCCCGACCGGACGGCGAAGTCCGGGTGATCGTCGTTTCGGACGACAACCATTCGATTCTCGAGCGCAACCTGATACTTGAGTTCCGCCTCACATCGCCTCTGACGCAATAGAGCGATCCCAGGAAGAGCGCGAAGCGGTTTCCGTTGGGCAATAGCTGGCCGCGGAAATGGAAAAGCCGCTGACATCGGTCCATGCAACCGGCGTCAGCGGCTCGAGCCTTATTGTCGGATCGTGCTTAGATCATTTCACTGTTTCACAGATATAGTGAAATGATCTAACCTTTTGAAATTACGCAATTCCGGACGGAAAACCGTTTCACACTTTTCAGGAGTTGCTCTAGGCGGCGGCCTTTTCGGCCACCGGCATCGGCTTGATGACGCTCATCAGTGCGCCATAGGGCAGCAGCATGACGAGGCCGCAGAGGATCTTGACGCTCAGGTCGCCGATCGCCCAGGAGATCCAGCGTGGTGCCTCGGCCGCGAGCACGCCGAGAAGCGGCGCGGTCTCCAGCGCGAAGCTGTCGTTCGGGCCGAAGAACACGAAGAACGGCGCAAAGGCGAAAGAGAAGAACATGGCGGTGTCGAGCGCCGAGCCGATCAGCGAGCCCGCCAGCGGCGCATGCCACCAGCTCTGGCGGCGCAGGCGGTTGAACACGGAGATGTCGAGAAGCTGACCGAACAGGAACGCAGAGCCCGAGGCAATGGCGATCCGCGGCGTGGCGGCGACAAAGGAGAGCAGGATGGCGACGATGAAGCCGGCGACCACCACGCGGCGCGCGAGGCGCGGCCCGAACTGCCGGTTTGTGAGGTCCGTCACCAGGAAAGCGAAGGGATAGCTGAAAGCGCCCCAGGTCAGGAGATCACCGAGCTGCATGCCGGCAATCGAGCCCGGCAGAGGAAACTGAACGAGGATATTCGAGGCGACGACCACGAGGGTCATCAGCGCGACATAGATGAAGAATGTACGGTTGATCAGCATTTTTTTATCCTGGGAGATGCCACCAGCTAGAGAAACGGAAGCCGGGCAAGGTGCCCGGCCGATGAGGCAAAAGACGCGCACGAGAAAAAGGCTTGCCGGATGAACCCGCAAGCCTTTTAAACGCGTGTCAAAGACAGTGCGCTGGCGCCGATCAGGCGGCTTCAGCAACCTTCTTGACGATCTGGCGGCGCAGCAGGCGAGCACGCATGCTCAGCTCGTTCTCGTCCGACTTCAGCAGGAAGGCGTCGAGGCCGCCACGGTGTTCGACCGAGCGGAGAGCTGCAGCGGAAACGCGCAGGCGGTAGCGCTGGCCGAGAGCATCGGAAATCAGCGTGACGTTGCACAGGTTCGGCAGGAACCGGCGCTTGGTCTTGTTGTTGGCGTGGCTTACATTGTTGCCCGACTGGACGCCCTTGCCGGTCAATTCGCAACTACGGGACATGGTACACCTATTCTCTTTATCGCCGCCGGACAATGCGGTAGCGGGCCCAGAGCCCAGGCCGCGTTCCTAGGCCATTATTGGAAAGTCGCGGTTCTATAGTCAGAGACGGCCCGCCCGTCAAGCCAAACCTCTAGTATTCTCCGAAAACCCGCGGTTTTTCCCAACCGTTCCTCGGATGTGAGGCCTGGCTTGCATTGAAATAATGCCTTGCAGGACCCATTCCAAGCGGTTTTGCTATGCGCTACTTCTGGTATGAGGACCTGTGGCTGCCGCGGGGCCGGCCCGGCGGGCGGCGGCAGCGAACTGGGCGTAGAAAAGCCGTAAAGAGCCTGCATTTCAGGGTATTGCGGCGAAATTCAAGTGATGGATTTTTCAGGGCATGAAGTTGCGAAATGGCTTTCGCGTGGCGGCGCTGCTGTCCGCGGTCTCGTTTTCCACAGCATCGTCGGCCGCCGATGTCGAACATCTGACGGATTACAGCATCTCGCTCGCCGGTTTGCCGGTTGCGCGCGCCTCCTTCCATACCGAGCTTCAGAAGAATCGCTACACGATATCGGGAACGTTGAAGTCCGCGGGGCTGCTCGATATCCTCAGCCGGACCTCGGGCCAGACCCAGGTTTCGGGCGTTGTCGACAAGGATCACCTGCGGGCCTCGCAATATTCGATGTCCTATCGCAGCGGCTCGAAGGGCCGGGCGATCAGCGTCACCTATCGCAACGGCAATGTCGTACATGCAAGCATGACGCCGAAGCGCACCCCCTTGCCAAAGAACTGGGTGCCGGTGACCTCGCGCGACATGCGCAACGTGCTCGATCCGCTTTCCGGTCTCATCATTCCCGCCGACGCGCGCGTCTGCCCGAACACGCTGCCGATCTTCGACGGCGAGTCGCGGCTCGACATCAAGCTTTCACCGAAGGGGACCAAGCCTTTCAAGACGAAGGGCTTTGAAGGCGAGGTGATCGTCTGCGGCATCCGCTTTGTCCCGAAGGCCGGCTACAAGAAGGGCCGCGAGGATGTCGAGTATCTGCGTCGTCTGCAGACGATGGAGATCTGGTTCGCCAAGGCGCAAGCCGTAAATGTCTACGCTCCCGTCTATGTCCGAATCCCCACGAAGCTTGGGCCGGTCACGGTCTCGGCGACGCGATTTGGTGGTTGACGCGCGGTCGCGTGCAACTAAAAGGTTAAACACCACGAAACACCGTGATTTTATCGGCGCAGGTTTCCGTGAGAGAAGCCGCGCGAGGGGACGACTATGAAATTCAAGGCAACGCTGATCGGCTTTTCGGCCATTCTGATGTGGTCGCTGCTCGCGCTGTTCACGGCAGCATCCGGCAAGATGCCGCCGTTCCAGCTTTCGGCGATCTGCTTTCTGATCGGCAGTGTGCCCGGCCTGGTGGTGCTGGCTTTGAGGCCGGAGCGCATGGCGCTGCTCAAGCAGCCGGCCAAAGTCTGGATCACTGGCATTGCCGGCCTGTTCGGCTATCATTTTCTCTATTTCACGGCGCTGCGCAATGCGCCGGCGGTGGAGGCGGGGCTGATCGCCTATCTCTGGCCGCTGCTGATCGTCGTCGGCTCGGCGCTGCTGCCCGGCGAACGTTTGCGCTGGTATCATCTCGCTGGCGCGCTTGCCGGTCTCGTGGGGACGATCCTGATCGTTGCGCGCAATGGCGTTGCCTTCGACGATGCCTATCTTATGGGCTATGGTGCGGCCTTCCTCTGCGCCTTCACCTGGTCCGGCTATTCGCTCATCACCCGCCGCTTCGAGGCGGTCTCGACGGATGTTGTCACTGGCTTTTGTCTTGCGACCTCGATCCTGTCCTTCGTCTGCCATCTGGCGCTTGAAACGACCGTCTGGCCGGAGAGCACCTTCGAGTGGCTGGCGGTTGCGGGTCTCGGCTTGCTGCCGGTCGGCGCTGCCTTTTACGCCTGGGACTTCGGTGTGAAGAACGGCAACATCCAGCTTCTCGGCGTCTCAAGTTATGCAGCGCCGGTACTTTCGACGCTGATCCTGATCCTGTTCGGCTTTGCCGAGCCGTCCTGGCGCATCGCACTCGCCTGCCTGTTCGTCACCGGCGGTGCGGTGCTTGCGGCGAAGGATATGATCTTCCGCAAGCGCGCCATGGTGGCACAGCCGGCGGAGTAATCGGGACCGTTATCGTTTGGGCGGCTGCCAATCGGGGGCCGCCATTTCGAAGGCGGCGAAATCAAATGCCGGCGCGACAGTGCAGCCGACCAGCGTCCAGTCACCCAGCGAAGCAGCGGATTGCCACCAATCGGCGGGGACCACGCCCTGCGGGCGCTCGCCGTTCAGGATGTCGGACCCGAGCCGCAGCGTCTCGGCAGGCTTTCCATCCTCGGCGATGTTCAGTTCGAGCGGCGCACCGGCATGATAGTGCCAGATCTCGACGGCGTCGCGGACGCGATGCCAGTGCGAGCGTTCGCCACGTTCCAACAGATAATAGATCGCCGTCGAGTGACCGCGTGGGCCACCTGCGGTGTCGCGGAAGGTCTCGATGTACCAGCCGCCCTCCGGATGACGCACCAGACCGAGCGCCTCGATGATCTCCGTCGCCGATCGCGCCCCAGCCACTAGAAGTTATCCTTCCGCCTGCGGATTTCGGCGAAGACTGCGGCATCGCTGGCGTTCTGCATGCTGAGATGGGCGCGGATGCCGGGGTCAGCGGCGCGCAGGAACGGGTTCGTCCGTTTCTCAAGGCCAATCGTCGTCGGCGCGGTGAAGCCACCATCACAGCGCGTTTCCTCGATCTCGGCGGCGCGCGCCTTGAGCTCGGAATTTTCTGGATCGATCGTGACCGCGAAATGGGCGTTGGAAAGCGTGTATTCGTGGCCGAAGTAAACCGTCGTGTCGTCGGGCAATGCGGCAAGCCGGCCGAGAGACTGCCACATGGTCTCCGGCGTTCCCTCGAAAAGGCGTCCGCAGCCGAGCGCAAACAGCGTGTCGGCGGCAAAGAGCAGTTTATCCTCGGTGAAATGGAAGCAGATATGACCGGCCGTGTGGCCCGGCGTCTCGATCACCTCGACGGAGCGGCCAGCAAATTCGAAATGCTCTCCATGACGCACGGCCTTGTCGAGTCCCGGGATTTTCGAGGCTTCACTGAGCGGACCGATGATCGTGACGCCGAAGCGCCTCTTCAGCGCATCATTGGCCGCGACGTGGTCGCCATGGTGATGTGTCGTCAGGATATGGGTGAGCTTCCAGCCGCGCCGCTCCAGCGCATCCAGGATGGGCTGCTCTTCCGGCGCGTCGATCGAGGCGGTCATGCCGCTTTCGGGATCATGGACAAGCACACCGAAATTGTCGGTGCGGCAGAGGAAGAGGTCGAGTTCGAGCGCGGCCATGGCACGTCCTCCGGTCAGGAGAGAGGGAATGCTGCCGAATGTAGCGAGGCTTGCCTTGAAGTCTACCGCTTCGAAGCTAACATGTTGCGAATGCACACCGATATCGTCGACCTGCGCGAATTCTATCACTCCGAGCTCGGCCGGATGGCGGAGCAGTCCGTCACCATGGCGCTTTCGTCAGTCTGGGCGCGTCTGCCGGAGGAGCGGCTGGTCGGCCTCGGCTATGCCGTTCCCTATCTTGAGCGGTTCCGCAAGGACACCGAGCGCACCTTCGCCTTCATGCCGGCGGGGCAGGGGGCGGTGAACTGGCCGGTTGCCGAGCTTTCCTCGACAGCGCTGGTGTTCGATGAGGAATTGCCACTGCCCGACGCCTCGATCGACCGGGTGCTGATGGTGCATTCGCTGGAATTCGCCGAAAGCCCGCGGGAGACGATGAAGGAGATCTGGCGGGTGCTGGCGCCGGGCGGCCGGCTGGTCATCGTCGTACCCAACCGGCGCGGCGTCTGGGCGCGCATGGAACACACGCCCTTCGGCTCCGGCCGGCCCTATTCGCGCGGGCAGTTGACGGCGCTGCTGCGCGAGACCAACTTCACGCCCGGCGCCACGGCGGACGCGTTGTTCTTCCCGCCGTCGAAGCTCAGGGCGATCCTACGGCTGCGCCGGGGCTTCGAGCGGCTCGGTCGCTCGCTCTGGCCGGTCTTCTCCGGTGTCATCGTCGTCGAGGCGCAGAAGCGGCTTTACCAGGGATTGCCGGTCGCAGCACGCGCATCGCGCCGGGTGTTCGTGCCTGTCCTGGCGCCGCAGGGCGTACCAAGCACGCGCGAGCGGCTGCATCCCACCCGCTAACCTGCGCGGGAACCGCGGCGGACCCTCGACAAAAGCCGCTTGCGCCGCTAATGCCTTGACCTCTTTCCTGCCTGCAGCGCCGTGCGCCTCCCAAGGCGCGCAGCGGTCGCTGCGGCACTTTGATGGCAATAGAAAGCTGACCCAATGAGCCTTGCTTCGAAGAGCCCCGAGCCGCGTTCCGGCATCCTGGATATTGCCGCCTATGTGCCGGGCAAGGAGCATGCGCCGGGTGTCGCCAAGGTGCACAAGCTCTCGTCGAACGAGACGCCGCTCGGCGCCAGCCCCAGGGCGATCGAAGCCTTCCAGGGGGCTGCCTTCAACCTGGAACGTTATCCGGACGGCCAGGCGCGGGCGCTTCGCGAGGCGATCGGTGCCGTGCACGGCCTCAACCCGGCAAATATCATGTGCGGCAATGGTTCGGACGAACTGCTCGGGCTTCTCTGCCACACCTATCTCGGGCCCGGCGACGAAGGCATCATCACCGAGCATGGCTTCCTCGTCTACAAGATCCAGATCCTGGCTTCGGGCGCGACACCCGTTACCGTCAAGGAGAAGGATGCGCGCGTCGGCGTCGACGCCATCCTTTCGGCGGTGACGGCGCGGACGAAGGTCGTCTTTCTCGCCAATCCCGCCAACCCGACCGGCACCTACATTCCGGTCGACGAAGTTCGCCGGCTGCATGCGGGCCTGCCCGAGGGCGTGCTGCTGGTGCTCGATGCGGCCTATGCCGAATATGTGCGCCGCAACGACTATGCCGCCGGGCTGGAGCTCGTCTCGGCCAGCCGCAATGTGGTGATGACCCGCACCTTCTCGAAGATCTACGGTCTTGCGGGCTTGCGCATCGGCTGGATGTATGCGCCGCCGGAGGTGATCGACGCGGTCGACCGCGTTCGCGGGCCGTTCAACCTCAGTGCACCGGCAATTGCGGCCGGTGCTGCGGCGATCCGTGATCAGGCTTTCGTGGCAAAGGCGGTCGACCATAATCTCACCTGGCTGGCCCGTGTCAGCGAAGCGCTCGAGGCGATCGGCCTGCGCGTCACGCCTTCGGTCACGAACTTCGTGCTGATCCACTTTCCGGAAGAAGCGGGCAAGCGGGCCGAGGAGGCCGATGAATTCCTGACCGGCCGCGGCTATATCCTGCGGGCGGTCGGCAGCTACGGGTTCCCCAATGCACTGCGCATGACCATCGGCTCGCAAGAGGCCAACGAAGGCGTCATCGCGGCGCTGACCGAATTCATGGGACGGAAGTAATGGCTCAGCAGTTTGAAACGATCGCCCTCATCGGGATTGGTCTCATCGGCTCGTCGATCGCGCGTGAAATCCGCGAGAAGCAGCTCGCCGGTACGCTCGTCGTTTCCACGCGCAGCGAGGCGACGCTGAAGCGTACGCAGGAGCTCGGGCTCGGCGATCGCTATACGCTCTCGGCGGCCGACGCCGTTCGCGATGCTGACCTCGTCATCGTTTCGGTCCCGGTCGGCGCGTCCGGTGCCGTTGCCGCCGAGATCGCGGCGCATCTGAAACCCGGCGCGATCGTCACCGATGTCGGCTCGACCAAGGGCTCGGTGATCGCGCAGATGGCGCCGCATCTGCCGGAAACCGTTCATTTCGTGCCGGGGCACCCGATCGCCGGTACCGAGCATTCCGGCCCGGATGCCGGCTTCGTCGGCCTCTTTCGCGGCCGCTGGTGCATCCTGACGCCGCCGGAAGGCGCCGATGGGGAAGCAGTCGCGCGTCTCCGGCGTTTCTGGGAAGCGCTCGGCTCGATGGTCGAAGAGATGGATGCCGAGCATCACGACAAGGTGCTGGCGATCGTTTCGCACCTGCCGCACATCATCGCCTACAACATTGTCGGTACGGCCGATGACCTGGAGACGGTCACCGAATCCGAAGTCATCAAGTATTCCGCTTCGGGTTTCCGTGATTTCACCCGTCTGGCGGCATCCGATCCCACCATGTGGCGTGACGTCTGCCTGCACAACAAGGATGCGATCCTGGAGATGCTGGCGCGGTTTTCGGAAGATCTCGCCTATCTGCAGCGGGCGATCCGCTGGGGCGACGGCGAGAAGCTTTTCGACCTCTTCACCCGCACCCGCGCCATCCGCCGCTCGATCATCCAGGCGGGCCAGGATACGGCGATGCCGGACTTCGGCCGGCATGCCATGGACCAGAAATAGTCTCACCAGATCGAGGAAGACCATGAGCGGTCTTCCTCGCGAAGTTGCGTCCCTTGGTATTTTAGAGCGTCGGCAGGACGCCAATCGGGATGAAGGCGAGAAACGCGGTGCCGTCGCGCACGTTGAGTTTCACCGTCGCTTCGTCCTTGCCGTTGGCGAGCGCCTTCAGCATGTTGGCGGTGTTGTCGACGAGGTTGGCGTCGTCGGGGATCAGCTTGACCAGATTGGCCCGCCAGGCCTCGATGTTCGTCATCGTCAGCGAGAACTCGCCGGAGATCAGTCCCTGGTCGTTGACCGAGAAGGGACCGGAAAGCTTGGCGTTCATGCCGGAGCCGAGATCGAGGTTGAGCTGCCTGAGTTCGCCCTTGCTGCCGCGAAACATTTCCGGCGTCGGCGTGGCCGTCATCCATGCCGCCTTGTCGGTGAAAGTAAGGTCCGCCGCGACGGTGGCCGGTGGCGCGTAGCTCGGGCCTTCCTCCGGGCGAAGATCGAGCTTGTCGACGCTCAAGGCAGCGTCGAGATCCGCACCGTTCTGGCGCAGGTGCAGTTCGCCGTGGCTGGCGCCGAAGCCAAGTCCGTCGCCCGAGAGCGGCAGGCGCACCCGACCGGTGAGATTGTCATAGGTGAGCGAAGTGCGGTCGACGCCGGACAAGGTCGCGCGCACGCTTGCATGCAGCAGGGTCCAGTCGGCGGAGACGTTGAGGCCGGGCGAGGCGCGGATTTCGGCCGGGCCGTCAAGCTCGATCACGGCATGGCCGGGCTGGTAGACCTGGGCGGCCGTCCGCAACGCTCCGAAGGAGGCCGAGGTGCCGTGGCGGGTATCGTCGAGATGGACCTTGTCGCAGAAGAGGCCGATGCGGAACGGAAAGCCGCGCACGTCCATGTTCGTGCATTCGCCGCCGAGGCCGGCTGCCTGCCCATCGGCGAGACGGGCCGTGAGACGCTTCTCGATCTGATCGGCGGCGAGGAACCAGCCGGCCGAATAGATGCCGGCGACAAGCACGATGCCTGACGTCAGCCAACGGAACTTCCGGCTGACCGGCGAGGGATTGGAAACTGCGGTTGCCGACATGGGCGCGGATACCTCACTTTAGATTACGATGATCTTGGGTCGGCTCGACCCAAGATCACAAACGTGATCGCTTCTAACAAGTTAGAGCGGGATGTGGGCGGAAAACCGCAAACACCTTTCCTCACCCCACTCTAAACCGGATTGCGGCTGCCTTTCGGGTGGCGCCGCCGATCCGCAAAACTATTCTTTCGTTCGGGTGCACGAAGACGAGCTTGTCTCTTCCGTGCCGAGATGCTGTGCCGTAGAAACCGACATGGCTGACCATTCCGACGGGCCGATCATGATTCGGTTGCGAGAGCAGACAGCGCGGGTTGAATGACGGTGGATATGGACGAATTTTGGGTCTTTGGCTACGGGTCGCTGATGTGGAACCCGGGCTTTGCCTTCGAGGAGAAGCTGACGGCGCGTGCCTTCGGCTATCGCCGCTCGCTCTGCGTGCATTCCTGGGTTCATCGGGGCACCGAACAGCGGCCGGGACTGGTACTCGGACTGGACCGTGGCGGCTCCTGCATCGGCACGGCATTCCGCGTCGAGCGCGGGCAGCAGGCGGACGTCGTCGACTATCTGCGCGAGCGGGAACTGGTGACGCATGTCTACAAGGAGCGCACGATGCCGGTGCTGCTCGCCGACGGCCGGCGCGTGCCGGCGCTTGCCTACGTCATTGACCGCGACCACGTTCAATATGCGGGCGCGCTCACAGCCTCGGAGGCGGCCGATATCGTCGCGGTTTCGACGGGAAAATCCGGTCCGAACAGCGAGTATGTGTTCAATACGCTCGCTCATTTGAGAGAAATGGGTATCCGCGATCACTGGTTGGAAGAGGTGGTCGCATTGCTCCAGCAGACGCCACGGCGCGCGCGAGCCTGATGCTCAGGCGCGGCCTGCCGCCTTCAGTTCCTTCAGCCGTTGTTCGGCTGTTGGCGGCAGCGGCAAATGCGGATTGTTCTTCACCGTTTCGACGAGCAGTTCGTCGCTGGCCTTTTCCGTGACTTCCACCAGCTTGGCAAGGAATGCATCCGGATCCATGCCTGCCTCGACCGGCGGCAGGATGCGGACCTTGAAATGGCCGGGAAAACGCAGGAACTTACGGCGCGGCCAAAAGAGACCGGGATGCATGGCGACCGGCACGACCGGCACGTTCAGATCGCGATAGAGACGGGCGATGCCATATTTGTATTCCGGCGGCGCCCCCGGGGGGCGGCGCGTACCTTCCGGATAGATGATGAGTTCGCGGCCGGTTGCCATTTCCTGCTTGGTGCGATCCATGACGCTGGTCATGGCCCTACCGCGTGCGGCCCGGTTCACCGGAACCATGCGCTGCTTGAGAATGTACCAGCCGAATAGCGGGATCCAGGTGAGCTCGCGCTTCAGGATGTAGAAAGGATCGTCGAGCCAGGGAAGTAGCGCATAGGCATCCCAGAAGGACTGATGCTTGGGGGCGAAGATGTAGGGGACATCAGGGAGATTCTCCAAGCCTTCGATTTCGAAGGTCGTCCCGACCATCTTCTCTAGCAGCCAGTGATTGCTGCGCACCCAGTTCTTGGGAACGAACCAGGCGCTCTTGCGCGGCAGCAGGAAGTAGATCGGCGTCAGCACGATCATCTGCACGATCAGATTGGCGTAGAACACCATGTTGAAAAGGATCGAACGCAAGACGATCATCAGGCACGCTCTCGTAGGCGGGTTCTCAAGGGGCTCGGCGTCAGGCCGATCGATCGCTGCCTACACGAATACGTGCGGAAGGAAAACTGCCCTTCGTCACTTTAGGCCCGCGACGTCGCCGATGGCCTTTATTCTTCGGCCGGCGTGGCGCGGGAGGGATCGGTGCGCAGACCGCTCGTCGGCCGGGCACCGGCGAAATCGCGAATCGAAGCGATCGTATATTTCCCGAATTCCAGGAGGATCGCTTTCAGGACCATCGGGTTGCGCAGCCAGTTCGTCGTCTTGAGGTCGGAGTTGACCACCGGGTAGGGGATGAACTCCGTCTCCGGGCGGGTGCGCCGAAGCTCCAGCAGGCTGCGCGGCATATGGTAATTGTTGGTGACGACGAGCACGCTCGTATAGCCGCGGTCACGAATCCATTGCGCCGTCTCCGTGGCGTTGCCGATCGTATCGATCGCCTCATGGCCGATGTCGACGCAGCATTTGAAAAGATCGGCGGAACTCTGGGTGTTGCGCCGGATCTGGCTGCCGGTGGTCGTCGGGTGAACACCGGAGATCAGCAGGCGCCTGCCGGCGCCGCCCTTCAGGAGATCAACCGCCTGGTCGATGCGCTGGAAGCCACCGGTCAGGACGACGATCGCATCCGCCTTGGGATGCACGGGTGGCTGCAGCGATGCGACGGTGTCGGCAAAATTCAGGAAGGCGGCAATCAGGAGCGCGAGCGGCAGCAGCAGGACGAAGAAGGTTCGCCGGAGAATCTTGCGCAAGAGGCTGCGGGGCCGCCGGCGGTCGTCGGCTCTCCCCTGCCATTTGCCTCCTCCGGTCATCCCGTTCCCGCGTAATTCTCGCGCCATCATGATTCTCTTTCACATAGCCGCAGATTGCGGCAAGGAATAGATCGAGGCATAGCGAACATCAGGCGGATCAGCTTTGATAGAGGTCCGTGCGGCCGGGGTCCGAACGGATGAGATCGATCTCGTAGATCGTGCGCATGACGGTCAAGCGCGCGGTCACTGTTGTCAGGATGGCGATGACGACGATGATTGCGGCGATGCCGAGGTAGCCGCCATAGCCGATGGTGAAAGTGCCGAAGAGCGCGGTTGCCTGGTCGGTCTGCGGTGTCGCCAATGTCTGCGACTGCCAGAAGCCGGCAAGCGCGAAGGACAGCGCGGCCAAGAGGCCGCCGGTGCCGGCACCCTTGAGACTGATCCTCAAGAAATGCTTCTGGAACACGGAGGCGACGAAACCGGCCTCGGCACCGACGAAATGCAGGACCTCGACGATGTGGCGGTTGCCGGACAGTGCGCCGCGGGTGGCGAAGATCACGGTCAGCACCATGGCCGAGAAGACGAGCGCCAGCACGCCAGTGCCGATCATCGCCGTGGTGTTGGCCATGGCGACGAGCCGGTCGACCCAGGTGCGGTGGTCATCGAGGAAGGCCTGCGGAATCGTCTCCGTCAGCGCCTTGCGCATGGCGGCGAAATCGGGCGGATTGTTTTCGTCGATGGTGATGATGATCAGCCTCGGCACCGGCAGCTCGTCGAGATCGAGACCTTCGCCGAGCCAGGGTTCCAGGAGGCGCGCCGTGGCGGCGCGATCGACGATCTTGCCATCCGTCGTACCGCTGAAGGTCAGGGCCAGGTCGCGGGCGTCGGCAAGCGCCTTCTCCATGTCCAGGCTGTCGTCCGGCTTGATCTGGATGGTGATCTCGCGGGAAATCTGCGACTGCCAGCTCTGGGCGGTTGCCCGGACCATGCTGACGCCGCCGAGCGTCAGGCAGGCGAGGAACGACATGATGGCGATGACGCACATCAGCGCATGGCCGGAGACATTGGTCGAGGGCACGATCGGCCCGGTTGGCCGCACGCGCATTTCCGTCCGGCGGGGCTGCTGTTCCGGCTGCTGCTCGGCTGCGCTGTTCTGGCGTTTCGTGCGGCTGTCACTCATAGATGTCGAGCCGTCCCTGCGAAAGGATCATGCGCCGCGCCTCCACCTGATCCATCAGCGACAGATCGTGGGTGGCGATCACCACCGCGGTGCCAAGCCGATTCAGTTCAAGAAAGAGATTGAGGAGGCGCCTGGCCATTGGCGGATCGACGTTGCCGGTCGGTTCGTCGGCAAGCAGGATCTCCGGCCGGTCGATCAGCGCCCGGGCGATCGCCGCGCGCTGCTTCTCGCCGCCTGAAAGGACCGGCGGCAGGACATTGATGCGCTCGCCAAGGCCGACCCATTTCAAGAGTTCCAGCACGTCGGCGCGATAGCTCGATTCCTCCTTGCCGCGGACGCGCAGCGGCAGAGCGACGTTCTCATAGGTGGTGAGGTGATCGAGCAGGCGAAAATCCTGGAAGACGATGCCGACGCGCCGGCGCAGCATCGGGAATTCCTCGCGCGGGATCGACGAGATGTTGCGGTCGAACATCCGGATCAGGCCGCGCGTCGGCTGCAGCGAGAGGAAGAGCAGTTTCAAAAGGGTGGTCTTGCCGGCGCCCGACGGGCCGGTCAGGAACTGGAACGACCGGCGCGGAATATCGAAGGTCAGGTCCCGGAGGATTTCCGGTCCCATGCCATAACGCAGTCCGACGTTCTCAAAGTGAATCAAGCGGCAGCCCAGTCTCTCTCACGGCCCTGCAACCGATGGCCGGTTCCGGTCCTCCGCGCATAGGACGACCAGCCTCGAAAGGCAAAACCGCCAGCGGAATCATGGTTAAGCAGCGGTTAATTTTTCATGAAAAGGCGCCGCTTTCGCGACGTCTTTCCGAAACATTAACCATTCCGGTTTACGTGTCGGAAAGATTTGATGCAATGCCTAGATTCTTGCAGGCAAAGGGTCGGCATTGCCCGATGGTTTCGCGGTCGAGGCGGTAGGTCGAGTGGGCCGTGCCGTCTCCCTGTGGGACAGGAGGAACTGGTCATGCATGCGTTCCGGACCAAAACCGCTGGCACCCCGGCGGACTTCCTGCCGCCCGAACGGGGCGGACGTGAGGGAGCCGCAATGCCGCGACGCGTCGACTATGTCGATGCCGAGTTCGAGGTGATTGCTGCCTCTTCGCGCCGAGCGCCATATCCGGTGTTCAATGACAAGGCCAGGGTCGGAAATCAGAAACGGCCGGCCTTGACGGTCGTGGCCGACGAAACGTCGCTTACCAGCCGACTGCTGAGCCTTGCCGAAGCGCGGCTTCGCGATATGCCAACGCGCCGCTTCGCCGGCTTGGTCGCCGGTTTCGCGTTTGCATCCTTTCTGGTGATCGTCGGTTTCGCGGGTGACGGGCAGGCCGATGTCCAGCCGCTCACGATTTCAGGGGTGACGAGTTCACTGGATTATTCCGGCGGCATGCGCGTGCTTTCCGTCTACGGCTCCATCGACAACCGTTCGGATGCCGAACAGCGCTTGCCGCTCGTCGTGGTGGGGGTGGCAGCCAACGGCCGCCAGGTGACGACGACGCGAGTGATGCCCGAAGGGGCGGCGATCGCAGCGGGCGAGAGCCGTCATTTCATGACGCGGCTGCCCTATGCAGGTGGAAAAATGCCCGATGTGACCGTTTCCTTCGCTGAAAACGGTGTTTCAGCCCGCTGATTGTGCTAAGCGGCGCGGATGGGAAGGCCCAGGTCTTCCGGATGAAACGCTGGAGAAGCCTTGATGCCCGTTGTTCGCGGTAAGAATATCGAACCTCTCTACACGGCCGAAACGATTGCAGCGCGCAACAGCGAGCTGGCCGGGATGATCGTCAACGGTCCGCACAAGGATCTGCTGGTGATCGCGGTGCTCAAGGGATCGTTCATCTTCGCCGCCGATCTGATCCGCGCCATGCATTCGGCCGGTCTTGCGCCGGAAGTCGAGTTCATTACCCTGTCGAGCTACGGCACCGGCACGGTTTCGCAGGGCGTCAAGATTACCAAGGATATCGACAGCGACGTGCATGGGCGCGACGTGCTCTTGATCGACGACATTCTCGAATCCGGCCGGACGCTGCGTTTCGCCAAGGAGCTGATGTACGAGCGCGGCGCGCGCAACGTGACGATCGCCGTGCTGCTCGACAAGCGGGTCAAGCGCAAGGTCGAGCTCGAAGCCGATTATGTCGGTTTCGAGTGCCCCGATCACTTCGTTGTCGGCTATGGCATGGATGTCGCCTATGCCTTCCGCGAGCTGCCTTTTGTCGGCGTCGTCACCGGTGATGCCGAGTAGGGTGTGTCAAAACAGCACGCCGATCCTGAAATCCGGTCGCTCAGCGTTTACCGAACACAAACGAAAAACTGATTGGTTGGGGATGCGCCGCGTGGTGATTCCCTATCGGATTCGCGGTGCTGCAGCGCCGTCATGTCCCGTCGATGACTGACGCCCGCTGTAACCTTTTGGATCAGGTGCGGGCGTCGGCGTGAGAGCCGCGCCTCGGAAACGCGGAGGCCATGATGGCGAAGATCCTGATTACCGAGGACGAGGATGCGTTGCGTTCCTTCGTCGCGCGGGCATTGAAGCTCGACGGCCATGAGACGGTCGAGGCGGGCGACGGTGCCGACGGCCTTGCCTGCCTCCAGACCGAGGCTTTCGATCTTCTGCTTTCCGATATCCGCATGCCCGTCATGGACGGCATCGAACTGACGCATCAGGCGTCGGCCGCCTTTCCGGCAATGAAGATCCTGCTGATGACCGGCTATGCCGAGCAACGCGAGCGGGCCGACGATCTCGCCGACAAGATCGTTGACGTCATCTCCAAGCCCTTTTCCCTTCCCGATATCCGCAAGGCCGTTGCGCTTGCGCTGGCTGCCTAACGAAGCCCAATCCGGCGATTGAGTGCTGTCCCGCTTGCGGGGCCCAACGCCGCGTTCCGCTTCATAGCGTACCAGTGCATGTCGCGCAGAAGTGCGCAGCCGTTTTGCGCGACAATGACTGAAGGGGGGCAGGCAGCGACACTGATAGATCGCGACATGCCTTAGATCAATTAATTGGTGCCAAACCGGCTCACAGGCCTCACTGCATATCGAGCAGGCGCTCAAGATATTGGCGTTCCACTTCCGGCGACAGGTTATCCCCGAGCCGGCGGCGGATTTCTTCGAGGATCTGACGGGCGCGTTGCGTGTCGAATTCCTCGGGCACCTTCACGTGGTCGCCAAATTCCGGACCCCGGTTGTTCTGGGGCCGGCCGAGCGGATCGCGTCCGTTCTGGCCGAATTGCGGAACGCCCATGCCGGGGCCCTGACCCTGGCTCTGCATCTGGTTCATCATGTCCTGGGCGCCCTGGCGTAGTGCCTGCAGCGCGCGACCCTGGTTGCCAACCGCCTGTTCGCCCTGGCCCTTGCCGAGCGCGCCGGAAGCGCCGTCCATCTCCCGCTGGGCTTCGCCGAAGCCCTTGCCCGGTTTGATGCCCATGCTTTCAAGGCTCTTGTTGAGTTCGCCGAGCTGCTTGCCGAGCTCATCCTGCTGCTGCTTCAACTGCTTCAGCGCATCCTTCAACTGTTCGGCCGTCATGTCGTCGAGCGGGTTGGGCTGGCCGTTCGGATCGCTGCGCTGTCCCGGGTCCTGCGGCATCTCCTGGCCGAAGAGTTCATTGTCCTCGCCCTGCAAGGGGTCGCCGCGTTGCATGCGGTCGCGCTGCGCCTGGTCGAGCTTGAACGTCTCATCCATAAGCTGCTGCTGCTGCTGCATCAGTTTGCCGAGCTTGTCCATCTGCTGGCGCATGGCGTCGTTCTGCTCGCCCATCTGCTGCTGGCCGCGGCCGGCCTGCAGGTTGTTCATCATGCGCTGCAGCTCCGAGAGCATCTGGCGTGCCTGATCACGTGCGCCGGAGCGCGCCAGGTTCTCGATCTGGTTCATCATCTTTTCGAGATCCTGTTGGCGCAGGATGTTGTTCGGGTTCATTTTTCCGGCCATGCGCGGGTCTTTCGCCGCCTGCTGGGCGAGGGCCTGCATGTATTCCTGCATGGCCTGGCGCAACTCCTGCATCAGCTTGGCGATTTCCTGGTCGGAGGCGTTGCGCTCCAAGGCGTCCGAGAGCGCCTGCTGCGCGTCACGCAGGCGCCGTTCGGCGAGCGAGAGGTCGCCGTCTTCGATACCGAGCGCAATCTCCCAGAGGTATCCGGCGGCGTCACGCAGCATGTCGTCGTTGTAGGCAAGCGCCATGCGTGTCCGCGCCGACTTCAACAGCAGGAAATGCGTGAGGTTGGGGATCCAGTCCTCGGCAAGGGAGGCCACGGCGTCGTTGAGGTCGATGGCGCGCGGCAGATCGTTGGCATCGAGCGCGAAGACCTGGCGCTGTTCCGCCACGGCGCCGGCGAGCGGCTGGGTGAACTGGCGGGCGGGCAGGATCATGTCCTGCGGCGGGCTGCGGCCCTCCTGGCCCGCGGCGTCGCGGGCGACGAGCGTGACCCGCACGCGCTTGCCCGCAAGCGGATGTTCGCTGAGGTTTCGGCTGGTCGTGCCCTTGGCCTCGCGCGCGTTGCGGCGCGGCAGGTCGAGCCGGTATTCGGGCAGCGGATAGAGCGGACGGGCCCCCTCCGCGGCTTCGTCGATCGGCTTGATCTCGGCCCAGGCCTGGGCGATGCCGTAGTCATCTGTCGCCGCGAAGGTGATTTCCAGCGCCGCATTGACGGTGGGACGGGGAATGCCGTCGAAGGAGATCTGCGGCACGCCGTCCGGGATGATCTTGAAAGCCCAGCGCCGATCCCCGACGACAAGCTCGCCGTCCTTGACGACCTTATAGACATGGTTGCGCACGGCATTCGGGTTGCGGGCAGGCGCCGGCGCAGCGACTTCCGCGACCTTCGGTCCGGCTTCGCCCACCTTCGGCTTGGGCTTCGTTTCCTCGGCTTTCTCGCCGGCTGCGGGAATGGCGATTGCCTTGGCCGCGCCACTCTCGGCAAAGCGGACGACCTGGTCCGGTCCTGCCCCGGTGACCCGGACGGTCAGATCGCTGAATTGCGGGATGGTGATGGCTCCGCCGTCCGCCGCCGCAGATGCCGTCTCCGGCTTGCCGGTGAGGAAGATCGGGGCGCGGCCGGTATAGGCCGGCGGCGTCACCCAGGCATCAATGCGGATGTCAGCCGTTTCGACCGAAGCCTGCGGCAGGCGCAGCGCGTCGCTGAGCAGGCCGGCGCGGTTGGAATAGGAGTAGGCAAAGGCGAGACAGGCGAGAAGAACCGGCACGGCACGCAGGGCAAAAGGGTCGTGCCGGGCAATATCAGGACGCGGAAGCCCCGTATCGAGCGCGCCGATCATTCGTGCCATGCGGGCCTGGTGCTCGCGCCAAAGCGCTTCGCCGAGGGGATTGTCGGTTGCCGGCCGGTCGTCCTGGACGCGGATTGCCTGATGGGGCAGGGCGTTGCGCTCTTCCAGCATGCGGTCGGCATCGACATTTCCGGGCAAGCGGATCCGCGCCAGCGGCACCAGGGATGCGAGGAAGCCGATGGCGAAGACAAAGAGCGTCACGGCATGCAGCCAGAACGGCGCCACGCGGAAGAAGCCGAGCCAGGCGAAGGCGAGAAACAGAAGGACGATGGAACCGGGTAGGAGGATGCGCGGCAGAAGCTGTTCGGCGACCAGCACCGAGCGCGCCAGCCATCTCTTCAGTGCCAGGGTTCTCGAAAACGGCTTCGGTTGTGGCGTTTCATCCTGCCGGAATTGCGTCATCCGCCCAAGTTTCCTTTCGGTCGCCCATCAACGCTCGTGGCTGACCCAATATAGTAAAGCGAGATGCGGCTGGAAACGGCACGCAGCTTCGCTTAGCGCGCTGGCCTTCAGGATACCATCGTTTGTGGCGAAGGCGAGGGCGCAAACAGAATCGTGATCGCCCGGGTGGCGACCACAGATTGTCGTCGTTGGTGCGGGTGCCTCAGGCGAGCCAGTCCGGAACCGAGTCGAGGCCGATCAGGGCATCGTAATCCTGGCGTGGGCGAACCACGTGGAAGCGGTCGTCCTTGACCAGAACTTCAGGGATCAACAGACGGGAATTGTAGGTGCTGGCCTGGACGGCGCCGTAGGCGCCCGCCGAGCTGATCGCGAAGAGGTCGCCGGGCTTCGGCATGGCCATCTCGCGATCGAGCGCCAGATAATCGCCGGTTTCGCAGACCGGCCCGACGACGTCGGCGCGGATGCGTGGGGCATTGGCGGCCGAAATGCGAACAGGGCGGATCTCGTGATAGGCCTCGTAAAGCGTCGGGCGGATGAGGTCGTTCATCGCGCCGTCGACGATGACGAAGGTCTTGTCGCCGCCATCCTTCACGTAGATCACTTCGGTCACGAGGATGCCGGCATTGCCGACGATCAGCCGGCCCGGTTCGGTGACGATCTTGCAGCCAAGCGATTGCAGCTGGCTCTTGACGATTTCGGCATAAGCGTCCGGCAGCGGCGGCGGGTTGTTGTCGTCCTTGTAGGGAATGCCAAGGCCGCCGCCGATGTCGACATGGTCGATCGAATGGCCGTCGGAGCGCAGCGTATCGACCAATTCACGCAGCAGCTTGAAGGCGTCGTCGAAGGGCTGCAACTCGGTGATCTGGCTGCCGATATGCATGTCGATGCCGGTCACCTCAATGCCGGGCAGGGTGGCGGCATGGGCATAGACGGCGCGGGCGCGCTCCCAGGAAATGCCGAACTTGTTTTCCTTCTTGCCCGTGGAAATCTTGGCGTGGGTCTTGGCGTCGACGTCCGGATTGATGCGGAAGGAAACGTGGGCGCGCTTGCCGGCGCGCACGGCACGCTGGTTCAGCACCTCGAGTTCCGGTTCGGATTCGACGTTGAAGCAATAGATGCCGGCGTCCAGCGCCAGGTCCATTTCCTGCGGCGTCTTGCCGACGCCGGAGAACATGATCCGGCTTGCGGGAATGCCGGCGGCAAGCGCGCGGCGCAATTCGCCACCGGAGACGACGTCGACGCCGGCGCCGAGGCGACCGAGCGTCTTCAGCACTGCCTGGTTCGAGTTGGCCTTCATGGCATAGCAGACCATCGCGTCCACATCGGCGAAGGCCTTTGAAAAGACCGTGTAATGGCGCTCGAGCGTGGCGGTCGAATAGCAATAGAAGGGTGTGCCGACGGCGCGCGCGATGTCGGTGACCGGCACGTCTTCGGCGTAGAGGATTCCGTCGCGGTACTGGAAGTGGTTCACGGGCTGCAGCTCGGCTTTCAGCAATTCCGGGAAAGTGTGATGCGATCTTCTCTCCGGAATTGCGTAATTTCAACTAGAGGAGGGGATCGAGCAGGAAAGGGCGATCGTCCGGCTTTTCCTTCTGCTCGACGGTTCCGGCGGGCGTCTTGGTATTGATCGGCGCCGTCGAACCGGGGCGGTCAAGATCACCCTTGCGTCCGCAACCGACAAGAACCAGCCCGGGGATCGCCAGCAGGAGCGCAAGCCGGGCCGCCTTCGTGAATGTCATCGTGATTTTCCTTCGCGGGACTGATGCTGGTGCGATGTCTTATCGATTTTTCCGGCGCTTGTGCACCCTGAATTTGCGGGCGGAAACCGCCCGCAGCTTCGTCCGTCCCTTAGTTGCGGGCGCGCCACCAGGCGATCTGCTTGCGAACCTCCTTGGGGGCCGTGCCGCCGAAAGAAGTGCGGCTGGCAACCGAGGCCTCGACCGTCAGAACGTCGAAGACCTTCTCGGTGATGTCGGCATGGATCGACTGAAGGTCGGCAAGCGAAAGATCCGCCAGATCGCAGGCCTTCTGTTCGGCGAGCGCGACGGCACGGCCGGTGACGTGGTGGGCATCACGGAAGGGCAGTCCCGCCTCGTGCACCAGCCAGTCGGCAAGATCGGTCGCGGTCGAATAACCGGAGCCGGCGGCCGCTTTCATGCGGTCGGCGCGAACAGTCATGTCGCGCATCATGCCGGTCATGGCGGCAATCGCCAGTTCGAGGCTTTCGGCGGCGTCGAAGACCTGTTCCTTGTCTTCCTGCATGTCCTTGGAATAGGCGAGCGGCAGGCCCTTCATGACCGTCAGCAGCGCGATCAGCGAACCGTTGATGCGGCCGGTCTTGGCGCGCACCAGTTCCGCGGCGTCGGGGTTCTTCTTCTGCGGCATGATCGAGGAGCCGGTCGAAAACGCATCCGACAGGCGGATGAAGCCGAATTGCGGCGTCGACCAGATGACGATCTCTTCGGCGAGACGCGACAGGTGGGTGGCGGCAATCGATGCCATCGACAGGAATTCGAGCGCGAAATCGCGGTCGGAGACGGTGTCGATCGAGTTGCGCGTCGGGCCGGCGAAGCCGAGCGCCTTGGCGGTCATGTGCCGATCGATCGGGAAACCGGTGCCGGCCAGTGCCGCCGCGCCAATCGGGCTCTCGTCCATATGCTCGATAGCGTGGCGCACGCGCGAGCGGTCGCGGCCGAACATTTCCACATAGGCCATGCAATGGTGACCGAAGGTGACGGGCTGCGCCGTCTGCAGATGGGTGAAGCCCGGCATGACGGTGTCGGCATGTTCCTCGGCGCGGTCGAGGAACGCGGCGATCAGCGCCGTCAGCGCCTTCTCGGTCTTCTGCAGCTCTTCCTTGACCCAGAGGCGGAAGTCGAGCGCCACCTGGTCGTTGCGCGAACGGGCGGTGTGCAGGCGGCCGGCCGACGGGCCGATCAGCGCCGCCAGCCGCGCTTCGATGTTCATATGGATGTCTTCGAGGCGGCGCGAGAACTCGAACTGGCCGCTTTCGATTTCTGACAGGATCGTGTCGAGACCGTGAACGATCTTGTCTTTGTCTTCAGCCGAAATGATGCCTTGATGCGCCAGCATGGTCGCATGCGCTATTGAGCCGCGGATGTCCTGGGCATAGAGCTTCTTGTCGAAGCCGATCGAGGCATTTATCTCCTCCATGATCGCGTCCGGACCCGAGGCAAAGCGACCGCCCCACATCTGGTTGGAGGATTTCGTCTCGGAATTGCCGTCAGTCATGAAGAATGCCCGCCTTGGAGAATGAAATGCCCGACCAGAGGAAATCCCCCCCGGCCGTGAAACTGTTCGCGCTCGCCGCCCTGTTCGGCGTGATCATCGGTGCGGCAGCGGTATACGTGAAGGAGACCGGGTCTGGCAATGGTGAGGAGACCGAAACGGCCAGTGCCAACTGCCCGCTGACATCAGCCAAGGTCGCATCGCTGACGCCATTGATGAAGGGGCAGGTGGCCGCCATGGCGCCAGCGTCGTCACCGCGGCCGATCGCACTCGACTTCAACGGTCCCGACGGCAAACCGACGACCGTCTCGGCCTTCGCCGGCAAGACCCTGCTCGTCAATCTCTGGGCCACCTGGTGCGTGCCCTGCCGCGAGGAGATGCCGGCGCTCAATGCGCTGCAGAAGTCGCTCGGCAGCGACAAGTTCGAAGTGGTGGCGATCAATATCGACGTCGGCGACGACGAGAAGCCGAAGGCGTTTCTCGACGAGATCGCCGTGCACGAGCTTGGCTATTATCGCGACGCGTCGATGGGCGTGTTCAACAACATGAAGAAGGAAGGCCTCGCCTTCGGCCTGCCGGCAACGCTGCTGCTCGACGACAAGGGCTGCCTCCTCGGCTCGATGAATGGCCCGGCCGCCTGGGACAGCGACGACGCAAAGGCGCTGATCGCGGCCGTCATTGGAGAGTAGGGGTCAATCTCTGTCCGATACACCCCGATTGTCGCGCAGCAGGTACCACTGAACCTTGTGGGGTGTGAAATGCGCTGCCGCTGCACGATTCCATAGTGGCGTGGTGTGGTCGCCGACGATGAAGATGTCGGTCGGCGGCAAGCCCGGGTCCTTGGCGATCGTTGCGACGCTGTCAAAGACGTCGGCCCACAACTCGGTCAACTCGCAGACTTGCGTGTGTGCTATCGCGGCTGCATCGCTGCCGCACTTTAGCTCGCCTTCCTGCTTGCGCACGTAAGGTATGTGGGAGTTCAGCGTCAGCCAGTACAAGAATTTCCGCTCGGCCGGTTGTTCCGTCAGCCGGTCGCGGATGGCGTCCGCGACATCCTTGTCGCACAGGCCCGCAAACACGCTGCCGCAGCGCCGGCGAAACCTATCATCGGTGCTCGTCAGACTCTCGAGGAAGTGCAATTCCTGAAAACCAATTCGTGGATACCACGTCTCCCGTTCGAACATCTTTTGAGAAAAGCCGTGATAGGAGATGGTGCGGTAGCCGCGATCAGCCAGTGCGGCCGGGAGGCAGTCATAGGCGGTCTGGTCAAGATAATCCGTGTGATCACCCCATTGCCCGCAGAGTTCGCGAGATTCAGCCCCGGTTGTCGAACCCTCGAAATTGCTGAGACCGCTCGAAAGCCTGTAGCGCCCGGTATCGAGGGCCGCCTGAAGGCGGTTTGAGAGAATTGCAGCATGCGCGGGGTTGGACAATGCACCAAGCCCCTCCACCATGACGAACAGCACGTTGCGACCACCGTCCGCTATGGCTGCGGCGTTGAAGTTATTGATCGAGAGGGCGCTCTCGAATGATTGAGCAGGCTGCTTGAGGAAAGGGCGATTGATATGGCGCTCAAACGACGCCAGGCCGATTGCGACCAGAACCGCTGGCAGCATCATTGCGCCTTGCAAGGCCTGACGATTGCGGTTCACGAGGCAGGCGATTGCAACGCCATTGGCGACAAAGAAGCCGAGCACCACCAGGTAGAAGACCGATGAGGTGAGATCCAGAGACGCCATGTAGCGCATGGACTGGATCGCAGTATCGAACGGCAGATGGAACGCCGCCATGGCCACGAGGCTCAAATCGGCGACGGCAATGAGTGGGAATAGAAGGTAGGCCAGCGCAGGTCGGGCGCGCAGTGCAAGTGGGCCTGCGAATACGTAGAGGAGTGGTGAAAGCGGTCGCGCGGCCACGTAGAACGGCAAGACCAGAAGCATTGCCAGATTGGGCGCCACACCGAGGATCAATGCAAATCGCCACGCCCTCGCATTCAACAATGAGGGCACCGACCGCGCTGCTATCGCGGATATGGCTTGCGAACCCATTCTCTTTCTCTCTCCCGCTTGGTTGGGAGAGGATAACGGCACCTTCTTTAGATTATACTACCATCGCTGCGGGCATTTTCTTCTGAAGATGTATTCAGAGTCGAGTTCGCCCCGAGCTGAGCAGGCATCCCCTATTGAAATGCCTCCTTGGTACAAGACTTACCGGGTCGGAATCGGGACGTCGCCGCGATAGTCGTAGAAGCCGCGGCCAGACTTGCGGCCGAGCCAGCCGGCTTCGACATATTTCACCAGGAGCGGGCAGGGGCGATACTTCGAATCCGCCAGGCCGTCATAGAGTACCTGCATGATCGACAGGCAGGTATCGAGGCCGATGAAGTCGGCAAGCTGCAGCGGGCCCATCGGATGGTTGGCGCCAAGTTTCATGGCGGTGTCGATGGCCTCGACGCTGCCGACGCCTTCGTAAAGCGTATAGATCGCCTCGTTGATCATCGGCAGCAGGATGCGGTTGACGATGAAAGCCGGGAAATCTTCGGCGACCGTCACGGTCTTGTCGAGCGTCGCGACGAATTCCTTGGCGGTCTTGAAGGTCTGCTCGTCAGTGGCGATGCCGCGCACGAGTTCGACGAGCTTCATGACCGGAACCGGGTTCATGAAGTGGATGCCCATGAAATGCTCGGGGCGATCGGTGGCCGAGGCCAGGCGGGTAATCGACAGAGAAGAGGTGTTGGTCGCCAGAATCGCTTCAGGCTTGAGGATCGGACAAACCTGGCCGTAGATCTTGCGCTTGATCGTTTCGTCTTCGGTGACGGCTTCGATCACGAGGTCGGCCTGCGACAGGTCGTTGATGTCGGAGGAACCCTTGATCAGCGCAAGCGCCGCCTTGCGCGCCTCGTCGGTCATCTTGCCGGAGGATACCTGGCGGGCGAGGTTGCCGTTGATGGTGGCAAGGCCCGCTTCGATCCGTTCAGCGGCAAGATCGTAGATCTGCACCTTGTATCCGGCGATTGCCGAAACATGCGCAATGCCGCAGCCCATTTGCCCGGCACCAATAACTCCGACCGTCTTGATCATTGCGGCGAACATCCATCTTCAAGTGGGCGGCCAGGCCGCCTCAGACACGCAAACCGGGCCGGTTTGGCCGGCCCGGTAGATTGTTAATGCCAAGTCCACGCTTTTGCCAGCCCTTTTCATGGGCGGCGGCGGGCGGGTCTTGCCGTGGGTTACAGGGCCTTCTGCAATTCCGGCAGGGCGTCGAAGAGATCGGCAACCAGGCCGTAGTCGGCGACCTGGAAGATCGGCGCCTCCTCGTCCTTGTTGATCGCGACGATAACCTTGGAGTCCTTCATGCCGGCGAGATGCTGGATCGCACCGGAGATGCCGCAGGCGATGTAGAGATCGGGCGCGACCACCTTGCCGGTCTGGCCGACCTGCCAGTCGTTCGGGGCGTAACCGGCATCGACGGCGGCGCGGGAGGCACCGACGGCGGCACCGAGCTTGTCGGCGACCGGCAGGATGACTTCCTGGAACTTCTCGGAGGAACCGAGGGCGCGACCGCCGGAGATGATGATCTTCGCCGAGGTCAGCTCCGGACGGTCGGACGACGACAGCGCGTCGGCGACGAAGGCGGAGACGCCCGGGTTGGCGGCCGCCGCAACGCTTTCGATCGCAGCCGAACCGCCTTCGGCAGCGGAGGCGAAGGCGGCGGTGCGCACGGTGATGACGCGCTTGGCTTCCGTCGTCTGCACCGTCTGGATGGCGTTGCCGGCATAGATCGGCCGCTTGAAGGTGTCGGCAGAGACGACCTCGATGATTTCCGAGACCTGAGAAACGTCGAGCAGGGCGGCGACGCGCGGCATGACGTTCTTGCCGACCGAGGTCGCGGCGGCAACGATCGTGTCGTAGCTGCCGGCGAGCGAGACGATCAGCGCCGCCAGCGGCTCGGCGAGGTTGTTGGCGAGCGAAGCGTCGGCGGCGACGAGCACCTTCGCAACGCCGGCAAGCTTGGCGGCCTGTTCGGCCGCCGTCTTGGCGCCGGCACCGGCGACCAGCACATGCACATCGCCGCCGATCTTCGAGGCAGCAGTCAGCGCCTTGGCGGTCTGGTCGGAAAGGTGGTTGCTGTCGTGGTCAGCCAGAAGAAGAATGGCCATGATGATATCTCCCTTTGCTGAACTTAGAGGACGCCGGCTTCGGTCTTGAGCTTCTCGACGAGCTCGGCGACCGACTTGACCTTGATGCCGGCCTTGCGGCCCGACGGCTCCTCGGTCTTCAGCACCTTGAGGCGGGCGGCGGTGTCGACGCCGAAGTCGGCAGGCGACTTCTTGTCGAGCGGCTTCTTCTTCGCCTTCATGATGTTCGGCAGCGAGGCGTAGCGCGGCTCGTTCAGGCGCAGGTCGGTGGTGACCACCGCCGGCAGCTTGATGTCGATCGTCTGCAGGCCACCGTCGACCTCGCGGGTGACGGTCGCCTTGCCGTCGCCGATCTCGACCTTGGAGGCGAAGGTGCCCTGGGCCCAGCCCAAGAGGGCCGACAGCATCTGGCCGGTCTGGTTCGAGTCGTCGTCGATCGCCTGCTTGCCGACGATGATCAGGCCCGGCTGTTCGGCCTCGGCCACACCCTTGACGAGCTTGGCGACGGCGAGCGGCTCGACCTGGTCCTCGGTCTCGACGAGGATGGCGCGGTCCGCACCCATGGCGAGCGCGGTGCGCAGCGTCTCTTCGGCCTTGGCCGGACCAACGGAAACGACGACAACTTCACTCGCCTTGCCGGCTTCCTTCAGTCGCAGCGCCTCTTCGACCGAGATTTCGTCGAACGGGTTCATCGACATCTTCACATTCGCAAGCTCGACGCCCGAACCGTCTGCCTTCACGCGGATCTTGACGTTGTAGTCAACCACCCGCTTCACCGTCACAAGTATTTTCATGGATTCTTCCCTCCAAGAGCTTTCGCAGGAAAATGCGCCTTAACGGAGCCGCCTGATTGTCGGTTGGCGACATCGATACGCGTTTTTTCTCCAATTACAATCGCTGTGCATGGCGCTAAATCGATATAACCCCGAGAATTGGAATGACGTTTACGTACACGTAAGATAGGCGGATGGCAAGCGGCTTCCGAGGCCGGTCGCCTGCAGGTCGTCAAGGCATGGCCAGTGTCAGGCAAGTCCTTGAAATGGCGCCCGATCCGGGCCGAATGAGTGGGAGCGGCGAGGGCGCGCTCAGGTCTGGCGCCCCCAGGGCATCGGCGGTTTTGTCGCATCCGCAGGCGGCTGTTGTCCCGCCGTAATGGGTTCCGCCTTGTGCCGGACGGCGCGCGGCGTGACGAGGGTGCGGTCGAAAAGCGGCACATCGCGGCGTCGCAAAATGACCACCAGGACGAGGCCGGCGACAATGCCGCCGACATGGGCGCTCCAGGAAACGCCGCTGCCGGGATCGACGACCAGCATGAAGAACTGCTGGCCGATCCAGAAGGCCAGCGGAATGGCGGCTGGCAGGGGCAGTGGGATGCGGAAGAACACCAGAACCCAGACCCGCACCTTCGGATGCAGAAGGAAATAGGCGGCAACGACGCCGGAGATCGCGCCGGATGCGCCGATCAGCGGTGCTTCGGACGCCGGATCGAAAAGCCCGTGGGCGAGCGCCCCTGCGGCGGCGCAGAGAAGATAGAAGGCGAGATAGCGGAAATGCCCGAGCGCGTCCTCGACATTGTCGCCGAACACCCAGAGAAACAGCATGTTCATCGCCAGGTGCATGAAGTCGCCATGCAGGAAGGAATAGGTGACGAAGGTGAAGCCGTCGGGAACGATGACCAGCGAAGGGTCGAGTTGGGCATAGTCGAAGATGAGCGCCGGAATATAGCCGAAGCCGAGGATGGCGGCGTTGGCGATCTCTTCCGAGGCGATCGGCCCGGTGATCAGCCAGACGGCGATGTTGATGGCGATCAGGCTGATGGTGACGTACTGGACCTTGATGTGCTTCAGGGTGTTCGTATCGTGAAGCGGTATGAACATGCGATCTCCCGAAGCGCGGATCATGCCAAAGTTCCCCGCGGGGAACTTTGTGGAAGCGGACGTTATCTGTTTTTTCCGGGAATCCAAAGGACGTCGGCTTGACCTTTGTCATTTGCCGAGCGCGCCGCGACGAACAGGAAATCGGAGAGCCGGTTGATATAGGCGATCGCTTCGGCACTGACGATCTCGCCTTCGACATTGGCGAGCGCCACCATCTGCCGCTCTGCCCGCCGCGCCACGGTGCGGGCGACATGCAGCGCGGCGGAAGCGGGGCTGCCGGCCGGTAGCACGAAGGAGCGCAGTGGCTGAAGGTCGGCATTCAGCCGGTCGATTTCGGTCTCGAGCCAGGTCACCTGCGCTGCGACGATGCGAAGCGGCTCATATTGCGGCGGCTCGCCCGTATCCGGGGTCGCCAGATCGGCGCCGAGATCGAAGAGGTCGTTCTGGATCCGCATCAGCGCGTCGTCGAGTGCGGAGATATCGGCCGTGTGCTGTCGCGCCAGGCCGACGAAGGCGTTGGTTTCGTCCACCGCGCCATAGGCATCGACCCGGAGGTCGCTCTTGAGGCGGCGCGGACCTGCAACGAGCCCGGTGGTGCCGTTGTCACCCGTCCGGGTATAGATCTTGTTGAGCTTCACCATCTATCGTCACGGTCCTCTAGGGCAATTCCAGGAAAGGTGTGGAACGGCTTTCCGTCCGGAATTGCGTCATCCAGGTCGGGCAATTCCAGGAAAGGTGTGGAACGGCTTTCCGCCTGGAATTGCGTCATCTAGGTCGGACGGCCGCCGCCGGTGAGCCACAGCGTCACCATGATCAGGACGATGGCGATCGCCTGCAACAGCACGCGTGCCTGCATCAGCTTGTTGGAGGTGTTGCCGCTGCCGCCCTTCGCCATGTTCACGAGACCACGGATCAGGACGATCACGACCAAGCCCATGATGAACAGGGTCAGGCCGGTAAAGAAGCTGGACATCGAACTCTTCCTTGCAATTCTACTTCAGCCAAGTCGGCCGATGATGCGATAAAACAATGCAGCCGGCAGGAGTTTTTTCAGAAGCGCGCCCTGCCTGGCGGGCCTTGTTACAATATAGTGCGGTTTGGGTTTCTTTGCTGTCAGCGCGTGCTTCAAAACCGCATAAACCGCATCGGGGCCGAGCTTGCCCGGGGCGGGTTTGCCTTCGCCCCTGAGGCGCCGCATCTGTCGTTCGTATTCGGCGCGGTGCACCGAATTCTTGAGATCGATGAAGCGCTCGATATAGCCGATCGCATTGGTCGTGAATTTAGAGGCGATCGGCCCGGGCTCGATGAGGCTCACCTCGATGCCGCTGCCGGCAAGTTCCATCTTGAGGGTGAGCGACAGCCCCTCGATCGCAAACTTGGAGGCGTTGTAGGCGCCACGCCAGCGATAGGGCACGATGCCGAGGATCGAGGAACACTGCACGATGCGGCCGCGCCCACGCGCTCGCATGGCCGGGATCACCCGCCGCGTCAGGTCGTGCCAGCCGATGACGTTGGTCTCGAGTTGAAGCCGAAGCGCTTCGGTCGGCAGGTCCTCGACCGCACCCGCCTGGCCATAGGCGCCATTGTTGAACAGCGCGTCGATCCGTCCGCTGGAAAGCGCGAGCACCGTGTCGGCCAGGGCGGCAATGGTTTCCGGCTTGGTATAGTCCATCAGGAAGGTTTCGATGCCTTCGGCCTCAAGGGACTGGCGGTCTTCTTCCCGACGCACGGTCGCAAAGACCCGCCAGCCATCGGCGTGGAGCGCGCGCGCGCAATAGGCGCCGATCCCGGATGAACATCCGGTGACAATGATTGTGGGGCGATCAGTCATCCGATCGATTCCTGTAGAAATCCTGCCTCCGTTTCCCATATTCATCGGCGGGATACAATTGAATTGCGCAAGCCGGAACCCGCCAGCGTTGTCGCCGTTGCGATTGTGTCAAGCCAAGGAAACGGTACCGGGACAACGGCGCGGGAGCGTGCGGTCTCGGGGCCCTTTAGGATTGGAGTGGAATGCCAGCATTCATACGCATCACCTGGAAAGTCGTATTCGATGCGCTCTGGCATTTCAGCCTCGATGACGGTTGGGCGATGGCAAGCCATGTGGCTCTGTCGTCGCTGCTTGCCGTCTTTCCCTTTCTGATCTTCGGCACTGCGCTTGGTAGCTTTCTCGGCGCCGATCAGTTCGCCGAAACGGCTGTACACCTGATATTCGACGCCTGGCCGGAATCGATCGCCAAACCTGTCGCCGACGAGATCGTGCGGGTGTTGACGATCCCGCGCGGTGGGCTCTTGACCGTTTCCGTTCTCGCCGCGGCCTATTTCGCCTCCAACGGCGTGGAGGCGCTGCGCGTCTCGCTGAACCGCGCCTATCGCGTCAGCGAGAGCCGCTACTGGTACGTGACCCGGCTTGCGAGCCTTGGCTTCGTGCTTGCCGGCGTGCTGATCCTGGCGGCGCTCAGCATCCTCTTGGTCGCGGTGCCGCTGGCGGTACGTTACGCCGGAGAATGGTGGCCGTGGTTCGGCGGCGTGCTGGCAACCGTCGACAACTGGAGCCTGCCGCTCGCCCTGGTCGTTTTGACCGGTGGACTTCTGGTGTCGCATCTCTGGCTGCCCGATGGCCATCGCAAGGTGGTCGACGTGCTGCCCGGCATCGTGCTGACGCTCGTCTGCTGGACGATCGGTGCCTACGCCTTCGCTTCCTATCTCGCGACCTTCGCCACCTATGTCTCGACCTATGCGGGCCTGGCGTCGATCATGATCGTGCTCGTGTTCCTCTACATGATCGCGGCGATCTTTATCATCGGCGCCGAGATCAATGCCGCGATCCTGAAATACCGGGTCAAGCGCATGGTGCGGCGGAGCTTTCAGTTCCGCAATGGAAACGAGGCCGTTCGCGAAGAACAGGATCTAGACGATTAACGCCCGGACCTCTTCCGGAGTGCGACCGGCGGCGCGGAACGCCGCTATGCCGGTATCCTGGTTGCTCTTGGACAGCTTGCGGCCATCCGGTCCGAGGATCAGCCGGTGGTGGTGGTAAAGCGGCTGCGGTAGCTCCAGAAGCCGCTGCAGCAGCCGGTGCACGGAAGTCGCATGATAGAGATCGCGGCCACGCACGACATGGGTGATGCCCTGCAGCGCATCATCGACGACGACGGACAGATGATAGCTCGACGGTGCATCGGAGCGCGACAGGATGACGTCGCCCCAGGCGGTAGGGTTGGCCAGGATGACGCCAGCTTCGCCCATTGGGCCGGCACCGCTCTCGTCCCAGGTGAGAGGGGTGCCTCCGAGGAGACTGATCGCCCTCTGCATGTCGAGCCGCCAGGCATAGGCTCTGCCGCTTGCGAGCAAGTCTGCTCGCTCGCGCGCCGAACAGGTGCGTTCGCGACCGGGATAGAGCGGGCTGCCGTCCGGATCGCGCGGCCAGCTCCGGCCGTCGACCTCGGCCTCGGCGACGGCCGCCTTGATCTCGCCGCGGGTCATGATCGAAGGGTAGACCACGCCGAGCTCGTTCAGCCGTTCGAGAGCTGACGCATAGGCATCGAGGTGGTCCGACTGGCGGCGCACGGGACGCTCCCAGTCCAGGCCGAGCCAAGCGAGATCTCTCAAGATTGCGGCCTCGAATTCCGGGCGGCAACGGGTCTGGTCGATATCCTCGATGCGCAGCAGGAAGCGGCCGTTCGTGGCCTTCGCCATGTCGTGGTTCAGCACCGCGGAGAGCGCGTGGCCGAGGTGTAGCAGGCCGTTCGGGCTGGGGGCAAAGCGGAAAACGGGTGGCGTGTCTGGCATCCTTTCCCTTTGCCATGGAAGGGGTATAAAAATCATCCGCTTTGTGGAGGCATCATGCGGATCATCCGGACACATGAGGATATCGAGGCCGGGCTTTCCGGTCTGGTGATGCTGGATGCGCGCCTGGAGCACGTGGTCGCCAAGGCCGGGCCGGTGCCGCTTCGGCGAACCGATCCCGGTTATCGCGGCCTTGCCAGCATCATCGTGTCGCAGATGGTCTCGAAGGCGAGTGCCGCGGCGATCTGGCGGCGGATGGAGGAGAGGCTCGGCGAGGTCACGGCATCCGGGGTGATTTCGCTCAGCGATGAGGACTGCCGCGCAATCGGTCTTTCACGCGCCAAGGCGGATGCGCTGCGTCGCGTCGCCGAGGTGGTGGTTGCAGGCGAAATCGATCTCGATGCGATCTGCGACGCCGAGGCGACCGAGGCGATCCGGGACCTGACGGCGATCAAGGGCGTGGGACGATGGACGGCGGAGGTCTATCTCTTGTTTTGCGCCGGCCACCCGGACGTCTTCCCCTCCGGCGACATAGCGCTGCAGAACGCGATCGGCCACGGACTGGGCCTCGAATTGCGCCCGACCGCACGCGAAATTGATTCGCTCGCCGCCTCCTGGTCGCCTTGGCGCAGCGTCGCCGCGCGGCTCTTCTGGGCCTATTACGCACAGGAAATGCGCCGCGATGCTGTTCCTGTGACACCTTGAAGGAAAAAGCGAATCCAGCGAGCGCATTTTTCTTTCCGGCTTCACAATCCTGTTGCAACGGGCCTAATATAGAAGGTGCAGATGCCGAATCGATCAGGAGAATACGCTTGACGATTGCAGTCTCACCACAGGCCTTACCAGCGCTCGTCTTGAACGCTGACTATCGGCCGCTGAGTTACTACCCCTTGTCGCTTTGGTCCTGGCAGGACGCGATCAAGGCAGTCTTCCTTGACCGCGTACACATCCTTGCCGAGTACGAACATTCGGTGTCGTCTCCGAGTTTCTCGATGCGACTGCCGAGCGTTGTTTGCCTCAAGAGCTACGTGCAGCCCTCGCGCCACCCGGCCTTCACCCGGTTCAACGTGTTCCTGCGCGATAAATTCGAATGCCAGTATTGCGGTTCGCCCGACGATCTTACCTTCGATCACGTGGTACCCCGCGCTCACGGCGGCCAGACGACATGGGACAACGTCGTCGCAGCCTGCTCTCCCTGCAATCTGCGCAAGGGCAGCAAGCTGCCGAAGCAGGCCGGCATGTTCCCGCACCAGAGGCCCTACCAGCCGACGGTACAGGACCTGCACAACAACGGCCGGCTCTTTCCGCCGAACCATCTGCATGAAAGCTGGATGGACTATCTCTACTGGGACGTCGAACTGCAGCCCTGACGCTGTTCGTGCCTTCTTGCCGGATCAAGCCCCGGAGGGGGATCAGGGCAGGTGCGTGCGTTCGCCAACCCCTCGTCGGGTTGTCACGCGATGCTGTCCGTTTTCCTGGAGCGATCCGGGATCAGCGCGCCTTCGCAGCGCCGCGAAGCGCGATCGCTGCAAGGATCAGGCTGGCGATCACGTTCCATCCGGCGAAGGAAAGGCCGAGCACCCGCAATGCGGCTTCCGTGCAGGACGGGCCATGCTTCGAGTCAAGGTCGCCGAGCAGGTCGCCGACATTGGACGACACACCCTGCGCCGTCGTGGCACAGGTGGACGGCCCTTCCCAGAAGTGCCATTCCGCGCCCGCGTGATAGACGCCCATGCCGGCGCCGACGAGCATCAGGATGCCGATGATGGCAAGCAGCGTGCGCGTCAGCCATACGGGCAGCTTCAGCGCGCTGGTGATGATGGCGAGGATGCCGACCGGAATGCCCCAGTAATAGGGGTCGCGCTGCAGCAGGCAGAGCGCGCAGGGGATGTAGCCGCCAATATGCTCGAAGCCAAGCGCCCCGCCGACGGTTGCCGCCATGCCGAGGGTCACGACAATGGCGATCAGCAGGTGCTGGCGGGATTGGGTGGCGGCGTCGATCATCTATACCTCGCGGGCGGCAGGCCTATGGAAACCGGCACTTGCCGCGGTGCAGACTGGATGGCGTCTTCTTAGGCAGGATCGCTCGCGCTGTAAATCGCGGTGGCCGCGACAAGTCCGCACGCTTTCGTGATTGTCCGCGTGGCATCTTGAAAATGATGGTTGACCATCGCGAAATCCTTCGTGTAAATCCGAGCCGCTGATATCGCACTTCCCTGAGCCCCATTGGCGGAATTGGTAGACGCGCTCGACTCAAAATCGAGTTCCGAAAGGAGTGCTGGTTCGACCCCGGCATGGGGCACCAATACTAAAACAGCATTGTTTTTGTTGATTTTTTGCCTCTAGATATCCAGAAAACTTCCACCATCCTGAAAAGCTGGACACTTTTGTTCCGGTTTTGATCGACCCTATTCTTCCTCAACATCCTTATTCATCAGCCCGACAGCGCTCCTGGCGAGACGTTTTTGATTTGCCGCCTTCGTGTAGCGGGTCACCTCTTTCGCGGTCGCGTGTCCGGTGATCGACTTGACCTGATGCTCTGTCGCGCCGCGATCGGCATCAGCTAAGCGCCAGGCGGGGCCTTGGTGATCAGACCAATATGCGAAGGCCGCCGACGGAGTGCAATGTGCCGCCCGAAAGGGCTAATGTGATTGCTGCCGGCCTTCGGGTACTGTCTTGGAAAGCGCAAATTTTACGGTGTCCCGTCCTTTTTAGGAGTGACCCGATGACCTCCAGAATGTCGGCGATGTTCGTTCTGATCGCGGCGGTTTCGTCTGGTCTCGTCAGCAATGCCGATGCCCACCAGGCGCGCGCACACTGGAAATACCCGCCCGCGTGCTGCAAAGGGAATGAGGTACGTGGGGATTGCGAACCAATACCCCGCGCCGAAATCAGGAAGGGGCCAAAAGGGTTTTCGGTTCACCTCCATGCCGGCGATCACCACCTTGCAACGAGAGAGCACTGGTTTTTCGTTCCCTACGGAAACGAGCTTCCATCCGGCGACAGTGATTTTCACATTTGCCTTCACCCGACCGAAGACTACGTGAATTGCTTCTTTGCCCCACCGGACGGATTCTAAGCGGAACAAAAAAGGCCCGGCGACGTTCTCGTTACTATCCTTTGGTGCCGGTACATGCGCGGTCGACGGCACCGGGCGGCAATTTTCGGTATCATTCTCAGTCCACCCCGCTTGGACGCCGCTCTGGTTATTGAAGAGGGGCAAGCGAAGGTGTTAGGTGCGCTGCAGCACAAATCTGTCATGGCAGCGTCATGTTACCGAAAATCGAGATCTACGACGAACTCTACCGCGCCTTTCGCTGGCAGATCCCGGAAAAGTTCAATATCGGCGTGGCGGTCAGTGACGCCTGGGCTGCACGGGAGTCGCAGCGCGTCTGTCTGCAGCATTTCGATCCCGGTGGCGCGCATCGGACGCTGACCTACGGCGCCTTCGCTCGGCAATCCTCCGCCTTTGCGCAAGGGCTCTCAGGAGAGGGCATTGCGCCGGGCGAGCGCGTCGCGATCCTGCTGCCGCAAGGGTTCGAGGCGGCGATCGCCCATGCGGGGATCTATAAGCTCGGTGCCATTGCACTGCCGTTGGCACTTCTCTTCGGTGTCGAGGCGCTCGAATACCGGCTGAGGGATGCCGGCGTTTCGGCTGTTGTCACCAACAACTTTGGCTTCGAGCGCGTGGCCGCAATCCGGGATCGGTTGCCGGAGCTGCGTCTGGTGGTGTTGGCGGAAGAACAGCCGCAGCCGGGTACGATCACCTTTTCTTCACTTGCCTCGGGTGATCCCGTTGGCTTCGTGCCGGCGGATACCGGTCCGGACGATCCGGCTTTAATGATCTACACCTCGGGCACCACGGGGCCGCCGAAGGGCGCGCTGCACGGGCACCGGGTGCTGCTCGGTCATCTGCCGGGCTTCGAGTTTCATCATCACTTCCTGCCGCAGCCTGGCGACCGGATGTGGACGCCGGCGGACTGGGCCTGGGCGGGAGGGCTGCTCAACGCGCTGTTGCCGTCGCTGCTGCATGGCGTGCCCGTCGTATCGTCGCCGGCGCAGAAGTTCGACCCGCATACGGCGTTCCGTATCTTGGAAGAAATGGACGTGCGCAACGCCTTTATTCCACCGACGGCGCTTCGGCTGATGAAGGCGGTGGAGAAGCCGCGCGAGCGTTATCGCCTCAATCTCCGGACCATCGGCTCGGCCGGGGAATCCCTCGGCCGCGAGACCTATGAATGGGCGAAGGCAGCGCTCGGTCTCGAAGTCAGTGAATTCTACGGCCAGACCGAGTGCAACATCGTCATCTCGTCAGCCGCCGATCTCGGCGTTGTCAAGCCGGGATCGATGGGTAAGGCGGCACCGGGCCACCGGGTGGCGATCATCGACGGCGAGGGTCACGAACTGCCGCCCGGCAGTGTCGGCCAGGTGGCGGTGGGGCGGCCGGACCCGGTGATGTTTCTCGGCTATTGGGGCAACGAGGCGGCGACCGAGAAGAAATTCATCGGCGACTGGATGACGACGGGCGACCAGGGGGTGATGGACGAGGAGGGGTATTTCACCTTCTTCGGCCGCGATGACGACGTCATCACCTCGTCCGGTTACCGCATCGGCCCCGGCGAAATCGAGGATTGCCTTGCCGGTCACCCGGATGTGCAACTGGCCGCTGCCGTCGGCAAACCCGATCCGGTCCGCACGGAGATCGTCAAGGCCTATGTCGTCCTGCGGCCTGGCGTGGACGGTGACGAGCGGGTTGCGACCTCCATTCGCGAGTGGGTGAAGACCCGGCTGTCAATGCACGAGTATCCGCGCGAAATCGCCTTCGTCGACAGCCTGCCGCTGACGACCTCGGGCAAGGTTATCAGACGGTTCCTGCGTGAACGGGCGGCAGCGGAGGCGCGCGGCGACTGAGGCCGCGAGCGGCGGCGCGGCTCTGCCGGAACGGCTCTCAATTTAGCGCCCGGCCAGTGCCTTGATCTTGTCGCGCAGCATGCGCGCCATGTTGCGGGTGTTGCGGTAGAGGTGGAGCTGGGCTGCGACCTGACGCACGTCGCGGTCACGGGTCTGCTGCAGGCCGATGACCAGCGTACCCATTTCCTCGCGCTCCTGCCAGAAGCGGCTCATGACCGGGTGATCCGGCACGGCGCAGGAATCGGAGCGGGCGATGTTGGCATCGTCGAGGTGCCATTCCGTCAGCTCGGCCAGCAGCAGCTTACCCGGGGAGAACTTGGCATAGCGTTCGTCATAGGCCGTCTTCCAGGTATAGGCCTCACCCGACATCAGGAACACCACCATGGATGCGATCGCCCGGCCATCGAGGTCGAGCGTGTGGATGCGCACGCTGTCGCCGTCAGCAAGATTGGTGATCGCCTCGCGGGCAAAGGCCGCACGGAACCGGTCGAGCACCATGGCGCTGCGACCCTTTCCCTTCCATCCGGACGCTTCGAGCGCCAGGAATTCCTCCATGCGCAGGCGGATCTCGGCGGGTTGACGGGCGACGGAATAGTTCAGCGCGCCCTGTTTTTCCAGGTTGTTCCACTGCCGCCGCAGCTCGCGGAAATGCGCCGGGCTGATGGCGTTGCGCAGATAGGTCGGGCCATCGAGCAGGCTTTCGAGCATGGGGCGGCTGTAGGTGTCCGTTACCGTCAGCGGCAGGTTGCGGCCGATGGCAACGGCGCGCGTGAGGCGGGCCACCTTGCCGTTGAGGCGCATGTCGGGAAGGACGAGCACCGAGGGCAAGCCGCCGGAGGGGGCGGCTAAGGCCTCGAACAGATTGTCGAGGGTCTCTGCCGCATCCTCCGCGTCCAGCAGCGGGACGCCGAGCGGACCGAAAGGGTTGGACCAGGCGCGAATGATCGGCGCGCCGATCGAGAAGCCCGGCTTTTCGATCGAGAACGGCATCAGGAACCGTAGCCGGCTGCGGCGTTCATCGTTGTCACGCATGATCGCGAGGCGGATCACCCGGTCTTCGAGGCGGGGCATCGCGGGGGCGAGAAAGCGCCCGGTGAAGAAAACGTTCGGTTCCAGGGCCCGGTTCGACAGGAAGTCGAGCTCGCGTTGCAAATCGTAGCCGGCCTTCGCCGGGTAGATGGCGAGATGGCGTCCAGGGCGGCCGACCTCGATCATATGTTCCGCGGTCGGGCCTGCATCGCCAGGTTGCGCCAGCCCGCCAAGGACTCGGGCGGCCCGACTGTTTGCATCGCTCGGAAGATTGGTATTGCCGATCATGGATGGACAGTCCCGTTGTTATCATTGCCGGCGCGCACGCTCGCGAAGGCGAAAAGCGCGAAACCGAAGGTATGCCGGACGGCGATATGCAGCAACAGCGCCTCGACGAACATTGCACCTGCGGTTGCAAGAGCGGCGCCGGTCAGTCCGAGGAGAGGGATGAGGCTGAGGTTGAGTGCGATGTTGGCAACCAGCGCGCCGGCGTAGAGGATCACGCAGAGTGTCTGCTGGCCCGCCATGGTCAGAAGCGTTTCCGCCGGCCCGACGAAGGCCTTGGCGAGAATGCCGCCGAAGAGGATCATCATCAAGGGCATGCCGGTGACGAAGGCCGGCCCGAAGAGCGAGAGCAGGAACGGGCCTGCGAGCAGCACCAGCGCGCCGACCAGCAGCGACGGCCAGAAGGCCCAACGCGCGCTTTCGATCGCGATACCCGCGAGCTGCCTGCGGTCACGGGCCATGGCGTTCGAAACGCGGGGGCCCGCCGCCGCCTTGACGGCGAACATGACGAAGTGCACCAGCGCCATGGTTTTGGCGGCGGCGAAATAGATCGCGACGTCATCGGGATCGAGATAGAGGCCGACGATCACGACGTCGGAGTTGGTCAGCAGAAAGCCGAAACCATCGACCAGGAAAATGGGGATCGAAACCCGGAGCCAGCGGCCAAGCTCGGCACGCCGCGGCCCTTCCTCGTAGCGCGAGCGGAGACGATAGGTCAGCACGAGGAACTGCGAGACGGTGGTGGCATAGGCGGCGGCCATGGCAGCGACCATGGCGGTTTGCGCCGTGTGCGGCGCGCCCGCCGAGACCGCCAGCACCATGAAGGCGAGGACCAGCAGGGGACGAATGATGAAGGTGGGGCTCATGGCCGAGAGCGCCCAGCCATGGGCCCGCGACGTTCCGTCCATGACGTCGCCAAGGGCGATCATCGGCAGGGTGAAGAGGCCGAGATGGAGCGGCACGAGATAATAGGCCTCGACGTGCTCTGAAAAGAGCCAGATGCCGAGCAAGCCGACGACGGCGACCGCGGTGGCGGAGGTGAGGGCGAAAACACGCACTGTCGTCGTCACGCCGCGGATTTCGTCGAGTGCGGCAGTCGCCTGATATTCCGGCAGGAAGCGGATCACGACGGAATGGAAGCCGACGCAGGAGAGGCTGCCGAAGAGGATCACCAGGACCCAGACGAAGACGAAGATGCCGTATTCGAACTCGCCCATCATCCGGGCCAGGATGATCTGCGACAGGAAAGCGATGGCTGCGCTGAGGATGCGAACCGTGAAGGCGACGATCGCCATGCGGCGAGCCGTGTTCTTCATGTCGGAGCCGGTCAGGATGGCAACAACTGCGCCGATCATCGCGGACAGGCGGTGTCTCATCGCCGACGGCAGCATTCGTCCGGCCGTTTGACATACCGCCATGAACACGAGAACACCCTGAGATTACGCAATACAGGGTTTCACTACTGCCAGAACAGCGTTAACAAAGGGTTCAGTGCGGTTGTATTGGCGAGATGAGGCCATGCCGATAAGCGATGGTGAGCGAGAGCGGATGATGCGGGCGAAATCGATCGGCCCGCGCATGATTGGCTATCTCGAGGAGATCGGCATCGAGCGGCTTGCTGATCTGAAAACGGCGGATGCCGAGGAGCTCGCCTTCCGCATCAACGCCACGCTCGGTCGCCGCCACATCAATCGCCTGGGCATTCACGCGCTCGAAAACCTCATCGCCTACGCCAAGTCGTTCGATCGTTAAGTAGCTCGCGGTCTTTCAGATCAGCTGCTTGCGCTTTGAGTTTTGATAGACTGCTGCGCACTTTTGCGCCTTGGAAAGCGCGTAAGCCGAAACGAAAATGCCGCCCGAAGGCGGCACTTCTTGCAAAAGGGCATGGGCGCGGGCGAAACCCCAAGCTATCTCTCGTCTCGCTTATGCCTCGTAGACGCCGTGGCAGTGCTTGTACTTCTTGCCGGAGCCGCAGGGGCAGAGTTCGTTGCGCGAGACCTTGCCCCAGGTCGACGGATCGTTCGCATCGCGTTGCACGGGAGCGGGGGCCAGAAGCGTTCCAGCGCCGCCACCGAAATCGTCTTCGCCGGTCAACGGATCGATATGGTGGCCGTGCATGACCGGCGGTGCCGGCTGCGGCGCTTCGGCTGCTTCGCGCACCAGCTCGACGCGCATGAGTTGTGCGGTCACCGCCTGGCGCAGGTTGCCGAGCAGGGCCTGGAACAGTTCGAAGGCCTCGGACTTGTACTCCTGCAGCGGATCGCGCTGTGCGTAGCCGCGGAAGCCGATGACCGAGCGCAGATGGTCGAGGTTGACGATATGCTCGCGCCAGAGATGGTCGAGCGTCTGCAGCACGACCGAGCGTTCGACATATTGCATGATCTCGAGGCCGAAGCGTTCGGCGCGATCTGCCGCTTCCTTCTCGGCAGCGGCGGTGACGCGCTCGAGAATATCGGCCTCGTCGATGCCTTCCTCGGCAGCCCATTCGACGACCGGCAGATCGAGATTGAGGTATTGCTGCACGTCGGCCTTCAGGCCCTCGACGTCCCACTGCTCGGCATAGGCGCGCTCCGGGATGCGCTTGCTGACCATGTCCTCGATGACTTCGGTGCGCATGTCGGTCACGGTTTCGGTGACGTTCTCGGCATCCATCAGTTCAATGCGCTGCTCGAAGATCACCTTGCGCTGATCGTTGAGAACGTCGTCGTATTTCAGGAGGTTCTTGCGGATGTCGAAGTTGCGCGCTTCGACCTTCTTCTGGGCGCGCTCGAGCGCCTTGTTGATCCAGGGATGGACGATCGCTTCGCCTTCCTTGAGGCCCAGCTTCTGCAGCATGCTGTCCATGCGGTCAGATCCGAAGATGCGCATCAGGTCGTCCTGGAGCGAAAGGTAGAACTTCGAACGGCCCGGGTCGCCCTGACGGCCAGAACGGCCGCGAAGCTGGTTGTCGATGCGGCGGCTCTCGTGACGCTCGGTCGCGAGGACGTAGAGGCCGCCGGCAGCAAGCGCCTGCTCCTTCAACTTCTGCACTTCGGCGCGGATCGCTTCGATGCGCTGGTCGCGCTCTGGACCCGGCTCGACGTCGGCAAGCTCCTGCTGGATGCGCATGTCGACGTTGCCGCCGAGCTGAATGTCGGTACCACGACCGGCCATGTTGGTGGCGATCGTGACCGCACCCGGCACGCCGGCCTGGGCGACGATGAAGGCTTCCTGCTCGTGATAGCGGGCGTTCAGCACCTGGAACTTGCCGAATCCGGACTTCTTGAGGAGATCGGCCAACTGCTCGGACTTTTCGATCGAGGTCGTGCCGACCAGCATCGGCTGGCCGCGCTCATGTGCCGACTTGATTTCGTCGATGATGGCCTTGAGCTTTTCGCCGGCGGTCCGGTAGACCTCGTCGTCCTCGTCGATGCGCTGGATCGGCAGGTTGGTCGGCACTTCGACCACTTCGAGGCCGTAGATGTTGCCGAACTCTTCCGCTTCGGTCGCCGCCGTACCGGTCATGCCGCCGAGCTTGGAATACATGCGGAAATAGTTCTGGAAGGTGATCGAGGCGAGGGTCTGGTTCTCGGGCTGGATCTGCACCTTTTCCTTGGCTTCGAGCGCCTGGTGCTGGCCTTCGGAATAGCGCCGTCCCGGCATCATGCGGCCGGTGAACTCGTCGATGATGACGATCTCGCCGTTGCGGACGATGTAGTCCTTGTCGCGGGTGAAGAGCTTGTGGGCCTTGAGCGCGTTGTTGACGTGATGGACGATCGCGACGTTTTCGATGTCGTAGAGCGTTTCACCCTTCAAGAGACCCGCCTGACGCAGCAGGTTCTCGAGCTTCTCCGTGCCGTCTTCCGAGAAATTGGCGGAGCGCTGTTTCTCGTCGATTTCGTAGTCCTCGGGCGAAAGCAGCGGGATGAAATCGTTGATCGTGTTGTAGAGATCGGAGCGGTCGTCGAGCGGACCGGAGATGATCAGCGGCGTGCGCGCCTCGTCGACCAGGATCGAGTCCACTTCGTCGACGATGGCGAAGAAGTGACCGCGCTGGACCATCTGTCCGCGTTCGTACTTCATGTTGTCGCGCAGATAGTCGAAGCCGAGCTCGTTGTTGGTCGCATAGGTGATGTCGCAGGCGTAGGCGTCGCGGCGCTGCTCGTCGGTCAGACCGTGGACGATGACGCCGGTCGTCATACCGAGGAAGCCGTAGACGCGCCCCATGGTGCCGGCGTCGCGCTGGGCGAGGTAGTCGTTGACGGTAACGACGTGCACGCCCTTGCCGGCAAGGGCATTCAGGTAGACGGGGAGGGTCGCGACGAGGGTCTTGCCTTCACCGGTCTTCATTTCGGCGATCGCGCGTTCGTGCAGGATCATGCCGCCGATGAGCTGAACGTCAAACGGGCGCAGACCAAGAACGCGCAGCGCGGCTTCGCGCACGACCGCAAAGGCCGGAACCAGGAGGTCATCGAGCGTCTTGCCCTCTTCCAGCTGCTTGCGGAACTCCACCGTCTTGGCTGCGAGCGCCTCATCCGACAAAGCCTTCATTTCGGCTTCAAGAGCGTTGATGGCATCCACCCGACCCTTGTAGCCGCGGACGCGGCGATCATTGGCGGAACCAAACAACTTGCGGGCTAGGCCGCCGAGACTGACCATATGAATGGTCCTTTCTTTTTTGTTGCCTAGGGTCCCATGGCCGCGCCGCAAAAACCGCGCAATGCCGCGAAACGCCCGGAAACTGTTCTGGACGCGAGGTTGCGTGACAGATAAGAGGGGGGTCGAATTATGTCAACGCACTTGCACTGCCGGACGGCTACAGAACCGCCACATTCTGGTGGTGTGCAGCCGCTACAAGCCGGACGCAATCGCGCTGAAGGCCAATTGAAAGGTAAGTGAGCATGTCCAAGTTGAAAACCCTGGCTGCTGCGGCACTGGTTGCGGCAATGGCCGCTCATGGTGGCGCACGGGCGGAAGACGCCGATCCGGTGATCGCGAAGGTTGGCGGCGAGGAAGTGCGTCAGTCCGAACTCAACCTGGCGCTGGGTGGTCTTGACCCGCAGCTTCAGCAGATGCCGGACGAACAGAAGCGTGCCGCCGCCCTCTCGGCGATCATCGACGTCAAGCTCCTGTCGAAGACGGCCGAAAAGGAAGGCCTGCAGGAAGATGCGACCTTCAAGCAGCGCGTCGCCTACCTGACCGCGCGCGAACTGCACAACGCCTACTTCAAGAAGCACGTGGTCGACGCGATCACCAAGGAAGAGGTGAAGGCGCGCTACGACAAGGAGATCGCAGCGATCCCGGCGCAGGAAGAGGTGAAGGCTCGCCATATCCTGGTCAAGACCGAGGATGAGGCCAAGGAAATCATCAAGGAACTCGACGCCGGCAAGAGCTTCGTCGAACTGGCCAAGGCGAAGTCTTCCGATCCGAACAAGGACGATGGCGGCGATCTCGGCTACTTCACCAAGGGCCGCATGGTGCCGGAATTCGACACGGCTGTCTTTGCCCTCGAAAAGGGCGCCTATACCAAAACCCCCGTCAAGACGCAGTTCGGCTTCCACGTGATCCTGGTCGAAGACAAGCGTCCGCAGGCGCCGCCGACGCTGGAGCAGGTCGAACCGCAGGTTCGTCAGCTTGTCATGCGTGACAAATACGTTGAGCTGCTTGCTGCCGCCAAGAAGGATGCAAGCGTCGAGATTTCCGATCCGGCCCTGAAGAAGGCCTATGACGAGGCCAACAAGGCGCAGGGAACTCAGGAAGCCAAGTAAATTCGATTGGCAGGTCCTGCCCTTGGCGGGGCCTGCCATCACCGCTTTTTGCTGATGCCCGGCGGTGAAAACCGTTCGGGCATTTGTCGCAAGATAGATCGGGAGCGGGTTCGGTTGTAAATCGCTCCAGATCTTTGTTCTTACGCATTTCCTGACGGAAAGCCGCTCCGCAGTTTTCCTGGAAATGCTTTGGCCCCAACACGTCACAGCAGGTTTCCCATGTCCGGCTCAGTCTCCCCGCTCGCTCCGAAAACCTTCGCCGAAATGCCATCCGTATGCGGTGTCCGCATGGCGACCGCTGCCGCCGGCATCAAGTACAAGAACCGCACCGACGTGCTGATGATGGTGTTCGACAAGCCGGCGGCTGCCGCCGGCGTTTTCACCCGCTCCAAGTGTCCGTCCGCTCCTGTCGATTTCTGCCGCCAGAACCTTGCCGGCGGCGTCGCGCGCGCGGTCGTCGTCAATTCCGGCAACGCCAATGCCTTCACCGGCAAGAAGGGACGCGAGGCGACGGAGCTGACCGCGAAGTCGGCGGCGAAGGCGGTCGGCTGCACTGAGAGCGAAGTTTTCCTCGCTTCCACCGGCGTCATCGGCGAGCCGCTGGATGCAACCAAGTTCGCCGGCGTGCTCGACGATCTGGCGGCGGCCGGCAAGGAAGATTTCTGGTTTGAGGCCGCCAAGGCGATCATGACGACGGACACCTATCCGAAGGTCGCCACCCGCACGGCCGAGATCGGCGGCGTCAAGGTCACGATCAACGGCATTGCCAAGGGCGCCGGCATGATCGCGCCCGACATGGCGACGATGCTCTCCTTCGTGGTGACCGATGCAGACATTGCCCCGGCAGCGCTGCAGGCTCTGCTTTCGGCCGGCGTCGGCCCGACCTTCAACTCGGTCACCGTCGATAGCGACACGTCGACCTCCGACACGCTGATGCTCTTTGCGACGGGGGCTGCGGCAGCGGACGGACAGCCGACGATCTCCGACGCGGCCGATCCGCGCCTCGATGCATTCCGTGTGGCGCTGAACGACCTGCTGCGCGACCTGGCGCTCCAAGTTGTGCGTGACGGCGAAGGCGCGCGCAAGATGGTCGAAGTCACGGTCGAAGGCGCTGAAAACGACGCTGCCGCCAAGCGCATCGCGCTATCGATCGCCAACTCGCCGCTCGTCAAGACCGCCGTCGCCGGCGAGGACGCCAATTGGGGGCGCGTGGTCATGGCTGTCGGCAAGTCCGGTGAGATGGCCGAACGCGATCGGCTGGCGATCTGGTTCGGCGATGTGCGCGTGGCCGTCGAAGGCGAGCGTGATCCCACCTATTCGGAAGCGGCAGCCACCGCCGTCATGAAGGCCGAGGACATCACGATCCGCGTCGACATCGGCCTCGGGTCCGGCCGCGCAACGGTCTATACCTGTGACCTGACGAAGGAATATGTCGAGATCAACGGCGACTACCGGAGCTGAGGTTCCGGTCCAGGCTGGCTACAGTGCCGCGCGTCTTGTCAGACATGCAAAGGTCGCTGTAGCACTTTGATTTTCTGCATGTCTTCGTCCTTAACTCGAGATCGATTTGAGGAGACATGCAGTAGGGGTAGCAAGATGACATCGAGTGATACGCGGCCGGCGGGCAACGTCGCGGCCGAAGGTGGGGAAGCGGTAATGGTTGATCTCCCGAGCGTGCGCCGTCTCGAGGCCGTGGGCTTCCGGGCCTGGCCGGCAGCGTCGGTGCAATATGACGGCAGCTGGCTGATCCGGCTCAATGCAGGGCATGATTCCAAGCGTCTCAACTCCGTCAACCCGCTCGATCCATCCGACTATCGCGACATCCCGGTGCGCCTTGAAAAGGCGGCCCGGCGTTTTGCCGACTACGGTCGATCCCTGACCGTGCGCCAGACGCCGCTGACGCCGCCGCAACTCGTTGCCCATATGGATGCGCAAGGTTGGACGGCCTTCAGTCGCAGTCTGGTGATGACGACCGATCTTGCCGAGCGTGAATTCGGCGACGGCATCGACCATCTGCCGATCAAGGACACCGGCCGCTTTGTCGATGCCTGTATCGGTATCGCCAAGGGCGATCCGAAGAGAAAGGCCGCGCTCGCCGAGATCATCAATGCGATCAAGCCGGAAAGCGGCCTCTTCCTATTCGAAGATGCCGAGACCGGGCCCACCGCCGTGGCTCTCGTCGTCCAGGACAATGATCTCGCCGGCATCATGCAGTTTGCCGTCGACGCACGGGTTCGCGGGCGCGGCGTCGGCAAGGCGATGCTCGACGTCTGCCTGCGTTGGGCGCGGCTGCGCGGCGCCAGGAAAGCCTGGCTGCAGGTCGAGGCGGAGAACAGCGCGGCGCTGGCGCTCTATCGTGGCGCCGGGTTCTCCGAGGTCTACAGCTACATCTACAGAACGCCTGGGGCTTGAGGTGATAGACGTCAACGGAAAGAAGATCGTGCTCGTTGCGGCCTGTGCTCTGGTCGATGCCGACGGCCGTATCCTGCTGGCGCAACGGCCGGAAGGAAAGTCGCTGGCCGGTCTCTGGGAGTTTCCGGGCGGCAAGGTCGAAGCCGGCGAGACGCCCGAGGAAACCCTGATCCGTGAATTGGACGAGGAACTCGGCATCCGCACCAAGGTCGCCTGCCTCGCGCCACTGACCTTCGCCAGTCATACCTATGAGGACTTCCATCTGCTGATGCCGCTCTATGTCTGCCGGCGCTACGAAGGGGTGGCGACCGGACGGGAAGGCCAGGCGATCAAATGGGTGCGGCCGAAGGCCCTGCGCGACTATCCGATGCCGCCGGCGGACGAGCCGTTGATCCCGTTTCTGATGGATTTGCTCTGAACCTACCCGAAATCTGATTGATTATTAATCGATCGTTTATCTCCCTCGCGCAAAGATAGCTCAATTCATTTTCGGTACGCATTGTTGGTGAACGGCGTATTGATTTCAGGCAGTACGGTGGAACCAAGCTTGGGAAGGGCGCTTGCGTTCGCCGTGCTTTGTGCGTTTGTGAGGCTGGGATGGTGGACGACGATTTCTGGAGCACGGTTCAGGAAAAGGATCTGATGAACAATCAGTCCCGCCGGACGGGTGTGCTCAATCTGTCCCTGCTGTTTGGAACGGCAGTGATCGCGCTGACGCTGATCCTGACGCCGATGCTGTCTTCGAAGAACGACAGGCGCATCATGGCGAACACGCCCGTCGATTACGACAACATTTCCACCGGCTCCATCCCTTCGAGCGGGACTACCAAACGCTACACGGTACGGCGCAGCGTGCTGCAGGAAATGCCTGGGGCGGTCTGCATCATCGATGCGGATGGCCGCAAGAGCGGGTGCTGAACTAACGCCATCCGGTTTTCCGGTGCGTTTCGGAACACGCTTCTTGGTCCCGAACAGGTCCGCGACGCGCTGAGGGCCGTCCTCAACCTGCTGGCGACGACATTCCAGAACGCACAGGTCTGAAGGCCTCGCCGGAACGAACGCCGCCGGCGTCCGTCAGAGCGGCTGCTCCTTCGTGCCGAGTGCAGTCGACAGCCGCTGCTTCGCGGAGCCTGGTTTCAGCGGCTTCTGCTGGCTTTCATGCGGTGCCCAGCCGGACAGGTAGATGATCGAAAACGTCGCGCGAACGCGGCCGTCCGGGTCGGAGAAGCGTTCGGCGTAGATTTCAGCAGCCCGCAGGAAGAAGCGCCGCGAGACGGGCACGCGGCTGCGCGCTGTCAGCGGGCTGGTCATGCCCATGGCGCGCAAGTCGCGGATCAGGGCAAACAGCGAATCGTAACGCACCGTGTAGGTTTCTGTGTCGGCGACCGGCAGCGCGAAGCCGGCGCGTTGCAGCAGGGCGCCGATATCGCGGACGTCGGCGAAGGGAATGACGCGCGGACTGGCGCCGCCCGTCAGCTCCGCCTCGGCGGCCAGAAGCGCCTCGCGCAGTTCCTGCAGCGTGCCGCTGCCGGGGATGGCGGCGAGGAAGAGCCCATCGGGTTTCAGTGCCCGACGAACCTGGATGAAGGCGCCCGGCGTATCATTGGTCAGGTGCAGGGAGAGCGGCGAAACCACCAGGTTGAAGCTCTCCGCTTCGCCCGGAACCTCTTCGAGCGAGGCGATCGTTACCGGTGCCTGGTCGGAGCCAAAACGCGCATCCGTTTCCACGCGCTCGACGGCACCGACCTTGCCGGTTGCCATGAGGTCCCGCGCTGTCTGCCCGGTATAGCCGTGCAGTTCCAGCGCGCGGTCGAAGTGACGTTCGACGACGCTGACGCGTTCGGCAAGTTCCTGCGCGACGATATCGAGAAGGAAGCCGGCTTTCGAATCGGCGTTTCTGAGCGCTCTTGCCCGATGTGCCTCGACGAGGCTCTGGTCAAAGATTTTTTCCACGATACTGTCTCCGCAAGCTGGCCAGCAAAGAGACCGTCGGAGGTTCAAAGTCAACAGTATGGCATGGGAGAGACCGCGGTTTCCGGAGGAGGGGTGGGGGCGCGTTCTGCGGGGGCTCGTGTCAGGGGTCGTCGATATCGTCTATCCGCCGGTCTGCTGCGGCTGCGGCCGGATGGTTGGCAATCATCGCGCGATTTGCGCCCCTTGCTGGTCGACCCTGCCGCTGATCGAGCGCCCCTATTGCGATGTTCTTGGGACACCGTTTTCGGTCGACCATGGGCCGCGCTCGGTTTCGCCTGAAGCCATTGCCAATCCGCCCGCTTTCGATCGGCTGCGGTCGGTCGCAATCCATGAGGGCATCGCCCGCGATCTGGTGCACGGGCTGAAGTATCGCGACCGCACCGATCTCGCGCCGATGATGGCGGAGTGGATGATCCGGGCGAGCGACGGTGCGGTGGCCTCGGCCGACGTTATCATTCCGGTGCCATTGCATGCCTTCCGGCTCTGGAGGCGCCGGTTCAACCAATCGGCGGAACTGGCGCGGGCCATCGCGCGGCTCTCCGGCAGGCCCTACCAAGCCGATGTGCTCATGCGTATCCGACGCACGAGCCGGCAGGTGGGCCTTGCCCGGCAGGCCCGTGAAGACAATGTGCGCGGCGCCTTCGCGGTCTCGGAAAGCGGCAAAGTGGGTCTCCGTGGGAAAAGCATCGTTCTCGTTGACGATGTATATACGACCGGTGCAACCGTCTCGGCAGCGACCCGCGCGCTGAAACGGGCGGGAGCCGGGCCGGTCACGGTTTTGACCTTTGCAAGAGCCATATCCGGTCCTATATGACAATCAGTTGTCCGGCACGGTTGCCGGCGAAGGAGCAAACCAGGATCATGGCTTCAGTGGTCATTTATACGCGTCAGTTCTGCGGCTATTGTTCGGCCGCCAAGAAACTACTGGAAACCAAGGGCGTGTCCTTCCTCGAACACGACGCTACCTATGATCCGACGGTTCGGCAGGTGATGATCGAGAAGGCGCACGGCGGCACGACGTTCCCGCAGATCTTCATCAACGACATCCATGTCGGCGGCTGTGACGACCTGCACGCGCTGGAACGAGCCGGCAAGCTCGACGCGATGCTTGCCGCCTGAAGCGCCTGACGACCCGATGTTCTGCAAGCCGCTAGAGCGAGAGAGGCCGTTCGCTCTGGAGCGGCGTGCGCCAGGAGTTAAAGCAAGATGACCTTCAAGGCCGCAGCCGTTCAAATGTGTTCCGGTGTCGATCCGCGCAAGAATGCGGAGACGATGGTGCGACTGGTGCGTGAGGCGGCTGCCCAGGGCGCGACCTATGTCCAGACGCCGGAAATGACCGGCGCGCTCCAACGAGACCGGGCGGCTCTGCGCGCGGTCCTGAAGGACGAGGCAAACGATATCATTGCCGGCGACGCGGCGAAGCTTGCCGGTGAACTCGGCATCTATCTCCATGTCGGCTCGACGCCGATCGCGCTTGCCGACGGCAAGATCGCCAATCGCGGCCTGCTGTTCGGACCGGACGGCAAGAAGATCTGCGACTACGACAAGATCCACATGTTCGACGTCGACCTCGACAACGGCGAAAGCTGGCGGGAAAGCGCCGCCTATCAGCCCGGCAGCACGGCACGCATCGCCGATCTCGACTTCGGCAAGCTTGGTTTCACCATCTGCTACGATGTGCGCTTCCCGGAGCTTTTCCGGCAGCAGGCGGTGGCCGGCGCTGAGATCATGTCGGTGCCCGCCGCCTTCACACGCCAGACCGGCGAGGCGCATTGGGAAATCCTGCTTCGTGCCCGTGCGATCGAGAACGGCCTCTTCGTCATCGCTGCCGCGCAAGGGGGCACGCATGAGGACGGGCGCGAGACCTTCGGCCACTCGATGATCATCGATCCCTGGGGCAGGGTGCTTGCTTCCGCCGGCCCGACCGGTGAGGCGATCGTGCTTGCCGAAATCGATGTCGCCTCCGTGCATTCGGCACGCGCCAAGATACCGAATTTGAAGAACGCCCGCAGTTTCGTGCTCAACGAAGTGGCGCCAACCGGGAAAGGAGGCGTCGCCGCTTGATCCGCTATACGCTTTCCTGTGACAACGGCCATTCCTTCGAGGGGTGGTTCTCGTCGAGTGACGATTTCGACCGCCAGGTCGGTCGCAAGCTGGTTTCCTGTCCCTCTTGCAGTTCAACGTCCGTTGCCAAGCAGTTGATGGCGCCGTCCGTCGCGACCGCGCGCAAGAAGGAGGCAACGCGGGCGGTGATCATGGATCAGGCGCAGAAGGAAACGATCGCCAAGATCCGCGAATTGGTAAAGACCGTGCGCGAGAACGCCGAGGATGTCGGCGAGCGCTTCCCCGAGGAGGCGCGCAAGATCCACTATGGCGAAGCGGAAGAACGCGGCCTGATCGGCAAGGCGACGGCGGAAGAGGCCGTGGCGCTTCTCGAAGAAGGAATTGCGGTCGCGCCTCTGCCGGTCCTGCCGGACGAGGTCAACTGAAGCGCGGTCCAACGCCTGCCCGATGGGGCAAACTTTGCCGACGGCTCTTTAAAAACAACGCCTTGCTTCCCATTTCGCGGCTTCGCAATGGGAGATTTTCAGCCAATGACATTGTCCGAGCTACGCATTTCCACCGATCGCCTCGTCATCAGGCCATTCGCGCCCGACGACTTTCCGGCCTTCTTCGCCTATCATCGGCTGCCGGAGGTCTATCGTTATCTCTATCAGGAACCGCTGGACGAAACGGCGGCGCGGGCGAAGTTCGTCAAGGCGTCGAAGCCGCGCCTCGACGAAGACGGAGATGTCGCAGTCTTTGCCGTCGAGCGGCAGGAGGATGGCACCCTGATCGGCGAGGTGCTGCTGAAGCTCGCAAGCCGGGCGGCGAAGCAGGCGGAGACCGGATACATCTTCAGTCCCGCCTTTGCCGGCAAGGGCTATGCGACCGAGGCGATGCGGGCCGTGCTCGAACTCGGTTTTTCGACGCTGCGCTTTCACCGGATCTTCGCCCGGCTGGATGCGCTCAACAAGGGTTCGGTCGGCGTGGTCGAGCGTCTCGGCATGCGTCGCGAGGCGCATCTGATCGAGAACGACCGGTTCAACGATACCTGGGGCGACGAATTCGTCTATGCGCTGCTGAGACGTGAATGGCAGGCCAAGTCGCAGGTCGGTTGAAACTGTCGGAGCCGTTCGACAGCGTTTACAGCGGGCGCTTGGCGACGATCATATAGTTGACGTCCATATCCTTGGACAGGTTCCACTGATTGGCGAGCGGGTTGAAGAAGACGCCGGTGCGCTCGGTGACTTCGAGCCCGTTGGCCACAAGCGGCTTCTCCAGTTCTTCCGGGCGCACCAGCTTTTCATACTGGTGCGTGCCGCGCGGCAGCCAGCGCAACACGTTCTCGGCCGCGAAAATGGCAAGCGCCGCCGCCTTCATCGTGCGGTTGATGGTGGCGACGAACATCAGGCCGCCGGGGCGCACCATATGGGCGCAGGTGGTCATGAAGAAATCGACGTCCGCAACGTGCTCGACCACTTCCATGTTGAGCACGATATCGAAACTCTCGCCGGCTTCGGCGAGCGCTTCCGCGGTCACGGCGCGATAGTCGACCGTCACGCCGCTTCCGGCCGCATGCGTCTTGGCGATGCCGATGTTCTTCTCGGAGGCATCAGCACCGAGGACGTCGGCGCCCATGCGCGCCATTGGCTCCGACAGGAGGCCGCCGCCGCAGCCGATATCGAGCAGCCGCAGACCTTTCAGCGGTTGCGGGCTCCTGGGATCGCGGCCGAAATGCTCGGCCACCTTGTCGCGGATATAGGCGAGGCGAACGGGGTTGAACTTGTGCAGCGGCCGGAACTTGCCGGTCGGATCCCACCATTCCGCCGCCATGGCGGAAAACCGGTCCACCTCGCTCTGGTCGATCGTCGTGCGTGCGGTCTCGCTCATGTCGCCGTCTCCTTCCATCTTTCCTGGTGAAGTCGGACGATCAGGCAGGGAAGTCAAGAGCCGGCGATGGGCCAGATGAGCGCAGATCAGGCGGGAGCGATGTTCTGTCTCCTACAGCGCGTCCGTCTCCGGTTGGTAGTGGAGGATGACGACGCCCGATTTCAGCGGGCGTGTGTCGGTCAATTTCAGCTTCGTGCGCTTCAGGCCCGGCCTGAACAGGGGCACGCCGCTACCGAGAAGCACGGGATTGATGCCGAGACGATACTCATCGACGAGGCCCTTCTCGATCAGTCCTGTTGCGAAGTCCGCACTGCCGAATACGAAGATCGTGCCGCCATCGAGTTGCTTCAGTCGCTCGACTTCCTTGGCGGCGTCGCCGGTCACGAGCGTTGTCCTGTGCCAATCGGCGGATGTCAGCGTGCGCGAGAAGACGAACTTCTCGACGCCATTCATGAAGGTGGCGATGTCGCCCTCTGCGGATGGCCAGTAGGCGGCCATCATCTGCGTCTTTCTCCCGTTGTGGTGCGTTTGTTTGGAGGAGACTGTCAAAACTGATCTATTTTTGCAAGTGGTTTAATTATTGCATCAGATTAGTTCGCGCCGAAGCACGTCACCGTGCTAGTTTCGTCGAATCTGCAATGCAGGGGAATCCAGATGTCGTTGGACAGGATCGGCTGGGCAGTCGACGTCGTTGCGCCGCAGTCTTCAGATCAGCTTCTCGAAATCGGCTGCGGCCACGGCGTTGCGGTGACGAAGGTTTGCGAGCGGCTCGTCGACGGGGAGATCGTGGCCATCGATCGTTCGGCCATCATGATCGCGGCGGCAGCGCGGCGAAACAACCGATATGTTGCTACCGGTCGGGCCATTTTGCAGGTCGCTGACCTTGGGTCACTCGATCTGGGTGGTCGTCGTTTCGACAAGGCATTCGCGATGCGCGTCGGCGTGTTCGCGCGGGGCGATCCCACCCGTGAGTTTGCCGCACTGGTACGGCTGTTGAAGCCGGAAGGGCGGCTCTTTCTCTTCCATGACGAGCCGTCCACGGATGCGGACGAGGTCGTTGCGCGGCTCGAAGCCGCGGCCCTTCGTCATCGATGGATCGTCGAGGCGCGGCTGACGCATGTTTGTGAAGGTGGCGAGGTTGCCTGCGTGATCGCCCGGCCGCCTTCCGAGGATCCGATCGGTGACGCCCGCCCTTCGCGGGCGTCACCGATGCGATGAGTGCGGCTTCGCTGACGCGATCGCTACCCGAGCTCGCTCGCCGCGGCCGACGCGAAGAAGTCCTCCGGGTCCTCGACTTCGACGAGACGACGCTTCTCGATCAGCCAGAAGCGATTGCCGACGTTGCGTACGAAGCTGCGATCGTGGGAAACCAGCAGGCAACTCGTCTCGTGTTTCAGCAGCTCCGCTTCGAGCGCTTCCTGGCCCTCGATGTCCAGATGGTTGGTCGGCTCGTCGAGCAGGTAGAAATTCGGCTCCTTCAAGCGCAGGAGCAGCATGGCGAGGCGCGCCTTCTGGCCGCCGGAGAGCCGGCCGATCGCCTTTTCCTGCATGTCGATGCCCACGCCGGCGCCGGCGAGCAGCGAGCGCGTCCGCGGGTCGCTCATCGAAAAGCGGCCGGAGAGGGCGGCAAGCGGCGTCTGGTCGTCGGACAATCCCGCAAGCGCCTGATCGCTATAGCCTAGTACGAGCGAGGGTGTCGCCTTCAGGCTTTCCGGTGCACGCCCGGGCTCTTCGATCGCCGTGCGGATGAGGTTGACGAGCCGCGTCTTGCCGGCGCCGTTTTCGCCGAGCAGCACGATGCGATCGCCCTGGCAGATCCAGCGCTTGCCGGTGCGAAAGAGCGGGGTTCCGTCCGGCGTTTCGATGGCGACATCGTCGAGCGTTACCAGGATCTTGGCGTGGGTGCCGCGGTTGGCGAGCCGGATCGCGCCGGCGGAACGTTCCTGATGCGCAGGTTTTGCCGCATCCTCCAGCCGCTCGGCCCGCTGCTTCAACTGCTTCGTCTTCACGGTCAGCAGGTCGCTGCCGGAATTGATGCCGATATTGTTGAGCTTGGCGGCCTGGCGGCGAAGCTGCTGCGCCACCTTCATGTCGCGCTGGTAGCGCCGCTCCTCGGAAGCATCGACCTCGTCGAGCGCTGCGCGTGAGCGTGAGTAGGGAAGCGCGAAGATCGGCGACTGCTCGGGCCTGAGGAACAGCGTGCGGTTGGTGGTTGCATCCAGGAAGGCGCGGTCGTGGCTGGCGACCAGCACCGGCACGTCGCGCGGCAGGGCGTTCAGCCAGGCTTCGAGCCGGGCGATCTTGGCGAGGTCCAGATGGTTGGTCGGCTCGTCCAAAAGCAGCGCATCCGGATCGGTGACCCAGACGCGGGCGAGAAGCGCCAGCCGCTGCCAGCCGCCGCTCAATTCCGAGACGGCTCGACGGCGCAGAGCCTCCGGCACATCGAGGGAGTCGAGCACGATGTCGACGCGCCAGGCTTCGTTCTCCGCCTGATCGGCCGGAAGGGCCGAGAGAACGGCATCGTGGAAGGAGAGAGGTAGCAGGGGAGCAGGCACGTTCTGCTCGACGTGGCCGATGGTCAGGCCCCGCGAACGCGTGATCTCACCGGCGGTCGGGTCGAAGGTGCCGGCGATCGATTTCAAAAGTGTCGACTTTCCGCGGCCGTTCGCGGCGACGATGCCGATGCGGTCACCTGCGGCAACGGAGAGATTGAGGTTGGAAAAAAGTGGTGCGCTCAGGCTGACGCCGAGATTGCGGATATTGATCAAGGCCATGGTCGTTCTCTGGACTGCGAGCGACGGTGAGACATCCGTGGGCGGCAAGGTCATGCCGTGGTTGGCGGATGGTCGAGCCCGCGACAGCAAGTCTGCTGCACTCGGGCCGTCACTCGGTAATGGAAGACGATGCAGGCGTTCGAACCGAAACGGTTTCGCGCTACATCACTCTGGGCAGACCAGGGATAGGATTCGCAAACGTGCGAAGTATGTCCGGTCAGCCCTGCAAACGCATCTGCAGGGCTTGGACGGGGCCACGCTGGCGGTGGTGCCGGAAGAATGTAATCACGCGCAGCCCCCCTTTCTCGAATTCGAGTTGCGAGCCACGTTTAGCATCGGCGCCGGTAATTTTCAACGCGGCATTGCAGGCTCCCGCGGCACGGATATTTCCGTCACGTCGTGCCTTTGGCAATATTGTTGCGAAACGGACCTGTCCGAGCCGTCGGCGCGGCCCGAATCTGTGTCCGCTTGCCATTGCGTGCGGCCCCCTGATCCGCTAAGAGACGCCGCGACTTTCCGCTCCCCGAAGCGGTGACTGCCGATGTCCGAGAAGTCTCCCAAGCTTTTTGACCGTCGGGCGCCGGCGGGGGCTTTCCTGTCACGCGCGCCTCGCGCGCGCAAAATTGGGTACCGGTAGAGGCACATGGCACGCATCGTGATGAAATTCGGCGGAACCTCCGTCGCTGATTTGGACCGCATCCACAATGTCGCCCGCCATGTGAAACGCGAGGTCGATGCCGGCCATGAAGTCGCCGTCGTCGTTTCCGCCATGTCCGGCAAGACCAACGAGCTGGTCGGCTGGGTGCAGAACATGCCGAAGACCACCGGCGCCAACTCGCCCTTCTACGACGCGCGCGAATACGACGCGATCGTCGCGTCCGGCGAACAGGTGACCTCGGGTCTTCTTGCAATCGCGCTGCAGTCGATGGGCATCAACGCCCGCTCCTGGCAGGGCTGGCAGATCCCGATCCGCACCGACAACGCCCATGGCGCTGCGCGCATTCTCGACATCGAGGGTGCCGAAATCATCCGCCGCATGGGCGAGGGCCAGGTGGCCGTCGTCGCCGGCTTCCAGGGCCTCGGCCCGGACAATCGCGTCGCCACGCTCGGCCGCGGTGGCTCCGATACCTCGGCGGTTGCGATCGCCGCTGCCGTCAAGGCCGACCGTTGCGACATCTATACCGACGTCGACGGCGTCTACACGACCGACCCGCGCATCGAGCCGAAGGCGCGGCGGCTGAAGAAAATCGCGTTCGAGGAAATGCTGGAAATGGCATCGCTCGGCGCCAAGGTGCTGCAGGTGCGCTCGGTCGAGCTCGCCATGGTGCACAAGGTCCGCACCTTCGTGCGTTCGTCTTTCGAAGATCCCGATGCGCCGGGCATGGGTGACCTTCTCAATCCGCCCGGTACGCTGATTTGTGATGAGGATGAGATCGTGGAACAGGAAGTCGTAACCGGCATTGCCTATGCCAAGGATGAAGCCCAGATTTCGCTGCGCCGTCTCGCCGACCGGCCGGGCGTCTCCGCCGCGATCTTCGGACCGCTCGCCGAAGCCCATATCAACGTCGACATGATCGTCCAGAACATTTCCGAGGACGGTTCGAAGACCGACATGACCTTCACGGTTCCATCGGGCGACGTCGACAAGGCGCTGAAGGTGCTCGGCGACAACAAGGAAAAGATCGGCTACGACGTCGTTCAGTCCGAGGCTGGCCTCGTCAAGGTGTCGGTCATCGGCATCGGCATGCGCAGCCACGCCGGTGTCGCTGCTTCCGCCTTCCGCGCGCTCGCCGAGAAGGGCATCAACATCAAGGCGATCACCACCTCCGAGATCAAGATTTCGATCCTGATCGACGGTCCCTATGCGGAATTGGCGGTTCGCACTTTGCATTCCGCTTACGGTCTCGATAAGAGTTAATCGACAGGCGACTGATTTGGGATTCGCGGCGGTTTACGCCGCGCGTCCGGCTGTCGCCGTCTACTCTATTTCGGGAGACCCTACGCGATGAGAGACCTTTCCGCAGGTCCGCGCGTTCTCCTCAAGCGGTTGCGCGAGCTTATGGCGGAACCGCTGGAGCCGCAGGAGCGCCTTGACCGTATTGTGCGCCAGATCGCGCAGAACATGGTTGCGGAAGTGTGTTCGGTCTACGTCCTGCGTTCCGACGGCGTGCTCGAACTCTACGCGACGGAAGGTCTGAACAAGGCCGCCGTCCACCTGGCGCAGTTGAAGATGGGGCAGGGCCTCGTCGGCACCATTGCCGCCTCGGCGCGGCCGCTCAACCTTTCCGATGCCCAGTCGCATCCGGCCTTTACCTACCTGCCGGAAACCGGCGAAGAGATCTACCACTCCTTCCTTGGCGTGCCGATCCTGCGCACGGGCCGTGCACTTGGCGTACTCGTCGTCCAGAACAAGGCGATGCGCAACTATCGCGAGGACGAGGTCGAGGCGCTCGAGACCACCGCCATGGTTCTCGCCGAGATGGTGGCGACTGGCGAGCTCAAGAAGATCACCAAGCCCGGCCTCGAGCTCGATCTCTCGCGTCCCGTCTCGATTGAGGGCAACAGCTACGGCGAAGGCATCGGCCTCGGTTATGTCGTCCTGCACGAACCGAGGATCGTCGTCACCAACCTGCTCAACGAGGATACCGACCAGGAGTTGCAGCGGCTTGCCGAAGCGCTGGGGTCGCTGCGCATCTCGATCGACGACATGCTGTCGCGCCGTGAGGTGTCGATGGAGGGCGAGCATCGGGCGGTGCTCGAAACCTACCGCATGTTCGCGCATGACCGGGGCTGGGTGCGCAAGCTCGAAGAGGCGATCCGCAACGGTCTGACGGCGGAAGCCGCAGTCGAGCGCGTCCAGAGCGAAACCAAGGCGCGCATGATCCGCCTGACGGATCCGTATCTGCGCGAGCGCATGCATGATTTCGACGATCTGGCCAACCGTCTGCTGCGCCAGCTTTCCGGCTACGGCGCCAAGCTCTCGGCCAGTGACTTCCCGAACGATGCGGTGATCGTCGCGCGCGCCATGGGCGCTGCCGAACTGCTCGACTACCCGCGCGAAAACGTCCGCGGCCTGGTGCTCGAAGAGGGCGCCGTCACCAGCCACGTGGTGATCGTGGCCCGTGCCATGGGCATTCCGGTGATCGGACAGGCGACGGGGGCTGTCGCGCTCGCGGAAAACCGCGATGCGATCATCATCGATGGCGACGATGCCAAGGTGCACTTGCGGCCGCTCGCCGACCTGCAGCGCGCCTATGAGGAAAAGGTTCGCTTCCGGGCGCGGCGCCAGGCGCAGTTCAGGGCGCTGAAGGATGTCGAGCCGCTGACCAAGGACGGCAAGCGCATCACGCTGCAAATGAATGCCGGCCTGCTCGTCGACCTGCCGCATCTGAACGAGGCGGGTGCGGAGGGCATCGGCCTGTTCCGCACCGAACTCCAGTTCATGATCGCCTCGACCATGCCGAAGGCGGAAGAACAGGAAGCGTTTTACCGCAATGTGCTGAAACAGACGGGTGGCAAGCCCGTGACCTTCCGCACCCTCGACATCGGCGGCGACAAGGTCGTTCCCTATTTCCGCGCGGCGGAAGAGGAAAACCCGGCGCTTGGCTGGCGGGCGATCCGACTGTCGCTGGACCGGCCGGGTCTTCTGCGGACCCAGCTTCGCGCGATGCTCCGCGCTGCGGCCGGTGCCGAGCTCAAGCTGATGCTGCCGATGGTCACCGAGGTTTCCGAGCTCAGGATTGCACGCGACCTCTTGCAGAAGGAAATCGAGCGGCAGTCGAAGCTTGGCGAACAATTGCCGCGCAAGCTGCAGTTCGGCGCGATGCTGGAGGTACCGGCGCTGCTGTGGCAGCTCGACGAGCTGATGACCGAAGTGGATTTCGTCTCGGTCGGCTCGAACGACCTCTTCCAGTTCGCGATGGCGGTCGACCGCGGCAACGCCCGTGTATCCGATCGTTTCGATGTGCTCGGACGGCCGTTCCTCAGGATCCTGCGTGACATCGTGCGCGCCGGCGACCGGCACGATACGCCTGTGACGCTCTGCGGCGAGATGGCGAGCAAGCCGCTCTCGGCCATGGCGTTGCTGGGCTTGGGCTTCCGTTCGGTGTCGATGTCGCCGACGGCGGTGGGACCGGTCAAGGCGATGCTCCTGGCGCTCGATGCGGGCAAGCTTGCTGCCGCGCTGAACGCGGCACTGGACGACACGCGCGACCAGACGCCCGTTCGCCAGATGCTGGTGGATTTCGCCGCGGAAAACGGCATTCCGGTTTAGATTGAATTGACGCGTCGTGACCCTCGTCCGGACCCCGATCCGGGCGAGGGGAGACGCATTTGGAGTGAGACTTGGCAAAGCTTCCCGTTGAAAAGATGCGCGAACTGGAACGGCGGTTCGGTGAGATCGAGGCCCGCATGTCTGCCGGCCCGGCTGCGGACGTTTATGTCAAGCTCGCCTCGGAATATTCCGAACTGCAGCCGGTCGTGACGAAGATCCGCGCCTATGAGAAGGCGATGGCCGAGCTTGCCGACATCAACGCCATGCTCGCCGACAAGTCGACCGACCGGGAGATGCGTGATCTCGCCGAAATGGAAAAGCCCGAGGTCGAAGCGACGATCGAGACGCTGGAGCAGGAAATCCAGATCCTGCTTCTGCCGAAGGATGCGGCCGACGAGAAGAGTGCGATCCTCGAAATTCGCGCCGGCACCGGTGGATCGGAAGCGGCGCTCTTTGCCGGCGATCTCTTTCGCATGTACGAGCGCTATGCCGCCGCAAAAGGCTGGCGTGTCGAGGTGCTTTCGGCAAGCGACGGCGAAGCCGGCGGCTACAAGGAAATCATTGCGACGGTTTCCGGGCGCGGCGTGTTCTCGCGGCTGAAATTCGAATCCGGCGTGCACCGGGTGCAGCGCGTGCCGGAGACCGAAGCGAGCGGCCGCATTCATACGTCGGCCGCCACTGTCGCCGTGCTGCCTGAGGCCGAAGACATCGATATCGAGATCCGCCCCGAGGATATCCGGATCGACACGATGCGCTCGTCGGGCGCCGGCGGTCAGCACGTCAACACGACGGATTCGGCCGTGCGTATCACCCATCTTCCGACCGGGCTCGTCGTCACCAGTTCGGAAAAGTCGCAGCACCAGAACCGGGCCAAGGCGATGCAGGTCCTGCGCTCGCGCCTCTACGACCTGGAGCGCCAGCGCGCCGACAGCGAACGTTCGGCCGACCGTAAGAGCCAGGTGGGCTCGGGCGACCGCTCCGAGCGCATCCGCACCTATAACTTCCCGCAGGGCCGCCTGACCGACCACCGCATCAACCTGACGCTCTACAAGCTCGACCGGATGATGATGGGTGAAATCGACGAGGTCGTCGATGCGCTGCTCGCCGATTATCAGGCAAGCCAGTTGGCGCAACTCGGCGAACAGCGGGGCTGAGCCATGGCCGAAACGCTTGCAAGCCTCGTCGCCGAAAGCCGCGATCGCCTGCAGGCAGGCGGTATCGAGCATGCGGCGCTCGACGCCCGGCATTTGATCTCCGGCCTGCTCGACCTGTCGCTGAGCGCGGTCGTATCGCGGGGCAGGGAACCCGTGTCGGAGGCGGATGCCGCGAAGATCCGGGCGGCGGTGGCGCGGCGACTGGCGCGCGAACCGGTCTACCGCATTCTGGGTGAACGCGAATTTTTCGGCCTGCCACTGAAGCTTTCGAAGGAAACGCTGGAGCCGCGCCCGGATACCGAGACGCTCGTCGATCGGATGATCCCCTATCTGCGCGAGGTGGTGGCGCGAAAGGGAAATTGCGCCCTCATCGATCTCGGCACCGGTACCGGAGCGATTTGTATCGCGCTGCTGTCGCAGGTTCTTGAAGCAAGGGGCACGGCTACCGATATATCGCAGGACGCACTGGCAACGGCGACGGCGAATGCAGCCGCTCTTGGTCTTGCCGATCGATTCCAGCCGCTTCTCAGCAACTGGTACGAAAAGGTGGACGGACGCTACGACGTGATCGTCTCAAATCCGCCGTATATCCGGTCCAGTGTCGTTCATGAGCTTGAGCCGGAGGTGAGACTTCACGACCCGGCCGCAGCGCTTGATGGCGGAGTAGACGGGCTTGATGCCTATCGCGCCATCGCTTCTCAGGCTGGTCATCATCTTGAGACAAATGGCGTGATAGGCTTGGAAATCGGTTTCGACCAGAAAGAGGCGGTGACGGCGCTGTTTAACGCCGAAAATTTCCGTCTGCGTGAAGAGGCGAAGGATCTTGGCGGTAATGACCGCGTCCTGATCTTCGAACGCGACATCAACCGTTGAAAAAATGCTGCACTGACGCATCTTCTTTCTTGCACAGGCAAAGAAAGGGCTTGGAATCCCAGAGGAAGCGGGCTAGTTTGCCCGCGCACTGGGCAGAAGGTCATGGACCTAAGATTCGTTCCGGTATGACCTGGCCACGGGGATTGCTCTCAAGAAAGAGTTGCTAGGGTTCAACAAGTGCCTTGTGCAGGTACCTGTTAATTTGACGTCAGTCGGCGCCGAAGCCGCCGTTGTGCGAGCGCAGCGGTGCGTGTTCTGCCGGGCGTGAACGGATCCGGCCGGAAGACGAAACCACATGATCATCATTATCAAGAGAATTCGGGTGAATGTACTATGAGGCCAGGACAGCAAAACAAGCGCGGCCGCGGGCGGAATAACAACAATAACAACAATGGAAACAACAACAATCACAACCGCAAGGGCTCGAACCCGCTGACGCGGACCTACGACAGCTCCGGCCCGGATGTGAAGATTCGCGGTACTGCCCAGCACATCGCCGAGAAGTACGCAGCGCTTGCGCGCGATGCCCAGAGTTCCGGCGACCGGGTGATGGCAGAAAACTACCTGCAGCACGCCGAACACTACAACCGCATCATTGCTGCCGCACAGGCGCAGATGCAGGACCGGTTCCAGCGCGAGGACCGTCAGGATTTCCGCGGCCACGATGCATCCGAGCAGGACCAGGACGATCTGGATCAGGTCTATGTCGACGATATGCCGGCCCCGGTTGCCGTGCCTGCCGCAGCACCTGCCGCCGAGCCGCAGCCCGTCGTTATCGATGGTACGGGTCCGCAGCCGGTAATCGAAGGCACGCCGGCGGAAGTGGCGATGGAAGAGGAAGCCCCGGCCGCCTCCGGCCGCGCCGCGTCACGCCGCCGCAATACGCCGCGTCCGCGCCGTCCGCGCCGCAGCGCGCAGGAAGGTGCTGCCGACGATGCCCAGCCTTCGGGCGATGCCGCCTCGGAAGCGCCGGTGCTTGCCGCTTCCGAGTAAGCGGCGACCTGACAACGACATTGCCCCTTCAGGGGCATGACAAAAACCCGGCATTGCATGGCCGGGTTTTTCTTTGCCTACAGCGCCGCGCGTCTTATCGGACGCGCGAAGGTCGCTGTAGCACTTTGAAGCGCTGTATGTTTTTGTCCTTTAATCGGCGACGATTAAAGGACAAAAACATACAGTAGCCGTTGGCGATCAATGGTCGACGCTGTCGACGATCAGTGCCGCAAGATTGGCACTCGCGGCTGTTTCGTTCGTCCGGCCTCGGATCAGTTCGCGGCCGATCGCCTCCGCTGCCCCCGCGATGCCGGTGCAACGCAGACGCAAATCGCCGGCCGGGATCTTCGCGAAGGGGCCGAGTGCCGCCTGGATCATGGCGACATAGTCGTCGGCCTGTTGCTGCTGTGTCGCGATCATGTCCGCATTGCCGCGCAGCGCTGCGGAAATCGCCTGCCATTCCTCACCACTGTCGACGGCACAGTCGATGTAAACCGAACTGATGATGGCGGCGACCGCACCGAGCTGTTTCGGCGCCTCGGCGAGCGCGGCCTGCAGCTTGGTCGCGTGGCGATCTTCGATTTCCTGGGACAGCGCGATCAGCAATCCCTCGCGCGTACCGAAATGTTCATAGGCGATCGGCTTGCTGACGCCGGCACGCTCGGCGAGGTGGCCGAGCGTCAGCGCATCGGCTCCGCATTCGCGCAGGATCGCCTTGGCGGTCTCGATCAACTGGGCACGCCGTTCGGGTTTGGCGAGCTTTCGACTTTTCGTCGTAGCCATCGATCGCAATCCTCTTTTCGCGTCGCCACGTCTCTTGAAAGCGGTGCTCGGCAACTTATCTACCAATAGTAACTTACTATTGGTAGGTTCGGTGGTCAGCCGGACACCTTTCGTTTAGGAGATAGGAAGATGTCGAGCAAGTTTCAGCCTGTTTTGATGATCGGCGGCTCAGGGGTTGTCGGATCGCAGGCTGCGAAAATCATCCGTCGGCTACATCCCACATTGCCGGTCGCCGTCGGCGGCCGCGATCTCGGCAAGGCAGAGGCCGTCGCGCGGGAGGTGGGAAACGCCGTCGGTGTCAGCGTCGATCTGGACCGGCCGGATCTCGGCCTTGGCGACGCGCCGCGCTTCAGCGCCGTCGTCATCTTCCTCAAGGACGAGAAGCTGAGCTCCATGCGCTATGCCCAGCGCCACGGGATCCCCTATGTCAGCCTGTCCAGCGGCACGTTCGAGGTGGGGCCGGAGATGGCGCAATATATCCACGCGCCGGACAAGGCGCCGATCCTGCTCGCCAGCCATTGGCTCGCCGGGGCCGCGGTCTTCCCGATCCTCGAATTTGCAAAAGCCTATAAGGCGATCGACCGGATCCGCATCGGGGTCCTGCTCGACGAACAGGACATGGGCGGTCCGGCTGCGCTCGCCGACTATAACCGCATTACCGGCTTCGCGCCGGCGGCTTTGACGGTCAAGGATGGCAGGCTCCACTGGACCGGTGGCGAGGATTCCAAGGCGCGCTATGTCAGTGTCGACGGCGTCGAACTCGATGCGGTTGCCTATTCGCCCTTCGACGTCATGGCGCTTGCGGCCCGGACGAATGCCGCCAACATCCGGCTGGACCTCGCCTATAGCGAATCCGCAAGCAGGCGTCGCGGTGAGCCGTTTTCGACCGAGATCGTCATCGAGATGGCGGGCCGGGGAAGGGACGGCCTGCCACTCGATCAACGTCATGAGATCGTGCAGCCGGAGGGCCAGGCACCGTTGACCGCCCTCGGGATTGCGCTCGCCGTGGAACGCATGCTCGGCCTTGAGGGGGGTGACGCGTCGGCTCCCGGTCTCTACCTCCCGGAGGTTCTGATCGACCCGGCCTATTATGTGCGGCGCATGAAGGAGTTCGGAGCGTCCTTCACCGAACGGTCGATGACCGCAGCATAGCAAAACCGCGGAGGCTCGCCTCCTCGACGGGCAAATGCGGCCGCGGGGCAAACCGTCAGGCGGCCGCATTTTTCGGTTGCAGATTTCCGTACAGGGGCTATGGCCGGCTCTTTAATTTCCAAAATCGGTGCCCCATATTCGCTTCGGATGCGTTGATCCGGCGCAAGGCGGGGATCGCTCCACACTGACAGGCTTGCCGAATGCGGGAGCTTGATCCTGAAACACCGACGGGTGCCACGAGATGGGCTTGCCGGGCTATGGAGGTAAAGTATGAACATTGAAAAATATTCCGAGCGCGTGCGCGGTTTTCTGCAATCGGCGCAGACCTATGCGCTGGCGCAAGGACATCAGCAGTTCACGCCCGAGCATGTGCTGAAAGTGCTGCTCGACGACGATCAGGGCATGGCCGCTTCGCTGATCGAGCGCGCCGGGGGCGACGCCCGCGAGGCGCGTGCCGGCAATGATGCGGCACTCGCCAAGCTTCCCAAAGTTTCCGGCGGCAATGGCTCCGTTTACCTGTCGCAGCCGCTCGCACGGGTTTTCTCGAGTGCCGAAGAGGCCGCGAAGAAGGCCGGTGACAGCTTCGTCACCGTCGAACGGCTGCTGCTGGCGCTTGCGATCGAAAGCTCGGCGGCGACCTCTGGCATTCTTGCCAAGGCCGGCGTGACCCCGACCAAGCTCAATCAGGTGATCAACGACATCCGCAAGGGCCGCACTGCCGATAGCGCCAATGCCGAGCAGGGGTTCGACAGCCTCAAGAAATATGCGCGCGACCTGACGGCCGACGCGCGTGAAGGCAAGCTTGACCCCGTCATCGGCCGTGACGACGAGATCCGTCGCACCATCCAGGTGCTGTCGCGCCGCACCAAGAACAATCCTGTGCTGATCGGTGAGCCCGGCGTCGGCAAGACTGCAATCGCCGAGGGGCTGGCGCTGCGCATCGTCAATGGCGACGTGCCGGAAAGCCTCAAGGACAAGCGGCTGATGGCGCTCGACATGGGCGCGCTGATTGCCGGTGCGAAGTTTCGCGGCGAGTTCGAGGAGCGGCTGAAGGCTGTTCTCAACGAGGTGCAGTCCGAAAACGGCGAGATCATCCTGTTCATCGACGAGATGCATACGCTGGTCGGTGCGGGCAAGGCGGACGGGGCGATGGATGCCTCCAACCTCCTGAAGCCGGCGCTTGCGCGCGGCGAGCTGCATTGCGTCGGCGCCACCACGCTCGACGAATACCGCAAGCACGTCGAGAAGGATGCTGCCCTTGCCCGCCGGTTCCAGCCGGTCATGATCGAGGAACCGACGGTCGAGGACACGATCTCGATCCTGCGCGGCCTGAAGGAGAAGTACGAGCAGCACCACAAGGTCCGGATCTCGGATTCGGCGCTGGTCGCCGCCGCGACGCTTTCCAATCGCTACATCACCGACCGGTTCCTGCCGGACAAGGCGATCGACCTGATGGACGAGGCGGCGTCGCGCCTGCGCATGCAGGTGGACTCCAAGCCGGAAGAACTCGACGAGCTCGACCGGCGCGTCATTCAGCTGAAGATCGAGCGCGAGGCCCTGAAGAAGGAAACCGATGCGTCGTCGAAGGATCGGCTGGAGAAGCTCGAGCTCGATCTCGCTTCGCTCGAAGAGCAGGCATCGGCGCTGACGGCCCGCTGGCAGGCGGAGAAGCAGAAGCTCGGTCGCGCCGCTGACCTCAAGAAGCAGCTCGACGAAGCCCGCAACGAACTGGCGATCGTCCAGCGCAAGGGCGAGTTCCAGCGTGCTGGCGAACTGACCTACGGCGTCATTCCGAAGCTCGAGAAGGAGCTTGCGGATGCCGAAAGCCAGGAAAACGCCAATGCCAATCCGATGGTGCAGGAGGTCGTGACCCCCGACAACATCGCCCATGTGGTCTCGCGCTGGACCGGTATTCCGGTCGACAAGATGCTGGAAGGCGAACGCGACAAGCTGCTCAGGATGGAAGACGAGCTGGCGAAGTGGGTCGTCGGCCAGGGTGACGCCGTGCAGGCGGTCTCCCGCGCCGTCCGGCGTTCGCGCGCCGGGCTTCAGGATCCGAACCGGCCGATCGGCTCGTTCATCTTCCTTGGCCCCACCGGCGTCGGCAAGACGGAGCTCACCAAGGCGCTTGCCCGATTCCTCTTCGACGATGAAACCGCACTGATGCGTATCGACATGTCGGAATACATGGAGAAGCACTCCGTGGCCCGGCTGATCGGCGCGCCTCCCGGCTATGTCGGCTACGAGGAAGGCGGAGCTCTGACCGAGTCCGTTCGCCGCCGGCCTTACCAGGTCGTGCTGTTCGACGAGATCGAGAAGGCGCATCCGGATGTCTTCAACGTGCTCCTGCAGGTGCTTGATGACGGCCGGCTGACCGATGGTCAGGGCCGCACGGTCGACTTCAAGAACACGATGATCATCATGACCTCGAACCTCGGGGCCGAATATCTGACCGGTCTCGGCGAGAACGAGGACAGCGATGCGGTTCGCGACCAGGTGATGGAGGTGGTGAAGGCCGCCTTCCGTCCGGAATTCCTGAACCGCGTGGACGAGATCATCCTGTTCCATCGGCTGCGCCGCTCGGAAATGGGCGCGATCGTCGATATCCAGCTCGAAAGGCTGCGCAAGCTGCTTGCCGAGCGCAAGATCACGCTGGAACTCGAGGACGATGCGCGCGCATTCCTGGCCGACAAGGGCTACGACCCCGCCTATGGCGCCCGCCCGCTGAAGCGGGCGATCCAGAAATACGTGCAGGATCCGCTCGCCGAGAAGATGCTGCAGGGCGAGTTCCCGGATGGTTCGACCGTGAAGGTGCTCGCCGGCTCCGACCGCCTCAACTTCAAGCGCGGAGCGACGGCGGACAAGGAAGCCGCCTGACAACACATCAAAGATGGGGCCGCCCTTCGGGGCGGCCGTTTCATTTGCGCAGGCCCTTGAAGAGGGGAGGGGCGCCAGAACGTGTCGCGCAAAAATGCCGAGCGACTTTGCGATAACGACCCGCTTTAGTTGCTTGCGACTTCGGCGCCGTCCTTGTTCAAGAGCTCGTCGATGCGATCGCGTTCCTTCTCGAACTTCGCCAGCGCGTCGCCGGAAAGTGACTTGCCGCCGGGAAGGCGGATGCGCAGCGGATCGACCTTGTTGCCGTTGACGATCAACTCGTAATGCAGGTGCGGACCGGTCGAAAGACCCGTTGTGCCGACCCAGCCGATGACCTGACCCTGGACGACCTTGCTGCCTACCTTGAC
>NZ_CP144205.1:0-2717500 GCF_045277575.1 Sinorhizobium chiapasense | reverse complement strand
CTTGGCATGCACAGGCGATGAAGGACGTGATACGCTGCGATAAGCCGTGGGGAGCTGCGAATGAGCTTTGATCCATGGATCTCCGAATGGGGGAACCCACCTTAAATGCTTGGAAAATTTAAGTCGTGCGATTGTACGGCTTAGGTTTCCAAGCATTGTTTAAAGGTATCTTCACCTGAATACATAGGGTGTAAGAAGCGAACGCAGGGAACTGAAACATCTAAGTACCTGCAGGAAAGGACATCAACCGAGACTCCGCAAGTAGTGGCGAGCGAACGCGGACCAGGCCAGTGGCAATGAGGAATAAAGTGGAACGATCTGGAAAGGTCGGCCGTAGCGGGTGATAGCCCCTTACACGTAGAACACTCATTGTCCTTGAGTAAGGCGGGACACGTGAAATCCTGTCTGAACATGGGGAGACCACTCTCCAAGCCTAAGTACTCGTGCATGACCGATAGCGAACAAGTACCGTGAGGGAAAGGTGAAAAGCACCCCGACAAGGGGAGTGAAATAGAACCTGAAACCGGATGCCTACAAACAGTTGGAGCCCGCAAGGGTGACAGCGTACCTTTTGTATAATGGGTCAACGACTTAGTGTGACGAGCAAGCTTAAGCCGATAGGTGAAGGCGCAGCGAAAGCGAGTCTGAACAGGGCGTTCAGTTCGTCGCATTAGACCCGAAACCGAGTGATCTAGCCATGAGCAGGTTGAAGGTTGGGTAACACCAACTGGAGGACCGAACCCGCATCTGTTGCAATAGATTGGGATGACTTGTGGCTAGGGGTGAAAGGCCAATCAAACTCGGAAATAGCTGGTTCTCCGCGAAATCTATTTAGGTAGAGCGTCGACCGAATACCCTCGGGGGTAGAGCACTGGATGGGCTATGGGGACTCACCGTCTTACTGATCCTAACCAAACTCCGAATACCGAGGAGTACTAGTCGGCAGACACACGGCGGGTGCTAACGTCCGTCGTGAAAAGGGCAACAACCCTGACCTCCAGCTAAGGTCCCCAAGTCATGGCTAAGTGGGAAAGGATGTGAGGATCCCAAAACAACCAGGATGTTGGCTTAGAAGCAGCCATCATTTAAAGAAAGCGTAACAGCTCACTGGTCTAAATAAGGGTCTTTGCGCCGAAAATGTAACGGGGCTAAAGCCATGCACCGAAGCTGAGGATTCCTCTTTGAGGAGTGGTAGCGGAGCGTTCCGTAAGCCTGCGAAGGGATACCCGTGAGGGGTCCTGGAGGTATCGGAAGTGCGAATGTTGACATGAGTAACGATAAAGAGGGTGAGAGACCCTCTCGCCGAAAGACCAAGGGTTCCTGCTTAAAGTTAATCTGAGCAGGGTTAGCCGGCCCCTAAGACGAGGCGGACACGCGTAGTCGATGGGAACCACGTTAATATTCGTGGGCCTGGTGGTAGTGACGGATCGCTTAACTTGTCTGGACTTATTGGATTGTCCGGGCGGGGACGCGGTTCCAGGAAATAGCTCCATCATTATAGACCGTACCCGAAACCGACACAGGTGGTCAGGTAGAGTATACCAAGGCGCTTGAGAGAACTATGCTGAAGGAACTCGGCAAATTGCACGCGTAACTTCGGAAGAAGCGTGACCCCAATGGACGCAAGTCTTTTGGGGTGGCACAGACCAGGGGGTAGCGACTGTTTATCAAAAACACAGGGCTCTGCGAAGTCGCAAGACGACGTATAGGGTCTGACGCCTGCCCGGTGCTGGAAGGTTAAGAGGAGGGGTGCAAGCTCTGAATCGAAGCCCCAGTAAACGGCGGCCGTAACTATAACGGTCCTAAGGTAGCGAAATTCCTTGTCGGGTAAGTTCCGACCTGCACGAATGGCGTAACGACTTCCCCGCTGTCTCCAGCATAGACTCAGTGAAATTGAATTCCCCGTGAAGATGCGGGGTTCCTGCGGTCAGACGGAAAGACCCCGTGCACCTTTACTATAGCTTTACACTGGCATTCGTGTCGGCATGTGTAGGATAGGTGGTAGGCTTTGAAGCAGGGACGCCAGTTCTTGTGGAGCCATCCTTGAAATACCACCCTTATCGTCATGGATGTCTAACCGCGGTCCGTCATCCGGATCCGGGACAGTGTATGGTGGGTAGTTTGACTGGGGCGGTCGCCTCCGAAAGAGTAACGGAGGCGCGCGATGGTGGGCTCAGAGCGGTCGGAAATCGCTCGTCGAGTGCAATGGCATAAGCCCGCCTGACTGCGAGACTGACAAGTCGAGCAGAGACGAAAGTCGGTCATAGTGATCCGGTGGTCCCGCGTGGAAGGGCCATCGCTCAACGGATAAAAGGTACGCCGGGGATAACAGGCTGATGACCCCCAAGAGTCCATATCGACGGGGTTGTTTGGCACCTCGATGTCGGCTCATCGCATCCTGGGGCTGGAGCAGGTCCCAAGGGTTTGGCTGTTCGCCAATTAAAGCGGTACGTGAGCTGGGTTCAGAACGTCGTGAGACAGTTCGGTCCCTATCTGCCGTGGGTGTAGGAATATTGACAGGATCTGTCCCTAGTACGAGAGGACCGGGATGGACATATCTCTGGTGGACCTGTTGTCCTGCCAAGGGCATAGCAGGGTAGCTATATATGGAATGGATAACCGCTGAAGGCATCTAAGCGGGAAACCAACCTGAAAACGAGTATTCCCTTGAGAACCGTGGAAGACGACCACGTTGATAGGCTGGGTGTGGAAGTGCGGCAACGCATGAAGCTTACCAGTACTAATCGTTCGATCGGCTTGATCGTTCCCATTGCTCATGCTCATCAAACGAAGTTTGATGATGCTATATACGTCCTCACGCGCCAAAGGCGCTGCGGACGGCGCGCCGGACTTCCGGCGGCTCGGCTCTGCCGGCTGCTGGAATTATCCGGATAAGACGCAAGACGTGTTCAAATCAAAGAGATGGCCTCCCATCTCACCAGCTTCTCATTCGGTTTGCGCCCTTCGGGCGCAAATCTTGCGCTTTGCCGACCTGGTGGTTCTGGCGGGGTGGCTGCACCCGTTCCCATTCCGAACACGGCCGTGAAACGCCCCAGCGCCGATGGTACTTCGTCTTAAGACGCGGGAGAGTAGGTCGCTGCCAGGTCTGCAAAACGCAAGAAATACCGGAAATCTTCTCGACACAAACCACTTCGGCCCTGCCGAACACGGGCCGCCCTCAAGCGGCCCTTTTGTTTTGCTAGACTGAAAATAACAAGTGCGTCCCTTACACGAGACAAATCGCTTCGCAATTTGCTCGGCAGAGACCATAAATCCCTTCGGGATTTACGTTACCGCGATAAATCCCATAGGGATTTACGCTGACCGGATAAACCGCTAAGCGGTTTACCTAGAGGACGCGGGGTGGAGCAGCCCGGTAGCTCGTCAGGCTCATAACCTGAAGGCCGCAGGTTCAAATCCTGCCCCCGCAACCAAACCACAACAAAAGCCCGCAGGACAGAAATGTCCGCGGGCTTTTTGCGTTTGGGCGCCGATCTGACAACATCAGCACGGCGCCGCGATGGGCGAGAGGACAACCCCGTTTAAATGTAGACGTCGGCGGCCCCCGCCGTTTGGCGACCCTACGCCGAAAGCCAGGTGCTGGTCTCCTCGAGGATTTCGTTCGACAGATCCGGATCGTCGGTCACTCGGGCCAGGATCAGGGCGCCAACCATGGCAGACCAGGTACCGATCGCGGCGCGGCGTCTATGCTCTTCATCCGGTCCGGGCGCGACTTTGCTGAGGCGCTCGAATTGCCGCCTGAGACCCGCTGTCATTTCGGCGCGCGCTTCCGCTGGTTGACGGATGACTTCCGATGCCAGAGCGGCGACCGGACAGCCATGGCCGAAATCGTCTCGATGTTCCGGCGAAAGATAACGGCTCGCGACAGTCGCCAGGTCCACGGACAGAGGTTCGCTTCCACCCTGCAGTTCGGCCAGCGTCTGGGCAATCAGATCGTCCTTGGATTTGAAATAGCCGTAGAAGCCGCCATGGGTGAGACCGGCCGACTTCATCACATCCGTCACTGTGACGGAATCGAAACCACGCTCCCGGAATAGCCGGCCGGCGGCCTCCAGAATGGTTCGCTTATTCTCTTCAACCTGCTGTCGGCTCACGCGCATCACCGTCTCCCAAATTTCCATTGACTTTATACATGATACCTATCATATATCAAAATACATGATGGTGATCATGTATAAATCAAAGGAGCACACCCGATGAGCAAGAAGCCTGCAGTCCTCGTAACCGGTGCTTCCACTGGCATCGGCGCCGTCTATGCGGAGCGATTTGCGCGCCGCGGTCACGATCTCATTCTCGTCGCCCGCAATGCCGTGCGCATGGCAGCGCTTGCCGAGCGCCTGCGGAGCGAAACCGGTGTCAATGTGGACGTCGTCCCCGCCGACCTGACGGACGAGCAGGATCTCGCCAAGGTCGAGCAGCGCCTCCACGAGGATGAGCGTATCGGTGTTCTGGTCAACAATGCCGGCACATCGATCCCGCGCGGCTTCCTTCAGCAAAAGAGTGAAGACATTTCGAAGCTGATCGCGCTCAACGTCACGGCCGTCACCAGGCTCGCGCATGCTGTGGCGCCTCGTTTTGCCGAGAAGGGGGACGGGGCGATCATCAACATCGCCTCGGTCGTTGGCCTTGCTCCGGAGATGGGCGCCACAGTCTATGGCGCGACGAAGGCCTTTGTGCTGTTCCTGTCGCAGGGCCTGAACGTCGAGCTGGCAGCCAAGGGCGTCTATGTGCAGGCGGTGCTGCCGGCTGCGACGCGCACCGAGATCTGGGATCATGCGGGCGTCGATGTCGAGACGCTTGCCGGTGTGATGGAGGTCGACGATCTCGTCGATGCCGCCCTGGTCGGTTTCGACCGGCGCGAGTTGGTCACGATCCCGCCGTTGCCGGACGCCGGCCAGTGGAACACGTTTGATGCGGCGCGCCAGGCAATGCTTCCGAATTTCGCACAGTCCGAACCGGCTGAGCGTTATCGCTCTGCTGCGTGATCAGGCGGCGGGGCTGGAAGCCGACGACCCTGGCTCCATCGACGATAGGAGAGCAAAGCACTGGCCAGGCGGCCCAGCGCTTTGCCTGCCTTGCCACCCGCCGCACCACCGTCGACCGTGACCGGGCGTTTGCCAAGCGCCCTCGGGCTGGTAGAGATTGAGGATCAAAGAATCGCTGCCCCAGCCACTTGCGTCTGCGGGCGGAAAATCCTCCTTAGAAACGACATTGACGGTGAGAGCGTAAACCGATGAAAAAATTCAACCTGGGAACATCCGATCTCTCCGTTTCATCCGCAGTTCTCGGCCTGATGCGGATCGCCGATCTCAGCGACGACGCCATTCGCCGTCTCTATGGCAAGGCGCGCGACGTCGGCATCAACGTCTTCGATCATGCCGATATCTATGGCGGTGAGCTGCATGCCTGCGAGCGTCGCTTCGGCGACGCACTCCAGCTGAAGCCGGCCGAGCGCGAACAGATCGTCGTCCAGAGCAAATGCGGAATCCGGCGCGGCTACTTCGATTTCTCCCGCGATCATATCCTCCAGTCGGTCGACCGGTCGCTCGCAGCACTGAAGACCGATTATCTCGATCTTCTGCTGCTGCATCGCCCGGATGCTCTGGTCGAGCCGGAGGAGGTGGCGGACGCCTTCGACAAGCTGCAGGCGGCCGGCAAGGTCAGGCATTTCGGCGTGTCCAACCATACGCCACGGCAGATCGATCTTTTGAAGACGGCCGTGCGCCAGCCGCTCGTTGCCAACCAGATCCAGCTCAGCATCGCGCATGCTCCGTCTGTTGCCTTCGGCATCGCTGCGAACATGGCGGGCCTGGAGCAGTCGATCGATCGCGACGGCGAGGTCGTGGTCTATTCGCGGATCAACCGCATGACGCTGCAGGCCTGGTCGCCGTTCCAGCAAGGCTTTTTCGGCGGGGTCTTCGTCGGCGACGAGACCAATTTCCCGCACCTCAACCGTGTGCTGGACGAACTCTCCGCCAAATACGCCGTTTCTTCTTCGGCCATCGCCTATGCCTGGATTGCCCGGCATCCGGCCAACATCCAGGTGGTCCTGGGAACGACGAGCCCTGAGCGTCTGGCAGACATCGCGCCCGGCGCCGACATCACCCTGTCACGCGAGGACTGGTATCGCCTTTTCACCGCCGCAGGGCACGTGCTCCCCTGACATCGATCTGCTGCCCAGGACATACGAAAAGGCCCGCTCGGATGTGAGCGGGCCTTTGGCTTTTTGGCGCAGCACACTACAGCGCCGCGCGTCTTATGAGACGCGCAAAGGGCGCTGTAGCACTTTGATTTGCTGCATGTCTTTGTCCCTAAATCGAGGTCGATTTAAGGAGACATGCAGTAGTGGATCAGGTGCGCGGCTTCAGGTTCTCGGGATCGTAGAGCGGCTTGTAGCCGATACCGACGACTTCGACCGGATAGGTCTCGGCGAAATACTCGACATTCAGCTTGCGGCCGACCTGGCAATGGGACCAGGGCAGATAGGCAAGCGCAATGTTCTTGCCGATCGTAGGCCCGAAAGCGATGGAGGTGGTGTAGGAACGGCGGCCGAGTTCGTCGATCAGAACCTTGCCGGTTTCCGGATCCATCACCGGCAGGTTGCCGACCGGGTAGCGCTTCACGCCGTTCCTGTCGGTGTTGTCAGTCATGACCAGCGTGCAGAGCATGGCGGGCTGGTGCTCGCGTGCCTTGTACTCCAGATGCTTTGCCTTGCCGCGGAAGTCCACGTCCTTGACCTTCGGACGGGCAAGGTCGGCCTCGATGAGGTTGTACTGGGTGAGAAGATCGGCGTTCTGCAGACGTAGGCTCTTTTCCATGCGGCGCGAGTTCGCATAGGTTTCGACGCCGAAGGCCATGACGCCGGTTGTGCGCAGCGCGTCCCAGACGGCGAGACCATCTTCGTACTTCATGTGCAGTTCCCAGCCCTGCTCGCCGACATAGGAAATGCGGAAGGCGGTGACCTTTTTGCCGGCGATCTCGATCGGCTTGATCGCGGCGAAGGGGAAGTTCTCGATGTCGAGGCCGGCCGGATCGGCAACCACCTTCTTCAGCGTTTCGCGGGCGTTGGGGCCCCAGATGCCGATGGTGATGAACTTCTCCGAAACGTCGGTAATCGTGACGTCGAGGCCGCGATCTTCGGCGACGCGGCGCATGTAATGGAAGTCGCGCGGCCCGGCGTCGGCGCCGTTCACGAGGCGGCAGCGGTCGGCCATGCGGAAGACGGTGAAGTCAGCCCGCACCATGCCCTCGTCATCGAGGAAGTGGGTGTAGATGCCCTTGCCGATATTGCCTTCGCCGCCGATCTTGGCGGCGCAAAGCCACTCGAGCAGTTCGACATGATCTGGGCCTTCGATATCGACCATATGGAAGTGCGAGAGGTTGACGATGCCGCAATCCTCGCTCATCGCCAGATGTTCGGCGTTGGAAACGCGCCAGAAGTGGCGGCTGTCCCACTCGTTCTCGCGCACCGGAACGCGGTCACCGTATTTTTCGAGCAGGTGCTCGTTGGCGGCGTAGCCGTGGGCGCGTTCCCAGCCGCCGAGCTCCATGAAGTAGCCGCCGAGCTCCTTCTCGCGCTCGTAGAAGGGCGAGCGCTTGACGTTGCGGCCGGTGGCATAGGGCTCGCGCGTGTGCACGGCCGGGAAGTAGATCTTCTGCGCCGCCTCGAAGCAGCGGCCCTCGATGAACTTCTCCTCGAGCTGGTGCGGATAGAAGCGGGAATAGTCGATCGAGGCATGATCGATCTCGGTGCGGCCGTCGGTCATCCAGTCAGCGATCAGCTTGCCGTAGCCGGGACCGTCCTTCACCCAGATGGCGACGCAGTACCAGAGGCCGCGCACCTTCTGGCTTTCGCCGCAGGAGGGGCCGCCGGCGGCCGATACCTGCAGCAGGCCGTTGAAGGAGTGGCTTTCGTTATAGCCGAGTTCGCCGAGGATCGGCGTCAGTTCCATGGCGCGCTCGAGCGGCTCGATGATCTGCTCCATCTCGAGGTCGCGCTGCGAGGGCGACAGGCGTGCCTCGTGCTTTTCGAGGATTTCGCGCGGATGGCAGAGGCGGGGATTGGTGGTCTCGTAATAGCCCCACTCGATCTGGCCGCCTTCGGTGGTCTTCGGGTCGCCGGTGTCGCGCATATAGGCCGAGTTGCCCTGGTCGCGCAGCAGCGGGAAGCCGATTTCCTTGCCGGTGCCTTCGAATTCGTTGTACGGGCCGAAGAAGGTGAGCGGATGGTCGACCGGCATGACCGGAAGGTCTTCGCCGACCATTTCGGCAATGAGGCGGCCCCAGATGCCGGCGCAGACGACGACGTGGTCGGCCATGATCGTGCCGCGATGGGTGACGACACCCTTGATGCGGCCGTTCTCGACGATGAGCGACTTTGCAGGCGTGTTGCCGAAGACCTGCAGTTTGCCGGACTTTTCTGCCGCATCGACCAGCTTGCCTGCAACCGTCTGCGAGCGCGGGATGACGAGGCCGGCATCCGGGTCGAACATGCCGCCCATGACCTGATCTTCCTCGATCAGCGGGAACATCTTCTTGATCTCGGCCGGCGAGACATAGTGCGCGCGGGTGCCGAAGGCCTTGGCGGAGGAAAGCTTGCGCTTGATCTCTTCCATCCAGACGTCGTCGCCGGTGCGGGCGACTTCCAGGCCGCCGATGCGGGCGTAGTGGCCCATCTTCTCGAAGAAGTCGATCGAATACTGCGTCGTCCAGACCGAGAGATAATCGTGGCTGGTCGTGTAGCAGAAGTCGGAGGCGTGTGCCGTCGAACCGATATCGGTGGGCACGCCGGATTTGTCGATACCGACGATATCATCCCAGCCGCGCTCGATCAGGTGATGCGCGATCGAGGCACCCACGATGCCACCCAGCCCGATGATTACGACCTTCGCCTTTTGCGGAAACTCTGCCATTGATTGCGACCCTAGTTGGATTGGATGCCGGATTTTAGGGCTTGATCCGCCATGACTAGAGCCTGTCTACGACATTATCATCAAACTGCACGACCAGAGCCGGGCAATCTGTGGATGGCGAAACGAGAGCTGTTGAGACGGTCATGCCACTGATTTCATGAGAAAAAGCGCCCGATAGCATCGAAGCGATTTTCCTTAGCATACCGAAGAAGCGGCCGCACTCGAATGCGTCATTGCGCAGGGCAGGAAATGTCGCCTTTACGGTTTCGCTATCCAGGCGATCCGCGAAAGTAGGTGCGCGGCATTCAAGGCGCTGCGCCGAAGAAGGCGAGGCGGGTGAAGAGCACGTAGTGCGATTCCGAAACCATGAGCGCCACGAGCACGAGCACCAGCAGGGGCGGCAGCAGGATCGCATAGATCAGCGCCAGCCGCTCCCAGGCCATGTGCATGAAGATCGCGACAATGAGCCCGGCCTTCAGCACCATGAAGATCAGGATCAGGGACCATCTGAGATAGCCCTGCAGCCCGAGATAGTCGACGAGATAGGAGAAGGTGCTGAGCACGAAGAGCAGCAGCCAGACGACCAGGTAGAGCCCGATCGGGTGTTGCTGGTGTTCATGCGCTGGCGCCTGCACCTGCGTCTGCGCTTGCGGTACCGTGCCGGTGTGTGCCGTCGTTTCTGCCATGGCCATGCCTCACCACAGATAGAAGAACGCGAAGATGAAGACCCAGACGAGGTCGACGAAGTGCCAGTAGAGGCCGGTGATCTCGACGATCTCGTATTGTCCCTTGCGGCTCGTGAAGAAGCCGCGCCTGCCGGTGTCGAAGTCGCCGCGCCAGACCTTGCGGGCGATGATCAGCAGGAAGATGACGCCGATGGTGACGTGCGTGCCGTGGAACCCGGTGATCATGAAGAAGGTCGAGCCGAACTGGGCCGCACCCCAGGGGTTGCCCCAGGGCCGCACACCCTCGGTGATCAGCTTTGTCCATTCGAAGGCCTGCATGCCGACGAAGGTGGCGCCGAAGAGGGCGGTCAGCAGCATGAGAAGCGCGGTCTTCCTGCGGTCCCGGCGATAGCCGAAGTTGACGGCCATCGCCATGGTTCCGCTGGAGGAGATCAGGACGAAGGTCATGATGGCGATGAGGATCAGCGGCACGTCGGTACCGCCGATGTGCAGCGCGAACACCTCGCTCGGATTGGGCCAGGGAACGGCGGTCGACATGCGCGCCGACATGTAGGCGATGAGGAAGCAGCCGAAGATGAAGGTGTCGCTGAGGAGAAAGATCCACATCATGGCCTTGCCCCAGGAGACGTTCTTGAACGCCCGCTGATCGGAGGCCCAGTCCGCGGCGAAGCCGGCAAGGCCCGTCGGGCGATGGAGTGGTTGTCTCACAGGCGAATGTGTCTCGGCGGACATGCCACGGCTCCTCAGGTCAAGAGTTGCCGGCAGAGCTCGACGAAATCATTGGCCCAGCCGGAAAAGAGCGCGAAAAGCACCAGCCAAACGGCCAGCATGAAATGCCAGTAGGTGGCGCAAAGCGTGATCGACAGCACGGCCTTTTCGCCCATCGGGCCGGTACGTGCCCTAACGATCACCCGGGTAAGCGCGAACAGGCCACCGAGGATGTGGAGGCCATGCATGCCAGATATCATGTAGAAAAAGCTGTTGGCCGGATTGTCGGCGAGCAGATAGCCGGCATCGCTGAGTTCGCGCCACGCGAAGACCTGGCCGGCGAGGAAGGCCAGCCCCGCGGCAAGGGCGGCGATCAGTGCCGTACGGCTCGTGTCGTCCTGGTGACGCTCGGCCGTCACCCGTGCCGCGTGGAGCAGCAGGCTGCCGAGCCCGAGGATGGCGGTGTTGAGCCAGAGGATTCGGGGCATCGGGGTCGACCACCAGTCGGTGGACGCCATGCGCATGAAATAGGCGCTCATGAAGAGGGAGAAGAGGGCTGCGACGACCGCGAGGAAGACGCCAAGGCCGATCTTCGCGGGCGGGATCGAAGGCCGATCGTGCGGGCGGGGGTCGTGGGCGTGGCCGACCTCCAGCCACGGTTTGGAGAAGAGCCGCTGCCGGCTGAGCCACCAGCCGGCGATCGTGAGGATCACCGCCAGGAAGATGAAGGCAATGTTCATGAGGCCCCCTCCGGCGCAAGGCCGATCGAGCCTGGCTGGTTCTGCGGAATGAAGTCTTCAGGCGCCCCGGGCACGCTGTAATCATAGGCCCAGCGATAGACGACCGGCAGTTCCTTGCCCCAATTGCCGTGACGCGGCGGCGTTTCCGGCGTCTGCCATTCGAGCGTCGTTGCCCGCCAGGGATTGCCGCCGGCCTCGCGGCCATGGCGGATGCTCCAGACGAGATTGAACAGGAAGACGATCTGCGCGGCGCCGACCACCAATGCCATGATGGTGATGAATTCGTTGAGCGTATGGGCCGAGGCCGGGACGAAGGCGGTGTCGCCCATTTCATAGTAGCGGCGGGGCACGCCGATCAGGCCGAGATAGTGCATCGGAAAGAAGATCAGATAGGCGCCGATGAAGGTGATCCAGAAATGCAGGTGCCCCATTGGGCCGTTGAGCATGCGGCCGGTGATTTTCGGGTACCAGTGATAGATCGCGCCGAAGATGACGAGGATCGGCGCCACGCCCATGACCATGTGGAAATGGGCGACGACAAACATCGTGTCGGAGAGCGGGACGTCGACGACGACATTGCCAAGGAACAGACCCGTCAATCCGCCATTGACGAAGGTGACGATGAAGGCGAGTGCAAAGAGCATCGGCAGCGTCAGGTGGATGTCACCGCGCCAAAGCGTCAGCACCCAGTTGTAGACCTTGATCGCCGTCGGCACGGCGATGATCAGGGTGGTCGTCGCGAAGAAGAAGCCGAAATAGGGGTTCATGCCGCTGACATACATGTGGTGCGCCCAGACGATGAAGGAGAGCGCGCCGATGATGACGATCGCCCAGACCATCATCCGGTAACCGAAGATGTTCTTGCGGGCATGTGTGCTGATGAGATCGGAGACGATGCCGAAGGCGGGGAGCGCGACGATGTAGACCTCCGGATGGCCGAAGAACCAGAAGAGGTGCTGGAACAGGATTGGGCTGCCGCCCCCGTGTTGCAGTTGCTCGCCCATCTCGACGATCGCCGGCATGAAGAAGCTGGTGCCGAGCACGCGGTCGAAGAGCATCATCACGCAGGCGACGAAGAGCGCGGGGAAGGCAAGCAGGGCCATGACCGTCGCGGTAAAGATGCCCCAGACGGTGAGCGGCATCCGCATCAACGTCATGCCGCGCGCGCGGCCCTGGAGCACGGTCACGACATAGTTGAGGCCACCCATGGTGAAGCCGATGATGAAGAGAATGAGGGACGAGAGCATCAGGATGATGCCCCAGTCCTTGCCGCCGGGCGTGCCCGCAAGTACCGCCTGTGGCGGATAGAGCGTCCAGCCGGCGCCGGTCGGTCCGCCGGGCGCGAAGAAGCTCGCGACGAGCACGAGCACGGCGAGCAGATAGAGCCAGTAGCTCAGCATGTTGGCATAGGGAAAGACCATGTCGCGCGCGCCGAGCATCAGCGGGATCAGATAGTTACCGAAGCCGCCGAGGAACAGCGCGGTCAGAAGGTAGATCACCATGATCATGCCGTGCATGGTGATGAACTGATAGTAGCGATCCGCGTCGATGAAGGCGAAGGCGCCGGGAAAGCCGAGCTGCAGCCGCATCAGCCACGACAGGACCAGCGCGACCATGCCGATGGCGATCGCGGTCGAGGCATATTGCACGGCGATGATCTTGGCATCCTGGCTGAAGACGTAGCGCGTCCACCAGCTATGGGGATGGTAGAGCTCGACATCCTCCACTTCCGCTGGGCCTATCGGCTCGCCCGTACCTGACCGGATGTCGACCATCTGCGAAACCTCCTGACACCGGATCATTTCGGTGAATGATCCAACGCTTTGAAACTACGCAATTCCGAAACGCCGAACGTCGGAATCGCTTTCGCTCACGTGCGGGATGCGGGCGGAAAACCGCAAACACTTTTCCTCATCCCGCTTTGGCCGCCAGTGCGCCTCCTATTGCGCCGGGGCGGCATTTGCTGCCTGTACCGTCTGTTTCGGCTCCGTTGCTGCCATCAATTGCGAAAAGGTCTGTTGCTGCGAAAGCCACGCCTGGTAGTCGGCGGCGGTATCGACGACGACGGTGCCGCGCATCTGTGGGTGTCCGACGCCGCAGAGCTCGGCGCAGAGAACCTCGAAGCTGCCGGTGCGCGTCGGCGTCAGCCAGAAATAGGTGACCATGCCCGGCACCATGTCCATCTTGGCGCGGAACTCCGGCACGTAGAAATCGTGGACCACATCGACCGAGCGCAGGAGGATCTTCACCGGCTTTCCGACTTCCAGATGCAGTTCGCCGCCTTCGATGACGACGTCATCAAGTGCGGCCGCATCGTTGCGGTTGAGGCCGAGCGAATTCTCGGGGGTGACGTCGCGCGTTTCCGAGGTTCCGAGCTTGCCGTCGGCGCCTGGCAGGCGGAAGCTCCATAGCCATTGCTGGCCAACGACCTCGACCTCTGCAGCACCGTTTGGTACGGTGACGAACTGATGCCAGACGAAAAGGCCGGGTGTCAGCATGGCGGCGACGCCAAGCGTCGTGCCGCCGGCGAGCCATCCTTCGAGCCTTCGGTTTTCCGGTTCATAGGCCGCCCGGTTCCCCGGGCGATGACGAAAACGGAGAATGCAATAGGCCATGAAAAGCACCACGGCGACGAAAACGACGCCGGTGATCCAGAAGGTGATGATCAGCGTATTGTCGATGTAATTCCAGTTGGACGCGATCGGCGTCCACCACCACGGGCTCAACAGATGGAACAACACCGATCCGACAGCCAGCAATACCAGAATAACTACCACGGCCATTTCTTGTCCCTCCCCGCCGCGAGCGGCTGTGGGCATGAATACGCAATCCGTAGAGCTCCAACTGCAATTATTGCACGAACGTCAAATAGTCGCAATTCGCCGTCTCGTCTTTGACGGCGCCTACTTCTAATCTTTCTCGGCTACTGCGAATACTGCTTGAGGTAGGCGAGGAGGTTGGAGATGTCCGTGTCGTCTTTCAAGCCGGGAAAGGCCATCTTCGTGCCCTTCACCTTGGCCTTGGGATTGTGCAGATAGTCGCGCAGCGTCGTCTCGTCCCAGACCAGGCCACCCTTGCCGGCATCGACCATTGCCGAGGAGTAGCTGAAATTGGGATGGGTGCCGGCAGTTCGCCCCAACACGTGGTTGAGCGAGGGGCCAACCTTGTTGGTATCGCTCTCGGCGACATGACAAGTGGCGCATTTCTTGAAGACCGTGGCGCCGGCGGCGGCATCGCCCTCTTGCGCTAAGGCTGCGAATGGACAGAGCAGGGTTGTCGAAAAGGCAAGGGCAACAACAAAATTTCGCATGACACTTCCTCATAATCGCCGGGCGCAGGCAAGGAAGGCTATCGTCAGTTCGTCGTCTTGGCGGTGCTTGCTTCTCTTAATTGGCGCCACGGGCGTTGATACTTGCGACATTGAAACGGTACGCCTCGCCTTGTGGAAGTCAACCGGCGCGGCCGACCGTTCGCCGGCTGCGCCTAAATTTTCACCAGAGGGACCGGCAATCAGACGCGATTGCCGGCGGCGTTGAAGAAATGCAATCGTTCGACCGGCAGCCGTACGGGAAGCGAACCCGAGGCGTTCAGGAACCGGCGATCGTTGGTGAACGCCTTGAAGCCGGAGCGGCCGAAGGAGAGATGCAGGATGATGCCGAAGCCGGTCGGCTCGACCAGGTCGACGGTGGCCTTGAGCGCATCCGGTCCTTCTGCGCCGATTTCCACATGCTCCGGGCGGATGCCGAGGGTCGCCTGGGCGCCGTCGGTCAAGGCGGGATGCGGCTGTGCCGGGATGACAATGCCGCCTTCCGTTTCGAAGCGCGGGGCGGTGCCGTTTCGGTAGATACCCTCGAAGAAATTCATTCCGGGCGAACCGATGAAGCCGGCGACGAAGAGGTTGGCCGGCCGGTCATAAAGATCGAGCGGGCTGCCGACCTGCTGCACGAAGCCGCCATTCATGGCAACGATCCGGTCGGCAAGCGTCATCGCCTCGATCTGGTCATGGGTGACGTAGATCGAGGTCGCGCCGAGATCCTTGTGCAGCTTCTTGATCTCGGCGCGCATCTGCTCGCGCAGGCGGGCATCGAGATTCGAGAGCGGTTCGTCGAACAGGAACGCCTTCGGCTCGCGCACGATGGCGCGCCCCATGGCGACGCGTTGGCGCTGGCCGCCGGAAAGCGCGCGGGGCCGGCGTTCGAGCAGCGGATCGAGCCCGAGCTTGGCGGCCGCACTGGAGACGACGCTCGCGATCTTCTCCTTGGCGGTCTTCCGGAGCCTCAGGCTGTAGCTCATGTTCTTGGCGACCGACATGTGCGGATAGAGCGCATAGGACTGGAACACCATGGCGATGTCGCGGTCCTTCGGTGCCAGCTCGTTGACCCGTTTGCCCGCGATGCGGATTTCGCCCGAGGTCACGCTTTCAAGCCCGGCGATCATGCGCAGCAGCGTGGACTTGCCGCAGCCGGACGGGCCGACCAACACGACGAATTCGCCGTCGCCGATCTTCAGGTCGACATCGTGCAAGACCGGGTGGATGCCGTAGGATTTCTGGATGTTGGCGATATCGATGGAAGCCATGGGTAATCCTCAGCCTTTGACCGCGCCGGCCGTGAGGCCCTGGACGAGATAACGTTGAATGAGCAGGAAGAAGAGGCAGGCGGGAATGAGCGCGAGCACGCCGGCGGCCATCATCTGCCCGAAGTCGACGGAGAACTTCGACACGAACGACAATAGTCCGACGGGGAAGGTCGCCTGGTCGTTGCCGGAGATCAGCATCAGCGAGAACAGGAGTTCGCTCCAGGCGGCGGTGAAGACGAAGCCGAGGGTCGCGGCGATGCCGGGCAGCGTCAGCGGCAGGATGATCTGGCGGAAGGCGACGAACTGGGTCGCGCCGTCGATCATCGCCGCCTCTTCCAGATCCTTCGGGATGCCGTCGAAGAAGGACTGCATCAGGAAGGTGGCGAAAGGCACGTTGAAGGCGGTGTAGACGATGACGAGGCCGGTCAGACTGTTGGTAAGGCCGAGCGGCGACAGGATCTTGAAGATCGGCGCCACCAGCATCACCAGCGGGAACATCTGCGTCAAAAGCATCAGCGCCACCAGCCAGTATTTGCCGCGGAAGTTGAAGCGCGACAGGGCATAGCCGGAGAGCGAGGCGAGGATGGTGACGATCACGGCCGTCGAGCCGGAGACGATCAGGCTGTTCCTGAAGAACACCGGAAAGGCGCTGTGGCGCAGCACGAAATCGAAATGCTCGAGGCTGGCGTGCGACGGCCACAGCCTGATGCCTTCGGAATAGAGCAGGTCGTTCGGCGTGACTGCGACCTTCAGCAGCCAATAGAGCGGGAAGAGCGCGAAGGCGATATAGGCGAGGATGGCCAGCCGGTGCGCGATCGTGAGGAACAGAGGTTTGGCGCGCATCGGTCTCAATCCTTGCTCAAGAGCCATTGCCGGAGGATGACGATCAGCATCGAATAGGCGAGCAGCAGCGCCAGAAGCACCAGCGCGATCGCCGAGGCGTAACCGAAATCCAGCCGCTTGAAGGCCTGGGTGAAGATGTAGCTGGCGACGATCTGTGTGCGATCAGCCGGGCCGCCATTGGTCATGACGATGATCAAGTCGGCGAAATTGGAGATCCACACCGTGCGCAGCAGAATGGTGATGGCGATCGTCGGCGCAAGGAAGGGAAGCGTGATCGACAGGAAGCGCTGCACCGGGCCGGCGCCGTCGATGCTCGCGGCCTCATAGAGATCGCGCGGGATCGCCTGGAGGGCGGCAAGAAGCGTGATCGCGAAGAAGGGAATGCCCCACCAGACATTGGCGACGATCGGGCCCCACATGGCAAGCTGCGGATCGGAGAGGATGTTGCTCGGCTCGCTCATGATGCCGAGGTTGAAGAGCCAGTGCGGCAGTGGACCGACAACCGGATTGAACAGCCAGGCCCAGTTGAGGCCGGCGAGGAAGCTCGGAACCGCCCAGGGCAGGAAGACGAGGGCCTGTGCCAGGCCGCGGCCATAGAAGGGCTTGTCGAGCAGCAGCGCCAGAATCAGGCCGAAGACGAACTGGAGGAGAACCGAGGCGCCAGTCCACCAGAGCGTGTTGCGCAGTGCCCGGTAGAAAGCCTGGTCCTCGGAGAGGGCCCGGAAATGATCGAGGCCGACATAGGCACCGGAGAACGGGTTTAGAAGCTGGATGTCGCGAAAGGCGTAGGAGACGCCGAGCACCAGCGGCACCAGCATGACCGTGATGATCAGGATCAGCGCCGGTGCGCTATAGAGATAGGGCGCGGCGCCATCGGCGATGCGCTTCATCAACGGCGTCCTGCTTTTAGGCAGGCCGCTTTGGCGGGCGACATGGTCCATCGATCGAATATTCCCCTGTGCGGCCGCCGGTTGTTCGGGCGTGCCTATTTTCACGAATGAAAGGCCGGCGGCGGCAGGCCGCCGCCGGCAGAAGGCTTACTTCTTGCTGGCCAGGAACTTCTGCTGTGCCTTGGTCAGGTAGTCCGCCCACTGGTTGGCAAGTTCCTCCGGCGTGATGTCGCCGAGCAGGGCTTCCTGAGTGGTCTTGATGGCGAGCGAATCCTTGAAGAAGGCGAATTCTTCGAGGTAGGTCGGCATGACCGTCAGCACGACGTCCTTGTCGGCGAGTTCGTCGAACCAGCCCTTGAACTGCGGGCTTGCATAGAAAGGATCCTTCTCGGCCGACTTGTGCACCGGCAGCGCGCCGGTGCGCTTGTTCCACTCGATGTTGCCTTCAGGTCCTTCGAGCGTCTCGATCAGCTTCCAGGAAAGGTCCTTGTTCTGGCTGGCGGAGAGCATCGACCAGCCGGCGAAGCCGATGGTGGTGAAAGCCTTGCCGCTCGGGCCCTTCGGCATGGTGGTGACGCCGAAATCGTCGGACTTCATGCGTTCGGCAATGGCGATCAACGCATCCGGATCCTGGTCGAGGAAGGCGCAGGTGCCGCTGTAGAAGCCAGCGACGATTTCGTTGAAGCCCCAGTTGACGCTGTCTTTCGGCGCCAGCCCCTTCTTGTAGAGGTCGATCACCCAGGTCAGGCCCTTGACCCAGCCTTCGCTGTTCATGGTCGAGGTGCCGTCCTCGTTGAAGAACTTGTTGCTGCCGGCCATGGTGGCGCCGAACATCACCCAGCCGTTGAGGCCGCCCGGGCCGCCGCGCAGGCAGTAGCCGGATTTGCCCGGAAGCTTGGAGACGGCTTCGGATGCTTTGACGAAATCGTCCATGGTCTTCGGCGGCTCGCTGACGCCAGCTTCCGAGAGCAGCTTCTTGTTGTAGAACATCGCCCGCAGATAGAAGCCGTAGGGCAGCATATAGGCGGTGTCGTTGACGTCGCGGCCGAGTTCCAGCGCGCGTTCGGTGAGGCCGCCGGTGTGTTCCCACTTGGCGAGGTAGGGCTCCAGGCTTTCGAGCATGCCATTGTTGGCATAGAGCGACAGCCATGTGTCGGGCATTTCCATCACGTCGGGCAGTTCGCCGGCCGAAACCATGGTGGCGAACTTCTGGAAGGCTTCGCCCCAGGGCAGCGAGATGATCTCGACCGTAGTGCCGGGGTTCGCCGCCTCGAACTTGGCGACGATCGACTTCAGCGTCTCGGTGCGCTCCGGGCTAGTGATGACCTCGACGAGCTTCAGCTTCGTGTCGGCGAGTGCGCTTCCGGCCATCAAGCTGGCGAGAAGCGTGGCAGTGATCAGTTTCTTCATTTCTGTTCCCTCTTTTCTTCGTTGGTTTGGTTCAAAGTGGGGAGAGCGGGATCTGCATCCCGCTCCTGTCAGCCAGTCGAAGCGGCGGCGAGCGCCGCCTCGAGATCGCTCCAGAGGGCCTCCGTTCCCTCCAGGCCGACATGGAGCCGCACCGACCGCGGCGAGATGCCGAAGGCGGCCGCGGAATTGGGCTGGGCTTTCTGCGACAGCACGACTTCGCCCGGCACGATGAGGCTTTCATGTCCGCCCCAGGAAACGCCGAGCTTGAAGAGTTCGAGATGATCCGCGAAGCGCCTGACGTCGACGCCCTCGCGGAAGATGAAGGAGAACAGGCCCGAGGTGCCGGAAAGGCCCGGCGGCAGCGTGTTGCCGAGGCCGGGATGGCAGACCGTTTCGACCAGCGGATGGGCCTGCAGCCGCCGCGCGACTTCAAGCGCCGAGCGCTCGTGCGACTTCATGCGGATCGGCAGCGTGCGCAGGCCGCGGATCAAGAGCCAGGCATCGAAGGGCGAGAGCTTGCCGCCGAGATAGGGATAGGCTTCGGAGCGGATGCGGCCGATCAGTTCCTTCGATCCGGTGACGACACCGGCGACGACGTCCGAGTGGCCACTGAGATATTTGGACGCCGAATGGATGACGAGATCGACGCCGAGCGAGATCGGCTGCTGGAAGATCGGGCTTGCCCAGCTATTGTCGATCGCGGTGATGATGCCCTGATCCTTGGCGAGGCGGGCGAGAGATGCGACGTCGTGGGTATCCATCACCCAACTCGTCGGGCTCTCCATGTAGAAGAGCTTGGCGCCCGGCAGGGCCTTCGCGACCGCTTCCTCGTCGCGGCCGTCGACATAGGTCACCTCGATCTTCATGCGCTTCAGATGCGTGCCGAACAGGCGGAAGGCATCGGGATAGACATGATTGACCGCGACGATGCGGTCGCCCGGCTCGACGAAGGAGAGCACGGTCGACGAGATTGCCGACATGCCGCTGGCAAAGCCGATCGCGTCCTCGCCGCCTTCGAGCTTCGCCAGCATCTCCTCGAACATGCGCACCGTCGGGTTGAGGCCGCGGGTATAGATCGGCCGCACGCGCTCGCCCCGGTAGGAGGCGACCATGTCGTCGTAGTCCTTGAAGGTGAACAGCGAGGTCTGCACGATCGGCGGCACGACGGCATCGAAGGCGTTGCCTTCGTCATGCGCGACGATCAGCGAGGCGTGGTCGAACGGATCGAGGCCGTTGGTCATTTGGACATTTCCTTGATGTCTTCCTCGACGATTGCGAGGATTTTCAGCGTTTCTTCGCGCGCGGTGTCGGGATCCTGAGCCGCGATCGCGTTGAAGAGGGTGCGGTGGAACGGGAAGGAGCGGCGCGCAAAGTCCGACCGGTCGAACGGCTCTTCCCAGAAGCGCTCGAAGGCCTCGCGCATCTGTTCGAGAAGCTGGCGGAAGAGCGGATTGTGCGTGGCGTCGTAAATCGCCAGGTGAAAGGCGAGGTCTTCCGGACCCGAGGTGCCTTTGGCGATATGCACCCGCTCCATCTCGTCGAGCTTCGTTTCGATGATCTTCAGGTCTTCGTCGGTGCGTCGGCGTGCGGCGACCATGTTCGCCTCGACCTCGATGCCGCGGCGCACCTCAAGCGTCATCAAGAGCACGTCGCGCAGATGCGCGGCGTCGAGCGTGAGCGGCATATGAACGGTGGCGCCGGAGATCGTGCGCAGGAGATAGGTGCCGCTGCCCTTGCGCGCCTCGACGACGCCGAGCGCCTGGAAGTGGCGGATGACTTCGCGGATGGTGGAGCGGCCGACGGCGAGCGCCGTCATCAGCTCTCGTTCTGCCGGCAGGCGTTCGCCGGGTTTCAGGCCCGATTGTTCGATGTAGTCAGCCAACGCAGCAATAACCTGCTGGGCCCGGTCGGCCGGGGGCAGGGGCATCAGTGCCACTCTTGCCGGTTCACTCATTCGGCTTCCTCCCCACAGGCCAAATTGGTCTGACATCTGAGCACTATGACCAAGGCGACGGAGGTCGTCAAGCAGGAACTGATAGACACGCAGGTGTTGACCGCGCCCGCTCCCGGCGTAGACAAGGAGGTAAGGAGTTTGGTGATGATGAAATCGGAATTTCTGTTCGTGATTGCAGCCGTGTTCGGCGCGTTCTTCATCGTGGTGACGGTCGCGGGCGAGGCCGAAGCGCAGATGCGCACTAGAAAGGGCGAGTATTACGAGGGAATCCAGCGCAGGCCCTATGGCTATTACTGGATCTGGCCGCCCGTCGAGCAGCGGGAGCCAGTCTATAGTCCTCGCCGCGGCAAGGAGGGCGCCGGGAGCGCGATGCCGAAGCCGCGCAAGCGACCGACCCAGTAGCCAGGTCGGCAAGGGAATGGGGCAAAGAAGAGCGGCGCCCGAAGGCGCCGCGACTTTCGTCAGACCTTGGCGACGTGAACGTCGCGGGAGAGCGAGGAAAGAACCTCCGGCCCGTCTTCGCGCAGGATGACAATATCCTCGAGGCGGATGCCGAAGCGGCCGGGCAGGTAGATGCCGGGCTCGATCGAGAAGACCATGCCCTCTTCCAGCACCGTTTCCGAGGTCGCGGTGATGTAGGGCGGCTCATGGCCGTCGATGCCCATGCCGTGACCGGTGCGGTGGACGAAATATTCGCCGTAGCCGGCATCGCTGATCACCTTGCGGGCGGCAGCATCCACATCCTTGGCGAGCACGCCGGGGCGTGCGGCTTTCATCGCGGCCTGCACGGCCTTTTCGACGATGGTGTGGATCTGGCCGTATCCCTCGGGCGCGCGGCCGACGACCGCCATGCGGGTGATGTCGCTCGGGAAGCCCTGCTTGCGGCCGCCGATATCGATCACGACCGCGTCGCCTTCCTCGATCACCCGCTCGCTTGCCGAGTGATGCGGGAAGGCGCCGTTGCCGCCGGCGCCGACAATCCAGAAGGCCGGTGCCGCGCCTTCGGAGGAGAAATGTCCGCGGATTTCGGCGGCGAGTTCTTTCTCGGTCATGCCGGGGCGGATCTTCGAAAACGCCGCCTGCATGGCGCGGTCGGCAATTCCGGCGTTCATCTTCAGGAGTTCGTATTCGGTTTTGTCCTTGCGCATGCGAAGGCTGCCAAGCGTCGCCGGCGTGAACTCGCGGGCGGTATCTTTCGGCAGGGCATCGATCAGCAGCAGCGCGAAATCGGCGCGCATGGTTTCGTCGAGCACGACGCGGCCGGGCTTTTCGGCGCCGACATCGGCGAGCGCCGCCGTCAGGGCAGCGGCCGGGCCTTCGTCATCGGACCAGTTGTGGAAGGCGATGTCGGTGTGCTCGCGCGTGCCTTCGGCATTGAGCGCCGGCATCAGGAAAGCCTCCTTTTCCGGGCCGATCAAAAGCAGGCAGGGCCGCTCGTCTGGATGCGGATGGTAGCCGAGCAGCCAATCCATGTGCGATCCGGGCGCGAGTGCGATGAGGCCGACATCGCTTTCGGCCATCTTGCGGCGGAGCGCGGCAAAACGGGTCTTGGTGAGTTCCGTCATGGGGTTTCCTGTCTTGTTGGAGGCAATGGGATGCCGAACGTCATTCACGTGGCTGGCCGACGGGCGGATGGAGGACAGCGCCGAACGGTTCGGCGCGAAATATGTCTATGGGGAATGGTCGAGGCCGGTGCAGCTGTTGCCCCGGGTTACGGATCTCTGGCTCTTCAAGCGGTCTCCTCCCCCCTCGAATGCACGCGCACAGGCTCGGAAAGCTGGTCGCTTCCCGGCGCTATGCATTTGTATTTGCAAGACTTTGGTGCCGTGCACCGGCATTGTCAATATAGAATTTTAGTCACACTAAAATTTGTCAGTCTGCGGTGCCGGCGGCAAGTCAGGCGGCCAATCGCAGGAGACGCGCGACCGCCTGCTGGTCGAAGCCGCCGATGCCCTCCCTGATGTCGGCGGCGATCGCATCGGCGACGGCCTCTTCGTCGCGCCGCCGAAGTGCCTCGATCGCCTCACGATGCCGGTCCACCACATAGAGTTCGGTGACGTGCTCCATGGCAATCCCGAGGATGGGGCCGAGCTGCAGCCAGACACTCTCGATCAGCGGCATGGCGACGGGATCGGGATTGGCCGTGTAGATCTTGCGGTGAAACGCCTGGTTGGCGATCAGTGCGGCCACCTTGTTGCCCCTGCGGATTTCCGTCTCGATGCTGTCGTCGATTGCCGTGATAGTTTCGATCTGGCGCTCGGAAAGATGGGCGACGGCCCGGCGGGCCGCATGGCTTTCGAGCGCGATGCGCAGCGAGATCAGCTCCTCGAAACGGGCGGGCGTGATATGCGGCACGACGATGCGGCGGTTTTCCAGGAACTGCAGCGCGCCTATCGAGGTCAGCTGGCGCAGCGCCTCGCGCACGGGCGTCGGGCTGCTTTCGAGCGCTTCGGCAAGGCCGCGGATGGTGACGGAGGTGCCGGGCCGGAAGGCGCCAACCATGATCGCCTGGCGCAACCGGCTGAAGGCGTAGTCATGTGTCGTCATGCCGTCGGGCCGCGCAAGTGGCGGCAAAACAAGCGGTTTCAAGTGCACATGTCCTTCTGTCTGGTCCACGGTGGGAGCGGGATGCGAGCGGAGAGCCGCGTACACTTTCCGACGCCTCGCTCTACGTCACATGCCTGATAGCATCGCTCATGCTTGACTCCAATTCCTGAACTATGTCAACTTTCTGAAAATGTGATCACAAAAAGAGATTTGCGATATGTCGCTCGACGCGGAAGATCCCAGCGCATTCAAAGCATGGCTCGAGCAGAACGGGCCGATCGAAAGTATTCAAGCCGTCGTCTGCGACCTCAACGGCATCATGCGTGGTAAACGCGTTCCCGTGGAGCAGGCGGCGAAGGTCCTGGGCGGTGGCATCCGCATGCCGCTCTCGATCGTTGGCGTCGACGTCTGGGGTGAGGACATCATCAACAGCGAGCAGGTGTTTGCGAGCGGCGACCGCGACGGCATCTGCGGCGTCACCGGCCGCGGTGCGCTGCCGGTCAACTGGACGTCACGGCCGAGCGCGCTGGTGCCGCTCTGGCTGCAGCTCGAGGACGGCAAGCCGTTCCTTGCCGATCCGCGTCAGGCGCTGGCGGCGGTTGTGCGCGAATATCAGGAACTCGGCCTTCGCCCCGTCGTCGCGACCGAGCTGGAGTTCTATCTGATCGATCCGAAGCCGGACAGCGCGGTGCCGCCGATCTCGCCCTATACCGGCAAGCGGCTCGATTCCGACGCGATCCTCTCGATCGACGAACTCGACGATTTCGGCGAATTCTTCTCCGACGTCTACAAGGAATGCGCGCGGCAGAACGTACCGGCGGACGCGGCGATCGCCGAGAACGGCATCGGCCAGTTCGAGATCAACCTGTTGCACACCGACGATCCCCTGAAAGCGGCCGACGACGCCATCTTCTTCAAGCGCATTGTCAAGGGTGTGGCGCGCAAGCACGGACTTGCCGCAACCTTCATGGCGAAACCCTATGGCACGCGTTCGGGCAACGGCATGCACATCCATTTCAGCCTGCTCGACGAGGAGGGCAACAACGTCTTCAACGACGGAAGTGACGAAGGTTCGCCGGTGCTGAAGCACGCCGTTGCCGGCCTTCTGCGCGGCATGGCAGAGACGACGCTGCTCTTTGCGCCGCATTTCAACTCCTACCGGCGGCTCCGGCCGGACACGCACGCGCCGACGGCGGTCTGCTGGGGTTACGAGAACCGCACATCGGCGATCCGCATTCCCGGCGGTAATCCCAATGCGCGCCGTATCGAACATCGCGTCGCCGGCGCGGACGCCAATCCCTATCTCGTCATCGCCGCGATCCTCGGCGCCGCACTCGTTGGCATCCGCAACAAGTGGAAGCCGCCGGCGCCGGTTTCGGGTCGGGCCTATGCAGCGGAGAAACTGCCCAAAATTCCCTCGGAATGGGGGCAGGCGGTCGATAGCTTCGAGGCAGGACCGATTGCCGCCGACATCTTCGACCCCGTGCTGCGCTCGATGCTGATCGCCTGCAAACGCCAGGAGATCGCCGGCTTTGCCGAGCAGGTCACGGATTACGAATTCAGCGCCTATCTGGAAATCGTCTGATGCTTACCAAACAGAAATCCTATGCCGGCGACGGCAGCTACCCGACCAGCTACTACGCCGCCTCCCGCAACATCATCCGCACGCCCGTCCGGCTTCAAGGCCGGGTCGAGACCGACATCTGCGTCGTCGGCGCCGGTTATTCCGGCCTGTCGACGGCGATCCATCTTGCCGAGAAGGGTTACAAGGTGGTCGTCGTCGAGGGCGCGCAGGTCGGCTGGGGGGCATCGGGGCGCAATGGCGGCCAGGTCGTCAACGGCCTCAATGCCAGCCTGTCGACCATCCAGCGCCGCTACGGCGAGGATGCCGCGCGCTTCATCGGCGGGCTGGTGCAGGAGGGCGGCAAGATCATCCGCCGCCTCGTCAGCCAGTACCAGATCGACTGCGACCTGAAGCAGGGCAACATCTACGCCGCCTATACGCCTGCGCATATGAAGGAGCTCGAAGCCAAGCAGGCGCTCTGGCGCAAATACGGCATGGACGACCACCAGCTTCTCGACCGCGAAGCGCTCCGCAAGCTCGTCAGATCGGATGCCTATTGCGGCGGCATGCTCGATACGACCGGCGGCCATATGCATCCGCTCAATTTGGTGCTCGGTGAGGCGCGCGCGTTCGAAAGTATTGGCGGGACCATCTATGAACAATCACCGGTGACGCGGGTCGACCACGAGGCGGCGCGGCCGATCGTCTATACGGAAAGCGGCGAGGTTTCGGCGCGCATCGTCGTGCTTTGCGGCAATGCCTATCTCGGCGACGCGGTGCCAAAACTGGTCTCGCGGGTCATGCCGGTTTCTACGCAGATGATCACCACGGCGCCGCTCGGCGAGGAGCTTGCCCATTCGCTGATCCCCAGCGACATGTGCGTCGAGGACGTGCGCTACATCCTCGACTATTTCCGGCTCTCTGCCGACAAGCGGATGATCTTCGGCGGCGGCACCGTCTATGGCGGCACCGATCCGGCCGATGTGGTTGCGAAGCTCAAACCCAATCTCGAGAAGGTGTTCCCAGAGCTCAAGGGCGTGAAGATCGACTATGCCTGGAGCGGCAACTTCGCGCTCTCCTTCACGCGCGTGCCGCAGATGGGCCGGATCGGCTCCAATACCTATTTCGCCCATGGCTATAGCGGGCACGGCGTCACCGGTTCGCACCTCTTCGGCCGCACGCTCGCCGAGGCGATCGATGGCGACACCACGCGCTACGACGTCTTCGCGAAGCTGCCCTGGTATCCATTCCCGGGCGGGCGCATGTTCCGCGCGCAATATTCGACGATCGGCTCCTGGTGGTACCAGTTCAAGGATGCGGTCGGCTTGTGAGGCAAACGACCGGCGCTCCGCGAAGGGGCGGCTTGCCGGGAAGGCGGGCCGCGCCCCTTGCGCGCGAGTCGGAAAGTCGATTTCCCGCGGAGCGCAATTCCGCCCTGCCGGCCGTTGCGCTAGTATCAAGCCGCTACTGCATGTTTCCTTAAATCGTCGCCGATTTAAGGATAAAAACATGCAGCGATTCAAGGTGCTACAGCGACCTTTGCGCGTCTGAGAAGACGCGCGGCGCTGTAGGGCATCGGCTCGCCCGCTAGAAGGGCCCGTTGCGTCTTTGGCATGTGGCCAGTCCGTGGGGTGGCCGCATGCCAACGGATACCAAGGAAGGCCCGCATTCCCGCGGGCAAGGCAGGCAGGGAGCATTTGACTCCCGGTTGATCCTGGGAGGCTCAGATGTTCGTGCGCTTTGGTTATGAGATCGGCATACGCTGTCCGCAACCGACTCCGATGATGACCTATCTTTCCGTGGTGCCCGAGCGGCGGAGGACCCTTCGCCGCGAACATGGCCCGGTGTCTTCGCCGCTGGTGAAGATGGAGCAGATCACCGATCCGCATGGCAACAACTGTCTGCGGATGACGGTGCCTGAAGGCGACTTCAAGCTGTCCTATGATGCCGTCATCGAGGACGACGGCAGGCTCGACGCCTCAGACCCGCTGGCAGAGGCGGTGCCGGTCGAAAATCTTCCCGCGGCGTGGCTGCCCTATCTCTCCGCCAGCCGTTACTGCGAAACGGACCGGCTGGGAGCGCTTGCCTGGCGCTTGTTCGGCGACGTGCCGGCCGGCTGGGAGCGCGTTCAGGCAATCTCGGACTATGTCCACGAGCGACTGGTCTTCAGCTACGGCTATGCCCAGGCGATGCGTACGGCGCTCGAAGCCCATGAGGATCGCGTCGGCGTCAGTCGCGACTATGCGCATCTGGCGATAACCTTCTGCCGCTGCATGAACATGCCGGCGCGCTATGTGAACGGCTACATGGCCGACATTCCGAAGAGCGACAATCCGGCGCCGATGGACTTCAACGCCTGGTTCGAGGTCTATCTTGGTGATCGCTGGCACGTGTTCGATGCCAAGAACAACCAGCGGCGGGCAGGGCGCATCGCAGTCGCCCGCGGGCGTGACGCCGCCGATATTCCGCTGATTCAGACCTTCGGCAAACACGAGTTGACCGCCTTCACCGTCTGGACCTGTGTCGAAACCGACAGTGCACTGACGCGCTCGCACCGCGCTTCCGACGTTTCGCTGCTGACGCCGTGGTTCAGCGAGACCTGGTCGAAGCACCTGAAGGAGCGCAATCGAAACCGGCATTGATGGCTTCTGCCGTGCCGAACCGATTTTTTACGATCCGCGCGATTTGCGGAAAATGATATCTATAAACTCAATGGAGAATATAGGAGAAGAGGATAGTCGAGGGGCTAATACCCTCGCAGGAACGGAGAAACGCGATGAACGCTGCGAAACCGATGATCCAATCCCGCTACGCTCTTTACGGGACGACACCGCAACGCCGCTCGCATGTTCACCTGGTTCCCCACGCAATCGCCATCGTTGCGGCCTTTTCCTTCGTCAGCGCCGTCGTCGTCGGCGCATTCTGAGGCTGGTCTTCAGCCATGCCGTGACAGGTGCTCGTGCACGGCGAGCCATTCTCCCGACACCGTCCGCTCGAACACGATCGTTTCCCGCTCGTCCGCGGTCGTCGGCTCTCCATTGAATTCCAGTTCGGTCTCGACGCGGTGGGTGAAGACGGCGATATCACCCATCCTCTGAACATTTCGCTCGCTTGACCGGCACGCGTGCACGCGAAAACCGTCCCGTTCCTCCCAAAGCGACCATTCCACCTCGTATTCGGCCCGGCTTTTCAATGGCCGGTCGAGCGTGTGGAAGATGAAAGTGGCATTCGGTGCAAAGGCCGAGAAATAGGCGGCGCGGTCATGCCGGGCAAAAGCGGCGACAAGCTGGTCTGCGGCCGCAAGCACCGCTTGGTCGAGATCTGACATCAGGTTCCCTTGGTTTGTTCGTGGGGCTTAGATTCGTGACGGTCAGCGTGCGGCGATCAGCGTCGCCAGCGGCCGGTTCTGGCGGGAAACGCGCGCCTTCAGGTCGTCGAGCGACATCGTCTCGCGCTTGGCGAACTCAGTGAACATCATGTTGAGATTGTTGAAGAACATCTCGCCGACCGCTTCGACATCGACATCCATGGCGACGACTCCCTTGGCCTTCAGCTTGAGGATCAGGGTCGAGATCTGATCGCAGAGCCGGCGATCGAGTTCGGTGTAGCGCTTGCTGAACGGGCTTTCCGGCTGCTGGATGGCGATCGCCATGGCAGTGCGCCACATCTCCTTGCTGAGATAATAGAGCGAGTGGTCGTAATATTCGCCGATCAGCGCATCGAGCGCGCCCATGACGGAGGCGGGCGGATTGTCGACGATCGAGCGTCCGGCGGCGAGCACTTCCTCGACTTCCATCGACACGGTGGCAAGCAGGATGTCGCCCTTGTTTTCATAGTAGTTGTAGAAGGTTCCGACCGAGATCTCGGCACGCTCGGCAATGTCCTCGATGCGTGCGCTGTCATAGCCGACTTCGCGAAAAAGCGCGGCGGCGGCGTCGAGAATACGCCGGTTCCGATCGGCCTTTTGCCGTGCGCGCAGTCCCGTCATCTGATGTTTCCCCGAATTATGAATTGGTTCAAAATTGAGATTGACTTAAAAAATGAATTCATTCAATCTTTTTTTGAAGACGCCGGAACGAGCGTCAAAACAAGAGGGCAACAGCATGATGCAGTCAGTTCGTGACGGTGCGCGCCTGCGCCGTTTTTTCTCCTCCACGGCCGCAATCGCGATCGCCGCTCTTTCGACGGTCGCAGCACCCGCACCGGTTCTTGCCCAGGAAGAGCTCAATGCGCTCGTCTGGTGCGACCACACCGATCCGGCACTGCTGGAACCGTTCGAGAAGGCCAACGACGTCAAGGTGAACGTCAAGGTCTATGAGGGCACCGGGGCAGGGCTCTCTATCCTCGATCAGTCGCAGCCGGGCGACTGGGATGTGCTCGTTATCGACGGCGTCGATGTTCATCGTGCCATCGATCTCGATCTTCTGGCCGAGATGCCGGCCAACGCCTTGCCCACCGCCGACATCTTCCCGGAAGTGCGCATGGAGGCGAACAACACCAAGGACGGCAAGATCTACGCCGTCACCGAGAAGTTCGGCTACAACACGATTTCCTACGACAAGACCAAGGTCGATCCGAAGGACATGCAGGACCTGTCGGTCATCTGGTCGGACAAGTACAAGGGCCGCATCGCGCTCTATGACTATTACCTGCCGATGATCGGTCTCGTCGGGCTTGGCCTCGGCAAGAAGACCGCTGAGCTCAGCGAAGCGGACATGCCGGCGATCAAGGAAAAGCTCGCGGCGATGCGCGCCGTGTCGAAGCAGGTGAGCGACGTCGTCTCCTCGCAGACGGCGCTTGCGACCGGCGAGGTCGACATTCTCGTCGGCGGCGGCGAATGGATCACCGCCGTTCTCTCCGCCGACAAGCCGAGCCTCGACTGGACCATTCCCGAACAGGGCGCGGTGCGCTGGGCACAGTCGATCGGCGTCATGAAGGATTCGACCAAGCAGGATCTGGCGCTGAAATTCGTGCAGTACATCCTGAGCCCCGAGGGCCAGGCACGGCTGGCGACGTCTTCCTGCTACTGGGCGATGCCGGCCAATGCCAAGGCGGGCGAGCATCTGACCGAGCAGCAGAAGGCGGCGCTGCGCTTCGACCAGCAGGCCGAGTACCTGAAGAAGACGCAGCTCTACCCGATCCCGTCGGCCGAACTCGACCAGCAGTTCCAGGACGCCTGGACGGAAATGCTGCAGCAGTAATGACAAAGGGGGGCGCGATTAGCGCCGCGCCCGCCTAATCTTCGTTGTGGGCCGCTGCGGCGGCGCGGGGGCAAATCATGCCCGCAACCCTTGAGCCCGGGATAGCCATGGCAGACGCCGGAACATTGACATCAGCGACAGCGCTCGAAGACGCGGACCGGCGCAAGGCCTGGGGTTTCGTCGCGCCGGCGCTTTTGTGGACCGTGGCTTTCTTCGTCGTGCCCTTCGCCTTCATGGCGGCGATGAGCCTCTGGAAACGGGAAGGGCGGGATCTCGTCCACGTCTGGAACTTCGACAACTATACGCGCTTCTTCTCCGAAAACGCGTTGTTCCAGGGACTCGTCAACTCGCTCGAGATCACCGTCATCGTCACCGTGATTTCGGTGCTGCTCGCCTATCCGCTGGCCTGGATCATCGCCGAGCGCGTGCCGAAGCGGCTGCAGCGCATGGCACTGATCCTGGCGATCCTGCCATTCTGGACCTCCTACGTGGTGCGCTCCTATTCCTGGCTGCTGGTCCTGTCGAAAAACGGCGTCATCAACCAGATGTTCATGAGCATCGGGCTGGTCTCCGAGCCGCTGGAGCTTGCCAGCACCCGCACGGCGACGATCATCGGTTTCGTGCACTTCTTCGTCATGCTGTTGACGCTGACGATCTACTCCAACCTGATCCAGCTTTCGCCGAACTATCGCCGCGCGGCCGCCGACCTCGGCGCCAATGCCTTCCAGACCTTCTGGCACGTGGTGCTGCCGCTGACGCTCCCCGGCATCATGACCGGCGCCTTCCTCACCTTCGTGCTCTGCATCGGCGACTATGTCACGCCGCAGATCCTCGGCGGCAACAACGAGCTGGTGCTGCCGCAGATCATCATGCTGCAGCTCGGCCGCCGCGCGGACTTCCCGATGGCCGCGGCGTTGTCGATCGTGCTGATGCTCGCCGTCACCGTCGCCTACGTGGCCTGCGCCCGCTGGCTGAAGATCGAGAGGGCCTGACGATGCTGCGCCAGATCTCTTCGAGTGTCCTCTCCTGGACCTATCTCGTCCTCGTCTATGCCTTCATCTTCCTGCCGGTCGCCGTGCTGGTGCTCTTTTCCTTCCAGGACGGCCGCCTGCCGGTGCCGCCGTTCAACGGCTTTTCGCTGCAGTGGTACGGGGCGGTTTTCGCCGACCGCAAGCTGATGGCGGCGCTCGGCAATTCGCTTGCCGTGGCGCTCGTCTCCTCCGGGATCTCGGTGCTGCTCGGCTTCCTCGCCGCCTATGCATTGGCGCGCTACAAGCTGCCGGGCTCGGCGCTGCAGCGGGGGCTACTGATCGCGCCGATGACGGTCAGCTACCTGATCATCGCGCTCGGTCTCTTGTCGCTGATGAATGCGCTGCATATTCCGCTGTCGCTGATGACGGTCGGCATCGGCCACGTGGTGATCAACCTGCCGCTCTGCTTTGCCATCATCTACGCCTCGATGGGCGATCATCACATCAATATCGAGCGGGCGGCACGCGACCTCGGTGCCAGCGATTTCAAGGTGATGGCACTGGTGACGGCGCCGATGCTGATGCCGTCGATCCTTGCCGCCTTCTTCCTCTCCGTCACCTTCAGCTGGGACGAATTCATCATCGCCTTCCTGCTGTCGCGCTTCGACGTGACGCTGCCGGTCGAGATCTGGAGCATGCTGCGCTCCGGCCTCAACCCCAAGACCAATGCCATCGGCTCGCTGGTTTTTCTCGCCTCGGTGGCCGTGCTGCTCATCCTTGAGCTTTCCCTGTTCGGAAGGACGAAAAAGCCATGACCGCTCCCGTCTCGATCGACAACGTCAGCAAGATCTTCGGGGCCTTCACGGCCCTTGACGCGGTCTCGCTGGATATCCGCGCCGGTGAGTTCATCGTGCTGCTCGGGCCTTCCGGCTGCGGCAAGACCACGCTGCTCTCGATCCTGGGAGGCTTCCTGTCGCCGACTTCCGGTCGCGTGACGATCGGCGGACAGGATATGACCTATGTGGCGCCGTCGAAGCGCCCGACGACGACGATGTTCCAGGACTATGCGTTGTTTCCACATATGCGCCTCGTCGACAATGTCGGCTTCGGGCTCAGGATGCGCGGCCTTGCCAGGGCCGAGCGTGACGAGAAGGCGCTCGGTTTCCTAGATCTTGTCGGACTGAAGGCGTCCGCCGGCAAGCGGCCGCATGAACTCTCAGGCGGCCAGCGCCAGCGTGTGGCGCTTGCCCGCGCGCTTGCGGTTGATCCGGACGTGCTTTTGCTCGACGAGCCGCTCGGTGCGCTCGACCTGAAACTCCGCCGCCAGATGCAGGATGAGCTGAAGGCGATCCAGAAGCGGGTGGGCACGACCTTCGTTCATGTCACCCACGACCAGGAGGAGGCGATGGCGATCGCCGACCGCATCGTGGTGATGAACCAGGGGCGGATCGAGGATTTCGGCTCGCCGTCGCAGATCTACATGCGGCCACGCTCGCTGTTTTCGGCGGGCTTCATGGGCGAGGTCAATTTCGTTTCGGGACGCGTCGCGGCGGCGGATGCGAGCTCCGCCAAGGTCGAAACCGCGCTCGGCAGCCTGGCGCTTCCGGCTGATAATTTCACCGCATCCGCGCCGAAGGCCGGCGACCGCATCACGCTCACAATCCGGCCGGAGCATTTCCGCGCAGACGATCGGGCGGAAGGGCCGACCGTGATGCTCGGCGAAGCGCGTGTTGCCGGCAGCGCCTTTTTCGGCACGCATTATCGCTGCCATCTGCAGCCGTGCGCCACGGATACCAGAGCCCTTGTCGCTCATCTGCCGCAATCGGCAAGCGTGCGCGAGGGCGAGATTGTGCCGCTTGCGGTGCGCGCCGCCGACGTCGTAGCCTTGCCTGCCACAGGACATGCGTAGCGCGATGCGGAGAATTGCCCCAAAGGACTGGTACCGGGTGAGACGGCTCGACGACGACGTCACCGCCATCGACGAGCCCTACATCCAGGAATTCTATCGCTGCAACATCTGGCATGTGCGCGGCCGCGACCGGGACATGCTCGTCGACAGCGGCATGGGCGTCGTGTCACTCAGAGAATGGGTGCCGCTCGTCACCGAGCGTGCTCTGACCGCCGTCGCCAGTCACACCCATTTCGACCATATCGGCTGCCATCACGAATTCGACTGCCGTTGCGTGCACGCTGCCGAGGCGGAGCTTCTCGCCCATCCGACTCGCACGAACACGCTCGCCGATCCCTACGTGGCCGATGAGATCTTCGACGCGCTGCCGCCTGAGCCCTATGCATCCACCACCTATGCGGTGAAGGCGGCGCCGGCGACGCGGCTTTTGGCAGACGGCGACCATATCGATCTCGGCGACCGGGTCTTCGAGGTGATCCACACGCCCGGCCATTCACCCGGCGGTATCGCGCTTTTCGAGGCGAAAACCGGTATCCTGTTCTCCGGCGATATCCTCTACGACGGCCCGCTGATCGAGGACACTTATCATTCCAATGCCGGCGACTACCTGGCGTCGATGGAACGCCTGCTTACGATCCCCGCACGTATCGTTCACGGCGGACATTTTCCGAGCTTTTCCGGCGAGCGCTACAGAGCGCTGATCCGCGACTGGCTTGCTGAAAAACAAAAGACAAACTGACGGGAAGGAGGAGCGAATGCTCGACAAACGCAAGTTCTACATCAACGGTGCCTGGGTGGATCCGGTCGTTGCCAACGACCTGGAGGTCTTGAACCCGGCGACCGAAAAGCCCGTTGCGGTGATCTCGATGGGCACGGCCGAGGATATCGACCGCGCCGTTGCCGCCGCCAAGAAGGCCTTTGCAACCTATAGCCAAGCAAGCGTCGAGGAGCGGCTGGCGCTGCTCGAAAAACTGCTCGCCGTCTACAAGCGCCGCTACGACGAGATGGTCGACACGATCACCATGGAACTTGGTGCGCCGAAGACGATGACGCGCGAACAGCAGGCCGATGTCGGCGTCGGCCATCTCCAGGGCTTCATCGACGCGCTGAAGCGTCTCAAGACCCGCGACCGGCTGCCGAACGGCGACGTGATCCTGCGCGAGCCGATCGGTGTCTGCGGCCTGATCACGCCCTGGAACTGGCCGATCAACCAGATCGCGCTGAAGGTGGTGCCGGCGCTGGCGACCGGTTCGACCTGCGTTTTGAAGCCGAGCGAGTTCACGCCGCTGAACGCGATGCTCTATGCCGAGATGGTGCATGAAGCAGGCTTCCCGGCCGGCGTCTTCAACCTCGTCAATGGCGACGGCATCCATGCCGGCGCCGCCCTGTCGAAGCACCGCGACATCGACATGATGTCGTTCACCGGCTCGACCCGCGCCGGCATCGCCGTCAGCAAAGATGCGGCCGAGACCGTCAAGCGCGTGACGCTCGAGCTTGGCGGCAAGTCGCCGAACATCGTCTTTGCCGATGCCGATCTCGAAGATCGCGTCACCGGCAGCGTGCTGGAATGCTTCAACAATTCCGGCCAGTCCTGCGATGCCCCGACCCGCATGCTGGTGGAGCGCAGCGTCTACGACCAGGTGGTCGAGATCGCCAAGCGCGTCGGCAAAGAGGCGAAGGTGGGTGATCCGACCAAGGAAGGCAGCCATATCGGCCCGCTCGTCAGCCATATCCAGTTCGGCCGGGTGCAGGCGCTGATCGAGGCGGGTATCGCCGAAGGTGCGCGCCTGCTCGTCGGCGGTGCCGGCAAGCCCGAAGGCTTCGAGACCGGCTACTTCGTCAAGCCGACGATCTTTGCCGACGTCAACAACGACATGCGCATCGCCCGCGAAGAGGTCTTCGGTCCGGTGCTTGCGATCATTCCCTTCGACACCGAGGAGGAAGCGATCGCGATCGCCAACGACACGAACTACGGTCTTGCTGCCTATGTGCAGACGGGCGACCCGAAGCGCGCGGAGCGCGTCGCCGCGCGCCTGCGCGCCGGCATGGTGCATATCAATGGCGGGCCGCACCGCTACGGCAGCCCGTTCGGCGGCTACAAGCAGTCGGGCAATGGCCGCGAAGGTGGCATCTTCGGGCTCGAGGACTTCCTCGAAGTGAAGACCGTCCACGTTCCCGATGCCGCCTGAGCAAGGCATAACGCCCCTTGAAAGACGGCCGTCGCAATCCGCGGCGGCCGCTTTTCTTTCAGGCTTCGGCGCACAAGGACTGTCACCGCAAGCCGGCATCTGATAGCTCGTTGGCTACCCACCTCCGACGACCGCTCCTTTCCGGATGCCTCCCGTGACCCACGCACATCATTCCTCGGCCCACAATCGCGTCGCCATGGCGGCCCTTCTCATCGGCGGCGCTGCGATCGGTGGCTCGCCGATCTTCGTGCGGCTGTCGGAGCTGGGGCCGATGGCGACCGCCTTCTGGCGCGTGGCGCTGGCCTTGATCCCGCTTCTCGCCTGGACCTGGTTCCGTCCTGAGGGAGCCGGAGGGCGGCGTCCGGAAAAGCCCTCGGAATATGCGCTGCTCATTTTGCCCGGTGTGTTCCTGGCGATCGATTTGGGGGCCTGGCATTACGCGCTCACCAAGACGTCGGTTGCCAACGCCACGCTGCTTGCCAACCTCGCGCCGGTCTTCGTGACGCTCGCGAGCTGGCTGCTGTTTCGTTCGCGTGTCAGCGCCGTCTTTGCCATCGGCCTGATGACTGCAGTCGCGGGCGTGGTGATCCTCAAGGGCGGGCCGATGGCGCTTGGCGAGGGTAATCTGCTGGGCGACGGCATCGCCGTCGTCGCGGCGATGTTCTATGCCGGCTATATCCTGGCGATCGGGCGGCTGCGCAGCCTCTTCAGCACCGTGCGCATCATGATCTGGAGCACGGCCTCGGCCGCGATCTGCATGCTGCCGATGGCAGTGCTCTTCGAGCCGTCGCTCTTGCCGCCGACGGCTTTCGGCTGGGCGATGCTGTTCGGTCTCGCCTTCGTCAGCCATGCCGGCGGGCAGGTGGCGATCACCTATGCGCTCGCCTATTTGCCGCCTGCCTTTTCTTCGCTGACCCTGCTGTTGCAGCCGGTCGTGGCGGCGATCCTGGCCTGGATCCTGCTTGCCGAGCCGGTCGGGCTGATGCAGGCGATCGGCGGGGCGATCGTCCTTCTCGGCATTCTGATCGCGCGGCGAGGATAACGCCGCGCGCTTTCTTCAGAGCAATTCCAGGAAATGTGTGAAACGGTTTTCCGTCCGGAATTGCGTTACTTCAAAGTCTTAAAGGCCCGGCGGCGTGAAGTTCGCCAGCCGCTCTTCGAGCTTACGGATCGTTTCGGCATCCGCATTGGCGAAGGCGAAGCGCAGGTAGTTCTCCTGGCCTTCGCCGAAATAGTCGCCCGGCAGGCAGACGACGCCGGCGAGCTTTGCGAGCTTCTCGGCGATGAACTGGGAATCGATGTCCGGGAAGGGGTGGCGGACATAGGCGAAATAGGCGCCAATCGCCTGCAGCTTCCACTTCGGCAGGCGGCTCATCACGTCCCTCAGCGCATCGGCGCGGGCGGCGATCTCGGCGCGGTTGGCCTGGCGCCAGTCGGCAAGCGCCGGAAGCGCCTTGGCAACGGCAGCCTGGGCGGAGCGCGGCGCGCAGATCTGCAGGTTGTCCATGATCTTCGCCACCTGTTCGATCACGGCCGGACCGGCGGTGATCGCGCCCAGGCGGTGGCCCGGGATGCAGAAGGACTTGGAGAAGCTGTAGAGGCCGATGAAGCTCTGCTGCCAGCCTTCGCCCGCAAGCAGGCCATGCGGCGCGGCAGAGGCGTCAGGCAGGAAGTCACGATAGGTCTCGTCGAGGATCAGCCAGACGCCCTTGGCGCGGCAGGCCGCGTGGATACGGTTAAGCAGTTCCGGCGGATAGACGGCGCCGGTCGGGTTGTTGGGCGAAACCAGTGCGAGCGCGCGGATGCCGGGGCGAAGTGCTGCGGCAATCGCGTCGACCTCGGGCAGGAAGCCGGCGCCGGCGTCGCAGGGCACGAGTTCGACGTTGATGCCGAGCATCGAAAGCGTCGTTTCCTGGTTGAAGTAATAGGGGTTGGTCATCAGGACCGTATCGCCCGCGCCGGCGATCGCCATCGCCGCGCAGATGAAGGCCTGGTTGCAGCCCGAGGTGATGTGGATGTTGTCGGCCGTGACCGCCGCGCCGTAGAGCCCTGCCACATGGGCGGCATAGGCGTCACGCAGTACCGCTTCGCCCTCGATCGCGCCGTAGCCGGTATAGGCGGTGGAGGCGGCGGCCTCGCCGAGCCAGGCCAGCATGTCCGGATGGGCAGGGTAGCCGGGCACCGCCTGCGACAGGTCGATCAACGGGCCACGGGAGCCGTCGTAGGATTTCGCCCAGGCCAGCACCGAGGGCACGGGCGGCGGCGAGAGCTTTTCGACGAGCGGGTTGAAATGCGGCATGGCGGATGTTCCTGCGTTAGATAGTTTCAAGCGGGTTGCGGGCGGAAAGCCGTATACACTTTTCCTCATCCCGCTTTAGGCCTTGGCCTTACGTTTCTGTGGGCGATCAGGGCGGCGGGCACGGCTCGGCGCCGAGACCGGCCGAAAGCCGTCGGTCCCCGATTTACGATCTGTCGGCTCGGATTTCGAGGTACGGCTGCGAATAATCGTGCGTGCCGAGGTCTGGAGTTCGGGCATCGGGTCGTTTTCGAGCGCCGCGAACATCCAGTCGATGAAGATACGTACGATCGGTGCTGCCAGCACTTCGTTGCGGCAGGCGACGAAAAAGGCGTCATTGGCCGGCACCGTGAGGTCGAAGGGCGCGATCAGTTCGCCGCGCGCGATTAGGCTGCCGGCGGTGATCGTATCGCCGAGCGCCACGCCCTGGTTGTGCAGCGCCGCTTCGGTCGAGAGCCGCGCGTCGCTCATGAAATGCTGCTGGCCGCGTTGCAGGTCGCTGGCGTCGGCCGCGGCGAGCCAGGTGTTCCACTCGCGCCCGTCGTCGCCATGCAGCATCACGTGATCGCGCAGATCCCGCACCGAACGCAGTGGCCGCATGTTGAGGAGCGTCGGGCTTACGACCGGGAATAATTCCAGCCGGCTCCAGAGCTTGGCCCAGGCGCCCGACCAATTGCCGTCGCCATAGATCACGCAGACGTCGACATCGGGAGAATGCAGATAGGCTTCGTCGTTGGAGGCGATCAGGGTCAGGCGTACGTCCGGATATTGCTCGGTGAAGAGGTGCAGCCGCGGGATCAGCCAGAAGGAAAGGAGTGCGGGGACGCAGGTTATCCGGAGTTCACCGCTGGTCGTCGGCCGCGTCATTGCCGCGGTCGCCGCGGCGATCTCGGCGAAGGCGTGGGTCACGGCCGGCAGCAGCAATGCGCCCTGTGGCGTGAGCTTCAGCCGCTTGCCGCCGCGCTCGAAGAGGGCCGCCTTGACCGAGAGTTCCAGCGCGCGGATCTGATGGCTGATCGCGCCGTGGGTGACGTTCAGTTCGCGCGCGGCCGCCGACACGGACCCTCGACGCGCCGTCGCTTCGAAGGCGCGCAAGGGGTTGAGCGGTGGCAGGCGGCTGGACAAAGCGGCGGGTTCCGGCGAGGTTTCGTTATGTGAATTTTTCTCACACGAAACGCTATAACAATGTCAATTGATTTTCCAGAGGAATGCCGCCTAATATTCGTCAACAAAGGCGAAAAAGCCTGGGGAACATGATCGCGCCGGACGAACCGGCTTCATCCGCAGTGAGATATCTGTGGCGCTTTTCAGCGCATGCCCGGGCTATGGATGACGGAGGACTGCACCAATGGCCTGGGACGACACCAAGCTTGCCGAACTGAAGGCGAAATACGGCGAAAGCCATGGCGGCGAACTGTTCGACCCGACCTTCCGCAAGGTTGCCGACAAGATCTTCAACAAGAGCGGCACGCGCCTTGCGCCCTATTCCGGCATCCCGACCTTCCTGACCGCGCCGCACATGCCGGTCGATGCGGAAAACCCGGATTTCGGCAATCTGCAGGTGGCGATCGTCGGCATCCCCATGGATCTCGGCGTCACCAACCGTCCGGGCTCGCGTTTCGGACCGCGGGCGCTGCGTGCAATCGAGCGTATCGGCCCCTACAACCACGTGCTCGGCTGCACGCCGGTGCAGGAACTCCGTGTTGCCGATATCGGCGACGTGCCGTTCCAGAGCCGCTACCGGCTGGAGCTCAGCCATGAGGATATCGAAAAGCGCATCAACCAGATCGTCGATGCCGGCGTCATTCCGCTCTCGGTCGGCGGCGACCATTCGATCACGCATCCGATCCTGAAGGCGGTCGGCAAGAAACGTCCGGTCGGCATGATCCACATCGACGCCCATTGCGACACCGGCGGCGCCTACGACCTCACCAAGTTCCACCATGGCGGCCCGTTCCGCAACGCGGTGCTCGACGGCGTGCTCGACCCGACCCGCGTGGTCCAGATCGGCATCCGCGGCTCGGCCGAATATCTCTGGGAATTCTCCTACGAGTCCGGCATGACCGTCATCCATGCCGAAGAAGTGACCGGCCTCGGCATTCCTGCGATCATCGAAAAGGCAAAGAAGATCGTCGGCGATGGCCCGACCTATCTCTCCTTCGATATCGACAGCCTCGATCCGTCCTTTGCGCCGGGCACCGGCACGCCGGAAGTGGGCGGCCTTACGACCCGCGAAGTGCTGGAGCTAATCCGTGGCCTCAAGGGCATCAATCTCGTTGGCGGCGACGTCGTCGAAGTGGCGCCGCAATACGACTCGACCACCAACACCGCCCATGCGGGCGCCCAGGTGCTCTTCGAAATCCTCAGCCTCATGGTCTTCAGCCCGGCGATCACGGGCAAGTCCGCCTGACGCTGGCAAATATTTGTCGGCTGCCGGACCGGAACCGGCGGTCGACCACCAGACATCACAATCACAAAGCTTCCGGGTAGGGGAATAACCATGACGATCCAAAGAAAACTGAAGACAGCATTGGCCGCCGCTCTGATGCTGGGTGCCGCTGCCGGCATCGCCAAGGCCGATGCGCTCGCCGACATCAAGTCCGCCGGCCAGATCAATGTCGGCATCTTCTCCGACTTCCCGCCCTTCTCCTCGGCGAGCGCCGACATGAGCATCAAGGGCTACGACGTCGACGTGGCCCAGCGGATCGCCGATGATCTCGGCGTCAAGCTGAACCTGGTCAGCGTCACCGGCCAGAACCGCATCCCCTATCTCAACGACAAGCGCGTCGACATCCTGATGAGCGTCGGCTTCTCCAAGGAGCGCGCCGAGGTGATCGACTTCGCCGCCGCTTACGCGCCTTACTACATCGCCGTCATCGGCCCGGCGGAGCTGAAGGTCGCCGGCAAGGAAGATCTTGCGGAGAAGACGATTGCCGTCAACCGCGGCACGCTGGAGGATACCTCGCTCACCGAGGCGGCGCCCGCCAATGCCGACATCCAGCGGTTCGACAACTACAATGCGGTGATCCAGGCCTTCATCTCCGGCCAGACCCAGTTGATGGTCGTCGGCAACGATGTCGGCGCCCAGGTGCTGGCCCGCCAGGAGGCGCTGAAGCCGGAGCAGAAGTTCCAGCTGTTGACCTCGCCGTCGCATATCGGCCTCAACAAGAATGAAGAGGGCCTGAAGAAGGTGGTCAACGACACGGTCGCGAAGATGCTCGCCGACGGCAAGCTGAATGCGAGCTCCGAGGCCTGGCTGAAGACGCCGCTCAACCCCGAGAACCTCAAGGACTAAGAGAGCTTGATGGAGGCGGGGAGCGACGCTCTCCGCTTCTCTCTTGAGGAAGGTTGCGACGATGGGTTACGGCCTCAGCTTCGGTTGGCTCAAGGACGCCGCGGGCGCGATCGCCCACGGCGCGGCCATGACCGTGTTCCTGATTGCCTGCACCACGGTGCTCGGCATCCTGATCAGCATTCTCTTTGCCGCCGCCCGCCGCAGCCGCTACGGCGTCTTGCGCAAAGCGGTGGCCGTCTATGTCGAAGTTGTCAGGAACACGCCGTTCCTGGTGCAATTGTTCTTCATCTTTTTCGGCCTGCCGAGCCTCGGCATCCGGCTCGATCCGATCGTCGCGGCGATCCTGGCGATGACGCTCAACATGGCCGCCTACACGACGGAGATCGTCGGCGCCGGGCTCGACGCGGTGCCGAAGGGGCAAAGCGAGGCGGCCTTCGCGCTCGGGCTCAAACCCCGCCAGGTCTTCGTCAAGATCATCCTGCCGCAGGCGCTGAAGGTGATCTTTCCGGCGCTCACCAGCCAGGTCATCATCATGATGCTGGAATCGGCCGTCGTCTCGCAGATCGCGGTGCGGGAGCTTGCGCATGAGGCGGATCTTCTGCAGGCGCGCACCTTCCGGTCCTTCGAGACCTATTTCGTCGTCACGCTGATCTATCTTGGCCTGTCGATGGCGATGCGACGGCTCTTCGTTGCCGGTGGTCGGCGGGTGCTCGGAGCCGGCGTGTCATGATCGAATTCACCTTCTGGGACATCCTGCGCAACCTGATCTTCGCCACACGCTGGACGGTGTTTTTGTCGATCGTCGCCTTCGCCGGCGGGGCCGCGGTGGGACTCGCCATCCTGGCGGCCCGCATCGCCGAACGCCCGTGGCTGCGCCGTTTCGGTTCCGGCTACATCGCGCTCTTCCAGGGCACGCCGCTTTTGATGCAGCTCTTCCTGATGTTCTTCGGCCTGCCGATGCTCGGCTTCCGCATCGAACCCTGGACGGCGGCGGCACTCGGGCTCACCTTCTATGCCAGTGCCTATCTCGCCGAGATCTGGCGCGGCGGCGTGGAGGCACTGCCGCGCGGCCAATGGGATGCCGGCGCGAGCCTCGGTCTGCACCGGTTTCAGGAACTGCGCCTCGTCATCCTGCCGCAGGCCTTCGCCATCACCCGGCCAGCGGCGGTCGGCTTCCTCGTGCAGCTGATCAAGAGCACGGCGCTCACCTCGATCATCGGCTTCGAGGAGCTTCTCAGAACCGCCAATGCGATCAATAATGCGACCTTCGAACCTTTCACGGTCTATGGGCTGGTCGCGGTCATTTTCTTCGTGCTGTGTTATCCGCTGACGCAATATGCACGGATGCTGGAGCGCAAAACACCCGCGCACTGAGACTGAAAATATGTAAGAAATCAACAGAACAGGGAACAAGGCGGGTCACCGCCGAAACAAAGGAGACTGATGATGATCACCACTTCCATCAAGCGGCGGACGCTACTCGGCGCCGGTCTTGCCGGCGCCTCCATGCTGGCGATGCCGTCGATCCTCAGGGCGCAGGATAAGTCGCTGAAGGTCGGCGTCTATGGCGGCTACTTCAAGGATTCCTTCGACAAGAATATCTTCCCGGAATTCACCAAGGCGACCGGTATCGCGATCGAATCAATCGCCGAGCCGACCGGCGAAGCCTGGCTCGTCCAGCTCGAACAGGCCGCTCGCGCCGGTCAGGCACCGGCCGACGTCTCGATGATGTCGCAGGTGGCGATGCTCAAGGGCCAGGCGACGGACCTCTGGACGCCGATCGACACGGCGAAGATCAAGAACGCCTCGAACCTGCTCGACCGTTTCGTCAACAAGTATCCCGATGGACGCATCGCCGGCATCGGAGCGGTCTCCTGGTACATCACGCTGGTGACCAACACCAACGTCTACAAGGAAGCGCCGACCTCCTGGTCAGCCTTCTGGGATCCGGCAAACGCCGACAAGCTCGGCCTGCTGGCCCTCGTTTCCAACTCGTTCCTGCTCGAAGTGACGGCCAAGACCTTCATGGGCGGCACCAACGCACTCGACACCGAAGAGGGCCTGTTGAAGGCGTTCGACAAGCTTGCCGAAGTCAAGCCGAACGTCCGCTTGTGGTACCGCGACGAGGCGCAATTCGAGCAGGCGCTGAAGTCGGGCGAAATCCCGATGGGCCAGTATTATCACGACGTGACCGGCCTCGCCGCCGCCGACGGCCATCCTGTTCGTTCGACCTTCCCGAAGGAAGGCGGCATCCAGGATTCCGGTTGCTGGGCGCTGTCGCGCGCCTCGCAGAAGTCGGAAGAGGCCCATATCTTCATCGACTACATGTGCCAGCCCTCGATCCAGGCGACGCTGTCGCGTAAGGTCGGAACGTCGCCGACCGTCAAGCGCGAGGTTACGGATCTGACTGACAAGGAATTCGCAGCCGTTTCGTCCGACATCGAGCCGATCATTCCGCGCTACGATCTCTACCAGACGAAGTCGGATTGGCTGAACCAGAAGTGGACCGAGCTGATCGTCGGCTGAGCTTGACCGACGCCCTTCCTTGATCTTCAGGGAAGGACTGAACCCAACGACGGGGAGGGGCTGCCGGCCGCTTCCCGCCTGAACCCCTCCCATGAGCAGGAGGGGACCATCCTCGCGGAGAAACAATGTCCGGACTTGCCCTTCAAAACGTCGTCAAGGAATTCGGAGCCTTCAGGGCCGTCAACAATGTCGACCTGACCGTACCGCACGGCACCTTCGTCTGCATGCTCGGACCTTCCGGCTGCGGCAAGACCACGCTGCTCCGGATGATCGCCGGCCTCGACCTGCCGACGGACGGTGCGATCCGGCTCGACGGCGAGGACATCACCCGCGTCCCGACGCACAAGCGCAATCTCGGCATGGTCTTCCAGTCGCTGGCGCTGTTTCCGCATCTGACCGTCGGCGAGAACATCGCCTATCCCTTGCGCATCCGCGGGAAAGCCAAGGACGAACAGAAAAAGCGCGTCGACGAGCTTCTGTCGATGATTCACCTCTCCGGCTACGCCGACCGTCCCGTCGCCAAGCTCTCCGGTGGCCAGCGTCAGCGCGTGGCGATCGCGCGGGCGCTTTCGATCTCGCCGAAACTCTTCCTACTCGACGAGCCGCTTTCGGCGCTCGATGCGAAGCTGCGTGAGGCGATGCAGGTGGAACTGCGCCAGCTTCAGCAGAAGCTCGGCATCACCACCATCGTCGTCACCCATGACCAGCGCGAAGCGATGACCATGGCCGACACCGTCGTCGTCATGAACGGCGGCGAGATCCGCCAGGCGGCGTCGCCGATCGAGATCTATCGCCGACCGGCCGACAGTTTCGTCGCTGACTTCATCGGCCAGACGAATCTGCTCGACGTCCAGGCCGACAGCGCTGGCCGCGCCGAGGTGCTCGGCCACATCGTGCCCGGCCTCGCCCTGCCGGCAGGGGCCAGCAAGGGCACGCTTTCGGTGCGCCCGGAAGACGTGCATCTGACCGCGCCCGGCGCCGGTGCGCTCACCGGCAAAGTCACCTTCGTGCGCGATCTCGGCGGCACGATCGAGACCTTCGTCGACATTGCCGGCCGCCAGATCGTCGCCGTCTCCACGCCGCGCGAGCGGCCGGAGGTCACCGTCGGCCAGGAAGTCGGCATTGCGCTCACCCCTGACGTCTGCGTGGTACTGAAGAAATGAGACGCGAACCGCCCCAGACCCTTGGCGATCACGCGCCGCTTCTCTTTCCGGCGGCGATGCTCACCATCTTCTTTGTCGTGCCCTTCGGCACGATGATCGCCGTCAGCTTCTTCCAGCGCCAGCAGGGCGGCTTCTATACGCCGGCCTTCGTTTTCGACAACTACGCCCGCTTCCTCTCGGCCTTCTTCGGCGGGGTGCTCGGCTTCTCGCTGATGCTCGCGATCACGGTTGCGATCTGTTGCGTCGTGCTCGCCTTGCCCTTCACCTATATGCTGACGCGCATGGCGCGGAAGGTGCAGGTGGCCTGGCTGGTGGCGCTGCTCTCGATCCTGTCGCTCTCGGAAGTCATCATCGGTTTTGCCTGGTCGACGCTGTTTTCGCGCACCGCCGGCATCACCAACATCCTCGTCGCACTCGGCATCATGGCCGAAGCCAAGGCCCTGACGCCGAGTTTTGGGGCCGTTTTGACCGGCATGGTCTATCAGGCCTTCCCCTATACGGTGCTGGTGCTCTTCCCGGCGCTTGTCCGTCTTGATCCGACGTTGACGGAAGCGGCCCGCACGCTCGGCGCCTCGCCGCTGAAGGCGTTTTTCACCGTGGTCGTGCCGGCGCTTCGCAACACCATCACCGCCACCTTGATCATGGTCTTCATCTTCGCGCTCGGCTCCTATCTGTTGCCGCAGCTTCTCGGCCGGCCGCAGCATTGGACACTGTCGGTGTTGATTACCGACCAGGCGATCTACCAGTCGAACATGCCGTTCGCTGCCGCCATGGCCGTGTTCCTTGTGCTCGTGACCTTGGGCCTCGTGGCGCTCACCGTGATTGCCGGACGCAAGGGAGAAGCGGCATGACCTCGATCTTCCGCAAGGCCTATTTCTTCGTCATTGGCCTGTTCCTGTCATTGCCGCTGATCGTCGTTGCCGGCGTCTCGGTCAACCAGAAGCAGACGCTCGCCTTTCCGCCGCAGGGCTTTTCGCTCTCCTGGTATGGCGAGATCTTCCTCAATCCGGAATGGCGCAACGCGCTCTTTGCGTCGGTGACGCTTGCGGTGCTTTCGGCAGCGCTTGCGGTGGCGATCGCGCTGCCGCTCTCCTGGTTCCTGTGGCGGCGTATCGCGCCCTGGGCGAACATCTTCCAGCTTCTCGGCGTCGCACCGTTCACGCTGCCGCCGGTCATCACCGCGCTCGGCATGCTCACCTTCTGGGCGACGGTCGGCTTCTACGGCCAGCCCTGGACGGCGGTGGTCAGCCACGCGATCTTTTTCGTGACGCTGCCGCTGGTGACGCTCTCGCTTGGCTTCACCTCGATCGACCGTTCCCTGGTTGAGGCAGCCTCGACCATGGGGGCCGATGAGCGCACCATCTTCCGCACCGTCGTGCTGCCGCTGATCCTGCCTTACATCGTTTCCGGTTATGCCTTCGCCTTCGTGCTGTCGCTCAACGAGTATATCGTTGCCTACATGACCGTCGGTTTCACCGTGGAAACGCTGCCGATCAAGATCTTCAATGCGCTTCGCTACGGCTACACGCCGACCATGGCGTCCGTGACGGTTCTCTTCGTCACGACAGCGGCCGTGATCTTCGGCCTCGTCGCCCGCTTCGGCGACCTGCCGAAGCTGCTTGGCGCCATGTCAACGGACGGAAAATGATGAAGCTCGCCGCCCTTCAGATGCAATCGGCGCCGGGAGACGTCGCCGCCAACCTCGACAGGATCGCGCGCGCCGCGGCGGAAGCCGCGACACGAGAGGCGACGCTGTTGCTGACGCCCGAACTCGGCATCACCGGCTACGGCGCCGGTGACGCGCTGGCGATGATCGCCGAAGCGCCGGATGGCGCGATCGTCGAACGCCTCAAGGCGATCTCGTCTGAGAGCGGCATCGCCCTGATCGCCGGCTTTGCCGAACGCGACGGGAGCGATGTCTATAACAGCGCCGTCTATGTCGATGGCGATGCGGCGCCGGTCGTCTACCGCAAGTCTCACCTCTATGGCGATTACGAGCGCTCGATCTTCAAGGCGCCCGCACCCGAGACCAGGCTGTTCGTGCATCGCGGCGTCACCTGCGGCATACTGATCTGCTACGACGTCGAGTTTCCGGAGAACGTCCGGCGGCTGGCGCTGGCCGGTGCCGAGGCTGTGCTGGTGCCGACGGCACTACCGGCGGGCTGGTCCGGTTCCTTCATCGCCGAGCACATGATCCAGACGCGGGCCTTCGAGAACCAGGTTTTCGTCGCCTATATCAACCATCACGGCTCGGATCCGCTGTTCTCCTTCGCCGGGCTGTCGCGCATCGCCGCTCCCGACGGCCAGCTTCTCGCCAAGGCCGATGCCGGTCACGAGGCCTTGCTGATCGTAGATATCGATCCCCAAGCCTATGCGATCTCCCGCCTCGAAAACACCTATCTCGGCGATCTGAACCGGCGCTGAATCTGCGCCGGTTGCCCGTGCGACGCTGGCCGCGGCCGCTTTGAGATCGATGCAGGTTCAGGAACAAGGTCGCCTGGCGATTGTTCACTTGGCGGGAACGTTCCGTTCTTTATTGATCCACTGTCGGAAACGATATGGTATCCCATATTGTGCTCAACAGTAATGCCACGCATTGGAGGCAATCATGAGCTTGCAACTGACCGGGATCCATCACCTGACGGCGATCACCGCCAACGCCCCGGAGAACCTGCGTTTCTACACCGAGACGCTCGGCCTGCGGCTGGTCAAGAAGACCGTCAACCAGGACGACACCACCGCCTACCATCTCTTCTACGCCGACGGGCGGGCAACGCCCGGAACGGACCTGACCTTCTTCGACTGGCCGGTTGGACCCGAGGGGCGCGGCACGCACAGCATCTCGCGCACGGGCCTGAGGGTCGGCAGTGCCAAGAGCGTGCGCTGGTGGAAGCAGCGTTTCGACGACCTCAAGGTCACGGCCGGCGAGATCACGGAGATCGATGGACGTGTCTCGCTCGACTTCGAAGACGGCGAAGGCCAGCGCTTCCGATTGATCGACGACGGTGGGCTTGAGCCCTCGCATCCGTGGGAGAAAAGCCCGGTTCCGGCCGAGCACCAGATCAAGGGCCTCGGACCGATCACCATCAGCGTGCCCGACATCACGAACACCCAGTTGGTCCTGACCCATGTGATGAACATGAGCGAGGCCCGCAGCTATCCGTCGCCGGATGGTCAAGGCCAGGTCCATGTCTTCACGATGGGCGAGGGCGGTCCCGCGGCCGAACTGCACGTTGCGGTCCAGCCGGGCCTGCCGATTGCCCGGCAGGGCGCCGGTGCCGTGCACCATGTCGCCTTCCGGGCGCCCGACAACGCGGCATTGACGGAATGGACGGAGCGGCTCAACGGGTTCCGCCTGCCGTCGAGCGGCGAAGTCGAACGCTACTACTTCCGCTCGCTCTATTTCCGCGAGCCGAATGGCGTTCTCTTCGAGATCGCGACGGACGGGCCAGGTTTCGCGGTTGACGAACCGATGGAAACGCTGGGTGAAAGCCTGTCGCTGCCGCCGTTCCTGGAGCCGAAGCGGGCCCAGATCGAAGCGCGGTTGAAGCCGCTGGTCTAACAACTGGGCTCGAGCGACAAGCCGGGGATTCTTCCCCGGCTTGCTTGCGTCTATCCCTCTGGTCCTGTTGGACATCGTCTTCAAGCGGACCCATCATGGCGGCTGTTGCGTTATGCGTCTGAGCGCGAGGAGGGAAAGTGCTGCGGGTTTCCGCCCGCATTCCCGCCTCACGTATCGAGGCGCACCCGCAAGGACCCTGCAGAGTAGGAAGGATCAGACCTCATGACGAAAATCCTCGGCATATCCGGGAGCCTGCGCAAGGCGTCGTTCAACACTGGGCTGATGCGGGCGGCGGCGGAGAACGTGCCGGATGGCGTCGACTTCGACACCGCGACCCTGCATGGGATTCCGCTCTATGACGGCGATATCGAGAAGGAAAGCGGCATTCCCGAAGCTGTGACGGCGCTCAAGCAGGAGGTAATGGCCGCCGACGGCGTTATCCTGTTCACGCCGGAATACAACAACTCCATCCCCGGCGTGTTCAAGAACGCGATCGACTGGCTGAGCCGGCCCTCTGCCGATATCGCCAAGGTGTTTCGCGGCCGCCCCTTTGCGCTCGCCGGCGCGTCGCCCGGCAATTTCGGCACCATCCTCAGCCAGAACGCCTGGCTGCCGGTCATGCGGACGCTCGGTGCCGAGCTCTGGTCCGGAAAGCGGCTGATGTTGCCCAAGGCGGAGACGCTTTTCGATGCGAACGGGACGCTGACGGATGAAGGCGCGCGCGATCGGCTCACCGCCTTCGTCAAGGCCTTCGCTGACTTTGCGGGTGCGGGGAAAGGAGCCTGAGGCGAAGCCCCTCAGAGCCCCTTGTCCTTCAGCCATTGTTGAATGGCCGCAATATCCGGAGCGCCGATTTCATGCCCCATGTCGAGTTCGGCCGCGGTGAGGTCCGCACCCGTGCGTGACAGCTCCGCCTTCAGCCGGGGCGCGAATTCTCCATAACTATCGTGCTTGCCCGTGAGCAACAGCACCTTCGTCCCGGTCAAATCCGGAGGCGGCACGTCGTCGATGACGAGCATCGAGCGCATCAGCACGACGTTGCGGATGAGGCCCGGATGTAACAGCATTAGTGCCACCAGCAGGTTGGCACCGTTGGAATAGCCGATGAAGACGGTCTTCTCGAGATCGATCCGGTAGCCGTCCGCAGCCCCTTCGACGAAGGCGGCGAAAGCGTCGGCCTCCGCGCGCACATCCTTCTGGTCGAAGGTCGTCGGCGAATAGCGCCGGAACCAGCGCGGCAAACCTTCTTCGTTCGCCCGGCCGCGAATGCCGACAAGCGTCGCTTGCCTGTCGACCTGGTGGGCAAGGTGGAGAAGCTGTGTCTCGTTGGCGCCGCTGCCGTGAAGCAGCATGAAGGTGCGGTCATCCAGCACGTCAGGATGATAGAAGCGGTGCACGAAGGGCAGGTCGCGCTCCGTCAGCCGCGGTTCTCCCGGCAGCGCGAATTGCGGCATGGCGAGCAGCATCTCTTCCCTCGCGGCGCTGAAATGCGCGGGGACGAAAAGCTCGGTGCCGAGCGTTTCCTTGGGCTCGTCGACGGTGAAGCCGGGCACGTCGCTTGCCAGTTCGTAGAGCGAGCCGCCCGGCTCGCGCACATAGAGCGAATAGAAGTATTTGCGATCATGCGCATTGATGGCGCCGGCGCCATCGCGTTGCAGGTTGTCGCGCACCCGTTCTACCGCTGCCCGGTCGGGAGCGCGGAAGGCGATGTGATCGATCGTTCCGGTTCCGGGCGCCGACGTCCAGAAGCCGGTTGCGTCGCGCACGTCGATGACGTCGCCGGAGGCGGAGGTGAGACGACGGATCGTGTCGCTGGAGGCGGTCTCGCTATAACCGAAATGCGTTTTCAGGAAGCGAACGGACTCTTCCGGCTTCTCGGTGAGGATCGTGGCGCCGCGCAGGCGTCGGATCGCATCTTCCTCCGGGATGTCGCGCGTGCTCCAGGGCGCAGAGGTCGAAACTGCCTCGGTGCCGACGAGCTTGACGATGACACCGTCCGGATCCTTCAGCCGCAGCACCGGTTCGCCGAACTCCTGCGACGGCCCCGAGGTGGCGATGTTGAATTGCAGCGCCCGGGTCAGCCAGAAGCCGATGCTCTCCGGCCGGATCGCGAAGGCGATTTCGCTTGGCTGGCTGTGACCGACCCGGCCGCGGCCGCCATCCTCCCACATCAGGAAAGTGACGAGCGATCCGGGTGAGCCCTCGGCATCGCCATAGAAGAGGTGCAACTGATTGGCATCCTCGTAGCCGCCCGTCCGCTTGACGAGCCGCAAGCCCAGGAAGCCGACATAGAAATCGACGTTTGCCTGAACCTTCCGGGCAATCAGGGTGATGTGGTGGATGCCGCTCGTCATTGTCAGTCCCTTATTGGTATGTGCTCACAAAACACGAGACGGAACGCCGGCGCCAGAAGCGCTGCGGAGAACGCTGTGTTTACGCGCGAGGATCAGTCGCGGCCTTTTTCCAGGAATGCCTTGAAGGCATCCGCATGGTCCGGATGCCAGCGCGACAGCGGCGGCCGGTTCTCGACGATATCGCCGGCGGCCCACAGAATACGGCGCTCGTCGGTGGGGCGGGGTACGTCGTTGTCGGGGCAGAGGATATAGAAATCGCCGCGCGTCAGGCTTTCCATCATGAAGTCGACGGTCTGCTCCGGCGTCCAGGCGCCGACCGGCTTTTCGCTGCGGCCCTGGGCCGTCAGCCCGGTATAGACGAAGCCGGGGATCAGGAGATGAGCGCGCACCTGGCTTCCGGCGGTGTTGCGCAACTCATGCTCGAGCGCCTCGGTGAAGACTTTCACTCCTGCCTTCGAGACATTGTAGGCCGGGTCGCCCGGCGGCGTGGTGATGCCTTGCTTCGAACCGGTGTTGATGATGACGGCCGGTTTGCCGTGCGCGATCATGCGTGTCGCGAAAACGCGAGAACCGTTGATGACGCCCCAGAGGTTGACGCCGAGCGTCGCTTCCCAGGCGGCCAATGGACCGAGGATCGCGCTGCCGGGCTGGATGCCGGCATTGTTCATCAGCACATGCACCTCGCCGAACCGCTGATGCACGCCGCGTTCGAGCGCTTCCAGGTCTTCGAGCCGCGACACGTCGGTCGGTATTGCCACGATGTGTTGCGCTCGACCGGGTGAGGCGGCGGCGACTTCGGCCGCCGCCTTGTCTAGCTTCTCGCCGGCAAGATCGGCGAGCACGACGCGCATGCCGAGCGAGGCGAAGTGGCGAGCGGCGGCCAGACCGATGCCGGAGGCGGCGCCGGTGATGACGGCAAGATTGTTGGGGGCGAAGGCAGGATGCGACATGACGGAACTCCTGTGGCGGGATCGCGTGCAAGACATAGGGCGCCGCAGACGAGCTGTCCATTGGCGTTCCCGGAACCTGCTCTTGAAAACCATGTGTTTTCAAGGCTGTCCCTTGCGCAAGCTCGACTATTTCCGCGCCTTCACAAAGGAGGAACTTGCGTCCGTATCGCACTTCAAGACCGGTGAACTCGCAGTCGATGGTGGCGAAACCATCGTCGTCGACGGCGCGCACGGCGCCCACCTGCCGAGGACGCCGCGTACATTTCCTTCCGATGCGGCGCCGTCGCCGCATCGATGCCGGGCGCCGATAGGATCAGGCTGCAACGATAGCCCGCAGCATCCATAGCGCTTTTTCGTGGAAATCGAGGCGCTCGGTCAGCATGTCGGTGGTGACGAGGTCACCGTTCTCGTCGGCCTTGGTGCCGGCCTCCCGCATCCGGCGCGCAGCCGCCTCGTGATCGGCAATCAGGTCCGCCACCATTTCGGCCGCGGTCGTATGACTGACCGAGGCCGCGCTGGGCGCGAAAGTCTTCGCTTCGGCAAGTTTTGCCGGGGCGAGATGGCCAAGGGCACGGATGCGTTCGGCGATGATGTCGGTTGCCTTGAACAACGCATTGTAATGTTCTTCGGTCAACTCGTGCAGCGGCTTGAACAGGGGACCAACCACATTCCAATGGTAGATGTGGCTTTTGATCACCAGCTTGTAAGTTTCGGCCAGGATGTCGGAAAGCGCTGCGGCCATGTGTTGGCGATAGGCCTTGGTCAGACCGATGTCGAATTCCTCGTCCCTGACCTTGGGCTTCAGCACGGCGGCTGTCTGTTTCATTCTCCTGCTCCAGTTCTGTCTTTGAAAGCGTCGAGCGGATGCGGCAGTGGCCGGCCGCCTGTGTTGAACGCCGCGGCGCGGCGGTTGTTCCGGCCGCATCGGTAGCCGTCACATGCCTTTTAAATGCCAGGGCAGGGCAGGGAGACGAGACGGCGTGACCGCCCAGCGCGCGCAGAAAACAGGTCCCGACCACGTCGCGGTTCCAGTGGAGAGGATCGGGGCAGCGTTACCTCAAAGTGAGTATGGAATGGCCGCGGGAGGGCGGCGCGCAGACACAGGCTCCGTCGAAGAAAGGAGCGATCAGGGCTTGCCGCGCGAGACGAACCAGGGGTTGGCGAAGTCGCTGTCGTCCTTCTGGTTGCGCTTGCCGTAGGTGAGCGGCACGCCGTCCATCGTCAGTGTTTCGCCGCCGGCCGCCCGAAGGATGGCGTCGCCCGCGGCCGTGTCCCATTCCATCGTGCGGCTGAAGCGTGGATAGACGTCGGCGAGCCCCTCGGCGAGAAGGCAGAACTTCAGGGACGAACCGACCGCCCTGTAGTCGACGATGCCGTGCTCGGCGAGGTAGGCGGTCGTTTCGGCGCTGTTGTGCGAACGGCTGGCAAGTCCAACCATGCGATCGCCGCAACTGCGGCAGCCAATGACGGTTTCATTGTCCAGGTGGAAGGTCTCGTCGATGACCGCCTTTACTGCCTTGCCGTGGTGGGCGGCGTAGAGGATGCCGAGAGCCGGCGCATAGACGACGCCGGCCACCGGCGCGCCGTTCTCGATCAACGCGATGTTGACGGTAAAATCGTCATGCCGACCGATGAATTCCTTCGTGCCATCGAGGGGATCGACCAGGAAGAAGGATCTGCCGGATATATCAGGCACGAAACCGGCGGCGACCGCTTCCTCGGCGACAACCGGAATCTCCGGAAAGGCGCGGGCGAGATTTGTAAGGATGATACGCTCGGCGCAGGCGTCGGCGTCGGTGACCGGCGAACAGTCCGGCTTGTAGCTGACCTCCGGGCCAGCGTTATAGATGTCGAGAATGGCCCGACCCGCTGCTATCGCCGATTGTTGCAGTATCTCCAGCATTCGCCCTTACTTTCCGTCCGTCATCAGCCTCATAACATATCGGGAACAGGAAGGTAGTCATGCTTTGGCGGTAGGCGCACTCCATTCGCAGCAATCATCGATTCGTTCCGTCGGGCAGCCAGCCGCATGATGAGCCGGCGAAGGGTTTTTTGCGCCTGCGAGACGGTTGTGTCTTTGCTTCCGCCGCGCGGCTGTGCAAATGTGCCGATGCAACTGAACTGGATGCCTTCATGCGTTATTCCGCTTTCTCGCTTGTCAGGAACGCCCTTTCCGGAAACCTGAATTGGAAGCCGCAATGGCGCCAGCCGCAGCCGAAACCGCACTATGACGTGATCATCGTCGGCGGCGGCGGACATGGGCTTTCGACGGCCTATTACCTTGCCAAGGAATTCGGCGTGAAGAACGTCGCCGTTCTGGAGAAGGGCTATCTCGGTTCGGGCAATGTTGGCCGCAACACGACGATCGTGCGCTCCAACTACATGCTGCCCGGCAACGAACCTTTCTACGAGTTCTCGATGAAGCTCTGGGAAGGGCTGGAGCAGGATCTCAACTACAATGTGATGCTGTCGCAGCGCGGCGTTATCATGCTTTACCACAGCGACGGCCAGCGCGACGTCTATGTCCGGCGCGGCAATGCGATGTGGATGGAGGGGGTGGCGGCCGAACTCATCGAGCGTGAGCAGTTGAAGAAGATGATCCCCTTCCTCAATTACGATCACGCGCGCTATCCGATCCTTGGCGGCCTGTTGCAGCGGCGCGCCGGCACCGCGAGACACGATGCGGTCGCCTGGGGCTATGCCCGTGGCGCCGACCGGCACGGCGTCGACATCATCGAACATTGCGAAGTGACCGGCATCCGCCGTGAAAACGGCGTCGTCACCGGCGTCGAAACGAGCAAGGGCTTCATCGGCTGCGGCAAGCTGGCGCTGGCGGCGGCCGGAAATTCGTCGCGGGTCGGCGAGATGGCGGGTCTCAAGCTGCCGCTCGAAAGCCATGTGCTGCAGGCCTTCGTCACCGAGGGGCTGAAGCCCTGCATCGACCATGTGATCGTCTATGGCGGCGGCCACTTCTACATCTCGCAATCGGACAAGGGCGGCCTCGTCTTCGGCGCAGAGATCGACGGCTATTCCTCCTACGCCCAGCGCGGCAACCTCGCGACCGCCGAGCACGTGATGGAGGAGGGGGTGGCGATGATCCCAGGCCTGTCGCGGGTGCGGGTGCTGCGCGCCTGGGGCGGCGTCATGGACATGAGCATGGACGGATCGCCGATCATCGACCGCACCTCGATCGACAATCTCTACCTGAACTGCGGCTGGTGCTATGGCGGCTTCAAGGCGACACCGGCTTCCGGCTATTGCTTCGCCCATCTGATCGCCAGGAACGACACCCATCCGGTGGCGCGCGCCCTCAGGCTCGACCGTTTCGCCCGCGGCTATGCCGTCGACGAGGCCGGCGCCGGCCCGCAACCCAATCTTCACTGACAGCACATGGCCGATCTGTCGGCCCGCATGGAATGAACAGGAAGCCGGAGCACGGCTTCAGGACACGGAAGACGATGGCAAGCCTGATTACCTGCCCGCATTGCGGGGTCCGACCGAAGGAAGAGTTTGCGATCCGCGGCGACGCGTCGCGCGGCCGCCCGGAACCTATGGATTCCGACGAAGCCTGGCACGATTATGTCTATGTGCGCGCCAATCCGCGTGGCCGCACCTTCGAGCATTGGCATCACATCGCCGGCTGTCGACGCTTCCTTGTCGTCGAGCGCGATACGGCCACCCATGAGGTCTATTCCGTCGTCGATGCCGTGGCGTTTCTGCGGAGGCCCGAGCGATGACCGGCCATCGTCTTTCCTCCGGCGGCCTCGTCGATCGCAGCCAGTCGCTGAGCTTCACCTTCGACGGTCGACCGCTGCGCGGCTTTGCCGGCGATACGCTCGCCTCGGCGCTGCTTGCCAATGACCAGCTGCTCGTCGGTCGCAGCTTCAAGTACCATCGGCCGCGCGGCATCGTCAGTGCCGGGCCTTCCGAGCCGAACGCGCTCGTCACCATCGGTTCCGGTGCGCGCACCGATGCAAACACCAAGGCGACAGTCGCCGAACTCTATGGCGGGCTGACGGCCAAGAGCCAGAACCGCTGGCCGTCGCTCGGCTTCGATGTCGGTGCCGTCAATGGCCTGCTGTCGCCGTTCCTCGGCGCCGGCTTCTACTACAAGACCTTCATGTGGCCGAAGCAGTTCTGGGAGCGCGTCTACGAGCCTTTCATCCGCCGCGCCGCCGGCCTCGGGAGAGCTGTGCTTGAGCGCGACCCCGAGAGCTACGAGAAGTCCTGGGCCTTCTGCGATCTGCTCGTCGTCGGTGCCGGTCCGTCCGGCCTGATGGCGGCGCTGACGGCTGGCCGCGCCGGGCTGCGCGTCATCGTCGCGGACGAGGATTTCCGGCTCGGCGGCTCCCTGCTTTCGACCACGGAGACCATTGACGGTGGCGCGGCATCGGTCTTCGCCGATCGTGCAGTTGCAGAGTTGCAGTCGCTGCCGAACGTCACGCTGCTTTCGCGTACCACCGTTTTCGGCTGGTATGACGACAATGTCTTCGGCGCGGTCGAACGCGTGCAGAAACACGTCGCCGAACCGTCGTCGAAGCTTGTGAGCGAGCGCGTCTGGCGCATCGTTGCCAAGCGCGCGCTGCTCGCGACCGGCGCCGAGGAACGGCCGCTGGTCTTTGGCGGCAACGATCGCCCCGGCGTGATGATGGCCGGTGCCATGACGACCTATGCCGAACGCTACGGTGTCGCAGCCGGCAAGTCTGTCGCGATCTTCACCAGTGGCAGCGCTGGCTATCGCACGGCGCGCGCGCTTGCCGCCAAAGGCGTCGCCATCGCGGCGATCGTCGATGCCCGGGCGGAATCCGGCGATCGGGCGCCTGATGGCATCAGGGTCATCCGCTCGGCCTCGATCGTCGATACCAAGGGCAGGCAACGCCTCAAGGGCATCGTCGTCGAACGCTCCGGTTTCGAGGAACTGATCGCCTGCGATGCGCTCGGCATGTCCGGCGGCTGGAGCCCGGTCGTGCATCTTGCGTGCCAGCGCGGTGCCAAGCCCATCTGGTCGGAGGAATTGCAGGCGTTTACTGCTCCCGATGTCGGTGCTGGCCTTCGTCCCGTCGGTGCTGCCAATGGCGTCTATACACTCGCCGGCTGCCTATCTGATGGCGTGGCAAAGGCCGCAGCAATGGCAGTGGAACTCGGTTTCAACGTCGCGCCGGCCGCGCCACCTGTCGTCGATGGCGAGGAAGCCTTTTCCTTTGCGGCATTCTGGTACGTGCCGGGCGCCAAGTCGAAGGCCTTCGTCGACTTCCAGAACGACGTGCATGCGAAAGACCTTGGCCTCGCTCTTCGCGAAGGCTTCGGCCATGTGGAGCATGCCAAGCGCTACACGACCAACGGCATGGCGACCGACCAGGGCAAGCTTTCCAACATCAACGCCGTCGGTATTCTCGCGGGCATGCGCGGCGTCAGCCCGGCCGAGGTTGGCACAACGACCTTCCGGCCCTTCTACACGCCGGTCTCCTTCGGCGCACTTGCGGGCGCGGCGCGCGACGAACATGCGGTGCCGGCACGGAAATCGCCGCTGCACGGCTGGGCGACGAAAAACGGTGCGACCTTCGTCGAGGTGGGGCTCTGGTACCGCTCCGCCTGGTTCCCGCGTGCCGGCGAGAAGACCTGGCGCGAAAGCGTCGATCGCGAAGTGCTGAACGTGCGCGCCAATGTCGGCCTCTGCGACGTCTCGACGCTCGGTAAGATCGAGGTTTTCGGTCCGGACGCCGCGGAGTTCCTCAACCGGCTCTATTGCAACCCGGTCCTCAAACTGCCCGTCGGCAAGGCGCGCTACGGCCTGATGCTGCGCGAAGACGGCTTCGTCTTCGACGACGGCACGGTGAGCCGGTTCGACGAGGAGCATTTCCTCGTGACCACGACAACGGCGATGGCCGGGCCGGTGATGGCCCACATGGAATATTGTGCCCAGGCGCTCTGGCCGGAGCCTGAGGTCCGGTTCACCTCGTCTACGGACCAATGGGCGCAGATGGCGGTCGCCGGTCCGAAGGCGCGCGCGGTGTTGCAGCAGATCGTCGATGGCGACATTTCCGACGACGCATTTCCGTTCCTTTCCGCCCGGAAGATCGTTCTGAAGAACGGCGTTTCCGCGCGGCTCTTCCGCATCTCCTTCTCCGGGGAACTCGCCTTCGAGTTGGCAGTGCCGGCGGGTTACGGCGAAACGGTCGCGGACCAGATCATGGAGGCCGGCCGTCCGCACGATATCTGCGCCTATGGCGTCGAAGCGCTCAATGTGCTGCGGCTGGAAAAGGGGTTGCTGACGCATGCCGAATTCGATGGCCGCGTCACGCCCGACGATGCCGGCCTCGGTCGCATGCTGTCGATGCAGAAGGCCGACTTCATCGGCAAGCGCCTGTCGACGCGCTACGGGTTGACGGCGGCCGACCGCATGCAACTCGTCGGCTTGAAGCCGGTCGATGCCGACAAGGATATGCGTGCCGGTGCCCATCTCCTGAAGGAGGGAACGAAGCCCTCGACGCTGAACGATCAGGGCTGGGTGAGCTCGGCCGGCTTCTCGCCAGTCCTGGGGCACGCCATCGCGCTTGCCTTCCTGAAATCCGGGCGCGAGCGCTATGGCGAGAAGGTCATCGTTTTTGACAAGCTGCGCGATCAGGAGATCGTCGCCGAGGTCTGCGATCCGGTCTTCGTCGATCCGCAAAACATGAAGCTGAAGGCCTGAGGAGGCGGTGATGGTTCGCGACTATAACAACCGCCACGCATTGGAGCAGAAGTTGCGCTCTGCGCCGACGCCTCCGGCCGCCGATCACCTGATGGTCGGCCATTGGCGCACGATCGCGACGGTTCTCGCCCGCACCGGGCAGGAAGAGGCGGTGCGGCAGGCGATCGCTTCGGTACCCGAGCTGTCGCTCCGTTTCTCAGGTCCCGGGGAATGGCTGGTGGTCTCGGAGGTGGAGGCGCCGAGCGGACTGATGCGGCACCTCGAACAGCTTTGCGGTGGACAGGCCTATGTCGTCGACCAAAGCGATGGACGCGCCGTCTTCCGCCTTGCCGGCCCGAATGCGCGCACCATCCTAGCCAAGGGCATCGGCCTCGATCTGCATCCTGCCGTTTTCCCGCTCGGGGGCAGTGCCAACGTGCTGTGCGGCCACATCCCGGTCAATCTCGCCCGGACGGACGAAGACGCGTTCGAACTGATCGTGGCGCGAAGCTACGCGGAATCGCTCTTCGACGACCTGATGCGGATGGGACGGGCGTTCGATATCACGGCTGCCTTTTCCGACTGAACCGGCCTCCGGCGATAGGCTGAAAACAAATGCGGCATGAAATGCCGCAAACGGGTCGCCCATCCGCCAGCAAACGGCGGAAATGGACAAGCGTCCTTCGCAGCCGTGTCTTTATCGCCGCCGCCTTTCTGACTAGGCTGCCATCAATCGCCGCCTGCGCTTCCGTGGCGGAAGGCAAGCGGCCGCCGTGCTTGATATTTTTCCTGACAATTTGGCCATGCCTCCGGCAGGAGCATGGGAAGGCGGAGTGTACGCATGAAAAGCCATGCCAAGGTCGTCGTTATCGGAGGCGGCGTCGTCGGTTGTTCGGTGCTCTATCACCTGACGAAGTTCGGCTGGACCGATGCTGTCCTGCTCGAACGATCGGAGCTGACCTCCGGCTCCACCTGGCATGCGGCCGGCGGCATGCACACGATCAACGGCGACCCGAACGTCGCCAAGCTGCAGAAATACACGGTGGAGCTCTATAAGGAAATCCAGGAATTCTCCGGCCAGGATGTCGGCCTGCACATGACGTCGGGCATGATGCTGGCAGCCACCAAGGAGCGCTTCGACTGGATGAAGTCGATCCTCGCCAAGGGCCGCTACATGGGGCTCGATGCCGAGCTGCTGACGCCCAAGGAAGCGCATGACCTGATGCCGCTGCTCGACCCCGATCAGTTCGTCGGCGCGGTCTTCGATCCGGTCGAAGGCCATCTCGATCCCTACGGCACGACCCATGCCTATGCCAAGTCGGCGAAAAAGAACGGCGCGGAGATCTATCTGCACACCAAGGTCGAGGATCTGGTGCAGCGCGAGGATGGCTCCTGGCGCGTGATCACCAACCAGGGCGAGATCATCGCTGAACATGTCGTCAACGCCGCCGGGCTCTGGGCGCGTGAGGTGGGCCGCATGGTCGGCCTCGAGCTGCCGGTGCTCGCCATGGAGCACATGTATCTCATCACCGAAGACATGCCCGAGGTCATCGAGTTCAACCGGACGCGCGGCAAGGAACTGATGCATTGCGTCGATTTCGACGGCGAGATCTATCTGCGCCAGGAACGCAACGGGATGCTGATGGGCACCTATGAGAAGGCATGCCGTCCGTGGTCGCCAGTGACGACGCCCTGGGACTTCGGCCATGAACTGCTGGCAGAGGATATCGACCGCATTTCGCCGGAACTCGAAGTCGGCTTCCGGCATTTTCCGGCCTTCAACCGGGCCGGCATCAAGAAGATCATCAACGGCCCCTTCACCTTCTCGCCGGATGGCAATCCGCTGGTCGGTCCCGTGCGGGGCTTGCGGAACTTCTGGTCTGCCTGCGCCGTCATGGCCGGCTTCAGCCAGGGCGGCGGCGTCGGCCTGGCGCTTGCCAACTGGATGATCCATGGCGATCCCGGTTTCGACGTCTTTGCCATGGACGTCGCCCGCTACGGCGATTTCGCCACACTCGCCTATACCAATGCCAAGGTGCGCGAAAACTATTCGCGCCGTTTCTCGATCCGCTATCCGAACGAGGAGTTGCCGGGTGCGCGGCCGCTGCTGACGACGCCGATCTACGACAGGCTGAAGGCGGCCGGCGCCGTTTTCGGCGCGTCCTACGGTCTCGAAACGCCGCTGTGGTTCGCACCCGAAGGGGTGACGGACGCATTCTCCTGGCGGCGCTCGACGGATTTCGAAACGGTTGGCGGGGAAGCGCGCGCCGTGCGCGAAGGCGTCGGCCTGATGGAGACTTCGGGCTTTGCCAAATATGCGATCACCGGCAAGGGGGCCGAGGCCTGGCTCGACCGCATACTGGCCTGCCGCATCCCGCAAGCGGGACGCATGACGCTGGCGCCGATGCTGAAGGAGGACGGCAAGCTGATCGGCGATTTCACGCTTGCCAAGCTCGGGGAGGGGGATTTCCTGCTCGTCGGCTCCGGAATCGCCGAGGACTACCACATGCGCTGGTTCGAGGCGCATCTGCCTTTGGACGGCTCGGTTTCGCTGAAGCCGCTGAAGCTGGAACTGGTCGGCCTGTCGATCGCAGGGCCGAAGGCGCGCGAGGTGCTTGCCAGCCTCACCCATCTCGACGTCTCGGACGCCGCCTTTCCGTTCCTGGATATCCGTCGGATGGACCTCGGCATGGCACCCGTCATCGTCGGCCGCGTCAGCTACACCGGCGATCTCGGCTACGAGATCTGGATGAAGCCGGAGTATCAGCGCTATCTCTTCGAGCTCTTCATGGAAAAGGGGGCGTCGTCCGGGATCAGATTGTTCGGCCTCAGGGCACTGAACGCCTTGCGGGTCGAGAAGTCCTTCGGCAGTTGGGCGCGCGAATATCGACCGCTTTACGGTCCGGTCGAGGCCGGCCTTGGTCGCTTCGTCGCAACGGGCAAGGAGGCCGATTTCATCGGCAAGGCGGCGGCGACCAAGGAGAAGGCCGACGGCGGCGTGCTGCGTCTCAGGACCTTCGTCCTCGAGGCGAGGGATGCCGACGTCATCGGCGACGAACCGATCTATCTCGACGGCGTCGTGCGCGGCTGGGTAACGTCGGGCGGCTATGCGCATACGAGCGGCGTTTCGGTGGCCATGGGTTACGTGCCGAAGGAGATCGCCGACCGCAGCGATGGCTGGTCGATCGAACTCCTGGGCGAGATCCTGCCGGCGCGCCTGCAGCCGAATCCCTTGTTCGATGCAAGCGGTCAACGGATGCGCACTTGAGCGGCGGGGCGGCCAGTGGTCTGGCCAGTTCGTGGCCGGACCTCCGCAGGTCTCACGGCATTTACGACTAAAGTTGATGATTTTGCGGGCGAAAGCTGCGGACGTTTTGATTTTTCTGGCTTTAAAAGCGTCAAATCGATTTTATCGAGGAAGATTTTGCCGAAGCCGCGTTTTTTAGCTTTCCTTTTCGTTTGAAAGAGGTATGGAATCGAACAAACACGGCGCTCACAAGAGCTCAAAAAACAAAGAGACCAGACCTTAGGGATCTGGTCCAGGGGAAGATTGATGGAGTATTTCGTCCAGCAGCTCGTCAACGGGCTGACTCTTGGGTCTATTTATGGTATGATCGCAATTGGTTATACCATGGTCTACGGCATCATTGGCATGATCAACTTCGCCCACGGCGATATCTTCATGCTTGGCGGCTTTGCTGCTTTGATTGTCTTTCTGCTTCTCACTTCATTTATAGCAGGCGTGCCGGTTGTACTTGCGCTTTTGCTGATGATGATCGTGGCGATGCTCGCGGCGTCGCTGTGGAACTGGACGATCGAGCGAGTGGCGTACCGTCCGCTGCGCGGGTCTTTCCGGCTGGCGCCGCTGATTACCGCGATCGGCATGTCGATCGTGTTGTCGAACTTCATCCAGGTGACGCAGGGGCCGCGCAACAAGCCGATCCCGCCGCTCGTCTCGTCCGTCTATGACGTGTTCGGCATCGCCATTTCGCTGAAGCAGATCATCATCATCATCATCACGGCGATCCTGCTTTCCGTCTTCTGGTACATCGTCAACAAGACGCCGCTTGGCCGTGCTCAGCGCGCCACCGAGCAGGATCGCAAGATGGCGGCCCTGCTTGGCGTCGACGTCGACCGAACGATCTCCGTGACCTTCATCATGGGCGCTGCACTCGCTGCTGTCGCGGGAACCATGTACCTGATGTATTACGGCGTGGTCGTTTTTACCGACGGCTTCGTCCCCGGGGTCAAGGCATTCACCGCCGCCGTTCTCGGAGGCATTGGCTCGCTGCCGGGCGCTGTATTGGGCGGACTTCTGATCGGCCTGATCGAGTCCCTGTGGTCGGCCTATTTCACCATCGACTACAAGGACGTTGCGACCTTCTCCATTCTCGCAATCGTCCTGATCTTCAAGCCGTCGGGTATTCTCGGACGACCGGAAGTCGAGAAGGTATAATTCAATGGCAAACATTGCTTCTACAACTGCAAGCGCCGGCACAGAGGTGACGGCGCGGGCCCTGCGCGAGTCTGTCTTCGCGGGCCTCATCACGCTCGGACTGTTCGTGCTCTTCGTCGGCCTCAAGACCGACCAGAACATCCGCAACGAGCTGATCCTGACCCAGCGTTGGGGCCTGTTGGCGATCTTCGTGATCATTGCCATGGTTGGCCGCTTCCTCATGGTCGCCTACGTCCAGCCGTGGCTTGCCCAGCGAAAGGCTGCAAAGGCGGCAGCGCCGGAAGTTGCCAAGGAAGAGAGCTTCTTCAGCCGCAATTTCTCGAGGATTGCGATCGTTGCCTTGATCCTTTATCCGCCGGTCATCGTCGCGCTCACCGGTATTCAGGGCTCGCTGAAATGGGTGGACAATTTCGGCATCCAGATCCTGATCTATGTGATGCTCGCCTGGGGGCTCAACATCGTCGTCGGCCTCGCCGGCCTGCTCGACCTTGGTTACGTCGCTTTCTATGCGGTCGGTGCCTATTCCTACGCGCTGCTGTCGACCTATTTCGGCTTGTCCTTCTGGGTGCTGTTGCCGGTCGCCGGCCTGCTTGCCGCCTGCTGGGGCTTGGTCCTCGGCTTCCCGGTGCTGCGCCTGCGCGGTGACTATCTGGCGATCGTCACGCTCGCCTTCGGCGAAATCATCCGCCTGGTGCTGATCAACTGGACCGAGGTCACCAAGGGTACCTTCGGCGTGTCCGGCATTGCCAAGGCGACGCTGTTCGGCATCAAGTTCGATGCCTCGAAGGACGGCTTTGCCGCATTGATGGGGCTGCCGATCTCGTCGGTCTACTACAAGATCTTCCTGTTCTACCTGATCCTCGGCCTTTGCTTGATCACGGCCTTCGTGACGATCCGCCTTCGTCGGATGCCGATCGGGCGCGCCTGGGAGGCCCTGCGCGAAGATGAGATCGCCTGCAAGTCGCTCGGCATCAACACGGTCACCACCAAGCTGACGGCTTTCGCCATGGGCGCCATGTTCGGCGGCATCGCCGGCTCCTTCTTCGCGGTGCGCCAGGGCTTCGTTTCGCCCGAATCCTTCGTGTTCCTCGAATCGGCGGTGATCCTCGCAATCGTCGTGCTCGGCGGCATGGGGTCGCTGACCGGCATTGCGGTCGCGGCAGTCGTCATGATCGGCGGCACCGAAATCCTGCGTGAGCTCGCCTTCCTGAAGGTCATCTTCGGACCGAACTTCACACCGGAACTCTACCGCATGCTGATCTTTGGCCTGGCCATGGTCGTCGTCATGGTCTGGAAGCCGCGCGGCTTCGTCGGATCGCGTGAACCGACCGCGTTCCTGCGCGAACGAAAGGCCGTCTCCGGCAGCTTTACCAAGGAAGGGCATGGCTGATGGCCCTCGAGACCACGACGATGACAATGACACAAGACCCGATTCTCAAGGTTGAGCACCTGTCGATGCGCTTCGGCGGTCTGATGGCGATCAACGACTTCTCCTTCGAGGCCCATCGCGGCGACATCACCGCGCTGATCGGCCCGAACGGAGCAGGCAAGACGACGGTGTTCAACTGCATCACCGGCTTCTACAAGCCGACGATGGGTATGATCACAATGAAGCAGCAGTCCGGGAAGGAGTATCTCCTGGAGCGGCTGCCGGACTTCGAGATCACCAAGCAGGCGAAGGTGGCGCGCACGTTCCAGAACATCCGGATGTTCTCCGGCATGACCGTGCTCGAAAACCTCTTGGTGGCGCAGCACAACAAGCTGATGCTGGCATCAGGCTATACCGTGCTCGGGCTCCTTGGATTCCCCGCCTATCGGCAGGCCTCCAGGGAGGCGACTGAACTCGCCAAGCATTGGCTCGAAAAGGCGTCGCTGATCGACCGGGCCGACGACCCGGCCGGGGACCTGCCCTATGGCGCGCAGCGGCGGTTGGAGATTGCCCGTGCCATGTGCACGGGACCGGAGCTGCTGTGCCTCGATGAGCCTGCGGCCGGCCTCAATCCGCGCGAGTCTCATGCCCTCAATGAACTGTTGCAGGGCATCCGCAGGGACACCGGCACGTCCATCCTGCTGATCGAGCACGACATGTCCGTGGTCATGGAGATATCGGACCATGTCGTCGTGCTCGAATATGGGCAGAAGATTTCCGACGGCACCCCGGATTTCGTCAAGAACGATCCAAAGGTCATCGCGGCCTATCTGGGTGTCGAGGATGAAGAGGTTGAAGAGGTGATCGAGCAAATCGAGGAAATCGAAGGCGGACAGGGAGACACCAAGCAATGACTGCGCCGCTGCTGCAAGTGAAAGCCGTCGAAACCTACTACGGCAATATTCGGGCGCTCAGCGGCGTCGACGTCGAGGTCCATCGCGGCGAAATCGTTTCGCTGATCGGTGCCAATGGTGCGGGCAAGTCGACCTTGATGATGACGATCTGCGGCAGTCCGCAGGCGCGCACCGGCACGGTGATGTTCGACGGCCATGACATCACGCGCCTGCCGACCCACGAAATCGCACGCATGAGGATTGCTCAGTCGCCGGAAGGCCGCCGCATCTTCCCGCGCATGACTGTTTTCGAAAACCTGCAGATGGGCGCGAGCCTCGACAACCTCAAGCATTTCGACGAGGACGTGGAAAAGATCTTCAGGCTTTTTCCGCGACTGAAGGAGCGTCAGGCGCAACGCGGCGGAACGCTGTCGGGCGGCGAGCAGCAGATGCTGTCGATCGGCCGCGCGCTGATGGCCCGCCCGAAGCTTTTGCTTCTCGACGAGCCGTCGCTGGGTCTCGCGCCGCTGATCGTCAAGGGCATCTTCGAAGCGATCAAGAAACTCAACAAGGAGGAGGGCCTGACGGTGTTCCTCGTCGAGCAGAACGCCTTTGGGGCGCTCAAGCTTTCAGATCGCGGCTACGTGCTGGTCAACGGCCGGGTGACGATGAGCGGCACCGGCAAGGACCTGCTGGCGAACCCGGAAGTTCGCGCGGCCTATCTCGAAGGCGGCCGTCATTGACGGGCTGCATCTGGAGCAAGTGACATGCAGGGAATTCTCTACGAAGAACCGTCGATCTGGCAGTTTTTTTTCATCAGCTGCGTGATGGGCGGTTGGACCGCCTGGCGAACCGGCAAGAGCGTTGCCGAAAGTTGGCAGGGCGTGCCGCGGCTGCTGCTCTACGTGGCGTTGCTGGGGCTGGCGATCCGCTTCGTGCATCACGCCCTCTTCGGCGGCACGATGTTCAGCCTGCAATACTATATCGTGGACACGATCGTGCTTTTGTTGTTTGCTACCGCAGGTTTCCGGTACTACCGAACCAAGCAAATGACCAAAATCTACTACTGGCTCTACGAGAAGGCTTCACCCTTCTCCTGGAAAGCCAAATAAAGGGAACAGCGCGTGCCGGTCCGCCGCGGCCGGTGCGAAGGAAACACCGGCGCAACTATGGTGGGCATTGCGCAGGTTGATAACGAGACCCGCTCGAATATTTGGGAGTAACAAGATGAAAAAATCTCTTCTGTCGGCCGTTGCGCTGACGGCTATGGTTGCCTTCAGCGGCACCGCCTGGGCCGATATTCTCGTTGGTGTCGCCGGCCCGCTGACTGGCCCGAACGCAGCCTTCGGTGCACAGCTCCAGAAAGGTGCCGAACAGGCCGCTGCCGACATCAACGCCGCCGGCGGTATCAACGGGGAACAGATCAAGCTTGTGCTCGGCGACGACGTTTCGGACCCGAAGCAGGGCATTTCGGTCGCCAACAAGTTCGTTGCTGACGGCGTGAAGTTCGTCGTTGGTCACTTCAACTCTGGCGTTTCGATCCCGGCATCGGAAGTCTATGCCGAAAACGGCATCTTGGAGATCACGCCGTCTGCGACCAACCCGCAGTTCACTGAGCGCGGCCTGTGGAACACCTTCCGCACCTGCGGCCGTGACGACCAGCAGGGCGCAGTTGCCGGCGCGTACCTCGCCGCCAACTTCAAGGACGCGAAGATCGCCGTCGTTCACGACAAGACGCCCTATGGTCAGGGCCTTGCCGACGAAACCAAGAAGGCGATGAACGAAGCCGGCCTCACCGAGGCCCTCTATGAAGGCGTCAACATCGGCGACAAGGACTTCTCCGCACTGATCGCCAAGATGAAGGAAGCCGGCGTTTCGGTCGTCTACTGGGGCGGTCTGCACACCGAGGCCGGCCTGATCATGCGCCAGATGAAGGACCAGGGCCTCAAGGCAACCATGATGTCCGGCGACGGTATCGTTTCCAACGAACTGGCCTCCATCGCCGGCGACGCCGTCGACGGTACGCTGATGACGTTCGCTCCGGATCCGCGCAAGAACCCGGCCGCCAAGGAACTCGTCGAAAAGTTCCGCGCAGCCGGCTTTGAACCGGAAGCCTACACCCTCTACTCCTATGCCGCTCTTCAGGTCATCGCCGAAGCCGCGAAGGCTTCCGGCGGTAACGACCCACAGGCCGTTGCCGAAGCCATCAAGGCAAAGGGTCCGTTCAAGACCGCAATCGGCGAACTCGGCTATAACGAAAAGGGCGACATCACCCGCCCGGACTACGTCATGTACACTTGGAAGAAGGGCGACGACGGCAAGTTCACCTACTTCCAGAACGAGTAGTTCTGATTTCGGACTTGCGTCCGATTTGTCGGGCCCGGCGAGCGATCGCCGGGCTTTTCTGTAAGCGAAGCAACCTCCACCTCTGGTCGAGGTCACGGCTTTTCGTGATAAGTGTTTCGCCTGTCGAGATGGCTGTCGCGTCGCACCGTTTCGTGCACTCTCTCCCGAATTCTGTTCCGGAGGCGGCCATGAGCTCGAAACCCTGCATTCTCGTTACCCGCCGGTCGGCAACGTCACCGCTTTCCTCGAGGGGCGCGAGCCGCCGGATCGGGTAGCGTAAGTGGCTGCCTGTTTTTCGCGCAGCGCTTGCACGGAAATGCAGCGCTCTGACGATTTTCTTTGCAAAACAATAACTTGACTTGTCATGCCGCGTTGCGGACGATAGCGCGAAGGCAAGGCGACCGGCCCAACGGGTGCAGCGCCAGGGATGGAAGGACACCGCTCGGCGGTCGAGGATGAACAAGGCAGCAAGCATCGCCCCGCAACGGGCCTGGGGTAAGGGCCGGCTGGTCGCCAAGACGGCGCTCGGCCAGAGCCGCATTGCCGAACTGTATCAGGAAGGCTGCGCCAAGATCCGCCTGCCGAAGACCTTCGATGGCTCCATGGAGGCTGTGCTCATCAATTCGTCCGGCGGTCTCACCGGCGGCGACCGCATGATTTGGGAAGTGGCGGCAGGGGCGGGAACCGATGTGACGGTGACGACGCAGGCCTGTGAGAAGATCTATAAGGCGAGCGCCGATACGGTCGCGGTGGCCACGCGTATCGAGGTTGCCGCCGGCGCCCGTGTCGACTGGCTGCCGCAGGAAACGATCCTTTTCGACCATGCCTCGCTGTCGCGTTCGCTGGACGTGGAACTTGCCGCGGACGCGACGTTCCTGGCGGTAGAGGCGGTTCTGCTTGGTCGCAAGGCGATGGGGGAGGTGGTGCATGCCGGGCTCTTCCGTGATCGCTGGCGCATCCGCCTCGACGGCAAGCTGCTGCATGCGGACAATCTGGCGCTTGCCGGAGAGATTGCCAGCCTCGGTCAGCGACGGGCGGTGCTCGACGGCGCGGCCGCCTTTGCCACGCTCCTCTATGTCGGTCCCGATTGTGAGCCCTTGTTGCCGCGTCTTCGGTCGCTCGTTGACGGCGAGGCCGGCGTCGGCATCAGCCATTTCCAGGTCGATGGCCGCGACAAGCTGGTTGCCCGATTCGTGGCGCCGGATGGGTTCGCGCTCAGAAAAATCCTCATCCCCATCATTTCGCACTTGCGCAAGCAGAAGACAGTGCCGAAAGTCTGGGTTCTCTAGGTCATTTCATATTTTTATTGAAACTGTGAAATGATCTAACACATTGAAACTCTGTAATTCCTGACGGAAAATCGCTCCGCAGACTTCCTGGGAATTGCTTCACGAACAACCGGTGGCGACGCATGAATCTTACTCCGCGCGAAAAGGACAAATTGCTGATTTCCATGGCGGCGATGGTCGCGCGCCGGCGCCTGGAGCGCGGCGTGAAACTCAACCATCCGGAGGCGATCGCGTTGATCACCGATTTCGTCGTCGAAGGCGCGCGCGACGGGCGCTCGGTTGCCGAACTGATGGAAGCGGGCGCCCAGGTGCTGACGCGCGATCAGGTGATGGAGGGCATCCCCGAGATGATCCACGACATCCAGATCGAAGCGACGTTTCCCGATGGTACCAAGCTCGTCACCGTTCACGAACCGATCCGCTGAACGAAGGAAACGCGGCCCTTCCGGCCGTATCCGTCCAACCCATGATCTCAGGAGGCAAGCATGCTGGCTTTGCGCCCCAATTGCGAATGCTGCGACAAGGATCTGCCGCCGGACAGCCGCGAGGCGATGATCTGTACTTTCGAGTGCACCTTCTGCCTGGATTGTGTTGACGGAAAACTCGGCGGCTCCTGCCCGAACTGCGGCGGCGAATTCACGCGCCGGCCGGTGCGCCCGGCAGCGCTGCTTGAAAAATATCCGGCCTCCACCGAGCGGGTGCTAAAGCCGCAGGGCTGCGCCGGTGCGAAGGCGGCTTGAGGAGAGAACCATGATCCCAGGAGAAATCATCGCGGCTGCCGGAGAGATCGAGCTTAATGCCGGTCTCGATACGACAACCATCGAGGTTGCCAATACCGGTGACCGCCCGATTCAGGTCGGCAGCCACTACCATTTCGCCGAAACCAACGCCGGACTGCAGTTTGACCGAAAGGCCGCCTACGGCAGGCGGCTGGATATTCCGGCTGGCACCGCCGTGCGCTTCGAACCGGGCCAGACCCGCCAGGTGACGCTGATCCCGCTTTCCGGCAAGCGAGAGGTCTACGGCTTCCGTCAGCAGGTGATGGGGAAACTATGAGAGCAGTGGTTCCGCTCCTTGGCTTGCTTCTCATTTCTGCGGCTTCCGCGCCCGCTCAGGAACCGCCGAGGGTGGACTGTGCGAACGCAACCGCCCAGTCGGATCTGAACATGTGCGCCGATCAGGAATACCAGGCGGCGGATGCGGAGCTGAACAGGATCTACAAGCAGGCGATGACGGCAGTGCAAGAGATCGACTCGGACCTGGAGGGCGCCGAGGTCGGAGCCGTCGAGGCGCTGAAAACGGCGCAGCGCGCCTGGATCGGTTACCGTGACGGCCAATGTGAACTGGCCGGCTTCCAGGCGCGAGGCGGCCAGGCGGAGCCGATGCTGGTTTCGGGCTGCCTTACAGACCTGACGCAAAAGCGCACCGCCGAATTGAAAGAATTCCTCGAAAATCAAGGGAACTGACCCGTGCAAGGGCGCCGCCTCATCATGATCGTAGGCAACGGTCCCGTGCCGGATGGCGCTGCCGCGGCGATCGATGCCGCCGATCTTGTCGTCCGTTTCAACGATTGCCGTTCCGTCGGTTCCGGCGGCCACAAGACCGATATCGTCGCCGTCTGCAACACCGGGCGCCCCGGGCTTGCGATGCTCGGCGGCGGCCGCTGGAAGACGAGTTCGGCAGTGCGTCAGGCGCGCGAAATCTGGTGCGTCCGCTCCGGTGCGAAGTTTGCCGCGCTGCGGGCCACCCTGGCGAAAACGCATCCGGACCTCGATGATTTCTGTGACGACTACACCGCCGGTTTCGAGAGTTTCAGCCGCTCGACCAACCGCCGTTTTCGCATCGTCCCGGCCCCGGTGCATGAGCAACTGGACCATGGTCTCGCCAGCTTCTCGCCGGATCCCTACGTCGTTCCGTCCAGCGGCCTGATCGTCATTGCCGATATCCTGTCGAATATCGCGACAGCCGATGACGACGTCGTTCTCGCCGGCTTCGGCCATGCCGGGTGGCAATGGCATCCCTTTGCCGCCGAGCGCCGCTATGTCGATGCCCTGGCAGCAAGAGGCCGCCTTCGCCGCCTCCATTCCCTTTCTTCTTCGTCCCAAGGAGCCTGAACCATGCCCTACAAGATGTCGCGCGCGGCCTATGCCAACATGTTCGGTCCGACGGTCGGTGACAAGGTGCGGCTTGCGGACACCGAACTCTTCATCGAGGTCGAGAAGGACTTCACCACCTATGGCGAGGAGGTGAAGTTCGGTGGCGGCAAGGTCATTCGCGACGGCATGGGGCAGAGCCAGGTGACGCGTGCCGATGGCGCCGTCGACACGGTGATCACCAATGCGCTGATCGTCGACCATTGGGGCATCGTCAAGGCCGATATCGGCCTTAAGGACGGGCGGATCGCCGGGATCGGCAAGGCCGGTAACCCGGATACCCAGCCGGGCGTGACCATCATCGTCGGTCCCGGGACGGAGGTGATTGCGGGCGAAGGCAAGATCGTCACCGCCGGCGGCATGGACAGCCACATCCACTTCATCTGCCCACAGCAGATCGAGGAGGCCCTGGTCAGCGGGCTTACCTGCATGCTGGGCGGCGGCGCCGGGCCGGGGCATGGCACGCTTGCCACCACCTGCACGTCCGGCCCCTGGCATCTTGCCCGCATGATCGAAGCGGCCGATGGCTTCCCGATGAACATCGCCTTTGCCGGCAAGGGTAATGCCTCGCAGCCGGGCGCATTGGTTGAAATGGTGCTCGCCGGTGCCACCTCGCTGAAGCTGCACGAGGACTGGGGTTCGACGCCGGCGGCGATCGATTGCTGCCTGGGTGTGGCGGACGAATACGACGTGCAGGTGATGATCCACACCGATACGCTGAACGAGAGCGGTTTCGTCGAGGATACGATCGCGGCGATCAAGGGCCGCACCATCCATGCCTTCCACACGGAAGGCGCCGGCGGCGGCCACGCGCCCGATATCATCAAGATTTGCGGCCAGCCGAACGTCATCCCGTCCTCGACCAACCCGACGCGGCCTTACACGAAGAATACGCTGGCCGAGCATCTGGACATGTTGATGGTCTGCCATCACCTGTCGCCGTCGATCCCGGAAGACATCGCCTTTGCCGAAAGCCGTATCCGCAAGGAGACGATCGCGGCCGAGGACATCCTGCACGACATCGGCGCCTTCTCGATCATCTCCTCCGACAGCCAGGCGATGGGCCGCGTCGGCGAGGTGGCGATCCGCACCTGGCAGACCGCCGACAAGATGAAGCGCCAGCGCGGGCCGTTGCCGCAGGAAACCGGTGACAACGACAATTTCCGGGTGAAGCGCTACATCGCCAAATACACGATCAACCCGGCGATCGCCCACGGTCTCAGCCATGAGATCGGCTCGCTGGAAGTTGGCAAGCGCGCCGATCTCGTCATCTGGAACCCGGCCTTCTTCGGCGTGAAGCCGGACTTCGTGCTGCTTGGCGGTTCGATCGCCATGGCGCCGATGGGGGACCCGAACGCCTCCATCCCGACACCGCAGCCGGTGCACTACCGGCCGATGTTTGCCGCTTACGGCAAGAACCGCACGAGCTCCTCCGTCACCTTCGTGTCGCAGGCTTCGCTGGATGCCGGGCTTGCCGCCAAGCTCGGCGTCGCCAAGCAGCTCGTGGCCGTCAGGAACACCCGCGGCGGCATCGGCAAGGCGTCGATGATCCATAATAGCCTGACGCCGCATATCGAGGTCGATCCGGAGACCTATGAAGTGCGCGCCGACGGCGAGTTGCTGACCTGTGAGCCGGCGACGATCGTGCCGATGGCGCAGCGCTACTTCCTGTTCTGAGCGAGCAAGAACCGAGCATGAAGCGCGGCCTGAAATGGGCTTTCTTCGGCCTGCTGGCGGCGGTGCTGGCGGTCGTTCTCGGAACGCTCCTGCCGCGGCCGCTTTTGCCGGCGTCCGCCGCCGCGGCGCGCGCGGGGGGCGCGCGCATCCTCGTGCTCTCAGGACCGATCCACACGGATATCGCAGTGCCATTGACGGAGGAAACGAGGGCCCGGTTCGGGTTCATCGAGCCGGCCGGCGTACCGATTGGCCATCCGCAGGCACAATGGCTGGTCTTCGGCTGGGGCGGGCGTTCCTTCTATCTGGAAACGCCGACCTGGTCGGAGCTGAAAGCCGTGCCTGTCTTCAAGGCGCTGACGCTCGACCGCTCGGTGATGCATGTGGATGTCGCCGGACGGATCGCCGAACCGCAACCGTCCGTCGCCGGCTTCGAACTGGACGCGGCGGGTTATGAGCGGCTGCTTGCTTTCATTGCCGAGAGCTTTACGCGTGACGCCGGGACGGTCGTTCCGATCGATGGCTTTTCCTACAATGGCAACGACCGCTTCTTCGAAGCGGAGGGCAGTTTCAATGCGCTTTTCGGCTGCAACACCTGGACGGCGCGGGCACTGCGCGAAGCAGGCTTGAGAACAGGCTTGTGGAACCCGGTCCCGCCGAGCCTCGGACTGTCGTTGCGCATCCACAATTGAGGCGCGTGGGCCGAACGGAAGCCATGCGGCTCTTGCATGGCTGCCATGCCCGCATGTGAATCGGGGCGTTTCGTGCTGCGCCGCAGCGCAAGATCGGATAGGAAAGCGGCTAACCTTTTCTCGGTTGCCAGCAATCCTCCCAAGACCTGCCGACCGAGAGCCGCTGGAGCGGGATGAGGAAACGTGCTTGCGGTTTTCCGCCCCCATCCCGCTCTGACTTATGAGAAGCGATCACGTTCATGATTGGGTCAATCCGACCCAAATCATCGTGATCTGAAGGAGATGACGATGCTTGGCAGAAAAGTACCCGCTGTAACGTTCCGCACCCGCGTTCGCGACGAAGCCGTTGGCGGCCCCAACCCGTTCCGCTGGGAGGACGTGTCCACCGACGATTACTTCGCCGGCAAGCGCGTCGTGCTGTTTTCGCTGCCGGGCGCCTTCACGCCAACCTGCTCGACCTATCAGCTCCCGGACTTCGAAAAGCTGACCGCCGATTTCCGCGCTGAAGGCATCGACGAGATCTACTGCATCTCGGTCAACGACGCCTTCGTCATGAATGCCTGGGGCAAGTCCCAGAACCTCGAAAACGTCAAGCTGATCCCGGATGGTTCGGGTGAATTCACCCGCAAGATGGGCATGCTGGTCGCCAAGGACAATCTCGGATTCGGCATGCGCTCCTGGCGCTACGCCGCCGTCGTCAACAACGGCGTCGTCGAGCAGTGGTTCGAGGAAGAAGGCTACTCCGACAATTGCGACAGCGACCCCTATGGCGTTTCCTCGCCGCAGAACATTCTGGAGACGCTGAAGTCACAGAAGCTTGCTGCCTGATGGCAAGGACGTGCCGTTCCTGATTTGAGAAAGCCCGAAGATCGGATCCGGTCTTCGGGCTTTTCTTGCTCGATGCGGGCGCGGCAAACCTTTGAAAAAGCGGCTCTGCGACTGGCGTCGAGGTTTTTTCTTGCTAGACTGGCGGATAGAAAAGATATCGAGGGCTCAATGGTTTACGTTATTGCTTACCTGACCGCGCATCCAGGTAAGGGAGATGAGGTCGTGTCGCTGGCAGCACCGCTGATCGAGGCCACGCGGCGCGAGGCCGGCTGCATCACCTATGACTTTTACCGCAAGCCGGCCGACCCCGATGCCCTGGTGTTCGTCGAGACCTGGCAGAGCAAGGCGGCCGTCGATGCGCATTTCGAGGAGCCGCATCTGAAAGCCTTCCAGGCGGCGATGGCGGACCTGCTGGTCGAGGCGCGCATCGAGCTCGTGACGCCGGAAAAGGTCGAGGTGCTCTGAGATGCCGTATCGCTCGACTGAAGTTCTCTCGCCGGGACCGGGCGACAAGACGCCGCTCCACAGCGTGACGCTGGCGCACGACGCGCGGCACCTGCGGCGCAAGCTCCTGCATCTCGAAAACGACGACGTGGTGATGCTGGACCTCCGGGAGCCGGTGATGCTGGCCGATGGCGATCTCCTCGTGCTCGACGGTGGCGGCTATATCCGGATCGTTGCCGCACCGGAGGCGCTTTACGAAATCCGCCCGCGCGACCCGCTGCATCTGATCGAGCTCGCCTGGCATCTCGGCAATCGCCACCTGCCGGCGCAGATCGAGGCGAAACGCATCCTGATTATCCGCGATCCGGTCATCCGCCAGATGCTCGAAGGTTTGGGCGCGGAGGTGAGCGAGGTTTTGGAACCCTTCCAGCCGCTGCGCGGCGCCTACCACGCCGGCGGTCACAACCATGGCCACGGCCATCACCATGGCTGAACGGGCCGATACGCAGGCGCTGCTGCGGCTTGCGACCTGGCTGTCGCCGGCCTTCCCGGTCGGCGCTTTCTCCTATTCCAGCGGGCTCGAACAGGTGATTCATGATCGTTTGGTCACGGATGCGGCGGAGCTTCGCTCCTGGCTGGAGACGGTCATCTGCCACGGTTCCGGCTGGAACGATGCTCTGCTTCTTGCCGAAAGCTATCGAGCCTCCGGTGATGCTGCTCGGCTGGCTGCGGCCGCGGGACTTGCCGAAGCCCTGGCGGGAAGTCACGAGCGGCATGCCGAAACCATGCTGCAGGGCCAGGCGTTTCTGGCGGCTGCGCGGTCGTGGCCGCACCCGGTCTTCGATGCACTCAGCGAGACTGTCGCCTATCCCGTGGCCGTCGGTGCCGTTGCCGGTGGCCATCAGACCGGTCTCGAGCCGGCGCTTGCCGCCTTTCTCAACGCTTCCGTTTCAAACGCCGTATCGGTGGCGATCCGCTGCGGCGTTACCGGCCAGCGCGATGGCGTCGGTGTCATCGCAGCGCTCGAGCCGGTCATCGCGGCGACGGCAAGCAAAGCCGCAACCGCCTCGCTGGACGACCTTGGCTCAGCCACGATCATGGCCGATATTTCGACATTGAGACACGAAACCCTGCATTCGCGGCTCTTCCGTTCTTAGATCATTTCACCGTTTCAGTGAAATGATCTAACCTTTTGAAATTACGCAATTCCGGACGGAAAACCGTTTCACACTTTTCCTGGAATTGCTCTAGGAAGAGATCGCCTTGAAAGGACATTGAGATGGCATCGAAGAACGGTCCCCTTCGCGTCGGCATCGGCGGGCCGGTGGGCTCGGGCAAGACGGCGCTGACCGACAAGCTCTGCAAGGCGATGCGGGAGAGGTACTCCGTCGCCGTCGTCACCAACGACATCTATACCAAGGAAGACGCAGAGGCCCTGGTGCGCATGCAGGCGCTGCCGTCCGAGCGCATCGTCGGCGTGGAAACCGGGGGCTGCCCGCATACGGCGATCCGCGAGGACGCGACGATCAATCTGCAGGCAATCGCTGATCTCAACCGGCGCATACCCGATCTCGACGTCGTCTTCATCGAATCCGGCGGCGACAATCTCGCGGCGACCTTTTCGCCTGATCTTGCCGACTTGACGATCTATGTCATCTCGGTCTGCCAGGGTGAGGAGATCCCGCGCAAGGGCGGGCCGGGCATCACCAAATCGGATCTGCTCGTCATCAACAAGAAGGATCTCGCTCCCTATGTCGGGGCCGATCTCGACGTCATGCAGCGGGATGCGACGCGGATGCGGGCGGAAAAGCCCTTCGTCTTCACCGACATGAAACGCGGCGACGGCGTCAACCGGATCGTCGATTTCCTGGCGCTGCACGGCGGGCTGTGACGCTCCCAGGCTACTGACAGCCAAACCCTGTCGGCGTGTCAGAAGCGTTCGAGCGCCTGCCGGTCGTGGATTTCGATGACGCGGCCCTTGACCGTGACGCCCGAGCGGCGAAGTGCCGAGAAAGCGCGCGACAGCGCTTCCGGCGCCAGGCCCAGCTTGCCGGCCAGCACATTTTTCTGGAAGGGAAGGCGGAAGGAGAAGTTCGTGATGCCGTCGGGGCAGTTGCCGAGAATATAGCTTGCCACCCGCTGTGGCGCCGTGAGCAGCCGGTCTTCGGCCAGGCAATCCTCGGCCATCTGCGCGTGCCGGCAGAGAAGCTGCATCAGCGCGTCGGCGATTTCAGGTGTCTGCTCGGCAAGCTTGCGCAGCTTGCGGCTGTCGATCCGCGCAAGCATCGTCGTCTCGATCGTCTGGGCGTTGGCGGTGGCACGGTTCCCGAGGAACATGGCGCTTTCGCCGAAAAGCTCACCTTTCGGAAACACGGCGATATCCGCCTCGCGTCCGTCCTTGCCCAGCCGGTAGAGACGGACCAGGCCGGAAAGAACGAAGAAGACGTGATCGAGCGGCTCGCCATGGCCAAAGAGGATGTCGTGCTCTTCGTGGGTGGACACGACCACATCGTCCAGAATTGCGTTCGTTGCCGCCAAGGGCAGCTTCTCGAAGAAGCAAGAACCGAGCAGCACCGCCCTATCGTTCGAGTTCAATCGCAACGTCTTCATCACACCCGTCCTGAGCAAGATCCAGATGCAAGGTAATAAAGCTTGGCGGAAGGCGGTTTGACCTCGATCAAATAAAATCAACAAAAAGCCCGCGCTTGCAGGGCGCGGGCTTGTACTTGGATTGTGACAGTTGCGGGTGAAGCGCCGCTTCGGCCACTACAGCGCCGCGCGTCTTATGAGACGCGCAGAGGTCGCTGTAGCACTTTGATTTGCTGCATGTCTTTGTCCTTAAATCGAGGTCGATTTCAGGAAACATGCAGTAGCCTATTCGGCGGCGAGCGCCGGATGGTTGATGACCTTGCCGCCGGTACGCCCCTTGGTCTGGTCCGACTCCAGCGTCTTCAGCCGATCTTCCAGGCCTTCGATCGTCTTGCCCTGTTCCTGAACGAGGCCGGTCAAAGCTTCGCGATCGAGCGGCAGGTTCTCCTCGTCCTTCTGGCCGACGAAACGGCCGAAGATGCGGGCGAGCAGCCGCGAGAGGTCGTCCATGATCAGGAAGAACGACGGGACGATCACAAGGCTCAGCACCGTCGAGACGATGATGCCGCCGATCACGGCAATTGCCATCGGGGCGCGGAACGAGCCGCCTTCGCCGACGCCGAGCGCGGAGGGCAGCATGCCCGCCGACATGGCGATCGAGGTCATGATGATCGGGCGGGCGCGCTTGCGGCCGGCCTCGATCATCGCGACCTGACGGTCCATGCCGTGGTGCATCATCTCGATGCCGAAGTCGACGAGCAGGATCGCGTTCTTGGTGACGATGCCCATCAGCATCAGGATACCGATCAGCACCGGCATCGACAGCGCGTTCTGCGTCAGGATCAGAGCGGCGGCGACGCCGCCGATGGCAAGCGGCAGCGAGAACAGGATGGTGAACGGCTGGATCACGTCCTTGAAGAGCAGGATCAGCACCACCAGCACCAGCATCAGGCCAAGCAGCATGGCATTGCCGAAGCTCTGCTGCATCTCCGCCTGGACCTCGGCATCGCCGCTTTCGAGGAACTGCACGGACTTGGGCAGCTCGGCCTGACCGGCGATCTGCTTGAAGCGGTCCGAGGCGGTGTTGAGCGCGACGCCGACCGGCAGGTCCGCGCCGAGCGAGACGACGCGGTTGCGGTCGTAGCGCTTGATCGAGCTCGGGCCTTCCGAATAGTTGATGTCGGCAACGCTCGACAGCGGCACGGTGGCACCCGCTGCCGTCGTGATCTTGAGGTTGCGGATCGCCGCGATATCGGTGCGGAAATCGCGGTTGATCTGCACGCGGATCGGGATCAGCCGCCCGTCGAGTGCGATCTTGGTGAGTGCCGCGTCGATATCGCCGATGGTGGCGACGCGGATGACCTCCGAGATTTGCGCCGTGGTGATGCCGAGGCGCGACATCTGTTCGTCACGCGGGCGGATCTGCAGTTCCGGACGGGGGAGCGCCCCATCCGGGCTGACATTGGCGAGCAGCGGATCGCTGCGCAGCTTCGCTTCCAGGATCGCGACGCCCTGGTCGAGATCGGCCTCGTTGTTGGAGAGCAGGTTGAACGCAAGGTCGCGCTGGCCGCGGTCGTTGAGCTTGATGACCCGCACGTCCGGTATGTCACGAACGCGGGCGAAGATTTCCTTCTCGATCTCCGACTGCGGGACGATGCGGCCGGCCGGGGCCATCTTCGGCAGGTAAGGGCCGATCAGCGGCGTGCGGCCGATAACGTCGTTGACGACCTTGTTCAAGAGCGAATGGTCGAGCTTTTTCAGAAGCACCGTGACGGTGGCGCGGCGCAGCTCCAGATCGCCCTTCGGCGAGGCACCGCCGAGGACGAAAATATTGTCGACCCCATCGATACCCTTGATCCGATTGTAGATCTCCGTGGTGGTCCGGTCGGTGTCCTCGAGCATGGCGTCCGGCGGCAGCTCGATCGACAGGCTGACGCGCGAGGCGTCCTCCGGCGGCAGGAAGCTGCCGGGCACATAGAGGATCAGCGCAAAGACGGAGCCGACCGAGAAGGCGATTGCGGCAAGCAGCGTCAGGTAACGCGTGTACCAATGTTTGGTCGTGACCTGCACGAGGCGCGTGTAGTTGCGCATCATGAAGCCGTCTTTGCTGTGGTGGTCGGCGCCCGCATCCGAAGAACGCATCAGATAGGCGGCCATGACAGGCGTGATCAGGCGGGCGACGAGCAGCGAGAAGAACACTGCGACGGCAACCGTCAGACCGAACTGGATGAAGTATTGGCCGGGAATGCCCGGCATGAAGGACACGGGCACGAAGACCGCGATGATCGTGAAGGTCGTCGCGATAACCGCCAGGCCGATCTCATCCGCCGCCTCGATCGCGGCCCGATAGGGCGACTTGCCCATATGGATGTGCCGCTCGATGTTCTCGATCTCGACGATCGCGTCGTCGACGAGGATACCGGTCGCGAGCGTCATCGCGAGGAAGCTGACGAGGTTCAGCGAGAAGCCGAGCAGGTCCATGACCCAGAAGGTCGGGATCGCCGACAGCGGCAGTGCGACGGCCGAGATCAGCGTGGCGCGCCAGTTGCGCAGAAAGAGCATGACGACGATGACGGCGAGCAGCGCGCCTTCCATCAGCGTGTGCAGCGCCGCTTCGTAGTTGCCGTAGGTGAAGTAGACGGAATCGTCGACCATCTCGATGGTGACGTCGGGGTTCGCCGCACGGATCTTTTCCAGCGACTTGGCGACCGTCTCGGCGACGCTGACCTCGCTGGCGCCCTTGGCGCGGAAGACCGCGAAGGTCACGCCGGGATTGCCGTTGAAGCGTGAGAAGGAGCGCGGCTCCTCATAGGTGTCGGTGACCGTGCCGAGATCGGAGAGGCGCACGAAGCGGCCGCTCGGCACCGAGATCATCGTGTTGGCGAGCTGGTTGACATTGCGGGTGTCGCCGAGGGTGCGGATCGCCTGCTCGCTGCCGCCGACCTGGCCGCGGCCAGAGCCGAGGTCCATGTTCATGCGGCGAAGCTGGCCGTTGACGTCGGCGGCGGTGATGCCGAGCGAATTCAGCTTGTCGTCGTTGAGTTCGATCCGAACCTCGCGGTCGGCGCCGCCATAGCGGTCGACACGGCCGATGCCCTTCTTGCCCTGGATTTCGCGCTTGATGACATCATCGACGAACCAGGAGAGCTCTTCCAGCGACATGCCGGGCGCGGAGACGGAGAAGGTCTGGATCGCCTGGCCTTCGACGTCGACCTTGGAGACGATCGGTTCTTCGATCGAGGTGGGGAGATCGCTGCGGATGCGGTCGATTGCGTCCTTGACGTCCTGCACCGCCTGGGTCGTCGGCACTTCCATGCGGAAGATGACGGCGGTCGTCGACGTGCCGTCGTTGATCGTCGACTCGATGTGGTCGACGCCGGTGACGCTCGCGACGGCGTCCTCGATTTCCTTGGTGACCTGCGTTTCGAGCTCGGCCGGTGATGCGCCGCTCTGCGTCACGTTGATCGAGACGATCGGCACGTCGATATTGGGGAAGCGGGTGATCGGCAGCGATTCGAAGGACTGATAGCCGAGCACCATCAGAACGACGAAGGCAAGGATCGGCGCGATCGGATTGCGTATGGACCAGGCTGAGAAGTTCATGGTCACGGTTCCTGTCAGTTGGTCGCTGATACAGCGGACTTGACGGGGTTGATGCGGTCGCCGTCGCGGACATAGGCTCCGGCCCTCGCCACCACTTCCTCGCCGGCTTTCAGGCCTTCGAGGACTTCGATGAACTTGCCGTCGGAAATCCCTGTCTTGACGGGCAGGATGCGGATGACGCCGTTTTCGACCTTGCGGACGATCGTGCGGCCGTTCTCATTGGTAACGGCCGTTTGCGGCAGGACCACTGCCTGCTTCTGTTCGGCGGTGATCAGCGCGCTCGCATACATGCCGGCGCGTGCCTTCTCGGTGGCCGTCAGGCTGATGAAGACGGTTCCGAGGCGGCTGACGGGATCGACGGTCGGCGCGATCAGGCGGATCGTACCCTCGACCTTGGTGTTGCCGCCGGCGAGCGTCACGGTTGCCGGCTGGCCGACAGCGAGCTTGATGATATCGGCTTCGGCGACGTCGGCCTTCATCTCGATCGCGCCATCGCGGATCATGGCGAAGAGCGGCTCGCCATTGCCGGTGGCGATCGCGCCGACCTTGGCGTTCTTGGCGGAGATCACGCCGGCGACAGGCGCCTTGACCTCGGTACGGGCGAGGCGAAGGTCGATGTCGTCGATCTGCGCTTCGGCCACCTTGATGTCGGCATTGGCCACTGCGACCGCCTGCTCGGCGGAAAGGACGCGTGCCTGCGTCGCGATCGCGAGGGCTCGGACGCGATCGGCCTCGGCCGTCGAAACGGTGCCGTTCTTGGAGAGTTCGGCGGCGCGGTCGCTGACTCGCTTGGCCTCGTCCGCGTTCGCCCTGGTTTCGCTGAGCTGTGCGTTCAGCTGTGCAAGCCCGGCTTCCGCCTTGGCAAGAGCGGCTTCGAGTTCGCTTTTTTGCAGGCGAAGCGCGTCGTCGTTCAGGACCACGAGCACGCTGCCGGCTTCGACCTCGTCGCCGACATCGACATTGAGTGTGCGGATGGAGAGACCGTCGACCATCGGCGCGACATAGACCTGCTCGACAGCCTGGATGGTGCCGGTCGCAACCACGCGGTCGCTGATCGACTGGTCGACCGCCGAGGTCACGACGATGGATGGGAGGTTTTGTGTCGGCTTCGCTTCTGTCGCGTCCTGCGCCCCGGCAATGGAAAGCGGACCAAAGGTCATCGCAGCGCACACGCTGAGAATAGGCAGTATTTTTTGAGCCATCGGCTTCATAGTCCCGGCAATGAAAACAACTTTGAGCGGATCACAGCTCGAGGCAGGATCCACGGGCAATCAGGCGATTTTATCACGCGGACATCGCGCCCCGGCTGATCGCGCGGGGACAGGAGACTGCGCTTTTCCTCATTTCGCGCTCCGCGTGCACGGTATCAGACCGTAGACGCCGGCGGAACTGGGACCGGTTACCGCAGGCAATGCATCGGGAAAAGAATGTCCTCCGCCATGCCTGCCTCCAACAAACATCGGGGCCTATGTAATCTCGGCTCTTGACGCTTACAAGAGCGCACGAAGCGATGGTGCCTCAATATTCAACTTGTTCTGCGGTTATGGTTGCGATCTTGACACGATCTTGACAATGGCAAGCAAGGGTAGCGCCGTTGTCAGCCGGATTACCACCCCCACGCCCGGTATCCGGCGGCAACATGGCGGATGCGAACGGCCGCCCGCTGCATGTTTCCTTAAATCCTGACCGATCTAAGGATAAGAACATGCAGCAGCGACCTTTGTGCGTCTGAGAAGACGCGCGGCGCTGCAGAAACGGAAGAGGGCCGCACGATCGTGCGACCCTCTTCTGACGTTTTGGTGATCGCCTACTTCAGTGCGGCATCGGTGATCTCATGCGTCCAGGCGCCTTCCGGCTCCTTGGAGATCACTGGATCGGAACCGCCGGCAAGCAGCGACTGCACCGTGCGCTTGTAGTCGGCCTCGTCGAGCGCGCCGTTGGAGCCCGAAGTCAGTTTCGCCACTTCGCCCATCATGCGCTTCTGGTGCTTTTCCGTCTGCGCTCCGGTGGAGTCGTTTTCGAGAACGATATCCGCAGCTTCGTCTGGATTCTCCTCGGCATACTTCCAGCCCTTCATCGAGGCGCGCACGAACTTGACCATCTTCTCCTTGAAGGCGGCATCCTTGAGCTTGTCTTCGAGCACGTAGAGGCCGTCTTCGAGCGTTGCGACGCCCTGGTCTTCGTACTTGAAAGTGACCAGGTCGTCCGGCTTGATACCGGCATCGATGACCTGCCAATATTCGTTGTACGTCATGGTCGAGATGCAGGCAGCCTGCTTCTGGATCAGCGGGTCGACGTTGAAGCCCTGCTTCAGGACGGTGACCCCGTTCGGGCCGCCGTCGGTCGGGATCTTCAGGTGCGACATCCAGGAGAGGAACGGATACTCGTTGCCGAAGAACCAGACGCCGAGGGTCTGCCCCTTGAACTTGTCAGGGCTGGTGACGCCGGTTTCCTTGAGGCATGTCAGCATCATGCCCGACTTCTTGAATGGCTGGGCGATATTGACGAGCGGCACACCCTTTTCGCGGGTGGCAAGCGCCGAGGGCATCCAGTCGACGATCACATCGGCGCCGCCGCCGGCGATCACCTGTGCCGGTGCGATATCAGGACCACCGGGCTTGATGTCGACGTCAAGGCCTTCCTCCTCGTAGAAGCCTTTGTCCTTGGCGACGTAGTAGCCGGCAAATTGCGCCTGCGTCACCCATTTCAACTGCAGCGTCACCTTGTCGGCGGCCTCGGCCTGGAAGGCTGCGAGCGAAAAGACGCCTGCGGCGAGAAGCGATGCAAGTCTCTTGTTCATGTCAGTTCCCTCTTGTTTTTGCTTCATTTTCTTAAGGTAGTTTTTTCAGGCGCGCCCCCCGCGGATGGAAGGATGCCAGAAGGTGACGGCACGCTCGATGAGCGCGACCACCCCGTAGAAGACGGAGCCAGCGACAGCCGCAACGGCGATCTCGGCCCAGACCATGTCGACATTCATGCGTCCCACTTCCGTGGAAATCCGGAACCCCATGCCGACGATGGGGGTCCCGAAGAACTCGGCGACGATGGCGCCGATCAGCGCCAGCGTCGAATTGATCTTCAGCGCATTGAAGATGAACGGCCAGGCGGCCGGCAGGCGCAGCTTGACGAGTGTCTGCCACCAGGACGCCGCATAGGTGCGCATCAGGTCGCGCTCCATGTGGCTGGCGGCGGCAAGGCCGGCAACGGTGTTCACCAGCATCGGGAAGAAGGTCATGATGACGACGACCGCGACCTTCGATTGCCAGTCGAAGCCGAACCACATGACCATGATCGGCGCCACGCCGATGACGGGGAGGGCGGAGACGAAGTTGCCGAGCGGCAGCAGGCCCTTCTGCAGGAAGGGCGAGCGGTCGATCAGGATTGCGACGGCGAAGCCGAGGCCACAGCCGAGCGCATAGCCTGACAGCACCGCCTTCAGGAAGGTCTGGCGGAAATCGGCACCGAGCGTCGGCAGCGAGTTGATCAGCTTGTGCCAGATCATCGAGGGCGCCGGCAGCAGCACCGATGGCACGGAGAACCCGCGCACGATGCCTTCCCAGAGGACGAGGATGGTGACGCCGAAGATCAGCGGCACGGCAAAGCGCGCGGCAGCCCTGGCGGCTTCGTTCTGGAAGGTCTGGCGCACCAGCCATTCGTTGAGGGCCCAGGCGGCGAGCCAGAAGATGATCGCGGCCGCAAGGATGGGAAGGTTCATGGCTTGGCTCCCATGCGCTTCAGGACGGCCGTGTGGGCGAAGCCGACGATCATGACGAGGATTGCGGCGAGTGCTGCCGCCATGAACAGCGCCGCCCAGATCTGCACCGTCTGTCCGTAATAGGAGCCGGCGAGCAGGCGGGCGCCGAGGCCGGCGACCGCGCCGGTCGGCAGCTCGCCGACGATGGCGCCGACCAGCGAGATGGCGACGGCAACCTTCAGCGAGGTGAAGAGATAGGGCATCGACGACGGCCAGCGGAGCTTCCAGAAGGTCTGCGCCGAGGAGGCGTTGTAGGTGTGCATCAGGTCGAGCTGGATCGTCTCCGGGCTCCTTAGCCCCTTTACCATGCCGACGACGACCGGGAAGAAGGAGAGGTAGGTGGAGATCAGCGCCTTCGGCAGCAGGCCGGAGATGCCGACGGCGTTGAGCACGACGATGATCATCGGCGCGACGGCGAGGATCGGGATCGTCTGACTGGCGATCACCCAGGGCATTAGCGAACGGTCCATGGCGCGGTTGTGCACGATGCCGACCGCCAGCAAAATGCCAAGCGCCGCACCGATACCGAAGCCGAGCAGGGTCGCCGAGAGCGTGATCCAAGCATGGTAGACGAGGCTGCGCTTGGACGTGATCGCCTTGTTGACGGTGGTGTCCCAAATCTCGGCGATCACCTGATGCGGTGCCGGCAGTACCGGACGCTCCTGCGCCATGGTATTGCGCACGATCTCGGAGAAGCTGATCTCGGTGCCGGCGCGTGCCGCCGTGTCGCGCTCGAAGGGCGCGTTCAGGAACACGGCTGCGACGTACCAGAGCGCGATCAGCAGCGCGATGACGGTGCCAACCGGCAGCAGTTTGTCCCTGAGGAAGCTTGGTTCCTGCATCGTCACGCCTTTCCGCTTGCCGGGATCATCATCAGGCCCATGGCGGCGATGCCGAGAGCGACGCCGGCCGCCTGTGTGAGGCTCAGTCTTTCACCGAAGACGGCAAAGGCGATGATGTTGACGAGCACGAGCTGCACCACCGCCGAGAGCGAGATCGCAAGCCCGAGGCCGCCGTCACGCATCAGCTTCACCATGACGATGTTGCCGACCATGTAGAGCCCGAGCGCAAGGCCGAGCATGCCGAGATGGTCGTTCGAGACATAGGCGCGGGAGGCCGTCGCGCCGCCGAGGAAGATCGTCGTTGCGAGCAGCAGCCAGAGGCCATAGGCGAGGTTCATGCCTGCATCTCCCTGGCTTGCCAGCGATAGAGGATATCCGGCAATTGCTCTTCATTGTCGCCGTCGGTGCGGCTCACTGGCTGAAAGCCCTGGCGCTCGTAGAAGCGCTGGGCTTCACGATTGTGTTCGAAGGTCCAGAGACTGAGCTCGTCAGGAGACAGAGCCTTCGCGGCCTCGATCAGTTGGGTGCCAATGCCCGAGCCCCGATGCGACGCATCGATATAGAGCGCAGTGACGTGGTTGTCGGCGGAGAGCGAAAGGAAGCCGGCAATGGTGCCGTCATCTTCCGCCAGCAGCACCGTGCGTTCGGCAAAGACCGTATCGGCGTAGAACCGCTCGACATCGGCATGATCGTGCACGCGCGGCATCCACGGTGTTGCGTCGATCCAGCGGTTGAGGATGCCGGCGCAGGCGGCCATGTCGGTCCGTTCGGCCCGGCGGATGCCAATGCTATTCGTCATAGCTGTGTCCTGCGCGCAGGCCCTCGCGAACGCGGTGGGCGATTTCCAGGAACTCCGGCGTTTCGCGGATGCCGAGCGGCCGTTCGCGCGGCAGCGGCGATTCGATCACGTCGGTCACCCGGCCGGGGCGCGGGCTCATCACCACGATCTTGGTGGAAAGATAGACCGCCTCCGGGATCGAATGGGTGACGAAACAGATCGTCTTGTCGGTGCGGGCCCAGAGTTTCAGCAACTGTTCGTTCAGGTGGTCGCGCACGATCTCGTCCAGCGCGCCGAAGGGCTCGTCCATCAGCAGGAGATCAGCGTCGAAGGCGAGCGCCCGGGCGATCGAGGCGCGCTGCTGCATGCCGCCGGAGAGCTGCCAGGGATATTTCTTGCCGAAGCCCGAGAGATTGACGAGTTCGAGCGTACGCTCGATGCGCGCTTTCTTCTCTTCCTTCGAATAGCCCATGATCTCCAGCGGCAGCGCGATGTTGTTCTCGATGGTGCGCCAGGGATAAAGCGCTGCCGCCTGGAACACGTAGCCATAGGCGCGCTGCTTGCGTGCTTCTTCCGGTGTCATGCCGTTGACGCTGATCCTGCCGGAGGTCGCCCTTTCGAGATCGGCGATCACCCTCAGGAAGGTTGTCTTGCCACAGCCGGACGGGCCGATGAAGGAAACGAAATCGCCCTTGGCAACGTCCAGGTTGACGCCGGTCAGCGCATGGACCGGCCCATCGGCGGTTTCGAAAGTCAGGCAGAGGTCCCGGGCCGAAACCACGGATGCGGTATTGGAGGTCATCGGCGAATACTCATTCTGGCTGGTCTGTGTCAGACTGCTATCCGGACCGGCAACATGCAATCGCGGATTTGGGTGTGGAGCCGTTTGTTGCTGGTTTTTCAGGGAATTCTGGAGAACGTTCATGTCTCGATCATCCAATCCGGGCTGTCGCGTGGTTCGTCCTGAAGGCATCACGGCAGGCCAGCAGGGGCTCAACTATTTCGAGGGCATCGCGGCCGAGACCGTCGGTGCGACCGGTCTCTGCATGCATATCGTCACGATCCCGCCCGGCGCGCGCGCCAAGGCGCATCTGCACGAAAGCCACGAGACGGCGATCTACGTGCTTTCCGGCGAGGCCTGGACCTGGTTCGGTGAGCGGCTGGAGGAGCACGTCATCGCGCGGGCGGGCGAGATGGTCTACATCCCGGCGGGCTTGCCGCACCTGCCGGAGAACCGTTCGAACGAGCCCTGTTCGGCCGTCATCGCACGCACGGATCCGAACCAACGGGAAAGCCTCGTGCTTTTGCCCGAGCTCGATGCGCTCGTGCCCACATGACGCGACCCGCACTGAAGCGTCCCGCCAACGTGGCGAGACATGTCCGGTGGGACAGAGCGGCGCGAAGAAATGCAAGCCGCGAAACATAAGGCCTCAGACGCCGGTCGCCGGAATGCCGGTGCGCTGGACGGCGCGGGGCGCAGTGACTTCCTTCCAGGTGGAAAGGGCGGAGCTGACCGCCGGGAACGGATCGCGGCGGACGAATTCGCCGTGGCCCTCGCGGGTCCTGATCGCGCCTTCCTCGATCGCGACGACGCCGCGGGTCAGCGTATAGCGCGGCAGGCCCTTCACTTCCTTGCCCTCGAAGACGTTGTAGTCGATCGCCGATTGCTGCGTCTTGGCGGAGATCGTCTTCGTGCGCTTCGGGTCCCAGATGACGAGGTCGGCGTCGGCGCCGACGAGGATCGCGCCCTTCTTCGGGTAGATGTTGAGGATCTTGGCGATGTTGGTGGAGGTGACCGCCACGAACTCGTTCATGGTGATGCGGCCTGTGTTGACACCATGGGTCCAGAGCATCGGCATGCGGTCTTCGAGGCCGCCGGTGCCGTTCGGGATCTTGGTAAAGTCGCCGACGCCGAAGCGCTTCTGCTCGGATGTGAAGGCGCAGTGGTCTGTCGCCACCACCTGCAGCGAGCCAGAGGCAAGGCCGGCCCAGAGTGAATCCTGATGCAGCTTGTTGCGGAAGGGCGGCGACATCACGCGGCGGGCCGCATGGTCCCAGTCCTTGTTGAAATATTCGCTTTCGTCAAGCGTCAGGTGCTGGATCAGCGGCTCGCCGAAGACGCGCATGCCCTTGGAGCGGGCGCGGCGGATCGCTTCATGCGCCTGTTCGCAGGAGGTATGCACGATGTAGACGGGGCAGCCGGCCATATCGGCGATCATGATGGCGCGGTTGGTGGCCTCGCCCTCGACTTCGGCAGGCCGCGAATAGGCGTGCGCCTCCGGCCCGTTGTTGCCTTCGGCCAGCAGCTTCGCCTGAAGCTGGGCGACGACGTCGCCGTTTTCCGCATGCACGAGCGGCAGCGCGCCGAGTGCTGCGCAGCGCTGGAAGGACGAGAACATCTCGTCGTCGTCGACCATCAGCGCGCCCTTATAGGCCATGAAGTGCTTGAAAGTGTTGATGCCCTTGTCTTTGACGATGGTCTCCATCTCGTTGAACACCTGCTCGCTCCACCAGGTGATCGCCATGTGGAAGGAATAGTCGCAATTGGCGCGGGTGGACTTGTTGTCCCACATGGTGAGCGCTTCGAGCAGCGACTGGTTGGGCGAGGGCAGCGCGAAATCGACCACCATGGTCGTGCCGCCGGCAAGGGCCGCGCGCGTCCCACTTTCGAAATCATCGGAGGAATAGGTGCCCATGAAGGGCATTTCGAGATGGGTGTGCGGATCGATGCCGCCAGGCATGACATAACAGCCGCTCGCATCCAGCGTCTCGTCGCCCGAGAGGTTCGGCCCGATCTCGACAATCCTGCCGCCCTCGACCTTGATGTCCGCCTTGTAGGTCAGGTCGGCCGTGACGATGGTTCCACCCTTGATGACAGTGCTCATGGTTCTTGATCCTCGCGATTGCGCTTCCGGCAGCCGCATGGCCGCCACGAAAAAGGGCGGAACTTTCGTCCCGCCCGCAAACTCATTCGACGATTTCGGCCGTTTCGACGACGGCGTGGAAGAGGACGTCGGCGCCGGCGCTGGCCCACTCCTTGGAGATGTCCTCGGCCTCGTTGTGGCTCAAGCCCCCGACGCAGGGGCACATGATCATCGTCGTCGGCGCCACCTTGGCGGCCCAGCAGGCATCGTGGCCGGCGCCCGAGATGATGTTCATGTGGCTGTAGCCGAGACGTTCGGCGGCGTTGCGCACGGCGCTCACCAGTTTCGGATCGAAGGTTACCGGCTCGAAATGGCCGATCGCCTCGATGGAACAGCCGACACCGAGCGGTTCGGTGATCTTTGGCGCTTCCGCCTCGATCTTGGCGCGCATGCGGTCGAGCTTGGCCTTGTCGGGCGAACGGATATCGACGGTGAAGACCACCTTGCCGGGCAGCACGTTGCGGGAATTGGGAGAGAAGACCACCTGACCGACGCCGCCGACGGCGCCCGGCTGGTTCTCCATGGCAACGCCCTGGACCATTTCCATGATGCGGGCCATGGCAAGGCCGGCATTGACGCGCATGTTCATGGGAGTGGAGCCGGTATGGGCTTCGCGTCCGGTAAGCGTGAATTCCAGCCACCAGAGGCCCTGACAGTGGGTGACGACGCCGATGTCCTTGTTCTCGGCTTCGAGGATCGGTCCCTGTTCGATGTGGTATTCGAAATAGGCGTGCATCCTGCGGGCGCCGACCTCTTCGTCGCCGACCCAGCCGATGCGCTTCAATTCATCGCCGAAGGTTTTTCCTTCCGGATCCTTGCGGCCATAGGCGAAATCCTGGGTGTGGACGCCGGCAAAGACGCCGGAGGCAAGCATCGCCGGCGCGAAGCGTGCGCCTTCCTCGTTCGTCCAATTGGTGACGACGACCGGGTGCTTGGTCTTGATGCCGAGGTCGTTCATCGAGCGCACGACTTCGAGGCCGGAGAGTACGCCGAGAACGCCGTCGAACTTGCCGCCGGTCGGCTGCGTGTCGAGATGCGAACCGACGTAGACGGGCAGGGCATCCGGGTCGGTGCCGGGGCGGGTAAAGAACATATTACCCATGCTGTCGACGCCCATGGAGAGGCCAGCCTTCTCGCACCAGGACTCGAACAACCGGCGACCTTCGGCGTCCGCATCGGTCAGCGTCTGGCGGTTGTTGCCGCCGGCGACACCAGGGCCGATCTTGGCCATTTCCATAAGTGAATCCCACAGGCGGTCGGCATTGACGCGCATGTTCTCGCCAGGTGCAGCCACGGCGCTCTCCTCATCTTTTTCAGGGCAACGTCCTAGGTGGCGTGCCCTCCTGTTCCCGTGGTCAAATCCAGGCTTGGTTTTTTCTGGTGCCCTTCGATCAGCCGTTGCCTTTGGCGGTGAACTGGCTGATAATTTGACCGGTTGGTAAACATTACAACTTCCGTTGCGGCACTCAAGCCGGAAAAACAAAAAAACGAAGTTGTTGCCCAAGAAGATGGCGGGGCCAGAAATTGGGCAGACCGGTTCCTGCGCAACGAATGCGCGGGCATCGCCAGGGGGACAGATGGTATTACCGAGAGCGGCGAAGACCCAGAGGCGGACACGCATCCAGGAGGAGAAGGAAGAGCGCATCCTGGAAGCCGCGCTCGAAGTCTTCTCGGCCAATGGTTTCCGCGGCGCGACGGTCGACCAGATCGCCGAAGTGGCGGGCATGTCGAAGCCGAACCTGCTCTATTATTTCCGTACCAAGGAAGCGATGCACCGGGCGCTGATCGACCGGGTGCTCGATACCTGGCTCGACCCCTTGCGCGAGTTCAATGCCGAGGGAAATCCGGTCGCCGAAATCCGCAGCTATATCCGGCGCAAGCTCGAAATGGCGCGCGACTATCCGCGTGAAAGCCGGCTCTTCGCCAACGAGGTGCTGCAGGGCGCGCCGCATATCGAGGACGAACTCAAGGGGCCGTTGAAGGCGCTGGTCGACGAGAAGGCCGAGGTGATCCGCGCCTGGGCCAAGGCCGGCAAGATCGCCAAATGCGACCCCTACCACCTGATCTTCGCGATCTGGTCGACCACCCAGCACTATGCCGACTTCGACGTGCAGGTGCGCGCTGTGCTCGGCCAGGGCAATGCCGGCGACGGACGGTTCGAAGATGCGGCCCGCTTTCTCGAACGGCTGTTCGTCGACGGGCTGCAGGTGAGCGAGCAGCCGGCGGCCTGAGCCGCTCCTCCTATTTTCAATCGGGCAGCAGCGCCATCAACAGCAGGCCGCAGGCGGTGGTGAGTGCGCCGGCGAGAACCGGCAGGCTGGTCCAGCCATGGCCGAGCAGGCCTTCGAGCAGAATGATGAAGCTCGGAGTCAGGTAGCCGTAGCCGAGCACTTTGGACGCCGGCAGCCGCATCGAGGCGTATTGCAGGAGCAGGAAGGTGATCGCGGTGGTGACCACCGCGAGATAGAGGACGGCGATCCAGACGACCGCAGGCAGGCTTGCAAAGTCCGTGGTAACGAGGCCGACGCCGCCGGGAACCAGCAGCCAAGGAACGGTGAACACCGCAACCCAGAAGCCGAAGGCGAAGGGGCTCCCCTCGCGGCCGAATTTGCGGATCAGTGGCACATAAACCGCATGGCAGACGACGCCGACGAAGAAGATCAGCTCGCCCCGGCCGACGTCGAAGGCAAGGATCGCCTGGATATTGCCTCGGAAGATCACCCAGACGGCGCCGAGCGCCGCGATGATCAGACCCGCAAGCACGCCCGGGAGCGTGCGCTGGCCGAGGAGCAGATAGGCGAAGCCGGCGCTGAGCAACGGCATCAGGGTGAAGACCGCGCCGGTCGAAACCGGATTGGTGAACTCCAGCGCCTTGAACATCGTCAGCATGTAGACGGCGATCAGGCCGCCGAGGATCAGGAAGCGCCACCATTGCTTGGGGAAATGGAAAGGCACCCGCGCATAGCCGAAGGTCATCAGCCCCAGCACAACGACGGTGAGCAGATAGCGCCAGAGCGTCAGCGGTCCTGCGCCCATGTGCTGGGTCGCGAGGCCGCCGAAGGAAAAGGAACCGGCAATCAGGATGGCAAAGGTCAGCATCGCCAGATGTGCCCGGAGCTTCTCGATGCCTTTCGCGTGAACCTCATGAGCCGTTTTCGGGGACACGTCCTGCTTCATTCGAGCTTCCGGGGAGTGTGAGGGCGGGGCTCCCAACCTAAGCGTTTGATGGCGTTGGTTGCAAGGCCGCGGAGATGCGCGCGGCGTCCGCAACGATCCAGGTTTCGAGCGTCGCCTGCCGGCCGCGCAGGCTGATGTCCAGCCGTTCGTGTCCTTCGATCACCAGACCGGCGCGGTTGACGAGTTCGGCGGAAACGGCGAGTTGCACGTCGTGTTCCTTGGCGAGGCCTTCGAGCCGGCTGGCGGTATTGATCGTGTCGCCGACGGCGGTCAGCGACGTTGCCTGGCCATAGCCGATCTCGCCGATGATGGCGGGGCCGGCATGCAGCCCCATGGCGATGCGCAGCGGTTCGTCGAGCTCGCCGCGGAAGGTCTGGTTGAGTGTCTCGATGCCCTTGGATATCCGCACGGCGGCGGCGAGCGACTGCCGGCAGGCCTCGGTGTAGGAACTCTTGAGGCCGAAGATCGCGAGCGCGCCGTCGCCGATGAACTTGTCGACGACCCCGCCGGAATCCTCGACTGCTTCGCCGACCATTTCGAAGTAGCGGTTGAGCAGGAACACAGTGTCGAAGGGCAGCTTGTGTTCGGCAATGCTGGTGAAGCCACGCAGATCGCAGAACAGCACGGCAATCCGTCGCTCCCGGCCTTCGCCGCCCTCGCGCCCGAGCTGCTTCTTGATGCCGAGGCTATCGCTGTCGAGGATCGGCACGACGGTCACGTTGTGCACAGGGCGGAACTGGCAGGCGAGACGCACATTGTCCGGCGCGCTGATCCGGGTCAGCGTCGCAAGCTCGGCGTCCTCGGGAGCAGGCTGGTCCTCCAATCCCTGGATGACGCGCACGCGGCAGGTCGAGCAACGCCCCCGGCCGCCACAGACCGAAACGTGCGGGATCCCTGCGGCGCGGCTCGCTTCGAGCACGCTGAAACCGAGATTGACGGTTGCGACCCGGCCATCGGGATAGCGGACGCGAATGCGGCCGCCTTTCGGCATGGCGCGCAACAGGAAGGTGCCGCCGATCAGCCCGCTGAAGCCGAGATAGAGACCGAGGCGGATATCCTCGAGAAGCGTGAGATCGACTGCCGGCCTGGTGTAGGCCCTGTCGCCGTAGCCCCCATGTTCGGCGTAATCGCTCTCGATCGATCGGGCGCCGCTGACGAAGCCGAGCAGGGCGAAGATCGGCACGAGGATCGCGACCGTGTAGAGCAGGATTTCATAGCGCGGGAACCAGGTCCGGCCGCGCATCCAGAACCAGGCACCGAGGCAGCCATGGCCCCAGACGAGCAGCAGGGCGATCGATTGCCTGGTGGCATTGACCGAGTTCGACCAGAGCAGCCGCAGCATGTTCGGGTAATCGGCATCGACACCGGTCAGTAGCGGTTCGATGCGCGCGGCGCTGACGTGGCCGATCAGCAGGAAGGGCAGGCAGAGGCCGAAGACGATCTTCAGCGCTTCGCGCGCGGGCATCCTCAACGTCTGGCGGCGATAGATGCTTTCGAGCGCCATGGCGAAATGCAGCAGCAGGGCGCCGTAGAGGAGCACCGTGCCGGGGACGCTGTGCCAGACCAGATTGAAGGCCTTGCGGGCGCTCTCCATCGCCTCGATGGAGATCAGGCCGAGTGAATGATTGAAGAAGTGGGCCACCACGAACGAACCGAGTAGGGCCCCGGAGACGAGGTGGATTCTCTTGCGTCGGTTGGCCGAAATGAAAGTCAAACAGCAGGTCCGGCTCTGCCGGAGCACCGTCCGGCCGCAGTGTCAAAACCGTCGGAACATGCGCAGCGGTTCCTGATCGAACGCGTCGCGCACTCCGTATGAGTTCTCCCTTATTATCCAGATCGTGCGAGCCGACAACTTACCATTTTTACACAATCTGTTTCGTTTTCGTGTCCTGTTCGTTATCAGCGGAGAACGCTATTCAGCGGGATTCGCCTGCCGGGGTTCGAGCGGGTTGCCTTCGTCATCGTAGAGGCGGCCTTGGCGTCGCGGATCGATAACCACGTCCATGCCTGCCGCCCTCGGCATGCCGAACGCCTTTCGGCGGTAGATTTGCGGCGGCAATGCCGGAACGAGCCGCACTCGTTTCGTTGCCGTCATTCCATCATGGCAGGCAAGCGCGCGGCAAGCGTATCGAGGAGCAGGCGCAGCTTTGGCGGCATGTATTGGGTTTTCGGCCAGACGGCATAGGTACCGTAGGACAACGCCGGCGCGTCGGTGAGGATCCGCACCAGCGAGCCGGAGGCGATGCGGTTGCCGACGAGCCAGCACGGCAGCCAGGCGATGCCGAAGCCGTCAGCCGCCACGTCGGCGATCGACGTCAGGTCGTCGAGCCGCAGCCGCGCCGGCGGCGTGATGGTCCGCACCTGACCGGTCTTCACCGGAAAGGACCAGGCGAGCGGCTGCCCGCTGCGCCGATAGAGGATCGCCTGATGCGACATCAGGTCATCGATCGTTTTGGGCGTGCCGTTTGCTTCAAGATAGGCCGAAGCGGCGCACACGGTCATGCTCTGGTCGGCAAGCTTGCGCATCATCAATTCCGGTTCGTCCCGCAGTGGACCGATGCGGATGGCAAGATCGAAACCGTCCTCGACAAGGTCGACATTGCGATCGCTGAAGTTGAGGTCGAATTCCAGGCGCGGGTGCAATCGCAGCAGTTCCGACAGCAGCGGCATGATGCATTGGCGGCCGAAATGCACGGGCATCGACAGGCGCAGACGGCCCTGGATCTCCTGCTTGCCGGATTCCAGCAGCGCCTCGCCGGCCCGGATCTCGCTGAGCGCCCTCAGGCAGTTTTCGTAGAACAGTTGGCCCTCGTCGGTCAGGCTCTGCGTCCGGGTGGTGCGATGGAACAGGCGAACGCCCAGCCGCTGTTCCAGCTTGGCAACGGTCTTGCCGACCGCCGAACGCGACAGGTTGAGCCTTTCGGCGGCGGCAGAAAACCCGCCGGCGTCGGCCGCTTCCACGAATACCGAGACCCCATTCAGGTAGCTCATGTTTGTATCCTTTGCGGAACCAATATGGCGAAATCTTATCGCAACTGGAGAGATAGTTTCAACGCTATGGTTTCTTCATCAGATCAAACCGATGAAAGGAAAGACCATGGCAAGGCTGATGAAGGCGTGGACGATCGACGCGTTCGGCGCATCGAACCTGAAGGTCACCGAGCGGCGTGTTCCGGAGGCAGGCCCGGGCGAGGTGCTGGTTCGCACGACCGCCCTGTCGCTCAACTACCGCGACAAGCTCGTGCTGGAGAACGGCATGGGCATGCCGCTCGCCTTCCCCTTCGTGCCGGGATCCGATATGGCCGGCATGGTCGAGGCGGTTGGCCGGGGTGTGACCCGCTTCCAGCCGGGCGATCGCGTGATTTCCGTCTTCGATCCCACCTGGATCGACGGCCAGAAGCCGGGGACTGCGCGTCATCCGACCTCGTTTGCGCTCGGCGGCCTCAACCCGGGCGTCGCTTCCGAATATGTTGCCTTCCCGGAAAACTGGTTCGTGAAGGCACCCGAGAGCCTCGACGATGGCGAGGCGAGCACCTTGCCCTGCGCCGGGGTGACCGCCTGGTTCGCGCTGGTCGAGAAGGGCCACCTGAAGGTCGGCGATCGCGTCGTGGTGCAGGGGACCGGCGGTGTTTCGCTGTTCGGCCTGCAGATCGCCAAGGCGCATGGGGCTGAAGTCATCGTGACCTCAGCCAGTCAGGACAAGCTCGAGCGCGCCCTCGCTCTCGGCGCCGACCATGGCATTGATCGCGTGAAAGAGGATTGGGCGGAGCGTGTTCTCGAGATCACCGGCGACCACGGCGCCGACCACATTCTGGAGCTTGCCGGGGGCGCCAATCTCGGCAAATCGCTGCAGGCGGTGGCCGTGCAGGGGCGGATCTCGGTGATCGGCGTGCTCGAAGGCGGCGAGATCTCTGCGCCGGCGCCGTTCGTGCTGCTGAAGTCGCCGGTCATTCAGGGCATCGGCGTCGGCCATCGCCGGGCGTTGGAAGATCTGGTCGCCGCCATCGACCGGACGGGCATCAAGCCGGTCATCGATGCCCGCTACCGGTTCGCAGAGTTGCGTGTGGCGCTGGCGCATCTCGACCGCGGGCCGTTCGGAAAGGTGGTCGTCGAGTTCTAGAACCGAAAGACAACGCCGCCGGATTGCTGATCCGGCGGCGTCTTCACTGGGTGAGGCGAGATCCGAGCGGATCGCGCGCTGGCTTCCTCACTCGGCGGCCTGGCGGGCCATCGGATTGTTCGGGTGGGTCGTCCAGTTGGCGTAGTTCGGATCAACCGGCTTGCCGGTGCGCTGATCGATCGTGCCGGCCGGAAGCTCTTCCATGGTGATGCAGTTCTCGACGGGACAGACGTTGACGCAGAGGTTGCAGCCGACGCACTCGTCTTCCATCACCTCGAAGTGGCGCACGCCGTTGACGAACTGGGTGATCGCCTGGTGCGAGGTATCCTCGCAGGCGATGTGGCATCGACCGCACTTGATGCAGGCATCCTGGTCGATCTTCGCCTTGGCGATGTAGTTGAGGTTCAGATACTGCCAGTCGGTGACATTCGGAACCGCGCGGCCGGTGATATCGTCGAGCGTGCGGTGGCCCTTGGCATCCATCCAGTCGGAGAGGCCGGAGATCATCTCCTGGACGATCTTGAAGCCGTAGGTCATGGCGGCGGTGCAGACCTGGACGTTGCCGGCGCCAAGCACCAGGAATTCGGCCGCGTCGCGCCAGGTGGTGACCCCGCCGATGCCCGAGATCGGCAGGCCGTAGGTTTCCGGATCGCGGGCGATCTCGGCGACCATGTTGAGCGCGATCGGCTTGACCGCCGGGCCGCAATAGCCGCCGTGGGTCCCCTTGCCGCCAACCGTCGGGTTCGGGGCGAAGTTGTCGAGATCGACGGAGACGATCGAGTTGATCGTGTTGATCAGCGACACGGCGTCGGTTCCGCCGGCCTTGGCGGCGCGTGCGGGCTTGCGGATGTCAGTGATATTCGGCGTCAGCTTGGTGATGACGGGCATACGGGTGTACTGCTTGCACCAGCGCACGACCATCTCGATGTACTCAGGCACCTGTCCGACCGCCGAGCCCATGCCGCGCTCGGACATGCCGTGCGGGCAGCCGAAGTTGAGTTCGATGCCGTCGGCGCCCGTTTCCTCGACGAGCGGCAGGATCGCCTTCCATGCCTCTTCCTCACAGGGCACCATGATCGAGGCGATCAATGCCCGGTCCGGCCAGTTCATCTTCACCTGCTTCATCTCGCGCAGGTTCACATAGAGGTCGCGGTCGGTGATGAGCTCGATGTTGTTCAAGCCCAGCAGCCGGCGGTCGGCGCCCCAGATCGCACCGTAGCGCGGTCCGTTGACGTTAACGACCGGCGGTCCTTCCTCGCCGAGCGTCTTCCAGACGACGCCGCCCCAGCCCGCCTTGAAGGCGCGCTCGACGTTATAGGCCTTGTCCGTGGGCGGGGCGGATGCCAGCCAGAACGGGTTCGGGGATTTGATGCCGACGAAATTGTTGCGAAGATCAGCCATTGGTTTCTCCTCCCGATCCTTAGGCAACTGCGCTCGCGCGCGGCGCGGCCGCGGCGAAGGCCCGGTTGATCGATTCAGCGGCATCGCGGCCCATGGCAACGGCCGAGACCGTCAGGTCTTCGCCGCCCAGCACGCAGTCGCCGCCGGCCCAGACGTTCTCGATCGAGGTACGCCCTTCGGCATCAGTGACGATACGGCTGCCTTCGAGCTTCAGGGCGCCGAGGCCGCTTCCGAGGAAGCTCTGGCCGATCGCCTTGAAGATCTGGTCGGCGGCAATGATACCGGTTTCGCCCGTCGCCGTCAGCTTTCCGTCTTCGAGCGTCGTGTATTCCAGCTCGATGCCGGCGACCTTGCCGTCCTTCTCGGCAATGCGTTTCGGCTGCAGCCAGTGGCGGATGGTGACGCCCTTGGAGGCGGCCAGATCCTGCTCGAACTCGGAAGCGTTCATGTGCTCCTTGCCGCGGCGATAGCAGATCGTCACCTCTTCGGCGCCGAGCAGCTTCGCCTGAACCGCCGCGTCGATCGCGGTCATGCCTCCGCCGAGAACGACGACGCGGCGGCCGACAGGGATATCGGCCTTGGTCTTCGACTGGCGAAGGGCCGCGATGAAATCGACGGCGTCCTCGACCCCTTCGGCATTTTCGCCTTCGAGGCGCAGCGCGTTGACGCCGGCAAGGCCGAGACCGAGGAAGACGGCGTCATATTGTTCCTGAAGTTCGGCGAGGGTGAAATCACGGCCGAGTGCCTGGCCATTGCGCACCTCGATGCCGCCGATCGACAGCACGTAGTCGACTTCCTTCTGGGCGAAGTCGTCGACCGACTTGTAGGCGGCGATGCCGTATTCGTTGAGGCCGCCCGATTTCGGGCGGGCGTCGTAGATCACGACGTCGTGGCCCTTGACGGCGAGCCGATGGGCGGCCGCAAGTCCTGCCGGGCCGGCCCCGACGACGGCGACCTTGCGGCCGGAGGAGGCGGCGCGGGTATAGAACTGCTTGTTCTCCTTCATCGCCACGTCGGTCGCATAGCGCTGCAGGCGGCCGATCTCGACCGGGCGCTCCTCGGCGGTGTTGCGAACGCAGGCCTGTTCGCAGAGTGTTTCGGTGGGACAGACGCGGGCGCACATGCCGCCCAGGATGTTCTGGTCGAAGATCGTCTTGGCCGATCCGATCGGGTTTCCGGTCGATATCTGCCGAATGAACAGCGGGATATCGATGGAGGTGGGACAGGCCGTCATGCACGGCGCGTCATGACAGAAGTAACAGCGGTCGGAAGCGACGAGGGCCTCGTGCTTGTCGAGCGGCGGATGGAGGTCGGAGAAATTGCTCTCGTACTCCCCGAGCGGCAGGCGGCCGCCGAGGATCCCAGATTGTGTCGTTCCCATTTTTGGCTCCCAATGTTTTCTCAGGATGATGGAACGGTAACACGCTTTATTTTTTTATCAAACGGTAAAAGTTTGACGTCGAACGGGCCCGGATCCCTTGTGATCCCGGCCTTCGGCCAGGCTTGCCGCCCCGTGTTGTTCCGAGGCTCCGTTTGACAGGGCAGGGCAAATAGTGGCAGCAAACTGGAGCGGGATGAGGAAAAGTGTGAGTGGCTTTCCGCCCGCATCCCGCTCTACTTATGAGGATCGGTAGAATAGGCATGGCACGCAGGGGCGAGGCGAACAACAGGCTTGATGATGCTGCCCGTGCGGGCTGGCTATACTACGTCGCCGGCCGCACCCAGGACGAGATCGCGACCGTCATGGGAATCTCGCGCCAATCGGCGCAGCGGCTGGTTTCGCTCGCCATGTCCGAGCGCCTGATCAAGGTTCGGCTCGACCATCCGATCGCCGCCTGTCTGGAGGCGGCAGCGGGGCTGCGCGACCGATATGGGCTCAAACATGTGGAGGTGGTGCCGAGCGACCCCGGCTCGACCTCGACGATCGTCGGCATCGCCGAGGCGGGTGCTGCCGAAATCGAGCGCTGGCTGAAGTCGCCCGAGCCGCAGGTGCTGGCAATCGGCACCGGCCGCACATTGAAAGCGGCCGTCGACCAGTTGCCGCCGATGGAATGTCCGCAGCACCGCATCGTGTCGCTCACCGGCAATATCGGCCTCGACGGTTCGGCCGCCTATTACAACGTCATCTTCAGCATGGCCGATGCGGTCAAGGCCCGGCATTTTCCCATGCCGTTGCCGGTTCTTGCCTCCTCGCCGGAGGAGCGGGAAGTGCTGCACAGCCAGAGCCTGGTGCAGGTGGCGCTGAGACTCGGGGCAGAAGCCAATGTCGCCTTCGTCGGCGTCGGTGAACTCGGCCCGGACGCACCGCTCTGCCAGGACGGCTTCCTGGCGCAGGACGAGATGGCCGAGCTCACCAAGGCTGGCGCCGCCGGCGAGATCTGCGGCTGGATGTTCGACCATGACGGCGCCTTGCTTTCGGGAAGCTTCAACGAGCGCGTCGCATCGGTGCCGCTTCCATCGCGGGACAAGGCGTCGGTCATCGGCCTCGCCAAGGGACGGCGCAAATACGAAGCGCTGAGAGCGGCCGTGAAAGGTGGAATCATCAACGGTCTCATCACCGATGAGGCGACGGCGAGCTACCTACTCAACGCCTGATCGCAATACGAAACGTTTGAAAAGGCCGGCCGATGCGCCGGCCTTTCGCATTTGCGTAAAGAAAAAATCGGCAATCAAAACAACCCTCTAATGTTTCTGTGTGCAACGCAGCAACGATTGCGCATTGACATTTTGTCATGAGAAGTGAGTAATTGCTCATGAGCGAGGCAAATGCTCAATTCTTCTGGGAGGAAGTCGATGAACTTGAGAACTTTCCTGCTGGGCACGTGCTCGGCAGTCGCGCTGTCGGGTCTGGCCCAAGCAGAAACCCTGACGATTGCGACCGTGAACAACGGCGACATGATCCGGATGCAGAAGCTGACGGAGGATTTCACGTCCAAGAATCCGGACATTCAGCTCGAGTGGGTAACGCTCGAGGAAAACGTGCTGCGCCAGCGCGTGACGACCGACATCGCCACCAAGGGCGGCCAATACGACATCATGACGATCGGCACCTATGAAGTGCCGATCTGGGCGAAGCAGGGCTGGCTGCTGCCGCTCGACAATCTCGGCGCCGACTACGATATCGACGATCTCCTGCCGGCGATCCGCTCCGGTCTCACCATCGACGGCAAGCTCTATGCCGCGCCGTTCTATGGTGAGAGCTCGATGGTGATGTATCGCAAGGACCTGTTCGAGAAGGCGGGGCTGACGATGCCCGACGCGCCGACCTGGGACTTCATCGCTGACGCCGCGCGCAAGATCACCGACAAAGGCAACGAGGTCTACGGCATCTGCCTGCGCGGCAAGGCAGGCTGGGGCGAGAACATGGCCTTCCTGACGGCGACCGCGAACGCCTTCGGCGCCCGCTGGTTCGACGAGAACTGGAAGCCGCAGTTCGACCAGCCGGAATGGAAGAACGCACTCGACTTCTACGTCAAGCTGATGAACGACGCTGGCCCGCCCGGCGCTTCCTCCAACGGCTTCAACGAGAACCTGTCGCTGTTCCAGACCGGCAAGTGCGGCATGTGGATCGATGCGACGGTGGCCGCTTCCTTCGTCACCAACCCGAAGGAATCGACGGTTGCCGACAAGGTGGGCTTCGCGCTCGCTCCGGACACCGGGCTCGGCAAGCGCGGCAACTGGCTCTGGGCCTGGAACCTCGCAATCCCCGCAGGCTCGCAGAAGGTCGAGGCGGCAGAGAAGTTCATCGCCTGGGCGACCGGCAAGGACTATCTGAAGCTCGTCGCCGACAAGGAAGGCTGGGCCAATGTGCCTCCGGGCACGCGCACCTCGCTCTACGAGAACCCCGAGTACCAGAAGGCGGCGCCGTTCGCGAAGATGACGCTCGACTCGATCAACGCGGCCGACCCGAAGAACCCGGCGGTCAAGCCGGTTCCCTATGTCGGCGTGCAGTTCGTGGCGATCCCGGAATTCCAGGGTCTCGGCACGGCCGTTGGCCAGCAGTTCTCGGCAGCGCTTGCAGGGCAGATGAGCGTCGACCAGGCGCTTGCCAGTGCCCAGAAGCTCACCGAGCGTGAGATGACCAAGGCCGGCTACATCAAATAGGGCTCCCAAGGGCCCCGGGGTGCCGGCCGCAAATGGCCGGCGCCCCGGTAATTCTCCTTCAGGCCAGCGCCTGGAGGCAGGCGCGTGGCAAGCCCGCGCCTGGTCCGAGCTCTCGAAACAGCGTTGAATTCCATCATTGGGGGACGCCATGGCGACCTTGCACACCCGCTCCGCCGCGCGGCTGATGATCGCGCCCTCGGTGCTTTTGCTTCTGGCCTGGATGATCGTTCCCCTGGCCATGACGATCTACTTCTCGTTCCTGCGCTACAATCTTCTGATGCCGGGAATGGAAGAGTTTGCCGGCTTCTCGAACTACAAATATTTCCTGACCGATCCCGCCTTCTTCCAGGCGATCTTCAACACGCTGGCGATCGTGCTCGGCGTCCTGTTCATCACCGTCATTGGCGGCATCGCGCTGGCGCTGCTGCTCGACCAGCCGATGTTCGGGCAGGGGATCGTGCGCATCCTGGTGATCGCACCCTTCCTGATCATGCCCACCGTGGCGGCGCTCGTCTGGAAGAACATGTTCATGAACCCAGTCAACGGGCTCTTTGCCTGGATTGCCAAGCTCTTCGGGCTGCAGCCTTTCGATTTTCTCGCCAATGCGCCGCTGCTGTCGGTGATCCTCATTGTCGCCTGGCAATGGCTGCCCTTTGCGACGCTGATCCTGTTGACGGCGCTGCAGTCGCTCGACGAGGAGCAGAAGGAAGCGGCGCAGATGGACGGCGCCGGCGCCTGGAGCCGTTTCATCTATCTGGTGCTGCCGCATCTTTCCCGCGCGATCACGGTCGTCATCCTCATCCAGACGATCTTCCTGCTCTCGGTCTTCGCCGAGATCCTGGTGACCACCAATGGCGGGCCGGGCACGCAGAGCACCAATCTGACCTTCCTCGTCTATGCGCAGGCACTGCTGCAATTCGACGTGGGCGGCGCATCGGCCGGCGGCATCATCGCGGTCATCCTCGCCAACATCGTCGCATTCTTCCTGATGCGCATGATTGGCAAGACGCTGGAGGCTTGAGAACCATGGCACGCAACGTCTCCACCCAACGAAAGATCGTCGTCACGGTCGTCGCCTGGACGATCGGCATCCTGATCTTCTTCCCGATCCTCTGGACGTTCCTGACGAGTTTCAAGACCGAGGCCGAAGCGATCGCTTCGCCGCCGTCGCTGCTGTTCTTCGACTGGACGACGGAGAACTATCATGAGGTGCAGAGCCGCTCGAACTATTTCCTGCACTTCATGAACTCGATCGTCGTCTCCTTCGGCTCGACGCTGATCGGCCTGGTCATCGCCATTCCGTCCGCCTGGGCGATGGCGTTCTCGCCGACCAAGCGCACCAAGGACGTCCTGATGTGGATGCTCTCCACCAAGATGATGCCGTCGGTCGGCGTGCTGGTGCCGATGTATCTGATGTTCCGCAACACCGGCCTGCTCGATACCCGCACCGGCCTGGTGATCGTGCTGACGCTGATCAACCTGCCGATCATCATCTGGATGCTCTACACCTATTTCAAGGAGATCCCCGGCGAGATCCTGGAGGCCGCCCGCATGGACGGCGCCTCGCTCTCCAAGGAGATCATCTACGTGCTGACGCCCATGGCGATCCCCGGCATCGCCTCGACGCTGCTGCTCAACATCATCCTCTCCTGGAACGAGGCGTTCTGGACACTGAATCTCAGCGCCGCGAAAGCCGCGCCGCTGACGGCCTTCATCGCCTCCTATTCGAGCCCCGAAGGCCTGTTCTACGCCAAGCTCTCGGCCGCCTCGACCATGGCGATCGCCCCCATCCTCATACTCGGCTGGTTCTCGCAGAAGCAGCTCGTACGCGGCCTCACCTTCGGCGCGGTCAAATAAGGGACACGACAATGGGAAGCATTACACTCAGCAAGGTTTCGAAGGTTTTCGGCGCCCATGCCGTCATCCCCTCGATCGACCTCGACATCAACAATGGCGAATTCGTCGTCTTCGTCGGACCGTCGGGTTGCGGAAAATCGACGCTCTTGAGGCTGATCGCCGGCCTCGAAGACGTCAGTGACGGCGACATCGTCATCGACGGCAAAAACGCCACCGAACTGCCGCCGGCGCAGCGGGGCCTCTCGATGGTGTTCCAGTCCTATGCGCTCTATCCCCATATGAGCGTGCGGTCGAACATCGCCTTTCCCCTGAAGATGGCGGGCGAGGACAAGGCCGTCATCGACAAGAAGGTGTCGGATGCGGCCCGCGTGCTGAACCTCACCGATTATCTCGACCGCAAGCCGCGCCAGCTTTCCGGCGGCCAGCGCCAGCGTGTCGCGATCGGCCGGGCGATCGTGCGCCAGCCGAAGGCCTTCCTGTTCGACGAGCCGCTGTCGAACCTCGATGCGGCGCTGCGCGTCAACATGCGGCTGGAAATCAGCCAGCTGCACCAGGACCTGAAGACGACGATGATCTACGTCACCCACGACCAGGTGGAGGCCATGACCATGGCCGACAAGATCGTGGTGCTGAACCGCGGTCGCATCGAGCAGGTCGGCTCGCCGCTTGAGCTCTACCATCGACCGGACAACCTGTTCGTCGCCGGCTTCATCGGCTCGCCGCGCATGAACTTCGTAAGCGGTGCCCCAGCGTCCGCCTATCAGGCGCATACGATGGGAGTCCGCCCCGAGCACCTGGCGCTCTCCAAGGACAGCGGCACCTGGCAGGGCACGGTCGGCGTTGCCGAACATCTTGGCTCTGACACCTTCCTGCATGTCAACGTCGACGGCATCGGCACGGTGACGGCGCGGGTCAGCGGCGATTTCGCCGTGACCCATGGCGATCGCGTGTTCCTGACGCCGGATCCGCAGCGCGTCCACAGGTTCGACGACAAGGGGCTGGCAATCCGATGAGACGGCTCGAAGGAAAAAGCGCGCTGATCACCGGGTCTGCGCGGGGGATCGGCCGTGCCTTCGCCGAGGCCTATATCCGCGAAGGCGCCACGGTCGCGATCGCCGACATCAACATCGATCGGGCGCGGCAGACGGTGTCCGAGATCGGCGTGGGTGCCTATGCGGTCGAGATGGACGTGACGCAGCAGGCATCGATCGATGCGGCGATCGCGGCGGTCGTCAAGCAAGCCGGCGGGCTCGACATCCTCGTCAACAATGCGGCGCTCTTCGACCTCGCGCCGATCGTCGAGATCACCCGCGAAAGCTATGACCGGCTGTTTTCGATCAACGTCGCCGGCACCTTGTTCACCCTGCAGGCGGCGGCAAAGCAGATGATCGCGCAAGGGCGGGGCGGCAAGATCATCAACATGGCGAGCCAGGCGGGACGCCGCGGCGAAGCGCTGGTCGCGATCTATTGCGCCACCAAGGCGGCGGTCATCAGCCTCACCCAGTCGGCCGGCCTCAACCTCATTAAGCATGGCATCAACGTCAACGCGATCGCGCCCGGTGTGGTCGATGGCGAGCACTGGGACGGCGTCGATGCGCTGTTTGCCAAATACGAGAACCGCCCGCTCGGCGAAAAGAAGAAACTGGTCGGCGCCGAGGTGCCCTTCGGCCGGATGGGAACGGCCGAGGATCTCACCGGAATGGCGATCTTCCTTGCTTCGGCGGAGAGCGACTACGTCGTTTCGCAGACCTACAACGTCGACGGCGGCAACTGGATGAGCTGAGCCTGTGCACGCAGGCAAGGCCTCGAAAGGATACGAGACCATGACGACCAAACTCTCACTTGCCGCCCTCGATACGATCAAGGCCAAGGCCGGCGTGCCGAACTACGACCGGTCGCAACTGACGGCGGGTATCGTGCATTTCGGCGTCGGCAACTTCCACAGGGCGCACCAGGCCGTCTATCTCGATGATCTCTTCAATGCCGGACACGACCTGGACTGGGCCATCATCGGGGCCGGCGTGCTTGCCTCCGATGCGGCGATGCGCACCAAGCTTGCTGAGCAGGATTTCCTGACGACGGTGGTGGAGCAGGACAACAACCGCACCGGCGCCCATGTCACCGGCGCGATGATCGACTATCTCGAACCCGGCGACATCCAGGCGATCGTTGCGAAACTCACCGATCCGGCGATCCGTATCGTGTCGCTGACGATCACCGAAGGTGGCTATTTCATCGATCCGGCCTCGGGCGTGTTCAACCCGACCCATCCGGCAATCGTTGCCGACGCGCAGAACCCGGCGGCTCCGAAGACCGTGTTCGGGCTGATCGTTGCCGGGCTGAAAGCGCGCAGGGACAAGAACGTGCCGCCCTTCACGGTGATGTCCTGCGACAATATTCCGGGCAATGGCGAGGTCACGCATGCGGCGGTCGCCGGCCTCGCGCGTCTCTTCGACCCGGCCTTCGCCGATTGGATCGACGCCAATGTCGCTTTCCCGAACGGCATGGTGGACCGGATCACACCGGCAACCGGCGCACGCGAGATCGGCATCGTCGCCGACGAATACGGCATCGAGGATGCCTGGCCGGTGTTTTGCGAGGAATTCAAGCAATGGGTGCTGGAGGATCATTTCCCGCTCGGCCGCCCGGCGCTGGAGAAGGTGGGCGTCCAGTTCGTGCCTGACGTTGCACCCTACGAGCACATGAAGATCCGCATCCTCAACGGCGGTCATGCGGCGATCGCCTATCCGGCCGCCTTGCTCGACATCCATTTCGTACATGAGGCGATGGAGGAACCGCTGATCCGCGCCTTCCTTGCCAAGCTCGAACATGACGAGATCATTCCGGTCATTCCGCCGGTGCCGAATACTGATCTCGGCGATTACTACAAGCTGATCGAGACGCGCTTCTCCAATCCGAAGATCGGCGACACGATCCCGCGGCTGGCGCAGGACGGCTCCAACCGGCAGCCGAAATTCATCCTGCCCTCGACCGCCGATCGGCTGGCGCGCGGCGAGGACGTCGTCGGGCTATCGCTGGTTTCGGCGCTCTGGTGCCGCTATTTCGCCGGCACGTCTGACAGCGGCAAGACGATCGTCTTCAACGACCAGAGCGCCGACCGGCTGAACAAGGCGGCACTGGCCGCCAAGGACGATCCGATGGCCTTCCTGGCGCTCGGCGATATTTTCGGCGATGTCGCGCGCTCCGATCTCTTCCGCCGCCGCTTCGCTCATGCATTGAAAACGCTCTGGGAAAAGGGTACGCGCGCTACGCTCCAGCTTTATCTGGACGAGAAGCTTACCGCATAATTCCTTGGATCGGATTCGATGCAAGGGCGAATTATGCGCCAATTCAAAGCGTTACGGCGGGCTTTGCGTGATGCGCGTCGCTGTAAGGGGTAGGGTGTTATGGCGGATGCGGCGTCCGGGCTGGTGATCTTCGATTGCGACGGGGTGCTCGTCGATAGCGAGCCAATCTCGCTGGAAGTGCTGGTGGACGTGCTCTCGGCCGCCGGCGTTTCGATGACCACCGAGGAGGCGACGGAACGCTTTCTCGGGCGCAGCCTGAAAAGCATGTCGGCGATCCTGCACGACGAATACGGGCTCGCCACCGACGACGCGTTCCTCGAGGGCATGCGCCTTCGCCTCTACGATCGCTTTCGTTCGGAACTGCAGCCAATTGCAGGCATTCGCCAAGCCGTCGAGGGGCTCGAAAGCGCGTGCTGCGTTGCCTCGTCCAGCCAGCCGGAACGCATTCGCCTGTCGCTGACCGTCACCGGCCTCATCGATCTCTTCGAGCCCAACATCTTCTCCGCCACCATGGTCAAACACGGCAAGCCGGCGCCTGATCTCTTCCTGCATGCGAGCCGCGAAATGGGTTTCGCGCCCAAGGATTGCGTCGTCGTCGAGGACAGTCCGGCGGGCATCGAAGCGGCGAAGGCGGCGGGCATGCGCGTCTTCGCCTTTGCCGGCGGCAGCCACGCGCGCACGGACAAGCATCGGCAAAGTCTCTCCGACCTCAGCCCCGACGTGCTGTTTGACGACATGGGCGAATTGTTACAATTTGTCGGCCGATAGCAGGGACGGAACTACAGCGCCGCGCGTCTTATCAGGCGCGTAAAGGTCGCTGTAGCATTTTGAAGTGCTGCATGTTTTTGTCCTTAATCGGAGACGATCAAAGAAAACATGCAGTAGAGCGGGGTGAGGAGAATGTGTGCGGATTTCCGCCCGTATCCCGCTCGAACGTATGACAATCGATCACGGTTTTGATTTTGGGTCGATCCAACCGAAAATCAGCGTGATCTAATCTTTTGAAATTAAGCAATTCCGGACGGAAAACCGTTTCACACTTTTCCTGGAATTGCTCTAGGGGGCGGGACATTCATTGATGCGTGAATTCGTCGTTGCGGTCGATGTCGGCACCGGCAGTGCGCGCGCCGGTATCTTTGACCGAAATGGTACGCTGCTTGCGCGTGCCGACCTGCCGATCGCCATGAACCGGCCGGAAGAAAACCACGCCGAGCATGACTCCGAGGATATCTGGCGCGCCGTCTGCGGCGCGGTCAAGGCGGCCAAGGATAGGGCTGGCATCGCCGCGCAAGACGTTGCTGCGATCGGTTTCGACGCCACTTGCTCGTTGGTGGTGCGCGACCGGGACGGCAAGCCGCTTTCCGTCAACCGCAAGGGCGAGGCACGCTGGGACACGATCGTCTGGCTCGACCACCGGGCGCTGGCAGAGGCTGACTTCTGCACGGCCACCGGTCACCCGGTGCTCGATTTTTCCGGCCGTGTCATGTCGCCGGAAATGGAAATGCCGAAGCTGATGTGGCTGAAGCGCAACCTGCCGGGACAGTGGAACAAGGCCGGCTTCTTCTTCGATCTCGCAGATTATCTCTCCTGGCGGGCGACGGGGAGTGCTGCACGCTCGCGCTGCACTTTGACGGCAAAATGGAACTATCTGGCGCATGAGAAGCGTGGCTGGCAGCCCGACTATCTCTCAAAGCTCGGGCTCGAGGATCTCATTGAACGCGGCGGTCTGCCGGAGGAGAGCTTGCCGATCGGAAGTTCGGCCGGCCACTTGAATGCAGCGGCGGCGGTCGAGCTCGGACTGGACGAAGGCTGCCAGGTGGCGCCGGGTCTGATCGACGCCTATGCCGGTGCGCTCGGCGTCGTTGGCGGGTTCATCGGTGCGCCGGAAAAGCTCGAAAGGCAACTGGCGCTGATCGCCGGCACGTCGAGCTGCATCGTTGCCTTCTCCAAGGACATGAAGCCCGGCTTCGGCATGTGGGGCCCCTATTACGAAGCGGTTCTTCCCGGCGCCTGGCTGATCGAAGGCGGGCAATCGGCGACCGGTGCGCTGCTCGACCATATCGTGCGGCTGCATGGCGGCGGTCTCGAGCCGACCGCCGAGACGCATGGCCGGATCATCGCCCGCGTGCAGGAACTGCGGGCGGAGCAGGGGACCGCTTTTGCCGATCGCCTGCATGTGCTTCCCGACTTCCATGGCAACCGCTCGCCGCTTGCCGACCCGCACGGGCTCGGCGTTATCAGCGGCTTGCCGCTCGATTCCTCCTTCGATGCGCTCTGCCGGCTTTATTGGCGCAGCTGTGTCGCGATCGCGCTCGGCATCCGTCACATCCTGGAGATGATGCGCGAGGTCGGCTATCAGCTCGACACGCTGCACGTTACCGGCGGCCACGTGCGCAACGCACTTCTGATGGAGCTCTATTGCGACGTGACCGGCTGCCGCGTGGTGGCGCCACAGGCGCCGGACGCGGTGCTGCTCGGTACGGCGATGGCGGCGGCGGTTGCCGGCGGCATTCATCAGGACCTCGCGGCCGCGGGCACGGCAATGGCGTCGGACGGACATGAGCGCCTGCCGAATGCAAGCGTTCGCGCCACCTATGACCGCGATTACCGTCGGTTCCTGGCGCTCTACCGTCACCGTGACGAACTCGACAAGATGCTATGAGTCGGTAGGCGAAAACGGCGAGCGTAGGCGCATGGAACCTTTTGCCGCGTCGCGCATTTTGCTTGCGACCGGACGGTGGCGCGCATAGCCCCCAATGCCGCGCCGGAGGCAGACCGCCGGCCTACAACTCACACTCCCCGAGTGAGTTGCACATACCAGCCAGTGCCTTCCCTCGGCACTGGCTGTCGTGTGTTTGGGCTGTAATCGAAGAACGGGTGTCCGCCCAAGTACCGCCGGCGCAGGCTTGTGAGTGCAGGTGCTGCCGCCAAGGTCGATTGCGGGAAAGTTTGAGGTGCTGTCTCGAAGGGTGCCGTCCAGCAAAGGGTGGTCATTTCGCCGTTTCGGGAACGGCGAAATGACCCGTTGCTCAGGCCGCCGCCTTGGTCGATTCGTTGAAGAACAGCGCTTGGCTGATCAGTGCCTTGACCATGTCCGGGTTGAAGGGCTTGGTGACGAGGAAGGTCGGTTCCGGCCGTTCGCCGGTCAGGAGCCGTTCCGGGAAGGCGGTGATGAAGATCACCGGAATGGCGCTTGTCTTCAGGATGTCGTTGACGGCGTCGATGCCGGAACTGCCGTCGGCGAGTTGGATATCGGCAAGCACCATGCTTGGCCGGGTCTTCTTGTAGAGGGCGATCGCTTCGTCGCGCGTCCGGGCGATGCCGGTGACGCGATGGCCGAGGCTCTCGACCATCTGCTCGATATCGATGGCGATCAGCGGTTCGTCCTCGATGATCATGATATCGGTCGCGACCTGACGCGAGATTTCCTGCGAGGCGCGGTCGAGCAGGCCGCCGACCTTTTCGGTGGAGACGTCGAGGACTTCAGCGGCTTCCTCGGGACGGAAACCTTCGACCGAGACCAGCAGGAAGGCCTGGCGGGCAAGGGGCGAGACGGTTGCGAGATTGATCGACGCGCGCTGTTCCCAGGCAAAAGGCGAGATCGGCTCCGGCACAAGGACGGACGAGGAGCCGAAAAGTGAGGTGAAGAGTCGGAATAGGCCGACGCGGTCATTGCTTGCTTCCGGGAAAATCGACGTGTCGGCGATCAGCGCTTCGAGAACGGCAGCGACATAGGCGTCGCCGGATGTCTGCGAGCCGGTCAGCGCGCGTGAGTAACGGCGCAGATACGGCAGAAGCGGTGCGATCCGCGTGGACAATGTCATAGGGGGAACTCCCTCGAATATCTTTCTACGGTGACGTTGCGAGAACGCCGGACGTAAAAAAAGGTTCCCCAAGGGAACATTTCAATTTTCTGCCGCGTTATGGCGGCTATGGACACTCGAAGGCGACAGTTTGACAATGAAATATAAAACAGGGGCAGGGCGGACTACCGGCACGACCTTATGGACAGAAGACCCAAACGCGCAAATCGCAGCAAAGCTGAAAGCGCTTTATCAGTCCGTGCAGGAAGAGGCGATACCCGCGCGTTTTCTCGATCTTCTGGAAAAACTCGACGCGGCCGAGCAGCGGTCGGCACTGCAGGGCAGGGAGTAAGTGCCAGAATGTCGTCCGAAAAGAATGATTTCAAGCGAGAGATGCTTGCCGCCTTGCCGAGCCTGCGCGCCTTCGCCATGTCGTTGATCGGTCGCCACGACCGTGCCGACGATCTCGTCCAGGACACGATCATGAAGGCCTGGGCGAAGCAGGACCATTTCGAGATGGGCACCAATATGAAGGCCTGGCTCTTCACGATCCTGCGCAACGAACTCTACAGCCAGATGCGCAAGCGCGGGCGCGAGGTGCAGGACACTGACGGGCACTTCACCGAGTCGCTGGCCCATCATCCCGAACAATACGGGTCCCTCGACCTGCAGGATTTCCGGCGCGCGCTCGATATGCTGCCACCGGACCAGCGCGAGGCGATCATCCTCGTCGGCGCTTCCGGCTTCTCCTACGAAGAGGCGGCGACGATCTGCGGCTGCGCTCTCGGCACGATCAAGAGCCGGGTGAACCGCGCGCGCCAGCGGCTGCAGGACATCCTGCAGGTGAAGGGTGAAAACGACTACGGGCCGGACGAAACCTCGGCTCCGATCACGTCGCGCGCCTTCGTCTCCTGAGGGAGGAATTTCCGGCCTGATACCGTTGCAAAAGTGGCGGTGTCCTGCTTTCACTGACGGCTGGGGCCCGAGGGGATAGGCGGTGACGGCTGACATCGACTGACGAATGCGCAGTCGTGACGACATTGGGTCGAGACGCTCCAAATCGAGCGAGATGCGGTTGACCCCGGCGGCTTCCTCATCTCGTTCAGATTGAGAATTGAGACCGTATGCACGTGAGGACAGAGAAAACGGATCCGCCTGTGACGAGGCTGCTCGACGCGCCCGAGCGTCTTGGCGTCCTGCATGCGACCGTGCCTGACATGGCCGTTCCGGACCGGGACTTCGACGGGATCGCCGAAATCGCTGCCGGGCTTTTCAACGCTCAGGTCGCACTGGTGACGCTGATCGACCACCAATGGCAGTGGTTCAAGGCAGCCGTCGGCACCAATGAGACCCGTGCCCCGGCCGAAGACGCATTTTGTGCGCATGTCGCCGCTGCGGCCGATGCAAGCCTCGTCGTCCTCGACGCCTCGACCGATCCGCGGTTCGCGCGCCATCGACAGGTCAAGGGGCCGCCATTCCTGCGCTTCTATGCCGGCGCGCCGATCATGCTCGAGGGGCAGGCGGTGGGCACGGTATGCGTGTTCGACGACAAGCCGCGCGCTGACGTGTCGCAATCGCTCATCCACCAATTGAGCCGACTTGCGGCGCTCGCAGCTTCGCTCTTCAAGGTTAAGGACGAGGCCCGTCGACGCGCGCTGAAGGAGGCGGCCTTGTCGCGCGAGGAGCAGCGGCATGCGATGGCGCTCGAAGCGGCCAACATCGGCAGTTGGCTTTGGGATATCCGCTCGGGCGCGATCGCCGGCAACAGCGCCTTGAAACGCATGTTCGGACTTTCGGCCGACAGTTCGGTTGGCGCCCGGGACATCTTCGGCGCGATCCACGTCGACGATCGCGGCGCGACTTTCGCCAAGCTCCGCCAGGCGATGAAGGCCGACGACGAATATGACGGCATGTTCCGTATCGGCGACACGGGGCGCTGGCTGCTTGGCCGCGGCCGTGTGCACGACCGGGACAGCAAGGGCAATCCGCTGACGTTCATCGGCGTGACGATCGATGTCACCGACCAGCAAGCTTCGGCGCAGCGCACCCGGCTCCTGCTGAAGGAGCTCAATCATCGGGTCAAGAACACGCTCGCCATGCTGCAATCGCTCGCGCGCCAGACGCTTCGCCAGACGAGCGACCCCGCCGAGTTCATGACCGCGTTTGCCGGTCGCCTGCAGGCGATCTCCGAGGCGCATGGTCTGCTCTCCGATCACGAGTGGGGCACGATCCGGCTTGCCGACTTGATCGCCAAGCAACTGCTGCCGCATGTGAGCGCCTATGCGGACCAGATCGAACTGCATAAGGACGAAGTGTCGCTCGGTCCCGACCAGGCCGTCGGCCTCGGGCTGGTGCTGCACGAGCTTGCAACCAACGCCGTGAAATACGGATCGCTTTCGGTGCCGAAAGGCAAGGTCGTGTTGACGGCACGAAACGTCGTCGAAGACGGCGACACCGTCCTTCATCTTACCTGGAGCGAGGTTGGAGGGCCGCCTGTGCGCGAGCCGAAGCGGCGCGGCTTCGGCTCCATCCTCATCGAGCGCAGCCTCGACAAGGTGCTGGGTAGTTCGGTGAAGGTCGAGTATCTCCCCGCCGGTGTCACCGCGCTCATCCGGTTGCCGCTCTGATGGGACCGCACCCACCCATCAATGGTCGTGTTTGCGTCCGCGCCGCTTGCCGGTCCCCAAGAGAGCGCCGACCGCGAGGGCCATGGCAACAGCAAGAAGCGGCTGTTTGCGCAGGATGCCGGCTACTGCGAGCAGCGTCAGATTGGTTTGCATCTGTGTGCGGCGGCGGCGTTCTTCCTGAAGCCGGCGGTCTCGGTTTTGCAGGGCGATGAGGATGGCAATAAACACCAGGGCGGTGACGACGAGCGCCCCGGCGATTGCCGCTGCCGCCGCGACCGGGGAGTAGCGAACACTCAGAAACAGAAAGGTGGCTGCGAGGGCGAAGACATAGGCGGTGACGAGCAACAGCCCTATGACGCTCCATAGGGCTGCATTGCGCTTCACACGAGAGGCGGTGGCGCCGATGTCGGCGGCCAAGAGACTGGCGAGGGCGGCCGTCAATGATCCCATGCGTTACTCCCGTCGTGCTCGACTCTCATAGGTTGGGCGAGATGCCGGTGGAAAAGCTACATGCCTTTCCTCATCTCGGCCGGACCTGCGAGCCATTGCCCGCAGGTCCAGTTCGACCGATTGCAAGTCAGCGACGAAGCAGCGCTGCCACGGCGAGCCCGATCAGGGCAGCCGCGCCGAGCGTGGCGACGGGATGCTCGCGAACCGCGTGGCGGACCTGCTTTTCCGTGCCGGCATAGCGGTCGCGAAGCTCGGCCAGCAGGTCCTCGCCGCTTGCCAGCAAATCGCTGATGCCGGCTTCGGCCTGTTCGCGGGCATCCTGCACCTTGCCGCGCGCCTGCTTTGAGGCGGCCGATCCGCGATCGGCGAGCAAGGCGACGAGCGTTGCCACATCGCTCCGCAACTCGCCCAGTTGTTCCTCGATGGAGAGATCGGCGAGCTTGCCGTTGCTTTTGGTCGATCGCGAGCCCGAACCGGAGAAGAGGCCTGGCGCCATGACGGATACTCCCTTTCACGCATGCGCCGGCCGCAAGGGGTTGGCGCTGTCTGACGGAACCGGCGGGCACAACTAGAGGCCCTTGCCGGCGCTTCGGGAGAACAACGCACAAGTGCAGAAATTGTTTCGTGAAAACTTGACCTTGGCCAGTCAAGCGAATTGCGGCGACAAGGAGCTGTTTCGCCCCGACGCCCCAAGGGTCGGTCAGAGCGATGCGGTCTGCGGCAGGACGAAAGGCACGTGCGGTGCCGGTGCGACGCCCACCCGCATGCGGCAGCCGAAAACGGCTTCCATCGTCTCGTCGGTCAGAACCTCGCGGGGGGCACCGCTGGCGCGGACCTTGCCGGCCTTCATCATCACCATATGGTCCGCGAACATGGCCGTGAGATTGAGGTCATGCATCACGGCGACGACCCCGCCGCCGCGTTCACAGAACTTGCGGGCGAGTTGCATGATCCCGAGCTGGTGGCGGATATCGAGGCTCGACACGGGTTCGTCGAGAAGCAGGTAGCGCGGCTCGCCATCGATCACCGGATCGGTGATCTGGCAGAGGACGCGGGCAAGCTGCACGCGCTGCTGCTCGCCGCCCGACAGTTCCTGGTAGAAACGCCCGGCAAAGCCCGCGAGATCCACCGCCTCCAACGCCTCGGCCGTGACCCGGTCGTGCGCGGCGGGACCCGCATTGGCACCGGCGGCAAGGCCCAACCTCACCACCTCGCGCACGGTGAAGGGGAAGGAGATGACCGTCGACTGGGGCAGCACGCCGCGCATCAGCGCGAGTTCCCACGGCTTCAGCCCGCTGAGGTCGCGGCCATTGATGCGGATCGTTCCGCTCGACGGCGAAAGCTCACCGGAGATCGCCTTCAGCGTCGTGGTCTTGCCGGAGCCGTTCGGTCCGACGATGGCGGTCAATGCGCCCGGCAAAGCCTCGAGCGATATCCCGTGGATGACAGGTCGCCCGCCGAGACGAACGGAGAGATTGGAGACGTTGATCATGGTTTCCTTCAGAGTCCCATGTTCGAACGGCCGCGCAGCAGGATCCAGAGGAAGAACGGCGCGCCGATGAAGGCGGTGACGATGCCGATCGGCAGTTCCGCCGGAGATACGATGGTGCGGGCGATCATGTCGGCGAGGATCAACAGCGTGCCGCCGAGCAGAGCCGAGGCGGGTAGCAGGTAGCGATGATCGGGGCCGATGACGAGGCGCAGCAGGTGCGGAACCACGATGCCGACGAAGCCGATGCCGCCGCTGACGGCAACGGATGCGCCGGTCGCCGCTGCGACGCTGACGATCGCGATGTTCTTCAGCCGCTGCACGGGAATGCCCATGTGGAAGGCGGCCGCTTCGCCGAGCGTGATGGCATTCAGTCCACGCGCCAGGAAAGGGGTCACCGCGAGCGAGGCGAGGATGATCGGCGCTGCGGCCAGGATCCTCGTCCAGTTGGCGCCTGCGAGCGAGCCGAGCCCCCAGAAGGTGAGGTCGCGCAGTTGCTTGTCGTCGGCCTTGAAGACGAGAACGCCGGTGATCGCGCCGGTCAGCGCGCCGAGCGCGATGCCGGCGAGCAGCAGGGTGGCGATCGACGTCTGGCCGCCGCGGGTGGCGATACGGTAGAGCAGCAGCGTCGTGACGAGGCCGCCGACGAAGGCTGCGACCGGCAGTGCATAGAAGCCGAACAGCGCGAAAAGCGGCCCGAAGGCGGAGGTTCCGAGCACGATCAGCAGCACGGCGCCGAGGCTCGCGCCCGAGGAGACGCCGACGAGGCCGGGATCGGCCAGGGGGTTGCGGAAAAGACCCTGCATGACGACGCCGGAAACGGCGAGCGAAGCGCCGACGAGCATGCCGAGCACGGCGCGGGGCAGGCGGATATCGAGGATGATGATGCGGTCGCGGATGCTTAAGCCCTGATCGGCCCCGCCGATCAGCCAGCGCCAGACGTTGGCGAGCGACGCATCGGCAGCACCGGTCATGATAGAGCCGACGAAGGTCGCGACGGCAAACGCGATCAGGACGACAATCACCAGACGCGCCAGCCGCGAGCGATTGCCCGCGCGCCATTCGTTGCGGATATCGGCGGCGAAAGCGGTCAGGCGCATGCCGCGGTCCACCGCCTCACTGCGAGGCATTGGCCTTCTTCCCGTAGATGGCGGCATTCAGTTCGCGCACGGCGCTTGCTGTGCGTGGGCCGAAGCCGAGCAGGTGCAGGCCGTCCATGCGGATCAGCGCCTTGTTCTTGGCGGCGGGCGTGAGGCTCAGCGCCGGCAGGGCGAAAAGTTCGTCCGCCTTGGCGGAGTGTTCACCGCCGCGGTCCATCATCAGGACGACGTCGGGCTTGGCCTCGATGATTGCCTCGTCGGTCAGCCCCTTGTAGCCAGGGAAAGTTCCGACCGCGTTGACGGCGCCCGCAAGCTCGATGATGCCGTTGGCCGCTGTGCCTTGTCCCGAGGCCATGACCTTTCCGCCCTGCGTGCTCAGGATGAAGAGCACGCGCTTGCGTTCGGCTTCCGGACGGGCGGCACTCTCGGAGACTGCCGCATCGAGATCAGCTTCGACGCTCTTTGCCAGGGTTTCAGCCCTTTCCTCGACACCGAGGAAGGTGCCGACGGCGCGGATCTTCGCGGGGATGCCAGCCTTGTCGAAGGTCTCGGGCACGCTGGTGAAGGCGATGTTCGCCTCCTTCAGCACCGCCAGCGCCTCTGGCGGGCCGCTGCCTTCGATGGCGATGATGGCGCTCGGGTTGGCGGCGATGATGCCTTCCGGTGCAAGCTGGCGCATGTAACCGACATCCGGCAGCGCCTTTGCCGCTTCCGGATAGGTGCTGGTGGAATCGCGGCCGACGAGGCGGCCTTCCTCGCCGAGCGCATAGATGATCTCGGTGATCGCTCCGCCGACCGAAACGACGCGCGAGACGTCGGCCTTCTGTATCTCCTCGGCCATCGCCGGCTGGATGAAGGAGGGCGCGCCGGGTGCCATCGCCGGCAGCAGGAAGGGCGCCGAAAGGGCAAAGGTGGCAAGCGCCAGTTCCCGGCGGCGGAGGCGACGGAAGTCGAGACCGTTGATCATCGAAGTGTTCCTTATCCTCTCCTCAGGCGGCGACAGTCGTGTCGAGACGCGGCAGGCCTTCGGCGATCGAACGCCATTCTGGACGTTCGGCGAGACCCTCTTTCCGCTTGCCGAAGAACTGGATGATCATCTCGCCCTTGGCGTCGAGCGCCTCGATCGAGGTGACATGACCGTCGGCCGTCGGCTTGCGCACGGCCCAGAGTTCGGCGATGTGGTCGGTGCGCAGATGCAGGTGGAAGGTCGGATCCATGACGTTGAGCCACGGGCCCATCGGCGCGATCTTGGCGATCGGGCCGGAATGGATCTGGATCATGCCGCGGTTGCCAACGAAGCACATGATCGGCAGTTCGATCTCGGCGCTCTGACGCATCATCGCTTCGATGCTGGACGGGTCGAGTTGCCAGGCGAAATCCTCACCGATGTTGCTGAGCGCCTGGCGGCGGCCGATCTTCAGCTTGCGCAACATGCCGTGGAACTGATGCGTGTCCGTCATTTTCATCCAGCGGTCGCGCAGTTCGGCAACATCGACGACGGTCTCCGGCCTGTCGTCGGTGGCGGGCACGCTGGCGTCGGCAGCGAATTCCTGCGTCTGGTCGTCAAGGCGGAAATCCGCGACGATCTTGTCATAGGCAGCGACATTCGATTCCGGGCGCAGATGCACCTTGTGCACGGCATTGCCCCACTTGTCGAAGAACTGCAGGCTCTTGCGGGCTTCGCCCTGGTCGTCGGTCTTCGTTACGGCGAAGGCGTGCGCCCAGGCGCCCGGGAAAACTCTGAGGTCGATCTGTTCGCCCATCACGATGCTTGCCATCTCGCCGGTGGTGATCTTCTCGTAGACGCCGATCTTTTCATGAACCGCGCTTTCGTTGCGGGTCAGCGCCATGACTTCGCCGAGTTCCTCCACGCGCGACAGGAAACGGTTGGCATCGGCATCGATGCGCACGGCGGTCAGCCCACATTCGGCAGCGACGAGAGCCGCTTCGGAAACACCGAGTTGGGCTGCGATATCACGCTCGCGCAACTTCGGGTTCTCGGCGCGGTAGGCGCGGATTTCGGAAGGAGTGGGGCGGAGGCTCTCGGTCATTTTCATCTGCCTATTTGTTCAGGATCAGTTTGCCTTGGCGGGTGATCTTCATGCGGTAGATCGCGCCGTCGTGGGAAATGAGGATCTCGTTTTCGCTGCCGAAAAGTTCGCGACTTTCGATTATCCGTTGCGCGCGCCCGGCCTGGATCGGCGGCTCGGATGGGCGTGCAAGGTCATTGTCGTTGGTCACTGGGCTGGCCGTTTCGAGAGGGCAGGCCGCGCTGTTTTTCCAGCATTTCCTGCCGTGCAATTCGTTTACTATCTTGACTTCATTACTCATATTTATTTATGGACGCAATACCGGACTTAAACACTCAAGTTAGTTATTGCGGGCTTGTGGACAAGGGTGTGCGGGCCTCGTTCGGTGGCTCGCCGCAACCCTTTGGAGTGATGTCGTCATGAAGTTTTCCAGCCTTCCGATTGTTTCCGTTGCTCTTGCGCCCCTCATCGCTGCGACCAGTGTCAACGCCCAGGAGGCTGTGCCCGCCGGTGGGCTGACGATCGAGTTGAACGATGTCGCGCCGTCGCAAAAGGGCTGCAAGCTCACTTTCGTCGCCGGTAACGCCTTTGCGCAGTCGCTGAGCAAGGTGTCTTTCGAGTTCGTGATCTTCGACCAGAAGGGGCTCGTCGAGCGCATGGCGGTGCTCGACTTCCGCGATCTGCCCGCCGGCAAGACCAAGGTTCGCCAATTCGACCTCCCCGGCACCAATTGCGATGCGGTGAAGAGCCTGCTGATCAACGATGCGCCGACTTGTGTCGGCGATGGCATGCAGCCGGGCGCCTGCATGAGCGGGCTCAAGACCGGCTCGAAATCGGCCGTGGAACTCAAGGGCTGAGCGAACAGGGGCTGATTGAGACCGCTCCTTAGGGAGCGTGGGTTTGCGCCGCCCGGTGCGGCGAAGGTAAGGCAGCAATGAAGCGCATCGTCATCTGGACTGGGGCCGCCATCATCTCGCTTGCAACGCATGGCGTTGTTCTTGCTACCCTGTTTGCATCTGCGCCGCCGGAGGACGAATCGACGCTCATGATCGGCGGTACGGCGACAGAAGTTGCCGTGCTCGGCGACGCGTTCTCTGAAACGCTGCAGGCGGGTGATCCCTCCGAGATCGTCGAGCCGATTGAAGATGTTCGCGACGAGGTAAAGCCGGAGGAGCTTACGCCGGTCGAGGAGCAGACTTCGACCACACCGGAAATCGCCGCGGAAGAACCGCACGATCTGACGGCGACCGAGGCCGATGTCATCCTGCCGGCCGAAGAGATGCCGACCCTTGAGGTTGCCGAAGCTGTGGTCACCGCAAGCGTCGCGCCGGTTGAACCTGCCGTGCCGGAAGAAAAACCCGAGATCGTGGAGCCGAAGAAGGAGCAGGTGGAAAAACCTGAACCGAAGAAGGAACCGGTCAAGAAAAAGAAGGTCGCCCGCAAGAAGGCTGGCGACAAGGGCGAGCAGAAGCAGACCCAGGTCAAAGGCCAGGCGGACGGCGATATCAATGGTGCTTCCACGGTCGCCACCGGTCAGGGACGCGCGGCATCGGTGATCGGCAACGCGGGAGAGGAAAACTACAAGGGCAAGGTCCGCTCAAAGGTCCAGCGCGCTTTCCTCAGGAAGACCCGCGGGATCCGCAGTGGCGAAGGCGATACCGCGACGGTTACGTTCGTCGTCGCCGCGAATGGAGGCCTGGCGGGGGTCAATCTCGTGCGCAGCTCCGGATCGGACCGTCTCGACAAGGCGGCCCTGGATTCCGTCCGCAGCGCAGCACCTTTCGCCGCCATCCCGGCCGGTTCCGGCAAGAGCAGTTGGAGCTTTACCGTCCCGATGTCCGTAAACTGACAGGCGGATGCGCCATTTCCTGCCTGCGGGCGAAGAGCTGATTTTTTCTCGAAAATATGATTATAAAACTCATGTTTATACTTTACTCGGATTATCAAGTTTAATAGGTTGCGTTCGTCACGCAGCCGAAGGGCGTGTGTCGAGATGATGTCCCGATGCGACCGGCTGCCCGTGAAGGCCCTTGTCGCACGATCAGGCGGAGAGGATTGCATGCGCGGCAAGCGTCACCAGAATGCGGCGAAGAATGGCAAGGGGCGTTCGGAAGCGACCGAGGCACGCCAGGAGGCCGGCAAGGCAACGCTTGAAGGACGCAGTTTCCTCTATGTCGGCGGCCGCGATTGTCAGGTGGCGCATTTGCGCGAAATCGCCAGCTCCTTTGGCGCCGAGCTGCTGCACCACGACGGCGGCCTGCGCGAGGCCGTCTCGCGGATCGACCGGGTGCTACCGTCCGTCGACTGCGTCTTCTGCCCGATCGACTGCATCAGCCACGACGCATGTCTTCGCGTGAAGACCGGCTGCAAGAAGTGGGGCAAGGCCTTCGTGCCGCTGCGCAACGGCTCGAAATCGAGCCTGGAGCGCGCGCTTCAGGACCTGACCACCAGCCGCGACGAGCGGTAATCCTCCCAAGACAAGACGAGAGTTTGCAATGAACGAAGAACGTCCTGACCTCGCCATGATGATCGGTCTGCACAAGCTGGCGGTACAGAATGGCGATGGCCTGGTGCCGGAGCTCTACGAGATCCTGACGCGCCGCGCGCGCATGCTGGAAGAAACCACCAACATCGCGGAGTTCCCAACCTGGCAGGCGCGACCTCCGGTTCGCGATCCGCTCGGCCTTGCGGAGCCCAAGGAAGGAACTATCCTCGCCTTTCCGCGCGCCGCCAACGACGCCGCCCGCAAGAAGGAAAGCGCATAAAAGCAATTCCAGGAAAAGTGCGAAGCGGTTTTCCGTCCGGGATTGCGTAGGCTAAGGAAACAGTTCCAGGAAAAGTGCGAAGCGGTTTTCCGTCCGGGATTGCGTAGGCTAAGGAAACAATTCCAGGAAAAGTGCGAAGCGGTTTTCCGTCTGGGATTGCGCCGTTTCAACGGAGCCGGATCGTTTCGCAGTTCGGCGAAGACCTACGGAGACCAAGATGTACGTTGCCATGAACCGTTTTCGTATCGCCATCGGCCAGGAAGAGGCTTTCGAAGCCGTGTGGAAGGGCCGCGATTCCAGTCTTTCGGAAATGCCGGGCTTCGTTTCCTTTCATCTGCTCCGTGGCGACAGCGTGCCGGAAGAGGGCTATACGCTCTTCGTCTCGAACTCGGTCTGGAAGGACAGGGATTCGTTCTCGGCCTGGACGAAATCGGAGAACTTCCGGGCCGCACACCGGAGTGCCGGTGACAACAAAGCGATGTATCTCGGTCCGCCGAAATTCGAAGGTTTCACCGCCGTCGAAGGTGCCTGATCCTCGCCGTGGGCCTGGGCCCAATCCCTGATATTGCCTTTCGTTCGCCTCCTGGATGGACCCGTCCGGGAGGCGAATTGCTTCTGGGCTAGGCCTTTCGCGGCAGGAAGGCGCCGAGCGAAACGGCGAGCCAGCCCGCCATGATCGTCGTGCCGCCGAGCGGCGCCGACATCGGGAACAGGCCGTGGCCGGAGGCATGGCGCATGGCGAGATCCGCCGAGAACAGCGCCGTTCCCACGGCAATCAGCAAGGCCGCAGCAGGGGCGGTGCGAAAGCTTGGCCAGGCTGCGTAAAGCGCGACCAGTGCAGGCGCGTGCGCCAGGCACATCGCGGAAATGCCGGCGAGCAGTCTCGGATCGTCGCCATGCGAGGCCGCGGCCGCGCTGACAACGCCGGTCAGCCCCATCAGTCCGGCAACAAAAAGCGTCGTTGCGCGAAATCCGCTCTGCGACATGTCACGTCATTCCTTGTTCTGCATATGAAGGGCGAGGCGGGTGATCGGCTCGATAATGATCTGCCTGAGCTGCGGATGGGCGATCGTTTCCTCAAGCGCGCGGGTGAAGCAGAGCAGCCATTCGTCCCGTTCCGCCGGGCCGATTTCGGCGATGAAATGGCGACGGCGCAGCATCGGGTGTCCGCGCTTCTCGACATAGATTGGCGGTCCGCCAAGCCAGCCGGTCAGGTACTCGTAGAATTTCTCCTCGCTGCCCGAAAGGTCGGGCGGATGCACGGCGCGGCATCGTGCGGCTTCCGGCAGCGTGTCCATCAACTCATAGAAGCGGCGCGTCAGCGCGCGAACCGTCGGGTCGCCGCCGATCGCTTCGTAGAGGGTGGTGGTTTCCGTTTCCGCCATGCTCGCGTCCTTCATCCCCTGCGGTCCTAGCGCGCGGCATCCGGTCCGACAACGGTTTTCCTGGCAACGGCTTTGCGGCGTTTCATCGCGGCCGGGCCGTGTCCCTTACGGCGGTCCGCGCCCGGGTCTCATCATGGCCGAGGTGGTGATCCTCAACCTCTTTTCCAAGTCCGCCTTTGATTGAGGTTGTCAAAAGCCGGTCCTCACGCATCCTCAGGCGGCGGCGCCGTCGATTCCCGCAGGATCAGTTCGACCGGCCAGAGTTCATGGACCTCCTCGGTTGGCCTGCCGGAGAGAAGCTGCAGCACGAGGTCGGCCGAGCGTGCACCGGCAGCGCGCATCGAAGACCGTGTCGCCGAGAGCGACGGCACCATGTTTTCCGCGGTCAGGTAGGGGAAGACGTCGTCATGGGCGATCACCGAAACCTCGCGGCCGATCTCCAGCCCCATGGACCGGGCCGCTCTGTAGATGCCGAGGGCGGTCATCATCGAGCCGGCGACGAAGGCGGTCGGGCGCGGCGTCTGCTCCAGGAAGGAGCGTGCGAAGCGGAAGCCCAGTTCATCGGTAAAGTTGCCGTGGGCGACGAGACGCGGATCGAACGGAATGCCGCGCGCCTGCAGCGCGTCGCGATAGCCCTTGTCGCGGTGAAGTGAGAAGGTGCGTCCTTTCCGTCCGTTGATCATGGCGATGCGGCGATGGCCGAGATCGATCAGATGCGAGGTCGCCCGGCGGATCGCGCCTTCGTTGTCGATGTCGAGCCAGGCATGCGGCACGTCGATATCGGATCGACCGTGGACGAGGAAGGGCATACCGAGCTTGTGGAGGAGCGCAATGCGTTCATCGTTCGGTTCGGGCGAATGCACGATCACCGCATCGACGCGGCCGCTGACGGCGAGCCGGCTGTAAAGCTGGATTTCGCCCTTGGGATCCTTGTCGTCGATCGGGCTGACGAGGATGTCGATATCCTCGGTGCCGAGCCGCTCGGCCAGCCCGCCCATGAACTCGGAGAAGTGAAACTCACCTGATCGTCCCATGACGACGCCGATGGCGCCGGCACGACCGGTGGCGAGCCTCACGGCATTGATGTTCGGACGATAGCCAAGGCGCGATGCCTCTTCGGCCACGCGCTTGCGTGTCTTTTCGCTGACCTCTGGGTAACCGCTCAGCGCCCGGCTGACGGTGGTTGGCGAAAGGCCCAGTTGCTGTGCGAACTCCCTCAGTTTCATTCGGTATGCGTTTCCTCAGCCTAACCCCGGTCCCAGAAATATACACCTTCCCCGCCGGTAACAATCAGTTTGTCGGGGCCGTCCCCTGCCTTGCATCCGAAGGGAGTTTTGCCAAACCGTTTTAAATTACCGCGTCTCCCCCTCTATTTTATGGGTTTCCGCGACTCGCACGCGGAATTCACTCTCTTTTTGTAATCTATTGAAAATAAACAGTTATATTTGATGACTCACGAAATCCGACTTTTTCCAATGCATGGATTGACAGTTTTTCCGTCTTCTGCCAACTTTTTCCAATCCAAACCGCTTTCGATTTTGCTGAGGAGCTTCGAGCGGTGGAGGGGAACAGGAGGAGTCGACCATCATGAGAACCATGCTCAATGCCCTGAGTTTTTGCGCCGCGATCGTTGCAGCCGGGACGGCCAGCGCCGCCGAGCTTTCGCTCGCCGCCAACACGACCGGCAAGAACGTCAATTTCATCCGCGAGCAGCTCGACATCTTCGAGAAGCAGACGGGACACAAGGTGAGCCTGGTCACCATGCCGCCGTCGAGCAGCGAGCAGTTCAGCCAGTACCGGCTGTGGCTTGCCGCTGGAAACAAGGATGTCGACGTCTACCAGACCGATGTCGTCTGGGCGCCGCAGTTGGCCGACCAGTTCGTCGATCTGACGGAGGCAACCAAGGACGTCGTCGGACAGCACTTCCCGTCGATCATTGCCTCGCAGACCGTCAACGGCCGTCTCGTGGCCCTGCCGGCCTTCACCGATGCGCCGGCGCTGTATTACCGCAAGGACCTCCTGGAAAAGTATGGCAAGACGCCGCCGAAGACCTGGGACGAGCTGGCGGCGACCGCCAAGGAAATCCAGGAGAAGGAGCGCGCCGCCGGCCAGGGCGATCTTTGGGGCTACGTCTTCCAGGGCAACGCCTATGAAGGGCTGACCTGCAACGCGCTTGAATGGATCAAGTCGTCAGGCGGTGGGCAGATCGTCGAGCCCGATGGCACGATCTCGATCAACAACGAGAAGGCGGCCGCTGCGATCGACCGCGTCAAGGAATGGATCGGCGCGATTTCTCCGCAGGGCGTGCTCGCCTACCAGGAGGAAGAGTCGCGTGGTGTCTGGCAGACGGGCAATGCCGTCTTCATGCGCAACTGGCCCTATGCCTACGCGCTCGGCAATGGCGACGACAGCGCGGTGAAGGGCAAGTTCGATGTCGTGCCGCTGCCAACGGCGACCGATGGCGACCAGCCGTCCTCGACGCTCGGTGGCTGGAACCTTGCCGTCTCCAAATATTCCGACGACCAGGAAGCGGCGATCGCGCTCGTCAAGTTCCTCGCGTCCCCCGAGGTGCAGAAGCAGCGGGCCATCCAGCTCTCCCAGCTTCCGACGGTTGCCGCTCTCTACGACGATGCGGAGGTCGCCAAGGCGCAGCCGTTCATGCCGGCCTGGAAGCCGATCTTCCAAAGCGCCGTACCGCGGCCGTCGGCTGTTACCAAGGTCAAGTACAACGAGGTTTCGGCCAAGTTCTGGAATGCCGTCCACAACACGCTGTCTGGCAACGGCACGGCCGCGGAAAACCTCGAACTGCTCGAAGTCGAACTCACGGACATGAAAGGCGATAGCTGGTGATCCTCCCGGGGGCGAGGGGAGTGCCTTCGGGCCTTCCCTCGCTCCACCGAGCCACCGCCGACGACGCGCTCTTTGAACCAGGCAATTCCGGACGCGATACCGTTTCGCGCCGTGATTTGCCGAGAGCAGCGTCGTTTCTCTCGGGCCAACCGTCCGGCAGCGCGCCGAACGGCAAGGGTGAGTATAGACATGACCGATCTTTCACTCGCAGATCCCCCTTCCGCACTCGATGAGCAGGCAGGGATCCGTTCGGATCTCAACGCCAGCCGCGTTCGTTCCGCCTGGATCTTTCTCGCGCCGACCTTGCTGGTGCTCGCGCTCGTCGCCGGCTGGCCGCTGTTGCGCACCATCTATTTCAGCTTCACCAACGCGTCGCTGACCAACCTCGAAGGCGCCGAGTTCGTCGGCCTCAAGAACTATCTGAGCTGGATCACGCTAAAGAGCGGGCGCACGGTCTATAACGGCCTGCTCGCCGATCCCGCCTGGTGGAACGCCGTCTGGAACACGCTGAAGTTCTCGGCGATCTCCGTCACCATCGAGACGGTGCTGGGCCTCGTCGTCGCCCTGGTGCTGAACGCCAATTTCCCGGGCCGCGGGCTGGTGCGCGCCGCGATCCTCATCCCCTGGGCCATTCCGACCATCGTTTCCGCCAAGATGTGGGCCTGGATGCTCAACGACCAGTTCGGTATCTTGAACGACCTCTTGCTCGGCCTTGGGCTGATCAGCCAGAAGATCGCCTGGACCGCCAATCCGGAGACGGCGATGGTTGCGGTGCTGATCGTCGACGTCTGGAAGACGACGCCCTTCATGGCGCTCTTGATCCTTGCCGGCCTACAGATGGTGCCCTCCGATATCTACGAGGCGGCCAAGATCGACGGCGTTCATTCGCTGAAGGTGTTCTGGCGGCTGACGCTGCCCCTGATCCGGCCGGCGCTGATGGTCGCGGTGATCTTCCGCATGCTCGATGCGCTGCGCATCTTCGATCTCATCTATGTACTGACGCCCAACAACGCCCAGACGAAGACCATGTCGGTGCTGGCCCGCGAGAACCTGTTCGACTTCGACAAGTTTGCCTACGGCGCAACCGCCTCGACAATGCTGTTCCTGATCATTGCAGCGATCACCGTCGCCTACATGTGGTTTGGCCGCGTCAATCTCGAAGGAGGAGAACGCTGATGGTCGCCATCCTCGCCAAGCGCACGGCGTTCTACGCCCTCGTCGCCGCCATCATCATCATGGCCGTCTTTCCGTTCTATTACGCCGTGCTGACGAGCTTCAAATCCGGAACGGCGCTCTTCCAGGTCGATTACTGGCCGACCGAGATTTCCTTCGAAAACTACGCCGGGGTCGTGTCGAGCAGCGGCTTCCTGCGCAATCTCGCCAATTCGCTGCTGGTCGCAACGATCGTCGTCGCAGTATCGCTGCTGCTGGCCGTCACCGCTGCCTACGCATTGGCGCGGGTGCGGTTCCGCGGACGGGGACTCTTGCTGCTGACGATCCTGTCGGTGTCGATGTTTCCGCAGATCGCCGTGCTTGCCGGCCTGTTCGAACTCATCCGGAGTGTCGGGATCTTCAACACGCCCTTAGCGCTGATCTTCTCCTACATGATCTTCACGCTGCCCTTCACGGTGTGGGTGCTCACCACCTTCATGCGCGATCTGCCGGTGGAAATCGAGGAGGCGGCGATCGTCGACGGCGCCACACCCTGGGTGATCATCACGCGCGTGTTCATGCCGCTGATGTGGCCGGCGCTGGTGACGACGGGGCTGCTCGCCTTCATCGCCGCCTGGAACGAGTTCCTGTTCGCGCTGACCTTCACGTCGTCCGACAGCCAGCGCACCGTCCCGGTCGCGATCGCGCTGCTCTCGGGGAGCAGCCAATACGAAATCCCGTGGGGCAACATCATGGCCGCATCGATCATCGTCACCGTGCCGCTGGTGATCCTCGTCCTGATCTTTCAGCGGCGGATCATTTCCGGTCTCACGGCCGGTGGCGTCAAAGGATAGAGCGGGGTGAGGAAAAGTGTGCGCGGTTTTCCGCCCGCATCCCGCTCTAACCTTTTAGAATCGATCACGTTTATTGTTTTGGCTCGGCCCGACCCAAAACAATCGTGATCCAAGGAGGAAAACATGGCAGAACTTCAATTGCGCAACATCCGCAAGTCCTTCGGCGCCTTCGAGGTCATCAAGGGCGTCAGCATGGACATCCGGGCCGGTGAGTTCATGGTCTTCGTCGGGCCGTCCGGCTGCGGCAAGTCCACGCTGCTGCGCCTGATCGCCGGGCTTGAGGATATCTCTTCGGGTACGCTTTCCTTCGACGGGCAGGTGGTCAACCAGTTGACGCCGTCGAAGCGCGGCATCGCCATGGTGTTCCAGTCCTATGCGCTCTATCCGCACATGACCGTGTTCGAGAACATGTCCTTCGGCATGCAGCTTGCGGGCAAGGACAAGGAGCAATGCAAGAAACGCGTGGAGGCGGCCGCCGAGATGCTGCAACTCACGCCCTATCTCAAGCGGCTTCCCCGTCAGCTCTCCGGCGGCCAGCGTCAGCGCGTCGCGATCGGCCGGGCGATCGTGCGCGACCCCAAGGTCTTCCTGTTCGACGAACCACTCTCCAATCTCGATGCGGCGCTCCGGGTGGCGACCCGCATCGAGATCGCCAAGCTGCATCGCAGCATGCACAAGACGACGATGATCTATGTCACCCACGACCAGGTCGAGGCGATGACACTGGCCGATCGCATTTGCGTGCTACGGGATGGTCGGGTCGAACAGATCGGCACGCCGCTCGAGCTTTACGAGAGCCCGAACTCGGTGTTCGTCGCCGGCTTCATCGGTTCGCCCAAGATGAATTTTCTCACCGGCGCTTTTGCCGCTCCCTACGATGCGCACACGATCGGCATCCGGGCCGAACATCTGGAGATCAGGGCAGGGGATGGCAAGTGGTCGGGCACGGTGGTGCATTCCGAAATGCTGGGATCCGACAGCTATATCTATCTCGACATCGGCGCTGCAGAACCGGTCATCGTCCGGGAAGGCGGTACCTCGCTTCACCGGCCGGGCGAGACAGTGCAGATCTCGCCGGTCGGCGACAACATCCACCGCTTCGATGCGGAGGGGCAGGCCTTGGGTCGCATGCCCATGAAAGGGGCGGCCTGACAAACCTGATGAACAACGAGGCAGTCTTGAGCTTCGGGGCCGCCAACTCCCGGCGGCGTACGACGACAGGCCCGCAACGGGCGAAACGCAAGGAGAATGAACGTGCCTATCAGAACAGTCGTTTGGGGCGAAAACATCCACGAGCAGACCAACGAGGTGGTCCGCAGCATCTATCCGAACGGGATGCACAACACGATCGCAGCGGCGCTGAACACGGAAAGCGCGATCGAAGCGACGACCGCGACGCTGCAGGAACCGGAACACGGACTCAGCGTCGAGCGCCTGGCCAATACCGACGTGCTCCTGTGGTGGGGCCACAAGGACCACGGCGCCGTCAGCGACGAAGTGGTCGAGCGGGTCGCCAAGCGCGTCTGGGAGGGCATGGGCCTGATCGTGCTGCATTCCGGCCATTTCTCCAAGATCTTCAAGCGCCTGATGGGAACACCCTGCGCGCTGAAATGGCGCGAGGCCGGCGAGCGCGAGCGTGTCTGGGCGATCAACCCACGCCACCCGATCGCCGAAGGGCTCGAAGAGAATTTCGTGCTCGAGAACGAGGAGATGTATGGCGAGCAGTTCTCGGTTCCCGAGCCGCTCGAAACCGTGTTCATCTCGTGGTTTGCCGGCGGTGAAGTGTTCCGTTCGGGTCTCACCTGGCGTCGCGGCGCCGGCAACATCTTCTATTTCCGCCCGGGCCATGAGACCTACCCGACCTATCATGACGCCAATGTGCAGAAGGTGCTGCGCAATTCGGTGAAGTGGGCCTACAACGCCGACAATCGCTACACCGCGATCCATGATGCGCCGAACGTGCCGGTCGAAAAGGCGTTGGAACCGATCGTCGAACGTGGGCCGAAGCTGCACCAGGCCGGCGAAGCAGGATACAGGTGAGAACAATGCGTCTTCTTGTTGTTGGAACCGGCGGCATGGCGAACAGCCATGCCCAGGCCTTTGCCAAGATCGAAGGCGTCGAGATGGTCGGCGCCGTCGATGTCGATCCGTCGCGCGCCCGTGCCTTTGCCGAGAAGCACGGGATCGCCGAGGCCTTTACTTCGCTCGACGAGGCGATTGCCTGGGGCAAGTTCGATGCGGCGACGAACGTGACGCCGGACAAGGCGCATCACCCGACGACGCTGGCATTGCTGGCGGCCGGCAAGCACGTGCTCTGCGAGAAACCGCTCGCCGAGAACTACGCCAAGGCAGCGGAGATGGCGGAGGCGGCCGAGCGTTCCGGCCTGGTGACGATGGTCAACCTCACCTATCGCAATGTCGCGCCGCTGCAGAAGGCGCGGGCGATGGTGCTCGCCGGCGAGGTCGGGCAGTTGCGCCATCTCGAGGCCTCCTATCTGCAAAGTTGGCTCGTCTCCAAGGCCTGGGGTGACTGGGCGACGGAATCGCAGTGGCTGTGGCGGCTCTCGACCAAGCACGGCTCGAACGGCGTGCTCGGCGATGTCGGCATCCATATCCTCGACTTTGCCGGCTACGGCGCCGGGACGGATGCCGCTCGGATCTTCGCTCGCCTCAAGACCTTCGACAAGGCGCCCGGCAACCGCATCGGTGAATATGACCTCGACGCCAATGACAGCTTCGTCATGACGGCGGAATTCGGCAACGGCGCCATGGGCGTCATTCATGCCAGCCGCTGGGCGACGGGACATCTGAACGAGCTGCGGCTCCGGCTGCACGGCGATAAGGGCGCGCTTGAAGTGGTGCACACGCCCGATGGCTCGACGCTGCGCGCCTGCCTCGGCGCCGATGTCGAAACCGCCACCTGGCGCGACGTCGATGCAGGTACGGTTCCGACCAACTACCAACGGTTCGTGGCTGCGGTTCGCGAGGGCAAGACCGAAGATCCGGGCTTCCGTCACGCGGCGAACCTGCAGAAGGTGCTCGACCTGGCGATGGAGACGGAAGCCGGACGGCGCGAACTCGCCGTTTGATGCACGGGTCGTGAGGGCGGCGTAACCGTTGCCACCCTCCGCCTTGTTCAGGGGCTGATTTCAGCTCCCGAAAGCCCATTCGGCGATCCGTGTTTCACAGCACGGATCGCCGAATGCGGTACTGGACCCCGCGTCTTCTAAGGCACGCTAGGGCCGTTGTAACACCCTGAACTGCTGCATAATTTCGCCCTCGATCGATTGAGGATTTATGCAACAGGGTCCGCGCGTCAGGGTGTTACCGTTGCGCCGACGGTGTTTTCCACCGACTGGCCAAGACGTCGTACTTGCTCGTTGTAGTTCTTGCGGGTGTTGGGGTCGAAAATCATGATCGGCGTCGAGACCGCGAGGCTCGCCGCGTTGCCGACGGTCTGCGTGGCGCCGAGCGTGACGGCGCCCAGGCGCTCGCCGAGCCCGACATCGGAATCGGTTACGGTCTGGCCCGCGATCAGGCGGTTGCCAAGCAGGCGCACGACTTCCGGACTTTCGGCGAACTTGCCATGGTTCAGCTTGTCGCCGCCCTTCAGCGCCGTCAGGTCGATGACGCTGATGCCGGCTCTTTCCAGTTGCGTACGGTAAGGCTCGGCGGTCGGATCGATCTGTCCAAGGCGGTCGACATTGCCGGAAATGCGCCTGGACAAGGTCAGCGCCCGGTCGTCGCGCGACACGAACAGCGTGAACTTCGGCCGCTTGTCGCCCATGGCGCGGATCTGCTGGCCGAAGACGTCGACGTCGAGATCCGGCGACGCCAGGATGACGTCGGTGATCTTGGGTGCGATGCATTTGTCGCGAATCGCCATCTGGCGCAGGGCCTCGACCGTCAGCCACGAGCCCATGGAGTGGGCCATGACAGTGATTTCGCTGACCTGGGGGTTGCTCGAGGCGCGCCGAAGCAGTTCCTCCAGCGCATCCCGCGAATAGTTAGTGCTTTCCTTGTCGTAATTGTAGTCGAAGATGCTGGCGCGCGAGGGCCAGGTGAAGATGACCGGGGCGACGTCCGTGCCGGAATCATGCACGATCTGGGCAAACCGGTAGACGGCATCCTCGTAGCGGTTGTTGAACCCGTGCACGAAGATCAGCACGCGGCGGCTCTTCGGCAGATTACCCTTCAGCCAGCTTTGGACGTCGTTGCCCTGATGCAGCGGCGTGACGCTGACCGTGGAGAAGTCGCGCTCCGGATTGGCCGGGAGCTTCTTCGGCCATTGCACCTGGCCGACTTCGCGGTTCTTTTCCGGCGGGATGGAAACGACGATTTCCGTCAGGGAAAGCTGGTCCGACCGTTCGCCGCTGAAAAGCACGCCCGGTTCCGCCGTGGGGGCGCGTGTTGTCGCGACCATCAGGTCGACTTCGGAGGCGCCACCCGTCGTGCCCGAAGGAACGAGCACGCCCACCGGACGGCCGGCACAGGCAGCGAGGGTTACGGCGAGGAGGAGCGTGGCGGCGACGCGGCTCCAATGCCCTTCCGAACCTGCCAGTGAAAACGGACGCAGCAACCCAACCCCCAGTACCGCATCATGCGGTGCGACATCCCGGCCATCGGGACCAAGCTATTTCCTTGCATTAGAAACGGCAGATTTTCATCCCTTGATCGGCTTTGCGCACCTGTTGCCGCTGTGTTTGACGGCGAGATTGCGGCAATCATGCAACATTTCGCTACAGGCAGGCCTGGGTAAAACCCCCTGATATTCATTGAAAAGGCTTTGGCCTTTCAATAGCATCGCCACGACTTTCTCCCGGACACGGCCGTAAGCGGCCTGTTCGATCTCCCTGAAATGATGAAGGAATTCAGGAATGCAGGCGGTTTTCGATGGCCATAACGACGTGCTTCTGCGCCTGTGGCAGAACGCCCGGAAGGGTTCCGACCCGGTCCGTGAATTCGTCGACGGTATCGGCGAGGGCCATATCGATGCGCCGCGCGCCAAGGCCGGCGGCCTCATCGGCGGTCTCTCTGCGATCTACGTGCCCTCAGGCGATCTGATCCTGCAGCCGCCGGATGAAAACGGCCACTATGAAACGCCGCTTTCGGCGCCCCTCGAACACTTGCCGTCGCTGGCCGTCGCCATGGAGCTCGCGGACATCGCCGTTCGGCTCGACCGGGCAGGGGCGTGGAAACTCTGTCGCTCGACCGGCGAGATCCGCCGTGCGGTCGAGGCCGGCGTCTTCGCTTCCGTCCTGCATATGGAAGGCTGCGAAGCGATCGGCGCCGATCTATCGGCACTTGAAACCTTCCATGCTGCCGGACTGCGCTCGCTCGGGCCGGTCTGGAGCCGCCACAACGTCTTCGGCCATGGCGTGCCGTTCTCCTACCCGAAGTCGCCGGACACGGCGCCGGGCTTGACCGAGGCGGGTTTTGAACTGGTGCGCGCCTGCAATCGCCTCGGCATCCTCATCGATCTCGCGCACATCACCGAGCAGGGGTTCTGGGATGTCGCGAAAACCACGGATCAGCCGCTGGTCGCCAGCCATTCGAACGCGCATGCGCTGACGCCGGTTGCGCGCAACCTCACGGACAGGCAGCTCGACGCCGTCAGGGAAAGCAAGGGCCTCGTCGGGCTCAACTATGCGACGACGATGCTGCGTGCCGATGGCCAGGAGAGTGCGGCGACACCGCTTTCCGACATGGTTCGCCATGTCGACTACATGGTCGAGCGCATGGGCATCGAATGCGTGGCGCTCGGATCGGATTTCGATGGCGCGACGATCCCCGAGGGGATAGCCGACGCAGCCGGTAACCAGGCGCTCGTTGCCGCGTTGAGGGGTGCCGGATATGGTGACGCCGAACTGGCAAAGATATGCCGGGAGAACTGGTGGAGAGTTCTGGGACAGGCTTGGCACGAGGCCGCCTGAACCATGAAGAAGGGGCCCAAAAGGGCGCAAACGAGGGAACTGCAAAAATGATGCACAAGCTCAATGGACGTCTTCGTCTTCTGACCGCTTCGGCGGCGCTGGCCATGGTCATGGCCGCGACCGCGCCGGCCTTCGCCGAAACGCCGAAGGACACGCTGGTCGAAGCCTTTGCGATCGACGACGTCATTTCGATGGATCCGGGCGAAGCCTTCGAGCTGACCGCCGCCGAAATCACCGGCAACACCTACAGCATGCTGGTGCGCCTCGACATCAACGACACCTCCAAGGTCGTCGGCGATCTCGCCGATAGCTGGACCGTGTCCGACGATGGCCTGACCTACACCTTCAAACTCAAGTCCGGCCTGAAGTTTGCCTCCGGCAATCCGGTGACCGCTGAGGACGTCGCATGGTCGTTCGAGCGCGCCGTGAAGCTCGACAAGAGCCCGGCCTTCATCCTTACCCAGTTCGGCCTTACCGGCGACAACGTGACGGAAAAGGCGAAGGCTACGGACGAACAGACCTTCGTCTTCACAGTCGATCAGCCCTATGCGCCGAGCTTCGTCTTGAACTGCCTGACGGCGACCGTCGCCGCCGTGCTCGACAAGAAGCTCGTTCTCGAACACGCCAAGGCTGTAACCCCAAGCGACGACTTCAAGTACGACAACGACTTCGGTAACGAATGGCTGAAGACGGGCTATGCCGGCTCCGGTCCGTTCAAGCTGCGCGAATGGCGCGCCAACGAGGTCATCGTTCTCGAACGCAACGACAACTACTATGGCGAACAGGCAAAGCTCGCCCGCGTCATCTATCGCCACATGAAGGAAAGCTCGGGCCAGCGCCTGGCGCTCGAAGCCGGCGATATCGACGTTGCCCGCAACCTCGAGCCCGGCGATCTCGATGCCGTCTCGAAGAACGCAGATCTGGCCGCCACCAACGCGCCCAAGGGCACGGTCTACTACATCAGCCTCAACCAGAAGAATGCGAACCTTGCCAAGCCCGAGGTGCGCGAGGCCTTCAAATATCTGGTCGACTATGATGCGCTCGGCTCGACGATCATCAAGGGTATCGGCGAAATCCACCAGAGCTTCCTGCCGAAGGGCGTGCTCGGTGCTCTCGACGAGAACCCCTACAAGTTCGATGTCGCCAAGGCGAAGGAACTGCTCGCCAAGGCCGGCCTTGCCGACGGCTTCACCGTCACCATGGACGTTCGCAACGGCCAGCCGGTCACCGGCATTGCCGAATCCTTCCAGCAGACGCTCGGCCAGGCCGGCGTGAAGCTCGAAATCATCCCCGGCGACGGCAAGCAGACGCTGACGAAGTACCGTGCCCGTAACCACGACATGTATATCGGGCAGTGGGGCATGGACTATTTCGATCCGAACTCCAATGCGGAAACCTTCACCAGCAACCCCGACAACTCGGACGAAGGCAAGAACAAGACGCTTGCCTGGCGCAATGCCTGGGACGTTCCGGAGCTGACGAAGAAGACCAAGGAAGCTCTGCTTGAGCGCGACGGCGCCAAGCGCGCCGAGACCTACAAGGAACTGCAGAAGACGGTGCTCAACGAAAGCCCGTTCGTCATCATCTTCCAGCAGACCGAAGTCGCCGGCTACCGCGGCAACGTCAAGGGCCTGAAGCTCGGTCCGAGCTTCGACACCAACTTCGTCGCCGGCATCACAAAAGAATAAGCCGTCTCGAAGGAATAAACCGAAAGGATCGTTCCCTTGAGCATGAGCGGAACAGGGACAGTGGACGGGCGCAAACGCGCCCGTCCCGGCAAGATCGTTGCAGCCGTGCTGCGCTTTCTTGTCGTTGTCGTCACGACATATCTCGGCCTTCTGGCCGTCACCTTCTTCATCGGCCGGGTAATCCCGATCGACCCGGTTCTCGCCGTTCTCGGCGACCGGGCGCCGACGCATGTCATCGAAAGGACGCGCGAGGCGATGGGCCTGAACCTGCCCCTCTACCAACAATTCTTCATTTATGTTCGCCAGGCGCTGACCGGCGACTTCGGCGTTTCCGTGCTGACGACCAATCCGGTCATGACCGACATTCGTCGTGTGTTTCCCGCGACGATGGAGCTTGCGACGCTCGGCACGCTCATCGGCGCGCTGATCGGCGTGCCGCTCGGCGTGCTTGCCGCCGTGAAGCGCGGCAGCATCGCCGACCAGATCGTGCGCGTCATCGGCCTCGTCGGATATTCCGTGCCGATCTTCTGGCTGGCGCTCCTGTCGCTCCTCCTCTTCTATGCGCGGCTGAAGTGGGTCGCCTATCCGGGCCGCATCGACATCGTGTTCGAATACACGTTCACGCCTATCACCGGTTTTTATCTCCTGGATTCGCTCTGGCAGCGGCAATGGGACGTCTTCTGGGACGTCTTCCGCCACATCATCCTGCCGGCCGCGCTGCTCGGCTATTTCTCGCTCGCCTATATCAGCCGCATGACGCGCAGCTTCATGCTCAACGAATTGCAGCAGGAATACATCGTCGCGGCGCGCGCCAAGGGATTGTCCGAGACGCGGATCATCTGGGGGCATGCGCTTCGAAATGCGGCGGTGCCGCTCGTGACCGTGATTGCGCTCTCCTATGCCGGCCTGCTCGAAGGCTCGGTGCTGACCGAAACCGTCTTCGCCTGGCCGGGTCTCGGCCTTTACATCACCAACTCGCTGCAGAATGCCGACATGAACGCCGTCCTCGGTGGCACCATCGTCATCGGCTCGGTCTTCATCGGTATCAATCTACTGTCCGATCTTCTCTACCGGACACTCGACCCGAGGACGCGTCAGCGATGAGCACCATTACCGAAACACGTCCGATGACACGCCGCGAGTGGCTTTTGTCCGATCGCCCGCAGTCGCGCACCCAGGCCCGTCTCGGTCGCGCCTACATGACCTGGCAGCGCTTTGCCGCCAACCGGCTCGCCGTTCTCGGCCTCGTCATCCTGTTGGCGCTGGTCTTCGTTGCGGCCTTCGCCGATTTCCTGGCGCCGCATTCGCCCTATCTCGGCGATCTCGCCAATGCCCGGCTGCTGCCGCCCGGAAGTCCCGGCTACCTGCTCGGCACCGACGATCTCGGCCGCGACATCCTATCGCGGCTGATCCACGGGTCGCGGCTGACGCTCGCCGTCGTGTTGCTTGTTGCAATCATCGCGGCACCCATCGGCCTGATCGTCGGCGCCGTCGCCGGCTATGCGGGCGGTTGGGTCGATGCGGTGCTGATGCGTATCACCGACATCTTCCTGGCCTTCCCCAAGCTGGTCCTGGCGCTTGCTTTCGTCGCGGCACTCGGCCCGGGCATCGAGAATGCCGTCATCGCGATCGCCATCACCTCCTGGCCGCCCTATGCGCGTATCGCCCGCGCCGAGACACTGACGGTGCGCAACTCCGACTATATCGCGGCGGTGCAACTGATGGGCGCGTCGCCGATCCGTATCATCTTCCGCCATGTGATGCCGATGTGCATGTCGTCGCTGATCGTGCGCGTCACGCTCGACATGGCCGGCATCATCCTGACCGCGGCCGGCCTCGGCTTCCTCGGCCTCGGCGCACAGCCGCCGCTGCCGGAATGGGGCGCGATGATTGCTTCGGGTCGGCGCTTCATCCTCGACCAATGGTGGGTGGCGACCATGCCCGGCATCGCCATCCTCATCGTCAGCCTCGGCTTCAACCTGCTTGGCGACGGCCTGCGCGATGCACTCGATCCCCGGGAGAGCGGCCAATGAGTGCGCTGCTGACGGTTGAAGACCTAAAGGTTTCGTTCCCGACCCGCACCGGCCTCGTCGAGGCGGTGCGCGGCGTATCCTTCACGCTCGGCCGCGAACGCCTTGGCATCGTCGGCGAAAGCGGTTCCGGCAAGTCGCAAACGGGCCGCGCCATCATGGGGCTGACGCCTGGTCATGCGCAGGTGACCGCCAAGCAGTTGTCCTTTGACGGGATCGATCTGCTCTCCGCATCGCCGAAGGTCCGCCGGGATCTCAGGGGCAAGCGCATCGCCATGATCCTGCAGGACCCGAAGTATTCGCTGAACCCGGTCATGAGCATCGGCCGGCAGATCGTCGAGACGCTCAGGCAGCATGAAAACGTCAGCCGGGCGGAAGCCCGGGAGCGGGCGCTCGACATGCTGGCGGCCGTGCAGATCCGCGATCCGAAGCGCGTCTACGATCTCTATCCGCACGAGGTTTCGGGCGGCATGGGCCAGCGTGCGATGATCGCCATGATGCTGGTCGCCGGGCCGGAGCTCCTGATTGCCGACGAACCGACATCGGCGCTCGACGTGACGGTGCAGCTCGAAGTGCTTGGCATCCTCGACAAGCTCGTTGCCGAGCGCGGCATGGGCCTGATCTTCGTATCGCACGACCTGCGTCTGGTGTCGTCCTTCTGCGACCGGGTGATCGTGATGTATGCCGGCAGGATCGTCGAGGAACTGGCGGCATCCGAACTCGCCAACGCCAAGCACCCCTATACCCAAGGTTTGCTGAACTGCATGCCGGCGATCGGGTCCGATCGCCATCCCCTGCCGGTTCTCGACCGCAAGCCGGAGTGGGCTCAATGACATCAGCCGTATCCGTTTCGAACCTTTCCGTCACATATGACGACTTCAAGGCCTTGAACGACGTCAGCGTCGAGATCGCGCCGGGCGAGTCCTTCGGGCTCGTCGGCGAATCCGGGTCGGGCAAGTCGACCTTGCTCCGAGCGATCGCCGGTCTGGCGCCGGTCACGGCCGGCACCATCCGGGTTCATGACCGCGTGCTGCAGGGGGCCAAGCGCGACAAGGCGTTTTATCGCGCCGTGCAGATGGTCTTCCAGGACCCCTACGGTTCGCTGCACCCGCGCCAGACGATCGACCGGCAATTGCTGGAACCCCTGGCGATCCACGGCGTGGTCGACGGCGAACGCCGCATCCTGAAGGCGCTTGACGAAGTCGGTCTCGGATCCGGGTTCCGGTTCCGCTATCCGCACCAGCTCTCGGGCGGTCAGCGCCAGCGGGTCGCGATCGCCCGCGCGCTGATCCTCGAGCCCTCGGTCCTGCTGCTCGACGAGCCGACCTCGGCCCTCGACGCCTCGGTTCAGGCCGAGGTCCTGAACCTGTTGGAACAGGTCAGGCGCGTTCACAAGCTCACCTTCATCATGGTCAGCCACGACCTCGGCGTCGTCACCCATATGTGTGACCGGCTGGCGGTCATGCAGGGTGGGCGTGTCGTGGAGCGCCTGTCCTCGGCGGATCTCGTCGCCGGACGGATCGGCGAGGGCTACACGCGCAGCCTGATGGTCGCGAGCAAGGGCTTCCAGCGCAAGGACGCTGCAGCGACTGCGTGACGAGACCGCTACAAGCGGGCAGCCGTCCCGCTTGTATGCTTTTTGTCGCACGGAACGGCGCCTAAGTCCGGTCCATTTAAGCGCTTTGCCGCCAGACCGAGGTCGAGTCGGTGATCACCTTTTGGATGCGGCGCTGCTCACGCCATTCTCGTCCCATGTCCTTGATGACCGGGCGCGCCTCCGGCGAGAAGATATAGTTGCGGGACCGGGCGACGTAGGCTTCCATTGCCGGGTTCACGCCCGAATAGAACTGCTTCTCCGGATCGCGGGAGAGATCCATCAGGCCGGCGCAGTGCCGCGCAAACCCACCACGCAGGATGGACGGAGACGTCGTGAATTTCGGGAAGGTGCGGAAGAGCGGGACCTTGATTCCGAGCAGACGTGCATACTCGTTTCGCCGATGGAAATGGCCCTTGCGTCGGATATCCCAGTTCTGGTCCGCGGTGTGGAACGACACCTGGGTAATCGCCGGATCGGCGAAGGGCGCCAGCAGTTCCTCGCCCATGTCCCTCAAGGCAATCCAATCATCTTCGAGATGGAAGACATAGTCGGCGCTGGTCGCCGACCAGAGTCTCGCGACGGCCGCGCAGAAGCCGGGGCTTTCCGGCTGGAAGACGACCCCGTCGGGGAAGTGGCTGCGGAAGATCTCGACACAGGCACCGTGATCGGCCGTCGATCCGAAGATCGGGTCAAGATTGAGATAGGCTTCGCCTAGATCAAGGTTGCTGAAAATTCTCTCCCGGAAACTGGCAAGCGTCTGAGCAAGCAGGTCCGGGCGCCGAGTGGCGACAAGGCATAGGTCAAAGGTAGACATGGCACCTTCCTAGGCGCTTTGTTTACAACCGTCAATACCCACGCTGCCGCTGAATTTGACGCTGATTTCGGCTATTTTGGGGCAAGAGCGTTTCAGTGCGAAAGTTTTTTGATTTTCGTTACTTAGCGAAAGTGCCGGGCGGAAAGGACATCGACATCCTTGGCGCCCGGCGCCGGGAAATCAGAAGATTTTCAGCTCCGGTATTGCAACGACAAATTGCCCGCCCCAGGCGCGGATTGCGGCATTGTCGGCGACGATTTCGTCCGTGAGATTCCATGGCAGGATCACGAGATAATCGGGCTTGGCAACTTGCAGATGGGCCGGTGCGTGCACCGGAATGTGGGTGCCCGGCAACAGCTTGCCCTGCTTCAAGTCGTTGCGGTCGACTGCGAAGGCAATGTCGCCCGGCTTCACGCCGCAGACATTGAGGAAGGTGTTTCCCTTGGCCGCGGCGCCATAGGCGGCCACCGTCTTGCCTTCGGCCTTGGCGCGCACCAGGAATTCCTGAAACCCTTTGCAGACGGCGGCGATCCGGTCGTCGAAGGCCGCATAGGTTGCCATCCGCATCAGGCCGGCAGCGGCTTCCTTCTCGCGGACGACCGCAAGCCTTTCGGTCGCTTCACGCTTACCCGAGGCAAGCTGGGCAAACACGCGCAGCGAGCCGCCGTGGGTGGTGAGTTCCTCGACGTCGAACACCTTCAGGCCGCAGCTTTCGAAGATGCGTTCGACGGCGGCCAGCGACAGGTAGGAATAGTGTTCGTGGTAGATCGTATCGAACTGTACGCCTTCCATGAGGCGCAGCAGATGCGGGAACTCGAACGTCGCCACGCCGTCACATTTCAGCAGGATGGCAAAGCCGCCGACGAAATCCGCGATATCGGGCACATGCGCCAGCACGTTGTTGGCCGCCGTCAAATCGGCGCGGATGCCGCGGTTGACGAGGGCAGTCGCGGTTTCCCGGCCGAAGAAGGCGACCTCGGTCGGAACCTTGCGATCCTCGGCGATCCGCGCCGCATTGGCGGCGGGCTCGACGCCGAGCACCGGCACACCCTTGGCGACGAAGTATTGCAGCAGATAGCCGTCGTTCGAGGCGATCTCGACGACCTGCGACGTGCTGTTAAGTCCGAAGCGTTCGGTCATGGTGTCGGCGTAGCGGCGAGCGTGCTCCAGCCAGCTGGTCGAAAACGAGGAGAGATAGGCGTAACCGTCCGTAAAGATCTCGTCGGCCGGCACGGTCTCCGTCGTCTGCACCAGCAGGCACTCGGAGCAGACCATCGCCTTCAGCGGAAACGAGCGTTCGCGTGCAATTGCTGCTTCGGTCGGCTCCAGAAATGAATTGGACCAGGGCGTCGATCCCAGGTCGGCGACGACGGTCGCGAGCGGCGTCGAGCAGAAACGGCAGTTGTGGGACATCGAAGTCGTTAGCCTCTCATGAATGCGTCGATTTGGCCGAGCGTCAGGTCGCGGGCGGAGCCGCCGCGACGCCAGCCGTCATACCAGTGCGCGGTCCAGGCGATCGCCTGCTCCTGCGAGAGCCTGGCGGTCCAGGACAAGGTTTTCAGCGCAAGCGCGGGGTCGAGGCCGAGCGTTTGCATCTCGCGAGGCTGATCCTCCAACGAGCTGTCGCGCCATTGCGTCGGCAGGCCCATGGCGGCCTGGATCGCGCCGGCGACATCGCGCACGGGAATCTGCCGCTCTGCAGGGGAGGGGCCGAAATTCAGCGCCGCTGTATCGGTTTGGCCCTCGTGCAGCGCCTCGGCATAGACGAAATAGCCGTTGAGGCAATCGAGAACATGCTGCCAGGGCCGCGTCGCCATCGGACTGCGGATATCGAGCATCTCACCCGACAGCGCGGCACGGACGATGTCGGGGACAAGTCGGTCGACCGAGAAGTCTCCACCGCCCAGCACGTTGCCGCCGCGGGCGGTCGCCACCCGGATGCCGCGCTCGCGCAGGAACGAATCGCGCCAGGTGGAAACGACCAGCTCGCAAGCGGCCTTCGAGCCGGAATAGGGGTCATGGCCGCCAAGCACGGCCTCTTCCGGAAAATGCCGGCCGCTTTCGTCGTTGCGGTAGACCTTGTCGGTGGTCACGACGACGATCGTCTTGAGAGCGGGCGCCGCGCGTGCGGCCTCCAGCAGACGCACGGTTCCCATGACGTTGACGTCGAAGGTTTCGGCCGGCGTCCGGTAGCTTTCGCGCACCAGCGGCTGGGCCGCCATATGCAGGACGATTTCCGGATCGAACTGTCGCACGGCCGTCGCGAGCGTATCGCCGTCGCGGATATCGCTCAGATGTTCGCCTGCGGTTTCGCCGGGCCCGAGCAGGGCGTGCAGGGAAGGCTCAGCGGCAGGCGGCAAGGCGTAGCCGGCAACGCGGGCACCCATTCGCGCCAGCCAGAGCCGCGCCCAGCTTCCCTTGAAGCCGGTGTGCCCTGTCAGAAGCACGCGCCTGCCGGCCCAGAAGGCGGGATCGGCCAGCCGGCTCATGACCAGACTTTCCAGGGCGCCGAGCCGTTTTGCCAGAGTTCTTCGAGCTGGTTCTTGTCGCGCAACGTATCCATCGGACGCCAGAAGCCGTCATGCGGGAAGGCCATCAACTGACCATCGCGGGCCAAGCCTTCGAGAGGAGCACCTTCAAACGCAATGTGATCGCCCTCGATGCGATCGAGCACGGCCCGGTTGAGGACGAAGAAGCCGCCATTGATGCGGTTGTTGTCGCCGGCGGGCTTCTCGATGAAACTTTGAACGCGTCCGTCGCTGACGGCGAGCGCGCCGTAACGGCCCGGCGGAACCACGCTGGTCACGGTCGCCTCGCGGCCGTGACTGCGATGGAAATCGGTTAGCGCCTTGATGTCGATGTCGGCAACGCCATCGCCATAGGTGAGGCAGAAAGTATCCCCCAGATGCTCGGCGACACGCTTCAGGCGGCCGCCGGTCATGGAGTCCGTGCCGGTGTCGACGAGTGTGACGCGCCACGGCTCGGCCTTATTGGAATGAAAGAGCGTCTCGCCGGTCGCCATGTCATAGGTGACGTCGGAAGAATGCAGGATGTAGTTGGAGAAGTATTCCTTGATCATATAGCCGCGGTAGCCGAGGCAGATCACGAAATCCGAGAAGCCGTAGTGGCTGTAGATCTTCATGATATGCCACAGGATCGGCCGCCCGCCGATTTCGATCATCGGCTTGGGCCTCAGATGGCTCTCTTCCGAGATGCGCGTGCCGTAACCACCGGCAAGTATGACGACTTTCATGTGTATTGCCCTGAGTACTAGCGATTTTTCGCGACGCAAAGCTTGCCAACGCCGCAGTTCCTCTCGTTGACAATTGTGTCTGCAACGGTAGACCTAGGCGCGAAAAAAGCGGCAAATATGCGTGGCTCATTAGTAGCATTTCAGGACTGAAAGCAACCCACCGATGATCGCTTATCTGTACTGACCGGGGTAATGCGTATCGATATGAAGACATTCCGCAACGAAATAGTAGATACAGGGCGTCTTGCGCCATTTTTCACCATAATTATCCCAACGCGCAATAGGCCGGAATATGTGTGCGACGCGGTGTCAAGTATTCTGGAACAGAGCTTTTCCGATTTCGAACTGATCATTTCGGACAACTCGTCTGATGAGGTTGCGGAGCGAAACAAATACGTCCTTTCGGACGCATTGCAGGATTCCCGTGTTCGGTATGTTCGCCCGGAGAAAGAACTTGCCATGGTTGCCCATTGGGAATGGGCAGTGTCCCACGCGAGAGGACATTATGTGGGAATCGTGACGGATCGTATGGCGCTTCGCCTTTATGCCCTCAATGAGGTGCACCGAATCGCGCGGTCGGAAGGTCCGGATGCGGTTTGCTATAATTCTGCGGTAGTTCGAGAAGGGCCTGGCTACAGAAAAATCAAAGTAATAGCCAGCGCGCTCACCGCCAAGCGGATTCGGTCGGGCGACATGATACGGAGTTTTTCACGCGGAGAGTTGAAGAAGGGCAATCCCAGGTTCCTTAATTCCTTCGTAAAGTCTGCGACGATCGAGGGGATCAGAAAAAAGTATGGGAGTGTCTTCTCCGGTTTGGCGCCGGACTATGCCTTTCTGTTCAGATTTCTGGATACCTCGGACGAGTATGTCTACATCCCGGAAACGCTCTTGCTTTCGCAGGGAGAGGACAGGAGCAACGGTCGCGCGTTCAAGACGGGCATGCACAACCAGGATAGCAGGGACTTCTTGCGAAAGATTGAGCAGGAGCAAAGCGAATGGCTGCGCTACGGGCCAATAAAGAATGATGTCTTCCTGCTGTCGAACGTCGTGTTGCGGGAATACGATATTGTTAAAGAGATCAATAAAAACACAACACTGCCTGCGATCGATCTACACGCCTTTTTCCGGAATTCGGTCGAAGCGGCGATAGCAACGGCGGAAGCTGGTTCGCTGAGCTGGGATGCGGTCAAAGCGCTGGCGGGTCTAGCGGAGGAGCGTGGGTTCGGGCCACTGCCCGACGTGTTGCTCCAGCAACAGGCCGCGCATCGTGCTTCGCGGCCGCTGTCTACCGTCCGTGAGGTGCTTGCTAAGCTCACTCTGCCTCTTCGTCTGAAGGTTGAAACGGCGCTATTTATTTGCGGACTGTCGCCGAAGGTGAGCAGTTCGAGGTTGATGGACGCCCTGCGGATTGATGGGCTTCAATATCAGCGCAGGACGCCTCGCGATAACGGTCGCCCACGGCGAAAAATCGAAAGTGCACCCCGGTCGGGATAAGACGCCTCTCAGCTTTCGGGCATAAACATCGCAAAGCCACGGTCACGCGCCGACATTTGCGTCATGTCGAGCGGCCACGCGATGCCAAGCATCGGGTCGAACGCGTTGAGGCCGCCCTCCGCCTTTGGTGCATAGGGCTTGTCACGCAGATAGATCAGTTCGCACTTCTTGGTCAGCATTGATACGGCAGGCTAACGGAAACGCTGGCGTTCAATGCACGATTTGACTGCCTAAATCAATTCCCCGACGCCGTTGGATTGACTTGAGTGGCTTGCGCCGCAGGCACAGCACATTGCGTTTTGGGCTTGGCGGGTCTAGTCACCAACAGCCTAGAACGAAAAACATGGTGCAGTCGGCCGATGACGATGGAGCAGGCAGAGGTAGTGGTGGTTTTTCCCGTGTATAACGGTGCGAAGACCCTCTTGAAGAGTTTGGAATGTATTGCGAACCAGGAGTTCGCGACATTTCAAGCAATCATCCTGGAAAACTGTTCAACGGACGATACGCTGTCTATCGCACGGGCCTTTTGCGAGAAGGACAACCGCTTCTCGATCGTGCAGAATCCCGTTCATCTCAGCGCCCAAGACAATTTCACCAAAGCGTTTCAATTGGGTGCGGCCAGGGGACGGTTCTTTTGTCTGCGAGCTTGCGACGATTTCTCATCGTCAGATTTCCTTGGCGCACTCCTGGGCGCATTGCAGCAGGACGACGGCAAACTGCTTGCCGCCTGTTCCACCAAAGTCATCGGCAGAGGCGAGCCGAAGATGAAACATCCAGTTTCATCAGCCATTAATTTTGGAAAGCGTTATGAGCAAGGGAAGGTGCCAAGAAACTTAACCTTTCCCGCTGAGTGGATTTATGGTGTCTTTCGTTCCAGTGCGAGCGACGTCATCGTGACGCGGTGGAGAGAGTTGAACAACCCTTGGTGCTCCGCCTCTTATGCCTTGGCCGAATTTATTGTTCGCGATCTTGTCGTATACGTCCCTGGGCCGACCTATGACTTCGTCGAAGGCTCGGGATCCGAGCAGAGATATGGGGCGAAGACGTTTCGCGATCGGCTGCAGCAGCGGTTGGGATATACGCTTGGATGTTACAAGCTTGTTCACATCCTTCCGAAAGTTGGTCTGCTCACTAGGTTGAAATTTTTTCGCATGTGCTGGAACGACGCGCGCAGGAAAACCCGCTACAAGCTCTTTTGGATAGTCTAAAGTGCCTCGCGATCTTTCAGATTCGCTCCTCGGTATTAGTCTTTGATATTTCGCATGTCCTTATTGCAAAACATGCTTTACGTGAGTTCTACTAAGGGAGCCGCCACAGATATTGTGGCCGCGCGGCGATCCGAAACTTTGCTGGTAACCCGTTGACCGCGAGTTATCTCTAACGGAGCTGCTAGAGCAGAGGAAAGGTTCGATCCCGTTCCGACATTTGGGTGACCATAAGCGGCCAAGCGATGCTGAGGCGAGGATCAAGAGGATTGAGACCGCCCTCCGCCTTGGGTGCATAGGGCTTGTCATGCAGATAGATTAGTTCGCACTTCTCGGTCAGAGTTTGGAAGCCGTGTGCGAAGCCGCCGGAGATCATTAGGGAACGAGCATTTTCGGCACTGAGAATTTCGCCATACCACTGAAGATAGGTCGGAGAATTCGGCCGGATATCGACAGCGACGTCGAACACGGCGCCCACTAGGCATGAAACCAGTTTCGTTTCATCGTATGGTTGGCGCTGGAAATGTAATCCCCGTATCGCGCCTTTAGATTGTGTCATTGTGTGGTTGATCTGGGCGATTGTGCCGTTTTCTCCAAACTCTGAAAGTTCCTCACGGCAAAAGAAACGCGAGAAGAAACCGCGTTCGTCACCTATCTGCTGGCGTTCTATGACTGTAAGCCCGGCGAGCGGGGTGGAGATGCGATTGAACCGCGACATATGTCCGAGCGTCCGTTGCTTGATGTCGCGACTAGTGCACCATGTCGCGCGGCGCGCGCAAGAAAGAAGTTCATTGTTGCATTCCGCTTTCGCCCGCCTCCGGTGATGCGGCAGCTATTCGGGCTTGGTACCAACCAGCCGAAGGCGTGAGGCCGTTGCACGTCGATTGGAGAGGGGGTGGCACCGAAAGCTCGGAACAAGCTACCTTCCATAGGAGTGCTTCCAGGGCCCATAGAAACCGTTTGCGAGACAGCGAGCGCGCGGCTTAGAACGCGCAAGACGTCAGATTTAGGTGGGAAGGAGTGAGAAGTATTGGCAAAAAAGATTCTTGTGACTGGCGTCACCGGTTTCGTTGGTCGCCATGTCCTGCACCAATTGACGCAACGCGGTATGAGTGTCGTCGCCATAGTGCGAGAAGGGAAAGAGGCACCGGTTAGCGGGCTGCCGGGGCTCGATGGTATTGTATCGACCAAATCCCTGTTCGCAGAGCCGGACGAATGGTGGCTCGATGTCCTGCGGGATATCGACACGGTTATCCATCTCGCCTGGTATGTCGAGGCAGGAAAGTACCTTGTGGCTCCGGAAAATCTAGATTGCCTCAGCGGAACGCTTAGGCTTGCGAAGTGCGCGGCTAAAAGCGGCGTTCGTCGGTTCGTCGGCATTGGCACCTGCTTCGAGTATGATCTCGGCGTGGGTCGTCTCTCTACCGATACGCCCTTGAAGCCAACGACGCCGTACGCTGGCGCTAAGGCTGCGGCATTCATGGCGCTGTCGCAGTGGCTGCCGCAGAATCAGGTCGAGTTCGCTTGGTGCCGGCTCTTCTATCTGTACGGGGAGGGAGAGGATGAGCGACGCTTTGTTCCTTATCTGCGAAACTCGCTCGCCGCTGGGCGTCGGGCGGATCTGACGCAGGGACAGCAGGTTCGCGACTTTCTTGAGGTGCATGAGGCGGCGAAGATGATTGTCGACACCGCAACAGGCGAAGTCCTGGGGGCGGTCAATATTTGCTCTGGTGTGCCGGTCACCATCCGAGAATTTGCGACAAGAATTGCCGATGAATATGGTAGGAGGGATCTCCTGAATTTTGGTGGGAGGCCCGAAAACCTAGTCGATCCCCCATATGTGGTGGGAGTCAGATGAAGCAGATGGCTAAGGAAGCAGGCATGACATCGTCAGATACGGTGCGGTTGTTGTATGAGCAGCAGGGGTTGCCGATTTTTCAGAATAGAATGTATGACACTGCGGAAGAGGCAATTGCCTCGCCGCGCGGAGATATGCGGCTCGTCGAGGATCTCGCATCCGGGCTCGTTCGCAATGACGCCTTTCGGCCGGAGTTGATGATCTACGATGTCAACTATCAAAATGAGCAAGGCGTCAGCCCTCTGTTTCGTAAGCACCTTGATGATGTTGCGACAATTATTCGCGAGACGATGGGCGATAGTGAGCTCGTAGAAGTCGGTTGCGGCAAGGGGCTCTTCCTGGAACTGCTTCTCGAGCGAGGCGTCGATATCACCGGCTTCGACCCAGCCTATGAAGGGAACAATCCGCGTGTTCGCCGCGAGTACTTCCAGCCTGGAAGCGGCATCGAGGCGAAAGGGCTCATCCTCCGGCATGTCCTAGAACATATTCCGAGCCCGGTTTCGTTTCTCGAACAGTTGAAGCAGGCCAATGGCGGGGGAGGAAAGATCTACATCGAAGTGCCTTGCTTCGATTGGATCTGCCGTAATCGCGCGTGGTTCGACATATTCTACGAACACGTCAATTACTTCAGGCTGTCCGACTTTCATCGGATGTTCGGGGAGGTCGTGTCCAGCGGGCGGATCTTCGGTGGGCAGTATCTTTTCGTGGTCGCGGAACTCGGTTCGTTGCGAGAGCCGACGCTGGACAAAAATGACCGGGCTCAACTGCCTGCGGATTTCACACGCAAACTTGAGGCAATCGGCGAATCCGAAGCTGAACCGGCGGTCATTTGGGGCGGCGCTTCCAAGGGCGTGATCTTTTCGCTACTTCGGACAAGGGCGGGCCTGCCAGTTAAGGCGGTCATCGACATCAATCCGGCAAAGCAAGGAAAATACCTACCCCTCACCGGGCTCAAAGTCCTTTCACCGAGTGAGGCGCTCCCGGCTCTGCCGAAAGGATCCAACATCTACGTGATGAACCGCAACTATATCGATGAAATAAGAAACATGTCAGATAACGCATTTGCTTATATAGAGGTCGACCATGACTGAATTCCTAGACGAGATGGCGGGCCGGATCTCTGCAATTGCTGAGAACCGCGAGTTCCGCGAGAGCGCGGCAGATTTCCTTCGCCAATCCATCAGCCCCAAATACTCCTACAACTTCCACTGGATGGGCAGACCGATCATCCAGTATCCGCAAGACATGGTGGCCATGCAGGAGATTATTTGGGCAACGCGGCCCGATCTGGTGATCGAGACCGGAATTGCACATGGTGGTTCGCTCATCCTCAGTGCGTCCATGCTTGCGCTCCTCGACATGCAGGATGCAATTGAGGCGGGGACGTCGTTCGATCCTCGCCTGTCTGCCAGGAAGGTCCTGGGCGTCGACATCGATATCCGCGCGCACAATCGGCTGGCAATCGAGGCGCATCCGATGGCTTCCAGGATCGAGATGATCCAGGGCTCGAGCATTGCGCGAGAGGTCGTCGACCAGGTTCACGCCTTTGCCAAGCCTTATTCGCGTATTCTCATTTGCCTCGACAGCAACCACACGCACGAGCATGTCCTGGCCGAACTGGAGGCCTACGCTCCGTTAACGAGTGTTGGTAGCTATTGTGTTGTTTTCGATACCGTTGTTGAGGACTTGCCATCCGAAGCCTATCCAGACCGGCCATGGGGCAAGGGTGACAATCCGAAGACGGCCGTCTGGAAGTATCTGGAGTCGCATCCAGAATTTGAAATCGACCGTTCCATCGACCAAAAGTTGATGATTACGGTTGCGCCAGATGGTTTCCTGAAGCGGCGGACTTAGGTCGAGCTCCAGTGGATGACATTTTGCCCGGCATGGGCTGGATCAGCACCCACGTCTGAGGCGTGGGTGTTTTCAATTCGGCGCCTGGCGATCGTGGCGTGCATCGGCCGCACGCTGACCGTCGTTGACTTCATGGTGGATGGGTGGACAATGATCTTTCCGCGCCACCACGAGAGAGAAGGGGTGTCGACGATGACGATCGCCAGAAAACTTCAGGACTATATCGATGGTGCGGGTGTCGCCTATGACACCGTCGCCCATCACCGGACAGCCACCACCAGCCAGACGGCGAGAGCGGCACATGTACCCGGCAGCAGGCTTGCCAAATCCGTGGTCGTCCACCACGAGATGGGCTACGTGCTCGCCGTTGTGCCGAGCACGCACCGGGTTGAACTCTCCACCTTGCAGGACGTGATGGACAGGCGCCTCGGTCTCGCTTCGGAAGAGGAGGTCTGCAACCTCTTCGCCGATTGTGATATCGGCGCGGTGCCGCCCATCGGTTCAGCCTATGACGTGCCGGTGTTGCTCGACGAAAGTCTGGGCGACGTAAACGACGTCTACTTCGAGGGCGGCGACCACAAGACGCTGGTGCACATGAGCGGGTCGAACTTCCGCAACCTGATGAAGGGTGCGCAGATCGCCCGCTTCAGCCACCCGGCGTAACGGCCGCTCAGTGACGAATTTGCCAAGCCGGCGGTTCGCCGGGGCGATGCTTGCGCGCGCCGTTCGCTTGGCCTGAGGTGATAGCAGGCTGGTGGGAGGTCGGGCGTTGGTGCTCGAATGCAGCCTCGGGCCTGTCACAGCGGCGGCAGGGGCAACTCGGACCGCGCCGGCCATCGAGCCTGTGATTGGCGACCGTTGCCTTGGACGCACGAGGCCGCGACGGCTACCTGCACCTAGATGTCATCACCCGATGTCGTGAAATTCGACAATAACCGGCGTGCCGTTGTTACGAACACCGAGTAGGGCCAATCGACCCCGGTGCATTTGCAAGCGTCACGTGCCGATGTTGCTCACCAGGCGTCCGCTCCGGTGACAAATCCCATGTTCTAGACCTGCGGAACTTGCAAAATCGTCCGATGGTCTGCGGCTATCGGCAAAACAATCCTTGCGAGATAGTCACTGAAAGAATCGGTATCCGATAAATTTCCGTTGTGACAAATGAAAAATCTGATTTACTGCACCTCGCTGCTTGGCTTTTCGGGGGATATTGCCGATGGAGTGCACCCGCAGGGATATTATGCTTGGTGGTTTGGCGCTGCTCGGCGCCGGCACGGTACAGAAACCGGCCTTTGCCGCAGCGACGTCCTATTTTTCCGACCCGGCAGTCGACAATGGCGTGACCTACCGAAGCACGAATTTCGCCAAGATCGACAGGAAATGGCAGCGTCAGGTCGTCAAGTATTTCAGCAGCGAGCCGATCGGCACGGTCGTCGTCGATACCAGGCACCATTTTCTCTACCTGATCATGGAGAACAAGACGGCCATCCGCTATGGCGTCGGCGTCGGGCGCGAGGGCTTCAAATGGTATGGCCGCGCCACGATCGACCGCAAATCGCTCTGGCCGCGCTGGACGCCGCCGCCGGAGATGCGGGAGCGCCACCCGGAACTGCCGGAATTCGTCGAGGGAGGCTCGCCGAAGAACCCGCTTGGCCCGCGCGCCATGTATCTGCTTCGCGACGGTGTTGATACCGGCTATCGCTTCCACGGCACGCTGGAGCCGGGCAGCATCGGCAAGGATGCTTCCAGCGGCTGCATCCGCATGTTCAACGAAGATGCGATCGATCTTTATCAGCGCTGCCCGATTGGCACCGCCGTGCAGGTCCTGCCGCATATCGCCGACAAGGCGCCCGAGGTCAGCCAAGCAACCCCGGTCGCAACTCCGGTCGAATGAGGAATATCACCCTGATGCCCGCTATGCCCGGATATACGAGGCTGCTTTCTGTTGCGGCCATTTTGCTGACGCTGACCGCCTGCAGCACCACCGAGATCGCCGCGGTCGAAGAGCCTGCCGTGGCGCCGATGACCGGACAAACCGACGATCCGGCGCCCGGTTTCGAAACGGTTGCCGCTGGCAGCGAAGAGGACTTCATCCTCAATGTCGGCCGCCGGACCTACTTCACCCAGGACTCGGTCACGCTCGATTCCGTCGCCAAGGCAACATTGGACAAGCAGGCCATCTGGCTCAACAGCAATCCGCGCTGGCTCGTCAAGCTGCAGGGCTTTTCCGACGATTCCGGTTCCGCGTCGAAGATGGCGACACTGTCGCAGCAACGCGCCGATGCGGTCATGGCCTATCTCAGCTCGAAAGGCGTGGACCCGAACCGCATGTGGGCCAAGGGCTACGGCAACGATCGCGAGGTCCGCGACTGCACGGAGCGCTCCTGCAAGGTGCAGAACCGCCGCGTCGTCTCCAATCTACGCACCGAGCGCGACGCGATCTGATCGCGCGTCGCCCACACGTCCTTCGGAGAGCCAAAGCGGACGTCAGCTTTTGCGCTCCTCACAAGGATGACGACATGTCATGGCGAGGCTGCATAGGTCCGTGACATGGGGAAGGGGTGGGTGGACCGTTCCTTACTGAACGGCAGTCGCCTGCGACTGGAAGATGGGACGCGGCTGTTCAGGCGCATCCTGCGGGCGGCAACAATGCCCCGAACCGGGGGCTGATCTTCCAGAACATCGAGGTTGCGAGTTTCGTGCGCCATATTCGCTGGTGACGGCGATCTATGGTTTTCCCGCAAGCTACGCGAAATCAATCCCCGCTATGCCGCATAGAAACGCTGCACACGAGGGACGTTCTTGGCCACCGCAGACACCCGAATATCTCGCCCGGGACAAGCGCTCATCGACATAGCCTTGCGTGCCGCCGTTCCTGTTTTCGGCTTCCTTGCAATGATTGCCCTATGGGCGGCGGGTGTGGCGCTGTCGGGCGTTCCTCCGTATATTCTTCCGGGCCCGTTGGCGGTGGCCGCGACGATGATCGGCGATTGGCACATCTTGGGACCGGCGCTTTGGACGACGACAAAAACGACCCTGCTTGCCCTGCTTTTCGCGCTGTTCGGCGGATGGGGCATCGCCGTGTTGCTGGCGCAAGCACGGTGGATGGAAGCCTTTCTTGCTCCGCTTGCCGTGGCGATCCAGGTGACGCCTATCGTCGCGATTGCACCGCTGATCGCCATCTACGCGCCGACCCCGCTTGTGGCGCAATTGATCTGCGCATTCATTGTCGCCTTCTTCCCGATCATGCTGAACACTTTGCAGGGGCTGAAAGGTGTCGAGCGCCATCACGCCGACTTGCTTCGCACCTATGGCGCGTCCCGGTGGCAGACGTTTCGCTATCTGCAAATTCCTTCCGCGCTGCCAGGCATTTTCGCGGGCGTTAAAATCGGCGCGGGCCTTGCGCTGATCGGGGCCGTCGTCGCGGAATTTTCCGTAGGGCAGGCGGGTGAGCATGCTGGCTTGGCCTTCCGGCTGTTGGAAGCACAAAGCCGACTGTTCACGCCCCGTGTCTTTGCGGCGCTGGTGCTGCTTGCAGGTCTCGGGGCCCTGCTTTTTGCCGCGACGGCATTTCTCTCCTGGCTCGTTCTTCGCCGCTGGCATGAGAGCGAAGGTGCCTCGAAGGGTTAAGGCCGGCAATACATTCGGCCCCCGCAGAGGGTTCATCTTTTCAGGCTCAGCCCGACGCCCTTGCAGGAAAAGCGTGTATCGAATGCCCGGGTATAATCGGTGTCGGCCTTGAGCAGCTTCACCTTTACCAGTTCGTCGGCAAGCTGCTTGTAGCGTTCTGCGGTCAGGCAACCGATGCCCTTGTCCAGCGCATCGCCGCTATCGACGATTCCGTACTGCCTGATCTTCTCGATGGCATATTCGATCTGGCCATTCGTCATCTCGGGGTTGGTGGCCTTGATCAGCGCGTTGGCCGCCGCATTATCCCCATAGAGATAGTTGTACCAGCCCTCGATCGAGGCATCGACAAAACGCTGCACGAGATCGGGATTGCTGTTGACAAGGCTTTGCTGCACGGTGATCATCGTCGCGTAGGGCTTGTAGCCGCTGTCAGCGAGAAGAAAGATCTTCGGTTCCGTGCCGGTCTGCTTTCGCACTTCATAGGGTTCGGCGGTGATCAGTCCCTGTTGGGCCGATTGTTTGTTGGCGAGAAACGGCGCAGGGCTGAAATTATAAGGCCTGAATTGCCCGTCGTGGAAACCGCCGAAGTTGGCCTTCATCCATTCGAAATACGCGCCGAAGCCGCCCTGCGTCATGTAGATCGTTTCGAGCTTGGCGAGGTCCTGGAAGGTCTTGATGCCGCTGTCGGGGTGAGCCAAAATGACCTGGGCGTTCTTCTGATAAAACGCTGCGACATCGACAAGGGGAATGCCCTGTTCGATGCCGATGAGTTGCTCCTGCTGGGTTCCGAGATAGAAATCGAGCTTGCCCGTCAACAGCAAGGCACGGTTCTGCGCTCCCGGCCCGCCCTGCAGGATTTCGACATCGAGGCCGTATCTGGCATATGTGCCGTCAGCGACCGCCTGATAGAAGCCGCCGTGATCGGCCTCGGCGAGCCAGTCGGTGCCGAAGCGGACCTTGTCGAGGGAGTAGGCGGGGGAGGCGGCGGAGATTGCTGCGAGTGCAATCATTGCCGCCTTGCCGAAAGCGGTATGCTTGGTCATTGGACGTTCCTGACAGGGAAGATGTGAAACGCAGGGGGTTGTCGCTCGTGGTTGTAGCCTAGATTTGACCTAGCGGCTTGAAAAACTGCATCATTTTCCCCTGCGTCAGCCATGTTGCCATGTATCTGCCATTCTCTACGGGCTCTCAACATTCCAACAGCATGGCCTCACCGGAAATCCCGCGCGCGCTCTCATTTGAACAGCATCATGATATTGCCGGCGTCGGAATTCGCGATCTGCAAGGCCTGGATGGCAAGCTGCTGTTGCGCCTGAAGGGCTTTGAGCCGGGTTGACGCTTCGTTCATGTCGGCGTCGACGAGGCGGCCAATGCCCTTGTCGAGGGTGTCCATAAGGGTTTGCGAAAAGTTGGTCTGCATGTCGATGCGGGTCTTGGCCGAGCCGAGCGTGCTTGCGGCGGACGTGACCTTTTGCAGCATGACGTCGAGCCCGGACATGTAGTTGTCGAGGCTGCTTGCGGGATCGGTGATATCCACATCGGTTATATCAAAATCGGCAATGGGGCCGATGTTGTCTTTGACCTTGTCGATGGCAATGATCGAACGCGTTCCCTTCTGGGGGTACATGTTCGGATCGATATCCAGAACGACATTGCCAGCGTTGGCGCTGACTTTGACCCCATGGATGGCCAGTGCCGCGTCGAGAACCTGTGCCATCTGCGTGGCGGTGTTGATGAAACCATCTGTGGTACCGAGCGTGGCATCGACCAGATTGCGGTCGATGCTGACCTGCTTGACGGTGTTGTTCACCTTCAACTCGAACTGAAATGCGACCTCGCGATAAATTCTGAATGGCGATGTGAATGCAAACTGCGTTTTGGCATAGTCGCCAATGCTGGCACCCGCGACACCTGCTGTCGTTGTCGCTGCGCTGGCAAGTCCAGTTGCCCCGGCCGGCGAGCGGGTAATGCCGCTGACCCCGACGCTGGCCCCGCTCGATACTCCAGAGGTCTGGAACTGCAGGCTGGAACCGATTGTGCTTACGGCGACATTGCTGTTGATCCCGGCAGCGGAAAACGCCTGAGTCAGAACCGCCGCATAGTCGGCCGCGCTGGTGATCGTGCCCGTGGAGATGCCGAGCGTCGAATTGATCAAGGCTTCATCGATCGTCAGCGTCTGCGAAATCACGCCATCCACATCGATATGAAGGCTGATGGCTTCACCTGTGGCGAGCGTGACAGGCAACCCCGTCGTCTGCCATGTCTGCGTGGTGGAGGAAATAAATCCGGTTGCTCCATTCGGGCTACGGGCTACGCTCCCGACCGTTACGCTGGCTTCCGTGCTGCCCGAAGTCTCCTGGCTGCGGAACTGCAGATTGGAGCCGACCGTGGAGACGGTGACATTGTTATCGATCCCTGCTGCGACCAACGCTTGCGCCACGACCGCTCTATAATCGGCCGCGCTGCCGATCGAGCCGGTGGAGACGCCGAGCACCGAATCGATGAGCGACTTATCGATGACGAGCGTCCGAGAGATCGCCCCATCGACATTGATGTCCAAAGTTATTGTGTCGCCGCTCGTGAGTGTGATGGGCAGACCTGTCAGTTGCCGTGTCTGAGTTCCTGGCAGCCCAGCATCGCTGAGCAGAGCTGAGCGGAATCCGCCGATATCGCCCAGGCTGCGAATATCTCTCTGCAGTGCGCCGCCGCCGCCGGCATTGAATAGACTGACATCCGCGAGGTTGACCTCAGTCGTGCCGACTTGCACCAGGCCGTCGGCGGACCTGATGAAGGACGAGGTGAGGCTCGTCGGCAGTGAAGACAGCTCCCACAGGTTTTGCGGCGCATCGGTCTTCAGCCAATTGACGCCGTTGAAGCTTGCCGAGGAGGCCGTCGACAGAAGTTGCTGCTTGAGCTGATCCAGTTCCTTCTGGACTTTGGTCTTGTCCACGCCAGGTTCTTTCGCCGCGACTAGCTTCGCCTGGAACTCGCTGAGGATATCCACCGTCGTATCGAGGCCGGCATAGCTGACATCGATCTTCGCCGCTCCGAGGCCAAGGGCATCGGCAACCGCGGAAATGACCATGTTATCGGACCGCATGGTGGTGGAGATCGACCAATAGGCGGCGTTGTCCGCCGCTGCCTGCACGCGCAAGCCAGAGCTGATTTGGTCCTGTGTCTGTGAGAGCTGGATTCCAACGCTGCGGAGGGTCTGCAACGCGGCCATAGCGGCCGTATTCGTCAAAATGCTGGTCATGTTAAAAGGCCCGTGAGCACAGGCTAACCCCCGGACCTCGAAACCAGTCCGGCACAAAGAGTTAGCAATGGTGGGAACACTTTTAACGGTTAACCACTGGGGTGCCCGCCATCATGGCGAGACCGTCACCCTAAAAAACCAGGTAGCCGGGTGGTTTAGGGTCGCTCGGCGGGACGCTCATTCCGCAATCCAGCCGAACACTTTCGTTAACGTTTTTGCAACAGGATAGGTTAACAAAAGGTTAACGGTGCCGCCGCCCGGATACCAATTTTAAACGAATCATCCCTGCGTCGGGGATAAAGCCCGAACACGACCCGCGCCAGCGTTAGCGCTACAGCCTATCGTGGGGACGCGCGAATTGCGGTATGACGGTCGCGACGACTTCGAGTTCCGTCTCGAAGTCAGCTACAAGCTGAACGAATTTCGTCTCAACTTCGTCGGTGTCGCGGATATCGTTCACAGCGACGGAGTTCTTCCGCAGGAAGCGCGAATAGAGGCGTCCTTCGTCGGACGCCTCGGCTGGAAAATGGACGCGTTCCAGCTCTTTCACGTATGCTGCCGCGGTGATCGCCTCGATGATGCCTTTGCGGGCTTGATGATTTGAGATCGGGCCAACTTCGGCATTCAGTTTGAGGTATCCGTTGACGCCATCGTCGCCTGCCCGGACTTCGACCCAAGCGATGAGCGGATAGCCTGCCCACCAATTTTGGCACCCGGGCCAGGTGATCCCGGTCTTTTTGAATTCCTCGTGCCACCGAACGGGCAGAAAGCTCACGAGGTTCTTCTGCAGCCCAAAATAGACGAACCTGCGGTTGCCGATCCTGATCGATTTTCCGCGCTCGGGATTGTCGCCAAACAATCGACTGATGGCGGGGCCGAACCCCGTGTCGGCGCTGCGTTCCGCGATGAGACCCATCACCTTCCTATGATCCCGATAAAACTGGCGTGCCAGTCTTTGCATTTCGAAGGGGTCCTTACTCAAGTCGGTCAGTTCCTCAGGGAATATCGAAATGATGGATCGGTCATCGCAATCCAGGGATGATTGATAAGTCAATTATTTCAAGGAGAAAAGTGGCGCACCCGACAGGATTCGAACCTGTGACCTTTGGAATCGGAATCCAACACTCTATCCAGCTGAGCTACGGGTGCATCCGTTGGCGGCAGGGCCGCCGAAGCAGGCTGTGAAGCGGTTCATAGCTTAGCTTTAGCGCCGCATCAATGGTGAAAAGGAGCAGTTCGCAGGGGAATTTGCCGTTGTTGCTGAAAATGCAACTGCTTGCCCTGCCTCTGCCGGTCGACAAAGTGCTCGGCGGCGGACCGATGAGGCGCGCCGCCGAGGATTGCTTCAGGCTACCTGCATGGCGCCGGGGCCGGGGATCGCCTTCGGCGGTACCTTGCCCATGATGATCATGCCGAGCACCTCGTCCTTGGTCACGTCCTCGGTGCGGGCCTGGCCGACGACCTGGCCGTTTTTCATCACCGACACGCGGTCGGCGAGGTCGAAGACGTCGTGGATGTCGTGGCTGATCAGGAAGATGCCGATGCCTTCGCGCTTCAACTGCTTGATGAGGTCGCCGACCTGGGCGGTTTCCTGGGGCCCGAGGGCCGCCGTCGGCTCGTCCATGATCAGGATGCGGGCGTCGAAGAGGATCGCGCGCGCGATCGCCACCGATTGCCGCTGGCCGCCGGAAAGCGCCTTCACCGGTTCCTTGAAACGCTGGAAGTTGGGGTTAAGGCGTCCCATGACCTCGCGGGCCTTGGCCTCCATCGCCACGTCGTCGAGCGTGCCCCAGGGGGTCCTGAGCTCGCGACCGAGATAGAGATTGGCGGCGGCGTCGACATTGTCGGCGACGGCGAGCGTCTGGTAGATCGTCTCGATGCCGTATTTCTTGGCGTCGCGCGGGTTGTTGATGTCGGCGGCTTCGCCGTTGATCAGGATCTCGCCGGCATCGCGCTTGTAGGCGCCGGAGAGGATCTTGATCAGGGTCGACTTGCCGGCGCCGTTGTGGCCGAGCAGGGCCACGACCTCACCGGGGTAGAGATCGACGGAGGCGTTGTCCACCGCGTGGATGCCGCCGAAGGAGATGGAAATGTTCTTCATTTCCACGAGCGGAGTGCGTTGGTCTTTCATGGATCGTACTCCTTACTTGGCGCGGGCGCGGTAGATGGTGTCGAGCCAGACGGCAACGACCAGAACCACACCGACGACAATGCGCTGGAATGGCGAGTCGATCCCCAGGAGCACCATGCCCGACTGTAGTGATTGCATGACGAGCGCGCCGATCATGGCGCCGGCGATCGTGCCGACACCGCCGGCGAGCGATGTGCCGCCGATGACCGCGGCGGCGATCGTATAGAGTTCGTCGAGTTCGCCCTGCGCGTTGGTTGCCGCGTTGAGGCGGGCGGTCGAGATCGCCGCGGCAATGGCGCAGAGGATGCCCATTAGCGTGAAGATCTTGACGGTGACCCAGCGGGTCTTGATGCCGGCGAGTTCGGCTGCTTCCGGGTTGCCGCCGAGCGCGAAGACATAGCGGCCGAAGCGGAGCCGCGTGGCGATGAAGGTCATGACGATGCCGACGGCGACGGCGACGAGCACGGGGATGGCGATCCCGTGCGAGATCTGCAGGCCGCCTTCGGGCCAGGCGATGCCGTTGGCGTCGGCATATTTGCGGGCGATGTTGGTCGGCCAGTAGTAGCTGTTGGCGACGGCGATCGCGCCGAGCACCAGGATACAGCCGAGAATCGCCAGGAAATACTCCGCCCAGACCGGACGCAGCGGGAAGCGGAAGCGCTTGCGCTGCTTGCGCGAATTGAGGATGGCGGCGACGATGGCTATGCAGGCGAGGATGCCGACGATCCAGCTTGCTGTTGCGCCGATCGACCCTTCAGTGCCGCCGCCCATGAGGCGGAAGGTGGTGTTCATCGGCGCGACCGTCTGGCCGCTGGTCACGAACCAGGTGGCGCCGCGCCAGACGAGCAGGCCGCCAAGCGTGACGATGAAGGCGGGCACGTTGAGGAAAGCGACGATCGAGCCCTGGAGCGCGCCGATGGCAGCACCCACGGCGACGCCGCTCAATAGCGTGATGATCCAGATGGCCGGATGCTCGAGGCCGAGATATTGCGGCAGAAATTTCACCTGCATGACGCCCATGACCATGCCGCAGAAGCCGAGCACGGAGCCGACGGAGAGGTCGATGTTGCGGGTGACGATGATCAGCACCATGCCGGTCGCCATCACGGCGACGGAGGAGGTCTGGACCGTCAGGTTCCACAGGTTGCGCGGCGTGAGGAACAGGCCGCCGGTCATGATCTGAAAGCCGATCCAGATGATGACGAGCGCGCCGACCATGCCGAGCAGCCGGGTGTCGATTTCGGTGGCGCGGAAGAAGCGCTTCACCGGGTTTTCGTCCGCTGTGCGGGCGCGATTTGCCTGTGCGCCCTGCGTGTTGCCTTGTGTGATGTCGGCCATGGACGTGCCTTCCCCCACTTTTCGTGTTGATGTCGTCGCGTCAGATGGCACCAGGAGCCGGGATCGACGCGACAAGTCCGGTGCGACGGCAGAGATCGAGCGTTTCGTTACATTGCGCCGGTTGCGCGGGCGGCATTGTCCGCCCGGTGCGCACCTTGCGCAAGCGCCGCAACGGGTTGCGTTGCGGCGCTTGTCTGACGTCAGCGCTCAGTTCTGCTGATGCGGTTTACTTGCAGGCCGCGACGTCGCCCTTGACGCCCTGGCAGGCTTCCGCCTTGGAGATCCAGCCCGCGTCGATGACGACGTTCAGGTTGTCCTTGGTGATCGGCAGCGGTGCGAGGAAGACCGACTGCATGGCCACGCCCTTCGGTCCGCCGTTGAAGGTGGTGACGCCGGCGACTTCTTCCATCTTCTTGCCGCCGGCAAGTTCGACGGCGACTTCCGCGGCGCGCTTGCCGAGTTCACGGGAGTCCTTCCAGACCGAGACGGTCTGCGTGCCCAAGGCAACGCGGTTCAGTGCTGCCTTGTCGGCATCCTGGCCGGAGACCGGGACCGAGCCGGCGAGGCCCTGTGCATCGAGAGCCGCGATCGAGCCGCCGGCCGTACCATCGTTGGAAGCGACGACCGCGTCGACCTTGTTGTCGTTGGCGGTCAGGAACTGCTCCATGTTCTTCTGGGCGTTCTCCGGCTTCCAGCCGTCCGTATAGGCTTCGCCGACATTCTTGATCTTGCCGGCGTCGACGGCTTCCTTCAGCACTTCCATCTGTCCGGAGAAGAGGAAGTCGGCGTTCGGGTCAGCCGAGGAACCCTTGATGAAGACGTAATTGCCTTCCGGCTTCACCTTGAACACTTCGCGGGCCTGCATGCGGCCGACTTCCTTGTTGTCGAAGGTGATGTAGAAGGCGGCCGGGTTTTCGATCAGGCGGTCGTAGCCGACGACCGGAATGCCTTCGGCGGCGGCCTTTTCGATGGCCGGGCCGATGGCGTCGCTGTCCTGGGCCAGCACGATCAGTGCATTGGCGCCCTGGGCGATCAGCGACTCGATGTCGGTCAGCTGCTTGGCTGCGGACGACTGCGCGTCGGCGGAGATGTACTTGTCACCGGATGCCTCCAGCGCGGCCTTGATGGCGGCTTCGTCGGTTTTCCAGCGCTCTTCCTGGAAGTTGGACCAGGAAACGCCGACGACCAGGTCCTTCGCCTGGGCAACGGAATGCAGGGAAACGATGACGGCAACCCCTGCCATCAGCTTCAAAACGGATTTCATTTCATCCTCCCGAGTGAGGGCCGGCCGAGCGTGCGAACCTCCCGCACCATCCCCCGCCAGCCTTGAATGCTGTCGGAGATCGTGCCGCCACATCGTGCGGAATTATTTTCTCGACAGTCGAGAAAATGAATGTCATGGATTTTGGAGGCTGTCAACACGGCGTGAATGCGGTGATTGCGGCATCAACAAAGCGCTTCGCGAGTGGTCTCGTGCGTTGTTTCTCGACCGTCGAGAAAATCGGTGCCACAAGGCTGTCGGCGCCTTGTCTCGCCGTTCAACAGATGCTTTGGGAGGGGCATGTGTTCGAAGAATCCGCCACTGACAGGGACGTCTCATGCTGACCAAATCCAGCACTGAGCTCGTGCGTCAGCAGAACAGCGCGCTGGTCCTTGCAGCGCTCAGGCGCGCCGGCAATCTCTCCCACACGGAAATCTCGGCTGAGACCGGGCTTGCCTCGGCGACCGTTTCCGTGATCACCGCGGAATTGGAGAAGGCCGGGGTGCTCGCGAAGGCGGAACAACAGGTTCACGGCGGGCGAGGGCGGCCCCGTGTCCTCTTCACGCCGCGGCGCGACCACGGCCATCTCGTGGTCGTCAGGATCTCCTCCGACATCGTGCAATATTCGCTGATCGATTATGGCGGCACGCTTCTCGACCGGTTCGACGAAACGCGAAACCACGGCGAGCGCGGCACGGTTCCTTTCGCCCGCGCATTCGTGGATGCGCTCGAACGCCTGCTGCAGCGTTCGAGGCTGGAACGGGATCGCGTGCTCGCCGTTTCGATCAGCAGCAAGGGGTTGGTCGACAGCGCGGCGGCGCGGCTTTTGTGGTCGCCGGTCTTTGGCCGGGAAGAGCTGGATTTCGCCGCGTTGCTTGCGCCGCAGTGGCGCGCGAAGGTCATGCTCAGCAACGAGACGCTGCTGGTCGCGCAGGCGCTCGCCGCCCAGGCCGAGCGCAAGCCGGAGGGCGGGTTCAGGGCGCTTGCGGCGATCTCGCTCGGCCACAGCATCGGCCTCGGCGTCGCCCGCAAGAACCACAGCGGGGAGATGGATGTCAGCGCGCCCAACTTCGGCCATATGCTGCACGCGCCGTCGGCCGGCCTGTGCCGTTGCGGCGCCTATGGCTGCATCGAGGCGGCAGCGGGCTTCTATGGGATTCTGCGGGCGGCGTTCGAGGTGCCGGCGGATACCATCCCCGCCAAATTCGTTCCCGTTGCCGAGCTCGACAAGATCGCCGTCAATGCGCGGCAGGGGCATCGCATGGCCGGTTATGCGTTCCGCCAGGCGGGCATCGCGCTCGGTAACGGCATCTCGCGCATGCTGAGCCTCTATGAACGCATGCCCGTTCACGTCACCGGCCCCGGCATCCGCTACTTCGATCTCATGCTGCCGGGCATCGAGGAGGGACTTGCCCAATCGATGCAGGTTCGTCTCCAGGGCGCTCCCGAAATATCGGTCGTGCCCGACGAGCAACGTCTCGTCTTCGAGGGGCATCTGGAGCGGGCGCTGGGCGCGATCGATGCCGATATCGCCACCACCGGCCTTTCGTGATGCTTGGCTGAAGCGCATCGCCAGGCGCGACCATTTTTGGGGTTGTGCCGAAGGCGAACGCCTTTGGTAATACAATTTACAGTTATTTAGCGACTCCTTGTCAATGTGGCGGTGACGTGGGAGACGTCTATGTTTTCAGTGATTGCATGCATACGCGACGATCATGACTGGCGGCTCATCGTGGCCGCCGCGATCGTCTGCCTGGCAGGCAGCGTCGCAACGATGTTGCTGCTGCTGCGTGCCGAGCGAAGCGAAGGCGGCCAACGCAGCCTCTGGGTTGCCGCCAGCGGCCTTGCCTGCGGTTTCGGTGTCTGGTCGACGCACTTCATAGCGATGCTGGCCTATGACGGTGGCGTGCCTGTTGCTTACGGTCTCTGGGGCACCGCCCTGTCGATGGTCGTAGCCATAGCCGCGTCGTGGATCGCCTTCGCAATCTGCCTCGGCGGTGGTTCGCGTATCTCGATGTGCTGCGGCGGTTTCGTGCTTGGTGCCGGCGTCGCGGCGATGCATTTCACCGGCATGCAGGCGATCGAGATCCACGGGCACATAGCCTACGATCTGCGGGCGACCGGTTCGGCGGTCGTCGCGGGAATGCTGGTGGCGGGTGCTGCGCTCCACGCTTTTCATGTCCTGCGCAGCATGCGGCGGTTGGTCGTCTCCTCACTGCTGCTGGTGCTGGCGATCTGTGCCTTGCACTTCACGTCGATGAGTGGCGTGACGCTGGTGCCGGAGGCCAGTGTCGCCGTCGCCGATACCATTCATCCCGCCTGGCTCGCCGGTGGGGTCATCGCCGCCTCGACCACATTGATCGTGCTCGCCTTCGGTGCGCTCTTCGTCGATCGGCACCTGACCGATCTCCGAGGGCTTGCCAACGCCTCGCTCGAAGGCATGGCGATCGTTTTCGACGGCGTCATCGTCGAAGCCAACGAGCGGTTTTCCGGCCTCACCGGCCGGTCGCTTGCGGACCTGTCCGGGCGTCGCCCGTCCGAGATCTTCGTCTTCGGCGAGGAGGGGCTGGAGGGACACAGGCGTGGGGAAGGTCCCGGCGAGATCGACCTTCTGAGTGCCGACGGGCGCACCATTCCCGTGGAATTCATGTGTCGGACGATCGAGTATCGTGGACGCGAATGCGAAGTGATCTTCGTGCGCGACTTGAGGGCAAGGAAGGAAGCCGAGCGCACGATCGAGCATCTGGCCCATCACGATGCGCTCACCGACTTGCCGAACCGCGCCTTCTTCGATCGCAGGCTGGCCCAGACGCTTGCGGCGGCTTCTGCGCGAGGCGAGGAACTGGCGATCCTCTGCCTCGATCTCGATCGCTTCAAGGCGGTCAACGACATCTTCGGCCACGGCGAAGGCGACCGGATCCTGCGCAAGGTTGCCGACATCCTGCGCGAGGCTGCCGGAGAGCAGGACACGATCGCCCGTCTCGGCGGTGACGAATTCGCGATCATTCAGGTGGGCGGCAAGCAGCCGCAGGCGGCGCGTCTGGTGACGGACCGTATCCTGGCGCTGTTTGCCGCGGAAATGGATACCAATCGCGACCCGACCGCCGTCGGCGTCAGCATCGGCGCCGCGCTCTACCCGACCGACGGGCAGACCGCAGATCAGTTGCGCAACAACGCCGACACGGCGCTCTACCGCGCCAAGCAGAGCGGCAAGGGTATCGCCTGCTTCTTCGACCGGGAGATGGATGAAGCGGTTCGCACCCGCCGGCAGATCGAAAACGACCTGCGCCATGCGGTGCTTCGCCGCCAGTTCTTTCTCGAATACCAGCCGCTGGTCGAGGTTCAAAGCGACAGGATCATCGGCTACGAGGCGCTTCTGCGCTGGAGCCATCCGCAGCGCGGGCTGATCGGGCCCGACGTGTTCATTCCGATCGCAGAGGAAAGCGGTTCGATCATCCAGATCGGCGAGTGGGTGCTGGAACAGGCCTGCACGGAAGCGGCAAAATGGAATGAGCCGCTGCCGATTTCCGTCAACATCTCGCCGGTCCAGTTCCTGCTGCCCAATCTCTTCGACCAGGTCGCCAGCATCTTGCGCCGGACTGGCCTCGATCCCTGGCGGCTGGAACTGGAAATCACCGAGGCGGCGCTGATGCACAATCGCGAGGACGTGCTGGCAGTACTGGTTCGCCTGCGTATCCTCGGCGTCAGGATCGTCATGGACGATTTCGGCACCGGGCATTCGTCGTTGAGCAACCTGCAGACCTTCCCCTTCGACAAGCTGAAGATCGATTGCAGCTTCACGGCTGCCCTTGAAAAGGATCCTTCGGCGCAGGCGATCGTCCGGGCGATCATCGCACTCGGCCACAGCCTCAAGCTGGCGGTCGTGACCGAAGGCGTCGAGACCGAACGACAACGGCAGATCCTGGCGGAGGAAGGCTGCCTGCAGATCCAAGGCTTTCTTTCCGGCCGGCCGGGTGCTGCGCCCAGCACCGGCCGGGAAGCGCCGCGGTGGGAGAAGGTGGCGGCATGCGCCGAAGGCTGAGATGCCTCGGGCGCTGACTTGCAGAGTGCGGGTGTAAAAAAGGCCGGGCATGTGGCGCCCGGCCGATTTGTTTGCTTGGGAGGCGAAGTTCTACGCCACGCTGATCTGGCGCTTTTCGACAACCGACTTTAGGGCAGCGTCCGCGAGCGCCAGTGCGGCAAGGCCGTCCTTGCCGGAAGGCGTGATCTCCGCGCCCTTTTCGATCGTGGCGATGAAGCTCTCGATCTCGTTGGCATAGGCTTCGGTATAGCGGGTCATGAAGAAGTCGTGCAGCGGCGGGCGGGTGTAGCCATCGCCGTTGGCGATCTCGATCGACACCGGCCGCTGGTTCTCAGCCGAAACGACTCCTTTCGAGCCGTGCACTTCGATGCGCTGGTCGTAGCCGTAGGTGGCGCGGCGGGAGTTGGAGATGATGGCCTGCTTGCCGGACGCAGTCTGCAGGATTACCGAGACGCTGTCATAGTCGCCGGCTTCGCCGATCGCCTTGTCGACGAGAACGGCGGCGGTTGCCGTCACCGAGACCGGCTCCTCGCCGAGCAGGAAGCGGGCCATGTCGAAGTCGTGGATGGTCATGTCGCGGAAGATGCCGCCCGAACGCTTGATGTAGTCGACCGGCGGGGCGCCGGGATCGCGCGAAGTGATCGTCACCATCTCGACGTCGCCGATCTTGCCGGCATCGATCGCCTGCTTGACGGCCATGAAATGCGGATCGAAGCGGCGGTTGAAGCCGACCATCAGCTTGGCCTTGGTTTCGTTGACCACCTTGAGGCAGGCCTTGACGCGCTCGACGTCAAGGTCGACGGGCTTTTCGCAGAAGATCGCCTTGCCGGCGCGCGCGAAGCGCTCGATCAGGTCGGCATGGGTGTCGGTCGGCGTGCAGATGACGACGGCGTCGATGTCCTTGGCGGCTTCGATCGCTTCGATGGTGCGTACGTCGCAGCCATACTGCTTGGCGATGGCTTCGGCAGCGGCGGGGAAGGCATCGGCAACGGCAACAAGCACCGCATCCGGATTGCCGCTGACGGCTTTCGCGTGAACCTTGCCGATGCGTCCGGCGCCCAGAAGACCAAATCTGACTGTCATCTCTGTTTCTCTCGAAGTCCGGTTCGCGACCGGGAAGGGGCGTGATGATCGGCGCTCATCGCGCAAAGGCGCCGCGGAATACCGTTTCCGCGAATGGGTCGAAAAGTTGCCACGAAAGATCGCGCGTTGGAACGCTGCGCCGGCGCCTCTCCCTTGGTACCTCCGCTGTCCGTTCGGCCACCCAATCCCGCACAATCGGAATGAAACGGCCGATACGCACATTTTCGGAATTTTTATTCCATTTTTGCGCTTCCCGTCAAGGGGCGTTCGTGGTCCCGGGCTTGCCGTTGTGGACGAACTTCTCGTAAATGGAGCACTCGAGATAAGGCTGCCAGAGGATAGAATGCTCAAGTTCATCGACCCGGATCACCCCTTTTACCGCCCGCTGTGGATCCGTCTGCTGATCGTTCTCTTCTGCGCCGTGTGGACGGTGGTCGAGTTCCTTGGCGAGCAGATGCTTTGGGGCATGATCTTCCTGGCGATCACGGCCTACACCTCGGCGGCGCTGCTGATCTTCTACAGGTCGAGCGAGAAGGGCGAGGCAAAGGTCGGGGACGAGGAGCAGGACAAGGGCGACGAGGGCGGCCCCACCGGCTGAGAATCAGGGGGCCGGGCTGGTCACACGCACCTGCCGAGAGGCTTCGTCGATCAGCATGTTGGCAAGTTTCATCCGCACGGTCGCATTGGTCCGGAAGGCGGCCGGCAGCCGGTCCGGGTGGTTTAGGGCAGCGAATGCCCGCCGCTTCGCAGCAAGCGTCGCTTGCGTTTCGTCGTCTGCAAGCGCCAGTTCCTCGGCGACCTCCGCAAGGCTCGTGCGGCTGAGAAAGTCGGGCATGACGGGCGGGGACGGCGGTTCCACGAAAGACGCGTCGAGATAGGCGCGCTCGACCGCGCCGAGGGAAGTGAGGCCAGTGTTTTCGGCGGCAAAGCTACAGTCGAACGCCGGGGCATAGGGCGTGGCGACACGCGCCGCTTCGGCCGGTGCCGGTTCGCTATCCTCTTCCGTTTTCAGTCGCTCGAGCACCGACTGAAAGACTGACATTCCAAACATGACGCCTCCAATGGAGGCGCACCATGGCAGGCGGAGATTATCCCGGGCTGATCACTCTGATCATGCCGGGCTGGTCACGCTCGTCCCTGTTTCAGGATGAGGTCGTAGAGCAGCTTGGCGCTCGGCGGCAATGCGCGTCCCTCCGCCGTGATCAGCCCGTAGGGCTTGATGCGGATCGGGATTTCAGTCTTGAGGATGCGGATTTCGCCGGCCGGCGTGCGGTTGCCGGCAATCAGGTTGGCGACGTCGAGCGCCACCGGCGCGATCGCATTGGTGTTGCGCACGATGGACAGCGTCAGGATGATTGACGAGGTGTTGATCACGGTCGCCGGCAGCCTGACGCCGGCGGACACGAAGCTGTCCTCGACGGCGCGTCTGAGCAGCGTGCCCGGCGGCTGGAACACCCAGTCATAGGAGGGCAGGTCCTCAGCGCCGACCACGGGCTTGTCGAGCAGGGGATGGCCGTCACGCACGATCAGGCAGACCTCCTCGTAGCCGATTTCCACCATGTTGAAGAGCCGCGGCGGCTGATCGTCGGGGATGCGCCCGATGATGAAGTCGTGCCGCGCGGCGAGAAGCTCCCTCGCCAGCACGTTGCTGTTTTCGATCTGGACGTTGATTTCGATGCCGGGATAGGCGGTGATCACCTGGCGAATGGCGGGGACCGCGAGGTTGAGCGCCGGGCCGGTGACCGAGCCCAGCGAGACCGAGCCGCCGCTGCCGGTCTTGAGTTCGCTGATTTCGCGGGAGGCCTCCCGAAGCTCCAGAAAGATCGTCCGCGCCCGCCGCGCCAGCGCCTCGCCATAGGGCGTCAGTTCGACGCCGCGGGCGACGCGTTCGCAGACCGGCGCCTTCAGCATGGTCTCGATTTCCGACAGCATGCGCGACGCGGCCGGCTGCGAGATTCCGAGGGCTTCGGCCGCGGCGCTGATGCGCCTGTGATCGTCGATCGCGAGAATCAGCCGGAGGTGGCTGATCTTCAGGCCGGAGCGGAAGAGCGCCGAATCGAAGAGTTCGCCGGTCGTGCCGGCGGTGCCGGGCTTCTGGTCGCGCATTCTCCGCCTCCTTCTTTCCCCCTTGGTTTTCAAGGATTTTCAAAAATCACACTGTTTGCAAGTGCTATATCATTTTTGGTATACATTCAAAGCGATATTGTATTTGACAGTTATATGTTTTGATTCCAATTTTTACTCATGTGCCAGCGCATGTGGGAGCATGCGAGGCGGGGAGGCCTCTCCTTCACCTTGATCCGCAGCCAGGGACGAAGATCTCGGGCGGCGGATTACTGCGCATAGACGGGAAGGCTTTGCCTGCCGGCTTCAACTTTTTTGGGAGAGAACTGATGAAATTGATGACTTCGCTTCTCGCAGCCGCTGCGATTTCGATCGCGTCCTTCGCTGCGCCGGTATTTGCGCAGGACAAGGGCACGGTCGGCATTTCCATGCCGACGAAGACGTCGACCCGCTGGATTTCCGACGGCGAGACGATGGAGAAGCTGTTCAAGGAAGCCGGCTACACCCCGGACCTGCAGTTCGCTGACGACGACATTCCGAACCAACTCGCCCAGATCGAGAACATGGTGACCAAGGGTGCCAAGGTTCTCGTCATCGGCGCCATCGACGGCACGACGCTCTCCGACATCCTGCAGAAGGCCCATGATGCAGGCGTCAAGGTTATTGCCTATGACCGCCTGATCCGCGACTCGGGCAACGTCGACTACTACGCCACCTTCGACAACTTCCAGGTCGGCGTGCAGCAGGCGACGTCGCTGGTCCAGGGCCTCAAGCTCGACGGTGCGACCGAGCCCAAGAACATCGAGCTCTTCGGTGGTTCGCCGGACGACAACAACGCCTTCTTCTTCTATGACGGCGCGATGTCGGTCCTGCAGCCGCTGATCGACAGCGGCAAGATCGTCGTCAAGTCCGGCCAGAAGGGCATGGACCAGGTCGGCACGCTGCGTTGGGACGGTGCTGTTGCCCAGGCCCGCATGGAAAACCTGCTGTCGTCGAACTACACCGACGCCAAGGTCGATGGCGTGCTCTCGCCCTATGACGGCCTCTCGATCGGCATCATCTCGGCGCTGAAGGGCGTCGGCTACGGCTCGGGCGACATGCCGATGCCCGTTGTCACCGGTCAGGACGCGGAACTGCCGTCGGTCAAGTCGATCCTCGCCGGCGAACAGTATTCGTCGATCTTCAAGGATACGCGCGAACTGGCAAAGGTCACCGTCGGCATGGTCAATGCGATCATGGACGGCAAGGAGCCGGAAGTGAACGACACCAAGACCTATGAAAACGGCGTCAAGGTCGTTCCGTCCTACCTCTTGAAGCCGGTTGCCGTCGACAAGTCCAACGTCAAGGACGTGCTCGTCAGCTCGCGCTACTACACCGAAGACCAGATCAACAACTGATCTTTTTGAGCATGGGGGCCCGCGCGACGGCGCGGACCCCTTTTATCCAGATGACGGAGCCGGTACTCTCTCGCAGACTGCCGCTGGAATGACTGAACATGGACAATATCATTCTTGAAATGCGGGGCATCACCAAGACGTTTCCGGGCGTCAAGGCGCTGGACAATGTCAGCTTCAAGGTCCGCGAAGGTGAAATTCACGCACTCGTCGGCGAAAACGGTGCCGGCAAGTCGACGCTGATGAAGGTGCTGAGTGGCGTCTATCCCGCCGGCACCTATGACGGCGAAATCCACTATGACGGCGAAGCCCGCCGCTTCTCGACGATTTCCGACAGCGAAGACCTCGGCATCATCATCATCCATCAGGAACTGGCGCTGGTGCCGCTGCTTTCGATCGCCGAGAACATCTTCCTCGGCAACGAGATCGCCAGCAACGGCGTGATCCACTGGCCGCAGACCTTCGCCCGCACGCAGGAACTCCTGAAGAAGGTGGGCTTGAGCGAATCCCCGGCAACGCTCATCACCGACATCGGCGTCGGCAAGCAGCAGCTGGTCGAGATCGCCAAGGCGCTATCGAAGAAGGTGCGGCTGCTGATCCTCGACGAGCCGACCGCCTCGCTCAACGAAACCGATTCCGATGCGCTGCTGAAGCTCTTGATGGAGTTTCGCACGCAGGGCATGACCTCGATCATCATTTCGCACAAGCTGAACGAGATCCGGAAGGTCGCCGACCAGATCACCATCCTGCGCGACGGCGGCACGGTCGAGACGCTCGACTGTCACAGCGAAGACATCGGCGAAGACCGGATCATCAAGGGCATGGTCGGCCGCGCCATGGAAGACCGCTATCCGCCGCGCGAGCCGAATATCGGCGAGACGCTGCTGGAGGTGAAGAACTGGAACGTCTTCCACCAGCATCACCGCGACCGGCAATTCCTGCACGACGTCAATTTCACCGTGCGCGCCGGCGAAGTCGTCGGCATCGCCGGGCTGATGGGGGCAGGGCGTACCGAAACGGCCATGAGCCTCTTCGGCAAGTCCTGGGGCCACAAGATCACCGGCGAGGTGACGATGCGCGGGAAGCCCGTCGATGTCAGCACCATTCCGCGGGCGATCGACGCGGGTCTCGCTTACGTCACCGAGGACCGCAAGCAGCTCGGCCTCGTGCTGATCAACAACATCAAGGAGAACACGACGCTCTCCAACCTGAAGGCGGTTGCCGCGAACGGGGTCATCGATGACCGCAAGGAAGCGAAGGTCGCCTCCGACTATCGCTCGAAGCTGCGTATCCGTTCGCACTCGATCTATCAGGAAACGGTCAACCTCTCGGGCGGCAACCAGCAGAAGGTCGTGCTGTCCAAATGGCTGTTCACCAATCCGGAAGTTCTCATTCTCGACGAGCCGACACGCGGCATCGACATCGGCGCGAAATATGAGATCTACTCCATCATCAACCAACTTGCCGCCGAGGGTAAAGGCATTCTGATGATATCATCGGAAATGCCGGAGCTGCTTGGAACCTGTGATCGCATCTACGTCATGAATGAGGGCCGCATCGTAGCCGAGCTCTCGAAGGCGGAGGCGAGCCAGGAATCCATCATGCGTGCCATCATGCGTTCAGGGGAGAAACACTAATGGTCGCCGATACGAGCACCCAAACCAACAAGCCCTCGATCGGGGACTATCTCAAGAACAATATCCGCGAATACGGCCTGCTCGTCGCACTCGTCGTGATCATGCTGTTCTTCCAGTTCGTGACCGACGGCGTGCTGTTCAAGCCGGTCAACATCACCAACCTGGTGCTGCAGAACTCGTTCATCGTCATCATGGCGCTTGGCATGCTGCTGATCATCGTCGCCGGCCATATCGATCTGTCGGTCGGGTCGATCGTCGCCTTCATTGGGGCGATCTCGGCGATCATGCTGGTCAAGTGGGGTCTGCCGGCCTTTGTCGTCATCCCGGCCTGTCTGATCGTCGGCGGCATCATGGGGGCGGCCCAGGGCTATTGGGTTGCCTACCAGAAGATCCCGTCCTTCATCGTCACGCTTGCCGGCATGCTGGTTTTCCGCGGGCTCACCTATGTGGTGCTCGGCGGCCGCCCGATCGGTCCGTTCCCGAAGGAATTCCAGCTGCTGTCGACCGGCTTCGTTCCGGACTTCCTCTATTTCCTCAATCCGGCGCCTGAGACCATTCAGAACGTGGTGGCACTCATCGCCGTTATCGCGCTCGTCGGCTACGCGATCTATGCGGGCCTTCGCGACCGCAAGATCAATGAGCAGCACGGCACGGAGAACGAGCCCTTCGTCTTCTTCGCAGTGCAGATGGCTGTGATCGCCGCCGTGGCGCTGTTCATCGGTTTCCAGCTTGCGACCTATCGCGGCCTGCCGAACGTGCTGATCGCCATGGCCGTTCTCATCGCGCTCTACACCTTCATCACCACGCGCTCGACGATCGGTCGCCGCATCTATGCCATGGGCGGCAACGTCAAGGCGACCAAGCTTTCGGGCATCAATACCGAGCGGCTGACCTTCTACACCTTCGTCAACATGGGCGTGCTGGCGGCACTCGCCGGCATGATCATCACCGCCCGCCTCAATTCGGCAACGCCGAAGGCCGGCGTCGGCTTCGAGCTTGACGTCATCGCGGCCTGCTTCATCGGCGGCGCCTCGGCGTCCGGCGGTGTCGGCAAGATCATCGGCGCGGTGATCGGCGCCTTCATCATGGGCGTGATGAACAACGGCATGTCGATCATGGGCATCGGCATCGACTACCAGCAGCTGATCAAGGGTCTCGTCCTGCTCGCTGCCGTCTTCTTCGATGTCTACAACAAGAACAAGGGTTGAGCTGAAAGCCATAAGACCCGACGCGAACCAGTAACATTCACCGGCAGCCGCGGTTGCCAGGATCGGCGGATTGGCCCGCTGGAATTGGGTGGCGAAAGTCACCCACGGGGACGCTTTTGCCTTGAGAAGGCGGAGACTGCGACCCGAACGACGACAGGAAGGACAGGATCGTGCTGATTTCGCAGATCAGGAACGAAGACGGATCGATAACGGTCGCGGTGCGCTTGCCCGGCGAAACCGCGCATGCGGTCAAGGGCGCTGCAAGCGTCTATGCCCTGGCGATGGAAGCGGCCAATGCCGGGCGCAGCCTGAGGGAGACGATCGAGGCCAAGGGTCTCGGGGCCGCCGTCGACCTCGACAAGGCCTATGCGGAGGGACGCTTCCTGCCGCCGATCACCCATCCGGATCCGGCGCACCTGCACCTGACCGGCACGGGTCTCACCCATCTCGGCTCCGCCGCGACCCGCGACGCCATGCATAAGAAGACGAGCGAGGCGGCCGAGGAAACGCTGACGGACTCGATGAAGATGTTCCGCATGGGGCTCGAAGGCGGCAAGCCGAAGGCCGGCGAAACCGGCGTACAACCGGAATGGTTCTACAAGGGCAACGGCACCAGCGCTGTGGCCCCCGGTGCTGCGCTCGTCTCGCCCTCTTTCGCCGAGGACGGCGGTGAAGAGCCGGAAATGGCCGGCATCTACGTGATCTCCGACAAGGGCGTGCCGTGCCGAATCGGCTTTGCCGTTGCCAACGAGTTCTCCGACCACAAGACCGAGCGGGTCAACTATCTCTGGCTGGCGCATTCGAAGCTGCGGCAGGCGAGCTTCGGTCCGGAAATCCGCATCGGCGCAGCGCCGGAAGATATCCGCGGCATGTCGCGGATCCTGCGTGGCGGCAAGGTGCTGTGGGAGAAGCCGTTCCTGTCGGGCGAAGCCAACATGTCGCACAGTTTCGCCAACCTTGAGCATCATCATTTCAAGTACGAACTGTTCCGCCAGCCGGGCGACATCCACGTTCACATGTTCGGGACGGCGACGCTCTCCTTCGGCGACGGCATTCGCACCGAGGAAGGCGACGTGTTCGAGATCGAGGCGTCGGGCTTCGGCCTTCCGCTCCGCAACGCCCTTGCCATCGCCGCGGAAGAACAGGTCGCCATAAGCCAGCTCTGAAACATCTCCTAAGCGCGACCGTTCACGAGGGACGGTCAGGCGTTTCTATCAAGGAGGCTCGAAGCCTATGACATTGCACCAGAACCTGATTGCCGGCGAGTGGGTCGGCGGCGACGGGGTTGCCAACATCAACCCGTCGAATACCAATGACGTGGTGGGCGAATATGCCCGCGCCTCGGCCGACGACGCGCGAGCTGCGATCGCGGCGGCCAAGGCGGCGTTTCCCGCCTGGTCGCGCTCCGGCATCCTCGAGCGCCATGCGATCCTGAGGAAGACGGCCGACGAGATCCTCGCCCGCAAGGACGAGCTCGGAAAGCTTCTGTCGCGCGAGGAAGGCAAGACGCTGGTCGAAGGCATCGGCGAGACCGTGCGTGCCGGCCAGATCTTCGATTTCTTCGCCGGCGAGTGCTTGCGCCTGGCCGGCGAAGTGCTGCCATCCGCCCGGCCCAATATCGGCGTCGAGATCACCCGCGAGCCGGTCGGCGTCGTCGGCATCATCACGCCGTGGAACTTCCCGATCGCCATTCCCGCCTGGAAGATCGCCCCTGCGCTCTGCTACGGCAACACCGTCGTCTTCAAGCCGGCCGAGCTCGTGCCTGGCAGTTCCTGGGCGATCGTTGACATCCTCCACCGCGCCGGCCTGCCGAAGGGGGTCTTGAACCTCGTCATGGGCAAGGGCTCGGTCGTCGGCCAGGCGATGCTCGACAGCGCCGACGTGAACGCCATCACCTTCACCGGCTCCGTCGGCACCGGCAAGCGCGTCGCCGCCGCCTCCGTCGAGCACAATCGCAAATACCAGTTGGAGATGGGCGGCAAGAACCCCTTCGTCGTCCTCGACGATGCCGATCTTTCGGTCGCGGTCGAAGCGGCGGTCAATTCCGCCTTCTTCTCCACCGGCCAGCGCTGCACCGCGTCCTCGCGCATCATCGTCACCGAGGGCATTCACGATCGTTTCGTGGCGGCCATGGGCGAACGGATGAAGGGGCTGACGATCGATGACGCCTTGAAGGCCGGCACCCATATCGGTCCGGTGGTCGACGAGAGCCAGCTCAACCAGGACACCGACTACATCGCCATCGGCAAGCAGGAAGGCGCCAGGCTTGCCTTCGGCGGCGAGCTTCTGAAGCGCGACACGCCCGGCTTCTACCTGCAGCCGGCGCTGTTCACCGAGGCGACGAATGCGATGCGCATCTCCCGCGAGGAGATTTTTGGCCCGGTCGCATCCGTCATCCGCGTCCGCGATTACGACGAAGCGCTCGCCGTCGCCAACGACACGCCCTTCGGCCTCTCCTCTGGCATCGCCACCACCAGCCTCAAGCATGCGACCCATTTCAAGCGCAATGCCGAAGCCGGCATGGTGATGGTCAACCTGCCGACCGCCGGCGTTGATTTCCACGTGCCCTTCGGCGGCCGCAAGGGCTCGTCCTACGGTTCGCGCGAGCAGGGTCGCTACGCTGCCGAGTTCTACACCACCGTCAAGACGGCCTACACCCTGGCTTAAGGGAAACCGTGCAGGGCCCGCGTGATCTGCGCGGGCCGCTCAAGGAAGGAAAAGATGAAGAAGAAAGCTGAGTGGCCGCGTAGGCTCCGTTCCCAGGAGTGGTTCGGCGGTACGGGCAAGAATGCCATCATGCATCGCTCCTGGATGAAGAACCAGGGCCTGCCCGCCGACACGTTCGACGGGCGGCCGATCATCGGCGTCTGTAACACCTGGTCGGAGCTGACGCCGTGCAACGCGCATCTGCGCGACCTTGCCGAGCGGGTGAAGCGCGGCGTCTACGAGGCGGGCGGCTTCCCGGTCGAGTTTCCGGTCTTCTCCGTCGGCGAAAGCACGCTGCGCCCGACGGCGATGATGTTCCGCAATCTTGCGGCGATGGACGTGGAAGAGGCGATCCGCGGCAATCCGGTCGATGGCGTCGTGCTGCTCGGCGGCTGTGACAAGACCACGCCGAGCCTGCTGATGGGGGCTGCCAGCGTCGATATCCCGGTCATCCTCGTCTCCGGCGGCCCGATGCTGAACGGCAAGTGGCGCGGCAAGGATGTCGGCTCCGGCACGGCGATCTGGCAATTCTCGGAAATGGTGAAATCCGGCGAGATGTCGCTGGCGGAGTTCATGGATGCAGAGCAGGGCATGGCCCGCTCGGCAGGAAGCTGCATGACCATGGGCACGGCCTCCACCATGGCCTCGATGGCTGAAGCGCTCGGCATGACGCTGCCCGGCAACGCCGCAATCCCCGCCGTCGACGCACGCCGCCGGGTGATCTCGCAGCTTTCCGGCCGCCGCATCGTCGACATGGTCAAGGAGGACTTGAAGCCCTCGGACATCCTGACGAAAGAGGCCTTCGAGAACGCCATCCGCGTCAACGGCGCCGTCGGTGGCTCGACCAATGCCGTGCTGCACCTCCTGGCGCTGGCCGGCCGCATCGGCGTCGACCTGACGCTCGACGATTGGGATCGTCTCGGCCGCGAGGTGCCGACGATCGTCAACCTGCAGCCTTCGGGCAAGTACCTGATGGAGGAGTTCTATTACGCCGGTGGCCTTCCGGTGGTGATCAAGGCCGTCGGCGAGATGGGCCTCTTGCACAAGGAGGCGCTGACGGTCACTGGCGACACGATCTGGAACGGCGTCAAGGATGTCGTCAACTACAATGACGACGTCATCGTGCCGCGCGACAAGGCACTGACCAAGTCCGGCGGCATCGCGGTGCTGCGCGGCAACCTGGCGCCGAAGGGCTGCGTGCTTAAGCCGTCAGCCGCTTCGCCGCACCTTATGCAGCACAAGGGCCGCGCCGTTGTGTTCGAGAGCATCGAGGACTATCACGCCCGCATTAACCGCGACGATCTCGATATAGACGAGACCTGCATCATGGTGCTGAAGTATTGCGGCCCGAAGGGGTATCCCGGCATGGCCGAGGTCGGCAATATGGGCCTGCCGCCGAAAGTCCTGAAGAAGGGCATCACCGACATGATCCGCATTTCCGATGCGCGCATGTCCGGCACGGCCTATGGCACGGTCATCCTGCACACCGCACCGGAAGCGGCCGATGGCGGTCCCCTGGCGCTCGTGGAGAATGGCGACATGATCGCCGTCGACGTACCGGCTCGCACCATCCACCTCGAGGTTTCGGATGAGGAACTGGCTCGCCGTCGCGCGGCCTGGGTGTCGCCGGTGAAGCCGCTTGCCGGCGGCTATGGCGGCCTCTACGTCAAGACGGTCATGCAGGCCGATACCGGCGCGGACCTGGACTTCCTTGTCGGCCCGCGCGGCGCGGACATTCCGATGAACCGCGACAGCCACTGATTTTTCTGGCTCCTGGAATGCAATGCCGCACCGCTTGTCGGTGCGGCATTTCCATTTGTGATCCGATCGAGCGAAACGGTGCGCAAGCTTTGCGCGCCTTCGATGGCGCACCATCGCGAAAGTTACCGGTCTTATGACTGGCTCTGGCTCTGACTCTGGCTTTGCTGCTGCTGTTCGACCGTCACCGATACCTTCAGCGTCTCCTTGGCTTCGCCATGGATCAGCCCTGAGATGGGCGCGGCGTCGCGGTAGCAGAGGCCGGAAGCGATCCGGACATAGCGGTCGTCGGGGCAGATCTTGTTGGCAGCGTCGAAGCCGACCCAGCCCAGTCCGTTCAGATGAATTTCCGCCCAGGCATGGCTCGCCGTCTGGTCCGGCTGACCCTCCATCATCAGATAGCCTGAGATGTAACGGGCCGGCAGGTCGAGCGAGCGCGCTGCCGCGATCAGGACATGGGCGTGGTCCTGGCAGACGCCGCGGCCGCTTTCCAGCGCGTCCTCGGCCGTCGTCTCCGCATGGGTCTCGCCGGGCTTGTACTCCACCGCCTCGTGGATCGTCGCCATCAGCGCATGCATGCGGGCAAGATCGGTATCGCCCTCGGCGGATTTCGCCAGTTCCCGGATCAATTTGCCGGCCTTGGTCAGAGGCGTCTCGCGGGCATAGAGCCACAGCGGCACGTAGGACTGGTGGGGGCCGAAGACGCCGGCGCGGTCCTCCGTATGCACCTCGCCCGAGGCCGTGATGCGGATCGCCTCGCGGTCGCCGTCGACGCTGACCAGGTGAACCCGGTTGCCGAAATGATCGTCGTAGCTCACTTCGATTGCGGCGCCATCGACGAGCGTCTGCCAGCCGAGCACGGTCTGGCCAGGCTGTGTCAACGGCGTCAACCGCAGGCGCTGCAGTGCGTACTGCACGGGTTCGTCATAGTGGTATTCGGTCGTGTGGCTGATTTTCAGGTGCATGCCATCCTCCCGATCTCAATAGAACCGGTAACCGTCGGAGATTTCCTGTCCCAGACGGTTGTTGTGGCTGATGAAGTCTTCGAGATATTCGTGCAGACCCTGGTCCATGATGTCCTTGATGGACTGGCTGCGCAGCGATGCGAGCGTGCGGTCGGCCGTATCGTGGGCGGCGTGGCGCTCGCCATATTCCCGCTCGAGATAGCCGAGGTTGCTGGCGATCTTCTCGTAGCAATAGGCAAGCGATCGCGGCATGCGGCCATTGGAAATCAGGAAGTCGGCGATATTCGCTGGCCGAAGCCCGGCATCATAGACCCAGCCATAGGCGCGGTGTGCCGAAACCGACCGCAGGATCGACTCCCACTGCACATTGTCCATGGACGAGCCGACGGCGGCGACCGCCGGCAGGAGCACGTAGTATTTCACATCGAGGATCCGGGCGGTGTTGTCGGCCCGTTCGATGAAGGTGCCGATGCGCGAGAAGTTGAAAATCTCGTTTCTGAGCATCGTGCCGTGGAATGCGCCGCGGATGAGACCGGCGCGGCGCTTGATCGTGTCGATGATCTCCGGCATGTCGGTCGGGCGCGCCTTCTTGGAAAGCATCGCCTTCATCTCGAGGTAGCATTCGTTGGTCGCTTCCCAGGTTTCGCGGGTGAGCGCGGTGCGCACCATGCGGGCGTTGTGGCGGCCTGCCTCGATGCAGGACATCACGCTCGACGGATTGGCGCGGTCGCGCAGCAGGAAGTCGATCGCATCGATGCTCGTCAGCTTGTCGTGCACCTCGTCATAGTTTTCACGCACGCCGGCGCTTTGCAGCACGCCGTCCCAATCGTCTTCGCTCGCTTCGCTGCGCGTCAGCGACATGCGCAGGCCGGCATCGATCAGCCGGGCGCCGTTTTCCGCGCGCTCGATGTAGCGGAACATCCAGTAGAGGCCGTTTGCAGTTCTTCCCAGCATCTCTCAGTCCTCCAGCACCCAGGTGTCCTTGGTCCCGCCGCCCTGGCTGGAATTCACGACGAGCGAACCGGCCTTGAGCGCCACGCGCGTCAGGCCGCCGGGGATGATCTGCACCTTGTCGGAGACGAGGACATAGGGGCGAAGGTCGACGTGCCGGGGCGCAATGCCCTTGTTGACCAGGATCGGCACGGTGGAGAGGGAAAGCGTCGGCTGGGCGATGTAGTTGTTGGGGCGGCTCTTCAGCTTTTCCGCGAAGACGGCGCGCTCCCTCCTGGTCGCCGTCGGCCCGACCAGCATGCCGTAGCCGCCGGAACCGTGCACTTCCTTGACCACCAGCTCTTCCAGATGTTCGAGCACGTATTTCAGGCTCTGCGGCTCGGAGCAGCGCCAGGTGGGCACGTTTTCGAGCAGCGGCTTGCGGCCGGTGTAGAATTCGACAATCTCGGGCATGTAGGAATAGATCGCCTTGTCGTCGGAAATCCCGGTGCCGGGGGCATTGGCGATCGTGATGTTGCCGGCGCGGTAGACGTCCATGATGCCGGGAATGCCGAGCGCTGAATCCGGGCGAAAGGTCAGCGGATCGAGGAAGTCGTCGTCGACGCGGCGGTAGAGCACGTCGATCGCCTCGTAGCCGCGGGTCGTACGCATCTTCACCTTGCCGTCGATCACGCGCAGATCCGAGCCCTCGACGAGTTCCACGCCCATCATGTCGGCGAGGAAGGCGTGTTCGTAGAAGGCGGAGTTGTAGATGCCGGGCGTCAGCACCGCGACGCGCGGCTTGCCGCTGCAGCCGGGAGGGGCGAGCGAAGCGAGGCTCTGGCGCAACAGATAGGGGTAGTTCTCGACCGGGCGCACGCGGTTCTGATGGAAGAGTTCCGGGAACATCTGCATCATCGTTTCGCGGTTTTCCAGCATGTAGCTGACGCCGGACGGCGTGCGTGCATTGTCTTCCAGCACATAGAACTGATCTTCGCCGGTGCGGACGATGTCGGTGCCGACGATGTGAGTGTAGACGCCGCCCGGCGGCCTAAAGCCGATCATCTGCGGCAGGAAGGCTTCGTTCCTCTCGATCAGTTCGCGCGGGATGCGGCCGGCGCGGATGATTTCCTGCTTGTGGTAGATGTCGTCGAGAAAGGCGTTGAGGGCGATGACCCGCTGTTCGATGCCCTGGGCGAGCTTGCGCCATTCGCGGCCGGAGATGATGCGGGGGATGAGATCAAAGGGGATGAGCTTTTCGGAGCTGTCTGCGTGTCCGTAGACCGCGAAGGTGATGCCGGTCTTGCGGAATATGTTCTCGGCTTCCTTGGATTTTGCTATGAGCCGATTTTTGTCCTGGCTGGCATACCATTCATGATAGGTCGAATATGGCTGGCGCGGACTGCTGTCCGCATTCATCATTTCGTCAAATGCCAAAGGCGTGGTCCCCTTATTTTTGACCATTTGAGTACAACGCTGGTTGCAATGCAAGAAGCGTGCTCAGTCGCCTGAAAAGAAAATTGACGCCTGTTTGCGGGGTAAACTGCCCAACATCCGGGCAGTGGGATCCGGCCGCCGAAAAGGTGCGGCGGCCGCACGGCTACAAAATATGCACATGCCCTAAAATTGGACTTGGGTTTCGAGGCTAACCGAGCCCCAGGCAGGCGATTGCGAGCGCCGACAGAATGCAGAGCACGAGAAGCGAGAGCAGGGCAGCGGCACTGGCGCGCGGGCCGGCACTGGCGAGCGTGCGGATGTCGACCTCGAGGCCGAGCCCGGCCATGGCGATGACGGTCAGCCAGGTGGAGGCCTTCTCCGCGCCTGTCGCGAGCGGATCGGAGATTACGTCGCTGTTGCGGGCGACGGCGACGGCCAGGAAGCCGAGGATGAACCAGGGAACTAACTGGGCGACGATGGCGAGGCGCGACCCCGTTTTACGGTGCTCGCCCGGCACTAATTCAGCATCGCGGCCGCCGATCAGCGAGAAACAGAAGACGACAGGGCCGAGCATCAGCACACGCACGAGCTTGACGAGCGTGCCGACCTGGACCGAGAGCGAACTGAAAGGGCTGGCAGCGGCCAGCACCTGCGGCACGGCGTAGACCGTCATGCCGGCAAAGACGCCGTAGCCCCGCGGCGTCATGCCAAGCCTGCCGCCGACGAAGGGCAGCGACAGGACGACGGCGATGCCGAGGATGGCGGTAAACGAGATGGCGGCTGCCACCTCTTCGCCGCGGGCGCCGATCGCTGGAGCAACGGCCGCGATGGCGGAGTTGCCGCAGATGGCGTTGCCGCAGGCGATCAGTGTCGCCAGGCGTTTCGGCAGGCCGAGCAGCCTTGCGATCAGATAGCCGGTCGAGATCGACAGCAATACCATGGAGACGATGGTGGCGAGCAGCGTCGGCCCGCTCGCGGCGATCGCGTCGAAGCTCAGCATGGCGCCGATCAGGACGATCGCCGTCTCCAGCAGAACCTTGGCGGAGAAATGGATGCCCGAGAGGAAGCGGGCGCCGGGCGTCCAGATGGCGCGAACGATGGCGCCAAGAAGAATGGCAAGAACGAGGGCCTCCAGCCAGGCCCGACCTGTCCAGCGCCACTCGATCCATTCGAGGCCGATGGCCGCGAGCGCGACGAGACAGCAGAGGAAAAGTCCCGGAAGAATACACGTCAGGCGGGAAATGGAAGACGAAAGAGCGAAGCGGAACGGAGGATGCAATCTGGACATGGCGCGCAACCTACGCCGATCCATGAATCAGTCTAACGGATTATTCTTGTCATTCTGATCGATTTTTGAGATTGATCTGCCATGACACTCGATCAGCTTAGAATCTTCGTCGCGGTCGCCGAGCGCCTGCACATGACCAAAGCCGCCGAGGCGATGAACGTCACCCAGTCGGCGGCAAGCGCCGCGATCGCAGCATTGGAAACCCAGCACGACGTGCGGTTGTTCGATCGGGTCGGCCGCGGTTTGGCGCTGACCGATGCCGGCAGGGCGTTCCTGCCGGAGGCGAGGGCGGTCCTCGCCCGGGCGACCGCAGCGACGGCCTGTCTCAACGATCTCTCGCAGCTTCGCCGCGGCGAACTCTCGATTGCCGCAAGCCAGACGGTTGCGAGCTACTGGCTGCCGGCGCGCCTCGCCCGCTTCACCCACGACTATCCGCAGGTCGACGTGAAGCTGACTGTGCGCAATACGGCCGTCGTCGCCGAAGCGGTTGAGGAGGGGACCGCACAGCTCGGCTTCGTCGAGGGACGGGTCGATGGTGCCAAGCTCGACCATCGCCGCGTCGCGATCGATCGCATCGCGGTCTATGCTTCACCCGCGCATCCGCTCGTCTGCGCCCCGGTCAATCTGGCGATGCTGCTTGCGGCGCGTTGGGTGCTGCGTGAAGAGGGTTCCGGTACGCGGGCAATGTTCCTGCAATCGATGGGTGATCATGGAGCGGACCTCGACGGTTTGAAGATCGAGCTCGAGCTGCCTTCCAACGAAGCGGTGCTGACGGCTGTCGAAAGCGGCCCATTCGTGACGGCCGTCTCCCGGCTTGCCGCCCAGCCCTTCGTCGACAGTGGCCGGCTGGTGGAGCTGCCGTTCGAACTGGCGGAGCGCAGCTTCGAACTGCTGACCCATCGCGAAAGACAGTTCAGCCATGCGGCGCGCGCCTTCGTGGAACTGCTTTGAGGCAAATTTCGTTTTGCTCCCGCGGCTGCAACGCGGGAAAATGGGGCAATGCTTGTAAGGTCTTCCGCTTGAAGAGGTGAGCATGGCATTCGAAATCGTTGAGAGACCCGCACAGCGTATTGCCGGTGCCTTCTGGGAAGGGACTTTCGTCGAGGCGGCCGATGGCGCCGTGCGCCGGCTGATCGCCGAGATGCAGGAGCACCACAGGCGCCTTCACCCCAGGGATCATGCCGCCTTGGTCGGCCTTTCCTGGAACGGCCGCCCGGACGGTTTCCGCTATCTCGTCGGCTATGTCTCGGACGAGGCCGAGACGTTGGTTCACCCCGGGCATGTCGACCTGCCGCAGATGCGCTTCGCCACGGTCTTGCATCATCCAGACAGCGGCGACGTTTTCGCGCATTACCAGAAAATGTTTGATTGGATTGCGGCCAAGGGGCACGCGGTCGACACAGCCCTGCTGCACTATCGCGAAGAGTACGAACCCGGGTTCGTGTCGCTGTCGCTTTCCCCGCTGCGGCTGATGGTTCCGATTGGCTGATGCTTGCCATCAGAAAAATTGCTTTGACCATCAATGAGGTCGCGGATACTTGCATGAGTGCTCAAATCAGAGGGATTTGAGCAGAAATCAACGGCAGATCAAAGTGTTATAGCGGCTTGGAGCCATTCCGGAAGGCGCGTTGTACTACTTTGCCCGTCCGCCACCGTCATCCCGATAGGCCCATCATGCTCGCCCGCCTGGCCCCCGCCATCTTCGTTCTGCTCTGGTCGACCGGCTGGGTCGTCGCGAAATATGCGGCGGCTTACGCCGATCCGCTGACCTTTCTGGTGCTGCGCTACACACTGGCGATCGTGCTCTTCATCGGATTTTGCGTCGCGACCGGTGCTCGCTGGTCGAGGTCCCCGGCAGTTCTCGGTCATGCCGTAGTGTCAGGCATGTTCCTGCATGGACTTTATCTCGGGGCGGTCTGGTGGGCGATCGGCGAGGGCGTGCCAGCAGGCATTTCCGGCATCATTGCCGGCTTGCAGCCGCTGATGACGGCGGTCGCCGCCGCCTTTGTCATCGACGAAAAACTGACGACCCAACAGAAGCTCGGGCTGGTGCTCGGCTTCTTCGGCATTGCGCTCGCCGTGCTGCCGAAGGTGCTGGCGATCGATACCGGCGCGACGCCGATCCATCTCCTGCCCGTCATCGTCAACGTGCTCGGGATGGGCGCCGTCACCTACGGCACGCTCTACCAGAAGCGCCATTTGCAGAGCGGCGATATCCGCACCATCGCGGCGCTGCAATATCTCGGCGCGCTGGTCGTCACAGTTCCGCTGGCGCTGCTGCTGGAGGACCTGCACGTCACCTGGAATCTTCAGGTCGTCGCGGCGCTCGCCTGGTCAGTGCTGGGGCTTTCGATGGGGGCGATCGCGCTGCTGCTCTATCTCATTCGGCGCGGTCAGGTGTCGCGCGCGGCATCGCTGATCTATCTCGTGCCGCCGCTTGCGGCTGTGCAGGCGGCTATTTTCTTCGGCGAAGCGCTGACCCTGCCGATGATCATCGGAACGGTGATCGCCGTTGCCGGGGTCTATCTCACCAACCGCAAACAGCGGGCATAAAGCATGTCACGCAAAATGCGCGGCGGTTTTGCGATAACGACATGCGAATAACCAAAAACTAAAACGGCGGGCCGAAACGACCCGCCGTCCGTATCGACGATTTTTAGAGATCAGCCCTGGTGGCCGCGGCTGCCGCCGGCACCACGGCGCATGCCCTGGCCACCGTCGCGGCGCTCGCCGCCACCGCGGTTTTCGTTGCGGCCGCCATGGTTGCGGTCGCGCCGTTCGCCCTGCTTCTGGCCGGGGCGACCATGGTGCTTCTTGCCGTCGTGGTTGCGGTTGCCCTCGCCACGGCCGTCGTTCTGCGGATGGCCATGGTCGCGGCGCTCCTGCTTCTGCGGGCGGCGTTCGTCGCGCAGCAGGTCATCGCCGGTGAAGCCGCTGGTGACGGCAATCGGTTCGCCGGCCGGGCGTTCACGACGCGGGCGACCGCCGTTCTGGTGCTGGCCGCCGCCGTTGCCCTTGCGATGACCATTGCCATTGCCACGGCCGCCGCGGCCCTTGGCGGCGCGTGCCTGGTCGGCCGGCGCTTCACCGCTGGCAACCGCGATCGAGATGCCCATCAGCTTCTCGATGTCACGCAGCAGGCGGATTTCGTCGGGGGCGCAGAAGGCAATCGCGATGCCGTCGCGGCCGGCGCGGGCAGTACGGCCGATACGGTGAACATAGGCGTCGGGCACTTCCGGCAGATCGTAGTTGTAGACGTGGGTGACGCCGGGGATGTCGATGCCGCGGGCGGCAACGTCGGTTGCGACCAGCACGCGGATTTCGCCGTCACGGAACGCCTTCAGCGCGCGCTCGCGCTGGCCCTGGCTCTTGTTGCCATGGATCGAAGCGGCCTTGAAGCCCACGTGGTCGAGATGCTTCATCAGCTTCTCGGCGCCATGCTTGGTGCGGCTGAAGATCAGCGACAGGCCGTCCGGATTGTCGGTCAGCGACTGCTTGAGGATCTGCGTCTTCAGGTCCTTGCCGGGAACGAAGTGAACATACTGTTCGACCTTGTCGGCGGCCTTGCCCGGAGGCGTCACTTCGACCTTGACCGGGTTGGTCAGATACTCACCCGCGAGATCCGCGATCTGCTTCGGCATGGTGGCCGAGAACAGCAGCGTCTGGCGGTTCTTCGGCACGAGCTTGGAAATCTTGCGCAGGTCGTGGATGAAGCCGAGGTCGAGCATCTGGTCGGCTTCGTCGAGCACGAGATAGCGCCCTTGCGTCAGCGTCACGGCCTTGCGGGCGACGAGGTCGAGCAGGCGGCCCGGTGTTGCGACCAGGATATCGACGCCGCGGGCGAGCTGTTCGGTCTGCTTGTTGATCGAGACGCCACCGACAACGACGCCGATCTTCAGCGGAGACTTCTTGACGAAGAGCTTGAGGTTGGCAGCGATCTGGTTGACCAGTTCGCGGGTCGGGGCGAGCACGAGGGCGCGGATATTGCGAGGATCCGGGCGTCTGCCTTCGGCAACGAGCTTTTCGATCATCGGCAGGCCGAAGGCGGCCGTCTTGCCGGTGCCGGTCTGGGCGAGACCGATGAGATCGTTGCCCTTCAGCACCTGCGGAATGGCCTGCGCCTGGATCGGCGTCGGTTTTTCGAAGCCGTTGGCGGACAGGGTGTCCAGAATGTGCTGGGAGAGGCCGAGATCTTTAAAGGTGGACAAATGCATATACCTTTTGGGGGCGCCAAACGCATTCGCCGGAACCGCATCCTTGCTGTTCCGGTGTCGTTCGGCGTCAAGAACCCCGCGTGAATTGGGAACTTGTGGGTTAAAGAAAGTCGTCAAGCGCCTGTGCTGTGCCGCCTAGTGCGGCGATGGGTGCGCTATACCTTCTTCTCGGCTTTCAGTGGTTGCCGAGGGCGCGCTCACGCGGCGGCCGGAAGGTGACGCTGGGCACCATGTCGTTGGTTTGGACGAAAAAGTCAAGGTGCATCTTTTCGCAGGTGCGAAATGAGATCTACTCCAGCGCGAGATCAAAACCGGCTTCCGCCGCTTCCTGTCCGTTGACGAGGATGACGATGCGGTGCGTGCCGGCATAATAGCGGCGCGTCGTGATCGGCCGGATCGCATGGCGTTTCTCGATCTCGATCGAGCCGCCGGGCGCGAGCGTCGCCGATGTCCATTTGAAGACTTTGGGTGATGTCGAGCCGTTCGCCTTGCGATGGTGGACCGCGTAGTCGATCATCACCTTCTGGCTGGTCTGGGCCTGATGGCTGATCGCAAGGCGCAGGCCAAGGCTTTCGCCGAGCACGATTTCGGAGCGGTCGAGCGAGAGACGGGCATGAATGCGGCTCGGAGCGGCGAAGCCGAAATTCGAGAGCGCGGCCAAGTGCCCCTGCTTCAGGAGCGTGCGCGAGGCGTGGCGCAGAAGCTGGCGGCGCTCTGGCGACGCATTGCCGACGTGCTCGGCGACGAAAGCAGCCACCATGTCCGGGTGGTCCTTGGCGATGTCGTTGAGACTGTTGGCGACCGAGCGGCGCACATAGTCCTCGGGGTCGTCGAGGAGCGCCGTCAGGATCGGCAGGATCGGCTTCGGGTCGCGGATGAGTTTCGGCAGACGCATTGCCCAGGGCAGGCGCGGCCGCGTACCTTCGCTCGCCAGCCGCCGGACGTGATGGTTGGCGTCGCCGGTCCAGGTGCGGATCGTCGCCAGTGCGCGATCCTGGTCGTGATCGATGAAGACGCGAATGCCGAACTCGCCGGTGAAATGCGGCGTCAAGGCGCTCAGCAGCGATAGCGACAGATCGAAGTCCTCGAGACCGCGCAGGGCGACAAACTGGCTGACAGGCAGAAGCGCCCAGCCGCTGATGCCGGGAACGCCATCCCGGGGCAGGCAGGCTGCGAGAATCTCGGCGGCTCCGGCAAACGGCTGCGGCAAGGTCTCGACGAGCGCGTCGCGGATCTTGAGCGAACGCTGCATCAGTTCCAGCGCCTCGAGGCCGTCGCTTGCGAGCCGCAGGAATTTTCCCGATCGAAGGCGCTGGTGTCGCTGGCGATCCGGTCGGCAATGTCCGTGACGACGCCGGGGTGCAGCAGGTTCTTCAGTGGCTCGGCCATTGTCAGGCAGTCCTTCCCCTTGTTTCTCTGGCCCCTTGTTTCTCTGGCCCTCGTTCCTCTGGCCGCTCAGATCTTCTGGCCGTCGGTAAAATGCTGCACCAGCATCACCGCACTGATCGTTGCGGCATAAGGCGCAAACTCCGGATCGACCCGAACGCGTTCACCGGCGGATCGGGCGGCCTCCAGCGTCTCCCATTCGACCAGATCCGCAAACATTCCCGATGTCTCGCAGGAGTCGACCGCGCGCCAGGAGATGAAGCCGGGATAGCGGGAAACGGCTTGCATCGCCCGGTGGCGCGTGGCTGTCGCCGCGGGTTTGTCGAGGACGATGCAAACGGCAAGCTCAAGGATGTGGTCGCTGGTCATGTTCATGCTCCATGTCTGTTGGAGCTTGATTTAGCACAGGGCAACTGACAGCCTTATGGCCATAGTCGACGGTCGGATCCTTGTGCGTGTCGGGCGGTCGCTATAGCCCTTAAACGTGCGGCACGATGGCGAAGGAGGCAACGCATGAGACCTGCCGACCGGCTTTTTCGCATCATCCAGCTCATGCGCGCCACCGGGCGGGCGATGACGGCGCGTGAGATCGCCGAGAAAATGGAGGTCGCTCAGAGGACGATCTATCGCGACATGGAGCATCTGATCGCCTCGGGCGCTCCGATCGATGGCGAGCGCGGCGTCGGCTATCTGCTGCGCGGGGCCTTCGACGCGCCGCCGCTCGCCTTCACCTTCGAGCAGCTCGAAGCGCTGGCCTTCGGTGCCCGGGCCGTGCAGATGCTGGGCGACGGGCGGCTTGCCCAGTCGGCGCGCGAGGCGATGGAGAAGATCGCCCACGGTCTGCCGCCCGAACATCGGCAGCGGCTGACGGCGGCACCGCTTCGCGCCTTCCGCTCGGCACTCCAGCCGGAACCGCCGGCATTGCTCGGCGATCTCCGACAGGCGATCGCCGAGCGGCGCAAGCTTCGGCTCGCCTATGACAGCCTCAAGGACGAGCACTCCGAGCGTACCATCTGGCCGCTCGGCCTCAGCGTCTTCGGTCATAACTGGCTGCTCACCGGCTGGTGCGAGCTGAGGTCGGACTTCCGGGATTTCCGGGTCGACCGGATCAGTTCGCTTGAGGTCGAGCGCGAGCGCTACGAGGCGATGCCCGAGCGCAGCTTCGAAGCCTATCTTGCACGCATGTAGATGCAACCGCGGGCGCAAATAAGTGGCGCGGAAGGGGCCGCCTATGGAACCGAACCGAGCCTCGTGCGTTTCTTTAAAGGGCCTCTTCGGCCCAACACGATCCACACCTTTCACTGGGAGACAATCGTGCAGAACCGGACATGGATATTGGTCGCGGACGGCAATACCGCGCGCATCGTCAAGGGCGTTAATCTCTTGAAAGAGTGCCGCCAGCGACCGGAGGAGGAAACCTTTCACACCGAACCCAAGCGCGTGCAGGACATCATGGCCGACAAGCCGGGCCGGTCGCACACTTCGGTCGGATACGGACGATCCGCAATGGAATACAAGAGCGATCCCGTTCGCGAGGAGCAGCAACGCTTCGTTGCCGACGTGGCTGAAAAACTGGAGAGCTACGCCGCCGACCATGCTTTCGACAGCCTGGTGATCTGCGCGGCTCCAAGGACCCTCGGCGATCTCAGGAAGCACCTCTCCGCGCACGTCCGGGAGCGGACGGTCGCCGAGATCGACCGCAATTGCGTCGCTGCAACCACGGAGCAACTGATCGCGACAGCGCGGGCCGCAGTGTTCCCCTAAGCCGGACGAGGCTGCGTTTTCGCAAGGTTCACTGCATCTCCTGGGGCGTCCCGTCAGAAGTCCGTCGGGACGCCGCCTTCTGCCTTGCGCTTGGCGACAAAGGCATCGAGCTCCTCCTCGATCGCGGGGTCGAGGGGCGGCCGCTCGTATTCGTTGAGCTTCTGCTTGAAGATCCGGTTGGCGTGGTCGTAGGTCGTCGGTCGCCCGGCTTCGGTCCAGGTCTCGAAATTGCGCCAGTCGGAAAGGATGGGCGAATAGAAGGCCGTTTCGTAGCGCTGCAGCGTGTGCAACGTACCGAAGTAGTGGCCACCGGGGCCGACGTCGCGCACGGCATCGAGGCCGAGCGCATCCTCGCTGATATCGAGCGGCGCCAGATATTCCGCCACCATCTGCAGCATGTCGATGTCGAGGATGAACTTCTCGAAGGAGGCCGTGAGCCCGCCTTCGGTCCAGCCGGCGGCATGCATGACGAAATTGCCGCCCCCTTGCGTCAGCGCCCAGAGCGACATCGCCGACTCGTAAGCCGCCTGGGCATCGAGCGTATTGGCGGCATTGGTGTTCGAGGTGCGGTAGGGGATGTTGTATTTGCGCGCGAGTTGGCCGCCGGCGATCACCGCCTTCATGTATTCCGGCGTGCCGAAGGCCGGCGCGCCGGTCTTCATGTCGACATTCGAGGTAAAGCCGCCATACATCACGGGCGCGCCGCGCCGGACCATCTGGGTGAAGGCGATGCCGCAGAGCGCCTCGGCATTCTGTTGCACCAGGGCTCCGGCGATCGTCACGGGAGCCATGGCGCCGGCCAGCGTAAAGGGCGTGACCACCACCACCTGATTGCGCGAGGACATCTCGATGATTCCTTGCAGCATCGGCCCGTCGAGGCGCAGCGGCGAGGAGGTGTTGATGATGGTGAAGAGCGAAGGCTCGCGCTCCATCTGCTCCATGGAAATGCCGCGGCCGATGCGGGCGATCTCGATGCCGTCGGTGTTGCGCTGCCGCCCGAGCGAATAAACGTGGAAGACCTTGTCCGTCAGCTTCACCATGTCGGAGAGGCAATCGAGGTGGCGCACGGACGCGTGCAGGTCCACGGGCTCGACGGGATAGCCGCCGGTCGTGTGGACGATGTCGTAGGACTGGGCGAGCTTCACCAGCTTGCGGAAATCTTCGTGGTTGCCGGTGCGGCGGCCGCCGTCACGATCGGCGACGAAAGGCGCGCTGGCGATCTGGGCGAAGACGAGATTGTTGCCGCCGATCGCGACGTTGCGCGCCGGGTTGCGGGCATGCATGGTGAAGGAGGAGGGCGCTGACGCGACCATCTCCATGATCAGGCCGCGGTCGAAGCGCACCCGGTCGGTGCCGGGCGTCACATCGGCGCCGGCAGCCTTCATCCGGTCGCGCGCTTCCGGCAGGATGATGTCCATGCCGATCTCTTCGAGAATGGTCAGCGACGCGTCATGGATCGCCTCGAGCGCATCTTCCGAAAGGACCGCCGATTTGCTCAACGTATTGACGAGATTGAGATATTTTCCGCCTGCGGACTTGCGAGCCCGTTCCGCCCCGCGGCCGCCCGGCCGGCGTCGCCGCTCCAGCGGCGTCGAGGCCGCATCGCCCGTTGCTGCATCGGGAAACTGATCGTTGTTCATGAAAGTCCCACCGCGTTGCCGATGGGTGTGTGTCGCAGATTCCCGGTGGCGATGGCCCGCCATTTGCGACAGTTCAGTTCTCTTGTGGAGTAAATCGTTCCCGCTGACGCATTTTCGCAGCGCGATGGCGCAACCGTTCAAGACACATCGAAATCGGGTCGGTGCGCCTAGGGGCGGTCGCCGCGCAGCATCTCGCGCTTGCCGGCAAAACCCTTGCGCTTCTCGACGACGAAGCCGGCAGCCTGGAGATTGCGGCGGACGAAGCCGGCGGCCGCGTAAGTCGCGAAGCTGCCGCCTGACGCCGTCTTTTCGAAGACGAGCCGCATCAGCTCTTCCGACCACATGTCGGGATTGCGCGAGGGGGCGAAGCCGTCGAGATACCAGGCGTTGAACGGATCCTGAGCCCGGGCAACGCCTTCGAGCGCCGGGCCGCAGACGACGGTGAGGGCGACCCCGTCGCCAAAGTCGATGTGGACGTCACCGTCGGGGCTTGCCGGCCAGCGGGAGACCAGGGCCTGCCGCTCCGCGTCGATCTCGGGCCAATGGCTCAACGCGCGGGAAATCTCGTCGGCGGCCATGGGAAATCGCTCGAACGAGACGAAATGCAGACGGTCGCCGGCGGTCGCGGTCATCTTCCACTGGCGCCATGTCTCGCAGAAATTGAGCCCGGTGCCGAAGCCCAGTTCGCCGATGCGGAAGGTGCCCGCACCGACCCAGCGATGCGGCAGGCCATTGCCGGAAAGGAAGACGTGGCCGCATTCCAGCCGGCCATCGGTGCGGCAATAAAAGTGATCGCCAAACTCCCGGGAATAGGGCATATCGCCCTCGTGCCAATCGAGGTTTTGGTGCGCCGGGGGCTCGAACGGGTCTGCGGATCCTGTCATGGCGAAGGCGATAATCCGCCGGCCGGAGAAGGTCAATCGATGAGCGAGCTTTTGGTCGTCGGCGGCGGCGTCATGGGGCTGTGGGCCGCCCTTTCCGCCGCGCGCAAGGGCATGGAAGTGCGGCTGGTCGAGCAGCAGGCGATCGGCGCCGGCGCGAGCGGCGGCCTCTTGGGCGCGCTCATGCCGCATATGCCCGACCGCTGGAACGCCAAGAAGCAATTCCAGTTCGATGCGCTGGTGTCGCTCGAAGAGGAGATCGCGCAGCTCGAAGCCGAGGCCGGGATGTCGACCGGCTATCGGCGCACCGGGCGGCTGATGCCGCTCGCCAGGCCGCATCTGCGCGCCATCGCGCTCCGGCACGAGCAGGACGCGAAACAGCAATGGCACGCGGGCGACCGGCAATTCTTCTGGCATGTCCAGGAGGGCGGGCCAGAGGGTTGGCCGGCCGGGGAGGCAACGGTGCACGGCGTCGTTTTCGATACGCTGGCCGCGCGGGTGTCGCCGCGTCGAACGCTGTCGGCCCTGCGTGCCGCCCTGTCGCAGTTCTCCAATGTTCAGATCGACGAAGGCTCAGGCGTGCGCGCCATTCTCCCGGCGCATCGCCGGGTCGAACTCGACGGCGGCAGCCATCTCGGCTTCGACCATTGCATCATCGGTGCCGGCATCGGCAGTTTCCCGCTGATCGATGCGGTGTCAGGCCCGCTGAAAGCGACAAGCGGCACCGCGGTCAAGGGACAGGCAGCGCTCTTGAAGGCGAACGTCGATCCCGGGTTGCCGGTTATCTTCACCGACGGCGTCTATATCATCGCTCACGACGACGGCCATGTGGCGGTGGGCAGCACCAGCGAAAACAGCTTTGCCGATCCATTGTCCACGGATGAACAGCTCGACGATCTGTTGCGGCGCGCCATCCTCCTGGCGCCGCGTCTGGCGGATGCGCCGGTGGTCGAGCGCTGGGCGGGGCTCAGGCCAAAGTCGGCGGGGCGTGAGCCCATCGTCGGACGGCATCCTGACCATTCGAACATTTCCGTGCTGACCGGCGGCTTCAAGGTCAGCTTCGGCATCGCGCACCGCCTCGCGCGATTTGTCGTCGACGAGATCGCCGGCATTCCGACGATCGACATTCCCGAATCCTTCCTCTGCCGGAATCACTTGGAGGCGCTTCGCGAGGAGCATCTTTAGGGCTGGATCGAGGAAGGCCCCGGATGATGACGCGCTCGATCGATCCGATATGCTTGTTGTCGGGGCCATAAACCTTCGTGCCTTCAACCTTGTCGCTCGCGATCACGTCATGGGTTTCCCTTCCGGGCATCCTGCAGGTTTGCGTTGTGGCGTCGGGCGGTTTTGCCCGGTCACTTCGTCAATCTGTCACGCAAATCACCTAAGACGCGGCCAATGGATCATCATGATCTATTCTCATGAGTTTGGGCGGGATGCGGGCGGAAATCGCATGTGTTTTCCTCATCCGCTCAAGGACAACCGGAGCCACCATGCGCTACGCCATTTGTTTCACACCGCCGATGGCCGACCCGCTTTCCGCCGTTGCCGCAAGCTGGCTCGGGCGCAACGTCTATTCCGGCGAGCCGACGGAGCTGCCTTCGGTTGCCGGCCTGAGCTCTGCCGACATCGCCTACCACACGGCCGTGCCGCGCCGTTTCGGTTTCCATGCGATGATGATGTCGCCGTTTCGACTGCACCCGGACATGACGGAATCGCAGCTCCTGAAGGCGCTCATGCACTTTGCCGGCGCGCAGACGCCGTTCGAAATCGACCGGCTGGAGGTCGCCCGCATCGGTTGGTGCTTCGGCCTGATGCCGCAGGTGCCGAGCACTGCCATGCATCTGCTGGCAGCCAATGTCGTGCAGGAGTTCAACGCCTTTCGCGCACCGCTCAGCGAAGACGAGATCGAGCGTTCCGATCCGGACCGGCTGACCGCGTCGCAATTCTCCAATCTGCACCGCTGGGGTGCGCCTCACGTCATGGACGAGTATCGCTTCCATATGCTGCTCACGGGCCCGCTCGCCCCGGACGCGCTGCCTCAGGTCGAGGCGCCGCTTCGCGGCCTGTTCGAACCGCACCTGGCGACACCGCTTGCCATCGGCAGCCTCGCTCTCTTCGTCGAGCCGGAGACCGGCGCACCCCTGCGTGTGCATTCGCAGCATCCGCTCGGCAAGATCTCCACCAATGCACGCACCGAGCGCGCCAAACGCGTTGCCGCCGATCCCTCCCTTGGTCCGGGATCGATCCGGCCCTTGCCGCTCATCGTTGCGGCCTTGATGGCGCAGCGTTAGCAAGCGCGCGGTTCTCCACCTTCCTCTCCCTCCGACATCGCCGCCAGCGCTCTCCACGGGTAGATTTCGGTATCGACAATCCGGCCGGCGGTGATACCGTTCTGGAAAAATCGAAGGGTGATTTCATGTCTGAGACGAAGTATCCACGCGACCTCGTTGGCTACGGCCGCAATCCGCCGAAGGCAAACTGGCCGGGCGATGCGCGTATTGCCGTGCAGTTCGTGCTGAACTACGAGGAGGGCGGCGAAAGCTGCATCCTCGATGGCGACCCGGCGTCCGAATGTCTGCTGTCCGAGATCGTCGGCGCACAGCCCTGGCACGGCCAGCGCAACCTCAACATGGAATCGATCTACGAATATGGCGCCCGTTCCGGCTTTTGGCGGCTGTGGCGCATGTTCACGAGCCGCAACGTGCCGCTAACCGTCTATGGCGTGACGCTTGCCATGGCGCGCAACCCGGAGGCGGTTGCGGCCATGAAGGAAGCCGGTTGGGAGATCGCCAGCCACGGCCTGCGCTGGCTGGAATACAAGGACTTCCCGGAAGAGGTCGAACGCGAGCATATCCGCGAGGTCGTGCGCCTGCATACGGAGGTGACCGGCGAGCGCCCGCTCGGCATCTACCAGGGCAAGCCCTCGGCCAACACGCTGAAACTGGTGCTGGAAGAGGGTGGGTTCCTCTATTCCTGCGATTCCTATGCCGACGAGTTGCCCTATTGGGTGCCGGGTCTGCCGGCCGACAAGCCGCACCTGATCATTCCCTACACGCTTGATGCCAACGACATGCGCTTTGCCACCAATCAGGGCTTCAACTCCGGCGACCAGTTCTTCACCTATCTCAAGGACACCTTCGACGTGCTCTATGAGGAAGGCCGCCAGGGCGATGCCAAGTTGATGAATATCGGCCTGCATTGCCGGCTTGTCGGTCGCCCCGGCCGGGCCGCCGCGCTCGCCCGCTTCATCGATTACGTCATGTCGCACGACAAGGTCTGGGTGCCCAGGCGCATCGACATCGCCCGCCATTGGTACCAGCACCACAAGCCGGAAGGGGCGCTTTGATGTCCGACCGCGACGCCTTCGTCGCTCGTTTCGGGGGTGTGTTCGAGCATTCGCCCTGGGTGGCCGAACGCGCCTTCGATCGCGCCGCGGCGACGGGTCTGACGGCGGGCAACGTGCATTCGGCGCTCTGCCAGGCGTTTCGTGCGGCGCTGCCGCGCGAAAAGCTGGAGGTCTTGCGCGCCCATCCCGATCTTGCCGGCAAGCTGGCGATCGCGGGCAAGCTGACGGCGGACTCGACGGCGGAGCAGGCGTCTGCCGGCCTCGACCGGCTGACGCCCGAGGAGCATCAGCGCTTCACCGTGCTCAACGACGCCTATACGCGGAAATTCGGATTTCCCTTCATCATCGCGGTGAAGGGGCTCACCAAGGGCCAGATTCTCGCCTCCTTCGAAAGCCGCATTGACAATTCGCCCGAAGAGGAATTTGAAACCGCTTGCGCGCAGGTGGAAAAAATCGCCCGCCTGCGACTGCAGTCGATGCTTCCTGGAGACGAAAATGCCTGACAAAACCGTTCGATACGCGCTCTCACGCACTGGGGAGGCCGTCGAACTGGAGCTGATATCCGCAAGTGCGGCCCCCTCTCGTGAGGCCAAGGTCTGATGTCGCGCCTGCTTGAGATCGAGCCGCTGACGCGCGACGCCTTTGCGCCCTTCGGAACCATCATCGAAGCGGATCCGGCGACGATGCGCTACATCAACGGCGGCAACACGGAACGCTTTCACGGGCTGGCGCGCGCCGATGTGGTCGGCGACGGCGCCAATGTCATCATCAACATCTTCCGTGGCCAGCCGCGCGCGTTTCCCTATGCCGTGACCATGATGGAGCGCCATCCGCTCGGTAGCCAGAGCTTCTCGCCGCTCGACGACCGCCCCTGGCTCGTCGTTGTCGCCGAAGACGAGGACGGGCGTCCGGGCACGCCGAGGGTATTCCAGGCAAGCGGTCGGCAGGGCGTCAACTATGGCCGCAATGTCTGGCATCATCCGCTGATGGCGGTCGGCGCCGTCAGCGAGTTCCTGATCGTCGATCGCGAAGGGCCAGGCAACAATCTGGAAGAATATTTCTACGACGAGCCTTTTGTCATTCCGAGCCCAGTCTAGCGGGTCGGACGCCCGCGCCAGCAGAAAGAGGATGCCATGAGCAGCACCGGCCGCCTGACGACCCATGTTCTCGACACCGCACTCGGCAAGCCGGCCGAAGGTCTGCGCATCGATCTCTACTGGCTCGAGGGCGAGGAACGGCAACTGATCCGCACCGTCCATACCAACAGCGACGGCCGAGTCGACGGGCCGATGGTCGAAGGCATAGGCTTCATGGCCGGCCATTACGAACTGGTCTTCCATGCGGGTGACTATCTGCGTCGCACCGGTGTGACGCTGCCGGAGCCGGCCTTCCTCGACCGCATCCCCTTGCGCTTCGGCATTGCCGATCCGGCCAGCCACTATCACGTGCCGCTGTTGCTCTCGCCCTACGGTTACTCGACCTATCGCGGGAGTTGAGGGCTTAACGCGCTTCCTGGCCGCTCGTCCGTTACTTGGCGAGAGGCTCATCACACTCTCCCTCATCCTCGCCCTTGTGGCGGGGATCCAGCGACCCGACGTCCGTCGGGTCGAAGAACCTCTTCAGCCCAAGAACTTGGGCTGGCTGGATCCCTGTGACGAGCACAGGGAAGAGGGAGGTCTGGGAAGTGGCTAGGGCACAGCGACCTGACGTCGCGCCCGCGTCTCAATCCGCCAGGATGCTGCGGTCGACGTCGTTGATGTTGCGCTTGCCGCAGAGCGCCATGGTGATGTCCATCTCCTTGCGGATGATTTCCAGCGCCTTGGTCACGCCCTCCTTGCCCATGGCGCCGAGGCCATAGAGGAAGGGGCGGCCGATATAGGTGCCCTTGGCGCCCATGGCGACGGCCTTCAGAACGTCCTGGCCGGAGCGGATGCCACCGTCGATATGCACCTCGATCTGGTGGCCGACCGCATCGACGATGCGCGGCAGCATGCTGATCGACGAATGAGCGCCGTCGAGCTGGCGGCCGCCATGGTTGGAAACGATGATCGCGTCGGCGCCGGTCGCGGCTGCCATCTTGGCGTCTTCGGGGTCAAGAATGCCCTTGAGGATCAGCGGCCCGCCCCAGCGCTCCTTGATCCATTCCACATCCTTCCAGGAGAGCTGCGGATCGAACTGTTCCGCCGTCCAGGCGCCGAGCGAGGAAAGGTCGGTGACGCTCTTGGCGTGGCCGACGATGTTGCGGAAGGTGCGGCGCTTGGTGCCGAGCATCTTCATGCACCAGCCGGGGCGCGTCGCCATCTGCCAGAGGTGCTTGGGCGTCATCTTCGGCGGTGCGGAGAGGCCGTTGCGCAGGTCCTTGTGACGCTGGCCGAGGATCTGCAGGTCGAGCGTCAGCACCAGTGCCGAGCACTTCGCTGCCTTGGCGCGGTCGATCAGGTTCAGCACGAATTCGCGCTCGCGCATCACGTAGAGCTGGAACCAGAAGGGCTTGGTGGTGACCGAGGCGACGTCCTCGATCGAGCAGATGCTCATGGTCGAGAGCGTGAAGGGGACGCCGAAGGCTTCGGCGGCCTGGGCCGCCAGCATCTCTCCGTCGGCGTGCTGCATGCCGGTGAGGCCGGTCGGGGCGAGCGCCACCGGCATCGAGACCTTCTGGCCGATCATCGTCGTTTCCAGCGAACGGTTGGTCATGTCGACCAGCACCCGCTGGCGCAGCTTCACCTTGGCGAAATCCTCCTCATTGGCGCGATAGGTGCCTTCGGTCCAGGCGCCGCTGTCGGCATAGTCGAAGAAGAGCTTCGGCACGCGGCGCTTGGCAAGAGCCTTGAGGTCGCTGATTTCGAGGATTTGCGTCATGGAAACGGCCTTCATCCAAGGGAGATTGACGAGCCATTATCATGTTTGCCGGAGGCTTGTTAATAGCCAGAAAGCGGAGAGGTCAATTTTCTTGACCTCTCCGCACTTGGCGGGTCACGCGGCGGCGAGCGCCGATTTCGCCGGCTTGCCGGCGACATAGGTTTCGACGATCGCGCGGTCGTCGCCCATGGTCTGCAGCAGGAAGAGTTCGTCGGTCAGTGAATTGACCACTTCGGCCCGGAGCGCCATGGCCGGCGTCGCCGCCATGTCGAGCACGATGAAATCGGCATCGGTGCCGGCCTCCAGCGTGCCGATCCTGTCGACGAGCGAGAGTGCCTCGGCGTTGCCGCGGGTCATCATGAAGAAGCTGTCGAAGGGGTTCAGCCGCTCGCCCTGCAACTGCAGGATCTTGTAGGCCTCGTCGAGCGTCTTCAGCATGGAATAGCTGGTGCCGCCACCGATGTCGGAGGCGACCGAGGTGCGCACCGGCTTGTCGCGACGGGTGAGTGCGCGCAGCGGAAAGAGACCGGAGCCGAGGAAGAGGTTGGAGGTCGGGCAGAAGACGGCGACCGAACCGGTCTCGCTCATCGCATCCGCCTCGCGCTCCGAGAGATGGATGCAATGGCCGAACAGGCTTTTCGGCCCGAGCAGGCCATAGCGGGCGTAGACGTCGGTATAGTCCTTGGCTTCGGGATAGAGCTCGCAGGTAAAGGCGATCTCGTCGCGGTTTTCCGAAAGATGGGTCTGCACGTGCAGGTCGGGGAACTCGCGCACCAGCGACTTGGCGACGTCCATCTGTTCCGGTGTCGAGGTGATGGCGAAGCGCGGCGTGATGGCCACGTGGTTGCGGCCCTTGCCGTGCCATTCGCGGATCACCGCGCGGGTTTCGTCGTAGCTCATCTCAGGCGTGTCGAGCAGTCCTTGCGGCGCGTTGCGGTCCATCATCACCTTGCCGGCGACCATGCGCATGTCGCGACGGAGCGCCTCGGCGAAGAAGGCATCGGCGGAGGCCTTGTGCACCGAGCAATAGGCGGTCGCCGTCGTCGTTCCGTGACGCACCATCTCGTCGAAGAAGCGGGTCGCAATGCGTTCGGCATGGGCGGTTTCGACGAAGCGGCATTCCTCCGGGAAGGTGTAGGTGTTCAGCCACTCCAGCAGATTGGCGGCATAGGAGGCCATCACCTGCATCTGCGGGAAATGCAGGTGCGTATCGATGAAACCGGGCACGATCAGGTGCGGGCGGTGATCGATTTCCGCCACACCCTCAGGAGCGCCTGCCTTGATGGCGGCATAGGTGCCGCTGGCAATGATCTGCCCACCTTCGACCAGCAGTGCGCCGTCGCTCTCGTAGCTATAGGCGGCGCTGTCGTCGATCGACGTTGGCGCGCGATGGAAGCTTAAGAGTCGGCCCCGGATGAGGGTGGTTGTCATTGTGTCCTGCCTTCCTCGACGGCACCTTCGAACCAGGCTGTCAGAAGCTGGCGCTCGTCCGTCGTCATGTCTGTCACGTTGCCGGGCGGCATCGCGTGGCTGCGCCCGGCCTGGATATAGATTTCACGGGCATGGGCGGCAATCTCCGCGTCGCTTTCCAGCACAACGCCCTTCGGCGCCCGGGTGATGCCCTCATAAACCGGTTCGGCGGCGTGGCACATGGAACAGCGGGTCGAGACCGTGTCCTTGACGGCGGGGAAGTGGGCGTTCGCGGCAAAGCGGGCGAAGGCCGGCGCCACTTCCGCCTTCTCGCCGCCGCTCAGAACCTTCGGCACGGTCGAAAGCCACATGATCAGGACGAAGATCAGCGCGGTGGCGAGCCAGGTCCAGGTTGGCGTGCCCTTGCGGGCGTGGGTGGTGTTGAACCAGTGGCGGATGGTGACGCCCATCAGGAAGACCAGCGCCGCGATGATCCAGTTGAACGCCGTCGCAAACGCCAGTGGGTAGTGGTTCGACAGCATGAAGAAGATGACGGGGAGCGTCAGGTAGTTGTTGTGGAGCGAACGCTGCTTGGCTTGCGCTCCGAGCTTCGGATCCGGCGTGCGGCCGGCGATCAAATCCGCGACGACGATCTTCTGGTTGGGAATGATGATGAAGAAGACGTTGGCCGACATGATCGTGGCGGTGAAGGCGCCGAGATGCAGGAAGGCGGCGCGGCCGGTGAAGAGCTGGGTATAGCCCCAGGCCATGGCAACGAGCGCGACATAGAGCAGCGCCATCAGCCCCCAGGTGTTCCGGCCAACCGGCGATTTGCACAGGAGATCGTAGAACAGCCAGCCGACGCCGAGCGAGGCGAGCGAGATCAGGATCGCGGTCGTTGCGGAAATATCGAGCACATGGCGGTCGATAAGGAAGAGATCGGCGCCGCCGTAATAGACGACACAGAGCATGGCGAAGCCCGAGAGCCACGTCATGTAGGATTCCCATTTGAACCAGGTGAGATGCTCCGGCATCGTGGCCGGCGCCACCAGGTATTTCTGGATGTGGTAGAAGCCGCCGCCGTGGACCTGCCATTCCTCGCCATAGGCGCCGACGGGCAGGTGATCGCGCTTCATCAGGCCGAGGTCGAGCGCGATGAAATAGAAGGATGAGCCGATCCAGGCGATGGCCGTGATCACGTGCAGCCAGCGCACGGCAAAGGCCAGCCATTCCCAGGCAATGGCGAACTCGTACATTCAGATCCCCTTTTGTCTCCGCTCTAGCGCAACTTTCCGTTTTCAGATCATTCGGCCTGAAAGACAGCTGCTCCAGCACCTTGCGCAAAAACGATAGAGGGGAAAAGGGGCTTGTGAACTCCTCAAGCCCTATTTGCCTGCAGGAATTGCGGCGGGCAGAGCTCGCCAAGGATCCAGTCGCGGAAGATCCGGATTTTCGGTGTGTTGCGGCGGGCGTGCGGATAGGCAAGCCAGTAGTCGCAACCGTCGCTGCAGCGCAGATCGAACGGCTGGTAGAGGCGGCCGAGCGCCACATCGTCCGGATAGAATTCCGGCGTCAGGATTGCGACCCCTTGGCCTGCGACGGCAGCGCGCGCCTCGAAGGATTGCGCGCCGAGCCGGCTGTGCGGCCGCCCTTCAAGATCGGGATCGTCGACGCCGGCGGCCTTGAACCACATCCGCCACCAGGGGTCGCCCGCATCGATGATCCTGAGCTTCAGCAGGTCACGCGGCTCGTGCACGCCGCCGATGGTTTCGGCAAGTGCCGGGCTCAGCATCGGGCTGAATTCCACGCGCATCAGCGGGTGTGTGTCGAGGCCGGGCCAAACGCCGGCGCCTGAGCGGATCGCAAGATCGGCCGGCTCCCGGGTGAAATCGGTGAGCGAGTCGCTCGTCGTCAGCCGGACGGCAATGTTGGGATGGGCGAGCTGGAAGCTGCCGATGTTGCGCGCAAGCCATTGGGAGGCGAAGGTCGGCGTCGAGCTGATCAGGAGCGCGCTGTCGATATCGCCGCGGGCGTTGGATACCGCGTCCTGCAGCATTTCGAAGGCTTCGGTCACGCGCGGGGCCATGCGTTGGCCCACTTCCGTCAGCGAGATCTGGCGCGGGCGGCGCAGGAACAGCGGCTCGCCGACATTCTCCTCGATCAACTTGACCTGGTAGCTGACGGCCGTCTGGGTCATGCCCAGTTCTTCACCGGCCTTGGTGAAGCTGCCGAGTCTCGCGACCGCTTCGAAGACCCGGAGCGCATTCAGCGGAAACTGCTTCGACATCTTCATGGATAAGTTCTCTTGATGCATGCAGACGGATGTTCGATTGGATTTCGATCCTCCTCCACGGCATCCTCCAAGTCAACTTCCCAAGACGAACAGGTGCTGAGATGACTTGCGATACTTTCGAACGTACTGAAAGAAAACCATTTCTTTCGCGTGAGCCGGTCGTCCGGCTCACGGCTGCCCTGTTCGGCGGCCTCGTTGCCCCCAAGCCGATGCTGGATGTCAACGCGCTCTCCGATCACATGAAGAGAGATATGGGTTTCATGGATGTTCACAGCCCCCACGGCGACGACGAGGAGGCAATGGCCAACGCTCGCCGTCTGCTCAGCATCAATGAACTGCCGCGGCTGTAGAGGCCGTGCGTTCCGTTTCTAAAGCGTCTTTCCGCTTCCAGCGATGCTTGAAAGCGGGATGCTCTGGGCGCGGGATTGATGGCCGTCAGGAGCGCCGTAGGCGTTCGACGGCCATCAGCACACGCTCCGGTGTTGCCGGCGCGTCGAGCCGCGGGCATTCGCGGTAATCCGCGACACTCGCGACCGCCATCGACAGCGCTTCCAGCACCGAGATCGGCAGCATGAAGGGTGGCTCTCCCACCGCCTTGGAGCGACCAATGGTTTTCTCGACGTTGCTCGACCATTCGGCAAGCCTGACATTGAAGATCTTCGGCCGGTCGGAAGCGAGCGGGATCTTGTAGGTGGAGGGGGCGTGGGTGCGCAGCCGGCCCTTGTCGTCCCACCACAGTTCTTCCGTCGTCAGCCAGCCCATGCCCTGCACGAAACCGCCCTCGATCTGGCCGATATCGATCGCCGGGTTGAGCGAGCGGCCGACATCGTGCAGCACGTCGACGCGATCGACCATGTACTCGCCGGTCAGCGTGTCGATCGAGACCTCCGAAACCGCGGCGCCATAGGCGAAATAGTAGAAGGGCGTGCCGCGGCCGGTGGCGCGATCCCAATGGATCTTCGGCGTCCTGTAGTAGCCGGCGGCCGAAAGCTGGATGCGACCCATATAGGCCTGCTTGATGAAATCGGCGAAGGGCACCAGCTCCTCGCCGATCTTCACGTGGTTGGCCACGAAGCTGACATTATCCGGCGTCGTCTGCCAGCGCTCGCAGGCGAAGCTTACCAGCCGCTCCTTGATCTGGCGTGCGGCGTCGAAGGCGGCCATGCCGTTGAGGTCGGAGCCGGAGGAAGCGGCGGTCGCCGACGTATTCGGGACCTTGCCCGTCGTCGTCGCGGTGATGCGGACACGGTCGAGATCGACCTGGAAACTGTCGGCGATCACCTGCGCCACCTTGATGTAGAGGCCCTGGCCCATCTCGGTGCCGCCGTGGTTCAGGTGGATCGAACCGTCCTGATAGATATGCACCAGGGCGCCCGCCTGGTTGAAGGCGGTCATGGTGAAGGAGATGCCGAACTTCACCGGCGTCAACGCAATGCCCTTCCGGATGACGCGGCTCGTCCGGTTGAAGTCGAGAACCGCCCGGCGGCGCGCCTGATAGTCCGCACTCTCTTCGAGTTCGGCGACGATCTGCCCGATGATGTTGTCTTCGACCTGCTGGTGGTAGGGAGTGATGTCGCGGCCGGAACCCTTGTCGCCATAAAAGTTCAGCTTGCGGATCTCGAGCGGGTCCTTGCCGAGCTGGTAGGCGATCTCTTCGATGATGCGCTCGCCGCCGAGCATGCCCTGCGGGCCGCCGAAGCCGCGATAGGCGGTGTTCGACACCGTATTGGTCTTCAGCGGTTGCGACGTGAGCTTCACATGCGGATAGAAATAGGAGCTGTCCGCGTGGAACAGGGCCCGGTCGGTGACCGGTCCGGAGAGGTCGGACGAGTAGCCGCAGCGCGCCGCATAATTGGCGTGGACGGCATGGATGCGGCCCTCGTCGTCGTAGGCGACGTCATAGTCGACCAGGAAGTCGTGGCGCTTGCCGGTTGCCGTCATGTCCTCGTCGCGATCCGGGCGGAACTTGACGGCACGGTTGAGCTTCTTCGCCGCAACGGCCGCAAGCACTGCAAACTGGTTCCCTTGCGTTTCCTTGCCGCCGAAGCCGCCGCCCATGCGGCGCACGTTCACCGTCACCGCGTTCGAGGGCACGCCGAGCACGTGCGAGACCATGTGCTGGATTTCGCTCGGATGCTGGGTCGAGGACCAGACGGTGACCTCGTCGTCCTCGCCGGGAATGGCGAGGGCGATATGGCCTTCGAGGTAGAAATGCTCCTGGCCGCCGATCCGCATGCTGCCTTTGAGCCGGTGCGGGGCTTTTTCCAGCTCCGCCTCGGCGTCGCCGCGCTGCAGGATCAGCGGCTGTGTCACCAGTTCGCCGCCATTGGCGACAGCGTCGAGAATGTCGGTGACGTGCGGCAGGTCGCGATAGGTGATCTTCGCCAGCCGTGCGGCCCGGCGGGCAATATCGCGGGTCTCCGCAATCACGGCAAAGGCCGGCTGACCGTGGAACTGCACGATCCCATCGGCGAGCACCGGCTCGTCGTGCAGGTGGCTGGGGCTGATGTCGTTGGAATGCGGCATGTCCTTGGCGGTCAGCACCAAGACGACGCCAGGCACGGCGACGACGGCCGAGAGGTCCATGGCGATGATTTCCGCGTGCGCCCGGTCGGTCATGCCGAGTGCGCCATGCAGGGTGCCTGCCGGTTCGGGCATATCGTCGATATAATCGGCAGTGCCGGCCACATGTTTGTGGGCGCTGTCGTGACGCAGCGGCGCATGCATCTCGCCGCGGATCGCCTTACGTTCCTCGAAGGTGGATTTGTCCATCTTATTGGTTCCTTCCGAAGGAAATGCTCCTCATCCGCGCGGTGAGGAAAGCGAAGCGCCCCTCATCCGCCTGCCGGCACCTTCTCCCCGCCATGCGGGGAGAAGGAGACTCGTGGCAACCGGCAGGTTGACCGCTCCTGGCGAAGCCTGCGACGTCCACGTTTCCTCTCCCCGCCTGCGGGGAGGGGGCTAGTCCTCGGGTTAAACCCGAGGAGAGGGGCAAATCCCGCCCATTGAACTGGCGATCGACGCTCATACCGCCTCCTCGAAACGACGCAGCTGCGCCGTCTCGCCGCCGCTTTCCAGGAAGAAACGCATCAACAGGTTCTTCGCCGCCAGCATGCGATAATCGCTGGTGGCACGCCAGTCGGTAAGCGGCTGGTAGTCGGTCTCGAAGGCTGGCTGTGCCGCGTGGATCGTTTCCTCGGTCCAGGTCTTGCCGATCAGCGCCGATTCCACATTCGTGGCGCGCCTCGGCGTGGCGGCCATGCCGCCGAAGGCGATGCGGGCGGAGCGGACGGTGCCATCTTCCACCGACAGGCGGAACGCGCCGAGCAGGGCGGAAATGTCTTCGTCGCGGCGCTTGGAGACCTTATAGGCGGCAAAGAGATCCTCGGCCGGCAGGCGCGGCACGAAAATGCTTTCGACGAATTCGCCCGGTTGGCGATCCTGCTTGCCATAGGCGATGAAGAAGGATTCGAGCGGCAGTGTGCGCCGGCCCTCTTTCGAGCGCAGCGTCACGGTGGCCTCGAGCACGATCAAGGGCGGCGGGCTGTCGCCGATCGGCGAGCCGTTGGCGATGTTACCGCCGATCGTGCCCATGTTGCGCACCTGCTCGCCGCCGATCCGGTTGATCAACGGGCCGAAGCCGGGATGGATCTTACTGAGGGCGGAGAACGCGGCGGTGTAGCTGACGCCGGCGCCGATCGTCAGGCCTGCCTCGCTCTCTTCGATGCGCTGCAGTTCTGCGATGCCGTTGATGAAGATGGCCGGGTTGATCGGCCGCATCTGCTTGGTCACCCAGAGGCCGACATCGGTAGAGCCGGCAACGACCGTCGCCCCCGGATGTTCGGCGAGTGCTGCGGCCAGGCCATCGCCGTCCGCCGGCACGATCAGGCAGTTTTCGCCCTGGCGAATGATGATCGTTTCGGCCGGGATCAGCGCCTTGAGCCTTGCGGTGATCGCTTCGCGCTCCCTGGTGATCGGATCGAAAATGGCGGAGGGCCGCGCTTTCGCGGCCGCTTCCGCGGCGCGCACGATCGGCTCGTAACCGGTGCAGCGACAGAGATTGCCTTGCAGCGCCTTCTCGATGGCAGCCCGGCTCGGGTCGTCGTTCGCAAGCCAGAGGCCATAGAGCGACATGACGAAGCCGGGCGTGCAGAAGCCGCATTGCGAGCCGTGGAAATCGACCATCGCCTGCTGCACCGGATGCAGCGTGCCGTCCTTGCCGGCGAGATGTTCGACCGTGACCACGTGCGTTGCCTGCAGCGAGCCGAGGAAGCGGATGCAGGCGTTGACGCTTTCATAGACGAGCGCATCGCCCGCGAGCCGCCCGACCAGCACGGTGCAGGCGCCGCAGTCGCCCTCGGCGCAGCCTTCCTTCGTGCCGGTCAGCCGGCGCTCGAGCCGCAGAAAGTCGAGCAGGGTCGTGGTCGGTGCGATATCCGAAAGCGAGACCTCGTGGTCGTTGAGGATGAAGCTGATCGTTCCATTCGACTGGGGCATGCCATTCATTCCCTGCGGCTGCATTACCTGAAATCACTTTGATTTTAGGTGGTTATGCAGAAAAGCAAAGGGCCGAAGAAACTTTTGCCTGCTCCAGGGGCGTGCCTATTGCGCCGTCCAGCCGCCGTCCATGGAAACATGGGTGCCGGTGATCTGGGCCGCGTCGTCGCCGGCGAGATAGACGGCGAGGGAAGCGACCTGTTCGACCGTGATGAACTTCTTGGTCGGCTGGCCCTTCAGCATCACGTCGTTGATGACCTGCTGCTCGGTGATGCCGCGGGTGCGCGCCTGGTCCGGGATTTGCTTTTCGACGAGCGGCGTCAGCACGTAGCCGGGGCAGATCGAATTGACGGTGATGCCGTTTTCTGCGACTTCGAGGGCGACGGTCTTCGTCAGGCCTAGAACGCCGTGCTTGGCAGCGACGTAGGCCGCCTTGAACGGCGAGGCGACGAGGCCATGGGCGGAGGCGATGTTGACGATGCGGCCCCAGCCCTTCGCCTTCATGCCGGGAATGGCGGCGCGGATCGTATGGAAGGAAGAGGAGAGGTTGATCGCAATGATGCGGTCCCATTGCTCGATCGGGAAATCCTCGACCTTCTCGACATATTGAATGCCGGCATTGTTGACGAGGATATCGACGCTGCCGAAGCGCTCGGCGGCCGTGGCGATCAGATCGGCGATCTCGGTGGGCTTCGTCATGTCGGCGCCATGATAGACGACCGTCCCGCTCGTCAGCGCGCCGACCTCGTCCGTCGCTTGTCTGATTTCATCGGGGCTGCCGAAGCCGTTCAACACGATGTTGGCGCCGCCCTTGGCGAACGCCTTGGCGATCGCAAGCCCGATGCCGCTCGTAGAACCGGTGATGACCGCTGTTTTCGTCATTGCTGCTCTCTCCCTTTGCGGCGCCGCGGATTTCCCTTTGCTGCGGCGCAACAGCGCCAGCCTACGCGTAAAACCGCGGCGCTGACAATTGTGTTTTTGAGTCCTGCATGCTTGCTTAAATTGGATCCGACTTAAGCAAGCATGCAGCAGTTCAGAGTGCTACAGCGACCTTTGCGCGTCTGATGAGACGCGCGGCGCTGTAGGGACCGCTGAGTTGTCGAGGGGACCAACGAAGCCGGGCGGTTGCGTTTTGTTTTCGTTTGACATTCGTTTTGCCATCGTATTGAAGTTTCCGAAATGACGTCCCGCCCTTGAGGAAGGGCGGAGAACAATTGAGCGGCATGAGGAAAAGTGTGTGCGGTTTTCCGCCCGCATCCCGCTCTAACTTATGGTGCGGCCGGGGAGGGGCATATGGGCGGATATATTCTCGCGATCGATCAGGGTACGACCTCGAGCCGTGCGATCGTCTTCGACGGTCGGCAACGGATCGTCGGTGCCGGCCAGAAGGAATTCAAGCAGCACTTCCCGAAATCCGGCTGGGTCGAGCACGATCCCGAGGAAATCTGGCAGACAGTCCTTTCGACGGTCCAGGAGGCGATCGCCAAGGCAGGCATCACTGCCGGCGACATCTCGGGCATCGGCATCACTAACCAGCGCGAGACCGTCGTCGTCTGGGATCGCGAAACCGGCAGCCCGATCCATAACGCGATCGTCTGGCAGGACCGCCGCACCGCCGCCTATTGTGACGAGCTCAAGCAGCAGGGGCTGGAAAAGACCTTCACCGAGAAGACCGGCCTGCTGCTCGATCCCTACTTCTCCGGCACCAAGCTGAACTGGCTGCTCTCCAACGTCAACGGCGCACAGGCGCGCGCGGCGAAGGGCGAGCTCTGCTTCGGCACCATTGACACCTTCCTCATCTGGCGGCTGACCGGCGGCAAGTCCTTCGTGACCGATGCCACCAACGCTTCACGCACGCTCATCTACAACATTGCCGAGAATGCCTGGGACGAGGAACTGCTCGATATCCTCAACGTGCCGCGCGCCATGTTGCCGGAGGTCAAGGACTGCGCAGCTGATTTCGGCGTCACCGATGCGGCGATCTTCGGCGCCGCGATCCCGATCCTCGGCGTTGCCGGCGACCAGCAGGCGGCGACGATCGGCCAGGCCTGCTTCAAACCGGGCATGCTGAAATCCACCTATGGCACCGGCTGCTTCGCGCTGCTCAACACCGGCAAGGATATGGTGCGCTCCAAGAACCGGCTGCTCACCACCATTGCCTACCGGCTTGACGGCGAAACGACCTACGCGCTGGAAGGTTCGATCTTCGTCGCCGGCGCTGCCGTGCAATGGCTGCGCGACGGTCTGAAGGTCATCAAGGCAGCGCCGGATGCCGGCACGCTCGCTGAAAGCGCCGATCCGACGCAGGAGGTCTATCTGGTCCCGGCCTTCACCGGTCTCGGCGCGCCGCACTGGGATCCGGATGCGCGCGGCGCGATCTTCGGCATGACCCGAAACACCGGCCCGGCCGAGTTTGCCCGCGCCGCGCTCGAAGCCGTCTGCTACCAGACGCGCGACCTGCTGGAGGCGATGCACAAGGACTGGCGCAACAACGGCAAGGAAACGGTGCTGCGCGTCGATGGCGGCATGGTTGCTTCCGACTGGACGATGCAGCGGCTTTCCGACCTGCTCGACGCACCGGTCGACCGCCCCGTCATCCTCGAAACGACCGCGCTCGGTGTCGCCTGGCTCGCCGGCGGCCGCGCCGGCGTCTGGCCGAAGCAGGAAGCGTTCGCCCAGTCCTGGGCGCGCGACCGTCGCTTTGAGCCGGCCATGGACGAGAAGATGCGCAAGGCCAAGCTTCAGGGATGGCGCAATGCCGTGAAGCGCACGCTGAACTAACAGCACGGGCGAGGCGCGGTTTTCACCCGTAGCATCCGGTTCCGGCCAATCATCCGACACAGGCTCCATTCATGCTCATCCGGGAAACACAGCGTTTCCCGGATGAGCATTTGCTGCTCCTGCGCGCGGCAACTATCTGTTGTCACAACAGAAACAGGACGGGCATCATGGAACTCGGGCTTTACACTTTCGCGGATGTCGATCCGAATGCTGAAGAAAAGGGCAAAGAGGGGCAGCGCCGCCTCAAGAACCTTCTCGAAGAAATCGAGCTCGCCGATCAGGTGGGCCTCGACGTTTTCGGGCTCGGCGAGCATCACCGCCCTGATTATGCGGCCTCGGTACCATCCGTCATTCTGGCTGCCGCCGCCGCCAAGACGAAAAATATCCGGCTGACCAGCGCCGTCACGGTGTTGAGTTCGGACGATCCCGTGCGCGTCTTCCAGCAGTTCTCGACCCTGGACCTGATCTCCAATGGCCGTGCCGAGATCATGGCGGGGCGCGGATCCTTCATCGAATCCTTCCCGCTCTTCGGCCAGTCGCTCGATGACTACGACCAGCTTTTCGCCGAGAAGCTCGATCTATTGATGGCGCTGCGCGACAGCGAGAAGGTCACGTGGTCGGGCGAGATGCGGCCGGCAATCCACGATCGCGGCGTCTACCCGCGGCCGCTGCAGGACCCGTTGCCGCTCTGGATCGCCGTTGGCGGCACGCCGCAATCGGTGGCGCGCGCCGGCGCGCTCGGTCTGCCGGTGGCGCTTGCGATCATCGGCGGCGAGCCGCGCCGTTTCGCGCCGCTCTTTGATCTCTACCGCGAGGCCGCGCGCCGCGCAGGCCAGGATCCGGCCAAGCTCAAAACCAGCATCAACGTGCACGGCTTCATCGCCGACACGACCGATCTGGCCGCCGACCAGTTCTATGGTCCGCAGGCGGAGGTGATGAACCGTATCGGCCGCGAGCGCGGCTGGGGACCGACGAACCGGGCACATTTCGATCAGGCGCGTGGGCCTAGCGGCAACCTCTTCCTCGGCGATCCGGAAACGGTGGCTCAGAAGATCGTCGAAAACTGGAAGGTCTTCCGCAACGATCGTTTCCTGCTGCAGATGGCGATCGGGCCGATGCCGCACGAGCAGATCATGCGCGGCATCGAACTCTACGGCACCAAGGTGGCACCGCTGGTGCGCAAGGCGGTGGCGGAAGAGGAGGCGGCGGCATCGGCCGCAGTCTGATCTGCAACGCGGGGTTTCAGGGCTCGATTGCCGGCCGTCCCGTTCGGCGCTGGCATAACGTATGGCGACACGCTACATGTGAGCGCGAAAGCGAGACACGGATGACCCTGAACAACGAAGAAGATCTGCTGCGGCTGAAGGAAATCGGCCGCATCTGCGCCAACGCATTGCAGGCGATGGGCGAGGCGCTCGAGCCCGGCATCACCACGGCGGAACTGGATGCGATCGGCCGCAGGGTGCTGGAAGAGGCCGGCGCGCGCTCGGCGCCCGAGCTCTGCTACAATTTCCCCGGTGCCACCTGCATCAGCGTCAACGAGGAAATCGCCCACGGCATTCCCGGCAGTCGGGTGATCCAAGCGGGTGATCTCGTCAATATCGACGTCTCGGCCGAAAAGGACGGCATCTTCGCCGACACGGGCGCTTCCTTCCCGGTGCCGCCGGTCAGCGTCGCGATCGACAGGCTTTGCCGCGATGGCAAGCGGGCGATGTGGGTCGGCCTCAAGCAGGTGCGCCCCGACCAGCCGCTGGCGGCCATCGGCAACGCGATCGGCGACTTCGCCCGCAAGAACCGCTATTCGCTCGTCACCAATCTCGCCAGCCACGGCATCGGCCGCTCACTGCATGAAGAGCCGACCGAGATTGCCACCTGGCCGGACCCGCGCGAACGCCGCCGGATGACCGACGGCATGGTTTTCACCGTCGAGCCTTTCCTGTCCACAGGCGCGCAATGGGCCGAAGGCGGCAATGACGACTGGACGCTCTACAGCGATCCGCGTGCGCCGACGGTGCAATACGAGCACACCGTCGTGGTCACGCGCGGCGGGCCGCTGGTGGTGACGCTGCCCGGCTAAAGCAACGCTAGGAAAAGTGCGAAGCGGTTTTCCGTCCGGCGTTGCGGGCGGGTTTCGGGGCCGCGACCCCCGTAACCCATTGAAGTCGTTCGATCGTTCGATTTCTTCAATAGGTCCTTCAATTATTGTCATTTGTGGGGGCCCTTGTTGCGGTGCAATAAAAGAGCATGACCACGCTCGACAGACCGCTCCCGGCCAACATCTCCGCCACGGCCACTGCAGGCGCTATCGCCATGGCCGTCGCCATGGGCTTCGGCCGTTTTTCCTATACGCCGATCCTGCCGGCGATGATGGCCGATCTCGGCCTCTCGCCGGGCGATGCCGGCCTCATCGCCTCCGCCAATTTCGTCGGCTATCTCGCCGGTGCCATTCTCGCCGCCCTTGGTTGGGCGCATGGATACGAGCGCCGGATCGGGCTTGCGTCACTCGTCGCCACCACAGCTCTGCTGGCGGCCATGGGGCTCTCGTCCTCCGTCGCCGTGCTGGCGCTCATCCGCTTCCTGGCCGGCCTTGGCAGCGCCTTTGCCATGATCTTCATCTCCGGCATCGTGCTTGGCCATGGCCTGCTTGCGCGGTCGGAGCATGTGCCGGCCGTCCATTTCGGCGGCGTCGGCCTCGGCATCGCATTTTCCTCGCTCTGCGTCTGGGTAAACCCGCTTGCGGGGCATGCCAGCTTGACGACTTCGATGGGCGATTGGTTCACCGGTGCCCTCGTTGGACTGGTCGGGACCATTTTTGTCGCAGCGCTCCTGCCCGGCGTTCCTTCTTCCGGTGGAGGCACGGTGCGCGAGAAACCGCTTGCCTGGACGCGACCGCTCACGGTGGTGACGTTTACCTATGCACTGTTCGGCTTCGGCTATGTCATCACCGCCACCTTCCTTGTCGCCATGGCGCGTGACCCCAGCGGCGGCCACAGCATCGAGTTTCTCGCCTGGCTGCTGACCGGCCTTGCCGCAGCGCTCTCCGTCCATCTCTGGCGCTTTGCCGTCCCGCGCCTCGGTCTTGCCGGTGTCTACGCGGTCGGCCTTTTGGTCGAGGCGGTCGGCCTGGTGCTGACGGTCGGACTGCCCTTGCCCTATGCGCCGCTCGCCGGCGGGCTGATGCTTGGGGCTACCTTCATGATGATAACCGCCTATGGCCTCCAGATCGGCCGACGGCTCGCGCCGGAAAGCCCGCGCAAGGCGCTCGCCCTGATGACCGCCGCCTTCGGCATCGGCCAGATCATCGGCCCGCTGGTCGCCGGTTGGCTGGCGGAACGCACCGGCAGCTTCGCTGCACCGACCTTGATTGCGGCGATCGTGCTCTTCCTCTGCGGTGGCGTCATCCTCTTCGAATTGAAGCGGATTTCAGCGGCGTTGAAGTCTTGACCGGGTGCCGCGATCACGCCAACGGCGACCACAAAATGTCGCCCGACCCTGGCGCTGCCCATGATGAAATAACAGTAAGATTTGTATTCCCGGATTGTTGACGAAGGCGCTTTGCCGTAGTTTCGGCGCATCGGTGGGCGTATCTCGCGTCAACCTACAAGAGTCGATCACGATGGTCGCTGCAAGCCATCGCGAAAAAAACGAAAGTGCCGCACCTTGCTCGAATCCTTCTTTCCGAAGCCGAAGCTGTTCTTCCTTTCCGTTGTCCTGTGGTCGCTATTTTCGGTCGCCTTCTGGTATACCGCCGGCGAGCAAATGGGAGCGGTGTTCGGTCTGCCGCCATTGGCAGGCGAAGCGCCCATCGGCCTTGGGCATTTCTTCACGACGGCGTCGGTTTGGTTCTACTTATATTTCACTTCGAGCATGGCGCTGTTCTGCCTCTTCTGGCAGTTTTACGCCGTCGATAATCCGTGGCGGAAATGGTCCGTCTGGGGATCGGCATTTATCGTTTTTACTGTTTATTTCTCCGTCGACATCAGCGTTGCGCTCAATAATTGGCGCCGCCCTACGTTCGATAGGATCGTCGAGGCCCTGAAAGCACCGAACACGGTACAGGCCTCGGAAATATACGGCTACGCGCTCATATTCTTCGAACTGGCCAGCGTTTATATCGTTTCGGCCGTGCTCATCAGTTTCTTCACCAGCCACTATCTGTTCCGCTGGCGAAACGCGATGAACGACTACTACTATGCAAAGTGGTCAAAGGTCCGCCACATCGAGGGTGCCTCCCAGCGTATCCAGGAAGATACGATGCGCTTCGCAACGACCGTCGAAGGCTTGGGCGTCCGGCTGATCGATTCGCTCATGACCTTGATCGCCTTTTTGCCGGTGCTGCACGCACTTTCGGCCAACGTCAAGGAACTGCCGATCGTCGGCGCCGTGCCCTATCCACTCGTGCTGGCTGCGATTTTCTGGTCGCTTTTCGGCACCGTGCTGCTTGCCGTGGTCGGCGTAAAGCTGCCGGGGCTCGAATTCCGCAACCAGCGCGTCGAGGCGGCGTACCGCAAGGAACTCGTCTACGGTGAAGATCACCCGGACCGCGCGCTCCCCCCGACCGTCACGGAACTGTTCAGTAATGTGCGGAAGAACTACTTCCGCCTCTATTTCCATTACATGTATTTCAACGTTGCGCGATATTTCTACCTGCAGACGGATAACATCTTTCCGCTTTTCCTGATGGTTCCGGCCATTGTGGGAGCGACAATCACCTATGGGCTTTTTCAGCAGATCCAGGGCGCGTTCTCGCAGGTGACGAGTTCGTTCCAGTATCTCGTCAATTCCTGGCCGACCGTCATCGAGCTGATTTCCATCTACAAGCGCCTGCGCGCCTTCGAAGCGGCAATCGAAGAGCAGCCGCTGCCGCAGATCGATCAGCAGTTCATCGAGGCTGGCGGAAGGGAAGAGCTGGCGCTCTGATGGTGCTCGGAGCGTGTCGCGTGACAGCGAGTCGTGCGACGCGCTCAGTCCCACGTTGCCACGTGCCGGCTGAGGCTATGGAACCGCGTGAGCGATAGGTCCTGAATCAGAAGGCGGAGCGATCCGCCTTCTTTTTTGCCTGCTCGATGACAGGCAACGCCTGGGCATAACTGACACAGGCAACGTCGGGTTTTCCGCAGACTTCCGTCAGCAACCGATCGAGGGCGCGCCAATAGGCGCCACCGTTCATCTCGACGAAATGAAAGCCGAGCTGCAGGGGAATTCGGTCGCCGCCATATTCGCGGTCGAAGGCTTTCCTGTAGGCCTCGTAGGTGCGCTCCTCGAAGCGCGCACTGTCCTTCTTGTTCTCGACGCCCATGGAGTGACGGACGAAGAGATTGTAGTCCATGCCGATCACGGGGCGCTGCGTCGGTCCCTCGGGAATCAGCGGCAAGCCGAAGCGCGGCAACCCGTCCTTGGTCGTCGGCCAGCCCGGTCCCTTGGTCACCAGGCTGGCGTCATAGGTGAAGCCCGATTCCGTCAGGGCCGGCAGCAAGCCATCGCTCAGCGAAAGATAGGGAGCACGGAAACCCTTGACGCCCGCTTTGGCGAACTCGGCCCAGCCCTCGGGCTCCGCCTCTGGTCGATCCGCCCTTTTCCAGGCGTCGCGGAGCGCAGTGTTGAAGGTTGTGAATTCGCTCTGCCAGTCGGCCTTGCTCCAGCCCTTGCCGTCGAAATGACCGCAGGCGTGGCTGGCGATGTCGTGGCCATCGAGGTGGGCCTGCCAGACATGGCCGGCGCGAACGGCGATCTCCTCGCGGCTCTGGGCGAAGCCGACATTCGAGCGGCCGGGTTTCTGGCCCGGCGGCCTATAGATCTCCTTGCCGTCGGCTCGGGTCATCAGGAAGGTGCAGGAGAGAAAATAGGTGAAGTGCGCGCCGGTGCGCTTCGCCATCGCCAGGCTCTTTTCCCATAGCGCATTGTCATGGGCACCGTCGAAAGAGACGATGACAAGCTGCCGGTCAGCGGTGGGGACGGTGGCCGGCGTCGCCGGTTCGGAGCGCGCAAGCGCAGGTACCATGGCAAGGGAAAAGGCGAGAAATGTACGAATCATGATCAACTGCAGCGAGGAATTTTCGTCGCAGATTGTTCGAAATTGCGGCAATCCTTTGATCGGGCTGGAAAAAGGACGCCATCAAGGCTACTCCATAGCCACCCGGGCCAGAATCGGTCCAAGGGCGAATGGCATAGAAAATCAAAGAGCTACAGCGACTCAAGCGCGCCTGCCCGGCACGCGGACGCTGACTTGGTCCGATCTCTCGAACAAAGCGGTGGCCCCATGGCGATACTCGTTCTCGGCATCATCATCTTTCTCGGTATGCATCTCATCCGCGTGGTTGCGCCCGGTTTGCGGGCCAGCGTCATCGAGAGCCGCGGCAAGGGAACCTGGATGGGGATCTATGCGATCCTCAGCCTCATCGGCCTCTGTCTGATCATTTATGGCTTCGGCCAAGCCCGCAGCGAAACGGGCATGCTCTACAATCCGCCGGTGTTTCTGCGCCACATCGCGCTTCTGCTGATGCTTTTCGCATTCGTCTTCCTGGCTGCAGGCTTCCTGCCGGCGGGCCGCATTGCGGTGGCGGTCAAGCATCCCCAGATCCTGTCGATCAAGATCTGGGCCTTCGCGCATCTGCTCGCCAACGGCGAGACATCCTCCGTCCTGCTGTTCGGTTCATTTCTCGCCTGGGGCGTGATCCTGCGCATCTCGCTGAAGCGCCGCGAGCGGGCAGGGGAGCGCGTGCTGCCGGTGTTCAAGTCATCGACGAACGACGTGTTGGCGATCGTCATCGGTTTCGTCGGCTGGGTGCTCTTCGTCTGGAAGCTTCACGAGTGGTTGATCGGCGTCGCGCCGGTGGTGATGGGCTAAATCACGTCGGCCCCCTTACAAGCGCCGCAAAATCGGGTAGAAGGCGCAAAATCCATGAGCGCGCGGTGCGTGGGCAAGAACGCGTCGCGCGTGCTCGAACAGTTTGAGATCGTGCGCTGTTTCCGTTGATGACGGTCGGAATAGCGCACCAGTGGGCAGGCAAGGCCGGGGCAATAGATGGCGAACCAAGACGACAGCTTTATCCGCGAGGTCAATGAGGAACTGCGTTCCGACCAGATGAAGAACATCTGGGCGCGTTTCGGCGGTGTCATCGTCGCGATCGCCGTGCTTATCGTCCTCGGAACCATCGGCAAGGTCGGGTTCGACTACTGGCAGGAGGGAGCCTCTTCGAAGTCGGGCGACGCCTTCCTGCAGGCGCTCAACCTTGCCAAGGAAAACAAGACGGACGAGGCGCTTGCTGCCTTGAACGCGCTGGAGAAGGACGGCTACGGCGCCTATCCGGTGCTGGCGCGCCTGCGCGCGGCGACGCTTCAGGCCCAGAAGGGCGATACCGATGCAGCGGTGAAGGCATTCTCGGCCATTGGCAGGGACGGCAGCGTACCGGCGGCCATCCAGGACGCGGCGCGGCTGCGTGCCGCCTATCTGCTGGTTGACATCGGCAGCTACGATCAGGTTTCGGCCGAGGTCGAGCAGCTCGCGACGCCGCAGCACAACATGCGCCATTCGGCGCGCGAAGCGCTCGGCCTTGCGGCCTACAAGGCCGGCGATTACGCCAAGGCAAAGACCTGGTTTCAGCAGATCGTCGACGATCAGCAGAGCCCGCGCAACGTCGCCGGCCGCGCCCAGATGCTGCTCGACGTGATCACCGCCAGCGGCAAGGCCTGACGTTTCGCCCATCCGCGATGTGGATGGGCACAGGGTGCACGACCCTTTCGAATCAGCGCATGATCCCAAAATCGATCTCGATCTTGGGGTTGTGCGCTAAAGCATTTAAAGCAGTTCCAGCAAAAGTGCGCAGCGGTTTTGCGTCCGGGACTGCGAAAGACAAACAAGCAGTTCCAGCAAAAGTGCTTAAGCGGTTTTGCGTCCGGGACTGCGAAAGAAAGGCAAGCAGTTCCAGCAAAAGTGCTTAAGCGGTTTTGCGTCCGGGACTGCGTGAAATCATCAGCAGAGCAGTTCCCCTGAGGAACGCTCCGGTGCCGCCTGGATGCGGCTGAGAACGAAATTACGAGCGCGGCCCGCCCAAATCGGCTGCCGCGCTCCAAGCGGAAACGGATAGATCCATGAGCTTCACCGTCGCCATCATCGGGCGTCCCAATGTCGGCAAGTCCACCTTGTTCAACCGTCTGGTCGGCAAGAAGCTGGCGCTTGTCGACGATACGCCCGGGGTTACCCGCGACCGTCGGCCGGGCGACGCCAAGCTGATCGACCTCAAGTTCCGCATCATCGACACGGCCGGGCTCGAACAGTCGCCGCCTGACAGCCTACAGGGACGGATGTGGGCGCAGACGGAAGCCGCGATCGACGAGGCCGATCTCACGTTGTTCCTGATCGACGCCAAGGCCGGCTTGACGCCGGCCGACGAGACATTGGCCGAGATGCTGCGCCGTCGTGGCAAGCCCGTCATTGTCGTAGCCAACAAGTCCGAGGCGCGCGGCTCCGACGGCGGTTATTACGACGCTTTCACACTAGGCCTCGGCGATCCTTGCCCGATTTCGGCCGAACATGGCGAAGGTATGCTCGACCTGCGCGACGCTATTGTCGCCGCGCTCGGGGAAGAGAGAGCCTTCCCGCCCAGGGAAGACGTGGCGGAGACCGACGTCGATATCCGTCCGACCGGTGCCGGGGATGGGACCGAGGACGACGAGGCCGAGCCGGCCTATGACGAGACGAAGCCCTTGCGCGTCGCGATCGTCGGCAGGCCGAATGCCGGCAAGTCGACGCTGATCAACCGCTTCCTCGGCGAGGACCGCCTGCTGACCGGCCCGGAAGCCGGCATTACGCGCGATTCCATTTCCGTCGAGTGGGAATGGCGCGGCCGCACCATCAAGATGTTCGATACCGCCGGCATGCGCCGCAAGGCGAAGGTGCAGGAGAAGCTGGAAAAGCTCTCGGTTGCCGATGCGCTGCGCGCCATCCGCTTTGCCGAAACGGTCGTCATCGTCTTCGACGCGACCATACCCTTCGAGAAGCAGGACCTGCAGATCGTTGATCTCGTGCTGCGCGAGGGCAGGGCAGCGGTGCTCGCCTTCAACAAGTGGGACCTGGTCGAGGACTGGCAGGCGGTGCTTGCCGATCTTCGCGAAAAGACCGAGCGGCTGCTGCCGCAGGCGCGCGGCATCCGCGCCGTGCCGATTTCCGGCCACACCGGCTACGGCCTCGACCGGCTGATGCAGGCGATCATCGAGACGGACAGGACCTGGAACCGCCGCATCTCCACCGCCCGGCTCAATCGGTGGCTCGAATCCCAACAGATCCAGCATCCGCCGCCGGCCGTGTCCGGCCGCCGCCTGAAGCTCAAATACATGACGCAGGTGAAGGCCCGCCCGCCGGGCTTCATGATCTCCTGCACCCGTCCTGACGCGCTGCCGGAATCCTACGTGCGCTACCTGATCAACGGTCTGCGCAACGATTTCGACCTTCCGGGCGTGCCGATCCGCATGCATTTCCGTTCGGGCGACAACCCCTACGAATCGAAGGCGAAAAAGCGGCGTTAAAGCAGTTCCAGGAAAAGTGCGAAGCGGTTTTTCGTCCGGAACTGCGGAAGACAGGCAAGCAATTCCAGGAAAAGTGCGAAGCGGTTTTCCGTCCGCGTGACCAAAGCAAAGCTGAAAGCGATCCTGCCGCTCACGCGACAGGCAGCTTTTCCTTGGGGACGAGCGCTCCATGATGGCCGATAACGCCGGCGGCGACACTCGCCGCAAAGGCGGCGGCCTCGGCCGGTTGAGCACCGGCGACCAGGCGGGCGACGAAGGCACCGTTGAAGCTGTCGCCGGCGCTGGTCGTGTCGACGACGCGCGCGACCGGCGTTGCGGGCACGTGCTGGAGGGATGCATCGCCGAACGCGAGCGTCACGCCCTTCTCGCCGTCTTTCACGACGACATTGGCGGCGCCGAGGCCTTTGTAACGCGCGATCGTCGCTTCGATCGAGGCGTCGCCGAAATGGGTGACCTCGTCGTCGAAACTCGGCATGACGAGGCTCGCCGCACGGGCGCCATCGGTCAGCGTCCGGCGCATGCGTTCGGCGTCGTCCCAAAGCCGCGGGCGAATATTGGGGTCGAAGACGACCAGCTTGCCGGCGGCTTTCGCACGGCGGAGTTCCGAAAGCAGCGTCTCCACCGCATCGGATGCAAGGATCGCCAGGGTGATGCCGGAATAGAGGATGAGGTCGGAGGCTTCGATCGCGCGCCGGAGGTGCTCGGCATCGTCGGCCAGAAGCTTGGCGGCCGAGTGTGAGCGCCAGTAGGAGAAGCTGCGCTCGCCGTCCTTCAGGTGGATCATGTAGAGCCCGGCCGAACGGTTCTCGATCCGGCGCACGGCCGAGGTGTCGATCCCTTTTTCCGCCATGAAGGCCAGCATCTCGTCCGAGATCGTATCGGTGCCGACGGCGGAGCAATAGGCGACGGTCCAGTCAACAGGCACGAACAGGCGCGCATAGTAGGCGGCGTTGAAGGTGTCGCCGGCATAACCTTTGCGCAGCAGCCCGCCTTCCGCCTGCATGAGTTCGACCATGCACTCCCCGATCGCAAGCATCTTCCCGGCCAACGACTTTCCTCCTCGCAAGATTTCGCCTGAGACGGGATAAGGGGCTCCGCCGCTCTCGGCAAGAGATTGTTTCCGGTGGCGTTCGTGACGATAGAAGACGGCGTTTACTGATCCGCCGAGCAACGCTACACCTTTGCGGGCGAACCGTCTTCAAGGGGGCATTCATGACGTCTCGGCAGGTATCGGGTGACGATTGGTGGCGCGGCGCGGTGATCTACCAGGTCTATCCGCGCTCCTTCCAGGATACCGACGACGACGGCATCGGCGATCTGAAGGGCGTCACCCGTCGGCTGGCGCATATCGCCTCGCTCGGCGTCGACGCCATCTGGCTGTCGCCGTTCTTCACCTCGCCGCAGGCCGACATGGGCTACGACGTGTCGGACTATTGCGACGTCGACCCGATGTTCGGAACGCTCGCCGATTTCGACGAGATGCTTGGCGAGGCCCATCGTCTCGGCCTGAAGGTCGTCATCGATCAGGTGATCTCGCATACGTCCGATCGCCATCCCTGGTTCATCGAAAGCCGCTCGGACCGGACGAATCCGAAGGCCGATTGGTATGTCTGGGCCGATCCGAAGCCGGACGGCACGGCGCCCAACAACTGGCTGTCGATCTTTGGCGGGCCGGCCTGGGAATGGGACGGGGTGCGCAAGCAATATTACATGCACAACTTCCTCGGCTCGCAGCCAGACCTCAACTTCCACAATTCCGCAGTCCAGGACGCCGTGCTCGATGCCGCCCGCTTCTGGCTCGACCGCGGCGTCGACGGCTTCCGCCTCGATACCGTGAACTTCTATTTTCACGACCGGCATCTCAGGGACAATCCGCCGCTCGTTCCCGATCCGGACGCAACCAGCAACGATGCGCCTGACGTGAACCCCTACGGTATGCAGGACCATCTCCACGACAAGAGCCAGCCGGAAAACATCGCCTTCCTCCAGCGGTTCCGGGCGCTGCTCGACCGTTACGAGGGGCGCATGACCGTCGGCGAAGTCGGCGATGGCGCCCGCTCGCTGAAGACGGTAGCGGCCTATACCGGCGGCGGCGACAAGCTCAACATGTGCTACACCTTCGACCTGCTCGGTCCGGACTTTACGGCGCGGCATATCCGCCGCTGCGTCGAGAATTTCCAGAAGGTGGTCACCGACGGCTGGGTTTGCTGGGCCTTCTCCAACCACGACGTGACGCGCCATGTCAGCCGCTTCGCCCGGAACGAGACCGAGCGGGAGAGGGTGGCGCGGCTGGCGATCACGCTGCTTTCCAGCCTGCGCGGCTCGATCTGTCTCTATCAGGGCGAAGAACTGGGGCTTCCGGAGGCGGAGCTTGCCTTCGAGGACCTGCGCGATCCCTATGGCATCCGCTTCTGGCCCTCCTACAAGGGCCGCGACGGGTGCCGCACGCCGATGGTGTGGGAAGAGGCGGCAGCGAATGCCGGCTTCTCCGCTGGCAAGCCCTGGCTGCCGGTGCCGGCTGAACACCGCCGCCTAGCCGTGGATGCTATGGCCGCGGGCGTGGATACGACCCTCGACCACTACCGGGCGACGCTCGCTTTCCGCAATACGCAGCCGGTATTGCGTGATGGCGTGATGCGTTTCCTCGACACGAACGGCGACCTCTTGGCCTTCGTTCGCGAAAAGGACGGCGAGCGCCTGCTCTTCGTGTTCAACCTCACCCGCGAGCCGCAGGTGTTTCTGCCGTCCGCCCTGGTGCAACCCCTGGATTTGCCCGGATATCCGGCGCGCCTCGAAGCCGGTAGCATTAAGCTCGCCGGATTGTCGGCCTTCTCAGGAAAATTCTGATGCGCGTCTTGTTGATGGATGGTGAAACCATCGGCCGCTGGGTCGAAATGCGTCTGGCGCTCTGGCCGGATACGCCGGAAGCGGAGCATCGCGCCGAGGTCGAATCCTCTCTTGCCGAAAGTGATCGCTATGCGTCGTTCCTGTGCGAGGACGAGGCGGGAGTCGCCGCTGGCTTTGCGGAGGCGTCGATCCGCCGGGACTATGTCAACGGGTGCGAAACCTCGCCGGTGGCCTTTCTCGAAGGGATTTACGTGTTGCCGCGGTACCGCCGCCGTGGTGTGGCGCGTGCGCTGATCACCGCGGTGGAACGCTGGGCGACGAGCCAGGGATGCCAGGAACTTGCTTCCGACACAGCGACCGACAATCTCAGGAGCCAGAGCCTGCACATGGCGCTCGGCTTCGAAGAGACGGAGCGGGTCGTCTATTTCCGCAAGGAGCTGGCGCCCGCCGCGGCGGACAATTGAGCGCTCCAGCGGCCAGAGGCGGGCCTCACCCGATCAGCATGAACTTGTCGACGTCGACCAGCCCGCGGTCGGAGATCTTCAAGTGCGGGATGACCGGCAGCGGCAGGAAGGCGAGCTGCAGGAAGGGCTCTTCCAGCTTGGCGCCGAGCGCGAAGGCGGCGTGTCTCAGGTGGTGCAGGGTATCGCGCACGGACTCGTAGGGCTCCAGGCTCATCAGGCCCGCGACCGGCAGCGCGATCTCGCCGGTCACCTTGCCGTCTTCGACGACGACGAAGCCGCCCTTGATCTCGCCGAGCCGGTTGGCGGCGCTCGCCATGTCCTCGTCGTTGACACCGACGACGCAGATGTTGTGGCTGTCATGGCCGACGGTCGAGGCGATTGCGCCCTTCTTCAGCCCGAAGCCCTGGACGAAGCCGTTGGCGTGGTTGCCGTTGACGCCGTGGCGCTCGATGACTGCCACCTTGATGATGTCGCGGCCGAGATCGACGCCGGTCTGGTTGCCGACGGCCGGCAGGCGGTAGCGGCGATGTTCGGTGATGATCTTGCCGGGAAGCACGCCGATGACCGAGGTATCGCCATCCGTGACCGGGACACCAAACGCGCTGGCATGAACCTGGCCGGCCTTGACGCTGTCGAGCCCGACGGGCGCGACCGGATTGCGGGTGGCAAAGAGCGCATCTGTGACGCGCCTTCCGCCTGAGAACACCATCTCGGCTTTGCAGTTTTGCAGGTTGTCGACGACGACGAGATCGGCGCGCCAGCCGGGCGCGACAAGGCCGCGGTCGGAGAGCCCGAAGGCGCGGGCGGCCGAGATCGAAGCGGCGCGATAGATCGCCAGCGGCTCGACGCCGGCTGATATCGCCGTGCGGATCATGTGGTCGAGATGGCCCTGTTCGGCGATATCGAGCGGATTGCGGTCGTCGGTGCAGAGCGCCAGATGCGGTGACAGGCGTTCGGTGATGATCGGCATCAGCGCGTGCAGGTCCTTCGAGACCGAACCCTCGCGCACGAGGATGTGCATGCCCTTACGGATCTTCTCCATCGCTTCTTCGGCACTGGTGCATTCGTGGTCGGTACGGATGCCGGCGGCGAGATAGCCGTTCAGATCCTTGCCGGAGAGCAACGGCGCGTGGCCATCGATATGGCCGCCCTGGAAGGCGTCGAGCTTGGCGAGACAGACGGGATCCTTGTGGACGACGCCGGGGAAGTTCATGAACTCGGCGAGGCCGATGACCTTGGGATGATGACGGAAGGGCAGGAGCCTTTCGATCGGCAGATCGGCGCCCGATGTTTCCAGATGCGTTGCCGGCACGCAGGAGGAGAGCTGGACACGGATGTCGATGATCGTTTCCTGGGCCGAGTCCAGGAAGAACTGGATGCCCTCGGTGCCGAGTACGTTGGCGATCTCGTGCGGGTCGCAGACGACGGTGGTGATGCCGAGCGGCAGGACGCAGCGGTCGAATTCATGCGGCGTGACGAGTGAGGATTCGATGTGCAGATGCGTGTCGATGAAGCCGGGTACGACGATGCGGCCGGTGATGTCGATCTCCTCGCGTCCCTCGTAGCTGCCGAAGGTGCCGACGATGCGGTCGCCGGAGATCGCGATGTCGGAGGCGGCCAGCTCGCCGGTCACGAGATCGAAGAAGCGCCCGCCCTTCAAAACGATATCGGCCGGTTCGCGTCCGACGCCCTGATCGATGTAGCGTTCCAGTGCTTCGGACATGGGGCAACTCCAGTTCTTGTGTGCATCGAGCCACCGGTCTGGCTTCCGTAGCGACCGTGCTTCGGTTCCGCGTGGCAGATAAGAGTAACCCTCTCCTCGTCGCCGGGGAAAGGGTCATTGATGGTCGGCGCGAGGCCGGATCAGATGTTGTTGTTGAGAACGGCGCGCAGCTTGCCGAACAGCTCGTCGATCTGGGTCTTGCTGATGATCAGCGGCGGCGACAGCGCGATGATGTCACCGGTGGTGCGGATCAGCAGGCCGCTCTCATAGGCCTTCAGGAATGCGGAGAAGGCACGCTTGGTCGGCTCACCGGCGATCGGCTGGAGCTCGATCGCACCGATCAGGCCGAGATTGCGAATGTCGATAACATTCGGGCAATCTTTCAGCGAGTGCAGCCCGTCTTCCCAGTAGGGGGCGAGCTCGGCGGCGCGGGTGAGCAAGCCCTCTTCCTTGTAGGTGTCGAGCGTGCCGAGGGCGGCGGCCGAGGCGATCGGGTTGCCGGAATAGGTATAGCCGTGGAAGAACTCGATCATGTGCTCCGGACCATTCATGAAGGCATCATGGATCTCGGAGGTGACGAAGACTGCGCCCATCGGGATGACGCCGTTGGTCAGACCCTTGGCGGTCGTGATGATGTCGGGCTTCACGTCGAAATACTGCGCGGCGAAAGGCGTGCCGAGGCGGCCGAAACCGGTGATGACCTCATCGAAGATCAGCAGGATGCCGTGCTTGGTGCAGATTTCGCGCAGCTTCTGCAGGTAGCCCTTCGGCGGAATCAGCACGCCGGTGGAGCCGGCGACCGGCTCGACGATCACGGCGGCGATGGTGGAAGCGTCATGCAGCGTGACGATGCGCTCGAGTTCGGTGGCGATGTCGCCGCCATGTTCGGGCTCGCCGCGGGTAAAGGAATTCTGCGCCGGCAGGTGGGTGTGCGGCATGTGGTCGACGCCAGTGAGCAGCGTACCGAACATCTTGCGGTTGGAGACGATGCCGCCGACCGAGACGCCGCCGAAGTTGACGCCGTGGTAGCCGCGCTCGCGGCCGATCAGCCGGAAGCGCGAGCCGTCGCCCTTGGCGCGGTGATAGGCGAGCGCCACCTTCAGCGCCGTGTCCACCGATTCCGAGCCGGAATTGGTGTAGAGAACATGATTCATGCCTTCGGGGGCGATGTCGACCAGGCGGTTCGCGAGTTCGAAGGCCTTGGGGTGGCCGAGCTGGAAGGCCGGTGCATAATCGAGCTCGCCCGCCTGTTCGCGGATCGCCTCGGTAATCTTCGGGCGACAATGACCGGCGTTCACGCACCACAGCCCGGCCGTTCCGTCCAGAACCGTACGACCGTCATGGGTCGTGTAGTACATATCCTTCGCGCCGACGAACAGCCGCGGTTCCTTCTTGAACTGCCGGTTCGCGGTGAACGGCATCCAGAAGGCGCGCAGATCGTTCGGGGTGTTGAGACGGTTCGACATTCCAGTTCTCCTCGGTCCGTTTTTCGTCAGGCGCTCGCCGCCCGCATTTTTTACCCTTTGGTCAAACTATCAGCGCCCCGGGACGCGTCAAGCCTTGGAAGCCCCGCACAGAGAGCCTTCGGGGTGGCGAATTTTTGTCTCGGGGCTGGATATTTTCTCTAGCTTAACTTGTTTGCGTCAACGCTGCGTTGCCATGCCTTGCCGGGTCCATGGCCGCCTGTGAATGGGTCTTCGCGCCTGCGGCCCGGCTGAGCCACCTGGGAGCTTGGACGTGTCGAGGTTCGGGATAGTACACGCGGCAATTGCCGCGCTCTTCCTGCCTGCCCCGGCTGCTGCTGCCGAACTGATCGCCGACGGTCGCTTCGAAAAGGGGCAGGACGCGTTCTGGGCGAGCGACGGGCTGACGCTCGAGCGAGAGGGCGGGCGGCTCTGTGTGGAGACCCGGGGCGGAGGAGAGGTCTGGGGGCAGATCGTCGGGGTCAACGGGTTGAAGCTGGTGCCGGGGCGTGTCTATCGCCTGTCGGCGAGGGTCATCGCCCAGCCGGCGCGCGCGATCCCGGCAAGGGTGCAGCGTGCTGCAGATCCCTGGACTGCCGTTGCCGAATTTACGATGGCGGGGTCACCCGGTGGCACCCCGTTCTCGATCGAGTTTGAGGCAAGCGAACCGGACGAGGGGCAGTTTGTGATGCCGCTCGGGGGTGGGGAGGCCGGCCGCCTCTGTCTTGACGACGTATCGCTGGTCGAGACCGGTGCCGCGTCACAGGTGGCGAAGCGCGCGACCGAGGGGCCTGCCATTCGCGTCAACCAGCTCGGCTACTTCACCCACGGACCGAAGCGCGCGACCTTCGTTGCCGACACGAAGCGGCCAATCGATTTCCAGTTGCTCGACGCCAAGGATGAGGTCGTCGTCAAGGGCGGGGCGCAACCAAGCGGCTTCGATCCGACGGCGGGCGTCGAAACCCAGGTCGCGGATTTCTCATCTTTCGCAATGGCTGGAGACGGCTATCGTCTCGTGGCCGGCGACTGGGCGAGCGATCGTTTTTCGATCGGCGATGATCTCTATGACCGCCTGCGCGTCGATGCGCTGTCCTGGTTCTATCCGCAGCGAAGCGGCATCGAGATCGAAGCGGCGATCGCCGGCAAGGCCTACGCCCGCTCCGCCGGCCATGTCGGCGTGGCGCCGAACCAGGGCGACAAGGCGGTCGTGTGCCTCGATAGCACGCGAGCCGAGGCGCTCTACAGCGGCTGGTCCTGTTCCTATCGGCTGGACGTTTCCGGCGGCTGGTACGACGCCGGTGATCACGGCAAATACACGGTGACCGGCGCCCTGTCCGCAGCGCAACTGCTCGCCACCTACGAGCGCGGGCGTATCTATGCCGCGGGTTCGCCGGTCATGCGCGACGGTCTCTCGCGCATTCCCGAAAACGGCAACGGCATGCCCGACATCCTCGACGAGGCGCGGTGGGAGCTCGAGTTCCTGTTGCGGATGGTGGTTCCGGATGGCGAGCCGCTCGCCGGCATGGTGCACCATAAGGTCCATGATATCGCCTGGACCGCGATGCCGATGCTGCCCAGCGACGACCCACAGCCGCGGGCGCTTTATCGTCCGTCGACGGCTGCAACGCTCGACGTCGCAGCCGTCGCGGCTCAGGGCGCCCGGCTTTTCGCCGATCAGAATCCAACGTTCTCGGCGCGGTTGCTTGCGGCCGCGCGCAAGGCCTGGGTGGCGGCCAATGCCAATCCCGTGCTTCTCGCGCCAAAATCGGACGGCCTTGCCGGCGGCGGCGACTACGACGACGACAGCATTTCGGACGAGTTCTTCTGGGCGGCGACCGAGCTCTATCTGACGACCGGTGACGGGGCCTATCTCGACGTGCTGCGGGCATCGCCGCTTTGGGCGGCCGATACGCTTTCTCCCGGCGGCGCCTTCGATTGGCGCAACGTCGCAGGCTTTGCACGGCTGCAATTGGCCCTTTTTGGCACCCGGTTGCCGGACGACGACCGTGACACCATCAGGAACTCGGTGCTTTCGGCAGCGCGGCGCTTCCTGTCGCTGCAACAGACAGAGCCTTTCGGAATCGTCTACCGACCCAAGGACCGGCGCTACGACTGGGGATCGAACCAGCTGATGCTGCAGAACATCATCGTGCTCTCGGCCGCTTTCGATATCTCCGGCGAGAAGACCTTTCTCGACGGTGCGCGCGAGGGCATGGATTACATTCTCGGCCGCAATGCGTTGGCGCTATCCTATATCACCGGCTACGGCACGCGCGCGGCCAAGAACCAGCACAGTCGCTGGTATGCGCACCAGCGTGACCCGCGACTGCCGAACCCGCCGGTTGGCTCTCTCGCCGGCGGCCCGAACTCCACCCCTGTCGATGACGTCGCGAGGCAGCACTTGAAAGGCTGCGTGCCGCAGACCTGCTATGCCGATGACATCGAAGCCTATGGATCCAATGAAATCGCCATCAACTGGAATGCGCCGCTCGCCTATGTCGCGTCGTTCCTCGCCGATGCGCGCTAGGAGAGTGAAAGCGTGACCGGAATAGCCTTCGTCGGAACCGGCTTCGTCGCCGACTATTACATGACGACGCTCGCCAACCATCCGCAACTCCGCCTCGTCGGCGTCTGGGATCGCGATGCGGAGCGCCTCGACGCCTTTGCGCGCTACTGGAAGGTCTCGGCCTATGCTTCGCTGGATGCGGCACTCGCCGATCCCGCCGTCTCGATCGTTATCAATCTGACGACGCCGGAAAGCCATTACGGCATCAACCACGCCTCTCTCTCTGCCGGCAAACATGTCTATTGCGAGAAACCGCTGGCAATGACGGTCGAGGAAGCAAGCGAACTGGTGGAGCTTGCCCGCGAGCATGCACTCGTGCTTGCAGGTGCGCCTGCCAATGGCCTCAGCGACGCGCAGGCGCTCTGTGCGAGCCTGCTTGCGGCCGGGACCATCGGCACGCCGCGGCTGGTCTATGCCGAGATGGAGGATGGCCCGGTCTTCAAGGCGAACTGGCGCGCCTGGCGCAGCCGCTCAGGCGCCCGCTGGCCGGGCGTGCATGAATTCGAGGTGGGCTGCACGCTCGAGCACGCGGGCTATGCCGCAAGCTGGCTCGTCTCGCTCTTCGGGCCGGTCGCCGAGGTCAGCGCCGTTTCCGCCCTGACCTTTCCGGACAAGGGCCCGGGAACCGAGACGCTGGCGCTTGGCCCTGATTTCTCGGTGGGGTGTCTCACCTTCCGCTCCGGCGTGACGGCGCGCGTCACCTGCGGCCTGGCGGCGCCTCGCGATCGGTCGCTGACGATTATCGGCGACAAGGGAACCATCGTCGTTCGCGACCTCTGGGACAATCGTTCGCCCGTTCATGTGGAGGCGTTCGGCGCCAAGCGCTCGCTTGTGCATCGCGGGCTCGATTGGCTGGAATGGAAAATGGGGCGCAAATTGCCTCTGCGGCTCTATCCCGGAACGAAGGTGCACTACGCCAAGGCGACGTCCGGGCCGGCCCTTCCGGCCTTTCCATCGCAGATCGATTTCGTGCGGGGGATCGCAGTCCAGGCCGACGCGATCAAGCGCGGCGAAACACCATTTTTCTCCGGCGCGACGGCACGGCACCTGACCGAGGTCGTGCTCGCACTCAACAGCGGCTGGCGGGACTATCGTCCGCTCGATCTCTAGAAACTCTACCGAAGGACGGCCACCATCGTGTCGGGGCGCGGTCAGGCCAGGGGTGCCTTGGCGCGGATCGTCTCGATGATTTCCAGAGCTGCGATGCTGCGCGAAAGCGGCATCAGCGGATGCTCGCGCCCGCCCTCTAGAATAGCTGCGCTGGCGGCCTCGATCTCGAATTGCAGGCCGTTGCCCGGAAACGCATGGTCGAAGCGTTCGAGACCGGGCAAGCGGATCCGCCGTGCGACCTTGAAAAGGGTTTGCCCTGTCGATGCCAGCAGCCTGCGCGCCGGGGCGCTGGTGCCGACGAACAGGCGGCTTGCCTTCAGGAACGGTGCGTCAATGGCGAGTGTGCCGCGGTCGCCTTCGATGACGAAGCGATTGCCGCCGTTTCGATCAAAACCACAGCGGAGTTCGGCATCGAAGCCGTAATAGGCCAGCGCGACGTCTGCCGAGACATCAACGCCGGTCGGCGCGCTTCTCCAGGTGCCGCCAATGGACTTCGGGTGGCCGAAGAGGTTCAGGCAAAGCGCGATCGGATAGATACCGAGATCGAGCAGCGAACCACCGCCCAGCGTCGGATCGAAGAAGCGGCTGCCGGCATCGAACGGCTTTTCATAGGCGAGTTCCGCCCGGACGTGCCTGATGGTGCCAAGCCTCTCCTCGCGAAGGAGCATGCGAAGCTCGGCGATCGCCGGCAGGAAGCAGGTCCATAGCGCTTCCATCGCGAAGGCGCCGCTGGCGGCGGCAGCTTCCGCGAGGACGCGCGCATCAGCGACGTATGTGGTCAGCGGCTTCTCGATCAGCACGGCCTTGCCGGCAGCAAGGGCCAAGACGGCATGCTCGCGGTGCACCGCATTGGGTGAGGCGATGTAGATGGCATCGATATCCGGCGCCTCCACCAGCGCCTGGATGTCGTGATAGCTGCGGATGCCGCCATAATGCGCGGCGAAAGCATGGGCCTTCTCAGCACTGCGGGAGGAAACGGCGGCAAGCGTCGCATTGCCGGCGAACCGCAAATCGGATGCGAAGCTGTTCGCGATTATGCCGGTTCCGGCAATGCCCCAACGGACCCTGTCACGCATTCCCTAATGTCCGCTGTTCAGGCTGATCTGTCGGGCGCATGGTGCCGCGGAAGTCTCAAGGCCCGGTAAACGGCGGAGGCGAGGCTGGCGCCCGTCACGGGCTTGTTGCGATCCCCTACAGCGCCGCGCGTCTTATCAGACGCGCAAAGGTCGCTGTAGCACTTTGATTTTCTGCATGTCTTCGTCCTTAAATCGAAGTCGATTTAAGGAGACATGCAGTAGAAAAGAATAAGCCCCGCGCGATTTCTCGTGTGGGGCTGTTCGAACGGGTCCGCAGAGCGAACCGAATATCAGGCCGACTTGCGGACCATAGTCTTTTCTGCGGTGACGTTTTGCTCGTCGCCGTAGATTTCGTTGAGCGTGCCTAGAATCCGCATCACTGCGTCGGATGAGCTCGAATAATAGATGGTCTGCGCATCGCGGCGGGTGCTGACGAGATTCTGGGCACGGAGCTTCGAGAGATGCTGGGAGAGAGCCGACTGGCTCAGCCCAACCTTGTTGGCCAATGCGCCGACCGCCATCTCTTCCTTGACGAGGGAATCGAGGATGAGAAGGCGCTTAGGGTTTGCCATGGCCGAGAGGAAACCGGCTGCTACCTCGGCTTCATCGTGTTTTTCAGGCGAAAGTGGCTGCATTGCGTGCTCCATGCGAAAATTACATCACACGTAGTTATGGTTGACGAAGCACGATAATTAGTCGTGGCGCATAAAAGGGCAACCACCCACTGCAAGAAATGGGGGTAGGTCTTTTGCGATTAACCGTAAAGTTCACGCAAAATTGCCCGTAAATTGGAACTGTCTTCAATTGGCACGGAAAATTCAAGGCGCTTCAGCCGATCGCCATCGGCGAGATCGATGCCGGCAGCGTCGATCCCGACGATCTTCCAGTTGCCTTCCGGCGCGTTGCAGAGCTTGACGGCATAGTGCTGCACGGCGTCCGAATGATCCGCATTCATGTGCTCGATCGCACTTGCTTCCTTGGCGGCGAGCGAGGCTATGGCGGGCGTGTCGATCAGCAGATCTTCCGCCGTCAGGACATAGGCGCGACCGAAACCGCCGTTGAGGCTGGCGCGCAATGGTTTCAGCCGGAAGAAGCCGAAATCGGGAAAATCGACATAGAGCTTCGACTTCGGGTGACGACGAACGAATCGCTCACGGATGCGGACGTGGGTTTCGCTGTCGCGGGCGACCTGTTCGGCGGCGCACTGCACGGTGAGGCGCGGATGCGCCAGAGGATCGCCCTTGCCGGGCTCGCCCGTCAGCAAGGAGGCGCGGTTGTCGGCGAGCAGCGCCTGGGTGTGGGTCGAGAGCCTGGAGATCAGAATGACCGGCACGCCGTCGACATCCGTGCCGACGAGAACGCGGCTGACGAAGGGAAAGCCGCCGCTTTCTGGTTCGATCGCGGCGAGCGAACCGCTGCGGGCGCCCCGCAAAAGGGTGCGGGCGAGGGTGCGGGCCTCGTCATCGGTATCGCGCAATACGTTCGGCTTGTCGCTCATGTCCTCAACCCTTCCTGTCATGCTATCACGGCGCCGCGCGTCTTATCAGACGCACAGAGGTCGCAGCGGCACTTTGAAGGACTGCATGTTTTCACCCTTCGGTCGGTTATGACTTAGGGAAACATGCAGAAACAAAAAGGCCCGGAGCGATACTCCGGACCTTTATTGGCTTGCTGAGCGGTTTCGTCAACTTTTGTTGCGGTGCTGCGTCAATCCCTGAACGATGTCCTGGGCATCGATGGTGCCGACCACCGAACCGTTGTCGACGACGCCGATGCTGCCCGGCTGGCGGGACATGGCGTCGAGAATATCGACGAGCGGCGTCGTCGGCTTGGCGGTGGCGGTAACGCCGGCAACCGTTGCGCCGCGCTGTACGCCAGTCTGCATCACGTCCTTGGCGGTCAGCATGGTGATCGGGTTCATGTGCTGAACGAAATCGGCGACATACTGGTTGGCCGGATTCTTGACGATATCCTGCGGCGTGCCGCACTGGATGATGCGCCCGCCTTCCATGATGGCAATGCGGTTGCCGATGCGGAAGGCCTCGTCGAGGTCGTGGCTGACGAAGATGATCGTCTTCTTCAGCCGCCGCTGGAACTCGAGCAGTTCGTCCTGCAGACGGGTGCGGATCAGGGGGTCGAGCGCCGAGAACGGCTCGTCCATCAGAAGGATCGGCGCGCCGGTGGCAAAGGCGCGGGCAAGCCCGACGCGCTGCTGCATGCCGCCCGAAAGCTCGTTGACCTTGCGCCCCGCCCATTTCGTCAGGTTGACGAGGTCGAGCTGTTCGCCGACACGCGCCTTGCGCTCGGCGTCCGGCATGCCGGCAAGCTCGAGGCCGAAGCCCACATTGTCGGCAACGGTGCGCCAGGGCAGCAGTGCAAACTGCTGGAACACCATCGAGACCGTGTGCATGCGGAAGTCGCGTAACGATTTCGCATTGGTCCGGTAGGGGTTGAGCGGTCCGTTCGAGGTCTTCACCTCGACATCGCCGCGCACCACAGGGGCGAGGCCGTTGACGGCGCGCAGAAGCGTCGACTTGCCGGAACCCGAAAGCCCCATCAGCACAAGGATTTCGCCCTCGGTGATTTCGAGCGATGCGCCGGCGACACCCAGCACCAGCCCGGTTTCGGCGCCGATCTCGTCGCGGGTCTTGCCCTGATCGACCATCTGCAGCGCTGTCTGCGGGTTGTTGCCGAAGATGATATCGACATTCTTGAAAACGACGGCGTTGGTCATGCGCCTTCTCCTTCGTCGGACGAGCGGAAAAGGCGATCGAGAATGATCGCCAGAATGACGATGCAGAGGCCAGCTTCAAAGCCCTTGGCGACGTTGACGGAGTTCAGCGCGCGCAGAACGGGAACGCCGAGACCGTTGGCGCCGACGAGCGCCGCGATAACCACCATCGACAGCGACAGCATGATCGTCTGGGTCAGGCCGGCCATGATCTGCGGCATGGCGAAAGGCAGCTCCACCTTGCGCAGCACCTGGCCGGGCGTCGCGCCGAAGGCCTGGGCGGCCTCGACGAGCGACGGCGGTGTCGAGATGATTCCGAGGCGGGTCAGGCGGATTGGCGCGGGGATCGCGAAGATCACGGTGGCGATGAGGCCGGGGACCATGCCAAGGCCGAAGAGAATCAGCGCCGGGATCAGGTAGACGAAGGTCGGGATCGTCTGCATCAGGTCGAGGATCGGCCGCATGATGGCGTAGACCCAGGCCCGGCGGGCGGCGGCGATGCCGAGCGGCACGCCGACGGCCATGCTGACGAAGCTGGCGGCAAGCACCAGCGCCAGGGTTTCCGTCGTTTCCTTCCAATAGCCCTGGTTGATGATCAGCAGCAGGCCGAGGCCGGTGAACAGCGTGACGCCGAGCGAGCGGCGGAACCACCAGGCAGCCGCCGTGATGACGGCGACGACGATCAGCGGGTGCGGGGTCTGCAGCACCCAGAGCAGCACGGCAACGACGCCGGAGAGGAAGCGGGCGAGCTGGTCGAAGAAGAGTTCGAAATTGGTCGTCAGCCAATCGACGAACGCCTTGGCCCAGCCCCCGATGGGGATGCGGTTATCGGTCAGATATTCCACGAAGGTAGATCCGTTTCGTCAGGTCAAAAAGTGCGCATGACGCGGTGAAAAAAAGGCGGGGTCTTTCCCCCGCCTTGATGCCGATCAGAGGCCGAGCGCGGCCTTGACCGCGGCGAGCCCATCGCCGCCGTCCTTGGCGGTCACACCGGCAAGCCACGGATCGATCACGGTCGGATTGGCCTTCAGCCATTCTTCCGCGGCCTTGTCCGGCTCCTGCCCATCGTTCAGGATCTTGCCCATGATCTCGTTTTCCATCTGGAGCGAGAACTTCAGATTGGTGAGCAGCTTGCCGACGTTGGGGCACTCGGTCGTGTAGCCGGCGCGCACGTTGGTGAAGACTTCCGCGCCGCCGTAGTTGGCGCCGAAGATGTCGTCGCCGCCCGAGAGATAGGTCAGCTTGAAGTTGGCGTTCATCGGGTGCGGTTCCCATCCGAGGAAGACGATCGGCGAGCCGTCCTTTTCGGCACGGGCGACCTGGGCAAGCATGCCCTGTTCGGAGGATTCGACCACCTCGAAGCCCTTCAGGCCGAAGGTGTCCTTGTCGACCATGTCGATGATCAGGCGGTTGCCGTCATTGCCGGGCTCGATGCCGTAGATCTTGTTATCAAGCGCGTCCTTCTTGGTGGCGATATCCTTGAAATCCTTGATGCCGAGTTCGGCACCCTTGGCATTGGTCGCCAGCGTGTACTTGGCGCCGACCAGGTTCGGCCCGAAGGATTCGACCGACTTGTCGTCGAGATAGGGGCGCACGTCGTTTTCCTGGGTCGGCATCCAGTTGCCGAGGAAGACGTCGATGTCCTTGTTCTTGAGCGAGGTGTAGGTGACCGGAACCGAGAGAACCTTGATGTCGGTCTGGTAGCCGAGGCCCTTGAGGACGGTCGAGACCGTCGCGGTGGTTGCAGTGATGTCCGTCCATCCGACATCGGAGAAACGGACGGTTGCACAGCTTTCCGGCTCGGCAGCTGCAGCCTGCCCAGCGGTAATGGCGACGACCGAAACGGCGCCCGCCAGCATCAGTTTGAGAGAGAGTCCTTTTTTCATTGTCGTTCCCCTGCCTCTATTATTGTTTTAGCCAAACACCATTGGATAGCGAATTCAAGCGCTTTGATGTCGAAGGAAGTGTATTGCGTCAATATGCTGACGGGGTGCACGATGCGACGCTGAATGTCGCAATGTCCACGAAATGCTCGAGTCCGGCGAAAAACTGTGGGTGCTGCAAACACGCTCTGGCCTTCCGGGACAAGCCTCGTCATTACCCGGGAGACGGAAACCGGACACGGTAAAGATGGCCAAACTCTATTTCAGCTATGCAACGATGAACGCGGGCAAGAGCACGATGCTCTTGCAGGCCTCCTACAACTACCAGGAGCGCGGCATGCGCGTCGTGATGCTGATCGCCGCGCATGACGACCGGGCAGGGGTGGGCCGCATCTCGTCGCGCATCGGCCTTGCCTCCGACGCCATTCCGTTCCATGGCGACGATGACCTCTATACGTTGGTAGAAACGCTCCATTCCGATGGTGCCGGCGAGATCGCCTGCGTGTTCGTCGACGAGGCGCAGTTCCTCAACGAGGGGCAGGTCTGGCAGCTCGCGCGCGTCGCTGACCGCATCGGCGTTCCCGTCATGGCCTACGGCCTGCGCACGGATTTTCAGGGCAAACTGTTTCCGGGATCGATGGCTCTGCTGGCAATCGCCGACGAGCTGCGCGAAGTGCGCACCATCTGCCATTGCGGCCGGAAGGCGACCATGGTCGTGCGTCTCGATGGCCAAGGCAAGGTCGTCCGCGAGGGCGCCCAGGTCGACGTCGGCGGCAACGAAAAATATGTCTCTTATTGCCGGCGTCACTGGGAGGACCTGATGCGTTGCCAGTGACTGCGGCGCAGCGCGTCTTTTAAGATGCGCCGAGCGGCTGCAGTACGTTGAATCGCCACAGTCACGGTGCCATTGTGGCCCGATCTTCTCCATGAGGTCTTCCATGTCGCGTCTGGTTGCCGGCCTTCTCCTCTGTCTCTGTCTTGGAGCATCGGCCGCTGAGGCCGGTGGCGATGCGACTGCGGGGGCGGTGGTGTTCCGCAAATGCGCGACCTGTCACACGGCGAGCGAGCCGGTCAATCGAGTGGGCCCGAGCCTCATGGGGGTCGTCGGCCGGCCGGCGGCATCGGTTTCCGGCTACAGCTATTCTGAGGCGATGAAGGCTTTCGGCGCCGAGGGACATGTCTGGGACGAGGCGACGCTGAGCGAATATCTCCTGAGCCCCAAGGCGATGGTCGGCGGTACCAAGATGAGTTTTCCCGGTCTCAAGAAGCCTCAGGACATTGCCGACGTGATTGCCTATCTCAAGGCGCCGCAGGCCGCCAAATAGGCAATGCCTTCGATATCTCAAGCACTTCGCTGCAACGCCTGATCGAAAAAAGCCGCCGGGAAAGGCTTGTTCTCTTCCCGCAAACACCCTTTATATAACTGCAATCGAAGGCTGAATAATTCGGCCGGGCTGGCGCGTTTGGCCGGGGTAGATCGAGGGGGCAGGACATGGCGACTCTTCAGAATTTTGATGCGGAGATCGAGAAGACGAAAGGCGTCGTCGAACAGATGCGCGGCAAGCTCGAGCAATCCGGTGTGGTGCTGGAGCAATTCGCCAAGGCCGAGACCAAGCTCGGCGACGTCAACTTCGACATCGAGAACGCCCGCATCCAGGACGTGATCAACCAGCAGAAGGTGATGGAAGCCAACATCGCCGACCTGATCATCGGCCTTGAGGATGCGACCAACGTCTTCGGCTCCGAATTCGAGAGCATGAAGAACTATACGGGCTACGAGAAGTTCATCGGCATCTTCTCCAAGCAGAAGATGCAGCGCATGCGCACCGACCGCGTGCGCAACATGTCGCTCGCCGGCAATCTGCAGGAACTCCTGTCGAAGTCCGACATGATCGTCGGCATCCTCAAGGAGCAGAAGTCGATCCTCGACCAGCGCTACAAGACCTCGGAGCAGAGCCTGATCCAGGTGATCGAGCGCCGCAAGGGCACGATGGCCAACCTCGAAGCCGTGCAGAAGCGGATCGAAGAACTGAACCCGCTGCTGCTCGACATCGAGAACCGCATCGCCGCTTCGACGGAGCAGAAGGCTCGCACCGAGCTTGAAGGCGAACGCTCCGCGCTTGCCACCGAATACAACGAGAAGCAGGCCAAGGAGCAGGAGCTGCTTGCCGAGAGCCAGACGCTCGAGCGCTACACCTCGATGTTCCAGACCTTCGTTGATTCGCTCAACAACCAGATCGCCGCGCAGAACACGCTGATCAACAAGCTGACGATCGATACCGAGCAGCGCATCGTGCTCTACAAGGCGCTGGAAGACTCCTTGAAGACGGCTGCCCAGCAGGACGTTGCCCACAAGATCAACACGCTCGGCAGCCAGGTCGACACGGCCGCCGAAGAAACGATGGCCGGTATCGGTGCCGCGGCACAGCGCCATATCGGCGATCTCCTCGAAATGCACGAAAAGAACATGCTTTCGACGCAGGATATCCAGCGCCGCAAGAAGCTCGCCGACGACGCTTTTGCCCGCCGCTTCCAGGCGGTGATGGATAAACACAACACTGCCAACTACGTGAAGCAGTGATCGGCAGGCGCATGATCGGAACCGAGTTTGCCGGCTGGCACGCGCCACGGGGATTTGCATGAAGGTCGCGGCTTCATCCGCTGTCGCACAATATTTCGCGTCGATCCACGCGGCGCTCGCCGGGCTCGAACTCTTTCTCGGCGACCGCAACTCGCCGCTCTATCGCAACACGGTCGTCGGCGAGGTCATCGTTCCCTATCTCGCGCGCTTGAAAGCCTCGATCGACTGCTGGGAGAACCGGATCGGCTTCGTCGACCAGTTCCGGATTTCCCGCGCCGAAAGCGGTTTTCCTGTCTTCCAGAACGTGCTGGAACTGGAGAACGATCGCCAGACGGCGACCAAGCGCCTGGCCGACATTCCCTCGGCCGATGCGCTGCGCGACGAGATGGTCGATTTCATCCTGAGGCAGAAGGCCTTTCCGGAGGCGCTGCAGACGCGCATGGCCGAGCGGCTCTATCTCGAGCAGATCGGCAAGGGCGAGATCTTCTCGCCCTTCATCCTGCCGGAAACCATCCGCGTCGCCGTCAATTCCAAGACGATGCGGCCCTATTACGTGGTGAGCTGGGGTGCCTTCGACGGCGCCAACACCTTGCCGATGGTCTATATGGCGACGATCGAGGATTCGTCCGAGAAGATCGTCGAGATGCTGGTGACCGAGGACGGCAAGCTCAACCCGCAGGTCGAGATCCCGCTGCCGGTGGGCGGCCTGCTCAATCCGGATCTTGCCAGCCGCTTCGACGACTTTGCCTCCAAGAACAGCAACTATTCGCTGACGCCGGCGACGATCGCCACCAATCTCGACAAGGATTTCGACGAGCTGCACCCGAAGCAATTGCGCCGCATCGTGCTCGGTCCTTTCTATTCGGCAGGGATCACCGAGAACAATGCGCGCATCAACGACATTCTCTCCAAGGTACGCAAGACCGAGAATGCCTGGCTTTTGACCTGGACGGTGCAGGAAGTCTTCTCGAAGGCGGAGCGGCCTGCCAAGCGCGGCTTCTGGTCGACGACGCCGGCGCAGGAGGAATTCCACATCGATACCGCCAATCTGGAAGCGACGCGCATGGGGGTCTCCTCCTACGAGAAACATGCGCTGGTGCCGCATGATGCCTATCAGGCGCTCTATGCCGCCGGCGAGGCTGAACAGGTCTTCGGCGACTACAAGGTCCACGTCATTTCCGGCAACCAGGTCGTGAGCGAGGTTTGACGATGACACTCAATACGGGGCTGACGACGCTGCACGAGGACGACATCGCCAAGCACCAGGCGGTGGCGCAGGGGCTGGTGACCAAGCTCATCATCCTGGAGCGCGAGGATGGATCCGCCGGCACGTCGCTTGCCGGTACCGGTCGCCGCTTCGTGTCGACGGTCTCGACCGGCGGCCAGCGGCGCACGCGCGAGGTCGAGCTGACCAAGACCATCCAGGCCGTGCGTCAGGGCGACCCGATGTTCTCGCCGGCCCAGCACGCCGTGCTCTTCCGCACGCGCCGCGGCATTCAGGTGGCGCTTGCCGTCGCCGACGTCTTTGCGCGCCAGACGAGCCTGGAACAGTTGCAGGCGAGGAATGCCACCTCACCGCTTGCCGGAGACGAGGCGAACCAGTTCAAGGCGCTGCTTTCGGCCTCGGCTTACGTCGCGGCCTTCACGCTTGCAGCCTATCTCGGCTCGACGCTGTCGGGTGAGGGCGAGCCGGTCGATGATGCGGTCGAGCCCGACTTCCTGTTCGACACGCCGCAGGACGCGCTGAAGAGCCTCGTCTCGGCGCTCGACCGAAGCATTGCCGGGGCACCCGATGATCTGGCGCTGACCGCCCGGGCGCGTGCCTTCTCCCGCGTGGCGATCGAAGGGCTGATTGCCCGCAAGGCGCGCTTTACCGGCCTGCAAAGCTTCGAGACCGTGCATATCCGGCTCGACCAGGACGATTTCACGCTGAACGGTTTCGACGTCGCGCCCGGCCAGAAGCGCAAGCCGCTGGTCATGACCTTCAAGAAGCCGGAGGAGATCATCGGCAACCACATCGCCAAGTACCAGGCGCTGAAGCTTGCCAAGATGCTGATGGCCTACGACTTCGACCGGCAGATGAACCCCTTCGTCGAGCTCGGCGGCTTTCTCTTCACCTTCATCGGCGACGGCATGCCGGGTACCGGCAAGACGATCCTGATCCAGATGCTCGCCGGCATGCTCAACGATTATTGCGCGATTGCCGGCTACGCCTTCCACTATGAGAATTTCGGCGTCGACCAGATCTCCTCCTATCAGGGTAAGTCGGGCCAGAACTGCAAGGAGTTCGTCAACAACGTCATGAACCCGCGGGCGATCGGCTTCGGCACGATCGACGATGTCGACCAGGTGGCGGCGAAGCGCTCCGACGATCGGGCCTCGGCCGGCCAGCACGAGGTGACGGCGGTGCTGATGGAAAGCTTCGCCGGTGCCTCGACAGTGGTGCGCGGCAATTGCACTTTCGGCATGTTCTCCAACTACCCGGAAAATGTCGACGATGCGCTGCGCCAGCGTGCCGGCGCCCGCTGGCAGGTGGACGGGCCGCAGACGGAGGACGACTATATCGACATCTTCGCGCTGCTCGTCGGCAAGAACCACAAGATCCCCCTCGGCGACCACCAGCTTTTCGAGGGGCAGGAGATCAAGCGCGCGGTATCGCAATCCTATGCCGAACATTCGCGGCCGAAGGAGGATGGTCTCGTCGCCGTCTGGGAGCGTTACGAGAAGGAGAAGGGCGCAATCGCCTCGCTCGCCGATGTCGGCGCCTATCTGCACATGATCAAGGAGGCGGAACCTCGCTTTACTGGCCGGGCGATCAAGAACATCACCGACGCGATCAAGCTCAGGGCCATGGATGTCGAGCTTCCGGACGACTGGTTCAGGGACGCCGGCTCGTTCATGCACAAGAGCTACGACGAGAAGAAGGCGATGATCGAGGCGCTGCGCGGTCCGATCACCATCGAGATGGTGCTGCAGGAGATCAACCGCTACGCCGACAGCGAATTCCGCTACACCGACAAATCCGACGATGCCGCCGTCACCGACATCATCCGCCGCGAGCGCCAGCGCGAAAAGGCGATCCGCGAGATCGAGACGATGAAACGCGAGGGCCGGTGGCAGGGATGAAGATGTCTAGGCCGTGCTCAAGACTGAGAGGGTGGCTGCGAGCCACGACGCCGTCCCCTCTCCCCGCCTGCGGGGAGAGGGGACGTGGCCCATGCTGGGTTGGCGTTAGCGGAGATGCTGCATGAAACGCCTGCTTGAAGCCGAATTGATCTATGGGCGGCTGCTCGATATTTCCGAGCCGCATCTGATCGCGCGCTACAACAAGGCGCTCGAAGGCTTCGGCCTGCGGCCGACGGCACTCACGGCCTTCAGCATCGACATGACCGGATTTTCGCCCGAGATTGCCGAGGAACTGGGCGATCGCGACTATCTCGATCCAAACCGGGTCAACCGCCGCTTCATCATCATGACGCCGGAACAGGCGGAACTGCCGGTCGTTCACACGAGCTTTTCCAACACCGCGGCGCTGATGCATGAATTCTTCAACGCCAATAGCCGCGCGATCAACGCGGTTACGATCAAGGATGCGCTCTACGGCGAGATCGAGGATTCGGTTTCGATCGTCGACGACATCGACGATCTGCTGTCGATCAACGAAGTGCGTTTCCGGGTTCTGTCTGCTGAGGACATGCTCGGCAAGGCGGCCGAGTTGCGCGGGCTGGTCGACCGGCTGAAGAAGGTGCCGACGGCCTGGGCCGACGATGAGATGCTGAATCGCATGGTTGAGCTCGCCAAGCTGACCGGCGATATCCGCCAGAACGCGCTGGTGCCGGATCAGCTCGTCTTCCGCCACGAAGCCTTCTGGGCCAATCATTTCGGCGGCGTCTACGTCTTCCTCGACGACAAGACGACCACCGTCATCTGCGACCCCTCGGTTCCCGGCTTCCGCCGGTCGCGGCCCTGGCAGGTGAGCTACATCGCCATCAACGACCACGCCCGGATCTACGATTTTCTCGCCTCGACCAAACGCCTGCAATTGCCGCAGGCCTCCTGGGTCGAGGACTCCGGCCTCTACCAGCATCGCGCCGACATGGTCGTGCGCGGCCTGATCAACGAGAGCGATCCGACGGCCGATCTCGCCAATGCCGATCGGATCTGGCTGCAGACCTGGATGCATCGCAATGCGGCCGCTGTCGCCAGGGACGGGGCCTATCCGTTCCTGCAGGAGATGATCCGCATGGTCGCTGCGACCGGCACGATCAAGATGCAGGATGTCGCGCCAGCGAACCGCTTCATGCTGGTGCGCGCCGCTCCCACCCATCCCGATCAATGGCTCGTCAACCGGCTGATTTCCCAACTCGTCCCGCGCGATTTCGTCTCCCGCTTCGTCTTCGACAAGCAGGGCTTCTATGACGCCTATGAGCGCTACAGCGAGAGCTTCAAGGCCTATGTTGTGGCGACGCTGACGGGGTCATATCTCAAGGACAAGGCGGCCTTCCGCCACAAGCTTTACGGCCTCAGAGAGGAATAGGACATGTTCGACCCGATCGTTGCGTTTTTCCAGCGTGTCTTTACCGCGATCGGCCGCGGCATCGGGCTCGCCGTTGCCTGGCTGCTCTGGCCCTTCATCGCGGTCGGCAACTGGTATCGGCAGCGCAGCTGGATCATCAAAGGTCCGATCGGCATCATCCTGCTCGGTCTGATCCTCTTTTACGGCTATTTCATCTGGCAGACCCAGGCCTGGACGAACTTCAACGAGGACTATGTCGACCGCTACAAGCTGGCGGAACGCAAGGTGCCTGCCGGCTCGCCGATGAGCGGGCCCGGCGCGACGACAGGACAGTCGGCTGCGGGCGGCGCCAGCAATCTCGCGGGCGTTGCGGGGCAGCCGCAGGAATCGACGCCGGAAGCGCTGTCGGCCGTGCAGTTGCCGGCCGGCACCGTCTGCCAGACCTCGGCAATCGTCGATGTCACCGCCGACCTCATCGATTTCAATGTCAACGAGAATGCCTGGATCTCGTCGATGCTGCTCTACAAGCTCGGCTTCTTCGGGCTCGACTGGGACGACACGCCCTGGCTCGACAACAAGGCGTCGTTCCAGCGCGGCATCAACCAGGCGATCCGCCGTACCTCGGTCGAGCTCGTCGATTCGCTCGGTCGCGTCCGCGGCACGTCCGGCATCAACAACGACCTTCAGCGCGCGCGCGGCAACCTCCAGTTCGACGAGGAGACCTGGTATTTCGGCCTGAACCCGTTTGGTCCGAAGACGCCGACGCCGAGCTTCTATCGTGCGGCAATGAAGGACCTGCGCTCCTTCAACACCTCGCTCAGCAAGTGTGAAGCGATCTTCGACGGCCGTTCCGACAACCTCGTCGAGTTTCTCGATCGCGTCGCCAACGACCTCGGCAACACCTCGGCGATCCTTCGCGAGCGTTCGGAAAACCACAATGGCGGCTGGTTCGACACGCGCGCCGACGACCGCTTCTGGTTCGCCTATGGTCAGCTCTATGGCTATTACGGCATCCTGTCGGCAGCCGGTGCTGATTTCGAAAACGTGGTTGCCCAGCGCGGGCTGACGCCGATCTGGGTCGAGACGATCAAGCAGTTGCGTGCCGCCTTGCGCATCCAGCCGTTCATCATCTCCAATGGCGAGGAGGCCGGTTGGATCATGCCGACGCATCTGGCGACCATGGGCTTCTACATTCTGAGGGTGCGCTCGAACATCGTCGAAATGCGCGATATTCTCGCCCGCTAAAGCGAAAGAGGGCGGTCGCCGACGGCCGCCCTTGCAGGCGTTCATAACGCGCCCGAAACGGAGCGAACAAGAAAAGAACCAGGGAGGAGCAGGGCATGACGGAGGTGAAGTCGGATATCGAAATCGCGCGCGCGGCCAGGAAGAAGCCGATCCTGGAAATCGGGGCGGCGCTCGGAATACCACCCGAAGATCTGCTGCCCTATGGCCACGACAAGGCGAAGATCAGTGCCGATTTCATCGCGCGCCAACAGGACAAGAAGAACGGCCGCCTGATCCTGGTAACCGCGATCAACCCGACGCCGGCCGGCGAAGGCAAGACGACGACCACAGTGGGTCTCGGCGACGGGCTGAACCGCATCGGCAAGAAGGCGATCGTCTGTATCCGCGAGGCCTCGCTCGGCCCCTGTTTCGGCATCAAGGGCGGCGCCGCTGGCGGGGGGTATTCCCAGGTCGTGCCGATGGAAGACATAAACCTGCACTTCACCGGCGATTTCCATGCGATCACGTCGGCCCACAATCTGCTCGCCGCGTTGATCGACAACCACATCTATTGGAGCAATGAGCAGAATATCGACGTCCGCCGTATCGCCTGGCGGCGGGTGATGGACATGAACGACCGGGCGCTGCGTCACATCGTCGGCTCGCTCGGCGGCGTCGCCAACGGCTATCCGCGCGAGACCGGCTTCGACATTACCGTCGCCTCCGAGGTGATGGCAATCCTTTGCCTGGCGACCGATCTTAAGGATCTCGAACAACGGCTCGGCAACATCATCATCGGCTATCGCCGCGACAAGAGCCCGGTCCTTGCCCGTGATATCAAGGCTGATGGCGCGATGGCGGTGCTGCTCAAGGACGCGATGCAGCCGAACCTGGTGCAGACGCTCGAAAACAATCCCGCTTTCGTGCACGGCGGTCCCTTTGCCAACATTGCCCATGGCTGCAATTCGGTGATCGCGACGACGACGGCGCTAAAGCTCGCCGACTATGTGGTGACAGAAGCCGGTTTCGGTGCCGATCTCGGCGCGGAAAAATTCTTCGACATCAAGTGCCGCAAGGCGGGGTTGAAGCCAGACGCCGCGGTGATCGTCGCGACCGTCAGGGCGATCAAGATGAATGGCGGCGTCAAGAAGGACGATCTCGGCAAGGAAAATCTGGATGCGCTGCGCAAGGGCTGCGCCAACCTCGGGCGGCATGTGCAGAACGTCAAGAAATTCGGCGTTCCCGTCGTCGTCGCGATCAACCACTTCACCTCCGATACCGAGGCGGAGATCCAGGCGATCAAGGACTATGTCGCGACGCTTGGTGCCGAAGCGGTGCTCTGCCGGCATTGGGCTCAAGGGTCGGCTGGCATCGAGGAGTTGGCGCGCAGGGTTGCGGAACTCGCCGAAGCCGGCCATTCGCAGTTCTCGCCGCTTTATCCCGACGACATGTCGCTCTTCCACAAGATCGAGACGATCGCCAAGGACATCTACCACGCGAGCGAAGTGATCGCCGACAAGACGGTGCGCGATCAGCTTCGCACTTGGGAGGAGCAAGGCTATGGCCACCTGCCGATCTGCATGGCGAAGACGCAATATTCCTTCTCGACCGATCCGAACCTGCGCGGCGCGCCGACCGGCCATGCGGTGCCGATCCGCGAGGTGCGGCTTGCGGCCGGCGCCGGCTTCATCGTCGTCATCACCGGCGAGATCATGACCATGCCCGGCCTTCCCAAGGCGCCGTCGTCGGAGAAGATCTTCCTGAACGAGCAGGGTTATATCGAAGGCTTGTTCTAGGCGAGTTGCTTGCCGACAGCCTGACGAAAACAACGCCGCGCATCCGGTGGATGCGCGGCGTTGGCATGCCTGCATTTCTGTTCGCTTGCGTAGCGGAAACTAGGCCGTGAGGCTGAGGAAGTCACCCTTGCCGATCGGAACGCCCTTGTGGCGCAGGATGTCGTAGGCCGTCGTCAGGTGGAAATAGAAGTTCGGCAGCACGAACCTCAACAGATACTCTTCACCCGTGAGCGTCACTTTCAGCGTCGGGAAGTTGAGGACGACTTCGCGGCTGGCGCTGTCCTCCAGATCGACCGGACGGACCGTTTCGAGGAAGGCAACAGTGTTGGCGACGCGCTGACGCAGTTCGTCCAGGGCCTTTTCCTCGTCCGGGAAACGGGGCACCTCGATCGAGGTCAGGCGGCCGACCAGGCCCTTGCTCGTATCGCTGACGCGCTGCACCTGGCCGGCCAGCGTCAACATGTCCGGCGCCAGCCGGGCATTGACGAGGTCGTCGGAGGAGATGCCGTTGTCGCGCGCGAAAGCCTCGGCCTTGTCGAGCAGTTTGGTGAGGACACCGAGCCCGCGAATGAGAGCGGGAATGGAGAGCTGGTACATCGTCAATGCCATGACAATTATCCTTGAGACTGGGCGCAAATCGGGTGGATTTCCTCGCACCTGTATTTGGGAGCAGATGTACGGTCCTGCAAGGCGGGCGAGCCGGTATCTTTGCGGGCCATGGAACGCTGGCAAGAGGCGATAGGACGCAGGCCTGCTGCTCTGGCCGGGACATAGGGTTTCGTGCATTGATCGAAAGCGAACGCCGTGCGTCTAATATGGTGTGCAACGCTGCAGAAAAGACCATGGACACCGCGATGACACCACAGGATTTGCAGACCTATCTTCACGCCCATATTCCGCTTTCGGCGGCGATGCAGGTTCATGTGGACGACATAACGGACGACCATGTGCGGCTCTCTGCCCCCTTGGCGCCAAACATCAACCACCGCGAAACGGTGTTCGGCGGCAGCGCCTCGGCGCTCGCAATCCTGTCGGCCTGGTCGCTCCTGCATGTGCGGTTGCGCAACAGCGGCATGGCGGCCCGCCTGGTGATCCAGAGCAACCGGATGGATTATCTGAAACCCGTCGCCGGTGCCTTTGCGGCCCGCTCGTCGCTGGCGGACGCCGCGCAATGGCCGAGCTTTCTGCGGATGCTCGAACGGCGGGGCAGGGCGCGCGCCGTGGTCGTTGCCGATCTCCTTGACGGCGACGCTGTGGCCGGACGCTTCGAGGGTGAATTCGTCGCCCTCGGATATGGCAAGGGCTGAGCGGCGACGCCCCTCGCAAGTCCTCGCCTAACGGCAGTAGCGATAGCCGTTGCGGCGGTCGATGACGTCGAGATGCAGGTGGGATTCGTGGGCGACATCGCTGCCGGGATCGAGCACGGTCTTGAAATACAGGCAGGCGGAGGCGGTGACCGCGCGCTGGAACGCGCCTTCCATCGTGCCGTCCTCATCGCGCGGCTGGATGGCGATCGTCGTCCCGTCGCTCAAGCTGAAGGACGCGATGTCGACGGCATTGCCGTGGGCATGTTCGGAGATCTTGCCTGTCGTCGCATTGTTGCGCAGGCGACAAACATAGGTCGACGCCTGGTTCAACGCCTTGATCTTGATGTTCTTGGCGAAGGCGACTTCCGCGGCCGGCTGGGCGGTCTCCTTCGTCCAGCGTGCCAGCGCCAGCGCCGTCTCGCACCGCATCAACCCCTTGGGCGCGAGCTTGACGTCCGGCAGAATGCTGGTGACCTCCAGCGGCTTGTCGATGCCGCAGCCCTTGCCGTCGTCAATGCGCTTGGCTTCGACGAACGTTGCCCCGACCGCCCTCAAGTCGGTCAGACACTTCGCATATTCGGCAGCATTCTCCGTCTCGACCGGTGGATAGACGATTGGCGCCGGCATGGCATCCTTCTTCTCGTCTGCGTGCTGGTCCTTCTCGTCCGCCACCGGCTTCTCGTCCTCTTTCGGTTGCTCATCTCCAGCCGTCGGCTTCGGCTGCGGGACAGGTCGTTCGCCGTTGCCCGCCGGCGGCTCATGCGTCGTTGCGCCCTCGGCATCGTCCGCCGGCTTCTTGTCGGGCGTTGGAACAGCCTCTTCCGTTCCCGCATCTGGCGGCGGCCTTTTTATCGGGAGGGGACCGGATTTCGGCAGGCTTGCGCCCGTCAGGATCAGGAATGACAGCAGGATCAAGGGGAAAGAGCGACGCATCCGGTTCCTTTCGCACTGCCCGCGCAGCGGGCTTTGAGCGGAGGGAACGCGCAGAACCGGATCTGGTTTCATCGGATCACGATGATTTGGGTGCAATCGACCCAAATCATAAACGTCACCGATTCCAATGAATTAAGAACGGATGCGGGCGGAAAGCCGCAACTCCTCATCCGCTCCGGCTCTCCAGCAAAAGCGTTGCAGTTCGGCAACGCCTCGAATTGGCACGACCCCACAAATTATGGGGAGGATCTTTGTATGTTGACAAATACACTCATGTTTTTTATGCGGCATAAATGAGGCGGCGACATGTCGCAACGCCCAGAACACGCCCAGCCAGCCCCTTGAGTTTGCCGCTCAACAGCAAGCCCGGCCTCGAACCTCAAAGGATTGGTCCATGCTCACCCGGCATCGTCGCCAGGCCCTCTTGGCTTGCACGACAACTCTTGCAATTTCAGTCGCCACCGTCGCCTTCGCCCAGAGCGCGACTACCCAGGCAATGCCGGAAGAGAAAAGGGCCGAGGAGACCAGGAAGGGCGATACCTACCTGTCGCCGATCGTTGCCAAGGGCTCGCGCACCGCTGATCCCTATGCCAAGGCCGGCCCGGTCAGTGTCGTCACCTCCGACCAGATCGACCTGCAATCCGGTCTCGAGACCGACGACCTGCTGCGCGGCGTTCCCGGTACTTCGACCGCGAACAACCCGCAAAACCCGGGCGTCGCCGTGAACATCCGCGGCTTCGAGGGCTCCGGCCGCGTCAACATGATGATCGACGGTGTACGCCAGAACTTCCGTTTCACCGGCCACGAAGCCCAGGGCTTTGCCTATTTCGATCCGGCATTCCTGTCCGAGATCGACGTGACCCGTGGCGCCGTCACCGGTGTTGGCGGTGGCGCACTCGCTGGTGCGGTCAATTTCAAGACCTATGACGTCGAAGACCTGATCCAGGACGGCAAGAACTACGGCGGCATCGCTTCGGCCACCTACGGCAGCAACGAGGCCGGCTGGTCGGAATCGCTGATCGGCGCCTACCGTTTCAACGACGTCTTCTCGGTGCTCGGCGGTATCAGCAAGGCCGACCCCGGCAATTACGACAACGGCAATGGCGTAAAGGTGCCCTTTACTGAGGAAGACCTGCTTTCGGGCCTGCTGAAGTTCGAGGTGACGCCCGACAAGGACCACACCTTCAAGCTCACCGGCATCACCTATGACAACGACTTTTTCGCGAACTCCTACTTCCAGAACGTGAAGAATGAGACCGTTTCGGCGAGCTACTCCTACACGCCGGACAACGAACTCATCGACTTCAAGGCCAATGCCTATTGGAACCGGCTGAGGATGAAGTACGACGCGAACATTGCCGGCGGCGGCTCGGCAGCAGGCCGTCGCATCACCGATACCGGTAAGGGCTTCGATATCTCGAACACCTCGCTGTTCGATCTCGGCGATGTCTCGGTCAAGGCAAACTACGGTGTCGAATACTTCCGCGACGACTACGACGTCATCAACAGCGCGGCACGCCCGGCCGGCGGCGTCAACGGCAGCGGTACCAATGCCACGACCGGTGTCTTCAGCAACACCACCTTCACCTATGGCATCGTCGACCTGACGGCCGGCCTGCGTTGGGATCACTTCAGCCTGGATGGCTCCGGTGCCGTCTCGGCCGGCAACCCGATCGGCTTGCCGGCGGGTCCGTACACGGTCGACAAGTCCGATGGCCGTCTCAACCCAAGTGTCACGGTTGCGCTCAACCCGACCGACTGGTTCCAGCCCTATGTGACCTATGCCGAGACTTCGCGCTCGCCGACGGTCAACGAAACCTTTGCCGGCGGCTCCCACCCCGGCGGCTTCCAGATGTTCTTCCCCAATCCGTTCCTCGAGCCTGAACTCTCGAAGGGCTGGGAAATCGGCGCCAACTTCACCTTCGACGGTCTGCTCGATCCCAGTGACAGCCTGCGCCTGAAGGCCAACTACTTCCACAACCGCATCGACAACTACATCACGGCTGCTCTGCGCAATGGTGGTAGCCAGGTCTTCTTCGTCAACAATCCGGGCAAGTCGACCGTCCAGGGCTTCGAGCTTCAAGCGGCCTATGATGCCGGTTATGTCTTCGGCGATCTCGCCTACACCTACACCGAGAGCAATCTGCCTTCCCAGGTCAACGGTTTCGGCGTCCAGAGCTACCTGCCTGACAACATCATCAGCGCAACGCTCGGTGCGCGCTTCCTCGAAGACCAGCGCCTGACGGTCGGTACGCGGTTCTATGCCGTATCGAACGCCTTCGTCGGCGAGATCAACCGCACGCCGCCAAACGTTCCGGGCTACGGTCTCGTCGACCTCTTCGCGAACTACAAGTTCGAGAACGGCTTCGAGGTGACGGCGACGGTGACGAACCTCTTCGACAAGACCTACACGCCGTCGTCGAGCACGATTGCCGGCAGCACGATCGATACCGGCCGCGGCCGCACCTTCCTGGTGACGGCGAAGGCGAAGTTCTGATAGTATCGGATCAACTCCAGTCGGGGCGGCTCGCAAGGGTCGCCTCTTTTTTTGCCGCAACCGCCGCAGTTGCCGTCGCTTTCCCGCTTGCGCGTGGCATAAACCCACGCTAACACTTTCGCCCATGGAAAACGCACGCAACATTTCGATCTGGTGGTGGGCTCGCTGAAGCGGCCTTGACCAGTCATGCGTGATTGAGAGATGAAGCCGCCCGGAGATTTCGAGGCGGCTTTTTTCATGTTTGGGCCGCTTACTGCATAATTCCTTAAATCGGAATCGATTTAGGGACAAAATTATGCAGCAACTTTAAAGTGTTACAGCGTCCTTGGCGCGTCTTGAAAGACGCGCGGCGCTGTAAGGACCGGGCTTTTACGGAGCGAGGCGAATGGCAACGGTAATTCTCGAAGATGGAGCGGAGAGCTACACCACCAAAGGCGGCATCGTGGTGACGCGCAGGCGGCGCGAAGCCTCCTATGGCCAGGCGATCGCGAGCTATGTGGACAAGCTCGATGAACGCCGCGGCGCGGTGTTTTCCTCCAACTATGAATATCCCGGCCGCTACACCCGCTGGGACACGGCCGTCGTCGACCCGCCGCTCGGCATCTCCTCCTTCGGCCGCTCGCTCTGGATCGAAGCCTATAACGGCCGCGGCGAGGTGCTGCTGTCGATCATCGCCGAGCATCTGAAGACCGTTTCCGACATCACGCTCGGCGCTTCGACCAGCCGTCGTCTGGATCTCACGATCAACGAACCGGATCGCGTCTTCACCGAGGAAGAGCGTTCGAAGATACCGACGGTGTTCAGCGTGCTTCGCGCCGTCACCAATCTTTTCCATTCGGCCGAGGATGCGAGCCTCGGCCTCTATGGCGCCTTCGGCTACGATCTCGCCTTCCAGTTCGATGCGATCGAGCTGAAGCTGAAGCGGCCGGACGACCAGCGCGACATGGTGCTGTTCCTGCCGGACGAGATCCTGGTCGTCGACCACTATGCCGCCAAGGCCTGGATCGACCGCTACGACTTTGCCAAGGATGGCCGCACCACCGAAGGCAAGGCGGACGAGATCGCGCCGGAACCGTTCCAGACGGTCGACACTATCCCGCCGCATGGCGACCATCGTCCAGGCGAATATGCCGAGCTGGTCGTCAAGGCGAAGGAGAGCTTCCGCCGCGGCGACCTCTTCGAAGTGGTGCCCGGCCAGAAGTTCTATGAGCGCTGCGAGAGCAAGCCTTCGGAGATCTCCAACCGGCTGAAGGCGATCAATCCGTCGCCCTATTCCTTCTTCATCAACCTTGGAAACCAGGAGTATCTTGTCGGCGCCTCGCCGGAGATGTTCGTGCGCGTTTCCGGCCGCCGCATCGAGACCTGCCCGATCTCCGGCACGATCAAGCGTGGCGACGACCCGATCGCCGACAGCGAACAGATCCTGAAGCTCTTGAACTCGAAGAAGGACGAATCCGAACTCACCATGTGCTCGGACGTCGACCGCAACGACAAGAGCCGTGTGTGCGTCCCGGGCTCCGTCAAGGTCATCGGCCGCCGCCAGATCGAGATGTATTCGCGCCTGATCCACACGGTCGACCATATCGAAGGGCGTCTGCGGGACGACATGGATGCCTTCGACGGCTTCTTGAGCCACGCCTGGGCGGTGACGGTCACCGGCGCGCCGAAGCTCTGGGCGATGCGCTTCATCGAAAGCCATGAGAAGAGCCCGCGCGCATGGTATGGTGGCGCCATCGGCATGGTCGGCTTCAACGGCGACATGAACACGGGCCTGACGCTGCGCACGATCCGCATCAAGGACGGTATCGCCGAGGTGAGGGCAGGGGCGACGCTGCTCTACGATTCAAACCCGGAAGAAGAAGAAGCCGAAACCGAACTGAAGGCCTCCGCCATGATCGCAGCCATTCGTGACGCGAAATCCGCCAACAGCGCCAAGGCAAGCCGCGACGTTGCGGCGGTTGGCGCCGGCGTCAACATCCTGCTCGTCGATCACGAGGACAGCTTCGTTCATACGCTGGCGAATTATTTCCGCCAGACGGGGGCGACGGTCACGACGGTGCGTACGCCGGTGGCCGAAGAGATCTTCGATCGCGTCAAGCCGGACCTCGTCGTGCTTTCGCCTGGACCGGGCAATCCGAAAGACTTCGATTGCAAGGCGACGATCAAGAAGGCGCGGGCGCGCGACCTGCCGATTTTCGGCGTCTGCCTCGGCCTGCAGGCGCTGGCCGAAGCCTACGGCGGAGACCTGCGCCAGCTTGCGATCCCGATGCACGGCAAGCCGTCGCGCATCCGCGTGCTGGAACCCGGCATCGTCTTCTCCGGCCTCGGCAAGGAAGTGACGGTCGGTCGTTACCACTCGATCTTCGCCGATCCATCGAGCCTGCCCAACGATTTCATGATCACTGCCGAAAGCGAAGACGGCACGATCATGGGGATCGAGCACACGAAGGAACCGGTGGCGGCAGTGCAGTTCCACCCGGAATCGATCATGACGCTCGGCGGCGACGCCGGCATGCGGATGATCGAGAACGTGGTGGCGCATCTCGCCAAGCGCGCCAAGATCAAGGCCGCCTGACCGCGGGGCACTGCGCCTTCACCGAAGGCGGAGACGATACCCAGCAATAACCGGGCGCTGCTTCTGCGATAGAGGCGGCGCCCTTTTTAACTCGCCGCCGCCGGCACGCTCATGCGATGAGAGCGCTTCACTCAGAGAACCTGTTTTCTTTGTCGGTCGCGCTGGAGGGGACCTGCGGAATAGGCGAAACCGAGGGCTGTTCGATACCGTGCCGCTCGGCGAAACCGGATCCAACCGAACCAATCTTTGACAAGCGGCGTTTAATCCACCATATGCTTGTCCATCGACCGCCTGCGCGAAAATTCGCGCGGGCGGTTTTGCGTTTGAATGGGCTTGCGTTTGCAACTCGTTTGCATCTGCATGAGGAATGACAATGACGACTGGAACCGAAAACCGTGCCGTGCTCCGACTGGCCTTCTGGGGCATACCACTCTCGCTCGCCGTGCTCGGCCTGAAACTGCTCGCCTGGTGGCTGACCGGTTCGGTCGCGCTTCTGTCCGATGGGCTGGAGTCGACGGTCAACGTGATCGCGGCGGTCATCGCCTATGCGATGATCGGCTATGCGGCAAAGCCCGCCGATGCGGGTCATCCCTTCGGCCACCACAAGGCGGAGTATTTTTCGGCCGTCATCGAAGGTGTGCTGATCGTCGTCGCGGCACTGCTCATCGTCTGGGAGGCGGTGCCGGCGATCCTGTCGCCGGTGCTGCTAGAGGCTCCCGTGCTCGGGCTTGCGATCAACTTCGTTGCAGGTGTCATCAACGCCGGCTGGGCCTATGTGCTGATCCGCGCCGGCGCGCGCCATCGCTCCCCTGCGCTCAGCGCCGACGGCCACCATATCCTTTCCGATGTGGTAACCTCGGCCGGCGTGCTCGTCGGCCTTGTTCTCGCCATCGCCACCGGCTACGCGATCCTCGACCCGCTGCTGGCAGTGGTCGTTGCCTGTAACATCCTGTTCCAGGGCTGGAAGGTCATCTCCCGTTCGATCGACGGCTTGATGGACCGGGCGGTTTCGGGTGAAGAGGAAGAGGCGATCAAGCAGGCGATCGCCGCCAATGCCAAGGGATCGCTCGGCGTGCATGACCTCAAGACCCGCCAGGCCGGCCCTGCGATCTTCGTGGATTTCCACATGGTCGTGCCGGAGGCTATGCCGGTCGGCGAGGCGCATGATATCTGCGACCGGATCGAGGACGCGATCCGCGCCGTGCATCCGGGCGCCAGGATCGCGATCCATGTGGAGCCGGAAGGTGAAAAGGCGCACGGCGTGCGCGTCAAGACGACGTCGGCGCGCCACTGAAAACACAAACGGCCATATTTCTCTTGAACCGCAAGAAGGTTTCCTTCTTAAGGCAGTTCTGATTTAAGGGCCGCAAATGAGGCGGGTCGGCGCGGTGCGAGCCGGAACCGATCGCGCTGCTGCGCAATGTTCTCACGGAGCAACGGAAAATGAGCAAGACCGACGTATCCGGCCTTTCGCAATTGGGCGCGAAGGTCGATCTACCGCAAAGCCCGGAAGAGGCAGTGCTGGAGCGGGTGCCGAGCGGCAACCAGGGCAAGGACTATCTGGTGCGTTTCACCGCGCCGGAATTCACCTCGCTCTGCCCGATGACCGGCCAGCCGGATTTCGCCCATATTGTCATCGACTATGTGCCGGACGAGTGGCTGGTGGAATCGAAGTCGCTGAAGCTGTTCCTGCATTCCTTCCGCAACCATGGCGCTTTCCACGAGGATTGCACGATCGAGATCGCGAACCGGCTGGTTTCGCTGCTTTCGCCGCGCTGGCTTCGCATCGGCGCCTATTGGTATCCGCGCGGCGGCATCCCGATCGACGTCTTCTGGCAGACCGGCAAGCCGCCGGAGGGTTTGTGGCTGCCCGACCAGGGCGTGCCGACCTATCGCGGTCGCGGCTAAACGAAAATGGCGGGCCTACAGCGCCGCCGCACGTCTTATCAGACGCGCAAGGGTCGCTGTAGAACTTTGATTGCTGCATGTCTTCGTCCTTAAATCGAGGTTGATTTAAGGAGACATGCAGTAGCCCGCCATCTGCTTTTCTCTGGGTGATTTCAGATCAGCCGAAGATCAGCGCTGCACCCGCAAACGCCGTCAAGCCGCCGAGGATGCGGGCCAGCAGGCTGCCGCCGGAGAGGCGCTGCAGGGCGATACCGAGGCCGATGCCCGCCCCGTGAAGAGCCGCAGTGGCAGCGATGAAGCCGGCCGAGAAGGCGAGCGCGCCGGCGCTGCCGAGTTCGCCGCCATGGGCGTGACCATGGAAGAGGGCGAAGACGCCGACGATTGCTGCCGACGCAGCCGTGTCGAGACGCACGGCCATGGCGACGAACAGGCCGAGCGCCACAACGGAAGCGAGAATTGCCGGCTCGACGAAGGGGAGTGTGACGCCGGCCACAGCCAGCGCGAAGCCCGCCGTCATCATGGTGACGAAGGCGGTCGGCACGACCCACAAGGCGCGGCCGCCGATCTGGGCGGCCCATAGGCCAACGGCGACCATGACCAGGATATGGTCGACGCCGAAGAGCGGATGGGAGAAGCCGGCGGCAAGCGAGCCGTGTTCGGCCGGATTGAGATGGGCAAAGGCGGGCGCGGCCGAAGCCGCCAGTGCCGCCGCAGCGATCAGGATGCGTCTGTTCATGCGTGTCCCCATGGATCGGCGGGGCCTGGGAGAATGGCCCCGTCCTGCGATTGTTCGACGCGGTTAATCCTATTGGCCTTTCCGGACCTGTCTATACGGCATTTGGCGCAAGCAGTTTTTACCATAAGCATAGTCCGCCCCGCCGCTATGTTGCCCCTTCCGTTTGTTGCATTGTTTTCGGGGCCGAGTCGCATTATCTGATTTTGACTGTGAATTCATGAGACGCCGGAGAAATACGGATGAACGACAACGACGACGAGGACGACAAGAAGATTGAATTGCCGCTCGGCAAGGAAACGGAGGCGAACCTTTTCAAGTCGCGTTCGATTTTCATCTACGGCACGATCAACCAGGAACTGGCGCAGAAGGTCTGCTCGCAGCTCGTGGCGCTTGCCGCGGCCAGCGACGAAGACATCCGCATCTTCGTCAATTCGCCGGGCGGCCATGTCGAGTCGGGTGACAGCATCCACGACATGATCAAGTTCGTGAAGCCGAAGGTCTGGACCATCGGCACCGGCTGGGTCGCTTCCGCTGGCGCCCTGATCTATGTCGGCGCCGCGAAGGAACGCCGCATCTGTATGCCGAACACGCGCTTCCTGCTGCATCAACCGTCCGGCGGCACCCGTGGCATGGCTTCGGACATCGAGATACAGGCACGCGAAATCATCAAGATGAACGAGCGCCTGAACAAGATCTTCTCCGATGCGACCGGCCAGCCGGTCGAGAAGATCGCCAAGGACACCGACCGCGACTACTGGCTCTCGGCTGAAGAAGCCAAGGCCTACGGTCTCGTGTCGCGCATCATCACGTCGGCTGCGGACATCTGAGTTCGCGTCATTCGAATGGATATCGAGGGCACCGGCATTGCGCGGTGCCCTTTTCTTTTGCAGCGACCTTCGCGCATTGCGACGCTTGCTCCGGTCCGGCAAGCCGTGTATAGGCTTTGACCATGACCAAGGCAGACGCATATCGGATCACCTCGATCCCCGCCGGACACGATGACAATCGTGCGCCGTCGCGCGCCTTCGCATCGCTTCTTCTTCTCGGCCTTACTCGCGGTTGCCGGGTTCGCTGAGGAGCGCCCGGCGGCCGAAAAGCCACGCCGGCAGATGCTCCTCGAATCCATAAGAGTTTTACGATAAAGCGCGTTCGACGCGATGCTGTAACGCTTTAGGTCTGCTGCATGATTTTGTCCTTAAATCGCTTTCCGGTTTAAGGAATTATGCGGTAGCCATCGCAATCCGATCTCCGATCGGTTATGGCAAGGCGGCCAGGACGCTCAGTGATGAAGAGAAGCTGCAATGATCCAGAAATCGCACCCCGTTAAGATTGGCATGCCGGAAGCGGCGGTGAAGTATCAACCCTATCCGCAGATCGCGCTTGCCGACCGCACCTGGCCGTCGAAGACGATCACCAAGGCGCCGATCTGGTGCTCGGTCGACCTGCGCGACGGCAACCAGTCGCTGATCGACCCGATGGGCCACGATCGCAAGGCGCGCATGTTCCAGCTGCTGCTCGACATGGGCTTCAAGGAAATCGAGATCGGCTTCCCTTCGGCGTCGCAGACCGACTTCGACTTCGCCCGCTGGTGCATCGAAGAGGGCAATGTTGCCGAGGACGTGTCGCTGCAGGTGCTGGTGCAGTGCCGGCCTGAGCTGATCACCCGCACATTCGAAGCATTGGAAGGCGCCCACAAGCCGATCGTGCACTTCTACAATTCGACCAGCGAATTGCAGCGTCGTGTGGTCTTCGGCAAGGACGTCGCCGGCATCAAGCAGATCGCCACCGATGCCGCCAAGATGATCACCGATATGGCGGCCAAGGCCGGCGGCGGCTACCGCTTCGAATATTCACCGGAGAGCTTCACCGGCACCGAGCTCGAAGTGGCGCTGGAGATCTGCAACGCGGTCACCGAAATCGTCAAGCCGACGCCCGACAACAAGCTGATCCTGAACCTGCCGTCGACCGTCGAGATGGCGACGCCGAACATCTATGCCGACCAGATCGAGTGGATGTGCCGCAACCTCGACAACCGCGAGAGCCTGATCATCTCGCTGCATCCGCATAACGACCGTGGCACCGGCATTGCCGCCACCGAATTGGGCCTGATGGCCGGCGCCGACCGCGTCGAGGGCACGCTGTTCGGCAATGGCGAGCGGACCGGTAACGTCGACGTTGTCACGCTGGCGCTGAACATGTTCACGCAAGGCGTCGATCCGCAGCTCGACTGCTCGGATATCGAGCGGATCAAGGAAGTCTACGAATACTCCAACCAGATGGTCATTCCGGAGCGTCATCCTTATGTCGGCGAACTGGTCTATACGGCCTTCTCCGGCTCGCACCAGGACGCGATCAACAAGGGCATGAAGGCGATCAAGACCGCCAACAAGCCGCTTTGGGAAGTGCCTTACCTGCCGATCGACCCGCGCGACGTCGGCCGGTCCTACGAGGCGATCATCCGCATCAACTCGCAGTCGGGCAAGGGCGGCATCGCCTACATCCTGCAGGAGGACTACGGCATCAACCTGCCGCGCAACCTCCAGGTCGAGTTCCGCGAGGACATTCAGCGCATCACCGACGAGGAAGGCAAGGAGCTGCCCTCCAAGCGCATCTACGAACGCTTCATCGAGCGTTATGTCGAGCAGCCGGGCGCGCGCATCAAGTTCGTCGATCACCACACCTACCCGGTGGGCGAACATAAGGGCGTGCGCGTGGTTGCAGCCGAGATCACCGACAATGGCGAGGTCAAGCGGATCGAAGGCAAGGGCACCGGCCCGATCGACGGCTTCATCAATGCGCTGTCGATCTATCTCGGCATCGACCTCTCGGTCGCGGACTATTCCGAGCATTCGCTGCAGCACGGCTCCAACGCGGCGGCTATCGCCTACGTTGAGATGGAGCATCCGGGCGGCAAGCTCTTCGGCGCCGGCATCAACACCAACATCGTCGCCGCCTCGCTCGAAGCGATCGTCTCGGCGGCGAACCGCGTCCTGGACATGAAGCGCGGCTGATCGGCGCGTCAGGCGAACAAACAATAGGCCGTACCGGCAAGCCGGTGCGGCCTTTTTCATGTCATGAATTCGATTGTGGCATGCGCCTTGAAAGGACGCCGTTTTTTCAAGAAACGGCTTCAGATCGTTGCGGCGGCCGCCTCGGCGATATCCTGCATTCCCACATGGGCGGAAGGGCCGACGAGCACGAAGGAGGCGCCGCCTCTCTGCCAGGAGACCATGCCGAGATCGTCGCGGATGCTTTCGTCAAAATTGTTTGACTGCGGGCCGGTGGTGTTCTTGAGGAAGCAGATCGCGAAGATCTCGCCCTCGGCGCTGCGGTAGACGAGCTGTGCCACGGGTTTGCCGTTGGCCACCAGCAGGCGGGCGCCTTCGAAGGTCAGGCCCTTGCCGCCGAGCTGCGGAATCTTGAAGAGAACGCCGACGCTGGACGCAAGCCAGGTCTCGATCTTGGGGGCCTCGGAGGCGGGAACCTCGACGAGATGTTCCTTCTGGCGCGAGTAGACCCGGTGATAGTCGGCGATATCGTCCAGCCAGCCGCGCGCGGCGGCCACTTGGGTCGGTTCGCCCACATTGTTTGCCGCGCCGATGATGAAGCCGGCCGAGCCGCCGAGCAGTAACAGCGCCACCGACGCAGCAAGCACGCGCGGCCAGATACGCACATTTCGGACGCTGGCGGCCGTCGCCGTCACGCGTTCGGTCTTGGGGCTGACACCGGGACCCTGCTTGATCTGCCGCACCAGGGCCAGCGGCACCGGATCGTGCAGAAAATCCTCAAAAGCTGTATCGCCGAAGCTGCTGCCGGCCTTCAGCTTTTCAAACAAGGCCTTGGCATCGTCGTCGCGGGCGAGAAGCGCTTCGAGTTCAGTTCGTTCCGCTTCGCCGACCTCGCCGTCGATATAGGCGGATAGGCGAACTTCGAGTGCGTGACCCTTTGTCTGTTGCAACGGTCAGGCCCTCCTTTCGGTATTCTCGGAGATCAAGGCCGCAAGCCTGAGGCGCGCGGTCGACAGCCTGCTCATGACGGTGCCGATCGGAATGCCGAGGATGTCGGCCGTCTCGCGATAGCTATGGCCTTCGACATTGACCAGCAGGAACACACTCGCAAGCCCCTCGGGCATCGACAGGATCATTTTCTGCAACTGGTTGGCGTAGACGGCTTTTTCGGCCGAAGGCTCGATGCTGAGCTCGTCCTCGCCAAGCGCATCGACCGTGCCGCTGCCGGCACGGACCTTGCGCTTGCGGATCTCGTCGACCCAGAGGTTGCGCGTCATCGCATAGATCCAGCTCTCCAGACGGCCTTCTCCGTTCCAGAGGTGGCTGCGCGTAATCGCGCGCTCACAGGCTTCCTGAACGAGATCGTCGGCGTCATTGGCATTGCGCGTCAACGTCATCGCGAACCGACGCAATTTGGGCAGGAGGCTGACCAAGTCGCGTCTGAAGTCCTTCGTTTCTGCCGCTGGACGCATTGCTCTTCCAAATGAAACGTGCCGGATCGTGCGTTTATTCGCAGTGCGGGGCACGAGCCGGATTGTATGAAACATTTGCCCCTTAGTCTGCAAGGGAAGTGCCGGAACGGAAAGCAAATTCTGCTGTTTCTTGGCGTCTTTTCCCAAAAAGCTTTCGCTTGCCGGCTGCCGTTAACCAAGGTCCTCGTTACCGTAAACTGCAGCGGCACCCGGAGATCGCGTCAAAGTTCGGCCCGAATCTGGCCGGACCTCATCGCACAACTGCAGGTCGATGTCGGGGACACGCCAATGAATGCACAGCATCGGAATAGGATGAATTTTGCCTGGTTTGTCGGGAGGCGTCGTGGCGGAGGCTGTGTCCGGGGAGCCGCCGCGGCCATCCGCACCGCTGCCCTGGCTCCGTTGCTTGCGGGGCTCGCTGCTTGCCAGAGCGCCGAGGTCATCGAAACCGGATCGCTATCGTCCTACAAGGATTTCGTCGCCAGCAACGGGATGGTGACCAAGACGAAATATCGGGTCGATGCCGCCGCCACCAAGAACGTGAAGACGGTGCACGTGATCCCGACCACCTTCGCGGCCAATGCCGATCTCGACAAGCTTGGAGATCCGCAGAAGAAGCTGGTGGCGACGGCGATCGACCGCTCGCTCTGCGAAGCATTGAGTGCGCAATTCGATGTCGTGCCGATATCGAACCCGGCGGATATGGCCGTGCGTTCGGTGATCAGCAAGGTCAAATCGACAAATGCCGTCGTCGCGGGCGTGTCGACCGTCACCTCGGCGGTCGCGCCCGTTCCGGTTCCGCGCATTCCGATCGGTCTCGGAAGCCTCGCGGTCGAGGCGGAGGCTTTCGATGCGACCGGCAAGCAGATCGCCGGGCTGACCTGGGCGCGCGGCGCCAACATCCTCACCAATGGTTCCCGCGCATCGACGGCAGCCGACGCCTTTGAACTCGCCGGAGATTTTTCAGCCGATTTCAGTGCCTTGCTGGAAAAATCGGGTGACCCGATGAAATCCGATTTCGAACTGCCTTCGATGAAGAACGTCAAGAACAGCGTCGCCTATGCGGTGACCGGCAAGCCTACCGATCCGGATTGCGCTGTTTTCGGAAAAGGATCCGGTCTCGGCGGCATCGCCGGCGGCGCACTCGGCCTACCGCCGGAATGGTCGGAGAAGAAGAACGAGAGCGCGCCCCTTGCAAGCGGGACCGACGGAGGCGCAAAGAAGAGCTAGAAACCAATGCGGAAGCGCCTCTCGTGCCCTCGGCTGAACGCAAGGCGGATCCGTCGCTTGGCAATCGAGGTGGCGCCCAGCGCCACCCCATGCTGCCGTTGGTCAGTATTGGCGAATGCCGCCCAGCGACTGCAACAGGGCGCGGTAGGCCCAGGTGTTTTCGCCGCCGCGATCGCGGATCTCGACGAGCTGCACGCGGGCTTCCTCGACGCGTCCCTGTTCGATCAGCGCCTGGCCCATGTAGGAGCGGGCGAGAATGTAGTTCTCGTCGGCCTGGAGCGCGCGTTTGTAGTATTGCATGCCGAGTTCCATGCGGCCGGCCTTGCGGTTGGCATAGCCGAGATAGTTGAGTACGCGGGCGCTCTTCTGGTCCTTGACCGCGCCGAGCACCTTGATCGAATTTTCATACTGGCCCGCATAGGCGAGCTCGCGGGCGGCCTGGAACAGGATATCGTCACCGAGGTCGCTCTTCTTGGCGTTGACGCAAGCCTTCTTCTTTGCGTCCCACACCTTGCCATCCGTGCATTCGCTGGTCGTCTTGGTCTTCTTGGGCGGTTCGCTGGTGTCTTCGCCGGCGGCCATCACGGCCTGCGCCGTGAAGCTGGTTGCGGCGGCCACAATCATGGCACCAAGCAGGCTCTTCCAGTACATCATGCCATCCCCCGTTCCTCGCGCATGCCCTTGAAAGTCCGCGCGTCGTTTCAAATTGATCGCATGTCCTTGACGCTCCGAAAAGGAGGTGAGCCGCCGTCGGGCCGATCCACCCACGAAGATGCCAAAGACAGTGCACGCCACCAGCGAGTGGCACGCAACCGGCGTATGACGCATGAATACGGGAAATTATTCGCCGGGTGGTGAAGATTCTGCGAAGCGGATCCGCCTGACACCTTCAGAAACGCGTCGTTTCGGCGAGCGTCAGCGTGGTTGCGTCGCTGTTCAGCGCATAGCGCTCGCGCGTGAGGTGCCAGTTTCCAGGCTCGCCGACCACGGTGAACAGGTTGTAGGCCGCCGGCGGCTTATGGCCGTCCGGTCCCTGCGAAGCGGAGGCGATGCCGACGACCGGGACCGGAGCCTCCGGCCCCTTGAGCCAATAGACGGTGTTGAGGTGGGTGTGGCCATGAATGACCAATTCCGCGCCGCCCGATGAAATCGTCGCGGCAAAGCGGCGAATGCCGATCATGCGCTTGTGCATCGAGGTCGCGCCGCGGATCGGCGGGTGATGGATCATGACGATGCGAAAGAGGCCGGCCTCGCCGGCGGCCCTGAGCATGTTGACGGTCGCGCGCGCCTGGCGCTGGCCGAAATAGCCGCTTGCGGCAAAAGGGGGCGTCGCGACGGCGGTCGAGCAGCCGATCAGTGCGACGGGCCCTCGCACCCGCATATAGGGAAAGCAATGGTACCGGTCGTGCCAATCGGCGGGCGCATCGTCGCCCCGCATATAGGGGTACCATGCACGGGTGGTCTTCTCGTAAGCGCCCGGCACATAGGCGTCGTGGTTGCCGGGCACCACGGAAATGTTCTCCGGCTTGCCGGCACCCTCCAGCCATTCGGTCACGGCCTTGATCTCCAGCGAAGACGCCAGGTTCACGAGGTCGCCGGTGATCGCCAGATGGTCGGGATCCTTCTTCTCGATATCGGCCAGCAGGGTGTCGAGCATGCCGGTGAAGAGATTCCGGCTGCGGTTGCGGTGCCAGTTGACGAAACCGGTGATGCGCTTCGACGCGAGCTCCCGCAGGGACAATTCGGGCAGGGGGCCGAGATGGACATCGGAGATATGGGCAAGTTTGAACATCGCCCCCGTCTAGCGCATATTCCGGTCGAGGGGAATCAGGTCGCCCGATGAATCGCGTGCGGCCCAAAACTGAGAAGGACGAGACGACTGAGCGACGAACGGCCACCGGAGATGCGGCGCTGGTATCTCCGGCTCCTGATGCGGCTCGCGCATGGCTATTTCGCAGTTGCGCGCGGCATGACGATGGGCGTGCGCGCTGCCTGTTTCGATGACGAGGGCCGGATCTTTCTGGTGCGCCATTCCTATCTGCCGGGCTGGCACCTGCCGGGTGGGGGCCTCGATCGCAACGAAGCCTCGATCGACGGGCTGCTGCGGGAGCTGCGCGAAGAGGGGAACCTGGAGGTAACGACGCCGCCGGTTCTGGTCCAGGTTTATTACAACAGGCGCACGAGCCGCCGTGACCATGTCATCTTCTATCGCTGCAACGGCGTCAGGCAGACGGCGCCGAAGGCGCCGGACTTGGAGATTGCCGCGAGCGGCTTCTTCCCGCTCGATGGGCTGCCGGAAGAGACCACGCCGGCGACGCGCCGCCGGCTTGCGGAACTCGCCGGCAGCGCTGATTTCGACCTTTACTGGTAGAGGCGATCGATCCGCTCGAACGATCGATCTACAGCCGCTCGCGTCCGTGCGGGGAGGCGAGGTTGAGCACCGGCCCCACCGGCACGACGCCGGTCGGGTTGATGGTCGTGTGGCTGCGGTAGTAGTGCTCCTTGATGTGGCGCATGTCGACCGTCTCGGCCACGCCCGGCACCTGGTAGAGTTCCCGAAGGTAACCGTGAAGGTTCGGATAGTCGGCGATCCGGCGAATGTTGCACTTGAAGTGGCCGACATAGACCGGGTCGAAGCGCACCAGCGTGGTGAACAGGCGCCAGTCGGCCTCGGTGAGGCGGTTGCCGATCAGGTACCGGTGCGATGCGAGGCGTTCTTCCAGCTTGTCGAGCCGGGTGAAGAGCGCGGTGACGCTCTCCTCATAGGCGGCCTGCTTGGTGGCGAAACCCGCCTTGTAGACGCCGTTGTTGACGTCGTTATAGACGTCCGTGTTCATCGCATCGATCTCGTCGCGCAGTTCTTCCGGGTAGAAGTCGAGCGTCGAGCCGGTGAGGCCATCGAAGGCGGAATTGAACATCCGGATGATTTCGGAGGATTCGTTCGAGACGATGGTGTCTTGCTGCTTGTCCCAGAGAACCGGCACGGTCACGCGGCCGGAGTAGTGGGCATCGGCGCGGGTATAGATCTGCCACAGCGCTTTCGATCCGAAGAGATGGTCGCTCGTGCCGATGCCGCCTTCTTTGAACTCCCAGCCCTGGGTGAGCATCAGCGGATCGACGACCGAAACGGAGATGAGGTCCTCGAGCTTCTTCAGCTTGCGGAAGATCAGCGTGCGGTGCGCCCAGGGACAGGCGAGCGAAACATAGAGATGATAACGGCCGGCCTCCGCCTTGAAACCGGCGTCACCGCTTGGGCCCGCCGATCCGTCTGCCGTCACCCAGTTGCGGAACTGCGAAGCGCTGCGCTTGAAATGGCCGTTCGTTGCCACCGTATCGTACCAAACGTCCTGCCAGACGCCGTCCACCAACCTGCCCATCTTGAAATCTCCTTCGTGATCCTTGCCGTCATAGATAGCGCTTCCAGCGGCGTCCGATAGATAGCGAATTGGGAACAGTGCGTTTTAGGCTTTGACAGAGGGCATTTTTCTGATATCGGCGATCTCACGACTTTTTTCGTGTTGGAAGAAACCACACTGATGATGCTCTCGGGAAACCTGCGACGACGCTGATGCTGCCAACGCCCTATTTCGGGCGACGCCATCCCTATGTCTGTCCGCATGCTTGGTTCCCGTTCCCATGAAAAAGCACGATCTCGTCTACCTGACCGAAGACGCGTCTCATGACGCAGCCATCGAAATCATCAATGAAGAAGCCTTCGGCCCCGGCCGGTTCGCCCGGGCGGCCGCACGGATTCGCGAGCAGGGGCCGCATGATCGGTCGCTCTCCTTCATCTGCGCCGACAACGGCGAGACGATCGCCTCGGTCAGGATGACGCCGGTCATGGCCGGTTCGGTCAAAGGTCATCTGCTCGGGCCGCTCGCGGTGCGGCCGTCGCACAAGAACCAGGGCATCGGCCGGGAACTGGTGCGCATCGCCGTCGAAGCGGCACGGCGGAAGGATTCGCAAGCGGTGATCCTCGTCGGTGATCCGCCTTACTACCAGCCGCTCGGCTTCGAGAAGGTTCGCTACGGCGCGCTCGAGTTTCCGGGACCGGTCGATCCCGCGCGCGTGCTCGTCGTGCCGATGGCAGACGACGTGCATGCCGGCCTTGCTGGCGTCATCGGCTGGCGGGACGATGCGGTGGTGCCGGCCGTGGCGCTCGATCTGCCGCTTGCGGTCTGACGCAGACGCTATCCGGCGGCGAGCGATTTCTTCAGGAAAACCCGCGTGCGGCCGATGGGGAAGGCAGGCAGTTCACCGAAGGCCTGGTAACCCTGGCGTTCGTAAGCGCGCCGGGCTTGCGGATTGAAGGTATCGATCCAGGCACCGTGGCAGCCGCGGTTTCGAGCCTCATCCTCCGCTGCCTGGAGCAGCTTGCCGGCGAGCCCTTGGCCGCGAAGATCCTCCGGCAGCCACAGCCACTGCACGAAGAGCCAACCCCAGCCGGTGTAACCGTTCAGGCCACCGCGTTGCCCCTTCGCATCGGGACCGCCGACGAGAACGGCGAGCGGTCGCCGCTCCGACGGGCCGACATCGGCGGTATTGAAGGCCGTCAGGCCATTGCCGATCGCTTCCAGCGCCTCGGGCGAAGGCGCGTCGGTCACCTCGAACATCGAAGACCTCTCACGTGCGGCGCATGCTGAAGACGTCGAGGCGATCCGCGCCCACGTCCCTTTCATCGAGCCGCCAGCCGAGGCGCTCGTAGAAGGCCCGCTTGCCGGGAAGGGCGCAGAGATGCACGGCCTCTGCGCCTGTATCGAGCGCCGCACAAGCGGCCTTCAGCACGATATCGCCGCCGATGCCGAGCCCACGGAACGGCGGGTCGACCCAGACGGCTGCCACCCAAGGGGTGAGGTTCGGCCGCTCCTCAAGATCCGAGGCAATTACGGAGGCGGTGCCGACAAAGCGATCTCCGGCATGAGCCACCAGGCAATGGGATTCTGCGCCATCGGCGAGGCTCTCCTCGAGCAGGCCGGTGATATGGCTCAGCGGGAAGCCCTGTGGCTCCCACCAGGCGCGCCAGATACGGTCGGCCACCGCATCGAAGAAATGCGGCGCGTCGCGAAGGTCGCTGACGACCACGGTCCGATCGGTCATCGTCCCTCGCGATACCAGGTGGCGGAGATCAGGAAGAGCAGTGCCGCAAGCCCGAGAAGCCCGGTGAACAACGGCAGCGAGTTGATGCCCTTCAATACGGTTTCGTCGGTCATGCGGATGGAGAGGCGCTGATCGTCGGCCGACCTTATCGAGCCCCTGACCGGCAGCACCGTCGGCAGATCAAGCGGGCCGTCGGCGCTTGCGAGACGCCGCACCAGCCCCTTGGTCTTCTCCGCCCAGGGGCGCAGCTTGTCCTCGGTCGAAATCGCCGCCTTGAACTCCGGCGCATTGGGATCGCCGACATGGGCAAGGGCCGTGAGTTCGCCATTGCTCATCTCGAACAGGCCGGTCTCGGTCGTGGCGAGTTCTGCCGAATAGAGACCCGGCTGGCGCTCGGTCAGCTTCACGTCCTGCTTTTGGCCCGACGGGGAAACGAGGGAAACGGGACCAGGATCGCCATCGATCGTCTGGCGGGTGATCTCCAGCGTCCGGCCCCGGGCGCGTGCCGTCAAGGCTTCTTCCTCGAGCGACGGCTCCTGCATCAGCCAATGGGCGGTGCGGCGATAGAGCGAGACGTGCGGGCCGCCACCTTCAAAGCCGCGGGCCCAGAGCCAGCCCTGGTCGGAGAGCAGCATCGCGACGCGACCCTTGCCGACGCGGTTGAGCACGAGCAGCGGCTTGCCGTCGGCCGCTTCCATCACCGTATTGCCCTGCGGCCTGTTGACATCGACCGTGCGGAACCAACGGCCCCAGTGCGGCGGCTCGCTGTCGGAGCCTTCGAGGCCGCGGGTGACCGGATGTTTCTTCCCTTCCTCCGACAGGCGGGGGAAGAAGGCCTTGTCGTTCATGACGCCTGTGGGCGCGGCCGGAAGCACGGCCGAGAGCGGTGTTGCGGCGATCGAATCGTCGCCGGCATGTTCCGGTCCGGCGGCAATCAGAAGCGCGCCGCCATTCTCCACATATTGCGCGATGTTGTCGTAGTAGAGGATCGGCAGCAGGCCGCGGTGCTGATAGCGGTCGAGGATGATCAGGTCGAACTCGTTGATCTTGTCGACGAACAGCTCACGCGTCGGGAAGGCGATCAGCGACAGTTCGTTGATCGGGGTGCCGTCCTGCTTTTCCTGCGGACGCAGAATGGTGAAGTGCACCAGATCGACAGCGGCGTCGGATTTCAAAAGGTTGCGCCAGGCGCGCTCGCCGGCATGCGGTTCGCCGGAGACGAGCAGCACGCGAAGGTTTTCGCGAATGCCGTCGAGCACGTGCACCGCGCGGTTGTTGGCCGTGCTCACTTCGCCAGGAACCGCATCCACTGCAAATTCAAGCACGTTGTTGCCGCCGCGCGGAACCTTGAAGCTGAAGGGAACGTCGGTACCCGGCTCGGCCCTTTCCCGGGCGATTTCATTGCCGTTGAGGCGGATGCTCACTTCCGCGGTCCCGCCGGGTGCGGCGCCGTCGTCGACGACCCGGAACGAAAGCTTCTGCTCTTCGCCGACGATGCCGAAGCGCGGCGGGTTGATGAGCTCCACGCGCCGGTCGAATTCATCAGGCTTGCCGGTGATCAGGCCGTGAATCGGGGCATCGAAACCCAGCTTGCGGCTGACGTCCGGCACGTCGTGGATCTGGCCGTCGGTTACGAAGATGGCGCCGCCGATGCGCGCCGGCGGAACGTCGGCGAGCGCTGTCGCGAGGGCGGAGAAAAGATTGGTCGCCGGCGAGACGCTTGCCGGATCGGACTTGGCCTCGATGATGCGCGGCTCGATCAGCGGGATCCCCGCCAGCCGCGCCTTCAGGCCTTCGACCGCGCGGTCGGTCTGCGCGGTGCGGTCGCCATTCTGCTGGCTCTGGCTGCGGTCGACGACGATCGCGACGATCGTCGAAAGCGGATCACGCAGTTCGACGAAGATGGAGGGGTTGGCGATCGCCAGGGCGAGCGCAGCCAAGGCGAGGGCGCGCAGCCACGCCCCGCGTATCTTTCGCCACAGGCCATAGCCGATGAACAGCGCCGCGACGACCAGAAGCGGCAGGAAGAACATCAGCGGAAGCAACGGAGCAAAACCATAGGTCATCGATCGGCCCTCACTGCCCAAGCCTCTGGAGGAGGTCCGGCACATGAACCTGATCGGACTTATAGTTGCCGGTCAGCATATACATCATGATGTTGACGCCTGCCCGATAGGCATATTCGCGCTGCATTTCGTCCGGCGGCACAGTCGGCAGAAGCGGCGCGCCGTTGGCGTCCACAGCCCAGGCGCCGGCAAAATCGTTGCCGGTGATCATGATCGGCGTGACGCCGTCGCCGCCGCGCACCGGTCGGTTGCTCTGTTCCTCGGCGCCGTTGGGGGCGGCCTCCACCCACAACTGGCTCTCGGTGTAGCGGCCGGGAAAATTCGAAAGCAGGTAGAAGGCCTTCGTCAGGACGTGGTCGGTGGGCACCGGTTCCAGCGGCGGAATGTCGAGACCGTTCAGCATCTCCTGCAGGCGCTGCACGTTGGGGCTGTCGCCTGCCGCCGAAGGCGTGAGCGAGGAGAACTGGTCGCGCGTGTCGAAGAGAACGGTGCCGCCGTTGCGCATATAGGCGTCGATCCGGCTCATCACTCGGCTGCTCGGCATCGGCGCGGTGGCGGATACCGGCCAGTAGATGATCGGGTAGAAGGCCAGCTCGTCCTGTTCGAGGTCGACGCCGACAGGTGCGCCCGGTTCGAGAGCCGTGCGATAGGTCAGATAGTTGCTCAGTCCGACGAGGCCCTGTTCCGACAGTCGGTCGACCTCGGCCTCGCCGGTGATGACATAGGCGAGGTGGGTCGTGTCGAGCCGTTGCAGCGTCTGCTCGTCGCTCGGCTGGCTGTCCTGTGCGTTCGCGACCGTCGGTGCCAGCGCGGCAAAACCAAGTGTTGCGAGGCCGAGTGTGGCGAGCACCGCTGCGGTGGCGGCGCCACGGCTTCCGCGGCCGCGCAATCCCGCAAGGCCGCCGGCCATGTAAAGCACGATTAGCGTGTCGAGCAGGAAGAGCATCAGCGCCAGCTCGAAGAGATAGGGGCGGATAGAGAAGGGGCGCGCGCCTTCCAGCCCTTCCGCGCGTTCGCTGACGAGGTTGCCTCTGATCGGAGCGAGGCTGCCGCCGTCGGGAAGAAGATTGTTGGCAACGAAGCCCTCTTCCGAGCCGTAGAGGCCGGGCGGTGTGTCTGCGGAAACGGTCGGGGGAACTCCTGGGGCGATCTCAAGCGGCCGGGCGCTGCCGGTCTCGGTGGTCAGTTCGCCGCGGGCATTTACCAGGCGATAGGGCGGCAGGGTCTCTGCCTTGCTCGTCTGGTCGCCGGCGATGCCGCCGGCACGGGAAAGCTGGATGGACCGGCGCAGCATGTCGACGAAGGAGCCTGAAATCGGCAGGTTCGACCAGCCCGGGTCTGCGCTCACATGGAAGAGCACGATGCGGCCGCGTCCGCGTTCGGCTGTCGTGACCAGCGGCGTGCCATCGGCGAGGTTGGCCCAGGTCCGTTCGGCAAGGTCTGGTGTCGGTTGTGCCAGCACCTGGCGTTTGACAAGCACATCGCGCGGATGCTCGAGGCCGGCAAAGGGGCTGGAAGACGGGTAGTCGGCAAGCGGCTGCGGCTCTGACCAAGAGAGCGCGCCATCGAGGGAACGTTCGCCCTGCCTCAGCACGACGGGGACCAGCGGGTCATCGGCAGGCGCACCGGCCAGTCTTGGGCCGGCAAAGCGAACGAGCATGCCGCCGTTCTCCAGCCAACGCGTCACCAGCGGATAGCTTTCGTCGGGCAACCGGCCGACGTCGGCCATGACAAGGATCGAGGGATTTTGAGCGAGAAGTTCGGCAATCGCCTTGCCGATCGCTTCCTCTCGCGGTTCGATCAGGTCGGCATGCGGTTCGAGCGCCCGCTTGATGTAGTAGAGCGGCGAGAGCAGCGGCTGCGATTGGTGAACCTCGCCGCTCAGCAACGCCACGCGACGGCGGCGGTTGCCGTCGTCGAGCAGGTGGATGCCGCCGGCCGTCGCCTGGCCCTCGATCGTCAGGCGTGCGAAGTCGTTGCGCAGCTCGAAGGGCGCCCTCAGAAGAGCGTTCGCCGTCGTGGCGCCTGCACCGAAGCGGAGTTCGCCTTCGGCAATGGCGGTGCCGCGCGTGTCGCGGGCAAAGACGTAATAGGCCCGTGGCTCGCCAAGCGGCAGCCGCGATGCCGTGACCCGCATGCCTTCGTTTTCGTTGGTCGCGGACGTCAGCGCGATGGCGCTTTCCGCATTGCCTTCGATCCGGCGAACGTTGGCCGCGCCGATCTCCGCCACTCGCCGCATCGTCTGGCCGTCCCCGGTCTCGATCCCGTCACTGAGGAAGGCGAGCGTGCCGGGCGGCGAGCTCGAGAGGGCAGCTTTCATGGCGGCAAGCGCCTGGTCGCGCACGGCTGGCAGCGGTTGCGGCTGCGCCGCGGCGAGACGGTCGCGCGCAGTGTTGGCCGCGGCCGGTGTCGCGTCGTGCTGCCGGTCGGTCGTGAAGACGATCGAAACCGGCAGGTCCTTCGCTTCCGCGTCGTCGATGAGGGCATTGGCGGCCTCGACCCGCCGATCCCAATCGGAGACCGTGGCCCAACTGTTATCGATGACGAGCGCGAGCGGGCCTGCGGACGAGAGCGTGTTCTGTCGCGGGTTGAACACCGGGTCGGAGATCGCCAGGATCACCGCGGTGGCCATCAGCATGCGCAGCAGCGTCAGCCACCAGGGGCTCTGCGCTGGGGTTTCCTCGCGCTTCATCACGGACGCCAGAATGCGCAGCGGCGGGAAGACCTCGGCCGCGGGCCTTGGCGGCGTCATGCGCAACAGCCACCAGATGACAGGCAGGGCGACCAGGGCGGCGAGGATGGCGGGGTTGGTGAAGAGGAAGGGCAAGCCGCTCATAGCTGGCCCCCGTGCGTCGCGCGTCCCGGCATGCCGGAGAGATAGGTGTGCACGCCGACGAGCGCCTCCGAGGCTGGCCGGTCGGTTCTGTGCGGGATGAAGGTCCAGCCGAGATGGCGGAGCGTCACGCCCAGGCCGTCGCGGCGGCTGACATAGGCGCGCTGATAATCCTCGCGCAGCACTTCGGCGCGGCCGGCCGTCAGCTTCTCGCCGGTCTCCGGGTCGGTGAATTCGGTGCGGCCGCTATAGGGAAACACCTCTTCGGCCGGGTCGGCGATCTCGACCACATGGCCGCGCAACCCCCGCCGTGCCAGCGGACCGAGGCGGTCCATGATCTTTTCCGCCGGATCGAGGAAGTCGCCGATCAGCACGAGATCGCTGGCGCCGCGGATCATCCCGGTATCGGGGAGGCCTTCCGCGAGCGGGCTCAGCATGATCGCGGTCGCCAGCCGTTCGGCAGCGTTGCGAGCCGAGATCGGTTCCATGATGCCGGGGCAACCGATGCGTTCGCCGGAGCGCGCGAGGATTTCAGCGAGCGCCAGCATCAACACGAGTGCGCGACTTTCCTTGGAGACGGCGCCGAGCTTCGACTTGTACATCATCGACGGGGAAAGATCTGCCCACAGCCAGATGGTGTGCGCAGCCTCCCATTCGCGGTCGCGCACATAGGTGTGGTCGTCGCGAGCCGAGCGGCGCCAGTCGATGCGCGACATGCTTTCGCCGTCGCTATAGGGCCGGAACTGCCAGAAATTCTCGCCGATCCCACGCTTGCGCCGGCCATGCCAGCCCGAAATCACCGTGTTGGCGATCCGCCGCGCTTCGACCAGGCAATCGGGAACGAGCATGGCGCGCTGTTGGGCGCGCGAAAGCACTTCACCAGCGGGAGTACGCGAGACTATGTGCCCGATGGTGGCCATGCCTTAGCCCCTGGCCTGCTTCACCAGGCCGGCGATGACGTCGCGCACGGTCATGCCTTCGGCGCGGGCAGCGAAGGTCAGCGCCATGCGGTGCTGAAGCACGGGTTCGGCGAGCGCCAGGATGTCGTCGATCGACGGCGCCAGGCGGCCGTCATAGAGCGCGCGAGCGCGGGCGCAGAGCATCAGCGCCTGTCCGGCGCGGGGCCCGGGACCCCAGGCGACGTTCCTGTCGGTCGCCGCGTTGCCGTTGCCCGGACGGGCCGAGCGCACCAGCGCCAGGATCGCATCGACCACCTTTTCGCCGACCGGCATCTGGCGGATGAGCGCCTGGATCTGCTGAAGCCGCGCCGCGTCGATGACCGGGTGGGCGGTCGCTTCGCCGACGCCGGTGGTTTCGAGCAGGATCTGCCGCTCGGCGGAAAGGTCCGGATAGCCGACGTCCACCTGCATCAGGAAGCGGTCGAGCTGTGCCTCGGGCAGGGGATAGGTGCCTTCCTGCTCCAGCGGGTTCTGGGTGGCGAGCACGTGGAAAGGCTGGGGCAGGTCCTTGCGCGCGCCCGCAACGGTGATGTGATACTCCTGCATTGCCTGCAGCAGTGCCGATTGCGTCCGCGGCGAGGCGCGGTTGATTTCGTCGGCCATCAGCAATTGCGTGAAGATCGGGCCGGGGATGAAGCGGAACGAGCGATGGCCGGCCGCGTCCTGGTCCATGACTTCGGAGCCGAGGATGTCGGAGGGCATCAGGTCGGGCGTGAACTGCACGCGGCTGGAATCAAGGCCGAGCACGGTGCCGAGCGTGGCGACGAGCTTCGTCTTGGCAAGGCCGGGAACGCCGACGAGCAGGGCATGGCCGCCGGAAAGAACGGCGAGCAGGGTCTGCTCGACGACGCTTTCCTGGCCGAAGATGACCTTGCCGACTTCCGCGCGCACCCGGGCGATTTCTCCGAGCGCGCTCTCGGCTGCGGCGACAATCGCCTTCTCGTCGATCGCGTCGGCCGCGCCCTTCATCACAGTCATGGTCGTACTCCCCGGTCGCCCGTTGTTAAACCGAATCGCCTTACAGTGCCGCGCGCCTTTATAAGACGCGCAAAGGTCGCTGTAACATTTTGAGCTGCTGCATAATTCTGTCCTTAAATCGATTCCGATTTACGGAATCATGCGGTAGCCGGATTTCAGTTGCCAAATTCCAATTTAGACCCTGCCGGACGGCTGACAAGTCGGCGCCGACGCACTATCTCGTGAGATATCAAAGGTCTCGATGCAAAAATCGGGGTCAAACGGGACGGAACAATGGCAGAAGCCGAAATTCAGCAAACCGGCGATGCCGCCGGACTGGCGGCGCTGATTGCGCGTGCCGCCGGGCAGACCGGCGAAAAGGCGCGCGGCCTGCCGCCGGTGGACCGTTGGAATCCGCCGTTCTGCGGCGACATCGACATGGAGATTCGCGCCGACGGCACCTGGTTCTATCTCGGCACACCGATCGGCCGGCAGCCCCTGGTCAGACTATTCTCCACCGTTCTGCGCAAGGACGAGGACGGGCGCACCTATCTTGTGACTCCTGTGGAAAAGGTGGGCATCCGCATCGTCGATGCCCCCTTCGTCGCCGTCGAAATGAGCGTCACGCATGGAGAAGCGGGCCAGGTCCTGACGTTCCGCACCAATGTCGGCGACGTGGTCGAAGCCGGGCCGGAGCATCCGCTGCGCTTCGTCATCCATGGCGAGAACCGGGAGCTGAAGCCATATCTGCATGTGCGCGGGCGCCTGGAGGCGCTGGTGTCGCGGCCGGTGATGTATGACATCGTCGAACTCGGCGAGACGCTTGAAGTCGACGGCACCGAGATGTTCTGCGTGCGATCCGCCGGCGCCGTCTTCCCGATCATGCCGGCGGCCGAGTTGGAAGTGCTGTCCCGATGAACCGGCATCTCTTTTCCGCTGACGAGTTCCGGCGACGCGCGCTGACGCAGATGGGCGGGCCGGTGGAAACCGCCTGGCGCGACCATGGCGACTTCCTGCTCAATCCCGGCATGGTGCCCTATCTGGAGACGCTGCATCTGAAGGACGCCGCCGTTCTCGTACCGGTCGTCGACGATGGCGACGATGCGAGCGTCATCCTGACCCAGCGCACCACCAGCCTGCGCAAGCATTCCGGCCAGGTGGCTTTCCCCGGCGGCGCTGTCGATCCCGAGGACCGGTCCGTCGAAGTGGCGGCGCTGCGCGAAGCGCAGGAGGAGATCGGTCTCGATCCGCGCTTCGTCGAAACCATCGGCCGGCTGCCGCATTACATGGCCATGTCCGGTTTTCGCATCACCCCGGTGCTGGCGGTCGTGAAACCCGGCTTCGAACTGACGGCCAATCCGGACGAGGTCGAAAGCGTCTTCGAGGTGCCGCTGTCCTTCCTGATGAACCCGAGCAATCACGCCCGCGGGCGTGGGCATTGGCAGGGCGAGGAACGGCATTTCTACCGAATGCCCTATGGCGACTACAACATCTGGGGTATCACCGCCGGCATTCTCCGCATGCTCTATGAAAGGCTTTACGCATGACTTCCGTTGCCGGCGAAGGCTGGTTTTCATCGCCCTCTCTCCGCCGCGTCTTCGAGGTCCTGAATGTCGAGGGCGGCGAGGTCAGGGTCGTTGGCGGCGCGGTGCGCAACAGCCTGATGGGCCTGCCGGCCGGCGACATCGACATGGCGACCACCTGGCGTCCGGAGGACGTGTCCGAGCGGGCAAAGGCGGCAGGCATCAAGGTGGTGCCGACGGGCGTCGATCATGGCACGGTGACGCTCGTCATCGATGGAACGCCCTATGAAGTCACGACGCTCCGCCGCGACGTTGCGACCGATGGGCGCCGCGCGGAAGTCGCCTTCGGCACCGACTGGAAGGCGGACGCGGAGCGGCGGGATTTCACCATCAACGCACTCTATGCGAACGATCGCGGCGAGGTGTTCGATGACGTCGGTGGGCTGGCGGATATCGAGACCCGCACGGTCCGCTTCATCGGCGATGCTTCCGAGCGGGTCGCCGAGGATTATCTGCGCATCCTGCGTTTCTTCCGGTTCTTCGCCCATTACGGCAGCAGCCGGCCGGATGCCGACGGCTTGCGTGCCTGCGCGAGGGCGCGTTCGAAGCTTGCAACGCTTTCGGCCGAACGGGTCTGGGCCGAAACGAAGAAATTGCTTTCTGCCGCCGATCCCGGCCGTGCACTCCTTTGGATGCGCCAGGCCGGCGTGCTGACCGAGATCCTGCCGGAAACGGAGAAATGGGGCATCGACGCGATCCCGGATATCGTTGCCGCCGAGCGGGCCTTTGGCTGGACGCCGAGCCCGCTTCTGCGCCTGGCCGCAATCGTACCGCCGGACGAGGAGCGGCTGGAGGCAATGGCGGAGCGTCTGCGTCTCTCGAAGGTCGAGGCCGCCTATTTCGGCCGCTGGGCCAAGGCGCCGGCGGTCCCGGCGACGACCGCCGATACGGCCTTCGATCGGCTGCTCTATCGTCATGGCGCGGAGGGGATTGTCGTAAAACTGCGGCTGGCGCTGGCAACGGCGCGGCGCAAGTCGGAAGGCGACCCGGCGCTGTTATCCGAGACCGCAGCGCTGCGGCGGTTGCTGGCGCGTGCCGAAGCCTGGAAACGCCCGAGCTTTCCGCTGAATGGCGGTGACGTGCTGAAGGCCGGCGTGCCGGCCGGCCCAAAAGTGGGGGAAATCCTCGGCGAACTCGAAAATCTCTGGATCGAGCGCAACTTCAGTCTCGACCGGGCAAACCTCATCGCACGGCTCGAAGCCATGGCGCGGCCGGACTGATCGGAGGGCTTGCGCCGCCTTGAGGACGGTTTAGCCCGCCTTGAGGACGGCTACGCCGCCTTGGCCGGACGGCTACGCCGCTTGAGGACGGCTCACGCCGCCTTGGTTTCGTCGGTGATCCGGGCCTTGATGTTTTCGATCATGTTTTCGCGGATGACCGTCTCGCCGTGCGTTTCGCGCATGTGCTCGACGACGCGGCGCACGATTTCGGCATCGTTGTCGGCACGCGTGTGCCATTCGCAACCCGGGACGAGTGAACCGCATTCAAACAGGCGCATGGTGCTTCCTTCCCTGTGTAAGTTTGATGCGAGAGCGCGGTGCGCCAGCCGGGCGACCGCGCAAATAGAGTAGCATCAACCCCCCAGGCGGCCAAATTGTTCCAGCCGGGCGCACGAGAAGAAAGCATTATCGACAAGCGTGCCGATGGTGTTATGGGTTTGCGGTAACAAGAGATGCAAAGGCCCTTTCGCCCATGACCACCACCGTTCAGTCGGAACTGATCTCCGCCATCCGGAACATTCCAGATTATCCGAAGCCGGGCGTGATGTTTCGCGATATCACCACGCTGCTCGGTAATCCACGCGCCTTTCGCCGCGCGATCGACGAGCTGGTGCATCCCTACGCCGGTACCAAGATCGATAAGATCGCCGGCATCGAGGCGCGCGGTTTCATTCTCGGTGGCGCGATCGCACACCAGCTTTCATCGGGCTTCGTGCCGATCCGCAAGAAGGGCAAGCTGCCGCATGACACCGTGCGCATCGCCTACAGCCTGGAATACGGCGTCGACGAGATGGAGATGCACAAGGATGCGATCCGACCGGGTGAAAAGGTGATCCTCGTCGACGACCTGATCGCAACCGGCGGCACAGCGGAAGCCGCTACCAAGCTTCTGAAGCAGATGGGCGCCGAAATCGTCGCGGCCTGTTTCGTCATCGATCTGCCCGAACTCGGCGGCCGCAAGAAGTTGGAAGCACTCGGCGTCAACGTCCGGACGCTGATCGAATTCGAAGGCCATTGATCAATCCAGCGATTCCTGCATGTCGCCTCGAATCGACCTCGATTTGGGGACGAAGATATGCAGCAAATCGCCGACCTTCGCGCGTCTGACAAGACGCGCGGCGCCATAGAGCGGGGCGAAAGCTGCGCCCCTTTCTCGCCTCTGCGCTAGAGCATCCTGCTTTCAAGTGGTATCACTTGAAAGCAGAAAGATACTCTAGAATCAAGGTGCTAGAGCGTCCTTTCTGCGTTCATGTGAACGCACGGCGCTCTAGAGCCGGTTGATCGTCCGCAACATCAGCTGCACTTCACGCTGTGTTGCCGGTGGCAGTGTTTCCACTTCCTTCTGCCAGAAGCTTTCGGCTTCCGGCGGCTCTTCTTCCCAGCTTCTGACTGATGTCTGGTTGTCGTCTATGACGACACGACGGTGACCGCCGAGACGCATATATTCGTCCGCCAGTTCGCGGACATGGGTTTTTTCCATGGCTGCTCCTCCGCTACGAGCGGTTCGTCGCCCTCAAGCCGCCGGGGACGCGGCCGACGGCGCGCGACCTTGCTTGCGAATAGAAACTTTACCTCTGGTCAGCGGCGAATTTATGGAGGCGTGGCAGTTCAAGGTGTTACAGCGATCTTGGCGCCTCTTGAAAGAAGCGTGGCGCCGCAGGCTGGGCGGCCATCGCCGCGTCATACGAACTCGATCACCTTGCTCTCGAAGCGGATCACCGTCTCGCCATGCTGGTTGTCGCCTTCGCACAGGATCGTGTTGATCCGCCAGCCGGGCTTCGAGTTGAGCGAACGGCTTTCGAGGAAGGTCACGAAATAGGTGACGGTGTCTCCGGCATAGACCGGCTTCAGCCATTTGAGATCGCGGAAGCCGGGCGAAGGGCCGAGGTTCGGCGCACGCAGACCCTCGGCGGCAAGCCGGCGCTGCTCGTTCTTCCAGAAGCGGACGAAGCATTGCATCCAACCGGCTGAGGTATGCCAGCCCGATGCGCAGAGCCCACCGAACAGCGAATGCCGCGCCGCTTCTTCATCGAGATGGAAAGGCTGCGGGTCGAAGTCGCGAGCGAAGCGGACGATGTCCTCGGCCGTGAACGTCAGGCTGCCGATGGCAGTCTTGGTCCTGGCGGTGTAAAATTCTTCCATCGTCATCATCAGGCCTGGCCCTTCTCGCGGGCGCGAAAGAGAACCGTGCATTCTGAGATCGCCACGGGTTCACCCGCCTGATTGGTGATTTCGTTGCGGAACTTGACGATGCCAAGATCGGGCTTCGACCGCGAGCGCCGCGCCTCGAGCACGAGGCTGAAACCGGTGAGGACGTCTCCGGCGATAACCGGTTTCCTCCAGTCCATGAAGTCGATGCCGGGTGAGCCCTGCGACGTCGAGTTGCCCATGAAGGCGTCGAGCATCATGCGCATGCCGACGGCGCTGGTGTGCCAGCCGGACGCTGCGAGACCACCAAGGATGCTGCGTTTTCCCGCTTCCTCGTCGAGATGCATCGGCTGCTGGTCGAACTCGCTGGCGAAGGCGATCATCTCCGCCGGCTTCATCTCGACCGGCCTGTAGTCGAAACGCCGCCCTTCGGAAAAATCCTCGAAATACAGCATGCTTGAGTGGCCCCGTCTGATTTGTTGCCGCCTTACCTACTGCATAATTTCACGGAGCGGAATCGATTTGAGCGGGACGGCTGGATGCCGGCCTCAAAGGTTTGTCGGCATCGGCATCTGCTGGCGGCGACTGCGCCGCAAGGTCATGGACCTGCCGCCGGGAAAGAATACGGCGCGGTTGCATGCCGCGCCGTAATGCCGTGTTCGTTGCGCGCTGCATCCTTTGCGTTGCGCCCTGTTTTTGATCCTGCGCGTGTCGCGCAAGACCGTCGCAATGCTTACGTGTTGAAGCGGAAGTGGATGACGTCGCCGTCCTGGACGACGTATTCCTTGCCTTCGTCGCGCGCCTTGCCGGCTTCCTTGGCGCCGGTTTCGCCGCCGAGCGCGATGTAATCGTCATAGGCGATGGTGTTGGCGCGAATGAAGCCGCGTTCGAAATCCGAGTGGATGACGCCGGCGGCTTGCGGCGCCTTGGTACCGCGCTGGATCGTCCAGGCGCGGGTTTCCTTGGGGCCGACGGTGAAATAGGTGATGAGGTCGAGCAGCTTGTAGCCGGCGCGGATCAGGCGGTCGAGACCGGCTTCTTCCAGGCCGAGCGCGCTGAGGAATTCCTTGGCCTCTTCATCCGGCAGTTGCGCCACTTCCGACTCGATGGCAGCCGAAATCACGACGGACTCGGCGCCCTGGGCCTTCGCCATTTCGGCGACGGCACGGGTGTGCTCGTTGCCGTCGGCGGCGTCACTTTCGGCGACGTTGCAGACATAGAGAACCGGATGCGCGGTCAGGAGGCTGAGCCCCTGCAGGATGCGCAGTTCTTCGGCGTCGAGCCTCGAAAGCAGGGTGCGGACCGGCTTGCCCTCGCGCAGCAGGTTCAGCGAAGCCTCCATGATCGGAAGCTGAGCCATGGACTCCTTGTCCTTGCCGACGGCGCGCTTGCGGGTCTGCTCGGTGCGGCGCTCCAGGCTATCGAGGTCGGCCAACATCAGCTCGGTCTCGATCGTCTCGGCGTCGGCGACCGGATGGATGCGGCCTTCGACGTGGGTGATGTCGTCATCCTCGAAACAGCGGAGCACGTGAACGACGGCGTCCACTTCACGGATGTTGGCGAGGAACTGGTTGCCGAGGCCTTCGCCTTTCGACGCGCCGCGCACCAGGCCGGCGATGTCGACGAAGGAGATGCGCGTCGGGATGATTTCCTTCGACTTGGCAGTTTCGGCAAGCTTGCGCATGCGCGGATCCGGCACTGCCACTTCGCCGGTGTTCGGCTCGATGGTGCAGAAGGGATAGTTGGCGGCTTGCGCGGCCGCCGTCTTGGTGAGCGCGTTGAAGAGGGTGGACTTGCCGACGTTCGGCAGTCCCACAATACCGCATTTGAAGCCCATGGGGTCTCGTCCGTATCTTAAAATTCCGTTGGCGTGGCTATGCGGGAAGGGCGCTTCCTGGTCAAGGGCGCACGCCCCGTTCACGGTAAATAAGGGGCTTGCGCCGTTGAACGCGCGACCTTTGGGCCGCATATGCGCTGCGATGCCCGTCGGACTTGGCGCGGCGGCGTAGATTTGAGGGGGCCTGCATCGATCGAGCGCGGCGCTGGAGCGGGCCTGCGCCTGTGACAAGGCGGTAAGCATGTTCGTCAGCCATCGGTGCGAAACTGATCGACGCAATCCCTGGAGGTCTGCTTTTGCTTGATCGGCGCGTCTGCCCGTAGGATAGTGCAGCCGGCGGTCGTGCCGCCCGATCTGTCATCAACGGGGTGGTTCCGATGAGTGACAACGAAGTTGCCAGAAAAGTCAAAGTGAAGGTCAAGCCGAAGCTCGAACGGCCGAAGCTTTACAAGGTCATGCTGCTCAATGACGATTACACGCCGCGGGAGTTCGTCGTCGGCGTGCTCAAGGCCGTGTTCCATATGAGCGAGGAGGCGGGTTATCGCGTGATGATGACGGCGCACAAGATGGGCACTTCGGTGGTCGTCGTCTGTGTGCGCGACATTGCGGAAACCAAGGCCAAGGCGGCGACCGACCTTGCCAAGGAGGCGGGCTTTCCATTGCTCTTCACCACCGAGCCCGAAGAATAGCGGCCGGCGCTGAGGATGCCCCGCTGCTGCCGGCTTGCTTTATGCGTTCTTGTGCAGACGAAGCGGCTTGGTCGCTTCTCGCTCGATCGTGCCCTTGGCTTCGAGGTCGAGCTGAGCCGCCTTCAGCCACCAGCCAGCCTTTGCACCCTCGGGGAAAAGGTCCTGCGGCAGTAGCGGCAAGAGCCGCTCCTTCGCTTCCGCGACGGTCAGTCCCGGTGCAGCCGGTGGCAGCACCGTGAGCAAGGCTTCCCGCATTGCCTCGTATTTCACCCGGTCGACGCGGTACTTGTGGTCGGGCGATACGATATTTTCGATCTCGATCTTCTCAGCCGCCGATGCCATCTGCCTGACCTTTCACATAGTCGATCTTCGGCGCCTTGAACCCCATGGCGGCCCAGGCCTTCAGCAGCCGCCACATGAACCGGCCCGAGTGCGTCTTGTAGCTCGGCAACGTGTCGGCAAATTCGACGCCCGCCTTGCGATCTTTCGTCATGGTCCGCATTTCGAGCGGCGGCTGTTCATCCGGGGCGAAGCGCTGGTTGTAGACGCTCAGCCAGTGGCCGCCTTTGAATTCGAGGAACATGGCGGCGTTGCAGCAGCTCGCAATGACCCGGCGCGTCGGCGCCTCGGGCGTCAACCGATGCTCGCGCAAAAGGTCGCTGCCCCGGATGCAGCGGATCCTATCCTTCCGGTAGAGCGCGAAGCGCGTCGAGCCATCGGCTTCCAGCACCGGCGACGCTTCGGGCAGAGCCTCGAAGCGTTCGCCGGCGGTGCGGCAACTGGTGCAGTAGCAGGCGGCGCCGACGATCGGCTCGTCGACGGCTTCAAAGGCAACCAGCCCGCAGCGGCAGGCGGCAATGCGATTTCTTGCTTGCGGTTTGACCATGGCTTTCCCCGATCTCATTTCGCTAAGTAGACTGGACCGTCCAGTTTGATTTGTCAATCCGACTGGCCTATTCTGCGTGGCAAGTGATTTGGCGACGTGAGGCAGGGGGAAGGGCAGGTTTGAGCAACGGCGCAAAGACGCGCATGGAGCGCACCCGCAGGGCGATCGTGGCGGCGGCGAGCGATCTCTTCCTGAAGCACGGCTTTCTCGGCACCAACATGGATGAGATTGCGGCGACCGCCGACGTGTCGAAGCAGACGGTCTATTCCCGTTTCCAGAGCAAGGAGGCGCTGTTTCTGGAAGTCGTGCGCAGCATGACCGGTGGCGCCGGCGACGAGTTTCAGGAGCAGGTCGCCGACCCTGAAGGCGATGAGCCGATCGAGCAATTCCTGCTCGACTATGCCACCCAGTTGCTGACGATCGTGATGACGCCGCGGCTGATGCAGGTGCGACGTCTGGTGATCGCCGAGGTCGAGCGCTTTCCACAGCTCGGCGAAGCGTTGCACCAGCGCGGGCCGATGCGTTCGATCAGGCGGCTTGCGGCCGCCTTCAAGCGCTATAGCGAGAAGGGCGACATCCGGGTGAAGGATGCTGAGGTCGCCGGCGGGTTCTTCAACTGGCTCGTCATGGGTGGACCGGTGAACGACGCCATGCTGCTCGGCGATGGCGCCATTCCAGCGCCGGAAGCGTTGCAAGCGCATGCGGAGGAAGCGGTGCGGATCTTCCTGGCGGCCCACAGGGGAGGCTAGACGAGGACGTCAGGCCCGCCGGTGGTCGAGCCGAACCCGTCTCGGTTGGGTCCGCGGAGGCGGACCAGCGTAGGATCATGTTTCCCATGCAAGCGGGAAGGCGAGCTCAGTCGCCCTTCGAGCCGAACATCTTCTTCAGCATGTCGGCCATCGGACCGGTCGCCGGCAGCTTCTTCGGCTGGGCTGAATTACGGGCCTGATGGATGTGCGATTGCGCACCCTGCTTCTTCGGGGCTTCGGGCTTGTCCGCTTCCGGCTTGCCGCCGGTCGCGAGCGCGATCTTGTTCAGGAGCTGGGAATCCTCGCCGCGCACCAGCATGTCGGCATTGTCGGCGATCGCGTCGAGCAGGGGCACCAGCCAGGCCTGGTCGGCCTTGGCGAAATCGCCGAGCACATGGGCGTGCACCAGATCCTTGACGCCGGGATGGCCGATGCCGAGGCGCAGGCGACGATAGTCCTTGCCGCAATGAGCGTCGATCGACTTGATGCCGTTGTGGCCGCCATGGCCGCCGCCAACCTTGATCCGCGCCTTGGCGGCCGGCAGGTCGAGCTCGTCATAGATGACGGTGATGTCCTTCGGCTGCAGCTTGTAGAAGCGCATGGCCTCGCCGACCGCCTCGCCGGAGAGGTTCATGAAGGTCTGCGGCTTCATCAAGAGCACGCGCTCGCCGGCGATCTCACCTTCGGCAATCTCGGCCTTGAACTTCTTCGACCAGGAGGAAAAGCCATGCCGGCGATGGATGACGTCGACCGCCATGAAGCCGATATTGTGCCGGTTGGCGGCGTATTTCGAACCTGGATTGCCAAGCCCTGCGATGATCAGCATGTCGTCACGCGTCGATGATTTCGGGGTGGGGCCATCCAAAATCATCGTGCCCGGGGGAAGTCAACGCTTATTTCTCGGCATGCAGGCTGGCATTCGGCGTCAGGCCGTAGTGCTTGAAGATCTCGTCCTGGGTACCGTTGCCGACCAGGCGGTCAAGTTCACGCTGCATCGCGGCGATGGTTACTCGCGATACGTCGCGGTGGCAGGCGATGCCATAGAGCTTGCCCTCGAGCACGAGCGCCGCTTCGACCGGTTTGCCCTCGGCGCGCATGATCTCGAAGGTCTTTTCCGACGTCATCAGCAGGTCGACGCGTCCGGCGATCAGCTTCTTCAGGCTGGAGTCGAGGTTGGCGGCATAGTCGATCTTCGGAAAGCCGTGGTCCTTGAGATAGGTTGCGGAGAAGTCTTCACGCTGCGTGCCCACGGTGTATTGACGCGCCGCTTCCAGTGAAACCGGCGCTATGTCGGAGCCGGTGTGGCGAACCATCACCATGTGATCGACGAGCAGCGGCTCGACCCATTGGAATTTCCTGTCGCGTTCGGCGTCGTGGCCGGTGGTGAAAACGCAATAGGCGGGATCGGTTTCGGCCAGCATGAAGGCTCGCGCCCAGGGCAGGACCTCGATCGTGTAAGGCTGTTTCAGCCGCTCCATGATCAGCTTGACCTGGTCGACGGCGGCGCCGCTCGGACCGTTCTCGGTCGAAAAATTGTAAGGCGGGTACTCCTCGGTGACGAACTTGATCGTCTGCGCCTGCGCGGTCGTGAAGAGACTGAGGAAAAATAATGGGATCAACGGCTTCACGTGCCTTCCTCCTTTTGCCGCCTGTTGCGGTGTCCGCGCGACATGTCCGCGTCCCGAATCTCCATCGGGATCGTGGCCGCTGGCGGCGAACATCATGCCCGCTTGCCTGCGACCGTCGCCGCCTTTGCTTCCGAGTCGCTTTCCAGCATGTTCAACATGCTTTCGATCGGCATCGGCCGGCTGAAGAGATAGCCCTGGCCGCAATCGACACCCAGCTTGCGCAGGAGCTGCCATTGCTCCTTCGTCTCGATGCCCTCGGCGACGACGGTACAGCCCATCTGGTGCGAGATGGTGCGGATGCCCTTGATCAGCATGCGGCTCTTGCGGCGGATGTCGGCGGTGCCTGAGCTCAGAGAACGGGTGAAGGACTGGTCGACCTTGACGATATCGACCGGGAAACGGTTGAGGTAGCTCAGCGACGAATAGCCGGTGCCGAAGTCGTCGAGCGCGATGCGGCAGCCGAATTCGTTGAGCTGTTTCAGCACCGCATGCACTTCCGGATTGTCGAGCATGAGCACGGCCTCGGTGATCTCGACGACGACCCGGCTCGGCGAAATATGGTGCTTCAGGAGCAGGGCGGCGAGATTGTGCGGCAGGGTCAGCTCGAATTGCAACGGCGAGAAGTTGACGGCCAGATAGGTATCCTGCGTGCCGTCCAGCTCGGAGACCGCCGCCAGATGACGGATCGCCTTTTCGAGGATGCGGTCGCCGATGCGCGCGATCGTGCCGGTTTCCTCCGCGATGCCGATGATCTTGCCCGGCGGCATCAGGCCCTTTTCCGGGTGGTTGAGGCGCATCAGCGCCTCGAAGCCGGCGATCTGCCCGTCGGCAAGGCTGACGATCGGCTGCAGCCAGGCTTCGAAGTGGTCGTCCTTCAGCCCGGCTTCGATGCACTGTTCGATCTCATGGCGTTCGCGGGAAGCGTCGAGCATGCTGGCGTCGAACAGCTTCAGGCCGTTCTTGCCATCGTGCTTGCGCGCATACATCGCCATATCCGCCTTGAGCAGCAAGTCGGAAGCGTTTTCCGCATGGGCCGGGTAGACCGAGATGCCGACGCTGGCGCTGACGAGGAGTTCGTTGCCGGCAATCGGCATCGGCTCGCGTAGCGCCGAAACGATGCGCTCGCCGATCTCGCTCGCGAGCGCCGCAGCGTCCGTGTCGGAAATCAGGATGGCGAATTCGTCGCCGCCGAGACGGGCCATGATGTCGCCGGGGCGCAGCGCGTCATGGATGAGCTCGACCGTGTGGCGCAGCACGTCGTCGCCGGCCGCGTGGCCGAAATTGTCGTTGATCCATTTGAAGCGGTCGAGATCGATGAACAGGCAGCCGAGCTGCATGCCGCATTCGTCGGCCTGGCGGATCGCGTCGTCGAGTGCGGCCTCGAATCCCTGGCGGTTGAGCAGGCCGGTGAGGTGGTCGGTGATCGCCTGGGTGTGGTTGCGGCTTTCCGCCTGCTTCAGCGCCGTGACATCGGTCATGACCGAGAGCGACAGGCTGCCTTCGCCGGTCGCCTTCGTTTCCTGGATCAGAACCGTCATCAGTTCGTCGTCTGCCTTGCGGAACGGGACCGTGACCTCGCGGATCTCATGATCGCCGACGGCGATCGTCTTGGCGTGACTGCGATAGGTCTCGTGCCAGTGCTGGTCGATGAACTCGATGAAGTCGCGGCCGATGACGTCGTCGCGATTGTAACCGGTCGCCAGCAGCCAATAGTCGCTGACGGCGAGCAGGCGCCCGTCGACGTCGAGCGAAAACAGCATGGCCGGCGTCAGGTTGTAGATGTCGGTGACGCGTTCGTGCGCGTTCTTCAGTTCCGTCTCCTCGCGCTCGAGCCGGTCCTGCATCTCGTTGAAGTTGGCGGCAAGCGCGCCCATTTCATCGTCGGAGGTCCAGTCGACGCGGTGGCGCGAGCCGAGCCGGCGGGTCGCCTCGATCGCCGCCGTCAGGCGCATCAGCGGGCGCATCACCGTGAAGCGATTGCCGACGAGTGCTGCGGCGAAGACGATCGCGACGGCGAAGAGCAGGATGGCGAGGATCGCCAGTTCGTCCTTGCTGAACTGCGACAGAAGGCCGGGCGTCGGTACTCTCACTTCGATACGGCCGACCTCCTTCACCCCATCCATGGACTGATAGGAAATGGGCAGGCTGAGGATCCGGTCCTTGGTGCCGGGCACGGCGCCGCCAAGCGGCATCTGGGCGAGGATCGAGCCGGTTTGGTCGCGGACAGTGACGGAGAGGATATCGGTGCCGTTTATCAGCGAGCGGGCAATGTGCTTGATGCCGTCGCTGTCGAAATCCCAGATCGGCTTGCCCAGCGCCTCGGCGCTTGCGGCCATCAGCAGTTCGATATTGTGAATCCGCTCGCGTGCGATGCGGTCGCTGGAAATGCTCAGGAAGAGAACGAGCAGCGGGGCAATGAAAACGAGCATTGCGCCACAGACAATCGCAATAAATCGGTTCTCCACGGAGTGCATCATCGGATGCACGCCTTAGAAGGTGCTGCCACGCATCTCATATTCGGATTCTCTTCAGTCTGAGCCCCAGTTTCCCCGCCAGAAGAACATCATCAAAACCTTAAATGTTGCTGAAATCGCTTCGTGATAAATGATGGGACGCGATGGCGGCGCCGTGTGGCAAGCGGCCTGTGGACCAAAGCAAAAAGCCCGCCCCAAACGAATGGGACGGGCTCTCGATGAAGTGCGGCGGGACTGGCTTTTCGCCAGTCACCCGGAAGCCGATCAGGCCTCTGCTTCGCCTTCCGCTTCGTCTTCTTCCTTCACGCCACCGGCCGGAGCAACGAGCGTTGCAACGGTGAAGTCGCGGTCGGTGATGACCGGGGTCGCGCCCTTCGGCAGCTTGATGTTGGAAATGTGAACGGCGTCGCCGACCTTGAGGCCGGAGAGATCGACGGTCAGGAATTCCGGAATGTCGTCAGCCGAAACGTTGAGTTCGACTTCGTGGCGAACGATATTCAGAACGCCGCCAGCCTTCAGGCCCGGGGACTTTTCTTCGTTCACGAAGTGAACCGGAACTTCAACGGTAACCTGGCTGTCCTTGGAGACGCGCAGGAAGTCGACATGCATGGTGAAGTCGCGGACCGGATCCAGCTGGTAGTCCTTCGGCAGGACGCGGATCTTTTCGCCGTTGACGTCGATCGTTGCGACGGTGGTCATGAAACCGCCGGCGTGGATCTTCATCGTCACTTCCTTGGTGGAGAGCGCGATGGAAAGGGGGGCCTGCTTGTCACCGTAGATGACAGCCGGGATAAGACCGTTGCGGCGAAGTTCACGGGAGGACCCCTTACCAACCCGTTCGCGCGTCTCGGCCTTGAGCTCGTAAGTTGCGTGGCTCATGGGTAGACCTTTCTATGTCTAATTCTGGAGAGCTCATCCGACATGCCGGATGAACCGAAGCCGCATGGGCTTCATCCGCGTTGCCTCCAAGGGTGTCTACGCGGACGCGCGGTGCATAGACGAGATCGCCCGCAAATGCAAGCTTTGCCGCGGGTTCAGCCCTTTTTGCTGGTGAGGCGCGCCAGCGCCAGCATCAATCCGCCGGCGATCAGCCCCCAGAAGGCACCGGAAATGCCGCCGAAACTGACGCCGGAGGCGGTGACCAGGAAGGTGATGGCTGCGGCCTCGCGGGTCTTCGCCTCGGTGAAGGCGGCCATGGCGGAACTGGCGAAGGCGCCGACGAGGGCGAGGCCGGCGACTGCCTCGATCAGGATGGAGGGCGCAAGGCTGACGAAGCTGGTGACGACGCCCGCGAGCAGGCCGAAGAGAATGTAGAAGGCGCCGGCATTGATCGCGGACCAGTAGCGCCTGCCGCGATCGGGATGAGAATCGCTGCCGGCGCACATGGCAGCCGTGATTGCCGCCAGGTTGACGGCATGGCCGCCAAAGGGGGCGCTCAGCATGGAGAAGACACCGGTCGTCGCGAACAGCGGCCCGGGAGCCGGGTGATAGTCGTTGACCTTCAGAACCGCGATGCCGGGGATGTTCTGCGAGGCCATTGTGACGATGAAGAGCGGCAGGGCAATGCTGACCATGGCCGCGATGTTGAACTGTGGGGTCACGAATTCGACGGTCGGTACCAGCGCCGAAGACAGGGAGGAAAGGGCTCCTTCGGGGATCTCGACGCCAAAGGCGATGACGAGCACGAAGGCGACGAGCGCGGCAGGCACCGCATAGAGCTTGTTGACGCTGCCGACGACCGCCCAGGCAATCATGATAGGCAAGCCGAGAAGCGGATTGAAGGCAATTGCCTTGACCGGCGCGAAGCAGAGGCTGAGCAGCACGCCGGCGAGCATGGCATTGGCGAGCGGGGCAGGGATGGTCGAAACCAGGCGGCCGAGCGGCTTCCAGAGGCCGGCGATGACGACGAGCACTCCACAGACGAGAAAAGCGCCGACGGCAGCATTGAAGCCGCCCTCGACGACACCGGCGCTGGCGAGCAGGGCGGCACCCGGCGTCGACCAGGCGATGCTGACCGGCAGCCGCGTGACGGCGCTGATGACAATCGCGCAGACGCCCATGGAGATCGACAGCGCCATCAACCCGGAGGCCGCCTGTGCTTCGCTGGCGCCGACGCCGGTCAGCCCATGCAGCACGACGGCGAAGGAACTGGCGAAGCCGACGAAGGCGATCAGCAGGCCCATGAAAAGGCTCTGGAGCGAGAAGTCACGAAACATGGCGGCAACCGGCTGTTGTGGGTTGTAGTCGTGGCGATTTGATCCTCTCGCCTATCACATTCGGGCGCGCTGTCGATATCGGCGGCGTGATGCACCGATCAAACTCGCTGACGGGTGCTGGAGCTCTCGAACCTTCGTCTGGCTAGACCTTTGCGGAGATCGTTGGCTATAGTGCCGCCCAAGCAGGTGCGCCGTTTGGGAGATCGGTCGCATCCGTCTTCGCCGGTCGACGCTTTCAGGGAGGAAGGCGATGCCTGTCGTCAGGGATCATTCGGAACTTGTCTATCGGGTCGCGCACCAGCCTTCGGCCGCGGCGAGTTCGCCGGTGGCCGCCTCCTGGCGCCGCTGCATGACCCTGCACAAGCTTGCTCCGGAGGAAGCGCGTACGCCGCTTCGGCTGCTGGACAGCGAGTTTCTCTCCGTCCGCGAACGTTCGGGTGAGCTGCTGGCGGAGGCCGGCATCGAGCTCGACCGGTTGTTTGCGACCGTCGGTAAGGCCGGCTGCTGCCTGCTCCTCACCGACAATGATGGCGTGGCGCTCGAACGGCGCGGTGCGGTCGGCGACGACGCGGATTTTCGTGGCGTCGGGCTCTGGTCGGGAACGGTGTGGAGCGAGGCGAGCGTCGGTACCAACGGCATCGGCACGGCGATCGCCGACGAGCGCGCCGTCGTCATCCAGCGCGACCAGCATTTCCTCAGCCGCAACATCGGGCTCAGTTGCGCCACCGCGCCGATCCGCGATCATCGCGGTCGGCTGGCGGCGGCCATCGACATTTCCACCTGCCGCGACGATGCCTCCGAGATCACCATGTCGATCCTGTCGCAGGCGGTTCGCGATGCCGCCGCGCGCATCGAGGCAGGCCTCTTCCGTCGTGCCTTTGCCGGTGCGCGCATCGTGCTGGTGCCGGTGGATCGAGCCGGGCCAGCGCTTCTCGCCGTCGACCGCGACGACCTCGTGCTCGGCGCCACACGTGCCGCGCGGCAATGGCTCGATCTCGACGACAGGCGCATTGCCGCCGGGGTTCCAGCTTCCGACCTTCTGAGGGAGGACACGTCGGGCGATGCCGCCGAACTTCCCGATGCGGAGCGCGCCGCCCTTCGCCGCGTCCTGTCGCGCGCCAACGGCAACGTTTCCATGGCGGCCGAGCTGCTCGGCATCAGCCGCGCCACGCTTTATCGCAAGATGAAGCGGCTCTCGGTGAATTGATCTCCTCATCCTGGAGAATGCCCCTCTCCTCGGGTTTAACCCGAGGACTAACCTTCTCCCCGCAGGCGGGGAGAAGGGACGTGCCTAGTAGCGCCCTTTGCGATTGCATTGGCCTCGTTTGCTTGGAGAACGCGGAGCGCGCAACTTGTCCCTTCTCCCCGTGATCACGGGGAGAAGGTCCCGGCAGGGGGATGAGGGGCAGTTTCAAACCGTCGCTGTTCCCTGCTTGCTGCATTGCAGCACGCTCGATGGAGCCAACCTGTCTCAATTCTGAAACAGATCGTCTTGCGGGCGATTGCGCCTCACTATCGAAGACGCGCGTTCGGTCTCACTTTTCCCTCACAGCTCCGTTGCTGGTTCTCAGGGAGGAATGACTATGTTGCATCAGAAGATCGTCGAAAGCCCGTTCAAGCAGAAATACGGCAACTTCATCGGCGGCGAATGGCGCGAGCCGGTGGCCGGCCGCTACTTTGACAACACGACGCCGGTGACGGGCGGCGTGCTTTGCCAGGTGGCGCGCTCGGATGCCGCCGATATCGAGCTGGCGCTCGATGCTGCCCATGCGGTGCGTGAGAAGTGGGGCCGGACGTCCGCTGCCGAGCGTTCCAACATCCTGATGAAGATCGCCGGCCGCATGGAGGACAATCTCGAACTCCTGGCGCGGGCTGAAACCTTCGACAACGGCAAGCCGATCCGCGAGACCATGGCCGCCGACATTCCGCTCGCCATCGATCATTTCCGCTATTTCGCCGCCTGCATCCGCGCCCAGGAAGGTTCGATCGGCGAGATCGACCACGATACGGTCGCCTATCACTTCCACGAGCCGCTCGGCGTCGTCGGCCAGATCATCCCGTGGAACTTCCCGATCCTGATGGCGGCGTGGAAGCTGGCGCCGGCGCTGGCCGCTGGCAATTGCGTCGTGTTGAAGCCGGCCGAGCAGACCCCGGCCTCGATCCTCGTCTGGGCGGAGCTGATCGGTGATCTGCTGCCGGCGGGCGTGCTCAACATCGTCAATGGCTTCGGCCTCGAAGCCGGCAAGCCGCTCGCCACCAGCCCGCGCATCGCCAAGATCGCCTTTACCGGCGAGACGACGACGGGCCGGCTGATCATGCAATATGCCAGCCAGAACCTCATTCCGGTGACGCTGGAACTCGGCGGCAAGTCGCCGAACATCTTCTTCGCCGACGTGCTCGCCGAGGACGACGACTATTTCGACAAGGCGCTCGAAGGCTTTGCCATGTTCGCGCTGAACCAGGGCGAAGTCTGCACCTGCCCGAGCCGGGCGCTGGTGCAGGAGAGCATCTATGACCGCTTCATGGAGCGGGCGGTGAAACGCGTCGAGGCGATCCGCCAGGGCAACCCGCTCGACAGCGCCACGATGATCGGCGCGCAGGCGTCGAGCGAGCAGCTCGAGAAGATCCTCTCCTATATCGATATCGGCAAGCAGGAGGGCGCCGAAGTGCTGACCGGCGGCGGCCGCAACGTGCTCGAAGGCGAACTGGCGGAAGGCTTCTACGTCAAGCCGACCGTCTTCCGAGGGCACAACAAGATGCGCATCTTCCAGGAGGAGATCTTCGGTCCGGTCGTCTCGGTCACCACCTTCAAGACGGAAGCCGAGGCGCTGGAGATCGCCAATGACACGCTCTACGGCCTCGGTGCCGGCGTCTGGAGCCGCGATGCCAACCGCTGCTATCGCTTCGGCCGCGAGATCCAGGCCGGCCGCGTCTGGACCAATTGCTACCATGCCTATCCGGCCCATGCGGCCTTCGGCGGCTACAAGCAGTCCGGCATCGGCCGCGAGACGCACAAGATGATGCTCGATCACTACCAGCAGACCAAGAACATGCTGGTGAGCTACAGCCCGAAGGCGCTCGGCTTCTTCTGATCGCAACCTGCCTTCCCCGCCGCCGGGGAAGGCAACACGAGCGGGAGGGAAGGTAGTCTCCACCCTTCCTCGCGCTCGAGCGGCGGCTGAGGCGTGCTCTCCACCCACGCCTCAGTCGGCCAATGCAGACTGCGCTCGATCAGGGAGGCTCGCCATGTCCACCGAACTGACAGGAACGACAGAGATTAACGAACCGCGCGTGCTTGCCACCGGTGCGGCACTCGATCTCATCGCCGAGATCCGGCGCGACCACCCCGATATCCTGTTTCACCAGTCCGGCGGTTGCTGCGACGGCTCGTCACCCATGTGTTACCCGGCCGATGACTACATCGTCGGCGACAATGACGTGAAGCTCGGCGAAATCGGCGGCGTACCCGTCTATATCAGCGCCAGCCAGTTCGAGGTGTGGAAACACACGCAACTGATCATCGACGTGGTGCCGGGCAGGGGTGGCATGTTCTCGCTCGACAACGGACGGGAGAAGCGGTTCCTGACGCGGTCGCGGCTGTTTGGTGGCGGCGAGAGTTGCGCCGTCATTTTTCGCGGGCGCTGAGGTGACCTATTTCCGCTCCCGCACCATCTTTGCCGCCAGATCGAGAAACGCCCGCAACTTCGGCTGGGTCTGCGCCTTCGCGGGGAAATAGATGAAGAGTCCGGGCGACGTCGGCAGGTAGGCTTCGAGCACACGTTCGAGGCGGCCGCTCGCGACGGCATCGCGCACGGAAAGGTCCGGCAGGTAGGCGAGCCCGGTTCCGGCTTCCGCCATCTCCATGAGCATCTGGAAGTCGTTGACGGTCAGGCCGCCGGGTACGTCGACGGAGAAGTCGCGTCCCTCCCACTCGAATTCCCAGCGGTAGATCGTGCCGGACGCCGGGTAGCGATAACGGATCGCCTCGTGGCGCGTCAGTTCTTCGGGCGTTTGCGGCCGACCACGTTTCACGAAGTACGACGGCGAGCCGACCACGGCCCAGGTGATGTCGGGCGTCAGCCGAACGGCGATCATGTCCCGTTCGACCGCCTCGCCGATGCGAATGCCGGCATCGAAGCCGTGCTCGGTGATATCGACTGCCGCATCGTCGATCGCGATTTCCAGGGAGACATCCGGATGGGCCTGCCGGAAGCGCGGCAGGAGCGCGGTCAGAACCAAGGGGATCGCCATGCGCGGCACGGTCAGCCGCAGGTTGCCCATGGGTCGGTCGCGAAAGTCGCCGAGCAGCTCATAGGCATCGATAATCTCGGTGGCGGCTGGGCGCACGCGCTTCAGGAAGGCGCTGCCGGCTTCGGTCAGCGCGACGCGCCGCGTGGTGCGGACGAAGAGCTGGAGGCCGAGACGGGTTTCCAGCGCCCTGATCGTCTGGCTGACGGCATTGGGCGTGACGCCGAGCGTCGCCGCTGCCGCTGTGAAGCTGCTCGCCTCCGCGACCGCCAGAAACTCCCGCAATCCGTTGAAGGGGTCGTCCGCCATTTGCCAATTATGAAGATTTTCTTCCAGAGCTTTAAAGATAAAGCCCATTTTTCGCAAGAATCTACTTTGGCATGTTGTCTGCAACCTAAACCGGTCTCTGGAGAGGATGGAGAACGACATGCAATATACGATGCTTGGAAATACCGGTCTCGTGGTCTCGCGCCTTGCTTTCGGCGCCATGACCTTCACCGCCGGCGATCGCAGCCTTGGTGCCGTCTACAAGACCGATGCGGAAATGGCCGATGCCCTGGTCGGGCAGGCGCTGGATGCGGGCATCAATTTCTTCGATACGGCCGACGCCTATGCCTCCGGGCAATCGGAACGGATCCTCGGCGAGGCGCTCAAGTCCCATCGCGACGAGGTGGTGATCGCCACCAAGGTTGGCTTCCGCACCGGATCGCCGCTCACCCAGGCCGGCCTCTCGCGGCGCCATATCCTCTGGTCGGTGGACCAGAGCCTCAAGCGCCTCGGTACGGACTGGATCGATGCCTACATCGTCCACAAGGAGGATCCGCACACGCTGCTCGAGGAGACCCTTTCGGCGCTTGATACGATCGTGCGTTCCGGCAAGGTGCGCTACATCGGTTTCTCCAACTGGTCGGCCTGGAAGGTGGCGGCGGCGATGGAGATTCAGAAGGCCAACGGGTTGGCACCCTTCACCCATGGCCAGATGCACTATTCCTTGCTCGGTCGCGATGTGGAGCGTGACCTCATCCCGATGATGCAGCGTTACGGGCTGGGGTTGACGGTCTGGAGCCCGCTCGCTTCGGGCTTTCTCTCCGGCAAATACACACGCGAAAATCTCGGCGATCCGGACAATCGCTACTCCGGTTTCGACATCCTGCCCTTTGACAAGGAGCAGGGCTTCAAGCTGGTGGAGCGCATGCGCGGGATCGCCGATCACCATGGGGCCAGCGTGGCGCAGGTGGCGATCGCCTGGCTGCTGGCAAAGAAGGCGGTGTCGAGCGTGCTGCTCGGCGCCTCCAAGCCGCACCAGCTCAAGGACAATCTCGGCGCGGCGGATCTGGTGCTGACGCAAGCGGAAGTCGCCGCCCTTGACGCCGAGACCGTGCCCGCGCCGGTTTATCCCAACTGGTTCATCGACAATCTCGTCGATCAGCCTGTGGCGCAGGCTCTCGGGAAATAGCGGGGTCTCCGCAACGAAAAACGCCGGCGCTTGGCGCCGGCGTTCATGAATTGCCGCGTTGGAAACGGCCTTAGTCGAAGAGGCTCGATACCGACTCTTCCTGGCTGGTGCGGCTGATGGCCTCGCCGAGCAGGCCTGCCGTCGTGATCACCCGGATATTGTGGGCGGACTGGACGGCCGTCGTCGGCTGGATCGAGTCGGTGATGACCAGTTCCTTCAGCATCGACGAGGTGACGCGGGCGACTGCGCCGCCGGAGAGGACGCCGTGGGTGATGTAGGCGGTGACGCTGGTTGCGCCGTGCTTCAGCAGCGCTTCGGCCGCGTTGCAGAGCGTGCCGCCGGAATCGACGATGTCGTCGATCAACAGGCAGTCCTTGCCCTTCACGTCGCCGATGACGTTCATGACTTCCGATTCACCCGGACGGTCGCGGCGCTTGTCGACGATTGCCAGTAGACAGTCGAGGCGCTTGGCGAGTGCGCGGGCGCGAACCACGCCGCCAACGTCGGGCGAAACGACCATGACGTTCTTGAGGTCGTAGTTTTCCTTGACGTCACGCGCGAGGATCGGGATCGCATAGAGGTTATCGGTCGGGATATCGAAGAAGCCCTGGATCTGCCCGGCATGAAGATCGAGGGTCAGCACGCGGTCGGCGCCGGCTTCGGTGATCAGGTTGGCGACGAGCTTGGCGGAGATCGGCGTGCGCGGACCGGGTTTGCGATCCTGGCGGGCATAGCCGAAATAGGGAAGCACTGCGGTGATGCGGCGGGCGGAGGAGCGGCGCACCGCGTCGATCATGATGAGCAGTTCCATCAGGTGATCGTTGGTGGGGAAGGAGGTCGACTGGATGATGAACACATCCTCGCCGCGCACGTTTTCGCCGATCTCGACGAAGATTTCCTGATCGGCGAAACGGCGTACTGTCGCCTTGCCGAGGGGCAGGTTGAGATAGTTGCAGATCGCTTCGGCCAGAAGCCGGTTCGAATTGCCTGCGAAAACCTTCATTGACGGACCGCCTTGAGCTGGCGCGGTCACCGTCCGGCACTTTCCGGGAGCGGTGTGTTCCGCGCAGATTCCGAGAGCCATTCCAATCGCGGACATTCTTTGCGGATGGCCGCCGTTCAGAGCTGATCGGCCGCTTTTTAGCGAGACTGAACTTGAATGCAAGGGGAATGCTGCGCCGCGAAGGCCAATATCCTAAAAACTTTGTGTCAACCGGCGTGAGATTGCCGCCATTCGAGGTAGGCGTTAATGGTTTTGGTCGCGATTCCCTGCATGGCTGTCGCCGGTACTCCGCTCCACAAGTCGGCGCCGCCGCCGGGAACCGATTCCTGTCCCTGGATGCGGTGCAGGCGGTTGCCGCTGCCGTCGAGCACGTCCCAGACATAGACGACGGTGGTCTTGTCGCCGTCCTTCAGAGTCGAGAAGTAGCCCTTGAGGATATGTTCGCTGCTGGCGTCGGCCGAGCCCTTGATCGTCAGGCCATGTGCGCGTGCGTCGGCGCCGAGCTGCTTGGAGAGCGGCGTGACCGCCTGGACCGGCGCGCCGATGATCGGCAGGAAACGGATCGATCCGCTGGCGGCGGCACTTGCCTTCGGCAGCGAAGCGACGCTCGGCTGGTTCTGAATGGTCTCGGCTGCGGCTGCCGTCTGCTGCACCGGCGTCGGCTGGGCTTGAGGCAAGCTTTGCACCGGAGCGGAACCGGCGGCGAGCCTGTTTGCCTGGCCTTCGAGGGTGCCGGCCGGATCGGTATAGGTCGCGTCGCCGCTGGCGTAGGCCGTCGGCGTGCTTGACGGGGCCGGCTCCGTGGTGAAGGCCGTGGTCTGGCTGACGGGCGCCCGTTGCACCGGAGCAACGGCGGTCTGGCTGGACATGGAGTCGAGGTCGGATTGCGTCACCGGCGGCGAGCGGAAGGTCCCGCCACCGACGTCGACCTGCGGCGTCAGCATGTCGGTGCTGTTGCAGCCGGCCAAGGCGATGAGAAGGCCAAGGCTGAAAAGGGGCGTCGAGAGCTTTCGCATGGTCAACCGTCCGTTTCTGCGCGGCAGTTTCCTGAAATGGTCTCCTGTCGTCTGCCAGTTCAAAGCAATTCTAGGCGGATTTCCCTAAGCAGAAATGAAGTCCAGGCCGTAACGCGACAAGGCGCGTGGCGTATCCGTGGTGGTGAGGTAGGTCTGGCCGAGGGTCATGGCGGTGCCGCTGTCGGAATCCATGATGATCATGTGCACGAACAGCGACATGTTCGGCTCGATCTCCTGCGGGTTGCCGACATGGAACATCTGGTGCTCCATCCAGGAGGGCGAGAAGCGGGCGCCGAGCGAATAGCCGCAGGCATTCAGCCGGTGGCGAGCGAGGCCGCGCTCGTCCATGATCTTGGCATGCATGTCGAAGACGGTGCCGAACGTGTTGCCGGGACGAAGCACCATCTCGATCGCCTGGATGGTTTCGCGGCAGGCGCTGTAGAGTTCGCGGTGACGGTTGGTCGGCTCGCCGATGACGACGGTGCGCATCATCGCGGCATGATAGTGGGCGCTGACGCCGGCCCATTCGAGCGTGAGCTGGTCCTGGCTGTCGAGCACGCGGCGGCCGGACTTGTAGCGGCAGAGCAGCGCGTCGGCGCCGGAACCGATGATGAACTCGTTGGCCGGATAGTCGCCGCCGCCGGCGAGGATCTTGCCCTGCATCGCCGCGAGGATGTCGGCCTCGTTGCCGCCCGGACGGATCAGCGGCAGCGCGGCTTCGAGCGCGTCGTCGGCGAGGCTGGCCGCCTTCTCGACATAGGCGATTTCGGCGTCGCTCTTGACGAGGCGCAGACGGCTGACGAGGAGCGAGGCATCGATCAGTTCGCCGAAGGTCTGGAGCTGGCGGTCGAGCAGACGGGCAACGCGGCCGGTCATGCCGTGCGTGTCATATTCGACGCCGATGCGGCAGCCGAGCAGGTCGAGTTCGCTCAAGAGGTTCTTGAGGTCCAGGGTCGGATCGGCATTGGCCCGATCCACCCAGATCTCGATGCGCTCGATGTTGGAGGTGTGGCGTGCCTGGCGCAGGTCGGCCGAGCGCGTCAGCAGGACCATCGAGCCGTCCTTCTTCACGATCAGCGTCTGGAAGAAGCAGTAGCCGAAGGTATCGTAGCCCGTCAGCCAGTACATGCTCTCCTGGGCGAAGAGCAGCATCGCATCGAGCTTCTCCTCGCGCATCTTCTCCGTCAGCCGCTCAAGACGGCTTGCATATTCTTCCTGGGCAAAATGAAGCGCCATGTCAGGTCCCCCGTATGCAAATGGCGGAAATCTGTCGGCCGTAGTCCGGCTCCTGCCTGTGGGTTGTCCGACGGTAGGAGAAAAAACGCTCCTCGTCGGCATAGGTGCAGATATCGAGATTTTCGGCGGTAACGCCTGCTTCGGTCAACCTGCGGATCGTGAGGCCCGGCAGATCGAACATTGCGTGGCCGTCGCGATCGGACGGCCTGAAATAGGATGCGTAGCTCTCGTTCGACGAGACGAAGCGCTCGACGAATTCGGCGCCGACCTCGTAGTTGCGGCGGCTGATCGACGGACCGAGGCAGGCGACGATGCGGTCGCGCCGGGCGCCGAGCGTCACCATCGCGTCGATCGTGCTTTCGAGCACGCCGCCGAGCGCACCCTTCCAGCCGGCATGGGCTGCGCCGATGACATTGGCTCCAGCATCGGCAAAGAGGATGGGGCCGCAATCGGCTGTCAGAACGCCGAGCACGATGCCCGGTGTCGCCGTCACCAGCGCATCGGCCTCGGGCCTCGCGCCGTCATAGCTTCCATCAATGATGACGGCGTCCGGAGAATGGACCTGGTGCACGGTCGCCAGCCGCTCCAGCGGCGCACCGAACCAGCCGGCGACGCGGATGCGATTCTCGTTGACATGGGCTCTTTCGTCCTTCGAGCCAAGGCCGACATTGAGGCCGCGATAGAGCCCTTCGGAAACGCCGCCCTGGCGGGTGAAGTAGCCGTGGGCGATTGCCGGCCCGACCTTCTCGCTGAAAAGCGAGCTTTGCACGGGAGAAAGCGCGGCGTCATGCTGCATCGGTATATTTGCCTTTGCTTTATGAATAGATTCAATGGGTTTGGGGGCGCGCTCCGGCCCGGCGACTGGCGGCTGATTTGCCGGCGCGATGTTGACCCGCGATGGCTGGGCTGTCAATTCCCGAACGGCGGGGGATGCCGACGGCCTGCGATCTTCAAGGCCGGTTGACGCCCGTTCATCGCGCGATACGCGTTGACGACAGCACCTTCCCAACGCCCGTGCCGGCACGAGGCAAAGCGGAAAATCGGGAAGTCCGGGTGTGGCTCCTGCCTTCAGGTTTTCGAGCGCCGGCGCCTGCAATCTTTGCGTGGGACCCTTTATAGGAGATGGGGTGGTTGCCGTCCTCCCCTAACAGCACGGGAACTATGCCAGGATGATGCGGCGTAGAGCACCAGCGGAGAGGATGGCAAATGAAAGACATGATGATCGGCGTGGACTTGGCAAAAAGTGTTTTCCAGCTTCACGGAGCGACAATGACAGGGCACGTGAAATTCCGCAAGAAACTGGCGCGAGGGCAATTCTACCGGTTCATGGCGACCCAAGCGCCTGCACTTGTCGTTATGGAAGCCTGCGGCAGCGCGCATTACTGGTCGCGAGAACTTGTCAAACTGGGCCATCAAGTAAAGTTGATCGCGCCGCAATATGTGCGGCCGTTCGTGAAGCGGCAGAAAAACGATGCTGCTGATGCCGAGGCTATCGTTATTGCAGCTCGTCAGCCCGAAATGCGTTTCGTCTCACCCAAAACCGCGGACCAGCAAGCTCAGGCGATCCTGTTTCGAGCACGCGAGCGTATTGTCCACCAACGAACGGAGCTGATGAATGCTCTGCGCGCTATTCTCTACGAGTATGGGCAGGCTGTTCCGCTCGGGATTGGCCGCGTCAAGCGCATCGCAGTGATAGTTGAGGACGTTGATATCGACCTGCCTGAGCTTGTGCGAGATGAATGCCGTGATCTGCTAGCACAGATCAACGAGAAGACCGCACGGATCGAGGAAAAGACGAAGCGGCTTATCGAGCTGTCACGGCAGAGCGATAATGCAAGGCGGCTTCAGACCATGCCGGGCGTTGGGCCGATGATTGCAATGGCTGTTGAGGCCTTCGCGCCAGCGATGGAAAACTTCCAATGTGGGCGTAACTTTGCCGCTTGGCTTGGCCTTGTTCCCCGGCAGTTCTCATCTGGTGGAAAGGAACGGCTCGGGCGAGCTTCAAAAGCCGGACAGGCTGACATACGCAGGCTGCTGATAATCGGGGCGATGACCCGTATCAGGTGGGCGAGCCTCAAGCCACCTGTGAAGGGCTCATGGTTAGCGCGGATGCTGACAAGAAAGCCGCGGATGCTGGTAGCGATTGCACTGGCAAACAAGATGGCCCGAAGAATATGGGCAATGTTGATGAAGCAGGAGGATTATCGAAACCAGGCATTGGTTGTGGCCTGACAAGAACCGGCTGCGAGTAGCAGAGCCGGCGATGAGGTGTGAGAAGTCGACGACCTGAATGGGCGCATGATCGAACCGATCGGGATTGGGAAAACCAGAACATTACTCAGGGTCTATAGCCCGTGTAGGAGATTTGGACCCGATCCGCAGATCACCATACCGGCCAGCGGTCTTTCGAAGTGCCGCAATAAAAGGCCTGACAGAAGACCGCACTCGATCACACGTCAGAAGGGTTGGAAACTTCTTGCGCAACGGACGGCAACCACAGAAGTATTGTCTAATATAATAGAATAGCTGAGTTTCCGGGAGGAGAAGATGAAACGAAGAACCCAGATCGAGGGTCGAACGTCGCGTCGCAAATTCCTGGGCGGAGCCGCAGTGGCCGGGGTTGCAATGGTCGCCGCGCCGAACGTTGTCAGGGCGCAGGGGCCGATCAGCATGCGTTGGCAAAGCACCTGGCCCTCCAAGGACATCTTTCACGAATTCGCGCTCGATTTCGCCAAGAAGGTCAATGATATGACCGGTGGCGACTTGAAGATAGAGGTGCTGCCGGCCGGCGCCGTGGTGCCGGCCTTCGGGCTGCTTGATGCCGTATCGCAAGGAACGCTTGACGGCGGCCACGGCGTCCTCGTCTACCATTACGGCAAGCAGGCGGCGCTGGCGCTATGGGGCTCCGGGCCGGGCTTCGCCATGGATGCCAACATGCTGCTCGCCTGGCACAAATACGGCGGCGGCAACGAGCTGCTGGCAAAACTCTACGAGTCGATTGGCGCCAACGTGGTCTCGTTCCCCTATGGGCCGATGCCGACGCAGCCGCTCGGCTGGTTCAAGAAGCCGGTCGCAAAGCCCGAGGATCTTCAGGGCCTGAAGTTCCGCACCGTGGGCATCTCGATCGACGTCTTCACCGGGCTCGGTGCGGCGGTCAATGCGCTGCCGGGCGGCGAAATCGTTGCGGCGCTCGACCGCGGCCTGCTCGACGCGGCCGAGTTCAACAACGCCTCTTCCGACCGGGTGCTCGGCTTCCCGGATGTGTCGAAGGTCTGCATGCTGCAGAGCTACCACCAGAATGCCGAGCAGTTCGAAGTGCTGTTCAACAAGCCGAAATACGACAGCCTGCCTGAACAGATGAAGGCGATTATCACCAATGCCGTCGAGGCGGCATCTCAGGACATGGCCTGGAAAGCGATCGATCGCTATTCCAAGGACTATTCGGAGATGCAGACGGTCGACAAGGTCAAGTTCTACAAGACCCCGGAAAGCATTCTGAAGAAGCAGCTCGAGGTCTACGACGAGGTGGTGAAGAAGAAGGCAGCGGAAAATCCGCTGTTCAAGGAGATCCTCGAATCTCAGATCGCCTTTGCCGCTCGGACCACGCGCTGGGAGCAGGATACCGTCGTCGGCCGGCGGCTGGTGTTCGATCATTACTTCGGACAGGAGGGCGTGGCGAAGGATCTCTGATGCCGCTCGCTCGGCGTGCAGCAGACGCAACGCCGGCGAAGAACGGCCTCCCGCACGGTGCAGACAGCCGAAAAGGTCGCAGTATTCGATAAATCGAAGCGTTGCAGCGAACTCCGTGCTTTTTGAAGGCACGCTGCTGTGGCGCCCCTCTTGAAGCCGAGGGCCCCGCGTGAACGTTCAGCATTTTCTGCTCAAGGTCGATGCGACCAGCGTGTGGATCGGCAAAGCCGCAGCCTGGCTGATTATCGGGCTGATGACGATGGTCTGCGTCGAGGTCGTCAAGCGCTACATCCTGAACATGCCGACGGCCTGGATATTCGACGCCAGCAACATGTTCTACGGGACGCTGTTCATGCTCGCGGGCGCATACGCCCTGGCGCAGAATGCCCATGTGCGCGGCGACTTCCTCTACAGTTCCATGAGGCCGCGCACGCAGGCCGCCCTTGATCTGATCCTCTACATCCTCTTCTTCCTGCCCGGCGTCACCGCGCTCGTTTACGCCGGCTACGATTACGCAGCGCTTTCCTGGCGGATCGGCGAGCATTCCACCGTGACGGCCGAGGGGCCGCCCATCTACTACTTCAAGACCGTCATTCCGGTCGCGGGCGGTCTCGTCCTGCTGCAGGGATTGGCCGAGATCACCCGTTGCATCGTTTGCCTGCGAACCGGTGAATGGCCAAGTCGGCTCAAGGATGTCGAGGAGCTCGACGTCGTCGCCGAGCAGCTCGAGCACAGCGAGCATGTGGACGCGCAAACGCGCGAGGCAGCGATCGAGCGGGCGCAGGAGATCGACCGGGCGGCCCGGCAACGGGGAATGGGGGGAGGCGGCGAGACGTGAGCGATCCACTCCTCGGATTGACGATGCTGATGCTCATCGTGGTGGTCATCATGATGGGATTTCCGACCGCGTTTACGCTTATGGGGCTCGGCATGCTCTTCGGTTTCTACGCCTTCTACAATCCCGCCGAGCACTGGATCAACAATCGCGTCTTCGACCTGATGGTGCAGCGCACCTATGGGGCAATGACCAATGACGTTCTGATCTCGATCCCGTTGTTCGTGCTCATGGGCTATGTGATGGAGCGGGGCGCGCTCGTCGACAAGATGTTCTACAGCATCCAGCTCGCGTTCAAGTGGGTACCTGCCTCGCTCGCCGTCGCCACTCTCATCGTCTGCACCTTCTGGGGCATCGCCAGCGGCCTCGTCGGTGCGGTGGTCGTGCTGATGGGGGTGATTGCGTTCAATCCGATGCTGCGCGCCGGCTATGACGTGAAGCTTGCCTCCGGCGTGATCACGGCAGGCGGTACGCTCGGCATCCTGATCCCGCCCTCGGTGATGATCATCGTCTATGCGGCGGTCGCGGGACAATCCGTAGTGAAGCTCTACGCCGCCGCGATGTTCCCCGGCTTTTTCCTCTCACTCCTCTACCTTGCCTATATTCTCGGTTGGGCGGTCATCAGTCCGAAGATCGCTCCGCCCCTGCCTGAGGAACAGACCAAGGTGCCCGTCAGTGCGTGGATGCGTGGCCTGCAAGCGTCGTACTCGCACAATATGCTGGCCGGGCTTTCTCGCGCATTGGTCTCGCCGACAAGGGCGCTTGCTCTCGAAGCGGAGGAGGGGCCCCTCACCTACTGGGTAATCGTCAAGAATTTCGGTGCTGCCTTGGTTCCGCTGGCGCTGACGGCTTCTTCCATGGCGCTCGTGTGGTGGTATGTCGTCATCCATCCGCAGGCATCGGCCGAAGCGGAGGCGCCGGAAGGGCTGGAACAGCTCGGCATGCCGGCGGCGGATGCGGGGCCGGCCACCGTCAACGGGCCGACGACAACCTTCTACACGTCATTCTGGCTGATTGCCGCAATCGCCGCGGTGGTGCTTGTCCGCTACTACCGCAACATGGACGCGGAGCGGCTACAGGTGGTGAAGCTTTTGGTCTCCTCTGTCATGCCGCTCGGCATCCTCACCATCGTCGTGCTCGGCGTGATCCTGTTCGGGATCACCACCGCGACCGAGTCGGCGGCCGTCGGCGCCGCGGGGGCTTTCCTGCTCGCATTTCAGGCCCGCACGCTCAACTGGCAGCGCACCAAGGAAGCGGTGTTCCTGACGGCGAAGACCACAGCCATGGTGTGCTGGCTCTTCGTGGGCTCGGCTTTGTTTTCCGCGGTGTTCGCCATACTTGGCGGCCAGGCGCTGATCGAGCAATGGGTGCTGTCGCTCGATCTGACGCCCGTGCAGTTCATGTTCCTTTCGCAGGCGATCATCTTCCTGCTCGGCTGGCCGCTCGAATGGACCGAGATCATCATCATCTTCGTGCCGATTTTCCTGCCGCTGCTAAAGCACTTCGACATCGATCCCGTGGTCTGGGGCGTTCTCGTCTTCGTCAACCTGCAGGCGGCATTCCTGTCGCCCCCGGTCGCAATGTCCGCCTTCTACCTGAAGGGGGTCTCGCCGCCGCATGTGACGATCAACCAGATCTTCGCCGGCATGATGCCCTATATGCTGATCGTCGTGCTCTGCATGGTCATCATGTATATCTGGCCCGGGATAACCCTCTGGCTCCCGAACTATCTCTACGGCAGCTGACGAATGGACTGCTCCGTCAGGCCTTTGGCTTGCGGAAAGGGGAAAGCGTAACCGGCGGGCTGCTCACGGCGAGGACCTTGAAGAGTTCGCCCATCTTGCCGGCACCGGCGCCGGCGAGCCTTTCGACGTCCTGGCGGATGCTCGCTTGCGTCGCGGCGTCCTTGTCGCGGCCAAGTGCCGCGGCACGGTCGAGAAGACCGAGCCCCACGAGGAAATCGCCCTGGTGCGCAAGGCCGTTGATCTGCACGTCGTCGGTCTTGGCGCGGCGGGCAAGCTGCTCGAAATCGACATGGCTGGTGAGATCGGCCCGCCCCGGATTGGCGAGTGGCGGATCATACTCGTGATTGCGAACGGCCTGCAGCGTATCGCCATATCCGGTGGCAAGATGGCCGTAATCGATGATCACGGCGGTGCCGCCGCTGATCTTCAGCCGCTCGCAAAGGGCCGACATGACGGCATCGCGGGCAGGGGCGATCTCGAAGATTGTGCCTTCGGCGACCCCCTGCGCCGGCGTCGGCAAGAGGCTGGGGTCGATGCCGGCGACGCCGGCGGCAAAGGTCAGTTCGTCGTTGGCGTCGAGGCCGACCATGCGCTCACGGAACCCTTGCGCGGTGCGCACGAATTGCCGGATCGGGATCGCATCGAACAGCTCGTTGGCGGCGAGCAGCAGGAAGCCTTCGGGCAAAGTCTCGAAGCTTGCGTGCCATTCGACCTTGTTGCCATGGGCGGCAAGGGTTTCGGACTGGATCTTGCGCAGGCGCTCACTGGTTTCGACGAGATGCACGCCGGCGGATGCATAAAGCTCCGGTGCGAGGCGACGCACGACGCGCAACATGTCGGCCATCATCGTGCCGCGGCCGGGACCGATCTCGGCGATGACGGCACCTTCGGGCTTGCCGTGCTGCTGCCAGGCGTGGACGAGGAAGATGCCGATCATCTCGCCGAAGAGCTGGCTGATTTCCGGCGCCGTGGTGAAATCGCCTTCCCTGCCGAAAGGCTCGTGCACCCGGTAATAGCCGTGCTCCGGATCCGCCAGGCAAAGCGAGAAATAATCGGTGACGCTGATCGGCCCGTGAGCCTTGATCAGCGCCTTGATCTTGTCCGCGAGTGGTGTCGTCATGCGTTCGCCCAGTTGACGGGGTGCGGCAGGAAAGCCGCACGCACCCGTTCCTCCTCATTCCGCGCCTAGGCTGCGACCGCGCGGCGGGCCCGGGCGATCGCCCAGATGCCGGCGAGTGCCATCGGCAGCGAGAGCAGCATGCCCATCGTCAGCCAGCCGCCGACAAGATAGCCGATCTGGGCGTCCGGTTCGCGGAAGAATTCGACGAAAATACGGCTCAAGGCGTAGCCAAGTACGAAGATGCCGGTGACAAGGCCCGGCGATTTCAACGCCTGGCGGCGGTAGACGAACCAGGCGAGCACACAGAGCAGCACCAGGCCTTCGAGCGCCGCTTCGTAAAGCTGGCTCGGGTGGCGGGCAAAGGGGCCGCCGGTCGGGAAGACGATTGCCCAGGGCATCGACGACAACCGGCCCCAAAGCTCGCCGTTGATGAAATTGGCAATGCGGCCGAAGAAGAGGCCGATCGGGACGACGGCAGCGACGATATCGAACAGGCTCCAGAGAACGATGCCGTTGCGCCGCGCGAAGATGATCATGGCGAGCGTGGTGCCGAGGAAACCGCCATGGAACGACATGCCGCCGTTCCAGATTTCAATGGCGCGGATCGGATTGGCGAGCACGGAGCCGAGATCGTAGAAGAGGATGTAGCCGATGCGACCGCCGAGAACGATGCCGCCGGCGGCCCAGAGCAGGAAGTCGTCGAGTTGCTGCAGCGTGACGGCGGGGATTTCGTTGCGCCAGAGCGCCGCATTCATCGCGAGGCGGCGCGCATAGAACCAGCCGATCAGGATGCCCGCGACATAGGCGAGCCCGTACCAATGGACGGCAAGCGGCCCGATCTGGAAGATGACGGGGTCGATTTCGGGGAAGGGAAGAATGGCGAGGCGGGCCGCTAAAGTTTCCAAGATATGTTCTCGTATCTATTTTCTTGTGCAAGGGCCGATTGTTTGGCGGAACATGGCGAGCGATTTCCGCCGGGTCAAGGCGCCTGTGCGCGCGCCTGGTACACGGCGGCGTGATTTGGCATGTGATTTTCCTTGCATCCGCTCGCCGCTGACCCTACCTGAAATTCATGACCGCATCGCAATGCGAGGCGATGGCTGAAATGGAGATCGCGACGATGAGCACAGGCGCCAACCGCATTCTGGATGACTTTGCCAAGATGATGACCGATGCCGCAGGTGCCGCCCAGGGCGTGCGCCGCGAAGTCGAGACCGCCTTCCGCGCGCAGGCCGAACGGGCGCTGAACTCGCTCGACGTGGTCAAGCGCGAGGAGTTCGAGATGGTCAAGGAAATGGCGATCAAGGCGCGCGAGGAAAACGATGCGCTGCTCGCCCGCATCGAGGCTTTGGAAGCGCGCCTCGCCGAGGCCGGCAAGTAACGCGATTCCGCCGAAATAACGGTATTTCAGCGTTTTTACTTCGCCCGCGAACTGGTTTCGCGGGCGTTTTGCTGTCGTTTGTCCTGGATCGTCTGAAACGCCGCTAACGCTGGTTAATAAAACCTGAAAAGTTTTCCACCTGTGGACACTGCCAAAAAACCCTTATGGCAGAGTCGGTTAAGCTCTCGCGCTTCATCCAAATGACAACGTGGACGCGATTCATCCCGGCTATTTTTCGGCCCGGGGGCTGGCAGCCTGACTCCGCCATTATACACTGATTTTAAATGATGATTCGAAACGAACCACGCAAGCTCCGGGCAGGGTAAGTCAGCCAGGATGGATGTGAGTTCAGCAATCATAGTGTGTTTGTAATCGGTGTCGGGTTTGCAGCGTTGCGTCTTGTGAGCGTGATGATGCATGTCTGCGCCACACCTATACAGGGTGATGCATGAGCCTTTTGGAAATGGAAGTCGAGCGCCAATCCAACCCGGTCGATATGATCGAGTTCGTGGCTGCAAACAACGACTGGTCGTTCGAACGATCCGGCGAAGATGAAATCGCCATGACGGTCGAAGGCAAGTGGGCGGACTACCACGTTTCCTTCTCCTGGATGGAGGAATTCGAGGCTCTGCATCTCGCCTGCGCCTTCGACATCAAGGTTCCGGAAAGCCGGGTCAATGAAGTCATCCGCCTGCTCTCCCATATCAACGGGCAGGTGCTGATGGGCCACTTCGACCTGTGGCGCCAGGAGGAAGTGGTGATCTTCCGCCAGTCGCTGCTGCTTGCCGGCGGCGCCGAGCCCACCAACCAGCAGGTCGAAGTTCTGCTTTCGAGCGCACTCGACGCTTGCGAATCCTATTATCAGGCGTTTCAATTCGTCGTCTGGTCCGGCATGGACGCGCAGCGCGCCGTCGATGCGGTCCTGTTCGAAACGGTTGGAGAAGCCTGATCATGACGAATGCCGCTTCCGGTCCCATCGTCCTCGTCGGCGCCGGCAATATGGGCGGCGCCATGCTTTCCGGCTGGCTGAAAAGCGGCGTCAAGGGCACCGACGTGCTTGTCGTCGATCCCGGCCCGCCGCCGGCCATGGCCAAGCTCATTGCCGATAACGGCGTGACACATGCGACCTCGGCACCATCCGGTGTCCAGGCGGGCGTGATCTTCCTGGCGGTCAAGCCGCAGGTGATGGAAACCGTGCTGCCGCCGCTGAAGCCGCTCGTCGGGCCGGATACGGTCATCGTATCGGTCGCGGCCGGCAAGACGCTCGCCTTTATCGAAGCCCATCTCGCCGCAGCGGCCACGGTTCGCGCCATGCCGAACACGCCGGCGATGATCGGCCGCGGCGTCACAGGCGCCTTTGCCAATGCACGTGTCAGCGAAGCGCAGCGCGCCCAGGTTCACGATCTCTTGAAGGTGAGCGGTCCCGTCGAATGGGTCAGGACCGAAGCCGAGATCGATGCCGTGACGGCGGTTTCTGGCAGCGGCCCGGCCTATGTCTTCTACCTCGTCGAGTGCATGGCGGAGGCAGGCCGCAAGGCCGGCCTCGAGGCGGACCTTGCCATGCGGCTTGCAAGGGAAACCGTCGCGGGGGCTGGCGAACTCCTGCACCAGTCCCCCGACGAAGTGGCGCGGCTGCGCCAGAACGTGACGTCGCCCGGCGGCACGACGGCGGCCGCACTCTCCGTGCTGATGGCCGACGATGGCATGCAGCCGCTTTTCGACAAGGCCATCGCGGCTGCGCGCAAACGCGCCGAGGAATTGGCCGGATAGAACGAACGCGCCAACCAAATGCAGATTGCGGCCCCGCGACATCGTCGTGGGGCCGATCCGTTTCGTGGGCGTCGACGATCGCTGGATGCGGCGTGTGCCGTGTGAACGAATTGCTCCAATGGCGTCGCCACGGCGCCGAACCTTCCGGAATCTGGCTGGATGCTTTAAGCCCGGCGGCGAAGAGCGTTTCACTAAGGACCTTGTTATGGTTGAAACTATTGAATTTGCTGATTTCGAACGCGTCGATATTCGTGTGGGCACCATCGTCGAGGCCGAGCCTTTTCCGGAAGCGCGCAAGCCGGCCTTCAAGCTGAAAATCGATTTCGGGCCGGAGATCGGCATAAAAAGATCATCGGCCCAAATCACGGTGCATTATCGTCCGGAAGAACTCGTCGGGCGGCAGGTGCTGGGCGTGGTCAATTTTCCGCCGCGCCAGATCGGTCCCGTCCGCTCCGAAGTGCTGACGCTGGGTTTTGAAGACGAGGCCGGCGCGATCGTGCTGGCTGCCACCGAACGGCCGGTCCCCAACGGCAAAAAACTGATGTGATCCCCATGACCGCGTCGGCATAGCGCTTGAGCGATCGGTTGTAGCGGGGGAGGTGGCGCGACAGGCTGCCGAGCGAAAGCCGACTCCTGGCGATCAAGCCGGCACGCGCACCGTTGCCCTGAGGCCGCCGAGCGGGCTGTCGCCCAGCGTGACATTGCCGCCGTGGCTGCGGGCGATGTCGCGGGCGATCGCAAGGCCAAGGCCGGTGCCGGAACTGTCGAGATTGCGTGCCTCGTCAAGGCGGAAGAAGGGTTTGAACACGTCTTCGCGCGATCGCTCGGGAATGCCTGGACCGTCGTCGTCGACGGTGATCGTGACCCATTTGGCGCTGTGGCGGGCGTCGACATTGACGGTGTTGGCATAGCGATAGGCGTTCGAGGCGAGATTGGCGACGAGGCGGGTGAAGGCGTTCGGCCGGACGCGAACCTCGTCTTCGCCCTCGATCGAGGTGGTCAGCGTCTTGCCGAGCAGTTCGGCTTCCGCGGCAAGCCGCGTCATCAGGTCGCTGAGTTTCAACTGGCCGACGTCCTCCTCCGCTTCGCCACGGGCGAAAGCGAGGTAGCCTTCAAGCATGTTCTGCATGTCCTCGACATCCTGGTTAAGGCTTTCGAGATCCGGATTGTTGCCGGCCAACGCCAACTGCAGCTTGAAGCGGGTGAGGATGGTTCTGAGGTCGTGACTGACGCCGGTCAGCATCGCGGTGCGCTGTTCGATCTGGCGCTCGATGCGCTCGCGCATCAGGATGAAGGCAAGGCCGGCGCGGCGGATCTCATCGGCGCCACGCGGCGCGAAGTCGTCGATCTTCTGGCCCTTGCCGAAGCTTTCGGCCGCCTTGGTCAACGCCAGGATGGGCCGGATCTGGCCGCGCAGGAACAGGATCGCGATCGCCAGCAGCACCAGCGATGCCGCCACCATCCACACGAGGAAGATGTGGGTGTTCGAGGCATAGGCCTGGTTGCGCCGGGCGTAGACACGCAGAATGCGGCCGTCGTCGAGCTTGATGCGGATCTCGACGAGCTTGGAGTTGCCGACCGTATCGATCCAGAAGGGGCGGCGGACCTGGTTGGAGATTTCTTCGCCGAGGATCTGATCGAGGATTTCGAAGAAGGGGCTTGGGCGCGGCGGCGGCAGTTCGCCAGGCGGATCGACGGAAATGCTGAGATCGAGTTGCTCGCGAGCGATGCGGATGATCTCGGCAATGTTGCGATCATCGGGGAAGGTATCGATGAGATCGACGATCGCGGCGATGTCGCCGGTCACGGCGGCCGACAGGCGCTGCGTCACCAGTTGCCAGTGGCGCTCCATGAAGATGAAGGCGACGACCGACTGCAGGAGCACCATCGGGATGATGACGATGAGCAGCGAACGGGCATAAAGGCCCATCGGCAGGCGGCGGCGCAGCCAGCGCGTGAAGCGACGCCAGGCATTGTCGCTGGAACCCGCCGCCCCGCGCTCTATACCGTCAAAGCTTGCCATGGAACGCTGCGCTCATCGGAAGGGCTGCCATCTCAGTCCACGCTCAGCCGGTAGCCGATGCCGCGCACCGTCTGCAGCCAGACCGGATTGGACGGATCGTCCTCGATCTTGCGCCGGAGGCGGTTGATCTGCACGTCGATCGTGCGCTCGCCGACCTCGGCATCGTCGCCGATCAGTTCGTGGCGCGGGATGGTCTCTCCAGCGCGCTGCGAGAAGAGCGTCATGATCTCCTGTTCGCGGTCGGTGAGGCGGATATGATCGGCGCCGCGGCGGAGTTCCTTGCGCACCACCGAAAAAGTGTAGGGGCCGAAGATCACCTGGTCGACCTTGGGCGCTTGGGCCGGCTGGTTGCGGCGCAGGATGTTGTTGATGCGCAGCACCAGTTCGCGCGGTTCGAAGGGCTTCGACAGATAGTCGTCGGCCCCGGCCTCGAGACCTTCGATGCGGGAATTGGATTCCGCCAGGGCCGTCAGCATCAGGATCGGTACGGACTTGATCTGCCGGAGGCTATGGGTCAGCGAGATGCCGCTCTCGCCCGGCATCATCACGTCCACGATCAGAAGATCGAAGTCGAGGCCGACGAGCTTACGCCGCGCCTCGTCCGCATCGGACGCGGTTGTCACCCGGAATCCTTGTTCCACCAGGTAGCGGTTGAGGAGATCGCGGATGCGCCGGTCGTCGTCAACGACCAGAAGGTGAGCCGCATCGTCCGAGACAGTCGGTTTTGTCGTCATTCCACGCTTCCCAATTTCCAGGCTCCCGCGCCCCTCTGCCGGTGGCGAGCCTCGTGTCAGTCTGCGGCGTTCTTCATCCCGGCGAGAAAGCGCTTGACCGTTTCCCGCGCGCCCGGACCCGATCTTGCCAATGCATCGGCTATGCGGCGGGACTGTGGCTCGGCCAGCGCACGCGCCAGCGCCTGGCCTTCCTCGGTTGTATAGAGCATGCGCTGGCGACGGTCTTCGGGGCCCGTCTCCTGGCGGATGTAGCCCGAGTCGATCAATTGCTTGAGGACGCGGGCGAGGCTCTGCTTGGTGATCTTCAACGTGTCGAGAAGGTCGGCGACGGTCATGCCGGGCTCACGGTCGACAAAGTGCACGACCCGGTGATGCGCCCGCCCAAAGCCACTCTTTTCAAGGATCGCATCCGGGTCGGAGGTGAAGTCGCGATAGGCAAAGAAGAGCAACTCGATGATCTCGAAATCGATCGTGTCATCATCGGCGGCGGCATCGCTGAGATACCGGGTGTTCTCTTTGGATTGGCCGGCCACGCGGTCATTTCCTTTCAGCCAGATTGCAACTTGCGAAACATTCGGAAAAATACGTCAGCTTTGTTGACATATTTTTACCGCGTCGTTAGCGTCCTCGCTCGGTAAGCGAGACATTTGGCGTTGGCAACACCTTGAAAGGATAAGCCCCGCCGTTCCGTTCGCAAATCCAAAATCACGAAATTGAATTTTCCCTCAGTCAGTTTGCCGATAGACTGAAAGCAGGACGATAATCAACAGAGAATGGCGCATATGCGCCGGAGGATGACACTATGGCAGCGGTTCCATTTGATCAGTTGGACGGAGAGATCTGGTTCAACGGCGAGTTCGTCGCATGGAAGGACGCCAAGATTCACGTGCTGACCCACGGCCTGCACTATGCCAGCGCCGTTTTCGAGGGTGAGCGCGCCTATGGCGGACGCATCTTCAAGCTGACGGAACACAACCAGCGCCTTCACAAGTCGGCCGATATCCTCGGCTTCAAGATTCCCTATTCGGTGGAAGAACTGGATGCGGCGAGCGTCGAGCTCCTGAAGCGCCAGGGCTTCTCCGAAGCCTATGTGCGGCCGATTGCCTGGCGCGGCAGCGAGAGCATGGGCGTTTCGGCGCAGAATAACCGCATCAATGTCGCCATCGCCATCTGGCAGTGGGGCAGCTACTTCAACCCGGCGGAAAAGCTGAAGGGCATCCGGCTCGACATCGCCGAGTATCGCCGCCCTGATCCGGCGACGGCGCCTGCGAAATCCAAAGCGGCCGGGCTCTATATGATCTGCACCATCTCCAAGCATGCGGCGGAGGCCAAGGGCTACGCCGACGCAATGATGCTCGACTATCGCGGCCGGGTGGCCGAAGCCACCGGCGCCAATATCTTCTTCGTCAAGGACGGCGTCCTGCATACGCCGGTGCCGGACTGCTTCCTCGACGGGATCACCCGCCGCACGGTCATCGAACTTGCCAAGCGCCGCGGCTACGAGGTCGTCGAGCGCGCGATCATGCCGGAGGAGCTCTCGGGCTTCACTGAATGCTTCCTCACCGGCTCGGCTGCCGAGGTGACGCCGGTTTCCGAAATCGGCCCCTATCGCTTCAAGCCGGCGACGATCACCGAAAACCTGATGAACGACTACATGAAGGAAGTCTATCCGGTCGCTGCGGCGGCCGAGTAACGCGGTCAGCAATGCTTTCGAATGCGGAAAAGGCGGCCCCGGGCCGCCTTTTGTCTTGCTACGGATGATCGGGTCAGGCGGTTTTGCCGAGGAACTGTCCGACAATGCCGCTCAGCACGCCACCGCCGACCAGGCCGCCGATGGCCTGCATGGCAAGGCCGGTCGCGGCGGCTTCGCCACCGAGCATCTGAATGAGGAACCCTCCGCCCAGGCCACCGATCGCGCCGACGATTGTCCGTGCGACGATACCGAATGCCTGCTGCTTCAACACTGCGCTGGCTGCGTTGCCGCCGGCCGCCCCCGCGATCAATTGGGTAATGATAGGCATTAATGCTTCCATTGATCCCTCCCGTGTCGTGGCTCGTCGTGGACGGGCCACCAAAAGCCGATGATCCGGCACCGATAGGTTGAAGCCGAATCTGGATTATTGTCAATTTGAACGAAATCGCCGCGCCGGCAGCCGGAGCCTTACCTATTGAAATGGTTTGATTTCAGCCGGAAGCGAGCATCTCGCGGTGGCAGGGAGGAACGCACGCACTGGTATCGGGAACGATCGGTTCTCGGACTGCGCTGAACGAAACGCGTGATTCGTGCGCGGGTCGAACGATGGGAGAAGGCGGAAAGCACGGTATTCTCCGGCGACCGCTTGATCGCCGGAGTAGCAAGGGGCCCCGTTATCGATAGACGTAGACGATGCGCCGCGTCGCCGGCTCGACCAGCACGGGCTGGCCGTTGATGCTGACATAGTCGTAGTTATAGTCAGGCACGCGGCGGACCGCGACGGTCTGCGGCAACTCGGCGCCAACCACGACTTCACCATCGAGGTAGACGGTTTCGCCAGGGTTCGACGCGATGTAGGTACGTACGGTTTCCGGCGGCACGATCGGATCGATCTCTTCGACCGGACCGATCAACTCATCGCCGCTGCTGACGATCACCGGATCGCTCGGCTGCGCCTCATAGGTGACGGCGGGAATCGCCAGATCGGCGCGACGTTCCTGCACCACGACGGTCGAACCGCCGAAGTTGGTCGTCAGATATCGCGCATAGACCCAGCCGCGTACGCCATTGATGTCGATGCGGCACCATTTGCTGCCTTCGATGCAGCCGTCGATGACCGCCGTGCTACCGCGGGTCGCCAGGCCGACTGTCGGATATTGAGGGCCCGGACCCGTGCGTATGTTGAGATCCGTGACTGTGGTGGCGGTCATGGCTGCAAAGGCGGCCGGTATGCCGACCGTCAACACCAAACCCGCGGCCGCAGCGGCTCGCAACAGGGGGCGGGTAAGCTTCACCATCATCTTTCTCCTCTTATTGATGAGGGCGAAACGCCCGCGTGCGCGCGGATGTTCCCCCGGGAACGTCACGAAATGTGACGCCGTGACATTCTCTCACGGGTGCCGCGGCCCGAGCGCCTGAAGAGTCGGCAGTGGAAGAGGGGGCAAAAATGCAGGATATTCAACAGGATCAAAACAACGTCACGGCCCGCAGCCTCAAGCCTGTCGTGCGCATCGTCGTTGCCGCCGAACTGGCAATTTCGGCGCTGCTGATGACGACCGTGCAATGGCCGGCGCCACAGGCCGCCACCAGCCAAGTGGCCATTCTGCGCTGATTGGCGCTGTCACCGGCGCCAATTGCCGTTATAGGAAGAACAACAGATCCTATAGAGGCAGACGCGCATGTTACAGGCGGGCATCATTCCAGTTACCCATTTCGAGCAGAATTGCACGGTGCTGTTCGACAGCGAAACCAAGGAAGGCGTGGTCGTCGATCCTGGTGGCGATGTCGATATCATCCTGCAGACGGTTCGCGAGAACGGCATTGCGCTGAAGGCGATCTGGATCACCCATGGCCATATCGACCACGCCGGCGGTGCCAAGGAATTGAAGGATGCGCTCGGGCTCGAAATCATCGGCCCGCACAAGGACGACCTGCCGCTGCTCGAAAGGCTGGAAAGCCAGGCAGAGCGTTTCGGACTGGCGATGAAGGTCCAGAATGTCATTCCGGATCGCTGGCTCGAAGAGGGCGATACCGTTTCCTTCGGCGATCATGTCTTCGAGGTCCTGCATTGCCCCGGCCACGCACCCGGCCATGTCGTCTACTTCAACCGGGCACAGAATTTCGCCCATGTCGGCGACGTTCTGTTCCACGGCTCGATCGGACGCACCGACCTGCCGGGTGGCAATCACCAGCAATTGCTCGATTCCATCCGTGACAAGATCCTGCCGCTCGGCGACAATGTCGGCTTCATCTGCGGCCATGGCCCCGGCGGCCAGATCGGCGAGGAGCGCCGCACCAATCCCTATCTGCGCGGGCTCTGACAGCGCTTGCGATGCTTGCATCGCATGAAAAAAGCACATGCCTCGGGCGAGACATGTGCTTTTCAAGTTCTATTGCATGTCCCCTTAAATCGACCTTGATTTAAGGACGAAGACATGCAGCAAATCAAAGTCCTACGGCGACCTTTGCGCGTCTGATGCGTCTGATAAGACGCGCGGCGCTGTAGGTTGATCTCACTCAGCGGCAGAGATGGCTGCGGCCGTCATAGCCGATGTACGTGCCGCTGTCCGGATCGAACGAGCGGTAGCGCTGCGAGCAATAGCGGTACCATGCCGGCGTCCAAGGCTCGACGCCATAGGTCTCGACGGCGACCGGGCGATAAACCTCACGATAGACCGGGCGGGCGCGGTAGACCGGCCGCGGCTCGTAATATTCGGGTTCCGGATCGATATAGACGCGGTCGCCGTAACCGCCGTAGGAGCGCGGCTGCGAGGCGATCGCGCCGCCGATCAGCGTGCCGGCGACGAGGCCCGCTGCGCCTGCCGCCCACGCATCGCTGTTGTCGTGATGCCGGTGGGTTGCTTGGGCGACGCCGAAGGTCGGGATGACCATGGCGGCGGCGGCGACCGAAAGAACGGCTGCTTTGATGAACTTGTTCATGGGCTTCAAATCCTATCGCATGGACCGGATCAATCCGGATTTCATGATGAGGGGAGGTTAATGCCGCCACCATGAACCGAGCCTGAACAAAAAAAACCCGGCAAGTCTGCCGGGCTTCAACTGTGAATCTGTCAGCAGATGTCGGCGTTAGCCGGCGATCTGCAGGTTGACCGCCTTCGGGCCCTTGCCGCGGCGATCCGGTTCGGTGTCGAAGCTCACCTTCTGGTTTTCCGTCAGACCGTTCAGGCCGGAAGCCTGGACTGCGGAAATGTGTACGAAGATATCTGCACCACCGTTGTCAGGCTTGATGAAACCAAAGCCCTTGTCGGTGTTGAAGAATTTTACAGTGCCAGTTTCGGCCATGCGTCAGGTCCTTTTCTCTCCACCCGTTTGACGGACGGGCGGCATTGCAGTTTGCCCGGATGGGCGTTGGCAGGCAGTTCTCGACGTCTGAGGAAAGGGTCCTGTTACCGCAGCCAGCCATTGGAGAAGTTGCATTTTCATGCGTCTCCCCGGTCTGGCCGCCCGGAGTTTTGCGTCTCCGGCCCGCTTTTATTTCAAGATCTTCCCGTGTTCGCAGATTGCCCGAACAGAGTAAGAGTGATGGGTTTATTTTGAATTGGCAAGCAAAACTTTTCAGGCGTGGTATTGCGTCTTGTCATTGCTCAAAAACCGGTCATTTCCGCGGTTGTTGTCCCTCCTTCAAGATATATCGCAAGCTGTTGAAATCACAGCTTTTTGAAAATGAGTGCCGCAAAATTGAGTGGGTTTTTGCTGTTTTTGGATGCAGCCGCAAGAAGGTTCATTGAACGCCGGCTCAGCCCGGTATTCGCAACTCTCTGATATATTTGATGCTTCTCGCATCCTGCGGTTCTTACGCAAGATTCTTGCAGAAAGTCTGCAGGTGTTGGATTGGGTCGGTCGATTACCCCGTGCGCCGCTCGCTACGCCGAAGCAACGACTTGATGGTCCGGTACAATAGTAAGTAAAGCATCGGCCCGACGTTGGACCGGCCGCTGATATAGTTCATGGCGCAGCGCCGCTTGCGGCCGCAATGTCCGGTTTCAGGTGGCGGCTTCCGCGCGGCGATTTCTGGTCAGTTCGGGTATGATCTCGACCGCAAGCATAGCCGCGAAGATGATGGCGCAGCCGGTATAGCCGATCGGCGTGATGACTTCGCCAAGCAGGAGAACGCCGAAGAGGGCGGCAAAAAGCGCCTCGCTCGAAAGGAAGATGGCCGCCTGCGGCGCCGTGGTGTAGCGCTGGCCCACCACCTGCAGGATGAAGGCGAGGCCGCTGGAGAAGATGCCGGCATAGAGGATTTCGAAGAGGGCGCCTTCCACGGCCGCAAGGCTCAGCGGCCCCGTCTTCACCGCGAAGAGGAAACCGAGCACCGCGCAGACGGCGAACTGCGTCATGGAGAGCAACATCGGCCGGCCGCTGCTGGGGGCGAAGAGGCCGACGAGCAGCAACTGCACCGCCCAGCAGAGGGCGCACAGGATCGTCAGGTAGTCGCCGCCGGTCAATGCCGACAGGGCGCCGCCGCTCAAAAGGAAGATGCCGAAGAGAGCCATCAGCGCGCCTGGCCAGATGACCCAATGCGGCTTGCGGCGCAGGAAGACGACCGTCAGCACGGGCACGAAGACGACATAGAGCCCGGTCAGGAAGCCGGAATTGGTGACGCTGGTGTCGAGAAGGCCGAACTGCTGGGTCGTTGCGCCGGCAAAAAGTGCGAGGCCGATGAAGATGAAATTGCGCACGGTCGTCAGCCGCAGCGGCTCGGCCGCGCGCCTCGTTTCGATGATGGCGAAGGGCATCGCAACCAGTGTCGCGATCGCAAAGCGAAGCGTGATGAACCACAGCGGGCTGATCGCATCCATGGCCGTCGACTGCGCGACGAAGCCGGCGCCCCAGATCGCGCCTGATATCAACAGCAGCAGATTGGCCTGAATGCGGGGCATGTCGTTCTCTCCTCGGACAGGCCGCCGTCTAGCAGTTGCGTTCTGGGCGGGCAAGGCTCATCGTCGGCGTTCATGGTGCTCGGAGATGGCGATGAATGACAGCGGATATTCCGGCACCCCGCTTGCCCGCAAGCTGGGTTTGAAGGACGGGCAGGCGGCGCTGCTTCTCGGCGTTCCGCCCGGGCTCGGGGAAATCACGGACTTTTCCGGATTCTCGACCTGCGAAAGCTCGATCAGTCGCATCGCCGGGCGCAGCTACGACTATATCCATGTGTTCGAGACTGAGAGGTCCCTATTGGATGACTTGGCGCCGGAGGTTGCGGCCCGGCTGAGGCCTGACGGCATGCTCTGGATTTCCTGGCCGAAGAAGGCATCGAAGGTGCCGACGACCTTGACGGAGGATGTGCTGCGCGACGTCTTCCTGCCGCTCGGTCTCGTCGACGTGAAGGTCTGCGCCGTCGATGCGGTCTGGTCCGGGCTGAAGTTCATGTTCCGCAGGGAGTTTCGCGACCGGCTGTCGTGAAGCGGGAGCGAAGGCCTGAATTCCTATTGCGTCGCACCCTTGGAGACCCGCAGAACGGCGCCGTCCTCCTCGTCGGTCACCATCAGCAATGCACCGTCCGGCGCGACGACCACGTCGCGGATGCGGCCGAACTCGCCGTCGAACAGTCGCTCTTCGGAGCCGATGACGCCGCTGTCGTCACGCTCCAGGCGGACGAGAAGCTGGTACTTCAGCGCGGCGACCAACAGGTCACCGTCCCACTCAGGAAACATCTTGCCGCGATAGACGGCAAGCGCGCCGGGGGCGATCGAGGGATCCCAATAGAAGAGGGGCTGGTCGAGGCCTTCCTTCGCGGTGCCTTCGCCAATCTCGGCGCCGGAATAGTCCTTGCCGTAGGTGATGATCGGCCAGCCGTAGTTGTGGCCGGCCTGCGGATTGTTGACCTCGTCGCCACCGCGGGCGCCGTGCTCGACGGTCAGCAGCGTGCCGTCCTTCGGGTCGAAGGCGATGCCCTGGGGATTGCGGTGGCCCTTCGACCAGATCTCCGCCAGCCCCCCGGTGCCGCCGCGATAGGGGTTCGATCCGGGAATGCTGCCATCGGCGTTGATGTGCAGGATGGCACCGGCATGATCACGCGGGTCCTGGGCGCGATCGCCTTCGCCGCGGTCGCCGATGCCGAAGAACAGGCTGCCGTCGGCTGCGATTGCGATACGGGAACCGAAATGCTGTCCCTTGCCGGTGAATTTCTTCATCCGGAAGAGTTCCTTGACGTCGGCAAGGCCGCTCTCGTCATCGGCCAGTTTTGCCCGCACGACGGCGGTGCCATAGCCGCCTTTGCCGTTGGCGGCCAAGGTCAGATAGAGCGTCCTGTTCTCGGCGAAGCCGGGGTCGAGGGCGATGTCGAGGAGGCCGCCCTGGCCACGCTCGGCGACTTCAGGCACGCCCTTCAGCGGTTTCGACAGCTTGCCATCGCGCAGGATCCTCAACCGGCCGGGACGTTCGCTGACGATCAGGCCGCCGCCGGGAAGCGCTTCGACGGACCAGGGGTGTTCGAGGCCGGTTGCCAAGGTTTCGACCCGCAGAGTGCCGTGCTGGCTCGGGAATTCACGCGCCTCCTGGGAACTGGCGCCGGAAGGCGCGACGATCGTGGCCAGAGCAACGAGCACGGCGAGCGCCGGGATATGCCGCCGCTTACTCAAGTGTTTCGACGCTTCTGCATCCGCTCGCCGCATTCCGCTTCTCCGGGCCGATTCGTTCAACAGGCAAGCTGGAGCGGGAGACGAGGCGGTTCAAGTCACATCCGATCAAAAGCGGTTTATTTCGAGATCGAGCCCGTCGTCAGCGGCGCAGGCCGTTGTTCGCCGATGAGATCGGCATTGACGATGTAGCGCATCGGCCCCTGTTCGACCGCATCGAAGGGCCAGCAGGTGGCGAGCGCCAGATGGTGGCCGGTGGCCGATGCATTGATGCCGCTTTCGTCCCAGCGGGCGACGCGGCTCTCGCCGGCCCGGAACAGGAAGCGCCGGCCATCCTTGCGTGTCAGCACCAGGAGATCGCCGGGGTTGACGTCCTTCAGCCATCGGAAATGCGTGTCGCGGTGGGCGGCGATGACGGAGGTGCCTTCGTCGCCGGGCAGGGGTGTCGTCGTCAGCCAGGCCGGGCCGAAGGCGAGCGCCTCGCCGCTGGCGCCTTCGAGCACGATCGCGGAACGGTTCAATCGCGGCGCGGTGATTTCCGCGGCGGTCTGGAAGTCGGCCCAGGGCCAGGGCTTGCCATCCGGGTTGCCGTGCAGTTGCGCCTCGAAGGTGCGCTTCAGAAGAACCTGCGAGACTTCGGCCTTGGCCTTCATGTAGAAGCCCTTGCCGATCAGCATCAGGCCGGCGAGGGCGATGAGGGCGATCACCGCGAGCACGATCGTTTCGACCGCCGAGAGGCGGGCGAGAAAGCCCGGACGAGGCTCGGGCTTTTGGCTGTCAGCGGCCACGACGGCGCACTCCCGCAAGCACGACGGCGGCGATCGGCGCGCGCCAGAAGACGAACGTCGTGCCGGCGAGGAGGGCGAAAGCCAGCAGCATCAGGCCGATCAGGATCTGCTTGTCCGCTTCCGTTGCCGTCTGCGGCAGGTTTACCTGATTGTTGGCCTCGGCGATCAGACCGGCTGCACGCGCCGTCGGGGCCGCCAGCATGCGGTCTGCTGTCGCCATAGCAAGCTTGGTCCGGCTTTCGATCGCCGCGTCGCGTTCGTCGATCTTGCCGGGGGGGCTCCCAGTGGGCTTTTCGCCAAAGACCTTGCCGAAGTCCCAGCCGGCCGGAAGGTTGAGCGGCAGCTTCGTTTCGGCCTGCGGCTCGCCGGCCGGGCGCGACGGCGTAGCATCGACCGCGACGAGGCTGGTGACGCGGGAAACGAGGTGGTGGGCGAGTGCGACGGTCTCGATCCGCTTGTCGAGCGTGGCGGGGTCGGCAATCGAAGCGGCGCTTGCCTCGAGGTCGTCGATCTTGCGACGCGCCCAGAGCTTGGCGATGCCCTGACCGGTTGAGGCCTTGGCGATGTCCATCTCGACCCGCCAGGGCTGGTCGCCGGCCTTGCCGAGGATCTGCAGCTTGCCCTCGGGTGCGGTGCCGTCGAGTTCGGCCGTCAGCACCACCGGTTCGCCGCGGTAGAGATCGGGCATCGGGTTCGGCGTGATGTCGCTTGCCGATGCGCCCTCAAAGCTCGCGGAGATATCGGTCATCGCAGGCCTTTCGAGCTTGGTGAAAAGCTCACCCATGCGCTCGGCCACCTGGTTTTCCGAGCCGATCAGCGTGAAGCTGCCGCGGCCGTATTCGGCGGCCTTGGTCATGAAATGGCTATTCGGGGCCGAGCCGATGCCGACGGTAAAGACACGGGCGTCGCCACGGTTCTTCTGGATCTCGTCGAAGAGCTGCGTCTCGTTGCCGATCGCACCGTCGGTCAGGAAGACGACCTGGCGAAGGGCGCCGGCCTGGACCGGACCCTGGCTGCGCAGCGCCGCTTCGAGCGCCGGCAGCATTTCCGTACCGCCGTCGGCGGTCAGGCCTCGGACATAGGCGATCGCATCCTCGCGCTTGTCCGGCGTCGCCTCGACGAGATCAGGGAAATGCACGGTCATCGTGTCGTCGAAGCGGATGACGTTGAAACGGTCCTCGGGCTTCAGCCTCGAGATCGCCAGGGCCAGGCTCTCCTTGGCCTGCTCCATCGAGGGGCCGGCCATGGAGCCGGAATTGTCGATGACGAAAACGATCTCGCGCTTGACCGGTTTGGCGCCGGCGTCGGCTGCTGCGACCGGCGGCGTCACGAAGGAGAGCAAATAGGTCTTGTTGCCCATCGTCTCCCGGAAAAGACCGGCATAGGGGCTCTTGCCCTCGATCGCCTTCCAGGTGAGCTCGAAGTCGCGGTCGGCTGGAACACTATTGCCCTTCAACGTGACGCGGCGGCTGAGATCGTCGAGGTTGGCGATATCGACGTCGTGGTAGGCGGATTTCACCTCGCCGAGCGGGAAGCCTGCCTTGAGGTTTACCGTCAGCGTGACGGGGTTGACCTTGGCGTTCTCCTTGGGGTCGAGAACCGGGGCCTCGATCTTTTCGCGATCGGGAACCGGGTCGTTGACGGCATAACCGGTGCGGCTGTCGAGATCGACGGTCTGAACGATCGGTTGCGGGTTGTAGCGGGGTGCCACGACCATCGGGAAGCGCAGCGAATAGAGCCCGTTCGACTGGCGCACAGCGCTCTGGTACTCGATCTGCACGACGACCGTCTCGCCGGGGCCGATATTAGCGACCTGGTTGGTGAAGATGTTCGGGCGCTGCTGCTCCAGCAGAGCCGCCTTCTTGCCCTCGACCTTGGCCTGCTCGTAGATTTCCTTGGCGGCCTGGCGCGGCTTTATCTGGCCCTCGATGAAGCGGTCACCGATCTGCATCTTCAGCGTATCGACGGCCGAGTCCTCGGGAAGCGGAAAGACATAGGTACCTTCGACCCAGCCCTTGCTGGGGTTCTCGAAGCGCTGGGTGACACGGGTGCGCATGATCGGGCCGTTGACGTCGATCGTCACGTCCGTCGCCAGCCTCGGCGCTTCGACGAAATAACCGGGTTCCTTTGACGGGAAGAGCAGGGCGCCGGTGCCCAGATCGTTGGGGCGAACATAGCCGGCCATCTTCTGGGGCTCGGCGCTGGCTGTCTCGGCGGCGACCTGCGTCATCAGGCCGATGAGCATCAGGATGCAGGCAGCGAGCGCGGCGATCGCCAGATACATGCCCCAGCGCGCTTCATTCCGTGCGGTCTTCAATGAGGCAATTTCGTCGTCGAGAAACATTGCATACCCCCGTCATGCGAATGTGTTCGGATGATCGAAGAAGAGGCCCGGAAACCGGCTCTTGCAGGACGGAATTGCGGCGTTCCGCGACAGTTGTGATGGCTAAATTATGGCATTTGAAAAATTGCGGGATTGCGCTGATTTTTTTGAATAAATCGCGATCAACAACCGTTTCCGGCCGATACGTTTCGTGGTCGTTCAAACGGTGGCCATAATTCCGTTTTTCGTTGCGGTCGACGCACGGCCGGGCATCGTTCGGGGCCTAAGCGCGCCATCGACGGCGCTGATCGCACTCATGAAACTTTGTCATGGTGACGCTTTTTGCCCGCGTTTCCGGCGTTTTTGCCGTTCCGGCGCTTGCAAGACCCGGCGTCTTTCGACATAGACCTAACCGCTATGGAGCCTGGCTTTTTACGTTCCGTAGCGATCACCTCGTCTCGAAACGATCAGGACCTTCACCCATGGCCTTCCTTGCCGATGCCCTTTCCCGTGTAAAGCCTTCCGCCACCATCGCCGTTTCGCAGAAAGCCCGTGAGCTGAAAGCGAAAGGCCGCGATGTGATCGGCCTCGGCGCCGGGGAGCCGGACTTCGATACGCCCGACAATATCAAGAAGGCTGCGATCGACGCGATCAACCGCGGCGAGACGAAGTACACGCCGGTCTCCGGCATTCCGGAACTGCGCGAAGCCATCGCCAAGAAGTTCAAGCGCGAGAACAACCTCGACTACACGGCTGCCCAGACGATCGTCGGCACCGGCGGAAAGCAGATTCTTTTCAACGCCTTCATGGCGACGCTGAACGCGGGCGATGAAGTCGTCATCCCGGCACCCTACTGGGTTTCCTATCCAGAAATGGTGGCGCTTTGCGGCGGCACGCCGGTCTTCGTCTCGACCAAGCAGGAAAACAACTTCAAGCTCAAGGCCGAGGATCTCGAAAAGGCGATCACGCCGAAGACCAAGTGGTTCGTCTTCAACTCGCCCTCCAACCCGTCGGGCGCTGCCTATTCGCATGCGGAACTCAAGGCGCTGACCGACGTGCTGATGAAGCACCCGCATGTCTGGATCCTCACCGACGACATGTACGAGCACCTGACCTATGGCGACTTCAAGTTCGCGACCCCGGTCGAAGTCGAGCCCGGCCTTTACGACCGCACGCTCACGATGAACGGCGTTTCCAAGGCCTATGCCATGACCGGCTGGCGCATCGGCTATGCCGCCGGCCCCTTGCCGCTCATCAAGGCCATGGACATGATCCAGGGCCAGCAGACCTCGGGCGCCACCTCGATCGCGCAGTGGGCTGCCGTCGAGGCGCTGAACGGCACGCAGGACTTCATACCTGAGAACAAGAAGATCTTCGAAGGCCGTCGCGATCTCGTGGTGTCGATGCTGAACCAGGCCAAGGGCATTGCGTGCCCGACGCCGGAAGGCGCCTTCTACGTCTACCCGTCCTGCGCCGGCCTGATCGGCAAGACCGCGCCGTCGGGCAAGGTCATCGAGACGGACGAAGACTTCGTCTCCGAACTGCTGGAAGCCGAAGGCGTTGCCGTGGTGCACGGCTCGGCCTTCGGTCTCGGCCCGAACTTCCGCATCTCCTATGCGACCTCGGAAGCCCAGCTCGAAGAGGCCTGCCGCCGCATCCAGCGCTTCTGCGCCGCCTGCAAGTAAGCTCGGCCGACGCCGAGACAAACAGTGGGCCTGCCGTCTCCGGCGGGCCCTTTTTCGTTCGTGCTTTGATAGAAGGCGCGAGCAATCCGATTCAAATCGGCCGGCCAAGTCGCTGAAAACAGAATCATTTCTTCCGCCGGATCTTCCTTCGAAGATCGCCCCGATCCAATGGCCGGGTGAGTTTGGTGGACGACGTTGCGGATCTGGCGCCGTCGTGGATATATCGTCCACGCCTATGGACAGGAGGCGAGCCATGATGCGCAATCTCAACGACTTCGTCATCTTCGCCCATGTCGTCGACCACAGGGGCTTTGCGCCGGCGGCGCGTGTCCTCAACGTGCCGAAGTCGACGCTCAGCAAGCGCGTGGCGGAGCTTGAGAAAAGGCTTGGCGTCCGTCTCATCAATCGCACGTCCCGGCGTTTCACCGTGACCGAGATCGGCGAGGACTTCTATCGCCACGCGGCCGCGATGCTGATCGAGGCGGAAGCCGCGGAGGCCGTCGTCAAGGGCAGGCTTGCGGAGCCGAGCGGCACCGTGCGCATCACCGCCTCGGTGCCGACGGCGCAGATCACGCTTGCCGGGCTGCTGCCGCAACTGGCACTGGCCTATCCCAAGATGCGGGTGGTGCTGCACGCGACCGACCGCTTCGTCGATCTCATCCAGGAAGGCTTCGATATTGCGGTGCGCGATCATTTCGCGCCCTTGCCGGATTCCGGTCTCGTCCAGCGGCGGGTTGCCCGCGAAGTCATCTGGCTGGTTGCTGCGCCCGGCTATCTCGCCCGGCGCGGGACGCCACGCCAACCCGGCGATCTCAACGACCATGACGGCTTGCTGACGTCGCTCGCAAGCGATGGCTGGACGCTTCACAATCAGGATGGCGTTGCCGCCTCTGTGCGCCCGAAGCAGCGCTTCGTCGCCGACGAGTCCCGCGTTCTCCTCGAGGCGGCGCTTGCCGGCCTCGGCATCACCGCCCTGCCGCACAAGCTCTGCCGCGCCGAAATCGACGATGGCAGCCTCGTGCAGGTACTGCCCGATTGGCAGGCGGGGCTGGTGACGACGACGCTTTTGATGCCGCATCGGCGCGGCCAGCTTCCCTCGGTCCGCACGGTCGTCGAATTCATCGCCGAGCGGCTCGGCGCGTGATCCCCGGCCAGGAAACGGCTGACGCTGCCTTCACCCCGAGGGTTTCGTCGTCAACAGGCTAGGCCGTTCGGTCATTCGAGACCACCAGTCCGCCAGATTGGGATAGTCCCTGATGAGCGTCTGGCCCTCCGGGGTCAGGAGGAAATAGGCGAACACCGAAGCCGTGTGCAGATCGGCCAAGGTCAGCCGATCGCCCGTAAGCCAGGGTGCGTCCTGCGTGAGGTCGCTCAGCGCCTTGAGCAGGGTGGCGGCCTTCGGGAGGTTTTCTGCAATGCGCGCTTCGTCGGTCAGGTCGCCTTCAGCGGGCTTCGATATCCGCTCGACGTAGATGCCCCACACCATGACCGGGTAGCCATAGGCGTCCATCATGCTGATGATCTGGTTGCCGCGGGCCCTTTGCCGCAAATCCGTAGCCTGGAGCGCCGGCCCCTCGAAGGCCTCATCGACGTAGCGAATGATCGCGCCCGTCTCATAGAGCCTGAAGCCGTCATGTTCGAAGGCGGGAATGCGGCCAAACGGCTGACGCTCAAGATAGTCGCGCGGGGGACCGCCCTCGGCAAAGACGTCGATGGGCACCAGCCGATAGGCGACGCCCTTTTCCTCGAGCGTCAAGCGAACGGTTCTGACATAGACGCTGTAGTCGGCGCCGAACACAACGGGACTGGCCATGACCTGCTCCCTTCCAGCAATGGTCCTGCGGTACGCACAGATATGTCGGACATAAAAAACCCCTCCCGGCAAGTGCCAAGAGGGGTTTGATCCTATGCCGGCAGGGACGCGGCCCTACCGCTTCTGTCGGGTTCCGTCAACGCTCGGCGAGTGCCGGTTCGCCCTTCTTCTCGCGCACCAGGTTCATGAAGCGGCGGAAGAGATAGTGGCTGTCCTGCGGGCCCGGCGAAGCTTCCGGGTGATGCTGGACGGAGAAGACCGGCTTGCCGGCAACGCGCAGGCCGCAATTGGTGCCGTCGAAGAGCGAAATGTGAGTCTCTTCAACGCCATCCGGCAGAGACTTCGAATCCACCGCGAAGCCGTGGTTCATCGAGACGATCTCGACCTTGCCTGTCGTGTGGTCCTTGACCGGATGGTTGGCGCCGTGGTGACCCTGGTGCATCTTTTCGGTCTTACCGCCGAGGGCAAGTGCCAGCATCTGGTGTCCGAGGCAGATGCCGAAGACCGGGATGTCGGTTTTCAGCAGGTCCTGGATGACCGGCACGGCGTATTCGCCGGTTGCCGCCGGGTCGCCCGGGCCGTTGGACAGGAAGATGCCGTCCGGCTTCTGCGCCAGCACTTCATCGGCGCTGGTCGAGGCCGGCATGACGGTGACGCGGGCGTTGAGGCCGGCAAAGAGGCGCAGGATGTTGCGCTTCACGCCGTAGTCGAGCGCGACGATGTGGTAGGCCGCATCGGTTTCGCCGAGCGTCGAATAGCCTTCATTCCAGACCCAGGGCTTCTCGTCCCAGCGCGAAGACTGGCCCGAAGTTGCAACCTTGGCAAGGTCGAGGCCTTCGAGGCCGCTCCAGGCCTTGGCTTCGGCCTTCAGCGTTTCGATGTCGAAGACGCCTGCGGGGTCGTGGGCGATGACGGCGTTCGGCATGCCGTTCTCGCGGATCCAGGCGGTGAGCGCACGGGTGTCGATGCCGCAGAGGCCGATGATGCCGCGCGCCTTCAGCCAGGCGTCGAGGTGCTTGGCGGCGCGGTAGTTGGACGGCTCGGTGATGTCGGCCTTGAAGATGACGCCGACCGCGCCGTGGCGGGCTGCCGGCGTCAGGTCTTCGATATCCTCGTCATTGGCGCCGATGTTGCCGATATGCGGGAAGGTGAAGGTGACGATCTGGCCGAGATAGGAAGGGTCCGTCAGGATTTCCTGGTAGCCGGTGAGTGCGGTGTTGAAGCAGACTTCCGCCTGCACCTTGCCGGTCGCGCCGATGCCCTTGCCTTCGATCACGGTGCCGTCGGCCAGAACGAGCATTGCGGTTGGTTTTTCAGTGGTCCATGCGGGTGTCGCGGTCATCGTTCCTATCCCGTTGCGGCGTGAAGCGCGGGGCTTGAAAGCCCGGCGGTCGATCGCCATTTCATGTGCTCAGGCATGGACGCGCGGAAACCCCGCGGAAAGTGCTCTCATGCCGATGTTGTGCAGGTGCGGGAAAATACCCAAAGCGCTTATCCGGGTCAACCGGCCGCTGTGAATTGTCAGGAAATAAGATTCCTTATAATTCAAGCGGTTGCGTATTCCGTTTGATTGCGCCTGTCACACTGGTTTAAGACGACGACAACAATGATGGTTTCGAACCGGTTCCGGGCAGAGCACCGCGGGCCGGTTTTGACATGGAGTATGAACATGCGCGACCAGTTCGCTGACGCACTGAAGGAAGCCCTGAAAGCCAAGGACGCACGGCGTACCTCGACCGTGCGGCTGATCCAGGCGGCGATCAAGGACCGGGACATCGCCAATCGCGGCCAGGGCAAGGACCCGGTCAGCGATGACGAGATCCTGCAGATCCTCGCCAAGATGATCAAGCAGCGCGAGGAATCGGCCCGCATCTACGACGAGGGCGGCCGGCCGGAGCTTGCCGAGCAGGAGCGCCAGGAAATCGGCATCATCAACCAGTTCCTTCCGGCCCAATTGTCGGAAGAAAAGGTTCGCGAGCTTTGCACTGCTGTCATCCAGGAAACCGGCGCACAGGGCCTGCGCGATATGGGGAAGTGCATGAACGTGCTCAAGGAGCGCTATCCCGGCCAGATGGACTTCGCCAAGGCTTCCGGCCTGGTGAAGGAACTGCTGAAGTAATCCTACAGAGCCGCGCGTCTTATCAGACGCGCAAAGGTCGCTGTAGCACTTTGAATTGCTGGATGTCTTTGTCCTTTAACCGGCTACGATTAAAGGAGACATGCAGCAGGCCCGTCTCGAAAGAGGCGGGCACGCTTTCTCGCCGTCGTCGGCGATCGCTTGATCTGTGAATAGCGTGAAACGCGGGTGGAAGCGGTGGCTTCCTCGCGGCATGCTGCTTATATGGGCGATCGCGCGTGGGCGAGCGTAGGATGCCTTGTCTGCGACCCGTCCGCTTCGCAATCCATCGCGATGAACCTGGATCGCACCAGGCTCGCTGCGATCCAGAGGTATTGATGCGCTTTTCACAGTCCTTCCTTGACGAGATACGCGATCGCGTGCCGATTTCGGACGTGATCGCCAAGCGCGTCGCCTGGGACCGGCGCAAGACCAATGTTTCGCGCGGCGACTATTGGGCCTGTTGCCCCTTTCACGGGGAGAAGTCGCCGAGCTTCCACTGCGAGGACCGCAAGGGCCGCTATCATTGTTTCGGCTGCGGCGTTTCCGGTGACCATTTTCGCTTCCTCACCGACCTCGAAGGCTTGAGCTTCCCGGAAGCCGTGCAGCAGATCGCCGACATGGCGGGCGTTGCCATGCCGCAGCCCGACCCGCAGGCCGAGCGGCGGGAGAAGGAGCGCACCAGCCTTCTCGACGTCATGGAACTGGCGACTCAGTTTTTCGAGGATCAGCTCCAGACCGCCAACGGCGCCAAGGCGCGCGCCTATCTGCGCGAGCGCGGGTTGACGGGCCGCACGATCGAGACCTTTCGTCTCGGCTATGCGCCCGACAGCCGCAATGCGCTCAAGGAATTTCTGGCCGGCAAGGGCGTCGGCAAGGAGCAGATCGAGGCCTGCGGCCTCGTCGTGTATGGGCCTGATGTGCCCGTTTCCTACGACCGTTTCCGCGACCGCATCATGTTTCCGATCCTGTCGTCCCGCGAGAAGGTCATCGCCTTCGGCGGCCGCGCCATGTCGCCGGATGCGCCGGCGAAATACTTGAACTCGAACGAGACCGAGCTCTTCCACAAGGGCAATGTGCTCTACAATTTCGCCCGCGCCCGCCGCGCGGCGCAAGGCGCGTCCCGCCTGGGTGACGCGGGGCCTGACGATGCCGCCGGAACGATCATCGCCGTCGAAGGCTACATGGACGTGATCGCGCTGCATCAGGCGGGCGTCGAGAACGCGGTCGCGCCGCTTGGCACGGCCCTGACTGAAAACCAGCTCGACCTGCTCTGGAAGATGACGTCGCAGCCAGTGCTCTGCTTCGATGGCGATGGCGCCGGCATCCGTGCCGCCAACCGCGGCGTCGACCTGGCGCTGCCACATCTGAAGCCGGGGCGCTCGGTGCGTTTCGCCATGTTGCCCGACGGCAAGGACCCGGACGATCTGGTGCGCCACGAGGGCCGCGCGCCCTTCGACAAGGTGCTCGCCAATGCACGGTCGCTTGCCGACATGGTCTGGCAGCGCGAGATCCAGGGCGGATCCTTCGACACGCCGGAAAAGCGCGCCGAACTCGAAGCGCGGTTGAAGCAGGTGACTGCCGTCATCGCCGACGAAAGCGTGCGCCGCCACTATGGCCAGGACATGCGGGACCGCCTGAACGCCTTCCTGCAATCGTCAGGATCGGGGCGGGGCGAGCGGCGTCCCTTCGAGCGTGGCGGCCGGCAAGGCGGCGGACCGCGTGGCGCCGGCGGGCCAAGAGGGCCGAATGCGGCCGGACCCACGGCGATTTCCGATCGGCTGGCGCGGTCTTCGCTCGTCAGCGGGCAGCAGATTGCGCCGCTCCTGCGCGAAAGCGTGCTGGCGCTCACCATCGTCAACCACCCGCAATTGCTGTTCGACGAGTATGACGAGATCTCGACGATCGAGTTCGACCATCGCGATCTGCAGCGCTGCTGGGCGGCGGTGCTGAATGCTGCTGCCGCGCACGGGCCGCGCCTGACGCGCGAAGGCCTGATCGAGCAATTGGAGGCGGAAGGCTTTGGTACGCTGATCGGCGCGATCGACCAGCAGATCCGCTATGCGCGGCTCTGGACCGCGACGACGGCGGCCGCACCCGAGGATGCCCGCGAAGGCTATCTGCAGGCCCTGGCCTTGCACCAGCGGTCCAAGGCGCTGCACTGGCAGCGACGTGAACTGGAGCGTGAGCTTGCGCATGCCACTGAAGAAGGCGACCTCGAGGCTGTGCCGCAATTGCTGCGCACGCTTCAGGAAGTGCAGCTCGAAGTGACGCGGCTTGAAAACCAGGAAGCGATCATCGAGGGTTTCGGGGTGCTTTCCGGCCGCGTGAAGGGGCCGGCGGCGCGCTAATGCGAAAAACTGCGCCGCCTTGCCAAAACCCGGTCCGATCTTAACGGAATGCCGACTATTCGCGCCAATGTTCGGCCACCCAGGGAGCAGGGCGGATATAGTGGCGCAGGTAGCGGAACGGGTTCTTCTCACGGCGGTCGCCGTTGAACAGACGGCGAATATGTCCAAGCGGCGTGTCGACGCGGCCGCGATAGCCATATTGCCCATCGATCGCATGTTGCGGCAGCAGGCTGCGCGGGAAAAGCACCACGCGCGCATCGGACGGCAGGCGCGGCGCGAAGAAGTAATTGAGCGGGAAGGTCCAATGACAGTCCTGCCGGAAATGCAGCACCCAGCGCCTTGGGAAGAGCTTCACGCCACCGGGCGCATTGCGCGTGACGAAACGCTGCTCGAAGCGGTATTCGTCGGCAATCGCCTGCGGATTGGCGGCAAATTTCTGCTGCAGCGGCACGAGCTTTCCCACCGGGAAGCGGAACAGCGAGGTCTGGCCGAGGCGCTCGAAGGGTGTCGTCTGGTTTCTGGCAAGAATCACGTCATCGGGTTCGCCGAGCTCGAAGAAGGAATCGAGCGATCCGACAATGACGAGGTCGAGGTCGAGAAAGAGAACCGGGCCCTTGAGATTGCCGAGCCTCGGTCCCCACAGCCGCGACTTCTGCCAGATGCCCGGCGTGTTCGTGGGCATGTCCGCGATGTTGAGCGGCGGCAGGTCTTCGCAGAGAATTTCCGGGCGCAGCCCTTCGAAACTGTCGGTGAAACAGGTGAAGGTGAAGGGCGGGGTGATGTTGCGCGCCACCATGGCATAAAGCCGGTTGATGAACGGAGCGCCGTACTTCGTACCCCAGTTGATGCAGATGATCTGCTTGACGCCGCCGCTCGCCGCTAAAATGTTCGCCATGATGACTTCCTGATTTTTGCGAGCCACTAAAGTACCGGTGCGTTGTCAAGGTCAAGCTGGCAAAAGGCTCAATCCCCCACCTTGGAAAGCCTGCTGATCGCGCGGGATTATCGCAGCGTTCTCTTCATTTGCCCTGACGGCTATGGCATTGCGGTCGCATCCTGCGATGATTGCAGGCAGTGATTCCCATGAAGGAGACGTGATGGAGTTTGTCGAAAGGGCGAAGCGCGCCGCAAGCGCTGCCAGCCATCTCTTCGACGACGCCGGCCCGGCGCCGCTCGATGTGCTGAAGCGCGTCTATGGTTATTCCGCCTTTCGCGGCAGACAGCAGGAAGTGGTCGAGCATGTGACAGGGGGCGGCGATGCCGTCGTTCTCTTTCCGACCGGAGCGGGAAAATCGCTCTGCTTCCAGATCCCGGCGCTCTGCCGTCCCGGGCTCGGCATCGTCGTCTCGCCATTGATTGCGCTGATGCGCGATCAGGTGGAGGCGCTGAGGCAGCTCGGCGTCAATGCCGCGGCCCTCAACTCGTCGCTGACCCGCGAGGAAGCGATCGCCGTGCGGCGGCAGATCTACGACGGCACGCTCGACCTTCTCTATGTGACGCCGGAGCGGATCGTCACCGACGGTTTCGCCGATCTCCTCGGCGATGCCCGCATCGCGCTGTTCGCCATCGACGAGGCCCATTGCGTTTCGCAATGGGGCCATGATTTTCGCCCGGAGTACCGCGCGCTCGGGTTGCTGGCGGAACGTTATCCCGGCGTGCCGCGCATCGCCCTGACGGCGACTGCCGATCCACACACGCGCGACGACATCGTCGAGCGGCTGGCGCTGACCAACGCCAAGGTCTTCACCACCAGCTTCGACCGGCCGAACATCGCCTATGAAATCGTCGAGCGCGACCAGCCGCGCCAGCAATTGCTGCGCTTCCTCTCGCGCTTCAAGGGTGCCTCCGGCATCGTCTACTGCCTGTCGCGGGCGAAGGTCGAGGATACGGCCGAGTGGCTGAACGCCCAGGGCATCCGGGCGCTGCCCTATCATGCCGGCATGGACCGGACGCTCAGGGACAAGCATCAGGACGCGTTTCTGAAAGAGGAGAGCCTCTGCCTTGTTGCGACCGTCGCCTTCGGCATGGGCATCGACAAGCCCGACGTGCGCTATGTCGCCCATCTCGATCTGCCAGGATCGGTGGAGGCCTATTACCAGGAGACCGGGCGCGCCGGGCGTGACGGCCAGCCGTCGGAGGTCTGGATGGCCTATGGCATGGCCGACGTGCTGCAACGCCGCCGCATGATCGACGAGGGCGGGGCGGCAGACGACATCAAGCGCATCGAGCGCAGCAAGCTCAATGCACTGCTCGCGATCTGCGAGACTGCCGGCTGCCGCCGCCAGGCGATCCTCGCGCATTTCGGCGAAGCCCATCCCGGGCGCTGCGGCCATTGCGACACCTGCCTGAAGCCGGTCGAGACTTGGGACGGAACGGAAGCCGCGATTAAGGCGCTGGCGGCGGTCTATCGCACCGGCGAGCGCTTCGGCACCGGCCATGTGATCGATGTGCTGATGGGGACGGTCAATGAGAAGACCGAGCGCTTCGGCCATGTCGATATGCCGGTCTTCGGCGCCGGCAAGGATCTTCCGGCCCGCACCTGGCAATCGGTCTTCCGGCAGTTGCTGGCGGCTGGGCTGATCAGCGTCGATCACACGGCCTTCGGCGCGATGAAGCTGGAACCGGAGGCGCGCGCCGTCTTCAAGCGCGAACGTCAGGTGTTATTCCGCAAGGACCGTCCGACCTCCGGCAAGGCCGCGCGGGGCGCAAAATCGGGCTCGCAACGCGAGCGCGCCGACCTTGCCGGCTCCGATCTCGAACTGTTCGAACTGCTGCGCGCCGAGCGTTTCTCGATCGCCAAGGAGCTGAATGTCCCACCCTACGTCGTCTTCCCCGACGCGACCTTGATCGCGCTCGCCAAGGAGCGCCCGCGCGACTTCGATGAACTGCTCGACATCCCCGGCATCGGCGAAAGCAAGCGCGAGCGCTACGGCGAAGCGTTTCTGGCGGTCATCGATGGATATGTGGACGGATGAGGGGACTGACCGCAGGGTCGCGTCTCATCTACGGCCCGTAATGCGGGTTGGGTCGTCAATGTAGCAAATTAAAGTTGAGGAAACCATCAGCGCTACGTAGGAGAAGAATAGCTTCCAGAAAGTGTCCCAGGTGACGATCTCCCAGCCCCAAAAGCATAAGATCATGACAGCGGCCAGAGTAATCGTCGCTGCCACACAAATCGGGCGAAGGATTGATACGATACGAGAAATCATTTGGGGTCTCCTGTAGAAGCGAATGTTACCCATGCTACTACGCCGCGTCCAGCAGGGGTGCCTACTACCGTTAATTTAGTAGCTGTATGGTGCGCTTTCTGCACTCTGTTCGGGCCGCTCTGCCTCTCACGCGGCCGACGCGGCGCCGCGAGAGAAGTGATGATCCCGCTAACCACTTTCGGTGCCAGACAGAATATGTCACGCAGCGCATCCGGCGCGACACAATATGTCCGCCTCGCCATCGCGCCGTGAAATGCCCTGTCGTTTTCGCGCTCGATCCCGGAGAGCGTGGGATTTTGCTGCAAGTCAAAAGCCGTCATGATACTCGTCAGGTACGCGATGTTATCTTACAGCGAGAGCGGCCATGACTTCAGCCTTTCTGTCTCATCTTCGTTCCGAACTCGAGGGCCTGAAGACGGCCGGGCTTTACAAGTCCGAGCGTGTCATCACCTCGAAGCAGGCGGGTGAAATCGAGGTCGCCTCGGGCGACCGCGTGCTCAACTTCTGCGCCAACAACTATCTCGGCCTTGCCGATAACGAGGAGCTCGCCGAGGCCGGCAAGAAGGCGCTCGACCGCTACGGCTACGGCATGGCGTCGGTGCGCTTCATCTGCGGCACGCAGGAGGAGCATAAGCAACTCGAGGCCCGCATCTCCTCCTTCCTCGGCATGGAAGACACGATCCTCTATTCCTCCTGTTTCGATGCCAATGGCGGCCTGTTCGAAACGCTGCTTAGCGAAGAGGACGCGATCATCTCCGACGCGCTCAACCATGCCTCGATCATCGACGGTGTGCGCCTCTCCAAGGCCAAGCGCTTCCGCTATGCCAACAACGACATGGCGGCGCTGGAGGAGGAACTGAAGAAGGCCGAAGGCAGCCGTTTCAAGCTGATCGCCACCGACGGCGTGTTCTCGATGGACGGCATCATCGCCAATCTCAAAGGGGTCTGCGACCTCGCCGACAAATACGGCGCCATGGTCATGGTCGACGACAGCCATGCGGTCGGCTTCGTCGGCACGAATGGCCGCGGCTCGGCGGAGCACTGCGGCGTCGAAGGCCGGGTCGACATCATCACCGGCACGCTCGGCAAGGCGCTCGGCGGCGCCTCCGGCGGCTATACCGCGGCCAAGGCCGAGGTCGTCGACTGGCTCCGGCAGCGTTCGCGCCCCTATCTGTTCTCCAACACGCTGGCGCCGGTGATTGCTGCGGCGTCGCTCAAGGTCTTCGATCTGATCGAGAACGGCGATGCGCTGCGCGAGCGGCTCTATGCCAATGCGGCGCTGTTCCGCACCGAAATGTCGAAGCTCGGCTTCACGCTTGCCGGCGAGGGGCATCCGATCATCCCGGTCATGCTCGGCGATGCGGCGCTCGCCCAGGAGATGGCGGCACGCATGCTGAAGAAGGGCGTCTATGTCATCGGCTTCTCCTTCCCGGTCGTGCCGAAGGGGCAGGCGCGCATCCGCACGCAGATGTCGGCGGCGCACAGCGAAAACGACGTGCGCCGGGCAATCGCCGCCTTCGAAGAGGTCGGCCGCGAGCTCGGGGTGATCTGAGGGAACGTGGGCTTCAGCCCCTCACCTAGCCCTCTCCCCGCAGGCGGGGAGAGGGGACGTGCCCGGCGGACGCTTGGAGATGGGGTTAAAGGGTGCGGCATATCCCTTCTCCCCGTCTCGACGGGGAGAAGGTGGCGGCAGCCGGATGAGGGGCAAGCCCTCACCGGGCGGATGAGGGGCAAGCGCTTGCCGGTGGATGCGGGGCAAACCCCAGAGAAGGTTTGGTGGAGGCAATCAAATGACGAACATGATGAAGGCGCTGGTCAAGTCGAAGCCGGAAGAAGGTCTCTGGATGGAGCGCGTGCCGGTGCCGGAGATCGGCCCGAACGACGTGCTGATCAAGGTCAAGAAATCGGCGATCTGCGGCACCGACGTGCACATCTGGAACTGGGATCAGTGGGCGCAGAAGACGATACCGGTACCGATGGTCGTCGGCCATGAGTTCATGGGCGAGATTGCCGAGGTCGGTTCGGCCGTCACCAAGTACCATGTCGGCGAACGGGTGTCGGGCGAGGGGCATATCGTCTGCGGCAAGTGCCGCAACTGCCGTGCCGGCCGCGGCCATCTGTGCCGCAACACGCTGGGCGTCGGCGTCAACCGGCCGGGCTCCTTCGGCGAGTTCGTCTGCCTGCCGGAATACAACGTCGTGCCGATCCCGGACGACGTGCCCGATGAGATCGCGGCGATCTTCGACCCGTTCGGCAATGCCGTGCACACGGCGCTGTCCTTCGATCTCGTCGGCGAGGACGTGCTCGTCACCGGCGCCGGGCCGATCGGCATCATGGGGGCGCTGGTCGCCAAGCGCTCCGGCGCCCGCAAGGTGGTCATCACCGACATCAACCCGACGCGGCTGGCGCTCGCGAAAAGCGTCGGCATCGATTACGTCGTCGACGCGTCGAAAGAAAACCTAACCGACGTGATGAAGGCGATCGGCATGACCGAGGGTTTCGACGTCGGGCTGGAAATGTCCGGTGCCGCGCCGGCCTTCCGCGACATGATCGACAAGATGAACAATGGCGGCAAGATCGCCATCCTCGGCATTGCGCCGGCCGGCTTCGAGATCGACTGGAACAAGGTGATCTTCAAGATGCTGAACCTCAAGGGCATCTACGGCCGCGAGATGTTCGAGACCTGGTACAAGATGATCGCCTTCGTCCAGGGCGGGCTCGACCTTTCCCCGGTCATCACCCACCGCATCAAGATCGACGAGTTCCGCGACGGTTTCGAGGCCATGCGCTCCGGCAATTCCGGCAAGGTCGTGATGGACTGGTAAGCCTCATGGGCCGTCGTGCAGGCGATGCGCGGCGGCTCAGTTGGCGAGGCCGAACTGGATCTCGATCTCATGGTAGCGGGCGCCTTGGCCCGCCCAGCGATGATAGATTTCGCGGCTCTCGCCGGAGAAATTGTGCCTGCTCATCTCGATCTCCTCGACGAGCGGCGCGTAGCCCTGGGTGAAAAGGCTGCGCATCGGCCCCTGATGCAGGGTTGACGCCACCATGATCGGCTCGAGATCGATCAGGTCGAGCTCGCCGCGATAGTCGTCGCCGCCCTTAACCGGGCGGCAGATGCGCCAGTCGAACCGGGTCTTGGCGTTTTTCGGCAGGTTCTGTGCGATGAAGATCCAGGGCCCGGCGGGCGTCATTCCGGCGCGCTCTATCTCCGCCTCGATGACAGGCGCCAGTGCGGTGCTTTCATTTTTGACATCGGGAATGGTGAGGCGCCGTGCGATCGACAGCACGCGCATGGCGTCGGTTTCCTTGATGAGCATTTGAGCCTCCATGAGATCGGCGGCGAAGGTCGACCGCGGTCGGGTCGCGCGCAAGCAAAAAGCCGGAATAAACTTGCGAACTTTCGGCAGAAACGAGGCTTTCGGGAAATTGTTTTGCGTGCTCGGCGCCACGCCCCTCGCTTGCCTGGAGGCTCTGCCTGCCGGAGTTCGATCTGAAGGCCGCCAAGATCGTCAAATACGACGGCCGCGCGGTTGGGCAACAAAGGGAAGATGAAGCCCTGGTTGCGGGTACGGATATGGCACAACGGGACCTTGCCGATTAAATCGCGGGTACCCTTGTCTTTTGGCGGGCAGCGCCTACATCTTCAGCGGAAGCTGATAAACCCCAAAAAGCGATAGGAACGGCGATTTTTGCCGAATCAGCCGGTTTTTCAGCGGAAATGCTTGACGGGATCGAAAATTATGGGAATCACCATTTCCGAATAAGAAATGGCGAAGTGACACGGCGGTTAGGGAATCATGCCAGAGGCGTTTCAGTGGCAGGACTGTCGGAGCTTGCCCGCTTGCCACGATCGCACTCGTGGTTAAACAGGAATTAAACATCATCCCGTTACGTCAGGGGAAATGATTCGGTGGCGGGTACGCGGCGTGCCCGAACCTTCGAGCGGCATTGGCACCGGACTTAACGCCGGTTGCGACAAGGAAAGCGACGAACTAAATGGCAACCAAAGTCAAAGAAAACGAAGAAGCTGACGTAGAACGCGAAGGTGCTCCGGACGGTCCGCTTCTCGATCTTTCCGACGACGCTGTCAAGAAGATGATCAAGGCCGCCAAGAAGCGCGGCTACGTGACGATGGACGAGTTGAATTCCGTCCTTCCGTCCGAGGAAGTCACCTCCGAACAGATCGAAGACACGATGGCGATGCTGTCCGACATGGGCATCAACGTGATCGAGGACGAGGAAGCCGAAGAGGCGGCCGGTGGCGGTGACGACGAGGCCGGCGACGACGACGGCGACAGCGAAGGCGGCGAACTTGCGCCTTCCGGCGGCACGGCGCTCGCGACCAGCAAGAAGAAGGAACCGACCGATCGTACCGACGATCCGGTCCGCATGTACCTGCGCGAAATGGGCTCGGTCGAGCTCCTCTCCCGCGAAGGCGAAATCGCGATTGCCAAGCGCATCGAGGCTGGCCGCGAAACGATGATCGCCGGTCTCTGCGAGAGCCCGCTGACCTTCCAGGCGCTGATCATCTGGCGCGACGAACTGAACGAAGGCCAGACGCTGCTGCGCGAGATCATCGATCTCGAAACCACCTATTCCGGTCCCGAGGCCAAGGCTGCGCCGCAGTTCCAGAGCCCGGAAAAGATCGAGGCTGACCGCAAGGCCGCCGAGGAAAAGGAAAAGACCCGCAAGGTGCGCACGGCCGCCAACGACGACGACATCACCAATGTCGGCGGCGATGCCATGCCGGTCGAGGAGGAAGAGGAGGACGACGACGAGTCGAACCTCTCGCTCGCCGCCATGGAAGCGGAACTGCGCCCGCAGGTCATGGAAACCCTCGACATCATCGCCGAGACCTACAAGAAGCTGCGCAAGCTGCAGGACCAGCAGGTGGAAGCCCGTCTTGCTGCCACCGGCACGCTTTCGCCCGCCCAGGAGCGCCGCTACAAGGAGCTCAAGGACGAGCTGATCAAGGCGGTCAAGTCGCTGTCGCTCAACCAGAACCGCGTCGACAGCCTGGTCGAGCAGCTTTACGACATCTCCAAGCGCCTGATGCAGAACGAAGGCCGCCTGCTGCGGCTTGCCGAATCCTACGGCGTCAAGCGCGACTCGTTCCTGGAGCAGTATTCGGGCGCCGAACTCGACCCGAACTGGATGAAGTCGATCAGCAACCTCGCCGGCAAGGGCTGGAAGGAATTCGCCAAGAGCGAAAACCAGACGATCCGCGACATCCGCCAGGAGATCCAGAACCTCGCCACCGAAACCGGCATCTCGATCGCCGAGTTCCGCCGGATCGTCTCCATGGTGCAGAAGGGCGAGCGCGAAGCGCGTATCGCCAAGAAGGAAATGGTCGAAGCGAACCTGCGCCTTGTCATCTCCATCGCCAAGAAGTACACCAACCGCGGCCTGCAGTTCCTCGATCTGATCCAGGAAGGCAACATCGGCCTGATGAAGGCGGTCGACAAGTTCGAATACCGCCGTGGCTACAAGTTCTCGACCTACGCCACCTGGTGGATCCGTCAGGCGATCACCCGGTCGATCGCCGACCAGGCCCGCACGATCCGTATTCCGGTGCACATGATCGAGACGATCAACAAGATCGTCCGTACCTCGCGCCAGATGCTGCACGAGATCGGCCGCGAGCCGACGCCGGAAGAACTGGCCGAAAAGCTCGCGATGCCGCTCGAAAAGGTCCGCAAGGTCCTGAAGATCGCCAAGGAGCCGATCTCGCTCGAAACGCCCGTCGGTGACGAAGAAGATTCGCACCTCGGCGATTTCATCGAGGACAAGAACGCGCTGCTGCCGATCGACGCTGCCATCCAGGCGAACCTGCGCGAGACGACGACCCGCGTGCTCGCCTCGCTGACGCCGCGCGAAGAGCGCGTGCTGCGCATGCGCTTCGGCATCGGCATGAACACCGACCATACGCTCGAAGAGGTTGGCCAGCAGTTCTCGGTCACCCGCGAACGTATCCGCCAGATCGAAGCGAAGGCGCTCCGCAAGCTCAAGCATCCGAGCCGCTCCAGGAAGCTCAGAAGCTTCCTGGACAGCTAAGCAAGTTGCAAGCTGCGCTCGTTCCTCGCTAAAGTCGGGCAACATCGAAAATCAGAAAGGCCGGGCCATGTGCTCGGCTTTTTCGTTTCTGCCTCACCCATGTGCTTTATTGTGAGGCTCTGCGCCCAGGAGTATATTCGCGCTTTCGGAGCAATTGGGGCACCCCGTCTGAGACGCGGGAGCAATCGCACCGCGGGCGTGAAACGTGCCCCATGGAGGTGTAGGATGACCACTTATGTCATGCTCCTCAACTGGACCGAGCAGGGTATCAAGAATGTGCGCGAGTCCCCGAAGCGGCTCGACGCGGCAAGACAGGTGCTCGGTGAGATGGGCGGCTCCTTCAAGCATTTCTTCCTGACCATGGGTGACTACGACATGGTGGCCGTCGTCGAGGCACCGGATGATGCGGTCGCCGCGCGCTTTGCGCTGACGCTCGGCATGGCCGGCAATGTGCGCTCGACCACGCTGAAGGCATTTCCCGAGGCGGCCTATCGCGAACTGATTACCTCGCTCGGATAGGCTGAAGGGCAGCGACAGCGGAACTGCTCAGGGCGACCCGTTTCCGGAGAGGATGCGGGCCGCACCGCGTAGCGCGTTGCGAAATGCGTCGTCGAAGCTGACGCCGCTGATCTGCCACGCGTGACTTTTGCCGCCCGACGCCATCCGCCAGTTGGCGATCCAGCCGCGGGCTTGATCAGACCAGACCAGTGTGCCGGCAAGCGTCACATCCCGCTTGCTAAGCATCGCGGGTCTGGTGAATTTTTCCGGGTTCGCTTGGGATATCGCGGCAAAGTCCAGCGCTCCATCGGCGACGGTCGCCCTGTCCGGCAGGGCGACGGAAAGCGCCAGCGGTGCCGCGGCCGCGCGGAGCGAGTCCGCCATATAGGGGCTTTCGTCGCCGTCGCGCGCCAGGACGAAACGGCGTCTCTGATCCTTAACCGCCAGCAAGACGGTGATCACCGGGCGAGGTTCAAGCCATGGTTTTCGGCCGAGCTTTGCAAGAAGCGGGTCGAGCGTCGCCGGCTCGTAACGGCAGGTCAGATCGTGCGGGCGATCGTGAGTGCCCTGTTCGTCGTGGATCGGGACGCCTTCGAGCCGGTCGCGGTAGGAAAAGGACGAGACGAAGCTGCCGGCCTCGGCCTCGAGCACGGCGAAGCCGGGCGCGTCGAGGATCGTCGGATCACCCGAGAGCTTGACCAAAACTTCACTCAGGCACGCGCGAAAACCGATCTGCCGGTTGACCTCGCCGGTGCCGGTGACGATGGCGTCGCTTTGATAAAGCCGATCGATGTCGTCGACATTTGCCGCGCCGCCAAGGCTTACGGCGAACAGGAACGGCAGCAGCACCCGTGACATCGTCATGCCGTTCTCCCAATCGTTCGCCTTTGAATCAAAAGAGATCCTTAACGTTTACACTTTATCAATCTCTCGGAAACCCGAGGTTCTACGATGCGTTGCGTTTTTGTCGTCGTCCTCCTGTTGCTGGCCGGCTGCGGAACGGTGCCGAGAGACACCCGGAATGCCTGCGCGGTTTTCGAGCAGCGAGATGGCCTATTCAACAATTGGCGCCGTGCCGCCTATAGCGCCGAGCGCGAATATGGCGTGCCCGTGCCGATCCTGATGGCGACGATCTATACCGAGTCCGGCTTCCGCCATAATGCGCGGCCGCCGCGCACCAAGCTTTTCGGTTTCATTCCCTGGACGCGCGTTTCGACCGCCTACGGCTACTCCCAGGCGCTCGATGGCACCTGGGCGCGCTACCAGAGCGAGACCGGCCGCTGGGCGGCGCGACGCTCGGACTTCGGCGACGCCATCCGCTTCATCGCCTGGTACCACCGCGAAAGCGCACAGCAGAACGGCATCGCGCTCAACGACGCCTACCGGCTCTATATCGCCTACTACCACGGCCATGCCGGCTATGCCCGCGGCAACTGGAGCGAAACGGCCAAGACCGGAGCCAAACGGGCAGCCGGCATGGCCTCGGTCTATAGCCAGCAGCTGCGCGGCTGCGGCAGCTGACCAGCTCCACGGACCGAGCACCTGTTGCACAGGCGGGTGGGAATTGCTCTATCCCGCCGCTGCCCGCTCGAGTTTGGCGACATCGATCTTGACCATGCCCATCATCGCCTGCTGGGCGCGGGCGGCGCGTGCCGGATCGGGATCGCTGAGGTGCCGCATCAGCGCGTCGGGAATGATCTGCCAGGCAAGGCCGAACTTGTCCTTCAGCCAGCCGCAACGCTGCGGCGTGCCGCCTTCGAGCAATCGGTTCCAATAATAGTCGACCTCCGCCTGGTCGGCGCAGCGCACGAAAAACGATACCGCCTCGCTGAACTTGAAATGCGGGCCGCCGTTCAAGCCCATGAAATGCTGCCCTTCGATTTCGAAGCTCGCGGTGAAGGCCTTGCCATCCGGACCCCTGTTGATGTCGGTGACGCGGGCGTCGCGAAAGATGGAGGTGTAGAAGCCGATGGCTTCCTCCAGTTGATCGTCGAACCAGAGAAAGGGCGTGATCTTCTGCATGGATATGTCTCCCGTGGTGATTGATACCAACGAGGACGAACGGGGGATGCCCGTTCCGACAGGTGCCGCCTGAAAAAAATCCAAGGGGGTGTCGGAACCTTTGTGCCCCGAGCGTCCTATGCTGGTCGAAAGAACCAAGGAGGATTTCTCAATGACCTATGTGGATGGTTTTGTCGTTGCCGTGCCGAAGGCGAATATCGATGCGTACAAGGCGATGGCCAAGGCGGCGGGCGACGTCTGGATGGAATATGGCGCGCTCTCCTACAATGAATGCCTGGCAGACGACGTGCCCTATGGCGAGGTGACGTCCTTCCCTCGCTCGGTGCAGGCCAAGGACGACGAGACGGTGGTCTTCTCGTGGATCGCCTACAAGTCCCGCGCCGACCGCGACACGATCGTCGCCAAGGTGATGGCCGATCCGCGGCTGCAGGGCGATGCCTGGAAGGAAGTCTTCGACGGCAAGCGGATGATCTACGGTGGCTTCCAGACGTTTCTCGAGATGTAGCCGGCGCGTGGCGCCTTTTCTTGCGATGCCCTGCCTTGGACCGGGAACGGTCCGGGGATAGAAGCGTTGGGCAAATCAAAGCGTTGCACCTGCCTGCTGCATGTTGCCTTTAATCGTTGCCGATGAAAGGACAAAAACATGCAGCACTTCAAAATGCTACAGCGGCCTTTGCGTGTCTGGTAAGACACGCGCCGCCGTAGCGGCGGGTGCAGCTTTCCGCCGGAGATCGACATGCCGCAAACGAGCATCACCATTTCCACGCGTGGCCAGGGGCTCTACGAATTCACCGACGAGGCGGCCGCCTTCGTGCGGGCCAACACGGACGGCGAGGGGCTTTTGACCGTTTTCGTCCGGCACACGTCCTGCTCGCTTCTCATCCAGGAAAACGCCGACCCGGATGTGAGGCGCGACCTCGACACCTTCTTCCGCCGCTTGGTGCCGCCGTCCTCCGATCCCTCGATGAGCTGGGTCGTGCACACACAGGAGGGGCCGGATGACATGCCGGCCCATATCAAGGCGGCGCTGACGTCGGTTTCGCTCGGCATTCCCGTTGCCCGTGGCCGCATGGTGCTCGGCACTTGGCAGGGGATCTATCTCTTCGAACATCGCGACCGGCCGCACCGCCGTGAGGTCGTGCTGCACCTTGGCGCCTGACCGCTGCCCGATCGATGCGACCGGCGAGATTGACCGCAACCGGATCCGTTCTAGTTAGAGCTTTGAGCACAGAGGGGCTCCAGCGCGGTGCCGGAGAGGAGCAGCAATGACGGATGCACAGACCATTGCCAATCGCTTCATCGAAGCGCTGAATGAGCGGGATTTCGAGGCGCTGGCGCGGCTCGTCCATGAGGACGTCGAGGTCGATTCGATGACCGGCCAGCGCGCCGTCGGCGCCGGGCCCTTGCGCGCCTGGCTAATGAACTATCTGCGCCGTTTCGACGAGCAGTTCGGCGATGTCGTGCTGATGCGCGATGCCTTCGGCCAGCGCGTGGCGGCGGACCTGACGGCGCGTGGCACCTACCGCGAGACGATGGAGGGCTTCCCCGCCGCATCGGGCCAGAGCTATTCCATTCCGAGCGTACTCGTCTTCGAGATCGAGGACGGCGTCATTACCCGTCTCAGCCACTATCGTAACATTCGCGTCTTCGAGCGCCTGCTCGCCGGCTGACCTCCAGCGGATAAGAGCGGGGAGGACAGGGGCCGGGGATGACAGCGCCGCGCGACCCGCCTATCGTATGCTGCCGGTTGCAGGCCGGGTTCTTGTTTCGCGTTGATCAGGAGATGATGCATGAAAGCCATGCTTCGCAATTCGGTCCTCGGCGTTGCGCTCGCCGCGACGAGTTTCGTGACCTTGCCGGCGGAGGCTGCGGCCCCGATGCCGCTGCCGATGGTCGACCGTTCGGATGTCGATCTCGTCCGCCACCGCGGCTACTGTTCGTCACGCGAGGCGTTGCGCAGGGCCTGGCGTCTCGGCTTTCACCGCGCCCGCGTCGAGCGCGTCACGCATTCGCGCGTCGTCGTCGTCGGCTGGCGCCGCGGTTTCCTGAGCCGGGTCGTTTTCGCCAATGCCTATGGCTGCCCGCGGATCGGCTGATCGCGCGCTTGGGGCCAGCAGATTCCTCGTGGTTTTCGGGCGCGGCCGGCGACGGCTGCACTCGATCTGTCAAGCAGGGGAAGCGTCGGCAAGACGCATGTCCGGGAGTGCCCAACCCGGCGTGCCGGCGCTTCCGACTTTAGAAACGCAGCTTTATCAAAGCGTTACGGCGATCCCGCATTGCTCGGCGCAACTCGCTGCGGCGCCGAATCTCGTCGGCTGGAGCATCAGGAATCACGCGCCGGCTATCTGAACCTTCCATGAACACCAGGTTCCGCTGTCGTTCAGCTTGGGCAGCCTATCCTCTGCTCAATCGCTTGGGACGGTGATTGCCCATTGAACCCTTCAAGCCTGGAGAGATGTCATGAAGAACCGCTTTTTCAACGCTGCTGCCGCCGCCGTCATCGGATTGACCGGCCTGCTTGGCGCAGCCTCCACCGCTTCGGCGGACTCGATCGAATTCGGCTTCGGCCCGCGTGACGGCATCGACGTGCAGTACCGCGATTACAACGGCGGCTACGGCGACGAGCGTGATTGGAACCGTGGCCGCGACCGTCACTGGGATCGTGGTCGCCGCGGCCGCTGCGCGCCGTGGATCGCCGTCGACAAGGCTCGCGACCACGGCCTGCGCCGCGCCTATGTCGCCGACGTCACACCGCGCCGCGTCGTCGTCGAGGGCCGCCGCCACGGCTACCGCCAGACGATCGTCTTCGCCAATGCCCGCGGCTGCCCGACGATCGGCCGCTGGTAAGCTCCAATCCTGAAATCTTCCCGCCTTGTCTCCCCCGGCCGGCGGGAGAATGGCCCCTCATGCTTCGGCATGGGGGGCTTTTTTGTGGGGAATGGGGGCGTGCGCTCCGAGACGCCCCCCGACGCCGTTTATCTCGGGGAAGAGCTTCTGCGTCGTGCGTCGGGCCGCCGCAGCCACGGCAGCCGCCGGCTTCACACCTTCCGCCGGAGTTCGCAGACCGGCACCTACAGCAACCTTTGATTTGCTGCATGTCCGATTTAAGGAGACATGCAGTAAGCCTGCCGTCCAAAACACTTCGCCCCCGGCGCCGATCTCCGAAGCCAGGGGCGAGGATGAATGAAACCCGCACGCGGTCGCGGCGGGGCCTGCAAGGTTTTACTGCTTGATTTCGAAGGTCACGTTGACCATCACGTTGTAGCTGTTCTCGCCGGTTGCAACCGGCACGGCGTCGGCGGCATATTCCTTGGCCATGCCGGCGCGCATCATCGGGACCGGCTCGGGGCGGTAACCCTGTTCGCTGATGTTGACGACCTTGCCGAGCGAAACGCCGGCGGCTTCGGCGAGAACCTTCGCCTTGACGATGGCATCGGCAACGGCGGCCTTGCGCGCCTCAGTGATGATGGGTTCCGGCTTGTCGTTGGTGAACTGGATGCCGCCGCCCTGGTTGACGCCGAGCGTCACCGACTTGTCGACGACTTCGCCGAGCTTGGCGAGGTCACGCACGCGTACGCTGACGCCGTTTATTACCTGGTAGCCGATCAGCTCCGGCGGGCGATTGCCGCCGTCATTGTTGGGCGGGTAGTTGTATTGCGGGTTCACCGAAAAGCCGCTCGTCTGCAGGTCGCGATCGGCAATGCCGTCGGCCCTCAACGCCTTCAGCACCTCGGCCATGGCCTTGTTGTTGGCGTCGAGCGCTTCGCGGGCGGTCTTGGCGTCCTTGACGACGCTGAGTTGCAGGACCGCCATGTCAGGCGCGGCCGTCGCGCGGCCTTCGCCGGCAACGACGATGGTTGCCTTGTCCTTGTCCGACTCCTCAGCCTGAGCGGCGGCCACACCGGCAAAAGCGGCGGCGAAGGCGGCGATCGAAAGCGTGCGGGCAGTGCGTGTGGAAATCATGGTCTATGTCTCTCCGGTTGTTCCGTCCCTGCGCCTTCATGCTTAGCGATTGTGTGAGCATTGCGGCAATGGCTTGTCGGCAAAAAGGTTTTCCGCTAGAGCCTTTGCCATCCGCGAACTGCCATTGGTTCGCGAATCTGGATCGCTGCAGCGCCACACGTTTTATCTGAGACGGGAACGGCCGCTGTAGCACTTAGAGTTGCTGCATGTCTTACCCCTGGATCGTTACGATTTGAGGAAACCTGCAGATCCAGAGTGGGCCTGTAGCTCAATGGTTAGAGCCGGCGGCTCATAACCGCTTGGTTGGGGGTTCGAGTCCCTCCGGGCCCACCATCGACTGTAAGTCATTGATTTTGAACGAATATTTTTAGGTGAATTTTTCGCCGTACACGGCTTTATACACCACAGCGTACACAATTCGAGCCAGAATTGAGAGGCCGAACTTGTACCTTTGGAAACGCGAAAATGGATTCACCTATCAGCAACGCATTCCCGTTAGCGTCGAACCTCAGTTTGGAAAATCGCCGATCCGCGTGAATCTTGGGCCTCTTCCTGCCGCTGACGCAAGGAAAAGAGCGATAATTCTGTCGGCTGCGGCCCTGAGATTAATGGACGATCCGACAATGACGCGTGAAACACTTGTTCACAGTCTTCGTGCGTTGAACGATGAATTGAAAGCTCTCAAAACCGCAAAATTCGGTAAAGCTGTGCAGCTCGGCGGCGCAAAGAACAGGGCCGACGAATTCCGCGAGCTTGGTGAAGACGAGTTGTCCAAGCGCCAGCTCGACAAGGTGGAAGTTCTGAAAGCTGAAAGGGAAATGCTCTCAAGCTTTCACCGACGACTGACCGGCATTGCCGATGCTCTTTCGAAAGATTCTGTTGCATGGGAAGCCGAGCGAGGAACATACCAATCTGTCGTCGCCCTCCTTGGATCGCTCGATAAACAGGGGAGCGCAATCGCGGTAGAGCCGCCACAGGCAAATGTCGCAACGGTCGGCAGCCGACCGCCTATGCCGCTTCCATCTGCGCCAATCAGCAAACCGGCTGAGGATGTCGTTGCCGATAGCAAAGGGCAGGTTACCGATCCTCGTGCTTTCACCGCTGGGACCAAGTTCGGTGTCGCTGGTCGTGTCGTCCTTGATGCTCGAAGGGCTGCGCTCGACACTAGCGACAAAAAAAGAGGTCGCTACGAGGAACGTCTCGAAGCCACCTTCGCGGCCTTCCTAGATGTGATCGGCGATCATCCAATGAGCTATTACCTGCCGATCCACTTGCAAGACTTCGCCACGGTGATGGGCAAGGTTCCAACTAATCGAACGAAATATGCCGTTTTCAATGGGCTGACGCTCGAAGCAATGGGCAGAAAAAACGACGATTTGCCGGACGGAAAGCGTATTCCTCGTTTGTCGCAATCTTCGGTCAAAGAGCACGTCACGCAGGTTAAGCTAATTTGGGAGAAGGCAACTGCTGGCATTGCCGGAGTCCGGGATATTCGTTCATTTAATGTAACCATGCCAGCAGCGGCGACGGCACCGATAGATCGTGAGGGCCTACCGGTCGCCTCATTGAACAAGTGGCTGGCAGATATCGTTAATCCGAAAATCATGCGGAAGCCGCATAAGGCCTGGCTGCCTCTGGTCGGCCTTCTAACCGGAATGCGGCTCTCGGAGATCGTTTACCTGCAATCGTCCGACATTGTTACCATAGAGGGAAATGAGGTCTTCGATTTGAGATTACCTCTCATCATTGATGGCAAGGCAGTCGACCGGCCCCTTAAGACAAAAACTTCTGTGCGCGTCGTCGCGATTCATCCGCTGCTTCGTGAATGCGGCTTTATCGACTTCGCGAAAAAGCAAAGGGGTCGAGGTGGGTTCATCTTCCCCCATTACCACACTGCCAAAGACCCATCAGACGCGGCCCAGAAGCAGATGTCGAATTGGATGATTGCTCTTGGCATTCATGAGCACCTCAGACAAGTTTTCCACTCGCTACGTCACAATGCCAAGGCGTGGTTTCAAATACACCTTGATGAGCGGCTCGCTGACAAGCAATGCGGTCATGCTGCATCTACTGTCGGACGGAAGTACGGGTTTAAAGCACTGACCTCTCAGGAAGTGGAGATGGTTATGGCTATTCCAGCACCACGCGACATCGACTTTACCCCTTTGATCAACTGGCATCAGGCTCAGTAGCGATCTGGTTACGCGCTGTGTTATTGCTCCGCTAATTAGCGTTGGCGGAGCATGCGCCTATGCGCCGAGCCGGTTGAACGCTCGCAGCCCATCCCTTTGAATTTCTCGTTTCAATTCCTGTGCCGCTCCGGGGAGCCTGCTCTTGCGGACAAGCATCTTTTCCGCGCTTCCGTGCCTCTGAACGTAGATCGATGCCAGATAGCAAATCAGGCCGCCTTTCTCGTGTTCGTGGCGGACTTCTTCGATGATGATATTAACCGTCAAGCCCCGGATTTTCGTGATCGTTTGGCGCATTGGAAATCCTCATTTCCATTTGATTTCATTGAATAATCTATAGCAGAAATGCGGATTCTTGAGAATCCGGCTAACGAAAATGATGCCGGGTTTGGGATAGCGTCCGTTAACTGGATCGGTCGGATTTTAATGATTGTCGAAAGCGATCGCTTGCCATGCCCACGACGGCAGGCAGGGGTTGACGGTAAAAGGGGCGGCATAGGCTTTCTATCCGCCTTGGCCAGAATGGGCATGGCGGTGCCCGAAGGGCAGGAAAGCCGCCCCTCTCACCGTCACCGAGCCAGGAGGCTCCATTTTCTATGCGGGAGAAGCGGTGCGCGTAGGCGCATGAAGGCGGGACACGTGGCCCGCCTGAAAGACTTTGGAGCATCGAAATGGAGAGTGGCGAGGGGAACCCTTGCCGGGTTTTGTTGACATTTCGGGTGATCAGCACCTGGGTTCAGATTTATTTTTGCGTCCTCTTGCAGGATTTTTAATTACCTTTATGTGCCGAAACCAAGAAGGAATGATTTTGCGAAAAATAGGCATTATAGGCCACAAATAGGAACTGTTTTCTGTTTTACCGTGTGCATGTTATTCAAATTCTCGAATACGGCCTTCTCACTGAAAAAAACTTGCAAAATACATCTTGCGGCCGCTTACGCTTTGCGCTTATGTTTATCTCGTCAGCAATCGGAAGATAACTGAAGTAAGCTGATGTTCTGTTTCCCCTTTAGGGATTGGAAGTAAGTCGATCCTCTGAGATCAACTTAGGTCTAGGCAGAAATGCTACGGTTCTGTTTCCCATTAAAGGGATTGCGGCAGACATGATGTCTATAAGTCCGCTCCGCCGAACAGGCGGCTCTGAATATGATTTGCGACATCTCGAAATGTCGTGAGTCCTTTGACCGCCGTGCAGGCGGATGTCGCGCCGGTCCAAACGGTGCGTGGATTGAAACGTTATTCAGTTACGATACGTGACTGCCCTCTACCGCCGCATAGGCGGCTCTGAAAAGATTTTGCGACGTTTAAGGATGCCGCAAAATCCTCTACCGCCGTGTAGGCGGCTCTTCCCCGCTTACGCAGGGATGTCCCGCTTCTGTCATCACCGACATTAGCTTCCCCTGCGCACGCAGGGTTGGAGAGCGCATTCGTGCGCTCTCCACGTGCCATCACTATCCCCCGGCAACTTTTGCTTCCGCTCGCGGAAGGCGGCGAAGCTTTGCCCAAAGACAAGGAACTGAAAATGCTTACGTTCAAACACTTCAAAGACCCCGCCGCGATGGTGTGCATCAAAACCGGTCTCAGGATCGACAAAGCCAACAGTTGGGAGACATTCACTCATCTTTTTCAGGAAATGGACGCGAAGCGTGGCGGAGAGCTTCCCGATCAGTTCCTCGCGCTACCGGCGTCAACGGGTGAGTCAGCGCTCATCCAGGCAATCCTTCATGCCGCTGACTACTCTCGACACGCGGACGGGATGGAAGGTACCGGCACGTGGAAGCGTCTCGATTACGTGTCTGGCGTGCACGCGGAAGCCATTGCCGCCGCGATCCTTCGGCGCGGTTGAGAGGAGCGACATGACCTGGGAAACGAAGAATTCTCCTCAGTTGGCTGAAGTCGTGGCACATCGAATAGCTCGATTGGCCGAGCGGCAGCCTCCGCACTTCTGGGTTGCTCTTGGCATGAAGCTCGATGGGTCGGAGAATGGCACAATCACCATGGCCGATCTTCTAGGCGTTCTCATTGATGGAGAACGTGATGAATAAGATCAAATTGGAGCTGGATGATACGCAAGCCTTGGCACTTGCCCAGCTTGCGAAGCGTTCCTCCATCGACCGCGTGCGACCGTTCTCTGCGTCCGAAGAGGAGGCGTGGCAGATGGTCTACGCAATTCAGGAACTGCGCTCGGCGTTGGCAAAGGCGGGATGGGCTCCGCGTTGAAAGTCGGATCGGAGATTGACGCCGATTCCGTTTCCTCTGAGCATTGAAAAAGCCGCCTCAACGGGCTGGAACCCAAGGCGGCTTTAGGAAGATATTCATATGATTGCTGACGGCTACATGGATGTAAAGACCCCTCTTCGGGATCGGTGAGCGGCGGGCTGGCATATCAGCCAGCCGAAACCCCAGACCTTCGCACCCTAAGCCGTCAACAAATTTGGCCGGAAACCTCCGGCGAAATCCCCAACGATCAAGGCATTTCAGGCATGTTTGCAGCAGCGGCAAACGTGGTCGCGGCTGCGTGTTCGAATTTCTTCGACTACGGCCAGTTCGGGCCACGTCAACATATCGAAAATCTCCATCCTCATAATCACCGGGGAACCGGCGGGCTACGTGACGGAGTGGTTGCTTTTGCGCAGCGCGTCAGAGGTCGAGAAAAGGAGTGGCACGAATGGACGGTTCCCGCCGGTAGCAGCGCGATCCATGAAGCTGAGCGGCTGCTTCAGCAGGACAACCTGAACGATATATATGTATCGCAAGCCGCGTTTAAAAAATGGCGCTCGATCTCTCAGATTACGGCTATTGGCGCGTGTTATACCGACCTCGACTATCATACGCGAGCACACTGGAAAGGACGAAAGCCTACCGATGTAGCGGGCGCGGTCATCAGTCATCTGGAAGATGCAATGATCCCAGCTCCGTCATGCATTCTATCGACGGGTCGCGGACTCGTCTGCGTATGGCTGACAGAGCTGTTGCCGCGTGCTGTGCTGCCCCGATGGAATGCCGTCCAGAAGCGGCTGGGGGAGGTTCTGGAGCCCTTCGGCGCGGACAAGCGTGCCCTAGATGCGGCACGGGTATTTCGGCTCTGTGGAAGTCAGAATTCGCGTGCCGACTGGGATCGGCGCACGGTCGGCATGGTGTGGTGTCATGGACCAACGGAAGCGCCTGCCAGACACACTTTCGGAACGCTCGCAGACGAAGTTCTGCCGATTACGCACGCCGAACTGATTTCCTTGCGTGCCGAACGGGCGAAGCGGAAGGCGGAAGGCAAGAGTAAGACCGGTCCGGCAACACGATTATCTGCCGCCACGTACTGGGAGAGCGTTTTGACGGACCTGCAACGCCTTCGTGCGTATCGATGTCAGGATGGCGCGTTGCCAGAAGGCCAACGGGACGCGTGGCTCTTCATTGCCGGAGTTGCTATTTCGTGGATTTCGCCGCCGGAAGTTCTCGGACGGGAAATCATCGCGCTCGCCGACGAGGCGGCCGGATGGCGCGACACAGAAACGAAATCACGCATGTCCGCCATCATCAAGCGTGCTCGAAGAGCGGCGGCTGGTGAGAAGATCACGTTCGGCAACCGGGATGTCGATTGTCGGTATCGAATGAAGGCCAACACGATTGTCGAGTGGCTTGGTATCGATCCAGCGGAACAATGGGCGGCGGGATTGCGGGTGCTGGTGGATCGGGATCGCAAGACCGAGCTTGCAGTCGAGCGCATGGAGCAATCGCGGCGACGGCGAGGTGTAAAGGCGCGTGCCGAACAACAAGCTGCAAGGTTGGAAATGGGCGGCATTGCGCTGTATATCCAAGCCACGCAGGGCCTGAAACGCGATGAACTTGCAGAGCATTTCGGCGTGTCGAGTGGGCAGATGTCCAAAGCTATGCAGGAAGCGAGACGGAAAGCTTCGGCATAGAGATTTTGTGTTTTACCTGACCGGGGGACAAAGCCCCCCGGACCCCAGGGAAGGTAAACACCATACACCGCATCACTTCGTGACGCGGACAGATCGCCACCCCGGCGACGAAGGGGTCTCCATGAAATGGCCCCTCTGGAAGAGGTTCCCGGCAGGGTCCGCCGGAAGGCTCTCCATGAAATGGTCCGGCTGAAGGCCCCTCCATGGAATGGCCGACACTATGACGAAGGAATAGTGGTAGTCGGTCACTACATCTTTGCTTTCGGTCCCTTTTCTCTGTTTCCGCCGATGGGTTTTAGCTCCAATATTCTAGGAATAAATTCCCACGTTGAGCATTTCTATGAAGAACGATTCCAAGTCCAAAAAGGGTGATACAGACGCAGCTAAGTGTGCTCGCATATTCAATCGTCGTTTGCTTGAAACTGCGAGACTTCAGCCTCCGTATGTCGTCTGGAATGAATTGTGGTACCGATGCGACGTCGAAAAAGTTCGTCAGGTTCCAGTGAAATATTTATGGAAACTCGGCGAAGCACTCACAGCCAGAGTTGCAGCGGAAAGTGGAGAACTCGACTTTTTAAAACCGGACGGTTCGAAAGATTTTGAATTTGACTATCCGACATGGGAAACGGAGCCGCAGACCGGCAAGGAATGATGGATGGGCTATCAGTTCGTCCACCTCGAAAGCTACAGCCGTAAGGCCGATGCGAAAGGCAGATCGACAGATTTTATTTTCGGGGAGGCTTCGCGCAAACCGGAAGCCTCCGTTCACGTTTCCGATCCCACGCCGCCCGTCACTGTTTATGGTGTTGGGGTCGAGGCCCTACAGGAAATGCATGATTCCGCCGTTGCCGCTGCGACGGTTGAGATTAAGGGCGGTAAGACCCGGAAAATCAGGCTAGATCAGAAAACCTTGCACACAGTTGTGGCATCGCACCCTTACACGGTGGACGAGGTTCGAGCCGATCCTGCAAAACAAGCGGAGGCCGAAGAGTGGGAGCGGCGCACGATCCAGTGGTTGAAGGACCAATATGGTGACGATCTGAAATCCGTCGTCAGACATGAGGACGAATCTCACTATCACCTTCACGCGTACGTTCTCCCATCGTCGGACCCCGAATTGAAAGCTGCCCGCTATCATCCCGGCGTGACGGCGAAGCGCGAAATCATGTCCGCCGGTCCTGCAGCGGGCGAGGACGCAAAGGCGCTCGGAAAGCGAGCTGACGCTGCATACAAGGCCGCGATGCGTGGGTGGCAGGACTCGTATCACGAGGCCGTCGCGGTCCCGTGTGGCTTGACGCGCCTCGGCCCGCAGCGCCGCCGTCTGACAAGGGAGGAATGGCAGCGAGAACAGGCCCAAGCGCGGGCGCTTCAAAAGACCGTCCAGCGGGCACGGAAGGTTAAGGAAGCGGGCGAAAGCTTCGTCACCAAAACAAAAACAGAAGCATTCAAAATCGCCGCCGCCGCTGCGCAGGAAAAGGAAGCTGCAAAGCAAGCCACCGCCGCCGCTCTGGCTGCGCAGGATCGTGCCACAAAAGCGCAAGAACACGCGAGCGCAATGCTCTCCGATGCCAAGCGCTACAGCGGTTGGGGTGGTCGACTACGGGCCGTATGGGATGGCCTACGACAGTCGAAGATCGCCGAACGAATCCGGCAAGAGTTTGCCAGTAAAATCGAGCGGGCAGAGGCGCTTGTGAAGGCCGGTCAGGATCGACTGAAGATCGAAGTGCGGAAGCGCCGTGATGCCGAAAAACGAGCCCATGAAGCCGCTCGCGATGCGGAAGCAGCGCGTGACGCGGCATTGCGAGCGTCCCTTGAGAGAGATCGAGCATGGGCGATGTTGCCGCGAGAGCGGCGGCAGGAAGTTGCAACGGTTACGCCCACACTGCAACCTAAACTGAGGCCTAGTAGCGGAAGGAAAAGAAATGAGGAGCGTTGATTGATGTTCGATCTCTTCGCAACTCCCGACTCTCAGGATATCGCGTGGCAATGGGTCAACGCGATCCTCCCAGATGACACTTCATCGCCATGGGGGGCAGCGCTGGCGACGTTCTCCGCCGCCTTGACGCTTTTTGCCTGTACCTTGGTTGGCTGGATGACCGTGAGCGGCATAGTGCAGTCAGCTTATACCGGCAAAGTCTTGGGCGAGCGCTGGCATCAGATTTTCACGCCGCTTCGGTTGATCGTCGGCATAGGCCTAATCGTGCCGGTCGCCGGTGGTTTCAGCCCAGCTCATCACCTGATTAAGCAGGTTATCGCGCGGCCGTCGATCAACATTGCTAATGCTGTGTGGGTTGGTTTTGTGGAAAGCGTCGCCGGTCACGGCATCCCGATAACGCCGGTTTCGTCTGGCGGCTCCGGCCTCGTCATGGACGTCGCCGAACACGAGATTTGCGCAGCGGTCGGCAATGCCATAGGGCGCGGCCGTTACAATTCCAGCAGCCCGATTCCCGATCCGCACGGAACGGTCGAGGACCTTGGAATCTTTGGATATCAGAAGCAAATCGTATGGAACTATGGATCGGATTGCGGCCGGTTATCAGTGACGGTACCGGACAGCCGGGAAACCTTTTCCGAGACCCGGCGCAACGCGGTTGCGACCATCATAAGCGCGAGCCGACCGATTGGCGACGCGTACGGGAAGGCCTACGCGGATGGCCGTAACCCGGCTGCGACCGTTGAAGCGGCTATGCTATCGGAATCGGGGGGCAGGCTGCCTAGCGGCGTCGCCGAAGCGATCCGCGCAGCGGGCGCGGCATATGATGGAACAATCGCTGAGGCCGCGCGTGTCGAGGCTGTAGGCCTCGAAACTGAGGCACGATCAAAACTCGTCGAAGCGGCAAAGCAACAAGGTTGGATCAATGCTGGTTCGTACTGGCGTTCCCTTGCCCAATATTCAGAGCTGACGGTCGCGCTCGCGGGCGAGAAAGCGGAAAACACGGCCCCACGGTGGGGTAAAATGTCTGGCTTTGAAAGCACCATTAAGGACGCGCTGTGGGGCCTGCGTCACCAGATTACCGGAGAGCAAATCTCCGTTGATCTGACCGCCGCCGATCTCGCAGCAGCCGGAGACGAATCGGCGGATTTCCTGACGAAGGTCTTAGGTCCGGTCACTCGGAATCTTGGCGAATGGCTGGCAAGCCGCGATCTGGACGCGGACCCAATGGGGTCTATGATCTCGTCTGGACATTCGATGATTTCGGCGGCGGGCGTCGGTGTCATGGCCGGAGCTGCGGCCAGCGCGGGGGCGTCAAATTGGCTTTCTGAAGCCGTCGGAGCTGGTGGGGCGATTGCGTGGCTGCTTGATTGGTCAAAGCTCGCCATTGGCGCTCTATGGCTGATCGGCGCGGCCTGGGCCTATGTCCTGCCGATGCTGCCTTTCCTGTTCGTCATCGTCGCCGCGATCACATGGGCCGCTGCGATCATCGAATCCATGATTGCCGCCCTGCTATGGTCTTTGACCTGGCTGAAACAAGACAGCGACGATTTCGCCGGTCGAGCGCAGATGGCGGGGCTTATACTCCTCTTTAACGTGGCCCTGAGGCCGGTTCTCGCTGTCCTCTCCCTTTGCGGCTCGTACGTCCTGCTGAATGCCGCTCTGGGGACGGTACAGCAGCTTTGGGCAACCGCGTTTTTTGGAACGACCGGGGGGCACATTGCAGGCTTGTCCGGCCTACTCGTGAGCCTGGCACTGCTGACATACATTCAATGGTTTCTGTGCCTGAAGGTCTTCGGCCTGATCGCGAACCTTCCGGATCGCGTAGCGCAATGGCTCGAAGTTCCGACAACCGGCCGCATGGGCGAGGGCGATCATACAAGCGCTGCTGTGGCCGGTGCGGTGGCTTTGAGCCAGCGTAGCACCCCTGGCGCTATCCCTCGCGCCCGGCGGCCCGGGAAAGATAAAGGTGACGATGGCGGGGACTACGAGGTGACGGCCGCCGTCACCTCGAACAAACAACATCCCAACACAAACAAACAGGGGGACACCCAATGATGAAAACCGCAATCCTTGCGGCGCTGGTCGCCGCTCTATCGGCTCCACCCGTCGAATCGGCCCAAATCATGTGGCGCAGTCCTACGGCGGGCGTCCTCGAAGTGACGCCCGCCCGGCCGTCGACTCCGACACCTGATCCTGATGAGGATCAGGGAGGCGAACAGCCAACGGTCGGATTCGGTATTTTCTACGGAGTGACCAACGTAAAAAAGGGCACCAATCTTGCAATCCGGCCGCTCACAGCGTCCGGATTTCCGGGGGATGGCTTCACATACGCGAGCACCACTACCTTACCTCCCGGCATCGTGATTAACTCCGGAACGGGGGTGATCGGCGGAAGAGCTGTCATTCCGGGGACTTTTGAAATTCCCATCCGGATCGCCAGAGACGACGACTCCGAAACGGTGACGGCGATAATCGTTGTCGGTTGACTGCAACCATTGCGGCGGTCATCCTGATTATCTGCGATGGCTACGCAGGAAAACCCTAACTCCAAAATCTACACGGGGCTGTGACGAGACGGTGACGGAAACGTCACCGCTTTGCCTTTACAACGTCGCCTAAAGCTTTCACGAGGCGGGTATAATTTGGAGGCATGTAACCGACTCTTAGAAAGGCCCCCAGACCGTGGCCGAAATCAGGAGAATCGTGGCTACGTTAATTCCTGCGATAGTCGCCAGAATAAGAAGCACTCCCTTACCCCACGGTTTTTTGACCTTTTTCGACTGCTTCCAAAGCAACCACCCGATGATGAAAATCGCCAGCGTCAAAAGTCCAGTCTTCAATGGACTTGAGTAGTCGGCGTACCGCAGCGGCAGCAAAATATTGTTGGTGAAAGAGGCCGTAAGCTGCGCCAACCAGGATGGTTCATTCATCTGCAATACTCCTTACAATGGCAGATTGATTTTTGCAGTTCCTAGATAACTCAAAAATTGAGGCATACAAGTCATCGTGCCGATGCTCGCCTTTTGCGTTTTTGCTGTTCTGGCTTCGCTTCTAACAGCAACCAAATCGCTCGTGAATCTTCGTATGTCGTCACCATGGATTCGTCCAAGCAGTTCCCGCACGTGGACTCTGCGATCTTGATCATGTCCTCCGATGTTTCGCATTCTCCCCGTGTGTACGCCTCAACAATCAGTGCTTGCAGTCGCAGCGGCACTATGCAGCTGTCGCAGCGGCCACGGCCTGTGGCGACTACTGAGTCGAAATCAGCGATACTGAAGTTCATGATAGCCCCTTTCGTTGATGGAACGGGACGGGATCAGAGAAAATGAACAGAAGCAATTCACATATTATTTTGTTTATAATGCCAAACAAAACGTCATCAAGTATTGACAAGGAAATGAATAAAAATGTGCTCTTATGTACGTTAACAGAATTATTCTTAAATTTCCTTGGCGTCAAGGAAGTTGCATCTTCACTTCTCCTTCGGCATCGGGATCGTTTCTCGAAAGAGTATTCTGCCGCTGCGTCTCGTGCAGCCGCAGTATCGCTTGCTCAGCATGCTGCTTGCTCGCTTCCTCCTCCCGTAAACGCTCTTCGCGCCACCGCGCCGCCGCGCGAGAAATTGCCCACAACGTCGCATCAGGAGTGCGAGATCGGCAGTAGCGAATTTCCTTCCAGCCACCCAGCTCTCCTATGCACGCGTCGATCCAGCCGTGATCTTGGTCAGGGAGCATTGTCTTCAGCGCCGCCGCTGCATCGCGGCGCAAGAAATCTTCGCGAAGATGGTCCAAAAGCGTCCAAACATGCGGCGGTTCGTCGGAATAGCGATCCGGCATGCCCGGGACCTTTTCCTTGTAAGTGCGGGCTTTCAGCTTGTGGGGTTCATGGATGCGCGTAAGGTACACAATGTCTTCCCAAGTCAGCCCGTCCATGACTTCAAGATGAGCTTCGCCGGGCCGCGTGGAGCAATCCCAGTAGATGTGTTCAGCGATGTCAAATGGAGGGCGCTCTTCGAATTCGTCCAGCCTCTTCCGTCGCTTTGGGTTTTCCGTGCGTGGTGGTGGCGGCGCGACTGGGACGGGACCGGCCGAAAGGAAAAACGACTGCACTGGCTTTGACTCCAGCAGCAGCAACAAAAGGACGAGCAGCCATCTGCGGCGACGCTCGCGCTCTGCCTGCATCTGGCGGCGGCGTAAGTCGTCCAGCCAACGCCGGATACGTTCGGCAGCGCGGCGCGTCTTGCGGTCTTCTTTTTTGATTTTGCTTCGGTGATCCATTGCATCCTCCAATCAGAGGGATAGTGGCCGGAAGCAATGCAAGGGAGCAGGAAAATAAGTCGGCTAGTCTTCGCTCGTGTGCCGAATTGACCGGTCAAAACCTGCGGTGACGATCAAGGCAGCGAGGTGAGGCAGGCTCCGCGCTCCTGTTTGCTTTTTTACGCGCTCTAGCCGGTGCTCGACGGTGGGGGGGGAGAGGCCCACTGCCGCACCGATTTCCTTTACCGTCATGCCTTCCAGGAGAGCGGTCAAAATCGCTTGATCGGTCGCGTCGATTTCCGGGTTGTTTGCTGGCGTGCCCGACATGAACCTGCCATTAGTGCATACAACCAACCATTGAGGTTGTGTCTCGGCCCTTTGCGGAAGGATAATGCGATCATAGACCACCCGGACCCCGAGCAACTTTGTTTCAACCGCGTCAATTACCGGTCGCGCGGCGCGAATAGCTTTCGTATACGCCGGGAGAACGGAGCTTTCGATATAATCTTGATCCTTGATGTCGCCTAGCCTGCCGCCCTTGAAGACGGAATTGAGGTCCATGATGCGGCTGGTAATACGAGTCTGGCGCACCGGCCGCAGCAGCCATTCCTTCGGTTCGTCCGAATCAGTCTCGATCACCGCTAGGCGCATGCGGATCGTGAGGGATGACATTATTTCAGAATAGATCGCTTCCGGCGCTGCGGGCGTACGAGCGTCTGTGTATAGCCAGGCGTCGATTAATTTTTGGCAGAGAAAGGTGAAGGGCATCGCAGAACCGTTATGAATTGTTGCAACTACATTGGACAGTTCGCTTTGCAGTCACAAGTGGCAGCCTTCGCGTTTCGATCACCGGAAAAGTTGCAGGATCATTTCATGCCCGGAGTTAGCAATTTGGAGGCCGCTGAGGGCCAGTTGTTCCTGGGTTTGCAAAGCCTTCAGCTTCATTGAGGCTTCATCCATCTCAGCATCAACAAGATGTCCTAACCCCTTTGCCACGGTATCCATCAGGCCTTTGTTGAAATCGTCCTGAAGCGCCATCCTCTTCTGAGCCGCTCCGACGACCGACATCCCGTCCGTAACGGCTTGGATTCGCTCGTCCATCTGGTTGATCAGGTGCCCGTAATAATAGTCGCGATCCAAGTTTTCAAAAGCGATTCTGACCTCAGAATTGCGCAATGTATAGATGTTTTCATTCTTCCTCACTTCCCCGCCAGTATCGACGTAGGTCAGAGGAAAGATGATGTTGGCGCTCCAAAGGAAACCGTCGAGATACCCCATGTTTTCGGAGCCGACGTAGTTCCACATGTTATCGACTGTTCGGTTGTAGTTCACCATCACCACGTCTTTGGCATCTATCGACAGGGTCTGTATTTGACCATTGGCATAGCCAACAGTGAATTCAGTCTTCGCACCCGATAGGGCCGGTTCGCTCTTTTCGTTTTTGAGAAGGTTGACACCAGAGAAGCTCGCCGACTCGATAACTGCGTTGATCTGCTGCCAGTGCTGGTAGATCTCGGCGTCCACCTTGGCGACCAGGGAGTCGTCGTAAATCGGATCAGGTTCGTAGTCATACCAGTTCGAAAACCCATCCGTTTTCGGCGGCGGTAGGCTTTTGGCCGTGATCATCAGGTTGCGAATGGCGGTCATTTCTTCTCTGATGTGATCCATGCCAGCGTAGGTAACATCAAGAATTGCGCTCCCGAGCCCGATGCTATCGGAAACCGCGCTCATGGCCGCCCTGTCGGATCGCATTGTAGTTGCAATCGACCAATAGGCGGCATTATCGGCGGCCGTTGCCACACGCATGCCGGAAGAAATCTGCTGCTGCGTCCTGTCGAGATTGCCGCTGATCGACCGGAGAGTTGCGAGAGCAGCCATTGCCCCGTGGTTTGTCTGTATGCTGGTCATGACGAAATCGATGCTCGATGCCGGAACGGGCCTTATGCCTCGCGCGGATCATGGTTCAAAATTCGTTAATGGAGATCGTGGAAACCGAGGGGGAAATCCCCCTCCTGGACGATTCACAGTCCCCATCGCGTCAGAGCCGCTTCCGCAGCGACCGGGTCAGCTTTGATCCTTAGTATCGTCTGCCGAGATAACCCAATTGCCCTGGCAATGAGGGACGCCCCGGCCCCGGCCGCAAGCATCTCCCGAGCCGCATCAAAATCGCCCCGGCTATAACGTACGCATCCGAGGTGGGCCGCCTTGTAGGAATTGTCGGATTTGGCAACGACTGTCCTTATTGACGTCAATAAGGACAGTGCAGCTATGGATCGAGTTGAGATTGTCGATACGGGTCGGCGTCGTCGTTTTAGCAAAGAGATGAAGCTCCAGATTGTCGCGGAGAGTTATTCGGAACCTGGTTTGTGTGCGACGACGGCGCGGCGACATGGAATATCGCGTTCGCAGTTATATGAATGGCGCCGGCTCGCGCGAGCGTGGCAACTGGATGCTGCGTCGCCTGTCGGCGGCTTTGTCCCGGCGCTGCTTGCTCCAGAGGTAAAGCCGGCAGCAGGGTCGTTGCCGACCGCCGGCCGTATGGAGGTTGTCAGCGCCAATGGTCGCCGTGTGATCGTGGACCGCGATGTCGACGTTGAAGCGCTGCTTCGGGTCTTGCGTGGACTGGAGGCGCTGCGATGAATCCGTTTCCGATGGGAACAGGGGTCAAGGTTTGGCTTTCGACGGGCTATACGGACATGCGCTGTGGCTTTCCCTCCCTGGCGCTTCGGGTGCAGGAGGTTCTGCAGCATGATCCGTTGTCAGGGCATCTCTTCGTCTTCAGGGGGCGCAGATCGGATATTTTGAAGATCATCTGGCATGATGGTCTGGGCGCCTGCCTTTTTACCCGGCGACTGGAGAAGGGCCGGTTTATCTGGCCGAATATGGAGGGCGGGGCGGTCGCGATCTCACCGGCGCAATTGTCGTATTTGTTGTCCGGGATCGACTGGCGCAATCCGCAGGAAACCTGGCGTCCGACACGGGTCGGATAGCATTATTACATTGAAAATATTGAGTGAATCTGATCGAATGGCTTCATGACCTCGAAGCCTGTGGATCTTCCTGCGGACCTTGCGAGCGCCTATCTGGCGCTGCTTTCCGAGCGTGAGATGTTGCAGGCTGAACGTGATGTCGTTGTTGCCGAGCGCGATACCGTCGTCGCCGAGCGCGATACCGTCGTCGCCGAACGGGACATTGCGGTGGCGCAAGCCGCCAATGCGCAGGCCATGCTGTCGGACAGTGAGGCCTTGATTGCCAGTCTGGAACTGGCGATCGAAAAGCTGAAGCGCGAACTGCGCGGTCGGCGATCCGAGCGCACGGCGCGCCTGATCGACCAGATGGAATTGCAGCTCGAAGAACTGGTGATGGCGGCGACGGAGGATGAAGCCGCAGCGCAGGCGGCTGCCGCCAAGACCGCGAGCGTACGTTCGTTCACGCGCAAACGGCCGCTCCGAAAGCCGTGGCCGGAGGATATCGAGCGCGAGCGCGTGGTGATCGATCCCCCCGTCACCTGTGCCTGCTGCGGTGGGTCGCGCCTGTCGAAACTGGGCGAGGACGTCACCGAGACGCTCGAGGAGGTTCCGCGCCGGTTCAAGGTGATCGAGACGGTGCGGGAGAAATTTACCTGCCGCGACTGCGAGGCGATCAGCCAGTCGCCGGCGCCGTTCCATGCGACGCCGCGCGGCTTCATCGGTCCTCATCTGCTGGCGACGATCCTGTTCGATAAGTTTGGCATGCATAGCCCGCTCAACCGTCAGAGCACCCGGTTCAAATGCGAGGGCATCGAGCTTTCGACCTCGACGCTGGCCGACCAGGTCGGGTATGGAACGGCCGCGCTGCTGCCGATCTTTGAACTGATCGAGGCGCATGTCTTCGCGGCCGAGCGGCTTTTTGGCGACGACACCACCATTCCCATCCAGGCCAAAGACAAATGCACGACCGGGCGAATATGGACCTACGTGCGCGATGACCGGTCCTACGGCGGCGCGGCAGCGCCGGCGGCGGTATACTATGCTTCGAGCGATCGCCGCGGCGAGCACCCGCAGAAGCACCTGGCCGAGTATGGCGGCATTCTGCAGAGTGATTGTTACAATGGCTTCGAGCCGCTCAGTGTCGCCGAAAAGAAAGCGGTACCGATCACCTTCGCCTTTTGTCATGCGCACGCGCGGCGCAAATTCTTTGAACTGGCCGACATCCAGAAAAATGCCCGCGACCACAACCGCAAGGGCAAGCCGATCTCGCCGATCGCCCTGGAGGCCGTCCAACGGTACGACGCGCTGTTTGAGATCGAGCGCGACATCAATGGATTGAGCGCCGCGGAACGGTTGGCCGCGCGGCAGGAAAAGAGCAAGCCGCTGTTCGACGACATGCACGCGTGGCTGAAAGGGGAGCGCGCCACGCTCAGCAAATCGTCCGAGGTGATCGAGCCGATCGATTACATGCTGAAGCGCTGGGATGGTTTTGCCCGTTTCCTCGAAGATGGCCGGATTTGTCTCACGAACAATGCGGCCGAGCGCGCGCTGAGAGGAATTGCACTCGGGCGCCGCAACTGGACCTTCGCCGGTTCCCAGCGTGGGGCCGATCGAGCCGCCATCATGCTCTCCGTCATCACGACCTGCCGCCTCAACGACGTCGACCCAAAGGCGTGGCTCGCCGATGTGTTCGCCCGCATCGCCGATCTTCCCGCCTCCCGCCTGCACGAACTGTTGCCTTGGCAATGGAAGACACACCAAGGGACGGCTATTGCGGCGGCCGCGTAAACAGCTCCCGGAACAACGCTTGCGAACGCTCCAGGCCTTCATCGGTCAGGATCAATGACTTCGACTTGTTGACTGGGTCGGCGATCAAGCCCTTCTTGTGAAGCCTATCCGTCGTTGCCCAGTCGAAGCCCTTCCAGGCGCAACGCTCGTTGTGCAGCGTCAGCCATAACAGCGCCAAAACCGCATCGTCGATCTTGTCCTCATCGATCTCCATGAGCCGACATTACCACGCGCGGCGCTCAAAATCCTGCGGCCCTGCTCGGATGGATACGCTATAACTGGGTTTTTTGCCGGGATACTTCCGTCTGTCACGCTTAGCCGCCTCAATGCCAGCCTTCTGCGCTTCCTTCGAGACCTCCGCCTGCGCTTGTGCCATTGCAGCCATGAACGAAATGAGGCTGTCGCGAACCGCCTGCTGCATGGAGTCTGCGGACGAGCCGTCAAACGTCATTCCGTTAATAACCGTCCGGATGACGGCACCTTGCCGCATGAAATGGCGAATCGTATCTGTGACATCCCGGTAATTTCGGCCGAGGCGGTCCACCCAGCGAACAACTAGCGTGTCGCCCGCCCTGAGTTTATCGAACAGGCGTTTGCCCTGGGGACGCTCTGCAAGGCTCGTGCTGACACCCGATACTCCATGGTCGGCAATGATTTCATCAATGACGAAACCGGCAGCGCTGGCCTGGGCGATTTGGTGATCAAGGTTTTGTTCTGCCGTGGAAACACGAGCGTAGAGGATGATGGACATTGGGTCTCCGGACTGTCCGATTGGATCATGTCCAGAGCCTCGGCTGTCCGGATGCAAGGAACAACCCTTGCGGACGCGATCCCGGCCGGTGCTGCAATCGCCCGTAAGGGCATACCTAAATGGCTTTTACCTCTCTCTCTAGCAGTCGGAATCTATCCCTTACTTCCTCTCCAGAATAAAATTCGAGGAGGTCTTCCTTCGTGAACTGTCCATCTTTCAGGAACTTCGCCATATATCTCTGATTAAACTCCATCGACAACATGCTTTTGTCGAGCTGCATCAAAATCTTTTTGCAGTTTTCAATATTTGAGTTCACCAACGATTTAACACTCAGAGCTTCATTAATGTCCTTGATGATTCTATTGACAATAATAGCCATGATGTCTTTGTCGAACTGGATAGATTTTGCATTGATCGCTATATCTCGCGCCAACATATAAGCTATCGTAAGATTCCGGTAATCGCCTTTGAGCGAGTCTATGATGGCAACGAACCCTATCGCCGGAATATACCTCACGTCTTGAACAGCGGATAAGATACCACCGTCGACCAGAGACGCATCGAAAACAATAATGCCAACCCTGCCGTCGCGGTTCGCTTGAGCCTCAATGAGCTGACTCCAGGCAGTGTCGCTTTTCTTAGTGAAGATATCTTTTGTTTGAATATCTCCAAGTCGAATGCCTTTATCAAACTTGCACTCGATAGCAATTTTAATATCGTCACTGCCATCAATGTAACAAACGATATCGCCAGTCTTGTTTTTATGTAGATTGCCTGCTGCGTTTCCCGTCAGTTCAACCCTATCAGAAAGGCGACGCTCGGAAAGGAAGGCAGAAAGGTATTCGGCTATCTCCTCTTCAGCGAGATTACCCTTCACCGACGACTTGAAGAAAAGCTCCTTCTTCATGTCGAAAATCAGCTTAAGACTTTCCAACTCCGTCCCTAGTTCATTGGACGTTTTTGCAAGGAAGGATGATATCCGATCTTCCATAAGAGCCAGAACGCCGATGTAAAGGGCCCTATGGAGCTTCTCGTCTCGGTCAGCGGCAGGGAGATTATCGAAGAAACTAAAGAGTATCTGATTTTCGACTTCAAATGAACTCACTTGAAGTCGCTTCGTCTGGTGATTCAGAGTTACAATTGGCATTTCTAAACTTTGCTGTAGCGATAAACGCCCTTGATGTGTGCCGCGAGGTACTGTCCCTTTGAGTCAGCCTGTTCGAATTCTTTGCTGACGTGCGAAGGAATATCGTAGTATTCGTAAATGCCACCATTTTGAAACGCGACTTCCAATGTGTAGGTAGACTCATTGTACCTAATTGAATGAATGTTTGACGATTCAAATGGAGAGTAAGTATGCCACGTCATTGCTTCTGCTCCTCTTCAACTTGTCGAATAATGCGAGGGTTTTGCTGCCGCCAAACTAGAACGAATTCGTCATAATTCGGGTTTTCTTCCATTGAAATATTCCAGCCACCTGGAATCATCGACAGTTCAGGAGCCAGATCATCGCACACCACTGGGTCTTGGCTGTCGGGACGTTGATCTTTTGGTGGGGCTTGGATCAGTGTTCGCATCGGCAGCCCGACAGCTTCGCCTAATATGATGGCCTCACCCGTTCTCAAAATCGGAAGCATGTTTGTCAATCCCTCCAGATTGTCCGTCAACACACTTGTGATGTGGGAGCGGTCGGTTGCGTTGCTAAGCCTTAACGCAAAGAACGTACCGCATTGCGACAAAATCGTGGGGTTGATTTCTGAGGGGCGCTGGCTGACGATCATCGCGCCGATACCATACTTCCGTCCCTCTTTCACAATTCGCTGGACAATTGACGAAGCTGCCCCGTGGAAATTGTCATTCAAGTATGTGTGAGCCTCCTCCATAACAATCAACAGGGGCCGTTCCCTGCCACCCTGCGATAGGTTACGCGCCCAGAACAAGGCGTCGTAAAGCACCCGAAGCAGGATGCCGATGATGTCATTCATCAGCGTTGTCGGCACTCCCGACAGATCAAGGATCGTAACTGGCCTGGCACTACCGAGCCAGCTTTGCATCAGCTCGGCCAGATCGGCCTCAAGCTCACCGTCTTCCTTCGGCTGCCACTTTCCTGGCCTGAGCACGAAATCGAACCGAGAAATTCGCAGCTTTGCGCCTAAACTATCGAGTTGCGCTCGTATGTTGAGGGGGTCAGGCAACCAATTAATCTTCTCGGGGTCGTCCTTCACAGATTTCGGCTTGCGAAACCTTGGGGGAACGCCCTTGTCTGCATCTCCGACTAAATCGTCGCCAGCCGCATTCTTCTCGTACGCCCAATTGGCACGGATGGGCGTTTTTCCACCGTCCGAATAGTACGTGCCAAACTCAAGACAATAGAGATCATACCAAAGGCGGTTGAGGGAAAACGGGATCGGGCTATCGACGCTCAGATTATCAAGAGTGATGCCTGGCTGCGGATATTTTTGGAGGGTGTCCGTCTTTAGCTGGATTATCCTCTCCATGATAACATTCTTCGCCTTGCCATCAGACGGTAAGCTGCCGAATGTCACCCCTAGCAGCTCATCAAAACTCATCGCCCAGAATGGAATCTGGAGCGGCCTCTCGTGATTGTTGCGGGGGTCCGGATTGACCTTGTAGATGTTCGCGCGATCACCGAGCGCCTTTGAATACTCGCCATGGATATCCAGAACCACTATTCTGGCCGATGGAAAGCGACTGGTGTCCGCTAGGGCGTTTAGAAGGCCAGCTACCGTAGTTGACTTGCCTGACCCGGTCGTGCCGACAATTGCAGAGTGTCGCGTGACGAGTTTGTTGATATCCACCAAAGCTTCAATGGACTCACTGCCAGCAATGTGGCCCACCTTAACGAGATGGTGCTGCTCCGCCTTTCTGCCATAAATAGAAGCCAGGTCGTTTTCAGATACGAGATGAACCTCGTCTTCGATGGTCGGGTACTGCGAAATCCCGCGTTGGAACTTTCCGCCCTTGTATCCCTCCCCAATCAGCTGAACTTTGATCCATCTATGCCCGTTGGGCATCTCGGCGGCCATGCTTTCAGGGACTGCGCTGGCACCCACCTGCGAGACAATTCCGAAAAGCTCAACGTACCCGATAGGGATTTTCACGAAACTCCCTACCTGACCAATTCGATATCCCTGTCCATTTACAAAACTTAGACCCGAGAACTGATTTCCTTGAAGAGTTACGCTGACGGACGTTCCGCTGACATCCTGCACCGTTCCTAGCAGGGTGGCTTGGCTTGCGAGTTTATCCATTGGCGTCGTCACCGGCCGCAGTGATATTTCGGAGCAAGTTTCCAAACTGCATGAAGTCTCCGAGCTTCAGCTCGCACGTTTCCCCCTTTTCATCAGGAACAACGATGCCGCCCGGCAAGGGGAACGGTAGATCGGAATATTTCCATTTGCCTGAAGTACGACCAACAATAGCGCCGTCGAAGGCAAGGACGCTTAAGTTTGGCGTGCCAAGTCCGCATGTTCTAGCTTGTCCGTACTTCTCGTCATTCAATTGACCAAACAAGAGCGCGAATACATGCGCAGTCGGATTAGACGCCAATGTTCGGCAAATCACATCGTTGATATGCTCATCACCAAATGAATAGCCGGACATAAACAATATAGATGAAGGCCTGAGCAAGAATTCCTTTAGCCTATCTAACATTGCCAAGTATGGCATCTTCCGGCTTTGATCATATTTCAAATGTGACGGATATATTAGATGCTTCTGACCTTCGGTGGGTTGATCGGACCTGACGACGTTGTTCGTTTTATCTATTTGCCAGTTAAGCGATCCATGGATTTTCCAAAGACGTGACCATCGTGGCGGAAGATCACCTTCGTTTTCCACCGCCCCTAAATCGAAGAACGCTCGCCGGGTGCCGATAAAGCCGTCAAAGTACGGCGCAGAAGACTCCTCAAGAGCCTGCTCAAGTAGCAGGTCATAGTTAGTCGTAAAGATGTGAACAGGCTGCTCTCGTTTGATAGACCGGGTCCAAACAGCCAGATTGTGGTACGGAGTCTTCGAGTTAGGCAGCTCTTGATCTACTACCTTGGAAATTATTGTACAAATATCTTTATCTAAATTCGATAACTGGTCGGCAGTGAGGTCTCTGACAGTGCCTTTTCCGGCCACGCTCGCCAGCAATCTTATTTGTGTGAGCACGTGCTCAATATTCTTGTCGTTGCCGCCATCCTGCCGAACAAGGCTGATTACTCGGTCCCAGGTCGTTAGATTGTCGGAGTTAGCGCCTTTTAGCTTCTCATTGATAATCCCTGTGAGGCCAACAACATCCGGGATCAGTGCATCCGAGACAACCTTATCGCCCTCTTCACGCTGATTTACTCGAACCGAGAGGGGACACCCAGCGCCAATAAAGAAGCCGAGATGCTTCCTATTTTGCGAGAGCGCTTGCTGGACATAGCTTACTTGCCTGACAACGTCGTGAGTGGTCATCTAATGCCTTCGCGTCTGTGTCGGAATCACATTCCCTGAATACAGGCGATACATAGCACGCCCGTTATTGGGGATGAATACTGTCCGCTCAACTACAAATATGGATACCGTGTTATCCAACGCTGAACGTGGTTGGCGATCTGTAGGGCTTGTGCAAAGCCATGAAAGGAATTTGTTCCATACATATAGCTCAAGCTTATGCGAATTCGCGTCTCTGCCTGAAAATCGCAATTTCAATCCAAATTCGCGTGTTCTTGCCAATTCGCCACCAATTTGCCCACCCAGAACCGCATGACCGCAAAAGTAGAACTCGGTGAAAATACATCCAAAAGTCAAGCGGCAACATGCAATTGCCTTTGTAGGCTCAGTTCTCGCGACGCCTCGAATCTGATTAACGTGTGGCACAACCAGAGATCAGCGAGACTATGGAACCTAAAGATTTCATTCAGAAGTGGTCAAACTCCTCGCTTAAGGAGCGTGCTGCCGCCCAAGAGCATTTCTTGGACCTTTGCCGGTTACTTGGCGAACCCACACCCGCCGAAGCTGATCCATCAGGTCTCGACTACGGATTTGAGGTGGGCGCTACCAAGACCACCGGCGGAAAAGGATTCGCCGATGTCTTTAAACGGGGCTACTTCGCCTGGGAATACAAAGGAACGAAAGCAAACCTCGACACTGCCTTCGCACAGCTACAGCGATATGCGGTCGCACTCGACAATCCACCTCTACTAGTAGTTTCAGACATCGGGAGCGCTATCCGCATCCATACCAATTGGACGAATTCCATTTCCAAGGTTTACGAGATTTCGATCTCTGACTTGGGAGATACCGAAAAGCGGGCTTGGCTCAAGGCTGTCTTCTCCGATCCGGATGCTCTTCGACCCAAAAAGACCCGTCAGCAACTGACGGAAGAGGTTGCAGGTGATTTTGCTAAACTCGCCCGTTCACTACGAGAGCGCGGGCATGCACCGGAACCCGTAGCACATTTCATCAACCGCTTGGTCTTCTGCATGTTTGCCGAGGACGTTAAGCTGTTACCAGATAGCATCTTTTCCAGAATGTTGGACCGGGCGTTGGAAGAGCCGGGAGAATTCGAAGCATTTGCCCGCGATTTGTTCATCGCAATGAAGGGGGGAGGCCGCGTCGGATTTGAGCGAATTGCTTGGTTCAATGGCGGGTTGTTTGATGATGATCTGGTGATTTCCCTTACGAGGAGCGAAATCAAAATCGTTCGCGATGCTGCTGCTCAATACTGGGGCGATATTGACCCTTCTATTCTCGGCACGCTTTTTGAACGCGGTCTCGATCCTGATAAACGAAGCCAGCTGGGCGCTCATTATACTGACCGCGAAAAGATCATGATGATTATCAATCCGGTCGTCGTTGAGCCTCTTGCGCTGGAGTGGGAAATAGCCAAAACGAAAATCGCGGCACTTATGGAGAATGCATCCGCAGGAAAAGGCGGAGCGAAAACCAAGTCAAAAAATCAGGCCCAAGCCGTACTGGATGGCTATTTAAAGCGTCTAGCGGATTTCCGCGTTCTTGATCCGGCATGCGGATCGGGCAATTTTCTATATCTCGCATTACGAGCATTGAAGGATATGGAGCACAGGGCTCAGGTCGAGGCCGAAGCACTGGGACTTCCGCGCAGTTTTCCACGCATAGGACCAGAGGTAGTAAACGGTATCGAACTGAACCCTTATGCGGCGGAATTAGCAAGAGTATCTGTGTGGGTTGGCGAAATACAATGGATGTTAAAGAACGGCTTTGCCGCGAGTCAGAATCCGATTTTGAAGCCACTCAATAACATCGAGTGCCGCGATGCCCTAATGAGCCTCGTCGAAGATGATGGGATTGAAAAATGGGAAGAAGCGGATTGGCCGGAGGCGGAGGCAATTATCGGGAATCCTCCATTTCTCGGTAGACGCAGCCTGCGAAGAGACCTCACGGATGCTTATGTCGACGTCCTCTACCGTGTTTATAGCGGTCAGGTACCACAAGATGCTGACCTAGTAGCCTATTGGGTAAAGAAGGCGGAAAAGGCAATTGCGTCGGGAGGGTCGCAGCGAGCGGGCCTGGTCACAACTAATTCAATCAGAAGTGGCGCTAATAGACGTGTCCTCGAAGACATCCTGAAAAGCTCTACGCTGTTGGCAGCTTGGCCGGACGAGCCGTGGACAAATGAGGGTGCTGCCGTGCGCGTTTCAATTGTCGTGTTCGGGCGAGCGTCTCAAGGCCAAATCCCACAGATTAACGGCACGCCGGTTGCAGCGGTGAATCCTGATCTCACCGGAAGTGCGATAAACTTCGCAAGCAGCCGGAGATTATCTCAGAATATTGGAGTATCTTTCATAGGAATCCAAAAGAACGGTCCATTCGACATCGATGGAGCCACGGCGCGTCAGTGGTTACAGCAGCCGTTGAACGTGAATGGGCGACCCAACGCAGACGTCATTCGTCCTCAGCTAAGTGGAACTGATGTCGCTCGGGAACGCTTGCGCGACCGGTGGATCGTCGACTTTGGCCATCGCACCGGAATGGTCGAGGCATCAATGTTTGAGAAGCCGTTCAGCTTCGTCGAGAAATTCGTTAAGCCGACAAGAGCCGAGACTAAGCGCCGCTGGCGTCGTGAGAATTGGTGGCTGTTTGGGGAGACGATGCCTGCCTTTCGGGCAAGCGCACTCACATTGCCACGATATATCGGAACCAGCCTGACATCCCGCCACAGGATTTTCATTTGGGTTTATCCTCCGGTCATCGTCGACAGCACCATGGTCGCAATTGCACGAGATGATGCCACGAGCTTCGGAATTCTCCACTCAAGAATACATGAACTGTGGAGCCGAAGACTGGGCAATTGGATGGGAGTGGGGAACGATTCGCGTTACACGCCCACCACTACATTTGAAACCTTCCCCTTTCCTAACGGGCTCACGCCCGATGTCCCTGCTGCCAACTACTCTGATGATGCTCGGGCGAGGAAGATTTCGGAAGCGGCGAAACGTCTGGATGAACTGCGCGAGAACTGGCTGAACCCACCGGACCTCGTGAGGCGCGAGCCAGAGGTAGTCACTGGATACCCAAGTCGGATCGTTCCTGTTAACGAAAAAGCGGCAATTTTGTTGAAGAAACGAACGCTCACAACATTGTACAACGAGCGTCCCACATGGCTTGACCACGCCCATAAGGCGATAGATGACGCTGTGGCGGAGGCGTACGGATGGCCTACTGATCTCGCCGACGAAGAAATTCTTGATTGCCTATTTGCGCTCAATCAAGCGCGTTCGTAAGCCAGGCTTGGATTGGATTTGGCGGATGAGTGAGGAAAATGTTGACATGTCCGAGCTTTCACGTACACAGGAACAAGCTCGAAAACGTATCCAAACGCCTTATAAGACTTTGTTTTCGTTTCTAATCTAGGCTTGCGCCCGATGTGCCCGCTTCCTCCCTCCGGGCCCACCAATGTCTCTCTAACAATTTGATTTGTCAGTTGAATGTTGGAGATTGTTGGCTCAACGGAGCGGACCCGGACAACCGCGCCAAGAACAATTGCGTGCTTTCGTGCTTTCGTCCTACTGTAGGCGAGTGATTCGGTTCGCTTTAGCGTACGGCTTTACGGAGAGGATTGCTCGATGGCGACGGCACAAGTACGTGTCAAACAGTCTGGCACGCGGGAGCTTAATTCGAAACCTGCAGAGGTTGCGCCCGCCCGCAGCGACACGCCACTAAATTTTAAGGTTCCGCTCGATTCCCGCCGCGAATTCAAAACCTATGCTGCTCAGTACAATAAGAAATTGAAGCGGCTTCTATTTGAAGCTTTTGCTGCGTAGAAAGCCAAAAATGATTGAGAGCAGGCCGCCAGCGGCCCGTGCCGGTTTTCCCATGGCGCGCGAGACCAGCGGGTTTTAGATTATGACTTCCGAAATCGATAACGACGCCACAGCAGACCTCCTCGCAACTGCTTACAAGCAACTCGGTTTTGACCAGGGCGTATTGCTGCCTGCTACTGCCAATCCGCAGGCTTCCGTGCTGCACGATTGGGTCAATAAAGGCGACTGGCAAACTCTTGCCGCTCAGGTTGGGGCTGAGAAGGTTTTCTTCGTGGATCATGAGCCCGTCGTGGTGTTCGCCAAGACAGCCGACACAACACCTGCCGCTCTTCGGGCGTTCTATGAACGCGTTTGGTGCATGTCCAGACCACAGTTGTTGTTCCTTGCCTGCCCCGGCGAGTTGCTTGTTCTCGACCTCACCAAAGCGCCACCTAAGCCAGAGGAAGCAATTAGTGATCGCTCCCGCTTGATCGCAGTGGCAAGGTCCATTGCCGACATTCAAACCAAGCTTGCTGAATACCATCGCGAACGTATCGAAACCGGTCTCGTGTTCGGTGAGGAGCGTTTCTCAAACTCCTTGAACAGGTCCGATCGCGCGCTCATTCGCGATCTAAAAACTGTGCGACAGCAACTGGCAGCCGTGAGCGCGAGCGGCTACTTCCAGAAGCCGACCCTTCGCGATCTTCACTCATTGATTGGGCGAGCGATATTTATCCGTTATCTCGAAGACCGCAAGATTCTTACTCCCGCCTATTTCGAGAACGTGGCCGCTCGTCGCGAGGAATGGGCCAAATTGCTCGCGCAACGGCCTTCCGCTCCAGCCGTAGAACCTCGACTAGCTGAAAATCGCTTCTTACGAGTCTTGCAAGACAAGGAGTTCTCGTATGCGCTGTTCGATCAGATGGCGGTCGACTTCAATGGTGATACGTTCCCGATCAATGATGATGAACGTGAGCGTATACAACAGGGGCATTTGGACCAACTCAGGGGATTTCTTCTCGGTAACACGACGACCCAAGAAGAGCTTTTTTTCTTCGCCTACCGTTTTGATGTCATACCAATTGAGCTGATCAGCACGATCTACGAAGAATTCTACAATGAGCGTGAGGGCAAAGACCGGAATAAAGGGTCGCACTATACCCCGCCTGCACTTGTGGATTTCGTTCTTGCCCAGACGCTGACACCGGATGTGCTTTCGCAAAGGCCGCGTGTAATCGATCCTGCATGCGGATCGGGCATTTTTCTTGTCGAATCGTTTAGGCGAATGGTGCGCCACCTACAAGCCGAGCAGGGAGGGCATAGGATCAGCCGTCCGCAGCTACGTAAAATTTTGCGCGAGCAGATTGCCGGTATAGACATCAATGAGGAGGCTGTGCGCGTTGCAGCGTTTAGCCTGTATCTCGCGTTCCTGCACTATCAATCGCCGCGCGAAATCAACGATGAGCGAAGGCTGCCTTATCTCAAGTGGGTCGCGCAGGACGAGCGCATGAAGCGCGAGCAGAAAAATCCGGATGCTCATTTCTTCGACATTTTATTGGATGCCAATTCCTTCGATGTGATTTCAGGCAAATACCCTGCCGATGTGACAAAGCGTTTCGGGAGTGGCTCGGCGTCAGTGGTCGTCGGCAACCCGCCGTGGGGCTATCCGAAGAAAGAAGACGAAGAAGGCCGCAAGGCAATGACGGCTACGACAGCTTGGTGTCAGGCCAACGAAGGCCGCCCACTCGGCGACAAGGAGCTTTCGCAGGCCTTCATTCACCTGACCATGGCATTGCTGCGTTCGGGAGGCAAAGCGGGGTTGCTCGTATCGTCCGGTGTCTTCTTTAAGCATCACGAGAATAGCCGCCAGTTCCGTCGTGTTTGGTTGGGTTCGGCAAAACTCACACATGTCGTCAATTTTGCGCATGTACGACATATCTTTTTCTCTGGCGTCCAGCGCGAGGCTCAAGGCATTTCACCATTCGTGTCAGTCGTTTTCGAGAAAATGAAGGTCAATTTGAAGCGCGATGATGTGCGTTTCCCGTACTGGTCCGCCAAGCGCACGGCCGTGGTTGCCAATACCCAAGCCGTTGTTCTTAGCCGGGGCGACATGCACTGGCTTTCGCAACGGGATTGCCTCGAAAACGAGAAGCTCTGGAAGATTTATTGGTGGGGTGGCCACCGCGATGAGGCTTTAGTTAGAAAGCTTGACGCCCATCAGCGCCTTTTTGAGTTGCCCGCCAAGCTCCCCCGTGTGACGCTCACGGCGGGGCGAGGTTTCGAAGTCTTGAGTACAGGGTCAGACAGTGACTGGCTGACGGAATACAAGGAGCTTCCGTCAAAGAAACTGGTAAAATACGGCCCCCAATCTTTGGCTTCGCTGCAGGCGGTGCCAAGCAAAGTGTATCGTAGAGGGCAGCGCGATATCTACAGCGGGCGGAGATTGTTAGTTGGTCGCGGCATCAAGGGAAGTGGATATATTACTTCTCGCTTCGAGACGGAAACGTTCTGCTTTAAGAACTCGATACATGGAGTTCGCTTCCAAGGTTTAGAGGAGTGGGAAGAAGCCGTTATAACAGCTGTCTTTTGGTCATCGCTTGCCCGCTATTACTATTTCACGACCATAGGTTCGTGGGGATTTTGGCACGATGAAATCCATCTGGATCATGTTCAGGACATGCCGATTTCGTTTCCTGAAAGCGCCGAGCTGCGCGATCGAATCGTCGAAGTAGTTAGACAGCTTCAAAATCTTGATATGGGCCCCGATGATTTTCCGCTGGGTTCGGCCCCAGCGCTCGCGAAATTGCCGGGATTGGAGCAGTAACTCGATGATGCCGTCTTCGATCTTTATAAACTCTCCTCCGGGGAAAGAGACCTGATCCGCGACATGTGCAGTATCGGTTTCGAGCTCTTCTACGGGAAAGAGACTAGTAAAGCTCTTAGCAGGGTCTCGATGCCGGAGCACGATAGAGGGACTGTCGCAAACCTCGCGCAACCGGATGAGGGGCTTACCTCGTATCTACGCACCTTCGTCGAGATTTGGAATGCGGAATTGGACATCGACTCCGAGTTTCATTGGCGCGTACTGTCACCCCCGTCTGATGCGCCGCTAATCGCCGTGTCTTTCACGCCTCACTACAAAAACGATCATGTAGCGACTCTTGGCGATAACGAGGAGCAGGCATGGCGCGAAGTGCTCGCGAGGCTAGACGGCGTGTCGCTAAATCCAATTGAACGATCCAGAATTTTTATAGACAGTTTCTACCGCTATGTGAGCGATCGCGAAATACTCTTCATCAAGCGAAATGAGCGACGGTTCTGGACTCGCACGGCAGCTCGGGAAGACGCGGAATCCGCGCTCACGTTCCTTATGAATTCTCAATCTGTGGATGTCGCATAATGCATGCTGCCGTTCCGCGCATACGGGCGAACCAACTGTGGCGTTCACGCGAAGCCAAGTGCCTTAGGATTATCAGCCACGCCCTTGATATTTTCCGGCAGCGCGAGACGTTTCCTGAACCCGAGATCGAACTCAACCGAGAATTTTATTTTTGCCTCATTGCGGCTAGCCGGGAACTTTACCCGGAGGACGAAGTCGCGCCTGTCACCGAATGCTGCAACCAGCCGGACCCGGATGACGGAGCCCGTGCTCGCCGGGAGCAGAAGCGTCCAGATTTTCAATGGATTTATCTTGATCGATACGAAGCTGACCCTCAGCGCAGCAGTAAGCAGTTCGTAGTCGAGTGTAAGCGCCTGGGCGATCCGCCGAGAGCTGATTGGGTTTTAAATCTTAATTACATCGAACATGGCATTGCGCGCTTCAAGCATCCCGATTGGGCTTATGCCAAACGCGCCGAGAGTGGAGCTATGATCGGCTACATCCAAAGCATGACGCCCCACGATATCCTGACCGATGTCAACACCGAATGTCAGGACAAGTCGTTCCCGGACCTAACGCCTGAAGGCGCTTGGGTGCCCGGGGGGACAACCGTAAGCGCCGTCTCCGCCCCATTGGATAGGCTGTATTTTGAGGCTGGCCGGGCGTGCGAGAAGGTTTCCAGGGCTATCTGGAGATTTGCATGGCAGATGATGGATTTGTTGGGCGCTACGAAGTTGTCGAGCCGCGCCGCGGAAACCGGCGTTGGCCAGATGATGTGAAGGCGCGGATCGTGGCGGAAAGCCTTGAGCCTGGTGTTCGAGTTGTTGATGTCGCGCGCCGTCATGACGTTGTTCCGCACCAGCTTTCCTTGTGGCGCCGGCAAGTGCGCGAGGGCATTCTGACGCTGCCTTTTGAGTCTATGCCGGGCCTGTCGGAGAGCGGCGATGCCGAGCCTGCATTTGTGCCTTTGGCGATTGCGGCAGAGCCGAGCGAGGCGGTGAATGTTTTGGCGCCGCCGAAACTGCGGGAGGCGGTTTCGTCAGTCTTGACGCTCACGATCGGCCCGGACGTTGTGATGCGGGTTCCCGGCGATGTGCCGGTTGAACGTGTGGCCGCTCTGGTGCGCGCCATGCGAGGGACGGCATGATCGTCGCGGGCCAACGACTGCCGATCCTGATTGCAACGCGGCCGGTGGACTTCCGCTGCGGGCATCAGGCGCTGGCTCTGATGGTGCAGACCGAGTTGAAGCTCGACCCGCATTCCGGGGTGACGGTGATCTTCCGGTCGAAGCGCGGTGATCGTCTGAAAATCCTGGTATGGGATGGCACCGGCATGGTGCTGACCTACAAAATTCTTGAACATGGAAGCTTTGCCTGGCCCAAGGTGCAGGATGGGACGATGCGTCTTTCCAGGGGGCAATACGAAGCGTTATTCGAGGGGCTCGACTGGCGGCGAGTCATGGCGCAACGGGTGATCGCGCCGTCGGCGGCAGGGTGAATATCCCGCTGCCTTGCATTGTTTTATTTGGATTTTTTGTGCTGCCTTGCTATAAGACCGCATGTCGTCGCCCCTTGATCTCAGCCTGTTTCCGGACCTTCCGCCAGAGGTGGTGAAGGCGTTTGCGGCGATGCAGTTCGAACTGTCGGTCGAGCGTGCTGCACGCCAGCATGAGCAGGCTGTGGTTGCCGAAAAGGACGCCTTCATCACCGAGCTGAAGGAACTGATCGAGAAGCTTGAGGGGCAGGTTCACGACTATCGGCGCACGAAGTTCGGGCCGAAATCGGAAAAGCTCGATCCGGCGCAGATGGAACTGGCGCTGGAAGACCTTGAAACGGCGATTGCCGAAACACAGGCGCGGATCGCCGCCGTCGAGAAAAAGATCGAAGCCAGCGCATCCGATCCGGACAAGGCCGCTCCTCGCAAGGAGCGTAAGGCCCGTGCACTGCCCGAACACCTGCCGCGGGTCGAGAGAGTGATCGAGCCCGAGAGCATCGTTTGTCCCTGCGGTTGCGGCAACATGGTTCGGATCGGCGAGGATCGGACGGAACGGCTCGACCGGATTCCGGCACGCTACGAGGTGATCGTCACGATCCGCCCGAAATACGCCTGCCCCAAGGGTCGAACGGGCGTCATCCAGGCCAGAGCGCCAGCGCATCTGCTGGAAGGGAGCTGGCCGACGGAAGCCCTTCTGGCTGAGATTGCCGTCTCCAAGCATTCCGAACATATGCCGCTCAACCGGCAGGCCGAGGTCATGGCGCGACACGGGGTGCCGATAGACCGCACGGTCCTGGCCGATTGGATGGGGCGCACGGGCAGCGAAATCGCACCGGTGGTCGACCACATGGCAAAACGGCTGCTGTGGGAAAGCACGCGGCTCTATGTCGACGAGACCACGGCTCCGGTGTTGGATCCGGGGCGAGGCAAGACGAAGACCGGCTATCTCTGGGCCGTGTTGCGTGACGATCGCGGCTGGAATGGCTCCGCGCCGTCGGGCGTGGTGTTCCATTATCGACCTGGGCGTAAAGGCGAATATGCCGCTGAAATCCTCGACGGGTTCAACGGCACAATCCAGGTGGATGCCTACGGTGGTTACTCTCACCTCGCCACGTCGGACCGGATGGGTGGCGATCCCTTGAAGCTGGCTTTCTGTTGGGCGCACGGGCGCAGAAAGCTGATCAAGGCCACGCCAAAGAGTGGATCGCCCATCGTCGACGAGGCGCTGGTGCAGATCGCCGCGCTCTACAAGATCGAAGACAGTATCCGGGGCTCAGATCCCGAACATCGCCGGGCAGTTCGACAGGACCTGTCCCTCCCGCTGGTGGACGAGTTCTTCACCTGGCTGGCAGCGCAAGCCAAGCGCGTCTCACGCAAGTCTGACCTCGGAAAAGCCCTGGCCTATATGCTGACGCGGCAGGACGGCTTCCGGCTGTTTCTGGGCGACGGCCACGTCGATATCGACTCCAACCTGGTGGAAAACGCGATCCGCCGACCCGCCATGAACCGCCGCAATGCGCTCTTTGCGGGGCACGATGAAGGGGGCCGCAATTGGGCCCGGTTTGCCAGCCTGATCGGCACTTGTAAAATGAACGGCGTTGAGCCCTACGCCTATCTGTGCGACCTCTTCACCCGCCTCGCAAACGGCCACCTCGCCAAAGACATCGATGCCCTGATGCCATGGGCCTATGCCGCCCGCATCAAGGCCTTACAATGAGCTCGTCAGGTACTCTTCGGTGAGCTCATTTGACGGCCCGTAGATCAACCTCAGATCGCTGCAACTGAAAAAGCGATGGGGCGTGGACGTCGCATACGGACAACCCAGCTAAATCATGCTTTTGAGCGAAGTTTCGACGTTTCGCCGATTAGACTACATCACTTCTGGATCGACCTACGGGTACAGCCATGACAACGGTCCAGTTGAGCGAGTTCACTTGCAGGCAAGTTGCGACCGCCAGCTTTCTCCGCTGCTGAATTAGAGGAGGACTCCAAGCTTCCGGACAAAACTTGAAACCGGATGCACAGATCAAATAGCTCGTGGTTCCAACAATGCCCGTCTTCGCCGAAAGCGGCTAGGCAGATAGGCAAAAAAATGCCCGCAGGACGCGGGCAGTTTTGGAGTGGGCGCATACGCTCAAACATGTTGCGCCTGGCACCAAGGTGGCCGTCAGAGGTCAACGAACTGTAAATGCGCGGTGGCAAAAAATAAGGAATGGGGCGGTACTTGTGTTCCGATGCCCTGCCGCTTGACTGGTCGGCGCGATGGATGGGGCGGCTTTGCCGCCGATTTTCCGCTTTCGCTCGAAATATTTCCGTACGAACCATTCGGCGATGCTGTTCCCCGCATACCACCGGGCGTGGTAGCCGGCGGGGTGGCTGATGGCGGGTGGCTCCGCCTTCGCGCCGTCTATCAGGCAAGCGTTTGGTTTTCCTGTTTTGTCTTGCCGATCCTCGTGCCGACGCGCCAGCGCGGTGCGCGGCTAATCGCCAGCCGCACTTGGCATTTGGATCAGCGTCTTAGCTGCAACCTCTGGAAGAAATCACTAAGAAAGAAAGTGTTAATTTAAGCAATTTATAATGGAAGAGGGGTTGAACATTGCCGCCATATACCCCAAAGGAGGCACCGGGCGGCCATGGCCGCTAATTCGAAAGGATGCTTATGCGAGATAAGACCGCATGTGCCGGCGCGCGCCGCACCACCATTTCGGGTTTCAAGTATCTCGTACCGACCGCTTCCATTCTTGGCCTTCTGCTGCTTTCCGCCGGCTGCTCGTCGACGGTGATCGGTGAAACGCCGCTGTTCGCCTCAAGCCATTCCAGCGCCTATGCCAGCCCTTCGGTGAAGCTCCGGAAGGAGGAGAAGCAGTTGCAGGTTGCCGAGGCCGATGAGCATGTGGTCGCGCCGCAGCCCGTGAAGAAGAGCGCCGCCGCCTATCTGGGTCGCGCTCCCTATATCTGCTCGCCGAGCGGTTTCGGCCGTACGTCGCACTGCTTCCTGAGAGCTTCGCTCTAACGGGACTGTCTCCGTTCGAGTTTGCGTAATTCCAGTGCGGTGAGGCCGCTGGGGATCGTCTGGGGAGCGGCCGGTTCCCTCCTTGGCGGTGACTTTCCGACTGCCGCATGCGTGACGTGTCCGGTTTCATTTGCGGCGTCTACAGCGCCGCGCGTCTTATCAGACGCGCGAAGGTCGCTGTAGCACTTTGAATCACTGCATGTTTTTGTCCTTAAATCGGCTACGGCTTAAGGAAACATGCAGTAGGGACGATCCGCCGGAGAATGTTCGTTGACTGCCAGAGTTTTGAGATCAGCCCTTGCCGCAGGAACCCTGGCGCTTCTCGCCGTCACCGGAACACCGGCGGCGCGTGCGGATGATCCGGCGGGCGGCATCGACCGAAGGCTGACGACGGCGGCGATCGAGCTGCAGGCAGAGGCCGCGACGGAGCGTGCGGTTGCCATCGGCGTCTACGATCCCCATGACGCCGTTGCCGACAGCGACGCGCCGGAGCTCGAACATGTCTTCGTCTACTGGCAGAAGCCGGACCGGGCGCTCCTGAAGCGCAAGATCGGGATCGCCGCGCGGCAGGGGCGGGCGCTGATGCTCTCGGTCGAGCCGTATACCCACGCCGCCGACTGGCGCGCCGGCGGCGAGAGGCTCTTTGCCGATATCGGCAAGGGCCGCTTCGATCGCGAGATTGGCGACGTCTGCGCCCGAGCCGCGGCCTTCGAAGGTCCGGTCTATGTGCGCTGGGGCCACGAGATGGAGGATCCCGATGGCCGCTATCCCTGGGCCCGCCGCGACAAGGAAGGTTACAAGAAGGCATTTCGCTATTTCGTGGCGAGATGCCGGGAGCTCGCGCCCAAGGCGCGGTTCGTCTGGTCGCCGAAGGGCCACCGCAATCTCGCCGGCTACTATCCGGGCGACGATGTCGTCGATGTCGTCAGCATCCCCGTCTGGGGCCTGCAGAAGATGGATGTCGACTATTGGGGGCGCGAGCGCCGTTTCGGCGAAGCGCTGAACGAAAAATACCAGCGTGTCGCCGGCTTCGGCAAACCGGTCATGATCGCCGAACTCGGCGTCTCGGGCTCGGCCGAGTACAAGCGCGCCTGGTACAAGGAAATTCTCGATCAGCGGACCTATCAGCGGGTTTTTCCGCTGCTGACCACCGTCGTGTTCTTCAACGACAAGGAGCCCTACAAGTGGCCGCTCGGCTACGGCTCACCGGACTGGCGGCTCGACAAGGAAGCGCTGAAGGCGCTTGCCGGCCGTCAGACGAAGGAAGCAGCCGAACTCGCCGACTGATCGTCTGTTTCATTCGTCAAAGCGCGGTGGCTTGGGGATCTGCGGCTCCCTTTGGGCGATGCGCCGATCGTCCTTCGGCGCATCGTGAGAGACTGGTCCACGGGGACCTTGGGGATTTCCGCGTCAGGTCAAAAGCAGGCCCGATTCGCGGGCAGCGGCCGCAAAGCAGCGGCTGGCCCGTTCGGTACTCGTCAATCCGTCCAGCGCGTCCAGGCAGCGCCTGAGAGCCGCGCGATACTCCCGTCCGCGACGCCCCGGCCATTGCCGCAGCAACTCGACGGCTTCAAAGACCGTTCTGACGACGGTCTGCCGTTTTGCGGATAACCGGAGGGGGATGGGAGTGGCGAAGAATTTCTCGCTCATTTGCTTTCCTCGTTCTCAGTCTTTTTCGAGCGCGAGGCCAACGCTGTCGTGCGGGAATGGTTCCGCGGGATCACCGACTTTTTTCGGCACATGACCCTTTTGTGATTCCCGGAGCGCTGGAGCGGGTTCTAAAGTTCGAGTGCAGCCTTGAGGTCGGTCGATTTGTGGGTGCGAAGGTCGAGGTCGGCTTCGATGTGGTCGATATGATGGACCATCAGTCTGGCGGCCGCGTCGATGTCGCCGCGTTCCAGCGCGTTGACGATCTCGTCGTGTTCGCTGTGGCCGCAGCTCGAAACGGTCGACTGGCCGTAGAGCGCGATGACCAGCGACGAGCGGGCGACGAGCTCGTCCATGAAGCGGCGGAGAATGGCGTTGCCGCTGAGGTCGGCCAGCGCCAGGTGAAAGTCGCCCGAGGCCTTGATCTCGGCGCGCCTGGCCGAATGGCCGCGCTGTTCGGTCAGCTGCCGTTCGGCAGCAAGCATGCGCCGGAGCTCCGCGAGCTCGGTCTTGCCGATATTCGCCGCTGCGGCGCGCACGATACCGGGCTCGATCAGCCGGCGGGTTGCGAAGATCTGGCGTGCCTCGTCGATCGAGGGATGGGCGACGAAGGCGCCACGGTTCTTCTCGACATTGACGAGGCCTTCATAGGAAAGCGCTTGAAGGGCTGCGCGCACCAGCGTGCGGCTGACATTGAAGAGTTCGCCGACATCGCTTTCCGAAAGCTTGGTGCCAGGCGCAAGCCGCCGTTCGACGATCGCATCGCGCAACGTATCGCGGATATGCTGGCTGCCAGTGTCGGTGGCCGTGTCTGTGGCCATCTCGGCCGGTGGGGGCGTAGTGGTCAAGGCCATGAATCGATCCGCGAAGCAATGGCTCATCTTATCGTCGGGCGGGGCGAAGGGAAACGACAATCTGTCGCGCATGGGTTGCGCGCCGATGGGTTACTTGTCGAGTTCGGGATAGACGCGGTCGAGGAAGCCGGGCCGGAGTTTTTCGCCGATCAGGCAATCGGGCGTCGGGAAGGCATCGACATACCGCACGGTTGGCGGTGGCGGCAGGCCGCTCACTTCGAGCACGAGCTTCTGACGGATGGCGACGGAAAAATCTTCCGGCTCGTGTACCGGCAGCACGAAGGACCCGGGGCCGCCGATGACGCATTCGGCATAATACTGGTCGAGTGGGCCGGTCGAGACCGAGGGGCGGATGAGGATCGCAAGCCCGTTGATGGTGATGCCGCGGGCGACCGCCGTCTCGCGGGCGGGAATGACCGGCGGACCGATATTGTTCGGGCCATCGCCGGAGACGTCGATCACCCGGCGTATGCCGTTGAAGGCGTTCGAATCGATCAGCGCCGTACCGTAGGTGATTGCGTTCGAGATCGACGTGCCGCGCCGGGTGCCGACCGGACGCGCCTCGATCCGCTTGGCAAAGGCATCGGCGTCGGCGGCCGTGGAGATCACTTGCCAGGCGACGACGGAGGATTCGTTAACCGTCCCGGCCCATTCGAAATAGCCGATGGCGATCTTGCCCAGTTGCCCGCTTGCGACGGCATCGAGGAAGTCGCGGTGCCGGAGCGCCTCGACGTAACCGGCGCGCTGGATGCGCGCCTCATCCAGATCCATCGAGCCGGACATGTCGACGGCCAGGATCAATTCGACATCGACATCCGTCGACGCGGCGGTCGATGGGCTCGGGCCGCCGCTCAATGAGAGGATCAACGCCAACACGCTCAACATCGCTTCAACCAGTCATTGCGCGCGGTCAGATTAGAAGAATGTAACACAGGATTGGCTTTCGGCGACCATTTGGGTGTAGTTGGCCTTCAACAAAGAGTGATTTTGCCGGGCTTGCCCCGGAAATGCCTGCGCGCCGGGGACGGGGCTGGAAAGGCGGAATGCAGAAACCGACGGAAAATGCCGAGCTATTTCAGATCGATAGCCTGCAGCGGGCGGCGTTCGGGTATTTTCTCGATCATGCCGATCCGGCCACCGGGCTGATCGCGGACACGTCGCTTCCCGGCGCGCCCTCGAGCATCGCGGCGACGGGTTTTGGCCTTTCCTGCTATCCCATCGGCGTCGCGCGCGGCTGGATTTCGCGCCGCGAGGCAAGCAGGCGGGTCTTGACCGCGCTGCGTTTCTTGAGCGAGAGCCGGCAGTCCCGCGACCAGCGGGCGAGCGGCTATCGCGGCTTCTACTATCACTTCCTCGATATGCGGACCGGCGAGCGCACCTGGCGCAGCGAGCTCTCGACGGTCGACACGGCGCTGCTGATCGCCGGATGCCTGACGGCTTGCGCCTATTTCTCCGGCGAGGACGCGGTTGAAGGCGAGATCCGGAGGCTTGCAGAAGGGCTCTATGCGCGCGTCGACTGGCGCTGGGCGTTGAACCGGAGTGACACACTGACGATGGGCTGGCGCCCGCCGGGCCGGTTCCTGAAACATCGCTGGCGGGGGTACAGCGAAGCGCTGCTGCTCTATGTGCTGGCGCTTGGGGCGACCGATCATGCCATTGGACCCGAGCACTACGACGTCTTCGCCGAGGGCTACGACTGGATCCCGGCTGACGGGGAGCCGCATCTCCATGCGGCGCCGCTCTTCATCCACCTGTTCCCGCAGGCCTGGCTCGATCTTCGCGCGGTCGGCGATCGGCCGATGCGGGAGAGGGGGACGGACTATTTCGCGAACACCCGGCGTGCCATCGCGTTGCAGCGCGACCATGCGCGCCGGAATTCGGGCCGCTTCGCCGGCTATGGCGAACAGCTATGGGGGCTCAGTGCCTGTCACGCGCCGCGCGGCCGGTTGCGCCTTGCGGACGGACGGTGGCAGCGGCTTTTCGGCTACGCCAACCGGGGCGCGCCGTTCGGGCCGGATGACGGCACGCTCGTGCCCTGGGCAGCGCCCGCCAGCCTGCCTTTCGATCCGGACGCATCACGCGCGGCACTCGGCCATATCGCGGCCAGCTATCCCGGACTTCTGAAAGAGGGGCGCCTTCCGGGCGGCTTCAATCCGAGCCTTCCCGGCGATGGGCCGGAAGGCTGGATCGACGAGCGTGTCGTCGGCCTTGACCAGGGGCTCGTCGTGATGATGATCGAGAATTGGCGGAGCGGCTTCGTCTGGAAGCTGACGCGCAGCCTGCCGGCGATCCGGCGCGGCCTCCAACGCGCGGGATTTGAGGGTGGTTGGCTGGCGACGGAGACGGCATGAATTTGGGTGAGCGCCGGCAAACATCGGAAACTGCAGGGAAATATCCGCCGCAGGTGCTGGCGGTGGTCGAGTGGTTGCGCGCGCAGTTTCCTGACGCCGGCGTTTCGCTCGCGGTGGGCGAAAGCGCCTTCAGCGCGCCGGACGCCTTCTGGGCCATGGACGGGGCAGGGGTGGAGCAGAGCCTTGCCTATCAGGACTTTTTCGCAATCGGCATGACGGACCGGATCCGGGCGGCGCATCTGATCGCCTTTTATAGCCGGCAACTGAGTCTGGTTCTCGGCGCATTCTACCTCGGCGCGGGGCTTCACGCTGAAATCGCCGGCATTCGCTTCGAGGACTGGGTTCGGCTGAATGAGAGGCGGGAGATTGCCGGCAAGCGCTATCACTTCCATCTTGGTCGGCTGACGGCGGTGCCGCGGGAGAGCGAAGGCGGCAGCACGTTCGAGCGCGGCTTCACCGCCCATCTGGCGCCGATCATCGCCGTCTTGAAAAGACGGACGGGGCTTTCCTCCGGAGCGCAGTGGCGGCTGGCGGCGGACTCGCTTGCCGGCGCCTTCCTGGAGATCGGGCGTGCGATCGGCGACGAGGCGCGCGGCATGGCCGAGGCGCTGGCAATCGTCAAAAGACCGGCGTCGCCCATGTTCTCGGAAGAGCTCTGCTACGAGGAGATCCAGGCGATCGATCCGGCAAACAGCGCGCGGCTGTCCCGCCAGTACCGGATACGCTGTGGCTGCTGTCTCTATTTCCGAACGGAGGGCGGCAGCTTCTGCGACACCTGCGTGCTGCTCGAGCCGGACGATCGCCGCGAAAGGCTGGCAGCCCACCTCATGCAAAACGGCGGGGGCTGAGCCCCGCCGTCAGTTTTTCAGATGCCCATGGAGGGCATGATCGCCCGGATCAGTTCGCCCTGGCGAAGCGCTCGTTGATGAAGCCGGAAACCACGCCGAGGACGATCCAGAAGGCGAGCGTGGTGGCAAGGGCTGCAACGGCAAATTCAGCGCCGAGCACGGCCGGGACGTTGCTGGAAATGTCGAGCGGCTGCGGTGCGCCGTAGACATGCGGCGCGGCGATCAGCGCGAGGCCGACGACCTTTGCGACGATCTCCTCGCGCAGGACGACGAGATAGAGGCCGACGGCCGAGAGGGCGACGGTTGCCAGCCACCAGGTCTGGCGATCGCCGAGCTCGGCGGCCGGGAAGCCCGGCAATTCCGGCGGCAGGCCGATTGCCGGTAACATGTGCACCGCGAGCCAGCCGCAGGCGCCCCAGAGCGCACCATTCCTCAGCGTGATCGGATAGCCGATCACCAGGCTGGCGCCGGCGAGCAGCAGCGCGAAGCCGGAGCCGGTGACGAGGTTCGCCATCAGCGTGCCCGAGAAGCGGCTGAGCCCGAACATGATGCCGCCTTCCTCGTGTTCGCCCTCATGCGCATAGGCCGGCGTGATCGGCGACAGCGCATCGAGCACGGCGCCGAGCGGCGAGACCGCCTTCAGCGACGAATGCTGATCGTGCCCTTCTGCGGCCGGCTGCGCCGCCCCCGGCTGGCCGACGGGCTGCTCGGTTGTCGCCGGAGCCTCGCCTTCGAATTGTTCCGCATGCAGGATCAGCGGCGTAACCCGGAGTTCCTGGGCGCCGGTCATGAAGACACCGGCAATCAGCCCAGCCACGATCGCGGCCAGAAGCGTTCTGACAATCATCTTGAATTCCCTCGATAACGACAAAAGCCACGCGCTCTGGCGTGGTTTGCAGGCCTTCCCGTTTTTTCTGCCATGCGGATGGCCGTGGTGCGCCGGACGAACCGGCATGCACAAACGCCGACATCCGGCACAGGCCGGATGCGTTCAGGTCCGCAGACACGTCGATGCGGAACGTAAGCTACGTTCCGAGACATCGCCCAGAGCATCCCGCTTTCGGGTGTAACCACTGAAAGTGGAGAAGATGCTCTGCTCTTTAAATCTAGGGCGCACTTTGTGCGTTCGTCCGAACGCACGCGCTCTAGTGGCAGGGGAAGCCGTAGGAATGGCGGGTGTCGTGCGCGGTGTCGTGCAGCACGGCCGAATTGGCAAGGCCGGCACCGAAGACGAGGAATGCGCCGATGAGAAGCGCGAAGACGCCAGCGGTCAGACGATCGCTGAGGGAGAGCGGGGTGCTCGAAATAGTAGACGTAGCCATGACAACCTCCGTGATGGCATCGGGAAATTTCCCGGTGTGGGCCCTATGCCCGTATCGAGTGGCAGGTTTCCTGGCTCACGGCGCTGGGCGGAATGCCCGGGATCTGCCTCGCCTTCCCAGTCCGACCGCCCTCTCGGGGTCTCTTCCAGTGGCTTCTCCCGGATCGCTCCGGAACGGCAAGATCGACGTCGCTCTACAGTCGCGGGGTCGGCCGTGATTTGAATGCCCAGCTTGGGTCCATCCGTCACGTTCCCGTTTACTCCCGACACACGTTCGCGTCTCGGGAACCAATCGATCCCTGATGATTATGAGCGTGCCATGGCGTTGTCAATTGAGCCTGCGCCGCCCATCGCTTCATCAGCGACAAAATCGCGAAGGATCATCTGCTTGTAGGCCTCGACGATGCGGTCGCCCTCAGCGCGGTCGACCGAGATGGCGAGCCGCATCGTGCATTCGCCGAGATACATGATCAGGAACGCGGCCTCGTCGATCGCCGCGCGTGGGCGTTGCGGCTGGAGCCGGGCAAGGACATCGGCGAGCAGACGGCCGGTCACGCGGCTTTCTTCCAGTTCGATCTGCCTCAGCACCTTGTCGGCCTGCATCGCCGACCAGATGTCGCGCATCACTGGTTCGGCGAGGAACATGTCGTAATAGGTATCGAAGAGCGCGCCGAAGGCGTCGCGCAGGTCTGCCATCGACTTCACCTTGGCGAATTCGCCCTCGATGCATTCGCGGGAATAGGCGTTGTAGCGCTCGGCGAGCGTGCGCACGATTGCCGCCTTGTCCGGGAAATACTGGTACAGCGATCCGATCGAAATTCCTGCCTTTTCCGCCACTTCGCTCATGCGCATGGCGTCGCTGCCCTTCTCGGCGATGAGCGTGGAGGTGCAGGTGAGGATGTGCTCGACGCGCTCCCGGCTACGCTTCTGGCTGGGCGTGCGGCGGAGCGCGGTGTCGTCGTCGCCTGCAATCGGCAGGGTGCCTGTCGGCTCAATCATGAGTGATCCTCACATTTTGTCTTGACTGCCAAAATACGAGGATTTATCACATTTGCAAATATGAGAATTCCTCATATTTTTAAACCGGGAGGAAAGATCATGTCTGGCAAGGCTACGTTGGTGCTGGATGGCACGGGCAAGAGGGGGCGCCGCTATCTCTTCTCGTCCGTGCTCGACGGGCGCAATTCCAGCCTGACGCCCGATATCGAGCACCTGCTTGGGCACCGGCCGCGCGACTTCGCGGCCTATGCCCGGGAAGCCGCAGCAACCGGTGTCTGGAGTGTCGCCGCATGATCCCGCTGATCCCCGCTCTGGCCTTCGTCGCCGCCATCGGTTCCGGCCTGATGGCCGGCCTGTTCTTCATCTTCTCGGTCTGCATCATGCAGGCCCTGTCGCGGCTGCCGCCGGAGCAGGGGATCGCCGCGATGAACGCGATCAATGTCGTCATCCAGAACCCGATCTTCCTCAGCGCCTTCATGGGCACGGCGCTGATCGGCCTGGCGCTGGTGGTCATGGCCTTCCTCTCGGGCGGTGAAGGCCGATGGCTGCTCGCGGCCGGCGGCATCGCCTATGTCGTCGGCGTGCTGCTGGTGACGATCATCTTCAACGTGCCGATGAACGATGCACTCGCAGCCGCGGCACCGGGCCAGGCCGCGACCGATCTCTGGCAGCAGCGCTATCTTACCATTTGGGTCTGGTGGAACCACGTGCGCACCGTCGCCTCGATCGGCGCGCTGGCGCTCTTCATTCTCGGTTTCGCCCGCACCTGACGAATTAGCAGCGGCAAGGCCCTCGAGCCTTGCCGCCGTTTTGCCGTGCTGCCGATACGCTCAGCGTATCGGGCCGTCTGCATGGATGCGTCGTCCCTTCCAGGCGGCAAGCGCATCCGAGAGTTCGTCGGTCGGCACCATCTGGGCGAATTGTTCGCTCTCGACCAGCAGCCCCTCCGCTATCGACATGTTGAGACCGCGGGTGACCGCGGTGATGATCGAGCGGACGGCAAGTGGCGAATAGCCCATGATGCGCCTGGCCAGGTCACGGGCCGCAGGGATCAGCGCTTCATGGGCGACGACCCGGTTGATAAGCCCCATCTCCAGCGCGTGCTCGGGCGAGAAATCCTCTCCCGTCAACAGGAGTTCAAGCGCGCGTTTGCGGCCGGCCAGCCGCGGCAGGCGCTGGGTGCCGCCGAAGGTCGGCGGCATGCCGAGCTTGATCTCGGGCTTGGCGAAGCGGGCCCTGTCACTGGCGATCGCCAGATGCACGGCCTCGGTGATCTCGCAACCGCCGCCATAGGCCAGTCCGTTGACGGCGGCGATGACCGGTTTCGGAAAGGCTTCGAGCCTCGCCGTCAGCCGCTGGCCGCGGCGGACGAAGTCGCGCACGGCGGGGTTCACGCCCTTGGCCACGCTTTCGGAAAATTCATGGATATCGCCGCCGGCGGAAAAGGCGCGGTCGCCGGCGCCCGTGATGATCACGGCACCGACATTGTCGTTCACCTCGATCATGTCGAGAAGGACCATTAGGTGGTCGATCAGCTCGTAATTCAGCGCGTTGAGTTTCTCCGGGCGGTTGAGGGTGAGCAGGGCGATCCCCTCGGAAATCTGCATCAGCACGGTCTTGGACATGGTTGTTCTCCGGCAGTGGTTGACGCGGGGAGGCTAGGTGAGGGAAGATGTCATGTATATTCACTAGTCGGTATACATCGTGATGGCGAAAGCAGAGAAGTCGACCCGGGATGTGATCGTCGCCGCTGCGGCGAAGCTCTTTTATGCGGAGGGCATCCGTGCCGTCAGCGTCGATGCGGTGGCCGAAGCGGCGGGGGTAACGAAACGCACGCTCTACTACCACTTTGAAAGCAAGGACGATCTGATCGCGGCCTATCTCGAAGGTCGAGACCAGCCCAACCTGAAACTCTTCCAGAAATGGTTCGCCGAGGCCGAAGGCGAACTGGCGGCGAAGATCGACGCGATCTTCGTCAACCTGGCGCGGGCGGCGCGCCATCCGAAGTGGAAAGGCTGCGGCTTCCTGCGTACCTCCGCCGAACTTGCCAACATGCCAGGGCATCCGGCGATCCGCATCGGTGCCGCCCACAAGAAGAAGTTCGAGGCGTGGATGGCCGAGACCCTTGCCGATGCCGGGGCGTCCGAACCCGCCCTGCTGGCGAAACAGATCCTGCTTCTGCTCGACGGCAGCTTTGCCGTGGTGCTGCTGCATCGTGACGCCGGCTACATGGAGGCAGCCGGCAAGGCGGCGGCCGCATTGGTGCGGGTGGCGCTGGCCCACGCAAACCCGAGGGCGTCATCGGAGCGGGCGGCGCTGTAGGGTGAGAGCCGGTTTCCGCTTCAACCGGGCGCGCTACAGCGCCGCGCGTCTGATCAGACGCGCAAAGGTCGCTGCAGCACTTTAATTGGTGCATGTTTTTGTCCATTAACCGGCTACGATTAAAGGAAACATGCAGTAGCGGCCACTATGGGCCGAACAACCTGTGAGCGCCGGAGAAGGACCCATGACCGTCAAGCGCATCGTCTCCAACCTCTACGCCCCGGACCCGCAAGTGGCGCGCGCCTTCTACGGCGACCTGCTGGAACTGGACGTGGTGATGGATCACGGCTGGATACTGACCTTCGCCGCCGAGGGCGAGGCCGCGATGCCGCAGGTGAGCATCGCCAGCGAGGGCGGCAACGATACGCCGGTGCCGGTGCTTTCGATCGAAGTCGACGATGTCGACCAGACGTACGCGCGCGCCAAGGCGGCGGGCGCGGAGATCGTCTACGACATCACCAACGAGCCCTGGGGCGTGCGCCGCTTTTTCATGCGCGACCCCTTCGGTAACATCGTCAACATTCTCTCGCATCGAGCAATTCCAGGAAAAGTGTGAAACGGTTTTCCGTCCGGAATTGCGGCATTTCAAATCGAGCAATTCCAGGAAAAGTGTGAAATGGTTTTCCGTCCGGAATTGCGTCCTCTCAAATGATCCGCGAAGGAGGCCCCGGCTGAACCGGCGGCACGCGATTGGCATCAGGCCAGGGTCAGGGCGTTGGCGAGATCGGCGACGAGATCGTCCGGGTGCTCGATGCCGATCGACAGGCGGATGGTCGATTCCAGCACCCCGATGCGGTGGCGCACCTCGATCGGCACGCCGGAATGGGTCATGGCCGCCGGGTGGCTGGCAAGCGATTCCGTACCACCGAGGCTGACGGCAAGCTTGAAGATCTGCAGCGCATTGAGGAAGCGGAAGGCCGCCTCCTGGCCGCCTGAAATGTCGAAGGAGAAGGTCGAGCCGGCGCCGGTGCATTGCGCCTTGAAAGTGCGGCCGACAGGCGAGTTCTCGTCATGGAAGGGCAGGTAGTGGATGCGCTCGACCTTCGGGTGCTCGCGCAGGAATTCGGCGACGATGCGGGCATTGTCGTCGGCCTTCTGCATGCGCACCGAGAGCGTTTCCAGCGAACGGCCGAGCATCCAGCAGGAATGCGGATCGAGCTGGGTGCCGATCGCGCCGCGTAGCGCCTTCACCTGCTTCATCACAGCCTTCGAGCCGAGTGCGGCGCCGGCGATGAGGTCGGAATGGCCGCCGACATACTTGGTCAGCGAATAGAGCGAGATGTCGGCCCCGTGTTCGATCGGCCGTTGGAAGACGGGCCCGAGCAGCGTGTTGTCGCAGGCGACGATGGGCGTGTGGCCATGCTTCCGGCCAATCTGATCGGCGACGCGGCGGATCATGGCGACGTCGACGAGGCTGTTCGTCGGGTTCGCCGGCGTTTCCACGAGGATCACCGAGACCCGGCCCTTCGCCATGGCCTGCTCGGCGGCCGCGCTGACGGCGGCCTCGTTGACGCCATCGGCAAAGCCAACGGCTGAAACGCCGAGATTGAGGAAGGTCTTGGCAAGCAGCGTCTCGGTGCCGCCATAAAGCGGTTGGCTGTGCAGCACCGCATCGCCCGGCTTCACGAAGGCGAGCAGGGTGGTGGCGATCGCCGACATGCCGGAGGAAAACAGCGCGCCGCTTTCGGTGCGCTCGTAGACGGCGAGGCGGTCCTCGACGATCTCGCTGTTCGGATGGTTGAAGCGCGAATAGACGAGGCCGGCGCCGACGCCCGCGGGCGGCTCACGCCGGCCGGAGACGAAATCGAAGAAGTCGCGGCCCTCTTCGGCCGAGCGGAAAACGAAGGTCGAGGTCAGGAACACCGGCGGCTTGACGGCGCCCTCCGACAGTTCCGGATCGTAGCCATAGTTCAGCATCAGCGTTTCGGGATGCAGCTTGTGGTTTCCGATGTGGGTCTTGGAGGGATGCGGTGCGGTCATGACTTGTCTCCTGAAGGGAAGCGGGCTCGACTGACTGGCAAATTATATCAGATGCTTGGACCGATCCTTGCTATTTCCGGCCGGATCGCCTTGAGTTGAGCAAAGATTTGGCTGGAAAGAAAAGATATGGCGCAGAAAATTGCCGACGAGACGGATCGTAGGATTTTGAAGGAGCTTGTTGCCGATGCCCGCCTCACCAACAACGAGCTTGCCGAGCGCGTGGGACTGTCGGCTTCGCCCTGTCTGCGCCGGTTACGGCGGCTGGAAGACACCGGCGTCATCAGGGGCTATACGGCGCTGATCGATCCGTCGATCGACGGCTGGACGATGACCGCGATTGCCACCGTCAGGCTCAGCCGCCAGCATGAGGATGAGATCGTCATGTTCGAGGAGGCGGTGCGCGGCTGGGACGAAGTGCTCGAATGCCACCTGGTCACCGGCTCGCGCGACTATGTGCTGAAGGTGATGAGCGCCGGTCTTGAGCACTACGAGCGCTTCATCAAGGAAAAGATCGCGCGGCTCAAATGTGTCGCCTCGATCGAGACGAGTTTCGTCATGAACACGATCAAGGAGCGGCGGATCTAGCGTCCATGCCGCAATAAATCTTTGAAGACGTTCGACTTTCTCCAGCTTCTGCCATGTGTTGCGGTTACGGCGGATCTTGTGGGGGCATTCGAGCTCGAGGGATCCCGTCGCAACGGCTGCGCGTGGTGGCTTTGAAAGTGTCAAGGACGCCCTAGATTCAAGGGATTAGGGCGTCCCCCAAAACGCTCGGTCGGACGCCTGGCTCTCTCGGAGAGAGACGATGGATTTCGTAGAGGCGTTCGACGCCGCCGCTTCCTGGTTGCGGACGGTCCTGTTGAACGAATGGACGTATTATCAGCTTGCCATCATCGTTGCCGGCTACCTGATCTGCGGCGCGCTGGCAAGGCGGATAGAACCGCTCGTCGAAACCCGTGCCCGCATGATCAAGGGCAATCCGGATCTGCTGCGTGTCATCATCGCCTTCATGCGGCGGCTGCGGTGGCTCTTTCTGATCGTTTGGCTCTGGATCGCCGACGGGATGATATTGCGCTTCGGGTGGCCTTCCTATCGCTGGCTGGTGTCGACCGCGCTGACGTTGACGGCGGCATGGTTTGTCATCTCGGTTCTGACCCGGATCATCCGCAACCAGATGCTGGCGCGTGTTACCGCCGTCGTGGGCTGGATCTATTTTGCTCTCTACGCGGTTGGCTTGGACCGCGTGATCCTGACGACGCTCGATGGCGTTGCGGTCAATCTCGGCGCGGTTCGTCTTTCGTTGCTGCTCGTCCTGAAAGCCATCGTGCTTTCTTCCGCCCTGATCTGGCTTGCGGTGCTGATCGGCAACGTCTCAGCGCACTGGATACAGCGGTCAGCGGATCTCACGCCGTCCTTCAAGGTGCTGATCAGCAAATTGGTCAAGATCGCGCTGATCGGCTTTGCCGGTGCGATCGCGCTCTCCGCAACCGGTATCGACCTGACGGCGCTGACGGTCTTTTCCGGGGCGGTCGGCGTCGGTATCGGCTTCGGTCTGCAGAAGGTAGTCTCCAACTTCATCTCCGGCATCATCATTCTGCTCGACAAATCGATAAAGCCGGGCGACACGATCACGCTTGGCGATACCTTCGGCTCCGTGCGCGACCTGCGTTCCCGCTTCGTCTCCGTCATCACCAGGGACGGCAAGGAATATCTCATTCCAAACGAGGACTTCATTTCACAGCAGGTGGTGAACTGGTCGTTCTCCAGCGAATATGTTCGCATCGAAGTCAGCTTCGGAACCTCCTATGACAGCGATCCGCATGAGGTTGTGCGCATCGCCATAGAGACCGCCAAGTCGATTCCGCGGGTTGCGAGCAACTACGCCCAGCCGGTGTGCTGGATGACCGGCTTCGGAGCCTCATCGCTCGATTTCAAGCTGAGGTTCTGGATTTCCGATCCGAGCAACGGGCTGACGAACATTCGCGGTGAAGTGCTCATAGCCCTGTGGGATGCGTTCAAGGCGGCGGGTATTTCGATCCCGTTCCCGCACCGCGAAATCATCATGAAGACGCCTGTAGAAGTCACGCGGGCCTGAGGAAGGCGCCGCGCGGCGCCGATGTCTCGCCGGCGCTGCGCTGGTTTCCGGTCGTGACCATGTTCCAACTGCTCGCCGACATGGCGCTCGCGACAACCTCGCCGATCGGCTACGGCCACATCTATGCGCACACCGAGGCGGACGCCGAGCGCTTGAGGGTGCCGCTTAGGGGCCGCTATTGAGGCTCGGAGGGCGCCGGCAGGGTGGCGAGCAGTTCGCCCATGGCGGCGATGATCTTGCGATGCTGGTGGGCGTGACGGGTACGAAGGCTGGTGGCGGCATAGACCGTCTGCGGGATCACCGGCGCATCCTGTACCCGCGCGGCAGATCCACCCGAAACCAGCCGCTCCGCCGTTGCCGCCGTCACATAGGCCGAGCCGCCGAGGGCTGCGAGCAGCCGGGTGATCGCCATGTTCTGGCCGGCGGAGAGGAGGGCCGCTGAAAGGTGCGGCAAGGCCAGGCGGTGGGCGCGATCGAAGGTCGGCGAATAGCTCGAGCGGATATAGCTCTCGGAGCGGACTTCGGAGAGGGTGCGTGCTTCGGTGCTGACCAGCACGTAATGCAGATCGCCGATCCGTTCATAGTAGAGATCAGGCAGGTAGTGGGGCGTGTAGAGGATCGCGAGGTCGAGGTTGCCGGCGCCGAGATCGCGGTTCATCTGATTGGAGTAATCGGCCTCCATATAGACCTCGATGCCGGGCATGTCCCGGTGGATTGCCGCCATCCATTCGCCGGCGAAAGCCTCCGCCAGATCGTGCTGGATACCGAGGCGCATCGAGCGCTCCAGCGCGCCGGCATTGGTGACCGCGCGTGTTGCCTCATGCCATTGGTTTTGCAGGGCTTTTGCGTAATCCAGAAAGCGCAGGCCCGCAGCCGTCGGCACCGTGCCGCCCTTGTTGCGGGTGAAGAGCTTGCGGTTGAACTGGGCTTCGAGCGCCTTCACCCGATGCGAGACAGTCGACTGGGTGATGTTCAACCGCTCGGCGGTGCGGTTGAAGGAGCGGCTCTCCATCAGGTCGAGGAAGGTTTCGATCAGCTCTACCTGCATGCAATTCTCTCCCGTTGCAGCCGCTCCAATCTAATCGAATTCGTCGATCAATAAAGCCTGTTTCCTTCGCTTGATGGCGCCTCACTTCACCGGCAAGAATTTGGCCAAAACGAGGGAACAGTTGATGTCGAATTTGCCGTCGCACGCACGTGTCGTGATCATCGGTGGGGGAGCGGTCGGCGCTTCCTCGCTCTACCATCTCGCCAAGGCCGGCTGGACCGATTGCGTGCTTCTGGAGAAGAACGAGCTGACGGCGGGCTCCACCTGGCATGCGGCCGGCAACGTGCCGACCTTCTCGTCCTCTTGGTCGATCATGAACATGCAGCGCTATTCGGCCTCGCTCTATCGCGATCTCGGTGCGCTCGTCGATTACCCGATGAATTACCACGTCACCGGCTCGATCCGGCTCGGCCATTCCAGGGAGAGGCTGCAGGAGTTCAAGCGCGTCGTCGGCATGGGGCGCTACCAGGGCATGGATCTCGATATCCTCTCGCCCGACGAGATGCGTGCCCGCTATCCCTTCCTCGAAACCCATGAGCTGACCGGCGCGCTCTACGATCCCTATGACGGCGACATCGACCCGGCGCAGCTAACGCAGGCGCTCGCCAAGGGCGCGCGCGACCTGGGCGCGAAGATCATCCGCTTCTGTCCGGTGACCGGGGCGCGGCGCGAGAACGACGAGTGGGTGATTTCGACGCCTCAGGGCGAGATCCGCTGTGAATACGTCGTCAACGCCGCCGGCTATTATGCCCGCGAAGTCGGCAAGATGTTCGGCCGCGACGTGCCGATGATGGTGATGAGCCATCAGTATATCCTGTTCGACGAGATTTCCGAGCTTGCTGCCTGGTCGAAGGAGGCGGGGCACAAGCTGCCGCTGCTCCGTGACGTCGACAGCTCCTACTATCTCCGCCAGGAGAAGAACGGCATGAACCTCGGCCCCTATGAGCGCAATTGCCGCGCCCATTGGACAACGCCGGACGATCCGATGCCGGAGGATTTCTCCTTCCAGCTCTTCCCCGACGACCTCGACCGGTTGGAATGGTACCTGAACGATGCGGTCGAGCGCGTGCCGATCCTCGGCACGGCGGGGCTGTCGCGGATCATCAACGGTCCGATCCCCTATGCGCCCGACGGCAACCCGCTGATCGGCCCGATGCCGGGCGTGCCGAATGCGTTCGAGGCTTGCGTCTTCACCTTCGGCATCTGCCAGGCGGGCGGCGCCGGCAAGGTGCTTGCCGAATGGATCACCGAGGGTCAGACCGAATGGGACATGTGGTCCTGCGATCCGCGCCGCTACACCGACTATACCGACCAGGATTATTGCATCGCCAAGGGCATGGAGATCTACGGCCACGAATACGCGATGCATTTCCCGAAACACTACTGGCCGGCCGGGCGCGACAGGAAGCTCTCGCCGATCCACGACCGGATCGCAGCCCTCGGCGCCCAGTTCAAGCCCTATAACGGCTGGGAACGCGCCATGTGGTACGCCAAGCCCGGCGACGACACCTCTGAAGGTGCGACCCAGACCTGGGGGCGCGAAGGGCCGTGGGCGAAGCGCATCGAGGAGGAGTGCCTCGCCGTGCGTGATGCTGCGGGCATTCTCGACCTGCCGGGCTTCTCGCGTTTCCGGGTGAAGGGCGAGGGGGCAACCGCCTGGCTTTCGGGCCTCATCACCGGCCGCGTGCCGAAGCCCGGGCGCATCGGTCTTGCCTATTTCGCCGACGACAAGGGCCGGATCGTTACCGAGATGTCTGTCATGATGATCGACGAGGACTTCTTCTTCCTGATCACCGCGGCGACGGCGCAATGGCATGATTTCGAGTGGCTGATGAAGCACCGGCCGGCCAATGCCGCCTTCACCATCGACGACATAACGAAATCCTTCTCCTGCCAGATCCTGACCGGGCCGAAGTCGCGCGCGATCCTCGCGGAAGTCAGCGACGCCGACCTCGCCAAGGGCTGGCTCACGCATCAGACGGCTGAGATCGCCGGGCGCTATTGCCAGCTCGTGCGCGTCTCCTTCGCCGGCGAACTCGGTTGGGAGATCCATACGAAGGTCGAGGATACGGCCCCGATCTTCGACGCCGTCTGGGCGGCCGGGCAGAAACATGGGCTCAAGCCCTTCGGCATGGAGGCGCTCGACAGCCTGCGCATCGAGAAAGGCTATCGTGCCTGGAAGGGCGATCTTTCGACCGACTACACCGTCCTGCAGGGCGGGCTCGAACGTTTCGTCGACTGGTCGAAACCCGGTTTCAAGGGCAAGGCGGCGCTGGAGCGCGAAAAGCAGCAGGGGGTTTCCAAGCGCTTCGTGACGCTGACGGTCGCCGCCGACGGCTGCGACGCGCCTTACATGTCGACGCTCTGGTCCGACGGTCAGGTGGTCGGCGAAACGACCTCGGGCAGCTGGGGTTACCGCGTCGGCAAGTCGATCGCGCTCGGCATGCTGCGCGCCGATCTCGCCGTGCCCGGCAAGGAGATCGAGGTCGAGATCTTCGGCGACCGCTTCAAGGCGACGGTCGAGGCGGACCAGCCGCTCTGGGATCCCTCCAACGAAAGACTGCGTGCATGACGAAGCCCATTCCCTCGAAAGCCCGTGCGGTCATCATCGGCGGCGGTGTTTCCGGCTGTTCGGTCGCCTATCATCTGGCCAAGCTCGGCTGGACCGACGTGGTGCTCTTGGAGCGCAAGCAACTGACCTCGGGCACCACCTGGCATGCGGCCGGCCTCATCGGCCAGCTTCGCGCCTCGCAGAACATGACGCGGCTGGCGAAATATTCGGCCGACCTCTACGTCAAGCTCGAGGCGGAAACCGGCATTTCCACCGGCATGCGCCAAAACGGTTCGTTCACGGTGGCGCTGACGGAGGAGCGCAAGGAAGAGATCTATCGCCAGGCGTCGCTGGCGCGTGCCTTCAACGTCGACGTACGCGAGGTCACGCCCGACGAGGTGAAGGCGATGTATCCGCACCTCAATACCTCTGATGTGAAGGCGGCGGTGCATCTGCCGCTCGACGGCCAGTGCGACCCGGCCAACATTGCCATGGCGCTTGCCAAGGGGGCGCGTCAGAACGGAGCTGTTATCATCGAGGGCGTCAAGGTGACGTCCGTTCTGAAGAAGGATGGCCGGGTCACCGGCGTCACCTGCGAGCAGAACGGCGAGACCTACACGATCGAGACCGACAATGTCGTCAACTGCGCCGGCATGTGGGGGCGGGAGTTTGCGCGGCAATCAGGCGTCACGGTGCCGCTGCACGCCTGCGAGCATTTCTACATCGTCACCGAGGCGATCCCGAACCTCACACGCCTGCCGGTGCTGCGCGTGCCGGACGAGTGCACCTATTACAAGGAGGATGCCGGCAAGATGCTGGTCGGCGCCTTCGAGCTGAAGGCCAAGCCCTGGGGCATGGAGGGCATTCGCGAGGACTTCTGCTTCGACCAGTTGCCTGACGATTTCGACCACTTCGCGCCGATCCTGGAGATGGCGGTCAACCGCATGCCGATGCTGGAAACGGCGGGCATCCATACCTTCTTCAACGGCCCCGAGAGCTTCACGCCCGACGACCGCTACTATCTCGGCGAGGCGCCCGAGGTGAAGGGCTACTGGGTGGCGGCCGGCTACAATTCGATCGGCATCGTTTCCTCCGGCGGCGCCGGCATGGCGCTGGCTGAGTGGATGAACGACGGCGAGCCGCCCTTCGATCTCTGGGAGGTGGATATCCGCCGGGCGCAGCCGTTCCAGAAGAACCGCGCCTATCTGAAGGATCGTGTCTCCGAGACGCTCGGGCTGCTCTATGCCGATCACTTTCCTTATCGCCAGATGGCGACCGCCCGCGGCGTGCGCCGCTCTCCGCTGCACGAGCACCTGAAGGCCCGTGGTGCCGTCTTCGGCGAAGTCGCCGGCTGGGAGCGCGCCAACTGGTTTGCAACGCAAGGCCAGGAGCGCGAGTACCGCTACTCCTGGAAGCGGCAGAACTGGTTCGAGAACCAGAAGGCCGAGCATCTCGCCGTTCGCAACGGCGTCGGCCTGTTCGACATGACCTCTTTCGGCAAGATCCGGGTGGAGGGGCGCGACGCGCTTTCGTTCCTGCAGCGGCTCTGCGCCAACGAGATGAATGTCGATCCGGGCCGGATCGTCTACACCCAGATGCTGAACGCCCGCGGCGGGATCGAGAGCGACCTGACGGTGACGCGCCTCTCGGAAACCACCTTCCTCTTGGTCGTGCCGGGCGCCACGCTGCAGCGCGACCTTGCCTGGCTGCGCAAGCATCTCACTGACGAGTTCGTCGTCATCACCGATGTCAGCGCGGGCGAAAGCGTGCTCTGCATCATGGGGCCGAAGGCGCGGGAGCTGATGCAGAAGGTCAGCCCCAACGACTTCTCCAATACGGCCTATCCCTTTGGCACGGCGCGCGAGATCGAGGTCGGCATGGGCTTGGCCCGGGCCCATCGCGTCACCTATGTCGGCGAGCTCGGCTGGGAGCTCTATGTCTCGACCGACCAGACGGCGCATGTCTTCGAGGCGCTGGAAGCGGCGGGCGAGGGGCTGGGGCTGAAGCTCTGCGGCATCCACACACTGGATAGCTGCCGGATCGAGAAGGCCTTCCGCCATTTCGGCCACGACATCACCGACGAGGATCACGTGCTCGAAGCCGGGCTCGGCTTCGCGGTCAAAGCCGACAAGGGCGATTTCATCGGTCGGGAAGCGGTGCTCGCCAAGCACAATCGCGGGCTGTCGCGGCGGCTGGTGCAGTTCCGGCTCGCCGATCCCGAGCCGCTGCTCTTCCACAACGAGGCGATCGTTCGCGACGGCAAGATCGTCGGCACGATCACCTCAGGCAATTACGGCCATCACCTCGGCGGCGCAATCGGCCTCGGCTACGTGCCGTCTGAAGGAGAGAGCGCAGACGACGTGCTCGGTTCGCGCTTCGAGATCGAGATCGCCGGAACGCGGGTGAAGGCGGAGGCGTCATTGAAGCCGATGTACGACCCGCGGGCGGAACGGGTGCGGATGTAGGACGAGAGTTTGTGGCTGCCCCTCATCCGGCCTGCCGGCCACCTTCTCCCCGCAGGCGGGGAGAAGGAGACGCGGGGCGGGCCTCCAGCCCAAGCTGGGCGAGGTGGCATCCGGATGAAAGGCTAACCCTTTTCCTCATGAGCGGTGAGAAGGGGGACGAGCGGGTGCCGCATGTCCCTTCTCCCCGTCAAAACGGGGAGAAGGTGCCGGCAGGCGGATGAGGGGCGCATCCCTCACCGCGCGAATAAGGGGCGAGTTGCCCATTGGGAGACAAGATAATGGCTGACGATTGCGCAGTTGTGGCTTCGAGACGGTCCGGCGGACGGGCGGCGCGGGTGGCGCTGCGCGCCGCACCACTTGCCGAGAATATCCGGCCGGTGCGCCCCGGTCTTTCCGGCGGCCAATACAAGCCGCTGACGGAAGCCGGCGTGAGGCGCATCCACGAGGCAGCACTCGATGCGCTCGAACAGATCGGCCTTGCCAATGCACCGAAATCGGGCATCGAGATCATGACCGGCGCCGGCGCCATTCTCGGCGACGATGGGCGCATCCGCTTCCCGCGGGCGCTGGTCGAGGACATGCTTTCGATCGCCGCGCGCGACATCACGCTTTACGCCCGCGACCCGAAGCAGGATCTCGAACTCAGCGGCACGCGCGTCTATTACGGCACCGCGGGTGCGGCGGTGCATATCGTCGACGTCGAGAAGCGCGAGTATCGGGAGTCCACCGCCAAGGACCTGTTGAACGCCGCGCAACTGGTTCATCACCTCGACAACGTGCATTTCTTCCAGCGCGCCATGGTCTGCCGCGATGTTGCCGACAATTTCCTGATGGACGTCAACACGCTCTATGCTTGCTGCGCCGGTACGACGAAACATGTCGGCACGAGTTTCTCCGATCCCTCGCATGTCGATGGCTGCTTCGATCTCATCCACATGATCGCCGGCGGCGAGGACAAGTGGCGGGCGCGGCCCTTCGTTTCCAACTCGAACTGCTTCGTCGTTCCGCCGATGAAGTTCGCGGAGGAAAGCTGCATCACCATGGAGAAGTGCATCCGCGCCGGCATGCCGATCCTGCTGCTCTCGGCCGGACAGGCAGGGGCCACCGCACCGGCGCCGCTTGCGACCGCGATCGTGCAGGCGGTCGCCGAATGTCTGGCGGGCGTCGTCTATGTCAATGCCATGGCACCGGGGCACCCGGCGGTTTTCGGCACCTGGCCGTTCGTCTCGGACTTGCGCACCGGGGCAATGTCCGGCGGCTCCGGCGAACAGGCGCTGCTGACGGCCGGCTGCGCGCAGATGCACCAGTTCTACCGCCTGCCGGGCGGGGCCGCCGCCGGAATTGCCGATGCGAAGCTGCCGGACATGCAGGCCGGCTGGGAGCAGGCGATCTCCAATGTCATGGCCGGGCTCTCGGGCCTCAACATGGTCTATGAGGCCGTCGGCATGCATGCCTCGCTGCTCGGCTTTTGCCTGGAGTCGCTGGTGCTCGGCGACGATCTCTTAGGACAAGTACAGCGCTGCATTCGCGGCATCGACGTCACCGAGGACTCGGTCTCGCTCGAAACCATGCGCTCGGTCTGCCTCGACGGCCCCGGCCACTATCTCGGCCATCCGCAGACGCTGGGGTTGATGCAGACGGAATACATCTATCCGGCTGTCGCCGATCGCACGAGCCCGAAGGAATGGGTGGAGATCGGCCGACCGGATCTGGTGGCAAAGGCGATCGAGAAGAAGAACCGCATTCTCGCGGAAGCTGCACCCTCGGTGATCGCGCCGGAGATCGATCTGATGATCCGGGAGAAATTCCAGATCTATTGCTGAGTTTCGTCGAGAGGCTCAATCCTCGCTCCGGTTCCGGGGCGAGGGGGCTCACCTAATCCCGCCGGTCGAAATGAGTCCGGAGCGCCACATGCGTCTGCACCGTGGCGACACCCGGGATCAAAGAGATTTGCCGGCGGATCGTGTCGAGGTCGCCGTTCGTGGCGCATTCGACGAGCACCATCAGGTCGGTGGCACCGGCGAGCGACCAGCAGGTGACGACGGGCGGCATGGCGGAAAGATGCGGCACGATATGGTCGCAATTCTTGCCGGACTGGAACGAGATGGCGACCAGCGCCCTGACCGTCGGGTTCTTGTCCTCGACGCCGAGGCGGATCGTGTAGCCGGCGACGACGCCCTTGGCTTCGAGCCGCCGCAGGCGCTCGTGCACGCCGCTGCGCGAGAGGCCGGCGTGTCGGGCGAGCGCTACCAGGCTCTGGCGCGAATCCTGGCGAAGCGCTGCCAACAGCAGCCGATCCTTGTCGTCCAGTTCCGTCAAATTGTATCTCCTTTTGCGCCAAGTCCGGACAATTGTCCGGTTTTGCGCCATTTTGTCCAGTGAAACCGGACGATAGGATGGATAGCTTCCTTCTAGCAACGAAGGAGCTTTGCCATGAAAATACCAGTCGTGCCCGACAATGCTGTGCTGCTGCCGATCGACATGCAACCGGCTTTTGACAGTGCCCCCTGGCCGCGCCGCTGGAATGCCGATATCGACCGGAACGGTCTTACCCTGCTTGCCGCCTGGCGCGCGGCCGGCCGGCCGGTGATCCATGTCCGCCACGACAGCGTCATGCCGGGCTCGACGCTTGGACCCGGTGCACCCGGCAATGCCTTGAGGCCCGGCTTCGAGCCAAAGGCCGGCGAACCACTCGTCACCAAGAGCGTCAACGCGGCCTTCATCGGTACCGATCTCGACCTCAGGCTTCGGCGTCTCGGCGTCGATACAGTCGTTACCTTCGGTATTTCGACCGACATGTGTGTCTCCACCTCGGTGCGCGTCGGCGCCAATCTCGGTTACCGCATGATCCTCGTCGAGGATGCATGCGACTGCTTCGATCAGCCGGATGGAGACGGAACGGTAATCGCTGCCCGGGACATCCACCGGGCCCATGTCGCGACCCTGCGCGCCGAATTCGCCGAGGTGACCTCGACGGTTGCCTTCGTCGAAGCCTTACGCCGTCCGGACGCCGCCTAGAATATCCCACTCTCCTGTCGAAATCGCCGCGCGCGCTGTTTACAAGCGATTCCTGATAAACTCTGAAGCGGGTTTCCGCCGGAATTGTGTCGCATTCCGGGCACCGGACGTGCTGTTCACCGGTTTGTGCCGCGGACCTCGACGATCTCGGTCGTCCATTTCGGCGCCGTCAGGCTCTGGCCTTCGCGGTTCGGAAAGGTGAGGAAGGTCTCGAATGGCCGGCTCTGGCCGGCCGGTACCCGGGCGAGAATGAGGGCCGCATCGTCGCCGATCGTCTGGCAGGCGTCGCCAGGGCAATCTTCCAGCGTGACGGAGAGGCGGAAATATTCGAGCAGGGTCCGGCCCTTGTTCGTCACCGTGCCGCGCAGCCGGAAGCTTCGTTCCGGCTGGCTTTGCTCGAAGGTCAGTCCATCCAATGCAATGTCGGTGATGGTCAGGCTCGCGGGCTGCGCCGTCTGGGTTGGCTCGGATGCTACGGGCTTGCGGCCGTCGCGATCGCCGAACCAGATGATGAAGGCGACGAGCAGGCCGACCGCCACGGCAACCGAGAGGATGGGTTCCGCCCATTGGCGAAAACGGCTGAAGCGCGTTGCCAGATACACAACGACAAGACCCAGCGGTAACGCGATCAACCAAAGCATCCAGATCCTCCTCACCGCATCATTCCTTGAATCGGGTTCGATGCAAGAGGGAAACCATGCAGCCGATCAAAGCGTTAGACGGCCTTGTCCTCACGAGGCAAGGCCGTGACGACACTTATATAGGGTGCCCGACGGCTGACAACACGCGCCCATAGGCAGCAGCCGCCGGTTCCGGTGAACCAGGGATGGGTCCTGTTTCGGGGGAGGACAAAGCGGATGCTAGTCCACCGGCTTCAGATCCACCCAGTAGCTGCCCTCGAACGGGACCGCGGCGAAACGTTCGTTGATTTCGGCAAGGCTCTTCTTCGGGTCGAGATCGCCGAAGAGGTCCGGCCGGATCCAGGTGGCGAAGGCCTCGGCGGCGACGATGTTGAGCGGGATGGCGTTGAAGAAGTTCCAAAGTCCGTGAACGCGCTTTTCCTGCACGGCGCGGATGCTCGCGAGCGCCGGCGCTTCGATGGTGCGGGCGAGCGTCTCACGCGCCTCGTCTTCGCTGACACCGGGGCCGATCGACAGCGTGCCGTATTTGCCGCCGGGCGAGGAGGTGGCGATGTAGATATCAGGGTTCGCCGCCATGATCGCCTCGGCGTTGACCGTGCCGCCCGGCCGCGGCAGCACGCCTTCGGCGATGTTGCGGCCGCCGGCCATCGTCAGGAACTCGCCGAGGCCGCCGGTGCCATAGGCCCAGCAGCAGCGGTTGGCCTGGGGGAAGGCGTCCATCAGCACCAGCGGGCGCGGCTCGGGCTTGGCGGCGATGCGTGACCGGATCAACGCCAGCTTGCCCTCGTAGAACTGAGCGAAGGCTTCGGCCTGTTCCTCCCGCTCGAGGATCCTGCCGAGAAGGCGCATCATGCGCGGCGTGCCGGTCAGCGCGTCGTTGTTGAAGTCGACGACGATCACCGGCACGCCGATGCCGGTCAGATAGTCGATGGCGCGCTTGCCGGACTCGGTATCGGATTGCCAGTTGTTGAGGAGCGCGAGATCGGCCTTCACCGTCAGCAGGGTCTCGAAGGAGAGGCCCGGGCCGGTGCCGTCGTCGATCTGCGGCACGTCGGCGATCGCTGGGAACTTCCGCCGGAAGCTTTCGTAGATCTCCGGGTTGTCGCCCTTCATGTCGCCGGACCAGCCGGCGAGCAGGCTGACGGGATCGGGATGGATCAGCGACAGGGCGACGAGGTTGAAACCGCTGCCGAGAAGGATCGCCTTCGGCCTTGCCGGTATCGTCACCTCGCGGCCGACCGCATCGGTGACGGTCATCGGCCATTGGCCTTCGGCATGGGCTGCGGTCGCGAGCATCAGAGCGGCAAACAGAACGAGCAGAAGCCGCCGGGCGGCCGGGAGAATGCAGCGATGAGGCAAGCCTATTGGTTCCTTTGGCTGGGGAGGGCGCAGAGGCTGCCGCAACTGGGGACCCCGGGCAGCAGATAGCGCAGGCAGCAGATCTTGCGGCGGCAGACGCGGGCGCCGTTTTCCTCCTCGTGGCGCAGGCAATCGAAGAAGGGATTGGGCGAACCATCGGGCATCGACCTGTTGCCGATCAACGCGTCGGCCTGGGCGCTCAGCGGCTCGATGCCGGCGGCGCGCAGCGCATAGTCGATATAGACGAGCGCATTGTTCCAGGCGAGTTTCGGGGCGATGCCGCCGACAGACTTGAGATAGCCGACCACCTCGCGCAAATGCCCGTGCATCAGGGGGCCAAGGGTGGCGAAAACGTCGGCGTCGTCAACCTCTTGCCAATTGCCAGATGTCGCGACGCCGAAGGTCCGGGGCAGGCCATCCTCTGCGAGCGCCATCTTCATCTCGTCGAAAGCGACGGGCAGCACCTGATGGTCGAGTACGCGTGCCACCAGATAGGGGATGGTGAGGTTCGAGAAATAATAGAGCGACCACATGGAGGCGACGGCGCGCCGGTCGCTGGCTCCGGATTTTTCCGTGTAGACTTCGAGCGCTCTGTCGAAGGCGCCGGAGGCGAAGAAGTCCGGCAGCGCCATGCCGTCGGAGAGCTCGTCCGAGAGCACCATCTTCTCGTTGCACCAGGCATGGGTGCCGGCAAAGGCCGCCGACAGTGCCTTGGGACCTCCGGTCGCGACGACCGGTTCGCAAACGGCAGCCGTCATGGCGCCATCCGCGCGCGAATACGCCCGATCGGAAACACAGCCGTGAAAGAACGCCGTCCTGCAAGCATGCGACACCTTCTGAGCGCAGTCAGATACTCATAAGGTGATCGTGTTACTCAAGATTTTTCCCGGCGCAAGTCATTTATGAGTTTTATAATCATGATTTGTCGGCAAAGATGCGAGACGCCGCAAGCCGGAGCTTGCGGCGGTCGAGGCGTCGAGACGCAGGCCAAGCGTCGCCTATTGCATCAAGCCGAGCTGCTTGTAGAAGCCGAGCGCGTCGTAATAGTCGCTCTGGGCAGCGATCTTGCCACCCTCGACGGTAAAAACCGAGGCTCCGCTGATCTTGAAGCTCTTGCCGGTTCCCTTCGTGCCGTCGCTCCAGGCGCCGGTGTTGGTGCCGGAGAACTCCCATTCGAAGGATACCTTGTCGCCGGCGGCGATGGGGTCGCCCTTCATGGTCCAGACTGCATCCGGAACCGCGTTCAGGAAATTGTCGATGACGCTGGTCTTCGCGGCATCCTTCCCAGTCACGGGCTTGCCGACGGACGCGTCGTAATAGGTCACGTCATCGGCGAAATAGGAGGCCGCCTTGCCCGAGTCATGGGCATTCCAGGCCGCGACATAGGCCGCGACCACATCCGGCGCCGCGTCGGCGGCAAGGGCCGCCGGCGTGAGTACGAGGGCACTGAGGCCGAGGGCCCCAGCGGCAACAAGCAATTGACGACGGTACATGGCAAACTCCTCCCGTTTGTCTTTGTTTGCATGCGGAATCGTGGCTCGCGACGCGCGGGCCTCAGCCGTGGTTGATCATGATGTGGCGGACCGCGGTGTAGTCCTCGAGCGCGTAGACCGACATGTCCTTGCCGTAGCCCGACTGCTTGACGCCGCCGTGCGGCATCTCGTTGGTCAGCATGAAGTGGGTGTTGATCCAGGTGCAGCCATATTGCAGGCGCGAGGCGGCCTTCATCGCCTTGGAGATGTCCTTGGTCCAGACGGAGGAGGCGAGGCCGTAATCGCTGTCATTCGCCCAGGCGATCGCATCGTCCTTGCCGGTGAAGCGGGTGACCGAGACGACCGGGCCGAAGACTTCGCGTCGGACGATCTCGTCCTCCTGGGTTGCGCCAGCGACCACGGTCGGCTGGAAGAAGAAGCCGTCCGAACTGCCGGCGCTGCCGCCGGTGGTGATCTCGATGTGCTTCTGGTCGGCGGCGCGCTCGACGAAACTGGCGACACGATCGCGCTGGCGGCGCGAGATCAGCGGGCCGATCTCGTTTTCCGTGTCGTCGGCGAGATTGTAGCGGATGGTCGAGACGGCCGATGTGAGGTCGGCGACGAGCTTCTCGTAGATGCCGGCCTCGGCATAGATGCGGCAGGCGGCGGTGCAATCCTGGCCGGCATTGTAGTAGCCGAAGGTGCGGATGCCGTTGACGACGGCTTCGAGGTCGGCGTCGTCATAGACGATGACCGGGGCCTTGCCGCCGAGCTCCAGATGGGTGCGCTTGACGGTCTTGGCCGCCGCTGCCAGCACCTTCTTGCCGGTGGCGATGTCGCCGGTGATCGAGACCATCGAGATCTTCGGATGGTTGATCAGCGCATTACCGACGGTTTCGCCGCGGCCGGTAATGACGTTGACGACGCCTTCCGGCAGGATATCGGCGAGGATACGGGCGAGCTTCAGCGCCGTCAGCGGCGTCTGTTCGGAAGGCTTGAAGACGACCGTGTTGCCGCCGGCGATCGCCGGCGCCAGCTTCCAGGCCATCATCATCAGCGGGTAGTTCCAGGGCGCGATCGAGCCGACGATGCCGATCGGGTCGCGGCGGATCATCGAGGTATGGCCGGGCAGGTATTCGCCTGCGGTCGGCGCATGCAGGTTGCGCACGGCGCCGGCAAAGAAGCGCCAGCAGTCGACGATCGCCGGAAGCTCATCGTTCTTCACGGCGTTGATCGGCTTGCCGCAGTTCAGCGCTTCGAGTGCCGCAAAGCCGTCGGCCTCCTTCTCGATCGCGTCGGCGATCTTCAGGAGATAGTTGGAGCGCTCGGCCGGCGTCGTCTGCGACCAGGTCGAGAAGGCGCTTTCGGCGGCGCCGACCGCCGCCTCGACCTGGGTGTGCGAGGCTTCCGGCAAGTCGACGATCTTGCCGCCCGTCCGCGGGTTCAGGATGTGTTCGTCGGCCTCGGTGCCGGCCTCGAAGCGCGATCCGATCAGCAGTTGGGTGTCCATGTCTGTTCTCCCTTGAAAAGTCGAGTTATTTGCCGGCGCCGGCGATCTGGTCGCCGTCGCGGGTGAGGTAGTAGGCGCCGAGGATCGGCAGGAAGGTGACGAGCACCACGACCATGGCAACCACATTGGTCACCGGCCGCTGGCGCGGGCGGATCAGTTCTTCGAGCATCCAGATCGGCAGGGTCGACTGCTGGCCGGCGGTAAAGGTGGTGACGATCACCTCGTCGAAGGACAGCGCGAAGGCGAGCATGCCGCCGGCGAGTAGCGCCGTGCCGATGTTCGGCAGGATGATGTAGCGGAAGGTCTGGAAGCCGTCGGCGCCGAGATCCATCGACGCTTCGATCAGCGAGCCGGAAATCCGCCGGAAGCGGGCGACCGCGTTGTTGTAGACGACGACGATGCAGAAGGTCGCGTGGCCGAGCACAATGGTCCAGAAGGAGAAGGGGATATCGGCCATCGAGAAGGCGGAGCGGAGCGCAATGCCGGTGATGATGCCGGGCAGCGCGATCGGCAGGATGACGAGCAGCGAGATCGTCTCGCGACCGAAGAAGCGTGTCTGGCTGACGGCAGCGGCGCAGAGCGTGCCGAGCACAAGCGCCAACGATGTGGCAATGGAGGCGACCTTGACCGAAAGGGTCAGCGCCGCCCAGACATCGGGTCGGTTCCAGGCAACGGCGAACCATTGTGCCGTCAGTCCCGGCGGCGGGAACTGGTAGCTCTTCTCCTCGGTCGTAAACGCATAGAGGAAGATCAGGAGGATCGGCAGGTGCAGGAAGGCGAGGCCGGCGGCGGCGGCGATCTTCAGGCCCATCGGCGAGCGGTTCAAGCGATCAGAGCGCATCGAAGGCCCCCATGCGTTTGGCCATGAAGAGATAGGCGCCCATGATGACGATCGGCACGACGGTAAAGGCGGCGGCGAGCGGGATGTTGCCGGCCGTGCCCTGCTGGGCATAGACCGCCTGGCCGATGAACAGGCGCGACGAGCCGACGATCTGCGGGATGATGTAGTCGCCGAGTGTCAGCGAAAAGGTGAAGATCGAGCCGGCGACGATGCCGGGCAAAGCCAGCGGGAAGAGCACGAAGCGGAAGGTCTGCGCCGGCGTGCCGCCGAGGTCGGAGGAGGCCTCGATCAGGTTGCCCGGCACGCGCTCCAGCGCTGCCTGGATCGGCAGGATCATGAAAGGCAGCCAGACATAAACGAAGACGATGAAGGTGCCGGTATAGCTGACCGAGAGTGAGTTGCCGCCGACAACGGGCAGCGACAGCCAACCGTCGAGCAGCCAGATGAGGTGCAGCTTTTCGAAGATCCAGGTAAGGATGCCTTCCTTGGCGAGGATCAGCTTCCAGGCGTAGATCTTGACCAGATAGCTCGACCAGAGCGGCAGCATGACGCCGAGATAGAAGAGCACCTTCCATTTTCCCTGCGCATAGCGGGCGGCATAATAGGCGATCGGGAAGGCGATGACGGCGGAAGCGACGGTCACTGTCGCCGCCATCAGCACGGTGCGCAGAATGATGTCGAGATTGGTTTCGCTGAGCAACTGGCGATAGGTCGCCAGCGTGAACTCGTAATTGATCAGGCCGGAGAAGTCGTCGATCGAGAAGAAGCTCTGGAGAAGCAGCGCAAAGAGCGAGCCGAGATAGACGATGCCGAGCCAGAGCAGCGGCGGGGCGAGCAGCACCGTCAGCAGCAGATGCGGATGCCGCCAGAAGAAGTCCGACAGGCGACCGGCAGGGCCGCGGCGCTCAGGCAACACGAGGGGTTCGGCAAAGGCGGTCATGCGTCCTCCATCGGGTGCAGTTCGTTTGCGGCGAAGCTGATGGTGACGGGGCTGCCGACCGCAGGCACGGCGAGTGCTGCGGGGCTGGCGACAGCAACACGGGCGCCGTCGACGTCGACGACGACGCGGTTGACGGCGCCGAGGAAACTATGGGCCGAGACGGTGCCCGAGAGGCTGAGCGCGCCGTCGACCGGCGCGGCGATGGCGATCGCCTCCGGTCGCAGGCTGGCAAAGGGCGTCTTCAGCCCCAGCCGCTGGCAGAGCTTTTGCGGCAGCACGTTGGAGGAGCCGACGAAATCGGCAACGAACCGCGTCTTCGGTTGCTTGTAGACGTCTTCCGGGCGGCCGAGCTGCTGGATGCGGCCATCGTTGAAGACGGCGATGCGATCGGCCATCGACAGCGCCTCGCCCTGGTCGTGGGTGACGAAGACGAAGGTGATGCCGAGCGACTGCTGCAGGCTCTTCAGTTCCTCCTGCATCTGCTCGCGCAGCTTCAGATCGAGCGCGCCGAGCGGCTCGTCGAGCAACAGCACCTTCGGCTTGTTGACGAGGGCACGGGCGAGCGCCACGCGCTGGCGCTGGCCGCCGGAAAGCTGGCCGGGGCGGCGGGTGCCATAGCCCGGCAGCTTGACCATGGCGAGCGCATCCTCGGCCGCCTTGCGGCGCTCCTCGCGGCCCACACCCTTGACCATCAGCCCGTAGGCGACGTTGTCGAGGATCGAGAGATGCGGGAAGAGGGCATAATCCTGAAAGACGGTGTTGACGCTGCGGCGATAGGGCGGCACGCCCTCGGCCGTCTCGCCGAAGATCTCGATATGGCCGCCGGTCGGCTGCTCGAAGCCGGCCATCAGGCGCAGACACGTGGTCTTGCCCGAGCCGGAGGGGCCGAGCATGGCGAAGAACTCGCCCTCGGCGATTTCGAGGTTCACGCCATCAACGGCGCGCACGGCGCCGAAGTGGCGGGAAACATTGTCGAAAAGTACGGCGGTGGTCATTGAGATACTCCAGGAAGTTTGGCCCCTCATCCCCGCGGTGAGGGGAAGCGCCCCTCATCCGCCCTGCCGGGCACCTTCTCCCCGCAGGCGGGGCGAAGGGGACTCGTGGCCGGCGTCTTGCCTCATGGTCACGCGATGCTTGGCCAGAGGCGTTCCCTCTCCCCGCTGGCGGGGAGAGGGCTAGGGTGAGGGGCAAATGCTTGCGATGCGGTTGCGGCTCAGCGGCCGCCGATCACGCCGATATAGTCGGAGACCCAGCGGTGATAGGGCACGCATTCGCCCTGGCTTGCGCACTTCGTCACCGGCGTCTTCCAGAACTTCACCTTGTCGAAGTCCTCGTAGCCATTGGTCTTGCAGCCGGCGTCGGTCAAAAGGTCGTTGCCCTTGCAGGCCGCACCGACCGACGGGTTGGCGCCGAACCAGGCGGAGACGTCACCCTGCACCTTCGGCGACAGCGAGTGCTCCATCCACATATAGGCACAATTCGGATGCTGGCTTTCGGCATGCAGCATGGTCGTATCCGCCCACCCGGTCACGCCTTCTTCCGGAATGGTCGAGGCGATCGGCAGCTTCTCGGCTTCCATCAGGTTCACCTGGAATGGCCAGGAGCCGGAAGCGACGACGCCTTCATTCTTGAAGTCGTCGATCTGGATCATCGCGTCATGCCAGTAGCGGCCGACGAGGGTGCGCTGGGTGCGAAGCAGATCGAGGGCCGCCTTGTACTGGTCCTCGTTCAGCTCATAGGGATCCTTGATGCCCAATTCCGGCTTGTGCTTCATCAGGTAGTTGGCGGCATCGGCCACATGGATCGGGCCGTCATAGGCCTGAACGCGGCCCTTGTTGGACTTGCCGTCGGGGAGCTTCATTTCCTCAAAGACGACGTTCCAGCTCTTCGGTGCTTCGCCCTTGAAGGCATCCTTGTTGTACATCAGCACGTTCGGGCCCCAGACATAGGGCACGCCGTAGTGAACGCCATTGACGGTATGCCAGGGGGCGTTCTGCATGCGCTCGTCGATCGTCTTCCAGCTCGGGATGAGGTCGGTGTTGATCGGCTGGACGCGCTTGCCGGCGACCAGGCGCAGCGAGGCGTCGCCCGAGGCGGTGACGAGGTCGAAGCCGCCTTCGTTCATCAGCGCCACCATTTCATCCGAGGTCGCTGCGGTCTTGACGCTGACCTTGCAGCCCGTCTGCTTTTCGAAATCCGTGACCCAGTCGTAGTTCTTGTCGGTCTCGCCGCGCTCGATGTAGCCGGCCCAGGCGACGATGGAGAGTTCGCCTTCCCCCTTGCCGAGTTCCTTCAGCGGCTCCTGCGCGAAGGCCGGGGCGACAAGGCCAAGCGTCAGGGTCAATGCCGTGCAGGATTTGAGCATCTGCTTCATCTGAATTCTCCCAGTTTTGAGCCGCGTTTTGCGGCTTCGTTCCCAGGATGAAGCGTGCCTTGGTTTTACCGTATTCGCAAATTCATTAAACAGAATGTCGCTTTCGGGTTTTCCGATACCAGATCGCTGGGACTGCTTGAAATAAAGTAATATCAGCTTGTTAACGCGGGCGCGCGCTTCGTAGCGCCTCGGCGATGCCGACGAAATCGCGGGCGGATTGCGGCAGGCCGGAGCCCTTGCGCCAGACCATGCCGACCTGCACGACGGGCAGCGCGCCTGAGACGTCGCGGCTTTCGATGCGGTCGCCTTCAAGCGACCAGGGGCGATAGACGAGATCCGGCAGCAGCGCGATTCCCGCGCCGGTCGCAACCAGGCTGCGCACCGCTTCGACCGAGCGGGTGCGGAAGGCCACATGCGGGCGGGCGCCGAGCGCGGTCAAGAGCTTGCCGGTGTTCTCCTCGATTTCATCCACCGTCAACATGATCAGCGGTTCCCTGGCGATATCGCTGACGGAGATGATGTCGGCGCTGACGAGCGGATGGCCGATCGGCAGCCACAGGCGATAGGGCGAGGTTTCGAGGATCTCGGCCTGCAGCGCCATGCGGTCGCGCAGGTTCGAGATGACCATGACGGCAACGTCGAGTTCGCCGCCGATCAGGAGATGTTCGAGATAGGAGCCGTTGTCCTCGATGGCGCTCACCTCGACGCCAGGGCAGGCGCGGCGGTAGCGGGCCAAGAGATCGGAGAGCACATAGCCGGCAACCAGCGAAGTGACGCCGAGATTGAGCCTGCCGCCGGTCTCCTCGCGGCTCTCGGAAAAGCTGCGCCGGGCGTCCGAGACATTGGCGAGGATTTTCGTCGCATGGCGCAGGAACTGGTGGCCGTTGTGGGTGATCGACAGGCCGCGCGGATGTCGGTCGAAGAGTTCGACGCCGAGATCGCCTTCGAGCTCCTTGATCGCCTCGGTGATCGAGGATTGCGAGATCGAGAGGTTCTGCGCCGCACGGGTGATCGAACCCTGTTCGGCGACGGCGACGAAATACTGCAACTGTCGAAATGTGAAGGCCATGGCGCGAGTTAATAGCTGCGGGGCGACGCTGGCAAGCGGCGAAATGCATGCGGGTCGACCGGTCATTTTTTCCACCCATGTCGGTTTTCGGACAGGGAGCCGGGGCCGCGGTGATAAGCTTGCGCGCAAGAGCGGGATCAGTGGGAGGATGACATGGACCAGGCGACGAAGCGGCCGATGCCGACGGAGGAGGGGATCCTCGCCTTTCACTGCCGCTGCGAGGACTTCTATCCCGCCGACGCGGTCGATGCCTCGATCGAGCAGCAGCGCAAATGGTACGATGCGCTCTGCGCCGAATTCGATGCGCCGAGCCCGGCCGGTCTCACCCGCGAAGACACACTCGTCGGCGGCCGTATCCCGATCCGGCGCTACCGCCCGGCGACGGTCTCGACCGAAACGCGCATCTACTACATCCACGGCGGCGGCTTCGTCGTCGGCTCGCTCGATAGCCACGATGCGATCTGCGCCGAGCTTGCGGATTTTGCTGAGGCCGAACTGGTGTCGGTCGACTACCGCCTGGCGCCGGAGCATGTCTGGCCGGCGGCCTTCGACGATTGCTACGTTGTGCTCAAGGAACTGCTGTCCGACGGCCGCCCAGTCGTCATTGCCGGCGACAGCGCCGGCGGCAATCTGGCGGCGGGCGTCGTGCTCAAGGCTCGCGCCGAAGGGCTCACCGGCATCGTCGGCCAGGTGCTGATCTATCCCGGGCTCGGCGGCGACCTGGTCTCCGGCTCCTATGTGGAAATGGCCGAGGCGCCGGGGCTGACGACCGCCGACTCCAGTTACTATCGCAAGATCCTGCAGGCACCGGCCGACAATCCCTTCGCGGCACCCTTGGCGGAAAGGGACTTCTCTGGCTTGCCGTCCACCTATATCACCGGGGCCTTCTTCGATCCGTTGCGCGATGACGCCCGCATCTATGCGGCCCGCCTTGCCATGGCGGGCGTCAGCGTCACCTTCCGCGAAGAGCCGCAAATGATCCATGCCTGGCTCAGGGCGCGGCATATGAGCGAGGGCGCGCGCGAAGGGTTCCGGCGGCTGGCCGAGGGTGTTGCGGTTCTCGTCGGTACCCGTTGACGCCGCGATCCGATACGACGCATTTCCGGCCCGCCGCTTCAGGGCTTTTGGGGAATGCTCAGCTCTTCGCCTTGAACACCAGCGCCGGATTTGCCCGGAATGCCTGCGGAAAGAGCGCCCGCAGGTTTTCGATCTTGGGCAGGTCGTTATAGACGATGTAGGGATGCGTCGGGTTCCGTGTCAGGAAGTCCTGGTGATAGTCCTCGGCGGCGTAGAAGCCCTTGAACGGCGTGACCTCCGTGACGATCCTTGCCGGGAACGCGCCTGACTTGCCGAGTTCGGCAATATAGGCATCGGCGATGTGCTTCTGCTCAGAGGTAACTGTGAAGACGGCCGATCGATATTGGGTGCCATGATCCGGCCCCTGATAGTTGAGCTGCGTCGGATTGTGGGCGACGGAGAAGAAGACCTGCAGTAGCCGCCCATAGGTCACCTCACGCGGGTCGTAGGTCACTTCCACCGATTCCGCGTGGCCGGTCTTGCCGCCGCTCACCGTCTCGTAATCGGCGGTCTCGCGGCTGCCGCCGGAATAGCCGGAGACGGCCTTTCTGACGCCTTTGACATGCTGGAAGACGCCCTGCACGCCCCAGAAGCAACCGCCGGCGAAGACGGCGATCTCTGTTGATACGGCTGCCTTCTCATCGAGCGATGGCGGCGGGATGACCACGGCCGGTTCCTGGGCGGCGGCGATCGGCGCTGACGCCAGTAGCGCGGCGAAGGCAGCAGCCAGCATCACGAGTCCGCCCGGGCTGTGTCTCGATTTGCCGTAAGTCATCATTTTCATCTTCCTCCGCCACCCGGTTTCCGCTTCGGGCGCTTGATGACCTCATGTTTTCACGGGAATGACAATGGTCAAATCGCGATCGCGTGCTTCACGCCAACGTGACGATCCGCTACCACTTCATTCGAAGAAGCGGTTCGAAAAGAGGGGAACGTCATGGCCGGAGAAACGGATCTCGCGAAGTTGCTGGCGACGATGAGCCCGGTGCTGTTTCCGCAGACCTACGTCTATTGCACGGTCGCCTATCGGGATGTTCCGCGCTATCAGGCGCTGGACCCGCTGGCCACTTATCGCGAGGATGAAGGGTTGACGCTGGTGCTTGCCCGCAGTGATGCGGACGAGGCGGGGCTCGACTACGGTCCGCTGCTTCGGCGCATTACGCTCAACGTGCATTCGGCGCTTGAAGCCGTGGGCCTGACTGCCGCCGTCTCGGCGGCGCTGACGCGCGAGGGCATCAGCGCCAACGTGATCGCGGCCTATTATCACGATCATATCTTCGTGCCGGAGGCGGATGCGGAGCGGGCGCTGGCAGCGTTGCGCGCACTAACCCGGTGTATTTGAGGTCAGGTCTTCCTCGTGGAGAGGAGGTGGCGTCCGGCCGCCTTCCACAATTAGAGCAATTCCAGGAAAAGAGTGAAACGGTTTTCCATCCGGAATTGCGTAATTTCAAAAGGTTACGTGTCGGAAGCGGCCAGGCACCGTGTCTGCAGCCGCGCGAGCACCCGGCCGAAAGCGCCGGGATCGTCGAGACTTCGAGCGAGGATCAGCGCACCCTGAATACCGCCGATGATCTCCTCGGCGAGGGCTGCGCACTCTGCCTTGGGGGTGCCGTTGCGCTCGAGCGTTGCGGCGAGGTCGGCGCGCCAGTCGGAGAAATAGCCGTTTAGTTCGCGCGCGAAGCGGTCATGGGCGCCGCTGGCCGCGATCACGCCCATCAGGCAGAGCCTGCGGCCCTGGCGGAAGTAATTGTCGACGGCGGAAAACATCGTCTCCAGCGCCTGCTCGGCATTTTCCGTGTTGCGCAGCGCGTCGAAGATGTGGGTGCGGAACCAGGCGGCGATGTCGCCAAGCACGGCTTCGGCCATCTCCTCCTTCCCGCCGGGGAAGAAGTGGTAGAGGCTGCCTTTTCCGAGACCGGTCTTCTCGGTGATCAGGCTGAGGCTTGCGCCGTCATAACCATGCTCGCGGAAGATCTCGGCCAGCATGGCGATGACGTCCTGGCGTTCGGCGACGGTGCGACTCATGCCGGTTTCCTCACCAGCGGATATTCGACCTTGGCGAAGCGGTGGAACAGCGCGCCGACGGCGACGAGGACCAGCGAGCCGGTCAGCACCGGAAAGAGCAGGAACTCGAAGCCGGGGTCTGCGGCAAACACCACGAGGGGATTGGCGCCGGCCGGCGGATGGGTGATGCGCAGCGCCGCCATCAGCGCGATTGCCGCGCCGACCGCGATCGCCACCGCCCACCATTCGTTGGGGAAGGCAGTCCTCAGAACGAGACCGACGAGAGTGGCGACGAAATGGCCGCCGACGACATTGGCCGGCTGTGACAGCGGGCTGGCGGTGACCGAGAAGATCAGCACGCAGCTCGCCCCGAACGGCGCCATCAGCATGGGATGGCCGACGAGATTGGTGAGCGCGCCGACGGCGGCGATGGCGACGAGGCCGCCGATGCCGGCGATCAGGCCGCGGGAGATGTGAGTGGGAGGCTGATGACGCGAGAAGAAACGACGCATGACTGTACCGATCGGTAAATTGTTTACTGATCGGTACAGTGCTTTTGTGGTGGTGTCAAGCAGGCGGCTGGAAAACGGGCGTGGCGGCGGCCCACCGCACGCCTCTTTCCTTGCGCGTCCTACATGAGATCGCGACGGATCCGCTTCTTGAAATGCTTCTCGAAGATGCGGTTTTCGCCCTCATAGGCGACAACCTCGGCTTCGGTGACCCATTCGCCCTCCGTGCAATGGAGCGTCGAGGTCGAAACCGTCCGCACCGACCAGCCCTCACGCCTGGCGACGCAGGTCCAGGTCGAGGTTCCGATCATCGACAGCGGATCGTCAGGCGCGATCGACCAGGTTTCGTCGCGAATGTCCTGGGTGGCGAGGCCCGTATCCGGGTGTTCGGAAAGGCCGGTATCCTCGTAGATCCGGTAGTGCGTCATGCCGTGGGTCATGTCGCGCTCGACCGTCCGGCTGGTGCTGCCGCGCGTCAGTTCGCGGTATTTCGGCAGCGGATCCGGGTTTGCCGGCTCGGGCACGACAATCTCCTTGTGCGCGCCGAGCAGGGGCAGCGCCAGCGACAGGCTTGAAGTATCGATCGTCAGGCCCGGATCCGTGGGCGACGGCAGGATCAACGGCCAATAGGAGGTGGAGAGCGAGACGCGAATACGGTTGCCGGCGCGGAAGCGATAGCCGCAGGCGTCGAGCACCAGCGTGATCCGCGTCTTGCGGCCCGGCTCCATCGGCCGCGGCTGGGCGTTGCCGTCGCGATGCGCCAGGTTGAGCACGCCGAAGGCGACGCGGGTTGCGGTTCCATCCGGACGCACATCGACGAGGCGGACGGCGAGATTGGCGGTTGCCGCCTGGCAGGTGACCTCGACCGTCAGCACCGGCTGACCGAGATAGTCGGCGGCTTCGAGCAGCGGTGCCGTCTCGAAGGTGAGCGATCCGGCATCGTCGATGCGCTGGTCGCCGGCCATCTCGGCATCGGGCTTCAGCGTGAAATATTCGCCGGAGGCCGTGCCGGTATCGAGCGGCGATTTCAGGTAGATCTCGCCGATGCCGGTGCCGCCGGCAGACGGCGTCAGCCTGCCGTCATGGGAGATGCCGAAGAGCTGCATTTCCGGGGGCGCCCAGGCATCCTTCGCCACCCAGCGGCCGGGATCGCTGTCGCGCCGGAGCGACGGGCGCGGACCGTCGAGAATATAGGCGCGCACCTGCGGCCCATCCTCGGCGCCGTTCTTCTCGTCGCGCAGCCAGCGGTTCCACCAGCGGATCGCCTCACCGTGGAAATCGGCGCGCGGCTTCGGGAAGGCGAAATGCGGATACTTGTGGACCCAGGGGCCAATCAGCGCCTTCGCCTTGTCGCCGAGGCCCTCGACCGCCTTCAGCGGCGTGTTGCGGTAGCCGTCGGCCCAGCCGGCAATGACGAGCGCCGGAATCTCGACGCTTCCGAAATCGTCCAAAATCGAACCGTGCTGCCAGAAGGCGTCGCGGCGCTGGTGTTCCAGCCATTCCTCCAGGAAGAAGGGCTCGTTTTCCAGCCGCTCCAGCCACATTTCCTTCCAGCGGTCGCCGACGATTGCGGGGTCCGGCGAGCGCGACTGGTAGCCGAGCATGGTCGCTGCCCAGGAAAGCTGGGCCGAGAGGTGGCAACCGTTCTTGTAGTGGATGTCGTCGTTGTAGCGGTCGACCGTCGAGGCGATGGAGATGACCGCCTTCAGCGCCGGCGGCTTAAGTGCCGCGACCTGCAGGCAATTGAAGCCGCCCCAGGAGATACCCATCATGCCGACCTTGCCGTTGGACCAGGGCTGCGCGGCGATCCATTCGACGATCTCGCAGCCGTCGGCAAGCTCGCGTGGCGTATACTCGCCGTCGATGACGCCATCGCTTTCGCCGCAGCCGCGAATGTCGACGCGCACGCCGGCAATGCCGGCGGCCGCGAAGACCGGGTAGGTGGATTCGTCGCGCAGGCTGGTGCCGCCCTGCTTGCGGTAGGGCAGGTATTCAAGCACGGCCGGTACCGGAGCGGCCTCGGCACCGGCGGGCATCCAGATGCGGGTCGCGAGCCGGGTGCCGTCCTTCAGCCGGATCCATTCGTTCTCGATCAAGGTGAATTCACGTTCGGACATGTCGTTCTAACTATCTCTTTGTTCTCTCGGGCAATTCGGGACGCGAAAGCGCGCCCCACTTTAACTCGAATTGCTCCATTGCTTTTCGCAATTCCTGACGCGAAACGGCGTTGCACTTCGCTGGAATCGCTTAGCTGTCGAACCAGACGCGGCTGGCGACGTAGCCGTTGGAAAGATCGTTGCCGATGTCGTCGACGAAGCCCTTCAGCGAGGCCGAGGCAGCGTTCACATAGTCGTTGAAGACAGGCAGGATCAGGCCGCCCTCGTCGCGCACCGTCATAGCCATGGTGTGGTACATCTCCTTGCGCTTGGTCTCGTCGAGCTCGGAGCGGGCCTGGAGCAGGAGCTTGTCGAAATCCGCGCGCTTGAAGCGCGTGTCGTTCCATTCGGCAGTCGAGAGGTACGAGGTGGAGTAGCGCGAATCCTGCGTCGGCCGGCCGCCCCAATAGGAGGCGCAGAAGGGCTGCACGTTCCAGACATTGGTCCAGTAGCCGTCCTCCGGCTCGCGGCGCACTTCGATTTCGATGCCGGCCTTCTTGGCGCTTTCCTGGAAGAGCACCGCAGCATCGGCAGCGCCGGGGAAGGCGGCGTCGGAGGTGCGCAGAAGGATCGGCCGGTCGTGGCCGGACTTCTTGAAATGGAAGGCGGCCTTGTCGGGGTCATAGGCTCGCTGCTCGATGCCTTCGGGTGCCAGCGCGTAGTTGCCGTTGACGGGGTAGTCGTTGCCGAGCGTGCCGAAGCCGCCGAGCACCCGGTCGAGGATCGCCTGACGGTCGACCGCGTATTTCAGCGCCAGCCTCAGATCGTTGTTGTCGAAGGGAGCCGTGTCGCAATGCATCAGGAAGCTGTAGAAGCCCTTGCCGGCAGTACGCAGGATCTCGACGCGCGGCGCCCGCTTCAACAGCGGCACGGTCTTCGGGTCGATGTTGTTGATGAAGTGGACCTGGCCCGAGGAAAGCGCCGCGATGCGCGCCGTCGTGTCGTTCATCACGATGATCTCGACCGAATCGACGAAGCCGCGGTCGGAGCGCCAGTCATCGGCGTTCTTTTCGAAGGTGGCGCGCAGGCCGGCCTCGTAGCTTGAAAGCTTGTAGGGACCGGTGCCGATCGGCGAGGCCGGATTGTCGACGCCGCCCTTCGGCTGGATGATCAGGTGATAGTCGGTGAGCAGCAGCGGCAGGTCGGCATTGCCTTCGGTCAGCGTCAGCACCAGTGCGCCGGCCTTTTCCTCGATCGTCTTGATCGAGCGCATCAGCCCGAGGGCGCCGGACTTCGAACCTTCATCCGCATGGCGCTTCAGCGTGGCGACGACGTCGGCAACGGTTAGCTTGCTGCCGTCATGGAAGCTGACATCGCTGCGGATCTTGAAGGTCCACTCGGATGCATCGGCCGAGGGCTCCCAGGATTCGGCAAGAGCCGGCAGCGGCGCACCGGTCGTCGGGTCGGATTCGACCAGGGTGTCGCCCCAGAGGTGACCGATGACGAAGGAGACGGAACCGCTATAGGCGGCCGGGTCGAGCGAATCGGTGGTGGCGCCGCCCTTGAGGCCGAGCTTCAGGTGGCCGCCGCGCTTTGGCTCCTCGGCGCGCGCGTCCTTGGCCGTCAGCGTGCCGCCAAGGCCGGCCGCAAGGCCAATCGCTGCCGTGCCGGCCAGAAAGCCGCGCCGGCTGATGCCAGCCGGGGTAACGCCAGTCGGGACAAGAAGGCCGTCGGGTCGCTTCGTGAAGTCGGTCATTTCCAGGTTCCCTTTTTGTATGATGTTCTCCTGCATGTTCCTTCAATCGCCGCCGACGGAAGGACAAAAACATGCAGCAGATCAAGGTGCTGCAGCGATCTTCGCGCGTCTCAAGACGCGCGGCGCTGTAGGGAAAACCTAGCGCCTGCGGGATCATGCACAATTTCGCGACTTGACGCTGATTTGCGCTCTTTTACGCTACCTCCGGGCCGCATCGGTCGGTGCGACGGGAGCGTATGTTGGGGGAATGGCGTGCAGGACATCGAAATCTTCTCGGCCAATCTGCGTTTTGCCTGCGCGACACGGCGTTCTATTTCGCAGATCTGCCGCGAGATCGGCATCAACCGGCAGCAATTCAACCGCTATATCGGCGGCGAGGCGCGGCCATCGCCGCACAATGTCGCGCGCATCGCCCGCTTCTTCGGGCTCGTGGCCGAAGACTTTTCGCTAACCCCGAAACAGTTCGAAGCCCGGATGATGCGGCCAGACCGTGATCGCTCGGATGCCGGCCTGCTGCTCGAAGGTTTCCCGGGCGATATCGTCGGCCTCCGGCGTCACATCGGCTACTATCAGACCTATCACGTCTCGCCGTCCTGGCCGGGGCTCGTCGTCTGCTCCTGCGCCCGGATCTACGAGGAGGCGGGCTCGATCCGGGTGAAGTCGATCGAGCGCATCCGCGACCCGATAAACGAGATCCAGCAATTCTCGAAATATGTGGGGCTCGTCACCTTCTGGCGCAACCGCATCTTCATCGCCGAGCGCAGCATCGGGCGGGAGCCGATGCTGGCACAGACGATCCTCCTGCCGTTCGAAGTGCACCAGCGCGTCTATCTGCGCGGCACCACCATGGGGGTCTCCTGGCGCAAGGAGAACCTCCCCTATGCCTCGCGCATGATCTGGCGCTCTCTCGGCCAGCAGCCGGACCTGCGCCAGATGCTCGCGCGTTGCGGCGTGCTTTCCTTCGGCTCGCGCCATATGCCCCAGACGGTCCGCGCCTTTCTCGATACGCCCGACGCCGAGCTCTTGACCGTACCCACCGAATATTGAGGCGGGGACGCGGCCTTGTGATAGGCTCGCCGACACGGACCCAAGGAGGAGGGGATCATGAAATCTGCGGCGGCGGTCATCGCCTGCCTTTCGTCCGCCTTGCTGGCTTCGTCTGCGATGGCCGAGGAGGCGCGCGCGCCGATCCCGTCCTGTGCGCTTTCGGGCGCCTCCAGCGTCATGATCGGCGGCCAGCCGGCGCTCAGGCTCTCCGACGTCGCCAATTGCCCGGCGGAACTTTACGAGGTGGTGCCGAGCATCATGATCGAGGGCCAGCCGGTCGTGCATTTCCGCGCCGGAAGCGGCGCCACGGGCGATTGCTCGGCAAAGGGCGAGGCGACGGTGACCTTTGAAGGCGAGGCGGCGCAACGCGTGGGCGACGTCGACTGCCGGCAGAAGTAACGGAGCACACCGCTGCCAGAGCCGAGCGGCGGCGTGCGTTCAGTTGAACGCACGCCGCTCTAATCGAACATTGCCAGCCGGGCCCCTTCCTGAACCGCTTGCAGCGCCGGAGGATTGGTGACCGGATAGCCGGCGATGAACCGTTCGACCGAGAAACGCGGGAACTGGGTCTTCAGCCTTAGCGCGGTGCTCGCCGCTTCGGATGATTGCCCGACAAATGCCTGGGCCATCGCCTGGAACATGAGGGTGTTCGGCGATTCCTGCGAACTGTGTTCCAGCGCCGAAAGGCTCTCCGCGTGGCGTCCGGTGACGAAGAGGGCGCGGCCGAGCATGCCGTAATACCAGGGCGGCGCCAGGGGGTTGAGGGACAGCGCCTTCTCGATCAGCGACATCGCTTCGTCCGGGTCTCCGGCCACCAAAGCCTTGCTTCCGGCCAGCAGCGCCAGCGTGTCCGCACTGTGCTTGCCATGCTGGAACGCCAGTGCCTGGGCGTCGGCGGCACCTTTGAGATCGCCCATGCATGCCTTGAGGTCGCCGAGGCAGGTGTGGGCGAAGGGGTTCGTCGGATCGAGCCGCAGGGCCCGTTCGATCGCCGATCGCCAGTTCCCGATGGTCGTGGCAAGGTCGATGCCATACCCGTTGCAGGCCTGGACGGAATAGGCATAGGCCAGTTCGATCCAGGCCCTTACCCGGGCGGGGTCCAATTCGAGCGACCGCGTGAGGAGCTCAATTGCCGCGGCGTTTCCCTCCGCGCTGAACCGGTTGAGCTGCTCGACGCCGAGAAGATAATAATCGTAGGAATGCAGGTTCGAGCGCGTCTTCTTGCGGCTGGCGCTACGTACGAGTGCGGCCAGCTTGCCGAAGCATCCTGCCAGCGCGTTGACAACGCTCTCGGTCAAATTGTCCTGGAGCGCGAGTATGTCTCCGATCGGCCGGTCATAGCGTTCGGTCCATGGCGTCAGACCGGAGCGCGTTTCCGAAAGCTGGATCGTCAGCCGCACCTGTCGGTCGTCGGCGCGCACCTGGCCCGTCACCGCATAGGTCGCGCCAACGGCCTGGACGTGATCATCGTAGTTCTCCGGACGGTTGCCAAGCAGCTTCATGGTGTGAAAGGCGACGACGGGCAGATCCGCGTAGCGCGCGAGGTCGACGCAGATATCCGATGAAAGGCCGTCGGCAAACCGGCGCCAGCGCTGCTCCTCGTTGAGGCTTTCGATCGGGAACAGGGCGAGCACCGGTGGTCCTTGCTCCGCCGCGGCCGCGGACACTCGCTCCGCCGGCCCGGCTATCTCCGACGCCAGCTCGATCTTGTTGCGGACACCGAGCTTGCCGTAGATCGTCGCGAGATGGCTGCGCACGGTCGAGGGCGCAATGCAGAGCGCTTCGCCAATTTGGCGATAGGTCAGGCCGGCGGCAAAGCGTTCGGCGACCGCGCGCTCGCGATCCGACAGGGCCGCAGGAACAAAGCGAGGCGTCAGGATGCGGGCCATACCTGCCTCCTTGTCGTTCTACCGGTTTGTTCTGCTGCGGCTCCAGCAAAATACTACAAATGCTGGAAGCAAAACACCGCACATGTGTGATTGCCGCATAGTTCTATGAGGCTAGAGTTTGCGCTGAACGTCACGTGGGAGGACGACAATGAGCAAGCTTCTGTCAGGCATGTCCGACTTCTACCACGCCGTATCCGAGGACGTCGAGCAGACGTCCGAGCCCGGCGATGGCCGCATCACCAAGTGGTTTCACCCGAAGCGTCTCTTTGCCATGTGGGACGATCGCCAGCACTACCGCGATCAGCTTGCCCATATGGCAGCCGACGCACCGGAACTAATCGATGATATCGGCTTGACGGAAAGACAAGTCGATGCCGAGGTCAAGAAGCATTTCTGGGAGCATTGACGGGAGCTCACGCGAAGCATGAAAGCGTCCGCCGCACCGTGATGCGGCGGACCCTCGAAGCCGAGCATTGGGGGCAGGGAAGCCGATCGCCTGTGCGCGACCGGCTTCCCTTCAAATTGCGCTCCACGACAGGCAACGCGCATTTTCCGCCGCCGCGTCAGTTTCCGGCGCTTTCCATCTTTCGCGTCTTCAGGACACGCTCCAGCCAGCCGATCTCCATTTCCGGAACCGACTTCAGAAGCAGGTCGGTATAGTCGTCGAAGGGTGGCGATAGCACTTTCGACTTCGGCCCGAAGCGCACGAGGCGGCCGCGGTGCATGACCGCGACGCTGTCGGCGATCGCCCGGACGATGGCGATGTCGTGGGTGATAAAGACATAGGAAACAGCGGTTTCCTCCTGAAGCTTCAAAAGCAGATTCAGGATGCCTTCGGCGACCAGCGGGTCGAGCGCCGAGGTCGGTTCGTCGCAGAGGATGAGCTCCGGCTTGGCGGCCAAGGCGCGTGCGATCGCCACGCGCTGCTTCTGCCCGCCGGAAAGTTCGGCCGGATAGCGATCGAGGAAGCGGCTGCCCATCTCGATCTGGTCCAGCAGCTCCTTGACCCGCTCCGTCTTCTTCTGGCCGTGCATGCTGAAGTAGAAGGAGAGCGGACGGCCGACGATGTCGCGCACCGTCTGGCGCGGGTTCATCGCCGTGTCGGCCATCTGGTAGATCATCTGGATGCGCCGGAGCTCGTCATTGCTGCGGCTCTTCAAGGCCCGCGGCAGTTCCTTGCCCTCGAAGGAGATGCGCCCCTCGGTCGGCGGCAAGAGGCCGGTGATGACGCGGGCAAGGGTGGATTTGCCCGAGCCGCTTTCGCCGACGATCGCCAGCGTCTGCCCCTTCGGCAGGTGCATCGAGACATCGTGCAGCACCTTGAAGCCATTGGCATAGCCGGCGCTGATATGCTCGATCTTCAACTGGGCCCCGGTCTGGTCGTTTGCCTCGTCGCGCTTGGTCTGCCGCACGCTGACGAGCGCACGGGTATAGTCTTCCCGCGGCGCCTCGATCACCTGCTTGGTGCTGCCATATTCCACCGTCTTGCCGTGGCGCAGCACCATGATGTCGTCGGAGATCTGGGCGACCACCGCGAGATCGTGGGTGATATAGAGCGCCGCCGTATGGGTCTCCTCGATCGCGTGCTTGATCGCGGCCAGCACGTCGATCTGGGTCGTGACGTCGAGCGCGGTCGTCGGCTCGTCGAAGACGATCAGCTCCGGATTGGGGCAGAGCGCCATGGCGGTCATGGCGCGCTGGAGCTGGCCGCCGGAGACCTGATGCGGATAGCGGTCGCCGAAGGTTTCCGGATTGGGCAGACCCAGCACCCGGAAGAGATAGAGCGCCCGCTTCTTTGCCTCCTCGCGGCTCATGATGCCGTGGCGGAGCGATGCCTCGATCACCTGGTCGCCGAGCCGGTGGGCCGGGTTGAAGGCGGCCGCGGCCGACTGCGCGACGTAGCAGACGCGGGCGCCGCGGATCGAGCGGATGCCGTTCTTTTCGAGCGTCAGGATGTCCTTGCCGTCGAGCAGGACCTGGCCGCCGGTGATGCGCACGCCGCCGCGGCCATAGGCGAGCGCCGAAAGGCCGATCGTCGACTTGCCGGCGCCGGATTCGCCGATGAGACCGAGCACCTTGCCCTTCTCGACATCGAAGGACACGCCCTCGACGAGGGTGACGACCTTGGGCGGTTCGCCCGGCGGGTAGCTGGTCGCTTCGATCTTGAGGTTCTTGACGGAGAGCAACTCAGGCATCGCCGCGTCCTCCCTTGAGGCTGGAGGTTCTCTTCATCAGCCAGTCGACCACGAGGTTGACGCAGATTGCGAGCGTGGCGATCGCCGCCCCCGGGATCAGCGCCGCCGAGATGCCGAAGATGATGCCGTCCTTGTTGTCCTTGACCATGCCGCCCCAGTCGGCGGCCGGCGGCTGGATGCCGAGGCCGAGGAAGGAGAGGGTGGAAAGGAACAGGATCGAGAAGGCGAAGCGCAGGCCGAACTCGGCCAAGAGCGGCGACAGCGTGTTCGGCAGGATCTCGCGGAAGATGATCCAGAGCGAGCCTTCGCCGCGCAGCCTTGCGGCCTCGACGAACTCCATGACCGCGACATCGAGCGCAACGGCGCGGCCGATGCGGAAGACGCGGGTGGAATCGAGCACCGCCATGACGAGGATCAGGATCCACAGATGCTGCGGCAACACGGCGAGAACGACGAGGGCGAAAATCAGCGTCGGGATCGCCATCATCAGGTCGTTGAAGCGGGAGAAGAGCTGATCGGTGAAGCCGCCGACGACGGCGGCCGTGAAGCTCAAAAGCATGCCCAGCGAGAAGGAGAGCACGGTTGCCGCCAGCGCCACGAAGATGGTGGTGCGGGCGCCGTAGATCAGACGCGAGAGCAGGTCGCGGCCGAGATTGTCGGTGCCGAGCAGGAAATCACCGCCGGCGGGAAGCCAGATGTCGCCGACCACGTCGCGCTCGCCGAAGGGGGCGATGACCGGTGCGAAGACGGCACAGAAGATCGCAATCGCGATGCCGGCGATGCCGACCCAGGCGCTCAAGGGGATGGATCTCAGGTTCATCGCGGGTGCCTCAGTCTCGGATTGGCAATGATCGCCAGAATGTCGGCCGCCATGTTGAGGAAGATGTAGAAGGCCGCGAAGATCAGGCCGCAGGCCTGGACGACCGGCATGTCGCGCACGGTCACCGCATCCACCATGTATTGCCCCATGCCAGGATAGACGAAGACGACTTCGACCACGACCACGCCGACGACGAGATAGGCGAGGTTGAGCGCGATGACGTTGATGACGGGCGCCACCGCATTGGGGGCTGCGTGCCGCGCGATGATGCGGAACATGCTGAGACCCTTCAACTCCGCCGTCTCAACATAGGCCGACGACATGACGTTGAGAATCGCCGCCCGGGTCATGCGCATCATGTGGGCGAGCACGACGAGAACGAGGGTCGCGACGGGAAGCGCGATCGCCGAAAGACGTTCGGCGAAGCTCATGCTGTCGTAGACGGTCGCGGGGAAGGTCGCGATGCCGTATTTGACGGCGAAGAACATGATCAGCAGATAGCCGACGAAGAACTCCGGCAGCGAGATGGCCGCGAGCGAGATGACGTTGATGATCTTGTCGGGCAGCCGGTTGCGGAACTGCACCGCCAGCATGCCGAGGCCGACGGCGAGCGGCACGGATATGAGCGCTGCGAAGAAGGCGAGGAACAGCGAGTTGCCGAGGCGCTTGCCGATCTGTTCGCCGACCGAGTTCTTGCTCGCCCAGGACGTGCCGAAATCACCTCGCACGGCGCCGCCGAGCCAGGAGACGTAGCGCTCGGTCCAGGGCTTGTCGAGGCCGAGGTCCTTGCGGATGTTTTCGACCGCCTGCGGCGTTGCCGACTGGCCGAGATAGGTGGTGGCGAAGTCGCCGGGAAGCGCCTCGATGCCGCCGAAGATCATCAGCGATACGGCGAAGAGCAGGCCGACGCTCAAGCCGAGGCGCTGCAGGATCAGCGCCGCGAGAGGGCGACGGAAGGTGAAGCGCCGCCAGAAGGTGCCGGCGATTTCACCATCGGCGGCAGGGTTGGGTTTTGCTGGTACTCCGGTAAGTTCGGCAGACCGCGGATGCGATGCATCCGCGGTCCCATCCGTCGGAACCGGACCAGTGAGCGGTCCGCTTTCCATCATCATGCGTCCAGCCACACTCGGGTCGCGACATAGCCGTTCGACATGTCGTTGCCGATATCGTGCACGTAGCCCTTCACCTGCTTGGTGGCGGCGTTCACGAAGTCGTTGAACATCGGCAGGATCAGGCCGCCTTCGTCACGCACCATCATGGCCATGGTGCGGTACATGTCCTTGCGCTTGGCCTCGTCGAGTTCCGAGCGGGCCTCGAGCAGGATCTTGTCGAAATCCGGACGCTTGAAGCGGGTGTCGTTCCAGTCGGCCGTCGAAAGATAGGCGGTGGAGTACATCTGGTCCTGCGTCGGACGGCCGCCCCAGTAGGAAGTGGAGAAGGGCTGCACGTTCCAGACGTTCGTCCAGTAGCCGTCGCCCGGCTCGCGCTTGACCTCGATCTCGATGCCCGCCTTCTTGGCGCTTTCCTGGTAGAGCACGGCTGCATCGACCGCGCCGGGGAAGGCGACGTCGGAGGTGCGTAAGAGCACCGGACCGCTGTGGCCGGACTTCTTGTAGTGGAAGGCCGCCTTGTCCGGATCGTAGACGCGCTGCTCGATGCCTTCCGGGAAGAGGGCATAGGTGTCGTTGATCGGGAAGTCGTTGCCGACCTTGCCGTAGCCGCCGAGGATGCGCTGGACCATGGTTTCGCGGTCCATCGCGTATTTCAGCGCCATGCGCAGGTCGTTGTTGTCGAAGGGCGCGGTGTTGCAGTGCATGATGAACACGTAGTGGCCGCGGCCGGACGTGTTCAGGATCTCGACTGTCGGCGCCTTCTTCAGAAGGCTGACGGTCTTCGGATCGACGCGGTTGATGTAATGCACCTGGCCGGAGGAGAGGGCGGCGATGCGGGCGGTCGCATCGTTCATGGCGATCAGTTCGACCGAGTCCACATAGCCGCGGTCGGTGCGCCAGTCGTCGGCATTCTTCTCGAAGGTGGCGCGAACGCCGGGCTCGAAACTCGTCACCTTGTAGGGACCGGTGCCGATCATCGCGTCGGGCGCGTCGACGCCGCCGCCCGGCTGGATGATGAGATGGTAGTCGGAAAGAAGCAGCGGCAGGTCGGCATTGCCTTCCGTCAGCACCAGCACCAGCTTGTCGCCGTCGGCCTTGATCTCCTTGATCGACTTCATCACGCCGAGTGCGCCGGATTCCGACTTTTCGTCGGTATGGCGCTGCAGCGTCTTGATGACGTCGTCGAGCGTCAGTTCCTTGCCGTCATGGAACTTCACGCCCTTGCGGATGGCGAAGGTCCAGGTCGAGGCGTCGGCCGACGGCTCCCAGGATTCGGCAAGCGCCGGCACCGGCGCGCCGGTCGTCGGATGGCTTTCGACCAGCATGTCGCCCCAGTTGCGGCCGACGACGAACATGAATTGCGAAAGCGCCTTGGCCGGGTCCTTCGAGTCGGTCGCAGCCGCACCTTCGAGACCGAGTTTCAGATGGCCGCCGCGCTTCGGCTCCTGCGCCGCCGCGCTAGTCGCAAACAGCGTGCCGGCCGTCGAGGCGAGAATGCCGGCCGCAGCCGCGCGGCCGAGAAACTCGCGCCGGTTCATCTTGCCGAGCATGACCTGTCGTGTGAGGTAATCCTTGTAATCGCTCATTCCCCTGTTCCCTTCTCTGTCGGCATTCGCCGTTCGTTGTGGTTGGTTAGAGATTGCTGCGTACAGCCATTGTATCGATGGCTTCGGATCGGCCCAAAGCGGCCGTTTCTTGTTCTTTTGGTGGCTTGTTCTCCTTCCGTCAGCCGGGGCGTCCTTCGTTCAGATCGATAAGCGTAATCTCTGGAACTCTTCTTGTAACGCCCTAAATTACAATTTATTTCCATAAGCTTGGCTTATGGAGGCGTGTTTCGTTGCGCACGGTCTCGTCCGCGCGTCCTGCCACGTCATGCTGCCGGTCGCCCGGCTCTGTTGCCTGCGCCGCCATGCCTGGCGGCGTCTGTTCAAAGCGGCGGAAAACCGCACAGATTCATCCGCCTTCAGCGGCCCTTCCAGACCGGGTCGCGCTTCTCGGCGAAGGCGCGCACACCTTCCAGCTGGTCTTCGCTCGAATAGAGGATGTCGACCGTCTTCAGCTGCCGTTTGGTGATCTTGTTCATGGTCGTCTGGAAAGCCTCGCCTTCGGCGTTGCGAACCACTTCCTTGATCGCGGCGTAAACCAGCGGCGGTCCGCTTTCGAGCAGGCGGGCGAGCTCCCAGGCGCGTTCCATAAGCTTGCTCAATGGCAGGATCTCGTTGACGAAGCCCCAGCGGTTGGCCTCGGCCGCATCGAGCCAACGGCCGGTCAAAAGCATGTCCATGGCGATGTGGTAGGGGATGCGCTTCGGCAGCTTGATCGAGGCGGCATCGGCGACGGTGCCGGAGCGGATTTCGGGCAGCGCGAAGGTCGCGTGCTCGGCGGCAAGGATCATGTCGGTCGACAGCGCGATCTCGAGGCCGCCGCCGCAGCAGATGCCGTTGATGGCGGCAATGATCGGCTTGTTGAGATCGCGCAGCTCCTGCATGCCGCCGAAACCGCCGACGCCATAATCACCGTCGACCGCATCACCGCCGGCGGCGGCCTTCAGGTCCCATCCCGGGCAGAAGAATTTTTCGCCCGCCCCGGTGATGATCGCGACGCGCAACGTGTCGTCGTCGCGGAAGTCGCGAAAGATCTCGCCCATCACCCGGCTGGTCGCAAGGTCGATGGCATTGGCCTTTGGCCGGTCGATGGTGACTTCGAGAATGCCGCCTTCGCGGCGTGTGCGGATCGGTCCGGTCATGGGTCATTTCCTCCGGCGGATCAGGGCGTCGGCAGCAACGGCTCCCTGGCCGTTCGGCAACACCATCAATGGATTGATATCGAGTTCTTCGAGCTTGGAGGCGTTTGAAACGACATAGGATGCCGCCGCCGCGACAGCTTCGATCAGAGCAGCGAAATCAGCGGTCGGGCCGCCGCGATAGCCGTCCAGGAGCCTGCGGATCTTCAGGCCGTCGATCGCCTCGCGGATCGCTTCCGGCGTCGTCGGCAGCGTCAGGATGGCGGAATCATCGAGCAGTTCCACGAGGATGCCGCCGGCGCCGATCGTCAGAACCGGTCCGGCGACGGGATCGCGCATGGCGCCGATGATGAGCTCGGCGACGGGCTTGCCCACCATCTTCTCGACGAGGTAGCCCGAGGCGACACCGGCCATGGCGGTTGCCGCCGCAAGGACCTCCTGGCGACTTGCGAGGTTGAGCTTCACCGCGCCCGCTTCGGTCTTGTGGGCGACGCCGAGGCCCTTGAGCACGACGGGGAAACCAAGAGCTTCGGCCGCCGCTGCGGCCTCCTCGGCGGTCGCGGCCGTCCTGCCCTCGGGTACTCTCAGACCCGAAGCGGCAAGCTCCACCTTGGCCTCATGCTCACTGAGCGTGATCGCGTCCCCGGCGGCGATACCGCCGCCGTCGAGCAGGCGGGGCGCAGCGGGTTTCTTCCAGGCGGCGCCGATGTCGGCGGCCGTCTCGATCGCATCCAGCGCCTCCTCGATACCGAAGAAGGGCACGATGCCCGCCTTCATCAGGAAAAGCGCCGTCGCCTCGGGCATGTTCTCGCCGAGGCTGGCGACGATGCCGGCGCGCGCACCCGTCGTTCTTGCCGCCTCGATTACCGCTTGGCAGGTGGTCTCCCAGTCGGCGGCGTCGCAGCGGTCGAGCCGCGGGAAATCGAGCACGATGAGGTTGATCGCATAACCGCCCTTCATCATGGCGGCAAACGCGGTCGCCTGCTTCTCGCGGTTGCCCCAGACGAAGGTGTGGTAGTCGAGCGGGTTGGCGATCGTCACCATCTCGCCGAGCGCGTCCTTGAGCGGCTTGCGCTGGTCGTCGCGCAGCGCCCGGTAATTCACCCGGTAGCGCTCGCCGGCGTCCGCCATCAGCGAGGCCTCGCCGCCGGAGCAGCTCATCGAGGAAATGTCGCGGCTGTCGAGGGGGCCTGCAACATGAAGCAGCTTCAACGTTTCGAGAAGTGCCGGCAGCGTATCGACGCGGCCGATGCCGAGGCGGGCAAGCAGTGCGGAGGAGACGCGGTCGTTGCCGGCAAGCGAGGCGGTGTGCGACACCGTCGCAAGCTGGGCGGCTTCGGATTTGCCGACCTTGAGTGTCACCACCGGCTTGCCGAGTTCGCGCGCCCGGGTCGCCAGCCGCTCGAGCGCTGCAACGCTGTCGAAGCCTTCGATATGCAAGCCGACGGCGGTGACGCGCGGATCTTCCAGCACGGCGCAGGCGATGTCGGAAAGGCCGGTCTGCGCCTGGTTGCCCGCGGTCATGACATAGGCGAGCGGCAGGCCGCGCGTCTGCATCGAGATGTTGCAGGCGATGTTGGAGGATTGCGTCAGGATCGCGACACCCTTCTCGACGCGCAGCATGCCATGCTGGTCCGGCCAGAGCAGGGCGCCATCGAGCATGTTGATGAAGCCGTAGCAATTGGGCCCGACGATCGGCATGTCGCCGGCAGCGGCGACCAGCGCCTCCTGCAGGTCGTTGCCGTCGTCGAGCTCGCTTGCCGCCTCGCGGAAGCCGGAGGCATAGCAGACGGCGCCGCCGGCGCCGCGGGCGGTGAGATCGCGGATGATGTCGATCGTCAGTTGCCGGTTGACACCGACGAAGGAGGCATCCGGCGCTGCGGGCAGTTCCGCCACGGAGCGGTAGCACTTGCGGCCGAGGATCTCGGCCTCGCGCGGGTGCACCGGCCAGATCTCGCCGGAAAAACCCATCTTGTCACATTGTTCGATGACGCGCCTGGCTTCCTTGCCGCCGAAGACGGCGATGGAGCGCGGGCGGATCAGACGGTCGAGGGAGCGCGTCATGCGGCGCCTCCCGCCGGAGCGCGCGTCGAGGGCGTGGCGGATACCCCCCTCTGCCCTGCCGGGCATCTCCCCCACAAGGGGGGAGATTGGGTGAGGCGCGATCCGCGCCAATCATTGAAGGTTGGGGGATGAGTGGCGCGCTCACATGGAACCGGGGTTGCCTCTTGCCGATCTCTCCCCTTGTGGGGGAGATGCCCGGCAGGGCAGAGGGGGGTAACTTCCGTAAACGCTCCCATCCCGTCACGCCCCCAACGGCCGCAGCAGGTCGCGGCTGATGATGTGGCGCTGGATTTCGGAGGTGCCGTCCCAGATGCGCTCGACGCGGGCGTCGCGCCAGAAGCGGGCGAGCGGCAGGTCGTCCATCAGGCCCATGCCGCCGAAGATCTGGATCGCCTCGTCGGTGACACGGGCGAGCATTTCGGTGGCGAAGACCTTGGCGGATGCGATCTCGCGGTTTGATGGCAGGCCGTTGTCGAGCCGCCAGGCGGCAGATAACGTCAGGAGGTCGGCGGCGTCGATGTCGGTGATCATGTCGGCGAGCTTGAAGGAAACGCCCTGGTTGGCGCCGATCGGCTTGCCGAACTGCTTGCGTTCGGCCGCGTAGTTCAGCGCATAGTCGAAGGCGCGCCGTGCCCGGCCGACCGAGGTCGCCGCCACCGTCAGGCGGGTAGCGTAGAGCCAGTCGTTGGCGAGGTCGAAGCCCTTGTGCACCTCGCCGAGGATCTGTGCGGAGGGCAGGCGGCAATCATCGAAGGTCAGGATGCAGTTGTTGTAGCCGCGGTGCGAGACGGAATTGTAACCCTTGCGGATCTCGAAACCGGGCGTACCGCGATCGACGAGGAAGCAGGTGATCTTCTTCTTGGGCCCACGCGGCGTATCCTCTTCGCCCGTGGCGATGAAGACGATGACGAAGTCGGCGATGTCGGCATGGCTGATGAAGTGCTTGGTGCCGTTGACGATCCAGTCGTCACCGTCCTTGCGGGCGAAGCATTTCATGCCACGTACGTCGGAGCCTGCATCCGGCTCGGTCATGGCAAGCGCATCGAACTTCTCGCCCTTGACGGCTGGAATCAGATACTTCTCGCGCTGCTCGGCATTGCAGCCCATCAGGATGCCCGAGGGGCGGCCGAAGAAGACGGTGAGGCCCATGGAGCCACGCCCGAGCTCGCGCTCGACCAGCGTGAAGGAGGTGTGGTCCAGGCCGGCGCCGCCGACTTCTTCCGGAAAATTGCAGCCGAAGAAACCGATCTCCTTGCACTTGCGGGCGATTTCCTGGCCGAGCTCGCGCGGCACCACGCCGGTGCGCTCGACCTCGTCCTCATGCGGATAGATTTCCGTTTCGACGAAGCTCCTGACCGTATCGACGATCATCTGCTGTTCTTCGGTCAGTGCGAAATTCATTGTGTTGTTCCCCTCGTTTTCGCGCCGCTGACGTCCGTGCCGGAGCCTCGACCCACCTCCTCAAGCGGGCCTCGGCTGCGGTTTGCGGTTGCGCCGTCGGGGCGGCGAAACTGCCTGTTGATGGTCTGCCGCTGTTGCGGTCAGGCGCGCTTCTGGCCGACGAAGCGTCCGACGCCTTCCGGGGCCGGCAGCTTCGCATGCGCTTCGGTGAGCGCACGGAGCTTGCTCAGCACGTGTTGCGGCGCCGGTACCGACTTGCCGGCCTTGCTGTCGACATGCAGCGCCATCTGTTCGGCGGTCGCGACGGCTTCGTTGGTCTGCGCATTGTAGATCGTCGAGAAGATGTGCAGGCGCTTCTCGTCGGAGGAGAGCACCTGGCAGGTCGAATAGAGCGCGTCGCCGAGCTTGGCCTCGCCGAGGTTCCGGATATGGGTCTCGACGGTGTAGTAGCTGTGGCCGTCGCGCACATAATCGAGATCGACGCCGATCAGGCGCAAGAGGCCGTCGGTCGTGTCGCCGAAGACCTGGAGATAGCGATGCTCGGTCATGTGGCCGTTATAGTCGACCCAGGCGGCACTCACCTTGGTGTCGACGATGCGCAGCGGCTTGACGTCGCCGAGATCGGCTTCCGGCTTCTTGGCGTTGGCCCAGAGCCTGGCCTCGAAATCGGCAAGCAGCTTGCCGGCGCCCCAGCCTTCGCCGCCATTGCCGGCTTTCAGCGCATGCATGATGCCGACGAGGTTCTCGTCGCGGATGCGCTCGAGCTCGCGGATCGAGCGGCCGGCAGCCTGTGCGTCCGACTGGGCGCCGATCTTTTCGACCAGCGCGTCGTCGAGGTCGACGACATCGGTGAACTTCGTCCAGGGCCATTTGAGGCAGGGGCCGAACTGGGCGAGGAAGTGGCGCATGCCGGCTTCGCCGCCGGCGATGCGATAGGTCTCGAACAGGCCCATCTGTGCCCAGCGCATGCCGAAGGAATAACGCATGACGTTGTCGAGCGTTTCGGTATCGCAGATGTCGTCCTGGATCAGCCACAGCGCCTCGCGCCAGAGCGCTTCGAGCAGGCGGTCGCCGACGAAGGCCTCGATCTCCTTGGCGATGACGACGCCCTTCATGCCGATCTGCTCGACGCCCTGCATGGCGCGCTCGATCGTCGCCTTCGTCGTCTTCTTGCCGCCGACGAGCTCGACGAGCGGCAGCAGGTAGACGGGATTGTAGGGATGCGCCACGAACATGCGCTCGGGATGGTGCATCTCGGATTGCAGGTCGGAGGGCAGCAGGCCCGAGGTGGAGGAGCCGATCAGCGCATCGGCCCGTGCGGCCGCATCGATCTTGGTGATGACGCCGCGCTTCAGCTCAAGCCGCTCCGGCACGCTTTCCTGAATCCAGTCAGCATCTTGAACGGCTTCTTCGATGCTCTTGCAGAATGTCAGTTTGCCCTTCGGCGGCAAAGGCGCCATGGTCAGCATCGCATAGGCGCGCTCGGCATTCGCCATGACCTCGCCGATGATGCGCTCGGCTTCCGGATGCGGGTCGAAGATCTTCACATCGATGCCGGCGAGCGCGAAGCGCGCCACCCAGGCGCCGCCGATAACGCCACCGCCGACGCAGGCTGCTTTGGTGATAAAGCTCATGGTCCCGTCCTCGCTCAGCGCTTCGTCAGCTTCAGTTTCTTGCGGACTTCATCGGGGCCGATGATCTTGGCGCCCATGCCCTCGATGACGCCCACGGCTTTCTCGACGAGCTGGCCGTTGGTCGCGAGCTGGCCCTTGCCGATATAGAGGTTGTCTTCGAGGCCGACGCGGACGTTGCCGCCGGCAAGGATCGCCGCTGCCGGATAGGCGAGCGCGTTGCGGCCGATGGAGAAGGCTGAGAAGGTCCAGTTATCAGGCACGTTGTTGACCATGGCCATGAAGGTGTTGAGGTCGTCCGGCGCGCCCCATGGAATACCCATGCAGAGCTGGATCAGCACCGGATCCTCGATCAGGCCTTCCTCGACGAGCTGCTTGGCAAACCACAGGTGGCCGGTATCGAAGGCTTCGATCTCGGGGCGGACGCCAAGCGCCGTCATCTGGCGGGCCATTTCTCTCAGCATCGACGGCGTGTTGGTCATGACGTAATCGCCGAGCGAGAAGTTCATGGTGCCGCAGTCGAGCGTGCAGATTTCCGGCAGGCATTGAGCCACATGGGCGACGCGCTCGGTGGCGCCGGCCATGTCGGTGAATTTTTCGTTGACCGGGAAGGGGCTCTCGACATTGCCGAAGACGAGGTCGCCGCCCATGCCGGCGGTCAGGTTCAGCACCATGTCGACATCGGCGGAGCGGATGCGATCGGTCACTTCCTTGTAGAGATCGAGCCTGCGGGAAGGCGCTCCGGTCTCCGGATCGCGGACGTGGCAGTGGACCACGGCAGCGCCGGCCTTGGCCGCCTCGACCGCCGCTTCGGCGATCTGTTTCGGCGTGATCGGAACATGGCTGGACTTTGAAACGGTGTCTCCCGAGCCGGTGACGGCACAGGTGATGAATACCTCGCGGTTCATGCTGAGCGGCATTGCTGTCTCCCTTTTATTGACCCCATTACGAGCCAAGAAAGACCGGGTTGCTTTTCATTATCGGCTCTATCTTATACATTATCGGCGGCAGGGTGGAGAAGTTTGGGCATGGATCAGAACGTTTCGCAGGTGCAGCACGTCGATATCCTGGTGCTGCCGGAGACCAATCTGATCCTTGTCGCTTCCGTGATCGAGCCGATGCGTGCCGCCAACCGCATCGCCGGGCGTCCGCTCTACGACTGGACGATCTACAGCCCCGATGGCGCGCCGATCGAAACGAAGAGCGGCATACCCATTCCGGTCGCGGGCATCTTCCGGCCGCAGCGCGAAACCTCGCCGCTCTTCATCCTGTCGAGCTACAACTGGCAGCGCAGCGCCACCTCGCAGCTGAAGATGCTGCTTTCGCAGACTGCCCGGCACCGGGCGCTGATGGCAGGGATCGAATCGGGCTCCTGGCTGCTCGCCGAAACCAGCCTGCTCGACAATTTCAAGGCGACCACCCACTGGGAGGATTTCGAGGATTTCACCGCTGCTTACCCGCAGGTGACGATGGTGCGCGAGCGCTTCGTCATCGACGGCAAGCGCATCACGACAGGCGGCTCGCTGCCGACGCTCGACCTGATGCTGGAGCTCATTCGCCGGGCGCACGGTTATTCGCTGGCACTCGAGGTTTCGCGGCTCTTCATCTACGAGCAGGAGCGCACCCGCGGCGACCTCCTGCAGATGCCGGCGATCGGCAACATGCGCATCCTCGATCCGCGCGTCGGTGCTGCCGTCAAGCTGATGGAGGAAACGGTGGAGGCGCCCCTGACGCTGGCACGGCTCGCCCGCCGGATCGGTGTCAGCACGCGCCACCTGCAGGATCTCTTTCGCGACACGATGGGGGTGGCGCCGCACGAGCACTACTTGGCGCTCCGTCTCAACGCCGCCCGGCGCAAGGTGATCGAGACGCGCCTGGAGTTTGCCGACATTGCGGCGATCTCCGGCTTCAATTCGTCCTCCTCCTTCTCCCGCAGCTACCGGGCGCATTATCGCGAAAGCCCGAGCGAAACCCGCAGACGGCTGAAGCTGAAGACTTGAGGCCGCACTTCATGAAGTGATTCAAGAAGGCGGATTTGTAGATTCGTTTCAGGCGTTTGGCGAGGAAAGGTCGGAAAGTGATTCCGTCGAGGACGGCCGTTCCGAGGCCTGTGCCGGCGCTCGCGTCATCGAAACCATCAACTCGCCGATCTCGCCGGCAAAAGTCCCTCGCGGCCAGACGAGTGTCAGGGACTGCCGGTAGGCCGGGCCGAGCCGGATCATGGCGGGCGGGCGGTGCACGCGGGCAAGCGAGGATTCCGGCAGCACCGAGAGATAGCCGTGCTGGCCGACGAGGTTGATGATGACCGGGATGGAGTCGACCTCGACGAGGGTGATGCGCCGCCGTTCGGTCTCGCTGAGCGTGTCGTCGAGGAAACGGGCGGCTTCGCGGCGCAGGCCGCTCCTGACGCTGGGCACGGCGATCGGGCAGGTGGCGAGCAGTCGCGGCAGGTCGCCGCCGAGATCGGACAGCGCTGCCGCGGGGCCCGCCAGCACCAAGGGGGTTTGCGACACCAGCCGTCCGTCGCAATCGGCGGGAATCTCGGCGACATCGAGCAGGGCGGCATCGAAGCGCCGGCTGCGGAGGCCGGCAAGGAGGTCGTCGGCCGTGGTGCTGGAAATGAACAGCGGCTGACGTGGGCGCGTGCGGTGCCAGTTGGCGGTCAGGCTCGCAAGCATGCGGGCGATCTCGCTTTCGGGACCGAGCGGCATGACGGCGCCGAGCCGCCAGGTGGCGACATCACGGCGGAAGCGATCGGCGGAGGCGTGCGTAAGCCGCGCCCATATATCGAGCAGCGCCTCGACGAGCGGAATGATGCGCTCGGCGGTTGCGGTGCAGAGGATGCCGCTGTGGGAGCGCTCGAACAGGCGGCAGCCGAGGTGGCGTTCGAGATCGGCGATCTGCCGGGTCAATTGCGGTTGGCCGAGGCCGAGCACCTTTGCCGTGGCGCGGATGCTGCCGGAGCGGGCGATCCGGACGAAGCGGTCGAGTGCGACGAGGCCGATCGGCGGCACCGGGTCGGCGGGCTCTTTTCCCGCCGCATCGAGGATCACGGCGATCTTCGCCATCGCCTCACGGACAGCGGGCGCGCGGGCGCGGGCCTCCAGCGTCAGCACGATAACAGTTTCCTCCCGCCGGAAGAGCGGCATCGAAACGGCCTGCTCGAACCGTTTGACGGCGGAGCTGACACTCGACGGCGCCCGCCCGCAGCGGGCGGCGGCAGCGCGGATGCCGCCTTCGCTAAGCACCGCATCGACGATTACGATCGTTGCCAGGTCCATTCGGCGGTCCTTCTGGAGCGGAATAAGGAAATCTGTGCGCGGTTTTCCGCCCGCATCCCGCTCTAATTTTAGAATCGATCACGTGCAGCCGCATGCGCCGATGTCATGTTCATAATTCGGCATCAGCCGTTCGAGAATTGGGATATAGCACGAGTGGGCGATAAGCGCATAGCATGCATGAAGCAGCCGGACGCTTGCGAGCGGCGGTTGCGTGAAAATCCAGGCATCCGCGCACATAGCCTCGATGTCGAGGCGCGCCGCGCGGAAAGGTTCGTGTCGGCATGCTGCATCAGGTCAAAAACATCGTTCTCTGTGGGAAACCGCTGGACTTCGCGACGCTCGAGGATATCGGGGCGGGAAGGGTGCGGCCGGTGGCGGACGACGGCGGCATGGAGCGCGTGGCAGCAGCCCACAAGGTGATCGCCGAGCGGATCGCGCTGGGGCTCCCGGTCTATGGCTCCAATACGGGCGTCGGCTCGATGAAGGACCGGCTATGGACCGCTGGCGATCTCGACGAGTTCAATAATTCGCTGGTGCGCGCGCACCACTTCGGCACCGGCGAGTTTTTTGCGCCCGCGATCGTGCGCATGGCGATCGCCATCCGCGTCAATACCGCGATGCGCGGCCATACCGGCTGCAGCCCGGAGCTGCTCCGGGCTTTTCTGGCGCTCTCCGAGCACGACATCATTCCGGCCGTGCGCCGCCATGGCTCGATGGGTTGTGCTGACATCGGCCTGATGGGGCAGATCGCCTCGGTGCTGACCGGCGTCGGCGAGGCCTATTATCAGGGGCGTCTCGTCTCGGCGGAGACGGCGCTTGCCGAGGCCGGCCTGGAACCGTTTGTCATGCAGCCGCGCGACGCGCTGGCAGCACTCAGCGTCAACGCCATCTCCTTTGCCGCGGCCGCCGACGTTCTGCGCGAAGCCGCGGCGGCGATCCGGGTGCTGCTCGTCACCGGCGTGATGTCGTCGCTGGCGCTCGGCGCATCCGCCGATCCGTGGCGGGTGGCGGCGACGCTTTCGACCCGCGGCGAGGCCTTGGTTGGCTCCTGGCTCTATGGCCAATCCGGCATCTCCGACTGGCCGGTGCCGACGGCGATCCACGACCCCTTGAGCCTGCGCATGACGGCCCAGGTCTTCGGCGCGGTCGTCGACACGCTGCTGGTTGCCGCCGGCCGGCTGGTGGAGCAGACCTATCTTTCTGATGACAATCCCGTCGTGCTCGGTGGGCAGGTGCATTCTTCCGGCGCATCGCTGCCTCTGACGACGACGCTCTATATCGAAGCGGCGCAGGTTGCCTTTTCCCATGTGGCGCGCAACGTGCTGAACCGCTGCATCCTGCTGTCGAATGGCGGCCGTCGCAATCTCTCGGTCAACCTGGTGGCGCCCGGTGAAGTGGCGACCGGGCTCGGCCCGCTGATGAAGCTGGCGGTCGAGCTCTACATGCGCGTGCAGTCGCTCGCCTTGCCGCTCTCGGCCCAGTCGATCGTGGTGGCCGGCGGGCTCGAAGAGGAAGCGACTTTCCTGCCACTGATCGTCGAGCGCATGGAAACGCAGGTGCGGGATCTGCGCCAGCTTGCCGCCATCGAGGCGATGCTGTCGGCACAGGCGATCGACCTCGTCGGCGACCAGCCCCAAGGGATCGTCAAGCGCGCCTATGACCAGACCCGGTCGGTCAGCGCGATCTATCTCAAGGACCGGCCGCTTTCGAAGGAGATCGAGGCGCTGCAGGAAGCCTTCACCTGTCACGATCTCTTGCGCTCCTTTGTCGCCACCGCGCCGATGCCGGAGTTCGACGACTTCTTCGCGCTCGGCAAGTGATCGAACACTGATCCAATTGGGAGAGCACCATGTCCGATTTCGATCTTGTTTTGAAAGGCACCGTTGTTCTTCCGCACAGGATCGTTGAAGGCGGCCACGTGGCGGTTCGCGACGGCAAGGTCGTACATGTCGGGCAGGGCGCAGCACCGGCGGCGCGCGAGCGTCATGATCTCGGCAATGCTTTGATCCTGCCCGGCGCCGTCGACGCGCAGGTGCATTCGCTGTCGCAGAAGAACCAGGAGGATTTCGTCTGGTCGACGCGCTCGGCGGCCGCCGGCGGCGTCACCACGATCGTCGACATGCCCTATGACGAGGGCAATCTCGTCTGCTCGGCCGAGGCCGTGCGCCGCAAGATCGACCATGCAGGCCCGCAGGCGCGCGTCGACTTCGCCCTTTATGGCACCGTCGATCCGGAGGAGGGGCCGGCGCGGATCGGCGCGATGGTGGAAGCCGGCGTTGCCGCCTTCAAGTTCTCCACTTTCGGCACCGATCCGAAGCGCTTTCCCCGTATCCCGGCCGCCCTGCTCGAAGACTGTTTCCGCGCGATCGCGCCGACCGGGCTTGCCGCTGGCGTGCACAATGAGGACGACGAAGCGGTGCGGGCCGCGATCGACAAGGTGAAGGCGGCAGGGATTACCGACTACCGCGCCCATGGGCTGTCGCGCCCGCCGCTGACGGAGCTGCTCGCCACCAGCCAGATCTACGAGACGGGAGCCGCCACGGGGTGCCCGGCGCATGTCGTGCATTGCTCGCTCGGCCGCGGCTACGAGATCGCCGCCGCCTATCGCGCCCAGGGCCATAAAGCGACGATCGAGTGCTGCATCCACTACCTGACGCTCGACGAGGAGAACGACGTGCGCCGTCTCGGCGGCAAGGCGAAGATCAACCCGCCGATCCGGTCGCGCGCCGAGGTGGAGAAGCTCTGGCGGCATGTGGCTAACGGCAATGTGACGATGGTTTCGACCGATCATGTGAGCTGGTCGGAAGACCGCAAGACCAATCCGGACATGCTGGCGAATGCGTCGGGTGTGCCAGGGTTGGAGGTCATGGTGCCGCTCTTCGTCATGGGGGCGCTGGAGCGCGGCATTCCGCTGACGCGGGCGGCCGAACTGATGGCGCTCAACCCGGCGCGGCAATTCCGTATCGACCACCAGAAGGGGGCGCTGGAGGCCGGCAAGGACGCCGATATCATCGTCATGACGCCGGAGCCCTATATCTATGACGCCGCCGCAAGCGGTCATAACGTTGTCGGCTGGTCGCCCTATAACGGCATGAGCCTGCCCTGGCGGGTGGCCGCGACCTATCTCCGGGGGCAGCTTGCCTTTGATGGGCGCGCGGTGCTGGCCGAGCCGGGCACCGGCCAGTTCGTCCGGCCGCTTACGACCTTGACCCTGTAGGAGGCGTGATGAGCAAGACTGCCAACGACAAGGTCGCCGCCAATCTGCCTGTCAATGCCGGCCGGATCGCCGGCATCGTCAACGGCCTCGCAGGGATCACCGAGCCGGACCGGCCCTATACGCGCCGCGCCTTCACGCCGCTGTTCCTCGAAGGTCGTGCCTTTCTCGATAGACGTTATCGCGCCGCCGGGCTCGAAACCCGGATCGACGCCGCCGGCAATCTGATCGGCCGGCGCAAGGGGCGCAAATCGGCGCTCGGCACCATCCTCGTCGGCTCCCATTCCGATACGGTGCCGGATGGCGGCCGTTTCGATGGCATCGCCGGCGTGGCCGCGGCGCTCGAAGTGGCGCGGGCGCTCGTGGACAAAGGCATCGAGCTCGATCATGATCTGGAGATCGTCGATTTCCTGGCCGAGGAGGTGTCGGTCTTCGGCGTCTCCTGCGTCGGCAGCCGCGGCATGGCCGGCGTGCTGCCGGATGGCTGGCTGAGCCGCACGCAGGGAGACTTGAGCCTGCGGCAGGGCATCGTCGAAGTGGGAGGCGATCCGTCACGGCTTTCGGGCTCGAAGCGCTCGGACATCAAGGCGTTTCTGGAACTGCACATCGAGCAGGGCCCGGTGCTCGAAACCGGGCGGCTCGATGTCGGCATCGTCACCGCCATCTCCGGCATCACCCGCATCGAGATCATCGTCGAGGGACAGGCGGACCATGCCGGCACGACGCCGATGGGGCATCGCCGCGATGCGCTGGTCGCGGCCTCCCGGCTGGTGCTGGAGATCGAGAGGCTGGCGACGGAATTTTCCGGGGGCGAGGGGCATTTCACCGCGACGGTCGGCGAGTTCTCGATCGAGCCGAATGCCGCCAATGTGGTGCCGTCCCGCGTGCGGCTGCTGATCGATGCGCGCGCCGAGCTGCGCCCGCAGATGGAGCGGTTCCTGACCGCACTCGGGCCGCTTTGCCAGGGCGTTGCCGAGGCATCGGGCGTTACGATCGCGCCTGCCAATGTGATTTCCGACAACCACCCGACGCCGGGCGATGCGCTGTTGCTTTCAACGCTCGAAGAAAGCTGCGATGCGATCGGTGCCAAACACCGGCGCATGGCGTCCGGCGCCGGCCACGACACCGCCTGGATGGGGCGCATCACCCGCTCGGCGATGATCTTCATTCCGTGCCTCGGCGGGCGCTCGCATGCGCCGGAGGAATGGGCCGAAAACGACGATATCGCGCTCGGCGCCGCCGTTCTCTTCGATGCGGTGAAGAGGCTCGACAGGAAACTGCAGGAGAAGGTGTGAGATGGGCCGGATACTGAAGGAGAAGGACGTCGAGGCGGCGGTCAAGGGCGGTTCCGTCTATGCGGCGGGCGGCGGTGGCTGGGCCGACCATGGCCGCATGCTCGGCTATGCCGCGGTCTCGATCGGCAAGCCTGAACTCGTCTCGATCGACGAGCTCGACGCCAACGACTGGGTGGCGACGGCAGCGGCGATCGGCGCGCCGGCCTCGACCACGCCCTGGGAGATGCGTGGCGTCGACTACGTCAAGGCTGTGCAACTGCTGCAGGAGGCGCTCGGCGAGAAGCTTTCGGGCCTGATCATCGGCCAGAACGGCAAGTCCTCGACGCTGAACGGCTGGCTGCCTTCGGCGATCCTCGGCACCAAGGTGGTAGATGCCGTCGGCGACATCCGGGCGCATCCGACGGGCGACATGGGCTCGATCGGTTTAGCCGGTTCGCCCGAGCCGATGATCCAGACGGCGGTCGGCGGCAACCGCGAGGAAAACCGCTACATCGAGCTTGTCGTGCGCGGCGCCACCGCCAAGGTCTCGCCGATCCTGCGCACGGCGTCCGACATGTCCGGCGGCTTCATTGCCTCCTGCCGCAATCCGGTGCGCGCATCCTATGTGAAGGCCAATGCGGCGCTTGGCGGCATCTCGTTGGCGCTGGCTCTAGGCGAGGCGATCATCGCGGCCGAAGCCAAGGGCGGCAGCGCTGTGATCGATGCGATCGTCAAGGCCACCAATGGCGCGATCCTCGCCGAAGGCACGATCACCGACAAATCCGTCGTCTATACCAAGGAAGCCTTCGACATCGGCACGGTGACGCTGGGGCAGGGCGCTGACTCCACGGTATTGCACGTGATGAACGAATATATGGCGGTTGACTCTGCGGAAGGCCGGCGGCTGGCAACCTTCCCCGACGTCATCACTACGCTGTCGCCGGAAGGCGAACCCTTAAGTGTCGGGCAATTGCAGGTCGGCATGAAGATCTTTGTGCTGCATGTGCCGAAGACGGTGATCCCGCTTTCTTCCAGCGTGCTCGACCCGACGGTCTATCCGTCGGTCGAAAAGGCGATGGGCATCGAGCTTGCCCGTTACGCGCTTTCCGGAAATTGATGGGAGCGATGTCATGGCGCGCGATGCAGGACTGGAAGAATTGATCCGGGAAGAACTCGGCGACCGATCCGGGCTTTCGGAGAGAGCGATGTTCGGCGGCTGGGCCTATCTGCTTCACGGCAACCTGCTCCTCGGCGCGCGCGAGGGCTCGCTGCTCGTCAGGCTCGGCAAGGGCAATGACGGCTGGGCGCTCGCACTGCCCGATATCGAGCTGATGGTGATGAACGGGCGGGCGATGCACGGCTGGGTACGTGCAGGAGCCGATGCCTATGGCGACGATGCCCTGCGCAGGCGTCTGATCGACGGCGCAATTGCCTTCGTGGAGACGCTGCCGCCGAAGTGAAAGCTGGCGGCCTGTCCCGCCAAGGAGCGTCGAGGTTTGCCCCTCACCCTAACCCTCTCCCCGCAGGCGGGGAGAGGGGACGTGGCCGCCACAAATGTCGTGTGCGTGGCAAGTGCTGAGCCATTCACTCGGCCATTGCGGGACGCGGAAACGTCACGGTGGCATGGGCGGGCGCAGCAAGCTCAACGCGTCCCCTCTCCCCGCAAGCGGGGAGAGGGTTAGGGTGAGGGGCTGTTGCCACCCGTCGCCATAATTGAGAGGGGCGCCTAACCCCGCCGAGACAACAAAGAGGAACGAGACGATGCCCAAGGCCAATCCCCGTCATCCTGGTTTTCCGATCCCCGGCGGGCCGGAGCTGCGCGCCAAGGGCTGGCGGCAGGAAGCGCTGCTGCGTCTCCTGGAAAACGTGCTTGCGGTCGGCGAGGATCCGGACAATCTCGTGGTCTATGCCGCGCTCGGCAAGGCGGCGCGCAACTGGCCGGCGCATCGCGCCATCGTCAGGTCGCTGATCGAGATGGACGAGGACCAGACGCTCATCATCCAGTCGGGCAAGCCCGTGGGTCTGCTGAAGACCCACGCCAAGGCGCCGCTGGTCATCATGGCCAATTGCAACATTGTCGGCCAATGGGCAAAGGCCGAGGTTTTCTACGAGTTGCAGCGCAAGGGGCTGATCTGCTGGGGCGGGCTGACGGCCGGCGCCTGGCAATATATCGGCAGCCAGGGCGTGATCCAGGGCACCTACGAGATCTTCATGCGCATCGCCGAGCGCCGCTTCGGCGGCGATCTCTCCGGCCGCTTCGTGCTGACGGCCGGCCTTGGCGGTATGGGCGGCGCACAGCCGCTTGCCGGCCGCATGGCGGGGGCGGCGATCCTCTGTGTCGACATCGATGCGGAGCGGGCGAAGAAACGTCGGGAGATCGGCTATCTCCAGGAGATCGCGCCTGATCTCGACGCGGCGCTCTCGATGATCGACGCGGCGGTGAAGGAGAAGCGGGCGCTTTCCGTCGGCCTCGTCGGCAATGCGGCGGAGATCTATCCGGAGATCGCCCGGCGCGAGATCGTGCCCGATGTGGTGACGGACCAGACCTCGGCGCATGATCTCGTCTACGGCTATGTGCCGAAGGGCATGAGCCTCGATCAGGTAAGGGCGCTACGCGATGACGGGCAGGGGCAACTGATGGCGGCAAGCCGCGCCTCGATCGTCGAGCATGTGAAGGCGATGCTCGACTTCCAGCAAAAGGGCGCTGAGGTCTTCGACAACGGCAACCTGATCCGCACCCAGGCGCGCGAGGGCGGCGTCGCCAATGCCTTCGACATCCCGATCTTCACCGAAGCCTATCTGCGCCCGCTCTTTGCCCGCGCCATCGGCCCGTTCCGCTGGATGGCACTGTCGGGCGAAGAGAGCGACATCGCCCGCATCGACGATCTGCTCTTGGAAATGTTCCCGGATAACAAAATCATCACCAACTGGATCAAGCTGGCGCGTGAGCATATCCCCTTTGAGGGCCTGCCGGCGCGCATCGCCTGGCTCGGCCACGGCGAACGCACGGCGCTTGCGCGGCGCGTCAATGAACTGGTTGCGTCCGCCGAGCTCAAGGGTCCCGTTGCGTTTTCCCGCGACCATCTCGACGCCGGCGCCATGGCGCACCCCAACATCATGACCGAGCGGATGAAGGACGGCTCGGATGCGATCGCCGATTGGCCCTTGCTCGACGCCATGCTGCTCTGCTCGTCGATGGCCGATCTCGTCGTGGTGCATTCCGGCGGCGGCGGTTATGCCGGCTACATGACGAGCTGCGGCGTGACGGTCGTCGCCGACGGCACGGCCGCCGCCGACGAGCGCCTCGACCATGCACTCACCAACGACACCGCGCTCGGCGTCATCCGCTATGCCGATGCCGGCTATGACGAGAGTTTCGAGGAGATCGCCGCCAAGGGCATCGGGCATGTGAAGGTGTAGGCCTTGGAGTGGGAGCCTGCGCAGGGGACCACGTTCGCCGCCCTCATCTCTGTGCTTGTCACAGAGATCCAGCAGCGCCGCGTCGGCGGCGCGGGAGACTCTTTCGTTCCGCGGGCGCTATTCACGGCGCGGACGCGCCGTGGCTGGATTTCTGTGACAAGCACAGAAATGAGGGATGAGAGGAAACGCTCTGAGCTCGCAGCGAGGGCCGAGGTCGAGGCTGCGATGGCTCGTTCAACGGGGGAACTCGAGTGGAACGGAAAGCTCCCGCAGATAAGCTGACGATCGTTCCTCCCAACGTTGTCGCTTATCGAGCTCGCGCCGCACGCCACCGTCTTGGTCCGCCGCCTGCCGCACATTACAATGCGCGCTTTGCCGCCCGGAGGCGATCATGACGTCGAGCTTCAATGTGCAAAATGCTGATGGTTACGAGCAACTGATGGGGCGCTGGAGCCGGCAGCTTGCGCCGCTCTTCATCGATTTCGCAGGCATTGCCGATGGTGAGCGGGTGCTGGATGTCGGCTGTGGTACAGGCAGCCTGACCTTTGCGTTGCCGCATGCAGCCAATCTCAGCGAGATTGCCGCAATCGACTTTTCGCCCGTCTTCGTCGAGGCGGCGACCCGGCGCAACACCGATCCCAGGATCCACATCCGGCAGGCTGACGCCTGCGACCTGCCATTTCCGGAGGGCTATTTTGATCGGGCGCTGGCGCTGCTGGTTCTGCATTTCGTGCCGGAAGCCGGAAAGGCGGTCGCCGAAATGCGCCGTGTCGTGCGGCCGGGCGGCGTCGTTGCCGCCGTGGTCTGGGATCACTTGGGCGGCATGTCAGGCATGCGCATGGTGCTCGATACGGCCGCGATGCTGGATGAAGGCGCAGCTCAGGTCCGCAGCCGCTATAGTTTCCAGCCGATGATGCGGCCGGGCGAGATGATGCAGAGTTTTGAGGCGCATGGCCTCGTGGACGTCGAGCAGACCTCGCTCCTGATCCGGATGGACTATCAGTCGTTCGAGGATTTCTGGCAGCCGATCGCTGCGGGCGAGGGACCCTTGGGCAAATATGTCGCCTCGCTGGATCCGGGACTGCGGGCGAAGACCGATGCCGCGGTACGCGCCGCCTATGAGGCCGGCCAGCCTGATGGCCCCCGGTCTTTTGCGGCCGTGGCCTGGGCGTGCCGGGGGACTGTCCCGAAGACCTGACGGCGTTCTGCTACATACGCCAACCTCATCCCTGTGCTTGTCACAGGGATCCAGCGGCGCCGCGTCGGCGGTGCCAGGGACTGCTTCGTTCCGGCGCTCCCAAGAGTCATTCACGGCGCGGACGCGCCGTGGCTGGATTTCTGTGACAAGCACAGAAATGAGGGAGGTCGGAATCTTTGGGCTCGTGAGCACCGCGGATTGGCAGAGCTGTGTTGGCTATCCCTCAACGCCTGACGGTCACACCACCGTCTCGCCGCCATCCACCACAAGGATCTGGCCGGTCATGTAGGACGAGCGATCCGAAACGAGGAAGAGGATCGACTCGGCGATCTCGTCGACGCTTGCCCAGCGGCCGAGCGGCACCTTTTCGCGGATATAGGCTTCGATCGCGCCGCGGCCGCCCATCTGGGCGATGAAGGGCTCGTTGAAGGGTGTGTCGACCCAGCCGGGGCAGAGCGCGTTGACGCGGATGCCGTGGCGGGCGTAGTCGCCGGCCATCTGCTTGGTCATGGCGATGACGGCGTGCTTGGTCGTCGTATAGGCGATCATCTCGCGGTCGTAGAGCACACCTGAGGAGGAGGAGGTGTTGACGATGACGCCGCGGCCGGCGGCCCGCATCGACGGCATGACCAGGCGTGCGGCCATGAAATGGGCGCGCACGTTGAGGTTCCAGGAGCGGTCGAAGCCCGGGATCTCGACCTGTTCCAGATCGCCCGCAACTTGCGCGCCGGCATGGTTGTGCAGGATGTCGATGCGGCCGTGGCGGTAGAGAACATCGGCGATGCCATCGGCGAGCGCTCCGTCATCCGTCACGTCGATGGCGAGTGCCTCGGCGCTGCCGCCCGTGACGGTTATGCCATCGACGGTGGCGGTCGCGGCGGCAAGGCTGCGGTCAACGACGACGACATGGGCGCCCTCGCGCGCCATGATGGCCGCACCCGCCTGACCGATCCCGGAGCCGGCTCCGGTCACGATCGCGACCCGGTCTTTCAGGATCATGGTTTTACTCCCCGGATTTCGTTTTCTTCTCCCGCATCAGGATGCGGGCGGTCAGGATCAGAAGCAGCGAGGCGACGAGGACCAGCGTCGCGATCGCGTTGATCTCGGGCGTCACGCCGCGTCGGATCGAGGCGAAGACGTAGATCGGCAGGGTGGTCTTCGAGCCCGCGACGAAGAAGGCGATGATGAAATCGTCGAAGGAGAAGGTGAAGGCCAGCAGGAAGCCCGCGAGGATCGACGGCAGGATCTGCGGCAGCACGATCAGTCGGAAGGTGGTGAGCGGTGTCGCGTAGAGGTCGCTCGACGCCTCGACGATATCGCGGCCGAGGCTGGCGATGCGAGCTTTCACGATCATCGTCGCCAGCGCCATCGAGAACAGGCCGTGGGCGGCGATGATCGAGCCATAGCCGAGGCCGAGTTGCGGCGGCTGCTCGCCCGGCCAGATCGTTGCCAGCGCCGGATTGACGAAGGAGAAGACGGCGACGAGCGCCACCAGCGTCGCGATGCCGATGACGACGCCGGGCACGACGATCGCGGCTGCGAACAGCGCGTCGAAGATCGCCCGGCTGCGCGGCGCCAGCCGCTCCATGCCAAGCGCCGCCATGGTGCCGAAGATCGCCGCGAGCGTGGCGCTGGTAAAGGCGATCATCAGGCTGTTCTGCAGCGCCGAGACCAGGAAGGTGTTCCCCAGTGCCTTGCCGTACCAGGCGGTCGAAAACCCGGTGAACTCGCTCGCATTGCGCCCCGCATTGAAGGAAAACAGCACGACGAGCGCGATCGGCGCGTAGAGGAAGAGATAGACGGAAGAGATGAAGGCGCGCATCAGACGAGATCCACCTGTCTTGTGCCGGCAACCCGGAAGGCGATGCGCATCGCCGCCATCAGCACCACGACGACGACGGCAACGAGCGTGACGGCGATCGCCGAGCCAAAGGGCCAGTTGCGCGATTGCAGGAAGAGATCGACCAGCGCGTTGCCAATGAAGAAGACCTTGCCGCCGCCGAGCAGTTGCGGGATCAGATATTCGCCGAGCAGCAGGATCGTCACAAGCGCGACGCCGGTCATCACGCCCGGCAGCGACAAGGGCAGGGTGACGCCGAAGAAGGTCGAGACCGGCTTGGCGCCGAGATCGGCGGAGGCTTCGAGCAGGCGGCGGTCGAGTTTTTCGAGGCTTACGTAGATCGGCATGATCATCAGCGGCAGGTAGCCGTAGACGATGCCGAGCAGCACGGCGCCCGGCGTGTTCAACATCCTGACGTCCTCGATGCCGATCATCGACAGAAGATTCGGAATGCCGCGCGAGCCGAGGATATACATCCACGCATAGGTGCGCACGAGCAGGCTGGTCCAGAAGGGCACGACGACGAGTGAGACGAGGATCAGCCGATAGCGCGGGTTCGCCTTCACCGCGAGGTAATAGGCGACCGGATAGGCAATCAGCAGGCAGGCGAGCGCGCCGATCGGCGCCAGGATCAGCGTGTTCCAAAAAGCCGCCGCCCGCGTCGGCAGGTTCGCAAACTGTGCAAAGGTAAAGGCCGCCTGATAGCCGCCTTCCGGTGCGCGCTCGCCGAAGGCGAAGACCAGCATGGCGATGAAGGGCAGCACGAGGAAGATCATCAGCCAGGCGGCGGCCGGCGCCACCAGCGCCGCGGTCACCAGGTTTCTCTTCGTGTTCGTTGCCGCGGTCATAAGTTCTATCCGTTGAGTTTCAGTAGCATTTCGGGCCGCGCGGTAAGGGAAGGGCCCCTCATCCGCCTGCCGGCACCTTCTCCCCGCAGGCGGGGCGAAGGGGACTCGTGGCGCCCGCTCGGTCCCTCTCTTTCGACAGAAGGGGCAGGGAGCTCGCGGCTTGTCCCTTCTCCCCGCTTGCGGGGAGAAGGTGCCGGCAGGCGGATGAGGGGCATTTCCTCACGGCGCGGATGAGGGGCAATCCCTCTCGCGTGGGCAGTCGGATGGCAGATCAGGCCGACTTGAACCGCGCCATCAGCTCGGCGCGGCCGGGGTCGGTGAGCGTGACGGCGGCGCCGAATTCGAGCGGCGTCAGCGATGCCTCGTCCGGATAGACGATCTTGTTCCCCGTGACGTCGGCCGGGAGCAGCTTCAGCACGCGGCTGTCGGTGGTCGGCGCGCCGTTGGCGATGTGTTCCTTGACGGCGTTTTCCGGCGTCATCAGGTAGTTGAGCAGCGCGTAACCGGCCGCCTTGTTCGCGGCACTCTTCGGGATCGCGTAGAAATCCGACCAGATCTCGCCGCCGTCCTTGCCGAGCACGAACTGGATTTCCGGCATGTCGCGGTTGAGCTGGGCGCCGTCATTGGTCCAGCACATGGTCATCCAGGCATCGGTGGCGCGCATCGACGGCTGGTAGTCGCTGTTGATGGCGTAGAGATGCGGCTTCACCTTGATCAGCAGTTCCTCGGCCTTGGCGAGTTCCTCCGGCTTGATCGAGTTGAAGGAATAGCCGAGCGACACCAGCGCATTGCCGATGGTGGTGAGCTGGTAATCGTGGACCATGGCGCGGCCGTCGGCCTCGGTCATGGCGATCTCGAAGAAGTCCTTCCAACTGGTCACCGGCTTCTTGATCTTGCCGGAGTTGACCGCGATACCGGTCGTGCCCCAGTTCTTCGGCACCGCATAGGTCTTGCCGTCGACGATGCCTTCGTTGGTGAAACGTGCCGTTTCGGTCGAAGCGTTGTAATTCGGCACCTTCGAAAGGTCGAGTTCGTCGATGAGACCGAGCTTCACATAGGTGGAGATCGTGTAGTTGGTGGGCACGAAGAGGTCCCAGCCGGTGCCGCCGGCCTGGAGCTTGGCGAGCATTTCCTCGTTCGAGCCGAAGACATTGACCTCGACGGCGACGCCGGTTGCGGCCTGGAAGGCCTCGAAGGTTGCGGGGTCGTGATAGTTCGGCCAGGTGGCGATCGACATTTGCGTGCCGAGGTCGCCGGCAAAGGCGGTGGAGTTGAAGAGGCCTGGCTGGCGCGCCAGCACGGCGGTCGCGAGCCCGAGGCCGGTGACGCCGAGGAAGTGGCGGCGCGTGACCGAGCCGCGCTTCAGGCGCATCAGTTCGTCCGAGAGCTGATCGGCGGTAATAGGGGCATTTTCTCTGTACCATTTGGTCATGACGCTGTTCCCTTTATCGTTTGACGTTCATGCGAGGTGGCAGAACCGGCTTGGTGGAGCCGGATATCAGGCTGGAAAGACGTGCAGCGCATTCGGATCGAAGGCGAGGCCGACCTTCTCGCCGGGTTCGACGAGCTCGCCGTCGCCGAGCGTGCGGCGGTCGGCGGTCACCAGGAAGTCGCCGAGCCCGTCGACCGCGACCGAATATTCGACCGCCGATCCGAGGAAGATGCGGTGCGTGACGGTGCCGGCGAGCGTGTCTGCGCTGGCGGCGCCATTGCGCGTCAGGTGGATCGCTTCCGGCCGCAAGGCCACCATGGCAGCGCCCCTGGTGCCGTTGACCCCCGGGGCCGCGAAGCGGGCGCCGTTGGCAAACTGGACCGAAGCGTTGCCGTCGACGGTGGCTGAGATCCGGTTGGTCTTGCCGACGAAATCGGCGACGAAGAGGCTTGCGGGGCGGTCGTAGATTTCCTGCGGCGGGCCGACCTGGACGATGCGGCCGGCATTCATGACGCAGACGAAATCGCTCATCGACAGCGCTTCCTCCTGGTCGTGGGTGACGAGCACGAAGGTAATGCCGAGATCGCGCTGCAGAGTCTGCAGTTCGATCTGCATGGCGGTGCGTAGCTTCTTGTCGAGGGCGGCGAGCGGCTCGTCGAGCAGCAGCACCTTCGGCTTGTTGACGATGGCGCGGGCAAGCGCCACGCGCTGCTGCTGGCCGCCGGACATTTCGTGGATGCGGCGCTTGCCGAAGCCGCCGAGCCGCACCATTTCCAGCGCTTCCTGGGCGCGCCGGGTGATCTCGCCGGCGGCGATGCGCGGCCGCATCTGCCTCAAGCCGTAGGCGACGTTCTGCTCGACATCGAGGTGCGGGAACAGCGCATAGTGCTGGAACACCATGTTGACCGGGCGGCGATAGGCGGCAACGCCGTTCATCGGCTCGCCGCTGATGAAGACCGTGCCCTCGCTCGGCTGCTCGAAGCCGCCGATCATGCGCAGACACGTGGTCTTGCCGCAACCGGAGGGCCCAAGCAGTGCCATGAAGGCGCCGCGCGGCACCTCGAGATTGATGTCCGATACGGCCGTCACGGCGCCATAGCGTTTGGCGACCGAACGGAATTCGATGTCGTTCGTCGAAGCGGATGTCACGTCTGTTCCCTGCGGTTGTTATCGGATGTCGCCAGGAATCTCCCGTCCCGGCACTCCACCGTCATTGACACGCAGCCTAGCCACCGCGTGCCCTGCCGGTATATACCCCGAGAGAGGTATTTCAACGTGAGAAGCTCTGTGTGAGGAGTATATCCCTGAAGCGGCAGGCATTGACCGGGGGAGCGGTTTGAGCGTCGATCTCGAAGGACTTTTTCAGGTCATGGCGCCGCTGGTGACGGGCGCGCCGCTGGAGGACGAGGCTGTCGGCACCACCTATCGGCGGTTGATGTCGACGCTGATGACCTTCGACTATGTCGTCGTCTTCGCCTATCGCGGCAAGGAACGGCCGATCGACCTCTACAGCACCTTCAACGCCAAGGACCATGTGCTCTTCGTCAGCCTCTACCAGGCGGGGCCGTATCTGCTCGATCCGTTCTACCACGCGGCGTCGCAGGGCAAGCCCGGCGTCTGGCGGATGCGGGAGCTCGCGCCCGACCGGTTCTTCTCGTCGGAATACTACCGCACCTATTACGTGCAGACGGGGCTTGCCGAGGAGGTCGGCTTCTTCGTGCCGCTCGACGAGCAGATCACCGTCGTGCTCTCCTTGATGCGGCGCGAGGCGACGGGGCCGTTCAGCGCTGCGGAGTTTGCGCTGCTGAAAAAGGTCGAGCCCTTGGTCTCCGGCCTCGTACGCCACCACTGGGCGGGGCTTGGCCGGCGATTCGACGCGGCGCTGGCGAAAAATGGCCGCAGCCGCCGCAAGGCGACGCACCCGCCGGCTGATGGCGTCTGGCAGCACCTAAACCTGACGGAACGGGAATCTTCGATCATTGAGCTGGTGCTGCAGGGCCATTCGTCGGAATCGATCGGCCTCCGGCTCGGCATCTCCACCGGCACGGTGAAGGTTCACCGCCGCAACGTCTACCGCAAGCTCGGCATCTCCTCGCAGACGCAATTGCTGTCGCTCTACCTGAGAAACCTCGGGCAGTAACGGGCGTGCTCTTGCGCCTTCGGCCGCCGTCCCGGTGAGGGACGCGGACCGCCAGCGCGTCGCGTCCATTCCGGTCACTATTCAAAGTCCCTTTCCTGGCCGGCTCTTTGATGCCCACCGTCATGCGGCAGCGCGCTTCCATCCACTCTCCTCCACAAACGTGAACGGTCGCTCTGTCGATCGCTCTTGACATTTTTTGCACGCCATGAAATTTCTTTCATCAGCGGATAAAAATATCACGCGGTGCAAAAAATATCATGCAGCGCAACAAGAGACGCGGGTGGAGACAATGACGATCATCGGTGGGGCAGGCATTCGGGATGACGAGACCAGCATGGCGACGCGGGCGGCCTGGCTGCACTATGCCGGCGGCCTGACCCAGGCCGAGGTTGCCAAGCGCCTGGGCCTTACCTCGCTGAAAGCCCATCGGCTGATCATGAAGGCCAACCAGGAAGGGCTGGTGAAGGTCTATATCGACGGCGAAGTCTCCGAATGCGTCGAGCTCGAGCAGGCGCTCTCGGCCCGCTTTGGCCTCGACTATTGCGAGGTGGTGCCGGACTTCGATTCCGACGATCTGCCGCTGAAGGCGCTCGGCATTTCCGGCGCGCAGTTCCTGAAGCGCGAGATCGAGCGCGGCGAGACAGCGCTGGTCGGCGTCGGCCATGGCCGTACGCTCGCGGCCTGCGTCGAATATCTGCCGCGCATGGCGAGCGGCAACACCCGCTTCGTCTCGCTGCTCGGCGGTCTTACCCGCAAGTTCTCGGCCAACCCGCATGACGTGATCCACCGGTTGGCTGAGCGCACCGGCGCGGAAGCCTATGTCATGCCGGTGCCGTTCTTCGCCAACACGGTCGAGGATCGCGACGTGCTCTTCAGCCAGCGCGGCGTGCGCGAGGTCTTCGATCTCGCCAAGACCGCCGACCTGCTGATGGTCGGCATCGGCACTGTCGAGCGCGAGGCGTCGCTGGTCTCGACCGGGATGATCGAAACGAGCGAGATCGAGGAGATCCAGAAGGGCGGGGCGATGGGCGAGTTGCTCGGCCACTTCTTCGACGAGGATGGGGCGCCGGTCGAAACGGCGCTGTCCGACCGCACCTTCACGCTCAGCCGCGAGGACCTGAAGAACCGCCGCGCGGTTGCCGTGGCCGGCGGCAAGATCAAGGTGCCGGCCATTCGCGCGGTGCTTGGCAGCGGACATCTGAGCGGCCTCATCACCGATGAGCGGACCGCGCGGGCGCTGGCCGCCCACAGCGCATGAGGCGCTGAGACATTCGAGGCCATGGGGAGGGCAGGGAGGATCTGCCGTCCAGGTCTCAAAGGGAGGACTACCGGTGGGGTAGCCGGCACTGCAATCATACCCGCAACGGAGGAGAAGACGAATGTACGAGAAGGAGAAGGACCTCATCAGCGCGTTCCTGCGTGGGGAGGTGGACCGCCGCGGCATGCTCAAGGGATTGGGCGCGGCAGGCTTGACGGCCGGCACGGCCGGCACGTTGTTCAACATGATGTCGACCCAGGCGCTCGCCGCCGATTTCGACTGGAAGGCTCATTCCGGCAAGAAGCTGAAGCTGCTTCTGAACAAACACCCTTATGCCGATGCGATGATTGCCAACCTGCAGACCTTCAAGGATCTGACCGGCATCGACGTCACCTATGACGTGTTTCCGGAAGACGTCTATTTCGACAAGGTGACGGCGGCGCTGTCGTCGGGCTCGGCCGAATACGACGCCTTCATGACCGGTGCCTATATGACCTGGACCTATGGCCCGGCCGGCTGGATCACTGACCTGAAGGAATGGATCAACGATCCGGCCAAGACCAACCCGCAATATGCCTGGGATGACTTCCTGCCGGGCGTGAAGAACTCCTGCGCCTGGAACGGCCAGCCGGGCGGGGCGCTGGGTTCGGAAGACGCCAAGCAATGGTGCATCCCGTGGGGCTACGAGCAGAACAATCTCTCGTTCAACCAGGCCATGTTCGACAAGGCGGGCGTTGCCGTTCCGAAGAACCTCGACGAGCTTTCGGCCGCAGCCGCGAAGCTCACCAAGGATGTCGGCGACGGTGTCTATGGCATCGGCGTGCGCGGCTCGCGCTCCTGGGCGACGATCCACCCGGGCTTCCTTTCGGGCTATGCAAACTTCGGCCAGAAGGACCTGAACGTTGCAGCCGACGGCAAGCTGTCGGCGGCGATGAACACGGCCGAATCCAAGGCCTTCCACGCCAAGTGGGTGTCAATGATCCAGGAAAGCGGTCCAAAGGACTGGTCGACCTATACCTGGTACCAGGTCGGCACCGATCTCGGTGCCGGCGCCTCCGCCATGATCTACGACGCCGACATTCTCGGCTACTTCATGAACGGCGGCGATAACAAAATGGCCGGCAAGCTCGCCTACGCGCCGTTCGCGGCCAATCCCGCGGCTTCCGCTCCGACGCCGAACATCTGGATCTGGTCGCTCGCCATGTCCAACTTCTCCAAGGACAAGGACGCGACCTGGTACTTCCTCCAGTGGGCGACCGGCCTTGAGCACGCGATCTTCGGCGCGACGAAGATGGACTTCGTCAACCCGGTCCGCGCCTCGGTCTGGAAAGACGAAATCTTCCGCGAGCGGCTGAACAAGAGCTATCCGGGCTATGTGGAAATGCACGACGTTTCGGCGCCGGGTGCCAAGATCCACTTCACCGCGCAGCCGCTGTTCTTCGACGTCACCACTGAATGGGCGGCGACGCTGCAGAAGATGGTCGCCAAGCAGGTGCCGGTCGACGAAGGTCTCGACCAGCTCGCAGAAAGCATCAACCGCCAGCTCCAAGAGGCGGGTCTCGGCTGATAGGCCTCCCAAGCGATGCCCGGCGCCCTAGAGCATCCTGCCCTCACGTGGAACCACGCGAGGCAGAAAGATGCTCTAGAATCAAAGTGCTAGAGCGTCCTTTGTGCGTTCATATGAACGCACGGCGCTCTAGTGGCGCTGGCATCCCGAGATGCCGGCAATGGCCGGTTCGTGACGATCTCCAGTGAGGTCGCACCGATATTCAAACGATGGAGCAGATCTGGCGCGAGGCGCCGTGCTCCAAAGACAACCTGAGATGCCGAGGACTGGCGCGGGCTCGAGCTTCCGCGTGCCGCGTGCTTTCTTCAAGACTTCAGGAACGGAGCTCGACATGGCTTCAACAGAAACCCTTCGCAGACCGGCCTCCGGTTTCAGGATCAGCAGGAAGATGCTTCCCTATGTGCTGAGCCTGCCGGCTCTGCTCGTCTGCATCGGCATCCTCATCCCGTTCTTCACGGCGGTGGTCTATTCCTTCCAGCGCTACCGGCTGAGCCAGCCCTGGAGCCGCCAGTTCAACTGGGGCGAAAACTACCTCAACTTCTTCACCGATCCGGCCTTCTGGAACACACTCAAGGTGTCGCTGCTCTATGCCGGCATCACCGTGACGCTGGAGCTCTTGCTCGGTCTCGGCATCGCGCTGCTCTTGCAGCGCCGCTCGGCGGTCAACAACTTCATCTCGATCATGCTGCTTCTGCCGCTGATGATCGCGCCGGCGCTCGCCGCGCTGATGTGGAAGCTGATGACCAATCCCAGCTTCGGTATCCTCAGCTATCTCGCAAGCCTCATCGGCCTGCACGATTTCCGCTGGGCGTCCTCGCCGGACACGGCACTCTTGACCGTCGTGCTCGTCGATATCTGGGTCTATACGCCCTTCATCATGATCCTGCTGCTCGCGGGTCTGCGCTCGCTGCCGACACAGCCGTTCGAGGCGGCGGCACTCGACGGCGTGCCGCGCAGCTTCGTCTTCTTCCGCATCACCCTGCCGATGCTGACGCCCTATATCCTGACGGCGACGCTCTTCCGGCTGCTCGACAGTATCCAGCAGTTCGACATCATCTATGCGATGACGCAAGGGGGGCCAGGCAACACGCTCACCGTCTTCCAGGTCGAGGCCTATCTCAATTTCTTCCAGTCGACCAATGTCGGCCGTTCGGCAGCGCTGCTGATCATCCTGTGGGCGATCACCTACACGCTGTCCAATGTCTTCATCAAGAACTGGCTGCGCCTGCGCGAACGCGCTCGCGGCGAAGCGTAAGGAGGTTCCAATGGAAACCATGTCCCCGCTCGAACGGACCTTACGCGGTCTCGCCCTGACGCTCGTCGTCGTCTTCTTCATGTTCCCGATCTTCTGGATCTTCCTGATGTCGTTCCAGACGAACGAGACGATCCTCGCGATCCCGCCCTCGGTCGTCTTCGCGCCGACGCTTTCAAACTATGCGGCGCTCATCACCGGCAAGCTGCAGACGGCCGCCGGTACGCTCGACATCGCCTTCATGAGCAATCTCGGCAACTCGATCTTCCTGTCGGTCGCTTCCGTTGCGGTCTCGCTGGTGCTCGGCGTGCCCGCGGCCTACGCCTTCGCCCGCCACAAGTTCAAGGGCTCGGAAGACATCGCCTTTACGCTGCTCTCCTTCCGCTTTGCGCCGCCGCTGCTGGTCCTCCTGCCGCTGACGCAGTATTTCCAGTGGCTCGGCCTCTCCAACACCTATTTCGGCCTGATCTGGGTGTACCAGCTGATCTGCCTGCCGCTCATCCTCTGGATTGTGCGCGGCTATTTCGAGGACATCTCGGCCGACGTCGAATATGCCTATCGCATTGCCGGTCACTCCTGGTTTGCGACCTTCCGCAAGATCGCCCTGCCGCTGGCAGGACCTGGCATTGCCGCTGCCGGCCTGCTCGCCTTCATCTTCGCCTGGAACAATTTCGTCTTCGCGCTGGTGCTGGCCTCCGCCGACAAGCAGCCGGTGACGGTGGGCGCGCTCGCCTTCGTTACGTCCTCTGGCATCCAATACGGGCAGATCGCCGCGGCCATCGTCCTTTCGGTCACGCCGACGCTCGCACTTGCACTCTACGCCCAGCGCTACCTCGTCGAAGGCCTGTCGCTCGGCGCAGTGAAGGGATAAATCATGACCACGCTGCAACTGAAGAATATCGTCAAGCGCTACAAGAGCCAGACGGTTCTCGACGACCTGACGCTCGACGTCGCCGATGGCGAGCGGCTGGTGCTCTTCGGCCCCTCCGGCGCCGGCAAGACCGTGCTGCTGAGGTTGGTAGCCGGCGTCATCGAGCCGGATGAGGGGCGGGTGCTGATCGGCGGCGAGGACATGACCGACGTCGATGCCGAACATCGCGGCGTCGGCATGGCGTTCCAGAACTTCGCGCTCTTCCCGCACATGAGCGCCTTCGACAATATCGCCAGCCCGCTGACGGCGACCCGGTCGTCGAAGGACAAGATCGCGGCCGGCGTGCAGAAGGTTGCGAAGCTCCTCAAGATCGACCATGTGCTGAGCCATCACCCGAAGGCGCTTTCCAATGGCCAGAAGCAGCGCACCGCGCTTGCCCGTGCGCTGGTCGGCTCGCCGCCGCTGCTTCTGCTGGATGATCCCTTGCGCAACGTCGATGCGAAGCTTCGCTTTGAGATGCGGCTGGAACTGCCGCGGCTCTTGGCCGCCGAAGGGGCAACCGTCGTCTACGTCACCCAGGACTACAAGGAGGCGATGGCGCTCGGCGACCGGATCGCCGTCATGGCCGCCGGCCGCATCCGCCAGGTCGGCACGCCGCAGGAGATCTACAATGCGCCCGCCGATATCGAGATCGCGCGGCTCTTCGGCGATCCCACCATCAATCTGCTCGATGTTACGCCGCAACGCGGCGGCGAGGGCGTCTTCGTGGAGCTTTCCAATGTCCGGGTGCGGCTTGCCGATTATGGTGGCGATGTCGTCGGCAGGCAGTGCGTTCTGGGCCTCCGTCCGGAGGCGATCAGCTTCGTCGATGCCGCAGCACCGGGCGCCATCCCGGTGACGGTGGAGGCGGAAACGCCGCTCAACGAAAAGACCGTGACCTTGGCGTTGACCGTCCGCGGCCGCGAAATCCTGGTATCGCGCCCGGCCGGCACGCCTGGTCCCACCGCCGGCCCGGCCCATATTGCCGTCAATGGCACCCAGGCCTTTCTCTTCGACAAGGCGAGTGGCGCTTTGCTGCCGCGCGCCGACCTCGCAGCCAAGCGCAATGGAGAAGCGGCATGACCGACACCGCTCTTTTGATCAAGGACGTCGACAAATTCTACGGCCCCGTCGACTACGGCGTGCATGCCGTGAAGAAGCTGAACATGGATGTGCGCAAGGGCGAGATCATCGCGCTGCTCGGCTCGTCTGGTTGCGGCAAGACCTCGACCTTGCGGATGATCGCCGGCTTCGAGGCGGTATCGCGCGGCACGATCTCGCTTGCCGGCAAAGAGGTCCAGACCCTGCCGCCGGTGCGCCGCAACGTCGCCATGGCCTTCGAGGGCTATTCGCTCTATCCGCCGCTGACCGTGCGCGAAAACATCGCCTTCGCGCTGAAGGCGTCGAAGCTCTCGCAGAGCGTCGTCGACGAGAAGGTGGCTGGTATCGCCAAGCTCTTGGAAATCGAGGACATTCTCGGGCGCTATCCGAGTTCGATTTCGGGTGGCCAGCAGCAGCGCGCCTCGCTCGGCCGGGCACTGATCCGCGATGCCAACCTGCATCTGCTCGACGAGCCGATGGGGCAACTGGAGCCGCAGCTTCGGGCGCTGCTGCGCGGCCGGATCAAGCATTACATCAAGGAGCGCGGACTGACGGCGATCCTCGTCACCCACGACCAAACCGAGGCCAATGCGCTCGCGGATCGCATCGCCGTCATGGAAGGCGGCGTGCTGCAGCAGTTCGACACGCCGCAGAAGATCAAGGAGCGCCCGGCCAATCTCTTCACCGGCACCTTCGTCGGCGAACCGCCGATGAACGTTTTCGAGGCCAGCGTTTCGGGCTCGGAGAGCAAGGTCGCCTTCGGCCTCAAGGACGGCGTGCGGCTCGAATACCTGGCCTCCGACTTCTCGCATGCGGTGCGCGACGCGCTGGTCAAGCGGCAGAAGGTGGTGCTCGGCATCCGGCCCTATTCGGTCCGCCGCAGCGCCGACGGCGTGACGGGCCGTGTCGCCGTCAACCAGTGGCTCGGCGACCAGACCCATATCGCTGCGGATTTTGCCGGCGGCACCATGGTGCTGGTCGAGCACGACCGCACCGAACTTGATGTCGGCGAGCCGATCGGCATCCATCTCGATCCGTCGAGCCTGCATGTCTTCGATGGCGAGAGCGGCCGGGCGATCAGCCATGGACAGGAGCTTGCCTGATGCGGGACATCCTCATCGGCATCGATGCGGGCACCTCGGTCATCAAGTCGGTGGCCTTCGACCTTCGCGGCCGGCAGCTCGCCATGGCGGCGCTGCCGAACGCCTATGAGGCCGTCGGCCGCGCCGGCAGCGTCCAGGATCTCGACCGCACCTGGGCCGATGCGGCAACGACGCTGAAGCAGCTCTCCGACAAGATCGAAAACCTTCCCGGCCGCGTTGCCGCCATCGCGGTCACCGGTCAGGGAGATGGCACCTGGATGATCGACAAGGCGGGCGCGCCCGTCGGCAAGGGCTGGCTGTGGCTCGATGCGCGCGCCGGCGAGACGGTGGAGCGGCTTCGCGCCGACAGCGGCGATATCGCCCGCTTTCAAAGCACCGGCGCGGGCCTTGCCGCCTGCCAGCAGGGGCCGCAGCTTCGCTGGATGAGCGACCACGCGCCCGAGATGTTGAACGGCGTCGCAACGACGTTCCATTGCAAGGACTGGCTTTATTTCAAGCTAACGGGCAAACGGGCGACCGATCCGTCCGAGGCCAATTTCAGCTTCGGCGATTTCCGCACCCGCACCTACAACGACGACGTCATCGCCTTCCTCGGCCTCGAAAAGCTGAAGCATGTGCTGCCCGAGATCGTCGATGGCGCCTCGACCCATCACCTGCTCTCGGCGGAAGCGGCAAGGATCACGGGCCTCACGGAGGGCACGCCTGTTGTGCTCGGCTACGTCGATGTCGTCTGCACCGCGCTTGGCGCCGGCCTCTATGATCCCGGTACCGATACCGGCTGCTCGATCATCGGCTCGACCGGCATGCACATGCGGTTGGCCAACGGTGCCGACGACGTGCGGCTGAACCGGGATTTGACCGGCTACACGATGTGCATGCCGATCCCGGGCACCTATGCGCAGATGCAGTCGAACATGGCGGCAACGCTCAACATCGACTGGATCCTGTCGGTGGCATCAGGCGTGCTGAAGGGCATGGGGGTGGAAAAGTCCAAGAGCGAGCTGCTCGCTCATGTCGACGGCTGGCTTGCCGATGCCAAGGACACGCCGCTCCTCTTCCAGCCCTATATCTCGGATGCCGGCGAGCGTGGACCCTTCGTCGACGCGACGGCGAGGGCGTCTTTCGTCGGGCTCTCGATCACCCACGGCTTCGGCGACATGGTGAAGGCGGTCTTCGATGGGCTCGTGATGGCGGCGCGCGATTGCTACGCCGAGATGGGACCGCTGCCGGCGCGTATCCGGCTGACGGGCGGTGCCGCGCGCAGCGCATCGCTCCGCCGCATCCTCGGAGCCGCACTCGGCGCCAGCGTCCAGACGAGCGAGCGGGAAGAGGCGGGTGCGGCCGGTGCCGCGATGATCGCCGCGGTCTCGCTCGGCATCTATCCCTCGATGGCCGATTGCCTCGGCGATTGGGTCACCCCCTATCAACGACCGGCGGAAGCCGCCGATCCGGCGCTTGCCCGCCGCTTTGACGAACTCTTCCCCGCCTACCAGCAGTCGCGAACAGCGCTCAGACCCGTCTGGCACGCACTCTCCCAAGGTGCTGACGCCGGAAACCAACAGGAAAGACCGAAATGAAGAAGATAGCCATTATCGGCGACCGGTTCATGCTGCCGGACGTCTTCCGCGACAAGATCGTCGAGGCGACCGGTAACGGTCATGACATCCGCACGCTTGAACTGCCCTGGCCGGACGTGCCGATGGAGCACGGTTATGCCGTCGAAGGCATGGACGGGCTGAAGGAGTATCTCGGCAAGCCCGAGGATATCGTCGAATTCATCGGTGACGCCGAAATCCTGGTGACGCAGCTTGCGCCGTTGTCCCGGGGAATGCTCAAGGCGCTGCCCGGTCTGAAGCTCGTTGCAGTCTCGCGCGGCGGCCCCGTCAACATCGACATGGGTGCGGCGCGCGATGCGGGTGTGCGCGTCGTCAATACGCCCGGCCGCAATGCAAGCGCGGTTGCGGAGTTCACGCTCGGCGCCATCCTTGCCGAAACCCGGCTGATCCGCACGGGGCACGAGGCTCTCCGCAGGGGCGAATGGCGCGGCGATCTCTACCGCGCCGACCGCACCGGCCGCGAGCTCTCGGAAATGACCGTCGGCGTCATCGGTTATGGGAATATCGGCACCAAGGTGGTGCGTCTGCTGCGCGCCTTCGGCACCAAGGTGCTGGTGCACGATCCCTATGTGCAGCTTTCCGCCGATGATCTCAACGCCGGCGTCGTGCAGGTCTCGCTCGACGATCTTCTCTCCCGTTCCGACCTTGTGACGCTGCATCCGCGCGTGACCGAAGAGACCCGCAACATGATGAACGCCGAGACCTTCGCGAAGATGAAGCCGGGCGCGATCTTCGTGAACACGGCGCGTGGGCCGCTTTGCGACTACGACGCGCTCTACGAAAACCTGGTGAGCGGCCATCTCTCGGCGGCGATGCTGGAGACCTTCGCGGTGGAGCCGGTGCCGGAGGATTGGCCGCTGCTGCAATTGCCGAACGTGACGCTGACGCCGCATATCGCCGGCGCCTCGGTGCGCACCGTCACCTTCGCGGCCGAGATGGCCGCCGAGGAAGTCCGCCGCTACATCGCCGGCCTGCCGCCGGTTCACCCCTGCTAGAGCGGGATGAGAAAAAGTGTGTGCGGTTCTCCGCCCGCACTCCCGCTCTAATCCAAGAGGACTCGTCATGAAAGAACGCGAACTGCGCCAGTCGATCGTCGATCATTGCCGTCATATGAACGCGATCGGCCTCAACCAGGGCACGTCCGGCAATATCAGTGTGCGCCACGGCGACACCATGCTGGTGACGCCCTCCGGCATTCCCTATGGCGAGATGACGGCGGACATGATCGTCGCCATGCCTGTTAACGGCGAATACGGCGCCTGGGAAGGCCCGAAAAAACCCTCGGTCGAGTGGCCGTTCCACCTGGATATCCTGCGCGCTCGGCCGGAGGTCGGTGCCGTCGTCCACACCCATGCGATGTATTCGACCATTCTGGCGATCGCCCGCAAGCCGATCCCGGCCTGCCACTACATGATCGCGGCCTTCGGCGGCAACGACGTGCGCGTTGCCGACTACGAGCGCTATGGCACCAAGGCGCTTTCCGAAAGCGTGCTGCGGGCGCTTGAGGGCCGTACGGCGTGCCTGATGGCGAACCACGGCATGATCGCGACCGGCGTAAGTCTGGAGAAGGCGATGTGGGCGGCGGTCGAGCTCGAGACGATCGCCAAGCAATATTACCACACGCTCTTGATCGGCGGCCCGGTGGTCCTGCCGGACGCAGAGATCGCCGGCGTGATCGAGGGCTTTTCCACCTATGGCCTGCAGGACAAGACGAAGGCGGCCTGAGGTGCGACGTGAATTCGAAGGAGTGACGACGTGAATCCCGAGACCGGAGTATATGATCTGTTCGTCGTCGGCGGCGGCGTCAATGGCGCGGGCATTGCGCGTGATGCCGCCGGGCGAGGGCTTTCGGTTCTCTTGTGCGAGAAGGACGATCTGGCGCAAGGGACGAGCTCGCGCTCGGGCAAGCTCGTGCATGGCGGCTTGCGCTATCTCGAATATTACGAGTTCCGCCTGGTGCGCGAGGCGCTGATCGAGCGCGAGGTGCTCTTGGAATCCGCGCCGCACATCATCTGGCCGATGCGTTTCGTCCTGCCGCACAATCCGGCAGACCGGCCGGCCTGGCTCGTGCGGCTCGGCCTCTTCCTCTACGATCATCTCGGCGGGCGCAAGCGCCTGCCGGGGACCCGCAGCCTCAACCTTGCGACCGCGCCGGAGGGCGCGCCGATCAAGCGCGAATACCGCAGGGCGTTCGAATATTCCGACTGTTGGGTGGATGACGCGCGCCTCGTCGTCTTGAACGCACTCGATGCCCGCACCCGCGGTGCCCGGGTGCTGACGCGGACCGCCTGCAGCGCCATCCGCCGGCGGGACGGGCTCTGGCATATCGAAATGACCGACACGCGCACGGGCGTGAAGACGGAGGCAAGGGCGCGCTGCGTCGTCAACACTGCCGGTCCTTGGGTCAACGATGTCATCGGCCGGATCGGCGGGCTGAATTCGAGCCGCAGCGTGCGCCTCGTCAAGGGCAGCCACATCGTCGTGCCGAAATTCTGGGAAGGGCGGCAGGCCTATCTCGTACAGAACCCGGACAAGCGGGTGATCTTCATCAACCCCTACCAGAACGATCTGGCGCTGATCGGCACGACGGATATTCCCTATGAAGGCCGGCCCGAGGATGTGGCTGCCGACGACAACGAGATCGCCTATCTCTTGAAGTCAGTGAACCGCTACTTCAAGCAGCAGCTCACGTCGGACGATATCGTCTACAGCTTCTCGGGCGTCCGGCCGCTCTATGATGACAATGCCGAAAATCCTTCGGCCGTCACCCGCGACTATATTTTCGAGGTCGATGCGGCCAACGGTCAGGCGCCGCTGCTCTCGGTTTTCGGCGGCAAGATCACCACCTTCCGCAAGCTTTCCGAACATGCGCTGGAGCGGCTGAAGCCCTTCTTCCCTGACATGGGGCCGGCCTGGACGGCGAAGGCGCATCTGCCTGGCGGCGACATGGTGGATGCCGATTTCGAACAGTTTCTCGGGGATCTCAAGGTACGCTACCGCTGGCTGCCGGCCGATCTCGCCAAGCACTATGCGCGGCTCTATGGCACGCGGACGCATGCCTTGCTTGCCGGCGCGTCCTCGCTCGATGATCTCGGCCCGGCCTTCGGTCCGCACCTTCGCGAGCGCGAAGCACGGTTCCTCATCGAAAACGAATGGGCGCGAACGGCGGACGACATTCTCGACCGCCGGACCAAGCACGGCCTGCACATGACGCCGGCCGAGCGGCAGGCCTTCACCCATTGGCTCGAACGTCAGCAGGCGGCCGCCTGAAGGAGGACCGGGATGCGAAGTCTGGAATTCGAAGCGCTTCTCGATCTTTCGGCCCGTGTCGGATCGGATCCGCTGCTGGTGCAGGGGGCGGGTGGCAACACCTCGATCAAGGAGGGCGGCACGCTCTGGATCAAGGCCTCGGGCCTGTGGCTGGCACAAGCCCGCCAGCGCGACGTCATGGTGCCGGTGGCGCTCGATCCGCTGCTCGATGCGCTGGAGCGCAACGACCCGGCGACCGAGAAGGCCCAGGATTTCGTCATTGCCGAGCGCAACCCCTCGGGGTTGCGCCCCTCGATCGAAACGACGGTGCATGCGCTGATGCCGCAGAAGGTGGTGGTGCATGTGCATTGCGTTGAGACGATCGCGACGGCGGTGCAGACGAACGGGGCGGCGATTGCCGCCGAGCGGCTTGCGGGTTTCGGCCATGTCTTCGTGCCCTATGCCCGGCCGGGACTCCCGCTTGCCAAAGCAATCGCCGAGCGCCTGCAGGACAATACTTCCGTGCTGGTCCTCGGCAACCATGGTCTCGTCGTCGCAGCCGAGACCGTGGCGGATGCGGCGAGCCTTTTGACCAACATTACGCGCCGCCTGATCGGGCCGAGGCGGCAGGCGCCGACGGCCGATCTCGCGGCGCTTTCGCGGCTTGCGGTCGACAGCGACTATCGGCTGCCGGACGATGCTTTTCTGCATGCGGTCGCGGCCGATCTCGACAGTTGCCGGCTCGCCGCCGGCGGCAGCCTCTATCCCGATCATGTGATCTTCCTCGGCAGGGGCGTTGTGGTGGCCGCCCCCGGCGAGACTGCTCTTTCGATCGAGGCGAAGCGGCGTGCGGCCGGCGAGAGGCTGCCGCCACTCCTGCTTTTCCCCGGCAAGGGCGTGCTGGTGCAGAAGGAGATTTCCGCCGGAGCCCTCGCCATGGCGCGGTGCCTTGCCGATGTGACGGCACGCATTCCCGCGGATGCACGACTGCGCTACCTGACGGAAGCGGAGAACGCGGAGCTGCTCGGCTGGGACGCGGAAAAGTACCGCCAAGAGCTCAATCGCGCCGGGCAGGTGCTGCAATGAGCGGCGATGATCGCAAGCTCGTCGTCGGCATCGATATCGGCACCTCGGGCGCGCGTGCCGTCGCGATGGCTTCGAATGGCGCTGTCGTCGCGTCCGGTGCGGCGAAACTCTCGTCCTATTCCGACGACCATCGCGACCCCATCGGATGGTGGAAGGCGGTGCAGGCGGCGCTCGAGGAAACGCTCGGCGGCATCGACAGGCAAACGGTTTGCGCTCTCGCGATCGACGGCACCTCGGGCACGATGCTGCCGGTCGGCCAAAGTGGCGCGCCGCTGGCGACGCCGATGATGTACAACGACCCGGTTGCCGATCGTGCTCTTCTCGATGCGGTTTCTGCCCATGCGCCGCGGGAGAGTGCCGCGCATGGGGCCACATCAGGCCTTGCCAAGCTTCTCGCCTTTCAGTCCGTGCCCGGCACTTTCCGGGTGATCCACCAGGCCGATTGGCTCGCCGGACATTTCACCGGGCTTTATGACGTCTCCGACGAGAACAACGCGCTGAAGACCGGCTACGATCCGGTATCGCGGTCGTGGCCGGAGTGGATCGAAAAGACCGGTGCGCGTGTCGATCTGCTGCCCGATGTGATGCCGGCCGGAGCGCCGGTCGCGGTGATCTGTCCCGCGGCTGCCGAAGCCTTCGGCCTTTCTGCCGATCTCGTGGTCGTTGCCGGCACCACGGACGGATGCGCCTCGTTCCTGGCAACGGGCGCCGATCAGCCGGGTGACGGCGTCAGCGCGCTCGGTACGACCCTGACGGTGAAGATGCTTTCCGACCGCCCGCTGTTTGCGCCGGAATATGGGCTTTACAGCCACCGCATCGGCGAGATGTGGCTCGCGGGCGGGGCGTCCAATACCGGCGGGGTGGTGCTGGCCGAACATTTCTCGCCGGAGAAAATTGCCGCGCTTTCGGCCGGGATCGATCCGTCCGCCGACACCGGGCTCGATTATTATCCGCTGGTGAAACCGGGCGAGCGCTTCCCCGTCGCCGATCCGGATTTTCCGCCGCGGATGAGCCCGCGGCCGGCCGATGACGCAACTTTCCTGAAGGCGATTTTCGAAGGCATTGCCGGTGTCGAGAGCCTTGCCTATCAGCGGTTGAACTCGCTTGGCGGGCCGGCGCTCCGGTCGCTGCGCAGCGTCGGCGGCGGCGCCAAGAATGCGGCCTGGTCGGCGATCCGGACGCGCAAGCTCGGTGTGCCTTTCCTGCCGGTTCTTTCCGAGGAGGCGGCCGCCGGCACGGCGCGGCTGGCGCTTTCCGGCGCGAGAAAGGCGGGCGTGCTGTGACCGTGGCTCAAACCATCGACAGGCTGAGCGCCATTGCCGAGCGCTACGACGCCTTCCTGATCGACCAGTTCGGCGTGCTGCGCGATGGCCGCGGTCCCTATCCGGGAGCGGCCGAAACGCTGGTGAAGCTGAAGGATGCCGGAAAACGCATCATCATCCTGTCCAATTCGGGCAAACGCTCCGCGGAAAACGACCGCCGCCTTGTCGATATCGGTTTCGTTGCCGGCAGTTGGGACTGGTTCCTGACCTCCGGCGAGGTCGCCTGGCAGATCCTCAAGCGGGAAGGTAAGGGCGTAAGCGGCGCTGCGCGCAAGTGCCTGCTCATCAGCCGCGACGGTGACCTCTCGCCGCTGGCGGGGCTAGACTTGGAACGCACGGCGAGCGGAGCGGATGCCGACTTCGTGCTTCTGGCCGCGAGCGAGGGCGACGTCTATCCGCTTTCCCATTACGAGACGCTGCTGGCACCGGCGGCGAAGCGCGGCGTTCCCTGTCTCTGCACCAATCCCGACAAGGTGATGCTGACGAAGACGGGCACGGCCTTCGGCGCCGGCCGCATTGCCGAGCTCTACGAGGAACTTGGCGGCAGCGTGCGCTGGATCGGCAAGCCTTTTGCCGACATCTATGCGTCAGCGCTCGATTTCCTTGGTCATCCCGATCCGACGCGGGTCTGCGCCATCGGCGACAGCATCGAGCATGATATCGCCGGTGCAGCAAATGCGGGGCTCCATTCCGTGCTGGTGACGACGGGCATACTGGAGCACGCCTCGGATGAGGAGCGGTGCCGGCTCTTTGCCGAGCACGGTGCCAGTCCCGATTTCATCCTTCCGAAGTTCATCTGGTAGCCGGGAGTAAGCCGTGGCCTTCACGCTGTCGCTCAACACCAATCCGCTGGTCAACCGCTTCGCCGAACCTGACGATCTGATCGACACGATCGCCAAGAAGATCCGCATCGGCTACGTGCAGCTCACCCATGAATTCGTCAATCCCGGCTGGCCGGCGGCGACGATCGCCAAGACCGTCCGGCAGTTCCGGCGGGCACTCGACCGCACCGGCGTGAAGATCACCTCGGGCATGACCGGGCCCTATGGCAGGCTCAACCATTTCGGCCATCCGGACCCGGACGTGCGACGCTACTATGTCGACTGGTTCAAGACCTTTGCCGATATTTCCGCCGAGCTCGGCGCTTCCGGCATGGGCACGCAATTCGCGATCTTCACGCTTCGCGACTACGACGATCCGGCGCGGCGCGAGGAGATGATGCGGATCGCCATCGACTGCTGGCGCGAGGTCGCCGAGCACGGCAAGGCGGCGGGTCTCTCCTATGTCTTCTGGGAACCGATGTCGGTTGGCCGCGAGTTCGGCCACACGATCGAGCAATGCCGGGCGCTCGACCGGCGGCTCGCCGAAGCCCAGCTCCCGATCCCGATGAAGATGATGGTCGATATCGACCATGGCGACGTCACTTCCGACAACCCTGACGATATCGACCCCTATGCCTGGGCCGGGGCATTCCCCAAGCGTTCGCCGATCATCCACATCAAGCAGTCTTCGATGAACAAGGGTGGCCATTGGCCGTTTACCGCCGCCTACAACAGGGACGGCCGCATCACGCCCGAGAAACTGATCGGCGCGGTCAGGGCCGGCGGCGGCACCGACAACGAGATCTGCCTGGAGCTTTCCTTCCGCGAGCGCGAGCCGACCGACCACAACGTCGTCGCGATGATCCGGGAGTCGGTCGAATATTGGGAGCCCCACATCGACACGGGCTTCAATCGCACAGAAAAATCACACTGAAAGATCACAAAATAACGCAAATCAAATTGAAATATCACAAATAGATGTTATCTTCTCACGGTGAGCGTGGCCGAGGCTGCGTGAAATCGGAGCCGAGACGATGAAGCCGGAAGACAGGCGACAGGCGATCATGGATGTGCTGATGGAGGCCGGCGCGGCGTCCGTCGAAGACCTGTCGCTGCGCTTCGGCGTCAGTAAGATGACGGTGCATCGCGATCTCGACGACCTCGAACAGGCGGGCCTCCTGCGCAAGGTGCATGGCGGCGCCTCGATCCAGTCGAGCCCGCAATTCGAAAGCGATTTCCGCTACCGCGAGAAGATCGCCACCGTCGAAAAGCGGCGGATCGCCGAATATGCGGCCGGGCTGGTCGAGCCGGGGCAGAGCATCCTGATCGACGACAGCTCGACGACGGGCGCGATCGCCGACTGCATTCGCGACATTCGCCCGCTGACGGTCATCACCAACAATCTCGGCGTGATCACCAGCCTCTCGGGCGCGCCGGGCATCAACGTCATCGCGCTCGGCGGCCAGTACAGCAAGAAGTTCAACGGCTTCTTCGGCATCGTTACCGACGAGGCGCTGCGGTCGCTGCGTGTCGACATCGCCTTTCTCTCGAGCTCGGCGATCGAGGGGACCGCGGCCTTCCACCAGGACCAGGAAGTGGTGCAGGCCAAGCGCCTGATGGTGAAGGCGGCCAAGCGCAAATACCTGCTGGTGGACCACGACAAATTCGGGCGCTCGGCGCTCCATTTCCTGACCGGGCTCGATGCCTTCGACGCGGTGCTCACCGGCGCTGAAGTTGCGGCCGAACACGCCGCGCCGCTCGACGAGGCCGGCATCCGGCTGGTCAGGGTCGACAATCGCAAGGAGAAGGCATGAGCAAGTCCGGGCTCTGGGTCGGCACCAGTTGGAAGATGAACAAGACGCTGGCCGAGGCGATGACCTTCGCCGACGGTCTCAAGGCTGCGGACGCGGCGCATGACGAACGCATCCAGCGCTTCGTCATTCCACCCTTCACGGCGGTGCGTGAGGTCAAGGCGCGGCTTGCCGCAACCAGCGTCAAGGTCGGCGCGCAGAACATGCATTGGGACGATGCCGGCGCCTGGACCGGCGAGGTGTCGCCGCTGATGCTGAAAGACTGCAACCTCGATGTGGTCGAGCTCGGCCACAGCGAGCGGCGCGAACATTTCGGCGAGACGGACCGCACCGTCGGCCTGAAGACGGCGGCCGCCGTGCGCCATGGCCTGGTACCCTTGATCTGCATCGGCGAGACGCTTGCCGAGCGCGAGGCGGGCAAGGCGGATCAGGTGCTGAAGCGCCAGGTCGAGGGCGCCCTGGCGCTGCTCGAAGGCGAGGCGAAGAAGGCGACAATCCTGCTTGCCTACGAGCCCGTCTGGGCGATCGGCGTCAACGGCATTCCGGCGACATCAGACTATGCCGACGAGCGCCACAAGCGCATCGCTGATGTGGCGGAAGCGGCGCTCGGCAGGCGCGTGCCGGTTCTCTACGGCGGCAGCGTCAATCCCGGCAATTGCGAAGAACTGATCAGTGAGGCGCATATCGACGGCCTCTTCATCGGTCGCTCCGCCTGGGACGTCACGGGCTATCTCGACATTCTGCAGCGTGTCTCGAAGGCGATCTGAGCCTTCGGCAGTGGCAGTTCCTCAAGAACGGAAAGGAACAATCATGAAGATTGCAATCGGGGCGGACAGTGCCGGCAAGCCCCTGCTGGATGTGATCGCCGCCCATCTTGCGGGCAGGGACGACGTGGAGGTCGTGGACCTCAGCCAGGCCGGCTACTATGCGGATCTCGCGCAGAAGCTGGCGCAGCAGGTCGTCGAGGGCAAGCATGATCGAGGCATCCTGTTCTGCGGAACCGGCATCGGCGTCTGCATCTCCGCCAACAAGGTGCCGGGTATTCGCGCCGCGCTGACGCACGACACTTATTCGGCCGAGCGTGCGGCGAAGTCGAACAACGCCCAGATCATCACCATGGGCGCCCGCGTCATCGGGCCGGAACTGGCGAAGTCGATCGTCGACACCTGGCTCGCGTCCGAATTCGACCCGAACGGGCCCTCGGCCGGCAACGTCGAGGCGATCGATCGTCTCGATGCTGCTAGAGCGGGATGAGGAAAAGTGTGTGCGGTTTTCCGCCCGCATCCCGCTCACATATATCAAGGCCTAACTGATCTCGCGATGCCCGTTGATCCTCCCTCAGGCATCGTGACGAGACGCCCGGCAGCAATGCCGGGCGTTTTCATGTTCGGGGATTGTCCGTCGTCTTGACGAAGCTTTGGCAAATATTTGAACATTCTTGCGGATCGTCAAATGAAGGGCGCCGCCGCATGACTGAAACAAGCTCGACCGGGCCGCAGCAAAGCGCGCACCACCATGTCTCGCGCATGAGGGGCCGCGACACGCACGAACATCACAGGACGGCGACGACGCTCGAACTTTTGTTCGATCTGACTTTCGTCATCGCCTTCAGCCTCGCTGCCTCGCAGCTCGCGCATCTCTTCGCCGAGGGCCACTTCATCGCCGGGCTGATCGGCTTCGGCTTCGCCACCTTCGCCATCTGCTGGGCCTGGATCAATTTCAGTTGGTTCGCCTCGGCCTACGACACGGACGACTGGATCTTTCGCAGCGTCACCATGGTGCAGATGGTCGGCGTCCTGATCCTGGCGATCGGCCTGCCGCCGATGTTCGAGTCGATCGACAAGGGCGAACACCTCAACAATGGCGTCATGGTGCTCGGCTATGTCGTCATGCGCGTGGCGATGGTCTTCCAGTGGCTGCGCGCCAGCCGGCAGGATCCGATGCGGCGCGAGGCGTGCATGGTCTATGTGAAGGCGATCAGTGCCGCCCAGCTCGGCTGGATCGTGCTGATCTTCTTCGACTTCTCGCTTGCCGTGACCTTTGCCATGGTCGTCGTGCTGACGGCGATCGAGATGCTCGGTCCCTATATCGCCGAGATGCGGTATGGCGGAACGCCCTGGCATGCCCATCACATCGCCGAGCGCTATGGCTTGCTTGCGATCATCGCGCTCGGGGAAGGGGTGGTCGGCACGGTTGCCTCGATCTCCGCGGTCGTCGAGGGCGCGGGCTGGAACCTCGATGTCGCGCTCGTCTGCCTCGCGGGCACGGGGCTCACCTTCGGCATGTGGTGGATCTATTTCCTGCTGCCGAGCGCCGAGATTCTGCACCACCACCGCCTCAAGCGGTCTTTCGTCTGGGGCTATGGCCACATGCCGATCTTCGCATCGATCGTCGCAACCGGCGCCGGGCTGCATGTGGCGGCCTACTATATCGAGCACAAGGCGCACATCGGCTCGGTCGCAACGGTGCTGACGGTCGCGGTGCCCGTCGCATTCTACATCGGCATGCTCTACGCGATGTACGCCTATCTGCTGCAGCAGACGGACCGGCTGCATCTCTGGCTGCTCGTGGGCACGGCGCTGGTGCTGGTCGCCTCCGTGGCCGCGGCGATGGCCGGGCTCGACATGGCGGCGTGCCTGATCATCCTGACGCTGGCGCCTGTCATCACCATCGTCGGCTACGAGGTGGCAGGGCACCGGCACCGCATGGCGGCGCTGGAGCGCAGCCTGCATGAGGGCGAGGCGACGCGGTAGGCCGGATATTTGGGAGTCGAAACAGGGGTTTGTTCGCTCAAGCTGACGATTCGATTCAGGTGGTTCAGAGGTTGATTCAACTGGTCTGATTGCGGCAGCCCGCGGGAGCGCTTGCCCCTCACCCTAACCCTCTCCCCGCAGGCGGGGAGAGGGGACGAGTTCTTTCGCCGGGTCGGAGCCCTGATTGACCCCCGCGTGGATGCCGTTCTCGATGACCAAGGATGAGTTTGGGCGGCAAGGGTGCCACGCGTGTCCTTCTCCCCGCAAGGCGGGGAGAAGGTGGCCGGCAGGCCGGATGAGGGGCGAGCCAAGTGCACTACGTTTCAGTGACCCACCAAGCGCTCAGGCGTTGACCAGCGCCAGCTTGGCGCGGGCGTCGAGGATCTGGGTGCAGGCATTGGCCGCTTCCGTGCCCTTGACGACGAAGTGCTCGCGGAAGAAGGCGATCAGCGGTTCGCTTTCCTGGAAATTGTGCGGCGTCAGCACGGCGGAAAGCACCGGTACGTCGGTGTCGAGCTGTACGCGCATCATGCCGTCGAGCACGGTGCCGGCGACGAAGTCATGGCGGTAGATGCCGCCGTCGACGACGAAGGCGGTGCCGAGGATTGCGGCGTAGCGGCCGGTCTTTGCCAGCGTCTGCGCATGCAGCGGGATTTCGAGCGCGCCCGGCACGTCGAAGATCTCGACATCGGCGGCCGAGCCGCCGAGCTTCGTCCACTGCGCGACGAAGGCATCGACGCAGCGGTCGACGATATCGGCGTGCCAGCGGGCACGGACGATCGCGATCTTGGCGGCGGGGTGGGAAAGAATGGTCATGGTCTCAAGCCTTTCAGGGTTTGGCGTTTCCAATGATCCCGTCGGGCGAACATGCATGCGCGCGGGGTCCCGTCGCGGGGCCCACGTTCCTGCTTGCTCTCTTCCATCCGGACTGTGACCGTCGGCTCCGGAATTCGACCGGATCTGCTGACCCCAAGGGCTAAATCCTAAGGCGCTCGCGGGCTTCGAGGCTTCGCCTCGCTACCGCCGGTGGGGAATTTCGCCCCGCCCTGAGAACAACGCGACTATATAGGGCGGCCGTGCGCGGTCAAACGCAGGGCGCGACGAAAACAGCGGAAATCACGACAGATTTTTCCAGAGACCGACGTCACCGGAAGAAATCGTTCCGATGACGTCCGGCTCGCTCACTCGCGAATGACGAGCAGGTCCTTGGCAGCAAAGCGCAGCGTGACGTTGTCGCCGGAGACCGGCGGGGTGACGCCCGGATTGTTGAACATGTCGAAGGAGATGACGTCGCCGCCGACGCGCAGCCGCGTGCGGATGACCGAGCCGAGGAAGCTGGTCGAGACGACCTCGCCGGCAAGGGCGGTATCGCCCTTCGCGCCCTCGGCGATCGAGCCCGCTTCGGGACGCAGCGCCAGCGAGATGCTGTCGCCGCCCTTCATGCCGGCAATCGGGTCCTTGAGCGCCACCTGCTGGTTGCCGATCGTCACGGATCCGGAAGCCGGATCGGCGACCTTGCCCTCGATGATGTTCAGCGTGCCGACGAAGGAAGCAACGAAGCGCGTCGACGGCGTGTTGTAGATCTCGAAGGGAGTGCCGATCTGGTCGGCGCGGCCGGCATTCATGACGACGATGCGGTCGGAGATCGACAGGGCCTCTTCCTGGTCATGGGTGACGAAGACGGTGGTGATGCCGAGTTGCTGCTGGATCTGCCGGATTTCCTCGCGCAGCGATACGCGGATCTTGGCGTCGAGCGCCGAAAGCGGCTCGTCAAGCAGCAGCACCTGCGGCTTGACCGCAATGGCGCGGGCGAGGGCCACGCGCTGCTGCTGGCCGCCGGAGAGCTGGTAGGGGAAGCGGTCCGCCAGGTGCTCGAGCTTGATCAGCCCGAGCATCTGCTTCACCCGTGCCTCGATCTCCGACTTGTCGACGCCCGCAACCTTCAGGCCGAAGGCGACGTTGTCTTGCACGTTCATGTTGGGAAACAGCGCATAGGCCTGGAACACCATGCCGATATTGCGCTGGTTGGGCTTCAGCGAATTCTGGTCGCGACCGTTGATGACGATCTTGCCGCTGGTCGGTGTCTCGAAGCCGGCGATCATACGCAGAACCGTCGTCTTGCCGCAGCCCGAGGGCCCAAGGAAGGAGACGAACTCGCCCTTTTCGATGTTCATGTTGAAATCGTGCACGACCTGAACCGGGCCGAAGGACTTCTTGATGCTGGTGAGTGACAGGAAACTCATGAGTGCGGTCCTCAGGCCTTGGGGGGCGCGCTTTTCTGGAAGCGCGAAACGAGCTGGATGAGGCCGAGGCAGCCCCAGGTGATGCCGAATGCGATGACGGCGAGTGCTGCAGGCTCATAGGCGCGGTTGGCGCCGAGAAGCTGCATGTAGGGGCCGAAGGCCGGTCGGTTGAGCAGCGCCGCCATGGTGAATTCGCCGATGACGATGGCGAAGGTCAGGAAGGCGCCTGAAAGCACAGCGACGAGCACGTTCGGCAGGATGATCTTTGCCAGAATGGTGGTCCATCCGGCGCCGAGGCTCTGGGCGGCTTCGGTGAGCGTCGCGACGTCGATGGTCCGAAGCCCGGTATCCACGGCGCGATACATGTAGGGCAAAGCGAGCGTGGCATAGCCGAACATCAGGAGGATGTTGGTGCCGGTGACCGTGCCGGTCAGCGGCAGCCAGCTCGAGGTGTTGTAGAGCCGGATGTAGCCGAAGACGATGACAATCGCCGGAATGACCAGCGGCAGCAGCGTGATGAACTCGATAACCGGGCGCAGCCGCGGCAGTTTGAGCCGGACCCAATAGGCGGTCGGTACGACAAGCAGAACGCCGAAGACGATGGTGAACAGCGCCTGCATCACCGAATAGGTGAAGGTTTCCTGGAAGCGTGGATCGCCGAAGACCTTGCCGTAGGCGTCGAAGGAATATTCGCCGCGCCGCATCTTCAGCGAGAAGTTGGTCATGCCGATGAGCGGCAGGGTGAAATAGAGGAGGCCGAAAACGAGGGCCCCCCAGGCCCAGATCTTCTTCATTTCAGCCACCTTTCGCTGCGGGCGCGGAGCCAGATGTAGATCGCGTTGGCAATGCCGGTGACGACGATCATGCCGAAGGCGAGCGCGTAGCCGAGATGCGGATTGCCGAGCACGTCGCCGCGGATCTGGGCGAAGAGCAGGATCGGCACGATCGACAGCGACGAGCCGGTGAGCGCGATGGCGGTCGCGACCGCGCCGAAGGCATTGGCGAAGAGAAGCGCCAGCGTGCCGAGCAGCGACGGCAGCAGGATCGGGAAGGCGACCATGCGCCAGTATTGCAGGCCGGTGGCACCGAGGATTTCGGCGGCCTCGCGCCATTCGCGCTTCAGCCCGTCCAGCGCCGGCGTGATGATCAGGATCATCAGCGGGATCTGGAAGAAGAGATAGGTGATCGTCAGCCCCCAGAAGGAGAGAAGGTTGAAGCCGAGCATCCGGAGGTCGAAGCCGAAGTTCGAGCGCAGGAAGACGGTGAGGATGCCGACCGGACCGAGGGTCGCGAGAAAGGCGAAGGCGAGCGGCACGCCGGCAAAGTTGGAGGCGACGCCGGAAAAGGTCAGAAGCGGGCCGCGGATGCCCTTCGGCAAGCCGCCGAAGACAATGGCCGAGGCCATGGCAAAGCCGATCAGGCAGCCGAGAAGCGCCGAGGCGATGCTGATCTTGATGGAGATCCAGTAGGCCGCGAGGATCGAGGGCGTGAACAGGCCCCGGATGTTCTCAAGCGTGAAGCTGCCGTCTGCCGTCTGAAAGGCGCCGACCACGATCTTCATCGTCGGCAATATCAGGAACAGTGTCACGAAGGCGGCAAAGGGCACGATGCCCAGCCAGTGAAGCGGTAGGCGACGCGCCGGCGGGCTGGCGTCGGGTTTAGCAGATGACATTCCGTTCGCGCCCCTGAAGCCGCGTTGTCGACGCGGGCGTTATTGGTGTTCTAAGAAGTTGAATTCCTTACGAATAACGTAAGTGCCCCGACCGGAAAACCGGTCGGGGCGACATCTCTGTGGAAAGGCTTACTGGACGTTCGCGCCGACGACGGAATCCCAGCCGCCGGTGACGGCAGCCTTGTTGGCGTCGACTTCTTCGAGCGTCGGGAAGTAGGCCTTTTCGTAAGCCGCTGCCGGCGGCAGGGCGTCGATCAGCGCCTGCGGAACTTTGCCGGCCTTGACCATGGCGTTGAAGCGGGTCGGGTGGCAGAAGCCCTTGAGCCAGCCGAGCTGACCTTCGTCAGAATAGAGGTGCTCCATCCACAGCTTGGCAGCGTTCGGGTGCGGCGCGTAGGCCGAGATGCCCTGGACGTAGACGCCGGCGAGGACGCCGCTGGCCGGAACGACGACTTCGGTCGGCGGGTTGCCGTTGAGCGTCTTGGCCCAGCCAAGCGCGTTGTAGTCCCAGGCGACGACAATCGGGGTCGAGCCCTGGGCGAGCGTGCCGGACTTGCCGATAACAGGAACGAAGTTGCCGGCCTTGTTCAGTTCGGCGAAGTAGCCGAGACCGGCTTCACCGGCTTCCTTGCCCGACTTTGCACCCTTGGCGAGACCGGCGGCGAGAACGCCGAGGATCGCCTGGTTCGAGGCGCGCGGATCGCCGGCGAGAGCGACCTGACCGGCATATTCCGGCTTCAGCAGGTCAGCCCAGTCCTTCGGAGCGTTCTGGACGAGGTCCTTGTTCACCAGGAAGGACATCACGCCGTAGTAGTCGCCGTACCAGTAGCCTTCGGCGTCCTTGACGCTGTCCGGGATCTCGTCCCAGGTGGAGACCTTGTAAGGTTGCAGCAGACCTTCGGCCTTCATCTGCGGGCCGAAGGCGAGGCCGACGTCGACGACGTCAGGCGCCTGCGGGCCCTTGTTGTCCTTGTTGGCCTTGACGGCCTCGACTTCGTCAGCGGAGCCGGCGTCCGGGTTCAGTTCGTTGACCTGGATTTCCGGATACTTGGCCTTGAAGGCGGCGATGACGTCGCCGTAGCCGCACCAGTCGTGGGGCAGGGCGACCGTGGTCAGCATGCCTTCCTTCTTGGCGGCTTCGATGAGCTCGGCGCTCGGCTCGGCTGCGGCAATTGCGGTCGTTGCCAGGAAAACGGCGGTGGAGAGCGAAAGCAGGCGATGGGTTTTTGAAATCACTGGTGTTCTCCTTATGGGTTTAGTCAATTTCGCGGGGTTTCAGTCGATTTCGGCTACAGCGCCGCGCGTCTGATCAGACGCGCAAAGGTCGCTGTAGGACTTTGATTTGCTGCATGTCTTCGTCCTTAAATCGAGGTCGATTTAAGGAGACATGCAGTAGGCTGTTAAAGAGATGCGATGAAAGTAATGTGACAGCAGTTTTTCCGATCGCGCCGCCTATGTCGTTGGAAGAACATTTGTTTTTTTGATCCGGCGGGCCACTGTCGCATGACTGGATGAAATTCCGTGAACGGGTCGGCGAGCTCTCCTAGACGGGTTTGCGAAAGATGCGGGTGGAATCGAACAGGCCCTCGAGCGTCTTCATCCGATCTCGGGTTTCCTCCCAGTTCGAACTCTGCACGGCCTCGATCAGCGCTTCGATCAGGAACAGGATCACCACCGAGCTGTCCCAGGCCGAAGGCACTTCGATATGCGAGCGGAACACGCGGGAGGCGGACTTGGCGACCGGCGAAGTCCAGCGATCGGTGAACAGCACGATCTCGACGCCACGCTCGCGAGCGGATTTGGCGAGCGTCACCATCTCCTGTTCGTAGCGGCGGATGTCGAAGAGAATCAGCACGTCGCCCTGGCGCATGTCGAGCACGTAGTGCGGCCAGGCGCTGGCATTGGAGGCGATTTCGGTGACGCCCGGCCGGATGACCTGAAGGTGAGTGAAGAGATAATCGGCAAGGGCGTGGGTGATGCGTCCGCCGAGCAGATAGATGCTGCGCTTGCGGTCGGCGATCAGGGCGGCGGCCTCGTCGAAATCCTGCGGCTCGATCTGTGTCAGCGTCTCGCGCAGGTTGCTGGTGATCGCATCGGCGAAGCGATTGAGCGTATGGGTGCCGGGCGCATTGGCGGCCCAGCGGTCGTGCTTGGTGATCGGATTGGAAATCGTCGCTTCCAGTTCCTGGTGCAGCCTCGCCTGGAAATCCGGAAAACCGCGGAAGCCGAGCTTTTGCACCATGCGCGCGACGGTGGGCGTCGAAACACCGGCGTTCTCGGCGACCGTGGTGATCGAACCGAGCCCCGAGACGGGATAATTGTCGAGAAGCGTCTCCGCCAACTGCTTCTCCGCGCGGGTCAGCGCAGTGAAGTGGGCAGTGATCACATCCGACACCGTCGTGGATGCAGCCTTGCTGGTCAAATTGTCTCCCCTGAACCGATCTAGAGCCGGTTTGTGACAGATTAAACATCGCTGTCACAATTGGAGTCAATCGCAATTTTGAAGAGATCGTTTCAGATTTCGATTGACACTCGCCAATCTCTGAAGAATTCTTTTCATTAACGAACGTCTGACGGGGCAAGAGGGGATGCCGGTGTTGACGCGACTTTTGACCGAAGCAGATGGCGATCCGGTTGCGATCGAAAACGCCGCAGGGAAGGGCGATATCGTGCTCGTCTGCGAGCACGCCTCACGCCGTGTTCCGGAGCGCCTGGGAACGCTGGGCCTCACCGAGCAGGCGCTCGAAAGCCACATCGCCTGGGATCCCGGCGCGCTCGCCGTTGCCAAATTTCTCACCGCCAAGCTTGATGCGGCGCTGATCTACCAGCGCTTTTCGCGGCTTGCCTATGATTGCAACCGCCCGCCCGAGGCGGAGGCGGCGATGCCGGTTCTGAGCGAAGTCTACGAGATCCCGGGAAACCGCACGATGTCGGCCGAGGAGCGCCAGGCGCGCGTGGACGAGATCTACCGGCCGTTCCATGACGCGGTCGCGCGGTTCGTTTCCGAACGCAAGGCGGCCGGCAGGCCCCCCATCCTCGTGACCATGCACAGCTTCACGCCCGTCTATTTCGGCAGGCCGCGGGCGGTCGAGGTCGGCATCCTGCACGATGCCGACAGCCGGCTTGCCGACCACATGCTGGCGTTCGCAACGAAGGGCCAGGTTTCCTACGACATTCGCCGCAACGAGCCCTACGGGCCCGCCGATGGCGTCACCCACAGCTTGATCGAATACGGCGTCCACAACGGACTGCCGAATGTGATGATCGAGATCCGCAACGATCTCATTCGCAACGAAATCGGCCAAAGGGTCATAGCCGATTATCTGGAAGGATTGCTCCGCAAAGGCGCAGCGGCACTTTCAGCACAATAAAAGACCCTGGGGAGCGGCATGGCCGCGGTCCTGTTCCGGCTCTCCGGACCAGGTGGTTGATGGGACCCAGCCGCAATGGGGCGGCCTGGTCTGAAGAAATCAGGGGAAGAGCAATGTCAGACTACAGTGAATTGGACAAAAAGCAGGACATGAGCGTCCTGCACTCGATGGGCTATGCCCAGGAGCTCGAGCGGCGCATGAGCCAGTTCTCGAACTTCGCGGTGTCGTTCTCGATCATCTGCATTCTTTCGGGCGGCATCAACTCGCTGCCCCAGGCGACGGCCGGTGCAGGGGGCGCCGCGATCGGTATCGGCTGGCCGCTCGGCTGCTTCATCTCCTTGGTCTTCGCCGTCGCCATGGCGCAGATCAGCTCGGCCTATCCGACGGCCGGCGGCCTCTATCACTGGGGCTCGATCCTCGGCAACCGCTTCACCGGCTGGCTGACGGCCTGGTTCAACCTGCTCGGCCTCGTCACCGTTCTCGGCGCCATCAACGTCGGCACCTACTACTTCTTCATGGGTTCCTTCGGTACGCCCTATTTCGCGCTGGAGGACACGATCACGACGCGTATCGTCTTCCTGGCCGTTATCACCGGCGCCCAGGCGCTCGTGAACCATATGGGCATAGGCCTCACCGCGAGGCTTACGGACTTCTCGGGCTATCTGATCTTCGTGACGTCGATCCTGCTTGCTCTCGTGTGCCTTGTCGCTGCCGACAGCTACGACATCGCCCGGCTCTTCACCTTCTCCAACTATTCCGGTGAAGCGGGCGGCAATGTCTGGCCGCAGAACTCGAGCACCTGGGTCTTCCTGCTCGGCCTGCTGATGCCGATCTACACGATCACCGGGTACGACGCCTCGGCGCACACCTCGGAAGAAACGGTCAAGGCGGCCCATTCCGTTCCGCGCGGCATGGTTTCGTCGGTGCTCTGGTCGGCGCTTTTTGGCTACATCATGCTGTGCGCCTTCGTCTTGATGATCCCGAACATGGACGAAGCCGCCAAGCAGGGCTGGAACGTCTTCTTCTGGGCCATGGACACCCAGGTCAACCCGGTCATCAAGGACATCCTCTATCTGGCCATCCTCGTCAGCCAGTGGCTGTGCGGCCTGGCGACGGTGACCTCGGCATCGCGCATGATCTTCGCCTTCTCGCGTGACGGCGGCCTGCCGGCCTCCAAGGCACTCGCGAAGGTGAGCCCGACCTACCGCACGCCGGTGGCCGCGATCTGGACTGGCTCGGTCCTCTCGGTCCTGTTCGTCTGGGGCTCGTCGCTGGTCTCGATCGGTGAAACGCCTGTCTACACGATCGTCGTTTCGTGCACCGTCATCTTCCTGTTCTTCTCCTTCGCGATCCCGATCACGCTCGGCCTGTTCGCCTGGGGAACCTCGAAGTGGGACAAGATGGGTCCGTGGAACCTCGGCGAGAGCATGTTCAAGCTCTTCGCGATCCTGTCGATCGTCTCCATGGTCTTGATCTTCATTCTCGGCGTGCAGCCTCCGAGCGATTGGGCGCTCTACATCACCGTCGGTTTCCTGGTGCTGACAGGCGCGGTTTGGTTTGGCTTCGAAACCCGCCGTTTCCGCGGCCCACCGATCGGTGACGAAGTGGCACGCCGTCAGGCCGAAATCGCTGCCGCGGAAAAGGCCGTCGGCGAAGTCTAACGAACGAGCGAAAGGCGGGAGCGCGACCGCGACTTCCGCCTTTTCTTTTGTGGAGCCGGGATGAGCAAGCCAGGCGCGGATTTCCGCTGGCATCCCGCTCCGATCACCTGAAGCGATCACGTTCACGCGGCCCAAAAATATCGTGACCCAAGGGGACGGCCGCGTGACCAAACATGGGATGGAAGTTGATGAGCTATACGTTTGATGAGTTGAAGGAAGACGTCGCTGCCGGCCGCATCGATACGGTTCTCGCCTGCCAGGTCGACATGCAGGGCCGTCTGATGGGCAAGCGCTTCCACGCGCAGTTTTTCGTCGACGGCGCATGGAAGGAAACGCATAGCTGCAACTACCTGCTGGCGACCGACATCGAGATGGAAACCGTTCCCGGCTACAAGGCGACGAGCTGGGAGAAGGGCTATGGCGACTATACGATGAAGCCGGACCTTTCGACGCTCCGTCGCATTCCCTGGCTTGAAGGCACCGCACTCGTGCTCTGCGACGTGCTCGACCACCACACCCATGAGGAAGTGGCGCATTCGCCGCGGGCGATCCTGAAGAAGCAGGTGGCGCGGCTCGAGAAGATGGGGCTCAAGGCCTATATGGCGAGCGAGCTTGAGTTCTTCCTGTTCGACCAGTCCTATGACGATGCCCGTCATTCCGGCTATCGCGACCTGCAGCTCGCCAGCGGCTACAACGAGGACTACCACATCTTCCAGACGACCAAGGAAGAAGACGTGATGCGGGCGATCCGCAACGGTCTCCAGGGCGCCGGCATCCCGGTCGAGAATTCCAAGGGCGAGGCATCTGCCGGCCAGGAAGAGATCAACGTGCGCTATGCCGATGCGCTGACGATGGCCGACCGGCACGCGATCATCAAGAACGGCTGCAAGGAAATCGCCTGGTCGCGCGGCAAGGCGATCACCTTCCTCGCCAAGTGGAACTATTCGGCCGCGGGCTCCTCCTCGCATATCCACCAGTCGCTCTGGAGCGCCGACGGCAAGTCGTCGAAGTTTTACGACGAGGGCGGCAAATACGGCATGTCCGAGATGATGCGCCACTATGTGGCCGGCCTTCTCAGCCATGCGAGCGAGATCACCTATTTCCTGGCACCCTACATCAACTCCTACAAGCGCTTCATGGCCGGCACCTTCGCGCCGACCAAGGCGGTCTGGAGCAAGGACAACCGCACCGCCGGCTATCGCCTGTGCGGCGAGGACACCAAGGCGATCCGCATCGAATGCCGTGTCGGCGGCTCGGATCTCAATCCCTATCTCGCCTTCGCGGCTTTGATCGCGGCCGGCATTTCCGGTATCGAGAGCAAGATGGAACTGGAAGCGCCCTTCGTCGGCGACGCCTATGGCGGCAAGGACGTGCGCGAGATCCCGCGCACGCTCAGAGACGCAACCGTGGCGCTGTCGGAATCGAAGATGCTGCGCGCCGCCCTCGGCGACGACGTCGTCGAGCACTATGCGCGGGCCGCACGCTGGGAACAGGAAGAATACGACCGCCGCGTCACCGACTGGGAGGTCGCGCGCGGCTTCGAAAGAGCGTAAGGAGGGCGCGAGATTTGCCCCTCACCCTAACCCTCTCCCCGCCTGCGGGGAGAGGGGACCTGCCCTGCGAATCGGGCTTGGTTGGGAGAAACGGCGCGGCATATTTCCTTCGCCCCGCTTGCGGGGAGAAGGTGGCCGGCAGACCGGATGAGAGGCGGCTGCAGCACCGAACGAGAATTCCGATGGAACAAACAGGAAAACGATCATGAGCATGATCAAGTGCATTTCGCCCGTGAACGGCGAGGTCTATGCGGAACGCCCGGCGATGCCGCTGGACATGGCAAAGCAGGTGGTCTCCCGTGCCCGCCAGGCGCAGAAGGCCTGGGTGCGCCGTCCGCTCGACGAGCGCGTCAATCTGGTGCTGGCGGGTGTCGCTCGCCTCAACGAGATGGTCGACGAAGTGGTGCCGGAGCTTGCCTGGCAGATGGGCCGGCCGGTGCGCTACGGCGGCGAGTTCAAGGGCTTCAACGAGCGCTCGAACTATGTCGCGACGATCGCTGCCGATTCGCTGAAGCCGCTGGTGATAGAGGAAAGCGACCGCTTCGAGCGGCGCATCGTCCGTGAGCCGCACGGCGTCGTCTTCGTCGTGGCACCGTGGAACTATCCCTATATGACCGCGATCAACACGGTGGCGCCGGCGCTGATGGCTGGCAACACCGTCATCATCAAGCATGCAAGCCAGACGATCCTCGTCGGCGAGCGCATGGTCCGCGCCTTCGTCGAAGCCGGCGTTCCCGCCGACGTCTTCCAGAACATCTTCCTCGACCATGAAACGACGGCGGCGCTGATCGCCGCCAAGAGCTTCGACTTCGTCAACTTCACCGGCTCGGTCGAAGGCGGCCGGTCGATCGAGCGCGCGGCCGCCGGCACCTTCACAGGTCTGGGCCTGGAGCTTGGCGGCAAGGATCCGGGCTACGTCATGGAGGACGCGGACCTCGACGCCGCCGTCGACACGCTGATGGACGGTGCTACCTACAATTCCGGCCAGTGCTGCTGCGGCATCGAGCGCATCTATGTGCATGAATCGCTTTATGACGCCTTCGTCGAGAAGTCGGTCGCCTGGGTTTCCAACTACAAGCTCGGCAACCCGCTTGATCCGGAAACGACGCTCGGGCCGATGGCCAACAAGCGCTTCGCCGCGACCGTGCGCGACCAGATCGCCGATGCGGTTGCCAAGGGCGCCAAGACACTGATCGATCCGAAGCTCTTCCCGCAGGATGACGGCGGCGCCTATCTCGCGCCGCAGATCCTTACCAATGTCGATCACTCCATGGCCTTCATGCGCGAAGAAACCTTCGGTCCCGCCGTCGGCATCATGAAGGTGAAAAGCGACAGCCAGGCAATCGAGCTGATGAACGATAGCCAGTACGGGCTCACCGCATCGCTCTGGACCAAGGATGCCGAGCGCGCCGCGCGCATCGGCGCCGATATCGAGACCGGCACGGTCTTCATGAACCGCGCAGACTATCTCGACCCGGCGCTCTGCTGGACCGGCGTCAAGGAGACCGGCCGCGGCGGCTCGCTCTCGGTCATCGGCTTCCAGAACCTCACCCGCCCGAAATCCTACCATCTGAAGAAAGTCACCGCATGACCATCACCGCCAACTGGAGCTACCCGACCGCTATCAAGTTCGGTGCCGGCCGGATCAAGGAGCTTGCCGACCATTGCAAGGCGGCGGGCATGAAGAAGCCGCTTTTGATCACCGACCGGGGCCTGGCGCCGATGGCGATCACCCAGAACGCGCTCGACATCCTCGACGCCGCCGGCCTCGGCCGCGCGATCTTCGCCGAAGTCGATCCGAACCCGAACGACGTCAACCTCGAAGCCGGGGTGAAGGCGTTCAAGGACGGCGGCCATGACGGCGTCATCGCCTTCGGTGGCGGCTCGGGCCTTGATCTTGGCAAATGCGTCGCCTTCATGGCCGGGCAGACGCGCCCGGTCTGGGACTTCGAGGACATTGGCGACTGGTGGACACGCGCGAGCGTCGAAGGCATCGCGCCGATCGTTGCCGTGCCGACGACGGCCGGCACCGGCTCGGAAGTCGGCCGCGCCAGCGTCATCACCAATTCGGCAAGCCACGTGAAGAAGGTGATCTTCCATCCGAAGTTCCTGCCGGCCGTCACGATCTGCGACCCGGAACTGACGGTCGGCATGCCGAAGGTGATCACCGCCGGCACCGGCATGGACGCCTTTGCCCATTGCCTGGAAGCCTATTCCTCGCCCTTCTACCATCCGATGTCGGCGGGTATCGCGCTCGAAGGCATGCGGCTGGTGAAAGAGTATCTGCCGCGCGCCTACAAGGACGGTACCGATATCGAGGCCCGCGCCAACATGATGAGTGCCGCTGCCATGGGGGCCGTCGCCTTCCAGAAGGGCCTCGGCGCCATCCACTCGCTGTCGCATCCGGTCGGCGCGATCTACAACACCCACCACGGCATGACCAATGCGGTGGTGATGCCGCCGGTCTTACGGTTCAACCGCCCGGCGATCGAAGACAGAATAGCGCGTGCTGCCGCCTATCTCGGCATTTCCGGCGGCTTCGACGGCTTCTACGACTATGTGCTGAAGCTGCGCGAAGAACTCGGCGTTCCGGACAAGCTCTCGGCGCTCGGCGTCGGCACTGACCGCATCAATGAGATGTCGGAAATGGCGATCGTCGACCCGACGGCCGGCGGCAACCCGGTCGAACTGACGCTCGACGCCGCAAAGAAGCTCTTCCGCGAGTGCATCTGAACAAACTGCCGGCGCCTCAGGACCAAGGCGCCGGTTTCTCCTACTGCATGTCTCCTAAAATCGCCCTCGATTTAAGCAGACATGCAGCAGATCAAAGTCCTACAGCGACTTTTGCGCGTCTGATTAGACGCGCGGCGCTGTAGTTTAGATAGATCGAAAATACCACTTGCCATTGCAGGCGATTTGTCACCTAATCGTCACGGAACTGTCATGATTTGGTTCTCTGAAGCGCGCCGTTTACAGTTCGTTTACCTCCATCTGGAACGCTTCCATTAGGGTGTGCGTATGTATTCGGCCGCCGTGTTTCGCGGCCGTGGTGAGTAGGGTCGACCGATGGCAATTATTTCCCTCGCGAATGCGAAGGGGGGCGCCGGTAAGACGACGGCCGCTTTGCTGCTTGCCTGCGAATACGCCCGGCGCGGCGACAGGGTCGCGGTTCTCGATTGCGATCCACTCGCCTGCATGACCGACTGGTTCCGGCACGGCCGCCATGACGGCAATCTCTCCATCATCTCCGGCGTGACGACGACGACGCTCAGCGATCATCTCAGGCGGCTGCGCGGCCGGGCCGAGCATGTGATCATCGATCTCTCCGGTGCCGCCGATGTGCTCGTGGCGCTTGCGATTGGCCTTTCCGACCTGACGCTGATCCCGGTGCAGGGCTGCATCATGGACGCGCGTGGCGCCACGCATGTGCTTGAACTGATCCGCTATATCGAGGACAATGCGCGCGCCAACATCAACCACGCCGTGCTGCTCACGCGTGTCAACCCGATCGTGACGACCCGTGCCATGCGCAAGGTCAAACTGTTGTTGGCCGAGAGCCGGATCCGGCTCGTCGATACCCCGCTGGTGGAGCGCACGGTGTTCCGCGAAGTTTTCGAGCAGGGCGATACGCTCCATTCGCTCGACGCGAGCAGGGTCAGCAATCTGGCGAAGGCCCAGGCGAATGCGCGCGATTTTGCCGACGACGTGCTGGCGCTTCTCCATCCGGCGGGGGAGGCGGTGCGGCACGGGCCATTCTCGTCGATGTGCTACCGTTCGGAGCGGACAGCCGACCCGGTCGTGCTGCCGGCGTGAGGGCCGCGACCTCGGCTTTTTTCATCGGTCTCGCAGGCGCCGACCGTCTTCCGGCAGAGCGACTGTCAGGTTTGACGTCCGGTCGTTACCGTTTCGTTAACCATCTTCTGTAAGGTTTCGTTAAGAAGCGAACCATCGGCTTTTGCCGTGTGGTTCTGCGCGGAACATGCAGAGAATGGGGAATATCATGGCGGTCATCACTTTCGCCAATGCAAAGGGCGGCGCGGGCAAGACGACGGCGGCGCTGATCCTGTCGACGGAGCTGGCGAGGCAGGGACATCGCGTCGTGGTTCTCGATGCGGATCCGCAGCGCTGGATCACGAGTTGGGCGGAAGTTTCCGGCCACATCGCCAATCTCACCGTCATCTCGCATATCACGCCGGGCTCGCTCGAATGTCATATCCGCGAGATGAAGGACGAGGCGGATTACATCGTCATCGATCTCGCGGGCGCGAAAGACCAGATCGTCGCCCTGGCCTTGGCCGTTTCCGACCATGTCCTGATCCCGGTGCAGGGCTGCGCCATGGATGCCAAGGGCGCTGCCCAGATCCTCGAACTCATCCGCCAGATCGAGGACCGGTCGAAGCAACGCATCAACCATTCGGTCGTGCTCACTCGCGTCAATTCGCTCGTCACCACGCGCGCCCTGCAGACGATCAAGGCCATGCTTGCCGAGCGCGGCGTCTCGGTGCTCGACACGCCGATCGTCGAGCGTGCCGCCTACCGCGAGATCTTCGATTGCGGCGGGACGCTGCAGACGATGGATCCGGCCCGCGTCAGCAATCTCGACAAGGCGCGCGAAAACGCATTCGCCCTGGCCAGGGAAGTTCAGACGTTGCTGCCGGTCAAGGCGCGCCGTTCCTGGGCCGCACGCATGCCGTCCTGGGCGTCGCGCAACGCGGCCTGATCGCCCAACGCGAATAAGATTCAAACGACGCAGTTCCGGACGGAAAACCGCTCCACACTTTTCCCGGAATTGCTTGCTTTCAACCGGAATTGACGTTTGTCAGTTCCGGTTGAATCCTGTTTCAGACTTCGCGAAATGGCTGTCGCCCGTAAGGCTTCCTTTACCCTGGGCTTCTAACAGTGGTCCTGGATACAGGTTTGCCCGCCGCGATCACCCGCAACCGGGCAATCGGCCGCCATGACTGCGGCCATGATCTCAAACGCCTTGCGCGATAGATCCCGTCTCCATGGTCCACGACAGGGCCGTGCGTCTCATCAGGCGCACAAAGGTTGCTGTATCACTTTGAACTGCTTCATGTTTCTCCCTGAAATCGAACAGGATTTGCGAAGCATGCAGCGGAGCATGCAGGGAAGTTCGCACATGAAAACGGAACACACCGCTGCCGGCACGCAGGACGTCGCCGGTCGTCTGAATTTCATGGCGCTCGATGATGCCGCCCGAACGAGCCTCAGGGCGCTGAAGCCGATCCTCGAGAAGGAGCTGAAGCCGGCGCTCGATAAGTTCTACGGCAAGGTGAAGACGACGCCCGAGACGAAGCGGTTCTTTGCGTCCGACGCCCATATCGATCGCGCCAAGGGCGCGCAGGTCGGGCACTGGGCGAACATCGCCGACGCCAATTTCAGCGAAGACTATAGCACCAAGGTGCGCACCATTGGCCAGGTGCATGCCCGCATCGGCTTGGAACCGCGCTGGTATATCGGCGGCTATGCGCTGATCGCCGAACACCTGATTACCGAGATCGTCAGGGCGCACTGGCCAAAGCGCGGCCTGTTCTCGCGCCAGACCACCTCGGCCGAAGAACTGGGCGCGATGCTGTCGAGCCTCGTCAAGGGCGTCTTCCTCGACATGGACCTGTCGATCTCCGTTTATATGGACGCGTCCGATGTGACCAAGCAGCGCGCCGTGCAGGAGAAAGTGCTGGCGGCCGAGCGCGCGCTGATCAGCAAGACTTTCGGCGCCGCCTTGAAGAAGATCGCCGATGGCGACCTCACCGCGCGCATAGGCGCCGATCTGCCGGCCGCCTATCAGGAGCTTGGCGAAAACTTCAACCACGCGATCGGCGAGCTTTCGCGCGCGATCGGCGGCATCGAGGCCGGCGCCAGCCAGATCCACACAAGCGCCAAGGAAATCGCGGCGGCCGCCGACGATCTTGCCAAGCGCACGGAACGCCAAGCCGCCAATCTCGAGGAGACGGCGGCAGCCGTCGAGCAGGTGACGCGCACGGTGAAGCAGACGGCCGAAGGCGCCGACCAGGCGAACTCGACCGTGATCGCAGCGCGTGCCAATGCCGAGCAGAGCGGCGAGATCGTCAGCCACGCGATCGAGGTGATGCAGGAGATCCAGACCTCGTCCGCCAGCATCGCCCGGATCGTCGACGTGATCGACGAGATTGCCTTCCAGACCAACCTCCTGGCGCTGAATGCCGGCATCGAGGCGGCGCGCGCCGGCGAAGCGGGCAGGGGCTTTGCCGTGGTCGCTTCCGAAGTGCGCGCGCTTGCCCAGCGCTGCGCCGAAGCGGCCAAGGACATCCAGGACCTGATCGCCAAGTCGCGCGGCCAGGTGGACGACGGCGTGAACTCGGTCAACCAGGTGGCCCAGTCGCTGCAGCAGATCGTGGCGCAGGTGGTGGAGGTCAGCTCCGTCTTCGGCGCGATCCGCGCCAGCACCGCCGAACAGGCAACGGGCCTGCAGGAGGTCAACACCGCCATCGCGCAGATGGACCAGATCACCCAGCAGAATGCTGCGATGGTCGAACAGGCCAATGCCGCGAGCCAGGCACTGACGGGCGAAGCCGAGCACATCGCCATGCGGCTCAAGGCGTTCCGCACGTCGGGGCATGTGCAGGTCAGCGCCGGCTCGGGTTATCGCGCGGCTGCGTGAGCGTGCATTCCGCATTGATAGATGACGCCTCGGGTTAGTGACGGCCCGGGGTGTTCTTGTTTGTCACACTGGACGGGTCGCGAGATTAAGGCATGTTGCGCAAAAGCGCGGTTTTGCGATAGCGACACGCGAAATATCAAAAGCCTGAAGCGCAAGGAGCGAATCTGAAAGATCGCGACCCGCCTTAGGCAGGAACGTAGGTGAGCCTCACCACATCCTCGTCAATCCGGTCATGACCTACAAGGCGGAGCCGTGGCCGGGGGCCGGCAAAGTAAGGGTTGCCGTGACCAAGCACGACGGGGTGCAGGTAGATCCGATACTCATCGATCAGGCCGAGTTCGGTGAGGCTTTGCGCCAGGACCGGGCCGGCAACTTCGATCTCACCGTCGCGCTCGGCCTTCAACGCGCGGATCGCGCCTTCGAGATCACCCTCGACGAGCCGGGCATTGGGGCCGACAGATGTCAACGAGCGCGAGACGACCCATTTCGGCTGCTTGCGCCATGCCGCTGCAAAGGCCTGTTCGTCCGCATCCCATTCGGGATGCTCGTCGTCCCAGTAGCGCATGATCTCATAAATACGGCGGCCATATAGGCTGCCGGCCTGGCGCTCAGCCTCCTCGATGAAGTGGCGGAAGAGCTTGGGACCTGGCGCAAACGCCGTATGGTCGACATAGCCGTCGAGCGACTGGTTCATTCCGAACACGAGCCTAGCCATGGCCACTTCCCTTTCTCGAATGGCACATTCGCGCGGACCTGATTGCGATATGCAATCAGTTCAGGTTAAGCCGACTGATCTCAAATCACAAGTGGTTTTTGGAGGCTTGGACATCGAGGGGGCCGCCTCCCGTAGGTCTTCAACGGCAGGAGAAGGCCCAGATTGCTATTGCGAATTGGCCGCGATCGGCCTTCTGCGTTTCGACACGGCCTTTTCCAGGTGATGATCGTACCAACCGTCGGGGAATGCGATGCTCCACATGTGGCGACGCAACGCCTCCACGTTGATGTCCCGATATCCAAGCTCTTCCAAGCGAAGCAGAAGCAGCATGTGGTCGATAATGACGATCAGCCGGGCGTGGCTGCCGACTTGCTGCAGTGCCGGGCGCATCGCGGCGTATGACTTGAAGCCGAACGAAGCGGCGATTGCTTCGTCCATGTGCGACGATTTGATCTGAGGGTAGCGATCCCGCAGCGACCCCTTCAGCGCGACGATGTTGGAAGGCGAAAACCTGACCTGAGGATTCAGCATGAGACGATCCAATGCTCTTGGCCGAAGTCTGCCGATTACGCTTCGACGTTGATGAACATGGTCGTCGAGTGGAATTCCGCGGCCCTTCAACCCGGCAGCAGGTTTGGACAGGCGCCCACGACGGAAGCTACACCCCGGGAATCCGATATTCAAGATTCAGTCTGAGACCGCACCAACGCGGCGCCCGGAACCGCTCAAAACCGCCGGTCGATGAAATGCTTGGCCTGGGCGCCGGCGTGGTAGAAGGCCGACTTTACGCCGCGCCAGGCGTCCGGGGTTACCGGCGTCTCGGCGAGCGGGATCGCCGAGGTCTCGCCGGTGACGTGATGGGCCAGTGCCCGGCCGAAGACCGTGCCAGGCGCGATGCCGCGGCCGTTGTAGCCGCTGACGGAGATGACGTTCGGGGCCAGCGTGTGCAGGGCCGGCAGGTTGTTGGTCGTCATGCCGATGCGGCCGTCCCACCAGTATTCGAAGCGGAAATCGCCGATATAGGGGAAGAGTTTGCGCACCGAGCGGGCAGCAAACGCGCGATGCGTGCCTTCGGCGATTGCGTCGAGCCGGCCGATCGAGCCGAAGATCAGCCGGTTCTGCTGGTCCATGCGGAACGAGGTCATGACGAGGCCGGTGTCCCAGGTGCCCTGGCGTTCCGGCAGGATGCGGGTGGCGACCGAATCGGGCAGCGGATTGGTGGCGAACTGGAAATAGGGCAGGATCGTCAGTTCCTGCGTATGCGCCTGCCATGGCGTCTCGGCGAAGAGGCCACCATAGGCGTTAGTGGCGAGGATCACGTGCTTGGCGCGCACGACCCCACTGCCGGTCTTCAGCACCCAGATGTCGCCCTGGCGTTCGGCGCCGGTGAGCGGCGTATCGGTATAGATCTCCGCGCCGGCGGCAAGGGCGGCGCGCGCGAGCCCGCGGGCGTAGGCGAGCGGCTGGATCGTGCCGGCGCGTCGATCGAGCAGGGCGCCGGCAAAACCTTCGGCGCCGGTCAGCGCATGCGCGCGCTCGGCCGAGAGCGCCTCGACCGGGGCGCCGCGCTTCCGCCATTGCGCTTCGCGATCCTTGATTTCCGTGACACCTTCGCTGCCGACCGCCATGTGCAGCGTGCCGTTGCGTACCGCCTCGCAGGCAATCCCGTGTTTTTCGACCAGTGCGTAAACCATCGACGGGCCGTCACCAAGCTCGGTGAGCAGCCGGTTGCCGGCGGCCGGACCGAGGGTCGAGATCAGGTCGTCGGGCTTTACCCACATGCCGGCGTTGACCAGGCCGACATTGCGGCCGGAGCCGCCGAAGCCGATCATCTTTGCCTCGACGACCGTGGCCTTCACGCCCTTTTCGGCGAGGTGCAGGGCTGCCGAGAGGCCAGTAAAGCCGCCGCCGATGATGGCGACATCGGTCGACACATCGCGGGCAAGCGGCTTCGTGTCGGGCGCGGCCGGTGCCGTCGCGTGCCAGAGGTTGGGCAGGGTGCGCTCCGTCGCCATCGCGGCAATCCTTCAAGTGCGGCCGGATGTCGGCCTATAGGTCGGGGTTTCTCGGTGATAGCCGATTGCGGGGAAAATTCTCATGACAATGTTTCATGAAGTCATGATGCAAGGCGGGGCATTGGCGGCATCGGAGCGTTGTGCTGTGGGGCGATGAAAAAACCGCAGCTGGGTCGTCGGCAGCTGCGGTCTTGTAAATGTATACGTCTGAAAAGTCTTTGCCGAAACCTGGTCTCGCCTCGGCGATACATCTTTAAAAACGCGCCTGTCGTGGATGGTCAATCAGGCAATCCCATCTTCTACGGCGTTTTGCCGAAGTCACTCACCCAATTGGGGGAAGAGAGCAAAAATGCTCTCGGCTGCGCCGCTTGGCCTATGGCGCCACGCGTCTTTTCAAGACGGGCAAAGGTCGCTGTAGCCCTTTGAACGGCTGCATGTTTTTGTCCTTCAGCCGGCTACGATTGAAGGAAACATGCCGTAGCCGAAGGCAAAGGCGTCAATCCACGAACTCGACGGTAACGCCGGGGCTGACCATCTTGGCGAGCTCGGTCGCGTCCCAGTTGGTCAGGCGCACGCAGCCATGGCTCTGGGTCTTGCCGATCTTCGAAGGATCGGGCGTGCCGTGGATGCCGTAGGTCGGCTTCGAGAGCGCGATCCAGACGGTGCCGACCGGGCCGTTCGGACCGGGCTGCAGCGTGAGGATCTTGTCGTTGTTGCCCTGCTGGAAGTTGATCTTCGGGTTGTAGGTGTAGCCCGGATCGAGGGCAATGCGCTCGACATTGACGGTGCCCGACGGCGATGGCGTGTCGGACGAGCCGATCGTTGCCGGATAGGCGGCGATAAGCTTGCCGGTGTCGTCATAGGCGAGCACCTGCTTGCGCGCCTTGTCGGCAAGGATGCGGGCGACTTTGCCGGTCTTGTTCGCACCCGGATTGATCACCTTGATGATCGTGCCCGGGATGGTGAAGTCGACACCGGGGTTCAATTCACGCAGGTAGGCCTCGTCCATGTGGAACTTCTCGCCGAGCATTTCCGTGGTCGAGGTGAAGGACATATGCGGCAGCATCGCCTTGTGCGCGTAATCCTCCGGGATCGACGCGACATAGGGGCCGGCGGCGTCGGCCGCGGTGATCGTATAGCTGGTGATCGGCATGCCGCCGTTCATGCGCAACCGCTCGAGAATGTCCTCGGTATTGTTGGGGTCGAGCGTTTCGCCGGTCGACTGCTGCCAGGCCTCGATCGCCTTGGTGACGTTCGAGCCCATCTTGCCGTCGATCACACCGGGCGAAAAGCCTTCGCGGTCGAGGAAGACCTGCAGCGCGGTGATCTCGGCGCGCGACTTGCTCTTGACCGCCATGGCCGGCGGCATCGACGGGCGCATGGTCTGGGTGTCGTTCGGATCGATCGCAGCCTCTTCGGTGCCGTCGATCAGGCCCGGCAGGCTGTTCGGCAGATCGTTGCCGTCGGTGGACGGCGGCACCACGTCGCGGTAGTCGGGGACGGAGCCGGTGACTTCGCCAGGCTCGGAATAGCCGTAGCCGCGCTCGGTGTCGCGGTTGCGCCGGTTCGAATAGATGTCGACGTCGCCCTCGCGGCGATAGCCGCCATAACCGCCTTGGCGGCCACGATTGGGCACCACGGTCGCGATCACGTTGCCCCAACCATCGATCAAGAGCGTGCGACCCCGGCTGTCGCGCATGGTCTGCACCTCGTCGTCGCGCGGCACGTAGTCGAGGATTTCGCCATCAGGCGTGACCAGCAAGACGTCGTCGCCATAGCGGTTCCTACCGCGATAGTCCTGCGCGAAAGCGGCCGTCAAATCCACGGCAAGAAAGCCGGCTGCAGCGAGAAGCGAGAGGCCGATGCGGGTCGCTGACGTCACGTGAGAACCTGTTTTCATTGAAGCGAATGTGGCGCGGTACATTTGGATTTCGACGTTAATGTGAAAAAAATGAATTCATTATGAACAAGCGGTTAAATTCTACAGAGCGGGATGAGGAAAAGTGTGTGCGGTTTTCCGCCCGCATCCCGCTCTAACTTATTAGAATCGATCACGTTCATGATCTTGGGTCGATCCGACCCGAGATCATCGTGATCTAGGCGGAGCAGACTTCGGCTTCAACCAAGGAAATGTGTCTCTCCTCAGCTATCATCTCTTTGTGATTGCAGTGATTCTGCGGCCGATTTGGGGAAGAGGACATGCTGAGAACGCTTGAAGAACCTGCGGACGGCCGAGAGAACCATGTGCTGTTCGACCGCCTCTCTGCGCTCGACATCGCTGCCTTCGTCGTCGATGGCGTCGACCTGTCGCCGGGCGCCGCGATCCCCTCGGATGGCGATGTCAGGATCGATCGGGCGCTCGCCGGTTTTCTCTTCACCTGCGGCCCCGAACATATCCGCCATCCCGAAGCGATCGAGGGTGGTGTGGAAGGCGCACGCTATCCGCTGCATGGGTCGCTTGCGGGAACGGCGGTCAGCCGAACGGAGATGGCAAGTGACGGCGCCGAGTGCACGGCGACGATTGAGGTGGCGCTCGCCGATGGCGGGCAAGCGCGGGTCGAGCGGCGGTGGCGGATCGATGCCGGGCGGAACGAGGTCGTGCTCGATGATCGCGTCGTCAACGTCGGGACCTCGGCCTTTCCGCCGATGATGATGTATCACGTCAATATCGCCGGTCGGTTGCTTGGACCGGGAGCCCGTATCGTCAGCGCTTCGCTGGAAGGCGGGGAGAGCGCCTGGCGCTTCGGCAATGGCGAGAGTGCGCATTTCTGCCTGCCGGCGGCAGTTGGTTCTGATGGCTGGTCGGACGCCACCCTTGCGGGCCTTGCCGGGCTCGGCGGGCGAAACCTCCAGGTGCGGTTCCGGACCGACACGCTGCCGTTTCTGCAGATGTGGCGCTGCCAGCGCGGCGGGGCGGACGTGATCAGCATCGAACCCGTGTCGCACCGCATCGCCAAGCGTCCGGAGCTTGCGGCGGCCGGAGAACTGATCCCGCTTCGGCCGGGTGAGGCACGCAGCTACGCGATCGCCTTCTCGGTCTTCTGACCTTTCGCGACCTTGGGCCTTTGAGGCGCGGCTTTTGAATTGACGCGGAGAAGTGCTGCGCCTACATCAGAGACCATCACATTTCCTGAGGAAGACGACCATGGACATCCGCCAGATCAACGACGAATACTCGGTCTCCGGCCAGATCACCGTCGAGGATCTCGACCAGATCAAGGCGCTCGGCTTCAAGTCCATCGTCTGCCACCGCCCGGATTTCGAAGCGCCGGATCAGCCGACCTTCGATTCGATTGCCGCACGTGCCGAAGAGCTCGGCATCGAAACCATGCACATTCCCGTCGGCCCGATGGGCGTGACGGCGGAGGCCGTGACGCGCATGGTCGATGCGCTCGACGAGTTCCAGCGGCCGATGCTCGGCTATTGCCGTTCGGGTGCCCGCTCGACGGCCGTCTACCAGCAGACCCAGCATATCCGCGGCTGAACCACGCGAACCCAGTTCTCGCGCTCGGCCGTTTCGTTCCATCGGACAATGGAGGACCGGCATGGCCGAAGCGCATCTCATTTCGCGCGAGCAATGGGCTGATGAGCCCGGCGTCTGGAGCGGCGAGTTCGAGGGCGGTGCCTATGGTGCGGGGCTCTCGGTGATCTTCTTTACCACCGACCAGATCGGCTTCGGGCCGAAGCTGCACCGCCATCCCTATCCGGAAACCTTCATCGTCCGCCTCGGCCGTGCCCGCTTCACCGTCGGTGACCGCACGATCGACGCCGAAGCCGGCGAGATCGTCGTGGCGCCGGCCAACGTGCCGCACAAGTTCGAGAATCTCGGGCCGGGCCGGCTGGAAACGACCGACCTGCACGCCGCCGGTGCGTTTTCGACCGAGTGGCTGGAAGAATAGGTTCGGTTCGCCGCTTGCGACCGCCGCAGTTCGCAGCGGTCGCAATCAGTTCCCAATCGATCAGCCGTTGCGGATATCCGTCAGCGTGCGTGTCGGCGTGATCGCTTCGGGGTCGAGCTTGATCTCGATGATCGACGGCTTGCCGCTGGCGCGCGCCCTGAGGAAGGCGGCGGCAAACTCTTCCGTCTTCTCGACCGTCTCACCGTGGCCGCCATAGGCGCGGGCGAGCGCCGCGAAATCCGGATTGGTGAGGTCGGTGGCGCTGACGCGGCCGGGATACTCGCGCTCCTGGTGCATGCGGATCGTGCCGTAGATGCCGTTGTTGACGACGACGGTGATGATCGGCAGGCGGTAGCGAACGGCGGTGGCGAATTCCTGGCCGTGCATCAGAAAGCAGCCGTCGCCAGCAAAGCAGATGACCTCGCGATCCGGATGGAGCTGCTTGGCGGCGACCGCGGCCGGCAGGCCATAACCCATCGAGCCGGAGGCAGGTGCTGCCTGCGTCGCATAGCGGCGGAAGCGGTGGAAGCGGTGCACCCAGGTGGCGTAGTTGCCGGCGCCGTTGGTGAAGATGGTATCCGCAGGCACGTTCGCCTCGATCCAGTTCATGATCGGGCCCATCTGCACAGCGCCCGGTCCGGTTTCCGGCGGGGTCGACCACTTGAGATAGGCGGCGTGCATGGCTTCCGTGCGGGCGGCCCAGGCGGGTTCGCCTGCGGGGGCAAGGCCGTCGAGCGCGGCGACGAAGTCGCGCGGGCTTGCGGCGATCGCCAGTTCCGGCCGGTAGACGCGGCCGAGCTCGGATGTGTCCGGATGCACATGCACCAGCGTCTGGCGCGGGTAGGGGCTATCCATCAGCGTGTAGCCGGACGACGGCATTTCCGAGAAGCGGCCGCCGAGAAGCAGCACCAGATCCGCTTCCTTGATCTCCTTGGCGAGCGCCGGGTTGATGCCGATACCGACATCGCCGGCATACATCGGATGCAGGTGATCGAAGAGCATCTGGCGGCGGAAGGAGCAGCCGACGGGCAGTTTCCACCGCTCGGCGAAGCGCTGGAACGCCGCGACGCTATCGGCGGTCCAGCGGGTGCCGCCGAGGATGGCGATCGGCCGCTTGGCGTTCTCGAGCATCTCGCCGAGCCGCTTTACCTGCGCCGCGCCCGGATGGCCTTCTACCGGCTGGTAGGGCTTGGCGGCGGGCGCTTCGGCGCTGCGGGTCAACATGTCCTCCGGCAGGGTCAGCACGACCGGGCCGGGACGGCCGGAGGTGGCAACAGTGAAGGCGCGGGTGACGAACTCCGGAATGCGGGCGGGATCGTCGATCTCGCCCACCCATTTGGCGACCTCGGTGAAGGCGCGGCGGTACTCGATCTCCTGGAACGCCTCGCGCTCGCGCGCTTCGCTCTGCACCTGGCCGATGAAGAGGATCATCGGAATCGAATCCTGCCTTGCGACATGCAGACCGGCGGACGCGTTGGTCGCGCCGGGGCCGCGGGTCACCATGCAGATGCCGGGCTCGCCCGTCAGCCGGCCCCAGGCATCCGCCATCATCGCGGCGCCGCCTTCCTGGCGGCAGACGAGCACGTCGATGTCGGTGTCGTAGAGCGCATCCAGCACCGCCAGGTAGCTTTCCCCCGGCACGCAGGCGATGCGCTTCACGCCATTGGCGACGAGGGCGTCGACGACGAGCTGTCCTCCAGTTTTCATGATCTTCCTCCCGATGGTCTTTCTTTGTTGTCAGATTGCTGGCGACACCGGAGCGACGCTCGTGTCCTTGTGCACGCGGCGCTCGCGCCAGATGATGTAGAGGCCGGAGCCGATGATAATGGCGATGCCGAGCCATTTCAGCGCGTCCGGCAGATCGCCGAAGACGAGCCAGCCGAAGATCGTGGCCGAGACGATCTCCAGATATTGCAGTGGTGCCAGCACCGAAGCGGGGGCCGCACGATAGGCGTAGACGCCGAGCACGCCCGAGATGGTGGCGGTGACGCCGACGCCGAGCAGGTAGGACCAAGTGTAGCCTTCCGGCCAGACCGGATCGAAGATGCTGGAGCCGGTGCCTTCGCCGAAATAGAGGAGCACGAGGCAGAGGAGGCCGCCCCAGATGCCGGCATGAAACTGCATCGACCAGGGGTCCTCGTTCTGCGCCACCATGCGGGTGACGAGCAGGAACACGGCGAGGGCGAAGGCGGCGACAACAGGCAAAAGCGCGATCGGCCCGACCTCCTGCATGCTCGGCTGGATGACGAGCAGCGCGCCGAAGAAGCCGACGCCGCAGGCGGTATAGCGCCGCCAGCCGATCGTTTCCTTCAGGAAGACGCTGCCGAGGATCGTCAGGATGACCGGCTCGACGAAGAAGATCGCAATCGCATCGGCCACCTCCATCACCTTCAGCGTGGTGATGAAGGAGAGCATCGTCACGACCAGGAGACCGCCGCGCAGCGCATGGAGCCCGGTCTTGCGCCAGGTGAGATCGAAGAGGCTGCCGCGGAAGAGCACGATCGGCAGGATGAAGACGGCCTGCAGCAGGAAGCGGACGGCGGTAATTTCGGCCGAGGGAACGGTGGTGATCGCCAGCTTCGCGAAAATATCGATCAGCGGCGACAGCAGCACCGAGATCACCATCAGCGTCAGCCCGAAGGAGATGCGATTGTGGTCCGCCGCGATTTTGGGAAAGGATATGTCGGTCATGGGATTTCCGGTCAGCGCTTGCCTGCAACGACGCTCAAGCACCAGGCGGCAAAGTCCGCGGTCGCCTGTTCCCGGCCTAGTTCGTTCAGGGTCTCGTGGCGCATGCCATCATAGACGGTAACGGTGACGTTGCTCAGGCCGGCCGCTTTCATCCTGGTGCCGAGCCAGCGCACGGCATTGCCCATCTCCGTGGACGGGTCGGCGCTGCCGCCGACGAGATGGATGGGCAGGTCCTTGCGGAGCCGTGCCAGCCGGTCGGGCCGGGCGCCACCGAAGGACAGCCGGAAGAGGTCAAGCCAGAGCGAGACGGTCGCATCGAAGCCGCAAAGCGGATCGGCTGCGTATTTCGCGACCTCGGCATCGTCGCGCGACAGCCAGTCGAGATCGGTCTTGCGATCCTTGATGGCGCCGCCCCACATGCCGAAGGTGAGTTTGGTCAGAAGCGGGCTCGGAACGTCGGAGCCCTTCAACGCTTTCTCGATCTTGAGGATCACCTGGCCGCCGCGGCCGGCAAGGCCGGGACGGAAATTGGAGTTCCAGACGGCGAGCGCATCATAGAGGCCGGGGTCGGTCTCGGCGGCGTTGAGCGCGATCAGCCCGCCCATGGAGTGGCCGAAAAGGATGACCGGCAGATCCGGATGTGCTGCGGTCGCCAGCGCCCGCACGGCCCGGATATCGGCGAACACCTTGTCGAGGCCTTCGCGGTTCGAGAACATGCCGAGCGGTGCGTCCGGCGCCCGCGTTCCGCCGTGGCCGCGATGGTCATGGGCATAGACATGGAAGCCGTGCGCGGCCATGGCTTCGGCAAAGCGGGCGTAGCGGCCGGAATGTTCGGCCAGGCCGTGGCTGACGAGCAGGATGCCGCGGGCATTGGCGGCCGCCGGGAAATGGCGCCAGCGCAAGGTGGCACCGGTCGGGCTCTGATGTGTCTTCACCTGCCCGAACACGATTTCCCCCGGCAACAACGACAGACCATTTCGATATCAAATCGATTTGCAAGGCAAAGGCAATCGCCGCTTGTTGCTCGTTGCGCATGAGGTCACAAGAGAATGTGTATTCATCGTAATTATGAGTTGCAATTTTCCCGTTTTGAGCGATATTCGTTCCCTGTTTGTTTCCGCAGGAGGATATCATGGTTAGTTTCTGCAAGGCGATATCGGGTCCGATCGCAGGACTGCTGGCAGCACTGCTTCTTGCGCCGGCTGCCTTTGCTGCCGGCGAGGAAATGTCGGATCAGGGGGCGTCCGAAGGCGCGGGCGCGCGCACGGAATATGTGCTGGCGGTGAGCTGGCAACCCGGCTTCTGCGAAACCCGGCCGCAGCGCAAGGAATGCGAAAGCCAGACGGCCGAGCGTTTCGACGCCACCAATCTCTCGCTGCATGGTCTTTGGCCGCTGCGCAAGAGCTATTGCGGGGTAGCGGCTGATGTGCGCACGAAGGATCGCAAGGGCAACTGGCTCGATCTGCCGAAGCTTGCCATGGCCGACGACACGGCGGCGCGGCTGCTCATCGCCATGCCCGGCGTGCAATCCGGGCTCGACCGGCACCAGTGGCTGAGGAGCGGCACCTGCCAGGGCGGCTCGGTCGACGATTATTTCTCGGCGCAGCTGCGCATGCTGGAGGAGCTCAATCGCTCGGCGGTCGGCGCGCTCTTCCGCCAGCGCATCGGCTCCGAGCTCGATGAGGCGACCATCAAGCAGGCCTTCGACCAGAGTTTTGGCGCCGGCGCCGGCGATCGGGTGCGCATGCGCTGTCAGACGGTTCAGGGGCGCAGCATCATCACCGGGCTGACGATCGGACTGACCGGCGACGTCTTGAAGGCTTCGAGCCTCGGACCGCTGATCCAGGCGGCTGGGCCGACCGAGTTCAAATGCGCCAAGGGCATCGCCGATACGGCCGGGCGAAGCTGACCCGCCTCGCAGGGCTATTTTCTCGATGGCAAGAGCGCTGCCGGGGCAGGACGGCCGCATGGGATAGGTTAAGGGGACAAGCCGGCGCGAATGCCTTTGATCATTGCCCCCTTCCTATAATTCGCCTACATAGCGGGCAAATTTCCTTTCCCTGCGGAGCATTCCCTTATGGCACGTCAGTTCATCTATCATATGGCCGGACTTAATAAGTCCTACGGCGCGAAGAAGGTTCTGGAGAACGTTCATCTGTCGTTCTACCCGGACGCCAAGATCGGTATCCTCGGCCCGAACGGCGCCGGTAAGTCGACGGTGCTCAGGATCATGGCCGGTCTCGACAAGGAATTCACCGGTGAGGCCTGGGTGGCCGAGGGCGCGACCGTTGGCTACCTGCCGCAGGAGCCGCAGCTCGATCCGACGAAGACGGTGCTTGAGAACGCCATGGAAGGCGTTGCCAAGAAGAAGGCGATCGTCGACCGCTACAACGAACTGATGATGAACTATTCCGACGAGACGGCGGAAGAGGGCGCCAAGCTCCAGGACATCATCGACAGCCAGAACCTCTGGGATCTCGAAAGCCAGGTGGAAATGGCCATGGAAGCGCTGCGCTGCCCGCCGGGTGACGCGGAAGTCACCAATCTCTCCGGCGGTGAAAAGCGCCGTGTGGCGCTCTGCAAGCTCCTGCTCTCGCAGCCGGACCTGCTGCTGCTCGACGAACCGACCAACCACCTCGACGCCGAGACGATCGCCTGGCTCGAAAAGCACCTGCGCGAATATCCGGGCGCCGTGCTGATGATCACCCACGACCGCTACTTCCTCGACAACGTCACCGGCTGGATCCTCGAGCTCGACCGCGGCCGCGGCATTCCCTATGAGGGCAACTACTCGGCCTATCTGCAGGCCAAGGCCAAGCGCATGGCCCAGGAAGGCCGCGAGGAGGCCACCCGCCAGAAGGCAATCAGCCGCGAGCAGGAGTGGATCGCATCGAGCCCGAAGGCGCGTCAGGCGAAGTCCAAGGCCCGTATCCGCGCCTATGACGAGCTGGTCAAGGCAGCCGCGGACCGTCGCCCGGGCGACGCCCAGATCATCATCCCGGTCGGCGAGCGCCTCGGCCAGGTGGTCATCGAGGCCGACAATATTTCCAAGGGTTACGACGATCAGCTGTTGATCGAAGGCCTCTCGTTCAAGCTGCCGCCGGGCGGCATCGTCGGCGTCATCGGCCCGAACGGCGCCGGCAAGTCGACGCTGTTCCGGATGATCACCGGTCAGGAAGAGCCGAACGAGGGTTCGTTCCGCATCGGCGACAGCGTGCAACTCGGCTATGTCGACCAGAGCCGCGACTCGCTCGACGGCAACAAGACCGTCTGGGAGGAAATCTCCGGCGGCAACGACATCATCAAGCTCGGCAAGCACGAGGTCAACTCGCGCGCCTATTGCTCGTCCTTCAACTTCAAGGGCGGCGATCAGCAGCAGAAGGTCGGCACGCTGTCCGGCGGTCAGCGCAACCGCGTTCACCTCGCCAAGATGCTGAAGTCCGGCGGCAACGTCATCCTGCTCGACGAACCGACCAACGACCTCGACACCGAAACGCTGGCAGCGCTTGAAGATGCACTGGAAAACTTCGCCGGCTGCGCGGTCATCATCAGCCACGACCGCATGTTCCTCGACCGCCTGGCGACGCACATCCTCGCCTTCGAAGGCGACAGCCATGTCGAGTGGTTCGAAGGCAACTTCGAAGACTACGAGAAGGACAAGATCCGCCGCCTCGGCCCGGACTCGGTCAACCCGAAGCGGGTCACCTACAAGCGCCTGACGCGCTGATCAAAGCCAAGGCGCCGCCTCGTTTGCGGCGCCCGGTGCCTTTGCGGCCGCAAACACGGGTATTGGAAGTCCATTGTCATGGAAACGGGCGTAGCGCAGGCTCCGCCCGTTTTCCTTTGCAGGCCTGTCCCACCGACGCCATTGTTTGGCCTTTCCACGCAAATCCGCTTGCGCCGATCCCGCAAATCACATAAACATATCTTTATGTGTTGATGGGGAACGCGATGGCTGTTCAGAAAGAGCTGGGTCTGGATGCGCTGGTAGACGTGCTGAAGGCGGCGGGAGAGCCGACCCGCATGCGTCTCGTCGCTTTGCTCGCCGCCGGCGATCTCACCGTCACCGATCTTACCGAAATTCTCGGGCAGTCGCAGCCGCGCATTTCGCGGCACCTGAAGCTGCTTGCCGAGGTCGAACTCGTCGATCGTTATCAGGAAGGCGCCTGGGCCTATTTCCGCCTCAGGCAGGATGGCGCCCGCGTCGCGCTGGTGCGGGCGATGCTGGCGTCGGCGTCCGCCGACGACGCGGTGCTTTCGCGCGACGCGGCGCGGCTGGCGACGCTCAAGAAGGCGAGGGCCGAGAAGGCGCAGGCCTATTTCAGCCGCAATGCCGCCGGCTGGGACGAGCTTCGCCGCCTGCATGTCAGCGAGCGCGACGTCGAAGCGAAGCTGCGCGAGATGGTCGGCGACGAGCCGGTCGAAAGCCTGCTCGACCTCGGTACCGGCACCGGACGCATCCTGCAGCTCTTCGAAGGGCTCTATCGCCGCGGTGTCGGCGTCGATGCCAGCCGCGACATGCTCGCCGTGGCGCGCTCCAATCTCGACCGCGCCGGCATCACCAAGGCGTCGATCCGGCACGGTGACATCTTCAATCTCCCGCTCGACGGCCACGCCTTCGACCTCGTCACCATTCACCAGGTGCTGCATTTCCTTGACGAGCCGGAGGCGGCGATCGCGGAAGCCGCGCGCATGCTGATGCCGGGCGGTCGCCTCGTCATCATCGACTTTGCGCCGCACGGGCTCGAGCATCTGCGCGACGAGCACGCGCATGCGCGCCTTGGCTTCTCGCACCAGGTGATCGCCGATTGGCTCGCCAAGGCCGGCCTCGTGCTCGAAAAGACCACGGACCTTTCGCCGGAAGCGGCGGAGGAGGAAAAGCTGACGGTGACGATCTGGCTGGCGCGCGATCGGCGGGCCGTGAATGAGAATGAAACGCCGCGGCCGCGCGTTCATGCAGGGGGAGTTTGAGAATGACGGCACAGACGCTTTATCCGGCCGAGCGCGGCAATCTGAGGCTTTCCTTCGAATACTTCCCCCCCAAGACCGACGAAATGGAAGCGCAGCTCTTCCAGACGGCGGAAGATCTTTCCGTCTTCGGTCCCGCATTCGTGACGGTGACCTATGGCGCCGGCGGCTCGACCAAGGCACGCTCGCTGACGACCGTGCGGCGGATGATCGAGGAGATGGGTTTTGCCAATACGGCCGCGCATCTGACCTGCGTCGGCGCGCCGAAGGCGGAAGTCGATGCCGTCATCGACGAATATATCGACTATGGCGTCCGCCATTTCGTGGCATTGCGCGGCGATCCGCAGGGCGGCATCGGCAGCACCTATCAGCCGCATCCGGATGGCTATGCCAGCAGCACCGATCTGGTGCGGGCGATCCGCGCGCGCGGCGACGATATCGAGATTTCCGTATCCTCCTATCCGGAGAAGCACCCGGAGAGCCCTGACGTGGCCGCCGACATCGATATGCTGAAGCGCAAGGTCGATGCGGGAGCCAACCGGGCGCTGACCCAGTTCTTTTTCGACAATGACGATTTCGAGCGTTATCTCGAACGGGTGCGCCGCGCCGGCGTCAACATCCCGATCGTGCCGGGCATCCTGCCGATCAACAACCTGGCGCAGGTGCAGAAATTTGCCGGCCTCTGCGGTGCGAGCGTGCCGGAGGCGATCGTCACCCGGCTCGTGCACCTGGAAGACCAGCCGGCCGAACGCTTCAAGGAGGCGACCCACATCGCCGCCGAGCAGATCGTCGATCTCGCCCGGCGCGGCGTGCGCGATTTCCATCTCTATACGATGAACCGCTCGCCGCTGGTGACCGCCGTCTGCGATCTCGTGGGCTTCGAGCGGGGCTCAGCGGAGCCGAGCGTGGTGCTCCCCGGTCAGCGGCTCCAGGTGGCGGCCGGAGCGGCTGCCTGAATGGTGAGGTTGGGGCGCGCAGCGCTCAGCGCCTAACCGACGCGCAAAGGTTGCCGTAGCGCTTAAAGCGCGTCGCGATCTTTCAGATTCGCTCCTTGCGCTTTAAGTTTTTGATATTTCGCATATCGTTATCGCAAAACCGCTGCGCACTTTTGCGCGACATGCCTTGATCCGCCGCACGCCTCTTCAGCCAGGCGATACCCGAAAAAAGAGAAAGCGCATGAAGGCCGACCTTCATGCGCTTTCTCTTTTTTATCGCAGCGATCAGACCCTGTGCTCTCTTGGCGGTCTAGCTTGCTTGGTGCTGCAAATTGGGTTTCCGGAAATTTAAGTCCCTATTCGGTTTGGACTGTCAGCGGCCGCTCATCAGATGAAGAGCATCGTGGCCACGAATACGAACGCTGCACTTATCATGAGGACATTCAGCGAATGTGTAAGGCCCATGGAAGACCCTCCCTGCGTTGACGCGTTAAAACATAGGGCGAAATCACGATGTGTTAAAGCGAAACTTGTGCTGCAGTGCGAAATCCGTGAGGGGGAGTATGCTTGTTCACAGGGCTATAATATTGAGATATTTATCTTTTTCAGGTTGCCACAATTTTTTCACAATCGCTTCAGCAAGGTTAATATAAACGTTTGTAATCGTGCGTGAGCGCTTCGGAAGAGGACGAGTTGGCCGGTTCGATTCCTCGTTCAGGCGGCCTGTCTGAGCCGTAGAATGCGGCCGTCGAGCACTGCGAGGCCGAAAGCGATCAGCGCCATGCCGGCGATGTCGGCTGCCTGTAGCGTTTCCCCGAGGAAGAGATAGCCGAGCAGGATCGCGCTTGGCGGCACCAGCAGAGTGACGAGGGAGGCATTGGTGGCGCCGGCTTCCGCCATGATCCGGAAAAAGAGGATATATCCATAGGCGGTCGAGACGAGCGCGAGGCCGAGGATGGCAAGCGTCGCTGCCATTGGCGGCATCGGCAAGGTCCAGGGCGCATCGGTGAAGGCGGCAACGGGCAGCATCATCAGCGTCGAAGCGGTGAGCTGGCCGGCGGCGGTCACCGGCGGAGCAAGATTTCGAAAGCGCTTTCCATAGGTCGCTGCGAAGCCATAGCTGACGGCGGCCAGCACCGGCAGGACGAGCGCCCAGAGCGGAATGCCGCTCGTCGTGCCGAACAGGCCCGCAAGCGCGCTCGGCCCGATCAGCACCACGGTACCGGCAAGGCCGAGCAGGCAGCCGGAGATCTTGGCGGAGCTCAGCTTCTCGTCCTCGGTCGCCATGTTGGCGATGATGACGGTCCAGACCGGAGTCGTGGCGTTGAGGATCGCCGCCAGCCCGGCGCCGATCTGTGTCTGGCCGAGGAAGATGAAGGCGTGCGGAATGGCGTTGTTGATCAGTCCCATCAGCGCGAACTCGCGCCAGCGTCCGGAAAGTGCCTGATACATGCCGAAGCGGCCGCGGATATAGAGATGCAGGGCAAGTGCCGCGAGGCCCAGGCGCAGCACCACCAGCGTGAATGGCGGCACATGGGCAACGGCCACGCGCGCGAAGAAGAAGGACCCGCCCCAGATGAGACCGAGCAGGGCGAGCAGCGCCCAGGTTCTGATGCTCATCTGATGGCCGTCGACTGTGGTTCGCGCATTCATGGTGATTGCCCTGCCCGTGCTGATTGCCTCGCCTGTCAGCTTCGTCCAGGCGGGAGAATGGCGATCGCTGCGCAAGGGTTGCGCCCGACATTCCCGGACCGGTTGTGCTCTGACGACTGTTTCATAGCCCGGCGTCGTCGCGCGGACCACCCGGTTCTTGCGGTACTGGTGGAAAGGGTCGCTCAGGCCGTCGTGGCGCTCGGCTGCGGATAAAAGAAACCCCGGAGATCGGTTCCGATCCCCGGGGTGATAGATCTTCATGCGCCACGTCCGTGGCCCGCGGTTCGCTCAGAGCGCGTTCAGGAGTTCCAGCGTCGCCCAGCCGTCGGCCGGGCGACCGAGGCGGAGCTGCTCCTTCTGGAGCGCGGCGCGGGTGCCGGAGCCGAGGATGCCGTCGACCTTGCCGACGTCATGGCCGAGCGTCTGCAGCTTGGTCTGCAGCGCCTTCATGCCGACATCGTCGAGGCCGGGCTCCGGGTTGCCGCTTTCATAGGTCGGCGCGCCGGCGAGGCGGGTTGCGAAATAGGCGGCCGAGGTCGTGTAGATGAACGACTGGTTCCACTCGAGATAGATATTGAAGTTCGGGTAGGTGAGGAAGGCCACGCCCTTGCGGCCCTGCGGCAGCACCAGCGAGGCTTCGAGGTTACCGTTGGCGGTGTTGCCGTCGCGCGGGCTGACGCCGAGCGCGAACCAGTCGGAAGCTTTCATGCCCGGCTGCAGGCCGGTCTTTTCCCAGGGAAGGTTTTCGGGAACGGTCACTTCCTGGATCCAGGGCTGGCCGGCCTTGAAGCCGAGGCTCTGGATGAACTTGGCCGCGGTCAGGATCGCGTCCGGCGAGCTCTTCTTGAGGTTGACGTGACCGTCGCCGTCGCCATCGACGCCATAGGCGATGATGTCTTCCGGCAGCATCTGCACCTGACCGATCTCGCCGGCCCAGGCGCCGGTGGTCGTTGCCGGATCGAGGTCGCCGTGCTGAACCATCTGGATCGCCGCGATCAGTTGCGGCCGGAACATTTCCGGGCGGCGGCAATCGTGCGAGAGCGTTACCAGCGCATTGCGGGTGTTGAAGTCGCCCTGAACGGCGCCGAAGTCGGTTTCCATCGCCCAGAAGGCGGTGATGACGGGGGCCGGCACGCCGAATTCCTGCTCGGCCCGGGCAAAGACGTCGGCATATTCCTTCATCTTCTGGTGGCCGAGATCGAGGCGCGACTTGCTGACGGTTCGCTTCGAGAATTCGGTGAAGGTCTGCTTGAAGACGCCCTGGGTGCGGTCACGGCTCAGGACCTTCTGGTCGATCGCGGCGCCGGCGAGCGCACGATCGGCGACATCGGCCGGAACGCCCTTGGCGACGGCTTCGGCCTTCACGCCCTCAAGGAATGCGCCGAGATCGCCACCGCAGGCCACAGCCGGAGCGGCCGTCTGCGTGCCCGTCTGGGCCGCGGTCTGGGCGAAGGCGGTGGAGGCGGTGAGGGCCAGGAGGGCGACGGAGGCCAGGGCGTTCCGGGCTATGCGGTTCATCATAATTCCTTTCTGTGGCCGCGGGGTGAGGGAGGCACCACCACGGGCAGCAATTTGCTGTTTAAAGTGCTACAGCGACCTTTGCGCGTCTCCGGAGACGCGCGGGGCTGCAAATCTGCAGTTGCTCTTTCAGAGCATTATGACCGAATGAAGAAAATGGGGTTCCTTGCTGCGCCCGGCGGCAAGAATGCCGACCTTACTTCGGCTCTGAGACCGCTGCGACCCAGTTCTTCCAGTTTTTCGCCGAGCCGGCGAACACGTTGATATCCGTGGCGCCGTCGATGCCGGGGATCACGCCGGTGCTGGTATACTGCCAGAACGCCCAGCGGCGCTCGACATAGACTTCACCCGGATGCTTCGCGACCGAGCGGACCCAGAAGTGGTGTTCCTTGAACTGGTCGACGAGATTGTCCCGGTGGAAATCGACCGAGGTGTAGATGATCGGCCGCTTGCCGTAATGGGCTTCGAGGCGATCCATGAAGCGCTTCATTTCGACGCGCACTTCGTCCGGCGTCGGGCGGTGGCGGCAGGTCTTCGATTCGCCGTTCCACTCGACGTCGAGCACCGGCGGCAGATAGACCGCGCTCTTCGGCACGTTGGCGATGAACCAGTCGGCCTGTTCGTCGGCGGTCGAGCAGAAATAATAGAAGTGATAGGGCGCATAGGGGATGCCGGTGGCACGCGCCTTTTGCCAGTATTCGTTGAAGCGGGTATCGACCCGGTCCTTGCCTTCCGTCGCCTTGATGAAGGCGAAGGAGACGCCTGAGTTCTTGACCTTCATCCAGTCGATATCGCCGTTCCACTTCGAGATGTCGATGCCGTGGATATTGTGGTTCTGCGGGGTGCGATCACCGAAATCCTGCGGATCGGTGTCCTGGAACCGTGGCGGAATCGATGCCGTCTTGATCAGGTCGTAATCGGTCGACGAACAGGCGGAAAGGAGGGTGGCAATGGGCAGTAGAGCCAGGAGAAGCCGGCGCATGAGGTACCTGTCTAGAGACGATCGACGATCCTGCCTCACACGATGGCTTTCATATCGGTGATTTCCCCCGCGAGGCGTGAACCTCATCTTCACCATATCATCGTAAAAATTGGGTTAGCTCAAGCGGGAATTGCAGGCGGAGCGGAGCACTCCCCAGCAGGAAAAGAGCCGAAATCCCTGGGCGATTTCGGCTCTTGCTGAACAATGGACATGGGACGATCGCGAGCCGCAGGCCCGGATCAGGCGGCAACCGCGACGGCCGGACGGTGATAGACCGCCAGCCAGGCATAGCCGCGACCAATCGCCCGGCGTTCGAGATCGGCACCGTTTGCTCTCGCCTTCTCGCGCAGCACGTCGAAGAGGTTTGCGCGTGGCGTGACGTGGAAGCGGTCCAGCCAGCCGTGCAGCGCGCGGCGGAAGCTCGCCGGCAGGCGCTCCTGCTGGCCAAAATCGGCGATATGCAGCGATCCGCCTGGATTGAGCGCGGCGATGGCCACATCGATCGCCTTCTGCCAATCGGGGATCATCGACAGCGAATAGGAGATGACGATGCGGTCGAAGCCCCGTTCGCCGAAGATCGCCGGATCGAAATCCGTCGCATCGGCGACCTGAAGCACGGCGCTGCGTTTGCCGCCACGGGTGAGCTTGGCATCGGCGGAGGTGAGCATCTCCGAGGAGATGTCCAGGCCGAAGAGACGGGCCGAAGGGAAGCAGCGGCGGATGAGCGCCAGGTTACGCCCGGTGCCGCAGCCGACTTCGAGCACCGAGGCGCCGGGGGCCGGGTTCATTTCCCGGATCAGCGTGTCGCGCCCGAAGAGGTAATATTTTCGCGTCACGTCGTAGAAGTGCCGCTGGTAGCGGTACATGTGGTCCATGCGCCGCGCGTGCGAAATCCCGGCCTCGCGCATGGGCTCAAGCCTTCTTCCGGTAGATGTGGAACCCGCCATAGATGGCGGAGCGATCTTCGGCACCGAGCCTGGTCGATGTCTCGGTATCATAGTGCCACTGATCGAGCAGGGCCGAAGAGACGCGCCCCGGCAGGATGCTGTCTTCAGCCGCGGTGCGGAAGATGACGACGGCGCCGTTGTCCGCGGTGCGGGTGATCTCGGTCCAGAGGTCGTTGAGCTGCTGGTCGGTCATCCAGTCCTGGGCATCGAGCAGGATGTAGCGGTCGACGGAAGCGGCCGGCTTGTTGGCCAGGAGCTCGGTATAGCTTGCGTGACGGACCTCGACGCGCTCGGCATTGTTGCGGATCGCCTCATAGGCGCAGGCCTTGAGGTAGGGCGGCAGTTCACCTTCGTGCGGCAGCGGATAACGGCGACCGAAAGCCTGCCAGGCGAAATAGTTTTCCCTAAGCGGGAAGTGGCAGGTGAGCTTTTCCAGACGGTGACGCAGCACGGCTGCGAGCGATTTCTCGCTGCTGAGGCTGGCAAGCTCGTCGAACTGCTGCGGCGGGATGCCGAGCCCGAAAAGCGAGCTCTTGCGGCCGGTGATCCAGCGGATGACGGGACGATCGAAAAGCGGCGCGAGGCGTTCGTCGAAGAATTGGCGCTGCTCGCGCATCGAACGCGCCTGGACGAATTCTTCCGGGTTGACGCCATGCAGGCGGGCGAGCAGATGGCTTGCGGCGATGAAGCGCCCGAGCAGGCCGGTGCGATAGATGTTGCGGCCGAAGACGCCGATGCGCCGGCGACCGGTGATGTCGCGGCCGTTCCAGTAGCTGCGTGTGGCGGCGTCGAGCTTCGGAGAGAGGAAGAGGTCGAAGGCCTGGACGTTGGTCGCCGTGCCCTGGGTTGCCAGGAAGCGCGTGACATCCTTGTGGCTCGGCAGGTGGCGGAAGGCCGCGAGCTTGAGGCGGTTCAGCGCGATGTGGTGCGGGTTGAGATCGACGACGTCGATCTTGCGCGGGCCGGCCGACAGGTAGGTCAGCATGTTGCAGCCGCCGGAGCCGATGGTGACGACCCGATGCTCCGGGCTAAGCTGCATCGCCTCCATGTCGACGATCGGATCCTCCCAGATCTGCGGGTAGACGAGCCCCGAGAAGAGCAGGCCGAAGAGACGTTCGGAGAGGCCGGCGAGGGAGAGGGTCTTGTGCTGGAGCAGCGCGTTTTTCAGCTTCGGATTTTTTCTGCCAAAGCCAACATCGGGGGCTAGTTCGGTCATCTCTGCCGGTCATCCAGTTGAAACTTAGCCGCTTCTAAAGTGACTCCGCTACACTTTGATGACGGGGTTTCCACAGCCCCGGAAGGCCCTTAAACGGCCGTCATACAATTTTTCACCCATAAGAAATCATTAAACCCTAGCGTGCTAGGCACCGCCTATATTCGGGGGCGTCGACATGATGTTAAGAACGTTTCTGCCGAAGCCCGAGCAGCGATTTGCGGCTGCCGGCACGGCATTGGGGGCTCTGGTTTCTGCGGCGTGGCTGGCGACGGAAACCGTGCTTGCAAGACAATCGCATTGGGATGTTCCCGCAATGCTGGCGGCTGGCGCCATGCCGTTCCTCCTCGGTGGATCCTTCTATCGCTGGCGCTACCTGCGGCGGCTCGAACGCGAGCTGCAGGCGGTGCGCCGCGCCGAGCGGCGCTTGCGCCACGAAGTCCACCGCGACAAGCTCACCGGGCTTGCAAACCGCGCGGCTCTGGAAGCGGACATTCGCCAGGCGCTTTCAGTGCAAGGAGCCGCATTCGAGTGCACTGCGCTGCTCCTTCTCGATCTCGACCGGTTCAAGGCGATCAACGATACGATGGGCCACGATGCCGGCGACCGGCTGCTGGCGCTCTTTGGCGCTCGCATGAGGCGCGCCTTCTCCGGAGAGGCGAGCCTCTACCGGCTGGGGGGAGACGAGTTCGTGCTCGCAGCCGCCGGCGCGTCATCGCAGGCTGATGCGGAAATACTCGCAATGCGGGTAAAGGCGCTGTTCGAAGCGCCGTTCGATCTTGGCGATGCACGGGTCGCTTCCGGCTGCAGCATCGGCATCGCCTTCATCGAGCGAAGCGATACGGCGACGGGCGACGTGCTGAAGCGCGCGGACCTGGCGCTCTACGAGGCGAAGGCGGTGAGCGGCAACAGCCACGCCTTCCATTCGGAGACGCTGACCCGCGCCGCCAGGCAGCGGGCGGAGGCCGAGCGTGACGTCGCACGCGGGCTCGCGGCCGACGAATTCTTCCTCGAATTCCTGCCGACCGCCGGGACGGCCAGCGGAGCCATCCGTGGCTTCGAGGCGCTGCTGCGCTGGCGGCATCCGCTACGCGGCGTTCTTGGTGCGGAAGATTTCATAGAGCCGTCCGAGAAGAGCACGAGCACGCTCTTGCTTGGCTATTGGACACTTCGGGCGGCCTGCATGCAGGCTGCCCGCTGGGCTTCGCCGACGGGGCTGACCGTCGCCCCCTTTGCTCCGCAACTCAAGGATCGCGACTTTGTCGCGCAGGTCGCGCAATGCCTCGCCGAAGCGAGCTTGCCGCCAGGACGCCTGACGATCGAGATCGCCGGGGACTTTTCGACCGAGGATCTTGCCCTGATCTCCGGGAACCTCCAGGCGGTGCGGGCGCTTGGCGTGCGGATTGCGCTTGGCGGCGGCGCCGGCTCATCCTTGCCCTTGAACCTGATTGCCGAACTGCAGCCCGATCAGGTGACCATCGATCTTACCGCCATCCGGGCCACCCACGGCAGCGAGCGCAGCGTCGCGCTGCTTGCCTGCCTCATCAAGACCGGGCAGGTGCTGCGCCTGCCGATCGCCGTGCGCGGCATCGAAAAGGAAAGCGAGATGGACTGCGCGCGGGCCAGCGGCGCCGTGGAAGTCCGCGGTCCGTGGATATCGCCGGCGCTGACGGACGTGGCGGCCTTGCTCGAGACAGGCGAAGCGGCGGATTTGCGACGCTCGGCCTAGCGCGCCGTGTGTCGGATAGCGCACAAGGGCTCCAGGCTGCTGCGGGCCTGCGCTGCCACGGTTCCCATTCCCCATATTGGAAACCTGCAATTTCCGGGCTTTTCCCGGCGGCGAAATGCTGGTTCTCTCTCTGCAACTCGACAGCGCGCTTGCGCCCAATCGGACACGAGGGCGGCTGTGGCACCTTGAAATGCTGCGGGGATCTGTCCTTGGCCGGCATGGCTGCAAGGAAACGTGAGACAGCCGGAGGGAGCGCATGGGACGCATATTGAGGAGATCAGGTGCCGCGTTGGTGTTGGGCATCGTCGCCATCGGCGGCTGGCTTGCGATCGCGCCGCCGGAACTTCTCAAGGTCGGCGATGGCTATGCGGCGAAGATCGTCTGCTCCAATGTCTTCATCGCAAAACGGGACGCCCAGTTGGTGCTGGCCGATGACGTCCAGGCGCCGGGGCACTCCCTGCTGAAGCTGGTGAAGGTTGCCGTCGATCCCGAGAAGCAGATGGTGACCGCGCAGATCCTCGGCTTTGCTGCCGCAGGATACGCCGCCTACAGGCCGGGCGCAGGTTGCGCAAGCCTGCCGGACGGCGACGGCACGCGCTTGCCGCCGATCAAGACGGCTGCGGCCGTGGTGGACGCACCCGCCTCCGAAACACCCTGGCCGGAAGGCGAAGGGGCCGCGATCGATCCCGCCTTGCAGAAGCTTGTCGAGGATACCGATCTCGCCGGTCCGGGCGTGCGGGCGATCGCCGTCATCCGCGATGGTCGTCTGGTCGCCGAGACCTATGGCCAGGGCTTCGACCGTTCGACGCCCTTGCTCGGCTGGTCGATGACGAAATCGGTCACTGCGACGCTGATCGGCCTGCGTGTGGCCGAAGGCCAGATGGAGATGGCGCGCGCGGGGCTCCTGCCGGAATGGGCGAGCGACGAGCGGGCCAGCATCACGCTTGCCGACCTGATGGGCATGCAGAGCGGTCTCGAATTCAATGAGAACTATGGCGACGTCACCGACGTCACGCGCATGCTCTATCTTGAAAAGGATATGGCGGGCTACGCGGCCGCAAAGCCGCTGACATCCGATCCGGGAGAGAAGTTCAGCTATTCCAGCGGCACGAGCACGCTGCTGTCGCGCATCTGGATGCGAAGCTTCGACGATCCGGCGGCAGCACTCGCCTTTCCGCATGATGCGCTGTTCGCGCCTTTGGGCATGAACAGCGCCGTGCTCGAAACCGATGCCAGCGGCACCTTCGTCGGCTCGTCCTACATGTATGCGACCGCGCAGGATTGGGCGCGTTTCGCGCAGTTCCTCTTGCAGGATGGCGTCTGGAAGGGGAGGGCGATGCTGCCGAAGGACTACGTCGCCTTCATGCGTAGGCCGACCAAGGCTTCGGAGGGCAAGTACGGCCAGGGGCAGGTGTGGCTGGAGGAAAACGGAGTGCGCGCCGGCTCGGGCCGCTTCCCGGCGGATGCTTTCTGGATGCTCGGCCATGACGGCCAGGTGATCATGCTGGTGCCTTCGCTGAAGCTCGCGGTGGTCCGGCTGGGGCTCACGCCCTCGCGCCTCGGCTACGACGTGCAGAAGCTCAACGCCAAAATAATAGAGGCGCTCGATTGAGCGCCTCGCAAAATCACCTGAGCTTGGCTCAAGCGGCCTTGGCTCACTTCATGCCGAGTTCTTCGAGAAGGCCCTTGCGCTTGGCGTGGTAGTAGTAGCCGCTGGCATAGAGCTTGACCGCGCTGTCGTGCTGGTTGTCGGCCACCATCCAGGCGCCGTGCAGATACTTCGTCGCGTATTTGAGGTTGGTTTCGGCGTCGAACAGGCCCTCCGCCGGACCGTCATAGCCGAGGCCCTTGGCGGTGTTGTAGCGGATCTGCATCAGGCCGTAATTGCCGTTGCTGTAGGCGCGCGGATTGTAGTTGCTCTCGCGCTTGACGACACGGTGAACCAGCTCGACCGGAATGCCGTTCAGATCGGCATAATACTTGATCAGCTTGTCGAGGTCGGGACGCGAGCTCGTCGGCGCCTTGCTGAGCTTCATCGAATCCGGAATGACGCTGGCGACGGCTGCGACAGTCGAACCGATGACGCCGGTCTTCGGGCGCTCCGTCGGCACGATCATGCGGTTGGCGACCAGCGTTTCGAGGCCGACGGGCTCGCCGGTGTCGAAGTCCGATTCCATCGCGGCGGCAACCGCAAGCGTCGAAACCGGAAGATCCTGGACGCGGCCGGTCTTGGTCGCAACTTCTGCAGAGGCCGGTGCCGGCACCTGCGCGGCATTGGCGGAAACCTGGGTAACGGCCGCGGCTGCCGTTTCTGCATTGGCGACGGCAGGCGTCGTCGGGGCGACCATGGCAAGCGCCATGGTGCTGCCCGGCTTGGAGGCGGGAACCGCAACCATCGCCGGGGCGGCTTCGGCGCCTTGTGCCAGGTCAGCCGCGACCGGGTAGGTGACCGCGATGCCCGATGCCTGGACGGCCGTCTGTGCCGTCAGGGCGGCGCTCGTCGCGGTGGCCACACCGTCAGGCGTGGGCAGCGCGTAGGCTGTCATTTCCGTGCCGGGTTTTGCGAGTGGGGTGACCGTCTGTACGGCCGTCAGTTCTTCGAGCGACGTGTGCTCTACCGTCGAGCATCCCGAGACGATGGTCGCCGACAGGATAGCTGCCACGCCAAACGTCTGTTTGGAAAGGGAAATACGGTACTTCGCCATTCTGTCACTTTCGTGCTTCTGGGCCCCGTCGCCCCCTGCAAATCAGCGGTTGCCAGCCGCCAAGAGTGAATCTCCATTAACCTATGAGGCTGGCGGCGGCAAGCGCAGGCGACAATTTCACGCCGAGGCGCGCTTCATCGTCGCCGTCAGAAGCCCCGCGCCGATCAGCATGGAGCCGCCGGCGCGGTTGACGATCCGGCGGATTTTCGGCCTGGAAATCGTGCTGCGCGCGGCGGTCGCAAGGGCTGCATAAAGGCTGGCATTGAGGATCGCGAGCGTCAGGAAGGTGAGTTCAAAAATCGCCATCTGAGTGAAGAGCGGCTGCGTCAGATCGAGGAACTGCGGGAGGAAGGCGACGAAGAAGACGATGCTCTTCGGGTTGAGCGCGGTCACCGCATAGGCATGAACGAAGATGCGCAGCGGCTGCTCGGTGGCGGTGGTATCGAGGTCGGAATCACTGCCGGCTGCGACCGGAGCACGCCAGAGCTTGATGCCGAGCCAGATGAGATAGGCGGCGCCCACCCATTTCAGCACGGTGAAGATCGCGGCAGAGGTCGCAAGCAGCGCGCCTACAGCGCCGCGCGTCTTATTGGACGCGCAAAGGTCGCTGTAGCACTTTGAAGGGCTGCATGTTTTTGTCCGTAAATCGGAGACGATTTAAGGAAACATGCAGTAGGCCGAGCATGGAGGCGGTCATCGCGGTGAAATCACCGAGGGCCACACCGGCGACAGTGGCGCCGGCTGTCTTGCGGCCATGGCCGAGCGCATAGGAAATGACGAGAAGAATGGTGGGGCCGGGGATGGCGAGCAGCACGGCAGAGGCTGCGGCAAAGGCAAACCAATGTTCAAAGGACATGAAAAAGGGCTCCGCGTTTAAGGTGGCTTTCGGTAATTGGTTTGCCGAGCCAGCCATCGAAACGCAGAGCCGTCAATCTCGAAATCAGCTGCTTTCGGCGCGCCGCAACAGGCGACACACCGAAGCCTACGACCGTCAGTTCTGCGCCTGCCACTTCTGGCCGATGACGTCCATGACGTCACCGAACCACTTCACCGAGGTGTCGAAGTGCTTGCCGCCCTTGATGCGCGGGAACTCGATCGTGCGCAGCTTGCCGCCCTGGTCCTCGTCATGGCCGGTGACGCCCGAGACCTTGTTGAGCGCGCTTTCGACGGCGAGATCGACCATGCTCTGGATCAGGCGCAGGTCGTCGCCGTTGGCCGGTGCGGAGCGGGCGTAGTAGCCGGACTTCTGCACCATCGAGCGCTCGGCGCCGAGCAAGGCGGCGAACTGCTTGGAGAACCAGTTGCCGACATTGATCGTGTCGATCTTCACGTGGCCGAAGGCATCGCGCTTGATCGTTTCGCCGGCCGCTTCCCGTTCGGCGACGATCGCATCGAGGCAGGCGCCTTCACTGACGAACAGCGTGACGAAGCCGGTGCGGTCCATGACCTTGCGCAGGCGATCGGCTTCGGCCTGCAGATCGAACTTCATCTCCGGCAGATAAAGGCCGTCGATGTTCTTCATCTGGCGGTTCATCATGAAGCCGTCGACGAACTCCTTGTCGTCGACCGTCTGGATATAGGAGCGGGCGGTGGCCGCCGTCAGCCAGCCGCAATGGCGGCCCATGACCTCGTGCACGACCAGGGTGCGCGGCGCGGCGCTCTGCTCATTGCTCACATTGTCGAAGAAGCGGGCGCCGTATTCGGCCGCCGTCCAGGCGCCGAGCGTCTGGCGGATCGGCACGACGTCGTTGTCGACGGTCTTCGGCAGACCGACCACGGTCAGGTTGTAGCCGTTGGCGCCGAGATAGGCGGCGAGGTCGGCTGCCGTCGTGTTGGTGTCGTCGCCACCGATCGTGTGCAGGATCGAGATGCCGTCATTGGCAAGCCGCTCGGCGGCGATGCGCAGCGGATTCTCGCCATCCTTGACGAGGCCGCGCTTGACGCAATCGGCCGCGTTGGTGAGCTTGACGCGGCTGTTGCCGATCGGCGAGCCGCCATGGCGATGCAGGATGTGCGCCTTCTCGCGCATGTCGCGCGTGATCTCGATGCGGTCGGCCAAGAGCAGGCCCTGGTAGCCGGAGCGATAGGCGACCAGCTCATATTCGGGCGCGACGTCCGTGTAGCGCTCGATCAGACCCCCAACGGCGGATGACAGGCAGGGCGCGAGCCCGCCGGCCGTCAGCATTGCGACTTTTTTCTTGGCCATGTTTCCTCCTCGGGATTTTGGCATGCGATGGGTGGGGCCTCCATAACGCAAATCAGATGGAAATTAAATGACGGGCCTGTGGATGTTGTGTCGAGGCGCTGCCGCCAGGAGCCGCTGAAGGCTGCAATGGCGGCGCAGGGCAGATCAGCGCGGATTGTCGCAGGCCGCGGTCCGGGCGGTTCTGCACTGAGGCGGTCGCGAACGCTGCAGTTGCTGATTTTCAGGGCGGCGGTGACATCTCCTTTTTATTGAAAGCTGTTCCCGCGGTAACAGCTTTCTGTCGGCTGGCTGTCGCAAGTTCCATCCGATGGATTGACAATAGTGAGGGGCCATCACAAATTCGTCATCCTCGTGGTTCGGGCCGCGCACCGCTTGCAATTTGCCACCACAGCGGTCCATGCTATGGGGTGGAGAGACAGGGAACCTTGCATGTCATTCTGGGACAGCCTCCTCAAGATCGTTACTGCCACCGGCAATGCGCTTGCCGGCGTGGTCGAGGCCGTGCGTACCCTGTTCGAGGGCGATCCGGAAACACGGCGCAAGGTGGCCTTCTCCGTCGCCATGATCGCGCTTTCGGCCAAGATGGCCAAGGCCGACGGCATCGTGACCGAGGCCGAGGTCGCCGCCTTCCGCGACATTTTCCAGTTTCCGCCGGATCAGGCGCAGAACGTCGCCCGTCTCTATAATCTGGCGCGCCAGGACGTCGCCGGTTACGAGGCCTATGCCGAGAAGATGGCGTCGCTGTGTTCGTCCTGCGAAAAGAACTGCCCGATCCTCGAGGATATCGTCGACGGCCTCTTCCATATCGCCAAGTCTGACGGGGCGGTGCACGAGCGCGAGCTCGCCTTCCTGATGCGCGTGGCCGATATCTTCGGCATGGACGAGGCACATTTCGCGCGGATCATGGCCCGTCACGTGCACGGCGACGGCCGTGACCCCTATCAGGTGCTCGGCGTTTCGCGTAAGGATGATTTCGCCGATATCCGCAAGCGCTACCGGGTGCTCGTTTCCGAAAACCACCCGGACATGCTGGTGGCTCGCGGCGTACCGCAAGAATTCCACGCGATCGCCAATGATCGCATGGCGGCGCTGAACGCCGCCTATGAGGCGATCGAGAAAGAACGCCGAGCCGCATGACCTCGAAATACTGCGATTATCCGGGTGCACGCTTCATGCCGTCGCCCAATTTCGGCGACCGCGTCGGCCAGCGCGCCCCGGATATGATCGTTCTGCATTATACCGGCATGCCGACGGGTGCCTCTGCGCTCGAATGGCTCTGCCGCGAGGAGAGCCAGGTCTCCAGCCACTATTTCGTCCACGAGGATGGCCGCGTCGATCAGCTCGTGCCGGAGGCACGCCGTGCCTGGCATGCCGGCAAGAGCTATTGGAAGGGCGAGACCGACATCAACTCCTGCTCGATCGGAATCGAGATCGCCAACCCTGGTCACCCGGGTGGGTTGCCGGACTTTCCGGAAAAGCAGATCGCGGCGGTTGTGGAATTGTGTCGCGACTGTGGCCAACGCTGGTCGATCGCGCCGGAAAGAGTGCTCGCGCACAGCGATATCGCCCCCATTCGCAAGGTCGATCCGGGAGAAAAATTTCCGTGGCACATTCTTCATCGCGAGGGGGTTGGCCACTGGGTGGAACCGGCCCCGATCGGCGGCGGGCGGTTTTTTCAGCGCGGCGACCGCGGCCAGCCGGTGGAGGCCATCCAGTCGATGCTGTCGCTCTATGGCTATGGCGTTGATGTGACTGGCGAATTCTGTGAGAAGACCGAAGGCGCCGTCGCTGCTTTCCAGCGGCACTTCCGACAACAAGGGGTCGACGGCATCGCCGACATCTCAACCCTCGATACGCTGCACCGCCTGCTCTCCGGACTGCCGCAATTCACCGCCTGACGCGGAAGATTTTTTCGTCGTGACGGCGCTTCTGCAGAAATTCGTGGCATGAATTTTTAGCTTTGCCACATGTTTACCATGATGCGGCATTCATTTCCCGCTCCATTGGAACTGCAGGAGCATCAGGGCGCAACGCTCACTTCCTGTGAATGAAACGATCGGGAAGTGAGGCTCGAAGCGGGGTGCGCTTCGGTCCATTCCCCAGACCGGAGAATTCAAACTACATGAGAATCTCGTCTGTTGCTGCGGTGGCGGCATGCTTTGGCATGTTCTTCGCCGGGATGGGTACGTCGTATGCGGGGAATGTCGACAAGGCCATCAAGACCTCATCCATCCAGTCCGTCACCCGGACCACAGGCTATCCCAAGCCGGATCTCGTCCAGAGCGCTGAGTATACGGGTCTGATCAAAACCTACGCCAAGCAGTACGGCGTTCCGATCGACCTGGCGCATGCGATCGTCAAGGTCGAAAGCAACTTCAATCCCAAGGCGCGCGGCAGCGCCGGCGAAATCGGCCTGATGCAGATCAAGCCCGCCACCGCCCGCATGATGGGCTATTCCGGTTCCTCCAAGGGCCTCTACGATCCGGAAACCAACATCAAGTTCGGCATGAAGTATCTTGCCGTGGCGCATGAACTGTCCGGTGGCACCACCTGCGGCACGGTTCTCAAGTACAATGCCGGCCACGGTGCCAAGCGCATGAACCCGGTTTCCAAGCGCTACTGCGGCAGGGTCCAGGACATCATCGACTGATCGATCGCATGACCGGCGCAGCGAGCCTCGCTGCACGGCCAAAGAGCTTCATCCGCCAGCCGCGCCCGGTGATGGCGGATGCTCCAGCCGGACAGGTATCGCGTTCCGGCGCACACGGAATTCCCTACAGCCATCGTGCCATATCGGCGCCGGCGTGCTATCTCCCCTTGAGAAAAAGGGACGAGGAGCGGCATGTCGGAAAGCTTTGATTTCATTGTCGTCGGCAAGGGTATGATGGGGGCTGCGGCCGCTCGCCACCTGGCGCTTTCGGAGGCCAGGGTCGCGCTGATCGGTCCGGACGAGCCGGCGGACTGGGCCAACCACGCCGGCGTCTTTTCCAGCCACTACGACAATGCCCGCATCACCCGCACGATCGACCACGATCCGGTCTGGGCGCGGCTCGCCAGGCGCTCGATCGAGCGCTACGGCGAAATCGAATGCGAAAGCGGCATCGCCTTCTACCACGAAGTCGGCTGCCTGATCGCCGGGCCGGCACCCGGATCCTCCTACGACTATATCGAAGAGGTCGAGAAGGCGCGCGATGCGCTCGGCGTCGAGGCGCCGCTCTACGATGACGACAAGCTGTCGCAGCGCTTTCCCTGGTTCCGTTTTCCGCCAGGCACCGCCGGCGTCCACGAGAGGCGGGGGGCGGGTTACATCAACCCGCGGGCGTTGGTCGCGGCACAGACGGTATGCGCCGAGAAGGCGGGTGCCCGGATCGTGCGCAGCGAGGTTGCGGCCGTGGCGGAGGAACGCGACCGCGTGGTCGTTACGATGGTCGACGGAAAGCGTTTTGCGGCGGGCCGGGTGATCGTTGCCGCCGGCGGGTTCTCGATTTCGGCAGCGCTCCTGCCGCGGCCGATCGATCTCACCGTCAAGGCAAGAACCGTGTTCTTTGCCGAGGTGGCAAACGGCGATCTCTCCGGTTTCGAGGGCATGCCGTCGCTGATTGGCGCAGCGCCCGAACAGGAGAGAAGCTACTATCTGCTGCCGCCGGTCGGCTATGCGGACGGCAAGCACTACATCAAGATCGGCGGCGATCCGACCGACCGGATCCTCGACGGCGAAGCGGAGGTGCGGCAATGGTTCCGCGGGCAGGGCAGTGCGGCAGCGGCAGAGCACTTGCGCGCACTGCTGGCCGAGGTGACGCCGGGCTTCCGGCCGGTTTCCACCCATTTTTTGCCCTGCGTCACCTCGTTTACCCGGCACGGGTTGCCGTATATCGGCTTTGCCGAGGGGAGCCGCATCGCCGTTGTCACTGGCGGCAACGGCCAAGCGGCGAAGAGCTCCGACGAGATCGGCCGGCTCGGCGCAGCTCTCGTGCTCAACGGCCGGATCGACGAGGCCGAATACGACGCGGATTTCTCCGTCGCGTTTCGCTAGGTCAGGACGTCGTCCATTCCGGTTGACCCGACCTGCCCTGTTGGCTGCCGAAAAAACCTGCCGTTTTTTCTGGCGCCGGGCGGAGGCTTGCGTTAAGGAGCGCGTGCCAGTTGGCCGGGCAGCCGCTCTCCGCAAGTGCCGAAAGGCCGCGGGGGGAGGAAAGTCCGGGCTCCACGGAAGCACGGTGCCGGATAACGTCCGGCGAGGGTGACCTCAGGGAAAGTGCCACAGAAAGCAAACCGCTCCGCTTGGCGGAGTAAGGGTGAAAGGGTGGGGTAAGAGCCCACCGCGGACATGGCGACATGGACGGCACGGTAAACCCCACCGGGAGCAAGACCGAATAGGGATGACGCGGGCGCGCAAGCGCTCAGCCTGTTTCCGGGCCAGTCATCCGGGTGGGTTGCAAGAGGCTGCGTGCAAGCGCAGTCCCAGATGAATGGCTGCCACGTTCCGTTGCCTTCGGGTGGCGGGGCCATACAGAACCCGGCTTACAGGCCAACTGGCGATTTCTCTTTTTTATGATGCAGGCGCTCTGATCAGCGCTCGCAAATCGGGTTAGACACGCTTCATTTTTCGCGCCGGCGATGCCGTCGATGCGCGCGGATTTTCCTTGCCGTTGCGCTTTCCCGTTTTGCCATAGCGCCCGAACACTCTGCGCGAGCCACATTGCTGCACTCTTTCTCACATTCTGATTTTTCAACGATTTGAAGCCGTTCGACCGTCGCATTCCCGGACGGTGGGGGTCTCTTCGTAACCCTTCGTTAAACTTAACAACCTATCAATATTTGATCAGCTCGGCGGCTGTTTACGAACCCATTCCCATTGACGCCCATATGGTCCCATGATATCCCATAATGGCACTGCGCAGGGGCTGCTTCGCGGCTCAACATCGCAAGATTCCAGTGCCTTCCGGCTTCGGAGGGTGGGCGGACATTCCAGTGTCCGGCGGGGGTCACTTGCATGTGCGGTGACGTGTTCGCGCGGGTCGATGATTGTGGCCCGTCAGTCTTGGGCGGCCGTTTCGCGTTATGAACCGCTTCTTGTCACATGCTGCCAATCGGATCGATGCGAAGGGGCGGGTCTCCGTTCCCTCGGCGTTTCGTTCCGTGCTGTCGGATGGGGGCGTCCGGGAGTTATACTGTTTTCAGGATTTCGTCTTTCCGGCGATCAGCGTCGGTGGGCCGGAGCTCCTGGATCGGTTCGAGAAGCAGATGGCGGCCGAGGATCCATTTTCCCCGGAGGCCAACGAGATGTCGCTGCTCGTTCATGGCGGAGGCGTCTTCGTGAAGCTCGATCCGGAAGGCCGGTTGATGGTGACGGATTTCATCCGCGACTTCACCGGAATCTCGACCGACGTGATGTTCGTCGGGCGGGGCGATTATTTTCAGCTCTGGGAGCCGCAGGCCTTCATGAAGGCGCAGGCGGCGGCCCGGGAAGGGCGCAAGTCACGGGGGTTGCGTCCAGACTAGAATGGAGAGGCGGAATGGTGACGGAACAAGGCGGAGGTATTCCTGAAGCCGAAGGCGGACCGGTTCGTCACATTCCCGTCCTCTTGCCGGAAGTTCTCGTGGCGCTCGAGCCTGCACCCGGCAAAGTCATCCTCGACGGCACCTTCGGCGCCGGCGGCTACAGCTCCGCAATCCTGAAGGCCGGTGCCGACGTCATCGCGCTCGACCGCGACCCGACGGCGATTGCTGCCGGTGAGAAGCAGGTCGCCGAGTGGGGCGGTCGGCTGAAGCTCATTCATGCGCAGTTCTCTGATCTTGCAGCGCATGCGCCGCCTGATGGGCTCGACGGCGTCGTGCTCGATATCGGCGTGTCCTCCATGCAGATCGACGAGGCCGAGCGCGGTTTCTCCTTCCAGAAGAAGGGGCCGCTCGACATGCGCATGTCGGCTTCCGGCGTTTCGGCGGCCGATGTCGTCAACCGCGCCAAGGTCTCCGACCTCATCCGCATCTTCGGCTTTCTCGGCGAAGAGAAGCAGGCGGGCCGCATTGCCCGCGCGATCGAGAAGCGCCGGGCCGAGCAGCCCTTCGAGACGACCCGCGATCTTGCCGGCCTGATCGAAGTGGTGACGCCGCGCAAGGCGAAAGACAAGATCCATCCGGCCACCCGCGTCTTCCAGGCGCTGCGCATCTTCGTCAACGACGAACTCGGCGAGCTGGCCCAGGCGCTGTTCGCCGCCGAAAAGGTCTTGAAGCCGGGCGGCCGCCTTGTCGTCGTGACCTTCCATTCGCTCGAAGACCGCATCGTCAAGGCTTTCTTCCAGGATCGTTCCGGCAAGGCCGGCGGCTCGCGCCACCTGCCCATGGTTTCCGCGCGCGCCGCAACCTTCACGCCAGTTGGCAAGCCTATGGTGGCGGCCAGCGAGGAAGAAGCGTCCCTCAATCCGCGCGCCCGCTCCGCAAAGCTGCGCGCCGGGATCCGCACGCAAGCCGCGTCGCCGGGAAACGATCTATCCATTTTCAATCTGCCGGAACTGGCGAGCCTTGCAAGGTTGGGGGGCTGACAAGACATGCTTCGAACGCTCGATATCGTTCTGATCGTCGTCATGACGGCCGCCGCGACGGTGACCTATACGATCAAGCACCGCGCCGAAAACAAGCTCGAGGAAGTCCGCAAGCTCGACGTGGCGATCAAGCTCGAGGAAGACACGATCGACCTGCTTCGTGCCGACTGGGCGCTCTTGACGCAGCCGAACCGGCTGGAGCGTCTCGTCGGCGCTTTCGGTGCCGACCTGCAGCTTGCGCCGACGCCTTCGACGCAGCTCGCCCAGCCGCAGGAACTGCCGATGCTGAAGGCGGATCTGCCGGTGCCTGAAGACGAAAAGGCTGCGAAGGACGGCGTCGCGGCCATCATCAACAAGACGGATAACATGGCAACTGGCTCGGTGGCGCGCTGATGTCGTTTCTCTCCCGCATCATGGTATTGAAGAGCAAGGCGCACTTCTCGGCAGGCGGCAACAACCGACCCGCGGAAAGCGGCCTCAACGTCACCTTCCAGGGGACGCGCAAGAAGACCACAAACCAGGCGAAGAACCGCGTCGCCATCGTGATCGCGAGCTTCGGCATCGTCTATGCGGTCATCGGTGGTCGCCTCGTGCAATACGGCATGGCAGCGCCTGAAACGGTGTCGAGCATCGGCCGTGCCGACAACCTGATGGCCTCGCGCCCCGACATTCTCGACCGCAACGGCGAGATCCTCGCAACCGACATCCGCACCGTTTCGCTCTATGCCGAGCCGCACAAGATCGTCGATGCCGACGAGGCGGTGGAGCGGCTGGCGACGGTATTGCCGGACATCAATACCCGCGAGATCTACAACAAGCTGAAGTCGAAATCGCGCTTCCAGTGGCTGCGCCGCCAGCTCACGCCGAAGCAGCAGAGCGACATTCTGGCGCTCGGCATTCCCGGCGTCGGCTTCCGTCCGGAAAAGCGCCGCTTCTATCCCGGCGGCCACACCGCCGCGCATATTCTCGGCCACGTCAACATCGACAACCGCGGCGTTGCCGGCATGGAACGCTATATCGACAGCCAGGGTCTCGCCGATCTCGCCGCGATCGGCATGACCAGCGACGCCAAGCTCGAGCCGGTGAAGCTCTCGATCGACGTGCGCGTGCAGAACATCGTGCGCGACGTCATCGACGCCGGCATGAAGAACTTTCAAGCGCTGGCCGCCGGCGCCGTCGTGCTCGACGTGCACACCGGCGAAGTGCTGGCCATGGCCTCCGTCCCCGACTACGACCCGAACAAGCCGGCCGAGGGCGCGGAAGAGGGCTGGATGAACCGCATGTCGAACGGCACGTTCGAAATGGGCTCCACCTTCAAGACCTTCACCATCGCCATGGGCCTCGATTCCGGCAAGGTGACGCTGAACGACAGCTTTGACGCTTCCGCACCGATCCGCATCGGCGGCTTCACCATCAAGGATTTCCACGGCAAGCGCCGCGTGCTGACCGTTCCGGAAATCTTCCAGTATTCGTCGAACATCGGCACCGCGAAGATCGCCGATCTTGTCGGCATCCCCGGCCACAAGGAATTCCTGACGCGTCTCGGCCTGCTTTCCAAGCTGCCGACCGAACTGCCGGAAGTGAAGGCCCCGAGCCAGCCGCGCGAATGGAAGAAGATCAACTCGGTCACCATCTCCTTCGGCCACGGCGTCTCGACGACGCCGCTGCAGACGGCGGTTGCGGGTGCTGCGCTCGTCAACGGCGGCAAGCTGATCGAGCCGACCTTCCTGCCGCGCACCGAGGAGCAGGCCAACGCAGTCGCCACGCCGGTGGTGAAGAAGAGCACCAGCGACGACATGCGCTTCCTCTTGCGCTGGAACGGCATTGCCGGCTCGGGCAAGCGCGCGCTGGTGCCGGGCTTCAACGTCGGCGGCAAGACCGGCACGGCCGACAAGGTGGTCAATGGCCGCTACGCCAGCGACCAGAACTTCAACGCCTTCCTCGCGGCCTTCCCGATCGACAATCCGAAATACATCGTGCTCACCTTCATCGACGCGCCGAAGACCGGCGAGGGTGGCGGGCGCACGGCGGGCTCGAACGCTGCTCCCATGGTTCGTGACATCATCAGCCGCTCCGCGCCGCTGCTCGGTGTCGAACCAAAGTTTGGAGAAGACGGTTCTGCCTTGCTTGTGTCTTATTAGACATGAAATGAGAAAGCGGACGATTCGCGATTCTTGCGGATCGAAATCGATGCGAGACGTGCGTTCATGAAGATCAAAGAGCTGGCGGGATCGAACTTCCCGGAACTTTCGGCGCAATTGAGCGGCGCTGCCGCCGAAATCGACGTTGTCGGACTGACGGCCGATAGTCGGCAGGTTCAGCCAGGGGATCTCTTCGTCGCGGTTGCCGGCAGCAAGGCCAATGGCAACACCTATATCGCCGACGCGCTGAAGCGCGGCGCGGTCGCCGTCGTCACGGAAGCGGGCTCGGACGTGGATGCCTCGTCGGTGCCAGTGCTGAAGCTCTCGGAGCCCCGCGCTTTCCTGGCGCGTGCCGCCGCCGCCTTCTATGACCGGCAGCCGGAAACCATGGTCGCGGTCACCGGCACCGCCGGCAAGACCTCGGTCGCCTCCTTCACCCGCCAGATCTGGGCGCATTCCGGGTACGCTGCCGCGATGATCGGCACGACAGGTGTCGTCGCTCCTGGCCGCAACGATTACGGCTCGCTGACGACGCCCGATCCGGTGTCGCTGCACAAGCTGCTTGCCGAATTGGCCGATGCCGGCGTTACCCATGCGGCGATGGAAGCCTCCAGCCACGGCCTCGACCAGAACCGTCTCGACGGCGTGCGCCTTTCAGCCGCCGCCTTCACCAATCTCGGCCGCGACCACATGGACTACCATCCGACGGTCGAGCATTACATGGACTCCAAGATGCGGCTGTTCAATGCGCTCTTGCCGAAGGGCGCGCCGGCGGTGATCTTTGCCGACGACCAATGGTCGGACCAGGCGATCGCCGCTGCCCGCAAGGCAAAGCTCGACGTGCGCACCGTCGGCCGCAAGGGCGACTTCATCTCGCTGAAGCGGGTCGAGCATTTCCGCCACAAGCAATCGGCCGAAGTGCATGTCGGCGACGACATCTTCGAAATCCACATTCCGCTCGCCGGCGATTTCCAGGTGGCGAATGCGCTGGTCGCGGCAGGTCTCGCCATGTCGACCGGCATCGGTGCCAAGGCCGCCTTCTCGGCGCTCGAGAAGCTGCAAGGCGCCTCCGGCCGCCTCGAGCTGGTCGGCCAGACCAAGGACGGCGCGCTTGCCTATGTCGACTATGCCCACAAGCCGGATGCGCTGGAAAACGTGCTGGCCTCGGTGCGTCCGTTCACGACCGGCCGCGTCGTCGTCGTCTTCGGCTGCGGCGGTGACCGTGACAAGGGCAAACGCCCGATCATGGGCGAGATTGCCACGCGGCTTGCCGATGTGACGATCGTGACCGACGACAATCCGCGCTCGGAAATCCCCGAAGTGATCCGCGCCGAAATCATGGTCGCGGCCAAGGGCGCAATCGAGATCGGCGACCGCGCCCAGGCGATCCGCACGGCGGTCGGCATGCTGAAGACCGGCGACACGCTGATCGTTGCCGGCAAGGGACACGAGGAGGGCCAGACGATCGGCTCGGTGACGCTGCCCTTCTCGGATCATGCGGAGGTCCGCAAGGCATTGGGAGGCTTGTGATTTGAACTGGCTCTGGACAAGCAGCGATCTCCTGGCCGCGATGAACGGCCGGCCGGTTGGCAACCTGCCCGAGGGCATCTCGGGGATTTCGATCGACAGCCGTTCGATCGGCAAGGGCGAAGCCTTCTTCGCGATCAAGGGCGACCGGGTCGACGGCCACGACTATGCCGGCATCGCGCTTGCAAATGGCGCGGCGGTGCTCGTCGTCAGCGAAGGCAAGCTACCGGCGCTCGGACGATTGAATGCACCGATGATCGTCGTCGACGACGTGCTCGAAGCGATGATCCGGCTCGGCTGTGCGGCGCGTGACCGCAGCGCCGCCAAGATCATCGCCGTCACCGGTTCGGTCGGCAAGACCACGACCAAGGAGATGTTGCGCCATGTGCTTAAGCCGCAGGGCCGCGTGCATGCTTCGGTCGCCTCGTTCAACAATCACTGGGGCGTGCCGTTGACGCTGGCGCGCATGCCCGAGGCAACCGATTTCGGCATCTTCGAAATCGGCATGAACCATCCGGGCGAGATCCGGCCGCTGACCGCCATGGTGCGGCCGCATGTGGCCATGGTGACGAGCATCGCCGCCGCCCATCTCGGCAACTTCGAGAGCCTCGACCAGATCGCCGAGGCCAAGGCCGAGATCTTCGAGGGCGTCGTCAATGGCGGCCACGCGCTGATCATTCATGACAGCCCGCAGTACAAGCTTCTGGAAAACGCGGCGGCCGCGGCCGGCGTCAGCCATATCCATTCCTTCGGCGCCAATCCGAAGGCTGAATTCCGCCTGGTCGAGTTCAGCGGCGGTCCGGAAGGCTCCATTCTCTGGGCGGGCATCGGCGGTCGCACGCTTGAGGTCGCGATCGGTGCGCCCGGCCGTCACATTGCCGAAAACGCGGTGGCTGTTCTGGCGGCGGTGAAGCTTGCCGGCGCCGATCTCGACTATGCGGCTTCGGCGCTTGCGACCATGCAGGCCGAAACGGGCAGGGGCCGGCGCCATACGCTTGCGATCGGGACCGGCACGCTGAAGCTGATCGACGAGAGCTACAATGCCAATCCGAGCTCGATGCGGGCGGCGATTGCGCTTCTGCGCGACAGCGAACCGCCGGCCGGCGGCCGCCGCGTCGCCGTGCTCGGCGACATGCTGGAGATGGGCGAACACGCCGCCGACGTGCATGCGGCACTCGCCCGGCCGCTCGTCGAGGCCGGGATCACCGACGTCTGGCTCGCCGGGCCTTTGATGGCGCATCTGCGTGATGCCCTGCCGCCGGAGGTCTCCGTGATCTACCGCGAGAGCGTCGAGGACCTGAAGTCCTATGCGCTGGCCGCGGTCGCGCCTGGCGACGTCGTCATGGTCAAGTCGTCGAAGGGGACCGGTTGCGCCAAGATCGTGCAGGCCCTGACCGAAGCCTATCCGGCGGCGCAAGCCGAAGTATCCGGGGCCGAGGGATAGCCGGCGCAAAACAGCGCCGGCGACGCCGCCCGGGCGCGTCCTGACGCTTTCGCATGCCGCTGCATAATTCGTTAAATCGGAATCGATTTAAGGGCAAAATTATGCAGCGGACCAAAATGTTGCAGCGACTTTTGCACGTCTCGTTAGACGCGCGGCGCTCTGATGCGTATCGTTTTTCAGATGATTCTGTTGGACGACGTGTATTACTAAAACCTTTGGGGAAAGGTCCCTTATGCTCATATGGCTCGTGGAACTGGCGGACCACTTTCAGTTTTTCAATCTCTTTCGCTACATCACCTTCCGCACCGGTGCGGCGCTCTTCACCTCGGCCATGATCGTCTTCCTGTTCGGCCCGGCTATGATCGCCTCACTGCGCATCCGCCAGGGCAAGGGCCAGCCGATCCGCGCCGACGGGCCGCAGACGCATTTCAAGAAGGCCGGTACGCCGACGATGGGCGGCCTGATGATCCTCGCCGGCATCGTCGTCTCGTCGCTGCTTTGGGCCGATCTTTCGAGCGTCTATGTGGTCTCGACCCTGCTCGTCACCCTCGGCTTCGGTGCCATCGGCTTCTATGACGACTACCTCAAGGTCACCAAGCAATCGGAGAAGGGCTTTTCCGGCAAGGCGCGCCTCGGCATCGAATTCGTGATCGCGGCGATCGCCGTGTTCTTCATGATGCAGGCCTCGCTTTCGAGCGGCGCGGCCGGTTCCACCTTCGGCTCCTCGGTCACGTTCCCCTTCTTCAAGGACCTCATTCTCAATCTCGGCTATTTCTTCGTGCTGTTCGGCGGCTTCGTCATCGTCGGCGCCGGCAATGCCGTGAACCTAACCGACGGTCTCGACGGCCTTGCGATCGTGCCGGTCATGATCGCGGCGGCCGCCTTCGGCCTGATCTCCTATCTCGCCGGTAACGCCGTCTTCGCCAACTACCTGCAGATCCATTTCGTGCCCGGCACCGGCGAGCTTGCGGTGATCCTCGGCGCCGTCATCGGCGCCGGTCTCGGCTTCCTCTGGTTCAACGCGCCGCCGGCGGCAATCTTCATGGGCGACACCGGGTCGCTCGCGCTTGGCGGCCTGATCGGCACCGTCGCCGTCGCCGTCAAGCACGAGATCGTCATGGTCATCATCGGCGGCCTCTTCGTCATGGAGACACTGTCGGTCATCATCCAGGTGTTCTGGTTCAAGCGCACCGGCCGCCGCGTCTTCCTGATGGCGCCGATCCACCACCACTTCGAAAAGAAGGGCTGGACCGAAAGCCAGGTCGTGATCCGCTTCTGGATCATCGCCGTCATCCTGGCGATGATCGGCCTCTCCACCCTCAAGCTGCGGTGAGTGGACGATGATCCCGGTCACCACATTTAGGGGTAGGAAGGTCGCTCTCTTCGGTCTCGGCGGTTCGGGGCTTGCGACGGCCGAGGCGCTGGTCGCCGGTGGCGCCGAGGTCACCGCCTGGGACGACAATCCGGATACCGTCGCGAAGGCTGCGGCCGCCGGCGTGCCCACGGCGGACCTGCGCACGGTCGAGTGGGCCGCCTTTGCTGCCTTCGTACTTTCGCCCGGCGTGCCGCTCACCCATCCGAAGCCGCACTGGACGGTCGATCTTGCCCATGCAGCCGGTGTCGAGATCATCGGCGACGTGGAGCTCTTCGTGCGCGAGCGCCGGGCGCACTCGCCCGATTGCCCCTTCATCGCCATTACTGGCACCAACGGCAAATCGACGACGACGGCGCTGATCGCCCACATCCTCAAAGAAAGCGGCCGCGACACCCAGCTTGGCGGCAATATCGGCACGGCGGTGCTGACCCTTGAGTCCCCGAAAGCCGGCCGCTTCTATGTGGTCGAGTGCTCGTCCTACCAAATCGACCTGGCGCCGACGCTGAACCCGACCGCCGGCATTCTCCTCAACCTCACGCCTGATCATCTCGATCGCCACGGCACGATGCAGCATTACGCCGACATCAAGGAACGGCTGGTCGCCGGCAGCGGCACGGCCATCGTCGGCGTCGACGACAGCTTCTCGGCGCTGATTGCCGATCGCGTCGAACGCGCCGGCACGAAGACGGTGCGAATCTCGCGCCGTCATGTGCTCGCCAATGGTCTCTATGCCGAAGGCTCGCGCATCATGAGAGCCGAAGGCGGCACGTCGAGCCTGTTCGTCGATCTCGATGGCATCCAGACGCTGCGCGGTGGCCACAATGCCCAGAACGCGGCGGCGGCCATTGCCGCCTGCCTTGCGGTCGGCGTCAGCGAAGCGGAGATCCGCGCCGGGCTCAAGAGCTTCCCGGGCCTCAAGCACCGCATGCAGCCGGTTGGCCGCAAGGGCACGGTCGTCTTCGTCAACGACAGCAAGGCGACCAATGCGGACGCGGCGGCACCGGCGCTTTCGAGCTACGAGCGGATCTACTGGATCGCCGGCGGCCTGCCGAAAGAGGGAGGCATCACGACGCTTGCGCCCTTCTTCCCGAAGATCGTCAAGGCCTACCTGATCGGCGAGGCGGCGCCCGCCTTTGCGGCGACGCTCGGCGAGGCCGTGCCCTACGAGATTTCGGGCACGCTTGAGCAGGCGGTAGCGCATGCGGCGGCCGAGGCCGGCAGGGACGAAGCCGGCCCTTCGGCGGTGATGTTATCCCCGGCTTGCGCAAGCTTCGACCAGTATAAGAACTTCGAGGTACGCGGCGATGCCTTCGTCGGCCATGTGCGCGCGATCGAAGGCGTGACGATGCTGATCTGACGCTGCCCGGTCCAGCGCGCCGACCGGCGCGCGGGCCAAGCGGGCGTGATGCCGAGGTTTCGGACGTGGGGCGCGATGGGCGCCGGAGAAGGGGACTGACAAGATGGTAAGCCGAGCCGAACGTGGCCCCGTGGCCGACTGGTTCTGGACAATCGACAGGTTCTTTCTGGCGACCTTCATCCTGTTGATGGGCGTCGGCTTCATGCTGTCCTTCGCCGCAAGCCCCGCGGTCGCCGAGCGTATCGGCCTCGACAGCTTCCACTTCGTCAAGCGCCATGCGCTCTTCCTGCTACCTTCTCTGGTGGTGATGGTCGGCATCTCCTTCCTCTCGCCGCGCCAGGTCAGGCGCGCGGCGATCCTGCTTCTCGGCGGCTCGCTGGCGATGATGGTGCTGGTGCTCTTCATCGGCGAAGAGGTGAAGGGTTCGATGCGCTGGCTTTCGATCGCCGGCATTTCGATCCAGCCGTCGGAATTCATGAAGCCGGCTTTCGTCGTCGTCTGTGCCTGGCTCTTTTCCGAGCACGCGCGCCAGCCGGAAATCCCGGGCAATCTCTTTGCCATCCTGCTCTTCGGCATCGTCGCAGCGCTTCTCGTCGCCCAGCCCGACCTTGGCCAGACGATCCTGACGACCGCGGTTTGGGGCGGCATGTTCTTCATGGCCGGCATGCCCTGGCTCTGGATCATCCTGCTTGGCAGCGCGGCGGTCGGCGGCTTCTTCGTCGCCTATACGATGCTGCCGCACGTGGCGGCCCGTATCGACAAGTTCCTGACGGGCGAGGGCGATACCTTCCAGATGGACACGGCGCGCGAGGCGATCATCCGCGGCGACTGGTTCGGGCGCGGCCCGGGCGAGGGCATCGTCAAGCGCATCATCCCGGACAGCCACACCGACTTCGTCTTCTCCGTTGCGGCCGAGGAATTCGGCATCGTTTTCTGCATGGTCATCGTGCTGATCTTCGCCTTCCTGGTGATGCGCGGCCTCAACCATGCCTTCCGCGAACGCAACGACTTCAACCGGTTCGCCGTCGCCGGCCTGGTTCTCCAGATCGGCATCCAGTCGATGATCAACATTGGCGTGAACCTCGAACTGCTTCCGGCCAAGGGCATGACCCTGCCGCTGATCTCCTATGGTGGCTCGTCCATGGTGGCGATCTGCGTCACCGCCGGCTTCATCCTGGCGCTAACGCGTCACCGTCCGGAGAAGCGCGCCGTGGAGCGCAGCCTGTTTCGGTCCGGCATTGGCGTGCCGGCGGAGTAAAACATGACTAAAGGCATCATCCTGCTTGCCGCCGGCGGTACCGGCGGCCATCTCTTTCCGGCGGAGGCGCTGGCCCACGAACTGAAAGCCAAGGGCTATTCGGTGCATCTCGTCACCGACAGCCGCGCCGAACGCTATGCCGGCAAGTTCCCGGCCGACGAAGTGCATGTCGTGCCCTCGGCGACGATCGGCTCGAAAAACCCGATCAGCGTGGCGAAGTCGCTGTGGACGCTTTGGACCGGCATGCGCGCTGCGCGCAAGCTGATTGCGCGGCTGAAGCCGAAGGCCGTCGTCGGCTTCGGCGGTTATCCCACAGTGCCGCCGCTTCTTGCTGCCACCGGCATGGGCGTGCCGTCGCTGATCCATGAGCAGAATGCGGTCATGGGCCGCGCCAACAAGGCGCTGGCCTCACGCGTCAAGGCGATCGCCGGCGGTTTCCTGCCGGAGGGTACGGGCACCTTTGCCGCCAAGACCGTGACGACGGGCAATCCGGTGCGGCCGGCGGTGCTTGCCGCTGCCAATACGCCCTATGCCGCGGCGGGCGGCGATGTGCCGTTCCACCTCGTCGTCTTCGGCGGCAGCCAGGGTGCGCAATATTTCTCGAAGGCGATCCCGCAGGCGATCTGCCGGCTCGACGATGTCGTTCGTCAGCGGTTCAAGGTGACGCAGCAGGCGCGGCCGGAAGACAAGGACGGCGTGATCGCGACCTATGAGCAGCTTGGTGTACCGGCCGAGGTCTCGCCCTTCTTCACCGACATGGCCGAGCGCATCGCCGGCGCGCAGCTCGTCATCTGCCGCTCCGGCGCCTCGACCGTTTCGGAACTTTCGGTCATCGGCCGTCCGGCGATCCTGGTGCCCTATCCCTATGCGCTCGATCACGACCAGGCGGCCAATGCCGCGGCACTCGCCGCCAAGGGCGGCGCACGGGTGATCGCCCAGTCCGAACTCACGGCAGATCGTCTCGCCGGCATCCTCAAGGATGCGGTCGACAATCCACAATCGCTCGCGCAGATGGCAGCAAACGCCCGGGAAACCGGCAAGCCGGACGCAGCGAGCTTGCTTGCATCCCTCGTAGAGGCTATTGCCAGCGGTTTGACAGTCGAGAAATTCAGGGAAACACGCTCATGAAAATGCCGAAAACCATCGGGCTGGTCCATTTCATCGGTATCGGCGGCATCGGCATGAGCGGTATTGCCGAGGTGCTGCACAATCTCGGCCATCGCGTCCAGGGCTCCGACCAGGCCGATAGCGCCAATGTGCAGCGGCTGCGCGCCAAGGGCATCGAGGTCTTCGTCGGCCACAAGGCCGAGAACATCGGCGATGCCGAGGTGATCGTCGTCTCGACCGCGATCAAGAAGAACAATCCGGAGCTGATTGCCGCGCGGGAAAAATTCCTGCCCGTGGTGCGCCGTGCCGAGATGCTCGCCGAACTGATGCGCTTCCGCAACGCGATCGCGATCGGCGGCACGCATGGCAAGACGACGACGACCTCCATGGTCGCGGCGCTGCTCGAGGCCGGCGGGCTCGATCCGACCGTCATCAACGGCGGCATCATCAACGCCTATGGCACCAATGCCCGCATGGGCGAGGGCGAGTGGATGGTGGTCGAGGCCGACGAATCCGATGGCACCTTCCTGAAGCTGCCGGCCGATGTGGCCATCGTCACCAATATCGACCCCGAACATCTCGACCACTACGGCAATTTCGACGCGGTGCGCGCAGCCTTCCGCCAATTCGTCGAGAACGTGCCCTTCTATGGTTTCGGTGTGCTCTGCCTGGATCATCCGGAAGTGCAGACCATGGTCGGCAGGATCGAGGACCGCAAGGTCGTCACCTATGGCGAGAACCCGCAGGCCGACGTGCGCTTCCACAATATCCGCATGGACAACGGCACCTCCATCTTCGACATCGAGATCCGCCGCCGCCGCACCGGCCAGGTGATCACCATGAAGGACCTGCGCCTGCCAATGCCCGGCCGCCACAACGTCTCGAATGCGACTGCGGCCATCGCTGTTGCCCAGCGCCTCGGCATCAGCCCGGAAGCGATCGCCAAGGGCCTTGCCTCCTTTAGCGGCGTCAAGCGCCGCTTCACCTTTACCGGCGAGTCGAACGGTGTACGCGTCTATGACGACTACGGCCACCATCCGGTCGAGATCAAGGCGGTGCTGAAGGCGGCGCGCGAGGCCTGCCAGGGCAGAATCATCGCCGTCCACCAGCCGCATCGCTACAGCCGCCTTTCGAGCCTGCTCGAAGATTTCTCCGCCTGCTTCAACGATGCGGACACGGTCCTGATCGCGCCGGTCTATGCGGCCGGCGAGGATCCGATCCCTGGCGCCACCTCCGAGGAACTGGTGGATCGCATCAAGGCCGGCGGCCATCGTGACGCCCGTTACGTCTCCGGTCCGGAAGCAATTGCGCCGGTTGTCAGCAAGATTGCACAGGCCGGCGATTTTGTGGTTCTCTTGGGGGCTGGCAGCATCACCTACTGGGCCGCTGCGCTGCCTAAGGAACTCGCGGATATTTCAGGAATTTGAGCATGAAACAGGTCAACGGTCAGAAACTACTGGATGCGCTCGGAAGCGGTGTCAGCGCCGTTCGCGGCCGCATTACGCCCGATGCGCCGATGGATCGCGTCACCTGGTTCCGCGCCGGCGGTCTTGCCGAGCTGATGTTCCAGCCGCACGACACGGATGATCTCGTCACCTTCCTGAAGCTCGTTCCGGAAGACGTGCCGGTCATGGTTGTCGGCGTCGGCTCGAACCTGCTCGTGCGCGACGGCGGCATTCCCGGCGTCGTCATCCGCCTCTCGGCCAAGGGCTTCGGCGATTTGGAACTCGTCGGCGAAAACCGCATCAAGGCCGGCGCCATCTGCCCGGACAAGAACATTGCGGCCATGGCGCTCGATCATGGCATCGGCGGCTTCTATTTCTTCTACGGCATCCCCGGTTCGCTCGGCGGTGCGCTGCGCATGAACGCCGGCGCCAACGGCTCGGAAACGCGCGAGCGCGTCGTCGAGGTCCATGCGGTCGACCGCCGGGGCAACCAGCATGTGCTGTCGAATGCCGACATGGGCTACGCCTACCGCCACTCGTCGGCGGCGAAGGATCTGATCTTCACCCATGCGATCTTCGAGGGCTACGCCGAAGACAAGAACAAAATTCGTACCGACATGGACGCGGTGCGCCAGCACCGCGAGACGGTGCAGCCGATCCGCGAGAAGACCGGCGGCTCGACCTTCAAGAACCCGGAGGGGCATTCGGCCTGGAAGCTGATCGACGAGGCGGGCTGCCGCGGTTTGATGATCGGCAGCGCGCAGATGTCGCCGCTGCACTGCAATTTCATGATCAACACCGGACAGGCGACCGGCTACGAGCTCGAATACCTTGGAGAAACGGTGCGCCAGCGCGTGCTGGAACATTCCGGCGTGCGGCTCGAATGGGAAATCAAGCGCGTCGGCAATTTCATGCCGGGCTACGAGATCAAGGAATTCCTCGGCCGCGGCATCGCCTGAGGCTGGGTTGCGCAACGTGATTGGGAAGGGCCGTGGCGGAGACGCTGCGGCCCTTTCGCTTTGCTTGGCGAGAACCAGAGGGTCCCACACCCTCCGTCATCCTCGGGCTTGGTCAAGCCCGAGGATGACGGGAGGAGAGGGCGTTGGCCGCGCTCAAGTCGGAATGTAGGGGGCCTTGAGCCGTGTCGTAAAATGCAAAGAGCCGCAGCGTTGCCGCCGCGGCCCTTCCTGTTTGTGGCAGCCCGCGCCTGCGCGGGTCGAGCCGATATCAGGCCGAGACCTCGTCTTCCGTCGACAGCACCAGGCACAGCAGCGTGATGGCGGCTGCGGCCAGCAGGTAGTAGCCGACATAGTCGAGGCTGTAGTTGGTGGCGAGCCAAGTGGCGATGTAGGGCGCCAGCGACGCGCCGAAGATGCCGGCGAGGTTGAAGGTCATCGAGGCGCCGGTGTAGCGCACCGAGGTCGGGAAGGGGGCGGCAAGCGCTGCGCCGATCGGGCCATAGGTGAGGCCCATGAGGCCGAGGCCGATGATCGAGAACAGGAAGGCGCCGCCGAGACCGCCAGCGAGCAGCGGGGCCATGAAGATGCCGAAGACGCCGATGCCTGTCGTGGTGAGGATCAGCACCAGGCGGCGGCCGAAGCGGTCCGAGAGGATGCCGGCCACCGGGATCATCAGGCCGAAGAAGACGACGCCGGTCATCTGCACGACCAGGAACTGCTCACGCGAGTAACCGAGCTTTGCCGTGCCCCAGGAGAGCGAGAAGACGGTCATCAGGTAGAACAGCACGAAAGTCGCGAGCGCCACGAAGGTGCCGAGCACCAGGCTGCGCTTGTGGGAGCGGAAGATCTCGGCGATCGGCACCTGCACGCGCTCTTGGCTGTCGACCGCCTTCTGGAACTCCGGCGTTTCGGTGATCTTCAGGCGGACATAGAGGCCGACGGCGACCAGCAGGATGCTGGCGATGAAGGGCACGCGCCAGCCCCAGGCGAGAAAAGCTTCGTCGTTCATCACTTCGCCGAGGACCAGGAAGGTGCCGGCCGAGAGGATGAAGCCGATCGGCGCGCCGAGCTGCGGGAACATGGCGTACCAACTGCGCTTGCCCTCGGGCGCGTTTTCGGTGGCGAGCAGCACGGCGCCGCCCCATTCGCCGCCGAGGCCGAGGCCCTGGCCGAAGCGGCACAGTGCCAGGAGCAGCGGCGCGGCGACGCCAATCGACGCATAGGTCGGCAGCAGACCGATGACGACGGTGGAGATGCCCATGGTCATCAGCGCGGCGACCAGGGTCGCCTTGCGGCCGACCTTGTCGCCGAAATGGCCGAAGACCACGGCGCCGAAGGGGCGGGCGAAGAACGCGATCGAGAAGGTCGCGAAGGATTGCAGCATAGCCGAGGTCGGGTCGGCGCCCGGGAAGAAAAGGTGCGGGAAAACGAGCACCGCGGCTGTGGCGTAAACGTAGAAGTCGAAGAATTCGATGGTCGTGCCGACGAGACTTGCGAACAGCACCCGGGCAGGGGAGTTCACTGCCGCGTGCTTCGACGCATTGCCCTTCGGCGACAGGATGGTTGTCGCGTCTGTCATTATCATAGTTCCTGATATGGATGTGGTGCCGTCCTAGGAGGCGGACTGCACTTCATAGTCTGCAGCGGTCTTTGCGCGTCTGGTCAGCCGCGCGGCGCCGCAGGCCTCTTAACGCAAGTTTTGGCATGGCGAAACCCTGATATCGTAAGAAATGCGAACGATATTGGCGTCGTGCGCAGTATTATTCCGCCAGCGCATGGCTCATCGGAGAAGCGCCTGGGCCTGCCTCTTCTTTAGGCGCGGTGGCTTGTGAGCCTCGCCTATTGCGGGTGCGTACGCCTTAGGACAACCGTGCTTGACCAGAATCAATTTGTGGCAAACTCTCGGCAGCCGAAGCGATCGGCTTCGTTTTCTTCAGGAGCGAATGCATGTTCAAAAGGCTTTCTGCGGAGTTTCTCGGTACATTCTGGCTCGTTTTCGGCGGTTGCGGCAGCGCGGTGCTTGCGGCGGCCTTTCCTGAGGTCGGTATCGGCTTGCTTGGCGTTTCCTTTGCCTTTGGTCTCACCGTGCTCACCATGGCCTATGCGGTCGGAGGCATCTCCGGCGGACATTTCAATCCGGCCGTCTCGGTGGGATTGATGGTTGCCGGCAAGTTTCCGGCGCACAAGCTCGTCGGCTACATCATCTCGCAGGTGCTGGGCGCGATTGCTGCCGCGGCCGTGCTCTATCTGATCGCCAGCGGCAAGGCCGGTTTCCAGCTCGGCGGCTTCGCCGCCAATGGCTATGGTGACCATTCGCCGGGCGGTTATTCCATGACCGCCGCGCTCGTCGCCGAGGTGATGCTGACCTTCTTCTTCCTGTTCATCATTCTGGGCGCCACCCACGGCCGGGTGCCGGCCGGTTTCGCGCCGATCGCCATCGGCCTGGCGCTGACCCTCATTCACCTGGTCTCGATCCCGGTCACGAACACCTCCGTCAATCCGGCCCGCTCGACGGGGCAGGCGCTCTTCGTCGGCGATTGGGCGCTGACGCAGCTCTGGCTTTTCTGGGTGGCGCCGATCGTCGGTGCGGCAATCGCCGGCATCGTCTGGAAGATCGTCGGCGACGACGACTAAGCCCCCATCGCATCGCCAGAATGGAGCCCGCCGCCTCGTTTGCGGCGGGTTTTTCATTTTTTTCGCTTGTTCTGCATTTGATTCAGGATCGCTCCGCAACCCCTTGATCTCCCGCTAAAATGCCTTGTCGTATACGCGCTTGTGCACGCGATGCGCGTTTCATTTCCCGACTAAGGTTAACGAAAGTAAACGGTTCGTTAACCATAATGACGCTCTAGTGACCCCAATGGCACCGGTGACTCGCGAGAGCCGGAATCAGCCAGGCGCAAGGAAACCTTGCGATAGTGGCGTATTGTCTGGGGGTTTGAATGAGCGGCAAGCATGTGGCTGTCCTGATGGGCGGATTTTCTTCGGAGCGACCGGTCAGCCTGTCGTCCGGGACTGCCTGCGCGGATGCCCTCGAGGCCGCCGGCTACCGCGTCACCCGAATCGATGTCGATCGCAACGTTGCCGAAGTGCTGGCGGCGCTTCGCCCGGACGTCGCCTTCAATGCTCTTCACGGCCCGTTCGGCGAGGACGGCACGATCCAGGGCATCCTCGAATATCTGGAAATTCCCTACACCCATTCCGGCGTGCTGGCTTCGGCGCTCGCCATGGACAAGGCTCAGGCGAAGCATGTTGCCGCGGCCGCCGGCATTCCGGTGGCGGAGGCGCAGGTGATGGATCGCCACGCTTTCGGTCCGAAGCACCCGATGAAGCCGCCCTATGTCGTCAAGCCGGTCCGCGAGGGCTCGAGCTTCGGCGTCGTCATCGTCAAGGAAGATCAGTCCCATCCGCCGCAGGTGGTGACCTCGAGCGAATGGCGCTACGGCGACCGAATCATGGTCGAGCGCTATGTCGCCGGTCGCGAACTGACCTGCGGCGTCATGGGCGATCGGGCGCTCGGCGTCACCGAGATCATCCCGCAGGGCCATGCCTTCTACGATTACGACTCCAAGTACGTAAAAGGCGGTTCTCGCCACGTCATTCCGGCACAGATTTCACCAAATATTTACCAAAAAATACAAACACTCGCTCTGAAGGCGCATCAGGCAATCGGTTGCCGCGGCGTCAGCCGATCCGACTTTCGTTTCGATGACAGTTCCTCCGGTGAGGGCGAGCTGATCTGGCTGGAAATCAACACCCAGCCCGGCATGACGCCAACCTCCCTGGTGCCCGAGATGGCCGCGCATGCCGGCTATAGCTTCGGTGAGTTTTTGAGTTGGATGGTGGAGGAAGCGTCGTGTTTGCGTTGAGGGGCAGAAGGGGCAGGAGGGTTCGTCACCTCGATGGCGCTGCAGCCGTCGACGTGGACGGCGGCCGCGTGTTGCCGCGCCCGCTCCGCCGTGTCGTGCGTTTCCTCGTCAGCCTCGGAACCGGCCGCATTCGCTTCCCCGCGCATACGGGCACGACGTCCGCGCTCGCGTTTTTTGCCGCGACCGGTTTCTACGGCATGTCGCTTGGCGGTCACACGCAGAATTTCGCCCAGGCCTCGACCACGGCTGCGGGCTTCGCCATCGAAGATGTCAAGGTTTCCGGCAACGAGCAGACCTCGGAGATCGACATCCTCCAGCAGCTCGGCCTCGATGGCACGACGTCGCTCGTGGCGCTCGACATTGCCGAGGCGCGCAGGCTGATCGCCGAGTTGCCCTGGGTGCAGGGTGTCACCGTCCGCAAGGTCTATCCGGGCACGATCGAGGTCAGCCTCACCGAGCGCAAAGCCTTCGGCATCTGGCAGCACGGCTCCGATCTTTCGCTGATCGAAAGAAGCGGCAGCGTGATCGCGCCCTTGCGTGACAACAAGTTCGCGGCCTTGCCGCTGTTTGTCGGCCGCGATGCCGAAACGGCAGCTGCCGATTTCTACGACGAGTTTTCCCGCTGGCCGGAGATCCGCTCGCGGGTGAGGGCCTTCGTCCGCGTCGCCGGTCGCCGCTGGGACCTGCGCCTCGACAACGGCATCATCGTCAAGTTGCCGGAGCACGACGTCGCCCAGGCGATGCAGGTGCTCTCCGACATGGAAAGCCAGCACCAGCTCCTCGAGCGCGACATCGCTGCCGTGGATCTGAGGCTTGAGGATCGAACCACAGTTCAGTTGACGCCGGATGCAGTCGCCCGGCGCGAAGTTGCCTTGAAGGCGAGGGACAAAATGCTGAAGGCGCAGGAGACCGAGAAGAAGAAAGAGGGCCGCATATGAGTCTGTTCGGTTCCTCCAGCTTTGGCCTGCCGCGCCTGAAGCCGCTTTCTTCGAAGCGGTCTCATGTCGTCTCGGTGCTGGATATCGGTTCGACCAAGGTGGTCTGCATGATCGGCCGGCTGACGCCGCGCGCCGAGAGCCAGATCCTCCCGAACCGCACCCACAACGTCGAAATCATCGGCATCGGCCATCAGAAGTCGCGGGGCGTCAAGAACGGCGTCGTCGCCGATCTCGATGCGGTCGAAAGCGTCGTTCGGCTGGCGGTGGATGCCGCCGAGCGTATGGCCGGCCTTACCATCGACAGCCTGATCGTCAACGTTTCGGCCGGCCGGCTGCAGAGCGACGTCTACACCGCGACGATCGATCTCGGCGGCCAGGAAGTCGACGCCAACGACTTGCGCAAGGTTCTGTCGGCCGCCGGCCAGCAGTCGCTGCGCTCCGACCGCGCCATCCTGCACTCGCTGCCGACGGGCTTCTCGCTCGATGGCGAGCGCGGCATCCGTGATCCGCTCGCCATGTTCGGCGACGTTCTCGGCGTCGACATGCATGTGCTGACGGCCGAGCGGGCGGCGCTGAAGAACCTGGAACTCTGCGTCAACCGTGCGCACCTCTCGGTCGAGGGCATGGTGGCGACCCCCTATGCCAGCGGCCTTGCCGCGCTCGTCGACGACGAGGTCGAACTCGGCTGCGCCGCGATCGACATGGGCGGCGGCACGACGACGATCTCGGTCTTCGCCGAAGGCAAGCTCGTTCATGCGGACGCCGTCAGCCTCGGCGGCCACCATGTCACGACGGATCTGGCGCGGGGTCTTTCGACCCGCATCGAGGACGCCGAGCGGCTGAAGGTCGTGCATGGCTCGGCGCTGCCGAACAGCGCCGACGAGCGCGACATCGTCTCGGTTCCGCCGATCGGCGAGGACGACCGCGACCAGCCGACGCACGTGCCGCGCGCGCTCGTCTCACGCATCGTGCGCGCCCGCATCGAGGAGACGCTGGAACTCATCCGCGATCGCATCCAGCGCTCGGGCTTCAGCCCGATCGTCGGCAAGCGCATCGTTCTGACGGGCGGCGCAAGCCAGCTCACGGGCCTGCCCGAAGCGGCGCGCCGCATCCTCGCCCGCAATGTTCGCATCGGCCGTCCGCTCGGGGTTTCCGGGCTGCCGGCGGCCGCCAAGGGCCCGGCCTTTTCCACGGCGGTCGGCCTGATGATCTATCCGCAGGTCGCTGACCTCGAGACCCATGCCTCCCACGGCGGCATGTTCTCGGCGCTCGGCGCCGGCAACGGCCGCATCGCCCGCATGGGCCAATGGCTGAAGGAAAGCTTTTGAGTGAAGACCGGCACCGACAGGGACGGCGTCGGATGAAGACAAACTAAGACTTTGAAAGATTTGGCCGGCTCGGCAAGGCGGCCAGAAAACAGAAGGAACGGGTACAATGACTATCAACTTGCAGAAGCCGGATATCACGGAGCTGAAGCCGCGCATCACCGTCTTTGGTGTAGGTGGCGGCGGCGGCAACGCCGTCAACAACATGATCACCGCAGGCCTCCAGGGCGTCGATTTCGTCGTCGCCAACACCGATGCCCAGGCGCTGACCATGACCAAGGCCGAGCGCATCATCCAGATGGGCGTCGCCGTCACCGAAGGTCTCGGCGCCGGTTCGCAGCCGGAAGTCGGCCGCGCGGCCGCCGAAGAGTGCATCGATGAAATCATCGACCACCTGAACGGCACCCATATGTGCTTCGTCACCGCCGGCATGGGCGGCGGCACCGGCACGGGTGCAGCCCCGATCGTCGCCCAGGCCGCCCGCAACAAGGGCATCCTGACGGTCGGCGTCGTCACCAAGCCGTTCCATTTCGAAGGCGCGCGCCGCATGCGGCTTGCCGACCAGGGCATTGCCGAACTGCAGAAGTCGGTCGACACCCTGATCGTCATCCCGAACCAGAACCTCTTCCGCATTGCCAACGACCGCACGACCTTTGCGGATGCCTTCGCGATGGCCGACCAGGTTCTCTATTCGGGCGTTGCCTGCATCACCGACCTCATGGTCAAGGAAGGCCTCATCAACCTCGACTTCGCCGACGTTCGCTCGGTGATGCGTGAAATGGGCCGCGCGATGATGGGTACCGGCGAAGCTTCGGGCGAAGGCCGCGCACTGGCCGCTGCCGAAGCCGCGATCGCCAACCCGCTGCTCGACGAAACCTCGATGAAGGGCGCCCAGGGCCTCTTGATCTCGATCACCGGCGGCCGCGACCTGACGCTGTTCGAACTCGACGAAGCTGCAACCCGTATTCGCGAAGAAGTCGACCCGGATGCCAACATCATTCTCGGCGCGACTTTCGACGAAGAACTCGAAGGCCTGATCCGCGTCTCGGTCGTCGCCACCGGCATCGACCGCACGGCCGCGGAGGTGGCGGGCCGTTCCGCCGACTTTCGTCCGGTAGCAGCCAAGCCGGCCGTTCGTCCGTCCGCCGCCATTCCTGCCCAGCAGCCGCAGCCGGTTGCCCAGCACCAGCCGGCCCCGGTTCATCAGCCGGTCATGCAGCAGCCCGTCGCCCAGCCGGTGCAGCAGCCGGTCCAGCAGCAGCCGTCCGTCGACCAGATCGCGGCTGCCATCCGCGAAGCCGAAATGGAGCGGGAACTGGACATCGCGACCCGCGCCGCACAGGCTCCGGCTCCGGTTCAGCCGGCGCATGAGGAAAACTTCCGTCCCCAGAGCAAGCTTTTCGCCGGTGCAGCACCGGTAGAGGCCGCTCCGGTTATGCGCCAGCCGCAGCCGCAGATGCAGCCGGTTCAGCCCCAGCCGCAGCCGCAGCCGGTGATGCGCCAGGAGCCGGTGGCTCCGGTCATGCGCCAGCAGCCGGAACAGGTTCGCATGCCGAAGGTCGAAGACTTTCCGCCGGTCGTGAAGGCCGAGATGGACCGCCGCGCCCAGCCGGCAGCCCCGATCGCGGAAGAGCGTGGCCCGATGGGTCTCCTCAACCGCATCACCAGCTCGCTCGGCCTGCGTGAACGCGAGCAGACCCCCGCGGCAGCCGACATGACGGCTTCCGCACCGACCGCTGCTTCCCAGCAGCGCCGACCGCTCTCGCCGGAAGCGAGCCTCTATGCGCCGCGTCGCGGCCAGCTTGACGATCACGGTCGCGTTTCGCAGCAGGCGCGCCCGCACGAAGATGATCAGCTCGAAATCCCGGCGTTCCTGCGCCGTCAGTCGAACTGATTGGAAGGCCCGTACCTTCACCTTGCCGAATGCCCGGGCAACTGCCCGGGCATTTTTGCATTTTCTTCATCATTTCAGATGTTTGAATCAATGTTACGGACCGTCGCAAATGCGTAACAAAGCGAAACGAACAGTGATTTGGAATGGTGCCCCCAAACTCTTATTTTCACACTTGGAATTGGGGACGCATGCGATTCGATCAAGCGCTGTCTGTTCGGAACGCAGAGGATCGGACTTTGTGCCGAGACTCTCGGGTGCCTTGTTTGTGCCCTGAAGTTTGCTGCGTCCGCCAGCGGGTTTTGGCCATCGGCCACAGGTATTGAAAGTGACGAGAATGGGAATCGAATTGCTCGGGTTTCAGACGACGATTGCAAGCCCGGTAACGCTCAAGGGGATTGGCGTTCACTCCGGTGCGGAAGTGTCGATCACCTTCCATCCGGCGGAAGCCGATGCGGGCATCGTTTTCCAGCGCGTTCTGGCCAATGGCCGGGTCAGCGAATACAAGGCGGTTTCCTCGCAGGTCGGCAACACCGATCTCTGCACCGTTCTCGGCATGTCGCCGACAGCGTCGATCGCCACGATCGAACATGTGATGGCCGCGATCTACGCGCTCGGCCTCGACAACCTGACGATCGATGTGCACGGCGCCGAAATGCCGATCATGGACGGCAGCTCCGAACCCTTCATCGACGCGATCGAGCAGGTGGGCGTTCGCGCCCTTGCGGTCAAGCGTCGCTACATCCGCATCATCAAGCCAGTGCGCATCGAATCGGGCGCCTCCTGGTCGGAGTTCACGCCCTATGACGGCATGCGCTTCGAGGTCGAAATCGACTTCGATTCCCCGCTGATCGGCCGCCAGTCCTGGAAGGGCGACATGACGCCGTCGGTCTTCAAGCGCGAACTGTCGCGCGCCCGCACCTTCGGCTTCATGCGTGACGTCGAGCGGCTCTGGGCTGCCGGTTTTGCGCTCGGCTCCTCGCTCGAAAACTCGGTCGTCATTTCCGACGACAACACGGTGATCAACGTCGAGGGCCTGCGTTACACGGACGAGTTCGTTCGTCACAAGACGCTCGACGCCGTCGGCGATCTCTCGCTCGCCGGTGCACCGTTCATCGGCTGCTACCGCTCCTACCGCGGCGGCCACAAGATGAACGCCAACGCCCTGAAGGCGCTCCTCAGCGACCCGACGGCCTATGAAGTCGTCGAGACCGCGACCCCGCGCCAGCGCACCCGCGCGCGCGATATGGTTGCAGTTGCAGTTCCGGGCTTCGCGCCCTGGTCCGCATAACAAAAAAAGTCATCATCTCCTCCAGTCGCCGGCCGAAAGGCCGGCATTTTCATGATAGGGCCGCCACAAATTTGCATGAATCACCGATCATGACGTTGCGGTCTCAAGGTAACTTGCTCTAAAAGCGCATGTCTGGCGGGGTCCATGCCCGCAGAGTGGAACGGGAATATCCGATGGTTCTTGCAGTTTCTGTTGATCTGAGAAAATCAGCGCGCGTCGCCGCCGTGATCGTCGCGGCCATTGCCGGCAGCGCCCTGATTACCGCCTGCCAGAACGATCCGGATATCGACATCACCAAGCTGACCGCGGAGACGGATCCGCCGGAAGTGCTCTACAACCAGGGCCTTGCCAACCTCAATGCGGGCAAGACGACGGAAGCGTCGCGCAAGTTCGAAGCACTCGACCGCCAGCATCCGTTCTCGGAATATGCCCGCAAGGCGCTGGTCATGAACGCCTTCGTTTCCTATCGAAACGGCCAATACCAGGAGGCGATCAACGCCACCGGTCGTTACCTCAATCTTTATCCGCAGTCGGAAGACGCGGCCTATGCGCAGTACATTCAGGGGCTCGCCTATACCAAGCAGATCCCCGCCGTGACGCAGGACCAGAAGCCGGCGATGAAGGCGATCGAGGCCATGCAGGCCGTCGTCGACCGCTACCCGGACTCCGAATATGTCGACGACGCCAAGTCGAAGATCCGCTTTGCCCGCGACCAGCTCGCCGGCAAGGAGATGCAGGTCGGCCGCTACTATCTCGAGCGCAAGGAATATCTCGCGGCGGTATCGCGCTTCCGCGTCGTCATCGAGCAGTACCCGAACACCAATCAGGTGGAAGAGGCGCTGGCGCGTCTGACCGAAGCCTATTACGCGATGGGCGTGACCACGGAGGCGCAGACCGCTGCCGCCGTTCTCGGCCACAACTATCCGGACAGCCAGTGGTACGCCGATTCCTACAAGCTGCTGCAGTCTGGCGGTTTGGAGCCGCGTGAAAGCGGCAACTCCTGGATTTCGCGCGCGGCCAAGAACCTCATCGGCGCCTGATCCTTATCGGCGCCCGTCAAGGAAGATACGAACCCGGATGCTCGCCCAGCTTTCGATCCGCGATATCGTCCTGATTGAACGGCTTGATCTGGCTTTCGACGCCGGGCTCTCGGTGCTGACCGGTGAAACCGGCGCCGGCAAATCCATCCTGCTCGACAGCCTGTCGCTGGCCCTTGGCGGCCGCGGCGATGGTTCGCTGGTGCGCCACGGCTCGGACAAGGGCCAGGTGACGGCGGTCTTCGACGTGCCCGCCGGCCATTCGGCGCGGCTGATGCTCAACGAGAACGGCATCGACGACGATGGCGACCTGATCTTCCGCCGCGTCCAATCGGCGGACGGCCGCACCAAGGCCTATGTCAACGACCAGCCGATCAGCGTCCAGCTCATGCGCCAGCTCGGGCAGACGCTCGTCGAAATCCACGGGCAGCACGACGATCGCGCGCTTGTCGACATCGACGCGCACCGCACGTTGCTTGACGCCTTCGGCGGCACCTCCGACGAGGCGCAACATGTCGGCAATCTCTTCCGGGCCTGGAAGGACGCCGAGCGCGGCTTGAAGAAGCATCGCGAACGCGTCGAGGCTGCCGCGCGCGAGGCGGATTTCCTGCGTTCCTCGGTCGAGGAACTGGAAAAGCTTAATCCCCGCGACGGCGAAGAGGACGAACTTGCCGAGAAGCGGGCGCGGATGATGAAGTCCGAGCGCATCGTCGGCGACATCAGCGAGGCCTCGGAGTTCCTGAACGGCAATGCGTCTCCGGTTCCGTTGATCGCGTCGCTGGTGCGCCGCCTGGAGCGCAAGAGCCACGAGGCGCCGGGCCTGCTCGAAGAGACGGTAGAACTCCTCGACGGCGCGCTGAACCAGCTCTCCGATGCGCAGATGGCGGTCGAGCGTGCGCTTCGCAATACCGAATTCGACCCGAAGGAGCTGGAGCGCGTGGAGGAGCGGCTGTTCGCGCTGCGTGCCGCCAGCCGCAAATACTCCGTTCCGGTGACCGAGCTGCCGGCGCTCGCCGTGCGCATGATCTCCGATCTTGCCGATCTCGATGCCGGCGAGGAAAGACTGAAACAGCTCGAAGGCCAGGTCGGCGTCGCCAAGGCAGCCTTCGACGCGTCGGCGCGCTCGCTCTCGGAAAAGCGGCACCGCACGGCATCGGCGCTTTCCGCCGCCGTCATGGCCGAACTGCCGGCGCTCAAGCTCGAGCGCGCACGCTTCATGGTGGAAGTCGCAAGCGATCCGGCGCAGGCGACGGCCGAAGGCATCGACCTCGTCGAGTTCCACGTGCAAACCAATCCGGGCACGCGGCCGGGGCCGATCATGAAGGTCGCCTCGGGCGGCGAGCTCTCGCGCTTCCTGCTGGCGCTGAAGGTGGCGCTTGCCGATCGCGGCTCGGCGCCGACGCTTGTCTTCGACGAAATCGACACCGGTGTCGGCGGTGCGGTGGCCGATGCCATCGGCCAGCGGCTGAAGCGGCTTTCGGCGACCGTGCAGGTGCTTTCCGTTACCCACGCGCCGCAGGTGGCCGCGCGCGCCGCGACGCATCTCCTGATCTCCAAGGGTCCCTCGGCCGAGAAGGCCGAGACGATCTCCACCCGCGTCGCCCGCATGGACGACAAGGCGCGCACCGAGGAAATCGCCCGCATGCTCGCCGGCGCCTCGATCACCGAAGAGGCGAGGGCGGCGGCGGCGCGCCTGCTCTCGGGGAACGGTTAGCTCTCTCTTTTCTTTCGCGGTGGTTGCTCTACAGGGCCGCGCGTCCAACGGGACGCGCAAAGGTCGCTGTAGCACCTTGAATTGCTGCATGATTTTGTCCTTAAATCGATTCCGATTTAAGGAATCATGCAGTAAAAACGACTCCGAATCCGGAGTCGTCGCGCATGTCCAAAGAATTGAAACCCGTCGAGAACCTCAACGAAACGGAAGCGGCCGAAGAGCTCGCCTTTCTCGCCGCCGAGCTTGCCCGTCACGATGCGCTCTATCACGGTGAGGACGCGCCGCAGATTTCGGATGCGGACTATGATGCGCTGAAGCGGCGCAACGATGCGATCGAGGCGCGTTTTCCGGCGCTCGTCCGAGAGGACAGCCCGTCGAAGAAGGTGGGGGCCGCACCGTCCGTTACCTTCCAGCCGGTCGTGCACGCCCGGCCGATGCTGTCGCTTGACAACACCTTTTCGGATGAGGATGCGCGCGATTTCGTGGCGTCGGTCTATCGCTTCCTCGGGCAGCTTCCGGACCATTCGATCGCGTTTACGGCTGAGCCGAAGATCGACGGCCTCTCCATGTCGCTGCGCTACGAGAACCGCCGGCTGGTGACGGCCGCGACCCGCGGCGACGGCACCACGGGCGAAAACGTCACGGCCAATATCCGCACCATCGGCATGATCCCGCAGACGCTGCCGGCGGGCGCGCCTGATATCGTCGAGGTGCGCGGCGAGGTCTACATGGCGAAATCGGACTTTGCCGCGCTCAACGCCGAGATGGCGGCGCTCGGCAAGCCGCTCTACGTCAACCCGCGCAACACCGCCTCCGGGTCGCTCCGCCAGCTTGACGCCAAGGTGACGGCCAGCCGCAAGCTGCGTTTCTTCGCCTATGCCTGGGGCGAGATGTCGGCGATGCCGGCCGATACGCAAATGGGCATGGTCGAGGTGTTCAAGGCCTGGGGCTTCCCGGTCAACCCGCTGATGCAGCGGCTCTCCTCGGCCGATGCGCTGCTTGAACACTATCACCACATCGAGCGCGAACGGCCGGATCTCGACTACGATATCGACGGCGTCGTCTACAAGGTCGACCGGCTCGACCTGCAGGCGCGCCTCGGCTTCCGCTCGCGCTCGCCGCGCTGGGCGACGGCGCACAAGTTCCCGGCCGAGCAGGCCTTCACCCGGCTGACGGCGATCGACATCCAGGTGGGCCGCACCGGCGCACTGACGCCGGTCGCTCGTCTGGAGCCGATCACCGTCGGCGGCGTCGTCGTCACCAATGCGACGCTGCACAACGAGGATTACATCAAGGGCCTCGGCAATAGCGGCGAACCGATCCGCGAGGGCAGGGACATCCGCATCGGCGATATGGTGATCGTGCAGCGCGCCGGCGACGTCATCCCGCAGATCGTCGATGTCGTCCTTGACGAGCGCAAGGAAGGGGCCGAGCCCTATCGCTTCCCGACCACATGCCCGGTCTGCGGCAGCCACGCGGTGCGCGATATCAACGAAAAGACCGGCAAGATCGATGCCGTGCGCCGCTGCACCGGCGGTTTCGTTTGCCGCGCGCAAGCGGTCGAGCACCTGAAGCATTTCGTCTCACGCAATGCCTACGACATCGAAGGCCTCGGCTCGAAGCAGATCGAATTCTTCTTCGAAAGCGAGGATCCGACGCTGTCGATCCGAACCGCGCCCGACATCTTCACGCTGGAAAAGCGCCAGGCGGATTCGCTCACCAAGCTCGAAAACATCGAGGGTTTCGGCAAGGTCAGCGTCCGCAAGCTCTACGAGGCGATCAATACGCGCCGCTCGATCGCGCTTCACCGCTTCATCTACGCGCTCGGCATCCGCCATGTGGGCGAGACGACGGCGAAGCTTTTGGCGCGCTCCTATGGCAGCTACGAGCACTTTGGTGCGGCGATGAGCGAAGCGGCGAACTTCTCGGGCGACGCCTGGAACGAGCTCAACAGTATCGACGGCATTGGTGAGGTCGTCGCCCGCGCGATCGTCGAGTTCTACAAGGAGCCGCGCAACCTCGAAGTGGTGACCCGTCTGCTATCGGAAGTGACGCCGGAGGCGGCGGAAGCGCCGGTTGCATCCGATAGCCCGGTCGCCGGCAAGACCGTCGTCTTCACCGGTTCGCTCGAAAAGATGACGCGCGACGAGGCCAAGGCCAAGGCCGAGAGCCTCGGCGCCAAGGTCGCCGGTTCCGTCTCGAAGAAGACCGACATCGTCGTTGCCGGCCCCGGCGCCGGCTCCAAGCTCGACAAGGCCCGCGAGCTCGGCATCCAGACGATGGACGAGGACGAATGGCTGGCGCTGATCGGCGGGTGAGGACCTCCGCTCAACGCTGAAAGGCAGAGCAATGTCTGACTTCCTAGAGTTCGTTCTGGCCAAGGGGCCAGAAGGTCGCGTTACCCATGATGACGTGGTTGGGGGCTTTGGATAACTGGGCGTTCTACAACGCCGCAGCGGTCGAAATCGCACGGAAGTACCATCACGGAGAGCTGACCTACGGCTTCTGCGACGGGGTAATGAACGATCTCTGGAGTGCTGTCCAAGCGGGGTTCCATACCGGCCACAACACCGTTCCCGAGCCCTTTTACGAAGTTTATGAAGCGTTCGATGCCGGAGAATACCACCGAGCAAAATACGGCGGCGATGACCCGATTGCCAACTTTACCGATCCGTCGATAGCGGAACTGGTGGCCCGTCTCGGGCTCTGAACGCGGACACGCGACCTTCGACGCGGCGGCTGGATTCTGCGACGGCGGAGAGGAACATTTCGGCCCGGGGTTTGAGGAGCCCCCGGGCCATTGTCTTGCCGTTCCGCCAGCTTGGCCATCAGCCCTGCGCTTGAGCCGTTTCCTGGTCCATCCACATGAACTCCCAGACGTGGCCGTCGAGGTCCTGGAAGGAGATGCCGTACATGAAGCCGTAGTCGATCGCCGGCTTCCAGGGCTTGGCGCCGGCGGCGAGTGCCTTGGCGAGCATGTCGTCGACTTCGGCGCGGCTCCCGGCCGAAAGGGCGGTGATGACCTCCGTACCCTTCCTCGCGTCGCTGATCTCGCCGGTGATGAAGTCGCGGAACTTCGGCTCGGTCAGGAGCATGACGAAGATGTTGTCCGAGATCACCGTGCAGGCGGCGGTGTCGTCGGAGAACTGCTCGTTGAAGGTGAAGCCCAGCGCGGCGAAGAAGGCGCGCGACGCCTTCAGATCCTTGACCGGCAGGTTTACGAAAATCATGCGCATGAAATGCTCCTTGGGAATGGATTTGTGTTTGACCGATTAGATCACTTCATTGTTGCCAGAACCATGACCTAACACTTTGAAATTACGCAATTCCGAACGAAAACCGGTTCACGCTTTTCCTGGAACTGGTCTAAGGACGAATGCCGGTCGACGATCCCGACATCGGCTCGAAACTTTTTTCGGGGCTGCCGGATGTCGGGTGCAGCCCTTGGCTTTCAAGCGCCCTCAGCCGAGGCTGCCGGCGAAGCGCTCCGCCAGTTTATGGCGGCGGAAATGCTCGGCGACGAAGTCCACGAAGACGCGCGTCTTGGCCGGAAGCAGTGTGCGGCTCGAATAGTAGATCGAGATCGGCCCTGCATCGGCGTACCATTTCGGCGCCAGGCGGAGGAGGGTGCCGGAGGCAAGATGCGGCAGCGCATCGGGCACGGTTATCAGCGTCACGCCAAGACCGAGGATTGCGGCCTCGCGCATGGCGGCGGGGTCATTGACGACGATCGTCTCCTTCGGGGCCGCGGCCATCTCCTCGCCGGCGGCGTTGCGCATCGTCCAGTAGCGGATGCGCCCGGTGCGGCTCGACCGCATGACGATGCCGTCGAGTGCGGCAAGGCCAGCGGGTTCGAAGGGCATTGTCCGGCTTGCCATATACGTGGGGGAGGCGACGGCGATGATATGCGCCGGCGCGAGCACGCGCGAGACGATGCCGGGCGAAAGCTCGAAGCCGCCGCCGATCGCCGCGTCGAAGCCTTCGGCGACGAGGTCCACCTGGCGATTATCAAATTGCCAGTCGATGCGGATCGCCGGATATTTTTCGAGAAAGGCCGGCAGCAGCGGCAGGATATGGGCGGCGCCGAAGGTCGGGCTGAGACTGACCTTGAGTATGCCGGCCGGCTCGCCTTTCTCGCCGGATATGCCGGCAATGGCGCTTTGCAGACCGTCGAGATTGTCGCGGATCGACGCGAGGAAACGTTCGCCTTCCTCCGTCAGCGTCAGCTTGCGGGTCGAGCGGTGAAACAGCCTGACGCCGAGATTGCGCTCGAGCATCGCGACATTGCGGCTGACGGCCGCCGGTGTGAGGCCGAGCCGCCGCGCCGCCCCGGAAAAGCCGCCATGCTCGGCGCTGCGGGCGAAGGACTCGAGATTGGCGAGGGTTTCCATTTTTGATATTCAAGTAATCGTTGAAGATTATGAAAGCGATTGCGGACTTATGTTAGCGGAATGAAATGGCAATATCTACTCCATCGAAACCTCGAATGGAGTGAACGTCATGTCAGAGAACAAATCCCTCACAGGCAAAATCGCCCTCGTCACCGGCGGCTCGCGCTCGATCGGCGCTGCGGTTGCGAAGCGCCTCGCAAGTGACGGTGCCGCCGTCGTCATCACCTATCACGGCTCGCCCGAGAAGGCGGCCGCGGTCGTCGCCGAGATCGAGGACAAAGGCGGCCGGGCCTTGGCGATCAAGGCAGATGCCGGTGATGCCGCCGCCGTGCGTGCCGCCGTCGGCGATACAGTGAAGGCGTTTGGCGGTATCGACATCCTCGTCAACAATGCCGGCATCGCGCTCGGCGGCCCGATCGAGGAAATTACCGAGGCCGACTACAACAGGATGATCGCCGTCAACGTCACCGGCGTCTTCGTCGCGACACAAGAAGCGGTGCGCAACATGAAGGCAGGCGGCCGCGTCATTCATATCGGCTCGTCGATGGTGCGCTATGCTGCGTTCCCAACCGCATCGCTCTACACGCTGACCAAGGGAGCGGTCGCCGGTTTCAACCGCAGCCTGGTGCGAGACCTTGGCCCGCGCGGCATCACCGTCAATACGGTTCATCCCGGCCCGACCGATACCGACATGAACCCGGATGGCGGGCCGGTCTCGAAGATCGTCGGTCCCGGCATGGCGATCGGCCGTTATGGCAAGCCGGAGGAGATCGCAAGCGTCGTCTCCTACCTCGCAAGCCCGGAAGCCGCCTTCGTTACCGGCGCCGACATTGTCGCCGACGGTGGCTTCACCGCCTGATCGAGCACGACCGATGGGCGTCGTGATCCGGCCACCGGCGGCTCGCGACGCCCCAAACCTCAATTGACGCTAGAGCCATCGCCAAAAGAACGCGGGGCTGACGTGACGACGAAGGAGATCATCATGTCCATCGGTATCATCGGTTCCGGCAATATCGGAGCAGCCTTCGCCCGGGCGCTCGCCAGGGCATCGATTCCCGCCACCATCGCCAACAGCCGCGGACCGGAAAGCCTGCAGGCGCTCACCGACGAGCTCGCTCCCTTCATCACCGCCGGCACGCGCGAAGAGGCGGCGAGCTCCGACATCGTGCTCGTCGCCGTCAACTGGTCGAAGCTGCCGCAGGCGCTGGCGGGCTTGCCCGCATGGAACGGCCGGATCGTGATCGACGCCAACAACCCGATCGAGGCGCCACTCTTCAAGCCGGCGGACCTCAACGGCCGGCTGTCGAGCGAGATCTTCGCCGATCTCGTGCCGGGCGCCCGTGTCGTCAAGGCGTTCAACCACCTGCAGCCACACCTCGTCTCCGGCGACCCGAAGGCGGAGGGCGGCCGCCGCGTGCTGTTCTTCTCCGGTGACGACGCCGCGGCGAAAGGCGAGGTGGCACGACTGATCGACCGCCTCGGATTCTTCGGCATCGACCTCGGTCCGCTCTCTGTTGGCGGCCGTCTGGTACAATTCCCCGGCGGCCCGCTGCCGGCACTGAACCTCGTCAAGTTCGGGTGAGGACGGCGCGGATGCGCTTCCCCCCGACGCGGCGGCACGACCGTCTATTTCGAGCGCGACGATCTCGACCAAGCCGTCAGCCGGCTGATCGAGGCCGGCGTTCTCTTTGCCAGCGACAGTCCGTCGATGGGCGTCAAACACGGCCGGGCGTCATCTAGCTGTCATCAAATCCGATTGTTTTTTTGCGCTGCACAAGATAGAGGTTTGCAGCCGAATTTTGTGCAAATGCCCCTTGGCGAAGCAGGTCGTCATATCCCAAGGGGCAGGGAGCCACCGTCCTTGGAGGGGTGGCCTGCCGTGGATTGGAGGGTCCGGAGATGAAGACTTTCACCACCATCGCCGAACTGCGTTCAGCGCTCGCCGAAGAACGGCGGGTGGGCAAGACGGTCGGCTTCGCGCCGACCATGGGCTACCTGCATGTCGGCCATATGGAGCTGATGCGGCGCGCGCGGGAAGAAAACGACGTCGTCGTCGCCAGCATCTTCGTCAATCCGCTGCAGTTCGGCGCGAACGAGGATCTTTCCAAATATCCGCGCGATCTCGCCCGCGACCAGGCGATGCTGGAGGAGGGGCGCGTCGACTATCTCTTCGCCCCCGGTGTCGCCGACATGTATCCGCGGCCGATGGAAACGGTGGTCGACGTGCCGACGCTTGGCAGCGAGCTCGAAGGATCGGTCCGCCCCGGCCACTTCGCCGGTGTCGCCACCGTAGTCACCAAGCTCTTCAACATCGTCCAGCCGGACCGCGCCTATTTCGGCGAGAAGGATTTCCAGCAGTTGCAGATCATCCGCCGCATGGTCGAAGACCTGGCGCAACCGGTCACCATCATCGGCGTGCCGACGGTGCGCGAGGCCGATGGGCTCGCCTGCTCGTCGCGCAATGTCTATCTGACGGCCGAGGAGCGCCGGGCCGCGGCAATCGTGCCGAAGGCGTTGCAAGAGGCAGAGCGACTGGTCGCATCCGGGGTCAGTGATGTGGCCCAACTCGAAAAGGCGGTGACCGAATTTCTCGCGAGCGAGCCGCTGGCGAGGCCCGAGGTCGTCGCCGTGCGCGATCCCGAGACGCTCGAAACCATCGAAACGATCGGCGACCGGCCGGTGTTGTTGCTGCTCTTCGTTCGCTTCGGCACGACGAAGCTGCTCGACAACCGCGTGATCGCCCCGAAATCCGCGTTATTTGCAAAGGTTGCCTGACATGAGCGTCCAGACCGCCAAGCGCCGGCTCAGCCCCGCCAATATCGAAGCGCTGAAGGGCGAACGGCCGATCGTCAGCCTCACGGCCTATACGACGCCGATCGCCAGGCTGCTCGATCCGCACGTGGATTTCCTGCTCGTCGGCGATTCCGTCGGCATGGTGCTTTACGGTCTCGATACGACCGTCGGCGTGACGCTCGAGATGATGATCGCCCATGGCCAGGCGGTCATGCGCGGCGCGGAGCGCGCCTGCGTCGTCATCGACATGCCCTTCGGCTCCTATCAGGAATCGAAGGAGCAGGCGTTCCGCAGCGCCGCGCGCATCCTCAAGGAAACCGGCTGCAGCGCCGTGAAGCTCGAAGGCGGCGCGGAGATGGCGGAGACGGTCGAATTCCTCGTCAGCCGCGGCATTCCGGTGCTCGGCCATGTCGGGCTGATGCCGCAGCTCGTCAACACGACGGGCGGCTATCGCTCGGTCGGGCGCAACGACAAGGAAGTGGCAAAGATCCGCCGCGACGCCAAGGCGATCGACGATGCCGGCGCCTTTGCCATCGTCATCGAGGGCACGGTCGAGCCGGTCGCTCGCGACATCACCGCCGAACTGCGCTCGCCGACCATCGGCATCGGTGCGTCGCCCGCCTGTGACGGCCAGATCCTCGTCTCCGACGACATGCTCGGCCTCTTCAACGATTTCAAGCCGCGCTTCGTCAAGCACTTCGCCGAGCTCGCGCCGGCAATCTCCAAGGCCGCCGAGGACTATGCAAACGAGGTGAAGGCACGCACTTTCCCCGGCATCGAGCATACGTTCCAGGTCAAGAAGTAAGACGCGGCCTGCCTGGCGGGCTGCGGAAACGGGTATCGAATGCGCATCGGTTTCTCGATCGGTGCGCATTTTGTTCAAGCCTTGTTCGGGCAAGGCATCATAAAATTCAATCATTGTATCAGTTGATTTGAATTGTTGCCGGAGGCGCAAGCGCCTATCTGTCCGGCACCGGCCGCACGGCGCACTCGTTCGCCTCGGCCGGCGGAGGTTTCCATGGCAAAAGACGGATTCTGGGAAGGCGTACGCGGCGGCTTTCCCATCATGCTGGCGGCGTCGCCCTTCGGTGCGCTGTTCGGGGCGCTTGCGGTCGACAACGGTTTCACCATTGCCGATGCCGTGTTCATGAGTGCGAGTGTTTATGCCGGCGCCAGCCAGATGGTCGGCATCGAGCTCTTCGGCAATCACGTCCAGCCCTGGCTCGTCGTGCTCTCGGTCTTCGCCGTCAACTTCCGCCACGTGCTCTATTCGGCTTCGATCGCCAAATATGTCCGGCACTTCACCTTCGGGCAGAAGTTCCTGGCCTTCTTCCTGCTGGTCGATCCGCAATATGCCGAGACCGAGAAGCGCGGCGAGCGCGGCCTGCCGATCACCTTCGCCTGGTATCTCGGCTTCGGCCTCGTCATCTACATTCCCTGGATCTTCAACACGCTGGTCGGCGCGATCTTCGGGCAGATGATCGGCGATCCCAAGGCGATCGGCCTCGACATCCTGCTTCCAGTCTATTTCATGGGGCTGGTCATGGGCTTCCGCAAGCGCGACCGGTTCCTGCCGATCGTCACGGTCTCGGCGCTCGCTTCGGTCGCGGGCATGCATTTCGTCGGCTCGCCTTGGCATGTCAGCATTGGAGCGCTCGCCGGTATCGTGCTTGCAGCCTGTCTGCCGCAGAGCGAGCGGACTCCGGCGCCGCGCGCGGTCGAGAAGGAGGCGTGACGATGGATCCGCAACACCTCAACCTCATCTACCTGATCATCGCCGCCGCGGTCGCGACCTTCTTGACGCGCGTCGGCGGCTATATCCTCATCACCCAGATGAAGCAGATCCCGCCGCGGCTGGAGGCGGCGCTGAACGCCGTTCCTGCGGCGGTGCTGACGACGCTGGTGGCGCCGGCCTTCGTCTATGGCGGGATCGATGTGACCGTCGCCATGTTCGTCGCCTTCGCCATTGCCCTCGGGCTGAACCTCTCGACGCTGCGCATGCTCGTCATCGGCTGGGTGGTGGTGATGCTGATCCGGCACGTGGTGATGTAGGTTTTTCGCCTCCGTTCCGGCAGACATCGAAAGCCACACGGGCAGGGCGGTGATCGGCATTGGCGACGCATCTCTCGTGGATTATCATCCCTTGGTTGCCGGAGGTACGGCAGCACCGCAGGTGCTGTCGGACGCGCGACGTCGCTGCAACAATGCAGAGCCCCGGCGGTGGAGGAACAACCATGTTGACCAGGATCTCGATTGCCCTCTTGCTGGCGCTCGCGCCGGCAACGGCCTTTGCCAATCAATGCCCCACCATCATGGCTGCGATCGACGCGGCCATGCCGACTGCGAAACTTTCCGAGGCCGACATGGCCAAGGTCAAGGAACTGCGCGCGAAGGGTGAGGAGCAGCACAAGGCGGGCGATCACGCCGCTTCGGAGGCGACGCTCGGAGAAGCGAAGAAGCTCTTGGGAATCTGAACGGAGAGGCCGGGATTTCCCGGCCTGTTGCCGCCGTGAACCTCGAAGCAAGCAAGCGGCTGCGGCGTGCAACGCCTACCGCCCGACTCGACGGACGTCGGGTCGCTTACATCCCCGCCACAAGGCGGGGATGTGGGAGAAGGGGATTCTCATCCGCCAAACAAGCGCTTCGAGACGTGTCCAGCGTCAAAGGCCGCGCCCTGAGAGCGCGACGTTTTGCATTGTGTCGCTCGACGCCTGACTCAGCGTGCGAGCGCTTCCGTTGCGGCCTTCAGCCAGTCGCGGGTCTCGTCGCTGGCGAGCAGCGGCATCAGCTTCTCACGGGTCTCGGCGTGATAGGCGTTGAGCCAATCCAGCTCTTCGTCCGTCAGGAGCGCGGGCAAGACCAGGCGGCGGTCGATCGGGCAGAAGGTGAGGGTATCGAAGCCGAGCATCGGCAGGTCGCCGCCGTCGACCATCGTTGCCGGCTGCACCACCACGAGGTTTTCGATGCGAATGCCGAAGGCGCCGGGGCGGTAGTAGCCGGGCTCGTTGGAAAGGATCATGCCGGGTAGCAGTTCCTGGGTCGAAAGCCGGGCGATGCGCTGCGGGCCCTCATGCACCGAGAGATAGGAGCCGACGCCGTGGCCGGTGCCGTGGGCGTAGTCGGCGCCGGCCTTCCAGAGCGCGATGCGGGCCAGCGGATCGAGATCGACGCCGCGCGAACCCTTGGGGAAGCGCGCGACGCTGATCGCGATCATGCCCTTCAGCACCAGGGTGAAGAAGCGCTTCTGCTCCTCCGGCACGGCGCCGATCGCGACGGTGCGGGTGATATCTGTGGTGCCGTTGATGTATTGCGCGCCGGAATCGATCAGGAACATGGTGCCGGCTTCGATCGGCCGGTCTGTGGCCGTGGTAACGCGGTAATGCATGATCGCCGCATGCGAACCGGCGCCGGAGATCGTGTCGAAGGAGATGTCCTTCAGCGGGTTCTGCATGCGCTCGCCGACGGTGGCGCGCGCCGCTTCGAGCTGGTTGGTGGCGCCGATCTCGGTGACGGTGCCCGGCTGCTGGTTATCGAGCCAGGCAAGGAACTCGACCATGGCGGCGCCGTCCTGCAGGTGGGCGCGGGTCGAGCCGTCGATTTCGGCCTTGTTTTTCTGGGCGCGCGGCAGGCGGGCGGGATCGACCGCTTCCACCACCTTGCCGCCCTTCGAGCGGATCAGTTCGGAGATGGCGAACGAGGCGAGATCCGGGTCGATCATCACGGCGGCACCGGCAGCGCCGAGCGCCCTCAGGCGATCGTCGAAAGTGGCGGGCGCGACGATCTCGGCGATCTGGGTGAGATAGGCTTCCTGCTCGATGCCGGTCTTGCGCTTGTCGAGGAAAAGCTCGGCGCGGCCGTCGGCGTGGATGATCGCGCGGGCCAGCGGGTGCGGCGTGTGCGGAACGTCGCTGCCGCGGATGTTGAAGGTCCAGGCGACGGAGGAAGGGTCGGTGAGCACCACGGCGCTGGCGCCCGTCTTGTCGAGGTCGGCCGCGATCCTGGCGATCTTGTCCTTGGCGAGTTCGCCGGCGTGCTCGATCGGCTGGATGCTGACCTTGCCGAGCGGGGCCGCGGGGCGGTTGGCCCAAATTCTGTCCAGCGGATTGTGATCGAGGAAGACCAGAGAGCCGCCGAGGGTGGCGAGCGCCTTTTCCAGCCGGCGCACTTCAGCGCCGGTGTGCAGCCAGGGGTCGATGCCGAGCCTGAAGCCCTTGGCCCCATGGTTTTCGAGCCACAGATGCGGCGGCTCGCCGATGAGGTCGCCACCGGTGAACACGCTGCCGTCGACCTGCTCTTTCAACTGCGTGACGTAACGTCCGTCGACGAAAACGACCGCCTCACGCTGGGTGATGAGGGCGACGCCGGCGGAACCGGTGAAGCCCGTCAGCCAGGACAGGCGCTCGGAGGAGGCGGGCACATATTCGCCCTGGAACTCGTCGGCGCGCGGCACGAGAAAGCCGTCGATGCTAAGCGCCGCGAAGGACGCGCGCAGGGCTTCGGTGCGCTCCTTGCCGAATTGCGGCGTGGAGGTGACTTCAAAAGACTGAAACATGGGGATTTCCGGTAGATTGAGCGGTAAACCGCGGGAAAGATGGGGCCATGTTAGCGGAAACGGCCCTTTGGAGGAAAGAGGCGATATCCTGTAAGCGACCGCGACCGACGGTTCTCGCAGACTTCCGGTTGTGCGTGGCTTGGAGAGCAATTGCCCATTCGTCATACATATGCGCTCAGCGCATGGCACCCATGCTAAGAAGTCCCTTTCTCTATCGGAATAATAGTTTATAAGCCGCCTCAACGAACACGGACGAACATCCAGTGGTTCAAAAGACTGCGGTTCCGAGAATAGTTGGTCATTCTGTTCTCCTCCTCCCTCAAGGGTGGCCAGCTTCGGAACGGTAGACGCCCGCTCGAGCGCTCCTCCTCCTCAGGCTCGCGGGCATGGTTGGCCACAAGCCAACCAGCAGGCGATGCCATTGGCATCGCCTTTGTTTCGAAAGGCCGCCCGTCTGATGGACGAGGCGGCCTTTTCGTTTTTCTTGATTTGTTTTGGGCGTTTTTCAGCGTCAGCCGCGCGTCGGCGCACTTTGCGTTTCCGCAGAGCTCTCCCGCAAGCTTTTGCAGGCAAGATTGAAGCCGCCGGATTTCTTCAAAAGATCGCCCCTCACCCTAACCCTCTCCCCGCAGGCGGGGCGAGGGGACGTGCCCGATTGCACCGTTACGAGCTGGGGCCGATCTTTGTGCGTGGTAATGCCGCAAGCCGCTTTACACAATGCACAGCGCGAACGCATCGGCGAGTGGACGTACCCAATGCGAATGTCACGAATGGGAGTTGGATCTGTGGCAAGGCCGTGCCTCGCGTCCCTTCGCCCCGCTTGCGGGGAGAAGGTCCCGGCAGGGGGATGAGGGGCCATCACCTCGACAATGAAGGTGGGCAGTCGTTCTGCCGGACGGTAGCCGCCTTCGGCGTCGGCGCCTCACTTCTCCAGATGAATCGTCACCCAGCCGTTGCGCCAGATGGTACGGACGTGGCGCAGGTGCTGGCCATTGTAATGCGCGAGCACCTTCCAGCGTTGTTCGGCGAGAATGCCCGAGAGAATGACCGAGCCGCCGGGGGCGAGATTGGCGACGAGCTGCGGCGCCATCTTCATCAGCGGGCGGGCGAGGATGTTGGCGATGATGAGATCGAACGGGCCGTTGGCGCTGAAAGCGGTCGAATGAAAACCCGGCGCGGTGGCAAAGGTCATGCCGGTGACGACGCCGTTGACCCGGGCGTTTTCTGCGGCGACACGGGTGGCGATCGGGTCGATGTCGGTGGCGAGCACCGGCACGTGCATGAGTTTCCAGGCGGCGATCGCCAGCACGCCGCTGCCGGTGCCGAGATCGAGCACGTTGCGCACGGTACGCGTACGGGCAACCGAAGCCAGCACTTCGAGGCAGCCGGCGGTGGTGCCGTGATGACCGGTGCCGAAGGCCTGGCCGGCGTCGATCTCGATGGCGATCTCGCCGGTCTTCACCTTGTCGCGGTCGTGCGAGCCGTGCACGACGAAGCGGCCGGCGCGCACCGGCGCCAGGCCCTCGAGCGACTTGGCGATCCAGTCGATATCCGGCAGCACTTCGCGCTCGATCGGAAGATGGGCGAAGTCCTCAGAAAGCGCGTCGGTGAGCCGTTCGTTCACGCTCTCCTCGTCGACGGCCATCATGTAGATCGAGGCTTCCCAGACGTCGCGCTTTTCATCGACCTCCGTCGTGCCGATGGCATAGTCCTCTTCGCCGAAGACCTCGCTCATGCGGTCGAGCACGGCTTCCGCCTGCTTCTCGGTGGTGGTGACGAAAAGTCTGATCTCGCTCAAGGCTCTGTCCTTCGGCTGGAAAATCCGCACGCGCCCCGCATCGAGCCATGCCGTTGGGGCGGCGTGCGGGGCGGTGGCAATCGTGTGCTGTGCGCTATCACGATTGCCCCACAAACGCAAAGCGCCGGGCAGGGCCGGCGCTTGCAACGTCACGTCACGGATCGTAGGGGGTCAGCCCTTGGTGAGGTTTTCCAGCTTCTTGACCGCCGTTTCCGGGTTTTCCTCATAGGCGATCGTGCCGGAGAAATGGCCGTTGGCGTCAAGCAGGAAGACGGATGCCGTGTGGTCCATGGTGTAGTCACCGTCGGGTTTGGCGGCATCGACCGGCACCTTCTTGGCATAGACGCGGAAGCCCTTGACCATCTCCATCACCTTGTCTGGCGGGCCGGAAATGCCGGTGATGCGCTTGGAGACGTTGGAGACATACTGGCCGAGGACCTCCGGCGTGTCGCGCTCAGGATCGACGGTGATGAAATAGGCCTGCAGCTTGTTGCCTTCCGGGTCGACCTTTTCCAGCCAGCCGTTCAGTTCGAACAGCGTCGTCGGGCAGACCTCCGGGCAATGGGTGAAGCCGAAGAAGAGCGCGGTCGGCTTGCCGGTAAAGGCCTTTTCGGTGATCGCCTTGCCATCCTGGGCAGTGAGCGTGAAGGGCACGCCGAAGGGACCGGTGGCGGCCTGTTGCTTCGACTGGGTCATCTCATAGGTCAGCCAGCCGAGGATGCCGGCCATGACGACGACGGCGGCCCAGAGGACGATGCGGATGGTTTTCATGCGTGCTACCGATTTTGTTGGGGCCGAAGACGGCCATGTCCGGTTGATCGGCCCTTGATACCGCCTTCACCGGGACCGCGCAAATGGGACAATTGCCGCAGGTTGTGGTGGCGCGTGCATTGCGGGCTGCCCCTCATCCCGCTGCCGCGACCTTCTCCCCGCAGGCGGGGAGAAGGAGGCTCGTGGTATCCGCTCGCCCACGTCCCCATTTTCAATCGCGGCGCTTGCTGATGGCAGATTCTGATTGGCAACGCCGCCTTCGTCCTCGTCCCCTCGCACCGCCTGCGGGGAGAGGGTTAGTCCTCGGGTTAAACCCGAGGAGAGGGGCAAACGCCCACGATCGCGGCTAAAAGCACCAGGAAAGACCGGACTGGGCGAGCGCCAGGAACATCTCTGCGCCGTTCGCCATCCAGCCGCGGAAGGCGAGCAGGAGCACAAGCGCGATCGCAGCCGCAAGGCTTGCGGCGAGGGGGAGGCGGATCGAGCGCTGGGTCTTCGTGTTCATGGCGTCATCATAGCATCTGGCGCGGCGAGGGGAAGCCGCCGGGAGCGGTTGTGGCGCCTTCCGGTCGGGACCGGAAAACGTGGAAAACCGGCCCGGAGCGCTCCGATGGATTGTGCCCGCAAATGCCGGGAAAACCGAGGCTTGCAGCGCATATGCAAAAACATGCAAATAGCTCATCTCCCTGGGGATCGGCGGCCTGCCTTAGCGAATGTTTAAGGTCTGTTTGCCAGTGTTTTTTCCACGCGGGAGGAGCGTTCGTGCTCCGACATGACATGAGGTCAGCCGGTTTCTCGGCCCCGGTTTTCCGTATCGATCGTAGGAGGATCCGCTTCCACGCGGATCCGTGACCATGGACTCCCTATGACTGCCACATCTCCTTCCCTGAAGCGCAATCTTTCCGTGAGCCAGCGGCTGGCGACGCTTGCCGGCGCCGCCTTTGTCGGCTTTGGCTCCGTGCTCGGGGTCGGCTGGTACCAGGGCAGCCAAGCCAACGACGCCCTGCAGGGCGCGGTCGCGGCACAGAACGGGCTGACGACCGTCGACGAGGTCCGCCTGGCGACGACCAACCTCGTGCTCAACGCGATGGATAGCATCATCGACCGGGAAGAGGGCGCGATCCAGCCGGCGCGCGCCGCCAGCATTGCCGGGATACTGAAGCTGCTCGAAGCGAAATCGGCCGACCTCAAGGCGCTTGCCACGCTGCTCGGACGGAGCGACGCGCTTTCGACCTTCGATGCGGATGTCGCGGAACTGCGCATGGCGATCGGCACCGACCTGAAGGCGCTGATCGAAGGCAAGGCTTCCGCTGACGACTTCGGCAAGATCGACGACGCGATCGATGGCGCCGGCGAACGGGTCGCCACGGCGCTGACGTCGCTCTCCGAAGCGGCAACCGGCCTGGTACAGACGCGCGTTGCCGAGGCGCGTGCCGCGTCCGACCGGGCATTCCAGCTTCAGGTGGCCGCGGGACTGCTCGCTATGGCCACACTGCTTTATCTTCTCTGGTTCCACGGCAGCACGCTGCGCGCCGGCATCCTTGGCCTGCGCAATGCCATGCAGCGGGTGCAGAATGGTGACCTGGCCACCAAGGTCGAGGCGCTCGACCGCGGCGACGAACTCGGCGCCATGGCCCGCTCCGTCGATCTTTTCCGGCTTTCGGCCATCGAGAAGCAGTCGCTGGAGCAGAGTGCCGCACTCAGCCGGCGCGAAATCGAGAAGGAACGCGAGCAGCAGCAGAGCGAGCGCGAGGAGGCGGTGCGTCGCATCCAGACGGCGATCGACAGCCTCGGCCGCGCCTTGACCCAGCTTGCCGACGGCGATCTTGCCGTTGCCATCGACCGGCCGTTCGACGGCAATCTCGACCAGCTTCGCCAGAATTTCAACCAGACGGTCGAGCGGCTGCGCCTGGTGCTTTCGAGCGTCAAGGAGAATGCGCTTTCGATCGAATCGAACGGCCGGCAGATGCGTTCGGCCGCCGACGACCTGGCCCGCCGCACCGAACGGCAGGCCGCTTCGCTGGAGCAGACCTCGGCAGCGCTCGATGAAATCACCGTCACGGTTCGCACCGCAACCCAGCGCGCCGAAGAGGCAAGCCGCATGGTCGGCGAGACGCGCACCAATGCGGAGGAATCCGGCCGCATCGTCGGCGAGGCGATCGCCGCCATGGCGCGCATCGAAAGTGCTTCGAACGAGATCGGCAAGATCATCAACGTCATCGACGAGATCGCCTTCCAGACCAACCTCCTGGCGCTGAATGCCGGCGTCGAGGCGGCGCGTGCCGGTGAAGCCGGCAAGGGCTTTGCGGTCGTGGCGCAGGAAGTGCGCGAACTGGCGCAGCGCGCCGCCGGTGCCGCCAAGGACATCAAGGCGCTGGTCAGCCGCTCCGGCAACGAGGTCGGAAGCGGCGTCAAGCTCGTCCAGGCGACGGGCGAGGCGCTCGGCCGGATCGGCGCCGACGTGGCGCGCATCAACGAACACATGACCTCGATCGTGATGGCCGCGCGCGAACAATCGACCGGTCTCAACGAGATCAGCACCGCCGTCGGCCAGCTCGATCAGATGACGCAGCAGAATGCCGCGATGGTCGAGCAGACCAATGCCTCGAGCCACACATTGGCGCAGGACGCCGAGCGCCTGACCGGCCTCGTCGGCCAGTTCCGCGAGGGCCACACGATGCAGCGCGCCATGCCGACGTCGGCGCCGGTCGCGCCAGCGGCAAGGGCGGCCGTTGCTCCGGTGCAGACGAAGACAGCTTCGGCCCCGACCGCTCAGCGGCCGGCCGTCAAGGGCACCGGCGAGCCGGTGCCACTGCGCAAGATCGGCTCGGCCAAAATGGCCTCGTTTCCAACTCCATCTCCCGCGAAGGCCCTGATGGGCAAGCTGGCGGGCGCTTTCGGCAACAAACCGGGCTCCGTGCCGTCCGTTACGGCCTCCGGTGAAAACTGGGAAGAATTCTGATCATGACCAATGCAATCAAGCAGTCCGGTGCCTATCTCGAGATCGTGTCGTTCCATCTCGGCGACCAGGAATTCTGCATCGACATCATGGCGATCCGCGAAATCCGCGGCTGGGCGCCGGTGACGCCGATGCCGCATACGCCGCCCTACGTGCTCGGCCTCATCAACCTGCGCGGCGCGGTGATCCCGGTCATCGACATGGCTGCCCGCCTCGGCATGAAGATGACCGAGCCGTCGGAGCGCTCGGCGATCATCGTCACCGACATCGCCGGCAAGCTCGTCGGCCTGCTGGTCGAGCAGGTCTCCGACATGATGACGATCAAGAGCGAAGCGCTGCAGCCGGCGCCGGAGATCATTCCGGAAGCGCAGCGCGCCTTCTGCCGCGGCATCGTCGCGCTGGAAAAGACGATGGTCTGCTTCCTCAATCTCGATACGGTCATTGCCGACGAACTGGCCCAGGCCGCCTGAAGTTTCGACCGCTGCCAGAATTGACGAGCACCCCGATGGCATCGCCGCCGGGGTGTTTTGCGTTTCAGCCGTGTTCGGGCAGGTAGTGGAACGCGCAGGTCAAGTTAAACTTCGGCAATGCTCTTCACGCTTGGGCGACTCCATTGTGACAAAACGTCATGTGGCCGGCAGGAATACTTGTACTAATTTACCGGTGTTGCCGGGCGCCCGAACGGAGGCCGGGTGCCCGTCCCGAAACAGGAGTTGAACTCATGACAATCTCTGTAAGGAAACTTGTTGCCGCGCTCTCCGTAACGATGTTGATCGCCGGACCAGCTCTGGCCGACAGCTACTACCAGGGCATCGACGTCAACAATCCTCCCGGAACGCAGAACACGCACAAGGCCATGCCGCTGATGAAGCGGTCCGCCGCACCGGTTGACACGATGTCGACGGGCAGCATCAACAGAACTGCCACACCGGCCCCCGTCTATCGCGATCGTCAGCCTTATGGCGGCTATCAGGGCGGTGACGGCGACTACTATCAGGGCATCGTTCCGCCGTCCTATTGATATGCGGGAAGCGGGATGGGGTGCTCCCAGAGACTTCGCCTCGTTTCGCTCTGACTACAGCGCCGCGCGTCTCATGAGACGCGCAAAGGTCGCTGTAGCGCTTTGATTTGCTGCAGGTCTCCTTAAATCGAGGTCGATTTCAGGAGACCTGCAGTAGGTTTCGGAAGCGCCCGTGAAGCGGTTGGCGTTTACTGCGGCTTTCCGTTCTGCCAGGTCACCGTCTGGCCGTAGAGCGGAATGGTGGTGATCGACATCTTCGCCGAGCCATCGGTCAATTCACGCGAATGCGCGAGATAGATCAGCGTATCGTTCTTGCGATCATAAATCCGTGTGACCAGCAGGTTCTTCCAGACAAGCGACAGCCCGGCGCGAAACACTTCCTCGCCGTCCTTGGAAAGATCGATGTCGCCGATTTCGATCGGGCCGGTCTGGCGGCAGGCGATGGAATTGTTCGACGGGTCCTCGAACCAGTTGCCGTTCTTCAACCGGTCGATGACGCTGCGGTCGAAATAGGTGACGTGGCAGGTGACGCCCTTGATCTCCGGGTCGGTGACGGCATCGATCATGATGTCGTTTCCGAGCCAGTCGACGCCGACCTCGCCGACCGTTTCGGCGCGGGCGGGCAGGGCGGTCGCCGTGAAGGCGGCGAGACCGGCAACGAGAAGGGCGCGAACAGTACGCGACATGGATGTCCTCCTGCAGCGGGGCGCGTCATTGAGACGCGAGGGCCGCCGTAGCGTTATTGACGGGCTGCATGTTCCGTCCATGAACCGGTTGCGATCCATGGAGACATGCACTGGGCCAAGCTCACATAGGTTCGGGAAACGGCTTTACAAGACGATTGTCCTGCCGGTCAGCCGGTATCGCGCAGCAGCCTCGGCTCGAAGCTTCTGCTGTCGGCGGCGCGCAGTTGCGCGGCTGCGGCCGCGAGCGCCCGCGCGCTTGCGTCGGGCTGAAAGCGGCCGGCAATCGTGCAGCGGTCGCGCCCTTCGGCCTTGGCGTCGTAGAGCGCCATGTCGGCGCGGATCATGATGTCGCTGATCGTGTCGCCGGGAACGGCCTCGGCGAGGCCGATGCTCACCGTCAGCCGGATCGGCCGATCGAAGCGGCCGATCGGCGTGTCGCGCACCACGCGGCCGATCTCCTCGGCGAGCCTAAAGGCCGCTTCTTCCGTGTGATTGGGCAGAACGATGCCGAATTCTTCGCCGCCGATGCGCCCGAGCGTGCCGCGGCCGGTGAGACAGGTGGCGACGGTGCCGGCGAAGTGGCCGAGGGCGGCATCGCCGACCGCGTGGCCATAGCGATCGTTGATCTTCTTGAAGTAATCGAGATCGAGCAGCAGGAAGGACACCGGCTGTTGCCGTGCAAGGCTGGTGGTCAAGGCGCGCTGGCCAAGATCGAGCAGGGCGCGCCGCGACAGCACGCCCGTCAGCTCGTCGCGGGCGATCGCGGTCTTGAGGTCGGTGATCACCCGGTTCTGGATCATCAGGATCACGCCCAGGAACAGCACCGGCAGATAGAAGTAACGCATGACGGCACAAGCGAAATCCCAGCCGGCGGGTGCAGGCGGGATCGCTGTGCCTCCGTGGGCGGCGGGCGAGAGTACGGCGACTGCGAGCAGGGTCGAGCAGCCGGTCGCCGCGCACGCGATGACGTAGAGCCGTTCCACCGGCCCCGGCGCCTGGCGCCGGTGCTGCGAGCAGACGGCGATGATCAGCACGAAGGCGGCGGCGATGCCGATGACGGAAAGCGCATGCAAGGTCGTGCTTTGCGCGCCGAATGCGGCAGTGAACAGCGCGACGAACGCCATCGACGCGGCCGCGACAAGGGACGTCGAGGTGCGTCTGTGAACGCCGAGCGCGCGGTGAAAGCCGGAAAGCACGAGCAGGCAGGCGCCGGCCAGGAACACAAGGCCGATCAGGGACAGCGGCTGGAGTGCCGGAAACTCGGAGAGCATCATGAACACGGTTGAGGCGCTTGCCACCGCACTGGCCGCGGCGAATTCCGTGCCGCCCTCGACCATCGAGGCCCGCAGCGAAATCAGGACCGGGAGCATCGCCAGGAGGGCGATGATCGATATGGCAGGGAGAAAGCTCATTTCGAAACGGCCTGTCGTGCTAAAATCAACAAAGGCGGCTTGCGTCTCAGCCAGATATGCAAGGCCAATTGGTAGCGAGGGCGCCTTAACGAAAGCCGGCGAATTCCGATGCAATTTTACCGATTGGCCTAGATTGGCACGGTTGTTCACATCAGCGCCCGGGTAACCGAGAGATGGCGGATTGTCCGGGTTTTCATGCGCGCCTGATGGCTGGATGCAAAGATCTCCTTCGGCGGGCGCACGGGCTGCGGGGAACGACGGAGAGGCCGGGCTGGCGGAAAGCGCTGGAGGCGGGCGGAACCCGACCGGGCTTTTCATCATTCCGTGTCTGCGGGCCAATCCTCCGCGTCCGGCGGACCGGATTGAACCGCGGCGACGGCGAACCTGGGAGAGATGAGGTGTTTACGGGAACATGGCTCTTCGAGAACAGGGCGGATGCCGGACGGCAACTCGCCGAGGCGATCGAGGACGAGACGCTTACCGATCCGCTGGTGGTGGCGCTGCCGCGGGGCGGCGTGCCGGTCGCCTATGAGATCGCCATGCGCATCGGCGCACCGCTCGACGTCCTGATCGTGCGCAAGATCGGCGCGCCGGGGCACGCGGAATTCGGGCTCGGCGCGCTGGTCGACGGCGAGGAGCCGGAATTGTTCCTCAACCGCCAGGCGATCCGGCTCGTGCGTCCGGCAAGGGGCTACGTGGAGGCGGAAACCGAGCGCCAGCATGCCGAAATCCTGCGGCGCCGCGCGCTCTACTTCGGCGATCGCGCACCGATCTCGCCCAGGGATCGTGACGTGATCCTCGTCGACGACGGGATTGCGACCGGCGGGACCGTGCGCGCGGCGATCAGGGCATTGCGCCGGGCAAACCCACGCCGCCTCATCCTTGCCGTTCCGGTGGCGCCGAAAGGCGAACTCGCAGATCTCCGCAAGTCGGTCGACCGCGTCATCTGCCTCGCCACCCCTTCCGCATTTCGCGCCGTCGGCCTGCACTATCACGACTTCGAGCAGACGAGCGACGAGGAGGTGATCGCGTTGATGCAGAAGGCACGGCGGGAGGACGAAGGGTGAAGCGGCCGCCGGAGGTCATGGCGGATCGGTTGTTGCAATCGCCGCAACCCATCCAAATAGTTGCATGAAGCGCACTCGGCCGTATTGCAACGGCAGGCCTCTCGCGCCACATTCCCGGCGCGAGATGTTGGCGGAGTGGGCGCCGGAGGAGGCGCCCCGGAGGAGAGGCAATGGCCGCGAAGCTGGAGATTGGGAAGACGCTTGAGGATTTCTGCCGTCCGGAGCGCATGGCGCTGGTCGTCTACGACATGCAGGTGGGCATCACCCGGCAGATGAAAAACGGCGCCGAAATCACCGAAAGGGTGCTGAAGGTGCTGGAGGCGGCACGGGCAGGTGGGTTTCCGGTGATCTTCATGCGACACCTCTCGATGCCGAAGCCGCTGATGGGCGCCTTCCAGATGCGACAGGCGATGGCGTGGCAGCGGACGGACGACCCGGATGCGGTGCACCCCTGGTTCCTGCGCGGCACGCCGGGTTTCGAACTCGTGCCGGAGCTTCAGCCGCGCGAGGACGAGGCGATCCTCGACAAGATCACCTTCTCGGCCTTCGAGGGCACGCCGCTCGCCATGATCCTGCGCGATCTCGGGCTCACCTCCTTTGCGATCTGCGGCATTGCCACCGAGATCGGTATCGACCCGACCGTGCGCCATGCGACTGATCTCGGCCTTGTGCCCATCGTCGTGCGCGACGCCTGCGGGGCGGGGCACCACGAGGCGGGCGAACGTTCGATGGAGAACATCGTCTTCATGGGCGATGCGATCATGACCGACGTTCAGGCAATCACATCAGCTATGACCAATCGCTAGATGGGCAGTGCCACTCCGTTGAATCGATCATGGGACCGATAATGACTGACAATCTCCGCATCCGCCCGCTTGCCAAAGCCGACTATGATCAATGGCTGCCGCTCTGGGACGGCTACAACGCCTTTTATGGCCGCTCCGGCGAAACCGCGCTCGATCCCGCGATTACCGCCATGACCTGGTCGCGCTTCTTCGACGCCTATGAGCCTGTGCATGCGCTGGTGGCCGAAAGCGAGGGGCGGCTGATCGGCCTTACCCATTACCTGTATCACCGCACGACGACGTCCATCCAGCCGAACTGCTACCTGCAGGACCTCTTCACCAATGCGGAGGCGCGCGGCAAGGGCGTCGGCCGGGCGCTGATCGAGGGGGTTTACGAGGCAGCGCGTGCGGCCGGTTCGCCGCGGGTCTATTGGCAGACGCACGAGACCAATGGGACGGCGATGGCGCTCTATGACAAGGTGGCGGAGAAGTCGGGGTTTCTGGTGTATCGCAAGATGGTTTGAGGGGGCACTGGTCCTGCGCTCGCACTTCACGTTTCCGCCGGCGCCCGGCTTTCGACCTCGCTGGTATCGCGGCTCGGCGACTGCATGGTCCAGATTTCGATCGGGCCGAAACCCTTGATGTCTTCGTGGCCGGAGCGGACGAACTGGAAATGACCGTTTAATCGCTGCCTGATCTCTTCGGTCGTCGTGATGCAATCGGGCTTGCCGATGGCTTCCAGGCGCGCGGCAAGGTTCACCGGCGCGCCCCAGACGTCATAGGCGTATTTCGTTCGCCCAAGCACGCCAGCCGTTACCGATCCCGACGCCATACCCGCGCGCAGCGACACGACAACGCCATAGCGCTCGCCGATCTCGCGGGCCGCGGCGATGGCGCCGAAGCCGAACGCCGCAGCCGCCTTCTCCGGAGCCGGATGCCGCCTCGGCACGCCAGCCACTGCGAGATAGGCGTCGCCAATGGTCTTGATCTTTTCAACACCGACATTCGCAGCCAGGCGATCGAACGCGCTGAAGAGTTCGTTGAGCAGGCTCACGGTCCTTTCCGGTCCCAAGCCATTTGACAGGTTCACGAACTGGACGATGTCGGTCAGGACCACGGTCGCGTGCTCGAATTCGTCGATGATCGTTTCCCGTTCATTTCTGAGGAGGCGTGCCACGATCTCGTCCGGCATGATCGATGCCATCAGACGGGCGAGCCGCCCTTGCGCTTCTCTCGCCAGGTGGAAGGCATAATAGATCGTGGCGAAGCACAAGAGCGTGAGGGTGACGATCGAGGATGAATAGAGGAGCTGCAGGAAGCCGTCGGCGTCGTAGACGCCTGACCGCGCCTCCGGGAACGCGATGGATGCGGCGATGACCGTGATCGTAGCCGTGGCGCTCAAGACCGTCACCAGGGCGATATTCTCAAATCCAAGGATCGCGAAGGCGACCGGCGTCACGCCGAGCAGGGTCAACAGGACGCCGGAGTCCCGGCCGACATAGGAGGCGATCCAGACCAGGATCACGATGCAGATCCCGAATTCCCAAAGCCCCGACGCGATACGCCCGAAGCGATGAAACAGCGGCGTCAGTGCAGCGGCCGCCGCCAAAGCGAGATTGGCGTAGACGAGCCGCACCAGGCTCGGCTCGCCATAGAGAGCATAGATCAATGCGAACGTCGTCGTGGTGACGACGATCACGCACGCCGCGACATTCGCGACGAGAATGCCTTCGCGGTCACCCTCGGCAGCATTTGAGGTGCCCAGCTCCAGCAGGCGGCGAACAGCATTCGTCCAGGACATGTCTCCATCCACTTCGCGTCGAGGGAGATCGGTACAAGGTTTCGTTTAAACGCGAGAATTGTGCCTGCAATTATTAGGGCACTTCTGAGGTCGGCGCCATGAGATCGACGGTTGCGCGATCAATGACGATGCACGTGGGGAGAGCTTCGGATGGGCGAAAGCGATCACCCTCCATGGCGAGGTAGTGGCCCCGTTGGGTGGTCACGCTCCCAAGAAGCCGGTCCAAATTTTTCTCATGCCTCGCCGTTGAATTCGTCGTTTGTCGGGCCTCTGCAGGTCTGACAGTTTTCCGCCGCTCGTAGTGTACAAGGCGCCGTCCCGGCGTTTCGCAAGGAAGGACGATGTTGCCCATGGACGAAAAAAGGCGAGATAGCGCGACCTCATCAGGCGCGACAGGCCGCGATCGGGTCCTCCGCAGAAAGTCCCGCGCCCTCTTCGTGATTGGTCTTCTTGCGGGAACCATGGCTGCGCCTGCGATGGCCGGGGAAGACACCGTTGTCGGACGGCGCGGCCTTGCCGGGGCGGAGGAGACGCCGGCCGAGGTCGCAAGCTGCGATCACCTTGCCGAAACGCTCCGCGATTTCAAACTACCTGATGGGCGCGTAGACCTTTGGGCAACTGGGCCGCTCACCCTCGTCGAGACGGATCAGGTGCTCTGGTATCTCGCCATCTGCTCCGACCCGGGTATCCGGGTGATGTGTGTTACCTATTCCGCCAACGGTTTGAAGGTGGGCGAACAGGCCACAATTCGCGGCGCCATGCGGATCGAGGACGAAAGGCATGTGGTGCTCGACCCCTGCCTTGCCTCCCGAGATTGAGGTGCCCGCTGGTCGGCTGGCGTGATGAAGGGCCATGCCGCTGGCCGAGCCCGCCTCACACCTTCTCGACAAATCCATCCAGCACGCGCTTCTGGCCGGCGCGGTCGAAGTCGATGGTGAGCTTGTTGCCTTCGATCGCGGCGATGTTGCCGTTGCCGAATTTCATGTGGAAGACGCGGTCGCCGACCGAGAAGCGTGAGGGTTCGGCGGTCGTCGATTTGGCCACCAGTTCACCGTCGATGGTGCGGCCGCGCGGGCCGCTTTCGCCGTAGCCGATGCGCTCGACCGCGTGGCCGGAGCGGGTGCCCCAATTGTCGCGGGTGGCGTCGGAGCGGTGCTGCTGGGCGCGCTTCCAGCCGGGGGTCGCGTAGGAGTTCTGGAAAGGATCGGCCTTGTCGAAGCGCGACTGGCCGTAACCGCCGCGGCCATAGCCGCCATAGGACTGTTCATTCTCGGCCACGTCGACATGGGCAAGCGGCAGCTCGTCGAGGAAGCGCGAGGGCATGGTCGACTGCCAGAGGCCGTGGATGCGGCGGTTGGAGACGAACCAGATGTGGCAGCGGTGCTTGGCGCGGGTGATGCCGACATAGGCGAGGCGGCGTTCTTCCTCGAGGCCGGCGCGGCCGCCTTCGTCGAGTGCGCGCTGGTGCGGGAACAGGCCTTCCTCCCAGCCGGGCAGGAAGACCGTGTCGAACTCCAGGCCCTTGGCCGAGTGCAGCGTCATGATCGACACGGCATCGAGGTTCTCGTTCTGCTCGGCATCCATGACGAGCGCGACGTGCTCAAGGAAGCCGCGCATCGACTCGAAGGCTTCCATCGAGCGGATGAGTTCCTTCAGGTTTTCCAGCCGTCCCGGGGCTTCGGCCGTCTTGTCGGCCTGCCACATGGCGGTGTAGCCGCTCTCGTCGAGGATCTGCTCGGCAAGCTCGGTATGCACAGTCGTCTCAAGCAGGCTCTGCCAGCGGCGAAAATCGGTGACGACATCGAAGAGGGCCTTGCGCGCCTTCGGCTTCAGCTCGTCGGTCTCGATGATCTCCGAGGCTGCCGCCAGCATGGGAATATCGCGGGCGCGGGCATAGTCGTGCAGCGTGCGTACGGTGGTATCGCCCAGGCCGCGCTTCGGCGTGTTGATGATGCGCTCGAAGGCGAGGTCGTCGGCCGGCTGGCAGACGAGGCGGAAATAGGCCATGGCATCGCGGATTTCGAGGCGCTCGTAGAAGCGCGGACCGCCGATGACGCGGTAATTGAGGCCGAGGGTGACGAAGCGGTCTTCGAACTCGCGCATCTGGAACGAGGCGCGCACCAGGATCGCCATGTCGTTCAGATTGTGCTTCTGGCGCTGGAGCTGCTCGATCTCTTCGCCGACGGCGCGAGCTTCCTCTTCGGAATCCCAGGCGGCGTGCACCTGCACCTTCTCGTCATCCGGATCGGTGCGGTCGGTAAAGAGCGTCTTGCCGAGGCGGCCCTCGTTGTGGGCGATCAGGTGACCGGCAGCGCCGAGGATATGCTCGGTCGAGCGGTAGTTGCGCTCGAGCTTGATGACCTTGGCACCCGGGAAATCCTTCTCGAAGCGCAGGATGTTGTCCACCTCGGCGCCGCGCCAGCCATAGATGGACTGGTCGTCGTCGCCGACGCAGCAGATGTTGACGCTGGATTGCCCCTCACCCCGGCCCTCTCCCCGTTCTGACGGGGAGAGGGGGGCCGTAGAGCGTGCCGCTTGTCCCTTCTCCCCGTCTTGCGGGGAGAAGGTGGCCGACAGGCCGGATGAGGGGGACCCCGCAGGGGAGAAGGCCGGCTTGCGGCCCGGCCGCTGCGCCAAGAGCCGCAGCCACATGTACTGCGCCGTATTGGTGTCCTGATACTCGTCGACGAGGATGTAGCGGAACTTGTCGTGATAGTCCTTCAGCACGTCCGCATGCATGCGGAAGATGCGGATCGGGTGCAAAAGCAGATCGCCGAAGTCGCAGGCGTTCAGCGTCAACAGCCGGTTCTGGTAGGCGGCGTAGAGTTCGCGGCCCTTGCCGTTGGCAAAGGCGCGGGCGTCACCCTCGGGGATCTGGGCGGGGTCGAGCCCCTTGTTCTTCCAGCCGTCGATCATGCCGGCAAACTGCTTGGCCGGCCAGCGCTTGTCGTCGATGCCTTCGGCCTGGATGAGCTGCTTGATCAGCCGCACCACGTCGTCGGTGTCGAGAATGGTGAAATCGGAGCGCAGGCCAACGAGCTCGGCGTGGCGGCGGAGCAGCTTGACGCCGATCGAGTGGAAGGTGCCGAGCCAGGGCATGCCTTCGACCGCATGGCCGACGAGCACGCCGATACGCTCCTTCATCTCGCGCGCCGCCTTGTTGGTGAAGGTCACGGCAAGGATCTGCGAGGGGAAGGCGCGGCCGGTGGAAAGGATGTGGGCGATGCGGGTCGTCAGCACGCGGGTCTTGCCGGTGCCGGCACCGGCGAGAACGAGCACCGGACCATCGAGCGTTTCGACCGCTTCGGACTGTTCCGGGTTGAGGCCTGAGAGATAATCCGGGCGCGGCTGGGCGCGATCGCGCGCCGCCATGGCACGCGCGGCGATGCCGCCCGTGGCCGGGATACCTCCGGTGGCTGGCGGCTGCTTGCGCGGCGCCGGCTCCTCGTCGAAGAAAGGAATGTCGTCGAAACCACTCATCATGCGGCTCAATGTAGTGATTCGGTGGGGAAAGGCCAGAAAGGATGTTCTTCTTTTATTCCGTTTTCTGCGCCAGCCGCACCAAGCCTGTGGAAAGACAGGCGATTTCGAGACCGCTTATTCTTGGACGCTGGTTCGTTTCTCGCATGTCGTTATCGCAAGACCGCTGCACACTTTTGCGCGACATGCTTATTCAGCCGTTTTGTCGAAGACGGCATCGACCGGCACCTGCAGCGCGGTGGCAAGCTGGTTGGTGCGGGCGGCAAGCGAGATCACCCGGAGCAGGTCCGCATGCTCGGCATCGTTCATGCCCTTCGCCCTTGCCGCCGCCGTGTGGGAATGGGCGCAGTAGCCGCAGCCATTGGTGACGGAAACGGCGATATAGAGCATCTCCTTTACCAGCGGATCGAGGGCAGAAGGCGTGGCCATCACCGCCTTGACGTCGCGCCAGGTCTGCTCCAGCAGATCCGGGTCGAAGGCGAGCCACAGCCACATATTGTTGATGAAATCGGATTTGCGCGTGGCGCGGATATCGTCGAACACGGCCTTGACGCGTGGGTTCGCTTCCGGGTCCTTCGGCGGGGCAACGGTACTCATGGGCTTCCCTGCGTGGTGTTGCCGGCGGCCTTGCACCGTCGGATTGAAGAATGGGGATCAGGCAAGGGCAAAGACGCGCGCCGGGCCGCCGGTGCCGCCGCGGTGCTTCGGCGCACCGAGGATGAGCGTCGCGCCCTTCACCGGCAGCTTGTCGAGATTGGCGGCGGCTTCGAGGCCCCAGCGGCCCTCGGGCAGCCAGGCATAATGCGTGGCGAAATCGGGCGAGGGGCCGTGGTCCAGCGAAAGCGTATCGACGGCGATGCCGGCGGCCTTGCTCTCTTCGATGAGATATTTCGCAGCCTCGACGTGAAAGCCGGGAAAATGCAGCTTGCCGCTGCCGTCGGCGTTGCGGAATTTCTCCGTGCCCATATGCGCGCTCCAGCCCGAGAGCATGGCGACGCAGGCGTTTTCCGGGATCTCGCCATTGGCGGCGATCCAGGTCTTGAGATCGTCGGGCGTCACCTGCGCGTCTGCATCACCAGATGCCTTTTCGCGGATGTCGACGATGCAAAGCGGCACGACGAGCTTTTCCACCGGCAGTTCGGCGACCGAAAGGCCGTCGGCGGAAAAGTGCAGCGGCGCGTCGACATGGGTGCCCGTGTGTTCGTTCACCCGCAGTTCGAACAGGTTGAACTTGTCCTTGGCGTAGTTGAACTTCTGTTCGCGGAAGAACTGCTGCTGACCGAAGAAGGTCGGAAAATCCTCGTGCAGTTCGTGGGTGAGATCGGTGACGCTTGTGTGCCCCTGAGCCAGGGCCGGGGGCGCGAGACCGGTGCTCGCCGCGGCGAGGCCGGCGGTTCCAACGGCAGCGGCTTTGAAGAAGCTGCGGCGCGAGAGCATGCGCTCCTTCACCGTTTCCATCACACAGGCATCACACATCTTTCTTGCTCCCCTTCAAGAAACTGAAAAAACCAGACGGCGAAATCGCTCGAAGAAAGCGGCCGGCGGTTGCAGGATAGCGCGTCCGAAGTCGCTGTAAATGCCGGCTCGTGCAGGAAATCGCGATTGGCGGCGGGGACCGTGGGGCCACTGCGCCGCGCGTCATCATGCCGCCACCAAATTCGCTTTTATTACAATTGCGTAATGATGCCATTCCGTCATTGCCCCGACGCGCGCGAACAGGGATACTCCGCGCAATCGGAACGAACCGCCGGCCGTGCCGCGCTGGGGCGTGTTTTTTGCTTTATCTGGAGATTTGAATGCGGGTTTGGAAACAGCTTGCGGTGAGCGCCGCTGTGCTTCTCGTGGGCGTGACCGCCTGGGTGCGGTTCGTGCCCGGCGCAGGTGAAACGCTCGCCGCCATCGGCGTTTCTCACCCGCTGATCGATGCCCTGTCGAAACCCACGACCGGCGGCGGCCAGGGCGGCGAACGCAATGGCGGTCGTGGCCAGGGCGGCGGCGCGATCCTGGTGATGGTTCGCCCCTCGGCAACATCAGTCGTCAACGACCGGCTGAACGCCATCGGCAACGGCGAGGCGATCCATTCCGTCAGCGTCACGCCGACGGCGACCGGCAATCTCACCGAAATCCTCGTGCGCTCGGGCGAAAAGGTGGCGGAGGGTCAGGTGATCGCCCGGCTCGACAGCGACGACCAGAAGATCGCCGCCGACCAGGCGCGGCTGACGCGCGACAGCGCGCGCGAAAAGATGGAACGCTACCGCAACCTCAGCACCGCGCGGGCGGTGACCGCGGTGGACGTGCGGGATGCCGAAATCGCGCTGCAGGCGGCGGAGCTGGCGCTGAAGACTGCCGAGCTTGACTTGAAGCGCCGCGATATCGTCGCTCCGTCCAAGGGCGTCGTCGGCATCATCACCGTCAATGTCGGCGACTACGTCACCACGACGACGCCGATCGCCGTCGTCGACGATCGCTCGGAGATCCTCGTCGATTTCTGGGTGCCGGAGCGCTTCGCCAACAAGATCACCGTCGGCCAGCCGGTCACCGCCTTTGCCATCGCCCAGCCGGGCAATCAGCTCGACGGCGCGATCCACGCGATCGACAACCGGCTGGACCAGGCAAGCCGGACGCTCCGCGTGCGCGCACGGCTCGAAAACCCCGAGGATACGCTGCGGGCCGGCATGTCCTTCTCCGTGACCATGGCCTTTGACGGCGACACCTATCCGACGGTCGATCCGCTGGCGATCCAGTGGAGTTCGGAAGGCTCCTACATCTGGCGCGTTGTCGGCGATAAGAGCGAGAAGGTGCCGGTGAAGATCATCCAGCGCAATCCCGACAAGGTGCTGGTGGACGCCGCACTTTCCGAAGGCGACGAGATCGTGACCGAAGGCGTGCAGCGCCTGCGCAACGGCGGCGAAGTCCGCATCGCCGGCCGTGAGCGCAAGCAGGATGCCGCCCAGAAGGTTGCGGAGGAAACCAAGTGAGCGGCGGGGAAGGGCACAGCAAAGCGTCCGCCCGCGAGCGCGGCAAGACCGGCTTTACCGCACTCTTCATCCGCCGGCCGATCTTCGCGCTGGTGGTGAATACCCTGATCGTCGTGGCCGGCCTTGCCGCCTGGAACGGCATCGAGATCCGCGAACTGCCGCAGGTCGACCAGCCGGTGATCTCGGTGACCACGACGCTCGATGGCGCGGCACCGGAGACGATGGACCGCGAAGTGACCTCCGTTGTCGAAGGTGCCGTCTCGCGCGTGCAGGGCATTCGCGACATCTCCTCGACGTCGACCTTCGGCCGCAGCCGCGTGACGCTGCAATTCTCCGACACGACCGACATCGGACAGGCCTCGAACGACATCCGCGATGCGCTCGGCCGGGTGCGCAACCAGTTGCCCGACAATGTCGACGAACCGAGCATCGTGAAGGCCGATGCCGACAGCCAGCCGATCATGCGGCTGGCGCTGACCTCCGACACGATGAGCATGGAAGACATGACGCTGCTCGTCGAAAACGAGATCAGCGACCGGCTGGCAGCGGTGGAAGGCGTTGCCGACGTCGCGGTCTATGGCGACCAGGAGAAGATCTTCCGCATCGACCTCGACCAGGCGAAGCTCGCCGGGCGCGGGGTGACGGTGGCAAACCTGCGCACGGCGCTGGCAAACGCCTCCTACGACGTGCCGGCCGGCAAGCTGACCAGCGCCAGCCAGGACATCTCGGTTCGCGCCACCGCCGACCTGCAGACGCCGGAGCAGTTCGAGAACCTGATCCTCGTCAACAACGTGCGGCTGCGCGACGTCGCCACCGTGACGCTCGGTCCGGATACGGGCACGACGGCGCTGCGCTCCAACGGCCGCCAGGGCATCGGCCTCGGCATCGTCCGCCAGGCGCAATCGAATACGGTCGATATCTCCGAGGGCGTTCGCAAGGTCGTCGATACGATCCAGAGTGAGATCCTGCCCGAGGGCACGCAGCTTCGGATTACCAGCGACGACGCGGTCTTCATCAACGGCGCCATCCACGAGGTGGAGATTGCGCTGGTCGTCGCGGTCTTCATCGTGACGCTGGTCATCTACCTGTTCCTGCTCGACTGGCGGGCGACGCTGATCCCGACCATCAGCATGCCGATCGCGCTGATCGGCACGGTGGCAGCGATCTATCTCGCCGGCTTCTCGATCAATATCCTGACGCTGCTGGCGATCGTGCTGGCAACCGGGCTTGTCGTCGACGATGCGATCGTGGTGCTCGAAAATATCGTGCGGCGGCGCGCCGAAGGGCTCGGCCCGCGTGCGGCTGCCGTGCATGGCACGCTCGAGGTGTTCTTCGCGGTGCTGGCGACGACGGCGACGCTTGCCGCCGTCTTCGTGCCGCTCTCCTTCCTGCCGGGGCAGACGGGCGGTCTCTTCCGCGAGTTCGGCTTCGTGCTTGCCTTCTCGATCCTGTTATCGTCTTTCGTGTCGCTGACGCTCTGCCCGATGCTTGCCTCGCGCATGCTGACGAAGGAAACGCATACGGTGCCGGGGCCGATGGCGCGGTTCGGGGCACGCGCCGCCGGCTTCTACCGGGTGACGCTTCGCGCCTGCCTCAACTCGCCGGTGATTGTCTTCGTCGTCGCCGCCTTCTTCACCGCCATGGGTGCGGCCGGCTTCCTGACGCTGAAATCGGAACTGACGCCGAGCGAGGACCGCTCGCAGGTGATGATGCGGATCAACGCGCCGCAGGGCGTTTCGCTCGAATACGCCCAATCCCAGATGCGCCGCATCGAGGACGGCCTGCAGCCGCTGGTCAAGTCCGGCGAGATCGACAACATCTTCTCGATCTCGGGCCAGGGCGGCTCGGTGAACAGCGGCTTCATGGTGCTGACGCTCGCCTCCTGGGAAAAGCGTGACCGCACCCAGCAGGAGATCGTCGCCGACATCAACAAGGTGACGGCCCGCATCCCCTCGGTCCGCGTCTTTGCCATGCAGCCGAACAGTCTCGGCATCCGCGGCGCCGGCAGCGGCCTGCAGGTGGCGCTGGTCGGCAACGACTACAACAAGCTCGGCGACGCGGCGGCGAAACTGGTGCGCCAGATGGAGGACAGCGGCCGCTTCGAAAACGTTCGCCTCAATTACGAGGCCAACCAGGCGCAGCTCTCGATCACCATCGACCGCGAACGGGCCTCCGACATGGGTGTCGACATCGGTGGTCTAGCCTGGGCGCTGCAGGCGATGCTCGACGGAAACAGTGTCGTCGACGTCTATGTCGATGGCGAATCCTATCCGGTGAAGCTCTTATCCTCGACCAATCCGGTCAACGACCCGACGGATCTGCAGAACATCTTCCTCAAGGCCGGAGACGGCAAGATCGTGCCGATGTCGACGATCGCCAGCGTCGAGGAGATGGCGGTGGCGCCGCAGCTTTCGCGGGAATCGCAGCTTCGCGCGGTATCGCTGTCTGCCGGCCTCAAATCGGACCTGGCGCTCGGCGAAGCGCTGACCATGGTCGAGCAGATGGCCGAGCCGCTCTTGCCGCCGGGGTCGCGCATCATGCCGCTCGCGGAAGCGGCGACGCTCAACGAGAACGCCAATGGCCTCTTCGTCACCTTCGGCTTCGCCCTCGTCATCATCTTCCTGGTGCTGGCCGCCCAGTTCGAGAGCTTCGTCAGCGGCCTCATCATCATGTCGACGGTGCCGCTGGGGCTCGCCTGCGCGGTCTTCGCCATGATCATGACCGGTAACACGCTTAACATCTACAGCCAGATCGGTCTGGTCATGCTCGTCGGCATCATGGCGAAGAACGGCATCCTGATCGTCGAATTTGCCAACCAGTTGCGCGATCGCGGCCAGGACGTGCGTTCGGCAATCGAGAACGCCGCCAATATTCGCCTCCGCCCCGTGATGATGACGATGATCGCCACCATCGTCGGCGCGGTGCCGCTGGTGCTGGCGAGCGGCGCGGGTGCCGAAGCGCGCATCGCGCTCGGCTGGGTGCTGGTCGGCGGTCTCGGGCTGGCGGTGATCGTCACGCTCTATCTGACGCCGGTCGCCTATCTCGTCATTGCCCGCTTCACCAAGCCGCATGCGGACGAGGAGCGGAAGCTGCACGAGGAAATGGAAGCGGCAGCGGCGCTGGAGGCGCACTGAGTCGGCAGCTGGGGTCCGCTCTGCGCTACAGTTCGAGCGCGGCGGCAATGAGAAAGATCGTTGCCGCCAGGCCGCCAAGTGCGGTTCGCCCGGCATGGAGCCTGCCCCAGCGCTTGAGCAGGCTGCGGCTTTCCTCGCCGGTCTCCTCCGGCCGCGTTGCCTCCAGCTTGCGATTGACCGGCATCACGAAGAACAGCGTATAGGGCCAGTTCAGGATGATGATTGCGGCACCCATGCCCCAAAGCACATGGCCGGTCCTTCCCCAGGCGGCGGCGCCGAGCAGGCCGGAGACAAGGGCAAGTGTTGCCTGCATCTCGAAGGCGCGGCGGTAGGAAGGAACCCATTGCGCCAATGCGGCGCGATCGTCGAGATGGAGCCTTGCGGGCTGTTCGGCGAGATTGATGTAGATGGCGGCGCCGAAAAAGATCGACGCGGTGAGCAAAGCGGTGAGACCCAGCATTGCCTCTCTCCCTTCACGCCAACATGATAATCCAACGCCGGCAATTTGAGCAGGTGTTTTCTGCGCTCTCGCCCTCATAGGTGGACCCGGATCCCTTGAAACTGATTCCGATTTCGCTGGCAGCGCCTTGAAATCGAATCGCTTTTGAGGTCTGCCGCGCTGAAAAATTTGCTATTTTCCCCGCTCTGATACGGTCTTGTGACACTCCGGTCTCACGTCAGGCGTTTTCCTGCGTTAGCCTGGCAGTCAAGAGCGCGAGCGTCTGGACAAAGTGAATCCGATTTGCACAGTAGCGCCTTGAAATGACTGCGCTTCCAAAGCATCGCTTCGGGAGTGCCGTGCATGCAACAGGAAGGGCGTTTTCCGTGGCATTGAAGGCGATCAGAGCTGGCGTGAGGAACGAGGCCGGCATTACGGCGGCAAAGCAGGAATTGGCCGACCGCTTCGGCGACCGGTTCCAGACGGGCGAGGCGATCCGCGCCCAGCATGCCCACACCACCACCTACATTCCGGCGCAGCTTCCCGATGCGGTGGTGTTTGCCGAAAGTGCTGAAGACGTGCGCGAGATCGTTCGGATCGCCGCCCGGCACAAGGCGCCGCTGATCCCCTTCGGCACCGGGTCGTCGCTCGAGGGCCATATCAATGCGCCGCATGGCGGCATCTCGGTCGATCTTGCCCGCATGAACAGGGTGCTGGAGGTCAATGCCGAGGATCTCGACTGCCGGGTCGAGCCGGGCATCACCCGCGAGGAGCTCAATACCTATCTGCGCGACACCGGCCTCTTCTTCCCGATCGACCCCGGCGCCAATGCCTCGATCGGCGGCATGGCCTCGACGCGGGCTTCGGGCACCAATGCGGTGCGCTACGGCACGATGAAGGACAATGTACTGGCGCTGACGGTGGTGACGGCCGATGGGCGCGAGATCCGCACCGCCCACCGGGCGCGCAAGTCTTCGGCGGGCTACGACCTGACGCGGCTTTTCGTCGGCGCGGAAGGCACGCTCGGCATCATCACCTCGATCACGCTCCGGCTGCAGGGTATCCCGGAGGTGATTTCCGGCGGCGTCTGCCCGTTCCCGACGATCGAAGACGCCTGCAACGCGGTGATCCTCACCATCCAGTCCGGCATTCCGGTGGCGCGCATCGAGCTTCTCGATGCGCTGCAGATGAAGGCCTGCAACGGCTATTCCGGCCTCTCCTACGCCGAAACGCCGACGCTCTTCGTCGAGTTTCACGGCAGCGCCGAAAGCGTCGAGCTGCAATCGCGCCAGTTCGGCGAGATCGCGTCGGAGTTCGGCTCGACCGGCTTCCAGTGGACGACCAATCCGGAGGAGCGGGCGCGGCTCTGGAAGGCCAGGCACAATGCCTATTGGGCGCAGAAGAGCCTGATCCCGGGCGCCGCTATCCTGTCGACCGACGTCTGCGTGCCGATCTCGCGGCTCGCCGATTGCGTCGTGGCGACGCAAGAAGACAGCGCCGCCCACGGACTGACCGCGCCGATCGTCGGGCATGCGGGCGACGGGAACTTCCACGTCGGCCTGCTGTTTGACGACACGGACGCGGCCGATGTGGCGCGGGCCGAGGCTTTCGTCGAGCGGCTGAATGCCCGGGCGCTCGAAATGGATGGAACCTGTACCGGCGAGCACGGCATCGGCCAGGGAAAGATGCCGTTTCTCGAGGCCGAGCTCGGCGACGCGCTGGACCTGATGCGGCAGGTCAAGCGTTCGCTTGATCCGGACAATATCTTCAATCCGGGCAAGATCTTCGCCTGAGGCGGCCCCCCGCGCGAGGGCGTCAGGTTTTGGCCCAATTTTTCGGGCAATGCGCCGGCGCCAAAGTGTGGTACTGCATAGTTCCGAAGTCGGAATCGACCCCGAACGAATTATGCGGCAAATCAGGGTGCCAGGGCGCGAGCCACTGGCGCTCAAGTGACGTGCGGCGCGTAAACGCGCCGATGAACTGAATGGGAATGTAGGCACGGTGCTTTCGCGAATTCTGCTTGCCGTCGGTGGACTTGTGGTCGTTGCGCTCTTCGCGGCGCTGATCGCCCCGTGGTTCATTGACTGGACGGATTTTCGCAAGGAGTTCGAGCGCGAGGCGAGCCGCATCATGGGCAAGCCGGTGGTCGTGCATGGCAGCGTCGATGCGCGGCTGATCCCGTTCCCCACCGTGACGCTTAATGATGTGCGCGTCGGCGCCAGCGAAGACGGTGAGCCGCTGATTCAGGTGGCGCAGTTTTCCATGAGCGCGGAACTGGCGCCGTTCCTGAGCGGCGAGGCGCTGATCTTCGACATGCGGCTGGACCGGCCGAAGGCCAAGGTGCGGCTGCTGCCTGACGGCACGCTCGACTGGGCGCGCGGTCGCCGCACTTCGATCCCGGCCAAGACCGTCGTGCTTGAAAACGTCGAGATCACCAATGGCCAGATCGAGTTCATCGACGAGCAGACCGGCCGCACTCGCCGTGTCAGCGGGCTTGCCGCCGATGTTTCCGCCCGTTCGCTCGCCGGTCCCTGGAAAGTGGAGGGGCGCGCGGCGCTCGACGGCGAAGCCGGCAGCTTCTCCCTTACCAGCAACGAAGTGGACGCAGCCGGTGCGCTCAGCCTCAAGGCGCGCGTAACGCCCGACAAGCGCCCCTTCGGCGTCGAGACCGACGGCGCATTGAAGATCGTCGATTTCAAGCCGGTCTACAGCGGCCGCTTCACCCTGACGGAAAACCGGCAGGGCGAGGACAAGGATGACGACCGGGCGCCATTGCGCATCAATGGTGACTTCCAGCTCACCAACGAAAGCATCCGCGTCCCGGACTATCGCTTCGAGGTCGGTTCGACGGATGATCCCTATGTGGTCACCGGCGAGGCGACGCTCGATACCGGCAAGGATCAGAAGTTCCTGCTGATCGCCGACGGCCAGCAGATCGACGTCAGCCGGATCGGCCCCAATCGCAACGCCAAGACCGGCCGTGACCCGGCGATCTCCATGCGCCAGCGGCTGGAGGCGATGCTGACGATTGCGGCCGAGATTCCCATCCCGCAGGTGCCGGGCCGCGCCAGCCTGAAGCTGCCGGCGATCGTCGTCGGTGACACGACGGTTCGCGACGTGCGCATTGACGTCCAGCCCGATGGTGCCGGCTGGGTGATCGACAACGTCGTCGCTCTGCTGCCGGGGCGCACGCAGCTCGAGGCCAAGGGGCGGTTGAACCTCAAGGGGCAGCGCAGCTTCCGCGGCGACCTGCTGCTTGCCTCCAACCAGCCATCCGGTCTTGCGAACTGGCTGGCAGGCTCGGTCGATCCGGCAATCCGCAAGCTGAAGACCGCCGGCTTTTCGGCCAAGGTGAACCTCACCGATACGCTGCAGCAGTTCGAAAACCTCGAACTGGCGGCCGGTGAAGCGAGCCTCAAGGGACGTCTCGAAAGGCAGTCCTTTGCCGAGCAGCAGCCGAACCTCTCGCTGCAGCTCAAGGGCAACCGCATCGATTTCGAGGCGCTTCAGGCGCTGACCGGACTGGTGGCGGGCGACGCCTCCACCGATACGCTGCTGCAACACGCCATCGCTGCCGACCTTTCGGCCGACGAGTTCTCCGCCTTCGGTGAAGAGGCCAAGGACGTGCAGGCGGTGCTGACGCTGAAGAACGGCCAGCTCCAGGCCGAGCGCGTGGCGATCGGCTCGCTCGCCGGCGCCCAGCTCGCTTTCTCCGGCCGGGCCAGCGGCGATCTGGAAAAGCCTGTCGTCTCGGCCAAGATGAAACTCGCCGCCAAGAACCTGGCGCCGTTCCTGGAAATGGTCGGCCGGCACGCGGTCAACCATCCGGCGCTCAGGCAGCTGATCAAGGCTGGACCCTATTACAGCGACGCGGCTTTCGACGTGACGCTGACGGCCGGTAACAAGGAAGGCAATGCGCCGGCGACTTTCGGCATATTCGGCACGGCGAACGGCACCAAGATCGCCGCCAGCTACCAGGCGCCGGACATGGCGCAGGCGCTGACCGGCAAGGCGATCCTGCTGGAAGCGACGCTCGAAAATCCTGAAACCCGCCTGCTTCTCGGTCAGACCGGTTTCGATCCCTTGCCCTTCGATGCGGACGCCAACGGCATTCTCTCGGTCAAGCTGCAAAGCACCGATGGTTCGAAGGCGAACGGCACGGTGACCTTCACCACCGAGAAGTCGTCGCTGGCTGCCAAGGGCAATGTCGATCTTTCACGCGACCACTTTCTCGAAGGCCAGGCGAAGATCACGCTCCAGACCCAGGACATCGAGCCCTATCTGCTCCTGCAGGGCGTGGCGCTGCCGCAGATGGGCAGCGGTCTGCCGCTGACGATCTCGGCCGATGTCGCGGCAAGTCCGGAGGCGATCGCGCTGACGGCGGTCGAGGGCAAGGCGGACAACAACGGCTTTACCGGCACCTTGACGGTGGACCGCAAGACACCTGGTGCTGCGACCGGTCAGCTCACCGTCGACACGCTCGACCTCGCCTGGCTGGGCGAGGGCATCCTGGGCCCGGTCGAGGATGCGAACGGCGCGTTCTCGAAGAGCGCCCTGGCGCAGCCGGCCTGGACCGGGCTCAACGTCGCACTTGACGTACAGGCGGGAAAATTCTGGCCGGGCGTCTATGGCGCGGTCACCAGCTTTGCCGGCAAGATGGAATGGAAGGGCGACGAGATTTCCCTGACCGATGCCACCGGCGACTGGCTGGGCGGCAAGCTCGCCGGGCGCGTGCAGGTCGGGAACGCCAACGGCTCCGGCTTCCTGCGCTCGCGCCTGGACGTCAAGGGCGGCGACCTCGCGCAGGCGGGTTGGACCCATTCTGAAGCCCCGGTGGCGACCGGGACGTTCGATCTCTCCGTCGCGCTGGAAGCATCGGGCGCGACAGCGGAGGCGATGGCGCATTCGGCCAGCGGCTCCGGTACGGCAACCTTCAACGGCCTGACGTTGAACGGCATCAACAGTGCCGCTCTTCCGCCATTGATTGCCGCCGCCGATGGCCAGAAGACGCAGATTTCCGCGGATAGCATCCGCAGCGCGGCGGAAGCGGCCGTGTTCTCCGGTCAATCCGTGGTCGGCGTCGTCAAGGCTCCCTTCAGCATCGCCGGCGGCGTGCTGAGGGTGCAGAACGTCACGGCCGGAGATGGTAATGCCGCCTTCATGGGCGGAGCCGCGCTCGACCTTGCGGCCGGCCGGATCGATGGCGGCATCGACCTGACCTTCCGCCCCGGCGAGGAGGCGCTTGCCGGGGCCGAACCGCGCGTGCGGATCGGCTATGCCGGCCTCATCGAGGCGCCGGGCGTCAGCCTCGACGTCGCCGATCTGGCCAATTTCCTGTCGCTGCGCGCCTTCGAGCGCGAGCGCCGGCGGGTCGAGATCCTGCAGGCGAACGTGCTGGAGAAACAGCGGCTGCGCCGTGAAGTGGCACTTTACAAGGCGAAGGCGGAAGCACGTGACCTCGAACGGCGACGGGCCGTTGCCGAAGAACGCCGGCGTGCCGCCGGGGCTGCGGAAGCAGCCCGCGTCAAAGCCGAACTGGAAGCGCGCGCCGCGGCTGAGCGAAAGGCTGAAGCCGAACGGCAGGCCGAAGCGGCACGCCGGGCGCAACAGGCGCCGTGGGGCATGCGCGGTGCCGGCGGGGAGCAGCAACCGATCGCGCCGCAAGGTGGGCCCGACGGTGCCCAAGGCGGCAGCTCCGGGCGGCCAGCCGGCCAGAAGCTGAACTTCGAAGTGCTGCCCGACATCACGGTGCAGTAACCGGCACTCAAATCCGAACCGATCTGCGCGCCTCAGCAGCGCCTTTCGCGCCCTGCGCCCCGCCAATCCGGCGCCGCGTTGCGTGGCAGGGCCTCCTATGCCCAGACATGCGCGCGCGACCGAATATCGTCGATGCTTCCGGATTCCGCTGGGGATTAAGGCCCTCGCAGCAGCGATTTCGACAAAGTTTAACGATTTCTGAAGCCATTTCTCTACGTTTGGTCGCTAAATTAGCAAGATGTTTTGGAGCGCAGGGAGGGGCGCGGCCGATTGGCCGCTTCTAGCTCCAACTCATTGGAATCGATGACGTCTCTTGTTTTGGGGCCATGTGGCTCCGAAGTCGTCGTGATCTGCTGAGGGGCAACGAAGCAAGATGCTAAGCAAACTGAAGAACAAGCTCGTCCGCATGCTTGAGGACGAAAGCGGCAACTTTGCCGTCATGACAGCCCTGGTGATGATACCGCTGTTTACGGCTGCTTCCATCGCCATCAATCTCGCCCGCATCAATCTCGAGTCCGCCAAGATGCAGGACGCGCTCGATGCGGCCGCCTTCTCCGCGGTCAAATCCTATGGAGAAGGGGAAGATGAAGCCCAGGCGAAAGACCTGGCGAACAACACCTTCTTTGCCAATTTCGGCGTGCCGGAGATCGTCGACGAGATCGGGTCGGGGGGAAGTTCGACGCCGGTGGCGGCACAGGCAATCAAGGTCGCTTTCGGCACGGCTGGCGTGGAGAGCACGGCGACGGCCACCTATGAGCTCAAGTATGCTCCGCTCTTCTGGGGGCTTCAGCCCTATACGATCGACCGCGCAAGCGTCGCGGCGCGCATGCCGGGAAGGGAAGCGTGCATTCTGGCGCTTCATCGGACCGCAACCCGGGCGTTCGAAGTGAGCGGCAGTGCCAGCGTCGATACGTCCGGCTGTACCATCACGTCGAATTCGAGCGATGCCCAGTCGATCTATCTCAGTGGTTCGGCCAGCTTGAAGGCCGAGTGTCTTTACGCGGCCGGCAAGGTATCGGCGACGCTGGCCCATCTCGAGCTCGCCTGCGGCAAGGCGGTGGAGGATGTTTCGCCGATCCTGGATCCGTTCCGGTTCAAGAAAATGCCGACGACGGGGAGCTGGGTGAGCCTCGCCGGATGCGGACAGAACTTCGTGGCCGGCGGTGGCGGCAATGGCAACTGCAACGGCACGAGCAAAACGCCGAACAACGCACCCGTCGGCTATACTGTCGAACTGAAGCCCGGCACCTATGGCGGTCTGGAAATCAAGGGCAAGGTTCTCTTGCGGCCGGGCGCCTACATTATCGACGGCGGTGTCCTGAAACTTGCCAGCCAGTCGGTGCTCACGGGTGAGGGCGTCACCTTCTTCCTGATGAACGGCGCCCAGCTCGACATTCACGGCGGCTCGACCTTCAAGATCACGCCATCCCTGACGGGGGACTGGGCCGGTTTCTCGATCGTCGCCGCCCGGAACAATACGGCGACCGCGACGATCAACGGCAACAGCGCCTCGTCGCTTGCGGGCATCATCTACATGCCGGCATCACGCGAGATCCAGTATGCCGGAAGTGGTTCCACCGGCGGCGAATGCGTGCGCATCGTCGCGCAGGAGATCACCATGATCGGCAACAGCAGCTTCAAGCTCGATTGCAAGGCGGAGCTCGCGAACAACACCATCAACAACCCCGGTGCCATTCGTCTGGTCAGATAGGCTGCGGCCAATCTCGCCATACGACGTTAAACCCGGTTGCAGGGCAACCGGGTTCTTTTTGCGCGAAGGCTCAAGCCGTTTCAGAAGCGTATGGCAAGGCCGAGGATCGGGCCCTGTTGAACCACGTCGAAGATAAAGCCGTCATTGTCGTAGTCGACGCCGAGTGCACGGTAGCCGGCAATCGCCGAGATCGTGTCGTTGAAGCGATAGCCGAGGCCGAGGGCCACATCCCAGTCGATGTCGGCACCGCCGCCGCCGACGAGGCCCCAGCCGGTCAGGTAGATTTCCGGCGTCAGATAATAGGCGCCGCGCAGGCCCACCATGCCGTCGACCCAGGTCTTGCCGTCGTCGCGGCTGACACCGTCAAGCGGACCGCCATGGAAGGAGATGGTGGTATCGACCGACCAGACCTTCACGCCGCCGACCACGTCCAGGTTTGATTGCTGATCCTGGAACACCGTGTAGCCGACGGCGACGAGGCCGGCGAAGGTCTCCGAGTCGACATCCACAGTGTCGGTGAAAATTCCGCGCGCCTTACCGTCGCCGGAAAGCTTCGAGTAGATCAGATCGGTAAAGATGCTGAAGCGATCGTTCCGCGCTTCGCCGATCGCCATGGCGGCGAAATCGAGATTGCTCCAGATGTCGCCGAAGTCGGAATCGATGTGGACGGTCGGCAGGCCGAACTGCGCCGTGTCGCCGGAGAGCCCGGCGATCCAGAAATAGGGGGCGAAGGTGAATTGCCAGCCGCTCTCGGTTTCCTGGACCGGTGCCGAAGGGGTCATCAGCGGTGTGATGTCTGCTGCATTGGCCGGTAGAAAGGGCACCAGGCTCAGGCAGGCCGCAAGGCCCAGTCGCGTAGAGATACTCATGAAATGCTCCCCTCTGAGACGGCAGCACTAGCCGTCTCTCCATGGGACATTTTTATATAAGCCTGCCCGAAAACAACTGAATTCGATCGATGATGGGGGTCGCGAAGGGCAAAACCGGCCGGGCTGTTGCAAGGCGCACACAATCAGGCCGTGCGGGTAGGCTATTTCTCGCCGTCAGGCCCCGTCGGGCGAAGATGCCAGAATCTTCGCCTTCAACCATTCGAGCACATAGACACGCAGAGCCGACGAAAGATTGCTGTCTGGGCCGCGCTGGTCGTCGATCTCGGCGATGAGTTGGGCAAGCGGCATCGCCCTTGCCGCGGCGATTTCCTTCAGCTCCTGCCAGAAGGCATCCTCAAGCGAGAAGCTGGTGCGGTGGCCGTGCAGGGTCGCGGAGTGCTTACGGATCATCGTCCGGTCTCTGTATCAAAATGACTTTGGGGCGGATTGCGCGCACCCCCTTATAAATTGGAACAGGATGCCGGCGAAAAATCGCCGCACGCGGCGCTCCGGAATCGATTCACCTGAAGCGCATCGCGATTCGCGCCTTGCGCTTGAAGTTTGATATTTCGCATGTCGTTATCACAAGACCGCCGCACGCTTTTGCGCGACATGCTTCCGTTGGCATTTCGATTCGGAAAGCGGCCGCAACTCCTTGCTCCGGAATCGCTTTCTTCGAGGAGGGCGGCTCAGTCCTTGCCGTCGCCGCCTTCGTCCTTGGCCGGCCGCTCCAGGCGGCCCTGGTCGAGGCGGGTCTCCGCCTTGTCGTTCAGCGCCTTGGTCAGGGATTTTTCGGCCTTGGTGCGGCCGAAGGAGATGCGGTTCTGTTCGGCCTGCTTTTCCTTTTCCGTGCGCTCACGGCGCTTGCGGAACTGGCGCAGATTGACGACGTCGCCGGTCATGACCCGAGGCTCCTTCAGCCGGCTGCAATCAAAGAAACATGCAGTCGATGGTGATCAGTTCTTCTTGCGGAAGGAATCGAGCGAAACGACCGAGCCGCCGCCGTTTTTCGGTTCGGTCGGCTTGTCGTCCTTGGCCGTGGCCTCGCCGTTTTCCTCCGGGACCGGATAGGCGGTGATTTCGGCCGATTCCACTTCTTCCTCCTCGCCGGCGGCGACATCGAACTCCAGCTCGAAATTGACCGAGGGGTCGTAGAAGCCGCGGATGGCGTTGAACGGGATGACCAGCCGCTCCGGCGTATCGGAGAAGGAAAGCCCGATCTCGAAGCCGGTTTCGGTTACCTTCAGTTCCCAGAACTGATGCTGGACGACGATGGTCATCTGCTCGGGATACTTCGCCTTGAGGTGCTGCGAGATGCGCACGCCCGGCGCGCCGGTCAGGAAGGTGATGAAGAAGTGGTGTTCGCCGGGCAGATGGCCCGTCGTGGCGACCTCGGTCAGGACCTTGCGGATGACGCTGCGGAGCGCGTCCTGTGCCAGAATGTCGTAGCGGATGTGGTCCTGGCCCATGAGTGTCCCGTCTTTCCTCGAACTCAATCTTACTGCTTTTCCGTCGGCGATCCGCCGTCGACTTTTCATTGCCCATCCACAAGGAACGAGTCAATTATTTGAGCATCTATAGACCATTTCGAGCCGGGGGAGAAGGTGAAGGCTTCTGTTGCCAGGTGCCTTCGGACCCCGCCTTACGGTGCTACCCGCAAGGGCTTGATTTGAAGTGCCGCACCGCCGTTAGGCAGCGAGACGTGCTTCAGCATAGTTGTCGTTTGCAACTATAAGTTTAGCCCGATAACGGTGGTACAATGCCGAGCAAAAAGTCGATCTTTACGCCCTTGTCGATCCTATTTCGCCCCCATCAAAAGCCGATCCTCGAAAGATCGGTTTTTGGTGGAGGCGCCGGGTACCGCCCCCGGGTCCAATGGGTTTATTTCATCGCCCGTTTATTGCCATAGCCGCCCGAAGACGGCACCGTTCATATAGGTCTTTCCGGCCTCCAAGAAAAGGGGGATGTGTCGGATATATGACTTTGTCCCGGGCTGCGCGGCGCCGAACTGCCTTGACTTGACCGACATCCGTGAAAAACTCCCGCTGTTGCACGCGGCCGGCAAGATCCGGCCGCAGTTTCGAGAAACGAAGCAAGCTGGAGGCCTCATGGCGGACTACCTCGCAGATGTGCTGAAATACGACAGCGGTGCCGACGAGGCGATCGTGAACAAGATCGTGCGCCACCTTGGCATTGCCCTTCGCAACAAGGATTCTTCGCTCGTTTCGGCGACGGACCCGAAGGAGCTCGAACGGGTCAAGGAAAAATGGTGCGAGAAGAAGCTCGGCATCAGTGGCGCCGACGCGGACAAGGCGATCGACGCCACCGTCCAGGCGATGTCCGCCGATCGCTCCAAGTCGCGCGTCACCTTCTATTACCTGGTGGCGAAGAACCTCGGGAAGCTGCAGGCCCTGTAGCTCACCTTGGTTTCGGGCCGAACGGACCCCAAACCATAAATGGGATCGCTTCCGATCGATGGAACGGGATGCAGGCGGGCCATGCACACGTTTCCTCATCCTGCGCCAGCAGACGGCCGAATTTCCGGGATAATCACCCGGACGCCATTGGTTCGCCGCCGGCTTCGTCCTAAATTTGGGGCATTACGAATCGGCGGCGCCAGACCATGCAGCAATATCTCGACCTTCTCGATCATGTGATGACCAACGGAACCGACCGGGGCGACCGGACGGGAACGGGCACGCGCTCGGTCTTCGGCCACCAGATGCGCTTCGATCTCTCCGAGGGCTTCCCGGTGCTGACCACCAAGAAGCTGCACCTGCGCTCGATCATCCATGAGCTGCTCTGGTTCCTGAAGGGCGATACCAATATCGCCTACCTCAAGGAAAACGGCGTCACCATCTGGGACGAATGGGCCGACGAGAACGGCGACCTCGGCCCGGTCTATGGCTACCAGTGGCGCTCCTGGCCGGCGCCCGATGGACACCATATCGACCAGATCGCCGGGCTCGTCGAAAGCCTCAAGACCAATCCGAATTCGCGCCGCCACATCGTTTCGGCCTGGAACCCGGCATTGGTGGACGAGATGGCGCTGCCGCCCTGCCATTGCCTGTTCCAGTTCTACGTGGCGGATGGCAAGCTTTCCTGCCAACTCTACCAGCGCTCCGCCGATATCTTCCTGGGCGTGCCCTTCAACATCGCCTCCTACGCCCTTTTGACGATGATGGTGGCGCAGGTGACCGGCTTCAAGCCAGGCGATTTCGTCCACACGCTCGGCGACGCGCACATCTACCACAACCATTTCGAACAGGCCCGGCTGCAGCTCACCCGCACGCCGAAGGCGCTGCCGCGGATGGAGATCAATCCTGACGTGAAGGACCTGTTTTCCTTCCGCTTCGAAGACTTTACGCTCGTCGGCTACGAAGCTGATTCAACGATCAAGGCGCCGATCGCGGTCTAAGGCAATCGGGCCCGGCAGTCTGCACCAAGCTATGTCTTGGCGTGCGCAGCGAGGCTTCGTCGCCAAGGTTGCGCGGCAGGCATCGCCCATCGGTCATGGCTGCGGCGAAGAATGGCCGCGGAGGGCTCGCCCTTGAGGGAGGTATGATGCTCACACTGATCCATGCGCCCCTGTCGCGGTCGTCGCGCATCGTCTGGCTGCTCGAGGAGTTGGGCGCCGAATACGAGATCCGTTACGTCTCGATCCGCCGCTGGGATGGCTCCGGCGCGCCCGATGACAACAATCCGCATCCGCACAAGCAGGTGCCGGCGCTGCTGCACAACGGCGCGGCGATCTGGGAGTCGGCGGCCGTCGTGCAATATCTCACCGACCTCTATCCCGATTGCAGCCTCGGCCGCCCGCCGGGCCACAAGGATCGCGGCGCCTATCTTTCCTGGCTTGCCTACTATGCCGGCGTGATCGAGCCGACGGCGCTCGCCCATGTTTCCGGCGCGACCATCAACAATCCGGCCCAGGCACGGCTCTACAACGACATGTGCGCGCATGTGATCGACGTGCTCACCCGCCAGACCTATCTGCTCGGCGAGACGATGAGCGCGGCCGACCTGCTCTTGGCAAGCGCACTGCAATGGATGCGCAAGATCCTGCCGGAGAGCACGGTGGTCGACCGCTACATACGCGTGGTGACGGACCGGGCGGCCTATGACCGGGCACGGGAAATCGACAGTAAACCGAACGGGTTCCATGACTGAGACGAAGAGCACACATCCGAAGATATCGATCGTCGTGGCGGTTGCCGCCAACGGCGTCATCGGCCGCGACGGCGATCTGCCCTGGCGGCTTTCGACCGACCTCAAGCGCTTCAAGGCGCTGACGATCGGCAAGCCCGTGATCATGGGGCGCAAGACCTGGGCTTCCCTGGGGCGACCGCTGCCCGGCCGCGCCAATATCGTCATCACCCGCAACGCGGATTTTGTCGCGGAGGGAGCGAGCGTCGTGCCGTCGCTCGAGGCTGCGATTGCGCTCGCGAACCGTGAGGCTCAGGCGACGGGCGCTGACGAGATCTGCGTGATCGGCGGCGGCGAGATCTATCGCCAGTCGATCGGCGTGGCCGATATCCTGCATGTGACCGAGGTCCAGGCGACGGTGGAGGGCGACACGCGTTTTCCGGATATCGACGCGCAAGTCTTCGAGAAGGTGTTCGAGGAAGATCTGCCGCAGGGCGAAAAGGACAGCCACGCCATGCATTTCGTCACCTTTAGGCGGCGTGCGACAGCCTGACGCGCCGGATCGTCAACTATTTTGAACCATTTACGGTGAACTCGGCCCTATCGCGTTGAAAGCGGTGCGGGTGATACCTATAACGGTTTGACATCGTGAACGACCGTGCGGTGGCGCGGCCGTTTGGCGTGGGAAGTTTCAATAGAGAGGTTTTGATGCCCTGGAGCAATCAGAATGGCGGCGGCGGCCCGTGGGGCGGCGGCGGCGGCAATCAGGGGCCATGGGGCCAGGGGCCAAACCGGCCGCGCGGCAAGGGCGGCCCGCCGGATCTGGAAGAGATCATTCGCCGCGGCCAGGACCAGCTTAAGAACGTCGTTCCCGGCGGTTTCAACGGCGGCGTCTTTGCCATTGTCGGCCTGCTGATCGTCGGCTTCATCCTGATCAACTCGATCTACACCGTCCAGCCGGACGAGCGTGGCGTCGAGATGCGCTTCGGCAAGCCGAAGGACGAGATCTCGATGCCTGGGCTTCACTACCACTTCTGGCCGTTCGAGACCGTCGAATTCGTGAAGATCACCGAGCAGCAGCAGAACATCGGCGGGCGCGGCAGCGGCCAGTCGAATTCCGGCCTGATGCTGACCGGCGACCAGAACATCGTCAACGTGCAGTTCTCGGTGCTGTTCTCGGTCACCGACCCGCGCGCCTATCTCTTCAATGTCGAAAATCCGTCCGACACGCTGCAGCGGGTGGCCGAAAGCGCCATGCGCGAAGTGGTCGGCCGCCGTCCGGCGCAGGACATCTTCCGCGACAACCGTCAGGCGATCGCTGCCGACGTGAAGAGCACGATCCAGGCGACGATGGACACTTACGGCGCCGGCGTTTCCGTCAACACGGTCGCGATCGAGGACGCAGCGCCGCCGCGTGAAGTGGCCGATGCGTTCGACGAGGTGCAGCGTGCCGAACAGGACGAAGACCGCTTCGTCGAAGAAGCCAACCAGTACGCCAACCAGGTGCTCGGCAAGGCTCGCGGCCAGGGCGCGCAGATCCGCGAAGAGGCAGCCGCCTACAAGGACCGCGTCGTCAAGGAAGCACAGGGTGAAGCGCAGCGCTTCATCTCGGTTTACGACGAATATTCCAAGGCGCCCGACGTGACCCGCAAGCGCCTCTATCTCGAAACGATGCAGGGTGTTCTCGGCAAGTCGAAGAAGGTGATCCTCGACGAGAAGAACGGGCAGGGCGTTCTGCCCTATCTGCCGCTGAACGAAATCGGCCGGCCTGTCCAGTCGGGAGCAGCCGCAGCAGCATCGGGAGCAGCCCAGTGATCAACAATCGTACCTCCGTCATCCTGATCCTGCTCGCCTTCGTCTTCGTCGGCATCTATTCCTCGATCTTCGTGGTGAACGAGCGCCAGCAGGCGATCGTCGTTCGCTTCGGTCAGATCAAGGACGTCAAGAGCCAGCCGGGCCTTTACTTCAAGCTGCCCTTCGCCTTCATGGACGCCGACCGCGTTCAGTATGTCGAAGACCAGGCGCTGCGCTTCGACCTCGACAACATCCGTGTCCAGGTTTCGGGCGGCAAGTTCTATGAAGTCGACGCCTTCGTCGTCTACAAGATCGCCGATGCCCGCCGCTTCCGCGAAACCGTTTCGGGCGATCGCGACTCCGCGGAATCGCGTCTGCGCACCCGTCTCGATGCGTCGCTGCGCCGCGTCTACGGTCTGCGTGGCTTCGAGGCGGCGCTCTCGGACGAGCGCGCATCGATGATGCGTGAAGTTCGCGCCGACCTCAAAGGCGACGCCGAGTCGCTCGGCCTCAACATCGAGGACGTCCGTATCCGCCGCACCGACCTGACGCAGGAAGTCTCGCAGCAGACCTACGACCGCATGAAGGCCGAGCGTCTGGCGGAAGCGGAACTGATCCGCGCCCGCGGTAACGAAGAGGGCCAGCGCCGCCGCGCCATCGCCGACCGTCAGGTCGTCGAGATCGTCGCCGACGCCCAGCGCGATTCGGAAATCCTGCGCGGTGAGGGCGAAGCCGAACGGACGAAGACCTTTGCCGACGCCTTTGCGCGCGATCCGAAGTTCTTCGAATTCTACCGCTCGATGTCGGCCTATACCCAGTCGATCGGCAGCCCGGACACAACGCTGGTGCTGTCGCCGCATTCGGAATTCTTCCGTTTCTTCAACAATTCCGAAGGCACGGCACCGGCTGCCGCGGCGCCGCAACCAACCACCGGGAACTAGGCGAGCGATGTCGGATTTCCTGACGGGAATCGCGTTCTTCCTGATCATCGAGGGGCTGGTGTACGCACTGGCCCCTTTGGTTTTGGTGGAAATGGCGAAGCGTTTGCCGTATGTCCCCGAACATCAGCTTCGACTGGCGGGGGTCGTTTCCGTGGCTGCCGGGGTCGGACTTGTATGGTTGCTTCGAGGATAATGCGAAATGCCACATAAACTGCTGATCCGGCTGGTCGATGCCGAATACGCCATCACCCGCCTCAATATCGGCTCCAGCATACCCGAATGGTTGCCGGGGCCAGGCTTCTGGACCGTGTCGAGCTCGCGCGAAGAGATGACGCTGGTCTGCCGTGCCGCCCGCGTGCCTTCCAGCGTCCAGAGTTCGCTCGGCTGGCGCTGCTTCCGAGTCGAACAGCATTTTGCCTTCGATGTACCCGGCGTACTGTCTTCTGTGCTCCGGCCGCTTTCGGCCGCCGGCGTCGGCGTCTTCGCCAACTCGACCTTCAGCACCGACTATGTCTTTGTTGCCGGTTCCGATCTCGACAAGGCGGTCCAGGCCTTGAAGGACCACGGGCACGACCTGACGACCTGACGCGTCGCGCCCCTTCCAAGAACGCGCAGCCGGTATCTTTTACTTCCAGCAGTCCCTGCGCGGGGATCAGGAAATCGTGTTTGGACGCTTCCGAATTCCGCCTTATCTTCTGGTAAGGTCGGATGTCGAGCGGTTTGCGGATTGCGTCGACGGTTCCTGCTGCTTAAGCGATCTTGCCGGTTCCGGTTGACGCAAGATTATGCGAAGAATCAAAGTTCTACGGCGCCTCAACGCCGTAGACGAGAGCGGGACGAGGAAAGGTGCATGCGGTGTTCCGCCCCGGATTTCGCTCTAACTTATGACAAACGATCACGCTATGATCTTGGGTCGGTTGGACCCGAGATCATCGGGATCCAGGAGAGGTGGCGGCCAGGAGAACCGGTCGATCATCGCGCATCGAGAGGAGCCTAAGCGACTTGTCCACGCGTACGAAATCCCGAGCTTACTCGCTTGGCACCTCCTTGGGCATTCTGGCGCTCGCAGGCGCGCTTGCCTTCAGCAATACGGCGCTCGCGCAGAACGCCGCCGTGCGCCCGCCGACGAACGGCCCGGCTTCCGTTGCCGATCTCGCCGCCGGCCTGCTCGACGCGGTCGTCAACATCTCGACCTCGCAGAAGGTCAAGAACGACGACGATGCGCCGACACCCCAGGTGCCGGAGGGTTCGCCCTATCAGCCCTATTTCGATGAATTCTTCAAAGGGCAGGGCGGCCAGGGCGGTAACCGCCAGCGCACGGTCGATTCCCTCGGCTCCGGCTTCGTCATCGACCCGACCGGCTACATCGTCACCAACAACCACGTGATCGAAGGCGCCGACGATATCGAGATCAACTTCGCCAATGGCAGCAAGCTGAAGGCGAAGCTCGTCGGCAAGGATACCAAGACGGATCTGGCGGTGCTGAAGGTCGAGCCGAAAGCGCCACTGAAGGCGGTGTCCTTCGGCGATTCCCGCAAGATGCGCATCGGCGACTGGGTGATGGCGATCGGCAATCCGTTCGGGCTCGGCGGTTCGGTTTCCGTCGGCATCATTTCGGCCCGCGGCCGCAACATCAATGCCGGTCCCTATGACAACTTCATCCAGACGGACGCCGCCATCAACCGCGGCAATTCCGGCGGACCGCTCTTCAACATGCAGGGCGAAGTGATCGGCATCAACACCGCGATCATCTCTCCATCCGGCGGCTCGATCGGCATCGGCTTTTCCGTGCCGACGGAGCTTGCCGCCAATGTGGTGCTGCAGCTCAAGGACTTCGGCGAGACCCGGCGCGGCTGGCTCGGCGTGCGTATCCAGCCGGTGACCGACGATATCGCCGAGAGCCTGAAGATGGCGACGCCACATGGCGCGCTTGTCTCCGGCATCATCGAGGGCGGGCCGATTGCGCACGGCGAGATCAAGGCCGGCGACGTCATCGTCAAGTTCGATGGCCGCGACGTCACCGAAATGCGTGACCTGCCGCGTGCCGTTGCCGAAAGCCCCGTCGGCAAGGCGGTCGACGTGGTGGTGGTGCGTGACGGCAAGGAGCAGACGGTCAAGGTCACCCTCGGCCGCCTCGAGGACGGCGGTGAACTTGCCAGCGCACCGGCGGCGACGACTGGCGACGAGACGCAGAAGCCGGACAAGCCCGAAGCGGCCCCGCTGCCGGCGACAGACGTCGTGCTCGGCATGAAGCTTGCGACGCTGAACGAGGAGACGCGCAAGAAATACGGCATTGCCGACGACGTGGATGGCGTTGTCATTACCGAAGTCTCGCCGAATTCGGCGGCGGCGGAACGACGCGTCGAGCCGGGCGACGTCATCGTCGAGGTCGGGCAGGAGGCGATGGACACGCCTGACGACGTTGCCCAGCGGGTCGAGGAGCTGAAATCGAACGGCCGGCGCAATGCGCTGCTGATGCTCTCCAACAAGACGGGCGAACTGCGCTTCGTCACGGTGCGGGTGGAGTAGGGCCCCACCAGGATGTGCGGCTGCGGCATCGGTTCGGTGCCGCGGCGCTGCTTTCGAGCGAGGGCGATTGCCGAATCTTTTCAGATCCATCGCCGGTCGCGCTGACAGATTGAATCCGCTTCCTCAGATTTTGATTCAAGCTCCCGGTCGCTGCCGTCTTCGGCGCTTGGCAGCGCCGGAAGTGGCCCCTCATCCGCCTGCCGGCACCTTCTCCCCGCAGGCGGGGAGAAGGGACAACGCCGCGCCCGCTCGGAGAGCGACGTCCGGTCCGGGCTGTTTTCCGCCCGAGGCTCTCCATTCTTGGACCGGGGCCATACGGTGGTTGGTGGCCGGGCACGTCCCTTCGCCCCGCGAGCGGGGAGAGGTTAGTCCTCGGGTTAAACCCGAGGAGAGGGGCAAGTCTGGAGGGTGTCGCATTTTGATATCAGCAGTCGTCGCCACTCGCCGACCGTTCCGGCGCGTAGGGTGCCTTTCGCGCAGGCTGGAAGGTCACCAGCCGCAGGGCTTCGAACAGGATTTCGATGATCGCAAGCATGGCTGAACCTCCTTCCGGGTTCCCATTTCACCGCACTTGCCCGCACCCCTCAAACGAGTTTACTGTGGCTCTCGAATGACTTGAGGTTATGCATGAAGCGCAGCCGCTTGCCTCTGACAGCGTTGCGGAGTTTCGAGGCGGCCGGGCGGCTCGAAAGCTTCACGCTGGCTGCCGCCGAGCTTTTCGTCTCGCAGGCGGCGATCAGCCGGCAAGTGCGCGAGCTCGAGGACCTGATCGGCCGGCCGCTGTTCGAGCGGCATCATCGCAGCGTCCGCCTGACCGCCGATGGCCGCGCCCTGCTCGGCGTGTTGACGGCCGCGTTCGACATGGTGGGCGAGCGTCTTGACATGCTCTCGGGGTGGCGGCTCTCGCAGACCCTGAAGGTCAGCGCCGAGCCGTCTTTCGCCGGCTGCTGGCTGGTGCCGCACCTGCAGGAATTCCAGGAGGCGCATCCGGAGATCGATCTGGAGATCGATGCGGAATCCCGGCTCGCCGAGTTTCGCAGCGGCGATGCCGACATCGCCATCCGCCACAGCCTGACCGCCGATTCATGGCCGCGGGTGGAGACGCGCCCGCTTGCCGAAGTCGAGATGATCCCCGTGATCGCGCCGGCGCTGGCGGCCGGTGGGCGACCGCTCGAGCGGCCCGAAGACCTGATGCAGCATGCGCTGTTGCATGAGGACAACCGGCAGCTATGGGAACATTGGTTTGCAGCCGCCGGCGCCGGCCCGGTCAAGGTGGATCGCGGCGCCATCTTCGCCGATGGTTCGATGGTGCTTCAGGCGACGCTCAGGGGAAATGGCGTCGGGCTGATCGACCGCGACCACGCGCGTGACGATATCGAGGCCGGGAGGCTGCTCCAGCCCTTTCACGTCTCGGTGCCCTATGGCGCGTTCTTTCTCGTGGCGCGGCGCTTCGATGCGCTGTCGGACGCGGCAAAGGCCTTTGTCGCCTGGATCGAGCGGAGCTATCCGGGGGCGGAGCGGAAGAGGTGAGGTCGAGTGGACGCTATGGCCCGGCGACCGGGCTGCCCCTCATCCGCCTGCCGGCACCTTCTCCCCGCAGGCGGGGAGAAGGACACCCCAGCGAGCGCTCGGCACTCGTCAACGTTTGTTGGGGGAGCAACATTGCGGTTGGCATCTCTCTCCCCGCCTGCGGGGAGAGATGTCCGGCAGGACAGTGAGGGGCCGTACGGTCGAAAGGAGGCGCTTACTTGGCCTTCGCCTGCGCGCGCCATTCCTCGGCGCTGATCGCGTAAAGCACATGACGCACCAGTGCCGGCTGGTTGGCGGGGACGGTCGAAGTCGCGGCTTGCATCGCGGTGCATGCCGAGCCGCTGCATCACCGCCGTCGAGCGGGTGTTGGCGGCGACGGCAAAGGAGACGACCTCGTCGAGCCCTCTTTCCTCGAAGCCGTAGCGCAGCAGGTCGGAGGCCGCTTCGGTGATGTAGCCCTGGCCCCAATAGCGGGCGGCGAGCCGCCAGCCGATCTCGACCGTGCCATTGGGAAAGTGCGGTTCCAGGTCCGTCAGGGCAAGGCCGCAGAAGCCGATCGGGCGGTCGTCGGCCTTCAGCGCTATGGCGAAGAAACCCAGGCCGGTTTCGGCGATGCCGCGGCCGACACGATCGAAGAGCGCGTCCGCTTCCGCGCGGCTGCGACGGAAGGGAAAGAACTCCATGACCTTGGGATCGCTGTTGATCTCGAAGAAGAGATCGCGATCGCTGTTCTTCCAGGCCCGAATGCGCAGCCGGTCGGTCTCGCAGATGATCATCCGACGAAGTCCGTCTTGCGATAGCCCTGGAGATAGAGAAGGGCGGTCAGGTCGCCATGGTCGATGCGAACCTTGGCCTGTTCGGCCACCACGGGCTTGGCGTGCAGTGCGACGCCGGTGCCGGCGAGCTGGATCATGCCGAGATCGTTGGCGCCATCGCCGACGGCAAGGGCCTCACCCGTCGAGATGCCGAGGCGCGCGGCGATGTCGATGAGGGCATCGACCTTGGCCTGCTTGCCGAGAATGGGGTTGGCGACCTCGCCGGTCAGAATGCCCGCTTCGGCGATCAGCGTGTTGGCGCGGTTCTCGTCGAAACCGAGCATCTCGGCGATCGGCCCGGTGAAGACGGTGAAGCCGCCGGAGACGAGCGCGGTGTAGTGGCCCTTGCTCTTCATCGTCGCAATCAGTTGCCGCCCGCCCGGCGTCAGCGTGATGCGCTTGGCGATCACCTCGTCGACGACGCTGAGCGGCAGGCCCTTCAGCAGCGCGACACGCTCGATCAGTGCCGGCTCGAAGGCGATCTCGCCGTTCATGGCGCGGGCGGTGATTGCCGCCACCTGGTCCTTGAGGCCGACTTCGGCGGCCAGTTCGTCGATGCATTCCTGGCCGATCATGGTCGAATCCATGTCGGCGATCAGCAGTTTCTTGCGGCGACTCTCGGCGTCCTGCACGGCGACGTCGATGGCGGCGGTTCCGATTTCGGCACGCAGCAGCGCTTCGGCCGCGTTCGCGTCGGTGCCGTCCTTCAGTGCGATGTCGCAGGCGACGCCATCGGCCAGCCAGTAGAGGCCGGACGCCTTGACTGCATCGGCAGCCGCTTCCGCGAGCGCGGGTGTCAGAACAGGATTTGACGGATTGGCGATAAGCGTGGCAACGAGAGCCATGGACAATAACCTTGAAACCGAGAGCGACGCGATCCTGATAACCGGGCCGACCGCCAGCGGCAAGTCTGCGCTTGCCGTCGAACTGGCGCGGCGCCACGGCGGCGTGGTCGTCAATGCCGACAGCATGCAGGTCTATGACACGCTGCGGCTGCTGACAGCGCGGCCCGATAATCAGGATATGGGCGGTGTGGAGCACTGCCTCTACGGCCATGTACCGGCGGCATCAGCCTATTCCACCGGCGCCTGGGTGCGTGAGGCGCAAGCGCTCGTTGCCAGGCTCAAGCAGGAGGGACGGCTGCCGGTCTTCGTCGGCGGTACCGGGCTCTATTTCAAGGCGCTGACCGGTGGCCTTTCGGACATGCCCGAGATCCCCGCCGCGATCCGCGAGCGTCTGCGCGAACGGCTGAAGGCGGAAGGGCCCGAAGCGCTGCATCGCGCGCTGAGTGCCGAGGACCCGGAGACGGCGGCGACGTTGAAGGTCGGCGACGGCCAAAGGATCGTCCGGGCGCTCGAAGTGGTGGAAGCGAGCGGCAGGCCGATCCGCTTCTTCCAGCGGCAGAACGGCCCTGTCATCGTCGATCCGGACCGGGCGGAAAAATACGTGGTGCTGCCGGAGCGCAAGCTCCTGCACGACCGCATCAACCGCCGCTTCGAACTGATGCTTGCCGGCGGCGCCATCGATGAGGTCAAGGCACTGCTTGCGCTCGACCTGCCGCCGGAAATGCCTGTCATGAAGGCGATCGGCGTCAGCCAGATCGCGGCGCTCCTCAAAGGCGAGATCGGGAAGGCCGAGGTGATCGAGGCCGGTGCCGCTGCCACGCGGCAATATGCCAAGCGCCAGATGACCTGGTTCCGCAACCAGCTCGACGAGCGCTGGCGGCGCATCGAGAGCGCCGACGCGGTGCTGTAGGGCAGGCGGCGGCCAGGATGGCTCAGTCGGCGAGGTTCAATTGCCAGGACACGCCAAAGCGATCGTTGACCCAGGTAAAGCGCTGGCTGAATCCGTAATTGTCGAGCGGCATCAGCACGGCACCGCCTTCGGCCAGCATGGTCGCGAGCGTGATGATCTCGTCCTCGCTCTGGCATTCGACGAAGAAGGAGAAGGACGGAGTGAAATCGAAGGCGTGCTTGACCGGGCTGTCGATGCACCTGACCCGCTGTGCGCCGAGCCGGAAGAGTGCGACCTTGATACTGCCTTCAGGGCCCTGTTCGCCCGGGCCGTAATGCTCGATCTCCAGGACCTCTGCATTCGGGAACAGCGAGATGTAGAAGGCCATGGCCTGCTCCGCCACGCCATCCTGAAACATCAAAAAAGGGGTAACGCTTGCGACCATGGCGGCCTCCTCACTCCACTTTCGTCGATTGCTTGAAGATCCGCCGGCTGTCCGCGCCACAGGATCGCGCAGACCAACGACGCGGCGCCGCAAAAGTTCCTTGGCATTCCAAGGAGTCTCGCGGCTGCCTCGTTCACGTCGTCGCGGCCGAGAAAAAGAGGAAACGCGGCTTGGTCGACAGGCTCTGCCGTGGGATCACACCGTATTCTAACGGCGGCCCAATTTCCCTGGCAGGGCCAGGTGGCGCGCCAGAATGGCCCGGCGTGAGCGCTAACGCGCGTCGCGATCTTTCAGATTCGCTCCTTGCGCCTTAAGTCTTTGATATTTCGCATATCGTTATCGCAAATCCGCTGCGCACTTTTGCGCGACATGCGTTAGGTCTTGCGGATGATGCTGCCGAGCGGCCGCTTCAGCAGGCTTTCCCGGAGCGACCCTTCGCGGGGCCGATCGCCGGCGGCCGGGGAGCCGTGTCCGGTCGGCGCCGCCGCCCCGAAGCGGGGTGCTGGCTGCTCGGTCGCGGGCTTTTCGTTCAGAAGCTGTTGGCGGATCTGGTTGAAGCGCTCCAGCTCGGGATTGGGGGAAATGGTGGTACGTGGAAGCATGTCCGGGCGGTAGGGCTCGGCGGCCAGAGCCGAGTCCGCGAAGCCTTGTTCCGTCTCGCTTGCCGATCCGGCGCCAAGTTCGCCATCCCAGAGACGCTCTTCGCTGCCGGTCGAGGCTGCCATGTAGCTCTGCTGGAAGCTGGAAATATCCGGCCCGTTGATCGCCCGCATGCGGCTGACAATCGAACGCAGATCGACGGTCGGCGGCGCATCCACGTCGATCCGGTCGACGATGCCGTGGGCGCGCGGCAAGCGCTCTTCGGCGATGCGGGAAAAGCGCATGCGCATCGGCACCGCGACGGCCTCACCGAAGGCGATCGCTTCGCCGTTGCCGATCGAGGAGATGAAGCTGGTGGTCGAGGTCGAGGAGTTCGGAATGGCCGAACGGATGATCTCCTGGTCGCGGTCGTTGGCCAGCCGCATGGCAAAGACCGTCGAGCATTGCGAAAGGATTGTCGGGTCGAGCTCGCCGGGGCGCTGGGTGATGACGCCGAGCGAGACGCCGTATTTACGGCCTTCCTTGGCGATGCGGGCAATCGCCTGGCGGGTCGGCAGGAAGCCGAGCGAGGGATCGGCCGGCACGTAGCGGTGCGCCTCCTCGCAGACGACGAGCATATGAATGCCGCCATTGCTCCACAGGCCGATTTCGAAGGCCATGCGGCAGAGCACCGAAGCGACGGAATTGACCACTTCCGAGGGAATGCCGGCAAGCTCGAAGGTGGCGATCGGCTTCCCATCGCCGGGAATGCGGAAGATCTTGGCGATCGTGTCCTGGATGGTGTCGGTGATGGTGTTCGAGGAGAACATGAAATGGTAGCGCGGATCGTTGATCGCCGAGACGATCTTGACCTTCAGCGAGCGCAGATGCGGCTTGTCGTTGCGTCCCTCGAGTCTGCCGATGCGTTCGTCGATCAGCGCCAGGAGGTCGGCGATGCGGTAGGGCACCGGCGTATCCGCGGTGATCGAGCTCTTCTCGGTCTGGCGCCGCATGAGGCTGGATTCGCCGCCCCGGAAAGCCTTCTTCGCTTCGGGAATGATGTCGCGCAGCATGTCGAGCTCGTCCGGCGGCGCCGGGCGGCCGCGGAAGATCACCTCGGCGAATTCCTCGAGGCGGAAGAACCAGAAGGGCAGGTCGAGCGTGTCGGTGTCGATGACGACCGCAAGCTCGGGGAAGGCGGCGGCGAACTCGTTGTGCGGGTCGAGGATCAGCACGCGCAGTTTCGGGTCGGAGGCGATCGCCTTGTTGAGGAGCAGCGTGACCGCGGTCGATTTGCCGACACCGGTCGTGCCGACGATGGCGAAGTGCTTGGCGAGCATCGAGGGAACGTGGATCGTCGCGTCGAGGCTTTCATCCTGGGTGAGCTTGCCGATGATGCAGCTATCGCTGCGGCCGGAATCGTAGATGCGGGCAAGGTCGGCCGCGCGAATGCGGTGCACGATGGCGCCGAGATAGGGATATTGGCTGATGCCGGCGGAAAACTCCTCGCGTCCATCGGGCCCTATGTGGACCTCGCCCATCAGCTCGACTTCGATGCGGAAGGTGTTGTTGGCTTCCTCACCCCATTCGGCCGAGGCGGTCTGCATCGAATAGACCAGAGCCACGACACGGTTTCTGCCGACGGAGATCGAGATCAGCCGCCCGACCGACCAGAGTTCGGTCAGCGACGTCTCGCCGTTTTCGGCGACGGCAGCGATGGTGGCGCGCGCGCCGTTGCACGCGACGACACGCCCCAGGAACCGGTTGCCGGGCTTCAGGCCGTCACGGCGATCCTGCTCTCCTGCGCGGATCGAGGAATGAAGTTCATTGTTCAGCAACGCAAAAACCCCGGCATCACAGCCGCTCATGTTAGCCGGGGGGATTTAACAAGTGGTTTCGCGGATTTGCCGGACGTTCAGCCCAGAACGTGGCGAAGGATACCGGCCGAGGCGACGCCTTGATGGCCGGCGAATGTGACTTCCTGCTGCGGATCGTCGCCCGCGATCTCGATGACAACAGGCGCTTTCAGATCGAGCATCTGACTCGGATCAAGGGTGTGCAGAGCGTCAAGACGGATGTGCCGATGCGGAAGGTCAAGTTCTCGACGGAACTGCCGCTATAGAGGAGCAGTCGCCTTCTCATGTCCCGCTCCGGCGGCGAAGGCGCTGAATAGTGCACGTCCACTCGGCCAGTCCGCCAGCCCGCTCTTGCCATTGATGTGGCCAAGGGCGCCGATTTCGACGATGCCGCTCCCCCACTGGGCCGCCCGCGTCCGGGCATAGCCGATGCCGCCAAAGGGGTCGTTGGAGCTTGCGACGATGAGGGAGGGGAAGCGGAAGCTGTCCTGCGGCACCTCGGCAAAACCTTTGGCCTCCGCCGGGAAGGCGCCGGAGGTCGGGTCGGGAACCGCGACGAGGAAGGCGCCGGCGACGGGGCGGGCGGAAGTCTTCTGCCAATGGGCGATGAGAAGGCAGGCAAGACTGTGGGCGACCAGGAACGGGGCCTTGCCGGCAGCGGCGACCGCGCGGTCGAGCGCCGCGATCCAATCGGTGAGTTCCGGCCGGTCCCAATCTGTAGGCCGGAAGCGATGGGCGCGTGGTTCCGATCGCTCCCAGTGGGTTTGCCAATGCGTCTCTCCGGATCCGCCGATGCCGGGCAACAGGATGATATCGCTCATGCCTTCCTCTCATCTTCAACTTCCGCGAGGATGACAGCTTCCCTCCGCATGCGGAATGCGCAATCATCGGAAAGAGCATCCGTTTGCCGATGGAATGAAGGTGAGACATGTCATTTGCCCGCATCGACCGTTCCCCTCTCGACCCGACCGACATCGCCATCATCGAAGCCTTGCAGGCGGACGGGCGAATGGCGGTCTCGGAGCTCGGTCGCCGGATCGGTTTGTCGCAACCGGCGACCTCGGAACGGGTCAAGCGACTGGAGGAGCGCGGCATCATCGCCGGCTATGGCGCGCGGATTGATGCGGCGAGCCTCGGCCTCGGCATGATGGCGGTCATCCGGCTCCGCACGACGCACGAGCATATCCGTGCCTGCATCAAGCAGTTTTCCGAGATGCCGCAGGTGATCGAGGTGCTGCGGCTGACGGGTGAAGACTGTTTTCTGCTCAAGGTGCTGGTACCTTCGCCCGGTGAGCTGGAAACGATCGTCGATACGATTGCCCGCTACGGAGCGGTCACGACATCGCTGGTGCTGCGCGGCGAACCGCCGAAGCCCATCGGACGGGCGCTGATCCAACGGGTTTGAGGGCCGCGTCCGAACGCCGTGCCGGCCTCGGTGCGGAGAGGTCGGGCGGCATCCGAGTTGATCAATGTCAATGCGGTCTCGCAGTTGATACGGGATAGTCTCTGGTGTTGATCAACCGCATTCGCTGCCGGCCGACCGCACGACCGTGAGACGTGTTGCCGATTGCCGGCACCTGCGGGTTGGCGAGGGGGAGAGCCATGAGCAATGCACTGGATTATATGCGCCGGACACCCATTCTGTGGCTGCTTGTCTTCGTACCCGTCGTCATCGCGGGAGAGCGTATCTGGCCCGGCGCGCACACCTTGCTCTTCCTGCTGTCGGTCGCCGCCATCGTGCCGCTTGCGGCGCTTCTCAGCCAGGCGACGGAGGCGGTTGCGGCACGGACCGGCGATACGATCGGCGCGCTCCTCAACGCGACGCTCGGCAACCTGACGGAACTCGTCATCGCGCTGATGGCGCTCAATGCCGGCCAGTATCTGCTGGTCAAGGCATCGATCGCCGGTGCGATCGTCACCAATACGCTGTTCATGCTGGGCGGCTCGTTCCTCTTCGGGGGGCTGCGCCATCACCTGCAGGAATTCAACCGGGTGAATGCGCGCTTCCAGGCAAGCCTCCTGTTCCTGGCGACGGTCGCGGTGCTGGTGCCGTCGCTGATCGGCAGCGCCGACAGCCAGCCGCAGACGGCTTTCACCCAGCAGCTCAGCGCCGGCCTCTCCATCGTGCTCATCGTCGTCTATGGGCTCTGGATGCTGTTTTCGCTGAGGACGCACCGCGAGCTCTTCATCTCTGCCGGCTCCGGGCATGGCGAAGATGAAGTGCATTGGCCGCTGGCGACGGGCATCGTCGTACTTTTGGCCGTCACGGTGCTGGTGGCGCTGGTCAGCGAGGTCTTCGTGGGATCGGTGCAGGTGGCGGCCGAAGAGCTCGGCATGACGCCGGCCTTCGTCGGCTTCATCGTGGTGGCCCTGGTCGGTGCCGCCGCCGAGATGGCGACGGCCTTCGCTGCGGCGCGCAAGGACCGGCTGGACCTGAGCGTCGGCGTCGCGCTCGGCAGTGCGGCCCAGATCGCGCTCTTCGTCGCGCCGCTGCTGGTGCTGCTGAGCTATGTCATCGGCCCGCACCCCATGGACCTGCAGTTCTGGCCGGGCGCCGTGGTGATGATGCTGATCGCGACCGTGGCCGCGACGCTGCTCTCCAACGGCGGGCGCTCGGCCTGGTACATGGGCGTTCTGGCGCTGACCGTCTATGTGATCTTCGGCATGACCCTGTTCCTGCTGCCGCCGGCACAGCCTTGAGGCGCGCCTCCGGCATGTTTCGCCGTTGCTTCATTTTGGCAGCCCCGCCTTCAGCAGGCCCTGGCGGAACAGGTCACGGTGTTCGTCCATCTCGAGCAGGAGGCCGCGCCGGATGAAGTCTTCCGTCGAGAAGTCCGGACAAGCCTGTAGAAGGCGGGCCTTCATCTCCATGGCGGCGGCGTTGCTGCCGGCTTGCGCATGACAGGCGACAAGGCGCGCGAGCGTGAAGGGGCCGGGATTGGGCAGTTCCTTCAGCGCCGCCGCGGCCTCTTCGTAGCGCCCGAGGATATAAAGGGCGTTTCCCAGCGCGGCACTGTACCAGGGCGGCGGAAACGGGTTCAACCGGAAGCCTTCGTTGATCCACTCCATCGCCTCGTCAAGCTTGCCCCGTCGCGCAAAGAGCCCGCCCATCTGCACCAGCGTATTGGCATCGTTGGGGTTCAGCAGATAGGCACGCCGATAGTGCCGCTCAGCCAGTTCGAATTCGCGGCGATTGCCGTGAATGAGCGCCAGCAGCCGCTGGCAACCGCCTTCGGTCTCATCGAGCGAGACCGCCTTGCGCGCAATGGCCAGGGCCCTGTCGAGAACGTCCTGCGGGGCGTTGGCGTAGCCTTGCTCGGCGATGATCGCGAGGGCCAGATGGGCGTGGGCCAGGGCAAAATGCGGGTCGCGGTCGACCGCCGCCTGGAACATGGCGCAGGCCTGCCGGTTGTCGTCCGGCTCGTAGCCGCGAATATGCGCAAGCCCACGCAGGTAGAATTCATAGGCCGCAAGGCTTGTCGGCGGCTTGCGGAGCGCCTGACGCACTTCGGCGCTTTCGATCTGCCCGACGAGCGTAGAGACGATCGTGCGGGTCACCTCGTCCTCAACCGCGAAAATGTCCGTCAGATTTCGATCGTAGTGCTCCGACCAGAGATGCGCGCCGCTGGCAGCTTCGACCAGTTGCGCGGTGATGCGGATGCGCTCGCCGGCGCGGCGGACGCTGCCTTCGACGAGGTAGGTGGTGCCGAGCCTGCGGCCGATCTCCCTTTTGTCGGTACTCCTGTCGCGAAAACTGAAGGATGAACTGGCCGATGTGACCGAAAGCGAGCGGAACCGAGCGAGCCCGCCGATGATATCCTCGCTGATGCCGTCGCTGAAGAAGGTCTGATCCGCCGCGCCGCCGAGGTTCTCGAACGGCAGGACGGCGATCGAGGTGCGCGCGCAGGCTTGCGACATCGATGGGCCGACCGTCGGCGCGTCCGTCCAGTGCCAGACGTGGATGGGCCGCGTGATGTTCTTCAGCGCGATCTCTCCGCCGTCGAGGAAGGCCGATCGGCCCTTGGCGCCGAGTTGCCGATGGACGACATCGGCGATGCAGATGCCGCCGGGGGTGGCTGAGGCCTGCAGGCGGGCGGCGACGTTGACGCCGTCGCCCAGCAGATCGTCGCCTTCGATCACGACGTCGGCAAGGTTGATGCCGATCCTGACGAGAATACGGTCGTCGGTCGGCTGCTCCTGCTGGTCGCAAGCCAGCGCCTCCTGCAGCGATATGGCGCAATCCACCGCATCGACGGCGGAGTTGAAGACGACGAGCGTGCCGTCGCCCATCAGCTTGACGATCCGGCCGCCGCAAGCCGTGATGCCGGGCGCAAGGATGGACGTCTGCAACCGCTTCATCGTGTCGAGCGTGCGGGTTTCGTCGGCCTCCGTCAGACGGGAATAGCCGACAATATCGGTGGCCATGATGACCGCAAGTCGCCGCTCGACGCGCCCGTTTGCCATCCCGCTCTCCGCATGCCGCTTGTACTTTAGCGTGTTCTCATGGGTGCCGGAAGATGATTGCGCTTACGCCTATGCCCGTCCCATCTGTTCCTGCAGAAACGCGATGAAGCGCTGGGTCTTGGCCGGCAGCAGCCGGGTTTCGGTGATGGCGTGAACCGAGACGGGCGTGCCTTGCCAATCCGGAAGCACGCACGGCGCTCCAGCTGGCGGCCGACAGGTCTGGCGGAATGCGCGCGGGCAGCCGCGCGCGGTATTCCTCCGCTCGGAACATGGCAGCGTCGCCGATCGACCCCATCAGGGGTCGATCGTGTTTTCATCAGGGCAATCGGCCTGCAGTGACCCGCTGCTGCCGCGACGCCTGCCGGAGCACGAGCATCGCAACCACCAGCAACAGCGCCTCCGCCGTCGGCGTCGCGAACCAGATGCAGGGTTCGCCAAAGCTCGATGCGTAGAGCGCGACCAGCGGCATGGTGAAGAGATAGGGCTTTGAAAGCCCCAGAATGGCCGCCCGGCCGGCATCGCCGATCGCCTGGAAATAGCTGCCGAGCATGATCAGCGGACCCGAGAAGAGGTACATCGCGACCATGGCGGGCATGATACGCGCGACGTCGGCGACGACCGCATCGCTGTCGACGAAGAGCGCGCCGACCGGCCCGGCAAGACCGACGAGCAGGACTTCGATGGCAAGGCAATAGATCAACGCCACGAACAGGCCGAGGCGCAGCATCCTGTTCGCCCGATCGGCGAGGCCGGCGCCGATGTTGTTGCCGACGATCGCCTGCATCGCCTGGCTCAGCCCGAGAAGCGGCAGCAGCGCGAAGGTCATGATGCGGGTGACGATGCCATAGGCGGCGACCGTGGTGTCGTAGCTTTCGGCAGCCGTCTTCTGCAGTGCGGTCATGATCGTCACCGAAACCAGCGCCATGCCGATGAAGCCGAGGCTTTGCGGGCTCCCGAGCGCGATCATGCGGCTCCATCCCGTCAACGGACTGTGCCGGAACAGGGCCGACAGGCGGAGCTCGGTGCGTCCGACGGTGCGGAAGACGACGATGAGGTCAAGCGCCAGGGCCTGGGCGAGAACCGTGGCCGTGGCGGAGCCCGCAACGCCCCACCTGAGATGCGCGATCAGCACATAGTTGAGGGCGAGGTTCGCGATCGAGACCAGCAGGCTGAGGCCGACCATCAGCCCGGCGCGGCCTTCGCAACGAAGCGCATCCGAATGAACCGCCAGCAGGAACTGGATGGGCGTGCAGAAGATTATGATCGCGATATAGCTTTCGGCCATGCGGGCGAGGGGCCCGGGACCGTTGGCGAGCATCAGCACCAGTGGCTCGCCGAAAGCGACGAACAGGCCGATCAGTGCCACGGCAATCGAGAGCGCCAGCATGTGGGCGCCGGCAAAGACGCCGCGGGCATCCGTAAAGCGGCCGGCGCCGAGATGGCGGGCAAGCAGGCTCGCCATGCCGCTGACGACGAGCGTTGCCAGCGCCACCGTGAGGATGAAGATCGGGAAAACCGTGGTCACGGCGCCGACGGCATCGGCACCGACATAGATGCCGAGCATGACGGCATCGACGACGGCGAGAAGTCCGTTCATGCTCATCACGAAGATGATCGGCAAAGCCGTCTTTGCGAAGATCGCGCCGAGCGGCGCGGTCAAAAAGGTATTCTGCCTGGAAGTGTCCTTGGACATCCAACGCTCCTGTCTTCGCATTTCGATCGGGAAGAGGAGGGGCCCGCATTGCCTGCCACACGAAATGCGATCGGGGCGAGAGGGTGTCGTCAGATGTCAGATTTCACCGGGACGAGAACGTCTGCGAGCGGCGGGGATCTGAAGCCCGCAATGGAGGTAGCGCCAAGCAGCATCGCCGTCAAGCCGGGGGCTTCGATGGCCCTTGCACGTCCGTAGACGTGCGGCGCCGTGCCGTCATCGTCATGCTCCCGGTCGCCCGATTTTCTCGGCCGGCCATGGGGTCGAGCGCCTCGGTTTGCGCAACAATGTTCCGCACAGGAACCGGATCGTGTAACTAAAAGCCGTTGACGCATGGGGGTTTTGTGGTTATCAAATCGCCCCATGAAAAATTTCGCGGTTATTCTTGTGGTGGGACGGCGCATGGGCAGGATGGTGTAACCATCCGGCGGTAGCCACCCATGCGCTGAACGAGGCTCCTGACGGGGCCTTTTTTTATGCCTTCAAACAAGCTAAGCACCCAACGGGAAAAGGGACGGAAGCAGGTCAATGAGCGGTACAGAAAATCAGATGACAGGCGCGGAGATCGTTCTCCAGGCTCTGAGAGACAACGGCGTCGAGCATATCTTCGGCTATCCCGGCGGCGCCGTGCTTCCGATCTATGACGAAATCCACCAGCAGGACGATATCCAGCACATCCTCGTTCGCCACGAGCAGGGCGCCGGCCATATGGCCGAAGGTTATGCCCGCTCCACCGGCAAGGTCGGCGTCATGCTGGTCACGTCCGGCCCCGGCGCCACCAATGCGGTGACCCCGCTGCAGGACGCGCTGATGGATTCGATCCCGCTGGTCTGCATCTCCGGCCAGGTTCCGACCTCGTTGATCGGTTCCGACGCATTCCAGGAATGCGACACCGTCGGCATCACCCGGCCGTGCACCAAGCACAACTGGCTGGTCAAGGACGTCAACGATCTCGCCCGCATCATCCATGAGGCCTTCCGCGTCGCCCAGTCCGGCCGTCCGGGCCCTGTTGTCGTCGATATCCCGAAGGACATCCAGTTCGCGACCGGCACCTATACGCCGCCATCCGCCGTCCCGACCCAGAAGAGCTACCAGCCGAAGAAGCAGGGCGACCTGAAGAAGATCGAGGAAGCGGTCGAGTTGATGCGCACCGCGCGTCAGCCGATCATCTATTCCGGCGGCGGCGTCATCAATTCCGGTCCGGAAGCCTCGCATCTCTTGCGCGAGCTGGTCGAACTGACCGGCTTCCCGATCACCTCGACGCTGATGGGCCTCGGCGCCTATCCGGCCTCCGGCAAGAACTGGCTCGGCATGCTCGGCATGCACGGCACCTACGAAGCCAACATGGCGATGCATGATTGCGACGTCATGATCTGCATCGGCGCCCGCTTCGACGACCGCATCACCGGCCGCCTCAATGCGTTCTCGCCGAACTCCAAGAAGATCCACATCGACATCGATCCGTCGTCGATCAACAAGAACGTCCGCGTCGACGTGCCGATCCTCGGCGATGTCGGCACCGTTCTCGAAGACATGGTCCGCCTGTGGCGCGCGGCCTCCAAGTCGGCCGACAAGGCGCGTCTCTCGGACTGGTGGGAGACGATCACCAAGTGGCGCGCCCGCAACTCGCTCGCCTACACGCCGAACGACGAAGTCATCATGCCGCAATACGCGATCCAGCGGCTCTATGAGCTGAGCAAGGACCGCGACACCTACATCACGACCGAAGTCGGCCAGCACCAGATGTGGGCAGCGCAGTTCTTCGGCTTCGAGCAGCCGAACCGTTGGATGACTTCGGGCGGCCTCGGCACCATGGGCTATGGCTTTCCGGCGGCGATCGGCGCGCAGGTCGCGCATCCGAACAGCCTCGTCATCGACATCGCCGGCGACGCCTCGATCCAGATGTGCATCCAGGAAATGTCCTGCGCCGTTCAGTACGGCCTGCCGGTCAAGATCTTCATCCTCAACAACCAGTACATGGGCATGGTGCGGCAATGGCAGCAGCTGCTTCATGGCAACCGCCTGTCGCACTCCTACACCGAGGCGATGCCTGACTTCGTCAAGTTGGCGGAAGCCTATGGCGGCGTTGGTATCCGCTGCGACAAGCCGAGCGAACTCGACGCTGCGATCCGCCAGATGATCGACACGCCGGCACCGGTTATCTTCGATTGCCGTGTGGCGAACCTTGCCAACTGCTTCCCGATGATCCCGTCGGGCAAGGCCCACAACGAGATGCTCCTGCCCGACGAAGCCACGGACGAAGCGGTCGCCAACGCGATCGACGCCAAGGGCCGTCAGCTCGTCTGAGATAGGTAGAGGAACCAATTGAAATGAACGCACATCTTCAACCGACCGGCTCCGCCTACTTCATCGCCAAGGAGACCGAGCTCGCCGAAACCCATACGCTTTCGGTTCTCGTCGACAACGAGCCGGGCGTCCTTGCCCGCGTCATCGGCCTGTTCTCGGGCCGTGGCTACAACATCGAAAGCCTCACGGTTTCGGAAACGGAACACGAGGCGCACCTGTCGCGCATCACCATCGTGACGCGCGGCACACCGCACGTGCTCGACCAGATCAAGAACCAGCTCGAGCGGCTGGTGCCGGTGCACCGCGTCGTCGACCTGACGGTGCGTGCCGCCAGCCTCGGCCACGATCGGCCGATCGAGCGCGAGCTGGCACTCGTCAAGGTCCACGGCTCGGGCGACCACCGCGTCGAGGCCCTGCGTCTCGCCGACGCCTTCCGCGCCTCGGTCATCGACGCCAATATCGACCACTTCGTCTTCGAGATCACCGGCAAGCCGTCGAAGATCGAGCAGTTCATCGCCATCATGAAGCCGCTCGGCCTCATCGAAGTCTGCCGCACCGGCATTGCGGCGATGAATCGCGGCCCGCAGGGCATGTGACTTTTCTCGCGGGTGAGGGGGTAGCCTCGCGTGCTCTGCGTGAGGCTGTCCTCGGCGGTATTGCCCTGACGCTCCACGCGGAGCTGCCCCTCACCCCAGCCCTCTCCCCGCAGGCGGGGAGAGGGGGCTTTGGCGCTGAGTGCGCTGCACCCTTTCTGATCTCCAGACCCATAGCTTTCGGTGACGCCGGTGCTTTTGTACCGGGTGCCCGCCGCACGTTTCCTTCTCCCCGCGTGGCGGGGAGAAGGTGGCCGGCAGGCCGGATGAGGGGCGGGCGAAACCCTGGAACGTGCTTTGAATCGAGAGCATCTTTCTGCTTGCAGCGATTCCTCTTGAGAGCGAGGTGTTCTCACGGAAGCTGTTACACCATTCGCTCGGTTGACTTCGCCGGCATTTCTCGCCGACTAATCCCGGATGGAAATCCGAAGATATCGGGTGCCGGATGAGCTCCACGACGATGCGGGCATTGCTTCTGACACGATACGGCGGTCCCGACGCTGCTGAGTTGCGCCACGTGCCGCGTCCGCGACCGGCGCGCGGCGAAGTGCTGGTTCGGGTGCATGCCGCAGGTCTCAATCCCGTCGACTACAAAACGCGCGAAGGTGCTCTGAGGGTCGTCCAGCGCTATCCGTTGCCGATCGTCATGGGCAACGAGCTTGCCGGCGTGGTGGAGGAACTGGGGGAAGATGTCACGTCCTTCACGCCGGGAGACCGTGTCTTTGCGCGCATGCCCAAAGATGCCATGGGCGGCTTGGCCGAGTATGCGGTCGTCCCTGCAAAATTTCTGGCGAAGATGCCCGCATCGATCGATTTCTGCACCGCGGCTGGCGTGCCTCTCGCCGGTCTCACCGCATTGCAGGCGCTTCGTAACGAACTCGACGTGAAGCAGGGCAACAGGATCTTCATATCCGGCGGCGCAGGGGGCGTGGGCACCTTCGCCATCCAGTTGGCAAAAAGGCTGGGGGCAGAGGTGACAACCACGGCATCGCCTCGTGGTCGTGCGCTGGTCGAAGAGCTCGGCGCGGACGTGGTGATCGACTACACGAGACAACGGTTCGAGGAGCGCTTGCACGACATGGATGGCGTCTTCGATCTGCTCGGCGGCGAAGCGCTCGAAAGGTCGTTCAGCGTGGTCAAGCGCGGCGGAAAAGTGGTTTCCATCGCCGGCATGCCCGAGCCCGAGACCGCGCGGAAGGATCTCGGCGGTGGCGTGTTCCTGACGACCCTTTTCTGGCTTGCATCCTACAAGATACGCGCCGTCGCCAGGAAACATGACGTCACTTACCGCTATCTTTTCATGCATCCTGATGGAACCGAGCTTTCCGAGCTTGCCGATCTCATCGAGGCCGGGGCGGTCCGGCCCGTTATCGACCGTGTCTATCAGTTCAAGAACGTTTCGGAAGCCTTTGCCTATCTGGAATCCGGCCGCGCCAAGGGCAAGGTGGTGGTGGAGATGGAAGGCCCCTCCGCCTCATCGAAGTCTGCCGTACCCGCCGACGTCGCGCCCGACGGCTAACTTTCAGGGACGAGCAGGCTGCCAATCGTTCCTGTCGGGTCGAGTGGGCGCGGCGGATTCCCTTCTCCCCGCAGGCGGGGAGAAGGTGGCCGGCAGGCCGGATGAGGGGCCGGTTCGGCGCGAAGGCAGAGCCCTCAAATCATCTCCAGCGAGCGCTTGCGCCTCGGCGGCGGGAAGGCGCGGTCGAGGTCGGCGAGGTCGTCCGCCGTCAGGTGAATGTCCATCGCGTAGCGGTTTTCGCGGGCACGTGTCGCCGAGCCGGTCTTCGGGATCGAGATCACCCCCGGGCGGGTCTTGAGGAAGGCGAGGGCGATCTGGGCCGGGGTCGCCTGGTGCGCCTTGGCGATGTGGATGAGATCGGGGTTGCGCAGCAGCCGGCCCTCGTCGAGCGGCGAATAGGCCATGATCGCGATGCCACGTTGCTGGGACCAGGGCAGAAGGTCGAACTCGATGCCGCGGCGCGAGAGGTTGTAGAGCACCTGGTTGACGGCGACGTGGCTGCCGTCCGGCACCGACAGAAGCTCCTCCATGTCGTCGACGTCGAAGTTCGAGACACCCCAGGCGCGGATCTTGCCGGCCTTCTTCAGCGCTTCGAAAGCCGCGACCGTTTCGGCGAGCGGATAGCCGCCGCGCCAGTGCAGCAGATAGAGGTCGATATGGTCGATACCGAGATGCCTCAGGCTGCGCTCGCAGGCGGCCTCGGTGCCGAGCCGGCTGGCGTTCGACGGCAGCACCTTGCTGACGATGAAGGCCTCGTCGCGGCGGCCGCGCACCGCTTCGCCGACGACGCGCTCGGAGGCGCCATCGCCGTACATTTCCGCCGTGTCGATCAGCGTCATGCCAAGATCGAGACCGAGCTGCAGGCTTTTTACCTCATCGGCAGCGCGCGAGGGCGCGTCGCCCATGCGCCAGGTGCCTTGCCCCAGTACGGGCACGCGGCGGCCATCGGGCAGCGTCGTTGTCGGGATCGGATCATGCATGCTGTTCTCCTCGCGGGCGAATAGGTCGGACGGCGGTCGTCCGGTCAGATCGGCAATCTAGCGCAAAGTCGCGCGCTTTCGAGCCCACCTCCTCGACCAAGCTCTCTTGCGCTGCAGGCGGCTAATCTCGCGTGAAAGTCGTTGATAATGGCCTTCGTCAATTTGTCATGGTGACAAGTTCGCGTCTGGTGCCGGCCAATAGGTCAATTATGTTGACCCAATTAGCCCGGAGGAAACCCATGCAGGCCGATACGCTGCTGGCGCTGTTTTTGTTTGCATTCACCACATCGATCACGCCGGGACCGAACAACATGATGCTCTTCGCATCGGGCGTGAACTTCGGCTTCGTGCGCACCGTGCCGCATATGCTGGGCATCGGCGCCGGTTTCTTCGTGCTTCTGATCGCCGTCGGCTTCGGCCTCGGTGCGCTGCTCCATTCCGTGCCGCTCATCTACACCACGCTGAAATTTGCCGGCGGCGCCTATCTCGTCTGGATCGCCTGGAAGATCGGCACCTCGCGTTCGCTGGGCGAGGGCAAGGCGGGTTCCAGGCCGATGACCTTCCTGCAGGCGGCGGCCTTCCAATGGGTCAATCCCAAGGCCTGGGTCATGGCGGTTTCGGCCATGGCCACCTATACCAGCAGCGAGAGCTATCTGATGAGCGTTCTCGTCGTCGGTCTCGTCTTTGCGCTCGTCAACGTGCCGAGCGTTTCCACCTGGGCGGGCTTCGGCTCGGCGCTCCGCCAGTGGCTGTCCGAGCCGTCGCGGCTGAAATGGTTCAATATCACCATGGCGGTACTGCTCGTCGTCAGCCTCTGGCCGATGCTGAAATAGAGAAAGCCGAAAGACCGTGGAGGTGCCCGGCGGTTTCGGCGGGCGTGATTCTGCACTACAGCGCCGCGCGTCTTATGAGACGCGCAAAGGTCGCTGTAGCACTTTGACTTGATGCATGTCTTTGTCCTTAAATCGAGCTCGATTTAAGGAGACATGCAGTAGTAATGACAGCGATTTCCCGGCGGAGGAGCCAGGCATGTCCGAACACCATCACGGCCACGATCACGACCATCACCACGACAATCATTTCACCGACATGGAAGCGCGGGTGAAGGCGCTGGAGACGGTGCTGACCGAGAAGGGGCTGATCGATCCGGCGGCGATCGATGCGATCGTCGAGACCTATGAAACGAAGATCGGCCCGCGCAACGGTGCGCGCGTGGTGGCGAAGGCCTGGGTCGACGCCGATTTCGCCGAGTGGCTGAAGCGTGACGCCACGGCGGCGATCGCCAGCCTTGGCTTCACGGGCCGCCAGGGCGAGCATATGCGCGCCGTGTTCAACACGGCCGACACCCATAACCTCGTCGTCTGCACGCTGTGCTCCTGCTATCCCTGGTCAGTGCTCGGCCTGCCGCCGGTGTGGTACAAGGCGCCGCCCTATCGTTCGCGCGCCGTCATCGATCCGCGCGGGGTGCTCAAGGAATTTGGGGTGACGCTACCGGCGGCGACCCGTATCCGGGTGTGGGATTCGACGGCGGAACTGCGCTATCTCGTGGTGCCGGAACGGCCGGCGGGCACCGAAGGCTTCAGCGAGGAGGAACTGGCGGAACTGGTGACGCGCGATTCCATGATCGGCACCGGCCTGGCGCTTTCCGCGGAGGCGCTTCGATGAACGGCCCCCACGATCTCGGCGGCGCCCACGGCCTCGGGCCAGTGGCGCCGGAAAAGGACGAACCCTATTTCCATGCGGAATGGGAGAAGCGGGCGCTCGGCATCACGCTCTCCTGCGGTGCCTTCGGCGCCTGGACGATCGACGAAAGCCGGCATGCGCGCGAAAGCCTGCCGCCGGCGACCTATCTTTCGGCGAGCTATTACGAGATCTGGACGCGGGCGCTGGAGACGCTGCTGAAGCGCCACGGCTTCGTGAGCCAGGCCGAACTCGACGGCGGCCACAGGCTGAAACAGGGTGCGACCCCGAAGCGGGTACTGAAGGCCGACATGGTCGCCGGCGTGCTCGCCAAGGGTGGCCCCTGTGATCGCCCTGTCGAAACCGCGCCGCGCTTTGCCGTCGGTGACCGGGTGCGCACGAAGAATTTCAACCCGGAAACCCATACGCGCCTGCCGCGCTACGCCCGCGCCAAACTCGGCCGGGTGGAGGCTGTGCAGGGCTCCTTCGTCTTCCCGGATGACAACGCCCATGGTCGCGGCGAAAATCCGCAATGGGTCTATACCGTCGTCTTCGACGGGCCTGAGGTCTGGGGCGAGGGCGCCGACCCGACGCTGACGGTCTCGATCGATGCCTGGGAGAGCTATCTTGAGCACGTGTAAGGTGGTGTCGCCGCTCATCGCCTCGGCCGAGCTGCCGAAATCGCCGGAGGGTGATCCGGTTTTCGCCGAACCCTGGCAGGCGAACGCCTTTGCCATGACCGTGCGCCTCCACGAGAAAGGCGTATTCTCCTGGCCGGAATGGGCCGAGGCGCTTTCGGCCGAACTCTACAAGCCCGGCCGCAAGGCGGACGCCAGCGACTATTACGACTGCTGGGTGGCAGCGCTCTCGCGCCTCGTCACCGAACTCTCGATCGCCTCCGGCCGCGAACTGGAACACCTGACGCGGAGCTGGCAGCGGGCGGCGGAAGCGACGCCGCATGGCCAGCCGATCGTGCTCGCCAACGATCCCGAGCGCCCCTGACGTCGAAGGCCCCGCCGGAATAGAAAGTTGATCGCAGCCGGATTTTCACGTAGAGGCTGCTAAGCTAAACGATCCGGGGCTTGCCGTGGGCGAAACGCGATATCCTTTTTCCTCCACGGAGGCGGCGGAGAGCGTATTCGGAAGGACGCCGCTCCAGCGTCTCAGTACTTGGCTGGAAACGAAAAGGATGGCCCGGCGCGAGAGGAAAAAGAAGCGCCGGCACGAGTTGACGTGCCTCAACGCGCGGGGGCCGGCGACCTTGGCGTCCGACGATATCCCGCTGATGTTCATCACCCATAACGACCTCAAGCTGATGCCGTCGTTCCTGGCGCATTACCGCAAGCTCGGAGTAACGCGCTTCATCTGCGTCGACGACGTCTCATCCGACGGTACGCGCGACTATCTGGTGGCGCAGCCGGATGTCGACGTCTGGTCGTCCATCGTTCGATTCAAGGAGGCGCGGCGCGGGCGCGAGTGGCGGGAAACGCTGTTCGAGCGCTATGGCACCGGCCGCTGGTACGTCAATGTCGATTCCGACGAGTATCTCGTCTACGACGGCTATGAGGAACGCGGGCTCGGCTGGCTCATTCCGGTGCTGGAGCGCATGGGCGCCTGCCGTCTGCTCGCCCCCATGCTCGACATGTATCCGGTCGACCTCGAGCGCGCCGACGTCGAGAAGCTGAAGCAGCAGGCTCCCTGGGAGATTGCCGATCATTTCGACGCTGCCGGCTATACGATGTGCGCGATGAAGCGGGCCATTTGCGTCAAGGGCGGACCGCGCCAGCGCAAGTTCGGCGCCGACCTCGAGATGGTCAAATATCCGCTGATCTTCTGGGACGGCGAATGCTGCTTCGGCCCCAGTATCCATCAACCATTGCCTTATGACAGGAATTTCCCGGCCGCCATGGGCGTGCTCTTGCATTTCAAGTTCTTCGCCGATTATGCCGAGGTCGTCGATGCGGCGGCGGCAGGCGGCCAATATTTCGATGCCTCCGCCGTCTATGTGAAAATCAAGGAGAGCATTGCAAATGCCGGCGGCCTGCAATTGACGTCGGACGTATCGGTGCGCTTTACCGGATCGAGGCAATTGCTGGATCTCGGATTCATAACGCGGCTTGAGCGCGCCTGAGGCGCCGCCCGGAAAAATAGCTTGGAGTGAGAATGGGGAAGGCGAAACTCGTCGTTCTGTTTCCGGTCTTCAATGGGGCAAAGACCCTGGAGAAGTGCCTGCAGTGCATCGCGGATCAGGATTTCAAGGATTTTCGTGCCATCATCCTCGAGAACAGGTCGACCGATGGTTCGCTGGAAATCGCCAGGGCCTTTGCGGCGAAAGATCCTCGCTTCGAGGTGCTCGAGAACGAGGTGCATCTCGACGCCGACGAGAACTTTCTCAAGTGCTTCCGCCTCGGTACCGAGCTCGGCGAATATTTCTGCCTGCGGGCTTGCGACGACTATTCGACGCTCGACTACCTGTCGCGCCTCGTCGCCGCGCTCGAAGCGGACGAGACCAAGCTTCTGGGGGCTTCGGACGTCCGGCGGATCAGCAAAGGCAAGGAGCGCCTTGCCACCCCCAACCGCGATGTCTTGAATTTTGCCCAACGCATCCGCGACGGCAAGATCCCGCGCAATCTCAGCTATCCGTCCGAATGGGTGTACGGCATCTATCGGTCGGAAGGCAGCCTGGAGATCCTGCTTAGCCGCTATGCGGAGTTCAGCTATCCCTGGACCGGCGCCTCCTACATCATCACGGAGTTCGTGGTGCGCGATCTCGTCGCCTATGTGGAGGGGCCGGAGTTCCATTTCATCGAGGGTTCGGGATCGGTTCAGCGCTATGGGGCAAAGACCTTCCGGGAGAAATTTGCGCAGCGCTGGGAATATACGGTCGGCTGCTATCGGTTGAAGGACAAGCTGCCGCCGATGTCGCCGTGGACGCGGTTCCTGCTGTTCCGCATGTTCTGGAACGACGCGCGCCGCAAGACCCGCTACAAGCTGCTCGGCTTCTTCTGAGCGGATGAAACGCGCCAGTGAGACGGCACGGCGCCGTCTCAGCTTCCCGTCGCCTCGCTCCTGTCAAACTGGCGGTAGCACTCGTGGGCCACCTGCTGCAGCAGGTCGCGCGGCACCTCGCCGGTGACGGCGTAGCCGATCGAACCGTCGATCCAGTAGAAGGTCTCGACGCCGTCGGCGCTGTCGATGCGGAAACTGGTCTCGCGGTTGTCGTCGTTGCGGCCGAGAAGAACGGTCAGCCGGCGTCCGGTGCCGTCCTCATACATGAACATCGCCCCCGCCTTGCCGTTGACCGGCAGCAGCCGGCCGCCGACCAGCGAGAAGCCGAGCGAGGAGAGATCGGGGATCGACAGCGGGTGATCGAGGCGCTTTCCGAGCCAGTTGGCAAGATGGCTCTGTTCGTCGGCGCCGACTTCCACCGCGTGGCGCACTTCGCTGGCATAGACCAGGAAGGCCGATTGCGCCTGTCGCGGCAGGCTGTCGGCGGTCTCGATCGCACGGCTGTCGCGATCGGCCGAAAGCAGCGCGGGTGCATAGAGGCCGGTGAGCCCGCCGGCGGCAAAAAGTGCGAGACCGGCGGCGATGGCGCGCAGATGGCGGATGGCGGAGCCTGTGTCCTTACCGTTGTTCTTGCCCGGGTACGGTTGCGGAAGATCGCTATGGCTGTGGTTCGAGAGCAAGGCGCGGTCGCGTGCGTCGCTATGGGCGTAACCGGCGAAGAGCGCACGAAGGTCCACCGCCTGCGCTTGCCATTGCCTGACTTCTTCGGCGCGCGCGGGGTTGCGCTCCAGCCATTGCTCGATCCGTTCCCGTTCCCGCGGGGTCAAGAAACCGTCGACATAGGCGTGCAGGTCGTCTTCGGAGACGGTGTTGAGATCTTCCGTCATTTCGGTCTCCGCATGCTGATCACATTGTCGTCCTTCATGGCTTCGGCCAACTGGCGTCGGGCGCGCGAGAGCCGCGACATGACAGTGCCGATCGGAATGGCCATCATCTCGGCCACGTCCTGGTAGCGGTACCCCTCGATCACCACGAGCATCAGCACCGAGCGGTTTTCGGTCGAAAGGCCGTTCAGCGCCCGTTCGAGCTTGGAGCGTTCCAGCGGATCGCTCTCGCGGTTCTCTGCCTCGAGCCCCAGATCCTCGTCCAGTGCCACCTGCGGGTGCATGGCGAGGTAGCGGTGCCGGTTGCGCCCGAGATTGGTCATGATGGTGAAGGCCCAGGCGCGCAGATTGACGCCACGCCACTGTGCGCGGCGCGCCAGCACCTTCTCCACGCAATCCTGCAGCAGGTCCTCGCCGTCCGGGTCCGAACGCACGAGGCTGCGGGCATAGCGTCTCAGCGCCGGCACGAGTGCCAGCACATCCTCCTCGAACCGGTCGGATGCGGGGGGATCGCCCCCCGCATCCGCATTTCCGCCATTACGGCTTTGCGACATCCCATTCGCCCTTTACGCCGTCGCCGGTAATGTCACCCATCTTCTTGTCCTTGACGAAGAAATACAGCGGCATGCCGTCCTTCGCCCATTGCTTCTTACCGTCCTTGCGCTCGACGAGCGTATAGGCGCCTTCGGCCTTGGCACTGGCTTCCGCCAGGAAGGGCGGCCAGTTCTTGGCGCACTTGTCGTAGCAAGTGGACATGCCGCCATGGTCGTCCTTGTAGGTATAGAGCGTCATGCCGTTTTCGCCGGCCAGTACCTTGCCCTTGGCCGATTCGACTTCCTTGACCGGCGGCGCGGCAAAGGCCGTGGCGCCGGCGGCAAGGAGCATGGCGATCGTCAATGGAAACGTTCTCATGGCAATTGTCCTTCCTCAAGATGGTTTTCGTATCCGGAAACGGGCGAATGCCTCCGCGCCCATTCCGCAAGAGCCGCAGGCTTGCAGATCCGACCGTGAGACACGGTGCGCGGTGAATTTATTCCCGGAAAACTGGTGGCAGTTTCGGCCCCGCCTTTTCGCCGCTACTGCATGTCTTTGGTCGACAGCATCCGAGTACCAATGCCAGAGCTACCCATCTCAAGCCCGGTCGGCGACGAAGCGGGCGAGTGCCGGGCCGATCATGGTGATGATCAGCAGGCGGGCGGTCTGCAGCGCCATCACGAAGGAAAGATCGACATTGCTGGAGGCGGCGATGACGGCGATCGAGTCGAGCCCGCCGGGGCTGGTGGCGAGATAGGCGGTGAGGGGATCGATGCCGACGACCTTGATCAGGAGCACCGCGAGCAGGCCCGAGAAGGAGATCAGCACGATGATCGAGAGGACGGTCGGCACCAGGGCGCGGCGCGCGTGGATGAGGATCTGGCGGGTGAAACCGAGCCCGATGTTCCAGCCGAGCAGGGCATAGCAGAGCCCCAGCAGCCACTGCGGCAGCACGGTGGTCATGACGCCGGTGACGTTCAGCACGGCGCCGAGGAGGAAGGGCAGCAGGAAGGCGCCCGCCGGCACGCGCAGAAAGCGGCCGGCAAGGGCAGCACCGAGCCCGACGGCGATGGTCTCGAGGAAGGGGAGGCCGGCGACCGGTGCGAACCAATGAGTGGCCTCATCGGCTTCCGCGCCGGTGACCCACATATGCGCCACCAAGGTCGCGGTGCTGGCGACGAAGATCACGCGCAGATATTGCATGAAGGCGACCAGCCGGGCGTCCGCACCGTAGGCGTCGGCCATCAAAAGCATCGTCGAGGCGGCACCGGCCGACGAGCCCCAGATCGCCGTCGTGCCCGGCAGGATGCGCATACGGGTGATCACCCAGCCGCAGAGCGTGCTGACGGCGATGACCGAGAGGATGACGGCGAGAAACAGCGGCCAGTTGCCGGAGAAGGTTGCGAGCATGCCCGGCGTCATGGCGCCGGCGATCATCATCGCCAGGATGAACTGCACGCAGAAGAAGAGCTGGCGCGGCAGGCGGATCGTGCCGCCGTTCAGGCCGATGAGCACCGCCGCGAGCATCGGTCCCATCAGCAGTCCGGCGGGTATGCCGATGTATTCGAAACAGACAGCAAAGACGAGGGAGAGGGCCGCAAGCAGGCACCATTGCAGCCACGGCGGCAGCCGTCCGATGCCGACCTTTTCCGAAGAGGACGCGGCTTTGGGCTTGTCGGTCGTCACGGGCATTCTCCGGCATGGCCCCGCAAAAGGCGGGAGCGATGGCCGGCCTTAACGGGCTTCGTGCGATGACAGCCGCCAGCGCGATCGTGGCGCCATCAACGTCCCGCTCGTTAGCAACAATGCGGCGTTGCATTCAAGGGGCACGGCAAGAAAGTGCCACAGCGACCGGCAGCCTGAAATGGGCCGAGTGCTGCCGCGGCCTATGTGATGAAGACCGGTTACGAGAAAAAAACGTGAACAAAGCATCTCTGGTCCGAGCGGCCGGAAGGGCGCGGTCAGGCGAAAAGACATTGATTTTGTGCGGTAATTTCTTGGGTTTTCGAGGGACGCTTTCCAAACTGCCGTCACAGCGGCCGCGCGGCCCATAAATCCGGGCTTGCTTGTGGCGTCCGAATCCTGACACTCAGCCCCATGCAGTTCGCACCGCAACAGGACGAGGCCCTCAAGGCCGTTTCGCAGTGGCTGAAAGAGGGCCGCTCGCCGCTCTTCCGGCTGTTCGGCTATGCCGGCACCGGCAAGACGACGCTTGCGCGCTATTTCGCCGAGCATGTCGACGGCGAGGTGCTGTTTGCCGCCTTTACCGGCAAGGCCGCGCAGGTGCTGCGCTCCAAGGGCGCCAGCAACGCCAAGACGATCCACTCGCTGATCTATCGTCCGCGCGGCGAGGAGGAGGTTTCCGACGAGGAAACCGGCAAGACCTCGATCGCCCCGATGTTTGCGATCAACCGCCAGAGCCCGGTCGCGAAGGCCGCGCTGATCATCGTCGACGAATGCTCGATGGTCGACGAGGCGCTCGGCAAGGACCTGATGAGCTTCGGCACGCCGATCCTGGTGCTCGGCGATCCGGGCCAGTTGCCGCCGGTTTCGGGTGGGGGGTACTTCACCAACCAGGAGCCGGACTATCTGCTGACGGATATCCACCGCCAGGCGCGTGACAACCCGATCATCCAGCTCGCCATGCAGGTGCGCGAAGGCAACGAGATCATGCATGGCGACTACGGCACCACGCAGGTGATCGGCCGCGGGCAGGTGAACCAGGAACTGGTGCTGGAAGCGGACCAGGTGCTTGTCGGCACCAACAGGACCCGCCGGCGCTACAACCAGCGCCTGCGCGAGCTCAAGGGCTTCACCAGCGACTATCCACAGTCCGGCGACAAGCTGGTCTGCCTCAGGAACGACCCGGCCAAGGGCCTGCTCAACGGCTCGCTGTGGCAGGTGATGAGTTCGTCGAAGGAGACGGTAAAGCCCGGCATCAACCTGATGATCCGGCCGGAAGACGACGACATGGATCGGGGTGCTGCCAAGATCAAGCTGCTGAAGGCCGCCTTCGAGGATGTCGAGGGCGAGATCCCCTGGCAAACGCGCAAACGCTACGACGAGTTCGACTACGGCTATGCGCTGACGGTGCACAAGGCGCAGGGCTCGCAGTGGAACAACGTCGTGCTGTTCGACGAAAGCTGGGCCTTCCGCGACACCCGCGAGCGCTGGCTCTATACCGCCATTACCCGCGCGGCGGAGCGGCTGACCATCGTTCGCTGACCGATCTCGCTGATCGAGGCGGGCGACCGATGGGGAGGGGCGACGTTGCCGATCAGCAGGGTCATCCTTTATGAGCACGACGTGGAAGTGACTGGCTCCTATGAGAAGCACTTCGGTTTCAGAAGTTGCGCGAGGCGGGCGACCGTATCATCGAGCTGGTCCCGCGAGATGGTGGCGCCAACCTGCTGATCCATCCTGCGTCAAAAGACCGGCGGCGTGGCCAATCGCTGGTCAAGCTGGTGTTTGATGTGAGAGGCCTTTTGTCAGCATAGCGGACGCGATTTCGACTGCGATGCGCCAAGAGCAGTCATTGCGGCCCTTTCAAATTTCTCTACTCTCCTGTCTCGCAGCCTATGGAGCCGAACACGGGTTAGGAGTGAACATTTGTTTGAAGATCAATCGTTCAGCATTTCCGTGGATCGAATACACTGCAGTCTATCAGGAGAGTTTCGGCTGCCTACAGCAGTGGAAGCGGCTCGAAAATCGAATTGGGATGTTGTCCGTGCCAAGCGGCCTTCAGCCTTCGATGGCGCTTTATTGCGGATGGCATCTCATCAACTTGAAGATGGACGGCTAATCGTTTCTGCAAATCGCACCTCATTTTCCGCTTATTTGGTAACGCGCCACCCCGAATTTATCGTCGAGCACACGGATGCGGAGCGCGCCGATCCGCTTGGACTGACGGCTATTGTGCTCACTGCAGACGACCAAGTGATTGTCACAGTGAGAAGTTTGGCGGCTGATCAGAACCCTGGAGGCCTTTACCTCATCGGGGGCTACGCGGAACCTGCTGCCAGCGATGGCCCTGTTGACCTTTTCAATGAGGCCGCGCGCGAGATTGAAGAAGAAATCGCCGTATCTGACATAAACCGATCCAGGTCGTTCGCAGTCGGCCTTGCTTACGATCCGGTCTTTTGCCATCCGGAGTTGTTTCTTCTGATGTCCAGCAAATCCGCTGCGGCTAGTATCCTGACTGGAGCAGGAAGCGCACGGGACCGGAATGAAGCGTCTCAGCTCCTTGCCTATCCGATCAGTGATGTCCTCGGCGAGAATGGCTCGCTAACAAACAGGCCCCAAACATGGAGTTTCATAAAAGCGAGGCATTTCCTCCAACAGCATTTGCTCTAATTTCACGACCGGCAATGTCTTCTTCGGGTCTATTGCCGGCGACGAGCGAGAAGAGCTTGACCTAGGCGCGCCGATTAGAGAAGGAGCCAGAAGGGACCGCTACTTTTTGGTCGCCATCCACAACACGTGGCGGGCACCGCCGCGCTTGCCATTGGCGCGCACATTCACCTCGTCGGTGGCGAAACCCACCTCGCGCAGACGGCGGGTGAAGGCGCTGTCGGGCGCGGACGACCAGACGGCGAGCACGCCACCAGGCCGAAGTGCTGCCTGGGCAGCGCGAAGGCCGGTATGGCTGTAGAGGCTGTCGTTGGAGGGGCGGGTCAATCCGTCCGGGCCGTTGTCGACATCGAGCAGGATGGTGTCGTAGGCGGCCTTCTTCGAGCGGATCAGGGCGCCGACATCGCCGATATGGATCGTAACGCGGGGATCGTCGAGCGTGCCCTTGTGAAGTTCGGCCATGGGACCACGCGCCCAGTCGACGACGGCCGGCACCAGTTCGGCGACGGTGACGCGGGCATCGTCCGGCAGCACGCCGAGGGCGGCGCGCAAGGTAAACCCCATGCCGAGGCCGCCGATCAGCATGCTCAGGTTCTTGCCACCGGCGATCCGCTCATAGGCGAGCGTTGCCAGCGCCTCTTCCGAACCACTCAGGCGGCTGTTCATCAGCTCGGTCGAACCGAGCATGATGGAAAACTCCTGGCCGCGCTGCTTCAGGCGCAACTCGTCGCCGTCTCCGGGAATGGTTGCGCGATCTAGCTGGATCCAGGGAAGCATCGGGGCATCTCACCTCAGTCGTTTCAGCGCCTCGTAACATGAGCGTGGCGTTGAAGACATCACATTATCGGTCAACCGGGGAGAATTGCGCGCAGTCGGGCTCCGCGACCGGCCGCCGGCAGGTTTGGGTCCTCCTTCATTCCGGGCACGGCGACACTCGGTTACGCCGGTGAGGCGCATGGGCGAAGGTGATGGCGCCGCGGGCGCGGCTCGGTCATTCCGCCGAGATCATACCGGCGATAACGGCCTTGGCGATCGCCTGGAAGCGGTTGTTGGCGCCGAACTTGCGAATGATGCCGGCCTCGAGGGTCAGCGCCGCCGCGACATCCATCTCCATCAGGCCGGCGATGCGCGAGGCCGGATAGCCTTCGGCCATGAAGGTCAGGCATTCGCTTTCGATCGGGGAAAGATGGACATGGTTCTCATGGTCGCTCGCGGTACCGCTGCCATCGCTGCTTTCGAGCAATTCGGTGATGCGCTGCATCTGGCGGCGCAGGTTCGCCTGCTGGGCGGCAAGTTCCCGCCGCCGCGCCAACAGCGCCTCGCGAAACAGGTGGTCGGCGTCGGCCTGTTCTTCGGTGCCGGCAAGGCCGGTCAGGAGCTCCAGGATGGTGGCGATCGGCATGTCGATCTCGCGACAGGCGTTGATGACGGCCATGCGGCGGATGTGTTCTTCGTTGTAAACCCGCATCGGCCCCATGCGGGCGGCGGTCAGCAGACCCTTCTCCTCGTAGAAATGCAGGGTGCGGTGGGTGACGCCGAAGGCATCGGCCATGTCGGCGATCGCCAGCGGGGCCGTCGGGTCGTGATGGGGAAGGGGAAGGTTGGGCAGGAAGCCGCCGCGGTCGGGCGCGGCGAGCATGCCTTCGTATTTCCAGTGGTCTCGCGGCATATCGATTGTCCCCGGTTTACAGGCCGCGCCTATCCGGCGCGTTGTCGCTGTAACGTTTGATTTTCCGCATGGGTGACCTGGATCGAGGTTGACCCAGGGGCACACAGTCCGCGTCCGGAAGCGGCGGCGATCACCGGGTCTCTCAAATGTGCGGAGCACGTCCGCGTGCTGAGGCACTCGTTGACCGACAACGACAATGCCTGCTGCTCGGCTGGGGCATCCCGCGTGGACGACGCGGTTTACTCAGGACTTCGATGCTTGCCTGACGAGCAACCAGGCATCCATTCCCAACGCATGCGTGCAACGTTATACGCGAATCGAATATATGACCAGTCATTAATATTGTAGACTGACGATCGTTTCGCCAAATGGTAGTGCCGTCGCGACTGCATGTTTGCTCCCGTCTCCGCCGATCTCGGGAAACATGCAGCAATTCAACATGTTACAGTGACATTTGCGCGCGTCGAGGGCGTGCCGCACGCCGGGGTGCGGTCAGTGACCGATGACCTTGAGCGGGCTGTTGGCGCTGAGGATGAATAGCGGTTCGTCGCCGCGCAGCGGCGACAGCTTCTGCTGGCAGGACCAGGCTTCCTCGAAGGCGCCCCGGGTCAGATGCCTGCGATAGCGCTGGGTGGCGGCCATGCAGCCCATGAGCGGGCTTTCGATCTGCTCCTGGCGGGCGTGCTCGTAGATCTCGCCGTCGAGCGAAAACAGTTCCGAGGCCAGCGACATGCTCTCGTAAAGCAGGTCCGGCTCGGACTTGAGCCGCTTCCAGGTGATGAAGTCCTGGCGCAGGGGTATATTCTCTCCATCATGGGAGAGGGTGACGCGGATGCCCTGCGCCGGCGCGTCGTACCAGGCCACCTGCACGGTGAAGGACAGGGCGGAATTGCGCGAAACGGGGCGGCCGGTGTCGCCATCGGTGGCGCGGGCCAGCGTCTTGTGGCGCTGGGCCGCAAGGCGGAGCGCGGTGGCGAAGGCCTTGGCGTCCCCGTTGTCCGCGCCGGTCACCTTCACCTGCACGGAGGGCAGCACCCGTTCGGTCGCGTGGCGCGCGTTGAAGAGCTTGGCCTGCGCGTCGATGTCCAGCGTCATTTCCTGCGAGGGCATCGGCGCGAAGAGAAGCAGCGGCAGCACGGTCAGCACCGAGAGCGGCGACGAGAAGGGTGCCGGCGGCCAGGCGGGCCGATGTCCGGCAAAGCGTCGCTTCGTCAGCTTCGGCTGGCGGGGCGAAGCTTCTGCCTGATGCTCTTCCGCCTTGCGGATGCGCTGGTACTCCGGAACATAGGTTCCCTTGGGAATGGCGATCCGCCATTCGTCGTCGGCACCATCGCCTTCGTAGAATGCCTTGAGCAGCTTGCGCAATTTGCCGGCGTGCACGCGCACGAGCGGGTCGCTGTCGGCGTTGAAAGCCTGGGGCCGGCCGAAGACGTCGATCGCGATCGAATAGCCCTTGAGCTGATGGCCTTCACCGGCCATCTCCTTCTCGACCACATAGGCGAGGAAGGCCCTGAGGCGCTCTGAACGCGCGAAAGCCTTGCTTTCGAGGATACGACGGAGGGCCCGTCGAATCGTCTCGTCGCAGGGTCTTTCGACCGTCGTCATCCGTTCTTGCTCCAGTGTCATATGAATAAGGATCTATGAAATGCGATCGAGGCGCGGGCGGGGCCATTCGATCTGATTCGGAAAGTTAAGCCCAAAAAAAGTGGTTGTCAGGGGCAGCAGGCGGCAGGTTTGAGTTTTTTCTGAAATAAACGCACTAATTGCGCCGGTTCTCCCTGTGGTAGGTGGTAGCGGAAGCCCAGCCGGCCATTTTCGCCGTTCGTCATTGAGCCTTTTCGCATATTAGAGGCGTTGATTGTCAAGACTTGGTCAAGACAAGGCGGGCAAACGAACCGCGCGCAATCGTCGCATCGCTCCGCGCGCAACCTCCTTGGAATTGCTGCATAATCGGACCTCAAACCGTTTCTGGTTTCGGCAATTATGCAGTAGAACATTGCAACTACATTGCCTGCGTCCGGGCCCGCCAGGGTCCGCTTTCTGGAAAGTTCAGACATGCCTGCAAAACTGTCCGTGAATCTGAATGCCGTCGCAATGCTCCGCAACCGGCGCGATCTGCCCTGGCCCTCCGTCACCGCGCTTGGCCGAATCGCGCTCGAAGCGGGGGCTGCCGGTCTCACCGTGCATCCGCGTCCCGACCAGCGCCACATCCGCTTCACCGATCTGCAGCCGATCCGCGACCTGATCGACGAGGCGTTTCCGGAGACGGAATTCAACATGGAAGGCTATCCGAACGAGGAGTTCCTCGGTCTCGTGGAGACGCATCGGCCGGAGCAGGTGACGCTGGTGCCCGACGATCCGGCGCAGGCGACCTCCGACCACGGCTGGGATTTCCGCAAGAACCACAATCTGCTCGGCAATGTCGTCGGCCGGTTGAAGAAGAAGGGTTTTCGCGTTTCGCTGTTTGCCGACGGCGACGAAGATCAAGAGGCGCTGCGGATCGCCAAGGAGACCGGCGCCGACCGTATCGAACTCTACACCGGTCCCTATGGCGGCTGCTATGACGATCCGGCCAAGGCCGAGAAGATCGCCGGTGAACTCGGCCGCACGGCTGCGATCGCTGCAAGCCTTGGGCTCGATGTCAATGCCGGCCACGACCTGACGGTCGCCAACCTGCCGCTGCTCGCCCGGCACATCCCCAATCTTGCCGAGGTTTCGATCGGCCACGGGCTGACGGCGGACGCACTGGAATACGGCATGGCCGAAACGGTACGCCGCTTCCGCCGCGCCTGCGGGCAGGAGGTCTGAGGCGACATCTGCGCCCTCAGCGCGGCGTGCCTCGCGCCCCCGAGCGAGGCCATGAAAGCTCTCGTCGTCGTCAACAGCGGTCACAAATATCTTCTGCAGAAACCAGAGTTTTGCGCGTGCTCTTGCGACTGGCGCGTGCAGACTTGCGGCAAGACTGCTATCGGTAGCGCCCATCCCTTCGACTTGTATACGGCCAATGACATTCCCCACCAGTTTTCGTGAGCGCATCGTTCTCTATGCGCTGCTGACGTCGCTGACCTCGATCAGCATCGATGCGCTCCTGCCGGGCCTGCGCCAGATCGGGGCCGATCTCGCCGTCCGGCCGCCACTTTCCACCCAGCACGTCATCTCCCTCTTCATTCTCGGCATGGCGTTTGGAGAGCTGCTGCTCGGGCCGCTTTCCGATGCAATGGGGCGGAAGAGGGCGCTTGTTCTGGGGCTTGGCGTCTATGCGGTCGGGACGGTCATCGCCTTGGCGGCGGGCTCGCTCGAAATGGTGATCCTCGGCCGCTTCCTTCAGGGCGCCGGCGTCTCCGGGCCGAAGATCGCGACGCGGGCGATGATCCGCGACCAGTTCGAAGGCGACGCCATGGCCCGCGTCATGTCCTTCATGTTCACGCTCTTCATTCTCGTGCCGATGCTGGCCCCGACGCTGGCGCAAGGGATCATCGCCGTCGGTGGCTGGCGCTGTGTCTTTGCGGTCTACCTCGCGGCGGCGGGCCTTCTCGGATTGTGGCTGGTGATGCGGCAGCCGGAAACATTGGCGAGAGAGAAGCGCATCCCCTTTCGCCCGCGGCTGCTCATATCAAACGGGCGACGCATCCTCTCAAACCGGCGCGTGACGCTTCTGATCCTGGCGACCGGGCTCGTCTTCGGCGCGCAGCTCCTTTATCTCAGCACGGCGGCAGACCTCTTCTTCGACGCCTACAGGATCGGACAGACCTTTCCCCTTTATTTTGCCCTGCTCGCCGCAGGCATCGGGCTTGCCTCGTTCCTCAATGCGAAGCTGGTGCAACGCTTCGGTTCGGAGGTGATGGCGCGTTATGGCTTCCTGGGATTGGCGGCGGCAGGGCTTGCCATGCTGGTGGTATCGGCCTCTTGGGCCGGCCGGCCGCCGCTGACGGTGCTGATGGCGCTCGGCTTTGCCGCCTTCTTCGCGATTGGGGTGCTTTTCGGCAACCTGAATGCCATGGCCATGCGCTCGCTGGGTCAGGTTGCGGGTCTCGGTGCCTCGTTGATCGCCTCCGGATCGAGCCTGATCGCCACCCTGTTCGCGATAGCAATGGGCGCCTTTTACGATGGCACGACGCTCAATCTGTCCGCCGGGTTCTTCATCGCCGGCATCAGCGCGCTCGTTGTTTCGGAGATCGCGGTACGGGCGGATGCCTCGCCGGTGGAGGCCGTCAGGTAAATACTCAAGCGGTAATGGGAATGGGACGGGCCGAGAGCCGGCATGCCGCCGGCTCCCTTCCTTTCAAGCGGTTTCTCAGCCGGCAAGTTGCGCCTTGCTCGCTTCCAGGAAGGCGCCGAGCTTCACCGGTGTCGCACCCGTCAGCGACGTCACATCGTTCGTGACCATGTTGATGTGGCCCTCGCGGGTGTTGGCATCGAAGGAAACGACGATCGGGATGAGGAAGTCCGGGAGGCCTGCGCCCTTCAGGCCACCCGCCAGCGCTTCGTCCGAGATATGCACGACATCGAGCGGCTTGCCGGTCGCCTTGGCGACGAGGGCGGCGATCTCGTCGGTCGAGCGCTGCTCGCCGCCGGTCAGTGTATAGGTGCGGCTCTCGTTCGTGCTTGAGGCAAGCGCTGCAGCGGCGGCCTTGGCGGCGTCGGCGCGGGCGATGTGGGCGAGGCGGCCTTCGCCGGACGAGGAATACCATTGGCCGGTTTCGAGCGCATGCGGCAGCGCCATGAACAGGTTCTCCATGTACCAGCCGTTGCGCAGGATGGTGTAGGGGATGCCGGTCGCCTTGATGGCGTTTTCGGTGCCGAGATGATCGGGCGCGAAGGGGATGACCGACGTCTCGGGGCTGGGCATCGAGGTGTAGAGGATGTGCTTGGCGCCGGCCTTCTTGGCGGCGGCGACGGCCGCGAGATGCTGCTTCAGGCGCTTGCCCGGCTGGTCCAATGCGTCGGTCGAGATGATCAGGATCCGGTCGGCGCCGACAAATGCGCTCTCGAGCGAGGCGGGGTCGTCGAAGTCAGCGGCGCGGGTCTTGACGCCCTTGGCGGCATAATCGGCAAGCTTCGCCGTGTCGCGGCTGGTGGCGATGATGCGGGCCGGCTCGACGCCGGAGCCGAGAAGCTGGTCGAGCACGAGCCTGCCGAGTTGGCCGGTTGCGCCGGTGACGAGCAATGTTTCGGACATGTCTTTTCCTTTTCCTCTAAACCTGAGCCGGGATGGGAGCGGGCGATCGCCCGCACTTTCCTCGCTCGCCGTTGATGCCGGCCGCCTGGGAGGAAGCGCCGGCACATGGTCTCTTTTTGAGACTTGCTCTTATCCCGTAATCTCGGTAGAGCTGTAAAGGAGGCAGTTTTTTCTGCTGTGGTAACAGGAAGGGTACCGCCTATGAACAGGCTGACCGGCGAAGTGAAGGGCAAGCGCGTGGCAATGGTCTGCGGCGTTCCGATGGATGTCGAAAACTGCCCGGTGCGCGATGTCATGGACAATATCGGCGGCAAGTGGAATTCGCTGATGATCCTGTCGCTGGCGGACGGTCCCTTGCGCTTCTCGCAACTCCGCCGGCTGATCCCCGACATCTCCCAGCGCATGCTGACCCAGACGCTGCGCGACCTGCAGCGCGACGGCTATATCCATCGCACCGTCTATCCGACCCAGCCGCCGAGCGTGGAATATGCGCTGACCGACCTCGGCCGTTCGCTGCTCGGCCTGCTCAAGCATTTCGTCAACTGGTCGGTGGAGAACCACGGGGCCATTCGGGCGGCACGCGAGGTTTATGACGCGGAGGGGTGAAGTTCTCCGGGGGGGGCGGACACCGCGGGCGAACGGTTCGCTTGTGCGCCCGACACGCTTCTTTGTTCCGGCGATCGTTCGTGAAGTTTGCCCCTCACTCTAACCCTCTCCCCGCAGGCGGGGAGAGGGGACGAGGACGAAGGCGGCGTTGCCAATCGGAACCTGCCGTGAGAGAGCGCTGCAATTGAAGATGGGGACGTGAAGCGAGCGGGTGCCGCGAGTCTCCTTCGCCCCGCCTGCGGGGAGAAGGTGGCCGGCAGGCCGGATGAGGGGCGGTGGCGGCGTTGCCAACCGGAACCTGCGATCAGAGAGCGCTGCGATTGAAGATGGGGACGTGAAGCGAGCGGGTGCCGCGAGTCTCCTTCGCCCCGCCTGCGGGGAGAAGGTGGCCGGCTGGCCGGATGAGGGGCGGTGGCGAGGCACGACGCGCGACGTCGTGTCTCGCCGTGCAATCTTGCCCTAGCGCCTTGATTTTCCCTATAGTTTCGCCAATCACCTGCGTCACCCCTGGGGAATCATGAAGACACTTGATATCGGCATTGCGGGCGCCGGCCCGGCGGGGCTTGCGGCGGCACTGATGCTGTCACGGCGCGGTCATCGGGTGGAAATCCTCGAGCGTTTCGGCGAAGCCTCGCCGGTCGGTTCCGGCCTGATGCTGCAGCCGACCGGGCTGACGGTGCTGAATGCGCTCGGCCTGTTGCAGCCGATGCTTGTCCTCGGCAGCCGGATCGACCGGCTTTACGGCGCCGACGCGAAGTCCGGTCGGACGGTGCTCGACGTGCGTTACGATGCGCTTGCCGGTGGCCGCTTCGGTCTGGCGGTGCAGCGGGCGGCGCTGTTTAATACGCTTCATGACGCCGTGGTCACGGCCGGCTTGCCGGTTCGCACCGGGATCACGCTCACCGATGTCCGGATGCAGGGCAACAAGGCTGTTCTTCTCGATGCCGAAGGGCGAGAAGCGGGCGCCTACGATCTGGTGATCGATGCGAGCGGCGCGCGCTCGACGCTTTCGACCGGCTCCGCCGTGGCGCCCAAGGTGCGCGAACTGACCTACGGTGCCTTCTGGGCGACGCTCGACAGCGACGGACTTGTCCATGATCCTCACGCCTTGGTGCAGCGCTACGACCAGGCGCGGGTGATGATCGGCCTATTGCCGGCGGGCAGGGCGCGGGTCGGCGAGATGGAGCGCGTCGCCTTCTTCTGGAGTCTCAAGGTGGCAGATGCGGACCGGGTGCGGGAGGCCGGGCTCGGCCGCTGGAAGACGCGTATCCTCGACTACTGGCCGGATTGTGGCCCCTTGCTCGATCAGATCGCCGACTGGGAGCAATTGACGCTGGCGCGTTATGCCCATCGCACCATGCGCCCGCCCGTTTCCGGCCGTGTCGCCTTCGTCGGCGACAGCGCTCATTCGACCAGCCCGCAACTCGGGCAGGGGGCCAACATGGCGCTTCTCGACGTGGCGGCGCTGGCGCATGCGCTCGACCGCGCGTCGGACCTCGACACGGCCCTTGCTGCCTATGCGGCCGCGCGCCGCAATCACGTCGCCCTGTTCCAGCTTCTCTCGCTGGCCTTCACGCCGTTCTACCAGTCGGACTCGACCCTTCTCGCCTGGCTGCGCGACCGGCTGGTCGCCACGATCGCGCGCACGCCGCCGATGCAGGCGCTGCTGGCTTCGATCGTCTCGGGCACGCTGATCGACCCGTTCGCGCCGGCCGGGCTTGGCGAATGCGACTGGCGGGCGGTGGGCGCCCCTGCGCACCGCCTACTCCAACCGGCCTCGGACGCGATTTCCGCTTGAGGCAGTCGACGAAACGAGAGGACCGGACGGCGAATGGAGAAATTGCGATGACCGATAGCGTGGCGGCCATTCTGGTGCATGTTCCAGACACGGAAGCGGGGCTCGCCTGGTACCAGCGTGCTTTCCCCAAAGCCGAGCGACGGTGGCTTGAAGAATTCGACTTCGCCTATCTCCAGGTCGGGACAGTGGATCTCGAAATCGTGCAGGCGGATGAGAAGGTGGCGAGCGGTGCCGCAGGCTCCGTCGTCTATTGGGCGGTCGATGATTTCGACCGGGCTCTCAAGCATTTCGAAGCGCTCGGCGCCTCGCTCTATCGTGGGCCAATGGCGATACAGGAGGGGCTCTGGATGTGCCAGGTGCGCGACCCCTGGGGCAATTGCATCGGCCTTCGCGGACCGAGACCCGGATACAAGGGAGATGAAGCCTGATGCCGGACGGTCCCGTCACCTGTGAAATCCGCTACCGGATCGAGCAAGGCCGAATGGCCGACTTCAGCGGCTACGCAGAAATCTGGGTCAGGCTCATCGAGCGTTACGGCGGAACGCATCACGGCTATTTCATCCCGCGCGAAAAGCCCGAGGGCGTCGGCACAAGCTTTCCGGGTGTGGGTGAAGAGGGTGCCGGCGATATCGCCGTCGCGCTGTTCACGTTTCCGGATGAGGCTACCTATCTTAGCTATCGCCGAGAGGTTGCCGAAGATCCGGATGGCATTGCGGCCAACGCGCGTTATGGAAATGACCTGCCGTTCATCAGCTATGAGCGCATTTTCCTGCAGCCGCTTCCACGAGGCGAGTAGCCGGTCGCATTTGAGGGCGGGCGAATTGCCCCGCCCCCGCTTGCATCCGCTTCTCGCTTCCGCTCAGGCGGCGCGTGCCAGCGACGCGCCCTCAAGCGCAAACTCCACGGCGGCCTCCGCGTGGATCGCGGTGGAATCGAAGCCCGGCAGCGGCAGGGCTCTTGGGTCAAGCGTCAGGCAGATCTCGGTGCAGCCGAGGATGACGGCGTCGGCGCCTTCCGCCTCGGCCTTGTCGATCAGGTCGATCAACGCCCTGCGGGAAGAGCGCAGGACCTTTCCGGCACAAAGCTCGTCGAAAATGACATTGTGGGTCAGCGTGCGGCCGTCCGCATCCGGCACCATGATGTCGATGCCGTGGCTCTTCATGCGCTCGGCATAGAAGCCGTGCTCCATGGTGTAGCGGGTGGCGAGCAGCAGCGGCCTGCGGCTGCCGGCTGCCTTGAGACGTGCGGCGGTCTCGTCGATGATGTTGATCAGCGGAATATCGACGGCGGTCTGCACGGCGTCTGCGATCAGGTGCATGGTGTTGGTGCAGATCAGCACGCAGTCTGCACCGGCCGCCTCCAGGCCGCGGGCGACACCGGCAAGCCGGCTGGCGGCATCGTCCCAGCGGCCGGCCTTCTGCAGGTCGACGATCGACTGGAAGTCGACGGAATGCAGCAGCACCTCGGCCGAATGCAGCGCGCCCAGACGCTCGCGCACGGCTTCGTTGACCATCCGATAGTAGACCGCCGAGCTTTCGAAGCTCATGCCGCCGATGAGACCGATCTTGCGCATAACCATTCCTCTCTGCCCGCTGTTGCCGCGCCCAGCGCAGCCGTTGTTCGATGGAGAAAACTATGCGGCGAAACACGTTGGAACGGTTCGCTTTGTTGGAAGGGAAAATGCGCCTTTGCGCGAGATATTTGCGCAAGAGATCGCAGATGTGCAAAGATATGGCGCAACGGTTGGCTGTGGGTGGAGGGATCGGCGTGCTTGACGAGAGGGACAGGAAGCTGCTTGGGCTGCTGCAGCAGGATGCAAGCGTTGCCGTTGGCGAATTGGCGGAGCGGGTGAACCTCTCGTTGTCGGCCTGTTCGCGCCGCATCCAGCGGCTGGAGGAGGCGGGCTATATCAGCAGGCGCATCGTCGTGCTCGACCGCGAACGCATGGGCGTGCCGACGACCGTCTTCGCGCTGATCAAGACGGCGCACCATTCGGACGAGTGGATTGAGACCTTCCGGCGGGCGATCAGCGATATCCCCGAGATCGTCGAGGTGCATCGGCTGACGGGGAATTATGACTATATCGTCAAGGTCGTGCTGCCGCGCGTCGAGCACTACGACGTGGTCTACAAGCAGATCGTGCGCAAGGTGGAGCTCTTCGACGTTTCTGCCTCGATCTCGATGGAAATCCTGAAGAGCGGCACGGCGGTGCCGGTCGATTATGCGGAGTGAGGCATGGCAAAGGGCTTCACCCTCGCCAACGATGAGATCGTGCTGGTGGACGTGGCGGAGAAGATCACCTTCGCGAAACGGTCCTGATCGCGGTCGTTCTTGATTTTTTGCAAGGGTGACATGAGCCGCTTGCGCTTGTCCTTGGCCGCCACACTCCCAATGTTGTGGCATGTCCAATAGAAGGCCGGCTGGGAGCCAGCTGGAAGCACAAACATGCAGGACAGGCATCACGTGGTCGTCGTCGGCGGCGGGTTCGGCGGGGTGCAGCTCGTCAAAGGGCTTGCCGGCGCACCGGTTCGGATCACCCTCATCGACCGGCGCAACCATCATCTCTTCCAGCCCTTGCTCTATCAGGTCGCGACGACGCTGATTGCGACCTCGGAAATTGCCTGGCCGCTTCGCACCCTCTGGCGCGACCGGCCGGAAGTGACGACGCTCCTCGGCGAAGTGACGGATGTGGACGCGGCCGGAAAGGCGGTCGTTCTCAGGGACGGCAAGCGGATCGGCTATGACACGCTGGTGCTGGCGACCGGGGCGACGCACGCCTATTTCGGCCATGACGAATGGGAGCCGTTCGCCCCCGGACTGAAGACGCTGGAGGACGCGACCACGATCCGCCGCCGCGTGCTCACCGCCTTCGAGCGCGCCGAGCTGGAAGAAGACCCGGCCGCGCGCGATGCGCTGCTGACCTTCACCATTATCGGTGCCGGTCCCACGGGCGTCGAGCTTGCCGGGATCATCGCCGAGATGGCGCATCGCACGCTTCCGGACGAGTTTCGCCGCATCGATACGCGGCGAACCCGCGTGATCCTCGTCGAGGCGGGGCCGCGCATTCTCGCCGCCTTCAGCGAGGATCTCTCGGCTTACGCGGTCGAGGAACTGGAAACTCTCGGCGTCGAGGTTCGCACCGGCACGCCGGTGACATCCTGCACCGAAGAGGGCGTGATGATCGGCGAGGAGTTCGTGGCGAGCCGCACGCTCGTCTGGGCCGCGGGCGTCCAGGCCTCACCCGCCGCCCGCTGGCTGGACATCGCCGCGGACCGGGCCGGCCGGGCGATCGTCGGCGCCGATCTCACCGTCCCTCGGCACAGGGATGTCTTCGTCATCGGCGACACGGCTGCCGTCACCTATGACGGCGGCAAGCCGGTGCCGGGCATTGCACCTGCGGCCAAGCAGCAGGGCGCCTATGTCGCCGACGTCATCCGCGCGCGGCTCGCCGGCGACCGGCCGCCCGGTGATTTCCGCTATCGCCACCAGGGCAGCCTCGCCACCATCGGCCGGCGCGCCGCGATCATCGATTTCGGCCGCTTCAAGCTGAAGGGCGCGCTTGCCTGGTGGATCTGGGGCATCGCCCACATCTACTTCCTGATCGGCACCCGCAGCCGCTTCGCCGTCGCCTGGAGCTGGTTCTGGACCTATTTGAGCGGCCAGCACAGCGCCCGGCTGATCACCCAGAAGGAGACGCTGAAGGACAAGGGGTAGGCGGAGATTGGGGTGCCCGCTTGCCAAAAACCACCTTCAGCGTTTGGCAGACAGTCTGAGCAGCTCATACATAAGCCGCCTTGCATTACTTCTGCACCTTCACGATCAGGATCATCGGGCGGTCGACTTCTTCGGCCAGCGCCGGGATCTCGGCGATCTGCGCCTCGGTCGGCCGCCATTCCTGAACGTGCCGAATGGCAAAGCCCGTTGATATCAGCGTGTTGAGCGTCGTGCCGATGGTGCGGTGGTGCTTGATCACGCCCTTCGCCAGCCAGTCGGTGGTGCGCGGTCCCTCCTCGGAATAGTGATCGATCGGCCAGGTCCGTTCGCCGTTTTCGAGGCGCCAGCCGGGATTGTGGGAGGCCATGTAGATCGGGTGCTCGATGGTGAAGACGAAGTGCGCGCCGGGAACGAGCGCCCGGTGGATGGTGGCGACCAGCCGGGCGAAATCCTCGACATAGTGGAAGGCGAGCGAGCTATAGGCGAAGTCGAAGCCTTGCGCGGGGAGTTTGAGCTCATCGAGATCGGCGATCTTGTATTCGATCGCCGGATCGGCCGTGTCGGCCCGGGCGCGGGCGATCATCTTCTGCGAGAGATCGACGCCGAGCACGTGAGCGGCGCCGGCCTCGCGGGCAAAGCGGGAAAACCAGCCGAAGCCGCAGCCGAGATCCACGACGCGCTTGCCCGCGAGATCCGGCAGCAGGGCGCGGATCGCCGGCCACTCGGCGGCGCCGGCAAGCCCGTGCAGCGAGCGCCCGAGCTGGCTGTAGCCTTCGAAAAACTCCGGCCTGTCGTAAATGTTTTGAGCCATCGTGATCTCCTTCAGGCAATGGACGGTGGGTGCGGCCGTCTGCGGCGCGCGATAGGGCGAGCGGGCATCGGCCGCGGTTACCGGGGGAACAGCATGCCGCCGAGGATCCTGCTCGAAACCTCCGGCATTTCAGCGTGCTACTGCATATTCTTTAATCGTAGCCGGTTAAAGGAAACATGCAGCAATTCAAAGTGCTACAGCGCTTTGCGCATCTGATAAGACGCGCAGTGCCGCAGCCCTGATTTGCTTAGGCGCGCGGCCCGCAAGGTCAAGTTGCGGCTGAAGTGCAAGTTTTGTTTGCGTTTTTTGGGGGTGTGCTAATGTGCGATTCTCCTGGTCCGGTCCGTTTCATGGAGGCGTAATGTCTGAGGCCGTCCATCCTACTGCAATTCATCATTTGCCGGCGTTCATCACGGCGCCGGGGCAAAGCGACGTCCTGTTCAACGTCGTCGTCATCTTCATGATCCTGGCGATCTTCGCGCTTGGCACCTTCTATCTCCGGCTCCATTCGCTGCCGGAAACCATGGCGCACAAGAGCCACAAGGTTCAATACGAACTGGTGGCGGTGCTGGGGCTGATCTCGCTGGTCACGCACAACAACATCTTCTGGATCGCTGCGCTGATTCTGGCGCTGATCGACCTGCCGGATTTTTCGTCGCCGCTTTCGTCTGTCGCCCGCTCCCTGGAGCGGATCGCCCGCAAGGTGGATGGAGCAACTGAACCGGTACCGGCCGAGCCCGAGCCGGCAGCGGGGCATCCGGCCGCGCCTGCAGATCAGCCGTCGGTGGAAGGGAAGGCCTGAGCCATGTTCGAATTCATGCTTTGCTCGATGCTGACGATCCTGCCGGACTATCTCTTCCGCCGCTATGTCCAGGGCAAGAGGTTCGGCAAGGAGATCACGATCTATTCGGTGTGGTTCGAACTGCGCTGGGGCATCACCGCCTGCATCATCCTGACGATCTCGCTGATCACGCTGATCTTCTACTTCCATCCGTCGACGAAGAACGTCACCGCGGCGTTCCGCACGGTCGCGGTTCTGCCGGAGACCAGTGGCCGCGTCTCGGAGATCTACGTGACCACCTTCGAGAAGGTGCAGGCCGGCCAGCCGCTGTTCAAGCTCGACAGCTCGGAAGAGGAAGCCGCCGCCGAGGTTGCGCGCCGGCAGATCGCCGAGGTCGAGGCCGAAATCACCGTCTCCCGCACCGAACTGGTCGCTGCCGATGGCGCGATCGTCCAGGCGCAGGCCGCGGTGCAACAGGCCCAGGACGAGTACGACACCCAGGTCGAACTCAACAAGCTGAACCCCAACGTCGTCGCCCGGCGCGAAATCGAGCGCCGGCAGGTCAATCTCGAAGGGCGCAAGGGCGCGCTCACCGCCGCCCTCTCCAACAAGCAGACGCTGGAGACGAAGCTGCAGTCGCTCCTGCCTTCGCAGAAGGCGAGCGCCGAAGCAGCGCTGAAGGAGGCGGAGGTCGATATTGCCAAGGCCACGGTCAGGGCCGGCGTGTCCGGCACGCTGCAGCAGTTCACGCTTAGGGTCGGCGAAGTCGTCAACCCGCTGCTGCGGCCGGCGGGCGTGCTCGTGCCCGAGACTGCCGGCCGGGCGCGGCTTATTGCCGGCTTCGGCCAGATCGAGACGCAGGTGATGAAGGTGGGCATGATCGGCGAGGCGACCTGCGTCGGCAAGCCCTTTACCATCATTCCGCTCGTCGTCACCGAAGTGCAGGACGTGATCGCCGCCGGCCAGGTGCGCGCCAGCGACCAGCTGATCGACGTCACGCAGCTCTCGCAGCCCGGCACCCTGACCGTCTTCATGGAGCCGCTCTATCCCGGCGTGCTGGATGACGTTCCGCCGGGCAGCAGCTGCATCGCCAATGCCTATACCAACAGCCATGACGAACTGGAGTCGCCCGATATCAGCACGGCCCGCTGGGCCTATCTGCACGTGGTCGACACCGTGGGCCTCGTCCATGCGATGATCCTGCGCATGCAGGCGCTGATGCTGCCGGTGCAGACGCTGGTGCTCGGCGGCCATTGAGGGGCGGTGACAACCCGATCGGGCACGACGAGCCCGGTCGGTGCCCGTCCGAATGCCACTTGCAGCCAGAAGTCACGTCGCGGGGGCAGAGTGAGTGAACTCGACTGAATTGATCTCCAGATCACGCCCTGCCTTCGGGTTGGCCGCAAAACTCTTTGCCGTTCTCGTTCTGCTTGGCTCGATCGCCATTCTGGTCACAGCGGTGCTCGGTTATTTGCGCGCCCGTGATGCGATTGAAATGGTGATTTTTGAGCACCTCACGGCAGCTCGACAGAACAAGGTTCGTCAAGTCGAAACTTACTTCCACACAATCCAGAGCGAGTTGCGGCTGCTCGCCACCTCGAAGATGGTGGTTGAGGCTACGCGGGAGTTTCGCGGGGCGGTCGACCGGCTCGATCGACAAGAATTGCCGCCAGAACTGCGTGAGAAGGTCAGCAACTGGTATGCTGACAATTTCATCCCGCAGATGGCACGGGTTCTGGGCAGGGAGCCGGCGCTGGCCGACTATCTTCCGGTCGGCGCCGCTCCCTACTATCTGCAATACCACTACCTCGTCTCCAATCCGAATCCGCCGGAGAGGCGGAAGCTCGTCGACGATGCCGGCGACGGGAGCGACTACAGCCGTCTGCACGCGATCTACCACCCGCTGTTGCGCGCGGCGGCCAACACGGTTGGTTTCTTCGATTTCATGTTGGCGGATCCGAAGTCAGGGCGGCTGATCTACACGGTTCAGAAGGAAGTGGACTTCGCCACGTCTCTTCAATTCGGCCCATACCGACGCTCCAATGTTGCCACTGCGGTTGCTCGATGTGCGGAAAGCGCTGATCGATCAACCATCTGCCTGGAAGACTTTGCCCCATACGCGCCGTCTGGCGGCGCTCCCATCGCTTTCATGGCCGCGCCGGTGATCGACCGAGGCGAGGTCATCGGCGTGCTGGTTGCACAACTGTCGAACGAAGAGATCGACAAGGTCGTTACTGGGGGGCGTCGTTGGCGACAGGAGGGATTCGGAGAGACTGGCGAGGCCTACTTAGTTGGACCGGACTATCTGGTTCGTTCTGGTCCGCGAACCTTTTACGAGGATCGTGAACACTACTTCGCCGAACTCACGGCCGTCGGCACACCGGACGAAGAAATCGCTGCAATCAAGCGCTACGGCACGCCAGTGCTGCACCAGCGCATCGAGACCGCAGCCACCAGGGCTGCCATTGCCGGGGTCGAGGGGACCGGAGAGATCGTCGGTTATCGCGGCGTTCCGACACTCGCGTCATGGGGCCCGCTTGCAATAGCCGGAGTCAACTGGGGCGTTGTCGCCAAGATCGACAGCGCTGAAGCCTTTGCGCCGATCGACCAGTTGCGCAGAGACCTGATGGTGGTTGGCGGGTTGGCGTTGCTCGCATTGACTGCAGCGGCCGCCTGGCTTGCGCGCGCAATGCTTGGACCGCTCAGGGAACTCACGGCTGGTGTGAAACGCTTCGCCGCAGGCGATTACGAAGCCAGCGTGGCTGTGCGCACAGGAGACGAGATCGGACAACTTTGTTCGGCTTTCAACGGCATGGTTGGGGATCTGCGCGAAAAGAACGTGGTGATCCAAAACAAGAACCGCGAAAACGAGGAGTTGTTGCTGAACGTGCTGCCCGCGCCGATCGCCAACCGACTGCGCGGCGGCGAGGAACGGATTGCCGATGGCTTCGCGGAAGTCACGGTCGCCTTTGCCGACCTGGTGGGCTTCACCGAGCTTTCGTCCAACATGCCGCCGCAGGATGTCGTCAAGTTGCTCAATGGGCTGTTCACGCGTTTTGACGCGGCGGCGCAGGAGCTCGGCATCGAAAAGATCAAGACCGTCGGCGACGCCTACATGGCGGTCTGCGGCCTGCCCGAGCCTTGTCCCGATCACGCCGAGCGCATGGTGCGCATGGCCATTCGCATGATCCATATCAGCCGCGAGCACGCGCTGGAGCACAACACCTCCTTGAAGCTGAGAGTCGGTATCAACAGCGGCCCCGTCGTGGCCGGCGTCATCGGCAAGAGCAAGTACATTTACGACCTGTGGGGCGACACGGTGAATCTCGCGAGCCGAATGGAGTCTGCGGGCGTTCCCGATTCCGTTCAGGTGACACGCACAGTGTATGACCAGCTCCAAGGCCAGTTTGTTTTCGAGTCGCGCGGCGCAATCGACGTCAAGGGCAAAGGCAAGGTGGAGACGTGGCTTTTGAGGCTTTAGCCACGTGACCAGTGCGAGGCAAGATCTTCCGTGTTGCGGGTCGAGATCACGTTTGTAGACCGCCCGCTGCCGGTTTCGCGTTGCTTCAATTGCCTATTCTTCAAAATGATTGAGCCCCCGCGGGGAACGGAGGCTCAAGCGCGCAATAAAAACAAATAAAGCAATTGCACGGCAATAAAAACGCAACCACACTACTCTTCCGGGGATTGTATGTCTGCGGTGTGCAATTACAGGTACAGTTTGACAAAAGCGGTGCCTGAAATCAATAAAATTTAAGAGGGATTTGAGTAGGCAATTAGGGCTAGGCAAGGCGGTGAAATGCCCTGCCCAAGCGGGTTATGGAGGCTTTGGCGGGGGTTAGGCGCCGTTCTGGGGCGCATGGCCGGGTGGATCTTCAGCTTTCGCAGCCGCCCGGAACGGCCTCGACCGGCATCGTCCAGGGCTCCCAGATCGCATCGCGGCTGCCGCCTTCGCGCCGGTAGAAGCGCTTGGCGGCGTCGTTGCTCGCCAGCACCGTCCAGTTGATGCGTGGCGCGCCGATGCTGGCGGCGTGACGCTTCAAAGCCGCGATCAATGCGGCGCCTGCGCCCGAGGAACGCGCTGTTTCATCGACGAAAAGTTCCTTCAGCACCAGCGTCGGCTTCAGGTCGTAGGTCCAGGGGATGACGTAGTGGACGGCGATGCCGACCGTGCGGCCGCAAAGCTCCGCGAGCAGCACGCCGAAGCGCGGGGTTTCGCCAAGACCGTGTTCGGCCAGATCCGCTTCGGTCACGCAGAATTTGTCGATGTAGCCCTCGAAGATTGCAAGGCCGCGCATCAGCCTCAGCACGTCGGTCACGTCGTGGCGTTGGAAGGGGCGGACGGTGAGGGGTGATGCGTGCATCTCGACATCTCGTGCAAAGGGGTGATCCGTCAGGCGCGGGTTACTGAATGCCGGCGGGGGCAAGGTCACGCGGCGCTGCAAGGTGCTGCAGCGTGCTTCACGCGTCCGGAGACGCGCGAAGCAATCATGTGAGCTACTGCATGTCTCCTTAAATCGACCTCGATTTAAGGACAAAGACATGCAGCAAATCAAAGTGCTACAGCGACCTTTGCGCGTCTTAAAAGACGCGCGGCGCTGTAGGCGCGGGCTCAGGCGGCGAGCAAGGCCTGCGCTTCACCGGGCGCGGAGCCGGTGGCGAAGGCCAGGCCCTCATCTTCCCAGCCGGTGATGCCGCCGATCATGATCTTCACGGGGCGGCCGAGCCGCGCAAGCCTGAGGGCCGCCTGGTCGGCGCCGTTGCAGTGCGGGCCGGCGCAGTAGGCGACGAAGAGCGTATCCTCGGGCCACTCGGCCATGCGTTCGGCGCTGATCTGGCGATGCGGCAGGTGGATCGCGCCCGGCACGTGTCGGCGGGCATAGGCCGCGTCCGAGCCGACCACATGCAGAAGCACGAAATCCTGTTCGCCGCTCTTCAGGGCATGGGCGACGTCCGAGCAATCGGTCTCGACGCTCAGGCGCTTGGCGAAATGGGCAATGGCGATCTCGGGGGAAGCGGCGGGGGTTTCGGTGACGATGCTCATCGGGCTCTCCTCAGGTGTTCGTGCGGGTTGACGAGGAAACATGTAGCAGCGCTTGGCGGGGACTGGCAGTTGGCAACATTGCCATATATGCTCAAGATCATGCCAAAGTCATTTTCCGCTGCCTCATCGCTTCAAAATCCGCTCGTCGTGGCGCTTGCCTATGATGGGCTCTGCACCTTCGAGTTCGGCGTCGCCGTCGAGATGTTCGGCCTGCCGCGGCCGGAAATGGGCGAGGGCTGGTATCGCTTCGCCGTCGCCTCGGTCGATCCCGGCGAACTTAGGGCAACCGGCGGCGTGCGCCTCGTTGCCGACGGCGGCATCGCGCTTCTGGCCGAGGCCGGCACGATCATCGTTCCCGGATGGCGGGGCGCCGACCAGCCGGTGCCGGAGGCGCTCTGCGCCGCGTTGCGCGAGGCGCATGATCGCGGCGCGCGCGTCCTTTCGATCTGTTCCGGCGTCTTCGTGCTGGCGGCGGCCGGGCTGCTTTCGGGCCGGAGGGCGACGACCCACTGGCGCCATACCGACAGGCTGAAGGCGCTCTATCCTGACATCGAGGTGGTGCCGGACGTGCTCTATGTCGACGGCGGCGCGGTGCTGACCTCGGCCGGCAGCGCTGCCGGCATCGATCTCTGCCTGCACCTGATCCGCCGCGATTTCGGCAGCGAGGCCGCCAACCGCGTCGCCCGCCGCCTCGTCGTACCTCCGCACCGCGACGGCGGCCAGGCGCAGTTCATCGAGCGGGCGGTGCCCGACGTGCATGAGAGCGCCCGGCTCGGGCCGTTGCTCGACCGCATGCGCGAACGGCTGGGCGAGGATTTCTCGATCGCCGTGCTCGCGAAGGCGGCCGGCATGAGCGAGCGCACCTTCCTGCGGCGCTTCGAGGCGGCGACCGGCACGACGCCGGCGCGCTGGCTGCTTTCCGAGCGGCTTTCCCGCGCCCGGCAATTGCTGGAGGAAACGGCGCTCGGCATGGAGCAGGTGGCCGAAGCCTCGGGCTTCGGCTCGACCCAGACGCTGCGCCACCATTTCCGCCAGCAGCTTTCGACGACACCCGTCGCTTACCGTGCGGCGTTTGGGCGGATGACGGTGCCGCCCACTCTGGCTGCAGAGGCCGCGGCGGAGTAACGCAAGACCGCAGCACATTTTTGCGCGGCATGCTCTACGCCTCCGACAGGACGGGTTCGCCACCGTCCTTGCGGAAGAAGGAGCGGAAGAACACCCTGTCCGGCGCGGACGTGACGACGCGCGCGACCATGGCCGTCGCCGCGATGGCAAAGAGCAGGCGACCGAAGAACACGCTGGTGAAATCCGCACCGAGGGCAACGACGACCAGCGTATCCTCGATGAGACTGTGGCCGAAACCCATGAAGACGCAGGCGAGGAAGACCTGGCGCGGCTCCACCCTGGCTTCGCGCGCCTCGCGGATCAGCAGCGCGCCGCCATAGGATATGCCAAGGAGCACGCCGACGGCGGTGAACGGCACCGTCTCGGACCTTATGCCGGCCAGGCGGAAGAGCGGCGCCATGCCCCGGTTCAGCCAGCCGAGGATGCCGACGAGCTTGAGGATCTCGATCGTCCAGCTCAAGGCGAGCAGCACGACGAGCATGGTCGCGAGCGTCTTCAGTGTGCTGAGCGCGAAAGCGACCCAGCCCGAGCCCTCGTTGACCGGGATCCATGTGGGGTTCAGCGGCGCGGCGAGCCATCCGGTCAGCGCGAAGACTTGGTGCAGCAGTGCCGCGAAGACGAGGCCGCCGCCGATCCTGAGCGCGGCCGTGACGAGGAAACTCGGGCCTGCCTTCTGGATGATGCGCTGCTCGATCGGGATGGCATGGGCCACCAGCATCAGCGCTGAAAAGACCGTCATGTCGGCGGTCGTCAGCTCCGAAACCGGCACCAGCGCGAAGACGACCACCACGGCGCCCCAGATGCCGACAAGCAGGCCGGTCAGCCAGGCGAAGGCGAGTTCGGGCGGCAGCCCGACCACGGTCATCAGCGGCTCGAAGGCGGGCGCGACGGCGCGGATCACCCCAAGTTCCTGCAGCACATGCGTGACGATGGTGACGGGGACGATGATGCGGACCAAGTCCCAATAGACTTCGAGTGTGGTGAGCGTCTTGCGGTAGAGGATGATCAGAACGGCCATGACGGTGCCTCCTTGACTGGTTGTCCAAGGACTAGCGCGGGGCCATTCGCAGTTGTGGTCAAAATATGCGAGTTTGTGCAATAAAATTGCATAGGGCCGCAACAGGGAAACTGGGATGGACAGGATCGACAGCAAGCTTCTGAAGCTCCTGCAGCAGGATGCGTCGCGCACCAATGCCGAGCTTGCGGCCGAAGTCGGCCTGTCGCCGTCAAGCTGCCTGCGCCGCATAAGGCGGCTTCATCAGGCCGGCGTCATCGACCGGATCGTCGCGGTCCTCAATCCGGCCAAGGCCGGCCGAACCATGAAGGCGATCATCACCGTCGAGCTCGAGCGCCACGGCGAACAATATGTCCGCCGCTTCCTCGACATGGCGGCCAAGGAGCCGGCGGTCATCCAGGCCTACAGCATCAGCGGCGAGACCGATGCGCTGCTGATGCTGCGGCTGAAGGACATGGACGAGCTCGATGCGCTGACTGAACGGCTCTTCCGCGAGGAGAGCAATGTCGCGCGCTATTACACGGCGTTCGTGATCCGCACGGGCAAGGAGACGACGGAGATCCCGATTTGAAGGGCTGCCGGGGAGAGGCGACTGTCCGGATAGAGGTACTGGCGCGGGTTCGCGCCAGGGCAGCCTGCCCTGGCGCCTGTTGGGGCCGCTGGCCGCCGTCACTTCACCGCAGCATTGCCGCCATCGGCAAAGAGCGCCGCACCCGAGACGAAGCTTGCCATTGGGCCGGAGAGGAAGAGGGCGGCCTGGGCGATCTCTTCCGGCTGGGCGATGCGCTTCATCGCGTGCAGGCCGGCGGCCCATTCCTTCTGCTCCTTGCTGCCGCCCGCCGGCGTATCGACGCCGCCCGGAAGGAGCGCGTTGGCGCGGATGCCGCTTGCGCCATAGTCGGCGGTGATGCCCTTGACGAGGCCCATCAGCCCGGCTTTCGCCGCGCCATAGGCGGCCATGCCGGGGATACCGACGCTGGTGCCGACGAAGGTGGAGGTGAAGACCAGCGATCCGCCGTCGCGTTGCAGCATGGCCGGGATCTGGTGGCGGGCGGCAAGGAAGGCGGAGGTGAGGTTGGCGGCGAGCGTCTCCTGCCATTCGGAGGCGGTGATTTCGGCGATCGGCCTGACGGCGCCGACGGAGCCGGCATTGTTGACGGCGATGTCGAGGCCGCCGAAACGGTTCAGCGCCGCCTCCACCAGCCGGAAATGGGTCGCTTCCTCGGTGACGTCGCCGCTGACGGCGATTGCTTCGCCGCCGTCCTCGTGGATCGCTTCGACAACGGCCGTAAGCGGCGCTTCACCGCGGGCGTTGGCGACGATCTTCGCGCCCTCGGCGGCGAAGAGCCTGGCGACCGCGCGGCCGATGCCGGAGGAGGCGCCGGTGACGATCACGATCTTGTCTTGCAGCATGGTCATGGACTTATCCCTTCTCTTGGTTGAAGTTCGCCCTGACTACTGCCGGCGGAGGGCAGCGCCCACCCGATTTCCGATCGCCGCGCTTTCTAGTCCTCGTCCAGGTCTGCCAGTGTCCTCAAGGCGGCCAATGTCTCGCGCAGCGCCCGGTCGAGTCGCTTGTCGCGGCGAAGGACGAGGGCGGAGCGGCGTGAGAAAGGCGGCGTGACCGGTCGCACCTCCAGTCGCTCGTGATCCCCGGCGCGGAGCGCGATTTCCGGCACGAGCGCTGCACCGAGGCCGGCGGCGACCATTTCCTTGATCGCGTCGACGCTGCCGAACGACATGAGCGGTTTGACGTCCGTGCCGCCCGAAATCAGCCATTCGTCGGTGATCCGGCGGGTGTTGGCGCCCGGTTCGTAGAGGATCAACGGGTGCTTCGCCAGGGTTTTGGCGGTCACGCTGTCAGGCAGGTCGGTTCCCGGAGGGGCGATGGCGACGAAGCGTTCGTCGAAGAGCGGGGCCACATCGAAGATGCGGCCGGTGACGGGAAGGGTGACGAGCCCGATATCAAGCAGATTTTCGTCCACCGCCCGGACAATGTCGGCGCTGTTGCCGGTTGTGACCGTGATGTCGAGGTCGGGGAAGCGGCGCTTGAGATCGGCCAGCAGCGGCGGCAGCAGGAAGGCGCAAGGGGTGGCGCCGGTGCCGAGCCGCACGCGGCCGAGAACGCCCTTGGCGTGGCGCGCCACCGCCTCGATGGCCTGGCTCGTCGCCGCCTCGATGCGGCCCGCATGGGCCAGCAGTTCCGCCCCGGCGGCACTCGGCCGCGCGGTGCGGCCGACACGCTCGACGAGGCGCACGCCGAGCTGCTTTTCCAAAGCGCGCACCTGCAGGCTGATCGCCGGCTGGGTGAGCCCCAGCCGCTCGGCGGCGGCCGAGAAGCTGCCGAGATCGGCAACCAGCGCGAAGGTTCTGAGATAGTCGAGATTGAGCGCACCCATATCAAAGTTTTCCTTATGCTTTGAATAGGAATGCTAACCTTCATTTGTGGAATGTCGAGGCGCAGACTGTCCTCATAATCAGGAACAAGACATGGGTATTCGACATGTTCAGGGAAATCGGCCTCTATCTCGTCGCCTCGCCACGGTCTCGGTACCGGCAGTTGCAGCAGTTGCGTGAACTCGACGCGGAGCGCCTCGCCGACATCGGCATCACTGCTGGAGAGGCGCAGCTCGGCAGGCGCAACGCCGCCTCGGCGCCGCTGCCGCTGCGAGAAAGAGCGGCCGCGCCACGCCTCGCGCGGGCCGCGCGGGCGGGAGCGATATAGAGGGGCGGGGCTCAGCGACGCGCAACAGGATGTGCGCGGTCAGATCTGCAAAATCGAGAAGCCGTCGAGCTCGAGCTCGCCCGGCGCGCGTGCGGCTCCGCCCGCAAGCCAAAGCGGATTTCCTGCGCATTCGATCCTCCTGCCGGTCACAATGATGCCGTCGCCGTCATTGCAGGCAACGATCGGTCTTGGCGTATGCGTGCTGTAGCGGAGAAGCGCGGGAAGGTAAGTGTCGTCGTCGCTGAGATGCGGGAAGAACGCGAACGGCACGAGGTCGAGCGCATCTCCATCCGACAGGTCCTCGGGTCTCTTACCGACGAACAGCGCATCCGTCGCGATCGTCGGGGCCATGAGGATGGCGCCGGCGCTGACGCCGATGAGGATGCCGCCTGACAGCGCCCAGTCGCGGAGCGACCCGAGCATGCCGCTTCGCTTCAGCCGTTCGAGAAACCCGCCGGTATGGCCGCCGGCGAGGTGAATGGCATCCGAGGCGAAGAGTGCAGCGATGTCTTCTGCCGAGTGCGGCTCATCGAGATCGAAGAACAGAGCGAGATCGAGGCCGGATCGGCCGTAATAGGACCGGGCGGCAAGGAAGAAGCCGCGGTCCGGCTCCGGGCCGGAGGCGACATAGGCGATGCGATTTCCGGTTTCGCGCGCCTTCAGCAATTCGACGAGCCTCAGGTCGATCGCCGAACAGGCGGGGAAAAGCTGATCGCTGTAGAGTACGAGGTTGAGCAATCTGTCTTCACTTTCGCGAGCAGGGCGACTTGCGCCACGGTGAATGCTTGCGCGCGCATCTGAACGAAGTTCGCGTCAGTTCGCGGGAGCAGATTGCCGCTTCACGGCGTGGGCGTGGCGCCAGACGCCGAGCCACCCGAAATAGGCAAACGCCAGAAGGACCGGATAGAGCACCACCACCGCGGCCAGTTCGCTCCTGGAAAATGCCGCCGGGCTGAGAGACAAGAGTGCCCAGGTCGTGTCAACGATTTCAAAGGCCGTCCAGAAGGTTAGCGCTTTGGCAAAAGGCGGCCAGAAGGCCGATGGAAGCATGGTCCTATCGTAGGCATAGCAGACGAGGCCGATGGTTGTCGGCACCGACATGATCATGCTGATCAGGTCCCTCAGGCCAAATTCGCCTTCGATGTGCCCCGAAATCAAGAGCGCAAGCCAGATGAAGGCCCCCGCCGTAAGCACACATGTCAGGGCCGCGAAGAACTTCCACATCTCGAATCACGCCAATGGTTGCATAATGCCATCTTGGGTAGTGGGGCGTGCTTTGTCTACAGCCGGCCAAGTCGTAGCCCTCAATCCGCACTCAGCGCCACCGCCGGCTGCAGCCGTGAGGCGTTGCGGGCGGGGAGGAAACCGAAGACGAGGCCGGTGAGGAAGGCGCAGGCGAAGGCGAGCGCTACGGGGCCGAGGGTGAAGGCGACGGGCATGCCGAACTGGCCGGCGAGCGCGCCGGTCGCGAGGCCAAGCGCGACGCCGAGCGTGCCGCCGATCGCCGAGACGACGAGAGCCTCGATGATGAACTGTAGGAGGATGTCGCGCTGGCGGGCGCCGGTCGCCATGCGCACGCCGATCTCGCGGGTGCGCTCGCTGACCGAAACCAGCATGATGTTCATGACGCCGATGCCGCCGACCAAGAGCGAGATCGCCGCGACGGAGCCGAGGAACAGCTTCAGCGTGTTCGAGGTCTCGGTGAAGGCCTCGCGCACGGAGGACATGTTGGTGATCTGCGTGTCCTGGCGCTTGTGGCGCTGGTCGAGCAGCGCCTGGATCGTCTGCTGGGTGATGTCGATCGCGGAGCCGTCCTTTACCTGCACGGTGATGGTGCGCACGTTGCGCTGGCCGAAGAGGCGGATGCTGCCGGTGGTCAAAGGCACCAGCACGACATCGTCCTGGTCGGTGCCGAAGGCGGTGGCGCCCATTTCCGCCATCACGCCGATGACCTGGAACGGGATCTTGTTGACCAGCACATATTGGCCGATCGGGTTGTCGCCATCGGGAAAGAGCGTCTTGACCACCGTCTGGCCGAGGACAGCGACCGGCGCGTAAGCGTCCATGTCGTTCTGGTTGATGAACTCGCCCTTGGCCATCTTCCAGGATTTCGCCGTCGTGAACTGCGGCACGGTGCCATTGGCGGTCGTCTGGTAGTCGACATTGCCGCGGCGGAGCGTGACGCTGCTCGTCATCTCTGGCACGGCGAAGGCGACATTCGGCACTTCGAGGATCGCATCGGCATCGGCCGGAATGAGCGTGACGTTGCTTCCCCCCGCGCTGCCGCGGAAATTCGCCATGCTGGGGCGCACCACCAGGAGGTCCGAGCCCATGGAGGAAATGCGGCTCAGGACCGAGTCCTGCGCGCCTGTGCCGATCGCCAGCATGGCGACGACCGAGCCGACGCCGATGACGATGCCGAGCAGCGTCAGGATCGTGCGGAAGAGATTGGCCTTCAGCGCCCGAAACGCCATCTTCACCGCTTCGGTGACGTCGGCGATCGCCGCCGAACCTTCGCTGACATGGCGGGCAAGGGCGGCCGCACCTTCGGCATTGCTGCGGCTCTTCTTGGCCCGGTCGGCGACGATGCGGCCGTCATGGATCTCGATCAGCCGGTCGGCCTGCTCGGCGACCTCGCGCGAGTGGGTGATGACGATGACGGTGTGGCCCTGGTTGTTCATGTCGCGCAAGAGCGCCATCACGTCCGAGCCGCTCTGGCTGTCGAGCGCGCCGGTCGGCTCGTCGGCAAGGATCACGCGGCCACCATTCATTAGCGCGCGGGCGATCGAGACACGCTGCTGCTGGCCGCCGGAGAGCTGGTTCGGCCGGTGGTCGAGGCGCTCGCCAAGCTTCAGCGCTTCGAGCAGCGCCTCGGCGCGATCGTGCCGGTCGCGGGCCGACATGCCGGCATAGACGGCCGGCACCTCGACATTCTCCTTGGCGCTGGCGGTCGGAATGAGGTTGTAGCTCTGGAAGACGAAACCGAAGGTGCGGCGGCGCAGCGCCGCCAGTTCATCGGTATCGAGGTCGGCAACGCTTTCGCCGTCGATCAGATAGTCGCCGCCAGTCGGCTGGTCGAGGCAGCCGAGAATGTTCATCATCGTCGATTTGCCGGAGCCGGACTGGCCGACGATCGCCACGAACTCGCCCGCCTCGATGTCGAGCGAGATGCCGTGCAGGACCTCGACGGCGAGATCGCCGTTGAAATAGGTCTTGCTGACATGCTTGAGCGAGATGAGCGGGGACATGGCCGGCAGCCTCAGAACATCGGCGGCATGCGCATGCCGCGCAGGCTGCGGCCGTCACGGGCGTTGCCGCTGCTGCCGGAGCCGGTGCTGACGACGATCTTCTCGCCCTCTTCGAGGCCGCTCCTGATCTCGGCGCTGACGCGGTTGCGGATGCCCACTTCGACGTCGCGGGTTTCAAGCGCGCCGGAAGCGGTGACGACGGTGACCTGAGCTTTGCCGGCCTCACCACGCGCGCCGTTCGCCTGGCCGCTTCTCTGGCCATCACGTCGGCCGCCGCCCTGGCCGGCCGCATCGCCGGTGGCCTTGGCCGGGTGGTTCAAGGCGGCGCTCGGCACGATCAGCACGTCCTTGGCGGCGGCCTGCACGAAGAACACCTGCGCGCTCATCGACATCATCAGCTCGCCGTCGGGATTGGGCACGTCGAAGAGGGCGTAATAGAGCACGACGTTATTGGCGGTGTCGGGCATCGGCTGGATCTGCCGGAGCTTGCCGACGAAGCGCTTTCCCGGCTGGCCGAGCAGCGTGAAATAGGCGTCCATGCCGACCTTCAGCCGGGTGACATCGGCTTCCGACACCTGCGCCTTCACCGTCATGGTCGAGAGATCGGCAATGGTGACGATCGTCGGCGTCGTCTGGTTGGCGTTCAGCGTCTGGCCTTCCTTGGCCGGGTTGGCGACGATGGTGCCGGCCATCGGCGCGAAGATCTTGGTGTAGCCGAGGTCGACCTTGTCGCCGGCAAGGGTCGCCTGCTGCTTGCGGATCTGCGCCTCGATGGCGTTGACGTCGGCTTCGGCCGCGGCGAGATCGGCGATCGCCTGGTCGAGCGTCGATTGCGCCACGCTCTTCGCTTCGACGAGATTGCGCTGGCGGTCGATATTGGCCTGCTTCAGAACGAGCTGCGCCTTCTTGGAGACAAGCTGCGCCTGGAGGTTGGCGAGCTCCGCCTGGTCGATCTCGATGCGGTTCTCGATCGTTGCCGGGTCGATCTCGGCGACCAGTTGATCTTGCGTGACCTTGTCGCCGATCTCGACATGCAGCGCCTTCAACTGGCCGGAGACCTGCGCGCCGGCATCGACGGATTTGACCGCATCGAGCGTGCCGACGGCGGTGACGCTGTTTTCAATGTCGCCGCGCGCCACCACGTCGGTCACCATCGCCGCCGCTGCCGGCTCCTCGCCGTAGCGCACCCAGCCGTAATAGGCAGCGCCGGCGACGGCGAGAACGACCGGCAGCCACAGCCAGGAGCGCGTGCGACGCTTGCGCTTCGCCTTCTGCACTGCACCAGGAATGAAGGTCACGTTGGGGGCCGCGTCGTCGCGGGGCGTGGTGTCGGCTCGCGCCGTCTTTGCTGTCTTGCTCATCGCTTGCGCCTAACCGGCATCGCCGATGCCAAAGTGGATAGGTCAAAAATAGAAGCGAACGGCCCCGGCGAACAGCATTGAGATCATTATATTTTCGTAATCTTCCGCAGCTGCGCTGCGACAGAGGGCGCCCACGATCGGCGGGCGCCCGGGGTTTCGATGACGGCTGACGACCGGTCAGCCGCGCGGCGCGATCAAGGCGGCGACATCGACGACGGCGCCGTGGTGATCGGCAAGGCCGGCGAGCTCGGCATCATGCAGGGCGCGCGCCGGAATGGTGCCGGTCGGCGAGGGAAGGTCGCGGGTGGTGCAGGCGTCGGCCGCAATCGTGATGCCGTAGCCGAGGTCCTTGGCGGCGCGGGCGGTCGACGAGACGCAATTGTGCGTCATGAAGCCGGCGAAGATAACCGGCGTGCCGGCCGGCCCGACGATCTCCGAGAGGTCGGTGCCGGAGAAGGCGTTGGGCCGTGGCTTCTCGACGACGGTTTCGCTTGGCAGCGGCGCCAGCGCATCGACGATCGCGCCGCGATGTTGAGCCCGGTCGAAGACGCCGCCGGCAGCACCGCGATGGGCGACGTGGATGATCCTGGCGCCGGCGGCACGAGCGGCGACCAGAAGCTGCCGCGCCTTCTCGATCGCCGCTTCCGGTTCGACGAGACGCAAGGGGCCGGCCAGATATTCGTTCTGGTAGTCGATCAGGATCAGCGTCGCATCGCCAAGCGCGGGCGGGGTGAGCGTGACGCCGGCCAGCGTGAAGAGGGTTGCGGGGGCGGCGGGCGAAAGGGTGGCAGCGGTCATCGTCAGGCTCCTTGCTTTTCGAAGCGGGGGTGTTGATGGGCTTGATCTTAGCGACTGCGTTGATGCAGAGTGAGCCGAAATTTTCGGAGGCAAATCTGCATGAATGCAGGGACATGGGCAGATCTCGAACTGCTGGACCATCTGGTGCGCGGCGCGACGCTCAGCCAGGCGGCGCGTTCGCTCGGCGTCGACCAGACGACGGTGTCGCGACGGCTCGCGGCGCTGGAGCGGCGGGTGGGGGCGGCGCTCTTCGACCGCATCGACGGCCGGCTGACGCCGACGCCGGTGCTGGCTCCCGTCGTCGAGCGGCTGCGGACGATGTCCGAGGAAGCGTCGCTGTCGCTCGCGACGCTGTTACGGCGGACGGCGGAATTGAAGGGGCAGGTGCGGGTGACGAGCATCGGCTTTGTGCTGAGCGCCATCCTGGCGCCATCGCTTGCCCGGCTCGAAGAGCGGCATCCCGGCCTGACGCTTGATCTCATCGCCGACAACCAGATGCTGAGCATCGAACGGCGCGAGGCCGACATCGCCATCCGCATGGCGCGCACCGGCGAGGATTCCGTGCGGGTGAAGAGCCTCGGCACGCTCCGCTTCCGGCTGTTCAGGCCGAAGGGGCAGGGCGCGGGCCCATGCCCGGTCGTGCGCTACGGCCCGGCGCTCGCGCATGTGCCGGAGATGCAGGCGCTGGACCGGCTACGCGCCGGCGCCCGGGTGGCGCTGACTGCCGACAAGCTGGAGATCCTGATGGAGGCGGCGCTTTCGCTCGGCGCCGAGTTGATGTTGCCGGAGGTCTCCGCCTCGCGCGACTTGCGCTTCGAGGCGGTGGACGAGCCGGGTGCAACGGCCGAGCGCCCGGCCTACCTGATGATGCATCCGGAACGGGCGCGGGTTCCGAGCGTGGCGGCGGTGGCGGCTTTCATCGAGGAGGCTGTGCGGGGGTGGCGGTAAGATTTTTGCGGAGAGGCGTCGCGTGCGATCGTGTCGCAAGACCTGCCCCTCACCCTAACCCTCTCCCCGCAGGCGGGGAGAGGGGACGTGGCCGATGGCCAAGTCGCCACATGGGCCAGCTGTCAGCGAATGCGTGATGCCGAACGGAGCCTTATTCCGGTGGGAGATCGAGGATGCCTGCTTTTGAGGCGAGCGAGCGCCGCACCCGTCCTTCTCCCCGTGATGACGGGGAGAAGGTCCCGGCAGGGGGATGAGGGGCGGCGATAGACGTGCACCATAAAGACTACCCCGCCGTCCCCGCCGAAATTTCGCCCCCTTGTAAGAATCGTCTTGACGCTCCCAGGCCTCTTCACTAGAAGAATGCGAACCGTACCGTACGGTACTGATCGGGAGTGAGGCGACGTGCAGATGACTGCGGCGATAAGGGAGGCGAATGCCGGGGAGGGGCTGACGGAACGTCAGGGCGCCGTTCTCGAGCAGGCATTGCGTCTTCTGGTCGACGGCGGCGAAAAGGCGCTGACGACGGCCGGCATCGCGCGGGCCGCCAATTGCTCCAAGGAAAGCCTCTACAAGTGGTTCGGCGATCGCGATGGCCTGATCTCGGCGATGATCGGCTTCCAGGCGAGCAAGGTACGCACGCAGGACGTTGCCGCCAGGGCGCTCGATGCCGAGAGCCTTGAGCGTCATCTGATCGTGTTTGCCAAGGATCTGCTCGAGGTTTTGGCCGGAGACGTGTCGCTGGCGCTGAACCGGCTGGCAATCGGCCAGGCAAGCCGCGACGGCTCCAAGCTCGGCCACATGCTGCAGGAGCGCGGGCGCCGGCAGATCGGCCGCCGTGCGGCGGCCCTGCTCGAGGCCGGCCGCAAGGCAGGGCTGCTGACGTTCGAGGATGCCGACGAGGCCTATGGCGCCCTCTACGGGCTTGTCGTCTCCGACTGGCACCTGAAGATGCTGCTCGGCGAAGAGGCCGGCGAGATGAAGAAGAGTTTTGGCCGCAAGGCGGAGCAGGCGGTTGCAGCCTTCCTCACGCTTTACGGAACGAAGAGGTGACGGCCTGCAGCGCCGCGCTTCGAAAGAAGCGCAAAGGCCGCTGCAGCAGTGAAATGGCAGCGCCGCGCTTCGAAGGAAGCGCAAAGGCCGCTGCAGCAGTGAAATGGCAGCGCCGCGCTTCGAAGGAAGCGCAAAGGCTGCTGCAGCACTAGGAATTGCCGTAGGGCGCCTGAGCCGATCCCGGTTCTGGCGCCATGCGGCGGAGACAACTGACAACAACGGGAAGGACCACAAAAATGCGCGTCTATTACGATCGTGATGCCGATATCAACCTGATCAAGTCGAAGAAGGTCGCCATCGTCGGCTATGGCAGCCAGGGCCGCGCCCATGCGCTGAACCTCAAGGATTCCGGTGCCAAGGAAATCCGCATCGCGCTGAAGCCGGGTTCGGCAACGGCTGCCAAGGTCGAGGCCGACGGCCTCTCGGTTCTCTCGGTTGCGGAAGCCGCCAAGTGGGCCGACCTCATCATGATGGCGACGCCGGACGAACTGCAGGCCGAAATCTACAAGGCCGACATCGCCGGCAACATCCGTGACGGCGCTGCGATCGCCTTTGCGCACGGCCTCAACGTTCACTTCGGCCTGATCGAGCCGAAGGCGACCGTCGACGTCGTCATGATCGCGCCGAAGGGCCCGGGCCACACGGTTCGCGGCGAATACCAGAAGGGCGGCGGTGTGCCCTGCCTCGTTGCCGTTCACCAGGACGCCTCGGGCAACGCGCTTGACCTCGCGCTCTCCTACGCCTGCGGCGTCGGCGGCGGCCGTTCGGGCATCATCGAAACCAACTTCAAGGAAGAGTGCGAAACCGACCTCTTCGGCGAGCAGGTCGTTCTCTGCGGCGGTCTCGTCGAGCTGATCCGCGCCGGCTTCGAAACGCTGGTTGAAGCCGGCTACGCTCCGGAAATGGCCTATTTCGAGTGCCTGCACGAAGTGAAGCTGATCGTCGACCTGATCTATGAAGGCGGCATCGCCAACATGAACTACTCGATCTCGAACACGGCCGAGTGGGGCGAATACGTCACCGGTCCGCGCATCATCACCGAAGAAACCAAGGCCGAGATGAAGCGCGTCCTCAAGGACATCCAGACCGGCAAGTTCACCTCCGAGTGGATGCAGGAGTACAAGTCGGGTGCTGCCCGCTTCAAGGGCATCCGCCGCGTCAACGACGCCCACCAGATCGAGGAAGTCGGCGCGAAGCTGCGCGGCATGATGCCCTGGATCGGCAAGAACAAGCTGGTCGACAAGGCGAAGAACTAAGCCTTATCGAACGGTCGAGTGAAGGAAGCCGGGGCAGCGCTCCGGCTTTTTTCGTTGACGGGCTATTCCAGTCTTCGTCATCGCCGTTTTGCGGCAGGCATCCGGCGAGCCGAGGGCTGTTGGGTCAGAAGATCCTCGCGAAATCGACGAGGATTTCGAGGCATGAGGTGGGCGCGGCCGCAAAGGCCATGCCCGCACCGAAACCGACCAGGCCGAGGGAGATCGCTCCCGGCCAGCCGTGATTTTGCCAGCCATAGAAGGCGCCGAAAGCCGTTGCCCCGCTAACGACAGTGAGCCACCAGAGGCAGCGAACGACCATCGCACCGTAGCGAACAACGACCGTGAGCCTATCGTACATTTGCCTCCCCGACCGGCTGGAACAACGCAAGGTTATGAGCGGACATAAGTTCGCGTCACCGCCTTTGCCAGGGGCGGCGAGGACAGCGGTTCAATGCCGGTGGAGGATGAGGTCGCAGGCGGCCTTTATGTCGTCGACGACCGTGGAAGGCGCCGGCGCGAACCGGTTTTCGTCGCCCTCGCGGTATTTGCCAGTGCGCACGAGGATCGCCTCTCCGATCCCGGCGGCAAGCGCGCCGGCGGTATCGCTTTCGGCATCGTCGCCGATCATGGTCGCATCGGCGGGGTCAAGGCTCATGCTCGCTGCGGCTGCCAGGAAGAAATCGGCGGAGGGCTTGCCGAAGAGTGTCGCCTTGGTGCCGCTCGCATGTTCCAGCGCCTCGACGAAGGGGCCGGCATCGAGGCTCAGTTCGCCGTCGCGATCCCGGAAGAATCGGTTGCGGGCGAGCGCCAGCAGTGGTGCGCCGGCCATCAGCGCACGGAAGGCGGTATTGAGGCTGTCATAGCTGAAGCGTTCGGCCGCATCGCCAACGACGACGGCGGCGGGGCCGTCCTTGCGGCAATCGGCGAAGTCCTCCTCAAGCGCGGGATGAACGAGCAGGTGCGGCTGGTGGCCGTTCGCCTCGAGCCAGGCGCGCGCGGCAGCAACCGGCGTGAACACTTCGTCGGCGGCACAATCGAAGCCGAAACGCTGGAGCTGGGCGACGAGCTGGCGCTTCGATTGCCGTGTGGTGTTGGTCAGGAAGCGGAGAGGCAGGTCGGCGGCCCTGAGGCGCGAGACCGCCGCGACGGCACCCGGCAGCACCGTGTCGCCGTCATAGAGCACGCCGGAGAGATCGAGCAGCACGCCTCTGGCCATGGCAAGAGACTGCCTGAGCGCCAGGCCATGGTCAACGGTCAGCGGCGGATGCCTGCCTATCGGTCCGCGCCTGTCGCGCCGGAACCTTGGGGACTGGCTTGTCTTTCCGCTGCATGCGGAAAGGGGCGGTGCCGCCTAAAGTATGTCGCGCAAAAGTGTGCGGCGGTTTTGCGATAACGACATACGAAAAATCAAAGACTTAAAGCAAAGGAGCGAATCTGAAAGATCGCGACGCGCTTTAAACGTCAGGCGGCCTACCAGGCCTGCAGCCGTTCGACCGTCGTCGTCGCGCCGCCGCAGACGATCGTCAGCACCCGCTCGAAGCGCAGCAACGGATCGGCGCGGGTATAGGCGACCGCGAGTGCCGCGCCGCAGGCGGGCTCCACCAGCACCCGGTGGTCGTCGAGGAAGCGGGTGCAGGCCTCGACGACCGCCCGGTCGCTGACAACGACGCATTCGACCGGATGGCTCCGGCTGACCTCAAAGGCACGCTCACAGACCTTTCGGGCGCCGAGCGAGGTGGCAACGCCGCTGATCGAGGGAAGCGTCATCAGCCTTCCCGCCTTGACGGAGGCTGCGAAGGATGCGGTGCCTTCGGTCTCGGCGGTGATGATGGGAATATCCCGCAGCCCGTTTCGCTCCAGCCCCTCGGCGACGCCCGAGAGCAGCCCACCGCCGCCGACCGAGAGCACGACAGCATCGAAGGCGAGGCCGGCCTTGACGACGTCGTCGATAACAGTGGCGTGCCCGGCCCACAGCAGGGGATCGTCGAAGGGATGGATGAAGGCGGTCTCGGCATCGAGCGACGCAAGCGCGCGGGCATTCGCCTCGTCCCAGCCGGCGCCGTGGACGATCACTTCGGCGCCTTCCTGGCGGATCAGCGCCTTCGCCCGCTCGGTGGTTGTTTCCGGAACGTAGACGGAGACGGGAATGGAGAGCCGGCGGCCGGCATAGGCGACCGCCATGCCGGCATTGCCGCCGGACGAGGAGACGAAACGCCGCTTGCCGTTTCGCGCATGGTGCTCGCAGGCCGCCCCGACGCCGCGGATCTTGAACGAGCCCGGCGGTTGCAGCGCATCCATCTTGAGCCAGACGGAGCAGCCCGATGCGAGGCTCAGCGGAAGGGATTCGATCAGCGGAGTTTCGAGGTGCAGTGCCATGGGAGGTCCCGTTGAAAAGCGCAATGGGGGCAATTGCCGACTACAGCGCCGCGCGTCTTATCGGACGCGCGAAGGTCGCTGTAGCACTTTGAACGCTGAATGTTTTGTCCTTTAATCGGTTACGATTAAAGGAAACATGCAGCAGGCAGAAGGTTTCTCAGATTTTCAAATGTGGAATTTGCCACCGATCACGGCCTCGCCGCAACGTGCTCGGCCCGATCATCGGCAACAATGGCGTGAGCTGACCGCATAAATCGACCTCGATCTAAGGACGGGCAGAAGATCGAAGTTCGAGAGCGGCCCTTGCGCGTCCGATCAGACGCGCGGCGCTGTGGTGGCGCGCGAACGGGCGAGGCTCGCGATGCTACCAGAGAAGGCCGCTGAAGATAACGAAGGCGACGAACAGCAGCGACAAGACCAGCGACGCCTTGATTGCCGCCAGCGTGTAGTCGTATCGGCGAATTCTATGTGCGAGGTCCTGGAACATATGGTCGTCCAATCCTGGTGTTGCCTGCGCGTGTCGTCGTGCAGGCGGCTTGCGCGGCGGTCGGACGTCCGGGCGGAAGTGTCGCGCTTGGCGCAATCTGCTTTCATTCCGTCGAGGCGTCTCGCCCCGTGCTTTCCCGAGCGTGCGCTGTGGCAAGATACTGCCGGTCCGCTTGCGCTCGCGCTCGGCTTTCCAGTCGCGCAAGCTTAGCCGTCGATAATGGGAAATTGGCGGGCCGTGGACCTCTGACGCCGCGAAAAGCCAATTAGGCCAATGTCGATGCATGACCATGCGCTTCAAATACGCCCAATACAAGTTCGTTCTCACGGGCGATGGGCGACAGCCGCGGGGTGATCGATCACGGCCGCCGTGTCTTGCGGGTGGTTTTGCGGGAGGTTTTGGGGGCGGGCGGCGGCGCCTGCGGCTCGGCGGCGGCGCGTTCGAGGCGGAGCGCTTTCAGCTTCTCCGTCTTCTTGTCGCGGGCGACCTTCTCGGCGGCGATGATGTTCTTCGCCGAATGATCATTGGCGCCGGCCTTGTCGCCGGTCGGAGCCTTGCCGGGCTTGAAGAGATTGCTGCCGGTAAACGTCATGACTTGTCTCCGCAGGATGGGCGTGACGCCATCGGAGGGCGGACACGCCGCAGGAGTGCTGTCTTGCTGTCAAAAACGCTGCGCAGGGGCGCAACGGTCGCTGTAGTCTTTTGATTCTCCGGGTAATTTTACCTGCAAATCGCGTCGGGCCTAAAGAAATAATGGCGACGGGATGAGGCTTTGTCCGGGCGGTTCAGCCTCGCCCACGGACCTGCCCGGTTTCCGGGTCCCGGTGGCGCCACAGCGCCACCGGCCTTGTCTCTCGCATGGTCCGCCGCAAGGCGGGACTGCGGTGCGATCAGCGCGACTTTGCAGGCCGCTTGGACGCCGGCAGCAGGCCTTCGCGCTGGAGTTTCTTGCGCTGCAGCTTGCGCTGGCGCCGTACCGCTTCGGCCTTCTCGCGGGCGCGCTTTTCCGACGGCTTTTCGTAGCTGGTGCGCGCCTTGAATTCGCGGAACAGGCCTTCTCGCTGCATCTTCTTCTTCAGGACGCGCAAAGCCTGGTCAACATTGTTGTCTCTGACAAGTACCTGCAAGTTACGTTCTCCTTCATCGATTCACGGGCAGCATCAGACGATGCCGTGACTTCTGACTGTCGGCCTATCCATGTGCTCAAGGACTGAGCCAAGGTCGAGCGGTGGTGGCGGTCCGACCCGTTGCTTCGGGGCGGAAAGCCGGTGCGGCGCAGGCCGAGAGCGCGGCTTTTTCGCTCAATACGCAGGCTTGCGGCACGATGATCTCCTTCACCGGAGATCGAAGGATCCAGAGACGCAAAAAGGCCGGGTTGTTTCCCCGACCTCTTCCCGTCATTCAAGCGCTTCCCTGCCAGTACATCCGTGGTCAGGGGAGAGCGAATGACAAATCAAGCCGCTCTGAGGTTGTCGGCCGAGCTCTTGCCGGTGCGGCGGTCGGCGACGACGTCGAAGGTGATCTTCTGTCCCTCGGCGAGCGAGCGCATGCCGGCCCGTTCTACAGCCGAGATATGGACGAACACGTCGGTGCTGCCGTCATCGGGCTGGATGAAGCCGAAGCCCTTGGTGCTGTTGAACCACTTTACAGTGCCCGAAGCCATGATGATTTCCTTTCATTCGTTGAGTTTTCCGGAAGATATTCTCCCGGCCGTAATCGATATTTGAGAGGAAATCTGGCCGCGCGGAAGCGCTTCGTCAAAGGTCACAAGCAATATTCGATGCGACGATATATAGGCGATACTTTTTTCAGTTCAACATAAATATCCGGTTTTGCGTTTTCAGGTGTTTGTGAAAACCTCTCTACGACCCTGTAATACCAGGCTTTTCGTCCGATTATTTTTCTTGGCCGAACCGGCACGGGTTTTATTACGGACCGGGCCAGGATGCCCGCGACGAGGCCGGCGCGCGGCGTCGACGGCCGCTCGGCCGGGCCGATTGCCTACAGCGCCGCGCGTCTAATCAGACGCGCAAAGGTCGCTGCAGAACTTTGATTTGCTGCATGTCTTTGCCCTTAAATCGAGGTCGATTTAAGGAGACATGCAGTAGTGACGGAATGCGTTGGTTTTGGTGGCGTGGCCGGCCTCGGGAGCGCCGCGCGTTCGGATGACGCGGCTTCAGCCGGTTGCCGCCGGATCGGCCGGCGGTGGAAGGCGGCGGCGCGCTTGTCTTTGGCGCACCGCCCCCGCTTGTCAGGCGGCGTTAAAGGTCTGCGGCGAGACCTGCAATGCGGCGGCGATGCGCTGCAGCTTGGCGGGATCGGTATCGGCGCCAAGTTCGATCTTCGAGATTTCGATTTCCGTCAGGCCGGTCGTGACCGAGAGATCGTCGACCGAATAGCCGGCGGTTTCACGCGAACGCTTGATGGCGGCTCCGATATTGACGCGGGACAGAGACGCGCCGGGGGCCTTGGTTAGGTCTTTCTTAAAGGACATGAAGTGTCTCCTTCGTTGGTCCACCGACAAAGAGCGCTGTCGGTTGAAGGGGGCCCAAAACTGAAATGCGACTCGGACAGACGAGCGCGAACCTGGGGCGTCGCTAATATAAGCGAGAAGTCTCCGGGCGCAAGTTTGCGGCTGAATTTTTGTGAATATCCTAATTAAATCAGTTATTTAACATGTGTTTTCCGCCCCCGGAAGGGCGTGAATCGCACCGATCGGGGGCTTCATTCTCGCGGCGCGCCGGTGCCCGAATCAGCGCGAAAACGACACGGAATTTCACACGAGGCGCGCCTCGATCAGAAACGGTCCGCGCCGCGACAATGCGGCATCGAAGAGGGCGGCGAAGGCTTCGCAGGAGGTCGCGACGGCCGCCTCGACGCCGAAGCCGCGGGCGAGCGAGACCCAGTCGAGCGCCGGCTGGTCGAGGTTCAGCATGCGGCGGGCATTGGTGCCGATCTCTTCGACACCGACATTGCGCATCTCGGCGTGGAGGATCGCGTAGGTGCGGTTGGAAAAGATGATGGTGACGATGTCGAGGTTTTCGCGCGCCTGGGTCCACAGGCCCTGAATGTTGTACATGGCGCAGCCATCGGCCTGCAGGCAGATCACCTTGCGTTCGGGACAGGCGATCGCGGCACCGGTCGAAAGCGGGATGCCTTCGCCGATGGCGCCGCCGGTCTGCATGATGAAGTCGTGCGGCGCCGAGAAGGCCGAAAGCGCGAAGAAGCGGCGGGCCGAGGTGGCCGCCTCGTCGCAAACGATCGCATTCTCCGGGACCTTGCGGGCGACGATGACGGCGACTGCGTCTTCCGTCAGCGTGCCGGAGGGTTCGCCCTCGTCGGTAGGGGCGCCGGCTGTGGGCAGCGGCAGCGTTGCGCTGATGCCGAGTTCGTCGCGCAGCGCTTCGAGCGTTGCCTTGAGGTCTTCACCGTGGCGGGCAAGCGTCACGACCGCGCAGCCCTCCGGCACCAGGCGGCCGGGTTTTCCCGGATAGGCGAAGAATGCCACCGGTTCCGGTGCGCCGACGAGGATCAGAACCTTGACGTCGCTGAGCGTCTCGAGCGCCATGTCGATCGGGTAGGGGATGCGCCGCGGCGCCACCCGCCCGCGGCCGCGCTGGGTGTGGGCGACGAGCACCTCGTTGAAAAGCTGGACGTTGTGTGCGGCCGCGATCCGTCCGGCGACGGCGAGGCTTTCTGCCTTAGCGGCGGCGCCGCTCAAGACCATGGCGACCCCTGGAGGATGGGCACGGATGAGACCGGCGACCTCGCGGACCGTTTCCGCACTTGCCGGGCGCGGTGCTTCGAGGCGCACCTTTTGCGGTGGCGCGTCGGTGGAAAAGGCACCCCAGGACGCGTCGGCCGGCAGGATCATCGTGGCAACGCCCGGTGGCGTCAACGACGCGCGAAAGGCGTCCGCCGCCGTCGGCCCCACGTCGGAGGGATCCTTCACCCGCCGCACCCAGTTCGACATCGGGCGGGCCAGGCCCTCGATATCGCTGGTCAGCGGTGCGTCGAGCGCGAGATGGTAGGAGGCATGGTCGCCGACGATGTTGAGGACAGGCGTGCGGGCGCGCCGCGCATTGTGCAGGTTGGCAAGGCTGTTGGCGAGGCCGGGGCCGGTGTGGAGCAGGGTCGCGGCCGGGCGGCCGGTCATGCGCGCATAGCCGTCAGCCGCACCGGTGACGACGCCTTCGGAAAGGCCGAGAATGCAGCGCATCTCCGGCTTGCGATCGAGGGCGGCGACGAAGTGCATTTCCGACGTGCCGGGATTGGCGAAACAGACGTCGACGCCGTTTGCGAGCAGCGTGTCGACGAGCATATCCGCGCCCGTGGTGCGAATTGGTTGGCCGCCTTCTCCCATGCGCCTGTCCCCCGCTTGGCCCTCGGGCGCATGATAGCTGCACCTTGACCCGGCGCAAGCGCGGTGCACCGGCCTCAGGGGCGAAATCTTGCGTGCGCTGCCCTAGGTCCGCTGCCCTAGGTCCGCTGTAAGGCGAGATGGGTGCCAAGCCCGATCAGCACCGTGCCGCCGGCGCGCTGCAACAGGCGCTGTGCCCTGGTGGAGCGGCGCATCTTGACGACGACGGCATCGGCGAGGAAGACGCAGGCGAGATCGGCGGAGGAGAACATCAGGTTGACGGCGGTGCCGATCAGCAGGAACTGCACCCACAGCGGGAAGGTGGCCGCGGCATCGGTGAACTGCGGCAGGAAGGCGACGAAGAAGATCGCGGTCTTCGGGTTCAGGACCTCGACGGTGATGCTCTCGAAGAAGGCGCGGCGGGCCGATTTCGCCTCGACGGCGGGCAGATGACCACCGCCGCTCGCCTTGGCGCGCATCAGCGTGAAACCCAGCCAGACGAGATAGGCGGCACCGGCAAGCTTCACCGCGAGATAGAGCGTCGGCACCGCATGGAACAGGATGGAAAGGCCGGCGGCGGCGGCAACGACGTGGACATAGCCGCCGAGATGGATGCCGAGCGAGGCCATCAGCCCGGCGAAGCGGCCGCGCGCCATCGTCTGTGCGGCAGCGTAGAGCATCGCCGGTCCGGGGATATAGGCGAAGATCGCCGTGGTGACGAAGAAGGTGAGGAGAATGTCGAGCGATGGCATGGGATGTACCTCGTCTGCTGATGCGCGGCCTCTTTCGAGAGTCGTTATAGGGCATTGCGCGGAAAAGTTGAAGGAAGGTCGCAGCCGTTTCGGCAATGGGCGCGGGCGCGATCCGGACCAGCCTCAGACCGGGATCTCCGCGGCGACCAAGCGATCTTCGGGCCGCGCGCTGGCTGCGAGCCCGGTGGCGACGCCCTGCCGGTCCTCGGCGCTGCGGTTCTGGCTGAACTTGCGCTTGCCGTCGAGCCGGTCGATCGGCAGCCTGAGGCCGATGATGCCGCGAAGCTGGGCCCTGACGAAGGTGGGCGGCGCGTCGCTCACCTGCCAGGGTTCGGCACGGGCCGCTTCGTGACGGTTGGTGAGGCGGCTGACGACATCGAGAAGCCGGTCCTCGTCGCTGAAGAATTCGACCGCGCCATAGGCATGCACGGCCGAATAGTTCCAGGTCGGCACGACCTTTCCGTGTTCGCGCTTGGAGGCGTACCAGGAGGGCGTGACATAGGCATCCGGCCCCATGAAGGTCGCCACGGCGGCGCCGATCGGTGCGGTCGTCCCTTGCGGATTGGCGCGGGCGAGGTGGCCGTAGAGCGTGCCATGAGGACCTTCGTCGCGATCAAGCAGCAGCGGCAGCGGGGTCGCAAGCAGGCCCTCGGCCGTTGCGGTGACGAAGGTCGATAGCGATGCCGCCTCGATGATCGCGTGCAGTACGCTCAGTTCCTCCTCCTTGAAGGCCGGGGGTGTGTACATGATCTCGCTCCTTGTGCTTGCCATTTCATAGAGGCAAACTGGACCGGGCTGAATATCCAGTTTCTGCATAAATGAGTGGGCCAGTTGGTGACGGAGAAGAACGAGGCGAGGGGCGGGATCACCCGGCGGATCTATGAGGCATTGAAGGCGCAGATCCTCGGCGGCACCTACGGCCCTGAGGATCGGCTGCCATCGACGCGGGCGCTGGCGGCCGAGCTCGGCGTGTCGCGCACCACCGTGACGGCGGCCTATGAGCAGCTTCTTTCCGAGGGGTTTCTGGAAAGCCGGCAGGGCGCGCCTTCGCGGGTGGCGCTGCTGCATGAGTACGAGGGTGCCAAGCCGCTCACCGAAGGGACGCCTTCAGGGTCTGCGCCGAGACCGGCGGCACCCGTTCGGCTGTCGCGCTTTGGAACGGCGCTTGGCGAGGGGCCGACCTGGGTACCGCCGCATTCCGGCGGGTTGATCGCCGATTTTCGCTATGGCGACCTGTCGGCGGCCGACTTTCCGGCGGAAGCCTGGCGGCGGGCGGTCAACGCCGCGCTTCGGCGGCGCCGGCCGCGGCTGGCCTATGACGACCCCGGCGGCTCGGCGGAACTGCGCGCTGCACTTCAGGCCTATCTCTGGCGGGCGCGTGGGCTGAGATGTGCGCCGGACCAGATCATCATCGTCAACGGCTCGCAGCAGGGGCTGGACCTTGCCGCCCGCGTGCTTGCCGATCCCGGCGACCGGGTCGCGGTGGAGGATCCCGGCTACGTCATGGCGCGCCGGGCCTTTGCCGCCGCCGGCGCGCGGGTGGTTCCGATCGCCGTCGACGGAGAGGGCTTGCGAACCGAGGCGCTCGAAGGGCTCGAAGACGTGAGGCTCGCCTATGTCACGCCTTCGCACCAGTTTCCGCTCGGCAGCGTGCTCTCGGCCCGGCGCCGGCAGGAGCTTCTCGCCTGGTCGGAACGCAGCGGAGCCTATGTCATCGAGGACGATTACGACGGCGAGTATCGCTACGATATCCGCCCGATCCCGCCGCTGCAGACGATGGCGCACGCGGAAAACGTCATCTATCTCGGCACGATTTCGAAGAGTCTCTCGCCGATGTTGAGGCTCGGCTATCTCGTCGTGCCGCCGCTGCTTCGTGCCGTCTTCGCCGCCGCCAAGCAACTGGTCGACCGCCATTCGCCTGTTCTCGAGCAGGAGGCGCTTTCGGCGATGATCGCAAGCGGCGCCTATGAGCGCCACATCCGCCGCAGCCGGCGCAGCAATGGCCGCCGTCGTGAAGCGCTGCTTGCGGCGCTCATGGCGGAACTCGGCGACCGGGTGACGATCGCGGGCGCCGATGCCGGCCTGCACGTCGTCGTCTGGTTCGATCGGGTCGAAAAGGCGCAGGAAGGCGAATTGATCGCGCGGGCGAGGGCGGCGGGCATCGGCCTCTATCCGATCTCGCCGCTTTACGGCGCGGATGAAGCCGGACATCGCCCCGATCGGGCCGGCATCGTCATGGGCTATGCAAGCCTCGAGCCGGCGGAGATCGGCAAGGGCGTGGCGGCGCTTGCCGCGGTGTTGCGTTGCTGGGGCGGCTAGAGGGCGGCGCGCGGGGCGCGGCTGTAGTGTGGCGCTGCCATCTCCGCTATAGTCTGTCGGTGCCGCCGCAGGCGCGTCCGGGCCGGGATCATTTCGAGGATTTGCGGAAGAGCGGCGTAATCAGGAGGCGAGGCCGATGGCAGAACGCAGGGTGCAGCCGTTGCAGCCGGGAGAACCGGCACCCGACTTCACGCTTCCGAGCGCCAATCGCGATGCTCCGGTTTCGCTGGCCGGCCTCAGCGGCCGTCCGTTTCTGATCGGCCTGTTCCGCGGTTTGCATTGCCCCTTCTGCCGCCGTCAGCTCCGGCAGTTTTCCGCCGTCGAGCCGGCACTTCGCGCCGTCGGCGTGGAGACGTTGGCGGTGGTCAACACACCGGTCGAACGCGCGCGCCTCTATTTCCGCTACCAGCCGACGCCGGTCACGCTGCTTTCGGATCCGGAATGCCGAACGCATCGGGATTTTGGTGTGCCGCGTGGCGTGTTCCTTTCGCCCGAAAGCGACGAGCCGCCGCAATGGCCGGATCGTGCGAGGCTGGCCGATTTCGAGGCGGCGCGCATCAACCCCACGGGCGAGATGCCGGAACCGGTGCAGCCGATGCGGGCCAATGATCTGCTCAATGCCATGGACGGCTTCGAGCCCAATGAGACCGACAACCGCATCTACGCGCAGCATGGCACGCAGCTCGTCGGCCACTTTCTCATCGATGCCGCCGGCATCGTGCGGTGGAGCGAGATCGAGGCCCGCTTCGGGCCGGAGGAGATCGGCGTCTTCCCGACTTCGCGCGAGATCATGCTGGCTGCCGGCAAGGTCGCCGGCTAAGCGGGCGAGGGCGGCGGTGTTGCCTTGCCGGGAGGGCGCCGAGCCGTCACCGGTTGTTCGGCTTCTGAGAACCGTCTTGACGTGCGCGGTTCGTCTTCCACCGCCCGACGTTACGGTTAGCCGCTTGCGTCGTGGCTGTATTCGCTGATAGTGGGCAACCCTTCAGTGTGGTGGTATGGCCTTCATGAAATCCCTTCGCATTCATCCCCATCTTCATGACGTTTTCGGTGAGCAGCAGCCGCCGGCCTATCTGTTGGCGATCCTCCTCTTCGGGGTCTGCGTTGCGGCTGTCTTTGCCCTTTCGTCCTGGCCGCTTCTCGCGGCCTTGTCCGGGTGGCGGGCGGCGCTGGCACTTCTTCTCGTCCTCGACATCGCGGCCGGCTGCGTCGCCAATTTCACCCCGTCGACCAACGACTTCTACGCCGCGCGGCCGCGCAATCGCTGGATCTTCATTGCGATCCACGTCCATGTGATCGCCGTCGCTGCGCTGCTTGGCGCCGGCCTTGGCGCCTCGGTCGCCGTCTGGGCCTATACGATCGCCGGCGCGGCGGTCGTCAACCTGCTTGCCGGACATGCAGCGCAGATCTTCGTCGGCGGCCTGCTGCTGGCGGCCGGCCTTGCGGGGCTGCCGCTGCTTCCGGGCCTGACGCCGGCGATGACGGTGGTCTCGGCCCTGTTCATGCTGAAGGTGCTTTTCAGCTTTGCGGTCGATCACTATCGCTCGCATCCGTCCCAAAATGGGTGACGGGGCCCATGTCCTTGCCTTGCCTGGCGGTCTTCACTACAGCGCCGCGCGTCTTATCAGACGCGCAAAGGTCGCTGTAGCACTTTGAAGTGCTGCATGTTTTTGTCCTTTAATCGGTTACGATTAAAGGAAACATGCAGTAGCCTTTGAAGCGGCAGGCTCGGGGAGACACTTGATGGCGGTTTCAGCGGCAGACGTGGCATTGCGCATTCCGACATTCGACGACGTGCACGCGGCGCGCGGCCGCATCGCCGGCGTGGCGCATCGAACGCCGGTGCTGACCTCGCGCACGGCCGATGCCGCGACCGGGGCGCGGCTCTTCTTCAAGGCGGAGAATTTCCAGCGCGCCGGCGCCTTCAAATTCCGCGGCGCCTATAATGCGATCGCCGCCTTGCAGGAAAGCGGCCACAAGCGGGGCGTCGTCGCCTTCTCTTCCGGCAACCATGCGCAGGCGATCGCCTATGCCGCGCGGCTGCAGGGTGTGGCCGCGACGATCGTGATGCCGAAGGATGCACCCGAAATGAAGGTGGCGGCGACCCGCGGCTATGGCGCCGATGTCGTGTTCTACGACCGCTATACCGAGGACCGGTCGGCGATCAGCGCCAAGCTGGCGGCCGAGCGCGGCGCCGTCCTCATCCCGCCCTTCGACCATCCCGACGTGATCGCCGGGCAGGGCACGGCGGTCCTGGAACTGATCGAGGAGGTCGGCGAACTCGACCTGATCGTGACGCCGCTCGGCGGCGGCGGGTTGCTGGGGGGCTCGGCGCTCAGCGCCCGGGAGCGTTCGCCCGGCGCGGTTGTCATCGGCGTCGAGCCGGAGGCTGGTAATGACGGCCAGCAATCGCTGAGGAAGGGTGAGATCGTTCGTATCCCGGTGCCGAAATCGATCGCCGACGGGGCGCTGACCAACCATGTCGGCGAGCACAATTTCCCGATCCTCAAGCGCGAGGTCCGCGAGATCGCCACAGTGAGCGACGCCCAACTCGTCGAGACCATGCGCTTCTTTGCCGAGCGCATGAAGATTATCGTCGAGCCGACCGGCTGCCTGGCGGCGGCAGCCGTGCTGCAGGGGGTGCTGCCCTCAGCCGGGCAAAGGGTGGGCATCGTGATCAGCGGCGGCAATGTCGATCTCGCCACCTTCGGCGCATTCTTCAGCGACATTCGAAGCTAGAAAACCGGGCGAAACTAGAAAACCTGGACGCACATCGATCCCGAACAGGCGGCTTTGAAAAAGGGGATTCGCATGACAAACACAGCTTGGCACGCCGATCCACTCATCTGGGGCACCGGTCCGCGCCTCTTCGAGGTCTTTCTGGAGCCGACCGATCCTTTCTCGGCCAAGGCGTTCAACAAGCTCGACCCCCTTCTCGACCATGCCGGAGAGGACAAGATCACCATCAAGATCCGCCTGCAGTCGCAGCCCTGGCATTTGTATTCCGGTGTCATCGTTCGCTGCATCATCGCGGCCTCGACGCTCGAGGGCGGCAAGGAGACGGCGAAGAAGTCATCGCCGCGGTCGCTGCACATCGGGAAGAATTCGAATTCGCCGACCACGCCGGCGGACCCAACATGGACGTTGCTCCCAACCAGATCATCGAGCGCCTGGAAAGCTATAGCGGCGTCAAGCTAAAGGCCGCCTTCGCGATCCCGGATCTCGACCGGGAAATCAAATGGCATTGCAGATATGCGCGACAGAACGGCGTCCACGTCTCCCCGACCTTCATGATCGACGGAATCGTGCACCCGGACGTGAGCAGCGGCGATGATGTTTCGGCCTGGGCGAAGAAGTTGCTCGGTTGACGAAGGGCGCCGAGATATTCGCGCTTCCGCACGGGACGAGGGTTCCACGGCAGGCGCGGATCCTGGCTCGAAGGTTCGGATGGCAATGTCGAGCGCGGCCTGCCGTTGCTGCGGCGATGCCTTCTGCTTGCTCGACCAGGCCGCTTGTGCGCCTGTCTTTCCGGTTGCCTTAAACGGCAAAAGTGGCACACTGGGCATCGCGCTTTGGCGCCGTGCTTCCCTGTGCGGTCCAGGGCTGCTGTAATGATATGATTTCCTAAAGGAATTTTTCCTCCGGGCGGTCGTCGCCGGAGTGTAAACAATGGAAGAAAACGGAAGGATTACAGCGGCCTTCTGGCGCCTTGCCGGGCTCGGCGCTGTCAAGAAAATAGAGCACTCCCATCGCGCCCGGGCGGGCGCAGCGCTCACACACATTGGAGGGTATCGTGACGCTTGCAATCAATGACCTCGCACCGGACTTCGAGGTCGGAACGACCGATGGCACAATCCGGTTTCACGACTGGATCGGTGACTCCTGGGCGGTCCTGTTCTCGCATCCGAAAGACTACACGCCCGTCTGCACCACCGAGCTCGGCTACATGGCGCGCATCAAGCCGGAATTCGACCGGCGCGGCGTCAAGATCATCGGCCTCTCCGTCGATCCGCTCGACCGGCACGCCGGCTGGGCCGCCGATATCGAGGAAACGCAGGGCCATGCACCGAACTTCCCGATGATCGCCGACGTCGACTACACCGTCTCGAAGCTCTACGGCATGCTGCCGGCGCCGGTCTCCGGCGACCCGACGCTGCGCACGCCCGCCGACAACCAGACGGTGCGCAACGTCTTCGTCATCGGCCCGGACAAGAAGATCAAGCTGATCCTCGTCTATCCGATGACCACCGGCCGCAACTTCGACGAGGTACTGCGCGTCATCGACTCGCTGCAGCTCACCGCCAAGCACAAGGTGGCGACGCCGGTGAACTGGAAGCAGGGCGACGACGTCATCATCGCCGGTTCGGTCAGCGACGAGGATGCCCGCAAGGTCTACCCGGAGGGCTGGCGCGCGCCGAAGCCCTATATCCGCATCGTGCCGCAGCCGAAGGGCTGAGGCGCAACAACGGCAAGGGGTGAGGGCAATAGCCCCTCATCCGCGCGGATGAGGGGCAATTCCCTCACCGCGCGGACGAGGGGCGGGACCGCCATCTGTTGAATGACGCCTCGATGCAAGGGAGCCGCCGATGATCTTCCGCCAGTTGTTCGACAGCGTATCCGGCACCTACACTTACCTGATCGCCAGCCGCCAGGGCGGCGAGGCACTGATCATCGATCCGGTCCTGGAAAAGGTCGAGCGCTACCTGCAGCTCGTCCGCGAGCTCGACCTCAGGCTGGTCAAGGCCGTCGACACCCATCTCCATGCCGATCACATCACCGGTCTCGGGGCACTGCGCGACCAGACGCACTGCATCACCGTCATGGGCGAACAGACCGCGGCGGACGTCGTTTCCATGCGGGTGACGGAGGGCGACCGGGTGTCGATCGAGGGATTGAGCCTCGACGTGCTCTATACGCCCGGCCATACCGACGACTCCTATTCCTTCCTGATGGGCGGCGACATGGGCCGGCGGGTCTTCACCGGCGACACGCTGCTGATCCGCGGCACCGGGCGCACCGACTTCCAGAACGGTGACCCGCGGCAGCAATATGACTCGATCTTCAACAAGCTGCTGAAGCTGCCCGACGAGACGTTCGTCTATCCGGCGCACGACTACAAGGGCGACACGGTCTCGACCATCGGCGAGGAGAAGCGCTTCAACCCGCGGCTTCGGGTGAGGTCCGTCGACGAATATGTCGAGCTGATGAACAATCTCAAGCTGCCGAACCCGAAGATGATGGACGTGGCGGTGCCGGCCAACGTCCATATCGGCCTGCACCAGGACGAGCTCGCGCGGCGCGGCTGGGCGCTTTCGGCAAAGGAAGCGCTGGCGCTCTGCGGCCGGGCGAAGATCGCGCTTGTCGACCTGCGCGAAAAGGCCGAGCGGGAAAAGCACGGGGTCATTCCCGGTTCGCTGCACGCGCCCTATCCGGACCTCGAGCAGAACATCGCCGCCGGCGGCGTGCTGCACGAGCTGGCGGCGGCGACCGGAAAGCGCATCGTCTTCTACTGCGCCTTCGGCGAGCGCTCCGCCATGGCCGTTGAGGCCGCTCAGGCGGCCGGGCTTACCACCGCTTGCCATATCGAGGGCGGCATTGCCGCCTGGAAGAAGGCGGATGGGCCAGTGACGCATTGATGCCGACGCATTGACGTCGGCGCCGCGCGCACCATCTCCATCTCGAAGCGTTGCGGTGATCGAAACGCGCAAGGGACAGGTTTGGGACCATGCACAAGTTCGCTGTCAGCGTCAGCCAGGAATTCGAGGCCGATACTGCCGAGGAGGCGGCCCTGCTGATGTATCAATATCTCACCCGGGAGCCGGCGCCGCTGTCCTATTCCGTCATCGATGAAGCGAAGAACGCGTTGAGCCTGATGCTCGACCGGGAAAAGGCGGACGAATTCGCCAGCATCGACCACACGGCAGACCCGGGCAATTGGTAGGCATTGGCGAGGCGCGTTTCCTTGCAGTCTCGTATGGGCGTGCGGCGCGCGGAAGCCTGAGGACATGGCGCGCACGATAGCGCCGCGCGTCGTGTCAGCCGTGGAAGCGTCGCTCCAGCACTTTGAATTGCTGCATGTTTTTGTCCTTTGACCGGCTACGATCAAGGGAAACACACAGTGGCCGCAGGGTCAGTCACCGAGGCTGAAGAGCGTCGAGGGATCGGCGGCCACCGGCGGTGCCTGGAAGGTCAGCCGCACCGCGTCCAAGATGAGGAGAGGCGGGGCCATTTCGGCGGCAAGCCGGCTGATCCAGTCCTGCAGGTCGCGGGTCTTGTCTGGGTTGCTGGCGGCAAGATCGTTCGCTTCGGACGGATCGGCGGAAAGGTCGAAGAGCTCCAGTTTCGGCGGCAGAGATGCCTTCCAGACGAGTTTCCAATTGTCCTTGCGCACGGCACCTGCCAGTGGATCGACATTGTAGACCATGTCCCGGCGCGGCGACGGCTTGCCTTCGCTGAGCGCCGGCCAGAGGTTGATGCCGTCGAGCGGCTTGGTCTTGCCAAGCGGCGCGCCGGCGATTGCCGCGAGCGTCGGGTACATGTCGACGACATGGACCATGCCCCGGACCGTGCCCGGCTGGATCCGCTCCGGCCAATTGGCAAGTGCCGCGACCCGGGTGCCGCCCTCGTAGAGCGAACCCTTGCCGTCACGATAGGAGCCGTTGCTGGCCGGCAAGCCGCCGCTGATCTTGGAATCGCCAGCAAAGAGCGAACTCTTCACGCCGCCATTGTCGCTGTGGAAGACGATCAGGGTGTTGTCGCGCATGCCGCGTTTCTCCAGCGCCGCGACCACCTTGCCGACACCGTCGTCGAGCACGGAGATCATCGCCGCATAGGCCCTGCGGTTTTCGTCGGCAATGTGCTTGTAGCGGTCGAGATACTCCTGCGGCGCCTGGAATGGCGTATGCGGGGCGGTGAAGGCGAGATAGAGGAACAGGGGAGCAGCGGGATCGTGCCGTGCGACCACCCGCGCCGCCTCGTCGCCGATGAGGCTGTTGTCGAAGCCGGTTTCCTCGAGCGGCGTGTCGTCCCGGTACCAGTCCTTCACGCCATGCGAGGAATGCTTGAAATGGTCGATCTCCCCGACCAGCGCGCCGTAGAAGCTGTCGAAGCCGCGCTGTCTCGGCCAGTATTCCGTCTTGGCATGGCCGAGATGCCATTTGCCGACGAGAGCGGTCTTGTAGCCGGTATCCTTCAATGCCTGCGGCAGCAGATACTCGTCGAGCGCGAGCCCATAGGAGCCAGCGGCGGGAATGACGCCGGTCTGCAAGCCGTAGCGCAGGGGATAGCGGCCGGTCATGAAGGCGGCGCGCGACGGCGTGCACATGGGCTGGGTGTAGAACTCCTCGAATCGGGCGCCGGTCTCGGCCAGCCTGTCGAGGTTGGGCGTCTTGATGTCGGAACCGTGGAAGCCGACATCGGCCCAGCCGAGATCGTCGGCGATGATGTAGACGATATGCGGCGGCGTCGTGCCATTGGCAAAGGCCTGGCCAGGGGCGGAAAGCGCCGCAAGACCTGCCGGCAGCCCTGCGGCCATGGCGATCGCCGCGCCGCTCAGCAGCGCCTCGCGCCGCGTCAGGCCCTTGTCTTTCCTGTCGGCATTGGTCGTCGAGGCGGGCTTGCAGGCAGCCGCAGGATCGGCTCGCCCGGCATGAGACAAAGGCATGTGCACCCCCTTGGAAATCGACCCCTCATCGAGGTGGGCTTCATTTATTTGGTATTGCTAATATCTACACCTCCCGGTAGCGGCGTCAATTGGTGTCGCCGTGGGAAGCAGGCTCGGCCGCGGCGCCGAAGGAAGGCGACAGGCATGATGCGCCGATCGATTCCCGCGGGTGCAGCCATGCGTTCGTCGGGCAAGGCACGGCAAAAAAATCAGGGCGCCATGGTGCGCGAGCGGGGCCGGACCGAGATGTCGCCAGAAGGTTGTGTCTGTGCGGACGGCGGTTCATAAATTGTGCATTGCCAAAGGAAAAATGCTGCAATGCAAGAATATCCATGAATATTTCCCCGATGGTCGAAGTATAGTTATCGATGCGCCTTTCAATTTTCCTGAATCTGTGCTCTCATAGGTTTAGTTGGAAGGAGGAAATGCATGTTCTCGTTCTTTGAGCACTTCGCACTTTTCGACGCCCTGATCGTTGCTGCGATCTGCACCCTGCTGATCCTGAGTTACTTCAGCCGCGAGGCTTGAGGCAAAGCGGATTGAGAATTGTTGCCCGCCCTTCGCGCTTGGCCAGTGTCGCTTGAATATGCCGGGCGTCAGCCCGCGCGGATCGCAGACACATGCAGCCAGCGGGTCGGCTCGCCGTCGTAGCCGCCGCCATCCGCCTCGCTGATACCAACCTCCGACCAGCCAGCTTCCTCGAAACGGGCGTGCAGCCATGCCGCCGACGGGTAGTTGAAATAGCGGCCGAAGCGGTCGTGGTCCTCGGCTTCGCCGGCCTTGAAGCTTGCATGGAGAAGGCCGCGCGGGCGCAGAGCCTGGCGGAGGCGGGCGAGCACATCGCCGAGTTCCGCGCGCGGCACATGCAAGAGCGACGCTTCGGCCCAGATGCCGTCGAAGCGATCTTGCCAGTCGATCTCCTGAAACCTAACGACTTCGACCTTGCGGCCGATCCGGGCCTCGGCTTCACGCGCCAGCTCCGCCGAGCCGTCGCAGGCCGTGACGTCGAGACCTCCTTCCAGCAGCGCCAGGCTGTCGTGGCCACCGCCGCAGCCGAGATCGAGAACGGCGGCGCCGGGTGCAAGCCGGCGCATGAAGGCGTCAAGCCGTGCCGGTGGCTGGCGTTTCCGCCTCGCATAGGTGGCGGCGTTGTCGCGGTAGAAGGCGAGGGTGTCGTCTGTTTCGGGTTTTGTCATGGATGCTTTTTAGCTCTCGTCGCGGGAAGAAGTGAAGGGAACTGTTTTCTCCTGTTGAAGTCCGCGATTGTGGAGAGGCTAATCGATGATGATACCGGCGCTCCTTTCTCGCGGGCGGCAAGAGCGTAACGCGAGTGGCTTGCATTGCCCGGGGCCGCGTGGCATTCGGCTTGGACTGACGTACGTCGGGTCCTGGACGCTAGGTACAAAGAGCCCGAAAAGTCCGAAAAACGCACGAATTTAGGTCAATAATATTGACATAAATTAGCCGTCGTGGTCCTGTCGCTTCGCCGTCTGCAATGACGCGGGAGGAAGCGGAGAACCGCTTTCCGCACATAATCTCTGAGGAAACAACCCATGCTGGATTGGGAACACATATTCGCGACGCGCTCGAGCCGGATGCGCGCCTCGGAAATCCGCGAACTGTTGAAGCTGCTCGACCGTCCGGACATCATCTCGTTCGCCGGCGGCATTCCCGATCCGGCGCTGTTTCCGGATGCGGAATTCAAGGACGCCTATGCGGAGATCTTCGCAGGCCCGGCCGTCGGTGCGGCGCTGCAATATTCGGTCAGCGAAGGCTACAAGCCGCTGCGCGAATGGCTCGCCAAGCAGATGGCGGATCTCGGCATTCCCGCCGGCGCTGACAACATCTTCATCACCTCCGGTTCGCAGCAGGGCCTCGACTATCTCGGCAAGCTGTTCCTGTCGCCGAAGGATACCGCGCTCGTCACCTGGCCGACCTATCTCGGCGCATTGCAGGCCTTCAACGCCTACGAGCCGACCTATGACCAGCTGAACCCCAACGGCAACCGCACGCCGGAAGCCTACCGCCAGGCGGCGGGCGAGGCGGGCGGCCGCGTCAAGTTCGCCTATCTCTCTGCCGATTTCGCCAACCCGACCGGCGAGACCGTCGACCGGGCCGGCCGCGAGCGCGTGCTGGCGCTGGCCGAAGAGCTCGACATCGCCGTCATCGAGGACGCGGCCTACCAGTCGCTGCGCTACGACGGCGAGCCGGTTCCGCCGATCCTGGCGCTCGAAATCGCCAAGAAGGGCGACATCAACAACACCCGCACCATCTATTGCGGCTCGTTCTCCAAGACCCTGGCTCCGGGTCTTCGCGTCGGCTGGGTCGTCGCCTCGGACAAGGTGATCCGCAAGCTGGTGCTGATGAAGCAGGCCGCCGATCTCCATTCTTCGACGATCAACCAGATGGCGATCTGTACGGTTGCCGAGCGCGGCTTCGACCAGCAGGTGGCCAAGATCCACCGGGTCTACAAGCAGCGCCGCAACGCCATGCTGGCGGCGCTCGAAAGGTACATGCCGGACGGTGTTTCCTGGACGAAACCGGAAGGCGGCATGTTCGTCTGGGTCACGCTGCCGAAGGGCATGGACGGTGCCGCGCTGCTGGCGAAATCGATCGAGACCGCCAAGGTTGCCTTCGTTCCCGGCCGCGCCTTCTTTGCCGACGGCTCGGGCGAAAACACGTTGCGCGTTTCCTTCTCCTGCGCCAACGACCAGATGATCGACGAGGGCATTCGCCGTCTCGGCGACCTGATCCGCGGCGAAGTGGCGGCTCTGGCGGCTTAAGGCGCGCAATTTCCTGCCACTTAAAAAAAACGCGTCCGTTCCGGCGGGCGCGTTTTTCTTTTGGTCGGTGCAGCGCGCACAGGGAGAAGACCTCGAAACACTCTGAGTTGCTGCATGTCTTCGTCCTTAAATCGAGGTCGATTTAAGGAGACATGCAGTCGGCAATTGCGTTGCCCGCGAGAGTCAGGTCATGTCGCAGGCCGATGCGACGATGATCCGCCCGGATCGTGCGATCGTTGCTTTCTTGTTTCACTTCGAGGGGTAGGGCAGGCTTGGACCTCAACGACGAGACGGACGTAAGCGATCAACCGACGCCGCGCATGTATGCCTGGGCGCGCAATTCGGCTGCCTATCGGCTCGCCCGCCAGATGCATACGGAAAAGCAGCTTTTCGACGCGATTGCGCGCAAGGCGCGGGAGAAGTTCGAGGATATCAGCGTCAACCAGGTGGAACTGCTGGCGGCGGCGGCCGTGACTTTCGCCTATGACAATGGCGCGCTCAACGACCAGGCCTATGCCGAGGTCAAGGCCCGCTCGGCCATGCGCGGCGGCAAGTCGAAGCGGGCGATCGCGCAGACTCTGGCGCAGAAGGGCATTGCCAAGGACGATGTCGCGGCGGCCATCGAGGAGGCCGACGACCTCTATGCCGCCGTCGTTCTTGCCCGCAAACGCGCATTCGGTCCGTTCCGCAAGGCGGCGCTCGACGAGAAGCGGTCGGCAAAGGAGCTTTCCGCCTTTGCGCGTGGCGGCTTCAGTTCCGAGATCGGCAGACGCGTCTTCGCGATGTCGCTCGAGGAGGCGGAGGAAATCCTGATCGCGGGCCGCTTGCTCTGATGAGCGTGCAACGCCCGTCCTTCACCCGCGTTTCAGCGCGGGGTCGTCGAGCGCCGGATTGTAGAAGAGCGAGAGCGTCAGGCTTCGGGCGATGCGCTCGGCCGTTGCCATGAACCAGGCCTTGGCCTCCTGGTTCGGGGCGATGTCATCGAGCGTCGCGGAGAAAAGCGCCAGCCATTTCGGGAAGAGATCCGGCGTCATGTTGGCGACGCCGACATGGGCCTGCACCGGCTTGCCGCCATAGGCGCCGTTGTGGAAGGCGACGGCCGACCAGAAGCGCTTCATCTTTTGCATGTGCTCCGGCCAGCGCCCGGAAAGCCTGGCATCGAAGATGGGCCCGAGTTCAGGATGGGCCAGCACGCGCGCGTAGAACGTATCGACCAGATGGCCGATGAAAGTCTCGTCGACGCCGATCGCCTTCATGTCGGCTTCCGCCCGCTCCCGGATCGCCGCGACATGGGCGGCGCGGCCCTGCAGTTCGTCGTTCATCTCATACCCTCGGCTTTGCCGGTCTCATATAGTCGATGCCGCCGCCGGCGCCAAAGGTCGAACCGTCGATTGCGGCAATCTGTCGTCGACGGCGGGCGAGCGCTTGCGGCTTGGACGGCATGTTCAGCGCGGCACGAATTCGACCAGCAGAGATTTCAACTCGATTTCGCGGACACGGCGCGCGGCCTCGTCGGGGCTGACCCAGTCGAGAATGCGCTCGCCGCGCTCCTTGAAATCATCGGCGACTTCATTGACCTCGATCTGGAAGATATCGACCACGCAGGGTACGACGTCGCCGTTGTCGAGCGACTTGAGATAGGTATAGCTGCCGACAGGCTTCTTCCTGACCTTGCCGCGCACGCCCGCTTCCTGCCAGGCCTCGATCGCGGCGGCTTCATACGGCTTCTTGCGCTTCATCGGCCAACCCTTGGGAATGACCCAGCGGCCGCTCTCGCGCGAGGTGACCACCAGGATCTGGATGTCGCGGCTTCCCTTCACGCGGCGGAAGCAAAGTGCGGCGATCTGCTGGCGAAACGACCCGGAGAAAAGCTTCTCGGGCGATCTCGCAAGTTGCTGCAAGATCGTTCCGGCCTTGCCGGTCTTTTGCCCGCTGTCCTTCCTGGTCGGCTTCATGCGTTCCTTTTCTGTCGCGCGCCTTTCCCGAGCGCCTGCGATTTGCGGCGCGAATATTAATGGCAACCGCCTGTTACGCGGAAGCGGCTACCGATGGCAACCGGTTCGTCGAGTGCGTTTCATCCACCGAATAGTTGCGCCCGCGACACGGGCAACGCCGCGCGCCAGGCGTGCCCCTTCGTAACCGTTACGTACTTGCCCCGTCCTCGTTGAGGCGCATCATCTCGCTCAACCGAAAATCGCAGCATTTCACCCCATCGACTTGAGCCAAGGAGAAAGCGATGAGCGCGCATGACGGTAAGGCCAATTCCGCGACGGCCGAGAATGGTTGCGGGGTAACGGATGTCAGTCGCCGTGACCTGCTCCTGAGCGGAACCATCTTCGCGGCAGCCTCGCTGGTTGCATCCGGTGCTTCGGTAAGCCCGGCAAAAGCACAGCAATCCTCCTCTTCGAGCGGCAAGCCGCCGAACATTCTGGTGATCTTCGGCGACGATATCGGCATTCCGCAGATCAGCGCCTATACGATGGGGCTGATGGGCTACCGCACCCCCAATATCGACCGGATCGCCGCGGAAGGCGCCATCTTCACCGACAGCTACGGCCAGCAGAGCTGCACCGCGGGCCGCGCCTCCTTCATCCTCGGCCAGGAGCCGTTCCGCACCGGGCTGTTGACGATCGGCATGCCGGGCGATCCGCACGGCATCCAGGACTGGATGCCGACGATCGCCGATGTCCTGAAGACCAAGGGCTATTCCACCGGCCAGTTCGGCAAGAACCACCTCGGCGACCATGACGAGCACCTGCCGACCGCCCACGGTTTCGACGAGTTCTTCGGCAACCTCTACCACCTCAATGCCGAGGAAGAGCCGGAAGGTTACTTCTATCCGAAGGATCCGGAGTTCAAGAAGAAATATGGGCCGCGCGGCGTCATCAAGTCGAGCGCTGACGGCAAGATCGAGGACACCGGCGCACTCAACACCAAGCGCATGGAGACCGTCGACGAGGAATTCCTGGCGGCGGCCAAGGACTTCATCGACCGGCAGGTGAAGGCCGAAAAGCCGTTCTTCTGCTGGTTCAACTCGACGCGCATGCACATCTTCACCCATCTGAAGAAAGAGTCGCTCGGCAAGACCGGCAAGGGCATCCATGCCGACGGTATGGTGGAGCATGACGGCCATGTCGGCCAACTGCTGAAGCAGCTCGACGATCTCGGCATCACCGAAAACACCATCGTGCTCTACACGACCGACAACGGCGCCGAGCTGGCGCTGTGGCCGGATGGCGCCATGACGATGTTCCACGGCGAAAAGGGCACCACCTGGGAAGGCGGCTTCCGCATTCCGATGATGGTGCGCTGGCCGGGCGTGGTGAAGCCGGGAACACAGATCAACGAACCGGTAACGCTGATGGACTGGATGCCGACCTTTGCGGCCGCCGCCGGCATCGCCGACGTCAAGGAGGAGATGAAGACCGGATTCAAGGGTATCTCGAAGACCTTCAAGGTGCATCTCGACGGCTACGACCTGACGCCGTTGCTGAAGGGCGAGGCGAAGGAGCCGCCGCGCGACACGGTCTATTATTTCGACCAGGGCGGCAACCTCAACGCCATCCGCTGGAACGACTGGAAGCTGAGCTTTGCGATTGCCAGCCACGGCAACATCGCGACGGCGACCCGTGAAGTGCCGAGCTGGGCGCTGATCTCCAATCTGCGCATGGATCCCTATGAGCGCGGCATGGAAGAGGGCGGTGGCGCCACGGACTTCCTCGCCCGCAACATCTGGCTGCTGGTGCCGATCCAGGGTAAGATCAAGGCGTTCTTCGCAGACTTCGATCAGTACCCCTACCAGGCTGGAAACTCGCTGAATGCCAGCGGCATCAACTACGGCCTGCTGCAACAGCAGGCGGCGATGAAGAAGCTGAACGAGCTGGAGCAACTGACCCCACGCTGATCGAACAAACCCCGCCGCCGGCATGGGCTGGCGGCGGGCCCGCTTCCCCCCGAGGTGATTGCCTGGCGCAGCGCGTCGTACTAGCTTCTCGCGAAACTGGGGTAGCTGGGCCATGCAAATTCGACCTGCGGTCAAGGACGACCATCCGGCGCTCTGCGCGATCGACAGCGTTGCTGCCGACGATCCGAAGCGCAGCGACGACATCGCCAACTGGATCGAGACGGGCTGCTGCCACCTGGTCGAAATCGATGGCGCGCTCGCGGCCTATGGCGTGCTGACGTACCAGTTCTTTGGCCACGGCTTCATCGAGATCGTGATGGTCGGTGCTGCCTATCGCCGCCGCGGTCTTGGCGCTGCGTTGATTGCCTATTTCCAATCGATATGCGCCGGCTCGAAACTCTTCAGTTCGACGAACATGTCGAACCGTCCCATGCAGGAGCTCTTCATCAGGGCCGGTTTCCGGCCTAGCGGCTATATCGACAATCTCGACGAGAACGATCCGGAGATCGTCTTCTACAGTCCCCTCTAGCGATCGAGGCTTGAGGAGACCGGCTGTTACAGCGTGGGGAAACGGTCGAGCCCTATGCGGCTTCGCCGAGCTGCGTGAGGTGACCGGCGAAATCGGTGCCTTTGCCGCCGGCGTTGATGGTGTCGAAATACTCGTGCCAGCCCGATTGCGCGATCCCCGAAACGAGGGCCTCCAGTGCGGTGGCATCCGGGCAGCGCCACACCGCGAAGAAGGTCTGCGAGGCCGCATGCAGCTTGGACTGGTCGACCTTGCCGAAGGTGATCAGCTCCACGCCGAGCGCCGAGAGCGCCGGCATGGCGGAACCGATCGCGGTGAAGAACTGCTGGCGCCCCTGTCGGGAAAGGGCGAGCCACGCCGGTTTGGCGCTGTAGAGTTCGGTCAGGTAATGCGGCATGGTCTGCTTTCGTGTCTGTTTGTCAGTCTGACGTCGCGGAATTCCGGACGGGGAACCGTTTCATGCTGCTGGGATTTCAGAGTCAACACGCCGTTTCCTGTTGGCTGTGGATGGAGATCCCGGTCTCCGGCCGGAGCGGCATGCCTGCAACTCCTTGTAGGACAACAGCCTCATGTTTATCGCCCGATCATCCGCTCCTGCATTTCCTCGCCGATGAAGCAATTGTAGTCCTTGCCGTATTCGGCCTGGCGCACCATGGCTGGCGACAGGCGGCTTACCTCCTGGCCGGAGATCTCGATGATCAGCTTGCGCAGGATGGCTCTGGCGAACTCGCCCGTGTCCGACACTTTCACCAGGAAGGCGCCGTCGCCGCCGATCACGCATTCGCGGTAATAGGCATCGAGATCGGGGATCGAGGCGGTATCCGGCTGCGACTTCAGCATGATCGGCAGGCCATCGATGACGATGCCGCGGGCGACGGTGGAGTTGCGGGCGACCGGCGCCGGGACACCTGAATTGTTCGGCCCGTCGCCGGAAATATCGATGACACGGCGGCTGCCCTGGAAGGAGCTGACATCGAACAGCCGCCGCGTGAAGGCCAGCGTGTTGGAGATCGAGGTGAAGGCGATCCGCCGGATCGGTTGCTGGCGAAGTGCTTCGGCAAATTGCGCCGCCGTCGCCCGCCCGTCGATCAGCGTCCAGGGCGTGACCTGCACCGCTGCGCCGCCCCATTCGACATAGGTGACGGCGATGCGGCCAAGAGGGCCGTTCTCGATGGCCTGGATCAAATCGGGCTCGAGGAAGGCGGCGACATAGCCCTGCCGTTGCACCTGCTGCTCGTCGAGTTCCATCGAATAGGAGACGTCGACGGCCAGCACCAGTTCGAGATCGACGCGAAGCGGCGGCTCGGCGGAGGCACTGCCGCCGAGAAGGCAGATACAGCCGATAAGAGCCGATCGCAGTTTCATCGCCGCCGAGATCCGAGCGCAAACAGGGGGACCATGCTACGCCCAAGGCGGCTGTTGGCAATGTGAAGCGTTGGCCGGCGTCAGCGGCTAAGCTTTTCCAGAAGCGGTTCCAGTGCCGCGATCAGCGGTTCGGGCGTCACCCGTTCGCCGCCTTCCGACCAGGCGTTCTGGAACTCGGCGATTTCCAGCCCGACCACCTGGCTCCTGGCAAGGACCGCGCAGGCGGCGCGCAAGTCCTCAAGCGACAGCCCGTCCTCATGCTGATAGTCGGTCGGGACGATGCCGGGGTTCAGCACGTCGCAGTCGAGGTGGATATAGACGGGCCTTCCGGCGACGGCCTCGGCCAGCCTTTGCGCAAGGTCGGCACCGGGGCGGATATGCGGAATGCGCTTCGCCGCGATGAGGTCGGTTTCGAAGGGATCGAGGTCGCGCTGGCCGACCAGGACGACGTTGCCGATGGCGAGCCCGTCGCCAAGGCCGGATTGCCAAAGGCCGCAAGGTCCCGACAGCGCCAGCCCGCCGAGATAGCCGGTGCTGCTGACGTCAGGCGTGTTGAGGTCGCCATGCGCGTCGAACCAGACAACGACGGCCTGCCTGTGGTGTCTGGCGACGGCAGGCAGGGTTGCCAGCGAGACCGCGCAGCGGCTCGTTGCCGCCAGCGAAAAGGCTCCCTCGGCGTAAACCGCGTCCATTCGATCCCGCATGCTTCTCAGCGCCGGCATCGCGGCCTCGAGCTCAACCGTCCAGTGGCCGTTCAGCGACGGTTCCGGCTCTCCGATCACGACGGCATCGAGGCCGAGCTTTTGTGCAAGATGGGTCGCGATGGACTTGGCGCCGGGAATCCCGAGGTCGTTGTGGTCGCCGGCGCGACCCTGGAAGCAGGTGAGGGCTATTGGCATCGATCACTCCAACTCACGTTCGGACGGAACGATGCAAAGCACGGGGGCCGCTGATTTGACAAGGCTGGACGCCGAACGCCGCAGCGCGGATGCGCCGTTCGGTCATTCCCTCAGGCCGTCGCAGGGCCGCCCCTCTGCTGGCTGCTCTCTATCCGAAAACCAGCGAGCGGTGCAGTTGCGCGCCGGCCCAGGCGCCGTCGCCGACGGCAAGCGAGACAGAGTGGGGAACGCGGCCGACGTCGCCGCAGGCATAGGCGCCGGGAATGGTGGTTTCCTTCGCGGCCGTGGCCCGGATCTGCAGCCCCATCGGCGTTTCCTCGATCTCGCAGCCGAGCCGTTCGGCGATGTCGCTTGCGGGCGTGGTGCGGGTGGCGACGAAAAGGCCCGAGAAGGGCAGGCGGCGGCCATCGGTCAGCACCACGTCGGCATGGCCTTCGAGCCTTGCGACCGGGGTTTCGTCGATGGTGACGCCGCGTTTGGCGAGGTCGGCGCGCGCCTCGGCGTCAAGCGCGATGGCGCCATTGGTGAAGAAGGTGACCTTGCCCCATTCGGGAATGAGCTGCGCCTGGTGGATCGACATCGGGCTCGCCGCAATGACGGCGATCTCGCCCTCATTCAGCTCGTAGCCGTGGCAATAGGGGCAATGAAAGGCGCTCTTGCCCCAGCGCTCGGCGAGCCCCTCGATCTCAGGCAGGCCGTCCTTGACGCCGGTCGCGAAGAGCAGGCGCCGGCCTTCATGGGAAACGCCATCGCCGGTGGTGACGACGAAGGCGTCCTGCTTGCCGCTGGCTTTCTCGGCGCGGCCATCGACCCAGGTGAGCGTCGGGTAGGCGGAGAGTTGCGCCCGCGCGGTTGCGGCGATCTCGCCGGGCGCGATGCCGTCCTGGCCGAGGAAGCCGTGGGAACGGCTGGCGAAACGGTTGCGGCGAATGCCCTCGTCGATGACAGCCACGCGCCGGCGGGCGCGCAGGAGCTGGAGGGCGGCGGCCATGCCGGCATAGCTGCCGCCGATGATGATGACGTCCTGTTGCATGGGTCTTCCTTTCGGTTGGGCGCAGGTCGGCCCACCGGCTCTCTGGAACCAGTGTGTCGACCCGAGCTTTGGGCAATGGAATTCCGGCCGGAAAACCGCGTTTTAGGCGGCTCCGGGATGGGCGGATGTATCGGGATCGATCACGTCATGACGTGATCGATCGGCTGCTTTCATTGCGAGCGAAGCCGGTGCCGCCGGGCAAAATCCTCGGCGAGGTCGGCGAGCGTCACATGGGCGAAGCGGTCGAGCAGCAACGCCTCGGCCTCGGCAAAGGCGGTGTCGAGGGCGGCGTTGACCGCCTGTTCGACTAGGCATTCCGGCATTTCCTGCCGGTTGCCGATGGCAAAGATCGCGGGTTCGCCGAGCGTCTCGTGCAACTGCCGGAGCGTCACGGTCTTGAGATCGGCGGTGATCGCCCAGCCACCGGCATGGCCGCGGGCTGACGAGACGATGCCGGCATCCCTGAGAAAGCCCATGGTGCGGCGGACGACGACCGGATTGGTGCGCATGCAGAGCGCAAGCTCGTCCGAGGTCAGTGGTTCGCCGCGCTCGGCCATGTGCAGGAGCGCGTGAAGAACGGAGGAAAGGCGGCTGTCTTTTTTCATGTAACTTCAATTATTACGAATCGTCGCGCGATGCAAGGGCGGTGTGGGAAGCGGGCCAGATGCGCGCCGAAGACGATCTGCGGTGCCGGGTCAAGGGGGCGTATGGTTTGCGCGGTGGAATTAGGCGGAGCAGGCCCGGTATTCCAGACCGCAGGTTGGTCTCGCCTTGGGCGCAGTCCAATGCTATCGCTACTGTAAGAGGAAACGGGGCAAGACAATCATGGATTTGGCAATTTCCAGCGCAACCGATCTCAGCCTGTTCGTCACCGCCACGCTGGTGCTGCTTCTCGTGCCGGGACCGGCAGTCCTTTACATCTTCGCGCGCTCGGTCGAGCAGGGCCGTTCGGCCGGCCTCGTTTCGATCCTTGGCATCCACACGGCCACGCTTGTTCATGTCGCCGCGGCCGCCGTGGGGCTTTCGGCTCTCCTGGCGTCGTCCGCGATCGCCTTCAGCGTCGTGAAGTATGCCGGCGCGGCCTATCTGATCTGGCTTGGCCTCAAGAAGATATTCGGCCCGTCGGACATGCCCGACGTCGAGAGCGGTTTACCAGCGCGCAGCCGCATGCGCCTCTTTCGTGAGGGCTTTATAGTCAACCTCCTCAATCCAAAGACAGCGCTGTTCTTTCTGGCTTTCCTGCCGCAGTTCGTCGAGGCTGACCGTGGCCATGTGGCAATGCAGATCGCTTTTCTCGGGATTCTCTACACAGCGATTGGCGTCCTGACGGATGGCACCTATGCGCTTGCTGCCGGCACGGCCGGCAATTGGCTGAAGCGCAGTCCCGTCTATCTGAAGGCCGAACGCTGGGTCAGCGGTTTCGTCTACATCGGCCTTGGCTTGACGGCCGCTTTTGCGGGCAATCAGAGGAAATAGACCGGCCTGACGTCTCGGGAAGCGATCTTTGCGCGTCTCATAAGGCGCGCGGCGCTGTAATATAGGTAACCGTTACGTAACTTCCGCGCGGAACGGGCGCGGGGTACTTCGCAGCGGACCATCGGCTGGCTGGACACGTCGCATTGCGTCTGGCGGGCCAGCGGGCCATTGCCGAAAGTGAGGATCGTGATGCTTCGGGCTGCCTTTACAGCGCTTGCGCTTCTTGTCGGAACGGCGAGCTTATCCGCACAGGACCTTTCGCCGGAAAGTCTTCAGCGCCGCGCCTTCGAGCGCCGGGCAACGGAAGCGGTCATCTGGGGCATGCCGGCGGTCAATGCCGACCTGATGCTGCAGGAGGCGCTTTCGAAGACCAAGGCCAAGGTCAACGAGATCGTCTACTGGTCGCGGCCGGCCAACTGGAAGAACCAGACGCTGACGCCCAACCCGGACTCGATCTATCTCATGTCGTTCTGGAACGTGAAGGACGGGCCTGTTGTCATCGAGATCCCGCCGGCGGAAGGCGGATCGATCGCCGGCAACATCGTCAACGCCTGGCAGATGCCGCTGGAGGATGCCGGGCCGGAAGGGGCGGACAAGGGCAAGGGCGGCAAATACCTGATCCTGCCGCCGGACTATATGGGCGAGGTGCCGGAGGGCTTTATCGCGCTCCGCTCGGACACCTTCACCGGCTTTGCGCTGCTGCGCTCCAATCTCAAGAGCCATAGCGATGCCGATATCGAGAAGTCGGTCGCCTATGGCAAGACGATCAAGATCTACCCGATGTCTGCGGACGGCAAGCCGCCGGCGACGACCTTCGTCGACGCTTATGACGTGCTGTTCGACAGCACCATCCGCTACGATGCCAGCTTCTTCGACAACCTCAACCGCGTCGTGCAGACCGAACCCTGGCTCGAGCGCGACCGGCTGATGATCGATCATCTGAAAACGCTCGGGATCGAGAAGGGCAAGCCCTACCAGCCGAACGCCGAGACGAAGAAACTGCTCGATGCGGCGGCGGCCGAGGCGAGGGCCGAGCTTTCCGCACGCTATGACGCCGGCTTCCCCGTGATCAACGAGGGCATCCGCTGGTTTCCTGCCGGGCTGCCGGAAATGGTGGCTGCGGCCTCGGGCGCCTATTCCGATCCCAATACCTATCCGGTCGATGCCCGTGGCGTGACCTATACGCTCGGCTTCACCGGCATCAAGCGGCTCGGCACGGCGCAATTCTACCTCATGGCCAACAGGGACAAGGACGGCGACGCCTTCGATGGCAGCGCCAATTATCGCCTCGTGGTGCCGAAGGATGCGCCGGTCAAGCAATATTGGTCGGTGACGGCCTATGACCGCGAGACGCATGCGCTGATCCGCAACATGGACAAGGCGAGCGTCGCCTCGACCGGGTCCGGCGTAAAGAAGAACGCCGATGGTTCGGTCGATGTCTATTTCGGTGCCAAGGCGCCTGAGGGCAAGGAGGCCAACTGGGTGCCGGTGGACCCCAAAGGCAAGTTCGAACTGCTCTTCCGGCTCTATGGCCCGGAAAAGCCGCTGTTCGACAAGAGCTGGAAACTGCCTGACGTCGAGAAGGTGAAGTGACGCGCGGAGGGACAGGCGCCGGCGTCGGGAGCAGCGATCATGTGCGGACGCGTCTATCTGAAGACCACTCTCGAGGGGTTGCTCCGCGCCTTCGGCTTTGCGGAGCGTGGCGGCGTCGAAGTGCTCGCGAACCAGTTCCCGCGCTATAACGGTGCGCCGACGCTGATCTATCCGATCATCATCCGCGATGTGATCCGCGATCCCGATCTCTTCGGCCCGGTCTTCGTTTCGGCGCGCTGGGGGCTGATCCCGAGCTGGACGAAGGATCCGAAGGCGGGGAGGCCGCTCGTCAACGTCAGGAGCGACACGATCGCGGCGAAGTTCCGTTCGAGCTATCAGCGCCGCCGCTGCCTGGTGCCGATCGACGGCTTCTTCGAATGGAAGGACATCCACGGCACCGGCAAGGACAAGCAGCCCTATGCCATCGCCATGAAGACGGGCGAGCCCTTCTGCCTTGCCGGCATATGGGAGAGCTGGCGCAACCCGGCGACCGACGAGGATATCCGCACCTTCGCGATCGTCACCACGGATGCCAACGCCATGGTGGCGGACATCCATGACCGCATGCCGGTGATCCTGCACCGGGACGACTACGAGCGCTGGCTTTCGCAGGAGCCCGAAGTGCCCGATCTGATGAAGCCGTTTCCGCCTGAGCTGATGACGATGTGGAAGATCGGCAGCAAAGTTGGTTCGCCGAAGAACGATACGCCTGATATTCTCGATCCGATCGACTGAAGCGGCCAGATCCGGCCGCTTCGCACTTCCCCGTGCTCCGGGATGCTGCGTCAGGATTGGGTTGCGTCTTCCAGAGCGGCCAGCAAATCCTGCACGTCGGTCGGCTTGCCGACATTGCACGCCCCTGCCAGGACCTCGCCGCCCTGCCTTTCGGGATTGTTGTGGGCGCTGGCGACCACGAAGGGCACGTGCTGCGCACGAAGCGCCTCCGCGACCCGTGTCACCGCTCCGTCCCGCAGCGTAACATCGAGAACGGCCACGGCCAGCAATTTGTCCTTCAGCAGGCCCAGCGCCTCTTCCACCGTCGCGGCCGGTCCTGTCACGCGCCAGCCACGCTGTTCGAGCAGCAGCTTGAGGTCCATCGCGATCAGGAACTCGTCCTCGACAAGAAGCACGGTCTTGCGCATGAAGCCGGTCTCATTGTTGGCAGACCGGTCACAAGGGTGTGACGATCTCTACCACCAAACCCGTTGGCGCATAGTTCAGTTCCACCCGCCCGCCCAATTCGTACCGGACGGCGAACTCGATAAGCCGCGTGCCGAAGCCGGTCGTGGTCGGCGGTGTGACCGAAGGGCCACCGCTCTCTCGCCAGGTCAGCCTAAGATGCTTGGCGCTTGCCTCCTCTATCTCCCACCGGACGTGAATTGTCCCCGTTTCAGCGGACAGCGCACCATACTTCACGGCGTTGGTCGCGAGTTCGTGCAGGATCAGGCTCAGCGACATCGTCCGGTTCGTTTCCAGCGGCACCGGTTGACTCGGCTCGATCACCACCGCCGTTCCGCCTTCGGAATAGGGCTTGAGCGTTCGCTCCAGCAATTCCTCGAGGTCGGCACGGTCTCCCGAGTAGGCCGCATCGTGAGCCTGCACCAGCGCGCCAAACCGGCCGAGAAACGCATCCCGATATTCCTCTCCGGACCGGCCCGCCGCCGTCGTCTGGCGAGCGAGCGCCTGGACCAGGCCGAGCAGGTTCTTCATGCGATGGCGGAGCTCATCGAGTAGCAGGTCCGTTTCGGTCTCGCGCCTGCGCCGTTCGGTCGCGTCCACGATCGAGACCAGCAGGGACCGGCTGTTGTCATCGGGATGAAACAGCCGATGGGCGCTCACCAGCATTATCCTGTTCCCGATGCTCGGAAAGTCGTGCTCGACCTCATAGTCGACCACCGCCTTGCTCTTCGGGATCACCTGTTCGAGCAGGCGGCGCAGCTCGGGAATGTCCCATTGCCCGTTGCCGAGGTCGTAGATGTGCTCACCGATCGTCTCGTCGCGGTCGACCTTGAACGTCTTGAAGAAGGCGCGGCTGGCGGTCCGCACGCACAGGTTCCGATCCAGCAAGAGCAAGGGATCGGGGACGGTGTCGATGATGCCCTGCGCTTCAAGATGATCGTTTCGCAGCAGGCGGTAGATATCTTCCAGGTTCATTATCGTACCCGGGCGCTGATCTTCTTCGCAGATATTTTCCAAGCAATAACGAGCAAGCAAAGAATCTTGTTCCAGGCAGGGGCTATGTGAGCGCGCCTCTTTCGCGCACGATGTCCGGCGCAGGTGCGCCCGCAGCGCCGCCGATGGCGGCAGGCGATATTCGCGCCTCACAGGTCCCGCGCGAAGATCTGGCCGGTGAGGTCCTTGCCGAAGCTGTGGTGCTGTTCTTCCTCGATCAGCGCGAAGCCGGCCTTCTCATAGATATGGCGGGCGGCGTCGAGGCCCGCATTGGTCCACAGCACCATGCGCCTGTAGCCCAGAAGACGCGCGTGGCGCATGCATTCCTCGACCAGCCGGCGGCCGATGCCGAGGCCCCGCGCGCTCGGCTCCACATAGAGAAGCCTGAGCTTTGCCGTCGTCTCGTCGTGCCTTACCAGAAACACCGAGCCGACGATCTTGCCGTCCTTTTCGGCGATCCAGCATCGGTCGGATGCCGGGTCGTAGTCACGCATGTATTTGACGACGATCTCGGCGACCAGGGCCTCGAATTCGGTGCTCCAGCCATATTCCTCGGCATAGAGCGCGCCCTGGCGATGGATGACCCAGCCCATGTCGCCCGGCTGCGGATCGCGCAGGATGTAGGTTGGCACCCGCTCCTCCTGAAGCAGGCTCTCGATCTCGCCCATCGCTGAAACCAGTTGCCGCTGTTCCGGCACCGAGAGCTTTTCCAGCATGGCGACGACTTCGCGCTGGGAGGCATCCTCCAGAGGCTGGAACGTCGCGCGCCCGGCTTCCGTCAGTTCGAGCTGCGCGACCCGGCCATCGGCCGGCGAGCGGGTCTTTTCGACCAGCCCCTTCTTCTCGAAGCCGGCGATGACGCGGCTGAGATACCCGGCGTCGAGGCCGAGCTCCCGGCAGAGATCGGATGCCGTCAGCGCCGGCCGGTGCGCCAGCTCATAGAGAATGCGAACCTCCGTCAGCGAGAAGGCGCTGGCGAGCAGGTGCTCGTGCAGCAGGCCCATCAGGCGGGTGTAGAAGCGGTTGAAGCGCCGCACCGTCAGGGCGCGGTCGTGGATCTGCCGAGACATGGCGATGCCTTCATGAAATTGCCTTTGGCATATATTTAGTTGCCTTAGGCAAGTAATGTCAAGCGACGTCATGTTAGTGCAATTGGGCTAATGGATTGAGGTGATCGAAAAGCAGTTCTCTCTAATTTAGGTAGGCGATCTCGTCGGCGTGCGATAGTATTGCATCGGGAACCTCCTGGTCCGGAACCGGCCGTTTTTTCATTGTATGGCAAGCCCATGGAGCAGAGACTCGCCGCAGTGCTGGCGGCCGATATGGCCGGCTATAGTCGGCTGATGGAAGCCGACGAAGCGGGCACGCTTGCGCGGCTGAGAACCCACCGCATCGAGCTCATCGATCCCGCGATCGCCAAGAACAAGGGGCGGCTGATCAAGACCACCGGTGACGGGCTGCTGGTCGAGTTCCAGAGCGTGACCGATGCGGTCAAATGCGCGGTCGAGATCCAGAGCCGCATGAAGCGGCGCAACAGCGACGTGCCGGAGGACCGGCGGATCGAATTCCGCATCGGCATCAATCTCGGCGACATCATCTTCGAGGATGACGACATCTTCGGCGACGGCGTCAATATCGCCGCGCGCGCCGAGCAACTGGCCGAGGTCGGCGGCATCTGCGTCACCGCGGCGGTGGCAACCCAGGTCGCCGACCGGCTGGAACTGCCGATCGACGATCTCGGCGAAAAGATGCTGAAGAACATCAGCCGCCCGGTGCACCTCTATCGCGTCGGGCTCGAAGGCGCGGCGCTGCCGGCCGCGACCGACGGTGCGGAGGCGAAAAAGGGTGTCTGCAAGCCGACGATCGTCGTGCTGCCCTTCGACAATATGAGCGGCGATCCGGACCAGGAGTTCTTCGCCGACGGCCTGACCGAGGACATCATCACCGAGCTTTCGCGAAGGCACGAGCTCTTCGTCATCTCCCGCAATTCCTCCTTCGTCTACAAGAACCAGTCGGTGAACGTGCGCGAGGTGGCGGCGAGCCTCGGGGCGCAATACCTGGTTGAAGGCAGCGTGCGCAAGATCGGCGAGCGGGTGCGCGTAACCGTGCAGCTCATCGACGCGCAGAGCGATGCTCATATCTGGGCCGACAAATACGACCGGCAGCTCGACGATATCTTCGCCATTCAGGACGAGGTGACGGCGGCGATCGCCGCCACCGTGCCCGGGCGCCTCGAGGCCGCCCAGCGCGACCAGCTCGCCCGCACGAAGCCCGCGAACATGGCGGCCTACGAATGCGCGCTTGCCGCCAAGGTGCTGCACCACCGCAGCAGCGTCGCCGACAACAAGCAGGCGCAATCGCTGATCGACCGGGCCGTCTCGCTCGATCCCGGCTACGCCCACGCCCACGCCTGGCGCGCCTGCATCCTCGGCCAGGCCTGGGTCTATGGCTGGTGCGCCGACAAGGAAGCGACGTGGGCGGAGATCAACGCCGAGCTCGAACGGGCGCTGGCACTCGACGACAACGACGCCGACGTGCACCGCATCCTCGCGGCCGTCAACGTCAACAACAATGCGCTGACGACGGCGCGCTACCACCAGGAGCGGGCGCTCTTCCTCAACCCCAACTACGACCTGGTGGTGGTGCAGCAGGGCGAACTCTTGACCTGGCTCGGCCGGCCGGAGGAGGGGGTGGAATGGATCCGCAAGGCGATGCGGCTCAACCCGCATCACCCCGAGCGCTTCTGGAGCCACCTCGGCAAGGCCCATTTCGCCGCCCGCCAATATGGCGAGGCGATCGAGGCCTTCATGCATCTCTCCAGCATGGACGAGACCCAGCACGCCTTCATCGCCGCCTGCTACGGCTGGCTCGGCGACACGATCGCGGCCGGCGCGCATATGGAGAAGGTGCGCACGCTGGCGCCGAGCTTCAGCATCGAGACGTTTCTGGGCACGCTGCACTATGCGCAGGAGAGCGATGTGCTGCACTTGCGCGAGGGGCTGGTGAAGGCGGGGGCGGGGTGAGACCGGTCCGCGTCCTGTGGGCCAAGCGTAGAAACAAGTGTCGTTCGCAGGCCGGGAGGCTGAGTTCCTGCCCCTGACGACGCGATGGCGAAGCCTTCTACACCTTCGGGAGAGGTGGTCATGGAAGCAGTTCGCGCAGAACGGCGGCTGGTCGCAATTCTTGCCGCGGACATCGTTGGTTATTCGCGGCTCATGGAAGCCGACGAGGCCCGGACACTCGCAGCCATCAAGGCCTGGCGGTCCGAAATCTTCGATCCCCTCAGGGAGGACTATCACGGACGCATCGTCAAGCTCATGGGCGATGGCGCGATCGTCGAATTTGGCTCCGTCGTTGATGCCGTCGCCTGTGCCGTCGCGTCACAAAACACGCTCGCCGCCCGCCAGGCGGATGTTCCGTCCGAGCAGCGGCTGCTGCTGCGCATGGGCATCAACTTAGGCGATGTCGTCGTCGACGGGGAAGATTTGCTCGGCGACGGCGTCAATGTCGCGGCTCGCCTTGAGCAGATGTGCGAGCCAGGAGGACTGTTCGTATCCGGCACCGCCTTCGATCACTTGCAGGGCAGGTTCGAATTGCCGCTGGAATTCATCGGTGAGCAGCACGTGAAGAATATCCAGCGGCCGGTCCGCGTCTACCGGGTGCGGTTCGAGGGAGATGCCCGACCGCGGCGCGTCAATCTCAGGAGCGTTCGCGGCTGGAGATTCGCGTCTGCCTTGGCCCTCCTGGCGCTCATAGGCATTTCTGCAATGTGGCTGGCGCAGAGACGCGAGAGCGCCGACGCCGCAGCCGTTACGCGCATGGCTTTGCCGTTGCCGCAGACGCCCTCGATCGCCGTCCTGCCATTCGAAAATCTGAGCTCCGATGCGGGGCAGAACTATTTCGCCGACGGGATGACCGATGACCTGATCACCGAGCTCTCAAAGCTGTCGGGCATTTTCGTGATCGCGCGAAACTCGACCTTTGCCTACAAGGGCAAGCCCACCAAGGCGCAGCAGGTAGCGGAGGAACTGGGCGTCCACTACATCCTCGAGGGCAGCGTGCGCCGAGAGGGAAACCATGTCCGGGTCAATGCCCAGTTGATAGACGCGATCGATGGGCATCACCTATGGGCCGAGCGCTACGACGGTGAAATGAGCGGGGTTTTCGGGCTGCAGGACAAGGTGATCGAACAGATCGTGTCAACGCTCTCCGTGAAGCTGACGAGTGCCGAGAAGAGCGGGGCGGCGGTGCCGGAAACGACGAACCCGCAAGCCTATGACACCCTGCTGCGCGGCTGGGAGCATCTTCGCCGCGACAGCGAAGCTGAGACGGTCGCGGCTTCCGCATTCTTCCAGAAGGCGATCGTCCTCGATCCACACTATAGCCGCGCCTACGCGTCGCTGGCGGCGGCAAACTGGCGGGCGAGCATCCTGTCCTGGGATTTTTCCCGCAGGGAGGCCGCGTCCAGGAACCTCGCCAGAAATCTCGCCAAGGCGATGGAGAGGCCGACGCCGCTTGCCTATGCCGTCTCGGCGCAGGTGCTTGCGCAGCAGGGGCGTTACGACGAAGCCTTCGCTGCCATCGACCGGGCGATGACGCTTGCGCCGAACGATCCCGACAACCATGTCGGCATGGCGCGGATCCTCAACGCGACGGGGCGCGCGACGGAGGCGGAGCAGGAGGCGCGCCTAGCGATGCGGTTCGATCCCCACCCGGCGCGGGCAACGCTGCGCATGCTCGCAGTCTCGCTGTTTTCCCAGGGAAAATACGACGAAGCCGCGGGCGCCTTCGAACGGGTGATCGAAAAAAAGTCCGATCTGCTGGGGGATTACGCGACGCTGATTTCGAGCTACGGACAGCTCGGACGCACGGGCGGCATTCAGAGGCTGATCGACCAGTACAACAAACTGGCGATGTCTTCTTTGGGAGATCCGCTCACGGTCCAGGAAAGCGCCTATGACTGGTATGGGAGCGCGTTCAGCTACCACAGGCCCTACATCGCCCGGCTGCAGGAAGGGCTTCGCAAGGCCGGATTGCCTGAAGGGGCCGGCACCGACCTCGCCTTTGACGACTATGCGAAGTTCATGACGCTGACAAAGGGCGAGCTGAGCGTCGACGGAACGATAAAGGTCGATGTGACGGAAGTGAAAGCGCTGCTTGCGCGCGGCGTGACCTTCATCGACGTGCGGGCTCCGCTGACCTATGACAATGGCCATATCCCGAAGGCCGTCAACCTGTCGCTTCTCTCCGGCCTGTCGAAGGAAAGCCTTGCCAAGGTGGCGGGAAAGGAGGACGAGGTCGCCTTCTATTGTCAGGGCAGGAACTGCACCCATGCCGCCTATGCTTCGGCCAAGGCGATAGCCTGGGGCTACACGCACGTCTACTATTTTGCCGGCGGATTTCTGGAGTGGGACGATGAGGGCTACCCGCTTGTGATCGAGGTCCGGAAGTAGTGGCCGGAGATGGCTTGGGAAGAGATAGCCGCGAAACATCGCGCCCGTCGCCTTGAGGACGAAGACGTGCAGCAAATCAATGTTCTACAGCGACCTTTGCGCGTCTGAAAAGACGCGCGGCGTTGTCGTCACCCACAACATGCGCCAGCGTTCTCCCTGGGTCCGCAACAAGCGCCTGCGTGGCTGGCTTCGGCCAGCCAGCGGTCGCGCGGCTTGCAACTTGCCGGTCTCGGTTCCAGCGCGACGTGAATGCCGCCATCCTTCAACACAGGGGCGCCGGCGCAGTAGAGCTGCATCGGGCGCACGCCGTCGCTGACCTCGAAGGTCAGGCGAGCTGTGGCGTCAAGGCGAACGTGTTCGGAAACCTTGCGGATGATCGCCGCGAATTTTCCGGCGGAAAGATGCGTTCGGCCGGCTTCCTCGACATCCCAGAGCTGCACGAAGATCTCGGACCAGGCCTCCGGATTGGCGCCGCAATCGAGGGCCGAGAACTGGCCGGCCTTGACCTCCGTGACGTGGTAGCCGGATCTCACCGCATGGCCGTCGTAGTGAAACACCAGCGGCAGATCCCGGGCGGTCTGGAGCGCACTGATGAAGTCGGCGAGGCTGAGGTCGTGGTCGCCGATTTTGGGCTTGTCGGGAACATTCATTTGGGTTAATCCTCATTTCAACTGTTCAAGGATTATTGAAATATGGATGAGCGTCAAGCCCTCGCTGCCTTCGCCGCACTTTCCCAGGAGACCCGCCTTCAGATCGTCCGCCTGCTCGTCGTCGCCGGCGCGGACGGCATGGCGGCGGGGGCGCTGGCGGAAAGGGTGGAGGTATCGCCCTCGAATATCTCCTTTCATCTCAAGGAACTGGAGAGAGCGGGGCTGATCACGCAGCAACGCGAATCCCGCTCGATCATCTACCGGGCCGGCTATGACGCGCTTGGCGGGTTGGTCCGTTTCCTGATGGAGGATTGCTGCGGCGGCCACCCCGAGATTTGCGCCCCCGCCGTGGCTGCGGCGTCGTGCTGTGCACCGGCGGGAGCGAAGGCATGACCGATCGGCGAAGCAAGGCTGCCGTCCGGTCGCTCTTCCGCCCGCCGTCCGCACCCCTCTGGCCCTCGTTCTCCTGGACCCCTCGCATTAACGGAACACACCGCCATGTCTGACCGCATCTACAACGTGCTCTTCCTGTGTACGGGCAATTCCGCCCGCTCCATTCTCGGCGAAGCCATCCTCAACAAGGAGGGGAAGGGTCGCTTTCGCGCCTATTCTGCCGGCAGCCAGCCGAAGGGGCAGGTGAATCCGCACGCGATCCGGGAGCTCGAAGCGCTCGGTTATCCGACGGACGGTTTGTCCTCGAAGAGCTGGGACGTGTTCTCCGGCGCCGGCGCCCCGCAGATGGATTTCATCTTCACGGTCTGCGACAGCGCTGCCGGAGAAGCCTGCCCGGTGTGGATCGGTCATCCGATGACGGCCCATTGGGGCATCGAGGATCCGGCCGCCGTCGAAGGAAGCGAGGGCGAGATCCAGCGGGCCTTTGCTGAGGCCGCGAAGTTCCTGAAGAACCGCATCACAGCCTTCATCAACCTGCCGCTGGCATCGATCGACCGCATGGCGCTGGAGCGCCATCTGCGCGAGATCGGCGGCATGGAAGGCGCGACCGAGCGGAGGGGTTGGTGATGTCGGCATTCGAGCGATACCTGACCCTCTGGGTCACGATCTGCATCGTGGCGGGCATAGCGCTCGGCCACCTGATGCCTGATGTGTTTCAGGCGATTGGCGCTGCCGAGATCGCCAAGGTCAACATTCCGGTCGCCATCCTCATCTGGCTGATGATCATTCCGATGCTGGTGAAGATCGACTTCCGTTCGCTTTCCAATGTCGGAAGCCATTGGCGCGGCATCGGCGTGACGCTTCTCATCAACTGGGCGGTCAAGCCGTTTTCGATGGCGCTGCTCGGCTGGCTGTTCATCGGCTGGCTCTTCCGGCCGCTGCTGCCGGCCGATCAGATCGATTCCTACATTGCCGGCCTGATCATCCTCGCCGCAGCGCCCTGCACGGCGATGGTTTTCGTCTGGTCGAACCTGACGAAGGGCGAACCGCTGTTCACGCTCTCCCAGGTGGCGCTCAACGACGCGATCATGATCGTCGCCTTCGCGCCCATCGTCGGGCTTCTGCTCGGGCTCTCCGCGATCACCGTGCCGTGGGCGACTTTGGTGCTATCGGTCACCCTCTACATTGTCGTTCCCGTCATCATCGCGCAGGTGCTTCGCAAACGCCTCACGGCGAACGCTTCGTCCGCGGCGCTCGATCGCTTCCTGGCGAAGGTTCAGCCGGCCTCATTGGTCGCCCTGCTTGCGACGCTGGTGCTGCTCTTCGGCTTTCAGGGCGAACAGATCATCGCGCAGCCGACGATCATTGCGCTTCTGGCGGTGCCGATCCTCGTGCAGGTCTATTTCAACGCGGGGCTCGCCTATCTGCTCAATCGCCTGTCGGGCGAGAAACATTGCGTGGCCGGTCCCTCGGCTCTCATCGGCGCTTCGAACTTCTTTGAGCTGGCCGTTGCCGCCGCCATCAGCCTTTTCGGCTTCCAGTCGGGCGCAGCGCTCGCCACCGTCGTCGGGGTACTGATCGAGGTGCCGGTGATGCTGTCGGTCGTCTGGATCGTGAACAGATCCAAGGGCTGGTACGAGGCAGCGCCGGCCGTCGCCAGGAATGCCGTTTCGGAGCGCGCCTGACGTCAAGGGGGCCTAATTTAAGATGCCGAACGCGCGCCCCCACACACCTCCCTGACACACCCCCTTAACCACCGGTGCGCCTGGTCCGCATCCAGGCGGGGGTGCCAGAGCAGCGAGATGGTGATCTCGGGCAGGGCGATCGGCAGCGGGAAGGTGAAGAGGTTTGCGCGTAAGGTGCCGGTGTAGCGTTCGGGGACGCTGGCGATGAGGTCGGTGGCCCGGGCAAGCGCCAGCGCCTCGGAGAAGCTGCCGACGGATGTGGCGATATCGCGCTTAAGGCCGAGGGCGTGAAGGGCCGTGTCGATCGGGCCCATGTCGTTGCCGCGGCGGGAGACGTGGATGTGGCGGGCTCCAGCGTAGCGGGCGGGCGTGATCTCGCCATTGGCCAGCGGATGGCCTGAGCGGACGACGCCGACGAAGCGGTCGTGGAAGAGGGCCTGGGCGCGAAGCTCAGGGCCGGTCGCATCGCCGACCACGCCGGTTTCGAGGTCGACGCCGCCTTCGCGCAGGGGGCTGCTTTCCCGATCGAGCTTCTGCACGAAGCGAAGGCGTACGCCGGGCGCTTCCGCACTGACCCGGGCTATCAGATCAGGGCCGAAATTCTCGACGAAGCCCTCGCGATTCCTGAGCGTAAAGGTGCGGGTGAGCGTCTTCAGGTTGAGGCTCTCGGCGGGGCGGAGGCAGGCCTCGGCCGCCTCGACCAGCGGGCCGACGCGGCCGCGAAGCTCCAGCGCCCGCGGCGTGGGCACGAGGCCGCGGCCGGCGCGCACCAGGAGCGGATCGCCGGTCGCCTCGCGCAGCCGCGCCAGCGCCCGGCTCATGGCGGAGGGGCTGAGCTGAAGCCGCCTGGCGGCGCGGGCGACGCTGCCTTCCGAAAGCAGCACATCGAGGGTCACGAGCAGGTTGAGGTCGGGTCTGGTCATAGCCTTTCATAACACGAGTTCGATCGTGATGTGGCGTCAAACGCACGAATGAAGTGCAAATGCTGCGTCTTCCGCCCGATGTGCCGGGAGACTAGGTTCGCGGGAAACCGATTTTGGAGGCTTTCCCGATGCTGATACGCCGGCTGGCGCCCGTGGCCTTTGGCCGTTTTCCGATGTCCCTGATCTCCCGGTCCGATGGCAGGAGATTACCGCACAAACAGAGTCACGAAATCGCTCTATCCATTTGTTTTTCCGTGATCTCCTGCGAGCGATCTGCGCGTCGCGACGCCTTGCGCGCGGGAGGTGGCCGATGACCGCGACAGACACTGCGATCGCTCCGGCCGCTCCGGCGCCCTCCCTTCGCTGGGTGCTCGCCAGCCTTTCGCTTTCCATGCTGCTTTCCTCGCTCGGCACCAGCAGCGCCAATGTCGCGCTGCCGGCGCTGGCCGAGGCCTTCGGTGCGTCCTTTCAGGCGGTGCAGTGGGTGGTGCTTGCCTATCTGCTGGCGATCACGACGCTGATCGTCAGCGTCGGGCGGCTTGGCGACATCGTCGGCCGCCGGCGGCTGCTCGTTGCCGGCATCGCGCTCTTCACCGTCGCCTCGGTCATCTGCGGTCTCACGCCGGGCTTTGCGCTGCTGATCGCGGCGCGGGCGGTGCAGGGCATTGGCGCGGCGATCATGATGGCGCTGACCATGGCCTTTGTCGGCGAGGCGGTGCCGAAGGCGAGGACCGGCAGCGCCATGGGGCTGCTCGGCACCATGTCGGCGGTCGGCACCGCGCTCGGGCCTTCGCTCGGCGGTGCGCTGATTGCCGGCCCGGGCTGGCGGACGATCTTTCTCGTCAACGTGCCGCTCGGGCTCGTGGCGCTCTTTCTCGCCCATCGGCATCTGCCCGCCGACCGGAAGGCCGAGGGCAGGGCGCCGGCCCGGTTCGATGTGCCGGGCACGCTGTTGCTGGCGCTTTCACTCGGCGTCTATGCGCTGGCGATGACCATCGGGCGCGGCAGTTTCGGCGTGCTCAATGCCGCGCTGCTTTCGGCCGCCGCTCTCGGGCTTGGGCTCTTCCTGCTGGTCGAGGCAAGGGTTGCCTCGCCCTTGATCCGGCTTTCGATGTTTCGCGATCCGGGCTTAAGCGTCGGGCTTTCGACCAACGCGCTGGTCTCGACTGTCATGATGGCGACGCTGGTGGTCGGGCCCTTCTATCTCTCCCGCGGGCTCGGGCTCGATGCGGCGCTGGTCGGGCTGGTCATGTCGATCGGCCCGGTCATCTCCGCCTTCGGCGGCGTGGTCGCCGGCCGCATCGTCGATCGACTGGGGGCGGCCGCGGTCGCTGTTGCGGGCCTCGTGGCGATGACCGCCGGCTGCCTTGCGCTTGCTGTTCTGCCTGGCTTGGCCGGCGTCGCCGGCTATGTCGCGGCGATCGCGCTGCTGACGCCCGGTTACCAGCTCTTCCAGGCGGCCAACAACACGGCCGTCATGGCCGATGTCGCGGCCGATCGGCGCGGCCTCGTTTCCGGCCTGCTGAACCTGTCGCGCAACCTCGGTCTCGTCACCGGCGCCTCGGTCATGGGCGCGGTCTTCGCCTCCGCGGTGGCGACGAGCGATATCGCCAAGGCCGCGCCGGAGGCGATCGCCGGCGGCATGCAAGTGACCTTTGCGGTCGCGGGTGTGCTGACGGCGGTTGCGCTTGCCTTGGCGGTTGGGAGCAGGGCGCTTGGCAAGCGGGCCTTGCGCGGCGGGAAAGCATCGGGGTAGCCAGCGGGGCGGAGGCTTGCTCCCCGAGCGCTGTTGACTAGTGACCGGAAGGAGACTTGGCAGAGCGGCGGCGCCGGCGGAAACGGAGAATACCGATAGCGCGATCGGCGCTTCCGATGGTGGGTGGGATGGTCTGCCGCGGCGCATCACGCGCGCGGTCCCGATTGTGAGACGCCGTGTCATGCAGCGAGACATGGAAGCTGAAGCCCTGGGTTGCAGTGGCGATCGGGCTGAGGCGTTGCCGCCGGGGACCCCGCCGCGTCCGCAGGCGGCGCGATTCGCCCGACGTTGCGCTGTTTGCTTCACCTGGGCGAATCACATCTCAGCGAGGTATTCCGTCAAATATAGCGGGTATCGTAGAGTCGATTGATATTTTCGAGCTATTTCGGCGCGCGAATCGAGAGTTGCGGCCGATTTTCGCGTTGGAATCCTGCTGCTTTGACACAGATCAATGCCCCGTCCCGTTCCGTATTTACTCTGTGTGCGGATGCATTCCTGTCATCCTGAAGTCATGGGATTGATTTTTATTTCGGGTGGCGCATCTTACCGTAGATTGTGTTGGGGGACGCAGGGATGTCAGAGATCGTTCAGCAGCAGCCGATTGAAAACCGGCCACGGTCGCGGCGCGCGGAGCTCATTACCTTCCTGGTGCTCGCCTTCGGCATCTGGCCGGTCGTCGCCGTCGGTGTGGTCGGCGGCTATGGCTTCCTGGTCTGGATGCTGCAGATCGTCTTCGGCCCGCCGGGCCCGCCCGGGCATTGAGGTGAGCCATGGGTGCGGAACCTCTCTCACGCCGTGAACTCTTCACCGGCCGCGTTGCCGCAAAGCCGGTGCGCATCCGGCCGCCCGGTGTATCCGAGCTGAGCCTTCGTGCCTGCACCGGCTGCGGCGCCTGCACTGAACGATGTCCGACCGGCATAATCCGTCTTGCCGACGGCCTTCCTTTCATCGATTTCGCGCGCGGCGAATGCACCTTCTGTGGCGCCTGCGCGGAGGCCTGTCCGGAGCCGGTATTCGCCGAGACGGACGTGCGGCGCTTCCCCCATGTGGCCGCCATCACCGACACGTGCCTGGCGCGCCGCAATGTCGCCTGCCAGTCCTGCGGCGAAAGCTGTCCCGAGCAGGCCATCCGCTTTCGCCCTGTCATCGGCGGGCCGTTCCTGCCCGAGATCAACGAGGCCAAATGCACCGGCTGCGGCGCCTGCATCGGCGGCTGTCCGGTCAGCGCGATCGCGGTCAAGGCACTGGAAGCGGAGGTGGCTCATGTCTGAGGCCGCAACGGCAAAGGCGGGCACGCCCTATCACATATCGAGCGCCGTCGTCGCCACGATGCCTCAGAGCACCGAGGCGGTGATCGCGACGCTTCAGGGAATGGAAAACGTCGAAATCCATGGCCATGGCGGCGGCAAGATCGTCGTCGTCATCGAAGGCGGAAGTACGGGCGCGCTCGGCGAATGCCTGTCGAGGATCTCGCTGCTTGATGGCGTGATCTCGGCCAACATGGTTTTCGAGCATGTCGAAATGGAAGAGGAAAGGCAGGAGCCATGAGCGGAGAACTGACGCGGCGTGACATTCTGAAGGCCCATGCGGCCGGCATCGCCGCCGCCACGGCCGGCATTGCGCTGCCTGCGGCCGCACAGCCGGTGCCGGGCGGCGTCGGCGCGCTGGAGATCAAATGGTCGAAGGCGCCGTGCCGCTTCTGCGGCACGGGCTGCGGCGTGATGGTGGGCGTGAAGGAAGGCCAGGTGGTCGCCACCCACGGCGACATGCAGGCGGAGGTCAACCGCGGCCTCAACTGCATCAAGGGCTATTTCCTCTCCAAGATCATGTATGGCAAGGACCGGCTGACGACGCCGCTGCTGCGCAAGCGGGGCGGCGTCTACGCCAAGGACGGCGAGTTCGAGCCGGTGAGCTGGGACGAGGCCTTCAATGTGATGGCCGAACAGGCGAAGAAGGTCCTGAAGGAGAAGGGGCCGACGGCGGTCGGCATGTTCGGCTCCGGGCAGTGGACGATCTTCGAGGGCTATGCCGCGACCAAGCTGATGCGGGCGGGTTTCCGCTCCAACAACCTCGACCCCAATGCCCGCCACTGCATGGCTTCCGCCGCCGTCGCCTTCATGCGCACCTTCGGCATGGACGAGCCGATGGGCTGCTACGACGATTTCGAGAACGCCGATGCCTTCGTGCTCTGGGGCTCAAACATGGCGGAGATGCACCCGATCCTCTGGACGCGCGTCGCCGACCGGCGCCTCGGCCAGCCGCATGTGCGGGTCGCGGTGCTTTCGACCTTCACCCATCGCAGCATGGATCTCGCCGATATCCCGATCGTCTTCAAGCCGGGCACGGATCTGGCGATCCTCAACTACATCGCCAACCACATCATCGAGAGCGGTAAGGTCAACGAGGACTTCGTCAACAAGCACACCAAGTTCGCCCGCGGCGTGACCGATATCGGCTATGGCCTGAGGCCGGACAACCCGATCGAGGTCAAGGCCGCCAATTCCAAGGACCCGGGCAAGACCGAGCCGATCGATTTCGAGGCGTTCAAGGAATTCGTTTCGGAATACACGCTGGAAAAGACCGTCGAGCTGACCGGCGTCGAGCCGGAATTCCTGAAGCAGCTTGCCGAGCTCTATGCCGACCCGAACCGCAAGGTCATGTCGCTCTGGACCATGGGCTTCAACCAGCATGTGCGCGGCGTCTGGGCCAACCAGATGGTCTATAACCTGCATCTTCTGACCGGCAAGATCTCCGAGCCCGGCAACAGCCCGTTCTCGCTGACCGGCCAGCCGTCGGCCTGCGGCACCGCCCGCGAGGTCGGCACCTTCGCCCACCGCCTGCCGGCCGACATGGTGGTCACCAATCCCGAGCACCGCAAACATGCGGAGGAGATCTGGCGCATTCCGCACGGCATCATCCCGGAAAAGCCCGGCTATCACGCCGTGCAGCAGGACCGGATGCTGAAGGACGGCAAGCTCAATTTCTATTGGGTGCAGGTCAACAACAACGTCCAGGCGGGACCGAACACCTCGAACGAGACCTGGCAGGGCTATCGCAACCCGGATAATTTCATCGTCGTTTCCGATGCCTATCCGACGATCACCGCGATGAGCGCCGACCTGATCCTGCCGGCCGCTATGTGGGTGGAAAAGGAGGGCGCCTACGGCAATGCCGAGCGGCGCACCCATGTCTGGCACCAGCTCGTCCAGGCGCGCGGCGAGGCGCGCTCGGACCTCTGGCAGATGGTGGAATTCTCCAAGCGCTTCGTAACCGACGAGGTGTGGCCGAAGGAAATCCTCGATGCCAGCCCCGAATATCGCGGCAAGACGCTGTTCGAGGTGCTGTTCAAGAACGGCGAAGTCGACCGCTTCCCGCTGACCGAGGTCAGCGCCGAGTACGACAACAACGAGGCCAAGGAGTTCGGCTTCTACATCCAGAAGGGCCTGTTCGAGGAATATGCCACCTTCGGTCGCGGCCACGGCCATGACCTGGCGCCGTACGACACCTATCACGAGGTGCGCGGCTTGCGCTGGCCGGTCGTCAACGGCCAGGAGACGAAGTGGCGCTACCGCGAAGGCTTCGACCCCTATGTCAAGGCGGGCGAGGGCGTGAAATTCTACGGCAACAAGGACGGCAAGGCGATCATCCTCGCCGTGCCATACGAGCCGCCGGCCGAATCCCCTGATGAGGAATACGACACCTGGCTGGTGACCGGCCGCGTGCTCGAACACTGGCATTCGGGCTCGATGACCATGCGGGTGCCGGAGCTCTACAAGGCGTTTCCGGGCGCGCGCGTCTTCATGAATGCCGAGGACGCCCGCAAGCGCGGCATCAACCAGGGCATGGAAGTGCGCATCGTCTCGCGGCGCGGCGAAATCCGCTCGCGCGTCGATATCCGCGGCCGCAACCGCATGCCGCCCGGCGTCATCTTCGTTCCCTGGTTCGACGCCAGCCAGCTGATCAACAAAGTTACCCTCGACGCCACCGATCCCATCTCCAAACAGACGGATTTCAAAAAATGCGCGGTCAAGATTCTTCCCGTCACCCTCTAGGGTTTTCTCGGCTGAGGCGGATTTGCGGAAACGTCCTGTCTCGTTGTTTCGGGGCCGTTCCAAAACCGCTTCTGACCTCCGCCGGAACCGGCCCGACGCGATCCGTCTGGATGGCGATGGCCGCCGGTGTCATGGTGTTCGTCACGACGGCGGCGGTGGCTCAAGTGGCGGAAAAGCTGGTGCCGCAGCTCGAAGGGCCGACGCCGCAGATGGCGACGGAGGCGGCCGCACCGCTGCCGAAATGGGTGGTCGACGACAAGCGCAAGATGCGCGCCTATCCCGACCAGCCGCCGGTCATCCCGCATTCGATCGAGGGCTACGAACTTTCGGTCAATGCCAACCGCTGCCTTTCCTGCCACAAGCGCGAGTTCACCCAGGACTCCGGCGCGCCGATGATCAGCGTCACCCATTACATGACGCGCGACGGGCAGATGATCGCCGACGTTTCGCCGCGGCGCTATTTCTGCACGGCCTGCCATGTGCCGCAGGCGGACACCAGCCCGCTGGTGCCGAGCAACTTCAAGGATATGAGCGAGTTGGGTTTCAAGCCGGCCGGAAGCGAGTGACGACATGATCGCATGGATCAGGAAAGCTATCCTCTGGGCCTGGGGGATCATGACGACGCCGGCCGGCACGCTGGGCCTGGGCTTCCTCACGCTCGGCGGCTTCATCGGCGGCGTGATGTTCTGGGGCGCCTTCAACACGGCGCTGGAACTCACCAACACCGAGAAGTTCTGCACCTCCTGCCACGAGATGCACGACAACGTCTACCAGGAGCTGACGCGCACCATCCACTTCTCCAACCGCTCGGGCGTGCGCGCCACCTGTCCGGATTGCCACGTGCCGCACCAGTGGACCGACAAGATCGCCCGCAAGATGCAGGCGTCGAAGGAGGTCTGGGGCAAGATCTTCGGCACGATCAACACCAGGCCGAAATTCCTCGAGAAGCGGCTGGAACTGGCGCAGCACGAATGGGCGCGCATGAAGGCCAACGACAGCCTGGAATGCCGCAATTGCCATTCCTCCGTCGCCATGGACCTGCAGAAGCAGACACAGCGGGCGGCCGAGATCCATACCCGCTACCTGCTTTCCGGCAAGGCCACCTGCATCGACTGCCACAAGGGCATCGCGCATGAACTGCCCAACATGGAAGGCATCGATCCCGGCTGGAAGATGCCGCCGGAACTCGAAGGCAAGAAGATGGCGGGCCAGACGCCGATCGACGATCTCCGGCAGGCGCTGGCCGACCTGCATACACAGGCGCAATAAGGCGCCGCGGCCGAGACATTCGGCGGGCGACAGCGGTGACAAAGGGCCATGCCGGCGCGGCGTGGCCCTTTCTTTGTGGCTGTTGGGGAGGCTGGAGGGTGTTGCGGCCGCCGAGGCTTCCGGGACCTTTGTTCCTGGATGACTGCGATACGCCGCGCCGTCGCTTTCCGTTCGCTTCCTCAACGCCATCTTTTTTCTGAAAAAATTCGCCATCATTGTCGGCACCGTCGTTTGCCGTTCGTCATTTAGCCAGGGAGGCCAATTTGGCTTCCTCCACCGGAGCGGGATAGGAAAAAGTCCGCGCAGGCCTTTCGCCTGCAACCCGCTCGCACTAGTTGGGTTTCACCACGCCGACACCTCAGGGCTCGCAACGACCCGGACCGGCGTGACAGAGGAGAATGGACGATGCGCGTAGTGGTTTTTGTAAAGGCGACCGAGGACAGCGAAGCGGGCAAGATGCCGACGACCGAGCTTCTCGAAGCCATGGGCAAGTATAACGAGGAACTGGTCAATGCCGGCATCATGCAGGCGGGCGAGGGGCTGCAGCCTTCGTCGAAGGGCGCCCGCGTCGCCTTCGATGGGCCGAACCGCGTTGTCATCGACGGTCCCTTCGCCGAGACCAAGGAACTGGTCGCCGGCTTCTGGATCTGGACGGTCAAGGACATGGACGAGGCGATCGCCTGGGTGAAGCGCTGCCCGAACCCGATGCCGGGCCCGAGCGAAATCGAAATCCGTCCGATCTTCGAACTCGAAGATTTCGGCGACGTGCTGACACCGGAGATCGCCGAGCAGGAAGAGCGCCTGCGCGAGAGGATCGCCAAGCAGTGAAGTCGGCCTTGCTGCGCCGGATTTCGGGTTGATGGAGTTTGCCCCTCTCCTCGGATTTAACCCGAGGACTGACCTCTCCCCGCAGGCGGGGAGAGGGAGTCTGCTACGATCGTCTCGTCAGACCTCGGCCGTTTCCCGTAGAGATTGTATTAACCATGTTCGCTTACCTATCCTCAGCGGTTTCAACCGGAGTGGGGCAATGGTCAGGGCGAGCGGTTTCGTCATTTTTCTTTTTTCAAGTGTTTCGTTCGCGGCCGCTGCTGATATCGACGGTCCGCTCGTCGGGACGCAGGACGCCTATGAAGTGCCGGTGGAGCAATCGCTCGGGGGCATCGCCGGTTATATCGAAGGCTCCTACGCAGGCGGCGTCGATACGCCCGGCGATATTGATACCAGCGCCTGGGATTTGCGCGGCGCCGTGAACTTCGACGCCGGCGTCGGCATGAATCTGCAGGTCGATCTCGGCTACACGCGCGCTTCTTATGAGGATGTCGATACGAACAGCTATGACGGCGCGCTGCACGGCTACTACCGCAACGATCTCTATGCGGCCGGCGTCTTCGTTCAGGGCGCGCGCCTCGACCCGGGCATCGGCGTCGACCTCAATGATTACATGGGTGGCGTCGAAGGGGCCTATTTCCTCGACACCTGGACGCTGCATGGCGCGTTCGGCTATGGCCAGGCGAGCGTGGAAGACTTCGACGACATCGACGCCAACCACTATATGGGTTCGCTCGGCGCCCGCATTTACGCAACCGACAATTTGCGCTTCGACGTCGATGGCTCGCTCCATCGCATCAGCGAGGACGATATCGATTACGATCTGCGCAGCCTGAAGCTGACGGCGAATTACCGGCTGGAGACCGTCCCGGTCACGCTCTTTGCCGGCTACAAATATACCAACGAGGAGCTTTCGGGCTTGAACGCGTCGGTCTCCGGCGACACGAGCACCATCTTCGGTGGCCTGCGCTTCTCCTACGGTTCCGCCACGCTCAAGGAAGAAGAGCGCCTCGGCCCGGTCTGGTCCAGCAACCGACTGTCGTTCTGATCGGCTGCCGCGCAGTCCGAGGCATCCCGTGCTGCCCTGCCATGCGGGGCAGCCGCGCTCGTCCGAAGCTCACGCGAAGCCTGAATCGTACACAATGTCTAGTAGTATTCACTAGGCCATGCTAACCTCCCTCCGTCATGAGGGTTCAAGGGAGGCAAACATGGATTTGACACGTCGTGCCGTCGCTTTGGGAGGCGCTGGCCTGCTCGCAACGGTTTCACATTTACCCGCAAATGCTCTGGATGCTCCGCTGTTCGATCCGATCGAAGCGGCCGACGATTTCTGGTTGGCGGTGGACGCCTATATTTACGGCTATCCGCTCGTCACGACGGAAATCACGCGCCGTGTCATCACGAATGTGGAGCAGCCCGAAGGCAGCAAGGGGCCGATGGGCCACATCATCAAGCTGCGGGAATATCCCAACGCATCCTTCAAGGACGTGACGGCGCCGAACGCCGATACGCTCTACACGACCGCCTTCGTCGATGTCGGCAAGGAACCCTGGGTGCTGTCGATCCCGGACATGAAGGATCGCTACTTCCTGTTTCCGATGCTCGACGGCTGGACGACGGTGTTCCAGGTGCCGGGCAGGCGGACGACAGGCGACGGTGCCCAGTCCTACGCGATCACCGGACCCGGCTGGCAGGGCACCCTTCCCGAGGGCGTGACCGAGTACAAGTCGCCGACGAGCATCGTCTGGATCCTCGGACGCATCTATTGCGACGGGACGCCCGAGGACTATGCGGCGGTCCATGCGCTGCAGGATGAGTGCAAGCTGGTGCCGCTCAGCGCCTACGGCAAGGACTGGACGCCGCCGCCCGGCAAGGTCGATCCGGATATCGACATGAAGACGGCGGTGCGCGAACAGGTCAACCGGATGGACGCGGTCGAATACTTCACGCTGCTCTGCGAACTGATGAAGACCAATCCGCCGACGGCCGCGGATGCAGAGGCGGTCGCCAAGTTCGCCGAGATCGGCATCGTGCCCGGCCAGGATTTCGACAAGAGCAAGCTCGACGCTGCCTTCGTCTCGCGCATTCCCGTGACTGCCTTCCATCGCATCATGCTGCATTTCAAGTTCAGCGACGGCGACGTCCAGAACATCAACGGCTGGGGCTTTACCACCAAGACCGGCATCTACGGCACGGGCTATCTCCAGCGCGCGCTGATCACGGCGATCGGCCTCGGCGCCAATCGCCCCCACGATGCGATCTATCCGACCTCGCTCAAATCGAAGGACGGCCTGTTTGCACGCGCCTATCACGGGGCGAACAAATACGTCGTCACCTTCCCGAAGGGGCAATTGCCGCCGGTGCGCGGGTTCTGGTCGATCACCATGTATGACGACAAATATTTCTTCGTCGACAATCCGCTCAATCGCTACTCGATCAGCGCCCGGCAGGACCTCAAGACAAACCCGGACGGATCGACGGATATCTACATCCAGAACGCGTCACCCGGAGCAGACAAGGAGAGCAACTGGCTGCCTGCGCCGAAGGACAAGTTCATCCTGATGATGCGGCTCTATTGGCCCGACGACAGCCCGCCGTCCATTCTCGACGGCTCCTGGGTCATCCCGCCGGTCAAGAAGGCGTGATGACATCCACGCGCTGCCCGGCGCCTTCGAAGGAAGGCGCCGGGACGACAGCGCCGCGCGTCCTATCAGACGCGCAAAGGTCGCGGCAGCATTTTGAAGTGCTGCATGTTTTTGTCCGTTGATCGGGTGCGATCAAAGGAAACATGTGGGTAGCGCTCAGGCCGCGGGTCCGCGCTTCGGCAGGACGAGATCGACGACCGTATAGGTGTGAAACTCGCTGCGGGAGACCTCATCGAGCTTCCGGAACTTCTCCACGAACACCGGATCGGAGAAGAATTCGTCGACATTCCCGGTTCCCTGGATTGCCTCGACGTTGACGACCGTCTCGCCGTCCGTGCTCTTCGCCAGGGTGCTCCACAGGAAGCCTTCCTTGCGCTCGGCGACGTAGTGGACCACGTCCTGGATGACAGCGAAGGCTTCTTCCTGCTTGCCGGGATGGGCGTGGATGACGTTGACGACGAAGGTCGTCGGAACGGGAGACGCTGAGAAAGTAGGGGTAGGGATCGTTGTCATGGTTATCTCCATTTGAACGTCGCGGTGCATCGACCGTGACGGCATCTGGATATCGGGGGAGAAATAGCGGATAAACGAGCGGGTATTCTCATCACTTCGGAAGACATTTCCGCAATCGGCAAGCGATGGACAAGCTCGGAGCGCTCAGCATTTTCATTCAGGTCGCGGAGGCAGGCAGCTTCGTGGCCGCCGGCCATCGCCTGGGCCTTTCGGGTTCTGCGGTCGGCAAGGCCATCGCGCGGCTCGAAGACGAGATGGGCGTGCGTCTCTTCAATCGGTCGACCAGAAGCATGGCCCTGACCGAGGACGGCAGCTTCTTTCTCGACACCTGTCGCCGCATCCAATCCGAATTCGAGTCAGCCCAGGCGCAACTGTCGCGGTCGCATGCGACACCGCGCGGGCAGCTTCGTGTCAGCCTGCCTTTGGCCGGCATGCTGCTGATGCCGACCATATCGGATTTCATGCGCGCCTACCCGTTGATCAACCTCGACCTCGATTTCACGGATCGGCTGGTCGACGTTATCGAGGAGGGCTTCGATGCCGTTATCCGAACGGGCGAGGTCAAGGATACGCGCCTGATGAGCCGCAAGCTCGGGACGTTCCGGCACCGGATCGTTGCGGCGCCGGACTATCTCGCCGCGCACGGCCGACCAAAGGTGCCGGAAGACCTGCTCGGGCACCGCTGCCTCCATCACCGCTACGCGAACTCCGGCCGCCTCGAACCCTGGCCGCTCGTTCGGGACGGGCGCGAGGTCAAGCTCGATCTGCCCGTGACCACGGTTGCGAGCACACTCGAGCCCTTGATCTTCCTGGCGGAGCGCTCCTTCGGCATCACCTGTCTGCCGCCGTTCGCCGTGTCTCCGGAACTGGCGGAAGGCAAGCTGGTATCGTTGCTGGAGGATTGCCTTCGCGAAACGGGCACATTCCGCGTCCTGTGGCCGACCAACCGATATCTCTCGCCAAAGGTCCGTGCCTTCGTCGATTTCATGGCCGCGAACCTGTTTGCCGAGTGACGGCGGCGCCGCGCGGCCGGCGCCTCACATTATTCCAGCCGTTGCTAAAGCGCGGCAAATGGCGGAAGCTTCGTCCACGCCCCTCGGGCCATGTGAGCCGGAGCAGATGCAGACCATGACCGAAGCCTCTACCATCCAGCCGGCCTATCGCGGTGATGCCAGGATCTGCCGCGGATGCTGGGATCAGATGCATGTGCCGATCCCCATTCGCGGGCCGCTGGCGCTGCCGTTTCGCGCCTTCGGCATTACCCGCAGCAAGATGAACCCGAACATCTGTACGATCTGCGAGCGCTCCTTCCGTTACGTCAAGAAGCAGAGCCATGTGGCCGCGAGCGCGACCATCCTGTTTGCCGACATCCGCGGCTTCACGCACCTTTCGGAGCAGATCGAGCGGGTCAGGCTCAGCGAAATCGTCAGCCTGTTCCAGGATCGCTGCGCTCAGGCGATCTGGGCGCATGACGGCATCGTCAACAAGACCATGGGCGACGGACTGATGGCGATCTTCAATTTTCCGATCGTCAGGAAGGACCACGCGCAAGCCGCGATCCTGGCGGCACGGGAGATCCAGCGTCTGTGCGCGGCAGCACTGGGCAGCCTGCAGCTCGACGCGCTCCAGGGCCAGCCGCTCGGCGTCGGTGTCGGCATCCATTCCGGTGATGTCGAGATCGGCGAATTCTCGAGCTTCCGCAGCGATTTCACCGCGATCGGCGGCACGGTCAACCTGGCCTCCCGGCTCGAATCCCAGGCTGAAGCCGGCGAGATCCTGATTTCGCCCGAGGCCGCCGCCGAGGCCGAGGCGCTGATCGCGGGCGCGACGACGCGCCTGCTCGTGCTCAAGGGCATCGACCAGCCGGTCGAGGCAAGGGTGCTCGCGACGCACTGATCGGCTGCGCAGTCGGGATCTGGAGGGAGCCTGCTGCCATCGCCGTCGGCGGCTGGCTAGGCCCAGAGGTCGCGCACGCAGCGACCGTCCGATGGCAGATCCTCGAAGGTGTCGAAGCCGTCGAAATGGTCGATCGGCAGGTCGGCGACCAGCTCCGGCGGCGCCAGCCTGAGGTTGACGGCCATGCGTCGGCGGCCGCGTTCGTCGAGATGCAGGCTGCGCCAGGCGACGACGCCGGCGCAGGTCGGGCAGAACAGGATTTCCAGCGACGGGTTCTTCTCGTCGGCGCGGACGTAGGAGGTGGTCTTCCCGGCAACCGTGATCCGTTCGCCTTCGTAGTCATAGGCCCAGAGCGTGCCGTAGCGGCGGCAGAGCGTGCAATTGCAGGCGGTGATCGAGCCGGGGTCGCCTTCCAATGTCCATTTCGCATTGCCGCAATGACATGTGCCTTCGATCATGGCCGCATCGATCCCGCTGTTGACGTGCCGGGATACTGCGCCGATCGGGCGGCGCCTGCAATGGTGGCCGGCGCCTGCCAAACAGGGCTTGCGCCTGCGCTGACAGCGATCTTCAAGGGGGCGGTTATCTGCGGAGATTCGGGACGCAATGCTGGAACGATGGCGGCGATGTGACGTTCCCGGTAAGCTGAAACGTCCCGGCACGGCTATCGGCCCCGCTGCCGAGGTCTCGTCGAGAAGGGAGCGCCCGATGACCAGCGCGCACCACCAAAGCCAGAAACAGATGAAGGCCGAGCTGGAAGACAGCAAACGGCTGCAGGCCATCAGCCTCGAACTGATCAAGGACGGACGACCGCAGGCCGTCTACGAGACGATATTGGATGGTGCGGCCGCCATCATGCGTTCGCAATTCGCCAGCCTGCAGATGCTGCGTGCCGATCGGGGGGACGGCGGAGAGCTGTGCCTGCTTTCCTATCGCGGCTTCAGCGAAGAGGCCGCGCAATTCTGGCATTGGGTCAGCGTGGACCAGGCCTCCACCTGTGCGCTCGCCCTTCGCACCGGGCGGCGGGTCGTCGTTTCGGACATCGAGGCTGCCGAGTTCCTGCAGGATACGGCGGACCTGGCCTACTATCGGCAGACCGGAATCCGCGCGGTGCAGACCACGCCGCTCCACTCCCGGGTTGGAACGCTGATCGGAATGTTGTCGACCCATTGGCGACATGTGCACGCCCCGACGGAGCGCGAGCTGCGTCTGCTCGACGTGCTGGCACGCCAGGCGGCCGACCTGATCGAGCGCGAGCGGGTGGCGACGGCGCTTCGGACGAGCGAAGAACGGCTGCGGACGGCGGTGGAGGTCGGCGGTCTGGGGCTATGGGACTGGAACGTCCTGACTGGAGACGTGCATTGGAGCGACGCGCACTTCCGCATGCTGGGTTACGGCGCCGACGAGGTGACGCCCAGCTATGAACGCTGGTCAGCGCGCATTCATCCGGATGACCGCCTGGAGGCGGAGGCCGTGCTGCAGCGCGCGCGGGAGACGCACAGCGAGTTCGTCACGGAGTTTCGCACCCTGCATCCGAACGGCACCGTTCGCTGGCTGCACGGCCGCGGCCGCTTCTTCTACGACGAACAGGGACAGACTGTGCGAATGGTGGGCGCGATCACCGACACCACCGAGCGGCGGCAATGGGAAGACCGCCAGAAGGTGCTGGTCGCCGAGCTGCAGCACCGCACGAGAAACCTGATGGCTGTCGTGCGGGCCATAGCCGAAACCACCGCCCGCAGAAGCAAGGACCTGCTGGATTTCAATACGCATTTCGGCAGTCGCCTGTCCGCGCTCGGCAGGGTCCAGGGCCTGCTTTCGCGCCTCAGCGACCAGGAGAGGGTCACCTTCGACGAATTGGTCCGGGCGGAGCTGGCGGCGGTTGACGCGGATATGGGCCGCGTGCGGCTCGATGGTCCCGCCGGCGTGAAGCTGCGTTCGTCGACCGTTCAAACGCTGACGATGGCCCTGCATGAGCTGGCGACAAATGCCGTCGAATACGGAGCCTTGGGGCAGGCCGGCGCCACGCTTTCCGTCCGCTGGCATATCGAAGCCGGACCGGACCGAAAACCCTGGCTCCACATCGACTGGCACGAAAACGGCGTGCGCATGCCGCCGTCGGCCGCCAGGAGCGCCGGACACGGGCGCGAGCTGATCGAGCGGGCGTTGCCCTACCAGCTCGAGGCGAAAACCAGCTTCGCCCTCGGGCCGGATGGCCTGCGCTGCATCATCTCCATGCCGGTCTCCGAGCTGAACATGGCACGATGAGAATTGCCTTCCGGGATTGCGGCGGGGACGCGTCCTGACGAACAGCCGTGCAGGCCAGGCAAGGGCGTGGGGAGCTAAGGGCATGGGGCTTGCCGCACCGTGCCGCCTGGTGTTAAGTGCCGCTATCGCGAAAAGCGACTGCTTCCCTTGATCCGCTGAGCGGCGGAGTAAACAGGTGGACGAATCGGCGTCTACAGCGCCGCGCGTCTAATCAGACGCGCAAAGGTCGCTGTAGAACTTTGAGTTGCTGCATGTCTTTGTCCTTAAATCGAGGTCGATTTAAGGAGACATGCAGTAGGCAGTCAAGCACACGCCATCCCTGCCTCGTTGAGCACGGATCGGCCAGCGTTTCCAGAAAACCTCATCGCCTGCATCGTCAGGTCACCCAATCGCAAGGCATCGGCGCCTGTCGGCGTGCGCGTGCTTGCGTCGATCGGAACGCATCATGAAGAAATCCCTTACCGTCATTTTCACTGCCATCGTGCTCGATGCCGTGGGCATCGGCCTCATCTTTCCCATCCTGCCTTCGCTGCTTAAGGAGGTGACCCACACCGAAAACGTGGCGCCCTATATCGGCACGATGACCGCGCTCTACGCGGTCATGCAGTTCATCTTCGCGCCGGTGCTGGGGGCGCTCAGCGACCGGCTGGGCCGTCGGCCCGTGCTCTTGATTTCGCTGGCCGGTGCTGCCGTCAACTATCTGTTCCTGGCCCTTGCGCCCGATCTCTGGATGCTCTTTGCCGGCCGCGCCATCGCCGGGCTGACGAGCGCCAACATGTCGGTTGCAACCGCCTACATCACCGACATCACGCCCGAGGACAAGCGCGCCCGGCGCTTCGGCCTGTTCAATGCCATGTTCGGCATCGGCTTCATCATCGGTCCCGTTCTCGGCGGGGTCGCCGGCGATCATTGGCTGCGGCTGCCCTTTGTCGCCGCGGCGGTGCTGAACGGCTGCAACCTGGCTCTGGCGTATTTCGTGCTGCCGGAATCGCGAACACCGAGCCGCGGGAAGATCGATCTCGCCGCGCTCAACCCGCTTCGGCCGCTGCGCTGGGTGTTCTCGGTAAAAAGCGTGCTGCCGATCGTCTTTCTCTTCCTGATCTTCAGCGCCACGGGCGAGGCCTACGGCACCTGCTGGGCGCTCTGGGGCAGCAAGACCTTCCAGTGGAACGGGTTCTGGATCGGCCTTTCGCTCGGCGCCTTCGGCATCTGCCAGACGCTGGCCCAGGCGTTTCTTCCGGGACCGGCCGTAAAACTCTTCGGCGCGCGCGGCGCCATCCTTGCGGGTGTCGCCGGCGTGTGCCTCGCCTTGACCGTTATGGCCTTTGCGACCGAGGGCTGGCTGATCTTTGCCATCATGCCTGTCTTCGCGCTCGGCGGCATCGGCGTGCCGGCGCTGCAATCGCTCGCGACCCGGCAGGTGGACGAGAGCCAGCAGGGCCAGTTTCAGGGCGTGCTGGCCTCGGCCGTGAGCCTCGCGTCGATCATCAGCCCGCTTGCATTTTCCAGCATCTATTTCGCCGTCCGCGAACAATGGCCGGGTGCGATCTGGCTTTCGGTCGTCGCCGTTCATCTGCTGGGCGGGCTGCTGGTTCTCGGCCTGCGGCCGACGAAGCCGGTGGCGGCCTCCGTCGCGTCGTAGTGCGGAGCGGGGGTGGTCACGTGGATGTGGATGGGACCGCGATGGTCCCATCCGCGCCTAAGCGGGACGCTGTCCCGCGGGCTATTTCGACGTGCGATCCAGCCGCATCACCTTTTCCTCGCCGAGGATCATGCCGGTCTCGCGGAAGCCGAAGCGGTGATAAAGGGCGTAGGCGCGGGTGTTTTCCGGGTAGACGCCGAGATAGATGTCGCCGCATTCGGGGATCGTGGCCATGTGTTCGATGAGGGCGGCAAGCGCCTTGGCGCCATAGCCCTTGCCCTGGTGCCGGGCGTCGATCATCAGGCGGTAGATCCAATGGTTGCCGTCATCCGGATCGAGCGCATACATGGCGAAGCCGACCGGCGCGCCCTCGGCCATCACGGCAAAGCCGACGCATTCGGGGCGCTCGGCGAGTTCTTCCAGCGACTCCTCGTTGCTGGCGATGAAGTCCATCTGGTTTTCGTGAACGTCCAATTTTCGGATGACATCGGCATCGACGGCATCGATTGGCAAAAGTGTAATCGTCATTCGTTTCCTCATGTTCGACGCCCGGTGCCTGCGTTTGGTGCGGCGCTCGTAGTGTGCCCCTCATCCGCGCGGTGAGGGATTTGCCCCTCATCCGCCTGCCGGCACCTTCTCCCCGCCTGCGGGGAGAAGGGATGCTGTGGCGACCGCCTTTGTCCATCTCCAGCGTTTGCAGGCCGGGCCAATCCTGCCTGTTCGCAGCCTTGGGCAATGGGCTACGGCGAGGCGGGACGCTTGCCGTTTTCCCTCTCCCCGCCTGCGGGGAGAGGGGGAGGGTGAGGGGCAGTGCTTGGCGGATGCGCGCGGTATGGCGTTCAGCCGGGCAAAGGCGTCAATAACAATTTGATTTATAAATGGTTTCTGTTTCGGCCGAATCCGGCCTCGACAACATTAGCGCGGGAATCCGGAAAGGCGAGCCCTTGTCGGCGGGATGTATTGCGGGAACATTGCGGCCCGCTCACGGGCGGCATCTCCGTCCGCTCCTGCCGGATCAGACCTCTTCCAGAATGCGCGGCTCGGGCGCGCCGGTCCATTCGAAGGTGATGGTGCGGCCCTGGCGGATATTCTGGATGACCGAGGGGCGGAAGACGGCGAGGCATTCGCCCCCGGGGTCGCGGGCGGAGGGATAGATCAGGCCGTTGCCGCCTGCGGCGAGGATGGTGGCGGCGAGCGCCTGGCCGGCGGGGTAGGCGACCGCCGTATCGGCATCGAGATAGGCGGCACCCCTTTCTCCGCGCACATCATGAAAGCGGCAGGTGAAGCCGGCGATCAGCTCGCGGTAGCGGCCGATGTCATGGAAACTGCCGGCTTCGCGAAGCGCCCGGGTGCGGTGGTAGACGATCTCCGCCTGGCAGGTTTGAAGCGCCCGCGGGCCGAAGGCGCAATACCAGGCGCCGCGCTCCTCGCCGTTGAAGCGGTTGCCCGGCGGGCGGGCATGGCAGAAGGCGGCATTGATCAGCGACCAGCCATAGCCGAAGGTCTCGTTCAGGAGCTCGGCCGGGTCGACGCCGACAGGCAGGGCAAGCGGGCTCAAGCGCGCCGAGGTCATCGCCTCCAGCCGGTTGAGGATCTCGATCTCGTCGTCATCGTCGGCCAGCGGCTTGACGGCGGGCTCGGTGATATAGGCGGTCGAGATCAGCCGGACGGTCGCCGGCTCGTTGAAATCGATCTCCGGGATCATCGATTGGGTATTCATAGGCCGCCGCGCAGGCCGTCGAGATAGCGCCGCACCTTCAGCATCACGGGAATGCCGCCCTCGATCATCAGATCGACCGGCGAGTGGCCATTGAAGAGCGGACCGGTGTTGACCGCCTTCGGCCATTGATAGGTGAGCGGGCCGTTGAAGAAGAGGCGCAGACCCTTGAAGATGCCGACGATCAGGCTGGCGCGCATGCGCTTGTCCTGGTCGAGCTTGCCCTTGAAGTCACCGGCCTTCATGCGGTTCCAGGTGGCGATCGGCACATCGAAGAGCTGCGCCGCCTCCTTGTTGGTGAGGTTCCAGAGGTCGCAGGCTTTGACCACGGCCTTGACGATCACGGCTTCCTCATGCCGGGCCGCTTGTCTGTCGGGCGTAAAAGCGGGTTGAGCGCTGGCCATGATCGTCTCCTATGCGGTGACTTCGCGTATCATATGATATGAAATGGTGATGTTGGGTGGGAAGTCAAGGGGCGATGGTGGCCTTTGCTGTGCGGGGTGCTGCCGGAGGGGCATCGCCACCGAGGCTCGCTTTGCATCGGATATTTTCCTGCATGTGCGCCTCTGTCGTGAACCGCCTTCTCGTCAGCTTTGCCCCTCACCCTAACCCTCTCCCCGCAGGCGGGGAGAGGGGACGTGGGCGCCGGCGCGGCCACCGTCTTGCTTGGCTGCCGACAAGGATGATGACAGACAACGGTTGGTGTGGCTCGAGCGGGTGCCGCGAGTCTCCTTCGCCCCGCATGCGGGGAGAAGGTGGCCGGCAGGCCGGATGAGGGGCGGCCGCGAACCGTGAAGGCAGTCGGCAGGCCGGATGGGGGGCAGCCGCTTTCCCCAAAGCTACCCTAAAGATGCGGCCCGAGCAGCGACAGGTCCGCCTCGCCGAGCCTATCCTTGGCGGTCCAGAGCTGGTGCCAATAGGGGTAGATCACCGGCGGCAGGCTGACGGCGTCGAGCAGTTCGCGCTCCTCGTCGGAGAGCTTCAGGTTGGCGGCGGCGAGATTGTCCGAGAACTGGGCCTCGGTGCGGCCGCCGATGATGACTGACGTGACGCCCTTGCGGCCGATCAGCCAGGCGAGCGCGACCTGCGCCGGGGAGACGCCGCGTTCGCCTGCAATCGCCACCAGCATGTCGACGATCTTCCACAGCCGCTCCTCGTCGCGGATCGGCGGCTCCTTCCAGCCGGCGAGCTGGCGGGTTCCTTCCGGCGTCTCGTTTCGCCGGTGCTTGCCGGACAGCAGGCCGCCGGCGAGCGGGCTCCAGACCAGCACGCCGAGGCCCTGGTCGATCGAGATCGGCATCAGTTCGTATTCGGCTTCGCGCGCTTCGAGCGTGTAGTGGATCTGCTGGCTGACGAAGCGCTGCCGGCCTTCGAGCGCGCTGATGCCGAGCGCCTTCATGATGTGCCAGCCGGAATAGTTGGAGCAGCCGATGTAGCGGACCTTGCCGCTGCGAACGAGGCTGTCGAGCGCCTCCATCGTCTCTTCGAGCGGCGTTTCGCCGTCCCATTCGTGCACCTGGTAGAGATCGATGACGTCGGTCTTCAGCCGCTTCAGGCTTGCCTCGCAGGCGGCGATCAGGTGCTGGCGCGAGAGGCCGCCGTCATTCGGTCCCGGCCCCATGGAAAAGCGTGCCTTGGTGGCCACGAGCACGCCGTTCTTGCGCTTGCCGCCGAGCACCTCGCCGATGATCTCCTCGCAATGGCCGGTCGAATAGATATCGGCGGTGTCGATCAGGTTGACGCCGGCGTCGAGGCAGAGATCGACATAGCGGCTCGCCTCCTTGAGGCCGACATTGCCGACCTCGGCAAACTTGCCGCGGCCGCCGATCGTCATCGTGCCCATGGTGATAACAGAGATTTTCAGGCCGGAACGGCCGAGCAGCCGGTATTCCATGGTCTCGGGTCCTTTTGCTGGTTCGGGCGGAGCGAACGGGGACACAAGCCTCCGTCGTGGATCAAGCCGAAGATGGCTGAGCCCGTAAGGTAGCAGCCTGTGCCGGACGGGCAAGGTGTGCAAGGCCGTCATGCCTTGCCATCGGGTGGTGCGGCTCTCGAGGCTAATTCGGCGCCAAGAACCGGCCGGAGCGTACGGCCGGCCTCGTCTCCGTCGCCTTTCCGATCGGCACGCCGCCGGCGCAGGTGAAGTAGGCGGAGGCTTTGCCCCTCATCCGCGCGGTGAGGGGCATGCCCCTCATCCGCCTGCCGGCACCTTCTCCCCGCCTGCGGGGAGAAGGGAGGCGTGGCGCCAACGTGGTCATCCCACATCTACCCTCGAATTGCTGAACTTAGATAGCGGCAGAATTTCCGGAACTTGAGATGGTGTCGTTGCGGCTCGGTCTCGTTCCCTCTCCCCGCATGCGGGGAGAGGGTTAGGGTGAGGGGCAGACGTCACCTGGAGCGAGCGTAATCGACAGCGAACGGAGCGGTGGCTTTCCGCCGCGCCTACCTCTCGAAAAACCGCGCCGGCATCAGGTTCTTGTAGGGGAACATGTGGAAGTAGGGCTGGGCTTCGGCGAGCACGCGGCGCACGGAGGCGCGTTCAAGCAGGCGTTCGAAATAGGCTGCGAGATGCGGATATTTCTCGTCGAAGGGCTCGACGATGCCACCGTAGAAGAGAGCAGGCGTGGCGGCGCAATCAGCGAGGCTGAAGGCATCGCCGGCGGCGAAGGTGTTCTCAGTGAAATGCTTGTCGGCCATGCCATAGGCAACGGCAAGGGAGGCTCGGGCGTCGCTGACGCCGCGATGGTCGTTTTCGCCGGAAGCACGCAGCGTGTCGGTGACGATCTTCTGCATCGGCACGTGGATATAGAGATCGAAGAAGCGATCCCAGAGGCGCACCTTCAGCGCCGCGTCGCGATCGTCGGGGATCAGTCGCTGGCGGCCGGGATAGTGGCGGTCGAGATATTCGATGATGATCGAGGTCTCGGGCATCACGACGTTGCGCGCGCTGTCGGTCAGAACCGGCATCTTGCCGACCGGCCAGAGTGCGGCGAAGCGGGCCGCTTCCGTGGGGTCGAGCAGATCGACCAGGCTGCTCGTGAAGGGGGTCTCGTTCTCGTAGAGCGCAATCAGCACCTTGTGGCAGAAGGACGCAAGCGGATGCTGGTAAAGCGTAAGGGACATGCAGACGGTCTCCGGTTCGGACGATTCCAATAGGGCGCTTCGATAGAACTAGCGCCACGCTTTCGGTTGTCTATATACTGATATGAAAATTAAACCGGTATAATATTGCAATCAGAATATGGCGCCTGACGACGTCGCTTGTCAATGCGTCGGGCAGCGGAACTGTGCCGAATTTGCGCAGGGCCATTTGAAAGCGCGAAAGCTGCCCTAGAATTAGTAGAGTAAGGGCGTCGCAACGCTCGGCGCCCCTGCGGCACGCGCGTCTTCATCAGACGGGCAAGGTTGGCCGCAGCACTTTGATCTGCTGCATGTCTCTGGCCTTAAATCGACGCCGACTTAAGGAGACATGCGTTGGCAATCGCGACAGGGGAGGATCGCCGATGCGCTGCTTCACGGTACTTGGGCCCTCACAGACCGGAAAAACCACGCTGGTCGAAAAGCTGGCCGGTCTGGAGGGGGCCTCCAGAAAAGCTGTTTCACCCTATGGATTGAATATCACGGAATTCGAGTTTGGCGGCGAACCCTGGTGTGCGCTCGATGCACCCGGCGGAACCGAGGCGCTCGGCCACGCGCAGCATGCGCTGATCGCCAGCGATGCCTGCGTGCTCTGCGTCTCGCCGGCGCCGGACGAGGCGGTGCTGGCCGCCCCCTATCTCAAGGTGATCGAGGCCTCCGGCACGCCCTGCATTCTCTTCATCAACCGCATGGACGAGCCGCGGGCGCGGCTGCGCGACGTGATCGCGGCCCTTCAGGACTATTCCGGCCACATGCTGCTCCTGCGCCAGGTGCCGATCCGCGAGGGCGACAAGATCGTCGGCACCTGCGACCTGATCTCCGAGCGCGCCTGGCGCTACCGCGAAGGGCAGACCTCGGCGCTGATCGAGATCCCGGATACGGTGATGGAGCGCGAGAAGGAGGCGCGCACCGAACTGCTGGAACATTTCTCCGAATTCGACGACTGGCTGCTCGAAGAGCTGATCGAGGACCGGGCACCGGCAAACGACACGATCTACGCGATCTCCACGCGGCTGCTGAAGGAGAACCGGATCATCCCGGTGCTGGTGGGTTCCGCCAGCCATGCCAACGGCATCATGAGGCTGATGAAGGCGCTGCGCCATGAGGCACCTGAGGTCGATGCGCTGCGCAACCGGCTGGCGGCCGCCGGCTCCATCGCCGAGGGCGCGCTTTCAGCCGTCAGCTTCCATGCCTACCACCGCGCCAATGTCGGCAAGACCGTGCTGGTGCGGGCACTGACACCAGGGATCAAGCAGGGCAGCTCTCTCGGCGGCGGCAGCCTCGGCTCGCTGCAGGACCCGGCGACCGGCAAGCCGCTGCCAAACGCCACGCCGGAGGAGGGCGCGATTTTCGCCGCGGTCAAGTCCGAGCATCTGCCGGTGCCGGCGCTGCTTGCCGGCAACAACACGGCCGAGGCCCCGGATTGGACCGTGCCACCGACGCCGATGCTGGAGCGCATCCTGGTGCCCGACAGCGAGCGCGACGAGACCAAGCTTTCCGGCACGCTCGCAAAACTCGCCGAGACGGACCGCGGGCTCGTGGTCATGCAGGAGGAGGGAACCGGCGCGCAACTGGTCTGCGTGCAGGGGCCGATGCATCTGCGCGATCTCTGCAAGACGCTCGCCGAGGTCTTCCATGTCGGCGTCACCGACAGGCCGCCGAGCCCGACCTATCGCGAGACGGTGCTGAAACCTTCCGACGTGCATTACCGCCACCGCAAGCAGACGGGCGGCGCCGGGCAGTTTGCCGACGTCAAGCTCAGCGTGCATCCGAATGAGCGCGGGACCGGCTTCTCCTTCGCCGAGACGGTGAAGGGCGGGGCGGTGCCGCGCAACTTCATCCCGGCGATCGAGGCCGGTGCGCGCGAAGCGATGGAGAAGGGCCCGCTCGGCTTTCAAGTGATCGATGTCGGCGTGACGCTGACCGACGGCCAGCACCATTCGGTCGACAGCAACGACTTCGCCTTTCGGGCGGCGGCGAAGATGGGCGTGCGCCAGGCGCTGTCGCAGGCGTCTGCCGTGCTGATGCAGCCGGTCATCCGCATCGAGATCCACATCCCCTCGATCTATTCCGGCAGCCTGGTGCCGATCGTCTCCACCTACAAGGGCCAGGTGCTCGGTTTCGACCGGGACGAGACCGCCAAGGGCTGGGACATCTTCCGCGCACTGGTGCCGGGATCGGCGCTCGACGATCTCGCCCGGGCGCTGCGCGCGGCGACGCAAGGGATCGGCTATTTCTCCAAGAGCTTCGACCATTTCGAGGAGCTCTACGGCAAGGAGGCCGATGCGGTGATCCACGCGCATGGGGCGCAGCACGCGGGGTGAGGGGCGGTTAACGCAGGCGGGTTGCGTGGCAATTGCCGGCGACCCCCGTCTGCATGGGCAGCTTCTGCGTCCCCACCGGCATCAAGTGGAAATGTCGCTAACCATCGCAACGGCAGCTTTGCGCCATGAGCGGCCATTGCGGTAATGCAAGAATTCCCAATTCGCGACGTCGCAAAAATGTCGGATGCAGACCTGTCGCTTTAATCGGGGACCTTGCGGGAAACGCAAATCTTTGTGCTCGGCGGTCTCCCTGTTGAATCGCACGCAACCACCCGTGAGCCTCTCCCGACAGGACGGCGAGCCAAGTCGCCTCTACCTCCGATAGAAGATTTTCAAGATATTTACCGTTCTATGGTAGTGTCCCGTCATTCCCATCGAAAGGGCTGGAGCTGCCATGAGAAATCCATTCCGCCGACAGCCACCCTCTTCCGAAGCCGGCGCGCTCGCCTATGGCGATGAGAAGTTTTTCAAACTCGAACAGTTCCGTACCGACGCGCGTATCGCCAAGCAGGTTCCCGTGGTCCGGGGAGAAGCAGGACATGGTTGGTACGGGGGAGAGCCGAGGATGCCCTCCTATTTCTCATGGCCGGTCGGACCGGACGGCGAGCCGCTGATTTTCGTGGCGCAACTGGACTGCCGTGCGTTTCCCGCGAGGTTATGGGGCGGTGTGGGCCCGCGGGAGGGATGGCTGCTGTTCTTCATCGGGCACACGTCGTACATCGAGCCCGATTATTACGGGCAATCCTTTCCGGTTCGGGTGCTGCACACATTGGAACTCGGCCCCGAACAGCCACAGCGCTTTATCGGTGAGGTCGAATGGCTCACAAACTACCCTAAAAACCTCTCGGGCAATGCCCCCGTCATGCTGCCGCGATGGCCGATCACTATCTACGAGCACGAAACGGAAGCGGAAGAACGCTACAAACGGTTCGTTGGCACGGGAGGTTGGGACGATCAAGGCCGTCCGGCACCTTCTCTATGTCGCTGGCCGGGCGGGGCGGCGGGAAACCCGCTGACGGGGGACGGAGTGGCACTACTCTTCGAGGCCTTACGCAATCGGCTCGACAAAGTCGAGCAGCGCAATGATGACCTTCTGCAGAAATTTCACAAGCAGATCGCCGCATTCGAGGCCTGTCAAGCCGGCGCTACGACGGACATAAGCGATGCCGACCAATTCCAATTCGAATATACCGTGGCCAAGCACCGCCTTGATGAAGTCGCTGCAACGCGCGCGCTGAACAGCGCTGCCCGCACGCGGCTCGAAGCAGTCATTGCCGCCCATCCGGCCGAACGCCATCCTGAACTTCTTTCCCCGGCTGATTGGCAGGGCCTGTCAGACGAACTGGCAGCCATCGAATTCGCCGATGTCGAAGAGCTTCATGTCGTCTTTGCCGTTTCGAGGGTGTTTGGCGAATCCTACAGCGAGCAACGCTTCGAACTGGAGCAGGCTACGAATCTTGAAGACCTATGCCGAAAAGTTTTCGCAATTTCATACAAGATCAGTCGCGTCGCCAAGAAGCTGGACAATGCGGCCTCTAACCGTGTTCACCTGCTGAACAGCCGCAGCAACATGACGGCACAAGCACTCGCATTTCAAAGCGCGTGTCTGGAGTACGCGGAAAAGACACTTGATCAGGCCCAACGCTACGCAGCCGCCGCAAAGAGCGCACATAAAGAGCTGCATGCGCTGGCAGTGCGATTGTGGAACGCGAACACCTCCCTGGAATCTTCGGCCTATGAGGCGCGGGCTCTTGTCGCCGGCATCGTCGTCATGGATTTCGAGTTTGTTGAAATATCCAAGGGAAGATCGGCAAGGCAGGATTACGAGGTTCGAATGCGGAGCTTGATCGACACGTCCGGCAGCTTCGATCGGTGGTCGATAGACCTGGAAATCCATCGGAAATTCCACGCCCGGTTTCTTTACTGCGCCGATCCGCTCAAGCTCCCTGAGCCGGTTCGAGCCCATTTTGAACCCATCTGGTCGTCGGCTGCGCTCGATCGCCATGACGGAATGGGAGGGGTGCCCCGATGGGAATGGCATTCCCTGAAATACTTCAATGCGCCAATGTATTACGATGCCCGCGATCGGAAGCGATTTCTCAAGGAGAACGCCTTGATGGCGCCCGAATACATCATTGATCCACCCTTTGACAGGGACAACGCAGTTCTCCTGCAGCTATTCCCGGATGCCATTTTCAACTGGCGCTGGGGTAATCACCTGACACTGATCGTTCCGCGCCATGAACTGGCACAAGCCAGCTTCGAGAACATTCGCGCCATCGTAAGCGGTTGAGCGCCGCCTGTTGTCGTTCGCTAAGGACCATCTAAACCGCCGGTGAATATATGTCGCACAAATCGGTTCTCAGAGGTCGGCTTTTCGCGACCGCCTTCTCGGAGTCCGCAGTCCGCCTTGGCCCAGCACCGGAGATTCCCGCCGCCATCGGTGAAGGGCAGCTTCGGGCCGACGGCAGACGATGGCCCAACGCTGAAGCGCGCCAAATTGAGACCTGCCAAATTGAGACCTGACTGAGATCTCCTGTGCGTGACGGACTCTCTTACGCGAATCGGATCGCTGTTCTCACGCGCGCCTTTGCCGCTACTTCCTCGCGATTGCGAGGAGGTTGAGAAATTTCCAGCGAATCGAGCAACTCGCGGACGCATGCCGCGATCGAACCGACCGCGCGCTCGTTCACGGCCTCATTGCGCGCCAACACGTCGTTTCTGGCAGCGGAGGTTCGATCCGCTGCCAGCCATGTTTCAACCGGTGGCCTGCTTATTTTGCCGGTGGCTTGTAGGAAGATGCGATTTTGCCGGCCTTCTCTTGCGCAGCCTTGAATTCCGCGCCCGTGAAGGCTCGCACGGTTTTGACATTCGATACCGCTCCCGATGCGCCAACGACGAGAAGTGCGGGGATCAGGTCAGCACCATCGTCGAATTCCGTGATTGCCATCCAGTCGGTTTCGCCGGTCGTGACGTAGAAAGAATGCAGTTTCCCGCCCGCTGCTTCCATGATGTCACGGGCCGCCATTTCTCGGTTCGATGGATTGTCAACCATTCCCTTCGCTGACGTGGCTGTATAGCACCCTGTGGTTACGAACAGTGGCATAGCACATCCTCCCTCGATAATTGGGCAGATCAGGTGATCTGCCGAATACTCACTATCTCAAAAAACGTGGTGTTAGACGAGCGTCGGACCGCAGAGCGCTACTGCGTGTTTCCTTGAATCCTAGCCGATTTAAGGACAAAAACATGCAGCAGCTCAAAGTGCTACAGCGACCTTTGCGCGCCTGATAAGACGCGCGGCGCTGTAGATTGGTCGCCGCCTATCTCGGCGCTGTCATGGGGGCCTGCCCCCGATGGCCTGCTTGGCGCGGCGATCTGCTTAGTCGCGATCTTTCTGCCTGGATTCTTGCTGCTCTTGGGCGCGTTGCCGTTTCTGGGGCAACCTACGGAAGCGCCCGATGGCTCAGGCCGCCATGTGTGGCGCGAACGCTCGCGTCACGCGCCAAGGTTGGCGATCCTGGGGATGAGCCAAAGCATCGCGCTGGTGCCGATCCCGTAGGCAATTACCCGGCGCGCAAGGGCAGGGCGGAAACTGACGATTGCGCGCGCCGCCCCGGCAATTGCCAGAGCCGCGGCAACGAAGATGAGCTGCCCTGCCTCGACGCCGAGGTTGAAGGTCAAGAGGCTGAGCGGTACATCCGATTGCGGCAAGCCGATCTCCTTCAGGGCGCCGGAGAAGCCGAAGCCGTGCAGCAGGCCGAAGGCGAAGGCAACAATCCAGGGATAGGTCTCGGAGAGGCGCGTCTCGTTCGGTTTGGCCTTGAGCAGTTCGCTTGCGACGAAGGCAATGCTGAGGGCGATCGTCGCTTCGATCGGCTTTTGGGGAAGGCTGAAATAGCCGAGCGATGCGCCGGCGAGCGTGATGCTGTGGGCGACGGTGAAGGCGGTGATCGTCTTGAACAGCATAAGGCGGTCATGGATGAGCAGCATCAGCGCGAGCACGAAGATCAGGTGATCGAAGCCGAGCAGGATGTGCTCGACGCCGAGCAGGAAATAGGTCCGGGCAACTTCGAGGCTGGTCTGCGCGCCGGCCGCCGTGAAGGAGGGCGCCTCGGGCATGAGGCGCCCGACCTCGGTGCCGCCATTCTCGTATTCGATGCGCACCAGCGCTTCGGTCAGCGTCGCCTTGAGCCCGTCGATGATGATCTCGCCATTGCGCAATCCCCCCGCGCAGTCGACGGTCCAGCGCTCCAGATAGGCGCTGCCTTCGAAGGACCGTGTCGGCGTGGCCCTTTCGACGCATTGTTTCGGCAGATGCGCGTCGAGTGCCAGACGCATCCTGCCCTGTGCCGGCACCTTCCAGAGAACGGCGAAGGCGTCGGGCGCCGTTTCGCGTATGTCGAGATAGGCCGGACGAACCTCATGAGCCACGGCCGAGGCGCCGAGGAGCAGGAGGAGAGGCAGGGCGAGAAGGGCACCAAGCGGTCTCAAGGGTTGTCTCCCGCGACCGTGGGGGCTTCGACACTGACCTCATAGCGCGCCAGCAATTCGCCGAAGCGTTGCTGCTCGAGTTCGCTGCGTCTCGCGTTTTCCCACTCCCTCGCCACCTCGTCGCGGATATCCGCGAGTTGCGGCACCCGGCCCGGTGTGTGCTCCGACACCCGGACCAGATGGAGGCCGAAGCTGCTGGCGATCGGCCCCGTCCACTGGCCGAGCGGCGCCTTTTCGAGCCCGTCCGCAAGCGCGCCGCCAAAGATCTGGTCGATCGCCGCCTTGCTCGTGAGCTGGACTGCCGCGGGAAGCAGGGAGGCATCACCAAGCGCAGCGGGGTCGGCCGTATCGTTGCTGCGGAGCTCCGCGAGCAAGGCGGCGGCGTCCGCAGCGATCGTGTCACCGTGCCGCGCAGGATTGAGGAAGACCTGTTCGAATGCCAGCGTCGCATCGGTGGCGAAGGTTGACGGATTGGCCGCGAGATAGGCTTCCAGTTCCGGATCGGTGACCGTCAGCGGGGCGGCGTCGGCGGCGTTCAGGAACTCCATCTTCTGGCGCAGGCGGCGGCGCACGACCGTGTCGTCCCGGTCGAGCCCGAGTTCGAGCGCCTGGCGCACCAGAATTTCCTCCTTCACATAATCGTCGATCATGCCTTTCAGCTCGTCCGCCGTCGGCGAGCGCTGCCAGGTCTTGGTGAAGACCGTGGCCATCTGCTCGATCTTCGACGCACTGACGACGATTTTTTCCGGCGCATCCGCACCGCCGCGCAGAAGGCCGTGGGCGGCGAAAATAAGGAGTGCCAGCGCCAGGAAATGGACCAGCGGCTCTCGTAAAATGCGTTTCAGCATGGCCGTCTCCGCTCGCTCGACGGATGGCGGCGGGCGCACGGTGCTCGCGCGTCCGCCTGCATGCCGTCATCCATCTCCGGGATTATGGCGTGTTATGGCGTGTACCAGATGGGCGAGGTGTAGGCGCGCTCGGTTATGGTCATGCGCGTGCTTTCCAGTGGCTTCGTGCCGAAACGCTTGGCGTCATAGGCCGTCCACCGCGGCGTCGGGATTTCAAGGACGCGACCATAATAGAAGGCCTTCTGCTTCGGATCGAACTCAGGATCCTTCCAGACCGCGATCAGTTCCGGCGCACCGATGGTGTTGGTCCATGTGGCATTCGCGACATCGACCGTATCACCGACCGATGGCACCTTACCGTCCGGGCCCGGCTTGCGGTCTCCGCCCCAGGCGACATCATAGACCTGTTCGTGCGTCTCGCCCTTGTCGTCGAGCCAACCCTTGACGATCTGGTAGCGGTCGAGATTGGCGCCGATCGGATCCCTGAGCGCGGCAACGAGGAATGTCGGGGACTTGCCCTCGGGTGCCGCCGTCAGGTCGCCGCCCATCGGCACTCCCTTGGCATAGCCGATGGCGCCGGGGTTGCGGTTTTCGGCATCGGCCGGCCCGAAGTCCCAGCCGCCGAAGAAGCGCACCAGCATGCGCGGCCCGGTCGTCGCATAGGTCTCCTTGCGCTGCATGGCATCCCAGAGGGATTCGCGGGTATTCTCTTCGGCCCAGACGGCCGCGTAACCTGCCGCGCCGACCTCCCAGTCCATCACGGTGATGTTGGTCTTGGGGTCCTTGATGAAGGTCGCCGTCAGCCGTTCCGGGCTCGGCTCCTGCGGGGTGGTCTTGCCGAAGAAGTTGTCTTCCTCCATGGCCGTCAGGCCGGTATGGGAGTCCGAGCTTCCCACCAGCCCGAACTTGTAGGGGTTGGTGCCGAGTTGCGCCTCGAGCTTGAGGCCGTTCTTGAAGGCTGAGCGGGCATATTCGAATTCGAGCATGTCAGGTGTCTTGCGCTCGCTGGCATCGAGGTTGCCGAAGTCCCAGATCTCGAAGTTCGCGAACTCGTCATTGGGCGAAAGCGCCGGGTGCGCCTCGCCGGTGCCCTTGGTCTGGGTCGTCTCATAGAGCCGTTCCCAGCGGGCCCGTTGCTCGACATAGTCCTTGTCGACCGGTTTGCCGGTGAAGGATTCGATCATCGGGAACATGCGCCCGTTGGACAGGTTGCCGTTGTGGGCGATCGCCAGCACACTGCCGCCGGTCTTGTCCTCGTAGGCCTGCATCCACTTCCACAGGTCGCGGGGATTGTCGCTGCCGAGCGGCTTCAGCGTCGTATAGGGCACCACCTCGCTCGCCTTGTCGGCATTGTCGCGGAAGATGACGTTGCGGTGCAGGTTATTGCCCGCCGTGTTCGATGTCCATTCATAGCCGATGAAGGCGGTGAAGCGACCGGGCTCGTTATATTCCTCGGCCGCCTTGATCGTGTCCTGCCAGGCATTCTTGTAGGGGCGGGTGTCGGGTCCGTAGATCATCGACTGCGGCAAGGTACCCTTGCTGAAGCCGACAATGATTTCCAGCGCCGCCTTCCCACCCTGGCCCGATTTGATCATCTCGTACCAGGTCTTGGCCTGCGGGTCGGCGATGACGTCCGGCTTGCCGGCAAAGAGATCGGGGAACATGCCCATATTGTCGGAATGGTCGGCGACCACCAGGAAGTCGAGCGGGCGCGCCAGCTTGGCGGGCTGGCCGCTCGACGCCATGACCTCTTCGCCGCGGGCAAAGCGATAGGCATCGCGCGGTGTCAGTCGCGCGCCAAAGGCTCCGGCGTCGAACGAGGCTCCGGTGTGAAGATGCGTGTCGCCGAACAGCGGACGGGTCGGAAAATTGCGACCCGCATAGGGCGAATAGAGCGGCTTGGCGGCAAAGGCCCTTTCGGCCTTGGCGGCGTCCAGCGTGCCGGTATCGCCGTGGTCCTGCGCGGCTGCCGAAAGCGCCGGACCGAGGCTCAGAATGCTTGCAAGAAGGAATTTCGCAGACTTGTTTCTCATCGCATTCCCCTCCGTGCGGCACGGCCGCTTCGCGAAAGTCTGACTGCTGCGCGCAAACAATCGCACGGGGCAGCCGCGATTTCCTTGACATTCATCAATATGACCAAAGTGATTAGTCGGCGTAGCCTCCGGATCAGAGCAGCCGGAAAGGCGGACAAAGGTCCGCTAAAGCACGCTGTTGCTCGTTGCTCGCGTGCCTGGGCACGATGGTAACCGTTACGTACTTCCGTACGCTCGAAGTCCGGGTCTAGCGTCCCTGTCATGAAGGGGAGCGGAACGTCATGAGCTTCATCGATCTTTTCGCCTGGATCGTGCTGATCGTGCTCGTGGTGAGCACGGTCGCGGTTCTCATCTTTCTCGCCATGCTGCCGGGGTCGATCGCCAGGCGACGCAACCACCCCTCAGCCGAGGCCGTCAATGTCGCCGGTTGGGTGACGCTGTTCCTCGGTTTTGCGCTGTGGCCGATCGCGCTTGTCTGGGCCTATGTCGACGTGCCGCGGCCGAACACGGCGCATCCAGCCGAGGCCCGTCCAATCGAGGCGGGTCAGCCATGATCGTCTTCCTCTTCAACGTCTATCTGGCGATCCTCTTCCTGCTGGTGAAGCTCAGGATCGTCACCTTCAACCTTTTCTGGAAGATCTCACCGGCGATCGTGTTCCTGCTGCTCCTCGTCGGCCTGTTCATTCCGATGAACTGGGGGGCGCCGCAGGGCAAGGCGCTGGTGGTGCGCAATTCCGTGGCGATCGTGCCCGATGTCGCCGGCGAGGTGGTGGAAGTGCCGGTCGTCTCCAACAGCCCACTCAAGGCCGGCGACGTGCTCTTCCGCATCGACCCCGTGCCTTACAAAGCCAAGGTTGACGCGCTGCAGGCGCAGCTCTCGCTGGAGGAACTTCGGCTTTCGCAGATGACGCGGCTGCAGTCGCGCGATGCCGCGACCGAGTTCGATGTCCAGCAGCGGCAGGCGGATGTTGACAATCTGAAAGCGCAGATCACCAACGCCGAATGGGAGCTCGACAAGACGACCGTTCGGGCGCCGGCTGATGGTTACGTGACCAACCTTGCACTCCGGAAGGGGGCGCGCGTCGCGACCCTGCCGCTGTCGCCGGCCATGGCCTTCATCGACACGTCCGAAACGATCATCGGCGTCGAGATCAACCAGATCGACGCGCGCTACATTCAGCCCGGCCAGATGGTGGAGGCGACCTTCAAGTTTGCGCCCGGCGAAACCTATACCGGCAAGGTCGAAAGCGTGCTGCAGGCGATCGCCTCCGGGCAGGCCCGCGTCTCCGGTACGGCGGTGACGCCGGAGGCGGTCTCGGCCGCGCCGTTCGTCGTGCGGGTGAAACTTGACGATCAGGCCTTCGCCGCAAGGCTGCCGGCCGGCGCGACCGGGGATGCGGCCATCTTCACCGACCGGGTGAAGGCGGCGCATGTGATCCGCCGGGTGCTATTGCGCCAGATCGCGATCACCAACTACGTCAATCCGTTCTGACCCTTTGTCTTCCGCGGGCGGGCGGCACGGTGCGGCCGGCTGCCCCGCCCGCAGGGTGAAGGGCGGGGAGGCGGAGGTGAGCGCTCAGCCGGCGATCGGCAGCGGTGCCTCGGGGTTGACGAGACCGGCGGCCCTCAAGTCCCGCCAGAAGTCGGCCGGCACGGCCTCGTTCAAGGCGGCGCGGTCCTCGGCGATGCGGCTCGGCTGGCTGGCGCCAGGGATAACGGCGGCGACCGCGGGATTGGCGAGCGAGAATTGCAGGCCGGCCGCCTTCATGCTGATGCCGTAACGGTCGGCGATCGCCTTGATGCGCGCGACCTTGTCGAGGATTGCCGGTGTGGCCGGGGCATATTCGAAGTTCGGTCCGCCGACGAGCGCGCCGGAACTGTAGGGACCGCCGACGACGATGCCGAGGCCACGTTTCGTCACCTCAGGCATGACGCGCTGGAGCGCGCGGTCATGGTCGAGCAGGGTGTAGCGGCCGGCAAGCAGGAAGCCGTCGGGACGTGGGCCTTCGAGCGCCAGAAGCAATTCGATCGGCTCCACCCGGTTGACGCCGAGACCCCAGGCCTTGATCACGCCCTCGTCGCGTAAGCCGTCGAGCGCCCTAAAGGCGCCCTTGCGTGCGTTCTCGAAGACATCGAGCCATTCGTCGCCATAGAAATCCTGGGCAACGTCGTGGACGAAGGCGATCTCGATCCGGTCGGTTTTCAGGCGCTTCAGACTGTCCTCGATCGACCGCAGGGTCGCGTCATGGGAATAATCGTTGACGATCTTGTTGGGGCGGCCATAGCGGAAGACATCGCCTTTTTCGCCAAGGTCGCGGGCGCTGACATCCTCGATCTCGTCGAGGATTACCCGGCCCACCTTGGTGCTGATGACGTATTCGGCGCGCGGGCGTCCGGCGAGCGCCTCGCCCATGCGGATCTCGGCAAGGCCGGCGCCGTAGAAGGGGGCGTTGTCGAAATAGCGGATGCCGTCGTTCCAGGCAGCTTCGACGGTCGCAAGGGCCTCTTTTTCGGGGATTTCACGGAACATGTTGCCGAGCGGCGCGGCTCCGAAACCAAGCTTTCCGGGCAGAATATCCTTGAGTGTCATTGTCCTGTCCTTTCCTGTGCAATGGCAGGTCGTACGGGTCTGATGTGCGGTACTGCGATCGGTGAGGGGTATCGCTGTCGGGCAAAGAAATAGGTCGAGCTGCGGATCGGCGGTAGGCAGGCAGACTTCGCAGGATTTGAGAAACGAATTCACAGATGATTGGTTGGAAACCGCACCGTCGGCTTTTGATCGTCGGTTGTGAGCATTCGCCGCCGATCGCCGATTTCGCTTGTTTCCGGGTGTCGGCAAACGCCGCCTTCGTTCGTCTTCATGGAGTGTAACCAGGGAGCGATGTCGCATGAAGCTTTATTTCAGCCGCAACCCCAATCCGCGCCTGGCGGTTTCCGTCGCACGGTTTCTGAAGGCGGAGGTTGCCTTTGAATTTGCCGAGCCGCTGGCGCCGGGGCAGGCCGCGCGCTATCGGGCGCTCAATCCCAATCTGCTTCTGCCAATCCTGGAGCGTCCCGGCCGGCCGCTCTGGGAGACGGATGCGATTGCCTGTTATCTTTCCCGGCATACCGGCTCCAACTTCTGGCGCAGGGATGACGACGAACCGGAGATGATCCGCTGGGTGAGCTGGGGCAAGGAGAACTTCGTCAGAGCATGCGACATGGTGCATTGGGAGCGGGGCACCAAGCTGCGCTACGGCATCGGCCCGTGCGACGAAGCGATGGTGGAGGAGGGGCTCAAGGCCTTTCACAAGGCGGCCGGGATCCTCGAGGCGGAACTCTCCGGTCGCGCCTGGCTGGTCGGCGACACGGTGTCCTTTGCCGATTTCCGCATGGGGACGTTCCTGCCTTTCAATGATGCCGCGCGGCTGCCGATCGGCGACTATCCGGCGCTCACGCGCTGGGCCGGGCAACTCGACGAGATCGGGGCCTGGCGCGATCCGTTCCGCGGGCTGGCAGCACCGGAACTGCCACCGATACCGAGCTGAACGGGCGTTTGCGCATCGTCGCGCCCTGTTGCATGATGGCGCGCATCGGGCGCCAGCCGCGTCCCGTCACGCGCTGCAATCGGCGGTCCGGCCGGCGTTTGCGGAGGGTCGCAAGGGCCAGATGGCGGCCGCACCCATTCCCGGTCGAATCCCGAAAGGTGTTTCGCTTTTTTTAGGAAAGCGGGATTTGCCGTCCTTCAGTACCCTTTTGGTTGTCCCGCGGGAGACGGGGCAATCACAAAGGTATGGAGGAGATACCCTTGGCAAGCATTGCAGAGGAAAACGCACTACCGGAGAATCCCGAAGACGAACGGCTGAGCATCGGCGCCAATCTGGCCTATGGCCTGCAGCACGTCTTGACCATGTATGGCGGCATCGTCGCCGTTCCCCTGATCCTCGGCCAGGCGGCCGGGCTTAATTCCAGCGATGTCGGCCTGCTCGTCACCGCCTCGCTCTTTGCCGGCGGTCTCGCGACCATCCTGCAGACGATCGGCCTGCCGTTCTTCGGCAGCCGCCTGCCGCTGGTGCAGGGCGTTTCGTTCTCGGGTGTGGCGACGATGATCGCGATATCCGGCAATGGCGGCATTCCGGCGATCCTTGGCGCCGTCATCGCCGCCTCGCTGATCGGCCTCCTGATCACGCCGGTATTTTCGCGCGTCACGCGCTTCTTTCCGCCGCTGGTGACCGGCATCGTCATCACCACCATCGGCCTCACGCTGATGCCGGTGGCAGCTTTCTGGGCCATGGGCGGCAACAAGGCGGCGCCGAACTTCGGCAGCACCGCCAATATCCAGCTTGCGGCGGTGACGCTGATCATCGTTTTGCTGCTCAGCAAGCTCGGCAATGCCGCGATCTCCAGGCTTTCGATCCTGCTGTCGATCGTGATCGGCACCGGCATCGCCTATATCGCCGGCATGACCGATTTTTCGCAGGTTGCGAATGGCCCGGTCTTCGCGCTGCCGAAGATCTTCCATTTCGGCTATCCGACCTTCGAGCTTGCCGCGATCATCTCCATGCTGATCGTCATCATGGTGACGCTGGTCGAAACCTCGGCCGACATTCTCGCCGTCGGTGAGATCGTCGAGACCAAGGTGGATTCGCGCCGGCTCGGCGACGGGCTTCGCGCCGACATGCTGTCGAGCATCCTGGCACCGATCGTCGGCTCCTTCACCCAGAGCGCCTTTGCCCAGAATGTCGGCCTGGTGGCGGTCACCGGCGTCAAGAGCCGCTATGTGGTGGCAACGGGCGGCCTGTTCCTGGTGACGCTCGGCCTCCTGCCGATCATGGGGCGCGTCGTTGCTTCCGTTCCGACCTCCGTCCTCGGCGGCGCCGGCCTGGTGCTCTTCGGCACGGTCGCGGCCAGCGGCATCCGCACGCTTTCCAAGGTCGAGTACAATAACAACATGAACCTGGTGATCGTCGCCACCTCGATCGGCTTCGGCATGATCCCGATCGCAGCGCCCGGCTTCTACGAGCATTTCCCGACCTGGGTCGCGACGATCTTCCATTCGGGCATCTCGTCGGCCGCCGTGATGGCGATCCTGCTCAACCTGCTGTTCAACCACCTCACGGCAGGCAATTCCGATCAACAGTCGGTCTTCGTCGCGGCAACAGAGCGGACGATCCGCTACCAGGACATCGCCCGCCTGCACGATGGCGACTACTTCCTTAACGGCAAGCTCTACGATGCCAAGGGCATCGAGGTGCCGCTGGTTGCGGCGGAGGCGCATTGAGCCGGCTCGATCTTTGGAACACGCAATCCCGGACCACAAAACCGGGATTGCTTTGAACCTCGCAATCCCCAGGAAAACCGCTTCGCACTTTTCCTGGAATTGCTTTTGAAATACGCAATCCCGGACGGAAAACCGCTTCGCACTTTTCCTGGGATTGCTCTGAGACCCGCAATCCCGGACGGAAAACCGCTTCGCACTTTTCCTGGGATTGTTTTGAAACCCGCAATCCCGGACGGAAAACCGCTTCGCACTTTTCCTGGGATTGCTCTGAGACCCGCAATTCCGGACGGAAAACCGCTTCGCACTTTTCCTGGAATTGCTTTTGAAACCCGCCATTCCGGGCAGGAAGCCGCTTCCTGTTTTTCCTGGCGTTGATTGAAAACCCGACAAAAGGACATTGGGAATGACACAAGAGACCGACAACTACCAACTCCTCGACGCGCTGCTCGGCACCATGGAGCGCGGCATCATTCCGGCAACGGAAGCGGGCGTTGCCGCCGGCAACAAGATCTTCGGCGCGGCACTCATGCGCAAGTCCGACCTTTCTACCGTGCTCGTCGAGACCAACAACGAGACGGAAAACCCGCTCTGGCACGGCGAAGTGCACACGCTGAAGCGCTTCTACGAGATCGAGGGTACCGATCGGCCGGATAGCCGCGACCTCATCTTTCTCTCCACGCACGAGCCCTGCTCGATGTGTCTGTCGGCGATCACCTGGGCGGGCTTCGACAATTTCTATTACTTCTTCAGCCACGAGGATTCCCGTGACTCGTTCTCCATCCCGCACGATCTCAAGATCCTGAAGGAGGTCTTCACGCTGGAGCCCGGCGGCTACAACCGGACGAACGCGTTCTGGAAGGGCCAGTCGATCCACGCGCTGATCGATGGCCTGCCCGAGGCGCAGCGGAAGGAACTGAAGTCCCGCGCCGATGCGATCCGCGCCAAATATGACGAACTCTCGGCCGCCTATCAGGATAGCAAAGAAGGCAATGCCATTCCGTTGAACTAGAGCGCCGTGCATTCTTATGAACGCACCAAGGTCGCTCTAGCCCTTTGATTCTAGAGCATCTTTCCGCTCTCAAGTGATTTCACTTGAGAGCGGGATGCTCTAGTAAAGCGTTCTGCGATAATCCTCTTCCAGATCGTCGTCCATTTTGCGCATCTCATCCTTATCCGTGGGTGCGCCAGTTGTTTCGTCCAGAATGATTTTTACGAGTGACGGCATCTCGGCCCGATTTTGGAAATGATCCGGGTTCCACAAATGAGAGCGCCGAAAGGCCTTGGCGCAGTGCATGAAAACCTCACGCACCCTAACCACGATCGCGAGTTTAGGCGCGCGATCATTGACAATCATGGTCTTCAGAAGTTCAGGATCATTGACCAGAGTGGCCTGCCCATTCACGCGTAACGTATCGTCAAATCCCGGAACGATGAACAGCAGCCCGACGCTCGGATTGGCGATGATATTGACCAGGCTGTCGAGGCGGTTGTTGCCCGGTCGATCGGGTATCGCCAGCGTGTGCTCATTCAGGATTTTGACAAAACCGGCAGGGTCGCCGCGAGGACTGACGTCTGCTTTCCCATCCAGATTTTGTGTGCCGATGCACAAGAAGGGCGAACGCCTAATAAACTCTTGCGCGTGTTCCCCGAGAGTGTCCTGACATTTCAGTATTGCCAGACCATGTGTCGCATCAAAAAGACTTCTGAGAGATTGTTCATCCGTTATCGTGAATTCTTTATTGAGCTTGAGCCCCTTCATTGCCCTGCCTTTCGAAATTGGCTTGATCAGTCAGTTCCTCGGGATTCCCTAGCCAGCGCCCAGTTCCTCAACGTTTCCGATGCGCGCTTCATCAATGAGGTACGTACCTCATGTGCAGCAGTATCGTCAAATCTCGATGCGGTCAAGAAGGCCAAGTTTGACCGATTACTGAAGTTGCAGAGCCGATACAGACCGCATTTGTGCAAGCGTCATTCCGGCGCAACGCCGAAAACCTGTTACGGCTTTCTCGATGAAGGGAGGTCGTAGGGGCGCTGGGTCGAGCGCATCCTGTCCGAGACGCGCGGGCGCTTCAGCGTTCCGCCAGAAAGCCGGAAACCATCGACCGGAAGGCGTCGATCGCCTTCGGCAGCACGGCCTTCGGATCGTCGCTGGCAGCCACCCAGAGGGCGGCGTTGAGAGCGGCGCCGCTCAAGAGCCTTGCCGCGGCTTCCGGATCGACCGGCTTCAGGATGCCCTGTTCGAGCAGGCGCTCGACGGTCTGCCGCGTCGCCAGCAGGCAGCTGTTCTGGCTCGGCCATTTCGAGGGGTCGCCGAGCACCGCTGGCCCGTCGAGCAGCACGATCCGCTGCACCTCCGGATCGAGCGCCATCTCGATATAGGCTGTGCCTTCGGCGAGCATCGCCTGCCAGCCGTCTTCGCTGCCGCTGCCGATCTCCTTGGCGCGCGCAGCCATTTCGCTGTCGATCTGGTTGACGACGGCGGCGAGCAGGCCGCGCTTGTCGCCGAAATTGTGGTAGAGCGCGCCGCGCGTCAGGCCGACATCGGCGGTGAGTTCATCCATCGAGGCGGCGGCATAGCCCTTTTCCGCGAAGGCCTTCCGGCCAGCCGCGATCAGCTTGGCGCGGTTTTCTTCCATCGTCTCCTGGCGGCGTCTGGCCATGCGGTCCTCAAATTCATATACGGCGCGTATATGAATTTGACATACGCGTCGTATTTGGTTAGTTCATATACGCGGCGTATATCAAATGGAGCGGGTTTTGTGAAGTTCTGCCTGATCGGGCAGCGCGTGCCCGTCTCTGCGCCCTGGATTTCAAGAAAAGGACCAGACCGATGACTCCACGCGACGCAATCTTTCCTGCAAACCGCCACGCGCTCTACGAGGCGCACGGCTATTCCGCCGCGATCCGCTCCGAGGACCTGCTGTTCGTTTCCGGCCAGGTCGGCAGCCGCGAGGACGGCACGCCCGAGCCGGATTTCGCCCGCCAGGTCGAGCGCGCCTTCGACAATCTCGGGGCAACGCTGAAGGCGGCCGGCTGCAGTTTCGACGACATTGTCGACGTCACGACCTTCCACACCGACCCGGAAAACCAGTTCGAGACGATCATGGCCGTCAAGAACCGGATCTTCTCCGAAAAGCCCTATCCGAACTGGACCGCCATCGGCGTCAATTGGCTCGCCGGCTTCGACTTCGAGATCAAGGTGATCGCGCGGATTCCGGCGAGCGCGGGAGTTGGGCGCGATCGGGCAGTGTGAGTTCGCGCGCCATACGGAGTAATAGGGCGGCGTCGCATCCCTTGCGCCGCCGCCGGGCGCACATGAATTAGGCCGGCAAGAAGCCCTTTTGCGACGCTCTTGAGTCCACAACCTTCGGTATGCCAAAGAGTAGTTGAGGGATTTCTTTGGGCAAAGTGGGGCTCATGGCTGATGCAAACGAGGATATAGCGCAGAAGAAGCTGCCTGGCCGGGCCCTTTTTCTGCGTGCTGTCTTGCTGTTTTCCGCTGCTGCCCTGCCTATTTTCGCGAGGATATTTGGCCATCAGTTTCTGCCGTCGATCGAATGGGCGGCGAGGACAAACATTCCTGGGATCGCCACTGGCCTGATATTTGGGGTGACCTTCCTGTGGATCGCCTGCAGGAGCAACTATCGCGTTCAGGGCAGCGCGCTGAAGAGAGCCGTGGCGTTCGTAGGCTCGCCGTTAATCGGTTACGTCGTTGGAAGCAGTTTGGTTGTCCTTGCCGGCCCGATGGTCCTCGCGTCGATCGCGGGCCATCAAGTCGAGCTTCTTTTCACCGTGGAGGACGTCCCTCGCCATGGTTACGGTGGATGCCGATCGGTGATCGAACTGCACGACCTTCCGATGCTCTTCAACAGCCTATGCAGCGTTCCGGACGATTTCAGGCGCGGTCTCGAACCGGGCGACCGGATCCTTTTAATTGGCCGCGGCACCAGCTTGGGCCTGTATGTCGAGCGCCTTCGGCGGACCGATTGAAAGGCGTGACCGCTTTGGAGCAAAGCGGTCGAATGCTCTGCCGCCCAATCCCGAACCTAATGCAGATGTGCAAGCTTGTCCGGGTTGCGCACCACGTAAATCGCCACGACCTTGCCGTCCTCGATTTCGAGCGCGGTCGACTGCAGCTCGCCGTCCGCTTCGCGCGTGACGAAGCCGGGGAGGCCGTTGATGAAGCCGGTGCGCACGAGCGTCGACCCATGTTTGGCGAAGAGGGCGGCGAGTTGCTCGTGCACCTTCATCACGGCGTCGAAGCCGAGGATCGGCCGCATCGCCGCCGGGCGTTTGCCGCCGCCGTCGGAATGCACGCTGACATCGGCTGCGAGCATGGCGCCGAGCTTCTTCATGTCGCCGCTGCGGGAGGCGGCGTAGAAGGCGTTGGCGATTTCGAGGCCGCGCTGCTGCTCGATCTGGAAGCGCGGCCGCTCCTCGCGTACATGGGTGCGGGCGCGGGCCGCAAGCTGGCGGCAGGCGGCGGCGTCGCGTTCGATTGTCGCCGCGACTTCGTCGAAGCTCAGGCCGAAGACGTCGTGCAGCAGGAAGGCGGCGCGTTCCAGCGGCGAGAGCCGCTCGAGCGCCAGCATCAGCGGCAGGGTGACGTCATCCTCCGGCTCCTCCTCGACGACCGGATCGGGAAGCCAGGGGCCGACATAGGTCTCGCGCTTAAGCCGGGCGGATTTCAACTGATCGAGGCAGAGCCTGGTCACCGTGCGGCGCAGGAACGCTTCGGGTTCGCGCACCGCCGTGCGGTCGGCCCCCATCCAGCGGATGAAGGCCTCCTGCACCATGTCCTCCGCATCGGCGACCGAGCCGAGCATGCGATAAGCGACACGGATCAGCTTCGGACGCAGCGGGTCGAAAGCGGCCGCTGCGTCCTCCTGGGGCGAACTCCCCATCAGGCGGCGGCCTGCGCGGCCTTGGCTTCCGCCGGATCGACCCAGAGGCCGAAGCCGACCGCGAGGCGGTTCCAGCCATTGATGACGTTGATCATCAGCGTGAGCTTCACCTGTTCCTCCTCGGTGAAATGTTGCTTCAGCGCTTCGTAGGCCTTTTCGTGGGCGTGGCCTTCCGAAAGCCTGGTCAGCGCTTCGGTCCAGCCTAGCGCGGCGCGTTCGCGATCGGAATAGCAGGGCGCCTCACGCCAGGCGGAAAGCAGGTAGATGCGCTGCTCGGTTTCGCCCTTCTCGCGGGCTTCCTGCGTGTGCATGTTGATGCAGTTGGCGCAGCCGTTGATCTGCGACGCGCGGATCTTGACGAGCTCGATGATGGTCTGGTCGAGGCTCGCGGCGACGGCGACGGATGTACCCATCCAGTTCTTCATCAGTTGCGGTGCGGCGGCGAAAAGGTCGATCTTGGCAGTCATGGTTCCGTTTCCTTTCGTTGGTTCCGATACCATGACGAGCGAGCTACGGCCGGTGTGACATCGGCGCGAAATTTTTTGGATTTCTTGGGACAGGCTGCATGTAGTTCGGCCTGTCACACCCCTGTAAAAAGGCGGCTCTATCCCTCGGCGCCAGTTTCAACACGAGGGTATATTCATGAAATCGTTCGTTTCCGTCCTTGTCGGCGCGCTTACCGCAGCCCTGCTTTCGACCGCCGCTTACGCCGAAAACCTGGTGCTCTATACCAGCCAGCCGAACGAGGATGCGCAGGCGACCGTCGATGCCTTCCAGGCGGCCAATCCCGGCATCGAGGTGGAGTGGGTGCGCGAGGGCACGACGAAGATCATGGCCAAGCTGATGGCCGAGATCGAGGCCGGCAATCCGGTCGCCGACGTGCTGCTGATCGCCGATACCGTGACCATGCAGCGGCTGAAGGAAGCCGGGCATCTGGAAAACTACAAGTCGCCGGAAGCGGCGAGCTACGATGCCTCGCTCTATGATGCCGACGGCGCCTATTACTCCACCAAGATGATCACGACCGGCATCGTCTACAATACCTCCGCCGCGATGAAGCCCGCGGGCTGGCAGGATCTCAGCAAACCCGAAGCCAAGGGCCTCGTCACCATGCCGAGCCCGCTGACCTCGGGCGCGGCGCTGATCCATGCGCAGACGCTGACCGGCATCGACGGTCTCGGCTGGGATTATTACAAGGCGCTCGCCGCAAACGGCGCCACCGCCGCCGGCGGCAATGGCGGCGTCTTGAAGGCGGTGGCAACCGGCGAGAAGGCCTATGGCATGCTCGTCGATTTCATGGCGATCCGCGAGAAGGCCAAGGGCACGCCGGTGGAATTCGTCTTCCCCGCCGAGGGCGTTTCGGCCGTGACCGAGCCGGTCGGCATCCTGAAGACCGCCAAGAACGTCGAGGCCGCGAAGAAGTTCGTCGACTTCCTCTTGTCCGAGGAGGGCCAGAAGACGGCGGCGGAGATGGGCTACATTCCGGCCCGCAACGGCGTGGCGCTGCCGGAGGGCTATCCGGCGCGCGAGACGATCAAGGTGCTGCCGGTCAATGCGGCGGAAGCGGTGAAGAACTCCGACACGGACCTCAAAACCTTCTCCGGCATCTTCGGCACGAACTGATCGCTGGAATGCTCGAACGCAACGATTTTCGCAGCCGGCCCCGCTGGCTGCGCTTTCCCTTTCAAGGCCGGGCGAAGGGCGTGCCGCCGGTGCGGGCGGGGGCGAGCCCCGCTGCCGAGCCGCGCTGGCTGGTGCCCTTCGTTATCGCCTACCTGTTTCTGCTCTGCCTGCTGCCGCTGATCAGCCTGGCGAAGGCCGGCTTTGCGGGGCTCATCTCCGGTCAATCCATTGGCGTGCTCACCGAGCCCGCGACATCAGCGGCGATCCGCAACACACTGATAACGGCCACCGGCGGCATGGTCGTTTCTGTCGTCATCGGCGCGCTCTTCGCCTTCTCGGTGGCGCTGACCGATGTGCGCGGCAAGCTCACCCTGAGTTTTTCCTTCATGCTGCCGATGATGATCCCGCCGCAGGTGACGGCACTTGCCTGGGTGGAGATGACCGGGCCGGCAAGCCCGCTGTTAAAGACGCTTGGGCTCGCGCCGCCGCTCGGCAGCCCGCAGCCGCTCTATTCGCTTGGCGGCATTTCGCTGCTGCTCGGCGTCCAACACGCGCCGTTGGTTTTCCTGGCCCTGAAAGCGGGGCTCAACGCTTCCCCGCGCGACGGGGTGGAGGCGGCAAGGCTTGCGGGCGCTTCGCCGTTCCGCGTCATCAGCGACATCGTCGCGCCGCTGTCGCTGCCGGGGCTGATTGCCGGTGCCGCGATCGCGTTCGTTTCCGGCGTCGGCAATTTCGGCATACCGGCGATCCTCGGCATTCCCGCCGGGATCGAGGTGCTGCCGACCCTGATCTATACGCGGCTCGCGAGCTTCGGCGCCGACACTTTCGGCGAGATCGCGTTGCTTTCCAGCCTGATCGCTGTGATTGCCGCGGCCGGGCTGATTCTGCAACAGCGCGCCCTTTCCGGCCGGGACTATCGCATCATCGGTCTCGCCGGCGCGAATGCCGCCTTTTCGCTCGGCCGATTCCGCCCGGTCGTGGAACTGGCGCTGGCGGCGATCCTGTTTCTCGTGCTGGTGGCGCCATTGGCAGCCCTCGTCGCGAGTTCGCTGGTGCCGGCCTATGGCGTGCCGCTCAATTGGCAAACCGTGTCGCTGCGCGCTTACGAGGAAATCCTCTTCCGCCAGTCGATGACGCTGAAAGCATTTGCCAACTCGATGTTCCTTGCGATCGCTTCGGCCTTCGGCCTTCTCGCCGTTTCGGTGCCGGCCGCTTACCTGATGACCCGGCGCAAGGGGTGGCTTGCCGATGCGCTCGGCATCCTCATCGAAATTCCCTATGCGCTGCCGGGCATCGTGCTTGCCGTCGCCTTCATCCTCACCTTTGCAGCGCCGCTGCCACTCCTCAACGTCTCGCTCTACGGCACGATCTGGATCATCCTGATCGCCTATTTCTCCTCGTTCCTGGCCGTCAGCCTCAAGCCTGTGATGAGCGCCTTCCTGCAGATGGACCCGTCGCTCGAAGAGGCCGCACGGCTCTCGGGCGCCGGTTTCCTGCGGCGCATGGGCGACGTGATCCTGCCCTTGGTGGCGCCGGCTGCGGGGGCTGCGATCATCCTCGTCTTCCTGATCGCCGCAAACGAACTCACGGTCTCGGCGCTGCTCTGGTCGGCCGGAACGCAGACGCTCGGTGTCGCCATCTTCAATCTCGACGACAGCGGCTCTTCGGACCTTGCCGCAGCACTCTCCGTGCTCGTCGTGGTGATGGTCGTCGCCTTGATGGCCGCGCTCGAGGCGCTTGCAAAATATCTTCCCGAGGGCGTGCTGCCGTGGCGCAACTGATCCTCAACCACCTCACCAAAGATTTCGGCGGCGGCCGGCCGGCGGTTTCCGATGTTTCGCTGACGGTGCGGGAAGGCGGCTTCCTGGCGCTGCTCGGGCCATCCGGCTGCGGCAAGACGACGGTGCTGCGCATGATCGCCGGCTTCGAGCGCCCGAGCGACGGCTCGATCGATTTCGGCGAAAGGCGCCTTTCCGACGCGTCGCGGGCGCTGCCGCCGGAGCGGCGTAACATGGCGATGGTGTTCCAGTCCTATGCGCTCTGGCCGCATATGACGGTGGCCGAAAATGTCGGCTATCCCTTGAAGGTGCGCGGCATTTCCGGGGAGGCGTGGCGCAGAAGCGTCGGCGAGGCGCTGGCGCTGGTGAAGCTCACCGACTATGCCGAACGCCGGCCGGCCGCCCTTTCCGGCGGCCAGCGCCAGCGCGTCGCCTTGGCCCGCTGCCTGGTGACCTCGCCCGACGTGGTGCTGCTCGACGAGCCGCTTGCCAATCTCGACCAGCATCTGCGCAAGTCGATGGAGGAGACCTTCCGCATCTTCCACGAACGCTCCGGCGCGACGATGATCTATGTGACGCACGACCAGGCGGAAGCGATGGCGCTTGCGACCGACGTGGCGGTCATGTCCGAGGGGCGGCTGATGCAGATGGCGCCGCCGGCCGAAATCTACGCAAGGCCCGAAGGCGCCGTCGTCGGCGGCCTGATCGGCCGCGGCTCGGTGCTCAAGCTGGCCGTGCCGGAGGGGGCGCTAAGGGCGTTGGAATGGCCGATGCTGCGGGCAGCCCTTGGCGGCATCGGCGAGGCGGCTGCGGGCAATGGGGCAGTGCGCGACGTGCCAGTTCGCGACGTGCTCGTGCGGCCGGAGCATGTGCGCCGCGACGGCGAGGGGATGGCGTTTCGGGTCATATCCTGCGTGTTCGAGGGCGAACGTTTTGCGCTGACGCTGGCGCTCTCTGACGGGCAGGTGCTGAAAGCCTATGGCGAAAGCGCGATGAAGCCGGGGGAGATGGCGCGGTTCGTGATAAGCCGGGGCTGGCGGCTCTAGCTTCGGCCTCAATCGCAATCGGGCTTGTCGAGCTGGACCTCGAATTGCCGCGGGCCGACCAGGCCTGGCTTTGACGGCAGCCCGACGATCTTCGCGATGACCGTGCATTTTCCGGCGATGACCGCATAGCGGTCGCGGCCCTGGCTGATGACCTTGTCGATCGGATATTTGGGAACGGCGACGGCGACCGCGTTGATGACGGCGTTCAACTCGCGGGCGCGCTGATAGTTCGGCGCAAGGGCTGCTGCGGCTTGACTGGCGACGAGGAGGACGACGAGGCAAAGGGCGGCAGACCGGGCGAACATGGCAAGGCTCCTGTTTTACGGAGGCAAGCATGATGGCCGGCGATATTCAAGCTGCCCCGCTTCCGCTTCATCCTTCGTAATGGGAAACCGGGAGCAGAGTTCAAGAATTTCGGCCCTGCTGAAATGAACCGTTGAGTAATATGCAACCGGTTGCTATAAACAATCAGTATTCCGCTTGAAGTGCGGTTGAGGAGAAACGAGGCGGGTGACCTCATCGACAGGAGGATCAGATGAAGCTCTATCAGGGCATAGGACCGAATTCGTATCGCGTGCGCATCTTCCTGGCGGAGAAGGGGATTTCGCTGCCGATGGTGAATGTCGATTTCGCCAAGGGTGAGCACCGGGCGCCGGAGTTCCTGGCGGTCAATTCACTCGGCCAGATTCCGGTGCTGGAGCTCGACGACGGCACGATCATTACCGAGAGCGTCGCGATTTGCCGTTATCTCGAGGAGACGAAGCGCGAGCCGCAGCTCTTCGGTCACGATGCCGTCAGCCGCGCCAAGGTGGAGATGTGGAACCGACGCGCCGAGTTGGTGATCCTCGGCACCGTCGGCAATGTGGCGCTGCATTCGGATGCCTTCTTTGCCGAGCGGCTGACGCAGTTTCCGGCCTTTGCCGAGACCGAGCGGCTGGCGGTGCCGAAGAAATGGGGCTGGCTCGACGACGAGCTTTCGGACGGGCGGCCGTTCCTGGCGGGCGACGAATTCTCGATCGCCGACATCACCGCCGGCGTCACCGCCTGGCTCTGCGACGTCTTCGGCCTGGAGATCCCGGCTTCGGCGAAAAATGTCCAGCGCTGGCTGGAACGGGTGCGCTCGCGGCCGAGTTTTGAGGCGTAAGGCTCAACAAGCGCAGGCGGACTTCGTCTATGTGGCTCATGGGGCGTGCCCCTCATCCGGCCTGCCGGCCACCTTCTCCCCGTTTTGACGGGGAGAAGGAGACTCGCGGCGGCCGCTGGTTCTACCTCGGCCAAGCTCGGCCGCCGTCTTCACTGCCGGCACGTCTCGGTTTGGGAGCCGGCCGTCATCCGCGTCCCCTCTCCCCGCCTGCGGGGAGAGGGTTAGGGTGAGGGGCAGACGCGTTCTAAGCCTTTGATTGCTAATCTGATTTATTCATTCTGTGGCCGAAGTCCGGAGCCTGATTTCCCCCTTTTCCGGCCCCGCTAAAATACTTATGTGGATAGGTGTTCCGACCTTTTTTCTTGCCTTCTCCATGGCTTTTTTCAATTCCTAAAATAATAGCTGCCCGATTCGCCCGCCGTCGGCGCCTGCAGGGCGTCGGCTCTAGGAGACAAGCCATGAACGATTTCAAGAAGCCCACGATCACCGAAATGCGCCCGAAGATCACCGTCATCGGGGTCGGCGGCGGTGGCGGCAACGCCATCAACAACATGATCAATGAAGGGCTTCAGGGCGTCGATTTCGTGGTGGCCAATACGGACGCGCAGGCGCTCGCCATGTCGAAGTCGTCGCGCATCATCCAGCTTGGCGCCGCCGTCACCGAGGGCCTCGGTGCCGGTTCGCTGCCGGATGTTGGCCGGGCGGCGGCGGAAGAATCGATCGACGAGATCATGGATCACCTCGGCGGCACGCATATGTGCTTCGTCACCGCCGGCATGGGCGGCGGCACGGGTACGGGTGCGGCTCCGGTGATTGCGGCAGCGGCGCGCAAGGCCGGCATCCTCACCGTCGGCGTCGTCACCAAGCCCTTCAGCTTCGAGGGCAAGCGCCGCATGGAAACGGCGGAAGCTGGCATCGAGCGGCTGCGTGAGGCGGCCGACACCGTGATCGTCATCCCCAACCAGAACCTCTTCCGCATCGCCGATGCCAAGACCACCTTTGCCGATGCCTTCGTGATCGCCGACCGGGTGCTTTACTCCGGCGTCGGCTGCATCACCGACCTGATCGTCAAGGAAGGCCTGATCAACCTCGACTTCGCCGACGTGAAATCGGTGATGAAGGGCATGGGCCGGGCGATGATGGGCACCGGCGAGGCAACCGGCGAGGGCCGGGCGCTGAAGGCGGCGGAAGCGGCGATCGCCAACCCGCTGCTCGACGAAGTGTCGATGCGCGGCGCCAAGGGCGTCCTGATCTCGATTTCCGGCGGCATGGACATGACGCTGTTCGAGGTGGACGAGGCTGCGACCCGCATCCGCGAAGAGGTCTATGACGAGGCCGACATCGTCGTCGGCTCGATCTTCGACCGCACGCTCGACGGCACCTTCCGCGTCTCCGTCGTCGCGACCGGCCTCGACTCCGCCCGTTCGGCCAACAATGCCGCGGGTGCTGCCGCCGGCCAGCCCGCACCGGCCCCGACCCGCACGCTGCAGTAGCTTGCGGATCCATCGCCTCCTTCAAGGATCCTCCCGATGTGAACCCCATATCGGGGGGATTCTTGCGTTTGGAGGCTTGAATGAGGATGAGCCGGAACGCGGTGATTGGCCGGCAGGCAAGGCTTGGTGTAATGCCGAACCGTATCCAGGCGGTGCGATCTGGAGAAATGGACGGGTATCGCCGAACAGCACAGCTAGACTGAGTTCGCGCGAAGCGTCGTTGCCAAAGCGCTAACTATAAATTGCAAATACGAACGCAGGCAATCAGGCCAATAACCTGTTGGCATGAGCGCGCGCGGTAGACGCCAGCATCAAGACGACGGCCCAAAAGACCTTCTTCGAGGTTGGCCGGATTGGAGGGCGGATGGTGCGCGGTTTGATGTTTGTGTTGGGGTTAGCGTTGACCGTCGCCGGCGTTTTGCTTCGCCCTTTCTGGCTGTCTGAATGGGGACCATATGCCTTTATTTTGCTCCTCTGGCTAATCACGTCGCTGGTGACGAGCTACGGTGGAAGTGGGAAACCATGGTCCTTCCGGTTCGGGTTCATCTTGGGCAGCGGACTTGCGCTAGGTCTCTTGGTTACACTCCACACCAATGCGTATGTCGGCCTCGGTGTGATATTCGCGCTCGGCTATCTTGGTTTCAAAACCAAGTTCTTTGTTCGGCGAAGCGAGCAATTGCGCGACGCGGCCGAGTAAAGGGCCGGTGACGATCGCGTTTGACGGTTCGAACATTAGTTCGAAGCCGCCGCATCTACCCGAGGCGCCAACCGGTAGATCAGCATCGTGTCGTCGTCGACGACGCGCTCGGCCGTGCGGTCGAGATGCGCGATCAGGCCCCTGTTGTATTCGAGGAACCTGCGCCGCTGCATGTCGCGGGCGTTCTTGGTGATGCCGAACCAGGTGGCGTTGCGGGCGCGCAGGTCCTCCAGCGCCGCGATCGCGTCGTCGTCCTCCAGCAGCATCGACCATTCGGTCTCGCCGCCGCCGGGCGGGAAGACCCAGCCGCGGCGGCGGCTGTAATAGATCGCCACGGGATCGCCGATCGTCGGCGTCGCGGTGATGACGAGATCGCCGGGGCGGCTGAGCTCACTGAGCCTGGTGCCGAGCTTTTCGCCGTGGTCGGCATAGGGCGTCTTCATCAGCGTGAGGCCGGGGATGCTGCCGCCGATGACGACGACGGCGGCGATCGCCGTAAGCCGCAGCGCACGGGTGAAAAACCCCTGTTCGCGGCCGATGCCGACCAGCAGGATCAGCCCGCGGCCGGCAAGTGCTGCGACGGCCACGTTGAAGATATGGAAGTTCCAGGGGTTGGTCTTGATCTCGCGGGCGGCAAGCACATAGACGATAGCCGCCCCTAGGAACCAGACATGGAAGAACCAGGGCGCACGAGCGGACCCTGCCTGCGTCTCCGCATCGCTGGCCGCCGGCGGCGCGGTCAGGAGCGCGATGCCTGCCAGCACCACCACCGGCAGAGTGAAGAGCCAGTTGCTGGCGATCTTCCAGGTGGCGGGGATGTAGAAGGCTTCGTCGAAAAACCTCGAAAGCCCATCGCTCCAGAGATAGCCGCTGCCGGCGACATGGTAAGGCGGATAGTTGGTGCCGAGATAGTGGGCCCACCAGTAATAGCTGAGGATGAGCGCGCCGGCGGCGAGGGCGACCGGCAGGATTGCCAGGAGGCGGCCAAGGCTGAGCCTGCCGCGCCGCTTGAGGATGGCGAAGGTCGCGTAGCTCATCGGCACGACAACCGCGATGCCCGGCAGCTTCGCAAGCACGCCTGTGGTGGTGACGAGGCCTGCGATGATCAGAAGCGACAGGCGGTCGTTCTGCAGATAGGCGACATAGGCCCAGGCGCCGGTCGTCACCAGCGCCAGCATGGCCGGATCCGGCAGGAAGGAGCGGTCGATCATCACCGCACCCGGCATGATCGCCAGCAGCAGCGCGCCGGCATGGACGTGGGCCTCGTCCCAAAGCCGCGCGATCAGCCGATGCAGCGCCAAGACGCCAAAGACGCCGAAGGCGATGGCGACCAGCCGGCCCCAGGTCTCATCCCAGCCGAACACGGCATAGAGGAGGGCGGTGATATAGGAGACGACCTGGAGCTCGCGGCCCTGATAGGAGGGGTCGGGTCCGGTCCAGCTCACCTCCGGAAAGAAGATGTTCCAGCTGCGCAGGAAGAAGTTGTCGGCCATCATTGCCGTACTCGCCTCGCGCCAGCTGAAGGCATCGACGAGCGGCTGCCGGACATCATGCAGGCGGAAGAGGGCGGCAAGCACCAGGATCGCGGCGAGCGCCGCAGCATTCATGTGCCTGTGATCGAACCCCGACATATGCCTCCCCAGGCGCGCCGAACGACCCTGACGACGACCGCGAGCGAGATGGGTGCTTTGCGGAAGGTTTCCGCCGGGCACCGGTCCTGCGGCCGCCAGTCTAGGCGACTATAATTAAGTAATCGCTGATTGTCTTGGCGTGAAAAGCTGGAAACCGGCCCTGCTTTCCGGCCTCGAAATGTTGCCGAAACTAATCCCTGGCCTGTGCCGTAACCCAAAGGGACAGCTTGTCCAGAAACACGGCCGGTCCTATAAAGTTAATATAAGCAAACTGTTGAGCACGACGCTCGCAGTCGCAAGCTGCTTTCGACTTTGACCACGGATGTACTGGCACGAGTTTTGAGAGCGAAAGAAAAGGAAGGCCGGAGCCGCGCGCTCCGGCCTTCTTGTTGTGGGCGATCTTGCCGTCATCGCGGGAAGCGCGGCGGCCGGCGTTCGGCTTCCTCGATCACCGAGAGTGGAAGAAGGCCGGGGCGGTTGATCTCCTCGAGCGTGAGCCTGCCGTCGATCATCACCTTGAAAAAACGCCGGCAGAGGTCTTGCGCCATCTCGGCCCGGTTGGAATAGCGCGTTCCCTCAAGCTGCGACTCGGTGAGTGCGGCTTCGATGTCCGGCGCACATAGCTCTACGAACTCCCGCGCGGCACCGGGGCGCTTGCGCAGTGCGGGCAGTCCCCACTCGTACTCGGAATAGCTTATCATCGTTGGTTCCGTTCGAGGTGCGAACAGAATGATTGCGATTGCGCACAACAGCGCGATGGACATACCGCCGGCGACGAAACGAAGGCTCATGATGGCGATCGTATAAATTGTCTATCCTTGTTTTCTATCGCAACTTTACCGTTTGGCAAGGTGCCTGAAGATCCCTCGCGCGTCGCGCTCTTCCGGCTTCGCGCCTTGCGGTTTAAGCCTTTGATCTTTCGCGATCTCGTCATCGCAAGACCGCTGCGCACTTCTCGGACAACAGGGGCGAGGAGGCGTGACGCCGGGCCGGTCGACGGCCCGGTCTCGCATGGTTCGCTTTCACGAATTGTTCCTCACCCATTTGGGGAAGGCGAGTGAGATGAGACCGCTTTCGTGCTTGGAGCGTTCCCTCATCGTTCGTCGCGTATTAGCGGTTGCGCAATTGGGCGCGACCAATTTCGCGCACTGGGAGAGTGAGAGACGGGGGGGAAGAGAGAGGCGGATCTATTTTCGCGGGTGACGGATCGGGCGGTTTGAGCGGTTCCGCGTCATTGAGAGCTGACCGCTGCCGCGGGAGCGCGGTCAGAGGGCGGCAAGCTCTTCGGCGGTTGCGACGATCTGCGTGTTGCCGAGCGAATGATCGGCATATTTGAACACCAATATGCTCATGACTGACGCGACGAGGGCTACCAGGATGATACGCATGTGGGCGCTCCGAGCTCTTCCTGCCTGACCATGTTCCTTCTTTGGGCCGGGCGGTGGGTTGAACCGGAAACCGATGGTCCCGGTCGAAAGGCCTTCGGCCTTTGTGTGCTTCTTTTAGCAAGGGAGCCGGGCGCCTGTTGTTCCCGCGGGGACAGCGAAAGGCGCGTCTGTGCGCTTGAGGCAATCCAACAATGATGTCGAAACTGTAGTGGGTGCTGGCCGCCGGCTGCGCCTTTTACTTGCGCGGCCTTGCTTGACGCGACGAGCACAGGAAGTCTGTCGCTGCGTCGCGCCGGATTGATCGTTACCCTTCCGCGTCCGCCGCCTCCGGTGCCACCGGCTTCTTCGCCAGCGCCAGGTTTGCCGCCGCGGCTTCTGCTTCGGCGGCACCGGCCGGGCCGGAACGGACCGTGACGGCGTTGGAGGCGAGGTCGAGGCCGGCTTGGCGCAGGGCCGGCAGCAGGCGCTTCATTGCCTCACGCTGGAGGATGCTGGGGTTGCCGGGCCGCGCAGTGAACTTGAGGCGGACGACGAGGGAGCTTTCGGTGATGTCCTGGATGCCTTGCATCTTCAGCGGTTCGAGGAATTCTCCGCCGATCTCCGGATCTTCCTGCATGGCGAGGCCGACCTTCTTGATGGTCTTGCGGATCTGTTCCGGATCGGCGTCGCGCTCGAATTTCAGTTCGAACTTCACCGTGCTCCAGTCGCGGCTGTAATTGGTCACCGCCTGAAGCTGGCCATAGGGGACGGTGTGGATCTGGCCGTTCTGGTGGCGCAGCCTCAGCGAGCGCAGCGAGATGCGCTCGACCGTGCCCTTGAGCTTGCCGGTATCGACGTATTCGCCGACGCGAAAGGCGTCGTCGGCGATGAAGAAGATGCCGGAGACGACATCCTTCACCAGCGTCTGCGAGCCGAAGGAAAGGGCAAGACCGAGCACGCCGAAGCCGGCCAGCAGCGGCGCGATGTTGATGCCGAGTGCGGAGAGGATGACGAGGCTGGTGACGGCGAAGATACCGCCGAAGATGAGGTTGCGCACTAGCGGCAGGATGGTCGAGAGCCGGCTTGCCTGATGGGTCACCGTCTCGCTTTCGCTGTCGCCGGGCAGGGCGACGCGGGCCGACGGGGCGAGCGCCTCGAAGCTCAGCCAGAGGAAGCTGCAGATCACCCAGGCGGCCACGATCGCAAGGCTGATGCGCTCGAGGATGACGATCCAGCCGACGGCCGCGGCCGTGTCATCCTGGATCATCACCGGGCGCCAGAGTTCGATGATGATGTGCAGGCCGATCAGCCAGGTGGCGCCGGCGAGCGCCGTCTGGATGCTGCCGGAGATCGCCGCATGCAGCCTGGAGGAGGCGGGCGTGCGCCGGCGCTCGGCCGCCGCACCGGCGAGCGAATGGATGCCGAAGGCAAGGATCGGCAAGGCAAGCAGGATGATCTGCGTGACGCCGCCGGCGAAGCTCCAGGCCGCACTGTTGGGGCTGCCGGCGACGATGACGGTCATCAGCCAGAGCACGATGGCGCTCAGGGCATAGAACTCCGGCACGCCGAAGGCGATGGCGCGGCGCACCGGGCCGGGGTTCTCGCCGGTAAAGAGCGCGCGGATATCGGCAGCACCGGCGATGAACCAGTGGAGCTTTATGAGCGTGAGGATGCTGACGCCGATCAGCAGCCAGCCGTCGGTGGCGGCAAGCTCCAGCCCGCGCTGGTGGGCGAAGCGCAGGCTGGCGCCGACGACGGCGCTGAGCGCGCCATAGACGGCGAGCATGGTGGCGTGGAAGCGCGGATGGGCGATATCGAGCAGGCGGATCTCCGGCCGGGTCGGCGCAAAGAGGAAGCGGGCGCCGACGGCATAGACGGCCGAGACGACGGCGATGGTGATCAGGGCATGGGCCAGCTCGGCCGAAGCCGTGCCCGGCGTCAGGAACAGGCGAGCGAGGCTATGGGCGAGCGTGGCGAAGAGCACCAGATAGGCGATGTCGAAGCCGAGCCGGATCAAGGAGGCGCGCATGCGGTGCAGGAGGTCGACGCATTCGAAAGAGGCGCCGAACAGCCGATGGATGAGAAAGCGGCTGGCGAAGGCGGCGGCCAGGCCGATGGCAACCGCAAGCAGGGCGATAGCCGCGACCGAGACGACCGACCAGCCTTCGGCGCGGATGCCTGCCGCAACGTCAGCCATGACGCGGACGATCCCGGACATGCCCGCAAGCCCCATCTGCAAGCCATTGAGAAACCGGGCGGAAAGGGTGTCGAAGGAATCCTCCGGGTCGGCGGCTGCAGCGGCTGGCTGCGGCGTGCCGGCTGCGGTGGTCGCGGCGGCGGCCGGTGCCGAGGCGGGGCCGCTCTCCGATGTCGCCGCGCTGCCCGGCGTTGTGCCCTGATGTGTCGCGTCGCGCCATTCGACCGTGACCGGCCCGCCGGCCTTTGCGGCAGCGCGCAAGGTTTCCTCGATCTCGGCAGCACTTTGGCCGGGCGTGAGGATGACGGTGATCGGCGCTGGCGTGGTCTGGGCAGAAGCGGGCAGGGCGACTGCCAGAAGCAGCGCCAGGGCAATGAACAGATGGCGGCAGAAAAAGCGGATATATGCCATGAACTTCACCCATCGAGACCGTTCGCGCGCCATGCGCTCATCCGCATCACATTACATAACATTCCAAAATTCCAATCGTATCTTGAAGGCTGCGGCGGATGAGGCGTGGCCCCCGTGATCAAGGCTTGCGCAGTCCGGCCGCAACGGCCGCCAGCCCCCGATCCGTCCGCTGGCGGCGGGCGGCTTCCAGCGGCCTTGCTGACGAGGCCGAAAGGGATCAAGATCGATGGTTGAAACCTGTTCATCGGGGGAATGCCAGATTACTGGCGCCGGGAAACCGGCGACTTTCCGCTGCATGGTTCCTTTGATCGTCGCCGATTGGAGGATGGAACATGCAGCAATCCAAAGTGTTGCGGCGACCTTTGCGCCCCTGATAGGCGCGCGGCGCCGCAGGTGGCGAAGAACGCATGCTACCCGCTTCGTTGCTGGGAAGGATCAGTGGCGAACGGGTTGCGACAACCCTCAGGAGATGACGAAATGGCAAGCACCGGACGGCCCTATGACGAGTCACTCTTGCGGAAAGCCTTCGACGTGGCGCGGCGTTCGCGCGAAGGCGGGGATCACCCCTTCGGCTCTCTTCTCGCCGACCGTGACGGCAATGTCCTGCTGGAACAGTGCAACGGCTACAGTTCCGAAGGCGGCGACCGAACGGCCCACGCGGAGCGGCTTCTCGCCACGCGCGCCGGCAAGGCCTATGCCCTGGATTTTCTGGCCGAATGCACGATGTACACCTCCGCCGAGCCCTGCGCCATGTGCTCCGGCGCGATCTATTGGGCAGGCATAGGACGTGTCGTGTTTGGCCTCTCCGAGAAAGAGATGAAACAGCAGATCGGCGCAAGCGAGGAAAATCCGACGCTCGATCTTCCCTGCCACATCGTGTTCGCCGCCGGCCAGCGCCCGACGGAAGTCGTCGGCCCCTTGCTTGCGAACGAGGCGGCGAAACTCCACGAGGAATACTGGTCAAACCGCTGACGGTCTTTCGCCGGCCGATCTCGGTCCGCTTCGTCTTCAATACAACAGCCATGCGCGAACACTCCGTGGGATCGTGACGATCCGATGCGTTCCGAGATTGGAGCCCGGCGGCGGTGACTGCACGGCACGTGGCCGTAGCTGCCCCTCACCCTCGCCCTCTCCCCGCAGGCGGGGAGAGGGGATGCGTCGCGTGTGCCGCACGCTCGTCTTCCTGCCTTGGCCGCGGATACGGGCACCCGCGAACGTCCTGCGTCCACGCTATGCCGTCGCATGACGCCTCGTGCCGAAGCAGGTGCGGAGCGCGCCACACGTCCCTTCTCCCCGCAGGCGGGGAGAAGGTGCCGGCAGGCGGATGAGGGGCTTCCTCACCGCGGGGACGAGGGGCTCCACCCCATGCGTGCGGATGAGGTCCAGCGCGCTCGCTCGATTTGCATTTGCCCCTCACTGTCCTGCCGGACATCTCTCCCCGCAGGCGGGGAGAGAAACGCTGGGCGCGCGCTCCAGTGCCGAACGCGCCGTTTCAACTGCCGAAGCTCGAGCCTGGCGAAGCCGGCGCCGCTTGCTCCCTTCTCCCCGCAGGCGGGGAGAAGGTGCCGGCAGGCGGATGAGGGGCGTTTGTGTGAGAGGTAAACACCTTACTTCGTCGTGTAGCCGCCGTTGACCAGGATCGTCTGGCCGGTCATCCACCAGCCGTCGGAGACGAGGAAGCGGATATAGGGGACGATGTCCTCGATGTCCGTAAGGCCGGTCTTGGAGAAGGCCGACAGCGCGGAAGCGGTCTTGTGGTAGGCGACGGCGTCGGCCCCTTCGGCGGGGTAGAAGAAGGGCGTATCCATCGGGCCGGGGCCGATGGCGGCGACGGAGATGCCGCGTTCGCCGAATTCCTTGGCGGCCGCCCGGGTAAAGTGCTCGACCGGTGCCTTGGTGCCGGCATAGGCCGCGTAGAACGGCGTGAAGGCGCCGAGCAACGAGGTGACGAGCGTGCAGATCTTGCCGTTGTCGCTGACGTGCCTGCCCGCCTCGCGCAGGAAGAAGAAGGCGGACTTGGAATTGACCGCGCTCATCTCGTCATATTCCGCTTCGGTGATCTCGACGAAGGGCTTCTTCAAGACCTTGCCGACGGTGTTGACGGCAATGTCGATGCCGCCGAGCGCCGCCTTGGCCTCGGCGAAGAGCTTTTCGACATTGGCCGCGCTGGTGAGATCGCCCGAGAAGGCGTGGGCCGCGGCACCGGCCGCCTTGATCGCCGCGACGGTCTCGTCCGCCGAAGATTTGGTGGCGGCGCTGTTGTAATGGATCGCGACGCCGCGGGCGCCGTGTTCGGCGAGATCGCGCGCCAGCAGGCCGCCGAGGTTCTTCGCGCCGCCGGCGATGAGAACGGATTTACCTTTGATGCTGTGGTCTGCCATGGGTTTCTCCTGTTGTCGGCCGCCTGCGGGGCCGGTCTTTGAATGGGGCGGGATCAGAGCCGAGCGCGGCACCCGCTTACCCTGCCTCTGGCGCCGGCGGCCCATCTCGATGAGGCCGCCCGCGTTTCAGATAGCGCGCGCCTTGCCGCTGCCCATGCGAAAGGGACAGGGGCCGCGACAGGCATCGCAGGGTTGAGAATATCGTCCGCGTCTCTGGTATAAAGGGTCCGTTCGTGACATGACTTGTCAGGATAGGCGAACAATGGGCATGACCCGGCATGGACAGGATCGAGCTTTTCCGCATCTTCACCCGCGTCGTCGAAAGCGCGAGCTTTACCCGTGCGGCCGACACACTCGGGCTGCCGCGCTCCTCCGTTTCTGCGGCGGTGCAGACACTTGAAACCCGGCTTGGCACGAGGCTCCTGCACCGCACGACCCGCAAGGTGGCGCCGACGCAGGATGGTGCCGCCTTCTACGAGCGATGCCTGCGGCTGATTCAGGACGTGGAGGAGGCGGAGAACCTGTTTCGCCGCGGGGCGACCGGTCCGACCGGACGGCTTCGCGTCGACCTGCCGAGCCGCATCGGCCGGCTGATCGTGGCGCCGGCGCTGCCCGAGTTTCTGGCGCGCTACCCCGGCATCGACATCGATCTCGGCATGACCGACAGGGCGGTGCACCTGATCGAGGAGAGCGTCGACTGTGCGCTGCGCGTCGGGCCGCTCGAGGATTCCAGCCTGATCGCCCGGCCGTTCGGCACGCTCCGGCTGATCAATGTCGCAAGCCCCGACTATCTCGCCCGCTATGGCACGCCCAGGACGCCCGCCGATCTCGCCGGTCATTTCGCCGTCAACTATGCCTCGCCCTCAAGCGGCCGGGTGGAGGACTGGGAATGGATCGAAGACGGCGCGACGCGCACGATTACCGTTGCCGGCCGGGTCAGCGTCAACAGCGCCGAAGGCAGCATCGCCTGCTGCCTCGCCGGCCTCGGCCTCATCCAGATCCCGGCCTATGACGTGATCGACCACCTGAGGGAAGGTCGGCTCAAGGAGGTGATGCCCGACCACACCGCCGCGCCGATGCCGATGGCGCTGCTCTACCCGCACCGCCAGCATTTGTCTCGCCGGCTGCAGGTGTTCGCCGACTGGCTGGAGGGGCTGATGCGACGGGTGATTGCGGCGTGAGGGGAGTACCGGAAAAGGGAAACATGACGGACGAAAGACTGCTTGCGGCGATAGCCGACATTTTGGCGCAGACGGATCGGGAGGGGGGAAGATATCGTTTGCGCCACCCATATCGGGCATATCGCCAGGCGGGTTCACGACGCCGTATTGGACGTGGTGCCTTCGACCGAGCTCATACTTGTCGAACTTGTCGGTGTTCGAAGCCTGATATTTCACGCGATCGCGGACCGGCGCTTCTTCGATTGGGAGATGCCGACATTGACGGGATTTTCTGCGGACGGGTTCCGGCAGATCGCGGAGAAACTGCCGGTTCAGTAGCAGTATGGGCGTCTACCGAGTTTACATCTCTTGCAGCCACCGGCGGACGTCGGCGGGCGGGAGGTCGAAACCGGTCGCTGCGCCACTCCAGTTTATGCCGACCATTAGCTTGTCCTTTTCCAGGCCTGCCAGCCAACGATCGACAAAGACGTCCAGTGGCAGTTGATGCGGCGTGAAGCTGCGATGGGCGGGCATTCGATCGATTACCAGCCGGGCTCTGGATAGCGACGACCAGAAGGGCATTGCGGTTTCATTCGATTGGTTCGTCGAAGTCGGAAAACCAGCTTCGTCACGGATCGTCCAGACGAAGCCGGTCTCCAGGACCTCTTCGAAGAAAGCATGGGCATGAAGGGGCGCGACGCTCATCGCACGACGTAAGCAGCGTCGTCCGGCGAGTGCAACCCCTCGGTTGTTACTAATCGGAGCGAGATGTGGTTCCACATCCCACTCCGAAGCCTATCGTCAGGTCAATCAGCTTGCGTCAAACCCTTCGTGGTAGCTGACGCGGCCGGATGGCACGGGGCCTTCAAACGCCTTTGCCATGAAGTATTCGGCCGGTACGCCTTCCAGGCGCAGGCCCGCGTGGTTCTCGAAGCCGAAGCGCCTGTAGTAGCCGGGGTCGCCGAGGAGGACGCAGCCTTTGGCGCCGGACTTGGCGAGATGTTCGAGGCCTTCGCGGATGAGCCTGCCGCCGATGCCGCTCTTCTGGCGGTCGGGCCGGACGGAGACGGGGCCGAGCCCGCACCAGCCCTTGTCTTCGCCGTCGATGGTGACGGGCGAGAAGGCAACGTGGCCGATGATTTCGCCCTGGTCGAGGGCGACGAGCGAAAGCGTCAGCGCGCCGGCGGCGCGCAGGGCGTCGATGATCTCGGCCTCCGTCTGGCTGCTATAGGCCATCGGGGCGAAGGCGGCCTTGGTGATCTCGCGGATGGTCGCGATGTCAGTCGCTTGTTCGGAACGTATTTCGATGGTGGTCATGGTCAAACCTGTTCTTGAAACCCTGATCACGCGCCATCGACCGCGAACAACAGATCGTCCGCTGGCGGCGCGGTTTTCGCGTTTCGATCGAGCGAAACGCTTAGTGGGTGAGAACAAGCTCCAGCATCGACAATTCCTCTGCGCACTTCGGGCGAGCAGCTCCCCTATAGGTTCAAACCTTCACCACGGTCAACCGGACTCCGGAGGCTTATCCCAGGGCCGGTTTCCCCCGCCCATTTCCGCGTCACCCTCACCATGCCGTTGAGGACGCCTGCACCAGACCGTTTTCCCAATATCGCCATCCACCCCCAGCCGGCCGTGACGGCCTGAGCGGAGCGCGTGAGACGCCCTGGTGCACGCCCAGTGAGGCGGGCGAAGGCGGTTCGCCGCTCACACCGAGCGCATGAGCCCGCCGTCCACCTTGATGTTCTGGCCGGTGATGTAGCCGGCGCCGTCGGAGGCGAGGAAGGCGATCGTTGCGGCGATTTCGGCGCTGGTGCCGTAGCGCTTCATCGGCACGGCGTCGCGGCGCTCTTCGGTTGCCGGCAGGCTGTCGATCCAGCCGGGCAGCACGTTGTTCATGCGCACATTGTCGGCGGCGTAGGTGTCGGCGAAGATCTTGGTGTAGGAGGCAAGGCCGGCGCGGAAGACGGCGGAGGTCGGGAACATCGGCGACGGTTCGAAGGCCCAGGCGGTGGAGATGTTGACGATCGAGCCGGACTTCTGCTTCTGCATGATCGGCGCGACGAGGCGGACCGGGCGGATGACGTTCATCAGGTAGACGTCGAGGCCGGTGTGCCACTGTTCGTCCGTGATTTCGAGGATCTGGGCGCGCGGGCCGTGGCCGGCGCTGTTGACCAGCACGTCGATCCGGCCCCACTTTTCCATGGCCGCGTCAACGAGGCGCTTCAGATCGTCGTTCACCTGGTTGGAGCCGGTGACGCCGATGCCGCCGAGCTCGGCGGCGAGCGCCTCACCCTTGCCGGAGGACGACAGGATCGCGACCTTGAAGCCGTCGGCGGCCAGGCGCTTTGCGCTTTCGGCGCCCATGCCGCTGCCGCCGGCGGTGATAACTGCCACTTTTTCTACTACTGCCATGGTTCTGTCCTCTATGGTCGCGTTCAGCCTGGTGCCGATTGTGCTGGTATTGCAATTGAAATACCATCTTCCGGACGTAACGACGAAGCAGTTTCGCTTTCCTATGCCAGTAGAAAAACTATCGGATGAGTGACGCACCCGGAAAGCTCCCTTCGCTGAATGGACTGAGAGTGTTCGAGGTGGCCGCGCGCCATCTGAACTTTCGGCTGGCGGCCGAGGATCTGGGCGTCACGCAAGGGGCGGTCGCGCAGCAGATCCGCGGGCTCGAAGCCGAACTCGGGGTGAAGCTCTTTGAGCGGCTGCCGCGCATGCTGGCGCTGACGGGCGAGGGGCGCGGCTATATCGCCGATGTCAGGCGCGCGCTCGAGATCATCGCCCGGGCGACGGATGGGCTGAAGCCGCAGCCGGTGCGGCTGACGATCAGCACCACGCCATCCTTCGCCTCGAAATGGCTGATCCCGCGCCTGCCGGATTTCACCGCGCGCCATCCGGATCTCGACCTGCATATTCTCGCGACCGACCGCATGTCGAACTTCCAGGCCGATGGCGTGGACCTGGCGGTGCGTTACGGGCGGCCGCCCTTCGGGCCGGGGCTGGCGGTGGAACTCTTGTTCGAACAGGAGATCGTCGCGGTCTGCAGCCCGATGCTGATGGCCGGCCGGGCGGTGCCCGAGACGGCGGACGAGCTTGCCGGCTACACGCTGCTGCACGACGCGCACAACTTCTGGCCCGAATTCATCGAGCGGCATTTCGGCGAGAGCCGCCAGGCCTCGTTCAAGGGCATCAGCTTCAACCAGACCTCACATGCGATCGAGGCGGCGATCGCCGGCCAGGGCATCGTGCTCGCCAATGGCGATTTCGTGGCGCAGGACATTGCCGAAGGCCGGCTCGTCCGCATTTTCGCGGGGTCGATGTCCGGGCCTTCGGACTTCTATCTCGTCTGGCCGCGCTATCGCAAATCGCCGGCACTCCAGACGGTGATCGCCTGGATCAGCGAGGAAGCGGGCAAGGGGCGCAAGCGGGCTCTGGCGTGATCTCCTGCTCCGCCGCCGGGGCCGTCATCCCCTGAGGGCGGTATCGAGCCGGAACGCACCGGCCGGTTGCAAGAATTAGGGGCGAGTGACAGGCACGCACGACGGGCGAAAATGCGATAGGGTTGATTGGCCGGCGACGGACCGATATTGGACCCGGCGCCGAAAGCCGATTGCAGTCAGACGGAGTTCTTGAGATTGAGCGTTGCCTTCACCAAGGAAGAAAGTGCCGAAACCGCCGCGGAAACGCTGTTGCCGGATCGCCCGATTTCGCCGCATCCGAACATGGTGACGGAAGCAGGGCTGAAGGCGCTGGAGGCGCAGCTTCAGGAGGCGCGCGCGGCCTATGAGGCGGCGGCCGCGATCGACGACGTCAACGAGAAACGCCGCCAGCAGGCGGGCCCCTTGCGCGATCTGCGCTATCTGAACGAGCGGCTGCGCACCGCCCAGCTCATGCCGGAGCCCATCTCGGCCGAGATCGTCGCCTTCGGCAGCACGGTCACCTTCAGCCGCGACGATGGCCGGGTGCAGACGTATCGCATCGTCGGCGAGGACGAGGCGGATCCCAAGGCGGGATCGATCTCCTATGTCTCGCCGGTGGCGCGGATTCTCATGGGCAAGGCGGTCGGCGACGTCATGAGCGTCGGCGACCAGGAACTCGAGATCGTCGCGATCGCGTGAGCGGAGCCCCGGAATCGGGGCTCGGCTATTCCTTGCGGGGGCCAGGCTGGCCCGAGCGCAGCAGGTTGTCGCGCAGCCTTGCCACCGATTGCTGCACCGTTTCAAACTCGTCTCCGAGGCCGATGGCGTCGAGCAGTGCGGAGCCGGGATCCGCATCCACCAGTTCGCGGCCGGCCGGCGTGAGCGTGAGGCGCACCTGCCGCTCGTCGGCGGGATCGCGCCGGCGCTGCAGGTAGCCGTCGGCCTCGAGCTTCTTGAGGATCGGCGTCAGCGTGTTCGATTCCAGGAAGAGCTTTTCGCCGAGCATGCTGACCGTCTGGCCGTCTTCTTCCGAGAGGGCCACCAGGGTCACGTATTGCGTATAGGTCAGGCCCAGCTTGTCGAGCAGGGGCTTGTAGGCGCGGCCGAAGGCGAGGTTTGCCGAATAGATCGCAAAGCACAGGAAGGTGGAGAGCTTCTTTTCGCCCTTTGCCGGCGTGGTCTCAGGGGCTTTCGCTGTCTTGGACGTGGGCATGGGGGTGTCCTCTTTTTTCTCTTTCCGTTTCTGCACTTAATATAAATCGTATCCGATTAAATCGCAATGGTGTTGACGCTGCGTTCGGCTTCATCTATATACATCGCATCCGATTGAAACGGATACGATTAAAACAAACAGAGAGGAAAACGACATGACCGAGAAGCTCCTTTTCACCGGCACGACCCACAATACCGGCGGCCGCAACGGCGGCACCGTGAGCCGCGACGGCACGCTGGAACTGAAGCTGTCGCAGCCGCATCCGGCCGCGGAAAACCTGTTCGGCGCCGCCTGGTCGGCCTGTTACATCGGCGCGATCGAGCTGGCTGCGCTCCAGCGCAAGGTCAAGCTTCCGGCCGGCCCGGAGGTCGATACCGAGATCGACCTGAACGTCGACGATGGTTCCTACTTCCTGCGCGCCCGGATGAACGTTCGCCTGGAGGGCCTCGATCGCGACGTCGCCCAGGAAATCATCCACGCCGCCCACGAGATCTGCCCTTACTCCAAGGCGACACGCGGCAATATCGATGTCGAGACCAATCTCGTCTGAGATCGCCTGAAAAATTCTCCTTGATTATCATCGGGATGTGCCGGACCTGGGCCACCAGCCGCGGCGCATCCCGATATTGTTTCGGGGCCCTCGTCCCTTGAAACGCGCGACGCGCCGCCGATCGCGGCGGCGGCTTCCGACGTGGACCTCACGGGAATGTAATTTGGCCGACAGCCACCCTTGCTGGTACTTTCGCGCCTTCGCATGTACAGGGGACGGCTCCGGCCGGTGGACACATGCCTTACAATCTCACGGTCAATGGAAAGAACTATGCCGTCGATGTGGACGGCGACATCCCGCTGCTTTGGGTCCTGCGCGACACGATCGGTCTTACCGGAACCAAGTTCGGTTGCGGCATCGCCATGTGCGGCGCCTGCACGGTGCATGTCGACGGCCAGGCGGTGCGCTCCTGCGTGACGCCGGTTGCCGACGCCGCCGAAAAACAGACCACCACGATCGAAGCCATCGGCGATACGCCCGAGGGCAAGCGGGTGCAGCAGGCCTGGCTCGATATCGACGTGGTCCAGTGCGGCTACTGTCAGTCCGGGCAGATCATGTCCGCGACCGCGCTGCTCGCCGCCAACCCGAAGCCCAGCGACAACGACATCGACGCGGTGATGGCCGGGAACATCTGTCGATGCGGCACCTATCCGCGCATTCGCGCCGCCATCAAGCTGGCAGCACAGGGGTGATGAGATGTCCGTTTTCGACAGGGCCAACCTTGCCTTATCGCGCCGCCAGCTTCTGATCGGCGCATCCTTGACGGGTGCAGGACTGGTGATCGGCCTCAGGCCGCAGCCGTCGGCCGCAGCCACGGAACTTTTCGCGCCGAACGCCTTCATCCGCATTCCGCCGGAAGGCAAGATCGCCTTCATCATGCCGTCGGTGGAAATGGGGCAGGGCATCTATACCGCGGTCGCCATGATGCTGGCCGAAGAGCTGGAGGTCGGCCTCGACCAGGTGGTGCTGGAGCATGCGCCCGCCGATCCCAAGCACTATGCCAATCCGCTGCTCGGCGACCAGATCACCGGCGGCTCACTCGCCATTCGTGGCGTCTACGAGCAGATGCGCAAGGCCGGTGCCACGGCCCGTATCATGCTGGTGAGTGCCGCGGCCGCCGACTGGGGTATTTCGCCCGACGCCTGCAAGGCCGAGGCCGGACACGTGGTCGAGACCGGCGGCAGCCGGCGGGCCGCCTATGGCAGCCTGATCGCGGCGGCGGCTTCGCAGGCCGTTCCGCAGGAGGTACCGCTGAAACCGGCATCGAGCTACCGGGTGATCGGAAAGCCGGCGCACCGTCTCGACAGCCCGGAAAAGGTCAACGGCACCGCGAAATTCGGCATCGATGCCCGGCCAGAGGGTGTGTCCTACGCGGCGATCGCGATCTGTCCGCACTTCAACGGCAAGCTCCGCGCGGTCGACGAGGCTCCGGCCATGGCGGTCAAGGGCGTCGCCCAAGTGGTTCGCATCGACGAGGCCGTCGCGGTCGTCGCCAACAATACCGGTGCGGCGCGCAAGGGGCTTGCGGCGCTTTCGATCGAATGGGATCCGGGGCCGAGCGTCACGGTCTCACAGGCCGAGCTCGAGCGCCGCATGGACGCGGCAATCGACGGTGAGGCCTTGCGGCACATCAACAAGGGCGACGTGGCGAAGGCCGAGGCTGAGCACGGGCCGGTGCATGAATTCATCTACCGCATGCCGATCCTCACCCATGCCGCCATGGAGCCGATGAACTGTACGGTGCATGTTCGCCCCGATGGCTGCGAGGTCTGGGTGGGAACCCAGGTCATGGGGCGGGCGAGGCAGGTTGCCGCCGACGTCACCGGCCTGCCGGTCGAAAAGGTCGTCGTCCACAACCATCTGCTCGGCGGCGGCTTCGGCCGGCGGCTCGATGTCGATGGCGTCATCCTGGCGACGAAGATCGCCAAGCAGGTCAACGGTCCGGTGAAGGTGACCTGGAGCCGCGAGGAAGACATCCGCCACGACTGTTATCGCTACCTCAACTACAGCAAGGTCACGGCGACGCTCGGTCCCGACGGCATGCCGGTTTCCTGGCGCCACCGGGTCATCGGGCCCTCGGTCATGGCGCGCTGGTTGCCGGCCTTTACCAAGGACGGCATCGACCTCGACCAGATGGCGGGGGCGGAATCGCCCTATCAGATCCCCAACCGGTACACGGACTTCGCCCGCCACGAGGCGCCGGACGGCATGCTGACCGGCAACTGGCGCGGCGTCGGGGCGACGCGCAACATCCCGCCGATCGAAGGCGCCATCGATGAACTGGCCAACGCCGCGGGCATCGATCCGCTCGACTATCGAAGACGGCTGCTGCAGCACAAGCCCCGGCTTCTCGCGGCGCTGAACCTTGTCGCCGAAAAGGCCTCTTGGTCGACGGCGCTTCCCGAAGGCAAGGGAAGGGGCATCGCGCTCACGGAGGATTTCGGCAGCTTCGCCGCGACGATCGCCGAGGTCAGCGTTGGCGAGGACGGCCGGTTCCGGACGGACCGGATCGTCTGCGCGATCGATTGCGGCCAGGTGATCAATCCGGACACGGTGGAGGCCCAGATCCAGAGCGGCGTCGTCTATGGCCTGAGCGCCGCGCTCTACGGCCGCATCACCGTCGAAAACGGCGCGGTGGTCGAGGGCAATTTCGACGATTCCCCTGTCCTGCGCATCCATGAGACGCCGGCGATCGAGGTGCACATCGTGCCGAGCACCGAGGCGCCCGGCGGCATCGGCGAGCTCGGGACGCCGGGTGTGGCGCCGGCGCTCCTCAATGCGATCCATGCCGCGACCGGCAAGCGGCTCAGGACTTTGCCGATCGACCAGACCGGCCTCAGGAGGGTGTGACCGTGACCAAGCGAACGCTCGCCCTCTCGCTTGCTGCCGCCCTCGCTGCGGCCGGTCTCGTTGCCGCCCTGGCGCCCATCACCGGTTATGCCGAAACTTCCGGTGGCGGCGCGTTGAAGGCGGTCTCCGAATTCTCGTCGATCGCCGATGCCAAGGAGCGCTCGAAGGCGATTTTCACTGAAGCAAGCCGCGTGCTGACGCATCCGCGCTGCATCAACTGCCATCCGGCGACACGCAGCCCGACGCAGGGCGAGGACATGCACCCGCATGTGCCGCTGATGATCGCCGCCGACAGTTCGATGGGGCTGGCCGGCCTTGCCTGCAGCACCTGTCACGGTGCGGAGAACCGCGGGATCGTCGGCAGCCGTCTCAAATCCATTCCCGGCAATGCCCATTGGCAACTGGCGCCCGAAAGCATGGCCTGGCAGGGCCTCACCGTCGGCGAGATCTGCCGGCAGGTGAAGGACACGGAACGCAACGGCAACCGCTCCCATGCCGATCTCATCAAGCACATGGGCGAGGACCATCTCGTCGGCTGGGCCTGGCATCCGGGCGAGGGCCGCAGCCCGCCGCCCGGTTCCCAGCCGGAGTTGGCCGCGCTGATCGCCGCCTGGGTGGACACGGGTGCGGAATGCCCGGACTGAGCCGCGGCTCATGTCCGGACTGAGCGGCAGCTCATGTCCGGAGTGAGCGGCGTCTGAGATCGCTGAGGCGTTTCGCGGCGTACGGCAAGCTCCGCCTGATGGATGCTGTCGCCTGTCGGGCCGATGCCTTCCGTCGCGGCTTGACAAAGATTCAGGACTGTTCGACCTTCACGCCATGACCTGCCGCCTCGCCAAACTGACGACCTCGAAAAAAGCCCCGTGCCCGGGGCTTTCGGTCGTTGCGCGCAGAGCATAGCAAGTACAAGGATCAGATCGACCCCGCCGGTTCGGACGGGGTTTTTGCTTGCGCTCCGTCTCCGGTCCTTTGAAGGAGATGGAATTTCATGGAAACCACAGGTTCAACACGACCGTCGGCGCTTGGCGGTCTCTGGCTGCCGCTGATCACGCCCTTTCGTGACGGCGAACTCGATGAGCGCTCGTTGCGCCGGCTCGTAAGGCACTATGCCGGCGAGCCGATCGACGGTTTCATTCTCGGTGCGACCACGGGCGAGGGCATGGCGCTTGACGAGGCGGAATGCGAGCGGCTGGTTGCGGTCACGAATGAGGCGCTGTCTGCGACGGGCCGGTCCATGCCTGTCTATTTCGGCCTTTCCGGCAGCGATACGCTGAAGACGGTGAAGGCGCTTGCGCGTACCGAGGCGTGGAATGTCGCCGGCTATCTGATTGCCTGCCCCTATTACACAAGGCCGTCGCAGCGCGGGCTGTTCGCCCATTTCTCGGCGCTTGCCGATGCCACCCGCCGGCCGATCCTGATCTACAACATTCCGTACCGGACCGGCGTGAACCTCGGCAACGAGACGATGCTGCAACTGGCGGAACGGGAAAACATCGTCGGCGTCAAGGATTGTTCGGCGGATGCGACGCAATCCTTCGATCTGCTGCGCCACAAGCCCCGGGATTTCGCGGTGCTGACCGGCGAAGACCCGCTGTTCTACACGGCGCTGACGCAAGGGGCGGAAGGCGGGATTACGGCGTCCGCCCATGTGCAGACGGCAGCCTTCGCCGCTGTTCGCAACAGGCTGATATCAGGCGATCAGGCCGGCGCGCTTAGCGACTGGCAGCGTCTTGCCGATCTGCCCAGGCTGCTGTTTGCCGAGCCGAGCCCGGGGCCGATCAAGCACTGGCTCTGGCGTTCAGGGCTGATCGACAGCCCGGAAATGCGCCTGCCGATGGTGCCGGTGAGCGACGGGCTGGCAGCACGGATCGACCAGGCGATGGCGGCACACCGGCAGGGGTAGCCACGCCATCGGGCACGAGAGGGCCGATGGTCAGCGCCAGAAGCGCTTGGCGTCGATCACGTCGTCGAGCGCGTTCTGCGCCTGGTCGATCAGCCTGTCCTTGTCCGTGTGCACGACCAGCGTTTCGGCGTCCGGGTGATCGTCGAGGCCGATCTCGCCGAGCACCAGCGGCCCGGACACGAGATCGTTCAGCGTGCCGAGCCGGTCCTGCAATCCGGTCATGGCATCGATGAAGCGCTTGTGGCGCCGCGTGCCCCGCTTGTCGTCAAACAGCGCGGCAAAGAACTCGGCAGCATAGCGCAGCTTCTTCGCATCCTTGCGGGCCTCGTGCCGCTGCTCGTCGCTCACCTTGGCCAGCGCCCGGCCGTGCTTCTTCAGCTTCCGCCGCGCCCGGTCGAGAACGGCTTCGGCAAAATCGGTCACCGGCCGGTCGCGAAGCTCGGCGGGCGGCGTCGACAGGTAGTCGCCGCAGTGCAGCCATTGGTGGAGATCGAAAAGAAGGGCACGGCCGCGTGCGCCGTCGAGCGCCTCGAAGGCTTCGGCATAGCGGGCGGCCCGCGCCGTCTTCAAGTGGTCGCGCAGCTCCGGCTCCGGATCACGCGTCAGGAGAACGTCGACGTCGCGGGCCTTGCCGAGGACGCCGGTCAGCCATCTCAGCTCGTCCTTGATGCGCTGGCTCTCTTCGTCGCCAAGCAAATCCTTGTAGAGCGAGATGGCCGAGCGCAGGCGGCGAAGGGCAACGCGCGCCTGGTGCAGCGCCTCGGGGTTCCGGCGTTCACGCAGCACGTCCTCGTTCAGGCGGTAGTGGCGGAGACAGGCAAGCGCGATGGTGCGGAAGCTCTTCGTCACCCGCATCTCGCGGTCGAGTTCGACCGGCTCCGCCTTGAAGACGACCGGCTGGGCGTCGATCAGGCGGAAGCCGCGCTCGGCCTTGGAGAGAACGCCGAAGCGGATGGGAACGATCGCCTCGATGCGGCGGGCGAGGGTGAAAAGCGCCTTCGGGTCGCCATCCTTCAGCTCGAGTTCGATTTCGCCGACGGCGGTCTGGCGGCTGCCGGCGGTGACCATGCCGCGGTCGAGCACCACCTCGATCCTCGTGCCGTCCTGCTCGACCTCCCAGGTGCTGCGCTCGACCTCGACGGCAAAGTGCGGCTCCAGGTCATCGGGCTCCAGGTCAAACTCGGCGGCAAGCGGGGTGGTATGATCGACGACCGGCTCGTCGGCGGAAAGCGGCCGCTCCCATTCCGGACGGGCAAAGACCGAGGCGCCGGGGCCGGTCGCCTTGATCGTCTGGATGCGCGCCGCGCCGACCGTGCGGATGCGCAGCGTGAAGCCCGACTGGTAGAGATCACGGCCGCGGGTATCGAAATAGACGGACCGTTGCTGCTCTATGCGCGCCGGCTCCCCGAGGAGGTGGGACTCGGCGAAGCGGGCAAGATCTTCGGCAGAGAGCTCGAGCTTGAGTTCGATTTCCGTTTTCAAACCATCCTCCATGAGCGCTGCTGCATGCCTCCTTAAATCGAGCTCGATTTAAGGACAAAGACATGCAGCAAATCAAAGTGCTGCAGCGACCTTTGCGCGTCTCACAAGACGCGCGGCGCTGCAGGGCGATGTACCCAACCCCATTTGAGCACAATGGTTCATGGTTTGAATGACATGGATCATATCGAGGGTGCAGAGACGGAAAGTCGATCGGCCGGGTAAACGCGCTCGCGAGACGTGACTGGACTGACAAGGAAATCAGGCTCGACAACTGATTGGAGTGCCGCAATTCCAAACGGAAAACCGCTTCGCACTTTTCCTGGAATTGCTGTTGTAAAGCCGCAAATTCGGACGGAAAACCGCTTCGCACTTTTCCTGAATTTGCTCTAAGCTCCCGGCACTTCATGCCACGGAATTGATAAATGTCGCTTCGCCTTGCCACCTTCAACATCGAAAACCTGTTGAGCCGCTTCGATTTTTCCGGTTTTCGCAACCAGCTCAAACAGGACCGGGTGCTGAGGCTCTTCGATGTGAAGAGCGAGGCGGAATACCAGCGGCTGGAGGAGGCGCGCACCATCGCGCATACGGATGATACGCGGCAGATGTCTGCCTTGGCGATTGCCGATTGCGATGCGGACATCCTCTGCCTGCAGGAAGCCGACAACATGGCCTCGCTGCAGGCCTTCGAATACAACTATCTGTTCCGCATGGTCGGCAACGGCTACCGGCAGAAATACCTGATCGAGGGCAATGACTCGCGCGGGATCGACGTCGCGGTGCTGATGCGCGAGGAGACGCGCGACGGCCAGCCGATCGAGTGCCTGGACGTGAAGAGCCATGCGGGCCTGACCTATGAGGATCTCGACCTCTTCAACGACCAGATCGCGCTGACCAACCGGCCGTCCGACCGCATCTTCAAGCGCGATTGCCTGGAACTGGATCTCAGGATCGGCGGGCGGCCGCTGACGCTCTATGTCGTGCATTTCAAATCGATGGGGCCGGCGCGGGAAGGGCTCGACGGCCGGCAGGCGACGATGCCGCTGCGCGTGGCCGAGGCAAGCGCCGTGCGCCACATCATCGAAAGCCGCTTCGGCCGCGGGCGTACCGCCGACAAGATGTTCGCGATCTGCGGCGACATGAACGACTATCAGGAGAAGGTGAACATTCTCGGCGACCGGCGCAACGGCTACCAGTTCGTGCCGCAGGAGGAGGAGACGAGCTCGCTCGACGTCTTCAGCCATGACGGCTTCGTGGAAAACCCGATGCTGCGCCGGCCGGTGATGGACCGCTGGACGCTGTTTCACAGCCGCGGGCCACAGGAGCGCCATCTCTGCCAGCTCGACTATATCTGGCTGTCGCCGGCGCTGGCCAAGCGCAACCACGCCCAGGTGCCCGAGGTCATCCGCGGCGGCCAGCCCTTCCGCACGATCTTCCCGCCGGGGCTGGAGGTGGAGCGCTATCCGCGCACCGGCTGGGACCGGCCGAAGGCGTCGGACCATTGCCCCGTGGCCATTACGCTGGACGTGTGACCATGGGCGCTCTTGAAAGCAATACGGCTCTCTGGCCGCCCGAAGGCGTCATCATCCCGATCGACGACGTCGAAATCCGCGTCAACGGCGCGGCGCATCCGTTTCATCTTGGTGAGGTCGAGCGCGCGCAGCAGAACTGGCAACGGGAAATCGCGGCCAATCCGCATCTCTTCGATGGCCGCATGGTGCTGCAACGGGCGCTGAGGATCGAGGACGGGCGGATCCGCGGCGAGGGGCATGTCGTGCCCTATTCGACCTTTCTCTGGTGGCGGAAGACGCGGGCCGAGAGCGCCTTCCATCTCTTCGCCATGCCGGCGATCCTGTCTTCCGACGGTGCCTTGATCCTGGTGCGCATGGGGTCGCACACCGCCAATCCGGCCCGCGTCTACAGCCCTTCCGGCTCGCTGGAACCCGAGGATATCGTCGACGGGCGCTGCGACATTGCCGGCAACATCCGCCGCGAGGCGCTGGAGGAAACGGGCATCGATCTCGCGCTTGCGACAGTCGAGCCGGGCTATCACCTCTTGCATATGGACCGCGCCGTGACCGTCATCCGCGTCTACCGCTACCCGGAAACGGCGGCGGCGCTGGTTGCGCGCGTGGCGGCGCATATTGCCGCCGATCCCGAGCCGGAGATCGATGAGGCGATCGCGATTTTCGGTCCGGACCCGGGCGCCTACAACTATCCGCCGTTCATTCCACCCATTCTGGAGTGGCTGTTCGGGCGAGAAACGTCGCTGTGATTTTGAGTCAACGGGACGTGATATCCCTTTGTATTTACAAGCCTATAGTCTGCGTCGGCTGATGGGCGCCGGGTGCGCGCCGGCCGGAAGCAGCCAAGGGAAGAGGCGTCTTGGCACATCCGGGGTTAAAGAAATCGTGATCCGCGCCGAACTGTGTACCTTTGCTTTTAAGCCTTGCCGCACGCGTCACGACGCTGCAAAGTTTCGAGATATTCGCAAGGGGACATGAATGGCGCTGAGCTACGCGATCTACGACGTCTTCACCGACCGGCAACTCGAAGGCAATCCACTGGCTGTGGTCTTCGGCGCCGACTGGCTGGACGACGCGGCGATGCAGGCGATCGCGCAGGAATTCAACCTGTCGGAAACGGTGTTCATCCGCAGGCCCGGCGGCGCCGCGCATACGGCGAAGCTCCGCATCTTTACCCCCGGCCAGGAGCTGCCCTTTGCCGGACATCCGACGGTTGGCGCGGCGATCGCGATTGCCGAGGCGCAGCACGGCACGATCGAGGAGGGGATCGATCTCGTGCAGGTGCTGGAGGAGAAGGTGGGACCGGTGCGCTGCGCCGTCCGCCTCAAGCCCGGTGCCGCGAGCTTTGCCGAGTTCGACCTGCCGCGCAAGTCGGTGCGGCTCGATGCCCGCTTCGACCGGCAGGCGATCGCCGACGCCCTGAGCCTGAAACTCTCGCAGATCGGCTTCGAGAACCACGTACCTTCGTTCTGGAGTGCCGGCGCACCCTTCGTGATGGTGCCAGTGCACGATGTCGGGACGGTTTCCTCGATCGAGTTCGATTCGCTGCGCTGGGAACAACTGACGCCGATGGCCGAGGGGCGGCTGGCATCGGCTTACGTCTATTGCCGCGGCGGGGTGAACCACACGGCGCGCTTCCATGCCCGCAAGTTCGGGCCCGGCGCCGGCAGCCTCGAGGACCCGGCGACCGGCTCGGCCGTGGCGGCTCTCTCCGGCGCCATCCATTATTTCGACCAGTTCGTCGACGGTCATCACCCCGTGCTGGTCGAGCAAGGGGTGGAAATGGGACGGCCGTCCTTCATCCACCTGCATCTCGATATCACCGGCGGGGAGATCAGCAACGCCCGCATCGGCGGCCAGGCGGTGAAGATCGCCGCGGGCGAACTCTACGTCTGAGGCGTGGAGTCCTCATTAGAGGCGTGCAGTCGTTCGTCCAGGAAGTTTCAGCTTAATCAGTGCTTTAGGGGAAATTTGGTGGGTGATCACGGGCTCGAACCGTGGACCCGCTGATTAAGAGTCAGCTGCTCTACCAACTGAGCTAATCACCCATCCGCGACCGCTTCGGAGTGTCCCGTCGCTGTCGTGAGGGGGCGTATAAAGGCGTTCGATTGGCTTGTCCAGCGCCTTTGTGAAAATCTTTTGAAAAAATTTCGCCGGGCTGACGTGGCTCTGTGGAGAAGCTGTTATCCACCATCAGCGCGCGCATTCCCTTGGGGATCGACACCTCTTCTGCCTCTCACGGAGGGAAGACGCAATGCACTGGGACGCGCTCCGGAAACCGGGAGCTCAAAGCGCGAGCACTCAAAGAGGGCCGCCGATTTCGAACGCTCCGGCGGTTTTGGAAACGGGCCGTAATTTAAATGGCGACAGACAAGATTACCCCTTGAGTGTCATCGGGCCGTGCGCTAAAGCGACGCCACGGATGGGTGATTAGCTCAGTTGGTAGAGCAGCTGACTCTTAATCAGCGGGTCCACGGTTCGAGCCCGTGATCACCCACCAAATTTCTCCTAGAGCGCTGATTAAATTCCGTTAGTTTCGGAGCTCGTCAATTGACGAAGCGGGGGCTGATATTGGTGAGAAGCATCACCACCTTGTCTTCTATCGCCTGGCAGTTGCTTTCATAGACGACAGTCAGAGGCTCATCCGACATCGCGTGCTCTCTCAGTTCGTCACGCGTGATCACAGCGACGCCGTAAGCCGCCATCAGGTTGTTGAGCGCCAGGAACCTCAACTCTGAAATCTGTTTCCGGTGCCTTGGTAGTCGCAGCATGAGCCGTGCCCGACCGATCTTCTCGAAGTCCATCGTTTCACCTCGAATGCCCTGTGAGGTGTAGTGTCCCCCACAACCAGGCAGGTGGCAACAGACGGTGGCCGTGTTTCTTCAAGGGCTATGCCCTTTGGTGGCGAGGCTCGTTGCGAACCGGGCAGGGGCGCCGGGTCGCCAAAGCCATTGCCGGCGGGTCGGTGACGATGTCGAAGATCGAACCTGCGGTCACGGGTGCCGAAGAGCGGCAGCCCGGATGGTCCCCGGTTTCGCCGCGTGACGCATGACAGGGCCGCAACCACCACCTGTTGCTTCCGTGCAACAGCCGTTTCGTCATTCCGACAGTCTGCGATTGTGCTCTTGCCCGGAAAGTAAGCTTGTGTAATTTTCGCCAAATCGGAGCTCAAACCAGAGGAGGCATACGATGAATCATAATTTTGTGCAGATGCTCGCCTCTGGTGGAATGGCATGTTCGTCACGACGAGTGCGTCATAATTGTCTGGGTTACTTCGGCGCATAAGCGCGACCCGAGCTCTGCCTTTTCGTATTTTCCATTTTGACTTGATGTGACCGGTCCCCGGAACGCGATTCCGTGTCCGCGTGCATCTATAATCTAGAGGACCCGGCCGCTCGCGGCGGCGGGATCAATCATGCACGAATTGCAACTTACCTCCGCCGGCGCCTTGCCGGCGATCATGGACGACCTGTTTCGAACGTTCGGCTTCCGCCGCACGGTCGGCGCTTTCCTTGTTGCTGCCTGGAGGCGTCGCCGGACGCTCAACCAGCTCAGCCATCTCTCCGATCGCATGCTCCGCGATATCGGCGCGGAGGAAGCGGTGAAGAAGCCTGAGATAGCCGATATTTCGCTTTGGCAAATGCCGGTCGGCTATCCGGTTACCAGGCACAACTGAGGCCCGCTCTACAGCGCCGCGCGTCTGATCAGACGCGCAAAGGTCGCCGTAGCACTTTGATCTGCTGCATGTCTTTGTCCTTGAATCGAAGTCGATTGAAGGAGACATGCAGCAGCGGGCCTCGTGCCTGTCATCGATCAAGCCTGTCATCGATCAAGGCTCACGATTTGGGTTGTCCGGACCGGGGATCGTCCTGGTCCGGCACCGCCGTCGCCGATTGCCGTTCGGCGGCGAGCTTGGCGGCGCAGTTATGCCTTATCATCGCCGCGGCGAGGTTCGCGCGGCCGGTACCGGTCGCTTTGGCCTTCGCCGCCGCCATGTCCCTGCACCAGTTTGCGTCGAGAACCTCCTCCGGGATGTGCGGCATGCAGGACGACAGAAGCAGCAGCGAACAGAGGAAGACGGCGCGCATTCGGGGCTCCATGGGCGGGTGCCGGATTCATAGCATCGGCAAGCCGGAAGGGAAGGGCACCCATCCCGCAATCGTCAGAGATGGACGGGTGGCATCCGATGTTCAGAGAAATCGACCTGAAGTCGGCCTTTAGCAGCGACCTCGAGCGCGGCGCGGAGTTCGACTTCGATGACGACACCGGTCCCGAACGCGCCGCGCCGGATGACGTGTGCTTCCTGCTGCAACTGGACATCGGCACGAAGGAAGACTGCTGGGCGGAGTGTTTTTCCGTTTGGGTCGTCACCCCGAATAACAGACCTCGCAGAACCCCGGACACGCGATACATCGAGGTTCCGCGATATAGTTTCCCTGTACTTAGGGATCATGTGACCAAGGCGATCGCGGCTTGCCAGCGCGACAGCTGGGAAGAAAGCCTGAAAGAACTGCGCAAGCGCTTTCTTTGGGAATACGAACCCGGTCGCTCCCGATGAGGCACGGCACCTTTGGTGGCTTGCCAACAGGCGGCCGGCGCATGGCCGCTTGGCCGCGATAACGCCACAGCGTCTCGGCCGTCTTGTCTGATGCGACCACCCGCTGCCCGCCGGTGCGGCAGGGGTGGTCGCGTTTTTGGGCCGTTACTGGCTGGTAGACGGCTGCGTTGTTGACGGCTGCGTCGTGGACGGTTGGGTCGTCGACGGCTCTGTGGTCGACGGCTGAGTGGTCGAGGGCTGAGTCGTCGACTGGTCAGGCGTTGCCGGCTTTTGCTCGGTCGTCGAAGGCTGTGTCGTCGTCGTTGCCGGCGGGGTCTCGGTCGCTTGCTTGGCCCCCGGTTTCAGGAACACGACGCCAAGAACGATGAGCACGATCACAACCACGATGCCGATGACTGTGTTTCGATTCATGCAGGCTTCTCCTCAGGTTAAGTGCCTCAGAGCTGTAAATGGAGCGGTCGGTCGAATTATCAACGGCCAAGCTCGCGGGTCGGTTGAAAAACCAACGATGCGGCCGCGCGGCGATCGGGCGCCCGTTCGTCTCACTATCGGAGGCATTGCCGGATGCGGCGCAGGCTTTAGCGCTTGTCGCCGGCGGCGTCCTACAGCGCCGCGCGTCTTATGAGACGCGCAAAGGTCGCTGTAGCACTTTGATTTGCTGCATGTCTTTGTCCTTAAATCGAGGTCGATTTAAGGAGACATGCAGTAGGGCACGGGCGTGATGAAACCGAGCCGCAGCAATTGCTTCGAACCACCGAATTTCACCGAGGATTGGGAGAAGAGCTGCAGCGCGCCGGTGCTGGCGAGCGCTTGCGTCATCTTTGCGTAAGCGGCCGAACCATCGAAATATTGTCCGTCGGCAACGGCGTCCTCGAAGACCTTCTCGTAGTCGGCGAAGAACTTGAAATGCAGGAGGGCGCCGAGCACCGGGGAGAAGTTGCGCTGATAGGGCAGGGGCTGATGGATGCTGGCGCCGAAGCGGCAGTTCCCGTCCCAGAAGATCAGCGGATACTTGATCAGTTCCAGATCCGCGTCGAATTCGCGGTGGCGTGCGCCGCCCTTGACGGTGATGGCGCGCCGGGTCGTCGCCAGCGAATAGCCGCGGCTGTCGAAATGATCGGCGATTTCCCAGGGCGGGCGGGTTTTGAGCTGACTGACGTCCGCGGCGCCGAGATCGACCGGATACATGTCCAGCATCGGCGCCGGCAGCCGCGAAATCTTCAGATCCTCCAGCGCATGGATGACCGACCACAGCGTGCGGCTCTCGTACTCGTCGTAGATCAGGAATTCATCGGAATCGACGTTCACGTACCAGCGGTCGCCGCCATAGAGCTGAAACAGCACCTCCCGCCAGAGGCGGCCGCGCCGGGCTTCCCTGTAGCGCAGCGCAGACGCCCACAGGTCGACATCGGGCTGGCTCAGCAGATAGTCGCGCGTGCCATCGGTCGAGACGTCGTCGACGCAGATGAAGCGGGTAACGCCCAACGACCGGTAATGCGCGAGAAAGCCGGGCATCAGTTTGGCGTCGTTATGCGTGAGGAAAACCAGCGGAAGATCATCGGGATAGAGCGATGTCTGCCCGTGCGGGCTGACGCAGCGCAATTCGACGTCGCGGCTCGCCGACCGTTCGCGACGCTCGACCTTCGCCGATTCATACCAGGTGATCAGGCGATCGAACAGGTTCCGATCCGCGATCATCTCGGCGTCGGATTGATCCCTGAAAGGATAGGTAATGGCTTTCATTCCCATTCCGATATGTATTCTTCATGAATAATATAGCGGGGGCTTAGATCAAAAATGCCGGTGAAGCAAATGCGGACCGCCATCGTTCCGGCTGTCGCGGCCGGCGGTGCATCAGATGTCGAGAATATGCAAACCCTCTTACGCCGGGCGCAAAATCGTACTAACTGGCGGTGAGCAGATCCTTGGGACAGAGCATGAAACGCCTTCTTCGTTCGATTCGGAAGAAAATCCGCTATCTTACCAATGCGCGCACGATGACGATCGACGGCATTCGGCTGGTGTCCGACGGGGCGCGTGTTCCTGCCGTCGTGCGCGACCTGATGTACCGCGAGGTCTACGAGGACACGGAGCGCAACATCCTGCTTCGGCTGCTGAAGCCCGGCTCGAAGGTGCTGGAGGTCGGAACCGGCGTCGGCTTCATCGCGCTGCTTGCGGCAAGGACCTGCGGCGCTTCGAACGTGCTGACCTATGAGGCCAATGCGACGCTGGAGCCGCTGATCCGCGAGAACTTCCGGCTGAACGGCATCGAGCCCGCCTTGCGGCTCAAGGCGATGACGGCCGACGGGCGCAAGATCTCCTTCTTCCGCAGCGAGAACATCATTTCCTCCAGCGCCTATGACCGCCAGCTTCCGGGCGCTAAGGTGGAAATCGAAAGCGACATCTTTTCCGAGGTTCTCGGAACCTATCGTCCCGACGTGCTGATCATGGACGTCGAAGGCAGCGAGGACGAATTGCTGCGCGTCGCCGATTTCGGCTCGGTCAGGGATATCCTGGTGGAACTGCACCCGCATATCATCGGCGAGGCGAAGGTCGAGGAATTGAAGGCGATTCTCGCGGCCAAGGGCTTCCGCCAGGGCGAGACCGACCGCAAGACCTTCCATTTCCACCGGAATCGCGCTTGAAACCAGCCGATTTCCCACCCCGCCAACGCGACCGCGCAACTTTTTGGCGGGTCGTTTGTTACTCCTGCATTCATGTTCACTTCGCTAACCTTGGGGTCCACTCAACGGGTAGCGAGTGGAGGAGAAAGATATGACACACACAATCAGCAAGCTTCTGGCCATGGCCGTGATCGCTGTCGGCGCCGTTACCGCGCTGCCTTCGGTATCGCCGGCGCAGTCCCTGGACCTCTATATCGGCCCGCGCGGCGACGACGGCGATTATCGCGACTACCGCCGCTATGACGACGACGACGACTACTATAGACCGCGGCGCGGCTGCAGCCCCCGTCAGGCCATCCGCCGCGCCTATGGCTACGGCATGCGCGATCCGGAGATCGCCGGCATGAGCCGCAACCGGATCGTCGTCGAAGGCATCGGACGGCGTGGTGAATACGCCAGGATCGATCTCGCCAACCGCCGCGGTTGCCCGCGCATCCGCTAAGGCGCCTCCTTGTCGCGACCGCGCATCCACCGCGGTCGAGGCGCTGTCGGCGGCGGCGTGATGGCCGTGCCCGGGCCAGTGCCCGGTTCAGGGCGATGCGGGAAGTCTGCCGATCCCTTCGCCTGCGCAGGGGCAATGTGTTATAGCGTCCGCCGATGATCACTCCGGCCTCTTCGACATTCACGCCGCTCGGCGAGCGCGCCTGCGGCACCTGCACCCTTTGCTGCCGGCTGCCCGATATCGACGCGTTGGCCAAGCCGGCGAACGACTGGTGCCGGCATTGCATCGACGGTGAGGGGTGCCGGATCTACGAACAGCGGCCGCAGCTCTGCCGCGATTTCCTCTGCCTCTGGCGTACGGATGCGGCGCTGGGTGATGCCTGGGATCCGGCGCGCTCGCGCATGATGATCTATCGGCAGGGGCCGCAGATCACCGTCCTCGTCGATCCGGATTTTCCGGAGATCTGGAAGCAGGGGCCCTATGCCGAGACGCTGCGGCGCTGGGCGCGCGAGGGCGAAGGCGGGCAATATGTCATCGTCTTTGTCGGCGACGCCGTGTTCAAGGTCGATTGAGGTCAAGGTCGCCCAAATTCAGGGGCGGCTGAGTTCAAGGCCGACTGGCCTGCCGTCACAGGCGGCCGAAAAAGAGAGCCCCGCACGAGGGCGGGGCAAGCAGGCACCCAAAATGGCTCGGGGTGCGGGGAAGCGCAGTCCAGAAAGAACGTACTGCGCGGTACGGAAGCTAACGCGCATCCGCCCGCCGGGGGAAGGCCTGATTCGGCGATTCCGGTACGCTTGCCAAAATAAATCCCGAGACGGGGCGGGGCCGGCGGGGCAATCGCCGTCGCGCCCGCCGCGCCCGGTTTTGGTGAGGGCCGATTGACTTTGTCATGCTGCGCCGCATTTCCGTTCCTGGATGTCTCCTTGAATCGACCTCGATTTAAGGACGAAGACTTGCAGCGAATCAAAGTGCTACGGCGACCTTTGCGCGTCTGATGCGTCTGATAAGACGCGCGGCGCCGTAGGAGGAACCGACGGAGACGATGATGTCAAAGACGATGCTCATGGTCCTCTGCCTGGTGCTTCTTGCCGTGACCGCCTGTGGCAACACGGCCCGCGGTTTTCGCCAGGATAGTGTCGAGACCGGCCACGCACTCGACGACGCGACGCACCGGGTGCTGAAGTCGACCTCGAAGTAGGGCGCAATGCAGGAAAGGACACTTCCGCCTGTCCTGCATTGACCTTCCGCCTTCGAGCGGATTCGCGTGAAAGCGGAAAGATGCTCTGGAATCAAAGTGCCAGAGCGACCTTGGTGCGTTCGTCCGAAAGCACGGCGCTCCGGCCCGGCGTTATCGCGGCCGCAATGCGCTCGGCTGGGCAACCGTTTCGCCGCTGGAAAAGATCACGACGGCAAAGAGCAGCACGCCGATGAAGGCGACGATCGAGGCTGCGGCGACGATGGGTTCGATCTCGGGCCTGCCGGTGACCATCAGATAAAGCGAGGGAACGAGCACGGCGACGCCTGACGTGTAGACGTAATACTGGATCATCGCCAGCCGGCGCTCGGCCTTGGCCGGGTTGAGCGCATAGTAGATGCCGAAGATCGCCATCGTGACCCAGCCGAGCAGGTTCGTATGGGCGTGCGCCGGCGTGGCAGCGTGGTCCTGGCTGATGGCCATGTGCAGACCGATCGTCAGGCCGATGATCAGGAAAATGATTGCGGTCTTGAAATAAAGATGGGCAAGGCGCGGCATCGAATCTCTCCTCTTTGTGCTCCCCGCTCGCTTTATTAGCATTTTTGCAAATTAATGATGATTGCCAAATTTGGGTATTTTTGCTCCGTCGCAATTCCCGCGAGCGGATCTGGAGCGCCGTGTCTCTTATGAAACGCGTGGCGCTCCAGGAGGCCGCGCGGTTGCCGCGGCCAGTTCGGCGCGCTTGCGCCTGGCCATGTCGTTGAAAGCGGTGAGGTTGAGGCGCTGCAGATAGGCCGATATCGCGGCTTCCACGCCATGCTCGTTGCCGCCTTCGGCTTCCCAGAAGGCTTCCATGGCGGCGAAGAGGGCGGATTTGTCGAGCGTCGCGGTCATCCGAGATCGCAACCGAACTGCTGGCGGTGGTTGAGCGTGCCGTGCGCGGCCTGGCTATAGGGTGGCCGCTGCGCCGCGAAATCCGCGCACCATCGATCCCAGGCGTCGGAGGTGCGGACAAAGGCCGGCAGCCTGTGTTCCTCCTCGGGAGTCAGGTCGTAGCCGTCGAGCCAGGCGTCGGCGACCGTCTCGGTGACGTCCTCGCCGTGGAGCGCGTCGAGATCGAAGCGGATCAGCCTTGCGACATGCTCGCCATCATGCGTCCGAAGCCAGTCGGCAGCGGTCCTGTAGGTCGTGCCGAGGGTGTCGGTTTCCTCGCAAAAATAGCCGGCGCCGAGTGTCATGACGGCGAGAATGATCTCGCGTCCCTGAAGGAACGGCGCGGTGCCCCTCATGGCGTCCGCGATCAACACGTCAGGCATCCTTCACCTCGGTCCGTTCGAGGTGCGCTCAGGCGGCCCTTTCGGGTTGCCGTCGGTCCCTCCGGTTTCGTCATGGTGAGAATATAGGAAAAATCCTATTTGTCGGTCAATAGGAAAGGCACGGCCGGCAGGAATTTTCTTCGCGACCGCCGCGGCGAGTTGTCGATAGGTGATTATTTGTTCTTGTTTTGTTCGGATGATTGCGCCACCTTGGGGCCGCCATTCCAGGTGGCGGAAAGGAGCATGGGATGATCACCTATTTCGTCGTTCAGAGCTTCACGCTGGGGAGCCGCGGGGCGCTCATCGCCGACAATCCGGTGCAGGCAACCGGGGCCGAGCAGGCGGTGCGGCTGGCCGAAAGGCTGGCGGCAACCAAGGTGGGCGTCGTCGCCTTCAGCCGCTCGGGCGATCTTGCGACCGGGGAGTTCGAGGACGCCACGCTGCTCTTCATGTCGGGTGATCTGCCGATGGAGATCGAGGAGGGGATGGCGGCGTGAGGTGCCGCGGCGGTGGGCTCCGTGGTTACGAAGCCAAGCCGCCGTAGCACGGACGGCGCTATGATGTGTTGGTGTGTGGAGCGGTCCATTGGACCCCCTCAATATCGCCGTCTAGAGTGCCGTGCGTTCATATGAACGCTATGAACGCACAAAGGACACTCTAGCACTTTGATTCTAGAGTATCTTTCCGCTTTCAAGTGATACCACTTGAACAGGATGCTCTAGCCGGAAGGGCTATCCCACCCTCCGTCATCCTCGCCCTTGTGGCGGGGATCCAGCCACGCGAAGTCTTTCGCGTGAAGGAACTCTTTCGCGCCGTAGATACGGCGCTGCTGGATTCCTGTGACAAGCACAGGAATGAGGGTGGTTTTGACAGGCGCCGTATTTCCCGTCCCTGTCGGCGATTGGGGGGTGTCGGCCAGGTCCGGTCGCTTGTCGTTTTTCTCCTGTGCGATCATCGAGGTTCGCATCATTTGCCGGTGAACGACATAACGCCTTGAATAGGCGGGAATATTTCCGCTCTGGCCTGGTAGGCTACCGGGCGCTGTACTTGCCGACGACCCGGTGGCAGAAGGACCACTCGACCCGGCTCTCGGTGAATTCCAGGAAGGGGTTGTACTGCCGGAGCGTCCATTCGCGGTCGTTGAAGGAGACCAGCCGCTTGATGATCGCTTCGGCGTCGTTGGCGGGCGGCACGTGATAGAGCACCACGTCCTTGTCGCGCGCCGGCGGCAGATGCGGGTGGACGAGCGCCATGTCGCCGGGTTCATAGGCCGGGATCATCGAGCTGCCGGTGAGGTAGATGCCGTAGGCGCCCCGGACCCCTTCGAGTACCGAGGGGCGCTTGACATATTCGACCGCATCGAAGGTGACGATGACGTGGCCGTCGCCGCCCTGCGCGGCGGCGAAGATCGGCAGGTCGCGATGACCGACGAGCTGTTCGCCGGGCACGATCTGCGGTGCGAAGCCGGGCGCGCGCCTCGGGGACGCCTCGCCGGCGGCCGGTGCGCCCTGGATCAGATCGACGATCGTGCGGGCGTCGCGCTCGCGCAATTCCCGCGGCGTCTCGCGCTCCACGAACTGCTGGATATAGGCATGGTTCTTCGCGATCGCGATCGACAGATCCTTGTAGGTCGTCTTCTTCGCTTCGACTGCTTCCCGGATAAGGCGGCGCAATTCGTCCATGGCACTGGCATCCCAGATTCCGTTTCTGACGTCCAATAGGAAATTTCCTCTTGATGAATCTAGGAAATCCTACTACGAATAGGATGTCAACGGAAATGAGCGGGGTCCGCCCATCAGGGCGGCGGTAAGAAGATAACCGCATTGGCGCGCAAGCGCGATGGAATGGCCGTGCCGGACGGAGCGGCCAAACGCGAACGCATGGGAAAAGGCATGGTGCAGGACGGTCTCAAAAGGGTTGCAGGGCAGGGCGGACTTGCCCGGGAAAGCAAGGGCGATGGTGCCCCGCCGGTTTCGCTGCGGCCTCGTTGCGGCGCCGACGTTTCGGCAAGCGGCGGGGCAGTCGGGGCCGCATGCCGGCCGACCCGGCCGAGCGGGGAGTAGCGACCATGCGCATCACCGCGATCGTCGAAGCCTTGGTTCAGTCCGGTGCATCGCCGGAGATGATCCTTGGCGCCGTGCGCGCCGCCGAAGCCGGACAGCAATCGGAGATCGAGCGGCGGCGGGCCAGCGATCGCGAGCGGCAGCAGCGTCACAGGGCGCGCGTGACGTCACGCGATGTCACGGCGACCGGCGTCAACCCCCTCTCTGATAAAGAAAGCTCCCCCGCACCCCCTAAAGAAACTAACTCTCCCGACACGACTCCGGAAGGCGGCGGCGATCAACTCCGTCTTCACCGGCAGGAAGCCGATGCGGCGCGGGCCCCACGGGGCCAGCGCAGGGCCAGCCGGTTGCCGGCGAGCTTCGTGCCCGACTGGGACTTCGCCGCCGGGCTCGGTTTCGGATCGGCCGAGGCGGCGATCGAATTCGACAAGTTTCGCGACTACTGGACCGCCAAGTCCGGCCGCAACGCCACCAAGCTCGACTGGGCGGCGACGTGGCGGAACTGGATGCGCAATGCCGGCCGGCCGGCGCTTCCGCCCCGCGCCGCAGGCCGGCCGGGTGCGCGGAACCCGGCCGGTGACGCCGGACCGCCGCGACGCGGCTCTCGCCAGCAGGCCCCGCCGCACGAGACCGCCTTTGCCCGCCACCAGCGGGAATGCAGGCAAGCCATTGAAAACGAACTCAAAGGAAACCGAGACGATGACGCATTCGGAGATGATGACCTTGCCGGCGGAGGCCCGGCTTTCGACCTTGAGCCGGGAGATTACCGCGCTCACTGAACGGCTGGCGCCGGCCAGCGAAGCGGCGGTGTTGCGCAGCCTCGATGCGATGCAGACGGCCGGCATGACCATGCCGCAGGGGATCGAGCCGAAGAAGATCCTCGCCGTCTACCACTATGCGCTCGCCGGCGTGCCGGGCTGCGGGCTCGCGGCTGCGACGCAGAAGCTGATCCGCGGCGACTATGCTGCCAACGCCAACGTGCTGCTCGGCACGATCCCGAAGCCGCCGGTGCTGGCGGCGCTGGCAAGGGCTGAGGCGCTGAGCATGCGGGCGGAGCTTGCGCGCAAGCGCGAGACGGTCGCCGCGCTCGACAGCCTGAATGGCGGCCGTTCGGAGGCCAGTCGCGCCCGTGTTCGCGCGCGGCTCGAAGCGTTTCGCCAGACGCATAGAGCAGCCAAGGCCGCGAGCCAGACCGGAAGCACGCCGGCAACCAGGGAGATCCACCATGCAGCCTGAGGTAGCGGAATTGGCAACGGGTGAGGCGGTCACCGGCAGGGCCGCGGGCAATGGTGCGGCGACGGCGAGGGCGGTGCCCGGGGTGGACGGTGCCGCCGCCGATGGTGCCGCTGCCGCGGGCAGGGGGCGCCGCCAGCGCGGTGGACAGGAGCCCGGCGCCAGCACCCCGGGGAAGCGGCGGACGCCGGCGGGCGACACGACCGGACACGGGGCGGCGGGGCCGGGCGATGCGCATGCAGAGGGTTTGACCGGGATGGCCGTGGCCGGCGGCGAGGCGGCACCCGGCGCGACGCTTGAGGATCTCGCCGGCATCGTCGCAGTTCAGGTGCGGGCGCAGGCGCGGCGGATATCGGAGCTGGAACTGGCGCTCGCCGACGCCGAGGCGCGGCTTCTCTCGCAGGCGCGGGTGATTTGCGGGGCGGCGGATGCGGCGGGCGGCGATCTCTTCGGCCGACGGCCGGTGCGGGAGATTATCGAGGACGTGCTTAGCGCCTATCCCGGCATCACCTGGGAGGAGATCATCGGCGTCGGTCGCGAGCGGCGCCTGGTCGAGCCGCGCCATCGCTGCATGGCGGCCGTCTACGAGGAGCGCAAGGATCTGTCGCTGCCGGCGCTCGGCCGCATCTTCCGCCGCGACCATACGTCGGTGCTGCATGCGGTGAACAGGTGCGGCGCCAGCCGATGAGGCAACCTTCCGATCTTTAGCCGATCCTGCATCCACGCCGGGCCGGGCGAAACCGGCCGGCGGCCATGATGAGCGAATGAAACGAGGAAACGACACGATGACATCCAAGGCAGAACGCATCCGCATCAAGCGCGCCAGCCGGGCGGGCCGGCCACGCAAGGCCGATGTGGCGCGCTATCCCGGCGGGCAGATCAAGCACGGTGAGACCGAGCGGGAGGCGCGCTCCGTGGCGCTCGACGCGCGCAAGCGCATGCATTTTTCCGGCAGGCGCGACGTCGACGTGGCGAGCCCCTTTGCCGGCTACACGCTCGGCCGCATGTTCCTCGACGGCAAGCTGACGGCGCATGAGCGCGAGGCCGGAGACGAGTATGCCCGGCAGATGGCGCGCTATTACAGCCTCACGGGCATTCCCTTTCCGAGCGTCAGGGCGCAGTCGCTCTTCAGCGTCAAGGGCTTTGCCGGCGAGACCAGCGCCGAGCGCGCCAGGAGCGCCCGCCAGGCGGCGAACCGGATGATGGAACTGGAAGGCGTGCTTTTGAAACTCAAGGACGGACCGCAGGTGAAGACGACGGTCTTCAACGTCTGCATCATGGACTACGAGATGCTGCGCACCATGCCCGAACCGCAGCTTGCCTGGCTGAAACGCGGGCTGACCGAGCTGCACTGGCACCTGGGGCTGTCGCGGGAGAAGGAGGTGGGGTGAGGTGCCCTGCGTGCCCGGCGCCACGGCGACGTCTTTCTCCGCGCAGGTGGAGCGCCGAAGCCGGGTCCTGCGGGAGGTTTCCGCGAGGCAGGCAGCCTGGCGCCATCACCGACCTTGATCGGGCCAGTCGTCCAGCAAGGTGATGCCGAATTTCGACGATGCCGTGCGCAGTCGATCAAGCTGCTCGGGCGTCGGCGGTTCGGCCGCTTCGCCTGGCCGGCGTTCGCGGCCGGCCTCTTCCAGGAACCGGTCGAAGATCGCCGGTGTGCCGATCAAGATATAACGCGCCGGCCGTCGGCTGATATTGATCAATTGGTGCGGCACCCCGCGCATGAGAAAGATGCTCTGGCCAGCGGTCAGCCGGTGCGGGGTGCCGTCGATCACCGCCGTCATTTCGCCCTCGAGCATATAGACGGTTTCATCGTCGCCCTCATGTACGTGGATCGGTGTCCTACAGCGCCGCGCGTCTTATCAGACGCGCAAAGGTCGCTGTAGCACTTTGAAGTGCTGCATGTTTTTGTCCTTTAATCGGCTACGATTAAAGGAAACATGCAGTAGTATCGCCCCCGCTGACATTTTCAAACAGGCAGAACTGGCCGTTGGTCTGGCTGCCGGCGAGCAGGCGCTTCATGACGACGCCGGCGAGGATGAATTCTTTCGTTTCCATGCTGCTCATCGCAAACATCCTTTCGCACTCTTGCCGGGGCGGGCGGCCGCAGTTTGAAGACCTGCGGCACGCGGCTTACACATCTGAATTAAAAAGAAATTTCCGTTAATAGCATGATCGACCGCCGCCTCAGGAAGCGTTCGCCAGCTTTTCTTCGCGGGCGATGCGGGCGTCGAGGTCTTTCAGGCGATGCTTGAGGGCGGGGTTGTCGGGCTGCAGCGACAGTGCGTCCGTCAGCATGGCGCGCGCCGTCATCAGATTGCCGTCGCGGATGTGGCGGTTGGCGCGGTGATAGAGGAAGTTGATCCGCTCGACCAGCGAGAAGCCATGGCCGATGCGGGCATGGAGGCGATCGGCCAAGGCCGGGTGGCGGGCGATGGCCGTGACGGCGATCTGGTAGGGGCGCATGGGCGCGTCGACCCGGGCGTTGCGGGCAAGGGTGCGCAGGCCGGCGCGGTCGTCGGCGCGGCAGGCCTCGATGAGCGACAGCGCGCGGGCCGTGCCGGTGAAGGCCCGGACGGTGCCGTGGCCGGTCATGTGCACGGGGACAAGGTGCGTCTCCGCCTGCAACGCGGCGATCCGCTCCGCATGCCGACGGTCGACGGCGTGGAACGGATCGTAGAAGAGATAGGCGCGGCCGGCGGCATGATCGGGCGCGATGCCCATATTGGCGTGCAGGTCAGGCGCGAAATGGCGGCTAAAGCGGCCATCGAAAGGCACGGCCTGGGGATCGATGGAGAGCTGCGGGCAGAAGGCGATGGCCGTGGTGGCATTGAAGCGCCGGCGGTAGCGAAGGGCGGCATAGCCACCCTGGGAATGGCCGTAGAGGATGCGCTCGGGTGCTGCACGCAGGATCGGTGCCGCGGCCTCGACCGCCCTGACCACGCTTGCGGCCGGAAACCAGTTGGGACGGCGGCTGATGAAGCCGAGGGCGGCGATATCCGCTTTCTCGCAAAAGCGCTGGCCCCAGTAGCGGCTGCCGTTTGCCTGCATTTCCATTTCGTTGAAGGTGATCAAAAGGTAAGGCGAGGCGCCCGGGCGATGGATGACCTCGAGGTTTTCGTCCGCGTAGATGAGCAAAGTGGAGCTCCGAAGTATTTCGAGATTGAAAATAGTATAGTTGTAATTTCAACCCGAATTTATGCCCGCCGATAGTGGTGTCGACTATACTTCAATTTCTGCGCGGAATTCCAGATGCTGGAGGTTTCTTTGCGCGCTTATTTGAACGACCGCTTATCCCGTTCGCTCAGGGAGTAACCATATTTAGGGGGTTCGCATGACAGACCGTTGCCGGCGCATTAATGGCGGACCGACAAAAATTCCGCAGGATGCTGGGGATTGGCCGTCGCATCGGCCCAACGACATGCCGCAGCATAGTCGGCGACACCCGGCAATGGAAGAAGGAGCACATCAAGGAAATCTTCAAGATGCTCCATCCGAACAAGCAGAAGATCGTCAGCGATCTCGTCGGCTACTACAGGGCTTCCCGGCTTTGAGGTCATGGAGAACCTGGTCTTGTGGGTTGACCGTCTGAGAGGAGGATCGGGATGCCTATCTATCCTTCAAGTGGGATTTCGACGGCGTTCGGGAGTTCAATGAAAAGGTTACCAAGCCACGAAAGAAGCCGGGCCGCCCCGTCCTCGTGCCTCGACGGCCGGGCGAGGAACGCCGAACAAGTCGACGCTATTCCAATCCGAATGCCCTGGTGCCGAGAATTCTGCCCAGATTTCCGGCCGCACGTCCGTCGGTCGCGCTTGCCGCTGAATAATCCGACACCATCAGCACCTTGGCGACATTTCTTGGGAATTAGTCGCATCTGCCACCAAATCGCTCATTTAACCTGTTGCTACGGCGATGTGGCTTGGATTTGAGATGCCCGGTGCATCTTGGCCTCATGCAGATTCCAGATCGTCAGAAGCAATGTCGTCACGGCGAAGAAGGCCAGCGCTGCCAGATGGATTTTACCGATGCGGCGCGCGAAATAGGATTTGGCTTTGGCCTCGACAGCCAGCCCCGCAACTCGACGCTCTCTGTCGTCTTCCAAGAGATATCGAGCTCTGCGTCCAACAGAACGATCCTGCGCGCTGGACCGATCATCGTCCTTTGGCCCTGCACTCAACCCCTGACGCACGCCGCTAAAGAGCAGGATCGCCAGCAACACCCAAAACACCAAGAAGGACAGGCCAGAAAGCTGCCCGCTGGGGGTAGTCATATCCATTGAAGTCTCCAGGCTTTGGAGCAACGATCGCCTCTGCCATCAAAAAAGCAACTGAAGCAGAATTTCAACCTCAGGACGCAGAATCCTGTTGGGCGACACGGTCGTTCACCACGCCGGTGGCCGTTGCGACCATAATTCCGGATTGTTCAGTATCCTCAAGGGTTATTGGAGATCGTGACTCCCTTCCCCGAATCGTGACATTCCCTGTCAGCCCGCCACCGACCGACCTAAATCCCTCTTTTCAGACCATTGGCGAGGGGAGGGTTCTCTTATCCTTCTACAAGATGTTGTAGTCCCCTGAGCGAAGGGGATAAGCAGTTTTGAACGGACAAAGGATGTTCTAGTAGTACAAAACTGGCTCTTGGTACCCGGTGAAAGGCCCGAGGCGAGCGGTCGCTAATCGACCTGATACTGAACAGTGATATGCTGGAACGGCGCCGTCTAAAGGCGACTGCCCCGACTTGAGCAGCGGAGAGCATCAGGGATGCAAGAAATGGTCGGACCAAACGGCGTTCTTACGAGTGTGTTCGGAATTAGTGTCTTTGTACCGGCGTCGCTCTTCATTATCCTGATCGGGTATATTGTATTGAAAGACCTGCCTCTTATGGACAAGCAGGGGCGGTATCTCAGTTATTTCTTCACCCACAGAAAACGAGAGGCAAAGGTTCTGGCCACAACATGGGTGATTGCTTTCTGCTTCTTCGTTACAACATGGTTTCTATCAACGCTTTAGCAGCCTTGGGGCCCATACCGGGTCGAGAGCGGCACCTCGTTTCCGACACCAAGTGGCGGGGTTTCACCGGCGCCGAGGCTCGGCCGCGCAGCGGCGGGTAAGCAGCTCGGCTTCCCCCTCCGTCGACTAAGGCGCGTCGCGATCTTTCAGATTCGCTCGTTGCGCTTTAAGCCTTTGATATTTCGCATGTCGTTACCGCAAAACCGCTTTAGATCTTCACCAGCATCGCCGTCGTGTACATGAAGGCGAGGCCGGCGGTCAGGCCTGACATGACCGGCACGGTCAGCAGTCCCGTCAGGCGTCCTTCATGGGTTCGGGTCATCGCTGCGGCCACCTCGACGATCACCTGCAGGATTGCGCCGGCGCCGATCGCGAGTGCGAGCGCCGACCAATGCGGGGCGTAGGAGAGGCTGCCCAGCCACATGCCGAGGACGGCGGGTCCGCCCGCGAGCAAGGCCAGCGCACCGAACCGCCAGAGCGGCGGTCTTGCCTTCAGGATCGGCGCGGCGATGGCAATGCCTTCGGTGATGTTGTGGAGGGTGAAGCCCATCACGAGGAAGGTTCCGAGGCCGGCTGCGCCGGCGGCGAAGGCGGCGCCGATGGCGAGGCCTTCGCCAAGATTGTGCAGCCCGATGCCGAGGGCGATGTAGGTGGCGAGCGCGAGCCCGCTCGGCCGTCCCTCCCGCCGCGCGATGGCCATCAGCAGCAGGAACGCCGCGGCGGCGGCGAGGAAAACCATGGCCGAGCCCTGGAAGATGGCGGCGGACTGCCCGGCAAACTCGAGCGCCTCCTCGATCGTATCGATGAACAGGAAGCCGAGCAGGCCGACCGTCATCGCCAGCAGGAAGCTCATCATGGCCGCTCCGGCCCCGCGAAGCGCCGGATAGAACATCAGGCCGATCACGATCGGGACGATGCCGACAAAGGCACCGAGCAGGGCCTGCGATGTCAGGGTATCGGAGGACGCGACCGGCGTCGGCACGGCGACGGGGACTTCATGCTCGAAGGTTGCCCCGGTATTGGTGACCAGCGTCACCTTATGCGCCTCCCCAAGCACCCAGGGGAACGGGACCGAAACCCAGGCGGAGCTGCCGCGTGCGATCGGCCCGGCCGGGGTCTGCTCGAACTGCCAGTAGGCGGCGTCCACCTGAACCTGCGCAATGGTCATCGCCTCGGAACCGCCGCCGCGGACGAGAAGGCGCAAGCCGTCATAATCGAGGATCGTGCGTTCGACCGTCAGGTTCTCGACCGGCGGTGCGCCGTTGTTGAAGCTGGCGAGCGGGTTGGCGACCATGAGCCACCAGAAAGCGGCGATCAGGACCGCGAGCGGGGCCAGCAGCCACAAGAGGTTCCGTCGCCTTGGCCCGGTTTCGACGGCCTGATTGCCTTCGATCGTCACACGTTCGTTCATGACAGTGCCTCGACGACATCGAACATGCCCATCCAGCCGAGTTCGGTGAACTCCGACTGGTGTGCGTGAAACATGTAGAGACCGGGTTCATGGTTCTGGTCGGCGTAGCTGAATTCGAGAATGCCGCGTTGCGCCTGGCATTGCGTAATGAGATCGACCGTCTTCAGCGTCGGCGTCAGCGACGTTCCGGTATCGAAGTAATTGAAGAAGTTTCCATGCAGGTGGAAGGAGTTGATCGGGTCGAACTCGGTCACGTTCATCAGATAGATGCGGACCGGCCGGTGGCGCACGATCTTGATCGGCTGCTTGGCGAAGCAATGGGCGATGGTGTTGCAGGCGTAGAACTCGTTCTCGCCATCGAAATTGGTATCGAAAGCATTCATCACCATCGCCAATTCCTGCCATTCGGCGTTTTCGGGCGTGCCGAGCAGACGCGAACGCGCGACGTCCAAGAACTCGGGATGGCGGTTAGGGTCGGGGTCGACCACGAACATGCCGTACATGCCCTTGTGCATGTGCCTGGCGAGCGGCAGCGCGTGACAGTGATAGAGGTGGCAGCCGAACGGCTTGGCATCGAATTCGTAGACGAATTCCTCGCCGGGCTGGATCACGCCCGCGCCCGGAACACCATCCATGCGCGCCGCGTGGATGCCGTGGAAGTGCATCGAATGCGGATGGGAGCCGTAGTTCTTGAAGACGATCCGCAGCCGGTCTCCCTCCGTGGCCCGAAGCGCCGGGCCGGGGACACGACCGTTGAAGGTCCAGGCGGGAAACATCACGCCCGGCGCGATCTCGATTTCCTTCTCCTCGGCCCTCAGCTCGAAGCTGCGCAGTCGGCGGCCGTCCGGCAGCGTCGATACCTCGCCCGTGTACCAATCGGTCAGCATCGCGGTCGGATCGAAGCCGTTGCGGGCAGTGTCGACGTCACCGACCGTGATCATCGCCCCGTGGGAAACCGCATGATTGGGCGCGGCCCGTGTCGGTGTTCCAACGCCGGGGGAACCGCCGTGGTTGCCATGGCCGCCATGACCGGCAGGCATCGGCTGCTGGCCGAGGGTCTCGCGGGCCGTCACGGCCGCCCCCGCCGTGGCGGCAAGGCCAGCGCCGAGAAATCCCCGTCGACTGAGAAGGGATGGCAACCAACGCGCCATGATCGCCTCCTTATATAGCAATTTCGATCAATAGAAGCACAATGACAAGAATATAGCAATGGCTATATTGCCGATTGTCACCCCGCGCGCCCGATGCCTGCTGCATGTCTTCCTCCTTAGATCGGCCGCGATTTTAAAAGACGCGCGGCGCTTTAGCGGCGTGAAAAACTGTAGTCCGTTGCAATATGGTATAGCTGAGGCTAAGATTTTTCCTGTGAAGTGCATCAAGGAAATCGCATGTCCATCAAGCCGACACCAGAGACCTTCCAGGGCGTCCTCGTTGACGCGGATACGCAGATCGAGAGCTTTCGCCAGACGCGCAACAGCCGACGGACCGAACTCGTCGAAGACTATGTGGAGCTGATCGCCGACCTGATCGCCGACGGCGGCGAAGCGCGCCAGGTCGACATCGCCCACAGACTCGGTGTCGCGCAACCGACCGTCGCCAAGATGCTCAAGCGTCTTGCCGCCGAGGGGTTCATCCAGCAAAAGCCCTATCGCGGGGTTTTCCTGACGGCCCAAGGCAATGAACTTGCCGAGCGCAGCCGCGAACGGCATCACATCGTCGAAAGCTTCCTCTGCGCGCTCGGCATCAGCCCGGAGACGGCGCGCATCGATGCGGAGGGCATCGAGCACTATGTGAGCGCCGAGACCCTCGAGGCATTCAAGATGCACCTCGCCAAGCTCAGCTAGAGATACCGGAGCTGCGCCTGCTTGCCCGCAGGCGCATAACAGCGCCGCGTGTTCTGTCAGACGCACGAAGGTCGCCGCAGCACCGTGACGTGTTTTTGGACTGCCGGGACTGGTTCCGTCGCTCAGACTCGATCGAGGAACGCGAGCACCCGTTCAGTCAGCAGCTTGGCGGCCTCCGCGTCGTAGGAGGGCAGCGAGCTGTCGGCGAAATAATGCTGGTCGCCCGGATAGAGGAACAGCGCGGCGTCCTCGGCCTTCTCGACGAGTTCCCGAGCGGCGTCGATATCGCCTTCGCCGACGAAGATCGGGTCGTTGTCCATGCCGTGGATCTGTACGGGCACGCGTTGCGGCCAGGGGCCGAAGGACCACTGGCCGCTGATCGGAATGCAGGAGTAGAAGAGCAGGGCACCACGGGCGCCGGGTCGGGTCTGCGCGAGCTTCTGCGCCGGCAGGACGCCGAAGGAGAAGCCGGCATAGACGAGACCTTGGGGAAGCGGCTCGGCGAGGCGCACGCCGCGCTCGCGCATCTCGTCGAAGCCGACCTCGCCGATATAGGCGAGGCCTTCCTCGATGCTCTCGAAGATGCGCCCCTCGAAGAGATCGGGCAGGTGCACCTTATGCCCGGCGGCCCGGAGTTCGTCGGCGAAAGCGTGCATGCCCGGGGTCAGACCCTGGGCGTGGTGGAAGAGCAGGACCTCGGCCATCGACGGTATCTCCTCTTCAAAATTGATCTGGCGTTTCAATTTGATGTCGCCGCCTGGAGGTTCAAGCGGCGTTGCGATCGATTGAGAAAATTTTCCTGTCGCAGCGATAGCACATTTCCTTGACGTCTTGTTGCCATCTTCCACCGCTTCCTTGCGAATCCGCATTGGCCACGATTCTGAAGGAAAGATGTCATGACAGGGAAGCTGCGTATTGCCGTGTTGTTTGGCGGCCGCTCGGCGGAGCACGAGGTTTCGCTGATGTCGGCGCGCAACGTCGTCGCCGCGCTCGACCGCAGCCGCTACGAGATCGTGCCGATCGGTATCGCCAAGGACGGGCGCTGGCTGCTCGTCGAGCTTGAAAACGGCGCGCTGCCGCCGGCCATTCCGGCGGTGGGAACGCAAGTTGCGCTGATCCCGGGCGGCAAGGGGCGGGCGGTGACCATCGCCGCCGACGGGACACAAGGGCTGCTGCCGGCCGTCGACCTGATCTTTCCTGTCCTGCACGGGCCGTTTGGCGAGGACGGGACGGTGCAGGGCTATGCCGAAACGGCCGATGTCGCCTATGTCGGCTGCGGCGTTGCCGCCTCGGCGGTGGCGATGGACAAGGCGCTCGCCAAGCGGCTGCTTGCAGCCGAGGGGCTGTCGGTCGCCCGCGCCATCGCCCTTCACCAGGGGGATGGCTATTCCGGCGAAACCATCCTGGAAACGCTGGGACTGCCGGTCTTCGTCAAGCCGGCACGGCAGGGTTCATCCGTCGGCGTCAGCCGTGTCGACAGCCTCGAGGGGCTTCAAGCCGCGCTGGACGAGGCGTTTCGCCACGACGACAAGGTGCTGATCGAAGAGTTCGTGCAGGCCCGGGAGATCGAATGCTCGGTGCTGGAAGACGCCAAGGGCGGGCTCACCGTGTCGCGGCCGGGCGAGATCATCCCGGCCGAAAGCCACGGCTTCTACAGCTACGACGCCAAATATGTCGATGCGGGCGGCGCGATCGTGAAGGCGCCGGCGGATCTGGCCGAAGAGGTGAGCGTGCAGGCGCAGGAGATGGCGGCGCGGGCCTTCCGGGCACTTGCCTGCGCCGGCATGGCGCGGGTGGATTTCTTCCTGCGGCCGGACGGAAGCCTTGTGATCAACGAGATCAACACCATTCCCGGCTTCACCAATATAAGCATGTATGCCAAGGCGCTTGCGGCAGACGGCATCTCCTACGGTGCGGCGGTGGAAACGCTGATCGCGCATGCGCTGGCGCTGCGCGGGACGCAAGCGCAGCGGCCGTGAGGCGCCCGCAACCACGCCTGCCGGTTGAGTTTTCATATTAGATTTGCCGCATTCATTGTGGGTTCACGTCATTCCGCGAAACTGGCGCCTGTTTCCAAATGGACAGGTGATGAAATGAAGAAGATTGCCATCGTCGTAATGGCGGCGGTTACGGCTCTTTCGGGCATCACGCCGGCGAACGCCGTGCCGGCTGTCGCCATCGAGCGGGTGCAGAAGAGCGATGTCGACCTGGTGCGTGACAGACATGGTAACGGCCACGGCTGGGGCCATGGCGGATATCGTCCGCGCTGGCATGGTCGGTACGGGTCCTATCGCCCGGGCTACCGGCCGGGCTGGCATGGCGGCTACCGCTATGGCTACTACAACGGCTACCGCGGCTACCGCTACGAGCGCTACGGCTATCGACGCCACTATGACGGCTGGTGGTATCCGCTGGCGGCCTTCGGCGCAGGAGTCGTGATCGGCGGCGCCATTGCCGCTCCGCCGCGCCGGTACGAGCCGGGCATGAGCCAGCGTCATGTCGACTGGTGTTACGCGCGCTACCGCTCCTACCGCGCCTACGACAATAGCTATCAGCCCTATGGCGGCCCGCGCCAGCAGTGCTACTCGCCCTATTGATCGAGGCGACGTATTCAGAAAAAGGGGCCCGCCGGTCGTCGTGACCGGCGGGCCTTTTTGTTGGGGCTTGCAAGCCGGCTAAAACGCTCGTTGCGTTTTACGCTTGATGCTTCGAATGCCGTGATCGCAAGACCGTTACGAACTTTGCGCTACGGGCCTTAAAGCGCGTCGCGATCTTTCAGATTCGCTCTTTGCGCTTTAAGTCTTTGATATTTCGCATGTCGTTATCGCAAAACCGCTACGCACTTTTGCGCCACATGCTTTAGCGGCTGCTTTTCGGAAGTTCCTCGTCGAAGCGGGTCTTTTCGCGCGCCGGGTCGTCCTCGATGATCTTCTCCTCGCTGTCTCCGGGCAAGGCGTCATCCGGCTTCACATTGGCCTCGTCGCGGCTCGGAACGGGCGGCACCCGGCCCTGATCGACCGGCGGCGGGTCATCGCCTTCCGGCAGCTGGTCGGCCGGCACGGGCGGAACCTTGCCGGGGCGCGCGCTGCTCGGCCCGGCCGGCCCAGGCCCGTCTTCCGGTGTCTGCCTGAGATCCCGTGATTTCGGGTGCGGCTTGCTCATCCTCGCATCTCCTCGGTTGATCCTCGTTCAAGGAGTAAGGCTAAGGGGGCGGGAAAGGTTCCGATTTCAGGGGAGTGGCGCGCTCCGTTTGCCTCGGGCATCGGGACATGCTGTAGCGCAGGGACTGCGCGTGCCGCGGCTGTGAGGCGGGGACGGGTCTGAAGCACGTCGGAATCTTCCGGATTCGCGCCTTGCCCTTCACGTTATTGATTTCGCATGTCGTTGTCGCAAAGCGGCTACGAACTTTTGCGCGACAGGCGTTAGAATTTCAACCGCGCGTCGTCGTGCTCGGGAGGTCGGTGGGCGTCCTTGCGGCGCATTCCGTAGGCAAGCGCGAGCCCCAGGATGGCGGAACCGACGACGATGGCGGCGAGTGCGAAGAAATTCTCCATGGCATTTTCCTCCCGAGGGGAAGCTTAACACAGAATGCGCGCAAACAAATGGCGCGGCACCGAGATTGCGCGTCATGGTTACTCAACGCGTATCGGCGCCGGAGGTTCAATCAACAGGCGACGAGGCGAGACGCGACATGCTTAAAGCGCGTCGCGATCTTTCAGATTCGCTCCTTCGCGCTTTAAGTTCTTGATATTTCGCATTAAGTTCTTGATATTTCGCATGTCGTTATCGCAAAATCGCGGCGCATTTTTGCGCGACATGCTTAGTAGCCGGAGCTTCCGCCGCCCTGGCTCATGCCCTGGGCGCCGCCTTGCATGCCCTGGCTTCCCTGGCTTGGGGCGGGGGCGGTGTTGCGACTGGCCTGGTCGGTGGTGCAGCCGGCGAGCGCGACAAGCGCCGCGAAAATCACAACAATCAGGTATCGTGGGGTCATGGAACCCTCCCGTCGTCGTGGGGGCGACCCTTGGCCGTCTCACCATCGAACCGGACACGACGTCGTGCGCCGATCGCCACTATATCACCAAATCGATGACGCGTGCCGGGGGGAGGCGGATGGGGCGAGCGCTGCCGCCGAAACGAAGCCGGCCAAGAAAAACGAACATAACGAGAACAAATTTTGTCCGAAGGGCTTGCCAAGCGTCAGGATGCGGGCTAAGGATATTACAGGCTGGCCGTTTCGTCATTGAAGCGGCCTTTTTGATTCCGGGCTTCAGCCGAGCGGCGCTCGCGATAACGGCGCAACCCGGTCATCGCCGATCGTTACTTTGCAGGCCTATGTGGAAGACGGGCTGGCGCTCGTCACGCTTCCTGCTTGACAATCTTGCCGGAAACGATGCGGACAGGTTCGGGGCGCGGGCGCCCGATGCTGCGAAGCCAGCGCGAGGCCTCTTTCGGGTCACGCTCGACGCCGAGCCCCCTTTGATAGATGGTGACGAGACGGGCTTGCGCGGCGGGATGACCCTGGCGGGCGGCCTGCCGGTTCCAGTGAAGCGAGGCGGCGTAGTGTTCCTCGCTGCCGTCGTTGAAGTAGATTTCGGCGAGTTTTGCCTGGGCGTCGACATTGCCGGAGGTCGCCAGTTCAAGCAACCTGGGCGAGATATTCGCTGCGGAGGGCCGCGGGCTGAAAATGGTCTTCAACTTACTGAACGCGTTGCGGATCATCTGACACCTGTTGCATCCATCGCATGGTTCCCGCGGCGGGACTTCCAGACTGACAAACTATTCAAAAATTGAACTACTTCGGCTCTTTCCCGGCTGCCGCCTGACCGGTATCGGCACCCATCACGCATTTCCGCCGGCAAGGCTCGAGGCAGGGCGATCTGGCGCGACGTATTGATGACTTAATACAACCTGAAGTCAAGTTTGCCGGCGTGACTTTCGGCGTGACACCAGCAATTTTTTGTGAGCTGCCGTCACGCCTGGCGCACCCTTTCGCGGCGGGTGCGGCTGGCGCTTGCCGATTGCCAAGTGCCAAGCCAAGTGGCCGGCTGCTGCAGGCGCCAAGGCAGGGTCGCTGGCCGGCGGTCGGGCCGCGTGCCATCTCTGTCAATGCCGTGCCGGCAACGGGTGCCTTGGTCCAGCGGAGCAAATCCCATGACAAGCAAACCGGCCAAGGACCCGAAGACCGGGCGCTTTTTGCCGCGTGCCGATCGCGCGGGCGCGATCCCCCGGTCGCGCGCCCGCAAGGCGGTGCGCACCAGGCTCGGCGAACTCTTTCTCGAAGACATGCTTTCGGCCTGGGAAGCCCGAGGGGCGGCGGCGATCCATGCGCTGATCGAGAAGAACCCGCATGATTTCCTCAAGGCCGTGGCGGCGCTGATGCCGAAGGACTTGACCATCAATCCAAACCAGATCGGCGAGATGACGGATGAGCAACTTCTCGAGCGGATCCGCAAGCTCGACCAGACCATCGGCCCTTTCCTTGCTGCTCAGGGAGCGGATGGAACTGGCGATGGAGATCGGGCGGCGGCAGAACACGAATAGGCTGCGCTACTACCGGCCCTATGCGAAGCAGACAGAATTCCACGCGGCCGGTGCCCGCTTTCGCGAGCGGCTGTTCATGGCCGGCAACCAGCTCGGCAAGACGCTGGCCGGTGCCGCGGAAGCGGCGATGCATCTGACAGGCGACTATCCCGAATGGTGGGCGGGCCGACGGTTCGAGCGACCGATCACGATGATCGGCGGCTCGGAATCGCACGAGCTGACACGCGATGGCGTGCAGCGGCTGCTCGTCGGCCCGCCGATGAGCGAGGAGGACTGGGGCACCGGCTATCTGCCGAAGGCGGCACTTTCCGGCTGGACGCGGCGTTCCAGCGCTTCCGGCGCGCTCGACAGCGTGACGGTGCGCCACGTTTCGGGCGGCACCTCGACGCTGCTTTTGAAAGCCTATGAACAGGGCCGGGCAAAATGGCAGGCGAACACGGTGGACTATGTCTGGTTCGACGAGGAGCCGCCGGAAGACGTCTATTTCGAGGGCATCACCCGCACCAATGCGACTGGTGGTTCCGTCGCCGTGACCTTCACGCCGCTGAAGGGCATGAGCGCGGTCGTCGGCCGCTATCTGCTGGAGCCTTCCGAGGACCGGACCGTGGTGACCATGACGATCGACGATGCCGAGCACTATACGCCCGAGGAGCGCGCGAAGATCATCGCCAGCTATCCGGCGCACGAGAAGGAAGCGCGCACCAAGGGTGTGCCGACGCTGGGCTCGGGCCGGATCTTCCCGGTGACGGAGGAGCAGATCCGCGTCGAGCCCTTTGAGATACCGCGGCATTGGGTGCAGATCGGCGGGCTCGACTTTGGCTGGGACCATCCCTTTGCTGCTGCGCTCTGTGCCTGGGACCGGGACGCCGATATCTTCTACGTGACCCGCTGTTACCGCGAGCGCGAGGCGACGCCGATCATTCATGCGGCGGCGTTAAAACCCTGGGGTGCCTGGCTGCCCTGGGCCTGGCCGCATGACGGGCTGCAGCACGACAAGGGCTCGGGCGAGCAGCTGGCCGCGCAATATCGCGGGCAGGGGCTGGCGATACTGCCGGAGCGCGCGACCTTCGACGACGGCAGCAACGGCGTCGAGGCTGGGATATCCGACATGCTGCAGCGGATGCAGACCGGGCGCTTCAAGGTGTTATCCACCTGCGGCGAATGGTTCGAGGAATTCCGGCTCTACCACCGCAAGGACGGCCGGATCGTCAAGGAACGCGATGACGTGATTTCGGCCAGCCGCTATGCGCTTATGATGAAACGCTTTGCCCGAGTGAAGGCGAATGACGCCTGGGCTTTTACTGATCGGAAGGTTCTCTAATCAGCCCTTCCAGGGCTTTGTTCCGACAAGTGTCTCGCTCCGGCGCACCAGGGCCGATGACCGATAGCGCCAGAGCCCGGCGCCGGTCGCGCAACACAGTGCACATCAATACAACGGTAGGAGAAATCAATGGTCACGAGCGTGGTTACTACGTCCGGAAACACGACATGCATGGATTTCAGCACGAACCAATGGCACGGCTATGTGGGCGGAAGCACGCCCTATGGCCTCTGGGTGGATGGTCCTTTGCACCCGTGGCGCGATGCCAACGGGACGCCGACGTTCATTACCGGTCATTCCGAAGGGTACCGCTACAACGTCGTCTACGACTGGCATGATGGCAGAACCTGGACCAACTGGAACGCGGGCAGGCATTGGAACTCCCCTCGCGACACAGTTGAAGGGCACTATGCCAACCGGCATTGGATCATGTCCCCATACGCCCGCGGCTCGCTGGTGGTTGGCCTGACGCACCACGAATTCTACCAATCGTCCACGACAATCGGTGGGGTGCCAGGCTTCAATTCCCATGCCTACGGGTTCAATACACGCTGGGTCAATGCAATCGGCTATGTGCGCTCGGCCAATGACGGCCAGGCCTGGACTGTCCCGAATCCCGGGGATTTCGGTCAAAATCATCACAATGTTCGCTGCGTGCTGATCCCGGAGCCGTGGTCCTATCAGTCCATCAACACCGCCTACGGGTTCCTGCATCCTTCGAACATCGTGAAGGAAGGCAATTACTACTATGCCTTCGTGGAGGTTCGTAACCTGCCGGGGAATACGACGCTGCTCGACAACGGCTTCGCGATCATCCGCACGTCCAACCTCGACGCTTCGGTCGGCTGGCAATTCTATAACAATGCCAACCAGTGGGAGATGGTGAACCACCAATACTATCAGGGCAACATTGCCCCGCAGCAGCCGAAGATCTTCTTCAAGGTGGCGGGCTACAACCCTTACACCATGTATGACCAGAACGGCCGCATGGCGCAAAGCATCCGCTATCATGTGCCCACGCAGAAATGGGTTCTGTTCGGCTATACCGGACTGCAGGCGAATGGTTTTTGCTACTGCGTGTCGGATAGCTTGGCCAACCCGCAATTTGAGGCGAACGGCCGCCGAATGGTCAGCCTCGCTGGCGGTGGCGCCATGAACGAATATCACAGCAATCACTACATCAGCGTGTTCGATCCGAATTCCCAGGATCAGAACTATCAGACGATCCTCGGCAACAGCGCGGTCGTCATCACAGCCGATGAAGGCGTGCGGTACAAGATCGGCACGATCCAGATCAGCTGATTTCACAAGCAAAAACAACGCGACGACGTTCTTCGGCCAGCCGCTACGCGCTGATGATGAAACGCTTTGCCCGGGTGAAGGCTGATACCCCGCCTGGGCCTTTACCGATCGGAAGGTTCTTTGATGGCAGCGATGACGAAAACGGAACTGACGGACCTGGTGAGCCAGCTCGTCAGGGATTGCGAGGACTATCGCGACCAGCTCTCGGCGGCGCGTGTTCGGGCGATGGAATATTACGATGGGGTGATGGCCGACGTGCCGGCGGAGGCGAACCGCTCCAAGGTGGTTTCGCGCGACGTGCGCGCGGCGGTGAAGAAGGTGCTGCCTTCGCTGATCCGCACCGTGCTCGGCAATGACAAGGTGGTGGAGTACCAGCCGGTCAACCAGGGCGACGAGGCGGGGGCCGAGCAGGCGACCGACTATATCAACTACGTCGTCTTTCCCGAAAGCGACGGCTATGACGCGGTGCAGGACGCCGCGCACGACGCGCTGAAGCTCGGCAACGGCGTGATCCGCTGGTGGTACGAGAAGAAGAAAAGCGTCGAAGTCTCGACCCATAGCGGGCTCGACGAGGCGGCGCTGGTGCAGCTCATTGCCGACGACACGGTGGAGGTGCTGGAACAGGCGCAATCGGTCGAGCGGATCGAGCTGCCAACCGGACCGGTGGAGCAGCCGGTCTTCACCGTGAAGATCCGCCGGACGGCCGAGCGTGGGGCGACCCGACTTGCGGCGGTGCCGCTCGAAGAATTCCTCGTTCATCCCGACGCGATCTCGATCGACGAGAGCCCGATTGCCGGGATCAAGCGGCGGATGCGTCGTTCGGACCTGATCGCCATGGGCTATGACCGCGATCTGGTCGAAGGCTTTGCCATTGCCGGCAATGCCGACGGCGAGGACGAGGAATTTGCCCGCAGGCGCGGCATCTTCGGCGACGGCGCGGAGACCGCGACGGCGCTGCAGGAGGTGGACTATTACGAGCTCTATGTGAAGGTGGACGCCGACGACGACGGTATTGCGGAGCTGCGCCGGCTGGTCTTTGCCGGCGGTACCGGGGCCGACAATCTGCTCGAAGATGCGGAATGGGACGAGGTGCCCTTTGCCGACCTCATCACCGAGCGGCGGCCGCACCAGCGCGAGGGCAATGCGATCACCGACGACATGGCGGAGATCCAGCGGGTGAAGACCGTGCTTCTGCGCCAGACGCTCGACAATCTCTACTGGCAGAACAACCAGCAGCCGATTGTGCAGGAAGGGGTGATCCAGAACCCGGAATCGGTGTTGAACCCGAAATTCGGCCAGCCGATCCGCGTCGGCCAGGGCGTCGATGTGCGCGGCGCCATCGGCTATACGGCGGTGCCGTTCGTGGCGCGGGAATCCTTCTCCATGCTCGGCTATCTCGACCAGGAGGCGACCGACCGGACCGGCATTTCCGACGCTTCGAGCGGGCTGGCACCGGATGCGCTGCAGAACATGACGGCGAAGGCGACGGCACTCGTCGAGCAGGCGGGCATCGGCCAGACGGAGCTGATGGTGCGCACCTTCGCGCAAGGGCTTCGCCGCGTATTCAAGGGCCTGCTTGGTCTTGTCATCAAGCACCAGGACCGGCCGCGCGTAGTGCGTCTGCGCGGGCAATGGGTGAGCTTCGACCCGCGCCACTGGAACGCCGGCATGGACGCGACCGTCAACACCGGGCTTGGCGCGGGAACGCGCGAGCGCGACATGCTGATGATCCAGATGATCCAGCAATTGCAGGAAAAGCTGCTGACGACGCTCGGGCCCGATAATCCTTATGTCTCGCCCGACAACCTCTACAACGGCATTGCCAAGACGGTGGAGGCGGCGGGGCTGAAATCGCCGGACCTCTATTTCACCAAGCCGACGCCTGAGGATATCCAGCGGCGGATGCAGGCGGCTGAGCAGCAGCAACAACCGGACGCGGCGATGCAGCGCCTGCAGATGGAGGCGCAGCTTGCAGCCGAGAAGGCGCGCATGGAGAGCGAGACCGCACGGCGCAAGCTGGAGATGGAGCGCGAGCTGAAGCTTGCCGAGATCCAGCAGAACGGGGCACTCAAGCGCTACCAGATCGACGCCGAACTGAACCTCAAACGCGAGCAGAACCTGGCCGAAATGGCCGGCGGCACGGCACCGACTGCGGCGCATATCGGGGGACTGCCGGGATGAGACCGAGATTGTATTGTAGGCTAATTGTGCGAGAAATTATGGCTTGGGAGCATGCTGTGACTTAGTTGCTCTCAACCGCACACGATAATTATTTGAAGCGCGCGGCTCTCAATACAGAGTTGTACTCTTGGATGTGACCGTCAACACCGGGCTCGGTGCCGGCACGCGCGAGCGCGACATGCTGATGATCCAGATGATCCAGCAGTTGCAGGAAAAGCTGCTGCTGCCTGTTTCCTTAAATCGTATCCGATTTAAGGACAAAAACATGCAGCCATCCAAACTGCTACAGCGACCTTTGCGCGTCTTTTAAGACGCGCGGCGCTGTAGGCCACAATATCTTGTCTTTCTGATCGCTTACAGTTCGCTTAAGCCTGTTGTCGGAAAACTGGACGCCGGAAGGAAGCTGGTGTCGGCGAGCGCTTAACTTCTGGCCGGTCGTATTGATTTGGCATCGGTGCGATTGGCGGCACCCTCCAGGACCTGCTAAGAGCGGGGAAACTCGCAGCGGAGGGGCGTGAATGTTTCTGATCGACCGTGAACTTGAGGCACTCACCGCCTTTCGGCGCGACCTGCACCGGCGGCCGGAGGTGTCGGGCGAGGAACGGGAGACGGCGGATACGATCCTCAAGGCTCTGGCCGAGACGAAGCCGGATGCGGTGATGACAGGCCTTGGCGGGCACGGGGTGGCGGCGATCTATGAGGGCGGAGAGCCGGGGCCGACGGTGATGGTGCGGGCCGAGCTCGACGGACTGCCGATCGAGGAGATTTCGGAGATTTCCCACCGTTCGGAGATCAAAGGCAAGGGGCATCTCTGCGGCCATGACGGGCATATGACGATCCTGATGGCGCTGGCCAAAGGGCTTGGACGCGAGCGACCGGCGCGGGGCCGCGCGATCCTGATGTTCCAGCCGGCCGAGGAAAACGGCGCGGGTGCCGCGGCCGTGCTTGCCGACCCGAAATTTGCGGAGATCAGGCCGGATCTGGTCTTCTCGCTGCATAATTTTCCAGGCCTCGGTTTCGGCCATGTCGCCCTTCGTACTGGTCCGGTCAATTGCGCCTCGCGCGGCATGCGGATTTCGCTGTCCGGCAAGACGGCGCATGCCTCGACGCCGGAGGACGGCATTGCGCCGACCTTCGCGATGGCCGCGCTGCTTTCCGGGCTGACGGCGCTCGGGAACAATGGGCCGCTCGACGAGACCTATACGCTTGTCACGGTGACGCATGCGCGGCTCGGCGAGGCGGCCTTCGGCATCAGCCCCGGCCATGCCGAGATCTGGGCGACGCTCCGGACTCTCACCGACGAGCGCATGGCCGATCTCGTGGCCCGCGCCGAGGCGCTGGTTGCCAGGGAGGCGGAGGCTGCCGGGCTGAAGGTGACGATCGGCTACGAGGACGTGTTCCACCAGTGCAGCAATACGGAAGTCGCGGTCACTGCGCTTGGGCGGGCCATGGACGAGGAGGGCGTCAGCCACGACAAGGGCGAGGGCGTGCTGCCGATGAAGGGATCCGAGGATTTCGGCCTTTTCGGGCGCGTGGCGCCAGCGGCGATGTTCTTCCTCGGCGCCGGCGAAAACCATGCGCGGTTGCACAATCCGGACTATGACTTCCCAGACGATCTGATCGGCATCGGCGCCAGGGTGTTCATGCGGGCGATCCGCAACGAACTGGGGTGAGGGCGGCGGGCGATCGCTTGCACGGCGGGTGTCGTGGCGGCGCTCGGTGACAGTGCGCAGTTCCGGAGGAGAGCCGTTTCACGTCGCGTCGGATATGCGCTGAGGAGGAGCAGGGGATGAGGCAGTCCAGCATTCGAGTCGCGCTTTGCCTGGTGATGGCCATCGCGGGGATGACCGCCGCTCACGCGGCGGATACTCCCGTTGCGAATGCCGCTCCCGAGCCGCGACAGACCGAGAATTCCAGTTTGCAGGACTTCATCAAGGCCAATCCGGATTGCCTGGAATTCACCGACCAGTGCTCGCATTGCGCGGTCGTCAACGGTGTTGCCGAATGCTCGACGGCGGAGATCGCCTGCATCAAGCGAGAGAACCAGTGCACCAGGCGGGCGGGGAAATAGGGCGGCGTTAAAGCCCACGAATGAAGGTGAGCGCCCCCTGCTGCTTCCGTTGCCAAGCTCTGAGTGCAAATCCCAATACGGCTCATCCCAAAAGCACCCCTAAAGCACCGATGTTAGCGCCATGTTCAGGATCGCCGGTTCTGGACACCTATAGAAGCCGGCCCAACAACCACCAATTTGCGCAACAGTGCGCGGCCTTCATCTGACGCACCTCGATGGGTCGTCGGAACGAGCGGTCGCGCGTGTGAGAAGGAGAATGACATGCCTCAGAAGAGATTACTGCGTGGAGTAAGGAATTTTCGAAACGAGCTGTTTCTGAGGATGCTGGACGATAAGGCCAATATGCCCGAAGCATATGCTGATAGGATCGCCCGAGAATACGGGAATGATTGGCACAGCGCATACGATACATACTGGCAGGATCCGGAGTTTTGGGAAAACGCCTATGAGAATGATCCTGTTCATAGCCGTGTTGGCCCCGAAACAGTTCCAGTAAAACGTACGTCGCGGCTGCCGGCAGTCCCTGCCAGCGATCCATCTGCTGGCGGTGGTTTCTGGGACGGCCTGTTCCCCGGCCGATCCTCGCTACGAGAGGCGCAGGGCCGATGGCGTGAGTAGTCCGAGGTGCCAATTGCTCTTCGCTAAAACCCGCGGGTGACGGCGAGGTAAGCCACCAGGCACAGAACCCAGAAAAGCGCGGCTGCGACCATGCTCATGTCGGAGTTCAGGAGCAGGCGTCCATCCTCCTGGCGCTTCAGGCCCAGCCAGTTGAAGCCGGTGCCGGAGGCATAGATATCCTCGACCTGCACCCGACCGAAGTTGAAAAGTGGAACGATCAAACGTGCTACGCGGTGCAGCAGAAAGCCGACGACGATGAGATCAAAAATCCCGAGGACGAACCCGGCGATGGTGTCCAAGGCAACTCCGACTTTCTTCATGCACCAATTCCCCTAACAGTGGAGCCAATGGCGGCGAGGCACAGCACCCAGAAGCAGATGGCTATGATCTTTGCCATGCCGGCGCTCATTATCAGACGGCCATCCGCCCCACGTTTCACGCCGAACCAGTTAAATCCAGACTGATTGTCGTAGAAATCTTCCACCACAAGTCTGCCGAAACTGAAAAGGCGCACAATTAGGCGCGCGGTTCCGTAGAGGAAAAACTCGGCAACCAGCCAACCGATGTTGTCCATCGCCAGCCAGAAAGCGCCATCGAGCGCGAAGCTTTCGAACCATCGTTTCTTGCCTTGCTTTTCCATCGCGAAGTCCTGTCGGAAAGATCCTTAAGGCCGCGCTGCGCTGCCCGGTCAGGTGGCATTTCAGCTCCGGCTTCGCATACAGGTAGCGCGGAACAAAAGCAGAATCAATCCCGCACACGATCGGCACGCACCGCGAGCCGCCGACCAATTCAGATTGGCCGGCATTGCATGCGGGAGCGCAAGCAGTTCCTGGCCGGCAACAGCCATTTTGAAAGGGACAATCCATGGATGATTTCATTTCCTACGAGGATCCCTTTAGAAACCACCCGCGGTTGCCAAAGAACTGGCAAGATATACCCTGGAACAATCCAACGCGGGAGCAGCCCATTTCACTGAGGACAGCGCTCGATAAATGGAAGGAGTGAGCCGCAGCTACGGCTATTTGAGGTTTTCGAACGCGATGTAGAGTGTGCCGAGTTCCAGGCGGCCGGAGTTGGCCCTGTAGTAGAGCACTTCGGCGTGCGGTCGAACGCTTCCGACGGAGGTCTCGTCGGTTCCATTCGCGAAGAAGCAACAGGGATTGTCGCCATCCCAGGATGCAACACGTAAGCGGTAGCTTTTGTACCCCATGAAGAAGTCCACGCCAACCTCGTAATCGCCGACCGTGAGGGTGCAGATGCTGTCGTAGCCGCACCAGCTCGTCGCGTGATCGAAGGTCTTGTCGGCCTTGAGCAGGAAGGCCTTGACGAGCACACGCGGCTTTCCTGACTGGCCGATCGCCGAGGCCGGCGAAGCCGCGGCGGCGAGAAGCAGGGCGGACAATATCAAGCTCGATAATCTTCTCACGGGTTCCTCATTCGATAGACGAGCGGGTATCGGTGACTGACGCCAAACGGCCGGCAGGCAAAATCTCATTGGTAATCGCGATGGCGACCCAGAGTAGCAAATCGCCCCGTTTCGCACATCGGTAGCGCGGAACAAAAGCAGAATCAAGGCGACGTTCGACGCAGAATTTCGGTCGAAAACGACTGCTCTCCAAACGAGGCCAACAGCATGAAACCAGAGGAACGGGCGGCGGCTGCGCGCGCCATTCTCGATGTGCCCTATTTCAACGAGGTGATGAACGAGCTGGAATGGGCGGCGATCAATGGCTGCATTCATGCCGGCCTCACCGACGATCAGGGCCGGGCGGCCTATGCGGCCGAAGCCCGCGCTATCAGAAACTTCCGCGCCAGGCTCAAGTTCCTCACGGAGCAAGCCAAGGCTGACGGCAAGGGCGCACCCGCCTGACGGGCAAGCGCTTTCATGAGGCTGTGTCAGGCAGGTGCCTGTTCGGCCCAATGCATTGAAATATCCTTTAAAAAAAGGTCACGCCATGACGAACGATAGTGCCAACCCGCCTTTTGGCGGGAGCAAAACCGTTGACCCCGCGACCGGGCTTGACGATGCCGATCTCGATTTCTGGGAACCCGAAGACGAGGCCAACCCGGAGCCGGGAGGGGCAAGCGAGTACGGACGGGATGAGACCCGTGGCGAGGGCCACGACGACCCCGAACACCCCGACGACGAGCCGGCCGAGCCTGACGAGGATGCGGCGGCCAACGAAGCCGAGGATTTTCTGGTTGTTCTCAAGGGCGGCGAGGAAGTGCCGTTTTCCGAGCTGAAGCTCGGCTATATGCGCGACCGCGACTACCGCCACAAGACGCAGGACATCGCCAATCGCGGGCGGGCGCTGGAAGGCATGGCAAGCCGCGTGGCGCAATCGGCCAACGCCTTTGCCCATCTCATCGCCAGCGAGATCCCGCCCGAGCCGCCCGAACACATGGCCGCACTCGACCCGGACGGCTATCGCCGGCAATGGGCGCTGCACCAGGCGGGGCTCGAGAGGATCGACGAGATCCTTTCGATTGCCGAGGCGCCGGCAATGGTGATGGGCGCGCTTTCGCAAGCCGCGAGTGACGAGCAACTCGAGGCGGAAAACTTGAAGCTGATCGAAGCCTTTCCCGAAACGGCCGATGCGGAGGGGCGGCTTTCCTTCTTTGCCGGTGCCTTCGACGTGGCCGAGGCGCTCGGCTTTTCCGAAGCCGAAGTGCGCGAGGTCACCGACCACCGCCTGTTCAAGCTTGCGCATTATGCCCGCCTCGGCCTTGCCGCCGAGCAGGCGAAGAAGCGGGCAATGAGCAAGCTTGCCCGAGCGCCGGCGCCGGTGGTGAGGCCAAGGCCGGCCGGCAAGGCAGAGCAGGCGCCGGGACGGAGCCGGGAGGCGATGCAGCGGCTCGCGAAGAGCGGCTCGATCCGCGACGCGATGGGCGTCGATTTCGACTGAGCGGTTCTGGAGGGCTGTTCATCACAAACAGAGTCCGGAAGCCAATGTAACTCATTGTTTTAACTGGGCTCTGCCTGGAAGTCGCCCTTTCCGAAAACCTCCGACCAAGACTGATCTCGCAGTGCGCGCGCTTTTTTGGGCGCGGGCGGTGCGGCCTTCTCAAACAATCAAGGACACTATCATGGCTGTCGTAGCAAACACCTTCACGACCTCGCAGGCCGTGGGCAACCGCGAGGAGCTTTCCGACGTCGTTTCCCGCATCACGCCCGAGGATACGCCGATCTATTCGCTGATCGAAAAGGGCAAGTGCAACACGCACCACCCGGAGTGGGAGACCGACGAACTGGCCGCCCCCGGCGAAAACATCCGCCAGGAGGGCGACGAATACACCTTCGGCACGATCATCGCGCCGACCAGGCTCGGCAACTACACCCAGATTCTGCGCAAGGACTGGATCATCTCCGCCACCCAGGAAGTGGTGGCGGAAGCCGGCAACGTGCAGAAGCGGAAATACCAGAAGCTGAAGAAGGGCGTGGAGATCCGCAAGGACCTGGAATATGCGATCACCGACACCAATGCTTCGGTCTCGGGCGCCACGCGCGAGCTCGGCTCGCTGCCGACCTGGCTCACCACCAACGTCTCGCGCGGAGCAGGCGGCGCCAATGGCGGCTTCAACCCGACCACCGGCCTGACGGTGGCGCCGACCGACGGCGCCCAGCGCCCCTTCACCAAGGCGATCCTCGACCAGGTGATGCAGACGGGCTACCAGAACGGCGCCAATTTCCGCCACGTCTCGGTTTCGCCCTACGTCAAATCGGTCTTCGTCACCTTCATGTCCGACGCCAATGTGGCGCCGTTCCGCTATGCCGTCTCGCAGGGCGGCGAACGCAACACGATCGTGGCGACCGCCGACTATTACGAAGGCCCGTTCGGCACCGTGATGATCCACCCGAACCGGGTGCAGGCGGGCAATGCGAAGCTCGCGCGCAACGCCTTCTTCCTCGACACCGACATGCTCTCCTTCCTGTGGCTGCGCCAGATCCAGGAGGACAAGGCGGTGGCCAAGACCGGCGACGCCGACAAGGGCGTGATCATCGGCGAGGGCACGCTGAAGGTGCACAACGAAAAGGGTCTGGGCGTTGCGGCCGACTTGTTCGGGTTGAGTGCGGCGAGCTGATTTTTCGCAGCGAGCAACCGCATCATCATCCTTGCTTGCGGGCGAGGGTGATGATCGCCGTTTAAGACGCAGCTGACACTACACGTAATCTCACAGGCTGGAAGAAGGAACGGTACGTTGGATCAAAGGAACAGCGGTAAAAAAATCAAGCTTCACTTCGATGGCAAGCGGCTGAATGCCACCGAAAACGGTCGCTATTCCGGCGGCTGGGACGGGGTGAGTGGCGCAGAATACTATCAGCGACCGTCTGACCAGCATCTGCCTGACAGGGGCCCGATACCGGAAAGCGTCTATTCCGTCGGCGAGCTCCAATATCCGCCGCGGGGAGGCTGGGACCGGTTCTGGGGGCACCTCAATCGCGGAAAATGGCCGAAACTCGAGAGGGCCTGGGGAAATTCGCGGGCCTTTCTGCAGCACAAAGCTGGCGACAATCCGGCTTTCGACCATCGCGGCGGGAACGATTTTTCAATTCACGGCGGCTCGGTTCCCGGCTCGGCTGGTTGCGTTGACCTCACGGATCAGATGGACCGTTTCGCTGATTTCTATAAGAAAACCGGAGAGTCGGCTGACCTGATTGTTTCCTATCCGGAATACCAGAACGATATATACCCTGACCCTGCTTCGGATGGTGGCGCCAGTCCCGGTTCTCAGTCGGGAATACGACGACCGGGTCAGGATGGGCCGAGGTCAGGACGCCGACAGCAGGATGGCCGCTGGAATCCGGACCCTACCTCGCAGAACCGGCGGCCGTTTGGCGGCATTTCGCTCAGGGACGCCCTGAGATTCCTGGAGTGATGGTGGAAACGATGCCTCAATCATTGAGAAATGAGCTTTTGTTGCTCTAGCCCACCATTGCATTTGTTCTCTTTGTGTTCTATTTGTGCGATGGTTGATTTGGTGGACGAGATGCAGCCTTTGATGGTGTAGGCGGCAATTGATATCGGCGGTGTGAGCGATGATCGTCACCCAATTCAGGCGTGGCTCGTGTTGTCGCGCTGCGCTACAGGAGGTGTGGAGTTGAGATTTTTTGCTCTCGTACTGGTTGCCTTGATCGCCAGTTCTTCAAATGCGTCCGCTTCCTCAGGAGAGCGCGTCCTCAATGCGCTTCTGGCCTGCAATCAGCAATTTTTCGCTGTTGTCGAAGATGAGAAGGAGACTTTCGGGCCGGTGACGATTGAATACCGGATGGAAGATGGTGAGATCGCAGATTACATCGTGTCTTTCGAGAAGCCGGTCGAGATCTGGGGCCTTCAGTTTATTGGCTACCGGCAATCGGTTCTGGCCCACGGTCGTGCCTATGCGTGGGCACTCATTGCGGACCACGACCCTGCCACGACTTTCAACGCAGTCAAGAAGCACTACGCGGAGGCCGCGCAATTTTCAAATTACAGGGACAGCTGGATCAGGAGCTATGGCGAGCCAGGCAAAAGGACACGTCATCTCCTAGTGCACGTTCTCGCATCCGAGCAGAGATCGCAGTCTCTGTTGGCATGTCAAATGACAAGAGATGCCATGGGTTGGCTTTCGCCCTGGCCCGATCCAGCGGATATTTTTATCGATGACAAAGACCGGGCTGGTTGGTTTTCAACGTGGCTGCCATGATCCCCGCTTCGTCGACGCCTTCTTCGGATGCTCCGGGCTTTTGGGATTGTTTGAACGCCACAGGTTACCAAGGCGATCCTCGACCAGGTGATGCAGGCGGGCTATCAGAACGGCGCCAACTTCCGCCACGTCTCGGTTTCGCCTTACGTGAAATCGGTCTTCGTCACCTTCATGTCCGACGCCAATGTGGCGCCGTTCCGCTACGCCGTCTCGCAAGGCGGCGAGCGCAACACGATCGTGGCGACCGCCGACTACTACGAAGGCCCGTTCGGCACCGTGATGATCCACCCGAACCGGGTGCAGGCGGGCAACGCGAAACTGGCGCGCAACGCCTTCTTCCTCGACACCGACATGCTCTCCTTCCTCTTGCTGCGCCAGATCCAGGAGGACAAGGCGGTGGCCAAGACCGGCGACGCCGACAAGGGCGTGATCATCGGCGAGGGCACGCTGAAGGTGCACAACGAAAAGGGCCTCGGCGTTGCGGCTGATCTGTTCGGGCTGAGCGCGGCGAGCTGATTTGGCGAACGCGATGTGTGGGGCGGGCGTTTGGCCCGCCCTTTGCCGTTTCGGCGCAGTGCCTCAGGAGTGCTACCTACCGGAACGCCTCCGCATACCCATTCACCAGGGAGAAAACACTTGGCCAATCCAATTGCCAAATACGTGAACTATGACCGGCATAACAAGACTGTCGAGGCTTTCAACGGCCAAAAGTATCCGGAGCTCAATCATCTATCGCCTGAAAGGCTGCGAGAACTGAGCGGTATCAGGAATGCGAATGCGCATGCCTATGTGAGCGCCATGATAGAGCGTGAAAATTTTCCGGGATTGGCCAAGTCTCTCGGCACGGCCCGAGAGTGGCAATCCTGGCTTTCCGACAAGTGGAACGGGAATGACAACACCAAGGACCACCTGCGTGATGAGTGGAACAATGATGTCGGCCGGCAGATAGGACGCTACGCCAAGGAGCGCGATCTTGGCGAAGCGGATGTCATGGGACTGGTGGATTATGCCCGACGGAACGGCGACCTGATCCGCTCGATCAGCGACAGTGTGCCGGACCCGCGTCTGCAAAGCTATTCGGAGTCGTCCGAGCGTCCATCCTGGTCAGGACCACCTCCTCGCGATTTGCCGCCTCTGGAGGCGCTGCACGAAAAGCGGGACTTGCAGAGAATGCAGGCCAACGCCGACAACTGGCAGTCGAAACCTCCTGTACGGGAAGAAGCGTTCTGGAGCGGGCTTTTTCCCGGTCGCGGCACGCTCAAGCAGATGATGTCGTCATGGGGTGACTAGCTGTTCGCGCAAGCTGCAGAAACAGCGCGATCTCAACCTTGCGTTCGTTCACGGAATGTTCTAATGGACAGGCATCTGGTTAAATTCCGCAGGCGAGGAGGCGGCATGAAAAAGTGGCTAAAGGCAATAGTTTACACTGTTGTCGCCCTATTCGGGCTGTTCGTCGTGCTGGTTGGGCTGGTGCTTGCGACAATCGATCCGTATTCGTTTGAAGACATGAGCCGCGGCGCAGTTTGCGAACGAAGTGGCGGCGATGTAGCGCCGGAATGCACGATGCCGCCGGAAAGCGCCGAGAAGGTGTTGGCTGCGTTGTTCGCGTGTGACGCCCAATTCTTCAAGACCCTTGACGAGGAGAAGGCTGTTTTCAAGAGGGCCGATATCGTGGCTCACCCCTACAATCTTCTCGATACGGGCGAGCCGCGGACTTCCGTCGTCACGTTCTCTGAGCCTGTCGAGGCTTATGGACTTCACCTCACCGGTTACGCGCAACAGGCATCGCCGGGAAAGAGCGACTACGCGTGGGGGGTTTATGCGTTGGAACAGCCCGCGGACGTCGAGCGCGCGCTGGAAACGGCCCGCAACGACGCTTCGGTAGCGAACGCCGGGGACGACGCGTTTGAGGTCACCGCATCCGATACCCCTGATTTTCCTGGAACACGGCTTGGTTGTCGCGCTGCCGGGGCCAGGGCCTCCAGAATCGAGAACTTGCCTTCGGTTTACGACCTGTTCCTGTCTCGAGACATCAGTACGGCACTTGCCGATAAGTTCGATCTCTTCGTTGCGTCGGCGATGAAGACCATTTCGGATTTCGGGCGATAGAAAGGTCCTATCGACGATCGTCGAGGCATGCAGTGGTCATGTCGTTCTCTTAGCATTACAGTTGCATTTTAGTTTTCAGATGCGCTCGTCGCGCGGCCGCCTGATGGGCGCGTCTCCAGCATGACCATGCGATGACGTAGGCGGGGGTTATGCGACGCTGGGCGAGTCTGATGGCGATGCGCCGGACTTCCTGGATAGACCAGCGGATCAAATCCTGATGGTCGGCATCCGCAGTCTTTTTGGGGGCGCCACGTCATTGGCGCGGTATCGGATCACCGCCATCATGGCGAAGGCGAGCATGACCAGGGAGACGTGGCGATGCCAGCCATGCCATGACCGGGTTTCGTTGTGATCGAGTCCGAGCTCGTTCTTGGCGGTCTCGAAGCTGTCTTCGATCGCCCAGCGATGGCCTTCAACGGAAACGAGCGTCTGGATGCCAGTCCCGGCCGGGCACCATGTGGTGAAGAAGGCGAGATCACCGTCGCTGATATTGCGACGGATTAGTAGGCCACGGGTCCAAAGCCCCGATTTCGTCTCGTTATATTCGTCGGCATCGAGATCGGCGAGTTCGCAGTAGGCCCAGTCATGAAGCCGCGCGCCTTTGGTGCCCTCACCGGCGGAAAGACGTTGCCATGCACTTGGATCGAGATCACGGGCGATCTCCTGCGCTGTGCCGGCGACCGGAGGCTTACCCGACCAGGAGCCGAAATGGTGGTCCGATTTAACCCCAAGAACGTAGCCTTTGCAGGCTCGGCGGAGAGTCCCTTCGACGTCCCCGACGCCATACACCGCATCTGCGGCCACCCATGAAAACGGCACATCGGCTGCCAGCGCACGCCGTATCATATCGACAGCCAGGCCTGGCTTGGTAGCGAAGGCTGTAGCCTGAGGAACATGGGCTGCTGCGAGTCTTGCCGGATCGCCGGTCCAGCTCTTGGGCAAGTACAGGGCTCGATCGATAAAGGCATGACCGCGAGCGGACACATAGGCGGCGAACACACCGATCTGGCAGTTCGTTATCTTGCCAGCCGAACCTGTATATTGACGGGCAACACCGCACGATGTCTTGCCCTGCTTGAGGAAGCCCGTCTCGTCGATGACCAGGACCGCGTCATCCGTGGCGAGGTTTTCTACGACATACTCTCGCACGATGTCGCGAAGTGCGTCCGCATCCCAGCGCCCGCGCCCCAGAATGGCTTGTTGCCGCCACGGGCCGGGATCACCGGCCGCCTCAGCACGCATCCAACCAGTCTTCCGCCGCTCGTCACCCAGCAAACCGTCCAGGAAAAGGTTCGCAGAGGCTGCAACGCGCTCCTGCGTAAACAGTCCGCGCATACGAGCCTTCACGTCACGCAGCGATGATGCCCAAAGCTCAAGCGTCGTCTCGATCGATGCACCTGCCATCCATGACCTCCGAATCATGGAGACCCATAGATTCAGACCATAGATAAATATGCAACTGTAATGTTAGGTGGAGATATAAGACTTCAAGGATTGGGCCAAGCAGAACGGCTGCGACGAACAATCGTATGAAGCAAACTACGGCTTTCTGGAGCATGAGCTTCTGCCGGAAAAGAAAGTTCTGGAGAAACTGCACCAGGCGGACACGGCCAATGAAGCCGCGCGTATCATCGAGCGAGAATATCTGAGATCAGGCGAACCCAAGCTTGCCGAACGTCAAAAGCTGGCGCGCCGTGCCATGAATCTTCCAAACTATGAGCCGCCCGTGCCGACACCGCGCCCTTCCGATGGGCCGCCTTGGTACCCGCTCCGGAGTAACTCAATCCGCTAAACGGACTCCGCTGCGCGATCGACAGGTGCAGCGGAGACACGGAAAGGCGCTGGGCGCCGGCTCAATATCACGAGATCGGTCGATGTGCCGTTCATGACGCGTCTCCGACTGAACAGCGCTGCCAAATTCCCGTTGCGTATGTTCTTGTAATGCGGAACGGGTTCTCAGTGGATGTGAAGCTGCCCGGTTGCGCTGGCATCAAGAGCGCGGGCGGCGCTGCACTAACCTTTGCTTGAGCAACAAGATTCAAGCTACAAGGCGAGTTCGGCAGATGGAGTCTGACATTCTTAAGCGTCTTTGCGCGGTGTTCTATCTGCTCGTGCTTGCAACGCCTGCGGAAACGAAGGCTGGTCGCTTGACCTTGAGGCCGAAGCGACCGGCTATACGCCCTCTGAGGCACTCGGCTTTGCTGACGGTTTCATCGGCTGCACCACACCTCTCGCTTCCGGCCAGACGCCGCGGCCGGCCTCTTTCGGAACGAACATGGAAAGTAGCGACCAGGGGATATCGTTGGCCGACGGGTTTTGCGCTGGCGCCGACTGACGGCACTTGAGCGCTCCTTCACCAAGGCGATCCTCGACCAGGTGATGCAGACGGGCTACCAGAACGGCGCCAATTTCCGCCACGTCTCGGTTTCGCCCTACGTGAAATCGGTGTTCGTCACCTTCATGTCCGACGCCAATGTCGCGCCGCTCCGCTATGTGGTCTCGCAGGGCGGCGAACGCAACACGATCGTTGCGACTGCCGACTACTACGAAGGCCCCTTTGGCACGATGATGACGACCTGTTCCTGTCTCGAGACATCAATACGGCACTCGCCGATAAGTTCGATCTCTTCGTTGCGTCGGCGATGAAGACCGTTTCGGATTTTGGGCGATAGATCTCTGCAACAGGCCGCAGCTCTGAAGGATGCCGCAGGCGATTGGTTCGAATGCGCTCCTTACAAAGGCCGAGTTTCACGGCCAGCCCATTGGAAGTAACTGGTCGGACGAAGGTTTGCGGACAGATTTGTCGGCTGCACCACGGGCGCGCACTGCCGGGAAGGAGCCGCCGGTACCGGTGTCACTTTCGGAATGAAGACAAGGAAGGGGCGCAGTAAATGCCAGGCGATGCCCTTTGGCCAACGTCCACCAACTGGATCGCGTGCGGGGCGGGCGGCGCCAAGGGCGACGCTGAAGGTGCAAGACAAGCATAGCCTATCGGCAGTCAAGAGTTGGGTGGTGCACGCGGCGCTCCCGCCGCCACCGCAGCGCGGCTCAAAAAACGAATGATCATTGGCAAGGCGGTTCTTTGGAGCCGCCTTTTTTCATGGAGAAATCGATGACCGAAATAAAGAAATCGGTGCCTGTCCGTCTCGTCTACGATGTCTGGTTCCGGGATGGCGAGCGGACAGCGGCCGGGGCCGTCGTGTCGCTCGGCCTGGAGGAGGCGAAGGCGCTGATTGCCGCCGGCAAGGCCGAACGCGCCGATCCCTTGCCGGGAGAGTGAGCGATGCTGATCCGCGATGGGGCCTGGACGCTCTACGATCACGACAGGATGACGGGCCGCTCGGTCTGGCACCTCTTCGACGGGGAGAAGGACGTCTATCGCGTCGATTATCCCGTCGACAATCTGCTTAGCGAAAACCGGGACGTGCGCAACAGCGCCGAGCAGGCCTGGCGCGGCGACTGGCACCGCGTCGCCTCGGTCCCGCTCAATATTGCGCATGCCTCTGGCCTGGTGACGGCGCATTCGGAAGGCGACGACCGCTTCGTCAAACGCTTTCTCAACGACGGCGATAACCGTGCCTGGCGCACCAAGGAGGGCCGGCTATGAGCATTGCAGACTACGCCGCATTGCTTGTCGATGCAGGAGAATACAGCGGCCGCAACGACATCGCCCACCTCTTTCCTCGTTTCATCGGCCTTGCCGAGCTGAAGCTCAACCGGATGCTGCGTGTGAGCGATATGGAGGCGACGGCGGCGATCACCGTCGGCGATGGCGATGCGCCGTTGCCGGCGGATTTTGTCGAGGCGCGACAAGTGCTGAGCGCGAGCGGTCGGCCGATCCGTGCCATGGCCTTGCAACAACTGGCCGAGAGCAATCTTGCCGGAGCCTGTGAGCCACTCGGCTATGCGATCGTCGGCAACAGGATCAAGCCTTTCCCGGCGGGAAGCTACGGGCTCACCATGACCTATTATCGCAAGATCCCTCCGCTGACGGCGGAGAACCCCGTCAACTGGCTGCTCGAAAGGGCGCCGGACGTATATCTCTACGGGCTGGTCGAGGAGATCGCCATCTGGGAGCGCGACGCCGGCAAGGCGGGAGCGGCCCAACAGCTGAAAATGTCGGCGCTTGCGGGGCTCGGTGTTGCCGACGAGCGCGCCCGCTGGGGCGACGCGCAAATGACTGTCGCAGGGGTGACGCCATGACCTTGCTTTCGGTAATCAACGAGGTCTGCGATATCGTTTCGCTCGACCGCTTCGACAGCATCTACGGTTCCAACGATCCGAACGCCCAGACGATGGTGGCGCTGGCACAGGAGGCGGGCGAGGAGATTGCCCGCCGCGGCGACTGGCGCCGGCTGCTGAAGCAGCATGTGGCGATCCTCTCGCCGCTGACCCTGCCGGCGGACTGCCAACGGCTGACGCCGGGCGGCGCCGTGCGCACTGCATCCGGCGCCTTTTTTCGCCCGATCACCAACAGCTCGCAATGGGCGGTCGCAACGAGCACCGCTTCGGCGCAGCCCTATTTTTTCCTGCGGGACAACCAGATGCTGTTCTCGCCAGCGTCAGCAGGCGTCGGAGCCATCGTCGACTACATCTCGAAGAACTGGGTGCTGGGCGACCCCTTCGAGGAGCGCGACACGCTGCAGGCGGATGACGACCGGACACTGTTTCCCGAGCGGCTGCTGGGCAAGGGCATTCTGTGGCGCTGGAAGCGGCAGAAGGGTCTGCCCTTCGACGACAGCCTGGCCGAGTTCGAGGCGGATCTGCTGCAGGAACTCAACGCCGACCGGGGGGCATCATGAGAGTGGACCTAAGGCCTGGACGCGTCGGCCAGAACAATCGCGGCGCAACCAGCATCGGGCGGCACCAGACCTCGCAGCCGATCACCTTCCCGGCGCCGAAAAACGGGCTCGTGACGACGGCCGACATGGCGGCACAGCAGCCAGGATCGGCGAGCGTTCTGCGCAACTTCTTCCCGACGCTCGTCGGCTGCCGCATTCGCGGCGGTTCGCAGAAGCGGGGGCGGGTGGCCGACGGCGGCACGATCCGCAGCGCCTTCAAATACAAATATGGCGCCACGGAGAAGCTCTTCATGGCGACGGATACGGCAATCTACGACATGACATCGCCGGCCGCACCGCCCGCGACGACGGCAGCCGCCGTCAGCGGACTTTCGGGCGGCGACTGGTGCACCTTCCAGCACACCAATGCGGGCAACTCTTTTCTCATCTGCCTCAACGGCGCCGATCAGCGCCGGGTGTACAACGGCAGCACCTGGGCGACGACGCCGGCGATCACCTTTCCCGACGCGACCACCATGGCGCAGCTCAACTACGGCTGGCTGTTCAAGAACCGGCAGTTCTTTTTGAAAAATGCCACGCTCGACGCCTATTATCTGCCGGTCAACGTGATTGGCGGGGCGGCGGCGCTGTTTCCGCTGGGCGGCGTGATGAAGAAGGGCGGCTCGCTGCTGACGGGCTTTTCCTGGTCGCTCGAAAGCGGCGACGGCCTTTCCGATCTCTGCGTCTTCGTCTCGACCGAAGGGGAGGTGGCGGTCTATGCCGGCGCCGACCCGAGTGACGCCAACAGCTTTGCCCTGAAGGGCGTCTACCAGATCGGCAGGCCGCTCGGCAAGAACGCCTGGATCCGCGCCGGCGGCGATATCCTGATTGCCACCAGCGACGGGCTGACGCCGATTTCGCAGGTGTTCCAGCGCGATCGCCAGGCTCTCAGCCAGGTCTCGGTTTCGCGTCCGATCGAGGATGACTGGCGGCGGGCGGCCAATGCCACCGGCGCCGGCTGGGTGGTGAAGCAATGGCCCGAACAGAACCTGGTCTTCATCGCCTTTCCCGGCAACAGCGTCGTCGCGGATACGACATTCGTGCTCAATGTGCTCAGCGGTCGCTGGTCGACGATCAGCAACTGGCGGGCGAGCTGTTACGAGACGCTGCAGGGCGGGCTGTTCTTCGGCGCCGACGCCGGCTTTTGTTGGCAGGGCGACACGACGGGGACCGACGACGGGCTGACCTTTACGGCCGCCTATCTCTCGCAGTTTGCACCCCCCGGCCAGTTTGGCCAACGCGCGCAAGCCACGCTCGCCCACATGTTCTCCCGGGCGAAAAGTAAACCGAAAGTGCGGCTTTTTGCTCGAGCGGACTTCGACCGATCGATCCCTGCGGCCACCAGCGTGACGGCCGGCGATGCCGCATCCTCCGACTGGGACGTCGGACTGTGGGACAAGGCCGTCTGGGACTCGCTGACGCAGCAGCTTCGCTACAGTTTTCGGCAGAATGTGCGGGCGGCAGGCGACATGCTGGCAGTCGGTTGCGCCATCACATCCGGTGGAGCGGCAAGGCTCGATCTGGAAGTGGATCTTGCGACGCTGCAGATCGAGGCCGGGGAGGCGAGTGCATGAGGATCATCTGGGGCGGTGCCGGCGACCCCACGGTGAACCAGACGATCGCGGACTTCGTGGCCGGCCATATCGCCGGCTGCGAACGCGGTTTTGCCGACTTTACCACCATGGGCGTCGTCGAAGGCGACGCGCTCCTGGCCGGCGTGGTGTTTCACAACTTTGCACCGGAGGCCGGTGTTATCGAACTGTCGGCCGCTTCCACCAGCAAACGCTGGCTGACGCGGCCGGTGCTCAAGGGCATGTTCGGCTATCCGCTCCAGGAGATCGGCTGCCAGATGGTCGTGCTCAGGGTTTCCGAGCGCAATGCCGGCATGATCGCGATTGCCGAACGGTTCGGTTTCACGCCGCACCGAATTCCCCGCCTTCGCGGGCGGGATGAAGCGGAAATCATCTTCACACTCACAGACAACCAATGGCGGGCGCACCCCGCCAACCAGAGGTAGGCACCATGGGAAAACCCAAAGCTCCTAAGCCGCCGGATCCGCGCGAGACCGCGGCGGCGCAGACCGCGACCAACATCGGCACCGCCATTGCCAATGGTACCCTCGGCAATGTCAACCAAGTGACGCCGGACGGCAGCCTGACCTATTCGCAGACGGGCAGCACCAAGTGGAAGGACCCGTTGAGCGGCGCTTTCTACGACATTCCCACCTGGACGGCGACGCAGACGCTTTCGCCGGCACAACAGGCGATCAAGGACCAGACGGACGCCGCCGAAAAGAACATGGCGACGCTCGCCAACAGCCAATCGGCACGGTTGAACGATCTGCTGGGACGGCCGCTCGATCTTTCCGGCGCACCGGCGGCGGGCAACCCGAACGCAATCAACCTGCCGCAGTATCAGCAATACGCTCCCGGCCCGGCGCTGCAGACGACACTGCCCAATACGGGCAGCGCTCAAGGAACGGTCGCCAACGCCGGAACGATACAAACCTCGCTTGGCAATGCAGGCGACATCAAGCGCAGCTACGAGACGAACTTCGACACGAAGCGTTATGAGGATGCGCTGATGGCGCGCATGAACCCGCAGCTCGACCGAGACCGCGCGGCGCTGGAGACACAGCTTGCCAACCAGGGCTTACAGCCAGGCTCCGAAGCCTATAACCGGGCAATCGACCAGGCAAACCGCCAAGCGAATGACGCTCGCTTCGGCGCAATCCTCAATGCCGGGCAGGAGCAATCCCGGCTCGTGGGTCTTTCGCAGCAGGCGGCGGCCTTCGAGAATGCGGCGCAGCAGCAGGCCTATGGCCAGATGCTGCAACGCGGCCAGTTCGCCAACCAGGCGCAGAACCAGCAGTACGCCCAGAACGCCAACAACCTTCAACTGGCAAATGCCGCCCAGCAGCAGAATTTCAGCCAGGCGCTTGCCGCTGCCGGCTTCAACAATGACGCCGTGCAGCAGATGCACCAGAACAACCAGTCGACGACCACCGCCAACAACGCGCTGAAGGACCAGAGCTACAACGCCCAGCAGGCGCAGCTTGCGGCGCAGAACGCGGCGCGGGCGCAATATCTCAACGAGATGTATGCTCAGCGCAACCAGCCGATCAACGAGATCTCGAGCCTGCTTTCCGGCGCCCAGGTGAGCAACCCGAATTTCGTGCCGACACAGGGACAACGGATCGAGCCGGTGGACTATGCGGGGTTGGTGCAGAACAAGTATCAGGGAGAGCTTGACGCCTATCGAGCGCGCCAAAGCGCCGCCAGCGGTGCGCTCGGCAATCTGCTGGGCATGCTGCCCTTTGGCAAGAACGTCTCGGACCGCCGCCTAAAGAAGGACATCAAGCGGGTCGGCACGCTCGACGGGCATTCGCTGTACGAATACCGCTACAAGGGCGAGCCCGGGGGTGGCCCGAAACACCTTGGCGTAATGGCGCAGGAGGTGGAGAGGACTCGCCCCGATGCCGTCAGCCGCGGGGCCGACGGCATGCGCCGCGTCGACTATGGCCGGCTTTTTGCCGCCGGACGGAAGAAGCGGTAGGGCCGCCGATCCAGGCTTCGTGCCTTCCATGCCGTCCGTCGACGGCGTCTTTCCGTACCCTTCGACAGCCATGAGACCGGCACGCCGCCCGCAACAAGGCGCGCGCTGCCCGCCAGGGCGCGCCTGCGCGCAGCACCGCGCATTCCATCGATATCAGGAACAACAGGGAAGCTTGCGGCCCGCACTTCCATGGAGACAAGCCATGCCCAGAACAGGTGGCGTCTATTCACCTCCCGCCGGCACCAAAGGTGTGCCCAATACCACGATCCAGAGCGTGCCCTACAACACGCTGATCGACGACCTGACGGCCGACGCCAATGCGCCGCGCCCGCTGACCGCGGGTGGCACGGGAGCAACAAGCGCAAGCGGCGCCCGGATGGCCCTCGGTCTCGAGATCGGCACCAATGTCCAGGCGCAGGACGCAGGCCTGCAGTCGATTGCCGGCCTGACGACAACGCCCAATCAGATGCTCTACACGACGGGGACCGACCTCTATTCGACGACGGCACTGACACCATTCGCCAGGACCATCCTCGACGACGTGGATGCGGTGTCGGTGAAAACGACTCTCGGGCTGGCGACGGTAGCCTCGTCTGGATCCGCGAGCGATTTGACCTCTGGCACGCTGGCCGATGCGCGGCTGCCGGGGGCGATGTCGGGAAAGACGTTTAATGGAAGCGTAGTAGTTTCGTCGGCCGCGAGCGCAGCGCTAATTTTGAATGGCCCTAGTACGAATGGCATTGAAGTGGGGCGAACGGACGGTACGGCTACTAACACCTACATAGATTTCCATTCGTCTGGGAATAACATCGACTTTGATGCACGAATTTTAGCCTCAGGAGGAAATGGTTCTATCGGCCAAGGCGGGTTAACTGTCACCGCTCAAGGAGGGGGGCTTACGCTGGCCGGAACTTCACTTTCAGGAACGTCAGCATATTTTTCCAGTACATTGACGGCTCAAGACGTCCTCTCCAACGGCTCGATCCAAATCCGAAACAGTGGCAATCGCGTATTTTGGTTGATGAACGCTTCCGGTATCAACCGCACCGCGGTCTTCCACGACGACGGCAGCGAATATGTCGGCATTAATCTTTACAACACCTCGGGTTCGTTTGTTAGGGCTTTGCAGATTTGGCAAGCTGGTGAGTTGACGTGGAATGGAACTAACTTCGTAATTGAAGGCAACGGTTCCACTTCTTGTCAGTTGCGGATGAATGTCGACACGGATAGTCAATATCGCTTTATCGGCACTAATTCCAATGAGCTTTACATTCAGAGATCCTCAAACAATTTCGGCAGCGCGACTACGCTGTTGCGGTGGGATAATAGTAACGACGCGCTCTTCTCCAGAGACATCTACGCGAACCGCGTAGTTTCGAGCTCCTCTGGCCTTGGGACCAATTTTGCTGTTGGTGATGATATTTGGATTGGCGACGTCAACGTTGCCAACCATATGAAGATTAGCGGACGGCAGGATGGAACCAAGGGATTTGTCCGCTTTGGCAACAGCGCCAATGCTCTTGGTGTGGATGGAACCACTTCTGTAGACAGATTAATCTGGGGTTCTTGGTTACTGCAGAGCGACGGGAATCAGTATTTACCCTACATTGGTAAATGGATGAACGTTGCTTTTGAAGAAAAGGCTACTGTCTACACCGGTTCCAACCAGGACGAAACAAACTTGCCCGTTGGCCATTCTGTGCTCTGCTACTCAAACGGTGTGCGAAACCGGAACCAGGGGTATGCCACTTACCTCTCCACTGCCGCCTATCAATACACCCTGGATGTCGGGGCGAGCTCTCAGTTGGGCGGGACCTGGCGGGCGCGCGGGCAGATCACCTATTCCAGTGGCAACTCCATGGTACAGATGCAGAGGACTGCGTGATGGCGCTTTCGTTGAATGAGGTCTATTCCGTTCAAAAGACCAGGGAAGACGGCGTGTTGCTGGTCAAATGCAACATCACCGATCTGCAGGATGCGGTTTACGATTGCGATTACGTATCGCGGCCTGAAGATGGCTTTGGTCTCAATCCGACTATCCGCAAGTGGCTCGACGACAACCGCGATTTTCCGGTCGCCGACTATGTTCCCCCGACAGATGAAGAGAGCCGCCGGGTGATGCCGTCGCTCTCCGCGCGGCAATTCCGTCTCGGTCTCGTCGGCGCGGGCGTTTCGCCTGAGGCGGTGGTCGTCACGATTGCCGCCATGCCCGCGGGCACCGATCGGGACCGGGCACAGATCGAGTGGGAATATGCCGAGACATTCCAGCGGGGGCACCCGCTCGTCGCGACGATTGCGATCGGGCTCGGCCTGTCAGAGCTGCAGGTCGATGCCCTGTGGCTCGCGGCGGTCAATCTCTAGGTACTCTTCACAAGACAGGTGACTTATGAATCGGTCGGTATTCTTTGCCGCTCTCCGGCGACGGGGAAGCGCGGCACTCGGCAGATCTTTTTCTCAGCAGCAAGAGACGGGCGTCGAGGCGATCCTCGCGGAGGCGCGGCGCCGCGGCGTCAGCCTTTGCCATCTCGCCGCGATACTCGCAACCGCCTATCACGAAACCGGCGGCTCCATGCAGCCGGTTGAGGAAAATCTCAATTACACCGCGAAGCGGCTCACGCAGGTGTGGCCCGCTCGTTTTCCAACGATTGCGGGTGCCGAGCCTTACGCCGGTAATCCGCGAAAGCTCGCGAACCGGATCTATGGCGGGCGGCTCGGCAATGTCGAGGCCGACGATGGGTGGCGTTATCGCGGGCGCGGTCTGGCCCAGATCACCGGCAGGGCGAACTATGCGAAGTTCGGCATCGCGGCTGCCCCCGATCAGGCGAAGGAGACGGCAACGGCCGTGCGCATCCTGATCGACGGCATGGCGGCGGGGCTTTTTACCGGCAAGCGGCTTTTGGACTTCGATACCGGCGAGAGTCTATCCGAGGCTGCGACCGGCTATCGTTATGCGGCATCCCGCGCGATCATCAACGGTGATGTCCGGCAAAATGGTCCAAAGATCGAGGCCTATGGCAGGGCATTCGAGACAGCATTGCGTGAAGCCGGATATGGCCAGAGCGGCCAGGAAAGGAGGGGTTCGACCGAGCCGGGTGTCGTCGTCGTGCTTCGGCCCGGAAGGTCGGGGTCAGGGGCCAAAGGTCAAGGCGACAGCACCGCTTTCCGGTCCATTGGCAAGACTTTCGAACGCCTTGCCGCCGCGATCGTCGCGATTATCGCGAGGTGGGCGAAATGAGCGCCGTGGTGATCCGCATAGTGTTGCGCTACGGCGCGGGCTTGCTTGTCGCGAAGGGCCTGCTGGCGCCTGAAACCGGTCCTGCGCTTGCCGATGATCCCGACATCCAGATGGTGGTGGAGGTTGGCGTCGGCCTGGTTGCCGGCGTGCTCTCCGAAACCTGGTATGGGCTGGCACGACGTTTCGGCTGGGCGAAATGATGCTGTCCTGGCCGAAGCTTCTTCTCGGCGGGCTGTTGCTCGCCGGCGTCGTCTGGCTTGTCCATGAGATCCGTGCGGACGGTGCTCGTGCTCTCGCCAGTCTCATCGAAAGGCAGAACAATGACGCTCAGAGCCGCGCTCGTGAAAGGCGCCTTGATTACGATTCCTGCCTTGATTCAGGCAGGTTGTGGAACTTCGCAACCGGCCAGTGTTCCGGGCCTGCGGGGCGTGGTCGGAACTGATCTCATCGGCGCACGCGGTGCGACGCCTGCGGACCAACGCCGGATCGACCGCACGGTTGTCGGGCTTTGTGCAGCGGAAATCTGGACCCGGGCGGAATGCGCCCGACATGGGGAGCGCGCCGATGTCGGCAGTTGAAATCGATGTAGCCGTTCACCGCCAGCTCGGCGAATTGGTCGCGGGCATGCGCGGCTTGCAGGAATCCATTCGCCGGATCGAGGAGGGCGCCCAGCGCGCCGAAGACAAGACCGCGACACGGCATGCCAATGTGCATCTGCGCATGGAGCAGCTTGCCGATCGGGTTGGCGAACTCGAGGCGTCGGTCCTGGCGATCGGTACGGACGTCGGGGAGATGAAACCGGTGACCGACGACGTCAGGCGCTGGAAGCTGATGGGGATAGGCGCGCTGGGCGTCACCGGCATTGCGGCGATGGCGCTGGGCGTCAGCTTTGCCGAAGCGATCCGCCGCATCGTCTTTGTCGTCATTGGCAAGGGGTGAGGGGCCGAGTGCCTGAAATGAACGAACACGAAAACGCCGCGCGCCCCCTTGGGCGCGCGGCGTTTTTTGCGTTTCGATCGCGCCTAAGGCTGATGCGTCTCGCGTCTCAGGCTGCGTCGGCGAGGATCTGACGCCTGTCGCGCATGACCAGGGTGGCGATGAAGAAAGCCTGGACGAGCAGCAGGGCATAGGCGGCGAGGATGACGCCGCAAGGTACGACAAAATTCAGTTGCGGTGCGGCGCCGAGGATGACGGGCACGCTCCAGGAGACGATCGAAATCACGCCGCACCCGATCAGCGCCGTCTTCGTGGCGGGTTTGGCGCCGGCGAGCAGCGTCGAGCCAATCTGCTGGCGGACGAAGGGCAGTACGAAACGATGAATGGCAAGGCCGTTGACGGTAAGGATGCTGACGATCGTCACCTTGGCCCAGATCTTCGGGTTCAGCAGCTTTTCCGTGTCAGTCAATTGGTAAAGCAGGAGGAAACCAAGACCAGAACCCCACAGCAGAAACAGTCCGGCTGTGATAAAGCGGCTGATCCATTCGACGTGACCGACCAGTTCGGCGCTGACGATCATCCGGCGGTAGCGCGACAGCATCAGATCGAGAAACACGGCGCCGCCGAGGCCAAGCACCATGCCGGAGAAATGCACCAGCCGCAGCGATGTGCGGATATATGAGACCAGCGCCGGTGCCGACGACAACGAAAAATCCAGAACGCCCAATTTCAATTCCCCCAAGAAGGCACACCAATGCGTTCGCACCCCTGGAGGGGGCACGTCCGATGCCGACGGACTGTCGTGATTGTTGCTTCCGGCCTGGTCGCCAATGACGCCGGCGACCAATGTCGGAGTGTGCTCCTTCTATTAAAAGGTGAGTTTGAGTGTCAAGTATACGATGACGCTAATTCAGTAATTTATAGAGTGACGAGGATGGTCCCGGCAGGGATGCGAGGTCGATCACAACGCAGGCAATGCGTTCGACGTGCCTGCAACCATTCGCCGGCCGCCGTCCGGCACGGAGAAGCGCAGGCGGTATTCTTTCGGCGAAAGGCCGAGGATCTTGCGGAAGATCTTGCGATAAGCGTTGGTGTCGTCGTATCCGCTCTGCCAGGCGACCTGCTCGATCGACAGATGCGAACGCTCCAGGAGATCGCGTGACTTGGCGATCCTGAGCCGCTGGCAATATTCGGTGGGATTGAAACCGGTCGCCTTCTGGAAACGGCGCAGGAAGGTGCGGTCGCCGAGCCCGGCGCGTTCCGCCATCATCTGCAGCGTCACGCCTTTGGTGCTGGTGCCGTGCAGCCAGTGCTGAATCTTGAGGATGACGTTGTCGCCGTGGTCGAGCCTCGGCGCAAAGACGCTGTAGTAGCTCTGCTCGCGCGCGCCGGGGTCGATGATCATGAAGCGCGCGGTCGCCAGCATGATGTCGGTTCCCAGGAACCGGTCGACGAGTTTCAGCCCGAGATCGATCCACGCCATCATGCCGCCGGCGGTGATGATGTCGCCCTCGTCGATCAGCAACCTGTCGGTGTCGACGCGGATGTTGCCGTAGCGGCCGGTGATCAGGTCCTGGTGCGACCAGTGCGTGGTGATGGTGCGGCCAGCGGCGAGGCCGGATTCCGCCAGCAGATAGGCGCCGCCGCAGACGGAACAGATCGTCGTGCCGCGCTCATGCTGCTCCCGCACGAAGGCGGGCAGGCCCGCGATGCGATCGCCGACCGGCAGATCGGACAGCGTCGGCGGCAGGATCAATGCCACCAGGCCCGAAGAGGGACCCTGGTGGGTGTCGCGCGATTTCGACACCGAGCCGTCTTCCTGAAGCCTCCAATGGCTGATGCGGATCTGCGGAGCATCCACTCCGCTCTGTTCGGCCGACTGCATGCTGGCCACCTGGAACATGTCGGTCAGGCCGTGGATCGCCGACATCAGGGCGCGGGGATAGACGACGATGCCGATCTCCGCCGGTTCGTTTTCCGGTCGTTTTGTCACTTCTGCCCCCATCGTTGTCAGCTTTGCCGGTCGAGAGGTTAGGGCCGCCGATTTATCAATTCAACCATCGCTTCCACGGAATGGAAGCCGGGCAACAGAGATCAAGAGGCGAGGACAATGACACAGGCAAAAGCAGTTTCCGCAAGCGTTTCCAGTGGCCTTTCACGGCGCACGGTTCTTTCGGCGGCATTTGGCGCCGCCGCCACCGCCGCCGCGGTCAGCGCAATGAACACGCCGGCCAAGGCCGCATCCACCACCGCATCAACCGCCGGCGTCTCCGGCACTGAGGGAGCAAAGACCATGGGCAGCCGCATCATCACCCGCGATGGCGTCGAGATCTACTACAAGGACTGGGGGCCGAAGGATGGTCCGGTCGTCGTGCTCAGCCACGGCTGGCCGCTGTCGTCGGACAGCTGGGAAGCGCAGGCGTTCCATCTCGCCAACAATGGGTTCCGCGTCATCACCCATGACCGCCGTGGCCACGGCCGCTCGTCGCAGCCCTGGGACGGCAACGACATGGATCATTATGCCGACGATCTGGCCGATCTCATCAATGCGCTCGATCTGAAGGACATCTTCCTCGCCGGCTTTTCGACCGGCGGCGGCGAGATCAGCCGTTACATCGGCCGCCACGGCACGGGCCGTGTTGCCAAGGCCGGGTTGATTTCGGCGGTGCCGCCGCTGATGGTCAAGACCGACGCGAACCCCGGCGGCCTGCCGAAGGAGGTGTTCGACGGCCTGCAGGCGGCGAGCCTCAAGGATCGCTCGAAGCTCTATCGCGACATCGCCTCCGGTCCGTTCTTCGGCTTCAACCGGCCGGGTGCGGTCGCCTCTCAAGGCATGATCGACAGCTTCTGGCTGCAGGGCATGATGGGCGGTCACAAGAACACCTATGACTCGATCGTCGCCTTCTCGCAGACCGACTTCACCGAGGACCTGAAGAGGTTCGACGTGCCGACCTTGATCATCCATGGCGACGACGACCAGATCGTGCCGATCGACGCGGCGGCACGGGCGTCGAAGAAGCTCGTCCCGCATGCCGAGCTCAAGGTCTATGCCGGCGCGCCGCATGGCATCACCGACACGCACAAGGATCAGCTCAACGCCGATCTGCTGGCCTTTGCCAAGGCGTGACATCGCCGGCCGGTGTCGCCGCGTGCGGCACCGGTCGTTCGCCAAACGCATCCAGATCCCCGAATTGCTCCAGCCAAGGACCAGAGCCATGACCGCCTCCCGCACTTCTTCTGACGCTTTCCGCATCCATCGTCGCGAATTCCTGGCGGCCTCCAGCGCGCTTGCCGCTTCACTTTTGCTGCCGAAGGGCGGCTATGCCGCCGACAGCCATCGCCTCCAGCATGGCAATTTCGACATTTCCGTCGTCAGCGACGGCTTCCTGATGCTGCCTGTCGAAATCGTGTTGCCGGATGCCAAACCCGAGGAGCGGCCGGAGATCATGCGCCGCCTTGGCGGCACGCCGGAACACGCGCCGTTCCAGACCAATATCCCTGTGATCCGCGCCGGCAATGACCTGATCGTCGTCGACGACGGCTCCGGCACTCACTTTCAGGAAAGCGCCGGCAAGCTGAGCGCCAATCTCCTGGCGGCCGGTATCAACCCAGACCAGGTGACGAAGGTGGTGCTGACCCATGCCCATCCCGATCATTCCGGCGGAACCGTCAAAACCGATGGCAAGCTCACCTTTGCGAACGCGCAGTATTTCGTCTCGGAGAGGGAGTGGCAATTCTGGACGGATCCGAACTTCGAGAAGGTGATGCCGCAGGTGCTGCATGGTTTTGCCAAGGGCGCGCAGCGCGACCTGTTTGCCGTTCAGGACAGGCTGACCCTGGTCAGGCCCGGCGACGAAATCGTCAGCGGCATGCAGGTGCTCGACACGCGGGGCCATACGCCCGGCCACATCTCGCTCCAGCTTGCCGGCGGCGACGGCGCCGGGCATGAGGGCCTGGTGATTACCGGGGACGCCGTGACCAGCAATATCGTCTTCTTCGAGCATCCCGACTGGCATTTCGGCTTCGACACGGATGCGGAGCTTGCCTTGAAGAACCGCAAGGCGCTGATCGATCGGGCGGCATCGGAGAGGTTGGCGCTGCTCGGTTACCACTGGGCCTATCCGGGCATCGGGCGGGCCGAGCGAAACGGAGCTACCTATCGCTTCGTGGCGGCGTAGCCGCGCTCTTTCAGGGCGGCGGCATGAGCCACGGGCGCGTCTTCCAGGAGACACGCCCATCGCTCCATCGTCAGAGAGCGAGCTCACTGTCCTTGATGTCGCTGATCGGCGCAAGGAACGGCAGTTCGAACGGGCGCAACTCATGGCGCTCGGCGGTGAGCCGCGGCCAGTCGGGATTGACGAGCGCGCCGCGGCCGAGCGCGATCATGTCTGCCCCGGCTTCCATCACCGCTTCGGCGCGCGAAAGATCGTGCAGGCTGCCATTTGCAATGAGGAAGAGACGCGGCGCGTGGCGACGGGCAAGCGCGACGAGCGAGGCCTCTCCGCCCTCGAAGGCCGGCTGCCAGGCTTCGAACTCGGTCACGTGCACGAAATCGGCCGGGCTCTCGGCTAAAGCCCCGAAGACCCTCGCAGCACCCTGTTCCCGCTCCGCCCATTTGTGCCGGAAGTCGTTGACCTTGCCCTGCGAGATGCGCAGCCCGAGCGGCACGGAAGGGCCGATCACCGCGCGCACCGCCTTCAGGACCTCGAGTGATAGCCCGAGGCGCTCGACAATGTCGCCACCCCAGCGATCGGTGCGCCGGTTTGAGAAGTCGGTGAAGAACTGGTCAAGCAGATAGCCGTTGGCGCCGTGGATCTCGATGCCGTCGAAGCCGGCGACCTCGATCGCCAGGCGGGCGGCATTGGCGAAGCCCTCGATCGCCTCGGCAATCTCGGCCTCGCTGATCTCGCGCGGCAAGGCATAGGGGCCGTCACCGTGGTAGCCGGTCAACTGGCTGCCCTTCGGACGGATGGCGGAAGGGCCCACCGTATCAGGACGATGGGGATTGCCCTGTGCCAGGGCGCCGCCATGCATGAGCTGCGCGAAGATGCGACCGCCGGCAGCATGGACCGCGTCGACGATCGGGCGCCAGGCTGCCGCCTGTTTCCTGTCGGTGAGGCCGGGCTGGTCCCTGTAGGTCTGGGAATAGGTCTTGTCCGTGTAGATGCCTTCGGTCGTGATCAGGCTGAAGCCGCCGCGGGCGAAGCGTTGGTAGTAGCTGAGCATGCGTTCGCCCGGGACGCCGGCGGCCGAAGCGCTGATGCGGGTCATCGGCGCGACCGACAGGCGGTTGGTGAAGTCGAGCCCCTTGAGGGTGATTCCGGTGAGAACGGGAGACGGCAAGATCTGCGGCGCGTTCATGTCAGCGGTCTCCGTCGAGCGCGATCGCTTCGATCTCGATCAGCGCCTGCGGCGAATAGAGCGAGGAGACCTCGATGATGCTGTCGGCGGGGTAGGGTGCGGAAAACCACTTGCGGCGGAGTTCGATGATCTTTCCGAAATTCTCCATGGAGCGCAGGAAGATCGTGACCTTGACGATCCTGTCGAGCCCGGAGCCGGCCGCCTTCAGCGCGCGGTCGAGGTTGCGGAAAGCCTGATCGGCCTGGCGGTCGAAGTCGCCTTCGCCGACGAGCGCGCCGTCGTCGCCGATCGCCGCCTGGCCCGAAACGAAGACGAAGCCGTTGGCCTTGATCGCCTGGGAGAGCAGGAAGGGCGCATAGGGATCCGGCTTGGTGACGACCTGTTCGAGAGACATGACTTGTCCTTTCATGCTTGAGATTTTCTCAGCTCGGCGCTGTTGCCTTGGCTGTTGCAGGCAATATGCTGGGCCGAAGTCAGGCTGACAAAGGACGATTCCTCAGCCGACAGATGAGTTGAATTCATCCATTGGGGGGGTGCGATGAGAAAGCTGCCGCCGCTCGGCGCCTTGCGGGTCTTCGAAGCGGCTGCCCGGCGGTTGAGCTTCAAGCTGGCCGCCGAAGAACTGAATGTTTCGGCGACTGCCGTCAGCCACCAGATCCGGCAGTTGGAGGAATTGCTGGAGGTCAAGCTCTTCGAGCGCGAGACGCGACAGGTGAAGCTGACGGCGGCCGGCAAGACGCTGTTCCCGGTGCTGCGCGACGGTCTCGATCGTTTCGAGCAGGCGATTGCCGACGTTCGCCGTCAACAGGCGGGCAAGGTGGCGCGTCTAACCTCCACCGTCGCCTTCGTCGCCAAGCGGTTGGCACCGCTTGCCGGCTCCTTCCGCGAAGCCTATCCGGACTGGACGCTGAGGCTCGACGCCTCCCACCGGACGGTCGATCTGGAGGCGGATGCCGATGCGGCGATCCGTTTGGGCGGCGGTGACTATCCGGGCCTCGTCATCGAACCATTGTTTGCCGATCGTTTCGCCCCGGTCTGTACGCCACGGCTGGCACCGGCGAGTACTGCCGATCTCAGACACATGACGCTCATCCATTACGACTGGGGAACGCTGCGCCGCCACGATGCCCGTGCGCCGGTGTGGCGGCACTGGCTGGAGCAGGCGGGCATCGCAAATGTCGATGCGAGCGCGGGGCTTTCCTTTACCGATGAAATCCATGCCGTTCAGGCTGCGGTGGCCGGGCAGGGCATTGCCCTTCTCAGTCTCACGCTCGTGGCGGAAGAGCTTGCCTCGGGCATTCTCGTCCAGCCCTTCGAACTGACGCTCGAGAGCGACCGCTACGATCTCGTCTATAGCCCACGGATGGCCGATCGGCCGGCCACCCGTCTGCTGCGGACCTGGGTTCTGGCCCAATTCGGCGGGGGAGACTGCCGCTCCCTACCGTAATCGCCGATCTTCTCAATCGTCGAAGAGGAATTCCGGCTGCCAGCGCCGGCTGGTCAGGCGCAGGGACCGGTCGGGTTCGATGATGTAGGTTTCATAGACCTTCCGGCCATAGGAATCGATGAACTGGTGCGGCACGATGCTGCCGACCGGCGCCTTCTTCAGCTTGGTGCGCGGCTGGCCGCCATAGGTGATGCTGCCGGGGATCGGCTCGAGATTCGTCGAATAGCCGTAGTAGCTGGAGCCGCCCGCGGTGCAGCCGCTGAGAAGCAGAACGACGGAGAGGGCGGCAAGGGCGTGTTTCATGGCGGCGATCCTCGAATTGCGGGGGGCGCTTGTTGCGGAAGGCGCAGGCAGGTTCCTTGCCTTCGGACGGATTGCGGAACGCGCTGCAACGCTTTGATCTATTGTACAATTTCCTGATGCAAATCCAAGAGTGGGCAATCATGTCGGCAGCCATGGGTTTCGGCGGTGCTCACCTTGGGCGGGGCGACGGACGAGACAGCGCCGTGACCGCTCCAGGCCGCCGGGTGATGTGGGTGCGTTGCGGCCGTAACGGGAGAATTTCGCCTTCGTACCCAGATTTGTCGCTGAGCCGAATTCCGGTCCGGGGAAAGATACGTTACTTCTCCCGTGAACGTTCCGGCGGGTCGTGCGTTTCGGCTTCGTGCCTTACTCATTGCTCCGTCCGTCCCTTCCTGTGTAGACCGGGTATTGCATGACCGCCGAACAGTCTCTCGCGTTTATCGTCATCGGCGCCATGATGGCCTTCTTCATCTGGGGCCGGTTTCGATATGACGTGATCGCCTGTTCGGCGCTGATGCTGGCGGTGGCGGTCGGCATCGTGCCATTCGATCATGCCTTTGACGGTTTCAGCGACGATATCGTCATCATCGTCGGCAGTGCGCTGATCGTCAGTGCCGGGGTTGCGCGCTCGGGCGTGGTGGATGCGGCGATCCAACGGTTCCTGCCCAATATTTCGTCCGTGCGGGCGCAGCTCGCGCTGCTGGTCATCACCGTCACCGTGCTTTCCGCCTTCATCAAGAATATCGGGGCGCTCGCGATCATGCTGCCGGTCGCCTTCCAGTTTGCCCGGCGGTCAAACGTCCAGCCCTCCATCTTCCTGATGCCGATGGCCTTCGGGTCCTTGATCGGCGGATTGATGACCCAGGTCGGCACCTCGCCGAACATCGTCGTTTCGCGCGTTCGCCAGGAACTGACCGGCGAGAGCTTCACCATGTTCGATTTCACGCCCGTCGGCGCGACCTTGGCGCTTGTCGGCTGCATCTTCCTGCTCTTTGCCTATAAGCTGGTGCCGCAGCGCACCAGCCAGCAGGTCTCCGTGCACCAGGCGATCGAGATCACCGACTACACGTCCGAGGCCGTGGTCGCTCCCGGCTCGCCGGCGATCGGCAAGCCGCTCAGCAACCTGGTCAAGCTCGGCGACGGTGGTGCCGTCGTCATCGCCATCTTCCGTCGCGGCCTGCATCTGGCGCCGCTGCCCGACATCAAGCTCGAAGCCGAGGACATTCTGCTGTTCGAGGGTGGCCCTGCGGCGCTGGATCGCATCGTTTCCCAAGCCAAGCTGAAGATTGCCGGCGACCGTTCGCCCAATGGTCGCGAGAAGGCCGGGTCCGAGATCGAGGCAATCGAAGCGGTTGTCGGCAGCGGCTCGCCGCTCGAGGGCATGTCGGCCCAACGGCTGGCACTCTTCAACACGCACAACATCAACCTGCTCGCCGTCAGCCGCCAGGGCGAAAGGCTGAAGCAACGGCTCGGCAGCATCCGCCTGAGGGCAGGCGACGTCGTGGTGCTGCAGGGCGCGCGGCACGAATTGACATTCTTCCTGCAGGATTTTGGCTGTCTGCCGCTCGCCCAGCGCGAGATCCTGCTCGGCACCAGACGCAAGGCGCCGCTGCCGATCCTCGTTCTCGCCGCCGCCATGGGCTCGACGGCAGTCGGTGTCGTGCCGGTACCGATCGCCTTCTTTGCCGCTGCTCTTGCCATGGTGGTGCTGCGCATCATTCCCTTGCGCGATTTCTACCGCTCGATCGACGGGCCGATCCTCGTCATGCTGGCGGCGCTGATCCCGGTCAGCGATTCCCTGCGAACGACAGGGGGGACGGAGCTCATCGCGGGGTGGCTCGGCACCGTCGCCGCCGGCCTGCCGCCTGCGGGCGCGCTGACCCTGATCCTGCTTGCGGCGATGGCCGTAACGCCCTTTCTCAACAATGCCGCCACGGTGCTGGTCATGGCGCCGATCGCGGCCAGCTTTGCCGGGGCGCTCGGCTACAAGCCGGAAGCCTTCCTGATGGCGACCGCCATCGGCGCCGGCTGCGATTTCTTGACCCCGATCGGCCACCAGTGCAACACGCTCGTCATGGGCCCGGGCGGCTACCGCTTCAGCGACTATCCGCGCCTCGGCCTGCCGCTTTCCGTCGTGATCGTCATCGTCAGCGTGCCGACGCTGATGATGGTGTGGCCGCTGCGGTAGTTACTCAATGAATTACTCGGCCGGTGAACCTGTGCAAGGGCCTCTGTTGGTCCGGGGCGGTCACTCCCATTAATTATGGCTCAGGAGAATTTCGGCGCTTGAGGTGTGCCCGTAGATAATAAAGAAGCCATCTTCTTCCCTGAACGGGATACGCAGGTCTTTCAGAATGTCGCGCAAGGGGGCTGCGCAGTCGTCAATGCGGGGAGCCACCAATTGCCCCATGTGCACGCTGACTCTCGGTGCAACCTTGAGCCATTCAATAAAGATACCCATCGACGCTTCAGGCGTTCTCGCCCAGTCACCCCAATATGAAGGAGCCGCCTCAAACACCTCTGGATCGGCCGTCTCTGAAAGAACGAGCTTCGCCTGATAGGGTGGCGGGAACGGAAGCTTTTGGGCTATGGCCGTGCAAAGTGCCCGCCATTTGGTGTCATTCATATGAGATGTCAGGCCGCGCTGCTCGACGGCGCGGCGCACCTTGGCGGCCTCGTCCCTGCTACGCAAGCCGATGTACAGCATTCTACGATCCTATCCACCAAGAGCGCGGTTATAGGTCCCAGACTAGCCATTGACCTACCGTTGAGCAAGAACGGCCGTTGGTGCGAGGCGCTTGCGGCCTTTGGCTATATGGAGCGGTCCGAGTTCGGCGCGCGATTTGGGCGTTGGACCGAAGCAGGGCGCGCGCTTTTGCGTTGCGACGATCGTGCAGCTACCGCGGCAGAAGACTTCCCAATCCCTCCTGCAACTCCATAACAGCGAACCGCTCCTGCCGAAGCACCGGTGCCCTGTATCGGTTCATACGCTACCCGAGAATCGTGACGAGCACCGCCCCCCAGAGCGCCAAGAGCACGTTGCCGATCGCGTAGCCGAGACCATAGCCCAATGTCGGTACCTGGCTTCCGGCACTTTCCTGCACGGCGGCGAGCGCCGGCGCCGACGTTCCGGCGCCGCAGCAGGTGCCGGCGAGCACGCCTTCATTCATGCGGAACACCCAGCGGCCGAGCGCCAGGGCCGCGAGATGCGAGACCAGGCAGATCAGGAAACTGGCGATGACGAGCGCCGGGCCGGACTGGACGAGGCCCGTGACGAAGCTCGGGCCGGCCGAGATGCCGACGCAGGCGATGAAGGCACAGAGCCCGACGCTGTCGAAGAACCAGAGGGTCGCCTCCGGCACGAAGCCGAAGGTACGCCGGACCGAGCGCAGCCAGCCGGCAACGAGGCCGGCGATCAGCACGCCGACCGCAACGCCGAGGCCGATTTCCAGCGCTCCGAGTTTCAGCGCCGGTATGCCAATGAGGCCGCCGAGGAAAATGAAGACGCCGACATAGACCATGTCGGTCGCCGTCGTCTTGCGATCGGCATAGCCGAGCAGGGCGGCTACGTCCTCGACATGGCGCTTGGCGCCGGCGATCGACAGTACGTCGCCCCGGCGGACCGTCAGCCCGGGGAAGATCGGGATCGGCTGGCCGGCACGCAGGATGCCGCGCAGGAAGACCGAGCGCGCTTCCGGCTGCTGCTTGAGCTGCCACAGGCGTTTGCCGGCGACATCCCTGTTCGTCAGCACCACGTCGAGGATTTCGACCGGGATGTCGAGAAGCTCGCGATCGTCGACCTCGGTGCCGATCCGGCCTGCATAGTCCACCAGGAAACCGCGAAGGCCCGCGACCGCGATGATGTCTCCGGCCTGCAGCCGTTCTTTCGGGGCGGGGGAGATGATCTCGTTGCCCCTGCGGATCTGCTCGATATAGGCCTTCTGATGCTCGGGCACCTTCGCTTCTGCTTCCGCGACGGTGAGGCCCACCAATGTGTCGGCGATCTCGAAGGCGCGCGCTTCGATTTCGCGGCGGGCGGTATCGCCGCGGTTATGGGGGGCGATGTTGAGCTCGGCTTCGAGCTCGGCGCAGGCCTCTTTCAGGCTGCGGCCAAACAGGCGCGGTGCGAGCTGCGACTGGACGAGGATGGCGGTGACGACGCCGACGAGATAGGCGACCGCAAAGCCGGTGGCCACGGCGGATTCGAACTGGCTGGCGGCTTCGGGTGTCGGCGCCGTCTTGCGGAAGGTATCGATCGCGACGCCGACGGTCGCCGATTCCGTCGCCCCGCCGGCAAGCACGCCGGCGGCCGTGCCGAGATCGAAAGCGAAGAAGATCGAGAGAAGGACCGCTACCGCGAGGGCTGCGACGCAGAGCGTCACCGTGACGGCGATCTGGGGCAGGGCATCGGCATTGAGGCTCTGGAAGAATTGCGGGCCGGTGCGATAGCCGATGGCGAAGAGGAACAGCAGGAAGAACGCCTGCTTCACGTCGTTGGACAGTTCGGCGCCAGTCTGGCCAATGAGCACGCCGGCCAACAGGCAGCCTGTGACGGCGCCGATGGTCACGCCGAAGATGGTGATCTTGCCGATCGCGTAGCCGATGCCGAGCGCGAGGAACAGCGCGAGCTCCGGATGCGCCCGCAGGATGCTGAAAAGGTGGTCGATCACGCGGCGTCTCCTCCTCGCTCAGGCCGAATGGGTGCCTTCAGCCTGATGATGCGCTGCCTGACTGCCGGCAGGATCCCGCCGGAAAATCGGGGTGTGGCTGAACTACAGGGGCGTCTGCTTCTGGCTGAACCGCATGTTCCTTCAAACGCGATCGCAGGACAAAAACACGCGGGCATTCAAAGTGCCTGCGCCGGCCTATGTGTGTCTCACAAGACGCGCCGCGCTGGAGGCGGAAGCGGCCGGCCACCGACTGGTCGGCCGCCTCGATTGGTCAGCTGATCTTCAGGCCCTTGGCCGCCTGGTAGGTCTGGACGTAGCCGCGCGCCACGGAGCGCACGGCGCGGCCGATCTGCGAATAGGCATCGTCATTGAGATTGGCGAAGGAAACGCGCGCCGACCAGCTTGGCGCATCGAAGCCGGAACCGTTCAGGAGAACGATGCCGTGGTCTTCGGCGAGCCGGAAAGGAATGTCGAGCGGGTGGATGTTGTCCTTCACCCAGGTGACGACATCCTGCCCGACATATTTGCGCAGCCAGAACTCGAAATCGATGATGCCGTAATAGTGGTCGAAGTAGATGCCCGGGTTGGACTCGACCCCCATGCCCTCGACGAGGTTCCAGAAGCGCTTGACGCAGATGGCGATGCAGGCCTTCTGGTAGGCCTTCTCGACGTCCATCAGTTCGACCAGGCTGAAGAGCGTCATCATGACCTGCTGGGGAAGCGAAAGGCCGGCGGTGTGGTTCAGCGCCACGTCGCGGCTGTCGGCGACGATGCGGTCGATGAACTTCACCTCGCGCGGCTTCGGCGTCATTGCCTTGTAGCGCTTTTCGAGCAGTTGCTGGATCGGCTCGGGATGCGCCTTGATCTTCGCGTCGAAGATATTGTCCTCGGCAACGGCGATCACACCGAGGCGCCAGCCGGTGCAGCCGAAATATTTCGAATAGGAATAGACGCCGATGGTGTTGCGGGGCAGATGGCCGAGCAGGGACTGAAACCCGGGCACGAAGGTGCCGTAGACGTCGTCGGTGAGGATGATCAGATCAGGACGCTTGTTGTTGACCAGATCGACCAGTCGTTTGATCGAATCCGGATCGAGGGCCACGGCCGACGGGTTACCGGGATTGACCAGGAACAGCGCCTTCACCTCGGGGTTTTCCAGCGCCTTGATATCCTCGTCGGTGAACTGGAAGCGGTCTTCCTGCTCGGCGCTGACATTGATCGTCTTCAGCGTGTAGTCTTCAAGCTGCGGCATTTCGAGGTAGGGCGTGAAGATCGGCGTGCCGAGCGCGATCGTGTCGCCGGCGTTCAAGATGCGGGCGTTCTTCAGCGCCTTGAAGATGTAGCACATGGCGGCGGTGCCGCCTTCGACCGGATAGAGATCGAACTTCACGTCCGGCCGGTGGCCGGCGCACATTGCCCACATCAGATATTCATGGGTCACGATCTCGTTGTGGTGCAGCGCCCGGTCCGGAACCGGATAGTTGTCGCCGATGATCGAGTCGGTCAGTTCGTGCACGAAGGCATCCGGGTCGAAGCCGAAGGTGGTGATGGCGTAGTCGACCGCGCTTTGCAGGGTCCTTGCCGGCGGAACGCCTTCGTCCTCTTCGTCCACGTCGGACGTCACCTGCAACTGCTTCTTGATCCATTTCTGGAAGCGCTGATGCGCGCCGTCCTGGGGCGGCATGCCCGCGACGCCGGCCTTTGGGTCGTAATAAGCGCGCTTGGCTTCCGTCAGCGCGAACTGGCCGAGCAGGAAGAAGGCTTCGCGGGCCCGCGTCGCCGTCCAGTTGGGGTTGCCGCGGCCGGCATTGAGGAAGGCCTTTGCGGATTTCTGGGCGCTGACCTTGGCGAGCTTGATCAATTCATCCTTGATCTCGAACGGGCTGAGGTCGGAAATGCTGTCGTAGAAGTTTCTGTCCAACATGATCCACACTCCCTGTGAATTTTGAATGATGTTTTGATTTCAGGCCCGCCTCAGGCGAGCATGATGACGATGACGAGGCCGAAGATGGTCAGCAGCGTGTTGCCGATGGCGTAGGGCATGCCGTAGCCGAGCGCAGGGACCTTGCTCTTGGCCGCTTCCTGGATCATGCCGAGCGCCGCCGTCGTCGTCCGGACGCCGGCGCAGGCGCCAAACAGGATCGCCGGGTGGAAGCGGAAGACGAAGTGGCCGATGAGCACCGAGGCGATCATCGGGATGGAGGTTGCGACCACGCCCCAGATGAAGAGCGAGATGCCGACTTCCTGCAGGCCCGCGACGAAGCCCGGGCCGGCGCCGATGCCGACGACGGCGATGAAGATGTTGAGGCCGAGCGTGTTCATCAGCCACAGCGCCGGCGAGGGGATCCGGCCGAAGGCGGGGTAGGTGGTGCGCAGCCAGCCGAGCACGAGACCGGCCAGCAGGGCGCCGCCCGACGTGGAAAGGCCGATCGGGATGCCGCCGATCGTCAGTGTCAGCGCACCGACCATCGCGCCGATGAAGAGGCCCCAGCCGAGGAAGGCGATGTCGGTGGTTTCGACCGGACGGTCGGCAAAACCGAGCGCCTTGATCGCCGCTTCGACATGCCGCCTGGCGCCACCGATGGTGACGATGTCGCCCCGTTCGACGGTGGTGCCCGGCAGGACCGGGATCTCGACCAGCGAGCGCACGATCTTGCGGGCATAGACGCCGCGTGCCCAGTCCTCGGTGCTGACATCGGCAAGCGTCTTGCCGGCGAGCGCCTTGTTGGTCACGTAGACGTCGACGACCTCGGCCTCGGCGTTGAGGAGTTCCTTGTCCTCGACTTCCGTCAGCTTGGAATCCAGGTTTTCGACGAGCAGGGCTCTGCGGCCGGAGAAGGCGACGATGTCGCCCGGCTGCAGCACGGTATTACCATCCGCCTCGATGATCTCGTTGCCGCGGCGCAGGCGTTCGACATAGACGCGGATGCCGGGAAGCAGGTTTCTGACCGGAGTTCCGGTGAGGCCGCTCGCCTGATCGATGCGATAGGCCCGGAGCCCGAAATCGTGATAGGCGCGGGTAATCCCGGGTTCGCTGCTCTCGGAGCCGCCGCCGAGCTTTGCCTCATATTCCTTGCAAGCGGCCGGAAGATCGATACCGAGAAGTCTTGGCCCAAGCTGGGCGAGGATAATCGCGGAGCCGATCGTGCCCCAGATATAGGTCACCGCATAGGCGATCGGAATCTGGTCGGCAAAGGTCTTGGCCTGCTCGGGCGTCAGCCCGAGCGAATTGATCTGGTCGGTCGCAACGCCGATCGCGGCCGAGATCGTCTGCGATCCGGCATACATGCCGGCGCCGTAGCCGAGCGGAAGGCCGGCAATCAGCGCGCAGAGATAGGGAACGACGAGGCACAGCACCAGGACCGAAAGGGCGAAGGCGATCTGCTTCGGCCCGTCGGTGCTCAAGCCCCGCACGAATTGCGGGCCGACACCGTAACCGACGGCGAACAGAAAGATCAGGAACAAGGTGGATTTCAGGTCACCGGACACCTGGATGCCGAGCTGCCCGATAAGAACGCCCGCAAGAAGCGTGGCGGTGACGTTTCCGAGATTGAAGCCCGCGACCTTGATGGGGCCGATCAGGAAACCGATGCCGAGGGCGAGGAAGACGGCAACCGGAGGATAGGTCCGAAGCGTCTCGACGAAGAAGTCAATTGGGTTCACTGCTATCCCCTGTAGAACGTTGAGTGGCCATCACTTCATTTCGGGACTTGCGCGGCTAGGTTGATTTTCGGTGGCTTGTCGATGCCCAATCCCAGTTCGCCAATAGTCTCTTCGGCCGTTGATTTTCTCAACGGTCATGGGGTTACGTAAGCGTAACGTACGTTAAACTTCCCGGATTTTGGGCATAGTGCGTGCCAAGGAGGGCGCGTCGGCGTCGGTCCGCAAGCATCGGTCCGGGCGGTGGTGATCGGCGTGGGAAGGCAGCTTCGGGAGCGCGGCGGCGTTTCGTTCCGATCCGCGGGCGCGGTCGCGTCGCGGCACGACCACCAATTTTTGCATTGATCTTTGTAATGTTATTTTATAACAGTCACGCATGACGAAACGCCGCATGTTGATAGATTCGGAGCCCATGCCCCCAGCAGTTGTTTCATCCAGCGATTCATGCGAGGAAGGCGTTGATGGTGCTGCGTCCGCGGAAATGCGGAAGCGGCTGAAAAGGGAACACGGAACGGACGACCCTGACGGGACCGAAACCGTGGCTGCCCCCGCAACTGTGAGCGGAAAGCGCATTCACACCATGTCACTGGCGACAAGCCGGGAAGACGTGGATGCGCCGCGACCCGCGAGCCAGGAGACCTGCCATCGAACCGATCAACCACAACGGACGGGGTGTTCCGATGGAAAAGAACTGGCTTCCAAGCGACGGTCATCCGTCCTCCTGCCGTTTCGCCATCTCTTGCCGTCAGTCCCACGGAGAGAGAACATGGCCGAGACGACTTCCCGACAGCACAAGATAACGGTCTCTACCGATTGCCGCTTTACCGGTGGCCCGTGCATGCCCGGCGCCGAGCTCATAAAGCGTCTCAACCGCAGCATTGCCGCGCTCGGCGAGCCGCTCGATCGCGATTTCTCGATCGCCGGCACGGTCTGCATGGCGGCCTGCACGCGACCCTGCACCATCGCTTTCCAGGCGACGGGCAAGGCGACCTATCTCTTTGGCGGCATTTCGCCCGAGGAGGATATCGACGATCTCGTCCGCTTTGCCGCCACCCATGCCGAGCGCGGCGACGGCATGGTGCGTGCCGCCGACCGGCCGCGCGGGCCGAAAGGCAAGACGCTTGCCCGCATCCCGGCGGCGATGCTCGTCTCCGAAGACGTTGCGGGTCACTTCCAATGACGGTGCGGGGAGGGATGAGACCATGACCTGCACCGCAACAGGAGCCGCACTTCGCGTCGAGGGGCTTTGCTGGGGGCCGCGCCCGGGGCTGAAGCTGGTCGACGACATGGACTTCGCGATCGCGGCCGGCAGCCGGCTTGCGATCCTTGGGCCGAACGGGGCGGGCAAAACCTCGCTCTTGCGCTGCCTTTACCGGGCGGTGCAGCCGAACGCGGGCCGTATCAACATCGACGGCGTCGACCTCTGGTCGATTTCGGCGCGCGAAGCGGCAAAGACGATCGCCGTCGTGCTGCAGGAAATGCCCGGCGATTTTCCGTTCAGCGTGCGCGACGTCGTGATGATGGGGCGTATCCCGCGGCGGGAAGGGCTCAACGGCTGGACGGAGACGGACCGCGAGCGCGTGCAGCACGCGCTCTCCCATCTCGATCTCGCCCATCTTGCCGGCCGCCAGTTCTCGACGCTCTCGGGCGGCGAAAAGCAGCGGGTGCTGATCGCCCGGGCGCTTGCCCAGGAGGCGCGCGTCATCATCCTGGACGAGCCGACCAATCATCTCGACATCCGCCACCAGCTCGAAATCCTCGAGCTGTTGCAGACGCTGAAGCTGACGATCGTCTCGACGCTGCACGACATCAATCTCGCCGCCGAATTCGCAACCGACGTGGCGATCGTGACGGCGGGGCGGCTGACGGCCTTCGGAACGCCCGAGGACGTGCTGAGCCCGCGGGCACTCTCCACCGCCTTCGGCGTCACCGCCACCGCCCACGGCACTGTCGCTGCCGGCGGCGCGCGCTTTTCCTTTTCACTTCCTCGACAGGGATCCATTTCATGAAGATCAACATTGCTTCCTCTGCCTTCCTGTTTCTCATCGCCACGGCTGCGCCCGCGCTCGCCTATCCGGTCACGGTCAAGAGCTGCAACCGCGAGGTGACCTTCGATGCCGCGCCGAAACGGGCGATCGCCAACGACGTCAATCTGGTCGAGATGATGCTGGCCTTGAAACTGCAGGACCGCATGGTCGGCTACACCGGTGTCTCCGGCTGGAAGACGCTGGATGAGAAGTTGCGCGAAGGCGTGAAGGAACTGCCGGAGCTCTCGGAGAAATATCCGACCAAGGAAGTGCTCCTCAACGCCGACGCGGATTTCTTCTTCGCCGGCTGGAACTACGGCATGAAGGTCGGCGGCGAGGTGACGCCCGAGACGCTGGCCCCCTTCAAGATCAATGTCTACGAACTCACAGAATCCTGCATCCACGTCATGGCCAGGGAAAAGCCTTCGATGGACGACATGTTCGTCGATCTCCTCAATCTCGGCCGCATCTTCGGCGTCGAGGATCGCGCCGAGGCGCTGGTCGCGGGTTATCGCAGCCAGCTCGCCGACATCACCAAGGCCAATGCCGGCCGCGGCAAGCCGATCCGCGTCTTCGTCTATGATTCCGGCGAGGAAAAGCCGTTCACCTCGGGCCGCTTCGGCATCCCGACGGCGATGATCGAGGCCGCCGGCGGCGCCAACATCATGGACGATGTCGACAAGAGCTGGGTGGAAGTCTCCTGGGAGCCGGTGATCGATCGCAATCCGGAGGTCGTGGTCATCGTCAACTACGGCGAGGTGAAGGCCGAGGACAAGATCGCCTTCATGAAGAACAATCCGGCCTTTGCCAATATCGATGCGGTCAGGAATAACCGTTTCGTGGTGCTCGATTATGTCGAGGCGACGCCGGGGCCGCGCAACGTCGACGCCATCGCCCGGCTCGCCAAGGCTTTTCACGGCGAAGGCCTGTAACCGATGCTGGCCGAGGATACGTCGCCTGGTCCCGTTGCCGTTTCGCGGGTCCCTCCCGTTCGGGCGATCCGCGGCGGGGTAGGGCTGTTCGCGGCCCTGCTGCTGCTTCTCGCGACCGTGACCGCGGGCGTGTCGCTCGGCTCGGCGCCGATTCCTGTCGCCACCGTCTGGTCGATCGTTGCAAGCAAGCTCGTGCCCGGCAGCATCGAGGCCCTCTGGTCGGCAGGCCGAGAAAGCATCGTCTGGGACGTGCGTCTGCCGCGGGTCTTGCTGGCGGGGCTCGTGGGTGCCGGCCTGGCGCTGACCGGCGCCGTGCTGCAATCGGTCACGCGCAATCCGCTCGCCGATCCGCATCTGCTCGGCGTCTCCTCGGGCGGCGCGCTCGGTGCGATCGTGGCGCTGCTCCACACCGGAATGATCCTTGGTCTTCTCACGGTGCCGCTCTTTGCCTTTGGCGGCGCGCTCCTGGCAACCGTGCTGGTCGCCTTCGTTTCCCGCGCACTCAGCACCAGTGCCGATCGCCTGGTGCTCGCCGGCGTCGCCGTCGCCTTCGTGCTGACGTCGATCGGCAACCTCATGATCTTCCTCGGCGACCCGCGGGCGACCCACACGGTGATCTTCTGGATGCTCGGCGGCCTCGGCCTCGCGCAATGGCCGCATCTCATCTATCCGGCGCTGGTGCTCGTCGTCTCGCTCGGCTGGCTGGTCGTCCGGTCGCGCGAGATCAACGCGCTGGCCATGGGCGATGAGACGGCGACGACGCTCGGCATTCCCGTGCGCCGCTTCCGCCTGACGCTCTTCGTCGTCACCGCGCTCCTGACCGGGGTGATGGTGGCCTTTTCAGGCGCAATCGGCTTCGTCGGGCTGATGGTGCCGCATTTCGTGCGGCTCTTTGCCGGCAGTGACAATGTCCGGGTCATTCCGCTCTCGGCCTTCTTTGGCGCCTTGACGCTGATCATGGCCGACCTCGCCGCCCGCGTCATCATGGCGCCGGAGGACATGCCGATCGGCGTCGTCACCGGCATCGTCGGCGGCATCGCCTTTGTTGCCATCCTCACCCGGCGCGCGTAAGGCGTGCATCGACATTGGGCGTGCGTGCATGGACATGGGCCGGTCCGCGCCTATGTCTTAGAGCATCCCACTTTCAAGTGGAATCACTTGAAAGCGGAAAGATGCTCTAGAATCAAAGTGCTAGAGCGACCTTAGTGCATTCATCTGAATGCACGGCGCTCTACAGCGCCGCGCGTCTAATCAGATGCGCAAAGGTCGCTGTAGAACTTTGATTTGCTGCATGTCTTTGTCCTTAAATCGAGGTCGATTTAAGGAGACATGCAGTAGCGCATGCATGGCTGCCGATCAGGCGTCGAAAGGGGCGGGAGTGGCAGCAGAGGGGCACGAGGAAGCAAATGACGAAGGACGTTGAAATCTGCACGCCTGACGACGTTTTGAACTTCTGGTTCGGCGAGCTCAGCTATGACGACTGGTTCACGGTGAGCGGCGAACTGGATGCGGCCTGCATTCGTCGGTTCCAGGCGTCGCATCTGGCGCTCGCCCGCGGGGTGAGCGAGATCTGGCGGGCGACGCCGGAAAACCGGCTGGCGGCGATCATCCTGCTCGAGCAGATGCCGCGCAACATGTATCGCGGCACGCCGCTGGCCTTTGCGACCGATTGCCTGGCGCTGCACGAGGCGAAGCTCGCCGTGGGCATCGGCGCCGACATGGCGATCAAGCCGGAGGCGCGCGCCTTCGTCTATCTGCCGTTCGAGCATTCGGAAAACCTGACCGACCAGACCATGTCGGTGAAGCTTTTCACCGAACTCGGCGACGCCGACTATCTCGACTATGCCATCCGGCACCGCGAGGTGATCGAACAATTCGGCCGCTTCCCGCACCGCAACGCCTTCCTGGCCCGCGTCTCGACGGAGGCCGAGCTTGCCTATCTGGCACAGCCCGGCGCCGGTTTCTGACGAAAAATCCGGCGTTGGAGTGCAATTGGCAGCGGCTTTTGCATCTTTCCGCCGTCTTTCGTATTCACATCGCATTGTGATGACCACTGACGCGATTCCGCATCACGGTCTCAACCTGCAAGGATCATGAAATTGCGTTCTGTCGGAAAATTGCCTGCCATTCTCCTCTGCCTGCTGGCGCTTGCCGCTGCGGGGCCGGTCATGGCGCAAAAGCCGGCGCAGCCGGCACAGGCGACGGCTCAGAACGCAGCACAGCCGGCGCAGAAGACGGCGCCCGCTCAGTCGGGCCAGACGGCAACGCAACCGGCCGGCAAGACGGCGCCGGCGCAGGAAGGTGCGCAACCCGCTGACAATAGTGCGACGCCGGGCGCGACTCCCGGCGCTGCCACCGAGCCGGCCGCGACTCCCGCTCAACCGGCGCAGACGGCAACGCCGCCCGCCGAGCAGACGGTACCGGCCGATGCCGCGCCACCGGCTCAAACCCAGGCGACCGAGCAGCTCGCCAAGGCCGGCGAGGAGCTCAAGCGGCTGACCGACCTCGTCGACAAGGCGAAGGACGACGATACCGCGCTTGCGGAACTGAAGGTCCAGGTCGATGCGCTCTCGAAACAGATCATCGGCGTATCGGTCTCGACCCGTCCGCGCCTCGACGAGATCAAGGCGCGGCTCACCGAACTCGGCGACCCGCCGGGCGAAGGGCAGCCGCCGGAGGCGGACATCGTGTCCGCCGAGCGCAAGCGGCTCGTTGCCGAGCGCGGCGCCATCAACGCGCTGACCGGCGAGGCCGAGGGCCTCTCGGTTCAGTCGACCAAGCTTTCCAACGCGATTACGGCCACGCGCCGCGCGCTATTTTCCAACACGCTGCTGAAGAACACCGAAGTCTCCGGCACGATGTTCAACGACGCCCTGTCGGCGACGGCCGACGAGACCCGCGTGCTGACCCGCAGCGTCACCAGCTGGTTGAGCTTTGCCTGGAACTACAAGCGCGTGCAGTTGCTGACGGCGCTGTTCCTGTCGCTGCTGGCTGCGCTCGTCTTCCTCGCCGGCAGCCGCAGGCTCTTCCGCCCCTGGATCCAGCACGATATCACCGACGAGGAGCCGAGCTATTTCCGGCGTCTGTCGGTGGCCTTCTGGTCGACCATGATACCGACGCTGGCTTCCGCCGCCTTCGCCGTGTCGAGCTTCTTCTTCCTGCACTCGTTCAACGTGCTGCGCTCCGACATCGCGCCGATCGTCGCCATCACGCTCGGCGTCAGCGTGGTGGTGTTCTTCATCACCCGGCTTGCCCAGGCAGTGCTTTCGCCGCGCGATCCGCGCTGGCGGCTGGTCCGAGTTTCCGACCGCGGCGCCCGGATGTTGATGATCGCGATCTTCGCCATGGCGCTGGTCAACGGCCTCGACTACCTCTTCGGCGGCGTCAGCGAAGCGCTCGGTTCGCCGGTCGTCTTGACCGTGGTCAAGAGCTTCGTCGCCTCCATCGTCATCGGCCTGATCATCATCGCCTCGGCCTGGATCCGGCCGACGCTTCGCAAGGACGACGACTTCGACGCGCATGGCCGGTCCTGGCCGCGCTTGGTTTCGATCGGGCTTGTGCTGATCGGTCTCTCGCTGATCGTCGCTGCGGCCTCCGGCTATGTCGGTCTTGCCCGATTCATCGCCACCCAGATCATCATCACCGGCGCGATCCTGGTGACGATGTATATCGGCATTCTCACTGGCCGGGCGGTGGCGAAGCAGGGCGCATTCGGCGAGACGGCTGCGGGACGCTATCTCGAACGGCGCTACAATCTCGAGCAGGTGGCGCTCGATCAGATCGGCCTCGTGGCGGGTCTGAGCATCTATGCGCTCGTCGTCCTGTTCTTCATTCCGCTGATCCTCCTGCAATGGGGCTTCCAGATCGCCGATATCGAGGCCTGGGCCTATCGCGCGGTCACCGACATCAAGATCGGCTCGATCACCATTTCGCTGGTCGGCATTCTCGCGGGCATCCTGTTCTTCGCGCTCGGCTATGCCGTTACCCGCTTCGTCCAGCGCTGGATCGACGGCAACATCATGGCGCGAAGCCGCGTCGATGCCGGCGTGCGCAACTCCATCCGCACCGGCATCGGCTATACCGGCGTCGGCCTTGCCGGCCTCATCGGCCTGTCGGCGGCGGGCATCGATCTCTCCAACCTCGCGCTCGTCGCCGGTGCCCTCTCGCTCGGCGTCGGTTTCGGCCTGCAGAACATCGTCTCGAACTTCGTCTCGGGGCTGATCCTGCTCGTCGAGCGGCCGTTCAAGGTGGGCGACTGGATCGTCAGCGGCACGACGGAAGGTTTCGTCAAGCGCATCTCGGTGCGCGCCACCGAGATCGAAACCTTCCAGCACCAGTCGATCATGATGCCGAACTCGCTGCTGATCAACGCGTCGGTCGGCAACTGGACCCACCGCAACAAGCTCGGCCGTTCCGAAATCGCCGTTACCGTGAGCTATGCCAGCGATCCGCGCCGGATCATGGAGCTGCTTTCCGAGATCGCCGCCGCCCATCCGATGGTGCTGAAGAACCCGTCGCCGAGCGTCGGCTTCACCGCCTTCGGCGACGAGCGCATGACCTTCGAGCTCAGGATCTACGTCGCCGACGTGTTGACCGGCGGCGGCGTGCGCAACGACCTGCGCATCTCGATCTACGAGCGCTTCCGCGACGAAGGCATCGGCGAGCCGTTCCCGGTGAAGATCGAGGACGTGCCGGTCGAGGACCAGACCGGCATCGAAAGCGACGAGCCGGAGAAGGTGGGCGAGCCGAAGGGCGCCACGTCCGCCGAAGCAAGGGCGTCCGCCGAGGCAAGGGCGCCGGGCAGGACGAGCGCTTCCGGCAGGAAGACCGCGTCCGCGGCGCCGCTCGACGAGGAGGGCGAGGTGGAAGAAACGCGCAATCGCCGAAGCGCCAGCCGCCGCGCGAATCCAAACCGCTGATAAACGGCGCATTCACGGCCTATTCAGCCAGCCCAGGATAAAAAGCATGCAATTCTTCCGGTGAGCGCTTGCAGCGCCGCGCGTCGGATCAGACGCGCAAAAGGTCGCTGTAGCACTTTGATTTGCTGCATAATTCCAATTCTCAAATCGATTTCGATTTAAGAAATTATGCAGTAGGCTGGCACCGGCTGAAGAGGTGGCCGGCGCAACGTCGCGAAACCGACGGGGCGGCCGGCTCGGCGAGAGGGGCGGCGCGTCGGGCGCCGATGGGCGATGAAGAAATTTGTGATTGCATTGCTTTCCGGCGTGCTCGTGGCCGGCGCGCTGGCTGCGGAAGCGGCATCGGCCGCGACCGTCACGAACAAGGACGGCGAGACCGCCGTGCTGGTCGTCGTCGAGGGCGAAAGCCGTATGGAAGTGGCAATCGCATCCGGAGCGACGGAAATGATCTGCCCGAGCGGCTGTTTCGTGACGGCGCCGAGCGGCGACCGCATCGGCCTGCAGGGCGACGAGAATGTCGAGATCGTCAACGGCAACGTCGTCGTGAAGTAACCCTCCATCCTACGGCAACGGTGCAAGGGGCGTGCGCCGTTGCCGGCAGCGTTCAGGCTTCGAGCGTGCGGCCTATCCCATAGGATGATCGCATCAAGCAGCTACGGAACCAGTCGCCGCAATGGCGGTTTAAAGATGGTTGATGATCCATTACCGGGGTCATGGCACGGGCCGGAGTCTTCCTCTTGGCTGGGCCCAATTTGAGAAGCACACTCTTTCCCTTGGCCCCACGTGACGGCGGGGCCATTTCTTTGCGGCTCTGCTTCAAAAACCCTCGCGGTTGGTTGCCTTATTGTCGGATCAGCCCATACTGTTCTTACCTCCGGGCAGGTGATACGGGCCCCGGCGGCTGGAAGACTAATCGCTTTCGCCCCAATTCAGGAGGTCGCGCGATGTTTTCCACGGCCAATCCAAAGGCGCTTCTCCCTCACGAAATGAACCAGATCGAGCAGATCTTCACCGACATTCTGCGCGCGCGCGGTCTACCACGCGATTGCGAGACAGCACGCTCGATCGCAAGACAGCTGATCAGTGGCTACCAGAGGGGCATCCGCGACAGCGTCGCCCTGAAATACATGATCAGTTTCGACAAAAGATCGGTGTCAGGCGCGGATGCCGATACACACGACCAGGGCAGCCGGGAGATTTCAGTGCCGGAGATTGCCGGTGGAATGAACGACCAGATCAGCCCCGACGACCTCGATATGCTTCAGGGCATCATCGACCGCGTGTGCACCTGTTGCAGCATTCCGCGTCATGGAAAGCGGGCCGATCGCCTGGCTCGGCATCTGACGGATCGGTTCCGCAAGGGAATGTCCGATGAGGGCGCGCTGTTCGAGACCGCCATGTGGCTGGAGCTGCACCCTTTAGATCAACACCGCTCGGACGCCTGAATGCGGAGCGCCCATTCGGGGCGGTTCCTGCTTGATTTACGCAATCTGAAGCGGCGGGGCTTGCTCGCGCGACACTGGCGGCCTTGGGGGAGCCTCTACTGGAGGCAGAGGCTCCTGGGGGCTGTTCGCGACTACAATGGATGAGGCCTCTGCAGTCGCTCCTCACATGCTACACTCGAGCGATTGGAGCACAACTCATCCATTTTGGGTAAGGATCGGCCCCGTCAGATCGAGGCCGATGCGGTGACCGTCACCCAGGCTGGGTATGAGGTCGAGGAAGGAAGGACCGCCATGAAACTCCAGCTTATCCGCAACGCCACCCTCAAGCTCGACTACGGCGGTCACACGGTGCTCGTCGATCCGTTCCTTGGGCCGAAACACAGTCTGCCGTCCTTTGCCGGGCGGTCCCCCAATCCGCTGGTCGACCTGCCCGTCGCGATCGACGAGATCCTTGCGGGTGTCGAACTCGTCATCATCTCGCATCTGCATGAGGATCACCTCGACGATACCGCCAAGGAGCGGGTGCCGAAGGGCCTGCCGATCTTCTGCCAGCCGGGCGATGAGGAGGCGATACGTGCAGCCGGCTTTCGCGACGTCACGCCGCTCTCCGGCAAAGCCAGTTGGCAGGGCCTGACGCTGACCCGGCGCGACGGCAGCCATGGGCTTGGTCCTGTCGTCCAGGACATGGGGCCTGTCATCGGTTTCAGCCTCGAGGCGAAGGGCGAACCGACGGTCTACTGGGCCGGCGACACGGTCTTCTATCCGCCCGTCGAGACGACGATCCGCGAAACCAGGCCGGACATCATCGTCACCCATTCCTGCGCCGCGCGCTGGAACGGCGATCTCATCGTCATGGATGCCGAGCAGACGATCAAGGTCTGCGAGATGGCGAAGAACATCGCCGCGCACATGGAGGCGCTCGATCACGCGACGCTCAGCCGCAGCGAGCTCAGGGCAGCCGCCGATGCCCATGGCATACCCTTGACGAAGCTGGTGATCCCTGATGACGGCGAAGTGCTGACGTTGATACCGCCGGTGGTGTGAGGCGCGGCGCGATCTTTCAGTTCGTGCGTAGGCTTCACGGAATCGAAAATATGCTGATTTCGTTGGTGATGCCGCGTAGCGCGACATTGTGCGACTGCGGATTGAGGCCGCGGTCGCTGAGGAGATTCGAGGCGCGCGGGTCGTCGAGCACGGAACTGGTGGCGAAGATCTCACGCGAGCTTGCAAGGTGCTGGACGCGCGAGGCGATGTTGACCGTCTGGCCGAAATAGTCCTGGCGCTCGTTGAGGCTGACGGCGATGCACGGTCCCTCGTGAATGCCGATCTTCAAGAGCAGATCCTCGGAGCCGCGATCCTCGTTCAACTGGCGCATCGCCTCCCGCATCCGCATGGCCGCCGCAACCGCCCGGTCCGGCGTCGGGAAGGTCGCCATGACCGCATCGCCGATCGTCTTGACCACGGCGCCGGCTTCGGCGGCAACGATCTCGTTGACGACGCTGAAATGGGTCTTCACCAGATCGAAGGCCGCGAGATCGCCGACCCGTTCGTAGAGCTCGGTGGAGCCGCGCAGATCGGAAAAGAGAAAGGTGAGGCTGGTGATCTTCAGCCGCTGATCCACGTCGATCGTGTCGGTGCGGTAGATGTCGCGGAAGGTCTGGTTGGAAAGCAGCCGCTTGGCCGTCAGGAACGGCCGGCGACGGCCGAGAATGTCGTGCAGGGCGTCGTTGGCGATGCACACCGAGGGCAGGGTGCGGACATCCGTATGGTTTTCCACCTGGATGCGCAGCGGTCCCGGCGGCATGGTCAGCGCCTCGTCGTGGCGGTGGCCGCGATCGAAGACCAGCGACAGGGTGCGCCGCTCCCTGGTCGGCTCGCCCTTGACGTCGATGAACTGCGCGGCATGCGTCACCGGTTCGAAGACGATGATGAACTCCGCGGGCAGTTGCAGCGAGATGACGGCCTTTTCTCCGGGCGGCAGCTCCAGCGCCTCCAGCACGAAATCGTCGATCCTGGCTTCGTAGTCCTCTTCCGGCAGCTCGATGCCGGAGCCCCAGTAGATCTGGCGGAAATACTCGAAGGGCGACAACTCGTGCGGGCTGTGGGCTTCGATATGGCGCACCCGCGGGTTCACGGTGAAGGTGACCTCCACCATCTCGTCGAGCGTCGGCTCATAGCCGGCGGCGCAGAGCGAGCAGGTATAGGTATCGCTCTGCACGGTCTTCAGCGAGGTGTTGGCGTCGAGCACGCCGCCGCAGCCGGGGCAGAGCACGTTCCAGGAGAGTTCGAAGAGGCCGAGGCGGGAAGCGTGCAGGAAAGCCGCGATCGTCTTTTCCTCGTTCAGCCCGTGCTCGGCCGCGAAGGCCAGCGCATTGACACGGCAGAGCTTGCGGTCCGGCGCTTCCCGGACAAAGCGCTCCAACGCGTCGGCGATCTCAGGCTGCACGGTTTGGCGCAGCATGTCGAAGAGAGGCTGAGCTTCACTCATGGTGGCATCTTATACTGAAAAGAGCCGGCGCGGCAGCCGGTTTGTCGGGCAGGTTCGAGTGCCGGAGACGGCGCGGGCCGGCCTTCCGCCACTGTAATCCACCCGACGACGAGGCCGGAGAACGGCCTCGCAGCTCATTCCGAACTACGCCGCCTTCCGGTCGCGGCCGAAGGGGTCGCCGCGCACCGATTCCGTGTGCAGCGCGGCCACCCATCCGCCGTTCTCGCGGATCCAGGTCGTGGCGTCGGCGGCCTTCAATGTCAGAGGCTGCCCGTCGACCTCCATCTCTTCGGTCACCGTGTAGGCGATGACGGCCACGTCCTCCCGTGGAAAGATGACGCTGACGTCGTCGAGCCGGAACGATCTGAGGCTCCAGGAGCCCTCGGCCTGCTCGGCCATCCGGCGGTAGTCGTCCCGGGTGAGCACGGTCGCACCTTGCGCCCCCACGACGATCGACCGTTCGGGCAGCATCGCCACGGACGCCTCGGTATCCTTCTCCATAATGGTTCGCCAGAATTCCTGTTCGAGGTCGATGATCTCCTGTCTTTCGGCATGCATGGTTCGTATCCTCCATCCGGAATACCCGCAGAAGACGTGGAAAGCCGAAAAGTTCCCTGCCGACACCAGGCCTGCGGGACCAGGCACGGCATCGCGCGCTGAGATCGCTTTAAAGATCGCCGTTACGGGAACCCAACGCCCGCGTGCGTCGTTTCCCGGTCTGACATCAGCCGTTGCGCGACAGGATAAGGTCATGACGATGCTCTCGGGAAAGTGCCTTTGCGGTCAGGTGCAGGTTTCGGTGCGCGGTGAGCCAACGCGGGTCGGTATCTGCCATTGCACCGATTGCCGGCAGGAAAGCGGCTCGGCCTTCACCTTCTATGGCATCTGGCCTGCCGATCGCTTCGAACACACCGGCGAGACCTCGGTGTTCCAGGGGCGCCGCTTCTGTCCCCGTTGCGGTTCGCGGGTCTTCTCGGCCGACGACCAGGAGGCGGAAGTCAAGCTTGGCATCCTGTCTGAAGCGCCGACGCCGCTTGTGCCGAGCTACGAGCTCTGGATCAAGCGCCGCGAGCCGTGGCTGAGGCCCGTCGAGGGAGCCGCGCAATACGAAGAAGACCGCATATGAAGACAAGCGCCCGCGTGCGCCTTGCGAATATCCCCCAGAGCTTCGACGTAGCGGCCGAGCGGATGCGCGGTTCATTTTTCGCTTCCCTTAAATGAGCATCGATTCAAGAGTAGGATTGTGCTTTAGATCAAGGCGTTGCTGCGGTGCCGCGTTGCGTGTGAAGTCGGCGGGCTGCTGGGGGAGTGTATGTCGGCACGGCCATTGTTGAGGATATCGGACGTTGCCAATGGCCTTTTGGCGGCGGCGGGTCTCATTGTGGTTGCCGCGCTGACCGCGCCGAACTTTGGCGCCGGAGTGCGGCTTGCCCTCGAGGGGTTCCTCGCCGGTATCTGGGGCGTCTATGCGCTGCAACTCACCGACACGCTGATCGCGCTTCGGACGAAGGGCGGTCCTGTGCCGATGTCCGAAATCACGATCGACCTCCTGGCCGTCGTCGTTCCGCTGGTCGGCTTCCTCCTTGCCGGCCCGCAGGATCAGAGCCTTTATTGCGGCATCTGGCTGTTAAAGCCGCTGCGCCATTCCACCTTCTTCCGGCTGCTGGGCCGGGTCGTGTCACGGGCTGCCCCCAGTCTTGTCGGTGTCACCTCGCTCTTCGGCATCGTCCTCTTCGGCGCATCGCTGATCGCCTATCTCATCGAGCGTGATGTCCAGCCCGACAAGTTCGGCAGCATTCCCCAGGCCATGTGGTGGGCGGTGGTCACGCTGTCCACCACCGGTTATGGCGACGAGATCCCGCAGACACTGGCCGGGCGGGTGCTTGCCGGGCTGGTGATGATGAGCGGCATCGGCATCTTCGCGCTCTGGGCCGGCATTCTTGCCACCGGCTTCTTCGAGGAGGTGCGCCGCCAGGATTTCGTGCGCAATTGGCAGTTGGTGGCCGCGGTGCCGCTGTTCCAGAAGCTCGGCTCGGCCGCCTTCGTCGAGATCGTCAGGGCGCTGCGTCCGCGGATGGTGCCCGCCGGCGCCGTCATCTGCCGCAAGGGCGAGGCGGGTGACCAGATGTTCTTCATCGTCGAGGGGCGCGTGAGCATCGCGACCCCATCGCCGACACCGGTCGAGCTCGGCCCCGGCAGCTTCTTCGGCGAGATGGCGCTGATTTCGGGCGAGCCACGATCGGCGACCGTCACTGCCGCCACCGAGGTCTCGCTGCTGTCGCTCTATTCGGAGGATTTCCAGATGCTGTCGAGCAGCAATCCGGAGATCGCCGAAGTCATTCGCAAGACGGCCGAGGCGCGGCGCGGCCAGGCACCCAAGGGCTGACGGCAGCGCTGCGTCGGGAGTGACCGCGAAGTCCCACCTTGACACCCGGCCGCGTCACTTGGCCGGCCGCTCATTAACACCAGAGAAAGCCTTTCTCCTCTAGCATGGCGGCTGCAAGTTACAGTGACTTTGCGGGCATGAGGAACGCTTGGGCGCTGTAGGGGGACACTCTTTCACATAGGCGTTCAATGTCGTTTTTTGGCATTTCCGGAATGTATTATTCCGGCGAATCCCTTGGCGAGCACCGCATCGTGCTGGCCGAGGACTCCAACCTCTTCTCGTCGATGGTGTCGAAGCGGCTGAAAGAGCTGTTCGACATCGATGTCATCGTCTGCCGTGATTATGACGACCTGCAGTTTGCCGTCGAAAATGCGACATTTCCGGCGTCGCTCGCCATCTCCAACATCAACCTCCCGGGGGCGGAGAACGGCGAGGCGCTCAACTACCTGATCGATATGAGCGTGCCGACCATCGTCTTCACCGGCTCCTTCCAGGAATCGACGCGCGAGAAGATCCTCGCCAAGGAGATCGTCGATTACGTCATCAAGGACAGCGTCTTTGCCGTCGACATGCTGGCGGAATCCGTCTGCCGCTTCCTCACCAACCACAAGCATCACGTGCTGATCGTCGACGACAGCCCGACGGCGCGCGCGCTTTTGACGACGCAGCTCAAGCGCTACAACTTCCGCACCAGTTCGGCCGACAGCGGCGCAGCTGCGCTCGAACTTCTGAAGAACAACCCCGATATCGGCCTGGTCATCACCGACTACAACATGCCCGATATCGACGGCTTCGAGCTGACGCGGCGCATCCGCGGATCCTATGGGCCGCATCAGTTGCGCATCATCGGCGTATCGTCGTCCACCAACCGGCTGCTGTCGGCGCGCTTCCTGAAGGCGGGCGGCAACGACTTCGTCGTTCGTCCCTTCGTCAACGAGGAATTCTACTGCCGCGTCAACCAGAACCTGGACACGCTGACGAAAATCCGCACGCTCAGTGAAAAGGTTAGGGTTCCGGCGCAGGTTTCGGCCTGATACGAGAAATAATCCCCAAAATATTATGGCAAAGGGCGCGAACTCCCGCGCTCAGGTTGCTGCATTAACGAAATTGCAATCCGTTCGGGCTTCAATCCGCCGCAACAGGAGCGGGGAGCCCGGTCACGCCAGATCACGCCGGCCAAAGGGCCGGTGCGGTCAGTGGCGGGTTTATTCACATATTCGGAGCCAGCGTCACCCCTTGAGGGCAGCACGCCTGCGGCTCGAGAGGGGTTGCAGGGACGTGAGATTGCGCCGCACGCCGGGCCGGGTGAATTCTGTGCAAAAGCACAGCGACAAGCGCATGCTGCTTGTCGAAGATTCCCGGATGTTCGCGACGGCGCTGAAATACGGGCTCGAGTCCGTCCACGGCATCCGCGTCACTCATTGCAGCTCGCTGGCGGCGCTCAAGGAAACGCTGGAGCAGGCGCCGGAAAGCTTCTCGCTTGCGGTGCTCGATCTCAACCTGCCGGATGCGCCCAATTGCGAGGCGCTCGAATTCGTCCTCGACAATCAGGTGCCGGCCGTCGTCTTTACCGCGGCCTTCAACGACCATACGCGCGAAGAGATCCTGTCGCGCGGCGTGCTCGATTGCGTCATCAAGCACCAGCCGGAATCGATCAACCTTTTGATCGGCGCCGTCGACCGGGCGCTCACCAACGGCAAGACGACGGTGTTGCTTGCCGATTCCGATGCCGCCTCGCGTAGCGAACTCTCGGGCATCCTGAGAAGGCAGCGGATCGCCGTCTGCGAGGTCGCGTCCGCGGCCGACGCGCTGCAGGTGCTCGACAGCGGCGAGGCGGTCGATCTCGTCGTCACCGATCTCGATCTCGCCGACATGTCCGGTGCGGCACTTCTTGCCGAAGTGGAGCGCCGGCAGGGCGACGGCGCGCTGCCGGTGATCGGCCTTTCCGACAGCGGCGACCGGCGCGCCGGCGCCCGTTTCCTGGAGGCCGGCGGCACCGATTTCATCCAGAAACCGTTCCTCGAAGCGGAATTCAACGGCCGCATCGCCCAAACCGCCGGCGTGCAGAAGCGCCTGCAGACCCTGCAGCGGCAGGCGGCGAGCGACTATCTGACCGACCTCTACAACCGCCGCCATTTCTTCCTCGCCGGTCCGCGCCTGGTGGAACAGTGCCTGAGACGCGGCGAGCGGACCGCGATCGCGGTGCTCGACATCGACCATTTCAAGCGGCTCAACGACACCTACGGCCACGAGATCGGCGACATCGTGCTGAAGCATGTGGCCAAGCGGCTTTCGGCGCTGCTGGGGGAGGAACACCTGCTTGCCCGCCTGGGCGGCGAGGAGTTCGGCATTCTCTTCAACGGCTGCGACGTGCGGCGCGCCTTTGCCTTTTGCGATGCGCTGCGGCTGGAACTGGCGAAATCGCGGATCGTTGCCGACGACGAGGAACTGACGATCACCGTTTCGATCGGCCTTGCCACCATCGAGACGGCGGAAGCCTTCGAAAACTACCTGCACGCCGCCGACCAGTTTCTCTATATGGCGAAACATGCGGGCCGGAACCGGGTGATCTCGGAATTGGCGCTGCTCGACGCGCTGGCGTCCTAAGCCTGTCGCAGGCCCCGCCGTCCCGAAAAATCCACTGCCCAATCTGTCGGCTTGGAACGAAGTCGGACGTCCTTTGGTTACCCGCACATGATCAAGCGGGACGAAGAGGAGCCGACGGATGAAGAATGTTGTTTCAAATCTCTGGTTCGAGAAGGAGGCGCGCGAGGCGGTCGAATTCTACGTATCGCTCGTGCCCAATTCGGCGATCACCCGCATCGCCACATTGCCGGCCGAGAGCCCGAGCGGACCGCCCGACAGCGTCAAGATCATCGAGTTCACACTCGGCAAGCAGGAATTCCTGGCGCTCGAAGCCGGGCCGCTCGATCCGTTCAATCATTCCTTTTCGATCATGATCCAGTGTGACACCCAGGAGGAGATCGACCGGCTGTGGAATGCGATCCTCGAAAACGGCGGAGAACCCGAGCAATGCGGCTGGATCCGGGACCGCTGGGGCCTGTGCTGGCAGATCGCCCCGCGCGTGTTGGGCGACATGATCGCCCATTCCGACCGCGTGCGCGCCAAGCGTGCGGCGGAGGCCATGCTCGGCATGATCAAGCTCGACATCGCCGAACTGGAGCGGGCGTTTCACGGTCAGGTTTAGGAGCCGGGAGTGGCTGTTCCGACCGTCAGGACGGCGGGCGGGGCAGCCGCGTCACTTCCGTCCCTGCGGATAGATCGTTTCGCCGCGCTTCAGCATCTCGACGAAGGTCGCGATCTTCTTCTTGCGGCCGGCCTCCGTCTTCATATTGTGGGTGCGGAAGGCCAGCGCGAAGCGGTTCTGCTCGCTCAGTTTGGCGAGCATCGCCTTTGCCAGTGGCTCGGCGTCGATCGCCGCCTGCAGGTCGTCGGGAATCTTCAGGTCCTTGCCGCTGGCATAGGCGCGGTCCCAGCGTCCATCGGCCTTGGCGGCGTCCACCTGGCGCAGGCCATATTCCGTCACGCGGCCTTCCTTGATCAGCCGGGCGACATTATCGACGTTGATCTTGCTCCAGATGCTTTTCCTGCCGCGCGGCGAGTAACGTTGCAGGAAGCTCTTGTCGTCCAGCCCCTTGCGCACGCCGTCGATCCAACCCCAGCAAAGCACCACGTCGATCGCCTCCTTGGGCGTGATCGAGGGTAGGCCGGAGCTTACCTTGTGGATCTTGATCCAGACTTCGTCCTCGCTCTGGTGATGGGCGCCAAGCCAGTCGTAGAAGCTCTGGAAATCCTTGAACTCGTGGACCTTGGCGGGATCGATCTCAACCGGTGCCATGGGATGGCGTTGCTCCTGATGATGGCGTGTCTGGGTTCTCGTGCGCGGAGCGAAGGCGTCGACGGCTTGCCGGGTGATTCCCGCACGCAATCGACCTTCCTATCGAAATGGTGGGCGTGCAACCGGATCGGGTCGCCACACGCGACGAGTTGCCTCGAATGCAGGAGCAAGCAAAAGGCGGGCAGGGCTGCCCACCGCCACCTTCTCCATTCGTCATCCTCGGGCTTGACCCGAGGATCCATGCCGCACGGAGAGCTGGCGCCTGGATGCTCGGGTCAAGCCCGAGCATGACGGAAAGGGAGGCTCGCGGTCGGTCCCAAAACGAAAAGGGCGGATCTCTCCGCCCTTCAGCCTGTCTCTATCGGGCTGTTATCGCGCCATCTGCAGCGTCAGCTTGCGGTCCGCGCGTTCCTGCTGGGGCGAGCGGTTGTAGAGTTCGCGATAACACTTGGAGAAGTGCGAGGCGGAGACGAAGCCGCAGGCAACGGCCACTTCGACCACCGGCATCGATGACTGGATAAGCAGGTGCCGGGCACGGTCGAGGCGGATTTCCAGGTAGTAGCGGGCGGGCGAGCGGCCCATTTCCTGGCGGAACAGCCGCTCGATCTGGCGGCGCGAAAGATCTGCGCCCTCGGCGATTTCCAGAAGCGACAGCGGCTCGGCGAGGTTGGCTTCCATCAGTTCGATGATCGACAGCACCTTGGCGTTCTGCACGCCGAGGCGGGCGCGCAGCGGCAGGCGTTGGCGGTCATGCGGGCCGCGCACACGGTCGGTCAGCGCCTGCTCGCAGACGCGGTTGACGAGGTTCTCGCCGAAGTCCTGGTCGATCAGGTTCAGCATCATGTCGAGCGAGGCGGTGCCGCCGGCGCAGGTGTAGATGTTGCTGTCGATCTCGTAGAGGTCGGCATAGACTTCCGCCTGCGGAAAGCTCTCGGAAAAGCCCGGCAGGTTTTCCCAGTGGATGGCGCAGCGCTTGCCGGTCAACAGGCCCGCCGAGGCCAGCACATGGGCGCCCGTACAGAGACTGCCGACGGCGACGCCGCGGTTATAGACCTCGCGCAGCCAGGCATTGACCGACTTGTTGTTGAAATCTTCGACATAGATGCCGGAACAGACCAGCACCATCGACGGGCGGTTTTCGCCGCCGAGGAACTTGCGCTCGTCGGCCAGCGACGAGTTGACCTCGAGCGCGATGCCGCTGGAGGAGAGGACTTTTTCGCCGTCGGTCGAAGCGAGGCGCCAGGTATAGGCCTCGTAGCCGAGCATGCGGTTGGCGATGCGGAGCGTTTCGATCGCCGCCGAAAAGGGCAGCATGGAAAAGTTCGGCACCAGGAAGAAGACGAGAGAACGCTTTTTGGTCAGTGGCTTGTTCATGAGGCTTCCCATGCTTGGCGATGCGGGTATATTCGTCGCTTGGAAGATACTCTTCGGCTTGTCTATTTGCGACATTGACATGGAAAGCCGCGACCGCAAAGTGATTTCGCATTGCGACATCGGGCGGCAAAGGGCGGTTCCGTGGATCTTTCAGGCTTTTGTAAGGAAAGCGACAGTTTCTCCAGCACCGCTGACGTTATCTGACAAGAACTGCCAGAGATACGCAATAATTGCAAAGTGAGCGCAAAGGTTGTGTTTGCCGATTGCGACGTTTTCGATGCGGAAGCGAGGTGTCGGTATGAGGCAAGTCGCTCTCCGCTGGTCATGCGTTGGACTTGCTGCAACCACAACCCGGACCCGCGCCAGCGGATCGGCCGAAAATGCTCTCAGCCTGTCCTTGGGTCTCCAGCGGGCGGATCGAAAACAATTCGCCGACTTGGGATCCTCAGCTCTTCAATCATACCGGGTCCTGCATGGATGAAACAGGCACTGCTTGTATTAGTAAGTGTTAAATGGTAGTGATTTCTGTCGCATGCAATCACCGGTCGGTGGCACTGCCTTGGAGCACTTCACGGCTCGGTACCGCGTCTCGTCCGGAGGGTTGCTCCTGGCGTCTCTGAAACATTCGGGCGGGGGCATTGCCGGTATGGCGCAATCGAAAAATGTCCAGGTCTGGGCCAGCCGCGCTTTCATGGACTCAACACGGATCAAGGGGTTTACCGCTGATCCGCTGCCAACGGGCATGAGCCTCGGTCAGATGGCCAAATTGAACGAAGCGGGCGAGCGGATGTCCGCGGAGCATTTTCCGAAGGAGATCTTCGCCAAGTATCCGGACAAGAAGGAAAAGAAGCAGGCCGATCTCGTGCTTGCTGCAGGCGCGGTGGTGGTTTCGGCGGCCTGTGCCGATATCCTGCGGCAATTCGACCTCGGCCATTCCTCGCTCTATCCGATCAAGCTTCTCCAGCACGACCGCAAGACGCCGGTGGAGGGCGAGTATTTTTGTCTCAATATTGGCGAGCGCAAGGATGTTTTCCTGCCTGAATTGTCGCGGGGGGTCACGACCCTCGGCTCCGGGAAACTGCTCGTCCGATCCTATCTGCCTGATGATGACGTTGCCGTCAGCCCTGCCGCACTCGAGGGCCCCGACCTGTGGGTGAGTCCGCCCTTGATCGAAATATTTTTTCTGAGCGACCGCCTGACGCAGGCTTTGCGGGCAGCAAAAATGGGCAGGGTCTTTGGTTTCCGCGCCTGCCGCATCGTCGAAGCCGACTAGTCATCCGAGGGGCGGGTCTCTGGAAAGATATCGGTCAAAACAAGAAGGGCACCGCCTTCTTGGCGATGCCCTTCATGGGGATCAAGCATTTCGTCTCGCCCTTCGAGGGCAGCTGACGCCATCCTTCATTGTTCCGTCTTATGCACCGCGTCGTCGACCGACGGGAAGCCGATGTCCTTCAGCGTGTCATAGGACAGGTTTTCGAGCGCCCGTTCCTGGCGGTGACGCTTCCACGCCGCCCAGGCGCGGACGCGCAGGTTGAAGAGACCCGGAAGGGACGAGTGGGAGGATGCCCGTTCCGAGGCCGATGAAAAATGAGTGTTGGACATTTCATGGCTCCTTCTGAGTTTCTCAGCAGGTCGCGACCATGACGTTATCTATGGCGCAACCTGATCTATCATTCCAACGAATATGTTTGATGCTTTTCATCAAACATGGTGATCGATTAGCGGGTCTGCAAACATCACGTCGTCGCGGACCCTCTGGGGCAGTCTGGCCAGTTCGCGCTCGGTTTCCACCCGATTCCTGGCAATCTGCTTCCGGCGCCGGCGGCTCGCGATACCCTCGAGCACGGCGATCACGTGATTAAGGGCGGCAAGCACCATGTCCGTGCTACGTCGCTCTTGATATTCTGCCACCATCCGCAAGCCGGCGGTGTTACGCAGGGAACGGTTGGGCGTGGCGATGACAAGCTGGGCGGCGGACATGGGTTTCTCCTTCCTTCGTCGTCCTTGAGCTTGACTATCGGGCATCGGTGATATTCAATCAAACGAAATGAAGTGAACCAATCTTTCAGTTTTTCTGATCGAGGATGCCGCCATGAACATGATGATGCGCCACGCGCTTCCGCTTCTTGAAATGGACGTGCTGAAGACCTTCGTCGCCATTGCCGAGACCGGCAACTTCACCACCGCCGCCGAGACCGTTTACCGCACGCCGTCTGCCGTCTCGATGCAGATCAAGAAGCTCGAGGAGATGCTGAGTTGCACGCTCTTCCTGCGTGACGCCCGCTCGGTGACGCTGACGCCGAAGGGGGAAACGCTGCTCGGTTATGCCCGCCGGCTGCTGTCGCTCAACAATGAAACGGTTTCGCGCTTCCTGCTGCCGGACATGAATGGCGTCGTGCGCGTCGGTGCGCCCGAAGATGTCGGCGAGCGCATCCTGCCGGAGGTGCTGAAGCGTTTCGCAGAGTCCTATCCCAATGTGACGATCGACGTGTCGATCGGCATGAGCAACGCCATGCGCAAGAAGGTCGACGAGCATCGGCTCGACATCGCCATCTTCAACAGCCTGACCGAGGGAACCCCGAAAAACGGTGAAATCCTGATGCAGGAGAAGCTGGTCTGGGCCGGCGCCAAGTGCGGCAACGCCCATCTCAAGGATCCGCTGCCGGTCTCGATGTGGGAGGATGGCTGCGTCTGGCGCGCCGATGCGGTGGAGAAACTGTCGCGCGCGGGCCGCAAGTTCCGTATAGCCTTTCTCAGTGCCTATACGACCGGCCAGCGCGCCGCCGTCCTTGCCGGCCTCGCGATCGCGCCGCTGCCGCGCTATCTCGTCCAGGGCGAAATGGTGCAGCTCGGCGAGCGCGACGGCCTGCCGGATCTCGGCCACTACAATATCGGCCTGCAGGTGATCAATGATGCGCCGGCGCCGGTGCTGGCGGTGGCCGACCATGTGCGTGACGCCTTCGCCGAACTGCAGATGCAATAGGCCGCGCTCGTCATGCTCTTCGCCGTCGGCGCGGCTCGGGCAATATATGGGCCGCAGCCCCTGGCCGATGGCCTTGGCGATGACGGCGATCGGCGCCGTTCTGGTGGTGGTGACGATCGTGTTTGGCGGTTAGCCTTCGCGGCAGGGCCGCGCGCGACGCGATCGCAAGAGGCGTTCCAATTCATGCAATCTTCGCCGCCGATCCATGGCGAAAGGGGCAGGTTCCTGGTCTGCGTCCGGTGCCGCCTTATCGAAAGCGGATGCGATGCTCCAATCCATCGTCATCCATTGACGTCGGCATTTTTCTTCACAATAGGGTCAGCCGACGAATGTGGCGAGCCCCAGCCACGCAGCAGCAGGAGTGTAACAGTGAGCGAACCGACCGTAGCCGATGCAACAAACCGCATTTATGAATCGCTCCAGGCGGACAATGCCGACATCGACCTGCATATTGCGACCCTCAAGGCAGCGTTGACGCGAGAGGGTATGAAAGAAGCCGTGTTCGATCCGGCGAGGCTCGTGCAGAACAACCGTTCGGGCAGGAAGCTGATGCAGGCATACTTTCGCCAGCGCGGCGTGACGGTGAAATTCGCGGGTTCGTGAAACCTTCCGATGACGTCAAAGGCGGCCCAGCATGACGGCTGACCTGATTACCCTCGTTGAGGCCTGACAGCGAGCTTGGCCTTCGCACTCGAACTGAAGTGCCGCGTCCGCTGTCGCCTGCGACGGACCAGATGCGGTTGGCTAACCCGCCGGCGCGCCTGAAAGGCGAAGCGCCTGGCGGTCGAAGGCTTACGCCTTGATCGGTGCCTGGCGGATATGGATCTCGATCAGCCGCTTCAACTCGGGGAGGTCTCTCGCTTCCAGCGCATCGACCATCAAATGATGCTCGCGCGCCGATTGCTCGATGCGCGCCAGGCGCCGCGCATTCCGCCGAATGCGCGGCGCTTTTGCGTCAGAAGAACTTGACTTTCATAAGTCTGCCCTTATGATAAGTCATGACTTATGAAGGAAAAGTGCTCGCTGCGCTGGCGGATCCGACGCGAAGGGCGATCTTCGAGAAGCTTGCCAAGGGACGCTCCTCGGTCGCCGACGTCGCCCGATCCTTGCCGGTCTCGCAGCCGGCGATCTCGCAGCATCTGAAGGTGCTGAAGGAGGCGGGGCTGGTCAGCGACGAGCCGCTGGGCCAAAGGCGCATCTATTCGATCGATCCGGCCGGGCTCGGGCCGCTTCGGCAATGGCTGGACCGCTTCTGGGAGGATCAGCTTGCCGCCTTCAAGGCGCTGGCCGACAGCGACGAGGCTTCGGGAGCGGGGCCGAGGAAACCGGAGCGATAGGGCGGAAGCGATCGGCGCACGTCCGCCGACATCGGGAGCAATGGAGGAAAGGACATGCATAGGATCGAGCCGGCGCCGGTGGTGAAATCCGTAACCGTCAATGCGCCGCCGGAGCGCGCCTTCGAGATCTTCACGGCGCGCATGGGCGACTGGTGGCTGAAGACCCACAGCCTGACGGCGAGCGGCCAGAAAACGGTTGTCGTCGAGCCTGCCGACGGCGGGCGCTGGTATGAGATCGGCACCTCGGGCGAGGAGAAGGAATGGGGGCGGGTGCTCGCTTACGACCCGCCGAAGCGCATCCTCTTCGCCTGGCAGCTCAATGCCGATTGGACCTTCGATCCGGATTTCGAGACGGAGGTGGAGGTGACCTTCGAACCGACGGCGGAGGGCGGCACCACCGTGCGGCTCGAACACCGCGACCTCGCCAACTACGGCGCGAAGGCGGAGGTGGCCCGTGCGTCGCTCGATTCCGAAGGGGGCTGGGCAGGGCTGCTCGGGGCCTTCGCGGCGAAGGCGGCGTGAGGCTTCGGCCGGTTGGTTTTGGCACTGCCTCGAGGCAATTCGCGACCGAACTTGTTTCGGACACAATCGCTCCCTATATAGCCGCCATCGGCATTGCTGATGAGCGCTGAATTTTTCGCCGCTCGCAATTGCCGCGTCGCCTTAGACTTTTGACCACGGATGTACTGGCACTGGTGTGAGAGCGATGATGAGGAAGGTCGGTGCGGTTTCGCCCCGGCCTTTTTTGTTGGCCCCACTACGGAATGACAATCGTCATCTGGTCATGCGCTCCCACCGCTTTGAGGTTCGACACAGCGCCAAGCCGCGCACGTTCATCTGAGGTTCATGGCGGATTCCGGAAAATGGCCCGACGAAAAACAGTTGGATGATATCATGAAAAGAATAGGTGCAGTCCTCGTAGCCGCCGCTACGGCACTGTCGGCGGTCTCGGCTGAGGCCGTGCCCATGTCTCCCGTTTCGGTGGGGCAGTCAGCTTCCCAGCCGGTCGAGTTGGTCCACCACAAGCCCGGTCATTACGGCGGCCCGCCGCACAAGCGCGGCTACAACGGCTATCGTTACGATGCGGGCCCTCGATACGGCTATTACAATGGCTACCAGGGTTACCGTTACCGTCGCGACGGATACCGTCGGCACAGTGACGGATGGTGGTATCCTCTGGCCGCATTCGGGGCAGGCGTAGTCATCGGTGGCGCGATCGCGTCGCCACCCCGCAGGGTCTATTCCAACGCGCCGTCAGCGCATGTCGAATGGTGTTATGACCGCTATCGGTCGTACAGAGCCTACGACAACTCTTTCCAGCCGCATTATGGGCCGCGCCAGGAATGCGTGTCGCCGTATTACTGAGCCGCACGCCCAATTGACGGCGGCCACGGGTTCGAAGCCTTGACGGCCGTCGACGCGGCAAATCAAAGTGCTACAGCGACCTTTGCGCGTCTGATAAGACGCGCGGCGCTGTGGGACCACCTTCATCCGCCGTCAGTTTGCCCTTCGGCAGTGACGGCGATGGAAACATTTCGGGAAGGCATGGACATCGGCGGGCGCCGTCTCCTGACGTGGCCTTCCGATCAATCCGACGGCATGCTCCCACGAGGAGCGGGGCTGGAGCGAGCGTTGCGGCCAGCCGCTATTTCGTCGGCGTCGGCCGTACCAGCGTGACGACGCGCGGCTTCGAGGGCGCATCCAGCCATTCGATCCACTTGTCCCGTTCCTCGATCGTGTCGAAGAACCGCCAGAGCTTGTAGTCTTCCTCGGTGGTCTGCAGCATCTCGCCGATCGAGACGAGCTCCATCGGCAGTTCCACCTCGTTGCCGTCGAAGCGGATGAAATAGATGCCTTCGGCGGCGGGACGAATGACCTGCCCCGTGCCGTAGGTGCCATCGGGATCGTCGACGGTGAAGTACATGCCGGTCAGAGTGTCAAAAATCTTGTCGTTCATGGGTCTTGGGTGCCAGTTCAAAAGATACGGTTCATCAGACCGTCGCTTGCTGCCGGAATTAAGGCAAGCTGAAATCTCCAGTATCCACGTCTGGTGAAAGGTATGCGGCCCAGACGTCCGCCCCTCATCCCGCTGCCGCGACCTTCTCCCCGCAGGCGGGGAGAAGGGACGTGCCGTGCCCGCCCGTCCGTCTGATCCGTTTGCGATTGCCGCCATTTCTCGACAACAGCCGTCGGATCGCAAGCGTGCCACGGTCTCGTTCCCTCTCCCCGCCTGCGGGGAGGGTTAGTCCTCGGGTTGAACCCGAGGAGAGGGGCGGATGCTCTGCGCTATCTTAGGCGCTGCTCCCCGAACACCGACCTACTCGCGGCTGCGTCTCCGCCTGCGCCCGCCGCCTTCGCCATCGTCGGCATTCACCTTGCGCTCCGGCAAAGTCACCACCGTCGAAAGCTTCGGGAAGGCGTCGACCTTGTTCGGCAGTGCCATGGCGTTGACGAAATGCTCCTGAAACTTTGATTCAAGCGCCGTCTCTATCTTCTCGATTCTGCTGACGGTTTGCTCGATCTCGCGGCGGTGGCCGCGGTTCAAGAGCGCCATCAGCGCGCCGGTGCCGGCGGCGTTGCCGACGGCCTTTACCTCGTCGAGGTCGCAGTCCGGGATCAGGCCCAGCACCATCGCGTATTTCGGGTCGATGAAGGAGCCGAAGGCACCGGCGAAGCGGATGGTGTCGACGTGATCGATGCCCTGTTTCTCCATGAGCAGCTTGATGCCGGCGTAGAGTGCCGCCTTGGCGAGCTGGATGGCGCGGATGTCGTTCTGCGTCACCGTGATGCGCGGCTCGCCGTCATGCAGCAGGTAGGAGAAGGTGCGCCCGTTCTCGATGATGCGCGGGCTTTTCGCAGCCATGGCGCCATCGACGACGCCGTCCTGCGAGATGATGCCGGAGAGATACATCTCGGCGACGATCTCGATGATCGCCGAGCCGCAGATGCCGGTGACGCCGATGCTGGCGGCAGCCTCGGCAAAGCCTTCCTCGTCCGACCACTTGTCGACGCCGATCACGCGGAACCGCGGCTCCAGCGTTACGGGGTCGATGCGCACGCGCTCGATCGCGCCCGGTGCGGCGCGCTGGCCCGAGGAGATTTCCGCACCCTCGAAGGCGGGGCCCGTGGGCGAGGAGGCGGCGACGACGCGGTTCCTGTTGCCGAGCACGATTTCGGCATTGGTGCCGACATCGACGAGCAGCATCATCTTGTCCTGGCGGTAGGGGCCTTCGGAAAGCGTCGCACCGGCCGCGTCGGCGCCGACATGGCCGGCGATGCAGGGGAGCATATAGAGCCGGGCGCCGCGGTTTACGTCGATCTCGAGCTCATGCGCCCAATATTGCAGCGCGCCGGAGACGGCGAGCGCGAAGGGTGCCTGGCCGAGTTCCGTCGGGTCGATGCCGAGGAACAGGTGGTGCATGATCGGGTTGGCGACGAAGACCATGTCGAGAATGTCGTGACGGTCGACCTCGCCCTCGGCGCAGACCTTGCCGATGAGGCCGTTGACCGCCTCGCGCACGGCCTTGGTCATCGCCTCGCGCCCATCCGGGTTCATCATCACGTAGGAGACGCGGCTCATCAGGTCTTCGCCGAAGCGGATCTGCGGGTTGGAGGCGCCCGAGGAGGCGGCGATGCGGCCCGAAAGCAGCGATACGAGATGCATGGCGATCGTCGTCGAGCCGATGTCGCAGGCCACTCCATAGGCCTCGTTCTTCAGGCCCGGCCAGAGGCCGACGATGAAGGGGCGGGAACTATCCATGTCGCGGTGGATGGCGGCGGTGACGGCCCAGTTGCCCTTGCGCAGGATGGTCTGCACCTGCGGAATCAGGTGCGGTGCGATCAGGAGATCCTTCCAGCCCCAGTCCTTCTCCAGCATCACCTTCAGCCGGTCGAGGTCGCCGAGCGGCTTGTGCATGTCGGGTTCGTCCACCTCGACATAGCAGAGCTGGACGGCGGCATTGCGCTCGATCACCCGGTCGGTCGCGGCCTTGCGCACGACCTGGGCGTTGATGACGGTGTCCTGCGGCACGTCGACGACGAGGTCGCCGAGGATCTGGGCGGAGCAGGAGAGGCGGCGGCCATCCGGAAGGCCGCGGATCTTCTCGTAACGCTCTTCCTTGGCGCCCTTTTCCGAAATGTGCTCCAGCGAGGAGACGATCTTGTGCTTGGCGAAATTGCCTTCCTGCACCTCGATCTGACAGCGCCCGCAGGTGGCGCGCCCACCACAGACGCTCTCGACATAGACGCCGAGCTTGCGCGCGGCATCGAGAACCGGCGTACCAACCGGGAAGCGGCCGCGCTTGCCCGAAGGCATGAACAGCACCAGAGGTTCCTTTTGCGCGGCTTCGGTCATGTTGGTCTCGATCTCGGAAGTGCCTTCGATGCGCATGCTTTCAGGTCTTTCGTCAGGTCCGCTCTTTCCAGAGTGAAGCACCGGTAGGGTGATTCATCTCGCGAGCGAAGCATGGGTAAACGGTTTCAGACTGCACCGGAACGCCGCCCGATAGTTGTCCAATCCCGACATGGAACGATCTCAAAGCATCATTTCAAGTGGTGGTGACGATGAAGGGTAAATTGCTCACGGCTTCTTGCGCGACAGACGCCGGGCGTTGCTGCGCACCCGTTTGCCATAGGGCCTCAGCGCCGCGGATGCAATCGCCGTTCCGTGGCCGGAGGCCGTGCCGCCGGTCATCAGCCGCATGGTGTTGTCGAAGGCGGCTTTCCAGAGTGCGACATTGACGGCGACGACGCTCTCGGCCGCCGCCGCGATCTTCTCGGAGATCATGCGGTGAAGCTCGGTCACATCCTGCGACTTGCCCGTCAGCGCCGCCATCTGCATCTCCTGCAGCCGAACGGCGATGACGAAGGGCGCTTCAAACCAGAGCGTTGCGGCATCGAAGCGAAGGCGGCGTGTCATGGTGATCCCCACTTTGCGTTGGCAGATGGAAGCGGTGAAGTGCACTGCTACCGTGTCCCGCCCAGCCTATGACGGTGAACGGAGAAGGACGGCAAAAAGCGCAGTTGGCTTCTCGTCGTCCTTCTCCCTTCAAAAACGTTCAGTGCCGAAGCAGGATTATTCGCGGGCGCCGCCGGCGCCCGCACGGGCCGCGCGGCCGCCACGGCGACCGCCGCCACCGCCAGCCGGAGCGGCCGCAGCAACGACGTGGCCGCCTTCGGCGGGCTTGTGGTCTCGGTAGGTCATGATCCAGTTGGTGCAGTTCGGGTCGGTGCCATTCAGCACGTTTGCGGCGCGTACGGCTTCCATTTCCTGCGGGCGGCAGGGGTTCATGATCGCTGAGGTCATGCCGGCGCCGATGACCATCGGGATGAAGCCGGCGTTGATGCCGTGGCGGTGCGGCAGGCCGAAGGAGATGTTGGAGAGGCCGCAGGTGGTGTTGACCTTCAGCTCTTCGCGCAGACGCCGGAGCAGCGCAAAGACCTGCTGGCCGGCGGTGCCCATGGCGCCGATCGGCATGACCAGCGGGTCGACGACGATGTCATGCGGCTTGATGCCGTAGTCGGCGGCGCGCTCGACGATCTTCTTGGCGACGGCGAAACGCACGTCCGGATCTTCGGAAATGCCGGTTTCGTCGTTGGAGATGGCAACGACCGGCACGTCGTACTTCTTGCAGAGCGGCAGGATCGCTTCGAGCTTCTCCTCCTCGCCGGTGACGGAGTTGACAAGCGGGCGACCCTTGGCGACACGCAGGCCGGCTTCGATCGCGGCGGTGACCGAACTGTCGATCGACAGCGGCACGTCGACGAGGCCCTGGACGATTTCCAGCGTCTTGACCAGCAGCGGCGGCTCGGTCTCGTTCGGGTTGACGGCGGTGACGCCGGCATTGACGTCGAGCATGGTGGCACCCGCGGCAACCTGCTCCAGCGCATCCTTGATGACGGTGTCGAAGTTGCCCTCGATCATCTCGGCGGCGAGCTTCTTGCGGCCGGTCGGGTTGATGCGTTCGCCGATGACGCAGAACGGCTGATCGAAGCCGATGATGATCTCGCGGGTGGCGGAAGCGACGATGGTGCGGGTCATGCGGGGTCCTTTGTCTTGAAAGCGTCGGGCTATGTAATCACGCCCTTGAAATCGATGATAGGCGTCGAATGGCCGGCGCCGATTTGTCTGCTGGTCAGTGCGGATGATGGGCCGCGGCTTCGGCCATCTGCTGCTGGTTTTCTTCCTTGCCCTCGCGGATCTGCTCCAGGCGCTCGGCAACCAGCGCGTCGGCCGGCAGTGTCTCGCGCTTCCAGGGCTTGCGGCCCTTCAGCACGCCCGATTCATGCACGATCTCTGCGACATATTCTTCCTGGCGGTAGGCCATCACGTGGATGCCGGAGACGCCTTCGATCTCCTTCACCTCGTTGATGATGTCGATGCAGAGCTGCTTGCCTTCCTTCTTCTGGTCCTGCGCGCCTTCGAGGCGGGTGATCACGCTGTCCGGAATATGGATGCCCGGCACGTTGGAGCGGATCCAGCGGGCGGTCTTGGCCGACGCCATCGGCCCGACGCCGACGAGGATATAGCATTTCTCGTGCAGGCCGAGGTCGCGCACCTTCTTCATGTATTCACGGAACATCGGCACGTCGAAGCAATACTGGCTCTGGACGAACTGGGCGCCGGCCTCGATCTTCTTGGCCAGGCGATAGGGGCGGAAGTCGTAGGGCGGGGCGAAGGGGTTGATGGCTGCCCCCAGGAACACATGCGGCGGCGTCGTCAGCTTGCGGCCCGAGAGGAACTTCGAGTTGTCGCGCATGATGCGCACGGTTTCGAGCAGCGACATGCAATCAAGGTCGAAGACGGGCTTCGCGCCCGGCTGGTCGCCGGCCTGCACGCCGTCGCCGGTGAGGCACATGATGTTCTGCACGCCCATGGCGGATGCGCCGAGCACGTCGCCCTGGATGGCGATGCGGTTCTTGTCGCGGCAGGCGATCTGCATGATCGGCGCGTAGCCCATGCGGGTCAAAAGCGCGCAGATGCCGACGGAAGACATGTGGCAGTTGGCGCCCGATGCGTCGACCGCATTGATGCCGTCGACCCAGCCGTCGAAGATCGCCGCGCGCTCGTAGACGTCCTGCGGGTTGGCGCTGTCGGGCGGGTTGAGCTCGGCGGTGACGGCGAATTCGCCGCGGCGCAGCACCCGCTCGAGACGACCGCGGGAGGAGTGGCCGGGCAGGGGCTCGAGCGGCGCGCCGGGATCGAGGGGATTGATGTCGGGGCTCATGCCTGGCCTTCCTTTGATGCCGCTTCACGGCGCGCTGCGGCTTCCGCCGTCACGCGCAGCCAGGACGAGGTTTCGCGCAGCGACTGGTTGACCGGCTTCTGCACATTCATGATCGCATCGCCCTTCACCATGTTCTGCGAGCCCTTCCAGGCCTGCACCCAGACGCAGGGCATGTCCGGCTCGACCTCGCAATTGCCGTTGGCGCGAACGCCGCCGCAGGGGCCGTTGCGCAGCTGCTTCGGACAGTTCATCGGGCAGGACATGCCGGTCGAAGACAGCGCGCACTGGCCGCACATGCGACAATCGAACAGGAAGCCCTTAACGTGGCGCTCGACGAAGGTCACGGGACGCTCGACCCGGCCGTAACCGATGGCGTTCCACAGCGGGTGAAGCAGCAGGAACAGGTCGGCGAAGCGATTGTAGAACCATTCGAGGAAACGGGAGTGCCGGACCGCCCAGAGACGGACCGTATATTTGTGGCGCGAGCGGCGGCTCGGCGAGACGCCTTGGGGGGTGTAGGCGCCGGTCGCGGCCTTGGCGGCGGGCGCGGCATTACCCTTCATGATCTTCGGCTCGCCCGCAGGCTTGGCGTCAGCCATTGTCCCGGCCTCCGGCTTTGACGAGCGCGACGAGGCGCTCGCGGTCATAGGCGGCTTCGAGCTCGGCAACGGCGCTGTCGGCCTCGGCGTCGAGATCGTCGGAGACCGGTACCGGATCGGCCTTGCGCCACTCGGCGAGATAGTCGTCGGTTTCGGCAGCGCCGGTGCGCATGGCGCACATGTCGATCGCTTCGGTGAAGCGCAGCGAGAGCTCGCGCTTCGCCGTCGTGCGGCCCTTCTTGATGATGACCTGGGCCGGAATGTCGCGCCAGTAGACGATAATGCGATCTGCCATCGGGTGTTGTTCTCCTCCCCCTGCATGTTTCCTTTGATCTGAGCCGATTAAAGATCAAAAACATGCAGCACTCTAAAGCGCTACAGCGACCTTTGCGTGTCTGACGGGACGCGCGGCGCTGTAGGTGCGACAATGCGCATGTACCGGCTTCCGGGCTCATCTCGCCACGACGTCGGATATGTCCAAAAACGACGCCGGCGCAGAAGCCATATCAGGCGTCTTGGGCGTGATGCGCAAGTGTCGGTTGACGCTTGGCAGGGCGACCTCCGCGATCAGGGCGGATTGCCCGCAGTTTCAGGCTTTTAGGTCGCAGCCAGCCGACAGGAGCGCAAGAATTCCGTCTACCAGATACGACGCGTCAGGCCGTTCCACACCCAGGTCCAGATCGGCGGGTGAAACCATTGCCGTGACGGGCCTGCGACATCGACAGTCCTCAGATTTCCGGCAAGCGCATCCTCGACCGCGGCAATCGCGATATCGGTGGAGGCGGCGGTCTGCAGCAGCGGATAGGTGTGCATGGTATCTTCAGGCGCGGGTTTCTGGCGCGACTGATAGAGCACGCCGCCGGTATCGACGCCCGCATCGACCAGATGCACGGTGGCGCCGAAATTCTTCGCGTCGCCGTTGACCAGTGCCCAGTAGCCGCCCATCAGCCCACGATAGGCGGGGTTGATGCCGGCGTGGAAATTGATGATCGGGCAGGGGATCGCCGCAAGGGTTGCGGCCTTCAGCATGCGGCAACTGATGAGGAAGACGACATCGGGCTCAAGCGCGCGAAGCTGCCGGACGGCTTCGGCATCGTTGATCGAGGCGACGGGTTTGACCGGGATCGACGGATCGGGCGTGCCCGAGACCTTATAGGTGGCGAGGATCTCTTCCGCCCGCTTGCGGGTGAAGCGCTTGCCAAAGCGCGAGGCGATCATGGTGGCAAGCTGGCCGAGCGCGGTCACCCAGCCGAACTTGCGGGCGCGGCGGCGCAGGAAGGGGCCCTTCGGTTCCGGCTGTTCCCCGATGACGGTGACATCGGCAAAGCGCGCAGCCAGCGCATTGATCATGATCCACGGATTTTCGCCCCCCGCCGTCACCACGACGATGCGGCCCGGGCGCTTGGCCGCGGCTTGATTCTGGCTGGCGATTTCGGTCATGGCGGCCCCGCGGATGAACAGGGCCACAGATATGCCGGCTTCCCGTTACCGCCGGCTTAACCGGTTCCAGTACCACTCGGCCACACCGCCGCCGAGCACGACCAGAGCCACGGACTCGACCATCTTTATGTCGTCGGTCAGGTTGCAGACCTCGCCGACCAGCAGCGCAAGAAGCATCCCGGCAGCGCATCCAAGCGCGTAAGGCAGGTAGTCGAGGAATTTCACCGGTTTCCTCCACGTGGATGCAAAGGGGCTGCTTCGGTCTCAAAAGCCGGCCCCGCGGTTGCGCGCGAGCAATGTACAAGTTAGCGCAGAATCGCAATCGAGGAAGAGCTGATTTTTGCGCCTGTGCCGCGTGATCGGTGAGGGCTTGTTGGTCGGGCCTTTGCGCATTTCGACGACGGCGAGGACATTGCCCCTCTCCTCGGGTTTAACCCGGGGACTAACCCTCTCCCCGCAGGCGGGGAGAGGGGACGTGGGCACCGGCACGGCCGCCGCCAGGCTCGGCTGCCGGTGAGATGGCGATCAGCAACGGTCGCTGTGGTCCGAGCGGACGCCACGAGCCTCCTTCCCCCGTCCTTACGGGGAGAAGGTCGCGGCAGCGGGATGAGGGGCTTGTTCCGCCGCGCCATAGCCTCACGACGCAGCAGTGATGCGCCGGTGAATACCCGCGAGACTGTCCTTGAACCGCTCGAACGTCCCGTGCTCTGTCAGTTCGCGCAGCACCTGCTCGTTGATGCCGCCGCGTGTTGCATAGTCGGCGGCCAAGTGTGCGAAGCTGGCATCCGGCGTTGCCTCCGGCGCCTGACCCAGAGCCCCAAAGAGGGAGGCGACATAGTCGCGACCTTTCGCGTCTTCGACGCCGTGATCCTTTAGCCAGCTATGGATCGTTTCGAGATATTTGAAGTAGCTGGCATAGGTGGCGGTCGCGACGCTCAGCGCATCGAATTCGCTTTCGCTCGCAACCTCGATCGCCTTGCCGAGCCTGCCGAAAAACGCCGCGATTTCCGGATCCGGCGGAAAGATGATCGTCGGTCCCTGGCGGATCGCGATCATCGGCATCGGCAGGGCCTTGGTCACCCGCTTCACCGGACCGATCATCGCAGCGATCTCGTCGCAGGAGAAGGTCGCGATCAGGCTGACCACATGATGATCGGGCCGGAAGCGCAAGCCGGGCAGGACGTCGCGGGCAATCTGCGGTCGGACGGCGAGCATGACGGTGTCGCAATCATCCAGCACGTCCTGATTGTCGACCGCAACGCGCACATCCGGAAACCGGGCAGCGAGGCCTGCCGCGATCTCTTCGTTGCGCGGCGAGAGCACCACCGTTGTGGATTCGCCCGGAAGCGATTTGAGCCCCGTGACGATCGCAGAGGAGAGGGCGCCGGTGCCGATGAAGCCGAGTTTCATGGGATGTCCTGTCGCTTTGGTGCGTTGCCGCTGCACAATAGTGCCCGGCGCCCCGGCGGCAAGTCATCGCGATTGGCTTGCCCACAATCCTTTGCCGCCGCGGCGGGAACCGGGCCACTCACGATTGGCCGGAGACTGCTGCCATGTCCAGCGGCCGCATGCACGGCTTCGCGCCGTGCATGCCTATTTCATATAGGCGCGCACCACGTCCACCAGTTCCGCTGCCGCTTCGTCGCGCTCCTTCTGCGACAGGTCGGCCGCGGCCAGATGCATGTGGATGTGGTCTTCGACAACTTCCGCCATCAGCCCGTTGACCGCACCGCGGATGCCGGCAATCACCTGCATGACCTCGGTGCAGCCCTTTTCCTCTTCCAGCATCCGCTCGACCGCCTCCATCTGCCCCCGGAGCCGACGGACCCGGTTGATGAGTTTCTGCTTTTCGCGGATGGTATGGGTCATCGGATACTCCGGTTTCGGGCGCCGTTACTATGCGGCCCGTGGTTCCACCTCCACCGTCACATGCGACAAATCGTGAATGGCGGCAAGCTTCTCGCGATAATAGGAGGGCGCGCGCGGGTTGTCGGCGACAATCGAGACGATGGCGCCGTGGTGGCCTGGCCCGAGCTGCCAGACGTGCAGATCGACGATCTCGGCATCCTCCTTGGCGACGATCTCTCCGATTTCCTCCGGCAAGTCCTCGCCTTCGGGAATGTAGTCCAGCAAGGTTGCGCCGGTGTCGCGGATGAGACCGAAGGACCAGCGCGCAATGACGATTGCGCCGACGATGCCCATCGCGGGATCGAGCCACAGCCAGCCGTAGATCGCGCCCAGGCCGAGAGCGGCAATCGCGAGAACCGAGGTCAGCGCGTCGGCAAGCACGTGCAGATAGGCAGCCCGCAGGTTCCGATCCTGTCCGCCATGGTGTCCATGGTGATGCCCGTGGTGATCGTGGTGGTGATGGCTGTGATCGTCCTTCAGCAGCCAGGCGCAGACGAGGTTGACGATGAGGCCGGCGACGGCGACGAGAATCGCTTCGCTGAAATCGATCGTGACCGGAGCGTTGAGGCGGCGGAGGCTTTCCCAGCCGATCAGCAGCGCGATGAGCGCCAGAACGATGGCGCTGGAGAAGCCGGCGAGATCGCCAAGCTTGCCGGTGCCGAAGGTGAAGCGGCGATTGTTCGAGTGCTTGCGCGCATAGAGATAGGCGAGCGCGGCGATCAGCATCGCGGCCGCATGGGTCGACATGTGCCAGCCGTCGGCAACGAGCGCCATCGACCCGAAGATCTGACCGGCCGCGATCTCGATCACCATCATCGTCGCTGTGACCGCGATGACGATCCAGGTCCGCCGTTCGTTGCGCTCGTGATTACCACCGAGGAAAACATGGTCATGGCGCGCCGCGAGCACGCGCGCCTCGTCGTGCGAAGGCGCGTGGTGCCCATGATGGTGATGATGATGGTCGTGCTGGTGATTGCTCATGCCGATGACTCCAATATGATATAGGGGGGTACCCTATTTTGAGGCCGGCGTAAAGCGCTCGTTTTCGCTGGCGTTCCGCGGGCGATCGTTGTCGTCGGGAAGAAGGAGCCGGCACCTTTGGAGCCGCGGTCGGCTCTAGAGAGGGCTGCGCTCACATGCGTTCTCGCCGCCGCTCTAACCCTCTGTTTTGCCGCATTTGTGCGACGTCAGGTGTTTCCACCTGACTGCAAAATGCTCTGGCCGGCTCCGCCGAGAGCGATGGCCGAGCCCGTAAACGGCAGGACCCGCTTGTAGCCCATAGGCGGCGGCTCGATCTGTGTGGCGGCGGACGTGCCGAATTGCGTGATGCCCGCGCCGAGATACTCTGCCAGATTGTGGCGACGCCCGCCGAAATCGAACGAAGCGCTTGCGATCAGCCGGGCCGAAAACACATTGGTGCCAAACAAGGCTGCCGTCGTCCCGCCGATGGTGTCTGAGAGCGTGGTGCCGACCACAAGGCTGGTCCGCCGGAACGTCGCGATGCATTCGCCTTCTGCGAAGGAGGCGGGGTCGTCGAAAGTTCCTCGCGGCTTGCGTTGCAAGTAGAGGGAGAACTCGCCGACGGGGTCGAGCCCGAGGGACAGCGCGCCGTTTGCCATCTCCTGCGCCTTGAACGGCTTGGCGGCGAAGGTGAAATGCGCCGTCGTTTCGCCCGGCTCACCGTCGAAGATCTCGGCATCGGACAAAGGCAGGTGCAGGAAATAACCGTAGTCGGCCAGCGTGCCGTCGTTCGCCTCGTAGAAGCGACCCGTGGCATACCAGGCGAGTTCGGCAGGAAACAGTGCGCTCATGGCGGGCAGTCCTGTGGTCAGCGATGGCGTTGCAGCCAGCAGGTTGTGCAGCTTTCTGACCCGGGCGGAAAGGTCCGCCGCGGTCTGCGCGCTGCTGGAAGGCGCTATTCAGCCGATAGCGTAAACATGCGCCGGCATGGTCGGCGAATATTGGCCCTCTTTGCTACACGGCGCGCCATGGAATGACACGGCGCAGGCGACCCGCGCGCCTTCGCCTCACGCCCTCAGGAGTGACGTCGCGAGATCCCCGTAGCCGGTGAAGCGGTACTCGTATTCGAGCCCGAGGTAGTCGGCGGCCTTCTTCGCCTTTTCCTGTAGGGCCGGATCCTCCTGCTGCGAGAGATAGACCAGCTTGCGGTAGTGGCCGAAATACATGTCCCTCAGCTCCGGATGCCGGTTGAGGCCGAGCGGTTCGATGACGAAGGCCTCGAACTGGCGGGCGAGGAAGTCGGTCAGGAAGAAGGCGGTGATGTCGTCGTCCCAGCGGCGGGCGAAATCCGCGTTGCCGACGAAGAAGGAATAGCAGTGCGGGCCGGGGATGCGCTCGACCTTTTCCTCCTCGCACAACCGGTCGAGATGGCCGCCGGTGCCGCAATCGGCATAGGCGATGAAGATGCGCTCGAAGCCTTCGGTGCGCGCCTTGGCAATCGCGTCACGAATGCCAGGCGTGATCTTTTCCGGCGTGTTGTGCCAGATGGCCGGCAGACAGTTGAGGTCGATGTGGGAAAGACCGTTTGCTTCGCAGATCGCCAGGATTTCGCGCGCGATGGCGCCACAACCGATCACGTGAACTTTTTTCGGTTGTGCAGGTTCTGTTGGCGGCGATAATTTTTCCATCTTGATTCCACTTGGCTATGCGGGAAGGAACCGGACCATGAAAGTAAAAAACCTCGCCATCGTCGGCGCCGTTCTCGTTGCCATGGCAACGCTGAGCGCCTGCGGCAACACCATCCGCGGCATCGGCAGGGACACCGCAAATGCGGTCAACGCGACACAGGACGCCGGCCGCAGCGTGGCGAAGGCCGCCAACTAAAGCGGTGCCCGTCACCTGACAGCACGCCGTCGACGCGTTCATCATATATAAGAAAGCCGGCCGCAGATTTCACTTCTGCGGCCGGCTTCATCAATTCGGATGACCCGAAGCTCAGCCAGCCGCCAGGCGGTTGTGCTTGCGCTTCATGAAGTCCTTGGCGGTTTCGACGGCGATCGCCGCGTCGCGGCAATAGGCGTCGGCGCCGACGGCCTTGCCGAATTCCTCGTTCAGCGGCGCACCGCCGACGAGAACGACGTAGTCGTCGCGCATGCCCTTTTCCTTCATCGTGTCGATCACGACCTTCATGTAGGGCATGGTGGTCGTCAGCAGCGCCGACATGCCGAGAATGTCCGGCTGCTCGCGCTCGATCGCTTCGAGGTAGTTCTCGACCGGGTTGTTGATGCCGAGGTCGACGACATCGAAGCCGGCGCCTTCCATCATCATGCCGACGAGGTTCTTGCCGATGTCGTGAATGTCGCCCTTGACGGTGCCGATCACCATCTTGCCGAGCTTCGGCGCGCCGGTTTCGGCGAGAAGCGGGCGCAGGATCGTCATGCCGGCCTTCATGGCGTTGGCCGACAGCAGAACTTCCGGCACGAACAGGATGCCGTCGCGGAAGTCGATACCGACGATGCGCATGCCTTCGACCAGTGCCTGGGTCAGGACGTCGTAAGGCGTCCAGCCGCGTTCGAGCAGGATGCGGGTCCCGTCCTCGATTTCCTCCTTCAGACCATCATAGAGGTCGTCATGCATCTGCTGCACGAGTTCTTCGTCGGAAAGGTCCTCGAGAATGATTTCATCGTCTGCCATATTGGGGTTCCTCGGTTCCTGGCACGGCCGCGCGAAAATTTCGGGCGCGTCCACCAATCCATAGCGTTCGATTTCTAAAAATCTGTTTTCGAAAGCGACGTCGCAGATGACAAAAAGCGACGGGAGAGCAGGTTCTTTTGACGCCTGCATATTGTTAACAAAAACAATATATTCGCGCCACGCGGTTTTTAGCGTCGTGGGATCGCTTCTCGGTAGTGTTCGAGTTGCGCCACTCCTTGGCGCATTGAGACCCGCAAGGACCCCGATGCTTGGTAGCATTAGGGCCAATCGATGCTTGAAGGCGCAAGAAGTGACGCGCGGGAGAGGAAAAGCGAATGAGCGACGTGACAGATCAGGGCGCGGGTGAAGGCGGCGGCCGCCGCGCGCGTGGCGAGGGACGGGGAGCGGCAGCACGGCGTGCGTCGCGCACCGGCGGCGGTCCGGGACCGTCTCTGCCCTATATCCAGCGCAAGATTCGCGAGTATGAGGTTCTCGACGAGGAAGGCCTGCAGCTCATCGAGCGCAATGCCGATACCGTGCTCGAAGAGATCGGCATCGAATTCCGCGACGACGCCGAGGCGCTCGAACTCTGGAAGCAAGCCGGCGCCGACGTGCGCGGCCAGCGCGTGCATTTCCCCAAGGGGCTCTGCCGCGAACTCCTGAAGACCGCACCCTCGGAATTTACCTGGCACGCCCGCAACCCGGAGCGCAGCGCCCAGGTCGGCGGCAAGGCGACGATCTTCGCGCCGGTCTACGGCCCGCCCTTCGTGCGCGACCTTGAAGGCAACCGCCGCTATGCGACGATCGAGGATTTCCGCAATTTCGTGAAGCTCGCCTATATGGCGCCGTCGATGCATTCGTCCGGCGGCACGGTCTGCGAGCCGGTCGACATTCCCGTCAACAAGCGCCACCTCGATATGGTCTACAGCCATATCAAATATTCCGACAAACCCTTCATGGGCTCGGTCACGGCGCCGGAGCGGGCGGAAGACACGATCGCCATGGCAAAGATCGTCTTCGGCGACGACTTCGTCGAAAACAACTGCGTTACGCTCAACCTCATCAACGCCAACTCGCCGATGGTCTTCGACGAGACCATGGTGGGGGCGCTGAAGGTCTATGCCCGCCACAACCAGGCCTGCGTGCTTTCGCCCTTCATCCTCTCCGGCGCCATGAGCCCGGTGACGGTTGCCGGTACGCTGACGCAGATCCTCGCGGAAGTTCTCGCCGGCGCCTCGTTCACCCAGCTCATCCGCAAGGGCGCGCCGGTGCTCTTCGGCACCTTCGCCGCCTCGATCTCGATGCAGTCGGGCGCGCCGACCTTCGGCACGCCGGAGCCGTCGCTGGTCTCCTATGGCGCAGCCCAGCTCGCCCGTCGCCTGAAGCTTCCCTTCCGTACCGGCGGCTCGCTCTGCGGCTCCAAGGTTCCGGACGCGCAGGCAGCGCACGAATCGGCCAACACGCTGAACATGACGCTGCTTGCCGGCACCAATTTCGTGCTGCATGCGGCCGGCTGGCTCGAAGGCGGTCTCGTCTCGTCCTACGAGAAGTTCATGATCGACCAGGACCAGCTCGGCATGATGCAGAAGATGGCCGAAGGTGTGGATCTCTCGGAAAACGCCCAGGCGCTCGACGCGATCCGCGAAGTGGGTCCGGGCAGCCACTATCTCGGCTGCGCCCATACCCAGGCAAACTTCCAGACCGCCTTCTACCGTTCGCCGCTTGCCGACAACAACTCCTTCGAACAGTGGGAAGTCGAAGGCGAAAAGCGCATCGAGCAGCGCGCCAATGCGCTCGCCCGCACCTGGCTGGAGCATTACGAGGCGCCTTACCTGGATCCGGCGATCGACGAAAAGCTCAAGGCCTATATCGCGAGCCGCAAGGACTCGATGCCGGACGCTTTCACCTGAAAGGCTCCCGAGCGCGCCAGGGAGCAAGGCGGAGCGGCGCAGGTGGCCGACATGATCCAAAAGGAGGTCTGGCGCCCGCATTACGAACACCAGGGGCCGAAACCGAAATGACGGCGCCTTCCGCGACAGCGGACAAGATGATCGAGATGGTCCGTGCGGCGCTGGCGCCGCACGGACTTTTTTTGCGTGGAACCGTGAACCTCCCGTCCGCAGAGGCAGCGCCGCTGCTTTCCGATGGGCGGCGGGCGGCCAGCGTGCTGCTCATCGGCAATATCGGCGGCTCGCTTTGGCAACCCTTCAGCGCCTGGCGGGATGGCCTGCCGGATCGCGGCGGTGCCGATTCGCTCGATACCTGGTCGAAGGCGGTGATCGGGCCGATCGCCGAAGCGTGCGGCGCGACTGCCTATTTCCCGTCGGATCCTCCCTGGCAGCCGTTCCAGCAATGGGCGATGCGGGCCGAAGGCCTGAAGGCGTCGCCGCTCGGCATCCTCATCCATCCGCGCTACGGGCTCTGGCACGGCTATCGCGGCGCACTCGGGCTTGAAATTGCAGTCAGCGACGCGGACGAGCGCACAGAGACGCACCCTTGCGATCGCTGCGTTGAGAAGCCTTGCATCTCGGCCTGTCCGGCCGATGCGCTTGCCGGCGAGCGCTTCGATGTCGGCCTCTGTCGCGGCCATCTGCGCAGCGAAGCGGGCAGGGCGGGCTGCCTTGCGGCAGGCTGTCTCTCGCGTGATGCCTGTCCGGTCGGGGGCGCCTATCGCTATCCCTTGGAGCAGCTCCGTTTCCATATGGCGGCGCTCGAGCTTTGAGCGGAAACCACATGCGGTTTTTAGAGCAATTCCAGGAAAAGTGTGAAACGGTTTTCCGTCCGGAATTGCGTAATTTCAAAAGGCGCTAGATCCTTTCACTGTTTCCATGAAACAGTGAAAGGATCTAGCCTGCGTCTCGATTTCGCGCATGAGACGCGACCGCATTGCCGTCTTTGCCCGCAAAGATGGTGGAAATCGCCAAAATGACTAAAATTGGAGATGTCTTGGAAAGATAATATTATCGAATTTACACGCGATCTGGACGGCGTGGCGTTGGAGTCCATCGTATGAGAGGCAGCCCAGTCGTATCCGTGAGCAACTATCCTCCGCACCTCTCGCGCGAGGAGGTGGAAGCGCAGATATCACGTCTCGACAGTATCCACGCCGCAAACAGCCAGATCCTCGAGGATGCCTTGAAGCGCCTGCTGGCGATCGGTGCCGGCCACGCGGCCGTCATCGCCGCCTGCATCGCGGGCTTCGATGCGCTGGTGGACCGTTCTGTCCTCGGCGGCGACCTTCTTCCTGATGCGATCGGCATTCTCCGCAAGATCGCGTTGACCGTCAGCGCCCTTGGCCTGTTCTTCACCTTCCTGGCGATTGGCAACAATTTCAGCGAGGTGCAGAAGGAGGCAAAGCGTCACGCGGTCAAGCTTGCCACGACGCTCAGGGAAAAGCGGCTCTTGCTTTCCCTGTCGCAGGACGTGCTCAACCGCGATCCCGGCTCCTATGTGCTGATGGGCGTCGGCGGGCTTGCCTGCCTGTGCGTGATCTTCGGGATTGCCGCCGCCGCCGGATGCTTCGGCCTCGTCATGGCCATGGGGCTGCTTGCGGGCGGCTGACGACTGACGCCTTTCGGTGGCGTTGCGCCAGAACCGCCGCAATCTCAGTCATGCTTGATGGCTGATTCGATTGGACCTTTTTGCCATGCCGCTTTTTCCCAAACCTTTTCTCGTCGGTGCTGTTCTCTCCGCCGGTCTTGCCGGGCCTGCGCTCGGCGCCTGCCGCGACGTCAGCCATCTTGGCCAGGACTATGTCGCCTGCAGCTTCGATCCGGCGACAAGCGATATCCGCCTTTACAACAAGGATCAGGCGGGCGTCCCCTTCCGCTCCTTCCGGGCGCTATCGCTCGAACTGCGCCACCGTGACGAATACATGGCCTTCGCCATGAACGGCGGCATGTATCACGACGACCTGTCGCCGGTCGGCCTCCACATCGAGGAGAGGCGCGAGCAGGCGCCGCTCAACACCAATACCGGCTGGGGCAATTTCCATCTGCTGCCGAACGGGGTGTTCTATGTCGGGGACGGCAAGGCGGGGGTGATGGCGGCGGATGCCTATCGCGACGCCGGGATTGCCCCACGTTTCGCCACGCAATCCGGGCCGATGCTGGTGATCGACGGCAAGCTGCATCCACGTTTCCTGCCCGACAGCACCAGCTTCAAGACCCGCAACGGCGTCGGCGTGACGGCCAAGGGTGAGGTGGTCTTCGTCGTCTCCAAACGCCCGGTGCGGTTCCACGATTTCGCGACGCTCTTTCGTGACGCACTGGATTGCCCCAATGCGCTGTTTCTCGACGGCACGATTTCCAGCGTCTATGCGCCCGAGATCAACCGCCATGATCGGCTGTTTCCGCTGGGGCCGATGATCGCCGTCGTCGGGAAATTTCCACGCTGACGTTCTTTGGGCGCGGGATGCGGCCGGAAACCGCGGGCACTGTTCCTGATCCCGATAAAAATATTCTTTCCACCCAAGGAATGGTTTGCCTGCAACGTCTAAGGTTCAAATGAGGTGAGGGCGGGCACGGATTTGGACGCTGAACTCGTCGAGAAGGCGGTGAATGGAGACCGGCAGGCTTTTGGCCAGCTTGTCGAGCGGCACTATGATTTTGTCCATGCGGTCGCCTGGCGCTGGTCCGGCAATGTCTCGGATGCCGAGGATATCGCCCAGGAGGTGTGTCTGCGTCTCGGCAGTGCGATCCGCGGCTTTCGCGGCACCAGCCGCTTTCGCACCTGGCTCTACACGCTGACGCTGAATGCCGCGCGCGACCACAAGAGGCGGCAGGCGCGCGACGACCGGCGCATGCAGGCCTATGCCAGCGAGCAGGTGGCGATCGCCCCGGCTGAGGATCCCGACGAGAAGCAGCGCGAGGCACTATGGGCGGCGGTGCGGGAACTGCCTGAAAAGCAATGCGACGCGGTGCTGCTCGTCTATGCCGAGGGGCTGAGCCATGCGGCTGCGGCCGACGTGCTCGGCTGTTCGGAGGCAACCATATCCTGGCATATGCACGAGGCGCGCAAGCGGCTCAAGACATTGCTTGGCAAGGAGGCAGTGTGACCATGAGCGACGATTTCGAAAAGCTTGGCGGGCTCAACCCGCCGAAGGCTTCTCGGCAAGCGCGCGCCCGCGCGCTCGCCGCCGCCATGCAGGCCTTCGATGAGCAGCAAGAAAATGCGACCTCCACCCAAGGATCGGTCTGGCCGGTTCGTCAAAGCTCCATCTTCAACCGGATATGGAGCCCCATCATGAACCGGAAACTGCTTGCCGGATCGGCACTGGCAACCCTTCTCGTCGTGCCCGCCGCGGCTTTTCTGACGCTTGAGCTGACGCGCAGCGGTGCACCCTTCGGCGAGAGCGCGCAGGAGATGGCGCTGAAGGAAAAGCCGAAGCAGGAGGCGGAACCGCAGGCGGCTGCGAAGAAAGCGGCCGCCGAACTCGCGCGCCAACAGGAAGCGAAAACCGTGGAAGCGCCGGCCGCTGTGCAGGCGGAGCGCGAAGCTGCAGCGTCCGCGGAAGCCGGCGCGCTTGCCAACCGCATGGCGAGCGACAGCGCCGCCCCGCTCTCTGCCGTCGGTGCCGTGCAACCGCAGATGACCCTTCTGCCGGCGCCGGTCGCTCAGGACGAAATGCTCGCCGCGCCTGAGGAAAACCGGGAACGCTTCGGCAAGGCCGAGAGCAATCCGGTGAAGAGCGTTGCCACCGATCCGGTCTCGACCTTCTCGATCGACGTCGACACGGCATCCTATGCCTTCGTCCGCCGCTCGCTGATGGAAGGGCAGATGCCGGAGCCCGACGCCGTGCGCGTCGAGGAGATGGTCAACTACTTCCCCTATGACTGGCCGCGGCCGGCAACCGCTGCCGAACCCTTCAAGGCGACGGTGACAGTAACGCCGACGCCGTGGAACGGCGGCACACGGCTGATGCACGTGGCGATCAAGGGCTATGACGTCGTGCCGGCGGAGGCGCCGAAGGCAAACCTCGTCTTCCTGATCGACGTTTCCGGCTCCATGGACGAACCGGACAAGCTGCCGCTGTTGAAGGGCGCCTTCCGGCTGCTCGTCGAAAAGCTGAAACCCGAGGATACGGTCTCGATCGTCACCTATGCCGGCAACGCCGGAACGGTGCTGGAGCCGACCGCGGTCAAGGACAAGGCGAGGATCCTTGCGGCGATCGATACGCTTGAGCCGGGCGGCTCGACCGCCGGTGCCGAAGGCATCGATGCCGCCTACGCTCTCGCCGAGAAGGCTTTCGTCAAGGGGGGGGTCAACCGCGTCATGCTGGCGACGGATGGCGATTTCAACGTCGGCCCGTCGAGTGACGAGGACCTCAAGCGTCTGATCGAGGAGAAGCGCAGGAGCGGCATCTTCCTTTCGGTCCTCGGCTTCGGCCGCGGCAACTACAACGACGCGCTGATGCAGACGATCGCCCAGAACGGCAACGGCACGGCCGCCTATATCGATACGCTCGCCGAAGCGCAGAAGACGCTGGTGGAGGAGGCGGGCTCGTCGCTCTTCCCGATCGCCAAGGACGTCAAGCTGCAGGTGGAGTTCAACCCGGCGGCGATCGCCGAATACCGCCTGATCGGCTATGAGACCCGCGCCTTGAAGCGCGAAGACTTCAACAACGACAAGGTGGATGCCGGCGACATCGGCTCCGGCCACAGCGTCACCGCGATCTACGAGGTGACGCCGAAGGGCAGCCCGGCGGTGCTGAACGACGACCTGCGCTATGCGACGGCCGAGAAACCGGCGGCCGAGGCAAGCCCGAACAGCGGCGAGCTCGCCTTCCTGAAGATCCGCTACAAGAAACCGGATGGCGACAGGAGCGAGCTGATCACTACGCCGGTGACCGAGGCCAATGCGGTGCCGTCGCTCGCCGAGGCGCCGAACGACGTCCGCTTTTCCGTCGCGGCTGCGGCCTTTGGGCAGAAGCTTTCCGGCGTGACGGCCCTGGCCGACTATTCCTACGGCTCGATCATCGACCTTGCTGCTGCTTCAAAGGGCGCCGATCCGTTCGGCTATCGCGGCGAGTTCGTCAACCTGGTGCGGCTGGCCAAGGGACTTGGCGGTACGCGGAACTGAGGGGGCCTGAGTTGTCTCTCATCCGCCTTGCGAAAGGCGCGCCATGCCCCTCATCCCGCTGCCGCGACCTTCTCCCCGTCATGACGGGGAGAAGGGACCAAGCCGTGACGGTCTCGCCCAGACTATGATTGGGCAACGGGAACGCCGAGGTCTGGCCCGGAGGGTGCGCCCAGCGGCTCTCTCCCCGCTCGCGGGGAGAGATGTCCGGCAGGACAGTGAGGGGCATTTGTCAGGCTGCGCGAGGAGAGGGCAACCACCCTTTCCGTCATCAAGTCAATTTGATTGGGCGACCACGTGCGCCCGTGCCTCACGCCTTCGGAAAGGCGCGCCCCAATCCGCCGGACTTTGAAAGCCCCGCCTTGAACGCCTGGTAGGCCGCGTGCTGGCTGGAGCGGCCGGCTTCCGTCAGGCGCATCTGCAGGCGCGCCGGCGCTTCGCTTCCCAGCCACTGGCCGAGCTTTTCCAGCTTCAGCGAGTTGAGGAACCTGGCTTCGGAGGCAAGGTCGAGGTGACGGTAAAGGCCATCCATCAGGCGCTCGTCCTGCTCGGGGTTTTCCATCAGCAGGCGCAGGAAGGACTGATCCGCTTCGCCGAATGCCCCAAGCTTTTCGGCAACGGTGTCGCGGTCGGGAAAGGAGGCTGGGCCGGCGTTCATGTCAGTGTCACCCCGTCTGCGTTTCCGACCGCGCGGCGCACTCTGCGAGGCGCACGGGTCGCTGAACGAATCTCTTTGTCATCGGGGATAGGCCAGCGGCCATCGGTGCGCAAGCTGTGGCGCATATGCTGCGTCTGAATAATTTGTCCAATATTGACAATAAATCCAAATCCAGCAATATGCGGCGCATGACCATTGCACCCGCCTTCACCTCCATCCTCGCCATGCATGCGCCGACGGCGGCTGCGATCAGCGCCTTGCTCTATCCGCATGGAGAGGTCGTGCTGCATGACCTGAAGACCGGGACGATCGCGGGGATCTGGAACTGTTTTTCCGGTCGCGCGGTCGGCGAGGATTCGCTGATCGAGGAAGAGTTCGCTGCGGTCGGCAGCGCCGACGCCGTGCTTGGTCCCTACGAAAAGACCGGGGCGGATGGCCGGCGGTTCAAGTCGATCTCCGCCGTGCTGCGCGATGGGACGGGCGAAGCGGTCGGCCTGCTCTGCGTCAATTTGGACATGTCGATGATCGATACGGCGGTGAAGCTGCTTTCGGCCTTCGCCGGTGCCGAGCAGCCACGGCCGCAGACACTCTTTGCGCGGGACTGGCGCGAGGAGATCAACGCGACGCTGCATGCCTGGCTTGGGGAGAGGGGGCTGGCCCTCTCCGCCTTGAAGCGCGGCGATCGTGTGGCGCTGGTGGCAGCACTCGACGCACGCGGACTGTTCCAGACGCGCAACGCCGTCGACCATCTTGCAAGCCTCATCGGCGCCTCGCGCGCCTCGATCTACAATTATCTCGCTGCGGCACGCGGCGAGGCACCCTGATTGAAACGCGCGCATTCCGGACGGAGACGTGCTCCGCGTCCCGCTGGAATTGCCTGATCCGCAAACCGTTTCGCGCGCCGTCGGCGCCCGAGGAGGAGACTTCCATGACGACCTTGCCCGATTTCCGGCTCGAAACCCATTTCTCCCGCTGGGAGTTCAATGCGCGCCACCACATGACCGCGAGCGACAGCCAGACGATCAGCATGCGCGAACTGCTGGCACTTGCCGACGACGAGGATCGCGCCGCCTGGGACAGCGTGACGCTCGGCTACACCGAGACCTATGGCGCGCCAGCGCTCCGGGCGGCGATCGCCGCCACCTATGAAGGGCTTTCGGCTGCCGATATCCTCTGCTTTTCCGGCGCGGAGGAGGGGCTTTATTGCGCCATGCTGGCGCTGCTCGGGCCCGACGACCACGCGATCGTGACGGTGCCCAACTATCAGTCGATGGAAACTTTGCCGGTAACGATCGCCGGCGCCGTCACCGGTGTGCCGCTCCGGCCGGAAAACAACTGGCGGCTCGATATCGCCGATGTGCGTGCGGCCTTGCGCCCGAACACCCGGCTGATCTGCGTCAACTTCCCCAACAACCCGACCGGCGCCATTGCCGACCAGGAAACGTTCCAGGCGCTGGCGAGCCTCTGCGCCGAGCGCGGCATCCATCTCTTCAGCGACGAGGTCTATCGCGGCCTCGAGCGCGATCCCGCGCTGCGCCTGCCGCAGGCGGCAGAACTCTTCGAGCGCGGCATTTCGCTGAATGTCATGTCCAAGGCCTATGGGCTTCCGGGCCTGCGCATCGGCTGGATCGCCTGCCGCGACCATGCACTGCTGGAGCGCATGGAGAAGATGAAGCACTACCTGTCGATCTGCAATTCGCGCCCATCGGAAGTGCTGGCGACGATCGCGCTCAAGGCCCGCGCGGCGATCCTCGACCGCAACCGGGCGCTGGTCGCCAGCAATCTGGACAAGCTCTCGGCCTTCTTTGCAGAGTTCCCGGCTCTCTATGAATGGCGGGCACCGGATGGCGGCTGCGTCGGTTTTGCCCGCTATCTCGGCGCCGACGGCGTCGAGACCCACTGCCGGCGGCTGGTGGAGGAGGCGGGCGTTCTGCTGCTGCCGTCGAGCCTCTTCGTTTCGGATCTCCTGCCGGTCGTAACCGATCGCTTCCGTGTCGGCTTCGGCCGCAAGGATATCGAGATCGGGCTCGATGCCTGGCGCCGGCATATCACCGGGCTCCGGGCATCGGCCTGACGCGCGCGCAGGCGGGCGGATATCCAATGTCCGTGGTGCCGGCTGGCGGTCGTGCCCCGAAATTGCGCGAATGTGGATATAAACCAGTCACAATGGCCCTGCCGTTAGGGTCATGTTAACGAGCGGCTCCTGCCACCCGAGTGTTTTCCCGCTGATGCAATACAGACCCGAAATCGATGGACTGCGCGCGCTTGCCGTGGTTCCAGTTCTTCTGTTCCATGCCGGTTTCGGCGTCGTTGCCGGTGGTTTTGCCGGCGTCGACGTCTTTTTCGTCATCAGCGGTTTTCTGATCACCTCGATCATTCACCGCGAAATCCGCGACGGCAGTTTCAGCGTCGTCCGCTTCTACGAGCGGCGAGCCCGCCGGATCGCGCCCGCGCTGCTGCTGGTTTGCGCCGTCTCTATTCCCTTCGCGCTGATGTGGATGCTGCCGGAAGAGCTCAACAATTTCGGCAAGAGCCTCTATGCGGTGAATTTCTTCGCCTCGAATTTCCTGTTCTGGGGTCAGACGGGTTATTTCGCGCCGAGCAACGAGCTGATGCCGCTGCTGCACACCTGGTCTCTGGCGGTCGAGGAGCAGTTCTATCTCGTCTTTCCGCTGCTCCTGCTCGGGCTGCGCCGCGCGTCGGCGGCAACGGCCCTGAAGGTCGTGCTGGCTCTCGTGGCCCTGAGTTTCGCCATGACGCAGCTTCTGGCACGCGTCGATCCGGCCGCGAATTTCTATCTCCTGCCCAGCCGCTTCTGGGAGCTCGGCGTGGGTGCGGCTCTGGCGCTTGTCAGCGCCGAGAGGCTCGATCTGGCAAAGGGGCGCCGCGAAATGCTCTCGGCGCTTGGCCTCTCGGCGATCGTCGCGAGCTATCTCTTCGTTCCGCAATCCGCCTTCTTTCCCGGCTGGACGACGGTGCCCGTGGTGCTCGGCACGGCGCTCGTCCTTGCCTTTGCCCGCGGCGATACCGCCGTCGGCCGGTTGCTGTCGCTGAAGCCGCTGGTGGCGATCGGCCTCATCAGCTACAGCCTTTACCTCTGGCACCAGCCGGTCTTCGCCTTCGCGCGGCTGAGGGCGATCGATGGCTTCCCGGCCGTAGGCTATGTGCTGCTGATCGTGCTGTGCTTCGCGCTGGCCTATCTCAGTTGGCGCCTCGTCGAGCAGCCCTTCCGCAAACCCAAGCGCTTCGGGCGCGCCGCTGTCTTCGGCGCTACACTTGCCGCCGGATCGACGGCGATCGCACTCGGCTTCGGCTTCGATGGCTCGGACGGACTGGTTGCCCGGAACCGCGAGTTGGCGGCGTTGACGCGGCCGAGCGTCGGCCTTGGCAAGAAATGCGATGCCGTCGCCGATCTCAGATGCGCCACCAGCCCGAAGCCAGAGGTCGCGGTCTGGGGAGATTCCTTTGCCCGCCACCTCGTCGACGGCGTCATCGCCTCGAAGCCGGACGTGCGGCTGGTGCAGCTTGCCAAGAACAATTGCGGACCCTTCCTCAATCTGGCGCCCGTCGTTCCCCGGCTCGGCCGCGCCTGGCCGCAGGATTGCGTGCGTTACAACGACGACGTCCGCCGCTTCCTGCTCGCCAACCGCTCGATCCGCTACGTCGTTCTCTCCTCGCAGCTCAGCCAGTATCTGCAGGAGGAAACCGTGCTCGTCGATGGCCACAAGGAGGTGCCGTCGGGAACGAGCGTCCTTAGCGAGGGCTTGCGAGAGACGCTTGCCTGGCTGAAAGCCAACGGCTTCGAAGCCGTCTTCGTGGCACCGACACCGCATGACGGGCGCGATACGGGGCTCTGCATTGCCAGGACACGGCTGCTCGGCCAACCGGATCAGCGCTGCGAACCGGCGCTGAAGGACGTGCGCAAATATGACCGGGATGTGCTGAAGGTCGTCGCCGACATTGCCGACGAATATCCGGTCGTCAGCTTCATGAACTATCTCTGCGATGCGGATAGCTGCAAGGTCGAGGACAAGGGCGTGCCGCTCTTCGAGGATTTCGGGCATTTCTCCGAGCAGGGCTCTCGCCAGATGGGGCGCGCCTTCGACTTCTACCGTTCCTTCGTCGCTGCCGCGGAGAGCGATGTTTTTTCTTGGCGTCGGCCGCTCGGCCCGTCGGCCCTAGACAGCGCCCGCCTCTGACGGCGCGCCGTCGCCGGGCGCTCTCCACCAATCCCAAAAGCAAACGCCCCGGATCATGCGATGCCGGGGCGTTTGCTTGTTGATCTGCCTTGCTACTGCATGTTTCCTTTAATCGTAGCCGATTAAAGGACAAAAACATGCAGCAATTCTAGATCCTTTCACTGTTTCATGGAAACAGTGAAAGGATCTAACCTTTTGAAAATTACGCAATTCCGGACGGAAAACCGTTTCACACTTTTCCTGGAATTGCTCTAAGTGCTACAGCGACCTTCGCGCGTCCGATAAGACGCGCGGCGCTGTAGGTCAGGCGCGGCGGCTGCGGCGCTCGCGGCTCGGGGCGGCGGCCGTTTCGTTGGCGGTCTTGTTGCGCAAGGGGCCGATCTTTTCGATGATCAGATCGAGCGTCGGGCGTTCGCGGCGCACATGCTCGTCGAGTGCGACGCGCATGGCGGCGAGGTGGCCGCAGGTGGTGCCGCAGCAGCCGCCGATGATCCTGGCGCCGGCATCGGCCGCAAGGCGCACATATTCGGCCATCAGCGGCGGCGTGCCGGAATAGTGGATCTCGGAGCCGCGGAATTCCGGAATGCCGCAATTGCCCTTGACGATCACGGTCGCCTCGGGGGCGGCTTCGGTCATGTCGAGCAGCGAGGAAAGGATGTCGGAAGCGCCGACGCCGCAATTGGCGCCAACGGCGACGGGGCCGTTGCCGAGATCGCTGGCGACACCGTGGATATCCTTCGGATGCAGGCCCATCATCGTCTTGCCGGCGGTATCGAAGGAGCCGGTGTAGACGTAGGGAAGGCCAACCTTGGCGGCGGCTTCCGCGGCGGCGCGGATTTCGTCCGGCGAGGACATGGTCTCGATCCAGGCAACTTCGGCGCCACCGGCCTTCAGGCCCTCGATCTGCTCGACGAAGGCGGCAACGGCATCCTCATAGGAAAGCGCGCCAAGCGGGATCATCAGTTCGCCGGTCGGGCCGACGGAGCCGGCGGTGATGACCTTGCGCGGTGCCTTGTCGGCAACGGCGCGGGCGATCTCGGCGGCGCGCTTGTTCAGCGCATGCACGCGGTCGTCCGCCTGGTGCAGCTTCAGGCGATGGCGGGTGCCGCCGAAGGTGTTGGTGAGGATGATGTCGGCGCCGGCGTCGACGAAGTCCTGGTGCAGCTTGGTGATGTTCTCCGGCTTCGTCTCGTTCCAGAGTTCCGGCGCTTCGCCGGCTTCGAGCCCCATGGCGAAGAGCGAGGTGCCGGTGGCGCCATCGGCGAGAAGAATGCCTTTTTCGGCAAGCAGAGCGGAGAGGACATTGGATGCTGCGGTCATCGGTTTTTCCCGGCTAGAATGAACAGTAGTAAGATATAAAGATATCTTTATGTCTTGGCAAGCGGTCAGCGTTGGGCGGTTGCCGCTTCGGCGCGCATGCTCATGCGGCCGGCAAGGCCGAGGCCGAAGACGGCAAGCGCCGTCAAGAGCCACATTGGATCGGCGCGGTTGAGGAAGAAGCTCTCGAGCATGGCGTTATAGGTCATGAAGATGACCACCATGACGCAGAAATCGGCGAAGATCCGCGCCTGCGGGCGGCGATAGGCGCGCATGTAATCGAAGAGGGGCTTGATGAAGAGGAGCGCCGTCATGAGGATGCCGCCCGGCGCGCCGAACATCAGCACCGAGTCGAGATAGCTGTTGTGACCGGTGACGATGCCGCGCACGTCCCAACTCGCCTCGAAGTTCGCTTCCATGCCCATGATGACCGGCGACAGCCAGAAGCTCGCATAACCCTGGCCGAGCCAGGGGCGCTCGGCGATGCTGGCGCTGGCGAATTTCCAGATGTCGTCACGGCCGGTAAAGGTCGCATCGTCGATCAGCGCCTTGGTGAGCGATAGCAGCGTGTCGGAATAGATGCTGCCAAGCGTCAGGCCAAAGACCAGAACCGACATGGCGAGATGGGCAAGGACCATCAGGCCGGGGCTGCGCACCGCGCGACCGGCAAAGACCAAACCGATCGCGATCGGCAGGAAGCCGATCGTCGTCTTCGACCCGGTATGCAGAATGAAGTTGGCCGCGAGCAGGGTGATTGCCCAACCGCGCAGCGGCGCGCCCGCGCGCAGGCAATAGATGCCGAACATGCAGAGGATGGAAAAGACCGGTGCCGAGACGTTCTTGTGCAACAAATGCCCGCGCCAGAAGCCCGCATGCCAGGGTTCGTCGCCAAAGGCCGAATGAATGGCGCGATCCGGCGCCGCGAAGAGTGCTGCATAGTCGATCAGGATCAAAAGCAGAATGGCGTTGGCGCCGGCATTGACGAAGTCCCGTTCGCTGCGCGGCAACACCAGCACGCCCGCCACCATGATCATCGCGATGAGGCTCAGCGTCAGGCCGCGGGCAGATGCGGCGGGATCATAGGATTGCAGGCAGGAGAGATAGGCGACCGCGAAGATCGCGATCCAGCTTGGCGAGACTAGACGGCCCAATATCCGCCTGTCGACCGCAAGCAGCATCGCGAAAAGATAGACCGCGCCGAGCACCAGGTAGCCGACCTGGTTGATGATGTTGCCTTCGTTGGCCGCGTTCGGATCGGTCTCGACCGCGCCCTGGAACGGGATCAGGGTGAAGACGATGAGGAACAGGCCAAGGCCCGAGAGCAGCGCGGCAAGACCCTGAACGAGCTCCGCCAAGCCGGCGCCGAAGGCCGTCGGCACCCGCTGCCGCGTGGTGGAGTGGTCTGCCGTGGCTGAGTTCGAGTGCATGGCGGTGCCGAAACGGGTGAAGTTCAGATGCCGCAACGCGGGCGGTATCGTCGATTGCGGTTCCCTGTCCGAAGCTGCCGTTCAGCGCTGGCCGGGCAGGGAGGCCGCCGTCACCTTGGCGCAATCAGGTTAAACCTCGGTGAAACGCCCAAGGACCTGCGCGCGTCTCGCTTGGCCTCCGGCGTTTGAGGATCCGATATTTGCGCGCCGATTGCCGCAGGTGCTTGCCGCGCCGTCGTCATAGCCGTAAAAAGGTGGGGCCCCGTGAAAAGGTGGGGAGACTCGGCCGTGGAAAACGCGGCCGCTGCCGTGTTCCGCGGCATGCCTTCCATAATTCGATCACGATTTTCGTCCCGAGGTCGATCGATAGCGTCGAAACGAGAAAACACGATATGCAGTCCCTTATCCGTATGGTCGCGTCTACCGCGGTCTCCGTGAGCCTGCTGCTTGGCAGCGTTTCCTTTGCTGCCGCCGGACAGGCGCATTTTGTCGTCAATGCCGAGACCGGCTCGATCCTCGAGGCCGACAATGCGGACGAGTTGAACTTTCCGGCATCGCTGACGAAGATGATGACGATCTATCTCGCCTTCGAGGCGCTGAAGAACGGCACGTTCAAGTGGGACCAGAAACTGACGGTATCGGAGCATGCCAACGGCCTGGAGCCGTTCAAGCTGGCGGTCGGCGCCGGGCGCCAGATCACCGTGCGCGAAGCGGTCCTGGGCATGGTCGTGCTTTCGGCCAATGATGCCGCCGTCGTCATCGGCGAGACCCTTGCCGGCAACGAGCCCGCCTTCGGCGAGATGATGACCCGCAAGGCCAAGGCGCTCGGCATGAGCCGCACGGTCTTCAAGAATGCCAACGGCCTGCCGGACCCGGCCCAGGTGACGACGGCGCGCGACATGGCGACGCTGGGTCTCGCGCTGATGCGCGATTTTCCGCAGGAGTTCCAGCTCTTCGCCAACAAGACGATCGAGTTTCGCGGCATGAAGCTGCGCGGCCATAACGGCGTGATGAAGCGCTATGAAGGCGTCGACGGCATCAAGACCGGCTATACCGACGCGTCCGGCTACAATCTCGTCACCTCGGCCAAGCGCGGCGGCACCCGCCTCGTCGCCGTCGTCCTGGGCGGCAAGACGGCGCAATCGCGCGACAACGACATGATCGCGCTGCTCGACAAGTTCCTGCCGCCGAAGCAGGACGCGAGCGCTGCAAGTGTTGTCGAACCGGTTGCGGCGGCTGCGACCACGACGAACTGATCGCCTCGCACGGGGATCGCCAGAGCCTGCCCCTCACCCTAACCCTCTCCCCGCAGGCGGGGAGAGGGGACGCGGGCTGGTTGCTATCCGCTCGTGGTGCGGCAGTTCGCAGGGGATTCCAGGTTGAGTTCGGGGGGCTGAGAAACTGCCTGGCTCTCATTGTCAGAGCGCCGAGACGGCCATGTTGACTTGAAAATGCGGCGTTGCCCAACGTCCCTTCTCCCCGTCAGGACGGGGAGAAGGTGCCGGCAGGCGGATGAGGGGCAGTCGCTAATCGGCAACGTGCACCATACTCACGCCGCCGCGCGATCCTCGTGGCTGACCGGCGTGACCATGGCGGCGATGACCGTGGAAAGGTCGAGCGCGCCGATCGGACGGCCATTGCTATCGACGACATGGGCGCTCGCGACGCGGGCGGCGGTCATCGTGCGCGCTGCCGCTTCCAGCACCGTGCCGGCCGCAAGCGGCACGCCGTCGGCATTGCCGGAAAGCGGACGCATGATCGTTTCGACATTGATCACCCGGCCGCGGTTCACTTCCTTGACGAAAGCGGTGATGTAGTCGTCGGCCGGCGAAAGCACGATCTCCTGGCCCGTGCCCTGCTGCACCACCCGGCCATCGCGCAGGATGGCGATCTTGTCGCCGAGGCGCAGCGCCTCGTCGAGGTCGTGGGTGATGAAGACCACGGTCTTCTTCAGCTCCTTCTGCAGGTCGAGAAGCACGGTCTGCATGTCGACGCGAATCAGCGGATCGAGCGCCGAATAGGCTTCGTCCATCAGCAGGATATCGGCATCGTTGGTGAGTGCGCGGGCGAGGCCGACGCGCTGCTGCATACCGCCTGAAAGCTGGTTCGGATAGTGGTTCTCGAAGCCCTTGAGGCCGACGCGTTCGATCCAGCGTCGGGCGCGCTTTTCGCATTCCTTGCGCTCGATGCCCTGGATTTCGAGACCGTAGACCGTGTTGTCGAGCACGGTGCGGTGCGGCAGCAGCGCGAACTTCTGGAACACCATCGCCGTCTTGTGGCGGCGGAATTGCCGGAGGTCGGCGTCGTTCATCTTGCAGACGTCGACGCCGTCATAGAGCACTTCGCCTGCGGTCGGGTCGATCAGCCGGTTGATATGGCGAATCAGCGTCGACTTGCCGGAGCCCGAGAGACCCATGACGACCATGACGCCGCCGGCGGGCATGGAGATGTTGATGTCCTGCAGGCCGAGCACGTGGCCGTGCTTCTCGTTGAGCTCGGCCTTGCCCATGCCTTTCTTGACGGCGTCGACGAAGTCGCCGCCGCGGGGGCCGAAGATCTTGTAGAGGTTCTTCACCTCGATTGCATGACTAGCCATGGATAACCTCCGAGTGCTTTTGCAGCCGCTTGCCGAAGGCCTGGCTGGTACGGTCGAAAATGATGGCGATACCGACAAGGGCAAAGCCGTTGAGGAAGCCGACGGTGAAGAACTGGTTGGCGATTGCCTGCAGCACGTTCTTGCCGAGGCCGCCGACGCCGATCATCGATGCGACGACAACCATCGCCAGCGACATCATGATGGTCTGGTTGATGCCGGCCATGATGGTCGGCAGAGCCAGCGGCATCTGCACGTTCTTCAGTTTCTGCCAGCCGGACGAGCCGAAGGCGTCGGCCGCTTCCAGCACTTCCTTGTCTACGAGGCGAATGCCGAGATTGGTGAGCCGGATCATCGGCGGCACGGCATAGATGACGACCGCGATCAGGCCCGGCACCTTGCCGATGCCGAAAACCATGACGACGGGGATCAGATAGACGAAGCTCGGCATCGTCTGCATGACGTCGAGGATGGGATTGACGAAGGCCTGCACCCGGTCCGACCGCGCCATGAGGATGCCGATCGGAATGCCGATCAGGATCGATATCAGCGTGCAGACCGTGACCATCGCCAGCGTGATCATCGTGTCGTTCCAAAGCCCGACAAGGCCGATGACGATCATCGCCAGCGTCGTTCCGATGGTGACGGCGGTGTTGCGGCTGCCGAAATAGACGATCGCGATCATGACAGCCAGGATCACGATCCAGGGCGAACCGACGAACAGGCTTTCGAGATAATTCAGGAACCATTGAAGCGGTTGCACCACCGTATCGATGGCGTTTCCGTAGGATCGGACGAAGCTCTTGAAACCGTCGTCGACGGTCTTGCGTGCCAGGCGGATCGTGCTGTCGTCAATGGCAGGGAACTTGCAGAGCAAAGCTGGCAAGACACTGCAGATGGATGCCATATGTTTCCCCTTCTTGGCCGGAAGTCTTTTATCGAGCCGGCTGCGTCTCGGCATCGACTGGCGTCGATTCCTGCGCACACTTTGGGTGGCCTCTTTGGGCCCGGCTTTTAGACTGTGTCAGCGAAATGTGGCGCCCGCTTTACTATTTGCGACGCGGACGGCCATGCTTCGCCGCCTCTGGAACGATGCGCGCCCGAACGGAACCCGCAAGGGCGCTGCATTGTTCCGTTCCGCAGGATCATGCCGGAACGGAAAGGCGGCCGTCATGGACGGCGCGCCTGCCATCATGACGTGTCAGAGCGCCGCCTTGACCTTCTCGGCCACTTCCGGGCTCACCCACTGCGTCCACATGTCAGGGAATTCTTCGAGGAAGTGCTTGGCCGCATCCTCGTTGGTGCCCTGGTTCTGGTCCATCCAGGCAAGAACCTTGTTGACCGTGCCGTTGTCCCACTTGCGCGCCTTGACATAGTCCATGGCGACGCTGGCCTTTTCGGCGAAGGACTTGGTCACGACCGTGAAGACGTCGGAGACCGGGTAGGAGTTGACCTTCGGGGCCGGGCAGTCCGGAACGGCCGTGCAGGAGTCCCATTCGGCCTTGTCATGGTCGACGCCGAAGGACAGGCGGGTCATGTCGTATTTGCCGAGGATCGCGGTCGGCGCCCAGTAGTAGCCGAGCCAGCCGGTCTTCTTTTCGAAGGCGTTGGCAATCGAGCCGTCGAGGCCGGCGGCCGAACCGGTGTCGACCAGGACGAATCCGGCCTTTTCCGCATCCAGCGCCTTATAGAGATTGGCGGTCGAAACCTGGCAGTTCCAGCCGGACGGGCAATTGTGCACCGCGGCCTTCGTCGGGTCTTCCGGCGCCGGGAAGAGCTCGGGATGTTTCAACGCATCCTGTACGGTCTTGATGTCCGGGTGCGCGTCGGCGAGGAACTTCGGGATCCACCAGCCTTCGACGCCGCCTTCGCTGAGGATCTTTGCGGCCTCGATCAGCCGGCCTTCCTTGATCGCCGCGTCGAGCGGCGTGCGCACGGCGTTGACCCAGAGTTCCGGCGCCATGTCGGGCTGCGCCTTTTCATTCATCGAGGCGAAGGTCGGCATGGTGTCGCCGGTGACCAGCGTCACGGTGCAGCCGTAACCGTTTTCGAGAATGAACTTGTCCACCTGAGCGGCGACGCCGGCAGAAGCCCAGTTCATTTCGGCAATGCTGACTTCACCGCATTCCGCGGCCTGCGCGGAACCCGCCAGGGCATAGAGGCCCGCCGCGAGAATGGTGGAAGCGAGGAGTTTCTTCATGTTGCAAGACCTCCCAGTCTTTTTTGCAGCCAATATCCAAACGGGAATCCACGGCGGATGCTGGACATCCTCCGTTACCCGGAGCAACTGTGCAGCCTGAGGGTTCGGCATCAAACAAGCCAAGGTTCACCCTTGCTGCGGACGGTGCGGGAGTTCGTTTTCAGCCCTGGCCGCGGAACCCTGTCGCCAGCCAATCTCCTCTTATACCGCCAGCCAAGCCTAAGTATTCTCGCTGAGAAATCAACCTCTTCAATCGGAAGGTCGGGTCGCGATCACTTCTCGCGCGTTCTGTCTGCGACATGGTCGAAGGGCGTTTTATGAGCGCGGGAAGGGCCGAATTTAAGCAATAGCGACAATTCCTGCCGCAAAAGACGGCGCTATGCGCCGCGCGATCCGGAAGCCTGTCGAGATCCTGACTTTTCCTATCGTGATTGCGCCACGGAGATTGGCGCGCATGTCGCGAAAAAAAATCAAAAAAAGCCGGAATTCATCTTTGATTAAATCCTCAATAACCATCCGGTAACGATGTCCAGCTAATTGTTCTCTCGCGGCGGGGGAACTGCCGCGGGTCCGGATCAGGTAGAGCGTCCCGGGCTTGACGCGAACCTTCGGTGCGTTACTCCGAAGTGACCAGGTGTTTTTTTGGCGGCCGCATCCCTCTGTCGAGGTTGATGCGGCCTTCGCATTTCTGGGTCATCGTCGCCATAAAAAACCGCCCCAGATGGGGCGGTGGGAGGAAGCTCTGGGAGGGGAGCCCCGAGGGGCGAGGAATGCCCCGGTCGCTTAATCAGCCGACGTTCGACGTGCGGATGACGCCGAGCGGGCCGAAGGGAGCGTCGGCCACGAGGTTGCGCACGCGCGACTGGCTATTCGGAACCTTGGAGTTCCAGGCGATCTGGACGAAATTAGGCTTGCTGAAAATGTACAGCATGGACGTGAACCTTGAGAGGCCGGAGGCCTATCCTCCGGGGCTTGTTGCGGTGGCGGTGATATAGGTGTGCGCCGCAAAAAAATGAATGCCAAACTCGCCATGCCATGTCGCATTTGGGCTATCCGCTGCGGCGTTTTCGACAAGCCTTGCGACGGCGCGAAACATTGCGTGAGCACCCTGGCTCGATTGCGGCGAAATCGTGTCGAAACAGACCTTTGCCGCTGAGCGTTTCAGTGTTACCGATGGCCCCATGACACGCAGGATCATGTTGCAGGGAACCGGCTCGGATGTCGGAAAATCGGTACTGGTGGCGGGGCTCTGCCGGCTCGCTGCCAACCAGGGCTTGAAGGTCCGGCCGTTCAAGCCGCAGAACATGTCGAACAACGCCGCCGTTTCCGATGATGGCGGCGAGATCGGCCGGGCGCAGTGGCTGCAGGCGTTGGCCGCGCGCATGCCGTCGTCCGTGCACATGAATCCGGTGCTCCTGAAGCCGCAGTCCGATGTCGGCAGCCAGATCGTCGTCCAGGGCAAGGTGGCCGGCCAGGCGAAGGGGCGGGAGTATCAGGCACTCAAACCGAAGCTGCTTGGCGCGGTGATGGAGAGCTTCGAACAGATTTCGGCCGGTGCCGATCTCGTGGTGGTGGAAGGCGCGGGTTCGCCGGCGGAAATCAACCTCAGGGCCGGCGACATCGCCAATATGGGCTTTGCGACCCGCGCCGGCGTGCCGGTCGTGCTCGTCGGCGACATCGACCGCGGCGGGGTGATCGCCTCGCTCGTTGGTACGCATGCGATCCTGCCCGAGGAAGACCGGCGCATGGTCACCGGCTATCTCATCAACAAGTTTCGCGGCGACGTGACCCTGTTCGACGATGGCATTGCCGCCGTGAACCGCTTCACCGGCTGGCCCTGCTTCGGCGTCGTACCCTGGCTCAAGGCGGCGGCGCGGCTGCCGGCGGAAGATTCGGTCGTGCTGGAGAAACTGGCGCGCGGCCAGGGACGGGCATTGAAGGTTGCGGTGCCGGTGCTGTCGCGCATCGCCAATTTCGACGATCTCGATCCGCTTTCGGCCGAGCCGGAGATCGATCTTGTCTTCGTGCGGCCGGGCCACCCGATCCCTGACGATGCCGGCCTCGTCGTCATCCCCGGGTCGAAATCGACGATCGGCGATCTCATCGACTTCCGGGCGCAGGGCTGGGACCGCGATCTTCAACGCCATGTGCGCCGCGGCGGCCGGGTCATCGGCATCTGCGGCGGCTACCAGATGCTCGGCCGGCGCGTGAGAGATCCGCTCGGCATCGAAGGCGGCGAGCGGGAGGTCGAGGGCCTGGGGCTGCTCGACGTCGAAACCGAGATGGCGCCGGAAAAGACCGTGCGCAACAGCCGCGCCTGGTCGCTGGAGCACGACGTGGCGCTCGAGGGCTACGAGATCCACCTGGGCAAGACGCAAGGCGCGGATTGCGACCGGCCTTCCGTGCGCTTCGACGACCGCGCCGACGGGGCGCTTTCGGCCGATGGTCGGGTGATGGGCACCTATCTGCATGGCCTGTTTTCGAGCGATGCCTACCGCGCTGCCCTCCTGAAGAGCTTCGGCATCGAAGGCGGTACCAGCAATTATCGCCAATCGGTCGATGCGGCGCTGGACGATGTCGCGGGCGAGTTGGAGGCGGCGCTCGACCGGCACTGGCTGGACGGGTTGCTTGGACGCTAACCGGACGCCTTGGCTTAGTCGTGCCGAGCGGGCGCTGAAGTTCCTTGATCGGGCGCAGCGGCGGAAAGCCACACAGCTTTCGCTTTTCCGCTCTATTGCATGTCTCCTGAAATCGACTTCGGCTTGAAGTCGTCGACAAGGAGAGAGAGTTCGGCAGCCGCCGTGCGGAGAGGCAGGTGTTTCAATGCAGGACGAAAACACGCGGGCGCACTGGGATAATGCCTACCAGACAAAAGGTGAGGCTGGGGTCAGCTGGTTCGAGGATACGCCGGCGATTTCCCTCGATCTCATCCGCAGGCATACGGCAATCGCTTCGTCGTCGCTGATCGATATCGGTGGTGGCGCCTCGCGGCTGGTGGACGCATTGCTTGACGAGGGCATGAGGACGATCACGGTGCTCGATCTCTCGCCGGCTGCCCTGGGTGCCGCAAGGGCAAGGCTCGGTGCCCGCGCCGACGACGTGCAATGGGTTGCCGCCGACGTGACCGAGTGGGAACCGGATCAGAGCTACGACATCTGGCACGATCGCGCCGCCTTTCACTTCCTGACCGAATCGGAAGACAGGGCCGCCTATGTCGAACGGCTGACCGCGGCCGTGGCGCCCGGCGGGCACGCGATCATCGCCACCTTCGCCCCCGACGGGCCGGAGCGCTGCAGCGGCCTGCCGGTGGTGCGCTACGACCCGGCGACACTCGCCGCGGTGATCGGGCCGTCCTTCCGGCTGGTCGAGCATATGGAGCATCAGCACAGGACCCCGTGGAACTCGACCCAGGCGTTTCAGTTCAGCGTGCTGCAGCGGGTCTCTCACGGCGTCGCCGCTCTGTAGCCGGAAGAGCCGGCTCCATGGGCTAACGGATCTGCGAAAACGTGAAGGCTCTGTCGCCATGGTACCAGATGAACTCGTTTTCCCTGGCCTTCAGTCCTCCGGGATTGCGTAGCACCGCACCACAGAGGTTTGTTGTCTTCAGCCACAGGAAACAAACCTCGTCCTTCTCAAATCGGACCTCGACATCGGTCATGCGACCGGCGCCCATGGAAGCCCAGTCTCCCGTCAGGGCGGCTATGCCCTCAGGCGAAACGAAAGCTTCGTGTTCCTCCCCCGAGTCCAGCATGCGTCCACGCAATTGGTGCCCAAAGAACAATGAGCGGACATCTCCGGCCGGTAGCCTGTTTTGGATGCTGAAGTCGGCATCCATCAAGGCTTCGGGCACGCCTGCCAGGCGCAAGCCCTGACGGAACCTCTCGCTGGCATGCGGCTTTGCCAGGTCCAGCGGTGGGTGCCCCAAGAGGGTGACAGCAACTCCACCGCGGCTGACGCGAAGCGCGTTGAAACGCGCGATCGCCGCCTCGGCTTCGGGGCGGCGGCCGAGATGCCCGGCGGTCGAGGCAAGGAGAAGGAAGGATCCGTCGTCCTCGGGGTTGAGCTTGATACTGCTGCGCGCCGACGCCGCTGCGGCCTTGAAGTCCTCCAGGCTGAATTGAGTCAGCCCGAGAACGTAGATGAAAAAGGATGGCGGGTGGGGATCGAGGCGCATGGCCGTACGGATATAGGGCAGAGCCTCTGCCGGGCGGCCGGCGGAGGTCAGAACGAATGCCGTCAGCGCGTAGCTCCAGGAGTCGCCGGGTTCGAGCGCGATGGCCTGCTTGAGTTCGGCGAGCGCGTCGGCATGCTGCCAGTCCGCTTCCGCCAGGAGAGCGGCCGCCTGGTGGGCCAGCGCTGTTCTATGCGTCTGCGCGGTACGCAGATATTGCCACGCCTTCGCTCTCGCTTCGGACCGGGAGATGCCCAGTTGGTAGTGCCAACGCCACAGATAAATGCGAGCGTAGACCATGGCCGCTGCGCCGTAGGCGCGTCCATAGGCAGGATCGAGCGCGATCGCCTGCTCGAAAAAAGGCACAGCCTTCGCGAAGTCTTCGGGCGTCGTGCGCCGGTTGTGCTCCCATCCGCGCAGGAACGCATCGAAAGCCGCCGGCACTGTCGTTTCCTTTCGCCCGAAGGCCATCTGCTGGTCGGGATCCAGCCGAAGCGCCAGTGCCTCGGCAATCCCGCGCATCACTTCGTCCTGCAGCGCGAAGACATCGGAGAGCGAACCGTCGAATTTCCCGGCCCATACGTTTCCGCCACTGAGTGAGTCTATGAGCTGGGCGTTGATGCGGAGCTGCTCTCCGGCCCGCTGCACGCTGCCTTCGAGCACATATCTGACACCGAGTTCTTCCGACACCTGCCTGGGCGTCACCGACTTATCCTTATAGGTGAAGGTCGAATTGCGCGCGATGACGAATAGGCCAGACACCTGGGCTAGTTCGGTGACAAGGCCGTCGGTCATGCCATCGGCGAAAAAATCCTGCTTGGGATCATCACTCACATTGGCAAACGGAAGCACTGCGATCGAGGGTTTGTCCGCCGCGCTCAGGTCCAATGCCTGAGCCTGACTGTTGTCCGCCGGCGGCTCCCACGGGCGCCACCAAGCCACGCCGGCGGCGGCTGCGAAAACAACCGCAGACGTTGCTAGCGCCGCCCAGCGTCTGGCATGGCGCGCCTTGACCCTTGCCTTTCCAGCGTGGGCTTGATCGAGCAAGAGACGATAGGTCCGCACCGGCTTTTCGACATGTTTCAGGCGCTGTTCGCCGAGAAAGACGAAACCGACATCGAGGTGCTTCTCGACCTGGTCGTAAGCCGTGCCCGAAATGACGATGCCACCCGGTTCGGCAAGGCTCTGCAGCCGCTCGGCGATGATAACGCCATCGCCCTGGATGTCGTCGCCTTCGACGATCACGTCGCCAAGATTGATGCCGATGCGGAATTCCAGCCGGCCCGCGTCGGCCCCGCGGCTGTTGGATTTCGCGCGCTGCACTTCCACCGCACAACGCACCGCCTCGACGACACTATGGAACTCGACCAGCAGGCCGTCGCCCATGGTCTTGATCAGCCGGCCTCGATGCGCGGCGATCTTCTGTTCGAAAAGATCGTGCAGGTCGGCCTGAAACCGGGCGCAGGTACCCTCTTCGTCGGCTTGGGTGAGTAGTCCATAGCCGCAAACGTCGGCAATCATCACGGCGGCGAGCCTGCGTTCCATCTGCCTTCCGGATAATCGAAGCCCCTATTCCGGCTAGTCTACCGCAATATCCGGTGTCGCTAAAATAAAGTTCACGGCGATGGTGTGCCGCTTTTTACTCTTCAATTGCGCCGCGTCTGCTTCCCGTCCGACAAATCGTCGCGCGGCGCAACTCGGTGGCCAAGGTGTCGCAAGCGTCGATTGACTTTGCGCTGCCCGCTTCCTAATCATCTGACGTTGGATGGTTTCCCCGTGTCGTGGCGACATGGGGGAATAATTGGGAATGCGACGGATGGACCCAAATCGGGCATCCTTATCGCAGCCGACCCCGCGACTGTAGAACGGTCAGGGTTCGCCATCGGGCTCGAAGCTTTGGCTTGCCTGGCGATTGCATGGGGCAATCGCGGCAGATCGGAAACGAGCCGGAAAAGCCACTGGCGTGGCATCGTGATCAACCGGGTTGGACGCCTCTTCTTCTACGAATCGTCCGCCTTTCACGAGACCGCCCACAGCGCCCTCGCGTCGGAGACGACGCGCAAAGATTCGCTGTGGCACCGGAAAGCGCCGGGAAGGTGAGGCGGGCCGCTCGGGTCCTGACATCGGAACCTCGCCCTCGCGGGCGAGGCGATGCGGGAAGCCGTGACGCCGTGAGCCAGGAGACCTGCCATCCGGCATGGGCATTCCGCCCGAGGAGACCCGCGGTCTCCAACGCCATCACGGAGGTTGTTTTGGCTCACAGATATTTTCCCGACCGCGCCGCCGGCGCGCCGAACGATCGTTGCCATCTGCCGCTGACCTCGGCGTGTTGAGGCGGCGGCGATGAGCAATTCCAGCGCCGGCCCCGTTCTGGTCCTCGGCGGCGCCCGTTCCGGCAAATCCAGCTTTTCCGAGAGGCTCGTCGAAGCGTCCGGGCTCACCATGCACTATGTCGCGACAGGCCGCGCCTGGGACGACGAAATGCGCGAGCGGATCGACCATCACAAGGCGCGCCGCGGGCCAAACTGGACGACGCATGAGGAGCCGCTCGATCTCGTCGGCATCCTCAGGCGAATCGATGATCGCAATCATGTCGTGCTGATCGATTGCCTGACGCTGTGGGTCACCAATCTCATGCTCGAAGAGCGCGACATGGCGGCGGAGTTCGCCGCCCTTGCCGCCTACCTTCCAGAGGCGCAAGCGCGTCTCGTCTTCGTTTCCAACGAGGTCGGCCTCGGCATCGTGCCCGAGAACCGTATGGCCCGCGAGTTTCGCGACCATGCCGGCCGGCTTCACCAGATCGTTGCGGAGAAATCCGCTGAAGTTTACTTTGTCGCGGCCGGTTTGCCGCTGAAAATGAAGGGTTGATCAATGACCACTGCGAAGGCCAGCCACGGCAAGATCCCGGCGACCGTCATCACCGGCTTCCTCGGCGCCGGCAAGACGACGATGATCCGCAACCTGCTGCAGAACGCCGACGGCAAGCGCATCGCGCTGATCATCAACGAGTTCGGCGATCTCGGTGTCGACGGCGACGTGCTCAAGGGCTGCGGCGCCGAGGCCTGCACCGAGGACGACATCATCGAGCTCACCAATGGCTGCATCTGCTGCACCGTCGCCGATGATTTCATCCCGACCATGACGAAACTGCTCGAGCGCGAGAAGCGCCCGGACCACATCATCATCGAGACTTCGGGCCTTGCTCTGCCGCAGCCGCTGGTCGCCGCCTTCAACTGGCCGGATATCCGCAGCGAAGTGACCGTCGATGGCGTCGTGACGGTGGTCGACAGCGCCGCCGTTGCCGCCGGCCGTTTTGCCGACGACCATGACAAGGTGGATGCGCTGCGCGTCGAGGACGACAATCTCGACCATGAAAGCCCGATCGAGGAACTGTTCGAGGACCAGCTCACCGCCGCCGACCTCATCGTCCTCAACAAGACCGATCTGATCGACGCTTCCGGCCTCAAGGCCGTGCGCGACGAAGTGTCCTCGCGCACCAGCCGCAAGCCGACCATGATCGAGGCGAAGAACGGCGAAGTCGCCGCCGCCATCCTGCTCGGCCTTGGCGTCGGCACGGAAGGCGAGATCGCCAATCGCAAGTCGCACCACGAGATGGAGCACGAGGCGGGCGAGGAGCACGACCACGACGAGTTCGACAGCTTCGTCGTCGAGCTTGGTTCGGTCGCTGATCCGGCTGCCTTCATCGATCGCCTGAAGGGCGTGATCGCCGAACACGACGTTCTGCGCCTCAAGGGCTTTGCCGACGTGCCCGGCAAGCCGATGCGCCTTCTGATCCAGGCGGTCGGCGCCCGCATCGATCAATATTACGACCGCGCCTGGGCGGCCGGCGAAAGGCGCGGCACGCGCCTCGTCGTCATCGGCCTGCACGACATGGACGAAGCGGCGGTGCGCGCCGCGATCACCGCGCTCGTCTAGATCATTGCTTGAGTGAAATGATCTAACGTATTGAAATGATGCAGTTCCGGACGGAGGTCGCTTTCGGCGTTTTCGTTCGGGATTGCCCGAACGGACAAAACGAATGCATCTGCTTCTCGCCCAGAAAGGAACGATCGCCGACGGCAACGAAGCTATCGACCTGGGGCAAACGCCGGCCGACATCCTGTTCCTGTCGGCCGCCGACACCGAGCTTTCCTCGATCGCCGCCGCCCACGGCCACCGCGACGGTGGCCTCAGCCTGCGCATCGCCAGCCTCATGAACCTGATGCATCCGATGTCGGTCGACACCTATGTCGAGCGCACGGCGCGTCATGCGAAGCTGATCGTCGTTCGTCCGCTCGGTGGCGCCAGCTACTTCCGCTATCTGCTGGAAGCGTTGTACGCGGCCGCCGTCACTCACCGTTTTCAGATCGCGGTGCTGCCCGGCGACGACAAGCCGGATCCGGGGCTCGAGCCTTTCTCGACGGTTGCAGCCGACGATCGCCAACGGCTCTGGGCCTATTTCACCGAAGGCGGCGCCGACAATGCCGGCCTTTTCCTCGATTATGCCGAGGCATTGGTCACAGGTGCGGAGAAGCCGCAGCCGGCGAAGCCGCTCTTGAAGGCCGGCATCTGGTGGCCGGGCAGGGGCGTCATCGGGGTTTCTGAGTGGTTGGGCGTGGTGGGTGCGAGTGTACCCCCCTCTGTCCTGCCGGACATCTCCCCCACAAGGGGGGAGATCGGGGATGCGGACGCTCGCTCCGAGGTGGGCGGAGAGCGTGGGGCGCGTTCCGGGCAGACCGATTTGTCCGTTGCCGCCAAGTCGAGCGGTGCAGTTGCTGCCGTTACACTAACCGCCGACCTTAGTTTTGGGCCGAGCGCTCACCCCCAGCCAATCTCCCCCCTTGTGGGGGAGATGTCCGGCAGGACAGAGGGGGGTAACGCCTCCACAAGCGCAACGGTCGCCATCTGCTTCTATCGCGCCCTCGTCCAGAGCGGCGAGACCCGACCAGTGGAGGCGCTGATCGATGCGCTGGCGCAAGAAGGTGTCCGCGCGCTGCCGGTCTTCGTGTCGAGCCTCAAGGATGCCGTCTCGGTCGGCACGCTGCAGGCGATCTTTGCCGAGGCGGCGCCCGATGTGGTGATGAACGCCACCGGTTTCGCCGTCTCCTCGCCCGGGGCCGACCGGCAGCCGACGGTCTTGGAATCGACCGGTGCGCCAGTGCTGCAGGTAATTTTTTCCGGCTCGTCGCGGGCGCAATGGGAGACGTCGCCGCAAGGGCTGATGGCGCGCGATCTCGCGATGAACGTCGCGCTGCCGGAGGTCGATGGCCGCATTCTTGCGCGGGCCGTCTCCTTCAAGGCGGCATCGATCTATGACGCCAAGGTCGAGGCCAATATCGTCGGCCATGAGCCGCTTGAAGATCGTGTGCGCTTTGCCGCCAGCCTCGCCGTCAACTGGGCGAAGCTTCGCCGCACCAGGCCTGCCGAACGCCGCATCGCCATCGTCATGGCCAACTATCCGAACCGCGACGGTCGCCTCGGCAATGGCGTCGGGCTCGACACCCCGGCCGGTACCGTCGAGGTGCTTCGCGCCATGACGCGGGAAGGTTATGCCGTCGGCGAGGTGCCCGGGGATGGCGACGCGCTGATGCGTTACCTGATGGCCGGCCCGACCAACGCGGCAAGCCGCGATCGTGAAATCCGCGAGCGAATTTCGCTTAGGGATTACAAGGCCTTCTTCGATTCGCTTCCGAAACGGATTCAGGATGAGGTCGGTGGTCGATGGGGCGCGCCCGAGGCCGATCCCTTCTTCCTCGACGGCGGCTTCGCCCTGCCGCTCGCCCGCTTCGGCGAGGTTGTCGTCGGCATCCAGCCGGCGCGCGGTTACAACATCGATCCGAAGGAAAGCTACCACTCGCCGGACCTCGTGCCGCCGCACGGCTATCTCGCTTTCTATGCCTTCCTGCGCCAGCAATTCGGTGCGCAGGCGATCGTGCATATGGGCAAGCACGGCAATCTCGAATGGCTGCCGGGCAAGGCGCTGGCGCTGTCGGAGAGCTGTTATCCCGAGGCGATCTTCGGGCCGCTGCCGCACATCTATCCCTTTATCGTCAACGATCCGGGCGAAGGCACGCAGGCCAAGCGCCGCACCAGCGCCGTCATCATCGACCACCTGACGCCGCCCCTGACGCGAGCCGAATCCTACGGGCCGCTCAAGGATCTGGAAGCGCTCGTCGACGAATATTACGACGCCGCCGGCGGCGACCCGCGGCGGTTGCGGCTCTTGAGCCGCCAGATCCTCGATCTCGTGCGCGACATCGGTCTCGACAGCGACGCCGGTATCGACAAGGGCGACAGCGACGACAAGGCGCTGGAAAAGCTCGACGCCTATCTCTGCGACCTCAAGGAGATGCAGATCCGCGACGGCCTGCACATCTTCGGCGTGGCGCCCGAGGGGCGGCTGCTGACGGATCTCACCGTGGCGCTGGCCCGCGTGCCGCGCGGCCTCGGCGAGGGCGGTGACCAGAGCCTGCAGCGGGCGATCGCGGCGGATGCGGGGTTGGGTGGAAACGTACCCCCCTCTGTCCTGCCGGACATCTCCCCCACAAGGGGGGAGATCACGGATGCGGGCGCTCGCACTGTATCGGCCGGAGAACTGGAGGCGACGGCGATCGCGGATCCGAGGGTAACGGCTGGCGGCCGTGCAACCGTCGCTGACGTGATTTTGAGAGCGAGCGGCAGCCCCACGCCGATCTCCCCCCTTGTGGGGGAGATGCCCGGCAGGGCAGAGGGGGGTATCCCGCCCCACGCTCAACCCTTCGACCCTCTCGATTGCGTCATGTCGGACCCCTGGACCGGCCCGAAGCCCGCCGTGCTCGCCGATCTCTCCGACGCTCCTTGGCGCACGGCCGGCGACACCGTCGAGCGCATCGAGCTCCTAGCCGCAAAACTCGTCTCGGGCGAACAGACGTGCCCCGGCGACTGGGCCAATACCCGCGCCGTGCTCGACGAAATCGCCACCCGCCTCAAGCCCTCGATCTCCGGCTCCGGCGCGGCCGAAATGACCGGTTTCCTCACCGGTCTCGATGGCCGTTTCGTCGCCCCTGGACCCTCCGGCGCGCCGACCCGCGGCCGGCCGGACGTGCTGCCGACGGGGCGCAATTTCTATTCCGTCGACAGCCGCGCGGTGCCGACACCGGCGGCCTATGAACTCGGCAAGAAATCGGCGGAACTTTTGATCCGCCGCTATCTGCAGGATCACGGCGAATGGCCGTCGTCCTTCGGGCTCACCGCCTGGGGCACGGCGAACATGCGCACCGGCGGCGACGACATTGCCCAGGCGCTGGCGCTGATCGGCGCCAAGCCCGTGTGGGACATGGTCTCGCGCCGGGTGACGGGCTACGAGATCGTGCCGCTTGCCGTGCTCGGGCGGCCGCGCGTCGACGTGACGCTGCGCATTTCCGGTTTCTTCCGCGATGCCTTCCCGGACCAGATCGCGCTCTTCGACAAGGCGATCCGCGCCGTCGGCGCGCTGGAAGAGGATGATGGCGACAACATGATCGCGGCGCGCATGCGGGCCGAGGCCCGGCGGCTGGAGGCGGCGGGCGTGGACGCCACGGAGGCGGCCCGTCGCGCCTCCTACCGCGTTTTCGGCGCCAAGCCGGGGGCCTATGGCGCCGGCCTGCAGGCGCTGATCGACGAGAAGGGCTGGGACACCAAAGCCGACCTCGCCGAGGCCTATCTCACCTGGGGTGCCTATGCCTATGGCGCCGGCGAGGAGGGCAAGGCCGAGCGCGATCTCTTCGAGGAACGCCTGCGCACGATCGACGCGGTGGTGCAGAACCAGGATAACCGCGAGCACGACCTGCTCGACAGCGACGACTACTACCAGTTCGAAGGCGGCATGAGTGCCGCTGCCGAACATCTGGGTGGCAACCGACCCGCGATCTACCACAACGACCATTCGCGGCCGGAAAAGCCCGTCATCCGTTCGCTGGAGGAGGAGATCGGCCGCGTGGTCAGGGCGCGCGTCGTCAATCCCAAGTGGATCGATGGCGTCATGCGCCACGGCTACAAGGGCGCGTTCGAGATTGCCGCGACGGTCGATTACATGTTCGCCTTTGCCGCGACGACGGGGGCGGTCCGCGATCATCATTTCGAGGCCGCTTATCAGGCCTTCATCGTCGATGAACGGGTGGCCGACTTTCTGCGCGACAAGAACCCGGCCGCCTTTGCCGAGCTTGCCGAACGCTTCCTCGAGGCGATCGACCGCAATCTCTGGACCCCGCGCTCGAACTCGGCGCGATTTGAACTTGCCGATATCGGCAACGCCGCGACCCGGCTTCGGGCCGGCAACGAATAGAGGAGTTCCGGGCAGCGGTTTTCCGTCCGGAATTGCTTGGAAGCAAAGACCTGGTTCCGTTTCGCTGTTCAGTGCAAGGCGGAACTGAACGGAGAAGGGATGAGGAAAAACGCGTGCGGTTTTCCGCCGGCATCCCGCTGATTTGATGAGGGAGTGATCATGAGCGACGAGACGACAGTGAACGGCGAGGCCCCCGCCGAGAAGGATGATGCCCGCCACGCCATGAAGATGGCGAAGAAGAAGGCGGCGCGCGAAAAGATCATGGCGACGAAGACGGACGAGAAGGGCCTGATCATCGTCAACACCGGCAAGGGCAAGGGCAAGTCGACCGCCGGCTTCGGCATGATCTTCCGCCATATCGCCCACGGCATGCCCTGCGCCGTCGTGCAGTTCATCAAGGGCGCGATGGTGACCGGCGAGCGCGAGCTGATCGAGAAGCATTTCGGCGACATCTGCCAGTTCTACACGCTCGGCGAGGGCTTCACCTGGGAAACGCAGGACCGCGCCCGCGATGTGGCGATGGCGGAGAAAGCCTGGGAGAAGGCGAAGGAACTGATCCGCGACGAGCGCAACTCGATGGTGCTGCTCGACGAGATCAACATCGCGCTGCGTTACGACTATATCGACGTCGCCGAAGTGGTGCGCTTCCTGAAGGAAGAAAAGCCGCACATGACCCATGTGGTCCTGACCGGTCGCAACGCCAAGGAGGATCTGATCGAGATCGCCGATCTTGTCACCGAGATGGAACTGATCAAGCATCCGTTCCGCTCCGGCATCAAGGCGCAGCAGGGCGTCGAATTCTGATGAGCCAGAGCTGGCAGCCCTGCAGCGCCGTGCATCCCCGGGACGCGCAAAGGCCGCTGTAGCACTTGGAGGCCTGCATGTTTTTCGCCCTTAAATCGGCATGCCGATTTAAGGAGCCATGTTGTCTGCCGTCCGCGAATTTGTTCCCCGAATGCCCGCTCGATCCAGCCGGCCCTTGATGGGGCTCCTGGAAGCACGCATATAGTTGCTCCACATGGTTTAGATCGCGGGTGAAGCTTGAAGACCGTTGCTAGAGTTGCGTTTGCTGTCGCATCGCTGTTGCTAATCGCATCATGCAGTGAAACCGGCTCATCCCAAACGACCAGGACCAGCGCGTCCGCGATCGAGAAGGCGGAAAAAGCAAAGGCGGCTCCGACACCAAAGATGAGCCGAAAGCAAAGAGCCGCGGCCGAAGCCGAGGCAAAGGCGCGTGCTGAAGCGCGCAGCCCTCGGCAATGCAAGACCCCCAAACAGACATGTGGTTACGGCGTGGGGCCGGCAGGCGAAGAATGCTCATGCTGGTCAACCACAGGCGCGCCCGACGTTGGCCTGACAGTCAAGTGACGTTCGCTTAAGTCGCGGTATCTCGTTGCGGTCTCGGCGAGCCGGGAACTGTCTCAAAGCCCCAGCCAGATCCTGAGGGGATGCGACGGATCGGCGAGCAGGCGAACGGCGAGCGCAATCGAGACGATGACGAGCAGCGGCTTGATGATCTTGGCGCCCTTGGCCATGGCGTAGCGCGAGCCGACCTGGGCGCCGAGGAACTGGCCGAAGCCCATCATCAGGCCGACCTTCCAGAGGATGGCGCCGAAGAAGAGAAAGACGCCGAAGGCGCCGATGTTGGAGCCGAAGTTCAGGAACTTCGTGTGCGCGGTGGCCTTCAAGACGCCGAAACCTGCAAGCGTCACGAAGCCGAGCATGAAGAAGGAGCCGGTGCCGGGGCCGAAGACGCCGTCATAGAAGCCGATCAGCGGCACGAGGGTGAGCGTGAAGACGAAGGGCGTGACGCGGCGGTGCTGGTCAACGTCGCCCATGTTCGGTTTCAGGCCGAAGTAGATCGCGATGGCGATGAGAAGGAAGGGAAGGACCGCCTTCAGCACGTCGCCGGGAACGACGGTCGCGAGCAGCGCGCCCAGCACGGAGCCGGCCGCCGACATCAGCGCCATCGGCAATTGCTCCCTGAGGTTCACGTGTCCGCGCCGCGCATAGGAAAGGCTTGCCGAGCCGGAGCCGAACAGCGCCTGCAGCTTGTTGGTGCCGAGCGTCTGCAGCGGCGGGATGCCGGCGATCAGCATGGCGGGAATGGTGATCATGCCGCCCCCGCCGGCGATCGAATCGATGAAGCCGGCAATGAAGGCGGCAGCAAACAGGAAGGCGAGCAGGTGGAAGGCGAGATCTTGCACGGGAGGGACTCGGGGAGGGAGCTGTCGTGAGGGCTTTTCCGCCTTGTGTCAGAGCCGGGCGCGTTTTGCAAAGCCTTCTGTGGCGGCGGCGCGGCGGCTGCAGCTCGTAAATGAGCAAAACACCCAAGGATTCAAAACCTTGTTCTGAGTCGCTGTGTTTTCGGATGGGGCGCCGGCGATGAGCGGCGGCCGGAAGAGGCTGTCAACGCGATAGAGTGTGTAGGCAGCCGTCTTCGCCAATCGCGACATGGCGATGGCGCAATCCGGTTTGACCGGCCTCACGCGCTTCGGTAAAAATGACGGATATGCGACGGCGTCCGCTTTGGCGGACTGAAAGAGCGTCCGGTGCGGCCGACCCAATCAGGGGGCCTTCAGTCGGTGCTGTCCAGATCGGCCCCGGAACATCTGTTCCAGCCGGCGCTTCGTTAAGGAGAACCGACGAGGGGAGCCGGCCACCGATGGCATCGGTTAGGGGATCAAGGCAATTCCAGCAAAAATGCGCAGCGGTTTTGCGTCCGGAATTGCGTGAAAATAACGCGCTGGTCGAGACGACGAAAGCAGGGGGCGGACTGGTGCTCGGGCTCGGCTGCGAGCGGCGAACGCCGGTCGACGAAGTGATCGCGCTTGCTGAGCGCGCCTTGGCTGCCGCCGGTGCGGCGCCTGCGGATCTCCGGCTTGTCGCCTCGCTCGATGCCCGCGCCGAGGAACCGGCGATCCTGGCGGCAGCGAAACATTTCTCCGTTCCGGCGGCATTTTACGATGCGGCCACCCTCGAAGCCGAGGTTCACCGGCTCGCCAACCCCTCCGAGATCGTCTTTGCCCATACGGGCTGTCATGGCGTTGCCGAAGGTGCCGCGCTCGTCGGCGCCGGGGAAGAGGCCGTGCTGATCGTGCCGAAGATCGTCTCTGCGCATGCGACGGCGGCGCTTGCCGGCCCGCTGAAAGGTGCGGCAGCGCGCGCGCCGGCTGCGGCCGAGGTCGTCTGATGCGAGCTTATGTTGTTGAATTGAATCAATCTTTTGTCCGGGTTTGCTCTAAAATGGAATCCGGTTCTTCGCAGATGAAATTAGGCGCACCGGCAAGCGGTGCCGGTATACAGGGTGGGCAACACGAATGATCGACGACCTCTTTGCCGGATTGCCGGCGCTCGAGAAAGGTTCGGTCTGGCTCGTCGGTGCCGGCCCCGGCGATCCCGGTCTCTTGACCTTGCATGCGGCCAATGCGCTGCGCCAGGCGGATGTGATCGTGCATGATGCGCTGGTCAACGAGGATTGCCTCAAGCTCGCGCGGGCAGGTGCCGTGCTCGAGTTCGCGGGCAAACGCGGCGGCAAGCCGTCACCGAAACAGCGCGACATCTCGCTGCGGCTGGTCGAGCTCGCGCGGGCCGGCAACCGGGTGCTGCGCCTCAAAGGCGGCGACCCCTTCGTCTTCGGCCGTGGCGGCGAGGAGGCGCTGACACTCGTCGAACATCGGATCCCGTTCCGCATCGTGCCCGGCATTACCGCGGGCATCGGCGGGCTTGCCTATGCCGGCATTCCCGTCACCCATCGCGAGGTCAATCACGCGGTCACCTTCCTCACCGGCCACGATTCCTCCGGCCTGGTGCCGGATCGCATCAACTGGCAGGGGATTGCCAGCGGCTCGCCCGTCATCGTCATGTATATGGCCATGAAACATATCGGCGCGATCACCGCCAACCTCATTGCCGGCGGGCGCTCGCCGGACGAACCGGTCGCCTTCGTCTGCAATGCCGCAACGCCGGAACAGGCGGTGCTCGAAACGACGCTTTCGCGCGCCGAGGCCGATGTCGAGGCGGCCGGGCTGGAGCCGCCGGCGATTGTCGTCGTCGGCGAGGTGGTGCGGCTTCGGGCGGCACTCGACTGGATCGGCGCGCTCGACGGGCGCAAACTTGCCGCCGATCCCTTCGCCAATCGCATGCGCAGGAACCCGGCATGAGCGGACTGCTGATCGCAGCACCCTCGTCGGGCTCGGGCAAGACGACGGTGACGCTCGGGCTGATGCGCGCGCTGAAGAAGCGCGGTGTGACAATTGCGCCGGGCAAGGCCGGGCCCGACTATATCGATCCCGCCTTCCATGCGGCGGCAACGGGCGAGCCCTGTTTCAACTACGATCCCTGGGCGATGCGCCCGGAACTGCTGCTTGCCAATGCCTCACAGGCGGCCGCGGGCGGCCGCACGCTGATCGTCGAGGCGATGATGGGGCTGCATGACGGTGCCGCTGATGGCTCGGGAACGCCAGCGGATCTCGCGGCGACGCTCAATCTTGCCGTCATTCTCGTTGTCGATTGCGCCCGCATGTCGCAGTCGGTCGCTGCACTCGTTCGCGGCTACGCGGATCACCGCAGCGATATCCGGGTGGTTGGCGTCATCCTCAACAAGGTCGGCAGCGATCGGCACGAGAAGATGCTCTGCGATGCCCTGGAACGGGTGCGCATGCCCGTGTTCGGCGTGCTCAGGCAGGACAGTGCGCTTCAACTGCCGGAGCGCCATCTGGGTCTCGTGCAGGCGGGCGAGCACGGAGCGCTCGAAGGTTTCATCGAGGCCGCCGCAGCGCGGATCGAGGCGGCATGCGACCTCGATGCCATCAGCCGCGCTGCAGCGATCTTTCCGCGCGGATCGGCCACGGACATCGAGCGGCTTCGCCCGCTCGGCCAGCGCATCGCCGTGGCGCGCGATATCGCCTTTGCCTTCTGCTACGAACATCTGCTGTTCGACTGGCGGAGCGCCGGCGCCGAAATCTCGTTCTTCTCGCCGTTGGCGAACGAAGCGCCCGATGCTGCGGCCGACGCTATCTATCTGCCGGGCGGCTATCCGGAGCTGCGTGCGGGGCAGTTAAGTGCGGCTTCAACCTTCCGTTCCGGCATGCTTTCTGCTGCCGGGCGGGGAGCCCGGATCTTCGGCGAATGCGGTGGCTACATGGTGCTCGGCGAAGGACTTGTCGCCGCCGATGGCGCACGCTACGACATGCTCGGCCTGCTGCCGCTGGTAACCAGTTTCGCCGAGCGCAGGCGGCACCTCGGCTATCGCCGGGTCGTGCCTGTCGACAACGCCTTCTTCGATGGACCCATGACGGCGCACGAATTCCACTATGCGACCATCGTCGCCGAAGGTGCGGCCGACCGGCTGTTTTCGGTGAGCGATGCGGCCGGCGACGATCTCGGCCATGCCGGTCTGAAACGCGGCAACGTTGCCGGGTCCTTCATGCACCTCATCGATATTGCGGGTGAGCCATGAGCGCACCGATCGTTCACGGTGGCGGCATCACCGAAGCCGCGGCGCGCTTTGGCGGCCGGCTCGAGGACTGGCTCGATCTTTCGACCGGCATCAATCCATGCCCCGTCGCCTTGCCCGAGGTACCCGAGCGCGCTTGGCATCGGCTGCCCGATCGGCAGACGGTCGATGAGGCACGGTTGGCAGCCCGGGAATATTACCGCACCAATGGCGTGCTGCCGTTGCCCGTGCCCGGCACGCAATCGGTGATCCAGCTTTTGCCGCGTCTCATGTATGAAAACGGGAAGACGCCGGCGAACAGGCGCGTCGCGATCTTCGGGCCGACCTATGGCGAATATGCCCGCGTGCTGTCGGCGTCCGGCTTTGCTGTCGATTGCGTGGACAATGCCGGTGCCGTGAGTGCCGAGCATCGTCTGGTCATCGTGGTGAACCCCAACAATCCGACCGGCCGTGCCTTCGCCCCGGCCGATCTTCTGGAACTGGCCGCGCGGCAGCGCGCGAGCGGCGGACTGCTGCTGGTCGACGAGGCCTTCGGTGATCTGGAGCCGGAACTGAGCGTCGCCGGCCATGTGCACGGTGAGGGCAACCTCATCGTCTTCCGCTCCTTCGGCAAGTTCTTCGGGCTTGCCGGTTTACGCCTCGGTTTTGTCGTCGGCAGCGAGCCGGTCCTCGCTGCGTTTGGCGATTGGCTCGGCCCCTGGGCTGTTTCCGGCCCGGCGCTGACCATTTCCCGCGCGCTGATGCAGGGCGATACGACAGCGATTGCCGCCGGCATTCGCGAGCGGCGCGCGGGCCTCGATACCGCGCTTGATGGGGCAGGGCTCAAGCGGATCGGCGGCACCGGGCTTTTCGTACTGGTCGAGCATCCGAGGGCCGCTCTGCTGCAGGAGCGGCTCTGCGAAGCCCATATCCTCACGCGCAAGTTCGACTATGCGCCCGAGTGGCTGAGGATCGGTCTGGCGCCTGATGCGGCGGGTGACCGGCGGCTGGCGGATGCGCTTGCCCGGATGGAACTCTGAATGTCCAGCACCACCCTTTTCGTCCTCGCGCTGGCGCTGGTGATCGACCGTCTCGTCGGCGATCCGGATTGGCTGTGGGCGCGCCTGCCGCATCCCGTGGTCTTCTTCGGCAAGGCCATCGCCTTCTTCGATGACAGGCTGAACCGCGAGGATCTGGCGGATGGCGCGCGCAAGCTTCGCGGCGTCGTCACGATCGTGCTGCTCGTCGCCGTCAGCGCCTGGCTTGGCCACCTGCTGCACCGCCTGTTCGCCACCTTTGGCCCGTTCGGCTTCCTGCTGGAGGCGATGCTGGTCGCCGTCTTTCTGGCGCAGAAGAGCCTGGCCGATCATGTGCGCCGCGTCGCCGAGGGCTTGCGGCAGGGCGGGCTGGAAGGGGGGCGGAGTGCCGTTTCGATGATCGTCGGCCGCGATCCGAAGACGCTCGACCAGCCGGCGGTCTGCCGCGCGGCGATCGAAAGCCTCGCCGAGAACTTCTCCGACGGTGTCGTGGCGCCCGCCTTCTGGTATGCAATCGCCGGTCTGCCCGGTCTCATCGCCTACAAGATGCTGAATACGGCCGATTCGATGATCGGCCACAAATCGCCGAAATATCTGCACTTCGGCTGGGCTTCGGCGCGGCTCGACGATCTCGCCAACCTGCCGGCAGCGAGGCTCTCGATCCTGCTGGTCGCCGCCGGCGCGCTGATCCACCGTGGCGCGCGCGCCGCCAAGGATGCGCTCGTTGTAGCCCTTCGCGACCACGGCCTGCATCGTTCGCCGAATTCCGGCTGGCCGGAAGCGGCGATGGCCGGCGCGCTCGATCTGCAGCTTGCCGGCCCGCGTATCTATGGCGGCGTCAAGGTCAGCGAGCCGATGATCAATGGTCCGGGTCGCGCTGTTGCTCAAAGCGAAGATATCGATGCCGGCATCGCCGTATTCTATGGCGCCTGCACGGTGATGACCGTTGTCGTCCTGGCCGTCGCGATGATTTGATCGCTTCGGCGGAACCCGTCCCGCGAAAACGAGTTCCGCGTTAGGATTGTTTGATACTCGGCCGGTTATTCTCTTCGGATGTCTGGTGCCACCGGCAAGTATTTGCCCTCCCGGAGAGAGCGAAGCATGCGGAATGCGTTTTTGACCGTGCTCGTTGCCGCTTTGATGCATTTTTCCGTTCAACCGGTGAACGCCGCCAATCTCATTGCCGATATCAGCCTGTCCTCGCAGACCATGACCGTGATGCAGAACGGCATCGTCATGTATCGCTGGAAGGTCTCTACCGCCCGCAGGGGCTATGTCACGCCGCGCGGTAGCTGGAAGGCAAAATGGCTCTCGCGTTACCATCGCTCGAGCAAATACGACGACGCCCCCATGCCCTTTGCGGTGTTCTTCAATGGCGGTTATGCCATTCATGCCACCTATGACATCAAGCGGCTCGGGCGCCCGGCCTCGCACGGCTGCGTGCGGCTGCATCCGAACAATGCCGCCGAGTTCTTCGCACTGGCGCAGCAGCACGGGCTGGAGAATACGCGTATCGTGATTACGCGGTGACGGCGCTGCCCATGCTGTCTCGTCCAGTTCGCTGACGGGATTTGCCCCTCATCCGGCTGCCGCCACCTTCTCCCCGCAGGCGGGGAGAAGGGACGCATGGCGCCGCCTTGCACCACGCTACTGTGGAGAAGGTGAGGCCAACAGCGAGCTCGTTCCCTCTCCCCGCCTGCGGGGAGAGGGTTAGGGTGAGGGGCAATCCCGCTCAAAAAGACATGAGGAGCAGCGTCGCAACGACGCCGAGCGCCGCTCAGTCGATGCCGGCCACATCCATCAGCCGGTCGAGGCTCGGCACGGTGACGTGGCGGCTGTTTTCGATGCGGATGACGTTGTCCTTGCGCAGCTTGGTGATCTGCCGGCTGACGGTTTCGATTGTCAGGCCCAGATAGTCGGCGATGTCGGCGCGGGAGAGCGGCAGGTCGAACTCCTTCGCGGTTCCCTGTTCCGGATCGACATGGGTGGCGATGATGTAGAGGAAGCTCGCCACCTTCTCCTGGGCCGTTTTCCGCCCGAGCGTCAGCATCCAGTCGCGCGCCTCGTCGAGTTCCTTGAGCGCCTGCTCATGCAGCCGGTGTTCGAGACCCGGCGCCTCGGAAACGAGCCGCTCGATGATGTTGCGCGGGAAGCAGCAGATGTCGGTGTCGACGGCCGCTTCCGCCGTCAGCGCGCTTTCGCGGGTGAAGGGGCGGCCCATGAAGTCGGGCGCGAACTGCAGGCCGACGATCTGCTGGCGGCCATCGGCCAGAACCTTGCTGAGCTTGACGACGCCGCTGATGATGTTGGCGTAGCTGTCGGTCGTTTCGCCCTGGCCGACGACCTCGCGGCCGGGCTCGATGCTGCGGCGGGTCGAGTGGCGGCTGAGGTCGAGCAGTTGATCCGGGGTGAGCGTCCCGCAAACGCCGCCATGACGCGCCTCGCAGGCCACGCAGACGGCCGGAATGTCCGAGTTATGGATATCCTTGCGGCGATGTTCGTTCACGATCTGCAATTCTTTCTACCTGCATGTCGTTGCTCTTACAGCGCCGCGCGTCTCATGAGAGGCGCAAAGGTCGCTGTAGCACTTTGAGGTGCTGCATGTCTTTTCCTTCAAAGGAAACATGCAGCAGAATGACCAAAGAGGATGCGGGTCGTTAAATCAAGAGTTGACAGGTGCTAATTCCGAAAGCGCGAAACAATGTCTCATGCTGGCTTGCGCATTGTCAATTTTAACGTGTTAATTCGGCGACTTGATCAAAATCAAAGGCGTCTCCGCGCATCCGCCCTATGCCATCGTCATGACAGCGGAGAGACCGATGGAAGACGCGCTTATCCTCAAATATGCAGGCCCGGTGCCGCGCTATACCAGCTACCCGACCGCCCCGCATTTTTCCGAGGCGGTGGGCCCTGCCGATTATGAAAGCTGGCTCGATGCGATCGGCCCGGGTGAGGCGATTTCGCTTTATGCCCATGTGCCCTATTGCGACCGGCTCTGTTGGTTCTGTGCCTGCCACACCAAGCAGACGCTGCGCTACGATCCCGTCGCAACCTATTTGCAGGGCCTGCATCGCGAGGTTGCATCGGTCGGCGGGCGGGTGAACCGCGAAGCCCGGGTAACGGCGCTGCATTTCGGCGGCGGTTCGCCGACGCTCGTCCGGCCGGGGGACATGATCGCGCTCAAGCGCAGCTTCACCGATCATTTCACCTTCGCGCCGGATTGCGAGATCAGCGTCGAGATGGATCCGAACGACCTCGACGAGGCGCGTCACGACGCGCTGGCGGCGATCGGGGTGACGCGGGCGAGCTTCGGCATCCAGGATTTCGACCCCGTGGTGCAGAAGGCGATCAATCGCATCCAGACCTACGAGCAGACCCGCGATGCGATCGAGGCGTCGCGGGCGAGGGGTGTCAGTTCGGTCAATTGCGACGTCCTTTACGGGCTTCCGTATCAGAGCCTTTCGTCACTGGAGCGGACGATGGAGGCGGTGCTGACGCTCGCACCCGATCGCGTCGCGCTCTTCGGTTACGCGCATGTGCCCTGGATGAAGACGCACCAGAAGATGATCCCGGACGAGAGCCTGCCCGGCGTGGTCGAGCGTTTCGCCCAGATGAGCCGGGCGGCCGAAATGCTGCTGTCGGCCGGCTACGAGGCGATCGGTATCGACCACTTCGCAAAGCCCGAAGACAGCCTGGCGCGCGCCAATCGGGAAGGGCGCCTCCGCCGCAATTTCCAGGGCTACACGGACGATGCGGCGGAATCGCTTGTTGGCCTCGGCGCCTCGGCGATCGGCCAGTTCCGTCAGGGTTATGTCCAGAACATGCCCGCGACCGGCGAATATCTGCGTCATGTGGAGCAGGCAGGCATGGCGGCGGTTCGCGGCTATCGCTTCACGCCGGACGACCGGTTGAGAGCAAAAGTGATCGCCGACATCATGTGCCGTTTCGCCTTCTCCTTTGACGATGTCGAACGGGCATTTCCGGGGTTGGCCGGTGCGGTGATCGAGGAGGCGCGGCTTTTCCGGGCGCGCGATCTCGACGGGCTAACGACGATCGAAAACGGTGTCTTCCGCCTCACAGAACGCGGACGGCCCTTTGCGCGATCGGTGGCGGCGAACTTCGACGCCTATCTCGGCAATGGTCGCGGTCGGCATTCGGTCGCCGTTTGAGGCGTAAGCCTGCAACACCGGTTTTCAATTCGCGAACGGTTGCAATCAAGGCCATTGGCTTTTGCGGCGCATTTACCTATAGGATCGCCGAGACTCGACTTAAGTTACTAGAGGTATGCGCGTGACAGCTACATTCGACAAGGTTGCCGACATCATTGCGGAGACGAGCGAGATCGATCGCGAGACGATCACGCCGGAAAGCCACACGATCGACGATCTCGGCATCGACAGCCTGGACTTCCTGGACATCGTCTTCGCGATCGACAAGGAATTCGGCATCAAGATCCCGCTCGAGCAGTGGACGCAGGAAGTCAACGAAGGCAAGGTCTCGACCGAAGAGTATTTCGTTCTGAAGAACCTCTGCGCCAAGATCGACGAACTGCGGGCTGCCAAGGGCTGATCGGGCTTTCGCCCAAGCCTTGCCGCACCAATTCCAATGCCGCCCGTCGCGCCCCGCGCTTGACAGGCGGCATTGGCGTTTTTACTTGAGCCCGAAACGAACGGCCCGAAAACGAACAGGGTGAGCCTCAATGCTCCTTGAATACTTCCAGATGATCGATCGTGTCGAAACGATCGATCTTTCGGCTGGCCGGCTGACGGCGCGGTCCGTCGTTCCCGAGAAGAGCCCGGTGTTCGAAGGCCATTTTCCAGGCTACCCGCTGGTGCCGGGCGTGCTGCTGATCGAGACCATGGCGCAGGCCTCCGGTTTCCTGGTGCTGGCCGCCACCAATTTTGCCGCCATGCCCTTCCTGATGTCGGTCGACGGCGCCAAGATGCGCACCTTCGTCGAGCCCTCGGCCGAACTCGAGATCGAGGCCTTCCTCGAGCATGAAGGTTCGGGCTTTGCCGTTACCAAGGCGAAGATCACCTCGGCTGGCAAGAAGGTCTGCGACGCTCAGCTCAAACTGAGGACGATGCCGTTCGATCAGGTTCCGCTCGGCGATATCGTTCGCAAGCGGGCCGAGGAACTGGGCCTGATGGCGGCACTTTCGGCGACAGCCGGTTCGGAGAAGTAAGATGACCAAATCCGCAAACGACGTTGTCATTACCGGCGTCGGCATCGTCACCAGCCAGGGCGTCGGCGTCGAGCCGCATCTGGCCCTCTTGAGCGCCGACGCTTCGCCGGCCGTGCGCGTCGAGACCGAGAAGTTCAGCCCCTATCCGGTGCATCCGCTGCCGGAAATCGACTGGTCGCAGCAGATCGCCAAGCGTGGCGACCAGCGCCAGATGGAAAACTGGCAGCGCCTTGGCGTCTTCGCCGCCGGTCTGGCGCTCGATGATGCCGGTCTCAAGGACAATCTCGAAGCCTGCGGCAGCATGGACATGATCGTCGCTGCCGGCGGCGGCGAGCGCGACATCAACGTCGACTCGCTGATCGTCGACGAAGCGCTGAAGCGCAACGATCGCGAACAGCTCCTCAACGAAAAACTGACCACCGAACTGCGCCCGACGCTGTTCCTCGCGCAGCTTTCCAACCTGCTCGCCGGCAACATCTCGATCGTGCACAAGGTCACCGGTTCGTCGCGCACCTTCATGGGCGAGGAAGCGGCCGGCATCTCGGCGATCGAAACCGCCTTCGCCCGCATCAAGGCCGGCCAGTCGAGCCATACGCTCGTCGGCGGCGCGTTCTCGGCCGAACGTCTCGACATCATTCTCCTGATCGAAGCGATCCAGGGCCATGCGCTCGGCGACTGGCACCCGATCTGGTCTCGCAGCAAGGATAATGGCGGCGGCATGATCCTCGGTTCGGTCGGTGCCTTCCTGGTGCTGGAATCGCGTGAATATGCCGAAGCCCGCGGCGCCCGCATCTATGCCACGATCGACGCGATCGGCGGCGACCGCGGCTCGCGTGAAAGCGGCAAGCTCGAAGCCCGCCTTGCCGATCTCGCCAAGCCGGCGGAGAAACTTGACCCGGCATCGACCGTCGTGTTCTCCGGCACCTCCGGTTTCCATGACCTGGTCGCGCGTGAGAAGGCGTTCCTCGAGGCGAAGCTGGCCGGGGCGCCGGTGCGCGCCTATGGCGGCCTCGTCGGCCACAGCATCGAAGCACAGTTTCCGCTGGGCCTGGCGCTCGCGGCCCTTTCGCTCGGCGAGGGCGCCAAGGTGCCGGCCTTCGATGCCGATGCAGAAAAGCCGATGACGGCAGCGGCCAAGGCCGCGGTGGTGACCACCATCGGCCATTCGCGCGGCGAAGGCGTCGCCGTCCTTTCGGCGGAATAACAGGAGCGGACCATGAGCAACGCTTACAAGGATCATCTCGGCCGCCCGATCATCGCCGTCACCGGCATGGGCGTCATCACCTCGCTCGGCCAGGGTGTCGAAGACAACTGGGCAGCGCTTTCAGGCGGCGTCTCGGGCATCCACAAGATCACCCGTTTCCCGACCGAGGGCTTGAACACCCGCATTTCCGGCACGGTCGATTTCATCGACATCCCCGCGAACAATGCCGTCGAGCGTTCCTATGCCATGGCGCGCGAAACGACGCTGGAAGCGCTGGCGCAGGCCGGCATTTCCGGCGATTTCAACGGCCCGCTGTTCCTGGCCGCCCCGCCGGTCGAGCCGGAATGGAGCGCGCGCTTCGAGCTTGCCGATCGTTCGCCGCCGTCGGAACAGCCGGGCGACGCCTATAATCGTTTCCTCGCCGCCATGCGCCAGAAGGCCGATCCGGTGTTCCATGAGGCCGTGCTCTTCGGCTCGATCTCGGAACGTCTTGCCGATCGCTTCGGCACGCGTGGCCTGCCGGTGACACTGTCGACCGCCTGTGCCTCGGGCGCCACCGCGATCCAGCTCGGCGTCGAGGCGATCCGCCAGGGCCGCACCGATCGTGCGCTGACGGTCGCGACCGATGGTTCGGTCAGCGCCGAGGCACTGATCCGCTTCGCGCTGCTTTCGGCGCTCTCCACCCAGAACGATCCGCCGGAAAAGGCGTCGAAGCCCTTCACCAAGGACCGTGACGGCTTCGTCATCGCCGAAGGTGCAGCGACCCTCGTGCTCGAATCTCTGGAAGCGGCGGTCGCCCGCGGCGCCCGCGTCTACGGCATCCTGAAGGGCTGCGGCGAAAAGGCCGACCTCTTCCACCGCACGCGCTCCTCGCCGGATGGTGGCCCGGCGATCGCGACGATCCGCGCGGCCCTTGCCGACGCCGGCATCGACGAAAACGGTATCGGCTACATCAATGCGCACGGCACCTCGACGCCCGAGAACGACAAGATGGAATACCTGTCGATGTCGAACGTCTTCGGCGATCGCCTGCCGTCGATCCCGGTCTCGTCTAACAAGTCGATGATCGGTCACACGCTGACGGCCGCCGGTGCGGTCGAGGCGGTGTTCTCGATCCAGACGATGCTGACCGGCACGCTGCCGCCGACGATCAACTACCAGAACCCCGATCCGGCGATCGTGCTCGACGTGGTGCCGAACGTGAAGCGCAGCCAGCAGGTGACTGCGGTGCTGTCGAACTCCTTCGGCTTCGGCGGCCAGAACGCCAGCCTCGTCATGACTGCCGAGCCGGCTTGAGTCTCACGAGGGCGATCGGCTCAGGCGTTACCCCCCTCTGCCCTGCCGGGCATCTCCCCCACAAGGGGGGAGATTGGATGTGGCGCCGTCTTGCCCTTCTAAGGCGCTAACGCTGAGACTTAGAGTGATTGGCTTGCCGCGGGTCGATCTCCCCCCTTGTGGGGGAGATGGCCGGCAGGCCAGAGGGGGGTGCAGCGCCACTCTCCCAAAGTGTATATATGCCCAGTCAGCACGGCACAGCCGCTCGACTAGATAGAGATTTAAAGGAAGAACCATGCGCGCCCTGCAACTGCTCGATGACCGCAAGCTCGAAATCACCGACATTCCGGAACCGGAAGCACCCGGCCCGGGTGAGGTGACGCTGCGCGTCAAGGCGGTAGCGCTCAACCATATCGACGTTTGGGGCTGGCGCGGCATGGCCTTTGCCAAGCGCAAGATGCCGCTCGTCATCGGGGCGGAAGCATCCGGCGTCGTCGACGCGATCGGTCCGGGCGTTTCGAGCGTGCTGCCGGGCCAGCTCGTCTCGATCTACGGCGCGCGCACCTGCGGTCTCTGCCGCCCGTGCAAGGAAGGTCGCGACAATCTCTGTGAACATGTCGGCGGCGTGCACGGCTTCCACCTCGACGGCTTCGCGCAGGAGAAGATCAACCTGCCGGCGCGCCTCTTGGTTCCGGCACCTCCGGGTGTCGACGCGGTCGGCGCAGCCCTTGCTCCGGTCACCTTCGGGACCGTCGAGCACATGCTGTTCGACAATGCCAAGCTCGAGCCCGGCGAAACGATCCTCGTCCATGCCGGCGGCTCCGGCATCGGCTCGGCGGCGATCCAGCTCGCCAAGAAGATCGGCTGCACCGTGATCACGACGGTGGGCTCTGACGACAAGATCGAGAAGGCGAAGGCGCTCGGCGCCGACCATGTCATCAACTACCGCACCGACCGCTTCGAAGGCGTGGTGCGCAAGCTCACCAAGAAGAAGGGCGTCGACGTCGTGTTCGAGCACGTCGGCAAGGACACCTGGGCGGGCTCCATGCTTTGCATGAAGCGCGGCGGCCGTCTGGTCACCTGTGGTTCCACCTCGGGCGTTTCCACTGACATGAACCTGATGATGCTGTTCCAGCAGCAGCTGAAGCTGCTCGGCTCCTTCGGCTGCCGCATGGAGAACATGGCGAATGCCATGCAGAAGATGGCGCGCGGCCTGGTGCATCCGGTCATCGATACGGAGGTCGGCCTCGACGAGATCGACCGGGCACTGGAGCGCATGGAATCGCGCCAGATCTTCGGCAAGATCATCCTGAAGATGGACTGATCGACGTGCGCATGCTGATCACACGGCTGGTGCTGGCGGCGGATCGTACCCGGCAGTGGCTGATTGCGCAGTTCGTCTTTCTGCTGCTGACGCTCCTGAAGATGTTTCCCGCCGACGGCGCGATCAACTTCATGGATCGCGCGGTGCGCTTCATCGGCCCGAAGACCGGGCGGCACAAGCTGACGCTCACCAATCTGCGAAACGCCTTTCCGGAAAAGAGCGATGCGGAGATCGAGGCGATCGCGCTCGAAAGCTGGGGCAACATGGGCCGCATGGCGGCCGAATACGTCTTCCTCGACCGTCTCTTCGACTTCGATCCGGAGCGCACGACGCCTGGCCGCATCGAAGTGTCGGGCATTCCGTTGTTCCTGGAGCTCCGGGACAATCCGCGCCCCTTCATCGTCTTCACCGCCCACAGCGGCAATTTCGAGATGCTGCCGGTTGCCGGCTCCGCCTTCGGTCTCGATGTGACGGTCTTGTTCCGCCCGCCGAACAATCCCTATGTGGCCGAGAAGGTGTTCAAGTTCCGCGAGGAGCGCATGGGCAATCTCGTGCCGTCGCATGCCGGCTCGTCCTTCGCGCTCGCTCGGCAGCTCGAACGCGGCCTGGGCGTTGGCGTTCTCGTCGACCAGAAGTTCCGCAAAGGGCTGAAGACCAAGTTCTTCGGCCAGGACGTGCAGACCAATCCGCTGCTTGCCAAGCTCGTCCGTCAGTTCAACTGCGAAGTCTATCCCGCCCGCTGCATCCGGTTGCCCGGCGGCCGTTTCCGGCTGGAGCTCGAGCCGGCGATCGCGATTCCGCGAAAGGCAGATGGCAATGTCGACGTCACCGCCACGGCGCAGGTGCTGAACGACAAGGTGGAAAGCTGGGTGAGGGAATATCCCGGCCAGTGGCTCTGGTATCACGACCGCTGGCACATCAAGCGCTACCTCAAGGACTGATTCCCTTCCGCACGAACAAGCGCGCTTGAGCTGGCTTCAGGGCGGCTTTGAGGATTTGGCGCGTCCGGACATAAAGCTCGGCGGTCGGCACTTTCGCCGGCCCGCCTGCGGCAGCGCATGCCGATTTTGTTTGAAAATGCTTCAAAAGGTTAAGTTTTTCTTTCTGCTGTTGAACGCTAATGCAATGAGTGTAAACTCAACGTTGTCTCGCGAGGGGAAGATTGCAAGCGCTTTGGATGACCGGAGCGGTGCGGTTTTACGCGGAAGTTGTGGGGAGAAGCATCAAAACTAGATCAGTGTCTGCAGCATCAACGCCTGTCTTGTAAGTTGCATCGAAGCGGCTCTGCCGTGGGGAATTGGGGTTTCGAATTGAACGCACTGATTGAGCTGTTCTGGTTCAAGTATTCGCAGCTGCAGTATGCCGTACGTACGGCAGACGAGCATTTGATCGGCATTCTGGATCGCGAATTGGATCCGATCCTCAGATCCGTCTACGACGAGAAGGCGGTGAGCGTCGAAGACGCCCGACTTCAGTTCCAGTTCCTGATCGACATCCTGCGGGTCGAAGCCGACGACATCTCCTGCGTCCTCCGGCACTCGCAACTGCTGCAATCGCTGATCAACCGCTATTTCGCGGCGACGGGCGCGGAGAAATTCGCCGACCTCCAGCTCGAGCGGCTGCCGGCCCAGCCGAGCAAGGGCAGGGCCGATGAAGGCCTGCTCAACGAGGCGATCCTCGACAGCTTCCCGGATCGCATCGCGGTGATTACGCCGGATTACCGCTACCTCTACACCAACCCGCGCAATGCCGAGCATCTGGAGAGCCGCCCGATGGACCTGATCGGCCGGCATATCGTCGAGTTCATCGGCATCCAGCGCTTCGAGCAGCGGGTGAAATCCTATCTCGATCGCTGTTTTGCGGGCGAGGTGGTCGACTATACCTTCGCCAAGACGGTCGATGCGCGCACGGTCGTCGTTCGCTGCCGGCTGACGCCGTGCATGTCCAGCACCGGCAAGCTCATCGGTGCGATCCTGGTGATCCAGGAACATGCCGACCGTCGCCGCGCGATCGCGGCCTGACGCTACAGCGCCGCGCGTCTTATGAGACGCGCAAAGGTCGCTGTAGCACTTTGATTTGCTGCATGTCTTCGTCCTTAAATCGAGGTCGATTTAAGGAGACATGCAGTAGACCCGTCGGCAAGGTCAAGCGAGACGATTTCCGGAATGAAGAAGCGCGACCGCAGTACGGCCGCGCTCAATCCCGTTCTCAAGTACGAGCTTGTCCCTGGCGCCTTCACTCGGCCGGCGAGGTGATGGCGCGCAGACATTCCCGCTCGAAGCCGACATGCCGCCTAAGGCTGGTAAAGAAGCCGCGCAGCATGTAGCCGGCCGTCTCGGCATTGACCGTCTGGTCGGCGGCGCCGAGACGCTCCAGCATTTCCGTCAGCTCTTCTGCGAAGCACTCGTCTTCGCAGTGCTCGTATTTCAGCCGCTCCAGCGTCGCGCCGAGAGTCGGATCGCCGCGGAAGGTGCGCTCGATCCACGGGAACACCAGGCTTTCCTCGCCGGAATGCAGCTCGCGGATCAGCGGTTGCAGCACCTTGGCGGCGTAGACGCATTTCTGCCGGTCGATTTCCGTGGGCAGGCTGTCGGCGATTTCCTCGAGGCTGTTGCAGAGCGCCAGTTGTTCTTCATGCGCGCGGGCGAGCCAGGCGAAGGGCTCGGCCATCGGGGCGGGGCGGGGAGGCGGCTCGGGCCGGCTCCGGATTCGTCCATCCTCAAAGGTCTTTTTCATCGGCTTCAGACGCCAGCTCCCATGGCGCTCCCTATTGTCTGCCGAGGATGATGCATTCGAGGCGCTCCAGCCTTGATCTGAATCAAGGCCGGGCTGCCCCGATTCTGACACTTTCCGGCAAGCTGCAGTGACGTGCCTCGTTCAGGGCGTGTCTCCGCGTGCGATCGGACCAAGTTGGGGACCCAACCATGAAATACACATTCGAGATGATCCTGCTCGGGGTCGGTGCATTCCTGGCGCTTGTCGGCGCCGGCTTTGCGCAGGACCGGCACTTTGAAGCCCATATGTGGGTGCTGTTCTTCGTGCTCCTCGCCGGCACCATCATGCTGATGCGACGCATCGAGTTCAGCCCGGTTTCCGCGGGCAGGGCGCCGCCGCCACCACCGCAGTCGGAATATTTCGACGAGGTGGTCAAGTATGGCGTGATCGCCACCGTCTTCTGGGGCGTCGTCGGCTTTCTCGTGGGCGTCGTGGTTGCGCTCCAGCTCGCCTTTCCGGACCTCAACATCGAACCCTGGTTCAACTTCGGCCGCATGCGGCCGCTGCACACCTCGGCAGTGATCTTTGCCTTCGGCGGCAACGCGCTGATCGCGACGTCCTTCTACATCGTCCAGCGCACCAGCCGCGCGCGCCTCTTCGGCGGCAATCTCGGCTGGTTCGTGTTCTGGGGCTACCAGCTCTTCATCGTCATGGCCGCCACCGGCTATCTGCTCGGCATCACCCAGTCCAAGGAATATGCGGAGCCGGAATGGTACGTCGACCTCTGGCTGACGATCGTCTGGGTTGCCTATCTCGTCGCCTTCCTCGGCACGCTGCTGACACGCAAGGAGCCGCATATCTATGTGGCCAACTGGTTCTACCTCGCCTTCATCGTCACGATCGCAATGCTGCACATCGTCAACAACCTGGCGGTGCCGGTTTCCTTCGTTGGCTCGAAGAGCTACTCGGCCTTCGCCGGCGTGCAGGATGCGCTGACGCAATGGTGGTACGGGCATAACGCCGTCGGCTTCTTCCTGACGGCTGGCTTCCTCGGCATGATGTATTACTTCATCCCCAAGCAGGCCAACCGCCCGGTCTATTCCTACCGGCTTTCGATCATCCACTTCTGGTCGCTGATCTTCATGTACATCTGGGCGGGTCCGCACCACCTGCACTATACGGCGCTGCCCGACTGGGCGCAGACGCTCGGCATGGTCTTCTCGGTCATGCTGTGGATGCCCTCCTGGGGCGGCATGATCAACGGCCTGATGACGCTCTCGGGCGCCTGGGACAAGATCCGCACCGACCCGATCATCCGCATGATGGTGATGGCCGTCGCCTTCTACGGCATGGCGACCTTCGAAGGTCCGATGATGTCGATCAAGACGGTCAACTCGCTCAGCCACTATACCGACTGGACCATCGGCCACGTGCATTCCGGCGCGCTCGGTTGGAACGGCCTCATCACCTTCGGCGCGATCTACTATCTCGTTCCGAAGCTGTGGAACCGCGAGCGCCTCTATAGCGTGCGCATGGTCAACTGGCACTTCTGGCTCGCCACCCTCGGCATCGTCGTCTACGCGGCAGTCATGTGGGTCGCCGGCATCCAGCAGGGCCTGATGTGGCGCGAGTACGACGACCAGGGCTTCCTCGTCTATTCCTTCGCGGAATCGGTCGCGGCCATGGTGCCCTACTACGTGCTGCGTGCACTTGGCGGCGCACTGTTCCTCTCCGGGGCTCTGCTCATGGCCTTCAACGTAACAATGACCATCCTCGGCCGCCAGCGCGACGAAGCTCCGATCTTCGGTGCGACGCCCGCGCTGAAAGCTGCGGAATAGGAGGGCATAGACCATGTCCATTCTCGACAAACACGCTTCGCTGGAGCGTAACGCCACCCTGCTGCTCGTCGGCTCGCTGCTCGTCGTCTCCATCGGCGGCATCGTGGAAATCGCGCCGCTCTTCTATCTCGAAAACACCATCGAGAAGGTGGAAGGCATGCGGCCCTATTCGCCGCTGGAGCTCGCCGGCCGCGACATCTATGTCCGCGAAGGCTGCTATGTCTGTCACAGCCAGATGATCCGCCCGTTCCGCGACGAAGTGGAGCGCTACGGCCATTACTCGCTGGCGGCGGAATCCATGTACGACCATCCGTTCCAGTGGGGCTCCAAGCGCACCGGGCCGGATCTTGCCCGCGTCGGCGACCGCTATTCCAACGAGTGGCACGTGCAGCACATGACCGAGCCGCGCTCGGTGGTGCCGGAATCGGTGATGCCGAGCTACGCCTTCCTCAAGGAGACGCCGCTCGACGTAAACAACATCGCCATGAACCTGAAGGCCAACAAGGCGGTCGGCGTTCCCTATACGGACGAGATGATCGACAACGCGCTGGCTGACATCAAGGCGCAGGCCGATCCGAATGCCGACACTTCGGGCGTCGAGGCGCGCTATCCGAAGGCCAAGCTCGGCGACTTCGACGGCAACCCGCAGAAGCTGACGGAGATGGATGCGCTCGTCGCCTATCTGCAGATGCTCGGCACGCTGGTCGACTTCTCCACCTACGACGACACCACCGGCTATCGCTAAGGAGAACGCAGATGGAAACCTACACGGCCATGCGTCAGTTCGCCGACAGCTGGGCGCTGCTTGCCATGACGCTCTTCTTCCTCGGCGTCGTCGCCTTCATCTTCCGGCCCGGCGCCAAGAAGGCCGCCGACCGGGCCGCAGCCATCCCCTTCGATCACGATGTGATCGAGACTCAAAAATCAGAGCGGCATGCGGGCGGAAAACCGCAGCACACTTTTGCTCATGCCGCTCGTAAGGAGGATTGATCCATGGCGGAAAAACACGTCGACGAAATCAGCGGCGTCGAGACCACCGGCCACGAATGGGACGGTATCCGCGAACTCAACAACCCGATGCCGCGCTGGTGGGTCTATACCTTCTACGCGACCATCGTCTGGGCGATCGGCTACATGATCGTCTATCCGGCGGTACCGCTCCTGACGGATGCCACCAAGGGCGTGCTCGGCTATTCGAGCCGCGCCGAGGTGAGCGCAGAGCTTGCAAGCGCCAAAGCCGCCCAGGCCGGCAACCTCGAAAAGATCGCCTCGAGTTCGATCGCCGATATCATGGCCGATCCGCAGCTCCAGCAGTTCGCCGTTTCCGGCGGCGCCTCGGCCTTCAAGGTCAACTGCGCCCAGTGCCACGGCTCGGGTGCGGCCGGTTCCGCCGGCTTCCCGAACCTGAACGACGACGACTGGCTCTGGGGCGGCAAGCCCGAGGAGATCTACCAGACGATCGCCCACGGCATCCGCTATGATGGCGACGGCGAGACCCGCGTTTCGGAAATGCCGTCGTTTACCGAAATCCTGCAGCCGGAAGAGATCAAGCAGACGGCAGCCTACGTCGTCAGCCTCACCGGCACGCCGTCGGACGTCTCGATGGTCGAGCCGGGCAAGGCATTGTTCGAGGCCAACTGTGCCTCGTGCCATGGCGCCGACGCCAAGGGCAACCGCGAGTTCGGCGCCCCGAACCTGGCTGACGCATTGTGGCTGAAGGGCGAGGGCGAGCAGGCGATCATCGCGCAGATGAAGGCGCCGAAGCACGGCGTCATGCCCGCCTGGCTGCCGCGCCTCGGCGACACCACGGTCAAGCAGCTCGCCGTCTTCGTGCATTCGCTGGGTGGCGGCGAGTAGGGCGCGCCGGCATTGAGCCGCGGTTGCCCCTCATCCGCCTACCGGCACCTTCTCCCCGGCTGCGGGGAGAAGGGCGCAAGCGGCTCCGGCTCCGCCCCCCCTCTACGGCTGAAGCTTGGCGAAGGTCCTGCGCCCAGCGTCTCTCTCCCCGCCTGCGGGGAGAGATGTCCGGCAGGACAGTGAGGGGCGAGATCGCCAAGCGCGCAGTGGCCGCGAGGCTCATAAGCCGAGAACATGTGGCCGCGCCTGCGACGCGGCCTTTCTCATTCCAGCGCGGCGGGACGTTGTCAGCTTTACTGCGCCGACCACACCGCCAGCTCATAACCATCCGGGTCGGCGAAGTGGAAGCGGCGGCCGCCGGGGAAGGAAAAGATCGGCTTGACGATCTTGCCGCCTGCCTTTTCGACACGGGCCTGTGTTTGCTCGAGATTGTCGGCATAGATGATGACCAGCGGTCCGCCGCTGCCGACAGGGCCGGTAGTCGTGAAGCCGCCGGTCAACCGGCCGTCCTGGAACTCGCAATATTCCGGGCCATAGTCGGTGAAGGTCCAGCCGAAGGCGCCGCCGTAGAAGGCCTTGCTCGCAGCGATGTCGGCGACGTTGAATTCGATATAGTCGATGCGGCTGTCGTTGCCCTTGTTACCCATTTTTCACCCTGTCTTTTCCGGATTCCATGAGAGATTTCAAAGTGGCGAGATCCTTCGCCACCCAACCGGCGTCGCCGGCAAATTGTTCCGCGCTCATGCCCGGCTGGCGCAGAAGCGTGAACATCACCTCCGCCCCGTCGCCGTTCGGCACGACGCGCAGCGCGTTGTTGACCTTGGTGCCATCTGCAAGCGTGACGAGATGATCGACGACGCCGAAGTCGTTGTCGGGGGCAAAGCGCACGCGCGCATCGCCGAGCGGTCCCGGCGCCAGCCAGTCCTCGCCGTCACGCGTGAGGCCTGACGAGAGGCCGGACGCCCAGCGGGGCATGTTCTCGTGCTTGGCCATGAAGGCATAGACCTCGTGCCAGTCGCGGTCGATGGTGGTGTGAACGATCTTCGCTTCAAGTGTTGCCATGCTTGGTTCTCCTGAACGCAGAATTAGCACGGGGGAGCGCGCCGGTCTTGAACGAAACGGCCAGTCAGGCGGCCTGCCGATGGCCGCCAAGCTGACGGCGGATCTCCGCAGGCGAAAGCGATGCCAGCTCCTTTGTCTCGCGCGAAAGATGCGCCTGGTCGGCGTAACCGGCATCGAGCGCAAGGATGCCGAGGCTCACCGACAGTTCGCGGCGGCAGGCTGCGAGGAAGCGTTGCAGGCGGAGAATGCGGTCGAGCGTCTTGGCGCCATAGCCGAAATGCTCGTGGCAGCGGCGGCGCAGCGTCCGTTCGCTGGTGCCGGTGGCAGCGGCCAGCGACCGGATTGGATTGTCCGAGGAATCATGATTCTGCTGCAGGTAGGCGAGGCAGGCGGCGACGTCGCTCGATGGCGGCGCAACCGCTGGCAGACGCTGCAGCACGGCCTCCGCCAGGATGTCGGCGCGGCGTGCCGAATCCGATGCGTCCTGAAGCTTTACGTCGAGTTCGCGCCCGGCCTTGCCCCAGAAGGCGTCGAGCGGGACGATTTCACCGGTGATCTCGGAAAGCGATGTGCGCAGGAAGGACGCGGCGACGCCCGGCCGGAAGCGCAGGCCGACGACCTTGGCGCCGGCGGCGATCACTGGAAAGGCGGCAACCCGGTCGGGGCCGGCGACCACGAGACCGCGATCCGACCAGAGGATATCGACGCAACCGTCGGGCACGACCGCGATCGGCGCGGGCGGTCCCGCCGGCATCTGGTGGCTCCAGAGGCATTCGACATGGCGGACAAGCGCTGGAGGTGCGGCGCGCTCGCGATAGATCCCGTGCTGCTTTGCAAGCGTCAGCGGCTCTTGGGAGCCGTCCATGCCGTGTCCTCCACGCTTCGGCCCGTGCCCGATTGCCTCTTTGCGCGACCTGATCTCGCCGGCGATCTGGCCCAGCAGCTCCGGATACGGCGTGAAACACCGGATCGAGACCCTGCCGCCTAGAGGCGAAATAGTCCTTCGTCAGTTCGGCAATGGTACCGGAGAGGAGCAGGATGGCAATCCGCCGCGTCGAACATGGTGGGGATGCGCTCCGACGCCCACCCTGGACCTTTCGCCGCATGCGGGCGCTTTGGCCCGCAAACTTGACACAGATCAACGTTTTCGGCGGCCAAATCGGGCAAAACGTGGTGCAATACATGACATATCCGGGGATTTCCCACAAATGAGCCCTCATCCAGCCGCAAATCCTGCCTCTGTCGAACGTCACGAGGCCGAACCGGTCAATGCGGCGCATGTGCGCAAGCCGCTTTACGAAAAACGCAAGAAGATCTTCCCGAAGCGCGCCGAGGGCAGTTTCCGCCGCTTCAAGTGGCTGGTGATGCTGGTGACGCTCGGCATCTACTATCTGACGCCGTGGATCCGCTGGGATCGCGGCGCGCATGCGCCCGACCAGGCGGTGCTCGTCGATCTCGCCGCCCGGCGCTTCTATTTCTTCTTCATCGAGATCTGGCCGCAGGAATTCTTCTTCGTTGCCGGCCTGCTCGTCATGGCGGGCTTCGGCCTGTTCCTGGTGACCTCGGCCGTCGGTCGCGCCTGGTGCGGCTATACCTGTCCGCAGACCGTGTGGGTCGATCTGTTCCTGGTGGTGGAACGCTTCATCGAGGGCGACCGCAATGCCCGCATGAAGCTCGATGCCGGGCCGTGGACGCTCGACAAGATCGGCAAGCGCGTGTCGAAGCATTCGATCTGGATCCTGATCGGCATCGCCACCGGCGGTGCCTGGATCTTCTATTTCGCCGATGCGCCGACGCTGCTCAAAAGCTTCGTTTCGCTCGAAGCGCCGGCTGTCGCCTACATGACCGTCGGCATCCTGACAGCCACCACCTATGTCTTCGGCGGCCTGATGCGCGAGCAGGTCTGCACCTATATGTGCCCGTGGCCGCGCATCCAGGCGGCGATGCTGGATGAGAACTCGCTTGTCGTGACTTACAACGACTGGCGCGGCGAGCCGCGCTCGCGCCACCAGAAGAAGGCGGTGGCAGCAGGCGAGGCGGTCGGCGATTGCGTCGATTGCAACGCCTGCGTCGTCGTCTGTCCAATGGGCATCGACATCCGCGACGGCCAGCAGCTCGAATGCATCACCTGCGCGCTCTGCATCGACGCCTGCAACGGCGTCATGGACAAGCTCGGCCGCGAGCGCGGGCTGATTTCCTACGCGACGCTGAACGATTATGCGTCCAACATGGCGCTCGCCACCGATGGCGGCACGACGGCCATCGACCCGAGCCGGGTTCGCGATGCGGACGGCGCCTTCTCCGACAAGGTTCGCCATTTCAACTGGAAGATCGTCTTCCGCCCGCGCGTGCTGCTCTATCTCGGGGTCTGGACGCTCGTCGGCATCGGTCTGCTCTATGCGCTACTGTCGCGCGACCGGCTGGAACTCAACGTGCTGCACGACCGCAACCCGCAATTCGTCGTCGAATCCGATGGCTCGGTGCGCAACGGCTACATGGTCAAGCTCTTGAACATGATCCCCGAACAACGCACCATCACGCTCGCGATCGAGGGCATGCCCTCGGCGACGATGCGCCTTGCCGGTCATGCCCCGGGCGACGGCCGCACCTTTGCCGTCGGGGTCGATCCGGACAAGGTGACGGCGGTCAAGGTGTTCGTGACTCTGCCGAAGGAGAAGCTTGGCGAAGCGGCCGATGGTTTCAGCCTGATCGTCGAGGATCCGTCGAGCCACGAGCGCGACGTCTACAAGGCCAACTTCAACAGCCCGGGAGCCGCGAAATGACAATGAATCAGCTAGGGGCGAACCAGGCAGGGGCGAAACAGGCAAAGGCACCGCGCCCCTTTACCGGCTGGCACATGCTGGGCGTCATGGTGCTGTTCTTCGGCACGATCATCACCGTCAACGTGATCATGGCCTGGAACGCCAGCCATAGCTGGAGCGGGCTGGTGGTTCAGAACACCTATGTCGCGAGCCAGCAGTTCAACGGCAAGGTGAAGGAGGCGAAGGCCTTTGCCGCCAGCGGTCTCGACGGCAAGCTCGCGATCGAGCCCGGTGCCCTGCGCTATACGCTGACGCGCCAGGGCAGGCCGGAGCTGACCGCCGACAAGGTGGTCGCGATCCTGAAGCGCCCGGTCGAGGAGCATGAGGATGTGACCGTCGAGATGGCGCATCAGGGCGAGGGTGTCTTCGTCGCCGCCGCGGTTCTCAAGCGCGGTCAGTGGATCGCCGACATTACGGCGACCAAGGGCGATACCGTCGTCTATCGCCAGGCGGTCCGCTTCATGGTGCCGGGAGAGACCCCATGAGCTGCTGCGCTCCCGGGACCGAAATGGCTCTGGAGATCGACAGGGCTGGACAGGGGCTGCCAAGCTCGGAAGAGCTGTGGCTGACGAGCCGGTCGCTTGGCGGCGGGCTGCGCCAGACGGATCTCAGCGTGCCCGGCGTGCATTGCGGCGCCTGCATCATGACACTCGAGGGTGCCTTGAAAGCGCGGCCCGAGGTCGAGCGGGCGCGGGTGAACCTTTCGTCGCGGCGCGTGTCGATCGTCTGGAAGGAAGAGGTCGACGGCGCCCGCACCGAGCCGCAGGAACTGGCGCGCACCATTCGCGCCCGCGGCTATGAGACCCATCTCTTCGCGCCGGGCGAGGAGGAGGGCGACCAGACGCTGAAGAAACTGGTGCGCGCCGTCGCCGTCTCGGGCTTCGCCTCGGCCAATATCATGCTGCTTTCGGTCTCCGTCTGGTCGGGGGCGGAAGCGGCCACCCGCGATCTCTTCCACTGGATCTCGGCGCTCATTGCCGCGCCGACGCTGATCTATGCTGGGCGCTTCTTCTATGCGTCTGCGTGGAACGCCTTGAAGCACGGCCGCACCAACATGGATGTGCCGATTGCGCTCGCGATCACGCTGTCCTTCTCGATCTCGCTCTATGAGACGATCACCCATGGCACCCATGCCTGGTTCGACGGCACGGTGATGCTGCTCTTCTTCCTGCTGATCGGCCGCACGCTCGACCATATGATGCGCGGACGCGCCCGCTCGGCGATCAGCAGCCTCGCGCGGCTTTCGCCGCGCGGCGCCATGGTCCTCGATGCGGCCGGCGGGCGGGAATATCGTCCCGTCGACGAGATCAAGCCGGGCGAGAAGCTGGCGATATCAGCCGGCGAGCGCATCCCGGTCGACGGCCGCATTCTCACGGGGGCGAGCGATCTCGATCGCTCGATCGTCAACGGCGAGAGCGCACCCGCAGCGGTCAAGAGCGGCGACACGGTCGAGGCCGGCACACTGAACCTCACCGGACCGCTGACGATCGAGGCGACGGCTGCGGCGCGCGACTCGCTGCTTGCCGAGATCATGGGGCTGATGGAGGCCGCCGAAGGGGGCAGGGCGCGGTACCGCCGCATCGCCGACCGGGCGGCGCAATATTATTCGCCGGCGGTGCATCTGCTCGCGCTTTTGAGCTTCATCGGCTGGATGTTCGTCAATGGCGATTTCCACCATGCGATGCTGGTCGCGGTCGCGGTGCTGATCATCACCTGCCCCTGCGCGCTCGGCCTTGCCGTGCCGGTCGTACAGGTCATTGCCGCCGGACGGCTTTTCCAGAACGGTGTCATGGTCAAGGACGGCTCGGCCATGGAGCGGCTCGCCGAGATCGATACCGTGCTGCTCGACAAGACCGGCACGCTGACGATGGGCGAGCCTCGGCTCGTCAACGGCCAGGACATTCCGCCATCGGTGCTGGCGACGGCGGCTGGACTTGCCGCCCATTCGCGCCATCCGCTGGCGATGGCCATTCACGACGCCGCGAAGCTTGCACCTGTCATTGCCGGCGAGATCAGGGAAATCCCCGGTGCCGGCATCGAAGTCCACACGGAGGCGGGCGTCTATCGGCTCGGCAGCCGCGCCTTTGCCTGCGGCGATGCCGGCGAGGCGAGCGGCCAGTCCGAGGCGGTTCTCTCGCTCGACGGCCACGAACTCGCCTGCTTCCGCTTCGAGGACCGGTTGCGGCCCTTCGCCCGCGAAAGCATCGAGGAACTCGGGCGGCTGGGTCTGTCGACCGGCATTCTTTCGGGCGACCGCGCGCCTGTCGTCGCGGCGCTTGCCCACCGGGTCGGCATCGCACGCTTCCAGGCGGAACTGACACCGCGCGGCAAGGTCGATGAGTGCGCGGCTGCCGCCGAGGGCGGTCACCGCGTACTGATGGTCGGCGACGGTATCAACGACGCCCCAGCGCTGCGGGCAGCGCACGTGTCGATGGCGCCGGCAACGGCGGCGGACGTCGGCCGCCAGGCGGCGGACTTCGTCTTCCTGCACCAGGGGCTCAATGCCGTGCCGATGGCGATCGACACGTCGCGCCGGGCCGGGCGACTGATCCGCCAGAATTTTGCGCTGGCGATCGGCTACAACGTGATCGCCGTGCCGATCGCGATCCTCGGCTATGCGACGCCGCTGATCGCAGCGGTTGCCATGTCAACCTCGTCGGTGATCGTCGTTGCCAATGCCTTGCGCCTGCGCGCCGCCACGGGCAATGTCGCCGAGGCGGCACCGGACGGCCGGGCGCCCGCCACCCTGCGACCGGTCGGGAATGCCTCATGAACACGCTGATCTATCTCATCCCCATCGCGCTGTTTCTGGGCGGCATCGGGCTTGCCGCCTTCCTCTGGGCACTGAAGAGCGGGCAGTATGAAGACCTCGAAGGCGCGTCCTGGCGGGTGCTCGACGATGGCGACGGCAAGCCCGAAAAGAAGTGATTTTGTCAGGAATCGCTTGTCGTTAATCGATTTGAATGCCAAAACAACCTCCGCCGTCGCTTCTCGCGCCAGGGCCTTCGACAGAGCCCGCCACGAGAGGGCGAAGTTCAATTCGAAGGGCCGGCTCTGACGCGCTTATCCCGATCGCGCCCGGCACTTCTGTCCAATGGAGGCAATCACGTGTCACAGGCGGAAATCGGCCTAATCGGTCTCGGTGTCATGGGCTCGAACCTGGCGCTCAACATCGCTGAAAAGGGCAACAAGATCGCGGTGTTCAACCGCACCGTCGAGGCGACGCACAAATTCTACGCGGAAGCCGGCGAGCTCCAGGGTCAGATCGTGCCCTGCGACACGATTGAAGCGTTCGTCGCCGCCATCCGCCCGCCGCGTCCGATCATCATCATGATCAAGGCCGGCGAGCCGGTCGACCAGCAGATGGAAATCCTCAAGCCGTATCTCGCCAAGGGCGACATCATGATCGATGCCGGCAACGCCAATTTCCGCGACACGATGCGCCGCTTCGAGGCGCTGAAGGATTCCGGCCTCACCTTCATCGGCATGGGCGTTTCCGGCGGAGAAGAAGGCGCGCGCCACGGTCCGTCGATCATGGTCGGCGGCACCGAAGAGTCCTGGAAGCGGGTCGAAAGCGTGCTGACCTCGATCGCCGCGAAATACGACAACGACCCGTGCGTTGCCTGGCTCGGTGAAAACGGCGCCGGCCACTTCGTCAAGACGATCCACAACGGCATCGAATATGCCGACATGCAGATGATCGCCGAAATCTACGGCATCCTGCGCGACGGCCTGAAGATGTCGGCGACCGAAATCGGCGAGGTCTTCGGCGCCTGGAACAGGGGCCGCCTCAACTCCTACCTGATCGAGATCACCGAAAAGGTGCTGAAGGCGGCCGACCCGCTGACCGGCAAGCCGATCGTCGACATGATCCTCGACAGGGCCGGCCAGAAGGGCACCGGCAAATGGTCGGTGATCGAGGCGCAGAACATGGGCGTGCCGGCGACCGGCATCGAGGCGGCGGTTGCCGCGCGCAGCATCTCCTCGATGAAGGACGAGCGCGAGGCGGCCGAGAAGATCCTTGGGCTTCCTCAGGTCGGTGACTTCCAGGTGGCCGACAGGGGCGCCTTCATCAAGGATCTCGAAAGCGCGCTGCTCGCCGCCAAGATCGGCGCCTATGCGCAGGGCTTTGCGGTGATGTCGGCGGCGTCGAAGGAGTTCGGCTGGAACCTGCCGATGCCGACGATCGCCAAGATCTGGCGCGCCGGCTGCATCATCCGTTCGCAGTTCCTCGACGAGATCACCACCGCCTTCACCAAGGCGCCGGATGCCGCCAACCTGATCGTCACCCCGGCCTTTGCCGCCATGGTCAAGGAGACCGACGGGGCGCTGCGGCGCGTCGTCTCGGCGGCGGTGCTCGGCGGCCTGCCGGTGCCGGCGCTCGCCTCGGCGCTCGGCTATTTCGACAGCTACCGCCGCGGCCGCGGCACGGCCAACGTCATCCAGGCGCAGCGCGACTTCTTCGGCGCCCACGGCTTCGACCGCACCGACGGCGCCGACAGCCACCACGGCCCGTGGGGCAGCGGCCTCAACGGCTAAATCTGACGATAGAGCAGTTTGAAGCGGGGCGGCCTTGGCCGCCCCGTTTGCCATTTGGCCCTGCGTGGCAACCCCTTTGGCCCTGCGGGGCAACCCCTTCGGCCACGCGACACGCTGCCTAGGCCTTCGATACGGGCGTCGATATCTCCGCCGAACCGGGGCCGCTCGAGGGGCCCGGATTGGAGCATGACTTGATCGGCAACACGGCGAAGAGCGAGGCGGTCATCAACACAACGATGATCAGCAACAGCCTGTCGGTGAAGGCGGCCCGAAAAATTTGCAGCACATAGTGCTTGGTCTTCATGATGCCCACGCGCTTTCATCGTTACCAGCAAACGATGGCGGCAACGCACCGTCGGCACCTCAGCATCACGGTCCATGAGACGCGCGAAGCCCCCCGGACGATGCGCTGCCTACGTCAATAGGATAACCGCTGACAGTCGAGATGGTTCCGAACGGAAAAGCGCGCCGGGCTTGCGAAAGCGGCGCGCGGGCAGGCTGAGGCTTAGCTCCTGAGCCCCGGGGCCTCCTGGCCGGTGCGGGCGACGTATTCGGTATAGCCGCCGCCATATTGGTGGATGCCTTCGGGCGTCAGCTCCAGCACGCGGTTGGAGAGTGCGGCGAGGAAGTGGCGGTCGTGCGAGACGAAGAGCATGGTGCCTTCGTATTCCGCCAGCGCCTTGATCAGCATTTCCTTGGTGTCGAGGTCCAGGTGGTTGGTCGGCTCGTCGAGCACCAGCAGGTTCGGCGGATCGAAGAGCATGATTGCCATCACCAGGCGCGCCTTCTCGCCGCCGGAAAGCACGCGGCACTTCTTCTCGACGTCGTCGCCGGAAAAGCCGAAGCAGCCGGCAAGCGCGCGAAGCGGCGCCTGGCCGGCCTGCGGGAAGGTGTCTTCGAGCTGCTGCAGTACCGTGCGCTCTCCGTCGAGCAGGTCCATGGCGTGCTGGGCGAAGTAACCCATCTTGACGCTGGCGCCGAGGGTAACATTGCCTTCGTCCGGCTCGGTGGAGCCGGCAACGAGCTTCAAGAGCGTGGACTTGCCGGCACCGTTGATGCCCATGATGCACCAGCGCTCGCGGCGGCGCACCATGAAGTCGAGCCCCTCATAGATGCTCCGGCTGCCATATTTCTTATGAACGCCCTTGATGTTGATGACATCTTCGCCGGAGCGCGGCGCCGGGCGGAATTCGAAGGCGACCGACTGGCGGCGCTTCGGCGGCTCGACCCGGTCGATCTTGTCGAGTTTCTTCACCCGGCTCTGCACCTGGGCTGCGTGCGAGGCGCGCGCCTTGAAGCGCTCGATGAACTTGATCTCCTTGGCAAGCATCGCCTGCTGGCGCTCGAACTGCGCCTGCTGCTGCTTTTCGTTCTGGGCGCGCTGCTGCTCGTAGAAGCCGTAGTCGCCGGAATAGGCATTGAGCGAGCCGCCGTCGATCTCGATAACTTTAGTAATGATGCGGTTCATGAACTCGCGGTCGTGCGAGGTCATCATCAGCGCGCCATCGTAGTTCTTGAGGAAGTCTTCGAGCCAGATCAGGCTTTCGAGATCCAGGTGGTTGCTCGGCTCGTCCAGCAGCATAACGTCGGGCCGCATCAGCAGGATACGCGCAAGCGCCACGCGCATCTTCCAGCCTCCCGAAAGTGCCGACACGTCGCCGTCCATCATTTCCTGGCTGAAGCTCAGGCCCGCCAGCACTTCGCGGGCGCGCCCCTCGAGCGCGTAGCCGCCGAGCTCCTCGTAGCGCGCCTGCACCTCACCATAGCGCTCGATGATCGCGTCCATCTCGTCGAGACGATCCGGATCGACCATGGCAGCCTCGAGCTCGTGCAGCTCGGCGGCGACTTCGCTCACCGGACCCGCACCGTTCATCACCTCGGCAACGGCGCTGCCGCCGGCCATTTCGCCGACGTCCTGGTTGAAGTAGCCGATGGTCACGCCCTTATCGACGGCGACCTGGCCCTCATCCGGTACTTCCTCGCCGGTGATCATGCGGAAGAGCGAGGTCTTGCCGGCGCCGTTCGGCCCGACGAGGCCGACCTTTTCGCCGCGATTGAGTGCAGCAGAGGCTTCGATGAATAGGATGCGGTGGCTGAGCTGCTTGCTGATGTTTTCGATGCGGATCATGTCTGCGGTAGCCTGAAGGGAGGAGAGGGGCGCCGTCGCGCCGAAATGTTGCCCCGGCCTGTCGCAGGTTTCTGCGTCACAAGCAAGACACGAAGGGAATTTCCGGATTTCTCTATGCCCGCAAACCGCGGATGATCGGCGGCTGGAACTCCGGCTGGCTGAGGCTCTGCAGCGTTTCCGGCGGCGCGCCGTCGATATGGCCGATCACCGCCTTGGCGAGCTCCCGGCCGGCGACGCGGATGTCCTCATACATGGTCATGACCTCCGGCCGCAGCCAGCGCAGGAAGTCGCTCGGGACCTTCGAGACCATGTCGCAGTCTTCGGTCAGCTTCTTCTTGGCCATCTCCAGGCCGGCGATCAGCGCGATCGCGCCGGAGCCGCTGCCGGAGACGATGCCGTCGGGCGCATCCTCGGAACGCATCAGCACCTCGAAGGCGTCGCGGATCTCGACGAGCGAATGGTCGATGTTGGTCTGGTGGAAACTGACCGCGTCCGCCTGGAAATCGCGCAGGCCCCGTTCGAAGCCGGCACGCATGTGTGAGTAGAAGGTGAGGTGCGGCGGCGGCTCGAGCAGCACCAGCCGGCGGCGCCCGCGGGCGACAAGCTTGCGCACCGCCTCATAGGCGAAGCGCTCATTGTCGAAGTCGTGATAGGGGTGGACGATGCCCATCTCGGTGCGGCCGTGGGTGACGAAGGGCAGGCCGCGCTCGGTCAGAAGTGCGACGCGCGGATCGTGCGGCTCGGTGCGCGAGATGATCACGCCGTCGGCCGCACCCGTGTCGAGAATATAGCGGATCGGCGCCAGTGCGTCCTTGACGGCGCTATAGGGCGTGACGACCAGATGATAGGGCGTGCCGGCGAGGATCTCGGTGATGCCGACGACCATCGGGCTGGTGATGCCCATGATCTCTTCTTCCAAGGTCAACACCAGGCTGATGACATTGGTCTTGCCGGTCCTCAGGCGCACGCCGGCGCGGTTCGGCTGATAACCGATCTGCTTGGCGACGAGACGCACGCGCTCCTTGGTTTCCGCGCCGATGTCGGGCGCATCCTTCAGCGCCCGCGACACCGTGGTGATCCCGAGCCCGGTCATGAAGGCGATCGTCTTCAGGGTCGGCCGGCCACCGTCCGGCGGCGGCGTCTGCGGCCTGTTTTTCGTCTTGCTGTCCATTGCCGTCACCCGCCCATTCTCTGCCCGCGCGCTGCCGGCATTGTCCGTCCGGCAACGAAACGCGTCGGTTCAGCCCTGTCCACTGCTGCCCGCCGCGTCACTTCATCGCCTTATATACGAAAAGCAGCGAGCGGCTATCCTGCTTCGGACGGAGCGAATTGCTTCAAATCTGTAACGATACAGTAGCGATGTCGAGCGTTTTCGTTGCTGCGCTGCGAAAGATGAAGCGGTCTGGTTGAATCTCGCCTCTGTGCGGATGTTTTTTGCGCTTGCGAGATGACGACTTTCACCGCAGCGCTGGAAAATCGGATAAACATAATAGATCTGAGTGCTTTGAGAAAAACTCGTGGATGATGTGAACGCACGCGGCGGAGGCGCAAAGCGCTTTGGATGACCGATGTCACATGCACGCAATAGGTGTTCTCTAAGATTCTGTTTAAATCGATTGTGGTGGGTGTTGCGTCCTGTAATCGATTGCATTAAGTTTTTTACGGTAACGTTACAGTGAGGGAGGAGACTCATGAATTTACGTTCTTTCGCCGTCGTGCTTTCGGCCGCCGTGGCCCTGCCGCTCAGCGCAGCCAATGCCGCCGATCTTGAAGTGACCCATTGGTGGACCTCCGGCGGCGAGGCGGCCGCGGTTGCGGAACTGGCCAAGGCCTTCGACGCGACGGGCAATCACTGGGTCGATGGTGCGATCGCCGGATCCGGCGGCACCGCCCGCCCGATCATGATCAGCCGCATCACCGGTGGCGACCCGATGGGCGCCACGCAGTTCAACCATGGCCGTCAGGCGGAAGAGCTGGTTCAGGCCGGGCTGATGCGCGACCTGACCGATGTCGCGACCCGCGAGAAGTGGAAGGACATCATCAAGCCGGCGAGCCTGCTCGATTCCTGCACCATCGACGGCAAGATCTACTGCGCGCCGGTCAACATCCACTCCTGGCAGTGGCTGTGGCTGTCGAACGCCGCCTTCAAGAAGGCCGGCGTCGAGGTGCCGAAGAACTGGGATGAATTTGTCGCCGCAGCACCGGCGCTGGAAAAGGCCGGCATCGTGCCGCTCGCCGTCGGTGGCCAGCCCTGGCAGGCAGCCGGCGCCTTCGACGTGCTGATGGTCGCGATCGCCGGCAAGGACACCTTCCAGAAGGTCTTCGGCGACAAGGACGAGGAAGTGGCGGCAGGCCCGGAGATCGCCAAGGTCTTCAAGGCTGCCGATGATGCTCGCCGCATGTCGAAGGGCACCAACGTCCAGGACTGGAACCAGGCGACGAACATGGTCATCACCGGCAAGGCCGGCGGCCAGATCATGGGCGACTGGGCGCAGGGTGAATTCGCGCTCGCCGGCCAGAAGGCCGGAACGGATTACACCTGCCTGCCGGGCCTCGGCGTCAACGAGATCATCTCCACCGGCGGCGACGCCTTCTACTTCCCGCTCCTGAAGGACGAGGAGAAGTCCAAGGCGCAGGAAGCGCTCGCTTCGACGCTGCTCGATCCGAAGACGCAGGTCGCCTTCAACCTCAAGAAGGGCTCGCTGCCGGTCCGCGGCGACGTCGATCTCACCGCCGCCAACGACTGCATGAAGAAGGGCCTGGAGATCCTTGCCAAGGGCAATGTGATCCAGGGCACCGACCAGCTGCTTTCGGCCGACAGCCAGAAGCAGAAGGAGGACCTGTTCTCCGAATTCTTCGCCAACCCGTCGATCACGCCGGAAGACGCGCAAAAGCGTTTCGCCGAGATCATCGCCGCGGCGGAGTAACCGCAACTGCCTTGATTGACCGGCTCTGCCAAGTTGGTGGAGCCGGCCAAGGCCTCCCTTTCGGTGCGGCGTGAACCGCGCCGGTGGCCTGTGCGGGCTGTTCCCGCACGGCGCCTGGGGAGCGGTTGTCGCCCTGATGCGGCGGCACGCGCGTGGAACGCGCGGCGCTGCCCATCGTCCGAAACCCATTGCAGTTCCGGAGGAACGAAACATGGCGGGTTACAGTGAGGGTTCGGGCCGACCGAACCAGTGGCTGCGGAACCTGAATGCGAAGATTGCCTCCGTCCCGATGATCCTGACGGCCGTGGTCATTTTCCTCGGCGGCACGATCTGGACGGTCGTCTATTCCTTTACCAATTCCAAGCTCTTGCCGCGACTCTCTTTCGTCGGCCTCGATCAGTATGAACGCCTCTGGGCGGCGCCGCGCTGGCTCGTCTCGGTGCAGAATCTGGCGATCTACGGCATCTTCTCCTTGATTTTCAGCCTGGTGATCGGCTTCGTTCTGGCGGCGCTGATGGATCAGAAGATCCGCTTCGAGAACACCTTCCGCACCATCATGCTCTACCCCTTCGCCCTGTCCTTCATCGTCACGGGCCTGGTCTGGCAATGGCTGCTGAACCCGGAGTTCGGCATTCAGTCGGTGGTGCGCTCGCTCGGCTGGGAAAGTTTCACCTTCGACCCGCTCTACAATGCCGACATCGTCATCTACGGTATCCTGATCGCGGCACTCTGGCAGGGCACAGGGCTTGTGATGTGCCTGATGCTCGCGGGCTTGCGCGGTATCGACGAGGATATCTGGAAGGCCGCGCGCGTCGACGGCATTCCCATGTGGAAGACCTATCTCTTCGTCGTCATCCCGATGATGCGCGGCGTCTTCATCACCACGCTGGTCATCATCGCCAGCGGCATCGTCAAGGTCTACGACCTGGTCGTGGCGCAGACGAGCGGCGGTCCCGGCATCGCGTCCGAAGTGCCGGCCAAATACGTCTACGACTACATGTTCCAGGCGCAGAACCTCGGCCAGGGCTTTGCCGCCTCGACCATGATGCTCGTCACCGTCGCCATCATCATTGTGCCTTGGGCCTATCTGGAATTCGGGGGAGGGCGCAAGCGTGTCTGATATTGTTGCTTTCAATTCGGTGGCCGAAGAGGCCACACCCAAGGCGCAAGTCGACCGGGTCGTCGCCGGTCCGCGTGGGCGCAAGCCGCGCCGGGCGCTGTCCTCGCGCAATATCGTGATCTACGGCACGCTGATCGTCGTCGCGCTCTATTACCTGCTGCCGCTTTACGTGATGGTGATGACCTCGCTGAAGGGCATGCCGGAAATCCGGCTCGGCAACATCTTCGCCCCGCCAGTCGAAATCACCTTCGAGCCCTGGGTCAAGGCCTGGGCGAGCGCCTGCACGGGCCTCAATTGCGACGGGCTTTCGCGCGGCTTCTGGAACTCGGTGCGCATCACCGTTCCCTCGACAGTCGCTTCGATCGCGATCGCTTCGGTCAACGGCTATGCGCTGGCGAACTGGCGCTTCAAGGGCGCGGAACTGTTCTTCACGATCCTGATCGTCGGCGCCTTCATTCCCTATCAGGTGATGATCTATCCGATCGTCATCGTGCTCCGCGAAATGGGAATCTACGGCACGCTGACCGGCCTCATCATCGTGCACAGCATCTTCGGCATGCCGATCCTGACGCTGCTCTTCCGCAACTATTTCGCCGGCCTGCCGGAGGAACTGTTCAAGGCGGCGCGCGTCGATGGTGCGGGCTTCTGGACGATCTACTTCAAGATCATGCTGCCGATGTCGCTGCCGATCTTCGTGGTGGCGATGATCCTGCAGGTCACCGGCATCTGGAACGACTTCCTGTTCGGCGTCGTGTTCACGCGGCCGGAATACTATCCGATGACGGTCCAGCTCAACAACATCGTCAACTCGGTCCAGGGCGTGAAGGAATACAACGTCAACATGGCGGCGACGATCCTGACTGGCGCCGTGCCGCTCTTCGTCTACTTCGTCTCCGGTCGGCTTTTTGTCCGCGGCATCGCCGCCGGCGCAGTGAAAGGGTAACAACATGCAAAACGTCAGCGTATCGGTCAAAGACCTGTCGTTGAGCTTCGGTGCCGTCACTGTGCTCGACACGCTCAACCTCGACATCAAGGACGGCGAGTTCCTGGTGCTGCTCGGCTCGTCCGGCTGCGGCAAGTCCACCCTGCTCAATTGCATTGCCGGCCTGCTCGATGTCAGCGACGGGCAGATCTTCATCAAGAACAAGAACGTCACCTGGGAGGAGCCGAAGGACCGCGGCATCGGCATGGTGTTCCAGTCTTACGCGCTCTATCCGCAGATGTCGGTGGAGAAGAACCTCTCCTTCGGCCTGCAGGTCGCCAAGGTCCCGAAGGAGGAGATCGACAAGCGCGTGCGGCGCGCCGCCGAGATCCTGCAGATCCAGCCGCTCCTGAAGCGCAAGCCCTCGGAACTCTCCGGCGGCCAGCGCCAGCGCGTGGCGATCGGCCGGGCGCTGGTGCGCGATGTCGATGTGTTCCTGTTCGACGAGCCGCTCTCCAACCTCGACGCCAAGTTGCGCTCGGAGCTGCGCGTCGAGATCAAGCGGCTGCACCAGTCGCTGAAGAACACGATGATTTACGTCACCCACGACCAGATCGAGGCGCTGACGCTCGCCGACCGCATCGCCGTCATGAAGAGCGGCGTGATCCAGCAGCTTGCTGATCCGATGACGATCTACAACGCGCCGGAAAACCTGTTCGTCGCAGGCTTCATCGGCTCGCCATCGATGAATTTCTTCCGCGGCGAGCTGCAGCTTCGCGACCAGCGCGCCTATGTCCACGTCAACGGCGTCGATTTCGACGTGTCGGCCTATCCGTCGCGGGCGCCATTCGTGCATGGGCAGAAGGTCGTTCTCGGCCTCAGGCCCGAACATGTGCGCGTCGACGAGGCGGCGGGCGGTGCGGCGGCCTCGCACCGGGCGGTCGTCGATATCGAGGAGCCGATGGGCGCCGACAACCTGTTGTGGCTGAAGCTCGCGGGGCAGTCGATGTCGGTGCGCATCGCCGGCCAGCGGCGCTATGCGCCCGGTACGGCGGTGACGCTTTCCTTCGACATGGGCGTTGCCTCGATCTTCGATGCGACGAGCGAGAATCGCATTTAGCGGCATGCCGCGCAAAAGTCTGAAGCGGTTTTGCGGAAACGACATGCGCGGACGTAAAGAATAGAGGATGGCGCCGGGTGGAACTGCTGCCCGGCCTATTCCGACAATGACTGTGCCGGCGTTGCCGGTCGACCAGTGGATTACGATAATGCTCTCCGAGGACTACACCCGCACCGCCATCCGTCTCGACCTCGCAGGCGATTGGCAGCTCTCTTCCGTCGACCACAGCCACACGCTGGCGATGGCGTTGCCGGGCGACGTGCACTCGGCTTTGCTGAAGGCCGGGGCGATCGACGACCCCTATGTCGGTCGCAACGAGAACGACGTGCAATGGGTGGCGCACAAGGACTGGGTGATCGAACGCACGGTTACGGTCGCAGCCGATGACCTCTCGGGCTACTGGTATCTCGACCTCGAATACCTCGACACGGTTGCCTCGGTCTTCGTCAACGACCGGCTGGTGCTCGAGGCGGATAATTGCTTCCGCCGCTACCGGCCGGAAGTCTCGAAGGCGCTCGTCGCCGGTGAGAACCGCATCCGCATCGCGTTACGGTCCTCGATATCGGAAGGCGCGCGCCGTCAGGCGGCGCAGCCCTTCTACGTGCCCTATCATCCCGGCAATTCGCCGATCGCCAATGGCAATATGCTGCGCAAGCCGCAATGCCACTTCGGCTGGGACTGGAACCTCGCGATTGCACCACTCGGCGTCTACGGGGAAATCGCCCTTTGCCGGCTGGAGATCGCCCGCATCGAGCATGTGACGACGAAGCAGGTCTGGCTGGAGGACGGCGCCGTCGACCTCGTGGTGACGGTGACGCTCTTTGCCGATGCGCCCGGCATCGTGCCCATACATTTCTCGCTCGACGATGACCGCGAGCGGCTGGACTGCGCCGTCGGCAAAGGCGAGACGCGCATCACCCATGTCTTCAGCGTCGCCAAGCCGAAGCGCTGGTGGCCGGCCGGCAGCGGCGAGCAGCACCTGTCAGTCCTGACCGTCGAGGTGCCGCAGGGTGAGGTGACCCGCCAGATCGGCTTCCGCACCATCGAACTGCTCACCGACAAGGACGAGGCCGGCAGCCGCTTTGCCTTTCGCGTCAACGGCCGCGAGATCTTCTGCAAGGGCGCCAACTGGATCCCGGCGGATGCGCTGGCGTCGCGGGTGACGCGCGAAGGCGTCGAGGATCTGCTGATCTCGGCGGTCGAGGCCAACATGAACATGATCCGTGTCTGGGGCGGCGGCTTCTACGAGCCGGACTGGTTCTACGATCTCTGCGACCGGCTGGGGCTCATGGTCTGGCAGGACTTCATGTTCGCCTGCAACCTCTATCCGTCGACCCCGGATTTCCTGGAAAACGTCGCGGCCGAAGTGGACTATCAGGCCAAGCGCCTATCGACCCATCCGTCGATCGCGCTCTGGTGCGGCGACAATGAGCTCGTCGGCGCGCTCACCTGGTTCGACGAGCCGCGCAAGGATCGCGACCGCTATCTCGTCTCCTATGATCGGCTGAACCGCACGATCGAGGTGGCGTTGAAAGGGGCGTTGCCCGAAGCGATCTGGTGGCCGTCGAGCCCGGCGTCGGGCTATCTCGATTTCGGCGACGCCTGGCATGCCGATGGTTCCGGCGACATGCACTACTGGTCGGTCTGGCACGAGAACAAGTCCTTCGACAATTACCGCACGGTACGCCCGCGCTTCTGCTCGGAGTTCGGTTTCCAGTCCTATACGTCGATGCCGGTGATCCGGCAGTTTGCGGCGGAAAAGGACCTCAACATCGCGTCGCCGGTCATCGAGAGCCACCAGAAGAATGTCGGCGGCAACGAGCGCATCGCCGGCACGATGTTCCGCTACTTCCGCTTCCCCAAGGATTTCCCTGCCTTCGTCTATCTCAGCCAGATCCAGCAAGGGCTGGCGATCCGCACCGCCGTCGACTACTGGCGCTCGCTGAAGCCCCATTGCATGGGCACGCTCTACTGGCAGCTCAACGACACCTGGCCGGTCGCCTCCTGGTCGAGCCTCGACTATGGCGGCGGCTGGAAGGCGATGCACTACATGGTCCGGCGCTTCTTCCAGCCGGTCTCGGTTGCGGCGATTCCGTCCGCGGACGGCAAGGACATCGCCTTCTCGATGGTCAACGATACGGCGGAGCCGGTGACGGTCGAGCTGCAGACCTTCCTCGTTTCGCTCGACGGCAAACGCACGCCGCTGACGGCGGCCGCCGGCACCTGCAGCCCGGATCGCGCGGCCACTCTGGTGACGATCGCGGCTTCCGATATTCCTGCGGACAATCTGCTGTTCTGGACCTTCGAGGCGTCGAACGGCATGCGCGGCGAGGGGCATCACGTCAACGGCACCTACAAGGCGCTCGACCTCCAACCATCCGGCCTGACGCTCGATGTTGCGCCAATGGGCGAGGGCGCGTTCGATGTCACCGTCAAGGCGAGCGGGCTGGCGCTGCACGTGATGATCGAGGCGGACGTCCCCGGCCGCTATTCTGACAACGCCTTCGACCTCTTGGCCGGCGAAACGAAGGTCGTCCGATTTACGTCAAAGGAACTGCTTGGCCTCGGTGAGTTCCCGCGCTTCACCGCCTTCGATCTCGAATCCTGCCGGGGAAAGGGTTGACCGCCATGAAACGCAGCCACGTCAACGATATCATCGCCAAGAGCGATGCCTTCATGAAGCGCTTCGGCTTCACGCTGCCGCCCTTTGCCTATTGGTCGCCGCAGGAGTTGAAGGCGCGGGTCGCCTCCGACAGCCCGACGATCTTCGATGCTCGCCTCGGCTGGGACATCACTGACTACGGCAAGGGCCGCTTCGACGAATTCGGGCTGGTGCTCTTCACGCTTCGCAACGGCGATGCCTCCAACCTCAGGACCGGGCAGGGCATGGTCTATGCCGAGAAGCTGATGATCACGGCCAAGGGCCAGGTCAACCCGTTGCACCGCCATGCGGTGAAGACCGAGGACATCATCAATCGCGGCGGCGGCACGCTGGTGCTGCAGATGTACAATTCCAGGCCTGACGGTTCCGTCGACGAGGAAAGCGATGTCGTCGTCGCCACCGATGCGCGGCTCCGCACGCTCAAGGCCGGTGAACTGCTGAAGCTGAAAGCTGGCGAGAGCGTCACGCTATTGCCCGGCAACTGGCACGCCTTCTGGGCCGAAGGCGCCGACGTGCTGATGGGCGAGGTTTCGACCGTCAACGACGATCTTACCGACAACTATTTCCGCGAACCCGTCGGCCGCTTCTCAGCGATCGAGGAGGACACGGCACCCACCCACCTGCTGGTGTCGGATTACGACACCTGGCTCAGGTGATCCCAGGACCCCAGCAATCCCAAGACTAAGGACCAAACGAGGAGGATTTCATGAAGGACGTCAGTTTCCAGCTCTATAGCGCCCGCAATTTCCCGCCTTTCGCCAACGTGCTGGAGGCGCTCGGTGAGGCCGGCTACAGCCAGGTCGAAGGTTATGGTGCGCTCTATGCGGCGCTCAGCGACGCGGAGATCGCGAGTTTCAAGGAAGGGCTGGACAGCAACGGTTTGGCCATGCCGACCGCCCACTTCGGTCTCGACATGCTGGAGAGCGATCCGGCGCGCGTGCTCGAGATCGCCAAGGCGCTCGGCATCAAGGCGATCTATTGCCCCTACCTGATGCCCGACCAGCGCCCGACGGATGCCGCCGGCTGGCGCGCCTTCGGCGAGCGGCTGCAGAAGGCCGGCAAGCCCTATCGCGACGCAGGGCTGATCTTCGGCTGGCACAACCACGATTTCGAATTCGCAGCGCTTCCCGACGGCAGCATCCCGCAGGATCTGATCTTCGCGGGCGGGCCGGATCTTTCCTGGGAGGCCGACATCGCCTGGATCATCCGCGGCGGTGCCGACCCGATCGCCTGGATCGGGAAATACGGCGACCGCATCACCGCCGTACACGTGAAGGACATCGCGCCGGCGGGCGAGAAGAAGGACGAGGACGGCTGGGCCGATGTCGGCGAGGGCACTGTCGACTGGAAGGGGCTGTTCCAGGCGCTTGCCTCCACCAAGGCCCGCTACTTCATCGCGGAGCACGACAATCCGAGCGATTTCAAGCGCTTCGCCAAGCGCTCGCTCGCCTCCATCCAATCCTATTGAGAAGCAGGTTCATCCATGACCAAGGAACTCGGCGTCGGCATCATCGGATGCGGCAACATCTCCACCACTTATTTCCGGCTCGCGCCACTCTTTAAGGGCATCAAGGTTATCGCCTGCGCCGACATCAATCCGGCGGCGGCCGAGGCGCGGGCGGCCGAATACGGCGTCGAGGCGCAGAGCATCGAGGCGCTGCTTGCCAATCCGGATGTCGATATCGTCGTCAACCTGACGATCCCGGACGCGCATTTCCCGGTTTCGAAGGCGATCCTCGAAGCCGGCAAGCACGTCTACTCCGAGAAGCCGCTGGTGCTTTCGCTTGAACAGGGCGAAGAATTGCGGGCGATCGCCAAGGCGAAGGGCCTGACGGTCGGCTGCGCGCCGGATACCTTCCTCGGCGGCGCGCACCAGCTTGCCCGCAGCACCATCGACGCCGGCAAGATCGGCCGGGTGACCTCGGGCACCTGCCACGTCATGAGCCCGGGCATGGAGATGTGGCATCCGAACCCGGACTTCTTCTTCCTGCCGGGCGGCGGGCCGATCCTCGATCTCGGGCCCTATTACATCGCCAACCTGATCAACCTGATCGGGCCGGTGAAGCGCGTCGCAGCCCTTTCCTCGATGGCCAATCCGACCCGTACGATCACCAGCGAGCCGCGCAAGGGCGAGGTGATCCCGGTCAAGACGCCGACCAACATCCATGCGCTGCTCGAATTTGAGAACGGCGCGACGATCACGCTGTCGGCAAGCTGGGATGTCTGGTCGCACCGCCATGCCAACATGGAGCTCTACGGCACCGAGGGCTCGCTCTACGTGCCCGATCCGAACTTCTTCGGCGGCAAGGTGGAAGCAAGCGGCCGCGACAAGAACATCCAGCCGCTGGAACCCTGGGATCACCCGTTCGGCCTCGAGAACCAGGAACATCCGCAGGGGCCGACGGCGAACTACCGCACCGCCGGCCTTGCCGACATGGCGCTGGCAATCCTCGAGGGTCGTGACGCCCGTTGCTCGCTCGACCGTGCGCTGCACGGCGTCGACGTGATGGTCTCGATCCTGAAGTCGGGCGAGGAGGGGCGGTTCATCGACCTTTCCACCATCTGCACCCAACCGGCCGCCCTCGGCATCGACGAGGCGCGGGCGCTGCTGCGCGAGACGGAGGAAGAAATATCGGGAAATCGCGTCGCTGCCGCTTCATAGGGACGGCGGACAGGTTTAGACCTTTGTGACTTCAGGTTTCCGTTGCGGCCAACCGCTACGGAAACCGTTTCATTTTCGAGGGTGGCGGATAGGGTCGCCATCCGGATACGGATCGCGGAGGATTGTGCGATGACCTGGCTACCGGCGGAAAACCGCTACGACACCATGAAATATAACCGCGTCGGGCGCTCCGGCCTGAAGCTGCCGGCGATCTCGCTGGGGCTCTGGCACAATTTCGGCGGCGACACGCCGCACGACCGCAAGGTCGAGATGTGCCGCACCGCCTTCGATCTCGGCATTACCCATTTCGACCTCGCCAACAATTACGGCCCGCCTCCCGGCTCGGCCGAGACCGCCTTCGGCGAAATCATGCGCACGGATTTTGCGCATCTCCGCGACGAGCTGATCATTTCCTCCAAGGCCGGCTATGACATGTGGGCCGGCCCCTATGGCGAATGGGGCAGCCGCAAATACATGATCGCTTCCTGCGACCAGAGCCTGAAGCGCATGGGCCTCGACTATGTCGACATCTTCTATTCGCACCGCTTCGATCCGGATACGCCGCTCGAAGAGACCTGCGGCGCGCTCGACCATATCGTGCGCTCGGGCCGGGCGCTCTATGTCGGCATCTCCTCCTACAATTCGCAGCGCACCCGCGAGGCTGCCGCCATCTTGAACGATCTCGGTACGCCGTGCCTCATCCACCAGCCGAGCTATTCGATGCTCAACCGCTGGATCGAGGATGACGGCCTGATCCACACGCTCGAAGATCTCGGCATCGGCTCGATCGTCTTCTCGCCGCTTGCCCAGGGCATGCTGACGACCAAGTACCTCCAGGGCATTCCGGCCGACAGCCGCGCGGCGCAGAACCACTTCCTCAAGAAGGACTTCATCCGGCCGGAGATCATCGACAACATCCGCAAGCTGAACGGCATTGCCGAAAAGCGCGGCCAGACGCTGGCGCAGATGGCGCTTGCCTGGGTGCTGCGGGGCGGCCGCATCACATCGGCGCTGATCGGCGCCAGCCGCTCCGAGCAGATCGTCGATTGCGTCAAGGCGCTGGAAAACGACACGTTCACGGCAGACGAGCTGGCCGAGATCGATCTCTATGCGCGTGAGGCCGACATCAACCTCTGGGCCAAGTCAGCAGAGCTCTAAGTTCTGCTGAAAACATTGATTTGCCTGCATTTTGGGCAATATTGGCTGCTTTCCGGCGCATTAGACAAAAGTCGAAGATGTGCCGGAAATCGCCTTCTGGACATGCCTTGGTGTTTCTGTAAGGTGCGAGCATGCCCGTCGATTGCGGCGCCGATTTGCGCCGCTTCGGCAGGTTAACGAGGAGGAGCCACCTTCGTCCGGGAAGGGGCAGGGTGGATTGATGGGTGGTGGCGCTGATCGCGGCCGCCCTTTTGGCGAGAACTAGGGGAGGAACCATGGATCGCCGTTCATTTATCAAAAACGCGAGTCTCGGTGGGCTTGGTGCGGTCGCCGCCACGGCGCTCGCATCGCCGGCCATCGCGCAATCGAACCCGAAGATCAACTGGCGCCTGGCATCGTCGTTCCCGAAATCGCTCGACACGATCTATGGCGGCGGCGAGGTGCTGGCAAAATATGTGTCGGAAGCAACCGACGGCGCCTTCCAGATCCAGGTCTTTGCTGCCGGCGAAATCGTCCCCGGCCTGCAGGCCGCTGACGCTGCTGCGGCCGGTACGGTCGAAGCCTGCCACACGGTTGCCTACTATTACTGGGGCAAGGACCCGACCTGGGCGCTGGGCGCTGCCGTTCCCTTCGCGCTCAACGCGCGCGGCATGAACGCCTGGCACTACCATGGCGGCGGTATCGACCTCTTCAACGAGTTCCTGGGCACGCAAGGGCTCGTCGGCTTCCCCAACGGGAATACCGGCGTGCAGATGGGCGGCTGGTTCCGCAAGGAGATCAAGACGGTCGCCGACATGCAGGGCCTGAAGATGCGCATCGGGGGCTTCGCCGGCAAGGTCGTCGAAAAGCTCGGCGTCGTGCCGCAGCAGATCGCCGGCGGCGACATCTATCCGGCGCTCGAAAAGGGCACCATCGACGCCGCCGAGTGGGTCGGCCCCTATGACGACGAGAAGCTCGGCTTCTACAAGGTCGCGCCCTATTACTACTATCCCGGCTGGTGGGAAGGTGGCCCGACGGTCCACGCCATGTTCAACAAGGCGGCCTTCGACGGTCTGCCGAAGAACTATCAGTCGTTGCTGCGCACCGCCTGCCAGGCCACCGACGCGAACATGCTGCAGAAATACGACTACCTGAACCCCTCGGCGATCAAGCGCCTGGTGGCTTCCGGCGCCAAGCTCAGCCCGTTCAGCGCCGAAATCCTCTCCGCCTGCTTCGAAAAGGCGAACGAGGTCTATGCCGAAATGGAAGACTCGAACCCGACCTTCAAGAAGATCTGGGACTCGATCAAGGCCTTCCGCGGCGAGTATTACCTCAACGCCCAGATCGCCGAATACAACTACGACACCTTCATGATGATCCAGCAGCGCGGCGGCAAGCTCTAAGCTTCCACCCATTGCATAAAGATCAGGAGCCGCTCGCAACACCCGTTGCGGGCGGCTTTTTCGTTTGGCGGCATCAGCCGGCGAACATAGCGATTTCGTGGTAGGGTTGCGGCCTCAACGGAACGGAGGAGCAGCCATGCCAAGCAAAGGCCAATCGCTCGTGCTCGGACCAGACGAGGGCCGGCGGTACGACATGGGCGCCATACAGGCGGTCTTCAAAGCCGATGGGCCGGAGACGGAGGGACGCTTTTCAATCTCGGAATGGTGGCTGGAGGCCCGGCACGAGGGGCCGGGCGCGCATAAGCACGACGACAATGATGAGATCTTCTACGTCATCGAGGGAACCGCCAGCATCCTCGTCGGTGAGACCTGGCACCAGATGGCCAAGGGCTCGCTCTGTGTCATCCCACGCGGGACGATGCATGATTTTCGCAATGAGAGCGCCTCGCGCATGGGCCTGCTCAACGTCTTCGTCGGCGGGCCGTTCGAGGAGATGATGCCCATGATCGTCGACTGGTATCGCGACAACCCGGCGAAGCGGCTCGACTGAGCGGACCTCGTAGCGCCAACAACCGTCGGACTTAATCGAAAGAGAAGAGGGCGGCCCGTGGGGCCGCCCTCTATTTGCGTGCCTGTCCGCTCTACTTGAACGATGGCGGCTGGCTGAGGTCGTTCGACGGCGCCGTCTGCGGCTGGGCGCCGGTGCCGCCGTTCTGGTCGGCCGGCTTCTGATCGGCTGGCTTCTGGTCGAGCGGGCTGCCGCCGGGAAGCTGCAGGCCGCCGGGCAGGCCGAGGCCGCCGCCGTTGTCCGGCAGCGTCAAGCCGCCGCCGGGAGCAAAGCCAGGCACCTCGATCTTGATGGTGTTCGGATCGACGGCAGCACCAGTTCCCTTGTAGTGCATGACCATCTGCGGGAACATGATTGTCAGCGCCACCATCAGGATCTGGATGCCGACGAAGGGCACCGCACCCCAGTAGATCTGCCCGGTCGTGACGGGCTGGATCGTCTTGCCGGTGATCTTGTCGAGATAGGGTATCCTTGCCGCGACCGAGCGCAGGTAGAAGAGCGCGAAGCCGAAGGGTGGGTGCATGAAGCTCGTCTGCATGTTGATGCCGAGCAGCACGCCGAACCAGATGAGGTCGATGCCGAGCTTGTCGGCGGCGGGCGCCAGCAGCGGAACGATGATGAAGGCAAGCTCGAAGAAATCCAGGAAGAAGGCCAGGAAGAAGACGAGCACGTTGACGGTAATGAGGAAGCCGACTTCGCCGCCCGGCATTGCCGTCAGCAGGTGTTCGACCCAGATGTGGCCGTTGACCCCGTAGAAGGTGAGCGAGAAGACGCGCGCCCCGATCAGGATGAACAGCACGAAGGCCGAAAGCCGGGTGGTGGCCGTGAGCGCGCCGCGCACGACGTCCATATGCAGCCGACCCTTGGCCGCAGCCATGATCAGCGCGCCGACCGCGCCCATGGCGCCGCCTTCCGTCGGCGTCGCGATGCCGAGGAAGATGGTGCCGAGAACGAGGAAGATCAGTGCCAGCGGTGGGATCAGCACGATGATGACCTGCTGGGCGAGCCGCGACATCGCATTGATCTTCAGGTTCTTGTCGGCAAGGGCGACGACATAGATGAAGGCGACGCCAACCGTTGCACCGAGAATGTCGGCGTTCTCGCCCTGGGTCGGGGAGAGGTAGACGTGGGCGGCATAGGCGATGCCGGCGGCCACCGCGAGCGCGATCGCCAGCGAGGTGACGCCGGACCCCAGCGTGCGCGCTTCCAGCGGCAGCGCCGGCATGGAGTCACGTTTCAGGATCGTCATGATCAGGATGTAGAGCATGTAAAGGCCGGTGAGCACCAGACCCGGGATCAGGGCGCCGGCATACATGTCGCCGACCGAGCGGCCGAGCTGGTCGGCAAGAACGATCAGGACGAGCGACGGCGGGATGATCTGGGCGAGCGTGCCCGAAGCGGCGATGACGCCCGAGGCGACCTTCCGGTCATAGCCGTAGCGCAGCATGATCGGCAGCGAGATCAGGCCCATGGCGATGACCGAGGCGGCAACGACGCCGGTCGTGGCGGCCAGCAGCGCGCCGACGAAGATCACCGCATAGGCAAGACCGCCGCGGATCGGGCCGAAGAGCTGGCCAATCGTGTCGAGCAGGTCTTCGGCCATGCCCGATTTCTCGAGCACGATCCCCATGAAGGTAAAGAAGGGGATGGCGAGCAACGTGTCGTTGGACATCACCCCCCAGAACCGGTCCGGCAACGCGTTGAGCAGCGGCCAGGAAAGGTTGATCGAGTCGGACAGCGGTGCGAGTTCCACGCCGACGATGAAGAACAAGAGGCCATTGGCGGCGAGCGAGAAGGCGACCGGGTATCCCAAGAGCAGGAACACGATCAGCGACGCGAACATGATCGGCGCCAGGTTTTCAGCGATGAATTCGATCATGGACGGGTCTCCGGAGACACGGCATCGTCAAGCGGCGCATGAGTCGGCACATAGGGTGTCGGGTCCTCCATGTTGCCGGTCATGATCGCGATCTTCTTGATGATCTCGGATACGCCCTGAAAGGCGAGCAGCAGAAAGCCGACGAGCAGGATGGCCTTGGCCGGCCAGATGATCAGGCCGCCGGCCGAGGAGGAGACTTCACCCGAGACGTAGGACATCTTCACATAGGGGAAGAGGTAGTAGAGCACGAGCAGCACGAAGGGCATCAGGAACAGGAGATGCCCCAGCAAGTCGATCCAGTGCTGCACGCGGCGCGAGAACTGGCCGTAGACCACGTCGATACGGATATGCTCGTTCTGGCTCAGCGTGTAGGCGGCCGCAAACATGAAGGCGGCGCCGAACAGGTACCATTGTGCCTCGAGCCAGGCGTTCGACGACATGTTGAAGATCTTGCGGATCACGGCATTGCCGGCGCTGACGAGCACAGCGGCCAGGATCAGCCATGAAACGCTCTTTCCGATGAATTCCGTAATCGTGTCTATTAATCGGCTGAAGCCGAGCAAAGCTCTCATCGATTTCCTCCCCGCGATGGCTTTTTATGGTTGTTGTGCCAAGCACAGCCAGAGTGCCGATTTCAAGCGCGCGTTCAAGTCCGTGGCGTGATTTTCCCGTGTAGTTCGGCCGTGTCCGACTAAAGTAGAATGCGCTGTCGCGCGCTCTGCTCATTGTTTGTGCAAACCCGTGCCGTCTCGTCGGTTCGAGCACCGGCGGACGGTTCAAGGCAGCGCGCCAGCCGTGCGAATCGGTGTGAAAAGACCGCCACAGAGGCCGGCGTGCGTATTTACTGCAACGTTGCAGTCTTGAAATTGTATGATTTTTGAGGTCGGATGCGCGCACCAACGGAGGACGCCGAAACCATGACAGCCATCCGCAACCCGATTCTCAGGGGATTCAACCCCGACCCTTCGATCTGCCGCGTCGGTGACGATTACTACATCGCGACCTCCACCTTCGAATGGTATCCGGGCGTGCAGATTCATCACTCGCGCGACCTCGTGAACTGGCGGCTCGTGCGCCGGCCGCTGGAGCGGGCCAGCCAGCTCGACATGCGTGGCAACCCCGATAGCTGCGGCATCTGGGCGCCGTGCCTCTCCTATGACGACGGGCTGTTCTGGCTGGTCTATACCGACGTCAAGCGCTTCGACGGGAACTTCAAGGACGCGCATAACTATATCGTCACCGCGGAGGCGATCGAGGCGACCTGGTCAGACCCGGTCTACGTCAATTCCTCCGGCTTCGACCCCTCGCTTTTCCACGACGACGATGGCCGCAAGTGGTTCCTCAACATGCAATGGAACCACCGCACCGAGAGTTTCGGCGGTTCGCCGAAACATCCGGCCTTCGACGGCATCTTGCTGCAAGAGTGGGACGAGCGCACACGCAAGCTCGTCGGTCCGGTGAAAAACATCTTTGCCGGTTCGCCGCTCGGCCTCGTCGAGGGCCCGCATCTCTTCAAGAAGAACGGCTGGTACTATCTGACGACCGCCGAGGGCGGCACCGGCTACGATCATGCCGTCACCATGGCGCGTTCGCGCACCATCGACGGCCCGTACGAGATGCATCCGAACACCTATCTGATCACGTCGAAGGATCATCCGGAGGCGCCGTTGCAGCGCGCCGGTCACGGCCAATATGTCGAGACGCCTGACGGCCAAGCCTATCACACGCATCTCACCGGCCGGCCGTTGCCGCCGCAGCGTCGCTGTACGCTCGGCCGCGAGACGGCGCTGCAGAAATGCGTCTGGCGCGATGACGGCTGGCTCTATCTCGAAAGCGGCGGCCCGGTGCCGGAGGTACTCGTGCCCGCTCCGGCTGTGGTGGAGCAGCTACCGGAAGAGATCATGGTGGAGACGGATTTCGACGAGGGCGTACTTCCGATCGAGTTTCAGTGGCTGCGCACGCCTCAGCCGCAGCGGGTCTTCTCGCTCGAAATGCGGCCCGGACATCTGAGGCTCTTCGGGCGGGAAAGCATCGGCAGCTGGTTCGAGCAGGCGCTGGTGGCGCGTCGGCAGGAGCATCATTCCTTCCGCGCCGAAACAGCGGTCGAGTTTGTGCCCGAAACCTACCAGCAGGTCGCTGGCCTGACGCATTACTACAACCGCCACAAGTTCCATGCGCTTGGCGTGACGTGGCACGAAACGCTCGGGCGGGCGCTGACGATCCTCTCATGCCCCGGCGATTTCCCGCATGGGCGGTTGGCGTTTCCCGTCGGCAGCGGTATCGCCATTCCGGAGGGGCGGATCGAGCTTGCCATGGAGATCCGCGACAATGACCTGCAGTTCTTCTGGCGGGAGACGCATGCCAGGGATTGGCACGCGATTGGCCCGGTCCTCGATGCGGGCGTGGTCTCGGACGAGGGCGGCCGCGGCGAGCATGGATCTTTCACCGGCGCCTTCGCCGGCATGTTCGCCTTCGACACATCCGGCGCGGGCACGGCGGCGGATTTCGATCACTTCCGATACATAAGCCTTGCGGCCGTCTGATGTGCGTGCATTAGAAAATCAGAATAAGTGTCGGATATCATTATGCATTTGTAATGCTGAGTTTCATATTCGGTTCAGGAAGCGCGACCTAATTTCCGGGTGTAGACAACGAAAGGACACCCGAATGAAACGTCTCCTGATCGCGCTCGTCGCCAGTTCCGTTCTGATCACGCCGGTCGCAGCGCTTGCCCAGCCGGCAGGATCCTTCGAGGTGGCGCAGAACTATGACCGCTCCCGCCGCCCAATCGACCGGAATGGTGATCGTCACGTCGACCGCCATGTCGACAAGCACGCCACGATCGAGAAACGCGTGATCGTCAAGAAGAAGGAGCGCTGGACGCGCGGCCATCGCCTGACACCGGCCGAACGCCGCCACATGGCGCAGGTGCGCGACTATCGCTATTACAAGCTGCGTCCACCACCGCGCGGCCAGCAGTGGGTGCGGGTCGACAACGACTTCCTGCTGATCAGCCTGGCGACCGGCGTCATCGTCGGACTGGCGAGCGTGCGGTAATCGGCGTGACGGATCGTTGGTCGAAGGGGTGGCGTTCTGACGCCGCCCCTTCACCGTTTCGGTCGTCGGCGACTGCGTCCGTTCGTTCGCCAAACAGCAGACGTTCGATCTCTCCGATTGGCTCCGGCGCTTCTTCGTCCCCGGGCGTATCCCCGAGGAACGGATCGAACATCGGCACCGGGCGTCCGGCGGTATTCAGCGCCATGCACATGAAGCGCGGCCGGCGCGGGGCGGGCGCAGTCTTGGCCATCAGGCGGCTCGCGGCGACCAGTTGGCGAAGGGATCGGCGAGATCGCGCCAGCGTTCCGGGCGGAAGCTTTCGTCCGTCAGCAAGCAGGCGTCGAGTTCGGCGCGAAGCTCTGCCTCATCCATGGGATCCGCACCGATGAAGACGATCTCCTGGCGGCGGTCGCCCCAGATCGGATCGATATAGGGGCCGACCGCTTTCAGGAAACCGGGATCGCGCGGCCATTGTTCCTTCGGCACCGCCGACCACCAAAGGCCCATCTTGCCGGTTCTGACCAGCGGCCCCGCCTGGCTGATCTCGCCGACATAATGCGGACGGGTCGCGAGCCAAAAGAAGCCCTTGGCCCTGAGCACGCCCGGCCACGAGCGATTGAGGAAGACCTGGAAGCGCATGGGGTCGAAAGGCCGGCGGGCGCGATAGACGAAGGAGCGGATGCCGTATTCCTCCGTTTCGGGAATATGGTCCCTGAAGCCGTTGAGTTCCTTGTACCAGAGCGGATGCTGCTCCGCCTTCACAAGGTCGAAGCGGCCGGTTCCAAGCACGTCCCGAAGCGCCACCTTGCCGAAGTCGGTTTCGATCAGTTGCGCGTCCGGATTGAGGCCGACGATGATCTTGCGGGCGGCATCCACCTGCTCGGGCGTAGCGGTGCCGATCTTGTTCAAGACCACGACATCGGCAAATTCGATCTGCTCGACCAGGAGGTCGACGAGCGTGCGCGTGTCGCCTTCGCCCGCCGTCTCGCCGCGATCGGCAAGGAAATCGAGCGAGGAATAGTCTGCGATCAGGTTCACCGCATCGACGACCGTCACCATCGTGTCGAGGCGGGCGACGTCGGCAAGGCTCTCGCCGTCCTCGTCGCGAAAGTCGAAGGTGGTGGCAACGGGCAGGGGTTCGGAAATGCCACTCGATTCGATCAGCAGATAGTCGAAGCGGTTCTGTTCGGCGAGGTTGCGGACCTCCTTCAGGAGGTCGTCGCGCAATGTGCAACAGATGCAGCCATTGGTCATTTCCACCAGTTGCTCTTCCGTGCGCGAAAGACCGGCGCCACCATCGCGCACCAGCGCCGCGTCGATGTTGACCTCGCTCATGTCGTTGACGATGACGGCGACGCGCAGACCGTCGCGATTGGATAGCACGTGGTTGAGCAAGGTGGTCTTGCCGGCGCCGAGGAAGCCGGAGAGCACGGTTACGGGGAGCTTTTCCATCGAATAATCTCGTACGTTATATCGTTACATAAGTTTGTGAAAGAAACGGCGGGCACGGTCGCCCACCTGATACGAGAGTGCGGCGTTTGGCGTTCGATCTTCCGGCCTGACTCCGATTTGCCAGGCAGCCGGATCGTTGTCGCAACCTCTCCGTTGCCTGTGGTTGACCTTTCCTCTCGTCGTCCTCGGGCTTGACCTGGTCAAGCCCGAGCATGACGCAAGGAGGGAAGGGATGGCAGGAGGGGACGGCGGGCGCGGGCGCCCGCCCATCCCGTCTTGGGAGGACGGGTCAGCTTGCCGAGGCAAGGCAGGTCTTGAGCGATGTGCCGATGCCTTCCATCATCTGGAAGTAGAGATCCGGGCCGGCGTCGAGCGTTCCGGCTTCCGGGTCGAGGGTGCCCGACTTCGCCGGCGTTCCCTCGATCACCACGTTGATCAGCTTCGGCTCGAACTGCGGCTCGGCAAAGACGCAAGTAGCACCCAGTTCCCTGATCTTGGCATGGATTTCAGAGAGCCGCTCGGCGCCCGGCAGCACCTCGGGGCTGACGGTGATCGAGCCGGCGACGCGGACCTTGTAGCGGTGCTCGAAATACTGGTAGGCGTCGTGGAAGACGACGAAGGGCTTGTCCTTCACCGGCGCCACTGTCTCCGTCAGCTTGGCGTCGAGCGCGTCCAGCCGCTTGTTGAGTGCTTCGAGATTGGCCTTGTAGGCGCCGGCATTGTCCGGATCTGCTTCGGCGAGCGTCTTTTCGATCTCGGCGGCCATGGCCTTGGCATTCATCGGGTCGAGCCACATGTGCATGTCGGTATCGCCGTGGCCGTGGTCGTGATCGTGGCCTTCGTCAGCGGCTGCAGCCTCCGGCGCCGCTGCGTGGTCGTGCTCCGCTTCGCTCTCCGCATGCTTGTGCCCTTCTTCGCCGTGTCCTTCATCACCATGGTCCTCATCGTCATGGGCTTCAAAGGCGCCGCCCTCGCGGAACTTCAGCTTCTCGATGCCCGGCGCCTCGCTGAGTTCCACCACCTTGGCGCTGTCGCTGAGTGCATCCAGCGGCTTGTCGAGAAAGGCTTCGAGGCCCGGGCCGACCCAGAAGACCACCTTCGCCGCCTGCAAAGCCGAGGCGTTCGAGGGCTTCATGTTGTAGGTGTGGGGAGAGGCGGCACCCTCGACGATCAGCGACGGCTCGCCGACGCCCTGCATGATCGAGGCGACGAGGGAGTGGATCGGCTTGATCGAAACCACCACATTGGGTCCGGCCGCCACGGCGGGCGCGGCCAGAAGCATGGTGGAGGCAAAGAGCAGGGCGGATGTCGATTTCATCGGGTTCTCCAGGCTTGATTGGCGCCCCTGGCCGCATCGACCAAGCACGCTTCGGGGATGCAAAGCTTTCACTCCAACAGGCCATTGATGGCCTTGAAGTGAGTATGTAATGTTATTACATCAATTGCGTTATGCTATAACGTGTGCGATAGCCAGTGGCAACCATCAACCCGGAATTTTTTCATGCTGAATTTCCGCTCCCCAGAAACGCTGCCGCTGGTCAATCTCAGCAATGCCGGCGTGCGCCGCAACGGCCGCTGGCTGGTGCGCGGCGTCGAGTTCTCGATCAGCCCGGGCGAGATCGTCACGCTGATCGGGCCGAACGGCTCGGGCAAATCGACGACCGCGAAGACGGCGATCGGGGTGCTGAAGCCGGACGAGGGCTATGTCGAGCGCAAGCCGGGCCTCAAGGTCGGCTATGTGCCGCAGAAGCTCGCCGTGGACTGGACATTGCCCTTGACGGTGGAGCGGCTGATGACACTGACCGGGCCCTTGAAGGGCCGGGAGATCGAGGAGGCGCTTTCGGCGACGGGCGTGCTGCATCTCGCCAACTCCGAGGTGCAGCATCTTTCGGGCGGCGAGTTCCAGCGGGCGCTCTTGGCGCGCGCCATTGCCCGCAAGCCGGACCTGCTGGTGCTCGACGAGCCGGTGCAGGGGGTCGATTTCAGCGGCGAGATCGCGCTCTACGAACTGATCAAGCAGATCCGCAACCGCACCGGCTGCGGCATCCTGTTGATCTCGCATGATCTGCATATCGTCATGGCGGAGACCGACACCGTCGTCTGCCTGAACGGCCACGTCTGCTGCCGCGGCACGCCGCAGGCCGTCAGCCAGAGCCCGGAATACCAGAGGCTCTTCGGACGTCGGGCCGCCAATACGCTTGCCGTCTACAGCCACCACCATGACCACACGCATCTGCCGGATGGCCGCGTCCTGCATGCGGACGGGTCGATCACCGAACATTGCTTCCCCGGTGACGGCCACCACCACGACGACCAGCAAAACGTACACGACCACGGCGAGGACTGCGGCTGCGGCCACCATACGCGGCTGCACGGTTATGAGCAGAAGGAGAAGCGCGATGCTTGATGATTTCTTCGTGCGCGCGCTGATCGCCGGCATCGGCATCGCCGTCATGGCCGGGCCGCTCGGCTGCTTCGTCATCTGGCGGCGCATGGCCTATTTCGGCGACACCATGGCGCATTCGGCGCTGCTCGGTGTGGCGCTGTCGCTGCTTCTCGAACTCAACCTGATGCTCAGCGTCTTCATCGTCGCCGCCGTCGTCTCGGTGCTGCTGCTCTTCCTGCAGCGGCGCGGCGCGCTGTCGACCGATGCGCTGCTCGGCATCCTCTCCCATTCGGCGCTGTCCTTCGGCCTGGTCATCGTCGCCTTCATGACCTGGGTGCGCATCGATCTCGTCGGCTTCCTCTTCGGCGACATCCTCGCCGTCTCGGAATCCGACATCGACATCATCTGGGGCGGCGGCATCCTCGTCGTCTTTGCCATTGTCTATCTCTGGCGGCCGCTCTTGGCCTCCACCGTCAATCCGGAACTGGCGGAGGCGGAGGGGCTGCAGCCTGAGCGCGCGCGGCTCTTCTTCATGCTGCTGATGGCGCTGGTGATCGCGATCGCCATGAAGATCGTCGGCATTCTGTTGATCACCTCGCTGCTGATCATTCCGGCCGCCACGGCGCGGCGCTTCTCGACCTCGCCGGAGGTGATGGCGGTGCTTGCCTCCGTCATCGGTGCGCTCGCGGTCACCGGCGGACTTTTCGGTTCGCTGCACTGGGATACACCGTCGGGACCGTCTATCGTCGTTGCTGCGGTTGGGCTTTTCGCTCTGAGTCTGCTGCCGCTCGGTCGCCGCCCGATCGAGGCGGCGCATCATTCCACGCCCGGAGGACACCACTGATGGCTACCCCGCTACTGACCAAGAACCAGACGCTGGTGATGGATGCGCTCAGCCATTCCGAAGGGCCGATGAGCGCCTATACGATTCTCGACAAGCTGCGCGACCATGGCTTTCGCGCGCCGCTGCAGGTCTATCGCGCGCTCGACAAGCTGCTGGAATACGGCCTCGTGCATCGGCTGGAGAGCCTGAACGCCTTCGTCGCCTGTACCTGCCCGCATGACCACGAGCACGACCATGGCGTCACCGCCTTCACCATCTGCGAAGGCTGTGGCCAGGTGACGGAGTTCCACGATGCGGTGATCGAGCAGCGGCTTTCGACGCTGACGCAGGCGCAGAATTTCAAGACCGAGAAGACCACGATCGAAATTCGCGGCCATTGCCAGAGCTGCGTGTAAGGTCGGCTCCCTCGACCGGAGCCGCTTTCCTGGAGCCGCTTGGCTTTCAATCCAGCCGGCTGAGGTCGGCGGCGTAGCGCCGCCAGTTCTTCACATAGTGCGCTGCCGAGCGCTTCAGGCCCTCGACGGCGGCGTCGTCCAGCGTGCGGATCGCCTTCGCCGGCGCGCCGACGATCAGCGAATTGTCGGGGAATTCCTTGCCTTCGGTCACCAGTGCATTGGCGCCGACGAGGCAGTTGCGGCCGATCTTGGCGCCGTTGAGCACGGTCGCGCCCATGCCGATCAGCGAGTTGTCGCCGATGGTGCAGCCATGGATGATGGCGCCGTGGCCGATGGTGCAGCCTTCGCCGATCGTCACCGGGAAGCCGGGGTCGACGTGGATGACGACGTTTTCCTGGATGTTGGTGCGGGCGCCAAGCCGGATCGGCTCGTTGTCGCCGCGCAATGTCACGCCGAACCAGATGCCGACCTCGTCGCCGATCTCGACCTGGCCGATGACATTCGCGTCCGGCGCCACCCAGTAGCTGCCGTCCGATGGAGTCTGCGGGCGAAGCGATCCAAGGGCATAAAGCGGCATCGGCAGATATCCTTCCTGTCGTCTGAAATGATGCAATGCCGGGAACAGTGCGTCAGCCGTTCCCGGCACGGTTCTGCTAAAGGACGTGCACGGCTAGGGCTGCGACGCCGTCGACGCCGCAGGTGACCTCGTCGCCGCGCACCACGGCACCGACGCCCGACGGCGTGCCGGTCATGATGACATCGCCGGGGGCCAGCGTGAACAGCTTGGAGAGTTCGGCGATGATTTCCGGCACCTTCCAGATCATCTGGTCGAGATCGCCCTGCTGGCGCATTTCGCCATTCACCTTCAGCCAGATATTGCCGTTGACCGGATGGCCGATCGCTTCGGCCGGCGTGATAGCCGAGACCGGGGCGGAATGCTCGAAGGCCTTGGCTGCCGCCCAGGGCTTTCCTGCCTTCTTGGCCTCGGCCTGCAGGTCGCGGCGGGTGAAGTCGATGCCGACGGCATAGCCGTAGACGCAATCCAGTGCGTCCTCGACGGCGATGTCGCTGCCGCCGCGCCTCAGCGCCACGACGAGTTCGACCTCATGATGGACATCGGTGGTCAGCGGCGGATAGGGGAAGGCGCTGCCGGCAGCAAGCAGGTTGTCCGGATTCTTCTGGAAGAAGAACGGCGGCTCGCGATCCGGATCGTGCCCCATCTCGATGGCGTGGGCGGCATAGTTGCGGCCGACGCAGTAAACCCGGCGAACCGGAAAGCCGACCAGGCTGCCTGAGATCGGCAGCAGAACGGGAAGCGGGGGAGGGATGATTGTTTCCATGATCGTCCGGTCTTGGGGCGCCTATCTGTCTCAAGCGACAGGAAGGTTGCCGCGCATTTCGTGTACGCTCGCCGTCGGCCGATTGCGGTTTCAAGCGAGGCGGAGAAGAATCCGGACGTTACTGCATAAATCCGCGAATCGGAATCGATCCGTAGAAAAATAAGACGAAGGATCGAGTGGAGGTTTCGGCATGGGCGCGCCCGTCCGGGCGCGCGGGATCACGGCATCCGAAAGGGTGCCGTGAGCGGCAAACTCAGGCGCACTGTGCGTAGGCCTGAAGCTGATCTCGGGTCAGGAACCGGCCGTCCGAGCGCGAATTGAGCTCAGGATGGCTGTATTCGAGACTGGGAACCTGGGGAAGCTCAAGCGCCTGGCGCACGGTCATGATGCCGACGTCACGGCGGCCACCTTCACGCTTCACGCTGACTTCAACGATGCGATAGAGATTGCTCTCGCTCATATGTTCTCTCCCGTGTATCGTTTTTTTTGAATTCCCTTGTGGGGATTAAGCGCTCCGAAATTGGTTTTTGTGAGGCACCTCAGAATATAGGCCAGAGAAATGAAGGCTTCACGACAGAAATCGGGCCGTTTCTGGAAAAATCATGCGCGATTGGGCGATAATGCGCCGAAACGATGCAGTTCTTGAGCAAATGCTCAATATCTGAGCCATCCCTCTCTTGTCATCGGGTATGCGGCTTCAACGAAAAAACGGTAGCTTGCGCTCGCCGATGGCGAGCGTTCGCCACCCGGAAGCGGCGAGATCCAGTCCGGCGCGGATGCGCCTCAGTGCGTGCCCAGTTGGGCTTCCTCGGCCGCCGAGATGAACAGTTTTCGCGCTTCCTCGGCCGTGCGGCGACCATCGATCGCGGCGCGGCAAGCACTGCGGGCGGCAACATAGAACGGCCCTCGGCGGGGCCAATGGTCGGCAAGGCAGGCGAGCGCGTCTGAGGGGCCTTTGACGGTGCGGCAAACACCGCCAACAAAGTCGAGCTCGATCGGCTGTTTCCAGACTAATTGCATGCGTCTCCTCCTCGAGATCATCTCAATGAACATCGGCATTGCGGCTGTCGGCCCCTGGCTCCTCTCAAGTGGCGTCGGCAGTCGATCTTGCTAATGTAGCGCAGGAGGACGGATTTGTAAGCAGCTTTTCCGTGTTTGTACGGCCGGATGCAAGCGCAGGCCGTAGGCTCTGATGCCGATGAAGGACGTGGCAGGCCTAGGACGGATCGACATTCAGCGTAGCCAGATAGTGATCGCGGCCAGATGGATTAGTCCGGTGAAATGAATGGTTCGGCGTTCGTAGCGGGTTGCGAGACGGCGGAAATGCTTCAGGCGATTGAAGCACCGCTCTATGCGGTTGCGATGCTTGTAGGCGACCGGGTCGTGGGGGATGATAATCTTGCGGGAGCGGTTCGAAGGGATAACCGCCTCGGCGTCCATAGCCTTGATCGTCTCACGCAAGGCATTGCTGTCATAGGCTTTGTCGCCGAGCACAGCCTTGCCCACCTGTCCATGGAGAAGAGTGGGAGCCTGCGTGATGTCGCCGACCTGGCCGGCCGTCACGATGAAACGCAGGGGACGGCCGAGCGCATCGGCCAGCATATGAACTTTGGTTGTCAGTCCGCCTCTGGAACGCCCCAGCGCCTGATCCTTGGCCCCCCTTTTCCGCTCGCCGCCTGTTGATGAGCACGCACGATGGTGCTGTCGATCATCAGATATTGATTGTCCCGGTCGGCCGTCAATGTGTCGAAAACCCGCTCCCACACACCGGCATGGCACCAGCGGCTGAAACGACGATGGACTGTCTTCCACTTGCCGTAGCGCTCCGGCAGGTCCCGCCAATGTGCGCCCGAGCGCAGCACCCACAAGCACCCGTTCACGAACAACCGGTTATCCGCACCCGTCCGGCCCGGATCGCCGGCCTTGCCAGGTAGCAAAGGCGCAATTTTCGACCACTGCGCCTCGTTCAACTCGTATCGCTTCACCGCCATCAAAGGCCTCCGTGCTTAACACGGTGTCCTATGAATCACCCATCAACTGATTTGATGTTGTGGAACGGCTCTGCTCCCGCCCTATCCTGAAAAGGGCCGAGCATCCGGTTCGGCGAACAGCTTGGAGCGCTCTCATGACCTTGATCACGACGATCGGCCTCGACACGGCTAAGCACCTCTTTCAGTTGCATGGAATAAACGACGAAGGAACCCTTGTCCTCCGCCGGCAGCTCCGACGCTCTGAGCTTCTGGCGTTCTTCAAGAAAATCCCGTCGTGTGTCGTTGGATTGGAGGCGTGTGGGGGCGCTCATCACTGGGCACGCGAGATAAGTGCTCTCGGACATAAAGTTCGGTTGATCCCACCCGCCTATGTGAAACCCTATGTCAAAAGAGGAAAGAATGACGCGGCAGATGCTGAGGCGATATGCGAAGCTGTAGGCCGACCCTCAATGCGTTTCGTGCCGGTCAAGACCATCGGCCAGCAAGCTGCAGCCATGCTGTTGAAGTCGCGAGACTTGCTGGTTCGACAGCGCACCCAAACGATCAATGCTTTGCGCGGCCATCTTGCCGAGCTCGGCATCACCGCCACCAGAGGTGTTGGCAAGGTTGATGACCTTGTCAGCATCGTTCGTGACGAGAATGATGCTCGTGTGCCACCTTTGGCGCGTACCGCCCTGTTGCCGCTGACGCTCCAGATAGACGCCTACACGGCAGAGATCGCAAAACTGGAAAAGCACATGGTGCGCGAAGCCAGACAGGATGCGACCTTGAGCCGACTGACCACAATTCCTGGCGTGGGACCAATAACCGCCGCCTCCATCGCGGCATTTGTACCCGACCCACTAGCCTTCAGGTCTGCTCGCCATTTTGCGGCCTGGATAGGGCTAACCCCGAAATCGAACTCCACGGGTGGGAAGACCAGATTGGGAAGAATCTCAAAGATGGGAAACCCGGTCTTGCGATCTCTCTTGGTCGTGGGGGCGTCCGCGGTCATCCAGCACGTGCGTCGGGGTGCCAAGGTCTCAGGCTGGTTGACCGATCTGCTGAAGCGCAGGCCGTACAAGGTTGCGGCCATTGCCCTGGCGAACAAGATGGCCCGGATCATATGGGCTCTTCTGGCAAGGGGTGGGCAATTCCGTGGCGTTGCGAGCGAAATGGTGGCGGCATGAAATCCGCGCGAAGGTAGCTTGTCGGCATCAGCCGACAGACAGAGGCCAAGGTGCAATGTCAATGATGACCCCGAGGAAAGACATCCGGATTGGATCAAGACCGTGATTCCCAACGTGCTTTGAGCTCGCTGATTTGTTTAGGTCAATCCAATCGCGAACGTCATCAAGGCCGGTAGCCCAGCGCTGCGCGAAAAGGCCGGACATATGGGCGCATCAGCCCTCGGATCATCTGAGGTCAGAAACACCTTGACCGCAGAGCCGTTCCACATATGGGAATCCTGAATGTCGATCCGACCTAGCGGGAAGCGTCGCGCTGCAGGCGCTCGGCAAAGGCGCGGCCGGCAATGAGCAGGCGCATCTCGTCGGTGTTGCCGGCGAGATAGTCGTCGATCAGCATCCGGGCATGGCGGCGTGCCCGTTCGCCGTCGCGGGCCCAGCCCTGTTCACGGCAAAGCTCGTCGAAGACACGCTGCAGCCTCTCCATGTCGCCCTTCGACAGGGCAAGGCATTGTGTCGCTCGCAAAGGGGCCACCTGTTCCTCCCGCAGCACCGAGTTCCCCGGTGCACACTATGGCAGAACGCGGCCGAATTGAACCCCTCGGGAATGAGGGGTCTGCCGGTCTGGCGACTACAGCGCCGCGCGGCTAATCAGACGCGCAAAGGTCGCTGTAGACTTTGATTTGCTGCATGTCTTTGTCCTTAAATCGAGGTCGATTTAAGGAGACGTGCAGTAGGAGCTTGTCGGTCAGGCCGCCGGTACGACGCGGTCGACCTTGGTGCGGCGGCCGCCTTCTTCGATGCGGTAATAGTCGGAGCCGATCAGCGCGTACTGGTCGCAACGCCGACCGCCGTCCTCGAAGGTGATGCAGACCTCGTCGCCGGTGATCGTGTAGGTTCCGCCGTCGCGCACTTCGTAGTCGCGATAGCCATAGCGGCCGTCGGCGAAGAAGGTGGAGTTGACGCCGTTGAGATTGTAACGCAGCGTCTTGCCGACGAGGAAGGCCTGCAGCGCGTCGCCCGACAGCGTCGGCACCGAAGGGGCGGCAGGTCTCGGTGTTGCGACCTCCGGCGCCTCCAACTCCATCGACTGGCATCCGGCCAGTAGAAGCGTGAGCAGTGCCGCGATCGCGCGTTTCATGCCGTCCGTCCTTGTTTCTGTCGGCAACGTTGCAGGAGCCAGGGCTTCCGCGGGTCAAACCACAGCGCCGCGCGTCTTATCAGACGCGCAAAGGTCGCTGCAGCGCTTTGATTTGCCGCATGTCTGTGTCCTCAAATCGAGGTCGATTTATGGAAACATGCAGCAACCGCGCGGCGCTGTAATCGCCTCCAGGGGCACCTGTCAAGCCCGCGAACGCGGGCGGGCGGGGCAGCCTTCAGAAGAAGTTGCCGGCCACCGCCGCTGCGACCGTGGCAGCCAGCGCTGCAAGGACGATTGCAGCACCTATGACGGTCGCTATTGTTCGCCGGCGCCGTGCGCCGCTCCAATCGTAGCTCATGTTTTCGCTCCGACGACGATCATGTCGAAACGGGACAATCGGCGATTCTGCTTAACAAAAGGGAAACCATGGCCGCTGGCCGTCGAGGTGGGCTCGGGGACGCCGGAGCGTGTGCGCAATTTCGCTGCACAGATGGTGACATCAATTGACTGTCGCCGAATTTAAATGCTGATTCCGGCATGGGGACGCCATCTCGCATTCTGCGGTCTTACGCTGTATAAGGCGCCGTCCCGCATGGGAGCTTTGGCGCCGGAGGGCGCCACTGCAGCAGATCCGTCGCGAGTGCTACAGTGTGGCACCGGCGCGCACAGCCAGAATGACGAGAGTTGACCGAGCATGGCAGAAGGCCGCGCACAGCCCGGAAACCCGGGCAATCGCCACTATTTCAACGCACCGGTCTTCGCCGTTGCGCCCATGATCGATTGGACCGATAGGCACTACCGCTTCTTTGCGCGGCGGCTCTCGCAGCATGCGCTGCTCTATACGGAAATGATCGTCGCCGAGGCGATCCTGCGTGGCGACCGGCAGAGGCTGCTCGGCTTTGATCTCTCGGAGCATCCGGTAGCGCTGCAGCTTGGCGGCAACGATCCGCGGAAGATGGCGGAGGCGGCCAAGATTGCCGAGGACCTCGGCTATGACGAGATCAACATGAATGTCGGCTGCCCGTCGGACCGGGTGCAGTCCGGCACGTTCGGGGCGTGCCTGATGCAGGAACCGGAGACGGTGGCGGCCTGCGTTGCGGCGATGAAGGCGGCGGTCAAGATCCCGGTCACGGTCAAATGCCGCATCGGCGTCGACGACCAGGATCCGGAAGTGGCGCTGAGGACGCTCGTCGCGCAGGTTGTCGCGGCCGGCACGGATGCCGTCTGGGTGCATGCGCGCAAGGCCTGGCTGCAGGGCTTAAGCCCCAGGGAAAACCGCGAGATCCCGCCGCTCGACTATGAGCTCGTGCACCGGTTGAAACAGGAAAACCCTAATCTTTTCATCGGTATCAATGGCGGCATTCAGACGTTGAGTCAGGCGCTTGAGCAGGTGCGGCACCTGGATGGCGTCATGCTCGGTCGTGCGGCCTATCACGACAGCGCCATGCTGACGGCGGCCGACGGGCATTTTCCGCATCCGCTGACGGGGGCGGCGCCGGCGGCCCAGGAAGCCGGTGCGTTTTCCGAGCGTGGCCATCGCCTCGATCTCGATTTCTGGGCCGATGTCCGCGACGCAATGGCCGACTACGCCGGCGCGCATATCGCCAATGGGGGTCGGCTGATCCATGTGACGCGCCACATGGTCGGCCTGTTCCAGGGCTGGCCGGGGGCGCGGCGCTATCGTCAGCTTCTTTCGGCCGATGCCACCCGCAAGGGCGCCGGGCCGGAGGTGATCCACGCTGCCTTCGACGCCGTGTTCGAGGCGACGGCGGCCAAGCAGGCGGCGGAGTAGGGCAGTGAGGTGAGCAGGCAGCGGCGACCTTGCGGGCTCTCGAGGTAGTGGGCGCGCAAACCTCTCCACTCGTCATCCTCGGGCTTGACCCGAGGATCCATCAGGCCGGGCAGCCAAGGCGCAGACACTGCCGGTCGAGGGATCGAGAGCGGCGCGCCTGGCTCTGGATGCTCGGGTCAAGCCCGAGCATGACGGAGAGTGTGGAGTCGTTGCGAACCCGCTTTCTACCGATCCCCAAACGAAAACGGCGCCCCTTGCGGAGCGCCGTTTCCAAATGAATGTCCGACTGGACGATCCGGCTTAGGCAGCCTGGATGTTGACGGCCTTCGGGCCCTTGCCCATGCGGTCCGGCTCGGTGTCGAAGGTGACCTGCTGGCCATCCTTGAGGGTTGCGAGACCAGCGGCCTGAACGGCGGAGATGTGTACGAACACGTCCTTCGCGCCGCCTTCCGGCGTGATGAAGCCGAAGCCCTTGTCCTGGTTGAAGAATTTTACGGTGCCCTTGGTGGCCATGGAAGAAGTCCTTTTCCTTCAGTCAAATTGCGTTGCCCGCGCCCCCTGGGGGATGTGGGCATGTCGTCTTCCGCTTGCAAGCGGAAAGGCGTCGAGTGGTCACGATATCGGGGAAAAGACGTCTACGGTGCCGATGCCGGCGGTCCCGGCACGGAGCCAGGCGCAGGTGAAAGTCCAGTCTCCGGGATAGAAATCGCCCGAACGGCGCAAGAAGTGACAGGATTTGCAGAAAAAGGCAAGCGCCTTGTATGCCGCACGAAGGCACGGAGTGTCTGTCTTTGCAAGGCTTTGGCCGGTTCTCGCCGCTCCGTTCACCGCCAGGCAGAAAAATCGGGGACGGTCCGTTTCTCGACACAATTTCGTCCCGAGCTCGACCGAACGTGCGCGCCGCCGAAGGGCCGCTCGCGGATCCCAGCGGAGGGTGTCGTGGCGCCTGGCCTCGTGCCGGAGGCGTGGGCATCCCCGGATGAGCCTCGCGCATCCCCCGGGATAGCCTTGCGATACCCGTGATAAGGCTTGCGCATCCCCGGGATAACGCGCAGGCTTTACCGAAGGTTGGTTTCGTCTTCGCTCACGATGGCGTAGCCAAGGGGTCGGGGCGGCGCGCCGTTTCGGGTGGCCGATGACGGCGCGTGCGGATCGGATGAAGGGCGACTGCCCTGGACGATTGTCGCCCGCAAGGGGTGGTTGATCGTCACAAGGCGGGGCGAATGTGTGCCGAAGCCGGACGAATGGCCGAAAGGGCCGGACGACTTGCCGCCTTGGCCGGACGACGATGTCGCCTTGGCCGGACGATGGCCGGCTAGATTGGGGCGACCTATCGCCAGGAGAATGCGCCGGCCGGCTCTGCCGGGCGGCGGGAGTGACATACGGAGAGGGAAAGCGTGATCGACCCTTACGAATTGCTTGGACTGGAACGCGACGCCGACAATCAGGCGATCCGCAGCGCCTATCGCAAGGCGGCGAAATCGGCGCATCCGGATTCCGGCGGCGATCCCGAACAGTTTGCGCGGCTGCAGGTGGCCTATGAACTGCTGAAGGATCCGGTCCGCCGCAAGGTCTATGACGACACCGGCTACGATCCGCAGCTCGCCGACCCGCGCGACCTCAAGGGCCTGATGATGCTGGAGACGCTCGTCAACGAGTTCATCCTCGACGAGCGCGAGCCCGGCACCTTCGATCCGGTCGCCGCCATGCGGCGCAAGCTCTCCGACGATATCGTCAAGAGCCGCTTCCATATCCTCGAGCTCGAGCGCCACCGCGCCCGCGTGCGCAAGCACCTCGACCGCCTCGGCCGCCGGCCGGAAACCGACGTGCTCGGCTCGATGCTGCGCGCCCGCTCGCGGTCGATCGCCGAGGCGATCAAGAACACCGATGAGCAGATCAAGACGATCGAGCAGGCCTACGAGATGCTGGAAGGCTACAGCTACGAACTGGAAGCGCTGGAGGTGAAGGCGCACGCGGCGGAGTAGGGGGCATCGATTCAAGACGATCTGACGCCGCCCAACACCTGTGCCGGGAACCACCGGTTCCCGGCACAGGTGTTTCACGTCACGACTGCATGGCGTTTGCGGCCAAAGGAGAGCCGTATGGGAAGGGTGTCGGCCCTTATGATCGCCTCAACATCCTCCACGACATCGCCATCGATGCGAATGCCGCGACCGGATATCGCCCGTCGCGCCTCGCTCTTCGAGGACGCCATTCCGGCCCGCAACACCAACTCCACGAGGCCGACTCCATTCGCGCGTTCCTCGTCGCTTAGCCTGACAGTTGGAAGCCCCTCGGCAGCTTCTCCCGCGCCAAAAGCCTGCCGCGCCGTCGCCTGCGCCCGCCGTGCTGCGTCGGCTCCGTGCACCAGGGCCGTTGCCTCATTGGCGAGGCGTTCCTTCACCGCGTTCAGCGCCGCGCCCTCGGCGCGACCGAGGCTTTCGATCTCGTCGAGCGGAAGATCGGTGAAGAGCTTTAGGAAGCGCACCACATCGGCATCCTCGGTGTTGCGCCAGAACTGCCAGTAATCATAGGGCGACAGGCGGTCTTCGTTGACCCAGACGGCGCCGGCCGCCGTCTTGCCCATCTTGATACCGGAGGCTGTGGTGAGCAGCGGCGTGGTCATGCCGAAGACCTCGGCACCCTCGATCCGCCGCACCAGGTCGACGCCGTTGACGATATTGCCCCATTGGTCGCCACCGCCGAGCTGCAGCCGGCAGCCGGTGCGGCGAAACAGCTCGAGGTAGTCGACCGCCTGCAGGATCATGTAGTTGAACTCGAGGAAGCTCAGGTTCTCCTGCTGCTCCAGCCGCGTCTTGACGCTGTCGAAGGAGAGCATGCGGTTAACGGAGAAATGCTTGCCGACGTCCCTGAGCATGTCGATCCAGGCCATCCGGCCCAGCCAGTCGGCATTGTTGACCATCAGCGCATCGGTCGGGCCATCGCCGAAGGTCAGCAGCCGCTCGAACACCTTTCTGATGCCGGCGACATTGGCTGATATCTCGTCCTCCGACAGCATCGGCCGCGCCGCCGAGCGAAAACTCGGATCGCCGATGCGCGTGGTGCCTCCGCCGATCAGCACGATCGGCTTGTGGCCCGCCAGCTGCAGCCTCCGAAGCGCCATGATCGGCAAGAGATGGCCGACATGCAGGCTGTCCGCCGTTGCGTCGAATCCGGCATAAACAGGGATGATCTCTGCCGCAAAGGCGCGATCGACGCCCGCAAGGTCGGTCACCTGATTGACATAACCGCGCTCGACCAGCGTCCGGGTGATCGCCGAACGCGGCGCGAAGACATCGGTGGGACTGTCGGAATGTGTCATTGGAGCTCTCCATGGCATTGCCGCCAGGGAGCACTGAACAAAACAAAGCCGCCTGACGGCGGCTTGTTTCAAGGCCTGATCGAAACGCGCCGCTCCCTATGGAGACGTCGCATAATAGATGGCAGCGATGAGCGCGGTCTTGATCATGCGGTGGTTGTAGCGGGAGTTGGGAGAGGCGGCAAGGGTATACATCCCCGACAAGATGCTGGCGAAGGCCGCCTAAATCACCTTACTTAGGTTGTTTTCATAATTAGTACACCAATAACGGACTATCAAAGGTGCGCACGTCTCGGTGGGTACTGGGAATGTGACTCTACGACAAGTACAGGTGAAAGAGCGAGCAGATGGCAAAGAGGCAAAGAGCTGTAAATTCAGGTATCCCAGTTACTCGCGAGCAAGCCGAGCTCTTTGACAAAGTTCGTTCGTTGGGAAGTCGTGCAACTTGCTTCTTCAACAACAAAGGAGGGGTCGGTAAGACGACGCTGGTTGCGAACCTCGGCGCCGAACTCGCAATGAACTTCGGGGCGAAGGTGTTGGTCGTTGACTGTGTGGAGTTGCCCCCAAAAGACCGGACGTGCTCAGGTTTGAGATTGCGAGCTGATGAACTCGCGGGGTGATTGATATCCTAATGCCTTATGCGGGTGAAGATCGTTGTAATGATCGAACCAGAAGGGCAGTTGTGCGATGACGGTTTCGGCATCCGGAGTTGGGTTTACCGAGACGTAATCGCGCTTGAATGTTTTGACAAAGGCCTCCGCCATCCCGTTCTTTCAAGTCCCGGACTGCAGTTCGTACTGACACTCAAGCGCGTATAGAGTTCGAGGTCACGCACCCGTTCCATCCGTGGCGCGGCCAGCGCTTCGTGCTGTCGACACGCAAACAGAACTGGGGCGAAGACCGCGTCATGTTCTACGACGCTCAGGGACGGTTGCGTTCGCTGCCGGCCTCGTGGACCGATGTCAATGAGGCTGACCTGTTCAGTCAGGTTGCTGCGGGTCGGTCCTTCTCCCGCCCAGACGATCTGTCGGCGCTGGCGTCATTGATTGATCGCATTAAGAGCCGTCAGGAAGAGTGAAGAGGCGTCAAGTAAATTACGCCGCGACTGTAAGGCTAATTATGCCGCGCGCGCGATGCGAACGGCCATCAATCAAGGGCATTTCGCCTGTGATGACTGGGATATCAGTGATAATAGAGATAGAATTTAATTGACGTGTGATCTGTATGCGGCATAATTTAGATTACACAAGGAGGCTCCCGTGACCAAAGAAAGCAAGCCCGATCGCCTGCGCCAGATGGGCGCTCTGAACCCCAAGCCCGAGGGCGTCCGCGCCCCCTGGTTCCGGGAAGCAGGTTTCTTTGATCCGCTCGATCTCGTGCAAGTGAAGTATGAGATGCTTCGGCACGCCCGCGAAGACGGCACCAACAAAGCCGATGCGGCCGCGCTTTTCGGGCTGTCTCGGCAGACCTACTATCAAGCGGAGGCCGCGTTCGAGCGCGATGGCATGTCCGGCCTCTTGCCGCGCACCCGCGGGCCAAAGTCAGCCCACAAGCTTACTGGCGAGGTCATGCGTCTCGTCGAGGAGCACCTCGATGCGAACGGCCAACTGCAGGCCCGTTCTCTGGCGGACCTGGTGCATGCGAGACTGGGCATCAGCGTCCATCCGCGCAGCATCGAACGCGCGGTGGCGCGTAAAAAAAAACGATGAAGAGCCGACGCACGCAATCGCCATGTCGGAGAGCGGCAAGGATGTTTACGAAGCGCTCCGCGCCGATGTTATTTGCGGCACGGCTTGCGCGAGGCGCATGGGCGCCATCGTCTTTCACGGACTGTGGCGCGGCCTGGCAGTGCTGATCGCACCCCATCAATCCGCGATAGCGCGACAGCAGTCGACGCCTCGGCTCAAGACAACTTCGCTGGTCGCGCACGATCGCCAGCTCGTGCACATGCTCGCCAATATGGTGCTGGCAGCAGAGACAGGAGGAAGCCATGTCTACTGATAATGCCATGAAGATTAGCGCCGATCACCTGCGGCGCGATGCCTTTCTCTACGTTCGCCAATCCTCCCTTCGTCAGGTGTTCGAGAACACCGAGAGCACGAAGCGACAATATGCATTACGGGACCGCGCGGTGGCTCTGGGTTGGCCGATTGAGCGCGTCCACGTCATCGACAACGACCTCGGCCTTTCCGGCGCACAGTCGCAGGACCGCGATGGATTTCAGCGCTTGGTGAGCGAGGTCGCAATGGGACACGCAGGCATCGTGCTGGGGTTGGAAGTATCTCGCCTGGCTCGCAACAATGCGGATTGGCATCGCCTTCTGGAACTGGCCGCCATGTCGCGCACGCTCATCATGGACGAAGATGGCGTTTACGACGCCGCGTCGTTCAACGATCGTATGCTGCTCGGCCTGAAGGGCACGATGAGTGAGGCCGAACTCCACATCCTGAAGTCTCGACTGCAAGGCGGCATTCTCAACAAGGCGCGTCGTGGCGAGCTCGAGTTGCCGTTGCCGATCGGACTGGTCTACACGCCCGATATGCGCGTGGTGCTTGATCCGGATCGACAGATCCAGGACACGGTGCGCATGCTGTTCGATACCTTCCGGGAGGTGGGCTCAGCCTGTGCGGTCGTGCGCCGCCTGCGCAGCGAGAAGATCCTGTTTCCCCGTCGTATCCGTCGCGGCATCGGCAAGGGCGACGTGCTGTGGAGCCAGATCGACCATTCTCGCGTGATCCAGATTTTGCACAATCCACGATACGCTGGTGCTTTCGCATACGGACGCACACGCACGGTCTACAATGCCAAGCTTAAGTCCGCACAGCAGAAGATGCCGAGGTCCGACTGGCAGGTGCTCATCCCGCAGGCCCATGAAGGCTACATCTCGTGGGACGAGTTCGAACGCAATCAAACAAGTCTCCAACAAAATGCAGTCGGTTTTTCTCCTGGCCTGCGGGGTCGTATGCCTCGCCAGGGCAACGGCTTATTGCAAGGAAGAGTTTTGTGTGGTCGCTGCGGCGCCCGCATGCGGGTCCATTACGAACAGTTCGAAGGCAATCTTCGTCCCTATTACATCTGCAACGAGGCCGTCGTGCGCCACGCGGGCAAGGCTTGCCAATGGGCAAGAGGACCAGCGATCGATGAAGCGGTCAGCGCGTTGCTGCTCGAAGCAATGGCACCGACGGCGATAGAGGTCGCGCTTGCGGTGCAGGAGGAGATCTCACAACGTGTCGAACAAGCTGCCTCGCTGCGCGACAAGCAGTTACAGCGCGCCCGGTATGAGGCTGAACTCGCACGCCGCCGCTATCTGAAGGTCGATCCCGACAACCGCTTGGTTGCCGACGCACTCGAAGCGGACTGGAATGGCAAGCTTCGCGACCTCGATACGCTTCAGCGCGAACACGAGCGGCAGAACGAGACAGACCAGTCATTGCTGGGCGGCGCTATGCAGGAACGGATCCGAGCGCTGGCCGCAGATTTTCCGCGCATCTGGAACAACGAGCGCACGAGCCCGGTCGAGCGTAAACGCATGCTTGGTCTCCTCATCGAAGACGTGACACTGCTGGTCGACGAGAAGATCAACATGCACATACGCTGGCGCGGAGGTCGCACGCAAAGCCTGGCAGTCGCTCGTCCCCAACCCATGGCCGTGATCCGCAAGACCCCGGAAGCGGTTGTGGCACTGATCAACGAACTGCTGGAGACCGACAACGATCAGCAGATTGCCAGTCGTCTCAACGCACTCGGGCATCGTAACTGGCGCGGTGAGGCTTTTACCTTGAAGAAAGTCATGCTCGTTCGTCGTGCCTATGGGCTGAAGACCCGGTTCGAACGGTTGCGCGAGAGCGGCATGCTAACTGGCGAAGAAGTGGCTCGCCGATTTGGCGTAAGCGCCACAACCGTACACCAACTCGGACGCAATGGTGTTCTCAAGCGCCATCGCTACGCTACCAACCACCGCTACCTGTATGAGCCACCGGGCAACGTCAGACTCGCAAAAGGCGTCGGCGGCCGCTATGGTAGCCGCCAACCCCGGTTAATTGACGCTCAACAAATCCAACAAGGTGCATCGTGATGTCTGCTCCTTCGACTGCGGGCTGCGCACCGGCGTCGAGCACGGCTCCATGCCGATGTCGCGGAGCAAGGATTTGGTGTCCTTGGCGATGAAGCAGGAGCCGTTGTCGGTGAGCCATTCGATAGGCTGCGGCAACATGTTGATGCGGCCAAAGCGGTTCTCGACAGCCGTGATCACGAGGTCCTGCACATCCTGGCTCTTGATGCCTTCCGTGGTGGCGATATGGGCGATTGCTTCCCGGTCGCAGCAATCGAGAGCGAAGGCCACTCGGACCTTCTCCTTGTTGTCGCAGCCGATCTCGAAGCCATCGGAGCACCATCTGGTGTTCGAGCGGGCGACGGCGACCTGGCCGTCATGAAGACGATCATCGACGGCTCCGGTATGTCGCACGAGCAGTAGATGATGCAGCTTCATGACCCGGTAGACGCGCTTGGCATTGGGCCATGACTTGCCCTGTTTTCGGGCATTCCTGCGTAGGATGGCATGGACCCGGCGATAGCCGTAGGTGGGCATGTCGGCGATGACGGCCTTGATATCTTCCACCAGCTCCCGATCCGGGAGTGGCGGGCGTCCTCTGGCTCTGGAAGGGGAACCTGTGGCACGGGCAGCGATATTCGACCGGGCGACACCCAAAGTCTCGCAGACGGTCTTCATTTCAAAAAGTCCTTCGGAAGAGAGAGCGAACGCAACATCTGTTTATGGAATGGCCCGCCCCTTCTCCCGCATCGAGTATGATGCTGGCATCAAAAGAAAGGAACGAGCCGATGTCTATCGTGATCCTTGGAATTGATCTGGGCAAGAATTCTTGCAGTGTAGTTGGTGTCGACGCAACCGGCGCTGTAGTCGCTCGTCGGACGATGCGTCGGCAGACGCTGATTGATTACGCGGCGAAGCTTCCGACGTGTGTAATCGCGATGGAAGCGTGCTGTGGCGCCCATCATCTGGGGCGCCTGTTTGCGGCACAGGGCCACGAGGTTCGACTGATGTCGCCGGAATATGTGCGCCCCTATATCAAAGCCCAGAAAAATGACGACCGGGATGCTGAGGGTATTGCCGAAGCTGCATCGCGGCCGACCATGCGTTTCGTCGACCTTAAGAGCCACGAGCAACTGGACATCCAGACGCTGCATCGCGTGCGTTCTCGCCTGGTAGGCGAACGAACGAACCTTATCAATCAACTCCGCGGCATACTGCTGGAACGCGGAGTTATCTTTCCGGCTGGGCGGCGGAAACTCGAGCTCGGCGTGGACGGCATGCTTGCCCAAGGCGTAGAGATATTGTCTGCGCGCGTGCATCAGTTGGTTGGCGATCTGCGTGCGGAATGGAAGGAACTCGACGCTAAGATCGGAGCCTTGAATACCGAGTTTATCCAATTGGCACGCGGTGATGCCGCCATGCGCAGGCTGACTTCCATCCCCGGAGTTGGGGTTCTTAATGCGACGGCCCTGGTCGCTGCGGTGGGCAATGCGAGCAGCTTCGCCAAAGCGCGTGATCTCGGGGCCTGGCTCGGACTGGTACCCAGACAGTACAGCACCGGCGGCAAGCCCCGACTGCTTGGCATATCCAAGCGTGGTAACACGTATTTGCGCACTCTGCTCATCCACGGTGCCCGTGCGGCCCTGCCAGCGTTGTCCCAGAGCAATACGCCCCTCGGAGGATGGCTGAAGGCCATGATAAGCCGAGGGGTCCATCGCAACGCCGTAGTGGTGGCATTAGCCAACAAACTGGCGCGGGTCGTTTGGGTCGCCTTACGGAAAGAAGCAACCTTCGACCGCAACTATCCGGTCGTACCTATGGAGATCGAGGCCGTGTGACAACACGCGTAGCCCAACGAGATTTGCAGGAAGGATCGTGAAGATGGCCTGACAGTCGAACGGCGTTTAGAAAGCCCGGCCAAAAAAATGGCATTTACTGCCGATCTGTTTATGGGGCTCTGGACGCGCGGATGTCCATCTTGGCCATGAGCTTGCTCATGAGACCGTATACGTTGACGCAGACTGATCAGAACACCGTAAAATCCTCTTGCAAACGGGGCGGGCCATACGTTTTTTGGGCCGGTGGCGATTTCGAGGGCTTCCTTGAGGATTTCGCCTTCCATCGTCTTCTTGCCCAACAGGCGCTGCAACTCCTTCACCTGGGCCTGAAGCGCCCGGTATTCGGAAGCCGGAACGACCTCCTCCTCGGCGGCCGTCGCCGTCAGCGCCCCTTGAGACGCCAGCTTGCGCCATGCGAACAACTGGTTCGGCTGAATGCCGTGCCGCCGGGCAACGACGCTCACCGTCGCATCCGCCTCGTAGGTCTCTTGAATGATGGCCAGCTTCTCCGCCGTGCTCCAGCGCCGTCGCCGTTCCGGACCCGAAAGGACTTCCATCTTAAAGTTGCTACTAGTCATATTACCAACATTACTTCTGTGGTTGCCGTCCGTTGCGCAAGAAGTTTCCAACCCTTCTGACGTGTGATCGAGTGCGGTCTTCTGTCAGGCCTTTTATTGCGGCACTTCGAAAGACCGCTGGCCGGTATGGTGATCTGCGGATCGGGTCCAAATCTCCTACACGGGCTATAGACCCTGAGTAATGTTCTGGTTTTCCCAATCCCGATCGGTTCGATCATGCGCCCATTCAGGTCGTCGACTTCTCACACCTCATCGCCGGCTCTGCTACTCGCAGCCGGTTCTTGTCAGGCCACAACCAATGCCTGGTTTCGATAATCCTCCTGCTTCATCAACATTGCCCATATTCTTCGGGCCATCTTGTTTGCCAGTGCAATCGCTACCAGCATCCGCGGCTTTCTTGTCAGCATCCGCGCTAACCATGAGCCCTTCACAGGTGGCTTGAGGCTCGCCCACCTGATACGGGTCATCGCCCCGATTATCAGCAGCCTGCGTATGTCAGCCTGTCCGGCTTTTGAAGCTCGCCCGAGCCGTTCCTTTCCACCAGATGAGAACTGCCGGGGAACAAGGCCAAGCCAAGCGGCAAAGTTACGCCCACATTGGAAGTTTTCCATCGCTGGCGCGAAGGCCTCAACAGCCATTGCAATCATCGGCCCAACGCCCGGCATGGTCTGAAGCCGCCTTGCATTATCGCTCTGCCGTGACAGCTCGATAAGCCGCTTCGTCTTTTCCTCGATCCGTGCGGTCTTCTCGTTGATCTGTGCTAGCAGATCACGGCATTCATCTCGCACAAGCTCAGGCAGGTCGATATCAACGTCCTCAACTATCACTGCGATGCGCTTGACGCGGCCAATCCCGAGCGGAACAGCCTGCCCATACTCGTAGAGAATAGCGCGCAGAGCATTCATCAGCTCCGTTCGTTGGTGGACAATACGCTCGCGTGCTCGAAACAGGATCGCCTGAGCTTGCTGGTCCGCGGTTTTGGGTGAGACGAAACGCATTTCGGGCTGACGAGCTGCAATAACGATAGCCTCGGCATCAGCAGCATCGTTTTTCTGCCGCTTCACGAACGGCCGCACATATTGCGGCGCGATCAACTTTACTTGATGGCCCAGTTTGACAAGTTCTCGCGACCAGTAATGCGCGCTGCCGCAGGCTTCCATAACGACAAGTGCAGGCGCTTGGGTCGCCATGAACCGGTAGAATTGCCCTCGCGCCAGTTTCTTGCGGAATTTCACGTGCCCTGTCATTGTCGCTCCGTGAAGCTGGAAAACACTTTTTGCCAAGTCCACGCCGATCATCATGTCTTTCATTTGCCATCCTCTCCGCTGGTGCTCTACGCCGCATCATCCTGGCATAGTTCCCGTGCTGTTAGGGGAGGACGGCAACCACCCCATCTCCTACCCACTTAGCTAAGTGGGGGAGCATGTCCGGACCTTTCGGGGGCTAATTCACTGTGATCCTCAGTGCAATTTGACGCAGTATACGCTCGGCGAAGACGAGGCCGTTAGAATCTATTCAGACCAAGACCCAAAGTCTGTCTATAGCGTAATCCGTCCGCTATCACTTGGTAAGGGTTACAGTTCCGAGCTACCAATAAGGACTGCTGAGAAGTTCGGATTTGATTTAATCATTGGAGATCCGCGGCTCGCTTTACAGGAAGATCTATTGGCTCAAGATTGGAGAGACGCTAAAGCTGGTGGTATGCGCGGCATTCAGACTACTTTTGTATTCTTTGATGTGCTTATAAAAGCAAAGCAGCTAAATTATGATTTTGTGTTCTTCGATATGGGGCCTTCTTTGGGCGCAATTAATAGATCTATACTTCTTGCAGTCGACTACTTTGTAGTTCCAATGGCTGTTGATATTTTCTCGATATGGGCAATCAGAAACATTGGGGCCACAGTTGAAGTGTGGCAGCGGGATCTTCGATCAGGTATGAGCATCGCTGAGGATCCTTCTGAACTACCTCGCTTGGATTCCGGCAAAACGCTGAAGTTTCTTGGGTACGTTACTCAGCAGCATAAAGAGCGTAACGCGAACGATCGCGATGAACTTGCGGATGGAGCTGCTGAGGTTCCGGGGAGAAAAATCGTACAAGCATATCAAGAGATCAACAAAAATATCCCTGAAGAAATACGCAGAAATCTTTCCAAGTTTTATGATGTCAGTGTGGTGGATCCGCATCTGGGAGATATTAGGCACTTGGGTAGTCTTGCGCCCATGTCTCAAAGTCAGAATAGCCCTTTGATTCATGTTAAGGCGGGTGGGAGTTACATACAGCTCCGAAAGCAAGCGCGGGAGATCTATCGCGATATCGCGTCAGGCTTCCTAAGGAACGCACTGGCATCTTGAGGTTGCGAAATGTTAGTTAATTCGGACCTTGTCGAAGATCTGGCGCGTCAGAAGGTTGTGTTGTTCTTGGGCGCGGGAGTTTCCGCCAGTGCGGCAACGCGAACTGGGGGCGCGATGAAGGGGTGGCCGGAGTTTCTTTCGGCGTCTTGTGCCAATCTTGATCCCGCGGTGGCGTCGGAGGTTGAGCAACTCATTCAAGACAAGGATTATCTTCTGGCCTGCGAGATACTGCAGAACGCTCACGGTGAGGCTTGGCAAGATCTTTTGACCAGCGAGTATGGACAGACAGCAGAGCCGTCTGAACTTCATAAAGCGATTGTGTCACTTGATCAAAGAATTATTTTGACTACTAATTTTGATAAGCTAATCGAGGCCGCTTGGGAAGTTAAACTCGGAAATTCGAGTCACTATCCAATAGTAATAAGTGGCGTTAAGGATAAAGCGTTCTCTTCTTTGAAGGACTATTCAAGGAAATACTTAATAAAAATTCATGGTAGCGTTGACGATGCCGACACAATAGTATTCTCTAGGTCTGAATATGTGAAGTTAGCATTTGGTAATGCTTCTTATTCTGGATTTCTCGATAGCATTCTCTTGAATTATACATTTTTGTTTGTTGGTTTCTCAATGGACGATCCGGCGATTACGTCTCTGATGGAGATGTATGCATTGCGATATCCGAAAGCTCGACCACATTACATCTTCGCGCCGGAAGGGCGTTCTCAAAGAATAATTGATATAAATAAAAAACTTAGAAAACTGGTAACTATTTCATATGATGGAAGCAACAATCACGCACTCTTGCCAAATTATATTTCTTCCTTGTCAAAGGAGATGATTCGGCGTCGCAATGAGATATATGCAGACATGCGATCCGCCAGTGTGAACATTTAACAATAGCGCGCTCACCGTCCCGGTCGCCCTTCTTACCCTTCGTTCGCTCCGTCTGCCGCATCTCCTCCGCCTGATCCTCATACAACCCGATGTCCGGTTTCGCCTGGGTGAGGATCGGCTTCTCCGGCACATTGCCGATTTTTCCGTACGACCGACGGTCGTTTCGGCCAGGGTGTTTTTCCTGAACAGCGACTGGTCGGACTTGCGGCCCGCGGGGGGCGCAACGTCGCGGCCCATTTCGTCGAGGTCGGGCTTCTGGACGTAGCTCATCGGATGATCTCCCCCCTTGTGGAGGAGATGCCCCGATAGGGGCAGAGGGGGGTATCTTGCCGGATGAGGAGGGCTTACCCCCCCCTCTGTCCTGCCGGACATCTCCCCCACAAGGGGGGAGATTGCGCTGGGCTCGCCCTTGCCGGTCCTTGCACTCGGACATCGTTGTCGGCTGCCAAGGGAAGCCCGCGACTATATATTTCCTTTAAGCCGATTAAAGGACAACATGCAGCAGTTCAAAATGCTACGGCGACCCTTGCGTCCGATAAGACGCGCAGCGCGGTAGGCTTTGCGGTGAGCCGTCAGGTTGGGGCTCGGTATGAACGCCATCGGGCGATTTGTTGAGCGGGTTTCAAACGTAAGGTTTGAGAATTGCTTCAATCCTTATGCCGATACTTGTCCTGTTCATGACCAGCGATCAGCGCCCGACATACGGAGGGACAATCTTACGCAGATCCTGATCGCACTCGCGTCGGCGCCTTCGGTGGACATTTGGGTCGGTCGGGACTTGGGTTACAAAGGTGGTCGCCGTACGGGCGTTGCCTTAACCGACGAATATTGCCTCGATACTTACGCTTCCCATCTGAGGCTGAAATCACTACGCCGTGCCACCAAAGGGCCCGCCGTGAGGGAACGAACGGCATCGAGCATCTTTCGCCTATTGGCTAGAGTCGACGTGCCGATCATGACCTGGAATGTCTTTCCGTTGCATCCCCATTCGGGCGAGGATCCGCTTAGCAACCGTCATCACACGCGAGAAGAAGCTGAGGTTGGATTTACGTTCTTGCAGGAACTCTGCGTCTTGGTTGAGGTGCGACGGATCGTGGCCATTGGCGACGACGCGGCCAAATGGGCTCGCAAAATATCGTCCGAGACCATCCACGTTCGGCATCCAAGTTTTGGCGGCCAAGCCAAGTTTTTAGAGCAGATGCGTTTGCTCTACCCCATAGCGGGAACGAAAAGACAACGGGCGTAGCGGCGTTAGGGCGACGATCACCGCCCTGGCCGCCCCGTCTTGCCCTTGGTCCGGCCCTTTTGCCGCTTTTCCTCCGCCGGATCCTCGTAGGAACCGATGCCCGGCTTGGCGCGCGTGAGGGTCGGTTTTTCCGGGACGTGGCCGGTGACCGGCTTTTCGGTGCGGCCGACGGTCATTTCGTCCAGGGTGTTCTTGCGGAACAGCGACTGATCCGACTTGCGGCCCGCGGGTGTCGCGACGTCGCGGCCCATTTCGTCGAGGTCGGGCTTCTGGAAGTAGCTCTCGGAGGAGGAGGGCTTACCCCCCTCTGTCCTGCCGGACATCTCCCCCACAAGGGGGGAGATCGACCCGGACGAACCCTTACCGGACCGCTTGCCACCCTCGATAGCCTTCGCCTCGTCCCGCGCCATCGGGTCGTCCATCGCAGCCAGTTCGGCGGCCTTGAGGCGTTTGATCTCGTCGCGCAGGCGGGCGGCCTTTTCGAAGTCGAGGTCGGCGGCGGCGTCGCGCATCTGTTTTTCCAGCGCGTTGAGGTGCGCCTGCAGGTTGTTGCCGACGAGGTGGCCGCCGTCGGCGAAACCCTTGCCGGCGACGCCGGAGATGTCGGCGCGGACGTGGTCCTTCTCGTAGACCGAGTCGAGAATGTCGGAGATCTTCGCCTTCACCGATTCCGGGGTGATGCCGTTGGCCTCGTTATAGGCCATCTGCTTCTCGCGGCGGCGGCCGGTTTCCTCCATCGCCCGCTGCATCGAGCCGGTGATGGTGTCGGCATAGAGGATGACCTTGCCGTCGACGTTACGGGCGGCGCGGCCGATGGTCTGGATCAGCGAGGTTTCCGAGCGCAGGAAGCCTTCCTTGTCGGCATCGAGGATGGCGACGAAACCGCATTCGGGAATGTCGAGGCCTTCACGCAAGAGGTTGATGCCGACGAGCACGTCGAAGGCGCCGAGGCGAAGGTCGCGGATGATCTCGATGCGCTCCAGCGTATCGATGTCGGAGTGCATGTAGCGCACACGAATGCCCTGTTCGTGCAGGTATTCGGTGAGGTCTTCGGCCATGCGCTTGGTGAGCACGGTGACGAGCGTGCGGTAGCCGGCGGCCGCCGTCTCGCGGATCTCGCCGAGCACGTCGTCGACCTGTGTTTTCGCCGAGCGCACTTCCACCGGCGGGTCGATGAGACCGGTCGGGCGGATGACCTGTTCGGCGAAGACGCCGCCGGCCTGTTCCATCTCCCAGGCGCCCGGCGTCGCCGAAACGGCGATCGTGTCCGGGCGCATCGCGTCCCATTCCTCGAAGCGCAAGGGGCGGTTGTCCATGCAGGAGGGCAGGCGGAAGCCGTATTCGGCCAGCGTCGCCTTGCGGCGGAAGTCGCCGCGATACATGCCGCCGATCTGCGGAATGGTGACGTGGCTTTCGTCGATGAAGATCAGCGCGTTGTCGGGGATATATTCGAACAGCGTCGGCGGCGGCTCGCCGGGGCGGCGGCCGGTGAGGTAACGCGAATAGTTCTCGATGCCCTGGCAGGAGCCGGTCGCTTCCAGCATCTCGACATCGTAGCGCGTGCGCTGTTCCAGCCGCTGCGCTTCCAGCAGGCGCCCGGCCTTTTCCAGTTCGGCCAGGCGGTGCGCCAGCTCCTCCTTGATCGCTTTGATGGCGCCGTTCAGCGTCGGGCGCGGCGTCACATAGTGCGAGTTGGCGTAGATCTTCACCGATTTCAGGTCGCCGGTCTTCTGGCCGGTCAGCGGGTCGAACTCGGTGATCGCGTCGATCTCGTCGCCGAACATGGAGATGCGCCAGGCGGCATCTTCCAGGTGGGCCGGGAAGATTTCGATCGTGTCGCCGCGGACGCGGAAGGAACCGCGCTGGAAATCCATGTCGCGGCGCTTATACTGCTGTGCCACGAGGTCGGCGAGCAATTGCCGCTGGTCGAGCCGGTCGCCGACATTCATCTGGAAGGTCATGGCGGTATAGGTCTCCACCGAGCCGATACCGTAGATGCAGGAGACCGAGGCGACGATCACCACGTCGTCGCGTTCGAGTAGCGAGCGCGTTGCCGAGTGGCGCATGCGGTCGATCTGCTCGTTGATCGAGGATTCCTTCTCGATATAGGTGTCCGAGCGCGGCACATAGGCTTCCGGCTGGTAGTAGTCGTAGTAGGAGACGAAATACTCGACCGCATTATCAGGGAAGAAATTCTTGAACTCGGAATAGAGCTGCGCGGCGAGCGTCTTGTTCGGCGCCAGAATGACCGCCGGGCGCTGCGTCGCCTCGATCACCTTGGCCATGGTGAAGGTCTTGCCCGAACCGGTGACGCCGAGCAGCACCTGGTTGCGCTCGCCGGAGGAGAGGCCCTCGACCAGATCGGCGATCGCCGTCGGCTGGTCGCCCGAGGGCTGGTAGTCGGTCACCATCGTCAGCGGCACGCCGCCTTCGGATTTTTCCGGCCGGGCCGGGCGGTGCGGCGTCCAGAGCTTGCCGTCCTTGAACAGCGGGTTGCCGCTCTCGATCAGCGCCGCCAGCGCTTCCACCGTGGCGGTGACGCCGGAGGTGGAGGTCAGCTTGTCGGCATCCTCCAGCGATACGTCGAGACCGGCGACCGGATTGAGGCCGGCGGCGGCGCGCGTCTTCGGATCGGTCGAGCCGCCCATCGAGGTGCCGCGCGAGGTTCTTCCGCTCGCGCTGCCGGCGCTCTGCGCCTTCGCTCCGCGGGGGCCTCGCGTCAGCTCGGACGCCCGTTCGGGCTTGCGGCCTTCGGCCGATTTGTCGTCGCCTCGCGCCGCCTTGGAGGCGGCGATCTCCACCGTCTTGCGGTGCTTGCCGGCCTTGGAGGCGACCTCGCGCTGGCTTTCGAAGGCGGAGGCCTCCGCCTCGGCTTCGAGCTGCTTCACCCAGTCGGAGACGTTGCCGCTGAGTGGCGTGCCTGACAGCGGCGCTTGCGGCGCTTCTTCGAAACCGGACGGAGTGGAGGGCTTCGGCGGGGCATTTTTCGGAGTTTTGGTCATGCCGGGGAATATGGCGAGAGTCCGCTGGAAAGAAAAGGGGAGAATGAGTACAAAACAGCAACGTTCGCGCCTCTGCGGTTACAAGATGGCGGGCGAGAGGCAGGGGCGGGGCGTCGGGTTCGCGTGCAGGTCGGTGCCCAGTTCGCGGCGGCCATCGATCGAACTGGCGGTGGCACGGGGTCGCCCATGGCTTGCAGCTCTTCAACCGCTGCGCGCGTCGACATAACTCTTACAGTTGTGACGTGCCGTTACGTTACCCCGATTGGGCGACAAGCATAAATCCCGGTAATGTGATAACAATAACGCTTTGGAGGGTGCCATGTTTTGCCTGCGTGGTGCCGCACTCATCGCGTTTTGCGCCGTGACCTACAGTCCGACCATCGCCGCCGAACCCGTCGGCCAGGCGGTGCAGATCCGGACGGCGGTCAGCGGCGCGCGTGGTCCGATCGCGGTCAGGGACCCGGTCTACAAGGACGAACGGATTTCGACGTCGAAATCCGGTCTCGGCCAATTCGTCTTCCAGGATGGCACCAAGCTTGCGGTCGGCTGGGGCTCGTCCGTGGTCATCGACAAGTTCGTCTATGATGACGCCAAGTCGGTGAAGAAGCTGACGATCATGGCCGCCAAGGGCACCTTCCGCTGGATCAGCGGCAAATCCGGGCATTCGGCCTATGAAATCGTCACGCCGGCCGGGACGATCGGTGTGCGCGGCACCGCCTTCGATTTCTATGTCGGTCGCGACGGCACCACCGCCGTCGTGCTTTTGAGCGGTGCAGCCAATTTCTGCGGCGCCGGCGGCTGCCGGCAATTGACGCAGCGTTGCGATTGCGTCGTCGCCAAGCCGGGCGGCGGCATCAGCGATCCGAAAAGAGTCAGTCGCAATACATTGAAATCACTTGGCAATGCACAAGCTCTGCCTTTCCTCTCCGGTGGGCAACGACTGTCCGGAGCGCTGGGCTGGGCGGGGGGCGGCTGCAGCCTGGCGGCGGCGATCCAGGAGGATCTCGAACGCCAGCCGCTGACTGTGAAGCCCCCCGCCGTCGAGCAAGAAAAGCCGCGTGAGGAAAAACCGAAGCCCGAGGAGAAGCCGCACGAGCCGGAGGAAAAACCTCCCGTGCAGGAAGAAGGCTACCGCAATCGCCACTGGGAGATGAAACATCCGGATATCCGCGGCGAGGATGCCAACCACAAGGACGTGCTCGAACATGCCAACGACCATCAGAACAACGGGCATCAGAGGGCGCGCAGTCATAACAACGACTGACGAACCGGCAGGCCGCCGGGCGCCTGATCCTTTCCGCACGCCGCCGCTTGCCTCCAATGGCCACGACCGGGCAAGCGGCCATGACCGCCTAACTCTTACGGTTGTGATGGGCCGCTTCGTTATCCGATTGGGCGACAAGACATAAATCCCGGTCACATGATAACAATGGCGCTTTGGAGGGTGCCATGTTCTGCCTGCGTGGTGCCGCACTCATCGCGTTTTGCGCCGTGACGTACAGTCCGACTATCGCCGCCGAACCCGTCGGCCAGGCGGTGCAGATCCGGACGGCGGTCAGTGGCGCGCGTGGTCCGATCGCGGTCAAGGACCCGGTCTACAAGGACGAGCGGATTTCGACGTCGAAATCCGGTCTTGGCCAGTTCGTCTTCCAGGATGGTACCAAGCTTGCGGTCGGCTGGGGCTCGTCCGTGGTCATCGACAAGTTCGTCTATGATGACGCCAAGTCGGTGAAGAAGCTGACGATCATGGCCGCCAAGGGCACATTCCGCTGGATCAGCGGCATATCCGGGCATTCGGCCTATGAAATCGTCACGCCGGCCGGGACGATCGGCGTGCGCGGCACCGCCTTCGATTTCTATGTCGGTCGCGACGGCACCACCGCCGTCGTGCTTTTGAGCGGTGCAGCCAATTTCTGCGGCGCCGGCGGCTGCCGGCAATTGACGCAGCGTTGCGATTGCGTCGTCGCCAAGCCGGGCGGCGGCATCAGCGACCCGAAAAGAGTCAGTCGCAATACATTGAAATCACTCGGCAATGCGCAAGCCCTGCCTTTCCTCTCCGGTGGGCAACGACTGTCCGGAGCGCTGGGCTGGGCGGGCGGCGGTTGCAGCCTGGCGGCAGCGATCCAAGAGGATCTCGAACGCCAGCCGCTGACTGTGAAGCCCCCCGCCGTCGAGCAACAAAAGCCGCGTAAACCGCTGATACCCGGGAAGCAGCATCAGGAACAGAGGCAGCGGCAGGAACAGAACGGACAGGGGCAACGGCAGCGGCAGGAGCAGCGCCAGGAACAGGAACAAGGACAGGGGAGCCAGCGGCAGTCCCAATCGCAGCGGCAGGAGCAGGAGCAAGGACAGGGCCAGGGCACGCAGCGCCAGGAGCAGGAGCAGCGGCAGGAACAGTCGCAGCAGGGCGGTGGAATGCAGCGCCAGGAACAGAGCCAAAGCCAGAGCCAGAGCCAGAACTAGAGGCCGGCGAGCGCATGAGCCGCTGACTGGCTTGGCATCCATCGCAACGACCGGTGACAAGCCGGGAACGTCTCTCATTGTCGAGAGTGACAACAACAAACCGACGATAAATCAAAGATTTGCCTAGATATCTGAGAGTCTGAGTCGAGGCCGCCTGGGTCGGAAGGCCATCTGCGGCGGCGTGCCGTCGGTCACTCCGCCGGCCGCTTGGCGTCTTCGGCCGACGTTTCGGCGAAATGCTCCGATCGGCGCGAGATCCGGGCGTAGAAGCCGACCAGTCCCGGTGCCAGGGCGGCAGACTTCAGCTTTGCGGCATTGATGATGCTGCGGCTCGAGGTTGCGCGCGTTCGCAGGACCGTGACGAGCCGCTCGTGCAGGCGCCGCAATTCCGCGAAGGCGGGCGAGGCGGCAAGGTTTTCGTCTCCGGCCACCGCGAAGAGCCGGGTGCGTGTCGTCTTTCCCTTGAGGCCCAGGCTTCCCGCATCCAGCAGCGCGCAGGCCGACAATGCCTCGGCGGTCGCTTCCGACACGAGCACGTCGAAATTGACATCCTTGCAGGCGGCTTCGATGCGGGCGGCAATGTTGACGGTGTCGCCGACCGCCGAATAGTTGAAGCGGGTTTCGGCACCCATGTTGCCGACGCAGGCGAGCCCGGTGTGGATGCCGATGCCGATGCGGACATCGTGGCCGGCGCCGAAGCCGAAGGCATCTTCGGCATTCAGCCGGGCCAGGGTCTCGCGCATGCCGAGGGCGGCGCGCAGTGCCTTTTGCGGATGGTCGACGACATCGACGGGCGCGTTCCAGAAGGCCATGATCGAATCGCCGATGAACTTGTCGAGCGTGCCCTCATTGGCGAGCACATGGCGGCTGAGCGCATCGAGCAGCGTGTTGAGGAAGGTGACGACCTCGGTCGGCGTCATGCGCTCGCTCATCTCAGTGAAGCTGCGCACGTCGACGAACATCACCGTCAGCTCGCGGTCGTCGCCGCCGAGGCTCAGCGCGTTGCGCGTGTGCTCGATGCGATAGAGCAGCGAGGGCGACAGATAGCGCCCGAAGGCCTGGCGGACCTCGCGCCGCTCGCGATCCGTCACCAGGAAGCGATAGGCGGTGGCGACAAAATGGGTGATCGAGGCGGCGAGGATCGGCGCCAGCGGATCGAAAAGCAGCCCGCCATAGTAGAAGGCCAGCCAGGAAGCCGCGAGCGCGAGCGCCGTGACCGCAAGGCCGCAGATGAGCGCCACCACGGGGCTGACGAAGGTGGTGAGCAGCACCAGCAGCGTCCCGGCCAGCGCGATCGAGAGGATTTCGAGCCCGTCGGCCCAATCGGGCCGCGAGAGATAGCGGCCGGAAAGGATCTGCTCGACGATCTGGGCGTGGATGGAGACGCCGGGTACGTTCTGGCCGAGCGCCGTGGTGCGCACGTCCTGCAGCCCGGCGGCCGAGGTGCCGATGAAGACGATGCTGCCTTCGATCGCCGCGCGAACGTCCGGCGACGACGCATCGTTCGTGAGGACCCGCCGGGCGGAGATGTAGCGCTCCGTCGTATCCGGCGTGACGTAGAGCCAGAGTTCGCCGGTCGCGGTGAGCGGCACGACGAAGTCGCCGATCTTGACGGCGGTAAGGGTGTTGGCGACGTTGGGCGCGGCGGCGAGCACATAGGTCGAGGCGCCCTGCGCCACCCGCAACGCTTCCAGGGCGAGGCTCGGATAGAACTGCTGCCCGTCGCTCAGGAACAGCGGCGCAGCGCGCACCACCGCGGAGGAGGAGCCGGGATTGAGGCTGATATGGCCGAGACCGGCAGCGTTGGCTTCGAGCTGGGGCCGCAGCGGTGTGGCGGCGTGCAGGCGCGGCGGCGCCTCGGCGGCACTTTCGCCGGTGAAGGCGAAGCCGGCCTTGACCAGCGGCAGGTAGCTGCCCTCGTTGGTGAGGCCGAAGCCGAGCACGATCGGCTTGTCGAGGATCGCCTGAGCGAAGATCTCGTCATTGTCGGGCAGGGTCGCGACGAAGGACGGATCGACGCCGCCGACGTCCCGCACGACGGTACGCGGCGACAGCCGGTCGGGTTCGGCGAAGAGGACGTCGAAGGCGATCGCCGCAGCGCCCATCTCGGTCAGCCGGTCCGTCAGTTTGGCAAGCCGGTCGCGCGGCCAGGGCCATTGACCGAACTCGCGCAGTGAGGCCTCGTCGATATCGATCACCTTGACCGGCATCGCCTCGAAGTTGCGCGGCGCGATGCGCTGGTATTCGTCGAAGGTGACGTCGCGCGCCTGGCGAAGAAGCTGCGGATCGTTGGCACGCAGGACCGTGAAGACTGCCACCACCGCCAGGCCGATGAGAACGCCGAACAGTTGGGCTCGTGTCATGGCGGCCTACGGGACGATGGGCAGGCCCGCCTTAACGAGCCCATCGTTGAAGTGTGCGTGGTCGGCGGGATCGGCATAAGCGGTAAAGAAACGCCAGTAGCGCGGTACGTCGCTCGGTGCGTTGGCAATCACTTCCGGAAAGAGTTTGCGAGCCTCCTCGATGCGGCCCAGTTGGCCGAGGCAGGTGATCACCACGACCAGGCTGAAATAGGTGCGGCGCAGCAGTAGCGCCCGTTCGGCGTGGTGCAGCGCTTCGTCATAGTTGCCGAGATGGTAGTGGGCGAGTGCGATGCGGCTGAAAAAGAGATAGGTCAGTGGGTCGTGGGGGCTGAGCCTGAGGGCTGTATGCAACGGCTCGAGCGCCTCTGTGAAGCGGCCGACATAGATGCGTGCCCAGCCGAGCGCCATATGGGCGAGGGCAAAATTGGGGTTGAGATCGATCGCCTGTTGCGCTTCCGCGACCGCGGCATGCGGCCGCTGGGCGGCGAAGTTGGCCAGGCACATGACATAGTGGCAATAGGGATCGTGATCTTCCAGCACGACAGCACGCGCGGCTTCCGCCTGCATCTCGGCGCTGTCGCGGTCGATATCGTCGCTGAAGCCGAAATAGCAACGCGCGAAGAGCGAGCGGGCGAGCATCATATGGGCCCGGCCGAAATCGGGATCCAGGGCGATCGCGCGCCGCTGCCACTCGACGGCCTCGTTGAAATGCGCAGCGGAGTCCTGCGCATTGTGCAGCAACGTGCCGCGCATGTGGCATTCATAGGCGTCCAGATTGTCGCTGCCGCGTAAGAGGGCGCGGCGGTTTTCGCCGATCAGGATCTCCGGCTCGATCGCCGCGACGACATGTTGGGTGATCTCGTCCTGGATGGCGAAGAGGTCGGCGAATTCGCGCTCGTAGCGCTGTGCCCAGAGATGGATGCCGGTTTCGGCCTCGATCAACTGTCCGGTGACGCGGACGCGCGAGCCTGCACGGCGCACGCTGCCTTCGACGATGTAGCGCACGCCGAGATCGCGGCCGATCTGTTTGACGTCGACCGCGCGACCCTTGTAGGCGAAGGAGGAATTGCGGGCGATGACGAAGAACCAGCGGTAGAGCGAAAGCGCCGTGATGATGTCCTCGGTCAGACCGTCGGCGAAGAAGTCCTGTTCGGGATCGCCGGACATGTTGACGAAGGGCAGCACGGCGATCGATGGCTTGTCGGGCAGGGCAAGCGGCATGCCGGACAGATCCGGTTTCATGGGATCCTCGTGCCAGTCGACGCGGTGCACCAGCACCGGGCGCGGTATGTTCTTCAGCGCGCGATCCCCAAGCCGGTGCACGGGAAACTCCAGCTTGCCGACGATCTGCTCGTGCAGCGCTCCGGAGATGCAGATGTCGGTGGGCTGCGCGACCTGCTGCAAGCGCGCCGCCACGTTGACGCCGTCGCCGAGCAGGTTGCCGCCGTCAACTACCACGTCGCCGAGATTGAGGCCGATGCGGAACTGCATGCGCCGTTCCGGCGCGAGATCGGCGTTTCGCCGCTCCAGATTGCGCTGGATCGCAACCGCCGCCCGGACCGCTTGCACAGCGCTCTGGAACTCGGCGACCAGGCTGTCGCCGGCCGCGCCGAAGATGCGACCCCCATGCTCGTTCACGAGGCTCGAGATCGTCGCGCTGTAGGTGGCAAGTGTTGCAAGCGCGCCTTCCTCGTCGGCCGCGACAAGGCGACTGTAGCCAGCGACATCGGCAGCAAGGATCACGGCGAGCTTCCGTTCCAAGAGGGCAGCCCCTCCCGCGGCATTTTGTCAGAAGGAAGATAAGCGTAACTTAAATTAGAAAATCCGAGAAGTATAAATCACCCCGATTTGTGTCCATTGCTGGGCCGGAGGCGCAAAAAGCAGTCCACGGGTCTCTACGGCAGATTGTGTCCAGTGGAGCCTCTGAGTGTGGCGATTGTGCAAGTTTCGCATTTCAGCAACCGTGACGGCTACCTTTCGGCAACAGCGCGGGCGGGCAAAGCCGCCTGCCAGGGGGGAGCCACGATCGTCGCGCTGGCCCAGGCCCCCCTGGCCGGCGCCGACTGGCGACCACCTTATCCGGCTAATGAATTGCGGAATTTGAGAGTGCGGCGGCGATCCTTGCGCGTCTCATAGGACAGACTGCGCTAGGATGCGCCATCATGCCTCTGATTCGACCGACCCGCGAAGGCGACACCGCCCTTCTTCCCGACATAGAGCGATCCTCCGGTGAGGTGTTCCGGACGATCCCGGAGCTTGCCTGGATCGCCGACGACGATGTGCAGTCGGCCGAGGCGCATCGTGAATTCCTGCGCACCGGGCTTTCTGTTGTGGCGGTCGATGCCGATGACCGGCCGATCGCCTTTCTATGCGCCGGCATTACGGGAGATGCCATGCATATCTCGCAGCTTGCCGTGACCGCCGAGTGCCAGGGGCAGGGGCTCGGGCGCAGCTTGATGCTGGCCGCGATCGCGCATGCGCGCGTGACGGCGCTCGCCGCGGTGACGCTGACGACGTTCCGCGATCTTCCGTGGAACGAACTCTTCTACCGCAAGCTCGGCTTCTCGACGCTTGCCGCAGACGAACTCGATGTCCGGCTTGCGCAGATCCTGGCGAATGAGGCAGCGCACGGCTTGCCGCCGGAGCGGCGTTGCGCCATGCGGCTTGCGCTGGGACATGCGCCGGCGGTCCGGAAAGCCGGGCACTGAAAAGGCCGCGTTTTGTGGCTCGTGGCGACGCTACCGCCGGACGGCGACGACCTGGCGGCGCGCGAACTGCGAGACCCTGACGCCGCCGGACTGATTGCCGCCGATCAACTGAGCCGTCGACTTTGAAAGCGCGGAAAGGACGCCGACGTGGTAGCCGCGACCGGTTCGCACCACGACGACATCGCCGGCTCGCGCATAGGCGAGCTTGACCGGCGCGCCGAAATGCAGCCAAGAGCGGGCAAAGCCGAAGCTTTGGGGCGGGTTGCGGCCGGCCTTGCGGGCAACCATGCCCATGAAATGGCCGCACCAGGGGGTACGTGCCGGGTTGATGCCGAGCGCCGCGCGAAGGGTCTTGTTGTTCTTGATCTCGTGCAGGCCTTTGTATTGCTGCGCCTGGGCAAGCATGCCCGCGCTGGCAAGAGACGGCGGAAGGAGCGCGACATAGGCAGCCGCAAATAACGCCAGGACCTTCATGGTCAGGTCTCCTTGACAAGTTGCTGGGTGCGAACGGTCGGGGCGGCCTGGCGAACGCCGGCATGGCACCCGGTTGCTCAACTGTTTCCAATGTTCCCTTGGGAAATTTCGGCGGACATGCGCGTGCCCAGCGTCTGATACGCAGCATCGGCGTGTCGGCGAACCGCGCTCAACGCGGAGCCAACTTCACGGCAACCGCCGTTTCGAAGTGTGGTATTCCCCTGCCTGTCCGTCGGACAGTCGAGCGACATTGCGCATGCGCCAGTACAAAATTGTGGCAAAACCCGTAAAAAATTGGGGCAGGGGTTGCTATTTGTCGGAAAAAGTGCCGTTTCGCTGTCGATTCGCCACTCTGGCCAGCCGAAAGATGTCATTTCGGCAGTCTCTACGGCATGTTTGCTTTGGCCGTAATCGATCGAAGGGCATGCGGCAGTTCAAGGTGCTGCAGCGATCTTTGCGCGTCCAACAAGACCTGCGGCGCCGTAGGGCATCGCGTGCCGGCGGAGGCTTCGGGGACTTGCATCCGCACGGGACGACGGCGCATCGTCGGCGCATGATTCGCAAGCCGAGGTTCTCGATGTCCTTCACCCTGTCTCCGGCCTATCTCTGGCCGATCCTTCTGCTCCTGCTTTCCAATGTCTTCATGACCTTTGCCTGGTACGGGCATCTGAAATACACCTCGTCACCGCTCTACATGGCGATCGTGGCGAGCTGGGGTATCGCCTTCTTCGAATATTGCCTGGCGGTGCCGGCCAACCGTATCGGCGATCAGGTCTATTCGGCGGCGCAGTTGAAGACGATGCAGGAGGTGATCACGCTCCTGGTCTTCGCCGCCTTTTCGGTGTTCTGGCTGAAGGAGTCGATCGGCTGGAACCACCTCGTCGGCTTCGCCCTGATCGCGGCCGGCGCTTCCTTCATCTTCAAGGGCTGACAGGCACCGGCCGTTTGGGCGCAATCATTACGGCACCCGAACGGTCGCAAAAGAAAAAGGCAGGGCACGCGGCCCTGCCTTTCCAATGCATAGCGGATGGACCATTACCGTCCGGCGCTAGACCATCGACGCCACGACCGGAGCCAGATGCGGCCAGACCTCGACGGAGCCGCGATAGATCATGTCGAGCGCGACATAGAGGATGATCGCCAGACCGACATAGGCGATCCAGTGGTAACGATTGAGCAGCCGGGCAATGAAACCGGCGGCAACACCCATCATCGCGATCGAGAGAATCAGGCCGACGACGAGGATCGTCGGATGTTCGCGGGCGGCGCCGGCGACGGCGAGCACGTTGTCGAGCGACATCGACACGTCGGCGACGACGATCTGGATGGCCGCCTGCATGAAAGTCTTCTTCGGGGCCTCGCTGGCTTCACTGCTTTCGCCGGCGGCGTTGGCTGCCTGCTCACGGATTTCGCGCCACATCTTCCAGCAGACCCAGAGAAGCAGGATGCCGCCGGCCAGCAGCAGGCCGATGATTTCGAGGAGTTGCACGGTAACGCTGGCGAGCGCCACACGCAGCACGGTTGCCGCGATGATGCCGACGAGGATGACCTTCTTGCGCTGCGCGGTCGGCAGCCCGGCCGCAGCAAGGCCGATGACGACGGCGTTGTCGCCGGCGAGAACGAGGTCGATGACGATGACTTGCAGAAGCGCTGCCAGACCGGCAGCGGTAAAGATTTCCATGATGCGACAGTCCCCCGACGTGCCATGATGCGATTCAAATATGCCTAACGGATAAAGCACCGCCTCGCCCTGGGATCAAGGGCCGAGGCGCGCGGCTGGCGGAAAACCTTCACAGCCGCGCGGATCGCCGTCTCAATCGAGCAGGTCGAAGGCTCGATACATCCACAGGAGCTGATAGGCGACCGCGACGACGACGAAAGCGGCGTGAAAGCGCCGGTTCGGTGTCCATGCGGCGGCTATGCAGAGGAGGATATAGGCGGCGTTGCGGACGGGGTATTCGAGACCGTAGGAGGCAAAATACTGTTTGCCTTTCAGCCCGGTATCGATGAGGTCGACGGCGAAGGCGAGTGCCAGGAAGGCGAAGAACCAGGCCCGCCGCGACATGAAATAGTGCTCGTAGTCGCTGTAGTCCTCGAGCGTCGTCGGGAACAGCATCACGCAGAGGAAGAAGAAGACGCAGCAATAAAGGACGACGAACAGGTAGACGCTGACGTCGATCACGGCCAGCGAATGCAGGTGGAACTCCCACCACCAGAAATGCACCAGAAAGACGAACATGAACAGGACCCAACCGAGGTGGATCCAGTAGACGCGCGTCTTGCCGGGGTGCTGTACGAAGAGCGCCAGTCCGCTGAGAAGTCTCGCCAGGCTCAGGCTGACGATCATGCCCATGACGGTGCGAATATGCGGGAAGATTTCCGGATTACTCGGAACCTGCTCCAAGGCGGCCGCTCCTATTCCTCCGGCGGTACCGGCTTGGGCTTGCCGTGTTCGTCGAGCGCGACCATGACGAAGATCGCGTCGGTCACCTTTTCCATCAGATGCGAGAGATAGCGCTGCGCCCAGGCCTCGACCTTGAGCGTCATGGAGGTGCGGCCGACCTTCACGACATCCGTATAGATGCAGAGCGTGTCGCCGATCTTGACCGGCAGGGCAAAGGCCATTTCCTTGACCGCCGCGGTCACCACGCGGCCGCGGGCGCGTTCCGCAGCGCGAATGCCGCAGGAAAGGTCCATCTGCGCCATCACCCAGCCGCCGAAGATATCGCCGGCGGCATTGGCGTCGGCGGGCATGGCGAGTGTGCGCAAGGTCAGTTCGCCGGTCGGTTTGGTCTGTTCGGTCATGCCGCCTGTCTCCCTGTTGGATGGAAGATGTAACCCGACCGCGCTTCCTGAGGGAAGACCGGTACCGCACGATTGCCGGCGGTGGCCTGCCAGACCGTCCTATTAGACTTTCGCATGGGGTGATTGAGAATTGTCAATTTTAGGGATCGGTTGTTAGGGGCTTTGCAAAGACCTCCCTCTATTCTGCAGGCTCTTGGAGTGCCATCGGCGATGCCGGTGGCGCCAGGATCCGAAGGGGCGGCGCGGGGAGCGCCGAAGGGGCAGGGATTGGCAATGAAGAAATTCAGGATCTCGGCGCGTCTCTACGCGCTGGTAGCGTTTGCGCTTTTGACCATGGCAGCGGCGCTGACTTTTGGTCTGTTCCAGGCGCAGGACAAGCTCGTCGGCGAACGCAAGGCGATGCTTTCGGCAATGAACGAGAACGCGATCGCGGTGTTCGACGCCTATTACAAGCAGGAGCAGGCCGGCGCGCTTTCGCGCGAGGAGGCGCAGAAGCGCGCGCTGGAGGCGATCAAGGCGATGCGCTACCAGGGGAGCGGCTACTTCTGGATCAACGACATGCATCCGACGATGGTGATGCATCCGATCAAGCCGGAGATGGACGGAACGGATCTTACGGGCAACAAGGACGCCAACGGCAAGCATCTCTTCGTCGAGTTCGTGAAGACCGTCGAAAAGAGCGGCCAGGGTTTCGTCGACTATTATTGGCCGAAGCCGGGCGCCGACGAGCCGGTGCTGAAATATTCCCACGTGGCCGGCTTCAAGCCCTGGGGTTGGGTGGTCGGCACCGGCGTCTATGCCGACGATCTGGCGGCGATGTTCCGCGAGCGGGCGTGGCAGGCCGCCGGCATCCTTGCCGCCGCCGCTCTTGCCATTCTGATGGCGGCATTGGCGATCGTGCGCAGCGTCGTCAAGCCGGTCGAGAAGCTGAAGGCCTCGATGCGGGCGATTGCCGACGAGGACCTTTCGTCCGAGGTGCCGGAGACCGACCGCGGCGACGAGATCGGGCAGATGGCCAAGGTGCTGGTGGTGCTGCGTGATTCCGTCCGCGAACGGCTGGAACTGCGCTCGCGCGAAGCCGAGCAGCAGGAGCGGCTCGATTCCGAGCGCCGCGGCAACGAGCAGCGCCAGCGGGCAACGGCGGAAGCGCAGGCGGATGCGATGGAGACCGTCGGTGCCGCGCTCGAGCTTCTCGCGAGCGGCGACCTGACCGCCGAGATCGGCCCTATCGCGCCCGAATACGGCAAGCTGCGAGAGGACTTCAACACGGCCGTCGCTGCACTTCGCGATGTCATCGGTTCCATCTCGCACTCGACCGAGATCGTTACGGCGAGCGCCGGCGACATTTCGGAAGCGGCGAACAATCTCTCGCGTCGGACGGAGCAGCAGGCCGCGGCCCTCGAAGAGACCGCTGCAGCCCTGGACGAGATCACCTCGACGGTCCGCCACGCCGCCGAACGGGCGAACGAGGCGCGCGACATGGTCAACGAGACCAAGGCGAGTGCGGCGAAGTCCGGCGGCATCGTGCGCAATGCCATCGACGCCATGGGGCGGATCGAGGGGTCGTCCGGCCGGATCGGCCAGATCATCGGCGTCATCGACGAGATCGCCTTCCAGACGAACCTGCTGGCGCTCAATGCCGGCGTCGAGGCGGCGCGGGCCGGCGAGGCGGGCCGTGGCTTTGCCGTTGTCGCTCAGGAAGTGCGCGAACTGGCGCAGCGCTCCGCGGGAGCTGCCAAGGAGATCAAGGACCTGATCGGCGCGTCGGTGCGCGAGGTCGGGGCCGGGGTCGAGCTGGTCCGTTCGACCGGCGAAGCGCTGTCGGAGATCGAGATCCTGGTCAACCGGGTCAACGAGCAAGTGGCCTCGATCGCGACCGCCGCCCGTGAGCAGGCGACCGGGCTGCAGGAGGTCAACGTCGCTGTCAACAGCATGGACCAGATGACCCAGCAGAACGCGGCTATGGTCGAGGAAACGACGGCCGCAAGCCAGACGCTGGCTGCGGAGAGCCGGGAGTTGAAGTCGCTGCTGGCGAAGTTCCGGCTGCAATCCTCGGCATCGCATTCGGCCTACGGCCGCGCCGCCTGAGCACGATTGCCGGGCGTTGAGCAAGTCCCGCGTGGCATGCCGCGCGGGACTTGTTTTTATGGTAAGGGCGGGGGCGTCTCCGTCCGTCGCGCTCGGGTTCAACCGAGCATCCGCGCTGAGCCCCGAAGCTTCGAGCGAGAGCGCATCGACTGGGGCCGTTGGACCCGCGAGGCTGGGTCCTCAGCGCAAGCGCGCGGATGGCGAAAGAGATGTCGCGCCGTGGCGCCCAACTGGGTTTGCCCCCTGGAACACGGCGATGCGGGCACGCGCTGCATGCGTTCGATTGCCGTGCAAAGCGGGATGCTCAGCCTTGACCTTACGATAGCCGCGGATAGATACGCGAAATGCGCGAGGTGTTTGACGGGGCGTCGCTCCGGTTGCCGACCGCTTCTTTAGAGGGGACATCCATGGCACTTCTCAAACTTCTTCTGACGCGCCCGGTCGCCGCGCTGATGCTGGCGCTCGGGTTTCTCTCCGCCTGTACCGTCGTCGTCGACGAACCGCGCCCTGGCCCGCGGCCGATCCGTCCGCCGGTTTGCACGATGGAATACGCGCCGGTTTGCGGTGAGCGCGGCAATCGCCTGCGTAGCTTCCCGAACGCCTGCCAGGCACGCGCCGACGGCTTCAATGTCGTCCATCGCGGCGAGTGCCGTCCGGACAACCGTCCGCCGGCACGGCCACCGCAGGCCTGCACCATGGAGTACATGCCGGTCTGCGGCCAGCGCGGCCGCAACACGCGGACCTTCCCCAATGCCTGCCAGGCACGTTCGGAGGGCTTCCAGGTGATCGGCCGCGGCGAATGCCGTCGTGGCGATGATCGCCCGTCGGAAGCGCAGTTCTGCACCCGCGAATTCGCCCCGGTCTGCGGCCAGCGCGGCGGTCGCATGGAAACCTTCCCGAATTCCTGCGAGGCTGGCGGCGCTGGTTTCCGGGTCGTCCATCGCGGCGAGTGCCGCTGACATCCAGCGGATTGATCGCTGAAAACGCGAAGCCCGCGCCTGACGAAGACGCGGGCTTCTTGTTGTCTGCAGTCCGCCAGGGCGGCAAACCTCTCGCACCCTTAATCGCGGGTGTCGGCCGCAAGGCTTCGTTTACCGTATTTGAATAAAATGCTTCCGAAATCAGGTCTTTCAACTGATGTGCCCGGTTTGCGACACAGGCGAAAGGCAGCAATTCGAAGTGCTGCAGCGAGCATTGCGTGCCGGTTGGCCCGCCGCTGCGGGGGCGGCGGGGTGATGATGGCGGTCTTTCTTGGCCGCCCTAGGGAAGGCGCAGTTCGGTATGGCGTATGTTACTCGTCTCCATCGCCCGCTGACGGCACTCGTTCTGTCGCTATCGCTCGTCGCCTGTTCAACCGACGATGCGCTTTCGCCGCCCGGCCGCATCGATGGCGGCTCGCGGGTTGGTTCGATCGGCCCGGTCCCGGTCGATGCAGTGCCGCAAGAAGAGGTCGCCGCCTATCCCGCCGCAACATCGGCTTCGATGGGCAATAGCAATCCCGACTATGTCGCGCCCGCACGGGGGGCGTCTCAGCAAACGCGGCGCACGCTGCCGATGATCGATAGCGACGAAGCGGTTTCCTCCGGCGCCCAGCCGGCGGGCTCGACGGCGATTCCCGATGAAGGCGTCAACATGGATGCCATGCTCGGTGTCGAGCAACCGGTCGTCGGCCTGGCGGAAGAGCAGAGCAACGAGATCGCCGAGGGCAATGCCAGCCAGCCGGTGGTCGGCGGTATCGGCGATGAGAACGTACGCCAGATCGGCGGTGCGTCTGGCGCCGCGCCTCCGGCCGAAGCCAACCTCGGCTACGATCCGGACCTGCCGCCGCTCTCACCCGAGAAGATCGCCGCGGAAGAGGCGCAACGCGCAAGGGCGATGGACGAGCAGCGCGCCATGCAGCGGGCCCAGGAGCCGCAGCAGGTCGCCTTTCTGCCGCGTGTGCGCAATCCGATGTCGACGCCGGATTACACCGGCGAAATGCCGGCTTCGGAGGTCGCCTGCCGCCAGCGGCTGAAGAAGCTCGGCGTCGTTTTCCGTGACATTCCGCGCATCAGCAACGGGCCGTCCTGCGGTATCGATTATCCGATCGAGCTCAGCGGTCTCTCCGGCAATATCGGCGTGAAGCCGGCGGTCAAGCTCAATTGCGAGGTGACGGAAGCCTTCGCCAAGTGGGTGAAGTACGAACTCGCGCCGTCGTCGCGCTATCGCTACTGGTCGGGCGTCAAGACCATCAAGCCGCTCGGCGGCTATTCCTGCCGCACGATGAATTCGCGCCGCGGCAACCCGATGTCCGAACACGCGCGCGGTAACGCCATCGACGTCGGCAAGTTCGTCTTGAAAAACGGCAAGGAAATCGACGTCCGCAAGAAGGGCTTCTTCGCCTTCCGCGAACGCGGGCTCCTGAAGGCCGTGCGCTCCGATAGCTGCAAATATTTCAACACCGTGCTCGGCCCGGGCAGCGACCCGTTCCACAAGGACCATTTCCACTTCGATCTCAGGACCCGCAAGACCGGTTATCGTCACTGCGACTGACGTCGGGCGTCACGCCGGCAAAAAAAGAGGCCGGCGGGGAGGCCGGCCCAACGACCGGAGCAAAAAGGGGGAGGCTCCGGCGTGCAAATCACGAGCGCAAATCAAAGGGCGATATCGCGCCGCGCGAGCAAATTGCTCGAAGAGCATCACCGTTTCGTGACAGGGGAACGGGATTGGCGACAATTCATTTTCGGATCTTTCGCCGGATAACGGTCGCGGTCTTCGTTCGCGCCGAGAGCGAACCGGCGTCGAGACACCAGTATCCGGTGTGCAGGCTGCCGACCCCGAGGCGTCATCGCAGGTTCCTGTTTGAGGTCACTATACCACAAGTTTTATAGTTGCCCGAAATCGTCTGGACGGTTGCCCCAAATATGGCGCTTTCCCCTTTGCCGGGGTCGCGTTGTAACGATCTGAATTTTCTATATGATTTGACAGTCAACGGACAGGTGCGCGGTACTAGCGATGGTAACGTGTTTTGTTTCGTCTGGTTAACCAATAAGTAATACGATATTATACTATTTGATATAACAATCATGGATAGTGGTCCGGCAAACCACAGCAAGCATGGGGCTCCACTCACTCCTAGGGCAACGACAGGAGGAAGCAATGGGAACTGTTATGCAATTTCCGGGGGTGCGCACGGATATGGCCGCGCATGCCGCCGAAGTTTCGAAAATCCTGAGAACCCTCGCCAACCGAAATCGACTGTTGATCGTGAGCGCCTTGCTGGAGGGCGAGCACTCGGTGGCGGCGCTCGAAGAAAGCCTGAGCATTCGCCAGCCGACCCTCTCGCAGCAATTGACGGTGCTGCGCGATGCCGGCATTGTCTCGACGCGTCGGCAGGCCAAGCAGGTGTTCTATCGTATGAGCCACGACAAGGTGGCGCGTCTGGTCGGCGCGCTCTATCAGATTTTCTGTCGGGATGGTTCTAGAGCATGAATGAATACGGGAATGCGCTGGCGGGCGGGCTGTTGATCGGCCTTTCGGCAGCGATCCTGATGGTGGCCAATGGCCGTGTGGCCGGGATCAGCGGTATCACCGGACGCCTGCTGCAGGGCGTGCAGGCCGCCACCGGCGCGTTGTTCTTGCTGGGGCTGATGGCGGGACCGCTGCTCTTTCGTCTCGTGTTCGGCGCCTGGCCCGGGATGACGGTCACGTCCTCCTGGCCGCTTCTGCTGGCCGGCGGGCTGTTGGTCGGCTTTGGGTCCCGCATGGGCTCCGGCTGCACGAGCGGCCACGGCGTCGTCGGCCTTGCAAGGCTGTCGCGACGCTCGATTGCTGCGGTTGCCACTTTCATGGCGGCGGCGATCGTCACGGTCTTCGTCATGGGTTTGCTTGGATGAACGGCGCTTTCTTCCGCCTCGCGGCGACACTCGTCTCCGGCCTCGTTTTCGGTTTCGGCCTTTCACTGTCCGGCATGCTCGATCCCGCGCGCGTGCGGGCCTTCCTGGATATTGCCGGCAATTGGAACCCGAGCCTTGCCTTCGTGCTCGGCGGCGCCGTTTCGGTTTCCGCGCTCGGTGTCCTGCTGACCCGCCGGCTCAAGCGCCCTTTTTTCGACGAAACCTTCCATTTGCCGGACAATCAGCTCATCGACAGGCGACTGATTGTCGGCTCGGCAATCTTCGGCATCGGCTGGGGGCTGGTGGGGCTTTGCCCGGGTCCGGCGCTTGCCTCGCTGTCGCTCGGTCTGCCAGCGACGATCCTATTCGTGGCGGCGATGGTTGCCGGGATGGTCATCCATGACCGGCTGGTGGCGCGCAGACCGTCCCGAATGGGCGGCGGCGCCGGGGCGGAGACCCGTCTGTCACAGCCGCATTGACAAAGCGTCACCTTGTTTTTTCCATAGGGCAGGCTGCAAATCGCGATCAATTGCCCCATATAGGCGAAACCTGCCGACTTCGCCTCCCGCATCCGGATAAGCTTTCATGGCGCCCATCGTTTCCGTTTCCAATCTGTCGAAGACCTATGCCTCGGGGTTCCAGGCGCTGAAGGGCGTCAGCCTCGATATCGAGGAGGGCGAGATCCTGGCGCTGCTCGGGCCGAACGGCGCCGGAAAGACGACGCTGATCTCGATCATCTGCGGCATCGTCAATGCGAGCGGCGGAACGGTGACGGTCGGCGGGCATGACGTGGTGAGCGAGTTTCGCAAGACGCGGGCGATGATCGGGCTCGTGCCCCAGGAACTGACCACCGACGCCTTCGAGACCGTGTGGAACACGGTGTCCTTCTCCCGCGGCATGCACGGCAAGAAGCCGAACCCGGCCCATATCGAGAAGGTGCTGAAGGATCTGTCGCTGTGGGACAAGAAGGACAATATGCTGCGTGAGCTCTCCGGCGGCATGAAGCGGCGCGTGCTGATCGCCAAGGCGCTGTCGCACGAACCGCGCGTGCTCTTTCTCGACGAGCCGACGGCGGGCGTTGACGTCAACCTGCGCAAGAGCATGTGGGACGTGGTCGAGCGGCTGCGCGCCTCCGGCGTCACCATCATCCTGACGACGCATTACATCGAAGAGGCGGAGGAAATCGCCGACCGCATCGGCGTCATCAACGGCGGCAAGATCCTGCTGGTGGAAGACAAGGTGGCGCTGATGTCGCAGCTCGGGCGCAAGCAGTTGCGGGTCGATCTCGCCAATCCGCTGGATGACGTTCCCGAAACGCTGTCGAGCTACAACCTGACGCTGGAGGGCGACGGGCACTGTCTGATCTATGATTACGACACGAGCGCCGAACGCACTGGCATCACCGCGCTGCTGGCGGCTTTGGCCGAGGCCGGTATCCGGCTCAAGGACATTTCCACGCGGCAGAGCTCGCTGGAAGACATCTTCGTCGAAATCGTGAGGGCAGGGCGATGAACATCGAAGCGATCAAGTCGATCTATTTCTTCGAGATGGCGCGCACCCGGCGCACGCTGCTGCAGAGCGTGGTGTCGCCGGTCATCTCCACATCGCTCTATTTCATCGTCTTCGGCGCGGCGATCGGCGGGCGCATCCAGCAGATCGACGGCGTTTCCTATGGCGCCTTCATCACACCCGGGCTGATGATGCTGACGCTGTTGACGCAGTGCATCGGCAACGGTTCCTTCGGCATCTATTTCCCGAAATTCACCGGAACGATCTATGAGGTCCTGTCCTCGCCGGTGTCGATGGTCGAGATCGTGCTCGGCTATGTCGGCGCAGCGGCGACCAAGGGGATGATGATCGGGACGATCATCCTGCTGACGGCCTCGCTGTTCGTCGACCTGACGATCGCCCATCCGTTCGTGATGATTTTCTTCTTCGTGCTGACGGCGATTTCCTTCAGCCTGTTCGGCTTCATCATCGGCATCTGGGCCAAGGACTTTGAACAGTTGAACCTGATCCCGATGCTGGTGATCCCGCCGCTCGTCTTCCTGGGCGGCAGCTTCTACTCGGTCAAGATGTTGCCGCCTTTCTGGCAGGCGGTCAGTCACTTCAACCCGGTGCTCTATCTGATCAGCGGCTTCCGCTGGAGCTTCTTCGAGGTTTCCGACGTCAACCCGATCTTCAGCGCCGTGATCATTCTCGTCTTCCTGACGGCCTGCATGTCGATCCTCGCCTGGATCTTCCGCACCGGTTACCGGCTGAGAAACTGACAGGCGGTGCCCTTCAGAATGCCGGCACCGGCACGGCTCCACTCGCATAGGCGATGATGACGCTGACAACGGCCATCGCAAGCAGCGCCTGAAGGATCGTCACGACGACCTGGAGGAGCGACCGCATCGCGGAAAGCTCGATGTCGGCCATGAACCAGCGCGTCTCGGCGACGATATACCAGCCGATCGAGGCCATCACGAAGACGACGCCGACGGGCGTGAAGGCGCTGTGCCCGGCCATCAGCAACTGGCCGCCGAGGCTGATCGCGAAAGCGAAAGGTGCGGTGACGTAGCACTGGCTGAAGAAGGGCGGGCGCAGCGTATCGCGCGTCAGCTTGGCGCCCTTGTTGCGCAAGAGCTTCACCGCCATCAGCAAGGGCAGAATGCTGAAGGCGACGGCCCGAAACATCAGCAGGTTGGAGTCGGAGGCAAGCAGCGACGTCGCTGCCCAGGGAGCAGCCTGCCTGACGAGGCCGAGCTCCATTCCGTGCGCCAAGAGCAGCGTGATCAGCAGAAAGAGCGGTGGGCTCAGCGCGTCCGAATATTGTTCCGGCAGGTCGTCGCCGAGCTCGACGTCGGCGTAGCGCATCATGGCCTGCGGGTGGCGGAGCGTGCGCCACATGGTCAGCGGGTAGAAAAGCAGCCAGCAGACGAGCTCGTAGAGAAGCTCTTCGATCGACTTCAGCAGTCGCATGAAATCCATGAGGCGCCCTCGCATCAGTGGTTTCGTCCCTTGGCCCGACGAGGAGACGCGTCAGGCGTCTTTGAACAGTCCGCCGCCGTGCGTTCTGCACCTTGGACGTATTAGTCGCGCAGCCGCAGCTCGTCGGTGCGCATCTGCAGCATATCGAGCGTCGACAGGAAGCTCATGCCGAGCAGGCTCTGATCAAGCCGCCCCTTGGCGGCGACCGTTGCGCCGATGTTGCGACGGGTGATCGGGCCGACGGAGATCTCCTCGAGCATGACGGGGGCTGCCTGCGCCCGGCCATTGGCCGTCATGACGGTGACGATATAGCTGAGATTTTCCGGATCGAGACCGATGCGCTCGGCATCCTCATAGGTCAGCGCGATGCTGCTGGCGCCGGTATCGACCAGCATGTTGATATCCTTGCCGTTGACGGTCACGCCGGTCTCGAAGTGTCCGTTCAGCATCTTGTGCAGCACCACTTCCTGTTGGCCCTCGCTGTCGGTGATCACGGTCGCGCGGCCGGGAACGAGGCCGGCAAGCAGGCGATTGCCGAAACCCTGCAGTTCGAAGCGGTAGACATAGGCCGAGACGAGGGCGAGCGTGATGAAGAGCCAGATAGCGACCTGGCGCAGCCCTTCGCCGAAGCGGCGGCGGCTTTGCAGAATGCCGGCGCCGATCAGCGTGGCGATGGCGCCGAGCGACACCAATTGGCCGAAATCGTCATTGGCAAGGCCCATGGTGCGGCCGGCATCGTGGTTGACGATCAGCAGAAGGAGGCCGATGGCCAGGATCGAGAGCAGAATGGCGAGACGGGTCATGCTTGGCCGCGTTCCCTCGCCATGCGGCTGCGGCGCGTTTCGCGCCGGGGCTTGCGTTCGACCGTCTCGAGCCGGTCGGGCAATGTGGTCATGATCGCCCGGCGTTCGGCGTCGGTGTAGAGCGTCCAGCGGCCGATTTCATCCCGCGTTCGGCCGCAGCCGAAACAGTAGCCGGTCTTGTCATCGATCGAACAGACGAGAATGCAGGGAGATTCCATGGCCTTGCTCTATTTTTCCCTGAATATATCGATGTTTCAGACCGTCAGCGCAAGGGTGCCGAGCACCGCGATTTCGGTGAGTTGCTGCGTCGCGCCAATCGTGTCGCCCGTATGTCCACCGATCTTGCGCGTCGCGACCCGGCCGAAACCTTTGACGGCGAGGAAGAAGGCGACAATCGTTGCGATCAAGCCAAGGGCCGGGACCTTGGCGAAGTAAAAGAGCAGCATGGCTGCAATCAGGCCGAAGCCGAGTGCAAAGCGCGCGGCAGCCGGGTCCGGTGTCCCGGCGGAAGCCGCAACGCCGCCGCTGCGGGCCGGCGGCAGGCTTGACCAGTGCCAGACCATGGCCGCCCGGCTGAACGCGGCGGTGCCGAGGATCGCCATGCCAGCGCCGAGCGGCGTGAAGAGCGGCAGGATCGAGGCCAGCGCGGAGACGCGCAAACCAAAGGAGAGAATGAGCGCGACGGCGCCATAGGTGCCGACCCGGCTGTCCTTCATGATCTCGAGCGCCGCATCGCGGTCGCGACCGCCGACAAAGCCGTCGGCCGTATCACCGAGCCCATCCTCATGCAGCGCCCCGGTCAAAAGCGCCTGGAGAGCGATGACGACGAAGGCGGCAAAAAGCGAACTGACCTGCAGCGCGTTCATCGCGCCGGCAGCGGCAGCGGAGGGCAGGACGATCACGATGCCGGCAAGGGGAAAGGCGCGCACGGCCCGGTTCAGGCGTCCGTCGTATCCGACGAAGTGGCGTCCCGGCATGGGAATGCGGCTCAGGAAGCCGACCGAGCGCACCACGTCGTCACAGAAATCGCCCACAAAGCCCATGGCCCCTCCAAAGATCTGCCCCCAAGCCGCATCGCAGATGTCACGGCGGCCCGCAAGTGAAGGCATGACGAGCGCGCCGGATCGCGGTGCGTCGAATCGTCCATCCCGTGGCGGATCATGCTCCGGCGACGCGGATTGGCGCAAATGTCGTTGCCCGAAAATTCGACGCCCTCTATGAGGAGCGTAGATTCACGATATGCAAGGATATCCAGCATGAGTGCCAGCGGCCTGCCGTTTGATGATTTCCGCGAATTGTTGCGCAACCTGCCGGGGCCGGATTCGGCAGCGCTGGTTGCGGCACGGGAACGGGACGCACAGCTGACAAAACCGCCGGGCGCGCTCGGACGCCTCGAAGAAATCGCCTTCTGGCTCGCCGCCTGGACCGGCAAGGCGCCGGCGGTCAACCGGCCCCTGGTGGCGATCTTCGCCGGAAACCATGGCGTCACCCGTCAGGGCGTGACGCCGTTCCCGTCGTCCGTCACTGCGCAGATGGTCGAAAACTTCGCCGCCGGCGGCGCGGCGATCAACCAGATCTGCGTCAGCCATGACCTCGGCCTCAAGGTCTTCGACCTGGCGCTCGACTATCCGACCGGCGACATCACCGAGGAAGCAGCGCTCTCCGAACGGGACTGCGCTGCGACCATGGCCTTCGGCATGGAGGCGATCGCCGGCGGCACGGATCTGCTCTGCATCGGCGAAATGGGCATCGGTAACACGACGATCGCGGCCGCAATCAATCTCGGTCTCTATGGCGGCACGGCCGAGGAATGGGTCGGCCCGGGCACCGGTTCCGAAGGCGAGGTACTGAAGCGCAAGATCGCGGCTGTCGAGAAGGCGGTGGCGCTGCATCGCGATCACCTTTCCGACCCGCTGGAGCTGATGCGCCGCCTCGGCGGCCGCGAGATCGCGGCGATGGCGGGTGCCATCCTCGCCGCCCGCGTGCAGAAGGTGCCCGTCATCATCGATGGCTACGTGGCGACTGCGGCCGCGGCGATCCTGAAGGCGGCCAATCCGTCGGCCCTCGACCACTGCCTGATCGGCCATGTCTCGGGCGAGCCGGGCCATATCCGCGCGATCGAGAAGCTCGGCAAGACGCCGCTGCTGGCGCTCGGCATGCGGCTCGGCGAGGGCACGGGCGCGGCCCTTGCCGCCGGCATCGTCAAGGCGGCCGCCGCCTGCCACAGCGGCATGGCGACCTTCGCGCAGGCTGGCGTCAGCAACAAGGAATAATCAAGATACGGCCGGCTTTCGCAGCGAAGCCGGCCAATTGCTGTCCAAAGCCTGTCGCGGGCGCCATTCCCGCCTATGGCGGGTCTTGATGGACACGTGCTTCTCGCCTATCCAAGCGCACATGCAGCCCTAACTATTGTCTGACAGCGCCGCGCGTCTCGTCAGACGCGCAAAGGTCGCTGCAGCACTTTGAAGTGTTGCATGTTTTATCCTTGGATCGGGTAGGATCTAAGGATACGTGCAGCAGGCCGCTGCAACCGGGAACGCCTTGCATTCGCCTCATTCACGATGTCGAAGCAAGCGCAGTTTCAAGCCCTGTCGAGAAGAAATGGACGCCAAGAACACCACGCACCGCATTGGCCAGACGAGTCCTGTCGAGAAGCAGACCGGCATTCGCCATCTCTTCGCCGCCGCCAGCTATTCGCTGGGTGGCGCGAAACGGCTGATCAGCGAAGCTGCCTTCCGCCATGAGCTGATCGCCTTCGGCATTGCCATGGTTGCCTTCGTCATCGTCGGCGCGACCTTCTTCCAATTCGTGGCGATGGCGATCCTGTTTCTCCTGATGATGGCCTTCGAGGCGATCAACACGGCGATCGAGGAGATCGTCGACCGCGTATCGCCGGAAATCTCGGAAATGGGCAAGAACGCCAAGGATCTCGGTTCCTTCGCCTGCCTCTGCCTGATCATCGCCAACGCCGTCTATGCCGGTTACGTCGTGATCTTCGACGGCTTCATGAACTGAGGCGACATATCTTTGTGCATTCGTTTGAGCGCACGGGTCTAGCCGATCTTGATGACGGTATCGGAGATGAACGTCATCGGCGGTATCGCCAGGTTCTCCGGGGCTGGCCCCTTACGAACGCGGCCGGCGGTGTCGTAGTGCGAGCCGTGGCAAGGGCAGAACCAGCCGCCGTAGTCGCCCGACTGGCCGAGCGGGATGCAGCCGAGGTGGGTGCAGACGCCGACCATCACGAGCCAGTTCTCTCGGCCTTCTCCGGCCGAGCGCGCAAGATCGGTGGCCGGCTGGTCCTTGGGAAGATTGGCGTTACGCGCCACCGGGTCCTTGAGTTCATCCATCGTGACCGCCTTCGCAGCCTCGATTTCCTTGGGCGTCCTGTTGCGGATGAAGATCGGGCGGCTCCGCCACCTGAGCGTCATCGACGCTCCCTCCTCGAGCGAGGCTACGTCGACCTCTATCGAGGCCATCGCCAGCGTCGAGGCATCAGGGTTCATCTGGTTCAAGAACGGCCACGAAGCGCCAGCCACTCCGACAGCGCCGGCAATACCGGTGGAAAGATAGAGGAATTCACGCCTCGTCGGCTCCCTGGTTTCATCAGTGAATATGTTCATGCCACAGCGCTCCTTCCGTCGCGCCACGCGGTCGAGCGACACGGCCCTGGCGAGGGGCAGAAGGGACGTCCGACCTTCGGCTATCGTGGTTGCAATGCAAGCGTGGCGATATCCGACTTTAACCTTGCAATTTTATCCCTAATTCGCTCCGGAATTAAGGTGTTGCCTCGCAGTGGCGCTCACGGCGCCGCAGGCACTATCGGACGCGCGAAGGTCGCTTTCGCGAGATGCGAAGATTCAACGGCCTAAAGCGTAAAAGAGCGAAACTGAAAGACCGCGACGCGCTTTTAGGTGGCAAGCATGAACTGCTTCAGCGCCTAAGGATCAGGCGAAACTCTTGCGACGGCGGACCGGGGCTGCCACGTCCTCCACCGGCGGCAGGCTTTCAAGCACGCGGCGGGCCGGCAGTATGGCGATTGCCTCCGTGCCTTCCCGAAGCTTGGAGCGCAGGATGAATTCGCCATTGTGCTTGGCGAGGATGGCCTGAACGATCGGCAGGCCGAGGCCGGTGCCCTGTTCGGCACTCTTGATCGCGATCGAGCCCTGGCCGAAGGCCGACAGAACGATCGGGATCTCCTCTTCGGGAATGCCAGGACCATTGTCCTTGATCGAGAGATATTGTCCGCCGCCGGCGGTCCAGCCGCACTTGAAGGTGATTTCGCCGCCCGCATTGGTGAACTTCACCGCATTCGACAGCAGGTTGAGGATGACCTGCCGCATCGACTTCTCGTCGACCCAGACCGAGGGCATGCCAGCTTCGAACTGCGAGTGGATGGTGATGTTCTTGGCGCGCGCCCTCAGTTGCACCATGCCGACGCAGTCCTCGGCAATCTCGACAAGGCTGACTGCGTCTTCGTTCAGGTCGTAGCGGCCGGCCTCGATGCGCGACAGGTCGAGGATCTCGTTGATCAGGTTCAGCAGGTGTTCGCCGGAACGATGGATATCGTTGGTGTATTCCTTGTAAGTCGGGTTGCTGAGCGGGCCCAGGACTTCCGTCGACATGACCTCGGAGAAGCCGAGGATGGCGTTCAGCGGCGTGCGTAGCTCGTGCGACATGGATGCCAGGAAGCGCGACTTGGCGAGGTTCGCTTCCTCCGCCCGGCGCCGCGCTTCGTCCGACATCGATTTTGCCACTTCGAGCTCGGCGATCAGATCGTCCTTCTCCGATTGAACCGAGAGAATGTGGACATTGGCGCGGTTCATGCGGTCGGTCATGACCACGAGGAAGAGCAGAGACAACGAAATGATGCTGGTGAGGCCGATATAGGTCTGATTGCCCGTCGTCAGCGAGACGAAGGCCAATGCGGCGACCACCGGCGTGAACGTGCACAGCAGGGCATTGCGCAGCAGGAATGTGCCCATGGCGGTGACGGCCAGCGCGAAGAGCAGTGCAGTGCCGACGAAAAAGCCGAGGCGGACATCGCCGCACGTCGCGCAGTCCTGAGCAACGAGGGCCGCCCAGCAAAGACCCATCAACACCTGGGCGAGCAGCAGGCGCCGGCGCCAGACCGGGACCTTTTCCGCGCTGATGTCCTTCTTGCGGGCCTTCCTTGCCAGCACGAGCGTCACCGCATGCGCCGAGAGGGTCATGACGGCCCAGAGGACAATGCTGAGATTGCCGGAGAGATAGACCCCGACGGCGGCAATCAGGGTGACGAGCACCGGGACGGCAATGGCGCTGTGCAGGGCCGAACCGATGTAAAGATTGAGCATCTCGCGCTCGAAGCCCGACGGCACGGACGAGCCCGTTTGCAGCCGTTCACGCGTCGCGCGGACCGTCCTCGAAACGGCCTTGTTTCGATGGTTTCGCGACTTGTCGACAATGATCTTATCTGTCGAGGTGCTGGCGGCGATACTCATGCTCTTATGCGAAGGTTATGGTTTCCTTGCAGTCTAGTGAGCAATCCTTAAGAAGTTGCTGCGGTGTGTGAAGGATTCGACAACCATTGTGGCGCGGGGGTGTCTTTCGGCCGAAAGCGAGAGCCGGCGCATGAGATTTCGCCTCCAAGCTTTTGGAATCATGTGTAATCATGGTGCGCCCCGAGTGTGTCGGGAGCATGTGACGATAGAGGTGCAGGAAACGTGAAATCGGGCCGGACGAGATACCGCTTCACCGGCGGGCGAGGCGGAGGCTCAGTGGGTCGATCGCGACCGGTCGGCCGTGGCGGCATGCGTATCGGGTGGATCTTTCTTCTGATCCTTTCGATCGGTGCCTACTTCGCCGACAAACTGCCCGTCGCGGAGCGCGTGGCGACCGGCGAGGCGCGTGGTCTCGCCACGGCAAGCGATGGCGACAGCCTTCGCCTCGATGGCAGGCGCATCCGCATCGAGGGGATCGATGCGCCGGAACTGGACCAGAGTTGCGAGCGCGACGGCGGGACCTGGGATTGCGGCTGCGAGGCGCGTGATCGCCTGAGAGTGCTGATTTCGGCGGGCGATGTGCGCTGCCGCTTCCATGGACGCGACCGCTACGGCCGCGACCTTGGCACCTGCGAGGCAGGCGGGCGTGATGTCGGCCGGGAAATGGTGCTCTCCGGCTACGCGGTCAGCTACGGGCGCTACCAGGCGGAAGAGGCACGGGCGGAGAAGGAGCGGCGCGGCCTTTGGGGAGGCGAGTTCACGACGCCGCAGGAATGGCGCCGGACGAACGGCCATCCGGACGAGGGCCCGCATCTGGTCGGCGGTTGGCTGGAGACGATCAGGGGCTGGCTTCTGGAGCGCCTGACCGCATTGTTTGCGGGTATCGGCGATGCCTGAGAACGACATTTCAGACCTGGAGCGCCTGCGGGCTGCGATTGCCGCCTGCCGCATCTGCCGCGACAGCCCGATGCGCGGTGATGACGACCGTCTGCCGCATGAGCCGCGGCCGGTGGCGGTGATCTCGACGACCGCGCGCATCCTGATCGCCGGGCAGGCGCCCGGGCTTCGCGTGCATGACAGCGGGCTGCCCTTTAACGATGCGTCCGGCGATCGTCTCCGGCAATGGCTGGGGGTGGACCGCGACACCTTCTACGATCCGGCGAAATTCGCGATCGTGCCGATGGGCTTCTGCTTTCCGGGCTATGATGCCCACGGCAGCGACCTGCCGCCGCGCCGGGAATGCGCGCCGCTGTGGCGGCAGCGGGTGATGGATCTGATGCCGCAGGTCGAGCTGGTGCTGGCGATCGGCCACTATGCGCAGCGCTGGCATATTGGTCCGGACTGTCCGAAATCGATGACTGAGACGGTGAAGGATTGGCGGCGCTACGCGCTGCGCAATAGGGACCCCGCGATCCTGCCGCTGCCGCATCCGAGCTGGCGCAACACCGGCTGGCTGAAGCGCAATCCGTGGTTCGAGGCCGATGTTCTGCCGTTCCTGCGGGAGCGGGTGATTATGCTCACGGCCTGAAACAATTTTCTTTATCTTCATTAATTTCGCGCTATAGAGGGAAAAATAATTCGAGAGGGACTTTCATGGACCGCCTAGACCGCAAAATCCTGCGCCTGCTGCAGGAGGATTCCACGCTGGCCGTTGCCGACCTTGCCAAGAAGGTGGGACTTTCGACCACGCCGTGCTGGCGGCGCATCCAGAAGATGGAAGAGGACGGCGTTATCCGCCGTCGCGTCGCCCTTCTCGATCCGGTGAAGATCAACACCAAGGTCACGGTGTTCGTGTCGATCCGCACGAATTCGCACTCGATGGAATGGCTTCGCCGCTTCTCCGAGGTGGTGTCCGAGTTTCCCGAGGTGGTCGAATTCTACCGCATGAGCGGCGACGTCGACTATCTTCTGCGGGTGGTTGTGCCGGATATCGCTGCCTATGACGCGTTCTACAAGCGCATGATCGCCAAGATCGAGATCCGCGACGTTTCTTCCGCTTTCGCCATGGAGCAGATCAAGTACACGACCGAGCTTCCGCTCGACTACATGGTGATCGACCAGGCGAAGTCCTCCGAGGACTGAGGGTATCCACTAACCCGCTGGGCTTTGATCGAGGCCGAGGCGCGCAAGCACCTTGTCGCTCTTAAGTTCGCGGACCGCGTCCTTGCCCGTCCAGCGGGCGGCGCGGTTCGTGCTTGCGGCCAGGCGCTCCGCCAGCGCCAGTGCCGGACCGTGGCAGGCGGCATTACGCTTGCCGATCTGCCTGAGCGCCCAGTTGACTGCCTTCTTGACGAAATTCCGCTCGTCGCCTGCATGCTTTTCAATCAGCGGCAGCCAGTTGAGGAGGGTCGCGTCCGGTTCCTTCTTGAGGTGGACGGCGGCGGTTGCAATCATCGCAAAGGCGATGCGGCGGACGAACTCGCGTTCGTTGGCCGCGAATTCCGGGATCAGTTCGCGCTCGAAGCGGGCGGCGACAAAAAGGTCGGCGACGGTGTCGACGACTTCCCAGGAATTGCAATCGTCCGCCCAGCGGCGCGCCTCTTCCAGCGTCAGCACTTTCGGCTCGGCCGTGAAGGCGGCCAGGATGCGCGCCTCGCGGATGCCGGATTGCCAGAGTTCCAGCGCACGGCGGTGATCGGCTTTCACCTGCCGCGTCACCTTGTGCAGTTCGACATTGGAGAGGCCGAGGGCGGCTTCGGTGACGATGCCGAAGCGCGCCATGCCGGCGAGATTGTCTACAGACCCGAGAGACCGCAGGTGAGCGATGATCTCGTCTGCGGTCGAGGACGGGCCGAGGCTCATTTTTCGAGGCGGGCGAGCAGCGAGGATGTATCCCAGCGGTTGCCGCCCATGGCCTGAACGTCGCCGTAGAACTGGTCGACGAGGGCGGTCACGGGCAGCTTGGCGCCGTTGCGGCGGGCTTCCGCCAGCACGATGTCGAGGTCCTTGCGCATCCAGTCGACGGCGAAGCCGAAGTCATACTTGCCGGCGTTCATCGTCTTGTGGCGGTTCTCCATCTGCCAGGAGCCGGCCGCGCCCTTGGAGATGACATCGACCACCTTCTCGATATCGAGCCCGGCCTTCTTGCCGAAGTGAATGCCTTCGGCGAGCCCCTGGACGAGGCCGGCGATGCAGATCTGGTTGATCATCTTGGTGATCTGTCCGGCGCCGGCCGGGCCCATCAGGCCGACCATGCGGGCAAAGGCTTCAATGATGGGCTTGGCACGATCGAAGACCGGCTCGTCGCCGCCGCACATCACCGTCAGCACGCCGTTTTCGGCGCCGGCCTGGCCGCCGGAAACCGGCGCATCGATGAAGTGGGCATTGCGCGCCTTCGCCGCTTCGTAGAGTTCGCGGGCGACCTCGGCGGAAGCGGTGGTGTTGTCGATGAAGACGGCGTCGGCGCCAAGCGTTTCAAAGGCGCCGTCCTTGCCCGTCGTTACTGAGCGCAGGTCGTCGTCATTGCCGACGCAGGAAAATACGAACTCGGCGCCGTCGGCCGCTTCCGCCGGCGTCCGCACCGCGCGGCCGCCGAACTCGGCGGCCCATTTCTCGGCCTTGGCGAAGGTACGGTTGTAGACCGTCAGCTCGTGTCCGCCGCGGACCTTGAGGTGGCCGGCCATGGGGTATCCCATCACGCCGAGACCGATGAATGCGACCTTTGCCATTTTTCGAATACTCCCATTGCTTTCGCTCTGGTGTAACTGATGGCGCGGATGGGGAAAAGAGCGAAGGGAGCATCGTGCGATGCTCCCTTCGCATGATGCCATGTCGGCGTGATCAGGGCTTGAAGCGGGCGATCACCAGATGGCCCGCGATCGGTTCGCCTTCTTCCATGCGCACGGTGATGTCGCCGACCTCGACGATCTCGAAGCCGGTGGCTCCGAGACGGTTACGCAGGTAGGTCTCGGCATGGGCGAAGCGCTGGTGCGGGCCGACCATGAAATCGCGGCCGGCGAAGGTTTCGGCGGGCAGCGTCTCGCTGGAGAAGATCAGCAGGCCGCCCGGCACGAGATTGTCGACGGCGCCGAAGAACAGCGCTTCGAGCGCGCCCATATAGGGAAGCACGTCGGTCGCGACGATCAGGTCGAAGGGCTCGTCGTCGTTGTCGTCGAGATAATCGACTGCCTCGGCGACGTAGAGCGTCTCGTAGAGATCCTTCTCATGCGCGATCTCGACCATGTTTTCCGAGAGGTCGACGCCGGTGATATCGTCAGCCATGTCGCGAAGCGCACCGCCGGTGAGGCCCGTGCCGCAGCCGAGATCGAGCACGCGATCGAACGGACCGAGTTCGAGCGCCTGCAGCCGCTGGCGAACGAGCAGGGGTACGCAATAACCGAGCTGGTCGACGAGCACGTTGTCGAAGACCTCGGCATGCTGGTCGAAGAGGGTGGCGACATAGGCGTCAGGCGCCTTCACGGGCGTTTCGCCGCGTCCCATCGAAGCCAGCCGCACGGCAGCGCCGCCGTGGTCTTCCGGGTCGAGCGCCAGCACTTCGGCATAGGCGTCGGCAGCGGCATCGAAGTTGCCGGATTTTTCCAGGGAGAGGGCGCGGTTATAGGCTTCCGCCAGCGCTTCCTCGTCGATTTTCGTGCTCTTCTGGGTCATCGCCGCTTCTTACGTCCGCAAAAGGGCTTTGGCAATCGCCGTCGGCGATCGTTTGCCGCGGCCGCTCACACATGGATTGCGAAAGGATACAGAAATTTAGCCCTTTCGAAGGGAAAAAACGGCGACGCGTGGGGCTGCGGGATTTATCGGGCGGAGGAATGGAGTCATCATCATAACCATAAGAAAACATGGGAGGAACGCCAATGTCCGCCGAACTTGGTCCATTGGTGATAACGACGGAGATCAAGGAGCCGAAGGGGCCGCCGCTGCCGCAGTCATCGCAGGAGCAGATCAACGCGGTCGTGCATTATTACCGCGGCGAATTGGGCCGCATGGCCGGCTGGCGCGATCGCATCGACCGCACTTCGAACTGGGCGATCACCGTCGCCGCCGCGCTGCTCTCCGTTTCCCTGTCGACCCCGTCGTCGCACCATAGCGTGCTGCTCTTCGCGATACTGCTGATCACGCTGCTGCTGCTCATCGAAGCGCGGCGCTATCGCTTCTTCGATGTGTACCGGGCGCGCGTCAGGCAATTGGAACGAGGGTATTTCGCGCAGATTCTTGCACCGGACGGAACGCCGAACCTCAACTGGGCGGTGGCGATCGCCAAGAGCCTGCGCAAGCCGGCCTTCCTGATGAGTTACCGTGAGGCCGTCTGCCGGCGGCTGCAGCGCAACTATTGCTGGATGTATCTGATCCTGTTGCTTGCCTGGACGCTGAAGATTTCCTCGCCGAAGATCTCGACCAATGGCGAGCCTTTCGGCCACGTGCGCTCCTGGGCCGATGTCGCCCAGAATGCGGCGCTCGGTCCCATATCCGGCTGGCCCGTGATCGTTGGCGTGCTGCTGTTCTATGCGCTGGTGCTTTACGGCTCGCTACACAGGGAACCGACCGAAGGTGAATTGGCGCATGGGGAGGTGCATGTTTGAGGGCGCGTCGCCTGGAAATTCTGAACGCCTGCGCCATCGCGGTAGTCCAGGCGTGCCGATCGCAATGCGGGTGGCTTGACCGAACGGCCACTTAGGCTCGTCAGATCCGGTCGGCGGTTCAGTGCAGGATGAACTCGCCCTTTAGCGCCCGCCATTCCGTCGCCGAGATCAGCTTGCGGTGCACATAGCGCACCGAATGCAGCGGCCCATCCAGTTTTTCCTGCCAGAATTTTAGGAAGCTGCGCATCTCCGGAAAGTCCGGCGCGATGTCGTAGTGCTGCCAGACATAGGTCTGGAGGAAGGTCGGATGATCCGGCATGTGATAGAGGATCTGGGCCGTCGTCAGGCCATAGCCTTTAAGCTGAAGTTCCATCTCGTTTGTCATGAGGACCTCACTTCTCGCAAAGGTTGGTCTCTATGATGAAACGCTTGATTTCTTAATCAAGGGCTAATGTTTGCCCCGAAATGAAACTTTCGTAGAAATAACAGAAGCTTGGCAGCACCTTACGGGGAGTGCTGCCAAGCTTTTTCGGTGGTGACTTGCGGACCTAAGGCGCGTCGCGATCTTTCAGGTTCGCTCCTTGCGCTTTCAGTCTTTGATATTTCGCATATCGCTATCGCAAAGCCGCTGACAAACTTTAGCGCTTGAGGTGACGGGTCAGCCGCGCCTCCAGCAGGCTCCAGACGTTGCGCAGGATCTCGACCATGATCAGGTAGAGAATGGCGGCCCAGATATACATCTGGAAGTCGAAGGTGCGCGAGAAGGCGTAGCGGGTTTCGCCCATCAGGTCGAAGACGGTGACGATCGCGACGATCGCCGAACCCTTGATCATCAGGATGATTTCGTTGCCATAGGGGCGCAGCGCCACGATCATCGCCTGCGGCAGGATGATCTTCCAGAAGGCGATGCGCTCGGGCAGGCCGAGGGCGGCGGCACCTTCACGCTGGCCGCGCGGCACGCTTTGGATCGCGCCACGCAGAATTTCCGCCTGGTAGGCTGCGGTGTTGAGCGTGAAGGCGAAGAGCGCGCAGTTCCAGGCATCGCGGAAGAACCACCACAGGCCGACCGCTTCGAGCTGCGGGCGGAAACTGCCGAGGCCGTAATAGATCAGGAAGAGCTGCGCGAGCAGCGGCGTACCGCGGAAGAAATAGACATAGCCGTAGGCGAGCCACGACCAGAGCCTGTTCTTCGACATGCGGGCAAAGGCGATCGGCAGCGACAGAATGGCGCCCAGCACGATCGAGATCGAGACCAGCATCAGCGTGACGCCGAGGCCGGAGAGGAAACGCGGACCGTATTTCGCGAACTTCTCCGGGTCCCAGCCGTTGACGACGGTCAGGAAGATGCCGACGCCGAGTGCGAGCCAGATGCCGAGCGCAATGCTGCCGACGAAGCGGGCGAGTGTGTAGGGCTTTGGCGGAACCGGAGGCGGGGCCTGCGGCGGGATCATCGTTGCAACAACACTCATCGGCCCATCTCCGCACGTTTGGTCCAGCGCTCCAGGTTCGCAAAGACGATCGAGGAGATCATCGCGAGGATCAGGAATAGCACGCAGGCCACACCATAGAATTCAAAGGCTTGCTTGGTCACCCGGGCGGCGACGCCGGTCTGGCGCAGGATGTCCGTCAGGCCCACGACCGAGACGAGGGCCGTGTCCTTGAGCAGCGCCATCCAGAGATTGCCGAGACCGGGCAGAGCGATGCGCACGAGTTGCGGCAGGATGATGAGGCGCATGGTCCTGTTGCGATGGAAACCAAGGGCATCGCCGGCCTCGTACTGTCCATGCGGAATGGCCTTGAAGGCGGAGAGCAGCACTTCCGAACAATAGGCGGAGAAGACGACGCCGAGCGCGATCATGCCGGCGAAGAAGGCGTTGATCTCGACCGGCCCCCCGTAGCCGAACGTCCCCAGCAACTGCTGAACGAGGATCTGCAGGCCGTAATAGACGATGAAAAGCGTCAGCAGTTCGGGCAGGCCGCGGAAGATCGTCGTGTAGATATTGGCGGCGAGCCGCACGGTGCGCTCTTCGGACTGCTTTCCGAGAGCGACGAAAAAGCCGATCAGCAGGCCGACGGGCAGCGTCGCGATGGCAAGGCTCGCGGTCACGACGAAGCCGTAGGCGATATCGTCGCCCCAGCCCGTGTCGCCGCAGGCCAGCAAGGTGCCGGGCGCCAGCCAACGAAAGACCCCGACCGGGCCGCAGAATGGATCGACGATCGACCCGATCCAGGAGAGGATGGAATAGAAGCCGGCAAACAACCCGCTCATGTCAGAAGTTTCCCCTTTGCGCCGTTTTTGTGTGTACCGATCGCGCTGTGTTTTAGGCTCTTGTCAAACAAAAACGGCGGAAGGGCAAGCCATCCGCCGTTGCATTTTTCGCATGAACTGACGTTTCTCCGGCATGATTCACTAGGAAATCGCGCCGAAGCCCGTCAATCAGCTGCCATAAACGTCGAATGGGAAGTACTTTTCGTTGATTTCCTTGTACTTGCCGTTGGCGCGGATCGCTTCGATCGCCTTGTTGAACTTTTCGCGCAGCGCGTCGTCGCCCTTGCGCACAGCAATGCCGGCGCCTTCGCCATTGATGACCGGGTCGATCGGCAGGGTGCCGAGCAACTTGCAGCAGGCGCCGTCAGCCGTCTTCAGCCATTCGGAGAGCACGACGACGTCGTCGATGACGGCGTCGATGCGGCCGTTGGCGATGTCGAGCTTGTACTCGTCAGCCGTCGGATAGAGTTTGATGTCCGCACCCTTCATATGCGCTTCGGCATAGTTGGAGTGGGTGGTGGAACCCTGCGCGCCGAGCGCCTTGCCGGCAAGCGCTGCCTCGGTCGCCTCGGTGATCGGCGAATCCTTCGGCACGACGATGGCCGGCGGCGTGTTGTAGTATTTGTTGGTGAAGTCGACCTTTTCCTTGCGCTCGGCGGTGATCGACATGGACGCGACGATGGCGTCGAACTTCTTGGCGATCAGCGCCGGAATGATGCCGTCCCAGTCCTGCGTGACGAAGGTGCACTCCGCCTTCATTTCCGCGCACAGCGCCTTGGCGATGTCGATGTCGAAGCCCGTCAGCGTGCCGTCCGCTTCGAGGTTGTTGAAGGGCGGGTAGGCGCCTTCCGTGCCGATAACGACCTTTTCGCCGTCGGCCATGGCCGAGCCTGCCATGAGCACGAAAACGGCAGCCGATGCGGCGGCTGCCAGCCGTCTGGAAATACGCATGATAGTCCTCTCTGTTGGTCGGTGCCCGGTCTTTTCTTCTTCACGGACACCAATTTCGACCGGGGCGTTTGCCTCCGGTTGCGGCGATATTCGTACTCTTTTCCTGTAAAAATCAACAGGAAAGCGAAGGTGCTCGCCGGGAATCGGATTTCGACCGCAGATTGCGATGGCGGCCTTCGCAATGAACATGAACGGCGCGTTCAGCGGCGGTTAATCTTGCCTCCGTTAGCCCTAATCAAGGAACCGGCGCGTGGTTCGGCCTTTGCGCGTGACGGCATGCGTCGCGGGCAACACAAAAAAGCCGGAACCTTGGGTCAAGGCCCCGTGAGCATTCGCGTACGCATCATTCTTCGGCGTGTCATAGAGCGGGAAGAGGATGCGGGACCAGGACCTCCCAGGAAGAGGAAGGAAGACAAATGTCGATTCGATCCAAACTGTTTGCGACCGTCGCGCTGCCGGTGTTGTCGGTGTCCGTCGCGGTTCCGCCCGCCGTCGCCGATAGCCTGATGAAGCCATTCGAGGTTGCACAGGAGGGCGGTGGTCAGTCGGACGAAGAGCTGCTGCTGCAGAAGCAGCGCCAGGCCGAGGAAGAGGCCGCGCGTCAGGCGGCCGAACAGCAGCGGGCCGCTGAAGAGGAAGCCGCTCGCCAGGCCGCCGAGCAGCAGAAGGCGGCGGAAGAAGAGGCGGCCCGCGCGGCCGCCGAGCAGCAGAAGGCGGCTGAAGAGGAAGCTGCGCGCCAGGCCGCCGAACAGCAGAAGGCCGCTGAAGAAGAGGCTGCGCGCCAGGCCGCCGAACAACAGAAGGCTGCCGAAGAAGAGGCTGCCCGTGCGGCCGCCGAGCAACAGAAGGCTGCCGAAGAAGAAGCTGCGCGCCAGGCCGCTGAACAGCAGAAGGCTGCCGAGGAAGAGGCAGCGCGCCAGGCCGCTGAACAACAGAAGGCGGCTGAAGAAGAGGCAGCCCGTGCGGCTGCCGAGCAGCAGAAGGCGGCTGAAGAGGAGGCTGCCCGTGCGGCCGCTGAGCAGCAGAAGGCGGCTGAAGAAGAGGCAGCCCGCGCGGCTGCCGAGCAGCAGAAGGCGGCTGAGGAAGAAGCGGCCCGTGCGGCCGCCGAACAGCAGAAGGCGGCTGAAGAGCAGAAGGCCGCCGACGAGCAGAAGGCTGCGGAAGAGCAGCAGAAGGCCGCGGAAGACGAGGCAGCCCGTCAGGCTGCCGAACAGCAGAAGGCAGCTGAAGAACAACAGAAGGCTGCCGAGCAGCAGAAAGCTGCCGAGCAGGCTCAGCCCGGCGACTGTGTTGTTCCGGAAGGTCAGGATGCGTCCACCGCATGCCCGCCGGAAGGCGGCAAGGCGGCCGAGCAGCCTGCAACCACTGAGGAGCAGAAGGCCGGCGAGCAGCCGCCCGTGACCGAAGAGCAGAAGGCAGGCGAACAGCCTGCGACCGAAACGGCGCCGGGGACGGAGCAGCAGCCACAGACGGGCGAAGGCCAGCTTGCGCCCGGGACGGAGCAACCCCAGACCGGCGAGGGCCAGCCTGTGCCCGGCACGGAGCAGCCGCAAACCGGTGAAGGCCAGCCGGTCCCGGGCACTGAGCAGCCGGCGACCGCCGAGCAGCAGCCGCAGGTGCAGCAGCCGGTTCCGGAAGTGGTCGACACCCGCACGGAAGAAGAGAAGGTGAAGATCGCCGAAGACCCGGCGGCGACCGACGAGACCGTCGTTCTGCCGGTCGAAAACGGTGCGGCCGTGCTCGACAGCGACAAGGACGCCGACAATTCGGGTGGCAACCAGGCGCGCGAACAGCGCCAGAAGCTGCGCGAGGAGTTGCGCGCCAAGGAAGAAGACGCACCGCCGCCGGCAGACGACGCTGCAGCCCAGGCTGCGATCGCCGCCGAAATCCCGGCCGACCTGCCGCAGAAGATCGAGGCCAACCTCAACGAAAAGGGCACACGCGTCGATGAGGCGCCGGTCTTTGTGGTTCCGGAGACGACCAACATCGTCAACAACACCGTCATCAACAACACGGTGATCAACAACAACACGACCGTCAACAACATCACCAACAACGTGACCGAGGTGAAGGTCGTCGAGCAGGTCGACAACCGCGTGATCCTCGGCGTCGGCGACCAGATCTTCGTGCGGGGCGACGATCGTCCGCGTCTGCGTCACGATGCGGAAGAGACCTACTACGATCAGCTTCCGCGCGGCCGCACCCGCGAAACCATCCTGCGTCCGGGCGGCTACCGGATCGTCACCGTCTACAATCGTTACGGCGACATCCTGCAGCGCTCGCGCGTCGACCGCGACGGCAACGAGTACCTGATGATCTATGCTCCCGAGCGAGACGAAGGTCCGCGTCCGGCGATCATCGACGTCGGCTACGAACTGCCGCCGATGCGCCTGCGCATCCCGGTGCGCGACTATATCGCCGACGTTTCGGACGATCCGGATCGCGACTACTACGAGTTCCTGGCCGAGCCGCCGGTGGAGCCCGTCGAGCGCGTCTACACGATCGACGAGGTCCGCCACTCCGCCCGCCTGCGCGACAAGGTTCGTCGTGTCGACCTCGACACGATCACCTTCCCGACGGGCAGCGCCGAGGTGTCGATGTCGCAGGCCAAGACCATGCGCAAGGTCGCGGCCGCAATGGAGAAGATCCTTGCCAAGGATCCGGGTGAAACCTTCTTCATCGAAGGCCACACCGATGCTGTCGGTTCGGACCGCTCCAACCTCGTGCTTTCGGACAAGCGCGCCGAATCGGTCGCGTCGCTGCTGACCGAGGTCTACGGCATCCCGCCGGAAAACCTGGTGACCCAGGGCTACGGCGAGCGCTTCCTGAAAGTTCGCACGCAGGAAGCCGAACAGCAGAACCGCCGCGTCACCATTCGCCGCGTCACGCCGCTGGTCCGCCCAGTCGCGCAGCGCTAACCAAGCTTCGCGCAGCGCTAACCAATTTCGCGCAGCGCTGATCAAGCTTCGGGCAGGACTGCCCGGCTACATCCAGGAAACCCGCCTCGCAAAAGGCGGGTTTCTGTCGTTTCAAAGATTTGCCACCTTTTTTGCTTCCCCGGATTGCCATGAAAGCCGCTGCCCTCCCATTTTTCGCCTTCGCCCTGCTTGCACACTCGGCCAGCGCGGCGCCCGGCCTCGTCGAGCCGGATCTGCGGCTGCCGACAAACCCGGATAGCAAGGGAGCGGCGCCGCGCGTGGCGCTGACGCTCGACGCCTGCAGCGGCGCGACTGACATGCGCATCCTCGGCACGCTGATCGAAAACCGCATCCCGGCGACGATCTTCGTCACCGCGCGCTGGCTGAAGCGCAACGGCCTCGTCGTCGACGTGATGAAGGCGCATCCGGACCTCTTTGAAATCGAGGATCACGGCGCGATGCACGTGCCGCCGATCGACGTGAAGGTCTCCGTTTATGGTTTGGCGGCGGCCGGCTCCGAGGCAGCGGTCGCGGCCGAAGTCGACGGCGGGGCGACGGCGATCAAGGCGCAAGGCCTGCCGGCGCCGCACTGGTTCCGCGGTGCGACCGCCAAATATACCCATTCCTCGATGGGCCAGATCCGCGCGATGGGGTATCGCATCGCCGGCTATTCGGTGAATGGCGACGGCGGTTCGCTGCTGGGCGCAGCTATCGCTGAGAAGCGCATCCGGGCTGCCAAGGACGGCGATGTCATCATCGCCCATATCAACCAGCCGACCCATTCCGCCGGCGCCGGCGTCGCGCGCGGCATCCTCGACCTCAAGGCGAAGGGCTACAGCTTCGTCCGCCTCAATGACATTCCGGACGAAATGACCGTCGGCGCGACGAATTGACGGTTTTTGCCGCGTAGACCGAACAGACGTCCACGGATCACGACATTTGACGGAGCTTCGGTTCCGCAAGGCGGACGCCCGTTGATCGGTGCCAAGCCGAAAACCGACGGCACAACGTATGACGCGACCGCTCAAAGGCATGGTCGAGGCGGAACAGGCGCTCGAAAAGCTGCCGAAGCAATGATGCGGGCCTAGAGCATCCTGCTTTCAAGTGGTATCACTTGAGAGCAGAAAGATGCTCTAGAATCAAAGTGCTAGAGCGTCCTTTGTGCGTTCACATGAAAGAACGGCGCTCTAGAGAATATCGGCCTTGCGCTGCAGACCAATGACTTTTTCGACGAAATCGGCGATTGCCGCGGTGTCGTCGAGATCGAAGATCGGAAGATCGGTATCGGCAACCGGATGGTCGGCTGCGATCGCGCAGATGTGCGCATCGGTGGGGGCCAGCGGCTCGCGGTTTGCCGATTCCAGGCGGCGGGCCTCGATCTTCGGGATCGGTTCGCGCTTGTAGCCCTCGACGAGCACCAGATCGCAAGGGGCGAGCCGCGCAAGGATCTCCTCGAAGCTCGGCTCCGGCGCGCCGCGCAATTCGTGCATGATCGCAAAACGCGTGCCGGAGACGATCGTCACCTCATGGGCACCGGCCTCGCGGTGGCGGTAGCTGTCGGCGCCAACCTTGTCGATGTCGAAGTCGTGGTGCGCGTGCTTGACGGTGGAAACCACATAGCCGCGCTGCGTCAGTTCGCTGACGAGCCGCACCATTAGCCCGGTCTTGCCGGAGTTCTTCCAGCCGGCGATGCCGAAGATCTTCATCGCGCTCATGCTTTGCTATCCTCGAACAAGCTCAACCATTCCTGCGCCTCAGCGAGATCCTCAGGCGTGTTGATGTTGAAGAAGGGATCGAATGCGCCTTTCGACGTCAATATGACAGGAAAATCGACCGTTACCGAGGCATGGCGTTCGATGAAGGCACGGACGCGGCGTTTCGGGTCGTTCGTCAGCCAGTTCTCCAGATCGTCAGCGAGCGCGACCGGCCAGAGCGCGAACAGCGGATGCATCTGTCCGACGGATGCCGCAACGGCAATCTGCTGACGTTCCGTCAAGGCGCCGGTCAGCCGTGCGACGAGATCGTCTGGGAAGAAGGGCGTGTCGGTCGGAACGGCCACGACATGGGTTGCTTCCGGCGTGGTCGCCGCCGTGTGACGCATGGCCGCCAGTACGCCGGCGAGAGGGCCGAGAAAACCTGGAACCGTATCAGCAATAATGGGGATATCGCCGACGATGGCGTCCGCCGGTTCGGCATTGAGGTTGACCGCGATGCTCGTGACCTGTGGCCGAAGCCGTTCAATGATGCGCGAAAGCATCCCTTGGCCGCCGAGTTGAAGGTCGGACTTCGGGCTTCCCATGCGGCGCGACAATCCGCCGGCGAGGATGACGGCCGGTCGCGGCGCGCTGATCAGCGATGGGTGTTTGGTCTCCGGCATCGGGATGCTCCTATTCCAACGGGCCGGCCAGCGAGCGCTGGGCGACAGCTTTCCTGCCGCGCCGCGTCTCGCGATAGAAGGTGTAGAGACCGGAGCCGATGATGACCGCGACGCCGACCAGCATCCAGCTATCCGGCACTTCCGCAAAGAAGAAGATGCCGATCGCGATCGACCAGATGAGGCTGGTGTAGCGGAAGGGGGCGATGACAGAGATGTCGCCGGCGCGCATCGCCAGCACGATCGTCTGGTAACCGAGCATCAGCAGGATGCTCGCGGCGGCGATGTGGCCGAAGGTGGTCGCCGACATCGGCTGCCAGCCGCCCATCGGCTGGATCAGCACGGCACCGACGATGGTGGTGACGAGGGAGGTCGATACGGTGATGTAAAGCGACGGCACCTCATGGCCGATGCGGCGGGTGCAGAGATCGCGCGTTGCCGTTACGAACACGCAGGCGACGACGGTCAGCGCCGCCGGAGTGAAACCCTCGGGGCCGGGTCTGAGCACGATCAGGACGCCGATGAAGCCGGCGATGATCGCCGTCCAGCGCCGCCAGCCGACCGGCTCGCCGAGGAAGAGGGCGGCGCCGAGCGTTACGGCGAGCGGCAGCGCCTGCATGATCGCCGAGGCGTTGGCGAGCGGGATCTGGCCGAGGGCGGAGATATAGGTGACCGAGGCCAGCGCCTCCATGGCGATGCGCAGCAGGATCACCGGCTTCATCAGGGTGCCGAGCGGCCTGAAGGCACGAAACTGCCAGGCGGCGAGCACGACCATCGCGGTCGTCAGCAACCCGCGCACGAAGATGATCTGGCCCACATTCATCGCGCCGGTGACCGATTTGACGAGCGCGTCGTTGCAGGAGAACGTGACCATTGCCAGGCACATGAACAGAATGCCGCGGAAATTGGTGGAGGCTTGCATGCTTGGTGTCCTGCGGCGCCGGCGAGCGGGTCGCTGCCGACGGATGGGGAGGCGAATCCACGGGATGGGATCGCCCAATGTTTAAGCATTGGCCGCGGTCTTGTGCAAACGGGTTCGCATGCGCTGGCCGCTTTTCTTTCAGGGCAAGTAGAACGGTTGGAAACGGCCGCGGGCGAACGTGAGCTTATTCGCGGAATCTTAAGTTTCGCTGCCTATCGTCGCCACAATTCCGCATCCATTCGCATGACGCGATCGGCGGGGTGGCGCCGCAGTAAACCTTGCAGGGTGGCCATTCCAGGGATGTCTGCCGAGGGCTTGGGAGAGCCTGCGGCAACTACCCCATCGGTGTTCCCACCAAGAAAAGCCGCCGCGCGGGCCTGCTTCCCATAAGAATAATTCAGGGGTGCGCAATGTCTTTCATCGATCGCCTGCTGCAACGCTTGCGGATCGTCACCAAGGTTCTGCTTTTCGTGGTTCCGCTGGTGGCGCTGATCGCCGGTATTGGTCTCATTGGCTTCTTTACCGCCCGCACGCTCAACGGCCATATGACCGTGACGCGCGAAACCATCAACAATCTCTCGGATTTCCAGGCGCTGCGCAGCGCGCTGCAGACCTTCTCGGATGCGCCGAGCGAAGAAACGAAAACAGCGCTCGCGGGCCAGATCGACGAGCAAGAAAGCGGCGTGAAGGCGCTCGATAGCCTGCTGACGCGTGATCAGGACAAGGCGGAGATCGCTTCCGTTCTTGCGCTGGGGAAGGCGATGCGCGGCCAGACCGAAAAGCTCTGGGCGACCAAGCTCGAACGGGACCAGGTGACGGCATCGCTGGAAGCGGCACTCGCCGACATGACCGAGCAGGGCAATGGCGCCTACAAGCAGATCGATTTCATCCGCAAGGAATCCGGTGAGAAGGAAGCCTTTGCCAAGGCGCTGCTCTTCGACGCCGCCGCCTATCAGGGCCTTGCCGAGCGCATCAAGAAGTTCCGCCTGCCGGTAACGATGGCCGTCAATCCGGATGCCAAGATCGACCAGGCCGGCAAGCTGCTGCCGCATCTGCTGAAACAGATCGACGAGGCGGAAAAGATCGCCTCGGAAAAGGTACAGGCGCCGATTGCCGACGTGAAGGATCAGGCGCTCAAGGTTCAGGCGATCCTTGCCGGTGCCGAAGACAGCGAGGCGAAGAAGAACGCGCTGGTGCCGATCCTCGGCAAGTTCTCCAAATATGAGGCGGACTTTGCCAAGGAGGCCGCGAAGAACTCGGACACGGCCGCCAAGCGCTTCGTCGGCATGGACGCCGAGATCTCGCAGCTCAAGACTCTGATCACGCTGATGGGCGACACCTTCAAGGGGCTCGACAGCACCCGGCTGCATATCAGCGAGCTGCACCGCAAGCTCGATGCGGCCGGGCGCGAGCCGGTCATGGCCGACATCGAGGCGGTTCGCGAAACGGCGGCCAAGCTCGGCGAACTCGGCGGCAAGAACGCGGCTCTCCGTGACCTGCCGGCGAAGCTCGGCCCCTCGCTCGACAACATCGCCAAGGACACCGCAGCGCTGATCGACGTCGGCAGCCGCTGGCAAGCGGCGAAGGCGGAAGCCTCGTCGCTCGTCGCCGCTGCCAGCACCACCCTCGAAAGTTTCGTCAGCAGCGCGCAGGAAGCCGGCAAGGTCGACAGCCAGCGTTCGGCCGACGTTTCGATCGTCGCCATGATCGCCGGCACGCTGCTTGCGATCATCGGCGGCCTGATGCTGGTCGAAACCCTGCGCGGGCCCCTGAAACGGGTGACCGAAACGATGACGCGGCTTGCCAGCGGCGATCTCGATGTCGCCATCGAGGGCCGCAACCGCGGTGACGAGATCGGCGACATGGTGCGCTCCGTTGCCGTGTTCCGCGACAATGCCGTCGAAAACGTGCGGCTGGGGCGCGAGGCGGAAGCGGCACGCGCGCTTTCGGCCGAGGAGGAAGCGCGCCGCGCCGCCGAGCGCGCCCGGGTCGAAGCCGAGCAGATGCAGGCGCTGAATGCGCTTTCGGATGTTCTCGCAGCTCTCGCCGACGGCAATCTCGAGGAAGGCATGGCCGAGGATCTGCCGGCCGACTACGTGATCATGGCGCGCACCTACAACAATGCGGTCGAGGCGCTGCGGGCGACGCTTGCCGACGTGCGTATCGTCACCGGCGAGATCACCGGCGGCACCGGCAACTTGGCAACGTCGGCTGACGACCTGGCACGCCGCACCGAGCAGCAGGCGGCGGCGCTCGAGGAAAGCTCGCGGGCGCTTCGCCAATTGACGGAGATCGTTCGTGCGACGGCGGAAAGCGCGCGCAAGACGACCGTCTCCGTCGGCGAGACCAACTCCTATGCCAAGCATTCCGGCCAGGTGGTGGCCAAGGCGATCGATGCGATGGCGGAGATCAATCGCTCGTCTGAAAAGATCGGCACGATCATCGGCGTCATCGACGAAATCGCCTTCCAGACCAACCTTCTGGCGCTGAATGCCGGCGTCGAGGCGGCACGGGCAGGCGAGGCGGGCCGCGGTTTTGCCGTCGTGGCCCAGGAAGTGCGCGAGCTTGCCCAGCGTTGCGCCGGTGCCGCCCGCGAGATCAAGGGGCTGATCTCCGAAAGCTCGGCCCAGGTGAGAAGCGGCGTGGCTCTGGTGCAGGAAACCGGCGATGCGCTCACCGTCATCAACAGCCACATCACCACGATCCACGATCTCGTCAGCAATATCGAGGCTTCGGCCGCCGACCAGTATACCGGCCTCAACGAGGTGAATTCGGCGGTGCACGAGGTTGAGTTGATCACCCAGCAGAATGCCGCGATGGTCGAGGAAAACACCGCCGAGATCCACGGGCTGCGCCGGCAGGTGGAAATGCTCAACGAGAAGATCGAGCGCTTCCGCACCGGTACGGAAGGTGTTGCGGTACAGGGGCGGGGTCGCGTCGGCTACGCGGCTTAGATTTGGCTTGTCTTTGGGTATGACGGTCATTCTTTGAAGGCAACGCCGTGCGGATCAGCCCCTCACCCTAACCCTCTCCCCGCAGGCGGGGCGAGGGGACGTGCCCAAGGGGGCGCTTGCACCGGCATCCAACGGATGCTTGAGCCGCTTTGATTGTTATCAGCCGCCGGCTCCCCGTATCCAGAGGAACACCGTGAGTAAGCGAAAGCGTCGCCTCACGTTTCCTTCTCCCCGCTTCGCGGGGAGAAGGTGCCGGCAGGCGGATGAGGGGCTGCCTGCCGGCAATCCAAATCGAGAAGCGGAAAGGTCAGCCGCCGGTGACGCTCATGTGGCGGGCGACGGCGGGGCGGTTGTGCTCCCGGTCGATGATGAAGTCGTGGCCCTTCGGCTTGCGGCCGATCGCTTCGTCGATCACCTGGCTCAGATAGGCATCGTCATCGGAGGCGCGGAGCGCCGTGCGCAGGTCGGCCGCGTCGTTCTGGCCGAGGCACATGTAGAGCGTGCCGGTGCAGGTGAGGCGGACGCGGTTGCAGCTTTCGCAGAAGTTATGCGTCATCGGCGTGATCAGGCCGAGCCGTCCGCCGGTTTCGGCGACCTCGAGATAACGGGCCGGGCCGCCGGTGCGATAGGGAATGTCCGAGAAGGTGAACTGCTCTTCCAATTGCCGGCGCATTTCCGAAAGCGGCATGTAGTGGTCGGTGCGGTCTTCCTCGATCTCGCCCATCGGCATGGTTTCGATCAGCGTCAGGTCCATGCCGCGGCCGTGGGCCCAGCGCATGAGATCGGGGATCTCCGCGTCGTTGAAACCTTTCAGCGCCACCGCGTTGACCTTGACCTTGAGGCCGGCAGCCTGGGCCGCGTCGATGCCTTCCATCACCTTGGCGAGATCGCCCCAGCGGGTGATCTGGTGGAACTTCGCGGGATCCAGCGTGTCGAGCGAGACGTTGATGCGCTTGACGCCGCAATCGACGAGCTCGGTCGCATATTTCGCAAGCTGCGAGCCGTTCGTGGTCAAGGTCAACTCGTCGAGCCGGCCGGCCTCGATCTCCTTGCCGAGTTCGCGCACCAGGAACATGATGTTCTTGCGCACCAGCGGTTCGCCGCCGGTGAGCCGAAGCTTACGCACGCCCTTGGCGATGAAGGCGGAACAGAGCCGCTGCAATTCTTCGAGCGTCAGCAGATCCTTCTTCGGCAGGAAGGTCATGTGCTCCGCCATGCAATAGGTGCAGCGGAAATCGCAGCGATCGGTGACGGACACGCGCAGATAGGTGATCGCCCGACCGAAGGGGTCGATCATCGGAGCGGTTTGCTGCTCGATCGGCGTTGCGCCGATCCTGTCTATCGTGGCTGTGTTCAAGCGTCTTTCTCCCAGCCCTTTCAATGTCGTTGCTGAGAATGGTCGCGTCAAGGCGCATACTGTCGCAAAGTGTTGATCGGAAGAACAGGGTAATTCAGGCGGCAATGCGGTGCGTCACTTTATCCCTGGGCCGGAATCGGTTTGAAGATGAAATAGACGGCGAAACAAGGCACTGCCTTTTGCAGCCTACTGCATGTCTCCTTAAATCGACCTCGATTTAAGGACAAAGACATGCAGCAAATCAAAGTGCTACAGCGACCTTTGCGCGTCTGATTAGACGCGCGGCGCTGTAGAAACAGGAGCAGGCAATATGAGTGAAATCTGGCCGACGGAACTGCGTGTCTCCAAGGACCGTCACCGGCTCGTCGTCACCTTCAACGATGGCGCATCATTCGATCTTTCGGCGGAGATGCTGCGGGTGCTTTCGCCGTCCGCCGAAGTGCAGGGACACGGCCCCGGGCAGCGGGTGACGGTACCCGGCAAGCGCAACGTGCAGATCATTTCGGTACAGCCAACCGGCAATTATGCGGTCCGCATCGGCTTCGACGATTTCCACGACACCGGCATCTTCACCTGGAGCTATCTGCGCGAACTCGGCGAGAAGGGTGAAGAGCTGTTCGCCGCTTACGAACAGGAACTCGCCGACAAGGGCATGTCGCGCGACAAGGCGGAGAAGCCGCGCTGACCATTACAGCGCCGCGCGTCTTATCAGACGCGCAAAGGTCGCTGTAGCACTTTGAATGCTGCATGTTTGGTCCTTAAAGCGGTTACGATTCAGGAAACATGCTGCAGGTACGTCAGGCCAGCTCGTGCTCTTCCTTGAGCAGAATGCCGATCAGCCGCTCCATGGACTGGGCGACGATCATGCATTCCTCGATCGGCGCGCCCACCATGGACTTCTCGATCAGCGCCGTGTGGATTTCCATGGCGGCCTCGGTCAGCGTGCGTCCCTCCGGCGTCAGCGACAGCCGCAGCACCCGTTTGTCCTTCTCGTCACCGCGGCGCAGGATCAGCCCGCGCTTCTCCAGTTGCGGCAGCAGCATGCTCATGTTGGAACGGCCGACCAGCAGCTTGCGGGCCAGCTCCTGCTGCGAGATGCCATCGAACCGATAGAGATTGATCAGGATGTCGAGGTGCGGCGGCTTGATGTCGAGATGGGCGATCTCGCGCGTCAACGTCTGCTGCATGAGCTGGCAGGCGCGCGCCACGGCGATCCAGCTGCGAAAGCGGGGATGATCCCAGGGAAAATGGCGTTCGTTCGTCACTTGATTTTTGTTCAACGTTGTACAATTATGTTCAGCATTGAACATAACAAGAGATTCCCACTATGGCATCCTTTGCGATCAAGGTCATCCGCCATGCGCTGAAAGGCGTGGCAGCGCTCTCGCCGGAGACCGCCGGTAGCCTGGCTTTCAAGCTTTTCAGCATCACACCCGGCCGAAAGCCGAAAAACGCCAAGGAAAAGGCGGCTCTTGCCGCGGCGGAGCCGGTGATCGCCAAGGCAAAGCCGGTGACGCTTTCCTATGCCGGTGGCTGGGTGCTGGCGCGGCAGTTCGCGGCGCCGCACGGTGCGGCAAACGCCAAGCGCATCCTGCTCGTGCATGGCTGGGGATCGCGGAGCGACTACCTTGCTGCGATGATCGATGGGCTGGTCAAGGGCGGCGCCGAGGTGGTGACGCTTGACTGGCCGGGGCATGGCGGCTCGCCGGGACGGACGCTCACCATGCCCGCGGCCGTCAGGGCAATCGACGCCGCCTGGCGGCATTTCGGCAATTTCGACGTCTGCGTTGGTCATTCCTTCGGCGGCGCAAGCCTTGCCTGTGCGGCGGGCGGCATCGTCTGTGACGTGCGCAGCCATGTGGCGAAGAAGCTGGTGCTGATCGGCGCGCCGAGCGAGATGACCTGGCTTTTCAAGGGCTTCGGGAAGGTTCTTCGCCTGGCGCCGAAGACGCAGGCTGCCTTTGAAGGTGTCGTCGAACGTCTCTCCGGCCGCCGGCTCGAGGAATTCGACGCTGCGCGGATCGTCGGCGTCCTGGCCGTGCCGACGCTGATCATCCATGCCGAGGACGACAAGGAGGTCGCGGCCGATCATGCGCGCCGCTATGCAGCCGCAGGGCCGAATGTGGAGATCCATTGGGCGAACGGCCTCGGCCATCGCCGCATCGTTTCGGCTGCCCCCGTGATCGCGCGGATCAACGCCTTCATACACGCGGAAGATCAAAAAGCCGCCGCCTGACACTTTTTCGTTGCTGCCGTCATCAGACTGTCATGCTATCGGTCGAAGGGTCGCTTTGGCGAGATCTTTCGGTATTGGAGGACGGCATGACGGTCATCACCTCGGTCGAGGAACTCAACGCGCTCTATGGCGGTGTCAGTGAAGCTTCGGTGGCCAAGGTCACCAAGACGCTGACGGCGGAATATCGGCTGATGATCGAGGCTTCGCCCTTCTGCGCGCTCGCAACTGTCGGGCCGGAGGGGCTCGATTGTTCGCCCCGCGGTGACGACGCTTGCGTGGTTCGGATTGCCGACGACAAGACGGTGCTGCTTCCCGACTGGCGCGGCAACAATCGGGTCGATTCGCTCGCCAATATCGTGCGCGATCCGCGCGTGGCGCTGATGTTCCTGATCCCCGGATCGAACACGACGATGCGCATCAACGGCACGGCCGTGCTGTGCATCGATCCGGCCCTTACCGACAGCTTCGAGGTCGATGGCAAGCACCCGCGCAGCGTCATTGTCGTGACCATCGGCGAAGTCTATTTCCAGTGCGCGCGCGCCGTGATGCGGGCGCAGCTCTGGAACTCCGACCGTTTCCTCGATCCGGCAACGCTGCCGACGCCCGGCACGCTGCTGAAGGCTGCCAAGGCGGATTTCGACCGCGAAACCTATGACCGCGAATGGCCGGAGCGCGCCGCCAAGACCATGTGGTAGGCTGCCGTCCGGGCTGACCCGTCCGGTCGCCCATCAGAAAGGCGCGTGGGTGGAGGCGAGGGTGCGGCGGCAAGGTCTGACAGGTGCATCTGCCATCCTCTTCGCGCTCGCTCTCTTGGCCGACCGGGCGACGGCTGCCGAACCAACGCTTTCGGAGAAACTGCGCCTGCTGGCTGCCGCCTATCCTGGAGCTATCGAGCAGATCGACGCCAATACCCTGATCCTCAGCGATGGCGGGCCGCCGCTTGCGATCGACGACGGCAGGAAGAAGAGCCACGCCGAAAAGCTCGCCGCGGCCGATGTCGAGGACAGCCTGTCGCAAATCTATCCGCTGGGTGCCTGCGCGAGACCGCCGGCCGTCGATTTCGAACCGGGGCGCATCCGCAGCGAAGTGCTCCTGAAACGGCTCTATGGCGGCAACGCCAAGGCAGTGAGCCAGGATCTCGTCACCGTCGATTGGTTCGGTGAGCGGCTGCGGGTCACGCGCAAGCACGGCGCCGCAGAGGCACTGAAAGCGGTCGCCGCCGACCTCTCGCGGCATGCCGGCCTGAAGCGCTATCTCAGCCCAAGCGCCGGCACCTTCAACTGGCGGCGGATTGCCGGCGCTGACACGCTTTCGGTCCATAGCTTCGGGGCGGCCATCGATCTCAATACGGACTTTGCCGACTACTGGCGCTGGGCCGGGAGGGCGAGTGGCGGCGCGCTGCGATATCGCAACCGCTATCCGCTTGATATCGTCGGGATTTTCGAGCGTCACGGCTTCATCTGGGGTGGCCGCTGGTATCATTTCGACACGATGCACTTCGAGTACCGGCCGGAGCTGATTGCGATTGCGCGGAACACTGGGGCTGATGCATGCGGCCGATAAGCGGTGAGGTTTTCACCACAAGCTCAATCGCGAACGATGACCGTGGCGCCGATCTCGACGCTGGCATAGAGGTGTTCGACATCCTCGTTGGCCATGCGAATGCAGCCGGATGACATTGCCTTGCCGATCGACGATGGCTGGTTCGTGCCGTGAATGCGGTAGATGGTGGAGCCGAGATACATGGCGCGCGCGCCGAGCGGGTTGCCGATGCCGCCCTTCATGCTGGCCGGCAGGATCTTGCCCTTCTTCGCCTCGCGGGCGCGCATTTTTTCCGGCGGTATCCAGGTGGGCCATTCGGCCTTGCGGCTGACCGTGTTGGTGCCTGTCCAAAGGAAACCGCTGCGGCCGACACTGACGGCATATTTGACCGCAACGCCGCCACCGAGGACGTGGTACAGACGGCGCTCGGAATTGTCGACGATGATCGTGCCCGGGGCCGCTGCTTCGTTGAAGGCAACCACTTCGCGCGGGATCGGCGACTGGCTGATGTCGCGGCGCAGAGCTTTCGATTTCGCACCGCCCTTTGACAGGATCTGAAGCGAACTCGTCTTGGCGGTGGCGCTGTCGAGCGAGGCGACGGTGATCGGCGCGTCGTCCGCGGCCTTCGCCGATGTGGTGACGCCTGCAAGGAAGCTGGTGGCAATCAGCGCTGCGAGAATGGTCTTCATGGTGGTCCCCCCTCGGTTGCGGGAACCGTCCACGCCTGTCCTCGAGCGGTTGTTCCCCGTTGAGGAGAGTTCTAGCGGTTGTGGCGAAAGGCGGCTGTTTCCAAGGGAACGCGGCTCTCAAACGCAAATGGCGCCCGGGGCGGCGCCATTTGTAGGTATAGGACCAGGAGAAGGATCAGCGCCGATAGATCAGCCAGTTGCGGCCGGATTCCTTGCGCATGCCGTCTTCAAAAAGAACGGTCTTGTTTCGCCCGCCATTCTTGGCCGAATAGAGCGCGATATCCGCCTTGTTGTAGAGATCGACAGGGTCTTCGGCCGCGGTCGCCATGCAGACGCCGACGGAAAGCGTGATCGGGCCGTAGTTGACCCCGGTCTTCGAGTTCCGGAAGGGCGTTGCCGCAAGCACGGTGCGGATGCGATCGGCGATCTGCAGGCATTCCTCCTGGGTGCTGTCGCCGAGGATGATGGCGAACTCCTCGCCGCCGGTGCGGGCCACGAAGGCCTCGCGGCGCAGGTTGGCGCGAAGCACGCCGCCGACGGTCGCGAGGATCTTGTCGCCGACCGGATGGCCGAAGGTGTCGTTGACCTTCTTGAAATGGTCGATGTCGGCCACGAGCAGGCCGGTGAAGTTCTTGAGGTGCTCGCTGTTGTAGACCGCGGCCAGATTGTCGTCGAAGGCGCGGCGGTTGGCGAGGCGCGTCAGCGAATCCGTGTTGGCGATGCGCTTGTACTCGTCGAGTTCCTGCCGGATGACTTCCATCTCGAAGGATTTCTGCACGACCGTCTGCACGCGCTCCTTGCCCTGGCTCATCGTCTCGGCCGTCGCGTCGGTCAGGATGCCGATCGCATGGCGCAGGATATCGGCGCTGGAAGCACTCTTGCTGATGATGTTGACATAGGCCTCGTCGAGAACCTTGTTGTAATTCTCGAGCGCGTATTGCTCATCCTTCAGCAGGGTGACGAGTTCGGCAAGCTTGGCTGCAAGCGTGGTGTGTGCGCGCTCGATGCCGGTCGAGCGGTGGATATGGCTGAAATATTGCGCGCCGATCGCGTCCAGCTCTTCCTGGGTCGCGCGGCTGCCGAGGGCCGCGAGCTCCTTGGAGAGCTGCGGGTTGGAGCCGAGATAGGCTTCGTAATAGAGCTCGTAGTTGCGGGGGATAGGCGCGACACCCATCATGCGCATGGCATGGGTCACTTGCGCTGCGATATCGGGCGTTTGAGCTTTGCCCGAGTTTGCCGTTTGCATGTGCAAATCCCCTAATATTAATCACTGCTTACGGGTTATGATTTTTAGGGGCAAATGATTTGCGAAGTCTTAATATTTGCCGCCGCCGCGGACCGCAATTCGATCGATTGCGGCCGTTTTCGCCGATCTATCCCTTGCGTTTGCGGCTTGAAGCCACGGCGCCGGTGAGGCGCCGTGGTGTCTCAAAATGGATCAGGCCGGGCTGATCATCGTTTCCGGGCGCACGATCGCGTCGAACTCTTCGTTCGTCACATAGCCGCCGCCGACGGCTTCTTCGCGCAGCGTCGTGCCGTTCTTGTGGGCGGTCTTGGCGATCTTGGCGGCGTTGTCGTAGCCGATCTTCGGAGCAAGCGCGGTGACGAGCATCAGCGAGCGGTCGAGCGCCGCCTTGATGTTGTCTTCGCGTGCCTCGATGCCGACGACGCAGTTGTCGGTGAAGGACACGGCCGCATCGGCGAGCAACTGCACCGACTGCAGGAAGTTGTAGGCCATCAGCGGGTTGAACACGTTGAGCTCGAAATGGCCCTGGCTGCCGGCGAAGGTCAGCGCCGCGTGGTTGCCGAACACCTGGACGCAGACCTGGGTCAGCGCCTCGCACTGGGTCGGGTTGACCTTGCCAGGCATGATCGACGAGCCGGGCTCGTTTTCCGGCAGCGACAGCTCGCCGAGACCGGAGCGCGGGCCGGAGCCGAGGAAGCGGATGTCGTTGGCGATCTTGAAGAGGGCTGCGGCCGTCGCATTGATCGCGCCATGGCTGAACACCATGGAATCATGGGCGGCAAGCGCTTCGAACTTGTTCGGCGCCGAGGTGAAGGCGATGCCGGTGATCTTGGCGATCTCTTCGGCGACCTTCTCGGCAAAGCCGACGGGCGCGTTGAGGCCGGTACCGACGGCCGTGCCGCCCTGGGCGAGTTCGCAGAGGCCGGGGAGCGTCATCTCGATGCGCTTGATCGAGGAGGCGACCTGGGCGGCATAACCGGAGAATTCCTGGCCGAGCGTCAGCGGCGTCGCGTCCTGGGTGTGGGTGCGGCCGATCTTGATAATGTGGCCGAACGCCTTGACCTTGGCTTCGAGCGCCTTGTGCAGGTGCTTCAGCGCCGGCAGCAGGTCATGGATGACGCGTTCGGCGCAGGCGATGTGCATCGCCGTCGGATAGGTGTCGTTCGACGACTGGCTCATGTTGACGTGGTCGTTCGGATGGACCGGCTTCTTCGAGCCCATGACGCCGCCGAGCAGTTCGATCGCCCGGTTCGAAATCACCTCGTTGGCATTCATGTTCGACTGGGTGCCCGAGCCGGTCTGCCAGACGACGAGGGGGAAATGGTCGTTGAGCTTGCCATCGATCACTTCCTGCGATGCCTTGACGATCGCATCGGCGATGGTCGAATCCAGGCGGCCGAGCGCCTGGTTGGTGCGGGCGGCAGCCTGCTTGACGATGCCGAGCGCCCGGACGATCGAGGCCGGCTGCTTTTCCCAACCGATCTTGAAATTGCCGAGCGAGCGCTGGGCCTGAGCGCCCCAATAGCGGTCGCTTGCCACTTCGATGGGGCCGAACGTATCTGTTTCCGTGCGCGTCGATGTCATCGTGATACCTGCCTTGATCATGCGGTTCATGAAGCCTGGGCGAGGGGGCCGCGCGGCGGATCTCCCCAGGTGCCGGGCCTCTCTCTGCCCCGCCTGCCGAAGCTTGTAAAGGGGCGTGGCGCGGCTTGCCATGCTACAATCGTTTGAAACGTTGCAGTGCAACAAGGCAGCCCCGCAGCGAACGTGATTCGCGCGCTTCCGGCCCGCTGGCGCCGTTGTGATGTTTCGGTCACAGGCACGGTGTTCTTTTCGGGCGCCGATTGCCGGCTGCGGCCCGCCCATGACCTCCTGCTGAAATAAAATCCATATGGATCAAATTTTTATCCCCCTTCGAACGTTATGGAATCGAGGCGTTTGCTGGGAGGAAGAAGAAGGATCAAGGTCGATGTTCGCAGGCGCGTTTCCTTTTCATTCACCATCCTTTTCTATAACTTTCAGTGCACGAGGGCGTGGCGAGAATCTGGCTTCAGCCGAATTCGGCGACAACGCGATACGGGGACGTAGTTTCATATGAGAGTAATTAAGACGGCAGCGATCGTGGCGCTTATGAGCGGCTGTGCGATCGTGACCATGGATGCGCGGCCGGCTTCGGCCTTCTCGTTTGCGGATTTCATCCGGGCAGGCAGAAAGAAGCCAGATTCCGCCGAACAGAGCCAGCCAGCCCAGCCGCTCCCCGGCATGGGCGCAATGATCGGCCCGCAGCAGGCCGCCAGGCCGCTGCCGAAGGTCACCGGGCCGAAATACTATACCTACAAGGCCGAAGCGCTGCGCCGGATCGCGACCGACAAGCTGCTCGACCCGGTGGTGACCGGCTCCGTGCGCAACGGCGCACTGCCGCCCATGCTGCGCATGCCGCTTGCCGATGCGCGGCAGTTCCTTCCGGAAATCAACGTGCGTGCCACGGGCGACGTCGCAAAGGCGGTCGAGGCTCATTACGGCGCGCGCATGGATTACATCTGGATTGGCGCCGAGGGCGTGAATGCCAAGGCGAAGGCGGCGATCGCCGTTCTCGCCGATGCCGCCAAGGTCGGCCTCGATCCGCAGGATTATGCCGTCAGCGTACCGGCCGATAGCTTCGACCGCGGCGACATGATCGCGCGGGAAAAGGAGCTGCTGCAGTTCGAAATCGCTCTGTCGGCGGCAACGCTCACCTATGCGCAGGACACGGTGCGCGGCCGCATCGATCCGAACAAGATCTCCGGCTACCACGACTTCAAGCGCAAGACCGTCGACCTCACGTCGCTTCTCGACAAGCTGTCTGCGAGCGCCGACGTCGCCACGCTTCTCAACGACCAGAACCCGAAGAGCGCGCAATTCGCCGCCCTCTCCGTCGAACTGGAGAAGCTGAGGGCGGAAACGGGCGCCGAGCAGCGCGTCGAGATCGCGCCCGGCACCCTGCTGAAGCCGGGAGAGAGCAATCCCGAGCTCGCGAATATCATTGCCGGTATTCGCCTCAAGGGTTCGGAGGCGCTGAAGGCCGAGCATGCGGCGGTTCTTGCCGCCTATCAAGGCACGCCGGAATACACGCCGGAACTGGTGTCGCTGGTCGAGGCCTTCCAGAAGGAGCACGGGCTGAAGGCCGACGGCGTCGTCGGCCAGGCGTCGGTGCGCATCCTGACAGGCGGCGACAGCGTGGCGAACAAGATCAACAAGCTCGAAATCGCCATGGAACAGGCGCGCTGGCTGCCTGACGGCCTCGGCGACCGCTACGTCTTCATCAACCAGCCGGCCTTCACCGCCACCTACGCCGACCAGGGCGCCGAGCAGTTCTCGATGCGCGTGGTCGTCGGCTCGAAGACGAACCAGACCTACTTCTTCCAGGACGAGATCCAGACCGTCGAGGTTAATCCGTATTGGGGCGTGCCGCAGTCGATCATCGTCAACGAGATGCTGCCGAAGCTCAGGAGCGATCCGAACTACCTCGACCGCATGGGCTACCAGGTCGAGATCGGCGGCCGGGCGGTTCCGTCGGCGTCGGTCAACTGGAACGGCTCGACCGCTTCGATCGCCGTGCGCCAGCCGCCGAGCAGCGACAATGCGCTCGGCGAGCTGAAGATCCTGTTCCCCAACGCGCATGCGATCTACATGCACGACACCCCGTCGAAGAGCTTCTTCAAGCGCGACAACCGGGCACTCAGCCACGGTTGCGTGCGGCTTGCCGATCCGCGCCGCATGGCGGCGGCCGTGCTCGGCACCAGCGTCGAGGATGTCGGCAAGGAGATTGCCGACGGCCGCAACAAGGCGCTGCAGGTTCCGGTGAAGGTGCCGGTTTATGTCGCTTATTTCACGGCCTGGCCGAACAAGGATGGCGTCGTCGAATATTTCAACGACGTCTACGAGCGCGACATGTACATGAACCGCGCCCTTGACGCGACGCGGGGCGCCCGCAGAGCCGAAGGATAAGGCATAAGGGTAGAAACGGCCGCTTCGAGCGGCCTTTTCTTTGCGACTATCGGGCTTCGAGCAGAGCGGAGACCAAGTCCGGCGTCAGCTCATCGAAGTGGCCGATGATCTTCGTCGGCTCGAGGCTTTCGACGGGGACGTCGGAGTAGCCGAAAGGAACCGCGATCGACGGCACCGCGGCATTGCGCGCGACGAGGAAGTCGTTGAGGCTGTCGCCGACCATCACCGAGCGTTCGGCCCGGCCGCCGGCATTGGTGACGGTTCTCAGCAGGTGCTCGGCATTCGGCTTGCGCACTTCGAACGTATCGCCGCCGGAAATCGCGGCGAAGCGTTCGATCAGTCCCAGGCGTTCGAGCAGGCGCTTTGCCAGCTTTTCCGGCTTGTTGGTGCAGACCGCCAGTTTGAACCCGGCGCCGGAGAGGCGGTCGAGTGCGTCGATGAGGCCCGGATAAGGCAGCGAATCGCCGGGCATCGAGCCGTGGTAGAAATCGACGAACTCCTTGAGCTGCCATTCCAGCACGTCTTCAGCGAGCGGCTTTTCCCGGAGCGCGAAGGTGCGCTCGATCATCGCGCGTGCGCCGTGGCCGACGAGGTGGGTCAGATCGGCATAGCCGACCGGCGCGATGCCGGCCTGGGTCACTGCATGATTGAGGCTCGCGACCAGGTCCGGCGCGGTATCGACAAGCGTTCCATCAAGATCGAAGACGACTATGGGAGATGACACCGAAAAACCTCATGGCACCGGAAACGTTGCCGTTCGGGTAGGCGAAGTGACGGCAGAATGCAATGGGGAGTACACCTCGCAAGCGGTGCGGAATCCTTGGCGGCAATTTCATTTTGACTTTTGTTTGCGTCGCCGGGCGTGTAAGTGTCTCAGCGGAAAACGGGCGCGCGGTTCGCAGATTGGAGCGAAGTCGTCCGTCGGCGTTACAAGGGAGCGACTGGCGCATGGACGCCCGCGAAATGAAAATCAAAGCCGCGGCTGCGGCTCTGGAATATGTCGAAGACGGCATGCGCCTCGGCATCGGTACCGGCTCCACGGCTGAGGAATTCGTCCGACTGCTGGCCGAGAAAGTCGCGGCCGGCTTCCACATCGAAGGCGTTCCCACTTCGGAGCGTACGGCGCGACTCTGCCTCGAGCTCGGTGTACCGTTGAAGTCGCTCGACGAACTGCCGGAACTGGATCTGACGATCGACGGCGCCGACGAGGTCGATGGCCGGCTGCGGCTGATCAAGGGCGGCGGCGGCGCATTGCTGCGTGAAAAGATCGTCGCGAGTGCCTCGAAGCGCATGATCGTGATTGCCGACGAATCGAAGGTGGTCGACGTTCTCGGCGCCTTCAAGCTGCCGATCGAGGTCAACCCCTTCGGTCAGGTGGCAACGCGGATCGCGATCGAGAAAGTCGCCGCGCGGCTCGGCCTTTCCGGCGAAATCGCCGTGCGTCAATCCCATGACGGCGCCTTCAAGACGGACGGCGGGCACCTCATCCTCGATGCATCTTTTGGCCGTATTCCTGATGCAGATGCGCTCGCGGGAGAGCTGAATGCCATTCCCGGCGTCGTCGAGCACGGGCTTTTCATCGACATCGCGTCGCTGGCGATCATTGCAGGGCCGGAAGAGGCACGCATTCTGACTGCGTCCTGAACCGGCTCCCGACAGCCCGCACCGGGCTGGGAGCGGCAAAGACAAACAGGTTTCCATACATGCGGGCCTGGCGGCGGCAATCGCCCGGGCAGCATGCGACAAACACAGGAGCAAGGGTAAAAATGAACAAACTCGCAGGTCTTGTCCGCACATTCGCTGCCACCGCGGTTCTGCTTTCCGCATCGGTTCCGGCGGTGCAGGCCCAGGACGTCTCCGAAGAGCAGATCAAGGCGGCGCGCGCGACGATCGCAGCGCTTGGCGTCACCAACAGCTTCGACAATATTCTGCCGAATCTTGCCGAGCGGCTGAAGAACACGCTGATCCAGGCATCGCCGAACCATCAGGAACTCATCACCGCGACGGTTGACGAGAAGGCGCTCAGCCTTGCCGCCCGCCGCGCCGACCTCGAAAACGAAGCGGCGACGATCTACGCCAAGACCTTTTCGCTGGAAGAACTGAACGCGATCACGGAATTCTACGGTTCCGCCGCCGGCAAGAAGCTCCTGAACGACGGCCCGATCGCTTCGCGCGAACTGCTCAAGGCCGCCGACATCTGGGCGTCAGGCGTTTCCCGCGACCTGACCCAGGAAGCGACCAAGTCGCTCGACGCCAAGGTTGGCAGCACCCAGCCGGCGGCCGAAGGCGCTGCCCAGCAGCCGGCGCAATAATCGAGCGCGCCGGCGCCGTTCATCACGTTTCAAGGAGCCCGGAGTGATCCGGGCTTTTCTTTTGCCTGGAGGCACCACTATATGTGCCTGCGGCCCGGTCGTCGGCTGGGCGCGACCGGCTGCCGGACGCGAGATCCTTCGGCCAGCTTTCCATTTCGCCATTCCGGCCCGCTTGCTTTCAGGAGACTGCCCATGCCCGCATTCGACTATGACCTCTTCGTAATCGGTGGCGGGTCCGGTGGCGTCAGGAGCGGGCGCCTGGCGGCGAGCCTCGGCAAGAAGGTCGCGATCGCGGAGGAGTTTCGTTATGGCGGCACCTGCGTCATCCGCGGCTGCGTGCCGAAGAAGCTCTATGTCTACGCGTCGCAGTTTTCCGAACATTTCGAAGACGCCGCCGGCTTCGGCTGGTCGGTCGGCGAGAGCCGGTTCGACTGGAAGAAGCTGGTCGCCGCGAAGGAACAGGAGATCACCCGGCTCGAGGGGCTCTACCAGAAGGGGCTGAACAATGCCGGGGCCGAAATCCTGCATACGCGCGCCGAACTCGTCGGCCCGAATACCGTTCGCCTGCTCGACAGCGGCAAGACGGTAACGGCGGAGCGGATCGTGATCGCCGTTGGTGGTCATCCGACGCCGCATGACGCGCTGCCGGGACACGAGCACTGCATTTCCTCGAACGAAGCTTTCGATCTCGCAGAACTGCCGAAGTCGATCCTGATCGCCGGCGGCGGCTACATCGCCGTCGAATTCGCCAACATCTTCCACGGCCTCGGCGTCGAGACGACCTTGATCTATCGCGGCAAGGAAATTCTCTCGCGCTTCGACCACGACCTGCGCCGCGGGCTGCACGTGGCGATGGAAGAGAAGGGCATCCGTATCCTCTGTGAAGACATCATCCAGTCGGTCACGCTCGATCCCGACGGCAAGCGCATCGCGCACACGATGAAGCACGGCGACATCGCCGTCGACCAGGTGATGCTGGCGCTTGGCCGCGTGCCGAACACGAAGGGGCTCGGTCTCGAAGCGGCTGGCGTCAAGACCGATGAACGTGGCGCCATCGTCGTCGACGCGTTCTCGCGCACCAGCGCGCCCGGCATCTACGCGCTTGGCGACGTGACCGACCGCGTGCAGCTGACGCCGGTCGCGATCCACGAGGCCATGTGCTTCATCGAGACCGAGTACAAGAACAATCCGGTCTCGCCGGATCACGACCTGATCGCCACCGCCGTCTTCTCGCAGCCGGAGATCGGCACGGTCGGTCTGACGGAAGAAGAGGCCGCGCGCCGCTTCGACGAGCTGGAAGTCTACCGCGCCGAATTCCGGCCGATGAAGGCGACGCTTTCGGGCCGCAAGGAAAAGATGATCATGAAGCTGGTCGTCAATGCCGCCGACCGCAAGGTGCTTGGCGCCCATATCCTCGGCCACGACGCCGGTGAAATGGCACAGTTGCTCGGCATCTCGCTCAAGGCCGGCTGCACCAAGGACGATTTCGACCGGACGATGGCGGTGCACCCGACGGCGGCCGAGGAACTGGTGACGATGTATTCGCCGTCCTACCGCATCCGCAAGGGCGAGCGGGTCTGACCGCCTCTGGCGGATGCACCTGCAAACCCTCCCGGTGGTCCACCTGTCGCGCGCCTGTTGCGCCGACGGTGGGCATGCGCCGCGATGTGGGGGCCTCCTGCCGCGGGCCGGAAGCCGCCGGACACGATTGATGAACAATCTGTCGTCCGCTCGTCGCCGTTTCTGCGCAGAAAGGGGCGGCGGCGAAGTGGCGCTACTATCTCGTTGAAATTGCGCACAATTCTTTCGGGATGTCGCCTTGGCTTTTCAGGATTGTGCGCTGCCCGGACATATCCTTGCGCCGGATGTGTCCTGCAGCGCAATGAATTCTGGTAGGATGGCTTTCCAAGCGTTTCCTTAACGTCTATAAGCCCGCATTCCGCGGCGTTTCCGCCCGGGGCCGGCACAGAGGCCGGGCTCAGCGTCCGGGCAGGGCACGTGGATGTGAGTGAAATTTCCGAATACCGGGCGGCCGCCTTCGGCCGTCAGGGCGCGACCCGCGCGGATGGATCCGCGGCAGACAACAGGTGAACGAAATGGCACAGACTTGGACTCCAAACAGCTGGCGGCAGAAACCCATCCAGCAGGTGCCGGACTATCCGGACCTGGCAGCGCTTGAGGCGACCGAAGAACGCCTCGCGAAGTATCCGCCGCTGGTGTTTGCGGGTGAAGCGCGCCGTTTGAAGAGTGCCCTTGCGAATGTCGCCGAAGGCCGCGGCTTCCTGCTGCAGGGCGGCGATTGCGCCGAAAGTTTCGCCGAGCACGGCGCCGACACGATCCGCGACTTCTTCCGCGCCTTCCTGCAGATGGCCGTCGTCCTGACTTTCGGCGCGCAGCAGCCGGTGGTGAAGGTCGGCCGCATCGCCGGTCAGTTCGCCAAGCCCCGTTCTTCCGGCGTCGAGAAGCAGGGTGATGTGACGCTGCCGTCCTACCGTGGCGACATCATCAACGGCATCGAGTTCACCGAGGAAGCGCGTATCCCGAACCCGGAACGCCAGATCATGGCCTACCGCCAGTCGGCTGCAACGTTGAACCTTCTGCGCGCCTTCGCCATGGGCGGCTATGCCAACCTCGACAACGTGCACCAGTGGATGCTCGGCTTCGTCAAGGACAGCCCCCAGGCGGAACGCTACCGCAAGCTCGCCGACCGGATCTCCGAAACCATGGACTTCATGAAGGCGATCGGCATCACCTCGGAAAACCATCCGAGCCTGCGCGAAACCGACTTCTTCACCAGCCACGAGGCGCTGCTGCTCGGCTACGAGCAGGCGCTGACCCGCGTCGATTCGACCTCGGGTGACTGGTACGCCACCTCCGGCCACATGATCTGGATCGGCGACCGCACCCGCCAGCCCGACCATGCCCACATCGAATACTGCCGCGGCATCAAGAACCCGCTCGGTCTCAAGTGCGGTCCTTCGCTGACGGCCGACGGCCTGCTCGAGCTGATCGACATTCTGAACCCGGCCAACGAAGCCGGACGCCTGACGCTGATCTGCCGCTTCGGCCATGACAAGGTGGCCGAGCATCTGCCACGCCTCATCCGTGCGGTCGAGCGCGAAGGCAAGAATGTCGTCTGGTCCTGCGATCCGATGCACGGCAACACGATCACGCTCAACAACTACAAGACCCGTCCGTTCGAGCGGATCCTGTCGGAAGTCGAGAGCTTCTTCCAGATCCACCGCGCGGAAGGCACGCATCCGGGCGGCATCCATATCGAGATGACCGGCAACGACGTGACGGAATGCACCGGTGGTGCACGTGCGCTTTCCGGCGACGATCTTGCTGACCGCTACCACACGCATTGCGATCCGCGCCTCAATGCGGACCAGGCGCTGGAACTGGCGTTCCTGCTTGCCGAGCGCATGAAGGGCGGCCGCGACGAGAAGAAGATGGTCGTCAACGGCTGATCCCGCCGCGCCGACAAGGCGCACGGGCGTGCAGGCGTGGTTCAGCTTTTCTGAACCTCGCCGGGCGGTTTTGAATTTGACAATGCCGGGCCGGCTCTCGAAGCTGGCCCGGCATTTTCGTGTCTGGAGCAGGAAGCGGCGCGCGTGACCGTACTGCCGCTTTCACCTCATGGCAGGATGACGCATGATGATTGCGCTTTGGGGGGACAATGCCGGACGTTCACAAGGGAACCTGCCTTTGCGGGGCCGTGCGCTTTGCAGCGCATGGTGAGTTGCGCGAGCTGATCTATTGCCATTGCAGCCAGTGCCGGAAGCAGACCGGCCTCTATTACGCTGCGACCAATGTAGAGGATCGGAACCTCGAGGTGGAGGGGGCGGAGAACCTCACCTGGTATCGGGCAAGCGAGACCGCCGGCCGCGGCTTCTGCCGCCATTGTGGATCGGCCCTGTTCTGGAAGGCGGATGGGCTGGACTATACCTCGATCCTGGCCGGTGCCTTCGAGAAGCCGACCGAGTTGAAGGGCGGCTATCACATCTTCTGCGAAGATCAGGGCGACTTCTACGAAATCAGCGACGACTTGCCGAAATATGCGGCCGGGCGCGGCTGAGCGTTCATTCCGGCGTATGCTTCGCCCACCGCACCGCCTGTTCGAAGCCGTTGGCAAGGCCGGCCATCTTGACCGACTGCCAGTGACAATATTCGTCGAGCAGACGTTCGCTTAGCCAGAAGAGCCCCCTCTGATGCTCATCGGCGCGACCGATGAGGCCTGCATCCTGGGCGCGGGCGAAAATGCGTCTGATATGGGTGTTCGAAATCATGTAGTGCGTGGCGAGTTCCGAGAGGCTCGCTTCGAGCCAGACCTTGCCATCGACGGGATCGAGGCTTTCCGGCCGCGACATGAGATCGTCCAGCAGCAGCCCGCCGCACTCGGTCCAGACGAAGGCGGCCACGGCTTCCGGTGGCTCGCTCCAACGTTGGTCGGCGAGCAGCAGGCGAGTGGCGATCGGCTGGGCGCGCTCGAAGATGGTCCGGTCCGCCTCGACGCGCTGGACGCGGCCCTTGTCGTCGAAGCGGTCGAGCGTACCCATCTGGCTCATGAACCAGCGCAGCATCGCCCCTTCGCTGGTCTCGGTCGGCTCCAAGGGCCGCACCTTCTTTCTGGCGCGACCGCCATCGACATCACGAAGCAGCTTGTAGGTCAGCAGCTCGGCGATGAAGGCGGCGGCGGTGTTGCGGCTGGCGCCGCCCATTTCGTGCATGAACTTCAGGAGCCGCGCGGTCGTGATGCCAGTCTCCGGGTTGGTCGGGTCGCGCTCGAGGTGCAGCGTGTAGACGGCCTGGCTCAGCGTCCATTTCTGGTGGGAGGCGACGAGACGGCCGACCCGCGGGAAGATATCAAACACCGACATCAGATCGCGACTGCTCGCCTGCAGGATCGTCCGGAAGTTCGGATGATTGCGAAAATCTTCTGCGGTGAAGGCAGGGGCACCGGCTTGCGCAAGCCCCTCATGCTCTGCCACGACACGCATTTGCTGCGCTCACCCCCATGCTTGCGCGGCGCGCCGGATGCTTGAAATTCAAGTTGCCCGGTCGCCAATCGCCACTCAGCCTCACCCCTTTATAGTAGGAGTAGCTTGCGCATAACGTGTGAACAACCGATTTTGTTCAAAAGGGGCATCTGACGTTCAGTCGTCAGACGCCCCGTTCGATTGCTGGATCTCGATCACTGCACCAGTACCGGCGGCTGGCACTTGACACCGGTGACGCGCACATCGGCTTCGCCGACCCGGACGCCGACCAGCAGAAGCAGGTTGTAGAGCAGATCGTCGACCGGCTTGGTGACGCCACCCAATGTCTGGGCCAGTGCCTGCTGCACGACCGTCGGGCTGCCGAGCGTCAGGAACAGAACCTGGATGTTGAGATCGAGATTGTTGAGCAGTGTTTGGGTCGTGGAGGTGAGGATATCCTTCGTGGAGACGCTCTTGATCGATCGAGCGGCGATCTCGGACGGGCTGAAGTTCAGGCGTGAGGCCTTCAGGTTTTGTGCCTCGACATGAGCGAGCGCATCGATCTTGACGACGAGGGCATCGACGAGGCGGGCCCTTTGCACGCGGGCATCGGACGAGAGGTTCGAAAGCACTGTCGGATCGACGTCGCCGATGGCGATCTCGGCAATGCCCGGCACCGCATCCACGCTGACCGCCGCATTTTCCGGGGTGCCGCCGTAGCAGCGAATGTCGGCAAGCTTCGCCTCGGCATAGGCGAGTTCGACGTAGATCGGCAGTCTGATGCGGATGCCGGCGAGGGCCGCCAGGCCATCGACGTTGACTTCGACGGCGAGGCGGGTTTGTGCGGTGCGGACGGCCGCGCCCGGCGTTCCGAGGCGATGGCTTGGCGTTTCGACCGGCGGCTCGCCGATCGCGAGCTTGACCTTGGCAGACGCGATGCCCGGAAGCCCGGTCACGGCGTTGAGCGCGATCTGGTTCTCACCATTGGCGATCGCTGCCGCTGCGGAGACGATCTGCAGCGCGCTGACCTTCATCGCCCAGTCGGAACCGGCATCGATCTGCAGGCTCTTCTTCGGATCGAGGTTGAGGATCTGCGCCAGCGTCACGGTCTTCTTGTTGTTTGCGGTCGAAAGCTCGATGCTCTTCAGTGCCGCCGTCACGGTTCCCGACAGGCCCTGGACGAGCCGCATCGAGGAGAGCAGCTGCGGCATGGTCAGGTTGGCTTTCAGCACGTCCTCATAGGAGGCGGCGGTCAGGTTCAGCTTTGTCGAGACGATCTTCAGGAACGGCTGGACGTCGATGTCGGCATCGATCAGCGCTTCGTAGTCCATGACCTTGAGGGAGATAGTCGTGCCGAGCATCTGGCCGAGGATCGAATTCAGCAGCGCGCCGTTCAGGCTGGCGAGGCGCGAACCGACAGAGAAGGCGGCAATCTTGGAGCTGGCCGCCGTGCCGATGACGCTGAGATCCGGCGGCGCGCTGAACAAGGAGGCAAGGAAGATTTCCCCCTTCTTTTCCAGCAGGACCTGCACGGCATCGGTCGGTGTCGCGTCCTTGACGAAACGTTGTCCGGCATCGACCGAGGGGTCGGGGACGTAGCGGCCGCGGGTCAGCGTCGCGACACCATCCACCTTGCCTGAGCCGACATCGCTCAACGGCAGCACCTTGCCGTCGACCGTCATCAGCCCGCTCGGCGTTGCCACGGCATAGTTGAGACCGTTGTTGGAGAAATGATTGAGAACGGCCTTCTCGGCCAACGAGATGTTGGCCGCCGCCGCGATCGCGGCAAGGTCAGCCGTCGACTGCATCTCGCGTTTCTGCACGGTCAGATAACCGTAGTCGATGCCGAGCCCCATGGAGGCAACGACCAACGGCATGACCAGTGCGGCGGAGATGCCCACGTTTGCGTCCCGCGATCGGAGCAGCCTGCGCAGTCGCGTTGTTTTCCACGACATGTCAGACCCCTCCCACGCGAATGGTTGCAAAGCGCTCGATATCGCTGCTCGGCATCGCGAATGTGAAAAGATTAAAAATCGGCAGGTCTGCGGCGTCGTATTTGATCCGAACGGTGAACTGGTTGGTGTTGTTGGCGTCGTCCTTGACGGTCACGACCATGCGAGAGGATTTGATGAAGGCCTGGTCCATGGTCGTGCGCTGGATGTAGTCGGTCGCAAGGCGTTCACGTTCACTTTCCGACAGTCCAGCGATGGCTGTGCGCGCGGCATCGGCGGCGATCTGCTGTATGGAATGGGCTGTGCTGAGATAGATGCCGTAGGCGATCAAGGTCAGCACGCAAAGGAAGAAGAGCGGCGCTATGATTGCAAATTCGATTGCAGCGGCGCCGTCTCGGCCGCCTAAAAGGCGCTTGAAGTTGGACATTGCAGCATCTCCGCGTACCCACGTTGCTGTATTTTTTCGAATGTCCCTGCACCCGTACGATGCCCCTCAAACGTTAATTTTTTCATACCCCGATAAGTTGTTGAATCTGCGCCGATTTCGCAGATGTTGCAAAAAATGTATCTTCAGTTGAATTAGTGTTTATGAAAATTAGCGCGTTTTACCGGCGCGAAGGGTGGCCGATGTGCGGACGGCAATGAAACTGATCCGCCGGGGGTGCGCTCAGTCCTGGCGGGGTGCTGAACGGTATTGTTCCAGCTGCCGGTTGAGGGTTGCGAGGTCGGCGCGTAGCTCCGAAATCTCGCGCAGCAAGACGTCGTCGACCTTGTGGTGCAGGGCGATCAGTTCGACTTCCGATTTCAGATTGACCTCGTAGTCCTTGGATGCGGCGAAGCGGTCGCGTTCGGCCTGGCGGTTCTGCGACATCATGATGACCGGCGCCTGCAGTGCGGCGAGCATGGAAAGCACCAGGTTGAGGAAGATATAGGGGTAGGGGTCGAACGCACCGGTGATGAGCAGCACGGAGTTCACCAGGACCCAGCAGACGAGAAAGCCGCAGAAACCGATGATGAAGCTCCACGAGCCGCCGATGCGGGCGATACTGTCGGCAAGCCTGTCGCCGAACGAAAGCCCGGCCGTAAAGGCTGCATGTGAATCGGTGGCAAGGGTGCGCCGATCGCGGGCGTGCGCAAGTATGCGACGTTCGATTTCGCCAAGCTCGTTCAGCGGCTTGCCGAAAAGCTGTTTTGATATGTCGTTGAAATGCGGCATTGCGATCTCCGGTGTTGGCGTGAAGCCAATCTAGAGCGCAGGGGCCGCAAGGAAAATCAGGCGGGGCCGGAAAATGCGGAGGGCCGGACCGGATTCAGCCGGTCCGGCCCTCATGGATCAGTGGCTTTCAGCCGCGCTTGCGAAGAGCTCGGCGTGGGACTTGAAGAACCGGTCCGTCGAGAAGCGTTTTCCGAACATCATGTCGTGCTGCAGGAAGCGATAGTCACGCAGCAAAGCAGGCACCTTCGGCTGACGCGACCACTCGGCGACTTCCTTGCCGTTCTTGCGGATCAGCATGTAGCGGTCGACGACGCGGAACTGGTCGTGAACCTTGCCGAGGAACCCAGTATAATAGGGGTGCTCGTAGCCGGACTGCTTTAGGATCGTGTAGGAGAGGAAGGCCGGGCTGATGCTGCCGACGTTCTTCTTCGGTCCGGTCTTGTTCGACCAGACGACCAGCGGCGTTTCATGCTGCGCCTTCATCTGGTCCTTGGAACCTTTGCGCTCCGCGGTGACGCCCTTCATGTAGCCGGTATTGGTGTAGACGGTGTTCAGCGGCGGCAGATGGTCGCCGAAGAGCACGATGATCGTTTCGCGATCGCGTTTCTTCGCCCAGTCCATCAGCCTCTTCAGGCTGTCGTCGGCTTCCTTGATCCCTTGCGCATAGGTGGCGAGCACCTGGCGGTCGCTTTCGGGCAGGTCGCCTTCGATCTTGATGGTGTTCTTCGCGTAGCGGTTCGCCTCATAGGGACCATGGCCCTGGAGGGTGACGGCGAAGAAGAAGAACGGATCGTCCATTGCATCGGCCTGGCGGATGATCTCGTTGGTCAGCGACTCGTCTGAGGCGAAGATGCCGCGCTTCTGCATCGGCGGCATGTTCTCCTCCGACTTGAACGTGTCGAAGCCGAAGGCCTTGTAGACGGCGGTGCGGTTCCAGAACCAGCTCTGGAAGGGATGGATGGCGCGCGAGACGTAGCCTTCGCCACGGAAGAAGGTGGCAAGCGACGGGATCGGGTTGCGGATGTACTGCTGGTACGGAATGCTGCCATAGGGCAGGAAGGCGTTGGAGAAGCCGGTCAGCGCCTCGAACTCGACATTGGCGGTCATGCCGCCGAATTCCGGCGAGAAGACGTTGCCCGACTGCATCTCGCGTATCGTCGGCATCGGATCGGGCGAGAGCTTGACGTTCGGCAGGCGGGTCGGATCCCAGAAGGACTCGCTCATCAGTACGATGACGTCGGGCTTGCCGCGGTGCGAGGTGCCGGCCGGAAGCGGCTTCACCGGAATGCGATCGATGGCATCGGCCATGTAGCCGGCGGGCGCGCTGACATTGGCCATCGGCAGATTGATGGCGAAGGCGAGTGCGAAGCCGTTGTGCTTATAGTTCTCGGTCTGGTCCCACATGATGGGGATGACCTTCAGGCGGTCACGGATCCAGGAGAACTGGTTATAATCCATGATGTTCCAGAAGGCGACGAGGAGCGGCAGCGCGAAGGCGAGCCGAGCCACGCGCTCGCGGGTCGTCAGCTTGGGGAAATTCCGCCAGGCAAAACGCAGCAAGAGCGCGATCGCGATGACCCCAGCGACGAGGCCAACGGCGATGCCGACGGCGGTCCAGGGTCGATCCTTCACGAGTACCGGCATCAATTCCATGATCTGGCGGCCGAACAGGAAATCTGTCGGATAGAGCGGATCGGACAGGAAGACCTGCTTCTGCTGGCAGATGACGGCCGGTATGATGGCAAGCGGCGCCATTACCACGGCCGACTTGTGCTCGCGGCCGAAAATGCCGTCGATGGCGAGCAGGACGAGGAAGAAGGCGCCGACCGTGGTCAATGCCGGACGCATGGGGTCGAGGAAATAGGCGACCGTATCGGACATCGACTGACGCACGACCAGTTCGACGACGAACACGAGAGCAGCTGCGAAGAAGAGGGAGAACAATGCGCTGCGGGTGCCCGCGAGCGTCTTGGCGTGCCGTGCGGTGAAGCCGGGTCTATCGACATAGACGCGCGAGCCTCTCGCGACAGCGGAATTGATACTAGCCAATATATTCTCCAATTCACAAATGTGTCGTGTAACTGTCATACGCTCGTCATTTTGAACAGGGGATGAATGGTTTCTTAACGGGAGTTGGGAACAGCTTTCCGTCGCGTGACGGCGCTGCAACTGCCCTTGATAAGAACCGGGAAAGACAGAATTTTTCGGATTTTTTCGTCTAGCGGCGATTGCCTGTGGGTATTTTCCCGCGGATTGCGCTAAAGAACACTGCGAAAGCCAGATGCAATCGCTCAGAAGAGACCGACAGGCCCGCTCATGACCGCTCACAAGACCGCCCCTTCGCTCCTGCGCATCGCAGTCGCCCAGCTCAATCCGACGGTGGGTGACATCGCCGGAAACCTGGCCAAGGCACGCGAGGCGCGCGCCGATGCGGCGCGCCAGGGCGCCGATCTCCTGCTTCTGACGGAGCTGTTCATCTCCGGCTATCCGCCGGAAGACCTGGTGTTGAAGCCGGCCTTCCTGAAGGCCTGCTTCCAGGCGGTCGAAAAGCTGGCGGCCGAGACGGTCGACGGCGGCCCGGGCGTCATCATCGGCTTCCCACGGCAGGGCAAGACCGGGCGGCACAATTCGGTGGCAGTGCTCGACGACGGCAAGGTCATCGCGGTCCGCGACAAGGTCGATCTGCCGAACTATGGCGAGTTCGATGAAAAGCGCGTCTTCGACCAGGGCGAGATGCCGGGTCCGGTGAATTTCCGCGGCGTGCGCATCGGCATTCCGATCTGCGAGGACATCTGGGGCGATCTCGGCGTTTGCGAGACGCTGGCCGAAAGCGGCGCGGAAATCCTGCTGTCGCCGAACGGCTCGCCCTATTATCGCGGCAAGGTGGACGTGCGGCATCAGGTGGTGCTGAAGCAGGTCATCGAGACCGGCCTGCCGATGATCTATGCCAACCAGCTCGGCGGCCAGGACGAACTGGTGTTCGACGGCGCGAGCTTCGCCTTCAATTCCGACAAGTCGCTGGCCTTCCAGATGAGCCAGTTCGAAGAGGCGATCAGCATCGTCGAGTGGAAGAAGGGCGAAAACGGCTGGCACTGCGACAGCGGGCTGAAGTCGCGCCTGCCGGAGCGGGAGGAGGCGGACTACCGTGCCTGCATGCTCGGCTTCCGTGACTACGTCAACAAGAACGGCTTCAAGAATGTCGTGCTCGGCCTTTCCGGCGGCATCGATTCGGCGATCTGCGCCGCACTGGCGGTCGATGCGCTCGGCGAAGAGCGGGTGCGCACCGTCATGCTGCCCTATCGCTACACCTCGCAGGAATCGCTGAAGGACGCCAAGGAATGCGCCGCGGCGCTCGGCTGCCGCTACGACATCGTCCCGATCTCAGAACCGGTCGAAGGCTTCCTCAGCGCACTCTCCGACATGTTCGAGGGGACCGAATCGGGCATTACCGAGGAGAACCTCCAGAGCCGCACGCGCGGCACGATCCTGATGGCGATCTCCAACAAGTTCGGCTCGATGGTTGTGACGACGGGCAACAAGTCGGAAATGTCGGTCGGCTATGCCACGCTCTATGGCGACATGAATGGCGGCTTCAATCCGATCAAGGACCTCTACAAGATGCAGGTCTATGCGCTGTCGCGCTGGCGCAACACGACGGTTCCGCCGGGCGCGCTGGGTCCTTCGGGCATCGTCATTCCTGAGAATATCATCGACAAGGCGCCGTCGGCAGAACTTCGCCCCAACCAGACGGACCAGGATTCGCTGCCGCCCTATCCGGTGCTCGACGATATTCTCGAATGCCTGGTCGAAAAGGAGATGGGAACCGACGAGATCGTGGCCCGCGGCCATGACGAAGCGACGGTTCACCGGGTCGAACACCTGCTCTACATCGCCGAATACAAGCGGCGGCAGTCGGCGCCGGGCGTCAAGATCACCAAGAAGAATTTTGGCCGCGACCGTCGCTACCCGATCACCAACCGCTTCCGCGACCGGGGATAGACGGTGAGCGCCTCCGGTGAAGGGCGGGACGGCAAGCATGGCGGTCCCCCGTTCCCGGACGAGGAAATTCGGCTGATCCGGCTGTGGTCGGTGAGCGACGTTTCCGCTGTAAGGCAGCTTTCGGCGCAGATTGCCTATTTCGCGACGCCGGCGGTCTTCGGCATCTATGGTCTTGCAACCGGCGGCGTCGTCATCGTCGGCGTTGCTTTCGTCTGCATCCTGCTGCTGTTGGCCTGGGGCCTCGTCTCAAGCGGGCGAGAGCAACGCCATTCCATCTTGATGCAGTCGGTCTGCGCCAAGGTCCTGGCGACGCTGAGAGCGGGCGAAGAACGTAAATAGCTGCTTCACTGCGGCGGGAGAACGGTATGCGCAGTTCCATCGAAACCCATGACATCGTTACCGGCGAAACGCGCGTCGTCTGGCAGACGGATCGGCTGGTCGAGGCGCCCAACTGGTCGCGGGATGGGACCCACCTCGTCATCAACGGCGATGGCCGCCTTTATAGCCTCGGCTTCGACGGTTCGGAGCCGACGGAGATCGATACCGGCTTTGCCACGCTCTGCAACAACGATCACGGCATCTCGCCCGATGGCGGCACGATCGCGATCAGCGACAAAACCGAGTTCGGGAAATCGGCGATCTACCTGCTGCCGGCCGAAGGCGGAACGCCGCGGCTCGTCACCCGCAATCTGCCATCCTATTGGCACGGCTGGTCGCCCGACGGGCAAACGGTGACCTATTGCGGCATCCGGGACCAGGTCTTCGACATCTACACGATTTCGGTCGATGGCGGCGAGGAGAGCCGCTTGACCCACGGGGAAGGGCGCAATGACGGGCCCGACTGGTCGGCGGACGGGGAATGGATCTATTTCAACTCGAGCCGCACCGGCCAGATGCAGATCTGGCGCGTCCGTCCCGATGGCAGCGATGTCACGCGGATCACCGACAGCCCCTATGGCGACTGGTTCCCGCATCCGTCGCCCGATGGAAAACATCTGCTGGTGCTCTCCTATGACGGCGACGTCTTCGATCATCCGCGCGACCTCGATGTCCGCCTGCGGCTGATGGACATGGACGGCGGCAATGCGCGCGTGCTGTTCGAGCTCTTCGGCGGGCAGGGAACGATGAACGTGCCCAACTGGTCTCCCGCCGGCGACCGCTTCGCCTTCGTTCGTTATCAGCCGGAAAGCTGAGACGAGGCGGCCTGCACGGAGCGCCGGCTGCCGCTTGCGCTCCCTTTGGTTTCGCCTGCGACTGCTGATTGTCGGTCGATTTGTCGATCGATTCAGGCGGTTGAAATCGTTAAGTATTTCATCACCAGCTTATTTAAGCCAAACTTCTAGTTTGGTCGCTAGGGTGCCGGCGTATCGGCTGCCATCGCCGAGCATTGCGCTTGCAGGAGTGCCCAAATGCTCGCCGTGGCCGGTGCGGGCGAGGGGGACTGGCGGTTGGACAAGACGTTGCGGTTGGCGAAGCGGAGCAGAACGGTTTGGGCGATTCATGCCGCCTGTACCCTGGTCGCCATCCTGATCATCGCGAGCCTCATCTTCGTTCTTGATCGTTCGGTCGCCGAGGCGGATCGCTTCGGCCTTTCGGCGGAGCGGCGGCTGGTGGCAAACGAACTGCGCCACCAGATGGATGCGGTCGTCCAATTCCAGGCGCAGCTCTCCTTCTGGGACAAAACCTACCAGGAACTGGCCAAAGGGCACGTCAGCGACGCCTTCGTTGCGGATGAACTGGCGGGCTGGCTGTGGGAAGACTACGGTTTCTCCTGGCTGATCTTCACGGACATCGACCACAACGTTTCGACGGTGTTGAAGGACGGCGTTGCGGTGTCGAGCGGGGCGGCCCGTGTTCCGCTCGAGGAGGTGGACGATCTGCTCGACGAAGCCAGGCGCCGCTACGACAACGCGCTCAGAAACAATCACGGCTCCTACGTGCTGGATGTGGTGACGCCGGACCCGCAATCGGTGATGCCGGCCGTGCCCGGAATTCACGCCGTGGACTTGCGTGAGATCGACGGGCGCATGAGCGTCGTGGTCGTGCAGGCGGTGATTCCGGAAACGCTGGCGATACCGGCGGAGCGTCGCGCGCCCGTGCTCATGGTTTCGGTGCGGCCGGTGACGCCGAAGATGATGCGCGAGATCGCGGTGCGGCTGGGTGTCGGGGGACTCGCCTTCGCGCCCCTCAGCGCGCGGCCGGAGGGCAGCGTCTATGCGTCCGTCGGGCGCTGCTCCGACGCATCCTGCCTCGTGGCGGCGTGGATGCCGAAGTCACCGGGCGGGTTCGTCCGGGCCGAGTTGTTGCCGAGCGTCATCGTGATGGCGATTGTGGCGGCGCTGCTGATGGCCTTCGTCGCCCTGCGCTTCTCGACGCTCTTTGCCGCCTTGCAGCACAGCGAGGCACTCAACCGGCATCTTGCCAAGCACGACCGGCTGACGGGGCTGCTCAACCGGAGCGGTTTTGACGACATGCTGGCGGCGGCGCTATTGAAGGTAAAGACGCACCCATTCACGCTCGTCTATGCCGACCTCGACGCGTTCAAGGCGGTCAACGACTGCCATGGTCATGCGGCGGGCGACGCCGTTCTGGTCGCCATGGCCGAGCGCTTCCGGAACCGTGCCGGTCCCAAGGGTACTGTCGCACGGCTCGGCGGCGACGAGTTCGCCATCATTCTCGGCGATTGCAGCGAGGCCGAGGCTCGCGGACTTGCGGCCGGGCTTGTCGCCGATGCGCAGACACCGGTCGGGTTCAATGGCCAGTTGCTCATCGTCGGCGGCAGCGCCGGCATCGCCTTTGCGCCGCGCCATGGGCTGACCGCGCGCGCCCTGCTGCTGGCTGCCGACGAAGCGCTCTATCTCGCCAAGCGGCGCGGCCGCAATCGCGTTGAAACGGCTGACGATACGGTCCTGCCGGGCGGAACCTCCGGCAACAGGCTCGTCCCCGGACCGAGTGGCGCTGGCGATCGTCCTACTCCGGCACGTTATAGGGCGTGATGACCACGACCGCCGAAAGCTGAGGGCCGACCGCGCCAGACGAAGCGCGGCCGTAGAGCATGATCGTGCGAAATGCCGTGCGCGCGTCGGTCTTCAGATCATGGTGCAGGACGAAATGAATGCGCCGCTCGCGCAGCAGCGCCAGATTGTCCTCGTCGAGGTCATGGGCGACGTAGAGCGCGCAGTGGCGGCCGAACCGGTCGAAGGCGGCCAGCACCGAGCGGTTGCCGCCGCCGATGGAATAGGCGGCATTGATGTCGGGGTTGGCGGCGAGTGCCGTGTCCGCCAGTGCACCGGTTTCGCTGTCCCGCCCATGGCCCTCGCTGATCTCGACGATCCGGATCGTCGGGTAGTGCTGGCGCAGCACGCGGCGAAACCCGATTTCCCGCTCTTCCTCGCCGCGGAAGCGGCCGCTCGACAAGGTGACAAGCACGGTTGCCGACGCGCCGGCGAAGCGCTCGCCGATCAGATAGGCGGCGGTTTCTCCGGCTGCCCTGTTGTCGGCGCCGGCATAGGCGGTTCGCTGGGAATGGGGCAGGTCGGTCACCAGCGTGACGACGGGGATGCCGCTCGTCTCGAAGCGCGCCACGGCGCCGACGATCTCGGGCACATCCGGCGCCTTCAGAACAAGCCCGTCGGTTCCGCGCAGCCGGATGCGATCGAGCAATTGGACGATCTCCTGCGGACGCATCGTCTCGGCGAAATGGAAGCGGCAGCGAAAGCTCGTCGGCGCCAGCGTCATCGCCTCGCCCTCGAACGCCCGCCGCACCGCGTCGGTAAAACGTTCCGGCGCCTCCATCACGATGTCGATCGCGAACTTGCGGCCCTGGATGTCGAGCCCCGCCTGCTGCTTCTCCAGCTCTGCGATGGCCGCGCGAACCCTGGCGATGGTCTGCCGCCTTACGCCCGGGCGTTCGTTGAGCACGCGATCGACGGTCGCGGTGCTGAGGCCGGCCTGAAAGGCGATGTCCTTGACCAGAAACGGATGGGCCATCGCCGCTGCTCTCCTGATGGATTTTTGATGGCTTCTTGCTCTATATCATGTTTTGCCGCCGCCTATAGTCGTGCTCATCAAGATGTTCCAGAGGAGGAAACGGGATGAAGACCGACGACGGTGCGAGGCAGCGGGTGGAGCGTGTCTGGCTCACCGAAGAGGCCTGCGATATCGAGGCGTTCCGGGCGGAAGTCGAACGGCGCACCAACCTGGCCGACTATCCCTATGCAGCAGGCTGCGACAATAACGTGCTGGTCTACAACAGCGCCGACCTGATTGCCGCCTGCGGCAATGCCGAGACGCGGCGGGCGGTGCTTGCCGAAATCTGTGAAGCGCTGGCGACCGGCCCGGGTGTGGCGGTCTTCAAGCGCGCCTTCGCCGACACGGCCGCAATCGACGTCGCGAGCGCCGTCTTCGACGAGATCATCGAGGAGCAGCATCGCAGCAACAGCGGCGGCGGCGATCACTTTGCCAAGCCCGGCGCCAACGATCGCATCTGGAACTCGCTGGAAAAACATTGCCTGAAGGCGCCGGAGAATTTTGCGGCCTATTACGGCAATGCCATCATCGCGCTCGTCAGCGAGGCCTGGCTCGGACCGAACTATCAGATGACGGCGCAGGTGAACCGCGTCAATCCGGGCGGTGCGGCGCAATCGGCACATCGCGACTATCATCTCGGCTTCCAGACCTCCGCGGTGATCGAGCGATATCCGGTTCATGTGCACAAGCTCTCGCCGGTGCTGACGCTGCAAGGCGCGGTTGCCCATTGCGACATGTCGCTCGAAAGCGGGCCGACGCTGTTCCTGCCCTATAGCCAGACCTATGTGCCGGGCTATCTGGCGCTCAACCGGCCGGAGTTCCGCGCCTATTTCGACACGCACCACGTGCAGCTTCCGCTCGAAAAGGGCGATGTCGTCTTCTTCAATCCGGCACTCTTCCACGCGGCCGGCAACAACCGCTCCGCCGATATCCGGCGCGTCGCCAATCTCCTGCAGGTGTCCTCGGCTTTCGGCCGGGCGATGGAGACGGTCGATCGGCTGACGATGAGCGTTACGCTTTACCCGGCCTTGAAGACGTTGCTGGCGAAGGGCAAGCTGACCGAGGCGGAAGCCGCCAACGCCATCGCGTCCTGCGCCGAGGGCTATTCCTTCCCGACCAACCTCGACCGCGATCCGCCGTTCGGCGGCCTGGCACCGAAGACGCAGGCGCAATTGATGCGCGAGGCACTGGCCGCGGGAACGAGCGAGCAGGACTTTCATGCGGCACTCGATGCGCAGGCGCGGCGCAAGCTGAGCTGACGGTTCAGTCTCACATTGGGCGGGCTCCCGGTGCGTTGCGCTCGGGGGCCGTACCTGTTTCACACGATCATTTCCGAGGGAGGAATTCGATGAACGGACAGATGCAAGGCAAGATCGCCATCGTCACCGGTGGCACGCAAGGACTGGGTGCAACGATTGCCGGCCTTTTCGCCGAACGCGGCGCCGCCGGTATCGTCATTTGCGGGCGCAATGCCGCCAAGGGGCGCGCGAAGGCCGAAGAAATCGGTAAGGCCAGCGGCACGAAGGTGGTCTATGTCGAGGCCGACCTGGAAAAGGTGGACGATGCCCGCAAGGTCGTTGCCGCCTGCGATGCGGCGTTCGGCCGGATCGATGCGCTGGTCAACGCTGCCGCCATTACCGATCGCGGCACGATCCTCGACACGACACCGGAACTCTTCGACCGCATGTTCGCCATCAATGTACGGGCGCCTTTCTTCCTGATGCAGGAGACCGTGAAGGTGATGCGGCGCGAGCGGACCGAAGGCACGATCGTCAATATCGGTTCCATGTCGGCGATGGCCGGGCAGCCCTTCATCGCGGCCTATTGCTCGTCGAAAGGGGCTCTCGAAACCTTGACCAAGAACACGGCTTACGCGCTCTTACGCAACCGCATCCGCGTCAACGGCTTGAATATCGGCTGGATGGCATCCGAGGGCGAAGATCGCATTCAGCGCGAGTTTCACGGCGCCGCCGCGGATTGGCTGGAAAAGGCGGCCGCCAGCCAGCCGTTCGGCAGGCTCGTCGATCCGGCGGAGGTGGCGCGCGCCTGCGCCTATCTGTCTTCGGCCGAATCCGGGCTGATGACCGGATCGGTGATTTGCTTCGACCAGTCGGTCTGGGGCGCCTATGACGGTTCGCCGCATCCGGTGGCGCCGCTTTAGATCACGATCCTCGTAAGTTGGAGCGGGATGCGGGCGGAAAACCGCCGGCACTTTTCCTCACCCGCCCTGACCGGTGCTTGTCTTTCCCTGGCGGCTGTGCCCTTATGGCGCCGTCAGGTGCCCGCGCGAGCGGGAGAATCGGGAATCCGGTGTCATTCCGGAACGTGCCCAACGCTGTGACGGGGACGGTCGCCTCAAGGAACCTTGAATAAATGATTCAAGGTTTTGCCACTGGATCTTCAATCGATCTGGGAAGGTGGGGCGACCGGTTGAACCGAAGTCAGAAGACCGGCCTGGCGAGATAGACCGAACCCCGCGTGGACGGCGGGAGGTTTTCGCATTGTTGGGGATCGAACGATGCTGACTGAACCGAAGGGCGGCCTTGCGGCTGCCGGTGCCTTTTCGCTGCAAGAGCGGGAGGCCGTCTACCGCGCCATCGAAACACGCCGCGACGTGCGCGACGAATTCCTGCACAAGCCCTTGCCCGACGAGTTGGTGAAGCGGCTGCTGACAGCGGCGCACAGCGCGCCGTCCGTGGGTTTCATGCAGCCATGGAACTTCGTGCTGGTGCGGGCGCCGGAAACGCGCGAACGCGTCTGGCAGGCCTTTCGCCGTGCCAATGACGAGGCGGCGCTGATGTTTGCGGAGGAGCAACAGGCCAAGTATCGCTCGCTGAAGCTCGAAGGCATCCGCAAGGCGCCGCTCAGCATCTGCGTCACCTGTGACCGCACGCGCGGTGGCGCCGTCGTTCTCGGCCGCACGCACAATCCGCAGATGGATGTCTATTCAACGGTTTGCGCCGTGCAGAACCTGTGGCTTGCGGCCCGCGCCGAAGGCGTCGGCGTCGGCTGGGTCAGCATCTTCCACGAGGCGGAAATCAAGGCGATCCTCGGCATCCCCGATCATATCGAGATCGTTGCCTGGCTCTGCCTCGGCTATGTCGAACGCCTCTACCAGCAGCCCGAACTGGCGGTGAAGGGATGGCGCCAGCGCCTGCCGCTTGAAGAACTGGTCTTCGAGGAAGGCTGGGGAACGGCAGCGACGGATCGTACCGACATCAATTCTGGACCGGTTGATAGGCCGGTCCCTTCGGGTGCTTGAGGTCGATCGAGGTTTCTTCGTTGGGCAGGAAGGTCGGGCCGACGACGCGCACCTTGTTCTTGGACGGATCGTAGGGGCGCTCCTCGGGCGGCGCCTTTGCGGTCGTGGCATCGGCCGGCTTCTTGGTTTCGATCACCACGATCGACGACTGGTCATCACCGGTCATCGTACCGGTCGCTTTCGGTGAGGTCGCGGCCGTCTGTGGTATCTGGCAGCCGCACATGCCGGGTTTGCTGATGCCGCGGGTGCGATAGGCGAAGGCATTGGGCATTTCGGTATAGGGCCGGCCGGTCACGGCCGAGACCATCTGTTCGCTCTCCTCCGTGTTGAGGTCGTGAAAGTAGAGCTCCGTTTCGGCGCCAGGGCAGCGCGCCCGGCACGCCTGTTCGTCCCGCGGGAAGTCGGCGGGCGTCGCATCCGAGGAGATCGGGAAGAAGGCGCCGTCGCAGGTGCGCACGCACATGGTCCGCAAGGTTCCGCGATAATAGCCGTCCTGCGGCGCATAGCCGTCTTCGCCATGCCCAAGCATCGGCCCATAGGCATCGTCAGGCGGCAGGTCGGCAACGATGTTGCGGTGCGTCTCCGGCTCTTCGGGTTCGACGGTCGCAAAATAGTCGCGGTCGCTGTAACAGCCATTGATCTCGAGCGCGGCGACGATACGGCGACGGGTGTCTTCGCTGCCGCCGGCGACGATCTGCTCACGCTCCGATTTCAGCATGCGCAGATTGTCTTCCATCTCGGCGATGAGGCTGTTGAGCTCGCCGCAGCCGTCGGGGTCGCCGCCATCGAAGGTGGCGACGCTGCCGCCACCACAGCCCGCGCGCCGGCGATCGTTCTTCGCCCGGCGCAGCTCGATGTTCTGGCGCGAGATGGCGCTGGCATAGTCGCGGGCGTCGGCATTGGTGGCGACGATGTCGGACATTTGCGCAAGCCGGGTATTCAGCCGGTCGCACACGGTCGATGCCAGCGAAGGATCGGCACCGACCAGAGCCAACGGCACAAGCGCCGCAGCGACGTGTTTCAAGCGCGGGAACACGGGCGAAGTCTCTTCCTGCCGCCGCACGATGCCAACCTTCTGCTATGGGCGGTTGCCGGCGGCAATTCCTGTTTCACCTCCATCATAGAGCTTGTCGGTGATCGTGCAACGACAAGCGGCGGTTTGCGTTAACGGGTCCGGCCGGCCGAAGCGCTCAGGCGGCGCGGGCGGTTTCCAGCGACATCGGACGTTCCAGAACGGTGCCTTCGATGGCGGCAACCGCCTTCATGCGCTGAAGCAGGTTCTCGGTTACTTCCCAGGCGACGGCAACGGCGAAGACCGAGCCGATGCGATGCGGTTCGGCGATGCGCTCTCCCGGGCATCCCATGCGGCGGAACATGCGCTCCAGGAACACGTCGGTGACAGTGACGATATGGCTGATGCCGGAGGCGAGACCGAGCTCGCCGACGCCGCACATCAACTCGGCGGCCGCGACCGTGACCTGGTTCGAGGCGCGGTCTTGGGAAATGTCGGGCTCGATGCAGAATCGGCTCGATTCCCAGACCGAAGCGCTGCGGATTTCCGGGTTGTCGCCGAGCAGGATCGGGAAGGTATCGTCCAGCATGTTGGGGCCAAGCGTCGGCAGCAGCCGGAGCGCGCCGCGCAGGCGACCGGTGTCGGGGGCGTAGGACAGAACGTAGAGCGGGTTCGCCTTGTCGTAGTTGTCGATTTCCCACTCACCGTCGGTCTGAACATCCCATTTCAGGAAATCGTGAAAGACGCGCTTGCGCAGCCGGAACATCTCGTCGACGGCCTGCGGGTGCTGTGCGCGGGTCTTTCCGTTCAGAATCCTGATCATCTTTTTCTCCATCCTTGTTTTGGGATGGCCGGATGCTGTCAGGCTGGCGACGGTCGCGTAACTGTCGGTAGTGACAGTTTAAATCAGTGATATCTCCCACTAGATTTCGAGGGGTTTTGGGAGAGAGCCTACTGCATGTCTCCTCAAATCGACCTCGATTTAAGGACAAAGACATGCAGCAAATCAAAGTGCTACAGCGACCTTTGCGCGTCTCATAAGACGCGCGGCGCTGTAGGCGCGGCCGGCGTCAAACGGTGGGGATCAGCGCATGGCGGACGGCCTGGGCAACCGCCTGCGTATTGGAGACGACATTCAGCTTGCGCCTCGCATTGGTCATGAAGAAGCGCACGGTGCGCTCGGAAATGCCGAGAATCGTGGCGATTTCCCAATAGCTCTTGCCGGCGGCGGCCCAGGTCAGAACCTCGGTTTCGCGACCGGTGAGGCGCTCGCGCGCCGAGAACGCTCCGGGCATTGCGGCGTGCTCGAGCATTGCGGCATGGAAGAGGTTGGCCGCAAGCTGGAAATCGCGCAGATGCTGGCGCCGATAGGCCGTCCATTCGTCGGCCGGCATGTTGACGTTAAGTGCAAGCAGCGCCATGCGGCCGGCAGGCGAAGGTAGCGGCAAGGCGACGCCTTCGGTCGAAAGGCCGATCTCCTGCGCCGCCTGGAACAGGGGCTCGCAATCCGGAAAACGTTGCCGCGCCATCGTCCACTCCACCGGGCGGACGCCGCCAAGTGCGAGTTTCAGGATGGGATCGATTCTGTGAAGGCTGCGCGACCGGTAGATTTCGGCTGCATAGGCACCGAATGTGTGATGCAGGCGGCAGATCTTCAGCTCGTCGGCGTAGGGCTCGGCTTCAAGGTACAGAAGATGAGCGATACGGAAGGTCCGGCGCATCAGCGTAAAGAAATGAGCGGGCTCGACACAGCCCCCGCATTCCAGGATTTCCAGCATGTCGAGGACAGCCTGTTGCTCAGTCATGCCACAACACCGAATCTCGTCCGAGGTTGCAGCATGGTTAGGGGTTCACCTTTTGTCCAGCGCAATCTTACCCGTTTGGAGTATAATACCAGCTCTGCAATCTTCGGTTGCTGCTGATGGCGGCAGGCGCAGCCGCTCAGAACGCAATCGATGATTCCGCTGGGATCCCCGGGCCTTGGAGCGCCGCGTTCGGAGATTGCGCGACGCTTGGATATGGCATTGGGGGCGCCGGTCTGGCGCCCGGTATCCGCGAAGATCGATGGCGATCTCCGCGGCTTCATGTCAGCCCGGATGGCTGGCTTCGACGACCGCAAGCGCCGCCATGTTGACGACACCGCGCGACGTGACCGAAGGCGAAAGGATGTGTGCCGGCAGCGCCGAGCCGAGCAGGATCGGGCCGACATGCAGGCTGTCGGTCATGGTCTTGACGACGCCGAGTGTGATGTTGGCGGCATCGAGATTGGGGAAGACCAGCAGGTTGGCTTCGCCCGGCAGGCTGCTGTCCGGCATGACGCGCTGGCGCAGCGCTTCCGAGATCGCCGCATCGCCGTGCATTTCACCGTCGACTTCGAGGTCGGGCGCGAGTTCCCGCACGAGCTGGAGCGCCTTGCGCATCTTGGTGGCGCTCTCCGAATCGCGCGAACCGAAGTTCGAATGCGAGACGAGGGCCGCACGCGGCGTGATGCCGAAGCGGCGGATTTCCTGTGCCGCCATGACGGTGGTCTGGGCGATCTCCTCGGCACTCGGGCAGTAGCTCACATAGGTATCGGTGAAGAAGGTGGCGCCGCGCTGCGAGATCAGCAGGCTGAGCGCGGAGAAGTCGAGCACGCCCTCGCGCTTGCCGATGATCTGCGAAACGTCGCGCATGTGGCGGGAATAGCGGCCCTCGACGCCGCAGATCAGCGCATCCGCTTCGCCGCGCTTGACGGCAAGCGCGCCGATCACGGTCGTGTTGGTGCGCACGATCGTACGGGCGGCTTCCGGGATCACGCCCAGGCGGCCGACGAGCGAGAAATAGTCCTCGACATAGTCGCGATAGCGCGGATCGCCTTCGGGGTTGACCACTTCGAAATCGACATCGGGACGGATGCGCAGGCCGTAACGGCGCAGGCGCGTCTCGATGATCTGCGGACGGCCGATCAGGATCGGGCGGGCCGTGCCTTCTTCGAGCAGAACCTGGGCGGCGCGCAGCACGCGTTCGTCTTCGCCTTCGGCAAAGATCACGCGGTTCTTCTGGGCGTTTTTCGCCGCAGCGAAGACCGGCTTCATGATAAAGCCCGAGCGGAAGACGAAGCGGTTCAGCTTGTCGAGATAGGCGTCATAGTCCTGGATCGGACGGGTGGCGACGCCGCTTTCCTCGGCCGCCTTGGCAACGGCCGGCGCGATGCGCAGGATGAGGCGCTGATCGAAGGGCGAGGGGATCAGGTAATCCGGGCCGAAGACCGGGGTCTCGCCGGAATAGGCGCGGGCGGCAACGTCGGACGGCTCCTCGCGGGCAAGGCCGGCGATGGCGCGGACTGCCGCCATCTTCATTTCTTCGTTGATGGTGCTTGCGCCGCAATCGAGCGCGCCACGGAAGATGTGCGGGAAGCAGAGAACGTTGTTGACCTGGTTCGGGAAGTCCGAGCGGCCGGTGCAGATCATCGCATCCGGACGGGCGGCACGGGCAGCCTCCGGCATGATTTCCGGCGTCGGGTTGGCAAGCGCCATGATCAGCGGCTTCTCCGCCATCTGCACCAGCAGGTCCGGTTTCAGCACGCCGGCGGCGGAAAGCCCGAGGAACACGTCTGCGCCACCGATGCTGTCGGCAAGCACGCGGTTGTCGCTCTCCTGCGCGTAAACGGACTTCCATTCGTCCATCAGCACTTGGCGGCCCTTGTAGACGAGGCCTTCTAGGTCGTGCACCCAGATGTTCTCGCGCTTGGCGCCAAGCGTCACGAGCAGGTTGAGACAGGCGAGCGCGGCGGCGCCGGCGCCCGACGTGACGATCTTTGCCTTGGCGATGTCCTTGCCGGCGAGTTCGAGGCCGTTGAGGATGGCGGCTGCGACGATGATGGCGGTTCCGTGCTGGTCGTCATGGAAGACCGGGATCTGCATCTTTTCGCGCAGGCGACGCTCGACCTCGAAGCACTCGGGCGCCTTGATGTCTTCGAGGTTGATGCCGCCGAAGGTCGGTTCGAGCGCCGAGATGACTTCGACCATGCGGTCGATGCTCGAGGCATCGATCTCGATGTCGAAGACGTCGATGCCGGCAAACTTCTTGAAGAGAACCGCCTTGCCTTCCATGACCGGCTTCGAGGCCAGCGGCCCGATATTGCCGAGGCCGAGCACGGCCGTACCGTTGGAGATGACGGCGACCAGGTTGGCGCGGGCGGTGAAATCCGCGGCCGTTTCGGGGTTGTCGCGGATGGCGATGCAAGGGGCGGCGACACCAGGCGAATAGGCAAGCGCCAGGTCACGCTGGTTGCCGAGCGGCTTGGTGGGCTGGATTTCGAGCTTTCCCGGGCGAGGGTAACGGTGGAAGAAAAGCGCCTGCTGATCGATATCGCCGCTGGCCGGACCGGTTTGGGATTTCGTTTTGTCGCCCGTATTCATTCTCTCACATTCCTCATTCGTGGTCGTGCCTTTTGGCATGAATTCGGAGCAAGGTACAGTTTTGCCGTGCTGATTTCGGCGGCCAGATGGGCGGCAAGACGCTCATGTCATCTTCCTGAAACACGAGTCTGGTTTTCACGGGGGCAGAAAGCGTAACTGAAGACGAGGCTGGCATGACGGCGCAGCAAGACAACTCCGTACGAAAGCTCAGGACGTTGTTCATCTCCGACGTCCATCTCGGGTCGAAGGCCGCCAAGACGGACTTCCTGCTCGATTTCCTGCGGCATCATGAAGCGGAGACGATCGTGCTCGTCGGCGACATCGTCGACGGCTGGCGGCTGAAACGCAGCTGGTACTGGCCGCAGAACTGCAACGACGTCGTGCAGAAGCTTCTGCGCAAGGCGCGCAAAGGCGCCCGCATCGTCTATATTCCCGGCAATCACGACGAATTCCTGCGCGATTTCCCGGGCGTCCATTTCGGCGGCATCGAGGTGGCGCAGCGTTACCTGCACAGGGGCGCGGACGGCCGCAACTATCTGGTGCTTCACGGCGACGAGTTCGATGTCGTGGTGCGCAATGCCCGTGTGCTCGCCTATCTCGGCGACTGGGCCTACGACACGGCGATCGCCATCAATATCGGCCTGGCCGCAATCCGCCGCCGTCTCGGCATGCCCTATTGGTCGTTCTCCTCCTGGGCCAAGCTCCAGGTGAAGCACGCCGTCAACTTCATCGGCGAGTTCCAGAAGGTGGTTGCCGAGGAGGCCCGTCGTCACGACGCCGAGGGCGTGATCTGCGGACACATCCACCACGCCGTCATCGAGGACATCGGCGACATCCGCTACATCAATACCGGCGACTGGGTGGAAAGTTGCACGGCGATTGCCGAGCATCATGACGGGACGATGGAACTCATCACCTGGCACCAGATGCGTGGCGGCGCCGTTGAAAGCGAAGCCTCCGGTGAAGCCGACAAGCTGCTTGCCCAATTGCTGACCCAGCGCGCCGCCTGACCGGAGGGCGACACTTCGGCTCCTGTCGCGAAAACTAGGTTATGGCGAGGCCTGCCGGGGCTGTGCTAGAGATCGGGTACAGCCATCAGGTCAGCCGATGATTCCCACCTCAGCGCCCGCATCCGTGGGCCCTCCGCCGCGCCATTTCGCGCTTCGCATCGCCTTGCTCTTCTGCGCGCCGCTGATCGTCAACGGCTTCGCCATGCCGTATTTTCCGATGTGGCTGAGCACGCTCTCGATGACCGACTTCGAGATCGGCGTGGTTCTGGCGCTGCCGATGTTCGTGCGCGTCATCACGGCGCCGATCGCGGGCGTCATCGCCGACCGCCTGGGCGAGCGGACGATCGTGCTGATCTGGTCCGGCTTCCTGTCGCTTACGACCGCACTGGTGCTGTTCTATTTCCGCGACTTCTGGCCGGTGCTGGTCATCTACACGCTGCAATCGGCGGTCTACTCGCCCTATGTGCCGATCGTCGAGGCGATTGCGCTCTCCGGCGTCCGGCGCTGGGGCTTCGACTACGCCCATATGCGGCTCTGGGGCTCGGTCGCCTTCATCGGTGCGACGATGCTCGGCGGTTGGATGGTCGGTATTTTCGGCAGCGACATGGTGCTGCCGGCGATGGCGATCGGCTTCGGCCTGACGATCGCCATGGCCTACGCGGCGCCGCGCGTCGGCAAGCCGCGCCGGCCGTCGCCGATCACCGCGCTCACCGAGCCGCCGCCGAAGTCGCTCAAGCAGCTCGACCTGCAACTGCTCCTGATCGGGGTGACATTGGTGAACGCCAGCCACGCGATGCTGTTCGCCTTCTCGGCGATCTACTGGCAGCAGATCGGCTACAGCGGCACCGAGATCGGCCTGCTCTGGAGCGCGGGCGTGGCGGCCGAAGTCACGATGTTCATCTTCGCCAAGGCGATCAGCCGCCGCTTCAGCGTGTGGGTGATGATCCTGTCGGGCTGTTCGCTTGCGGTGGTGCGCTGGATCATCTTCCCGATGAATCTCGGCTTCAGCGGCTATTTCGTCCTTCAGTGCTTCCACGCCTTCACCTACGCGATCATGCACACCGGCATGCAGCACAAGCTCGTCGAGCGGGTGGTGGAATCCCAGGAAGCATCGGCCCAGGGGCTCTATTTCTTCTACACCGGCATCTTCACTGCGATCTTCACCTTCCTGTCCGGCTATTTCTACGCCTGGTATGGAGTGAACGGCTTCTATTCGATGTCGGTCGTCGCCTTTGCCGGTTGCTGTTTCGCGGTTACCGCTTGGTATCTTCAGCCCCAGAGACGCGGCTCCGGGGGGAAGACGAGCGAAGCCTCGTAGCGCAGACCCGGTGTGCGATCTTCGGCGAGCAGCAGCGGCCCGTCGAGGTCGACGAAGTCAGCACCCTGAGCGACGAGGATCGCCGGCGCCATCGCCAGCGAGCTGCCGACCATGCAGCCAACCATGACCTTGAGGCCGAGGGCTGCTGCCTGATCGCGCATGCGCAGCGCCTCGGTGAGGCCGCCGGTCTTATCAAGCTTGATGTTGACCGCGTCATAGCGGCCGACGAGGGCGGCGAGGTCCTCGGTCGCGTGCACGCTTTCATCCGCGCAAATGGGGACGGGGCGGGCGACCGTCGCCAGTGCCTCGTCGCGCCCGGCCGGCAGCGGCTGCTCGATCAGGTCGATCCGTTCCTCGGCGCAGATCGCGAAGTGGTAGGCGAGCGTGTCGGGCGTCCAGCCTTCATTGGCATCGAGGATGATGCGGCTCTCAGGCGCCCCGGCCCGGACAGCGCGGATGCGCGCGGCATCGTCCGAGGTACCGACTTTGATCTTCAGCAGCGCACGGTGGGCGTATTTCGCCGCCTGTTCGCGCATGGCATCCGGCTCGGCGAGCGACAACGTATAGGCGGTCGTCAATGCATCGGGTGAGGCTATGCCCGCAAGCGCATGAACAGGCTCGTTTTTCTGTTTGGCTTCCAGATCCCATAGGGCACAATCGACGGCGTTTCGCGCGGCACCCGGTTTCATCTGACGCTGCAATTCGACACGGGTCAGGCCGCTTTCGATGCGCGGGCGAACGGAAGCGATCTCGGCCAGCACCGAATCGATCGTTTCGCCGTAGCGGCCGTAGGGCACGCACTCGCCGGAGCCGGTGTGGGTGCCGTCGCTAATTCGGCACGTAACGACGCTTGCCATCGTCTTGGAGCCGCGCGAGATCGTAAAGGTGCCTGCAATCGGGAAATGTTCCACTACGGCATCGAGAGAAAGTGACATGAAAGCGCCTCCGGCGCGCAATCTGAGGGTCCGACATTGCCGCCAACCGAACGTGCGGGTGACAGCTACGGTGCGAGCCGTTATGACGGTGTAAGGATTTACGAATCTTTACAGCGCCGCGCGTCCGTGGGACACGCAATGGTCGCTGTAACACTTTAGGTCTGCTGCATAATTTTGTCCTTAAATCGATTCCGGTTTAAGGAATTATGCAGTCGCAATTCAGGAAAACCGAAGCCACGTGTCGCCATCCGCCCGCAAGCTTACCGCCGATGTTGCGCTGGCCGAAAGTGCCGGCGGGCGAAGCTATGTCTTTACCGGCGCCTGGCGGCATGAAACCGCCGAGGCGATGGCAGCGAAGCTCGACGGTCTTGCAGGCAAAAGCGACGGGGTCGCGCAGTTCGATCTCTCTGGCGTGACGGCAATGGACACGGCCGGTGCGTGGGTCATCCGGCGGTTCATGACCCGTATCGCCGGTCCGTCCCGGGATGACATCCATTTCGCCGAAGGCGGGCAGCGCTATGTCGAGCTGATCGATGCCTTGCCGGCGGAATTGCGCGCGCCCGAGAAAGGCAGCGAGCGGCTGCCGTTGTTCCAGCGCATTTTCGCTCCGGTCGGCGAGGTGATGGTCGCGACCTGGGACGACGTCGTCGCGGCGATGTACATCCTCGGTTCCGCGGTGCGCGGCGCGCAGCTCAAGCTTGGGCGACACAGCGGCGTCTCGCCAGCGGCGATCGTTCATCAGATCGACCGGATGGGCGTGATGGCGGTGCCGATCATCACGCTGATGTCGTTTCTGATCGGTGCGATCATTGCGCAGCAGGGCGCGTTCCAGCTCCGCTACTTCGGTGCGGAAGTCTTCGTCGTCGATCTCGTCGGTATCCTGCAATTGCGTGAAATCGGTGTTCTCCTGACGGCGATCATGATCGCCGGCCGTTCCGGCAGCGCCATCACCGCCGAGATCGGCTCGATGAAGATGCGCGAGGAAGTGGACGCGCTGAAGGTGATGGGACTGAGCCCGATCGGCGTTCTCGTCTTTCCGCGCCTCGTCGCGCTCACCGTCGCGCTGCCACTGCTGACGATCATCGCGAACTTTGCCGCCTTGACCGGCGCCGCCCTGGTCGCCTGGGGCTATTCCGGCATCACGATCCCGACCTTCCTTGCACGCCTGCAGGAAGCGGTCGATTTTTCGTCTGTCGCGGCCGGCATGATCAAGGCACCGTTCATGGCGCTCATCATCGGCGTGGTGGCTGCGGTGGAGGGACTGAAGGTCGGCGGCAGCGCCGAATCGCTCGGACGTCACGTGACCTCTTCGGTGGTCAAATCGATCTTCGTCGTGATCCTGATCGACGGGCTCTTCGCCATGTTCTACGCAGCAATCGATTTCTGAGGCGAGGAACAACGTGAGCGCAATCGAGAAACGACACGAGGAAGACCAGGCAACGGAAGCGAATGGCCGCGAGTCCGTGCTTTCCGTGCGCGACCTGACGGTGGGCTTCGGTTCGAACATCGTGCTCGACAAGCTGAACCTTGAAATCTACCGCGGCGAGATCCTCGGTTTCGTCGGTGCTTCCGGCACGGGCAAGTCAGTGCTGATGCGCACCGTGCTGAGGCTGCTGGCGAAACGAGCCGGCAAGATCGAGATCCTGGGCGCGGACTACGACAAGATCACCGAAGCCGAGCGCATCGCGCTCGACATGCGCCTCGGCGTTCTCTTCCAGCATGGCGCGCTCTTTTCGGCGCTGACGGTGCGCGAGAACATCCAGGTGCCGATGCGGGAATATCTCGACCTGCCGCAAAGGCTGATGGACGAACTGGCGCGGGTGAAGATCGAACTCGTGGGCCTGGCGCCGGAAGCGGCGGAAAAATATCCATCCGAGCTTTCGGGCGGCATGATCAAGCGCGCCGCCCTTGCTCGTGCGCTGGCGCTCGACCCCGACCTGGTTTTCCTGGACGAGCCGACCTCGGGCCTCGATCCGATCGGGGCTGCGGAGTTCGACGAGTTGATCGCCAAGCTGCGCGACACGCTGGGATTGACCGTGTATATGGTGACTCACGACCTCGACAGCCTCTTTTCCGTCTGTGACCGCATCGCGGTTCTCGGCAAGAAGAGGGTTCTGGTCGAGGGGACCGTCGAAGACATGCTGGCCTGCGATGACCCCTGGGTGCAGTCTTATTTCCGTGGCAAGCGGGCTCGATCGATCGTACGCCACGATCAATGACCGGAGCATGCCGCGCTCAAGTGAATGGCTTGGTGCGGAAAGAGGCGCCGGAAACGAAGTGCAGGAGCGTCCCTCGTGCGTCATTGGACGCACGGCGCTCGAAATGAACGCGGTTTTGGCGCCAAGGCGTCGGGATCGGAGGAAGAGCCGGTGAAGCGGCCACGAAGGTAGTCGGTACGAATGGAAACGAAAGCGAACTACGCCATTGTCGGTTTCTTCACGGTGTTCGTGATCGCGGCCGCCTTCGGCTTCGTCTACTGGATGTCGCAGTACGGGCGCAGTGGCGAGATGGTCGAGCTGGTGGTCAACATTCCGGGCTCCGCGAATGGCCTCTCCGTCGGCTCGCCGGTGCGCTTCAACGGCATTGCCGTTGGTACGGTGCGCAATCTTGCGATCGACGCCAATGATCCGCGCTATTCGATTGCCGTCACCGAAGTCTCGATCGATGCGCCGGTGCTGAGATCGACCAAGGCGACGCTGGAAGTGCAGGGGCTGACGGGCGCCGCCTATATCGAACTCAGCGGTGGCCGCAAGGGCGACGAGAACATCCTGAAGGCCGCGATCGAAAAGGGCACGCAGGCGCGCATCCTTGCGGATCAGTCGAGCGTCACCAGCCTACTGGCGACCGCCGACCAGATTATGGACCGCGCCAACAACGCGATCACCGACATCCAGGGCTTCGTGACCGACGTGCGCGGCCCGCTGACGAAAACGATCGGCAATGCGGAGAGGTTTTCGACGGCGCTCGCCAACAATTCCGGCGCGATCGATGACTTCCTGCAGGGCGTCACGGAGCTTTCCGGCTCGGTGAGTGCCGCTTCGAAGAAACTCGATTCGACCTTGGCGTCCGCCGAGACCCTGGTGAAGTCCGTCGACCCGCAGAAGATCGATCACATCGTCTCCAACGTCGAGCAGATCAGCAACGATCTGAAGGCGGCCTCAGGCGGTGTCTCCGAAACGATCGCCGCCTTCCGTCGCACGGTCGAAACCTACGAACAGTTCGGCAAGAACGCCCAGAAGACGCTGGAGCGGGTCGATACGCTGGTGGCCTCGGTAGACAAGAACAAGGTCGAACTCGTCGTTGACGACATCACCGCGGCGACGGCCGACGCGCGCCGAACCGTTGCCAATATCTCTCAGTTCGCGTCGAAGATTACCGCGCGGCAGGCCGACATCGACCGCACGATCACCAATGTCACCGAGCTCGCGAGCAAGCTCAACAACGCCTCCAATCGCGTCGACAGCATTCTCGTCAAGGTCGATGGCTTCCTCGGCGACGCGGATGCGCCGTCGCTTTCGGCCGAAGCGCGCGCGACGCTCGAATCCTTCCGCAAGGTCGCCAACAATCTCAACGCGCAGATCGGGCCGATCGCCGAAAACCTTCGGCGCTTCTCGGGTTCGGGCCTGCGCGATGTCGAAGCGCTCGTCACCGATACGCGGCGCACGGTCCAGAGCCTGGAAAACACGATCTCCACCTTCGACAAGAACCCGCAGCGTCTTCTCTTTGGCGGCGAGACAGTAAAACAATATGATGGCCGCACCCGGCGCTGAGTCGGAGCGGCAGGAGCGGTGTGGGGCCAGGCGGCGCGCTTTCGATCAAAGGCGCGCCAAGGTGTGTGGGACAAAGGTATTGGCAGTATGAATTTTCAGGGGCTGGTTGGTATGCGAGTAGCGGGAGCGCGGCGCTCCGCCCTGATTTTCATGCTGGCAGCCGGACTTGCCGGATGCGGCACGCGTGCCGCCGTCAACGACACTTTCAGCCTTTCGGCTTCGCCCGTTGTCGAAGGACGCGCGTCGACCGGCAAGCAGATCCTCGTGCCGGAGCCGACGGCGCTGAAGGCGCTCGACGGCGACCAGATCGTCGTCCGTCTGTCCGCTTCCGAGCTGCAATATCTCTCCAAGGCACAATGGAGCGACCGGCTGCCGAAACTGGTGCAGGCAAAGCTCGTGCAGGCCTTCGAAGACACCGGCAAGATCGGCGGCGTCGGCAAGCCGGGCCAGGGGCTGGCGATCGATTATCAGGTCATCACCGAAATCCGCGCCTTCGAGGTTTCGACGGAGGGGGCCGATACGGCTGTCGTCGAAATCTTCGCGAAAATCCTCAACGACCGCAACGGCACGGTGCGGGCGCAAAAGGCGTTTCGCGCCACGGCAGACGTCAAGGGTGCAGGCAATCCGGCCTTCATCAAGGCGATGGATCAGGCCTTTGCCGGCGTCTCCGCCGAGATCGTCAGTTGGACGCTGGGCACGATCTGACGCCTTCTATTCCACGCCGGCCGTCTCGATCCGGTTGATCACTTCCGCAACGCCTTGCATGCGCCTTGCCGCCTCTTCGGCGCGGGCAATTTCGGCCGCGGTTGCCACAAATCCAGCGAGTATGATCGTGTTGCCTTTGGCGGTCACCGTGATGTCGGCGGCATCGAGACCGGGTGCCACCGCCAGAAAATGGGCAACGCGGCGCTCCAACTCCGCCGGGTTGTCCGCGGCCTGCCGCTCCGGCTCGTCGCCGTAGAATGTTCGCTTCTTGAAGATCATCGCATCCACCTTGCTCAACGCAGGGGAAACGTCGGATGCCACACTTTGTTCGTCTGTTTCATCCGAAACAGCGGGAAATGTTCAGCCGTGCCATGTGTCTCTGCACGCGACGGGATCGGTCGCGGTCACAAACAGTGGGCAGGGGACATATATTCGATGCGCGGCTCTTTTTTCGCCATGGCTCTGGCGATAGCGATGACACTTGCCTTGGGGCTACCGGCCCAGGCCGAAAACTACAGCTATGGTCACAGACAAAGCTGCGTCGTCAAAACCGTCAAGACCTACGGCGCCCATGGCAGGGTCATCCTGAAGAAGGTGCGTGTCTGCGGTTAGCGTGGCGAGAGCGGATCGCGCTTGGCGAACCGCTCTCAAATCTTGCCTTTACGGCCAGCGCACCACCGGCGGCAGGGACGACAGGATCGACTCGACGTTGCCGCCTGTCTTCAGGCCGAAGATGGTGCCGCGGTCGTAGAGCAGGTTGAACTCGACATAGCGACCGCGCCGTACGAGCTGCTCGTCCCGGTCTTCTTCGGTCCAGGGCATGTTGAAGTTGGTGCGGACGATCTTGGGGTAGACGAGGGCAAAGGCCTTGCCGACATCGCGGGTGAAGGCAAAGTCCGCATCCCAGCCGCCCTGTTCCTCGGACGAATGCAGCCAATCGTAGAAGATGCCGCCGGTACCGCGCGGCTCGTTGCGGTGCGGCAGGAAGAAGTAGTCGTCGCACCACTTCTTGAATTTGGCGTGGTCGGCGACCGCATGACGGCTGCAGGTGATTTCCATGGCGCGATGGAACAGTTGCGTGTCCGCGTCGGTCATGACCCGGCGGCGGTCGAGTACCGGCGTCAGGTCGGCGCCGCCGCCAAACCAGTTGCTCGTCGTCACCACCATGCGCGTGTTCATATGCACGGCCGGCACGTTGGGGTTCACGGGATGGGCGATCAGCGAAATGCCCGAGGCCCAGAAGCGCGGATCTTCCGCTGCACCCGGGATCTGGCTGCGGAACTCCGGCGAGAACTCGCCATAGACGGTCGAGGTGTGGACCCCGACCTTTTCGAAGACGCGGCCCTCCATCATCGACATGCGGCCACCGCCGCCCTTGCCGTCGTCGCGGCTCCAGTCCCTGGCGACGAAACGCCCGGGTGCACGATCGGAGAGAGGACCGGTCAGTTCATCCTCGATCGCCTCGAAGGCCGCGCAGATGGTGTCGCGCAGCCCTTCGAACCATGCACGCGCCTCCGCCTTCTTCTCTTCGATATCTGCAGGGAGGCCTGGGGGGAGTTGCGGTCGTTCCATGGAAAATTACGTCCTGTTGGCGGGTTTCCCGATGAAATTCCGCCGATTCGATTGAAGTCGCCACAGTTCATACTTTCGCGCCGATGGCAACGGCGGTCCAGCGCCTCGGGCGGTCTGTCGCACCACGGCGCCGCGTATCTGCCAAGACGTGCCAGGGCCGCCATCACGGCCAAGACTGCGGCATCTATCATCGCCAATCTAAGGAATACATGCAGCGACAGTTTGGCTGTACGACGAAGCCCGCCTGCGAACAAAGCCCTGGCAAAGCTCGAGCGCCGTCACTATCTTAGCGCTTAGAGGTATAGCCCATGGCAAGAATACCTGCAGGCCCGCCGCTCGATGGTTTGCGACGGCAGATCGCCCGGCATCGCCGGGACAATCCGACACGAGGCGATAGCCTTTTCGTGCGGGAGACCTTTCGGCTCAATCGCAGCGCCGCCCGAGCGAAGGCACGGGAATGGTTCGATACCTGGCCGAAGGCCGCCTATTGGACTGAGGTCGAAAGCTGGCGGCAGCTCGAGGGCGACGAGATCGAGTTCACGATGCGCCGCCTGCCGTCTGCCGATTAGCCGAGTTCGGCCCCGACCTCAGCCATGGCTGTCTTCATCCATCAGGCGTGGACCGGCGCCTTCCATCGACAGCACGTCATGCGGGTTGCGCAGAGGACATTCACGCAGCGACAGGCAGCCGCAGCCGATGCAGCCTGTTAGGTGATCGCGCAGGGCCATCAGGCTGGCAATGCGTTCGTTCAGTTGTTCGCGCCAATTCTCGGACAATCTGCCCCAATCTTCCACCGTCAGCGGACGATCGTCCGGCAAGACCGACAAAGCGTCCTGAATTTCCGACAGGGGAATGCCGGTGCGCTGCGCCACCTTGATGACCGCGACGCGCCTGAGCACGCTGCGCGGATAACGGCGCTGGTTTCCGCGGGTGCGGTTGCTGCGGATCAGGCCCTTGGCCTCGTAGAAATGCAAGGTGGAGACGGCGACGCCGCTGCGTTCCGCCACTTCGCCGACGGTCAGCTCGCGGCGCAATTCGCTGCTCTTCACAATTGTCATAATGGTTATTGACCTCAACTATTGTTGAGGTTTTATAGCATTGGCTCCACGACGTCGACAACAGGAGCTTGATCCCATGACCGATAAAATGACCCTTGCCGTGATCTATGGCAGTGCGCGCCAGGGTCGCTTCTGCGATACGGTCGCCAACTGGCTGATCCGCGAGCTTTCGGCTTCCGAGACCTTTACCCTGACGATCATCGACCCGGCGCGGCTGCGGACCTCGCGCGGCTTGGGAGCCGCGGTCAATCCGGGCGAGTGGCTCGAACGCAAGATCGCCGAGGCGGATGCCTTCATCATCGTAACGCCCGAATACAATCACGGTTATCCGGCCGCGCTGAAGGAACTGATCGATTCGGTCTATGAGCCTTGGCACGCCAAGCCGGTCTCCTTCGTCTCCTATGGCGGCGCCTCGGGCGGCATTCGCGCCGTCGAGCAGTTGCGCCAGGTTTTCGGCGAGTTGCATGCGGTGACGCTGCGCGACGGGATCGCGCTCCCCAAGGCCTGGTCGAAGTTCGACGCCGCCGGCAATCTCTACAAGCCCGAGGAACTGCGTGCGCCGCTGTTCCTGATGATGGACCGGCTGACGTGGTGGGCGCGCGTTCTCAAACAGGCGCGCAAGAGCGCACCGTACAACGAGGTGGCGGCGTAACGCGCCGGCACCGAGGACGGGCGGTATCGCTTCCGCGGCACCGACCGCGGCCAACAGCCAGGATAGGAGGTAGCGATGCTTACGCCGTCAGGCTGAAGAGACCTGCCGGATCGCTTCGCCGGCAATCATCGCGGCGGAGATAGCGATGTTCAGCGAGCGCTGGCCCTCGGCCATCGGAATGAGCACGCGGCCGTCGGCGCGCTCGTGCACATGGTCGGGCACGCCGGCACTTTCCCGGCCGAAGAGCAGGATGTCGTCGGGACGGAACGCGAAGCGGGTATAGGGCAGGGCGGCCTTGGTCGAGGCGAGCACCAGCCTTCGCCCGCTTTCCGCCCGCCACGCCTCGAACCGCTCCCAGTTGACGTGACGGGTGAGCGCGACCGAAGCGATATAGTCCATCCCGGCGCGCTTCAGGTTGCGGTCGGAAAGATCGAAGCCGGCCGGCTCGATCACGTCGACGGACAGCCCGAGGCAGGCGGCGAGACGCAGGATCGTGCCGGTATTGCCGGGAATGTCGGGCTGGTAGAGGGCGATGCGCAGATTGCTCACGTCAGGTTACTCGTTTTCGGGGGCACCTATGCCTTCGATGAACTTGCCAATACCCGTTTCGTGACGGCCATGCCAAGTCCCGTGCCGAGTCGTTCGGGATCGAGAATGCCGAAGAACAAAGCCGACACCTTGAAGATCAGGAGGCGTATCCGATGAAGCGTTCATCCCTGTTCTCCGCTGCGAAGAGCCCGGCACTGCTTGCTTTTGCGGTCGCTGATTTTGCCGGCGCTAATCTGTGCCGAAACGGCAACAGATACGCGAACGATGAAAAATTGTGCAAGAAACAGCCTGCGACAATCTGGCATGCCGCCGCGAATAAGGGTAGAGATCAATCCTCTTCAACGCGAACCGACGGAGGCAAACATGAATGTATTGATGTTGACACGCCTTCCTGGAGTAGTGGGCCACCGTTTGGCCTGACCGGTTCCGCGACCTATCTTTTAAGAGATCGACGCGCTTCCGGGACTCCGGAAGACGAAGCCCTCTTCCGGGCGGCATTTCTGGACCGACTTTTCATCCTAAGAACGCGGGGAAACCCGCTTTCCTTCAAAATACTCTGAAGGAGCAATGCAATGTTTGGCTGGTTTGAATCCCGCCTCAATCCCTATCCGGCGGAGGAGCCGACGCTCCCGCCGAAAAGCCTTTTCGGCTTCTGCTGGCATTATTCCAAGCCGGCCGTGCCGTGGCTTCTCATCATGTCCGTCTGCACGATGCTGATTGCCATCGGCGAGGTGGCGCTGTTCCAGTTCCTCGGCAACATGGTCGACTGGCTGTCGAGCGCCAACCGCGAGACTTTCCTCCAGGCTGAGGGCGGCAGGCTCTTCTGGATGGGCGCGCTGGTGCTCATCGGCCTGCCGGGTCTCGTCGCGCTCGACTCATTGATCATGCACCAGGTGCTGCTCGGCAACTATCCGATGATCGCCCGCTGGCAGATGCACCGCTATCTCCTGCGCCAGAGCATGACCTTCTTTGCCAACGAGTTTGCCGGACGCGTGGCGACGAAGGTGATGCAGACCTCGCTTGCGGTGCGCGAAACGGTGATGAAGATCCTCGACGTCTTCGTCTATGTCGTCAGCTACTTCGTCACCATGCTCGCGGTGGTGGCGACGGCCGATTGGCGGCTGGTAATCCCGCTCGCCATCTGGCTCGCGATCTATATCTGCATCGTCGGCTATTTCGTGCCGCGCCTGCAGAAGATCTCCAAGGAGCAGGCCGATGCGCGCTCGATGATGACCGGCCGGATCGTCGACAGCTACACCAATATCGGCACGGTCAAGCTCTTCTCGCATGCGGGCCGCGAGGAAGGCTATGCGCGGGATGGCATGGATAGCTTCCTCGACACCGTGCATCGCCAGATGCGCAAGGTGACGCTGTTCCACATCCTGGTTTACGCCAACAACAGCGTCGCGCTCTTCGCCATCGCGGCACTCGGCATCCATCTGTGGCTGACCAGTGCCATCTCCGTCGGCGCGATTGCGATCGCCGTCGGTCTCGCCATGCGCATCAACGGCATGTCGCAGTGGATCATGTGGGAAGTCTCGGCGCTGTTCGAGAATATCGGCACGGTCTATGACGGCATCGGCATGATGACCAAGGCGCACGACATCGTCGACGAACCGGACGCCAAGGCGCTGAAGGCGGACAAGGGGGCGATCGCCTTCGACAACATCCGCTTCCACTACGGCAAGGCCAAGGGCGTCATCGATCACCTGTCGCTCGACATCCGGCCGGGTGAGAAGATCGGTCTGGTCGGCCGCTCGGGCGCCGGCAAGACGACGCTGATGAACCTGCTTCTGCGCTTCTACGATCTCGAAGAGGGCGCGATCCGGATCGACGGCAAGGATATTTCCACCGTCACCCAGGACAGCCTGCGCGCCCAGATCGGTGTCGTGACGCAGGATACCTCGCTGCTGCACCGTTCCATTCGCGACAACATCGCCTATGGCCATCCCGAAGCGGACGACGAGGCGATCATCGCGGCGGCAAAGAAGGCGAATGCCTGGGACTTCATCCAGGGTCTCGAGGACAACCAGGGCCGCAAGGGACTGGACGCGCAGGTCGGCGAACGCGGCGTCAAGCTCTCCGGCGGTCAGCGGCAACGCATCGCGATCGCGCGCGTGTTCCTGAAGGATGCGCCGATCCTGATCCTCGACGAGGCGACCTCGGCGCTCGATTCGGAAGTCGAGGCGGCGATCCAGGAAAACCTCTTCGCGCTGATGGCCGGCAAGACGGTGATCGCGATCGCCCACCGCCTGTCGACGCTGACGGAGATGGACCGGCTGGTGATCCTCGAAGCGGGCCGCATCGTCGAGACGGGTTCACACGGCGAACTCGTCGCCAAGGGAGGCCTTTATGCCGATCTCTGGTCGCGCCAATCCGGCGGATTCATCGCCGACGACGTCGAAAAAGAAGAGGCGGCAGAGTAAGATACCGGCGGCCCGTCGTTCGAAAGAGCGGCAGGCTGCGGTCTTGGACGTTACGCATTTGTAATCTGCAATTGTGTCGAAACCGATTGCTGTTGCCGCCGAACCGCCTATATCGGAACAATGCTCAGCGCCATCGTCAGCCTTTTCGAGAACTGGATCAAGCCGTTCGCGCCGCGCGAGCGCCTGCAGCCGCCCAAATCGCTCTGGGGTTTCGCCTGGTTCTACGCCAGCCAAGCAAAGGGACCGTTCATTGCCATGGCCGTGCTCGGCGGTCTCGTCGCCATGCTCGAAGCCGGCCTGTTCTATTTCGTCGGACGGCTCGTCGACGTTCTCGACACGGTGAAGCCCGAGGCCGGCTGGAGCGGCCTGATCGCCGCCAACGGGCCGGAACTCCTGTTCATGCTGCTGACGGTCATGGTGTTCCGCTTTGTCGCAGTGTCGCTGGCCGCGCTCGTCGAAGAGCAGTCGATCATCACCGGCTTTCTCAACCTGGTGCGCTGGCAGTCCTATGTGCATGTGGCGCGCCAGTCGCTCACCTTCTTCCAGAACGATTTCTCCGGCCGCATCGTCACCAAGGTCTGGGCCGGCGCCCAGGCGACGAGCGATCTCATCGTCTCGCTCTTGCAGGTCGTCTGGTTCATCGTCATCTACACGGCCTCCACCATGGCGCTGGTGGCGCAGCTCGACTGGCGTCTTGCGGCGATGGTCGCCTTCTGGATTGTCGTCTTCCTGTCGCTTGCGCGCTATTTCGTTCCGCGCATCCGCAAACATGCCCGCGACACGGCCGAAATGGCATCGATGCTGAATGGCCGCATGGTCGATGCCTATTCCAATATCCAGACGCTGAAGCTCTTCGGTCGCGACGAGGAGAACGATCGCTATATCCGCTCCGGTTTCGATCGGTTCCAGGGAGCGGTCATTCCGTTCACGCGGCTCCTGACGGCGGTGCGCGCGTCGCTGGCGCTGCTTTCCGGCCTGATGATCACGGCCATCGCCGTCTATTCGATCCACCTCTGGCTCGGCGGCGCGATCAGTTCCGGCGCCGTCGCCTTCACGCTGGCGCTGGTGCTCCGGCTCAACATGCTGCTCGGCCGCATGATGACCCAGTTCAATGCGATCATGCGCAACATCGGCACGATCCAGAACTCGGCAGAGCTCGTGTCGCAGCCGATCGGTCTCGTCGACCGGCCCGGTGCCGCAGAGCTTGCCGTCAGCCGGCCGGAGATCCGCTTCGAGCACGTGCGCTTCCATTACGGCAAGGGCGAGCGCGTCATCGACGATTTTTCGCTGATCGTCCGTCCGGGTGAGAAGGTGGGTATCGTCGGACGCTCCGGCGCCGGAAAGTCGACCCTGGTCAATCTGCTGCTGCGCTTCTACGACCTCGAGGGCGGGCGGATCCTGATCGACGGGCAGGATATCGCCGCGGTCACGCAGGAGTCCTTGCGTGCCCAGGTCGGCATGGTCAGCCAGGACACGTCGCTGCTGCACCGTTCGATCCGCGACAACATCCTGTTCGGCCGGCCGGATGCAAGCGAGGAGCAACTGATTGCCGCCGCGCGCAAGGCCGAGGCCTACGACTTCATTCTCGGCCTGCAGGACCAGCGCGGCCGCAAGGGGTTCGACGCTCATGTCGGCGAGCGCGGCGTCAAGCTTTCCGGCGGTCAGCGCCAGCGCATCGCCATTGCCCGGGTGATGCTGAAGGACGCGCCGATCCTCGTGCTCGACGAGGCGACCTCGGCGCTCGATTCAGAAGTCGAGGCGGCGATCCAGTCCAACCTCGACCGTCTGATGCAGGGCAAGACAGTGCTCGCGATCGCGCACCGGCTTTCGACAATCGCGGCGCTCGACCGGCTCGTCGTCATGGACAAGGGGCGGATCGTCGAGGAGGGAACCCATGCGGAGCTCGTCGCCCGCGGCGGGCTTTACGCCGGGCTCTGGTCGCGCCAATCGGGCGGATTCCTTGCCCGCGACGAAGCGGCGGAGTAGGGCGCCCCAAGAGCGCTTCGACGCCCACCCGCCCAGCCTGAATTCACCCTAACTGGCGACCGTCAAGTCCTTGTGCCGATTGGCCGCGCTTTTCCCCGCGACAATCTGCCCACATCCCCTTGTCAAGGCTGGACATAATTTGCGATCAAGCATAGAACGCGCCGGATTGACGGGGAATCTGTGTGCCGTGCGCGCGCAGAATTTTTCCGGATTCTGGTGCCGATGTCGTGTTTGCAGCCGCAAGACGACGGGGGCGACAGCACTATGAATAGGGCGTGGTTCCTTGACCTGGATCAAGTCGCAAGGGGCAGGAATTTCGCCGGGGGCGGATGCGGTTTCCGCAATATTGCGTGAGAGGATGGTTTAGCCGTGAGCGAACACGACACTTCAAGCGAGGCCTTGGGCGAGCCCACTCGCCGCGATTTCCTTTATCTGGCTACCGGTATGGCAGGCGTCGTCGGCGCCGGTGCTGTCGCTTGGCCGTTCATCGACCAGATGCGTCCGGATGCATCGACGCTCGCGCTCGCCTCGATCGAGGTTGACGTTTCGAGCCTGCAGCCCGGCATGTCGCTGACGGCGAAATGGCGCGGCAAGCCGATCTTCATCCGCAACCGTACGGAGAAGGAAGTCGAAGAGGCAAAGGCCGTCAAGCTCGACGAGCTGAAGGACCCGGTTGCGCGCAATGCCAACCTTCCGGCCGAAGCACAGGCAAGCGACGTCGATCGCTCTGCCGGCGAGGGCAAGGAAAACTGGATCGTCATGATCGGTTCCTGCACCCATCTCGGCTGCGTGCCGCTTGGCCAGGCCGGTGACTTCGGTGGCTGGTTCTGTCCCTGCCACGGTTCGCACTACGATACGGCCGGCCGCATCCGCAAGGGTCCGGCGCCGGAGAACCTTCACGTGCCGACCTTCGCGTTCGTTTCCGACACAGTTATCAAGATCGGTTGAGGGGACTACTGATAATGAGTGCTGAACATTCAACCTACACGCCGACGACTGGCATTGAGAAATGGGTTGATTCCCGTCTGCCGTTGCCGCGTCTCGTTCATGATAGCTTCATCAGCTATCCGGTTCCCCGGAACCTGAACTACGCCTACACCTTCGGTGCCATGCTTTCGGTCATGCTGATCGTTCAGATCCTGACCGGCATCGTGCTGGCGATGCACTACGGCGCCGACACGGTCGTTGCCTTCAACTCCGTCGAAAAGATCATGCGCGACGTCAACCACGGCTGGCTGCTGCGCTACTTGCATGCCAACGGCGCGTCCTTCTTCTTCATCGCCGTCTACCTGCACATTGCCCGCGGTCTCTATTACGGCTCCTATAAGGCGCCGCGCGAAATCCTCTGGATCCTCGGCGTGGTCATCTATCTGCTGATGATGGCGACCGGCTTCATGGGCTACGTTCTGCCCTGGGGTCAGATGTCCTTCTGGGGTGCGACGGTTATCACCGGCTTCTTCACCGCGTTCCCGCTGGTGGGCGAGTGGATCCAGCAGTTCCTGCTCGGCGGCTTCGCGGTCGACAACCCGACGCTGAACCGCTTCTTCTCGCTGCACTACCTGCTGCCCTTCATGATCGCCGGCGTCGTCGTCCTGCACATCTGGGCGCTGCACGTCACCGGCCAGACCAACCCGACCGGCGTCGAGGTCAAGTCGAAGACCGATACCGTTCCCTTCACGCCCTATGCGACGCTGAAGGATGCGCTCGGCGTCTCCGTCTTCCTGATCGTTTACGCCTGGTTCGTCTTCTACATGCCGAACTTCCTCGGCCACCCGGACAATTACATTCCGGCTGACGCGCTGAAGACGCCTGCCCACATCGTTCCGGAATGGTACTACCTGCCGTTCTACGCGATGCTGCGCGCCATCACCTTCAACATCGGCCCGATCGACTCCAAGCTCGGCGGCGTTCTGGTGATGTTCGGCTCGATCATCGTCCTGTTCTTCCTGCCCTGGCTCGACACGTCCAAGGTCCGCTCGGCCGTCTACCGTCCGTGGTACAAGCTGTTCTTCTGGATCTTCGTCGCCAACGCCATCATGCTCGGCTGGCTCGGCTCGCGCCCGGCAGAAGGCCTCTACGTCGTGATGTCGCAGATCGGCACGCTGTACTACTTCGGCTTCTTCCTCGTCATCATGCCGGTTCTCGGCCTGATCGAAACGCCGAAGCGCATTCCGAACTCCATCACCGAAGCGGTGCTGGAAAAGAAGAATGCCAAGGCGCAGCCGGCCGCCGCACGCGCCTGATCAGAACAGCGATTGATAAGGAACCCACAACAATGAAAAAGCTTGTTACAGGCATTCTGTCACTCGCTGTCGTCGCTGGTCTCGGTCTCGGTGCAGCAGTCGCCGAAGAGGCGAAAGGCGGCGAGGAGCATGGCGGCGGTACGCCTCACTATCCGATCCACAAGCCGGAACAGCAGGAATGGAGCTTTGCCGGCCCGTTCGGTCACTATGACAAGGGCCAGCTTCAGCGCGGCCTGAAGGTCTACACCGAAGTCTGTTCGGCATGCCACTCGATGAACCTGGTGGCCTTCCGTACGCTCGAAGACCTCGGCTACTCTGAAGCGCAGGTGAAGGCGTTTGCGGCGAACTACGAGGTTCAGGACGGCCCGAATGCCGAAGGTGAGATGTTCACCCGCAAGGCTCTGCCGTCCGACCACTTCCCGTCGCCCTTTCCGAACAAGGAAGCGGCTGCGGCTGCGAACAACGGTGCAGCGCCGCCGGACTTCTCGCTCATCGCCAAGGCACGCGGTATCGAGCGCGGTTTCCCGCAGTTCATCTTCGACATGTTCTGGCCCTATCAGGAAGGCGGCCCGGACTACATCCACGCGCTGCTGACCGGTTACCAGGATCCGCCGCAGGGCGTCGAAGTCGCGGAAGGCACGCACTACAACCCGTACTTTGCGAACGCTGCCGCTCTGGCGATGGCCCAGCCGATCTCCAACGACCAGGTCACTTACGACGACGGCACGCCGCAGACGGTCGACCAGTACGCCAAGGACGTCGCCTCGTTCCTGATGTGGGCGGCCGAGCCGCACCTCGAAGAGCGCAAGCGCACCGGCTTCATGGTCATGGTGTTCCTGCTGATCTTCACCGGCCTCGTCTACCTCACGAAGAAGTCGGTCTACGCCAACAAGGAACATTGATCACTTTCCGGCCTGGCCGGCTCCGATCGAGATCCAAAGAAGAGGCCCCGGTTCGTCCGGGGCCTTTGGCGTTTGGGGGAGGGCCCGAGGCTCGCGGCAGCCATCTTGTGCCGATTTCACTTTCTGAGTAGCCCTTCAGTGAAGGCCGCCGTGATCTAGTCTGATGGAATGCCCGCTTTCAGCGAACGTGCTAAGGAGCCGGACCGGCGGACTTGGGTGCGATACTGCCTGTCCACCTCCCACGACGGGAAGGGACAAGCCGCCGTCAAGGGCCGCTATTTCAGGGGCAGGAACAGCTCGGCAACCGCCTCATGTTCTGGCACTTCCGGAAAGAAGGTAAGGCGCTGGCAGTACAGGGGGAAGTCCCTGGCTTCCTCGCCACTAGCCGGCAGCCAATCGCGATAGAGGTAAAGCGCGGCAGGTTCCAGATCGTCGGTATTGCCAACGACGTGCAGCACGGCGCAACGGCCGCCGGGGATCACGCCCGCCTCGATCTGCTCTCCGTTCGTCTTGATGCCGATCAGTGCCGACACACAGGTCCAGCCGATACTCGTCCGCGGATGTCACACGCGGATCGGAATGGAAGATGTTGAAAGTCAGACTTGTTTTCGGATTCAAACCAGTGGCCTTGCGCCATGCTATGAAGCGTTGGATCGTGTCGCCGATCCTTGCCGGATCACCCCGATGTTTCATGATCGCGACAGGGGTCGAAGACACCTCGCGGATTTCGACGTCATTGGCTGTGAATGTCTTTTGCACGAGCTTATTCCTTGCGTGGTTGAGAGGCCCGAAGGCGGTAAGCCACGGTTCCCAATCGGGAGATTTCCGGAACTGCGAAGGCGACTGGCCGAACCGTTGCCGAAATGCGCGTGCAAAGGCGTCAGGAGCTTCGTAGCCGGCATCCATCGCTATCTCGGTCACGTTGACTACGTCCCTGTAGGCCAGCCTGTAGGATGCCCGCTTCATGCGCACGAGCTGGATATAGCGACGCACGGACAGCCCAAAGGTCGCCGTGAACTGCCGATGGAAATGATACTTGGAGAAGGCGGCCACGCAACTCAACTCGTCTAGGTCCAGATTGTCGTCGAGATGCTGATCGATGTGATCCAGCACCCGTTGCATCCGGGCATGGTAGTTTCGAAGCGTCGTCGTCATCATCCTGTCCTTACCGTGGCAGGACTAAATAGCCCCGCACAAGTGCTGTGCGCTCGACCGATCTTGCGAATTATCAGGCTCGGCTGCTCGGCAATTGTGTCGACATATGAGGTAACCATCCCTACCGGGGAACTTCGCGACAGCTTGGCACCTCACCGTGGGGTTACTTTTCTGACGCCAAGGCCGCTTAATTGAAGCGGCCCGCGCGTGGGCAGCACACCGGATAGTGGCAAGGTCTACGGCCGCCATCCGAGCCTTCAATCCGCGACGGTCCATTGCGGATTCCAGGCGATCTCCCAAAGGTGGCCGTCGGGGTCGTGGAAGTAGCCGGAATAGCCGCCCCAGAAACGTTCGTGTGCGTGATCGGTAACGATCGCGCCGGCATCTTCGGCCTGTTTCATGACCGTATCGACCTCCTGCCTTGAATTGACGATATGCCCGATTGACACGGCGCCGAGCCGCACCTGCGTCGGGGATATCTTTGCGTCTTTGGCAAGTGATTGCGCGGGAAAGAGCGCCAGTATCAAGTCGTCGCCCATGTGGAAAAAGACCACTGGGCCGTCCTCGAATTCCTGGCCGATAATTCCCTGCGTCGGCAGCCCCATGCCGTCGCGATAGAAGGCCAATGACCTTTCAAGGTCGTTTACCGCGAGCGTGAGGACTTTCAGCCGTGGTTTCATATCCGCCTCCTGATCTGAGAAAGAGAGTGGCTACCGCACAGTCGGCGGCCGTACCCACTCATTGTAACGGAGAAAGTCCGCTTTCGCCTGCTGCGGCAAAGGTCCGCGCCACGGCCGAGCCATCAGCGAGGAGGCAGGTGATAGGTGCGGTGCGCCGTTAGTGACTCTGACTTATATCGGCGGCTTTGCGCATACGAAAACGGCCCCGTTTTCCGACGGGGCCGTCCATGACATCAGCGTACGATCGGCTGCCGCTTAGCTGAAGCGGCCGGCGGCGTGGGCGAGCATCGTGTAGACCTTGCCGGTATCCGACGTCAGGTAGGTCTGGGTGATGCGCTTGTCCGGGTCGTTGCGGGCAACGTCGGCGAGCAGCTTCTCGAAGTCGGCGATGTAGCGGTCGACGGCGGTGCGGAACTCCGGCTCGCGGTCGTACTTGCGCTTGATCTCGTCGAAGGTCTGCTGGCCCTTCAGCGTATAGAGGCGACGGGTGAACACGTCGCGCTCGCCGCGCTGGTAACGGCGCCACAGTTCGACCGAGGCATCGTGATCGATGGCGCGGGCGATGTCGACCGACAGCGAGTTCAGCGACTCGACGACGTGGCGCGGATTGCGGCTGTCGCCAGTGCGGGCCGCAGGCTGCGCTTCGGCCGGGCGCTGCGGCGCCGGCGAGGGTGCCTCTTCGCGCGATGCCGCACGCAGCAGATCGCGCATCCAGCCACCACCTTCTGCAACTTCGCTGGTCACCGCCTGCGAGGGAGCAGGCTGGCGAATGGCCGGCTGCTCGATGCCGAGACTACCGCGCAGCGCCGGGGCCGGTTCCTGCCGGGCTGGCTGCTGCACTACCGGCTGTTGAGCGACCGGCTGGGGCTGAGCGACCGGCTGCTGCGGCTGGGGCGCAGGTTGCTGCTGCACCGGACGAGAGACCGGAGCGGCGGGCTGCTGGCGCAGCGGCTGGGCGACTTCGAGCTGCGTCGAGGACTTGCCGATGATGTCGGACAGTTCCTGCAGCGCCTTGATCTGTTCGCCGACGGCGCGACGCATGACCGCCGCGTTTTCCTTCGCCTCTTCCGGCAGGTCGAAGGCACCGCGCTTCAGTTCTTCGCGGGTCATATCGAGTTCCTTGCGGATCTCGCCGGCCGAGCGACGGATTTCGTCGGTAGCACCGCTGAAGCGGCCGATCGCCTCGTCGATCGCCACGCGAACCGCGTCGCGCAGTTGGCCTGCAACGCCGTCGGACTTCTTGCCGCTCTCGGCCAGCATCCGCTCGATGTCGGACACCGAGGCCGCGACACTGCCGCGCAGACGCGAGGCCACTTCCTTGGAGCGTTCCTCGGCATTGGCGAAGGCGCCTTCGATCGATGCACCGGCATCTTCTCCGATTTTGGCGATCGCCTGGCGCAGGGCTTCCGACGCGCCGAGCGCACGGCCCTCGACCGAAGAGAGCGTCTTGTTGACATCGGCAAAGGAGGTCTCGACGCCTGAGCGAAGCGTATCGGCGATCTGGCGCGAGCGCTCCTCGGCTCGGCTGAAGACCTGCTCGACCGACGCACCGGCGTCGTCGCCGGCCTGGGCGAGCGTATTGCGCATCGCTTCGGCAGCCTCGGCCGCGCGCTGTTCGGCGCTGGTCAGCAGGCGACCGACATCCGAGAAGGATTGCTGGATACCGCTGCGCAGGTTGCCGGCAACGAGGCCCGAACGCTCTTCGGCGCGCTGGAAGGCGCCATCGACGAAACCTTCGAGTGCGCGCATGGTCCGTTCGATCTCTTCCGAGCGCTGGACGAGGCCGACCGAAAGGGTGCGCAGCGCATCCTGACGTTCTTCGAGCGTGCTGACGAGGTTCGACTGGGCAGCGCCAAGCAGGTCGGACGCCTGGCTCAGCACCTTCGAGTGGTCCTCGAAGCGACCGACGATGCCGCCGATCTGCGACAGGGTCGCGGCGGAAATGTCGGACAGCTTGTCGACCTTGCCTTCGATGAGGCGGGTCGAGGTCGACAGCATGTCGGAGGCCTGACGGGTCGATTCCGATACGCGGGCGATCGTCGATTCCAGACGCTGGTCCATTTCGCCGAGGTTGCTGCTCGCCTGGTCGATGACCGTGGCGATCGCGGCGTTGTTGTTGGCGAGCTGGTCGATCAGGCCCATGGCGGTCGACTGCAGACGGTTCTCGACCATCTTCATCGCCTTTGCCGTTTCTTCGGCCCGGTGCGAGATCGCGTTCAGCGTTTCGCCGGTGCGCTCGGCGATGGCGTTGACGAGGGCGGCGTTTTCCGCACGCAGACGATCGGCGCTTTCCTGGGTCACGGCGGCAATGCGCTCGGCGGCCTCGCGGCCGGTCGCGGCATATTGGTCGATGACCGGGCGGGCCTGCTCGTCGATCAGGCGCGACAGCTCCAGCGAACGGCCGGCGAGCATCGAATTGAGCTCGCGGGTGCGGTCGTCGAGCGTATTGCGGATCGCTTCGCCACGGGCTTCAAGCGCCTTCTCGGTGCTGGTGAGGCCCTGGTGAATGTTGTCGGCATGGCTGGCGATCTGGCTGTGCGTGGCCGCGAGCCGTGCCGTTACCGTATCGGCCGCGTCGGCAATCGAACGGGCAAGATCGGCGTGACGCGCCGCGGTGGCAGCAGCCTTCTGCTCGATCGTATCGGCAAGCTCCGCATGGCGGGCGGCGGTTGTCGCTGCCGTCTGGTCGATCGTGTTGGCAAACTCGGCCTGGCGGGCGGCAAGCGCCGAGGCGAAATCGTCGCCGGCCCTGGAGAGGAGCTCGGCGGAGCGTGCTGCTTCCGCGTCGATCTCCCGAGCGACATCGCTGACGGCGCCGCGAAGCGTCGTCGCGAGGCCTGCAGCCTTGCCTTCGATGCGTGCGGCCTCTGCGTCGAGCTCCTGGGCAACCTCGCCGACCGCGCCGCGAAGCGTGGTGGCAAGGCCTGCAGCCTTGCCTTCGAAGCGCGCGGCTTCGGCGTCGAGTTCCTGGGCGACATCGCCGACCGCGCCACGAAGCGTGGTGACGAGGCCGGCGGCCTTGTCCTCGATGCGGACGGCTTCCGCGTCAAACTCTTGGGCCACGTCGCCAACGGCGCTGCGCAGATTGCTGACGAGATCGCTGGTCTTGCCTTCGAGGCGGGAGGCTTCCGCATCCAGATCCTGTGTTGCTTCGTTGACGGCACCGCGCAGGCTGCTGACGAGCACGGCGGCCTTGCCCTCGATCGTCCGGTTGACGTTTTCAAGACCGATATTGAGGGCACGGTCCATGGTGCCGAGGCGCTCGGCGATGTGCTCGGCACCGGCTTCGATGGCGCCGGTGATCCGGCTGGCCGCCATTTGGCTCATGCGATCGATGTCGCCCGCCCGGTCGCCGAGGCTGTTGGCGATCCGCTGGCCGGCGCCATCGACGATCTCGTTGACGCTGCCGACGCTGTCGCGGACGCGTTCCTCGAGCGAGCTGAGGCTGACTTCCAGGCGCAGGCCGGTATCGTCGACCAGGGCGTTGACGTCGTTGACGCTGCCGCGGATGCGATCCTGCAGGGCACCAAGGCTGTTTTCGATGAGGGTGCCGGTGTCGCCGACGACCGAGCCGACGCTGCCGACGCTGCCACGGATCCGATCTTCCAGCGCATTGAGGCCGCTTTCGACGCGGGCTGCGGCATCGTCGACGACGGAGCCGACATTGGCAACGCTGCCGCGGATGCGGTTTTCAAGCGCGCCGAGATTGCTTTCGATGCGGGCGCCGGTGTCGTCGACAACCGTGCCGACATTGCCGACGGTGTTGCGAATGCGATCTTCGAGCACGCCGACGCGGGTTTCGATGTGCATGCCCGTTTCGTCGACGATCGAGCCGATGTTGCCAGCGCTTTCGCGCATGCGCTCCTCGAGAGAGCCAAGGCTCGTCTCGATGCGCAGGCCGGTGTCGTCGAGGCGGTCGTTGATGCCGTTGATCGACATGTCAACGCGGTTGGTCAGGCTGTCGGCCGCCAGGCTGATCTGATTGGCGGTTTCGGCCAGGCGCTCGGCAATATTGCCGGTTGTCGAGCGCATGCGGGCTTCGAGCGCTTCGCCGCTGCGGTCGATGACGCCGGCAAGCGCGGACTGGCGCTCATCCAGTGACATTTCGAGCATGCTGGCGCTGGTGGCCAGCGTCGTGGCGATTGCGGTCGACTGATCGGCTAGCATGCCTTCGAGCTGATCGCGGCCCTGGCCGACGGCGAGGTTGATGGCGTCGATGCGGTCGTCGAGCGTGGCGCGGATCTGTTCGTGTGTCGACGACAGGGTATCGCGCAGGTGCTCGGCACGGCCGCTCAGCGTCTGCTCGATTTCGGCTGCCTTGCCGGCGAGCGAAGCGGTCGCTTCGGTCGTGCGTGCCGTCAGGGCATCGGCGATATGCGCGCTGGTCTCGGTCAGCGTGTCGGAGATCTTGCCGACACGGTCGCTGAGGTCCTCGGCGATGCGGGCGCTTGTCTGGGTGAGGGTATCGGAGATCTGGCTGACGCGGCCGCCGAGGTTTTCGGCGATCGTGTTGACGCTCTCGGAGAGCTTCTGCTCGATATCGCCGACGCGGTCGGTCATGGTTTCGGCGACGGCCGTCGCGCGGAACGTCAGGCTGTCGGCCACGTCTTCGGCGTGGCGGCTCAGCGTGTTGGCCATTTCATTGGCGCGCGACGACATCGTCGAGGTGATGGCGGCGGCACGTTCGGCGAGGACGCCATCGAGGGCCGACGTCTGGCTCGTGAGCGCTTCGGAGATCGCTTCGCCACGTTCGGACAGAACGCGCTCCAGCCGGTCGGCCGTGCCGCTGACGGCGTTGTCGATCGAGTCGGCGCCCATCGACAGGATGGTCGAAAGGGCGAGCGTGCGCTCGGAGAGCGTGTTGTCCAGGCGGTGCTGGCTGGCAGCGATCGCGCTGGTGATCTCGTCGGTCGAGCCGCTGAGCGTCTGTTCTATGCGGGCGTGGGCGGCGTGCAGGCCGTCGACGAAGGCGGCGGTGCGGGTATCCAGCCCCTCGGTCAGGCGCTGTTCGCTGGTGGTGAGCGCGCTGGCAAGAGCGTCGGCGCGCTGGCCGAAGCCGTTCTCGATGCGCTCCTGCGCCTGCGAGAGGGCGCCCATGAGGCCGCTGGTCTTCTCGGAGAGAACGGCATCGATGCGGCTGTGGGCATCGCCGACCAGGTTGCTGAGTTCCGAGGTGCGGCTGGCGAGCGTCTCCTCGATGAAGTCCTGGGTCGCGCCGAGTGTGGTCGCCAGCGTCAGCGACTGATCGGAGAGCGCAGAGCCGATCTTCTCGATGCTGCTGTCGAGCGCGCCGCCGATCGCTTCCGAGCCGCCGGAGACGGTCTCGTTGATGCGGTGCAGGCTTTCCATGAGCTTGGTGTCGAGCATGCTGGCGCGCTTGTCGAAGGCGGAAGCAAACTCGTGGAAGCGCTCGTCGAAGGCGGTCGCGAGCTGGCCGACGGTGGTCTGCAGCTTCTCTTCGAAGAAGCCACCGCGCAGGTCCAGATCCATGATCGCGTCGTCGGCGCTGGAGCGCAGGCTCTGGCGGAAGCTTGCGCCTTTCTCGTCGAGCGTGGCGTTGAGCGAAGCGAGGACGTCATCGAGGCCGCCGGTGATCGCCTGCTGGCCGACGCTGAGGCTTTCATTGAGGTCACGCGTGCGGGCGATCAGCGTCTCGTTGAGCTGGCGCGCACGGTCGTTGAGCGCCGCGTTCAGCCGCTCGGTGCTGGCGTCGAGCGAGGAGGCGCGCGTCTCGAACTGGCTGAGCAGGTCTTCGCCGCGCTTCGTCAGCGTCTCGCTCAACTGGTCAAGCCGGGTATCGAATTCGGTGCTGAGGCCAAGGCCGGCCGCAGTCAGGCCGGAAAGCAGCGCATCGGTGCGGGACGACAGCATGGTGCCGATCGACTGCAGGGCGCTGTCGGACTTTTCGCTGAGAGCTGCGGCGCGCGTGTCGATCAGCGAGGCGAAGGCTTCGCCCGAAATGGCAATGCGCGAAGCGATGTCGTCGCTCGCCTGTTCCAGGTCGTCCTTCAGCTTGCTGTGGGCGCCCGATATCGCCGAGCGGATACGCTCCGAATGACCTATGATCGCTTCGCGCTCGAGGCCGAGTTCCTGCACCAGCGTGCGGACGCGCAATTCGTTTTCGCTGTAGCTGCGCTCGAGCGCGTTGACTTCCGAATGCACCAGCGTTTCGAGCTCGGTGGCGCGCGCGATGGTGCGCTCGATACCCTCGTTCATGGCCGACACTTCGCGGCGAACGGCCTGGCCGACGGTCATGACGCGGTCGGCTGCAGCCGTTTCGGGCTCGGCAAGGCGCAGCGCGACCTCGGCCATGGACCGGGCGGCGTTGCGCAGTTCCTGCGCACGGGCGATCATGATGGCGAAGGAGAAGAAGAGCATGACCGGCAGCAGGATGCCGATCGCGACGCCAATGGCGCCCGGCGTCGCGGCGAGATCGCTCAGCGAGCGGATCTGCCAGATTTGCGGCCCATAGAGCAGGTTGGCAATGCCGAGGCCGGCGATGGCCCAGATGACCGACACCAGCGCGGCAACCCGGATCGCGGCGCGATTGGAGCGCACGTCAAGCGCGCGCAGCATCGCAGCCGGCGATCGACGACCGTCGTCGTTGGCGGCGGAAAGGGCAGGGGATTTCGGCGCAGGTTCCGGGGCGAGCGTCTTGGCCGCTTCGGCAGCACGCGCAGCGCGGGATGACTCCGGTTGAGACTTTGCTCTTTTATTCTGATCGGGCGCGTGCGCCTGATTGCCGGGCTGAGACACATTTTCCTCCGGATCATCCAAGGAAGTCTTGTCGTTCGGGCTCGAGTTAAGCTCGTCGAAATCGATCTTCAGGGCAGCTTCCAAAGCCTGGAAGGCCTTTTCGTCGATTGACTCATTGCTCTTTTTCGTCGCCATAGGGATACGCCTCATTACCTTTTGCCAGCGACAACACTGCCAGCGCTCGCGCACAACGGGCGGGCCGGATTTCTTCCTCGCGGGCTGTGACGGCAAGATACGCGCATCGGATCTACGCAATACCCTACTGATCACACACTGCATTGCCTCGACGGATAGTCACATTTGTGGCCGAAAGGGACCACGCGTTGAGCTTATCCACCGGAACGGTTGCCATTTTCGCACGTAGGCAAGTTCCTAAGCGTATCGTAGTGACACATTAGCTGGGTTCTTACAATTAAGAGCGCTCGGGCTTAGTTAAAATCCTAATGAAATCTTAATGCGACAACCGTGCCAAAGCCAGAAAATATAAGGAAATCAGCCGGTTTAACGGCCATTAACCATTTCCCCAGATTCCTGCCCATATTGCGCCCCGATTTAAGCTGATAGCAGCCCGCACCCGCAAAGGATGAGTATCTGAGTTTGCGCGTGTAGGTGGCCGCGACATGGCGACACCGAAAACAAGACCAACATACAATAAACAATAGGGAATTTGGCTCATGGCGGCCCTCAGGATTGCCTTCGAAGCTCCGGACACCCCGGGAAACTCTGCCGCTGCCGGCAGGAAGCCGATCGACTTCGCCCATCTTGCGGCACAGACGATGGGTGACAAGGCGCTGGAAATCGAAGTGCTGCAGCTTTTTGCGCGCCAGGCGCGCCAGGTCATGAAAGAGATCGTGGAGAGCGAGAGCACGCTACGCGCTCAGGCCGCCCACCGGCTGAAGGGTGCGGCGCTTGCGGTTGGCGCCGTCGACGTCGCCAGCATTGCCGGCGCGATCGAGCAAAACCCGGCAGACGCATCGCTTTCCGACACGCTTTCGGCCGCCGTGCTCGAGGCCGAGCTCTTCATATTGAAGCTTTGCCGCTAATCCAGCGGCCCGATGGGGCGAGCGGAAGCGGAGAACGCATCCCAACCGCCCCACATTTCAAGATTGCGGCCCCGCGCCCTTGGCGCGCGAGGCACGGACTGACGGCCGTTGTTGACTGACAGGCGGATTTGTTGGAAGAACTTCCACTGAATTTGCGCCCGAGCGGCGTGCGTTCTGAAGAGGCTCTGCGCCTTGCCAGTCCCAGCAGTTCATTCCGGAAAGAGACATGACAAAACTTACGATCGTTGCCTTTGATGGCGCGCGCCATGAACTTGATGTCGAAAACGGCTCGACGGTCATGGAAAACGCCGTTCGCAATTCGGTTCCCGGCATCGAAGCCGAATGCGGCGGAGCCTGCGCCTGTGCGACCTGTCATGTCTATGTCGACGATGCCTGGGCGGCTGCCGTCGGCGCTCCGGAAGCCATGGAAGAAGACATGCTGGATTTTGCCTATGACGTGCGGCCGACGTCGCGGCTTTCCTGTCAGATCAAGATGAACGATGCACTCGACGGTCTCGTCGTGCATGTGCCGGAGCGCCAGGCGTAAATCCCGCCGCGATCTTTCGGGTTCACGCCTTAAGCCTTGAGTTCTTGATATTTCGCATGTCGTCGACGCAAGACCGCTGCGCACTTGTACGCGACATGCGCTCCACGCCGCCCAGCGGCGCCTTTCCAATTCATCATTGACGCACAAAAAAAGCGCCTCGCCGGTCGATGGACAAGCGAGGCGAGGAGGGCGCATCGCTAACAGATGAGGGAGGGGACATCTGCAGCACCAAGACACGCCAGGAGAACCCATTTTGGCCCCGCTGTTCGGTTTTCTTCTTTTTAATATTGAACAACGTCGCCTAAACTAAAGTAACGGCAACATTTAAGCTCTTCGCACAACTACTGCGCCGCGCTTAACCCGCTCTTTCAGCGGAGGCTAGTCTTTACCCTGGCCCCTCGCTCCATGGTTTCAATATAGATGAGTCGGTGGCCGGCAGCCATCGTTATATTTCACCAATAAAATACTGTGGGTATTGCCACTGAAATCACGCCGGGCCCGACTATAGTCAGGCTCTTCTTCAGGGTCAGGGTGCGGCGACCTATTGTTGCGTTTTCTTCAGCGCTTCGAGCCGGTACTGCAGAAGCCGGATCATGCGTTTGTCGAAATTCGCAGATTCCGTACGGTCGAAGCGCGCCTGATCCTTGTCGTGCGCTTCGATTGCGGTGACGCTGACGCGCGCGACGGTCGCCTGCATGCGTTCGCAATCCGCTTCCGGCTTCAGGGCGAGGAACGCCTTCTCCATGCGGCGGGCGTGATTGCGGGCGATTTCCGCGTGCCGCTCCTCATGGCGCTTGATGTCGCTCGAAAGCGTATCCCAAACCAGAGCCAGATCCCGGCCGGCCTGGCGCCGATATTTCCAGCGCGGCAGGATGATGCGGGTGCTGAGCGTCACCCGTGCGGAGCCGACTGCACAACGGCCACCACGACTGACGTAAGTGATGGAGCCTCCGAACTTGATGCGGGTGGCGCCCGGATGGCGCGCGCCGGTGGATTTCATCATCGGGCCGCCGGCGGAGAGCGCCTTGTCGAGTTCCTCCGCAGTGCGTCCACCGATCGTGAAATAGGAAAAGCTCTTGTTGATCACGGTTTCGCCCGACGCAGCGCTGAGGGGAGCGGCGACCAGGAGAGCGAGGAGGGCGGCTTTGAGCGGGACGCGTACTCGGGACATCAATGCGTGGTTCTCTTCAGTTGAACTTCGATCAAGCTTGGGGCATAGCCACGACCGGCGCAACAGCAAATCGAGGGCTCTCGGCCGAGGACGGATCGTGAGGGAAAATGACTTACAATCCATTTCAGAAATTTAGCTGGAAGCTGGCGCATGGGCGCAGCCTCGAACTCGGGCCACGTGGCGTTTTGATGGCGATCGTCAATGTTACCCCGGATTCTTTTTCCGATGGCGGACGTTTCATCGATGCTGTTGCAGCGGTGGCGCAGGGCGTGCGTTGCCTGCGGGAGGGCGCATTGATCCTCGATATCGGCGGTGAATCGACGCGGCCGGACGCGGCGCAGGTCAGTGCCGAGGAGGAGCAGGCGCGCATCCTGCCGGTGATCTCCGCGCTCAGCCGCGAGACCGATGCGCTGATCTCCGTCGATACCTACCGGGCCTCGACGGCGCGGCTTGCGGTCGAGGCCGGCGCGCACATCGTCAACGACGTGCACGGCCTGCAGCGCGAGCCGGATATCGCCGCCGTTGCCGCGGATACCGGAGCCGGGCTCTGCATCATGCATACGGGGCGCGACAGGCAGAAGCTCGCCGACGTGATCGACGATCAGTTTCACTTCCTCGATCGATCGCTGGAGATCGCGGCTGAAGCCGGCGTGAAGCGCGAGCAGATCGTGCTGGACCCGGGATTCGGCTTTGCCAAGGATACGGACGAGAACATCGAGCTTATGGGGCGATTTGCCGAATTGCACCGTTTCGAACGTCCGTTTCTGGTCGGAACGTCGCGGAAGCGCTTCATTGGAGCGGTGAGTGGACGTGAGGCAGCCGACCGGGATGTGGCAACAGCGGCGACGACGGCGCTGCTGCGGGCTGCGGGTGCCTCGATTTTCCGTGTACACGATGTCGCAAACAGCAGGGATGCGCTGGCCATGGCCGATGCTATGCTGAAGACGCGAGCGGGATGAGGACAAGCGCATGCGGCCCTTCGCCCGCATCCGCCTGCAATTTACAAGAATAGATTACGTCACGATTTTAGGTCGGCTCGACCCAAAACCAGCGTGATCCCAGAATAGCCGATGGGACGGAGAAGCATGAGCCCGACTTACACGATCACTCTCAAGAACTGTGCCTTCTTCGCGCGCCACGGCGTCTTTGACGAAGAAGAGCTCCTCGGGCAGCGCTTCTTCGTGGACGCCGAGCTCGAAGTCGAGCAGGGAACGGCGCTCGTCGATGATTCGATCGAAGACACCGTCCACTATGGCATCGCCTTTCAGGAGATCGAGCGCATCGTCACGGGGCGCCGCCGTTACCTGATCGAGGCGCTGGCGCTGGAGGTCGCAAAGACGCTCTGCGTGCGCTTCCCGCAGATCAAGCGCGCCAAGGTTTCGATCCGCAAGCCGAATGCGCCCGTACCCGGCGTGCTCGACTATGTCGAAGTGACGGTCGAACATGTCGTCTGAGCCGGACTGGCGGGTCGCCACTCTCGGCCTCGGCGGCAATCTTGGGGATCCGCGCAAGGCCATGGCAGCCGCGCTTCAGGCGCTCGATCGGCGCACCGACTGCGTCGTCAAGGCCGTCTCGCGGCTCTACCGCACACCGCCATGGGGCAAGACCGACCAGGCGTGGTTCTTCAACGCCTGCGCCGCGGTCGGTACGACTTTGGAACCAGAGGCTTTGCTCGACACCTGTCTCGACATCGAACGTTCGATGAAGCGGGTGCGTGACGAGCGCTGGGGACCGCGCACGCTGGATATCGACGTCCTGACCTATGAAGGTGTGGCTCAGGCCGAAACACGGCTGGAACTGCCGCATCCCAGGATGACGGACCGGGGCTTCGTGCTGATGCCGCTCGCCGATATCGCCGCCGACATGCAGGTTCGCGGACGTACGGTCAGCGACTGGTTGCGCGGGGCGGATGTGACCGGCATCGAGGTCGCCGATGGCAATATGACCTGGTGGCGCGCCAAATCCTGATCGATCCCGTTCAGCCGACGAGCTTTCCCGAAACAACAAAGCCCCGGCGAAGACGACCGGGGCTTTGTTGCTTGACTGTGCCTGGAGCTACTTGATCGAGCCGACAGCGATCGCGTCGACCTGGCGGTTGAGGCTGACGCCGATAACCGGGACCATCGTCTCCTCGACCTTGACGGAGATGGTGATGTTCATCGTCTGGTCATCCTGAAGGCGGGCGATCATGGCGCCGTTCAGCTTCTTGCGGTTGATGCCGACCACGACCTTGTCCTTGGCGACATTGCCGGAAACGATATCGAGGCCCTTGCCCTCGGCGCCGTCGAGGAACTTGCCCGTATAGCTGTTGCCCTTGCTGGTGATCAGCGCCGACATCGGCTGCTTGAACACGCCGACGCGGCAGAAACCGTCGAGCTTGATGCCGGTATCGTCACCGGCGACCGGTTCGCCCGAGAGGTCGCAGGTGAACTTGGTGCCCTTGTATTTGCCGGCGACGATCTCGCCCGGGCCCTTCCACTGCCCGGCGACCTTCTCGAAGAAGGCCTTGTCCTTGACGCCGGAAAAGGCTGGCGTCGCAACGCCGACGGCAGCCGCAAGCGCGATGGCGGCAGTGCCGCGGGCGATCAAAGAAGGGCGCGAGAACATAAACGATCCTTGATGGGTCAACGTCCGAAACTGGAAGTCACATTTGCGCGGAAATGGTTAATGGAGCGTTTCCAGAAGGTGGCTATCAAGGCAACTTTGTGGCCGTGACGCCGATTATGCACTGAGCTTTCGGGCCCACCAAGGCCAACCGTTGCACGTTTTCCGCAAACCGGCCTCAGGACGCCGCCGCAAGGCCAGGAAGGCGGTTCAAGCGAATCGATCGCCGCCTTGGCTGCCGGCGCGCCCGGCACCGGGACCCAAGTCGGCGAGAAAGTCGCCGATACCCGGGCGTTTCAAAGCGCGGAACGGCATGGGACGGCAGAGATCCATGGCCGCAATGCCGATGCGCGCGGTCATCAGGCCGTTGATGACGCCTTCGCCCAGGCGCGCCGAGAGCTTCGAGGCGAGGCCGTGGCCAAGCACCTGCTGGATGAGGCTGTCGCCGGCGGCGATCGAGCCGGTCACGGCAAGGTGGGCGATGACATCGCGCATCAGCCGCAGCAGGCCGAGTGTGCCGGGGCGGCCGCCGTAGAGTTCGGCCATGGCGCGGATCAGGCGCGCGGATTCGTAGAGCACATATCCAAGGTCGACGAGGGCGCGTGGGCTGACCGCAGTAACGATCGAGACGCGCTTGGAGGCAGCAAGGATGAGACGGCGCGCCTCGCGGTCGAGCGGGCTCAGGAGCTCGCGCTCGGTCAGCTCGATCAGATGCAATCCATCGATGATCTCGCCCTCGGTCTCCTTCAGCCGCGTGCGGCCGCGTGCCGTTCGCGGATTGCCGGCGAGCAGGTGGACGAGCTTCGTCTGCGCCGACCGTGCGAGCTTGGTATTGCCGGAGGTTGCCGCGGTTTCCGTATCCGCTTTCAGCTTCTGGATGGCGGTGAGCTGCATCATGCCCGAGAGTTCGCGGGCAACGACGATCAGCAGCGCCAGCAATCCGATCGCGACGACGGCGAGGGCGGTGTAACCGAGCCAGTCGGCGCGGGAGAACAGATCGCGCAGCAGCCGGTCGACCCACAGGCCGGCGGCAAGCGACAGGATGATGCCGAGGGCGCCAATCGCGATCTTGCCGACCGACAGACGGCGCTTGCGCGGGGTCGCCTCCGGGAGTGTCAGTGCCTCGACCGCCAGCGTGGTCTCGCGGAACGGGTCTTCCGCATCGGGCGTCAGCACGACGTTGTCCTCGAAGCTCGCAGGCGAACGCGGCGCACGCGTCTGAGGGCCGGGCCGAACGGGCTTCTCCTCTCCAACCGAAAAGGCGCTGGGTCGGCGACGGCGGCCGTTGCTATCGTCACTCATGCGAGCCGGTCTCCGAACAGAAATTGCATGGCCCGGTCGAGGCGGATATGCGGCACCGACAGCTTTAAGCCGCCACCGGTTTCTTCGAGATGCGGCGGACGGAAGCGAACGAAGCTGAGTTCCGGCAGCGGGTGGGCGCTTTCGACAAACGTCGTCCCGCCGGACTGCATCTCGATCGCCTTGAACAGCACTTCAGGATCTTCCGGCAAGTCACCGGGAAATATCGCAGTTTTCTTTTCGCCGTCAAAGATTTCGCCGTTGATCTTCTCACCGGCGATCGGCGTGCCGACGATGACCGGCAGCGTATGGCCGTCGTGGTCGACGGTTGCTTCCCGGGTCGCCCTGACCGAGGCGAGCGCCATGACCTCGAGGCCGGCGCCGCTCATGCCGATGCTCTCCGCCGCGCGGTCGACCAGGCGCGCGGCGATGCGCTCCAGACGGTCGTGGCTTTCGTGGTGGAGATGATCCGCCTTGGTGGCGGCGATCAGCACCTTGTCGATCCGGCGTGTCAGGAAGGATGAGAGCCAACTGTTGGTCCCCGGGCGGAAGCAGGCGAGCACGTCGGCCAGCGCCTGTTCGAGATCGAGCAGCGCCTCCGGACCATTGTTGATCGCCTGCAGCGCGTCGACCAGCACGATCTGGCGGTCGAGGCGTGCGAAGTGCTCGCGGAAGAACGGGCTGACCACGTGCTTCTTGTAGGCCTCGTAGCGCCGCTCCATCATCGCCCAGAGCGAACCCTTGGGCGCACGTCCGTCGGGAAGATCGGGAAGCGGCGAGAAGGTGAGCGCCGGCGATCCTTCGAGGTCTCCCGGCATGAGAAACCGACCAGGCGGCAGGGTCGACGGGGACCGTTCGTCCGCCTTGCAGGCCCTGAGATAGCCGGTGAAACTCTCGGCAAGCCGGCGGGCGCTCGCCTCGTCGGCAATGGCTGTCGGCCCTGCGGAAGAGGCCAGCGTCAGCCATTCCGCCGAAAAGGCGCTCCGGCTGGCGGCGCGGGCGCGTGTCACGGCGTTGTTGCTGAATTCGCGAAATTCCTGCGCCAGCAGCGGCAGGTCGAGCAGCCATTCACCGGGGTAATCGACGATATCGAGCGACAGGCGGCCCGGCGAGAACAGTCGGTTCCAGCCGCTGGCGCTCTCATAGTCGAGCGTGATGCGCAGTTGCGAGATGGCGCGGGTCGAATCCGGCCAGATGCGATCGCGGACCAGCGCGGCAATATGATCCTCGTATTGGAAGCGCGGAACGGCATCATCCGGTTGCGGCTCGAGCCTGACCTTCGAGACCCGCCCGGAGCGCACCGGCTCGAACACCGGCAGGCGTCCGCCGTTCAGCAGATTGTGCACCAGCGACGAGATGAAAACGGTCTTGCCGGAGCGCGACAGGCCCGTGACGCCGAGGCGGATGGAGGGGTTGACGAGGCCGGAGGCTCGATCGGCCAGATTGTCGAGCGCAATCAGGGCGTCGTCTTTGAAGCTGGTCAGGTTGGGCGCCAAATCTTGCTCTTTCTTGCGGCGTATGTCCGTTGGTCGTTCTTCCGCCGCCGTCCGGCTGAACTGTCGCACGCAGGCAGCCACCGCGATATAGTCAATATTTCCCCGGCCGCAACGAGGCGTGGCAAATCTTCTATTGGTTCGGCAGCAGGATCGAGACCAGTGTCGCGGTCTCAATGCCGTCTTCCGGCGCGACTGCCGGCAGATCGAGGATCGAGAGCCCCGCCGGCGGATAGCCATGGGGCATTGCCTCATGCGCGGCGTCGTCGCCGATCAGGCGGTGAAGCAATTGCTCGATCATCGGATTGTGCCCCACCAGCATCAGGGAATTCAGATGCCGATGAGCGTCGATGAGATCGAAATAGACGCTCATCGGACCCGAATAGAGCGCGTCGATATAACGGATATCGAGGTTTTCGCTGACGGTGCGAAAGAACGGTTCGGCGGTCTCGCGGCAGCGCAGGGCCGTGGAGCAGAGGATGCGTTCGGGGCGAATACCCCGGTCGGCGGCAATCTGGGCGAGCCGTTCCGCATCGACGTAGCCGACATCGTCCAGCGCCCGGTCGAAGTCCCGTTGCCCGGGCAAAGCCCAGCCGGAGCGCGCGTGCCGCAGCAGGTAGAGGCGAAGGACCTTTGGGGCGCTGTCTTGCATCGAGCGGTTTCCGGTGGCTGCCTGTTGCTTGTCGCGACAGGGGTCGAATGTTGTTGGCCGGGCAGCTTTCGCGTCGTCCGGCCGACCTTCACCTTTTCCCGCAGGGATCGCAAAGATCAAGCTGTTCGCCACTTTTTTCCGGGGATCGGCGCGCTGCTGCGCTTTGCCGCGGTCGCGATCAGACGATCCAATGACGCAAACACATCAGTCTCACTTTTCAGCGAGGTCCGCCGAATGCAACGGTACGCACAAGCAGGAAATCAAGTTCCAATGTGTAATTTTGATGAAATATTCGTCAGTTAGCCTGAATCGCGAGCAATATTAAAATACCGTTGAGTGTCTGTTCCGAGGCTTGAATCACGGCTTCCATAGGTCTATACACCGCCGCAATGAGATGTTCTTCAGGAGAATCGCGTTGAGTGAGAAGATCGATCTTAGTACCTTTGTCCTCTCCGAGGACGAGGAATTCATGAATGCCAACCACCGGGCGTATTTCCGGGCCAAGTTGAACGCTTGGAAAAACGACATCCTTCGCGAGGCACGCGAGACACTGGATCACTTGGCGGAGGAGAGCGCCAATCATCCCGATCTCGCAGACAGAGCTTCTTCCGAAACAGATCGGGCAATTGAGCTCAGGGCCCGTGACCGCCAGCGCAAGCTGATCTCCAAGATCGATGCGGCGCTGCAACGGCTCGACGAAGGCACCTATGGCTATTGCGAGGAAACCGGTGAGCCGATCGGCCTGAAGCGGCTGGATGCACGCCCAATCGCAACCCTGTCGATCGAGGCGCAGGAGCGTCACGAGCGTCGGGAAAAGGTCTACCGGGACGAATAAGATATCCGGCTTTCGGAACTGTCTGAAAAAGAGGCGCGGGTCAAACCGCGCCTTTTTCTTTGGTTCGAAAGCACGCCAGGGGCGGACGTTTTCGCGCGATGTCGAACGACGTTACTCCTGAGAGCGGGAGCTACGGCTTCCGGCCGGTCGAGATATCGGCCAGCATGCGGTTCATCTCTTCTTCGATGGTCGGTTCCCTGCGGCCGCCGTCAGCACTTGGCGTGCCAAGCGTCGGCTCCTGCCGGCCGGATGGCGTCAGGGAGCGGCTCTCCGGGGCGACCGTGCCCGAGGCGGCAACCGGGCCCTGGCCAAGGCGCTGGAGGTCGCCGCTGATCTCCGCATCAAGCAGGCGCTCGAAGTCCGTGAGGCCGGCCGTCGGCGCCGGCTGCGGCTGTTGGACGGAGAGGGCTGGGCGCTGCACCTGCACAGGCTGCGACGGGATTGGCTGCGGCTGGACCTGCTGGGCCGCAGCAATGGGCCTGTCCAAAGATATGTCGAAGTTTGCCTGGGGGGGCGAAGCGGTCGCCACGGCCGGGCTCTCCTGAGCCGGCTGCACGGACGGACGGACAAGCGGACGCTGTTCAGCCGTCACCCCCGGGGTCACCACCGGGCGCTGCTCGGCGACGACGCGCGGTGGTGCCGCCGGCTCGATACGGGTGGCCGGTTGTTCTTGCGGTCGGGCAACGGGCTGCACCGGCGTGATCGCAGCGACGGGTTCAGATTGAGGCGAAGGTGCCGTTTGCTGCGGAAGCTCCCTGGCTGCCGGTCGGCTGTCCACTCCCGCCGGCTCCGCAATTTTGCGTTCCGCAATGGGCGCGCGCTCCTCGGTGCTCCCGATCCGGCTCTCGATGACGATATCCGTCGGACCGCCGATCATGATCAGATGTTCGACATCGTCGCGACGCACGAGGACCAGACGGCGGCGGGTGTCGACGGCGGCGGCGTCGAGCACGGCAAGCCGGGGCTGGCGGTTCTTGCCGCCGCGAATGAAGGGCGAGGAGGGGCGGTTGCGCATGATCCAGAGCACGACCACGAGGCAGAGAAGCCCGATCGCGACGGCCGCGGCGGCGATGACGAACCGGCTGCCGTTGTCGGCGATGATCGTTTCCATCATGGACTGAACTCCTTCTGCCTTTCGAGTGCCAGTATTTGACGGCTTTTTTCGGGCTCGGACAAGGACTTCACCGACATTCCCTGTGAATTGGCCGCAATGCTTCCGCCGAGGTGCTTTTTGCTGTTATCTCTGATTGTTAAAGATGATTCTTGTCCGAGTGATCGAGGGCGTGTCGGGAATGGCCGATTTCGCCCGGCGGATCTTGCGGATGCCGGCCGGAAGGGCTGGGCCGCGCCCGCGCGCGGCGCCGGCCGCATAAGAGGACCCGATGACGAAATTGCGGCAGTCAGGCGACTACCAGATGCCGGTTGTTGACCGTGGCGTCAGGCCGGGCACCGTGCTGCGGATCGTATTGCTCGCGATCGTCCTCACCGTATCGGCCATCGCCTTCGTGATCTTCAAGAACGAGATGGACAACGAGATCGTTCTCGGCATCCTCGGCGTTCTTGCCATGGTCGGCATCTTCTTCCTCGTCTCCTCCGTCATCGGTTTCATCGAGGTCATGCCGCAGTCGCGCCCGGACGAACTGGCGCGCGCCTTTCTCGATGCGCATGAGGACGGCACCATCGTCACCGACCGCAAGGGCCGGATCATCTACGCCAACGCGGCCTACGGTGCTCTGACAGGCGCCAAAAGCGCCGCCGGCATCCAGTCGCTCGAAACCATCCTGTCGCGCAACCGCGAGGCGACGGAGGCGATCTACCGGCTGACCAACGGTCTGCACGAGGGCAAGCAGGGGCATGAGGAATTTCGCCTGCTGAAGCCGCTGGCGACCACCACCTCCAGCGGTTCCGGTGCCCATTGGTTCCGCTTGAAGGCGCGGGTGCTGCCGCTCGAGGACAACGCACGCAATCCGCTCTATCTCTGGCAGATCGCCGACATCACGGCGGAGCGCGACGATCAGGAGCGCTTCTTCAAGGAATTGCAGAACGCGATCGACTATCTCGACCACGCGCCGGCCGGCTTCTTCTCCGCCGGGCGCAAGGGCGAGATTTTCTACATCAATGCCACTTTGGCCGATTGGCTCGGTATCGACCTGACCAAGTTCCAGCCGGGCTCGATCAGCATCGGCGACCTGGTGGCCGGCGAAGGGCTGACGCTCGTCCAGGCCGTACAGGCCGAGCCCGGCCTGAAGAAGACGAAGATGCTCGACCTCGATCTGCGCAAGATGAACGGCCAGAGCCTGCCGGTGCGCATGATCCACCGCGTCTCCTCGACCCGCGACGGCGCGCCTGGCGAAAGCCGCACCATCGTGATGTCGCGCGAAGGCGGCGAGGACAACGAGCAATCGGCGTCCAGCGCGGCCATGCGCTTCACCCGCTTCTTCAACAACACGCCGATGGCGATCGCCTCGGTCGACGGCAATGGCCGGATCCTGCGCACCAATGCGCCGTTCCTGAAGCTCTTCTCCGGCCTCGTCTCGCAGGACGACGTCGAGCGTGGAGCGCTGATCGAAGCCGTGGTGCACGAGAACGAGAAGGGCCGCCTGCATGAGGCGCTGGCAGCCGCGAAGGATCGGCAGGGCGACATTGCGCCGATCGATGCGCTGCACCCGACGGACGGAGAGCGCCACTTCCGCTTCTACGTCAATGCCGTGATCGACCAGAGCGATCAATCGCCGGAGGAAGCGGCGATCATCTATGCGCTTGAAATCACCGAGCAGAAGGCGCTCGAGAACCAGATGGCGCAGACCCAGAAGATGAACGCCGTGGGCACGCTCGCCGGCGGCATCGCGCACGACTTCAATAACGTGCTGACGGCGATCCTGCTCTCGTCCGACCACCTGCTTCTGTCGGCCCGCCCGGCAGACCCGAGCTTTGCCGATCTCATGGAGATCAAGCGCAACGCCAACCGCGCCGCGGTTCTCGTGCGGCAGTTGCTTGCCTTCTCGCGCAAGCAGACGATGCGGCCGACGGTGCTCAACATGACGGATGTGATCGGCGACCTGCGCATGCTGGTCGACCGCATGACCGGAACCAACGTCAAGGTCGAGGTGGACTATGGCCGCGATCTCTGGCCGGTCCGGACCGATCTCGGCCAGTTCGAACAGGTGCTCTTGAACCTGGCGGTCAATGCCCGCGACGCAATGCCCGAGGGCGGCACGATCACGCTTCGCACCCGCAACCTGCCGGCCGCCGAGGTTGCGGCCTTCGGAAGACGCGAGTTGCCGGACGATGATTTCGTGATGGTCGAGGTCGCCGACCAGGGGACCGGCATCCCGCCGGAGATCCTCGACAAGATCTTCGAGCCGTTCTTCACCACCAAGGAAGTCGGCAAGGGCACCGGTCTCGGCCTGTCGATGGTCTATGGCATCGTCAAGCAGTCGGGCGGTTACATCTATCCGGAATCGGAAGTCGGCAAAGGCACCACCTTCCGCATCCTGCTGCCGCGCCACGTCGAGGCGCCGGCAGCAGTCGATGAGGCCGAGGCGGCGACCGTAACGGCGGAGGCCGCGCCCGCGCGGGTGGCGCAGGCGGCTGCGACACCGACGGCAAAAGCCGAGGAGCCGGCGGATCTCACGGGAGATTCAGCCGTCGTCCTGCTCGTCGAGGACGAGGAGGCGGTGCGCCGCGGCGGCAAGCGCATGCTGGAAACGCGCGGCTACACGGTCTACGAGGCCGGCTCAGGCGTCGAGGCGCTCGATATCATGGATGAGCTCAACGGTGCGGTCGACATCGTCGTTTCGGACGTGGTGATGCCGGAGATGGACGGGCCGACGCTTCTGAGCGAACTCAGGAAGAAGTATCCCGACCTGAAGTTCATCTTCGTTTCCGGCTATGCCGAAGACGCCTTTGCCCGCAACCTGCCGGCGGACGCCAAGTTCGGCTTCCTGCCAAAGCCGTTCTCGCTGAAGCAGCTTGCGGTCGCGGTGCGCGAGATGCTCGACTCTTAGTCTAAGTCACCGATCTGACACGCTGAAATCACAACCCCGGCGCAAGCCGGGCATGAAAAAGCCCGGCGCTTGCGTGCCGGGCCTTTCTGTCTGGTAGCGTATCGGACTTACTTGGCGTTCAGCGCCACCGCGATCTCGCCGGCAAGCCGCGCATTGTTCTCGACCAGCGCGATGTTGGTCTCGAGGCTGCGGCCTTCGGTCATGTGGAAGAGATTGTCGAGCAGGTAGGGCGTGACGGCCTTGCCGGTGATCTCGTCGCTCTCGGCATTGTCGAGCGCGCGGGCGATATAGATTTCCATCTCTTCGCGCGGGATTTCGCTTTCTGCCGGGACCGGATTGGCGACGAGCATGCCGCCGTCGACGCCGAGCAGTTCGCGCATGTTCTGGAAGTTGGCGATCGCCGCCGGGCTGTTCAGCATCAGCGGGCTCTTGAGGCCGCTGTCGCGCGACCAGAAGGCCGGGAAGATTTCGCTGTCATAGGTGACGACGGGAACGCCGCGGGTCTCCAGAACTTCGAGCGTCTTCGGGATGTCGAGGATCGCCTTGGCGCCGGCGCAGACGACGATGACGGCGGTGCGGGCGAGCTCATCGAGGTCGGCGGAGATGTCGAACGAGAGTTCGGCGCCGCGATGCACGCCACCGATGCCGCCGGTCGCAAAGACGCGGATGCCGGCGCGGGCGGCGGCAATCATCGTCGCGGCGACAGTGGTCGCGCCGGTGCGGCGTTCGGCGATCGCGAAGGCGAGGTCGGCGCGCGAGACCTTCATCGCCCCTTGCGTCTTCGCCAGTTCTTCTAACTTGGCATCATCGAGGCCGATATGCAGCACGCCATGGATGACGGCGATCGTCGCCGGCACGGCACCCTGTTCGCGGATGATCGCTTCGACGCTGCGGGCCATGTTCAGATTGCCCGGATAGGGCATGCCATGGGTGATGATGGTCGATTCCAGCGCCACGATCGGCGCGCCACGCGCCTTGGCGGCGGCGACCTCGTCGGAATATTCCATCGGCAGGGAGGGAGAAGCGGGTTTGGTCATGGTCGTTCCTTGGGAGTTCTGCTGGCAATTGTCATGACAGCATTTGGGGCGCGGGCACAAGGGCCAGCGCCTGTTCGAGATTGGCCGCGGACATCTCTTCGGATGCGGCCAAGGGGGAGCGCAATGTGATTCCGGCGGCTGCGATGCCGTGCCGCAGGCACTCGGCAAGATTGCGGCCGGCGAGGCGCGCGGAAAGGAAGCCGGAGGCCAGCGCATCGCCTGCACCGGTGACATCGGCCAGTGCCGGAAGCGCCGGCGGAACGGCGACGCAGGCGCCATTGTCGTCAAAAGCGACGACCGCGCGGCCACCGCGCGTCACGACACCGCCGTTGAGCCCCACGCCTCTCAGCAATGACGGCCATTCCTCCGCCTCAGCCGTATCCTTGCCGGTCAGTGCCCGTGCCTCGGCCTCGTTCATGAACAGGAACGAGAGATGCGGGAGGCACGGCCGGTAGCGGATGACCTTGGCGGGCGACACGGCAATGCCGGCGACGAGGCGCCCGTTGCCTGCGGCCGACTGGGCGAGCGCGGCAATCGTTTCTTCCGGCAGGTTGGCGTCCGTGAGCACGAGCTTGCTCGCGGCAATGATGTCGCGGAAGGCGCGGCGCTGCAATTGCCGCGGCGAAAACAGCCGGTAGAGCTCCATGTCTGCGAGCGCGATGACCAGGTTGCCGTCGTTTTCGAGGATCGCGGTGTAGCTCGGTGTCTGGCGATCGAGAAAGGTGAGGGGGCTGTCGATGACGCCGGCGGCGGCCGCCGCAGCTGTCACCATCTCGCCGGCCGCATCGCCGCCACGGGTGCTGATCATGCGCACCCCATGGCCAAGGCGTGCAAGGTTGCGGGCCGCGTTGAAGCCGCCGCCGCCGGCCTCCTCGAACCAGGTGCCAGGATTGCTGGAACCCGGTGCGGTCGCGCCCGATATCCGGCCGCGCCTGTCGATATGCGCACCACCGAAGACGGCGATTTCAGCTTCCGTCATGAATGTTCCTCTGCTTGGCCCATCGGCCGAAAAATCTGTTGGCTTTCTGCATTGGCCGAGGCGCGAATTCCAAGGGCCGGATGCGCCCGACGTCTCCGTCTCAGGCGAATCGGCCCAGCCTTGCCGGGCAGGCTCGAAGGCGTGCTGCGCGCATTTCGGAACCTATGGTTTCAATCCGTGAACATGAAAAGAACGAAAGCAAGATAATGATTGTTTTTCAATGTGTTGTCCTACCCTTGCAAATACGGAACAAAACATGTACAAAAACTCCTGCGGCGGCTTCATTGCCTCGGTAGCTTCAATAACCTAAAGGTGGACCAAATGGCACAAAACTCTTTGCGGCTCGTAGAGGACAAATCGGTGGATAAAAGCAAGGCACTTGAGGCGGCACTTTCCCAGATCGAACGGTCGTTCGGCAAGGGATCGATCATGAAGCTCGGTGGGAAGGACAGCATCATCGAGATCGAGACGGTATCGACGGGTTCGTTGAGCCTCGATATCGCGCTTGGCATCGGCGGCCTGCCGAAGGGCCGCATCATTGAAATCTACGGCCCGGAAAGCTCGGGCAAGACGACGCTGGCGCTGCAGACCGTCGCGGAAGCACAGAAGAAGGGCGGCATCTGCGCCTTCGTCGACGCCGAACACGCGCTCGATCCGGTTTATGCCCGCAAGCTCGGCGTCGATCTCGAAAACCTCCTGATCTCGCAGCCGGACACCGGTGAGCAGGCGCTGGAAATCACCGACACGCTGGTACGCTCGGGTGCGATCGACGTGCTCGTCGTCGACTCGGTTGCAGCGCTCGTGCCGCGCGCCGAAATCGAAGGCGAAATGGGCGACAACCTGCCGGGTATGCAGGCTCGTCTGATGAGCCAGGCGCTGCGCAAGCTGACCGCTTCGATCTCCAAGTCGAACTGCATGGTCATCTTCATCAACCAGATCCGCATGAAGATCGGCGTCATGTTCGGTTCGCCGGAAACCACCACCGGCGGCAACGCGCTGAAGTTCTACGCTTCGGTTCGCCTCGACATCCGCCGCATCGGCTCGGTCAAGGAGCGCGAAGAGGTCGTCGGCAACCAGACCCGCGTCAAGGTCGTCAAGAACAAGATGGCGCCTCCCTTCAAGCAGGTCGAATTCGACATCATGTATGGCGAAGGCGTGTCGAAGACCGGCGAACTCGTCGACCTCGGCGTCAAGGCCGGCATCGTCGAGAAGTCGGGGGCCTGGTTCTCCTACAACAGCCAGCGCCTCGGCCAGGGCCGTGAAAATGCCAAGCTGTTCCTGCGCGACAATCCGGATCTCGCCCGCGAGATCGAGATGGCGCTTCGCCAGAACGCCGGCCTGATCGCCGATCGGTTCCTCGAGAACGGCGGTCCGGAAGCGGACGACGGCGACGACGCTCCCGAAGCGTAAGCCGCTGCGGCCCACGGAAGCTGCCAGGAAACCGGTCGTCCCATGGCGGCCGGTTTTTTGCTGCCGTCTGGACAGTGTGGTACGTGAACGATAAAAGCCTTTGGTTCCGGCGACCGAGGGCGTTGGAGGGCGCAGCCATTATGGGTGGCTGCGGGGTTTAAGGACAACGGCTGATGGCGCGGCGATGGCCGCGGCCGGGCCGGAATTGGTGCTAAGAATAGGACGCAAGATGAGCGGCGTGAATGAAATCCGGTCGACCTTTCTCGACTATTTCCGCAGGAACGGTCATGAGGTCGTGTCGTCGAGCCCGTTGGTGCCGCGCAACGACCCGACATTGATGTTCACCAATGCCGGCATGGTGCAATTCAAGAACGTCTTCACCGGGCTGGAGCAGCGTCCCTATTCGACGGCAGTGACCGCGCAGAAATGCGTGCGCGCCGGCGGCAAGCACAACGACCTCGACAATGTCGGCTACACCGCGCGTCACCACACCTTCTTCGAAATGCTCGGCAACTTCTCCTTCGGCGATTACTTCAAGGAGAACGCCATCGAGCTTGCCTGGAACCTGATCACCAAGGAATACGGCCTCGACGCCAAGCGGCTGCTGGTCACCGTCTACCATACCGACGACGAAGCCTTCGGCCTCTGGAAGAAGATCGCCGGCTTCTCCGACGACCGCATCATCCGCATTCCGACCAGCGACAATTTCTGGGCCATGGGCGATACCGGCCCCTGCGGTCCGTGCTCGGAAATCTTCTATGACCACGGCGACCAGATCTGGGGCGGACCGCCCGGCTCGGCCAATGAAGACGGCGATCGCTTCATCGAGATCTGGAACCTCGTGTTCATGCAATATGAGCAGGTCACCAAGGAAGAGCGGGTCGATCTGCCGCGTCCGTCGATCGACACGGGCATGGGCCTCGAGCGTCTGGCCGCGGTGCTGCAGGGCGAACACGACAACTACGACATCGATCTTTTCCGCGCGCTGATTGCCGCTTCGGAAGAGGCAACCGGCGTCAAGGCCGAAGGCGACCGTCGCGCCAGCCACCGCGTGATCGCCGACCACCTGCGTTCGTCCGCCTTCCTGATTGCCGATGGCGTGCTGCCTTCGAACGAAGGCCGCGGCTACGTTCTGCGCCGCATCATGCGCCGCGCCATGCGCCACGCTCAGCTCCTGGGCGCACAGGATCCGTTGATGTGGAAGCTCTTGCCGGCTCTCGTCGGCCAGATGGGCCGCGCCTATCCGGAACTGATGCGCGCCGAAGCGCTGATTTCCGAGACGCTGAAGCTTGAGGAAACCCGTTTCCGCAAGACGCTGGAGCGTGGCCTCAATCTCTTGTCCGACGCCTCGGCCGGCCTTTCCGAAGGCGACCAGTTCAGCGGCGAGACCGCCTTCAAGCTCTACGACACCTACGGCTTCCCGCTCGACCTGACACAGGATGCGCTGCGAGCCAAGGGCATCACCGTCGACACCGATGCCTTTTCGGCAGCGATGGAACGGCAAAAGGCCGAAGCCCGCGCCAACTGGGCCGGCTCCGGCGAGGCTGCGACCGAGACGATCTGGTTCGAGCTCAAGGAAAAGCATGGTGCAACCGATTTCCTCGGTTATGACACCGAGACGGCCGAAGGCGTGATCCAGGCGATCGTGCGCGATGGCGCCGTGGTCGCTTCCGCGGCCAAGGGTGACACCATTCAGGTGGTGCTCAACCAGACGCCGTTCTACGGCGAATCGGGCGGCCAGATGGGCGACACCGGTACGATCACCACCGAAGGCGGCAAGCTCACCGTGACGGATACGCAGAAGCGCGGCGAGGGGCTTTTCGTCCACTACGCCACCGTCGCCGAAGGTTCGGTCAAGACAGGCGACGCCGCCCAGCTCGATGTCGACCATGCGCGTCGCTCGCGCCTTCGCGCCAACCACTCGGCAACCCACCTGCTGCACGAGGCGCTGCGCGAAGTGCTCGGCACCCATGTCGCCCAGAAGGGCTCGCTGGTGGCACCGGAGCGCCTCCGCTTCGACGTTTCGCATCCGAAGCCGATGACGGCAGAGGAGCTGAAGGTCGTGGAAGACATGGCCAATGAGATCATCGTGCAGAACACGCCGGTGACCACGCGCCTGATGAGCGTCGACGATGCGATCGCCGAGGGCGCCATGGCGCTCTTTGGCGAGAAGTACGGCGACGAGGTCCGCGTGGTCTCGATGGGCCGCGGCATTCACGGTTCCAAGGCCAACCGGCCTTACTCCGTCGAACTCTGCGGCGGCACCCACGTGTCGGCCACCGGTGACATCGGCCTCGTCCGCGTCGTCTCGGAAAGCGCCGTCGGCGCCGGCGTTCGCCGCATCGAAGCGCTGACCGGCGAAGCCGCGCGCTCCTATCTCAACGAGCAGGACGAGCGTGTGAAGACGCTTGCCAACACGTTGAAGGTTCAGCCGGGTGACGTGCTCGGCCGTGTCGAGGCGCTGCTCGACGAACGCCGCAAGCTGGAACGCGAACTGACCGAGGCGAAGAAGAAGCTGGCACTCGGCGGTGGCGGCGAGGCGGGTTCGGCCGATGCGGCCCGTGACATCGCCGGCGTCCGCTTCCTCGGCAAGGTCGTCTCGGGCGTCGAGCCCAAGGACCTGAAGAGCCTTGCCGACGACGGCAAGAAGAGCCTCGGCTCCGGCGTCGTCGCCTTCGTCGGCGTTTCCGGCGACGGCAAGGCGAGCGCCGTCGTGGCCGTCACCGACGACCTGACCTCGAAGCTCAGCGCCGTCGACCTGGTTCGCGTGGCCTCTGCCGCCCTCGGCGGCAAGGGCGGCGGCGGACGCCCGGACATGGCGCAGGCCGGCGGTCCGGATGGCGGCCGCGCGGCGGAGGCCATCGAGGCCGTCGCGGTAGCGCTGGCGGGCTGAGCGCCAGTGGAGAACGATGAAAAGGGCGCTGCGGGCGCCCTTTTTTATGCCGCCTTTTCGCTTGCGGCCTTTTCGCTCCGGATGGTCTGGAGCGCCGCCTCGACCGAGGCGCGCATCAAAACCCGCGGCGGCCGGACGTCATGCTGGTAGAGCGTGCGGCGCACCTGTGACCTGGCGCCCGTGATGATGAATCGAACCCCCGTCCGCTCGGCTTTCCGCAGCGTTCCCTCGATGACGTTGGCGGCGGTCGAATCCATGAAAGGCACTTCCGAGCAATCGAGGACGAAATTGTGGCGCTGGTCGGCGATGCGGTCGAGGACGGTGCCGACGGTTGCGGCCGAGCCGAAGAAGAAGATGCCGGATATCCGATAGATCACCGTATCCGGATCGTCGGCGACAACGGGATGTTCCTCCTCGCTGTTCTCCAACTTGCCAGCCGCCAGCGGTTTGGTTTCGCCGATGGAGATGCTCTTTGCCATGCGATCGATGAAGAGAACCGCGCCGAGCGCGAAACCGATAACGATGCCTTCCGTCAGTTCGCGGAAGACGACGATGAGGAAGGTTGCAAGCAGCACGACCGCATCGCCGTAGGAGGAGCGCAGCAGCGCCATGAAGGCCGGCTTCTCGATCATGTTCCAGGCAACGATCGCGAGCACGCCGGCAAGCGAGGCGAGCGGGATGTAGCTCGCGAGCGGCGCCGCGAGGAGCATGAAGAGCAGCAGAAAGACGGAATGCAGCATGCCGGAGACCGGGCTGGTGGCGCCGGCCCGGACATTCGTCGCCGTTCGCGCGATCGTGCCGGTGACGCAGATGCCGCCGAAGAGCGCGGAACCGATATTCGCGATGCCCTGGGCGATCAACTCGACGCTGGAGCGATGCCGGCGCCCGGTCATGCCGTCGGCAACGACGGCCGACAACAGCGACTCGATCGCGCCGAGGAGAGCGAAGGAAACCGCATCCGGAAGGACGGCCGTGGCCTTTTCGAGCGAAAGCGGCGGCAGGGCGGGAAGCGGCAGGCCGCGCGGAATGCCGCCGAACCGCGTGCCAATCGTTTCTGCCGGGAGTTGCAGAAGGGCGACGAAGGCCGATGCCGCGGCCACAGCGATCAGCATGCCAGGCCAATGCGGTCTCAACCGACGCAGGCCGAGAATGATGCCGATGGTCAGGCCCGCCGTCAGCACCGCCGCCCCGTTGACCGTACCGGCGGCGTGGGCGAGCACCACGATCTTGTCGACGATCGGACCGGGCTCGGGGCCGCCCAGCGTCAGGCCGAAAAGGTCGCGCAACTGGCTGGCGAAGATGATGACGGCAATGCCGGCGGTGAAGCCGACGGTGACGGGGTAGGGTATGAACTTGATATATTGCCCGAGCCGGAGATAGCCTGCCGCAACCAGCATGATCCCGGACATGGCGGTCGCGAGCAACAGGCCGTCGAGACCGTGCCGGGCACCGGTTGCCGCGACGAGCACGATGAACGCCCCGGCCGGACCGCCGATCTGCACCCGACTGCCGCCGAGAAGCGAAACGAGGAAGCCGCCGACAATCGCGGTATAGAGTCCGCGGTCGGGCGTCACCCCCGAGGCGATCGCGATCGCCATGGAGAGCGGCAGTGCGACGATCGCGACGGTCAAACCAGCGAGCGCGTCTGCTTTCAAGCGGGTAAGGCCATATCCTTCCGCAAGAACGCTGACCGTTTTCGGAACAAGAGAATCGGGCATCGGACTCTCCAGAGGCACCGCATTGGCTGGAACGAACATGGCGGGCATGCTCAGCCTATCTGAGTCGCGATGCGGCACAAGCGGACGCGGCAGAGGTCCGCAGGATTTGTCAATTCGATCTGTGATTTGAAGGGTTTCGAGCGAAACGCGATGGTTTCGACGGGGAGCACGACATGGGTGACGATGCATGGGCAATTTACGAGGGGCGGCTCCACCGCGTCTCGGCCTATATTTATGCACATCTCGACGGCGACCTCGACCTCGATCGTCTCTCCGAGATCGCCTGCCTGTCGCCGCATCATTGGCACCGGAACTACCGGGCCGTTCACGGCGAGACGCTGGCGGCGACGGTGAAGCGGCTGCGGCTGCAGCGGGCCGCCGCCGACCTTGCCCAGTCCGATCTTCCCGTCGAAGCGGTCGCGCGACGCTCTGGCTACCCCAATCTCCAATCCTTCAATCGCACCTTCAAGGCGGCCTACGGGTTGCCGCCGGCGCGCTACCGCAAGGAGGGCAGCCATGTCGCCTTTGAAACCGCCTCAACGGAAGGAATTACGGATATGTATGAAGTCACCCTCAAGGACATTGACGCCCTCGACCTCGTCGGCGTCGCCCATAGCGGCTCCTATATGGAGATCGGCAAGGCGTTCGAGACGCTCTACGGAACCCTGTTTTCGCGCAGGCAGTTCCGGCCGGACATGGAAATGATCGGCATCTATCTCGACGATCCGGAGCTGGTGCCGACGGAGAAGCTGCGTTCCTTCGCCTGCGTCAGCGCTCGCACCCCGGTCCCGGTGGAGGCACCGCTGACGCCGCAGCACCTCGACGGCGGCCGCTACGCCGTGCTGCGCTACAAGGGTCCCTATGCGGATATGCCGAAGGCCTATCAATGGCTCTATGGCACCTGGCTGCCGCAATCGGGTCGCGAGATCCGCGACAGCCTGATGTTCGAGAAATATCTCAACAATCCCCGCGAAGTTCCGCCGACGGAACTGCTGAGCGAGATCTATCTGCCGTTGAAATGACAGGCGTCGGGTCGCCGCGTTGGAATTGACGAATCGGCGGCTCAGCGGCACCTTTGGTTCGGCGTGGCCTGCGCCGAACCTCCAAAGATCGTCCCCAGCACGGTCCTTTCAAGGGGGCAAAGGGACTTCAGTCTCGGGTCGCAAACCTCGGTCCCACCGTTTCGGGTCCGGTTGCTGGGGAACTTGCCCGAGACGTGAAAGGCCCAGCTATGACTGAAAACCGAAACTTCAAACGGCGCGTTCGCGCCCGCGCCGCCAAGACCGGCGAATCCTACACCGTTGCGCTCATGCATCTTCGCGACGCGAAGGCAACCGGGGCGCGGCCCCAATCAAAGTCGCTGCGCTTGGCCGTGGCGCAATCCGGCTATTTCGACGACCCTCGCGATGCGGCAGCACTTCGCCTTGCCGGGGAGAAAATCCGGCACCTGATGCGGGAGGCGCATCGGGCAGGAGCCCGCGTGGCGCATTTCCCGGAGGGGGCGACGTGTTTTCCAAACAAGCGCATTATGTCCGCCATCGGTCCCCGCGAAATAGGGCCATCCGATTGGCGCCGGTTCGATTGGACAGTTCTGCGCGAGGAGCTTGATGCCACGCGAACGCTGGCGCGGGAACTCGGCCTGTGGACAGTCCTCGGGTCTGTACACCCGCTCACCGAACCTCACCGCCCGCACAACAGCCTGTATGTCATCTCGGACAAGGGGACGGTCGCGACACGCTACGACGAGCGCATGCTGTCGAACACCAAGATCTCGTTCATGTACACGCCCGGATCGATCCCGCTGACATTCGAGGTCGACGGTGTCCGCTTCGGCTGCACGCTTGGTATCGAGTGCCACTTTCCGGAGCTTTTCATCGAATACGAGCGGCTGAATGTCGATTGCGTCCTGTTCTCGACCACCGGCGGCTCCTTGCCAATCGACCTGGCTTTTGCCGCTGAGGTGCAAGGGCATGCGTCGAGCAATCGCTATTGGGCGAGTTTTGCCGTTCTCGCACAACCGGGCCTCGCCGCTCCCTCGGGTATCGTTGCCCCCGACGGCCAATGGGCCGCGCGATGCGCCGGAGACAGGCCTTCGATTGTCGTGGCCGATATCGGCAACGATCCCGGCGATCCGGCCCGGCCATGGCGTCGACAGGCCCGGGACGGAATCTACGATCCGCATATCGTAGATGACGACCCGCGAAGCAACAGTCGTGACATGTTCTAACGACGGCCGCGCTCGGCTTTCGCGCAGACGAGCGTAGGCCGCAGAACGATGACCGGGCTCCGGAATTGCGATCAGCCAAAAAGAAACCCGGCTCGAGGCCGGGTTCCGTTACCTTCGAGTCTGGCGCCTTATCAGGCCGCCATGGCCTTCTTCAGGTTCTCGTCGATCTTGTCGAGGAAGCCGGTGGTCGAGAGCCACGGCTGATCGGGACCGATGAGGAGCGCCAGGTCCTTGGTCATGAAGCCGGCTTCGACGGTGTCGACGCAGACCTTCTCGAGCGTGTCGGCGAACTTGGCGAGCTCGGCATTGCCGTCGAGCTTGGCGCGGTGGGCGAGGCCACGGGTCCAGGCGAAGATCGAGGCGATCGAGTTGGTCGAGGTTTCCTCGCCCTTCTGGTGCTGGCGGTAGTGACGGGTAACCGTGCCGTGGGCGGCTTCGGCTTCGACCGTCTTGCCATCCGGCGTCATCAGAACCGAGGTCATCAGGCCGAGCGAGCCGAAGCCCTGGGCCACGATGTCCGACTGCACGTCGCCATCGTAGTTCTTGCACGCCCAGACGTAGCCGCCCGACCACTTCAGAGCCGAGGCAACCATGTCGTCGATCAGGCGGTGTTCGTACCACAGCTTCTCGGCCTTGAACTTCTCGGCAAATTCTTCGTCGAAGACCTTCTGGAAGATGTCCTTGAAGCGGCCGTCATAGACCTTGAGGATGGTGTTCTTGGTCGAGAGGTAGACCGGAACCTTGCGCTGCAGGCCGTAGTTGAAGGAAGCGCGGGCGAATTCGGTGATCGAATCGTCGAGGTTGTACATGCCCATGGCAACGCCGGCCGACGGAGCGTCGAAGACGTCGTATTCGATTTCCTTGCCGTCTTCACCAACGAACTTCATCGTCAGCTTGCCCTTGCCGGGGAACTTGAAATCGGTGGCGCGATACTGGTCGCCGAAGGCGTGACGGCCGACGATGATCGGCTTGGTCCAGCCGGGAACCAGGCGCGGAACGTTCTTGCAGATGATCGGCTCGCGGAAGATGACGCCGCCGAGGATGTTGCGGATCGTGCCGTTCGGCGACTTCCACATCTTCTTCAGCTTGAATTCTTCAACGCGGGCTTCATCCGGCGTGATCGTGGCGCACTTGACGCCGACGCCGTGTTTCTTGATCGCGTTGGCGGCGTCGACCGTCACCTGGTCTTCGGTGGCATCGCGGTTTTCGACGCTGAGGTCGTAATATTCCAGATCGATGTCGAGGTAGGGATGGATCAGCTTGTCCTTGATGAACTGCCAGATGATGCGGGTCATCTCATCGCCGTCGAGCTCGACGACCGGATTGGCGACCTTGATCTTTGCCATGAATATGCCTCGTAGCTTATGCGGGACAGCGGGAGCGATGTCCCTTCCTCTCTGAAAAATCCTGTGCCCTATAGCACTCAGAACCGGCAAGGCAAAGCATGCTTGGCTGAAACTTTGGATGGAGGCGACGGCTTCAGTCGACCGAGGGTTCGGCGACGCTTTCCGGGTCGGCCGAGGACACCATCGGCCTTGCAAAGATCGCTGCTGTCGTTATGCAGGAAGGAACGGCGAGGCGGCGCCCGTTTGAGGCGGACGCAGACAAGCAAAAGGCTTCCGATGGCATTTCGCTCCCGCGTGCGTGACTGGCTTCTTGCCAACGATCCCGCTTTCTCCCGCCTGCGGCAAGCCTCCCGCATCACCGCGACGATCGTCGTTTCCGTCCTGATCCTGATGGCGGTTCATTACCTGATCGCGCCACTGCCGCCGGCGGCCTATGGTCTTGCCGCATCGCTTTCCATAGAAGGCGGACTGGCGGTCCGCGACCGCACCGTGGCAGGCCAGCGCCTCACGCGCATCATCGCCGTCCTCGTCGGTGTTTCGATGGTCGGCCTGGCCTCGCTTCTGGAAGATCATCGCTACGTCTCGGACGTCGTCTTCCTGCTGATCATCTTTCTCGCCGTCTACGGCCGATCCTTCGGTCCCCGCGGATTTGCTGTCGGCATGTTCGCCTTCATGTCCTATTTCACCGGCGCCTACCTGCGGCCGACGGCCGACCAGTTGCCGGCGCTGTTCTTCGGGGCGGCCGTGTCCGCGACGGTGGCGCATCTCGTTCGCACTCGGCTGCTGCCGGATGACCGCTACCGTGACCTGCTGCGCGCTGCGGCGAGCGTACAGCGTCGTGTCGACCGCATGCTTCTCGAACTGGCGGAGATCGCACGCAAGCCGGTTCTTTCCGAGATCGATCGGCGTCGGCTGCACACGGCGGAAGAGCGGCTGAAGGAAGCCGTGCTGATGGCCGAGAGCTTCATTCCGACCGAGAACCGACGGCCGCAACCCGAGCCCGGAGTGGCGTCCGCCGATCTCGTCGTCAACCTTTTCGATCTGCATCTCGCGGCCGAAAGCGTCATCGTCCTAAGCTTCCAGTCGATGCCGCCGCCGGCGCTGGTGGAGGCGATGATCGCGCGCGACGGTGAGAGGATCGACGAGGAGATGGCCCGGCTTGGCGATGCCGCACCGCGCCGCCAAGAAACGGTGAAGGCGCTGCTCTGGCTTCGAAATGTCAGGCAGAGGCTCGCCCGCAGTCTGGCGGAGCTGACACCGGCCGATCTCGAAGAGCCGTCGGCGCAACAGGGCGGCACGGCAACCCGCTGGAAACCGTCGTTTGCCGACCCGGCGCTGAAAGCCGCGATCCAGATCACCCTTGCCTCCGGTATCGCCATGGTGTTCGGGCTGATGCTGTCGCGCGAGCGCTGGTTCTGGGCGGTGCTTGCGGCGTTTCTGGTCTTCACCAACACGCGCTCGCGCGGCGATACGGCGGTGAAGGCGCTGCAGCGCTCTGCCGGCACACTCTTCGGTATTGTGGTCGGCATCGTCGTCGGCACGCTGGTCGGCGGCAACATCTATCTGGTGCTGCCGCTGAGCGCGCTCTGCGTCTTTCTCGCCTTCTATTTCCTCGCGGTTTCCTATGCGACGATGACCTTCTTCATCTCCGTCGTGCTGTCGCTGCTCTACAGCCTCATGGGCGTGCTGACGCCGCATCTGCTGCAATTGCGTCTCGAGGAAACCATGATCGGCTCGATTGCCGGCGCGGCCGTCGCCTTCGTGGTTTTTCCGACCCGGACGCGCACGACGCTCGATGCGGCCGTTGCGACCTGGTGCGACGAGTTGACGGGTCTGCTGCAGGCGGCGAGGGACGGGGCCTCGGGCCTCGTGCTCATCACCCGCTCGCAGGCGCTCGACCGTGCCTATCGCGATCTGGCGGCGGCGGCAAAGCCGCTCGGGTTGCCCTGGCAACTCGTCACCCGCCCTGGCCATGTTCGCCAGGCACTGGCGATCTTCATGGCCTGTACTTATTGGGCGCGGGTGTTCGCGCGGCGCGTCGGCACGGATGCCGGACTGGAAGGCGCCGATTTCAAAGAGGACATCGAGGCCAATCTCGAACTCGTCCAGTCGGTTCGCGGCAAGGCTTCTGCCTATTTCTATGAAGTCGGCCGGATCGGCGCGCCGGTCGATCGTCACCTGCCGATATCGAGGGACGACGCCGAGCTTGGTCTGGAAATGATCGGGATCTCTCTCAACCGTCTTCATCTGTAGCTGCACGGCTCAAACCCAAGCCGGACTTTAATTTCGCCGACATTTGTGCAAGGGAAGCGCCGAACGAGAGGCAAAGGCTAAGGAAATGGCAGGCACGAACAGCGAGCGCGAACTTCTGGCGGAAGGACCGGCCATCATTCTCGCCTATCCGCAGCTCGGCGAAAACATCGGCATGGTCGCCCGCGCCATGGCGAATTTCGGCCTGGCGGAGCTTCGGCTCGTCAATCCACGCGACGGCTGGCCGAGCGAGAAGGCGCGTTCTGCCGCAAGCCGCGCCGACCATGTCATCGACAGCGCCAAGCTCTACGGTTCGGTCGAAGAGGCGATCGCCGATCTCAATTTCGTCTATGCGACGACGGCCCGCGACCGCGACGGCTACAAGCCGGTGCGTTCGCCGATCGTTGCGGCGCGAACGCTTCGTCAGCGCTTCCAGAGCGGGGAGAAGACGGGCATCCTGTTCGGGCGTGAGCGTACCGGGCTCACCAACGAGGAAGTGGCGCTTGCCGACGAGATCGTGACCTTTCCGGTCAACCCGGCCTTCGCATCGCTCAATCTCGCCCAGGCCGTGCTGCTGATGTCCTACGAGTGGCTGAAGACCGGCATGGAATCGGAGGACCAGACCTCGTTCCAGCCGATCGAGCAGCGGCCGGCCACCAAGGAACACCTTCAGGGGCTCTTCGAGCATGTCGAGGAGGCGCTCGATGCGCGCAACTATTTCCGCTCCGCCGACAAAAAGCCGAAATTGGTCGAGAACCTGCGCGCCGTTCTGACCAGACCATCCTTTACCGAATCGGAAATCCAGGTGCTGCGCGGCGTCATTTCTTCGCTCGACCGGTTCACGCGGGAAAACCCGCGCGGTTCCGGCGCTCCGAGTGAGCGCAGCAGGGGCGCACACAGCAGGAAAGCGCGAAACAACGGTGACAGCGAGTGAACTGAAACCCATCCTCGTCTTCGACAGCGGCATCGGCGGCTTGACCGTGCTGCGCGAGGCGAGGGTGCTGATGCCCGAGCGGCATTTCATCTATGTCGCCGACGACGCCGGATTTCCCTATGGCGGCTGGGAAGAGGCGGCGCTGAAGGAAAGGGTGATCGACCTCTTCGGCCGGCTGCTTGCCGAGCATGATCCGGAAATCTGCGTGATCGCCTGCAACACCGCCTTCACGCTGGTTGGCGCCGATCTGCGCGCAGCCTATCCGCAGATGACCTTCGTCGGCACGGTGCCTGCGATCAAGCCGGCGGCCGAGCGCACGCGCTCCGGGCTCGTTTCGGTCCTGGCGACGCCGGGTACCGTCAAGCGCGCCTATACGCGCGATCTCATCCAGTCCTTTGCCAGCCAGTGCCATGTGCGCCTCGTCGGCTCGGAGAACCTCGCCAAGATGGCGGAGGCCTATATTCGCGGCGAGAAGCTGGAAGACGAGACCGTGCTTGCCGAAATCGCCCCGTGTTTCGTCGAAATGGACGGCAAGAAGACCGATATCGTCGTGCTCGCCTGTACGCACTATCCCTTCATGGCGAACGTCTTCCGCCGGCTTGCACCCTGGCCGGTCGACTGGCTGGATCCGGCCGAAGCCATTGCCCGGCGGGCGCGGTCACTCGTGCCGCTGCCAAACGGCTTCGAACCGCTGAACGGGCAGGATCCGGCGATCTTCACCTCCGGCAAGCCGGATTTCGCGACGCGACGGCTGATGCAGGGCTTCGGCCTGACGGTGGCGTCAACTGTCGCTGCGCGTGAACAGGCAGAGACCAGCGAAGCAATCTGAACGCGCAGCGCTCTATAAGAAGATTGCCAGCGATATGCCGACCAGGACAGCCAAGGCACAAGCAAGCAGGAAGTTCGTGCGGTTTGTTCGCGCCGCTTCCTTTCTCGATGTGATGCGTTGTCCATCCTTGTAGGCCTTGCGCATGCGTTGATCGAGATTGTTCATCTCGAAATGCCGTTTCGTCTCGTTCTGGTGCATTGCTGCCTCTGGCAAACGATTGCGGTTCCAATCCATATGGGCATGCGCGCATACGAGAGAAAGAAGGTCGATGGCAGGTTTTCAACTTTATCTTGCGGCAAGTGGATAGTCGCATCGATCTTTGTAAGCGGTTTTCACGCCCGTATTCCCTGTGGGTTTTCTGCGGCGGCGGCACGATTTACGGCAAAAGCGTGCTAGGTGTCGCCCGTTTGGCGGTCTTCGCATGAGCGCGAATCAATCCAGAGCATTTCCAGAAAGAGTGCGCAGCGGTTTGCGCCCGGAGGTGCGGAAGAACAAAACAGGACGAGGTGGAAATGAAGGTCGGCATCGACATGGGAACGACGTCCGAAGGGACCTCGGCCTCGCTCGATATCGAGGAGCTTCTGGCCACCCGTCTTCTGGTGCAGGGCAATTCCGGTTCGGGCAAGTCGCACCTCTTGCGTCGGCTGCTGGAGCAATCGGCACCTTGGGTGCAACAGTGCATCATCGATCCCGAAGGCGATTTCGTCACGCTTGCCGACAAGTTCGGCCATGTGGTCGTCGAGGGCGAGCGGACCGATGCGGAACTGATCGGCATTGCCACCCGCATCCGCCAGCACCGCGTTTCCTGCGTGCTGTCGCTGGAAGGCCTCGATATCGAGCAGCAGATGCGCAATGCCGGCGTTTTCCTCAACGCCATGTTTGATGCGGATCGCGAGTATTGGTATCCGGTTCTCGTCGTCGTCGACGAGGCCCAGATGTTTGCGCCCTCGGTTGCCGGCGACGTCACCGAAGAGGTGCGCAAGATCTCGCTCGGCGCCATGACCAACCTCATGTGCCGCGGCCGTAAACGCGGGCTCGCCGGTGTGATCGCCACGCAGCGCCTGGCGAAGCTTGCCAAGAACGTGGCGGCGGAAGCCTCCAACTTCCTGATGGGCCGTACCTTCCTCGACATCGACATGCTGCGCGCGGCCGATCTGCTCGGCATGGACCGGCGTACGGCGGAAATGTTCCGCGACCTGAAGCGCGGCTCCTTCGTGGCACTCGGCCCGGCCCTGTCGCGCCGCCCGCTCAAGGTGACGATCGGTACGGTCGAGACGTCAGCCCGTTCGACGAGCCCGAAGCTCATGCCGCTGCCGGAGGCGCCGCAGGACGTCGAGGATTTGATCTTCACCCCGGATCCGGACGAGTTGACGCGGCCGATCATGCGCCGCACCGTCGCACCGCCGCGTCCGACAACCGACATCCTCGCCGAACTATCGCGTCCGCGACCGGAAGCGGCGACCCCGATCGAGCCGAAGCCGGCTCAGCCGGAAATGACTGCCGAAGAGAAGGAGAACCTGCTCGACAGCGTCTTTGCGGAAATTCTCGCCAATCCCGAGGCGGCGTTCCGGCCGGATGCTGAACTGTTCCAGGATTTCCTGGTGCGTTGCCGTATTCGCCGCCTGCCGTCCGGAGCAGCGCTTTCCCTCAGCGCCTTCCGCCGCAAGATGGCGGTCGCGCGTTCGGGTGTCGACGCGGAGACGGCAGCCACCGAGACCTGGGCACAGGCGCTGCAGCTTGCCGATCGTGTGACCGAGGATCTTCAGGCGGTGTTCCTGATGATGGCGCAGGCGGCCGTCCGCGGCCTGCCATGTCCTTCGGACGCGATGATTGCGCGCGCTTACGGCACCCATTCGGCGCGCCGCGCCCGCCGTCTGCTCGGCTATTTCGAGGAACACGGGCTGATCGTCATCCATGCGGATTTTTCCGGTAAACGGATCGTTGCCTTTCCGGATCTTGGCAGCGAAACCGCGCCGGGCGACGCGAACGGGCCCGATATGGCGAATACGACGGCCACGGCAGCCGAATAACCCCGCGCTGTCCCGTTCTTTGGGGCGTTGGCGCAACGCCGACGGCAAGCGCTAGAGCCAGCTTTGAATGACCCTGTCGGACGCATGGATGCAGGTCATCTGCAATCGGCTGGTGCCGGTATTGACGAAACGGTGCGGTGTCTCCGGATCGACGACGATGATGTCACCGGCCTTGCCCATGATCTTCTGCGCGCCGACGGTGAACTCCGCTTCGCCGGAGTGGACGATCCAGGTTTCCGGATAGGGATGCACGTGCAGGGCAGGCCCCTGGCCGGGCTCCGCATCCATCAGGAACAGCGAAATCGGGGTACCGTACTGCCCGCCCTCAAACAGGATCGTCCGGTTGGGGCTCTGCTTCTGCTCTGCACGCGGAATGACATGAAACATGCTGGCCTCCATCTCCGGCGGGTTGGCTTCCTGCTGCGGATGATTTATCTTCACAAGAAGATATTATTCGAAACTATCTTCTCGTCAAGATATATTGACGGGATGCCGGGGTGAGCGATGCAGAGCGGAAACGAGGCGAGGGATCATGTCGACCGGTTGCAGGCGCAGTGGGCGCGCGAATTGCCCGATCTCAACACCGAGCCGATGACGATCCTCGGCCGAGCCTACCGGCTCTCCAATCTGGTGCGTCCGTCGATCGAGGAGACCTTCGCCACCTTCGGCCTCGACCGCGGCGAGTTCGACGTGATCTCGACGCTGAGAAGATCCGGTCCGCCCTACCGGCTGACGCCGACCGATCTCTATACGTTTCTGATGATTTCCTCGGGTGGGCTCACGCATCGGCTCGACCGGCTGCAGAAGGCCGGGCTGATCGTGCGCGAGCGCTCGGCATCCGATGGCCGCAGCAGCGTCGTCGGACTGACCAAGAAGGGAATGGCGATTGCGGAGGCGGCGATTCGTGCGGATATGACCAGCGAAGCGCAGTATCTCGAAGGGCTGAGCAAGGAGGACCGCGCCACATTGGCTGAGCTCCTCAGGAAACTGCTCGTCTCGCTGGAGCGGGCAGACGCCGTTGATCCGGCTTGAACGGATGCCGATTGCCACGATTTCGTTTGACAAGAGGGGCCGGACCCACTAAAGCCGCCCCAACGCCGGGCAGAAATGTCCGGTGTTTCATTTGACATGTCCCGTGGCTTCTCCGTCAGCGTGATCGTGAGAAACCTGTCAGAACCCCAAAAATGGGTTCAGAGGAGGGCGTGTTTCCTTGATCCGGTTTGGAAACAGACCGGTGTAACTGTTTGAAAGGAAATGCGATGAGCAAGCGCGAATCGTCCAAGTACAAAATTGACCGCCGTATGGGCGAAAACATCTGGGGCCGTCCGAAGTCCCCGGTTAACCGCCGCGAATACGGCCCGGGCCAGCACGGCCAGCGCCGCAAGTCCAAGCTCTCGGACTTCGGTGTACAGCTGCGCGCCAAGCAGAAGCTGAAGGGCTACTACGGCGACATCCGCGAGAAGCAGTTCCGCGCGATCTTCGCTGAAGCTTCCCGCCGCAAGGGCGACACCCCGGAAAACCTGATCGGCCTGCTCGAGTCGCGCCTCGACGCGATCGTCTACCGCGCCAAGTTCGTTCCGACGGTCTTCGCTGCCCGTCAGTTCGTCAACCATGGCCACGTCAAGGTTAACGGCGTCCGCGTCAACATCGGTTCCTACCGTTGCAAGCCGGGCGACGTCATCGAAGTCAAGGAAAAGTCCAAGCAGCTCGTAACCGTTCTGGAATCGGTCTCGCTCGCTGAACGCGACGTTCCGGACTACATCGAAGTCGACCACAACAAGATGGTTGCGACCTACGTCCGCGTTCCGGTTCTCTCCGACGTTCCGTACCCGGTCGTCATGGAACCGCACCTGGTCGTCGAATTCTATTCGCGTTAATCCGGGGCTTACGCCTTGTGACGTTTCGAAAACCGCCCGGAAACGGGCGGTTTTTTTGTCGGCAGCGATTACCGTGACGCTGCCGTCCATGGCGCGATTTCATCCCTTCGACAGGCGATGAGTGAGAGGGAAGCCGATGCCCGAGCAGAACGCTCCGCAAGACCTGCAGGCGATCATCGACGACATCCATCAGGAGCTGAGCCCAAGGTTCGGCCAGGGCAAGGTTGCCGACTACATCCCGCAGCTCGCGCGCGTCGACCCCAGACATTTCGGCATGGCGATCGTAACGACCGATGGCAAAGTGCATCGGGTCGGCGATGCGGAAGTGCCGTTTTCGATCCAGAGCGTTTCGAAGGTCTTCACGCTGACGCTGGCACTCGGCAAGCACGGCGAGAACATCTGGCACCGTGTCGGCCGCGAGCCGTCCGGCTCGGCGTTCAACTCGATCGTCCAGCTCGAGCACGAGGGCGGAAAGCCGCGCAATCCCTTCATCAATGCCGGCGCCATTACCATCAGCGACCTGATCCTCGCCGGTCACACGCCACGGGAGCTGATCGGCGAGATCGTGCAGTTCATCCGCTACCTGGCCGACGACGACCAGATCGTCATCGACCACGAAGTGGCGCGTTCCGAGACGGCGACGGGCTACAGGAACTTCGCGCTTGCCAATTTCATGCGTTCCTATGGCCGGCTCGACCACCCGGTCGAGCATGTGCTCGGCGTCTATTTCCACCATTGCGCGCTTTCGATGACCTGCAGCCAGTTGGCCAAGGCCGGGCTGTTCCTGGCGGCCGGCGGCAGCAATCCGCTGACGGGCCACAATGTCGTCTCGCGCCAGCGGGCCCGACGCATCAATGCGCTGATGCTGACCTGCGGCCACTATGACGGCTCGGGCGACTTTGCCTATCGCGTCGGCCTGCCCGGAAAGAGCGGCGTTGGCGGCGGCATTCTGGCCGTCGCCCCCGGCAAGGCGTCGGTTGCCGTCTGGTCGCCGGGCCTCAATGAAAACGGCAATTCGCTGCTCGGCTCGCTGGCACTGGAAATGCTCGCGGCGCGCACCGGCTGGTCGGTGTTCGGGCCCTAGAGCCGGCTGCGTCACCGGGGATCAGTACCATCCGGCCGATTTCCCTTGATCTTGACGGCCGGAGCGGGCAAGTGCTGGCCCAAGATTTGCCGGGCGCCGGTTGCGCCCGCGCCTGCCGCACAGGATCCCCGCCATGGACCTTTCGCTCAACGCGTCGCAAGACCACGCAGAAACCGCTTTTGAGACCGAAATCGACGCCGGCACGCATCCGCTTTTCGGTCGCATGCCGTCCTCCGTCTCGTTCAACAAGCTGCGCAAACGGCTCCTTCGCCAGACCCGCCAGGCGCTCGACGATTTCGGCATGCTGAAGGGCGCGAAGCGCTGGCTGATCGGCCTTTCCGGTGGCAAGGACAGCTACAGCCTGCTGGCACTGTTGATGGACCTGCAATGGCGCGGGCTGCTGCCGGTGGAGCTTATCGCCTGCAATCTCGACCAGGGGCAGCCGAACTTCCCGAAGCACATCCTGCCGGAATATCTGGAATCGATCGGCGTCAAGCATCGCATCGAGTACCGCGACACCTATTCGATCGTGAAGGAGAAGGTGCCGACGGGGGCCACCTATTGCTCGCTCTGTTCGCGGCTGCGCCGCGGCAATCTCTACCGCATCGCCCGGGAGGAGGGATGCGACGCGCTGGTGCTCGGCCACCACCGCGAAGACATTCTCGAAACCTTCTTCATGAACCTCTTCCACGGAGGTCGGCTCGCCTCGATGCCGGCAAAGCTTCTCAACGACGAGGGCGACCTGATGGTGCTTCGGCCGCTTGCCTATGCGGCCGAGGACGATCTCGCCAAGTTTGCGACGGCCATGGAGTTCCCGATCATCCCCTGCGACCTCTGCGGCTCGCAGGACGGCCTCGAGCGCAACGCGATGAAGGCGATGCTCGCCGATATCGAGCGACGCATGCCCGGCCGCAAGGACACGATGCTGCGCGCGCTCGGCCATGTGAACCCGTCGCATCTGCTCGACCCCAAGCTGTTCGATTTCCTGTCCCTCGCTCCGGAGCCCAAAGAATGAGCCATTCCGTCGATATCGCCGGCCTTGCCAACCTCATGCAGGAGGCGGCAGTCAAAGAGATCCTGCCGCGGTTCCGCAATCTCGGGGCAGACGATGTCCGGATGAAGTCGGAAGCGATCGATCTCGTGACCGAAGGCGACGAGGCCGCCGAGCGGCTGATGAAGTCGCGCATCGAAGAGTTGGCGCCGGGCGCTCTGTTCGTCGGCGAGGAATCGGTCGCGGCCGATCCGGCGCTGCTCGACAAGCTCACCGGTGCCGATCTCGCCGTGGTCGTCGACCCGATCGACGGCACCTTCAACTTCGCCGCCGGCCTGCCGCTCTTTGGCGTGATGGCAAGCGTCGTCTCCAAGGGTGAGACGGTCGCCGGCATCATCTACGATCCGCTCGGCAACGACTGGGTGATCGCCGAGAAAGGTTCGGGCGCCTGGATGTGCCGCCCGGACGGATCGCAGGAGCGTCTCTCGGTCACGGCCGGCGTGCCGCTCGAAGCCATGGTCGGGGTTGCATCCACAGGCTTCTACAAGCAGGAAGCCCGGCGCGAGGTCATGGCCAATATGGCGAAGGTCCGCATGGCCACCAGCTACCGCTGCGCCGCCCATGAGTACCGCATCTTCGCCGCCGGTCACATCCACTTCCTGATGTATCAGAAGCTGATGCCCTGGGATCACCTGGCGGGAACGTTGATCTCGCAGGAGGCCGGTGCCTATGCCGCCCGCTTTGACGGTTCTCCCTACCTGCCGGCGCATCTCAATGGCGGACTACTGCTCGCGACCGACAAGGAAAGCTGGGAGATACTTCGCCGCGAGGTCTTCACGGTCTGATTTCGAAGAGGCCGATGCTGACTCAAAAGGCCCGCCCGGGATCGCTCCGGGCGGGCCTTTTCATGTCATGCGGCAACTGAAAGCTACAGCGACCTTTGCGCGTCTCAAGAGACGCGGCGCTGCATTTACATGTGGCCGCCACCGTGATCCATGGCGACGTCCTTGTCGCCGGGATGGGTGAAGAGCTTGCCCTTCTCTGCCCAGAGCGTCGCCATGATCGTCAGGATGCCGAAGAGGGCGAAACCGCCGAGGAGCGGCTGCAGCGTGCCGTTGAAGAGCTGGCCGACGGCGCCGCCGATCAAAGCCCCGCCCGTGGTGGAGACGAAGCCGGTGATCGCCGTTGCCGTGCCGGCGAGGTGGCCCATCGGTTCCAGGCTGATCGCGGTGAAGTTCGTCGCGATCACCGCAAAGAACATCAAGAGCACCGAGAACATCAGGTAGCTGACGACGAAAGCCGGCGTGCCGGAGAGCGACATCACGAAGCCTGCGACCGAGATCAGCGTGAACAGGATCATGGCGACGTGCGAGATGCGGCGCATGCCGAAGCTGCGGACGAAGAAGCCGTTGGCGAAGTTCGCGACCGCAATACCACCCGCCGTGCCGGCGAAGGCGATCGGCAGCCAGTCACCGAGGCCGTAGACCTCGCCGAAGATTTGCTGAACCGTAACGATGTAGGCGCAGATGACCGCGGTGAAGAGCGTCATGCCGATCATGTAGCCGCAAGTGATGCGGTTGGTGAGAACGGTCTTGAAACCCGAAGCGACGGCGCCGACGGAGAGCGGCATGCGCTCTTCGCGGGGCAGGGACTCCTTCATGCGGGACAAGGCCCAGACGAACAGGACCGCGCCGATGACGCCGATCAGGATGAAGATCCAGTGCCAGTTGGCATAGAAGATCACGAGTTGGCCGATCGAGGGCGCGACGATCGGCACGATCATGAAGACGATCATGACATAGGACATGACGCGCGCCATCTCGCGGCCGCCGAAGCAGTCGCGCACGATCGCCATCGTGGTGATGCGGATTGCGGCAGCACCAATGCCCTGGATGAAGCGCAGGATTAGCAGCGTCTCGAAGCTTTCGGTGAGGGCAGCCGCAAACATCGACACGGTGAAGAAGGCGAGGCCGCCGAGCAGCACCTTGCGGCGGCCGAAGGCATCGGAAAGACTGCCGAAGAAGATCTGCGAAATGCCGAAGCCGAGGAAGAAGACACCGATCACCAACTGGCTGTCATTGGTGCTGGCGACGTTCAAGGACTGGCCGATGGCCGGCAGCGCCGGCAGCATGCTGTCGATGGCGATCGCAACACTCGCCGTCATGACGGCGATGGTGATGATGAATTCGAAGAGGCCCATGTTGAGGCGCTCTGCCCCGGAAACTCCGTCGATATGTTCGGATTGATTGGTGATGGTGGACATTGGGAAACCCGTAAATTCAATCTTGGAAAAGACTGGCCGGCTCGACTGCATGTTTCCTGGAACCGTCCCAGACGAGGAAAAAACATGCAGCATTTCAAAGCGCTACAGCGATCTTTTCGAGTCCGATGGGACGCGCCTCGCTGTAGAGATCAGCCGGCCGGCTGATGGTGTGGTTTGAAGAGCTTGCCGCCTTCGGCGATGAAGACGAAAACGAGACCGATTACGGCGACGGTGAAGTAGCCGGTTGCAAGAGGTGTCGCGGTTCCATCGAATAACTGGCCGATGAAAGCGCCGATCACGCTTCCTCCGATCGTCTGCATGAAACCGAGTACCGAGGAGGCCGTGCCGGCAACGTGGCCGAGCGGCTCCATGGCCATGGCGTTGAAGTTCGGCGCGATCAGCCCGAACTGGAACATCGTGGCACAGTAGAGGACCACGAAGACCGGGAAGGGCAGCGGCGCATAGAGCGAGGCCGACATCCAGACGAAACTCGCCAGCGTAAAGCCGATGAGCGCCGCATGGGACAGCGGTCGCATGCCGAAGCGGCGGACGAGGCGGGAATTGGTGAAGGAAGCGACCGCCATCATACTGGCAAATGCCGCGAAGACAAGCGGAAACCACACGCCGAGGTCGTAGACGCCGACGAGCACCTGCTGGGCCGAATTGATGAAGCCGAAAAGCGCGCCGAGAATGACGGAGGTCGCAAGCGTATAGAGCAGCGACAGCCGGTTCGTCAGCACGATGCGGAATCCGCTGAGGATGACCGAGGGCGTAAAATCGCGGCGATGGGCCGGATCGAGCGTCTCGCCGAGCTTTGAGGAGACGATCGCAATGTTCATCACGGCATAGAGCGCGACGACCACGAAGATCATGTGCCACTCGGCAAGGCTGATGATGAGCTGGCCGATCGAGGGGGCGATGACCGGCACGATCATGAAGACCATCATGACCAGCGACATCACCTCTGCCATCTGCCGGCCGCCATAGACGTCACGGACGATCGAGATGGTGATGACGCGCGTGGCCGCAGCACCGGCGCCCTGTACGAAGCGCAGCGCCAGCAGGAGGCCGAAGCTCGGCACGATTGCGATCGCCATTGCGCAAACGGCGTAGAGAATGAGGCCGGCGAGAAGCGACGGCTTGCGCCCGAAGCGGTCCGAAAGGGGGCCGAAGAACAGCTGCGCCACGCCCATGCCGAGCAGATAGGCGGTGATGATGTATTGCCGCTCATTTTCAGAGGCGACGCCGAGGCTGGCGCCGATCTCCTGCAGGCCGGGCAACATGATGTCGATCGAGATCGCGTTGGTCGCCATCAGCATGGCCATCAGCGCGATGAACTGAGATTTGCTGAGGCCTGGCAGGGCGTCGTCGTTGGTCGTGCTTGTCATTTTCAGTCCTAACGGCGCACGGGGGCGCAAGCGGAACAGGTAGGTCCGGAGCAGATCCGGAAAAGAAGGATGCCGGTTGGCGTCATGCCGACTGGCTTTGAAATCTTGAGCGGGGGCAGCCGGGGCGATTTGAAACCGCACGGACCGGGCCGGCATGAAGCATGGGAAGCGTCGAGCGGCAGGGACAGGGTTTTCCGGCCGCCAAAGGGCGAGGCGAGAACCTCTGCAGGCAGCTTATGCCGAACGATCGCAACCGATTCATGACAGGCCGGAGATCCGGCCCTTCGCTCCACATTCGAACGCTGGAATGCGTTCATGAAGGAAGCACGCTCTGAACGTATCTTGGCGGCACCTGCGCGAACCGCGCGCGCAAGGCCTTCAGAAGGACAACGAAAATTAGGTAATCCGGAAGTACGGCCGGAATCAAAAAAGGCGGTTGCCCGCCTTCTCCGATAGATCGGGACGAGGCGTCCTTAGATCAGGCGACGGCGCCCTTGACGGCAATGCCCTGTGCCTCGAGGTGCGACTGCAGCTCGCCGGCCTGGAACATTTCACGCACGATGTCGCAACCGCCGACGAATTCGCCCTTGACGTAGAGCTGCGGGATCGTCGGCCAGTTGGAGTAATCCTTGATGCCCTGGCGCAGGTCCGCATCGGCGAGCACGTTGATGCCCTTGTAGTCGACGCCGATGTAATCGAGAATCTGGACCACCTGACCGGAGAAGCCACACTGCGGGAACTGCGGCGTACCCTTCATGAAGAGTACCACATCGTTCGTCTTGACTTCGTTGTCGATGAATTCGTGAATTCCGCTCATCTTGTCTTCCTTCCTGCGCCGGCTTCAAGGGCCGGGATATCGATTGGGTCTTAGATAGCATGCATATCGGTGATTTTCACCACCCAATCGCAACAAATATTGATGGGCCTCAAGATGTGGTTTTATTACCACTGCCGCGCCGCGCGTCCTATCAGACGCGCAAAGGTCGCTGTACCACTTTGATGTGCTGCATGTTTTTGTCCTTAAATCGGCTAGGAATTAAGGACACATGCAGTTGTCAGGCCGTGCGGCGCCGGGTCTTGCTGCGCGCCGCAGCCGTTCGACGACGGCTGACCTGCTTCTTGGCCGGTTTGCGGATGGCCGCCTCGAGGATATCCGCGAGAATGCCGCCGCCGGCGGACGAGGTTGTCCGTGCCCGGCGCTTTGTCCGCTTGGTCGAACTTCGCTTGACGCCGGTCTTCTTGAGGATTTCCTTCAGCGCGCTGTCAACGACACCGCTGACAAGTTCCTTGATCAGATCAGCCATGCCGGCTCACTCCGGCGCGCTCGTCTGCAGGGCAAGGGCATGCAGAACACCCCCCATGTTGCCCTTGAGCGCGTTGTAGACCATCTGGTGCTGCTGCACGCGGGTCTTGCCACGAAACGCTTCGGCCACGACTTCGGCGGCATAGTGGTCGCCGTCACCGGCCAGATCGCGGATCGTGACCTTGGCACCGGGAATCCCGGCCTTGATCATGTCTTCGATGTCGCCTGGTGTCATGGGCATGATACGCCAACTCCTTGTTTTTCTGCAGTGCCGGCCGCGTCGCCCGCACCGCTCCATACTATCAGGGAACCACGATTCAGGGGCGAAACGCAAATGCTGAATCAGGTGAGCAACAACGAGGTGTCGACGGCAATCGACGTTCTGCAAATCTGCAGAGGGTCGCTGCGACAAAGCTGATAGCAGCGAAATGCAGGTTCCTCTCTAATGCGCGACGGGGCGGCAAGACGAGGCGAAAAGCCGTTGCCGCCCCCCGTTTCAATGGCGCCCGTGCCGATGTGCCGGGCCCGGCAGGGAGGTCACATGCCACGAGATCAGGCGAACAGGGCGACGGTCGAAGCCTATGTGCAGGCGATGAATGCGGGGAATATCGAGGCGTTGCGCCCGCTCTTTACCGCCGACGCGGAGATCCAGGGGGTGGTGGGCGTCGGTGCCTTCGATTTTGCGGCACGCGTCTGGCGCGACCTTCATCATGGGCTGAACATGAGGCTGGACGTCCTGTCCATGGTCGCCGACGGCGACACCGTCGTGGTTCGCCTGCGCGAAAGCGGCAAATGGACCGGCCCGTTTCTGGACTTCAAGCAACCGACCGGCCACTCCTACGAGCTGCTGGCGATCGAATGGTTCGAGCTCAGCGACGGCAAGATCGCACGGCGTTGGGGCGCGCGGGACGGCGGCTCGCAGGCGCGGCAACTGGGCTTTCCAGGCTCGGCGAGCCACTGTCCGGCCGCAAAGGAAGATAGGCCAGAAACCGCCTAGGCCCCTGGACCGGGGCGGCCCTCGAACCGGTGGCGGACGGCTTCGAAGCGAGCCGTCACCGCTTCGCGAAACAGTCGCACGTGCGGGCTCTCACGCAGGCTTTCGTGATAGAGGAGCCAGATATCCGAACGGGCCTCGAGCTCGGGAATGGGACAGCGCAGCAAGTCGTCATCCGCGGAAGCAGCCCAGCACGGAAGCGGGCCAACGGCGACACCGGAGCGGACCGCAGCGATCAGATTGGGCACGGAATTGCAGTGGATTCCGATCGGGGCATCGGGTGCCGCTTTCCGCAAGGCGACGAGAGGCCCCAATCCGGCGAGGCCGCCGGTGCCGCCGACGATCTCATGTCGGCCGAGGTCGGCGATGGTGTCGGGCAAGCCGTGGCGCGCGGCGTAGGATTTGGCGCAATGAAGCGCCCACACACTGGTCGCAAGCCGGCGCCGCACGATGCCCGGCTCTTCCGGGCAGGAGCCGACGCGCAGCGCGACATCCACTTCACCGCGCGAAAGATCGAGCCGGCGATCATCGGCAATCAGTTCAATGGACAATGATGGCTGCTGGCTGCGCAGTTCGGAGACCAGCGGCGCCACCACGTCGATCGCAAGAATCTCCGTCGTGGTCACACGCACGGTTCCGGCGATCGCCCGGCTCCACCCGCGTACCGTGTCGGCCAGCGTGCTCGCGCCTTGCTCGACCTGTTCGGCGAGCGCGACGGTCGCTTCCCCGCGCTCCGTGAGGCGATAGCCGTTCGGGAGACGCACGAAGAGGGCAAGGCCGAGACCGCGTTCGAGGGCATCGATCCGGCGAGCGACGGTCGTCTGATTGACCCTGAGGCTACGTGCGGCGGCAAGCGTGGAGCCGGTGCGCGCCACGGCGAGAAAATATTTCAGGTCGTTCCAATCGAACATGGCGCGTCCGGAAAATCACCCGCCGTGATGGCGCTGTTGCTGTCAGTTCTCCGGCGCGAGGTCGCCCTGCATGAATTCCGGGAACCAGGCTTCGTGGACGGCACGCAGATCCGCGACCGGAACCGCCTCGGCGTCGCCGAGCTTGACGGCGTCCCCGCCGGTCTTGCCGATGACCGGGAGCGAGACGCCGGCGGCCTTCGCCCGTGCTACAACCGCGTCGAGCGCGCCGGCAGCGACGGTGACGACGTAGCGGCCCTGGTCTTCGCCATAGAAGGTGGCAATTGGGTCGTGGCCGGCAACCGTGTCGACCGTAGCGCCGATGCCCGATGCCATCGCCATTTCGGCGACAGCAAGCGCCAGGCCACCCGACGAGCAGTCGTGTACGGCCGTCGCCAGGCCATCGATGATCAGGCCGCGGACGAAATCGCCGACCTTGCGCTCGTGGGCGAGATCGACATGCGGCGCCGGACCGTCGGTGCGGCCATGGATGTCACGCATGTAGACCGACTGGGCGATGTGCGAACCGAGTCCATCAGGCGCGCCGGCGAGCAGGATCGTCTCGTCTTCAGCCGCAAAGCGGATGCGCGCCATCTGCGACCAGTCCTTGATCAGACCCACGCCGCCGATCGTGGGCGTTGGCAGGATCGCCTGGCCATTGGTCTCGTTGTAGAGCGAGACGTTGCCGGACACGATCGGGAAATCGAGCACCGTGCAGGCTTCGCCGATGCCTTTGATGGCATGAACAAACTGGCTCATGATCTCCGGACGCTCAGGGTTGCCGAAGTTCAGGTTGTCGGTGGCCGCCAGCGGCAGCGCGCCGGTTGCCGTCAGGTTGCGCCAGCACTCGGCGACGGCCTGCTTGCCGCCTTCGTAGGGATCGGCTTCGACATAACGCGGCGTCACGTCGGACGAGAAGGCGAGCGCCTTGGAGGCGTGGCCCTCGACGCGGACGACACCGGCGTCACCGCCGGGAAGCTGCAGCGAGTTGCCCTGGATCAGCGTGTCGTACTGCTCGTAGACCCAGCGGCGCGACGAGTTGTTGGCCGAACCGACGAGCTTGACGAGCGCATAGGCGACGTCGGTAGCCGGGATGTCGTTGGTTGCCAGCGGAGCAGGGGTCTTTGCCGGCGTCCAGGGGCGGTCATATTCCGGTGCCTGGTCGCCCAGTTCCTTGATCGGCAGATCGGCGACCTGTTCGCCCTGGTGCAGGATGCGGAAGCGCAAGTCGTCGGTGGTCTTGCCGACGATCGCGAAATCGAGGCCCCACTTGACGAAGATCGCCTTGGCAACCTCTTCCTTGGCGGGCTCCAGCACCATGAGCATGCGCTCCTGGCTTTCCGACAGCATCATTTCGTAAGCCGTCATGCGCTCTTCGCGCACCGGCACCTTGTCGAGATCGAGTTCGATGCCGAGGTCGCCCTTGGCGCCCATTTCGACGGCCGAGCAGGTAAGACCGGCTGCACCCATGTCCTGGATGGCGATGACGGCGCCCGTCTGCATCAGTTCGAGGCAGGCTTCGAGCAGGCACTTTTCGGTGAAGGGATCGCCGACCTGAACGGTCGGGCGCTTCTCTTCGATCGACTCGTCGAATTCGGCAGACGCCATGGTCGCGCCGCCGACACCGTCGCGGCCGGTCTTGGCGCCGAGATAGACGACCGGAAGGCCGACGCCTTCGGCCTTGGAATAGAAGATCGCGTCGCTCTTGGCGAGACCGGCGGCAAAGGCGTTGACGAGGATGTTGCCGTTGTAGCGGGCGTCGAACTCGACTTCACCGCCGACGGTCGGAACGCCGAAGGAATTACCGTAACCGCCGACACCGGCAACGACGCCCGAAACCAGGTGGCGGGTCTTCGGGTGATCCGGCGAGCCGAAGCGAAGCGCGTTCATCGCCGCAACCGGGCGCGCGCCCATGGTGAAGACGTCGCGCAGGATGCCGCCGACGCCGGTCGCGGCACCCTGGTAGGGCTCGATATAGGACGGGTGGTTGTGGCTCTCCATCTTGAAGACGACGCAGTCGCCGTCATCGATGTCGACAACGCCGGCGTTTTCGCCCGGGCCCTGGATGACGCGCGGTCCCTTGGTCGGCAACGTGCGCAGCCATTTCTTCGAAGACTTGTAGGAGCAGTGCTCGTTCCACATCGCCGAGAAGATGCCGAGCTCGGTAAAGGTCGGCTCGCGCCCGATCAGGCTCAGGATGCGCTCGTATTCATCGGGCTTCAGCCCGTGCGATGCGATGAGGTCCGGGGTGATGGGGCGGGTGTTGGAAATCGTCATCGTCGACCGTCAAATCCTTCGGGCGGCGCGCAATCCACTTACGAGGAATATGGCGCGTGCGAACCGCAACAGAAACAGGGGGCGCTTTGCGGCTTCTTTAGCCTATGCTGCGGCGCGGCGCGACAGAAAAATACGGGCGATCAACAGCGGCTGACGCCCGTAGAAAGCTTTCCAGAAGGCTCCGTGCGGCAGCCAGCGTCAGAACTTGTAGCCGAGCGCGAGGCCGGCACGTGTCAGGCCATTGTTCGGACCGTCGCACAGATTGGCGTGCGAAGCATGTTCCACGGTCGCCGAGACGTTCCAGTGCTCGTCCAGGCGCACGCCGGCGGCGGCGTACTCGCGGAAGAGGAAGCGGCAGCCGAGCTGGGGACCGTCGCCATTCGGATTGTCGAGGTCGCCGTCATGAACCGTGCCGCCGGCGCCGAACTCGACGAAGAGGCGCTTCGTCATGTCGAAGGTCCAGCTCAAGCCGGCATAGGCCTGATTGACGCCGTTGGACGATGTCGCAACCGCCGCGCCCGCATGGATGCGCGGCCGCAACAGCTTATCGCCGAAGTCGGTCGCCCCATCGGCGTCGAGCGGATCGAAATACGCGGTGAACGACGGAAACACTCCGTCCTCCTGCTTGTCGCCGGCGGCGATCGAGGTTGTGACGCCGAAACGCATTTCGTCGAAAACGCCGTCCGCGGCAAAGGCGGGTGCGGCGATGGTCAACATGGTCGTAGCAAGAAGAAGAATTGCGAGGCGAGGCGACAAGGCGGAGCTGAACGGTAGCGGCATGCGGAATCCTTACAAGCGAATCATGTGCGCAAAACTGCTAAAGTAGTATGTTGCGCAACCTTGCCCGAAAGTCACCCCGTGGATTTCTATAGTCACTCGAAACTGTCGTAACCGGCGCGCCCGCTGTCGAGCAGCCGCTTCAGCGTCTGAAAACCTGCTCTCACCTGGGCCCGGTCGGGCGGCGAGGAAAAGCCGATCCGTATGCGATAGAAGACGCGGTCGGTGCGTCCGGCTTTGAACTCGTCCTCGTCATCTACGAGCACGCCTTCCTGCAGTGCCGCTTGCTTGAAGGTGCCGGAGAGCCATGGATCGGGCAACTTCATCCAGAGGAACGGAATGCAGGGGTGCGAGGTGAACTCGATGCCCTCGAAGATTTCGCGGGCCATCGCCTCGCGGGCGCGCACCTCCTCGATGCCCTTGCTGCGCAGGATTGCGGCCGAGCCGGAAAGCACGAGCCGCGCGCAAAGCTCAGCCAGGATGAACGGCAGGCCGCCACTCACCATCTTGTGTGCGATGCGGATGCGCTGGCTGAAGTGCGGAGGGCAGGCGACCCAGCCGCCGCGGACACCGGCAGCCACCGACTTCGAAAGACCACCGACCAGGAAGGTGCGTTCCGGCGCAAGCTCGGCCAAGAGCGGCGTCTGATCCCCGGTCATAGCGCCATAGAGATCATCCTCCACAAGCCAGACGCCGTATTTGCGGGCGATGTCGGCGATCGCCTGGCGGCGGGCAAGCGACATGACGGCGACGGTCGGGTTCTGCGCGCTCGGCATCAGGAAGGCGAGCTTCGGATGCTGCTGCGCGCAGACGCGCTCGAAGTCCTCCGGGATCATGCCGAACTCGTCGGATTCGACCAGCGTCGTGCGGCGGCCGACGAGGCCGGCGCTGCGGCTCACCTGCGAATAGGTGAGCGTTTCGAAGGCGATGCGGTCGCCGGGTGCCGTGACCGCAGTGATGACGGCGACGACGGCCGCGTGGGCACCGAGCGTCGGCACGATGTTTTCCGGCTTCGGGCGGAAGCCGCCGCGCGCCAGCCACAGGCAACCCGCCTCGAACCAATGGTCCGGAAAGTTGCGTGCGTAGCTTGCGATGTCCGCATGGTGGTCGTGGCTGATCTCGCCGAGCACCTCGCTCAACACCGTGCCTTGGCCGATATCGGGTGCCGCCGTGCTGTCAAATCGCAATTTGCCGGCAGGTGCCACGAGCGGCCGGGTGCCGGCGAGCGAGGTCGTCAGCGGATCCGCCTGTTCCGGCGGGCGGCTCTCGGGATGATCAAGCACATAGGTGCCGCGTCCGACTTCGCCGCTCACCAGTCCGCGTTCGCGCACGATGTTGTAGGCGCGCCCAATCGTACCGATTGTCACGCCGATATCGTAGGCGAGGTTGCGCTGGGGTGGCAATTTGGCGCCGACGGGAAGGGCGCCGTTGCCAATTGCCTGTTCGATCTGGTCGGCGATCCGCGCATAGAGCGGACCGTGACCCTGCTGAATGTCCGGAAGCCAATTTGTCATAGTGACAATTCTTTAGATTACAGCGGGAAATATGTCAATTATCACCAAGACAACGATAGCAATCGCTGCATTGGGGTTATCAATGAGTACAATCGATACAATTTGTTTGTCCCGCCCAGGTGCGAAGTCCGTCGAGTGCAGCAACGCATTGCTGGGCGGCGACTATTCGGAACAGCGTAAGAGCGTGCTGAAGCGGCTTTGGGGTCTTTATTGCGAGCTGGCGGCGAAGCGGCGCGGCCGTCTGGCGCTCGGGGAAATGAGCGACTGGCAACTTAGGGATATCGGCGTTTCCGCGAAGGATGCGCGCCAGCAGTCGACCGTCCCGTTCTGGCGCTGAGAATATCGCGCGAAGCTGCGAAGCGGTTTTGCGACAGCGACGCGCTTTCCCTATAGGATTGGAACGACTGATCGACGAAACGCCAAGGGGCCGGCGTCCTCTGCGAACGGCCGGCCCCTGGATCGATTCGACAATTCGACTTGAAGCTATTTGCAGCCCTGTCCGCCGGCGGCCCAGCGCTTGATATCGGTGGCCATGCGCGTGCCGACCGGTTCGCTCATCAACGGCCCGAAGGCCTGCAGGCGTGCCGGGTTGCCCTCGGCCTGAATGACGGCGAGCGGCCGGGCTTCCGGCGACTTGCGCGGCACGATCAGAATGCGCGGGCGGCCGGAGAAGGAATTGAGCTCCGGCGCCAGGCGATAGGACTTGAACTCGGAATCGCCCGATTTGAACCAGCAGCTGTTGGCGCCAAGCGCCACGCGCTCCATCGTCGGCAGCGCAGCCGTGTTCGGACTTGGCGCCGGCGGCTTTGGCGATTGGCAGGATGCGAGCAGCGTCAGGCCAAACGTCGCGCAGGCAAGGCTGGTCAGGCGTCCAGGGAAGAATGAAGGCATCAACGGTCTCGCTCGCATTGGGGGATGGGTCGGATGCCTTCTATCAGCCGGATGGTTAAGCGGCGATTACTTCGAGCGCCGACGCGAAAAGACCACGGCCGTCAGAGCCACCATGTGCCGCTTCGATCAGGTTTTCCGGATGCGGCATCATGCCGAGCACGTTGCCCCCGGCATTCATCACGCCGGCGATATCGTTCATCGAGCCGTTCGGGTTGGTGCCTTCGGCATAGCGAAACACCACCTGGTCGTTGCCTTCGATCGTCTTCAGCGTCTCGGCATCGGCAAAGTAGTTGCCGTCATGGTGGGCAACCGGCGAGCGGATGATCTGGCCCTTCGAATAGGCGCGGGTGAAGTCGGTCTCGGCGTTGACCACTTCGAGCTTGATCTCGCGGCAGACGAATTTGAGCGAGGCATTGCGCATCAGTGCGCCGGGCAGGAGGCCGGCTTCGACGAGGATCTGGAAGCCATTGCAGACGCCGAGAACCTTGACGCCCTTTTCCGCCTTGGCCTTGATTGCCTGCATGACCGGCATGCGCGCCGCGATCGCGCCACAGCGCAGGTAGTCGCCATAGGAGAAACCGCCGGGAATGACGATCAGGTCGACATCCGGAATGTCGGTCTCAGTCTGCCAGACGGTGACCGGAGCCTTGCCGGAAATCTTGGTGAGGGCCGCGATCATGTCGCGGTCGCGGTTGAGGCCCGGAAGCTGGACGACGGCTGACTTCATATCTCTGTCTCCGTTAGCGGCGAGATGTCATCTTGATGCCGCGCCCCAGAGAGCCAGGCACCTTCTCCGACGAGAACAGCAGCGCTCCCTGAGGCGCTCGTGCTGCTCCGGCGGTGCTTAACGTCTGGTTCCGCGCCTGAAAGCGCGGAACGATTTCGATGCCTGACGGATCAGGCGAACGAGATGCTGTAGTTCTCGATCACCGTGTTGGCGAGCAGCTTTTCGCACATGGCCTTGAGGTCTTCCTCGGCCTTGGCCTTGTCTGCGGATTCGATCTGCAGATCGAAGACCTTGCCCTGGCGGACCTGGCCGATGCCGTCGAAGCCGAGCGCGCCGAGAGCGCCTTCGATTGCCTTGCCCTGCGGATCGAGAACGCCGTTTTTCAGCGTCACGGTTACACGTGCCTTGATCACTTTGATTTTCCCCGAAGTTATTTCACCAGAACCGGACCGGTGCCGCGCACGGGTTCGTTCTCGTTCATGATGCCGAGACGGCGGGCGACTTCCTGGTAGGCCTCGACGAGGCCGCCGAGGTCGCGGCGGAAGCGGTCCTTGTCGAGCTTCTCGCGAGTCTCGATGTCCCAAAGCCGGCAGCTATCCGGCGAGATCTCGTCGGCCAGCACGATGCGCATCATGTCGCCCTCGAACAGGCGGCCGCATTCGATCTTGAAATCGACGAGCTGGATGCCGACGCCCAGGAACAGGCCCGAAAGGAAGTCGTTGATGCGGATGGCGAGCGCCATGATGTCGTCGAGTTCCTGGGGGCTTGCCCAACCGAAGGCGGTGATGTGCTCTTCGGAGACCATCGGGTCATCGAGCGCGTCGGCCTTGTAGTAGAACTCGATGATCGAGCGGGGCAGAACGGTGCCTTCCTCGATACCGAGGCGCTTGGCCAGCGAGCCGGCGGCGACGTTGCGCACGACGATCTCGAGCGGGATGATCTCGACTTCCTTGATCAGCTGCTCGCGCATGTTGAGACGGCGGATGAAGTGCGTCGGGATGCCGATCTTGTTGAGATGCGTGAAGATGTATTCGGAAATACGGTTGTTCAGCACGCCCTTGCCGTCGATGACGTCATGCTTTTTCTTGTTGAAGGCGGTCGCGTCGTCCTTGAAGAACTGGATGAGCGTGCCCGGCTCCGGACCCTCATAGAGGATCTTGGCCTTGCCCTCGTAGATACGGCGGCGACGATTCATGGATTCTGTCTCTGTGGTTGTTGGCGCTCTTGGGTCGCGCTCGTGGAATATCTCCCGGGGTCCATAGCTGAAAAGAACGGATTTCACAATCGGCGTATCTTTCCGTCCCCCTGATTTGCAGAGGGTAGCATGAAAGTCGCGAAACCCGAAAAGGACGCAATTCAGTTTGACCTCCATTTTGGTTATGGCGATAACTATCTAAGGCACCGAATTCTCAGGGAGATCATTTGATGACCACTATGCAGGATCGCGAAAAAGCCTTTGAAGCGAAGTTTGCGCTGGACGAAGAACTGAAGTTCAAAGCTGAGGCGCGTCGCAACAGACTGCTTGGTCTCTGGGCTGCCGGCCTGCTCGGCAAGCCCGATGCCGAAGCCTATGCCACGGAAGTGGTGACCGCTGACTTCGAGCGTGCCGGCCACGAAGAGGTCATCCGCAAGCTCAAGGCGGATTTTGACGTCGCGGGCGTTGCCCAAACGGAAGAGCAAATCCGCAAGCGCATGCTTGAGCTTCTCGCCGAAGCGATCCAACAGATACAGAACAGCTGATAGACAAGCACGCTCGCGGCGACCGCACGGCCATCGGGCCGGCCTACTTGTCGGCTTTGCCGAAGACCGGCTTCCATCCGCGCCGCAGGCGCCGCTCGAGTTCCAGGCGGTCCATCGGCCGGGCCAGCGCATAACCCTGCAGCACATCGCAGCCGAGATCGCGCAGCATTGCCGCATGCTCCCAGGTCTCGACGCCTTCGCCGACGACCTCGATGTTGAGCGAATGGCCAATGTCGATGATCGCGCGAACGAGCTTGGCCTGTTTCGCACTCTCCGTGATCGGCCCGACCAGCGCCCGGTCGATCTTGAGCCGCGCCGGGTTGAGGTTGAGCAGGCCGATGATCGAGGCGTGCCCGGTGCCGAAGTCGTCGATCTCCACCTCGATGCCAAGAGCGCCGAGGGCCGAGAGCGTCTCGGCGATTTCATCCTCCGGATCGTCGAGGAAGATGGACTCGAGCAATTCGAACGAGAGGACGCCAGGCGGAATCCGCAGATCCCGCAGGTCGGCGATCAGACCGGGATCGCGCAGGCGCGGCGACGACATGTTGACCGAGATCTTGGGAATGGCGAAGCCGGACTGCCGCCAGGACTGAAAGTCGGCATAGGCAAGCTCCACGACCTTGCGGTCGATGGCCGGCAGGACATTGATCTCCTCCGCGACCTTCAGGAAATGGAAGGGTGCGAGCACGCCGCGCTCGGGATGGTTCCACCGCACCAGCGCCTCGACACCGGTGATCTCGAGTGAAGTCGCATCGAACTGTGGCTGGTAGTAAACCGTGAACTGCCCTTCCTCGATCGCCTGACGGATGTCGTCGCCGATCCGCTTGGCCGTCAGGATCTGCGTCTGGATCTGTTCGGAGAAGACTTCGACGCGGTCGCGGCCGAGGCTCTTTGCCCGGTAGAGCGCGATGTCGGCATTCATCAACAATTGCTTCGCATCGAAATCGTCGTGCCCTTTCCAGGCAATGCCGATGCTCGCGCCCAGGCGGCAGAGCTGGCCCTCATAGGGAATGGGGCGACGGAAGGCGTGCACGATGCGCTCGGCAAGCTCGGAGAGCTGCGGCAGATTTCGCCCCCCGCGGCATAGAATGACGAATTCGTCGCCACCGATCCGGGCGATGAAATCGTCGTGCCGGGCATGCGCGCGAAGGATGGCAGCCGCGTGGCTCAGCATGGCATCGCCCGCTTGATGCCCGAGCGTGTCGTTGATCTGCTTGAAACGATCGAGATCGATATGCAGGATGGCGTTGACCGCGACATTCTCCGCCAGCATCTGATCGAGGTAGCGCCGGTTGGGCAGATCCGTCAGGTAGTCGTGCAGGGCGTTGTATTCGATCCTGACCCGCGCCTGCTCGAGCTCGCGGTTGCGCGCCTCGGCGGAGGCCTGGGCCTGGCGCAACTCCTCCTGCAAGGCGACGTCTTCGGTGACGTCCCAGTTCGCCCCGATGAGCTTTCGCGTGCCGCGATGATCGACATAGGTCGCGGCATTGGAGCGGATATGCCGGATCGAGCCGTCCGGCCGCACGATTCGAAAGGCATTGCTGTAGGGCTTACCGGAGGCGATACCTTCGATCGTCCGAGCGATGGCCTTGTCGCGGTCGTCGGGATGCAGCGTGTTTTCCCAGACCTCGGAGCTCGGCGGTCCGTCGCTTGGATCGAGGCCGTAGATCTCGAACATGCGCTCGTCCCAGTCATCGCGCTCAGCGTCGAGGTTGAAGTCGAACACGCCGATCTTCGAGACGTCGAGCGCGAGCCTCAGGCGGCGCGAGACCTCTTCGAGCCGCGCCTCCGCTTCCTTCCGGGCGGTAATGTCCGTGTCGGTGCCGATGATGCGGCTGGGCCTGCCATCCGGCCAATAGCCAACGGATGCACCGCGGCTCTCGATCCAGACCCAATGCCCGTCCGCATGGCGTTCGCGGTATTCGAAGGTGTTGAATACGGCCTCGCCGGAATCCTGCCGCTCGATTGCGGCCCGCACATGCGCGCGGTCGTCGGGGTGAACGGCCTGGATCCACGCTTCGAGGGTCCCGTCGACCTCGGCATCGTCAGGCAGGCCACGTAGCCGCTTCCAGGTGGTGGAGTAAAACAGGTTCCCGGTTTCGAAGTCGTGGTCCCAGACGCCTTCAAGCGCGCTGTCGAGCGCATATTTCCAGCGGGTCTCGTCATTGCGCAGACCGGCGATTTCGTCGACGAGATCATGGACCGGGAGCATCAGCAGGAGAAAGGCGTCCTGTTCGGCGAAAAGCACGGGCGACCAGGAGACGAGCATCGGCAGGGGGCCGGAGAGGCTTTCGAAACGGAGCATCGCGGACGAGGTGGCCGCCGGCGGCAACCTATTCCGGCCCGGCAACAGGGGCCGGTCCTCATCCAGCACGAGATCTCCGAGGAGGGCTTTCCGCAGCGAAGCTGGCGTCCTTCGCAGCAGTTCGCCGGCGCGCGCGTTGGTCGTTACGATCCGTCCCAGCCCATCGGCAATGATTGCCCCGGCCGGCAAGCGCTCCAGGGCGGCCTGCGTGAGGACATCCAAATTCGCCGGCGCACCACGCGCACCTTTGGTGAGACCTTCGTTGACGGCCACTTATCCCATATCCAGCGTTTGCGGCCGCAAATTCCAAGGCACTGAGAGCCGGAAATCAGGCAGCAAATCAAGATTCGACAACGCTCGACGCCTTCGAGGACGAGTCGCGCTGCCATGCCGACCGATGATGACGGCGGACAATGAACGTCGGATTAATGGGAAGTTGCAGGATTAAGGGGCGGTCAACCAGTTCGTCGAGGCATCAGGGCTTCAGGCGGCTCAGGAACTGGGCAAACACCATCGTACCCTCCGGCCAGGGGCCATGCCCGGACTCGGTGTTGATATGGCCGGATTCGCCGGCGTCGACGAGCAGCGAACCCCAGGCATTGGCAATATCGTCGGCGTGATCGTAGGAGCCGAAAGGATCGTTGCGGCTCGCGACCATCAGCGACGGGAACGGCAAGGGATCACGCGGATAGGGGCCGAAGGTCATCAGGTGTTTCGGGCGGATCGTCGGATTGGCCACATCCGGAGGTGCGACGAGGAAGGCACCGGCGATCGGCTTGTTGATATGGGGCAGGGCGTGCACCGCAGTCGCGACGCCAAGCGAATGGGCGACGATGACGACCGGCTTCTCGGCGGCGTTGACCTCTTCGACCATGCGCGCCACCCAATCTTCGCGCACGGGCTTTGCCCACTCCGCCTGCTCGACGCGGCGCGCGGTGGACATCTTGCGCTCCCAGCGGGTCTGCCAGTGCTCCGGTCCGGAGTTGGTGTAGCCAGGGACGATGAGGATATGGGCGTCGGATACTTTCATGGTGGCCGCGATGTGGCGCTGAAAGCGGCCGAAGTCAAGGCCTGCAATGCCGCGGGCCTTTTGAGAGGTGCTGTGGTCGCAGCAAGATTTCGAAGTGCCGCATGCTTTGTCCCGAAATCGGCGACGATCCAACGAAACATGCGGCAGGCGACAGCGCCTTCATTTTCTGTATAATCGGCATGACGGTCGCGGTTGGTGCGACTTTGTTTTGTCGCATCGCTGTTCCGTGGCCGCTCTGGTTCGTTGAGGAGTGTGAGCCATGACAACATTCCATGTTCTGTCGGGGCCGGACGCGAGTGTCGCCCACCCCGGGATAAAGAAAATCGGCGTCTCGGATGTGTTCGATGCCTTGCGTCTCGGATTCGAAGATTTTCGCGAGAAGCCGTCGCATTACGTCTTCCTTTGCCTGATTTACCCGATTGCCGGCGCGGTGCTGATCACCTGGAGCGCGGGCGCAAACATGTTGCCGCTGCTTTATCCGCTGGTCTCGGGCTTTGCCCTCATCGGCCCCGTCGCGGCGATCGGCCTTTACGAAATCAGCCGACGGCGTGAACTCGGCATGGACTATTCATGGCCGCATGCGCTTCGCTTGCATCGCTCCCCGGCCTTACCGTCGATCATGGCCGTCGCTTCCATGCTCTTCGTGGTGTTCATCGTCTGGCTGCTGGTAGCCCAGGCGCTCTACGTACAAATCTTCGGAGCCGAACCGCCGGCTTCGATCGTCGCCTTCTGGAATGGCATCATCGGAACCGAGCCGGGTTGGAACCTGATCCTCGTCGGCAATGCCGTCGGCTTCGTCTTCGCCGTCATCGTGCTATCGACGACCGTCGTATCCTTCCCGTTGCTGATCGATCGTGACGTCGGAGCCGTCGCGGCCGTCGAGACATCGATCCGCGCGACCCTGGTCAATCCGGTACCCGTTGCCCTCTGGGGCTTCATCATCGCGGCAGGCCTGGTGATCGGATCGATCCCGATCTTCGTCGGTCTCGCCGTCATCATGCCGATCTTCGGCCATGCCACGTGGCATCTCTATCGCAAGATGGTGGAGCCCGGTCCGCGCGCCCGTACACGATAGGCCTGGCGCCGTCCGGCGAGGGCCGACGCGACCTCTCAAAGCGAAAAGCGCCGCAGGTCAATTGACTTGCGGCGCTTGACGGCGTTGGCGTCGACCGGTCTCCGGTCTAGCGAAAGTGCTTGTAGTAGGACGATATCTGGGCCGCTGTGTTGGACGACAGGTTGAGCTTGATGCCGATCTTGTCGCCGCGGTACCAGCGCACCATGCCGGTCAGGAAGCCCAGTTCTTCGCTCCGGATCGTCACTTCCTGCCCCGTTTTGGCGCCGATGTCGAAATAGAGCTGGAAGCAGATACCTTCGTCCGAAAGGTCTTTGACCACGCCGTTGCTCGACCCGGTCTTGCAGGTGACCATGCCGGTGATCTTCGTCTGTGTGCGTACACCCGTACGCTCGGTGCTGTCCTTGTAGGCCATGTGTTCCCCGAAACCGATTTGACAGGCCTGGATCGTCACATGGGATCACTGAACACCGCGCTAAAAGAAATGCCCGCATTTGAGCGACCTGCGCCAAATGCGGGCATATTCATGAGATGCAACGCGGGCGAGTGACCCGCAAGCTGTCAGGCTCAGCCGAAGACGCGCTTGAAAATCGTGTCGACGTGCTTGGTGTGGTAGCCAAGATCGAACTTCTCGCGGATGTCCTCCACGGAAAGCGCTGCACGGACTTCGGTATCGGCCAGCAGCTCTTCAAGGAAGTCCTTGCCCTGTTCCCATACCTTCATGGCGTTGCGCTGCACGAGGCGGTAGGCATCCTCGCGCGAAACACCGGCCTGGGTCAGCGCCAGCAGCACGCGCTGCGAATGCACGAGACCGCGGAACTTGTTCATGTTCTTGATCATGTTCTCGGGGTAGACGAGCAGCTTGTCGATCACGCCGGTCAGGCGAGCGAGCGCGAAATCGAGCGTCACCGTCGCGTCTGGTCCGATCATGCGCTCAACGGAGGAGTGCGAGATGTCGCGCTCGTGCCAGAGGGCAACGTTTTCCATGGCGGGTACCGAGAAGGCGCGGACCATGCGGGCAAGACCCGTCAGGTTCTCAGTCAGGACCGGGTTACGCTTGTGCGGCATTGCCGACGAACCCTTCTGGCCCGGCGAGAAATACTCTTCGGCTTCGAGCACTTCGGTGCGCTGCAGGTGACGGATTTCCGTCGCCAGGCGCTCGATCGACGAGGCGATGACGCCGAGGGTCGCGAAGTACATGGCATGACGGTCGCGCGGGATGACCTGGGTCGAAACCGGTTCCGGCTTCAGGCCGAGCGCCTTGGCGACGTGTTCTTCCACGCGCGGGTCGATATTGGCGAAAGTGCCGACGGCGCCGGAGATCGCGCAGGTGGCGACTTCTTCGCGCGCGGCCAGCAGGCGCTGCTTGCAGCGGTCGAACTCGGCATAGGCAAGCGCCAGCTTGACGCCGAAGGTGGTCGGCTCGGCATGGATGCCGTGCGAGCGGCCGATCGTCACCGTGTCCTTGTGTTCGAAGGCGCGGCGCTTCAGCGCTTCGAGCAGCTTGTCGAGGTCCGCAAGCAGCAGATCGGTCGCGCGCACGAGCTGCACGTTGAAGCAGGTGTCGAGCACGTCGGACGACGTCATGCCCTGGTGGATGAAGCGGCTGTCCGGGCCGACGAATTCGGCAAGGTGCGTCAGGAAGGCGATGACGTCATGCTTGGTGACGGCTTCGATCTCATCGATGCGCGCGACGTCGAAGGTGGCGGCGCCGCCCTTTTCCCAGATCGTGCGGGCTGCATCCTTCGGGATCACGCCGATTTCGGCAAGTGCATCGCAGGCGTGGGCCTCGATCTCGAACCAGATGCGGAACTTGGTTTCCGGCGACCAGATGGCCACCATTTCCGGACGGGAGTAGCGCGGGATCATGGGCTTTAGCTTTCGTCGTCAGTGAAGGATGGCCGTGCCTCTAGCAAAGATAGCCGTGAAGCTCAACGCCATTGGCGCCGGCCTTTTGCCAGCCACAGGCTGACGCCGATGAGTATAGCACCGCCGAGGGGCAGATAGAGGCGAAGCCCCAGCACCAGAAACTGGTAGAACGCGATGAGCGAGGTGAAGGCAAACTGGAAGAACCAGGTCCTGGTGCCGGCAGGCGCATGCCATTGGGCGTAGAACTGCCGGTAGTCGAGGGCATAGAGCATTGCCGTCATCGCGACGGTTCCGAGCGACAGGAAGAAGAGGTAGGCCGCAAAACGTGTTTCGGGCCGACGCCCCAGGGCTGCCAATCGGGCCAGAAACAGCGATGGCGCCCAGGTCAGAAGCGCCCCGGAGCCGAAGATCAGTAGCAGCTCGGACAGATGAAACGTGAGAGCACGCTCACGAAGCCAGAGGCCGAACCAGGCCGAAAGCACCATCGCGCCGCCCCAGAGCGGCGCACCGATGAGAAGCTCCCGCATTGTCGGAAGGGATTGTGCGAGCCGGCCGCGCTGCAGGGCGCCTTGCGGCACCAGACCTGCTTTTGCCTCGACGCCGGCGGCCGCGTCGTTCATTTGGCGATCCGGGTCGGGATCGCGATCCAGCGTCCATCGGTCGTGCCTTCGAAGCCGAGCGACTTGACGAGAACCATGATGACATGGGTTTCGGAGCCGTCGTCATTCCTGTGGGTGACGGCGCCGCCGATCTGATAGCCGGTCGGGCAGCGGCGGCTCTCCGGTATGCGGCTATCGTCCTGCAGGACATCAGTCGCCGGCGTGCCCGCCTTCATCGTCATCGAAAGGCGAAAGCCCCTCACTTCCTTGAGGAAATCCTTGCAGATGCCTTCCGGCTCGAAGGTCTTCTCTTCGAGCGCCACCGAATAGGTCTCGCGGAACCCTTCGTCGGCTGCAAAGGAATCGTAAGTCAATCCCAGCGGCTTGGCGTTCGCCTCGGTGATCGGATTGAAGGCAGCGAGCAATCCGGGTGCGTCGGGCAGGCGATAGGCGTCGATCAAGGGTGCCGCGCGGCGGCGAGCTTCGTGACGCGCCTTCGAGAGCGGACTGCCATCCTCGCGGCCGACGGCACGCACCGGCGCGCCCGGCAAGAAGCTGTCGTTGCGCGTGTCGATCACGTAAATGGTCGAATAGGGAAAGCCGGAGCCATCCTGAACACCGTATTCCTCGAAGGCGAAGACATTGCCGTCGGCCGAAAAGCCGATCGGCTGGAGCGCGGCATAATCGCCCGCTAAGGCCGGCGCTGCGACTGCCGCAGCGCCCGCGAAAAGCACGCCGGATACTGCCGCGCGTGTCTTCATCGATAGGCCTTCTCTGCCGGCGTGCGGATCGCCTCGATCGCCGCGCGATAGGCTTCGACGGAGCCGCCCTTGAAGATCGCCGAACCGGCAACGAGGACGTTGGCGCCGGCGTCGGTGGCAATGGCCGCCGTATCGGGCGCAATGCCGCCATCGACTTCGATCTCGATCGGCCGGTCGCCGATCATCGCCTTGATGCGGCGGATCTTCTCAGCCGTGGCGTTGATAAACTTCTGTCCGCCAAAGCCCGGGTTGACGGTCATCACGAGGATGAGATCGACCTGATCGAGCACGTATTCGATCGCGCTTTCCGGCGTTGCCGGGTTGAGCGAGACGCCGGCCTTCTTGCCGAGCGAGCGAACGGTCTGCAGCGAGCGATGAAGATGCGGGCCGGCTTCCGCATGCACGGTCAGGATATCGCAGCCGGCTTTCGCAAAGGCTTCGAGGAACTGGTCCGCCGGCGAAATCATCAGGTGGCAATCGAAGGTCGCGTCGGTGTAGCGGCGCAGCGATTTGATCACATCGGGCCCGAAGGTGATGTTCGGCACGAAATGACCGTCCATGACGTCGAGGTGGATCCAGTCGGCACCGGCATCGACGACGTCGCGGACTTCCTGTCCGAGCTTGGAGAAATCGGCCGCCAGGATCGACGGGGCAATGCGGATAGGATGGGTCATGGCGCACTCCAGCGTGTTTTCCGCGCAATAGCACCGGCGGGCCGCGCAAACAACATGTCGGCGATCAAAGCTGCGTCAGGCGCCTTCAGACCAGCAGCGCATGAGGTCGTTTTCCGAAGGCGTCGCGTCGTGCACGCCACGAGCGATGGCGCGTGCCATGGTCGAGGCCGCCACCGCGCCGAGGTCGATGAAATCCTCAAGCGTCGGGGTCTTGCCGCTGGCGCCGGTGGCAAGCGCGAAGATCAGATCGCCGTCGAGCGGCGTATGCGCCGGCCAGAGGCCCCGGGAAAAGCCGTCATGGGCGGCGATTGCCAGGCGCTTCGCTTCGGCCTTGGTGAGTGCGGCATCCGTCGCGATCACGGCGATGGTCGTATTCGCCGCCGCGGACTGTCGGTCGCGGAACTTGATGCGGATGTCGGCAGCGTCGGCGGGCAGGGGATGCGGCAGGCCGAGTGCACCGAATTCGCCATCCATCTCGAAGGGCGCGGACCAGAAATGCCTGCCGTCGCCAACCGTCGCCGAGCCGAGTGCGTTGACGGCGACGAGCGCGCCGATGGTGATACCGTTTGGCAGAACGGTCGACGCCGAGCCGAGACCGCCCTTGAAGGTGGCGGTCAGGGCGCCGGTTCCGGCACCCGCGGTCCCGGTTGCGAACTTGGGGCCGGCGCGACGAACCGCCTCGAAGCCGAGCTCGCGATAGGGCGGGTAACGCCCCCAATCCTTGTCGCCGCCGTTGATCAGGTCGAACAGGATGGCGGTCGGCACGATCGGTATCCGGTGCGGACCAACGGCAAAGCCACGACCCATTTCGCGCAGCGCCGCCTGGGCCCCGGACGCAGCGTCGAGGCCAAAGGCCGAACCACCCGAGAGCACGAGGGCGTCGACCGACTGCACAGTATTGTGCGGGTCGAGCAGATCGGTCTCACGCGTTCCCGGCGCACCGCCCAGTACCTGAACCGCAGCCGTCGCCGGCGGGTCGCAGACGATCGCGGTGACGCCGGATTTCAGCCGGTGATCCTCGGCATTGCCGACCGTCAGGCCCGAGACGTCGGTAATCAGGTTCAGCGGTCCGGTACGCATCATTGGGCGGTTCCTTCGGCGGGCGCCGGCACGAAGCGGCTGCCTTGCCACTGCATCAGTCGATAGGGATTTTCGGCGCGCTCGTGCTGCGCGTTGAACGCAATGGGGCCGAGCACGGTCGGGTAGGGTCCCTTGGCGAATGCGTCGAGCAGGGGCTTGTCGTCCTTCTCCGCCTGGTCCTTGGCCTGCTCGAGCAGGGAGACGGCGGCAAAGGCCGGCAAGACGTAGCCGTCCGGCTCGGTCCCGGCGGCGCGAAGCGCATCCGCGACCGGCTTACCCGCCGGCGATTGCGATGCGTCCGGCAGCGTTACAGCAAGCACGCCATCGGCGAGCGGCACGGTGAGATCGGCGGCGTTCAGCGCGTCGCCGCCGAACAGGGTGAGGCTCGCGCCTTCGCCCTGCGCATCACGCGCGATTACCGCCGTGTCCTGTCTATCGCCACCGGTAAAGACATGTGTTGCGCCGCTCTTCACCAGGCGCCGCACCAGGCTGATCTGCTGCTCCTGAGCGGGCCGATAGGTGTCAGTGAAGACCGGGGTCAGCCCTATGTCGCCGAGGGCGGAACGGACGCTCTCGACCAGCTCCCTGCTGTGGATCGTGCCGTCGTCGATCAATGCGATCGGCTTGCCCTTCCAACGCTGAACGATAGTGTCGACGATGCTCGCAGCCTCGGCGTTGCCGCTCGGCGCAAGGCGGAAGAGTGGCCATTTCTTCTTCAGCGCATCTTCCATCAGGATGTCGGAACGCACGCTGAGAGTGATGGCGGGAAGGCCCGCTTCGGCGAGTGCCGGAAGCGTGGCGTCCAGGCTTTCGGTGCAGAGGAACCCGATCGCCGCTTCGGCGCCGGCCGCAAGCAGCGCCTTCGTCAGCGCTTCGTTGCCGGCGGTATCGCAGGTCTCGGGAATGACGACGATCTCACTGCCGCGATCACCGGCCTGGAACCCGGCGCCATCGATGATCTGCTTGCCGAGAAGCGCAAACGGACCTTCGACCGGCGCGACGACCGCGACCTTGATGCCGGCTGCCGCGGCAGGTGCGGTCTGTACCAGTCCGGCCACGACAAGGCTGGCGACGATCGATCGAAGCATTCACTTTCTCCGCTGCCGCATTTTCCCGGATCGGGAGGGATCCTGAACCCACGGCGAGCCCAAACATTGCCTTATCCGTGCCGGTTACCATGGGCGCGCGGCACGGTAGTGGCCGCATGTTTTAAGGATGTGCCCTGCCGCGTCAAAGGAAAAGATGTGACTTCGGATGCGGATGGCCCTATCCGCGTCGCAACCATGTCGCAGATCTGCAAGATTCTCCTTGCAGCGGGTTTCATATTTCCCGGTACTGTCTATGTATGTGGCTGACTTCGCTCGGAGAAAGAAGTGTTGGACAAGACCAGGCTGGACCCCATCAGTTTCCGCGACGCGATGAGTCGCCTGGCCGGCCATGTGCAGATCATCACCGTGGCCGACGGTGCCGAGCGGCGCGGCGTCACCGTCACCGCATCCTGCTCCGTGTCCGACAGTCCGCCGACGGTTCTCGCCTGCCTGAACGGCGCCAACCCGCGCAACGAGATCTTCACGCGCAGCGACAGCTTCGCGCTCAACCTGCTTGGCGACGAGCATCGCGCCGTGGCACACGCCTTTTCCGGCCGTGACCAGCTCGACATGGAACTGCGCTTTGCCCTTGGGCGGTGGACCAAGCTGACGACGGGCTCTCCGATCCTCGCCAACGCGATCGCTTCGTTCGATTGCCGGCTCATCGAAGTGAAGACGATCGCCACGCATCTGGTGCTCTTCGGCGAGGTCGTCGATGTCGCGATCGGGCCGCCGCGGCCGCCGCTCATTTATGTGGACCGCGGATACCACTCGCTATAAGTTTTACGTGGCGAGATTTCGTGCCCATCGAGACATGAGAAGATCGCTGTAAGTCTTTGAGTTGGCCGGGCGAATTCATTCTCTCGCCAACATCGAGCGATCGATTCGAGCCGTCGTGGAGGAGACATGGCGACACAGGCGACAACAGGCCTGCCGCAGTCCATCGAAGAGACGATGGCGCTTCTGGAGGCTCACGACTATCTCGCCGGCACGGCGCTCGCGACCGTGCTGTTTCTCGCGCTCATGATGAAGCGCCCGCTATTTCTCGAGGGCGAGGCCGGCGTCGGCAAGACCGAGATCGCCAAGGTTCTGGCAAAGGCGCTCGATCGGCCGCTGATCCGGCTGCAATGCTACGAGGGTCTCGATGTCGCCTCGGCCGTCTACGAATGGAATTATCCGGCACAGATGCTGGAAATCCGCCTGTCGGAAGCAGCCGGCAAGGTCGATCGCAAACGGGTCGAAAGCGATATCTTTTCCGAACGCTTCCTGATCCGCCGTCCGGTTCTCCAGGCCATTTCGTCCAATGCCGGCCGCGCACCCGTCTTCCTCATCGACGAGCTCGACCGGACAGATGAAGCCTTCGAGGCCTTCTTGCTGGAAGTTTTGTCCGATTTCCAGGTCACGATACCGGAACTCGGTACGATCCGGGCGGACGAACCGCCAATCGTCATCATCACGACCAACCGCACGCGCGAAATCCATGACGCGCTCAAGCGGCGCTGCCTCTATCATTGGGTCGATTACCCCAAGGCAGCACAGGAGCTGGAAATCATCCGCCGCAAGGTTCCCGGCTGCAACGCGACACTCTCGCGGGAAGTCATCGCCTATGTGCAGCGGTTGCGGACGATCGATCTTTTCAAGAACCCGGGCGTCGCCGAAACCATCGATTGGGCAACGGCGCTGACGGAGCTCGACCGGCTGGCGCTCGATCCGGAGACGATCGCCGATACTCTCGGAACGTTGCTCAAGTACCAGGACGACATCGCCAGGATAGAGGGGGCCGAAGGGCGCAAGCTGCTCGCCGAAGTCAAGGCGGAATTGCTGGCGGCGGGCTGACATGGAGGAGCGGGAGCAGCACAGCGATGGCGCTATTCTCCCGCCGATCGGGGGAGGCGACGGGCAGCTCGCCGACAACATCGTCTTCTTTGCGCGGGCACTGCGGCGCGCCGGCATCAAGATCGGACCCGGGGCGATTGCCGATGCCATCGATGCGGTGGCGCTGATCGGTATCGGCGACCGGGACGCCTTCTACGCCGCGCTGCAATGTGTCTTCGTGAAGCGCCACGAGGACCAGCCGGTGTTCGACGAAGCTTTTCGGCTGTTCTGGCGCTCACGCGGCCTCGTCGAGAAGATGATCGCGATGATGTCGCCGCTGGCGCCGGAGCGTGAGAGCGAGCGGCAACAGCGACGGGCCGGTGAGACCCGCGTCAGCGATGCGCTGCTTTCCGGGCACGAAGTGGATCGGCCGCCACGTGACGAGCCCGAAATCGATATCGACGCGCGCTTCACGGTTTCGGGCCGCGAACTGTTGCGCAGGGCCGATTTCGCCCAGATGAGCGCCGCCGAGCTCGCCGAGGCGAAGCGCGCACTTGCCGCGCTGACGCTGCCGCTGGACCGGGTCGTCACGCGCCGCTTTCGTCCGTCGACGAGACAGATCCGCATCGACCCCCGCACCACCATGCGCGACGCGATGCGTTTCGGCGGGGAACTGATCCTTCCGCGCTTCCGGGAGAGGCGTGTCGTGCACCCACCGCTCGTCGTGCTTGCCGATATCTCGGGCTCGATGAGCCAGTACACCCGCATCTTCCTGCATTTCCTGCACGCCCTGACCGAGGAGCGGCGGCGGGTGCACACCTTCCTGTTCGGCACAAGGTTGACGAACGTCACCCGCCAGTTGCGCAATCGCGATCCCGATGCCGCAATCGACGACTGCGTTGCCGCAGTCAGGGATTGGTCGGGCGGCACGCGCATCGGCGAAACGCTGCATGAATTCAACAGACGCTGGTCGCGGCGTGTGCTTGGGCAAGGCGCCATCGTGCTGATGATCACCGATGGCCTCGAGCGTGACGACGTCGGCGATCTTGAAGTCGAGATCGACCGGCTGCACCGGTCCTGCCGGCGGCTGATCTGGCTCAATCCGCTGCTGCGCTTTGAGGGCTTCGAGGCCCGTGCCCGCGGCGTCAGGGCGATGCTGCCGCATGTTGACGAATTCCGGGCGGTGCACAATCTTGAATCGATTGGGGAACTGGTGAAGGCGCTTTCCGGGCGAAGCTCCCGGCAGGCAGACCCGCGGCGGTTCCTCCGATCACGGTGATCGATCCGGCGGGAGGGTGGAAGATGCTGGGAGCTAAAAATGTTCTGGATCCCCTCGATATCGCCGAGGCCTGGATGAGGGAGGGGCGCGAGGTGGCGATTGCGACCGTGATCGAAACCTGGGGTTCGGCCCCGCGTCCCGTCGGCAGCCATCTGGTGATCGACGGCGAGGGCAATTTTCAGGGCTCGGTTTCCGGCGGCTGCGTCGAAGGCGCCGTCATCACCGAAGCGGCAGACGTGATCGCTTCGGGCGCGCCGAAGGTTCTCGATTTCGGCGTCGCCGATGAGACTGCCTGGCGCGTCGGGCTTTCCTGCGGCGGCCGAATCCGGGTCCTTGTCGAACGGGTCGATGGTTAGCAATGGAACGGAAGATCCTCGAGGCACTCAATGCGGCGCGTTCGGCGCGTCGGGCCGCCGTTACCGTCAGTGACCTCGCCGGCGACAACGGCCAGATCTATCTTGAGGGCGATGACTGTCCCGACACCTGGCGCGCCGCGGTCGGGCGAGCCCTGCAATCCGGCAAAGCCGGGATCGTGGAAACGGAGCAGGGCTCCTTCTTTCTCAATGTCTATTTGCCGCCGCCACGCATTCTCGTCATCGGCGCCGTCCATATTTCGCAGGCCTTGGCGCAACTGGCGCCGGTTGCCGGATTCGACGTCACGATCATCGATCCGCGCACGGCCTTCGCAACGCCGGAACGCTTCGCAGGCGTCGAACTCATCGCCGAATGGCCCGAGGATGCCTTGAAGGAGAGGCCGCTTGATCGCTTCACTGCGCTCGTGGCCGTCACCCATGATCCGAAGATCGACGACGAGCCGATCCGCGCCGCCCTTGCAGCGGGCTGTTTCTACGTTGGCGCGCTCGGCAGCCGGAAGACCCATGCGGCACGGGTCGAGCGGTTGCGGCAGGCCGGTGTTTCCGATGCCGAGATCGGCCGCATCCGTGCGCCGATCGGCCTCGATATCGCGGCGGCGAGCCCGGCCGAGATCGCCGTCGCAATCCTCGCCGAGATCATCGAAGCACTTCGGCGCCGTGATACCAGCCAGATCAATGGAGCGATCGCGTGAGGTTCGGGCCGGTCAAGACCAGCGAAGCGGAGGGAGCCATTCTGGCGCATGCGGTGAAGACGGATGAATCCCGGCTGGCGAAGGGCCAACGGCTTTCGCCCGCCGATATCGCCGCTCTGATCGCTTGCGGCACGCCGGAAGTGGTCGTCGCGCGCCTCGATCCCGGCGACCTCATGGAAGACGAGGCCGCGACGCGCATTGCAGCGGCAATCGCGCCCGATCACTTGCGGTTTTCCCAGGCGGCTACCGGGCGAGTGAACGTCTACTCCCGGGTTGCGGGCCTTTTCGTCGCCACACGCGAGACCGTCGACCGATTGAACCGCATCGATCCGGCGATCACGCTTGCCTGTCTTGCCGATCATGTGCCGGTGCAGGCCGGCGACATGGTCGCGACGATCAAGATCATTCCGCTCGCAGTGGCCGGTCGTTTCGTCGAGGAAGCCCAGAGATTGCTCCGGAGCCATGCCGCTTTCGAGGTGAAACCCTTCGTGGCGCGGCGTGCAGCACTGATAGCAACTCAGTTGCCGACCCTTAAGCCGCAGGTGATGGACAAGACGAAAGCCATCCTCGCGGCTCGCCTGCGGCAATCGGGAAGCGAGCTTCTGACCGAGCGGCGCGTCGCCCACACCGAGGGCGCAGTCGCCGCGGCAATCGACGATCTGCAGGCGGATCATGACCTGCTGGTGGTCTTCGGCGCTTCCGCCGTCGCCGATCCGCACGATGTGATTCCCGCAGCCGTCCGTCGGGCAGGCGGCATCGTCGATCACGTCGGCATGCCCGTCGATCCGGGCAATCTCCTCGTGCTTGGCCGTGTCGCCGAGATCCCGGTGATCGGCGCGCCGGGATGCGCCCGCAGCCCGCGTGAAAACGGTTTCGACTGGATTCTCGACCGCATTCTCGCGGGCGAATGGCCAAGCTTCGACGACATTACCGGCCTTGGAGTCGGTGGCTTGCTGGGCGAAATCCCGTCCCGACCGCAACCGCGCGAAAAAGCGACAGCGTTGCCATCAGGGCCGGTCGAGATCGTGGTTCTGGCCGCCGGCCGCGCCAGCCGGATGGGAACGGACGGTGGACACAAGCTGCTGGCGACCTTTGACGGCGTGCCGTTGGTGCGCCGCAGCGTCGAGGCGGCAATCGCAGCAGCGCCCGGCAGAGTTATCGTGGTCACCGGCCACCGCGAGACCGATATCCGCGCCGCGCTGGAGAACCTGCCGGTGACGCTCGTCTCGAACCCCGATTACCTATCCGGAATGGCCTCCTCCCTGACGGCGGGACTTTCGGCCGTCAACGAGCGGGCCGCCGGCATATTGGTGATGCTCGCCGACATGCCTAATGTCACCACCGCTGACTTGCGCAAGCTCCTCGATCGTTTTTCTGCCGAAGGCGGCCGTGCCGTCATTCGGGCAACGGCCGACGGCCAACGCGGCAATCCGGTCATTCTGCCGAGACAAACCTTCTCCGCCGTCAGGCAATTGGTTGGAGACGTTGGCGCAAGGCACATCATCGAGAAATGCGGCCTGCCGGTCATCGATGTCGAGCTGGGCCCGGCCGCCCGTCTTGATCTCGACACGCCGGAGCAGATCAGGGCTGCGGGCGGTATCCTGGAGGAATGAACGCGTGGACAATGCTGCGATCGAGGAGATGTTCGAGACGCTCGGGCCGGTGACCATCAAGCGGATGTTCGGCGGCAAGGGCATCTATTGCCAAGGCGTGATCTTCGCCCTCGAAGTCGACGGTGAAATCCTGCTGAAAGGCGACGAGCAAACGACCGCAACCTTCGAAGCGGCCGGTTCCCGGCAATGGGCCTATGAAGGCAAGGGGAAGCCGGTGAAGATGCCCTATTGGAGCATCCCGGACGACGCCCTCGACGATCCCGACGAAATGGCGCGCTGGGCGCGGCTTGCCTATGACGCGGCGCTACGGTCAAAGAAGTAGAGCAATCAGCCGCGGGTCGCGCTTGCGGTCCGATCTCAGGAAAGCCATTGGCTCTGACAACGTCTGGCTAGGCGGTGGCGCCGCGTTCCGTCTTCCGCAGTGCTTCGACAGCGTCGGCCGCAAAACGTGACAGCGGCTGGGGTAGGGCATCGAGGTCGAACCAGCCGAGAGCGGAGAGCTTGTGCGGCTCGGTAAGTTCAGGCTCGCCGGCAAAATCCCGGGACACGTAGATCATCGAAATCCAGTGCTGGCGGTCAGCCTCGATCACCTGTTCGCTGAGGCAGAGGAACTCGCTCGAACGGATCTTGAGGCCGCTTTCCTCTTCGGCCTCGCGTCGCGCGGCGGCATCCGAGCGCTCCATATGATCGACCTTGCCGCCGACGATGTTCCAATGCTCGGCTTCCGGCGCGTTAACGCGCTTGTAAAGCAGGATCTTGCCGCCGCGCACGATCGCAAGTCCGCAGCCGAAACCCGGAAAATCGATGCCCGGCAGGCCCATGGGATCAATCAGGCCTTGCCGGCAATCAGCATGAAGGCGGGAATTTCGTCGCCGAATCCGACCGGGGTCGGGCCGTCGTCATAGTCGCGGCGGTGACGGTTGCGGCGGTCGCGATTGTCGTCGTTGGCGGGGTTCGATGCGCGCACCGGACGATCGGCGCGGTTGTTCTGTCCCTGCTTGTTTTCTGCGCTGCGTGCCGGTTTCACCGATTCCGCCCTTTCCGCGACTGTTTCAATTTCGGCCTCATTATCGGCACGCACGGTATCGGATTTATGATCGGGACGGCCCTTCGAGCCGCGATCCCCATCTTTTTTCCGGTCCCTGCGACCATCGCGGGCGCGATCACGCCGGCCGGTGTCGTGGCTTTCCATCGGCTCGGGCAGATTGGAAAGGTCGCCGTTCAGCCATTCGACCTTCTGGCCGATCAGCTTCTCGATGGCGTCGGAGAACTTGGTGTCGCGCTTCGTCACCAGCGTGAAGGAGGCGCCCGAACGGCCGGCACGGCCCGTGCGGCCGATGCGGTGAACGTAGTCTTCCGCATGGATCGGAACGTCGAAATTGAAGACGTGGCTGACATCGGGGATATCGAGACCGCGCGCTGCGACGTCGGAGGCGACCAGCAGCTTGATGTTGCCGTCCTTGAAGTTCGCAAGCATCGTCATGCGCGAACGCTGGTCCATGTCGCCGTGAAGCGCGCCGACGGAGAAGCCGTGGCGGTCGAGCGAACGGAAGAGGTCGGCGACATCCTTCTTGCGGTTGCAGAAGATGATCGCGTTCTTGAGTTCGTCCTGGGCGCGAATCAGATCGCGCAGCACCGCACGCTTCTCATAGTCCTTGGCATGCGCCGCCACGAAGCGCTGCGTCACCGTCTGCGCCGTCGACGACGGGCGGGCGACTTCGATGCGCTCCGGGTTCTGCAGGAAGCGGTCGGCGAGCTTCTGGATTTCCGGCGGCATGGTCGCCGAGAAGAACAGTGTCTGGCGGGTGAACGGAATGAGCTTGGCAATGCGCTCGATATCGGGAATGAAGCCCATGTCGAGCATGCGGTCGGCCTCGTCGATGACCAGGATTTCGACGCCGGTCATCAGCAGCTTGCCGCGTTCGAAATGATCAAGCAGCCGGCCGGGCGTGCAGATCAGCACGTCGGCGCCGCGCTCGAGCTTGCGATCCTGCTCGTCGAACGAAACACCGCCGATCAGAAGCGCGATGTTGAGCTTGTGGTTCTTGCCGTACTTGTCAAAGTTCTCTGCGACCTGGGCAGCGAGTTCGCGGGTCGGCTCCAGGATGAGCGTGCGCGGCATGCGGGCGCGAGCGCGGCCCTTTTCGAGCAGCGTCAGCATCGGCAGCACGAACGAAGCCGTCTTGCCCGTACCCGTCTGGGCGATGCCCAGAATGTCACGACGCTGCAGGGCCGGCGGGATGGCGCCAGCCTGGATCGGGGTCGGGGTTGTGTAGCCCGCATCGGTGACAGCGGAGAGAACTTTTTGGCTCAGGCCAAGGTCAGCAAAATTGGTCAAAGGGAAATCTGTTTCCGTTCCGGTTCAATAGAACACTGATCGATCGATGGAAAACGCACGAGCACGTGGCCGCGCTCATAAGCTGAACGTCGCTGAAAGTCAAGAAATCCAGCACGTTGAAGCAGCAAAAGGTAAATAGTGGCGAATCTGTCGCATTTCTTGTCAAGCCGCGCAAGACCCGCGAACAGCGAAACGACCGGTCAGTTCATGTAGGAGGCGAGCTTCCGGCTGGCGTCGAGAAACCGTATGGGATCCACCGCCTCGCCATTCAGGCGGATTTCATAGTGCAGGTGCGGACCGGTGGAGCGACCCGTATTGCCCGACTTGGCAATGACCTCACCTTCCGTCACCTGGTCGCCGACCTTCACCAGGACCGTGGAGAGGTGGGCATAGCGGCTCGACACGCCGTTGCCGTGGTCGATCTCGACCATGTTTCCGTAGCCGCCGGTCAAGCCGGCATTCGTGACTGTGCCGGGCGCGGCCGAGCGGATGCGCGTGCCGACCGTCGCGCGGAAGTCGATGCCCGCATGGAGCGCCAGGCGACCGAGAAACGGATCGAGACGATTGCCGAAGTCGCTGGTGATGTCGCTCGATGGCGAAGGGTTGCCGAACGGCAGCGCGCGGACCTGCGCTCGCGTCCGCTCCAGTTCCAGAAGCGCCGTATCCAGGGCAGCCAGGGAACGGCCGAATTCGTCGTCGGTTGCCGGTTCGACGAAGGGGCCGCCAATCGCGGTCTCGGAAGAGCGCGAGGACGCGGACGTCGGGACCATTTCGGCAACGTCGCTGACGGGGAGATCGACGCCGACCCTCCCGACGATCGAGCGAATCGCGTCCGACGTCCTTGCCGCGCCATCCGTCAATTGTTTCAGCCGCGCCATCTGCTCCAGTTCGACGTCCTTCAACGAGAGCGTCACTTTCGAGAAGATCCGGTCGGCACGATCGGAGGTCGATTCGGTCGCGTCGGGCGCGGCATAGGCGAGGGGGGTCGGGCGAGTGGTAGCGGAGACCGAGGCGCTGTTCAGCCCCATCAGCTTCTCGATCGCCTTCACACCGCCGCTGCTCGCGTCGGCTCGCTTCTCATAGGCGAGAGGTTCGATCTCCGGCGTCTCGTTGCTTTCCGTCGTCAGGCCGGAATTTTCGGCCCTTTCGACCAGGGCGCCGAGCTTTCCGTTGCGCGAGGTCAATGCCATCTGCTGGCGCAGCAGCTTCTCGACTTTCTCCTCGACCACTTGTTGGTCGAGCAACTGACGGCTGGTGACGCGATCGACCTGCGCCCTAAGCGCCGTGATTCGATCCTCGTATTCGTGCTGCATGCGCGCTTGGCGCGCAATCGTGCCACCAATGAGATCGTCGCGCAGGACGAGATAGGAGGTGGCCGCGAGATAGCCGATGCTGCAGACGCCGGCAAAGGATACCGCGATTGCCGCCATCCACGGGCGAACCGTCATATGACGGACCTTGTCGCCACTGGCCAATATCAGAACGTGATGTTCCTTACGTTTTCCGAAGGCACGATTTGCCGAACGTCCAGACACCCGTTCTCTCCCGCCATGTGCGCGTTGCCTCGCATCACCTGCGGATCATTACACTTCGTTAGGGTTAACAATTGGTTAGGCCGAGTGCGGCGCGCGATGCGGCTATCGGTTGGTCGAGGCGGTCATCGAGCGATAGAAGGACGGCGTCAGTCCGGCCTCGGCGCGGGCAATGTCGTTGAACGGCGCCTTCAGTGGTCCGCGGAAATTGGCGCGCACCAGCGCCTGGAACGTCGCTGCCGGATCCTTCTTCTCGCGGGCGCAGAGAAAGCGGAACCATTTGGCGCCGACGGCGACATGGCCCTTTTCGTCCTCATAGATGACATCGAGCACAGCGGCACTCTCGAAGTCGCCGGTTTCACGCATCTTCGCCTGCAGCGCCGGGGTCACGTCGAGACCACGCGCTTCGAGAATGAGCGGCACCACGGCAAGGCGTGCCGTCAGGTCATTGCGGGTATCGTGCGCCGCCTGCCAGAGCCCGTCATGGGCAGGCAGGTCGCCATAGTCCGCACCGAGATCGTTCAGTCGCTGGCGGACCAGCCGGAAGTGCTTGGCCTCTTCGAAGGCGACACGCATCCAACCGTCGAAGAAGGAATTGGGCACCGGCTCCGTGGCGAAGCGGGCAACGATATCGAGGGCAAGGTCGACGGCGTTCAACTCGATATGGGCGATCGAGTGCAGCAAGGCGATGCGTCCCTTGAGGGAGCCGAGCGATCGCCGTTTCACCTGCGTCGGCGGGGTCAGCACCGGCTTTTCGGGCCGCCCGGGGCGCACCGGCACCGGTCGGTCGAGCGGCGAACGCAGCGACAGGGTGCGACGCTGCCAGCGCCTGGCCGCCTCCTGCGCGAGCGCCGTCTTGACCTCGAGGTCGGCCGCGCGAATCGCTTCGACGGCGCCGCCCCGCAGGCTGTGAAACACGGGCAATTCGGTCATGGCTTTCCTCAGAGGGCCTTTGCCGCGGCCAGGACCTCCTGGGCATGGCCATCGACCTTCACCTTTTCCCACGCCCTGACGACGACGCCATCGGCGCCGATCAGGAAAGTGCTGCGTTCGACGCCCATGTATTTCCTGCCGTACATCATCTTCTCGACCCAGACGCCGTAGGCGTTCACGACCGCCTTTTCCTCGTCGGCGGCGAGAGTCACCGTCAGGTTGTGCTTCTTGGCGAAGCGGTCGTGCTTCTTCACCGAATCAGGCGAGAGCCCGATCAGCGTGATGCCGGCCGCGGCAAACTCGTCGGCAAGCTCGGAAAACGAGATCGCTTCCAGCGTGCAGGCCTGGGTATCGTCCTTTGGATAGAAGAACAGCACGACGGGACGACCGCGAAAGGCGGAAAGCGAGATCGTACCGCCGCCATCACGCGGCAACGTGAAGTCGGGAGCGACATCTCCGGGAGCGGGTCTTGCCATGATTAAACCTTCCTTCTGCCAAGTTTTGCAGACAATCGGACGCTACTGCATGCTGACCTTGGCCGTCGCCGTTCAAGGGGCAAAATGTGCGGTAACTCGAAGCGCTGCAGCGACCTTTGCACGTCTTTCAAAGACTTGCGGCGCTTAAGGGCATATCGAAAATCGTCGACTGCCGTCCAGCGCATTTGTGCTAGATTTGACAGCTTTCGGACGGCACAGGCCGCTACGAAACGTTGCTGTCGCCCGCACGCGCAATTCCCGTTGCAGCTGGTGGCTTTCCACAGCAACTCCCGGGTCGCTTGGTGACTCGGTACGGCGATATGTGGTCTACAGGAAACGAGAAACGGCCGTCCCAAACATCGGCAAAGGAGGACGGCGAGCAAGCTCGTATCGAACGGAGGACGTCCGCGCTGATGAGTGAGATCCGCGGCGAAAAAGTCGGCTTTCGCAAGAAAGACATCGTCGCGCTGCATGCGTTGCCTTCGGCGCAGGCTCACGATCCCATTATCGTGCACGCACCACGCAAGCGCTCTCCCTTGCGTCTCTGTGCCAAGATTTTCCTGTCCATATCGTTGCTTGCCTTCATGCTGGGCGCGATCCTCCTAACCGTGATCGAAAGCGGGATGATGGACAGCACGCTGAACGCGCGTGCCCGGACCGCCCTCAATGCCGCACTCGGCAGCGCCTACCGCGCCGACGTCGGCAGCACGGTCGTGCGCATGACGGCAAGCGGCGCGATCGCACTCAAGGCACGGGAGGTGGCCCTCAGCGAAACGGCAACCGGCCAACCCGTCGCAAAGCTTCGTTCGATCTCAATCGCACTCGACCCGCTGTCCCTGATGACGGGCCACATCGCCGTCTCCCGCCTGGAAGCGGAAGGTGGCGATTTCGACACTGGCCTGCTTCCTCGGGGCGAGCCGCTCGACCTCACCAAGATCCGCATCGCCGATGTCGGTGATGCTCTCGAGGCCCTGTTTTCCCATGTCGACCGCATGTCGCAGATGGCGGCCGGGAGAGGCAGCCAGACGGTAACGCTCTCCGACTTCAGCTTCTCCGTCATCGGTGCGCGCAATCGCGTCGTTCCGGTCGTCGCCTCCGCGCTCGAATTCAGCCGGGACGCAAGCGGCTCCATGAGCGTGCAGGGCAGCGCCACCGTCGATGGCGTCGCGGTCGACATCAATGCCGATGCGCTTGGCCAAAAGGGGCACGTCACGGGCTTCGACGCGGCGATCACCAACCTGCCGCTCGCGCCGTTCTTCTATCACGGCAAGTCGGGTGCAGAGCAGGCCTTTGGCATCGACGCAACGGCGGGGCTGACGCTGAAGGCGACGCGGGCAGCCGGGGAGGCGAAGCCGGATCTGCGCGTAGCGGTGCGTACCTCCAAGGGTACATTCCATGCGGGCGGCCTCGTCTCGACGCTCAATCCGTCGCAGATGGACATCGCCTATGATTTCGGGCGCGCCTCGGTCGAAATCCTGCCGTCGGTGGTCAAGATCGGTCGGTCGACCTTTCCGTTTACCGGCGCCGTCATCGACCTCGACAAACTTGCCGGCGTCACGGACAAGGGCTTCGCGATCGATCTCCTTCTGAAGAACGCCAGCTCGGCTCCGGAAGATGTCGCCGAGCAGCCGCTGACCTTCGATGCCAAGGCAAGCGGCCGGTTCACCTCGGATACCCACCGGCTGATCTTTGACCAGCTCGCGGTGTCGAGCCCGCTCGGCTCGATGTACGGTTCGCTTTCGGTCGCTTTCGGCAACACCTCGCCGCAGATCAGCTTTGCGGCGGTCAGCGATCGCATGGAGGCAACGGCGGTCAAGCAATTGTGGCCGTGGTGGCTCGCCAAGGGCGCTCGCCGCTGGGCGATCGGCAACCTCTTCGGCGGCATCGTCACCAATGCGCGCATCGAAGTGTCGGTTGCCGAAGGACGGATTGCCAATAACGAAGGGGAGTTGAAGCTCAACGAGCAGGAGCTCAACATCAACTTCGACATCGACGACACCCGCATCAATATCACCGGCGAGATACCGCCGCTACGCGACACGTCCGGCAAGTTCAAGCTGAGCGGCCAGCGCATGACGGTCGAGATCGGGCAGGGCACCGCCTATTTCCCGTCTGGACGGTCCGTGGCGCTCAACGGCGGCGATTTCATCCTTCCCGATGTCTACACCAAGCCGCTGATGGCGGAGATGAAGATCGAGGTTGGGGGTGCCGCGGACGCGATTGCCGAGCTCGTCACCTACAAACCGATCCAGGCACTGCAAAAGACATCGTTGCAGCCCGAGGACTTCAGCGGTCCTCTCACCGCCCTTGTCGGCGCGCGCTTCGGCCTGATCTCGGACCAGCACCCGCCCAAGCCGCTGTGGCAGGTGGAGATGCAATTGGACAAGGTCAGCGTCAACAGGGCGTTCTATGGCCGGCCCGTTTCGGACCTCGTCGGGACGTTCCGGGTCGATAACCAGCAGGCCGTGCTCGATGCCGACGCGCGCCTGGAGGGCGCGAAGGTCAGCATCGCCTTGACGGAGCCGGTTGACAGCGATTCGCAGGTCAAGCGCTCGCGTCAAATTTCGGGCATCCTGGACCAAGACGTCTGGCAGAAGCTGGCGCCGGGCCTGTCGAAGATCGTATCTGGACCGATCAGCGCCGACGTGACGATTGGCGATCAGGATCGCGTAGAGGCGAAGATCGGGCTCACAAAGGCCGCTCTGTCCTTGCCATGGATCGGCTGGAGCAAGGGAGCGGGCATCCCGGCGGAAGCGCGCTTCACGGCGAGCAAATCCGATGAGACCATTGTCATCGACGATTTTGCCGTCGCGGGAGACGGTTTCGGGGCACGGGGTGGCCTGCGGGTGGATGGCGGCGGACTGGTCTCCGCCCGCCTCGACAACGTCCGCCTGGCCCAGGGCGACGACTTCAGGGTCTCGGTCGACCGCCGCAAGGGTGGCTATACGGCGACGCTCAGCGGCGCGGCGGCGGACATCAGGCCAATTCTTGCGCAGATGAAGGCGGGGAGCGATCAGGGCCAGGGCGGAAGCGACGACATCACGATCAAGGCTCAGCTCGATCGCGTCACCGGTTTCAATGGCGAGGCGCTGTCGAACGTGAACCTGGTCTACGCCGAGCGCGGCAGCCAGATCGAGGATGTCAACCTTTCGGCGGTTACCGGCAGCGGCCAGGCGCTCGTCGCCCGGCTCGCCAAGGCCGGCGCCGACAACACGCTCGAGCTGACCGCTGGCGACGCCGGCGCGCTGGCGCGTTTCGCCGATATCTACCAGAACATGCGCGGCGGCCTGCTCAATCTGAAACTGCGTGATCGTGGGGGACGTTCCTGGCGCGGCAGCGTCGACATCCGCAAGTTCCAGCTTGTCGGCGAGCAACGCCTGCAATCGATGGTGTCGACGCCGACGGGCGCCGATGGGCGAAGCCTCAACCAGGCCGTTCGCCGCGACATCGACGTGAGTTCGGCCCGCTTCGAGCGCGGCTTTGCCCAGCTCGCCCTCGACCGCGGCGCGATCCGCGTTGATGGCGGCGTGTTGCGCGGTACCGACGTCGGCGCGACGTTCCAGGGAACGGTACGCGACAACAACGGTATCATGGACATGACCGGCACCTTCATGCCGGCCTACGGCTTGAACCGCATCTTCGGCGAACTGCCGCTGATCGGCGTCTTGCTCGGCAATGGCCGCGACCGTGGCCTGCTCGGCATCACCTTCAAGCTCAACGGTCCCTTCAATCAGCCGAAGCTGACGATCAACCCCCTGTCGATCATCGCGCCGGGCGTCTTCCGCAGCATCTTCGAGTTCCAATGAAAAAGGCCGGCGCACTGCATGTTCCTTAAATCGTCGCCGATTTAAGGACAAAACATGCAGCACTTCAAAGTGCTACAGCGACCTTTGCGCGTCTTACAAAGACGCGCGGCGCTGTAGAGCCGGCCTCTTGAATCGATCGTGGGATGCCTCGGCTTAGGCCGGGCGCACGAGGATATGCTTCTTCTTGCCGAGCGACAGCTTGACGACGTTGTCGGCAGTCACGTCGCCGGTGCCGATCACGCGGCGCTCATCGCTGACAGCCTCGTCGTTGATCCTGACGGCGCCGCCCTGCACATGGCGACGGGCCTCGCCATTGGACGCGGCAAGGCCGGCGCGCACGATCAGCGTCAGCAGGCCCAGGCCCGCTTCCAGCTCGGCGGTCGGGATCTCGACCGACGGCAGGTTCTCGGCCAGCGCACCTTCCTCGAAGGTCTTGCGGGCGGTCTCCGCCGCCTGCTCGGCGGCCGGGCGACCGTGCAGCATGGCGGTGATTTCCGTCGCCAGGATCTTCTTGACCTCGTTGATCTCCGATCCGCCGAGCTTCGAAAGCCGCTCGATCTCCGCCATCGGCAGGGTCGTGTAGAGCTTCAGGAAGCGGGTGACGTCGGCGTCTTCGGTGTTGCGCCAGTATTGCCAGAAGTCATAGGCCGACAGCATATCCGGGTTCAGCCAGATCGCGCCGTTGACCGACTTGCCCATCTTGGCGCCCGACGAGGTCGTCAGCAGCGGCGAGGTCAGCGCATAGAGCTGCGGCGTGCCCATGCGGTGGCCGAGGTCGATACCATTGACGATGTTGCCCCACTGGTCCGAGCCGCCCATCTGCAGGCGGCAGCCGGTGCGCTTGTAGAGTTCGACGAAGTCGTAGGCCTGCAGGATCATATAGTTGAATTCGAGGAACGACAGCGACTGTTCGCGATCAAGCCGCATCTTGACGCTGTCGAAGGACAACATGCGGTTGACCGAGAAGTGGCGGCCGACATCGCGCAGGAACTCAAGGTAGTTGATGCCGAGCAGCCAGTCGGCATTGTTGATCATCAACGCATCCTTCGGGCCCTCGCCATAGATCAGGTAGTTGGAGAAGACCGTCTTGATGCTGGCGATGTTGGCTTCGATCGTCGCGGGCGTCATCAGTTGCCGCGCCTCGTCCTTGAAAGACGGGTCGCCAACCATGCCGGTGCCGCCGCCCATCAGCGAGATCGGCCGATGGCCGGTCGCCTGCATCCAGTGCAGCATCATGATCTGGATAAGACCGCCGGCGTGAAGGCTCGGTGCGGTCGGGTCGAAGCCGATATAGGCCGTCACGGTTTCCTTCCGGAACAGTTCATCCAGGCCAGACTCGTCGGAGATCTGGTGGATGAAGCCACGCTCGCTGAGGGTGTGAAGGAAATCGGACTTGAAACCGGACATAATCTGTCTCTCTTGCGGGGAAGTTTTTGAACGAACGGGCGTTTAGCACTGTTTCCGCGCATAATCACTCCAAAAGTGATTCTGGAAACGTTGACGGCATGGCACGGACAAGAACGGCAATCGGCCTGATGAGCGGCACGAGCATGGACGGCATCGATGTCGCGCTGCTGAGGACCGATGGCGAAACCATCGTCGAGCGCGGCCCCTCTGCCGGCTTTGCCTATGACGCCCGCTTTCGCGACCGCCTGAAGCAGGGATTGGTCGATGCGAAAACGATCACGCAACGGGACCAAAGGCCCGGCGCGCTGTCGGAGCTTGAGCGCGACCTGACGCTGCGGCATGCCGAAGCGGTCAAAGCCTTCCTGCAGCAAAACAACCTGTCGCCGGCGGATATCGACGTGATCGGCTTCCATGGCCAAACCGTGCTGCACCGCCCTGACGACGCCTTGACGGTGCAGATCGGTGACGGCCCGCTGCTTGCCTGCGAGACGGGCATCGACGTCGTCTACGACATGCGCGCCAACGACATGGTGCATGGCGGGCAGGGTGCGCCGCTGATCCCCGCCTACCACGCCGCTCTCGCACGTGGCGCAGCCGGCCTTGCGGCGCCGGTCGTGTTCGTCAACATCGGCGGTATCTCCAACCTGACCTTCATCGGTGCCGGCGAGACGCTCGTCGCCTATGACAGCGGCCCGGGCAACACGCTGATCGATCAATGGGTCGAAGCCCATGCCGGCATTCCCTTCGACCAGGGCGGCATGGTCGCGAGCGAAGGGACCGTTCTTCCCGATCTTGCAGAGCGCTACCTCGCCAATCCCTTTTTCACCGCGAAACAGCGCCGCTCGCTCGACCGAAACGATTTCGCGCCGCCGGCCGGAAGCGACGCAGGCCTTGCCGACGGCGCCCGCACGCTTGCCCACGTCACCGCGGCCGCGATCCTCAAGTCGGCCGGACACCTGCCACAGCGGCCATCCACCTACATCGTCTGCGGCGGGGGTCGCCTCAACCCGGTCATCATGCGCGATCTTGCGGCGCTCGCCGAGGCTGAGGGCGCTACGGTTCTGCCGGCGGAGGACGCCGGCTTCAATGGTGATTCCATGGAGGCAGAGGCCTGGGCGTACCTTGCCGTACGCTCGCTGCAGGGCCTGCCGCTGACCTATCCGGGAACGACCGGTGTCCGCCAGCCGGTCACGGGTGGAAAACAAGCCGCCAGACCTCTTCGCTGAGAGGCCCGAAACAGTGTATAGGCTATCCACCGAACGGATTAATCAAATTTTCGCATCGGCCTATTAGCATCGGCAGCCGCTACCGTCGGGGGTGGCGAAAGGCGGCTTGCCCGCAATACGAAGGTTTCGGGTTCTTCGATGGGTGGTGCGATTTCTCTGCTGGCCGTGAATTTCATCATTGCGCAGATTTTCACGGTCGCATTCCTCACCATTGCCGTGAAGAGCCGTCAACGTCCCGCGGCACTGTGGTGTGCGGCCGGTTTTGCCGTCGCCTCGCTTTCGGCCGTTTGTGAAGCGATCGTTCCCTTCTCGTCCACGCCACGGCTCTTCGCCATCGGTGCCTTCGCCTGTGTGCTCGGCGGCTTCTGTCTGCTGCGTTTCGGTCTGGGCCGCTTTTATGGGGTTCCGGTGCGCTGGACCGCGCTTGGCGCGTGTTTCCTTGCCGGCGTCGCGCTGGACGTGGCAATCTATGACCTGCCGCGCGGCACCTGGCAGCACGCCATTCCCTACCAGATGCCCTTCTTTCTGATCCAGGCGTGGACCGCATCCGTGGTAATCCGCTCGGGACGCCGCTCCTTTTTCGACCGCGTGCTTTTCGGGCTGTTGGCATTGTCCGCTGCCTACTATCTCCTGAAGATCTATGCCGCCGTTGCCGCCGGATCGGGCGCTACCGCCCAGGATTATGTTTCGAGCCCGTTTGCACTCATTTCCCAGGCGCTTGGCGCGATGCTGATCGTCGGGGCAGGCCTTGCCATGCTCGGCGTCATGGTCAAGGACATCGTCGACGACGCGCAGGCCCGCTCGGAAATCGATCTTCTTTCGGGGCTCTACAATCGTCGCGGCTTCATGGACCGCGTCATACCGCTCCTGCATGCACGCGAAAGCCAAGCGCCGGGCACGCTGATCCTCGCCGACCTCGATCGCTTCAAGCTGGTCAACGACACCTACGGCCACCTTGCCGGCGACGAGGTGATCCGCCGTTTCGCGCGGGTGCTGATGGACGTCATGCCGAACCGTGCCGTGGCCGGCCGCCTGGGCGGTGAGGAGTTCGCGGTGTTTCTGCCCTGCACGGAGTTGCCGGAAGCGCGTGTCGTCGCCCACGGCATGCGCGCGGCTATCATGTCCCAGCAGATCGCCGGCCTGCCCGAAGCGGCGCGCGTGACGGCAAGCTTCGGCGTCACGGCCGCCGGCAGCGGCGAGGCTCTGGATCCCGTGATACAGCGCGCCGACAAGGCGCTCTACACGGCCAAGGCAAACGGGCGCAATCGGGTCGAATGCGGCGAGACGCCAACCACGGTCGTCAATCCGTCCGTACCGCAGTGGGTGGGCCGCCCGCAAAGCTGACCTGAAACGAAAAGAGCCGCGCGATCCGAAGAACGCGCGGCTCTTTTGTTCAAACTATAAAGCGATCAGCGAATGCGCTTTGCGGCCGGTTCCGGCGTCAATTCGCCATTCAGGCGACGGTCGAGGTAGTCCTCGCATTCCGACATCAGGCCTTCGACCTGGCCGTTGAAGAAGTGGTTGGCGCCGGGGACGGTGCGGTGGGTGATGAGAATGCCCTTCTGGGCTTTAAGCTTCTCGACGAGACCGTTCACGTCCTTCTCCGGCGCGACCTTGTCGGAATCGCCGTTGATGATCAGGCCGGACGAGGGGCAGGGCGCCAGGAACGAGAAGTCGTAGATGTTCGGCTGCGGTGCCACGGCCATGAAGCCCTCGATTTCCGGACGGCGCATCAGGAGCTGCATGCCGATCCAGGCGCCGAAGGAATAGCCGGCAACCCAGCAGCTCTTCGAATCCGGATGAAGGCTCTGCACCCAGTCGAGCGCGGACGCTGCATCCGACAGTTCGCCGGCGCCATGGTCAAATTCACCCTGGCTGCGCCCGATGCCACGGAAGTTGAAACGGAGCGTGGTGAAGCCGCGCTTCTGGAACATATAGAAGAGCTGGTAGACGATCTGGTTGTTCATCGTGCCGCCGAACTGCGGGTGCGGGTGCAGAATGATGGCGATCGGCGCGCTCTTTTGCTTCGAAGGCTGATAGCGGCCTTCGAGGCGGCCAGCGGGTCCGTTGAAGATGATTTCGGGCATTGGCTCTCCGGGAGTGTTCCTGGTTCGAATCTTGGTTTCAGATCGCGATCAGTCTTGACGAAAGCAGTCAGCTTTTCTAAAACCTAGTTTAGAACCGTTCAAAACTTCTGTGCGGGCATTCCGCCTTGTGCTTCGTCTCATAAGGCAAGCGACGCGGAAAATTCAAGGAAAATGCATCGCCAGAGGTTGCCGGGTCGCAGCCTGTTGTTCTAGCGAAGGAAATCATGTCGGGTTCGCGCATCTACATGGACTGGAACGCCACGGCGCCGCTTCTCACCGAAGCGCGCGAGGCCTGCCTGTCGGCGCTCGACCTCGTCGGCAACCCTTCTTCCGTCCATGGCGAAGGCCGGGCGCTGCGCACGCTGATCGAAAACGCCCGCCGCGATGTGGCCGCCCTTTGCGGGGCAAAAGCGGCAAGCGTCATCTTCACCAGCGGCGCGACGGAAGCGGCGAACCTGGTGCTGACGCCCGATTTCCGCATGGGCCGCGCGCCGCTCAAGATCGGCCGGCTCTATGCTTCGGCGATCGAACACCCGGCGGTGCGCGAAGGCGGGCGCTTCCCGCGCGAAGCCGTTTGCGAAATCCCGGTGACGCCTGCCGGCATCGTCGATCTCCAGGCGCTTGGTGAGCTGCTGGCTGCACATGACCGCCAGATCGGCCTGCCGATGGTGGCCGCGATGCTGGTCAACAACGAGACCGGCATCATCCAGCCGATTGCCGAGATAGCTGAGATCGTTCGCGCCAATGGTGGTATACTTGTCGTCGACGCGGTACAGGCCGCCGGGCGGTTGCCGTTGGCAATCGAAGAGCTCGACGCCGATTTTCTCATTCTCTCCTCGCACAAGATCGGCGGACCGAAGGGCGCTGGCGCTCTCGTCGCGCGCGGCGAGGTGATGATGCCCGCACCGCTGATCCGCGGCGGTGGGCAGGAGAAGGGGCACCGTTCCGGCACCGAAAATTCGGTGGCGATTGCCGGCTTTGCCGCAGCCGCCCGGAAGGCCGGCGAAGGTGTCGGCCAACGGATGAGCGCGATTGCCGCTTTGCGCGACAAGCTTGAAAGCGAGATGCTGGCGGCGGCGACCGACGTGGTCATTCACGGCCGTGACATTTCGCGCGTTGGCAACACGACGTTCTTCACGCTTCCTGGCCTGAAGGCAGAGACGGGACAGATCGCCTTCGACCTCGAAGGCGTCGCGCTATCGGCCGGATCGGCATGTTCGTCCGGCAAGGTGGGACAGAGCCACGTGCTGACGGCGATGGGCTACGATCCGCGCCAGGGCGCGCTCAGGATTTCGATCGGCGAGGCGACGACGGCGGCTGAAATCGAACGTTGCGCCGCCGCCTTCGCAAAGGTAGCAGCAAGACGCCGGGCGCCGGGACAGGCGGCCTGAGGCGGGACGATGGGACGAAATTGCGGAAAAGCAATTTTCCGCTTGGCAAACAGGGTGAAAAGCGCCTTTTAGCCATTACATAAGCGGTGCGCCACGTTCGCATCGTGTTGACAAGCTGCCGGACCTTGGATCCGGCGAGATTGGAGAACGACATGCCTGCCGTGCAGGAAACCATTGATCAGGTCCGTCAGATCGACGTCGACCAGTACAAATACGGCTTCGAGACGCATATCGAGGTCGAGAAGGCGCCGAAGGGCCTTTCGGAAGAGATCATTCGCTTCATTTCGGCGAAGAAGAACGAGCCGGAATGGATGCTCGAGTGGCGTCTTGGCGCCTATCGCCGTTGGCTGACGCTCGAAGAGCCGACCTGGGCCCGTGTCAGCTATCCGAAGATCGACTTCAACGAGATCTACTACTATGCCGCGCCGAAGGGCACGACGGGTCCGAAGTCGCTCGACGAAGTCGATCCCGAAATCCTCAAGGTCTACGAGAAGCTCGGCATTCCGCTGAAGGAACAGGAAATCCTCGCGGGCGTGCAGAAGTCGAAGATCGCCGTCGACGCCGTCTTCGACAGCGTCTCGGTCGTCACCACCTTCAAGGAAGAGCTGAAGAAGGCCGGCGTGATCTTCATGTCGATCTCCGAGGCGATCCGCGAACATCCTGAGCTCGTGCAGAAGTATCTCGGCTCCGTCGTTCCGACGACCGACAACTACTATGCGACGCTGAACTCCGCGGTCTTCACCGACGGTTCCTTCGTCTACGTGCCGAAGGGCGTGCGTTGCCCGATGGAGCTCTCGACCTACTTCCGCATCAACGAGAAGAACACAGGCCAGTTCGAGCGTACGCTGGTCATCGCCGACGAGGGCGCCTATGTGTCCTATCTCGAAGGCTGCACCGCGCCGCAGCGCGACGAGAACCAGCTTCACGCTGCGGTCGTCGAGCTCGTCGCGCTCGATGATGCCGAGATCAAGTATTCGACGGTGCAGAACTGGTATCCGGGCGACAAGGACGGCAAGGGCGGCATCTACAACTTCGTCACCAAGCGTGGCGATTGCCGCGGCAAGAACTCCAAGATCTCCTGGACGCAGGTCGAAACCGGTTCGGCGATCACCTGGAAATATCCGTCCTGCATCCTGCGCGGCGACAATTCGCGCGGCGAGTTCTATTCGATCGCGGTCTCGAACGGCCACCAGCAGATCGACTCGGGTACCAAGATGATCCACCTCGGCAAGAACACGTCGAGCCGCATCATCTCCAAGGGTATCGCTGCCGGCGTCTCGGAAAACACCTATCGCGGCCAGGTTTCGGCCCACCGCAAGGCCGAGAACGCCCGCAACTTCACCCAGTGCGATTCCTTGTTGATCGGCGACAAGTGCGGCGCGCACACCGTGCCCTATATCGAGGCAAAGAACTCGACGGCACAGTTCGAGCACGAGGCGACCACGTCGAAGATTTCCGAGGACCAGTTGTTCTACTGCCTGCAGCGCGGCATTCCGGAGGAAGCGGCGATCGCATTGATCGTCAACGGCTTCGTCAAGGAAGTGATCCAGGAACTGCCGATGGAGTTTGCGGTCGAGGCGCAGAAGCTGATCGGCATCTCGCTCGAAGGCTCGGTCGGCTAAGGCCTTGAACTGAATATTGAATGGCGCGCACCGCGTTTGCGCGCGAACAGACATTCGCTTCCCAAGAGGACGATAGAAATGCTTGAAATCAAGAACCTGCACGCCCGCATCGCCGAAGACGGCACCGAAATCATCCGTGGCCTGAACCTGACCGTGAAGGCCGGCGAAGTTGCTGCCATCATGGGCCCGAACGGCTCCGGCAAGTCGACGCTTTCCTATATCCTCTCGGGCCGCGAAGACTATGAGGTCACCGAAGGCGACATCCTCTATAACGGCGAGAGCATTCTGGAACTGGACGCTTCCGAGCGCGCGGCCAAGGGCATCTTCCTCGCTTTCCAGTATCCGGTCGAAATCCCCGGCGTTGCCACCATGCAGTTCCTCAAGGTGGCAATGAATGAGCAGCGCAAGTATCGCGGCGAAGACGAACTGACGACGCCGGATTTCATGCGTCGCGTCAAGGAAGCCGCAGCCGAGCTGAAGATCGCGCCGGAAATGCTGCGCCGTCCGCTCAATGTTGGCTTCTCCGGCGGTGAAAAGAAGCGCGCCGAAATCCTGCAGATGTCGCTGCTCGAGCCGAAGCTGTGCGTGCTCGACGAAACCGACTCCGGCCTCGACATCGATGCGCTGAAGGTCGTCGCCGACGGCGTCAATGCGCTCCGTTCGCCGGATCGTGCCGTCGTGGTCATCACCCACTACCAGCGCCTGCTCGACTATATCGTCCCGGACACCGTCCACGTGCTCTACAAGGGCCAGGTCATCAAGTCGGGCGACAAGACGCTGGCGCACGAACTCGAAGCCAACGGCTACGCGGATATCATCGGGGCCGCGGCCTGACGCCTGTTGAAGGAGTGTTCGAATGAATATGCAACAGGCAATCAAGATGACGGCCGCCGAAACGGCGCTCGTCGATGCCTATACCGCGCAGATCGGCGATCTGCCGGGTGACGGCTCGGTGCTCTCGGTGCGCGACATGCTGGTGCACGAACTCAAGACCGCCGGCCTACCGACCCGCCGGGTCGAATCCTGGCACTATACCGACCTGCGGACGCTGCTGCGCGCCGTGCCGGACGCCGATCCGACGGCCTTTGCCGATCGCGTCGACGCGCTGGTTCCGGGCTCGACCGTGCTTTCCATCCGCAACGGCCGCGCCGAGGTCAAGGGCAGCCTGCCTGAAGGTGTGACCGTCCGTTCCTATGTCGACAGCCTGCTCGACGGTTCGGCGGCGGCCGGCCTCGCCGTGCTCGGCTTTGACGACGCGATCGGCCGCATCAACGGCGGCCTCGTTCGCGGTGGTCTCGAGATTGACATAGCCGCTGAAACGGCGCTCGAGGACCCGCTGGAAATCCAGCTGGTGCAGAGCCTGGGCCAGGCGCACACGCGCTTCCCGGTGACCTTCGGGGCCGGCGTCAAGGCAACGGTGATCGAACGGCATCTTTCAACTGATGACGCCGAGAGCTTCGTCTCGTCGGTCAGCGACGTGACGCTTGCCGAAGATGCCGATGTCATCTGGATCATCCTGCAGCAGCAGGGCGCTGCCGATACCCATCTCGGCCAGATCCGCTTCGATCTCGGCAAGAACGCCAAGCTGCATCTCTTCGTGATCAATGCCGGCGGCAAGCTGGTGCGCCAGGAGATCCACGGCAAGACGAGCGGCGAGGGCGCGGATTTCAAGCTGCGCGGCATCAACCTGCTTGGCGGCGAGAGCCATACGGACGTGACCTTCACGCTTGGCCACAACGTACCGCACACGACCTCGACCGAGATCATCCGCAACGTCGTCTTCGACCGCGCCAAGGGCGTCTTCCAGGGCAAGATCCTGGTCGCCAAGGACGCCCAGAAGACGGACGCGAAGATGGCGTGCAACACGCTGCTTCTCTCTGACGATGCCGACCTGTCGGCTAAGCCGGAACTCGAGATTTTCGCGGACGACGTTCAGTGCGGTCACGGCGCGACGGTTGCCGACATCGACCACACCCAGCTGTTCTACATGCTGGCTCGCGGCATTCCGGAGAACAAGGCGCGGGCGATGCTCGTCAACGCCTTCGTCGCCGAGATCGTCGAAGAGCTGGAAGACCACGAAGCGGTGGTCGAGGCACTCGAAGACGTCATTTCGACCTGGCTCGACAAGCACGCCTGAGCGGCTCCTGCGTAATTCCTTAATTCGGCATCGATTTAGGGATAAATTATGCAGGGGTTCAACACGTTACAGCGACCTGGCGCGTCCTGAAGGACGCGCGGCGCTGTAGGGCAATTGGATTGAAAGACATGGAACACTCTGTACCGGTGCCCGCCTACGACGTCAAAGCGATCCGCAAGGATTTCCCGATCCTGTCGCGAACCGTCTACGGCAAGCCGCTTGTCTATCTCGACAACGGCGCATCGGCGCAGAAACCGCAGGTGGTGATCGACGCGGTGGCCCATGCCTATGCCAACGAATATGCCAACGTCCATCGTGGCCTGCATTTCCTGTCGAATGCGGCGACGGAAGCCTATGAGGCAGCACGCGAAAAGGTGCGTCGCTTCCTGAACGCCCCTTCGCCCGACAACATCATCTTCACCAAATCCTCGACGGAAGCGATCAACACCGTCGCTTACGGCTACGGTATGCCGAAGCTCGGCGAGGGCGACGAGATCGTGCTGTCGATCATGGAGCACCACTCCAACATCGTTCCCTGGCACTTCATCCGCGAGCGCCAGGGCGCCAAACTCGTCTGGGCGCCGGTGGACGATAACGGCGCGTTCCATGTCGAAGATTTCGTCAAGTGCCTGACGGACCGCACCAAACTCATCGCCATCACCCATATGTCGAATGCGCTTGGCACCGTGGTTCCGGTCAAGGAGATCTGCCGCATCGCCCGCGAGCGCGGCATCCCGGTTCTGGTCGACGGCAGTCAGGGCGCCGTTCACATGCCCGTCGATGTCCAGGATATCGATTGCGACTGGTACGTGATGACCGGCCACAAGCTCTATGGTCCGTCCGGCGTCGGCGTGCTCTACGGCAAGATGGACCGGTTGAAGGAGATGCGGCCGTTCCTCGGCGGCGGCGAGATGATCGAGGTGGTGACCGAGGATTACGTCACCTACAACGATCCGCCGCATCGCTTCGAGGCCGGAACGCCGCCGATCGTGCAGGCGATCGGTCTCGGATACGCGCTGGACTACATGGACAAGCTCGGCCGCGCAGCGATCCAGGCGCATGAAGCAGACCTGACCGCCTATGCGCGCGAGCGTCTTTCGGCCGTCAATTCGCTGCGGGTCTTCGGCAATGCGCCTGACAAGGGCAGCATCTTTGCCTTCGAGATTGCCGGCATCCATTCGCACGACGTGTCGATGGTGATCGACCGCGCCGGGGTCGCCGTTCGCGCCGGCACCCATTGCGCCCAGCCGCTCTTGAAACGCTTCGGTGTCACCTCCACATGCCGTGCATCTTTCGGCCTTTATAATACAAGGGCCGAAGTCGACGCACTGGCGGACGCGCTGGAGCATGCGCGCAAGTTCTTCGCCTAGGAAATTGATAAAAGGTTCAAAGAGTTCTAGGAATTTGCTGAACCAAAAGAGAAAGCCCAGGAGGCCGAGATGAGCCTTGATGTTACGGAAGAAAAGGTCGATGTTCGCGAGGGCATCGTGCATTCGGCAATCCCGACCGAGGAACTGGCGCGTCTCAGCGACGATATCATCGCCGCGCTGAAGACCGTCTACGATCCGGAAATCCCGGCCGACATCTTCGAACTCGGCCTCGTCTACAAGATCGACATCGAGGATGACCGGATGGTCAAGATCGACATGACGCTGACGGCGCCGGGCTGCCCGGTGGCCGGCGAAATGCCGGGCTGGGTCGAGAATGCCGTCGGCGCCGTCGAGGGCGTATCAGGGGTCGAGGTCTCGATGACCTTCGATCCGCCATGGACACCGGACCGCATGTCCGAGGAGGCACAGGTCGCGGTGGGCTGGTACTGAGCCGAGCGTATTGATCCGTCAAGGCACGGATACTACATTTGATTCTGTAAGGCGCCGGGCCTTTACCCCGGTGACGACAAGGAGAATGAGCCCATGGGCTTTGCCGTTATGAGCCTGACCGATGCTGCCGCCGACCGCGTCCGTTCGATTGTCGAAGGCGCCGGAGCCGATGCCAAGGGCATCCGCGTCAGCATCAAGAAGGGCGGTTGCGCCGGCATGGAGTATGCCGTCGATCTGGTGACCGAGCCCAATGCGAAGGACGACCTGATCGAACATCAGGGCGCCAGGGTCTGGGTCGCGCCAGAGGCCGTACTCTACCTGCTTGGCACGCAGATGGATTTCGAAGTCACGCCGCTGCGTTCCGGCTTCACCTTCAACAACCCGAACCAGACGTCCGCCTGCGGTTGCGGCGAATCGGTCGAACTGAAGCCCGCCGACCTCGCGGCACTCGCCGCGCGCGGTGACGCCGTGGTGCGCGCCAACTAAGTTTCTCTGTTCCTTCAAACGGATAGGTCGGCCCGGTTTTCGCCGGGCCTTTTTTCTGCTGTGATGCGCGGACATGGAACAGGGGATTGGGCATGGCGGCGTTCAATGAGGATCTCGTCTTCAAGGCGCTTTACGAGGCCTTTCCCGATCCCGTGATCATCATCGACGCCGAACGGATTATCCGCTCCGCAAACAATGCCGCCCTTCGCCAGTTCGGTTATTCCGCCGAAGAGTTCATCGACCGCTCGGTGCGGCTGATCTACGCCAACGACGCGGAATATGAGAAGCGCCTGCGGAACCGCGCGGCGCGCGTTGATGAAACCGCCGCCCGGACGTCGAACTATCTCTATGTCAGGCGCGACGGATCTACCTTTTCCGGCCACCTTCGCACGACACCGCTGCTCGACGACCAGGGCGAGGAACTGGCGCTCATCGGCATCATCCGCGATGTTTCGGATTTGACGGAGGCTGTAGGCGAGAAGCAGAAGGCTTCCGAGATGCTCAATGCAGCGCTGGAAGCGATGCCCGAGGGCTTTGCCATCTTCGACCGGCAGGAGCGGCTGGTCGTCTATAACAGGGCCTATCAGGCCATCTGCGGGCCGGCCGGAGCAGCCCTGAAGCCCGGCATCACCGCCGAGGAGATAATGCTTCTGGGGCGACAGGGCGGCCACTATCCCGATGCCTTGCCGGGCACCCGCGAGGGCGACGAGTGGATCGCTTCGCGCCTGCGCGATTTCCGTCACCCCGATGGTCGCCCCAAAATCTACCGCTATGCCGAAGATCGTTGGCTGCGCGTGGAGAACATCAAGGCGAAGGACGGCAACACCGTCGTTGCGCGCGTCGACGTCACCGATCTCAAGCGCGCCGAACTGGCGCTCGAGCGCCAGCGGCAGGAACTCGAGCATAAGAACGAGGCGCTCGATCAGTTCACGGCCACGGTGTCTCACGACCTGAAGGCGCCGCTCAGACACATCTCCATGTTCTCGGAAATGATCGAGGACGATCTGGCGGCCGGAGACCAGGCCGAACTCGCCGAGAATGCGCGTCATCTGCGCGACAGCGTGAAGCGGATGAACAGGGTGATCGACAGCCTGCTCGACTATGCGCAGATCGCGCACCGGATTAGCCATTGGACGAAGGTGCGGCTGGCGGACATCGTTGCCGAGACGCTGACGATGCTTGCCAGTGACGTGCAGGAAGCGCAGGCAATCTTCGAGATCGGTGAGTTGCCCGAGGTGGATGGGGATCCGGAACTGCTCCGCCGCCTGGTCCAGAACCTGATCGGCAATGCGATCAAGTATCGGCACGCCGACCGTCAACCGGTGATCCGCATTCAGGGCGGTGTCGCCGACCAGATCGTCGAGCTGATGGTCGAAGACAATGGCATCGGCATCGATCCGCGCTTTTCGACGCGGATCTTCGAGGTGTTCCAGCGGCTGCACAAGGATGAATCCGTCTATGGCGGCACGGGGATTGGCCTGGCTCTTGCCAAACGCATAGCCGAAAGTCACGACGGCTCGATCCGACTTGACACCACCTTCCGCGAAGGCGCACGTTTCATCGTGCTTCTTCCGAGGCGGCTACGGAAGGCAAACTAGGGCGGAACAGGTGGTCTCGACGCCAAAGCGACTGCTCTTGGTGGAGGACGACGCGCACGACGCGCGCTTCGTGATGCGTGCCTTCGCGCAGGTGGACGAAACGATCGACCTGGTGCTGGCGGCGGATGCGGACGAAGCGATCGCCAAGCTCGCCCACGCCCATTTCGACTATGTGCTCCTGGATATCAAGCTGCCCGGCAGCGACGGTATCGAGCTTCTGCGGCGCATCCGCAGGGGACAGGCGACCGTCCTTATTCCCATCATCGTGCTGACGTCGTCCAGCAATCCGGCCGACGTGCTCCATTGCTATCGCGCCGGCGCCAATGCTTATGTGGCCAAACCTGCCTCGGTCGCCGGCTACCGGCACTTTGCCGAGGCCTTCGTCCGCTTCTGGATTGAAAACACCATCCCGCCTCCCGGAATGAGCTCGCGTCGGTAAGTGCGGCCCGCAAAGTCACGGTCGCCAGATGGCGCGCGGGAAACCGGCGGAGCGAGGCCCCGCCGGTTCGCTTGACGTTACTCTGCCGCTTCCGCGTAGCTTTCCAGCGGCGGGCAGGTGCAGACGAGGTTGCGGTCACCATAGACGTTGTCGACGCGGTTGACCGGCGACCAATACTTGTCGACACGGAAGGCACCCGGCGGGAAGCAGGCCTGCTCGCGCGAATAGGGACGATCCCAATCGCCGACCAGGTCTTCGACCGTGTGCGGAGCGTTCTTCAGCGGGTTGTTGACGTTATCCATGCGACCTTCCTCGATGGCGCGGGCTTCCTCGCGGATTGCCAGCATCGCATCGCAGAAGCGGTCGATTTCAGCCTTGGTCTCCGACTCCGTCGGCTCGATCATCAGCGTGCCGGCAACCGGCCAGCTCATGGTCGGCGCATGGAAACCGCAGTCGATCAGGCGCTTGGCAACATCGTCCACCGTGACGCCGGCGCTTTCGACCAGCGGACGGGTGTCGATGATGCACTCATGCGCGACACGGCCCTTCGACGACTTGTAGAGGACCTCATAGGCGCCCTTCAACCGTGCGGCGATGTAGTTGGCGTTGAGGATCGCCACCTTCGTCGCCTGGGTCAGGCCTTCGCCGCCCATCATCAGGCAGTAGCTCCAGGAGATCGGCAGGATCGAAGCCGAGCCGAAGGGAGCCGCCGAGACCGCGCCGTCCTGGCCGTCCGTTTCCGGGTGACCGGGGAGGTAAGGGGCCAGATGCGCCTTGACGCCGATCGGGCCCATGCCGGGACCGCCGCCGCCATGCGGAATGCAGAAGGTCTTGTGCAGGTTCAGGTGGCTGACGTCGGAGCCGATGTCGCCGGGGCGGGCAAGACCGACCATGGCGTTCATGTTGGCGCCGTCCATATAGACCTGGCCGCCATGCTTGTGGACGATCTCGCAGACCTCGCGCACGTTCTCCTCGAACACGCCATGGGTCGACGGATAAGTGATCATGCAGCAGGAGAGGTTCTCCGCGTACTGCTCTGCTTTCGCACGAAAATCGTCCATGTCGATATCGCCGTTGTCGCTGACCTTGACGACGACGACCTTCATGCCGGCCATCTGGGCCGAAGCAGGATTGGTGCCATGCGCGGAGGTCGGAATCAGGCAGACGTCGCGATGGCCGTTGCCGTTGGCGATGTGATAGGCGCGGATCGTCAGCAGGCCGGCATATTCGCCCTGGGCACCGGAGTTCGGCTGCATCGAGATCGCATCATAGCCGGTGACGGCGCAGAGCTTTTCCGACAGATCCTCGATCATGTGCTGGTAGCCAGCCGCCTGATCCTTCGGCACGAAGGGATGGATCTCCGAGAATTCCGGCCAGGTGATCGGCAGCATTTCCGCGGTCGCGTTCAGCTTCATCGTGCAGGAGCCGAGCGGAATCATTGCGCGGTCGAGCGCGAGGTCACGGTCCGAAAGACGGCGGATGTAGCGCGTCATCTCGCTCTCGGCGCGGTTCATGTGGAAGATCGGGTGCGTCAGGTATTCGCTGGTGCGCAGCAGCGCTTCCGGCAGACGGTAGTCCGGATCGAACTGCTCGACCTTGAAGTCGCCGCCGAAGGCGCGCCAGACGGCTTCTAGCGTGACGGGGCGCGAACGCTCGTCGAGGCTGATGCCGATCTTGGTCTCGCCGATCTTGCGCAGGTTGACTTCCTCGGCGACCGCGGTCTTGAGGATGATGCCCTGCAGCTTGCCGACCTCGACGGTGATCGTGTCGAAGAACACGTCGGGCTCGACGGTGTAGCCGAGTTTTTCGAGGCCCATGGCAAGACGAACGGTCTTTTGGTGAACGCTCTGAGCGATCGCCTTGATGCCCTTCGGGCCGTGGAAGACGGCATACATCGAGGCCATGACGGCGAGCAGCACCTGCGCGGTGCAGATGTTCGACGTCGCCTTTTCGCGGCGGATATGCTGTTCGCGGGTCTGCAGCGACAGGCGGTAGGCACGGTTGCCGCGCGCATCGACCGATACGCCGACGAGGCGGCCGGGCATGGAGCGCTTGTGGGCGTCCTTGACCGCCATATAGGCGGCATGCGGACCACCGTAACCGACGGGCACACCGAAGCGCTGGGTGCAGCCGATGGCGATGTCTGCGCCCATTTCGCCGGGTGACTTCAGGAGCGCCAGGGCCAGCGGATCGGCGGCGACCGTGGCGATCGCCCCGGTCTGGTGCAGACGGGCGATCAGCCCGGTGAAATCATGCACATGGCCGTACGTGCCCGGATACTGGAAGATCGCGCCGAAAACGTCGACCGGATCGAGGTCGGTGAACGGATTGCCGACGACGATCTGCCAGCCGAGCGGCTCGGCGCGCGTCTTCAAGAGAGCGATCGTCTGCGGGTGGCAGTTCTCGTCGACGAAGAAGGTCTTGGCCTTCGACTTCGAGACGCGCTCGGCCATCGCCATGGCTTCAGCGGCGGCGGTCGCTTCATCGAGCAGCGAAGCATTGGCAACGTCGAGGCCGGTCAGGTCGCAGACCATGGTCTGGTAGTTGAGCAGCGCTTCGAGGCGGCCCTGGCTGATTTCCGGCTGGTAGGGCGTATAGGCCGTGTACCAGGCCGGGTTTTCCAGGATGTTGCGCTGGATGACCGGCGGCGTGATCGTGCCGTAATAGCCCTGGCCGATCAGCGAGACGAGCTTCTGGTTGCGGTTGGCCGTTTCGCGCATCTTGTCGAGCGCTTCGCGCTCGGTCATCGGCGCGCCCCAGGAGAGCGGGGTCTTCTGGCGGATCGACGGCGGGACGGTGTCGTCGATCAATGCATCGAGCGTCGGATAGCCGACGACTTTCAGCATCTCGTCCATTTCGGCCGGCGACGGGCCGATATGACGCCGGTTGGCGAAGTCATACGGCTTGTAGTCGGTAAAGGTGAAATCCTTGGGCATGCTCATCAGGCGACGAGCTCCTTATAGGCCGCTTCATCGAGAAGGGCGTCGACATCGCCGGGATTGGCGAGCTTGAGCTTGAAGAACCAGGCAGCCCCCTGCGGGTCGCTGTTGACCAGCGACGGATCGTCGACGATCGCCTGGTTCACTTCGACGATTTCGCCGTCAAGCGGACAATAGACGTCGGAAGCTGCCTTGACGGACTCGACGGTGGCAGCGGAATCGCCCTTCGAGAAGGTCGAGCCGGTTTCCGGCAGTTCAACGAAGACGAGGTCGCCAAGCTGGCCGGCGGCGTGCTCGGTGATGCCGACGGTTGCGACACCAGCTTCGATCTTCAGCCACTCGTGTTCCTCAGTGAACTTCAACATGTGCGCTCTCTCCTGATCAGCGTTTGTAGGTTTGTTTGACAAAGGGCAGGGCGGCGACCGCTACAGGCAGGTACTTGCCGCGCACTTCCGCAAAAAGGGTGGTGCCGTTTTCGGTATGGCCGGCGTCGACATAGCCCATGGCAACAGGGCCATCGACGGAGGGGCCGAAACCACCTGAGGTCACCTGCCCGACCGGGGTCTTGCCCTCGGCATCGGCGAAGAGCTTGGCGCCGCCGCGAACCGGCGCGCGTCCCTCCGGCTTCAGCCCGACGCGACGGCGCGAGGCGCCATCGGCCAACTGCCCGAGGATGCGGCCGGCACCGGGGAAGCCGCCTTCGCGGGCGCCACCGGCGCGACGCGCCTTCTGCATCGCCCATTCGAGCGCTGCTTCCACCGGGGTCGTGGTGGTGTCGATGTCGTTTCCGTAAAGACAAAGGCCGGCTTCGAGGCGCAGCGAATCGCGGGCGCCGAGACCGATCGGCTTGACGTCGGGATGTTCCAGAAGGCGCTGGGTCACATCGACGGCGGAGGCGACGGGAATGGAGATCTCGAAGCCGTCTTCGCCGGTATAGCCCGAGCGGGAGATGATGCAGGTCACATCGTGCAGGTCCGCCTCGGCAACGTCCATGAAGCGCATGTCGGAGACATCGGCCCAGAGTTCGCCAAGAACAGCTTCGGCACGCGGCCCCTGAAGCGCGATCAGCGCCCGATCCTCGATCATCGTCACGTCGCAGGTGTCGGAAAGGCCCTTCTTCAAGAGCTCGAAGTCGGCGTCCTTGCAGGCGGCGTTGACGACGAGGAACAGATGGTCGCCGCGATTGGTGATCATCAGATCGTCGAGGATGCCGCCCTCGGCATTGGTGAAGAGGCCATAACGCTGGCGTCCTTCGGCGAGACCAAGCACATCGACCGGCACGAGCTTTTCGAGCGCCAGCGCCGCGTCTTCGATCTTGCCGGACTTCGGCCGGACGATGACCTGGCCCATGTGCGAGACATCGAAGAGGCCGGCGGCAACGCGGGTGTGCTGATGTTCCTTCATCACGCCGTCAGGGTACTGCACCGGCATTTCGTAGCCAGCAAAGGGCACCATGCGCGCGCCGAGCGAAAGGTGCAGCGCATGCAGCGGCGTATGTTTCAAATGAGGATTGTCTTCCAAATCCGGCCTCCAGGTCTGGCGCTCTCGCGCCGGCTCACACTTCCGGCGTCAATCGCCGTCGATTCGAGCCCCCTCTGTCCCTTTGCCTGAGATTGTTATCCCTTCGGCGAGCGCAAAAGCGCTTCTCTCCAGAGTCCTACCGGCACCTTGCTGGTCCTTTGGCCTGAGAGTTTCCGGGGCGGTTGCTCCTTCGGCACCGGAGTGAACCGGTTTCTCCCAACAAGATCGTCTCCAGATAACGGCGAAGGCGGGAGCTTGGCAAGGGGGCGGTGTCGCGGTGAAACATATTTTTGTCGCATGACCAAAAGACGCAGCCGACGCCACTGCGGCAATTCTGCCTTTGCTTTCTTCTCCGGTTGAGGATAACCCAAGATCGATACGAGCGCTTGGGATGGGACAGATCTGTGCGGTTTTCCATCCGCATCCCGCTCTAACCTATAAGAGTCGATCGGATGACAGGGCGCGAAGGCAAATTCGGGATAGCAGTGCGGCTGATCGCCGTATTTGCGCTCGTTTTCCTGACCTTTGCCCACAAGCCGCTCAGTGCCAAGACGCTGACACCGGCCGAGATCGCCGCCTATCAGCTGCCTGACGGTACGCTCGCCGAAATCTGCTTCGGCATGGACGGCGTCGACCATCAAGGCGGCAAGGGCCAGTCCATGGCCCCGGTCTGCGAAGCTTGCCGTCTTTCGAGTGCGATCCTTCTGCCGGTTCCGCCGGTGGAGAGCGTTCGCGCCGATACAGGCACATGGCCCGTTTCGCCCATCCTGATAGAAAACGATGCTGCCCATCAGCATCTGCGCCTGCTGCCGCCTTCGCGCGGGCCGCCGGCGCGCTTGTAATCCTCCTCTCGCATCCCATTCAATACGCCGCCGTCACGCGGCTTGGACCACCGGCAGACGGGCAAAGGCCCGCGCGTGGTCAGGAGATTACGACATGACAAAGACCAGGATCGTTTCGCTTTCGCTCGGCCTCACCCTTGCCGCAAGCGGCATTGCCCACGCGCACGCGACGTTTGAAAACGACAAGGCGCCGGTTGAGAGCACCTTCAAGGCGGTGCTGCAGGTACCGCATGGCTGCGACGGCAAGCCGACGACGGAAGTGCAGATCAAGCTGCCGGAAGGATTTGTCCTCGCTCAACCGCAGCCGAAGCCCGGCTGGGAAATCGAAATCATCAAAGGCGACTACCAGAAGACCTACGACAACCACGGCAAGAAGGTCTCGTCCGGCCCGGTGGAAATCCGCTGGAAGGGCGGCAGCCTGCCGGACGAATATTACGACACCTTCGTCGTCCGCGGCAAAGTTTCGGGCTTCGACAAGGAGACCGTGCTTGCGTTCCCGACCACGCAGCTTTGCGGGACCGACGGCAAGGTCGTCTGGGACCAGGTAGCGGCCGAGGGCCAGAATGCGCATGACCTGAAGAGCCCGGCGCCGACCGTGACGGTGACGATGGCGGATGCCGCCGATCCCCATGCCGGTCACGGCGGGCATATGGGCGGGCATATGGCTGCTGCCGGCGGGTCGGCAAAGATTGGCGACATCGAGATTTCGGACGGGTCGCTGAAGGCGATGCTGCCCGGCGCCAAGGTCGGTGGCGGCTTCCTGACGATCAAGAATGGGGGGGCAAGCGAAGACCGGCTTGTGGCGGTCGAAAGCCCCGCGGCTGGACGCGTCGAGATCCATGAGATGAAGATGGAAAACGACGTGATGAAGATGCGCAAGCTCGATGACGGCGTTGTGCTGCCGGCCGGAGAAACGGTCGAGCTCAAGGCCGGCGGCCTGCACCTGATGTTCATGGACGTGAGGGCGCCGTTCAAGGAGGGCGATGCCGTTCCCGTCACGCTCGTCTTCGAAAAGGCCGGCAAGGTCGATGCGACGTTCCCGGTCGGCTCCGCCAAGGGCGGCGAAGCGGCCGGTGGCCACAAGCATCAGTGATCAAGAGACTGCGACGCCCGCCTCAGGCGGCGTCGCTTTCATCCTCTTGGCCGGCGGGCTCCTCCTGCCGGCCAGCGCCTTCCTGCTTCTCGAAACCATCGTCGTCATCGCGCATGAATTCGAGATAGCGGCGCAGGGCTTCAGCTTCCGAGCGTTCCGGCAAACGGCCGTCGGCGCTTGCCAGCATGAAGGCAAGGGGCAGGGCACCCTTGGTCTTGGGGACCGAGACCGCTGTCAGCGAGGGCTCCTCAGGGCGCCGGATCGAAAGCAGCGTGATCGCTTCATCGGTCGGACCGTCACCACCGACGCGTGCCGACGGCTTCAGCGCTTCCGCTGCATAGGCCGCCGTCGTCGCGGATACTGTGACGACCTGTGTCACGTCTTTGCTGCCTTCCCGTTGTCAATCCTTTCTTGTCGCTCAATTCCACTTGCAGGCGTGTAAAAGCCAACGCCCGCCTTTTAATAAAATCCTAACGATGACCACATTGGCGGCGATTACGGCAAAAGAATCTCGAAGCGCGAGCCTGTACTTGCGATATTGCTAAAGTGCGCGCACACTCGCCCAGATAGAAAACGGGGAGGCCTCCCATGACCGAGCGCAGCGTGCTGGAAAGCAGGGTGCGGGCCCTTTACAGCGCCCGCAATGTCAACGACCTCGATACCATAATGGCGCTGCTCGATCCCGACTTCAGCTTCCGCATCGCCGGGAACGCCAGGCTTGGCACGATGGCGCTCGCGGTCAACACGCCCGAGACCGTGCGCGGCAGTTTCCAGGCGCTCATAGAAAACTGGGACTTGAGCGAGATGGAGATGGTCGGCGCCTATGCTGACGGCGACACCATCGTCGTTCACCGCGCCGGCGTCGTTTGCTTCGTTCCCTCGCAAACCCGCGAACGGACCGAAATCATCGACAAGTTCACGTTCCGCAACGGCCGGATCGTCGATCTGACGGAGTTCGTCGACACTTTGTTCGTCGCCGAAACGGTCGGGCTGCTGGACAGGGACTATTCGCCCTCAACCCTCGACAGGATGAGCCTCTGAACCTCCGGGTCTTGGGAACGGATGGCGTTCATCAACTCGGCGAGGCGGCCGCGCAGGCCGTGGATCTGGTCGAGCAGCCGCATGGCGACGTCGACACCGTTGTCGTTGACACCCATCGGGCCGGTCAGGTCCTGGATCAGCCGGGCGCGGGCGAGGTCGGCCTCCTCGAAGGACCAGCCGGCTTCCGCCTCGCGCGGCACCAGCCAGCGCTGCTCGACCCAGACGCGCAGGACCTTCACCTCGATGTCCAGGTGTTCGCAGAATTCACGGTCGTTCATGCGTGCCCTCCCATGCCTTTGCGCGGGTCTTCCGTCTTTCCGGCTGCCCAGCTTTCGACGAAAGCGGACAATGCCGGGTCGGGGGTCTGTGGCAGCACGATCTTCAGGCTGACATAGGCATCGCCATGGCCGCCACCCGGCTTGTGCAGGCCCTTGCCCTTCAATCGCAGGGTCTTGCCGGTGTTGGAGTACGGCGGGATCGTGACATTGACCGCCCCGTCGATCGTCGGAACCCGGATCTTGCCGCCGAGCACCGCTTCACTGAGTGAGATTGGCACCTCGTAGCGCACGTCGTCGCCATCGGCTGCAAACAGAGGATGGGGCCTGACGCGAATATCGATCAGCGCATCGCCTGCCGGCGCGCCGTTGACCCCGGGCTCGCCCTTGCCACGCAACCGAAGCGTCTGGCCGTCGCGCGTGCCGGGCGGGATGGTGAGATCGAGCGCCGGTCCGCCGCCCGGCAGGCTGATCTCGGTCTTGGTACCATTGGCCGCATCGAGAAAGCCGATCTCCATGGAAAAGTGGTGGTCGCGGCCGCGCTGGCGTCGCTGCTGGCCGCCGCCGCGGCGGGAAAAGAAGCTCGAGAAGATATCGTCCGCATCCGCGAAATCCGAGAAGCCGTGCGCGCTCTCGTAGCGTCCCGCCGTATCCCCGGACGCGGCATAATCGCGGTAGTAGTGACGGCTCGCGGCCTCCGCACCCGTCTCGTCAATTTCGCCCCGATCATATTTGCCGCGTTTTTCCTCGTCACTGAGGAGAGCGTAGGCCGCCGAAATCGCCTTGAAGCGGTCCTCCGCTCCTTTGTCTCCCGGGTTTAGGTCCGGGTGCAATTTCTTGGCGAGCTTGCGATAGGCGCTCTGAATGTCCTTCAGTGTCGCATCGCGGCTGACGCCGAGCGTTTCGTATGGGTTCGACATGCGATCTCCTCAGACGGAAACGGTTGAGGGCACATCACCGACGCCCGCATGCGTTGCGGTCAGACACCTTCAACACTCGCCTAAGAGCATAGGGCGGATTTTCGCGTGCGACAGGGGCGGCGTACCGTGCGTGACGCATTGTCGCCGGCGCGGGTCCGTTGCGGCCGTGCGCCTCGCGCCATTTCGCGCATTCGCGATCCCTGATACAATCGACGTCGGGAATTTCGTTCGCGGTGCAATTTCGTTCGAAGCGCAACGTCGCCTCGAAGCTCGGGGAGGTCGAAATGTCCGTCCGCCTGCAACTCGCCATCATGGTCGGCCTGATGATCAATGCCATTCTGTTCGGGATCGGCATCGTGACGGTTTTGTCGATCCCGGTCCTCGCCGACAACGCCAAGTATGCGATCCCGGCGCTGGTCGTGGCCTGCTTTGTCACGACGCCGTTCGTCGCCTGGATCATGGCGCCGCGGCTTCGCCTCAGATACTGGCAGGAGCGGGAGCAGGCGAACAAACGGCAGCCGATCTAGAGCGCCGTGCTCATCGATCATTCACGTTCATCCATGAATTTCCGGGTGCGCGAGGCGCCAGGCGGCCGCCGGCACAATTTACATCTTCAACGATCAAGCGTTTTGTTATACCACCGACTGGATGCCGCTTGTCCCTTACGCTAAGCCTTATATACCCCACTAGTCTCAAGGACATAGCTGCCGCCAAGGCCCGAAAGGAATCGATTTCATGAGAACGATCGTATTGCTGCTCGCACTCGCCACTCTGGCCGCTTGCTCGCAGACCGGTGGTGGCCCGCGCTATGTTGGCGGTGACGGAGATTACTACCAGGGCATCGTCGCCCCCCGCTAAGAGCGATCGTTTTCCATCGATCCGTTGGCTGCTCCGAGCGTGCCTTCGCAGAGGGAAAGGTCTGGGGCAGCCTTTCAGGAGCCGGTGCTGGCCTGGCCCAAGTGGCAGGCTTCTGCGGTCTCCCACGCATTGCGCCTGAGGCTGCACTGGGCGCGGAGCGCGGTGAGGGCAAACCGACCATGTTGGGCGATGCGTCCAACGGCCATTCTCTCGGCAATCCAATATGACTTCATAGGGGCCACGCGCATCGCCTTCTGATCGGCACTAGCTGGCTGTCCATCAGAGTACCTTTGGGTTGGCCTTCAGAGCCAGCCACCGGAGAAGCCGGCTCGCCTCAACCCCACCACCAGCGGCGCGCACCGGCGCATGATGTTCCACAACAGGCCGGTTCGGTAGTTCTCGATCATCAGGACCACCGGGCCCTGATCGATGCCGAAGTGATAGGGGCTGACCCACCATCCAGCTTCGGTTCCTTCCACCGGAAAGCTTCGGTTGAAGGACGGCTTGAAGCCGTAAAGCCTGGTCATGCCGAGGTTCATGCGCGCAAAGTTCCAGACCGTCGGGATGACGATCTCCGGCGCGAAGGGCAGCGAGGCAACGGCAGCCCAGGGCGACACGGTTCCATCATCCGGGCCGAAGGGCGCGCCGCGGGCGATGTAATCGAAGAACTCCCTTTCGCTACCGTTCACGCTGCGCTTGGTCCAGCCGGGTCCGTCGCTCGCCGTGAACCCCCAGCAATGCTCGCCGTAGCCGACGAAACTCAGCGGATTGCGGATGGCATATTGCTGCTGGACGAAGGTCGCATGCCGGCTGTTCTGGAAGTAGTCGCTGTTGTGCTCGCGCATGAACGCGTCGCGAATCCCCCGGAAATCGATCCACATATGCGAGAGCTGGTGGGTGAAGAGTGGGCCCGAATAGAGGAGCTCGCGACCATAGAGGTTTCGCCAGTCGTAGCTTTCAGTATAGGCGGCATAGGCTTCCGCCGGCAGCGGATGGGTGGGGGAACCGAGGCCCAGGATGTAGAGCAGCAGGCCCTCGTCGTAACCACGCCAACGGTAGGGAATGAAACCGTTTTCCGGCCGCCAACCATGGGTCAGCGTAAGTCCGTGATCGCAGGCCCAGTTCCAGTCGGCCCGTTCATAGAGCGCATTTGCCGAACGGCGAATTTCGACTTCTTCCGCCGCATCGCCGTCAAAATAGGCGGCCACCGTCAGCGCACCAGCGAAAAGAAAGGCGGAGTCGATCGTCGACAATTCACATTCCCAAACGCGCCGGCCGGTCTCGATATCAAGGAAGTGATAGAAGAAGCCCTTGTAGCCCGAAGTATCCGGCTCCGGCCCCTGCGGGCATTGCAGCAGAAACTGCAGCCGTCGACGTGCGATCTTCGCGGCGAACTTGCGAATGACGATGCCCCTCTCGACCAGCACGGGGATCGTCGCGAGCGCCATGCCGATCGCCGCAATGCTTGCGGGTACATCCTCCTGGGTCTTGTCGCGAACCAAGCCGTTGTCGGGATTGGTACAATGCAGATAGTAGAGCAGGGTCGTGAACTGCAGCCGGGCAAGATCCTGCTCGGTCGGCATCCGGTTCAATTCGGGATCGGTCGATAGCAATTCCGACATGGCCAGCCAGCCGCGATTATGACGAAGGTTCATTCATCTAATGTGAACGAGACGTTCCTGCTGGAGCGCCTCGCAAGCCCGACCGATCGATCGGAACACGGCCGTCAATCCGGTAGCGCGGGCCTTAGACGTTATCGCCCTCCGTCGACGTCGTCGGCTTCGCCTGTTGCGCCCCCTGAACGCCCCATTTCCAGCCGCTGATCGACGGCATGTCGTCGCCGTGCTTCTCGATATATTCCCGATGTTCGATCAGCTTGGCCTGTATCGCCTGCTTGAAATAGGCGGCACGGGCGCCGAGCTGCGGCAGGCGGTCGATGACGTCGCCGGTGAGATGGAAGCGATCCAGCTCGTTCAGCACCACCATGTCGAACGGCGTCGTTGTCGTGCCTTCTTCCTTGTAGCCGCGCACATGCAGGTTGTCGTGGTTGGTGCGGCGGTAGGTGAGGCGATGGATCAGCCAGGGGTAGCCGTGGAAGGCGAAGATGATCGGCTTGTCCCTGGTGAAGATGCCATCGAAATCCCGATCAGAGAGGCCGTGGGGGTGCTCTTCCGCCGGCTGCAGCTTCATCAGATTGACGACGTTGACGACCCGGACCTTCACTTCGGGAAGATGCTCGCGCAACAACTGCACCGCTGCCAGCGTTTCGAGCGTCGGAACGTCGCCGCAGCAGGCCATGACGACGTCCGGCTCGCTGTTGGCATCATTGCTGGCCCAATCCCAGATGCTGACGCCCATGCTGCAATGGCGCACGGCCTGTTCCATCGTCAGCCATTGCGGCCCCGGTTGCTTGCCGGCGACGACGACGTTGATGTAGTTGCGGCTGCGCAGGCAATGGTCGGTGACGGAGAGCAGCGTGTTGGCATCCGGCGGCAGATAGACGCGGATGACGTCGGCCTTCTTGTTGACGACGTGATCGATGAAGCCCGGATCCTGGTGGCTGAAGCCGTTGTGGTCCTGCCGCCAGACATGGGAGCTCAGGAAGTAGTTCAGCGACGCGACGGGCCGACGCCAGGGGATCTCGTTGCAGACCTTCAGCCACTTGGCGTGCTGGTTGAACATCGAATCGATGATGTGAATGAACGCTTCGTAGCAGGAGAAGAAGCCGTGGCGGCCGGTCAAAAGATAGCCTTCGAGCCAGCCCTGGCACTGGTGTTCGCTCAAGACCTCCATGATTCGGCCATCCGGTGAGAGGTGATCGTCCTCCGGATAGATCTCGGCCATGTAGCAGCGATTGGTGACCTCGAGCACGTCCTGCCAGCGGTTGGAGTTGTTTTCATCCGGGCTGAACAGACGGAAGTTCCTGGAGTCCATGTTGGACTTCATGACGTCGCGCAGGAACTTACCCATGACACGGGCGGCCTCCACGGTCGTCGCACCCGGACGCGGAACGTCGACGGCATAATTCCGGAAAGCCGGCATCTTCAGGTCGCGCAGAAGCAGGCCGCCATTGGCGTGCGGATTGTCGCTCATGCGGCGATGCCCCGCCGGCGCCAGCGCTGCGATTTCGGGCTTCAGCCGGCCCTCGTCGCTGAAAAGCTCCTCGGGGCGATAACTCTTCATCCACTGCTCGAGGATGCGGATGTGCTCGGGCCTGTCCATCTCGCCCATCGGCACCTGGTGCGAGCGCCAGTAGTCCTCGCATTTCTTGCCGTCGATCTCCTTCGGACAGGTCCAGCCCTTGGGCGTGCGGAAGACGATCATCGGCCAGGCCGGCCGCTTCAGATTGCCCCTCACGCGGGCGTCGTCCCAGATCTGCCGGATCTCGGCCATCGCTGTATCGAGCACGCCGGCCAGTTGCTGGTGCACGCTATCCGGATCATGCCCTTCGACGAAATAGGGCTTGTAGCCCATGCCCTCGAAGAACTTCTGCAGCTCGTCGCGCGGAATGCGGGCGAGGAAGCACGGGTTGGCGATCTTGTAGCCGTTCAAATGCAGAATCGGCAGGACGCAGCCGTCGCGGGCGGGGTTCAGGAACTTGTTGCTTTGCCAACCGGTGGCCAACGGCCCGGTCTCGGCCTCGCCATCGCCGACGATGCAGGCGACGACGAGGTCCGGATTGTCGAAGGCCGCGCCATAGGCGTGGCTCAGCGCATAGCCGAGCTCACCGCCTTCATGGATGCTGCCGGGCGTTTCCGGCGCCACGTGGCTCGGTATGCCGCCCGGAAAGCTGAACTGCTTGAAGAGCCGCTGCATGCCTTCGGCGTCTTCGCCGATATCCGGATAGAACTCGCTATAGGTGCCTTCAAGATAGGCATGCGCCACGAGCGACGGTCCGCCGTGCCCCGGCCCGATGATATAGATCATGTTGAGATCGTCGCGCTTGATCACGCGGTTGAGATGCACATAGAGCATGTTGAGGCCGGGCGAGGTGCCCCAATGGCCGAGCAGGCGTGGCTTGATGTGTTCGCGTTTCAGCGGCTCGCGCAGCAGCGGATTGTCGAGCAGATAGATCTGGCCGACGGAAAGATAGTTCGAGGCCCGCCAATAGGCGTCCATCAGACGGAGTTCGTCCGATGACAACGGAGTTGCTGAATGCGATTTTCCGGATGCCGTCTCTTGCATCGATGCCGTTTCAGGCGAAACCATCTGAACCTCCCGATCATTAGGACATTGCCTGGATTTCTCAGGCTCGCGGTGGTGCAAGCCACTGCAGTCTTCTGAATTCGCTTCGGTTGTTGCCGTCTCCCGGTGGCGGGCGGAATGGTGGAACGCCTGTCTTCGGACGACAGCGGCAGGGATCGTCTTGCTATTTCAGCGTCGCGAGCACCTTCGTGCCGCGGCGATGTCAAAACGGGCGCTATTGCGGATACGGTTCCGAGAAGTGCTCGACCACGGCCCGAACGCCGCGGACATTTTCCGCGACGATCCGTGCGGCTCTCCGGCACTCGGCGGTCTCGACATTGCCCCAGAGATGGACGATGCCGTCGGTCACCGCGACCTTTATATCCAGCCCTTCGAGGCCGGTATTCTCGCCGAGGCGCACGAGAATGCTGCGCCGGATGGCTTCATCGCCTGCGGCCGTCTCGTCCTGTTTCGCCGACAAAACTGCCTGCAGCAGGTCGGCGCGGCTGACGATGCCGACCAGAATGCCGTTTCTGAGGACCGGAATGCGCTTGATGCCGCGCTCCTGCATCACCGCGGCTACACGCGCCGCGGACGCATCCTCATCGATCGTCACCGGATCGGCCGTCATCGCGTCGCCGACCCTCCAGGAGGAGCGCCGCACGTAGGCGTTGGCTCGATCATCGGCAGCTATCGTGGCGTCCACCATCGGGACGCCGCCCCCGAGTTCGGTCCGACGGATGAGATCCCCCTCGCTGATCAAGCCCACCAGACGACCTTCATCGTCAACGACGGGGAGGCCGCTGACGTGATTGTCGAGCATGATCCGGGCTGCCTGTCTGACGCTGTTGTCAGGGGATAGTTTGACGACCGATGTCGTCATTACATCTTTGACGCGCATGTCGATCCAACCCCGAATAGGACCTTGGTACCGTCATCAGCGGGCGTAAGGTAAACCTATCGCGGTTGTTCGACAACCGGTTGGCGCGATGCAATTTCAATGGAGGCAGATACAAGCTGCATCTTCTAGGAGAAGACACATTCTGCCGGCGCTTACTGTGAGAGCACGAGATTGTCACCCGTGTCTTACCGACAAACTTCCACCGATGTCTTCGGGTCGGACACTTAGGTCTTGGTGGAGCCGAAGGGAGTCGAACCCTCGACCTCCGCAGTGCGATTGCGGCGCTCTCCCAACTGAGCTACGGCCCCATCCCAAGTGGGATCATGTACAAATCTGCGGTCTTTGCAAGGGCTGTCGCGAGTGCTCAGCCGAGGAGCCCCGGCAAACAATCCATTGACATTTTCTCAAATTCAAGAGCGGCGACTGAAGCAAATGCGCATGACCCAGTGCATCGCTTAGCGACAACAGCGACCCATGCAAGGTTGTATTGGCGAATTTAGTTCTTCAGCGCCGAAGATCCGCAGGTGTGATGCAGAAAGGGCCGCTGGTCGAATACCAACGGCCCTTTCAATGACATCGTGATGTCACTCAACGGTGGCGGCGGCGGTGCTCGTCGCCGCAACAACAGCACCACCCATTTGCGATCTGCTCAGCTGCAGCCGCTCGTCGCGCCGCAGGTGTCGCACTTCTCGCAGGTGCCGTTGCGTACCATCGTGAAGTTCTGGCACTCGGTGCACATGTTGCCGGTGTAGCCCTGCATGATCGAGCGGGCGCGGCGTTCGGCTTCCACCTTCTTGGCATCCGTCTTGGCCGATGCCGCTTCGGCGGCTGCCTTGTCGGAGAAGAGGGCGGTCACTTCCTGCTCGACTTCGCCGGCGATCTCTTCGGCGAGTTCCGCAGCGCGCTCTTCATACTCGCGCTTGAAGGCGACGATTTCCGAGGTTGCAACGGCCGTTGCCGGCTCCAGCTTGCGGGCCGCGTTGCCGGCAATCGCCGTTACCGTCGCGCCGGAGGAAGCGCGGGCAGGGGCTGCCGTGGACGAGCCCTTGGGCTCGCTGGCGGTCCGGTCGCCGGTGCCGCCGACGATCGTCGGCTTGTAGCCGCGGGTCCAGCCGGTGGAGATCAGGTTGGTCTTGCCTTCCTGGATGCCCTTGCCGAGCGCGGTGTTGCCGAAGTCGGAGGTGTCGACATGGGCGAGATCGTGACGGCCGAGGTAGGAGACCGCCAGTTCGCGGAAGACGTAGTCGAGGATCGACGTCGCGTTCTTGATCGCATCGTTGCCCTGGACCATGCCGGCCGGCTCGAACTTGGTGAAGGTGAAAGCCTCCACATATTCTTCGAGCGGCACGCCGTATTGCAGGCCGAGCGAGATGGCGATGGCGAAGTTGTTCATCATCGCACGGAAGGCAGCACCTTCCTTGTGCATGTCGATGAAGATCTCGCCGAGGCGGCCGTCACCGAATTCACCGGTGCGCAGATACACCTTGTGACCGCCGACGACGGCCTTCTGGGTGTAGCCCTGGCGGCGGTTCGGCAGCTTTTCGCGGGCGCGGATCACCTTCTCGATGACGCGCTCGACGATCTTCTCGGTGATGGTGACGGCCTGGGCGGCGGCGGGCGCCTGGATCAGGTCTTCCAGCGCATCCTCGTCCTTGTCGTCCTCGATCAGCGAGGCGTTCAGCGGCTGCGACAGCTTGGAGCCGTCACGGTAGAGGGCATTCGCCTTCAGCGCCAGCTTCCAGGAGAGCATATAGGCGTTCTTGCAATCCTCGACGGTCGCCTCGTTCGGCATGTTGATCGTCTTGGAGATGGCACCCGAGATGAACGGCTGGGCGGCAGCCATCATGCGGATGTGGCTTTCGACCGAGAGGTAGCGCTTGCCGATCTTGCCGCAGGGGTTGGCGCAATCGAAGACCGGCAGGTGCTCGTTCTTGAGGAAAGGCGCGCCTTCAAGCGTCATCGCACCGCAGACGTGGATGTTGGCGGCCTCGATGTCCTTCTTCGAGAAGCCGATGTGCTCCAGCAGGTTGAAGTCCATCGCGCCGAGCTGCTCGTCGGTGACCTTCAGAGTGCCCTTGAGGAAGTCGGCGCCGAGCGTCCACTGGTTGAAGACGAACTTGATATCGAAGGCGCTCTTCAGCGCGGCGTTAACGGCTTCCACCTTCTCGTCGGTGAAGCCCTTGGCCTTCAGCGTCGTCGGGTTGATCGCCGGCGCCTGGTTCAGGTTGCCGTGGCCGACGGCGTAGGCTTCGATCTCGGCGATCTGGCTTTCGCTATAGCCGAGCGAACGCAGCGCTTCCGGAACGGCGCGGTTGATGATCTTGAAGTAGCCGCCGCCGGCGAGCTTCTTGAACTTGACGAGCGCGAAGTCGGGCTCGATGCCGGTCGTGTCGCAGTCCATGACGAGGCCGATCGTGCCGGTCGGCGCGATCACGGTCGCCTGGGCGTTGCGGTAGCCGTGCTTCTCGCCGAGTTCCAGCGCCTTGTCCCAGGCGCTCATGGCGTGAATGATCAGGTCCTGGTCCGGGTTGTCGGCGTGGATGAGCGCGACCGGGTTGACCGAGAGCGCCTCGTAACCGGTCGTCTCGCCATAGGCGGCGCGGCGGTGGTTGCGGATGACGCGCAGCATGTTGTCGCGGTTCGGCGCAAAGCCCGGGAACGGGCCCAGCTTCTCGGCCATTTCGGCCGACGTGGCGTAGGAGATGCCGGTCATGATCGCTGTGAGGGCACCGGCGATGGCTCGGCCTTCGGCGCTGTCATAGGGGATGCCCGAGGACATCAGCAGGCCGCCGATGTTGGCGTAGCCGAGGCCGAGCGTGCGGTACTCGTAAGAGAGTTCGGCAATCTCGCGGGACGGGAACTGCGCCATCATGACCGAGACTTCGAGAACGATCGTCCACAGGCGGACGGCGTGTTCGTAGTCGGCGATGTTGATGCGCTTGGTCGCCGCATCCTTGAACATCATCAGGTTCAGCGAGGCGAGGTTGCAGGCGGTGTCGTCGAGGAACATATATTCCGAGCACGGGTTCGACGCGCGGATCGGGCCGGCGGCCGGGCTCGTGTGCCAGTCGTTCATCGTCGTGTTGAAGTGCAGGCCCGGATCGGCGGACGCCCAAGCGGCGTAGGAGATCGACTCCCAGAGGTCACGAGCCTTCAGCGTCTTCAGGATACGGCCGTCCTTGCGGGCGGTCAGGTGCCAGTCGCCATCCGCTTCGACGGCGCGCAGGAAGTCGTCCTTGATCGAGACCGAGTTGTTGGAGTTCTGGCCCGAAACCGTGAGGTAGGCTTCCGAATCCCAATCGGTGTCGTAGGTCTTGAATTCGAGGTCTTTGTAGCCCTGCTTGGCGAACTGGATGACGCGCTGGACATAGTTTTCCGGAACCAGCGCCTGCTTGGCAGCGCGGATCTCGCGCTTCAGCGCCGGGTTCTGCTTCGGATCATAGCAGGCGTCGTCGGTGCCGTCGCAGTTGACGCAGGCCTTCATGATCGCCTTCAGATGCTTGGCGACGACCTTGGAGCCGGTGACAAGGGCGGCAACCTTCTGCTCTTCCTTGACCTTCCAGTTGATGTATTCCTCGATATCCGGATGGTCGATGTCGACGACGACCATCTTGGCGGCGCGACGGGTCGTGCCGCCCGACTTGATGGCGCCGGCAGCGCGATCGCCGATCTTCAGGAACGACATCAGGCCGGAGGACTTGCCGCCACCCGAGAGCTTTTCGCCTTCGCTGCGCAGGTGCGAGAAGTTGGAGCCGGTGCCGGAGCCGTACTTGAACAGGCGCGCTTCGCGCACCCAGAGGTCCATGATGCCGCCTTCGTTGACGAGATCGTCGGCGACCGACTGGATGAAGCAGGCGTGCGGCTGCGGGTGCTCGTAAGCGGACTTGGACTTCGTCAGCTTGCCGGTGAAGGGGTCGACATAGAAGTGGCCCTGGCCGGGGCCGTCAATGCCATAGGCCCAGTGCAGGCCGGTGTTGAACCATTGCGGCGAGTTCGGTGCTACGCGCTGGGTGGCAAGCATGTAAGCGAGTTCGTCGCGGAAGGCGGAGGCGTCTTCTTCCGTATCGAAATAGCCGCCCTTCCAGCCCCAATAGGCCCAGGTGCCGGCCAGGCGATCGAAGACCTGGCGGGCATCGGTTTCGGAACCGTACTGCTCTTCCTTCGGCAGCGCCTTCAGCGCTTCCTGATCGGGAACCGAGCGCCAGAGGAAGGAGGGGACATCGTTCTCCTCGACGCGCTTCATCTTGGCGGGAACGCCAGCCTTGCGGAAATACTTCTGGGCGAGAATGTCGGCAGCGACCTGGCTGAACTGCGCCGGAACGTCGATATCGGCAAGGCGGAAAACGATCGAACCATCGGGGTTCTTGATCTCACTCGTAGCCTTGCGGAATTCGATCTCCGCATAGGCGGATTGCCCGGCCTTGGTGAAACGACGTTCGATCTTCATTGTCCCTGGTCCTTCGTGTTGCCTAGCGCCCGCCACAGGCGCAATTGTCCCCGCCCGGCCGCGAGGGGCATCCCGCAGCCAGTCTCAGCTTCCGTCCTTGGAGAGAAACCCATAACTGGGTGACCCTGTATCTTGTGAGATAGGCTGACTGCAAGCACTAAATATAGTGTTAACAGCTGATTTATGCCAGCCAATTGTTGCTCAAGCGGGCCACAAAGATCGCACAAAAGCCCTCACGGCGACCGCATGGTGAAATCCATGACTGCCGCCTGTCAGAACCGACGATTTGGTGAGATGAACCGGGCGCTCAACAATCCGGTCCGCCGCCGTCGCAACGTGAAATCCATTAACCGTGAATCGTCCGGGGGCGTCAAGGGGTGGTTTGTGACGGAAGTTTGGGCGCTAGATGTTGTGTGGACCGACTGTGGAAAACGGGGACATCGGCCAACCCCATGAAAATCAGGCACTTCCAGAGGTTGCCTGTGAGACTGCCGCAACGGACAGCGCGAAATCAAAAAATTGACGGGTAAAAAACTGCATAAATTCTATCCCCAACGGTACCCTCGGTTGCACTTGCGGAAGCGATGTGGGTGGGTGTGGTGATTCGCGTCTTGCGCCTTGAGGCTGTTGGCCTTTTGGGCTCCCGCGGCGCAACGCCGACACCGCTTGGAGCGGCTGTTCCAGCGTCGCTGCGCGCCGGTGACGCCGGCTCAGGCACAAGGACTGGTAGGTTGGTAAGGGGTGAGCGGGATCAGGCACGTGCACTGATCCCGCCTTGGACCTCAATCGACGCGCTTCTGCAACTCACGGGCACCGTTCGGCGCATTCACCTTGCCCTCGGTGATGAAGTAGGCGAACACGTCGCGCGGCTCCTTCGCGGCCTTGCGCTCCGGAGCGCTCTTGTCGAGCCCGCTCGGCTCGTCGCCGCTTGCGAAGGTCTTGGCGCGATCGGCCCAGAGGTCGAGCTTGTCGGCTGGATAGCAGGTCTCGATGTCGTCGCTGCCCTTCTGCAGGCGGAGATAGACGAAATCGGCGGTAACGTCGGCGATCATCGGATAATCCGCATGTTCCGCGAGCACCACGGCAACGCCGTATTTCTCCAGCAGCGCCACGAATTCCGGAACCTGGAAGGTGGAATTGCGGACCTCGACCACATGGCGCAGCGCAAGCCCGTCCTGCTTTGCCGGCAGAAGTTTCAGAAAACCCTCGAAGTCGTCGGGTTCGAACTTCTTCGTCGGCGCGAACTGCCAGAGGATTGGCCCGAGATGGGGTCCGAGCTCGGTCAAGCCTTGCGTCAGAAATCGCTCCATGGATTCACCGGCTTCCGAGAGAACCTTGCGGTTGGTGACGAAGCGGCTCGCCTTCAACGAAAAGATGAAATCCTCGGGCACTTCGGAGGCCCACTTGGCGAAGGTCTCGGGTTTCTGCGAGGAGTAATAGGTGCCGTTCACCTCGATCGCGCGAAGCTGTTTGCTTGCGTATTCGAGCTGGCGCTTCTTCGCGAGCCCGCTCGGATAGAAGGTGCCCTCCCAGGGCTCGAAGGTCCAGCCGCCGATACCAACGCGGATCTTTCCGGATTTTGCCATGCCATCCTCCTCGACAACGGTCATCGCTTGACCGCGTGCTTTTCAGTCTTCGATCGATTTCGTCATGTCCACAAGTGTCCACCCTGGACGATAGGGATTGGGTCTGCGACCCGTTTCTTGAAATCCATAGGCGCGATAGAGCGCGATGTTTCGCTCCATGCGTGAATTGGTATAGAGCCGCACCTCCGGCAGGCCCCACTCGGCCGCCTTGCCATCCAGGAATTGCAGGAGCTCTATACCGAGCCCCTGGCCCTGACAGCCAGGCGCGACGGCAATGCTGAAGATCAGCAGGTGATCGGCGTGCCGCTCGAAGACGGCAAGTGCCACGACAACTTCATCTCGCTCCCGAAGCCAAACCTCACCGCGAAGAATCCGTGGGCCGTAGTCTTCGGTAACCGGAAGCGGCGGCCCGCCAAGAAGTGCCCGGTAGGGCTCGTAGGCCGCTTCGGTCAGGCTTTGCACAGCAGCCAGATCCTCCAGACGAGCAGGCCGCATCATGCCGCGATCACTCCTTGCGGTTGCCGATCGGCGTCGAGGCGATCACTCCGCCGCCTCGACCTTCTTCATCGGCCGGCGCTCCAAAAGCTCCTTGAGGAACTGGCCGGTATAGGAGCGCTTCTCCTTGACCACCTCCTCAGGCGTGCCCTTGGCGATGACCTCGCCGCCGCCATCGCCACCTTCGGGACCGAAGTCGATGATCCAGTCGGCTGTCTTGATGACTTCGAGATTGTGCTCGATGACGACGACGGAATTGCCCTGGTTCACAAGTTCATGCAGAACTTCAAGAAGCTTGGCCACGTCGTGGAAATGCAAGCCGGTCGTCGGCTCGTCGAGAATATAGAGCGTCCGGCCGGTGGAGCGCTTCGACAGTTCCTTCGCCAGCTTGACGCGCTGGGCTTCACCGCCCGACAGCGTGTTTGCCTGCTGACCGACCTTGATGTAGCCGAGGCCCACCTGGTTCAGCGTCACCAGCTTGTCGCGCACGGCGGGGACGGCGGCAAAGAACTCCACGCCTTCCTCAACCGTCATGTCGAGCACGTCGGCAATGGACTTGCCCTTGAAGTGCACGTCGAGCGTTTCGCGGTTGTAACGCTTGCCGTGGCAGACGTCGCAGGTGACGTAGACATCCGGCAGGAAGTGCATCTCGATCTTGATGACGCCGTCGCCCTGGCAGGCCTCGCAGCGGCCGCCCTTGACGTTGAAGGAGAAACGGCCCGGCTGATAGCCACGCGCTTTTGCCTCCGGCAGACCGGCAAACCAGTCGCGGATCGGCGTGAAGGCGCCGGTATAGGTCGCCGGGTTGGAGCGCGGCGTGCGGCCGATCGGCGACTGGTCGATGTCGATTACCTTGTCGATATGCTCGAAGCCATCGATGCGGTCGTGCTCCGCCGGGTTCTCGCGCGCGCCCATGATGCGGCGGGCAGCGGCCTTGTAGAGCGTTTCGATCAGGAAGGTCGACTTGCCGCCGCCGGACACACCGGTCACGGCGGTGAAGACACCGAGCGGGATCGAGGCGGTGACGTTCTTGAGGTTGTTGGCGCGGGCGCCGACGACGGTGATTTCCTTTTTCTTCTTCGCCTTACGACGTTCCGACGGGACCGCGACCGAAAGCTCGCCGGAAAGATACTTGCCGGTCAGCGATTTCGGATTGGCCATGATGTCCGATGGGGACCCTTGCGCGATGACCTCGCCGCCATGGATGCCCGCGGCCGGGCCGATGTCGACGACGTAATCGGCCGTCAGGATCGCGTCCTCGTCGTGCTCGACGACGATCACGGTATTGCCGATGTCACGGAGATGCCGGAGCGTTTCGAGCAGGCGGGCGTTGTCGCGCTGGTGCAGGCCGATTGACGGTTCGTCGAGCACGTAGAGCACGCCCGTGAGGCCCGAGCCGATCTGCGAGGCAAGCCGGATACGCTGGCTTTCACCGCCCGAGAGCGTTCCGGAATTGCGCGACAGGCTGAGATATTCGAGGCCGACATCGTTGAGGAAACGCAGACGGTCGCGGATTTCCTTGAGGATGCGGACGGCGATTTCGTTCTGCTTGGTGTTGAGATGCGCCGGCAGCGCCTCGAACCAGTCGCGTGCAACGCGGATCGACATGTCGGTGACCTGACCGATGTGCAGTTTGTCGATCTTGACCGCCAGCGCCTCTGGCTTCAAGCGGAAACCGGCGCAGGCCGGGCAGGGCGCGGCCGACATGTAGCGCTCGATCTCTTCGCGCGCCCAGGCGCTGTCGGTTTCCTTCCAGCGGCGCTCGAGATTGGGCACGATGCCCTCGAAATTCTTGGTGGTGTTGTAGGAGCGGGCGCCGTCCTCGTAGTGGAAGACGATCTTCTCTTCCGTTCCGTGCAGGATCGCATTCTGCGCAGCCGACGACAGTTCGTTCCAACGATTGCCGAGCTTGAAGCCGAAGGCCTTGCCGAGCGCTTCCAGCGTCTGGTTGTAATAAGGAGACGAGGACTTGGCCCAGGGGGCGATCGCGCCGTCACGCAAGGTTCTGTGCTCCTCCGGCACGATCAACGCCACGTCGATCTTCTGCTGGCTGCCGAGACCGTCACAGGTCGGGCAGGCGCCGAAGGGATTGTTGAACGAGAACAGGCGCGGCTCGATCTCGGGGATCGTGAAACCGGAGACCGGGCAGGCGAATTTTTCAGAAAACAGCACGCGCTCGTGGGTTTCGTTCAGCGACTTGTTGGCCGAGCCGCCTGCAGCCGTTTCTTCCGGCGGCAGCGGCTTGTCGGCGAATTCGGCAATGGCAAGCCCGTCGGCCAGCGTCAGGCAGGTCTCCAGGCTGTCGGCGAGGCGCGAGGAGAGATCCGGCCGCACGACGACACGGTCGACCACGACGTCGATGTCGTGCTTGTACTTCTTGTCGAGCGCCGGAACTTCGGCGATCTCGTAGAAGGTGCCGTCGACCTTGACGCGCTGAAAGCCCTTCTTCATCAGCTCGGCGAGTTCCTTCTTGTACTCGCCCTTGCGGCCGCGAACGAGCGGCGCGAGGATATAAAGGCGCGTGCCTTCGCCGAACTCCAGCACCCGATCGACCATCTGGCTAACCGTCTGGCTCTCGATCGGAAGGCCCGTCGCCGGCGAATAGGGCACGCCGACGCGCGCGAAGAGCAGGCGCATATAGTCGTAGATTTCGGTGACCGTCCCGACCGTCGAACGCGGATTGCGCGAGGTCGTCTTCTGCTCGATCGAAATCGCCGGCGACAGGCCGTCGATCTGGTCGACATCCGGCTTCTGCATCATCTCGAGGAACTGGCGCGCATAGGCCGACAGGCTCTCGACATAGCGGCGCTGCCCTTCGGCATAGATCGTATCGAAGGCGAGCGAGGACTTGCCGGAGCCGGACAGGCCGGTCATCACGATCAGCTTGTTGCGCGGCAGATCGAGGTCGATGCCTTTCAGATTGTGCTCGCGCGCACCACGAATGGAGATGGTCTTGAGTTCACTCATCGGAAGCCAGCTTTTGCATGTCGGTTGAAAGCCCCCTATGTAATGACGCTAACGCCCATGTCGAGGCGCAATCGGCAAAAGAGGCGGCCAATTCGAGTCGGTTGACAGGATCATAGCCAAATACTAGAACAAATAAAGAACAGATCGCCCATAAAACGACCAAAACTGTTGTGGATTATGTGCGAGGCGGGGCGTATCGGCGGCATCAGGCCGCTAAGATGCGCGCTCTTGAAATTCCAAGCCGGGCCTAAGGTCCGGTGAAACCACGGGAAAAGCAACATGGCTGGAAGCGTCAACAAGGTGATCTTGATCGGAAATGTCGGGGCAGACCCGGAAATCCGGCGCACGCAGGACGGCCGGCCGATCGCCAACCTGCGCATCGCAACCTCGGAATCCTGGCGCGACCGCAACAGCGGCGAGCGCCGTGAGAAGACCGAATGGCACACCGTCGTCGTCTTCAACGAGGGCCTCTGCAAGGTCGTCGAGCAATATGTGAAGAAGGGCGCCAAGCTCTATATCGAAGGCGCACTGCAGACCCGCAAGTGGCAGGACCAGAACGGCAACGACCGTTACTCGACGGAAGTCGTGCTGCAGGGCTTCAACTCGACGCTGACGATGCTTGACGGCCGCGGCGAGGGCGGCGGCTCCGGCGTCAGCCGCGGTGGCGGCAGCGACTTCGGCGGCAGCAGCTATGGCGGAGGCGGCGGCGGTTACGACGATTACGATCAGCCGCGCCAGTCGTCCGGCGGTGGACGCTCGGGCGGCCAGGGTGGCCAGGGCCAGGGCGGCGGCTTCTCACGCGATATGGACGACGACATTCCGTTCTGATCGGCGTAGCCAACTCGCACTGTTTCAGGCGCCGTGTCCGTTTGGGCACGGCGTTTCCGTTTGTCCGGAGGAAGCCACCGTCGTCTCGCGATGACTTCAGATCGTCGTCCTAGACGGCCATGGCGGATTTGACCCCGTCGACGACGAACTGGACGGCAAGGGCCGCCAGGATGACGCCGAGCAGGCGAGTCAGGATCGCGCGGCCGGTGACGCCGAGAAACCGGTCGATACGCTCGGCGATCACGAGCGCCAGGAAGAGGCTCAAGATCGACAGCGCGATGACGATGATGAGTTGCGTGCGCTCCACGGCCGTCGGGAACGAGCCGGCAAGCAGGATCGTCGCCGAGATCGCGCCTGGCCCGGCAATCAAGGGCAGGGCAAGCGGGAAGACCGCGATGTTATGAATGTGGTCCTTGGCGGTCGCGTTCTCGCCGGTCTTTTCCTTGCGCTCCTGCCGCTTCTCGAAAATCATCTCGAAGGAGATCCAGAAGAGCAGCAGGCCGCCGGCGATGCGGAAGGCGCCGATCGAGATGCCGAGCAGACCGAGGATACCGTTACCGAAGAGCGCGAAGGCCGCGAGAATGAAGAAGGCGATCAGCGAGCCGCGCGTGGCCACCTGAAAGCGCTCCTGCCGGCTGAGGCCGACCGTCAGGCTCAGGAAGATCGGCGCGAGGCCGGGCGGATCGAGGGTGACGAGAAGCGTGGTGAGCGCATTGACCAGGAGGTCGACATTGAACATCCGTTTCCCCTTCCGGATTCGCCCCGGGTTTTCCCGGTGGCATGAGGGCATTGTTAGGCAAGCCGCAAGCGCTTGGAAAGAGGGCGGCAAACAAAGTCTCAGCAATGACTTAATGAGCAATCCCTTGCGGCGAGCGGACCGCAAATGCACGGCGCCGCGGCGATTGGCGACGGGGGTCTTCCGATTTGCCGCGCAATGCCCTAGAAAAGCCTCCTCCGGCGGCAAAAGACTGTTCACAACTGCCGCATGGCTCGCCGGCTCCGGATCTGGATCACTGAGCGAATCATGCAGCGAATCAAAGCGTTACAGTGACATCTTCACACTTGGGCGGACGAATGGTGCCGTGGGCCGCAAATTGGCGATTCCGGTGGCAATCCGCTATAAATATCCGACTGATTCTGAACAAAGATCGTGATCACCATTGACTGAGCAAAGCACTCCCGGCGGCGGAAAAACTCCGCCAGGCATCGAGCCGATTTCCATCATCGAGGAAATGCAGCGGTCCTATCTCGATTACGCGATGAGCGTTATCGTCAGCCGCGCGCTTCCCGACGTGCGTGACGGTCTGAAACCCGTGCACCGCCGCATCCTCTACGGGATGAGCGAGCTCGGCATCGACTGGAACAAGAAATACGTCAAATGCGCCCGCGTCACCGGGGACGTAATGGGTAAGTATCACCCGCACGGCAACGCCGCGATCTACGACGCGCTGGCACGCATGGCGCAGGATTGGTCTCTCCGCCTGCCGCTGATCGACGGCCAGGGCAACTTCGGTTCCGTCGACGGTGACCCGCCGGCAGCGGAGCGCTACACCGAATGCCGCCTGCAGAAGGCAGCGCATTCGCTGCTCGACGATCTCGACAAGGAAACGGTCGACTTCCGCGACAACTATGACGGCACCCTGCAGGAGCCGTCCGTCGTTCCCGCGAAGTTCCCGAACCTGCTCGTCAACGGCGCCGGCGGCATCGCTGTCGGCATGGCGACGAACATCCCGCCGCACAATCTCGTCGAAGTCATCGACGGTTGCGCAGCGCTGATCGACAATCCGGCGATCGAATTGCCGGAACTGATGGAAATCATCCCGGGCCCGGACTTCCCGACCGGCGCGCTGATCCTCGGCCGCTCCGGCATCCGCTCGGCCTACGAGACCGGCCGCGGCTCGGTCATCATGCGCGGCCGCGCCCATATCGAGCCGATGCGCGGCGACCGTGAGCAGATCATCATCACCGAGATCCCGTTCCAGGTGAACAAGGCGACGATGATCGAGAAGATGGCCGAACTGGTGCGCGAGAAGCGCATCGAGGGCATCTCCGACCTGCGCGACGAATCGGACCGTCAGGGCTATCGCGTCGTCATCGAACTGAAGCGCGACGCCAATGCCGACGTCATCCTGAACCAGCTCTACCGCTACACGCCGCTGCAGACCTCCTTCGGCTGCAACATGGTGGCGCTGAACGGCGGCAAGCCCGAGCACATGACGCTGCTCGACATGCTCAGGGCCTTCGTTTCGTTCCGCGAAGAAGTCGTTAGCCGGCGTACGAAATACCTGCTGCGCAAGGCGCGCGACCGGGCCCATGTGCTCGTCGGTCTCGCCATCGCGGTCGCCAATATCGACGAAATCATCAAGCTCATCCGCCACGCGCCAGACCCGCAGACGGCACGCGAGCAATTGATGGAACGCCGCTGGCCGGCCCATGACGTCGAGAGCCTCATTCGCCTGATCGACGACCCGCGCCACCGCATCAACGAGGACGGCACCTACAACCTCTCGGAAGAGCAGGCCCGCGCTATCCTCGACCTGCGCCTGCAGCGCCTGACCGCGCTCGGCCGCGATGAAATCGGCGACGAGCTCAACAAGATCGGCGAGGAAATCAAGGATTACCTCGACATCCTGTCGTCGCGCCTGCGCATCATGTCGATCGTCAAGGAAGAACTCATCGCTATCCGCGACGAGTTCGGCACGCCGCGCCGCACCGAGATCATGGAAGGCGGCCCGGATATGGACGATGAGGACCTCATCGCCCGTGAAGACATGGTCGTGACCGTCTCGCATCTCGGCTACATCAAGCGCGTGCCGCTGACGACCTACCGGGCACAGCGCCGCGGCGGCAAGGGCCGTTCTGGCATGGCGACCAGGGACGAGGATTTCGTTACCCGGCTATTCGTCGCCAACACCCATACGCCGGTTCTGTTCTTCTCCTCGCGTGGCATCGTCTACAAGGAGAAGGTCTGGCGCCTGCCGATCGGCACGCCGCAATCGCGCGGCAAGGCTCTGATCAACATGCTGCCGCTGGAGCCCGGCGAGCGCATCACCACGATCATGCCGCTGCCCGAGGACGAGGCGACCTGGGAAAACCTCGACGTCATGTTCTCGACGACCCGCGGCACGGTTCGCCGCAACAAGCTGTCGGACTTCGTCCAGGTCAACCGCAACGGCAAGATCGCCATGAAGCTCGAGGAAGAGGGCGACGAGATCCTGTCTGTCGACACCTGCACGGAACATGACGACGTCATGCTGACGACGGCGCTCGGCCAGTGCATCCGCTTCCCGGTCGACGACGTGCGCGTCTTTGCCGGCCGCAACTCGATCGGCGTTCGCGGCATCAATCTCGGCGACGGCGACCGCATCATCTCGATGGCGATCCTTGGCCATGTCGACGCCGAACCGTGGGAGCGCGCTGCCTATCTCAAGCGCGCTGCCGCGGAGCGCCGGGCAACGAATGGCGACGAGGAAGAAATCGCGCTGGTTGGCGAGGAAGTCACCGATGGCGGCGAGCTTTCGAACGAACGCTACGAGGAGCTCAAGGCACGCGAACAGTTTGTGCTGACGGTCTCGGCCAAGGGCTTCGGCAAGCGCTCGTCGTCCTACGACTTCCGCACCTCCGGCCGTGGCGGCAAGGGCATCCGTGCCACCGATACGTCGCGGACCGCGGAAATCGGCGAGCTGGTCGCAGCCTTCCCGATCGAAGACAACGACCAGATCATGCTCGTCTCCGATGGCGGTCAGTTGATCCGCGTTCCGATCAATGGCGTCCGGCTGGCGAGCCGCGCGACCAAGGGCGTCACCATCTTCTCGACCGCCAAGGACGAGAAGGTCGTTTCGGTCGAGCGCATCAGCGAGCCGGATGGCGAAGACGAAGGCGAGGAGGCAGCCGTCGACAACGGCGTGCCGGAAACGCCAGCCGAATCCGAGGGCTAACCGCCCCGCGACCGACTAACCCAAAAAATTTGAGAGCCCGTCATCTTGGCGGGCTTTTCTCTTGCCCGATGCTAAACTGCCCTTTGCGACGGTCGCAAACGTGCCGATGGGAGCGGGGGTGTTGGGCGCGATCCGCGCTCGTCATCATGGAAGCCGTGCTCGACACGGTGGACGCGGATGGAGGCGATGTCTCCATCGTCAGGCGAGCAACCACTGAGCTAGGCGGAAGCATCGCTGTCCTCTGCCGCAGGTGCTGCTCCGCGAATGTAGTCGCGCAGCCCCTTGGCCAATGCGTCGAACGTGACGCGGCAGCGCGGCGCCGACTTCAGGTTCTCGTGCATCACCAGCCAGGTCTCGAGCTTCATCTCGAAGAGGCCGGGCAGAACCGGGAGAAGATCGGGGTCGCGCGCCGCCAAGCCGTTCTGGCAGATGCCGATGCCGAAGCCGGCGCGGATCGCCGCCAATTGGGCAAGGTTGCTGTCGGCCTTCAGCGCAAAGCGTGCCGCCGGTAGTTCGGGCGAGCGTGCGATAATCGCCCGGATTGCCGCGGTTTCCCGGTCGTAGCCGATCAGGCTGTGACCGGCGAGGTCGGCCAGTGCCTGCGGCATGCCGCGCCGCGCGATGTAACGGCGGTGGGCATGAAAGCTGATGGGGACAGCGCCGAGGTGGCGGGCGATCAAGGCATCCTGCGCTGGCGCGACCATGCGCACGGCGATATCCGCCTCCTGGCGCAACAGGTCTTCGACCGCATCGGAGGCGGAGAGTTCGATCGTCAGCTCCGGATAGGCCTCGTGCAGTTGCGCCAGGATCGGCGGCAGGACCTCGATGCCGATGACCTCGCTGGCGCTGATGCGCACCGTACCGCTGACGGCATCACGCTGGCTGGATGCGGCCCGCAAGAGCGCCGCCGATGTCGCGGAAAGCGTCTCGGCATAGGGCCTGAGCGCCAGCGCGGCATCGGTCGGCAGCAGGCCGTGCGGAGACCGCACGAAGAGCGGATAACCAAGTGATGCTTCCATGGCGTCTACGTGCCGACCGATGGTTGGCTGCGTCAGGCCGAGCTCGCGGGCGGCCGCGGACAGCGATCCCTCCCGCAACACCGCGAGGAACGTTCTGTAGAAGTCCCAGCTCAGATCCAGTTTGCTCATACATTTCAGTATATCTGCTCAAAGATATTCGGCAATTCCGTTTAGCCCCATGATGCGTGATCCTCTCTTCATCGAAATGGATGGAGCGTGACATGATCGAGACGCAGGAAAGAACAAGGATCGCACTGGTGCTCGGAGCGACAGGCGGCATTGGCAGCGCCGTCGCGCGCGGGCTCGACAAGCGCGGCTGGCAGGTGCGCGCCTTGAACCGAAACGCCGAGAAGGCGGCGCGGGCGGAGGCGGCATTCGACTGGCGGCAGGGCGATGCCATGAGCCCGCAGGACGTCCGCGCCGCGGCGGAAGGGGCCGATCTGATCGTGCACGCCGTCAATCCGCCCGGCTACCGCAACTGGGGCACCCTGGTGCTGCCGATGCTCGACAGCACCATTGCTGCGGCCAAGGCCACGGGGGCGCGCATCCTGCTGCCGGGAACGATCTACAATTTCGGCCGCGATGCCTTTCCCATTCTGACGGAGGACGCGCCGCAGAACCCGGATACGGACAAGGGCATGATCCGCAAGGAAATGGAACGTCGGCTGAAGGATGCGTCCGAGGCAGGCGTCGGCGTCATCATCGTCAGGGCAGGCGACTTCTTCGGCCCGGGAGCCGCGAACAACTGGTTTTCACAAGGGCTGGTAAAGCCCGGAAAACCGCTGACGGCGATTTCCTATCCCGGCCGCCAAGGCACCTCGCATCAGTGGGCCTATCTGCCCGATGTGGCGGAAACCATGATCCGCCTCGTCGAGCGTGCCGAGAACCTGCCGCGCTTTGCCGTCTATCACATGCGCGGCTTCCTCGACCGCAACGGCACAGAGATGGTCGCGGCGATCCGCCGTGCCGTCGGTAAGCCGGAGCTACCGGTGCGGGCCTTCCCCTGGTGGCTGATCGGCCTTGCCTCGCCCTTCGTCCCGCTCTTCAGGGAACTGCGCAAGATGCGCTACGTTTGGCGCGAACCGCTGAGAATGCCGAACGAGCGGCTGCTTGCCGTTCTCGGTGAAGAACCGCACACGCCGATTGACGAGGCGGTAGCGACGACGCTCAGGGGGCTTGGCTGCCTGCCGGTAGAGGCAGCCGCACGCACGAGCGCCGGCGACCGCGTTCTCGCCTGATCAGTTCTTGAAGACAAGGCAGGCGCCGCCGCTCTTGCGGATGGTGGTGCAGAGCTTGTTCGCTTCCGCCTGGGTCTCGCGGCCGATGCGTGCGGCGTAGCGAATCCGGAGGCCAAAGCTGGCATTGCGCTCCCTGAGCAACAAAGGCTTCTCGCTTCGAATCGATTCCGGCAGGCGCTTGACAGCGCGCACGAACAGGCGCTGCGCGACCGACTTTTGGAAATGCGCGGCGAGTTGTACGCCCCAGGGCGCCCATTCGGCTTCGTCGATCACCTCGATATCGCGAAGGTTGCGGGTGCTGGCGAGCGCCACGCAGCCATCGAGGAAGGTCTTGCTCTTGTCGAGCGTCAGGTCGAGCACCTTCGGTGGATTGTCGCGCCAGTCCTCGACGCTGTAGGCGGTGATCGCGAGCACGTAGTTGCGCGTTTCGGCCGGCAGCCAATCGACCTCGAGAAACCGCTCCAGCCCGTTCTCGCCGGCATTGTAGGCAGCGGCGGCAAAGCCGAGATTGCCATAGCGCGACTTGAGCTCGTTCAGATATTCCGCCGACTTTCCCAGCGCCTCGACGACATCGAAGCTGTTGTTGAGCCCCCGCAACTTCGCCGTTCCCGGCATGAACTGCGCGATCCCTTCGGCACCCTTGGGGCTGACCGCATTTGGCCGGAACAGGCTTTCGCGCCAGATCAGACGGGCGAAGAAGGCCGAAGGCAGGTCGTTGACCGTCGCGTAGTGGTCGATCACGCCGCAGACGTCGCGGGCGAAATTCTCCTTGCTGATGCAGAGCGCCTGCGCGGGATCTTTGGCCGATCGCCCCGAATAGACGCATTTCGGGCGAGGGGCGAGGTCATCGATGCGAGCGGCGGCGGGGGCCGCGACGAATACGGGTGCGCTGACAAGCAGCGCCAGCGCCGCTCTCGCGACCCGTGACCAAGCGACCGATCTCACCTTCCGCCGAAGACTCACGTTGCTGCGATCCAGAAACACGCCTTGTGCGTTCATAGCATCTCCAATCGCCTCGACAAGCGGTCATCGTCGAAGCGGATGCCGGGGCCTAACGTGGTGAGCCCGTCCGAAGTACCAGTTGCATGAATGTGAGATCGAGCCAGCGGCCGAATTTCGTGCCGACCTCGCGCATGCGACCGGTATCGACAAAGCCCAGTTGGGCGTGAAGGCGGATCGAGGCCGTGTTTTCCGATTCGATGCCCGCGATCATCACGTGCTTGTCCAGCCGTTCCGCTTCGGCGATCAGCGCGACCATGAGTTTGCGGCCGATGCCACCACCGCGACGATCCTTGTGAACGTAGACGGAATGCTCCACCGTGTGGCGATAGCCATCGAAGGCGCGCCAATCGCCGAAGGAGGCATAGCCGACGATATCTCCCTCGCCGGAGACGGCGACCAGCACCGGATAGCCTGCGTCCGCACGGGCTTTCAGCCAGGCCGCCCGATTGGCGACATCGACCAGGGTCTCGTTCCAGATCGCCGTCGTGTTCGCGACGGCGTCGTTGTAGATCTCGCAGATGGCTGGCAGATCGTCTTGGATGGCCGCCCTGATCAACATATGCTTGCTCCTCGCATTCGTCCACTATATGATTACATCATGAATACTAAAGTAGACGGCCTGGATCAACGGCTCAGTGAACGAATTCGTCTTGAACGGGAAGCGCGCGGCTGGTCGCTGAGCGAACTTTCAGAGCGCTCCGGTGTCTCGCGCGCAATGATCCACAAGGTCGAGCGGGGCGACAGCAGCCCGACGGCGACATTGCTCGCAAAGCTTGCGGGCGCGTTCGGCCTGACGATGTCCAGCCTGATCGCGCGAGCGGAAATGAGCCAGGGCAGGCTGTCGCGACGGCGGGATCAATCGGTGTGGCGCGATCCGCAAACGGGATATCTTCGGCGCCACGTTTCACCGATGTCGGACCTGCCGCTCGAACTTGTCGAGGTCGAGCTTCCGGCCGGCGCGGAGGTGCCGATCCCGGCATCCGCCTATGCGCTTCATCGTCGATGGATATGGGTGAAACAAGGCAGCCTCACCTTTGTGGAAGGCCTTGAGACCCACGTTCTTGGCGAGGGGGACTGCCTGGAACTCGGGCCACCGCAGGATTGCGTCTTCCGCAACACCGGCAGCGAGGCGTGCATTTATGCCGTCATCCTGTTGAGGACCGGCTGAGCTTAGCGATCGAGCTCGGCGATTGCGATCTCGGCCATCGTCAGATCGCTCTCGACGCCGAAGTCGTCACCGTCCTCCACGAACCAGGCAGCGGAAAGCCCGGCATAGGCCAGCACCCAATTGAGGATGCGGCGCGGGTGAAGTCCCGTCTCCTCCGCGACAATCGGCAGATGCCGTTGCAGCCGGCCAGGAACGGTGACCAAAGGCAGTTCCGGATTGCAGAACAGGTTGGCATAGTCGTAGCCGCGATCGCCGAATACGCGCTTCGGATCGATCGCCAGCCAGCCGCGGTCGCCGAAATCGAGGATGTTGGCGTGGTGCACGTCGCCATGCAACACGACGGGCGGTTCCGGCTCGGCAAATAGGCCCTTCGCCGCTTCGAGCGCACGTACAAACAGGCCACCTTGGGCAGGGGCGGCGGCCTCCAGCGAGGCGAACCATTTGTCGAGCGGGACGAGATCTTGCGGAACGGGCGTCGAACGTGGCGCATGCAGTTCCGCAACCGTGCGGCAGATGATGCGCGTCGCGTCTTCATCGCTTCCTGTCATTGCCATGTGGAACAGGTTGCGTTGGCTATCCGTGCGCTCCATCAGTACGGCATCGCCGTCGGATTCATAGACCTTCGCGGCGCCTTGCCCGTTCCAGTAAAGCAGCGGCAGGCGACCGAATTTTTCTTCGGGATCCTGCGCGACTTTGAGCATCGCCGACTGGTTGCCGTAGCGAACGGGATGAAGATGGCTGGAGGGCGTGACGATAATTCCACCGTCCGGCTGCAATGACCATTTTTCAAAATATGAAGAAAACATAAGGGGTTGATTTCCCAATGGACACATGCCCCGCCGAGGTGACGGGGCATGGGCCATGTGGGAGCGTCAGGCGACCTGTTCAAGGGACGGATAGTCGGTGTAGCCCTTGGCGCCGCCGCCATAGAAGGTTGCCTGGTCCGGCGTGTTGAGTGGTGCGTCGCGCTTCAGCCGCTCGACGAGATCCGGATTGGCGATGAACGGCTTGCCGAAAGCGACGAGATCGGCTTCGCCGTCCCTGACCGTCTTCATCGCCAGCGCCTTGTCATAGCCGTTGTTCGTCATCCAGGCAGCCTTGCCGCCTGCCGCTGCATAGGTGGCACGCAGGGCGTCATAATCGAACGGCCGGTCACCCTGCTGGTGATCACGTGGACCACCCGTCGCGCCTTCGATGATATGGATATAGGCGAGGGGATAGCGGGCGAGATTCTTGACCACGTAACCGAACACCGTTTGCGGCTCCGGATCGAAGACGTCGTTGGCGGGCGTAACGGGTGAAAGGCGGATGCCGACGCGGCCGGCGCCGATTTCCCTCGTCACGGCATCCATGACCTCGAACAGGAAGCGAGCACGATTCTCGATCGAACCGCCGTACGAATCCGTCCGATGGTTCGAACCGGAACGCAGGAACTGATCGATGAGATAGCCATTGGCCGCATGGATCTCGATGCCATCGAAGCCGGCATCGATCGCGGCGCGCGCAGCCTTGCGGTAGTCCTCGACGATACCTTCGATCTCGGCAACTTCCAGCGCGTGCGGTTCGGAGGTTTCGGCAAAGGAACCGGTGCCATCCGGATTGATCAGATAGGTCTTGGATTTGGCGCGAATTGCAGACGGCGCAACCGGCTTGAGACCGTCCGGCTGCAGCGAATTGTGCGAGATACGGCCGACATGCCACATCTGCACGATGATCCGGCCACCCTTCGCATGCACCGCATCCGTCACCTTGCGCCAGCCTTCCAACGCCTCCGGCGTATAGAGGCCGGGCACGTCGGCATAGCCCTGGCCCTGCTGCGTGATCGCCGTTCCCTCGGTAATCAGCAAGCCGGCCGTTGCACGCTGCTCGTAATAGGTGACGTTCAATGTGTTCGGTACGGCGCCGGGAGAACGGTTGCGCGTCAGCGGCGCCATGACGATGCGGTTCTTCAGCGGGATATCGCCGATGGTGATGGGGTCGAAAAGCGAGGCCATGGGAGGTCCTTTCATGGAGGTCTGTTTGGGAGGCTGCTTGGGAGGTGTTGCGGTTCAGAGGTCGCCGATGCTCTTGAGGAAGGCGGCAATCGCCTCTTCGTCACGACGGTAGAAGATCCACTGGCCGACCCGGCGCGTTGTCACGAGGCCGGCGCGCTGAAGCACCGCGAGGTGCGAGGAAACGGTCGACTGCGACAGGCCGCAGCGTTCGAACTGACCGGCGCATACGCCGAGATCGAACGGATGCTCCTGCGTCGGGAAATGGAGCTGCGGCTCTTTCAGCCAGGCGAGGATGTTCACCCGCACTGGATGGGCAAGCGCTTTCAATATCTCTTCTCGGTCCATTGTATATCGCCATATCGGGTTTTATCGATAGATGTATCGTGAAAGCACGATATTCAATTCACAAGGCCGTGAGCACCGCGAGGGCAAAAAAAAGGGCCTCAAGAAACTTGGGCCCTTGTAGTTGTGAAGGTAATGAGAACCTCCAGAGGGGAACAGCTAATGCGGTGGCGGGGAGGAGAAGCCACCAAGAATGCATCAGCTACAATTTATATGGGAAGCGAAGTATCGGCTTTCAATAGCCGGCTGTGATTTTCATCACGGTTCGCCCGTATCTAACAGTAGACAAAAAAAGAGGGCCACAAGATGACTTGGGCCCTTATAAGTTGTGAAGGTAATTTAAACCTCCAGAGGGGAACAGCTGCTGCGGTGGCACTGGGAGGAGAAGCCACCAAAGATGCATCAGCTGAGTTGGGTATGCTGCTTTTTTGGGCGGGCAACAATCATTTAATATGCATGACAGCCATGCCATGTGCGCATCCCTGCACATTTTTGCATCGCACAATAAAAATGTGCCGCATAAAACAGAGGGCGCATTCAAAATATCACATCAGAAACAGTCAGTTATGGACGAATCTAGGAAATGCTCACAAAAAGAGCATTTGCCAGGCCAGCGTCAGAAGTTCCAGTTCCGCGCCTTGGCGACGATGTAGTCACGGAAGACCTTGAGCTTCGCAGCGTTCTTCATCTCGTCGGGATAGCAGAAATAGGTATCGAACGACGGGATGTCGGCACTGATCGGAAGCTGGATGAGGCCAGGGTCGCGGCCGACGATATAGTCCGGCAGCATGGCGATGCCGATGCCCAGCAGGCAGGCGCGCTTGATCGAGGTCTGGCTGTTGATCTGCAGGTGCGACACGCGCGGATTGTCGGAATCGCGGCCAGCGATCTCGAGCCAGTTCACATCGAGCAGATAGTTCGGCGCCGGTTCGCCGAAGGTGATGATGCGGTGATTGTCGAGGTCGTTGATCGACTGCGGTTCACCATACTTGTTGATGTAGGACGGCGCAGCGTAGACGTGCATATGCACCGTGAACAGCTTGCGCTGAATGAGGTCCGACTGCTGCGGCTGGCGCAGGCGAATGGCGCAGTCCGCATGGCGCATGTTCACGTCGAGCTCTTCGTTGTCGAGGATGAGCTGGACCTGCACGTCCGGATGCAGCGACATGAATTCCTGGATCTTGTCCGTGAGCCACCCCTGGCCGAGACCGACGGTCGTGGTGATGCGCAGCTTGCCGCTCGGCTTGTCGGTGGTCTCGCTGAGCTGGATCTTGACGCTTTCGAGCTTCATCAGCACTTCGTGCGCGGTGCGGTAGAGGATCTCGCCCTGTTCGGTGAGGATCAGGCCGCGCGCATGGCGGTGAAACAGCTTGATGCCGACGTCCTGTTCAAGCGAACTCACCTGCCGGCTGATCGCCGATTGCGAAAGATGGAGCTTGTCTGCCGCATGCGTGAACGACCCAGCCTCGGCCGCCGCGTGAAAAATGCGCAGTTTGTCCCAGTCCAGCGACATGAAGTCCCCCATATGAAACCACTCCGGGAGACGGGGTCCTGTCTCCCGGATGTGGCTGATGCGTCTGTTCCCACACGGGGAGGTGCCTCAGGACACCCGCCCCGATTCGCAGCTTCTATTCGGCTGCAATTGCGACGGGCATATGACCCGCCAGGTATTTCTCGGCCTCGAGCGCTGCCATGCAGCCCATGCCGGCCGCCGTCACCGCCTGACGATAGATGTCGTCCGTAACATCGCCTGCGGCAAAAACGCCGGGTACGTCGGTCGCCGTCGAATCGGGCGCGGTCCACAGATAGCCGTTGGACTTTTGCCGAAGCTTGCCTTTGAAAAGCTCGACCGCCGGCGCGTGGCCGATCGCGACGAAGACGCCGTCTGTGACCATGTCCGAGGTCTCGCCAGTCTTGGTGTTGCGCAGCTTCACGCCGTTGACCGAAGCAGGCATCGGCGGTTTCGCCGGAGTACCCAGGTACTCGACGACCTCGTGGTCCCAGATCACCTTGACATTCGGCTTGGCGAACAGGCGCTCCTGCAGGATCTTCTCGGCGCGGAAGGAATCGCGGCGGTGCACGACGGTGACGGTCTTGGCGAGATTCGACAGATACAGCGCTTCTTCCACGGCCGAGTTGCCGCCGCCGACGACGATGACGTCCTTGTTGCGGTAGAAGAAGCCGTCGCAGGTGGCGCAGGCCGAGACGCCGAAGCCCATGAAGGTGTGTTCGGTCTCGATGCCGAGCCATTTGGCCTTGGCGCCGGTTGCGATGATCAGGGCATCCGCTGTCCAGTCGCTACCGCTGTCGGTCTTGACGCGGAACGGGCGCACCGACAGATCGACATCGGTCACGAGATCGTTGACGATCTCTGCGCCGACATGTGTCGCCTGCTTCAGCATCTGCTCCATCATCCAGGGCCCCTGAACCGGATCGGCATAACCCGGATAGTTCTCCACGTCGGTGGTGATCATCAGCTGGCCGCCCTGTTCCAGGCCGGCGATCAGCACCGGCTCGAGCATGGCGCGCGCCGTGTAGATGGCAGCGGTATAACCAGCCGGGCCGGAGCCGACGATCAGCACTTTCACGTGACGGGCAGTCATAGTCTTGTCCTTCGTTCACGGGGAGAGGGAACGCTCTCGTCCGATTCCATTGCGTCAATGGGAAATAGTTCCATAGTTTAGGTATTCCCTGCCATGACTTTCAAGGGCGTCCGTCCTGATACACACAAGTGCTTGAGCGCCAAGCCTAGTTTTGCCACCAGATGACGCGTTTGTGCACCAGGTTCGGCCATGCGATCCGTTTTGCCGGACCTTGCGCCGCGAGCGGTGCGACGGGCGAATGATCGCCGCAGCGAGCCAAGCCCATGCCGCTTGCGGCGCTCGCGGCCCATTTTTGCGGTCCTACCGGTCTCGGCCATGCCATTTTCCCGCGAATAGTCGGCGCGACTGCTTGTTGTCCAGCGGGTTTGGCGATATTCCACGCGGATTCACTTTGCTGGAGAAGCATATGGGGTTGAATGCCGGCCGTGCTTGGTTCCATCGCGAAGGCGCTGCGCTCGGCCACCCACCGACTCGAGACGGCCTCGCCCTTGGAGAGCGCGCCTTGCCGAAAATCTCGACAGAGATGATCGCGGCTGCGCCGGGATAGGGGACCAGTCAGCGTCGTCGGCCATTGGACCAACCCAACCATCAGCAAATACAAGGTTTTCGACTTTGCCCTCGCGCATAAAGTCGCCACGCAAAAAGGACGTATGTTCATGACGAAACAAGTCGAGCTCGACGCAATCGATCTCAAGATCCTTCGCGAGCTCCAGCGTGATGGCCGGATGACCAATGTCGATCTCGCCCAGCGGGTCGGCATCTCTGCGCCGCCGTGCCTCAGGCGCGTGCGCAAGCTCGAGGAAACCGGCGTGATCAAGGGCTATCACGCGTTGCTGAACGCACCGGCGCTCGGCTTCGATCTCGTCGCCTTCTGCATGGTGGGCCTCAAGCGCCAGTCGGAAGCCGATCTCAAGGCCTTCGCTGCCGCCACGGCCGAATGGCAGATCGTCCGGCAAGCCTGGACAGTTTCCGGCGAAAGCGACTTCTTGCTGCATTGTGTCGCCGAGAACCTGACAACTTTCCAGGATTTCGTCATCGAAGTGCTGACGGCCAACGAACGGGTCGACACGGTGCGCACGATGCTGACCATTCGCCAGGTCAAGGATATCGGCCTCGTCCAGATCTAAGGCCCGCCCATGAGCAAGCTTCCGCTTTCCGCCTTCATCATCTGCCAGAACGAAGAAGCCTATCTCGGCAATTGCATCGAGAGCCTCGATCAATGCGCGGAAATCGTCATCGTCGACTCCGGCTCGACCGACGGCACGCCGGCACTCGTGCAATCCTATATCGACAGGGGCTGGCCGATCCGCTTCCTGCATGAGCCGTGGCGGGGTTATGCCGGCCAGAAGCAGTTCGCCCTCGATCAATGCACGCAGCCGTGGTGCCTCAACATCGATTCCGACGAGCGCCTGGACGGACCGCTGAAGGCGCTGCTGCCATCGTTGCTCGATGCACCGGCAGAAACGGTCGGCTGGCGCGTCGCCCGCAGGCCCTATCTGATCGGTTACGGCTACACGCCCGAGCGCGTGCACGAAAGGCGGAACCTCAGGCTGATCCGCCAGGGCAGGGGACGCTACGACCTCAACCAGAAAGTCCATGAGGGTATCGTTCCGGATGGTGCCGTCGGTGCCGCCCGCAAGGGCAGCCTGCTGCACTACCGGCCGCTGATCATCGACGAGCAGATCCTCAAGGAAAACAAATACTCGACACTGAAGGCAGACCAGCAGTTTGCGGCCGGCAAGTCCGCGCGGCCCTACAAGATGCTGTTCAGCCCGCCGCTCTATTTCTACCGGCTCTATTTCCGCAATGGCCTTTGGCGCTGCGGCTTTCCGGGCTTCATCGAAGCGATGACGGGGGCGGTCTACGCCTTCTTGACCGCAGCCAAGATCTATCAGAGGCACGCGCTGAAACGTCGTCCGAACCATGACGACATGGATCGGCGCCAGGCCAGCCCGTGAGGTTCCCATGAAAATCATGCACTTTCATTTCGGCAAGGACGGCGGCGCAGAGCGCTTCTTCGTTCATCTGGTCAATGCGCTTGGCGAGCGCGGCGTCGAGCAAACCTCGGTCATCCGGCCCGGGCGCATCTGGCGGAAGGATATCGAAGGTGCGACGCACATCATCGAAAGCAATTTCCGCAACCTGTCGCTCGACCGGATCCTCCTGCCGATGAAGGTCAGCAGCATGGCGCGCCGCGAGAAGCCGGACGCGCTCTTCGCCTGGATGCCGCGCGCGAGCCGTCTCATGCCCAACTATAAGGGCTGCATCAAGATTTCCCGCCTCGGCGACTATCCGCTGCGTCTCGACTATTTCCGCAATACCGATTGCCTCGTCTGCAACACGCCCGGCATTGCCGAACATGTGCGCAAGCTCGGCTGGACGCGCGACGTCGAGGTCATCTCCAACTTCACCGGTACCGAGCGGGTCGCCCCCGTCAGCCGGGCGACACTTGATACGCCGGAGAACGCGCCCGTCATCATGTCGATGGGACGCTTCGTCCCGCGCAAGGGATTCCACACGCTGATCCAGGCGATCGCCAAGGTGCCGGACGCCTACCTCTGGCTCGTCGGCGACGGCGAGGAACGTGGAAACCTGGAGAAGCTGGCTGCCGATCTCGGCGTCTTGAAGCGCGTGCGCTTTGCGGGCTGGCAGAAGGATACGCGCCCGTTCCTCGCCGCTTCGGACATTTTCGTCATGGCGTCGAGCCATGAGCCGCTCGGCAATGTCATCCTCGAGGCCTGGGCGCAAGGCACACCTGTTGTTTCGAGCCGTTCGGAAGGGCCGCAATGGTTCATGCGCGACGGCGAAAACGGCTTGATGGTCGATATCGGTGATGCCGATGGCTTTGCCCAGGCGATTGACAGGATCGCCAACGACACGTCGCTCGGCGAACGCCTGGCCCAACGCGGCCACGAGACGCTGATGAACCAGTTCTCGAAGCAGGCGATCACCGACGCCTATCTGAAACTTTTCGCCTCGAAGCGCTGAGGTCGCTCAATCACGCGCTCAGAAGCGCATCAACCGCTCGTAGACGGCGTTGATCGCACGGGCCTCGCCTTCGATCGCGAATGATGCGCAGGTCAACCCCAGCCCATTGGCGCCGGCCACCGCGCGGCGCCGATCATCGTCCATGAAACCGGCAGTCGCCTCGACCATCGCCTGCAGATCATTTGCGGCAATGATCGTGCCGGTTTCCTGCTCACCGACGACCACCAGTTCCGAAAACGCGCCGACATCGGTCGCGACAACCGGCACCCCGGTTGCCATGGCCTCGAGCGGCGTCAGGCCAAAACCTTCCCAGCGTTGCGGCGCGACGAAGAGGTCGAGCGCGCGATACCAATCGGGAATGTTGGTGTGTTCGCCGACGAAACGGATGCGGTCCGTCAGACCGGCCCTTGCCACACGTTCCTTCAGCTCGTTCTCGAATGCCACATGCGGGCCGGTCGCGCGCCCCGCGACGACGGCGCTCCAGCCTGGCCGGCAAGGGAGCAACGCAATCATGCTGTCGACGAAGAGATCGGTTCCCTTCTGCTTGCGTACCCGCCCGAAGCAGCCGACATATTTCTGCGCGGGGTCGAGGCCGAGCGCAGACTTGGCATCAGCCGCGTCCACAGGCGGCTGGAAGCGTTTCGTGTCGATGCCGTGCAGGATCACCGTGTTCGGCACGTCGAGATAGGCGGCAGTCTTGCCGCTCGTCGCGATCACCGCATCCATCCTGGAGATCAGGAACTTGCTCCAGCCGGTGTGGCGGCGCTGCGAAGCGGACGTGAAGACGATCTTCAGCTTCATGCCGAGCAGGTCGCGCAGCACAATCGCCGGCAGCATCTCGACGTTGCGGCGCGCGTGCCAGACCCGGCAAGGTCGGCCATCCGGCGCGCTCCACAAGCCCAACAGATCGCGGAATCGGATCGAGGGCAGGGTGTCCGGCAGCCCCGGGCCAAGCACGGCGATCTTTTCGCCGAGCGCGCGCTGGATCGGAATCAACTGGATAATGGTGGACGTCACGCCCGAGAGGCGGCGCTTGAAATTGGGAGCGATGACTTCGACGTTCCGGATATCGGCCACGAAAGCGCACTCCTTGCGCGAGCAACGATCGTCTTTTTGGAAAGAGAGAATGGGGCGAAGGGAGGCTCGCCCCTGCCGGGGCTGATCAGCCCCAGTTGACCGCGAGAATTTCGTAGGCCTTGGAGCCGCCGGGGGCGTTCACTTCGATGGAATCGCCGACTTCCTTGCCGATCAGGGCGCGCGCGATCGGCGACGAGATCGATATGCGGCCAGCCTTCACGTCGGCTTCCTGGTCGCCGACGATCTGATAGGTCTTTTCTTCTTCCGTGTCTTCGTCAACGAGCTTGACCTTGGCGCCAAACTTGATCTTGGATCCGGACATCTTCGAGAGATCAATGACTTCCGCGCGGGCGATCAAGTCTTCGAGCTCGGTGATGCGGCCCTCATTGTGGCTCTGCGCCTCCTTGGCGGCATGGTATTCGGCATTTTCCGACAGGTCGCCATGTGCACGGGCTTCAGCAATAGCCTCGATGATTCGTGGTCGTTCTTCCTGCTGGCGCCAGCGCAGCTCCTCCTGCAGGTTGACGAATCCACCCTGTGTCATCGGCACTTTTTCGACCATTTCATTGTCCTTCATCAAGCACGAGGCGCCGCCCTTGGGGCGGCGCCAACGCAAAAGAAAACGGTCTCCGGCGCGCGAACACCGGAACCGTCCGAAACTTCGAACCGTCGTTATAGCAGAAACGGAAGCGCGAAAGCCAGATATTTCGCCACCGTCCACCGAAGGCGACAAAACATCCGCAACTTGTAGACGAACGAAACCGGTGGCAAGTTTCGCAGAAACCGCTTTACCTCAACTGCGCTTGAGGTCGTATCAGAATTGCTCCCGCAGAATATCAATGAGGAAGCAAGGCGCATGGATCTGGCCAAGGACTACGACATCAAGGCGGACCTGGACACGGGGCCGCACGGGGACGGGCGCTGGAGCGAACTGCTCCGGCCAGACTATCTGGCGGCAACGGTGACGCTCTGCCTTGGGGTCGCACTTTTTGCGTTCAACGAATTTTTCATAGCGACGGCACTACCGACGGCTGTCGCGGACATCGGCGGCGCTACGCTGCTTTCCTGGGCGGTCACGCTCTATCTCGTCTTTGCGATTCTCGGCGGGGCGGTTGCGGCCAATCTGAAGGCAAGGTTCGGCGCCCGCGGCACGCTGATTACAGCCGCCATCGTATTTGTGGCCGGAACCATGATCGCGACGACCGCGAGCAGCATGCCGCAGGTGCTCGCCGGTCGGGTGTTCCAGGGATTCGGTGAGGGTATCATCGCCGCGGTCTGCTACGCGCTGATCCCGGAGTTGTTCCCGCCGCGGTTGGTGCCAAAGGTCTTCGGAGCCGAAGCCATCGTCTGGGCAATGGCCGCCTTCGGCGGTCCGCTCGTCTCCGGATTCGTTACAGAACATTGGTCCTGGCGGGCGGCTTTCGGCGTCAACATCCCGGCCGCGGCAATCTTCGTCGCCCTCGTCCTCGCCATCGTGCCGGCCCAAAAGATATCGGTCGACACGTCACGCCCGATCCCGCTCGCGCGGCTGATCATCGTCGGCGCCGGCATATTGCTGATATCGGTCTCAACCACGGCCAGAAGCGTTCCGTTGATGGTCGCTGCATTGGCAACGGCGCTGGCGATCCTCTGGGCTGCGGTCGAGACCGACCGGCGGGCGACGCATTCGATCTTGCCTGCCGGCGCCTTCGCACTCACAAAACCGCTCGGCACCGGCCTTTGGGTCGTGCTGCTGATGCCGCTGGCGCAAGCGTCCGGTTCCGTCTACCTCATCTATGGCCTACAGCACGTTTGGAACTTCAGCCCGACCGCTGCCGGATTTTCCGGTGCGCTAATGGCGATCTCCTGGAGCGTGACCGCAATTTTCGTCGCGAGCCTGCGCTCGCATGATCTGCGCGTGAAGCTGATCCAGACGGGGCCGGCACTTCTCAGCCTCGGACTCGCCGGCTTGACGATCGCGGTCGCCATGGACGAATTCCGGCTGGTCTTTCCGAGCCAGATCGCGATTGGCGCAGGCTTCGGCGTCTCCTGGGGGACGCTCAGCCAATTGATGATGGATGTTTCACCACACAGGGAACGCGACAAGACTTCCGCATTTCTGCCGACGCTGCAATCGGCCGGTTACGCCATCGGTGCAGCAATCTGCGGATTGACCGCGAATCTCCAGGGCTTCGACGAGAAGGCAAGCGTCGCCACGATGCACGGGGCACTGTTCGCCGTCTTCGTCGTCGCTGCCATGATCTCGACGGCATCGCTCTACTTCGGCCTTAGAACCGTGCGGCTTGCCACGAGGCGGTCCGGGCGGAATGCGGGGGAAGCGGCGGTCCGGGCGGTCTCTGGAAACCAAAGCGTCGTGCTTTCAGATGACTGACGCTTTGGCACTTTGAACCGGGACCATCTTTCGGTTCCCGCGGCCCGGCCTGGGGCTTCCCTAGGCGGCCGCGTGGAGCGGCGCGCCGACGTGACGGCGCCCAAGCAGGGCGCGCTGCTCGCCGCCGCGGCCGCTCGACGGAACGATCGTCGCAAGCAGCCGGCGATTGCTGGAGAAGACCTCGACCCTCAGCGATCCATAATCCGCATCGCGGCCGATCCTGTCGGCGATGCGCTGGCCATAATAGAGGGCCGAGCCCTCGTCGAAATAGATAATACCGTCCTCGTCAACGAAGTGCTCGTCGCCCCAATGCAAGTCGAAAAAATAGAGTTGCACGATCTTGCCCCGTAGCGCGCCCGCCGGAGGCCCCTCCGATCCCCAAGCGCTGACATATTGGAGCATGGTGCGGACGAACGCAGTCTGAACCACCCATTCATGCGGCATTCAGCCGGACAGAGTGGACGAAAAGCGTGAATTGCAGTCGATCGTCAGGATTGGAAGCGGCGCGCGAGATCGTCGCGCGCCGCTTGTCTTATCAGGCCTTGAAGTAGCTCTGCAGCGGGCGCACTTCGAGGCTGCCGGCCTTCAGCGCCTTGATCGCATGCGCTGCCGCTTCCGCGCCGGCCATGGTGGTGTAGTAGGGCACCTTCTGCATCAATGTCGCGCGGCGCAGCGACTTCGAGTCCGAAATCGCCTTGTTGCCATCGGTCGTGTTGATGACGAGCTGGACCTGACGGTTGCGGATCGCGTCCTCGACGTGCGGCCGGCCTTCCTGGACCTTGTTGACCTTGGTGGCGGCAATACCGTTTTCACCGAGGAAGCGCGCGGTGCCGGCCGTGGCCATGACCTTGAAGCCGATGTCGACGAGAATGCGGATCGCCGGAAGAACCCGGGTCTTGTCCTCGTCGCGCACCGAAACAAACACCGTTCCATCGCGCGGCAGATCGACGCCGGCGCCGAGCTGCGACTTGGCGAAGGCAAGCGCATAGTCGGTGTCGAGACCGATGACCTCGCCGGTCGAGCGCATTTCCGGGCCGAGCAGCGTGTCGACGCCGGGGAAGCGCGCGAAGGGGAAGACCGCTTCCTTCACTGCAATGTGCTTCAGGTTGCGCGGATCCGGCTTCTCGCCATAGGCGGCGATCGCCACATCCAGCGCTTCGCCAGCCATGACGCGGGCCGCGATCTTGGCGATCGGTGCGCCGATCGTCTTGGCGACGAAGGGCACGGTACGCGAGGCGCGCGGGTTGACTTCAAGCACGTAGATCGTGCCGTCCTTGATGGCGAACTGCACGTTCATCAGGCCGCCGACATTGAGCGCCTTGGCAAGTGCCGCCGTCTGGCGTTCGAGTTCGTCGACCATGGCCGTGTCGAGCGTATGCACCGGCAGCGAGCAGGCGCTGTCGCCCGAGTGGATGCCGGCTTCCTCGATATGTTCCATGATGCCCGAGACGAAGACGTCCTTGCCGTCGCAGAGGCAGTCGACGTCGACTTCCGTGGCGTTCGTCAGGTAGCTGTCGAAGAGCAGCGGGTTCTTGCCGAGCAGCGTGTTGATCTGGCCGGTCTTGTCGTTCGGGTAGCGCTGCTTGATGTCTTCCGGAACCAGGCCCGGAACCGTGTCGAGCAGATAGGTCTGCAGCATGCTTTCCGAATGGATAATCTGCATGGCGCGGCCGCCGAGAACGTAGGACGGGCGCACGACCAGCGGGAAGCCGATCTCGGCAGCGACGAGGCGGGCCTGCTCGACCGAGTAGGCGATGCCGTTGCGCGGCTGGTTGAGGTCGAGCTTCATCAGGAGCTTCTGGAAGCGATCGCGGTCTTCGGCAAGGTCGATCGCATCCGGCGCGGTGCCGAGGATCGGGATGCCGTTCTTTTCCAGCGCTTCGGCGAGCTTCAGCGGCGTCTGGCCACCGAACTGCACGATGACGCCGACGAGTTCACCCTTTTCCTGCTCGGCGCGCATGATCTCGATCACGTCTTCGGCCGTCAGCGGCTCGAAATAGAGGCGATCGGAGGTGTCGTAGTCGGTAGAGACCGTCTCCGGGTTGCAGTTGATCATGATCGCTTCGTAGCCGGCATCCTTCAGCGCGAAGGCCGCGTGGCAGCAGCAATAGTCGAACTCGATGCCCTGGCCGATGCGGTTCGGACCACCGCCGAGAATCACGACCTTCTTGCGGTCGGAAACGCCGGCCTCGGAGCGCGCGGCACCGACGAAGGGTGTTTCATAGGTCGAGTACATGTAGGCCGTTGGCGAGGCGAACTCGGCAGCGCAGGTGTCGATGCGCTTGTAGACCGGGCGAACATTCAGCGCGTTGCGCAGTTCCGCCACTTCCTTCGGGCGCTTGCCGCCGAGCGTGGCGAGCCGGGCATCGGAGAAGCCCATGGCCTTCAGCATGCGCAGGTTCTCGGCATCCTGCGGCAGGCCGTGCTCGCGGATGCGCGCCTCCATGTCGACGATCGCCTTGAACTGGGCGATGAACCACGGATCGATCTTGCTCGCCTCGTGAACGTCCGCCTCACTCATGCCGAGGCGGAGCGCCTGGGCAACCATGCGCAGCCGGTCCGGCGTCGGCGTGCCGATCGCAGCACGGATGGCGTTACGGCCATCGCCGTCGTCGTCCATGTCGGGGATTTCGATTTCGTCGAGGCCGGTGAGGCCCGTCTCGAGGCCACGCAGCGCCTTCTGCAGCGATTCGGCGAAGGTACGGCCGATCGCCATGACTTCACCGACCGACTTCATGGCGGTCGTTAGAACCGGCGAGGCGCCCGGGAACTTCTCGAAGGCAAAGCGCGGGATCTTGGTGACGACGTAGTCGATCGAGGGCTCGAACGATGCCGGGGTCGCGCCACCGGTGATGTCATTGTCGAGCTCGTCCAGCGTGTAGCCGATCGCAAGCTTCGCCGCGATCTTGGCGATCGGGAAGCCGGTCGCCTTGGAGGCGAGCGCCGAGGAGCGCGAAACGCGCGGATTCATCTCGATGACGACCAGGCGGCCGTTTTCCGGGTTGACGGCGAACTGGACATTCGAGCCGCCGGTCTCGACCCCGATCTCGCGCAGCACCGCGATCGAGGCGTTGCGCATGATCTGGTATTCCTTGTCCGTCAGCGTCAGCGCCGGGGCGACGGTGATCGAATCGCCGGTATGCACGCCCATCGGATCGATGTTCTCGATCGAGCAGATGATGATGCAGTTGTCCGCGGTGTCGCGGACCACTTCCATCTCGTATTCCTTCCAGCCGAGCACCGATTCTTCGATCAGAACTTCGGTGGTCGGCGAAGCATCGAGACCGCTGCCGACGATGTCGAAGAATTCGGTGCGGTTGTAGGCAATGCCGCCGCCGGTGCCGCCGAGCGTGAAGGACGGGCGGATGATCGCCGGCAGGCCGACATCGTCGAGCGCTTGTGCGGCAATAGCCATCGCATGGTTCATGTAACGCTGCTTGCGATCGCCTTCGCCCAGGTTCCACTGGTTCTCGAGCTCGTCGAGCGCCTTGTCGAGGTCCGGACCAGAAAGACGATTCTTCAGTTCGGCGCGCTCGGCCTCATGTACCTTGCGGTCGTGGTCCTTGATGTCGGTGGCATTGGCGAGCCGCGACTTTGGCGTCTCGAGGCCGATCTTCGCCATCGCTTCGCGGAAGAGCGCGCGGTCCTCGGCCTTGTCGATCGCGTCCGGCTTCGCACCGATCATCTCGACATTGTAGCGATCGAGAACGCCCATGCGGCGCAGCGACAGTGCCGTGTTGAGCGCGGTCTGGCCGCCCATGGTCGGCAGCAGTGCGTCCGGGCGCTCCTTGGCGATGATCTTGGCAACGACTTCCGGCGTGATCGGCTCGACATAGGTTGCGTCGGCGAGGCCCGGATCGGTCATGATCGTCGCCGGGTTGGAATTGACGAGGATGACGCGGTAGCCTTCCTCCTTCAGCGCCTTACAGGCCTGGGTGCCGGAATAGTCGAACTCGCATGCCTGACCGATGACGATCGGCCCCGCGCCGATGATAAGAATGGACTTGATATCTTGGCGCTTCGGCATGGTCGGTCATCCGTTTCTAGCTGCGCGAAAAACCGGCCAAAGTGGGAGGTCACCGGCCGGGCACGCATTGATGGTCTTTTCAGGCTAGAAGCGGCTTATAGGCAAATGTATCTGCGAGCGAAACCCCGAAAATTCCGGAATCGACAAGAAGCCGGCATATTTGCGCATCCTCTGCTTTATCGCTCGCTCGGCGGCACCAGATCCGCTCCAAACGTCAGGCGCGACCGGGAATCACCAGAACCTTGACTTCCCCGGCCGCCGGAGGGTGTGAGATGACACTGGCGGCCTCATCGAGCGTTACGCGCCGTGAAATCAGCTTGTCGATCTCGATGACCCCGGATGCCACGAGGTCGGCGGCGCGACGGTGCACGAAGGGGTTGATGAAGGAGCCGAGCACGCGCAGTTCACGAAAGAGAATATCGAATGGTTCGATCTCGACCGTCTCCCCCTGCGGCATGACGCCGAGAATGACAACCGCGCCGCCCGCCTTGGCGAGTCGCGTCGACTGCCTGACGGTTTCGGCGACGCCGGCACATTCGATGACGACGTCGACCCCACCGGGAACGAGTCCATCCTTGCCGGCGATCCGTTCGACGATATCGGCCGAGGAGGGATCGACGGTCGCGGTTGCTCCGACCTCTTCGGCAAGACGGCGCTTCTGCGCCTGTCGTGTCGACAGAATCACCGTGGTAGCGCCGGCGAGCCTGGCGAGCTGCACGACCAGCAGGCCGATCACGCCGCCGCCCAGAACGACGACGGAGGAGCCGGCGCGAATGCCCGCCATGTCCACGCCATGCAGGCAGCAGGCGAGGGGCTCGCAGAAGGCGCCGTGTACCGGATCGAGATTCGACGGTATTTCGTAGGCCTGCTTTCGAGGCACGAGAACGTATTCCGCGAAGCCGCCGTCGCGATGAATGCCGATCGCCTGGAGATTGCGGCAGAGATTGACGCGACCGGCATGGCACTGTGGACAGGCCCCGCAGGCAATGTTCGGGTCGCCGGTAATTCTCGCGCCAATCGCGATATCGGAGACTTCCGCGCCGACCGCCTCGACGATGCCGCAAAACTCGTGGCCGAGTGTGACCGGCGGTTTCGAGGGGAATTCACCGTGCAGCAGGTGCCGGTCTGTGCCGCAGATGCCACAGGCTTCGACACGGACGAGCAGGTCATGTGGGCCGGGCAGGGGCCTTTCCACGTCAGCCAGGGTGAGACGACCGATACCTTCGAGCCGCAACGTCTTCATGAACGCTTCTCCTCGTTCTGTCCGCGAGTGCATAGGAGCGGTAAAGCGGCCGAGGGTCAAGAACGCGACCTGGGTTGCGAAGCACCTTCGCAGGCCCGGCTCGAAGCAGCAAAAAGTCTGGCCAGATCGCGAACTTACGGGTGGCAATTGCGTTTTACAACGACATTAGGCCCGTCCTATAAAAGAGCAAACCGACAACGCCTGTTTACCGAGGCTGGGAGGACAGATCATGGAATGGAAAGGCCGCCGCCAATCCGAAAACATCGAAGATCAGCGCGGCGCGAGCCCGGGTGGCGGCAATCCGTTCGGACGCGGCGGCGGTTTCCGCATGCCGGGCGGCGGAGGCGGCATGCGCCGCGCCGGCGGCGGCATGAGCTTCGGCACGATCATCTTCCTCGTCATCCTCTACTTCATCCTCAAGGCCATGGGCATCGACATGCTGCAGGTGCTGGAAGGCGGCGGCGGTCAGATGCAGCTGCCCGGCTTCGAGCAGAGCGACGGTTCACCGGCGCCGCGCGGTTCGGCCCAGGAAGAGGAAACGAAGCAATTCATGGCGACCGTGCTCGCCGAGACCGAGGATACCTGGAACGGCATCTTCCAGGCGAGCGGCAAACAATACGAAGAGCCGAAGATGGTGCTCTTCCGCGGACAGGTACGCTCGGCCTGCGGCTTCGCGTCGGCCGCCTCCGGGCCGTTCTATTGCCCGGGAGACCACAAGGTCTATCTCGACATGAGCTTCTTCGATGAACTCGCGCAGAAATTCGATGCGTCCGGCGACTTCGCCCAGGCCTATGTCGTCGCGCACGAGGTCGGCCACCACGTCCAGAACCTGATCGGCGTCCTGCCCAAGTTCAACCAGATGCGCCAGTCGATGAGCGAGAACGAGGCGAACCAGATGTCTGTCCGCGTTGAGCTACAGGCCGATTGCTTCGCCGGCGTCTGGGGCAAATACACCGAGCAGAAGGGTCTGCTTGAAACGGGCGACCTCGAAGAAGCGCTGAACGCTGCCACCCAGATCGGCGACGATACGCTGCAGAAGCGCATGCAGGGCTACGTCGTTCCGGAAAGCTTCAACCACGGCACCTCCGAACAGCGCATGCGCTGGTTCAAGCGTGGCTTCGACAGCGGCAAGATGTCGGCTTGCGATACCTTCTCTGGTGCAGTCTAACCGTAGCGACGCAACAAACCGTCAGGGCCGGCACGATTGCCGGCCCTCGTCGTTTGTCGTGGTCAGCGTTCGCTGTCCATATGGGCGAGCAGCGCTTCGGGATAGCGGGCGCCCGCGGCGGCGTCTTTCGGAACCGCCTGTTCGATCGCCGCCAGATCGCCTGCGCTGAGATTGACATCGCGCGACGCGAGGGCTTCCGCCAGGCGATCCCGCCGGCGTGCCCCGATCAAAGGCACGATGTCCTGACCCTGTGCAGCCACCCAGGCAATCGCGATCTGCGCCACCGAAACGCCCTTGCTATCGGCGATCTGCCTCAGTGCCTCGACGAGGGCGAGGTTCTTGTCGATGTTGCCCTCCTGGAACCGCGGGCTCATGGCGCGGAAATCGCCCTTGCCGGCCGCGCCCTTCTGCCAATGACCGCTGATCAGGCCGCGCGAGAGAACACCGTAGGCGGTGATGCCGATGCCGAGAGCGCGGCAGGTCGGCAGGATCTCCGTCTCTATACCGCGTGATATCAGCGAATATTCAATCTGCAGATCCGAGATCGGGTGCACGGCAGCGGCGCGGCGGATGGTCTCAGGCCCGACCTCGGAAAGACCGATATGGCGGACATATCCAGCCTTCACCATGTCGGCGATCGCACCAATGGTCTCTTCGATCGGAACGTCGGGATCGAGCCTGGAGGGGCGATAGACGTCGATATGATCGACGCCAAGCCGCTGCAGCGAATAGGCGAGAAAGTTGCGGATGGCCTTGGGGCGGCAATCGTAGCCGGACCAGTTGCCGGCAGCATCACGCAGGGCGCCGAACTTCACGCTTAACAACGCCTTCTCGCGTTTTCCGCCTTTCAGCGCCTCGCCGATCAGCATCTCGTTATGGCCCATGCCATAGAAGTCGCCGGTGTCGAGCAGCGTGATGCCGGCCTCCAGCGCGGCGTGGATGGTAGCGATGCTTTCGGCCCGATCGGCCGGGCCGTACATGCCGGACATGCCCATGCAGCCGAGGCCGAGGACGGACACCGACGGGCCGGACTTTCCGAGTGAAACGTAATCCATTCGTGTTCTCCTTCGACAAGGCCGAAATCTGCCGGCCGTTTGCTCGGTCTCTTGTTTACTTCGTTCGGCGTCGTGCGATAATCCGACCTCAACCGAACGACTTGTACGAAAATCCGCACAATGAACGACCTGCCGCTTGCCGATCTCGATGCCTTCACCGCCGTTGCGGCCGCGCGCAGCTTCCGCGCGGCAGCGAAGAAGCGCGGCGTTTCCGCGTCGTCGCTCAGCGAGGCGCTGCGCCGACTGGAAGCGAAGCTGCAAGTGCGCCTGCTCAATCGCACGACCCGCAGCGTCACGCTCACGGAGGCCGGCACACGGCTGCTCGATCGGCTGACGCCGGCACTCGGCGAAATTGCCGGCGCGCTCGAGCAGGTCAACGAAATGCGCGACGGTCCCGCGGGAACGCTGAAGCTCAATGTCCCGACCATCGTCGCCCGCGAAATCCTACCACCGATCATCGGTCGCTTCCTCAGCGAGCACCCGGCCATCTCGTTGGAAGTGACGGCGGAAGATGGCTTCGTCGACGTACTGGCGGCCGGGTTCGATGCCGGCGTGCGTTACGAGGAACGCGTCGAGCGCGACATGATCGCGATCCCCATCGGGCCAAGCCGGCAACGCTATGTCACGGCCGCGGCACCGGATTATCTCGCGAGGCGAGGGGTGCCGCGCCATCCACGCGACCTGCTCGAACATGGCTGCATTCGTCACCGTTTCGCCAGCGGCATCTCGCTTCCCTGGGAATTCGGCGAAGGCGACGCGGCGCTGACGATCGCGCCGCCCGCTGTCGTGACCGCCAACACGATCGACCTCGAAATCGGCGCCGCCCTCGACGGGCTTGGCATCATCCGGACCTTCGAGGAGTTCGTGGCGCCTGCAATCGCGACCGGGCAGCTCGTGCCCATCCTCGAAGACTGGACGACCAGTTTTTCCGGGCCGTTTCTGTATTATGCAAGCCGCAGGCACATGCCGGCGCCGCTGCGCGCCTTCGTGGATTTCTTGAAGATCGAGCAACGGCGCGACCACGCATGACAGGCGGTCGCCCCCGTCACGCGACGCATCAACCATTGCGATAGTCTCATCAGATAAATTGAGATGTTCACGGATTGTTTCGCGCAAAATGATCCGTTACACCTAAATTGGTAGCGTCGTTCACGTTCTGTCTCTCACCCGAGGCAGGCCGCCCGGGGGAGGAATCGCATGCTCGACGAGAAATTTGTGCGACGCGGCCTGTTCCTCGTCTTCCTCATCCTGTTCCTGGATATCCTCGGCATCGCGATCATCGTTCCGGTGTTGCCGACCTATCTCGAGGAGCTGACCGGATCCAATGTCAGCGAGGCGGCGATCGACGGCGGCTGGCTACTGCTCGTCTATGCGGCGATGCAGTTTCTCTTCGCCCCGCTGATCGGCAATCTCAGCGACCGATTCGGCCGACGCCCGGTCCTGCTCGCATCTGTCTTCACCTTCGCGCTCGACAATCTGATCTGCGCGCTCGCGACCAGCTATTGGATGCTGTTCATCGGCCGCATTCTCGCCGGCATCAGCGGGGCGAGCTTCGGCACCGCATCGGCCTATATCGCCGACATCAGCAACGACGGAAACCGCGCCAAGAATTTTGGGTTGATCGGCATTGCCTTCGGGACTGGCTTCGCCCTTGGTCCTGTGCTTGGCGGCCTGCTCGGAGAACTAGGGCCGCGCGTGCCGTTCTACGGTGCCGCAGCACTCTCCTTCCTGAATTTCATCCTCGGCGTGTTTCTGCTGCCGGAGACACTGGATCGGGCCAATCGCCGCCGCTTCGAGTGGAAACGCGCCAATCCGCTCGGCGCTCTGAAGCAGATGCGTAACTATCCCGGCATCGGCTGGGTCGGTTTGGTGTTCTTTCTCTTCTGGCTCGCCCATTCCGTCTATCCAGCCGTCTGGTCCTTCGTATCCAACTATCGTTATGGCTGGAGCGAGGGGCAGATCGGGCTTTCACTCGGGATCTTCGGCATTGGCGGCGCATTCGTCATGGCCGTCATTCTGCCGCGTGTCGTGCCGCGGCTTGGCGAGTGGCGGACGGCGGTACTCGGACTGACCTTCACGACGCTCGGCGCCATCGGCTATGCCGGCGCCTGGCAGGGATGGATGATCTATGCGGTGATCATCGCAACCGCGCTCGAAAGCCTCGCCGACCCGCCGCTGCGCAGCATCGCCGCCGCGCATGTCCCACCGTCGGCACAGGGAGAACTTCAGGGTGCGCTGACCAGCATCGGCAGCATCACCACGATCATCGGCCCGCTGATCTTCACTCAGGCCTTCGGCTACTTCACCAGCCCCAGCGCTCCCGTCGCTTTCGCCGGTGCGCCCTATGCGCTTGCGAGTTGCTTCCTCGTCGGCGCGCTCGTCGTCTTCCTGTTGAAGATCCCCAGGAGCAGCGCGGTCGGGCCACAAGCATTGGAGACCGACGCGCCGGTCGTTGCCGCAGCAGCGGAAGCGGTTGGGATGGTCGAGCGGCCGAGAATGCACGGAAATTGATCAATTTTCGTGATCTATCGATGAAAGTTTGAGCAATGTCGCCCTAGCGGCTGGCTCTTTTCCCGGCGGTATTCTATTTCCGGTTTTCCTCCCTCCGACTTCCAGTTGCGGCCCGGGGCCGCGCCGACTGCCAGGAATCTGCCATGCTGACCGCGAATGCGAGCTCGATGCCGTTGACGACCGACAACTCCTGGCGGACGCATTATCGCGCGAGCTTCTATCTCGGCGTGCCGTTCGTCGGTGCCCAGCTTGCTCAACTCGCGATCAACACGACGGACGTTCTGATGGTCGGCAAGCTCGGCGCAACCGAGCTTGCCGCGATCATCCTGGCGACGCAGATGTATTTCACGGTCTACATCTTCGGCAGCGGCTTTGCGAACGCGGTCGTGCCGATGGCAGCGCAGGCCGTGGGGCGGGGCGACAAGGTCTCTGTGCGCCGCTCCGTGCGCATGGGGATGTGGGTCGTCCTGCTCTATGGCGTGCTGACGGCGCCGATCCTCTGGATGGCCGAACCGATCCTGCTCTTTGCCGGGCAGCAGCCAAAGGTGGCAGCGCTTGCGGCCGAATATATCCACGTTGCGCAATGGGCGATCTTCCCGGGCCTCATCTTCATGGTGCTGCGAGCATTCCTGAGCGGTTTGGAGCGGGCAGGGGTCATTCTCTACGTGACGCTGGCGACGCTCGTGCTCAATGCCACCCTTTGCTACGTGCTGATCTATGGCCATTTCGGCTTCCCTCAGCTCGGCATCTTCGGTGCTGCGGTTGCGGCCCTTGGCGTGGCGCTCCTCGGCGCGGCGCTGACGATCGGCTATATCAAGAGCAAGCCTGAGCTCAACCGGTACGAACTCTTCGTCCGCTTCTGGCGGCCCGACTGGGTTGCTTTCCGCGAAGTCGTCTATCTCGGCATTCCGATCTCGCTGACGATCCTCGCCGAGGTCAGCCTCTTCACCGTCGCGTCGCTGCTGATGGGCACGATCGGCACGATCGAGCTTGCCGCGCACGGCATCGCGCTGCAGTTCGCCTCCATCGCCTTCATGATCCCGCTTGGTATCGCGCAGGCGGCCACGGTTCGCGTCGGGCTTGCCTTTGGTCGCGGCGACATGCTGGGCGTGCGGCGCGCGGCGATTGCGTCTCTGGTCCTCGGTGCCGGCTTTGCCGTCGTCGGGAGCGCGATCTATGCGTTTTTCCCGGGCCAGCTCGCCGCGCTCTATCTCGATACCGACCGGCCGGATGCCGCCGCCGTGCTTGCCTTTGCCGCGCCGCTCATCGTCATTGCCGGCGCCTTCCAGCTCGTCGATGGCATGCAGGCAATCGCTGCCGGCATGCTGCGCGGCCTGAAGGACACCAAGGTGCCGATGCTGCTGGCGATGATATCCTATTGGCCGATCGGCTTTGTCTGCGCCTGGGCTTTCGCCTTTCCGTTCAACTTTGGCGGAATCGGCGTCTGGTTCGGGTTCGTCCTCGGCCTTGCGGCGGCAGCACTATTGTTGAATTGGCGCTTCTTCCGGATGATCAAGGGGATTTCGACAAGGGCTGCCCAACCGGCCAAGGCGCTGTGAACGCCCAGCAAAGAAAAAAGCCGGACGGGCAGGGGATGCCGTCCGGCTTGCAATGGCGGTCGCCTCAGGGGAAGGGAAGGAACGACGGCCGCTTATTACCAAGCTTCATTCGCGAAGCCGTTGGGCTGCTAGACGTTGAAACCGTCGAGCCGCTCCGAACCCTGACGATCGCGCTGGAGGTCGCGTATCGTCCGGGCAAAATCGATCAAAAAGACGAAACTGATGACCGCCGCCGCGATCATGAACAGGGTGGCCATGACGCCCTCCATCAACGGAAGATCTTCTGGGTCACGTATTGCTCGCGCCGGTCACGGGACTCGTTGCGAAGTCCTTGAATCGTCGCGAAAAGCATCGTGAAAAACATCACCATCGAAAACAGAGCAAGTCCCATAGCCGTAATCCTTTCGCATCGTAAACGGCAGTACGTTCGAAAAGTTCCGTTGTTTATGGCGCTACACTAACGTTCTGCGTGTGAAGCACCTTTGAACATGGCATTCATCTAGCATTCATTCTTTCTGCCTCGCTGTTTCCCAGGGAACAGCCCTTAGCTATCGGCACAACTCTTGCGGTCCGTCGCCGTACGTGACAAAAGGCTTCACCAAACGGAAACAGGTGCGATGACCACGGCATTCTATCCCGGCTCCTTCGATCCGATGACGAACGGGCATCTCGACGTGCTCGTGCAGGCACTGAACGTGGCGGCGAAGGTCATCGTCGCCATCGGCATCCATCCGGGGAAGGCGCCGCTGTTTTCCTTCGAAGAACGCGCCGAGCTCATCCGTCAGTCGCTGCAGGAGTTTCTCCCCGAAAGGGCCGGTGACATCGAAGTCGTCGCCTTCGACAATCTGGTCGTCGACGCCGCGCGCGCCCGCGGCGCGAAACTGCTGGTGCGCGGGCTTCGCGACGGCACGGACCTCGACTACGAAATGCAGATGGCCGGTATGAACCGGCAGATGGCCCCCGACATCCAGACGTTATTCTTGCCCGCCGGCACGGCATCGCGGCCCATAACGGCCACATTGGTCCGCCAGATCGCCGCCATGGGCGGTGACGTCAGCGCCTTCGTGCCCGCGGCAGTTTACCAAGCGCTGCAGGCCAAACGCCGCGCCTGACGCGCGGCACAATTTCACCACGCAGGGAGAAACCATGAAAATCCTCCACCTCGCTTTCGCCGGCGCCCTTGCGCTTGCCTCCTGGACGGGAACGGCGATCGCACAATCGGCCGACAACTTCATCACGATCACGCTCAAGGATGGCCCTGTTGTCGTTGAACTGCGTCCGGACATTGCTCCGAAGCATGTCGAGCAGATCAAGGCGCTTGCCGCCGCCGGCGAATATGACAACGTTGCCTTTCACCGCGTGATCAAGGGCTTCATGGCCCAGACCGGCGACGTGCAGTATGGCGACATGGAAAACGGCTACCAGCCGCAGGCTGCCGGCACCGGTGGCTCCTCGCGGCCTGACCTGCCGGCGGAGTTCTCCGACGTTCCGTTCGAACGCGGCACGGTCGGCATGGCCCGCTCACAGGACCCGAACAGCGCCAATTCGCAGTTTTTCATCATGTTCGCACCGGGCGACTTCCTGAACGGCCAGTATACTGTCGTCGGCAAGGTCGTTTCCGGCATGGAAAACGTCGACAAGATCAAGCTCGGCGACGATGCCAACAACGGCTCCGTCACCGATCCCGACCGCATGATCAGCGTCAAGGTCGGCAAGTAAAGTCAACAGAAGGAGAAAACCCATGGCCGAGATCAAGGATCCGGAAAACACGATCATCATGGAGACCACCAAGGGCAAGATCGTCATCGAGCTTCTGCCTGACGTCGCTCCGGGTCATGTCGCCCGCATCAAGGAACTGGCTCGCGAAGGTGCCTATGACGGCGTGGTGTTCCACCGCGTGATCGAGGACTTCATGGCTCAAACCGGCGACGTACAGTACGGCAAGACCGGCGGCGAGCACTTCAACCCGGCGCGTGCTGGCATGGGCGGCTCCTCCAAGCCGGATCTGAAGGCCGAATTCTCGAATGTCAGCCACGTTCGCGGCACCTGCTCGATGGCCCGCAGCCAGATGCCGAACTCGGCAAACTCGCAGTTCTTCATCTGCTTCACCGATGCCCCCTGGCTCAACAAGCAATACTCCGTTTGGGGCCAGGTCATCGAGGGCATGGACAATGTCGACAAGATCAAGCGCGGCGAACCGGTGCGCGATCCCGACTCGATCGTGACGATGCGGGTTGCCGCCGACGCCTGATTTGCGCTAATGCACGGACCCGCCCCGGTCGCCAACTGCGCCGGGGCGGGTTTGCTTTTGTCTGAAGATAACGATGCGCGTAGACCTGTTCGACTTCGACCTTCCGGAAACCTCGATTGCGCTTAGGCCCGCAAGCCCGCGCGACAGCGCCCGCATGCTCGTCGTTCGCCCTGATGGCCCGGAAGTTCTGTCCGACAAGGGCGTGCTCGATCTGCCGTCGTTCCTCAGGGAAGGCGACGCACTGGTCTTCAACGACACCAAGGTCATCCCGGCACAATTGGAAGGCATTCGCCGCCGCGGCGAGGAGATCACCACGCCCGTTTCGCTGACCCTGCACATGCGGACGGCACCCGATCGCTGGAAGGCCTTTGCCCGCCCGGCGCGGCGACTGAAGGTCGGTGACCGCATCGCCTTTGGCCATGAAGGCGCGAGCTGCATGCTCGGCACGCTCGACGCGACCGTGGAAGAGAAGGGCGATGCCGGCGAGGTGACGCTGCGCTTCGACCTTTCGGGACCCTCGCTCGACGAGGCGATCATGGCGGTCGGCCACATTCCCTTGCCACCCTACATCGCCTCGAAGCGCGCCGAAGACGCCCGAGACCGCGCTGACTACCAGACGATGTATGCCCGGGAGGAAGGCGCCGTTGCCGCGCCCACGGCAGGGTTGCACTTCACCGACCGTCTCTTCGCCAAGCTCGACGAGGCCGGCATCGAACGGCACTTCGTCACGCTGCACGTCGGGGCGGGAACGTTCCTGCCGGTCAAGGCGGACGACACCGATGATCATGTGATGCATCAGGAGATCGGCCATGTCGACGCCCGCACCGCCGAACGGCTCAATGCCGTCAAGGCGAGGGGCGGGCGCATCGTCTGCGTCGGCACGACTTCGCTGCGGCTGATCGAGAGCGCGACTTCCGAAGACGGCGTCATCAGTCCGTGGTCCGGGCCAACCGGCATCTTCATTACGCCCGGCTATCGCTTCCGCGCCGTCGACATGCTGATGACCAATTTCCACCTGCCGAAATCGACGCTGTTCATGCTGGTCTCGGCCTTCTCGGGCCTGGAGACGATGCGTGCGGCCTACACACATGCGATCGAGACCGGCTACCGCTTCTATTCCTATGGCGATGCCAGCCTGCTTTTCCGGAAAGACTAGATGACCGAGACCTTCCAGTTCAAGCTCCACAAAACCGACGGCAAGGCACGCCGCGGCGAGGTTTCCATGCCGCGCGGCACGATCCGCACGCCGGCTTTCATGCCTGTCGGCACGGTCGGCACGGTCAAGGCGATGTATCTCGACCAGGTGAAGGATCTCGGCGCCGACATCCTTCTTGGCAACACCTACCACCTGATGCTGCGCCCCGGCGCCGAGCGCGTCGCCCGGCTTGGCGGCCTGCACGGGCTGATCCGCTGGCAGGGACCGATCCTCACCGATTCGGGCGGCTTCCAGGTCATGTCACTTGCGGGCCTGCGCAAGCTCGACGAGCAGGGCGTCACCTTCAAGAGCCATGTCGACGGTGCAATCTTCCATATGTCGCCGGAACGCTCGATCGAGATCCAGGGTCTGCTCGACAGCGATATCCAGATGCAGCTCGACGAGTGCGTGGCGCTGCCGGCCGAGCCCAAGGAAATCGAGCGCGCGATGGAAATGTCGCTGCGCTGGGCCGAGCGCTGCAAGGTCGCCTTCGGCGACCAGCCGGGCAAAGCGATGTTCGGCATCGTGCAGGGTGGCGATATCCCGAAGCTGCGCGAGCGTTCGGCCGAGGCTCTCAAGGGCCTCGACCTCAAGGGATACGCCGTCGGCGGTCTCGCCGTCGGCGAGCCGCAGGAGGTGATGCTGCGTATGCTCGACATCACCTGCCCAATCATGCCGGTGGACAAGCCGCGCTATCTGATGGGTGTAGGCACGCCCGACGATATCCTGCGGTCGGTGGCCGAAGGCATCGACATGTTCGACTGCGTGATGCCGACCCGCTCCGGGCGCCACGGTCTCGCTTTCACGCGCCACGGCCGCATCAACCTGCGCAACGCGCGGCACGCCGAAGACATGCGCCCGCTCGACGAGCAGTCGTCGTGCCCAGCGACGCGCGACTATTCGCGCGCTTATCTGCATCACCTGATCCGTTCGAACGAGTCGCTCGGCGGCATGCTTCTGAGCTGGAACAACCTGGCCTACTATCAGGAACTCATGGCCGGCATTCGCTTGGCGATCGACGAGGGGCGTTTTGCCGACTTCATGGCCGAAACCCAGGAAAACTGGCGGCGAGGGGACCTGCCGCCGGTATGAGGCGCGATAGCGCTCAGATCGCGGGCCCTGGCGCCGACTGGAGCATCATCACGGCATTGATCTTGTAGCTGCCATCCGGCTGCTTCACGAGCTGGTAGATCGCCGTCCAGTCCTTGCCATCGGGGGCCGAGATCAGCACCTCCTGGATAACCTGATCGCCCACGACCTTCGACCGGCCAAAGGCGAAATTGCCGGGCCGGTAAACCGGCTGATAGCCGCGCTTGACCATGTCGAAGAAGGTGGACTTGTCGGGAAACTTGCCGCGGATCTCGGGCGAGGCGAAGGAATAGGCGGCCTCCGCATCGTCACGCAGAAAGGCGGCGATCTGCTCCTGTATGATTGATCGCGCCGTATCGACAGGCTCTTCGGCGCGTGCGGCACCCGCCGCGACAAGTTGGGCCGCCAGGCTGAGGGCAATGGCAAAGGTCCTGAACATCGCCGATCTCCATAGCCAGAGCTGAAGAGCATAGGACAGTCGCGCGCTTTGGAAACGACAGCTTCGGCAGCGATATCGGATCTCCAGCTCATATTGGATAGAATAAACTATTTAATTTCAATATCTTATTTCGCAATACAGAGACATTTATTTAAATATCATAAGTTAGTGCTATTTGCGCGTTGGATTTGATCACGCCGGGCGAGCGACGGCAAGTTAGAAGCGGACCCGCTACATGCAAGGGCGAACAGTATCGTTCGCTCGAACTTGCTGGAACGTCGCCTCGAACCGCCACTTGGGCTCACTACGCCGCGCGCTGCTTGGGTGGCTCCGTAGAGATAGAGCGCCATGCTGGCGTTGGCGTCTCGCCGGTCGAATAGGTTCCGATCAGTGCTCTGCCTGCGCCAGGCGATTTCAGTCGCAACGGCAGATAGCGCTGCTTGGTTTCCTGCTGCAGACGCTCGGCGATACCGGAAAGGCGCTCCGGCTGAGGTGAGGTCGTGCGCTCTTCGCCGACATTGGCGGCGGCAAAGCCGAGCGCTTCAGTCGGTGATGGTCTCAACCACGCTTCACGTCGCCGGTCTTCCGCCGAGTGTTGACGTTTGGCCAGCCTGGCATCCAAGAGGCGACGACCGTTGCATATGAAAATGAAATCCGCCCTGGCTACATACAATGTGGCGGCCAGGTTGAAATGTCCGTTCCGGCGCAAAGTAGAAATGTCACTTTGGGTACGTCTTCAGCCATTTAGAAATACGACACCCGGCATCTCCACTTGCGCTGCGGCAAGCCCCCGACCGGACCGGCTGGGCCGGGTTGCAAGGGAAGGGAGGGGGCGGATGAGACGCACCCATCGGCTTTAGCTTGGACAGTTGAAGCAGCCGGTCATTCCGCCGCATCGAGGTCAGAGAGCGCCTGTCGCCGCCGGGCAATGACCGCAGGATCGTTCATGAAATCCTTCCGACGTCCCGGGCCGCGCGCGCGTCGAACGTAGCCATTCTTCTCGCTGTTCGTCTTCACGGCCGGCTGCGTCTGCTGCTCCTGACGTTCCTTGATGTAGGCCAGGACATCACCGAGCCTTTTGTTCTCGGTGATCGCCGCATGCGTCACCCGCTGGTCCTTGTCGAACACCCGGTAGGGTAGGGAATGCCCCTTCCAGCGCACATCCAGCCTGCCGTCGGCAAGCGCGTAGGTCTCGACATAGCGACCGACCAGCCCGCGCGTCACCTCGTTCTCTTCCAGCATGATCCGCTGGCGCTCGAACGAAAACGTCAACTGGGCACCGACATAACGCTGCTCACGTTTGCATAGCACGTCGCGCAGCCGATTCGGGGCAAGGTTCAGCGGCCGATGCAGATCATCAGATCGGGCAGGGGTAATGGCAAACTGGCGGTTATAGCGCTCCATGAACCGAGGCAGGAAAGCGTTGCCGTCGTCCATGCCGCAGATGCCCTCCAGGCGCAGATCCTTAATCAACCGGTCCTGTAGCGTCCGGTTCATCCGCTCGACCCGGCCCTTGGCTTGGCTCGAGTTTGCGCAAAGAATCTCGATGTTTAACTCGCAAAGTGCACGCCCGAACTGGGTCATGCCCTGACCGCCCTTGGCATCCTTCTTCGCAACCCGGAACACCGAATGCTTGTCGGAATAGAAGGCGACTGGAGCACCATGCGCCTTGAGATAGAGCTCCAGCGCCTCGAAATAGCTGAACGCACTTTCCGAGCGTACAAACCGCAACTGCATCAGCTTGCCGGTCGCATCATCGATGAACACCAGCAATGAACATGGGTCACCACGATCCTCGAACCAACGATGCTCGGATCCATCGATTTGCACCAGTTCACCGTAGGCCTCGCGCCGCAACCGCGGCTGATGAAACGTCCGTCGCTGCTTGCGCGACAGCCACAGACCGGCCTCCGACATCCATTGGCGCAAGGTCTCGCGCGACACCGTCAGACCATCACGCTCCGCAAGCTTCTCGGCCGCCAACGTTGGTCCGAAGTCGGCATAACGCTCGCGAACGAGCGTCACTGCATAATCCCGGACACCGTCGTTGATCCTGTTGTTCGAGGGCCGGCCGATTGCCTTGTGCCGGATCGACGCCGCACCGCCGGTGTTGATCCGCTCCAGCAAGCGACGCACCTGGCGCGTGCTCAGCTCAAGCACGCGCGCCGCCGACACCAGCGTCATGCGTCCGGCGGTCACTTTCGACAAAACCTCGATCCGCTGCAGATCACGCTCGCTCATCGCAATCAATCCCATCCGCAATCTCCCAGGTCATCAAAACGCGGGGAGAGTGACATTCCAACTTTGCAGGATCAGGACACTTTAACTTTGCGGCTATATACAAAGATCACATAAGATAGATTATGGAACTTACGTATATGCCGGAAAACATGGATTGCGCACTGTTCCTTGCCTTGCCGAGCTTGACCCGGCCTTTCCGGGCTGCTTAGCGTTCCAGCGACAGACACCTCTTTCAAGGCCAGATGTGATGAGCGAATTGCGCGTTCTTTCAGATGCTTTCATTCCGGAACTGCCAAACCGCTACAAAGGCAAAGTTCGTGAAAATTACGATCTGCCCGACGGCAACCGGATCATCATCGCCACGGATCGGCTGAGCGCCTTCGACGTCATCCTGACCTCCATTCCGCACAAGGGTCATGTCTTGACCCAGACCGCGCGCTACTGGTTCAAGGAAACGGCCGACATCTGCCCGAACCATGTGGTCAGCTATCCGGACCCCAATGTCGTGATCGGCAAGCGGCTCGACATCCTGCCGGTCGAGGTCGTCGTGCGCGGCTATCTTGCCGGGACCACGAGCACCTCGATCCTGACGAAGTACCGCAACGGCGAACGTGAGATGTACGGCATCACCTTGCCGGACGGCATGCGCGACAACGAGAAGCTGCCGCAGCCGATCATTACGCCCACCAGCAAGGCTTTCGACGGCGGTCACGACGAGCCGCTCTCGGCCGAAGCGATCCTCGAGCAAGGACTGCTGACGAAAGAACAACTGGATACGGTCTGGCAATATGCGCTGGCTCTGTTTGCCCGTGGCCAGCAGCGCGCCGCCGAGCGCGGCCTGATCCTCGTCGACACCAAATACGAGTTCGGAACCGACGAGAACGGCACGATCATTCTCGCCGATGAGATCCACACGCCCGATAGCAGCCGCTACTGGATTGCCGACAGCTACCAGCAGAGCTTCGAACACGGTGAACGCCCGAAAAGCTTCGACAAGGATTTCGTGCGCGCCTGGGTCACCGCGCGCTGCGATCCCTACAAGGATCCGATTCCGGAAATTCCCGTCGACCTCATCGAGCAGACCTCGGCGGTTTATATCGAGGCTTTCGAGAAGATCACCGGCCAGCGCTTCGTTCCGGACCTATCAGGCGCTACGGTACTGGAGCGCATCCGCTCCAATCTCGCACCCTATTTTTCCAAATGAATCCGCATATTAGAGAGTGATTCTAATCTAATCTACCCATTATCGGCGGGTGCCGGATCGTCGACGTCGAACTCGAGCCGCATCATGTCGTAGGCCGGCTCGATGTGGTCGGGCGTTTCGCCCTGAACCGTGTCGTAATCCAGCGGCACGTGCATGTGTGTCAGTACCGCCCGCTTTGGCTGCAGCTTAGCGATCCAGCCGAGCGACTGCACCAGCGACAGGTGGCTCGGGTGGAACTTGTACTGCAGCGTATCGATGACCAGGAGATCGAGACCGTCGAGCTTGGCGATGGTTTCGGCAGGAAAATCACTGACATCGCTGCAATAGGCGAAATCGCCGATACGGAACCCCAGCGAATGGATATTACCGTGAAACTGCATCAGCGGCCGGAACGGGATCGGCCCGCCGGCGCCGGTGATCACGATGGGCGATAGATCGTCGGGAATGATCCGTGGCTCGACAATCGGCGGGTAACCGCTGCCGGGAGGTGATTGCAGGCAATAACCGAAGCCTTCGCGGATTCGCCCCATGGTGTAGGCATCGGCCCAGATTGGCACCCTTCTCCGGTTTTCAATGACGTAACCGCGCAGGTCGTCGATGCCGTGCAAGTGATCGGCATGGGCGTGGGTATAGAGCACCGCATCGATGTGGCGCACCGCTGCTGCAACCATCTGCGCACGAAAATCCGGCCCGGTGTCGATGACGACGGTCGTCTTGCCGCCATCGGGCGCGGTTTGTTCAACCAGCAAAGCCGCGCGCATGCGCCGGTTCTTTGGGTTTTCAGGATTGCAGGCGCCCCAGTCACCGGTAATGCGCGGCACGCCCGGCGACGAGCCGCAGCCGAGAATGGTGAAGGCGCGCCGGAACGCCATGTCAGATCCTCGGCATCTTGGAGAAGATGCGAAAGGCGTTTTCCGTGGTGATCGTTGCGATCTCCTCCTTGCTCACACCAATCGTTTCGGCGAGCACGGCAGCCGTATGGGCGACATAGGCCGGCTCGTTGCGCTTGCCGCGGAACGGCTTCGGCGCGAGATAAGGCGCGTCGGTCTCGACGATCATCCGGTCGTGCGGCACGGTCTTGGCGATCTCGCGCAGCTCTTCGGATTTCGGAAAAGTCAGGATTCCCGAGAAGGACACGTAGCCGCCGAGTTCGACGCCGATACGGGCGAGGTCAGGACCGGACGAGAAGCAGTGCAGAAGGAAAGGGAAGGCCCCCTTCCCGGTTTCCTCGGTCAGGATCGCCGCCATGTCCTCGTCGGCCGAACGGCTGTGAATGACGAGCGGCAGACCGGTCTCGCGCGCTGCGGCGATATGACGGCGCAGGCCCTCTGCCTGGGCATCGCGCGGCGCGTTGTCGTAGAAGTAGTCGAGACCCGCCTCGCCGATCGCAACCACCTTCGGATGTGCCGATAGCCGGACAAGGTCTTCGGTCGTGATGTCCAGTTCCTCATCCGCATTGTGCGGATGGGTGCCGACGGAACAGAAAACGTTCGGATAGGATTCGGCAATCGAAAGGATCGTCTCGAACCGCTTCACGCGGGTCGAGATCGTGATCATCTGCTCGACACCGGCCTCGTGCGCCCGCGCGACAATGGCATCACGCTCCGCTTCGAAGTCGGGGAAATCCAGATGGCAATGCGTATCGATCAGCATGCTCAAAGTGCCTTATTGCGCTTCCGGTGCAACATAGCGCGGGAAGACCGGCTTCGGTGCCTCTAGCGGTGTACCCGAGACAAGGCGTCCCGCCTCGCCGAGTGCTGCGAAGTCGCGCTTGTCTGCCGGAGCGGAGACGAGATCGAGCAGCTTTGCCGACGATTCCGGCATGAACGGCTGCAGCAGGATGGCGATCTGGCGTACGACTTCGGCGGTGACATAAAGCACGGTTCCCATGCGCGCCGGATCGGTCTTCTTCAGCGCCCAGGGCTCCTGGCCGGCGAAATATCGGTCCGTCTCCGAGACGACGGCGATGATCGCCGCCAATGCCCGGTGGATCATCTGCTTGCCCATCTCGTCGCGCGTCGTTTCCAGCAGCGCGTCGGCGGCCGCCAGCATCGCCTTGTCCTCGTCGGTCAAGGTACCGCAGACCGGGATCTGGCCGTCGCAGTTCTTGACGATCATCGACAGCGAGCGGCTCGCCAGGTTGCCGATACCGTTGGCGAGGTCGGAGTTGATGCGGGTGGCGATCCCCTCCTCGCTGTAGCTGCCGTCCTGACCGAAGGAGACTTCACGCAGAAAGAAGTAGCGGATCTGGTCGAGGCCGAAATGCTCGACGAGATTGAACGGATCGACGACGTTGCCGAGCGACTTCGACATCTTCTCGCCCTTGTTGAGCAGGAAGCCGTGGGCGAAAACGCGCTTCGGCAGCGATAGGCCGGCCGACATCAGGAACGCCGGCCAGTAGACCGCGTGGAAGCGGATGATATCCTTGCCGATCACATGGATATTCGCCGGCCAGAACTTGGCGCGCGGCCCCTTGGGATCATCGAGATAGCCAGTGGCGGTGAGGTAGTTGGTCAGCGCGTCGACCCAGACATACATCACATGCGCCGGGTCGTTCGGAACCTTGATGCCCCAGTCGAAGGTCGTGCGCGAAACCGAGAGGTCCTTGAGACCCGATTTCACGAAGGAAATCACTTCATTGCGACGCTCGGCCGGACCGATGAAATCAGGGTTTTCCTCGTAATGCTTCAGGAGCTTCTCCTGATAGGCGGAGAGGCGGAAGAAGTAGCTCTGCTCCTCGACCCATTCGACCGGCGTTCCCTGCGGGCCGTAGCGGACGCCATCGTCGCGCAGTTCGGTCTCGTTCTCCTGGTAGTAGGCTTCGTCGCGTACCGAATACCAGCCGGCGTAGGAATCCTTGTAGAGATCGCCCGCCTCGCCCATGCGGATCCAGATCGCCTGCGACGCCTCGTGGTGGCGCTTCTCGGTCGTGCGGATGAAGTCGTCGTTGGACGCGTTCAGAAGCACCGCCATCTTCTGAAATTCCGCGGAGTTGCGGTCGGCCAGCTCCTGCGGCGTCACGCCTTCCTTGCGCGCCGTCTGTTGCATCTTCTGGCCGTGCTCGTCCGTACCGGTCAGGAAGAACACGTCACGTCCGTCGAGGCGCTGGTAGCGCGCCATGGCATCGGTCGCGATCAACTCATAGGCATGGCCGATATGCGGCCGGCCGTTCGGGTAGGAAATCGCGGTGGTGATGTAGAAAGGGGACGTGTCTCTCATAGGCGGATTCAATCTATCTCGGATTAAGCTACGCACGCTCTTAGCGCATACGCTTAAAGGAAGAAACATGCGATCCGTGAAAAGGCCCGCCGGAGAGATCGCCGCCGATGCCGTCAACCTTGCGCAATCTGCACGCACGAACTAGAACAAAACAGAAACAAAAGGAAGAGGGTGAGTCATGCTGGAGCGACTTGGCAGCCAATTTGAAACCGCCTCCGCCGGCTATGCCGGCGCGCACGGGATCGAGCGCGATGCCGACTGGTTCATCCTGAAGATGCAGGAGGAACTTGGGGAGTTGACCCAGGTGTGGAACAAGCTCAGCGGTCGTGGCCGGCGTCACGGCAAATCAGCGGAGGAACTCACGGCGCTGATGGCTGACGAGACCGCTGACCTGCTCGGGCATGTCCTGCTTTTCGCTCACCATCATAAGCTCGACCTGCCGGCGGCAATCGAGCGCAAATGGCGCTTCCAGGCAACGCTATAGTGCCGCCTTCATGTCGTCGAGCAGCGACAGGATGGTTTGCTTGCGGTCGAGATTGTAGGCGTCGCTGACGGTCAGGCGCTCGCTCACGGAGGCCGATAGCCGCGCGAAGCGCTCGGCGCGCATGATGTCTCCGGCAATCGCGGCCTCTCGCGCGTCGCGCATGATGCGGTCGCTGGCGAGTGCCTGGAAAAACTCGAAGATCGTTTCGCTGTCCTTGCCCGAAAGCACGTCCGCCAGCTTGTGCATGTCCTTGCGGACCGCCGGGCCCTGCCCTGCGAGGATCCCATCGAAGGTCGCGGCGATCTCCAGCCCACCATAATTGATGAGCTTCAGCGCTTCGGCGACGCTGCCATTGGCCGCCGCGACGATGCGCTCGGCATTTTCGCCCTCGATATCGAAACCGAGATGAGCCAGTGCCTGACGGAGCGGCGCGGCGTCGAGCGGCTTCAGCCGTAGCGGCAGGCAGCGCGAGCGGATCGTCGGCAACAATTTTCCAGGCGCATGCGTCAGCACCAGGAAGAGCGAGCGGCGCGGCGGCTCCTCGAGGATCTTCAGGATGGCATTGGCAGCATTGCGGTTGAGGTCGTCGGCGGGGTCGATGATGACGATGCGCCAGTTACCCGTACCAGACGTCTGGCTGAAGAACTTGCCGGCCCGCCGAACCTCGTCGACCGTGATCGCGCCCTTCGCCCTGCCCGTCTTTTCATCGATCGGTCGCGTCAGGTGCAGCAGATTGTGCGAGGCGCCCGAAGCAAACTGCCTCCCGATGGCGGAAGACGGATCGGGATCGGAAAGCGCGTCAGGCGCTTCAGCGGGTTCGGGATGTTTGAGAATGTGGTGCGCAAAGCGGAAGGCAAGCGTCGCCTTGCCGATCCCCTCCGGCCCTTCGATCAGGATCGCGTGGTGCCCCTTGCCGGAGCGATAGCTCTGCGCCAGGAAGCTTTCCGCCTGTTCGTGGCCGAACAGCCGATTGTTCTCGGCGGGCGCGATGGCGCCATCCAGGACGCCGGCTCTTTCCGCGCTCATGACACGACTTCCTCGGTCGCGGCGTCGGCGCCGTTACCGTGCGGTAGCAAGGACTCCACAAGCGAGAGCACCTCGGCGGCGATGGCTTCGACGGGCTGCGTCGCGTCGACCACCCGGCATCGCTCGGAATCGCGCCTGGCGATATCGAGAAAGGCCTCCCGCCGTTTTTCGTGGGTCTCCAGTTGCTCCTTTTCGAAGCGGTCGGGATTATCGTCGCCGGCGCGGCGCTGCGCCCGCTCGAGGCCGATGCTGGCCGGCAGATCGAAAATCACGGTCAGATCCGGCACGACGCCGTTGATCGCCACACGCTCCAGGCTCTCGACGAAGCTTTGCTCGAGATTGCCGGTGATGCCTTGGTAGACGCGCGAGGAATCCATGAACCGGTCGCAAAGCACGATCGTGCCCTTTTCGAGCGCCGGGCGGATGACCTCTTCGACGTGGTCGCTGCGGGCCGCGGCAAAGAGAATCGCTTCCATCTTAACCCCGAAGGCCTCCGCCGCCCCCGAAAGCAGCACGTGGCGGACCGCTTCGGCGCCGGGCGATCCCCCAGGCTCGCGCGTCGTCAGCACCTCGTAGCCGCGGGCGCGCAGGGACTCGGCCAGGAGGCGGAGCTGCGTCGACTTGCCGGCACCCTCCCCGCCCTCGAATGTTACGAACAGACCTTTTTTCAGCGACACCATGCTTTCCCATATCGGCATGCGACCCCGGTCATGATGATTAGGTCGACTCGACCCACTCATCATGACCGGCTCTCATAAGTTAGACCGGGATGCGGGCGGAAAACCGCACACGCCGTTCATCATCCCGCTCCGGCCCTGTTTAGCCGATTGGTCCGCGGTGCGAAACCGTCAGGCGGCGATGAATTGGCGGAAACAACCTCGCGCAAATAGGGCGACTAAATCCAGAAGAACAGCAGCTCCTGCAGCGCATCGAGAGCGCGACTGGTCAACGTGCCCTGCCCCACGGCGTTGGCGGTCTTGACCGGCACTTCGCGCAGCAGTTTCTCGCCATTCCACAATTTGACGACGCCGACCTCCGTTCCAGCCGTCACCGGTGCACGCAAGGGCCACTTGTAGACGATCCGTGCCGTCAGCCGTTCCGGGTTGTCGACCGGCAACAGCAGGTCGACGGGACCGCCGGCCACCAGGGGGACGTGAGACGCATCGCCGCCATAGACGGCCGCTTCGCCGATCGCTTCCCCGTAGGCAAAAATCCGCTTCTTCTCGAAGGCGGTCATTGCCCAATCGAGTACCTTGCGGCTCTCCTCGATGCGCTCCTTGTCGGTTTCGAGGCCGCCCATGGCGAGATAGACGCGGCGATCGCCGCGCTGCAGCGAGGCGGCGAGCGAGAAGCCGAAGCCTTCGGCAAAACCGGTCGCCAGGCCGTCCACACCGATATTGGCCGAGATCAGCGGGTTCTTGTTGCGTTGCAGGATCTTGTTCCACTCAAACTCCGGCTGCGAATAGAGCCGGTAGAGATCCGGATGGGCCTCATGGAGATGTCGAATGAGCGTTACCAGTTCGCTCATCGTGATCTGGTTGCCCGGATCAGGCAGCCCCGTGGCATTGCGGAACGTCGCAATCGGCATGCCGAGCTCGCGAGCGCGCGCCGTCATGCGCTCGGCAAAGGCGCCCTCGTTGCCGGTCATGCCTTCGGCAAGGATGATGCAGGCATCATTGGCGAGCTGCACCGCGACACCCTGCAGGAGGTCGGCGACACGGATTCGGGATTTTAACGCCGCAAACATCGTCGAAGTGCCGGCCGGGGCGCCACCGGTACGCCAAGCGTGTTCGGACACGTCGAAGGTGGTTTCGGGGGAAAGCTCGCCCTTGCCGAGTGCCTCGGCCACGACCTCCATGGTCATCAGCTTGGCGAGAGATGCGGGCGGGATCGGCTGGTTTTCGGCGCGCGAGAAAAGCACGGTGCCGGTTTCGGCATCGACCAGCAGGATCTGCTTTGCCTTGGTGTCGAAGGCAGGCGCCGGTGTCTGCGCGAGTACGGCACCAGCAAACAATGCAACGCCGAAAAACACCGCCGAAAACATCTTCATGCGCATGGGAAACTCCGGTTTCCCCTTGGCCATAGCAGCGTGGTCATTTTGGCACAACGCCGCCAGCGGTTATCGGACGGAACTGCTGAACTTCTGGCGCTTCGCGTAATCGACAATCACCTGGGGGGTAAGCTGCTTCTTGTCGACCATGATCGCTTCAAACGGCGATTCGGCGTCGCTGACGCGAACTTCGTAGTAGGCAGCCGCATAGGCCATGTTGCCGTCGGGCATCGGGATGAATTCAGGACGCTCGCGCGGGATCGGGCCGATCTCCGGCAGCATCACGAATTCGTTGAGCGACTCTGGCTGGGCGAACTGCGGCACGGGCGCGGCGAGCGCCGTCACCGGTTCGCTGACATCAAGCGATGCCTTTGCGGGAACGGTGAGCGTGCCGAGGCTCTGATTGCGGAACGGCTCGTTCGAAGCAACCATCACGCCGGTTGCGATCTGGCCTTCCGGCATCACGCTCGGGCCACGTTCGCCTTTCTGGACATAAGAAGCCATCAGATAGGGCATGTCGTTACCTTCGAGCGGCGCGCGGCCGACATATTGTACGCGCACCTGCGCGCTGCCCTTGCGCTTGATGTCGAGCATATCGGCGGTCTTCGAGGAAACGTCGATGATGCGGCCATATTCATAGGGGCCACGGTCGTTGACGCGCACGATCACCGACGCGCCATTTTCCATATTGGTGACGCGCGCATAGCTCGGCAGCGGGAACGTCGGATGGGCGGCCGACAGATGCGCCTTGTCGTAGACCTCGCCGTTGGCAGTCAGGCGGCCGTGAAATGCCGAGCCGTACCAGGAAGCGACACCGGTCTTGTTGTAGCCGAAGTCCTCCTTCGGCTGATACCACCTGCCCTTGACCTGATAGGCCTTGCCGACCTGGTAACGTCCGCCGCCCTTGGGGATATTGTTTCCAGTCGCAACGCGCGGGCTCGCCTTCACGCCATAAACGGATTCGGCGAAGTATTCCTTGCTGCGCGACTTGGACTTCTTGATGCTCGACGTGGATCCGCAGGCCGCAAGCGTTACGCACAGCATGGGGACCGCCGCAAGGCGCAGTCCCTTGACCAGATATGCCGCATTTTTACTGGATGTCATCTGTCCCACAACATCGATCGAATAAGCCGTACTCGAAACCTTCCGCTCATGCCCCCAGCGGAAATCTCGGCGTCCCGAAACGGAACAGTCGATCAAACATGACAGCAACAAGGCAAAAATGCGAACTCATCCACAGATCAGCGCCGGATTTCATGCGTTATGGTTTACAGATGGTTACCGGCGGAGCAGGCCTGCGCTCTCAAGCACTATCACCGAGAAAATCTTTCGGCGATGCATGTTAAATCTTGCAAAGCAACAGGGCTTCGCGCAATAACGCCGTGCCCGGTAGGCCGTTAGCTGCCGACTTCAGGCAAGGACAGGTGGCCGAGTGGTTTAAGGCTCTGGTCTTGAAAACCAGCGTACGGGAAACCGTACCGTGGGTTCGAATCCCACCCTGTCCGCCATTGACCTCTCGGAAATACGCTGACGTCGGCGCGGTTATCAAAGCACCTTACTTCAGCGAGCACCGCTGCCGCAAAACCGTAGCTCCCGTTCTCCGCCTTTCTGGGGGCGCGTGACGTAAAACAGTCACAGCTTGCACTCAAAGAGCTGTTGAACACGTCAGCGTGACCGCCAGGCTTGCTGGACTTCGGAACGAAAGCGCGGTTCACATCGTTAACCGCCCCGTAGTCCCACCCTTGCATCAAAGTGGACGATCACCGTGCTTGCCGCCCTGCTCCTCGCTTCGATAGTCGCATCGCCCAATATGCCCGATGTCAAGCTCAGCGCCGCCACGGTTGACGAACTGCAGACGGATTTCGAAACCGCCGTTCCTTGCCATCAGATCGACGGACGCAAAGTGTGGAAGGGCGCGATTGCGTTCTACATCCAGTCGTTCGTGTATGATGGCGACACGCCTGTTGCGACCGATGCGGCGGACGCCGTGCTTCCCGAAGACAACACCCCCGAGACGGTGAAGGAATTCGAAGACGCCTGCTCCACCACGCAGCCGGCCTAAAGCGCCGTGCGTTCCGATGAACGCACCGAGGTCGCCCTGGCACGCTTGTTTCCGGAGCATCTTTCCGCTCCCAGCGATTCCACTTGAACGCAGGATCACCTGGCCTGCTCCACAAAAACGCTCACGAATCGTTCGAATCAACCTCACGGTCCCGCCAGGTTGCCACGTCGCAGACCCTATTTCGCGCGTATTCATCGCCCAAACCCGCCTTGCTCCCGCAAAAGTGACCGATTGACAGGCGCAGACGCACCAATTGCCTGAATTCACGGAATTTTAGGCACTTGCAGAACACATATGGAACAGATAGTGTCTGTTCTTGATTTGTTTCACGCCTCTGGAGCGACGTGCCATGCTGACCCGCAAGCAACAGGAATTGCTTCTGTTCATTCACGAACGCATGAAGGAGTCGGGCGTCCCGCCGTCATTTGATGAAATGAAGGATGCGCTCGACCTGGCGTCGAAATCCGGCATTCACCGCTTGATCACGGCGCTCGAAGAACGCGGGTTCATTCGCCGTCTGCCGAACCGGGCCCGTGCGCTCGAGGTCATCAAGCTTCCGGAAGCCTACGCATCCAGCCAGCAGCAGCCGCGGCGCGGCTTCTCGCCGAGCGTGATCGAGGGAAGCCTCGGCAAACCGGCTGCACCTCCCCCTGCCGCGCTGCCGAAGCCGGCGCCCGTGGCCGAAAACACTTCGGTTTCCGTGCCGGTTATGGGCCGCATCGCTGCCGGTGTGCCGATCTCGGCCATCCAGAACAACACGCATGACATCACCGTTCCGCTCGACATGATTGGCAACGGCGAACACTACGCCCTCGAAGTCAAGGGCGACTCGATGATCGAAGCCGGCATCTTCGACGGCGACACGGTGATCATCCGCAATAGCAACACGGCCAATCCCGGCGATATTATCGTGGCGCTCGTGGACGATGAGGAAGCGACGCTGAAGCGCTTCCGGCGCAAGGGCGCATCGATTGCGCTCGAAGCCGCGAATCCCGCCTACGAGACACGGATTTTCGGGCCCGATCGGGTGAAGATCCAGGGCAAGCTCGTCGGACTGATCCGCCGCTACCACTGACCTCCGGACAAGATCTGGCGTTTGACAGGGCCTCGCCGCTGTAAGCAGCGGCGAGGCCCTTTGTCTGTTCGCGGCGACCTGACGTCGCGCCACTTATTCGTGGATCGTGTATTCGCCGAGTTCGCAGAGGTCCTGGGTATCTTCGGTCGTATCGAGGCCAGAGCCTTCCTCGAACTCGAAGCGCATGTCGTACCTGCAGACATCCCGGCCGTCGGCGATGGTGATCTCCATGTCTTCTCCGGGGTTCAGCACCTGCCGGCCGAAAACATCGTCCTCCCACTCGTTGACGCCTACGGGCGACGTGTAGAAGTTCGTCAGCACCGCGCTGGTGTTGTTTTTCAGTTTGAAAACCAGGTCCTCTGCCCGCGCGTCGAAAGTGGTCGCAGCAAAGAGGACCAGTCCCGTCAGGACAAGTTTCACTTTCATATATGCCATTGCCTCCGTTTGATGATGACGGACGCTACCGATGCGGCTGATGCCAGCGGGGTCATCGTTCCCCCTCTACCGATTTCACCGAAGCGATAAGATCCGAACGGGACTTAGAAAACGTGGCTTGCGCGGGCGTGTGGAGGTCCTTGAAACGCCCCCCAAGAGCTACGCAGTTCAATGGAGTTTATTGCAACAGTCGCTGTCACTGGCCGGTGTTGAGACGTCACTGCTCATTGCCGGTTACGACGACAGGCCCGCTAAACTTTCAAGCTGTGGAAAGCATTCATTCGCAGATTCCACTTTGTGTTTTTCGGAAAATGCCTCTTGCGGATTCTCTGCAATCATTCTAAATCCGCGCCAACGCTCGGTTATCTGAGCTGTGAGGCCTCGTGGCGGAGTGGTGACGCAGAGGACTGCAAATCCTTGTACCCCGGTTCAATTCCGGGCGAGGCCTCCAAAATTTTCCACGTCATAACGAGTGCGATGACAACGCCTTCTGTCGAAGGCGTTGAACTCTGCAAATTTCTACGTCAGCACCAGGGCGTCGCGTGCCCCGTCCACGGCCGCACCAGCCCTTCGGAGACGAGCACGCGCCCGATGGACTGGTCGCCGCGGGTGACCAGCCGCAGCTTTTCACCAGGGTTGGCATCCGGACGACCGCTCGCCGCTTCCAGCTTGAAGTCACCCGCATTCAGCAATTCCCTCAGGCGCTGCTTGGCGTAAAAACCGCGCGAACGCTCCTTGTCGCAGCTTGCCTGGCGAATGCGCGGTGCGTCGACGTCTGCCACGCGGATCGTTTCGCCGCGGTACAGGAAGGTGGCGCCGTCGATCACGCAATTATCGTTGCGAATCCCGCAGAAATAAAACTGATCCGTGCGGATGGATGCCGTCGTCACTTCCTCGTTCGGCCGCACCGCGGGTGTCGGCGCCTTTGCACCGACGTCAACGGACGGCACCGGAGCGGCAAGCGCGACTCTCGTCACCGGATTCGGTTTCTGCTTCTCGACCCGCTGAGCAGGACGCTCGTCCGCTTTCTGAGCGACGCGAACGGGCTTCGGCTTCGATTCGTGGCGCGACGTGAATGCCAGCACGTCCGATGCCACCGGCCAGTGTTTCAGTTCGGCGCGGTGATCATAGGCGACCACGCCGCCGATGGTCAGCGCCGCGGCCAGATACCACGGCGCCATCCCGCCTTGTTTACCCCTGCTCCGGCCGGAATTCCGGCTTCGACGTTTCGTGGTGGCTTTGGCCATGCGTCCCCATCCTGATTCGCGACCGCATTATGGGTCTGATGGGTTGCCGAAAAGTTTTCGGCGGCCTCCCTCAACAGGGGGCTCGCTGGTTCCGTTGGAATCAAATGCTGGGGAAGTGGAAGCGCTCATCGATCAAATGTTTCGCGATCCATCGAAAAAGTAGGCGACAGCTCTTGGTTCACGAGCCGTTGGAGGAATTCGCGCGTCCGCGCCAGCGTGCCCACCAGACAGCCAAGCGACGACGGCGGCGGCGAACGGATGGGATATCGTGCGAAAGGACGATGAGGCCCAGCGGTATCATCCAGAAGCCGAGCACCGGCAGAAAGCCGAGAAAGCCGCAGAACACCAGGAGCGAGCCCAGCAGGATACGCAGCAGCGGCGATTGCGGCAGTGTGATGCGCCATTTGCCGAGCACGATCTGGCGCGTCTGCGGATCAATCCCGAAGTGCGTCTGCTTCCTGTTTTTATTCATCATTCGCTATCCGGCGTCATTTCCCACAATTGGGGACTTCTCCACAGCCTCGCAACCGAACTTGTCATTTTTTTTGAAAAAACCGCTTGGCAAATCAGAAAAGCATGCGTATTAGCAGCCTCACTTCTGAAGCGCACAGCGAAACAGCGGCGCGGATGATCCCTGGTAGCTCAGCGGTAGAGCACTCGACTGTTAATCGATAGGTCGCCGGTTCGAATCCGGCCCGGGGAGCCAGTTTCAAAAAGGGCCATTTGCAGAAACGCGAATGGCTCTTTTTCATTTCGCACCTATCAATCCCATTCCCAGACGGTACCTATAACAAAGGCGGTGCCGATCATCGTCCGATCCGCCAGGATCTGGACCTTGCCGACAACAGGGCCCTTGCGGCCGCGGCGGGCGAGCTCCCATCGTTGCGCTCTCTATTCGGAAGCTGCACGAAAGCGGCAACGACCCACTGGGCGCGGCGCAGCGATGGTGGCTGCACCATACATTGGCGGCCTTAGCTGCCGGCCTCGGCCGCCCAGGCCCGCAACTCATCGCCCGCGAGATCACAAGCAGCACAGTTGGCGTCTCGGCCGATTGCCGCTAGGCTCACCTTACGGATGCAACCGCTGAGGGGATGGTGTATGCGTGTTCCGGAAGCGGGCCGGGCTTGCCGATCGAGTCGAGCTGAAATTCCAGGACTACCGCGAGGAAAAAGACACCTATGACCGCATCGTCTCGATCGAGATGTTCGAGGCGGTCGGCGAACGATTCTGGGCGACCTATTTCTCGCAGCTCAAAAGATGCCTGAAGCCCGGCGGCAAGGCCGGCCTGCAGATCATCACCATCAAGCCCGAAGCCTATGAGGAATACCGATCCAATCCGGATTTCATTCAGAAATACGTCTTCCCGGGTGGCATGCTGCCGACGCGCGAACATCTCATCGACCTTGGCCGCCATGTCGGCCTGCGCATGATCAACGACTTCGGCTTCGGTATCGACTATGCCCGGACACTCGGCGAATGGCGCGAGCGTTTCTGGTCCGTCTGGAACCGGATCGAGCCGTTGGGCTTCGACCTGCGTTTCAAGCGGTTGTGGGAGTTCTATTTCTACTATTGCGAAGCCGGCTTCCGCGCCCGCAACATCGATGTTCGCCAGATCGTCTTCGAATAGGAACGCATATGGCGCGTCTTTACCGCGTCACGCGTAGCGCTTAAGAGGCGGTCGATCCAATTCTCATTTGTAGGTTCCGCATGCGTCTTGCATGGTTTTTCCTCGCGCTCGCGATCGCGACAGAAGTGGTGGGCCTGACGGTGATGAAGGCCGCCTCATCGAACGGCTCTTATCTCGGCCACATCGTCATGTATGTCTCGATCGCGCTCTCCTACGTCTTCCTGGCCAAGGCCGTGAAGACGATCTCCGTCGGCGTCGCCTATGCGATCTGGGAAGGCTCGGGCGTCGCGATCATCACGCTGGTGTCCGTATTCGTCTTCGGTCATGTGCTAACCGGCCGCGAGATGCTGGGGATTTCGATGGCGATCGTCGGCATTCTGCTCGTCAATGCCGGCGAGCGTCATGACGAGGACGAAGCCGCGACGGAAGGAGCAGCCAGTGAACGCGCCTAGCATCTACTTCGTGCTGGCCATGATGGCGGGCATTCTCGATGTCGCCGCCAACCTCGCCTCGACGAAATCGGAGGGCTTTGCCCGCCGTGGGTGGGGTGCCCTCTCCATTCTGCTGGTGCTTGCCGCCTTCGCGCTCCTTGCCGAAGCGGTCAAGGGCATGGAGCTTGCGATCGCCTATGCCGTCCTCGGCGCGACCGGAATCTTCGGCACGGCCATCTGCGGACGGATGCTCTTCGGACAGAAGTTGAAGCCGATCGGCTGGGTCGGGCTTGCACTCATCTTCGGCGCCGTGCTGGTGCTTCACACGGCCTGACGCCGGCGCTCGCCGGTGCCGGCATGTTTCTTCGCCTCTCTTGCCTCGGCAACGACACCCGTCAGCCGCCTGATAAGAGCGAAATAGAGACTATAGGGCAGCAGGCGCATGAGCTTCACCGCATAGGTGAAGTGCCGCGGGAAAGTGATTTCGAAGCGTCGGGACTTCAGGCCCGCAACGATGCGATCCGCCGCCTGCTCGGCACTGACGAGGCCCGGACGCGGGAAGCGTATCCTCGCAGTACCCGGCGTATCGACAAAGCCGGGGCAGATGATCTGCAGACGGATGCCGATCCGGTCGAGATCAAACTTCAGGCTCTCGGCCATGTTGATCAGCGCGGCCTTGGACGCGCCGTAGGCGGCGCTGGTGGGCAACCCGCCATAGCCGGCGACGGAAGACACGATGGCGATGTGGCCATGTCCCTGCGCCTTCATATGCTCGACGGCCGGCAGCAGGCAGTTGACCACGCCATTGAGATTGACCGCAAAACTTTCCTCGAAGGCTTCGCGGTGGAGGTCGTCTCCCCGCACGGGGACCGCAACCCCGGCATTCAGGATCACCAGCGACAGGTGGCCATGATCGTACTCGATCGCCGCCAGCACGCGCTCCATGTCCTTGGGGTCGGTGACGTCGCCGTCGAGAACGGTGATCCTTCCCTCACCGGCCGCCTCGTGCTGCAGGTCCACCAGTTTCTCGTGGCTTCTGGCGGTGACGACCACCGAATAGCCTTCACGCACCAGCTTGAGCGCCAGAGCCCGCCCGATACCCCCGCTCGCGCCGGTGACCCAAGCCAGTTTATGTTCGGATTTCACAGACTGAATACTCATCACTCTCACTCCTCGGCACGCGCCGGAAAAAACGCACGCATCTCCTTCTGGCGAAAGAGACGAGCCCGGCCCTTCATCGCGGCAGCGGTCCCTGCCGCGGAGCCCCAGATGCCTTGGAGACGATTTTTGTTCGGGACAGAGCGGCGGCGAAACGCTATTTCTTGCCTGAAGTGCAGGCTGAGCCGAAAACACGCCAACATTTCGGCGGTCCGGGATCGTTGTCGATTTTCGTCAGCCGCCGTTCGTATTTCTCTGGCACGTGTCGCCCTGCTCCGGCGCCTGTCCTCAAACACGAGGTTCTGAAAATGGCCATCCTACCGTCCGTCCTCGAAGCGATCGGCAACACACCCTTGATTCGGCTGAAGGCCGTGTCGGAGGCCACGGGCTGCGACATCCTCGGCAAGGCCGAGTTCCTCAATCCGGGACAATCGGTCAAGGACCGTGCCGCGCTGTCGATCATCCGTCACGCGGAACGGAGCGGGCAGCTTCGTCCGGGCGGCGTCATCGTCGAAGGCACGGCCGGCAACACGGGCATTGGGCTTGCGCTCGTCGGTCAGGCGCTTGGTTATCGCACCGTCATCGTCATTCCCGAAACCCAGAGCCAGGAGAAGAAGGACGCCTTGCGTCTGCTCGGCGCCGAACTCGTCGAAGTGCCGGCGGTTCCCTACAAGAATCCCAACAACTACGTGAAGCTCTCCGGCCGGCTCGCCGAGCAACTGGCAAAGACCGAACCGAATGGCGCCATCTGGGCGAATCAGTTCGACAACGTCGCCAACCGCGACGCGCATGTGGAAACCACGGCGCCCGAGATCTGGCGCGACACGGACGGCAAGGTCGATGGCTTCATCTGCGCCGTCGGCTCCGGCGGAACGCTGGCGGGCGTCGCACTGGGGCTGAAGGCGAAGAACCCGGCAATCAAGATCGGCCTTGCGGATCCGCAGGGCGCAGCACTTTACAGCTACTACACCAGCGGCGAACTGAAAGCCGAGGGCAGCTCAATCACCGAGGGCATCGGCCAGGGCCGTATCACCGCCAATCTCGAAGGCTTCACGCCGGACTTCTCCTACCAGATTCCGGATTCGGAAGCCGTTCCCTACGTCTTCGACCTGATCGAGCGGGAAGGCATCTGCGTCGGCGGCTCGACAGGCATCAACATTGCCGGTGCCGTGCGGCTCGCCAAGGAGCTCGGTCCAGGACATACGATCGTGACGATCCTCTGCGACTATGGTAACCGCTATCAGTCGAAGCTCTTCAATCCGGACTTCCTGGCCTCCAAGGGACTGCCGGTGCCGGCCTGGTTGAAGACGTCTTCCCACATTGCGGTGCCATACGAATCAGTTGGATAGGAATGCGATGACCAGGACCGTGACCGCCCTTTTCCGAGACGATTTCTACCTCTCGACCTGCGAAGCAAGCGTCACCGGAATTCTGGAAGATGGCGGGATCGAACTGGATCAGACCTGCTTCTACGCAACATCGGGCGGACAGCCCGGCGACACCGGCTTTCTGGAGCGCGCCGACGGCAGCCGGATCGACATCGCGGTCGCGCGTCATGGCGAAACCAAGGACATCATCATCCATGTGCCGGCTGCGGGACAGCCGGCACCGAATGTCGGTGAAAAGCTCGTCCTGCACATCGACTGGCCGCGCCGCTACCGGCTGATGCGCATGCACACCGCCTGCCATCTGCTCTCGGTCGTCTGCCCCTTCCCGATCACCGGAGCCTCGGTCGGCGAAGACGAGAGCCGTGTCGATTTCGACATGAGCGAGACGATCGACAGGGACGAGGTCACGACGGCGCTGATGAAGCTCGTCGAGGAAAATCACCCGATTTACGTCCAGTGGATCACCGACGAGGAACTTGCCGCCAATCCCGGCATCGTCAAGTCGAAGAACGTGCGCCCGCCGATCGGCCTTGGGCGCGTCAGCCTTGTCTGCATCGGCGAAAATTCGGCCATCGACAGCCAACCCTGCGGCGGCACGCATGTGTCGGAAACGCAGGAAGTCGGCGCCATCCACATCGCCAAGATCGAGAAAAAGGGCAAGGAAAACCGTAGGTTCCGTATCCGCTTCGGCACGCCCGAAGATCGCGCATCAGTTTGAGTAGGGAGTTGCGACCGTGACCAACAACAAGAGCGCCTTTGTCGTTTCCGCCGAATGGCTGCAGGAGCGCCTCGGCGACCCGGCGATCCGGATCCTCGACGCTGCCTGGTACCTGCCCGCACAGAACCGCAACCCGAAGGCGGAATACGACGCCGGACACATTCCCGGTGCCGTGTTCTTCGACCAGGATGCCATTGCCGACCACACGAGCGGCCTGCCCCACACCTTGCCCTCGCCGGAAGTCTTCGCCTCGTCGGTCGGCGCGCTCGGTGTCAGCGAGAAGGACACGATCGTCGTCTATGACGGCCCCGGCATCATGACCGCACCGCGCGTCTGGTGGATGTTGCGCATCATGGGCGCCAAGAACGTTTACGTGCTCGATGGCGGCATGGACGGCTGGAACAGGGAAGGACGCCCTGTCACCACCGAAGTGCCCTCGCCCAAGCCGGCAACGTTCAATGCGAGCTTCACGCCTTCGGCGGTCACTTCCTTCGAGAAGATGAAAGAGATCGTCGCCGACGGCAGCATCCAGATCGCCGATGCCCGCGGCGCCGGACGTTTCTATGGCGAAGAACCAGAGCCGCGCGCTGGCATGCGCTCGGGCCATATGCCTGGCGCGCATAGCCTTCCCTCCGGCATTTTCTCGGAAAACGGAAAGTTCAAGGATCTCGCGACGCTGCGCCAAACCTTCGCCGACGCCGGCGTCGATCTCTCCAAACCCGTGGTCACGACCTGCGGATCGGGCGTCACCGCCGCCATCATCACCCTGGCGCTGCAATCGCTCGGCCACACGGACAATACCCTTTACGATGGCTCCTGGTCGGAATGGGGCGGCCGCGCCGACACGACGATCGTCACCGGTCGAGAGTGATATCATGCGCTCACCGAAGCTCGCCTCCCTGACAGCGCACGTAACCGAACTCGAGATGACGGCGCCGCCGAAGCAAAGCCTGCCGATGCCGGTCAACATCCAGACCGCCATCCTGCGCGTCTCCGACATCCCGCTCAGCTACTACCGCTTTTTGTACCTGCGTGTCGGTCGCCGTTGGCACTGGACCGAGCGGCTGCGGATGAGCGACGAGGAACTCGCAGCGGTGCTTGGCGACAAGCGAACGAGCGTCACGGTTCTCTATGTCAACGGTGCGCCGGCCGGCTTTTTCGAGTTGCACCAGGGCGACGACGATGTCGTCGAGCTCGTTCATTTCGGCCTGATGGAACATGCGCTCGGCCTCGGCCTCGGCAAGTGGTTCCTGCTCCAGACGCTCTTTGCCGCCTGGGCGCTCAATCCGAGCAAGCTGACGGTAACGACCAACAATCTGGATCACCCCCGCGCGCTCCAGCTTTACCAGCAGTTCGGTTTCTCGCCGGTCGCCACCCGTGAGGCGACGGTCGAGCCCCTGACCGACGAGGAACTGCTGACCCTGGCGAAAAATCTCTAACGCATGTCGCCCCGGCAAGTTCCGGGTGTCGAAAGGATCGCGACCGGCGCATTCTCCTGATCGAACACTTCAAACCGATCAAGGAGATGCGCCATGACTTTGCGCTACATTCCGATATCCGACGACGAAGCGCGGCGGATCCGAGAGGGCGGGCCGGACGCCTATGGCAATCCGCCAGAGCGAGAGATTTCCGACGGTGACGGCGTGCCCTGCCGGCACTGCCTGCGCAATGTCGGCGCCGGGGAGCCTTACCTGATCTTTGCGCTGCGGCCGTTTTCGTCGTTGCAGCCCTATGCGGAGACCGGCCCGGTGTTCATGCACGCCGAGGAATGTCCGGCGCATGATGGCAACGCGCTTCCGCCGATCCTGGCCTCGAGCGTCAGCTATCTATTGCGTGGTTATGGCGAGAACGAACGGATCGTCTATGGGACCGGCGGTGTCGTTTCGTCGGAACAACTGCAGGCGCGGGCGGAAGAATTGCTGGCGCGACCGGACGTTTCGTCCGTACATGTGCGTTCGGCCAGGAACAATTGCTACCAGTGCCGGATAGAACTGGCCTGAACACGAATTCGGCCCGGCATTTCTGCCGGGCCGAAAAGATCTATCCCTCAGGCGACGTTCAGGACGGCCTCGGGCGCATAGGCATCGTAGCCCAGCGCTTCGGCGACCGGCGCGTTGGTGACGCGGCCGCGGTGGACGTTGAGGCCGGCACGCAGATGCCGATCCTCGGCGATCGCCTTCAGGCCCTTGTCCGCGAGTTGCAGGCCGTAGTGAAGCGTCGCGTTGTTCAGCGCTTGCGCCGAAGTCACCGGCACCGCGCCCGGCATGTTCGCCACGCAGTAGTGCACGATGCCGTCGACCTCGTAGGTCGGGTCGGAATGGGTGGTGGCATGCGAGGTCTCGAAGCAGCCGCCCTGGTCAATCGCGACGTCGACGATGACGGCACCCTTCTTCATGCCGGTCAGCATTTCGCGGGTCACGAGCTTCGGCGCCGCAGCTCCCGGAATGAGAACCGCTCCGATCACCAGATCAGCGGAGAACACTTCCTCCTCCAGCGCATCGATAGTCGAATAGCGCGTGTGGACGCGGCCGGCGAAGAGATCGTCGAGCTGGCGCAGGCGCGGGATCGAGCGATCGATAATCGAGACATCGGCGCCGAGCCCCGCCGCCATCCGTGCCGCATGCAGGCCGACGACGCCACCGCCGATGACGGTGACCTTCGCCGGCAACACGCCCGGCACGCCGCCGAGCAGGATGCCGCGGCCGCCATTGGCCTTCTGCAGCGAGGTCGCACCCGCCTGGATCGCCAGGCGTCCGGCAACTTCGGACATCGGCGCAAGCAATGGCAGGCCACCACGATCGTCGGTCACGGTTTCATAGGCAATCGCCGTGACGCCGGAATTGAGGAGACCCTTGGTCTGTTCCGGATCGGGCGCAAGATGGAGATAGGTGTAGAGAATTTGGCCTTCGCGGAGCTGCGCCCATTCTGAGGGTTGCGGCTCCTTGACCTTGACGATCATGTCCGACTTTTCGAACACTTCCTTTGCCGTCGCGACAATCTTCGCGCCAGCCGCACGGTAAGCATCGTCATCCGCGCCGATCCCTGCCCCGGCCTTGGTTTCCACGATCACCTCGTGGCCATGGGCAACATATTCACGCACCGAGCCGGGCGTCAGGCCGACTCGATATTCATGGTTTTTGATTTCCTTCGGGCAACCGACACGCATCCTCGCGTTCCTCTCCTGTTATGGGCTTTTCGCCACTTTTGACGAGGCATTCAGCAAAACACGGCCTAAATCGAATGTCCTTGCAAAGACGGAATCCCGGGCGCATTGATTTCGAATAGTGTTGCGTGCGCTGAAGCATTATTGAGGGAAATCACGAATGAGCGAACTCGATGCAATCGATCATGCGATTCTGCGCATCCTCCAGCAGAATGGCCGGATCTCGAATGCAGACCTCGCGGCGAAGGTCGGGCTCTCTCCGTCCGCCTGCTCCCGCCGGGTCGACATCCTCGAAAAGTCAGGAACGATCGCCGGCTATCATGCCCGCATCGCGCATAAGGCGCTCGACTACCAGATCATGGTGATCGTGCATATTTCGCTGTCGGGCCAGTTCGCCAAGACGCTCGCCGAGTTCGAGGCGGCAGTGAAACTCTGTCCGAACGTGCTCGTCTGCTACCTGATGTCGGGAGAATACGACTATATTCTGAGGGTCGCGGCCAAGGACCTGCAGGACTACGAGCGCATCCACCGCGATTGGCTCTCGGCCTTGCCCCATGTGGTCAAGATCAATTCCAGCTTCTCGCTGCGGGAAGTCATCGACCGGCCAAATGTCGGCATCTGAGCGAGCGACCTACCGGCCGACGACACAATTGCGGCCGCGTCCCTTGGCGGCGTAGAGCCTGAGGTCGGCCTGAGACAGCAGGTTCTCGATCGCCGTCCCGTCGTCCGGTGTCGACGACAGACCGATGCTTGCGGTCACCGGCCGCCCGTCCGGCGTCGAGACGAGCTCCGACACGGCTACGCGAATCTCGTCCGCCCGGCGCAAGGCATCGCCATGGGTCATTGCCGGGCAAAGGATCACGAACTCCTCGCCGCCATAGCGAAACAGCCGATCGACCGGGCGCAGTCTCGATTTTACCGTCTCGACCAGCCGCTGCAGGACGCGGTCGCCTTCCTGGTGGCCGAAGCGGTCGTTGACGCCCTTGAAATGGTCGACGTCGATGATCATCAGCGTGACTGCGGCATTATCGGCGCTCGTCGCGCGGAGCATTTCCGGCCCTTCGATTTCAAACCGGCTGCGGTCGAGCGAACCAGTCAGCGTGTCCTGCCCCGACCGCGAAAGCAGGTCTTCGTAGCGTTCGCGGAACGTCAAGGTGTTGAAGATGTCGCCAAGCGGCCGGTCCGACATAGCCAGGAACGGATGGCGCGAGGCATTGAGATACATGCCTGTCGCGATAGCAAAAAAGGGCGCCGCGAGCATCTTCGCCATCCAGCCGCCCCAGAAGACCTCGAGGGGCGCACCGTTCCACCAGCGTAGTGCCGCATAGAAAGCAGCCTGATCGAAAGTCAGCACGACGACGCCGCAGATCAGGAATCGGACAGTCACGAAACGCCGGAACCACCTGCCCAGCCGCTCGTAAAGCAGAATGATCATCAGCGAATCGAAATAGAGGATCGTCGTCCCCCAGACCATCAGCCAACCCATCTCGTCGATGAAGGCGATGTCGGCGGATCGTTCCGCCACAATCGAGACGGTATCGTGCTGGCGCAGCAACAGGCTCAGCGCCACCGTCAGGAAATTGCCGGCGAGCAAGCCATAGATCGGCTGGCGAACGGTTGCGGCGTCCTCCTTCACGTAGAGCAGCAGGATCATCATCAGCTTGCCGGAGAAGAGCACGGCCGAGCCGGGCGAGATCACGCCGAACGGCAATTGTACGTAGAAGACGGCAGCGAGATAGGTCTCGATGAAATGCATCACGCCGAGCGCGGCGACGAAGACGCCAAGTCCCAGCCGGGCGCGAAGATGCAGCAGCCCGATCATCGCCATGACGTAGACCAGCGCCTCGCCGACGAAGAGAAGAAGGTTGGCGTTTGGCATGCGCTTCAAAAAAATCCGTTTCCCGAAGCCCGGTTAAACGGGAAGTTTGAAGAAAACTTTAGCGGGGCCCGCAGTTGCCCGGCTTCAGAATGCGAAAATCTGCCGCTTTCGGAAATGCCGCCTTTCCGGCATAGTCGCCGCCAACCCACCGTGGTTCGCGTGTCTGCGAACAAAACTCCGGATTGCACTCGTCTATAAATGGAGGACCGCATGCCAACGATGACATCCCCGCTCCATCTCACGCGCCGCTCGCTTCTCGCGGGCGCTGCGGCTTCCTCGGCGTTCGTCATGCTGCATCCGTTTTCCGTCCGCGCTGCCGCCAACCAGGCGCATCTCAGAATCATGGAAACGACGGACCTACACGTCCACGTCTTTCCCTACGACTATTATGGCGACAAGCCCAACGATACGGTCGGTCTTGCCCGCACCGCCTCGATCATCGATGCCATCCGGGCCGAAGCGACAAACTCCATCCTCGTCGACAATGGCGACTTCCTCCAGGGCAACCCGATGGGCGATTACATCGCCTATCAGCGCGGCATGAAGGACGGTGATATCCACCCTGTCATCGCCGCCATGAACGTGCTCGGCTATGATTGCGGCACGCTTGGCAACCACGAATTCAACTATGGCCTGGACTTCATGTTCAAGGTCCTGAACGGCGCGAACTTCCCGCTCGTTTGCGCCAATCTGACGAAGGGCGCTCTTGCCGCCAACGGGCGTCAGGACGACCTGTTCCTCAAGCCTTACGTCATTCTCGACAGAAAGGTGAAGGACGGCTCCGGCACGGAGCATCAGATCCGCATCGGTCTCATCGGCTTCGTTCCGCCGCAGATCATGACCTGGGATGCCAAGAACCTCGAGGGCAAGGCCAATGCCCGCGATATCGTCAAGGCGGCCGAAGCCTGGGTGCCGCAGATGCGCGAGGAAGGCGCCGATATCGTCGTCGCCCTCTCGCATTCGGGCATCGGCCAGCAGTCCTACGCGGAGAACCTCGAGAACGCATCCGTTCCCCTTGCCGCGATCGAAGGCATCGATGCGATCGTCACCGGCCATAGCCACCTGGATTTCCCCGGCCCGAAATTCGACGGCATCGCCGGCGTCGACAACACGAAGGGCCTGATCTCCGGAAAGCCCGGCGTCATGGGCGGCTTCTGGGGGTCGCATCTCGGCCTCATCGACCTGCTGATCGAACGCGAGGGTGGCGCCTGGCGCGTCGTCAGTTCGACAAGCGAGGCACGGCCGATCTATCGTCGCGAAGAGAAGAAGGTGATCCCCGAGGTCGTCGACAAGCCGGAGGTGCTGGCCGCCGCAAAGAAGGACCACGAGGCGACGCTCACCTATGTGCGCACGCCCGTCGGCAAGACCAGCGCGCCGCTCTACTCCTACTTCGCTCTGGTTGCGGATGATCCGTCCGTCCAGATCGTCAGCCAGGCGCAGACCTGGTACATCAAGGACATGCTGAAGGAGACCGAGTACCGCGACCTGCCGGTGCTATCGGCCGCCGCCCCCTTCAAGGCGGGCGGCCGGGGCGGCGCGGACTACTATACTGACGTTCCGGCCGGCGATATCGCGATCAAGAACGTCGCCGACCTCTATCTCTACCCGAACACGGTGCAGGCCGTTGTCATCACCGGCGACCAGGTGCGCAACTGGCTGGAAATGTCCGCCGGCATCTTCAACGAGGTCAAGCCGGGTGCCGCCGATGCGCCGCTGATCAACGGCGGTTTCCCGTCCTACAATTTCGACGTCATTGACGGGGTCACCTATCAGATCGACCTTTCCGAACCGCCGAAGTTCGACAAGGACGGCAACGTCATCAACCCTTCCTCGAACCGCATCAAGAATCTGCAGTTCAACGGGAAAGCGATTGATCCGGCACAGAAATTCGTGGTCGCCACCAACAATTACCGGGCTGGCGGCGGCGGCAATTTCCCCGACATTGCCGCCGACAAGGTGGTGTTCGCAGCCCCCGACACCAACCGCGATGTCGTGGTGCGCTACATCATCGATCAGGGCACCATCAACCCGTCGGCCGACGCCAACTGGACCTTCGTGCCGCTCGCCAATACGAGCGTGACATTCGACAGCGGGCCGAAGGCCCGGCAGTTCCTGGCGCAGGTGAAGGGTGTGACGATCGAGGATGCCGGTGATGCCGCTGAAGGCTTTGCCCGCTTCCGGATCAAGCTCTGAGGATCAGACAAACGAGAATCGGGCCGCCACCTGTGGCGGCCCACCGCTTTTGGCAGGCGGCGTAGATTCAGCCGAACCAGCGATGCCTATGCAGGCTGACGAAAGCCAATGCGAGACATTAAGAATGTCAGCTAACTATCTGAGAATATTTGGATATACCGCAGGCGAGACCGATCAAACCTGGCGCGACTGGGCATCGTCGGAAAACAGCGACGGGCCGGTCTGGTCGATGATCTGGCGTCCCTTGCGCAGCGCGGCATCGATCGCGTCCTGCTCGGAAGTGAAGAGATCGGCGCGAATGAAGCTGCGGATCTTGGCACTGCCATCGGCTGCGGGCTTTTCGATACTGCCGGCCAGGCGAAACTGCGAGCCCTCGCGCATGGGCGTCGCGCGGATGGTGCATTCGGCATAGGCCTCGGCCTTGCCGGGCGCAGCCTGCGCCTGGTTTTCAGAGGAGCCCGAACGGCCGAACAATTTCGAGAAAAACGATGCCATGACCAAGACTTAGACGCCGCGGTCGGCACTGTCAAAGCTTAAGTGCCAATTTTCAACCGCGACGCCGTCATCCGGGCCTAGATGATGAGATTAGCGAGGATCTCGTTTTCGGTGATGTCCTGGTAACGCAGTCCCGCGGCGTCGAAGCGGGCCTTCAGCACCGGGAAATTCTCGGCATGTTTGGTCTCGATGCCGATCAGGATGGAGCCGAAATTGCGCGCCGATTTCTTCAGATATTCGAAGCGCGAAATATCGTCCTCGTCGCCGAGCAGATTGAGGAAATCGCGAAGCGCGCCCGGTCGCTGCGCCATGCGCAGGATGAAGTATTTCTTGAGTCCGGCGTGGCGCATCGCCCGCTCCTTGACATCCGGCAGGCGCTCGAAGTCGAAATTGCCGCCGGAGACGACGGCAACCACCGTCTTGCCCGCAAGCGCCTCGGGGCCCAGCGCTTCCAGCGCCGCAACCGAAAGGGCGCCTGCCGGTTCCAGCACGACGCCTTCGACGTTCAGCATATCGACGATCGTCAGGCAGATCGCATTCTCCGCCAGGAGCATCACCTGATCGGCGGAAAAGCGGCGAAGGGCAGCAAAATTGAGGTCGCCAATCCGTCCGACTGCGGCACCGTCGACGAAATTGTCGACCTGATCGAGGGTGACGACACTGCCGGTTTCGAGGCTCTCGCGCAGGCTGGGTGCGCCGGCGGGTTCGCAGAAGATGAAGTGATCCGCGGCGATCACGTCCTTGAGATACCCCGTCACGCCGGCAGCAAGGCCACCACCGCCGACGGGCAGGACGACGAGATCGGGTGTCACGCCATCAGGCAACTGCCAGACAATTTCAGCGGCGACGCTTGCCTGGCCTTCGATGATATCGGCATGATCGAAAGGCGGCACCATGACGCCGCCGATCGCTTCGACGTGGTCGCGCGCCGCCTTATAGCACTGGTCGAAGATATCGCCGACGAGGCGGATGGTGATGAATTCGCCGCCGAACATGCGGGTCTTGTCGATCTTTTGCTGTGGCGTCGTCACCGGCATGAAAACGACGCCCGGCACGCCGAAATGGCGGCAGACGAAGGCAAAGCCCTGGGCGTGGTTGCCGGCCGAGGCGCAGACGAAGGTCTTGCCGGATGCGTCGGCACCAAGCGCCTTGCGGAAGAAATTGAACGCGCCGCGGATCTTGTAGGAGCGCACGGGCGACAGGTCTTCGCGCTTGAGGTAGATGTTGGCACCGTAGCGCGCGCTCAAGTGCTCGTTGAGCTGCAGCGGCGTCGGCGGGAAGATCTCCCGCAAGGCTTCGGTTGCGGCTTCGACATCCTGCTTCATCGCGTGCGGTCTTCCGTTGAGTTGGTCGATGGGTGTGGCTATTGCACATTGCAACGCCCGAAGCCATCGCTTTGACTCGAATCGGACCGCCGTGAACAATGCAGCCGCATCCCCTTCGGCCGGGACGTCCGCAACACTTTCCGGGAAATTGAACGCTTGAATGCAACTTTGATCCGGCATGCTGTGCACATCGCGGCAATCCTCGGTATCTATCTGGCGGGCGCCATGCTCGTGCCGGCGATGGTCGATCTCTATTACGGCCACCCGGACTGGCAGATCTTCGCCGCTTCGGCCTTCATGGTCGGCGGGCTGTCGCTTGCGACCTTCATGGCGACCCGCATGGGACCGCCGCCGTTTTCCAAGAAGTTCGGCTTCGTCCTGGTCAATCTGTTGTGGGCGGTCTTTTCCGTGGTCGGAGCAATCCCGCTCTGGCTGTCGTCGCTCGATCTTGATTTTGCCCAGGCGCTTTTCGAGTCCGTCTCGGCAATTACCACGACCGGCGGCACCGTCATCGTCGGTCTCGACGACGCGCCGCCGGGGCTTCTGGTCTGGCGTTCGCTGCTCTGCTGGCTGGGCGGCATCGGCATCGTCGTGCTCGGCCTGTTCATCATCCCCTATCTCAGGGTCGGCGGCATGTCCTTCTTCAAGATGGAATCCTCCGACACCAGTGACAAACCGTTCGCGCGCCTCGCCAGCTTCAGCCGCGCCTTCCTGATCGTCTATGTCGTCATCACGCTTCTCTGCACGATCGGCTACTTCCTGACCGGCATGAACCGCTTCGACGCCATCAACCATGCGATGTCGACGGTCGCGACCGGCGGCTTTTCCACCCATGATGCGTCCTTCGCCTATTTCGGCAGCATCCCGCTGCTCTGGACGGCGACCTTCTTCATGGCGCTTTGCAGCCTGCCCTTCTCGATCCTGATCGTGCTGGTGGCACGCGGGCGGCTCGATGCGTTGCGCGATCCGCAGATCATCGTGTTTCTCGGCTATCTCTCGACCTTCTCAATCGCGGTCGCTGTCTATCACCGCCTGGTCAATGGCGTCGAATTTCACCTGGCGCTGGCGCATTCCTTCTTCAACATCACCTCGATCCTCTCGACCAGTGGCTATGCCAGCCAGGACTACAGCCTCTGGGGGCCTTTCGTCGTCATGGCTGCCTTCATCGCCACCTTCATGGGCGGCTGTTCCGGATCGACGGCAGGCGGCATCAAGGCCTATCGCTTCATCGTGCTCTTCAACGCGATCCGGTCGGGGCTCAACAAGCTCGTCTACCCCAACGCGATCTACGCCGTGCGCTACGGCGAAAATGCCGTCGATGCCGACACGCAACGCGCGATCTTCCTGTTCTTCATCACCTATATCCTCCTCTGGGTCTTCGGAAGCCTCGCCATGGGTGCGCTCGGCTATGATCTGATCACTGCGACATCGGCAGTCATCACCTGCCTCTCAAATGTCGGCCCCGGGCTTGGCCCCATCATCGGACCGGCAGGCAACTTCTCGACGCTCGGCGATCCCGAACTCTATCTACTGTCACTGATGATGCTGCTCGGCCGTCTGGAGGTTCTGACCGTGCTCGTGATCCTGACGCCGGTGTTCTGGAAGCATTGACCATTGGCCTGCCGGCCCTATCGTCTTGACTCGATGCGGCAGATGCCGAAAGTCGGTGTCATCCGGCGATGGGGAAAACGTCATGGTGAAACATATGCTTCTTCTGGCGACGCTGACCGCCGCCGCGACACTGGCCGGAAATCCGATCGCGCATGCCGGACCACTCACCGATGCGGCGGCGCAGGCGGAGAAACTTGCCGCTTCGGGTGATGCGGCAAAAGCCCGCGACCTCCTTCGCCAGGCGATCAGCGATTTTTCGCAAAAGCTGCCCTTCGCGATCGGCAAGGCGATTTTCGTTTCCAAGCAGCCGACGGGCTATGCGATGTACCAGCCGAGGGACGGCTCCGTCTTCAAGGAGGGCGAGTCGCTGATCTCCTACATCGAGCCGATCGGCCTTTCCTGGAAGGATGCCGCGGAGAAAGGCAAGCTCGAGAGCCACTTCACCGTCGATTTCGACATCCTCAACCCGAAAGGCGACGTGCTCGCCGGGCAGAAGGCCTTCGGCGATTTCACCTTCACCGGTTACCTCAGAAACCAGGAAATCTATGCGACACTGACCATCGACGTTTCCGGCGCGCCGGCGGGCGACTACGTGCTGCGCTTCCACTTCAACGACGTCAACAGCGGCAAGAGCGCCAGCGTCGACCAGCCCTTCAAGATTGCCGGACCGTAAGACCATGCCTGACGCAATAACGACCGTTGGTTTCGATGCCGACGACACCCTCTGGCAGAACGAACAGTTTTTTCGCCTGACCGAGGCTCGCTTCGCCGAACTTCTCAGTCCCCACACCGACACCGAGCATTTGTCCGAACGGCTGCTTGCCGCAGAAAAACGCAATCTCCGTCTCTACGGTTTCGGCATAAAGGGCTTCGTCCTCTCGATGGTCGAAACCGCAGTGGACGTGACGGAGGGGAAAGTCCCCTCTTCCGTCATCGCCGAAATCCTGGCGGCCGGCCGCGACATGCTCGTGCACCCGGTCGAGCCGCTCCCGCATGCCAAGGAAACACTTGACGCCCTTCATGGCCAGGTCCGGCTCGTCATGATCACCAAGGGTGATCTCTTCGACCAGGAGCGCAAGCTTGCCGCCTCCGGCCTTGGCGACTATTTCGACGCGGTTGAAATCGTTAGCGACAAGAATGCCGGTACCTACGAGCGCATCTTCAAGCGCCATGGCGACGGCCCGCTGAAGAGCCTGATGGTCGGCAATTCACTGAAGTCCGATATCGTCCCGGCACTCGATGCGGGAAGCTGGGGCGTTTATGTCCCGCACGCGCTCACCTGGTCATTCGAGCACCATGACAAGCCGGAGCACCATCCGCGTTTCCGCGAGATCGAGCATCTCGGCGGACTAGCCGCGCTCGTTCGTGGTTTGAGCGACTGACCTGCCCCTTCTCATCTGAAAGACAGATCTTGCGCTGGTGCGGGCGACGGGGGGGCGGGCGGCCCCATGCAGGCTAGGCCGAGGGATTTTAAGTCCCTTGCGCACATCCAGTCTTTCGCCAGATCCGGGACTCCAAGCGCCGCCAAATCGATGCAGGAAGAAGCGGTAGACAGTGGCGTGCGAACGATTTCCAGGGAACGCGCGGGAAAAGCGAAAGCGCATCCCCTTGACGCAGCAGCGTAAGTGTTTGATCTAGGAGGTCATGCGGGCGTGGCGAAACTGGTAGACGCAAGGGACTTAAAATCCCTCGGCCTTGGCCGTACGGGTTCGACCCCCGTCGCCCGCACCAGACAGACGGTTTTCAGGATCATTGGGCGGCCGGCGTCCAACTCTCGCTCGGCAGCGACGGGTTTGCGCCGGAAAAGGTGGCCGCTCAGTTGTTGTAGTAGTAGCAATCGCATTCCGCCTGGTAGGCATCGTCGTGCCATACCCGGACGGCGAGTTTCGAAGCGCATCCCTCGTCTTCCAGCCTGAGGCCGAGAAGCGAGACCGCTGCCGCCTTGGAATTGGGGGCGTCCACCTCGATTGCCGATCCGACCTGGTGGACTCCCTGCCGCGGGGTCCAGGTGAAGATCTGAACGCTGTAGTGCATCGAATATCCTCCGTGGAGAGATGGTGTGCACGCAATACTGTTGCAGAACGCTGGAGCGGAATGAGGAAGCGTTGACGTTTCCGCCCGCATCCTACTCTAACTTATTATAATCGATCACGTTTGCGATATTATGTCGCCCGACCCAAATCACCGTGATCCGGTGTTCGGATTGAGCCGGCTGCCTTGAAGCGAACTAACCGTCTTCTACGGTCGCCTCCGGTCGATCGCCGCCGTCTGTGTGTTCGAAGTGCCAGCGACCCTGCTCGTCCTGGAAACTGATATCTTCGTCGTCGCCGCCAACCTGCTGTTCGGCGGCGGCAGCCTTGGCGGCGGCAAGCGCCATTTCGCGGCTGGGGAAGGGTTCCGAAAATGCGTCGGCAGCCTTGTAGGCCCAGCCTCCGTCATGAGGAACGATGGTGTAAGTGATCCGCGCCATACTTCCCTCCAACAGTCCGAAAGACGCTTCGGTCTTCGGGCGGGCCGTTGCCGCACGGCCCTTTCTTTCCTCCTCGTCAAAGGCATGCTCATGCCGAACGCCGCGGATATTACCACAGGTACGGTGCGAATTGCCACCTTCGCGAATCACCCGGGAACGGCGTGTAGCGAAACAAAAAAGCGGCCCCTCGCGGGGCCGCCCTTGATCAAGAAATCCAATATCTTGAGCGATCAAACCGCGAGCTTCGCGGCAATCTTGGCGACATGTGCGCCCTGGAAGCGAGCCGCCTCGAGTTCGACCTCGGAGGGCTGACGCGAACCGTCGCCGCCGGTGATCGTCGAGGCGCCGTAGGGCGAGCCGCCCTTGATCTCGTCAAGGCCCATCTGCCCCTGGAAGGCATAGGGAAGGCCGACGACGACCATGCCGTGGTGCATCAGGGTCGGGATGAAGCCAAGGATCGTCGACTCCTGGCCGCCGTGCTGCGTCGCCGAGGACGTGAAGACCGAGCCGACCTTGCCGACCAGCTTGCCCTTGGCCCACAGGCTGCCGGTCTGGTCGATAAAGTTGCGCATCTGCGAGGCAACCGTGCCGTAGCGCGTGCCCGCGCCGAAGATGATCGCGTCATACTGCGCAAGTTCCTCGACATTGGCGATCGGCGCTGCCTGGTCCAGCTTGTAGTACGAAGCCTTGGCAACTTCTTCCGACACGAGCTCGGGAACGCGCTTCACGTCGACCTCGGCGCCGGCCGATTTCGCGCCTTCGGCCACCGCATAGGCCATCGTTTCGACGTGTCCGTATGCCGAATAATAGAGAACAAGAACCTTGGCCATAAAATGCTCCTTTGGATTCAAGCGATCCCACTTGATCACCGCTACCGGGAAGATTTATCAAAATGGAGCCACTTGCCAGGAGTTGTCCGGGAAACAGACTGTTCTTGCTCATCGAACAATGAACAATCACTGTTAAACAATTCGCTTATATAAATAGGAATTACCGATGAGCCCAAAAATCGTCACTGCCGCGATGGTCGCCATCGGCGACGAACTTCTGTCGGGTCGCACCAAGGACAAGAACATCGGCCATCTCGCCGACATGATGACCATGGTTGGCATCGATCTGCGCGAAGTCCGGATCGTCGCCGATGACGAGGCTGCGATCGTCGAGGCCATCAACGCCGTGCGCGGCCGCTACGACTACGTCTTCACGTCAGGCGGTATCGGCCCGACGCATGACGACATCACCGCCGACGCGGTGTCGCGCGCTTTCGGCGTCGAATGCGTCTACGACCCGGAGGCGATGGCCCTGCTCGCTGCAATGTACGAGCGCCGCGGCATGGAGTTCACCGACGCGCGCAAGCGCATGGCACGCATGCCGCTTGGTGCGCGCCATATTCCAAACCCCGTCTCCACCGCTCCGGGCTTCGCCATCGGCAACGTGCATGTCATGGCCGGCGTGCCGCAGGTATTCCAGGCCATGCTCGACGCCTTGTTGCCCGGCCTTCAGGTCGGTTCGCCTCTCCTCTCCCGGACCGTACGCTCACCTTTCGGGGAAGGCGATATCGGCAGCCCGCTGACAGAGGTGCAGAAGAACCATCCGGAGACGAGCATCGGCTCCTACCCCAAGTTCGACGGCAAGAACTTCTCGACCGATATTGTCGTGCGTGCCCGCGATCCACAGGCGCTGGCTGCGGCCGAAGCCGACGTGCAGGCAATGATCCAGGCGATCACCGAAGCGCGCGCCAAGACCTGAGTGCGACTGCAGCAGATCTCAAGTGTTGCTGCCACCTTGGCGCGTCTTAAAAGACGCGCGGCGCTGTAGAGCCTTGCGCTTAGACCGCCATTGCCGTTATTGCATGTCGGCAAATCAGGATGACGCGTTCCCGCCTGCCCGATCTGCCGGACGCTTCGCCTTTACCTCGTACAGACAAGCCGGAGCCCACCCATGTCGCTGCCCGATAAAGCCTTTCCCGTCTCCTGGGACCAGTTCCACCGCGATGCCCGCGCCCTCGCATGGCGCCTTGCCGACAACGGCCAGCAATGGCGCGCCATGGTCTGCATCACGCGCGGCGGTCTGGTTCCTGCGGCGATCATCTGCCGCGAACTCAATATCCGCATGATCGAGACCGTCTGCGTCGCGTCCTACCACGACTATGACACGCAGGGTCAGATGAAGGTGCTGAAGGGCATCGCGCCCGAAATCGCCGAGAATGGTGGCGAAGGCGTGTTGATCGTCGACGACCTGACCGATACCGGCAAGACCGCCGCGGAAGTGCGCGCCATGCTGCCGAAGGCGCATTTCGCCGCCGTCTACGCCAAGCCGAAGGGCCGGCCGATGGTCGACACCTTCGTTACCGAAGTGAGCCAGGACACCTGGATCTACTTCCCTTGGGACATGGGCTTCACCTATCAGGAGCCGATCGCCAAGGGTACGCGCGGCTAAGAGCCGGGCATTCGACCCAAGCGACTCGGGCAATCCCTTCGCCGAGGGCCGGTTGCTTGAGGCGCTGCTTAGCCGCCCTCACGCCATTGGCGGTATGGCGCCGATCAATGTCTCGGCTGTCAGTCCCCGCCCGGCCTGACTGCCGGCCGCACCGTGTCGCCAGACGGCGGCGGCCGCCGCCTCGAAGGCCGGCATCCCCCGAGCAAGATGTGCGCCGGCGATACCGGCGAGAACGTCTCCCGAACCGGCGGTTGCCAGCCATGGCGGCGCATTGTTGTTGATCACGGCCCGGCCGTCGGGTGCGGCAATCACCGTGTCTGCTCCCTTGTAGACGATGACAGCGTGGCTGACGCGCGCCGCCGCCTGCGCCTTCTCAATCTTGGAGAGGGTGTCGTCGCCGGCAATATCGGGAAAGAGGCGGGCAAATTCGCCTTCATGCGGCGTCATGACCATCTGGCCGCCGGCTCTTGCGAGCGCGGAGAAGAGCTCTTCGCGGTTCGCCTGGAACGATGTGATGCCGTCGGCGTCGAGCACGAACGACCGGTCGCAGAGTGCCAGCACAAAATCCCTCGCCTTCTTGCCGACGCCGAAACCCGGCCCAAGGACGAAGCTACCCAAGCGGTGATCCTGCAGCCATTTCGTCAGGTCTCGCTTACCCTCCACTTCCTTCACCATCACGGCGGTCAACTGCGACGCGTTGATGCTGAGCGCGGCCTTTCCCGTCGCCACCGTGACCAATCCGGCGCCGGCCGCAAGGCCGGCCGTTGCCGCCAACCGCGCGGCGCCCGTCGCTTGCCGATCCCCGGAAAAGACGACGAGATGACCACGCTTGAACTTGTGCGTCGATGGGGCGAGATCATCACCCCAGCCCGACCAGACGGCCGGCGAATTCAGACGCAGTCGGCCGGCTCCGGCCAGCACGATGCGCGGCGGAATCCCAATATCGAAGACTTCGAGCGTTCCGCACAGGGATCGGCCAGGCAAAAGCCAGTGGCCCGGTTTCGGCGCCATGAAGGTTACCGTGTGGCGGGCTGCGAAAGCTGCGCCACGGATTTCACCGGTCCGTCCATCAATGCCGCTTGGCAGATCGACGGCAATGACCGGGAGCTTGCTTGCGTTGACACGCTCGATCAGTTGAACGGTCTCACCCGAAAGATCGCGCGAGAGCCCTGCCCCGAACAGCGCATCGATGACGACATCGCCGACCCGTGGTTCGAATACGTCAAGCGACGCCACCGCTCCGTGCCATTCCGACCGCGCCCGTGCGGCGTCGCCCCGAAGTGCTCCTGGGTTGCCGAGTGCAAAGACCGCGACGTCCGCGCCACTCTCCGCGAGACCGCAAGCGGCGACATAACCATCGCCGCCGTTATTGCCCGGCCCGCAAAGCACGACGAAACGGAGAGCATCCGGGCAGTATCGCAGCGCCGCAGCGGTCACGGCCAGCCCGGCGTTGCGCATCAGTGTAAAGCTATCGATGCCGGATTGGGCGGCCGCCTGATCGATTGCCGTCATTTCCGAGGGCGTGATCAACAAGTGCTGAAGTTCGGAGCGCATGGCCGAGACTTATCCATGCCCGGCGGCGCGAAGCAAGGCCCACCGTCGCGGCACACAATATGCCCACTAATTATGCATATGCACATATTTGTTGCTCAAATAACGTGCGCCACCATGTCAATGACCAAAGGCAGCGGCCAAGACCGGGCAACTTTCGATCGGAAATCATAAAAATTAGGCAGATCACCTCCCGGAATGGCATGGAAACGCCGCAATCCGGGTCTCGGCAGCAGATTTTTTGTTATTCCGACAGATTTTCGCAGAAAAACTGGCATGCAACGTGCATATTCAGGGCGAGCGGGCATGATCCTGCTTTAAAGGGAGAAGCGGAGAGACATTTTCTCATGAAAAAGATCGAAGCGATCATTAAGCCCTTCAAGCTCGACGAAGTGAAGGAAGCCCTTCAGGAAGTCGGCCTGCAGGGCATTACCGTCACGGAAGCCAAGGGCTTCGGGCGACAGAAGGGCCACACGGAGCTTTATCGCGGTGCCGAATACGTGGTGGACTTCCTGCCGAAGGTAAAGGTCGAAGTCGTGCTGGCGGATGAAAACGCGGAGGCCGTCATCGAGGCGATCCGCAATGCCGCGCAGACCGGCCGCATTGGTGACGGAAAGATTTTCGTTTCCAATGTGGAAGAAGTCATCCGAATTCGCACGGGCGAAACCGGCCTCGACGCCATCTGATATCTCACGGGCCGTCCGGCCCGGTTTCTTTTCAAACCTCGTCATCTCACACAGGGAATTACGGCAAATGACGACTGCAAGCGATATTCTGAAGCAAATCAAGGACAATGACGTCAAGTTCGTCGACCTGCGCTTTACCGACCCCAAGGGCAAGCTGCAGCACGTAACGATGGACGTCGTCTGCGTCGATGAAGACATGTTCGCCGACGGCGTCATGTTCGACGGCTCCTCGATTGGCGGCTGGAAGGCGATCAACGAGTCCGACATGGTGCTGATGCCCGATCCGGAAACAGCGCATATGGACCCGTTCTTCGCGCAGTCGACGATGGTCATCATCTGCGACATTCTGGACCCGGTTTCCGGCGAAGCCTACAACCGTGACCCGCGCGGCACGGCCAAGAAGGCGGAAGCCTACCTCAAGGCCTCCGGCATCGGCGACACCGTCTTCGTCGGCCCGGAAGCCGAGTTCTTCGTTTTCGACGACGTCAAGTACAAGGCCGATCCGTACAACACCGGCTTCAAGCTCGACTCCTCGGAACTGCCGTCGAACGACGACACCGACTACGAAACCGGCAACCTCGGCCACCGTCCGCGCGTCAAGGGCGGCTATTTCCCGGTTCCGCCGGTCGACAGCTGCCAGGACATGCGTTCGGAAATGCTGACGGTTCTCGCCGAGATGGGCGTGACGGTCGAAAAGCACCACCACGAAGTGGCTGCCGCCCAGCATGAGCTCGGCGTCAAGTTCGACGCGCTGGTTCGCAACGCCGACAAGATGCAGATCTACAAGTACGTCGTGCACCAGGTTGCCAATGCCTATGGCAAGACCGCAACCTTCATGCCGAAGCCGATCTTCGGCGACAACGGCTCGGGCATGCACGTGCACCTGTCGATCTGGAAGGACGGCAAGCCGACCTTCGCGGGCGACGAATATGCCGGCCTGTCGGAAACCTGCCTCTACTTCATCGGCGGCATCATCAAGCATGCCAAGTCGCTGAATGCCTTCACCAACCCGTCGACGAACTCCTACAAGCGTCTCGTCCCGGGCTATGAAGCGCCGGTTCTGCTCGCCTATTCGGCCCGCAACCGTTCGGCCTCCTGCCGCATTCCGTTCGGCACCAACCCGAAGGCCAAGCGCGTCGAAGTCCGCTTCCCGGATCCGACCGCCAACCCCTACCTCGCCTTCGCAGCCATGCTGATGGCGGGCCTCGACGGCATCAAGAACAAGCTGCACCCGGGCAAGGCCATGGACAAGGACCTCTATGACCTGCCGCCGAAGGAACTGAAGAAGATCCCGACCGTCTGCGGCTCGCTGCGCGAAGCGCTCGAAAGCCTCGACAAGGATCGCAAGTACCTGACCGCCGGCGGCGTGTTCGACGACGACCAGATCGATTCCTTCATCGAACTGAAGATGCAGGAAGTGATGCGCTTCGAAATGACCCCGCATCCGGTCGAGTACGACATGTACTACTCGGTCTAAGACCATGCCCACCGGCAACATCGACTTTGCTGCCGGCACGGTAAGAGCATGAAGAGCCGGCGGTTCCTCGAAGGGCCGCCGGTTTTTCTTTCGGCTTTCGCTTTCGTCCGCGGAGGTGGCCCCTTGCGCAGGCGGCACCATTTGCGGAATTGTGTGATATTATGATGGCGGCAACCTTTGCGCGTCCAGCCGGGCGCACGGCGCCGAAGGTCAACGCAGGGCGGAAGGGAGATCCCTATTGATGTTTTGGGTTCGCCAACCCAGATAATCTCCTGAAAGGATGTGTTGCGTCATGAAACAAAGAAACGCCAAATTCGAGATCGGACAGGTGGTTCGCCATCGGATTTTCCCGTTCCGCGGCGTCATTTTCGACGTCGATCCGGAATACGCCAACACCGAAGAGTGGTGGAACGCTATTCCGCAGGAGATCCGCCCAAGCAAGGATCAACCCTTCTACCATCTGTTCGCCGAAAACGATGACAGCGAATATGTCGCCTACGTTTCCGAGCAGAACCTGGAGTTCGACGATAGCGACCGGCCGATGCGCCACGCCCAAGTCGATGCTCTGTTCGATAAGGATGGCGTTGGCCACTACAGGCCCAAGGCGACTTTCCGTCACTGAAGCATGCCGCATAAGTGCGTAGCAGCTTTGCGATGAAATGCCGAAAGCTCAAAGCGCAAGGAGCGAACCGGAAAGATCGCGACGTGCTTCAGGGCTTTTGCCCCGGATAAAATGAAAACGCCCGGACGTTAAGTCCGGGCGTTTCTTTTGGGATCGCGAAGGATCGCTCAGTTCTGCTTGGCAGCCTTCTGGGCTTCCTCGAGCTTTTTGCGGGCGTCCTCGGCCTTCTTCTGCATTTCTTCCTGCAGCAGGCGCTGACGCTCTTCGAGCTGCGACTGTTCGATCGGCTCGCCGTCGAACACACCAGTGAAGCCCGTGAGGGCCATCTTGATCGGATTCGGCGCGCGCTGGAAGTTGACCGACGTGAAGACGACTTCGTTGCCCTTCTTCAGGCTTGCGATCAGTTGGTCGGAGAGCGGCGCTTCGGCAACGCACTTGTCCGGCATGCAGATGGCGTAGTCGAGCTTCACCGGCTTGCCGCCGTCGATCTGCATCTGGACACCGGTCGGGATGAGGCGTGCGGACGGTACGGAAACCTGCAGGACCTTGCGATTGACCTTGCCGCTTACGGTGATGAGGCCGACAGCGGTCACGAGCTGGCCGTTATTGGCGGTCAGCAGGTTCTGAACGATGCAGACGTCATTGTCTTCCTGCTTGGTGCAGACCTTGAACCAGCCCTGCGGCGGCTTGCCACCCGCCTGCTGGGCGGATGCAACACCCGGCACGCCCGCAGCAGCTACAGAGAGCGCCAGCGCTGCCATACCCGAGCGTTTGGTAAAATTCGACTTGAAGATCATTGTGATTCCGTCTCCTGAAATCCGGTAACGGAACAATTCGTTCCGCAGGTGAGTATCGTCAGCCGCCGTTGTCCTGTTGGCCAAATAAGGCAAATGCATGACCCCGTTTCCGGAAACACCTGTTACATTGGCTCGCTTCGATTATCCAGTGTTTCCTGTCATTTTTTGACTTGCGACTGGGTGGAATTTGGGCGGCGGATCGGTTGGATTCATCGGTCACCGTTGGTAACGTTTAGGGAATCGGCCTGTTGATACCCCTTCACGGGAGGTGACTTTGCGTTCAATTCTCTCCGGTCTGGCACTGCTCATGACCGTCACTTCGTTCGCCAACGGCGCGGCAGCCGCTCCTGTCCATGCCATTGCCATGCACGGCGAGCCGGCGCTGCCAGCCGATTTCAAGAACTTTCCCTACGTCAATCCGAACGTGAAGAAGGGCGGGAAGATCTCTTACGGCGTCGTCGGCAGCTTCGACAGCCTCAATCCCTTCATCCTGAAAAGCATGCGCACGACGGCGCGCGGCATGTGGGACCCGGAATACGGCAACCTCGTCTACGAATCGCTGATGCAGCGCTCGCGCGACGAGGCCTTCACCATGTACGGCCTGCTCGCCGAATCGGTCGAATGGGATGACGATCGGACCTTCATCCAGTTCAACCTCAATCCCAATGCCCGCTGGGCCGACGGGCAGCCGGTCACCGCTGAAGACGTCATCTTCAGCTTTGAACTGCTGCGCGACAAGGGACGGGTTCCCTTCAGCAACCGCCTGGCCAAGGTGGCAAAGATGGAGAAGGTGGGCGACCGCAGCGTCCGCTTCACCTTCACCGAAGAAGCCGACCGCGAACTTCCACTGCTGCTCGGGCTCTCGCCGGTGCTGCCGAAGCATGCGATCGACGTTGCGACCTTCGATCAGACGAGCTTGAAGCCGCCGCTCGGCTCCGGTCCCTATCGCGTCGCCGAAGTGAAGCCCGGCGAGCGCATCGTCTACAAGAGAAACCCGGACTATTGGGCGAAGGACCTGCCGTCGAAAGTCGGCCAGGACAATTACGACGAAATCTCCGTCGAGTATTTCCTCCAGGAAAATTCGCTGTTCGAGGCGTTCAAGAAGGGCGAAATCGACATCTATCCGGAAGGCAGCGCCACCAAGTGGGCACGCGGCTATGATTTCCCGGCTGTCCGCACCGGCGAGGTCGTCAAGGAAACCTTCAAGCCGAAGACGCCCTCGGGCATGCTTGGCATCGTCTTCAACACCCGCAGGCCGATGTTCGACAACCTCAAGCTCCGGCAGGGTCTGGCGCTGGTGTTCGACTTCGAGTGGGTCAACAAGAACCTCTTTGACGGCGCCTATACGCGCACCCAGAGCTACTGGCAGAATTCGACGCTGAGCTTCCTCGGTGCGCCGGCCGACGACCGCGAACTCGGCCTCATCGGCGATGCGCGCGACCGGATCAATCCGGCGATTCTCGATGGCACATACCGGCTGCCGGTGACCGACGCCTCCGGTCGCGATCGCAACGTGCTGCGCGTCGCCGTTTCGCTGATGCGGGAGGCCGGCTTCCAGATAAAGGACGGTAAGATGGTGGACGCCAACGGCGCACCGCTCGCCTTCGAGATCATGAGCCAGAATGCCGGCCAGGAAAAGATTGCGCTTGCCTACCAGCGCTTTCTCGCCCCGCTCGGCATTCAGGCTTCAGTGCGCACCGTCGACGATTCGCAGTACCAACAGCGCAGCCAATCCTTCGACTACGACGTGATTATCAAGTCCTTCCCGTCGACTTTGTCACCCGGCGTCGAACAGGTCGGGCGCTGGTCCTCCCAGTCGCGAGACCGGCAGGGAAGCGACAATTTTGCCGGCGTTGCCGACAAGGATGTCGACCGCATGATCAACAATATTCTCCAGGCCCGGACGACCGAGGACTTCACGGCCGCCGTGCGTGCGCATGACCGGTTGCTGATCAACAATTTCTATCTGGTGCCGCTCTATCACCTCGACGCGCAGTGGGTGGCCAGGCACAAGCATATCGGCCGCCCCGATGTATTGCCGCTTTACGGCTATCAACTTCCGACCTGGTGGGATCAAAACGCACAGTAGAGGGTTGGTTCCCTTTTGGTAACGCATTGAAAGCCGGGTGAAACCGGCTTATCTCGCCGATATACCAAACAAGGAAAGGCACCCGCACCATGGAAACCGTCAGCATCGATATCGTCTCGGACGTCGTCTGCCCCTGGTGCTATCTCGGCAAGGCAAGGCTCGATCAGGCGATTGCCAATGTCCCGGACGTGCTCGTCACGGTCAATTGGCGTCCCTATCAACTCAATCCCGACCTGCCGCCCGAAGGCGTCGACCACAAGCAGCACCTAGCCGCAAAGCTCAGCGGCCAGGCAGCCGTCGATCGCGCGCATGACATGCTGCGCGAACTCGGAAACGCCGACGGCATTGCCTTCGACTTCGATGCCGTGAAGATCAGCCCGAACACGCTCGATGCCCATCGGCTCGTGCGCTGGGCTGCAACCAACGGCGAACCGGCGCAATCGGCCGTCGTCGGCATGCTCTTCAAGGCGAATTTCGAAGAAGGTCGCAACATCGGCGATCACGCCGTGCTGCTGGATATCGCGGAGAAGGCCGGTCTCGATCGGCCGGTCATCGCCGCATTGCTGAGCTCCGACGCCGACAAGGACGCCGTCAAGGAAGAGGTCGGCATGGCACGCGAGATGGGCGTGACCGGTGTGCCGTGTTTCATTCTCGACGGACAATATGCCGTGATGGGAGCGCAAACAGTCGACGTATTGACGAACGCGCTGCGCGAAATCGCGCAAATGAAGGCGAGCGGCAAGCCCAACTGAGTAGCCCTGCTGCATGTCTAAAGTGCTACAGCGACCTTTGCGCGTCTGAAAAGCCGCGCGGCGCTGGTCTGGCGCTGCCGCAGCTCGCGGCAGCGCGCTACCCAACGTGGCTACTTCGCTAGGCCCGCGAGCTGCGTCATCACCATCGCAGCGCCTGAAAGGCGCTTCTCCGGCGTTGCCAGCTCCCTTTGGAAGAAGATGCTGTGATCCGGCCGGATCTTCGCCAGCGTGCCCTGCTTGGCGATGTAACCGACGAGTGCGGCCGGGTTCGGGAACTCCTTGTTGCGGAGCTGGACGACGACCCCCTTCGGCCCGGCATCGAGCTTCTCGACATTCGCGGTGCGGCAGAGCGACTTGATGTAGACGATCTTCAGGAGGTGCTGGACCTCGATCGGCAGCGGCCCGAAGCGGTCGATCATCTCGGCGCCGAAGCCGTCGATTTCCTTGAGATCCGTCAGTTCGCCGAGGCGACGATAGAGTCCAAGCCTCAGATGCAGGTCCGGCACGTAGTGTTCGGGGATCATGACCGGAGTTCCGACCGAGATCTGCGGCGACCAGCCGGTATCGTGGATTTCTTCCTCACCCTTGAGCTCGGCGACCGCTTCCTCGAGCATCTGCTGGTAGAGTTCGAAACCGACCTCCTTGATATGGCCCGACTGTTCCTCGCCGAGCAGGTTGCCGGCGCCGCGGATATCGAGATCGTGGCTGGCAAGCTGGAAGCCGGCGCCGAGCGTGTCGAGCGACTGCAGCACCTTCAGCCGGCGCTCGGCCGTTCCCGTGAGCGTCTTGTTGACCGGCAGGGTGAAGAGCGCGAAGGCACGCACCTTCGAGCGGCCGACGCGGCCGCGAAGCTGGTAGAGCTGGGCGAGGCCGAACATGTCGGCGCGGTGCACGATCAGCGTATTGGCCGTCGGGACATCGAGACCGGATTCGACGATCGTCGTCGACAGAAGCACGTCGTAACGCCCGTCGTAGAAGGCGTTCATGATGTCTTCGAGCTCGGTCGCCGGCATCTGGCCGTGCGCGACCGCCACCTTCAGCTCCGGAACGTCGGATTTCAGGAAGTCATGGATCTCCGAGAGATCGCTCAAGCGCGGGCAGACATAGAAACTCTGGCCGCCGCGATAGTGCTCGCGCATCAGCGTTTCGCGGATCACCAGCGCGTCGAAGGGCGAGATGAAGGTGCGCACCGCCATGCGGTCGACGGGCGGCGTGGTGATCAGCGACAGTTCGCGAACGCCGGTCAGGGCGAGTTGCAGCGTGCGCGGGATCGGCGTTGCTGACAGCGTCAGCACGTGCACGTCGGACTTCAACTCCTTCAGCCGTTCCTTGTGCTTGACGCCGAAGTGCTGCTCCTCGTCGATGATCAGCAGGCCGAGATTGGCGAAATTGACCGAGGTGCCGAGCAGCGCATGGGTACCGACGACGACATCGGTCTTGCCATCGGCCACCTCCTTCTTCGTCAGCGCCAGTTCCTTCGAGCCAACGAGACGAGAAGCCTGCTGGATGCGGATCGGCAGACCGCGGAAGCGCTCGGAAAAGGTCTTGAAATGCTGGCGCGCGAGCAGGGTCGTCGGCACGACGACGGCAACCTGCACGCCATTCATCGCTGCGATGTAGGCGGCACGCAGTGCCACTTCCGTCTTGCCGAAGCCAACGTCGCCGCAGACGAGCCGGTCCATGGGGCGGCCGCTGCCGAGATCGTCGCGCACTGCCTCGATCGAGTTCAGCTGATCCTCCGTCTCGTCATAGGGGAAACGGGCGGCGAATTCGTCATAGACGCCATCCTGAGCGACGAGAACCGGCGCCCGGCGCGTATGGCGTTCGGCGGCGATGCGGATGAGACCACCCGCCATGTCGAGCAGCCGCTTCTTGAGCTTGGCCTTGCGCGCCTGCCAGGCGACGCCACCGAGCTTGTCGAGGATCGCATCGGTCCCCTCCGCACCATAGCGCGACAGAAGCTCGATGTTTTCGACCGGCAGGAACAGCTTGGCATTGTCGGCGTAGACAAGCTCGAGGCAATCGTGTGGCGCTCCGACGGCCTCGATGGTGCGCAGCCCGACGAAGCGGCCGATACCGTGCTCGGCATGAACGACATAGCTGCCCTCGTCGAGGCCCGCGACTTCGGCGATGAAGTCGGCGCCGCGCTTGCGGCGCTTCGAACGCCGCACCATGCGGTCGCCCAGGATATCCTGTTCGCCGATGATCACGAGATCGCCGGTCTCGAAGCCGGCCTCAATGCTGAGAACGGTCGATCCCGCCTCGCCCGGCTTCAGGCTCTTGACCTCGGCCAGCGCCTTGATCGGCTTGATGTTGCCGAGACCGTGTTCGACGAGCACCTGCAGCAGGCGGTCGAGCGATCCCTCGCTCCAGCCGGAAATCACCACCTTGGCGCCCTTCGAACGGCGCTCGGCAATGTACTTGACCGCCTGGTCGAAGACGTTGACGCGCTCGCCATCGGTCTCGCCCTCGCCCGCTGACTTCGCCCAGCGCATGCCCTGCCGCGCGTCGACCGATATCACTTGTCGGGCTTCGCCTTCATGCTCGTTGAACGGCGACAGGCGAATGGCGTCGCGCGAGGCGAGCGCAGCGTTGAAAGCCTGCGAATTCAGATAGAGCAGTTCCGGCGGAACCGGCTTGTAGGGCGTGCCTTGGGTGGCCTGCGCCTTGCCGGGAGAGGCCGACGCCAGGCGGGCATCGTAATAGTCGAGAATGAGCTTCGAGCGTTCGGCGGCGGCCTCACGCGCCAGATGGTCGGTGACGATGCGGAAACCGTCGAGATAGTCGAAGACCGTCTCCAGCCCATCGTAGAAGAGCGGCAGCCAGTGCTCCATGCCGGCGTAACGCCGCCCTTCGGAGACAGCCTGATAGAGTGCATCGTCGCGGGTCGTGGCGCCGAAGAGCGACAGATACTGCCTGCGGAAGTGGCTGATCGTCTCCGGCGTCAGCGACACCTCGCTCATCGGGTTGAGATCGAGAGAGCGGACCTGGCCGGTCGTGCGCTGGCTGGCGGGATCGAAGGAGCGGATGGTCTCAAGCGTGTCGCCGAAGAAATCGAGACGCAGCGGCTCGCCGCTGCCGGGCACGAAAACATCGAGGATGCCGCCGCGCACCGCGTATTCGCCGACTTCGCGCACCGTCGCGACCCGCTCGAAACCGTTGCGCTCGAGCCGGGTGGCGATGTCATCCATGCGCACCTGATTGCCCGGACGGGCCGAAAACGCCAGGCTCTCGATCACATCCCGCGGTGAGATCTTTTGCAGGGCGGCATTGACCGTCACCAGCACGATCGCCGCATGCGGCTTCTTCTTGTGCGCGATTAGCGCGCTGAGTGCCGCGAGACGCCGTGCTGACGTGTCGGCGCTCGGCGACACGCGGTCATAGGGAAGGCAGTCCCAGCCGGGCAGCGTCAAGACCGGAATATCGGGCGCCATGAAGCCCAGGACCTGCTCAAGATCCGCGATCCGCTGGCCGTCCGACAGAATATAGGCGACCGGCTGGCCCGCCCGCGCAAGTTCGGCCAGAACCAGTGCCTCGGCACCGGCGGGAACCGGGCCGATCGTGATCTCCCGCTGCGCTTCGACGATCTTCTTCGGATCAAGGCCAACCAACATCATCGGTCTATTTCATTCCTTCGGGAAGCTTGTCGAAATCGGGACGATAGGCGGCAATGCGCTCGAACATCGGCGTCTGATAGCGAACGGGCACCGGCTGTTCACCGGTGATCCACCTGACGAGATCATTGTCCTCTTCGCGCATGATCGTCTCGAGTTCATCGAGTTCCACTTCGGAAAGCGCCGAAAGCTCAGCCTCTGCAAACTGCCCGAGGATCAGATCCATCTCGCGAATGCCGCGATGCCAAGCGCGGAACAGGATCCGCCGTCGCCGCGGATCGAGATCGGCGCTGGTGCGTGAGATGCCAGTCATGGAAATTCCTTCCTGCCGCCCGCTACCGCGCCGCGCGTCTTCCAAGGCGCACGAAAGTCGCTGTAGCGCTTGAGATTGCTGCATGTTTTTGCCCCTGATCCGGACTGGGTTCAGGGAGAAAGAAGACATGCAGGAGAGCGCCGCGCATTCGGACGAACACGCGAAAGACGCTCCAGCGCTTGATTCCAGAGCACCTTGTCGCCTTCAGTGATACCACTTGAAAGCGGGACGCTCCAGGCTACGGTTTGTCGTCACTGGGCTCTATAAACTCTGAATAGGTGATTGTCAGCCTTGCCAAAGCCCGATTTATCATCGCAATTTCATCGCCATGCGCCCCGCCCTGCTCGACCCGCTCTTCTCACCGCTCGACACGCTTCCAGGCATCGGCCCGAAGATCGGGGAGCTCTATGCCAAGCTGCTCGGTCGTGAAACGATCGAGGATTGCCGTGTCGTCGATCTTGTCTTCCACGCGCCGCACTCGCTGATCGACCGCCGGCAGCAGCCGGGAATTGCACATGCGCCGCAAGGGGTCATCGTCACCATTACCGGCCGGGTCGACCGCCATCAGCCGCCACCGCGCGGCAAACCCAACCTGCCCTATCGCGTCTTCCTGCATGACGAGACCGGCGAACTGGCGCTCACCTATTTCCGAGTCAAGGGCAATTGGCTGGAAAAATCGCTGCCAGTGGATGAGACAGTCATCGTCAGCGGCAAGGTCGACTGGTTCAACGGCCGGCCGTCCATGGTGCATCCGGACTACGCGGTTCGGGCGAGCGAGGCGGAAAACCTGCCGCTGGTGGAGCCGGTCTATGGCCTGACCGCCGGGCTTTCGCCGCGGACATTGCGCAAGTCGATCGAGGCGGCCGTCGCCCGCGTGCCGGAAATGCCGGAATGGGTGGATGATGCGCTGCTCACGAAGCAGGGTTTCGCCAGTGCCGCGGAGAGTTTCCGAGCGCTGCATGATCCCCGGGATGCAACGGATATCGATCCGCAGGCCCGTGCGCGCCGCCGGCTTGCCTATGACGAATTTCTCGCCGGACAGTTGTCGCTCGCGCTGGTCCGCCAGCGCCTTCGCAAGGTCGCGGGTACGCCGGTCCACGCCACCGGCGCGCTCTCCCGGCCCGTCGTCGATGCACTTCCGTTTTCGCTGACGGCGAGCCAATCCACGGCCATCGCCGATATCCTCAAGGACATGGCCGGGACCGAGCGCATGCTCCGTCTGCTGCAGGGCGACGTCGGCTCCGGCAAGACGATGGTGGCGTTGATGGCGATGCTGGCGGCCGTCGAATCCGGCGGCCAGGCCGTGCTGATGGCGCCGACCGAAATTCTTGCACGGCAGCATCATGCGACCCTTGCGCGGATGGCCGCGCCGGCCGGCATCACGATTGACGTCCTGACCGGCCGCACCAAGGGCAAGGAGCGCGATGCCATCTTGGACCGCATCGCGTCCGGCCAGACGCAGATGGTGATCGGCACCCACGCGCTCTTCCAGGACACGGTGAACTACAAGGAACTGACGCTGGCGGTGGTGGACGAGCAGCACCGCTTCGGCGTTCACCAGCGCCTGCGTCTGACTGCCAAAGGGATCTCGCCGCATATGCTCGTGATGACGGCGACGCCGATCCCGCGGACACTGGTGCTCGCAGCCTTCGGCGACATGGATGTCTCGAAGCTGACGGAGAAGCCTGCCGGGCGTAAGCCGATCCAGACCGTGACGATCCCGACGGAGCGTACCGGCGATATTGTCGATCGTCTGGACGCAGCCCTTCGCGAGGGCAAGAAGGCCTACTGGATCTGCCCGCTCGTCGAGGAGTCGGAAGCCGTCGACGTCATGTCTGCCGAAGAACGATACGAAGGCCTCGCCAAGCGCTTCGGCAACAATGTCGGCCTCGTACATGGCCGCATGAATGGCGCCGAGAAGGACGCCGTCATGCTCGCCTTCAAGAATGGCGAGATCCGGTTGCTGGTCGCCACCACCGTCGTCGAGGTCGGCGTCGACGTGCCGGATGCGACGATCATGGTGATCGAACATGCTGAACGTTTCGGCCTTGCCCAGCTTCATCAGTTGCGCGGCCGCGTCGGGCGCGGCGACGAGGCTTCGACCTGCATCCTGCTCTACAAGGGTCCGCTCAGCGAGAATGGCCGATCACGGCTCTCGATCCTGCGTGACAGCGAGGACGGCTTTCTGATTGCCGAGGAGGACCTGAAGCTGCGCGGTGAAGGCGAGTTGCTCGGCACGCGCCAGTCGGGCACGCCCGGCTTCCGCATCGCCAGCCTGGAAGCCCATGGCGATCTCCTGGAAATCGCCCGCAAGGACGCCGCCTATGTGATCGAGCGCGACCCGGACCTGACGTCGGAACGCGGCGAAGCGCTGCGGACACTGCTCTATCTCTACCGGCGCGACGAGGCGATCCGTTTCCTGCGCGCCGGCTAGATGTCCACCAGGACAGTGTGAGCCGGACGGACGCCTGGTCGTCAGGCTGTCTTCTGCTGGCCGATCTTCAACGGCGCATTGGCAAGCGGCTTGTGATCAGGCATCACAAGGCCACCGGAGATCAACAGCTTGGCGGCATCCTCCGCACTCATATCGAGCGGAATGATCTTGTCGCGCGGTACGAACAGCAGAAAGCCAGCCGTTGGGATGGGAGTCGGTGGCAGAAACACCGTGACCATGTCCATGCCGCGGTCGTCGAACTTGGCGGCGATCTCCCCTTTGACATCCGTTGCGATGAAGACAAGCGCCCATAGGCCCGGGCTCGGATATTCGATCAGCCCTGCCTTTTTGAAGGACGACGATTGCTCCTGAAGCACCGTCTGGAAGATCTGCTTGGTCGACTTGTAGATCGTGCGCACCAGCGGCGTGCGGTTGACCAGGGACTCGCCGAAATTCACAATCGACCGGCCAACAAGGTTTGCGGTCAGGAAGCCGACGAGCGTGATCACGACGATGGCGACAAGCAGTCCGAAACCGGGGATGGCAACGGGAGAATAGGTGTCCGGATTATAGAAATTCGGCAGATACGGTTTCACCCAACCATCCGCCCATTCGATGAAGGAACGGACGAGCCACGCCGTGATCGCTATCGGTGCACAAATGATCAGACCAGTCAGGAAATAGTTTCGTAACCGGGTTGCGATGAAGCTCTTCTTCGTCGTCATGCGTCTTTCGCCTTAGATCACGCTTATGATTTCGGGTCGGATCGACCGAAAATCATAAACCTGGTCGCTTCTCCTCACGCGACCCCGAAGGCCGGATGATAGGCGGCAGTGCCCGCCGCCATCGCGCCTGAGAGTGCCAGCGCCATAAAATATTGCGGCGCACAACCGGGGAATACAAGAGCCGATTCGTTGCGGAAACCGAACTTTTGATAATAGGCGGGATCGCCGACGACGACGCAGCCGGCGGCCCCTTCCGCCCGCAGCCATTCGAGCCCCTCGAGGATCAACTGCCTGCCGATGCCCTGCGCCTGGACCTCCGGCTTTACCGACACTGGCCCAAGCCCGAACCAGCCGGATTCTGCCGGCGTCAGAGTGACCGGCGAAAAGGCGATGTGCCCGACAATCTCATCGTTCATCTCGGCAACCAACGAGACGCTGAGCGCACCGGCTTCGCGCAGGCGTTCGATGATGAGGGGCTCGCTCTGATCACTGTGCGGATGCCCTTCAAAGGCGGTAGCGGTCACGTCACGGATCGCCTTCTCATCTCCTTGACGCTCATGCCGGACGTAGATCATTCGACGGTCACCGATTTGGCGAGATTGCGGGGCTGGTCGACGTCGGTGCCCATGAACACCGCCGTGTGGTAGGCAAGAAGCTGGATCGGCAGCGAGAAGACCATCGGTGCGATGACCTCGTCGACGTCAGGCAGCACGAGCGTCGCCATGGTTTCGAGCTTCGAGGCGGCAGCCCCCTTCTCGTCGGTGATCAGGATGATCCGGCCGCCGCGTGCAGCAACCTCCTGCATGTTGGAAACGGTCTTTTCATAGAAGCGGTCATGCGGCGCGATGACGATAACCGGCATGTTCTCGTCGATCAGCGCGATCGGCCCATGCTTCAGCTCGCCGGCGGCATAGCCTTCGGCGTGGATATAGGAGATTTCCTTGAGCTTCAGCGCACCTTCCATCGCCAGCGGGAAGCTGGTGCCGCGGCCGAGATAGAGCACGTCGTCGTACTTGGCGAGCTGGTGCGACAGTTGCTCGATCTTCGGCTGGATGGCGTTCAACACTTGGCCCATGATGCGCGGCATCTCGGCGAGGTAGCGAACCAGCGTCTGCTCCTCCGCCGCGCTGACCGTGCCGCGGGCGCGGCCGGCGCCGATCGCCAGCGATGCCAACACCGCGAGCTGGCAGGTGAAGGCCTTGGTCGAGGCGACACCGATCTCCGGGCCGGCGAGGATCGGGAACACCGCATCGGACTCGCGCGCGATGGTCGATTCGCGGGCGTTGACGACGGCGCCGATCTTCAAGCCGAGCTCCTTGCAGTAGCGCAACGAGGCGAGCGTGTCGGCGGTTTCACCCGACTGCGAGATGAACAGTGCTGCCGACTGCGCCGACAATGGGATTTCGCGATAGCGGAACTCGGAAGCGACGTCGATTTCCACCGGCAGGCGGGCATAGCGCTCGAACCAGTATTTGCCGACCAGGCCAGCGAGATAGGCGGTGCCGCAAGCGGAGATCGCCAGACTCGGAACCTTTGCAAAATCGATCGTGCCGGCGAGCGGCTTGATGCGGTTGCCGGCGAAGTCGATGTAGTGGCTCAGCGCGTGCGCGATCACCTCCGGCTGCTCATAGATCTCCTTCTCCATGAAATGCCGGTGGTTGCCCTTGTCGATCATATAGGCGGCAGCCGACGAGATCTGGCGCGGCCGATCGACGACATTGCCGGCGAGATCGAAGATATGCACGCCGTTCGCACCGATCACCGCCCAGTCGCCGTCGATCAGATAGGTGATCTCGTTGGTGAAGGGCGCAAGCGCGATCGCGTCGGAGCCGAGGAACGTCTCGCCCTTGCCGTGACCGATCGCCAGCGGCGGACCGTTGCGCGCCGCCATGATCGTCGACGGGTCGTCCTGATAGAGCACGGCGAGCGCATAGGCGCCGGTGACCCGCTTCAGCATCGCATGCATCGCCTCGCGCCGGCCAAGGCCTTCACGGCGGAACTTGGAGAGCAGATGGGCCACGACCTCGGTGTCGGTGTCGGTCTCGAACCTGGCGCCATCGGCGATCAGTTCGTCCTTCAACTGGGCAAAGTTCTCGATGATGCCGTTGTGGACAACGGCGACACCGTCGGTGAAGTGCGGATGGGCATTGCGCTCGGTTGGCGCACCATGGGTCGCCCAGCGCGTGTGCGCGATGCCGATCGTGCCGGCGAGCGGCTGTTCGCGAAGCCGGATCTCGAGATTGACGAGCTTGCCCTCGGCGCGCCGGCGCTCCAGCGTTCCGCCATTGATAGTCGCCACACCGGCGGAATCATAGCCGCGGTATTCGAGGCGCTTCAGCGCATCGACCAGTCGCTCCGATACCGGCTGGTTGCCAACGATGCCCACAATACCGCACATAGTCGTCTCCGATTTGTCCCCGCGCCCGTCGCGGCGCCTCAGTCAATGAGGGCAGATGTCCCGCCCGACGCGCTGCCTTGGTAAAGCATTTGCCGGGTGAGGCAATCCGCCCCGATTTCACTTTCGGTTTCAGTATTTAACGCTCCGCATGTTTCCCTGAATCGCAGCCGATTCAAGCAAGCTGCAGCGGACCTTTGCGCGTCTGATGGGGCCACGGCGCCGCCGGCCTAGCCGGCGGCTTTTGCGGCCTTCTTGGCTGCCTTCACCGCCTGGTAGCGTTCGCGCAGCAGTCGCGCCCGACCCGGCTTGATCTCCTGGCGCGCGCGGCCGAAGGCAACGGCGTCGGCCGGCACGTCCTCGGTAATCACGCTGCCCGAGGCAACCAGGGCCCCATCGCCGATCGTCACCGGCGCGACCAGCGACGAATTCGACCCGATGAAGGCATTTTCGCCGATTCGGGTCTCGTGCTTGTTCACGCCATCATAGTTGCAGGTGATCGTACCGGCACCGATGTTCGAACCGGCGCCGACGAAGGCGTCGCCGATATAGGTCAGGTGATTGACCTTGGCGCCAGCGCCGATTTCCGCCTTCTTGATCTCGCAGAAGTTGCCGACCTTCGACTTCTCGCCGAGATCGGCGCCCGGGCGCAGCCGGGCAAAGGGCCCAACCGTCGCGCCGGCCCGGACCGTTGCGCCCTCGACATGCGAGAAAGCGTGGATGACGGCACCGCTCTCGACGCGCGCGCCGGGACCGAAGACGACATTCGGCTCGATCAGCACATCTTGCTCGAGCACCGTATCCCAGGCGAGAAACACCGTTTCCGGCGCGATCATCGACACGCCCGACAACATGAGTTCGTGGCGGCGGCGCTGCTGCCAGAGGCGTTCGATGAAGGCGAGCTCGGCGCGCGTGTTGCAACCGGTCAACTCTTCTTCCGGCGCCTCGACGGCAATCGCCCGGCCGCCGATCTCGCGGACGATCTCCACGAGGTCCGTCAGGTAATACTCGCCCTTGACATTGGCGTTCCCGATGCGCCCGAGAAGATCGAGCGCCTTGCGACCGTCGATCGCCATCAGTCCGCCGTTGCAATAGGTGATGCGGCGCTCTTCTTCGGTCGCATCCTTGTGCTCGCGGATGGCGAGCAAGGCGCCGTCCTTGACGATCAGGCGTCCGTACCCGCTCGGATCGGCGGCCTCGAAGCCGATCACCACCACGTCGTTGCCGGCGGCAAGGCCGTCACGCGCGGCCTTCAGCGGTTCCGGCGTGATCAGCGGCGTATCGCCGAAGACGACGAGAACGTCGTCATAACCTTTTGCCAGCGCTTCACGAGCAGCCAGCACCGCGTGGCCGGTGCCCAGCCGTTCCTTCTGCAGATAGGAGGAGACCGACACGCCGCCGATATCGGCAGCCGCAGAAACCGAATCTGCATCGCGGCCGACCACCAGGGCGATATCGGATATCGAAGCACTCGCCAGCGCCTGAACGACATGGGCGATCATCGGCCGGCCAGCGACCGGATGCAGCACCTTCGACATGGACGATTTCATCCGCGTGCTTTCACCCGCAGCCAGAATGATGGCCAGGCACGTCCGTTCCATACAATACTCTCCTTGGTCTTTCCGAGGCTGACGCCTCCCGCACGACTTCTTAAATCGAAACCGGCTCAAGTACAAAATCACGCACGATTCGGCGCTGTGGTACCGGCAAGATATTGCGAGAAGCATAATTCTCGCAATCACGTCGCATTAACCGGCTTAAAACCGGATGATGGCATAAGAAGGCGCGGAGCCTGTATCAGCATGCAGCGCGGGTGCACCGCTCCCAAGGGGAGACGAGACCGCAATGCACAGCCGCACCGAACGCGATCTAGAGGCGCAACAGCAAAGCGCGGCACGCACCTTCGTCCGCTCACCGCTTTTCCTGCTCGCCCTGACCTTTGGCGTGCTCGCGCTGCTGCTTTGCGTGACAGTCTCGCAGCCGATCGGGCCGATGTTCTGGGACCATTATCTCTATCTCGATGCTGCAAACCGAATTCGTGACGGGCAAATCCCGTCGGTCGATTTCTTCACGCCCGTCGGCGCCATCGGCTATTACCTTTTCGCTGGCCTGCAGGTCATCTTCCCCAACGGCCAGCCATTGCTGCTCGCGAGCTGGTGTCTGCTGCTCGTCACCGGGCCGGTGATGGCGCTCGTCGTCTTCGACGTGCAAAGGCGCTCGGCGCTCTTTGCCTATGCGATCCTACTGCCGTTCCTGTTGTTCTCGGTGTTGCCGTTCAACACCGGCGATTTCTACCCCTATCCCGGCTCAGACGGCTTCGGCATCTACAACCGCCAGGTCTGCCAGCTTCTTTATGTGCTCGCCGCGGCATTGGTTCATGTTCGCGACCGTCGTATCCTTGTGTTCGTCGTTGCCGCGGCGATGGTCGCTCTCTTCTTCGTGAAGATCACGGGCGCTGTCGCCGGCATTGTTCTCTGCCTGATGGCTTTTGCCGCCGGCCGTATCCCCCTGAAATCAGCGCCGAGCGCAGCATTGCTGTTCTTCGCCGTGCTCGGCGTGGCCGAGATTTCGGCGGGCGCCGTGTCTGCCTATATCAGCGACATCCTGGCCCTGCTGGCTGTCAATGACGACAGCCTGTTGCCACGCCTGCTGCAGGCGGCGTCGCTCAACGCCGGCCTGCTGATTCCGGCCGGGCTGCTCGGCCTGGTGCTATTCGTGGCGCACCTTTCGTCCTTTGCACAGTCCTTGCGGCAGCTTGGCGCGCAACCCTCTCTCTCGGCACTCGCGAAGGTCTTCGACCAACCGTTCCTCTGGCTGGCCGCCTTCGTTCTCGCTGGCATTCTCTTCGAAAGCCAGAACACCGGCAGCCAGGCCTTCATCTTTCTGCTGCCTTTGCTGCTGAAGATCGTTGCCGATGAGGTCACCGATGCCGCGCCTCGGCCGCGTGCGATCGCAGTGGCCATACTCGCCCTGGCGGCTACCCTCCCACCGGTCACGGCCGTCCTGCAAAAAAGCGCTCGCGCGTGGATCGGGGCCATCAACAATGTGCCACTCGAAAGCCGGAACCTCAAAACAATGGGCGCCGTCAATCTCCGGCCCATTCTGGCGCTACGCGCCGAACGCCTGCGCGATATCTATACCGCCCATCGCCCCGCCTTCGTCGCCTTCGCGAATGCCGGCGAGCTACTGTCGTTCCTGCTCTACAGCGATTTCGACTTCCAGGCCGGCTGGCTGACAAATGTCGATGAAGCCATCGATGCGATGCGCGCCTATGAGACGGCGAATGGCGTGCATTTCGAAACGATCCTCAACATCGATTTTACCAATCCGTTTCCGTGGCTGATGGATCGCAGCGCCCCGAAACACGTCGCGATCGGTGCAGATCCATTCCGCGCCGTCCCTCCGCCGGATGAGAATGTCCGCGCCGCCCTCCGTTCGGTCGACATCGCGCTCGTGCCGACCTGTCCGGTCACCAACGTCAATCGGATGCTGCTTTCGCTCTATCAGCCGAGCCTCGAGCCCGGCCATGAGCGCGTGACGCTGACAAGATGCTTTGACGCCTTTATCCGCAAAGAGCTAAAAGCCACGGCATCAGCCGCCGGCAGCTCCTGATAACCGACGACTAGGCCTCGGGACGCAGCCGGCTCTCGGTCAGAAGCCCGCTCTCCTCCAGGATCGGATAGGCGACGGACGCGATGTGCGCGTTGACCCGCTTGAGGTCGCGCAGCATGTCGAGATGCAGCGAGCTCGTCTGAAGGCTCTGGACCAGCCCGTCTCGCAAACGCTCGATATGCCGCTCGGCCGAACGCTTCTCCATGTGGCGAACGCTCACCTTCACCTCGATGAGCTGCCGGGCAAGATCGGCGTTGCGGCTGACGAAGATGGATTGGGCAACGCGAAGATTGTCGATCGTAAGATTGAACAGGCTTTTCAGCTCCTGATAGCCCTCCTCCGAGAACTTCAGACCGTTGTCGACCTTTTTGACGATCTCCTCGCAAAGCCCCTTCTCGATGATGTCGCCCATATGCTCGAGGTTGATGGCGTAGTCGATGATGACGATCGAGCGCCGACCGTCCTCCTGGCTCAAGCCATCACGTCCCAAGCGCGACAGAAAGATTTTCACTTCCTGCTGCAACTGGTCCACCTGCTTTTCGAACTTGGCGATGTCGCGAATTTCGGAGAGATCGTTGTTTTCGAAGGCGGTGGCTGCGCGCATCAACATCATCTCGACCAGATCGCCCACGCGCAGAACCTCGCGGGTCGCTCCGGAGAGCGCCATGATCGGCGTATGCAGGGCACTTTCATCGAGATAGCGCGGCCCGCTCTCTTCCGTCTCCGCATCGGGAATAAACCGGACCATCAGTTGCGACAGCAGGCCGGCAAAAGGCCAGGCAAGGATCGCAACGGCGAGATTGAAGGCAAGGTGGATATCGACAGGCAGGTTCTGTCGCGGCAGCGGCAGGCTCTGCAGGAATTCTACGCTCAAGCTCGTCAGCGGTAGTGCGATCAAACAGCCGGCTGCGCGAATGACGAGATTGCCGAGGGTAACACGGCGCGCCGATGGCGCGGAGGCCAAGGTCGCCATGACCGGCGGGATCGCGCCCCCGAGATTCGCGCCAAGCACGAGTGCCACCGTCAATCCCACGGTCAGAATGCCCGCGGACGAGAGCGACAGGACCAGCATGACAACCGCCAGGCTGGAGGACGAAGCGAAAGCCAGCCCGGCGGATATGAGGAGTGCGACAGGCCAGGCGCTGTCGAGCATGCCAAGGAATGCCGCCAGCGCCGGAGAATCGCGCATCGGCTCGGTCGCAGAGCCCAGCAGATGCAATGACAGGAGCATGAGGCCGATGCCGACGAAGGCGGCCCCGAGACCCTGGCGGGCGTTCGAGCGGCTGGCACGGTGCAGAACGACACCCAGGAGGATCACGAGCGGCGACAGCCATTCGATGCCGGTTGCGACGATCCAGGCCGTCATGGCCGTGCCGACATTGGCGCCAAGGAGCACGATCTGAGCCATGCGCGAGCGCACCAACCCCTTCTCCACGAAGGAAGCCGTCATCAAGGCGGTGGCCGTCGAACTCTGCAAGGCAAGCGTCGCGACCAGTCCCGTCGCGAAAGAGCGGACGGCCCCATTGGTTCCCTGCGCGAGGCCGGCGCGCAATCGCGCACCGAAGGCGCGTGTCACGCCATCCTTGACGAGCGACAGGCCGAAGAGGAGCAGTGCGACCGCTCCGAAAAGATTGACCATCACGATTGTCGACTGCATCGCATGCCTTCCCGCGGGGACTTCAGAATCGCCCCTTATCCTTTCAACAGAACCACAGTTCCAATGCGTATTCGACTCAATCTGACAGATAAATTTCGATTGCCGGCTAAAGAATCCGACATGGGTTGTGCCGCGCGCGCCCGATGGGTTTGCAGGTCCTTCGCGGGACCTTCCGCGCCCGCGGCAACGCGGCGGTGGCAAGCATTGAAAGCCGGGCGATCGCGACCCACCAACGATCCCGTGAGCGCGCGCAATTTGCGGCAATCGACCCTTCATTTCCTGTTTCGTTTGTTTTAAGGAACGAATTCGTTTGGCCCATGGCCGCCGCATTGCAACGAGGTTTCTACCCCCATGCTCGAATCCCTGAGAACTGCCGCCCAGACCTGGGTAGTCAAAGGCCTGCTAGTCATTCTCGTTCTGTCGTTCATGGTGTGGGGCGGCTCATCTCTGACGATGACGAGCCAGTCGGACGCGGTGGTGGTTGTCGGCGACGTCAAGGTCAAGGCGCCGGAGTTCCGGCTCGCCTATGAAACCATGCTGGCTCAGGCCTCCCGCCAGCTTGGCACCCGCCTGACGCCGCAACAGGCACGCGCCTTCGGCATCGAACAGCGGGTCTATTCGCAAGTCGTCGCCGGCGCGGCTCTCGACCAGCTTGCAGACGACATGAACCTCGGCCTGTCGCAGGACCGGCTGGCCAAGCTGATCGCCGACGATCCGGCGTTCCACAGCGTCAATGGCCAGTTCGACCGGCTGACGTTCTCGAGCGTGCTGCGCAATGCGGGCCTGCGCGAACAGGATTACATCAACAGCCAGAGCCAGACCGCGATCCGTTCGCAGATCGTCGATGCGCTCTCGGACGGTTATGCCGCTCCCAAGGTTCTCACGGATGCGATCGGCGCCTATCGCCACGAAAAGCGGACCGTCGACTACCTGCTGCTCTCGAACGCCAATATCGACGCGGTGAAGGTGCCGGGCGATGACGTGCTGGCGCCTTGGTACGAGACCCGCAAGGCAAACTACCGCGCCCCCGAATACCGCAAGTTCAGCTATGTGAAGCTGGAGCCGGTCGACGTCGCCGACACGGCAGCCGTGACGGATGAAGAGATGCGAACCGAATATGACCGGCGCAAGGAGAGCTTCCGCACCGCTGCGACGCGGACCATCGAGCAGCTCACCTTCCCGTCACGCGAAGCGGCTGACGCTGCGGCGGCCAAGCTCTCCTCCGGCACGAGCTTCGATGATCTGGTGAAGGCCGAAGGCAAGACGTCGGCGGACGTGCTTCTCGGCGAATTCACCAAAGATCGCGTGCCTGACGCCAAGATCGCCGACGCGGCCTTCGCGGTTGCTGCCGACGGTGGCGTATCTCCGGTTGTCGACGGCGCCTTCGGCCCGGTCATTCTGCGCGTGACGAATATCCGTCCGGAAGCGGTACGCAGCTTCGACGACGTCAAGGAAGAACTGCGCAAGGACATCGCGCTTTCGGCAGCGAGCGAAGAGGTCATGCGCCTCCATGACAAGATCGAGGACGAGCGCGCTTCCGGCGCTCCGATCAAGGAGGTCGCCGACCAGCTCAAGCTGAAGCTGGTGACCATCGATGCCGTCGATGCAACCGGCAAGGACAAGAACGGCGACGCCGTTGCTGGCCTGCCGGAGCAGGCTGCCCTTCTTCAGGAAGTCTTCAAGGCGGATGTCGGAGGGGAAACTCTGCCGGTCAATGTCGGCCGCGACGGCTATGTCTGGTTCGACCTTGATGAAGTTACCCCCGCGCGCGATCGCACGCTGGACGAGGCTCGCGATGAGATCGGCGCCGATTGGATGGCGGAACAGCAGCGTGCGGCCCTTGCCAAGAAGGCTGGTGAGTTGAAGCAGCGTGTCGAGCAGGGTGCAAAGCTCGCCGACATCGCCAATGAACTCGGTCTCGCCGTCGAAACGAAGTCCGGGCTGACGCGCGCCACTTCGGACGCGGCCCTGAGCCCGGCGGCTGTCGCAGCCGCGTTCTCGGGTCCGAACGGCTTTGTAACCAACGCTGCCGGCATCGGTGGCGAGGGACAGGTGCTCTTGCAGGTGACGGCAGTCGAGAACGGCGGCCCCACCGACGCACTGCAGGACGATAGCCGCCAGATCGAGGCCATGGCCCGCGTCAGCGGCGAAGATATTCTGGATCAGATGGTCGCCACGCTGCAGGCCGCCTACGGCGTTTCGATCAACCAGACGCTCGGCGAAACCGCAGTTGCGCAACGATAGGCTTCGAGGAAACAACCGATGAGTGATCTCAAGCCATTCGTCGCCAAGGTCGCTGCCCGCGAGGCGCTGAACCGTGAAGACGCCCGTGCCGCCTTCGAAATCATCATGTCGGGGGCCGCAACACCGTCGCAGATCGGTGGCTTCCTGATGGCGCTGCGTGTGCGCGGCGAAACGGTCGATGAGATCGTCGGCGCGGTCGGCGCCATGCGTGCCCGCATGCTGCCGGTCGATGCCCCGGCCGATGCCGTCGATATCGTCGGAACCGGCGGTGACGGCGCCGGCACCTACAATATCTCGACGCTCGCTTCGCTCATCGTCGCTGGCGCGGGCGTCCCGGTCGCCAAGCACGGCAACCGCGCGCTGAGCTCGAAGTCGGGCACAGCGGATGCGCTCTCGTGCCTCGGCGTCAAGCTCGACATCGGCCCCGCAGCCATCTCGCAATGCATCCGAGAAGCGGGCGTCGGCTTCATGTTCGCGCAGCAGCATCATTCGGCGATGCGTCATGTCGGCCCGACGCGCGTGGAACTCGGAACACGGACGATCTTCAACCTGCTCGGTCCGCTCTCCAATCCGGCTGGCGTCAAGCGTCAGCTCGTCGGCGTCTACGCGCCGCAGTGGGTGCAGCCGCTCGCTGAGGTGCTGCGCGATCTCGGCTCCGAAAATGTCTGGGTCGTTCATGGCGAAGGCCTCGACGAGATCACCACGACCGGCACGACTGAGGTCGCGGCTCTCGAGAACGGCAAGATTTCGACCTTTACGCTGACACCGGCCGATTTCGGCCTTCGGACGGTGACGCTCGATGCACTCAAAGGTGGCGACGGGGCGCACAATGCGGCCGCGCTGCAGGCGGTGCTCGATGGCGCCGAGAACCCCTATCGGGACATTTCCCTTGCCAATGCGGCGGCATCGCTGATGATAGCCGGACGAGCGAAGGACCTCGGCGAAGGCATGGCGCTCGCCCGCCAGTCGCTTTCGGGCGGCGGTGCCAAGATGGCGCTGCAGCGCCTGATCAGCGTTTCGAACGCGGCCTGAGGAAGGATCGGTAACGATGACGGATATCCTGCGCAAGATCGAAGCCTACAAGCGCGACGAGATCGCGGCCGCGAAATCGCAGACGCCGCTTTCTGAGCTCAAGGCGCGAATCGCCGCGCAATCCGCGCCGCGCGGCTTTCACGCCGCGCTCGCCACACGCAAGGCTGCCGGCACATTCGGGCTGATCGCGGAGATCAAGAAGGCAAGCCCGTCGAAGGGGCTCATTCGCCCGGACTTCGACCCGCCAGCCCTTGCCAAGGCTTACGAAGCTGGCGGTGCCGCCTGTCTCTCGGTACTCACGGATGCACCGAGCTTTCAAGGCGCCCCCGCCTTCCTTGAAGCGGCACGCGCGGCCTGCGCCCTGCCCGCACTGCGCAAGGACTTCATGTTCGACACCTACCAGGTGTTGGAGGCACGGGCCTGGGGCGCCGACTGCATCCTGCTGATCATGGCTTCGCTCAGCGACGACGACGCTCGCCGCCTCGAAGAAGCAGCGTTCGAACTCGGCATGGATGTGCTCATCGAGGTGCATGACGCCGAGGAAATGGAACGTGCGCTCAAGCTCGCCTCCCCGCTCATCGGCATCAACAACCGCAATTTGAGGACGTTCGAAGTCGATCTCGCCGTTTCCGAGCAGCTTGCAGGCATGGTGCCTTCCGACCGGCTGCTGGTCGGCGAAAGCGGCATCTTCACCCACGAGGATTGCCAGCGGCTGGAAAAAAGCGGCATCACCACCTTCCTCGTCGGCGAAAGCCTGATGCGCAAAAGCGACGTCGAAGCGGCGACACGCACCCTGCTGACCGGCACCGCAAACACTCTGGCGGCCGAGTAATGGGTAAGCCGACGCTCACACATCTCGGTGGCAGCGGCGAAGCGAACATGGTGGATGTCGGCGACAAGGCCGAGACGGTGCGCATTGCGGTCGCCGAAGGCCATGTCCGGATGAAGCGGGAAACGCTGGCGCTCATCCTCGAAGGAGACGCCAAGAAGGGCGACGTCATCGGCACGGCGCGGCTTGCAGGCATCATGGCCGCCAAGCAGACCGCCAATCTCATCCCGCTCTGCCATCCGCTGATGCTGACGAAGGTGACCGTCGATATCACGCCCGACCCAGCGCTTCCCGGCCTCCGGGTCGAGGCGCTTGCCAAGCTCACCGGCCGCACGGGTGTCGAGATGGAGGCACTGACGGCCGTGAGCGTCGCGTGCCTCACCATCTACGACATGGCGAAAGCCGCCGACCGCGAGATGGAAATCGGTGGGATCCAGGTCGTCAGCAAATCTGGTGGCCGGTCCGGCGACTTTCGACGCGAAGGGAAATGAGATCATGTCGCTGCTATCCGTCGAAGATGCGCTCGACCGAATTCTTGGCAGCGCCACCCCGAGATCACGGACCGAACATGTCGGTCTTCACGACGCTGTCGGCCGCGTCCTTGCCGAGGATGTCTCGGCGCTCGTCACGCATCCTGCCTTCGACAATTCGGCGATGGACGGCTATGCGGTCCGCCACCAGGACATCGAGACCGTTGGCGTCGAGCTTGCCGTGATCGGCCAATCGGCTGCCGGCCATGGCTTCAAGGGAGAGGTGGGGCCTGGACAGGCCGTCCGCATCTTCACCGGCGCGCCCCTGCCCGCCGGCGCGGATACGGTGATCATCCAGGAGGATACCGAGCGGCTTCCGGAAGACCGGATCCGAACCAAGTTCGTTCCCGGCAAAGGGCGCCATATCCGCTTATCCGGGCAGGATTTCGCCTTTGGCGAAGCCGCGCTGTCGGCGGGCGAGTTGCTCGATGCCGGGCGACTGACGCTCGCCGCCGGCATGAATCATGCGCGCCTGCCCGTTTTCAAGCGCCCGAAAATTGCGATCCTCGCCACCGGCGACGAACTGCTGCCCCCCGGCAGCAAGCCGGGCGCCGACCAGATCATCGCCTCCAACAGCTTCGGCGTCGGCGCCATCGCGCGCGACAACGGCGCGGAGGTCATCGATCTCGGTATTGTCGCTGACAACCAGAAGGCGATCGCCGCCGAGGTCGCGCGGGCCCAGGCGGCCGATGTCGACGTGCTTGTCACGCTCGGCGGCGCATCGGTCGGCGACCATGACCTGGTTCAGGCAACGCTGCTTTCCTGCGGCATGACGCTCGACTTCTGGCGCATCGCCATGCGCCCGGGAAAGCCGCTGATGGTGGGCAAGCTCGGCGATACGACCGTGCTTGGGCTGCCCGGCAACCCGGTTTCGAGCCTCGTTTGCGCACTGCTGTTCCTGGAGCCGCTGACACGCAAGCTCGCGCGACTGCCCGCCCGCGAGCGTATGACGACCGCACGACTTGCGAGCCCGCTGCCAGCCAACGACGTCAGGCAGGATTACGCGCGCGCGCGTCTTTCCAGGGACGAAGACGGGACCCTCGTCGCGCATCCCTTCTCGCGGCAGGACTCGTCGATGATGAAGGTCTTCGCGCAGTCCGACTGCCTGATCGTGCGCCGGCCGCACGCGGCGGAAGCGCCGCTCGGCACATCCTGCGACATTCTCAGGCTGCGCTGAAACACGCGCATCAATTCTGCTGGCATTCCCGGATTGGCAAGCGAACAATAGCTGACCCGGGAAGGTTTCTGCTTCCAAGCCTGGTTCGTGTCATGGCACCGACATGATAGCGCTGTACAAAGGGAGCTACTTGATCGCCGCCGAGGACGTCCGACTACGGATGTACTAGCGGACCCGCGGTGATCTGGAGAAAGGTCGGGTTCAGCCCGGCCTTTTGCTTTTGCGCGGCAGGTCCGCGTCGTCCCCTCGATAACTTCATAGACTGGCTCAGTTGGCCGCCTCGTCGCTGCGGCTGACGAGGATCTTGTCGATCCGCCGTGCGTCCATGTCGACCACTTCGAAACGGTAACCGTGGGCGATGGCAATGTCGCCCTCCTCCGGCGTCTTGCGCAGTTGCTGCACCAGGAAGCCGGCGATCGTCTCGAAGTTGCCGTCGGCGTCGATACCTTCAATTCCGATCGTCAGATGGATTTCGTCGATCGGTGTCCGGCCGTCGACGAGATAGCTGCCATCTTCACGCTGGCGGATCAGCGCGTGTTCAATGTCGTCGTAGTTCGACGGCAAAACGCCGACGATTGCCTCCAGAATATCGGCAATGGTGATGATGCCTTCGGTGCTTCCATACTCGTCGACGATCATCGCCATGTTGATGCTCGACGACTTGAAAGCGTCGAGTGCCTTCAGGCAGGACGCGGTTTCCGGCAGCGTGTGGATCTCCCGGATATATTTGCGCACGTCGAACGGTGCGGAAGCCGGGGCGTTCAGGACTTCCTTCGCCAGGACTGCGCCGAGCACGTCACCGCTCGGTCCATCGACCACCGGATAGCGGGAATGGCCGAACTGATCGATCTTGCGGCCGACGGTCTCCAGGCTGTCGTTGACGTCGATGAAGCTCACCTCCGTCCGGTGCGTCATGATCGACTTCACGTTGCGGTCGCCGAGCCGGATGATTCGCCTGAGCATCTCATGTTCCGACTTCTCGATGGCGCCGCTTTCGACGCCCTCGGCCATGATCGCCTGGACCTCCTCTTCCGTCACATGGTCCGGGTCGTCCGCGCGCATGCCGAGCAGCCGCATGGCGACCGATGCGGCCGTTTCGAAGAGATAGACGATCGGTGCGGAGATCCGCGACAGGAGCAGCATCGGCCTTGCAACGAACATCGCCAATGCTTCGGAATTCTTCAGCGCCAGTTGCTTCGGGATCAGCTCACCGATGACAACGGACAGGAAGGTGATCAGGGTGACGACGAGCGCGACGGCGACCGTATTGCCGTAGGGATGGATCCAGGCGATCTCATCAAGGATCGGCGCGATCCTGGCAGCGATGGTCGCACCGCCATAGGCGCCGGCGAGCGTACCGACCAGCGTGATGCCGACCTGAACCGTGGACAGGAATTTGCCCGGATCTTCCGCCAGCCTCAGCGCAACCTCGGCGCGGCGATTTCCCTGTTTTGCCATCTGGCGAAGCATGGGCTTGCTTGCCGAGACGATTGCCATTTCCGAAAGAGCAAAAAATGCATTGATCAAAAGCAGGACGAAAATGACAAAAAACTCGGACATGGTCTCCAGGTCACCGTTGACGAAAGCCGCTCCGCCGGGGAACGACCAATCACCAGATAAGGCCAGCGGACGATCTGAGCAAGCGCAAGCATTGAAATCGATGCGATCTGGCGAACATTGAAGCTCGCCAACGGCGGAATATCGAACAATCCCGGAGAGGCCGAGGTCAGGCGCTGTTATGCAAGGCGCTGCGAACCCGCTCGCGACCGATCTTGATGACATTCTCCATGGCGAGCCGGGCGCCGACCTCATCACGCCGGCCGATCTCCTCAACGATGCGGATATGGTTGCGGGCGACCTCGTCTATGCCGCCCCTTTCGGCGACCGGCGAACTCAACTTGAAGACGCCAACCAGCGCCGCTTCGATCAGCCCGCCGACCGTTCGCATGAACGGGTTTCCGGAGGCCTCGGCGACCGCGAGATGAAACTTCAGATCCGCGAGCGCGAGGCTTTCTGCGCTATGTCCTTCCTCGCCCATGGCAACAGCGAGACGCATCATGCGGCTGATTTCCGCTTCCGAAGCGTTTCGCGCGGCGAGCGCTGCCGCATGCGGCTCGAATGCGAGACGCACTTCGCTGAGGTGATAGAGGAAATCCTCGTCGACCCCGCACTCGAAATGCCAGGTCAGGATATCGCTGTCGAACAGGTTCCAGTCGTTGCGCGGCGTCACACGCGTGCCGATGCGGGCGCGGGGCACGACCAGTCCCTTGGCGGCCAGCGTCTTCATCGCCTCGCGAAGAACCGTCCGCGACACCTTGAAGCGCGCCGCGAGCTCCGGATCTCCTGGAAGAATCGAGCCCACAGGGAACTCGCCGGATATGATCGCCTTACCAAGTTGATCGACGACATGCGCGTGGCTCGTGCGTTTGCGCGAGCCGGACACAACGGTTTCCAGCAAACTCCTGTTCAATCCATCTCCTCCAGGCACTCCCCTGCCTGATTCCTGCCGACACGCGAATATCGGTGCGCCGAAGCACCGCCGGCCGCTTGCCTCAAACTTGCGCAACCGAGTGTAGTTTGATCGATCGATTCCGGAAAGCCCCCGGAAAGACAGGCAGAATCAGCGTTTGCGACATTCTCCAATCGTCGCTACGCCTGCTTGCCCATCCTCAAAAGACAAGCCCCGCCTGTGAGGGCGGGGCTTGCTTAACGTCCCTTTCGTAACCGCTTACTTCGGCAGTTGGTCGTCGACGCCTTCGACGTAGAAGTTCATGCCGAGCAGCGTGCCGTCGTCAGACGTTGCGCCGGCTGCAAGCCATTCGCTGCCGTCCTGCTTCTTCAGCGGGCCGGTGAAGGGCTTCAGCTCGCCCGACTTGATCTTGGCTTCGGTTTCCTCGGCCATCTTCTTCACGTCGTCAGGCATGTTGGTATAGGGCGCCATCGTCAGGATGCCGTCCTTCAGGCCGTCCCAGCTCGAGGTCGATTCCCATTTGCCGTCGAGGAAGGCCTGCGTGCGCTTGATGTAGTAGGCGCCCCAAGTATCGACAATTGCCGTCAGCTGCGTGTTCGGGCCGGCGGTGATCATGTCGGAGGCCTGGCCGAAAGCCTTGATGCCGCGTTCGGCGGCAACCTGCATCGGGGCCGTCGTGTCGGTGTGCTGCGTCAGGATATCGACGCCCTGGTCGACGAGTGCCTTGGCGGCGTCAGCTTCCTTGCCGGGGTCGAACCAGGTGTTTGCCCAGACAACCTTGATCTTGAAGTCCGGGTTGACCGAGCGCGCGCCGATGATGAAGGAGTTGATGCCCATCACCACTTCCGGGATCGGGAAGGAGGCGATGTAACCGGCCACGCCCTTCTGCGACATCTTCGCGGCGATCTGACCCTGAATGTACCGGCCTTCATAGAAGCGGCTGTTGTAGGTCGCGACGTTCGGCGCGGTCTTGTAGCCGGTGGCGTGCTCGAATTTCACGTCCGGGAACTTCTGCGCGATCTTGATCGTCGCATCCATGAAGCCGAAGGACGTCGTGAAGATCAGACCACAGCCCGAGCGCGCCAGACGCTCGATTGCACGTTCCGCATCCGGACCTTCCGGCACGCTTTCGAGATACTGGGTTTCGATCTTCTCGCCGAGCTGCTTTTCCAGCGCCTGGCGGCCGAGATCGTGCGCCTGGGTCCAGCCGCCATCGGTCTTGGAGCCGACGTAAACGAAGCAGATCTTGGCCTTCTCCTGGGCGCTCGCAGCCGGGGCAAAGCCGATCACGGCTGCGGTGCTTGCGAGGACGAGCAGTAGTTTTTTCATTTTCTTGACCTCTGTCGGTTTGAGAAACGTCCGTCTGAAAGGCTTGGAATCACCGGTCCGGCACAAACGGTTTGCCGAGCGATGCCGGCGTATTGATCAAGGTCATGCGCCGGTTGTGCGAGATGAGGATGAGCACGACGATCGTCGCGAGATAGGGAAGCGACGACAGGAACTGCGAGGGAATGCCGATGCCGAAGGCCTGCGCATGCAACTGGCTGATCGAAACGGCACCGAAGAGATAGCCGCCCGCCACCAGCCGCCAGGGTCGCCACGAGGAAAAAACCACCAGCGCCAGCGCGATCCAGCCGCGCCCGGCCGACATGTTCTCCACCCATTGTGGCGTGTAGACGAGCGACAGCTGCGCACCGGCGAGGCCGGCGCAGGCGCCACCAAACATCACGGCAAGATAGCGTGTGCGGATGACGTTGACGCCGAGCGCGTGGGCGGAGGCGTGGCTGTCACCGACGGCGCGCAGCTTCAGGCCGGCGCGACTGCTGAACAGGAACCAGTTTACGCCGGCGACAATTGCAATCGACAGGTAGAAGATGATGTCCTGCCGGAAGAACAGCGGACCAATCACCGGAATGTCCGCCAGAAGCGGTATCGCGATCGGCTGCAGCTTGATGCCCTGCATGCCGAGGAAGGTCTCGCCCATCATGCCGGAGACGCCGATCCCAAGCAGGGTCAACGCCAGGCCCGTTGCCACCTGGTTGGCGACGAGCGTCAAGGTCAGGAAGGCGAAGAGCTGCGAGAACAGCGCGCCGCAGGCCACGCCCGCAAGCATGCCGAGATAGGGCGAACCGGTGATCTGGGTGATCGCGAAGGCGGACACCGACCCCATGATCATCATGCCTTCGACGCCGAGGTTGAGCACGCCCGAGCGTTCCGTCACCAGTTCGCCGATTGCGGCCAGCACCAATGGGGTCGCGGCGGTGATGACACTCAGCAGGATCGCTTCGACGATACCCATCAGCGGCTCCCCTCGGTGCTTGTCGCGGTCAACCGTTCGAAGACCAGCTTGATGCGATAGTGGATGAGCGTGTCGCAGGAGAGCACGAAGAAGAGCAACAGGCCCTGGAAGACGCGGGTGACCTTCTCGGAAACGCCGATCGAAAGCTGCGCCGCCTCGCCGCCTAGATAGGTCAAGGCGAGCACGAGGCCTGCGGCGACGATGCCAAGCGGATTGAGACGGCCGAGAAAGGCGACGATGATGGCGGTGAAACCGTAACCGGGCGAGATGACCGGGCGTAGCTGCTGGATCGCGCCGCTGACTTCCGAAATGCCGGCGAGCCCGGCAAAAGCGCCAGACAGCAGCATCGAGAACCAGATCATGCGGCGTGACGAGAAACCGGCAAAGCGCCCTGCCCGCTCCGACTGGCCGAGAACCGAAATCTCGAAGCCCTTCAGCGTATAGCGCATCATGAACCAGACGAGGACAGCGGCGATGATGGCAAAGGCGAAGCCCCAATGCGTGCGCCCAGATGCGATCATTTCCGGCAGAATCGCATCGACGGCGAAAGTGCGCGTCTCCGGAAAGTTCATGCCGCCGGGGTTGCGCCAGGGACCACGCACCAGCCAATCGAGAAAGAGCTGGGCGACATAGACCAGCATCAGGCTCGTCAGGATCTCGTTGGTGTTCATATGCGCCTTGAGGAAGGCGGGAATTGCCGCAAAGAGCGCGCCGCCGAGCATGCCCATGAGCATCATCAACGGTAGCACCAGCGGTGACTGCCAATCGTAGAAGACCACCGGCAGGATCGAGCCGGCGATGGCGCCCATGATGAACTGGCCCTCGGCGCCGATATTCCAGTTGTTGGAGCGGAAGCAGACCGAAAGCCCGACGCCGATCAGGATCAGGGGCGCGGCCTTGATCGCCAGTTCGTGCAGCGACCAGACCTCGCTCAAAGGTTCGACGAAGAAGCTGTAGAGCGCCGCCACCGGGTTCTTGCCGAGCAGCGCGAACATGATGCCGCCGAAGACGATCGTCAGCAGGAAGGCGATGAACGGCGACAGGATCGAAAAAAGCGTCGAGACCTTGGCACGCTTTTCCAGTTCAATGCGCATGTGCGGCCTCCGTGCCTTCCGTCTTGCCGTACATACCCCCCATCAGGAGGCCGATCTTTTCACGCGAGAGCTCTTTCGCCGGATAGGGATCGGAGAGCCTTCCGTCGCTGATGACGGCGATCTCCGTCGCGACTTCAAAGATCTCATCGAGATCCTGGCTGATGACGAGGACCGCGGATCCCGCTTTGGCAAGGTCGACGAGTGCCTGGCGGATGCGGCTGGCAGCTCCGGCATCGACACCCCAGGTCGGCTGATTGACGACCAGAACGCTCGGCTGACGGTCGAGTTCACGGCCGACGATGAACTTCTGCAGGTTGCCGCCCGACAGTGACCCCGCTGGCGGGTCTTCGCCGCTCTTGCGCACATCCATCGCCTCGGAAATGCGCTTCGCGGCGCTCGCCACCGCATCCCGCCGGATGATGTTGAGGAAACCGCCCCCGAGAAAAGCCTTGGCATCCGAGCGGCTGCGGGCAAGCACGAGATTGTCCGAGAGCGGCAGCGCCGACACGGCGGCATGGCCGTGGCGCTCTTCCGGAACGAACCCTGCGCCCATCAGGCGGCGGGCATTGATGTTCCTGCTGCCGACGGGCCGTTGGCGGATCTGCACGGCATTTTCATCAGCGATGGGATACTCGCCCGACAGCGCATCGAAGAGTTCGCCCTGGCCGTTGCCGGCTACACCGGCGATCGCCAGCACCTCGCCGGCGTGAACCTTGAGACAGATGTTCTTCAGCGATACCGCGAAGGGTGTGCGCGCGGGAACCGTCAGGTGACGCGCCTCCAGTTGCACCTGGCCCTTGGCGCTCGTGCCTTCGGCCGTCACGACCGCGACATCGCTTCCGACCATCATGCGCGCCAGCGATGACGGCGTCTCCGTCTTCGGATCGCATGCGCCGGTGACCTTGCCATGACGCAGCACGGTGGCGCGGTCGCAGATGCGTTGAACCTCTTCGAGCCGGTGGCTGATATAGAGGACCGAGCGTCCCTCCGCCTTCAGCTTGTAAAGCGTTTCGAACAGACGATCGGCCTCCTGCGGCGTCAAGACCGAGGTCGGCTCGTCCAGGATGATGAGACGCGGGTTCTGCAGCAGCGCGCGCACGATCTCGATGCGCTGGCGCTCACCCACGGAAAGATCGGCCACATGCGCCTTCGGGTCGAGCGGCAGGCCGTAGGCATGCGACAGGCGTGAGGCCTCCTCCGCTACCTTTGCCAGCGAGATGTTCGCGTCCATCGAAAGCGCAATGTTCTCGGCGACGGTCAGCGCCTCGAACAGCGAGAAATGCTGGAAAACCATGCCGATGCCGAGCTTGCGCGCGGCGGCGGGGTTGGCGATGCGCACGCTCTGGCCCTGCCAGAGAATCTCGCCGGCCGTCGGCGCCAACACGCCGAACAGCATCTTCACCAGAGTCGATTTTCCGGCACCGTTTTCGCCGAGAAGGGCGTGGATCTCGCCCTGTTCGATCTGCAGATCGATCCCATTGCAGGCCGCGAAGCTGCCAAACAATTTCGTCAAGTTGCTCACAGCCAATAGATGACCGTTCGCCGCTACTCCCTCAACAGGCACGCTGCCCTCTTTCCCCTCTGTTGATCCGCGTCCGCCTTCCCGCATGTTTCCTTAAATCCTAGCCGATTTAAGGATAAAAACATGCAGCAATTCAAAGTGCTACAGCGACCTTTACGCGTCTGATAAGACGCGCGGCGCTGTAGGGCTTCGATCACGGAATCAGCAGTGTTGTTCCACTTGTTTTTCTTGTCTCGAGATCCGTATGCGCCCGCCCAGCATCGGCAAGCGGATAAGTCTGATTTATATTGATACGCACTTTGTTGCTTTGCACAATATCAAACAGGGAATTTGCACACGCTTCCAGCGCAGGCCGCGTGGCAACGTAACCGAAGAGTGTCGGACGCGTCGCGAAGAGAGAGCCCTTCTGCGCCAGGATGCCGATGCTGAAAGCCTCCACCGGACCGGACGAGTTGCCGAAGCTCACCCACAGGCCGCGCGGCTTCAGGCAGTCCAGCGACGCCGGATAGGTGTCGCGTCCGACGGAATCGTAGACGACGTCGACACCGCGGCCATCGGTCAGTTCCTTCACCCGCGCGACGAAGTTGTCCGTGCGGTAATTGATCACGTGGTCGTAGCCGTGCGCCAGAGCCAGGTCGATCTTGTCCTGCGAACCCGCGGTGCCGATCACGGTCGCGCCAAGCGCCTTTGCCCATTGGCCGGCGATCAAGCCGACACCGCCGGCGGCGGCATGGAAGAGGATCGTCGTGCCCGGGCCAACCTGATAGGTCTGGTTGAGCAGATATTGTGCCGTCATGCCTTTCAACATCATCGCCGCCGCGGTCTCGAGGCTGATGTCGTCCGGCACCTTCACCAGTTGCGAGGCATCGACATTGCGTTCGCTGGCATAGGCGCCGTCGGCCGAGGCATAGGCGACGCGATCACCGATGGAGAAGAGATTGACGCCGTCGCCGACCGCCGTGACGATGCCAGCCCCTTCCTTGCCCGGCACGAAAGGCAGGCCCGAGGCGGACTTGTAGAGGCCGGTGCGGAAATAGACGTCGATGAAGTTCAGGCCAACGGCGACCTGGCGGATCTGCACCTCGCCCGGGCCTGGCGGCGAGAGCGTGACGCCTTCGAGTTTCAGGACCTCCGGTCCACCGAGTTCGCGTACCACAATCGCTTGTGCCATTGCCTGCTCCTATTTTCGGCCGAGACTTGTAAAAATCTGCAGCACGAAGCCAATCACGTAGAGATAGATGCCTGCTACGACGAAGCCGGTCACGACCCAGGCCGGCGTCGCGAAATGCAAGAGCAATGCGTAAACGCCGAGTGCCGACCAGATCAAGAAGACACCGAGGTTCAGCGGCCGCAAACGCTGCACACGGACCGGGTGGAGGAAATTAATCGGCAGGAAAGTCAGGACCACCGAGACGAATACCACGATCGACGCTGTGACCTCGCTTGCCTGAATGACGAACAGCGTGAACACGATCATGTTCCAGACGACGGGGAAGCCCGAAAAGAAATACTCGTCCGTCTTCATGCCCATGTCGGCATAATAGATCGCGCTCGAAACGACGATTGCGCCTGCCGCGACGAAGGACCAGGGTTCGCCGATCATGCCGCTCTGATAGAGCGCAAAGGCCGGCAGCAGCACATAGGTCACGTAGTCGATGACGTTGTCGAGCGTGTCGCCCGACCAGTTGGGCAGCACTTCCTTGACGCGGACCTTACGGGCGATCGGGCCATCGATGCCATCGACGAGCAGCGCAAGACCCAGCCACCAGAACATGTCGACGAAGCGATGCTCGGCGGCGGCGACGACGCCGAGGAAGGCGAGAAACGATCCCGACGCAGTCAAGATATGCACGGAAAAGGCACGGATCTCGGCGTAGGGAACTCGTCTGTAGTTAAAAAACTTCATCTGCGGACGCCGCCCACCCCTACTGTTTTCCCCGTGCGGGCCTCACACCCGCCTCAACCGCTTTGCGGCGCATTGCCGGTAATATGCACCCTTTGCAACGCATCGCCACTAAAATTCAAGGTTCTCAGCTTCCGCTTGCCACATTGTTCTGTGGACACTTGCAAATTGCTTCTGCGCTGATTCTACCCATTTATTTCGCTCTCGCCCGCGACTAGAGGTATGATCGAGGCTGGACCAGGACGCCTCACAGCGTGTGCGAAAGGGTTTGGTTGCATCATGGATCACTACGACATCGCCATCATCGGTGCAGGCCTCGCGGGATCGCTCGCGGCCATTGCGCTCGCCGACGCCGGTTACCGCGTCGCCCTGATCGGCCCCGAGCCGGCGGTCGCCGACGGTCGCACCACCGCGCTGATGGACCAATCAATCGAGTATCTCAAGAAGCTCAACCTATGGGAAAAGGTCGAGCCGCTGACCGCGCCGCTCGCGACCATGCGCATTCTCGACGGAACCAACCGGCTGCTGCGTGCGCCGCCGGTCAATTTCCGCGCCTCGGAAGTCGGGCTCGACGCCTTCGGCTACAACATCCCGAACGCGCCTTTCATCGACATTCTCCGCCAGCGGGCCGAAGAGAGCCCGACGCTGACGCGCATCACCGCCTCCGCAATCGGCTTCGACCTTTCGGATACTGTCGCGACGATCGATCTGGCGAACGGCAGCCAATGCAGCGCCCATCTCCTCGTCGGCGCCGATGGTCGTCGCTCACCGGTGCGCGAAGCGGCGAAGATCTCCGTCAGCACCTGGTCCTACCCGCAGACTGCGGTCGTCTTGAACTTCGCACACGAATTGCCACACCAGAACATCTCGACCGAGTTCCACACCGAAAGCGGCCCCTTCACCCAGGTTCCCCTGCCCGGCAACCGCTCCAGCCTCGTGTGGGTGCGCAAGCCCGACGATGCTGCACAAACACTGACGCTCGACCTTGCCGCACTCTCCCGCGCGGTCGAGGACCGCATGCAATCGATTCTCGGCAAGGTGACGGTGGAGGGCGCGCCGCAATCCTTCCCGCTTTCCGGCATGACAGCACAACGTTTCGGCAAGGGCCGCGTCGTCCTTCTCGGCGAGGCGGCACACGCCTTTCCGCCGATCGGGGCTCAGGGGCTCAATCTCAGCCTGCGGGACGTGATGACGCTCGTCGATCTCATCGGTGCATCGAAGGGAGAGACGCTTGCCGACGATATCGGCGACCGCTTCGACAGTCGCCGCCGTCTGGATATTGTCAGCCGCACGGCGAGCGTCGATCTTCTCAATCGCTCGCTGCTTTCCGGCTTCCTGCCGGTGCAGGCGCTGCGCGCGCTTGGACTGCATGTGCTTTCCGCCGTTGGGCCGCTTCGCAGCCTCCTGATGCGCGAAGGCGTCCACCCCGGCAGCGCGCTTCACGCCTTCAAGGACAGCCTACGGGAAAAGATCGGGCGGAAGAGCGCCTGAGCGGATGAGATAAAGCAGGCCGGTGACGGTCGCGACCGAAAGCGTCGTGGTGATGAGGATCGTCGCCGAGGCCCGCTCCTGCCACACACCGTACTGGTGGCCGATGACGAAGACGTTCGTTGCCGTCGGCAGGGCGGCAAGCAACACTGCCGTCTGCACCCAGATCGGGTCGTAGTTCCCTGTCAGGCTCATGGCCGTGAACATGACCAGCGGATGCAGCAGCAGCTTCGCCGGAACGATGTAGCCAATCTCGACGGGGATGCGCTTGATCGGCCGTAGCGCCAGCGTCACGCCCATGGCAAAGAGCGCGCACGGTGCTGCGCACTGGGCGAGATAATCGATGAGCCGCTGAACCGGCACTGGCGGTTGCACCGCGAAGAAGGCGGCGACGACGCCTGCGAGCGTCGCAAGGATGAATGGGTGCAGGATGATCTTGCGTGTGACGCTTGCGGCGAGCGCCAGCGGCTTTTCCTGCCGGCCGCCTGATATCGCCATCATCGCCGGCGCGACTGCAAAATGCGCCGCATTCTCGAAACTGAAGATCAGCGCCACTGGCACGGCGGCCGCATCACCGAGGGCAAGAAGCGCCAGTCCAGGCCCCATATAGCCGATATTGCCGTAGGCGGCACCAAAGCCCTGGATCGTCGCCTCGGCAATAGAGTTGCGCCGCACGTGGACGCCGATAAGGAAAATCAGCGAAAAGACGATGTAGGTCGCGCCGACGGTCGTCAGGATGAAATCGGCGCGCGCCAATTGTTCGATCGGCGTGCGCGACACTAGCTTGAAGAACAGCGCCGGCAGAGCGAGGTAAATGATGAAGGTGTTGAGCCAACCCATCGCCTCGCCCGGATGATCGACAAAGCGCGCCGTCAGATAACCGAGAAAGATCAGGCCGAAGAACGGCAACACCAGCCCCGCGATTTCCGTCATCTTTCCCCTCGCATCTTTCGCTTCCCCGAGCCAGCGCCAGGCCTTCGCACGCCTGCAGTGCCCTGCATTCAAATGAACGCACAAGGTCGCTCTAGCACTTTGTCTCCAGAGCATCTTTCCGCTGCAAGTGATTCCACTTGAAAACGGGATGCTCTAGCCCGGATATCGACCTGGCGATTAGGCCGGCCCCAGCGAAAAGTGATTCCGAAATACGAGGGATGCCCTAGCCGATTTTCATCAGGATAGGGAAGGTCTGCTGGAACCAGATGGCCACCGAACTGATGAAGCCGAAGAGAAATGCAAGGCCCGCAAGCACGAGGAGCCCGCCCATCAGCTTTTCGACCAGGCCGAGATGGCGGCGGAAGCGGAACAGGAAGCGCATGAAGGCGCCGGAGAAAGCGGCTGCGATCCAGAACGGGACGGCAAGTCCGAGCGAGTAGACGGCAAGCAGCATGGCGCCGTCGGACACGGTGTCGCGCGCAGCGGCGACGCCGAGGATCGTGCCGAGCACAGGGCCAATGCACGGCGTCCAGCCGAAGGCGAAGGCGAGCCCCATGATATAGGCGCCAGAGAGTGTCGCCGGCTTGCCGCCGCCCTGGAAGCGCGCCTCGCGCGCAAGCAAACCGATCTTGAACACGCCGAGGAAATGCAAACCCATGATGATGATGATCACGCCGCCGATGCGCGACAAGAGATCCATGTGCTGCCGGAGCAGCATGCCGATCGACGAGGCCCCTGCCCCGAGCGCCACGAAGACCGTTGCAAAGCCGAGCGTGAACAGGAGTGCTGCCGGCAGGATCGCGCGCCGGGTGCTGCCGATCGTCGCCGCATCACCGCTGCGGAACTGGTCGACGGAAACGCCGGCCATGTAACAAAGATAGGGCGGCACCAATGGCAGAACGCAGGGGGAAAGGAACGACAGGGCGCCGGCAAGAATGGCGGTCCAGATGGAAATATCGGCGATCGACAACGGCAAGAACTCCGGCATGCGGCATTTGGGCCATTCCTTAGCCGCAGGATCACGATGATACCAATCACCTTTTGGCGATCATTGCGCCATGCACGGTTTCTTCGCAAAACCCGCAATTTTTAGGTTGACCGACAGGAAACACGCGTGCATATGTCCGCCCACTTCCGCCGGGCTTCACGGCCGCGGCCAGGGAGCGCGTAGCTCAGCCGGTAGAGCAACTGACTTTTAATCAGTAGGTCCAGGGTTCGAATCCCTGCGCGCTCACCACTGGTTTCCAATGGTTCACCAATAAGTCAAGCGTCTGTCCTAGTTTGACGAGTCGTCGCGGCGGGCATCCGCCAAAGACAAAGCGGCGCTTCCCGATCTGCAAAGATCGAGCGGTTGGACATTACAGCTAACGCTCAAGCAGCCGGAGAAGTCTGGCGGGACCTCAAGCAACCTGCTGATTCAGGCGTCAATCACAGTCGGCACGCTAGAAGTCGAAATAGACAGTGACGCCAGATCGACGGTAGCGGTACGGATCATAGTAGCCATAGTACCCGCGGTCACGATAGCCGTTGTAGTACCCATAATGCCGCGGATAGCACCTGCCGTAGTAGTGACATGAACGCCAAGCGTACCGCCTATCCCAACGATGATGCCACCGGCGTTCCGCGCGCCAATGACGGTGGCTGCGATGACTGACCTGTTCGACAGTGCCAGCCTGTACTTGCTCGGGTTTTGGCACGAAAATCGGAGCGGCGCTCAGCGGCACGGCGAAAGACGCAGCCAAACCAATCGCTGCGAAGGCGGATAAGAGCTTTTTCATCGTAATTCCTCCTATCTTGTAATTATTTTGGGCTATTCAGCCTGAACCTCCGATGAATACGGGAGCTGCACGGCTAGTAGCCTGGCACCGCTGGCGCCGCCCCTATGAGCGGTGCCGGGCGACGCCGGCGTGCTATTACGGAACGTTCCCGTCGGGTCGACGGTTCCCTCCTTGGCCACCTAGGAACGAACGACGTGGGGAAGATCTGAAGCGGGCCTTGCCGGAAAACCGAGCGAAGCACCTGCGGGCGCCCGCAAGGCAGCGAAGACGGTGCCAACGCCGTGCGCCGTGTGGCCCGATCGTCGGCCGTCACCGGGCAGCTGGCAATAACCGGCCAGTTGTTTGCAAGGCAGGCGGCCAGTTGGTCAGACTGACGGCCGGAGGCTTCGGTTACCCGATTGTGCTCTCTGGCATCACCCTATCGACAATTGCGCGCGTTGCGTAGATGCTGACCTTCACGCTAAGGATGCAGAGTGGTGAACTCCCGGGTTGATTTGTAGCAAAAGGTGAAAAGCATGAAAAAGCTTATCATTGCGATTGGAATGGTCGGTACGCTTGCTTCCTGCACGCAGACCGAGAAAGGGACCGCCATCGGCGCAGGCACGGGCGCAATCATCGGAGGCGTCGTGAGTGATAGTTGGGGCGGCGCGGCGATCGGCGCCGTGGCCGGTGGCATCATGGGCAACCTCATTGGTCGTTCCCGCGAGCGCGAAGGCTATTGCATCTATCGCGATCGCTATGGCCGCCGATACGAAGCGCGCTGCCGATAACGGTCGCCTCTCGAAGCGAACGGCATATTTCCTGCAACGCGTGTGACTTCGAAACTGGCAAGAAACCCTTGTGATAGCAAACAACTTGGCCGCCACGCGTCTCTCGCCTGGCGGTCGGCGTGCGATTTAATACCGAGCCATTCCGGCACCAGCGTCTCGGCAGCCTTTCGGGTCGAAGCCGCTATCCAGGCGGAACATACCGCCAGAAGAACAAGAGCAAAGGTGCCAGCGATGGCGAGCATCGTTGCACGCCGGGCCAGCGATAACGGCCGAACAACATGAGACGTCCTCCATCAAGCGTGTTACACTGCTGACATGACTGATGAAGAGCAGACGTACGAATACTCGGATTTTTCCGGCCAGTTCAGTGACGATGGCGTCATCGTCGAATTGCGGATTTATCGGCCCGCGGGCACGAATCTCGATTGGGTACTCGAGGTGATCGATGAGGAAGGTTTCTCCACCACGTGGGAGGAGCCCTTCCCCACCGATCGAGAAGCCTTTGAGGAATTCATTGCGACCGTTCAGCGAGACGGCATCCAGGCATTTACCGACGTACCGCCACAGACCGTTCACTAGCTCCAATCCTAACCCGTAGATTGATTGCAGTGGCCGCATCTCTCCTCTGATCACAGCCGGCCAAAGGGACATGCAGCAAATCAACGTGCGCCAGCGACCTTTGTGCGCCTGAACACGCGCGGCGCCGCAGGCGGCATTCACCGCTCAGAAAAATCCACTACGCCGCAGCCGCCCTCCGCGTCGCACGCATCTTCAGTGGGCTCATGCCATATTCGCGGCTGTAGGCGCGGGAAAAGGCGGACAGGCTGTCGAAGCCGCAACGAAGTGCGATCTCGCGGATCGGGCTGCCGGAATCGCGCACCAGACGGTGCGCGACCTGGAGGCGGAGCCGAAGATAGTAGGCGCCGGGGCTGGTCGACAGCCCGCGCGCAAAAAGCAACTCCAGCTTGCGCTGCGAAATCGACAGCCGCTTCGTCAAAGCTGCGATCGTCAACGGACGCTCGAGCGTGCGCTCCATCAACCGAATCGCGTCTGCGAGTTCCGGGTCGCGCGTCTCGATCCGCCCGAGCGATACGAATGGCTGGACATCGGTGGCGCTGTGCGTCTGGTCATAGACGAAGATGCTGGCGACATCGAGTGCCAGCGCCGAACCCAGCCTTTGCGTGATCCAGTGCAGCATCATGTCGAAGGTCGGCGAGGCACCGCCCGACGTCCAGAACTTTCCGTCAGCCACGAAGCGATCGCCAAGCACGGTCAAAGCCGGAAAGGCCTGGCTGAAATCCTCGAGTTCTTCCCAATGCGCGGTCGCCCTGCGGCCATTCAGCAGGCCCGTTCGCCCGAGCAGCCAGCAGCCTGATTCGATGCCGGCGATGATATCGAAATGCCGGGAGGACTCCTGCAGGATCCCGATGAATTTCTTGCCGACATGCCGATCGAGGTTGAAGCCCCCGATCACCAGCAATGCGTCGCCGGCAAGTGGCTGAGCGAACTTGCCGTCGACCACGATCGGCACTCCGCAGGTCAATGTCACCGGTTTTCCGTCGGCCGAAAGCAGCCGCCAGCGAAACACGTCGCGTCCAGAGATGCGGTTGGCGGCACGCATCGGATCCAGCACCGACGCAAGCGACATGATCGACGACTCCGGCAGGATGACGACGGAAACTTCGATCACAGATTGTGGACGTCCATCGGAAGGCATGCGGGAAATGTCAAATTTTGAGCGATAAATGTCAATTCTGGAAATGGCGTTCGGGCATTATCAGACCGTATCGATCTCCCTACGCGCGGCGCTGCAGCCCCGCGCAGAGACGTTCCCCTTTTCCGCCTTTTGCCGGAACGGGCCGGTCGGAGCCATCCACCGGCCCGTTTTTTTTATGCGGAAGAGCAAGCGCTGCAGGCGAACGCCAAATCCGGCCTTGACTGCATTCAACGTAGGAGACCTCGATCCCGCTTGTTTGAGATCGAGGATCGACAAGGCATGGGACAAGACGTCCGCTACTTACAATTTCGGCCGGACATTAGTGAAAATTTCCGTACGTTTTTCCAGTCGGTTCGCAATCCCGCTGGAATCACAGTACATTTGCCGTCGCCTTTTCTCTCTCTACGGCCGGGAATGACATCATGAACATTCCAAGATTTCTGCTGATCTTGCTGCTATGTGCGATCCTGACCTATCTTCTGCTTCTCGGCTTCATTTATCTATCGCAACGCACGCTTCTCTATCCCGGGGCCGAAGACATTGCCGCGCCGGAGCGAGCGAGTTGGGGCGAGAATGTCTCCGTCAAAACGCCGGATGGCGAGACGCTGCACGGGCTTTACAGCCAAGGCAACCCCGACAGGCCCACTGTGCTGCTCTTTTTCGGGAATGGCGATCGGGTCGACAACTACGGCTTTCTCGCACATGCCTTGGCCGTGCGGGGCATTGGATTGCTCGGGATTTCCTATCGCGGCTATCCGGGATCAACCGGTTCACCAAGCGAGGACGGTCTGCTGACCGACGGCATCGCGGCGTTCGACTGGCTGGCGCCTCGCGTCAAAGGGGGCATCGTCGTGCTCGGCCGCTCGCTCGGCACCGGCGTCGCCGTGAACACGGCGACACAAAGACCAGCAACCGGCATGATCCTTGTCTCTCCATATCTGTCGGTTCAGTCGGTCGCCCAGGCGCGCTACCCATTCCTTCCGGTCTCGCTTCTCATCAAGGATTCCTTCCGCTCCGACCTCAAAATAGCGGCGGTGAAACAGCCAAAGCTTTTCATTCACGGACGGTTGGACGACAGCATTCCCCTGTCCTCGGGCGAGGCGCTCTATCGCATCGCTGCTGAACCCAAGCAGATGCTGGTCGACGAGCGCTCGGGTCACAACGACATCTGGAACGACAATACGGTAAGCGAGGTGATTCACTTCGTGGAGGCGCTGAAACCGGACGCGACCTAGGCTGCGCCTGCCCAACTAGAGGCAGGACTCTCGGATTTTCATTGAAGAAATAGACGATTAGGAGATGGCGACCCCTGCAGGATTCGAACCTGCGACAACCTGCTTAGAAGGCAGGTGCTCTATCCAACTGAGCTAAGGGGCCGTCCCGGGCCAGGCCCGTCGAATGCGGCCGGAGGACTTAGTGGGTCCAGGGCTGCATCCGGTTGAAACGGAAGTTGTCCGGATAGGACACGTTCTTGCGCGTCGCTTCCTTCGGCGCGATCACGCGGTATTCGATGCCGTTGCGCTCCGCATAGGCGATGGCCTGCTCGGCATTTTCGAAGGTCAGTCGCAGCTGCTGCTTCATGTCACCGGAGCTGGTGTAACCCATGATCGGGTCGATGGTGCGCGGCTTTTCCTGATCAAACTCCAGCACCCACAGATTCGTCTTGGCCTTGCCAGACTGCATGGCGGTCTTTGCTGGACGGTAGATCTTTGCGGACATGGTTTCGAACGGCTCCATACTTTCGCCGGCAACGCTCACGGGCGCCAGCATTCCGTCTTCCCATAACGCAGAATGATTTAAAACGGAATGACTTTCGGCCGGATAAATTTGGCTTTTCTGCGGGAGATCCGGCCGGGCCAAACGTTCGGCGAGCAGACCGGGCGATCAGCTACGGCGGTGATCGCGCAACGCAGCTCGCGCAGTATCGAAGGAACCGGCGACAAGTGACGGATCTCGCGCTGGACGATGGCTGACGTCGAGAGACTCGACCGTGCGCCTCTTGCCCCAAAGACGGAAATGTTGAAACAGGCGAGCACCCTATGTCCTCGCCTGTTCATCTTCACTTTGCGAAACGGTCCCAATCTGGCCCGTCCCGGCACTGACCAATGGGCCTCACGCCCCCTCTGGATCACGGAACGCGTATCTTTACGTTGGCGTGCTCATTGGCGGACTCGGTATCGGTGGCCGGGGTCTGGGTGTCATGGCCGGTGAAGGGACTTCCCTGCCCAGGAGCCAGGGTGCCACTGTGACCGGCGCTGTTGGTCGTAAAGGCGTGCGTCACAGAAGACGCCCTACTACCGGGCGCCAGTCCATTCTGTTGCGCTTGGAAAAGATGATCGTCCGCATGTGCAACGGCGCCGGAAACGATCAGCAAAGCCGCGACTGCGGCAACTCGGGTGTGCATCATCATGGTAAGCTCCACTTTTGCTGCCCCCGATTGAGCGACACACCGCCCAACGCTTCTATTCCGCAGTTCATGATCACGACTTCGTGAACCGCCCTCTTCAAGATCGGCGATCCGTGTATCGCGCGCTTGAGCCTGGCCGCCTCTACCCTGGCGTGGGCCTTCCTCCCTGCCCGGGAACAAGGCATACCGAACACGGCCGGTGAGTGCGCCGGTTTGAGCAAAAGCGTCATGCGCCGGACGCGCCACGTGGAAAGCTAAGATCGCTTACGGGGGAAGAGCGCACCGGAGATAGGGCGCGCGACCCTTTTCCGCACACAATAAACCCACAGGGGCATTGTGCGCGCTGTGAAACGACCGATAAAATTTGGATGATTTCAAATAGTTAGATGGTCGGAGTGGAGAGATTCGAACTCCCGACCCTCTGGTCCCAAACCAGATGCGCTACCAGACTGCGCTACACTCCGTACCAACGGCGCCGGAGATACACGGTTCGCCCTTGGGCTGCAACATGAAATTTCGTTGACGCCTGCACTAAAGAAAAACCGGCTTTCGACCCAGCCACGGTCCGCGGCCGAAGAAATGTCCCGAATTGGGACAAAAAAGCCGGCTTGTCATTCGAATTTAGTAATCACTAAATCCATTGCGGCTAGAGCCAAGCAGTGCACAACCGCGCCGTGCCAGCCTTCCAAGCCCGCCCGAGCATCATCCCATGAACACCCAACTCGATCTCGCCACCGTCCTCCTCCTTCACAAATCATCGTTCCTTGTCGGTGCGTTCTGCTTCCTCTACGCCCGTTGGCAATCGCCGCGCGATGAAGGTCTTGGGATTCTTGCGAGTGGTTTCCTCTTCCTGGCTCTCGCTTCGACGCTTGCCGGCTACGGCGAACAGAAACTGCTGCCAGGCTATCTGTGGACGCTTTCGAGCTTCACGCTCGGGATCGGCGGTTATGCGTTGTTCTGGATCGGCGTGCGCCGCCTGAGCGCCGGTCGTCGACGCAAGACGGACTGGCTGGCGCTTTCAATACCGATCGCGGGCGCGGCAATCGGCCTTGCCACGCATTTCCATGTGGTCAACTACATCCGCGCCAGCGTGTTCAACGCCACCGCCTTTGTCTTCCTGGCCGCCTCCGCCCTTGCCGTCATATCCGATCGCAGCAGGGAACCGCTGCCGGTACGCGCCCTATTTGCGGCGGCCATGGCCGTCGGCGCCAACCTTTGCCTTGCGGTGGTTATCGGGCTCGTGAAGCCCGGCATCATACCGATTACCACCACCTACGCCTTTTTCCTCTCCATCATCTGCCACTTCGCGATCGCCCTTTTTGCTCTGGTCCTCGTCAAGGAGAGAGCTGAAGCCGAGCTCAGATATTCGGCCGATACCGACGCCCTGACCGGCGCCTGCAACCGACGCTGGTTTCTCGCGCAACTGCCCAGATCGAACTGGCACGGCGACTGCCTCGTCGTCATGGATCTGGATTTCTTCAAGCGCATCAACGATCGCCACGGCCACCAGGCCGGCGATCAGGCTTTGATCGCCTTTGCCGATCTCATCAGGAAGAATCTCAGAAAGGGTGATTGCTTTGCCCGTCTCGGCGGAGAGGAGTTCGGCCTCTACCTCCCGCAGACGAGCGAGACGCAGGCGCTGATGATCGCCGAGCGACTCCGTCGCGCGGTCGAAGACCTCGTGGTGACAAGCAACGACCAGTGCATCGCGCTCAGTGTCAGCATGGGGCTGGCCTTCGCGGGCGGTGACGAGGGTACGTGGGAAGATTTGTTCAACAGGGCGGATGCAGCGCTCTACGAAGCCAAGCGCAGCGGTCGCAACCGCGTCACTTCATTTTCTTCAGCGGCGGCGAGCGGTTCGAACCCAATGGAACGTAGCCTCAGTCGCACCGGGTGAGGCAGAGGCGGACGGCCGAGCCCCCAAAAAAGAAGCGGCCATCCTCTACGGGGGCCGCCCAGGCTGGAGGTATAATGCCTCACTTTACTCCTATTGAGAGAAATTGCCTGTGGCCAATTTTCACCTATGCCGAGCAAAAGCCACCATCGCGCGAGCACATGGCAACTCTACACTTTGTGCTGCAGGCGCCGTGGTATAGAACGGGCACGCAGCCGCCATCGCGCTGTCTCTCCTGGAGTTTGGCTTTGCCTTTGTAAAATCCGGTCTCGCTAGTTTCACCCTGCACGCCCGATAGCGCCCGCCGCTATCGGATTGTTTTTTTCGCGCGTTCGTTGAGGTGACGGTTCGAGACCGGAATGGCATTGCCGATCTCGAGCCCGGCGAAACACCGCCAGGCGGAACCATCACTTAAAAACGCTGCCAGACCGTGTCCCCGGAACGGGTAATCAAACCGTCGTCTCGATGGACTTCCATTTGGAAGAACCAGACGACATGTCTCATACACTGACGGTCCAGTGGACCATTGAACCACAAACTCCGCCGCGTCCCTGGCTTGCTTGCAGCCGCTGCCGCGGCGCACGCCCCTTCGAATGCAGCGGCAAGACACGGCTGAACGCCAACGGGCGACGGCTGGATGCCTGGCTGATCTATCGCTGCGCCGACTGCGACGACACCTGGAATCGCCCGATCTTCGAGCGGCAATATGTTCGCCACATCGCACCCGAGACGCTCGACGCGCTTCAGAACAACGACTCGGACTGGATCCGTCAGCTCTCGTTCGATGTCGAGGGGCTCCGCCGAAACACGGACAGGATCGAAGAATTCGCCGAATGCCGCGTGACGAGGCGCGTACTCGCTCAACCGCTTGAGGTCTGCACCCAGCTTGAGATCGTCTTCGAGGTGCCGCTGCCGATCAGCATGCGCGCCGATCGCCTGTTGTCGGCGGAACTCGGCCTGTCGCGCAACAGGCTCGTCCGGCTCGAGGAAGCAGGACGGCTTAGGCTGCAGTCCGGCTCTCGCAAGGCTCTACAACGGCCTATCCGGGACAGTCTACGCGTCGTTCTTGATCTCCCGAACGAAGGTGATCAGGGAGAAGTCGCCGATCGCGCGACGGGCCACCTGCACCCCGCATGAACGAATCGAGGAAGCGCCGGCCACAGGCCGGCGCTTCCTTCATAGAGATCAGAATTTCACGCCGACGCCGACGGTGAACTGGTGCTGGTCGAGATCGACATTGACGCCGCCGATGTCCTTGTCGCCATAGTCGTTGTAGCGATACTCGGCACGTCCGAAGACGTTGTCGGTGAACGAGTAGTCGACGCCGGCACCGATCGTCCAACCGTTGAAGGTCTCTTTTTCCTTCGAAACGCCGGGCACGTCGACAAAGCCGCGGGTCACCGTCCAGCCACCTGCTCCGTAGAGCAGCGCCTTGTCGTTCAGCACATAACCCACACGCCCGCGTATCGCGCCGGAGACATCGGTGCCGACTTCGGCCGAGGTTCCACCGATATCGACGGTCTTGTCGTTCCAGTTGTAGTTGACGTCACCCTCGATGCCGTAGACCCAATCACCCTGCTGATAGTTGAAACCGGCAAAGGCACCGAGAAGACCGCCGTTGAAATCTTCAGAGGCACTGCCGCCGGGCGCGCTGAAATCACCGTTCAGCCAGCCGCCGCCACCCTGAAGACCGACATAGCCGCCGGTCCATACGAAAACGGGCGGCGTTTCGACCACTGGCGGCGGCTCAGCCGGCTGCGTAAGGTCTGCCGCCATTGCGGTTTGGGTAAATGCCGAGGCCGCCACGATGGCAACAAGCACATTCCGGATCATCACAGATGCCTCCTGTCGTCTTCGGTAGAACATTAGCAACTTATTAAGTTGAAGTCTGCCCAAAAGGCTTCGCAGTCGTCATCGATAGGATCGAATCGTCTCGATATGGGTGATTTAGGCGCTGATCCTCAAACTACAAGGCGACGACGGAAGCCATCTGACGATTTGCGGCCGCTACAGCGCCGCGCGTCTAATCAGACGCGCAAAGGTCGCTGTAGCACTTTGATTTGCTGCATGTCTTTGTCCTTAAATCGAGGTCGATTTAAGGAGAGGCAGTAGGCCCCAGGTCATCGGCGCGGGATTCGAGCGCCTTCGAGGCGATCTCCGGCCCGAATGGCAAGCCGTTTGACGGCGCCGGCATTGAGCTCGAGAACGAAGGCGACAGGTTCGCCGGAATCGATGATCGCCTCGGAAAATGGTACGGCATCCTCGCGGATCGTGCGCACGGTGCCCTTGTTGTCGATGAACAGCATGTCGAGCGGGAGGTATGTGTTCTTCATCCACATCATCACGCGGCGGGTTTCGCCGAAATCGAACAACATGCCGTGATCCGGCGCCATCGACCGCCGAAACATCAGCCCCTGCTCTCGCTGATCGGGATCGACGGCCAGTTCGACGGTCAGTTCATGGACTTTCCCATCCGAAGTCACAAGGCGCATCTTGTCCTTCGTGAAGGCGACATCGGCGAGCGCCGCAGCGGCCAAGGCGAACAACAAAAAAAGCGCCGACAGGGCGCTTTTTCCGGCAAGGTTTCGGACCATGAGCATCAGTGCGACCGGCTGGTCGGCGACGGGCCGTCCGGATGAATCTCGGCGGCCATCAGGCCCTTTTCACCATCGCCGAAGCGCACCAGGACAACCTGTCCCGGACGAAGCTCGGTGAGGCCGAAGCGCCGCAGGGTCTCCATGTGAACAAAAATGTCCTCGGTGCCCTCGCCACGCGTCAGGAAACCGAAGCCCTTGGTGCGGTTGAACCACTTGACGAGCACCCGCTCGAGGCCGCTGGTCGGCGTCACCTGGACATGGGTGCGCACTGGCGGAAGCTGAGATGGATGCACCGCCGTCGACTGATCCATGGACAGGATACGGAACGCCTGGTAGCCGCGATCGCGCTTTTGGATAAGAGCCACGACCCGCGCGCCCTCGAGAACCGTCTGATAGCCGTCGCGCCTCAGGCAGGTCACGTGGACCAGCACGTCCTGCATGCCGTTATCAGGCACGATGAACCCGAAGCCCTTGGCGACATCGAACCATTTGATCACGCCCGTGATTTCGATGAGGTCGAGAGCGTCACTGCCAAAGTCGTCACCATGCATGACGTCTTTTGAAGATGTCCTATCCGCCATTCTCTCCCAGCCCCTCGTTTACGCGCGACTACCGATACGGTTAACTGATTCTTATTGACCAGAATAACATCGTCCCGCCGCGGATACGCAAGACCCTCGGCATATTTTGGCCGAGATCTAATATGCGGACGCAGCCTTGCCTCTGGCTTGCTGGCAGCTCAGTATACGCCATCTTCTGCAAAACAGGGACATTGCAATGCGCTATCTGCACACGATGGTTCGCGTCAAGAATCTGGACGAGGCCTTGAACTTCTACTGCACCCTTTTCGGCCTGACCGAAATCCGCCGGTACGAGAACGAGAAGGGCCGCTTCACGCTGGTTTTCCTCGCCGCCCCCGGCGACATCGACCGCGCGCGCGGCGAGCTCTCCCCGTGCCTCGAACTTACCTACAACTGGGATCCGGAAGACTACACCGGCGGGCGCAACTTCGGTCACCTCGCCTATGAGGTCGACGATATCTACAGCTTCTGCCAGCACCTGATGGACAATGGCGTGACCATCAACCGTCCACCGCGCGATGGTCACATGGCCTTCGTGCGCTCGCCGGACGGCATTTCGATCGAGATCCTGCAGAAGGGCGAAAACCGTCCGCCGCAGGAGCCTTGGGCTTCGATGGCCAATACCGGCGCATGGTAAGCCCCGCGCAATTCTGACCGGCGAGGATGACCCTATGCGACCGATAATTCCGGTCTGCATGGCCGAGTCGCCGATCAGCAGCAGCTATGAATGATCTGAGGCCCGGTCGATCCGGGCCTTTGCATGTTTGAAACATGCGGGCTCAAGGTTAGCGCCGGTTTACAAATCACGTGTCGTTGAGTATTTTTTCGCGCGGGACGTTGATGCCGGGTCCTTTCCGCGATGTCTCGTGGCGGCGACCCCCTTTGTACTTGGCCTGATCTTTTCCCGTGGCGTTCTTTTGGATCGCCGCGAGAAGCTTGAGTTTGTTTGTTCTGAGCGATGTTTCGGAACTGAGACTTAATGCATGACAAGGCGAAGGTTTCGCCGGTCATGCACGGAGAGCGGGGATAGGACGTTGCAACATCCGGACACGAAGGGCGCAGTGCTCGCTGCCATTGCGCGGGCGGCAGCTTTATCCGTTTCGCTGCTGGCGCTCAGCGGCTGCGTGTCGGCCGTCGCCGACGGTGACGTCACCGCCGGATTGAACCCCGAAGAGCAGACGGCGTCGCAACAAGCGGCCGAACCGGCCGGGCAAGGCACGGTGCGGGATGCGCAGGTGGCTGCGCTCGGCAGCAATCCGCAAGCGCAACAGGCCGCCACTGCGCAGGATTCCGGGCAAGCCCAATCCCTGACGATGCAAAACACAGGCCTGCGCGCTGCTTCTTCCAGCATCTACGGGCAGGCTGCGGCGCCGCAAGGCATGCCGGCCACCCAGCCACAGGCCAATGGAACCGTGCCGCTGCCGGCCGGCCAACCCGCCATGAACGCGACCACGAACAGTCTGTTCAGTGGCACCCAGCGACAGCCTCAGCCCATCATGACGCCCCAACAAGGTGCCGCGAACGAGGCCAGCGCTGCGGCGGCAGACACGGCGGTCGCCGCTTACGCTCCGACTGCAGCGCAGGACGCTCTTCCCGCAGCCGTTCCCGTGCCGCTCAGCGCCGAGGCTGCCGCCGGCGGCGAAAAATCGGCTGCCCTTCAGGCCGTGGCCAATGCGGAGGTTGCGCCGGCCGCGACCGACGTCGCGATGGCGGAGCCGACGCAGGCGTCCACCGAAGCCAAGGAAAGCGACGGCGACAAGCAAGCGCCGAAAGCCTGGACGCTCGCAACGCTCTTTGCCGGAAAACGCAAGGAGAATCAGCAGGAAGCAGAGCGCGCCGCCCAACCGGCGGAAAAGAAGACGATCACCACCAGCAATGCGAGCCAGCCGCAGACGGCCTCCCTTGCCTACACGCTTCCGGGCGTCAAACTGAGTTCGCTCTACAACTTCGAGCACGAAGAGCATCTCGGCGACGATGACGACGGCGCGCCGGTTCAGGTCGCCTCCCTTTCAGGCCTGGCGCGGCTGGCACCGAGTGGGCTGATTCTACAGACGGAAAAGGTCGATGCCGGCTGCTTCAAGCCCGAACTCATGCAGATGCTGAAGAAGGTGGAAACGCACTACGGCAAACAGGTCATGGTGACTTCCGGCCTCAGGCCGATCAAGGTGAACCGCGCGAAGCAGTCGCTGCATACACGCTGCGAGGCAGCGGACATCCAGGTCCAGGGCGTCAGCAAGTGGGGCCTCGCAGAATTTTTGCGCAGCATTCCCGGCCGCGGCGGCGTCGGTACCTATTGCCATACGGAGTCGGTCCATATCGATATCGGCGCACAACGAGACTGGAACTGGCGCTGCCGGCGCGGCAAGGGCTGAAGCCAACTGCTTGTTTCCATGGGCTATTCCGCAGATTCAGCCCATCAACTCCCGCCTGTGGAATTTTTACAGAAATATGAAATTTGCCGCTTGCGGTTCGCAAATCCTCTGGCTATAAGGCGCCCACACAGCGAGTGCGCCCTTCGTCTATCGGTTAGGACACCAGATTTTCATTCTGGGAAGAGGGGTTCGACTCCCCTAGGGCGTGCCACTGTGTTGATCTCCTCCCCACACACAAATCGCTATTTTCCTCGCCTGAGGCAGTGACTTGCTGCTTCGGACGCGTCTCTGATTCCGACCCTTCCAGCGCCAAATTTTTCTCGCTGTTTTTAACAGGAAAAGCACAAAAATCCTGCGATTGGCGCTTGCGGTCTCCAGAGTCGCTGGATATAAGGCGCCCACACAGCGAGTGCGCCCTTCGTCTATCGGTTAGGACACCAGATTTTCATTCTGGGAAGAGGGGTTCGACTCCCCTAGGGCGTGCCACTGTGTTGATCTTCGTTCCCATGAAATTCGACATTTTCTTCATCTGAAACAGCAACTTGCTGTCTCGGACGCATCTCCGATTCCAGCTATTCAGACGCTGAATTTTTTCCTGATGTTTTTAACAGGAAAAGCACAAAAATCCTGCGATTGGCGCTTGCGGTCTCCAGAGTCGCTGGATATAAGGCGCCCACACAGCGAGTGCGCCCTTCGTCTATCGGTTAGGACACCAGATTTTCATTCTGGGAAGAGGGGTTCGACTCCCCTAGGGCGTGCCACTGTGTTGACCTCTTCCCCCACATTTCCAATATTACGGTCGTAGTATCCGCGCGATTGCAACTCATGTTCGATCGCGGCTCGGCACCCTGGAAGCGATGCCTCTGAATTGATGTCGAGGTTTGAGCTGAAAGAGGATAATATGCGCGGGTGAATTGCTCACGGTCACCAGACTGCGTTGCAAGTCATCAGCGAGAAGCATGGGCGCCCATCGTCTAGCGGTCAGGACGCCGCCCTCTCACGGCGGTAACACGGGTTCGAGTCCCGTTGGGCGTGCCAATCGCTGCTCGCAAGAGCAGCAGCCGGTCATTCAATCATCGATGGGTGAACCCGAGCGATTCTCGCGCGGCGATCTTACAGTGCCTTCGCGGCATCCGTGACGCGCAATTGCACACGACGCTGGCCTTGCCACAGATCCGCCGACACCGAGCCGGCGATATGAATGGACGCGCCGCGGCTTGCGAGCAGGAAATCGCCGAGCGGCGTTTCCGTTGCCCGGAACGCAATCCCGTCGAGCCGGCTGCCGTCCTGACCTTCCAACGTTACCTTAACGTGGTTGGCCCCCACCTGCCGGCTGTCGCGCAGCCGGTGCTGCGGAAAGGCGAAGACCGGTTGCGGATGCGCCGAGCCATAGGGGCCGGCCTGCTCCAGGAGATCGATGAGCTCCAATGTCGCGCCGGAGGCAGCGAGCGCACCGTCGACCTTAAGTGTCTGGATGGCGACGAGGTCGCGTACTGCCGCCTCCGCGCGTTCATCGAAGAATTGCCTGAGCTTGCCGAGCTTGGCGCGCTCCACCGTAAGGCCGGCAGCCATCGCATGGCCGCCGCCTTTGATCAGCAGGCCGCCGTCAACCGCGGCCCGGACCATCTTGCCCATGTCAAAGCCGTTGATCGAACGCCCCGAGCCAGTGCCGCGGCCATTCGGATCGAAGGCGATGGCGAAGGTCGGCCGGCGGAACTTCTCCTTGATGCGAGCGGCGAGCAGTCCGACGATGCCGGGGTGCCAGTTTTCCCGCGCCGTGACGATCACCGAGGCGCCCTCGCCCGTGCCGTACTCCGCGAGAACCTCGGCCTCGGCTTCGGCCAGCATGACGGCTTCCATGGCCTGCCGCTCGCGGTTGAGCTCATCAAGCTGCGCGGCGATCCTTTCCGCCGTACCGGCATCGTCCATCGCCAGCAGACGGCTGCCAAGGGCAGCGTCGCCGATGCGGCCGCCGGCATTGATTCGTGGTCCCACGAGAAAGCCTAAGTGATAGGGCGTGACCGGGCCACCGATCGCCGCCTTGCGCAGCAGCGCCGCAAGCCCGACATTGCCCATGTGACGCGCGGCGATCAGTCCCTTGACGATATAGGCCCGGTTGAGCCCCTTGAGCGGCACGACGTCACAGACGGTCGCGAGCGCCACCAGATCGAGCTGCGCCAGCAGATCGAAGGATGCAGCGCGGCCGTCGCCGGCACTGCGCAGTACGCGCAAGGTGTTGACGAGAACCAGATAGACGACGCCGGCGGCACAGAGATGTCCCTGTCCGGAAAGATCGTCTTCCCGATTGGGATTGACCAGCGCGTGACAGGCTGGCAGGGCCGAACCCACCTGGTGGTGGTCGATGACAACAACATCGACGCCGCGTTTCGCCGCCACCGCAAGTGCTTCATGGCTCGTCGAACCACAGTCAACGGTCACGATGAGCTCGGCGGCATTGTCGATCAACTGTTCGATCGCTGCCGGATTCGGCCCGTAGCCCTCGAAAATCCGATCGGGAATGTAAATCTCCGCGTCGATGCCGAAATGACGGAGGAACCGGGTCATAAGCGCCGACGAGGCGGCACCGTCGACGTCGTAGTCACCGAACACCACGACCTTCTCACGCCGCGTGATGGCCGCCGCGAGACGATTGGCGGCTTTGCGGCAATCGGTGAGCGTATCCGGATCCGGCATCAGCGATCGAAGCGTCGGATCGAGGAAGCTCGCGGCATCGTCGAGCACGACGCCACGGCCGGCAAGCACGCGACCAAGGAGATCGGAATAGCCGTGGACCTGGCTGATGGCGAGCGCCCGGTTCTGACCCGCCTGGTCAAGCCGCGACACCCAGCGCTGGCCGCTGATCGACTGCTCGACGCCGAGAAAGGCCCGCTGTACCGGATCCACCAATTCTTCCATGTTCGTCCACCCGCCTGCGCTTAACGTTTCTTAGCGCATAACCCCGACAATCGTGACCGTTTTTGGAACGGCATACACAGAGATCCACGGTCCGCGCCCCGTTTTCGGCGCCGCTCGCCTGACATGCCCATACGAGAAAGCCTCGCCGGCGTGCTTGCACGGCGAGGCTTCCAATCTATCGGCGGCAATCCGGCGCTACGCGCCGCCCTGCCTTGCTGCCTGAAGTCTATTTCGTCCTCAGTTCGCCTTCGGACGCTCGATGCGGATGACCTGCGGCTCGCCGACGAGATAGCCCTCGCTCTTGATCGCCTTGATGGCATCGCGCACGGAATGTTCCGAGGTCGCATGTGTCACCAGGATGATCGTCTGCGGCTCGCCGCTCTCCATCAGGTGCTTGGAATGCTGCATGATCGATTCCAGCGAGATGCCGTTATCCGCCATGCGCGTCGCGATGCTGGCAAAGACGCCGGTGCGGTCGACGACCTTCAGGCGGATGAAGTAGCCGCCCTCGTGGCTCTGGATCTGCGCGCGCTTGTAGGGAAGCAGCGCATTGGTCGGGCGACCGAAGGCCGGAACGTGCTGAGCACCGGGGCGGCTTTTCGCGATATCGGCGATATCGCCGAGAACGGCCGAGGCGGTCGCGTTGCCGCCGGCACCGGGGCCGACCATCAGCAATTCGCCGAGAATATCGGATTCGATCGCGACTGCATTGGTCACGCCGTCGACCTGGGCGATGACGGAATCATAGGGCACCATCGTCGGGTGGACGCGCTGCTCGATGCCGCTCTCGGTACGCTGCGCGACCCCCAGGAGCTTGATCCGATAACCGAGATCGGCCGCCGCATGGATGTCGTCGATCGAGATATTGGTGATACCTTCGAGATAGATGTCGTCGGCAGCGATCGCCGTACCGAAGGCAAGGCTCGTCAGGATCGACAGCTTGTGCGCCGTGTCGTTGCCCTCGATGTCGAAGGCCGGATCGGCTTCCGCATAACCGAGGCGCTGTGCTTCCTTGAGGCAGGCTTCGAAGGAAAGCTCTTCCTTCTCCATCTTCGTCAGGATGTAGTTGCAGGTGCCGTTCATGATCCCGTAGACGCGCGAGATCGTATTGCCGGTCATGGACTCGCGCAGAGCCTTGATCACGGGAATACCGCCGGCAACGGCCGCCTCGTAGTTCAGAAGCGCGCCCTTTTCCTCGGCGATCTTGGCGAGTTCGATGCCATGGGCCGCAAGCAGCGCCTTGTTGGCGGTGACCACATGAATGCCACGCTGCAAGGCGGCCTTGACGGCGGAATAGGCTGGATCGCCGGAGCCGCCCATCAATTCGACGAAAACGTCGATATCGGCGTCACGCGCAAGCGAGACGGCATCGTCGAACCATTTGATTTGCGAAAGGTCGACGCCGCGATCCCTGTTGCGGTCGCGTGCCGTTACGGCCGTGGTCTCGATTGCCCGCCCGCACGTTGTCGCAAGCATCTCGTGACGATCCTGGAGGATTCGCACGAGCGAGGCACCGACGGTACCCAAGCCCGCAATGCCGATTTTGAGGGCATCTGCCATAGCCATTTCCTAACATGTAAGGGGCGAGCCGCGAGAACCGCGGTGCCGGTGTGGAAGGAGGCGCACCCAAGAGCGCGCCTCCCGTCTTATTTACCTGTGCGCGTTGAGCGAGATGACGTTGTGCATCGTCTCGTCGGCAGTCGACAGGAATTTCTTGATATTGCGCGCCGCCTGGCGGATGCGGTGCTCATTCTCGACCAGAGCGAGGCGCACATAGTCGTCGCCCTGCTCGCCGAAACCGATGCCCGGAGCAACCGCGACATCAGCCTTCTCGACCAGGAGCTTCGAGAACTCGAGCGAACCGAGATGGCGGAACTTCTCCGGGATCTTCGCCCAGGCAAACATCGTCGCTGCCGGCGGCGGCACGTCGAAGCCCGCCTTGCCGAAGCTTTCGACCATCACGTCGCGGCGGCGCTTATAGACGTTGCGGACTTCGGCGATGTCGCTGCCATCACCGTTCAACGCCTGGGTTGCCGCCACCTGGATCGGCGTGAAGGCGCCGTAATCGAGGTACGACTTTACACGGGTCAGCGCCGCGATCAGCCGCTCATTGCCGACGGCAAAGCCCATGCGCCAGCCGGGCATCGAGAAGGTCTTCGACATCGAGGTGAACTCGACGGTGCAGTCGATCGCGCCTGGAACCTCCAGCACCGACGGCGGCGGCGCGTCGTTGAAGTAGATTTCCGAATAGGCAAGATCCGAAAGCACGATGATGTCGTGCTTCTTCGCGAAGGCGATCACGTCCTTGTAGAAGTCGAGGGTCGCGACCTGCGCCGTCGGGTTCGACGGATAGTTGAGGATCAGCGCCAGCGGCTTAGGAATCGAGTGACGCACGGCGCGCTCGAGCGGCGGGAAGAAGGTCTCATCAGGCTCGACCGAGATCGAGCGGATGACCCCACCGGCCATCAGGAAGCCGAAGGCGTGAATCGGGTAGGTCGGGTTCGGGCACAGGACCACATCACCCGGCGCGGTGATCGCCTGGGCCATGTTGGCGAAGCCTTCCTTGGAGCCAAGGGTGGCGACGACCTGCGTTTCCGGATTGAGTTTGACGCCGAAGCGACGGGCGTAGTAGGCGGCCTGGGCACGACGCAGCCCGGGAATGCCCTTCGACGACGAATAACGATGCGTGCGCGGGTCCTGAACGACCTCGCAAAGCTTGTCGACAATCGACTGTGGTGTGGGAAGATCCGGATTGCCCATGCCGAGGTCGATGATGTCAGCACCGGCCGCTCGCGCGCTTGCTTTCAAACGGTTGACCTGTTCGAAAACATAGGGCGGCAAACGCCGGACTTTGTGAAACTCTTCCATCTCCAAACCTCGTTTGGCGCACGCTCCCGCCAGCGGCTCAAGCCTTCGCGAAACCGTGCGCTGTGGTGAACGGCCGTCTTGCGGCCATTGAACGCTTTGCGTCCAAATCACCCGAAAGGCAAGCGCTAATTCTGGATCTCTTTCAGCGTGTCGGCGCCGTGCTGTTCGGCGAGCGCGCGCATTTCCTTCAGACGGCGCTGATATTCCGCTTCCGAGATCGCGCCGGACTTGCGCGCAGCGCCAAGCGATGTCAGGCGCGCCTGCATGTCGGCCGCCTCCTCATTCGTCATCTGCGTCGTCGCGGCCGGCTTTTGGCCGTAGACCGAGGGATAGTTCTCGAAGTTCGTCGTCTGGCTGTTGCAGCCTGCAAGCGTACCTAACAGAACGATCCCGGCAAGCCAGGTGATGGAACGCTGTTTTCCGACGGTAAGCATACTGAAGAGAACCTCTGATCTGACGGCGCGACGATGCGCCTAGCCCTTGTAATCATTTTCGGGCAGAATGTAAAAATACAAAACAAACAAGATGCTGTGGAGGAAGCCGGGTGACAGCAGAGAGGAAAGCGGAAGGCACCACTGGCAAGGACAGCTTCACGGGTTTCGACCCCAAATCCGTCGAGCCTTACATTGTCAAGGACCCGGAAAGCCTCGCCGTCAACCTCGCCCGCGCCATGGAGCAACTCGGCAAGGCGGCCTCCGCCTGGCTCGCGCCGCGTGAATCGGGGCAGAAATCGGGCGTCTTCGCCGAGCCGGTCACCGACATGGTGAAAACGCTGTCCAAGGTCTCCGAATACTGGCTTTCCGATCCGCGCCGCACGCTTGAAGCGCAGACGCATCTGATGGGCAGCTTCTTCGAGATCTGGTCGCGGACGCTCCATCGCATGTCCGGCGACGTCGGGATGGCGGAGCCGGCCGCGCTCCAGCGCAACGACAAGCGCTTCACCGACGAGGATTGGGTGAAGAACCCGTTCTTCGATTTCATCCGGCAGGCCTATTTCGTCACATCGGATTGGGCCGAGCGCATGGTCGAGGATGCCGAAGGGCTCGACGATCACACCAGGCACAAGGCGGCCTTCTACGTCCGGCAGGTTTCGAGCGCGCTCTCGCCTACGAATTTCGTCACCACCAATCCGCAACTCTATCGCGAAACCGTCGCGTCGAGCGGCGCCAACCTCGTCAAGGGCATGCAGATGTTCGCCGAGGACGTCGCCGCCGGCCGTGGCGACCTCAAGCTGCGGCAGACGGACACCAGCAAATTCGCGATCGGCGAGAATATCGCAATCACGCCCGGCAAGGTCATCGCCCAGAGCGACGTCTGCCAGGTGCTGCAGTATGAAGCGACGACGGAGACGGTGCTGAAACGACCGTTGCTGATCTGCCCGCCGTGGATCAACAAGTTCTACGTCCTCGACCTCAACCCGCAGAAATCCTTCATCAAATGGGCCGTTGACCAGGGGCACACGGTGTTTGTGATCTCCTGGGTGAACCCCGACGAGCGGCATGCGACCAAGGACTGGGAGGCCTATGCCCGCGAAGGCATCGGCTTTGCCCTCGACACCGTCGAGCAGGCGACCGGCGAGAGCGAAGTCAACGCCATCGGCTATTGCGTCGGCGGCACCTTGCTGGCGGCAACCCTTGCGCTGCATGCTGCCGAAGGCGACGACCGCATTCGCTCCGCGACCCTCTTCACGACACAGGTCGACTTCACCCATGCGGGCGACCTCAAGGTCTTCGTCGACGAAGACCAGATTCGTCAGATCGAACAGAACATGAGCGTGACCGGCTATCTCGACGGCTCGAAGATGGCGACCGCCTTCAATATGCTGCGCGCCTCCGAGCTCATCTGGCCCTACTTCGTCAACAACTACCTCAAGGGGCAGGATCCCCTGCCCTTCGATCTGCTCTACTGGAATTCCGATTCGACGCGGATGCCGGCAGCCAACCACTCCTTCTATCTGCGCAATTGCTACCTCGAGAACAAGCTCTCGAAGGGTGAAATGGTGCTTGCGGGCCGGCAGGTGTCGCTCGGCGACGTGAAGATCCCGATCTACAATCTCGCCACCAAGGAAGATCACATCGCTCCGCCGCGCTCGGTTTTCCTGGGTAGCTCTTCCTTCGGCGGCAAGGTTACCTACGTGCTCTCCGGCTCGGGCCACATTGCCGGCGTCGTCAATCCGCCGGACAAGGGAAAATACCAGTTCTGGACCGGAGGCGCGCCCAAGGGGGAGTTCGACGACTGGTTCAAAGCCGCGAAGGAAACGCCGGGATCCTGGTGGCCGCATTGGCACCAATGGATCGAGAAGCTCGACAAGAGACGCGTTCCGGCCCGCAAGCCCGGCGGCCCACTGAATTCGCTCGAAGAAGCGCCGGGCTCCTACGTTCGCGCCCGGGCATGATACAGTTGCAGGACATATCTTTTGATCTTCGATCCGCCGCTCGCACAGGCAACCCTCGTGCAGCGCTACAAGCGCTTTCTCTTCGATGCGATCCAGCCGGACGGCACAGCCTTGACCGGATCCTGCCCGAATACGGGCTCGATGCGTGGTCTGACGACGCCGGGCTCACGCATATGGATGTCGGAACACGACAGCCCGACCCGGAAATACCGTCACATGCTCGAAATCGTCGAAGCCGACGGCACGCTGGTCGGGATCAATACCGGCTTGCCGAACCGGCTCGCCGAGGAAGCCATTCGTCTGGGCCTCGTTTCCGATCTGCACACATACCAGGACTCCACGCGGGAACAGAAATACGGTCGCAATTCGCGGATCGATATCTTGCTCACCGACCCCGTTCGCGGCCTTGCCTATGTCGAGGTGAAGAACGTGCATTTCAGCCGCAGGCCCGGTCTCGCCGAGTTTCCGGACAGCCCGACGGCACGCGGCGCCAAACATCTCGACGAACTCGGCGACATGGTCGAAGCCGGCCACCGCGCCGTCATGATCTATCTCGTGCAGCGCAGCGACTGCGACCGCTTGCGAATCTGCCGCGACTTCGACCCCGCCTATGCGCAAGCCTTTGACCGCGCCATGGCACGCGGGCTCGAGGCCTATGCGATCAAATGTCAGGTTTCGCCGACCCAAATCCGTCCGACCGGGTTGATGGCAGTGGACGAAACGGCCCTCGCTGCTCTATGAAATCCGACTTGGAACAAATGAAAGCTTTGGAATGGTGACTTACATCGAGGCAGGGTCTGCCCCCTATAAAAACACCGGCGTTATCCGGCTCTACGGACCGGAAGGTTTCGAGGGCATGCGCAAAGCCTGCCAGGTAACCGCGCGCTGCCTCGACGAACTCGTCTCGCGCGTTCAGCCGGGCGTCACGACCGACGAGATCGACCGCTTCGTCTTAGAGTTCGGCATGGACAATGGCGCCCTGCCCGCGACGCTGAACTACCGCGGCTACACGAAGTCCTCCTGCACCTCGATCAATCACGTCGTCTGTCACGGGATTCCCAATGACAAGCCGCTGCGCGAAGGCGACATCGTCAACATCGACGTCACCTATATCGTCGATGGCTGGCATGGCGACTCGAGCCGCATGTATCCGGTCGGCGAGATCAAGCGCGCGGCCGAGCGGCTGCTCGATGTCACCCATGAAAGCCTGATGCGCGGCATTGCCGCCGTACGCCCGGGCGCACGCACCGGCGCCATCGGCGAGGCGATCCAGACCTATGCCGAAGCGGAGCGCTGCTCGGTGGTGCGCGATTTCTGCGGCCACGGTGTTGGCAAGCTCTTTCACGATGCGCCGAACATCCTGCACTACGGCCGCGCCAATGAAGGGCCCGAATTGCGTGAGGGCATGATCTTCACCATCGAGCCGATGATCAATCTCGGCCGTCCGCATGTGAAGGTGCTTTCGGATGGCTGGACCGCCGTTACCCGCGACCGGTCGCTTTCGGCGCAATACGAGCACACGGTCGGCGTGACCGCCGAGGGATGCGAGATCTTCACGCTGTCGCCCGCCGGCCTGTTCAAGCCGGGCCTCAACAATGTCGGCGCCGCATGAAGAAGCGTCCGATCTCCCCTGAGGGCGATGAAGCGCTATCGGCGGACGAAAGGACGTTTTTTCCGCAATTGCAATTGGACAGGGGAGCTGCGCCTAAGAAGGCGCCGGCGCCTGAAGCGCATTATCACGGCCATCGCGATCGGTTGCGGGCGCGCTATCGCGAGCACGGTGACGCGGCGCTTGCGGACTACGAAATCTTGGAAATGCTGTTGTTTCGGCTGATCCCACGCAAGGATACCAAGCCGATCGCCAAGGCGCTCATCAGTCGTTTCGGAACGCTTGCCGGCGTTTTCGGCGCACCGATCGGGCTGTTGCAGGAGGTAGACGGTATCGGCGAGGCCGTTGCCCTCGATCTCAAGCTGATCTCCACCATCGGTCACCGCACCCTGAAGAGCGCGCTTCGGCAAAAGCACCTTCTCTCCTCCTGGAGCGCCGTCATTGATTATTGCCATGCTGCAATGGCCTACGAGACCAAGGAACAGTTCCGCATCCTCTTTCTCGACAAGCGCAACGCGTTGATCGCCGACGAGGTGCAGCAGACGGGCACGATCGACCATACGCCGGTTTATCCGCGTGAAGTGGTCAAACGCGCACTCGAACTCTCCGCCACCGCGATCATTCTCGTTCACAATCATCCGTCCGGGGACCCTACGCCGTCACGCGCCGATATCGACATGACCAAGCTGATCGTCGAAACCGCGAAGCCGCTCGGCATCGCCGTCCACGATCACATCATCATCGGCAAGGATGGACATGTCAGCCTGAAGGCGGCTGTTCTGAGAAGCAGTTCCAGACGGAAACCGCTTCACATTGTTCCCGGGAAGTGCTTCGGCCTACAGCCATTTCGCGCGTCGGAAGAAGCGATAGAGCGTCGCACACAGTCCGATGATCACCGCCAGCACGACGAAATAGCCATAGCGGAACTTCAGCTCCGGCATGTCGTCGAAATTCATGCCGTAGATACCGGCGATCGCGGTCGGCACGGCGAGGATCGCCGCCCACGACGCGAGTTTGCGGGAAATCTCCGTCTGTTCGGATTGTCCGATCATCAGGCTCGCTTCGAAGGTGAAGGCAAGAACCTCGCGCAGCGCATCGATATCCTCCTGCACGCGGCGCACGTGGTCGGTCACATCGCGAAAGAGCGGCTGCAGCGCGGCATCCATCCCGGGAAGATCGATGTGTTCGTGCCGGCGGCAAACGTCGACAAGCGGCAAGACCGCATTGCGCAGTCTCAGGAGGTTGCGGCGGAGCAGATAAAGACGCTCGATATCACGCTTGACCAATCGCTCGCGTAACAGCCGATCTTCCAGTTCTTCCACCTCCTCATGGATCGCCTCGATCACCGGCATGTAGTTGTCGACGATGAAATCGAGGATCGAATAGAGGATGTAGTTTTCGCCATGGGCGAGCGCGGACGGCGAAGATTCGCAGCGCTGGCGCACCGCCATGTAGGACGTGGACGCGCCGTGCCTGACCGAGACGACATAGCCTCGGCCGACGAAGAGATGGGTCTCGCCGAAAGCGATCTCATCGCCGACCATGTGGGCGGTGCGGGCCACGACGAAGATCGAGTCGCCATAGATCTCCAGTTTCGGCCGTTGATGCGCCTTGCCGGCGTCCTCGATGGCCAGATCGTGGAGGTCAAACTCTCGTTGCAGTTGGTGAAGCAGGTCCGCATCGGGCTCGTGTAGGCCAATCCAGATCACCGCGCCTGGCCGCGACCGCCACTTGCCGGCATCTTCGATTCGAATATCGCGCAGCCTTACGCCGTTCTCATAGACCGCCGCCGCAACGACACCCGGTCGATGCGCGGACTGTGCAGCCGCGCCCTCCTCGTCGACTGGCGGCACCGCCCTGTTCGTAAGCTCCAATCCCATCGTCAGCCTCCCCAGGCGAATACGACACCGATGGGGCTCGGCATGTCGTAACGAAGCCAAGCCTACGCGCATTCCCTTATATTCTCATCCAGCTGTTTCGGCTATGAAAACCACTTCATCAAACCGTGCCATTGACGGTATAGACGCTTGCAAGCGAGAATTTTTGCGATGCACAACGATTCCTCCCTTCAAACGGAAATGCCCATGAACCAGTTCGATCTCATCGTCGTCGGAAGCGGGCCTGCCGGCCGCCGCGGCGCCATCCAGGCTGCCAAGCTCGGCAAGAAGGTTCTCGTCATCGAACAGGGAAAACGCGTCGGCGGCGTTTCGGTGCATACGGGTACCATCCCCTCCAAGACCCTGCGGGAGACGGCACTCAATCTCTCCGGCTGGCGTGAACGCGGCTTCTACGGGCGCGCCTATCGCGTGAAGCAGGAGATCAGCGCCGACGATCTCAGGCAACGGCTGATCATCACCCTCAATCACGAGGTCGAGGTTCTCGAACACCAGTTTGCCCGCAACCGCGTGCAGCAGATGCGCGGTAAGGCAAGTTTCGTCGATCCGACCACGCTCGAGGTTGTGAAGGACGACGGCGAGACCCTGCTCGTTTCAGCGACCAGCATCCTGCTTGCCGTCGGCACGAAGCCATTCCGCCCGGACTACATGCCCTTCGACGGCAAGACCGTCCTCGACAGTGACGAACTGCTCGATATCGCGGAACTGCCGCGCTCGCTCGTGGTCATCGGCGCCGGCGTCGTCGGTATCGAATACGCGACGATCTTCAGCGCGCTGGACACACATGTCACGGTGATCGACCCCAAGACGACGATGCTCGACTTCATCGACAAGGAGATCGTCGAGGATTTCACCTACCAGCTGCGCGACCGCAACATGAAGCTGCATCTGGGCCAGAAAGCCGACAAGGTCGAGCGGCTCGACGACGGTAAGGTTCTGCTGACGCTCGACAACGGCCGCAAGATCGTCACCGACATGGTGCTCTTCGCTGCCGGCCGCATGGGCGCGACCGACATGCTGAACCTGCCTGCAGCCGGGCTTGAGGCCGACAGCCGCGGACGGCTCAAGGTCAATCCGGAGACATTCCAGACCTCGGTGCCGAATATCTATGCCGCCGGCGATGTCGTCGGATTCCCGAGCCTTGCCTCGACCTCCATGGAACAAGGCCGGATCGCGGCGCGCGTTGCCGTCGGCGCGATCGCCATGGAACCGCAGAAGTATTTCCCCTACGGCATCTACGCGGTGCCGGAAATTTCCACCTGCGGCCTTTCGGAAGAAGAGGTCAAGGAACGCGGCATCCCCTATGAATGCGGCATTGCCCGCTTCCGCGAGACCTCGCGCGGTCACATCATGGGGCTCGATTCCGGCTTGCTGAAGATGATCTTCTCGATGAAGACGCGCCGCCTGCTCGGCGTGCACATCATCGGCGAAGGCGCGACCGAGCTGGTTCACATCGGCCAGGCCGTGTTGAACCTCAAGGGCACGGTCGAGTATTTCGTCGAGAACACCTTCAACTACCCGACGCTTGCCGAGGCCTACAAGATTGCCGGCCTGGATGCATGGAACCGCATGGGCGAGATCAAGCAGGAACTGCCGAAAGCGTAAGCCGCAGCCGACAGATCTGAGCGCGCTCAAAAGACGACACCGACGGTCCATGGCGTCCAACTCGGTCACATACCGAGCAAGCGGTCACGCAAATTGCGCGCATGCCCACATGCCAACGAATCGGTTAGCTTTGCCGCTCCCGATAAAGAGACATGAACGCCATGCGCATCCTTTCGCTCAATGCCTGGGGCGGTAAGCTCCATTCCCCGTTGATGAAATATCTCGCGGAGGTCGATGCCGATGTCCTGTGCCTGCAGGAGATTGCGCGTTCGCCGACCACGGAAGCCGAGTGGCTGACGTATCGCGATGCGGATGTCGTACTGCCGCAGCGCGCAAACCTCTTCGACGAGATCGCGGCAGCGCTTCCGGGGCATGATGGCTTCTTCTGCCCGACGGCGCGCGGCACGCTTTTCGACGGCGACAGGTCCGTGGTCTCGGAATTTGGGCTCGCAACCTTCGTCCGACGGACGTATTCCGTCATCGGCCAGGCGCTCGGCTTCGTGCATGGCAGCTTTTCATCCGGCGGGTGGGGGCCACATCCACGAGCGCGGAATGCGCATTGCATCCGCCTGTTCGATCACGACATCGGCGCTGCGATCACTATCGCCCATATGCATGGGTTGAGAGAAATTGACGGCAAGAACGACACGGCGGCGCGGCACGCGCAAGCGGATGCGCTTGTGGCGCTCATCCGTCAGGTCTGGCCCGGAGACGAGCGGCTTGTCGTGTGCGGCGACTTCAACGTGCTTCCCGACAGCGTTACCTTCCAGGCACTCGGGCGGCTTGGGCTTATCGACCTTGTGGCCTCCCGTGGCCACACGGACACCCGAACGTCGCACTATCTGAAAAGCGGCCGCTTTGCCGATTACATGCTCGTGAATGGTGGCGTCGATATCGCCCGGTTCGAGGTCGTCGCACAGCCGGAAGTGTCCGACCACCGGGCCCTGCTCCTCGACATCGGCTAGGCCACGCCGCTGAAACCGGAATAGATCCGCCTCCCCGACGTCCCTCCAACGAAAAAGCCCTGCCGCAAGCGGCAGGGCATTTCGATTCCTGAGGCTTACTGCATGTCTCCTTAAGTCGACCTCGATTTGAGGACAAAGACATGCAGCAACTCAAAGTGCTACAGCGATCTTTGCGCGTCTTAAAAGACGCGCGGCGCTGTAGGTCCGATTACTCGGCGCTGTCGTCAGCGGCCTTCTTCTTGGCCGGAGCCTTCTTCTTCGGAGCCGCGGCTTCTTCACCTTCAGCGGCTTCAGCCTTGGCAGCAGCCTTCTTCTTGGCCGGAGCCTTCTTGGCAGTCTTGCCTTCGCCTTCTTCGTCGTCAGCCGTCAGCTCTTCCTTGGAAACCGTCTTGTCGGTTACCGAGATTTCGCCGAGCAGGTGGTCGACGACCTTTTCTTCGAACAGCGGAGCGCGGAGCGATGCAGCGGCGCCGGGGGTGTTCTTGAAGTAGTCGAGGATCTGCTTTTCCTGGCCCGGGAACTGGCGGAGCTGCTCGAACAGCGAACGCTGCAGTTCGTCGTCGCTGACCTGGACGCCGGCCTTTTCACCGATTTCCGAGAGAACCAGGCCGAGGCGGACGCGACGCTCAGCGAGCTTGCGGTATTCGGCGCGGGCTTCTTCTTCGGTGGTTTCTTCGTCAGCGAAGGTCTTGCCGGCCTGTTGCAGGTCGGTGTTGATCTGGCGCCAGATGTTTTCGAATTCGGCTTCGACGAGGCGCTCCGGCGTTTCGAACTGGTAGAGTTCGTCGAGCTGGTCGAGGATTTGACGCTTGACCTTCTGGCGGGTCAGGTTGCCGTACTGGCTTTCGATCTGGCCGCGGACGATTTCCTTCAGCTTGTCAGCCGATTCGAGACCGAGCTTGGTGGCCAGTTCGTCGTTGATTTCGATGTCCTGGGCAGCAGCAACGTCCTTGACGGTGATGTCGAAGGTCGCTTCCTTGCCGGCGAGGTTCGCAGCCGGGTAGTCAGCCGGGAAGGTGACGGTGATCGTCTTCTCGTCGCCAGCCTTGACGCCGACGAGTTGCTCTTCGAAGCCCGGGATGAAGCGGTTGGAGCCGAGAACCAGCTCAGCGTCTTCGTCCTTGCCGCCGTCGAAGGCAACGCCGTCGACCTTGCCGAGGTAATCGATGGTGACGCGGTCGCCGTTGGCAGCCTTGCCCTTCTTCGATTCGTAGCTGCGGGCGCTTTCGGCGATCTTCAGGATCTGTTCGTTGACTTCCTCGTCAGCGATCTCGACGACTTCGCGGGTCACCTTGATGCCGCTGACGTCCTTGAGTTCGATCGCCGGGATGATTTCGTAGGCAACGGTGAACTCGAGGTCAGCTTCCGCATTGAGGATCTTGTTGGCTTCGGCCTCGTCCTCGGTCATCGCGATTTCCGGCTGGGTCGCCGACTTTTCGCCACGGCCCGACAGGATCTCGGTCGGCTTGTCGCGGACGATCTCGTTGACGAGATCAGCCATGATCGATTTGCCGTAGACCTTCTTCAGATGCGCGACCGGCACCTTGCCCGGACGGAAGCCGTTGATCTTCACACGGTCCTTCACTTCGGCCAGGCGCTCGTTCATCCGAGCTTCCATGTCCTTGGCCGGGATAACGACCTTGAGTTCGCGCTTCAGCCCTTGAGCGAGCGTTTCGATAACCTGCATGTTCAAACCTTCATTTCACGTTGACTGTGCTCTTCCCCTTCATAAGGTCTGGCGAGCACGTGAGCCGATCCATTTGCCGGGAGTGGCTTTACGCAGTTCTGCAACCGTTTTGCAAGCAAAATGGCACTCCAGCCCCCTTCATCCCTGCAGAATCCGGACTTTAGGCGCGATCCCTGTCTGGTGCGGGTAGAGAGACTTGAACTCCCACGCCTTGCGGCACCAGAACCTAAATCTGGCGTGTCTACCAATTTCACCATACCCGCGTTCAGACAATCGCACCGCCTGATCGTTTTCCCGCAAGTCCAACCAGCGGAATCCCGCGGATACTATGGGCATGCTGAAAGTTCACGGCTTTCCCGAGCGCGGCGTCTCTATATCACTCGTTTTCGCGGGATCAAAGGGAAAATGCGGAATTTCACGTTGGAACGGAGCAGGACGACCAAGCCTCAATAGAGCGGCTCTTCGTAGACCGGGCTTCCGTTGACCGCGATCTCGCGGATCTGCGCACGGCCCTTTCCATCAACGCGGATGTCGACGGAAAGCGCCTCGGCATTGCGCGCCTCCTCCAATGTGCGCCCTTCGCCCTCCGGCACGTAGAAGCGCTCTATGCCGTAGTCGACATTCACCGCGGAAGGAGGCGACGACGGATAATAGGAGAATGGAAGCGAGCGGAGTACGACGCTATCGCCAGCGGGCGGCAAGGGTTGGAACGACGCTTCGGTCGCCGTCCAGAAACCGTCGGGCTGCTTTTCCAGCCGGACATAAAGCACCACCTCACCCGATTGCGTCGGAATGGCGCCCTTGAACAGCTCGGGCTGCAGCCTGGAAATATCGTAGCTCAGGATCACATAGTCGCCCCTGAGCAGGTCGCGCGGATCAACGGGCACGGTTTTCAGGAGGACGTCCCGTCCGCTTCTGAGGATCGAGGCCCTGCTCTCGATCATGTAGCCGAGTGCCGCCGTCTGCGCGCCGGCGACAAGCAGGGCGGCAAGCAGCGGGTTCAGCCAACGCTTATTCGATGCGCCGCTGCTCATCGCGAAACCTCCGCCTGGCGCGTCCGCGCCATGTGCCCTTCGATGCGAATGACCAACCACGCGATGCACGCGACGACCAGCCCTGAAATCAGGAAGAAGCCCGATGTGCCGAGCATTGATCCCAAGGTTTCAAAAGCGAGATAGAGAAGCTCTCCGGCAAAGGCGACATAGCCGAGATAGCGCACAGCCCCATTCTGCGCTCCGGCAAGCGCAATGCCGAGGAGCGCCACCAGCAACGTGCCTGCGCCGGTCGCGATCTCCGTCGTCGGGCCGACTGCCTCATATTGAAGCCCGGTGAAACCAAGCAGGGCGAGCGCAAAGGAATAGAAGGCGGGTGCCGAACCGGCATCGAGCGCAAGTTGGCGCAGGGGCGAACCCGGCAGGGTCGCCACCAGGAATGCCGCAAGACCGAGGACAGCGAGGCCAGCGGCGAAAGCAAGCGATGGGCTATCCAGGTAGAGCCATGCCAGCCAGGAAAGAACGAGCAGATAAGCAAGATGGCGAGCCCTGCCCGCATCCGTGAAACGAACCAGGAGAACGACGATTGCGGCCAGGACCGGTACGGACCACGAGTGCCAGTCGGAGATCGTGGGGAACGCACCTTCCGTCAACATCGTACCGAAATAAATCCACGCGAGCCCGCCGGCGGCGGTTGCCATCGCCGCCGAGCGAAATGCGAATGCCGAGAGACTGGCGCCCAAGAACCAGAGCAGCGCAGCATCAGCCGCATCACCCGACAGGTGATACATCTGCCCGATGAGGGCGATGCCGCCGCCAAAGGCGGCCGCTCCCAGGACCAGAGCTGCGGCGGCAAAGGCCGCCCTGCCGGCGCGCAACAGCCAGCCAGCGGCAAAATGGAAGCCCCAGATCAGGGCAACAATGCCGGCAACCCGCGCCAGACGCGGCAGCGCCTCCCAATTGGCGGCGACAAGCAACAGGATCGACGCGGATAGCAGAAGGGCGGCGAGAATGAGCAGGACGCGCCCGGCTCGGAAGGTTGACTCCCGCCCGTCATACTCGGCCAGCATGGCGCGTGCGGCATTGTCCTGCAGCAGGCCCTTGTCGATCCAGTGCTTGAAGTCTCGCTCGAGACGCGCGCGATACATGCTGCCCTCAGCCTTAAGCATCCGATGCTTGAAATGATCCGGTTTCGTCACCAACTAACCACGTATCGGCGCGGAAATACAACTGCTCTGTCGCGAGCGTGCTCCCGTACCGATAGGAACTGCTGAACGGCTTGCGCGATGCGCATATCTTCCATGCGGATATTGCACTGCACAAATCGATTTAGAGCCCCTATATTCAAATCATCAAAGGCGAACGAGGGCAGCAAGCCAGACGATCGCCAGCGGAACTGGCCAACCGCCTCAGGACACTGGGAAAGGCCCGGGCAAAACCCGACAGAATTCGGATGAGCGTACTCCTCCTCCCAACGCTCCTCCGATCAGATTGGCAACACTCCTCCTCCCGGTTGCCAATCACTTCAAATGACGCTCGCTGGACCTCCTCCCCCAGCGAGCGTTATTGTTTTCAGCCCTCCTCCCACAAGAAAGCCAGCGCCTCGAGCAATTGCACAATATTCGTGCACATTACGGTCGCGCCCGCCAGAGCCATGCACCTATTGCATAGGTGCCATTCTGGAACAGCTCTACCCTTCCGTCCGGCTCCATACTATCTTCAATTCATCGATCGGGGCGGCGCACTCCTCCTCCCAGCGCCCCTCGATTTGGATCGGCGACACTCCTCCTCCCGGTTGCCGATCAGAACAAAGCGACGCTCGCTGGACCTCCTCCCCCAGCGAGCGTTGTTTGTTTTCCGGCCGTGGATTTCGGTCGAGACCTTCAACCACCACAACCCGATTGCACGATGCGCATCGAGCGCCATTGGTGGCCTGGCGACTGCGCCAAGGCTTGCACCTGATGCATGGGTGCGATGCAGCATTATCTCTGTAACTTCTGCTCAAAACGATTATATTTCAGATCATCAGATGACGGCCAGCAAGAGAGATAGAGCGCTGGCAAACGACCCTAGAAAGGATAGGATCATGAACCTCGCACGTTCTTTCAACAATTGGCGCAAGTATCGTCAGACCTGCAACGAGCTCGGCCGCATGACCGACCGGGAGCTCAGCGACCTCGGCATCGGCCGCGGCGACATCCCGTACGTTGCTCGCCAGGCGATCAAGTAATTCAGGCTGCGCTTCGAGCGCAACCGACCTCCAGTAAAAGCGCCCTCCGGTTCTGAACTGACCCCCGAAAGTTGGACATCAACCTTCGGGGGTTTTGCATGTCCAAGCACAGCACGGTTTTCAAGCAGTCTGTCGTCGCGTTTTATCTGCGCGGTGATCACGGCTACGGCAGCGTTGGGGCGCGGTTCGGCATCGATGACGCGACGGTGCGCAAATGGGTGGCGGCTCATGCGGCGCATGGTTTGGCGGGACTGGAGAAGAAATACGGCCACTATGATGCCGAGTTCAAGCTATCGGTTCTGCGTCGGATGTGGGAGGATGGGTTGTCCCGTCGGCAGGCAGCGGCGATCTTCGGCATCCGCAATGCCGGCTGCCTTTCGGAATGGGAGAGGCGATATGAACGCGGCGGCTCGCAGCCTTGACCCCGCGCCGGAGAGGAAGGCCGCCATCCATGCCAGAACCACCCGTCAAAGCCAGTGGAGCGGATGCTTCGCGGAGCGATGACGCCAAGAGCCGTGAGGAGCTGTTGGCAGAACTGAACTATCTGCGCATGGAGAACGCCTACCTAAAAAAACTGGAGGCCTTAACGCGGGAACAGGCGCCGAAAAAGCGCACGTCGTCCAAGCGTTAAGGCCGTTCTATCGGCTTGACGGCTTGCTCAAGCTTGCCGGCCTGGCGCGCAGCACGTTCTACTATCAGCAGCAGGCACTCGCCCGGCCCGACCGGCATATCGTGCTTAAGGACCGGATCCGATCAATCTTCGCGGCCCACAAGGGCCGCTATGGCTACCGCCGGGTGAGCGCAGCGTTGCGCGGACTAGGCGAGACGGTCAACCACAAGACGGTTCAGCGGCTGATGGTCGAGCTGGGCCTGAAGTCGCTGGTCCGGCCGAAGAAATACCGCTCCTACACGGGCCAGGCCGGACACGTAGCGCCCGATCGCATCCAGCGGCAGTTCGCCGCCGAGCGCATGAACCAGAAATGGGTGACCGATGTGACGGAGTTCAGCGTGGCGGGCGAGAAGCTCTATCTCTCGCCGGTCATGGACCTCCACAACGGCGAAATCATCGCCTATGAGACCGCCAGGCGGCCGGTGTTCAAACTGGTCGAGAGCATGCTCACCAAAGCTCTGAGCCGATTGCAGGCCGATGAACGGCCGATCCTGCACTCCGACCAGGGATGGCAATATCAGATGCCGGCCTGGCAGCGCCTGCTTCAGGCAGGCAACATCGATCAGAGCATGTCACGCAAAGGCAACTGCCTCGACAACGCCGCCATGGAAAGCTTCTTCGCCATCCTCAAATCCGAGTTCTTCCATCCCACGCGCTTCGACAGCATCAACAGCCTGCAAGACGGCATCGCAGACTACATCCACTTCCATCACCGCATCAAACTGAAGCTCAAAGGGCTGAGCCCTGTACAATACAGGACCAGCCCTTAAATCATCCCAGCCTATGAACCGTCCAACTTTACGGGGTCAGTTCATTCATTCCGGGGGGCGTTTTTCGTTGCCCAAACCGCGGATATCCCAACGCGCTTTCGCACGTGCGAGATACACCTGAGATCTGGTCGACAACGCCCGGCGGAATAACACGAGCCACGCTCGCCAGAGGCGCAGTGAGCGCGCGCCCGTGATTTCAGAAAATATTTAAAACACAGATGCTTAGCGCAGCAAAAACAGCATTCTAATTGATCGTTAATCGATGCCGCGTTTTGAAGCGGTGCCCATCTATGCGGCGATGCACTGCACAAATGCATAGCAGCTGCATTTTCTTTGCACTCCACCTTCTAATTAGACAAGCGTATAAGAACCTCAACGACGCAGACAGATGGCTGTCGCGACAAACTGATTTTGAGGAAAAGACCATGAACCCGATTCGTATCGCAAAAAGCTGGATCAACTACCGCCGCACCGTCAGCGAGCTCGGCAACCTGTCGAACCACGCTCTCAATGACATCGGCATCACCCGCTACGACATCCGCAACATTGCGGCCCGTTCCTTCCGTTAATCCGAACGGTTCGAACTGACTTTTCGAAACGGCGTCCCTCGGGGCGCCGTTTTCATTTATTGACATTGGAACGAAGGGCCGAGCCGTGATAGGAAGCCGGCCATGAGCAAAGACACCACTTCCCACTCTCCCATCCATGTCATCGGCGGCGGCCTTGCCGGCTCGGAAGCCGCCTGGCAGATCGCCGAGGCCGGCGTACCGGTCATCCTGCATGAAATGCGCGGCGTGCGCGGCACCGACGCGCACAAGACCGACGGCCTTGCCGAACTCGTCTGTTCCAACTCGTTCCGCTCGGATGACGCGACCAGCAATGCGGTGGGCGTGCTGCATGCGGAAATGCGTCTCGCCGGCTCGCTGATCATGAGGTCCGCCGACGCCAACCAGGTTCCGGCCGGCGGCGCGCTTGCGGTGGACCGGGACGGCTTTTCCGACGCGGTCAGCGCGGCGATCGCCGCCCATCCGCTGATCACAGTCGTGCGAGAAGAAATCACCGGCCTGCCTCCGAAGGAGTGGGACCTTGCCGTCATCGCAACCGGCCCGCTGACGGCGCCCGATCTTGCCGAAGCGATCCGCAAGGAAACGGGCGCCGACGCGCTCGCCTTCTTCGATGCCATCGCACCGATCGTCTACACCGAGACGATCGACATGGATGTCTGCTGGTACCAGTCGCGCTACGACAAGGTCGGCCCCGGCGGCACCGGCAAGGACTACATCAACTGCCCGATGACCGAGGAGCAGTACAACGCCTTCGTCGACGCGCTGATTGCCGGCGACAAGACCGGCTTCAAGGAATGGGAAGGCACGCCCTATTTCGACGGCTGCCTGCCGATCGAGGTGATGGCCGAGCGCGGCCGCGAGACGCTGCGCCACGGGCCGATGAAGCCGATGGGCCTCACCAATGCCCACAACCCCACGGTCAAGCCCTATGCGGTCGTGCAGCTGCGCCAGGACAATGCGCTGGGCACGCTCTACAACATGGTCGGCTTCCAGACGAAGCTGAAATACGGCGCCCAGGCGGAAGTTTTCCGCATGATCCCGGGCCTGGAGAATGCCGAGTTCGCCCGCCTCGGCGGCTTGCACCGCAACACCTACATCAACTCGCCGACGCTGCTCGACGGTACTTTGACGCTGAAATCGCGGCCGGGCCTGCGCTTTGCCGGACAGATCACCGGCTGCGAAGGCTATGTCGAAAGCGCCAGCATCGGCCTCCTTGCCGGCCGCTTCGCCGCTGCCGAGCGCAAGGGCGAGCTATTGGCTCCACCGCCGGCCACCACCGCCTTCGGCGCGCTGCTGAACCACATCACCGGCGGGCACATCGTCTCCGACGATGAGCCGGGCAAGCGTTCGTTCCAGCCGATGAACGTCAATTTCGGCCTGTTCCCGCCGCTCGAACCGGGCGCAATCACGAAGCCGGAGGGCGCCAAGCGCTTCCGTGGCAAGGAAAAGGCCGTTGCCAAGAAGCAGGCAACGGCGTCACGCGCCCTCGCCGATTGCGCCGCATGGCTCGGCAAGTCTGCCTGACGGCGAACCCGAAACCAGACAACGAAACGGCCCGCTCGCGATGACGCCAGCGGGCCGTTTCTTTTGAACGGATCTCTGAAACCGCTACTCGCTCGCCTGAGCCGCCGAGGACGGTTCCGATTCGGCCTGCGTGAATTCCGATTTCGGGTTGAAGCTGCCGAGCAGCCACAAGGAAACTTCGGCCGCTTCGCCTGCGTTTTGAAACTCGAAGGCGTTGTCCAGGTAGGCAAAGTCGGGGAAATGCACGATCAGCCCACGGCCGGTCTCGGAGCTGTTCACCCGCACCTTTCCCGGCTGGATTACATGGCAGACATAGTGCGTACCATGCGATTGAATGAAGCCCGCCTTGCCGTCGTGCAGCCTCAGGAATATCGCCTTCCGATCCGCGGTGGAATGCAGCGCACGGATCGCCTCATCCGGAAAAGCACGGCCGAATTCAACCATCGCAGAGCCTGCATCGGGATTGTCCCAATCCCGCTCGGCGCGGGCGTTCATCCACATGTAGAATGCGCCGGCCAGTACGATGACGGCGATGAGCAATAACCAAAGCATCCGCGGGCGCTCCCCTTCGCTCGGCGTGACGCCGATAAAACGTTTCTATACGCTGCGAGGCTTGTGCCAATGTGTCGTCCCGTCGGGGCGACTAAGCCGAACGCATTGGGTTTTTGACCGGTAGCCGCTCCGCCTCGACCGGCTGTCTTGGCGCGTTAGAAGCGACGACGCCGGGCGGCGCGCCACATCCACCATTGCCGCCGCCATTGCACCGGACGAATAGGCGTCTTCAAAAGCCCGGCGCCAGCCGCCTCAGCCCGATCGAAGACCGGCTCGGCTAACGCAACTGGCACGAAGGCGGGAAAGTTCGACGGCGAGATCGTCGCTATTTGCGCTCGAGCCTTGGCAAGATGGTCCCGTCCGAACCCGGCGAAGGCCCGAATTGCCCGGCTGATTCCGTCGGTGTCTTCCCCGGCGATGAGCCCTTCGCGATCGACGCCGGTCGCGCGCAACAGTTCTGCCGGCAAATAGACCTGACCGCGTTTCAGATGCAGCGGCAACAGCATCAGGAGGCCGGCGACGGTCTGCGCGACGCCGGCGTGGCCGGCGGCCTCCGCGGACTTTGCCGCATTCTGCGGATCGAGCACCAGCGACGAGAGCTGGATCAGGGCCGAGGCGGTCTCGCCGGCATAGCCCTCAAGCGCCGAGCGGTCTTCCATCGGATCGTCGTAGAGATCGAAAATCCGAGCGTCGATCATGTTCTGCAGCACCGAGACCGGCAGCCGATGCGCGCGGATGCACTGGAGAATGGCTTCGGCGAGCGGATGCCCCTCGCCGGACCCGGCACTGTTGCCAATGAGATCGCGCCACCATTGCATGCGGATTTCGCCTGGAATCGGCTCATGCACGAGATCGCGAATTCGCGCGATCTCCGCGTTGAAGGCATAAAGCGCGGCGAGCGAGCGCTGCTTGTCGGCGGGCGCCAGCAGGCAGGCGAGATAGCGGTCGCGGTCCGTGTCCCTGAGGTCGGCCAGGATCTGAGCGGAAATGTCTTGCACGTCGTCTTCCTCGGATCCCGATCAAACGGCGATCAGCGCGACGGCGACTGCACGCGATTCGGCCAGCATCACATTGTAGGTGCGAACCGCAGCCCCGGTGCTCATCGGATCCGAGGATACGTTGACGGCACGCAACGCCGCCTTCAGGTCTGCAGGCAGCGGGCGGATGTCCTTGCCGGTGCCGACCAACAGCACTTCGATGTCTTTCGCCTCATCGATGACCTTACGGAACTTCTCGACCGCCAAGGGATCGCCTTCCACCACGTCCCATGCATAGACGCCCGAGGGCAGCATCAGGATCGAGCCGCGATGCGACATGTCGGCAAAGCGAAAACCACCGTTGCCATAAGCATCGATAGGCGCGCGGCCCGGAAAATGCGCTTCGCGGATTTCAATACCCTTGGGCATTTCAAACTGTACCCTTTGCCGCGCCGGCAGCACCCGTATCCGCGCCGGACGCGTTTTCGTCCCCCGGAATGTGGTCGGTCCGCTTCCTGAAGAGGATGAGGACCGGGCCGGCGATGTAGATAGAGGAGAACGTCCCTACGGCGACACCAAACAGCATGGTGACGCTGAAGGAACGGATGAGGCCGCCACCGAAGAGATAGAGCGCAGCGAGCGCCAGAATGGTCGTCAGTGCCGTCAGGATCGTGCGCGAGAGCGTCTGGTTGATCGACGTATCGATCAGCACCGAAAGCGGCATGCGCGGATAGCGGCCGAGATTCTCGCGGATGCGGTCGTAGATCACCACCGTATCGTTCAACGAGTAGCCGACGATCGTGAGAACTGCGGCGATGCTGCCAAGATTGAACTCGATCCCGGTCAGCACCAGGAAGCCAATCGTCAGCAGCACGTCGTGCATGGTCGCGATGATCGCGCCGACGGCGAAGCGCCACTCGAAACGCAGCCAGACATAGAGCAGGATCGCCATGAAGGAAATCGCGAGCCCAATCGTTCCGGCGCGTGTCAGTTCGCCCGAAACAACGGGGCCGACCACTTCGACACGGCGGAACTCGTATTCGTCGGCCAGTTCCGTCCTGATGACGCCGGCGGCGGTCTGCTCGGCATTGTCGCCCGCCTCTTGAGACGGCACCCGAACGAGCACATCCTCGCCCGAGCCCAGTTGCTGTACCTGCACTTCGCCGAAGTTCAGCTCGTCGAGGCGGGTGCGGAGGTCGGCAACGTTGACCGCACCGCCCTTGGAGTGCAGCTCGATGATCGAGCCGCCCTTGAAGTCCACACCCAGATTGAGCCCGATGCCTGCAAGCAGGAGTACGGAGGCGGCCGACAAGGCGGCCATCAGGATGAAGGCCGGATTGCGTATCCGCATGAAGCGGATGTCCAGATTGCTGAAGCGACCGGTCCGAATGCCCTTCGGCAAACGTTCCGACTTCCACTGCCGAAGCCAGCGCTTCACGATCAGGCGGGTCACCGTATAGGCGGTGAACAGCGTCGTGACACTGCCGATCGCCAGCGTTACGGCGAAACCGCGCACCGGCCCGGAGCCGAGGTAGAACAGGATGGCGCTGGCGATCAGCATTGTCAGGTTGGCGTCGAAGATGCTGCTGAAGACGCGGGAGAAGGCGTTGTTGATCGTGCGACGCAACGGCTCGCCACCACGAACTTCCTCACGCAGGCGCTCGTAGATCAGCACGTTCGAATCGACCGCGACGCCGATCGTCAGGATGATGCCGGCAATCCCCGGCAGCGTCAGTGTCGCGCCTGACGCAGAGAGTGCGGCGAGGATCAGGACGATGTTCAAGGCAAGCGCGATCACGGCAAAGACGCCGAAAACGCCGTAGAAGAAGATCATCGAGGCGGCCACGGCAATCGCCGCAACGAGGCCGGCCTTGAGCCCATCGGCAATAGCGTCGTTACCGACCCCGGGGCCGACCGTCCGCTCCTCGACGAAGGTCAGCGGGGTCGGGAGCGGTCCGGTCCTGATGAGGGCGGCGAGATCGGCAGCGGAGTCGGCCGGCAGGTCGGCAGAAATGCGCGCTGTGTCGCCCTTGACCGCGTCCGAGAGTTTGGGCGTTGCGGCTACCTGGCCATCAAGGACGATCGCAATTTTCGCCTCCGGCTGCTGCGCCGTGACCGCTGCGACGCGCTGCTGCGAGGCAGCATCGAGCTTGACCGCGACCGACGCCGTATCGCCGGCAGCATCCGCTTCCGGCTGCGCGGCGAGAAAACTGCCCGTCGCCAGCAGCGGATCTTTCTGGACCAGATAGGGAACCGGCGGATCGTCGTAGGAATAGAGAACTTCTGCGCCCGCCGGCACTTGCCCCTCGACGGCCCGCTGCACCGGTACGGACGTGTCCAGCAATCTGAAGGTCAGACGAGCGCTTTGGCTGAGCAGGTCTTTCAGTCGTTGCGGGTCGTCGAGGCCCGGCACCTGGACGATGAGACGATCCTTGCCGCGGCGTTGGATCAACGGCTCGAGCACGCCGACTTCGGCGACACGACGGCGCACCACGTCGATAGACTGATCAAGGGCCAGGGACAGCCGATAGTCGATCCCCTCGTCGGTCAGGCGCAAACGGACGAGCTCATCCTCGGCGGCGCTGTCAAACACGACTTCTGAAATTGCCCCTCCGCCAAAGCCACCGATTTCGACCGGCGCCGTCAGCGTCTTCAGTTTGTCGCGAGCGACCGAGAGTTGCGCACGGTCCCGAACCCGGAACGAAATCGCCTGCCCTTCCCCAGAAAGGCCGATATAGGCGATATCGGCGTCCCGCAGCGACTTGCCAACTTCGCTGGCGACCGCTTCGAGCCTTTCAGCGACGATATCGCTGCGCGCGGCCCGCAGCATGAAGTGCGAGCCTCCCTGGAGATCGAGGCCGAGCGCCACCTGGCGATGAGGCATCCAGGACGGTAGTCCGGCTACCTCCTCACGCGTCAGAACGTTCGGCAGGGCAAAGGCGATGCCGGCGAGAGCCACCAACCAGACGAGGATACGTTTCAATGGCGGAAATCTGCGCATGCCCAAAACGCTCCAGTTGTTCGTCGGATGGTGACTGTCCGCGTCCCTTATTCTTTCACAGGTTCGCCTTTGACGCGAACTTCAGATACGCCGCTGCGAACGACGCGGATCTTCACGCCTTCGGCAATTTCGACTTCGACCTCGTTGTCATCGACGACCTTCGTAACCTTGCCGACGATGCCGCCACCGGTCACCACCTGATCACCACGACGGATGTTCTTCAACAGCTCCTCGCGGCGCTTCATCTGGGCGCGCTGCGGACGGATGATCAGAAAATACATAACGACAAAAATCAGCAGGAACGGCAGGATGGACATGAGAATGTCCGCGCCGCCAGCGGAAGGGGCGCCGGCTGTCTGCGCAAAAGCTTCGGTAATGAACATCGATCACTCCTTGAGTTCAAATATCGGCGGTTCCTCCGCACCAAATCGGCCGGAATATAGGGGCGCGCAGCCGCTCTGCAAAGCAGCGGCACCCTTACCCGTTCCTGTGCCTCTGACACAATTTCAACAAGAGTAGAACCCCCCGCGCGAGGCTCTGCGGCCTTTTCCAGCGCAAACCTGCGTGCTACCGGGTGTCAGTTAACCGTACAGTCGCAGTCGCGTGCCGATTCATGCGGCCCCTCGTCCTTGCGGCGCGACCAAATGATTGAATCAGTTGTTGGAGATAGACAGATGCCGGAAGCAAAGATCGACGTCCTCATCAGGGAAATGCAGAAGCTTTCCGCGGCGATCGAGCGCATGGCCGGTCCCGCCGCAGCAAGCAACGATTGGAACGCCGCCGAATGCTTCGTCTGGGCGCCGGCCACGCATCACCTGCAACCCGTCGCCAAGCCCAACCGTATCGAATTGTCGCTGATTTCAGGTGTCGACCACGTCCGTGACATTCTGCTGGACAACACGCTGCGCTTCGCCGAGGGTTTTCCTGCCAACAACGTGCTGCTCTGGGGTGCACGCGGCATGGGCAAGTCATCGCTGGTGAAGTCGGTGCATGCGCAGGTCGCCCGCGAGACTGGTGTTGCCGTCAAGCTCGTCGAGGTGCATCGCGAGGATATCGCCACCCTGCCCGCCCTGATGGACATCCTCAAGACGGCGCCGGTGCCGGTGATCGTCTTCTGCGACGACCTGTCCTTCGATCATGACGACACGTCCTACAAATCGCTGAAGGCCGTGCTCGACGGTGGCGTCGAAGGTCGTCCGTCGAACGTGCTGCTCTATGCGACCTCGAATCGTCGCCATCTGCTGCCGCGCCACATGATGGAGAACGAGCAGTCGACCGCCATCAATCCTTCCGAGGCCGTCGAGGAAAAGGTGTCGCTGTCGGACCGCTTCGGGCTGTGGCTCGGCTTTCACAAGTGCAGCCAGGAAGACTACCTTGTCATGATCGATGGCTATGCAAAGCACTACGGCTTCGCCGTCGAGGCCGAGACCTTGCATGCGGAAGCACTCGAATGGGCAACGACGCGTGGTGCAAGGTCCGGCCGCGTCGCCTGGCAGTTCATTCAGGATCTTGCCGGACGCATGCGCCATCGCCTGGACGCATAGGCTCGCGATCGCATCGCTGGTCACATCTGCTCTACGATCAAAAATACCGCCTGTCGGCCCGACAGGCGGTATTTGATTTTTCCGTCTCGATCGCGCCCGACTAGGGAAATGGCTGCGGACTATTCGAGGAAGGTCGCCGGGTTTACCGCCGTGGCGTTCTTGCGGACCTCGAAGTGCACCTGCGGCTGGCTGGCGCGACCGGTCATGCCGGACGCCGCGAGCGTCTGGCCGCGCTGAACCTTCTGGCCGCGCTGAACCTTGAGCTCGGAAGCGTTGCCGTAGACCGTAACCGTGCCGTCGTCGTGGCGGACCAGGACGGCGTTGCCGAGTTCCTTCAGGCTGCTGCCCGAATAGATGACGACGCCGTTTTCGGCCGCCTTGATTGGCGTGCCCTCGGGCACCGAAATGTTGATGCCGTCGTTGCGGTTGCCGTCGACATTGGCGCCATAACCGGCAACCACCGCGCCGCGCACCGGCCAGCGATATTTGCTGATGCCCGTCGACTTCGGCGAGTCCTCATCGACATCCGTCTTGACGGCCGCAACGTCCGTAACGCTCTGCTTGGCAGCCGGCGGCTGGTATTCTGCCGGCTTATTCTTCTCGAGCGAAGCAACCTGCGGCTGCTCGGCCTTCTTGCTCGGAACCGATGCGGTCTTGACCTGGTCCGGTGCGGCGCCGGCTGCGCCCGGCAGTTGCAGCGTCTGGCCGACACGGATCGATTCCGCAGTCAGGCCGTTCGCCTGCTTGAGGGCAGAGACGGACACACCCGTCGTCTTGGCGATGCGATTGAGCGAGTCGCCGGGCTTGACGGTATAGGTTCCACTGCCGTTACCTTCGCCGTTCGTCGCCGGCTTGCCAGCAACGACATCGGTCTTGCCTGCGCCCTTTTCGCGGGACTGGGCAGAGCCCGGCAGGATCGCAGCGTCACGCTGATCATTGGGCAAGGGCGACGGCTGGCGCTTGTTGCCATCGAGACCGGCAATCGAGTTGGTCGCAGCAGCCCTCGCCGGACTGCCCACGGAACCAAAGGTCGGGATCACCAGCCGCTGACCGGTTTCAACCTGAGCGGCAGACTGCAGACCGTTCGCCTTCAGAATTTCCTTCTCGGGAACACCGAAACGCTTGGAGAGGACCGCGACGTTGTCGCCGGGGCGAACCATGATCGTCGGGGCGTTCTGCGTCGTCCAGCCACTCTTGCTCGCGGTCTCCTTGACTGCGGCCGGAAGCGTCTGCTGTGTCGCGATTGCCGCCTGCTGACGTGCCGCGGGGAACGGCTGTGCCTCGGGACGCTGATGCGTCGTCGAGCTCGGGTCGGCGAGTGTCGTGCGCTGCACGGAGATCGGCGTCGAAGCGCCACGGGCCGTAGACATCGGCGTGGAAGCGGTATTCACCGGATCGTAGCCGTCCTGGGCGCCCGCAGTCGGATAGGGTTGACCGAGAGCCATGTTGCGCGAATCTGCTGGAGCGGCCATCTGACCGACCGCCACATCGCCGCGCGGAACCGGCGTCGCGTCGCGTGGGATTGAATTTGTGGTGATGTTGTCCGACCGGGAGAACAGGCCGTCAAATCGGCTGGCATCCGAACTGCAGCCCGTTGCGGCGCCTGCTAGTAAGACCGCCACGCACAGGCGGATCATGGACTTTCCAACCCCGGGAGATACAAACTGACGCATGACGCTTACCCACTCCGAACGCAACTCGATGTGGGATGATTAAAACGTATTAGAGTTACCGCCCGGTTAAGGTCGGTACCACCAATGGACTAATTTGACGAAACGCTAACCATAGGCGCCGGCTCGCCGCATCCATGGCGCCGAACAAGCCTGGTGACCGCGCACTTTTGCGCGACAAGTTTTAGCTCAGTTCGGAATAGAGACGCTCGATTTCGGAAACCGAACGCCGCTCCGTTGGTTCATCTTCATAGCTGATGCTTGTCAGATCCCAGGCGAAGATCGGACGTCCCTCCGGACGGACCGGGGTTTCGGACTGAGCGGTCTTGTCCTCTTCGAGCAGCACGCTCACCAGAGTCTGGAACGTGGCCTCGCCATCAAATCCGCTTGCCTGCTCATACTCGAGCGACCGCAGACCGGCGACGGCGGCCTCGCGCGTCCCGAAATAGCGCAGGCTGTCCTGATCCTCGGGGCGGAGGCTGTCGTAATAGTCGATGAAGTTCTTGTAGTAGGCCTCATGATCGCCGGCATCCAGAAACCTGCCGAAGGCCTGATATTCGCGCGACGCCAGCTGCGGAGTCAGATGATTGTTCCACTCGTCCCGGCTGAGCGGCGGTTGCCCGTCCGATGCCTTCTTCGCCTGGCTGAGATAAAGCAGAGCGTCGGCGGAAAGGGAGATGCGCGGAGTGGGGTCGAAGAAACTGGCCGCAAGAGCCTGCGCGGCCTGTTCGTCCTTGCCGCCGGAATTTGCCTGACCGGAACTGCGCCCGGCAAGATTATTCAGCCCGTCGCCCGATGCTGCGGCCGTCAGCCTGTTCGCGATCTGCATTTGCCGTCTCCGTCAATCTCACGATCCGGCAGCAACACCCTGGTCGAGCAAGAGCAACGACTCGCGGGAGGAACCCATCGTGCAATGGAGGCGTATGGCGCGAAGCTTGCGCGAGGCTGGGCGCGGTTAAAATTTCCTTAATGCACCAGCCGGAATGTTCGGCAGCAGCCGCATCATAGGAACGAAGCGAGCTGCGGCACGATCGGAAGGTAAGGCGCGTCGAACAGATCTTCGCGGTCGAAGCGACTTCCCGTTCGATTGACCCGGACGACCCGGCAATGGGTCTCGCTCATCATGATCGGCACCACCAGGGTTCCGCCGGAGACGAGATGATCGGAAAACATGCGCGGCAGGCTGTTGAAGGCAGCCGTAATCAGGATGCGGTCGAAGGTCCCCTCGCCCGGCACACCGGCGCTGCCATCGGCATGGCGGACGATGACATTGCGAACGCCTGATTTCTCGAGGTTCTTCTGCGCTGTACCAACAAGTGTCTGATAGCGGTCGATGGTCAGGACACGCTCGGCCACCCGCCCCATCACCGCCGCGGTAAAGCCGCTGCCCGTTCCAACCTCGAGGATGCGCTGTCCTGTCTTCAGGTTCAGACAGTGCAGCAACCGCACGGCAAAATCATAGCCTTCCATGAACGAGCCGCAGTCGAGCGGAATCGTCCGCTGCGAATAGGCCTCGGCCTGATATTGCGGCGGCGCGAACAGGCCGCGCGGAGTCTGCTCGACCGCCTTGAGGAGATCATGATTGGTGATGCCTGCGGCGCGCAGCCGCAGCACCATCTTGGCAAAACCTTCCTGTTCCGAAACGCGCACGCTCAATCAATGAGCCCCTTCGTTCAATGCCCGCATCAGACGGTCCTGGACGGTATAGTCCGTCAAGTCGAGCTTGAGCGGCGTTACGGAGATGTGATTCTCGCGCAGTGCATGAATGTCGGTTCCGGCACGGAAATCGCCGAAGCGCTCACCGAAGCGCAACCAGAAATAAGGAAAACCACGGCCGTCGGTGCGCTCATCGATCGACAGGCCGAAGTCGAGCTTGCCTTGCGACGTTACCTCGACCCCTGCAACGGTGTCGGCTGAGCAATTCGGGAAATTGACGTTGAGAAGCGTGCCATCGGGCAGATCCACGGCCATCAGCTTGCGGATCAGGCCCGGCGCATGCGTCTCCACCACATCCCAAGGCACGGTCTTGCCGACGGCGTGGTGATAGGCCTGGCTGAGCGCGATGGAGCGAATGCCCTGCAACGTCCCCTCGATAGCGCCCGCCACCGTGCCGGAATAGGTCACGTCATCGGCCATGTTGGCACCGATGTTGACGCCCGAGAGCACGAGATCGGGCTTGCGGTCCAGCACCTTGCGGACGGCCATGATGACGCAATCCGTCGGCGTCCCCCGCAGCGCAAAGCGCTTCTCCGTGATCTGGCGCAGCCGCAGCGGCTCCGACAGGGTCAGCGAATGCGCCAAGCCGCTCTGGTCCGCCTCGGGCGCCACGACCCAGACATCGTCCGAAATCGTCCGGGCCACCCTTTCGAGCACGGCGAGGCCTTCAGCATGGATGCCGTCATCGTTTGTCAGCAGGATCCGCATGGATGCCGTCCTTCCCTTGACGTCCGTTCAGTCCGCCTTCTCGATGCGCTTCTGGCCGCCCATGTAGGGCACCAGCACATCCGGCACCGACACCGAACCGTCTTCGTTCAGATAGTTTTCGATGACGGCGATCAGCGCGCGCCCGACGGCGACACCGGAACCATTCAAAGAGTGAACGAAGCGCGTTCCCTTGTCTTCCTTGGTCCGGTAGCGCGCATTCATCCGGCGCGCCTGGAAATCGCCGCAGACCGAGCAAGACGAGATCTCGCGATAGGTATCCTGTCCCGGCAACCATACTTCCAGATCATAGGTCTTGCGGGCGCCGAAACCCATGTCGCCGGTGCAGAGCGTCATCACGCGGTAGTGCAGACCGAGGCGCTTCAGCACCTCTTCCGCACAGGCGGTCATGCGCTCGTGCTCGTCGATCGAAGTTTCGGCATCGGTGATCGAAACCAGTTCGACCTTGTTGAACTGGTGTTGGCGCAGCATGCCGCGGGTGTCGCGACCGGCCGAACCGGCCTCCGAGCGGAAGGACGGCGTCAGCGCGGTGAAGCGCAACGGCAGCTTGTCGCCTTCGAGGATCTGCTCGCGAACGATGTTGGTGAGCGGCACTTCCGCAGTCGGGATCAACCAGCGATCATCCGTGGTTCGGAACAGATCTTCGGCAAATTTCGGCAACTGGCCGGTGCCGTACATGGCGTCGTCGCGCACCAGAAGCGGCGGCTGCACTTCGGTGTAGCCGTGTTCCTGGGTATGCAGGTCGAGCATGAACTGGCCGAGCGCCCGCTCGAGCCGGGCCAATTGTCCCTTGAGGATCGTGAAACGCGAACCGGAAATGCGGGCGGCCCCCTCGAAATCCATGAGACCCAGGGCCTCGCCGATTTCGAAATGCTCGCGCGGCTGGTGGTTCCAAGTGGGCTTGTTGCCGACCACGCGCTTGACGACATTGCCGGTCTCATCCTCGCCGACCGGAACATCCTCGAGCGGGATGTTCGGAATGCGGGAAAGCGCGTCGCTGAGCTCGGCTTCCACCTTGCGGCTATCTTCCTCGAGCGCCGGCATGGCGTTCTTGAGTTCGGCCACCTCGGCCTTCAGCTTGTCGGCAAGCTCGGCATTCTTCTGCGCCATGGCCGCACCGATATCCTTCGAGGCGGCGTTGCGGCGCGACTGCATATCCTGCAGCGACTGAAGGATCGATCGGCGGCGTTCGTCGAGAGCGATCAGCGACGCCGACAAAGGCTCCGCGCCCCGCTTCGCCAGGGCGGCGTCCAGCATCTCGGCATTTTCACGGATCCATTTGATATCAAGCATTGTCGTTCCACGCGTTGGTCAACTCACGGCGCGAAATCTCGAATGCTCAGCCCTTGGCGGGGCCGACCTCTCCGGAAGATCCTTCCTGCGACTCGGCAACTTCGCTCTTGAGCGCGTCCGCTGCCCGCTGTCTTTCGACGAGTCGCGCCGTATAGATCGAAATTTCGTAGAGAAGGATGGCTGGCAGCGCAAGGCCGATCTGGGAAACCGGGTCAGGCGGCGTGAGCACGGCCGCAACCACGAAGGCAATCACGATTGCGTACTTGCGCTTCTCGGCCAGGCCCTGCGACGTGACGAAGCCGACGCGTGCGAGAAGCGTCGTGATCACCGGGAGCTGAAAGACCAGGCCGAAGGCAAAGACCAGCGACATGATCAGGCTCAGATATTCCGAGACCTTCGGCAGAAGCTGGATGGCCACCTGCCCTTCGCCGCCGCCCTGCTCCATCGCCAGGAAGAACCACATCACCATCGGCGTGAAGAAGAAATAGACCAGGGCGCCGCCAAGCAGAAAGAGGATCGGCGAAGCGATCAGGAACGGCAGAAACGCGGCACGCTCGTTCTTGTAAAGGCCCGGAGCCACAAACTTGTAAATCTGCGCAGCGATCACCGGAAAGGCGATGACCAGTGCGCCGAACATCGCCACCTTAATCTGCGTAAAGAAGAATTCCTGCGGGGCCGTGTAGATCAGCTCGACATTGCGATGGTTCAGGCCGGCCCAGCCTACTGCCCATTTGAACGGCAGCACCAGGAGATTGAAGAGACCCTTGGCGAAGTAGAAGCAGACGAGGAACGCCACGAAGAAGGCGCCGACCGCCCACATCAGGCGCCTGCGCAATTCGATCAGATGCTCGATCAGCGGCTGCGGCCGGTCCTCGATATCGCCGCTCATGCTTCACCTTTCTTGCGCGTGCTGGCGCGCGGCTTGGACGTCTTGGTAGCCGGCTCGGTTGAAGCGGGCTTCGACGACGTCTTCTCGGCCACCGCCTTTGGGGGCGCCTTTGCCGAAGTCTTGAGTGCCGCCGCCTTGGGCGTTGCGGCTTTCTTTGCTGCCGGCGCCGGATCGGCCTTCGCCCTTGGCGCCCGCTTGGGCTTCTCGGCCGGGACGGCTGGATCGGCGCGCTCCAGCTGGCGGGTGGCTGAGCCCAGGGCGGCTGCGGCAACCGCATCCGCGGGCTTTGCTTCCGCCACAGCCGCGGGAGCGGCCGCTACCGGCTCCGCAATGGCGGGCTCGGTCGTAGCCGTTGTGACAGGCTTGTCGGGTGTCGCAGCCTTCTGCAGGTCCGATTTGATCTCGTTGCCGATCTGGCGAAGCGGATTCATCGCGTCCCTGAGCGCATTGGCCGGGTTGAGGCTCTGCGCATCGCTGATCGTCTTGCGAACCTCGTCGAGGTCCGCTTCGCGCAGCGCTTCGTCGAATTGCTGACGGAACTCCGAGGCCATGCCGCGCATCTTCGCCGTCATGCGGCCAAACGCCCGCAGCATAGGCGGAAGATCTTTCGGCCCGACAACGACGATCAAAACGATGGCGATGACGACAAGCTCGGTCCAGCCGATATCAAGCATTCGAAATGTCCTGCAAACCCGTGATGGGAACTGGTCCGATACCGATACCGGACCGGCTCCACCGACGCCAGACCGTTAGCGAACTTCGTCGGACTTGTGGTCAACGGTCTTGCTGTCGAGCGTCTTGTCGGTCGCGCCCGCTTCCTCGTCGCTCATACCCTTCTTGAAGTTCTTAATGCCCTTCGCAACATCGCCCATCAGTTCGGGAATCTTGCCACGACCGAACAAGAGCAGCACTACGACCAAAACGATCAGCCAGTGCCAAATGCTAAAGGAACCCATGCTCTTACTCCTCTGAGCCTTCCCCGATATAGGCTCTTTCACATGTCAATTTTCAGGCGCGCGCTAAACACGCCCTTCTTTGCGACAGAACCTAAGATGCAGAACCATCTTTTTCAAACAGTAATATATCCCGCTCGTTAACTGAAAGCATTACATCGCGCAATCCTTGCGGCAATTGGTCCGCGCGGATGCGCGCACGCACCACATCCTCACAACGCGGCACCGCCAGCTCCAGCAGTTCCACAACACCGATGAACCGACGAGAGAGGATACGCGCGGGAATCTCGCCCTCATTCTCGCCGACACGCACGCCGGAAAGCCTGACGGCGACCGAAACGCGCTCCCCTTCGTGGTGGCGCCCGGCCGCAACGGTGCCGACCGGCGTGTCGACGCGGCCATTGCGAACCTGTGCGTTGAACACGTTGATTTCCGAGAAGAACCCGGCTGCGAAAAGATTTCTCGGATGGCGATAAAGCTCATCTGCCGTGCCGACCTGCACCAGTCGCCCGTCCTGCAGAAGCGCAATTCGGTCGGCCATGCGCATCGCTTCTTCCGCGTCGTGGGTGACGACGATCGCGGTTGCCCGGGTCTCTCTGAGGATGGCGAGCGTATCGGCGCGGATCGAATCCTTCAGGCGCGAGTCGAGACCGGAAAACGGTTCGTCCATCAGAAGCACGGCGGGGCGTGGCGCGAGCGCGCGCGCCAGTGCCACCCGCTGCTGCTCGCCGCCGGAAAGCACATGCGGGTACTGGTTGGCGTAATGGGAGAGCCCCACACGCTCGAGCGCCGCATCCGCCTGGTTCAGGGCCTCCTTCTTCGGAAGCGCCGTCAGGCCAAAGCGAACGTTGTCGCGAATGGACATATGCGGGAAGAGCGCGAAATCCTGGAACATCAGGCCGACACCGCGTTTTTCGGGCGGCAGGAAGACCGAGGGGCCGGAAATCTCCTGGCCATTGAGCAGAAGCCGTCCCGCGCTCTGCTTCTCGATCCCTGCGGCGATACGCAGCAGGGTCGTCTTGCCGGACCCGGACGGGCCGAGCAGGCAAAGGACTTCGCCGGCCTTGGCCGCCAGGCTGACGCCCTTGATCGTTTCCTTGGCGTGATAGCTGTGATGAATGTCTTCGAAGGTCAGGCTCGCCGCGAAGGATACACCCGCCCGTCGTGTCGTCATGACGGGAGCGTCCTGCGGATCTAAAACCATGCTTGCATTCCTTGACACCAGTCGTGCCCGGCAAAAATGCCGGGCGCCGGGGAAAGCCGATATCCCCATTCAGGTTTTTAATCGGCTTCTTCGCCCTTCGGTGTCAAGAGCCCCAGTTCTTCAAGGTCAAGCTGGGTGATGGGGTCTTCATTCTCGGCAAGCTCGTCTTCGCCCACGGGAACGGGAATATTGAGATTGGACGGCACGCGGCCAGAGAGCAGCCCTGCCCCCTTCAGCTCCTCGATACCCGGCAGGTCGCGCAGTTCCTCGAGGCCGAAGTGATCGAGAAAGTCACGGGTAGTACCGAAGGTCACCGGCCGGCCCGGCGTACGCCGGCGTCCCCTGAAGCGGACCCAGCCTGCCTCCATCAGGACGTCGAGCGTGCCCTTCGATGTCTGGACGCCGCGGATATCCTCGATCTCGGCGCGGGTCACCGGCTGATGGTAGGCAATGATGGCGAGAACTTCGAGCGCAGCGCGCGAGAGCTTGCGGACCTCCTGCTCGTCGGTCTGCACCACGAAGGAGAGATCGGCGGCCGTGCGGAATGCCCAATGGTCCGCGACCTGGACAAGGTTGACGCCGCGCGTCGCATAGAGCGCCTTCAGCCGCCCCATGATCTGCCTGACATCGGCACCCCGCGGCAGCCTGCTTTCGATATAGGCCTCCGACACCGGCTGCGCCGAGGCAAAGACCAGGGCCTCCGCGATCCGCTCGGCCTCTTGTTCCAGCCGAGGATCCAAGGACGGCGTCGTATCGATATCGTCGTCCTCGTCGGGAGCGTCCGGCATGTATTTTTGGGCTTCAGCCACGGGCTGCCTCCATTTCGGCAAGCGTCTCCGCATCGATCGGATTCGGTCCGCGCCGAAGATAGATCGGCGCAAAGGCCTCTTCCTGACGGATCTCCAGCCGGCCCTCGCGGACCATTTCGAGCGAGGCGGCAAAGGAGCTGGCGATCGCCGTTGCCCGCTCCTTCGGCGTCGTCATGTAGCGGATAAGAAAATGATCGAGCGCTGTCCAGTCATCGAGCTCGCCGATCATGCGTGCCAGGATCAGGCGTGCGTCGGCGAGAGACCAGACGTGGCGCTTCTCGATCGTCACCTGCGTGATCGCCTGGCGCTGCCGCAGGCTCGCATAGGCGCTCAGGAGATCATAGAGCGAGGCGTCGAAACCGGACTTCTTCTCAGTGACGATATGTTCCGGCGCACCGCGAACGAAGACGTCCCGGCCAAGCCGGTTTCTGTTGACGAGCCGTGTTGCCGCCTCGCGCATCGCCTCCAGCCGTTTCAGCCGGAAAGCCAGGGCCGAGGCCATTTCCTCGCCAGTCGGACCATCGTCCTTCACCTGCTGCGGGATCAGCAGCCGCGACTTCAGATAGGCAAGCCATGCCGCCATGACGAGATAGTCGGCGGCGAGTTCGATGCGGATGCTGCGCGCCCGCTCGATGAAGGCGATATATTGCTCGGCGAGTGCCAGTACGGAGATGCGCGAAAGATCGACCCGCTGGCTGCGGGCGAGATGAAGCAAGAGATCGAGTGGGCCTTCGAAGCCGGCGAGATCAACCACCAGCGCTTCTTCATGCAGCCCGCGCTCGGCAGTCTCCTCCTGCCACAGGGGCTCCATCGGCGCCTTCGACGCAGGCTTGCCTTGTCTTTCGCCCGCATTGCTCACTGACAGTCCGATCCTTTCCCGCTGGCCGCGCCTGCCTTACCCTGTTGCGAACAGACCGTTGAACTCGGCCCGCAGATCGCTTTCGTTCGCATCGTCAGGCGCCCGGAAGGCCGCCTCGGCGATCCTTGCCCGACGCAGGCTCTCGCCGGCGAGAACCGGCACGACGTCGGCGACGGCCTTCATTTCTTCCATTATGCCATGACAATGCAAGACGAGATCAAGCCCCGCGGCAATGATGTTGCGCGCGCGGGTGGTCATGTCGCCGGCAAGCGCGTTCATCGAGACGTCGTCCGACATCAAAAGACCGTCGAAGCCGATGTGCCCGCGAATGATCTCGCGCACGACCTTCGCCGAGGTTGTCGCCGGGTTATCCGGATCGATCGTCGTGAACACCATGTGCGCCGACATCGCCATCACTTCGTCCTTCATCGCGACAAAGGGCAGGAAGTCGCTGACGGCGAGTTCTTCGAAAGTCGCACTGACCACGGGCAGGTTGTGGTGCGAGTCGACGAAGGTGCGGCCGTGACCGGGCATGTGCTTCATGACAGGCAGCATGCCGCCGGCCTTCAATCCCTCGCCCATCGCGCGGCCGATCGCCGTCACGGTCTCAGGGTCATGACCATAGGCGCGATTGCCGATAACATCGTGGCTTCCTGGCACCGGCACATCCAGCACCGGCAGACAGTCGACGGTGATTCCGAAGCGCATCAGGTCGAAGGCATGCAGGCGCCCCATGAGCCAAGCCGCGCGCAGACCCATTTCCGCGTCGCGGCGGTAGATCTCACCGATCGCCGCACCGTTCGGATATTGCTGGACGAGCGGTGGCCGGATGCGTTGCACGCGTCCGCCTTCCTGGTCGATGAGCACCGGCGCATTCGGATTGCCGATGCTGTCGCGAAGCGACGCCACCAGATCGGAGATCTGCTGCTCCTCGCCGATGTTGCGCCCGAACAGGATGAAGCCCCATGGCCGCTCGCCGGCAAAGAACTGGCGTTCGTCTTCGTTAAGAGAAAGGCCCTTGCAGCCCGAGATAAATGCTTTTGATTCGCTCATTGAAAGAGCATAGAGCGGGCGCCGCCCGGCGCGAAGCCACAAAGACGAAGCCCCGTCGTTCATTCACAAGGCCAAGGGCGATCGAAGCCCTGAAAATGCGAAGGGCGCGGCCCCCGAGCCGCGCCCTCCTCAAACTCTATCGGTGTGCCAGCCTTACTTGGTCACCAGGCAGCTTCCGCCAGCCCCCTTGTACTTGGAGCACAGAGCGTTTGCCTCTTCCTTGGATCCGGCCGGGATACGGACGCGATAGTAGGTCCCCTTGCCGGCGATCTCCGCCTTGCGGATGTCGACGCCGCGGCCGCCGATGACGTTCGCGAACTTGTTGGAAAGGCTATTGTACGACTTCTGCGCCTCAGCTTCCGACGGCAGGGACGCGACCTGGATGAAGTAACCACCGGTCGGAACCGAGGCCGTTGCCACCTGCTGCGGCGGCTGCGCTTCCGGTGTGGCGGCGGTCTGCTCTTCAGCCGGGCGAACATTGCCACCGTCTGCGGCCGCAGCGGCCACTTTGGCCGGCTGCTCGGCCGGACGCGTCTGCGGCGTCGGCGCCTTCTCGGCCGTTGCCGTCGTCGTCACGCTGCGAACCGGCACCTCTTCGATATTGGCATTGCCCGTTGCAGCAAGCGCGACCTGGTCGTCATTGGCGGACGCCTGACCGGCAGCGCTGACCTCAGCCGAGGCGACTTCCTTCGAGGGCGTTTCCGGCAGCGGCTGCGTTGCCCCGGCAACATCGGTCGCAGGCGCGGCAACCGGCTCTTCACGAGCAACCAGCGTGCCGTCCGGCTTGACGATCATCGTGCGCACCTTGCGCGGTGCGACGGCAGGCGCCTTGTCTTCTTCCTGAGCAGCCGTCTGGGTGCCGCCGTCCGGCAGCAGGCGAGCGCCATCCTCGTCGTCCGCAGGCAGGTTGGCCTGCGGGCCATCCGAGTCGTCACTGCCTTCGAGCGGCAGCGTTTCCGGCGTCAGCGTCTTCTGAACGACATCCATCGGCTCTTCGGTCGAGGAAACCAGTGCTTCCTGCTGCGGGGCACCGGCCTGCGCTCCAGCGACACGATCGTAAACTGCCTTGTCCTGATTCGGCACAGTCTTGCCGCCCTTTTCTTCCGGCACGACCTTAACCGGCCCCTTATCGGCGAGAATGATCTTGGGGCCCTCGGCCGAAGTTGCGGCATCACTGCCGCCCATCCAGGCATAGACTGCCGCGCCGCCGAGAATGATGACGCCAGCAACGCTTGCGGCAAGCAGCATCGTGCGCTGTGACCGCCGGCCGGAGCCGTAATCGCGATAGTCGCCCGCATCGTCCTGGCCTTGCGCCGCGGAAACCCGCTCCGCATCGCGCGTCGGGGACTGCCGCTCGGTCATGGAGCGGCGGAAGTCCTCCTCCATCGCCTTTTCGAATTCGTCGAAATCATCGAGCGCGCCGGCACCGAACGACGGATTTGCATTTGCGGCTGGGGCAGGACGAACCGCCTCGGCCTTTTCAACGGCTGCAGGACGGGCATCCTTGGCGACCGGAGCCGGCGTGCCGAACAGCTGCGCCATTTCCGCGTCGATATCGAGATCGTAATCCGCCGGATAGGCGACCGGCTTTTCCGTTTCGATGACCGGCAGCTGCGGCACCTCCATGTCGGCGATCGGCACAACGCCATTCTCGGCTTCGGCGATCATCGAGGGATCGAAGGGCAGCGTGCTTTCGGGCTGCGCGTCCTGCTGCTCAGCCTGGGCCGGAGCTGCGAAAGTCTCGACGGAGCGTTCCGGTTCGCGCTGCGGAGCTACGGTCTCGACGACGGGCTGCACAGCAGCCTGCGGCACGGCGGCAGGGGCCGCGGCAACCGGTTCGGTCGGGCCGAGGTCGGCGAGATCGAGCTTCAGCGCGGCATCGGAGAGCTCCATCTCGAAGTTCTCGATGTCGAAGCCCGGCTCGTTTTCCGGTTCCGCGACGGGCTGTGCTGGCTGGGCGGCCTCGACCACCGGCGTAGCGGCGGGCGTGGTGACCGCGGCAGCGGCAACCGGAGCGGCCGGGGATACGAGCGGGCCTGCAAAGGCGCGCTGTTGGCTCGCGCCGGTCGGCGAAGCGACAGGCGTCGCCCGGCTAAAGGTCGGCGTAAAGGGATAGGGGCTCTTCTTCGCCGGCGTCGCGACCGTATTTACTGGGGCGACGGCAGGCACAACAACCGGCTGTTCCGTCGCGTGAAGCGCCGGATGAGACTGAACGGCAGCGGCAACGACGGCAGCGACCGGCGGAACCGGGAAGCGCTCGACATCCGCGAGAAGCTCGTCGCGGGCAATTTCATGGCTCGCGGGCTCTTCCGGAATTGTCTCGTTCGCGTATGCGACCTCATTCAAGCGCTCCTCCGGAGCGACGTCAGGGCCGGCAACATCAAGGTTGGCAACATCAAGGTTGGCAACCTCAACGCTCGGCTCGCCGTAGACCGGGAACGGCTCGGCGACAGGGGCAGGCTCGGCCCAAGCGGTAGAGGGTTCTGCGGCCGGCGACTGCCAGGCGTCCGCAACCTGTTCCTTCGCCTCGGATGTCGGCGCTTCTTCGAACGGCAACAGATCGGCTTCGCCGAGCGACAATTCGAGCTCACGCTCCAGATCGAATGCCGGCTCATCAGTGCCGAATTCCGCGCCATCGCCTTCGGCAACCGGAGGGGCGGCCGAGAACGATTGCACCTCGAAAGCCTGATCCGGCTCCTCTTCAACGACAGAGGCTGGCGCTGCGACCGGCTCCGGCTGACGGAATATCGGCGCTTCGTATTCTTCCGCGAGGTCGGCTACCGGCTCGATTACCGGCTCGATCCGGGCCTCTTCGACCGGCTGCGGCGCCGAAACCGGCTCCACAGCAGGCTGCTGCACAGCGCGGGGCGCATCATAGCTGTCGAAGGCGCGAAGAAGTTCGTCCTCGAGATCGAAGGCGGGATCCTGACGGACCGCCTCCTGATGTCGCTGCAACTCTTGCAATTGCTGTACGGCCGGCCGGGCATCGTAACCGACGATCCGGGCGAGTTCGGCCAACGGATCATCGTCTGCCAATACGTCGAATTCAGCCGGCCCGCTTCGTGCGAATTGTTTGTCTGCCATGCTCTCCACTCACAATTGCCTGTATTTATGTGCCAGTGCATTGTGGGAAAATGGTGACAATACTTATCGCATTTCCTCCGGTGCGGAGGTGCCTGTAATAGACAGGCCGGACTTCAATACCGAAGCGACAGCATGCACCAGCCCGAGTCTGGCAGTACTTAATTCTCTATTTTTATCGTTAACAAAACGTAATTCCGGATTCTCTTTACCTTTGTTCCAGTGTCCGTGGAAGGCAGCGGCAAGATCATACAGGTAAAACGCGATGCGATGCGGCTCCTGAGCCAGTGCCGCCGCCTCGATCACGCGCGGATATTCTGCGAGCTTGGCGACGAGCTGAAGCTCCGTCGGATCCTCGATCTGCCCCTGTACGGCACCAGCAAAGTCGAGCGATTCGATATCCAGATCCGGGAAAGCTTCCGCCGCCTGACGGAACACCGACCGGCAACGCGCATGAGCATATTGCACGTAGAAGACCGGGTTATCCTTCGACTGTTCTGTAACCTTAGCAAAATCGAAGTCGAGTGGCTCGGAATTCTTCCGATAGATCATCATGAAACGAACCGGATCACGGCCGACTTCATCGACGACGTCGCGCAGCGTAACGAAATCGCCGGAGCGCTTCGACATCTTCACCGGTTCGCCGTTACGGAAGAGCTTGACCAACTGGCACAGCAGAACCGTAAGCTTCGACGAACCGCCTGATACGGCGCGTGCCAGCGCTTCGAGCCGCTTGACGTAACCGCCATGGTCGGCGCCCAGCACATAGATCATTTCGTCGAAGCCGCGATCGAACTTATCTTTGAAGTAGGCGACGTCGGCGGCGAAATAGGTGTAGCTGCCATCGGACTTGATCAGCGGGCGGTCGATGTCGTCACCAACCTCCGTCGAGCGGAACAGCGTCTGCTCGCGATCTTCCCAATCCTCCGGAAGTTGCCCCTTCGGCGGCGGCAGCGTGCCCTTGTAGACGTGCCCCTTGAAGGTCAGGTCGTTGATCGCGGTGCGAATCGCAGCCGCTCCATTGGCGTGCAGCGTCCGTTCGGAGAAGAAGACGTCGTGATTGACGTTCAGCGCCGCGAGATCTTCGCGGATCATCGCCATCATGGCACCGATCGTCCGGTCCTTGACGAGGGGCATCCACTTGTCTTCGGGCATCAGGCGCAGGCTCGTGCCGAATTCATCGGCGAGCGCTTCGCCGACCGGAACGAGATAGTCACCCGGATAAAGACCCGCCGGGATCTCCCCGATGTCCTCGCCAAGCGCCTGGCGATACCGCATGAAGGCGGAACGCGCGAGAACGTCGATCTGCGAGCCGGCATCGTTGATGTAGTATTCCTTGGTCACCGCATAGCCGGCAAAGGCCAGCAGGTTGGCAAGCGCGTCGCCGACGACGGCGCCGCGGCAGTGGCCGACATGCATCGGTCCCGTCGGGTTGGCCGAGACATATTCGACGTTGACCTTGCGGCCCGAACCGACGGTGCTGCGGCCATAGTCAAGGCCCGCCCGCACCACGTTCGACAACAGTTTCTGCCAATAGGATACTGAAAGCCGGACATTGATGAAGCCGGGGCCGGCAACGGTCACATCGGTGACTTCCGGGTTCTGCTTGAGCTTTTCAACGATGAGTTCGGCAAGCGCCCGCGGGTTCAGGCCGAGCGGCTTGGCCAGCACCATGGCGGCATTGGTCGCCACGTCACCGTGGCTCGGATCGCGCGGCGGCTCGACATTGACACGGCCGAAGTCAAGATCGGATCGCTTTTCTCGAACGCTTTCAAGCGTTTCGAGAATGTCCTTAATTCTTGATTCGAAGTCCGTGAAGAGATTCATCTGATCCGTCCGCTTTTCCCGACCACATGTGGCCGGTGCAAAACTCAAAAAGGAGGCTCGGTTCGGTTGAACCGTAAGCCTCCGGGCGGGGCGTCCCTACCGCAAATCCGGCGTGTGGTCAAACAAGCGCTTGTGCACGCTGATTGCGAAGGTATCGGTCATGCCGGCAAGATAGTCGCCGACATGACGGGCCCGCGCCGGTTCGGCCATGCCGGCAATCTGATCGATCCAATAGTGCTCCCGCATCAATTGCGGGTCATCCATGAAAGCATGATAGAGATCGCAGACGATCGACGCCGCTCCCTCCCGCACCCGCATCACTTCGGGGTGCCGGTAGATGCGGGTCATCAGCAAGCGCTTTATCTGCTTGTCGGTCTCGCTCATCTCGTCGGAGAAGGTCGCCATGACCGTACCCGCCTGACGCACCTCGCTCGCGCTCTCAGGGCGAATGTCCGCGATGCGCTTCTGGGCGACACCGATCACGTCCTCGACCATCGCCGTGATCTGGCGACGCATGATTTCGTGCGTGAAGCGGCTACTTTCAAGGCCGGGATAGCGGTCATGGACCTCGCGCATCAGACGGGCAAGGAACGGAACGTCTTCCAGCATCTCGAAGGTCAGATAGCCGGCCCTGAGGCCATCGTCGATATCATGGGTGTTGTAGGCAATGTCGTCGGCGATGGCCGCGACCTGCGCCTCAAGGCTCGCATAGCTCGCCAGTTCCAGATCGTGCAGCGCGCAATAATCGAGGATCGGCTGCGGTACCGGTCCGCGCGTGCCCTGCCCGTCGGGCGTCAGCAGCGGTCCATTGTGTTTGACCAATCCCTCCAGGCTTTCCCAGGTCAGGTTCAGCCCGTCAAACTCGGCGTAGCGCCGTTCGAGTTTCGTGACGATGCGCAGCGACTGGGCATTGTGATCGAAACCGCCGTAGGGCTTCAGCATCTCGTGCAAGGCGTCCTCGCCCGTATGCCCGAATGGTGTGTGACCGAAATCGTGAACGAGGGCGACCCCTTCGGCGAGATCCTCGTCGAGCTTCAGCGCGCGGGCGAGTGCGCGGGCGATCTGCGCCACTTCGATCGTGTGCGTCAGCCGCGTGCGGTAGTGGTCGCCGTCGGCGGCGATGAAGACCTGCGTCTTGTGCTTCAGCCGGCGAAAGGCCGTCGTGTGCACGATGCGGTCGCGGTCACGTTGGAAATCCGAGCGTGTCGCGCTCGATTCTTCCGGATAGAGCCTGCCGCGCGTCGCCCAGGGATTCGACGCGAACGGCGCATGTTCACCATACCCGAAGCCCAGCGCATTTTTGTCGAATGTCATTTTGCACCCAAATCGTCATCCCATTGACGGGACATTGAAGCCTTCATACCTATAGTGAAAGCCACGGAAACGCGTCGCGCAAGCATCGACCGATTCCGCAAGCGAAAGCAACGGCTTGGCCGCGGGAGTTGAAACCACCTCCGGAAGCGGCCGGGACATTGCTGGAACAACAATCAAATCTCTCCGGTTCTTGACCCCGGCAGGAGGCAGATATGACGCAAGAAACCGTGACCCTTTCGGACGCTGCTGCAAAGCGGATCGCCACGATCCTTCGTTCGGACAGTCACAACAATGCCATGCGGGTGTCCGTGGAAGGTGGCGGCTGCTCGGGATTCTCCTACAAGTTCGACCTGGTCGACAGCGCAAACGACGACGACCTGGTGCTGGAGAAGAACGACGCCAAGGTTCTGATCGACAGCCTTTCGCTCGTCTACATGGGCGGCTCGGAAATCGACTTCGTCGACAACCTGCTCGGCCAGTCGTTTCAGATCAAGAATCCGAACGCGGTCGCAAGCTGCGGATGCGGAACGAGTTTTTCCATCTGACACGGCCAGATGGCCCGATCGGGGTCGCCGTCACAGATATGGCGACCCGAGCCAAAGCAAACGGTTCGCCAACCGGTCGACGAGCGGCTTGGCGCGCAATGCCTCGAGCGTCACGGGCTCGGCCGATGCCTGAACATCCGATATCATCCCGCTGATCGTATGGGCGAAACCGTCGTCCAGCACTTCGAGATCGAACTCGAAATTGAGCCGCAGCGAGCGCGGGTCGAGATTGGTCGATCCGACATAGGCCCAGCGCTCATCCACGATCAAGAGCTTGGAATGGTTGAAGGCGCCTGCGGCACGCCAGACGCGGCAGTGGCCCTTCAAGACCTGGTCGAATTGCGCGGTCATCGCACGATCGACCAAGAGCAGGTTGTTGACCGCGGGGACGATGATATCGACGTCGACTCCCCGGCGGGCCGCAGTGACCAACGCGCTGATCAGTTCGCGGTCCGGAAGGAAATAGGGCGACATCAAGCGGATGTTCTTCCGCGCCACCGAGAATGCCCCCATCAGTATCTTGTGATTGGTTTCGTTGGTGGCGTCCGGCCCTGAGGGTACGGCGCGCATCAGCACGGAAGGTGCATCTGCCGACGGGGGCATGTCTTCGAGAGCCCAGGCGCCGCCCGCCAGCATCTCACCGCTGGAAAATTGCCAGTCCTCGGCGGCGACCTGAAAGATGTCGGCGACCACCGGGCCGCTCACGCGAAAATGCGTATCGAGCGCCGGTATTTCGCCGGGGATCTCGTTGGTAAAGCCGGCGCGGATGTTCATGCCACCGGCAAAGGCAACCCGTCCGTCGACGACGAGGATCTTCCGGTGCGTGCGCAAATTGGCATAGGGCAGCCTCAGTCCCATGATGATATTACCGTTGAAGACGGCCGTCGGAACGCCGGCTGCCTTCAAATGACCGACGATGCTGGGCACGGAGTAGCGCGCGCCGACTGCGTCGATCAGCACGCGCACCTCGACGCCGCGCGCGACCGCGGCGATCAAGGCATCGGCGAAGCGAAGGCCGACCACGTCGCGATCGAAGATGTAGCTCTCGATCAGGATGCTGCGCTGCGCACCGGCGATGGCCGTCAGCATGGCCGCATAGGCGGCGTCTCCGCCGGAAAGCACCTCGATGCCGTTGCCGGAACACATGCGATGGCGGGAAACACGATCCCCGAGAATTTTCATCGCGGCAAAACGATTCCCGAAGCGTCCGGCAATGTCCGTTTCGGAGATATCGAACTTGCCGAACTGGTCGGGGCCCTGGCCCCGCAACAGCGCGCGCTGCGAGCCGATCGAGGAGCGGCGGATACGGTTGATACCGGCGACGGCATAAAGCAATGCCCCGACGATCGGCGAGAGCAGAACGACACCGACCCAGCCGGCTGCGGCGCGAACGTCGTCCTTGGTCATGGCGGCGTGAATGGCAGCCGGGATGCCAAGCGCGAAGGACAACAGCGCCAGGATATGCGGCCAGTAGTTCTGCACGAGATCGATCATGCGCCGGACTATAGCCGGCCATGAAGCGGAATCAATTCGAGCACCCGCACCTATACCGTATAAACTGTGCTCGGCGCCGCACGCCGTCGTTGCACCTTTCCTGCGGGCCTGAAAGGCCGCAGGTATCGGATTTGTCAAAAGAATCGGGAGCAGCTAGAAGATTCTCGGCGTCAAGGACTCACCGATATGGAAGGGCGTTTCGAGCCATGAAGATTGCGACCTGGAACATCAATGGCGTTAAGGCGCGAATCGACAGCCTCTTGGCGTGGCTCAAGGAAGCCAATCCGGACATCGTCTGCCTCCAGGAAATCAAATCTGTCGACGATGGCTTTCCTCGTCTGGAAATCGAGGCGCTCGGCTACCATGTCGAGACCCACGGCCAGAAGGGCTTCAACGGTGTCGCCCTGCTCTCCAAGCTGCGCCCGGACGAAGTCAACCGCGGACTGCCCGGAGACGACTCGGACGAGCAGTCCCGTTTCATCGAAGGCGTGTTCTCGGTTGCCGGCGGCGTGATCCGCGTCTGCTCGCTCTACCTGCCGAACGGCAATCCCGTCGATAGCGAGAAGTACCCCTACAAGCTTTCCTGGATGCGCCGGCTTGCCGCCTATGCCGAGCAGCGCCTTCTGCTCGAAGAGCCCTTCATCCTGGCCGGCGACTACAATGTCATCCCGGAGGAGCATGACTGCTGGGACATCAAGGTCTGGCAGAACGACGCTCTCTTCCTGCCTGAAACACGCGCGGAGTTTCGGCGCCTGCGCAATCTCGGCTTGATCGATGCCGTGCGGGCGACGTCGGACGCGGTCCCGCTCTATACGTTCTGGGATTATCAGGCCGGCTGCTGGCCCAAGAATTTCGGCATTCGCATCGACCATCTGATGCTGTCGCCGGAGGCAGCCGATCGTTTGGTTTCGACCGCGATCGACAAGCATGTGCGCGCCTGGGAAAAGCCCTCGGACCACGTCCCGGTCATCGGCGAGTTTGCCTTCGTCGCCGCCTGAGGCGCGGAGCTGCCGTTCGGCTATTCCGTATTAGCTCTGCTGTTTTTGTGGGTTGTTCCGCGGTGAGATCAGTCGTCGTCGCCCTGCATGTGCAGGTTCTGCGACAGGGCGATTGCCGTGCGGCGGTCGTCCTCGCTCGCCAGCGAGAACGCTTGCTCCTGCATCGACTGCATCCAGGGCCGATCCTTCGGCGAACACTGGTCGAGCGCGGCAGTCATATAGGCGAGACCACGGACGGTCTGGCCTTCCTGGAAAATCACGTTGCCGAAGACACCCATGGCGCCGGCATGGCCGCTCTTGCGGGCCCGATTGAGCCACTTCTTGGCTTGCTGAACGTTGACATTGCCGCCCTCGCCCGAGAGCAGCATGCGCGCAAGCTGGAACTGCGCCTCAGCGACCCCAAAGGTCGACGCCGCCTGGAAATAGAGTTGCCGCGCCTGGGCCATATCCGACTTGATCGGGCTGTCGGGAATGCCGCGTCGGTAGTAGCCGGCAAGAGAGATCAATGCGTTGACGAAGTAACCGGTATCCTCGGAACCCGGCTCCACGCCCTGCTGGGCGATCTCGCTATAGATCTTGAAGGCTTCGAGGTCGTTCTCGGCGACACCGTCGCCATAGGCATACATATTGGCCAGAGCCCAGCGCGAGCCGGTATGCCCCTTCTCCGCTGCGTATTTGTAGGCTTCGATGGCCTCGTCCTTGCGACCGTTCTTGTAAGCGGAGAAACCGAACTTGAAGAGCGCGAAGGGACCGGATTCCTTCGTAACGCCTGCCCCCGGATCAAAGGCAAAAGCCGGCATGGTGATGGTCCCGCAGACCGCCAGCGACACGCCGAGTATCGCAACCTTCAGTGACTTCAGTTCACCCGCAAGCATCACAGTCTAATTCTTCCGTTCCAGCCGGCCACGCCGAACTCATCACCGCTGCAAACACAAACACCCGGGCGACCCGCCGCCGCCCAAAACTTCACCACATCCGTCGACGATATCGACGCGCCCATTCCAGAACGAAACTTCGACACATCCGCCGAAAAGACCATTTCAGTCGACCGCTTGCACAAAAGCACCGGAGGCCACATCTGACGTGAACATCGACAGTCCAAGTTTCATTTCACACCAAACGCCGCAGGTTTCGTTTTCACGTTGCAGGTTTGTCCCTACTATCGCTGCTCCCTGTTTGTGGCGGGAAATGGACATAGCCGGGACGAGTCCGATGCTAACAAACTCTAGCATTAAATGTGTTGCTGAATCGTCACATTGCGGGACGCTACTGGCGCTTGGTTAAACACTCCACACCAAAAGAAAGGCCCGGTTGAAACCGGGCCCTGAACGGTCTGATTAACGAAGGATCAGAACTTGATCTTGATCGAAGTCGAGACGGCTGCGAAGTAGTCGTCGTCGAAATCGTACTTCACGTCGGTACCGACGGGCTGTCCCTCAAACGTCTGCGGACCGGAGCTGCCGCCCGTCAGTATACCGACCGCACCGGCGAGGCGGAACTCCAGGTTCTCGGTTGCGGCATAGGAAAGCCCGGTGCCGAATGTCCAGGTGTCGGTCTGCGTGCCGAAGCCGTGGCTCGTGCCGCGGTCCCAAGTGATGCTGGCCGCGCCGCTGAGCTTGTCGGTAAACTTGTGGCCGATACCGCCCGAGATTGTCCAGCCGTCGCGGTAGAGCAAGTTGAGGCTCGTGCAGGGCGTGAGCGGGTTGGCCGTACGCGGGCAGAAACTCAGAACCTGGAGTTGGCTCCAGTCAGTCCACTTGACCGAGCCGAACGCCACCCAATCCGGAGCGATACCCGACTGCACCTTCAACTCCAGCGAATCCGGCATGGAAGCGTTGCCGAAAACATCATACTTGGTGCCCGGGATCCGAACCAGACCCACGCCAGGGATCACCACCGGAAGCGCCGCTTCGCGCAGATCGATCGAGCCGGAAAGGTCATCCAGATCGACCGCGCTGTTGTAAACGAGGCTTGCCCGCACAGCATACTCAGGAATCTCGTAGGCAACGCCAGTGCGCCAGCCCCAGCCTGTACCTTCGAGATCAAGTCGACCGGAGCCATCAAAGGTGCCGAATGCCGGTACGACCTGACGTTCTTTGAAACCGCCGACCTCCTGGTAGAAAACACCACCGATCACACGGAACTGGCCCGGGCCGACCGCCCACTTGTAGGAACAGGTCGCAGCATAGTTGTCACTTTCGACCTTCGTTTCGGCGTTATCATTGGCGCCGGCCCAGTTAAATCCTGGCTTCGAGTGCGCGCCCCAGGGCTGCGAATAGTCAGCCATACAGTCGAAGCCTTCGCCGATCCCAGCCTTGATGCCGACGCGCGGCACCCAGTAGCTCTCGGTGTCGCGAACGCCACTGGACGGACCACCAGGCGTACCGTTCAACGGGTTGAGATCGACGACGTTATTGAGTTCGCGCTGCGGATTGACGTAGGTTGCCGACGCTTCTGCCGCGTAGTCCGACGGGTCGAACAGCAGGTCGATGTTGTAGCCACCGCGCTCGAGACCGCCGGCGTGGGCCGCCGACGCAAACAGCAAACCAGCCGCCACCGTCAGGACGCCACGCTTAAAATTCATGTGAGCCATCAAGCTCCTCCCCTGCACTGCACTCTGCGACATTCCACCTCATGCCGCGTGTGGCGAAAGTATTCTCACGAACATGTGAAATCGCAAATGCCGGAGGCAGAGGTGGTGCGGCACTATGGGTCACATGATTTACGTAAGATTCTCATGATTTAGACACATTCGCGCATTTCCGAAATGATATTCCGGGAAATAGGTAAATAAGCCAATAAAATAGGAAAAACTTCCAACACTCGCGAAAGCTGTGTCGCGGAGACAACAATATTGGTTTTTGCTGGAGACCACAAAAATGGCCATTGAAACTCCGCCGGCACATGCCAAGCGATTTCGTGAACGGTCTACAGTATTCGGCCCGGCGATTCGATCGCGAAGCTCATACGCGCAAGTATATCCGGTCATGCTAAAATAAAAAATCCGCGACATAGCTGCCGCGGATTCTGATTTTCTTGGTCGACTGATCCTGGGGCGAATACACCCCTAGCGTGCTTCCTAACCGGCTTCCGCCACGCGGGTCAGAGCGACGCCAAGCGATTCCTTCTGAAGATCGAGCTCCACCAGACGCTCACGCTCTGCTTCCACCAGTTCAGGCTTTGCGTTCGCAACGAACTTTTCATTGGCCAATTTGCCAAGAATACGCTCGCGCTCTGCCTCCACCTTGGTGATCGCCTTCTCCAGGCGCGACTTCTCGGCGGAGAGATCGATCAGGTTGCCGAGCGGCAGGCACGCGGTCGCCTCGCCGACGACGATCTGGGCGCTGCCGCGCGGGGCGACAGACGCATGGTCGATGTGTTCGACACGTGCCAGGCGGGCGATTGCCGGGGCATGCTGCTGCAGGCGCTCGCGCGTCAGGTTGTTGGCACCGACGACGATCAGCGGCGCGGTTGCCGCCGGCGGGACATTCATCTCCGAGCGAACCGAACGAATGCCCGAAACGAGGTCGATCAGCCAGTTGATCTCGTCGGCAGCGGCATCGTCGGCATAGGAAGCCGCCGGCCATTCGGCGTGGCAGAGCAGCGTCTCGCGTTCGCGGCCCTCGCCTGCCGTCTGCCCCCAGAGCTCCTCGGTCATGAACGGCATGAAGGGATGCAGTAGCTTGTAGATCTCGTCGAGAACATAGGCGACGCAGGCCTGCGACTCGCGCTTGGCCGCCTCATCCTCGCCGTTGAAGACGGGCTTCAGCAGTTCAAGGTACCAGTCACAGAACTGGTTCCAGACGAAACGATAGAGACTGCCGGCCGCTTCGTTGAATCGATAGGCCTCGATCGCCTCGGTGACGTCGCGGATGGTGCGCGAAAGCTCCGTCAGGATCCAGCGGTTGATGGTCAGCGATGCGGCCTCGGGGATGAAGCCTTCGCTGTCGACGACGCCGTTCATCTGGGCAAAGCGCGTGGCGTTCCAGAGCTTCGTGCCGAAGTTGCGGTAACCGGCGATACGAGCGGGATCGAGCTTCACGTCGCGGCCCTGCGCGGCCATGATCGCCAGCGTGAAGCGCAGTGCATCGGCGCCATATTCGTCGATGAGTTCGAGCGGGTCGATGACGTTGCCCTTCGACTTCGACATCTTCTGGCCGTTCTTGTCGCGAACGAGCGCATGGACGTAGACCGTATGGAACGGCTCGACCGGGGTGCCGTCTGCATCCTTCATGAAGTGCAGGCCCATCATCATCATGCGGGCAACCCAGAAGAAGATGATGTCGAAGCCGGTCACCAGCACGTCGGTCTGGTAATACTTCTCCAGTTCGGGCGTCTCGTTCGGCCAGCCGAGCGTCGAGAACGGCCAGAGCGCCGAAGAGAACCAGGTGTCGAGCACGTCTTCGTCGCGCGTCAGGATTTCGCCCGGCTTGAAGTTCTCGAGCAGGTCCTCGACATAGGCCTTCATCGGACCTTCATGCGCAAGATAATGCTGGATCGCGGCGTGCAGCGCCTCTTCCTCGGTCTTCTCGACGAAGACCTGACCATCGGGGCCGTACCAGGCCGGGATCTGATGCCCCCACCAGAGCTGACGCGAAACGCACCACGGCTGGATGTTCTCCATCCACTCGAAGTAGGTCTTCTCCCAGTTCTTCGGAACGAAATTCGTCCGGCCTTCCTTGACCGCAGCAATCGCAGGCTTCGCCAGCGTCTTGGCGTCGACGTACCATTGTTCCGTCAGGCGCGGCTCGATCGGTACACCGCCACGGTCGCCGTGTGGGACCATGTGCTTGTGCGGCTCGATCTTGTCGAGCAGGCCAGCCTCTTCGAAGATGCGGACGATGATCTTGCGAGCCTCGAACCGGTCCTTGCCTTCGAGCTCGTCCCATGCGCCATGCAAGGCAGCCGGGTCGGTCAGTCCTTCGAGGAACTCCTCGTTGTCCTTGACGGTGATGCGGCCGTCGATCGTCATGATGTTGATCGCGCGCAGGCCTGCACGCTTGCCGACATCGAAGTCGTTGAAGTCGTGCGCAGGCGTGATCTTCACCGCGCCGGTACCGGCCGTCGGGTCCGCATAGCTGTCGGCAACAATGGGAATGCGCCGGCCGACGATCGGCAGGATGACATGCTTGCCGAGGAGCGGCTTGTAGCGCTCGTCGTCCGGATTGACGGCAATGCCGCTGTCCCCGAGCATCGTTTCCGGGCGGGTGGTCGCGACGACCAGATAGTCGCGCTTCTCCCATTCGGTCGCCTTGCCTTCGTCATTGAAGGCGACTGGATATTCATAGGTGACACCAGGCTCGAGCGGATAGCGCAGGTACCAGAGATTGCCATTGATCTCGTGCTGCTCGACTTCCAGATCGGAAATCGCCGTCAGAAGCTTCGGGTCCCAGTTGACCAGGCGCTTGTCCTTGTAGATCAGCCCTTCCTTGTAGAGCGAGACAAAGACCTCCAGAACCGCCTCCGACAGACCGTCATCCATGGTGAAGCGTTCACGCGACCAGTCGCAGGACGCGCCAAGCCGCTTCAACTGGTTGAAGATCAATCCGCCGGATTCGGCCTTCCACTCCCAGACCTTCTCGATGAAGGCCTCACGCCCCATCTGGCGACGGTGCAGCTGGGTTTCCATCAGCTTGCGCTCGACCACCATCTGCGTCGCAATACCGGCATGGTCCATGCCCGGCTGCCACAGCACGTCCTTGCCGCGCATACGCTCGAAGCGCACCATGATGTCCTGAAGCGTGTTGTTGAGCGCGTGGCCCATGTGCAACGAGCCGGTCACGTTCGGCGGCGGGATCACGATACAGAAGCTGTCGGCGCCGGGCTTGGCACCCGCGCCTGCACGAAACGCGTTTTCTTCGTCCCACTTCTTGGCGATACGTGGATCGACGGATGCGGAATCGTAGGTCTTATCAAGCATTTTGGAGCCAATTTAGGAGAGTGATGTCTGTGTCTTGTAAACCGGAACGGCCGGTGCAAGTCAACACGAACGCAAAAAGCCGCGACGGTCGCCGCGGCCCCATGCGTCAAACGGTCTGAATTTCAGCGACGCGGCCCGCGGGCAACACGCTCGATTTCCTCGCGAACCAGCCGTTCGACGAGTGTCGGCAGATTGTCGTCCAGCCATTCCTGCAGCATCGGCCGCAGCATCTCCTCAGCGATTTCGTCAAACGAACGCATCGCGCCCTGATCGACCGCGAGAGCGAGATTGTCGAAGGATTGCGCGACCTTCCGGCCGACTTCCGGAGAGACGATGGCTGCGATCGCCTTCTCGGGTGCCAGCGTGTCCACCACAGCGGCCGCTGCCTGTACGCGCGATTCGGGGTTGTCGCGAGGCTCCGATGAACCGGGGGCAGCGACGGCCTCCACATTCGCGTGTGTTTCAGAGGCGTGTGTTTCAGGGGCGGCGATCGGCTGAACGGCAGGAGCCTTGGGCGCCGATACCGCGGCCATGCGTGACGTTACGACAGGGCTGTCCTGGATCACCGGCGCCGGCGCGACTGGCTGCGTGTCACGCGGGGCAAACCCTGTCGCGTGACGCTCCGAAGCCGCGCGAACGCGTGCTGCGACATCCGCCAGGGAGAGCGGCGGCTGCGCGGACACCGTACCAGCCTCGGACGGAACGATGGAAAGCTCTACGGCCGGCGCCGCTGGCGTGGCCCTTGGTGCTGTTTCTGTGGGCTCCTCGCGCCTTCCGAAGGTTATGGTCTCGATCTCGCGGTCGATCGTCAACTCGATCTCGTCGCTCGCCTCGTCCTCGAAGTGCTGCTGCGGCGAAAGCCCGGCCTGCCCAGGCTCATTGCTTTCGATGATCTTGCGAATGGATGCCAGGATCTCATCCATCGAAGGTTCACGCGCGACATTGAGCTGTGCCATTTCCATCCTCGTTTGCACGGCCGGCATGTGCCTCAGAACAGGACATGCGCCGATTTCCGACAAACCTTATGTGAGTTCGCGGACGAAACATACGCCACGAATCAGCCACTCAGATTCTTGCACAGATTTGTTTTCAGGGGGAAAAATAGAAACGCCCCGGGGCGACCGGGGCGTTTTCTTCAGCGACCGTCGACGGTTCGAAGACCGAACCATTTATCCTTGACCGCCTCGTAGTGTTGCTCGGCGCGATACTCCGCAACCTGCAACCCTTGGCTCTTCACCGTAAGATTCGCCGCTGCCGCAAGCAACGTGTAGCTGGCGACGACGGCATCGCGTTGTGCGAGAGCCAGCAGTTCCTGCGCCTGAAGCACGTCCTGTTGCGAATCGAGAACGTCCAGGGTCGTACGCTGGCCGACCTTGCGCTCTTCGATCACGCCATCCAATGCCAGCTTGGCGGCAGAGATCTGCGCCTTGTTGGCGGAAATACGGGCAATCGCGGCTTCAAGCTGCGCATAGGCGGAGACGATTGTCTGCTGAACAGCCGCGCGAGCCGAATCGACCAGGATACGCTGCTGCCCCAGGCGTTCCTTTGCCTGGCGGATCTGGCCGTATTCGGCGCCGCCCTGATAGATCGGAACTTCCAGCCGCGCCGTTATGCTCGAGGTGTTGTTGTCGAGACCGTTGGTGCTGGCGTTACCGGTGGTGCGGCTGACCTCTCCCTGAAGCGTCACGCCAGGCAGCATCGTGCCTTCCGCGGACTTCACCTGGAACCCTGCCGAGTCGACCGAGTATTGCGCAGCCAGAATCGTCGGATGCTCGCGCAGACCTGCTGCAACAGCCTGATCGAGCGAGCGTGGCAGGCCCTTCGAAGCGGGCGAAGCCTGCTTGATGCCTCTCGGCACGTCGCCGACAATCTGCACATAGGTCGCTTCGCTCTGCTTCAGCTGAGCAACGGCCACGATGAGCTGCGACTGCGCGTTGGCGAGCGATGCCTCGGCAAGGCTCACGTCCGTGCGCGTGCCTTCACCCACGTCCAGGCGCGCCTTGGCGGCGTTCACCTGTTCCTGAAGGAAGGCGATGTTCTGCTTGCGGATAGAGACCAGCTGCTGATCGCGGGCGATGTTGGAGTAGATGGTCGCAGCCGAGAGCAGGATCTGCATTTCGTTGGCACGCAGCGATTCGCGGGTCGCGAATACGTTCGCTTCGGCCGCGCGAACATTGTTCAGGGTCTGAAAGCCGTCGAAGACCATCTGCGTTACGGAGACGCCGACCTGCCCCTGATGAAAGTCTTGTGACCGGGTTTTCTCTCTTTCGAGAGTCGTAAGCGTTCCCGTTGCGAAAGCCGCGACTTGGGGCCGAAAGCCGGACTTGGCGATCGGCACACTCTCGTCCGTCGCGCGCAGACCCGCACGCGCAGCATTCAGATCCGGGTTGTTCTCGTAGGCTTTGGCCATTGCGCCGAAGATCGTCTCGGCCAGTACTGCATGCGGGGCAACCAGTACACTCGTCGAAACGGCGGCCCACAGAGCCGCTTTACGGACAATCGACACCATTACTTCTCTCTCCGATCGGGGCGGCAGAGCCTGCCCTCTATTTCCCGCAGCGCCGTCCTCGTTATAAAAACGACGCTGCCTAGATACGGCGATGAAGCGCTCACACCGCCCACTGGTGAGCAAATCACTACCACTGCACTCTTTGAAACCCGGATTCCAGATTCCGACAACTGCGCAGACCTACTCTGTGCAGGCATTTCAAAAAGAAACAAGCACCCCGTTGCGAATTGGCAACATTGTTATTTTAGCAGTGCATTTTGAATGTTGATATCCCTCAATAAGCGGGACCTCAAAAAACAAATTCCTGCTCGCGGCGGAAGCCGGGAAGCGGCTTCACCGCAGTGTTGAAATCGGCACGCTCGGAGGTTCTTCCGTGCTCGTGCACATAGAGTTTAGCGCGCGAAGCGTTGCCAAATCCTTCGACCACGACGAGCCGGCCGCCATCGCGCAGCTGTTCGAACAGACCCGCAGGCAACACTTCCACCGCGCCGTGGACGAAGATGACGTCGTAGGGCGCTTCGGCAGCGTAACCCTTCTCGAGTTCGCCGGTGACGACGGCGATATTGTCATAGCCGAGACGCGCCAGGGTCTCGGTGGCGGTGGCGGCAAGACCCTGATCACTTTCGAGCGCCACGACCGAACCGGCGACCAGCGACAAGAGCGCCGAAGCGTAGCCGGTGCCGCAGCCGATCTCGAGCACGACGTCGGACTTGGCGATCTCGGCAAGCTGCAGAAGCTTGGCGAGCGGCGAAGGCTCCATCAGGAATCGCGGGGCTGCGCCGTTGGTACCTTCAAGCGCGATGTCGGTGTCGATATAGGCGAGCTCCTTCATCTTGGCGGGCACGAACTCCTCGCGCGGCACGGTGAGGAAGGCGGACAAGACCGAGTGGGACGTCACATCCGTCGTGCGGATCTGGTTGTCCACCATCTTGGTGCGCGCTGCTTCGAAATTCATGCTAGTGCCCTCGTATCCGGATAGGCGCGGCGCCGCTTTTCGGAGAAGCCCGCGCGATCGTCTTGTGGCTCTCAACGGAAAGCCTTTGACGTAAGCTCTTAAATCGCCGCCCCGCTGGATTCAAGCGACAGCGGCAAATTGCGCCGGAAAAACGGGGAAGAAGGGCCTTGAACGGCCAAGCGCGGCGGCGCGGACAGGGCAGGACGCATCGTTGAGACACGGACCCGGGTAGGTCAGCGCCCGGGTGCGCCTTCCAGGCCCACGAGGGCGATCTTGGCATAGCCGGCGTTCTGGATGAGGTTCATGACCGTCATCAGCTCGCCATAGTCCACGGCCTTGTCGGCCCGCAGCAGTACACGCGTCTCGGTATTGCCCTCGGTCAGGCGCTTCAGCTCGTCAGCGAAGGTCTCGCGGGCCGTTTCTTCGTTGCCGATCGCAAGCACCAGATCGGCCTTCAAGGTCACGAAGACCGGCTTGTCGTCGCGCGGTGCGGGCTTTGCCGCCGATTGCGGCAGATCCACCTTCATGTCCACCGTGGCGAGCGGCGCCGCCACCATGAAGATGATCAGGAGTACAAGCATGACGTCGATGAAGGGCGTGACGTTAATTTCGCTGTTCTCGTCGAGATCGCCGCCGTCATGGCTTACTTTTCCGGCCATGAGTCACCCGATCCGTGCGATGGTCGTTTCCGCATGGACGAAGCCTTCCTGACGGCGGGGCTGCGCCTTGCGGACCAGGCGGTGGTCGAGATCGCGGCTGACGAGCCGCTCTACGGCGGCGGCCGCATCGGCAAGGATCACCTTGTAGCCGCCCACCGAACGGGCGAAGTAGTTGTAGATGACCACCGCCGGAATGGCAGCGACGAGGCCGATCGCCGTGGCGAGCAGCGCTTCGGCTATGCCAGGTGCGACGATCGCGAGATTGGTCGTCTGCGCCTTACTGATGCCGATGAAGGAATTCATGATTCCCCACACCGTGCCGAAGAGGCCGACGAAGGGGCCGACCGAGCCGATCGAGGCAAGAATGCCAGTCCCACTGGCCATGCGCTTGCCGGCGCGAACCTCGATGCGATTCAGCAGCGATGAAACGCGCTCCTTGATACCGCTTGCGGGCGCATGGTCGACCACCGCTTCCGAACGCGCCATTTCGTCGATCGCGGCCGCCACCATCTCAGGCGCGGGGCCCGTCTTGCCATCGAACGCATTCTTGACATCCGCGAGGCCGTTGGCGGCTGACAGGAGGCGAACCGCACGGGTAAGGCGTGCCTTGGCACCGAAGAGCTCCAGTGCCTTGACCAGGAAGATGGCCCAGGTGGCGATGGACGCCACTGCCAGGCCGATCATTACGCCTTTGACGACCACGTCCGCTGCCATGAACATGCCGACCGGCGAGAGGTCATGCGGCAGCACCGGGCTCGCCGCACCTTCGGCCGCAGCAGCGGTGCCCTCGACAGCAACGGGGGCAGCTTCAGGCGACGTGGCCTGCGCCGCGGGCTGTACCTGCGTGGTCGGCGTCGCCCGGCTTACGGGTGCGGTGGCGGCCGTCTGGCCCTCTGCGACCGGCGCCTGCGCAGGCGAACCTGTGGCAGTTTCCCGATTGCCGCTCATGACCGGGGGGGACAAAGATCCTTCACTCGCTGATTGAGCGAACGCAACCGCAGGCAAAGCAGCCGATGACAGACCGAGTATCGCGGCTGCCAGCAGATTGATCGTCGATCGGGCTCGGTTCGGCATCTTGTTCCTCACGTACTGATCCGTTTCGTCGTTTCAGAGCGAAGGGATGGTCGTCACCCGCCACATCCCTTGCGTGCTTTTTTGGCTCTTTACGCAAAGGGGAGCCAAATGACAAGGATTTGTGGAGTTTATCAATCAAGAATAATTTCGCAACCTACCCGGCCCTCAGGACACGTACTGGAACTGCCGTCAAAAGCCTGACGGCACATCCGTGAAGGTAGCCGTCCGCCAGTCATAGGCGCGGTGCCGTTCCCACGGGCGGGCAAGAGTCGTGAATGCCGTCCGGAACTGCATGGCGGGCGGCGCTTGCTCCGTATCCGGTTGCGCTCGTATTTCGATCGCACCCGTACGACGCAGCGTCTGTGCATTCACGATACGGGCGCGATCGCTCGGGCACGTCGCGCCATCGACCCGCGCGGCGGTCACCACCAAATCCGCCAGGCCGCACAAAGCCGGAAACAGGCGCGGGTTCTCGAGCGCGATGATCGTCCAGTCGTAAGTGTTGCGCGCCGCACACCATTGCTTTTCCCGGCAGACGAAAACACCCGCAGCATTCGCCTCGATCGCCGACGACAGATCCGCACGGATTGCGGCCACCTTTGCCTCTTCGAGCGGCGGAGCGCCCTTCCCGGTCGGTTCCGTAGCCGGATAAGGATCGGTAGAAGCTGGTGGCGGAAGCGTCACCGGCGCAAGATGGTTTCCCAGCGCGAGTGCTCGCTGCCATTGTGAAAACACGAAATCCGACGGGCGCGTCCTGTTGGTCGCGATCGCGCCGTTCGCGACGAGACCGATGAGGCGGCCATCTTCGGCTATCACAACGTCGGGAAGACGGTCGCGCTCCACGGCGAGGCTGACGAGACCGGCGCAGATCAGCAGGGCGCCCGACAGTGCCAGCCAACTCCGCAATACACAAACCAGAACACCGCCCGTGGCAATCAGCACAAAGCCGAGATGCCCGATCCGACCAGTGACGATCTCGCCGTCAAGCGAGGTTACGAAGCGGGCGATGTCGAGCATCCGGTCGAGGCCCCATGCCATTGCCACCAGTGGATAGTGTTCAAGCCCCAGCGGCATCAGAAGCATGGCGAACAGGCCGAACGGCATGATCACGATGCTGATCACCGGCATGGTGAGAACATTGGCGAGCAGACCATAAGCCGGCAACCTGTGGAAATAGGCGATCGAATAGACCGATGTCGCCAGCCCGCCGATCAGCGAGGTGATGACGACACCGGCGACCACGCCCGTGACCAGCCCCCTTCCCTTGCCCTGTCTTTCCGCCGCCGGTAGCTCCGTTTCCCGCCGCTCGCGCCAGCGCGCATAACCGGCAACGAGCGCAAGGGTCGCGGCGAACGACATCTGAAAACCCGGCCCGGCAACCGCCGACGGCGTTGTGGCGACGATGACGATCGCCGCGAGCGCAACGTTGCGCAGGCTGATCGACATGCGATCGAAAAACACCGCCACGAGCATGATCGAAATCATGATCCAGGCGCGCAATGCCGACACGGCGCCACCGGCGATGAGAATGTAGAGACAGACCATCAGCAGCGCGCCGGCCGCCGCGACCTTCTTGATCGGCGCACGATGGGCGAGGCCGGGGACCATGCTGAGAACCGTGCGGGCGCCGATCAGAAAGGTTCCGGCGGCCAGTGCCATGTTGAGGCCCGAGATCGCCAGCACATGCGCAAGACCGGCTTGCCGCAACACCTCGACGGTCTCGCGGCTGATGGCACGCTCTTCCGCCGTCACCAGTGCAGCGGCAAGTGCGCCCGTATCGCCGCCGATCGCGGTGCGGATGCGCTCTCCGACAACCTCTCGCATCAAGGCGATCCTGGTCGCCAAGGATGAACCGAAGGAAGGAGGCGCTTCCGATTCTCCGGCCGCGGGCGCTTTTCCGCCTGTCGGCGAACCGTAGAAGAAGCCGACTGCGCCGATGCCCCTGAAGTAACTGTCGAACGCAAAGTCGTTCAGACCCGGCAGTGCCGGGCCGGACGGTGGCGACAGCCGCGCCCTGCCCTCGATGATCGCTCCTATCGGCAGCGGCTCGTCCCGACCCCGCGCCACCAGCGTTATTCTCGTTGGTTGGCGGCGCAGGCGCGGTTTGGTCGTCTCCTGAACCTCTACCCCGTAGCGCCATTGGCCCCGATCGTCCTGTTCGCGAGAGAACACCACGCCCCGCACATTCGTCGTCACCGGTGCGTCGAGAATAATTGTATCGGTACGCGCCGTCTCGGCCGCAATCAGCACCATTCCCGCTACAAACAGTGTCGCCGCGATCAGCGGTGCCCGCAGGAATGCAGATTTTCCGATGCAAGCCACCGTCGCTATACCAAAAACGCAAAGCAGCAGTGCAAGTTTGGCGATTCCGACATCGAAAGGGAGCGACAGCCAAGTGAGGACGCCGAAGCTCAGCAGTACCGGTATCAACACAAAACCGTGACCGAACGCGCGCTCGTCTTCGATCGCGGAGGCGAAAGACGCCTTGACCAGACGCGGGCCGAGGTGAGCCGAGACCATCGACATCCCGCGTTTGACCCGTGTCGAGAACAAGGCGGGCGGCGCATTGGGAGCAAAAACTGTAACGGCATTGGCGGGATCGGAACCGGACAGCAGGAAGCTGCCGCGCTCCGCGTCGTGCGACGCATACCGCCTTTCAGTATCGCTCATTGCGCCAGCGCTCTTTCCCCCGAATATGCGCTCGATCATGCAACCAAAGGCAGGCAACCGCAACCGCTGCGCTATCTGCCGAAAAAAGCGGCAAACCTATATAGAATGGTACCGCACCATCATCCGACGAGATTATTGATCTCCTTGGACTTATTGCCGTAACATGCCATTGTTGCGTCGCCATATGCACATTTTCGCATCGCACAATTTGCCTTTCGTACAGCTTGGCAGTCGAAAGTAAATCATATAGCAAATTCGCAACGTTCATTTTCGTGGCACGTCTCAGTGCCACGTTGCCATAAGACGGAGGGTCCGATGACTGAAAAAACCGCGGTTGTAACACTCGATGGAAAGTCTGCGGATCTTCCGGTGCGATCGGGGTCCATCGGCCCTGACGTCGTGGACATCGGCTCGCTTTACAAGCAGACGAAGATGTTCACCTACGACCCGGGCTTCACCTCCACGGCGTCGTGCGAATCCAAGATCACCTATATCGACGGCGACGAAGGCGTGCTGCTGCACCGCGGCTATCCGATCGAACAGCTCGCAGAACATGGCGACTTCCTGGAAGTCTGCTACCTGCTGCTCTACGGTGAACTGCCGACGAAGGCACAGAAGGCCGATTTCGATTATCGCGTCACGCACCACACCATGGTGCATGAGCAGATGTCGCGCTTCTTCACCGGCTTCCGCCGCGACGCGCACCCGATGGCCGTCATGTGCGGCTGCGTCGGCGCGCTGTCGGCCTTCTACCATGACTCGACCGACATCACCGATCCGCATCAGCGCATGGTCGCTTCGCTGCGCATGATCGCCAAGATGCCGACGATCGCGGCCATGGCCTATAAGTACCACATCGGCCAGCCCTTCGTTTACCCGAAGAACGACCTCGACTACGCCTCGAACTTCCTGCGCATGTGCTTCGCCGTTCCGTGCGAGGAATATGTCGTCAACCCGGTCCTGTCGCGCGCCATGGATCGTATCTTCATCCTGCATGCCGACCATGAGCAGAATGCGTCGACCTCGACGGTTCGTCTCGCCGGTTCTTCCGGCGCCAACCCGTTCGCCTGCATCGCTGCCGGTATCGCCTGCCTCTGGGGCCCGGCCCACGGCGGCGCCAACGAAGCGGCGCTCAACATGCTCGCCGAAATCGGCACGGCTGACCGCATTCCGGAATACATCGCCAAGGCCAAGGACAAGAACGATCCGTTCCGCCTGATGGGCTTCGGCCACCGCGTCTACAAGAACTACGACCCGCGCGCCAAGATCATGCAGAAGACCACGCATGAAGTGCTGGCGGAACTCGGCCACAAGGACGATCCGTTGCTCGAAGTCGCGATGGAACTCGAGCGCATCGCACTTACGGACGAATATTTCATCGAGAAGAAGCTCTATCCGAATATCGACTTCTACTCCGGCATCACGCTGAAGGCGCTGGGCTTCCCCACCACCATGTTCACCGTGCTCTTCGCGCTCGCCCGCACCGTCGGCTGGATCGCGCAGTGGAACGAGATGATCGAAGATCCGGAACAGCGCATCGGCCGTCCGCGCCAGCTCTATGTTGGCGCTCCGCAGCGCGACTACGTGCCGGTCTCCAAGCGCTGATCGGTTTCAGACCAGAAAGCGAAGCCCGGTCAGCGATGACCGGGCTTTTGTTTATGGGGGGCCGCGACATCGGCTCGTACGCGTTTCCATAAGACGGGCTGCAAGCAACGCCGGTCGCAAACTGGCTCCGCCGAGCGGAATCCCAGCGCATAGTTTCAGGGTCATCGGCGCATCGATGGATGCATCCTGCGCGCTCAAGGCACTATGAAACTTACCTATTGGTCTTCTTGAGATAGCCGAGAACAATCTCGGCCGCGATCTCTCCAGGCGGGCGGCTCGTCGCCATGCGCCGCTGTACCTCCGCGTAGCCATCCAGCATCGAGGCGCGCTGCGCCGTTGCACCGGAAAGCCGCTCCATCCAACGCGTCAAGGCACCGGGGCGGATTGCCTGGTTGAAGTATTCCGGAACGATCGGGAAGTCCGCGATCAAATTCGGCAAGGCGCCGCTCCAGATGCGGATGCGCTTGTGCAAAAGCTTCACCAGGAAATCGGGATCGTAGGTCGAAACGACGGGAACGCCGGCCAGCGCCAATTCCAGGAGAACCGTTCCCGAGGCAGCGATCGCCGCATCGGCCTGATCGAAGGCGGCCCACTTTTCCGCCGCGCCCACGGTGATCTCCGGCTGGATGGGCCAGGATGCCGTGATTTCGCGCACCAGCTTCTCCTGTCGCGAAACAGTCGGCAACAGGAAGCGGATGCCAGGATGCCGGCTGGCAAGCTCCTCGACCACCCGGCCGAAGATCGGCAACAGGCGGCCAACCTCACTCGAACGGGAGCCCGGCAGAAGGAGGCACGTCGACACCCGCCCATCCATGGCGCCGGCAAGACGCTGCTGGCGGCTCGCCCGAACCGCGAGCACATTCGCATCGCTTGCGAGGCGATGGCCGACATAGGTCGTCGGAGGGCCGTGCAGCTTCTGCATCGCCTCCGGTTCGAACGGCAACACCGCCAAAACATGATCGACATAGCCGCGCATGCGCGGCGCGCGTTCCGGCTTCCAGGCCCAGACGCTCGGGCAAACATAGTTGATGACAGACACATCCGGCAGTGCCGCACGCACCTTCCTCGCCACGCGGTGGGTAAAGTCCGGGCTGTCGATGATCAGCAGCGCATCGGGACGCGCGGCAATGATCGCCTTTGCCGTCTGGCGAATGCGCATGATGAGCTTCGGCAATCTTGCCAACACCTGGGTGAAGCCCATGATGGATAGTTCGGAATAGTCGAAGAGGGAGCGAAGGCCCTCCGCCTCCAGCGCCTCGCCGCCGACACCAACGAGCTCGATCGTGCTGGTGTTTTGCGTCCGAAGCGCCCGGACGAGATCGGCGCCCAGCAGGTCTCCGGAAACCTCACCCGCAATCACCGCGAGTTTGTAGCTGGACGCACTCATTGCTCGGCTCCCCTGGCCGATCGCTCGACCCCGGCAACAAACAGACCGGAGCGATCGGCGACGTCGATCACGTTGGCGCGTTCCAGCACCAGGGCCCTGCCAGCTTCGATGGCGATGCCTGCGAGACCGGCCCTTTCTGCGAGCGCAACGGTAGAGGGGCCGATCGACGGCAAGTCGGCGCGAAGATCCTGCCCCGGCTTGCAAAGTTTGACGAGGACTCCCCGCCGGCGAGAAGAGACACGGCCTTCGGCCTTCAAGGCGACAACACGTTCAAGCATCGCATCGGTACCTTCAGCGCCCTCCAGCGCCACGACGCGCCCACCGACGGCCACAGCGCCCTGCCCCACATCCAGAGCGCCGAGGGCATTGGCAGCGGCGATGCCGACCTCAATGTCGCGGCGGTCGTCGGCATCGGGCGTGACCGCACCGATCGGCCCCGGTTCCGCCAGGAGATTGGGCACCACTTCGTGAACGCCGATGACATGGGCTCCGCTTGCTTCGATCAGTGCCATGGCCATGCGCAGGACGGCATCGTCTCCACCGGATACCAGCGTCTTCAAGACGGCCGGGATCTTTGCGAGCGTTCTCAGCGTCGGGCGAATGTCACGCCATTCCGGTCGGCGGCGAACCCAACCCGACAGGACGACGCGATCGATCCCCTCTTCCCTGAAGGTACGGCTGATATTGGCAAAATCGCCGATCCCCAGGACGGAATGATCGAATCCGACCCAATCAGCCTCTTCCGCCTCTCGCGATAATGCGATGATGAAAGGATCTTCGCCGCGCGCCCGGACGGCTTCGGCCACGTGATGCGGCAGCGCGCCCCCGCCGGCGATGATTGCGAGCCGACCGCCGGTCGCTGCGTGGCTCGCAGCAGCCGACATCGCGCTCACGCCTTGCCGCGGGACGGCGACGATAGTGCCCGGTCGCTCTCGGCCGCGATGAAATCGAGGATTTCGACGACCGGTGCGCAGTCGGCGTATTCTTCGCGAATGGCGGCCGCATTGGCGCGGATCGACTCCGGCCCTTCAAAGATCTGCTTGTAGGCACGACGAACGACGTGGATCGTCGCCCGGTCGATCCCGGCTCTCGTCATGCCGACAACATTCAGCCCGCTCAGCACGCCCGGATTGCCGTTGAGCATACCGTAGGGAATGACGTCATAGCTGACGGCGGAGAGGCCCCCGACGAACGCCTGGCGGCCGACACGGGTAAACTGGTGCACGGCGCAGCCGCCGCCGAGAATGGCGCGGTCTTCCACCGTGACATGGCCCGCCAGCATCACGTTGTTCGACAGGATGATATTGTTGCCAAGCCGGCAATCATGCGCCACGTGCGAATAGGCCAGGAACAGATTGTTGTTACCGACGACCGTCTGTCCGCCATGCTCGACGGTGCCCGTGTTCATCGTCACGCCTTCGCGGATCGTACAGTTCGTGCCGATCAGCAGTTCCGTATCGACGGCGCTATGATGAACGCTCTGCGAGTCGGCGCCGATCACGGCCTGCGGGAAGATCTTGGACCCCTTGCCGATGATCGTGCGGCCGGTCACCACGACATGACTGTGAAGCTCAATATCGTCGCCGAGAACGACTTTCGGACCCACGTGGCAAAAAGGGCCGATCTTGACGTTTTCGCCGACCACAGCGCCGTCTTCGATGATCGAGGACGGGTGGATCTTCGCTGTTGCTGCAATCATGTTCAGGCGTCTTCCTTGCTGACGATCATCGCGCCGATATCAGCTTCTGCGACCAGTTGCCCGTCAACTTTTGCATCACAGTGAAATTTCCAGATATTGCCGCGCTGCTTCTGCTTCACGACATGGAATTCGACGCGATCGCCCGGTACGACCGGCTTGCGGAAACGCGCATTGTCGATGGTCATGAAATAGACGAGGTTTGTTCCGGTCCCCACCTTGCGGGCGCAGATCGCACCGGCCGTCTGAGCCATGCCCTCGACAAGCAAAACGCCGGGCATGATCGGCTGTTCGGGAAAGTGACCGGTGAAATGCGGTTCGTTCGCCGAGACGTTCTTGATGCCAATCGCCGAATTGTCGCCGTCGATCTCGATGATCCGATCGACGAGCAGAAATGGATAACGATGCGGGAGCAGCTTCAGAATTTCCTGAATGTCCGCCGTACCGAGAACCGTTGCTGCCTCACTCATCCGAGCCGCCCTTCTTCTTTTTCTGTCTGTCGCTTGCCCGCATCGCCATCTCCGCGACATCGCGCAGGAAATCGCGCATCGGGCGCGCCGGAATACCACCATAACGTTCGCCGGCGGGAACGTCGCTTGCCACGCCGCTCATCGCCGCGATCTGCACACCATCGCCGACTGTGATGTGACCATTGACGCCGCTACCGCCGCCGATCATCACGCCGTCGCCAATCTTCGTGCTGCCTGCAATGCCCACTTGGCTGACGATGCCACAATAGCGACCAATGCGCACGTTGTGGCCAATCTGGACCAGATTGTCGATCTTCGTCCCCTCGCCGATCACCGTGTCATCCATCGTGCCACGGTCGATCGTCGTGTTGGCGCCGATCTCCACGTGATCCTGGATGATCACGCGCCCAACCTGAATGATCTTGATCATTCCGCCCTTCGGACCCGGGGCATAACCAAACCCATCCTGCCCGATACGGGCGCCTGGATGGATGATCACGCTGTTGCCGACGAGAGCACAGAGCACGCTTGCGCCCGAAGCAATCGTACAATCACGGCCGATGCGCACACCCGAGCCGATGACCGCGCCGGCAGCAATGCGGGTGCCGCGACCAATTTCGGCGCCGGCTCCGACGACCGCCATCGGCTCGACTTCGACACCGTCTTCGAGACGCGCAGTCGGATCCACGAAGGCGCCCGGCGCCACGCCCTTGAGGCTGGTGTTGCGCGCGGGGCGCATCGCGACCTCGTGCAGCAAGGTACCGGCAAGGGCAAAGGCCGTATGCGGACGCGCCGCCAGCAGGACCGGGATATGGGCAGGCACAAGGCTGGAGATCGTCTTGTCGCAGATGATCGCGGATGCCTGACACGTATCAAGCTCGGCGCGGCTCTTGCGAGACAACATATAGCAGATGTCACCGGGCTTTGCCCGATAGACCGGTGCTACCGAACGGACAGCGCGGTCCGCAACCGCGACATCCACCAACTCCGCCCCAATTTGATCCGCCAGGTCACCCAGGCGAATCCCTTCATGGGGCGGAAAAAACCAGTTCTGTTCCATGGACACTCCAGAACGATCTTTTCTGGCAGTTCTGGACTGCTCTTTATCAGAACGACGAGGAAATACCGAACTTCAGGTTCTGTACCCGGTCGAAGTCTTCCTTGGCAACCGGCCAGGCGTAGTCGACACGCAGCGGACCGAACGGCGAAGCCCAGATCAGGCCGATACCGACCGACGCGCGCAGCGACGAGTCGTTGCCCTGAACCGTTTCCGACGGCAGCATTGCAACCTTATTGCTGTAGAGCGTGCCGGCATCGGCGAAGACCGCACCACGGAAGCCGCTGTCACGCGGGATACCCGGAAGCGGGAACGTCGCCTCGGCCGAAGCCGTGAAGTAGGTCGTGCCGCCGAGTGAATCGCCCGTAGCCTTGTCGCGCGGGCCGATACCGTTGCGCTCGAAGCCGCGGATATCGTTGGAGCCAAGCTGGAACTGGTCGAAGACCTGCAGATCACTGCCGGTTTCGAAGATGTGACCGGCGCTACCACCGAGCGACGCGATGATGTCCGCCTCGTCGTTCACTGTGTAGTACCATTTGGCCTTACCGGTCATCTTGTAGAAATCGGAGTCGCCACCAAGACCTGCAAACTCGTGCGTGAAGGTCGCCAGGATGCCGTCATGCGGCAGCTGCGCATCGTCGAGCGTGTTGTAGGTGATCGACTGCGAGACCGACGAACGGACCCAGTTTCCACCCTCAACCGCGCGAACGTAAGGCGACGACAGCTTCGCGACGTCGCCGCTATAGTCGAACTGCGTGAAGTTGTAGCGCAGCGTGGTCGACAGGTTTTCGGTGATCGGCGCCGTTACGCGCAGGCTGAAGCCCTGATCTTCGTAGCTGTAGTTGTCGTCATCGAAGTCGTTCTCGTTCTTGAAGACGTCAAAGCCAGCAGCCAGGCGATAGCCAAGGAAGTAAGGCTCGGTGAACGAAACGTTGTAGGTCCGGCTCTCATCACCGCGACCGGCGGCGACGCGGATATACTGACCGCGACCAAGGAAGTTCTTTTCCTCGATCGACGCTTCGACGAGGAAGCCGCCACCGCTGCCGGCGGAGTAACCCGCACCGATACCGAACGAACCGGTCGATTGATCCTGAACATCGACGATCACGACGACGCGGTCGGCAGCGCTGCCCGGCGCAGTCGAGATATTGACGCTCGAAAAGTAGCCGAGAGCCTCCAGGCGACGCTTGGCCCGTGCAACCATCTCCTGGTTGAAGGCATCGCCTTCACCCATGTCGAATTCGCGACGGATGACGTAATCACGCGTGCGGGTGTTGCCGCGGATCTCGATGCGCTCGACGTAAGCTCGTTCGCCCTGGTCGACGAGATAGTCGACGGCGATCGTGTGATTGGCCAGGTCGCGGTTGCCGCGCGGCGTGACGCGCGCAAAAGGATAACCAGCCGAAGCGACACGCTTCGAAATCTCGCTCATCGTCGCCTGAACGTCCTTGGCCTTGTAGACCGAGCCTTCACGGCTCACGACGAGACCCTTCAGCTCTTCGGCATTGATGCCCTCGACGGTCGATTCGACATTGACGGCACCGAAGTCATAACGCGGACCTTCTTCGACGGTGATCGTCACCGTGTACTCGTTGGTCGCTTCATTGAGCGTCGCGTCAGAGGAAACGACCTGGAAGTCCGCATAACCGCGGTTGAAATAGAACTGGCGCAGCAGTTCCTCGTCGGCGCGAAGCTTGTCCGGGTTGTAGACGTCCTTGCGCGTGATGAACGAGAAGATGCCCGATTCCTTCGTCGCGATGACCGATTGAAGACGGCCGTCGCTATAGGCCTCGTTGCCAACGAAGTTGATCTGGGAGATCTTGGTGCGCTCGCCTTCGTTGATCACGAAGGCAAGGTTGACACGTCCTTCGGCAACCGGAACGACCTGCGTCGTCACAGTGATATCGCTGCGGCCGATGGCAGCGTATGCGTCCTTGATGGCCTGAATGTCCGTTTCGACCGTCGCTTCGCTGTACGGGCCGAGCGGCTGCGTGCGGACGACGCCCTGCAGCTTGTCGTCCTTGATCTTGCGGTTACCGTTGAAGACAACCTGGTTGACCAGCTGGTTCTCGCTCACGTTGACGACCAGCGTACCGCCGGCGACGTTGATGCTGACGTCGGAGAAGTAGCCGGTGGCATAGAGGCGCTTCACGGAAGCGTCGATGTCAGTGTTGCTGAAGGCCTTGCCCGGAACGATCGTGATGTTCGCACGGACCGTCTCAGCGCTGACGCGCGTTGCCCCGCGCACTTCGACACGATTGATGACCGCAGCTTCTGCGACAGACGTGCCTGCGAGCAACCCAACACCAGCGCCGGAAACAACAATGCTTGTTGACAGCGCAGCCGCCGACACCGCGTTCAAAAACCTTGAACCAGCTTTCATGTTCAAATCTTACCTTTTCCAAACGTCGCGCGGCAGTTTCGTGCCGACTCCGGTCACGGTTGCCGTTTTAACCGCTTTTCCCATACAAGCAAGCCAGCTCGTTAATTTCTGTTTACTTCAATTCGAACCGTGGCTTAACGGCCACTACAGCCTCGAGTTATCGTAAACAAAACCTTTCTTCGCAAGCCGTTGAAAACCAATCGTTCACAGTGTCCGCCGAATTCCCCTCGCCGTTTCCCCGACCGAACGTTAGCCGAAGAACATCGATATGTCGTTCCAGGTGGCAAAGACCATGAGCATCAGCACCATGGCAAAGCCGATCCGATAGGCGACATCCTGCGCGGCAGGACCGACAGGCTTCCCGCGCAAGGCCTCAACCGCATAGAACATCAAATGGCCGCCATCAAGCACCGGCACGGGCATGAGGTTAAGCAATCCTATGGAAACTGACAGGATTGCAGCAATATTCAGCAGGAATGGAATACCGAGCGTCGCCATCTGTCCGGAAACCTTGGCGACGCGGATCGGGCCACCGATCTGGTCCGCCTTCATCCGTCCGGTCAGCACATTGCCAAGGTAGTCAAAGGTGCCCGTGATCACGTGCCAGCTTTGCAGGACGCCCTGTCCCACGGCCTCGATCGGGCCATAGGTGACGGTGCGGAAATTGCCGGCTTCCTGGTCGGTCAGGATGCCGATGATGCCGATTTCCATCTTGTTGCCGAACTGGTCGGCGAGCTCTGTCCGCTGAGGCACCATCGGCAGATCGAGCATCGCACCATTGCGCTCGATTCGAATCGTGATCTTCAGTTCGGGCCGCACGCTGACATAGCGGCGAACGTCGTCGAAGGTCGTCACCGGCGTGCCGTCAATCGAGATCAGCCGGTCGCCCGGGATGACGCCCGCCTGCGCGGCTGCGCTGTTTTCGTTCACCCGCGCCACCACCGGATCGGCGACCTGGCGGCCGTAAACGGAGAACAGAACGGCGAAGATCGCAATCGCAAGGATGAAGTTGGCGATCGGTCCTGCGGCAACGGTGGCGGCCCGCTTCCAGAGCCTGGCGCCAACAAAGGTCTTGCCGCGCTCTTCCGGCGCGATCGCTTCCAGGCGCTTGTAGTCCGGCACGCTCGCAGCGTCCTCGTCGCCGAAGAACTTGACGTAGCCGCCGAGCGGGATCAGCGACAATTTCCAGCGTGTTCCGCGCCGATCGGTCCAGCCGAACAGTTCGGGACCAAAGCCGATCGAAAAGGCAAGGATACGTATTCCCGACCAGCGGCCGACGAGGTAGTGCCCCATCTCGTGTACGAATACCAGCAAGGTCAGCACGAGAAGGAAGGGGATGATATAGCCGGTCAGAAGCTGAAAGGCATCAAGCAGATAGGTCATGAACGTTCCTCAAGTCCCTGCGATCGGCATCAAGGGCCGAGCAGGACCGAACCGAAGGCGATCTGGCGCCCGTCGCTGACGAAATACTGAATCATGACCAGAATCAACGCCGCGACGCAGGCGAATATCAAACCGTCGACTCGATCCATGACTCCGCCGTGCCCCGGAATGAGACGACTCGAATCCTTCACGCCAAAGCGCCGCTTGATGAAGGATTCGAACAAATCCCCAACCTGGCTGGCAACCGAAAGCACCAGGGCAATGATCGGGATCCGAAGATCTTGCAGCGAAAAGTATGCCATAAAAACGGCAATACCGGCGAGGATGCCACAAATCGTGCCGCCGACGGCACCCGACCAGGTCTTGCCGGGCGAGATGCGCGGCGCGAGCTTCGGGCCACCGATCGCGCGACCGGTGAAATAGGCCAAAATGTCGGTTGCCCAAACCACGGCAAAGACGAACAAGGTTGCGATCAGACCGAGATCGTCGGCGCCACGCAGCGCCGCCAGCGAGATGCCGGTGAGGCCCGCATAGGCAATGCCCCCGGGCAGCCACCAGCTCGTCTTTTGAACAAGGACCCAAAGCAATGCGGCGCCGATGCCGAACGCCAGGAAGGGAAGGCTGTAGCCGATATAGCCGGTGACGACCAGACCTGCGATCACCGCCATGGAGAGCCAACCGAAGGCATTACCCTGGAAGTCGCGCTCAACAAGGCCGGTGATCGTCGACCACTCGTAGTAGACAAGAAGCGCGATCAGGACGGAAAGGAACTGGAAAGCGAGCCCGCCGAACCAAGTCGCAGCGAGAGCGACCGCTGCGAGCACCACTCCCGAAGCGATGCGAAGCTTGAGTTCAGTTTGCATCAGGAACCAACCGCCCGCGTCGGCTCGACCAATCCGCCAAAACGGCGCTCCCGGCAAGCATATTTCTCCAGAGCCGCCAGGAAGGTCTCACGTGTGAAATCGGGCCAAAGTTCGGGAACGAAGATCAGCTCGGAATAAGCGCCCTGCCAGAGCAGGAAATTCGACAAACGTTCTTCGCCGCTCGTACGGATGATGAGGTCCGGATCAGGTATATCGGCGGTGTCGAGCGCGGCCGCAATGCGTTCCTGGTTGATGTCCTCTGGACGCAAGCGTCCTTCGGCGACATCGACGGCGAGGCGACGCATCGCTCGGCTCAACTCGTCCCGCGCGCCGTAGTTGAAGGCGATAACCAGGGTAATTCCGGTGTTCGCCCGCGTCGTTTCCTCGGCCTCGATCAACAAGGGCAGGATGTCGCCGCGCAGGTTCGAGCGGTCGCCGATGACACGGATGCGGACGTTCTCGCGGTGCAGGTCGGCGAGATCCCGGCGGATGAAGGTCTTGAGCAGCCCCATGAGGTCGCTCACCTCCGGTTCCGGTCGGCTCCAGTTTTCCGAGGAGAACGCAAAAAGCGTCAGATAGCGAATACCCAGTTGGGCCGCCGTCTTGACGGCATCGCGAACGGTCTCGACGCCTTTGCGATGCCCCATGGTGCGCGGTAACCCACGCGCGTTCGCCCAACGCCCGTTGCCATCCATGATGATGGCAACATGTTCAGGAACGGTCGTGGAGATGAGGTTTTGCATAAGGCGTCCGCGAAAGGAGACTCAGATCACGAGCAGATCAGACCTGCATGATTTCCTTTTCCTTCTCGGCGAGCAAGCGGTCGATCTCGGAAATCGTTTCGTCGGTCATCTTTTGCACGCGCTCGGACTGAGAACGGCTGATATCCTGACCGATTTCGCCATCCTTTTCGGCTTTTTTCAGGTCATCCATACCGTCGCGGCGCACGTGGCGTACGGCTACCTTGGCTTTTTCAGCATAGTCGTGGGCCACCTTGACCAGCGACTTGCGGCGCTCTTCGTTGAGCTCCGGCAACGGAATGCGCAGGTTCTGGCCGTCGATGATCGGATTGAGGCCGAGGTTTGATTCGCGAATGCCGCGATCGACGGCGCCAACCATCTGCTTGTCCCAGACCGAAACGGACAGCATGCGCGGCTCGGGAACGGTGATGTTGGCAACCTGGTTGAGCGGTACGCGCGAGCCGTAGGCTTCAACGGTCACCGGATCGAGAACGTTCGCCGACGCCCGGCCGGTACGAAGCGATGCAATATCGCTCTTGAATGCGGAAATGGCGCCATCCATGCGACGCTTCAGTTCCTTCAGTTCAACACCTTCACTCATGGTCGAAACTCCCGTTCTATCATTCGCCGGCCCGAGGGCCGTTCTGCGGCGTACTTAGTTGTCTGTGACGATGGTCGCGCGACCGCCGCCGGTCAAGATTTCCGCGAAACCACCCTTTTCGTGGATCGAGAAGACGACGATCGGAATGGTATTTTCGCGTGCCAGCGCGACGGCGGCAACATCCATGACGGCCAGGCCCTTTTCAAGGACCTCGCTGTGGGTCAAGCGATCGAAGCGGGTCGCTGTCGGATCCTTCTTCGGATCGGCAGAATAGATACCATCGACCTGGGTGCCCTTGAAAATGGCCTGAGCCCCCATTTCCGCCGCGCGCAGCGCCGCAGCCGAGTCCGTTGTAAAGAAGGGATTGCCGGTGCCGCCGGCGAAGATCACGACGCGGCCGAGCGAAAGATGATGAAGCGTTGCGCGCTGCGAGAAGCTTTCGCAGATCTCCGGCATCGCGATCGCCGAAAGCACAACCGTGTCGATGTCGAGCTTGCGCAGCGACGTTGCCAGCGCCAGCGCGTTGATGACCGTTGCCAGCATGCCCATGTGGTCGCCGGTGACCCGGTCTCCACCTTTGGAGGCCACGGCGACGCCGCGGAAGATGTTACCGCCACCGACGACGACACCGACTTCGACGCCCATGGCGCGCGCTTCGGCGATGTCGGCGGCGATGCGGTCGGCGACCGCCACGTCGATACCGAAGCCTTGGCTGCCCATCAGGGCTTCACCGGAGGCTTTGAGGAGAACACGCTTGTAGATTGGCTCGGCCGGCATCATCGCTCCTGATCAGATCGGTGCGCGTGCACACGACAACGGCGCACAGCGCATAAGGACATATTGCGCTCTCCGGTTTCAACCGCTGCGGAGTCATTTCCGGCGGGTCCGGCGCATTGACGAAGCCCGATACACGAAGGGCACCGCGTTGTCACGCGATGCCCCGAGGTTTTCCCAATATGGGTGAAGAAATCAGCCCTTGGCGACGGCCGCGACTTCTGCGGCGAAGTCGGACTCTTCCTTCTCGACGCCTTCGCCGAGCAGCAGCCGAGCCATGCCGGTCACTTCGATCGGTGCGCCAGCAAGCTTTTCAGCGTCCTTGACGGCCTGACCGACAGTGATTTCCGGGTTCATGACGAAGGCCTGCGACAGCAGGGCGACTTCTTCGAAGAACTTGCGCATGCGGCCTTCGACCATCTTTTCGATGATGTTGTCCGGCTTGCCCGAAGCGCGCGACTGTTCGATGAAGACGTTGCGCTCGCGCTCGGCGACAGCTGCGTCGACTTCTTCAGCGCGGATCGCCAGCGGGTTGGTCGCAGCGATGTGCATGGCGACCTGACGGCCGACCGAGTACAGCACTTCCTTGTCGCCGACCGACTTCAGCGCGACGAGAACGCCGAGCTTGCCGATGCCGTCGCCGGCAGCGTTGTGGATGTAGGTTGCGACAACGCCGTCTTCGACCTTGAGCAGAGCCGCGCGACGCAGCGTCATGTTCTCGCCGATCGTGGCAATCGCGTCCTTGATCGATTCGTCGACCGACTTGCCGGTCGCCGGATAGTTTGCGGCGGCAATGGCTTCAACCGTGCCGTCGGTGCCGAGCGCTACGTTGGCAACGCCGCGAACGAGTTCCTGGAAGGCTTCGTTACGGGCAACGAAGTCGGTTTCGGAGTTGATTTCGACGACGACGGCCTTGGCGCCGCCGCTGACGATGCCGACGAGGCCTTCGGCAGCCGTACGACCCGACTTCTTGTCGGCCTTCGCGATACCCTTGGCGCGCAGCCAGTCGATCGCTGCTTCCATGTCGCCGTTGGTTTCAGCAAGTGCCTTCTTGCAATCCATCATGCCTGCGCCGCTCTTTTCGCGCAGTTCCTTCACCATTGCTGCAGTCACAGTCATCTTTTTTGCCTCTTTGTCTGTTTGGCGGGGTGTACCCGCGCATGGCGCGATGCCAGGAGGTTTGGCAGGGAATGGCTTTTCAATGTGACACCGTGATGAATGCATCACGCTGATGTTGCTCGGATCCAACGATCCGAACGGATCGGCGCCATCCCCGGCTGAAAAGAACAAGGCCGTTCAGACTTTCATCACAAACGGCCTCGTCCCGACATTTCATTGGGGGCGACAGGGGTTATCTGCCGCCAGGGCCCGATCAGGCGTCGGTGGCCTCGTCGAGTGCCGGCTCGACCGGAACTTCGGCAGAGGCGCCGAGGTCACGGCCTGCTGCGCCCTGCTGGCGTGCGATGCCATCAATGGCAGCGCGAGCGATGAGGTCGCAGTAGAGAGCGATGGCGCGCGAAGCGTCGTCGTTGCCCGGGATCGGATAGTCGATCTGGTCCGGATCGCAGTTCGAGTCGATGACGGCGACGACCGGGATGCCGAGGCGCTTGGCTTCGTCGATCGCGATCGATTCCTTGTTGGTGTCGATGATGAACATCAGGTCCGGGGTGCCGCCCATGTCGCGGATACCGCCGAGTGCGCGGTTCAGCTTTTCGCGCTCGCGCTCGAGGTTCAGGCGTTCCTTCTTGGTGAAGCCCGAAGCTTCCGAAGCGAGGATTTCGTCGAGCTTGCGCAGGCGCTGGATCGAGTTCGAAATCGTCTTCCAGTTGGTCATCATGCCGCCGAGCCAGCGAGCGTTGACGTAGTACTGGGCCGAACGCTTGGCAGCGTCAGCGATGATTTCCGAAGCCTGGCGCTTGGTGCCGACGAACAGAACGCGGCCGCCGTTGGCAACGGTGTCGCTGACGACCTGCAGGGCGCGCGACAGCATCGGTACGGTCTGAGCGAGGTCGATGATGTGAACGTTGTTACGATCGCCGAAAATGTACGGCTTCATCTTCGGGTTCCAGCGGTGCGTCTGGTGGCCGAAGTGAACGCCAGCTTCCAGAAGCTGACGCATGGTAAAATCAGGCAATGCCATGCCTTTTTCTCCTTTTCCGGTTGAACCTCCGCGAAGCGTCGAGCATGGTCTTTCGACCGGCCCACCGGCGGAACGATCCGGATTTCTCCCGGAACATCCCATGCTTCACGTGTGGAATGGGCAGCCCCTTAACCTCAACTGCCCGAGAAATCAAGACGCGAAAGCCGCTTTTTGGCGGGATCGCCTATTTGCAGTCCTCGGAATTGAACACTTCGAGGTCAGCGAGCTTTCCGCTGAGGACAAAATCACCGTAGTCCATCGTCAGGTCGCGGGTGATTCCGTTTTCATAGAGCTTGAACGACATGCGGTAGATCGGCAGTGCATCGCCGCTCTTGTCGTCGTTGAAATAGGAGATCGTCACCGGCCAATAGCTTTCGCTGCCGAACTTGCCGGCCTTGCCCGCATCCGGCTCATCGGCGGTGGGCTTGCGCGATTTGCCGACGAAGGTCGAGGTGATCAGCGTCTTGTCGCCCGAGTCGGAACCGTCGAAGATGCGCGCCTCGAACAGGCTTTCTCCCTTTTTCGCCCGCGAAATCACTTCCATCATGTGGGCGGTCGGGAACCGGCTGGCCGCGAGTTCCACCTCACGTTTGTCGGGCGCAGTCAACTCGACCTTGACGCCGGCCTTTTCCTCGTGCGCCGTGCCGCGCACTTCCTTATCCAGTTTCTCGTCCGTGAAGGAACGTGTCAGGAAGCGGAAGTTGCCGCTCTTCAGGTCCTCATAGGTGGTCGTCTGCTGGTCGGTGAGACGCACTTCCTCGCCGGTGTCGACCTGGGTCACGAAGCGGAAGCTGACCGTATAGCCCTCGCAGGCGGAGCCATTGAATTCATAGACCATACGACCATACATTCCGGCAATGCCCGAACGATCCGACGCGTCCTTGAGTTCGAGATCATAGACGGCGCGATGCGGCACGAGGATATTCGCACTCGCCGCCGTCGCGCCTGACGCCGTCATGACGGCGAGACAAACGCTGCCCAGTGTGACGAGACCGAAGCCTTTATGAAACATCCGTTTCCTCCTGTTGGACTCGCCGGCAATGCTATAAACAAGCGTTCGGCAGAAGCGAGGCGGTGATTGCAGGAAAAGCCGGCCCCCCGCCGCGATCCGGCCTGAATGCAGGATTTTAACACAAAAGACAACAATGGAGCTTTCCATGTCCGCAGAGATCGAAACGCGCCTCAAGGACCTCGGCGTCACCCTTCCCCAGGCTGCGACCCCGGTCGCGAACTATGTGCCGTACGTGATCAGCGGCTCCATGCTGTACATCTCCGGGCAGCTTCCGATGGAGGACGGCAAGGTCGCCGTGACGGGCATTGTCGGCAAGGATGTTGACGTCGCCCGCGCACAGCGCGCCGCCGAACTCTGCTCGATCAATATTCTTGCACAGGCAAAATCCGCACTCGGCGGCGACCTCGGACGCATCCGTCGTCTCGTAAAGATCAACGGCTTCGTCGCCTCGACGCCGGAATTCACCGAGCAGCATCTGGTCATCAACGGCGCCTCCAACCTGCTGGCAGGCGTGCTCGGCGAAGCCGGTAAACACGCCCGCGCCGCCGTCGGCATGGCTTCGCTTCCCTTCAATGCCGCCGTCGAAATCGACGCGGTCATCGAGATCGCCTGATCAGGTGCCCGGCATGGCTGATATTTCCTGGCTGAAGGCCCAACCGATCGCCCATCGCGGTTATCACGACATGAACAGGCAAGTGTGGGAGAATACGCTCTCGGCATTTTCGCGCGCCGTCGAGGCAGGTTTCGCGATCGAGTGCGACCTGCAATACACCGCCGACAGCATCCCGGTCGTCTTCCATGACGACGACACCCAGCGGCTATGCGGTATCAAGGGCGACGTTCGCTCACGCACCGCCGGCGAGCTCGGCCTGATGGCGATTGGCGGGACCAAAGACAAGGTGCCGACGCTGACCCAGATGCTGCGGCTGGTCGACGGCAAGGTGCCACTCATCATCGAACTCAAGGGCCGCAAGGGCGACGACGAAGGCTTTGCCGCCGCCGTTCTGGAGACCCTCGAAGGATACAAGGGGCACGTCGCCCTGATGAGCTTCGATCACTGGCTGCTCAAGGATCTGAAGGCGCTCGACGCACCCTACCCGCTCGGCCTGACCGCGGAAGGCGCCAATCCCGAAACCTTCTTCGTGCATGAGGAAGCGATGCAGTTGGGGCTCGACTTCATCTCCTACCACTACGGCCACCTGCCGAACTCGTTCATCACCAAGGAGCGGACACTCGGCAAGACGATCATCACCTGGACCGTGCGCGACCGGCAGGCCGAGGCTTACACTTACGCCCATGCGGATCAAATGACCTTCGAGGGTTTCGATCCGCGGGAGGCCCTGGTTTCCTGAATTGATGTCAGACGCCGTCACCATCCGTATAGCCCAATCCTTCGCCGATGTGCCGGCAGCACGTTGGAACGTGCTTTCCGGTGCGTCGAAGGAGCATCCCGACGGCGTCTACAATCCATTCCTCTCGCATGCCTATCTCTCCGCTCTCGAAGAATCCGGATCGGCTACCGCCAAGACCGGCTGGCTCGGCCAGCACCTGCTTCTCGAAGGATCGGACGGCCATCTGCGCGGCGGGCTTGTCTGCTATCTGAAGAGCCACAGCCAGGGCGAATATGTCTTTGACCACGGCTGGGCTGATGCTTTTGAGCGGGCGGGCGGGCGCTACTATCCGAAACTGCAAAGCTCCATCCCCTTCACGCCGGCCACCGGACCGAGACTGCTTACGGCGCCGGGAGAGAACGAGCGGTCGGCGCAGGATGCGCTTGCCGCGGGCTTGAAGGAGCTTGCGCGCAGGCACGATGTCTCGTCGGCGCATGTCACCTTCGTGCCGGAAGCCGAGATGCCTGCCCTCGAGCGTGCCGGCTTCCTGCACCGCACCGACCAGCAGTTCCATTTCTCCAACGAGGGTTACGGATCGCACGCCGATTTCCTGGAGACCCTTGCCTCGCGCAAGCGCAAGGCACTCAAGAAGGAACGCAGGGCTGCGCTCGAAAACGGCATCTCGATCGACTGGCTGACCGGTCGCGACCTGACGGAAGCGATCTGGGACCAGTTCTTCGCCTTCTACATGGACACCGGCGGCCGCAAATGGGGTCGTCCCTATCTGACACGCGCCTTCTATTCGCTGATCGGCGAGCGCATGGCCGACGATATCCTGCTGGTGATGGCGCGCCGCAATGGGCGCTACATTGCCGGCGCGATCAACTTCATCGGCGGCGACGCACTCTACGGCCGTCACTGGGGCTGCATCGAGGACCATCCGTTCCTGCATTTCGAAGTCTGCTACCACCAAGCGATCGACTTCGCGATCGCCAAGGGCTTGAAGCGGGTCGAGGCCGGTGCCCAGGGCGAACACAAGCTCGCGCGAGGCTACATGCCCGTCACCACCCATTCGGCGCATTTCATCACCCATCCGGGGCTCGCCCGCGCGGTCGCCGACTATCTTGACCGCGAGCGCAGGGATGTGGAGGAAACGGGCGAGATTCTTGCAGAACACGGTCCTTTCCGCAAAGGTGAGCGGCAAGACGACTAGACCGCTTCGGCGAGGGTCGGCCTGCGCCAATTCACGAGGAATGACAATGAGCTACGACGACAACAACATCTTCGCCAAGATCCTGCGCGGCGAAATTCCTTCGCATCGCGTCTACGAGGACGATGCAACGATCGCGTTCATGGATGTCATGCCGCAGGCCGAAGGCCATTTGCTCGTCGTTCCGAAAGCGCCCTCGCGCAACCTGCTCGATGCCGATCCGGCGACGCTGCCAACGCTGATTGCCACCGTGCAGAAACTGGCGGTCGCGGCGAAAGAGGCCTTCGAGGCGGATGGCGTCACGGTCATGCAGTTCAACGAGGCACCGGCCGGTCAGTCAGTCTTCCACCTGCACTTCCATGTCATTCCGCGGCGCGCGGGCGTGCCGCTGAAGCCGCATTCCGGTACGATGGAAGACGGCGCCGTGCTGGCTGCCAATGCCGAAAAGGTTCGGCAGGCGCTCTGATCGCGCCTTCAATCTCTTCCTGAGTTGTAATTCCGGCGAGACGGTTCCCTTGCTCGGCGGATGGCTTTTTCAATCCGCCTGTCTTCGGCGAAGATGAGCGCTCAGAAACCAAGCAACCAGAGCCCCGACGCAAGCCCTGCGATGGCGGTCGCTATCCCGATCGCCGGCTTTCGGCCGAAGAGAAAGAAAGCCACGGTCCCAAGCGCAACGGATCCCGTGCGCAGCCAGAGTGGCGATTGCTCGAGCACACCCGTCGGATAGAGGACGAGCTTGGCGATGACCGCAGCGACAAGAGCGGTCGCGACCGCCCTCACCCAGTTCAGCGCCTCGGAATCATCGCGCAGCTTGTTGCCGGCAACGACGCCCAGCCAGCGCCAGATGTCGGTTGCCAGCCAGCCGGCGATCGCGATGAAGGCATAGGGCCACCAACCGTCCTGCCACGTCATGCGCCCACCTCCTTGCGTTGGCGCCAAAGGCGCTCGACCAGCCAGGCGAGCGTGCCGCCAACAAGGCCGGCAATCAGGATATCGAATTCCGGAAACAGCCAGTAGAACAGCGGCCCGCCGGCGAGGCCGAACAGGAGCGCGACGTAAACGACAGGGTGCCGCGCGGAATGCCATATCGATGCGAGGAAATAGACGGGTGTCAGGAAGAAGAGGCAGCCGGCGACGATCGGCGGGAAGTCCGCGACGAAGTGGTAGACGACGGCGACCAGCAACATGTTTGTCGCGACGAGCGTGATGCCGAAGCCGGCAAAGAAGGCGGCACGCCGCCCGCGCGGCACCTTCGGCACCTTCTCCATTGCGAACACCCAGGCGGTGATCGCGATGAAGTGCGACAGCAAGAGGAGCAGCCATGTCGGCGTTCGCGACGTGCGCAATTCCGGAACGAGCGCCGCAACCATCGGCATCAGACGAACGGACGACAGCGAAACCGCCAGGAACGCGGCCGCAAGGTTTGCGCCGCTCATCATCGAACCGACAAGGATAACCTTGGCCGGAAGCGCCCAGACGATGCCGGTCATGAAGACGACCTGCTGCACCGGAATTCCAGCCTGCGCCGTCAGCGAGCAGAAGCCGACGAAGGACAGCATCAGGATGAAGGCCGGCAGGCTGAAGATGCCGCGCATACCCCTTCCGAACCAGGCGAGCGAAGATTGCTCGTCTTCTTCCTTATTCATCGGCACTTCCGGACTGTCTTTGACTCAGAAAAACGGTGCCGGATGGTTCGCATCCGGCACCGTCGAACATTTCCTGCACGCGCCTATTTCTTGCGCGGCACCTTCGGCACCGTGCGGCCCTTTCTCGGAGCCGCGTCGCTGGCGCCAGCGTCGCCACCCGACGACGCCTTGGCGGCAGCCTTCTTCGGCTTGGACTTCGACGCAGGCTCGGCGCCCACTTCTTCCTTGTCCTCGGCCTTCTTCGGCTTTGTCTTCATCGCCGGGCGGGAAACCTCCGCCTTCGGCTTGATCGGCGTGGTTTCGGGAACGGCATCCAACAGCAAGCCCTTGGTGCCATCGGCCTTGGTGCCGATCGTCACCTTGACGACGCCGCCCTTCTTCAGCTTGCCGAAGAGGATTTCATCGGCGAGCGGCTTCTTGACGTTTTCCTGGATGACACGCGCCAGAGGCCGGGCACCCATCTTCTCGTCGTAGCCCTTCTCGGCAAGCCAGGCGATCGCCTCGGGCGCGAGGTCGAAGGTGACGTTGCGCTCGGCAAGCTGGGTCTCCAGCTGCATGACGAACTTCTGTACCACCTGGTGGATGACCGGGGTCGGCAGCGAAGCGAACGGGATCACCGCGTCCAGACGGTTGCGGAATTCCGGCGTGAACAGGCGGTTCAGCGCCTCTTCGTCCTCACCCGTGCGCTTGGAAGAACCGAAGCCGATGGCGGCGCGGGCCATTTCCGATGCGCCGGCATTGGTCGTCATGATCAGGATGACGTTGCGGAAATCGATCTTCTTGCCGTTATGGTCGGTCAGCGAGCCGTGATCCATGACCTGCAACAGGATGTTGAACAGGTCCGGATGCGCCTTCTCGATCTCGTCGAGCAGCAGCACGCAATGCGGATGCTGGTCGACGCCATCGGTCAACAGGCCGCCCTGGTCGAAGCCGACATAGCCGGGAGGTGCACCGAGCAGGCGCGAAACCGTGTGCCGCTCCATGTATTCCGACATGTCGAAGCGCAGAAGCTCGACGCCGAGCGACGTCGAAAGCTGCTTGGCGACTTCCGTCTTGCCGACGCCAGTGGGGCCGGAGAAGACGTAGCAGCCGATCGGCTTGTTCGGTTCCCGCAGGCCGGCACGCGCCAGCTTGATCGACGAAGCGAGTGCTTCGATCGCCAGGTCCTGGCCATAGACGACCGAGCGCAGCTCTTTTTCGAGGTTGGCGAGCACGGCCTCGTCGTCCTTGGAGACGGACTTCGGCGGGATGCGTGCCATCGTCGCGACCGTCGCCTCGATCTCCTTCTCGGTGATCAGCTTACGGCGCTTTCCGGCCGGCAGCAGCATCTGCGCCGCGCCGGACTCGTCGATCACGTCGATCGCCTTGTCGGGCAGCTTGCGGTCGTTGATGTAGCGGGCCGAGAGCTCGACAGCCGCCTTGATCGCCTCGTTCGAATATTTCAGGTGGTGATATTCCTCGAAGTAGGGCTTCAGCCCCTTCATGATCTCGATCGCATCGGCAATTGTCGGCTCGTTCACGTCGATCTTCTGGAAGCGGCGGACGAGCGCCCGGTCCTTCTCGAAGAACTGACGGTATTCCTTGTAGGTCGTCGAACCGATGCAGCGGATGGCGCCGGAAGACAGCGCCGGCTTCAGCAGGTTGGAGGCATCCATCGCGCCACCCGACGTGGCGCCGGCACCGATGACGGTGTGGATCTCGTCGATGAAGAGCACGGCGCCCGGATAGTCCTCCAGTTCCTTGACGACTTGCTTCAGGCGCTCCTCGAAATCGCCGCGGTAGCGCGTGCCGGCGAGCAAGGTGCCCATGTCCAGCGAGAAGATGGTCGCATCCTGCAGCGCCTCCGGTACCTTCTTTTCGACGATCCGCTTGGCAAGGCCCTCGGCGATTGCCGTCTTGCCGACGCCGGGGTCACCCACATAGAGCGGATTGTTCTTGGAACGGCGGCACAGCACCTGGATGGTACGGTTCACCTCGGCGTGACGCCCGATCAACGGGTCGATCTTGCCGGACTTCGCCTTTTCATTGAGGTTGACGCAATAAGCAGTCAGAGCATCCTGCTGCTTCTTGGGGCCGTTTTCCTCGGTGTCGCGCGAAGGCTTCTGCTCGGATTCGTGATCGTCGGCGCCGCGCACCGGCCGAGACTCGGAACTGCCGGGGCGCTTGCCGATACCGTGCGAAATGAAGTTGACGGCATCGTAACGCGTCATCTCCTGCTCCTGCAGGAAATAGGCAGCATGGCTCTCGCGCTCGGCGAAGATGGCAACCAGCACGTTGGCGCCGGTCACTTCCTCGCGGCCGGACGACTGGACGTGGATCACCGCGCGCTGGATGACACGCTGGAAGCCCGCCGTCGGCTTGGAGTCCTCATCGTAGCCGGTCACGAGATTGGAGAGCTCGTTGTCGACATAATCCGTCACGGTCTTGCGCAGCGTCTCGAGATTGACGTTGCAGGCGCCCATCACGGCTGCCGCGTCGGCATCGTCGATCAATGCCAAAAGCAGATGCTCGAGCGTGGCGTATTCATGATGGCGCTCGTTGGCAAAAGTCAGTGCCTGGTGCAGCGCCTTTTCGAGGCTGGGCGAAAATGTTGGCACGTTAGTTCCTCATTTCTTTTCCATGACGCATTGCAACGGATGCTGATGCTGCCGGGCAAAATCCATCACCTGCGTCACCTTGGTTTCGGCGACCTCATAGGTGAAGACGCCGCATTCTCCGACGCCATGATTGTGGACGTGGAGCATGATACGGGTCGCCTCTTCCGGGTCCTTCTGAAAGAAGCGCTCCAGAATGTGGATGACAAACTCCATCGGCGTGTAATCGTCATTCAAAAGCAGAACACGATACAAACTTGGCTTTTTGGTCTTCGGCTTGGTACGCGTGATGACGGACGTGCTGCGGTTGTTGCCGTTTCCCTCGTCATCGCTACCTTGCTGCATCCGGACCGGCATGGCGATCATTCTTGTCAGTTCCTTGTACAGCAGCGACCCCATTGAACACGGCCGCAGCGTGCTTGCCCTTTATCTAATGGTTCGTTTTCAGATTTTAAGACCGAACCAACGCACTGCAATCATAATCGCACGACCACGCGCAAGATTGATCAACTTTCTTCGAGCCGCTCACAGCAAAAGCGAGAAAACAAAAGGGCCGGTCGCAATTGCTGCGACCGGCCCTCGAGAAACTTGTTCCGTGTTCGGCGATCAGGCGGCGGCAGCGGCGGCCTTGACTGCTGCCGTTGCCTTGGCAACCGGCGCTTCGTAGGGCTTGTAAGCATCCTTGGCGAGATCGGCGTACATTTCGCCGATCTTCGTAGCCTCGGCGACGAAGCCTTCGTAGCTCGACTTGATGTAGTTGGTCTGCAGTTCGAAAGCAGCTTCGACACTCTTGGTGGCCGACAGCTTCTCGACGTGCGCAACACCTTCTTCGAAGGACTTCTTGGAATAGTCGGCAGCTTCGGTCGCGATAGCCTGGAGGCCCTTGGTCCAAGCGGAATAGCTCTTTACAGCCACGTCAATGGCTTCTTTGCTCTTCTTGTTTGCATCATCGAAGTTGAACATCCGGTGTCTCCTTAGTGACGGCCTGATCTGGAGGCTTCAGTTTATGTGCACTGCACAAAAAGTCAAGACGAGTGTGCAACGCAATAAAATACAACGGATGCAACAACTTGATGAAAAAATGCCGTCGAGCGTAAAATTTCCTTCGATCTTTGCCGGAAGACGAAAGATGAATGCCGCGAGCAATTGCCCAAAGCGACATCAAGGCTTCACCAGAAACAATAAGCCCCAAAAATCACGGGGATTTTCGGGGCTCGCTACTTTGTTGTCCGTCGTCAGGACTTAGAGGTCGATGTCGAGGATCGCCATGGAGAAGTTGTAGGAAAGCTCGCCATCTTCCTCATCGCGGAAAACGACACCGAGGAACTCGTCACCGAGATAGACCTCAGCGGACTCGTCCTTCTTCGGGCGAGCCTTGACGACCATCTGCTGGTTGAAGGTGCGCTTGAAATAGGCTTCAAGCTTGCGGATTTCTTCGGGCTTCAAAACACGTCTCCGTAGCCGTTTATCTGTGCGGCGCTTCTCGCACGCTGCATCGCCGGGTGTAAACCCCTCGAAAGAGGCTTACGCACCGGTTCCCGCATGTTCAGATATCGAAGCTGCTCAGGATCTGGTCCATCTGACGCGACGGCTCGGAGCAACCGGCCTCGCCCACCACCTTCGCCGGCACGCCTGCGACGGTCGACTTCGGCGGTACCGGTTTCAACACAACCGACCCAGCGGCGACACGCGAGCAATGGCCGATATGGATATTGCCGAGGATCTTGGCGCCGGCGCCGATCAGGACTCCATCGGCGATCTTCGGATGGCGATCGCTGCCTTCCTTGCCCGTACCACCGAGCGTCACGCCGTGCAGGATAGAGACATTGTCGCCGATCACGGCCGTCTCGCCGACGACAAGACCGGTGGCGTGGTCAAGGAAGATGCCGCGGCCGATGCGGGCGGCCGGGTTGATGTCCGTCTGGAAGACGCTCGACGAACGGCTCTGCAGATAGAACGCGAAATCCTTGCGGCCACGCTTCAAGAGCCAATGGGCCAGCCGGTGCGTCTGGATGGCGTGGAACCCCTTGAAATAGAGCACCGGCTCGATGAAGCGGGTGCAGGCGGGATCGCGGTCATAGACCGCCTGGATATCGACGCGCAGAATGGCGCCCCATTCCGGCCAATCCTCGAGCATCTCCGAGAACGTCTGCCGCAACAGGTTCGCCTGGAGATCGGGATGATCCAACCTCTCGCAGATGCGATAGATCACGCTTTCTTCGAGCGAGTGCTGATTGACCACCGTGGAATAGAGGAAGGCGGCAAGCATCGGGTCCTGCTCGGCTGCCACACGGGCTTCCTCACGCAGGCTGTTCCAGATCGGGTCCATCACCTTCAATGCTTCCGTCTGGCGAAGTTCGGTCTTGGCGACCATCGTCGCTCTCCTTCCTGTCCGTCCTGCAGTCAATATAGGGGAAATCCGACATGACTTAAATGGCCCGGCCTCAGTTCCACTCTCGGTCGAGCAACTCAGGAGCGGGCAAGCGTACGGTGCTCTCCGCCCACTTCCTCGAGGAACTCGAGTACGGCCTTCTTGAAAACCCGATCACCAACCGCGAGCATATGGTCCCGGCCCGGAATATCAAGCGCACGCGCATTGGGCATCAGTGCCGCCAGTTCCTGCGGCGAGCCGGCAATGTCGTCCTTCGTCCCGACGCCGATCAGAGCCGGCACGTCGATCCGCCCCATGTCCTCGGCGGTCAGCAGATCACGGGATGTCGAGATACAGGCCGCAAGCGCCTGCCTGTCGCTCTTGGTCTGGTCGGCAAAGGCGCGGAACATGCGGCCGCGCGCATGGGTCACGACTTCCAGAGAGGGCGCCACCAAGGCGTCGGCAATCGGGTCCCAATCCCCTACGCCTGTCACCATGCCGATACCGAGGCCGCCGAAGACCAGCGAGCGCACCCGGTGGGGATGTGCGAGCGCCAGAAATGCGGAGATGCGCGCGCCCATGGAGTAGCCCATCACATGCGCCTCGGCGATTCCGAGATGGCCCAGAAGCGCTACGGCATCGCCCGCCATCTGCTGCGGATGATAAAGTGCCGGATCATAGGGTTTGCTGCTGATGCCATGTCCGCGATTGTCGAGCGCGATCACCCGGTAACCGGCATCGCCCAGCGTCTTCAGCCAGCCCGGAAACACCCAGTTGACGTTGGCGCTCGAGGCAAACCCGTGAATGAGCAGAATGGGTGCGCCGGCTGGATCACCTTCGTCGAAGAAGGCGATCTCCAGGCCCTCGTGGGTAAAGCGGGAAAACGGCGGCGGATTGAGATCCATCTTTATCATCCTAGGGTATCGATCCGGTGCAACCTAGTTCGTCGCCCTGGCGAGTGAAACCCCGCCCCGGCAAAAACCACAGCTGCGGCGTGTTTGCCGCTACACTTTTGCAGCAAAGCTCACTATGGTGCCGGCAACTTTCAGACTTGCATTCATCGGAGCATGACATGGCCGGCCACAGCATCCCGCACTTCCAGAACGACGGCGGACATCAGGCAATCGAAATCGGCGTCAAGGAATTCATGTGCACCGGCGCGTCCATTCCTTACGATCACCCGCACATCTTCATCGATATGGGCGACGACAACGAAAAGGTCTGCTCCTACTGCTCCACGCTCTATCGCTACAATCCGAAGCTGAAGGCGACGGAAACCAATCCGCCCGGCTGCCTCTTCGCCCACAAAGCCGCCTGACAAGCCACGATGTCGCGCGCTGTCGCGATCATCGGCGCCGGTATCGGCGGGCTTACGGCCGCCTTGTGCCTCGCCCGCCGAGGCTTCGCGGTTGACATCATCGAGCGGGCCGAGGCACTGACCGAGGTTGGCGCCGGCCTGCAACTGTCACCGAACGCCTCGCGCATCCTCATCGGGCTCGGTCTCCTCGCAAAGCTCGAAGGCTACTGGAGCGAGCCGGAGTACATCGGCCTGGTCGACGGCGTAACCCTGAGCCCTCTGGCCAGCGTAGCGGCTGGCGCTTTCGCCCGCCGCCGCTGGCATGCCCCCTATGCCGTCATGCATCGCGCGAGCCTGCAGAAGGTCTTGCTTTCCGCCGTCGAGGCCGAGCCTCACTGCCGCCTGCAGCTTGGGCATCAGATCGATACTCCCGACGAGCAGACGATTGAAAGACTGACGGGGCGCCGCCCGGACATCATTATCGGCGCCGACGGGATCTGGTCGCGATTGCGCAACAGCGTACCCGGTGCCGGCCGCGTAAGCTTCTCGGGCAACGTCGCCTGGCGCATGACGCTCGCGCGTGACACGGCCGCGGGCCTCCTCAAACCGAACCAGGTGACGGCGTTCCTCGGTCCTCGCGCCCATCTCGTCGCCTACCCGTTGCGGGAAGTTGACGGCTTCAATCTCGTCGCGATCATCGAGGGCAAGGAGACCGACGCCGTCTGGGTCGGCAAGGATTCGGACGAGCGGCGCCAGGATTGTCTGAATGCTTTCTCGCGCTGGAATGCAGGCATCCGCTCGCTGCTCGAAAAGGCTGCGGCTCCCACCTATTGGCCATTGTGCACTGTGGACGACGGCGCCTGGCAAGACGGGCGAAAGACCGTGCTGATCGGGGATGCGGCTCATGCGATGACGCCTTTTGCGGCACAGGGCGCAGCCATGGCAATCGAGGACGCCTTCGAGCTTTCCGACTGCCTGGCCGCCGGCACCGATGTCCCGCTGGCACTGGCGACATTCGAAGCGAGGCGCCGACCACGCATCGCCCGGGTTCGCCGGCGTGCGGCATTCAATCACTTCGCCTACCATGCCCGGGGGCCTTTCCGCCTCGGCCGCGACATCGTCCTGAAACTCAAGGGACCGGACGCGCTCGCCGCCGACCTCGACTGGCTCTACGGCTACGGCGCCCAGCGGCCCTAATTCCGACGCACCGCATATCTTTTAAATCGGCCGCGATTCGAGGGCGAAAACAGGCGCCTCCGCGCGTCCGACAAGACGCGCGCCCCTGCGGCGCTCAGCCTTCGATAATCGATGGTAGCGAGGCGCCGCGAATGGTCGCGGCGCCTATTTTCGTCAGACGGCGTTCGCCGCCGCCAATCCCGCTTCGATGTCGCGGCGGATATCCGGCACATCCTCGAGGCCGATCTGCAGGCGGATGACCGGCCCTTCCGTCGGTGCCAGCGCGACCTTGCGATCTCCCAGGCCGACGTGAACGGCGAGACTTTCGAACCCGCCCCAGGAGTAACCCAGCCCGAAGAGCTTCAGCGCGTCGAGGAAAGCGTGCGCCTTGGCCTTGAAACGATCGGGGCTTTCCGCCTTCAGGACAAAGGAGAAGATGCCGCTCGCGCCGCTAAAATCACGCTTCCAGAGTTCGTGGCCCGGGAAGCTTGGCAGCGCCGGATGCAGTACGCGCGCGACTTCGTCCCGCGTTTCAAGCCATTTCGCCAGCGTCAGCGCACTTTCCTGATGGCGTTCGAGACGGATGCCCATGGTTCTGAGGCCGCGCAGGATCTGATAGCTGTCGTCGGGCGAGACACAGACGCCAAGCGTGACCATCGCCTCCGTCAACGCCGGCCAATGCGCGGCGTTCGCCGACACGGTGCCGAAAAGCACGTCAGAATGACCGGACGGATATTTGGTGGCCGCATGGATCGATACGTCGACGCCATGGTCAAGCGGCTTGAAATAGACCGGCGTCGCCCAGGTATTGTCCATGGTGACGACGCAGCCGTGGCGATGGGCGGCGGTGGCAATCGCGCGGATATCCTGCATCTCGAACGTGTTCGAGCCCGGCGCTTCCGTGTGCACCAGACGCGTGTTCGGGCGGATCAGCGATTCGATACCCGCACCGATCATCGGATCGTAATATTCGACGGTGACGCCGAGACGCGTCAGCATCGTGTCGCAGAAGTGGCGCGTCGGGAAATAGACCGAATCGACGATCAATGCGTGGTCGCCCGCTGAAAGGTAAGCGAGGAACGGCACCGTCACCGCAGCCAGACCCGAGGGCACCAAAATCGTCCCCGCGGAACCTTCGAGCTCGTTGATCGCGTCGCAAAGCGCATCCGTGGTCGGCGTTCCGCGCGTTCCGTAGGTGTATTTCTGCGCGCGCGTTTCCATCGTCTTCGCATTGGGAAACAGCACGGTGGACGCATGCACCACCGGCGGATTGACGAAGCCGAAATAGTCGGAGGGATTGTTGCCGCTATGAGCGAGACGGGTGTTGATGCCCCTCTTGCCATTCACATTGCCGCTGTCTGCCATTGCATGTTCCGCTTCTGATTTCGAATGAGAAACTCTTCGAATGAGCTACAACCGCGGTCAAGTGGCAAAAATCATGGAGTGTCGTTTTGGCAGTTATTGGCGGGCATTTGGCGATTTTTCGTCCAGCGCCCGCTCGCTTTCCCCAAAAGCTGCCTAACTTTCTGGCTTGTTTCGAGTTTTTCACATGCAAAATCAGAAAATCGGCAGCCTCTCTTGACCCTCATGGAATTTGAGCATGAGATAGCCTGTACTCGCGCCAGGAGGGTGGCGGAGACTGCACGCGCCCGAAGAGGCGGCGTTGCAGACGGGAACTAACGACAACAGAAAAAGGTTCTAAAAATGGCAAGAAGAATTCTGACAGCTCTCGTTGGCGCTGCTGTCATGGGGATTGGCACACAGGCGGCTTCGGGCGCCACCCTTGACGACGTGAAGGCCAAGGGCTTTGTCCAGTGCGGCGTGAATACCGGCCTTGCCGGCTTCGCGGCACCGGATGCTTCGGGCAATTGGAGCGGTTTCGACGTTGACTACTGCAAGGCAATTGCCGCCGCGATCTTCGCGGATGGCAGCAAGGTAAAGTACACGCCCACTTCGGCCAAGGAACGCTTCCCGGCACTGCAGTCCGGTGAGGTCGACGTCCTTGCCCGCAACACTACCTGGACGATCAACCGCGACACCGCGCTCGGCTTCAACTTCCGCCCGGTCAACTACTATGACGGCCAGGGCTTCATGGTTCGCAAGAGCCTGAACGTGAAGTCGGCCCTCGAGCTTTCGGGCGCAGCCGTCTGCGTGCAGACCGGTACCACCACCGAACTCAACCTTGCCGACTACTTCAAGTCCAACAACCTGCAGTACAACCCGGTCGTCTTCGAAAAGCTCGAGGAAGTGAACGCTGCCTATGACGCCGGCCGTTGCGACGTTTACACCACCGACCAGTCGGGCCTCTATTCGTTGCGCCTGACGCTGTCGAAGCCCGACGATCACATGATTCTGCCGGAAATCATCTCGAAGGAGCCGCTTGGTCCGGCCGTTCGCCAGGGTGACGACCAGTGGTTCGACATCGTCAGCTGGGTCCACTACGCCCTGATCCAGGCCGAGGAGTTTGGTATCACCCAGGCAAATGTCGAAGAAATGAAGAAGTCCACGAACCCGGACGTTCAGCGCTTCCTCGGCGTCGAAGCTGACTCCAAGATCGGCACCGACCTCGGCCTGACCAACGAATGGGCCGTGAACATCATCAAGGCCGTCGGCAACTACGGCGAAGTCTTCGACCGCAACATCGGCGTCGGCAGCCCGCTCAAGATCGAGCGCGGCCTCAACGCATTGTGGAACAAGGGCGGCATCCAGTACGCACCGCCGGTCCGCTAAGGCGATCTGACACGACAGGGGAAGCGGACCACCGCTTCCCCATCCCAACGATAAGAACACCCAAAAGGGTGAAAAGGGGAAAGAGGCATTGTATGGCGATTGGCGTCACAACTACGCCTGAGAAAAGCAAAGCGTCCGGGTCGATCATCAACGATCCGCAGGTCCGTGGCATCTTTTATCAGGTACTCACCCTCGTCGTTCTCGCGGCCTTCGTCTATTGGGTGGCCGACAATACGATCGAGAACCTCAAACGGGCGAACATCGCCTCGGGCTATGGCTTCCTGAAGGGGCGCGCCGGCTTCGACGTCGGACAATCGCTGATCGCCTATACCAGCGATTCAACCTATCAGCGCGCACTGTTCGTCGGCCTGTTCAATACGCTGCTCGTGGCGGTCTGCGGCATTGTGACGGCCACCGTCATCGGCTTCACGGTCGGCATCGGCCGATTGTCACACAACTGGCTGATCGCCAAGTTGTCGCTCACCTATGTCGAAGTGTTCCGGAACATCCCGCCGCTGCTCGTCATCTTCTTCTGGTACAGCGGCGTCCTGGCGATCCTGCCTCAGCCGCGCGAATCGGCGGCGCTGCCGCTGAACATGTTCCTGAACAATCGCGGCCTCGCCTTTCCGAGGCCGATCCTCGGTGACGGCTGGCAATTCACGTTCTTCGCCTTCGTCGTCGCGATCGTCGCAAGCTTCGCGGTGGCGCGTTACGCGCACAAGAAGCAGGAAGCCACCGGACAGCGCTTCCCGCTTCTGTGGACCGTTGTCGGTCTCCTCATCGGCCTGCCGCTCGTGACATTCCTCGCGAGCGGATCGCCGATCACCTTCGACGTTCCGATTGCCGGAAAGTTCAACCTCACCGGCGGCTCGGTCATCGGACCGGAGTTCCTGTCGCTGTACCTGGCACTCTCGTTCTATACGGCGGCCTTCATCGCGGAGATCGTGCGCGCCGGTATTCGTGGCGTTTCCAAGGGGCAGACGGAGGCCGCGCATGCGCTCGGAATCCGACCGCGCCTGACGACTCGCCTCGTTGTCGTTCCGCAGGCGCTGAGGATCATCATTCCGCCGCTTACCAGCCAGTACCTGAACCTCACCAAGAACTCGTCGCTTGCCGTCGCGATCGGTTATGCGGATCTCGTCGCCGTCGGCGGCACGATCCTCAACCAGACGGGTCAGTCGATCGAGGTGGTCACGATCTGGATCGTCGTCTACCTGTCACTGAGCCTCGCGACATCGCTGTTCATGAACTGGTTCAACGCCCGCATGGCCCTGGTGGAGAGATAAGACAATGAGCACACACCAGGCAACTTTCGTCCGGGCTTCGATGATCGAAGCTTCGGCTCCGCCGATCGCAGAAGGCGGCATCGTCCACTGGCTGCGCCAAAACCTTTTCGCCACGCCGAAGGACACGGTGCTCACCATCATCGCCGTGCTTGTGCTCGCGTGGCTCCTGCCCCCGGCGATCCAATGGCTGTTCCTTGACGCCGCTTGGACCGGAGGCGGGCGTGGCGTCTGCGCCACGGTTGCACAGGGCGGCGCGCAGCCGGAGGGCTGGAGCGGCGCATGCTGGGCCTTCGTCAATGCGAAGCTCGATCAGTTCGTCTACGGGCGCTACCCGCTCGAAGAACGGTGGAGGCCGACCCTTGTCGGCATCCTCTTCATAGTTTTCCTCGTGCCGATGTTGATGCCGAAGCTCCCTTACAAGAGCATCAACGCCATTTTGCTGTTTGCGGTGCTGCCGGTCATCTCCCTGATCGTGCTTCCCGGCGGCTGGTTTGGGCTGACCTTCGTCGAAACGCCGCTTTGGGGCGGCCTGATGGTGACGCTCATTCTCTCCTTCGTCGGCATCGCGGTGTCGCTGCCTTTCGGCATTCTCCTGGCGCTCGGCCGACGATCGCACATGCCGGTGATCAGGATGCTTTGCACCGCCTTCATCGAACTGGTGCGCGGCATTCCGTTGATCACGGTGCTGTTCATGGCCAGCGTCATGCTGCCCTTGTTCCTGCCGCAGGGCGTTACCTTCGACAAGTTCCTGCGCGCGCTGATCGGTGTCTCGCTCTTCGCCTCCGCCTATATGGCTGAGGTGGTGCGTGGCGGCCTGCAGGCCATTCCCAAGGGGCAATATGAGGGGGCCGATTCCCTTGGCCTCAGCTACTGGCAGAAGATGAACCTGATCGTGCTGCCTCAGGCGCTGAAGCTGGTGATCCCGGGTATCGTGAACACCTTCATCGGCCTCTTCAAGGATACGTCGCTGGTCTCGATCATCGGCATGTTCGATCTGCTCGGCATCGTTCGCTTCAACTTCACCGATGCAAACTGGGCCTCCTCGGTCACACCGATCTCGGGTCTAATTTTCGCTGGCTTCATATTCTGGCTTTTCTGCTTCGGTATGTCGCGCTATTCAGGCTTCATGGAACGCGTGCTCGACACGGCCCATAAACGATAAAATGAGGGGAGGATCGCATGGCAAATACCGCCACTGCTTCCAAAATGACTGTATCTGCAACGGATGTTGCAGTCGAAATCACCGGAATGAACAAATGGTACGGGGACTTCCACGTCCTTCGTGACATCAACCTGAAGGTCATGAAGGGCGAGCGCATCGTCATCGCCGGCCCGTCAGGCTCCGGCAAATCGACGATGATCCGCTGCATCAACCGGCTGGAAGAACACCAGAAGGGCAAGATCGTCGTCGACGGCATCGAGCTCACCAACGACCTGAAGAAGATCGATGAAGTGCGCCGCGAAGTCGGCATGGTGTTCCAGCACTTCAACCTCTTCCCTCACCTGACGATCCTGGAAAACTGCACGCTTGCACCGATCTGGGTCCGCAAGATGCCGAAGAAGCAGGCGGAAGAAATCGCGATGCACTTCCTGAAGCGCGTCAAGATTCCGGAACAGGCCAACAAATATCCGGGCCAGCTCTCCGGCGGTCAGCAGCAGCGCGTGGCGATCGCCCGCTCGCTGTGCATGAAGCCGAAGATCCTGCTGTTCGATGAGCCGACCTCGGCACTCGATCCGGAAATGGTCAAGGAAGTGCTCGACACTATGGTGTCGCTCGCGGAAGAAGGCATGACCATGCTGTGCGTGACCCACGAAATGGGCTTCGCACGCCAGGTCGCCAACCGCGTGATCTTCATGGACCAGGGCCAGATCGTCGAGCAGAACTCGCCGGCCGAGTTCTTCGACAATCCGCAGCACGAGCGCACCAAGCTGTTCCTCAGCCAGATCCTGCACTAAGCAATTCCGGACGGAGAACCGCCCGAGAGAAACGCCCGCCTCAATAAGGCGGGCGTCTTCATTTTCAGCGATCGGATCGTCGTCTTATTCCACGCGATAGCGCAACGTGCCGACGGACCAACGGATGCCGCGCCTGTCGAGATCATCGGTCCAGGTCTTCTGCAATCGCGCAACGATGTCGCCGAGCGTCTCCCGGGCATTCAGCTCGACCTTCAGCCCACGGGCTTTCGGCGCAATGCTGCTCAAATCGACCGCATCGCTGACCACGAATGCGACGAGGACGTTTTCGCCGGCACCCGACGCCTCGAAATCAAAGCCGTAATATTCGTCCGGCAATGTCAGCGGCACGTCTGGTGCGAGCGGCGTGATCTTCTGCGCGAATTCGTTCGGAAAGATTTGCGTCGCCTTGCCCTGGCTGTTCACGTCGAAGAGTATTAGGTCGCCGCTGGTGCGGCTGGTGACTGTCAGCTTGAAAACGTCGCCGGCCTTCATGGCTGTCGGTCGGTCTATGACAATCCTGACGTCTCCGGTCTCTGTCTTGCCGATGATGTCGCCGACAGCACTGACGGCACTGGCATCTTGATAGATGGGGTGGGCTAGGTTCGGTGTGCCGGCTTGCAGATAAGCCCCCTGCCCGTTGCCACTTGCATCCAGCCTTTCGGGTACGACTGCGCTCTCGCCAAGAGCCTGCGCCCTGCTTTCCAATTGCGGGTCGAGATTGCCGCATTTGTCCTGCGATGCGCAGTAAGCGGTCGATTGCGCCTTTACGAACTCGAGAAGCTCGGCGTTGCTCGTCAAACCGTTACCGTTCGCATCGGCGGCGTTTCCGGTCTGGCCGGCAACGAACGCGGCGGTGAACACGCCGCGGCGACCCTCAACGGGAAGCCGCACGTCGTCCCAGGCGACCTGGTATGGCGCAGCCGCGCTCCAGGTGGTCATGCCCGCTTCCGCGAGCTTCGGCTTGTCGACGACGGCAAGATCGATCCTGAGGCCGCGCGACAATGCCTGCTCAACCGGCTTGGCGTGAGGCCGCGGCAGGAAGCGGGCACCCTCGATGCCCGTTGCTATATCGTCGGAGGGCGGGCGAGAGATCGGGCCGGAATGGCAAGCGTCGATCACCATCGTCACCACCCGCCCCTGCAACCGCTCCAGCACCTCGTCGATCTCGTCATCGAGGACCGCGCCTTGCCAATCGGTTTGCCCGGACATGATATCGACAGGCGCCAGCGCCTCGTCCAGTCCATCCGCCTCGTCACCATCCGCATCCTTCACCTGAAGGCCGTGGCCGGAAAAATAGATGTAGACGCGATCGCCGGGCCCGGTTGCATCGACGAGCCACGAGTTCATCGATGAGAGGATCTCCGCTCGCGTCGCCTGCTCGTCCTTCAAAACGCGGATCGAGGACGCGTCGAAACCGAGCCTGCCTGTCAGCAGGCCGTGCATTGCCACGAGATCGTTCTTTGGACCTTGAAGCGCGAACTTCGGCGGCAGGTTCGGATAGTTGCCGACACCAATGAGCAAGGCCCGGTCGCCGGCCGTGGCCGGAGCAGGATGCAAGGCGAGACATGTCACCACAGCAAGCACCGCACGCCATGACCTGCCACGCGCGCTCATTGGCCCCGCTCCCTGGTGTAAAGCGGTTGGATGGCGACCGTGCTGTCGCTGCCTTCCAATCGCGTCTCGAGAAGGCGCAGAAGCTCTGCGGCGTCGAGCTTGGAGTTGGAGAAGGCGGCCGCAATGGCGTCGATCGGCGCGTTGGTCGAAATGACGATGAGATGATCGGCGCCGAAGGGTTTCACCACCTCCAGGCCCTGAAGCTGAAACGCATGGCTGCCGCTGCCGGCGATCTGCGCATCGAGAAGCTGGGCTTCACCGGTATTCGCCAGATTGAAAACCAGCATGTTGGCGTAGTCGCCCTGCGTCGCCCTAAAATTGAGGCGGTCCCCTGCCGCATAGATGTCCTTGAGCGGTGTCAGCGAAACGCTGCCAGGGCTCTGCGCCGCCAAGGTCTTCAGGAAGTCGACCAGGATGAACTTGTCGACGGCGCCCTGGAGCATTTCCGGCGCGATATGCTCGCCGGCGACATCGCCGTTCGGCGTATAGAACACGCCGGTCGCCGCATCCCAGCGGTAGGGCACGCCATTGCCGCCCAGATTGTTGAGCGGCGGCGCCGCACCGGTGACACTCAGTGCCAATTTCCCCGTCCAGCCCATGTCACGTAGTGATTTCAGCCGCGTCCTGGCCTCACTGGTCGCGGTCGCGCCAGTCGTTGCACGGCGCGGCAGCGACAGAACAATCTCCTTGTCGGAGCGCGGCAACTGCGGCGTAAAGTTCGGCACCTGCAGGGCTTCCGACTGAAGCTTGACGTTGGAGAAGACGTAGTCCTCGAGTTCGATGCGCGAGATCCGGCCGTCGCCGTCACGGTCGGCAGCGCCTTCAAGAGCCCGGGCAAAGCTCCAGCTCAGGGCTCCGCGCGGCTCTCCGCCGATCACCACTTCCGGCGTCGGCTGGCTTTCCAGCGATGCGGCGAGGATCGTCACGCTGGACAGTTCCGCCTCCTTCACCTTGGCGCCCTTGAGCGCCTCCTCGGATGGCGGAGGTACCTTCGCTCGCACGATCGGCGCAAGCCGCGTCTTGCCGGATATGGATCGGTTCATGCCGCCGGAAAAGCAACTGTCGGAAACGAACAGAACCTGAATGGCCTTGGCCTCCGCCTCCGCGAACCAGGCGTTCAGTTCGTTGTCGACAATGATCTCCTTGCCCGTTTCCTCCGCACGGCTTCTGTCGAAGCCTGGCAGTTCCAGGAACTCGTCCAGGCCGTCCTTCTCGCTGCCCGCGACCAACTCCGGCATCTGCGCGCCATGCCCGGCATAGGTGAAGACGATCGTATCGCCGCGAGCTGCGCCGGCGACCAGTTCGCTCCAGGCGGCGCGGATGGCGTCCTTCGTCGCCTGCTCGTTGATGAACTGCCGTATCGTGCCGACTTTGGCCGCCTTTAGCGCCTGCGCGACATCGCGTGCATCCTTGACTGCACCGTCGAGGCTCACTTCATGCGGATAGGCATCTACCCCGACGACAAGCGCCGACGTGGCGGCGAGGACGGGAGCTACGGGCAGGACGACGAGAGCCGTCGAAAGCAGGACCCTGTGCAGCACCGCTAGTTCCCCACATCCACTTCCACCCGCCGGTCGAGCTGGTGCAGCATCACCTCGTCATAGGCGCTCGGATCGTCCGGTTTGAAGGGCTCTTCCTCGCCCCTGCCAACGACTGTCCAGGTGCCTGGGTAGCCAGCTTCGACGAGGTACTTCGCCAATGCCTCGGCGCGTGCGATCGACAGCGCCTTGTTCGCCTCTGTCGTCCCAACCGGATCGGTATGGCCGATCAGCGTGATTGTCGGCGGTTTTGCTGATTTCAGGCACTCGAAAAGATCCTTCGCCGACTGCAGCCCCTCGGGTGTGAACTCGGCGGTGCCGAAAACGTAGCGCACCGGCGTGGCCTTCTTCCTGATCGATATGCCGCGGTAGGAGAACTTGCAGGCGCCGCGCGCCGCCAGCTTGACGGGCTTGCTTGCCGCAAGTCGCATCTCCGAGGCCAGCCTGTCCAGCCGCAGGATGTAGCCCTTGTCCGGCGCCATCCAATCGGGTGTCAGCTCTTCGTTCGCCGTATCTTCCAGCGCCTGCTGATAATACGTCGCCGCCGCCTCATAGTCCCGGCGCGCCCGGTGGATGTCGCCGAGAGCGTCGAGGATCTGCCAGGGGCCGCCGGCGTCCCTGCTCGCAGTCGTCAGGTCGCCTTCGAAGCTTTCTAGCTTGGCGCCCTGCCCCACGGCGGCCGCGACACGGTTGAAGGTCACCAGCGCCGCGACCCGACGCGTCAGCGCGATCTCAGTCGCCGAACATCCCGCGAAGCGCTCGGGATCGACCGTTGCACGCGCAGCCGCCTCGTCGCCGCGGTTCAGCGCCTCGGACGCCTGGCGAAGGCCATCGCAGGCCGGCGCGGGCCAGGCGAAAGGCAGCACCAACGCCGACACGAGAATGAGGGATGTCATCACCTTTGCCATGGCTCGCGCGTCAATCCTTGATCTCGAACGTTACCATCTGAACGCTGCTGGCCCCGCCATCGCCCTGGGCCTGCTTGGCCAGATTGATCGCCAGCCCCCTCGTCGGCGGCAACCGCGACCTCGCCACGTAGTCGCGCGCCTTCTCCACAGTGAGCCTCTGATCGCCAAGCCCGCCGACGCGGCAGAATGCCAACATCGACTCGGATGGTGCCGGCGTGTCGAAGGTCAGCGTGCCTGTCCCCGGCTGCGGGATCAGGCGCCGTTCGCCCGGCTGCAGCGTCGTGTTGCCAATCATCACATTCGGGATGACCTCGACATTGCCATTCTCCTCGACATAGAGGATCTGCAGCTCGCAGGCCTGATTGGCGCTGAGCTCGAAAGAAAGCTGATCGCCGACCTTCGCCGTCGTCGACTTCACCTTCAGTGCGAGCGCGAGCCTGTCGCCAGCTTCCGCCATCTCCTTGCGATAATCGGGCACTGCGACCGCGATCGATTGTGGCTTTGCGTCCAACGGCTGATCGGCACCGGCAACGACGATTGCCGCCGTGTCCAGGGGACGGCGCTGGAGCAACGGTTCCAGCAGCAAGGCATATTGCTGTTCGACCTCGTTGCGCGGGATCGTTCCGCCGGCTTCCAGGGTCGTCACCCAGTCGAGCCCCAGGCGCAGGACGTCGGTGTTCGTCACGCGCTTGATGGCATCGGAGAACTGCTTCGGCGTCATGTCGAACTCTGCCGCCAAACCGTCAAAGTCGAGTTCGTCTTCGTATTTGTCCGCGAAGTAGGTGATGATCTCTGCGTCGCCCGGCGCATGCCTGCTCTGCAGACGGCCATCGGGCGTCGGCTCGGTGACGCCAAGCGCCTTGAGGGCGGCGACGAAGCGCTCGCGATCCGTGCGATAGGCCTCGTCCAGTTCCTCCTGCTTCACATACATGGCGAGCAACACGTCCTGCTGATCCTTGCTGAAAAGCGTCGATGTCTCGATATGCTCACGCAACTGATCGCGCTTCGACAGAATGCCGTCGGCATGGCAATCGACGCAGGAACGCGCGTTGATAATCTCGACGCCCTTGCCGATCGGACGCTTGCGGAACGACACGATCGTCGTCGGTCCAACATCAAGCTGTTTGCCCGCCGCGGTCGATAAGTAGTACCCCTGCAATCCGTTCGGGAGCGAAAAGATCATCTCGCCCCCATCATGTTCGAACGGCACCAGGCCCGCACCGAGCGGAGCGAGTTCCTTCGGCCCGTGCGGGAACCGCTTCAGCACCTGCTTGCCGACGTCGCCGCCGAAATCATAGGATTTCCAGTAATAGCCGCCAAAGGGCATGTCGTGCCGCTCCAGCATGCGGTTATGGTCGGATACGCCGGAGGAGCCATCGGCGAAGCCGGCACGCAGGACGTCGCGCCGGCGAATGTTGCCGGCCACATCGATCTTGAAGCTCGCCTCGAGTTCACTGATCTGCGTCGGCAGCCTCATCAGCCGATTGTAGATCTCCGGCCGGGCGCCATTGCTCATGAACCAGTCGATCCGCATGATCGGCAGTTGCGTGGCCGTCTCCCTGGAAAGCGCCGCCAGCGACGGATCGCTCTGCGGATCGGTGCCGTAGAAATAGCGTTTGATCAGGAAGTCATAGTCCGCGGCCTCCCATTGCAGCTCGCGCAGATCGATGCGCACCAGCAGCCCGTTGGTGCCGTCGACCTCCGCCGGCAGGACCAGATTCGGCCCGTAGGAGAGCGAATTCAGCAGTTTCTTGAAGCCGCCCGCGAGCACGTCCATGCGCTTCATGAAGGTCTGGTCGTCCTCGCAACCCATCATGCCGTTATATTGGTCGCGATAGGAGAAATAGCGCATGAACGGACGATCGCGTTCGCTGACAGTCCCTATGTCCTTAAGCGCCGCCTCGACGAACTGCCCATAGGTCAACATCGGGCGCGCGCGCTCGGGCTTGGTCGCTGCGGTTTGCGGCAGGCTTTTCTCGCTCAGCGCGTTGATCCAGTCCTCCAGCACCTTGATCTCTTCAGCCGAGGGCCGCTTGCCGAGCGGCATGCGGCCGCTGACGACAGTCGAATAGAGACGCGACTTCGATGCGTCGCCCGGCGTTACGAAATTGGCATCGGCGGCGATCGAAGCGAGATCGCCGGCCGGGTAGCTCCCCTGCGAACTTTCGCCCGGTCCGTGACAGTTGCGGCAATACTTGCCGATGAAGGCATCCGCCTGCTGTGCCAGCGCCGCATTGTCGCCGCCGAGCGCTTCCGCTGCCGTGTTTTCCTTGCAGACGGCGGTCACCGATTGCGCCACCGGCGCCGGCGCCTTCACTTCGCGGTCGGAAAGAAAGGCATAGATCGCCCGCCGATCGTCCTCCGTCAGAACTTTCAGCCCCTTGGCGATGCGCCGCATGACGGGATCGCTGAATGGCGCGCCTGAAAGTTTCTTGCCTTCGTCGATCAGGCCCTTGGTGAAGACCTCGGGCGAAGCAAGGCCCGCCATCTTCGCCTTGCTGATGTCTGGCGCAACCGCCCCCGTCAGATCCTTTTCGCCCTGGTAGGCACGTTCCAGATCGAGGCCATAGGTGGTCGTGCGTGGCGTATGGCAGTCGCCGCAAGCACCGACATTCTCAGCGAGATAACGACCGCGCTCGGCTTGTGTCTCTTCGCGTGGCTGATAGCCGGGCACCGTGAAATGGCTGCGTTTCCAAAGCGTGATCGTCGTCTGGCGACTGAAGGGGAAGGCGATTTCGTGTTCTTTCGAGGCGGCGTCCGACTGCGGCAGCGTTTCGATATAGGCCTTGATGTCGAGCGCATCCTCCGGCTTCATCCCGCCATAGGAGGTGTAGGGCATGACCGGGTAGAGGTTGTTTCCCTCCCGATCGAGGCCGACCAGCACCGCGTTCAGGAACTGTGCATTTGTCCACCCGCCGATACCGTTGGCGTGCGGAGAAATGTTCGGCGCATAGAAGGTGCCGATCGCGGTGTTCATCTCCATGCCGCCGGAAAGCAATTCTGTATTGTCGCCGGATCCATGACAGGCGCCGCAGCCTGCGGCGTTGAACATGTACTGACCGTTTTCCACATTCGCCTTGTAGGTCGAAAACGCGTCATCGGCGAAGGCATCGCGTGCTTCTGCAAGGGCGGGACAAAGCGAGATGGCAAGCAGTACCGCCGCCCGCAATGCCAATGATCCCGTGCCGGGGCCGGCTCTTCGCGAGACGCTCTCCAGCCTTCTCCGCAGACCGCGCATAACACCCTCTCCTCAATCAAAAAATCGCTCGTAAAATCGGCTGCTTATCGAAACTGAAACCGCTCGAATTCGATTCGCCTCGGTTCCTTGCCGAGTTCCTTCAAGCCCTTGACGATTGCTTCTCTCAGCGGCGGCGGACCGCAGAACCACAGGTCGGCCTCCGACGGATCGATCGCGCTTCCGGTTGCCAGCTTGGCCGCGTCCAGGCGTCCATCCGCAGAGGAATCATGCAGGACGAAGCTGAAGTTTCCGAGCGTCCGCGCCTGCGCCTCGAAGGTTTCCAGGCCGATCGCCTCGCGCCGGTCGCGGACGCAATAGACCATATGGATCTGCTGTCCTTCGTCGCCCTTCAGGTGCCGTGCCATCGCCAGGAACGGCGTAACCCCGATGCCACCGGCAAGCCAGATCTGCTTCTTGCCGCCACGACGATGATTGAAGCGGCCGTAGCCGCCTTCGAGCTTCAACCGATCACCGGCCGCGATATTGGCACGGAGCGCTTGCGTATAGTCCCCGAGCGGCTTGATTGCGAAGCGGACGATGCCGTCAGCCTCGATTCCGGCGATCGTAAACGGGTGCGGCTCCCGAAGGCCCGGCTTCATCACGCGCAGAAACCCGAATTGTCCCGGCTTCGCGCGAAGGCGACGCCCGAGGGGCCGCGCCGCGATCACGGTCGCGCCGTCCTCCCTGGCGACATCAAAAACCTCGTAGCCGCGCGTTCTCAGCCAAGGCAGAAGCTGGGTATAGGCGTAGCTCAGAATGCCGAGAGCGGCAAAAACGTTCAGATAGACCGCGAGCATCGCAGTGCCGTCATAGGGACGCTTGATGAACATCTGGTGGAAAGCGACGAGAACGAAGAGCAGGCCGATCAGGCGGTGCGTGTATCGCCAGAGGTGGTAGGGAATCTCTATCTTTGTCCTCGGGATGATCTTGACGATACTGAGAACCAGCAGGACGACGAAACCATAGAAGGCATACTTCCCGGCCGAGGCGGCCAGGTGGTTCAGGCCGCTCGTCAGTGCCAGCCCCTTGAAATCGGGCTTTAGAAAATAATGGATGAGGATCAGGATCAGCACGGAAATGCCGATCTTGCGGTGGAAGTGATAAACGCGGTCGAGACCGCCGAACAAGGCTTCGACGAACGGCGGGCGTGCGGCCATGAACTGGGCGATCGCCATGCCGACGAAAGCGGCGGACGATGCCATCAGGGAGAAAGTCGTCAATGCATTGGTGTGGCTGACCGCCGGCACGGCCAGCAGCCCCGCAAACACCATCAGCGACCAGACCAGAAACGCGCCCACTTGCATCCTGCGCCCCTCAACGCCGACGTCAGACGGTTGTTGCCAAGGGAAAGACTGACAAGCCCCTTACCATTCGTCAACATCATTCCCGCTGGAAACGGCTGATGAGCTTCCTTTATTCATGCCTTTGAAATTCGTGATTTTTGAGCGCTTGCTCATTTACCTTTCTCAAGGCTCGCATCAGCTTGAAAGGCGATACTCGGATGCGATGATCGCCTTGCTTGCCTCCTTATGAGAAATTGTGCAAGCTCCTGATATATCAGAAGCAAAGGAACGGCATGTCACTGCAATCCCAAGCGCATCTCGCCTACCTCGCGCTCGAACGGCTCATCGTGACACTGAAGCTCGAGCCCGGCGCCCTGGTCACCGAGAAACGGTTGATCGAGCTCGCGGGGCTTGGCCGAACGCCGGTTCGCGAGGCGATCCAGAAGCTCGCTTGGCAAGGCCTGATGGATGTGCGACCGCGTGTCGGCCTGCAGATCACCACGATCCGTCCTGACGACCAGGTCCATGTCATGCAGGCCCGGCAGAAGCTGGAGCCGCTTGCGGCAGCTCTGGTCGCGACACACGCGAATGCTGACGACCGAAGCGCGATGAAAGCCTGCGGCGCGGAGATGGCCGCCTGCCTCGACGCAGGCGACATGGAGGGTTTCCTCGTGGCCGACAAGGTCTTTGACGAACTGATGGAGGAGGCGTGTCCCAACCGCTTCCTGACCGCGGCGCTGGCACCTTTGCAGACCCATGCGCGCCGCATCTGGTTTGCGTCCTCCTCTCCGGAAAAGATGGCTGGGTCGGTCCGCCGCCACGTCACCGTGATCGATGCGATCGAAAGGGGTGATGCTTCAACTGCGTCTGCGGCCATGACGGAATTGATGAACTATCTGTCAGACGCCTGAGGACCGGTCGCACAAGTGCGAAGAAATCACCGCAACCATTTGCTTTGACAAAGATTTCTTCGCTCTCACGCCTTCAATCCATGCATCACGCCGTTGGCATCATACTTCCGGTCCTCAGGCGGCGCACATGCCAAATCGAAAGCCTCTTCGCAGGAGGCCGCGCAGATCGTGCTCGGTCACCAGGATATGGGATACCATCGGCACGACGGATGAAATGGCTCCGCCCTTGGCGACGAGTGCCCACCACAAACGACGAAAGGCGCCCCGGGGACGCCTTTCGCAAAATCGAAGATTACCTGGAACCGGGATCAGCCGACGAAGGCCCGCTCGATCACGAATTCGGCCGGCTTGTTGTTGGCGCCCTCGGTCAGCCCGGCTGCCTCGAGGATTTCCTTGGTGTCCTTCAGCATCGCCGTCGAACCGCAGATCATGCCGCGGTCGACAACCGGATCGAGCGGCGGCAGGCCGAGATCGGAGAAGAACTTGCCGTTGACCATCAGGTCGGTGACGCGGCCCTTGAACGGATAGTCCTCGCGGGTCACCGTCGCATAGTGGCGCAGCTTGTCGCCGACGATCTCGTTCAGGAACTCGTGGTTGCGGATTTCCTCGACGAGATCAAAGCCGTACTTCAGTTCGGCGACGTCGCGGCAGGTATGGGTGAGGATCACTTCCTCGAATTTCTCATAGGTTTCCGGATCGCGGATCAGACTTGCAAAAGGCGCAATGCCGGTGCCGGTCGAGAACATATAGAGCCTGCGGCCGGGAACCAGCGCATCAAGCACCAGCGTGCCGGTCGGCTTCTTGCGCATCAGCACCTTGTCACCCGGCTTGATCGCCTGCAGGTGCGAGGTCAGCGGGCCATCCGGCACCTTGATCGAGAAGAACTCGAGCTCTTCGTCCCAGGCGGGGCTGGCGATCGAATAGGCGCGATAGATCGGCTTGTCGCCAACCATCAGGCCGATCATCGCGAATTCACCCGAGCGGAAACGGAATTCCGCAGGACGGGTCATGCGGAAGCGGAAGAGCCGATCCGTATAATGCTCAACGCTCGTCACCGTCTCGACGTAAACGCCTGCCGGTGCCTGGATCGCGAAATCTTCCGTTTTTGCCGGAGCATTCATCTGGCTAAAGTCCTGTAATGATGACCCTGTTTATCAACAATGACCGGATATTCCAAGCCACGAGCGATGGGAAGGAATTCCCTTCCAAATATAGTCGCTTTCGGGGATTTCAGCGTGCTTCACACTGTCGCGGCCGATTCGGCCCACTTCTTGCGCGAGGCGAGAGGAAAACCGCATCACATTATTCCTGGCATTGCCTCATGAAACCCGCCGCCAGCTATAGGATTTTGCGTCGGTCGAGGGCCTTGCCGTCGGTTGGTAGTGGTTGGCGATCCCCGGCAGACGTCCTTCCGAAAGGCGCTTGAGAGCCGTCGCATTGCTGACCGCGAAGCTCTCGACACCACAGCGCAACATCAGCGGGATCTGATCGATCAGCACGTCGCCGACCGCCCTCACCTCGCCGTCGAAGCCAAGACGCGAGCGCAGCAGCGACGCGTGGCTGAAGGCGCGACCGTCGTTGAAGGCCGGGAATGCCACCGCCACGAGAGCGACGCGATCGAGATGGGGCGCCAGCTTCGTCACGTCATCCGCCGGCGCGATGACCACGCCGAGGCCGGTTTCGTCGCTCGTTTCCACCTTGGCGAGGAACGCATCGAGGCCAATGATCGCCTTCTCGTTCGAGCCCGCCTTCGTTTCCTCCGTCTCGATGATCCAGGGATCGTCGCCCACGAAGCCGGTTTCCTTCCAGATTTTCGTCATATCCGTTCCTTGCGCCTCAGGCAGCTTCCTGCGCACTGCCGTAGAGCGCGTCCTTGAAGGGTTGCGGGCCGACGCGGCGATAGGCTTCGAGGAAGGTCTCGTCCTTGTCGCGGCGCAGTCCCAGATAGGTGTCGACGATCGTCTCGACGGCATCGGTCACCTTCTCCGGCTCGAAGCCGCGGCCGATGATCTCGCCGATCGAGGTGTTCTCGTCGCCGGAGCCGCCGAGCGTGATCTGATAGAGTTCCGCACCCTTCTTCTCGACACCGAGCAGGCCGATATGGCCGACATGGTGATGACCGCAGGCGTTGATGCAGCCGGAAATCTTGATCTTCAGTTCGCCGATCTCAGCCTGGCGCTCGGGCGAGCCGAAGCGGTTCGAAATCTCCTGGGCCACCGGAATGGAGCGTGCATTGGCAAGCGCGCAATAGTCCAGCCCCGGACAGGCAATGATATCCGTGATCAGGCCGGCATTGGCGGTCGCAAGGCCGGCGGCAACGAGCGCACGGTAAACCGGCTCGAGATCGGCCAGCGCCACATGCGGCAGGATGAGGTTCTGCTCGTGGCTGACGCGAATTTCATCAAAGGCATATTCCTCGGCGATATCGGCAACGGCGTCCATCTGCGCGTCGCTTGCGTCACCCGGAATGCCGCCGATCGGCTTCAGCGAGATCGTCACCATGCCGTAATCCGGATGCTTGTGCGGTTGCACGTTCTGCTGCACCCAGCGGGCAAAGTCCGCATCGGTCTTCTTCCAGCGCGCGAGGTTCTCCCAGCCTTCGGCGCGGTCACCGAGCGTCGGCGGCGCAAAATAGGTGGAGATCGCCTGAATGTCCGTCTCAGGCAGCTTCAGCTCGGTGTCCTTGAGCGCAGCAAATTCGACCTCGACCTGGCGCGCCAGTTCTTCGGCGCCAGTTTCGTGCACGAGGATCTTGATGCGGGCCTTGTACTTGTTGTCGCGGCGGCCGTGGAGGTTGTACACGCGCATGATCGCCGTGGTGTAGGACAGCAGGTCCTCTTCCGGCAGGAAGTCGCGGATCTTCTTGGCGATCATCGGCGTGCGGCCCTGGCCACCGCCGACATAGACGGCAAAGCCGATGCGGCCGTTCTCGTCCTTCTTGAGGTGCAGGCCGATATCGTGGACCTGGATCGCGGCGCGGTCACGCTCGGCGCCGGTGACGGCGATCTTGAACTTGCGCGGGAGGAACGAGAATTCCGGGTGAACGCTCGACCATTGCCTCAGGATTTCGGCATAAGGCCTTGGATCAGCAACCTCATCGGCTGCCGCACCGGCGAAGTGATCGGCCGTGACATTGCGAATGCAGTTGCCCGAGGTCTGCAGCGCGTGCATCTCAACCGTTGCCAGTTCCTGCAGGATATCCGGCGTATCGGAAAGGCGCGGCCAGTTGTACTGGATGTTCTGGCGCGTGGTGAAGTGACCATAGCCGCGGTCATATTTGCGCGCGATATGGGCGAGCATGCGCATCTGACGGCTCGACAATGTGCCATAGGGAATGGCGACGCGCAGCATATAGGCATGCAACTGCAGATAGACGCCGTTCATCAGACGCAGCGGCTTGAAGGCATCTTCGGCGAGCTCGCCGCTCAGGCGGCGCTCGACCTGATCGCGAAACTGTTCGACGCGGGAGGAAACGAAAGCGTGGTCGAATTCATCGTAACGGTACATCGGGTATCGGTTCCTCAGGCAGCGTGTTTCGGGCCGGCCAGACCGTTGTAGCCGGCAGCATAGGGGATGGACGGGCCTTCGGCGCGGATGCGTTCACGCATGCGCAGCGGCCGAAGCGTGCCGTTGATCTCTTCGACGTCGACGACATTGACGTCGACGACCTTGTTATCCTCGAACGCCTGCTTGCCCGTCGCTTCGAGCGCCGTCACGGCCTCAGCATGGCGGGCAACAAAGGCATCCTGAAGCGATTCGGCCCAGTTGCCGGCGGCATCCAGCCAGACGGAAATGCCGTCCGAAAGCCGATTTGCCGTCAAAACCTTGCTCACCATCGTCTCTTCCTCAGCTCAAAATCTGTTCGTTGCGCCCGGAGGCGACTTCAGCGGTTTTCTTGGCGCCGCGTGATTTGCCGACAACGAGCGGTTCGGACCGCCCGAAGTTGGCGCCGGCAACGGCCTCGCCAATGATGACCATGACCGGACCTGAAAGCTCGCTTCGGTTTTCGAGGTCCGGAAGATCCTTCAGCGTGCCATGCAGCAAGCGACGATCCGCGCGGCTGGCGTTCTCGATGACGGCGACGGTCGTTTCCGCCGGAAGGCCGGCCTGCATCAGACGGCCAGCGACGGACGCGGCGACAGTCCGGCCCATATAGACCGCAATCGTGGCACCGGAAACGGCAAGCCGTGCCCAATCGGGCAAGACTTCGCCGGTCAGATCGTGACCGGTGGTGAAGACCAGCGAAGAGGCAACGCCGCGCAGCGTCAGCGGCAATTCGAAATCAGCGGCGGCGGCAAAGGCCGACGTAATCCCCGGGACGATCTCATAGCTGATACCGGCTTCGCGCAGTGCCGCCATTTCTTCGCCGGCGCGGCCGTAGACCAGGGGATCACCGGACTTCAGCCGAACGACTCGCTTGCCTTCGGCGGCGAGCGCCACGAGCAACTGGTTGATCTCGTCCTGAGACTTCGTGTGGCAGCCCTTGCGCTTGCCGACGGACAGGCGCTCGGCGTCGCGGCGGCCCATATCGACGATCGCCTGCGGCACCAGCGCGTCATAGACGATCGCGTCGGCTTCCATCATCACGCGCTGGGCGCGAAGCGTCAGCAGGTCTTCAGCGCCCGGACCGGCACCAACGAGCCAGACATGGCCAGACGCCTTCTCAGGCGCATCGAGCAGGCGCGACGCCTCGCGCCGGGCAGCCGCCAGATCGCCGCCGGCGACCTTGTCGGCGACCGGACCTTGGAAGAACCGGCGCCAGAAGAGCCGGCGCGCCACGCCACGCGGCACCAGGCGGTCGACGGCCTCGCGATAGCTCGCGGCAAGCGACGCGACGACACCGAGCGAAGGCGAAAGGAGCTGATCGATCTGGGCGCGGATCATCTGGGCCAGCACCGGCCCTGCCCCTTCGGTGCCGATGGCGACTGCGACCGGAGCACGATTGACGAGCGCCGGCGTGAAGAAGTCGCAAAAGTCGGGCTGATCTACAGCGTTGGCCGGGATCTTGCGTTCACGCGCGGCGACAACGATGCGCCGGTCATCGGCGGCATTGCCGGTCGCGGCAAAAACGAGGATGGCGCCGTCGAGCTGCTCGGGAGCGAAGGCGGCGGCGACGTGCTCGATGGCGCGATCACGAAGATACTGCGCGAACTCCGCCTCCGGCTCATCGGCGTAGACGACGATCGAGGCTTCCGTGTTCAACAACAACCGCACCTTGGCAAAGGCCTCGTCGCCATTGCCGAAAACCGCCACGCGCTTCTGCGCGACGCGAAAGAATGCGGGGAAAACGGCGAGCTGCTGCGTCATGGTCTGGCAGAGGGTTCCTTCTACAGGCTGCGCCGAATATCCCGCATAGGGCACGACAATTGAAGGAACAGAAATTTCAATGCCTTTCCGGTCCCGTATTGTTTTGCTCGGTGGTGCACCATTTTGAGCAAATATCTCCGGTCCCGTTAAGCGGCCGGTCCTTCCGCAGCCATTGCGCCGCGGGGGCAACCTCCGTTAAATGCGGTCACTGACCTGCCGGAGATGCAAGCATGACCCAATCGGACCTCGCCGAACGGCTTTTGACCGTCATCGAGCAGAATATCCTGCCGCTCACCGAAAAGGGTGTGGCCGCGGGCAACAAGGTGTTTGGCGCTGCGATCCTGCGCAAGTCCGACCTGTCGCTGGTGCTGGCGGAAACCAATAACGAGACGGAAAACCCGCTCTGGCACGGCGAAGTCCACACGCTGAAGCGCTTCTACGAGATGGCGGAGAAGCCCGATACGCGCGACCTCATTTTCCTGTCGACGCACGAGCCCTGCTCCATGTGCCTTTCGGCAATCACCTGGGCCGGTTTCGACAATTTCTATTACTTCTTCAGCCACGAAGATTCGCGCGACAGTTTCGCGATCCCGCATGACCTGAAGATCCTCAAGGAAGTCTTCCGCCTGGAGCCGGGTGGCTACGCCAGGGACAACGCCTTCTGGCATTCGGCCTCGATCGCGGCCCTTGCGAAGGACGCCGATATTGAGACCCGTACGCGGCTTGCCGCCCAGGATGCCCGCATCCGCGCCCGCTACCAGAGCCTTTCCGACAGCTACCAGTCGGGCAAGGATCAGAACGCCATTCCGCTGAACTGAGATCCATGGAACCTTCACGCGACATCCAACGCCTGCTCGACATCATGGCGGCGCTCCGTCAGCCCGAGGCCGGCTGCCCCTGGGACATCGTCCAGACCTTCGAGACGATCAAACCCTATACGATCGAGGAAGCCTATGAGGTTGCCGACGCCATCGAGCGCGGCGACATGCACGACCTCTGTGACGAACTCGGCGATCTCCTGCTGCAAGTGGTGTTCCACGCCCGCATGGCGGAGGAAGCCGGGGACTTCGCCTTCGGCGACGTCGTCGAGGCGGTGACGCGCAAGATGATCCGCCGGCATCCGCATGTCTTTGCCCGTTCCGACGCCGATACGCCCGAGGCGGTCAAGCTGCAATGGGACGAGATCAAGAAGGCCGAGAAGGCAGAACGACAGGCGCGACGCAGCAAGCGCGGCCTCGCCCCGGATGCCGCTGCAAGCCATCTCGGTTCGGTCCAGCGCTCCTTTCCGGCGCTTGTCGAAGCGCTGAAACTGCAGGAGCGTGCCGCCAAGGTTGGCTTCGACTGGTCGGAGCCCGAACCGATCCTCGACAAGATCGAGGAGGAGATCGGCGAACTGCGCCAGGCGCTGCGCGAAAAGGACCGCGCCAAGGTCAGCGACGAGCTGGGCGATCTGATCTTCGCAGTGGTCAATATCGGCCGCCACGTCGGGACTGACCCCGAAATGGCCCTTCGCGGCACCAACACCAAGTTCCGCCGCCGCTTCGCCCATATCGAGCGCGAGCTAGAAGCCGGCGGCGAGACGCTGGATAACGCGACGCTGGAACGCATGGAAGAGCTTTGGCAGGCGGCCAAGGCGATCGAGCGGCAGTTGGGCTAGGACCATAAGGACGCAGATTTGCGATGTGCGTCCCCTTGCACGCAGCCAATGAAACGAGTGGATCTGGGCGAGCGCTCAGGCTTACCAGTCTTCCTCGACGGGCTTCGGCCCGTTTCCGAGACGGCGCTCCAGATCGGCGGCTTCGTTTTCGGTCAGCCGGAGATCGAGGCTCACCCGCCCGTCCTCCAGATCCTCGCGGCCATCGACGATGGCGTGCTGATAGATCCAGGGCAGAAGCTGCAACTGGTCGATGCCGAGCACGACGGTGCATTCCGTCAGAACGCCGGACAGGCGTCGACCGATTTCGGCGAGCAGCTCGTCAACGCCCTCGCCAGTGATCGCCGAGACGGCAACCGTATTGTCCGAGGTCGCGGCCTTGCCGCGCAACGCTTCGCGCGATTCGACGTCCAGCCGGTCGATCTTGTTCCAGACCTCGATCAGCCGTTCGGAGGCTTCCTTCTCGTCGATGCCGAGATCGGCGAGAATGCGGAGCACATCGCTTGCCTGCGCCTGGTTGTCCGGATCGGAGAGATCGCGCACATGCAAGATCAGATCCGCCTCCAGCACCTCTTCAAGCGTCGCGCGGAAGGCGGCGACGAGGTGCGTCGGCAGGTCGGAGATGAAACCGACGGTGTCGGAGAGGATCACCATGCGGCCATGCGGCAGCTTCAGACGCCGAAGCGTCGGATCGAGCGTCGCAAACAGCATGTCCTCGGCGAGCACGCCCGCCCCGGTCATGCGGTTGAAAAGCGTGGACTTGCCGGCGTTGGTATAGCCGACGAGGGCGACGATCGGATGCGGCACCTTCTTGCGCTTGGAACGGTGCAACTGCCGGGTCCGGCGGACCTGCTCCAGTTCGCGCTCGAGCTTGACGATGCGGTCCTGCAGCAGGCGCCGGTCCGCTTCGATCTGGGTTTCACCCGGACCGCCCATGAAGCCGCCGCCACCGCGCTGACGCTCAAGGTGGGTCCAGCTTCGGACCAGGCGGCCTTTCTGGTAGTTGAGATGTGCAAGATCGACCTGCAGCGTGCCTTCCTTGGTAGAAGCGCGGCGCCCGAAAATCTCGAGGATGAGGCCCGTTCGATCGATGACCTTGGCGTTCCATTCCTTCTCGAGATTGCGCTGCTGCACCGGCGTCAAGGGATGGTCGACGATAACCAGACCGGCATCCTGTTCGACGAGGATGTGGCCGATCTCTTCGATCTTGCCGGTGCCGAGCAGGGTGCCGGGCTTTGGCTGCGCCACCGGAACGATGGCACCATGCACGACATCGAGGTCGATCGCCAGCGCCAGCCCGGTCGCCTCGTCGAGGCGGCTTTCATCCGAGCGTGTGGTCATGGTCGAGAGTATTTCTGCGGACTGTCTTCCGGTCTTTTTCAAGACCGGAACGATGACGACCGCGCGCATGTCGTCGCGGAGCTTCTCGAGCTCCGGAATGATCGACGACGATTTTGAATCCCGCTTGGTAATGTGCCTAACGTCCCGTCAGGATGCGGCTTCTTCGTTCTCGAACATCTGCAGCGGCTGGCCGGGCATGATGGTCGAGATCGCGTGCTTGTAGACCAGTTGCGAGTGGCCATCGCGACGCAACAGGACGCAGAAATTGTCAAAAGATGTCACGACACCCGTGAGCTTGACACCGTTGATAAGAAAAATTGTCAATGAAATCTTTTGCTTGCGGACCGTGTTGAGAAAGAGATCCTGCAAGTTTTGAGAACGTTCCGCCATCGCGCCGCTTCTTTCTTATTTGCCGGCGTTTCGCGCCGGTGCATTTTTGTCGATATCTGCAATCAGAGGCGCCACAAGTACCTTCCCCGACACCTCTCTAAGTTTGGTATCAAATCAATGTCTTTTCCGCAACGCCGAAAAAGGCTTCACGAATATTCTGTGCTATGCTTCCCGGATGGCCATTGCCGATCGGCCTGCCGTCCACCGAAACGACCGGAAAGCAGATGCTGGTAGCAGCGGTGATGAACACCTCGCGCGCCGCGAGCATCTCCTCGACCGAGAACGCTCTCTCCTCGACCTTGAGCCCAAGCGGGCCCGCGACGTCCATCAGTGTGGTGCGGGTGATTCCCTTCAGGATCCCGTGCTCCGCCGGACGTGTGCGCAGCGTTCCGTCGCGATCGACGATCCAGACATTGGTCGCGGCGCCCTCCTTCACCGTGCCATCGGCGTCGACGAAAATCGCCTCTTGCGCGCCCTCCTCCTTCGCCTTCTGGCGGGCAAGCACGTTGGGGAGAAGCCCGACGGACTTGATGTCCACCCGGTCCCATCGGTTTTCCGGCACGGTGATCGTCGAGATCCCCTGCGTCGCCTTTTTGGCAATGGCTTCGGCATCGGTGCGCTTCGCCGTCACCACGATCGTCGGCATGGTCTCCTTGGCCGGGAACACATGATCGCGGCGCGCCACGCCGCGCGTGACCTGCAGGTAGAACAGACCATTCCGGACCCGGTTGCGCCGGATAACCTCCCGGATCACATGCACGAGCGCCGCACGGCTCATCGGCCAGTCGATGCGCAATTCACGAAGCGAACGGTCGAGACGATCGAGATGCCGGTTGAGATCGACGATGTAACCATGACGGACCTCGCAGACCTCGTAGACGCCGTCTGCAAACTGATAACCGCGGTCCTCGATATGGACTGCGGCGTCGGCGTGCGGCACGTAGGCACCGTTGACATAGGCAATTCTTGGCATGGATCTCGGCCCTAGAAATACTGGATGCTGACGCGGAAAAGCTGTTCGACATGCCGCACGGCATCGGCGGTCGCAAAGAGCACCACACGGTCCTTTGCCTTGATCTTCGTGTTGCCGTCCGGGCGGATGAACGTCTTGTCGCGGTAGAGCGCCCCGATGCGGATGCCATCGGGAAGTTCGAGGTCACGCAGGGCGCTGCCAACCAGCGGCGACGTTTCCAGCGCTTCGGCCTCGATCACCTCGGCCATTCCCTTCTGCACCGCGTAGACGGAGCGAATGCGTCCCTTGCGCACATGTTGCAGCACGCGGGAGATCGTCACGGCACGCGGGTTCACATAGGCGTCCACGCCAGCCGTGCCAGCAAAATCCTGATAGGACGGTTCGTTGATCAAGACGAGCGTCGACTTGGCGCCGAGCCGCTTCGCCATCATGCTACCGAGGATGTTGATCTGGTCATTGTTCGTCAGTGCAACCACGAGATCGGCACCCTGAACGTCCGCCTGCGCCAGGATCCGCTGATCCATCGCCGAGCCGTTGAGGACAACGGTGTTGCTCAGCTTATCCGCCATTACCACTGCCCGGTCGCGATCACTCTCGATCAGCTTCACCCGGGTCCGCGGCTGATGCTCCTCGATGGTCTTGGCAACGAAGTAGCCGACATTGCCGCCGCCGAAGATGATGATGCGCCGCGCTTCCTGCTCCTCATGGCCGAAGAGCGCCAGGGTCCGGCGGGCATGGTCCCGGTCGCAAACGACATAGGCGATATCGCCCGCCTGCAACTGGTCATCAGAGTGCGGCACCATGACCTTGCCGTTGCGGAAAATACCGGTCACCGTCGCGAGCAGATCGGGGAACAGTTCGCTCAACTGCTGCAGCGGCGTGCCGACAACAGGGCAATCTTCGAGGCACTCGAAGGCGACCATGGCAATGCGATCTTCGGCGAAACGCACGACGTCAATTGCGCCGGGAAAGGAAATACGCCGCAATACCAGCCGCCCAACCTCGACCTCGGGCGAAATGGTGACATCGATCGGCACGTTCTCACGGGAGAAGAGATTCGAATACTCGGGCGCGAGATAGCTTTGTGCCCGGATGCGCGCAAGCTTCGTCGGCACGTTGAAGATTGCATGCGCCACTTCACAGGCGACGATATTGACTTCGTCGGAAAGGGTGACGGCGATCAGCATGTCGGCCTGGTCGGCGCCGGCCTTGGCGAGCACGTCCGGATGCGCGCCGTGTCCGACATAGCCGCGTACGTCCAGGCTCTCGGTGATGTTGGCAATCAACGCCGCCGACGTATCGATCACCGATACGTCATTGTCTTCCTGTGCCAGCCGCTCGGCGATGCCGTATCCGACCTGCCCCGCGCCACAAATGACTACCTTCATGTCGTCCTTTCAATGAACTACAGCGACCTTTGCGTCTACAGCGCCGCGCGTCTTATCAGACGCGCAAAAGTCGCTGTAGCATTTTGAATTGCTGCATGGACGCGCAGCGCTGTAGGAGCGCGGGTGCCAAGGCCGTAAGTTGTATCGGCTCAGACGCCCAGCGACTTCAGCTTTCGATGCAACGCCGACCGTTCCATACCGACGAATTCCGCCGTGCGCGAAATATTGCCGCCGAATCGGTTGATCTGCGCGATCAGATAGTCACGCTCGAACATTTCGCGAGCCTCGCGCAACGGCAAGGTCATGATGTGCTGGTCGCCCTGGGCCGAGATCTTCGGCAGGGTATCGCCCACTTCCGTCGGCAGCATGTCGGCAGAAATCGGGGTATCCGGACCGTCGCTGCGCGCAAGGATCATCAAACGTTCGATGTTGTTGCGAAGCTGGCGGATGTTGCCGGGCCAATCATGGGCCTGGAGCACGGCCAGCGCGTCGTCGCCGATCTTGCGCGGACGGATACCCGCCTGCTCGCTGACCTGGCGCATGAACATGTCGACGAGGAACGGAATGTCCTCGCGCCGCTCGGCGAGCGCCGGCACTCGCACCGGAATGACGGCAAGCCGGTGGAACAGGTCTTCGCGGAACAGGCCCTCGGAGATCATGTTTTCGAGATTGTAGGCCGTCGAAGAGATGATCCGGACATCGACCCTGACGCGCTTGGTGCCTCCGACGCGTTCGAACTGTTGGTCGACGAGCACGCGCAGGATCTTGTTCTGCGTCTCGCGCGGCATCTCGCCGATTTCGTCAAGATAGAGGATGCCGCCATGAGCCTCCTCAAGAGCGCCCGTGCGACGCGGCTGGCCCGGCGTGCCTTCGGTTCCGAAAAGCGCGACCTCCATGCGGTCAGGCGTGATCGCCGCGGCGTTCAGCGCCACGAACGGACCGGCCGAGCGCGTCGACTTGCGGTGGATCATCCGCGCGACCAGTTCCTTGCCCGACCCGGACGGCCCCTGGATCATGATGCGGCTGTTGGTCGGCGCGACCTTCTCGATCGTCTGACGAAGCTGCGACACGGCAACCGACGTGCCGATCAACTCAACGGGATCGCCGGACTTCCTCTTCAGCTCAGAGACTTCACGCTTGAGCTTCGAGTTTTCCAGCGCCCGCTCGGCAATCAGGATCAGGCGGTCGGCCTTGAAGGGCTTCTCGATGAAGTCGTAGGCGCCACGCTTGATGGCGTTGACCGCGGTCTCGATGTTGCCGTGACCCGAAATCATGACGACCGGAAGATCCGGATACCGTCCCTTGATCTCGTCGAGCAGCGCCAGTCCGTCGAGGCGGCTTCCCTGCATCCAGATATCGAGGAAGACCAGACGCGGCACGCGATCACTGATCGCCGCCAGCGCGCTGTCGCTGTCGAAGGCGGTGCGGGTTTCGTGCCCTTCGTCAGAGAGGATACCCGACACGATCTCGCGGATATCTTCCTCATCGTCCACAACCAGAATATCAGCGGCCATCGCTCGCACCCTTATCCTTCAAACTGTCTTCGCCCCCGGCCTCTCCGGCAGGCGGCAGGATCACGCGGATCATCGCCCCGACACCGCCGTCGAAATCGGCTGGCGCATCGTGCAATTCCAATTGTCCGCCATGGTCCTCGATGATCTTCTTGACGATGGCGAGCCCGAGGCCCGTGCCCTTCTCGCGCATCGTCATGTACGGCTCCAGAATCCTGTGCCGGTTCTCCGTCGGCAGCCCCTTGCCGTTGTCGATGATATCGACAACGAAACGACCCGAGGCCAGGTCAATTCGTGCTCGCGCAACGATCATCGCGTGGCCGCGCACCGCGTCAGCAGGCACCGCCTCGATCGATTCGACCGCATTCTTGACGATGTTGCCGAAGGCCTGACCGAGCATGCGCCCATCAAACAGGCCTTCGAGCGGCTCTTCGCCGAGGTCCCGCACGAAATCGATGTGATTGTTGCCCATCTCGCGCAGGAACATCGCATCCTTCAGGATCGCGCGGAGATCGGCCTTCTCCTTGGTCGGCTTCGGCATGCGCGCGAAAGCCGAGAACTCGTCGACCATCCGGCCGATGTCTTCCACCTGGCGCACGATCGTATCGGTGCACTGGTCGAAGACCGTCTTGTCTTCCTGATTGATCTGCTTGCCGTAGCGGCGCTTCAGGCGCTCGGCGGAGAGTTGGATCGGCGTCAGCGGGTTCTTGATCTCGTGCGCGATGCGGCGCGCCACGTCGGCCCAGGCCGTCGATCGCTGCGCGATGACGAGGTCGGTGATGTCGTCGATGGTGATGACGTAGGATTCGTTCGACTCGCCGCCCTCTTCGCGCGTTACCTGAACGTTCAGCGTCCGCTCGGTCCCGCCGCGCATGATGTTGATCTGCTTGCGGTAGTCGTTGCGATGGCGGTTTTCCGCCTCGACCAGGACCTCTTCGATCTCGGGCGCCACCGTGCGCAGATCGGCACCCAGGAGTTCAGGTGCCGCCTTCTTCAGGAAATCTTCGGAGGAAGAGTTGGCGATGGTGATCTGCCGATCGCGGCCGACACCGATCACGGCCGCGGTCACGCCCGAAAGGACGGCCTCGATGAAACGGCGGCGATGGTCGACTTCGTCCTTCGCCTCCAGGATCTGCTCCTGCTGGCTGCGGATTTCCGAGACCATCTTGTTGAAGGTGCGCGACAGGTTGCCAACGTCGCCGTCGACGGCGCGCACGGGCACGACGACGTCGAGATTGCCCGAGGCGACGCTATCGGCAGCGCCGATCAATTGGCGAATGGGCCGGACGATCCGGTCGGCGACGGCGATGGCGGTCCAGATCGCCGCCAGGAGAACGATGAGCGCAAAGCCGATGTAGAGGACGCCGAAGGCGATCTGCGTGAAGGTCCGCCCGGCCTCCAGCATCTTGTACTCAGCCGTGTTCTCTTCCATCAGCCGCAGCGAGCGCATCACTTCCGGATCGACATTGCGAACCGTGTAGAGATAGGTGCCTGGAATATCGTCGAGCGGGATCACGGCGCCGACGAGGTTGGTAACCCCTGGCGGGATCAGGGTCGGCTGGCCGGAGACGGAGCTTTTCAGCGCGTCCGGTGGAATGGCCGGCAGTGGGCGGTCGGTGGAAATGTTGGCCTGGATGATGGCGCTGCCGTCAGCGCGCACGAGGAAGGCGCCGAGCATGCCGCGGCCCCGCGCCTGGCGGGTCATCAGCTCCGTAAAACCGGTGCGGTCGAGGCTGTAGAGCTGCCGGTTGCGTTCGAGGTCGTTCGCCATCGACACGGTCTGCCCCTGCAGATAGCTGGCATTCTCGAGCACATAGGCCTGGGCAACGTTGATCGACGAGCGGACGATCGCCTGGGTTCGAAGCGAAAACCAGCGATCGAGACCGACATCGAGGGTGATGCTGGCAAAGATCGCGACGAGAACCGCCGGCGTGATCGCGACGATCGAAAACAGGGCAACGATGCGCACGTGCAGGCGCGCGGCGGCGCGGCCCTTGCTGCGGGCCCGCAGCAGCCGCAGGATTTCGCGGGCGATCAGGTAGATAAGGCCGACGACGAACAGGCTGTTGATGGCAGCGCAGGCAATGACGACGTTTCTCTCGAGCCGTATCGGCGTCAATCCGAGAAGCACGAGCAGCGAGATGGTGGCGCAGATCAAGGCGCCGGTCGCCAGCATCAAGCCCGGGAGAGCAAAGGACGCGCGCCGGTCCTGCGCCGCGAGTCCCTCATCTGTGCCCAGCGGCAAGGCCATTGCGTCCACCATAAAAAGCGTTCCCCCAACCGCCGCCTGCCGGCGACGGCATCACTTGCTGGCATTCTCTGGTCAAAGGTTGACCTCACCGCCCAAATGGGCTGCTGCGTTGCGGCCCCAGTCAATCAATTGGGTCAAATCGATTAAACGAGACGGCAACGACGCACGATTCGGCGGTCGTCACACGTTCAAGCAACGCATTGTGGCGAAAATGCAACGGTGGCCGTGACCAAGTCAAGCGCTGCGTGAGCTGCGATAGACCGAAACGCCAAGTTCGCGGATTTTCTTGCGCAGCGTGTTACGGTTGAGGCCGAGCAAATCGGCCGCCTTGATCTGATTACCACGGGTTGCGGTAAGTGCCGCCAGGATCAGCGGATACTCCATTTCGGCGAGCACCCGGTCGTAGAGGCCGGCCGGAGGCAAGGCGTCGCCGAAGCTTGCGAAATACTGGCGCATGTTTTCTTCGACGGCCTGTGAAATGGTGAGCGATCCGGGCCGCGCGGCGGTCTTCTCGATCGGACTGTCCGGTATCTCCGAACGCAACTCGTTTTCGATGATTTCGCGGGTGATCACATCCTGTGGATAAAGTGCCGTGAGGCGCCGCACCAGGTTTTCCAGCTCGCGCACGTTGCCCGGCCAGGCATGCGCCTTCATCAGTTCCAGCGCTTCGTGATCGAAGCGCTTGACGTCGAGCCCTTCCTTTTCCGCCTGCTGGACGAAATGGCGAACGAGATCCGGAATATCCTCTGCGCGATCCCGCAGCGGCGGCAGACGCAACGGCACGACGTTGAGGCGATAATAGAGGTCTTCGCGGAACAGGCCCTGATTGATCGATTGCTTCAGGTCCTTGTTGGTCGCCGCCACGATGCGCACATCCGAGCGGATCGGCGTGCGGCCGCCAACGGTCGTGTACTCGCCCTGCTGCAGCACGCGCAGCAGACGGGTCTGCGCGTCCATCGGCATGTCGCCGATTTCATCGAGGAAGAGCGTGCCGCCCTCGGCCTGCTCGAAACGACCGGTCGAGCGCATCTGTGCGCCGGTGAAGGCGCCCTTCTCATGGCCGAAGAGTTCCGATTCGATCAGATCGCGCGGGATCGCCGCCATGTTGATCGCCACGAACGGGCCGTTGCGGCGCTTGCCATAATCATGCAGCGCGCGGGCGACGAGTTCCTTGCCGGTGCCGGACTCGCCGGTGATCATCAGCGTCAGATCCGTCTGCATCAGGCGCGCGAGCACCCGGTAGATTTCCTGCATCGCCGCCGAACGGCCAACCAGCGGCATGCCGTCCTGGGTGTCGTCGTCGAGCTTCGCCGGCCGGCGTTTGGGTTCCGATAGCGCCCGGCCGATGATGCCGATGAGTTCGGTCAGGTCGAAGGGCTTGGGCAGATAGTCGTAGGCGCCCTTCTCCGAAGCCTTGATCGCCGTCATGAAGGTGTTCTGGGCGCTCATGACCAGCACCGGCAGATCGGGGCGCGCCTTCTTGATGCGCGGCAGCAGGTCGAAGGCGTTCTCGTCGGGCATCACGACGTCGGTCACGACGAGATCGCCGTCGCCCGCCGCAATCCAGCGCCACAGCGTCGCCGCATTGGAGGTGATGCGGACATCGTAGCCGGCGCGGCTCAGCGCCTGGTTCAGCACGGTGCGAATGGCTGCGTCGTCATCCGCGACGAGGATCGTGGCACCCGTCATGCAAGGTTTCCTTTTGTCATCGGCATGTCGTCTTCATCCGCTGCCTGGCCCTTGGAGGCTGGCATCAGGACACGGAAAGTGGTGCGGTTCTGCTGGCTGTCGCATTCGACGATGCCGCCATGGGCGCCGATGATCTTGGCGACCAGCGCGAGCCCCAGGCCGGAACCGTTGGTCTTGGTGGTGATGAAAGGATCGAAGAGCAGCGGCAGAAGGTCGGAGGGCACGCCCGGCCCATTGTCGTGCACGCAGAATTCGAGCGGCAGCGAGATCTTCTCGCGCGTTCCGGCAACCGACAGGCGGATGCCCGGCCTGTAGGCCGTCGTCAGCACGATCTCGCCATCTGAGCGCTCGCCGATCGCTTCGGCCGCATTCTTGATCAGGTTCAGGAATACCTGAACCAGTTGATCGCGGTTGGCGAAGACCGGCGGCAAGGACGGATCATAGTTCTCCGCGAACTTGATGTGTCGCGCGAAGCCGGCCTTGGCGATCGCTTTCACGTGGTCGAGCACCGAGTGGATGTTCAGCGGCACGCGATCTACGGGGCGCTCGTCGGAAAACACCTCCATGCGGTCGACCAGCGAGACAATGCGGTCAGTCTCATCGCAGATCAGCCGCGTCAGCGCCCTGTCTTCGTCATTGACCGAGGTTTCCAGCAGTTGTGCGGCGCCGCGTATGCCGGAAAGCGGATTCTTGATCTCGTGCGCCAGCATCGAGGCAAGGCCCGTCACCGAACGGGCGGCGCCGCGATGGGTCAGCTGCCTGTCGATCTTGTCGGCCATCGAGCGCTCCTGGAAGACGACGACGACCGCGCCCGGCTCGGAAAGAACCGGCGCGACATAGAGATCGACAAGCTTGTCGGCGCCGAGACGCGGCGAACTCAGGTCGACACGGTACTCATTCACCGGCGCCTTGCGTTCGCGCACCTGCTCGATCAGGGTCAGCAGCGGACTGCCGAAGGGGATGAACGCGCTGATATTGTGGCGCGCCAGGTGATTGGCACTGGCGCCGAAAAACGATTCGGCTTCCCAGTTGGCGAAGGCGACCAATCCATTGGCATCGACCAGGATCACCGGGTTCTGAATGGCGTTCAGGACCGCCATCGACAGACCGTTCGCGGCGGCATCGGGAATGCTCGGTTTCTCGGTCATGCGGCGATTCCTTCTGCGACCATCTCGCCGTCAGACTTGGCCGGCGCCGCATCCAGCATCGCCGCGCGCGCCCTGTCGCGGACAAATCGGACATCGGTCGATGTCAGGATTGCAGCCTTTTCCGCACCTGCCATATCAGGGACGGCGCGGTCGAGATACCAGGCGACATGCTTGCGGGCATGCCGCAAGCCGACGTCGACGCCATAGAATTCGAGCATCATCTCGTAGTGCTCCGCAAAGATATCGGCGATCTCCGCCTGCGAGGGCTGCTCGACGGCACCGGCGAGAAAGCCGATGTGCCACGGGCGCCCCTGCGACGAGCGCCCGGCCATGACGGCGTCGGCACCCGACCGGCAGAGAATCTCTTCCGCGTCGGCGATCGTCTCCACGTCGCCATTGGCGACCAGCGGGACCGTAACGACGTCGCGAACCGGGCGAATGGCATCCCAATCGGCCTTGCCGTTGTAGAACTGCATGCGCGTTCGACCGTGCACGGTGATCGCCTTCACGCCCGCCTCTTCGGCGCGTTTCGCAATCAGCGGCGCATTGATGGAGTTTTCGTCCCAGCCGAGCCGCATCTTCAGCGTCACCGGCACATCGACGGCGTTTACCGTCGCCTCGACCAATGACAATGCGTGGTCGGGATCGCGCATGAGTGCCGAGCCGGAATAACCGCCCGTCACCTTCTTGGCCGGGCAGCCCATATTGATGTCGATGATATCGGCACCATTGTCGGCGGCGATCCTGGCGGCTTCAGCCATCCAATGCGCTTCACGACCGGCGAGCTGGACGATATGCGGCTTGATGCCCGAATTCTTCAGGCGCGCCCAGGATTCCGACGCGTTGCAGACCAGCTCGCGGCTCGCAACCATCTCCGTAACGACGAAGCCGGCACCGAAGCGCCAGGCGAGCCGCCGGAACGGCAGATCGGTGACACCGGACATGGGCGCGAGCGCAACCCGGTTGCGGATTTCGATCGTCCCGATTCGGAGCGGCGAAGAAAGAGCCGGAATTGGCAAATGCTTATCTTTCAGGCACATGTTGTTGCTGCACTATTTTTAGACATTGTTCTTGAGCTTGCCAAGCGATTTCGGCGCCTTGCGCAAATTTCCTCGCTTGGCTGGCAAAGCACGACCCTTCGCGGTACATCACGGCGAAGATCGGCGAATGCGGGACCTCATACAGAAGATGCAGCCTCAAGGACAGCTTAAGTGCGGCGTGGTGATCGTTGCAGCCGGGCGCGGCGAACGTGCAGGACAATCTGCCGAGGGTCCAAAGCAATATCGAACCATCGGCGACCGCCCCGTTATCGCCCATACGCTTGACACTTTCGCGACATGGCCGGGCGCAGGCCCGATCGTCGTCGTCATCCACCCGGACGACGAGGCCCTGTTCGACGCGGCGCGCAAACGCTCGGTGGCCGGCGACGTGATCATCGTCCATGGCGGCGCGACGCGGCAGGTATCCGTGCTCGCCGGCCTCGAGGCACTCGCCGGGACCGGCGTGGGCCATGTCATGATCCACGATGCGGTCCGCCCCTTTGCCGATCACGCGCTGCTTTCGCGTTGCGCCGCCGCGCTCGGCGGCGAGGTCAAGGCCGTGTTGCCGGCGGTCGCGGTCGCGGACACGCTCAAGCGCGCGGGCAAGGGCAGCGTCGTGCTGGAGACTGTTCCGCGCGACGGCCTCTATGGCGCGCAAACACCGCAAACCTTCGATCTTCCGGCCATTCTCGCCGCACACCGGGATGCGGCCAAGAGCGGCCGCACCGATTTCACTGACGATGCTTCGATCGCCGAATGGGCCGGCCTCAAGGTCGTCCTCGTCGAGGGCACGGTCGACAACGTCAAGCTTACGTTGAGAAGGGATATCGCCATGGCCGACGAGAAACTCAAGCGCACCGCCCTGCCCGATGTGCGCACGGGCAACGGTTACGACGTGCACCAGTTGATCGAAGGCGACGGCGTCACGCTCTGTGGCGTCTTCATTGCGCACACGAAGAAGCTCTCCGGCCATTCCGATGCGGACGTGGCGCTGCACGCGCTCACCGACGCGCTGCTCGCCACCTGCGGCGCCGGCGACATCGGCGACCATTTCCCGCCGTCCGATCCGCAATGGAAGGGCGCGCCGTCGCGCATATTCCTGGAGCATGCTGCACGGATCGTGCGGGAGCGCGGCGGCATCATCACAAATGCCGACATCTCGCTCATCGCCGAAGCGCCGAAGGTCGGGCCGCATCGCCTGACGATGCGTCAGAACCTCGCGGACATGCTGGGAATTTCGCTCGACCGCTGCTCCGTCAAAGCCACGACGAACGAACGCCTCGGCTTCGTGGGCCGCGATGAAGGCATCGCCGCCATCGCCACGGCCACCGTCGTCTATGGGAGCCTTTCCTGATGTGGCCCGCCGACATCGAAGTCAAGGCTGGCGAAATCATCGCCGAGCTCACGGCACGCGGCCTCAAGATAGCGACGGCCGAATCCTGCACGGGCGGCCTGATCGCGGGAGCGCTCACCGAGATTTCCGGTTCGTCTGCCGTCGTCGATCGCGGTTTCGTCACCTATTCCAACGAAGCGAAGGTCGCCATGCTCGGTGTCGAGACGGCGACGCTTGCCGCCCATGGTGCGGTTTCGCGCCAAACGGCAATCGAGATGGTACAAGGCGCGGTGCAACATTCGGCGGCGGATTTTGCGGTTGCCGTCACCGGCATTGCCGGCCCCGGCGGCGGATCGGCCGAAAAGCCGGTCGGGCTCGTGCACCTTGCGGCATCGGGGCGAAATGGTGAGATGCTGCATCGGGAGATGCGTTATGGCGACATCGGCCGCAGCGGCATCCGGCTTGCGACCGTCCGCACCGCGCTCGACATGCTCGCGGAAATCGCTCAGATCGCGTAGATGCTGTCGGCGCGCTTTTCGAAGGCGTCGGAAAACATCCGGAAGGCGCGGTCGAACATCGAGCCCATCAAGGCGCCGAGAATGCGGCTCTTGAACTCGTAGTCGATATAGAAATGCACGACCGACTGGCCCTCGCCCGCCGGTTCGAAACGCCAACGATTGTCGAGGTACTTGAACGGCCCGTCGATGTATTTGACGTCGATCGCACGCTCGGCCTTGTTCAACAGCACCTGCGTCGTGAAGGTCTCGCGGATCGCCTTGTAGCCGACGGTCATGTCGGCAAGCAGCAACACCTTGCCGTCGCGCTCCTTGCGTGAGCGCACCGCCAGCGCCTCGCAGAGCGGCAGGAATTCGGGATAGTGCTCGACATCGGCGACAAGATCGAACATCTGGTCGGCGCTATGCTTGACGACATGGTTGGTTTCGAAATGTGGCATGATCGAGAGCTAGTGGCCCCGCTTTATCTTAGCAAGTAGCAACGCCGTTTCGGCGTGCGATTTCAACACGAGAACCGGCAGGTCGGCATGAGCCGTCAGTTGCATCTCGATCTCAACCGCATCCCTCCGCTCGAAGTTCCAGACGTAGCGGAGGAAATCGAGATCGACCCTCTCCGGACAACCGTCGGCCATATCCGGGCGGGTCTTTTTCCAATAGGCGAACCAGCGCCAGAGCACCCCGCGCAGCGACACCCAGCGCGGCGGCCGCATCCAGATCACGACATGCGCACGCGGCAACCGCAGCGGCAGCGTCTTCGGGCCGGTGCCATCCATACCAGCGTTCGCCGGCCGCAGCCCTCGAGATCAGCGCGAGCATTTCCTGCCGCGGCCGAAGCTTCCATCCCGGCAGCCAGAAGAACTCCCGGTCCATCGCCAGATGCGGCAGGTCGAGCCGCTCGGACAGTCGCCGGGAAAGCGTGCTCTTGCCGCTGCCGGAACAGCCGATCACCAGAATACGTTGCGCATTCCTGAGATGCGATGCTGCCTCTTCCCCGTTCACGTATCGCGGCATCGGCTCGTCTCCTCTGAAGACAGCCGTTAGGCGATCGAGCGGGTCGATGCAAGCCTGGCGCGAGCGTCCGAACGTCGCGCCATGGCGCGGGGAAGCGTTTCGGTAAAAACAAAAGCTCCCAAAACAAAAGCTCCGGCGCAAGCGCCGGAGCCGATCGTTCTCCAAACCCGCAGTCCGCCTTACTCGGCAGCCTGCAGCTTTTTCTCGCGCGCTGCCCTCAGACGGGCAAAGTCATCGCCGGCATGGTGCGACGAGCGCGTCAGCGGGCTCGAGGAGACCATGAGGAAACCCTTGGTATAGGCGACGGTCTCGTAGGACTTGAACTCCTCGGGGGTCACGAACTTCTCGACCTTGTGGTGCTTGCGCGTCGGCTGCAGGTACTGGCCGATCGTCAGGAAGTCGACATCGGCGGTGCGCAGGTCGTCCATCAGTTGCAGCACTTCGTTGCGCTCTTCGCCGAGGCCGACCATGATGCCGGACTTGGTGAACATCGTCGGATCCAGTTCCTTCACGCGCTGCAACAGGCGCACGGAGTGGAAATAGCGCGCACCCGGGCGGACCGTCAGATAGTTGCCCGGCACCGTTTCCATGTTGTGGTTGAAGACGTCGGGCTTGGCGGCGACGACGCGTTCCAGCGCACCCGGCTTCTTCAGGAAGTCCGGCGTCAAGATCTCGATGGTCGTCGTCGGCGAAGCCTCGCGGATCGCCCAGATGACCTTCTCGAAGTGCTCGGCGCCACCATCTTCCAGATCGTCGCGGTCGACGGAGGTGATGACGACGTGGCTGAGCCCCATCTGCTTGACGGCCTTGGCGATGTTTGCCGGCTCTTCAAGATCGAGCGCATTCGGCTTGCCGGTCGCGACGTTGCAGAAGGCGCAGGCACGGGTGCAGATCTCACCCATGATCATGAAGGTGGCGTGCTTCTTGTCCCAACATTCGCCGATGTTCGGGCAGCCGGCCTCTTCGCAGACCGTGACGAGCTTGTTGCTCTTCACGATCGAGCGCGTCTCCTGGTAGCCCTTCGACATCGGCGCCTTGACGCGGATCCAGTCCGGCTTGCGCATCACTTCCGTGTCGGGCTTATGCGCCTTTTCCGGGTGGCGGACGCGTTGCGCCCGGTCAGAGACGGCATCGAACACCGTTACCATACTGTCTTCCTCGTCGCGGCGGGACCGGCATCAGGCCGGGTGACCCATTTTCGCTCTATATAGACGGCCCGACGGCAAATGTCAGGCCGTCTTTACTTGATGCCCGACGGAAGCGCGGAAAGCCCGACAGACTATCGTTTGACGGCGCGACCAGCGGCAATCAACAGGCAGGCGCCGATGAAGCCGATGACCAGATAGGCGACCCAGCCGGCAAAAGCCATGCCGAAAGCCGCCAGGATGAAGTTCAGCACCACCGCGCCGATGATGCCGAGCAATATGTTCATGAACAGGCCCATGTCGCTGTGCATGAACTTCTCCGCGAGCCATCCGGCCAAACCGCCGATGATGATCGCAGCCAGAATACCGACGCCGTTCACGCTCATTTTGGTCTCCGTGCATTGAGAACGATGGCCGTCCTCAATGCCGAAGCCGCCACAAAAGTTCCGGCGCCGGACAACCCTTAGGCGTTGAGCGCGCGGCCGTAGGCGTCGAGCACGCTTTCCTTCATCGTCTCCGAAATGGTCGGATGCGGGAAGATCGTATGCATCAGGTCTTCTTCGGTCGTCTCGAGGTTCATCGCGACGACGAAGCCCTGGATGAGCTCGGTAACTTCGGCGCCAACCAGGTGAGCGCCGAGCAATTCGCCGGTCTTCTTGTCGAAGATGGTCTTGACCAGGCCCTGGTCCTCGCCGAGCGCGATCGCCTTGCCGTTGGCGACGAACGGAAAGCGGCCGACGCGGATCTCGCGGCCCAATTCCTTGGCCTTGGATTCGGTAAGGCCGACGGAAGCAACCTGCGGATGGCAATAGGTGCAGCCCGGGATCTTCAGCTTGTCCATCGGGTGGACGTTCGGCAGGCCGGCGATCTTCTCGACGCAGATCACGGCCTCGTGCTCGGCCTTGTGGGCGAGCATCGGCGGGCCGGCGACGTCGCCGATGGCGTAGATGCCCGGGACATTGGTCTTGCCGTAGCCATCGATGACGATGCAGCCGCGGTCCGTCTTCACGCCGAGCGCCTCGAGGCCGAGGTTCTCGATATTGCCCTGGACGCCGACGGCGGAGATCATGCGGTCGGCGGTGATCTTCTCGACCTTGCCGTCCTTCATCTCGACATGGGCGGTGATCGAGTTCGCCCCCTTCTCGACCTTCGTTACCTTGGCTTCAAGGTGGATCTTCATGCCCTGCTTCTCGAACTGCTTCTTGGCAATCGCCGAGATCTCGGCATCCTCAACCGGCATGACGGTCGACAAGACTTCGACAACCGTCACATCGACACCCATGGTGCGGTAGAAAGAGGCGAATTCGATGCCGATCGCGCCGGAGCCCATGACGATAAGCGACTTCGGCATTTCCTCGGGCTTCATCGCCTCGAAGTAAGTCCAGATCAGCTTGCCATCGGGCTCGATTCCCGGAAGCGCGCGCGGACGGGCACCGGTCGCGATGATGATGTGCTTGGCGGTGTAGGCCCCCTCGCCCTTTGTGTTCTTCGGCAGCGGCGCCTGCGGCTGGACGATCGGCTTCGTCGACTTGCCGACGACGATTTCGCCGGGTTTCGTCAGCTTCGCTTCGCCCCAGATCACGTCGACCTTGTTCTTCTTCATCAGGAAGCCGACGCCGCCGTTCATGCGCTCGGCAATACCGCGCGAGCGGGCGACGATCGCCTTGAGGTCCGGCGTCACCGTGCCTTCGATCTTGACGCCATAGGCGCCCGGATGCTGGGCGTAGTGCAGGACTTCGGCCGAACGCAGCAGCGCCTTGGTCGGGATGCAGCCCCAGTTGGAGCAGATGCCGGCCAGATGCTCGCGCTCGACGACCGCGGTCTTCAAACCAAGCTGTGCTGCGCGGATGGCGGCGATGTAGCCCCCCGGACCCGAACCGATGACGATGACGTCGTAATTCTCAGCCATATGTTTCCTGCCTTTGTCTCAAGCGACCTTGCGGGTGAACAGCACCCAGTCGTGTTTCTTGCTTTCGTCAAAGAGCGGAACCGCCTCGGCGCGCGCTGCCTCGCCGAAGCCGTTTGCTCTGTATAGTGCCTGGGCGCTCACGTTGTGGCTTTCGGTGATCAGGCTCACCGGCGCCGATCCGGCGCGTTCGAATTCCCTTGCCAGGAGCGCGCTACCGATCCCGCGGGCGCGCTGATGGCGATAGACACCGAGGCTTTCGATGAACCAGTGACCGACGATCTGCCTTTGCAGCACGAGCAAGGGTTCCAGCGCCGGGTGCTTGGCGACGATCTCCAGAACCTCCGGACCGATCGCATAGCCGACCGACAGACCGGCAACCTCGTCATCGGTTTCGGCAACCAGCGCGTCGCGCCAGTTTCCAGGCCCCGGCTCCTCGCGAAGCTTGTTGCGGCCGCGCTCGAAAGCCGTGTCCGTCACTCCATGGAGGACGGCGCCGTACCAGAGCCAGGAGGCAAAGCCGTGCGCGGCGATGTCGACGAGGATGGCGAGCTCGGCCGCCTCACGTCTTTCCGCCGGACGAATGGTGACGCCCCCCACCATCCTTAGACCCCAAGCATCATCCGCACGACCGGTTCGAGACCCCGGCCGATCGCACGCGTATTCTCCGCATCGAGATGCACGCCATCGAGCGGCGTCGTCACCGCCACCGAACCGGCATCGAAGAAGCCGCAATCAAGCTCGTCGGCCAGGTCGCGGTAGAGTGGCGCCAGCATGGCCGACTGTTCGATGCCGCCGGCAAACATGGCGGCAAATCCGGCATCGGCAGTTTCGCAGAGCGCCGGCGGCGCGACGATCAGGATCTCCGGGCCCTCCTCGCCCTCGACCGGCCAGTCATGCCGGCGCACGAGGTTGACGAGACGCTGAATGCCCTTCACGGCGCCGAAGGCGGTTCCGTGGATCACCGGCTTCATGTCGTTGGAGCCGAGAAGAAATATAATGAGATCGAGCGGCGCGTGGCTGTGCAGCACCGTCGGCAGCACTTTTGCACCATTGCGATCGCAATCGGCGAGATGATCGTCATAGGCGGTCGTGCGACCGTTCAACCCCTCGGCGATAACCTGGACGTCAGAACCGAGCGCCTTCTGCAGTACACTCGGCCAGCGATCGGCAAGCGGGTGGCGGCCTCCGTCCGTGGCATCATAGCCCCAGGTCAGACTGTCGCCATAGCAGAGAACTGTTTTCATCGTCCGGGTCCGCCTTCGACTGCGCGAATAGGAACGGACCGGCCCGAGGGCCGGTCCCTATCCAACTCAGACCAGCATGCCCATCGGGTTTTCGATGTAGCGCTTGAAGGCGGCGAGCAGTTCGGCGCCGAGCGCGCCATCGACGCAGCGATGGTCGGTCGAAAGCGTGACGGTCATGACGTTGGCGATGACCATCTGCTTGTTCTTGACCACGACACGCTCCTCGCCGGCACCGACCGCGAGGATCGTCGCATGCGGCGGGTTGACGACGGCGGCGAAGTTCTTGACGCCCATCATGCCCATGTTGGAGACCGCCGTGGTGCCGCCCTGGTATTCCTCGGGCTTCAGCTTGCGGTCCTTGGCGCGCTGGCCGAGGTCCTTCATCTCGTTGGAGATGGCCGACAGGCTCTTCAGTTCCGCCTGGCGCACGATCGGGGTGATCAGGCCGCCCGGGATCGACACGGCAACACCGACGTCGGCGTGCTTGTGCTTGACCATGTTGTTCTCGGTCCAGGAGACGTTCGCATTCGGAACGTCGCGCAGCGCCAGCGCCAGGGCCTTGATGACCATATCGTTGACGGAGAGCTTGTAGACCGGCTTGCCACCCTGTTCGGGAGCAGCGGCGTTGAGCTGGGCACGGAGTGCCAGCAGCGCGTCGAGCTCGCAGTCGACCGACACGTAGAAGTGCGGGATCGTCTGCTTGGATTCGACGAGGCGCTTGGCGATCGTCTTGCGCATGCCGTCATGCGGCACGAGCTCGTAGGAACCCGGCTCGAAGAGTTTGAGAACGGCGTCGTCCGACGGTCCCTTGGCAAGCGGTGCGGCCGCCGGAGCAGCGGCGCCGGCAGCCGGAGCGGCTGCGGGCTTCGCCGCGCCACCGGCAACGGCGGATTCAACGTCCTTCTTGACCACGCGGCCGTGCGGGCCGGTACCGGCGATTGCCGAAAGGTCGATGCCGGCATCCTTTGCCAGGCGACGTGCGAGCGGCGAAGAGAAGACGCGTGCCCCTCCCTCGGACTTCGCCGGCTGCGCGGCAACCGGGGCGGCTGCGGCTGGTGCAGGAGCGGCCGCCGGAGCGCTCGGCGCTGCCGGTGCGGGCACTTCCGCCTTGGCCGCGGGAGCCGGTGCGGCTGCACCGTTGCCACCCTTGGCAGCCGTCGCGACATCCTCGCCATCGGCGGCGAGAACGGCAATCAGCGCGTTGACCTTGACGCCTTCGGTACCGGCGGGAACGACGATCTTGGCAACGGTGCCTTCGTCGACGGCTTCGACTTCCATCGTCGCCTTGTCGGTCTCGATCTCGGCGATCACGTCACCGGACTTGACCTTATCGCCTTCCTTGACGAGCCACTTGGCCAGATTGCCTTCTTCCATCGTCGGAGAGAGGGCAGGCATTGTGATGTTGATAGGCATCGAAGGGCCCTCCCCTTATTTGTAGCAAACGGCTTTCACCGCATCGACGACTTCGGCAACGTTCGGAAGCGCCAGCTTCTCGAGGTTCGCGGCATAAGGCATCGGCACGTCCTTGCCGGCGATCGTCAGGATCGGGGCGTCAAGGTAATCGAATGCCTGCTGCATGACGCGGGTGGCGATTTCGGTGCCGACGGAAGACTGCGGATAGCCTTCCTCGACGGTGACGAGACGCCCGGTCTTCTTGACGGATTCGATGACCGTCGGCAGGTCCATCGGACGGATGGTGCGCAGGTCGATCAGTTCGACGTCGATGCCCTGGGCTTCGAGCTCGGCAACCGCCTTGACGGCATAGGTCATGCCGATGCCGAAGGAGACGATCGTCGCGTCCTTGCCCTGCTTGTGGATGCGGGCCTTGCCGATCGGCAGAACGAAGTCGTCGAGCTTCGGCACTTCGAAGGAGTGACCGTAGAGGATTTCGTTTTCGAGGAAGATGACCGGGTTCGGATCGCGGATCGCCGCCTTCAGCAGACCCTTGGCGTCGGCTGCCGTGTAGGGCATGACGACCTTGAGGCCCGGGATATGGCTGTACCAGGCGGCGTAGCACTGCGAGTGCTGGGCGGCCACGCGGGCAGCGGCACCGCTCGGGCCGCGGAAGACGATCGGGGCGCCCATCTGGCCACCGGACATGTAGAGCGTCTTGGCCGCGGAGTTGATGATCTGGTCGATCGCCTGCATGGCGAAGTTGAAGGTCATGAACTCGACGATCGGACGCAGACCGGTCATGGCAGCACCGACGCCGACGCCGGCAAAGCCGTGCTCGGTGATCGGGGTATCGATGACGCGGCGGGAACCGAATTCCTGCAGCAACCCTTGCGTGATCTTGTAGGCGCCCTGATATTCGGCGACTTCTTCGCCCATGACGAAAACATCATCGCTGGCGCGCATTTCTTCGGCCATGGCGTCCCGAAGCGCTTCGCGGACGGTCATCGTGACCATTTCGGTGCCGGCCGGGATTGCCGGGTCGGCGGCAACTTCAACCTTCGGCTGGGCTGCCACCGGAGCCGGCGCGGATGCGGCCGGCGCCTCGGCAGCTGCCGCCTTCGGCGCCTCGGCCTTCGGAGCAATGGCGATATCGCCTGCCGCTTCACCGTCCTGCAGCAGCACGGCGATCGGCGTGTTGACCTTGACGCCTTCGGTGCCGGCGGCGATCAGCAGCTTGCCGATCGTGCCTTCGTCGACGGCTTCGACTTCCATCGTCGCCTTGTCGGTCTCGATTTCGGCGATGACGTCACCGGAGGACACCTTGTCCCCCTCGTTCTTCAGCCATTTCGAGAGCGTGCCTTCCTCCATCGTCGGGGAAAGGGCGGGCATAAGAATTTCTACTGGCATGTTTGTCCCTCCCCGGATCAAAGCAGGATGTCGGTGTAGAGCTCGGATGCATCCGGCTCCGGATCGGCCTGGGCGAAATCGGCGCTATCGGCAACGATATCGCGGACTTCCTTGTCGATCTGCTTGAGCTCGTCTTCGCTCGCCCAGCCCTTTTCCATGAGACGGGCCTTCACCTGCTCGATCGGGTCATGCTCCGAGCGCATCTTCTGCACTTCATCCTTCGAGCGATACTTCGCCGGGTCGGACATCGAGTGGCCGCGATAGCGGTAGGTCAGCATCTCCAGAATGATCGGGCCCTTGCCCGCGCGGCAATGGGCGACAGCCTCGTCAGCCGCAGCCTTGACGGCGCGCACGTCCATGCCATCCACCTGGAAGCCCGGAATGTTGAAGGAAACGCCGCGCTGCGAGAAGTCGGTCTGCGCCGAGGCGCGGGAAACGGCGGTGCCCATGGCGTAACGGTTGTTCTCGATTACGTAGATCACCGGCAGCTTCCAGAGCTGCGCCATGTTGAAGCTCTCGTAGACCTGGCCCTGGTTGGCCGCGCCGTCACCGAAGTAGGCAACGGAAACATTGTCGTTGCCGCGGTAGCGGTTGGCGAAAGCGAGACCGGTGCCGAGCGACACCTGGGCGCCAACGATGCCGTGGCCGCCGTAGAAGTGCTTTTCCTTGGAGAACATGTGCATCGAGCCGCCCTTCCCCTTGGAAAGACCGCCGCGACGACCGGTGAGTTCGGCCATCACGCCGCGGGCGCTCATGCCGCAGGCCAGCATGTGGCCGTGATCACGGTAACCGGTGATGACCTGGTCGCCTTCCTTCAGCGCCGCCTGCATGCCGACGACGACAGCTTCCTGGCCGATATAGAGGTGACAGAAGCCGCCGATGAAGCCCATGCCGTAGAGCTGACCGGCTTTTTCCTCGAAACGCCGGATCAGCAGCATCTCGCGGTAGGCATTGAGATCTTCTTCCTTGGAGAATTCGGCGAAGGTGCCGCCGTTGAAATCTTTCTTGGCCGGCTTTGCGGCACTCTTGCGGCTGGAAACGGACGCGGATTTTCGCGGAGCCATTCGTTCCTCCCAATGGTTAGCCTTTTGCGGTTACCATAGGGAAAGAAAGCAGTCACAGCAATGCCATATTTGCATGGCTCGCATTCCACACAACTTATTGAATTTACTTTACAAATCACAATTAACTGAATTCAGGTTAATTTGCGGTGCGGTGAAAAATAACGATCTCGTCGCTTCGCGACATGTTCAGCGCGAGGCGAGCTTTTTCATCCAGCATGTCCCGTTCCAGCGACCCGTCACTCATCAGCTGAACCTCTTTTTCAAGGATCATTCGCCGCTTCGTGAGCTCATCCAGCCGCGCCTGCCGCTCGACGATCTGGCGATCGAATTGCTCGGTCGCCTTCAGGCCATAGCCGCCGTGGATGGAATGATAGCCGAAGTAAGAGAGAAAGGCGACCGCGATCAGCGGCATCACCAGCCGACCCAGTTTCCGTTTCTTATGATGCCGTGTCCACATCCGTTCACGCCCTGATACGCAATACGGAAATCAGATTAGCGGCGATTGATTAACCGACCGTTGACCATGAATGGCAGGAAAACAGAAACCCGCCCACGAGGAACGTGAGCGGGTTCGTTTGTTAGCTGCTGCATTGCGCGTCCGACAGGACGCGCGGCTTTAGTAAGTTAGAGCGGGATGCGGGCGGAAAACCGCGCACACTTTCCTCGTCCCGCTCTGGGATCAGCCGCGCAGGATCGAGCGGCCGGCGTATTTGGCCTGCAGGCCGAGCTGCTCTTCAATGCGGATCAGCTGGTTGTACTTGGCGAGCCGGTCCGAACGGGCGAGCGAGCCGGTCTTGATCTGGCCGCAGTTGGTGGCAACCGCGAGATCGGCGATCGTCGCGTCTTCGGTTTCGCCCGAGCGGTGCGACATGACGGCGGTGTAGCGCGCCTTGTGCGCCGTCTCGACGGCATCGAGCGTCTCCGAGAGCGAGCCGATCTGATTGACCTTGACGAGGATCGAGTTGGCGACGCCCATCTTGATGCCGTCGCGCAGGCGCGCCGAATTGGTGACGAACAGGTCGTCGCCGACGAGCTGAACCTTCGAGCCGATCTTGTCGGTCACGGCCTTCCAGCCGTCCCAGTCGTCTTCCGCCATGCCGTCTTCGATCGAGAAGATCGGGTACTTGGCAGCGAGCTCCGCCAGGTATTCGGCCATGGCGCCCGGCTCCAGCGTGCGGCCCTCACCTTCGAGCACGTACTTGCCGTCCTTGAAGAACTCGGTTGCGGCGCAATCAAGCGCGATAAACATGTCTTCGCCCGGCTTGTAGCCGGCCTTCTCGATCGACTTCATGATGAAGTCGAGCGCCGCCGGAGCAGAGGCGAGACCCGGGGCAAAGCCGCCTTCGTCGCCGACATTGGTGTTGTGGCCGTCGGCTGCAAGCTGCTTCTTCAGCGTGTGGAACACTTCCGAACCCATGCGGACCGCATCGCGCATCGTGTCGGCGCCAACGGGAACGATCATGAATTCCTGGAAGTCGATCGGATTGTCGGCATGGGCGCCGCCGTTGATGATGTTCATCATCGGAACCGGAAGCACGTGGGCGTTCGGACCGCCGACGTAGCGGTAGAGCGGCAGGCCGGCAGCTTCGGCCGCGGCCTTGGCGACGGCCAGCGAAACGCCGAGGATGGCGTTGGCACCGAGGCGCGACTTGTTCGACGTGCCGTCGAGCTCGATCATGGTCTTGTCGATCTGGATCTGGTTCTCGGCATCCAGGCCGCCGATCGCTTCGAAGATCTCGCCGTTGACGGCTTCGACCGCGCGCTCGACGCCCTTGCCGAGGTAACGCGTACCACCATCACGCAGTTCGACAGCCTCATGCGCACCGGTCGAGGCGCCCGACGGGACCGCCGCACGGCCGAAGCTTCCGTCTTCCAGGTACACGTCGACCTCGACGGTCGGGTTGCCGCGGCTGTCCAGAATTTCTCGGCCGATGATGTCGATGATTGCAGTCATGATCTCTTCCCTGTTGAGGACGGTGGGTGGTCGGGGCCTGTCATACGCCAAGGCCTCGAAATTACAATGGCGCGCAAGATGCAAAACCGTTCGCGCCATTGCGGTTCATGAAAATTTCACGAAGCGTCGCTGATGGCTCAATCCTTGGCGATCGCATCGAAGGCGAGCAGCTTTTCGAGCAGCCGCGGCATGTCTTTCAGGTGCACCATGTTCGGGCCGTCCGACGGTGCGTTGTCCGGGTCTTCGTGCGTCTCGACGAAGACGCCGGCGACACCCACGGCCACGGCCGCACGGGCCAGCGTCTCGACGAATTCACGCTGGCCGCCCGAAGAACCGCCCTGCCCGCCCGGCTGCTGCACCGAGTGGGTCGCATCGAAGACGACGGGCGCACCGAGCGAAGCCATGATCGGCAGCGAGCGCATGTCGGAGACCAGCGTGTTGTAGCCGAAGGAGGCGCCGCGCTCGCAGAGCAGCACGTTCGGATTGCCGCTGTCGGTGAACTTAGCCAGCACGTTCTTCATGTCCCAGGGCGCCAGGAACTGGCCCTTCTTGACGTTGATCGTGCGGCCGGTCTTGGCGGCCGCGACCAGAAGGTCGGTCTGGCGCGACAGGAAGGCCGGGATCTGCAGGACGTCGATCGTCGGGGCGACCAGAGCGCACTGCTCCTCGGTGTGCACGTCGGTCAGCACCGGGAAACCGAATTCCTTCTTGAGATCGGCGAAGATCTCCATCGCCTTGTCGAGGCCTATGCCGCGCTTGCCGGAGAGCGACGTGCGGTTCGCCTTGTCGAAGGAAGACTTGTAGACGAGGCCGATACCGAGCTTCTTGCAAAGTTCAGAGAGCGCACCCGCGATCATGAAGGCGTGTTCGCGGCTCTCCATCTGGCAGGGGCCGGCGATCAGCGACAGCTTCTCGGTTTGCGCGAAGGCGACCTGGTGGGCGCCGTTGCCGACAACTACTCTGGCATTGGTTTTCATCATCAAGCTCCAAAAGCGAAGATCACCCCTTGCCCCGGTATTTCGGGGACAATGAGGCGTCCGCCCATTTCTGCAAATTCGATATCGTTCTCCGCGAAGAGGGTGCGTGTCGCCTCGAGGTCGGCGACGCGGAAAACGACAGCGCGACCACGCAGGCCGCGCTCGGCACCCCGCACCGAACGGCCGAAGAAGGCTTCCATACCGGCGGCGTTCAGCACCGAAATCTTGGCGTTGGTGGCCGACACATCCATGCCGAAGGAATGGGCCGCGACCTCGCGTTCGTCGACCGCCTCCTGCAGGAGGTACTGGAAATCGGTCGGGTTGGATTCCGACAGAACCACTTCGGTTATGCCGATCACGCCGTTTTCATGCTGCTCCAGTGCAGCCCGATCAGTGGGCAGCGCCCGGACACGCTGACAGTTGAAGAGGAAGAAATCCGGCGAGCGCAGATCGGCCGCGAAGGCAAGGCGGAAGGAACCCAGTCCCTCACGGCCATCCGGCAGCTTCATCGGCCGGGAAAACTCCAGCATGTCGCCGCCGGAAATGCCGCGCGCGCGAAAACGGATGTGATCGCTCGCGGCATCCTCGGTGCCGAAGACCAGCGCCGAGAGACCTTCTGGCCCCTGGCGGAAACGGAAGGCCTGATCGCGCGCGACAAAGGCATTACCATCGAGTGCAGCGGCTTCGCATTCTTCGCGGGAAGCAACGGCCAGCGGCTCGAGGTAGGTGCCGTCGGAAAAGAACACGCAGGCATTCTCGGTGCCGAAAGGATGGCGCGCGTCGTCGGCGACGGTAAAACCGAGATCAGACAGGCGACGCCGTGCCTGGGTAAGCGTATCCACCGGCAGCACGAGGTGATCGAGCGGGCGGGTGGTGCGCTTGGAGAGGCTCATGGCGTTTTCCCTGATGGTTCGCCGCTGTTTGCAACTTTTGGCCGGCGAATGCAAGCCGCGTCGCGGCCATGGAGCCGATTGGTCGCCGGCGCCCGAACACGGGCCACAAACAGAAACGCTCCGCGCCGGGCCGCGCCCGCCGCAGAGTTACCTTTGCCAGCAAGTGCCGGACGGCCTCAGTAGTAGCCCGGAGCCGCCGTGGAGTTGGCCGTATTTCCCGCCCCGAGACCGGGTGCGAAGGTTTGGGGCTGCGCGTAGGTCGTATTGGTGGAGGACGTGGAGGCACAGCCCGCAAGCCCCGCCACGATCGCCAACGGCACGAATAACAAAGTGATGAAGCGCATGCGTATTGCCCCTTTCCAGTTTCGCTGACGAACAGAAAAGAATGAAACCGACGATTTGGCGAGTACGTAACAGTAACGCGACGTAACAAGGGGCGATGATCCACGTGCAGCTTACCCGGGAACGCAACCGCGGGTCACAGCAGCCACATGGCATCGCATCATATTGCGATCCATCCCCGCCCGCTGATGGCGAATATCCAAAGCGCCCGGCACGTCATCATCCTGCGTGTGATTTCGACCGCTTGAGAAGCGGACACAATCGCGTAATGTTGTTCGATGCAGCCTGGAGTTACGCCGGGCGGCAGGCTGAGGGGCAGCGCTTGATCTTTTTGTTGCAAGGCATGAAACGCATCCGGGCGCGGCCGATAGGCTGCGCGAGGCGCGTCGCGACGCCGACCTGGTTCCCACTTGGATATGAACCGACATGATCCGCGATTTGACGGCCAAGCTGGCCTCCATCGCCATCATGATGTTTGCGCGCGCGCTGACTGCGGCGCGCGCCATCTGGCATGAGACCGGTCTCCCGCCGAAGCAGAGCATCTATTTCGCCAATCATTCCAGCCACGGCGACTTTGTGCTGATCTGGGCGGTGTTGCCGCCCTGGCTTCGGGAACGCGCGCGGCCGGTTGCCGGCGCGGAATACTGGCTGAAATCGAAGCTGTCGGCCTTCATCGGCCGCGACGTCTTCGATGCGGTGCTGATCGAGCGCGACCCGGCGGCCCGCACCCAGGATCCGGTCGAGCGAATGACGGCCGTTCTGAACGACGGCTCGTCGCTGATTCTCTTTCCCGAGGGAACGCGCAATCAGACCGAGGCACGGCTGCTGCCCTTCAAAAGCGGGCTCTATCACCTCGCCTGCAGGCGGCCGGATGTGGCATTGGTTCCTGTCTGGATCAACAATCTCAACCGCGTCATGCCGAAGGGGGAGTTCGTGCCGATCCCGCTCATCTGTACCGTAACCTTCGGCGAACCGATGCATCTCAAGGCGCAGGAGACGAAGGATGAGTTCATCGCCCGCGCCGAGGCCGCCATGCTCGCGCTCGCACCTTCATCGACGGAAGACGACGCATGAGCGCCGCAACCTTGGACATGCTCAAACTGCTTCTCGGCGTCGGCGGCATTCTCGTCCTGGCGTCGAGCATCGGCTACGTCCTGAAGCAAAAGCTCTCGCCGGATGGGTCGAACGGCGCAATCGAGAACCTCAACGCCCGCATCAAGGCATGGTGGGCGATGGTGGTGCTGATCGCCATCGCCTTCGTTGCCGGCCGGGTCGGCGTGCTCCTGCTTTTCGCCTTCTGCTCTTTCGCGGCGCTGCGCGAATTCATCACGCTCATCAATACCCGCCGCGGCGACCACTGGGCGATTGCTGCCGCTTTCTTCGTTGTTCTGCCGATCAACTACGTCCTGCTCTGGGCCGAGCAATACGGCATCTACTCGATCTTCGTGCCGGTCTATGCCTTTCTGCTGATGCCGATCATTGCCGTCATGCGCGGCGACACGCGCGATTTCCTGCTCAGGATCGCGGAGGTGCAATGGGCGCTGATGATCTGCGTCTTTTGTGCCTCGCACGTGCCAGCACTCCTGACGCTGCAGATCCCGGATTACGAAGGGCGCAACGTCCTTCTCATCGCCTTCCTGGTCATCGTCGTTCAGTCCAGCGACGTGCTGCAATATGTCTGGGGCAAGCTCTTCGGGCGAACCAAGATTGCACCGACCCTTTCGCCCTCGAAGACGGTCGAGGGCTTTATCGGCGGGGTCGCAAGCGCCACCCTGATCGGCGCGTCGCTCTGGTGGATCACGCCGTTCACGCCGTCCCAAGCCGCGTTGATGTCGCTGCTCATCACCCTGATGGGCTTCTTCGGCGGGCTCGTGATGTCGGCGATCAAGCGCGACCGCGGCGTCAAGGACTGGGGCCATCTGATCGAGGGCCATGGCGGGCTGATCGACCGGCTGGATTCCGTCGTCTTCTCCGCACCGATCTTCTTCCATCTGACGCGTTACTGGTGGTCACTGACATGACCGCGAAACTGAGAGGACTGGCGGGCAACGGCGTGGTGCACGTGGCATTCGCCTTTTTTGCCATGGGCGGCTGGGCACTTTTCGCCAATCGCCATCATCCGATACCCAAGCCGCTTCTTGCCGCGATCGTGCAAGGTACGCTCTCGGCGCTTCTGACGCTCTACCTCAAGACAGCAATCGACGCGCTTTCCAGGCGGTTCCGCGGAACAAAACGTTTGTTCCTGCCACCACTCCTCGCCTGCCTCGGTTCGTCGGCAATGCTTGCCGCGATCCACTCGGCCAGCGGCACGCCGGAGATCCTGAGGACGATCGCCCTGCCGCTCGCGGTGTCGACCACCTATGCCGCCATCTACAACTATTCCATCAGCCGAGGAGAGCCTGGGCATGACCGAGACCGGTGACCGCAGGCCGCTCGCAAGCCGCAACACCCGCTGGGCGCAGGCGATCGCGCGGCGCCTGGCGTCGAATGTCACGCCCAACCGGATCTCGCAGGCAAGCATGCTGGCCGCAGCCTTTGCCGGGCTTGCCTTCTGGCTGACGGGCGAAACTCAGGATGGGATGAGGGTCGCGCTGTTCGTCGCCGCCGCCCTCTTCTGCCAGTTGCGCCTGCTCTGCAATCTCTTCGACGGCATGGTCGCCGTCGAGGGCGGCAAGGGCGAGGCCGACGGGCCGTTCTGGAACGAATTTCCCGACCGGATCGCGGATATTTTCATCTTCGTCGGCGCCGGATATGGCATCGGTTTGCCTGCGCTCGGCTTTGCCGCAGCCGCCTTCGCCGTGCTGACGGCCTATGTGCGCGAACTCGGCCGCGCCAATGGCGCGCCGAGCGACTTCTCCGGCCCGATGGCCAAGCAGCATCGCATGGCGACCATGACGGCCGCTGCTCTCCTATCGTCCCTTGAAGGGCTTTGGCTTGGTGACGGCGAAATCCTCTGGGCAGCGCTGCTGCTGGTGTCGATCGGGGCGGCGCTGACCGCTCTCTTGCGCGCCCGGCGCCAGATCGCCCGGCTCCGGCAGAACGCCACCCACAAAGGCTGACCGCTTCCCCATCGCCGCCACTGATCGACGCCCGCGCGACAAACCCGCGGACGCCGCCCTAATGTTTCGCCGCTCAATTATTAAATGGTTACGGCGTGGCGCTTCTGCTCGGAATCCTTCTCGTCAGCACCATTGCCTTCGCCCCTACTGCCGTGAACGCGCAGACCGCTCCGGACACCGGCGCATATGAAAAAGGCCGGTCTCGCGACCGGCCCTTCATGGTTCCTGCAATCCCGACTTAGACGAGGCGGGACTGTTCCAGTGCCGCTTCGACGAAGCTCGCAAACAGCGGATGCGGGTCGAGCGGGCGCGACTTCAATTCCGGGTGGTACTGGACGCCTATGAACCACGGATGATCCGGATATTCGACCGTTTCCGGCAGGACGCCGTCCGGCGACATGCCGGAGAAAACGAGGCCACAGGACTCGAGGCGATCCTTGTAGTCGACGTTGACTTCGTAGCGGTGGCGGTGGCGCTCTGAAATGTCGGTCGAACCATAGATCTCGGCGATCTTTGTATTGCCCTTGAGCGACGCGCGATAGGCGCCGAGACGCATCGTGCCGCCGAGATCGCCGGAGGCGGAACGCTTCTCGAGTTCGTTACCTTTCACCCATTCGGTCATCAGGCCGACGACCGGCTCCTTGGTCGGACCGAACTCCGTGGACGAAGCCTTCTCGATGCCGGCGAGATTGCGGGCCGCTTCCACGACCGCCATCTGCATGCCGAAGCAGATGCCGAAATAGGGCACCTTGCGCTCGCGGGCAAAGCGCGCCGCGTTGATCTTGCCCTCGGAGCCACGCTCGCCGAAACCGCCGGGAACGAGGATGCCATGCACCTTTTCGAGATAGGGTGCGGGATCTTCCTTCTCGAAGACTTCCGACTCGATCCACTCGAGTTTGACCTTCACCCGGTTGGCGATACCGCCGTGGTAAAGCGCTTCGATCAGCGACTTGTAGGCATCCTTGAGGCCCGTATACTTGCCGACGATCGCGATCGTCACTTCGCCTTCCGGCGTGCGGATCCGGTCGGCAACGCGTTCCCAGGCTTCCATGCGCGGCTTCGGCGCCGGCTCGATACCGAAGGCGGCGAGCACTTCGTTGTCGAGGCCTTCCTTGTGGTAGGCGATCGGAACGTCATAGATCGAGGCAACGTCGAGCGCCTGGATAACGGCCGACTGGCGGACGTTGCAGAACAGCGAAAGCTTGCGACGCTCGGCTTCCGGAATTTCGCGGTCGGCGCGAACGAGCAGGATATCGGGATGAATGCCGAGCGCCTGCAGTTCCTTGACCGAATGCTGCGTTGGCTTGGTCTTGAGCTCGCCGGCTGCCGGAATATAGGGCATCAGTGTCAGATGGACGTAAACTGCGGTGCCGCGCGGCAGGTCGTTGCCGAGCTGGCGGATCGCCTCCATGAACGGCATCGCTTCGATGTCGCCGACCGTGCCGCCGATTTCACAGAGCACGAAGTCGTAGTCGTCATTGCCTTCGGTGACGAAGTTCTTGATTTCATTGGTGACGTGCGGGATCACCTGAACCGTCGCGCCGAGATAGTCGCCGCGCCGTTCCTTGTCGATGATGTTCTTGTAGATCCGGCCCGTGGTGATGTTGTCGGTTTTTGTCGCCGAACGCCCCGTGAAGCGTTCATAGTGGCCGAGATCGAGATCGGTCTCCGCGCCATCGTCGGTTACGAAAACCTCGCCGTGCTGGGTCGGGCTCATGGTGCCCGGATCAACGTTGAGGTAGGGGTCGAGCTTGCGCAGTCTCACCCGGTAGCCACGCGCCTGCAGCAGTGCTCCGAGAGCCGCTGCAGCGATGCCTTTTCCGAGGGAGGAAACCACGCCGCCAGTGATGAATACATATCGCGCCATGGGAGTCACCGGATACCTTTTCACAAATGATTCCGCCACCGAAAAATTCATGTTCCAGAACTTTTCGCCTTGGGATGGAGGCAGATTTCACACAAAACAAAACCGGCGGATGAAACATCCGCCGGCGGGTTCTTTAGAATTGCGACCTTATTGGCCGCTGGGAACTTGCGATCCCGAATTGTTGTTGGCGGGCGTCTCGGTCGTTGCGCCGCCTGCCGGAGCTTGGCCCGACGTTGCCGGTGCCGTCGAGGGGACACCGTTGCCCGTTGCCGGGGCAGTTGCCGGCTGCTGCTGCGTCGCACCACCGGCGGGAGCCTGGGTATTGCCGCCGCCGAGCGAATTGAGAACGCCGCCACCGTTGGAGCTGGTGCCCGGGATACGATCGAGGATGTCGGTCGCCTGCGGCTGGTAGCGAGCAAGGATACCCATGGCAAGCGCCAGAACGAAGAACATGGCCGCGAGGATTGCGGTCGTGCGGGTCAGCGCATTGGCCGTGCCGCGCGCGGACATGAAGCCCGAGCCGCCGCCGATGCCGAGACCACCGCCTTCGGAACGCTGGATGAGAACGACGCCGATCAGGGCGACGACGACCATGAGATAGATGACGAGTAGTACGGTCTGCATCAGCTTCCAGTCCTGCCCTTTGGGCACACGAATCAAACCATGCGCAAACTCGGCATGGCCGGGCGCAATTTTCGCGCCTCTTTATACCATGCCGTGCGCCATTCCAAGCCCCTGCCCGGCGATGCGCGCGATCAGGCCGTCAATTCTTCATAAGCCCGGTAGATGGCGAGGAAGTCTTCCGCTTTCAAGCTCGCGCCGCCGATCAGGGCACCGTCGACATTGGCGACGCCCATCAGCTCCTTGGCATTGGACGGCTTGACCGAACCGCCATAGAGGATGCGCATCCTGGCTCCGGCGTTGCCGAAGCGCGAAACGAGTTCCTTGCGCATGAAGGCATGCGCCTCCTCGACATCGGCCGCCGTCGGGGTCAGGCCGGTACCGATCGCCCAGACGGGTTCGTAGGCGATGACGGTGTTTTCGGCGGTCGCCGCATCCGGCAGGCTCTCGGCGAGTTGGCGCTTCAGAACATCGAGCGTCTTGCCAGACTTGCGCTCATCGCCGGTCTCGCCGATGCAGACGATCGCCACGAGCTCGGCGGCATGCGCCGCTTCGGTCTTCGCGCGAACCAGCGCATCGCTTTCGGCGTGGTCGGTGCGGCGCTCGGAATGACCGACGATAACGTGGGTGCCGAAGCAATCGGCGATCATTTCGGCGGAAACGTCGCCGGTGTGGGCACCCGACTGCTTCTGATGGCAATCCTGCGCGCCGATCATCAGCGGGCTGTCGTCGCAGAGCGCCGTTGCCACATAGAGCAGGGTTGCCGGCGGGCAGATCAGCGTTTCGACCTTGGCGGAGAGCTCGCCCTTGACCCCTTCGGCCATCGTCTTGATCTGATCGAGCGAGGCGCGGGTTCCGTTCATCTTCCAATTGCCGGCGACGAGCGGGCGGATATCGGGCGTCATGCAATTTCCTCCGGATCTTATGCTTTTCTCCGGAAGCGGCCTAGCAAATGCGGCAGGCAAATAAAAGCGCTGCCGGCGATTATTCCCGTGCGGTGAGGCGGGTTGCACCGCCCCATCGCGCGGGTTTGTCATGCGCTGCGCGTCATGGCGATCACGGCGAAAGGCAGTCCTTCGTCGTCCGTCTCTCTGCGCCCGGTTTCGACGAAGCCGCGGCGACGGTAGAAGTCGACGGCGGCCTGATTGTCCGCGTAGACACTGACTTCGAGTTGCCCGAGGCGCGCGGCGGCATTCTCGACGAGGGCGCGACCGATGCCGGCGCCGTGGATGTCCGGATCGACGAACAGTCCGCCAATGAAGTTATCGATCAGCCCGATGAAGCCCACGACCTGCCCGTCGATCTCGGCGACCCAATTGTCTGCCATCGGCAGGTAAGTGTCCCGTACCAACTGCTGCTGCTCGATAAGACGCGCCTCACCGAGAAACGGATGGCCGATACGCGATGCGGCGAGCCAGATTGCAAGCAACCGTTCGCCTTCCTCCGGACGCCAGGGGCGAATGGCGACGGGCGCGGCACCATCACCGGCTCCCTGCTTGCCTTCCGGTTTTGCCGCTCCAATCGAGTACATCAAAGGCAGGCTTGGCATGGTTGCCGGCGGCGCCAGGCGCCGGCCACCGAGGTCTCGCATGCCTTCGAAACCGACCCAGCCGTTGGCATAGGGATATTCCGTCAGGCGTTCGATCCGGAGTCCGGCATCGATGAGCGCCTGGATCACGTCGGCGATACCCCAGTTGAACTCGAAGGATGGGTGGGGATTGGTAAAGCCCACGACACCCTCCTGGTAGCCGCCGATTGCAAGGCCAGTGCCGGAATCGGCGACATAGTCGCCGACACCCGCTTCTGCGACCGGGTCCTTGGGAGCATAGTCGTAGTGCGGCTTCCAGCCCGGGTCGAAGACCATCGCGAAGGGATGGAACTCGATGAAGGCGAAGCGCCCGCCCGGCCTTAGCACGTCGGCTATGCCGCGGGCCCAGATGCCGAGATCCGACAGCCAGCAGATGGTGCCGTAGGACGCAAAGACGCGATCGAACCGCCGTCCGTCCGCCACCGCACGCTCGAACCATTCGAACAGGTCGGACCGTTCGAAGCTGGCCGCAATCCCGCTTTCTTCGGAAAGCCGCGTCGCAAAGGCGATCGCCTCGTCCGAGATATCGACACCAGTGACCCGGGCGCCGAGGCGGGCGAGACTCAGGCTGTCCTGGCCGGAGTTGCATTGGAGATGGAGAAGCTCCAGCCCGGTCATGTCGCCGAGCAAGTCGATTTCTTCAGGATAGAGCGTGGAGCCGCCCGCGCGAAAAAACGCCGCCTGATCGCCCTTGTGGCTGTTATGCGCGACCGTCGCCGCGTTCCAGGAGAGGCGATTGGCCTCGTGTAGATCGTTACTCATTGTCCTACTCATAAAATAGTATCGGCAGGCATGCGGCCGACGCCCATGTCCGCACGGTTCGAAAACCTCAGCACGGCCTCAAGCTCGTTATCATAATGCTCGCCCGTCAGCTCAAAACCGAGGCCACGATAAAATCCTTCGGGGCTGCCGGGACCCTGACCGTAGCTCGTGTAGAGTTCGCGAACACCGCGGGCTTTCAGATCGCGCACGACAAGGGCGATCGCCTGCTTGCCAAAGCCCCTGCCCTGATACGGACGGGCAATCATGAAGCGCCAGAGATAGACGCCGGGGCAATCGATGCCGTCGTCCCAGTCGGAACCTTCATGCAGCATGATGAAGCCGACCAGCGTCTCTTCAGCATAGATTGCGCGGAACCAGGCATTCTCGGAAAAATGGGCCTCGGCGATCGAGGTGCCGTTGTCCGCTACCATGTCGCGCTGTTCGTCGCTCAGCGTTTCGCTGAGCTCGCAGACGTCACAGACGGTCGCGGCTGAAATGCGCCGGAGGCTAATCTCGGCATCAGACGTCAATACGGTTTCACGCATTGGGAAACTCCTAAGAAAAATCAAAATGTAAAAAAGCCGAGGCCGGGAGGTCGGCATCGAATCACCCGCAAAAAGGGCAATTGGCGCGTAAAATGAAATCATGGCGAGAAAACGCCTGCCCGTTCGCAGTGGCGAACGCCGGTGAAATCCGGTGCGGTGGTGGTCGTGGCTCCGGCTTAGGAACCCGACGTCACTTCGGTCGACCTGCTGCCGGCTGCGTTCCGCCGTTCTCCAGGCCGGCAATCGCCGCGTGAACGTCCGCCTCCAGATCTTCGTCGAACTGCTCGAAGATCGCATCGCCGATCAAGCCATGAACCTCGCGGAGGTAAGGCGCGGCTGCCTCGCCTTCGCCAAGAGCGAGGTAGGAGCGCGCGATCGAAAGTGACGAGAGCGGCTGGCGCCGCTCCAAGGTCCATTCTCGGGCCAGCAGCGAGACGGCAATGCTCTCCCGGTATTGCCCGGCATCGCAAAGTGCCGCGCCGTAGCCGCTTTTGACCCAGTAATACATGTCCGTGAAAGCGAGGTGCGCGTCGGCTATGTCGGACGCCAGACGCCAGGCGTCGATCGCCTCGCCATATTTGGCTTCGGTTCCAAAGCGGATGCCCTTACGTGCATGTTCGTAGGCCTCCCGCTCATGCGGACTCATTGGTGTCGTCTTTTTCTTCGTCATGTATGCCAGCCCAACTGCTCCCGGGAACAACTCCTCCGTGTCCCCCTCCACTGCAAGTGGACCACAGCTTGCCGACGTCAACAAGATCGCAGTGCAATTTTACGGTATTATCGGCGAATAAAAGCATGGGCTCATGGGTCTCATCGCCGTAACCGAGTTGTAGCGGCCGGGCTGGTGAACACGGAGACGATCATGTTGCGCAACGACAAAGCCGGGTTCGGCTGGGTCACCATCGTCCTTCACTGGACGATTGCGGCGATCATTCTTGCCTTACTCGCCCTCGGCTTCATCATGAGCCGGGTTCCGATCGATCCAGCGCTGCAGTTTTCGCTTTACCAGTGGCACAAGTCGCTGGGTTTCACCGCGCTTGGCCTGGCGGCGATCCGCGCCCTCTGGCATCTGGTCGAGCTCCGCCCCCAACCGCCGGCAGGCCTCAGCCCGCTTGAACAGCGTGCCGGCAGCATCACGCATATCGTGCTCATCGGGCTTGCTCTCGCGGTCCCGCTCGCCGGCTGGGCCGTCGCGTCGACCTCGACGTTGGACATTCCCAGCTTCTATTTCAATTGGTTCATCATACCGCATCTACCGATGGCGAAATCGGCGCCGGCCGAGGACTTCTGGACGCTCGTCCATATGTCGCTCGCCTACCTGCTCCTCGCTTTTGTCGCGTTTCACGCATTGGCCGCCCTCTACCACCACTTCGCGCGCCGGGACGACGTCCTCGTTCGCATGCTGTCGGCCGGATCGCACCGCCGCAAACGCTCCCAAGCGGCGGGCTCGGATCCGGTGATCGCTGGAAGGAAAAAACCATGACACTGCGCCTGCAACCATCACCCAGGGCAATAGCGCTCGCCTTTCTGGCGGTCATGCCCGTCGGTCCGTCACTCGCCTTCGCCGCCGCGCCAGACCTTGCCGACGCCGCCGGCAACTATGGCATCACCTCTGCCTCCCGCATCCATTTCACGGTAGCACAGGCCGGCGGCGGAGGAGGAATTGTCGGTGACTTCGGCAAATTTTCCGGCAGTTTCCGCATAGACCGAAATGATGTCGGCCACTCGACGGTTGAGTTCACGCTTTATCCGGAGAGCGTGAAAACGGGAGAGAAGCGTGTTGAGGATTTCCTGAAATCGAGCGCCGTCTTCGATACCGCCAACTACAGCACCGTCACCTTCCGCTCGACGAACGTGAAGCAAACCGGCCCCGATACGGCGGCGGTCGAGGGAACATTGACGGCCCGCGGGACCTCCCGCAAGGAGCGCTTCTCCGTCACGCTGCTTGACTGGAATCGCAGCTCGATCGCTTTCAACATCCGCGGCAATATCCACCGCTCGCCCTACGGCATGGATGTCGGCACGCCGATCTATTCCAACGTCGTCGAATTCGACATGAACATCAAAGGGCAGAGGCGGTGAACGCCCCTGCCCTTGGCAAGAGTATAGGCTCGTCGTTCAGCCGATCTGGCTGCCAACGAAATCCTTGACGATACGTACGATGCCACGGCCGAGCAGGTCGTCCAGCGCAGCGATGAACTGGTCGACATGGGCGCGCTCGCAGATCAGCGGCGGCTCGAGGCGGATGACGTTGCGATTGTATTCGGTGAAAGCCACCAGCACGTCGTAATCGCGCAGCAGCAGCGCACCGATGAAGCCCGAGAGCGAGCCCTTGAGCTTGTCGTCGAGCATCGAGACGACAGGGCGCAGCACCATCGGCAGCGTCTGGCTGAAGTCCTGGAACTCGAGGCCGACCATCAGCCCCTTGCCGCGCACGTCCTTGATGACCTTCGGATACTTCTCCTTCAGCGCCTGCAGGCGCTCGAGCAGATAGTCGCCGCTGTCGGCGGCACGATCGATCAGGTGTTCGTCGTAGAGCACGTTGATGCCTTCGATCGCCGTCACGCAGGCCTCGCCCATGCCGCCGAAGGTTGCCATGGCGTGGATCATCGCCGTCTTCGGCGTGCCATAGGCCTTCATGTAGACTTCGCGGCGGGCGATCATCGCGCCAACGGCCGCCTTGCCGGCGCCGAGCGACTTGGCAAGCGCGGTCACATCGGGCACGACGCCGTAGTGCTCGAAGGCATAGAAGCGGCCGGAGCGGCCATAGCCGCACTGCACTTCGTCGGCGACCCAGAGCACCCCGTATTGGTCGCAGAGCGCGCGCAGCTTCTGCCAGTATTCGGCCGGCGCCTGGATGATGCCGCCGCCGCCCTGGATGGTTTCGAGCACGATGACGCCGATCTCCGGGTCGGATTTGAAGGCGTTCTCCACGGCGTCGATATCGGCAAAGGGCACGCGGACCGTGTTGTCGGTGACCTTGAAGTCGGCACGGTAGAGCTGGCCATCGGTGATGGCGAGCACGCCCTTGGTCTTGCCGTGGAAGGAATTCTCCGCATAGACGACCTTCGGCCGCTTCGGACCGGCGGCGCGTTCGGCAAGCTTGACCGCGGCCTCCATCGCTTCCGAACCGGAGGATCCGAGAAAGACCATGTTGAGATCGCCGGGCGAGCAGGCAGCGATGTTCTTCGCCAGCGCCGCCGCATATTGCGACATGAAGGCGATTGCGATCTCGTGGCGCTTTTCGTCCTGGAACTTCTGGCGGGCGTCGAGGATGCGCGGATGGTTGTGGCCGAAAGCGAGCGAGCCGAAGCCGCCGAAGAAATCGAGGATCTTGCGGCCGTTCTGGTCGGTGTAGAACATGCCTTCGGCGCTCTCGATTTTCACCTTGTGGAAGCCGAGAAGCTTCATGAAGTGGAGCTGTCCGGGGTTCAGGTGCTCCTTGAAAGCCGTGGTGATGTCGCCGATCGACATGGCTTTCGCCTGTTCGACGGAGATGAGATCGGGCTTGGTCACGCCACCGTCAAGCGAAGGGGCGGCAACGGCGATACGGTTCGGTATGTCCAGCATGGTGTCTCCCCTCACTCGGCCGGCACGGCGACGGCAGCGGCGGAAACTGCGCCTACCTTCTTCGCCCGATATTCGTCATAGGCGGCGATCAGCATGTCGCCGTCATTGTATTCGGCACGCCACCCGAGCTCGCGCTTCAGCTTGCCGGTTTCGCGCACGCACATCTCGTCGGCGATCAGATACTGCTCCGGGTCCATGATCGGCTTGTTGATCAGGTCGAAGAAGGCCAGCGTCTGCTTGACCGCGAAGGCGGGCGTCGGCAGCAGGAAGGACTTGGAACCCGCATGCCTGATCAGATTGCCGAGCAGGTCGCGCACTGAAGGCGGGTTGTCGGAGCCGAGATTGTAGGCTTCGTTCGGTACGCCACCCTTCCAGGCAAGGCGCGCGGCTTCGGCGCAATCGAAGACCGAGATGAACTGATAGGGCACCTTGCCCGAGCCGATCATCGGCACCGGCAGGTTCATGTCTATCAGCTTGAACAGTTTCTCGAGAATGCCGAGACGGCCGGGGCCAATGATGAGGCGCGGGCGGAAGATCGAAATGTTCATGCCCTGCTTGCGCCATTGCACCGCAAGCTGTTCCGTCGCCCACTTCGATTTACCGTACTCGCCGAGCGGCTTTGCCGGGTGATCCTCCGTCTGCGGCGACTGGACCGTATGGCCGTAGATCATGTCGGTGGTGAACTGCACCAAACGCGACGCACCGGCGGCATCCATGGCCTTCATGATGTTTTCGGCGCCGTAATAGTTGACGGGCCAGAAGAATTCCCACCGTTTCGAGCGGATCTGCAGCGGCGACAGCATCTTCGCCGCCATGTTGTAGATCATATCGTCCGCGCCGATACCGACCTTCCGAACAGATTCCAGATCGGTGACGTCGCAATGGACGAAGCGGGCGCGGCCGTAATGCGGCAGGTCGGACTTGACGATATCGGCGATCACGACTTCCTCGCCGTCCTTGACGAGGCGCTCCGCCAGGTGACGGCCAACGAAGCCGTCGCCACCAAAGATGATGTGTTTCATGACTTGCTCCCGAATTCTGCGGTGCTCACCCCGGCGGCTTCAGCCGGCTTGTCATCGGCATGGGATGAGATGCCCGACTGGGCGATGAGAACGGTTCCTGCGCAGATCAGCGCGATACCGGCGATGCGCCAGGTATTGAGGTCCTCGCGGAAAACGAAATAGGCGAAGACCGCGACGGCGACGTAAGCGAGGCTGAGGAAAGGATAGGCAAAGGAAAGCTCGACCTTCGACAGCACATAGAGATGCGACGCCATCGAAATGACGAAGGTCGCGAGGCCGGCAAAGACCCAGGGGTTGAAGACGATCTGGAACAGCCGGACGATCGCCGTTTCGGCGGTCATCGACATCGGTCCGAGCGTCATCATTCCTTGCTTCAGCATGAGCTGAGCGGCAGCGTTGGTAAGCACCGTAAAGAGAATGAATGGAATATATTTCATTGTTTTACTCCCCAGTCCCGCAAATGTACTTACGGGCAAGAGACGGATTTTCCGTGAAGATTGAAAGTTTAATTGAATAAAATTGTCTGCATTCTCATTCTGGCAAAGCCAGAGCCGTGCGCTTCCAGAAGTTGGAAACGAGCGCAGGATCGCGCAGCGCCTCGAGTTTTTTCCAGGAAGGGAACGATTTTTCAAAGACTTGCGGGCTCATGCGAGCATCCTTGTACGGATTGATCGCACCGCCTGCCTCGATCACGATGCGATCGAGCGCATCCAGGAGCTTTACTGTCCGTTCACCTTGATTGGCGAAGTCCAATGTCAAAGTAAAACCGGGTCGCGGGAAGGACAGAAGACCGCGCGAGCCGATGTCGCCGAAACGCTTCAGAACCGTCAGGAACGACGCATGGCCTGCCATACGGGCCGTTTCCATGAGCTGCGCAGTGATTTCCGGCGCGCGCTCCGTCGGATAGACGCTCTGGTGCTGGTAGAGACCGCGCGGACCGTAAAGCCGGTTCCAGGCGCCGATCGCATCCAGCGGACAGAAATAGGAGGTCCAGGGAACCGTCGTCACGGTTTCACCCGGCTTTTTCTTGCGGAAGTAATATTCGTTGAATGCCTTGAGCGTTGCCCGATTCAGAAGGTTGAAGGGCGGCGCGAAGGGCACCGATAGCTTCAGTCCCTTGGGAATATCGGGCAGCTCGCAGGAGCCATCGGCGTGGTCGCCGGCAAGCAGTACACCCCTGCCCGTGCGCGAACCGGTTGCGAGCTGATCGATCCAGGCAACGGAATATTCGTGCTCCTCGTCGACGCGATCGACGAGCGCGAAGTATTGGTCGAGATTGTCGAAGCGGATCGCATGTTGCTGCACATGCGGCGACGGCACCTTCATCAGCCGCAGATCCACGGTCAGGATCAAGCCCGTCAGGCCCATGCCGCCAATGGTCGCGGCGTAGAGTTCAGGGTTCTCTTCCGGCGAACAGGTCAGCCGATCCCCATTCGAACGCAGGAGCGTGAAACCTGTCACGTGATTGCCGAAGGTGCCGCGCGCATGGTGGTTCTTGCCGTGCACGTCGTTGGCAAGCGCGCCCCCGACGGTCACGAAAGCCGTGCCAGGGGTGACCGGCAGGAAGAAGCGATGTTCGATCGCGCGTTCGAGCACCTGACGCAACGTCACGCCGGCCTCGCAGGTCATGTTGCCGGTGCCGGGATCGAAGGCGATGATCCGGTCATGCCGGCGGCTTTCGATCAGCGTGCCCCGATCATTGTGGCAACTGTCGCCATAGCTGCGGCCATTGCCGAAGGGCAAGTAGCCTTCAACGTCCAGGCTGCCGAGACGATCCTCGTAGTCGTCAGGCGAGATGGCCGGCCGCGCGCGATTGTCGAGCCGCCCCCAGCTTTCATGATCTAGCAAACTCATTGCGGCCCGATGGCTCCAAACAGGATCAACAGCGCGCCGACCAGCATGGTCAATTGGCTGCGCCAGTCACGCATGATGAAGACAACGGGGTCTTCATGCAGCATGCCGCGACGCGCGAGCATCCAGATGCGCAACAACATATAGAGCACCAGCGGGCAAAGTGGCCACAGCGCCCAGGGCGTGGTGTACATTTCCTGGAGTTCCTTGCTGTGCACGTAGAGCGCAAGGACCAGGGCCGAGGTGAAGGCGGAAGCGACGCCGGCCTGCCCCACCATCTCGAAATCGACAGCGAGATAGCCGCGGCCCGGAACGTTGCCGCCGTCCTTGTCGTCGAACTCGTGCAACTCGACATAGCGCTTCACCAGCGCGAGGCTGAGGAAGAAGAAGATCGCGAAGGAGACCAGCCAGAAGGAGAGTTCCGTGCCCGTGGCCGCAGCACCGGCAACAATGCGTGTGGTGTAGAGGCCGGCAAGCGTGAAGACGTCGACCAGCAGCTTGCGCTTCAGCACGAAGGTATAGGCGGTCGTCGCGCAGGCATAGAACGCCAGCACACCGGCGAATTTCCACGGCAGCACGAGCGTCAGCGACAGCGACGCCATGATGAGGCAGGCGGCGAGAATGAGCGCCGTCGGCACCGACATCTGGCCGCTTGCGAGCGGCCGGTGACGTTTCTTCGCGTGGCGGCGGTCATTCGAAAGGTCCGAAAGGTCGTTGATGACGTAGACCGCCGAGGCGAGGAAACTGAACGCGAAGAAGGCAATGATGACGCTGACGATCGCGTCGAGATGCAGGACCTCGTGATTGAGGATCATCGGCACACCGATGAGCACGTTCTTCGCCCATTGATGCACCCGAATGGATTTCAGCGGGGCGAGCATGCTCACCTTGCCAGTATCCAGGCGCTCGGCATCATGATTGCGGCGCCACTTTTCGGCGGCGGCATCCGGGGCGACCACGATCGCGCGCCGCGCCGCCTCGAAGACGGCGATGTCGTCACGGCTGTTGCCCATATAGTCGAAGGCACCGTCGCCGAAGCGATCGACCAGAGCCTGGCGCTTGCGGCTACTCGTCAGATTGAGCGCATCGGTCGAATGCATGACCGAGGAAAAGAGCCCGACATGATCGGCAACGTCTCTGGCGACCGACGGCGCCGCACCGGTGACGAGCACCAGTTCGCGCCCGGTTTTTCTTTCCTCCGCCAGCCGATCGATGACGGCCTGGCGGTAAGGCCAGTCCTGAGCCCGGCGGCCGGAACGCAAGGCCACCTCATGCTTCAGCCGCGCCTTGCCCTTCGCCAGCCAGAACAGCATGGGAATGAGCATCAGGGGATTGCGCAAGAGGATGATCGCCGCACCTTCCCACAGCGTATCGGCGGCCAACAAAGTACCGTCCAGATCCACACATAGGGGAACGTGCCGTGTTTCGGTGCGCGCGTCCATGATATTCACCCCAGCCATAATTGCCGGGGCATGATGACCTCTTCAACTTTCCAGAGTGGAAACACGGCCTACAATCTCGGTCGGAAACTGTCGGGCTGGTTAACAAATGTCAGCGGCGCCAACCAAGGTCAGTGGCGACCGATCCAGTTCAACGCATCGCGCCAATCGGTCATGCGCACCGGAGTGCCATGCGATCCGGTTTCGAAGAGCACGAAGCGTGTCGGGTAGCCCTGAGCCTTCAGCGTGCGATAGAGCGACCTCTGGCTTTCGGCCGGATAGACGCTGTCGCGGCTGCCGTGGCTGAAGAACATTGGCAGCTTTGCCTTGTAGGCGGCGCTCTTGGTGAAATCGGGATCGCTCACGCCGCCCATCACCATCATGCCGCCGAGAGCCGCCACGGCAGAGGCATCGCGCGAAACGCCCCAGCAGATGAAGCTTCCCATCGAGGCGCAGGCGAGCACCACGGGGCGACCGCCGGATCGCTCGGAAGCGTGCTTCACCAGGCCGGCAATATCCGCAGCGCCTGATGTATCGAAGGAGCGGACGCTCGGCGCGTAGTAGGCGCCGCCGTTGGCGACAGCGAGGTTCTTCAGCCGGTTGAAGTTGCCGCCAAAGGAAAAATCGTTGGTGCCGAGCCGGCGATCGCCGCCGCGGCCGTGGATGAAGATCACCGTGAAGGCAGCGCCACGGTCGGGACCGACGCGGGTCACGTCAAGCGAACGGCCGCCAATGTCGAGCGTCTCATTGACTTGCTCGCTCTTCACGCCAAGCGAAACATAGGCACGCTTCACCCGGCGCTCCGGGATCTCGTCCCTTTCGTTGATGTCGCGCAGTTCCTGATAATCGACGGTCAGGTCGTCGCCGTCATCATTTTGCTGCAGCACCTTGCCATAGGAGAAGAGTTCGTCCTTGAAGGGCTTCAGAGCCTGTGCCTGGGCGACGGAAGCCGCGGAAAACAAGGCAACGGCCAGCAAAAGCCGACGAAACGGAAAAACAATTGTGGACACGGCCAATGACGGGCTCCCTCGTTCGCCGAAAGCCTTGCCATCGCCCGGACGCCAAAGCAACACTTGCTCCATGACATGGCCATGAAGGCGGCATTTCGCCCCCGGCCAAGGCCAGCATTCTCCTTTTGTTCGCGCATCCTGTGAGAGTCTGGCAGAATTCAGGTGATTCGACCGCCGGGGGATGGCGGCAAAGCCGAGGTCTTGCTATGGCCTCCGGCATCCCCAGACGACAGGAACGACCCGAACGGCCCCATGGACGACAACAGCGACCTCTTTTCAATGCCCGAGCAACCCAAGCCTGCACAGCCGAGCGCCAAGCCGGCGGTGCCAGTGGCACCAGTCGCGCGCGAAGAGCCGCGGCCTGCGCCGAAAGGCAGTGATGGCAGCGACTATGACGCTTCGGCAATCGAGGTGCTCGAAGGGCTGGAGCCGGTTCGCCGTCGTCCGGGCATGTATATCGGCGGCACCGACGAGAAGGCGCTGCACCATCTCTTCGCCGAAGTCATCGACAACTCGATGGACGAAGCGGTCGCCGGCCACGCGAACTTCATTGAAGTCAACCTCGATGCCGACGGCTTCCTGACGGTGACCGATAACGGCCGCGGTATTCCGGTCGAGAACCATCCGAAATTCCCGGGCAAGTCCACGCTCGAAGTCGTCATGACCGTGCTCCACGCGGGCGGCAAGTTCGACGGCAAGGCCTATGAGACCTCGGGCGGTCTTCACGGCGTGGGCGTTTCCGTCGTCAACGCCCTGTCCGATGCGCTCGAAGTCGAGGTCGCCCGCAACCGCAAGCTCTATCGCCAGCGCTTCTCCCGCGGTATTCCGCAGGGCGGGCTCGAAGAACTCGGCGACGTGCACAACCGCCGCGGCACCCGCGTTCGCTTCCATCCGGACCCGGACATCTTCGGGCCGCACGCGCATTTCGAGCCCGGGCGGCTGTTCCGCATGGCGCGCTCGAAAGCCTATCTCTTCGGCGGCGTCGAGATCCGCTGGTCCTGTGATCCGTCGCTCCTGCAGGAAGGCTCGGAAATCCCGGACAGGGCCGTCTTCCACTTCCCGGGCGGCCTGAAGGACTATCTCGCCGCGACGCTCGGCAAGGAATTCACCGTCACCCGCGAGATTTTCGCCGGCAAGTCGGAGAAAGCGAACGGGCACGGCTCGCTCGAATGGGCCGTCACCTGGTACGGCGGCGACCAGCAGGTGCATTCCTACTGCAACACCATCCCGACGCCCGAGGGCGGCACGCACGAGGCGGGTTTCCGCATCGCGCTGACCAAGGGCCTGAAGAGCTATGCCGAGCTGACGCAAAACAAGCGGGCGGCGATCATCACCACCGACGACGTTATGATCTCGGCGGCGGGCATGCTGTCGGTCTTCATCCGCGAACCGGAGTTCGTCGGCCAGACGAAGGACAAGCTCGCGACTGTCGAGGCGCAGCGCATCGTCGAAAACGCGCTTCGCGACCCCTTCGATCACTACCTGGCCGACAATCCGGGAGAAGCCGCCAAGCTGCTCGACTGGGTGATCGAGCGCGCCGAAGAGCGCGTACGCCGGCGCAAGGAGAAGGAAGTCAACCGCAAGACGGCGGTGCGCAAGCTGCGCCTGCCCGGCAAGCTGGCGGACTGCTCGCAGAACACCGCAGAAGGCGCCGAACTCTTCATCGTCGAAGGGGATTCGGCAGGTGGATCGGCAAAACAGGCGCGCAACCGCTCCAACCAGGCGATCCTGCCGCTGCGCGGCAAGATCCTCAACGTTGCGAGTGCGGGCCGCGAAAAGCTCAGCGCCAACCAGCAGATCACCGATCTCGTCCAGGCGCTCGGCTGCGGCACCCGGACCAAGTATCGCGACGAGGATCTGCGCTACGAGCGCATCATCATCATGACCGACGCCGACGTCGACGGCGCGCATATCGCTTCGCTGCTGATCACCTTCTTCTACCAGGAGATGCCGGAGCTGATCCGCGGCGGCCACCTCTATCTCGCCGTACCGCCCCTCTACCGCATCAGCCAGGGCTCGAAGACGCTCTATGCCCGCGACGATGCGCATCGCGAAGAGCTGATGCGCACCGAATTTGCCGGTCGCGGCAAGGTCGAGATCGGTCGCTTCAAGGGCCTCGGCGAAATGCTGCCGGCACAGCTCAAGGAAACGACGATGGACCCGGCCCATCGCACCCTTCTCAAGGTGGAGATCGACGAGATCGATTTCGAGGGCACGCGCGAGGCGGTGGACAATCTCATGGGCACGAAGGCCGATGCCCGCTTCCGCTTCATCCAGGAGCGCGCCGTGTTCGCCGAGAACCTGGACATCTGATCGGGAGATGGAAGGCGCATGACGTTCTTGCGCGTCACCCCCCCTGAGCGATCGAGATTGAGAACGGCGGCACGAGTGCTGCCGTTTGGTCTTCAGCGCATCGCGGTTCGGCGAGCTGAGATCATACCGGCTGGCGAACAGGCTTTTCCATGAACAGGCTCAACGGATCCGGCTGGTAGTCACCAAAGGGCGGACGCTCGACATAGCCGGCCGCCTTGTAAAGCCCGATCGCCTCGGGCTGGTAGATGCCGGTTTCGAGGCGAATTGCCGTGTATCCGAGTTCAACCGCGCGTACCTCCAGCGCCTGTAGCAACAGCTTACCGATCCTCAGCCCCCTCGCCTCCGAATCGACGAACATGCGCTTGATCTCTGCCGTGCCGTCGTCGGCTTCTACCAGGGCACAGCAACCGACGATGTCGTCCTCACGCCGCGCCACATAGAAGGAAACGCCAGGCTGCTCCAGGCTCGACAAGTCGATCATATGATTGCTCTCGGCGGGATAGAGCGAAGCGGCATAGGCGTCGGAGAGTTCCAATAGACGCGCGACCTGTGCTTGGCGCGGCGACTCCAGGGCTATGGTTACGGCAGGCACTTGTTTCGTCCTTCTCGATCTCAGCTATTTCTGCCGGACGTTAGTGTCAGCCCTTCCGCCAGCCAATACGTCAAATGACGCAGGCGCCCGGTTCTATCATCCGGCGAACAGGCCGAAACAATTTGTTCCGCGCCACCCGCGACGCCGCCCCAATTCGGAGAGAATCGCACAGGCATAGATTGATTCCTTACAACCTCCAGGGACCAACGACAGGAACACCATGCAAGCGGCGCTGATTGTCATGACCATTCTCGGCTGCGACCACGATGTCAGCCAATGCCAGTACATCTCGACGGTCAACGGCACATGGCCGTCGATCGCCCAATGCGATACGGACTCGCAGGCGCAATTGCCAAAGTTCTCGAACGCCAACTATCCGGTCGTCGTCGCCGTTTGCGAAAGCTCCAGCCCGGCCCTCGCCGACTTGAGCCCGCCACCGGCCGGCTCGCAACAGAGCCAGATGCCGCCCTCGCAGGTGACGGAGCCGGAGCCCGAACCAACCTTGCCGAAACGGACACTGGCCTTCCTGTCGGGCGCCATCCCGGATCGGGAAAAGCTCAAGACCATCGTCACAAAGCCGGTGCATTACATTGAGGACGGCTATTCCTGGGTCGCCCGCCGTTTCACCAATTAGAGCGGGCGGGCACACTCACACAAGACCGGCGCCGATCAGGCTTTCGGCGCTGGCCATGACCGCCTCTTCCGCGGCTCGTGGCTGCCACCCCAGAATGCGACGCGCCTTTTCGTTGGAGATACGGGAGTCGTGTCCCAGTTCCCCGACGATCAGGCGCAAGCCGGCGTCAAAGGGAGCGGCCAAGCCTGCCAGCCAGTTCGGCAGAATGAATTTCGGCAGCTTGGCGGCATGCTCGGGAAACCGACGGCGAAGGATGGACGCCATGTCGGCAAGAGACAAGGTCTCTCCGGCGACCAGAAGACGCTCGCCCGCCGCGCCAGCAACGGTCATCGCCCGCAGATGGGCGTCGGCGACGTCGCGGACGTCGACGACGGGTACGCTGAACTTCGGCAGAGCGGGGTACCCCCCTCTCAGGAGGTTGCGGACCACGGCGACAGAAGTGCCGATCTCACGTCCAAGCAGCGGCCCGAGGACCATGCCCGGATTGACGACTGCCAATTCGAGCCCGTTCGCGGTCGCATAGTCCCATGCCGCGCGCTCCGCGAAGGTCTTCGAGCGATAGTAGGGCGTCGCCAGCGGCGATTGCGGATCGGTCCAATCGTCCTCAGTGAACGGCGCGCGTCCAGGCCCGTAGATGACCGCAGCGACCGAGGAGGTCAGGACGACGCGGCGAGCGCCGGATGAGCGGGCGGCTTGCAGAATGCGCAGCGTGCCGTCGCGCGCCGGCCCGATCAGTTCGGCTTCGTCCGCAGGCAGTCGTGCGGGGAACGGCGATGCCGTGTGCATGACATGGGAGACGCCGGTGAAGGCCTCCGCCCAGCCCCGTTCCCCCAGCAGGTCCGCTTCGGCAAAGGTCAATTGCGCCAGATCCGTGCCGCCGGCGGCACGGATCGATCGTTCGATCTCCGCCGCGCGCGCCAGGCTACGAACGGTGCCGCGCACGTCATACCCCCGCCGCAACAAGAGGAGCGCGATGTGCCGTCCGACAAAGCCGCCTATGCCGGTCACAGCAACGGTTGCGGCGGCCTTCATGCTCATGGGTCAGTTCCTTGTCGACCGGAGGCCCACCGTCGCCGGAGCGCCTGCGGAGAAGTGGGTGGAGATGTTGCGGGGCGCACTTGACCGCAATCGAAGTCAGGCGGCCTGCCGCGCTGCGAGTTCCGCATAGTTGCGGGCCGACTGCCGCTCCTCGGCAAATGCCAGGCGCTCGAGCAGGTCGATCATCGCGGTATTGACCGGCGACGATGACCGCTCGTTTCGAAGGCGTGCAAGCAGTGCTGTGGAAACGGAAGCGACACTGTCGTTTCCGGCTGAAGCATCCTGGCGCCAGAGAAGCACGGCCGCAGCGAAGGTTTCGCTGACATCATGGCCGAGGCCGGCGCTTTCGAACAGGGCGCGGATCGAATGGATGCGGCCGCCGGACAGGATGGAGCGCACGCGCTTTTCGCAAACGCCGGAGAGATCGACGATCGCCGCCGAGAAAAATTCCGCTCGGCCGGTGACGAGCGCATGGAGCAGGAAGGCTGGGGTCAGGCGCCCGGTGTCGCGCAGATGCGCCACCAGGCCAGGCAATTCCTCCACCGCCAGCGTGCCGGCCATGCCGACGGCAGCGATGTCGCAGGCTTCCCGCGTGATCCGCCGTCCGCGGGCTTCTCCGATCGCCATCTGCACCAGGCCAAAGGCGGCCAATGCAGCGCCCACTTCTTCCACCAGCGCATGGCGGGCGTCGCTCGGCAGGTCCGGCCGCGCAAGCAACAGGTCACGCACGGCCGCTGAACAGCCAAGACGCTCGGCAATGCGTTTCAACGACCGGCGCGACAGGTTGGCGCCGGCATTTTCCAGGAGGATCAGAATTTCTTCCTCGCCGCCGATTTCGGCGATCGCGGCCGATACGGCACGGGAGACGAAATTGCGCGCGGCGATCAGCGCCCGCGTTTCGAGCGTTCCTCTGGCCGCGAGGTCGACGAGGTCCTCGTCCGTCAACACCGGCGAGCGGGAAATGACGACATAGGCAATTTCGGGCTGGTCTTCGGCAAGGCCGAGAATGATGGCGCGCGGAACCGACGCGCAGCCGCAAAGCGCATCGGCAAGTGCGTGTCGAACCTTTGGCGACGGATCGTCGAGCAGGAAGGTCATCGCCATCTCCGCGGCGCGGCGGTCCAGGCCATTCATCTGCGCATCGACATAGGCGCGACCAAGCGCGCTGGCGGCGCGGGTGCGCTCACCCGTTCTCGCCGTTTCCACCCAGCGAAGAAATGCTTGTATGATCACCTACGCCCCACTAGACCACGCCAATGCCACCGATGTTCAAACCCTAGCGGGCAAAGGTTTAAGATTGGTTCACCATGTCTGTTAACCGCTCCCAAACCATGAGGCCGCTGTTGATCATCGATGGCGCCTTCCCGACCATGGACATCGTTGCACTCAATGCGCTGGCCGGCGTCATCGTCGATATTGGTGTCGACACCGATACGCTTGCCGCAATGGCACGTTTGGCAGGCCGCACCTTCGCGCTGCTCGCGCGCGTCGAACCGCTGGAGCGGCTGAGCGAGGACGTATTGCAACGGCTGCTCGATAGCGGTGCCGACGGCATCGTGCTTTCCGGATGCCGCGGGCGCGCCGATATACAGAAGCTCGATGTGATGTTGCGGGTTGCGGAAGCCGCCCATGGCGCCGCGTCCAACCCTATCCGGATTTATGGGGAATATGGCGGTGCGCCGGAGGGCTTGTTGTCACCCCATCCGCTGACGGACTCGTCGCCCCGCCTGAAGGCTCTGATCTTCAATGGCGTAGCGCTGGCAAAGTCCATCGGTTGTCAGGAGCCGACCAGCGCTCGCCATCAGCGCGTCGCAGCGCCGATCCTCACCGGACGAGCAAATGTGGTCCTGAGGGCGTTCGAAGCCGGCGTGCCCGCCTACGAGGTATTGCCTGCCACCCCTGACGAAACCGCGGCACGATGGGCGCAATCGCAGAGCCGAGACAACGGCTTTGCCTCCGTCGTTTGCAACTCGATCGAACAGGCAACCATTCTCAGCAACGCGTGACCTGCGCGGCCAAGTCGCGGATCTCAACGGGTCGGGCGGGTCATCTGAAAGACATCACCGCCGTCGCAATAGTCCATGTAGCCAAGACGGGCGAGCGGCTTGACCGTTGCCATGTCGAAGCGACCGTCGCGGATTGCTTCTTCTCGGATATGAATGCCGACGACCTGGCCGATGACGACATAGTTGTCGGTCACCGCGCCATCCAGGCCTTTTGGTTGAAACATCTCGGTCATCCGGCACTCAAGCGCAGCAAAAGCCTCGGCGACGAACGGCGCATTCACCAAGGTACCATCGACCGGAGTGAGCCCGGCGATCTCGAATTCGCTCTCGCCATGCGGTGCGGGAACAGACGTCTTGTTCACGGCCTCGGCAAGATTGCGGCTGGCGAAACTCGCCGTGAACTCACCCGTCGCTTCGATGTTGCGAACCGTATCCTTGTGGCCGCTTGACGAGAACATCACGAGCTTAGGCCGATCACTGATGGCGTTGAAGAAAGAATAGGGCGCGAGATTATGCGTACCGTCGCCTCCGCGCGTGCCGATCCAACCAATCGGCCGCGGCGAGACGATGGCCTTGAAGGGGTCATGCGGCAGGCCGTGACGATTCGAGGCCGTATCGTAGAACATCAGGCGTCCTCTCCGACCCAGGTGACGATCTCGGCGAGCTCCGGCCGCGGCCGTTCCGTCGGCGGCATCATCGCGGTACCGATGTGAATGAAACCAGCAAGTTTCTCACCCGGATTGACACCCAGCAAGGGATAGGCGCGTTCGTCGAAGGCAAACCATTCGGTCAACCAGTTGGAGGCGTAGCCAAGTGCGTTTGCGGCCATCAGCAGGTTCAGGCACACGGCGCCGGCGGACATCAACTGCTCCCACTCCGGGATCTTGAAATGCGGCGCAGCCTTGCTGACCACAGCGACGACGACCGGCGCCCGCGTCAGCCGCGTTTCCTCGACCTTGATCATTTCCTCCGAAAGATCCGGTTTTACCGCCAGCGCCAGCTTCTTCAATTCGGCGCTGATGCGCGCCCTCTCCTCGCCGCGATAGACGATGAAGCGCCAGGGAGCGAGCTTGCCGTGGTCCGGCACGCGGGAGGCGAGCTTCAGCATCTCCTCGACCTCGGCCTTGCTAGGGCCGGGTTCGCCCATCTGGAAAGCGGGGATCGAGCGGCGGGACGCGAGGTAGTCAACAAGCTTAATTTCGGTTTTCATGTCGGATGAATTCCACTAATTTGCCGCAGCATCGGAAGCCACGAAAATGCCATATCGGCGTCCCAAGTGGAGTCACTCAGTCAGGAAGTCAACTGCTCTCATGCGTGCATGCTCTCGTATTTTCCTCGGAACCGGGCTCGCGATCCTTGTCGCCGGCGCTGCTGCGGGAAGTGTGCGTGCCGAGGATGCGACCCAGGCCTTCGAGAGTTTTCCGTCGATCGCCGGCCCGCGCAAGATGCCGAAGCTGACGGGCTTCAGCCCGATGACGAGCGATCCGATCGCCGAAGGCACCTTGAAGGATGTCAAGCTCGAAGCCTTGCTCACGCAGAAGGGCGCGCCCGTCGAGGCTGGCCTGACCTGGCGCATGTTCAGCCCGATCCCGGGAAGCGACGGCAAGCTGCCGCTGCTGGCGACGTCGGAAGGCGGTTCGACGGCATTCAACGTTGCACCGGGTGATTACTTCGTCAACGTTTCCTTCGGACGCGCCTCCGCGACGCGCAAGATACGCGTGCCCCAGGAAGGCACGCTCGAAAAGCAGACTCTGGTCCTGGACGCAGGCGGTATCAAGCTGAATGCCGTCTCCGGCAGCGATGTCCGCATACCGCCGGCCGAACTCAGCTTCTCCGTTTATTCCGCTGACACCAAGAGCGACGGCGAGCGGGCGCTCATCATGTCGGATGTGAAGCCGAACACGGTTATCCGGCTCGGCGCCGGAACCTATCACGTGACCTCGAGCTACGGTGCGACCAACGCTTCGACGGCCGCCGACATCCAGGTCGAAGCTGGCAAGCTGACCGAAGCGACCATCCAGCACCGCGCTGCCAAGCTGACGCTCAAGCTGGTGTCGGAACCGGGCGGCGAAGCCATCGCCAACACCGCCTGGACGATCCTGACGTCGGCCGGCGACACCGTGGACGAAGAAAACGGCGCCTTCCCGACGCTGGTTCTGCTCGAAGGCAGCTACTCCGCCGTCGCACGCTACAAGGACAAGATCTACGAACGTGACTTCACGGTGAAGGCCGGTGTCAACACGGACGTGGAAGTGCTGCTCAGCAGCGGCGGCAACGATGCGAACACCAACCCGGGCGTCGTCTCCGACGCACAGGACTAGAGCATCCTGCCTTGAAGTGGTATCACTTGAAAGCAGAAAGATGCTCTAGAATCAAAGTGCTAGAGCGTCCTTTGTGCGTTCATATAAACGCACGGCGCTCTAACTCCAACGTCACGGTATGCGATTGACGCTACGTCAACCCGCTCGCCGCATGAACCGCCGGCGCGGCGGCGCCATGGAGAAGACCGCGTCATAGATACGGGCCAGCAGATCCTTGCGATCACTACAGACGCCGAGATCCTCGGGCGTCAGCACCCGGCCGATGCGCGCCGCGATCGTCGTGCCGGACAGACGGCGGAACTCGCGGATCAGCAGCGACAGCCTCAACGTCAGTGAAATCTTGCTCGCCAGATGGAAGATGGGACCGTTCTGCCCCTCGAAGTAGATCGGGATGACGCTCGCGCGTGCGGCCTGGATCAGTTTCGCCGGGAAGATCTTCCAGGGCAGGTCCTCGGCGCGGCCAAAACCCTTGGGCGCGGTCGCGACGCCACCGGCGGGAAAGATCACGATGGTCACGCCTTCCTTCAGCAGCCGCAATGCCTCATGGCGCGTCGCCATGTTGACGGCCAGCGCCTCCTTCGTCTCCTCGAACGATACCGGCAGGGAGTAAGGCGCCATTTCCGGCACCTTCAGCAGTTCGTTGTTGATAAGGACACGGAACGGTCGGCCAAGCTGTTCGGCGAGAGCCAATACGGCGATGCCGTCGCCGATGCCGAAAGGGTGATTGGCGACGATGACGATCGGCGTGTCGGGCAAATGCCGCGGCGGCCACTCGCCCTGGGTGCGCAGTTTCACATCGATGAGTTGCAGCATCTCACCGAAGACCCGATCGCTCTTGCCGACGATGTCGGACCGCCAGCGCGTGTAGAGCTTTGCGTAACGGTTGCGGCCCGACAGGCCTTCGATGGAGCGGATGAACCAGCGCTTCAGGCGCCGGTCGTTTGCGTTGGCGTAGGACAGCTCTTTGAACTGCACGGAAATCTCCGATGGATCATCTCGTATCCGGATATTCCGCTAATATGACAGTTTGCTGACAAAGCAAGTGCCCAGGGTCTCAACCCCGGGCTTTCTTTTCGGCCTTGCGTTTAAGGTCCGGCGCCATGGCTTCCGAGGCGAGCGAAGCAATCGCCTCGTCGAGCGACATCGCGGTCTGCGCCTGGGAGCCCAGACGACGAATGTTGACCGAACGTTCTTCGGCCTCGCGCTTGCCGCAGACGACGATGACCGGAACCTTCGTAACCGAGTGTTCGCGGACCTTGTAGTTGATCTTCTCGTTGCGGAAGTCGGTCTCGACGGTCAAGCCCGCGTCACGCAGGAGTTGGGCAACCTCGCGACCGTAGTCGTCGGCTTCAGAGGTGATCGTCGCGACCACGACCTGCAGCGGCGAAACCCAGAGCGGCATGTGGCCGGCGAAGTTCTCGATCAGAATGCCGAGGAAGCGCTCCATCGAACCGCAGATGGCGCGATGGATCATGACCGGCTGGCGCTTTTCCGATTCCTTGTCGATGTAGAACGCGCCGAAACGCTCCGGCAGGTTGAAGTCGACCTGGGTGGTGCCGCACTGCCATTCGCGGCCGATTGCGTCCTTCAGCGTATATTCGAACTTCGGCCCGTAGAAGGCGCCCTCGCCCGGCAGGATGCCGGTCTTGATGCGGCCTTCCGACTGCGCCTCGATCGTCTTCAGCACGTCCATCATCACGCTCTCGGCACGATCCCAGAGTTCGTCGGAGCCGACGCGCTTGTCCGGACGCGTGGAGAGCTTGACCACCACTTCCTTGAAGCCGAAGTCCTCGTAAACCGAGAGGATGAGGTCGTTGATGCGCAGGCATTCAGCCGCCATCTGCTCGTCGGTGCAGAAGACGTGCGCATCGTCTTGCGTGAAGCCACGCACGCGCATCAGTCCGTGGAGCGCGCCTGACGGCTCGTAGCGGTGGACGTTGCCGAACTCGGCCAGGCGGACCGGAAGTTCGCGATAGGACTTCAGGCCATGCTTGAAGATCTGGATATGGCCGGGGCAGTTCATTGGTTTCAGCGCGAAGACGCGGTCGTCGTCGGTCTCATCGCCGGCCACCGTCACCTTGAACATGTTGTCGCGGTACCAGCCCCAGTGACCCGAGGTTTCCCAGAGCGACTTGTCGAGGACCTGCGGCGCATTGACTTCCTGGTAGGTGTTTGCGAGCCGGCGGCGCATGTAGGCCACCAGCGTCTGGAACATGCGCCAGCCCTTGCCGTGCCAGAAGACGACGCCCGGACCCTCTTCCTGGAAATGGAACAGGTCCATTTCGCGGCCGAGGCGACGATGATCGCGCTTTTCGGCTTCGGCGAGAACGTGCAGGTACTGGTCGAGCTCTTCCTGGGTGTGCCAGGCCGTGCCGTAGATGCGGGTCAGCATGGCGTTGTTGCTGTCGCCGCGCCAATAGGCACCGGCCACCTTCATCAGCTTGAAGGCCGTGCCGATCTGACCGGTCGAGGCCATGTGCGGGCCGCGGCAAAGGTCGAACCAGTCGCCCTGATAATAGATCTTGAGATCCTGTCCCTCGGGGATCGCATCGACGAGTTCGACCTTGTAGCTCTCGCCCTTTTCAGCAAAGACCCGGCGCGCCTTCTCGCGCGACCAGACTTCCTTGGTGAAAGGCTTGTTGCGCGCGATGATCTCCTTCATCCGCTTTTCGATGATCGGAAGATCGTCCGGAGTGAAGGGCTCGTTGCGGGCGAAATCGTAGTAGAAGCCATTGTCGATGACCGGGCCGATGGTCACTTGCGTTCCCGGCCACAGTTCCTGCACGGCCTCCGCCATCACGTGCGCGGCATCGTGACGGATGAGTTCCAGCGAGCGCTTGTCGTCGCGCACGACGATCTCGATCCTGCCATCGGTCACGGGATCGGACAGGTCGCGCAGTTCGTCGTCGAGCGCAATCGCCACGGCTTTCTTGGCGAGCGACTTCGAAATCGATTCTGCGACGTCACGGCCGGTCGTGCCGAAGGGATATTCGCGCACCGAGCCATCGGGAAATGTAAGGGAAACGGAATTCGACATAATGATCTCCTATCCAGTCCCGCCAACGAATGCGGGTGGTATGGTTGACCGGCAACGACCGGTGAATTGACGATACAGCGTCGCATCCGTCAGACGCGCATAGATCGCTGTAGTGCTTTGGATTTCTGGATGTTTTACCCCAGGCCGGAGGCGACCCGGGGAAACACGCCGTAGCCTGATAAAGGGTTTTCGAAAGTGAGTAAAGGCGAAGGCTGCGTTGGAGACTAGCTGCGCAACATCTCGGCAAGCCCCTTCACCGTATTCCAGTTGCGGAACGTTCCGACACCAAGGCGCTTGGTCGTCATCGCGCCCAGGAGTTTCGATTCGCTCGCCTTGCCGGTGAAATGGACCCACAGATCGCCGTCGACGATTGCCAGACGTTCGCCGGCGACACAGTAACGCTCGAGACCTGCGAGCGCGGCCCCCGTCAGCGGATCGCGCATCACCCGCACATGGACACGCGTCGCGTCTTCTTCGCCCTCATCGCGAAACGGATTTGATGCCGCAAGCTTCCGCCAGTCGGCGCCGGACCGGACAATAATGTCGACATGCCGGCCAAATGTCCTGGAGAAGGCTGCCTCAAGCGGCGGTTCGAGGTCTCTTATGGATGTTTGTCCGGCCTCAAACACAAGATTGCCTGTCGCAACCAATGTTCGCGGCGAACGGTAGCCGAGACCTTCGGCCATCTCTCTGAGATCGGCCATCACGACCCGTCGCCCGGCATCAAGAACGATGCTGTAGAGCAAGGCAACGTAGCTGTTCATCTCTTCTCCCGCTCATGCACGCCAGAAATCTGCAGCACCCGCCGGCAGGCGGGCGAGAACCCGATCGAGCTTCGCCTCGTCGATGTTGCGACGCAGGGCGGCAGCCACATCGACGATCGCGCTGTCCGGCGAAAGATTGTGATCGGCCCGAAACGCCTGCACCTCCCGGGTCATGGCGATACGGCCCGAAAACGGGCTCTTCGGCTCTTCGAGGTCCCATTCGGCGACGAATATCGCGCGCAGCACCGGCGGCAAGACATCTGCGAACAGGATGGCCTCCTCAAGGTCCAATCGCCGCCGGAAAGTCTGGAGCACCGCCTGAACCATCGTATAGGCCTGGTTCGTCGTCTGCAGCCCGGCCAGCTCGCGCGCGTCGAGGATGAACCGGTCGAAGTCGACCGAGGCCTGGCGGTATTCCATCGGCATGGGCATCGTGATCAACCAACCTTCGGCCGCGGTCGCCAGTAGCGCCACGGCGCATACCACACGAGGCGAGACTCAAGCCGTTCCGGTACCGGATCAAAGCCTTGCGTCCCGCCTGGCCCGCAGCGGGCGACGCGAAACAGCGTCATCCAACCTCCAGCCCAGAAGCCATGACGGGCGATTGCCTCATAGCCATATTCCGAACAGGTCGGCAGGTGCCGGCACGAATTGCCGATGAAGCTCGAAAGCGTGAGCTGGTAGGCGCGGATCAGCGCCATCCCGATCAGCCGCCCCGGAGTCTTGCGAAACGGGCCCTTCCAGTTTCGACCATGCGCCGCCGGCTCCGCACCGCTGTCCGGCGAATGCCGACAATTCGGTTCGCCGCACATGTCAGACGGCCGCGAGCAGCCGCTTGGCTTCGATCTGCTCGATGGCGTCGACCACGGCATCGAAAGTCAGCATCGTCGATGCGTGGCGCGCCTTGTAGTCCTTGACGGGGCGCAGGAAACGCATGTCCTCGAAGCGCCCGGACGGACCTTCGCCGTCCGCTTTCAACATGGCAAGCATGTCCGCACGCGCCTGGCGGATTTCCTCCGCACCGGCCCCGACGACATGGCGCGCCATGATCGAGGAAGAGGCCTGACCCAGCGCGCAGGCCTTCACGTCATGGGCGAAATCGGTGACCACGTCGCCGTCCATCTTCAGCCAGATATGCACCTTCGAACCGCAGAGCTTCGAATGCGCGATCGCGTCCGCGTCGGCGTCCGAGAGCGTTCCGATGCGCGGAATGTTGCCGGCAAATTCGAGAATTCGGCTGTTGTAGATGTCATTCATCATTTGACGCGATCCGACTGATTTTTCGCGGTTTTGAGTGATCGACGCATGATTTTCTCCGGTAGGCAGGAAAAAAGCACGACGCGACACGCTCCGCCTCTTTCATCTCTGTGGCACCATACTATATGCTATGTCGTGTTGGGGCGACAGTTCCGCAAGAGGAACAATGTCGCCTGTTGTTTGGGAAACCGTGCCGGAAGGTCCAGTGCACTGCTAAGCCAGGACCCGAAAGCCCCGGAGCCCGCCAACGGAACCCAAGCCTGCAGGGTTAGGCGAATGGCCAGTGGCGAGTTGTCCGAAAGATAAAACGTCAAGCAATCCCGTATTGCTCAAAGAGGCCATTATGGATGCCATAGTGAAGAATTTTCCTGTGCTCGACGATGCGAGCGGCCGCCCGACCCAGAAGGAAGCGGAGGATGCCGTGCGCGTCCTGTTGCGCTGGGCCGGCGACGATCCGGAGCGCGAAGGCCTGAGGGACACGCCCGCGCGCGTGGCGAAGTCCTACCGCGAGCTTTTCAGCGGCTATGATCTTGCCGCCGAAGACGTGCTTGGCCGGACCTTCGAAGAGGTTGCCGGCTACGACGACATGGTGCTGGTCAAGGACATCCCGTTCTACTCCCATTGTGAACACCACATGGTGCCGATCATCGGCAAGGCGCATGTCGCCTACCTGCCGAATGGCCGCGTGCTCGGCCTGTCGAAGATCGCCCGCGTCGTCGATATCTACGGCCGCCGGCTGCAGACGCAGGAATCGATGACGGCGCAGATCGCTCGGGCGATTGACGAGTCGCTTGCCCCGCGCGGCGTCGCCGTGATGATCGAAGCCGAACATATGTGCATGGCGATGCGTGGTGTGCAGAAGCAAGGCTCGACAACGCTCACCACCACATTTACGGGTACGTTCCAAACGGAACCGGCCGAACAGGCGCGGTTCATGACTATGATCAGGGGCTTCAAGTAAGGCTCCGACAGACGGAGCCTTCCATGACGCTCATCTTCGACGCCCCCTCTTCCAACAAGGCCGAGCTGGAATCCGGACCGGCGTTCACGCCCCGTTTTGATGAAAAGGGCCTGATCACCGCTGTCGTCACGGATGTGCGGGACGGCGAGCTCTTGATGGTTGCCCATATGAACGCCGAGGCCCTGGCCCTGACGATCGAGACGGGTATCGCGCACTATTACAGCCGCTCGCGCAAGAGCCTCTGGAAGAAGGGCGAAAGCTCCGGCAATCTTCAGACCGTCAAGGAGATCCGCACCGATTGCGACCAGGATGCGATCTGGCTGAAGGTCTCGGTGGGCGGTCACGACGCCACCTGCCACACCGGTCGCCGGTCCTGCTTTTATCGCACGGTCGGCGTCGAGAGCGGCCAGGCCGTCGTCACAATCACCGACGACCATAGGCACTTCGACCCTGCCGAAATCTATGATAAAAATTAACGATCGCGCATCTTTTTGATGCGGCCACATGCTATATTTATCATTTGGAAACCAAGTGAGCGCCTAATCCTTAAGCAAGGATGCGGCGCGATGAGGGAGCGGCAACGTTCCCAATTGTATTGCAAACTGTATCCAATATTTATCGGTCATGCCGCAATCGGCGACGGGATCGGTGATATACCTAAGTACGGTGCCAGTCTTTCAGCAATGGAATAGGACGAGGCCGGCACCTGCGCCGGCTTGGCGAAGCCTCCCAAGACGCGCGCATCAATTTGCCTCTCTCCAGGATCGAATTCGGTCCTGGGAAGTTAAGTCAATGATGATTTGCCACAGCGATCTTCGCGCATTCTCATCGACGTGTCGCGCTGCGGAGTATTCGGCGGTGTTGGAGGTGCCGGATGTTGAACTGGACTTTTACGCGTAACAATCAGATTGCAGATCTGTCCGGCCCGGACGGAACATCGATTTCAACAACACCACCAGAACCTGCGACACCCCCACAACGACCGAAGATCGCTATTGCCCTTGGGGGTGGCGCCGCCCGCGGCTGGGCGCATATCGGCGTGCTGCGCGCCCTCGACGAGGAAGGCATCGAAGTCGGCATGATTGCAGGCACGTCGATCGGCGCGCTCGTCGGCGGCTGCTATCTTGCCGGCAAACTCGACGAACTCGAGGCCTTCGCACGCTCCCTCACCGTTCGGCGAATCGCTGGACTGCTCGACTTCGCCATTGGCGGCGGCGGTCTCTTCGGCGGCCTCCGACTGACCAAACGCATGCAGGAGCACCTGGAAGGTCTCAGCATCGAAGGTCTCGACAGGCCGTTCATTGCCGTTGCGACCGAAGTGCACAGCGGTCACGAGGTTTGGCTCGAGAGGGGATCACTCATTACCGCGATCCGCGCCTCCTACGCGCTGCCCGGCATCTTCGAACCGATCAAGGCGAACGGGCGCACGCTCATCGACGGCGCGCTGGTCAATCCCGTCCCGGTCTCGGTCTGCCGCGCCCACGAGCAGCAACTCGTCGTCGCCGTCAACCTCAACTACGACCTCTATGGCCGCTCCGCCGTCGTCAAGCACAGCGCTGGCATGGAAACGCCGGATGCGCAGGAGAAGGAAGCGACCCATCACTCCCGCCTCGGCATGACTGGCGTAATGGTTCAGGCCTTCAACATCATCCAGGATCGTATCTCGCGGGCCCGCCTTGCCGGTGATCCGCCGGATCTGGCCTTGCACCCCAAGCTCAACGATATCGGCCTGTCGGAGTTTCATCGTGCAGGTGAGGCCATCGACCGGGGCTATCACGAAGCGAAGGCCAAGCTCATGGAAATCCGCAGAATGCAGGACGCGCTCGTGCGCTGACGCGCGTTCCATCAATCGTCTGCGTTGGCCCCGCGGTGATGGCGCGCAGGGCATTGCCCATTTGAGGGAACCCCTTCGCGAAGCCCGAACGAACCGCTTCGCGCGTCGTCGCGACAAGCAGTCGACGTATCCGAGGCGCGGATAAGAGGGCGGCGCGGGCCGCCCTACCCGCTCGTTAGCCAGCGATATAGGCTTTGATCTGTTCGGTCTCGTGCTCGATCGCACGGATGTGGTGCTTGATCACGTCACCGATCGAAACGATGCCGGCAAGCCGGCCATCTCTTTCGACCGGCAGATGACGGGCCCTGAGCTTGCTCATCATTTCCATCAGGGCCTGGACGGTCATTTCCTCGGTGCAACTATAGACGTTCTGCCACATGACGGCCGCGACCGGCCTTTCGAGACAGGTGGCTCCCTGCTTGGCGATCGCTGCGACGATGTCGCGCTCGGTGAGGATGCCTGCGATCTGATCGTCCGCATCGACGATGATGACCGCACCGATATGATTGTCACGCAAGAGAATGGCAGCCTGTTGGACTGACATCTGCGGGCCGACCGTTACGACATTGCGGCCCTTCTCATCGAGTATTGCTTTTACTGACATGCGCACATCTCCCGTTGCGACAACACCGGGTCGGCAGGGAAAGGTCCAGCCGTCTCTCGTGCGGTACGGTCGGGCGATGGAACCTGTACCCTGGCCGCTTACGATCGCCTGCCCGCGTGCTCCTCAGACGCGAACGGGCTTTCAATACCCGGCCTTCACAGGCCGCCTGCCTCTCGACAATCAGCGACCGTGGCAAATGGTGCGCCAGCACCCATGGGAAATCAAGCGCCGAGGAATGTCGTCCGCCGATCTTTCCCCGACCGTCAGTCGCGCGGGTCGAAAAGGCCGAAGAGAAGAAAGCCGAAGAGGAAACCGCCGATATGGGCCTCCCAGGCGATGCTGCCCGCGCCGCCAGGCGTGAACATGCCAAGCCCGATCAGAAAGTTGGTGAGGAACCAGATCCCCGCGAAGATCACGACGGAGCGATTTGCCAACGATTCGCTGATAGGCAGCCGTCGGTTGAGATGAGCAAATTGCCGGCTGATCCGTCCACTTGGCGAGAAGACGAAGCGCGCCGCCGCGCCCATGAAACCGGACACGACGCCCGAAGCGCCGACGACCACGATCATCTCACCCCAATGAAATGCCGTGTGCAGCGCAACGGCGGCCGCAGCCGAAAGGCACCAGAACACCGCCAGCCGCCCCATGCCGATGCGGCGTACGACCGGAGCGCCGAAAGCGACCATCCAGAAGATGTTGAAGATCAGGTGCTCCCAGCTCCCGTGCAGGAATGAATAGGTAATGGGGCTCCAGAGCCAGGCGAGACCCTGCTCGGCCAAGGGATGATCGTAGCGCGCCGGCAAAAAGGCAAAGTTGAAGATGATCTCCTGATCGATCGCAGGCGGCAGGACATAGGTGCGCAAGGCGTGAATGGCGATCAGAAACAGCAGGATGCCGGTGAGCCCGGCCGGCAGATTGAAGGCAGGCTCACGCGATGGTCCGGCGGCGCTGTCCCGGTCTGTCTCCGGTGGCGTTGCCGTCTGATCTCGTTCCATGGCTGCTGCTTTCTCCATCGATTGGTCCGTTCGATCGAACTCGATCGAGGCGATGGCATGACATCGCCGGATTCGGACCGGACTGGGGCGACCAGCCATAAGCAAACAAAAAAAGACCGTCCAGTAAAAACTGAACGGTCGCCAAGCTCAAATCCGAGCTCCAGTTCAAGTGCCGAAGCCAACGCTTCGTGAAGTCATGTCTTCCAGTGCCAGTCGTGGTGCCCGCGTGCAATCGAAACCGTTCGTTAACCTTAATTTCGAGCTGGCATGGTTTTCGCTCCATTGATCTCAAGACCGCAATGAACGGCCAAACATGTGCCAGACCGGCACAGACGGCCCGCAGAAATGGAATGAACGCAAAGATGCGCAGCAATACGAGCACGGAGCTTTTCCGATACTGGAACACCATTCGCGGCAAGCGCGACCTTCCGCGTCGGGACGAACTCGAGCCGGGGGACATCCGCACGCTCCTGCCCAACCTGTTCATTCTCGAGCGTGACCGTAACGCCGGCATCTCGTTTCGTCTGGCGGGAACCCATGTCTGCGCCCTCTTCGGCCTTGAGTTGCGCGGGCGGCAATTCGGCATGCTCTGGCTGAACGCGCAGGCCGCCAAGGCGCAGCGCATGGCCGGCCAGGTGATGGCGCACCGAGTGCCGGTGATGCTGTCCGCCAAGGGCCGTACCGCCGATGCGCGCGAGATCGAGGTCGAAGCACTATTGCTGCCGCTCGCCTCGACCGAGGAGGCAAGCGACCGAATCCTGGGTGCGCTCTCGCCACTTTCCCGCCCGTATTGGTTGCATGCGACATCGGTGGAAGGCCTTGACGTCACCGGCATGAAAATCCTCGATCCCGATCGCACAGCCGTGTTTCGCGAAGAACAGGCGCCAGAACATGTCCCGCCCCGCGCAGATTCACATGCTGGCGAAGGGATTTTCGGCGAGTTCCGTCGGGTCCGACATCTCCGCATCCTGGAGGGCGGGCGTCGCGGCTGATCGCCGCCGCTGTCCCGGGCTGGCCACTTGGACCAACCGGAGGACGAACCTTCTATTAACCCGAACGTCCTAAACTCTGCCTGCCGAAATACGTCATGCAGAGTCACCATGTTCTCGTTCCAGCACGCTCAGAATACCGCTCCGAAGCCGCATCACGAAGGTGCGTTCCAGCGCGTTTCGGTGAACCTTGCTGGACGGCTGATGCTCGCCAATCGCGACGAATATGACTGCACCGCCGTCGACATGTCGCCCGGCGACGTCCTGTTTTCCTCACCGGCACGGCCGCGGGCGGGTGAGCGCATCATCGCCTATATCGACCATGTCGGCCGCCTCGAAGGCACGGTGTCGCGCGTCGCCGACGATGCCTTCGTGATCCAGCTCAACGCCACCGAGCGCAAGCGCGAGAAGTTGGCCGCACAGCTCACCTGGATCGCGAACAAACACGAACTCGGACTGCCGGAAGACCGGCGTCATGATCGCCTTGCACCGCGCAAGACGTCTACCGAGCTGACGCTCGACACCGGCGAGAAATTCCCTTGCCGCATCATCGACCTCTCACTCTCCGGCGCTGCCGTGGACATCGAGAATCGCCCGCCGATCGGCACCCCGGTCATGCTCGGCAACATGAAGGGCAAGATCGTTCGCCATTTCCAGGAAGGCTGCGCCATCGAGTTCTCGGGCGTGCAGTCCCGTGAAGCGCTGACCGAGTTCCTCTGAGGCGTGCCCGCGCCATCGCGCCTGCCCTACCCCGGATCAAGTTCGCTGGCCCAATCCTGCCGCACGAAACGAGGGTGCGTCCCGGACTCGCGGCTTCGCTTCCTGCGCTCTGAGTTTATGATATTTCGCATGTCGGTATCGCAAGACCGCCGCCCATTTTTGCGCGACATGCTTGATCCTCGGCCTTCACAGTAGATCTGCCCCATAGGCCGCAACAAAGCTGCCGGCGAAACCCAGCCGATCGAAATCGCTTCGAGGCCGAGACTGCCTCATTTCGGAACATCACGACGCGACCGCTGCTTCCGATCGCTGCAAATATTTTTTCGAACAAATTCAAGGCACGACGCATATTCCAAGTCGAAAAGCGTCGACACAATCGCCGGATTTCGCCTCGCGAGCCATACATCGCGGCCGCCATTCTCCCCCAACCACTGCACCAGTCGACCCGCGGATCGACATGGATCGATTGATTACAGTCACTTACATGGTCAAGGAAACATGAACGCAAGGTCACTCCGCTGGAAAATCGATAAAATTTGAGTCAAATTCGATTTAAATAAAAATCAAAATCTATTCTTATTTTATTCTTATACGACTTTTATTTGTACTTGTTTTTAGTTCGCAAGTTCGCGATCGATGAAAACGTCTGTGCCATTGTCGAACCACAACGGGGAGACAATCATGCTCAAGACAATCACCAAGATGGTCGCGGTTGCGGTCCTTTTCACCGCCGGCTTGATCGAAACGGCGCTGGCGCTTCCGGCCAACATGGTCGTCACCGGCGCCACCAATCCGCCGATCGGTCACTACGAGTTCTGCAAGATCTATCCGTCGGAGTGCACTTCCAACGGCAAGGACGGCGGCCCGATGGTGCTGACGCGCGAAGGCTGGCAGAAGATTCTCGAGGTCAACTACGACGTCAACCAGGCGATCACGCCCATGACCGACATGGAAATTCACGGCGTCGAAGAAAAGTGGTCCTACCCGGAGACGGTTGGCGACTGCGAAGATTATGTTCTGCTGAAGCGCCGCAAGCTGATCGAGAACGGCTTCTCCCCGTCGGATCTCTTGATCACCGTCGTTCTGCAGCCGAATGGCGACGGCCATGCCGTCCTGACCGTGCGCACCGACCGCGGCGACTTCATTCTCGACAACATGCGCAACAAGGTGCTGCTGTGGTCGGACACCGAATACACCTACCTCAAGCGCCAATCGACCGAACACTCCGGTCGCTGGGTCAAGCTCCAGGACGGCCGCACCGTCGCCGTCGGCAGCGTACGGACGCAGTAACCTTAGAAGACTTGGGGAGGCGGCGCGCCTGCCGCAGCGGCCTCCGTGATTACAGGGCTCCGGTCACACTATCCCCGTCCAGACCGAGCCTCGGCCGGTTCCGCGTCCCTCGGAACCGGCTTTTTTATTGGTGGATTCCCGTAGGGCGCCGCCGGAAAAGAAATTTATCAAAAATTAACCATCCTCGACCAGCGTCGGGCAAGCGACGTCGTCCACCTTAAAACGCGCAGGAAGCGTGAGCGAACAAGGATCGCCGAGGTTCGGTCATCACTACGGGACAGTCCAACGATGAGCAGCACTTCAAATGAGACTCACGAACCGGACCTCCGACCGCTGTTGTCGTCCGGATTCGTCTACCGGGTGACGGCAGTCGTCATGGTGCTCGCGACGCTGACGGCCGCCATCTCGCTTGCGGGGCGCTGGTTTGGCGAAAATCTCGCCCTTGCCGGCCACACCGCGAGCAATGAGGTTTTCGACATCTTCATCGGCCAGGATCACTTGCGCCTTCCGGCAAACATGATCCGCTTCGAAGCTCAGCGCGCCACCTCGATCGCCGAGCGCGTCGATCTTTACCTGACCTGGCCGGGGCTCGAAGGCTACAGCGATCGGAGCCGGGACCTCTTCAACAATGTCGACGCACCCGAAAAGCTCATCTTCCTGCAGATTTCGCAAAGCACGATGTCTCGCGACATGTCCGGACGGCTCGAGCCGATTTACGCGCAGGTCTTCGACGGCGCGCCCACGGCTGGCCCTGCGGGCCTGACGGAGCACACAGTCAAGGCGACATCCAGCTATGCGGGCGAAGTCTTCCTGACCGCTGAGACGACTGCTCAGGCACCCTATGTGGTGCGCTGTCTCAAGCCCGACCCACAAACCATCTCGACCAGCGCCGACTGCCAGCGCGACATTCACGCCGGCAAAGATCTCGTCGTGCTCTACAGATTCTCGAACAGGCTGCTGCCGCAGTGGCGCGAAATCGACCAAGCAATCGCGACCTTCGTCAAAAGCCGTCTCGTGCCCTGATTTCGACTAACTGGTGTGGTGCAGGCAGCCCGCCGCGCCATTGCGCTACACCGGCATCGCCCTTGTACAAATGCATTCGATTCCGGAAACCAATCATTCATCATAAACCGATTGGTAACGCTATGCCGATACTGTCTCGAGAACGGTCGTTCCCGGAGGCGGCGTCCGGACAACCCCATGACATGAGAATAAAGAGTAGCGTAGTGTCCCAATCCGGTTTTTTTGATCTCGCGAAGCGCCCGTTCGGTGCTCTTTCAAAGATGGTAGGACGGGTCGTCCTTGCGGGCGCCATTGCCTCGGTCGCGCTTGCCGCGCCGGCTTTCGCAGCCTCCTCGAACTACGCCAATCCGAAATATTCGGGCATCGTCATCGATGCGAAGACAGGCAAGATCCTCTATGGCGAGGACGCCGACGAACCGCGCTACCCGGCGTCGCTCACCAAGATGATGACGCTCTATCTGACCTTCGAAGCGCTCGAGGCCGGCCGGATCACGAAATCGACGCCCATTCCCTTCTCGAAGAACGCTTCCTCCGAGCCGCCGTCGAAGCTTGGCGTCCGCGCCGGACAGTCGATCACCGTCGAGCAGGCGATCCTTTCGCTCGTCACCCGCTCGGCCAACGATGCGGCGACGGCGCTTGGTGAATATCTCGGCGGTTCCGAGCAGCGTTTTGCCCGCATGATGACGAACAAGGCCCGTGCGCTCGGCATGACGCGCACGACCTATCGCAACGCAAACGGCTTGCCCAACCCGGAACAGCGCACGACGGCGCGCGACCAGGCCCGCCTCGGCCTCGCGCTTCGCCAGCACTTTCCGCAATATTACGACTACTTCTCCACCCGCAGCTTCCAGTTTGGCCGACAGACAATCGGCAACCACAACCGCCTGCTCGGCAATGTACGCGGCGTGGACGGCATCAAGACCGGCTATACCCGCGCATCAGGCTTCAACCTGGTGACATCGGCTCAGCTCGAAGGCCGCAGCATCGTCGCTGTCGTCATGGGTGGCACCTCCGGCGGCAGCCGCGACGCGCAGATGCGCCGACTGGTCGCCAAGTACATGCCCGCAGCGTCCCGTCGCGGCGACGGCAACCTGATTGCCGAAACCAAGCCGGCTCCGGTTCCGGCCGAAGAAACCGAGGTCGCTTCGGCAGCACCCGTCTCCGAGACGCCCGTTGTCGCCGCGACCGCCAGCGGCCATGACTTGCCCAACACTGGCCCGGTTCCGGACTTCCGCTACAACGGCGAGAGCGCGAGCAGCGTGCAGATGGCCTATGCTGGCAACACGCGCGCGTCCAACAACCCTGTCCTTTCGCCGAAGATCGTTCCCAACACGCTCGATGCGCAGAGCCTGAAGCTTCGTCAGCCGGTCGCCGCCGGCATGGTCGACACCCAGGTCACCAACTCCGTGCCGAAGAAGGCCGAAGCCATCGCAAAGGCGGAGCCGGTCGAGGGCGCAAAGGCCGAACCGATGCCGGCCCAGCCGCAGGGCTGGGTGATCCAGATCGGCGCGACGCCGGACAAGGATCAGGCCATGACCCTTCTCGGCAATGCCAAGGACAAGGGCGGCAAGGCTCTGCTGAACGCAAAGCCCTTCACTGTGGCCTTCGGCCAGGTCTACCGCGCGCGCTTCGGCGGCTTCGACGACCAGAATGCAGCCGTCAACGCCTGCAAGGCATTGAAGAAGAAAGGCATCTCCTGCTGGGCGAGCCAGCAGTAAGGTAAAAGTTTTGGCGGCCGGATGTGTTTGTTTTCCGGCCGCCTTCCTCGGATTTGTACAGCGTAACGAGGTTAATCATGGCGATGAACGAAAACGTTCCGGGTGTTACCCCGCTGCCGGGACGGCGCGCTAAGCCGTCGCGTATCAACCTGCATCCCCTGCACGAGGCGGCCATGCGCATTGCCGATCTCGGGCTCAACAGATCGAAGGCGAAGACGCGCGATCTGGTCGGGATGCTGCTGACGCACGGAGCGCGCGCCTGGCGGTCGACGCAGCCGCGCGCCGGCATTCATCTTCACGTGACGGGGCCGAACCGCCGCCATCCCTTGAAGATGCGGATCTCCTGAAAGTTCGCGACGTTGCAAGGGCGGCCTGTGCCGCCTTTGTGCTTTCAACAGTGTCGCTGCAACGATGCGCGTAGATTACCCCAACCAGCCATCCGGTTGATGGCTCGCCACATTGTCAAAGTTGAAGCTGGAGCAAACGTAGTGCGTTCATCTGAACGCATGGCGCGCTAGAGAAGTCCGAGTTCCGCCAGTTCACGGCGCAGTTCGAGCGGCATATCGGCACCACCGCCGGAAAGCGACGCCAGGTCGCGAGGCGCGTCCTTGTCGGTGAGATAGCGCCAGCCCTGGAAGGCGCGCCGCGGCTGCAACTCCGTCTCGACCACTTCCGGCCCGAGCAGCAGATTGCAGCGGCCGATACCCTCGCCATCCGTGAAGGTCTCGATGCCGATCAAGGGCTGCCGCGCCTGCACCGTCCCCTTGATGACCCAGTAGAGCGAACCGCCATTCAGCAATTCCTCCACCCGTTTCGGCACCATGCGGGTCGTGTGGAAGGAGTGGGGCTCAAGGCCTGCGGCCATGGCGGCCATCGCCTTGCGCGAAACCCATTCGCGCAGGTCCTCGATCGATTCCGCTCCGACGCAGAGCTTTATGAGATGCAGAGACATAGCTGTTTTGAACACCCGTCCGGCCGCTGCGGTCAAGCGGCCAGACGCCGTTCATCCACAATCACCGCCACTGCATAATTCCTTAAACCGGAAACGATTTACGGACAAATTATGCAGCACTTCAAAGTGATACAGCGACCTTGGCGCGCCTTAAAAGGCGCGCGGCGCTGTATGGCTCAACATTCGACGACGTTGACCGCGAGGCCGCCGGTCGATGTTTCCTTGTACTTCTCGTTCATGTCGACGCCGGTCTGGCGCATCGTCTCGATGCAGGCATCGAGCGGCACGAAATGCTTGCCGTCGCCCTTGAGCGCCAGGGACGCCGCCGTCACCGCCTTGACCGCACCGAGTGCGTTGCGCTCGATGCATGGCACCTGAACCAGGCCCGCCACCGGATCGCAGGTCATGCCGAGGTGATGCTCGAGTGCGATCTCGGCGGCATTTTCGATCTGCTCGGGCGTACCGCCCATGACGGCAGCAAGACCTGCGGCGGCCATGGCGGAAGCGGAACCGACTTCGCCCTGACAGCCGACTTCTGCGCCCGAAATCGAAGCGTTGTGCTTGATGATGCCACCGATCGCGGCAGCCGTCAGCAGATAGTCGCGAATGCCCTCCTGATCGGCATCGTCATGGAAGTGCATGTAATAGCGGATCGTGGCGGGAACGACGCCGGCGGCACCGTTGGTGGGCGACGTGACGACGCGGCCGCCCGCGGCATTCTCTTCATTGACCGCCATGGCGTAGACGCTCAGCCAGTCGTTGGCGAGCAGCGGATTGGTCTTGTTGGAGCGCCATTCTTCCTGCAGCTTGTCGTGGATCGAGCGGGCACGGCGGCGGACCTTCAGGCCGCCGGGCATGATGCCCTCCTGACTCAGCCCCCGGTCGATACAGTTGCTCATCGCGCCCCAGATGCGGTCGAGCCCGGCATTGAGCTCATCCGGCGACATGGTCGCTTCTTCGTTCGCCCGCTTCATCTGAGCGATCGTCAGACCCGAGCGGGCCGCCATGTCCAGCATCTCCTGGGCTGTCGAGAACGGGAAAGGCACCTTGACGCCAGCCGCCTTGTTCTTCGAGGCACGCATGGCCTCGAGTTCCGTGTCGGTCACGACGAAGCCGCCGCCGATCGAATAATAGATCCGCTTCAGAAGCAGCCTGCCATCCCGATCGAAGGCGGAGAAGGACATGCCATTGGCGTGGCCGGGCAGCGGCACCTTCTTGTCGAAGATCAGGTCGGTCTTCGGCTGAAATTCGTAGGACGGATGTCCTGATGGCGTGATGCGGCCACTACGCTCGACCTCGTCGATCAACGCATCCATGCGATCGGGGTCGACCAGATCGGGGCGTTCGCCGACGAGGCCAAGGATCACCGCCCTGCCCGTTCCGTGGCCGATACCGGTATGGGCAAGCGAACCATGCAGGCTGACCTTGATCGCCGCCACGGCAGCGTGGGACGGGCGCGGCCAGTCATCAGACAGGATGAGATCAAGAAAGCGGTTGGCGGCCGACATCGGCCCCATCGTGTGCGAGCTCGAAGGCCCGATACCAATCTTGAACACGTCGAAGACGGAAAGAAACATAAGCTGCCTGCCCCGGAGACTGACCCGCAGCGCACCGGCATGACCGCCTGAACGCCGCATTCACGATTGCCTCGATATCACGCTTCACGGTCCGTGCGAACCGGCGCGCTATCCTCATATTCGCTAGACGATTTTATCCTCAGATCGGTCCCGATTTAAGGAAATCCGCAGCAAATATAGGAACGAAGCCTATGCGATCCCATAGCGAACGGTCAGGCGATCAACCGACATTCGATCCCATCCGTGCGACATTGCCGTGCGCAGGCGCTCCCGCCATCAGGAATCAAAACGGCGCGGCTCTTGGGAAGCCGCGCCGTCAATCAGTGGACTTTTCTAGATACTAGATATCAAAGGCCGCCGAAAAGATAAGCAAGAACAAGAACGCCAGCGAAACCAGCTACGGCGCGAGCAGTCACACCCCAGCAAGACTTCTGAATTGTATTGTCCATGATGTCTCCGAAACACTCTCAACGGCCGCGGGCTGCACATGTGGCGCGCCCCGCGTCTGGGGCCATGCATATTGAAGAAAGCGTAAATGCGCAATGGGGAAATGTGGCGAAAAGGTGTCCCGACCTTGCCGCACCAAACGCCAATCTGGTGAAAACCGCGCAATCGGCCGGCGGCAACGGAGAAAAATTCCGCCGCAATTTCATCACAGTAGTTGACGCGCCGCCGATTCCCGCGCCGCCGCGGCCACCTTGCAATTTCCAAAAGCCATGCCAAAAACACGTGTATGACCTTCGAAGATTACATAGCGCTTGTCGTGTTCATCCTGCTTTGGGCAGGCTTCAGCTGGGCGACCGACGGCTCGCGCGGCTTCAAGCGCGTGAGTCTCACCCGCCTCATGAACGAGCATCGTGGCCGCTGGATCCGCAATTCTCTGAACCGCGACCTGAAGATGATCGACACGCAGATCATCGCAGGGCTTCAAGCCGGCACCGCCTTCTTTGCCTCGACAACGATTTTCGCGCTCGGCGGCTGCTTCGCGTTGCTGGGGGCCACCGAACAGGCGCAGATGATCTTCGCGGACATGCCCTATGTCTTCCATGGTGGGCGAACCGCGTTCGAGCTCAAGGTCGGAGGCCTCACCTGCCTCTTCGGCTATTCCTTCTTCAAGTTCGGCTGGTCCTATCGGCTGTTCAACTATTGCTCGATCCTGATGGGCGGCATTCCGATGACCGCCGACATGCAGCGAGATCCACGGGCGGCAGAGAAGGCTGCCGAACGGGCGATCCGTATGAACGTGCTGGCCGCCAAGCACTTCAACGCTGGCCTCCGGGCGATTTTCCTGTCGATCGGTTATCTCGGCTGGTTCGTCAGCCCCTATGTCTTCGTCGGGCTTACCGTCTTCGTCATCTTCGTGCTGACCCGCCGACAGTTCTACTCGCAGGCACGCGCGGCGTTATTGCAGGACGCAGCGCCCTGACGGCACGCACGCCTTTCGCGCCGAACAGCAACAAGCCAGGTCTGCTCAGTTCCACCATCAACCAGCGACGCGTGTTTGGCGCAAGCCAAGCCTGTCATTCTTCCTCACGCCCACAGGATGGCGAATGCCCATGTCCGACAGCAACGTGACTTCACCGGCAACACAGATACCGGCTCAACCTGCCGCACGGGGGCGGCTTGCCTTCATCGATGTCGCGCGCGGCGTGGCGCTGCTCGCCATGGCAACCTATCACTTCGTCTGGGATCTCGAGTTCTTCGGCTATGTTGCCGCGGGAACCGCCGGAACCGGCGGCTGGAAGATCTTCGCCCGGCTGATCGCCAGCAGCTTCCTGTTCCTCGCCGGTTACAGCCTGGTGCTCGGACAATGGCCGAAGCTGCGCCTCGACGCGTTCATGCGCCGCTTCGCCAAGATCGCCGGTGCCGCAGCACTGATTACCATCGCGACCTATTTCGCGTTCCCGGACTCGTTTATCTTCTTCGGCATTCTGCATGCCATCGCCGCGGCAAGCGTGATCGGCCTCGCTTTCCTGCGGCTTCCCGCCGTCGTCTCTCTCGTTGCGGCGGCAGCAGCCATCGCAGCACCCTTCTATCTGCGCTCGCCGGCCTTCGACGCCCCCTGGCTCTGGTGGGTCGGACTGTCCGAAACGTTGCCGCGCTCCAACGACTATGTGCCGATGCTGCCGTGGCTCGGGCCTTTCCTGCTCGGCCTTGCCGCAGCCAAGCTCTTCCACGCGCGGCTCATCGCGGTCCTGGCAATCCGTCCATCCACAGGCGACAAAGGCAAGCTGTGGATGAGGCCCTTCGTCTTCGGCGGTCGTCACAGTCTGGCCATATACCTCATTCACCAGCCCGTGCTCATCGGACTGGTCTATCTCTTCTCGCTGATCTCACCGCCGACATTGCCGGATCCCAAGCAGGCGTACCGCAGCAATTGCGTGGCGGCCTGTAACCAGGGCAACCCGACCGTGCCGTGCGAGGCCTTCTGCGGCTGTACGTTGGACCTTCTGGTGCAGCAGAACCTGTTCGACAGCCTGAACAGGGGAGAGATCAACGTCAGCACGGATGAACGCATTGCGCGAATCGCGCGACAGTGCACAATGGACTTGCAATCAGGGGACTAGGACATGAATGCCTATCGTGCCAAGCCGCTGACCTTCCCGTGGCCCGCCCTGCTCTACGGCGTCGCCACGCTCGCGGCCCTTGTTCTGGGGCGATATTCCCCCATCCCGGTGGCACACGGACACAGCTGGTTTCCCTGGATCATCGGCGGCACACTGATCACTGTCGCCATCTGGCTGGACCTCTGGGCGGTCAAGACCTTGCTCGACCGCCACACGGCCGTCATGCCTTACCGCTCCGCGACCTGCCTTGTCACCTACGGCCCCTTCCGCTTCACGCGCAATCCGATCTATCTCGGCTATACCTTGATGATGGTCGGCTTTGGCCTTGCGACGCTCAATCCGTGGTTCTTCATCACGGCGATCGCAGCGGTGATGCTGACGACGCTCTTTGCCATTCGCAATGAAGAGCGGCACTTGCTTTCGCGCTTCGGCTTCGAGTTCGAGCGCTATTGCCGGCACACCAGCCGCTGGATCTGAGCTGGCAGCCCGGTAAAGCCAAACAAAAAAGGCGGCGCACACGCCACCCTTCGAATTCCTCATCTGCAAATGCATTGGCGGATCAGGTGCCGACGCCAATCTCCGCCAGACGCGTGAGGCACGCCTCTTCGACATTGTCGAGTTCTGCCAGCGTGTCTTCGATATCCTTGCGCTTCTGGCGAAGTTCCTCGCGCTTTTCCTCGACGCGGCTCATCAACAGCCGAAGTTGGCCCATCTCGCCGGGCGGGTCCTTGTAGACCTGGATGATTTCGCGGATCTCGGCAATCGTAAAGCCGATCCGCCGGCCACGCAGAATTTCCTGGATCAGCCGCCGATCCGCCGGCCGGAACAGCCGCGTACGTCCTCGGCGCTCAGGATGAATGAGGCCCTCGTCCTCATAGAACCGCAGCGTTCGGGTGGAAATGCCGAATTCCCGCGTCAATTCGGTGATGCTGTAATATTTATTCACGCTGCCATTCCATGATTTTTCGCAAGTCCACTATCGTTGACCTTGACGTAAAAGTCAAACAACGACGCTTACGTGACGTGGAACCACCAGGTGGCAATGCCGAGAAAACTGAAGAAGCCGGTGATATCGGTAATGGCGGTCACGAAGACGGCGGAAGAGACGGCCGGATCCGCGCCGAAGCGGTCCAGGCACAGCGGAACGAGGATGCCGGCGAGCGCTGCGGCCATCATGTTGATCAGCATCGCGGTAGCGATGATGCCGCCGATGTTCGGATCCTGAAACCAGAGACCGGCCACCAAACCGATCAACGTGCCGAAGATCATGCCGTTGAGGAGCCCCACCCCGGCTTCGCGCCGAATGATGCGCGGAGCGTTGTGAATATCGAGACCGCGGGTCGCAAGCGCGCGCACGGTGACCGTCATCGTCTGCGAACCCGCATTGCCGCCCATGCCCGCGACGATCGGCATCAGGATGGCAAGCGCCACGATCTGCTGAATGGTCGCATCGAAGAGGCCGATGACCGAAGCGGAAATGCAGGCCGTCATGGAATTGATGAACAGCCAGGGCACGCGCGAGCGCGATGCTTCCGCCACCGAGTCCGACAGTTCTTCGTCGCCGACGCCGCTCAGGCGCAGCAAGTCTTCCTCGGCTTCTTCCTGGATGACGTCGACGACGTCGTCGATGGTGAGAACGCCAACCAACCGACCGTTGTCGTCAACCACCGCCGCGGAGAGCAAGTCGTACTGCTCGAAGAGCTGAGCCGCCTCTTCCTGGTCCATTTCGGCAGGAATGGCGTGGCTCGTGTCGTGCATGATCGCGTCGACCTTGACCGAGCGTTTGGTACGCAGCACGCGATCGAGGTCCACGGCACCGAGCAGCTTGAAGGTAGGATCGATAACGAAGATCTGCGTGAAGCTCTCGGGCAGGTCCTCGTCTTCGCGCATGTAGTCGATCGTCTGGCCGACGGTCCAGAACGGCGGCACGGCCACGAACTCGGTCTGCATGCGCCGGCCGGCCGTGCTCTCGGGATAGTCGAGCGAGCGGCGCAGGCGAACCCGTTCCGTAAAGGGAAGCTTCGCCAGGATTTCGTCCTGGTCTTCCTGGTCGAGGTCCTCGAGAATGTAGACGGCATCGTCCGAATCCATCTCGCCGATAGCCTCGGCGATCTGCTCGTTCGGCAGATGATCGACGATATCGAGACGGATCGCCTCGTCGACTTCGGTCAGTGCCGAAAGGTCGAACTCCTTGCCGAGCAGCGAGACCAGGGCCAGACGCTGCTCCGGCTGGATCGCCTCAAGCAGGTCGCCGAGCTCCGAGGAATGCAGGCCGGCAACGTGCTGGCGCAGATAGATCGTGTCGCGATCGGCAATCGCCGCGCCGACATGCATGAGGAAATCGGAACGGACCGAACCGTCGTCGGCATAGATGTCCGAACCGTCAAAGGTCTTGACGTCTTCGAGACCGCTGTCGTCGTCGCCGATATTGCTCATGGGCGCCCTCGAAACGATTGCTGCTTTCCGGTGGTCCATCTTTGCAGACCGGAAAGAATGCGTCACTGACGGTTGGCTGGCCTTCTTCCGCCGCCGTGGTCCGGAGTCGGGCTCTAGAGCCTGCTACCGCAAAGCCCCGCCGAGGTCCACAGCACAGTTACCACCCCGCGCGCGGCGGCAACAGATTTATTCAAGCTGTTGCAAATACATGAGAAACCGGCTGCACCTCGATACAGTCGACATCGATCGCACGATCGGTTAGCACTTTCCTTCGCTCCCTGGAGCCGGAATCGATTTCAGCGAGCGAAACAGCAGCTCAAGGTTTACGGCGTCTCTTGCGTCCCTCAATGGGACGGACCGCGTCGCTCCAGACCGCTGCAGTCAAGGAATAACTGATGGCGATCCGTCCCATTGTCCGCTTTCCAAACCAAACGCTGAGCCGGAAAGCGGACAGCGTCACGTGCTTTGACGCGACGCTCGAGGCCCTTGCGGGCGACCTTCTCGACACGATGCGAGCGGCACCGGGTATCGGTATCACCGCGCCGCATATCGGCGTCCTTCAGCGGGTGACCGTGATCGAGCTCAACCAGGAGAGCGGCGTCAGGATCTACGTCAACCCGGAGATTGTCTGGCACTCTGCCCAGCTCATGAAACATGCGGAAGGCAGCGTTTCGATGCCGGGGGTCACGGAAGACGTCGAACGTCCGCAAGCGGTGCGGGTTCGCTTTCAGGCACTCTCCGGCGAAACAATCGAGGAAGACGCCGAAGGGCTGATGGCGATTTGCCTGCAGCACGAGATCGACCAGCTCGACGGCATATTCTGGACCCAGCGCCTCTCGCGCCTGAAACGCGATCGGGCCATCAAGAAATTCGAAAAGCTGACAAGGGAACAGACACGCAGCTAGAGCCGTGCCCTGTAGACAGTATCAAATGACTCCACCAAGGATCGAACAATGAAGCCAAAATATCTTGCAGTCATCGGCCTCCTGGCTCTTACCGGTTGCAACAGCGCCCAGCAGAGCCTTGAACCCCTGCCCGAAAGCCTGACCTACGGCGAGAACGCGAGCAAGAGAAAGACGCAGGCCGCTCCCGGCACGATGGTCCAGAACCGCTTCATGTATGAAGGGCAGATGGTCTACGAAACCTACGAGGTTCAGCCCGATCACAGCTACAAGCTCGTCCGGCGCCGCATGGACCAGAGCGGCCCCGCCGGCAACAGCTGACGCGGGCCGTGAAGTCGCGTTCGACCTGAAAGGCGCCTTGCGATCGACAGCGCAGATGAACGCAAGGCGCCGGCACAGGTTCGTCCACCCACACGTTCAAAGCTAACTGTTGGATTTACAAACAAAAAACCCGGCCGAAGCCGGGTTTTTTTGGTGCGGTCGAGAAGACTCGAACTTCCACGGGTTGCCCCACAGCGACCTCAACGCTGCGCGTCTACCAATTCCGCCACGACCGCATCGTGGTAGCTGCCGACTCGCGCCGGCGGGCTGCATGTAGCAAAAGCCCCCGGGGTGCACAAGGGACGGCTGTGCACAATTCGGACGATCGCGACGGAACGCAGCAGCCTTCGCATTTCGGTGTGAAGAGGCCAGGGCCCGGTCGCCTCTCCGCACACCAAGTGCGCACGCACGTTATCAGCGACCGCGCCGAGACAGGCCGTTTGGATCGCGGCGGTTCTCGACCAATCGCGAGTAAGGCGAACGAGCTGGTCCCGCCATATCGAACGGCTGCTCTTGATCAGAAACGTGCAGCGAATGAATCGGTCAAAGACACGATCCCGGACAAACGCCGTTTTCGCTAAGCTTAAGATAAAAAACAAAAAACCCGGCCGAAGCCGGGTTTTTTTGGTGCGGTCGAGAAGACTCGAACTTCCACGGGTTGCCCCACAGCGACCTCAACGCTGCGCGTCTACCAATTCCGCCACGACCGCATCGTGGTAGGTGTCGACTTGCGCCGACGCGGCTGCATTTAGCAAAAGCCCCTGGGGGGCACAAGAGGATGACGACAGAAATTTGACGGGAAATGAAACTATTTCAACAGCCCGCTCGGGAAGCCGTGGAAACGCTGGACTCTTGTCTCACGCCATCCCATGTACAAGCTCTGAAAAACAGGAATGCCGAGCGAATGCAGCGTGAAAATCTGAGCCAGGACATGTTCGCCTCTCCGGAATCACCGCCGGTTCGCTGGCGGATCGCCTCCGAACTGGTCGATTATCCACAGGCCGTCGAGTTGATGGAGAAGGAGGCCGCCGCGATTGCCGCTGGAACGGCGGACGAACTCGTCTGGCTGGTCGAGCATCCACCGCTCTATACGGCCGGAACCAGCGCCGATGCCGCCGACCTGGTGATGCCAGATCGCTTTCCGGTGTTCACGACCGGTCGCGGCGGCGAATACACCTATCATGGTCCGGGCCAGCGCGTCGTTTACGTCATGCTCGACCTCAAGCGCCGGAAACAGGACGTGCGCGCCTTCGTCTCCGCGCTGGAGAGCGTCGTCATCTCCACGCTCGATTCCATGAATGTCAGAGGCGAGCGCCGCGAAGATAGAGTGGGCGTCTGGGTTCGCCGCCCGGAAAAGCCCGCCCTGCCCGACGGCTCCATGGCAGAAGACAAGATTGCCGCAATCGGGATCCGCCTGCGCAAATGGGTGAGCTTCCACGGCTTCGCGCTGAACGTCGATCCGGACCTCGACCATTTCGGCGGCATCGTGCCCTGCGGTATCCGCGGTTACGGGGTCACGAGCCTCGTCGACCTCGGTCTGCCGGTCATGATGCCGGACGTGGACATCCGTCTGCGCGAAGCCTTCGAGAGCGTGTTCGGTCCGACGAAGAGCGACGGAGCCTGAACCCGCTTACTTTGCTGCCCGTCGGCCTGCCTGCCGCTCGCGCCAGATGATGAAGAGGCCAGAGCCGACGATGATGGCGATACCGAGCCATTTGGAGAGCGATGGGAAGTCTCCGAAGATGAGGTAGCCGAGCGCTGTCGTCGTGACGATCTCGAAATAGTGGAATGGCGCCAGCAAGGAGACAGGCGCCGCTCTGAAGGCCTTGACGACGAGCAGGTGGCCGTAGCCGGAAAGCGTGCCGAGCACGACCACCAGTGTCAACCCAAGTGCCGAATGAGGCAAGGACGGCACGAAGTCCGCGCTCCCCATGCCGTTACCGATCAGGATCACCAGCGCCATCATCAATGTGCCGCCGATACCGGTGATGGTCTGCATCGTCAGCGGCGAGTCGCCGGTACCGACCGCGCGATTGAGAAGCAGATAGCAGGCAAACACGAAGGCGCAGGCAACCGGCAGCAATGCCGTCACGCCGAAAGCCGCGAAGCTCGGCTGGATGACGATCATCGCTCCACCGAAGCCGACGACAATCGCCAGCCAGCGCCGCCAGCCGACCTTCTCCTTGAGAAACACGGCCGAAAGGCAGGTCAGGATGAAGGGCTCGACGAAGTAGATGGCGAAGGTATCGGCCAAAGGCATGTACTTCACGGAAATGAAAAAGAACAAGGCCGCCGTCGCCAGCAGCACGCCGCGCAGCAGATTGGCCCAGGGACGCTTCGGCTTCAGCGCCCGCAGGCCACCGGCGCCGAGAAGCATGGGCAACGTCGCCACCAACTGGAAGAAGAAGCGATAGAAGGTTACCTGGCCGGGCGACATGCCTTCATAAACGGCCATGTATTTCGCGATCACATCCATGCCGGGCAAGATGACCATCGCAAAGAGCATGATGGCGACGCCTTGCATCACCGTATTGGCGGGCTCGGCAGCCGCGGTTCGGGCGTCGGTCATGGGTAGGCTCCGGTTGGCCGCGGCAGATTAGTGGCAACGCTGTGGTTTTCAACAGCAGAAGACAAGACGGAGAACAAACTATCCGCGCCTGCAGCGCCGCGCGTTTTATCAGATGCGCAAAGGTCGCTGTAGCGCTTTGATTTTCTGCATGTCTTCGTCCTCAAATCGAGGTCCGTTTAAAGAGACATGCAGTAAGCCGCAATTGACGGTGTTTTTGGCGCTTCGGGGTGGTCCCTCGCCGGCCAAATGCCTATAAGTTCAGGACCATCTTCCGCCCCGGAAATCAAAAGCGGCCGTCTGCCGGATTTCCGGGACCTTTGAACGTAACCGTGGCAAAGGAGATATCCATGCGCTTATCCACCGAAACGATGATTGCCCGCCTGCGAGACACCAGCGACGGTGATACGCTGGGTGGACGCATCTGGAGGGCGCGCGATGCCGCCAGCCTCAGCACCAAGGATCTTGCAGACCAGCTTGGGGTGCGCGCTGAAACGGTCTCGGCCTGGGAGCGCGATCGTGCCGAACCCCGGACGAACCGGCTGTTCCTGCTGGCCGGCGTGTTGGGCGTTACGCCCGCCTGGCTGATTGCCGGCCTCGGCAAGGCCCCGGATTCAGAGGCGTGCGACGATGATCGCGATGGTCTTCGCGAGCAGCTTGCACTGGTCAAGAAGCTGCACGAACAGACAGGCAAGGCCATCGCGGCTCTTGAGATGGAACTCAATCGCGTTCAACAGAACACTCGTTAGCTATTACCGATTCCAACGGGCCGCCGTCCTGGTGGCCCGAAACCATTTTTGCTCAAGGGAGAAATTAAATGGACGTACGTGCCGCCGTTGCCGTTCAGGCCGGCAAGCCGCTCGAGGTCATGACGGTTCAGCTCGACGGCCCGCGGGCGGGCGAGGTGCTGATCGAGGTCAAGGCCACCGGCATCTGCCACACCGACGACTTCACGCTTTCGGGTGCCGATCCGGAGGGCCTGTTTCCGGCGATCCTCGGCCATGAGGGCGCCGGCATCGTCGTCGACGTCGGCCCGGGCGTCACGAGCGTGAAGAAGGGCGATCACGTCATCCCGCTCTACACGCCCGAGTGCCGTGAATGCTATTCCTGCCTGAGCCAGAAGACCAATCTCTGCACGGCGATCCGCGCGACCCAGGGCCAGGGCCTGATGCCGGACGGCACCTCGCGCTTCTCGATCGGCAAGGACAAGATCCACCACTATATGGGCTGCTCGACCTTCGCCAACTACACGGTGCTGCCGGAGATCGCGGTTGCCAAGGTCAACCCGGAGGCGCCGTTCGACAAGATCTGCTACATCGGCTGCGGCGTCACCACCGGCATTGGTGCGGTGATCAACACGGCCAAGGTGGAGATTGGCGCGACCGCGATCGTCTTCGGTCTCGGCGGCATCGGCCTCAACGTATTGCAGGGCCTCAGGCTCGCCGGCGCCGACATGATCATCGGCGTCGATATCAATCCGGACCGCAAGCAATGGGGCGAGAAGTTTGGCATGACCCACTTCGTCAACGCCAAGGAGGTTGGCGACGACATCGTGCCCTATCTCGTCAACATGACGAAACGCAATGGCGACCTGATCGGTGGCGCCGACTACACCTTCGACTGCACCGGCAACACCAAGGTGATGCGCCAGGCGCTGGAATCGGCCCACCGCGGCTGGGGCAAGTCGGTGATCATCGGCGTCGCCGGCGCCGGCCAGGAAATCTCCACCCGGCCGTTCCAGCTCGTCACCGGTCGTCAGTGGATGGGCACCGCCTTCGGTGGCGCGCGCGGCCGCACCGACGTGCCGAAGATTGTCGACTGGTACATGCAGGGCAAGATCCAGATCGACCCGATGATCACCCACACCATGCCGCTCGAAGACATCAACAAGGGCTTCGAACTGATGCATTCCGGCGAAAGCATCCGCGGCGTCGTTCTTTACTAACCGCCAAGTGACACAATTCCGGGCGGAAACCGCTTCACACTTTTCCTGGAATTGCTTCAACTTGACTGATGCAATTCCAGACGGAAAACCGCTTCACACTTTTCCTGGAATTGCTTCACAATCCGATTCAGAACGGCGCCGGGGTCGATTGATTTCCGGCGCCTTTTTCAGTCCCGTTGAGAAACTGATTCAAGATGATCTATGTCGATGCCGATGCCTGCCCGGTGAAGGCGGAAATCCTGAAGGTGGCCGAGCGCCATGGAATAGAGGTGACTTTCGTCGCCAATTCCGGCCTGCGTCCTTCGCGCGACCCGATGGTGCGCAACGTCATCGTCTCGGCGGGCTTCGATGCGGCGGACAACTGGATCGCCGAACGGGCGCATGTGGGCGATATCGTCGTCACCGCCGACGTGCCGCTGGCCGTGCGCTGCGTTGCCGCCGGCGCGCTGGTCACCGGTCCTTCGGGTCGCCTCTTCGACAAGAGCAATATCGGCATGGCGTCCGCCATGCGTGATCTTGGCCAACACCTGCGCGAAACCGGCGAGAGCAAGGGCTACAACGCCGCCTTCACCCCACGGGATCGCTCGGCCTTTCTTGAAACACTTGACCGACTCGCACGCCAGTCGAAAAATTGACGGCGCGACGAGCAAGCCCGCGGGCAACCGCAATCGCAGGGGCATTTCAATGAAAGCGACGACAAAGCTCAGGCACTGGCCCTTCTACACCGCCCTCTTCTGCGGAGTTCTGACCGTACCAGCCCTCTGGTTCCTTGCGCGCCCCTTTGTCCTCGTCGCCGCTGCCATTACCTTCTTCTGCGTCTATCTCTTCATGAGCTGGCGGCGCTTGCGAATGATGACGGGCAGACATCTGAAAACGCATGCCCGTAACACCGACGAGCCGGAAGCCGTCATCTTTCTTGTAACATTCGCGGCCGCCGCAACTGCGCTCGTCTCGCTGTTCATTGCGCTCAACGCCCAGCAAACGGGATCCGCACTGGCTCTCGCCCTCGCCTTTGCCTCTGTCGTACTCGGCTGGGCGACGATCCACATGATGGCCGCCATGCACTATGCCCATGTCTACTGGGTGGCTGACCAGAATCAGCAGGCAGCGGAGCCGGCGCGCGGCCTCGATTTTCCCGGGACTCCCGATCCTGGCGGCTATGACTTCCTCTATTTTTCCTTCGTCGTCGGCATGACGGCGCAGACATCTGATGTCGCCATCACGACGACAGCCATGCGGCGTATCAACCTGATGCACGCCATCGTTTCGTTCTTCTTCAACACCGTGCTCGTCGCCGCCGCCGTCAATGCGGCCGTGCAGCTTGCCGGCTGAGCATCATTATCCAAGGAGCATTCCATGAAAGTCCTTTCGCAAAACACCGCCTTTGGCGGCATGCAGGGCGTCTTTTCGCACGAGTCCGAGGCCTGCAAGGGCGAGATGACCTTTGCCGTCTTCGTGCCGCCGCAGGCGATCAAGGAGCCAAGACCGGTGCTCTGGTACCTGTCCGGCCTCACCTGCACGCATGCGAACGTCATGGAAAAGGGCGAGTACCGGCGTATGGCCTCCGAACTCGGCCTCATCATCGTCTGCCCGGATACCAGCCCGCGCGGAGCCGACGTTGCCGACGAGTTGACCAACTGGCAGATGGGCAAGGGCGCCGGGTTCTATCTCGACGCCACCGAGAAGCCCTGGGCCGAGCACTATCAGATGTACACCTACGTCACCGAAGAGCTGCCTGCCTTCGTCAGCCAGCACTTCCGCATGGACATGAGCCGCCAGGGGATCTTCGGACATTCAATGGGCGGTCACGGCGCGATGACGATCGCTCTGAAGCACCCCGACCGCTTCAGGAGCTGCTCGGCATTCGCACCGATCGTCGAGCCGTCGACGGCTGATTGGTCGATCGGCGCCTTCGAAAAGTACCTTGGAACCGACCGCGCCGTCTGGCGGCAATACGATGCCTGCGCCCTCGTCAAGGACGGCGCACGCTTCCCCGAATTCCTGATCGACCAGGGCAAGGCCGACGGCTTCCTCGAAAACGGATTGCGCCCCTGGCTGTTCGAAGACGCCGTGAAGGGCACGGGCATCGATCTGACGCTGCGCATGCATGAGCGCTACGACCACTCCTATTACTTCATCTCCACCTTCATGGACGATCACTTGAAGTGGCATGCCGACCGGCTGGCCTGAGCCGATTTGACCCCGGAGCGACTGATGACCCACCTCCTTCTCGTCGGCGCCGGTGGCGCGATCGGCTCGATCTTGCGCTACATTGCCGGTCTCTGGGCTATCCACCGCTTCGGGCCCAGCTTCCCGTGGGGCACCCTTGGGGTCAATATCTCAGGCTCGTTCCTGATCGGCCTGCTGGTGGAGATGATCATGCGCAAGTTCGGCGCGTCGCCGGAAATGCGCGTGTTCCTCATCACCGGTGTTCTCGGTGGTTACACGACCTTCTCCGCCTTCTCGCTGGACGCAATCACGCTGGCCGAGCGCGGCGATGTCATGCTTTCCATCATCTATATCATCGCCAGCGTCGCGCTTTCGATCTTGGCGGTCTTCTGCGGGCTGGTTCTGGTGCGCGCAATAGTCTAAAGGCTGCTCCTACAGGCGCTGCGTCTCCAGAGAGAAACGCGGCGCATGCTGCATTGGTCCGCGACCGTCATCGCTTCGAGGGCGTTGTCATGCAGCGGCTAAAGGATTGCGGCAGCCTTTGCGCGCCTGAAGCGTTTTCCTGCGTCCATCCCAGCGCAGGAGCTTCGGACCGACGCGCGACGCTGCGGAAACAGAAGGCAGGTTCGCTCAAATGGCAGGTATAGAACACAGACAAGTGGATGGTGACGAGGCCGGCATGCGCCTCGACCGCTGGTTCAAGGTGCATTTTCCCGGACTGGGCTTCGGTCCACTGCAGAAGCTCCTGCGCTCCGGCCAGGTTCGCGTCGATGGCGCGCGCGCCAAATCCGACACCCGCGTCCAGCCCGGCCAGACGATCCGCATTCCGCCGCTCGGCGTCGACCCGAAGGAGACCAAGACCGGCCCGATCGGTGGCCGCGATCTCAGGCACTCTCCGGATGGCGAGCTTCTGTCGCGCATGGTGCTGCACGAGGATGCGAAGGTCATCGTACTGAACAAGCCGGCCGGCCTTGCCGTCCAGGGCGGCTCCGGCGTCAGCCGTCATATCGACAAGATGCTCGAGGCCTGGACCAACCAGAAGGGTGAAAAACCGCGCCTGGTGCACCGGCTCGACCGCGACACTTCGGGTGTGCTGGTGATCGCCCGCACCCGCGGTGCTGCCCAGCAACTGACGGCCGCCTTCCGCGAGCGCGACACCAAGAAGACCTATTGGGCCCTGGTGAAGGGCGTGCCGCGCAAGCGTGAAGACCGGATATCCACCTGGCTCGTCAAGGAACAGACGCCGGATGGCGACCGCATGCGCATTGCCAAGCATGGCGACGACGGCGCCGATCACGCGATCTCCTACTACCGGATCGTCGAACAGGCCGGCCAGAACCTCGCCTGGCTTGAAATGGAACCCTATACCGGCCGCACCCATCAGTTGCGCGTGCACGCGGCCCATATCGGTCATCCGATCATCGGCGATCCCAAATATTTCGAGGCCGACATCAACTGGTCGTTCCCGGGCGGCATTCAGAACCGGTTGCACCTGCATGCCCGGCACATCGACATCCCGCATCCGAACGGCGGTCGCCTGCAGGTGACAGCGCCGCTGCCGCCGCACATGGTGCAGAGCTGGAACCTGCTCGGTTTCGACGAGAATGCTGCGAACGAGGAAGACTGATGAAACTGGCTCTCTTCGACTGTGACGGGACACTGGTCGACAGCGGTGGCCTGATCCATGAAGTGATGGCGCGCACGTTTGAGGCCTTCGATCGCGAGCGCCCGCCCCTTTCGGCGACCAAGGGCATCATCGGCCTGACACTCGACATCGCCATTGCGCGGCTGCTCGGCCGTGAGCACGTCGACGACCTGGCGCTGGCGATGACGACACACTATAAGGCGATTTTCGCAGGCGTGCGCGGCGAAGCCGGCTTCCAGGAGCTGTTGTTTCCGGGAATCGCCGACATGATGCAGACGCTCTCGTCGCGCAATGAACTGCTGATCGGTGCTGTCACCGGAAAGTCGCGGCGCGGCCTCACCCACATTGCGGCAACCCACGGCTTCGACAGCATCTTCTTCGTTTCCCGTACGGCCGACGATTGCCCCTCCAAGCCGCATCCGGCGATGGTGACCGGGTGCTGCTCGGAAGCCGGCATCGATGCGAAGGATACGGTCGTCATCGGCGACGCGATCTACGACATGCAGATGGCCAAGGCAGCCGGTGCCGCCGCCATCGGCGTCGCCTGGGGCTATGCGTCCGTCCCTGAGCTCATCGAGGCAGGTGCGGATTTCGTTGCCCAGACGCCGGCTGACATCATTGAATGGATGGAACACAATCATGCCTGATATTCGCGACGAACTCAGCGGTGCGATGAGCCACGAGGATCCGGTCCGCCGCGCACAGATCCAGATGCTGAAGCCGCTACCGAAGCGCTTCTACAAAGAGGTCAGTATCGCTGCGGCCGACGGAGATACGTATAGCGTGCTGCTCGATGGCCGGACGGTGCGCACGCCGGCAAAGCAGCCGCTTGCCGTGCCGATGCGCAAGCTCGCGGAGATTCTCGCCGCCGAATGGGAGGCCCAGACCGAGGTCATCAACCCCGGCCAGATGCCGGTCACCCGCATCGTCAACACGGCGCTCGACGGCGTCGCCAAGGACCAGCGCTCGGTCTTCGACGACATCCTGCGCTTCGCCGGAACCGATATGCTCTGCTACCGCGCCGACAGCCCGGAAGGTCTCGTCGCCCGCCAGAACGAAATCTGGAATCCGGTGCTCGATTGGGCGCGACAAATGCTCGGCGCCCGCTTCATCCTTGCCGAAGGCGTGATCCATCAGGAACAGCCGGAAGAAGCGCTCGCTGCCTATGCGGAAGGCTTGCGTGCCTTCGCGACGCCGCTCGGCCTCACCTGCATCCACACGGTGACGAGCCTGACGGGCTCGGCCCTCTTAGCGCTCGCCTTCGCCTCGGGCAGGCTCTCCGCCGAAGAGGCCTGGACGGCCGCGCATGTGGACGAGGACTGGCAGATCGAGCATTGGGGAACCGACGAGGAGGCCTTCCGCCGGCGGGAGAACCGCTGGCAGGAAATGCAGGCGACCGCCGCGGTGCTCGACGCCCTGCGCTAACAGAAAACGCCACATCGCTGAATACGATTGCGGGTTGCGCGTCCTTCATGACGCGCAACCCGCTTCGTTTGTAACTATGGCTGCCGCTTCGAGAGCCTGACGCTACGACAATGCGAGTACGCAGCGTTAGGCAGCGAGCTTCAGCCCGGCGATGCCGCTGATGATGAGAACAATGCAGCCGAGGCGGATGAAGGTCGCCGGCTCCGCGAACAGGAAGATGCCGAGGATGACCGTGCCGACGGTACCGATGCCGGTCCAGACCGCGTAGGCCGTGCCGAGCGGCAGGCTGCGCACGGCGAGACCAAGCAACACAATACTGAGGATCATCGACCCGACGGTCAGGATCGTCGGCGTGACGCGCGTAAAGCCATCCGTGTATTTGAGACCGATTGCCCAGCCGATTTCGAGGAAACCGGCAAGCAGAAGAAGGAACCAGGCCATGTCAAACTCCTGAGGTTGGAGCGAGGCCGTCCCCGCGGTTGTTCGGTATCGACTTTGCGACCCGTGCAGCCGTCTGCAATGCGGCTTCTATCTCACACTCCGGTGCCGACAGCAAGGCAACCACGGGCAGATCAGCTTTGCACCGGTGGCAAAGCTGGATCACTTCACGCATTCCTTGAAACAAGCGGGGATTGCTGCGAGCCACGCACTTCGCAAAGGGAAGCCGTCTTACGCCTTCCCGGATCGGCGCTAGGAAGCATTGCGCTCCCGGCGCAGTTTCGCCCACCATTCCAGCCGCCTGCGGATTTCGCGCTCGAAACCGCGCTCCGGCGGGTCGTAAAAGGTCTGGCGGCCCATCTTTTCCGGAAAATAATCCTGGCCAGAGAAAGCATCCGGTTCGTCGTGATCGTAACGATAGCCGTCGCCGTAGCCTTCGCCTTTCATCAGCTTGGTCGGTGCGTTAAGGATGTGTTTCGGCGGCAGCAGCGAGCCGTTTTCCTTGGCAGCGCGCATCGCCGCTTTGTAGGCGGTGTAAACGCCATTCGACTTCGGCGCGGTCGCCAGATAGACGCAGGCCTCGGCGAGCGCCAGCTCGCCCTCCGGCGAACCGAGATAATCATAGGCGTCCTTGGCGGCGTTGCAGATCACCAGCGCCTGAGGGTCGGCGAGGCCGATGTCCTCGACCGCCATGCGCACCAGGCGTCGCCCAAGATAAAGCGGATCCTCGCCAGCGTCGAACATACGGCAGAGATAGTAGAGGGCAGCATCCGGATCAGAGCCGCGTACCGACTTATGCAGCGCGGAAATCAGATTATAGTGGCCGTCTTGGCCCTTGTCGTAGACCGGCGCCCGCCGTTGCACGATGTTCTGAAGCGCTGCCGCATCGAAGATTTCGTCGCGCCGGGCCGCCCGCCAGACTTCCTCGGCCAGTGTCAGGGCCGCCCGGCCATCGCCATCAGCCATGCGGATCAGGCTGGCACGCGCATCCGCATCAAGCGGCAGCGTCTTGCCTTCCGCCTGCTCGGCTCGCGACAGCAGCTCCTGGATGCTGTCTTCGTCATGCGGCTTGAACGTCAATACGCGGGCGCGGGACAACAGAGCGGCATTGAGCTCGAAGGACGGGTTCTCCGTCGTTGCGCCGACGAGGATGACGGTGCCGTCTTCCATGACAGGCAGGAAGCTATCCTGCTGGGCGCGATTGAAGCGGTGGATCTCGTCGACGAAGAGCAGGGTCTGCCGGCCGGACATGCGCCGCGCGCGCGCCGCTTCGAACACCTTCTTGAGATCGGCGACACCGGAGAAGATGGCCGAAATCTGCTCGAAGGCAAGCCCCGCCTCCCCCGAAAGCAACCGCGCCACGGTCGTCTTGCCGGTACCCGGCGGCCCCCAGAAGATCATCGATCCGAGAGAACCCGACGCGATCATGCGCGACAGCACGCCATCATCCCCGGTCAGGTGCTCCTGACCGGTGACTTCGGCAAGCGTGCGCGGACGAAGCCTGTCGGCAAGCGGTCTTGCCGACGCCATCTCAGGAGGTTCGGAGGCGGAGAAGAGATCGCTCATCGGAAGAACTGACGGATCAGTTGGCCGTCCCGCTCGATCTCGACCCGCCAGAAGGAGGCATCATCGGCCATCACATGCTCCAGCGTCTTGGATGTGTCTATCGTGGTGCCATTGACGGAGCGCACGATGTCCTTCGGTTCTAGACCGATACGGGCTGCCGGCGAACCGCGGTTGACCTCCATGACGACGACCCCTTGCAGCGAAGTCGACATGCGCAACTCGTCGGCAAGACGCGGCGACAGGTTGGCGACGACCGCGCCGGCGAAGGGGTTGCGCCCCTCGATCAACCGTTCGTCGCGCGGCGACGTCTCCGGCGCCCGATCGAGCTTCAGCGTCACGTCACGGGTTTTGCCGTTTTCCGACACGGTCACGCGCGCCTCGTGACCGATGCCGACCGTCGTCAGGCGGTAGCCGAGCGCATCCGGGTGTTCGACGTCGATGCCGTTGACGGCGGTGATCACCTGTCCCGGCTTGATGCCCGCCTGTTCGGCCGGGCCACCCGCCACGACAGCAGTCACCAGCGCGCCGCGGGCACGGCTGAGGCCAAGAGCCTCGGCGACTTCAGAGGTCACCGGTTCGAAGCTCGCGCCGATAAAGGGACGCACGAAGGTGCCATTGCCACCGTCGGCGGAAGCGACGAAAACCTTCACCAGATTGGCCGGGATGGCGAAGCCGACGCCGTTCGAGCCTCCACCCTTGGAGAAGATCGCGGTGTTGATGCCGATGAGTTGGCCATTCATATCGATGAGGCCACCGCCGGAATTGCCCGGGTTGATTGCCGCGTCCGTCTGGATGAAGAAGCCGAAATCGCCCGACGAGACCTGGTTGCGCGCGAGTGCCGAGACGATGCCGCTCGTTACCGTCTGGCCGACGCCGAAGGGATTGCCGATCGCGAGAACAAGGTCGCCGACTTCGACCGCATCGGAATCGCCGAGCGGGACGATCTCGAACGGGCCGTCCGACTGGATCTTCAGCACCGCCAGGTCGAGCCGGTCATCCTTGAGCACGATCTTGCAGGGAAACTCGCGGCCATCTGCCAGCGCCACCTTGATGTCGTCGGCGCCCTCGATGACGTGATTGTTGGTCACGACGATTCCGTTCTTGCCGACGATCACGCCGGAGCCGAGCGAGGATTGCTTTTCCGAACGGTTCGGCATCCGCTGGCCGAAGAATTCCTCGAAGAAGGGATCGCCGGAAAAGATCGAGCGGCGCTCGACGACGCGTTCGGCGTAGACATTGACGACCGCGTTTGCCGTCTGCTTGACGAGCGGCGCGAAGGAAAGCTGCATTTCGGTGCGCGACTGCGGAACGGTCTTGGCCTCCTCGGCCAATGCCGGACAGGCAAGAGAAACAGCAATGACGAGCGCGGCAAGCGCTCTTCGACTAACGATCATGTGAAGCATTCTCCTATTCGTCGCGGCTACGTTCAGATAGGATTTCGCGGGAAAAAAGGCAAATGTTGGCGCAAGATACGCAAACTTGCCGGCTTCACGCGCTACGCACGAAAACGTGGTTCGGCACCCCTTTCACGGTGATCGAAAGTCTGCTGAGTTCTTACAAGCCAAGGCTCATAAACCACTCTCGGATAAGACCATGCCATCCTACCGTCCGCCGCGAATCGTTTCCTCCGAAATCACCCCGGAGAATATCTTCATCAACCGTCGCGCATTCCTGGGCGCCGCTGCCGGCGGCATCCTCCTCGCCGGAAGCAGTTCAGGCATGGCGGCTGCGCTCAGCGCACCGAAAGGCAAATACGTCGTCGACGAGGATCTGACCCCCGAGACCGACGTCACGGGCTACAACAACTTCTATGAATTCGGGACCGGCAAGGGCGATCCCGCCGCCAATTCCGGCAACTTCAAACCGACTCCCTGGACGGTGAAGGTCGACGGTCTCGTCGGCAAGCCGCAGGAGTTCGGGCTGGAGGAATTGCTGAAGTTCCCGATCGAGGAACGCGTCTATCGCATGCGCTGCGTCGAGGCATGGTCGATGGTGATCCCCTGGACCGGCTTCCAGCTTTCGACCCTGCTCGACAGGGTCGAGCCGCTTGGCAGCGCCAAGTATGTTTCGTTCGAGACGATCGTGCGCCCCGCGGAGATGCCGGGCCAATCCGGCTTCTTTCAGCCGTTGCCCTGGCCCTATCGCGAAGGGCTGAGGCTGGATGAAGCCCGCCATCCCCTCACCCTCTTGTCCCTCGGCGTCTACGGCAAGACCCTTCCCAACCAGAACGGGGCGCCGATCCGGCTCGTTACCCCCTGGAAGTACGGCTTCAAGGGGATCAAGTCGATCGTGCGGATCTCGCTCACCGAAACGCAACCGCCCTCCACCTGGAATCTGTCGGCCCCGCACGAATATGGCTTCTATGCCAACGTCAACCCGGCTGTCGATCACCCGCGCTGGAGCCAGGCGACGGAGAACCGCATCGGTGGCGGTGGCTTCTTCGGCTCCAATCGTCGCGACACCCTGCCCTTCAACGGCTATGCTGATGAGGTTGCCAGCCTCTATGCCGGCATGGATCTCAGAGCGAGTTACTGATCATGGTCCATCTGCCCGCCCTCCCGAAACGCTACCACTCAGCCTCGGTATGGGCACTTTATGGCCTCGGCCTGCTGCCGGCAGGCTACGGCTTCTACCTCGGCGCCACTGGGCAACTCCCCGGAAATCCGGTCAAGGAATTCGAGCACCTGCTTGGTCTCTGGGCGCTTCGCTTTCTCGTCGCGACCCTGGCGATCACGCCGATCCGCGACATTTTCGGCATCAATTGGCTTCGCTATCGCCGGGCGCTCGGGCTGCTCGCCTTCTATTACGTGCTGATGCACTTCCTCGCCTACATGCTGCTCGATCAGGTGCTGAATATTCCGGCGATCCTCACCGATATCGGCCGTCGCCCGTTCATCACCATCGGCGTGGCCGGGCTCGTGATGTTGATCCCGCTGGCACTGACGTCCAACAATTGGTCGATTCGCAGGCTCGGGACCCGGTGGAATACGCTGCACCGCCTTGCCTATGTCATCGCCGCTGCCGGCGCCCTGCATTTTTCGATGTCGGTGAAGGTCGTGGGCCCCGAGCAGATGCTCTATCTGGGGCTGGTCGCCGTGCTGCTCGCCTGGCGACTGGTGCGCAAGCCCTATCTGCGCCGCAAACGTCAGGCGGCCAATTCGCCGATCAGACGGCAGCCCATAGAAAAAGCGGCCGGGTGATTGCCACCCGGCCGCTTTAATTTTTCTGCCTTCGATCGGCTTAGGCTGCTTCGGCAGCTTCAGCTTCTGCGGCAACGCGGGCGCGGTCCGCAGCGCCCTTGGCGTCGACATCGCGGTCAACGAACTCGATGACGGCGAGAGCGGCGTTGTCGCCGTGGCGGAAGCCAGCCTTCATGATGCGCAGGTAGCCGCCGTTGCGGGTGGCGTAGCGCGATGCGATCGTGTCGAACAGCTTCGAAACGACAGCGGCGTCGCGGATCTGCGAGATCGCCTGGCGGCGAGCATGCAGGTCGCCGCGCTTGCCGAGCGTGACGAGCTTCTCGACGATCGGGCGGATTTCCTTGGCCTTCGGCAGGGTCGTAACGATCTGCTCGTGCTGGATCAGCGAAGCTGCCATGTTGGCAAACATCGCCTTGCGGTGGCTGGCGGTTCTATTCAGCTTGCGGCCGGCTTTTGCGTGGCGCATGGCTATTCTCCTTCAATGCAGGCTCTGCCTGCCGTTTCCTGGCACATACAGGTGCAACACCTGCTGTTTGACGGGGAAAGGCAGAACAAGCTGCCTTTATCTGTTAGTATTGGTCTTCGTAACGCTTGGCGAGATCTTCGATGTTCTCCGGCGGCCAGGACGGCACTTCCATGCCGAGGTGCAGGCCCATGGAAGCGAGAACTTCCTTGATTTCGTTCAGCGACTTGCGACCAAAATTCGGCGTGCGGAGCATTTCTGCTTCGGTCTTCTGAATGAGGTCGCCGATGTAGACGATGTTGTCGTTCTTCAGGCAGTTGGCCGAACGGACCGAAAGTTCCAGTTCGTCGACCTTCTTGAGAAGCGCCGGGTTGAAGGCGAGTTCGGTAACTGCCTCTTCCTCTGCTTCCTTCTGCGGCTCGTCGAAGTTGACGAAGACCGACAACTGGTCCTGAAGGATGCGGGCCGCAAAAGCGATCGCATCTTCACCGGTGACGGAACCGTCCGTCTCGATGGACATCGTCAGCTTGTCATAGTCAAGAACCTGGCCTTCGCGGGTGTTCTCCACCTTGTAGGACACTTTCTTGACCGGCGAGTACAGGCTGTCGACCGGGATCAGGCCGATCGGAGCATCTTCCGAACGGTTGCGATCAGCCGGCACGTAGCCCTTGCCGTTGTTGACGGTGAACTCCATGCGGATCTCTGCGCCCTCGTCGAGGGTGCAGATCACATGGTTCGGGTTGAGGATTTCGATATCGCCAACCGTCTGGATGTCACCGGCGGTAACAACGCCCGGACCCTGCTTGCGCACAACCATGCGCTTTGCGTCGTCGCCATCCATCTTGATGGCGATTTCCTTGATGTTGAGCACGATGTCCGTCACATCTTCCCGGACGCCCGGGATAGAGGAGAACTCGTGCAGAACGCCGTCGATCTGCACTGCGGTGACAGCAGCACCGCGCAGCGACGACAGAAGCACGCGGCGAAGCGCGTTGCCGAGCGTCAGACCGAAGCCGCGTTCAAGCGGTTCCGCAACCAGCGTTGCCTTGGTGCGGCCGGAGGAGACGAACTCCACCTTGTTCGGCTTGATCAGTTCCTGCCAATTCTTCTGGATCATGTTTTCTGCCTTCCGTTCGTTGCCACCATCCAATCGTGACAACCGAGCCCCGAAGACCGGGAGAGCGCGGATGCACCCTCACCGGCATGTTGAATGCATATGATCAGACGCGGCGCTTCTTGCGCGGACGGCAGCCGTTGTGCGGGATCGGGGTCACATCGCGGATCGAGGTGATCATGAAGCCCGCAGCCTGCAGCGCGCGAAGAGCCGATTCACGGCCGGAACCCGGACCGCAAACTTCGACTTCCAGCGACTTCATGCCGTGTTCCTGAGCCTTCTTGGCGCAGTCTTCAGCGGCGATCTGTGCGGCAAACGGGGTCGACTTACGCGAGCCCTTGAAACCCTTTGCACCGGCAGACGACCAGGCAATCGCGTTGCCCTGTGCGTCGGTGATGGTGATCATCGTGTTGTTGAACGACGAATTGACGTGTGCAACGCCAGACGTGATGTTCTTGCGTTCGCGGCGGCGAACGCGGGTGGCTTCCTTGGCCATAGGATCCCTTTCTTAGATCTCTGCACCGCCGTAATTCCAGCGGCTCCACCGGGAAAAGGATTTGTCGTCCCCTGCCCTGCATCTTCATTTCCCCCGAGGGGCGGAATACCCGCTCTTCGGACTAACATCCGGACCATTCGCCCGGACAGCGGTCAGGCAAGCGCCGTACCAAACTGCAAAAGGAGGCCGGCGCCTGACGCCAGCCTCCCAATCTCCCTTTTCGGGAAATTACTTCTTCTTACCGGCAATCGCCTTCGCCGGACCCTTGCGGGTGCGAGCGTTGGTGTGGGTGCGCTGACCGCGAACCGGCAGGCCACGACGGTGACGCAGGCCGCGATAGCAGCCGAGGTCCATCAGGCGCTTGATGTTCATCGAGGTCTCGCGACGCAGGTCACCTTCGACCTGGTAGTCACGGTCGATCGTTTCGCGGATCTGCAGAACTTCAGCGTCCGTCAGCTGATGCACGCGACGATCGGACGGAATACCGACCTTCTCGACGATTTCCTGTGCGAATTTCGGGCCGATCCCATGAATGTAGGTCAGCGCGATAACTACGCGCTTCGCCGTCGGGATGTTGACGCCAGCGATACGTGCCACGTCTATTCTCCTTGCGTTCCAGTTGCCATCCGGCAATAGGTGCTTCGTTACGCGACCTCGAAGAGCCGCACGTTGATTGAGGTTCGAGACACGTCAAAAACGACCGCACCCGGACTTCATTTTCTTTGAAGACCGCGCCGATCGCTCTCATGTCGCGAGTTGGCGCTGTCTTTGGCGGAATCGGCCGGAAAAGTCAACTCCCCGGCGGTTCCTTTTCGGCAAAGACCAGTGTCTAAGCCAGAATCTTCTCGATCTCTGCGGTGACGGCGGTCACATCCGCCATGCCATCCACCGTTCTCAGTTGGCCGGTACCGGCATAGTGCTCGGACAGCGGCGCAGTCTTTTCGCGATACTCTGCCAGGCGACGCTTGAAGGCTTCCGGATTGTCATCCGAACGGACCATACCTCCCGCAGCGATAGTCTCCGCTACGCGATTCTCCATCCGCTTTACAAGGGCCGCCTCGTCGACCTTCAGCTCAATGACCGCATCGAGCTTCAGTCCCTTGCTTTCCAGCATCTTGTCGAGGGCAATCGCCTGCGGAACGGTGCGCGGGTAGCCATCGAGGATGAAACCCTTGGCACAATCCGGCTGATCGATGCGATCCGACACGATTTCGTTGACGATCTCGTCCGATACCAGCTGGCCGGCGTCCATCACTGCCTTGGCGCGCTTGCCAACTTCAGTCGCCTGGGCAACGGCGGCCCGCAGCATATCGCCTGTGGAAAGCTGCGGAATGCCGTATCTCTCCGTCAGAAGCTTGGCCTGAGTCCCCTTGCCAGCGCCCGGCGGTCCCAAAAATATCAGTCTCATCGTCCCCTCTTTCCTCCGCGCAGCTTCGACTTCTTGATCAGCCCCTCATATTGCTGTGCGATGAGATGGCCCTGGATCTGTGCTACAGTATCGAGGGTCACGCTGACAACAATCAAAAGCGACGTACCACCAAGGTAGAACGGCACGCCGGTCTGCGAAATCAGAACTTCCGGCAGAATGCAGACGAAGATCAGGTAGACCGCACCGATGACGGTGATGCGCGTCAGGACGTAATCGATGTATTCAGCCGTGCGCTCGCCCGGACGTATGCCCGGAATGAAGCCGCCGTGCTTCTTGAGATTGTCGGCCGTGTCCTTCGGATTGAAGACGATCGCCGTATAGAAGAAGGCGAAGAACGCAATCATCGCTCCGTAGAGAACCATGTAGAGCGGCTTGCCGTGACCGAGCGCACCAACGATGGTCGTCGCCCAACCCGGCAGTGTCGCCGTGTTGGCGAAGCCTGCAAGCGTCGCCGGCAGCAGCAGCAGCGAGGACGCGAAGATCGCCGGGATGACGCCCGAAGTGTTGAGCTTCAGCGGCAGATGCGAGGTGTCGCCCTGGAACATGCGGTTGCCGACCTGGCGCTTTGGATACTGGATCAGAAGCCGGCGCTGTGCCCGCTCGACGAAGACGATGAGCGCAATGACGGCAACGACCATGATGATGATCGCGAGGATCAGCGGCGTCGAGAGCGCGCCGGTGCGGCCGAGTTCGAGCGTGCCGGCGAGAGCCGTCGGCAGGTGGGCGACGATACCGGCGAAGATGATCAGCGAAATGCCGTTGCCGATACCGCGCGACGTGATCTGCTCACCGAGCCACATCAGGAACATGGTACCGCCGAGCAGCGAAATGACGGTCGAAATGCGGAAGAACCAACCCGGATCGTTCACAAGGCCGTTGCCGCTCTCGAGGCCGACGGCGATGGCGTAAGCCTGCGCCGTGCCGAGAAGCACCGTACCGTAGCGGGTATACTGGTTGATGATCTTGCGGCCCTGCTCGCCTTCCTTCTTCAGCTGTTCCAGCGCCGGAACGACGGAGGTCATCAGCTGAACGATGATCGAAGCAGAGATATAGGGCATGATGCCGAGCGCGAAGATCGCCATGCGCTCAACTGCACCGCCCGAAAACATGTTGAAGAGACCGAGGATGCCGCCGCTCTGGCCACGGAAAGCCTGGGAAAACGCTTCCGGATTGAGACCGGGCAACGGGATATAGGTGCCAAGACGGTAAACCAGAAGCGCACCAAGCGTGAACCAAAGCCGTTTCTTCAGATCTTCCGCCTTGGCGAAAGTCGAGAAATTCAGGTTCGAGGCGAGCTGTTCCGCTGCAGAAGCCATGCAATTCTCCGCGTACCAAATCTCGGAATCAGCGGGAGCACCCGGTCCGTTCCGGAAGGAGTAACTTTTCGTCTTGAAAACCGGACGCGAGGCGATTGTGTCTGCAATCGGATGCCTCACCGTGGTTTCCGCTATGTCCGCCGCGGCGAGCGATTCGCCGATTGCGGACGTGAGGCTCACATATGGGAGCAAAACCGCCCGGAGTGAAGCACCCCGGGCGGTTCATCAGTAATATTATTCAGCGGCAGCTGCGAGCAGCTTGACCGAACCGCCGGCCTTTTCGATCTTCTCGATCGCCGACTTGGAAGCGCCAGCGACTTCGATCGAAACCTTCGCCTTCAGTTCGCCGTCAGCGAGAACGCGGACGCCGTCTTTTTCGCGACGGATGACGCCAGCGGCCTTGAGAGCGGCTGCGTCGACGGTCTTCGAAGCGTCGAGCTTCTTGGCGTCGATTGCCGTCTGGATACGGCCGAGCGACACGACAACAAACTCCGAAGCGAAGATGTTGTTGAAGCCGCGCTTCGGCAGACGACGGTAGATCGGCATCTGACCGCCTTCGAAGCCGTTGATGGCAACGCCCGAACGAGCCTTCTGACCCTTGACACCGCGGCCGGCCGTCTTGCCGGAGCCAGAGCCGATACCACGGCCGAGACGCTTGCGGCTGTGGGTAGAGCCTTCGTTGTCCTTGATTTCATTCAGTTTCATGAGCTTATCCCCCTCACTTCTCGTCGACGACGCGAACGAGGTGCTGGACGGTCCGGATCATGCCGCGAACAGACGGAGTGTCTTCCAGCGTGCGAACCCGGTGCATCTTGTTGAGGCCCAGACCAATGAGCGTCTGACGCTGTACGGCCGGACGGCGAATGGGGCTACCGATCTGCTCGACGGTAACCGTCTTCTTGGCAACTTCTTTCTTAGCCATCTGTCAGCTCCCTTATTCTTCGGAAGCAGCGCCGGAGGAAACACGACGAGCCTGGAGCGTGGCGTACTTGATGCCGCGCTGAGCTGCGATGTCCTTCGGGTGCATCTGGTTCTTGAGGGCGTCGAAGGTTGCGCGAACCATGTTGTAGGGGTTCGACGAACCGGTCGACTTTGCAACGACGTCATGAACGCCGAGCGTTTCGAAGACCGCGCGCATCGGACCACCGGCGATGATACCGGTACCGGGCTTGGCCGAACGCAGCAGCACCTTGCCGGCGCCGTGACGGCCATGGACGTCGTGATGCAGGGTACGACCACCACGCAGCGGGACGAAAATCAGGTCGCGCTTGGCAGCTTCCGTGGCCTTGCGGATGGCTTCCGGCACTTCGCGGGCCTTGCCATGGCCGAAGCCAACGCGGCCCTTCTGGTCGCCAACGACGACGAGAGCGGCGAAACCGAAACGACGACCGCCCTTCACCACCTTGGCGACGCGGTTAATTGCTACGAGCTTATCGACAAATTCGCTGTCGCGCTCTTCGCGGTTCTGGCGATCTTCGCGAGAACCTCTTTTTTCTTGTGCCATTGTCCTCTTCCTTTTTCTTTTCCGGGTGCAATCGGCAGATTGACGAGACCGCCTCCCCTCTTTTCGAGGTGAAGACGGCTGGAGATTTGCGAAACCGGCTGAAAAGCCCGGGCGGTTACGCCCGGGCCAACGAACTTAGAAGTTCAAGCCGCCTTCGCGGGCTGCCTCGGCCAGCGCCTTGACGCGGCCGTGGTAGATGAAGGCGCCGCGGTCAAAGACAACGTCCTTGACGCCAGCCTTCGAAGCACGCTCCGCCAGGAGCTTGCCGACAGCCGAAGCGGCTGCCGTGTCTGCGCCGGTCTTCAGAGAAGACCGCAGATCCGTGTCGAGGGTCGATGCCGAAGCAAGGGTCTTGCCGGCAACGTCATCGATGATCTGCGCGTAGATGTTCTTCGACGAGCGATGAACCGACAGGCGCGGGCGGCCGTTGGCGACCGCCTTGATTTGACGGCGCACGCGGTTGGCGCGACGCACAAGAGTATCTTTCCTGCTAGCCATTTCGCGTGATCCTTACTTCTTCTTGCCTTCTTTGCGGACAATCCGCTCTTCGGCATACTTGACACCCTTGCCCTTGTAGGGCTCGGGGCCACGGTATTCGCGGATTTCCGCGGCAACCTGGCCGACCTGCTGCTTGTTGATGCCGGACACGATGATTTCGGTCGGCTTCGGAACAGCAATCGTGATGCCTTCCGGCGTCTGGTAGACGACGTCGTGGCTGAAACCGAGCGCGAGCTGCAGGTTCTTGCCCTGCATCGACGCACGATAACCAACGCCGTTGATTTCGAGCTTGCGCTCGTAACCGTCCTTGACGCCCTTGAAGATGTTCTCGATCATCGTGCGGGACATGCCCCACTTCGAACGAGCATCCTTGCTCTGGCTGAGCGGCTGAACAACAACCGCATTATCTTCGAGCTTTACCGAAACTTCGTCGTTTGCAACGAAGAACAGTTCGCCCTTCGGGCCCTTCGCCGTTACCTTCTGGCCATCAACGCTTGCCGTGACGCCTGCCGGAACCTGAACGGGCTTCTTACCGATACGAGACATTTTTATACCTGTCTGTTCGCTATGGAGAACCTGCTACGCCTTCGTTAGAAGACGGAGCAAAGGATCTCGCCACCAACATTCTGTTCGCGTGCCTGATGATCGGCCATCACACCCTTCGGGGTCGAAAGGATGGTGATGCCGAGGCCGTTCGCGACCTGCGGAATGGACTTAACCGAGACATAGACTCGGCGGCCCGGCTTGGAGACGCGTGCGATCTCGCGGATCACGGAAGCGCCTTCGTAGTACTTCAGCTCGATGTTCAGCTCGGACTTGCCGTTGCCGAATTCGACTTCAGAGTATCCGCGGATGTAGCCTTCGGCCTGAAGGACATCCAGAACGCGTGCACGGAGCTTCGAAGCCGGCGTGGAAACGCTCGACTTGCGGCGAGCCGCGCCGTTACGGATACGGGTGAGCATATCGCCCAGCGGATCAGTCATTGCCATGTGCCCGTCTCCTTACCAGCTCGACTTGACGACGCCCGGCACCTTGCCGAGGTTGCCCAGTTCGCGAAGCGCAATACGCGACATACGAAGTTTACGATAGTAGGCGCGCGGACGGCCGGTAACTTCGCAACGGTTGCGGATGCGGGTCTTGGATCCATCGCGCGGCAGACCTGCCAGCTTGATGGTTGCCTTGAACCGCTCTTCAATCGGCAGAGACTGGTTCATGATGATCGCCTTCAGAGCGGCACGCTTTGCAGCCTGCGAGGCAACCAGTTTGCGGCGGCGCTTGTTCTTTTCAACTGCGCTCGTTTTCGCCATTACAGTTATCCTTCTTTACGCTTGTCGTTACGGATTACTGACGGAACGGGAAGTTGAACTCTGTGAGCAGAGCGCGAGCTTCGTCGTCGTTAGTTGCCGTCGTGCAAACGATGATGTCCATGCCCCACATCTGATCAACCTTGTCGTAGTTGATCTCAGGGAACACAATGTGCTCCTTGATGCCCATGGCGAAGTTGCCACGGCCGTCAAAGGACTTCGGATTGAGGCCACGGAAGTCGCGAACGCGCGGGAGAGCGATGTTCACGAGACGATCCAGGAACTCAAACATCCGAACGCCGCGCAGGGTAACCTTGGCACCAATCGGCATGCCTTCGCGGACCTTGAAGCCTGCGATGGAGTTGCGAGCGCGGGTGATTACCGGCTTCTGGCCAGCAATCGCTGCGAGGTCGGCAGCAGCAACGGTCGGCTTCTTCGAGTCGCCGGTTGCTTCGCCAACACCCATGTTGATGACGATCTTGTCGAGGCGCGGGATCTGCATTTCGTTGGCGTAGGAGAACTTCTCCTGCATCGCCTTGCGGATGCGCTCTACATATTCCTTCTTGAGCCGTGGCTCATAAGCGGACTTAGCCATCGATCACTTCTCCCGAACGCTTGGCCACGCGGACCTTCTTGTCGCCATCGATCTTGAAACCGACGCGGGTCGGCTTGCCGTCCTTCGGATCGGCAATCGCGATGTTCGAAAGGTGGATCGGGGCTTCCTTGTTGATGATGCCGGCTTCCTGGCTCTGGGTCTGGCGCTGGTGACGCTTCACCATGTTGACGCCACGCACGACAGCCCGGTCTTCCTTCGGCATAACCTGGACGACTTCGCCGGTACGGCCCTTGTCCTTACCGGTGAGAACGACAACCTTGTCGCCTTTGCGAATCTTTTGCATCTCTCAACGCTCCTTTAGAGTACTTCTGGAGCCAGCGAGATGATCTTCATGTGGTTCTTGGCGCGAAGTTCGCGCGGAACCGGTCCGAAGATACGGGTGCCGATCGGCTCTTTCTTGTTATCGATAAGAACGGCTGCGTTGGTGTCAAAGCGGATGACGGAACCATCCGGACGGCGGATGTCCTTCGCAGTGCGAACGACAACAGCCTTCATGACATCACCCTTCTTTACGCGGCCGCGCGGAATGGCTTCCTTGATCGATACGACAATGATGTCGCCGACCGACGCATACTTGCGCTTGGAGCCGCCCAGCACCTTGATGCACATGACACGACGTGCGCCGGAATTATCCGCCACGTCGAGGTTTGTTTGCATCTGAATCATGTCAGGTCGCCTTCTTGTTGTTACCAGGCCGGTTGGGTCGAGACCCCCTCGCCTGGCTTATAGTGCTCATCTCAAAGCAAAAGAACGCCCGGACTCGAGCGTTCCTCTGCTTCAATTGCGTGCTTCATACAGGTATTTGCCCAAGACGCAAGGGTCTTGCGGTCAAAACCTGCAGAAATCAAGCGTGGACGGCTACGACCGTCCAGCGCTTATCCTTCGAGATCGGCGCACATTCCTCGATGGAAACGACGTCACCAACCTTGTACTGGTTGTTTTCGTCGTGCGCCTTGTACTTCTTCGAACGGCGAACGGTCTTCTGGAGGATCGGGTGCGCGAAGCGGCGCTCGACCCGGACGACAACCGTCTTGTCGTTCTTATCGCTGACAACAGTGCCCTGCAGAATGCGTTTCGGCATATTTTCTGGTCCTTAGGCCTTGGCTTCTGCCGCCTTCTGGCGGGCAATGGTTTTGACGCGTGCGATGTCCTTGCGGACTTCGTTGATACGCGAAGACTTCTCGAGCTGGCCGGTTGCCTTCTGGAAGCGCAGGTTGAACTGCTCCTTCTTCAGTTTGGCAAGCTCTTCGTTGAGTTGATCGGCGCTCAGAGCGCGAACATCTGCGGCTTTCATGAGCTTCACTCCTTACTCTGCGATACGCTGCACGAAGCGCGTCTTGACAGAGAGCTTGGCAGCGCCAAGACGAAGTGCCTCACGGGCAAGTTCTTCGCTGACACCATCGATCTCAAACATCATTCGGCCGGGCTTGACCTTGCATGCCCAGTATTCGACCGAACCCTTACCCTTACCCATGCGGACTTCCGTCGGCTTGGCGGTAACGGGAACGTCAGGGAACACGCGGATCCAGACGCGGCCGGCGCGCTTCATGTGACGCGTGATCGCGCGGCGGGCCGCTTCGATCTCGCGCGCATTGACGCGGTTCGGTTCCTGAGCCTTCAGGCCGAATTCACCGAAGGCAAGATCAGAACCGCCCTTGGCAACGCCCTTGATGCGGCCCTTGAACTGCTTGCGATACTTCGTACGCTTTGGCTGCAACATTTTTTTACTTCTCCGATATTGGCTGCCAAACGCGAATGTTACGCGTTTTCACGACGGCGGTCACGATCGCCACGGTCGCGATCACGGCCGGCCGGGCCCTGGTTGTCACTTTCGATCGCGCGACGCTCGGAAGCCATCGGATCGTGCTCAAGGATTTCGCCCTTGAAGATCCAGACCTTGATGCCGCAGATACCGAAAGCGGTTTCCGCTTCGGCCGTGCCGTAGTCGATGTCCGCACGCAGCGTGTGCAGCGGAACGCGACCTTCGCGGTACCATTCGGTACGAGCGATTTCGGCGCCGCCGAGGCGACCGGCGCAGGTGATCTTGATGCCTTCGGCGCCAAGACGCATGGCCGACTGAACAGCGCGCTTCATCGCACGACGGAAGGCCACGCGGCGCTCGAGCTGCTGGGCGATCGACTGGGCAACGAGCGTTGCGTCAACTTCCGGCTTGCGCACTTCGACGATGTTGAGGTGCGTTTCGGAGTTGGTCATCTCGGAAAGCTTCTTGCGGAGCTTTTCGATGTCGGCGCCCTTCTTGCCGATGATCAGGCCCGGACGAGCCGAGTGGATCGTGACGCGGCACTTCTTGTGCGGACGCTCGATGACCACCTTGGCGATACCGGCAGCCTTCAGTTCTTCCATCAGGTAGGCGCGGATCTTCAGGTCTTCGTGAAGAAGCTGGCCGTATTCGGCATTGTCCGCGAACCAGCGGCTATCCCAGGTCCGGTTGATGCCGAGACGGAAACCGATCGGATTAATCTTCTGGCCCATTATGCGGCCTCCCCTTTGGCTTCCACTTCACGAACGACGATCGTCAAGTGAGAGAACGGCTTTTCGACACGCGATGCACGGCCGCGACCACGAGCGTGGAAGCGCTTCATGACGATCGACTTGCCAACGTAAGCTTCTGCGACGACGAGCGAATCGACGTCGAGATCGTGGTTGTTCTCTGCGTTTGCGATCGCAGATTCAAGGGTCTTCTTGACCGTTTCTGCAATGCGCTTGCGGGAGAACTCCAGTTCGGCCAGAGCGCGGTCGACCTTCTTGCCGCGGATCATCGCGGCAACCAGGTTGAGCTTCTGGGGGCTGACGCGGATCGTGCGCGCAACTGCCTGCGCCTCATTATCCTTCAGCCGGCGTTCGGCTTTTGCCTTGCCCATCGTTACTTCCTCTTTGCCTTCTTGTCCGCGCCATGACCGTAGTAGGTCCGGGTCGGAGAGAATTCGCCAAACTTGTGGCCGACCATGTCTTCGTTGACGCTGACCGGAACGTGCTTGCTGCCGTTGTAGACGCCGAAGGTGAGACCGACAAACTGCGGAAGGATCGTGGAGCGGCGGCTCCAGATCTTGATCACTTCGTTACGACCGCCTTCGCGGACCTTCTCAGCCTTCTTGAGAAGATAACCGTCAACGAACGGACCTTTCCATACTGAACGAGTCATTCGAGACTTCCTCTCTTACTTCTTCTTCTGATGCCGCGAGCGCATGATGAACTTGTCGGTCGACTTGTTCGAACGCGTACGCTTGCCCTTCGTGGGCTTACCCCACGGGGTAACCGGGTGACGACCACCCGAGGTACGGCCTTCACCACCGCCGTGCGGGTGGTCAACCGGGTTCATGACGACGCCGCGAACGTGCGGACGCTTGCCGCGCCAACGCGAACGACCAGCCTTACCGTCATTGATGTTGCCGTGATCGGGGTTCGATACGGCGCCGATCGATGCGAGGCAGGAACCGTGCACGAGGCGCTGTTCGCCCGAGTTCAGACGAAGGATCGCCATGCCCTGGTCGCGACCGACGAGCTGTGCATAGGTACCGGCCGAGCGCGCCATCTGGCCGCCCTTGCCCGGCTTCATTTCCACGTTGTGGATGATGGAGCCGACCGGGATGTACTGCAGCGGCATCGTGTTGCCGGGCTTGACGTCAACGGCCTTCTCGGAAGCGATGACCTTGTCGCCGGCAGCGAGGCGCTGCGGAGCGAGGATGTAGGCCTTTTCGCCGTCGGCGTAGCTGACGAGCGCGATGAAGGCGGTGCGGTTCGGGTCGTATTCCAGACGCTCGACCGTGCCCTCAACGTCGAACTTGCGACGCTTGAAGTCGACCAGACGGTAGGTACGCTTGTGACCGCCGCCCTGGAAGCGAACGGTGATGCGACCGAGGTTGTTGCGGCCGCCCTTGGAGGACAGGCCTTCGGTCAGCGCCTTGACCGGCTTGCCCTTGTAGAGGCCAGCCCGGTCTACGATGACCAGCTGACGCTGGCTCGGGGTCGTCGGATTGAAACTTTTCAATGCCATTTTCTTGTTCCCTTTTGGGTTTTTACCCTAATGGGCCTATCCGTTAGAGACCGGTGGAGACGTCGATGGACTGACCGTCGGCGAGCGTGATGATCGCCTTCTTCACGTCCTTCTGCTTTCCGGCAAAGCCGCGGAAACGCTTCGTCTTGCCCTTGCGGACGAGCGTGTTCACGGCCGTAACCTTGACGCCGAACAGAGCTTCGACGGCAGCCTTGATTTCAGGCTTCGAAGCGTCCTTGGCGACGTTGAAGACGACCTGGTTCTGTTCGGAAACCAGCGTCGACTTTTCAGTGATCGAGGGGGACACGATCACGTCGTAGTGGCGAAGATCCGTCATTTGAACCGCTCCTCCAGAGCTTCCACGGCAGCCTTGGAAAGCACGAGCTTGCCACGGCGCAGAATGTCGTAAACATTGATGCCCTGAACCGGCAGAACGTCCACGTTCGGGATGTTCTGGGCTGCGAGCTTGAAGTTGTTCTCGATCTCGGCGCCGCCGATGATCAGAGCGTTGGTGAGGCCGAGCGATGCGAACGCACCGGCGAGAGCCTTGGTTTTGGCTTCCTTGGCAACGAGATCGTCGATGACGATGATCTCTTCAGCCTTCAGCTTGGCCGACAGAGCATGACGCAGGCCGAGGGCGCGAACCTTCTTCGGCAGATCATGCTCGTGGCTGCGGACGACCGGGCCATGGGCCTTGCCACCGCCGCGGAACTGCGGAGCGCGAGCGGAGTGGTGGCGGGCGCGGCCCGTACCCTTCTGCTTGTACATCTTGGCGCCGGTGCGCGAAACTTCCGCGCGGCCCTTGGCCTTGTGCGTGCCCTGCTGCTTCTTGGCGAGCTGCCAGCGAACGACGCGGGCAATGATGTCTTCACGGGGTTCGAGGCCGAAAATGGCGTCAGAAAGGGAAACCTTTCCCGCGTCCTTGCCCTCGAGGGTTTTGACGTTGAGATCCATTACTCGGCTCCCTTACTTCGATGCTTCGGCGCGCACGGCGGCCGGACGCGGAGCGCCTTCCGGGGTGCCCGACTTGATGGCGTCACGAACGACGATCCAGGCACCCTTGGAGCCGGGGACTGCGCCCTTGACCAGGATCAGACCGCGGTCTTCATCGGTCGATACGACTTCGAGGTTCTGGGTGGTGACGCGGGTCTGACCCATGTGACCAGCCATGCGCTTGCCCTTCCAAACGCGGCCCGGATCCTGGTTGGAACCGGTCGAACCATGCGAGCGGTGCGATACGGAAACGCCGTGCGTTGCACGCAGACCACCGAAGTTGTGGCGCTTGATCGCACCAGCAAAGCCCTTACCGATCGTGGTACCGGTAACGTCGACGAGCTGGCCGGCAACGAAATGGTTGGCCGTCAGTTCTGCACCGATGTCAATCAGGTTGTCCGCGGTAACGCGGAACTCGACGAGCTTTGCCTTCGGCTCGACGTTGGCAGCAGCAAAATGGCCGCGCATCGCCTTCGGCGTGTTCTTGACCTTCGAACGGCCGGCGCCCAGCTGGACAGCCACGTAGCCGTTCTTCTCTTCCGTACGCTGGGCTACCACCTGGCAGTTCTCCAGCTTCAATACTGTAACCGGGATATGCTCACCGGCGTCGTTATAGACGCGGGTCATTCCCACTTTCTGTGCAATCACACCTGAACGCATCGGTTCATTCCTCTTGAGAGTTAGTGACGGGGCAAGCCCCCTCACATCTCTGGTTTAAGGTTTCCTTGAGATCATCCGATCTTGAGGTCGCCCGTTTTCGGAAGCCGTTGGACCGGGGTCCACGTACCTTCCTTGTTATTAAAGCTTGATTTCCACGTCGACGCCGGCAGCCAGGTCGAGCTTCATCAGCGCGTCAACGGTCTGCGGGGTCGGATCTACGATATCGAGAAGGCGCTTGTGGGTGCGCATCTCGAACTGTTCACGGCTCTTCTTGTCGACGTGCGGCGAGCGGTTGACCGTAAACTTTTCAATGCGCGTCGGCAGCGGTACGGGACCGCGCACGCTTGCACCGGTACGCTTTGCCGTCGACACGATTTCGCGCGTCGAGGCGTCGAGGATCCGGTGATCAAACGCCTTGAGGCGGATGCGGATGTTCTGGCCGTTCATACGACTTATCCTTGTTCATGTTGTCTGCGGTTTCCGTGGAAAAACACGCATTGAACTTCGTTTAATGTTCGGCCAGTCCGCTAATTTTCAAAGATCGGAGGGACAGGGTTTCCCCTGCCCCTTCCTATTTGAGCGGCCGTGGCCGGCCTGTCTTTTTGTGAGCGCACAACGTCGAAGCACCGTGCAAATCACGCGTGGGCGCCATTTGCACTATTTCGTCGTCTTCGGCAAGCCGTGCGACCAACTAAATCTTTCGGGGCGGGTATGTTCGAGGCGCATAGCACGCGCCTCGCTTCCCTCCGCCCTCAGTCCCGTCGATTACTCGACGATCGAGGCAACGATGCCGGCGCCGACGGTACGACCGCCTTCGCGGATCGCGAAGCGCAGCTTTTCTTCCATCGCGATCGGAACGATCAGCTCGACGTCAACCGTGACGTTGTCGCCCGGCATAACCATTTCCGTGCCTTCCGGCAGCGTCACGATGCCCGTCACGTCCGTCGTGCGGAAGTAGAACTGCGGACGATAGTTCGTGAAGAACGGCGTATGACGACCGCCTTCTTCCTTCGTCAGGATGTAGGCTTCGGCCTTGAACTTCTTGTGCGGCTTGACCGAACCCGGCTTGCACAGGATCTGGCCACGCTCGACGCCGTTGCGGTCGACACCGCGCAGCAGCGCACCGATGTTGTCGCCGGCCTGGCCCTGGTCGAGCAGCTTGCGGAACATTTCAACGCCCGTGCAGGTCGTCTTCGTCGTCGGACGGATGCCGACGATTTCGATTTCTTCACCGACCTTGACGATGCCGCGCTCAACGCGACCGGTCACAACCGTACCGCGGCCCGAGATCGAGAACACGTCTTCGATCGGCATCAGGAACGGCTGGTCGATCGGACGCTCCGGCGTCGGGATGTAGGCGTCAACCGCTGCCATCAGCTCGCGGATCGCGTCTTCGCCGATCTTCTTGTCCGAATCTTCCAGAGCAGCAAGCGCCGAGCCCTTGATGATCGGAATGTCGTCGCCCGGGAATTCGTAGGACGACAGAAGTTCGCGAACTTCCAGCTCGACGAGCTCGAGAAGCTCGGCGTCGTCAACCTGGTCGACCTTGTTCAGGAACACGACGATCGCCGGAACGCCGACCTGGCGGGCCAGCAGGATGTGCTCGCGGGTCTGCGGCATCGGGCCGTCAGCGGCCGAGCAAACCAGGATCGCGCCGTCCATCTGCGCCGCACCGGTGATCATGTTCTTGACGTAGTCGGCGTGGCCGGGGCAGTCAACGTGAGCGTAGTGACGGTTCGGCGTCTCATACTCAACGTGCGCCGTCGAAATCGTGATACCACGGGCCTTTTCTTCCGGAGCGGCGTCGATTTGGTCATACGCCTTGAACTCGCCGAAGTACTTCGTGATCGCTGCCGTCAGCGACGTCTTGCCATGGTCAACGTGGCCAATCGTGCCAATGTTAACGTGCGGCTTGTTGCGCTCAAATTTGCTCTTTGCCATTTCCGGCTCTCCGTTTTCTATCCCCTCTCGGGGAAAACTTTCTATCTGCTTTCAGCGTGTCGGTATTCCGGTCACTTCTGACCGGAATACTTTGCCTGGATTTCCTGTGCGACGTTCGACGGGACCGGCGCGTAGTGATCGAAGGTCATCGTGTACTGCGCACGACCCTGCGACATGGAGCGCAGGTTGTCGACGTACTTGAACATGTTCGCGAGCGGAACGTTTGCATTGATCACAACGGCAACGCCACGCGATTCCTGGCCCTGGATCTGGCCACGGCGGGAGTTCAGGTCGCCGATAACGTCGCCGACGTAGTCTTCCGGCGTCACGACTTCCACCTTCATCATCGGCTCGAGCAGCTGTGCACCAGCCTTCTTGGCTGCTTCACGGAAGCAAGCGCGCGAAGCGATTTCGAAGGCCAGGACCGACGAGTCGACGTCGTGGAAGGCACCGTCGATGAGCGTCGCCTTGACACCCAGCATCGGGAAGCCAGCGAGCGGACCCGAGGACAGAACGCTTTCGATACCCTTCTGAACGCCCGGGATGTATTCCTTCGGAACAGCACCGCCGACGATCTTGGATTCGAAGACGAAATCTTCGCCATCCGGGTTCGGTTCGAACACGAGCTTGACGCGCGCGAACTGACCGGTACCACCGGACTGCTTCTTGTGCGTGTAGTCTTCTTCGTGCTGACGGGTGATCGTTTCGCGGTAAGCAACCTGCGGCGCGCCAACGTTGGCTTCAACCTTGAACTCGCGACGCATGCGGTCGACGATGATGTCGAGGTGAAGTTCGCCCATGCCGGCGATGATCGTCTGGCCGGATTCCTGGTCGGTCTTGACGCGGAACGACGGGTCTTCAGCTGCCAGGCGGTTGAGCGCGAGGCCCATCTTTTCCTGGTCGCCCTTGGACTTCGGCTCGATCGCGATCTGGATAACCGGCTCCGGGAATTCCATGCGCTCGAGAACGACCGGCTTCAGCGGATCGCAGAGCGTGTCACCCGTGGTGGTTTCCTTGAGGCCGGCGAGAGCAACGATGTCGCCTGCGAAGGCTTCTTCGATGTCTTCACGCGAGTTCGAATGCATCTGCAGCATACGGCCGACGCGCTCGCGCTTGTCCTTGACCGTGTTCATGACCGACGAGCCCTTTTCGAGCTTGCCCGAGTAGATGCGGGCGAAGGTCAGCGAACCGACGAAGGGGTCGTTCATGATCTTGAACGCGAGCATTGCGAGCGGCTCGGCATCGTCAGCATGACGTTCGATTTCAGCTTCGGTCTTGACGTCGATGCCCTTGATGGCCGGAATGTCGACCGGCGACGGCAGGTAGTCGACGACGGCGTCGAGAAGCGGCTGAACGCCCTTGTTCTTGAACGCGGTACCGCAGAACATCGGGTGGAACTTCACGTCGATGGTGCCGCGGCGAACGAGTTCGCGGATCTTGTCGTTCGAGGGCATGTTGCCTTCGAGGTAGGCTTCCATCGCGGCTTCGTCGATCTCGACAACGGTCTCGATGAGCTTTTCGCGATATTCTTCGGCCTTGTCCTTCATGTCGTCCGGGATCTCGACGACGTCCCACTGCGCGCCGAGCGATTCATCGCGCCAGACGAGAGCGTTCATCTCGATCAGGTCGACGACGCCCTTGAAGTCGCTTTCAGCGCCGATCGGCAGCTGCATGACGACGGCGGTCGCGCCGAGACGGGTCTTGATCATCTCGACCGAGCGGTAGAAGTCGGCGCCGGTCTTGTCCATCTTGTTGCAGAAGATCATGCGCGGAACATGATACTTCTCAGCCTGACGCCAGACGGTTTCCGTCTGCGGCTCAACGCCGGCGTTGGCGTCGAGCAGCGCGATGGCGCCATCGAGAACGCGCAGCGAACGCTCGACTTCGATGGTGAAGTCGACGTGGCCGGGGGTGTCGATGATGTTGAAGCGGCGGGTCTTGCCGTCGCGACCCTTCCAGAAGGTCGTCGTAGCAGCGGACGTGATGGTGATGCCGCGTTCCTGCTCCTGCTCCATCCAGTCCATGGTGGCAGCGCCGTCGTGGACTTCGCCGATCTTGTGGGACTTGCCGGTGTAGTAGAGGATGCGCTCGGTCGTCGTGGTCTTGCCAGCGTCGATGTGCGCCATGATACCGAAGTTACGGTAGTCTTCGATTTTATATTCGCGTGCCATAGTGGACTGCCTCTCGAGACGTTCGCGCCAGAATTACCAGCGATAATGCGAGAACGCACGGTTGGCATCAGCCATCTTGTGCGTGTCTTCGCGCTTCTTCACGGCGCTACCACGGTTGTTCGCTGCGTCCATGAGTTCGCCGCAGAGGCGATCAACCATGGTCGTTTCGTTACGCTTGCGTGCGGCCGCAATCAGCCAACGGATGGCGAGGGCCTGGCGACGCTCCGGACGAACGTCGACCGGAACCTGGTAAGTAGCACCACCGACGCGGCGCGAACGCACTTCAACGTGCGGCGCAATGTTGTCGAGCGCGGAATGGAATACGGTGATCGGCTCCTGCTTCAGCTTGGCCTGGACCGCATCGAATGCGCCGTAAACAATGCTTTCCGCTACGGACTTCTTGCCGTGCAGCATGATTGCGTTCATGAATTTCGTGACAACCAGATCACCGAACTTCGGATCCGGGTTGATCTCACGCTTTTCTGCTCTGTGACGTCGGGACATACTTCTCGTCTCTTTAACTGTTTCAGCGCTTTACCACGCGGAGGACCTCGCGCAGCGCCGGGATTTTCAAAACCGAATTACTTCGGACGCTTCGCACCGTACTTCGAACGGCGCTGCTTGCGGTTCTTAACGCCCTGCGTATCGAGAACGCCACGGATGATGTGGTAACGAACACCCGGAAGGTCCTTAACGCGGCCGCCGCGGATCATAACAACCGAGTGTTCCTGAAGGTTGTGACCTTCACCCGGAATGTAGCCGATGACTTCGAAGCCGTTCGTCAGACGAATCTTGGCAACCTTACGGAGAGCCGAGTTCGGCTTCTTCGGGGTCGTCGTATAAACGCGGGTGCAAACGCCGCGCTTCTGCGGGTTTTCCTGCAGAGCAGGAACCTTGTTGCGCTTTACCTGTGCCTGACGAGGCTTGCGGATCAGCTGGTTTACGGTAGGCATATACCCATCCCTTGCAAAATCTTGTCACGTTACCCTTGCGGGCGGATCGTTGCCGTCGCCGGCGATGTCGAACGCCTCATGAAATGCGCAAAACAGGGGCCGATCCGCCTTTCCGCAGATGGCCCCAAATAAAGCAGAGGACGCACTATCGTGCGCGTCTTGCGTGCAGCATTGTAGTCGTCAGCGTGCGTTTCGAACCTTGTTTGAGGCGAACTCCAGAACGCGACGTTCCGAACCAGCCAGCCTCACATGGGCTCCGATGCGGCGGGGTGTACTGATTTCAAGGCCAACAGTCAAGGGCAATTAAGAAATATTCTATCGCCCGCAGGCCTGACATGCCTGCAAAACCAGGCTTTTGCACATGGTTTCGCACCCGGCGCTCGCCTCCTTGGCCCTTCAGCAGGCGGAGTGTCCGACAGGGTTAAGGAATCGGCAACCACTTTGTGGGGGTTTTCCACCGTCTTCGAGTCGACTGCCCGAGATGCGCTCCGGCAGCGCCGCATTTCCATCGCCTTGGACAAAAAAGGGCGCTAAGGTCGCGCCAGCCAAACGAAAGGAAACAAAATGGCCGTCACCCCAGACAACGACAATGCCCCGGACGAACCGATGGTGTTCATCATCATTGGCAAGGCCTATGAGACCGACGGCGACGAAGACGGCGTGGATATTCACGTGATGCTCAAGGCGCCCGACGACGATACCGCCGTTCGCGAAGCACTGAACGCCCTTGCCGAAGAGGGTTTTCTCGAGGCTGATCTGGACCAGATCGGTACATTGACCGAAGTGCCGAGTGAGGAACCTCACTCCTCTGCCTACCAAGGCGCACTCGAAGGCGAAGTGGCGATCATTCGCTTCAGTTGAGCGTTACGGGCGAGCAACCTTCGCCCTCGCCGTCTGCACGCGGGCCGCACCTCCCAAAAGAAGAAGCCGCCGAGAGCGATCTCGGCGGCTTCTTCTTTGTCTGGACAGAGGGCGGAAACCCGCCCTCCCCACTTATTCGGCTGCTGCGTTCTCGTTGGCGAGATCGGCCAGCATCGGCGTTGCGGTCTCGGCACCCGTGCCGCGACGACGCTCTTCCAGGATCATTTCGTCGCGCGCGGTTGCGATGCGGCGAATCTGGGTCATCGTGCCACCGGTACCGGCCGGGATCAGACGGCCGACGATGACGTTTTCCTTCAGACCCTGCAGTCCGTCCATCTTGCCGGCAACCGCAGCCTCGGTCAGGACCTTGGTGGTTTCCTGGAACGAAGCGGCCGAGATGAAGGACGGCGTCTGCAGCGATGCCTTGGTGATGCCGAGCAGAACCGGGTCGCCGTAGGCGGGCTTCTTGCCTTCGGCAATCAGAGCGTCGTTGACGTCTTCGAGTTCGATCCGGTCGACATTGTCACCGACGATATAGGTCGAGTCACCGGCGTCGGTGATTTCAACCTTCTGCAGCATCTGGCGAACGATGACCTCGATATGCTTGTCGTTGATGACAACGCCCTGCAGTCGGTAGACTTCCTGGATTTCGTTGACCAGGTAGGAAGCAAGTGCTTCCACGCCCTTGATCGCCAGGATGTCGTGCGGCGCCGGGTTGCCGTCGAGGATGTAGTCGCCCTTTTCGATGTAGTCGCCATCCTGAAGATGGAAGGGCTTGCCCTTCGGGATCAGGTACTCGACCGGCTCGACACCATCTTCCGCCGGCTCGATCAGAACGCGGCGCTTGTTCTTGTAGTCGCGGCCGAAGCGGATCGTGCCATCGATCTCGGCGATGATGGCGTGGTCCTTCGGACGACGGGCTTCGAACAATTCGGCAACGCGCGGCAGACCACCGGTGATGTCCTTGGTCTTGGCGCTTTCGAGCGGCGAACGGGCGAGAACGTCACCCTGGCTCACCTTCTGGCCCGGCTCGACCGAGAGGATCGCGTCAACCGAGAGCAGGAAGCGGGCTTCGCCGCCACGCGACAGCTTGGCAACTGCGCCGTTCTTGTCCTTGATGACGATTGCCGGCTTGAGGTCCGTACCACGCGGGGTCGAACGCCAGTCGATAACCTGACGCTTGGTGATGCCGGTGGATTCGTCGGTCGCTTCGAGCACCGAGATGCCGTCGACGACGTCTTCGAAGTGAACGATACCTTCCACTTCCGTCATCATCGGACGGGTGTAGGGGTCCCACTCGGCGAGACGCTGACCGCGCTTCACCTTGTCGCCATCGTCGACGAGGATCTTCGAACCGTAGGCAACGCGCTGCGACGAACGCTCGACGCCGCGCTCGTCCAGGATCTGGACCGCCATGTTACGACCCATCGCAACGAGAACGCCTTCCGAGTTGCGCAGCATGTTGCGGTTCTTGATCTGAACCGTACCTTCGTAGGACGCTTCCAGGAACGACTGGTCAACCACGGTCGCCGTACCACCCAAGTGGAAGGTACGCATGGTGAGCTGGGTACCCGGTTCACCGATCGACTGAGCCGCGATGACGCCGACGGCTTCACCCATGTTGACGGGCGTACCGCGGGCCAGGTCGCGGCCGTAGCAGACGCCGCAGACGCCGGTCTGGATTTCGCAGGTCAGAGCCGAGCGGATCCGAACCGACTGGATACCAGCCTTCTCGATGGCAGCCACGTCGGCTTCGACAATCATCTTGCCGGCGTCGACGATGCGCTCGCCGGTGATCGGGTTGTCGATGTCGTCCAAGGCCGTACGGCCGAGGATGCGTGCGCCGAGCGAAGCCACGACCTGACCGGCGTCGACGATGGCCGTCATGGTCAGGCCCTTGTCGGTACCGCAATCGGTGTGCGTGACGATGCAATCCTGCGCGACGTCGACGAGACGGCGGGTCAGGTAACCGGAGTTCGCGGTCTTCAAGGCAGTGTCTGCGAGACCCTTACGGGCGCCGTGCGTCGAGTTGAAGTACTCGTTCACGGTCAGGCCTTCCTTGAAGTTCGAGATGATCGGCGTCTCGATGATTTCGCCCGACGGCTTGGCCATCAGGCCGCGCATGCCGCCCAGCTGACGCATCTGGTTCGGAGAACCACGAGCACCCGAGTGCGACATCATGTAGATCGAGTTCATCGGCTTCTGGCGACCATTGTCGTCGAACTCGACCGCCTTGATGCGCGCCATCATCTCGTCGGCGACCTTTTCGGTCGCCTTGCCCCAGGCGTCGACAACCTTGTTGTATTTTTCGCCCTGGGTGATGAGACCGTCGTTGTACTGCTGCTCGTATTCCTTCACCAGCGCTTCGGTGTCGCCAACGATCTTCGCCTTGGTGTCCGGAATGACCATGTCGTCCTTGCCGAACGAAATGCCGGCGCGGCAGGCATGGGCGAAGCCGAGCTGCATGATGCGGTCGCAGAAGATGACCGTGTCCTTCTGGCCGCAATGACGGTAGACCGTGTCGATCATCTTGGAGATGTTCTTCTTGGTCATTTCCTGGTTGCAGATGTCGAACGGAATGTTCGCGTTCTTCGGCAGAAGCTCGCCGATGATCATGCGGCCAGGCGTCGTTTCATAGATCTTCGAAACCGGGTTGCCCTCGGCATCGACGGTCTTGTAGCGGCCACGGATCTTGGCGTGCAGCGTCACGGACTTGGTTTCGAGCGCGTGGTGCAGCTCGCCCATATCCGAGAAGGCCATGCCTTCGCCCGGCTCGTTCTGGTTCAGGATCGACAAGTAGTAGAGACCCAGAACCATGTCCTGCGACGGAACGATGATCGGCGCGCCGTTTGCCGGGTGCAGAATGTTGTTCGTCGACATCATCAGCACGCGGGCTTCGAGCTGCGCTTCGAGCGACAGCGGCACGTGAACAGCCATCTGGTCGCCGTCGAAGTCGGCGTTGAAGGCCGTGCAGACGAGCGGGTGCAGCTGGATCGCCTTGCCTTCGACCAGGGTCGGTTCGAAGGCCTGGATGCCCAGGCGGTGCAGCGTCGGTGCGCGGTTCAGCAGAACCGGATGCTCGCGGATGACCTCGTCGAGGATATCCCAAACTTCCGGCTTTTCCTTTTCAACGAGCTTCTTGGCCTGCTTGACGGTCGAGGAGAAGCCCTTGGCGTCAAGACGCGCATAGATGAACGGCTTGAACAGCTCGAGCGCCATCTTCTTCGGAAGACCGCACTGGTGCAGCTTCAGTTCCGGACCGGTCACGATGACCGAACGGCCGGAATAGTCGACGCGCTTGCCGAGCAGGTTCTGACGGAAGCGGCCCTGCTTGCCCTTCAGCATGTCGGACAGCGACTTCAGCGGACGCTTGTTGGCGCCGGTGATGACGCGGCCGCGACGGCCGTTGTCGAACAGCGCATCGACAGATTCCTGCAGCATGCGCTTTTCGTTGCGGATGATGATGCCCGGAGCGCGCAGTTCGATCAGGCGCTTCAGACGGTTGTTACGGTTGATGACGCGGCGATAGAGATCGTTCAGATCCGACGTCGCGAAACGGCCGCCGTCGAGCGGGACGAGCGGACGCAGGTCCGGCGGGATCACCGGAACGACCTTGAGGATCATCCACTCCGGACGGTTGCCCGACTCCATGAAGTTCTCGACGATCTTCAGGCGCTTCATCAGCTTCTTCTGCTTCAGATCCGAGGTCGTCTCAGCGAGCTCGGTGCGCAGGTCGCCAGCGATCTTTTCCAGGTTCATCGAAGCGAGCATCTCGTAGATCGCTTCTGCGCCGATCATGGCGGTGAACTGGTCTTCGCCGAATTCATCAACGGCGAGCATGTAGTCTTCTTCGCTGAGGAGCTGGTTCTCCTTCAGCGACGTCAGACCCGGCTCGGTGACGATGTAGTTTTCAAAGTAGAGAACGCGCTCGATGTCCTTCAGAGTCATGTCGAGCAGCGTCGCGATGCGGCTCGGCAGGGACTTCAGGAACCAGATATGGGCAACCGGAGCAGCGAGCTCGATATGGCCCATGCGCTCACGGCGAACGCGCGACAGCGTGACTTCGACGCCGCATTTTTCGCAGATGATGCCCTTGTACTTCATGCGCTTGTACTTGCCGCACAGGCACTCGTAGTCCTTGATCGGGCCAAAGATGCGCGCGCAGAACAGACCGTCGCGTTCCGGCTTGAACGTGCGGTAGTTGATCGTCTCCGGTTTCTTGATCTCACCGTAAGACCAGGAAAGAATCTTCTCCGGCGACGCGATCGAAATCCGGATGGAATCGAAGGTCTGTGCAGGCACCTGCGGATTGAAAAGATTCATGACCTCTTGGTTCATGCCTGTCTCCTTTACGGGCTTTACGCCCTGAGCTTGGCGAGGGTGCCGACAAATCCCGGGCGCCGGCCCCTGCCCCTTAAACAGCTAAAACCGCATTGGCTGCGGCTCTGTTCCTTCCGAAGACTTGAGCGTCTCCAGGCGGAAACGGTGCGCGCCGCGTCGCGGCACGCACCTTGGGTCTCTTTACTCGGCTGCGTCCGGCAATTGTGCCGCAGCGCCGGCGTCGTCGACCTTCGAGTTTTCGAGCTCGACCGAAAGGCCCAGCGAGCGCATTTCCTTGACGAGAACGTTGAAGCTCTCCGGAATGCCCGCTTCGAAGGTATCGTCGCCGCGGACGATCGCTTCGTAGACCTTGGTACGGCCGGCGACGTCGTCCGACTTGACCGTCAGCATTTCCTGCAGGGTGTAGGCCGCGCCGTAAGCTTCCAGCGCCCAGACCTCCATTTCCCCGAAGCGCTGACCGCCGAACTGCGCCTTACCGCCCAGCGGCTGCTGGGTGACGAGCGAGTACGGACCGATCGAACGGGCGTGGATCTTGTCGTCGACCAGGTGGTTGAGCTTCAGCATGTAGATGTAGCCCACGGTCACCTGGCGGTCGAACTGATCGCCGGTACGGCCGTCGTAAAGCGTCGACTGACCGGTCACCTTGAGGCCAGCCTTGGCCAGCATCTCGTTGACGTCGGCTTCGACTGCACCGTCGAAGACCGGGGTCGCGATCGACACGCCGCGGCGGGTCTGCTCGGCCAGGCGGACGATCGACTCGTCGTCGTACTGCTTGATCGGCTCACCCTTAGGACCGGATCCGATGACATCGTCGATGGTCGCGCGCAGCGGCTTGATGTCGCCACTCTCGTGGTAGGCATCGAGCATCGCGCCGATCTTCTTGCCCATGCCGGCGCAAGCCCAGCCGAGATGGGTTTCGAGGATCTGGCCGACGTTCATGCGCGACGGAACGCCGAGCGGGTTCAGAACGACGTCGACATGCGTGCCATCTTCCAGGAACGGCATGTCTTCGATCGGCACGATACGCGACACGACACCCTTGTTGCCGTGACGGCCGGCCATCTTGTCGCCCGGCTGGATCTTGCGCTTAACAGCGACGAAGACCTTGACCATCTTCATGACGCCCGGGGGCATTTCGTCGCCGCGCTGGACCTTCTCGACCTTGTCCATGAAGCGCTGTTCAAGGCGCGACTTGGATTCGTCGTACTGGGCGCGCAGAGCTTCGATCTCGCCCTGAGCCTTTTCGTCTTCGACGGCGAACATCCACCACTGCGAGCGGGGGTATTCGCTGACGACGAGGTTCGAAAGCTCGGTGCCCTTCTTGAAGCCCTTCGGGCCGGCAACGGCCGTGTGGCCACGCAGCATGTCGACGAGACGTGCGTAGACGTTGCGATCGAGGATCGCCTGTTCGTCGTCGCGGTCCTTGGCGAGGCGTTCGATTTCCTCGCGCTCGATCGCCATCGCGCGCTCGTCCTTCTCAACGCCGTGGCGGTTGAAAACGCGAACTTCGACGACGGTACCGAAGGTGCCCGGAGGCATGCGCATCGAGGTGTCGCGGACGTCGGAGGCCTTTTCACCGAAGATGGCGCGCAGAAGCTTTTCTTCCGGCGTCATCGGGCTTTCGCCCTTCGGCGTGATCTTGCCGACGAGGATGTCACCCGGCTGAACCTCAGCACCGATATAAACGATACCGGCTTCGTCGAGGTTGCGCAGCGCTTCTTCCGAAACGTTCGGAATGTCGCGGGTGATTTCTTCCGGACCCAGCTTGGTGTCACGCGCCATCACTTCGAATTCTTCGATGTGGATGGAGGTGAACACGTCATCGCGCACGATCCGCTCGGAGAGCAGGATCGAGTCTTCGTAGTTGTAGCCGTTCCACGGCATGAACGCGACGAGCGCGTTGCGGCCGAGAGCCAGGTCACCGAGGTCGGTCGACGGACCGTCAGCGATGATGTCGCCCTTGTTCAGAACGTCGCCGACGGTCACCAGCGGGCGCTGGTTGACGCAAGTGTTCTGGTTCGAACGCTGGAACTTCTGCAGACGATAGATATCGACGCCCGACTTCGACGGATCGAGGTCTTCGGTGGCGCGGATAACGATACGGGTCGCGTCGACCTGGTCGACGACGCCGCCACGACGGGCTGCGATCGCAGCGCCGGAGTCGCGGGCAACGACCGGCTCCATGCCGGTACCGACGAACGGGGCTTCGGCACGCAGCAGCGGCACGGCCTGTCGCTGCATGTTCGAGCCCATCAGTGCGCGGTTGGCGTCGTCGTTCTCGAGGAACGGGATGAGCGCGGCCGCGACCGAAACGAGCTGCTTCGGCGAAACGTCCATCAGGTTGATGTTGTCGCGCGGCGCCAGCATAACTTCGCCGGAGTGACGGCAAACAACGAACTCTTCGGAGAAGGAGTTGTCCTCGTTCAGCGGCGAGTTAGCCTGCGCCACGTGATACTTCGCTTCTTCCATCGCCGAGAGGTAGACGACGTCATTCGTCACCTTGCCGTCGACGATCTTGCGGTACGGGCTTTCGATGAAGCCGTACTTGTTGACACGGGCGAAGGTTGCGAGCGAGTTGATCAGACCGATGTTCGGGCCTTCCGGCGTTTCGATCGGGCAAATACGGCCGTAGTGGGTCGGGTGAACGTCGCGGACTTCGAAGCCGGCGCGCTCGCGGGTCAGACCACCCGGGCCAAGAGCCGAGAGACGGCGCTTGTGGGTGATTTCCGAAAGCGGGTTCACCTGGTCCATGAACTGCGACAGCTGCGAGGAGCCGAAGAATTCACGAACGGCAGCAGCGGCCGGCTTCGCGTTGATCAGATCCTGCGGCATGACCGTGTCGATCTCGATCGAGGACATGCGTTCCTTGATCGCGCGCTCCATGCGGAGCAGGCCGAGACGGTACTGGTTCTCCATGAGCTCGCCGACCGAACGAACACGGCGGTTGCCGAGGTTGTCGATGTCGTCGATCTCGCCCTTGCCGTCACGCAGCTCGACGAGCATCTTGACGACCGCCAGGATATCTTCCTTGCGCAGGATGCGCACGGTGTCGGCGACTTCGAGGTCGAGGCGCATGTTCATCTTGACGCGACCGACGGCCGAAAGGTCGTAGCGTTCGGCATCGAAGAACAGCGTGTTGAACATGGCTTCCGCGGAATCCATGGTCGGCGGCTCACCCGGACGCATCACGCGATAGATGTCGAACAGGGCGTCCTGACGGTTCTCGTTCTTGTCGGCCGCAAGCGTGTTGCGGATATAGGCACCGACATTGATATGGTCGATGTCGAGAACCGGGATCTCGTCGAATCCGGCCGAGAGGATGACCGGAAGGGTCTTCTCGTCGATCTCGTCGCCGGCTTCGAGATAGATCTCGCCGGTGGCGAAGTTGACGACGTCCTCGGCAAGGTAGTTGCCGTAGAGATCATCGTCGGTGGCCTTGAGTGCCTTCAGGCCCTTGTCCTGCAGCTGACGGAGCAGGCGCGGGGTCAGCTTCTTGCCGGCCTCGACAACGACTTCGCCGGTGTCGGCGTCGACCATCTCAGTGATCGCCTTCTGGCCCTTCAGCGCATCCGGCTGGAACGGCACGCGCCAGCCTTCGCCGTCGCGCTGGTAGAGCGACTTCGTGTAGAAGGTGTCGAGGATTTCCTCGCCATCCATGCCGAGCGCCATCAGCAGCGACGTCACCGGAATCTTGCGGCGGCGGTCGATACGGGCATGCACGATGTCCTTGGCGTCGAACTCGATGTCGAGCCAGGAACCACGGTAAGGAATGACGCGGGCTGCGAAGAGCAGCTTGCCCGACGAATGGCTCTTGCCCTTGTCGTGGTCGAAGAAGACGCCCGGTGAACGGTGCATCTGCGAAACGATAACGCGCTCGGTACCGTTGACGATGAAGGTACCGTTGTCGGTCATGAGCGGCATGTCGCCCATGTAGACGTTCTGTTCCTTGATGTCCTTGATCGACTTCGCGCCGGTATCCTCGTCAATATCGAACACGATGAGACGCAGCGTCACCTTGAGCGGCGCTGCGTAGGTCAGATCGCGCTGACGGCATTCTTCGACGTCGAACTTCGGCGGCTCGAATTCGTAGGACACGAACTCCAGCATCGATGCGCCCGAGAAATCCTTGATCGGGAAAACGGACTTGAAAACAGCTTGGAGCCCTTCGTCAGGGCGACCGCCCTTGGGCTCTTCAACCATCAGAAACTGGTCGTAGGACGCCTTCTGAACCTCGATGAGGTTCGGCATTTCTGCGACTTCTGGAATTTTACCAAAAAACTTGCGTACGCGCCTGCGACCGTTAAACGAAAGGGTCTGAGCCATCGTCGCTCCTTGTCAATCTTGCATCCGGGCCTGCAACGGACGGGAACCGATGGCCAGTCGATCCCGTCAATCAATGAGTAGTCCAATCTCGTCCAGCTAACGAAAAACGCTCAGCGCGGATTGCTGTGCTGCCTTCCGTTCGAGACCATCCTCTTGAAGAACCCATTACCCAAAAGCCGTTTTTCGACAGGCTTTTGGGTAATATGTTCTAAAAACGGTCAAAGAGAGGCGGCCTGAAAAGGCCACCTCCCCTTGCATGTAGCCGAATTACTTGACGTCAACCTTGGCGCCAGCTTCTTCGAGCTTCTTCTTGAGGTCAGCAGCTTCAGCCTTGGAAACTGCTTCCTTGACCGGCTTCGGAGCGCCTTCGACCAGGTCCTTGGCTTCCTTGAGGCCGAGGCCGGTGATGCCGCGAACTTCCTTGATGACGTTGATCTTGTTGGCGCCAGCGTCAACGAGGATAACGTCAAACTCGGTCTTTTCTTCTTCAGCAGCAGCAGCAGCACCGCCGGCAGCGCCGCCAGCAGCAGCAACAGCTACCGGAGCAGCAGCCGAAACGCCCCACTTCTCTTCGAGCATCTTGGAAAGCTCAGCAGCTTCCAGGACGGTGAGCGAGGAGAGGTCTTCAACGATCTTTGCGAGATCAGCCATTTTACTTTTCCTTTTGTTCGGTTCGAACTGGTTTTAAATACAGCAGCGAAAATCCGCCTTAGGCGGCTTCGTCCTTCTTGGCATAGGCCGAGAACACGCGAGCAAGCTGGCTTGCCGGTGCCTGAACAACCGTTGCGACGCGGGTTGCCGGGGCATTGAGAAGGCCCAGCAGCTTTGCGCGCAGCTCGTCGAGCGAAGGCAGGGTCGCGAGCGACTTGACTGCTTCGGCGTTGAGCGTGGTCGTGCCCATGGCGCCACCGAGAACAACGAGCTTGTCGTTGGTCTTGGCGAAATCCATGACAACCTTAGGAGCCGTGATCGGGTCTTCGCTGTATGCGATCAGCGTCTGACCCTTGAAGAGATTGCTCATCCCTTCCGACTCGGTGCCCTGAAGAGCGATCTTGGCCAGGCGGTTTTTCGCGACTTTGACGGTGCCGCCAGCAGCGCGCATCTTCGAACGGAAGTCGTTCATCTGCGCAACTGTGACACCAGCATAGTGGGCCACGACAACCGAACCGGAAGCCTTGAAGACTTCGTTCAGCTCCGTGACGAATTCGCGCTTTTCCGCTCTTTCCACTGTCTGTCTCCAGTTGACAGGGTTGCAATAATGCCCCCCTGCCGGGTTTGCCTTTGTCACCCGAGATCGAGCTCGATCCCTGATAACGCTTAAGGATCCTGTCCCTTGGCGTTCCCGGGAGAGCCGGGTCTGACACAAGGCAAGCGAGGTTCGAACCGAATTTCGACGCCTCCGGCGCCATGGTGAAATTCAGATCTTACCCGTCTCATGCAGGCCGAAGTGATTAAGGTAAAACCACCCGCAATCTCGGACAGGAGTTCCGGACTTGACGTCCGGAATTCCCGGCCCCGAAGGACCGGGAATTTGTGTGCCGGGCCGAAGCCCGAAAACAATTAGGCGACGCTGAGCGTGGCCGGGTCGATCTTGAGACCCGGGCCCATGGTCGACGAAATCGCGACGCGCTTGACGTAGTTGCCCTTGGCGCCGGTCGGCTTCGCCTTGATTACGGCGTCAGCGAAAGCGCGGATGTTTTCTTCCAGCGCCTTGGCATCGAAGGATGCCTTGCCAACGCCGGCGTGAACGATACCAGCCTTCTCGACGCGGAACTCGACGGCGCCGCCCTTGGATGCCTTGACGGCACCAGCAACGTCCATCGTAACCGTGCCGACCTTCGGGTTCGGCATCATGCCACGCGGGCCGAGAACCTTACCGAGACGACCGACGAGCGGCATCATGTCCGGGGTGGCGATGCAGCGATCGAAATCGATCTTGCCGCCCTGGACGATTTCGACGAGTTCTTCCGCGCCGACAACGTCAGCACCGGCAGCCTTGGCTTCGTCAGCCTTGGCGCCACGGGCGAAAACAGCGACGCGAACCGAGCGGCCGGTGCCGTTCGGCAGGTTGACAACGCCACGAACCATCTGGTCGGCATGGCGCGGGTCAACGCCGAGGTTCATCGCGACTTCGATGGTCTCGTCGAACTTGGCGGTCGCACGTTCCTTGACCAGCGATACGGCTTCGGTGAGGCCGTAGATCTTCGCCGGATCGATGCCCTCGCGGGACTTCTGTACACGCTTTGCAATCTTCGCCATGGTCTTAGCCTACCACTTCCAGGCCCATAGCGCGGGCAGAGCCCTCGACCATAGCCATTGCGCCTTCGATATCGGCAGCGTTGAGATCCTTCATCTTGGCTTCGGCGATCGACTTGATCTGAGCCTTGGTGAGCTTGCCAGCCGAAGTGCCCTTACCCGGGGTCTTCGAGCCGGACTGGATCTTCGCTTCTTTCTTCAGGAAGTAGCTGACCGGCGGCTGCTTCATGACGAAGGTGAAGGACTTGTCCTGGTAATAGGTGATGACGACCGGGATCGGCATACCCTTTTCCATTTCCTGCGTGGCGGCGTTGAACGCCTTGCAGAATTCCATGATGTTAATGCCACGCTGACCGAGCGCAGGACCGATCGGCGGGGACGGATTGGCCGACCCAGCCTTCACCTGCAGCTTGAGCTGGCCTGCAACTTTCTTAGCCATTTCTCTCTGCCTTTTCTAAAATCCTCTCGCGACGGATCGCTCCAAGGATCGATTGCGCCGGTTTCCCGGCTTTTGCCGACCACGGGGATCGGCGGCTGCGGTTGCGTGGTGCGGAACATCCGACCCGGCTAAGGCCAGCTTCCTTCCACGCGCATGCGGATTTCTCCGCCAGAACGGGTCGTGACCCGCCCTATCTCTTGAGATCTTCTCAGACCTTCTCGACCTGACCGTATTCCAGTTCGACCGGCGTCGCGCGACCGAAGATCGACACCTCGACCTTGAGGCGCGAACGCTCTTCGTCGACGTCCTGAACGACGCCGTTGAACGAGGCGAACGGACCGTCGGAGACGCGAACCTGCTCGCCGATCTCGAACGAAACCGACGGCTTCGGACGCTCGACGCCGTCCTGGACCTGACCGAGAATGCGCTCAGCCTCATGATCCGGAATCGGAACCGGCTTGCTGTCGGTACCGAGGAAACCCGTCACCTTCGGCGTATTCTTGATAAGGTGGAATGCCTCATCTGTCAGGTTGGCGCGAACCAGAACGTAGCCCGGGAAGAACTTGCGCTCGGCGTCGACCTTGCGGCCACGACGCACTTCGACAACCTTCTCGGTCGGCACGAGAATCTTCTCGAACAGATGCTCGAGACCCTTCTGCTTGGCCTTTTCCTCGATCGATTCAGCGACCTTCTTTTCGAAGTTCGAATAGGCGTGAACAATGTACCAGCGCGCAGCCATGCTACCCTCCACCCAATCAAGCGCCAACGTTGAGGACGAGGCCGATCAGCCATCCCATCAACTGGTCCGCAGCAAAGAAGAAGGCGGCGGCAAAAAAGACCATGACAAAAACCATCAGCGTCGAGATCATCGTCTCGCGCCGAGAGGGCCAAGTCACTTTCGACGTCTCAGAGCGAACCTGCTGCAGAAACGTTACCGGATTCGTTTTGGATGCCATGTAATGCTCACGCCATTACGGCGCGTAAAGCCGATGATTCAGCCCCACGCACCGCGTGTCTGTTTGGACCCTACATAAAGACCGATTCTGAAAACCACAAGAGCCAATCAGTCTTTTTTGTGAATTTCACCAGCCGGGTAACCGGCCCTTAAACTTACTCTGCCGAACCCTCAACCTTTATGCAAGTGTCGAGGAGAATGGCAGGGGCAGAGGGGCTCGAACCCCCGACCTGCGGTTTTGGAGACCGCCGCTCTACCAACTGAGCTATACCCCTATTCAGCGGCGCCTTTCGTCTAACGACGCGTCACCGCCTCAAGTCAGCGGCTTCATATTCAGTTTGCCGGAGGATGACAAGCATCTTTCACCGAAGAAGCAAAAAAATCCTCATCGGATTGAGACGACACCTCCCCTGGCGGCTTTGGTACTGCACCAACGGGCGCAAGTCATTGCCGAGCCAATCGGAATTTTCCACAGGCGCAGAACCAAAGGAGCCGCTACCCTGCCGGCAATTGGCCGGAGCCGAATCAATGTCGCGCATCACGTTGGTCGAATACGATCCCTGCTGGCCATCGCTCTTCGAAGAACGAGCCGTGGCCGTAACCACCCTGCTCTCCCCTTTCGTCAGCGAGATCCACCACATCGGCAGCACGGCAGTACCGGGCCTGGCGGCGAAGCCGAAGATCGATATCGATGTCGTCGTCTCGGATCAAAGGATGCTGCCGGAGCTCGGCGCGCGCCTTCGTAGCGCCGGCTACACCTTTCACGGCGATCCGTACGCAGACGGCCTCTGGACGTTCACCGCCGATACTCGCCCCTGCGGCACACGGCTCTATCTCTGCGGAACCGACAACGCCGCGCATGCGGTACGCCTCCGCGATGCGCTCCGCGAGCACAAGGATCTCGCCCGCCGCTACGAGACGCTGAAACGGCGGCTCGCAAATGAGGCGAAGGGTGACTGGGATATCTACACGAATGGGAAGCACGGCTTCGTAAATGAAGTCCTGACACTGGTGGCAACGAAAAAGGGCCCCGCTGTCGCCAGCGGGGCCCTCTGAAGAACTGTAACCCTAGGGATTACTCGACGATCGAGGCAACGATGCCGGCGCCGACGGTACGACCGCCTTCGCGGATCGCGAAGCGCAGCTTTTCTTCCATCGCGATCGGAACGATCAGCTCGACGTCAACCGTGACGTTGTCGCCCGGCATAACCATTTCCGTGCCTTCCGGCAGCGTCACGATGCCCGTCACGTCCGTCGTGCGGAAGTAGAACTGCGGACGATAGTTCGTGAAGAACGGCGTATGACGACCGCCTTCTTCCTTCGTCAGGATGTAGGCTTCGGCCTTGAACTTCTTGTGCGGCTTGACCGAACCCGGCTTGCACAGGATCTGGCCACGCTCGACGCCGTTGCGGTCGACACCGCGCAGCAGCGCACCGATGTTGTCGCCGGCCTGGCCCTGGTCGAGCAGCTTGCGGAACATTTCAACGCCCGTGCAGGTCGTCTTCGTCGTCGGACGGATGCCGACGATTTCGATTTCTTCACCGACCTTGACGATGCCGCGCTCAACGCGACCGGTCACAACCGTACCGCGGCCCGAGATCGAGAACACGTCTTCGATCGGCATCAGGAACGGCTGGTCGATCGGACGCTCCGGCGTCGGGATGTAGGCGTCAACCGCTGCCATCAGCTCGCGGATCGCGTCTTCGCCGATCTTCTTGTCCGAATCTTCCAGAGCAGCAAGCGCCGAGCCCTTGATGATCGGAATGTCGTCGCCCGGGAATTCGTAGGACGACAGAAGTTCGCGAACTTCCAGCTCGACGAGCTCGAGAAGCTCGGCGTCGTCAACCTGGTCGACCTTGTTCAGGAACACGACGATCGCCGGAACGCCGACCTGGCGGGCCAGCAGGATGTGCTCGCGGGTCTGCGGCATCGGGCCGTCAGCGGCCGAGCAAACCAGGATCGCGCCGTCCATCTGCGCCGCACCGGTGATCATGTTCTTGACGTAGTCGGCGTGGCCGGGGCAGTCAACGTGAGCGTAGTGACGGTTCGGCGTCTCATACTCAACGTGCGCCGTCGAAATCGTGATACCACGGGCCTTTTCTTCCGGAGCGGCGTCGATTTGGTCATACGCCTTGAACTCGCCGAAGTACTTCGTGATCGCTGCCGTCAGCGACGTCTTGCCATGGTCAACGTGGCCAATCGTGCCAATGTTAACGTGCGGCTTGTTGCGCTCAAATTTGCTCTTTGCCATGGGTACGTTTCCTGTGGTCAAGTATGAATGATCAGCCGGCAGGGCCGGTTTGTGGAGCCGTTTAAGGGTTTCAGTGGATTTGCGCAAGACTTAATTGCGTACGCCCGGACCGGTCGCCGACGGCCTTTTCCTATCGAAATGTAAGAACGGTGAAGCGCCGACGCAAGAGTGGGTATCTGCGAATCACAGATCGCCAGCCAAGCAAGATAAACAATGGTTTATCACGAGGCGCTGAAGCGTCGATTTAAGTGGGGATTTGGAGAAAGTTCGCGGCTGGAGCGGGTAGCGGGAATCGAACCCGCGTATTCAGCTTGGAAGGCTGCTGCTCTACCATTGAGCTATACCCGCGGGCCTTCGATCCAGAAGCAGAATGGTGGAGGGAGTTGGATTTGAACCAACGTAGGCTGAGCCAACGGATTTACAGTCCGTCCCCTTTAACCACTCGGGCATCCCTCCATTATTCTGTCGGGATCTTTCGACCAAGCATTTGAGATCGCGAGACAACCAGCGACTTGTCGTTGCCGCTCTCGATCTGTGGCCGGGTATATGACTGCCCTCTTTCGTCCTGTCAACACGGCTCAATGGAAAATTTCTGAATTTCTCCACAGCGACAATTCCGGACCGCTTACGGAAAACCATTTCGCCCCGCCTGCAACCTCTCTATAAGACGCCCATGAGCAAAGATCGCACCGGCGACAAGAGCGCCAAGGACACCCATTACGCCAACCTCAGGCGCGCCCACCGCGACGCCAGGCGGGAACGTGGCGAAATCCCAACGCCAAAACAGGAGAAGCGCCGCAAGGCGCCGGCCGACTGGAAGCCGCCGCAACTCGCGCCGGAGCAGGTCCTGCTCTACGGCCTGCACACGGTTCGCGCCGCCCTCGACAATCCGGCGCGCCAAGTCGTTCGCCTCAGCGTTACGCAGAACGCTGCTGCCCGGCTGGACCTCGGCGAACTGTCGGCCCTGCCCTTCCCGGTCGAGACCGTGACGCCGCAGGATCTCGACAAGATCCTCGGCCCTGATGCGATCCACCAGGGCGTTATGCTCGAAACGCGCCCCTTGCCGCACCGCAAGCTCGAAGCGCTTCGCGACTGCCCCCTGATTCTCGTCCTCGACCAGGTGACCGATCCGCACAATGTCGGTGCCATCATGCGCTCCGCCGTCGCCTTCGACGCCGGCGCGCTGATCACCACCATGCGCCATAGCCCGACCGAATCGGGCGTGCTCGCGAAATCCGCCTCAGGCGCGCTGGAGATGATTCCCTATATCCAGATCACCAATCTTGCGGATGCGATCGAGGAACTCCATCGGCTGGGCTTCCAGACGATCGGCCTCGATTCAGAAGGACCGCAGCCGCTCGAGGGTACATTCAGCGGTGAGAAGGTCGCGCTCGTTCTCGGTTCCGAGGGCAAGGGGCTGCGGCAGAAGACCCGTTCGATCGTGACGGACCTTGCCCGGCTCGACATGCCCGGCGCGATCAAGTCGCTGAACGTATCGAACGCGGCGGCGATCGCCATGTATGCTGCGCGTCAGTTCCTGAACCGCTGAGATCTCCAGGCAAAGCCGACCGCCCCATCGCGACGACCATGCGGGCGGTCGCATTGCCCAAGGCTCAGCGCAGCGACACCGAAGGCCGCGCATTGACGCGTTCTTGGGCCTGTGGAAATCTCCGCATCGTTGGGATCGGAGAACTTCCATGGTCATCGCACTGGCGTCACGCATTTCCATGTTTCAGCTGCTGGTTTTGACTGCGGTCTGCCTCGGTCCGCACACCGCCTCCGCGGCCGGCGACATCGATCCCGCCATCATCGCGGCGCAGACGGGCGATTATCTGGTCGCGCCGCTCGATGGCGCCGACGGATGCACGCTCACATTCACCGCGGACGAGGCGATCGGCGGCTACGCCGTTGCCGGAGCCGAGGGCTGCGCCAAAAGCTTGCCAATCCTTGCCGACGTCGCCGCCTGGAATTTCGACGGGAGTGGTGGCCTGTTGCTGATCGACGTCCTGCGAAAGGTTCACGCCCGCTTTGAAGAGAGCGAGGGATCCCCTCTCCAGACAAACGGCGAGAACGGGCCTCTGCTGGCGCTCGTACCTGCGGTGGACGGCATCTCGCATCTGCCGGCGCCGGCCAATATGAAAGGCGCATGGCAGATGAAACGTCCGGACGGAAGCGCCGTCTGCCAGGTGAGCTTCACGGGGACCGCCGACAATGACGGCAATCTCGGGCTGTCCGTGGAGGAACCTTGCGAAGGCGCCGTCAGAAAACTGAAACTGCGGAGCTGGACAGCAAACGGCCTTGGCATAACCCTGATGGGAGACGGCGGCAGTTCGCTCGCCTTCACGGCCACGGCTTCCGGATTCGAGAAAGACCGGAACGAAGGCGGCAAGCCGCTGCTCCTCGTCAGAAACTGACCGATTGCCGCGTGAGGTCTGGAGGCGTGCTCATCCCGGCCGTCGGACAGCCGTCGCGCAACTTCTTCCAGGTGGTGACATTGAGGTTCATCTCGCAGCGCGCGAGATAGGCGTTGCCGTCGACGCGCACGCAGGCAATCTGCCCAAGTTCATATTTCGAACCATCGCGGTTGCGGCAGGTGCAGCCATGATCCGGCGGCGCGGCAAGGGCGGCTTCGGCGGCGAGCAAAAGGGCCACCGTAGCGGTCATGCCCCAAAGGATCGTCCGCCCGTTCATCATGAAGGCAATATAAAGCAAATCGTAATAGACGAAAACGGACAATGCCGGCTGCATTCGCAACCGGCACCGTCCGCAAGCAGGGCCGAGGCCCCTCCACCGGATCACCGCCGTGATCCGCTGAACCCATCTTTATTTTTAGCTCGCCAGGCGAAGCACATTGCCCTCGGCAATGGTCTTTTCGGCTTCGGCGATCGCGAACTGCTTGGAGTCGGCGCTGAGGTTCAGGCCTTCGGCGCGGACGAACTCGACATCCGTGACGCCCAGGAAACCGAAGACCGTCTTCAGGTAGGATTCCTGGTGGTCCATCACGGCAGCCGGACCGGCGGAGTAGTGACCGCCGCGGGTCGAGGCGACGATGATCTTCTTACCCTTGGCGAGGCCTTCCGGACCACTTTCGGTGTAACGGAAAGTCTTGCCGGAGACGGCGATGCGGTCGATCCAGGCCTTCAGCTGGCTCGGAATACCGAAGTTGTACATCGGCGCGCCGATGATGATCGTGTCAGCAGCCAGGAATTCTTCGAGCATGTCGCGGCCAAGCTTGACGTCGGCGGCAAGGTCGGCGTCCACGCCTGCGAGATCTGCGGGAGCCATGATCTGGGCGCCGGTCAGGTGCGGGAGCGAGCTGGCGGCGAGGTCACGATAGGTCACCGTTGCATCCGGGCGGTCTGCCTTGACCTGAGCAGCGAGTGCGGCCGTCAGGCGGCGGGAAACCGAGTGATCACCGAGGATACCGGAGTCGATATGAAGAACATTCATGGGAACACCTTTGTGTTTGCGTTGCGGTGGTCCACATATGAGGGGAAAACAATCACCCGATAAGCCAGTGGATATTTGACATACTGTTTCCAGACGGAAACAATCATCCCAAGCATCCGCACTTCGGAGACAGGACAATGCAGGATCTAAACGACCTCGGGCTTTTTGCCGCCGTGGTGCGAAACAACGGCTTCAGCGCTGCCGCACGTGACCTCAACATACCCAAATCCAAACTCAGCAAACATGTGGCCCGCCTTGAGGAGCAGCTCGGCGTGCGCCTTCTCGAGCGCTCGACCCGCAAGCTGCGCGTCACCGACATCGGCCGCGTGTTCTACGAACATTGCCAGGGGCTGCTCGACGGTGTTGCTGCCGCCGAAGCCGAAATCGCGGCCGTTCGGGCCGAGCCCTCCGGCACCGTCAGGCTCGCCTGCCCGCTCGGATTCACGCCCATGCTCGCCGATATCCTTCCGGCGTTTCACCGGCGCTATCCCGGCGTCCGGCTGCTGATCACCGCCACCAACCGGCGCATTGACCTCATCGAGGAACGGATCGACGTGGCGCTTCGCGCCCGCGGCCAGCTCGATACCGACAATCAGCTGATCATCCGCAAGTTCGGCGAAGTGCGCGAGCGGCTCGCCGCCAGCCCGACGTTCCTTGCCCGCGCGGGCGAGATCACGATCGACAATCTCAGCCAGCAGGCGACGCTGTCGATGAACGAACAGCATCCGACCGATGTCTGGCGGCTCATCTCGGCGGACGGAAACGCGACGGAGATCACCCACCGCCCGATCATCGGCTGCAGCGACTTCATCATTCTCGAACGTGCCGCGATCGAGGGCATGGGCGTGGCGCTGCTGCCGGACCATATCTGCGAACGCGCCTTCCGTGCAGGCGTCTTGGTACCGGTGCTACCGGAGTGGACCTCGAACGACGTCGTCGTGCATCTCGTCTTCCCGTCCCGCCAGGGCATGCTGCCGGCAACCCGGGCGCTGATCGACTACCTCGCCGAAAATCTCCTCAACGCCTTGCAGAAATGCCGCGAGGTTCCGGTGCGGATGGCCCCCTCGTTCGACATCTGACGTCGCGCGCGGCCGCCCGCATCTCAAAATCCGAATGCGGCCCCACGGTAAAAAGCGAACGATTTCAGCAAAAAGGATGGCGTGGTGCCCCCAGAGAGACTCGAACTCCCGACCTACTGATTACAAATCAGCCGCTCTACCAACTGAGCTATAAGGGCACTTTCAGCGGTCGGAGTTACCATAATCTCGCGCGGTGTAAAGCAAATTTGCGAATTCTCCCAATTTTTCAGATGCGTTCGGTTGCCGGCCATGCCAGAAACGGGGGTGAGAGAACGCCGTAAGCGGCACGCAACGCATCGAACGGACTAGAGTTTCATGGCCCGAACGTTCAATTCCTTCGCCTTCATCGCCTCTTCTGCGGAGGAGGCGCAAAAGGCTGCGGCTGATCTCAAGGCGATCTATGGTGATCACGATCCGGCAAAGGCCGACGTGATCGTGGCGCTCGGCGGCGATGGCTTCATGCTGCAGACGCTGCACCAGACCATGAACAGCGGCAAGCTGGTCTACGGCATGAACCGCGGGTCCGTCGGCTTCCTGATGAACCGCTACAGCACCGAGAACCTGACGGATCGCATCTGTCAGGCGGTCGAAAACGCGTTCCATCCCCTGGAGATGCAGACGACCGATGTCTATGGCGAGAGCTTCACGGCGCTTGCGATCAACGAGGTCTATCTCTTCCGCCAATCCTACCAGGCCGCGAAGCTGCGCGTCGTCATCGACGGCAAGACGCGGCTCGAGGAACTGACCTGTGACGGATTGCTGGTGGCGACGCCCGCCGGATCGACGGCTTACAACCTCTCCGCCCATGGCCCGATCCTGCCGCTCGAGGCGCCGCTTCTCGCGATGACGCCGGTCAGCGCCTTCCGTCCGCGGCGCTGGCGCGGTGCGCTGCTGCCGAACCATGTGACCGTCGAGATCGAAATCCTCGAAGCCGACAAGCGGCCGGTCAACGCGGTGGCGGACCACCAGGAAGTAAAATCGGTGGTCAAGGTGCGGATCGCCGAATCGGAAAACATGACGGCGCGCATCCTATCGGATCCCGACCATTCCTGGTCGGACCGCATCCTGGCCGAGCAATTCTCGAACTGAGCGCACGTTTTCCGCGCGATATGGTATGATCCTCCATGGACCGGCTTGCGACCGCTCAAAATGCTACAGCGACCTTTGCACATCTGATAAGACGCGCGGCGCTGTAGGAGCGAAGCGGCCGCGGAGCGGCTTGAAAGGACGACAACCCCAAATGCAAAGATCCGCCCTCCTCGCGCTTCTCCTATTCGTGAGCAGCGCCGGCGCCAAGGCCGAGGACGCCAACGTCGTGCCGCCGCAGGTAACCTTTGTGACCAGCACCGGCTATTGGGAGGAAAGCGGAGAGCCGCTTTCGTTACTCGACCCCAATGCGGCCGCCGAGAAGCAAGGCGACGCCCGGCGCGGCTACTACAAACTGATTGCGCTTCGCCAAGCGGATGGCACGGCACAGGTCCACCTGCAGCAAATCGAAGCGACACCAGCCGGACCCGTGGTGGTTTCCTCGGCGGAACTCGAAGAGTTCTCGGCGCTCAAGGCCTATGTCACCGATATTCGCCCGGAGACCTCGACCGGCGTCACCGCGCAGCCGGGCATGTTCGCGACCGTCTATCTGAAGACCGATCCGAGCGCGCGCGAACCGGAGAGCTGGACCGTGCTCATCGACGATCTCGGCGACATCAAGATCGAGCGCGCCTCGAACTGAGCAAACGAAAAGGCCGGAAGCGAACACCCGGCCTTCTTCAACTCCAGAACTCTCGCCGCGATGCTTAAAGCCGGTCGCGATCTTTCAGATTCGCTCCTTGCGCTTTAAGTTCTTGATATCGCATGTCGCTATCGCAAAACCGCTGCGCACTTTTGCGCGACATGCTTAGTTTAGATCGTCGACGATGGCATCCGCGCCACCGCTGACACGGTGCGCGAGCGCCGCTTCCATGAACTCGTTGAGCTCGCCGTCGAGAACATCGCCCGGTGCCGTGCTTTCGACGCCGGTGCGCAGATCCTTGACCAACTGGTAGGGCTGCAGAACGTAAGAGCGGATCTGGTGCCCCCAGCCGATGTCGGTCTTCGACGCGGCTTCGGCGCTTGCCGCCTCTTCCCGCTTCTTCAGCTCGGCCTCATAGAGGCGGGCGCGCAGCATGTCCCAGGCCTTCGCCCGGTTTTTGTGCTGCGAGCGCTCCTGCTGGCACTGCACAACGATTCCCGACGGCATGTGCGTGATGCGCACCGCCGAGTCGGTCGTGTTGACGTGCTGACCACCGGCGCCCGAGGAGCGGTAGGTATCGATGCGGCAATCGCTCTCATTGACGTCGATCTGGATCGAATCGTCCACCACCGGGTAAACCCAGATCGAGGAGAACGAGGTGTGACGGCGGGCGTTGCTGTCATAGGGCGAAATGCGGACAAGGCGGTGCACGCCCGATTCGGTCTTCAGCCAGCCATAGGCATTATGGCCTTTGACGAGCAGTGTCGCAGACTTGATGCCGGCTTCTTCGCCATCCTGGATTTCCAGAAGCTCGACCTTGTATCCCTGGCGCTCGGACCACCGGGTATACATGCGCAGAAGCATGTTGGCCCAGTCCTGGCTCTCCGTGCCGCCGGCGCCGGAATGCACTTCGAGATAGGTGTCGTTCTGATCCGCCTCGCCAGAAAGCATGGCCTCGACCTGCTTCTTGGCCGCTTCCGACCGAAGCTCGCGCAGCGCCTGTTCGGCATCCGCGACGATCGCCGCGTCGCCCTCTTCCTCACCGAGTTCGATGAGTTCGATGTTGTCGTTGAGCTGCTGCTCGAAACGACGCAGGCCATTGATGCCGTCGTCAAGCTGCTGGCGCTCGCGCATCAGCTTCTGTGCTTCCGAAGCATCGTTCCAGAGGGTCGGGTCTTCCGCCTTGTTGTTCAACCAGTCCAGTCGTCTTACCGCCTGATCCCAGTCAAAGATGCCTCCTCAGCAGGCTTATGGCCTGCTTGATTTCGTCGACAATATTCTCGATTTCGCTGCGCATGATCCTGCTTCTTGTGAACCCGATATGAAGATGAGCGTCAAATAGCGATGCCCGCCGCTGATGTAAAGGCGGCGGGCATCGCGAGTGAGGAAAGGCTTAGAACAGGCCGTTGGAACCCGAGGTCACAGCCTGGTTTGCCTGCGGCGAGTTCTTCAGGATCTCTTCGGGCGGAACATATTGATCGAGACCGCCGATGACCGAGAACGTATCGGCCGGGCCGGTGCCGGGCTTGAAGGCTTCGATGATCGTGTCCGGCTCGCCCTCATAGGCGGCCATACCGGTCTTGCGGTTGACGGCGATCATGCTCATGCCCTCCGGAACGACGAACTTGCTCGGGCGTATGCCCTTGACGGCCTCCTGCATGAAGTCGTTGAAGATCGGCACCGCGAGGCTGCCGCCGGTGGCGCCGCGGCCGAGCGGAGCGGGATTGTCGAAGCCGAGATAGAGGCCGGCAACGATGTCCGGCGTGTAGCCGACGAACCAGGCGTCCTTTTCGTCATTGGTGGTACCGGTCTTGCCGGCAACCGGACGATCGAGCTTGATCTTGCCAGCCGCCGTGCCGCGCAGGACCACGCCCTCCATCATCGAAGTGATCTGGTAGGAGGTCATGGGGTCGAGCACCTGCTCGCGGTTGTCGGTCAGAACAGGCTCTTCCTGGCTCTGCCAGTCGCCTGCATTGCAGTTGTCGCAGGTGCGATCCTCATGCCGGAAAATCGTCTTGCCGTAGCGGTCCTGAATACGGTCGATCAGCGACGGCTTGATCTGCTTGCCGCCGTTGGCGAGCACCGAATAGGCCGACACCATGCGCAGAACCGTCGTTTCGCCGGAACCCAGCGACATCGCCAGCAGCGGCGGCATCTTGTCGTAGATGCCGAAACGCTCGGCATATTCGGCAACGAGGTTCATGCCCATGTCATTGGCGAGGCGAACGGTCATCAGGTTACGCGACTTCTCGATGCCGAGACGCAGCGTCGACGGACCGGCCGAGCCGCCCCCATAGTTTTCCGGACGCCAGACCTGACCGCCGGCGACGATCTCGATCGGGGCGTCGAGAATGACCGACGCCGGCGTGTAGCCGTTGTCGAGCGCTGCAGCGTAGACGAAGGGCTTGAACGACGAGCCCGGCTGGCGCATCGCCTGGGTCGCGCGGTTGAATTCCGACTGGCCATAGGAGAAGCCGCCGACCATGGCCAGCACGCGGCCGGTCTGCGGGTCCATCGCCACGAGACCGCCCTGGACCTTCGGCGGCTGGCGGAGGCGATATTCGCCCTTTTCGGGCAAGGGCTCGACATAGACGACATCGCCGGCACCGAAGACCCCCTCGGGCGACTTCGCCGACTTGCGGTCGCCGTTGGCGGAACGGTAGGCCCATTGCATGTTCTTGGCGGAGATGTGTCCGGTGACGCGTTCGGCGACGATCTTGCCCGAGGCTTCCTTATCCGGCTGGATGCCGATCTCGGCACCCTGGGCATCGACCGACAGAACGACGGCGAGCTTCCACTCCGGCACGTCGCTGAAGGCAGGAACCGCGCCAAGCGGCTCACCCCAATCGCCACCGATCTCGATCGTCTTGACCGGACCATGGAAGCCGCGGCGCTCGTCATAGCTCAGCAGACCCGCCTGCAGCGCCTTGCGCGCCGCGATCTGCAGACGCGGATCGAGCGAGGTGCGAACCGACAGGCCGCCTTCATAGAGCGCGTTGTCGCCATATTTCTGGATGATCTGCCGGCGGACTTCCTCGGCGAAGAAGTCGGACGCGAAGAGATGTGCGCCACCGCGGCGTGGATTGACGCCGAGCGGCTGCTTCTTGGCCTCTTCGCCATCGGCCTTGGTGACGTAGCCGTTCTCCACCATGCGGTCGATCACCCAGTTGCGGCGTTCGATGGCAGCTTCGGTCTTGCGGAACGGATGGTAGTTGGCCGGGCCCTTCGGCAGAGCGGCGAGATAGGCGGTCTCGGCAATGGTAAGCTCGGTGACCGACTTGTCGAAATAGGTCAGCGCCGCGCCGGCAATACCGTAGGAGTTCAGGCCGAAGAAGATCTCGTTGAGATAGAGCTCGAGGATCCGATCCTTGCTGTAGGCCTGCTCGATGCGGAAGGAAAGGATCGCTTCCTTGACCTTGCGGTCGATCGTCTGGTCGGACGACAGCAGGAAGTTCTTTGCCACCTGCTGCGTGATCGTCGATGCGCCCACGGGCCTACGGCCGGAGCCGAAGTTCTGCAGGTTGACTGCGATAGCGCGGGCGAGACCCGTAAGGTCGACGCCCGGATGCTGGTAGAAGTTCTTGTCTTCGGCCGAGATGAAGGCTGCCTTGACGCGATCCGGGATCGCCTGGATCGGCAGATAGAGACGCCGCTCGCGCGCGTATTCTGCCATCAGGGCGCCGTTGCCGGCATGAAAGCGCGTCGTCACAGGCGGCGAATATTTCGCGAGCACCTCGTAGTCAGGTAGATCCTTGGTGACGACGCCCAGATAAAGCGCCACGGCTCCGGCCACGCCAAGCAGCAGAAACGCACCAATCCCGAAGAAATATCCAATCAGCCTGATCATCAGTCAGATACCGGTACCTTAATTATCGTCCAATTGCCGGACCGCCGCGCGACAGTCCATGCTCTGTGCCGCCGGTTTACATTGCGTCGGTCCGACCAAACTCTTCCGTCAGAAATCGTCTGGCATCGCAGCGCCCCGCCAGCCCGGCTCCTCATATGGCGAGGAACCCCGGGCATCAACTCGTTTCTCAACAAATCCGGGCGCAATTCCGGTTAGGTCTCGGATTGTGCGTAAAATAGGGCTGTTTCTGATTATCGCGTGCGCATCCAGTTGAAAAGCATAACGCTGTTACCGGGGCGACACAAATCACTTCGTTCCGGGCATGCCTTCAAACGTCAGCCGCCGCTGGCCACCGCCTGCTCGCGGTAACGCTGAACCGCGACGGCAAGACGCTCCGAAACTTTTCTGCGCCATTCCGGATCCAGCAGCAACTTCTCATCCTCCTTGTTCGACAGGAATCCCAGTTCCAGCAGGATCGACGGCACATCGGGAGCCTGCAGCACCCGGAACCCGGCGAAGCGGTGCGGGTTGTTGATGAGATTGATCTGGCCCTCGAACGAGGAAACCACCGCGCGCGCCATGTTGACGGAGAAGGCCTGCGTCTCGCGGCGGGTCAGGTCGATCAGGATATCGGCGACCTCCGCGGGCTCGCTTTGAAGCGGTACGCCGGCGATTTCGTCCGAAAGGTTCTCGCGGGCAGCAAGGCTTGCAGCCAGATGGTCCGATGCCTTGTCGGAGATCGTATAGACCGTAGCGCCACGGATGTCCTTCTGCCGGAGTGCATCGGCATGGAGCGAGATGAAAAGATTGGCGCCCCTGTTGCGGGCAATCTGCACGCGCTGCGGCAACGAGAGAAAGATATCCTCTTCGCGGGTGAGAAAAGCCTCAATCCCCGCGCCCTTGTTCAGGGCCGCGACGAGATCTTTGGCAAAGGCCAGCGTGACGTGTTTCTCTTCCGTCTTCGTCTCGCCGGCGAGCGCGCCGGTGTCGATGCCGCCGTGACCGGCATCAATTGCGACGACGAACGGCCCGCCGTCCTTCGCAGGCGCAACCGCAACGGGTCTGTCGGTTTTCGTCGCTGCGACCGAACCGGTCCACTGCTGTTCGCCGAGAAGCGCATCGAAACGCGCCTGGTCGACCCGTACCGCGTCGAGGACCAGGCGGTAGCCCTTGCCCCCCTCTTCCGCAATTACTTCCGCATGGGTCACGGCGACCGGTCCCTTCGCGGAGAGAACGATGCGGGAATTGCCCGCCCCCATGCTGCCATAGCGGATCGCATCGAACAGACCACGCGGCTCGAGGCTCTCCGCCTTCAGACCAAAGGCCGTTTCCGGAAGGTCGACAACCACGCGAACCGGGTCGGCCACGTAATGAAGGGAAAAGTCCGGCTTGCGGTCGAACTCGACGACGACCCGGGTGCGCGCGTCGTCACCGGCGATCCGCGCGCCGAAAGCGAGCAAGGGTCCCGGCTCGACAGCATTGGCGGTCGGCGCGCTCAAGAGGAAACCACCGACGAGCAACGATGCACCGAGCAAACGCCAACCCGTACGCGACATCAACGACAACAGCGAACCGCGCATGCAAACCGCCAAAGGCTTCACCTTGGGCTCCCACCACTTTCTAAAAAACCAGACGGCAGCCGACGCGGCCACCAAACGCACACATTGATCAATGAACCTTTATGGTTAACCAAAGCTTGACAAAGGTCATCTTCCGCCCTGCACCGAAGCCATCGATTCATCATTTGCCGGCCTACTCCACGTGGACAAGCGAATCGATCATAATTGTGGCGGCACGGGCTTTTCTCTTGCCAATGTGACATAGAAAACATAAAAGCGTCACAAGGAGAAAGTGTTGACGGGATAGAACAGTCGACCGGGCAGCCGGAGCTTCTCCAAAGCTTGGCGCCAGGGAGTGGTCGAACCGGATTAACCGGTTAAACGCATCGCACTTCCGCGGTCGCAAGCGTTCATCCGCCGTCTCTGCATTTCCTCCTCGTATACTGGATCGCAAATTTCCGGCGGTGGCCGGAGTTCTTGATGGTGATTTTTCACCAAGGCCCGCAAGCGGGCGCATTCATCGGGTCTTCATGAGACCTTAGACATTGGCATTCTTGTTTGGTCATTGATGTTGACTCAGCAGTATCGGTCAGAAGTAGAGCGGCCCCGGAACAGACATGTTCCGGCTGTCGTCTGGCTGCTGCACCATCGCCTGCACCAAACAGGAACTTTCATATCCGGCGCACCTTCCGACGTGTTTGGCAGTCTTCCCAAGGAAGCAGGTCTGTCTCCCGTTCCGCTGGTGCGCCGAGGAGCACAGCTTAGATGGCAGAGAAAATGCTTATCGATGCGTCTCACTCCGAGGAGACGCGCGTCGTTGTCGTACGCGGGAACCGCATAGAAGAATTCGACTTCGAGTCGGAACATAAGAAGCAAATCCGCGGCAATATCTATCTGGCGAAGGTCACCCGGGTGGAGCCTTCGCTGCAGGCCGCCTTCGTCGACTATGGCGGCAACCGCCACGGATTTCTGGCCTTTGCCGAAATTCATCCCGATTACTACCAGATCCCCCTTGCCGACCGTCAGGCCTTGCTGAAGGCAGAAGCTGAGGAAGCACGGCGCGACGACGACATCGAACACGTCGAAACCGCACCGGCGCCGACGAGCGGGCTTTCCGTTCCCGTCGACCTCGAGGTCGCAACGGAGTCCGAAACCGAGGCGCAGCCGGCAGAAACCGTCGCCGCCGAACCGGCGGTCGAAGAGGAAGCGCCGGCCGAAAAGCCGAAGGCAAAGCCGAAGCGCACCCGCAAGACCAAGGCCAAGGCTGCCGAAGAAGCGGCAGCCACAGCCGTCGATGGCGACGAAAGCAACGACGGCGAAATGGCCGCAATGGTCGACACCGACACCATATCCGAGGATGTCGACAGCCGCCGTCGCCATGACGACGACGATGATGACGACGACAGCCACGATGGCGAAAAGGAAATCATCGAGTCCGTCGGCGCGGAAGACGCCATGGAAGAGGTTCCGGATCGTCAGGTCCGCAAGCCCCGGAAGCAATATCGCATCCAGGAAGTCATCAAGCGCCGCCAGATCCTGCTCGTCCAGGTCGCCAAGGAAGAGCGCGGCAACAAGGGCGCGGCGCTGACGACTTACCTGTCGCTTGCCGGTCGCTACTCGGTGCTGATGCCGAACACGGCGCGCGGCGGCGGCATCTCCCGCAAGATCACCAACCTGCAGGATCGCAAGCGCCTGAAGGAAATCGCGCGCGGCCTCGAAGTGCCGCAGGGCATGGGCGTCATCCTGCGCACCGCCGGTGCGAACCGCACCAAGGTCGAGATCAAGCGCGACTTCGAATACCTGATGCGCCTGTGGGAAAATGTCCGCACGCTGACTCTGAACTCCACGGCCCCCTGCCTCGTCTATGAGGAAGGCAGCCTGATCAAGCGCTCGATCCGCGATCTCTACAACAAGGATATCGGCGAGATCATCGTTTCCGGTGAGGAAGGCTACAAGGAAGCCAAGGGCTTCATGAAGATGCTGATGCCGAGCCACGCCAAGGTGGTTCAGCCCTATCGCGACGTGCACCCGATCTTCTCGCGCTCCGGCATCGAAGCACAGCTCGACCGCATGCTGCAGCCGCAGGTGACGCTGAAGTCCGGTGGCTATATCATCATCAACCAGACCGAAGCGCTGGTTTCGATCGACGTCAACTCCGGTCGGTCGACGCGCGAGCACTCGATCGAAGACACGGCGCTGCAGACGAACCTCGAGGCGGCCGAAGAAGTAGCGCGCCAGTTGCGCCTGCGCGACCTTGCCGGCCTTGTCGTCATCGACTTCATCGACATGGAGGAAAAGCGCAACAACCGCGCCGTCGAGAAGAAGCTGAAGGACTGCCTGAAGAACGATCGCGCCCGCATCCAGGTCGGCCGCATCTCGCATTTTGGCCTGCTCGAAATGTCGCGCCAGCGCATTCGCGCCTCGGTGCTCGAATCGACGATGCAGACCTGCCCGCACTGCAACGGTACGGGTCACGTTCGCTCGCAGTCCTCCGTCGCCCTGCACGTGCTGCGCGGCATCGAGGAGTATCTGCTCAAGAACACCACGCACGACATCACCGTGCGCACCATTCCGGATATCGCGCTCTACCTGCTCAACCAGAAGCGCGGCACGATCATGGATTACGAAGGTCGCTTCGGCGTCTCGATCATCATCGAGGCAGACGCCCATGTCGGTGCGCAGCACTTCGCGATTGATCGCGGCGAACCGGTCGAAAATCCGGTCAAGATCGAGCAGCTCCTGCACTTTGAGCCGGAGCCGGAAGAAGATGACGTCGTGATCGAAGAGGAACTCGACGAAGAAGAAGCCGAAGAAATCGCCAGCGAGCAGCGCCAGGAGCAGCCGAAGGCTGCTCAGTCCTCCGACGACCAGGGTGGCCGCAAGCGCAAGCGCCGCCGTCGCCGCCGCGGCAAGGGCGGCCAGCAGGCCGAGGGCGGTGTCACCCAGGTCTCCGAGTCGGCATCGGATGCGGAAGACGATTCCGATGAAGGTGAAGCAGATGACGAGGGTGTAGAGGCCGAAGCCACGACCGCCGATGGCGATCAGAAGCGCAAGCGTCGCCGTCGCGGCAAGCGCGGTGGCCGCCGCAACCGGCCGGAGGGTGAAGGTGAAGGTGAAGGCGAAGGCGAAGGCCAGATCGAGGCCGATGCGGAAGGCGATGACGCCGACGAGCCGGAGGCCGCAGAAGCTCCGGCCGTTGCTGCAGAGATCGAAGTGGCCGTAGCCGTCGAGGAAACCGCTGCAGCCGTCGAGGAAGCTGAGGTCGTCGAGGCTAAGCCGGCCAAGCCGAAGCGGACCCGCAAGAAGGCTGTGAAGGCCGAGGAACCGGTCGCGGCCGTCGATGACGTCGCCCAGGCCGCCGTCGAAGATCAGCCGGCAGACGTCGACGTCGCGGCGGAGGCGGTAGAAGAGGCTGCGGCCGACCTCGCCGAAACCAAGCCGGCGCGCGCGAACCGCGATCTCTCGAAGATTGCCTCGGAACCGGTCGTGACCTCGAGCTCTCCGAAGGCCGAAGGCGAAGAAGAAGAGCCGACGAAGCCTAAGAAGGGCGGCTGGTGGCAGCGCCGCGGCTTCTTCTAAGAAGTCGCTCTGGTCCCGGCTCGAAGCCGAACCGGGACGCTGACGCCTCGAAGCGTTGAACGCGAAAGATCATGAACAGAAAAGGCCCGGATCGCTCCGGGCCTTTTGTTTACAGATGGTAGCCAAAGCAGACGGGACTTCTTCGCTCCCCTGCCGGTTCGGCCGGGCAATCAGGCAAGCCAGCGAGAGATCCTGTCCATTGCCTCGACCATGTCGGCCTCGGCGCCGGCATAGGAAAAGCGCATCGTGCGGTGTCCCTCGAGCGGATCGAAATCGAAGCCCGGCGTCGCCGCGACATTGATCTCGGCAAGCATCCGGCGGGCAAAGGCCATGCTGTCATTGGTGAAGCGGCTGACATCGGCATAGGCGTAGAAGGCGCCATCCATCGGCGAGGCGATGGAGAAGCCGATCTCCGGCAGGCGCTTCAAGAGCATCTCGCGATTAGCCGCATAGGCGGCCTTGTAGCCGTCGAGTTCCTCATGCGTGTCGAGCGCCGCTTCGGCGGCGATCTGCGACAGTTCCGGCGGCGAAATATAAAGGCTCTGGGCGATGCGCTCGAATCCGCGCACCTTGTCGGCCGGCAAGACCATCCAGCCGATGCGCCATCCGGTCATGCAGTAATATTTGGAGAAGGAGTTGATGACGATCACCTCGTCGGTAATCTCCAGCACGCTCGCCTCTTCGCCGGCGAAGGTCAGGCCGTGATAGATCTCGTCCGAAATGAAGGCGATCGATTCCGCCTGGCAATAATCGGCCAGCGCCTTGAGGCCGGCCCTGCCCGTGACGGTGCCGGTCGGGTTCGCCGGGCTTGCCAGCAATACGCCCTTCAGCGGTCGGCCGATCTTTGCGGCGGCCCGCGCCAGGCTTTCCGGTGTCAGCGTGAAGCCGGTCTCGGCATTGGCCTCGACCTCGACCACCGTCAGACCGAGCGCGGCGAGGATGTTGCGGTAGGCCGGATAGCCGGGCCGCGCGATGGCGACGCAATCGCCGGGATCAAAGAGCGCGAGGAAAGCGAGATTGAAGCCGGCTGACGACCCCGTTGTCACGGCAACCCGCCGCGGATCGAGTGCGATCCCGTGGCGCTTCTCGTAGTGGCGGGCGATGGCATTGCGCAACGACAGAGTGCCGAGCGCATCGGTATAGCCAAGGCGCCCGTGTTGCAGGGCGTTGCGCGCGGCTTCCAATGCGGCCGCCGGCGCCGGATGCGCCGGCTGCCCGACCGCCATCGAGATCACCGGATGGCCGGCATCGCGGCGACGAGTCGCCTCTGCCAGCACATCCATCGCGTGAAAAGGTTCGACGGCGCTGCGTTTTGACAAGTCTATCAACGGAAAATCCTCGATATGCGGCTGTGCTTCAGCCCCTTTGCCCGATGATATTGGCCTTCACAAGTCCGCGAGTGCCGTATTTCCGCCGATTTTGCCGTTTCGTTTCCGCGGCACCCACCCTATGCTGCCAGCATGTAGCGAATACGAGGATTCCTGTTGTCTTTTGCAGTTGCCCCGGTTGACGTGACGATGGCCGATGAACGACACACAGGATACGCAAGGACAACGAGGTAAAAATGAATTTCAGCACCAAGATGGTTGCCGCCGGAACGCTCGCCGTGCTCGTGGCCGGAGCCAGCCTGCCGCAGAGCGCGTTTGCGCTCGACGCGAAGCAGAAGGAAGAGATCGGCGCCTTCATCAAGGAGTACCTGATCGCCAATCCGGAGATCATGCTGGAGGTCCAGGAGGCGCTGACGACGAAGCAGCGCGCCAAGCAGCAGGAGGCCGCCGAAAGCGCGATCACCGAGAACAAGAAGGCGATCTTCAACTCCGACTATGACATGGTGTTGGGCAATCCCAAGGGCGACGTCACCATCGTCGAGTTCTATGACTACAACTGCGGCTATTGCAAACGCGCCCTTTCGGACATGGACGCAATCCTCAGCAAGGACAAGAACGTCCGCTTCGTGCTGAAGGAACTGCCGATCCTCGGCCCGGATTCGCTGGCGGCGCACAAGGTGAGCGCTGCGTTCCGTCTCATCGCTCCAGAGAAGTACGGCGACTTCCATCGCGCCCTGCTCGGCGGCGAAGACCGCGCCACGGAAGAGACCGCCCTTGCTGTCGCCGCCAAGCTCGGTGTTCCTGAGGATCAGTTGCGCTCCAAGATGGAAAAGGAGCCGCATGACGCGGCCGTGCGCGAGGCCTATGGACTTGCCAACGACCTCGGCATCACCGGCACGCCGTCCTATGTCATCGGCAACGAGGCGGTCTTCGGCGCCGTCGGCGCCGAAGAAATCGAGGGCAAGGTCGCCAATATGCGCGAGTGCGGCAAGACCGCCTGCTGACAAACCTTCCCATGACTGTGGACAAATCCCGCGGGGGCCCAAAGGGCTTTTCCTCGCGGGACCATCAGTCTATAGGTAACCCTCCATCATCGGACCGGAATCCCTTATGCCATCGACCATTTTCGTGCTGAACGGCCCCAACCTGAATGCGCTGGGCAAGCGCGAACCGGGTATTTATGGCGGCCAGACGCTCGCCGATATCGAGGCGATGTGCAAGGCCGAGGGCAATGCGCTCGGCTTCGCGGTCGATTTCCGCCAATCCAACCACGAGGGCACGCTGGTCGACTGGCTGCATGAGGCCGGCAGCGTCGCCGCGGGCGTGGCGATCAATCCGGCGGCATACGGCCACACGTCGATCGCGCTTCACGACGCCATCCGCGCCATCGGCATTCCAGTGGTCGAACTCCACCTCTCCAACATCCATGCGCGCGAGGAATTCCGCCACAAATCGATGATCGCGCCCGCTGTCAAAGGCGTCATCTGCGGCTTCGGCGCGCAGAGTTACATTCTTGCGCTGCATGCGCTAAAGAACCTGACAAATCCGTCGAAATAAAAAGAACATTAAGAGGCTCATATTCCATGGCTGACAAGAAACCAGGTATCGACCAGGCGCTGATCCGCGATCTCGCCAATATTCTCAAGGACACCGATCTGACCGAGATCGAAGTCGAGCAGGACGACCTGCGCATTCGCGTCTCGCGCAACGGCACGCCCGTGGCGATGCCGATGGCCATGCCGCAGATGCCGGCCTATCAGGTCCCCGCTGCTGCGGCAGCCGCCGCTCCGGCAAACGCTGTCGCCGCTCCCGCTGCCGAGAACGGCCGCGCGTCGAAGAACGCGGTGACGGCACCGATGGTCGGCACCGCCTACCTCGCTCCGGCTCCCGGTGCGCGCCCGTTCATCGAAGTCGGCGCCACCGTCAAGGAAGGCCAGACCATCCTCATCATCGAGGCGATGAAGACGATGAACCAGATTCCGGCTCCGCGCTCGGGCAAGGTCACCGAAATCTTCGTTCAGGACGCAGCCCCCGTCGAATATGGCGAACCGCTGATCGTAATCGAATAAGGCGGCGCGGCGATGATCTCGAAAATTCTCATTGCCAATCGCGGCGAAATCGCCCTTCGCGTGCTGCGCGCCTGCAAGGAGCTCGGCATCGCGACGGTTGCCGTCCACTCCACGGCCGACAGCGATGCCATGCATGTGCGCCTCGCCGACGAGAGCGTCTGCATCGGTCCGCCGCCCTCGCGCGATAGCTATCTGAACATTCACCAGATCGTCGCCGCCTGCGAAATCACCGGTGCCGACGCCGTGCACCCGGGCTACGGGTTCCTGTCGGAAAACGCCAAGTTCGCCGAAATCCTCGAAGCGCACGACATCACCTTCATCGGCCCGACGGCCGAGCACATCCGCCTCATGGGCGACAAGATCACCGCCAAGAAGACGGCGCAGGAGCTCGGCATCCCGGTTGTTCCGGGCTCGGATGGCGAAGTGAAGCCCGAAGATGCGCTCGAAGTCGCCCGCCAGATCGGCTTCCCGGTGCTGATCAAGGCCACCGCCGGCGGCGGCGGCCGCGGCATGAAGATTGCACGGACGGAAGCCGATCTCGAACATGCCGTGGCCACGGCGCGCGCCGAGGCCCTGGCGGCCTTCGGTAACGACGCGGTCTACATGGAGAAGTTTCTCGGCCAGCCGCGCCACATCGAGATCCAGGTCGTCGGCGACGGTGCGGGCAACGCCGTACACCTCGGCGAACGCGACTGCTCGCTGCAGCGTCGTCACCAGAAGGTCTGGGAAGAGGCGAACTCCCCGGCTCTCAACGTCGACCAGCGCATGAAGATCGGCCAGATCTGCGCCGATGCGATGAAGAAGCTCAAGTACCGCGGCGCCGGCACGATCGAGTTTCTCTACGAAAACGGCGAGTTCTATTTCATCGAAATGAACACCCGTCTTCAGGTCGAGCATCCGATCACCGAAGCGATCACCGGCATCGACCTCGTGCACGAGCAGATCCGCGTCGCGTCCGGCGGCGGTCTTTCGGTCAAGCAGGAAGACATCGTGTTCTCCGGTCACGCCATCGAGTGCCGCATTAACGCCGAGGACCCGCGCACATTCGTCCCCTCCCCGGGCACGATCACGCATTTCCACGCGCCAGGCGGTCTTGGTGTACGCGTCGATTCCGGCGCCTATCAGGGTTACCGCATCCCTCCGTACTACGACAGCCTGATCGGCAAGCTCATCGTGCACGGGCGCACGCGCGTCGAGTGCATGATGCGTCTGCGCCGCGTCCTCGACGAATTTGTCATCGACGGCATCAAGACCACGCTTCCGTTGTTCCAAGACCTGATCAATAATCAGGATATCGCCAACGGCGACTACGATATCCACTGGCTGGAAAAGCATCTGGCCGCTACGTCCGAGTAAGGGCCATACGTTGAAAGGGACGCGCAGCAAGCAGCCCGACATTACCCCGGACATGCTGCTGCGCGCCTATTCGATCGGCCTGTTCCCGATGGCCGACTCGGCCGACGACCCGGAACTCTTCTGGGTCGAGCCGGAAATTCGCGGCGTTATCCCGCTGACGAACTTTCATGTCTCCCGCAGCCTCGCCAAGACGATCCGCCGGAAACCCTTCGACATCCGCTTCAACACCGCCTTCGAAGCGGTGATGGAAGGCTGCGCTTCCCCCGCCCCGGACCGACCGACGACCTGGATCAACAGCAAGATCCGTACCCTCTATGCAACGCTTCACACGATGGGCTACGCCCATAGCGTCGAGGCCTGGGAGAATGACATGCTGGTCGGCGGCCTCTACGGCGTCTCGCTCGGTTCGGCATTCTTCGGCGAGAGCATGTTTTCCAGGCGCACCGACGCCTCGAAGATCTGCCTCGTGCATCTGGTGGAGCGCTTGCGCGCTCGGGGCTTTGAGTTGCTGGATACCCAGTTCACCACCGAGCATCTTAAATCCTTCGGCGCGATCGACGTGCCGAAGGCCGAATATGAGATCATGCTCGGTAACGCGATGAACTCGCCGGACCTCTCGTTCTAGATACTCTTCGCTGCGGAAGCAAAGACATATCGCGAGATGTTCGGTAGCGAACCGAACCTGTCACCTGAGTATTCGGCCGTCGTGGGGTCGCTGGATTTCAAGCAGAGCAAGGCGCCGCTGCCCTCCGCCTACGGCAGCAGCAGCCTTGCTTTCCATAGCGCTGGCCTTTCTGAAAAAAGGCGGCGTGGTGATCGTGATTGCCGGCGCTGCGGTTCTGCGTTTCTTCAAGGGCCTGTTCGGCCGCAAGGAACCGCAAGCGCATAGCGCCGGGACGATGACGGAGATGGATTAGGTGTTAGGCTGCGGCTCGTACGTCCGACAGCCTCGGCGAATTACTGCTTCGCCGCCGTATCCGGTGGCGGCAGATCGGACGTCGCCTTGCAGGACTGCAGCCAGACGTCATAGACCGGATGCTCCACAGCGTTTAGGCCTGGGCTATCGGCGAACATCCAGCCGGTAAAGATGCGGCGGATCTTGCGGTCGAGCGTGATCTCCTCGACCTCGACGAAGGTCGTGATCTTCTGCGCCTCGGTATCGTCGCGGCTGTAACAGACGCGCGGCGTGACCTGGAGGGCGCCGAACTGGACCGTCTCGCCGATATAGACGTCGAAGGTCGTGATACGGCCGGTGATCTTGTCGATGCCGGAGAAGACCGCAACGGCATTGGAAAGGCGCGCCGCATCGACGGCACCGGCCGAGGCGATCAGCGGCAAGCCGGCAAGCAGGGACAAACCCAACCGCCGTGCTCCTTGGCCGATTGCTTTGCGCAGATCAGAACCTGCCATTGTCGCCTGTCTCCCGCGTGCCCTGTTCATCGTCGATAGATTTCAGGCGCTAACCATCAATTGTGGCCGCGCCGTGATCGAGGAACCTATTCCGCGGTCCGTCCTCGTCGCTGAAGAGAGATTTCTCAGGAACCCGGTGTCCAGGCATCGTAGTCGCCGGTCACGCGCGGGCGTTTGCCGGTGGCTGCGATCGAGCCCTGCGGGCGGTAGGCATTGGCCGTGCCGGTCGGGTTCGCGCGATGCGGCTTCTGCCATTCGCGCGGCGTGTACTTCTCGTCGGCCGGCGAAACGTCGGTGCGGTGATGCATCCAGCCGTGCCAGCCGGCCGGAATGGCGGAGGCTTCGGCATAGCCGTTATAGATCACCCAGCGGCGGGTGCGGCCTTCGGAATCCTTGCCACCCTGATAGTAGACATTGCCGAGCTCGTCTTGACCGACCCGTTGACCATGGCGCCAGGTGTGAAAGCGCGTTCCGATCGTCTGTTCGTTCCACCAGGTGAAAATCTGCAGCAGGAGCTTCATGGATGCCGTCCTTGACCGGCCGTTGGGAAGGCGGCCAGATACCAAAACTATGTTCCCGCTTATGCCCCGCCGCTCATGGCTTGTCCAGTGATTCCGAGGCAAAGGCCGTCATTTCAATGGCATGAGGAAGCCGAAATGGCTGCGCACGAAGCCAAGCCGCTCATAGAAGCGGTGCGCATCCGTGCGCACGGCATTGGACGTCAGTCGCACCTTCTTCGCTCCCCGGTCGCGCGCCTCGGCGACGGCGTGGCGCATCATGCGTTCACCGATGCCGCGGCCGCGCATATCCTCACGCGTCTGAACCGCCTCGACGATCAGGCTGGACCTGCCCCGCCCCGACAGGGTGGTATGCAGCGCCGTCTGAAAGGTACCGACGACCTCGCCGGCAAGCACCGCGACGAAAAGTGTCTGCAGTGACGAAGCTTCGATTTTCTCGAAGGCGGCGACATAGTCGCCGAAAGCGGCGGGATCGGCCGTGTCACCATGACCACCAACCTGATCGGCGGCGAAGAGAGCGACGATCGCCGGCAGGTCTTCGCGCTCGGCCTTGCGGATCAAGAGTTCGGTTGTCGCGTCCATGGTTCCCCCGCTCACATCGTTCATCGGCAGCGGACCAAATACCGAGAGGTAGCGGCGTGATGAAGGCTCCGCACCTCCCGCGGTTTTCCACAGGCACACGAAACTTCAGGCGGCCGAAGCCATCGCCTAGCCGAGAAGCCGCTTCTCCAGGATGATGGCCGGCAGGCCGGATTGCTCGTCGCCGCAATTGGCCGTCTTGCCCATCTCTGAGAAGCCATGCGTCCGGTAAAACACCAGCGCATGCAGGTTCTGCGGCTCAACTTCGACGCGCATGCGCTCGGCATCGGGGAAACAGGTCTCGAGCTCGGCGAAGATGTCGCGGCCAATGCCCTGCCGCTGGAATTTCGGCAGCACATAGAGCTGATGGAGCACGGCGGTCTTGGGCTGCGTGTCCGACATCGCCGCAAAGCCCATGCCCCCGATCTGGCGGCCGTCATCGGCCACCAGGAATTCGGCGTTCTTACGGGCAAGCCGGGCTTTCAGCGCCGGCAGCGAGTGCCAGCGCTCTGTCAGCTCGTTGACCTTCTCGACGCCATAGAAGGTGTCGTAGGTCGCGTGCCACGTTTCGATCAGCAGGGCGCGCACCTTTTCCAGGTCGCGCTCGCTGGCCGTGCGCACGAAGAACATCGTTATTCCTCGATGCCGAGCTTGGCCTTCACCAGCGCCTGTACGGCTTGCGGGTTGGCCTTGCCGCCGGTTGCCTTCATCACCTGGCCGACGAACCAGCCGGCGAGCGAGGGCTTGGCCTGAACCTTGGCAACCTGATCGGGGTTGGCGGCAATGATCTCGTCGACAGCCTTTTCGATGGCGCCGGTGTCGGTCACCTGCTTCATGCCGCGCGCTTCGACGATTTCGGCCGGGTCGCCACCCTCGTTCCAGATGATCTCGAAGAGATCCTTGGCGATCTTGCCGGAAATCGTCTCAGCCTTGATGAGGTCGATGATACCGCCGAGCTGTGCCGGCGAAACCGGAGTCTCTTCAATGGCTTTGCCGGCTTTGTTCAAGGCGCCGAGCAGGTCATTGATGACCCAGTTCGCAGCAATCTTGCCATCGCGTCCTTTGGCTACCGCCTCGAAATAGTCCGCGATCGACTTCTCGGAAACGAGAACCGACGCATCGTAAACCGAAAGGCCAAGGTCGCGAACGAACCGCTCCTTCTTGTCGTCCGGCAGTTCCGGCAGGTCGGCCTTCAGTGCTTCGACGAAAGCGTCGTCGAATTCCAGCGGCAACAGGTCCGGGTCCGGGAAATAACGGTAGTCGTGCGCGTCTTCCTTGGAGCGCATGGATCGGGTCTCGCCCTTGTTCGGGTCGAACAGACGGGTCTCCTGGTCGATCACGCCGCCGTCCTCGAGGATGCCGATCTGGCGGCGTGCCTCATATTCGATCGCCTGGCCGATGAAGCGGATCGAGTTGACGTTCTTGATCTCGCAGCGCGTGCCGAAGGCTTCGCCCGGACGACGGACGGAAACGTTGACGTCGGCGCGCATCGAGCCTTCGTCCATGTTGCCGTCGCAGGTGCCGAGGTAGCGCACGATCGAGCGCAGCTTGGTCATGTAGGCTTTCGCCTCGTCCGACGAGCGCATGTCGGGCTTGGAGACGATCTCCATCAGGGCGACGCCCGAACGGTTGAGGTCGACATAGGACATCGACGGATGCTGGTCGTGCATCGACTTGCCGGCATCCTGTTCCAGATGCAGGCGTTCGATGCCGATCTCGACGTCTTCGAACTGTCCCTGACGATCCGGCCCGATCGAGATGATGATCTTGCCTTCGCCGACGATCGGATCCTTGAACTGCGAGATCTGATAGCCCTGCGGCAGGTCCGGGTAGAAATAGTTCTTGCGGTCGAAGATCGAGCGCTTGTTGATCGTAGCCTTGAGGCCGAGGCCGGTGCGCACGGCCTGTTTCACGCATTCCTCGTTGATGACGGGCAGCATGCCGGGCATGGCGGCGTCGACGAGCGAAACGTTCGCGTTCGGCGCATTGCCGAACTCCGTCGAGGCACCCGAGAACAGCTTCGAATTGGAAAGCACCTGGGCATGGACTTCCATGCCGATGATGACTTCCCAGTCGCCGGTGGCGCCGGGAATGAAGCGTTTCGGATCGGGGGTGCGGACGTCGACAATGCTCATATCATGCTCTTCTTTGAAGCCTGAATTCTTGGTTTCTCGGTAGAACAATTGGTTCACCGGTGCAAGTTGTTCGGCGTCATCTGACGTCTATCTCTGTGCAACCGCGAATGCGAAGCGCCGCTTAACCACCGCTTAGCACCCTTGCGCCAAGATTTCCCAATGTCGACCGTAACCGCACTCGCATTGTACGCAGCCTACATCAACATCCTAAGCTTCGGGCTGTTTTGGTTTGACAAACGGGCTGCGCGCGCGGGCCGTTGGCGCGTCAGCGAGCAGACATTGCTGACAATCTCTCTCCTCGGCGGAAGTCCTGGTGCGATGGCTGCCCGGCACATATTTCGCCACAAGACGCGCAAGGAACCGTTTCGAACCCGGTTGGCGCTCATCATCGTTTTCCAGCTGGCTGCCGCGACTGTCGGCACCCTGGCGTTGCACGGGCACCTTGACGTGCTCGCAAGCGTCTTCTAGGAAAGCGTCGTCTTTCTGGAGTTTTGATGTTCACTTCTTCGTCTGAGTCCCGGTAAGGGCCCGTCCCCGCAATCCCCTTTGATTGCGCGCACGGGCCGGAAACGTCGCCCCGCATTCCCAGTGATTTGCGGAACGGTTTCCTGCGTTCATACGAACGCTTTTCCGGAACATTCAGAAATGGACATCTCACGCGCCGAACAGCGCATTCTTCATCATTTGGCCCAGGGCGGCCGCATCGAAGTCACCCGCGAAAGCAAGGCGATCATCGAAATTCGATGCTTCACCCGTGACGGCTGGGTCTATCCTGGTTTTGACCTGGAGCTCTTCCGCAAGCTGAAGCGCAAGAAGGCGATCTCGTCCTCTGGCGGCAAGCCCTATCGCATCACGGAACGCGGCTTGCAGCTGGTGCGCGCCGAACTCAACAACCGCTGAGCGGTAAGAACCGATGATGCCGGGCGTCGAATGATGCCCGGCACAGGTGAGCGGTTTTTAGTCTCGCACATTGAGGACTTTGCGAAGACCGATGAACTCAACATCGCTGTCAAGTTGCGGCGCGTAGGCGGTGGAGAGCCAGTTCACGTCGAAACCGCGATTGCGGAAGAACGTCACTGCACGGCCGTTGCGCGCATGCGTCCTGGTAGTGACAGCATCGAACCCGTCCGCAACGACGCGATGCTCGATCTCACCAAGCAGCAACGCGCCGAAGCCCCTGCCCTGGTCTGCCGGCTCGATCCACAGGTCGGAGATCGCGTTGTCGAAATCTTCGCGCGCTGCCCAGCCGCGAATGTCGCCTTCCGCTTCGATCAGCAGAACGGACAACCAGTGATCGGAAAGAAAACGGGAGAACGAGGCTTCGGCCACATGCCGCATTTTCTCGCTGTCGGCGAGACCCGCAATCGCGGATTGCCAGGCGGCGATACCAATCGCCGTCAACCGCTCGATATCGCCGACGCGAGCATGGCGGATGAAGGGCATGACGCGGGCTCCTTCCGCGACAAGAGTGGCTGTGCGTGCCTCAGAAGCAGAATGGCGGTGCCTGCCCGGCACCGCCATCAGAATTTACCACCACTTGGTGGGCGTGAAGCGGCCCGCCGCCTGCTCGATGATATGCGCCGTCTTGAACAGCGTCTCTTCTTCGAACGGCTTGCCGATCAGTTGCAGGCCAAGCGGCAGGCCCTTGTGGTCAAGCCCGCCGGGAACGGCGATGCCGGGCAGGCCCGCCATGTTGACCGTCACCGTAAAGATGTCGTTCAGGTACATCTTGACCGGATCGGATGCCAGATCCTCGTCGGCAATGCCGAAGGCGGAGGACGGCGTGGCGGGCGTCAGGATCGCATCGACGCCGGCGTGGAAGGCCAGCTCGAAGTCCCGCTTGATCAGCGTGCGGACCTTCTGTGCCCGCAGATAATAGGCGTCGTAGTAGCCGGCCGAAAGCACGTAGGTGCCGATCATGATGCGGCGCTTGACCTCCTGGCCGAAACCGGCGGCGCGCGTCTTCTCGTACATTTCGACGATGTCCTTGCCGTCGACGCGCAGACCGTAGCGCACGCCGTCATAGCGGGCGAGGTTCGAGGAAGCCTCGGCCGGAGCGACGATGTAATAGGCCGGCAGGGCATATTTCGTGTGCGGCAGGGTGATGTCGACGATCTCGGCGCCGGCCTCCCTCAGCCAGGCAATGCCCTGTTGCCAGAGCGCCTCGATCTCCTCCGGCATGCCGTCGACGCGGTATTCCCTGGGAATGCCGATCTTCATGCCCTTGATCGACTTGCCGATCGAGGCTTCGTAATCCGGCACCGGCAGATCGACCGAAGTCGTGTCCTTGGTGTCGACGCTTGCCATCGACTTCAGGAGGATGGCGGCATCGCGCACGTCACGGGCGATCGGGCCGGCCTGGTCGAGCGACGAGGCGAAGGCGACGACGCCCCAGCGCGAGCAGCGGCCATAGGTCGGCTTGATGCCGACAGTGCCGGTGAAGGCGGCCGGCTGGCGGATGGAACCGCCGGTATCGGTTGCCGTGGCGCCGGCGCAAAGATGTGCCGCCACCGCCGCGGCAGAACCGCCGGAGGAGCCGCCCGGAACAAGATCCATGTTGGAGCCCTTGGCGCGCCAGGGGTTCTTCACGGCACCATAGTAGGACGTCTCGTTCGACGAACCCATGGCGAACTCGTCCATGTTCAGCTTGCCGAGCATGACTGCACCGTCGTTCCAGAGGTTCTGGGTAACGGTCGATTCGTAGCGCGGCGCGAAACCGTCGAGGATATGGCTGCAGGCCTGCGTGTGCACGCCTTCGGTACCAAATAGGTCCTTGATACCGAGCGGGATGCCTTCGAGTGCACCGGCCTTGCCGGCGGCAATGCGCGCATCCGAGGCCTTGGCCATTTCGCGTGCCTTGTCCGGCGTTACGGCGACATAGGCATTGATCGCCTCGTTGGCGGCGTCGATCGCGCTGATATAGGCGTCCGTCAGTTCGACGGCGGTGATTTCCTTGGCGGCGAGTTTTGCGCGGGCTTCGGCAATCGTGAGGCTGGTAAGGTCGGTCATGATGAAATCGGGCTTTCGCAATCGGGAACGTCGGGGCGGCAGGCGGAGGTTACTCGACCACCTTTGGAACGAGGAAGAAATTGCGATCGGAATTCGGCGCATTGGCAACGATGTCGTCCGCCTTGCTGCCGTCCGACACGGCATCCGTCCGCTTCTTCATCTCCATCGGCGTGACCGAAGTCATCGGCTCGACGCCATCGACATTCACTTCGGAGAGCTGTTCGACGAAACCGAGGATGCCGTTGAGTTCGCCCATCATTCGCTCGGCTTCTTCTTCGCTGACGGCGATACGGGCAAGGCGCGCAACGCGCTTCACGGTGGCAAGGTCTACGGACATGATCGTCTCCGGTAACTGGAACTTCCCCCGCTATAATGGCGCACGGCCAGCCACGCAACGGGGGAATTGCCGGAGTACCGGGCCTCACGTCAAAAGGCCCGGAGCAACATCAGACCTCGACGACGCCGCCAACCTGCGGCGTCTCCACCTTGGTGGATGCACTTTCCATACCGGCAACGAAGGTCTCTGGCGTCTGGTCGATGATCGGGAACGAGCCGTAGTGGCAGGGGATCGCCGTCGAGAACTTGAAAAAGCGCTGGCAGGCGAGTGCAGCAACCGCGCCACCCATGGTGAAACGGTCGCCGATCGGAACGATGCCGATCTCCGGCTGGTGCAGTTCGCCAATCAACGCCATGTCGGAAAAGATGTCGGTGTCGCCCATGTGGTAGAGCGTCGGCTCGTCGTCGAAGTGCAGCACCAGGCCATTGGCGTTGCCGAGCGAGTGGGAGACGCCGTCCTCGGTGATCTGCGCCGAGGAATGCAGCGCGTTGACGAAGGTTGCGGAAAAGTCGCCGAGATGGATCGTTCCGCCGGTGTTGCCCGGCTCCATTTTCGTGACGCCCTGCCTGCCGAGCCACATGCAAAGATCGAAGTTGCCGACGACGGTCGCCCCTGTCTCCTTGGCGATCGCAACCGTATCGCCGACATGGTCGCCGTGGCCATGGGTCAGGAGGATGTGGGTGAGGCCGGCGGTCGCGCCCCTGCGCTCCTCGTCCCGGAAGGCGGGATTGCCGGTGAAAAAGGGGTCGATGAGGATTTTGGCCTTTGCCGTCTCGACGTGAAAGGCGGAATGGCCGAGCCATTTGATCTTCATGACTTTCTCCCTGATGATTTGCGTATCGGAACAGCATATGGAACAGACAACCCTCCGCGCAAAGATCGAATCGACACGGACATGGCAATTCTCACCATCGAAGAGCTGGCATCCCAGCTTCATCAGAACCAGGCGATCGCCGGGCTCGACCTTGGCACCAAGACGATCGGTCTCTCGGTCTCCGATCTCGGCCGCCGTTTCGCGACCCCCCGCGAGGTGATCCGCCGGGTCAAGTTCGGGGTGGACGCGGAAGCACTGTTGTCAGTGGCGGAAAAAGAAAAGGTCGCCGCCTTCGTCATCGGCCTCCCCGTCAACATGGACGGCAGCGAGGGACCGCGCTGTCAGGCGACCCGCGCCTTCGTGCGCAACATGGAGCAGAAAACGCCGCTGCCCTTCATCTTCTGGGATGAACGACTTTCTACCGTTGCGGCCGAGCGCGTGCTGATCGAGATGGACGTTTCGCGACGGAAGCGGGCCGAACGCATCGATTCGGCCGCCGCCTCCTTCATTCTTCAGGGCGCGCTCGACAGGCTGACGTCGCTTGAAAGGGACGCCCTCTCGGACTGAGCTTTGCCGGCACCGAAATGACGGCGATACCAGGCTGCGATCTCCCGGCGCTTGCGAAAACCGATGATGGCAAAGACCACGAAACTATCGAAGACGATTGCGCGGGCGACAAGCGGCGGGATCGTCTCCGGCGGAATGCCGAGGACATGGCCGTAGACCTGGAACACGAGATCGTGGGTCTGCCGCGTCAGCATGAAGAAGCCGAAGCTCATGTCGTAATAGGAGAGACCATACCACGACGTGAGGAACACGACCGGGCAGGCCCAGAGGATTAGAAACCACTTCATGCGGCTCCCCTTTCCGAAATGCGGCGGTAGACCAGCGGATATATGGCGCGGTCTGCCAGCAACAAGGCGAGCAGGATCGTCGTTGGGACCGCAATATCCATCGCCAGTCCGGCGAAAAACATCATCATGATGATCAAAAGGCCAGTTCTCACCGAACTGCTCCATCCGGATTCTGTTGAAATGCCTGGTCAATTTCCTCCTTGCGGGGAAGACGTGCAACGTAAACCATTTGTTAAGGTTAATTTGCACAGGGCTGGTCTTTTCGTGCCGTTGGATGGGGCCGCGCTCCGATTTTTCTTCACCATGCCGCAAGCCCATTCCGGTCTCAGCGGAATTCGGGTAGCGATATCCCTCCCCCTCGCAGGTCCTCCTCCATGACCGTCGTCTTTGAAAGCATCCTCCCGATCTTCCTGCTCGTACTGCTCGGCGCCTGGCTCAAGCGCTCGACATTCGTCGACCAGAGCCTTTGGCTCGGGCTCGAGCAGTTTGGTTATTTCATCCTGTTCCCCGCCCTTCTGTTCTCGACGCTCGCCCAGGCAGACTTTGCCGGCCTTAGAGCCGACGCGACGGCCATCGCGACGGTCGGCAGCGTCAGCCTGATGTCGGCCTTCGTGCTGTTGCTCTGGCCAATTCTGCGCGACCGGAAGGTGTCCGGTGCCTCCTTCACATCGGTCTTCCAGACCGCGACGCGTTGGAACGGCTTCATGGCGCTGGCAATTGCACAGAAGCTTTACGGCCCGATCGGCTTGACGCTGACCGCCCTGGTGATGACGCTCGTGATCATCCCCATCAATCTCTACAACATCGGCGTGCTGGTCTGGTTCGGCGGGGGCCATCGTGACTTCAGGCGCTTCTTCGCCAAGATCGCCACCAATCCGCTGATCGTCGCCTCGGTGCTCGGCATTCTCGTCAACTCGGTCGGCCTGAAGGTCTACGGCCCCGTGATGACCACGATCGAGATGCTGGCAAGCGCCTCGCTCAGCCTCGGGCTGGTAATGGTCGGGGCGGGTTTGCGCGCTTCCGATGCACTAACGCCGAGCGCGACGGCGCTGCTCGCGGTCTTCCTCAAGCTGATCGTCATGCCGGTCTTCATGGTGAGCGCGAGCTACCTGCTCGGCATTCGCGGCGACGCCCTGCTCGTCATCGCGCTTGGCGCGGCCGTGCCGACGGCGATGAACGGCTATCTGCTGGCCAAACAGATGGATGGCGACGCCGAACTCTATGCGGCAGTCGCGACGATCCAGACGGTCGTCTCGTTCTTCACGATACCGCTCGTCCTCTACCTGACGGCTTACGCCGCAGGGGGATAGAGAAGATCGAGGATGTAGGCGGAATCGAAGCGCGAATCGAGCATGCCGTAGGTCGAGCGCCATCCGGCAGCCAGGCGCGATTCGAGGAACGCGTCCGCGATGCGGCCGGCACCGAGGCGGTAAAGCTCGGCGGCTGCTCCTGCGAGCGCCAGTTGCTCGACCAGCATGCGCGCCGCTCCCTCGTCGCGTTCGCAGAGCGACATGGCCGCACGCAGCACGTCGATCGTCTTGCGGCCGGACGGCCCGAGATCGCGCGCCAGAACGACGAAGAGCTGCTCGAAGAGGTCCTTGCCCTTGGCGAGCACGCGCAGCACGTCCAGCGCCATGACGTTGCCGGAGCCTTCCCAGATGGCGTTGACCGGCGCCTCGCGGTAGTGACGCGCCAGCGCGCGCTCCTCCACATAGCCGTTGCCGCCCAGGCATTCCATCGCTTCATAGATCAGCGCCGGCGCGATCTTGCAGGCCCAGTATTTCGCGACCGGCGTCATGATCCGCGCATAGGCCGCGTCTTCCGAACTGCTGCGCGCCTTGTCGAAAGCCTCGGCCAGACGGAAGGAAAGCGCGCTTGCCGCCGCCACATCGAGCGCCATGTCGGCCAGCACACGCGTCATCATCGGCTGGCTGACGAGCGGCTTGCCGAAGACCTTGCGGCCGCGTGTGTGATGCACGGCTTCGGCGAGCGAGGCCCGCATCATGCCGGCGGATGCCAGCGCACAGTCAAGGCGCGTCAGCGTCACCATGTCGAGGATCGTCCGTATGCCGGCATCCGGTGCCCCGAGGATGAAGCCGAAGGTGTCGGAGAACTCGACCTCTGACGAAGCGTTGGAGCGGTTGCCGAGTTTGTCCTTCAACCGCTGGAAACGCAGCCCGTTGGCGCTGCCGTCCTCCAAGAGACGCGGCACGAGGAAGCAGGCGAGGCCGTCGCGCGTCTGTGCCAGCATGACGAAGGCGTCGCTCATCGGCGCCGACATGAACCACTTGTGGCCGTTGAGCCGGTAGATGCCCTCGCCCACGCGTTCCGCCGTAGAAGTGTTGGCGCGCACGTCCGTGCCACCCTGTTTCTCGGTCATGCCCATGCCGACGGTGACCGCCGATTTCTGCATCCAGGGGCGGTTGGTGGAATCGTATTTGCGCGACAGGATCTTCGGCGCCCATTCCTTCTGGACCGCCGGCGACGCAGTGATCGCGGCAAGCGAAGCGCTCGTCATCGTCAGCGGGCAGAGATGGCCGCATTCGAGCTGGGCCGTCAGATAGAAGCGGATGGCGCGGGTCTTGTGCGACTGGTTGCGTTCATCCGGCAGATTCTCCCAGGCGGACGCGTGCAGGCCCGAAGACATCGAGCGGCGCATCAGCGCATGCCAGGCCGGGTGGAACTCGACGACGTCGAGACGCTCGCCGCGCGGACCATGCGTCTTCAGCTTCGGCGGACCTTCGTTCGCCATGCGCGCCAGTTCCTGTGCTTCCGGCGAGGTGACGTAACGGCCGAGCAGGTCGAATTCGTCGCGCAGCGTCTTGCTCATGCCAGAGGTGATGTCCACCACCAGCGGGTCGGAGCGATAGGCATTGACACCGGACCAGGGCTTGGGCTGGTTCAGCTCGGCGAGTTTCTGTTCAGTCCGGTTCATCTGATTCATGGGCCGGTTCTAGCGCAAGTTTTACGACCACGGAACGGGGCGCGAAAAAGATAGGATCGCCGTTGCAAGTTTTCTGCGGACGGTGACGCCCAAGCCTTGCCGTGCCGAGGGCCAAGTCTTATAGAGCGACCACATTTCCAGAGCGCAAGGGCGGCCCATGATCACTTTCCCGCATCGCCACCTGCTCGGCATCAAGGGGCTCACGGAGCAGGATATCACCTATCTGCTCGACCGCGCCGATGAAGCCGTCCAAATCTCCCGTCAAAGAGAGAAGAAGACTTCTACGCTTCGGGGCCTGACGCAGATCAACCTCTTCTTCGAAGCCTCGACCCGCACGCAGTCTTCCTTCGAGCTCGCCGGCAAGCGCCTCGGCGCCGATGTCATGAACATGTCGGTCGGCAATTCCTCGGTGAAAAAAGGCGAGACACTGATCGACACGGCGATGACGCTGAACGCCATGCACCCGGATGTGCTGGTCGTGCGCCATTCCTCGGCCGGCGCCGCGGCGCTGCTGGCGCAGAAGGTTTCCTGCTCCGTCGTCAATGCCGGCGACGGCCAGCACGAGCACCCGACCCAGGCGCTGCTCGACGCGCTGACGATCCGCCGCGCCAAGGGCAAGCTCTCACGCATCATCGTGGCGATTTGCGGCGACGTGCTGCACTCGCGCGTGGCGCGCTCCAATATTCTCCTCCTGAACCAGATGGGCGCCCGCGTCCGCGTGGTCGCTCCGGCGACGCTGCTGCCCTCGGGGATCGCCGAGATGGGCGTTGAGGTTTACCACTCCATGGCCGAGGGCCTGAAGGGTGCCGACGTCGTCATGATGCTGCGCCTGCAGCGCGAGCGCATGGCCGGCGCCTTCGTTCCTTCGGTGCGCGAATACTTCCACTATTACGGGCTCGATGCGGAGAAGCTGAAGGCTGCCAAGGACGATGCACTCGTCATGCATCCCGGGCCGATGAACCGCGGCGTCGAGATCGCCTCGGAAATCGCCGATGGCCCGCAGAGCGTGATCGAACAGCAGGTCGAGATGGGCGTTGCCGTACGCATGGCGGTGATGGAAACGCTGCTTCTCTCGCAGAATCAGGGGCCGCGCCTATGACCAGACCACTCGTTCTGAAGAACCTCCGCATCGTCGACCCCTCGCGCAACCTTGATGAGGTCGGCACCATTATCGTTGGAAACGACGGCCGCATCCTGGCTGCTGGCGCCGATGCGCAGAACCAGGGCGCGCCGGACGGCGCCTTCGTCAAGGACTGCGCCGGGCTCACCGCAGTCCCGGGCCTCGTCGATGCCCGCGTCTTCGTCGGTGAACCGGGCAGCGAACATCGCGAGACCTTCGAATCCGCGTCGCGCGCGGCAGCAGTCGGCGGCGTCACCACTTTCATCGCGATGCCGGACACCGATCCTGTGATCGACGATATCGCGCTGGTCGAGTTCGTGAAGAAGACGGCGCGCGACAAGGCCGTCGTCAACGTGCACCCGGCCGCGGCCCTGACCAAGGGGCTGGCCGGGGAAGAGATGACCGAATTCGGCCTGCTGCGCGAAGCCGGCGCCGTCTGCTTCACCAATGGCCGGCGGTCGATCCACGATACGCTGGTTCTGCGCCGGGCCATGACCTATGCACGCGAATTCGGCGCCGTCATCGCCCTTGAGACACGCGACAAGTATCTCGGCGCCAACGGCGTCATGCACGAAGGCCTGCTCGCGAGCTGGCTCGGTCTTGCCGGGATCCCGCGCGAGTCGGAGATCATCCCGCTCGAGCGCGACCTGCGCATTGCCGGCCTGACGAAGGCGGCCTATCACGCCGCGCAGATTTCGGTTCCCGAATCGGCAGAGGCCATCCGCACCGCGCGCGAACGCGGCGCCAACGTCACCTGCGGTATCTCCATCAACAATCTGGCACTCAACGAGAATGACATCGGCGAGTACCGCACCTTCTTCAAGCTTTCGCCGCCGCTTCGCAGCGAGGACGACCGGGTCGCCATGGCCGAGGCACTGGCCGATGGCACCATCGACATCATCGTCTCCTCGCATGACCCGCAGGACGTCGATACCAAACGCCTGCCCTTCGCCGACGCCGCCGATGGCGCCATCGGCCTGGAAACGCTCGCGGCTGCAGCCCTTCGCCTGCACCACAGCGGCCAGGTTCCGCTGATGCGCCTGATCGATGCCATGTCGACGCGTCCGGCAGCCATCTTCGGTCTCGACGCCGGCACGCTGAAACCCGGCGCCAAGGCGGATATCGCGGTCCTCGACCTTGACGAGCCGTGGGTGCTCTACAAGGAAGCGATCGTTTCGCGCTCCAAGAACACGCCGTTTGAAAATGCACGCTTTACCGGCCGGGTTGTGCAAACCTATGTTGCGGGCAAGCTTGTGCATTCCGCATAAGCCCAAAGCGGTCGCGCGGGAGGGGAACCGGTGGATCTATTTTCCTGGCAGCTCGGGCTGCCCTTGACGTTGGTGAGCCTCGCCTTCGGCTATCTGCTCGGCTCGATCCCATTCGGGCTGATCCTGACCCGCATGGCGGGGCTCGGCGACGTGCGAAAGATAGGCTCGGGCAATATCGGCGCGACCAACGTGCTGAGAACCGGCAACAAGAAACTCGCAGCCGCCACGTTGCTGCTCGACGCCCTGAAGGGTACGGCGGCGGCGGCCATCGCCTCCTATTGGGGCGTCGAGGCAGGCATCGCCGCCGGCTTCGCGGCGTTTCTCGGTCACCTTTATCCGGTCTGGCTCGGCTTCAAGGGCGGCAAGGGCATTGCCACCTATATCGGCGTCCTCCTCGGCCTCGTTCCCGTCATGGTGCTTGCCTTTGCGGCGATCTGGCTCGCCATGGCGAAAATCACCCGTTACTCCTCATTGTCCGCCCTGGTTGCAACGGCTATCATTCCGGTTCTACTTTACGCGGTAGGGAACGAGAAGGTCGCTCTCCTCTTCGCCGCAATGACCGTCATTAGCTGGGTGAAGCATCGCGCCAATATCCAGCGGTTGCTCGCCGGCACGGAAAGCAAGATTGGAGATAAGGAATAATGTCTGAGGACAGCGCAGGACGAACCGGAGTGGCGCTGACCGAACGACAGAAACTCTCCTGGCTGCGGCTGATCCGCAGCGACAATGTCGGTCCCATCGCCTTCAGGGACCTGATCAACCACTTCGGCACCGCTGAAAATGCGCTCGACGCGCTTCCCGAGCTGTCCCGGCGCGGAGGAACCAAGCAGGCCTACCGCGTGGCGACCGTGAGTGAGGCCGAACGGGAACTGGAAGCGGCGCGACGCTGCGGCGCGGTCTTCGTCGGCATCGGCGAGCCGGGTTATCCCTCGGCGCTGCGACAGATCGACGGCGCTCCCCCTCTTCTCGCCATGAAGGGCGACCTCAAGGCGGCGACCCGCCCGTCGCTCGGTATCGTCGGCTCGCGCAATGCATCGGCGAGCGGCGCAAAGTTCGCGGCGATGATCGCGCGCGATGCCGGTCGCGCCGGCTATGTCGTTAGTTCGGGTCTCGCCCGCGGCATCGATACGGCCGCCCATCGCGCGAGCCTCGAAACCGGCACGATCGCCGCACTTGCCGGCGGGCTGGATCGGCCCTACCCGCCCGAAAACCTCGGCCTCCTCGAGGAGATCACATCGGGCCGCGGCCTCGCGATCAGCGAGATGCCTTTCGGGTGGGAGCCGCGGGCCCGCGATTTTCCGCGCCGGAACCGCCTGATCGCCGGCGTCAGCCTCGGCGTCGCCGTCGTCGAGGCGGCCACGCGCTCCGGCTCCTTGATCACCGCCCGTTATGCCGCCGATTTCGGCCGGCTCGTTTTCGCCGTTCCGGGATCCCCACTCGATCCCCGATGCCATGGCACGAACGATCTTCTGAAACAGGGCGCGATCGTCACGACGTCGCCGGGCGATGTCCTCGAAGCGCTGGCGCCGCTCAGCCAGTTCGAGTTAGCCTTGCCTGGCGCCAGGGAACCGGAGAGGCACACGCCATCGAGCGCCCCCACCACAACCAGCGACAACGACCGTGCGGCCATCATCAATGCGCTCGGCCCGACGCCGGTCGAGACGGACGACATCGTCAGGCACACCGGGCTCTCTCCAGCGCAGGTCTACCTGCTTCTTCTGGAACTCGATCTCGCCGGGCGGCTCGATCGGCACGCCGGCGGGCTCGTGTCTCTCACGACAAGCGAATGAGTGCCCGCGATGGTGATCCGCGGCCGCGGCGAAGCGATGGGACATCCCATTGCAGATTGCGGACGCCATGCAATCTTGCGTGAGTTGCATCGCCTCCTCTCATCGTTATTTTGGGTGAACCCTCTTGACCCCGCACGAATCCCTGTCCATTTCGGGGCATCGATACAAGGCGACACACGGCGCTGACAGCGCTGACGCCCGAACCAGAACCGGTTGTCTCAGAAAATGACGATGAATGTTGTAGTGGTGGAGTCGCCTTCCAAGGCAAAGACGATCAACAAGTACCTCGGGCCTGGCTACAAGGTGCTGGCTTCGTTCGGCCATGTGCGCGACCTGCCGGCGAAGGACGGTTCGGTCCGCCCGGACGAAGACTTCGAAATGTCCTGGGAGGTCGACGGCGCCTCGGCGAAGCGCATGAAGGACATTGCCGACGCGGTCAAATCCTCCGACGGCCTCATTCTCGCAACCGACCCGGATCGCGAAGGCGAAGCCATTTCCTGGCACGTGCTCGACCTCTTGAAGAAAAAGAAGGTGCTCGGTGACAAGCCCGTGAAGCGCGTCGCCTTCAATGCCATCACCAAAAAAGCCGTTCTCGAAGCGATCGCCCACCCGCGCGACATCGACATCTCGTTGGTCGACGCTTATCTGGCGCGCCGCGCGCTCGACTACCTCGTCGGCTTCAACCTCTCCCCGGTGCTCTGGCGCAAGCTGCCGGGCGCCCGCTCGGCCGGCCGCGTGCAGTCCGTCACGCTGCGTCTCGTCTGCGACCGCGAAGCCGAGATCGAGCGCTTCGTCTCGGAGGAATACTGGAACATTTCAGCACTGCTGAAGACTCCGCGCGGCGACGAGTTCGAGGCTCGCCTCGTCTCGGCCGACGGCAAGCGCCTCGCGCCGAAGGCGATCGGCAACGGCGAGGAAGCGAACCGGCTGAAGACCCTGCTCGATGGCGCCGCCTATGTCGTCGACAGCATCGAGGCGAAGCCCGTCAAGCGTAACCCGTCGCCGCCCTTCACCACCTCGACGCTGCAGCAGGCGGCATCCTCCAAGCTCGGCTTCTCGGCCTCGCGCACCATGCAGGTCGCGCAGAAGCTCTACGAAGGCGTCGACATCGGCGGAGAGACGGTCGGTCTGATCACCTATATGCGTACCGACGGCGTGCAGATGGCGCCGGAAGCGATCGAGGCCTCGCGCAAGGCGATCTCCAGCCAGTTCGGCGATCGTTACCTGCCGGAAAAGCCGCGCTTCTATTCGACCAAGGCGAAGAACGCCCAGGAAGCGCACGAAGCCATCCGCCCGACCGATTTCAACCGCACGCCGGACCAGGTTCGCCGCTTCCTCGATGGCGACATGCTGCGGCTCTATGACCTCGTCTGGAAGCGCGGCATCGCGAGCCAGATGGCATCCGCCGAGATCGAGCGCACGACCGCAGAAATCACCGCCAACAATGGCGGCAAGACCGCCGGCCTGCGTGCCACCGGCTCCGTCATCCGCTTCGACGGCTTCATCGCCGCCTATACGGACGCCAAGGAAGACGGCGAGCAGAGCGACGACGGTGACGAGGATGGTCGCCTGCCGGAGATCAATGCGCGCGAGAACCTCGCGAAGCAGAAGATCAACGCCTCGCAGCACTTCACCGAGCCGCCGCCGCGCTACTCGGAAGCGAGCCTGATCAAGAAGATGGAAGAGCTCGGCATCGGCCGGCCTTCCACCTATGCCGCCACGGTCACGACGCTGCTCGACCGCGACTACATCACCAACGACAAGCGCAAGCTCGTGCCGCAAGCCAAGGGCCGCCTGGTGACGGCGTTCCTGGAGAGCTTCTTCACGCGCTATGTCGGCTACGACTTCACGGCGTCGCTCGAAGAGAAGCTCGACCAGGTCTCGGCCGGAGAGGTCAACTGGAAAGACGTCCTTCGCGACTTCTGGAAGGATTTCTTCGCGCAGATCGAGGAAACCAAGGAACTGCGCGTCACCAACGTGCTGGACGCGCTGAACGAGGAACTGGCGCCGCTGGTCTTCCCGAAGCGCGAGGATGGCGGCGATCCGCGCACCTGCCAGGTCTGCGGCACCGGCAAGCTGTCGCTGAAGCTTGGCAAGTATGGCGCCTTCGTCGGCTGCTCAAACTATCCGGAGTGCAACTTCACCCGCCAGCTTTCCTCCGAGAGCAACGGCGACCAGGAGGCGGCGGTCTCCAACGAACCGCAGGCGCTCGGCAAGGATCCGCATACCGGCGAGGAAATCACGCTGCGCAGCGGCCGCTTCGGTCCCTATGTCCAGCGTGGCGACGGCAAGGAAGCCAAGCGCTCGAGCCTGCCGAAGGGCTGGACGCCATCGACCATCGACCATGAGAAGGCGGTCGCCCTTCTGTCGCTGCCGCGCGACATCGGCGCGCATCCCGAAACCGGCAAGATGATCTCGACCGGCCTTGGCCGCTACGGACCGTTCGTGCTGCATGACGGCACCTATGCCAATCTCGAATCGATCGAAGACGTGTTCTCGATCGGCCTCAACCGCGCCGTCTCGGTTCTTGCCGACAAGCAGTCGAAGGCCGGTGCCGGGCGTGGCCGCGCGGCAGCCGCCGCGCTCAAGGAACTCGGAGAGCACCCGGAAGGCGGCGCCATCACCGTTCGGGACGGGCGCTACGGTCCCTATGTCAACTGGGGCAAGGTCAATGCCACGCTGCCCAAGGGCAAGGATCCGCAGTCGGTAACGGTCGAGGAGGCGCTCGCGCTGATTTCGGAGCGCGCCGCCAAGGGCGGAACGACGAAGGGCAAGGCAAGCAAGGCCAAGACGACCAAGGCAGCGGCAAAGTCCGAGGACGGTGTCGCGAAGACGACCAAAGCCAAGGCACCCGCCAAGAGCAAGACGAAGACGGCCGCCAAGGCCAAGAAGGGCTGATTTTGACCAGAATACCGCGCGACCCGACCGAACAGTCCGGCAAGAGAAGCATGGGCAAGAAGCCTGTTCGCGCGGCCAAGGGAGGATCGGCCGCGGCGAGCGAACCCATCATCCACGGCGCGGTTCCACCGCGTGACGTGCTGATGCGCTTCATCGCCGAAAATCCTGACCGCGCCTCCAAGCGCGAGATCGCCAAGGCCTTCGGCCTCAAGGGCGAGACCCGCGTCGAACTGAAGGCGCTGCTGAAGTCACTCGAAGTCGACGGGTTCGTCGAGAAGAAGCGCAAGTCGCTGGTGCGTCCGGGCGCCCTGCCCCCGGTGACCGTGCTCGACATCACCATCCGCGACGTCGACGGCGAGCTGATCGGCCGGCCGGCCGAATGGCTTGACGATGACGGCGTCGCCCCGGCGGTGCTGATCAAGCAGTCGGCCGTAGGCAAGGCCAAGGGCAAGGTTCCGGTTGGCGGCCTCGGCGACCGCGTGCTCGCCAAGATCTTCCCCGCCAAGGAACGCGGTGGACCTGCCTATACCGCACGCATCATCAAGGTGCTCGACAAGCGCAAGGACGCGGTGCTCGGCGTCTTCCGCTCGACGCCCGGTGGCGGTGGCCGATTGATGCCGATCGACAAGCGCGGCGAGGAAGTGCTCGTCGATCCGGAATTCACCGGCAACGCCAAGGATGGCGATCTGGTCGAGGTACAGCTCGCACGGCTCGGCCGTTACGGCTTGCCACGTGCCCAGGTGCAAAACGTCATCGGCTCGGTGGCCTCGGAGAAGGCGATCTCGATGATCGCGATCCATTCGCACGGCATACCCCACGTGTTCCCGGAACGGGTGATCGAGGAGGCAAATGCCGCCGGGCCCGCCACCATGGCGCATCGCGAAGACTGGCGGACGCTGCCGCTCATCACCATCGACCCGGCCGATGCGAAGGATCACGACGACGCCGTTCATGCCGAGCCGGATTCGTCCGAAGACAATCCCGGCGGCGTCGTGGTTACGGTCGCGATCGCCGACGTCTCCTACTATGTGCGGCCGAAGACCGCCCTGGACCTCGAGGCACTGAAACGCGGCAACTCGGTCTACTTCCCCGACCGGGTGGTGCCGATGCTGCCCGAACGGATTTCGAACGATCTCTGCTCCCTCAAGGAAGGCGTCGACCGCCCAGCGCTGGCCGTGCGCATGCGGTTTTCCAAGGAGGGCCGCAAGGCCGGCCATACCTTCCACCGCATCATGATGAAGAGCGCGGCGAAGCTCTCCTACCAGCAGGCGCAGGCGGCGATCGACGGCAACCCGGATGAAAAGACCGGGCCGATCCTCGACGCGATCCTGAAGCCGCTCTGGGAGGCTTATCGCATCCTCACGCGCGGGCGTGACCGGCGCCAGCCGCTCGAACTCAACATGCCCGAGCGCAAGATCATCCTGAAGCCCGACGGCACGGTCGACCGTGTCTTCGTTCCCGAACGCCTCGATGCCCACAAGCTGATCGAGGAAATGATGATCCAGGCAAACGTCGCTGCGGCCGAGACGCTGGAGCAGAAGCGCCAGGTGCTGATCTACCGCGTTCACGACCAGCCGTCGCTCGCCAAGCAGGAAAGCCTGCGCGAATTCCTGGCAACGCTCGACATCTCGCTCGTCAAGGGCGGCAACATGCGCTCGAACCATTTCAACGGCGTTCTCGCCAAGGCCGAGGGAAAACCCTTCGAGACGATGGTCAACGAGATGGTGCTCCGCTCGCAGAGCCAGGCCATCTACAGCCCCGAGAATATCGGGCACTTCGGCCTGAACCTCTTGAAATATGCGCATTTCACCTCGCCGATCCGGCGTTATGCCGACCTCATCGTGCATCGGGCGCTGGTTGCCTCGCTCGGTCTCGGCGAAGGCGGACTGACGCCGCAGGAAGAGGGCGTGCTCGACGACATCGCCGCCGAGATCTCGACCTTCGAGCGCCGCGCCATGGCAGCGGAACGGGACACCGTCGACCGGCTGATCGCCCATCATCTGAATGGCCGTGTCGGCGAGGAATTCGACGGCCGCGTTTCGGGCGTCACCAAGGCGGGACTCTTTGTCACCCTGCCCGCCTATGGCGCCGACGGCTTCGTTCCGATATCTACGCTCGGACGCGACTACTTCATCTATGATGAGGCGCATCAGGCGCTTTCCGGCGAAAAGACCGGGCTCGGCTATCGCCTCGGCGATCCGGTGCGCGTCAAGCTCGTGGAGGCCGTGCCGCTTGCGGGTGCGCTCAGGTTCGAGATGCTGAGCGAAGGGCGCAAGATGCCGACGGCGACGCGCTCCTTCCACAAGTCCGGCCGGCGCGACCGCACCGTGGCACGCAAGAAGCCGGGAACACGGCCGCCGAGAGGCCGGCGATAGGTCCCCGCAAGGCAGAGGAATAGGCATGAAAGCAGCGGCAGGCGAAACACTTCAACTGGGCAGCCGCGAAAGCGACGAGCGCTCGGTTGGCCTTTCGATGAAGCGCGGCTTTCTCGGCCGCTGTCCGGCCTGCGGTAGCGGCAAGCTGTTTCGCAGCTACGTCAAGTCCGTCGATGCCTGCGCCGCCTGCGGCGAGCGCATGGACCACCATCGTGCCGATGACTTCCCGCCCTATATCGTCGTGACGATCGTCGGCCACCTCGTGCTTGCCGGCTATATGATGACCGACCTCATCCTGCCGTTGACGACGTGGCAGCATCTGGCGATCTGGGCGCCGATCACCGTGATCAGTTCGCTGGGGCTGCTGCAGCCGGTCAAAGGTGCCGTCATCGGCCTGCAATGGGCGCTGAGGATGCACGGCTTTGGCGGTCACGAAGACGCGCCGGAGGATGTCCTGCCGCCGCGAGACGACAGGGCATGACGTCTGCGCGGAGCCAGGGCGTCCAGGAACGCCAGCGTCCCGCGGCTGTCAGACCGCGGGATGCCGCCTCCGTCATGCTGCTCGACCGCCAAGGGAAGCGCGTGCGGGTTTTGATGGGCAAGCGGCACAGCGCCCACGTCTTCATGCCGGATCTCTATGTCTTCCCCGGTGGACGGCGCGATGCCGGCGACCACCGCATCAGTTTTGGTTCCGATCTTCACCCGGCGGTCCTGCATGCACTGAAGACGGCCGGCCCGCGCAAGCTGACCGACGCACGCGCCCGCGCGCTCGCCCTTGCCGGACTGCGTGAGCTCTACGAAGAGGCCGGCATCGCTGTCGGCCAACCAGCGCCTTCGGCCACCGCGCCGGTTCCCTTTCTTCCCGATCTTGCAAAGTTGCGCTATATGGCTCGGGCCATTACCCCTCCGGGCCACGCGAGGCGGTTCGATACGCGCTTCTTCGCTTTGTTTGCGGACGAGGCCGGGATCGATCCGACACGCTTCCTGGACAGCCGGGAGCTTCAGGATTTGCAGTGGATCGATGTGAACGATTCTCCGTCTCTACGGATACCTGACATCACCGCCATCATACTTGCGGATCTCAGAAGCAGTCTCGACACCGATCCGTCGCTCCCCTGTGAACGAGCGGTGCCACTCTATGCCGCGCGCCGTGGGCGCCTCGTCCGCACGTTGCCCTAAGGATCTTCGTCTGATGTCACAGCCGTCGCCCGGTACAGTTGCACCGGTTGGGGATATTCACTGGCGGTCGCTGATCGCTGCCGTTGCCGCAATCAGCGCCGTTGGCATCGCCATCGGCCTTGGTCTGCCGCTGCTCTCCATCATCATGGAGAAGCGTGGGATTTCCTCGACGCTCATCGGGCTCAATTCGGCGATGGCCGGCCTTGCCTCGATGGCGGCCGCGCCGTTCACCACAAAGGTCGCCCATCGCTACGGAGTCGCGCAGACCATGTTGTGGGCCGTGCTGGTCGCCGCCATGAGCGGCTTCGGCTTCTACTACATCACCAGCTTCTGGCTCTGGTTTCCGCTGCGTGTGGTCTTCCACGGTGCCATTACTGTGCTCTTCATCCTCTCGGAATTCTGGATCAACGCGACTGCACCACCAAGCAAGCGCGGCTTTGTGCTCGGCATCTACGGCACGGTTCTTTCGCTCGGTTTCGCCACCGGTCCCCTCCTCTTCTCCATCCTCGGCAGCGAGGGCATCCTGCCCTTCGTCGTCGGCGCGGGCGTGATTCTGCTTGCCGCCGTGCCGATCTTCCTGGCGCGTGACGAGAGCCCTGTCATCGACGAGAAGCCCGAGCGGCATTTCCTGCGCTACGTCTACCTCGTTCCCACGGCCACGGCCGCCGTCTTCATCTTCGGCGCGGTCGAATCGGGCGGGCTTTCGCTGTTCCCGGTATTCGGTACCCGGTCCGGCTTCACCGAATCACAGGCCGCACTGCTGCTGACGGTGATGGGCATCGGCAACTTCATCTTCCAGATCCCCCTCGGCATGCTGTCCGATCGGGTGAAGGACCGGCGCACGCTGTTGTCCGCGATGACGGTCATCGGCCTCATCGGCGCGCTCTGTCTGCCGATGCTGGCCGAAAGCTGGTTCCTCATGGCGGTCGTGCTGCTCTTCTGGGGCGGTTGCGTTTCCGGGCTCTACACCGTGGGCCTCAGCCATCTGGGGTCTCGCCTGCAGGGCGCGGATCTTGCGGCCGCCAACGCCGCCTTCGTGTTCTCCTATGCGGTCGGCACGGTCGCTGGCCCGCAGGTCATCGGCGCCGCGATGGACGTCACCGGCGACAACGGCTTCGCTTGGGCGATCGCCGGCTTTTTCGCTCTCTATGTCGCGCTTTCGGTGGTCAGGATCGTTTTGAATCCAAAACGGCCTTGACTTTTCGGCCGCGATTTGTAGTTTCGCGCCAACCTTGCCCGTGGCCCGCAACCGGTTGTCCACGGCTTTCATTGTTACAAAGGCAGGACGACCATGGCAAAAGCCACCACCATCAAGATCAAGCTGCTTTCGACAGCCGACACGGGTTTCTTCTACGTCACCACCAAGAACAGCCGTACGATGACGGAAAAGATGACGAAGACCAAGTACGACCCGGTCGTCAAGAAGCACGTCGAATTCAAGGAAACCAAGATCAAGTAAGATCGACCGTTTCCCGGGGATCAAAGGGCGCCGACCGCAAGGTCAGGCGCCCTTTCCTTTTGGGCGCTCGCGCATGGAGCATGGGCTTTCGGCGATCGCGGCACCGTCCAGTTGACGGTCGAAAGGCATGCCATCTCGCGCCTCTCGCCTGATCCCCCAAAGCAAAAACGCCGCCCCGGGATGGGACGGCGCTTCGCAAAGGGGGTCGGCTGGCCTCTGACTGCGGCACGAGGATTCCGCAGGCGTCAAAAGCCAACCGACCGACCCCACGACCCAGGAGATGCGGCGGACCTGAGCATCATGGGGTAAGCAAAATGTTAGGAGGCGATGCCCTCTTGTTCATCAGCATCACCTGAAAATGGAAAAAAATCAACGAATTCTTAATGCGCGAAGCGGTGCCGCTAAGCGCATGGTTAATTCTGTATCAGACTGAGACAGGCGCACGGCCTGGGCGCCGCGGCTACCCAAACTCCCCGGTAGCATCGGCTGCGGCGAGAATACAACTTTAGATGCAACCCGCAAGAGGTGGCCCCAAGAAATTCACCGGGGCGCGAAGCGTCCGGATTGGACGGCCAAATGCTCAGGCGGCCGCCGCCACCACCCGGTTGCGGCCCTCGTTCTTGGCTTGGTAAAGTGCCGTATCCGCGCGCTTGAGCAGAGCCTCGGCCGTATCGGCATCCGGCCTGAGCGTCGCGATTCCCATCGACGCCGTCACCTTCAAAACACCATCCGCCTGCGGTACCGGGAACGGCAAGCTTTCGATAATCATGCGTAAGCGTTCGGCGACGCCGGCCGCCATTTCAGCCGACGTATCCGGCATCACGACGACAAATTCCTCTCCGCCGAAACGACAGGCAAGATCAGCCCCACGCACGGTCGTGCGGATGCGGTTGGCGAACTCCCGCAGCACCTCGTCGCCGGCATCATGGCCGTAGGTATCGTTGACCTGTTTGAAACGGTCGATGTCCGTCATGCAGATGGACAGCGGCCGGCCGCGCGCCGCAGCCCGATCCATCAGCAGTTTCAGGTGAGTGTCGAAATAGCGGCGGTTGTGCAGGCCCGTCAGGCCGTCGGTGACGGCAAGTTCGATGGTCTGCTGCACGCTCGCGCGCAGCCTGTCATTGCAATGCTTGCGCCGGATCTGGGTCATGGAGCGAGCGATCAGCTCATTCGGATCGACCGGCCGCATCAGGTAATCGGTCACGCCGAGATCGAGCGCGCGCACCACCATCTCGTCGCTGCCCTGCTCCGCGATCAGCAGGATGGGAATGAAGCGCGTCCGCTCCAGCGAGCGCAACTGCGAGCACAGCCGCAGAGGATCGTAGTCGTCGAAGTTCGCGTTGACGATGACCAGGTCGAAATTGTTCTCGGCCGCTTCGAAGAGCGCTGCCTGCGGATCGGAAATCACCGAGACATCCGCGATCGGCGCAAGCGCGCGCTGCAGCCTCTCCTGCGACGAGCCGCGGCCATCGACGAGCAGAACATTGCCCGGCTCGTCCGGGCGGTCCGCGCGGCCGACGTCCTCGAGGCCGATGGTCTGCGCCGTCTGAGCGCGCAGGCGCAGTTCGTCGCTGACATTCTTCAGCCGCACCAGGCTCTTCACGCGCGACATCAGTTGGAGATCGTTGACGGGCTTCGTCAGGAAGTCGTCGGCGCCAGCCTTCAGGCCGCGCACGCGGTCCGACGGCTGATCGAGCGCCGTCACCATGACGACGGGAATGTGCGCCGTGCGCGGATTGGCCTTCAGTCGTTCGCAGACCTCGAAACCGTCGAGACCGGGCATCATGATGTCGAGCAGCACGAGATCGATGGGCGTCTTCTCGCAGAGCGCCAAGGCCGAATAGCCGTCATTGGCCGTCAACACATCGAAATATTCGGCGAGCAGCCTGGCTTCGAGCAACTTCACATTGGCCGGAACATCATCGACGACAAGGATACGCGCAGTCATAACAATTTTCCCGCCGCTCAGGCATCGCCCAGGTAGGTTTTGATCGTTTCTATGAACTTCGGTACGGAAATCGGCTTGGAAACATAGGCTTCGCATCCACCCTGGCGGATGCGCTCCTCGTCTCCCTTCATTGCAAATGCGGTAACGGCGATGACAGGAATGACGTGCAATTCATCGTCTTCCTTCAGCCACTTGGTCACTTCCAGACCGGACACTTCCGGCAACTGGATATCCATGAGAATGAGATCGGGCCGGTGCTTGCGCGCGAGTTCGAGCGCCTCCATGCCGTTGCGCGTCTGGATCGTCGCATAGCCGGAAGCCTCAATCAGGTCGCGGAACAGCTTCATGTTCAGCTCGTTGTCCTCAACAATCATTACCTGTTTGGGCATGTCGATCCCTTGCTGTCCATCGTCACCTTGCAAGTCTCCTCAGGACATTTAACTTGCAGAGCCGACGACTCGACCCATTTCCTCAACTTCAGAGATAGGCCTATTTGGTTGAAAAATAGGTAACTCCGCACGTAAAAACCATACGGGGACGAAGCATTGAAGAGCGCTGATGAAATCGCCATCGACATCCTTGCCTGGCTCGCCGGCGAGCCTGAGCTTCTGTCCCGTTTCCTGGCGCTTACGGGCACCGATCCCTCGGCGTTGCGCAATGCCATCGCCGAGCCTGGATTCATGGGCGGTCTCGTTGCCTTTCTCATGGACCACGAGCCGACGCTGATGGCATTCTGCCAGGCGACCGGTACGGCGCCGGAAGATGTGGTGCGCGCCCATGCGGCACTTTCGGGCCATTCGGAATTTGAGGATTGAGCGTGCCAGGCGCGTCCACAGGCGACCGCATCCAGCTTCGAGAGCGCCCGCTGATCGTCAGCGACATCGATGAGGTCGTGCTCGAATTCATCAATCCGTTCAAGCTCTTCCTTGAAGGCTGCGGCCACGTTCTGCTGCCCCGATCCTTCCGTTTGACCGGCAACATCGTCGATCGTACGAACGAACGACCGCTCGCGGAGGCGGAGGTCAAAGCCCTGCTTGATTCCTTCTACGGGTCGCAGGATCGCTGGCAGAAGCCGGCCGCACAGGTCGTCGAGACCTTGGCCGCGCTGTCGAAGGAAGCGGACATCGTTTTCCTCACCGCCATGCCGCCGCATCACACCGCGGTCCGCCGCGCCTTGCTCGACCGGCTTGGCCTTCCCTACCCGTTGCTTGCCTCCGAGGAGCCGAAGGGACCGATCGTGCAAAAACTGCACGCCGGACGGCCGGTTCCGCTGGTCTTCGTCGACGACATTCTCCGCAACCTGCAGTCGGTCCAGCGCCACGCGCCGTCCTGCCTGCTGATCAACCTCATGGTTAACGCGGAGTTCCGCGCGCTCGCCCCAAAGCCGGACGCCGGCATCCGCGCGGCCGCGGACTGGCCAGAGGCCGCGGCGGCCATTCGTGCGCATTTCGAGGGCTAGTTCAGCGCCGGTTCCCATCAGTGCAAATCCAATCGCATCAGCGGCCTGCCATCCTTGCGGCGCGCCACAATGTCGAATCCCGCAGCCTCGAAGACCGTCGTAGCGCCGACCCAAAGGGCGACTGACTTTGACTGTTTGGCGTGATCGATCGGACAAGCATCGAGATAGCGGGCGCCGCCCACTCTCGCGTGGTCGATCGCGGCGCGCACGAGTTGATGGCTCAAGCCCTTGCCCCGTAGTTTCGACTGCATGAACAGACAGCTCAGCGCCCAGATCGTCGGATCGGTCGCCTCGCGGTCCTCCAGCGGTCGCGCGACCGTGCGCGGTGAATTGAACTGCGGAACATCCTGGCGAGGACCAACCTGAACCCAGGCCACCGGCCTTCCCTCGAAATAGCCGAGGATTCCGGGCGGCGGCGCGGCTTCGATGCGTGCCTTGATAAAGGCCTTGCGCTGCCCGGCCGGCATCGCAGTTCGGACGGAATGCGGCAGGCGCAAAGCGGTGCACCAGCAACCGCCATAGGCACCGTTCGGCTCAAGAAGCTGCTCGAAATCCGCCCAACTATCCGCCGTCACGGGTGAGAACTGGAGTGTGATTTCCAACAGAGCCTCCCTTGAGACTCACCAGCCTAGAGCGTAAGGTCGCGATGTTCAATATTTGTTCCCGATATGCCCGACAGCGCTGCTCAATCTCCAGGCTTCTGCCGCGACTGCCTCAAGGAACAGGCCGGTGGCGCGCGGCGCTGCACGGCCTGCGGCAGTCCACGCCTGCTACGCCACAGCGAGCTCTATGATCTGACATTGGCGCATATCGATTGTGACGCCTTCTACGCGTCGATCGAAAAACGCGATGATCCGGAACTTGCCGACAAGCCGGTGATCATCGGCGGCGGCAAGCGCGGCGTGGTATCCACCGCCTGCTACATTGCCCGCATTCACGGCGTACGCTCGGCAATGCCGATGTTCAAGGCGCTGGAGGCCTGCCCACAGGCCGTGGTCATCAAGCCCAACATGGAAAAATACGCGCGTGTCGGCCGCGAAGTCCGCACGCTGATGCAGGAGTTGACACCGCTGGTGCAGCCGCTGTCGATCGACGAGGCCTTTCTGGAGCTCAAGGGCACCGAGCGGCTGCATCACGATCCACCGGCGCGTACGCTCGCGCGCTTCGCCCGACGTGTCGAGCAGGAGATCGGCATCACCGTCTCCGTTGGCCTCTCCTACTGCAAGTTTCTCGCCAAAGTGGCTTCCGACCTGCAGAAGCCGCGCGGCTTTTCCGTCATCGGCCAGGCCGAGGCACTGGAGTTCCTGAGGGAAAAACCGGTCACGCTGATCTGGGGCGTCGGCAAGGCCTTCGCCAATACCCTGGAACGCGACGGCGTGCGCACGATCGGACAATTGCAGACCATGGAGGAAGCCGATCTCATGCGCCGCTACGGCACCATGGGACAACGGCTCTTTCGTCTGTCGCGCGGGCTCGACGAAAGGGCGGTCGAGATCGACGGCGAAGCCAAGAGCGTATCCGCCGAGACGACGTTCAATGACGATATCGCGCGTTACGATGATCTCGTGGCGCATCTCAGGCGTCTCAGCGAGCAGGTAGCGCATCGGCTGCGAAAGTCGGAACTCGCTGGCCAGACCGTCGTTCTGAAACTGAAGACGGCCGACTTCAAGATCCGCACCCGCAACCGGCGGCTCGACAGCCCGACACGGCTCGCCGACCGCATCTTCCGCACCGGGGTGCAACTCCTGGAGAAAGAGGCGGACGGTACGAAGTACCGCCTGATCGGGATCGGCGTCAGCGATCTCTCAGCCCCGGATCTTGCCGATCCGCCCGATCTGGTCGACCCCGCGGCAACCCGCCGGGCCGCGGCCGAAGACGCCATGAACAAACTGCGCGACAAGTTCGGCAAGGCCAGCGTCGAGACCGGCTATACCTTCGGCACCCGGAAACGCGGTCGCTGAACGCGGACACAGCGCGATCACGCAACCTTGATGTGGTGCGCACACGGGCTGGATGAATTCTTTAAAGATTGCAGGCTAGGCTCGCTCGCCAAGTCACGTGTTGGGTTGAGTGTATGGTATCGCGTTTCGCTCTCACCGCCAGCTTCGTTGCTCTGCTCTTGTCACCGGCCACCGGGTTTGCAGGCAGTCGCGGGCCGCTACAGATCATCGTTTCGAAAGACCAGCAATCGCTCGTCGTCTATGACGGCGACGCCGTGATTGCGACGTCGCCCGTGTCAACCGGCAAGGCCGGCCATGCGACGCCGACCGGCATCTTCTCGATCCTGGAAAAGCGGCGCCATCACAAGTCGAACATCTATTCGAACGCGCCGATGCCCTTCATGCAGCGGCTTACATGGTCGGGTATCGCGCTGCACGGGTCCAACCATGTGCCCGACTACCCCGCCTCGCATGGCTGCGTGCGCCTGCCGAGCGCTTTCGCCGCCTCGCTTTACAAGATGACCGAGCGCGGCGTGCACGTGCTGATTTCCGACCGGCAGATAACGCCTGCAGAGGTCAAGAGCGCCCTGCTCTTTCGCCCGGCTCCCTCGGAAGTCCTGCCACCGCTTTCCGATGTGCCGCTGAGACCCGCCATTAGCCAGGCTGGAGATACGCCGGTCGAAGTCGCCATGACAGAACCGGCAGGTGGTGCGGCCGGCGCAGCCAAAGCCACGGCAGAACCGATCCGAATCCTGATCACCCGCAGCGATGCACGGGACACCATGCGTGAGGTCCAGGCGTCGCTGGAATTCCTCGGATACGCACCCGGTACGATCGACGGCCACGCAGGGCCGGCGACGATTGCCGCGCTTCGTGCCCTCCAGGCGAGCGAAGGGCTCGAAAGCGACGGCAAGCTGACGCCGGAGTTGACCGACAGGCTGCTGCGCAAGGCCGGCCGCACGCCGCCGCAAAACGGCAAGATCCTCGTGCGGCAAGGGTTCAAGCCACTGTTCGAGGCAGGCCTTACGATCGACAAACCGGAAGAGGCGCTGGGAACGCATTTCCTTCAATTCCGCCACAATGAAGAAGAAGAAGGCGCTGAAGGCAAATGGTTCGGCGTTTCACTCGAGAACCACCTGCCTGCCTCGACGAAGAAGCGGCTCGGCATTTCCATAGACGCCGATCCCTTCGCCTATAACGGAATACAGCGGACGCTGGCGCGGATGACGATATCAGACGATGTTCGCAAGCGGGTCGAAGGCCTGTTGGTCGAAGGCTCGTCGCTCTCGATCGCCGACACGGAAAGCGGCCTAGAGACCGGCCAGGGTACCGATTTCATCACCATCACCCGAGCGCAGCCCGGCGACTGATCGGACGCTTACATGGGAAATGCGAAGCGACCACGGGCGCGCCGCCGCTCGCCTTCAAGGCCCCCGCGTCAGTTCCCCCTTGAATGAAAAGGGGAAACCATCCGGATCAAACCAGCTCGACGTCGACGACACCCGGCGCCGAGCGCAGCGCTGCGGCGATCTCCGGCGAGATCCGGAACTTCTCGCTCAGTTCCACCTCGATCTCGCGCTGACCGTTGTCCTTGATGACGACGAAGGAGACAAGGCCGTCGCCTTTGGTGTTGAGATGCGAGGCGATCGATTTCAGCGGGCCGGAATCGCGCACATAGACGCGCAGCGCCTTCTGCAGTTGCAGCGATTCTTCCTCCAGCGAGCGCAGGGTCTGGATGCGCAGACCGATGCCTTCCGGCCGCTCTTCGGCGGCAACCGTCATGACGAGCGATTTGCCCGGCTCAAGGAGGTCACGATACTGATGCAGCATCTCGGAGAAAAGCACGGCCTCGAATTGGCCGGAGGAGTCCGAAAAGGCGATGATGCCCATCTTGTTGCCGGTGCGCGTCTTGCGTTCCTGCTTCGAGGTCACCGTGCCGGCTAAGCGGCCGGCGGTTGCCCCCTTCTTCACCGCGCCGGCGAAATCGCCGAAGGTCTGCACGCGCATCTTGGCGAGCAAGGCATTGTAGGTGTCGAGCGGATGGGCGGAGAGATAGAAGCCCAGCACCTGGAATTCGCGGTGCAGCTTTTCCGACGCGAGCCAGGGCGTGTAGGCCGGGAGCGCGATTCGCTCCGGCCCGGTTGCCGCCCCTACCCCGAACATGTCGCTCTGGCCGCTCGTCTTATTCTCCTGCGCACGCTGGGCGAAGCCAAGGATGCGATCGAGCCCGCCGACCAGTTCCGCCCGGTCATAGCCGAAGCAATCGAAGGCGCCGGCGGCAATCAGGCTTTCGAAGACGCGACGGTTAAGAAGCTTGGGATCGATCCTGAGGCAGAAGTCCTCGAGGCTTGCGAAAGGCCGGTCACCGCGCACTTCGACGATATGCTCGACCGCGGATTCGCCCACGCCCTTGATCGCGGCGAGCGAATAATAGATGCAGCTCTCACCTGTCTGGAAATGCCGGAACGAGGTCTGCACCGATGGCGCGATTACTTCAATGCCCAGCCGCTTCGCATCCTGGCGGAAGTCGTTGACCTTTTCCGTGTTGGCCATGTCGAGCGTCATCGACGCCGCCAGGAACTCCACCGGATAGTGCGCCTTCATATAGGCGGTCTGGTAAGAGACGATCGCATAAGCCGCGGCATGCGACTTGTTGAAGCCGTAGTTGGCGAACTTGGCGAGCAGGTCGAAGATCAGGTCGGCCTGCGGCTTCGACACTTCATTCTTCACGGCGCCGTCGACGAAGCGGGCGCGCTGCTTGTCCATTTCCTCCTTGATCTTCTTGCCCATGGCGCGACGCAGAAGATCGGCCTCGCCGAGCGAATAGCCCGAGAGCACCTGGGCGATCTGCATCACCTGCTCCTGGTAGACGATGACGCCCTGCGTTTCCTTGAGCAGATGGTCGATCTTCGGATGGATCGATTCGACTTCTTCCTCACCATGTTTGCGGGCATTGTAGACCGGGATGTTCTCCATCGGGCCCGGGCGGTAGAGCGCGACCAGCGCGATGATGTCCTCGATGCAGTCGGGCCGCATGCCGATCAGCGCCTTGCGCATGCCGGCACTTTCCACCTGGAACACGCCGACGGTCTCGCCGCGCGACAGCATCTCATAGGTCTTCGGGTCGTCGAGCGGGATGCTCGCGAGATCGACTTCGATGCCCCGCTGCTTCACGAAATCGACCGCAACCTTCAGAACGGTGAGGGTCTTCAGGCCGAGAAAGTCGAACTTGACGAGGCCCGCCTGCTCCACCCACTTCATGTTGAACTGGGTGACCGGCATGTCGGAGCGCGGATCGCGATACATCGGCACGAGTTGCGACAGCGGCCGGTCGCCGATCACGATGCCGGCGGCGTGGGTCGAGGCGTGACGGTAGAGGCCTTCGATCTTCTGCGCGATATCGAGAAGCCGCGCCACCACCGGTTCCTTCTCGGCCTCCTCCTGCAGGCGCGGCTCCTCCTCGATCGCCTTGGAGAGCGGCGTCGGATTGGCCGGGTTGTTCGGCACCAGCTTGCAGATCTTGTCGACCTGGCCATAGGGCATTTCGAGCACGCGGCCGACGTCGCGCAGTGCGGCGCGCGCCTGCAGCGAACCGAAGGTGATGATCTGCGCCACCTGCTCGCGGCCATATTTGCGCTGCACGTAGCGGATCACCTCTTCGCGCCGGTCCTGGCAGAAGTCGATGTCGAAGTCGGGCATCGAGACGCGCTCAGGATTGAGGAAGCGTTCGAACAGCAGCGAGAAGCGCATCGGATCGACGTCGGTGATCGTCAGCGCATAGGCAACCAGTGATCCTGCACCCGAACCGCGCCCCGGCCCGACGGGGATATCGTGCTGCTTCGCCCATTTGATGAAGTCGGCAACGATCAGGAAGTAACCGGGGAACTTCATGCGCTCGATAACACTGAGCTCGAAGGCCAGGCGTTCGCGATATTCCTGCTCGCTATAGCCGGGCGCCATGCCGAGCCTGGCGAGACGCTGTTCGAGCCCCTCCTCCGCCTGGCGGCGCAGCTCGGCCGCCTCGGCACGCTCCGCCTCTTCCGGATCTGCGGTGGCGCCGGTAAAGCGCGGCAGGATCGGTCCGCGGGTCTTCAGCATGAAGGAGCAGCGCCGTGCGATCTCGACGGTGTTTTCCAGCGCCTCGGGCAGATCCGCAAAAAGCGCCGCCATTTCCTTGCGGCTCTTGAGATAGTGGTCCGGCGTCAGACGGAAGCGGCTGTCGTCCGAAACCATCGCGTTGTGCGCGACCGCCATCAGGGCGTCATGGGCATCGTAGTCGGACGGCGACGGAAAGAAGGCTTCGTTGGTGGCAACAAGGGGAATGTCGAACTTGTAGGCAAGCTCGATCATCCGGCTCTCATGGCGCCGGTCGTAGCCTCCGTGCCGCTGCAGCTCGATATAGAGACGATCGCCGAAGAGATCATGCAAGGTTTCAAGGCGCGCTTCGGCCAGCGCCGTCGAGCCCGCCTTCAAGGCCAAGTCCACCGGACCGCCGGACGCGCCGGTCAACGCGATCAATCCGTCCGTACCGTTTTCGGCAAGCCAGGAGCGCGTGATCCGGGTCGCCTGGCTGCCCTCGCCGCTGAGATAGGCGCGGCTCACCAAATCGACGAGCCGCGTGTAGCCGTCGTCCGTCGCGGCGATCAGGACGATCGATGGCAGCTTCGCGAGCTGTTGCGCGTGGCCGCGCCGTTCGCCATCCACCTCGTCTTCCATGTCGATGGAAAGCTGGCAGCCGGTAATCGGTTGCAGTCCGTCGCCGGCTGCCTTCTGCGAAAACTCGAGCGCGGCAAAGAGATTGTTGGTGTCGACGATCCCAATCGCCGGCTGATTATCGGCAACCGCCTTGCCGATGACCTTCTTCAGCGGCAGTGCGCCTTCGAGCAGGGAGAAAGCCGAGTGAACACGCAGATGCACAAACTGCGGGTCCGTACCAAGCGCCTCGCTCGATGCTGCTTTGCCGTCGTCTGCCATTGTTCGCACCCTGATTCCTGTCCGGTCGGCAGGATATCCCGCTTCTCACCCGACATGTCCAGTTTCACCTGACACGTCGTCCCCCTTATTCAATCGAGAGGGCGGAAATTGGGAGGTGCGTGAGAGGAAATGTCGGCGCTCCTCAGAGGCCGAGCGCGATGAAAGAGATGCTTGCGATGAAAAGGCTCATCGAAGCGAAGGCGGCGAGGTCACGAACAAAATCAGTCATAACATGGCTCCTTTTCCGTTATGTTTTTACTTTGTTCCATTTTTGTTCACGCGTCAAGTGAGACACAGGCGTACTGTTCACGATGGTTAACACGGCAGGCGAACGCAGGTTAACCGGTGAGGAAGCCGCTTGAGGAAAGCGCCGAGCCCGCCTATCAAGAGGAACAACCAAGCGGAGCGTTTCGACATGCATGCACGCCTGATTCTACTCTTGCTGTTCCTGTTTCCGGCCGTCGCCTCCGCGACGGAAACGATCGACCCTGCCCGGATTGTCTCCGCGGCAACCGGCGACTGGGACAAGGACGGAGATACGGATCTCGCCCTGATCGTGCGGCCAGCCGAGGGCAGCGACGACGACAACGGCGTCTATGTTTACCTGGCCGGCGAAACTGGCGCGCTCGGTTTGAAATCGGCCATCCCGAACAAGATCTGGGGGCAGTTCGACCTTGCCGGGCAGGCGCCGTCGGTCGAGGCGTTGCCGAACGGTTCGTTGATCATCACCAGCCACAACGACGCCATCGGCCGTGACCGCTGGGAACAGAAATTGACGGTGGCATACCGCAACTTCGACTTTGTGGTCGCAGGCTACACCTACTCATCCTACGATACGCTCGCCCCCGACAGCACCTCCCAATGCGACCTCAACGTGCTGACGGGTAAGGGCAAGGCCAACGACAAGCCCATTGCCGTAAAAGGCGAGCTCGTTCTCCTCAAGGACTGGAACGACGATCGCGGGCAGAAGGCTTGCGGCATTCAATAATCATCCGATTGTTCCCTTTATGTTCTTTACAGCTCTCGCGCATTGCGGCATCCTGGGCCCGGAACAGATGAGGAACGATCATGACCGAACTCAAGGGACTCACGGACTTCATCGTAGAGGCCAAATCTAATGCCTATGTGGGCGGCGGCATGGCCCGGGCTTCTTCGCGTCCGGGTTCCCACGACATCGGTTATGAACGTGATCGCTGGCGCTATCTCGACAGCTATTTCGGTGGGACTGATTTTGCCGGACAGGAAACCGTCTGGCGGGAGGAGGAACCCCGCTGGGCGATGAACTATTTCGGCCGCATCATCCGCCCCGATCTCATCGATGGAGAGAAGGCTGGACTGGTCATCAAGGCTGCCCTGCAGGCGATGTATCAGGGAAAGCGCCACTTCCTCGGCGGCATGGAGTTTCGGCATGCGCATGGCTACTATATCGATAGCAGCCGTGGTGACACCGGACATTTTTCCGGCCACGAAGTCATCTTCGTCGATGGCGAGGAAGCTTACGAACTCGACTATCGCGGCGGTCTGATCAGGCGTTAAGAGCAAGGCCAGAATATGCGTCCATCGTGCCTCAGAGCAGACGCTCCGGTCGGCCTAAAGACGCGGGCTGAGCCCGCTTGTCCCGGACGGGCGAAAGACCGCGCGAGAGGTAACGGCGCCTGACGATCAACAGGCCGGCCGCCACGCGGTCAGTTCATCTCGACAACCTTGCCGTCCTCGATCGTCACGCGGCGGTCCATCAAGCCGGCAAGCTCGTGGTTGTGCGTGGCGATCAGGGCCGCAAGGCCCGACTGGCGCGCGAGCGCCTCCAGCGCTTCGAAGACATAGCCGGCGGTTTCCGGATCGAGATTGCCCGTTGGCTCGTCCGCAAGGAGCACGAGCGGCGCATTGGCGACGGCACGCGCGATCGCGACACGCTGCTGCTCGCCGCCAGAAAGTTCCGCCGGGCGGTGGTCGGCGCGGTGACCGATGCGCATGTAGTCGAGCAGCGCCCTTGCCCGATCGGCGGCCTCAGCCTTGGGCAGACCAGCGATCAGCTGCGGCATCATGATGTTCTCGAGTGCCGAGAATTCGGGAAGCAGATGGTGAAACTGGTAGACGAAGCCGATCTCGTTGCGGCGGATCGCCGTGCGCCGATCGTCGTTGAGCCCACCGCAGGAGACGCCGTTGACCAAGACTTCGCCGCCATCCGGGCGCTCCAAGAGGCCGGCCACATGCAGGAGCGTCGACTTGCCGGTTCCCGAGGGTGCGACCAGCGCAACCGTCTCGCCGCTTCTCAACGCAAAATCCGCCCCCTTGAGGATGGGTAGGTACGTTTCGCCTTCCCCGTAGTGTCGCTCGACGCCGGAAAGCTGCAGTGCCACGCGCGCATTCATTCAGTTGATGTCCTTGTCATTCGTAACGCAGGGCCTGCACCGGATCGAGGCGCGAGGCACGCCAGGCCGGGAAGATTGTGGCGAGGAAGGAAAGCGTGAGTGCCATGACGACGACGAGCACGGTCTCATCGGCATTCATGTCGGCCGGGAGCTGGCTCAGGAAATAGAGTTCCGGACTGAAGAGTGTGGTTCCCGAGATCCAGGAGAAGAACTGCCGGATGGATTCGATGTTGAGGCAGACGACGACGCCGAGCGCCACGCCGGCGATCGTTCCCGCCACGCCGATCGCCGCGCCTGTCATGAAGAAGATGCGCATCACCGAGCTTGAAGTTGCGCCCATCGTTCTGAGAATCGCGATGTCGCTACCCTTGTCCTTCACCAGCATGATCAGGCCCGAGATGATGTTCAGCGCCGCGACCAGCACGATCAGCGTCAGGATCATGAACATCACGTTGCGCTCGACTTCGAGCGCCGAGAAGAAGGTCTTGTTGCGATCACGCCAGTCGCTGATGAAGATCTGCCGTCCCGCGGCATCCTCGATCGGCTGGCGCAGTTCGTCGACGACATCCGGATGCTCGACGAAGACCTCGATCGACTGCGCGAGCCCCTCCGCGTTGAAGAAGAGCTGCGCCTCTTCGAGCGGCATGAAGATGATCGTCGAGTCGTATTCGGACATGCCGATCTCGTAGATCGCCGAAACGGTATAGGCCTTGACGCGCGGGTTCATACCGAGCGGCGTCACGTCGCCATTGGGCGAGGTCAGCGTGATCGTTCCGCCGACACGGATGCCGAGTTGCTCGGCCATGCGCGAGCCGATCGCCACGCCGGAGCCGGAGGCAAAACCGACCATGTCGCCGGACTGGATGTGGTCGGAAACCGACTTCATCTTGCTGAGATCGTCGGCACGGATGCCGCGAACCAGAGCGCCCGTGGAACTATCGCCGACGCCCTGGGCCAGAACCTGGCCCTCGACCAGCGGGATCGCCATGGTGACGCCCTTGACGCCCGAGAACTTGGTCGCCAGTTCCGCATAATTGTTGAGCGGCCCGTCGATCGGCTGGACGATCATGTGACCGTTGATGCCGAGAATGCGGGAGATGAGCTCGGTGCGGAACCCATTCATCACCGCCATGACGATGATCAGCGTCGCGACGCCAAGCATGATGCCGATAAAGGAGAAGCCGGCGATGACCGAAATGAAGGCTTCCTTGCGCCTGGAACGCAGGTAGCGCCAGGCTACCATGCGCTCAAAGGCGGAAAAGGGACGGCTGGAGGACTTTTCAGGCTGCGCTGCGGCCTGCACCTGATCTTGCACCACGGCGGTCATCCTGCCTTCCCTCGCCTCATTACTTCGTTGCGATCAGCTTGTTGATCGCAGCTTCGACGGTCATCGTCTCGCGCTCGCCGGTCTTGCGATCCTTGACCTCGACTTCGCCATTGGCGACCGAACGCGGACCGACGATGATCTGGACCGGAACCCCGATCAGGTCAGCCGTCGCGAACTTCGCACCGGCGCGGTCGTCGGTGTCGTCAAGCAGCGCATCGAATCCTGCCTTGCCGAGTTCGGAGTAGAGCGTCTCGCAGGCTCCGTCGCAAGCGGCATCGCCCGCTTTCATGTTGATGATGATGCCATCGAACGGCGCGATCGACTTCGGCCAGATGATGCCGTTGTCGTCATGCGAGGCTTCGATGATCGCCGGCACGAGGCGGGTCGGCCCGATACCGTAGGACCCCATGTGCACGGCGTGCTCCTTGCCGTCGGGGCCGAGAACCTTGGCGCCCATGGCTTCGGAATACTTGGTGCCGAAATAGAAGATATGGCCTACTTCGATACCGCGCGCCGACACGCGATCGCTTTCGGCAACCGCATTGAAGGCTGCCTCATCGTGCATTTCCGATGTCGCCGCGTAGCGCGACGTCCACTTGTCGAAGATCGCCTTGAGGCCGGTGACATCATCGAAGTTGGTTTCTTCGCCGGGGATATCGAAGCCAAGGAAATCCTTGTGGCAGAAGACTTCGGATTCGCCGGTGTCGGCGAGGATGATGAATTCGTGGCTCAGATTGCCGCCGATCGGGCCGGTATCGGCACGCATCGGAATGGCGCGAAGGCCCATGCGCGCGAAGGTGCGCAGGTAAGCGGCAAACATGCGGTTATAGGCGTGTTCGGCCCCTTCCCGGTCGAGATCGAAGGAATAGGCGTCCTTCATCAGGAACTCGCGCGAGCGCATGGTGCCGAAGCGCGGGCGAATCTCGTCACGGAACTTCAGCTGGATGTGGTAGAGGTTGAGCGGCAGATCGCGGTAGGACTTCACGTAGGAACGGAAGACGTCCGTGATCATTTCCTCGTTCGTCGGACCGTAGAGCATCGGGCGGTCCTGGCGGTCCTTGATGCGCAGCATCTCCTTGCCGTAGGCGTCGTAGCGGCCGCTTTCCTGCCAGAGCTCTGCGGACTGCAGCGTCGGCATCAGGAGTTCGATCGCGCCCGAGCGGTTCTGCTCCTCGCGGATGATCGCATTGACCTTGTCGAGAACGCGCTTGCCCAGTGGCAGCCAGGTATAGATGCCCGAGGACTGCTGCCGGATCATGCCCGTACGGAGCATGAGGCGGTGGGAAACGATTTCCGCTTCCTTAGGATTTTCCTTCAGGATGGGCATGAAAAAGCGGGACAGGCGCATGACGGGTTCCAGAACTTGATGAACGTCGCACTATCGGCGGATTCGGGCGAAATGACGTTGAGCTCCGGCGCCTTCCTTGCCGATAGACTGGCAAGGGCGACCGTCGCTTCTCGGGGTCGAGCTCTCCATTATCCATCGCCGGCAAAGCCAGCGTGAACCTTTATGAGCCTTGCGTTCATAGCTGCTTCGCAGGCGGAAGAAAACCCTACTCTCAGACCATCGCCGGAAAGATCGGAGCCGCTGATTTTGAGGAGAAAAGACCGGCAAAGCCTGCGTCAAAAGAGCACGCTAGTAACAAGATTGCGACAGGAATTGTCAACGGGAATATTTTACCCAACTGTAGCAAAAATGCAAAAAAACAGGATGACAGAGCTTAATGTTTGGGCTAATTTCGGCTCACAAAACAGGCATGAAGACTAAATTCTTGCCGACTTTCGCGGTCAAGTCTTGGGAGGATAAGATCTTAGGCGCGCTTAGTCGCTGCCGCCGGCAACGGATGAAAGATCACGCGAAACTTGAAAACAAGGCTTCTGGCCTTGTTTTTTTTTGCTTTTCTCGGTCCATCGCAATCGCGAAGCAGCAATAAGAATTGAACTATGTCAATTTGGCGGCGGTCAACCCTGCGATTGCCCTGGTTCCGGTCACGGCGGCACGCTGGCCGTCATCGCGACGCCGAAATTTCAGACTCGATATCCTGAAAAATCTTCGCTCGCCCTGCGGCTTCGCTCAGCCAACCCGCCCTCGCGGAAGCTCTCAATAGAATTTCGGGTAAAATCGCGGGATGGAATCGATGCCGTAGCCAAGTTTGACGGAGACGACATACCAGGCGATCTGGATGACGGCAGCGATGGCGGTGGTCAAAAGCACGACCCGTTTCGCATTGAACTTGGCCGGCGCGCTTTCGACGCTTCCCGGGACGACGCTGTTTTCTTCCGCTTGCGTGCGTACTCCCAAGGGGAGAACGGCAAACAGCGTGATCCACCAGATGATGAAGTAGATGGCAAAAATTGAAAACAGCGGCATTTCCGGCTCCCGGTGAAGGCAATCGACGTAACGGCCCAAGGCCATTCGCCGCGACTTCCGCGACATTCTGTCCGCCTTATAGCGCCGCCTGCCCGATCAGACAAACGCGCATCGCGCGGTCAACTGTCACACCTCTTCGAGTTCGATCAGCGTACCCTGGAAATCCTTGGGGTGCAGGAAAAGCACCGGCTTGCCATGCGCACCGACTTTCGGCTCTCCGTCTCCCAGAACCCGAGCTCCCGCCGCCCGCAGCGCGTCACGCGCCGCGAGGATGTTCTCCACTTCGTAGCAGATGTGGTGCATTCCGCCCGAAGGGTTCTTCGCCAGGAAGGCGGCGATCGGCGAGCTCTCGCCGAGCGGCTCGAGGAGTTCGACCTTGGTGTTGGCCAACGTCACGAACACAACGGTTACGCCGTGCTCCGGCAATGCCTGCGGCTCGGTGACGGATGCGCCGAGCGTCGAGCGGTAGCTTTCGGCGGCGGAGCCAAGATCCGGCACGGCGATGGCGATATGGTTCACTCGTCCGAGCATTGCGATCCTCCCGCTATGACGTCCTGTACCGGTCCCGCTTACATCGCCGCGGGACAACCGCCAATCAGACTTTGGTGACAAACACCGTTACAATCGGCTTCTTGCCCCAGGTCTGATTGGCTGTGCTGCGAACGGCGCGGCGAACCGCCTCCTGCAACATTGCCAGGTCCTTGCGCTTTGCCCGCGGAATACTCTCGACCGCACCGAGGATTGCGTCATAGAGGGTGTCCTCCATGTCTTCGCCCTCATCATCGAACTCCGGGAGACCGATCGCAACGATATCCGGGTCGCCGAGGAAATCGTAGCGGCTGTCGAGAACGACGTTGACGGCGACGTGTCCGGCGAAAGAGAGCTTGCGGCGCTCGCCGATGCCCATTTCTTCAAAATCGCCGATGAGGTTGCCGTCCTTGTAGATACGGCCATGCGGCGCTTCGTCAATGACCTCGGCCGGACCCGGGGCAAGGCGCAGCATTTCGCCGTTCCGAAGGCGCGGAACACTGGCAATGCCAGACTGCTGACCGAGTTCGGCATGGGCCGTCAGATGCGCAGCTTCGCCATGAACCGGGACAAGGATCTGCGGGCGCAGCCACTGATACATCTGCTGCAGTTCGGTGCGGCGGGGATGACCGGACACATGCACCAGCGCTTCACTGTCGGTGATGATGTGGATGCCCTGCTCGACCAGGCCATTCTTGATGTCGTTGATCGCCTTCTCGTTGCCGGGGATCGTGCGTGAGGAGAAGACAACGGTGTCGCCGGCGGAGAATGCAACGTTGCGCATCTCGTCGCGCGCGATCTTGGCGAGTGCTGCCCGCGGCTCGCCCTGGCTGCCGGTCAGGATAACCACGACCTTGTCGCGTGGCACATAGCCGAACTCATCTTCAGCGAGGAACGGCTTGATGCCTTCCATCAACCCGAGATCCTGAGCAACGGCAACGACGCGGCGCATCGAGCTGCCGAGCAGGAGGACATCCCGCCCCGCCTCTTCCGCGGCCTCGGCGATGGAGCGGATGCGCCCGACATTCGACGAGAAGGTGGTGATCGCAACCCGGCCCTCGGCGTTGGCGATGATCTTCGACAGGCTTTCGGAGACTTCCTGTTCCGACGGCGAAACGCCGTCGCGCATGGCATTGGTGGAATCGCAGATGAGCGCCAACACGCCTTCGTCGCCGATCTGGCGGAAACGCGTCTCGTCGGTCAGGGGCCCGAGCGACGGATGCAGATCGATCTTCCAGTCGCCGGTATGAACGACCGTGCCGAGCGGCGTGCGGATGATCAGCGACATCGGCTCGGGGATCGAATGGTTGACGCCGACGGCTTCGATCTCGAACGGGCCGACATTGATGCGGTCACCCTGCTTGAAGATCGTCACCGGGATTTCGCCGCGGCTCTTTTCGAAATCGCGCTTGGCCTCCAACATGCCTGCCGTGAACGGCGAGGCATAGACCGGAACGTTGAGACCCGGCCACAGATCATTCAGGCCGCCGTAGTGGTCCTCGTGGGCGTGAGTGATAATGATCGCCTTGAGATTGCGCCGCTCCTCGGCGAGAAACCCGATATCGGGCAGCACCAGCTCGACGCCGGGAAGCTCCGGTCCCGGGAACGTCACGCCGCAATCGACCATGATCCACTGGCGGCTTCCGGGCCGCCCGAAGCCGTAAAGGCCGAGATTCATGCCGATTTCGCCGACGCCGCCAAGCGGCAAGAACACCAGTTCTTCGTCCTGCGCCATATTGTAATGCGCCCTTGTTCTAGAAATTATCCGAAAAATACGTCGCCGGCTGCAATCGCCTGCATCGTGCCTGACCCGGTATCGAGCATCAACCGCCCGGTCTCATCAATACCGGCAAAGCGGCCCGAAAGCGATCGGTCCGGCAGGTTCACTGTAATCGTCTCACCGATGCCGCGGGCGGCCGCCCGCCATTGCTCGATGGTCTTTGCAATCCCCGCGCCACGGTCCCATAGCGACAGCGTCTCCGCCATCGTCACGAACAGCCGCGCGAAAAGTTCGTCCGGAGAAACCGAGGCGCCCTCGTTCCTCAACGAGGTAACGGGATAGAGGGCCTCGTCCGGCTGGACGGCAATGTTGATGCCGCAGCCAATGACCAAGGCCTGGCGCCCGTCAGGAAGAGCCTCCCCTTCGAGCAGGATGCCGCAGGTCTTTTTCCCATCGATGAGAATGTCGTTTGGCCACTTGATCTCCACCGGTGCCGCACCCGGCGGCATCACCTGGCGGATTGCCCGGTGCACGGCGACGGCAACGGCGAGCGGCAGAGAATGCAGATGCTCGATTGGTGCCGGATCGATCAGGAGAAGCGATGCATAGAGGTTGCCGGGTTCCGAAAACCAGGCACGGCCGCGGCGGCCGCGACCGCCGGTCTGCCTGACAGCCGTGACCCAGAGATTGCCCGGATCGCCCTGGCGCGCACGCGCCAGGCATTCGCTGTTTGTCGATCCGACCGCATCGAGAGCGACATGCCGGAAATCGTCGGGCGATATCCGGCTACCGCTTTCAAGGGCGATCAAAAGAAGGTCCGCGCCGCGGCCTCGGCAGCGCTTCCAAGCGGACCGCCGATCAGGACGTATCCGATGACGAACAGGCCCGAGAGGCCGAACACCAGCTTCAGTTCGCCGGCCGTACGGGCAAATTCGCCCTTGGCGTCATCGAACCACATGACCTTGATGACGCGCAGGTAATAGTAGGCACCGACAACGGATGCGAGCACGCCGATGATGGCGAGTGCATAGAGCTGCGCCTCGATCGCCGCCATGAAGACGAAGTACTTCCCGAAGAAGCCTGCCATCGGTGGAATGCCGGCGAGCGAGAACATCAGGACGGTCAGCACGGTCGCCATGAAGGGGTTCGTCTGCGACAGGCCGGCGAGATCGTCGATGTTCTCGACGTTTTCGCCTTCCTTGCGCCGCATCGCCAGGATGCAGGCAAAGGTGCCGAGCGTCATGACCATGTAGATGAGCATGTAGAGCAGCACGCCGCGAACACCCGCCATCGAGCCGGCAGCAAGGCCGACCAGCGCGTAGCCCATGTGACCAATCGAGGAATAGGCCATCAGGCGCTTGATGTTTTTCTGGCCGATCGCCGCAAAAGCGCCGAGCAGCATTGAAGCGATCGAGATGAAGACGATGATCTGCTGCCAGTCGGCAACGACGGGCTCGAAGGCGTTGATGACGATACGCACAAGGATCGCCATCGCGGCGACCTTCGGCGCTGCCGCGAAGAAGGCGGTGACCGGTGTCGGCGCACCTTCGTAAACGTCCGGCGTCCACATGTGGAACGGCACGGCCGAGATCTTGAAGGCGAGACCGGCGAGCACGAAGACGAGACCGAAGATCAGGCCGAGCGAGCGGCCTTCCGCCGTCAGCGCAGCGGCGATCTGGGTAAAGCCGGTGTGACCGGTAAAGCCGTAGATCAGCGACATGCCATAGAGCAGCATGCCCGAAGAGAGCGCACCGAGCACGAAATACTTGAGGCCGGCTTCGGTCGAACGAACGCTGTCGCGGTTGATGGCGGCGACGACATAGAGCGCAAGCGACTGCAGTTCCAGCGAAAGATAGAGCGAGATCAGGTCGTTGGCGGAGATCATCAGCAGCATGCCGAGCGTCGCCAGCACCAGAAGCACCGGGAACTCGAAGCGATCGATCTGGGCGGAACGCGCGTGACCGACGGTCATCACCATCGCCGTGATCGAACCGATCAACGCCAGCACCTTCATGAACTTGGCGAAGGGATCCGACAGGAAGGCGCCGCCATAGGCTTCGCCTTCACCGGTTTTCAGAACGAGCCAAAGGCCGGCGATGATCAGAACGGCAACCGCGAGGCCGGTGACGGTCGAAGCCGACTTTTCGCCGGCAAATACGCCGATCATCAGCAACGCCATCGCGCCGACCGCGAGGATCAACTCGGGGATCGAGAGTTGCAGGCTTGCAAGGAGGGTTTCAGCAGTCATGTCCAATCACGTCCTGTGGTCATTGCACCGAAAGCGCAACGTTTTGCGCTGCCTGCAGGGCTGCGGAGTAGTTGTTGACGAGCAGATCCACGGAAGCCGCGGTCGCATCGAAGATCGGTGCCGGGTAGACGCCGAAGAAGATCGTCAGGATCACCAGCGGATAAAGAATGGCCTTTTCACGCGGCGACAGGTCGAGCAGCGCCTTCAGGCTTTCCTTTTCCAGCGCACCGAAGATCACCCGACGATAGAGCCAGAGAGCATAGGCGGCCGAGAGGATGACGCCCGACGTCGCGAAGAGCGCAACCCAGGTGTTGGCACGGAACGCGCCGACGAGGGTCAGAACTTCACCGACGAAGCCGGAGGTACCCGGAAGGCCGACGTTAGCCATGGTGAAGACCATGAAGGCGACGGCGTATTTCGGCATATTGTTGACCAGGCCGCCATAGGCCAGGATCTCGCGGGTGTGCAGACGGTCATAGACGACGCCGACGCAAAGGAAGAGCGCGCCGGAGACGATGCCGTGCGACAGCATCTGGAAGATTGCACCCTGCACGCCCTGGGTGTTGGCGGCGAAGATACCCATCGTCACGTAGCCCATGTGTGCAACAGACGAATAGGCGATCAGCTTCTTGATGTCCGTCTGCATCATCGCGACCAGCGAGGTGTAGATGATGGCGACGATGGAAAGCGTGAAGACGAACGGCGCGAAGTAGTCGGATGCCAGCGGGAACATCGGCAGCGAGAAGCGCAGGAAGCCGTAACCGCCGAGCTTCAGGAGGATGCCTGCCAGGATGACCGAGCCCGCCGTCGGCGCCTGAACGTGCGCGTCCGGAAGCCAGGTATGGACCGGCCACATCGGCATCTTCACCGCGAAGGAGGCGAAGAAGGCGAGCCACAGCCAGGTCTGCATCTGGCGCGGGAAGTTGTAGGCGATCAGCTGCGGGATGTCGGTCGTACCGGCCTGCCAGTACATCGCCATGATCGCGAGCAGCATCAGCACCGAGCCGAGCAGCGTGTAGAGGAAGAACTTATAGCTGGCGTAGACGCGGTCCTTACCGCCCCAGACACCGATGATGATGAACATCGGGATCAGGCCGGCTTCGAAGAACACGTAGAAGAGCACGATATCGAGCGACACGAAGACGCCGATCATGAACGTTTCCAAAACGAGGAAGGCGATCATGTATGCCTTGAGCCGCTTCTCGATCGTCAGCCAGCTTGCAAGCACGCAGAACGGCATGAGGAAGGCCGAAAGCACGACGAAAAGTACCGAAATGCCGTCGACGCCGAGATGATAGGAAATGCCGGTGCCGAGCCACTCGTGCTTTTCGATCATCTGGAAGCCCGGGTTCGAGGCGTCGAACTGGTACCAGATGTAGACCGACACGGCGAGCGTGAAGATCGTCGTCAGCAGCGATACGTTCAGGATGTTCCGGCGGCCGTAAGCGCTGTCTTCCCTTGTCAGCAAGAGAAGCAGAACGCCGACGAGCGGCATGAAGGTGACCGCGGAAAGTACGGGCCAATCGGTCATCAGAAGGAACTCCTGAACATCATCCAAGTAACGAGCGCGGCAATGCCGATCAGCATCGCGAACGCGTAGTGATAGAGGTAACCAGTCTGCAGGCGGACAACGCGGTCAGTGACGTTCAGCACACGCGCGGCAACGCCGTTCGGGCCGTAGCCGTCGATCACGCGGCCATCGCCTTCCTTCCAGAGGAAAGTGCCGAGCCACTTGGCCGAGCGTACGAACAGCAGGTCGTAGAGCTCGTCGAAGTACCACTTGTTGAGCAGGAACTGGTAGAGGCCACGATGCTGCTCCGCCAGATACTTCGGCAGTTCCGGCCGGCGGATATACATGTACCAGGCGGTGAAGAGGCCGAGCGCCATGGCGACGAACGGGCTCCACTTAACCCACAGCGGAACGTGGTGGTATTCATGGAGGACTTCGTTTTCCGCCCCCGTGAAGAGCGCCCCCTTCCAGAACTCGGCATAGCCTTCGCCGAAGAACTGGTCGTGGAACAGGAAACCCGCGAGCAGCGCACCGGCACCCAGGATGTAGAGCGGCACCAGCATGACCTGGGGCGATTCATGGACGTGATGCATCACATCCGATGACGCACGGGGCTTGCCGTGGAAGGTCATGAAGGTCAGGCGCCACGAGTAGAAGCTCGTGAACAGTGCGGCGATCACCAGCAGCGCGAAGGCAAGGCCCGATACGGTGCTATGCGAGGCGAAGGTCGACTCGATGATCGCGTCCTTCGAGAAGAAGCCAGCCGTACCGAAGAGCGTACCGGGGATACCGACGCCGGTCAGCGCGATCGTACCGATGAACATCATCCAGTAGGTGACCGGGATGTGCTTCCGAAGGCCGCCCATGTAGCGCATGTCCTGTTCGCCATCGACGGCGTGGATGACCGAACCGGCCCCCAAGAACAAGAGCGCCTTGAAGAAAGCATGCGTGAACAGATGGAAGATGGCCGCGCCATAGGCGCCAACGCCGAGCGCCACAAACATGTAGCCGAGCTGCGAGCAGGTCGAATAGGCGATGACGCGCTTGATGTCGTTCTGGACAAGACCGACGGTCGCCGCGAAGAAGGCGGTGATTGCGCCGATTGTCGTGACGACGGTCAGTGCGTCCGGCGACAGTTCGAAGAGCGGCGACATGCGGGCGACGAGGAAGACGCCGGCCGTGACCATGGTTGCGGCATGGATAAGAGCCGAAACCGGGGTCGGGCCTTCCATTGCGTCCGGAAGCCAGGTGTGCAGCAGGAACTGCGCCGACTTGCCCATTGCGCCCATGAAGAGCAGCAGGCAGGCAGCGGTCAGCGCATGGCCCTTGTCGAGCTGCATGCCGAAGAGGTTCACGACCACCTCCCCTGCAGCGGCGCCTTCGGCCGGCAGATAGGTCTGGGCGGCGGCGAAGATCGTCTCGAAGTTGACCGAGCCGAACAGCACGAAGACGAGGAAGATACCAAGCGAGAAGCCGAAGTCGCCGACGCGGTTGACGATGAAGGCTTTAATGGCGGCAGCGTTGGCCGAAGGCTTCTTGTACCAGAAGCCGATGAGCAGATAGGACGCCAGGCCCACGCCTTCCCAGCCGAAGAACATCTGCACCAGGTTGTCCGACGTGATGAGCATGAGCATCGCGAAGGTGAAGAGCGACAGATAGGCAAAGAAGCGCGGACGATGCGGATCGTGGTGCATGTATCCGATCGAATAGACATGCACGAGCGTCGACACGGTGTTGACGACCACGAACATGACCGCCGTCAGCGGATCGACGCGGAACGCCCATTCGACGTCGAAGCTGCCGGACTGGATCCAGCGCAGCACCGAAACCTTGATCATCTCCTGGTGGCCGAGGGCGACGTCGAAGAAGACGTACCAGGAGAGCGCAGCGGCGATGATCATCAGACCGCTGGTGACATATTCCGATGCCTTGGCGCCGATCGAAGTCCCGAAGAGGCCGGCGATCAGAAAGCCGATCAAAGGCAGGAAGACGATAGCCTTGATGATGGTATCCATAGCCCAATCAGCCCTTCATCATGTTGACGTCTTCCACGGCGATCGAGCCGCGGTTGCGGTAGAAGACGACGAGAATTGCAAGTCCGATGGCCGCTTCCGCAGCCGCGACGGTCAGGATGAACAGGGCGAAGACCTGGCCCGTGATGTCGTTCAGGAACGACGAGAAGGCAACCATGTTGATGTTGACCGCGAGAAGAATGAGTTCGACCGACATCAGGATGACGATGACGTTCTTCCGGTTCAGGAAGATGCCGAAGACGCCCAGCGTGAACAGGATGGCGCTGACGGTGAGATAGTGGGAAATTCCGATTTCCATTTTTTGTTCCTCGATCTCGCGTCCGACTTAGATGCCCTGGCCCGGCTTGACCGTGACCACTTCGACGGCGGTCTCGGGCGTACGGGCAACCTGCTGCGGGATGTTCTGGCGCTTGATGTTTTCGCGATGGCGCAGGGTCAGCACGATCGCGCCGATCATGGCGACGAGCAGCACGAGGCCGGCGATCTGGAAGAAGTAGATGTAGTGGGTGTAGAGCACGTCGCCGAGAGCTGCCGTGTTTGTCCTCTCCGTGACGGCCGGGATCGGCATCGAAATCGCCTTGGCGATGTCCGGCGAGAAGGTTGCGCCGCCGACCACGATGATGAGTTCGGCTGCGAGGATCAGGCCGATCAGGGCGCCGATCGGCGCGTATTCGAGCACACCTGCACGCAATTCCGCGAAGTCGATGTCGAGCATCATGACCACGAACAGGAAGAGCACCGCGACCGCACCGACATAGACGACCAGCAGGATCATCGCGAGGAATTCGGCGCCGGTCAGCAGGAACAGCCCCGCCGAGTTAAAGAAGGTCAGGATCAGGAACAGAACCGAATAAACCGGGTTCCTGGCCGCAATGACCATAAATGCCGACGCCACCGCGATGAAGGCAAAGAGATAGAAAAAAAGAACCTGCAGACCCATGATCGGTGCCTTTTTCGTCTTGCACGGCGTGAAGCGCTTCTGGCTCCACTCCACAGGCAAAGCCGGACACGCGTCCGGCCGTTGCCCAAACCTATGTCACATGCACCGCCCTCCCCGGGGCGGCACTACGCTCCGGCCTCAGCGATAAGGCGAGTCCATTGCGATGTTGCGTGCGATTTCCCGTTCCCAACGGTCGCCGTTGGCGAGGAGCTTGTCCTTGTCGTAGTAAAGCTCTTCGCGCGTCTCGGTGGCGAACTCGAAGTTCGGGCCTTCGACGATCGCATCGACCGGACAGGCTTCCTGGCAGAAACCGCAATAGATGCACTTCACCATGTCGATGTCGTAGCGCACCGTGCGGCGCGTGCCGTCGTTGCGGCGCGGACCGGCTTCGATGGTGATGGCCTGTGCAGGACAGATCGCCTCGCACAGCTTGCAGGCGATGCAACGCTCTTCGCCATTCGGATAGCGGCGCAGAGCATGCTCGCCGCGGAAGCGCGGGCTGACCGGCCCCTTTTCGAAGGGATAGTTCAAGGTCGCCTTCGGCTTGAAGAAATAGCGCATCGACAAAAAGAACGCGCCGACGAATTCCTTCAGGAACAGCGAGCTGACGGCTTGCGAAAGACCGGCCATCATTTACCTCCAGAATTGCCGGCCTGAGAGCGGCCGGCGGTATGCTGCCAAACGTGAGCCATCGTCATGCGGCTCCCGTCAGCTTGAGAACGAACGCAGTGATCACGACCATTGCAAGAGAGAGCGGCAGGAAAACCTTCCAGCCGAGACGCATCAACTGGTCGTAGCGATACCGCGGAACGAAAGCCTTCACCATCGCGAACATGAAGAACACGAAGGATGCCTTCAGAACGAACCAGATGATGCCGGGAACCCAGTTCAGGAACCAGACGTCGACCGGAGGCAGCCAGCCGCCGAGGAACAGGATCGTCGTCAGCGCGCACATCAGGCAGATGGCGGCATATTCGCCGAGCATGAACATCATGTACGGAGTGGAGCCGTACTCGACCATGAAGCCGGCGACGAGTTCGGATTCGGCTTCCGGCAGGTCGAAGGGCGGGCGGTTCGTTTCGGCGAGCGCCGAAATGAAGAACACGATGAACATCGGGAACAATGCCAGCCAGTGCCAGTCGAGGAACGACGCCGGGAGGCCGAGGCGCGTGCCGATGCCGTCGGTCTGGGCGTTGACGATGTCCGTCAGGTTCAGCGAGCCGACGCAGAGCAGGACGGTGACGATGACGAAGCCGATCGAGACTTCGTAGGAAACCATCTGTGCCGCGGAACGAAGCGCGCCAAGGAACGGATATTTGGAGTTCGACGCCCAGCCGCCCATGATGATGCCATAAACCTCTAGAGAAGATATGGCGAACACGAAGAGGATGCCGACGTTGATGTTCGCGATCACCCATCCGGCGTTGAGCGGGATCACCGCCCAGGCGGCGAGCGCCAGCGTCACGGAGACGAGCGGAGCGAGCAGGAAGATCGCCTTGTTGGCGCCGGCCGGAATCACCGGCTCCTTGAAGACGAACTTCAAAAGGTCGGCGAAGGACTGGAAAAGCCCCCAGGGGCCCACCACATTCGGACCACGGCGGAGCTGAACTGCAGCCCAGATCTTACGGTCGGCGAGCAGGATGTAGGCGATGAAAAGCAGCAGCGCAACCAGGAGCAGCAGCGACTGGGCGACCATGATGATCGTGGGCCAGACATAGGTCGAAATGAAAGCGTCCATGATACTCTATTCCCTCGCGCTCATTCCGCCGCAGCTTTGAAATTGTTGCGTGCCAAAGCCGAGCATTCGGCCATGACGGCGGATGCGCGCGCTATCGGGTTCGTCAAATAGAAGTCTTTGACCGGAGACGCAAACACGGATTTGCCCATCTCACCGGCTTTTTGGCCGAGTGCGGCAATTTCGTCGCCGTTACCGGTCGCGATCGCGTCGACATCAGCGAAATGCGGGTGGGCCGCATAGAGCTTCTGGCGCAATTCGCCAAGCGAATCAAAGGGCAGCTTCTTGCCGAGAACGTCGGAGAGTGCGCGGATGATCGCCCAGTCCTCGCGTGCATCGCCTGGTGCGAAGCCGGCGCGGTTGCCGACCTGAACGCGACCCTCGGTGTTGACCCAGGTGCCGGACTTTTCGGTGTAGGTTGCGCCCGGCAGGATGACGTCGGCGGCATGCGCGCCGTTGTCGCCGTGCGAGCCGATATAGACCGTGAATCCGGACTTGCGCGCCGAAAGATCGATCTCGTCGGCACCGAGCAGGAAGAGAACGTCGGAAGCGGTAACCATTTCGGCGGCCGACTTGCCGTTCGCACCCGGCACGAAACCGAGGTCGAGACCGCCGACGCGGGAAGCGGCCGTGTGAAGGACGGCAAAACCGTTCCAATCGGCGGTGACTGCACCGACAGCGCCCGCGAGCTGGGCGGCAGCAGCGAGAACGGCAGCACCGCCCTCCCCTGCGATCGCGCCCTGGCCGATGATGATCATCGGGCGCTGAGCCTTCTTCAGCGTTGCGGCGAACTTGCCCTTGCCGGAGACGAGTTCGGCCAGCGTCTCGGTACCGGCGCCGAGATATTCGTATTCGTAGCGCAGCTCACCGGGCTCGCCGATCACGGCGATCGGGAAATTGCCCATGCGGTAGCGCTTGCGGATACGGGCGTTGAGGACGGAAGCCTCGAAGCGCGGGTTGGAGCCGATGATCAACAGAGCATCGGCGCTTTCGATGCCGGCGATCGTCGGGTTGAAGATGTAGCTGGCGCGGCCAAGCGACGGGTCGAGCGCTGCGCCATCCTGGCGGCAGTCGACGCTCTCGGAGCCGAGCGCTGCGATCAGGCTCTTCAGTGCAAACATTTCCTCGACCGAAGCGAGGTCGCCGGCAATGGCGCCGATCTTGTCGCCGGAGGTCTTGGCAACGGCAGCCTTGACCGCCTGGAAGGCTTCGCCCCAGGTCGCCGGCTGCAGGCGGCCGTCCTTCTTGACGTAGGGACGATCGAGGCGCTGGGTCTTCAGGCCGTCCCAGATGAAGCGGCTCTTGTCGGAGATCCACTCTTCGTTGATGTCTTCGTTGACGCGCGGCATGATGCGCATGACTTCGCGGCCGCGGGTATCGACGCGGATCGCAGAACCCAGCGCATCCATCACGTCGATGGATTCGGTCTTGTTCAGCTCCCACGGGCGGGCGGTGAAGGCGAAGGGCTTCGAGGTCAGCGCGCCGACCGGGCAGAGGTCGACGACGTTGCCCTGCAGTTCAGAGGTCATCGCCTGCTCGAGATAGGTGGTGATCTCGGCGTCTTCGCCGCGGCCGATCAGGCCAAGCTCGGCAATGCCGGCAACTTCGGTCGTGAAGCGGACGCAGCGCGTGCAGTGGATGCAGCGGTTCATCACGGTCTTGACGAGCGGGCCGATGTACTTGTCTTCGACGGCGCGCTTGTTTTCCTGATAGCGCGAACTGTCGATGCCGAAGGCCATCGCCTGGTCCTGAAGGTCGCATTCGCCGCCCTGGTCGCAGATCGGGCAGTCGAGCGGATGGTTGATCAGCAGGAATTCCATCACGCCTTCGCGGGCCTTCTTGACCATCGGCGTGGTCGTGAAGACTTCCGGCGCTTCGCCGTTCGGGCCCGGACGAAGGTCACGCACGCCCATGGCGCAGGAGGCGGCCGGCTTCGGCGGCCCTCCCTTCACCTCGACCAGACACATGCGGCAGTTGCCGGCGACCGAAAGCCGCTCGTGGAAACAGAAGCGCGGAACCTCGGCTCCGGCCTCTTCGCACGCCTGAAGCAGCGTGAAATGATCCGGTACCTCGATCTCTTTTCCGTCGACTTTCAGCTTTGCCATCTTCGTACTCAATCCTGTCTTCCGTCCATCGGCCTTCCGGCGACGGACAATTCCAACACAGCCTTGCTGCTTGCGGGCGATGACCGTCTCAGGTCCCCGCCCCTATTGTCTCACGCGCCTTTCAGCGCCTTGGCCTGTCCAACCCAGTCATCCCGCTTGATCCGGCCGCCGAAACCGAGTTCGTCATCGAAGCGGGCAACGTCCGCCTCGCTCCAGCCGGCAATGTCGGCAAAACCGCTGATACCCTTCGCGTTCAGCACCTGCTCGAGCTTCGGGCCGATACCGGAAATCCGCTTGAGGTCGTCAGCGGCCTTCGCCTTGGCCCGCGCCGCGCGAGCCTTAACCGGCTTCTCGACGGCGGCCTTATCAACCACCGGCTTCGCCGCAACGCGCTTGGCGCCCGCGGACGGCCTGGCGACCGGTTCCGGCTTTGCTTCGGCTTGTACCGTCTTTGCGACAACCGGGGCCGTCGCGCCAGACACTGCGGGTTCCGTCCGCTTCTGAGCCGCCTCGACCGCCCCCTGCATCGCGCCGAACATGGCGCCTGCAATGTGGCTCGTGAGGCCGAAGCCGATCGCGGTCGCTGCCGCGACCGCGGCAGCCGGGTGAACGATAAGCGGATGCAACGGCACCTGCGGCAGGCCCTTCATCCATTCGGCCACGCCGAAGGGATCGGCCGGATCGCCGCCAAGCGGACGTGCGAACGGAATGCCTGTTTCGGCCTGCCCCTTCATCTGTCCCTCTCCGCGTGCGCCGGCCATCGTCCGTTACTCCGCCGCTTCCAGAACCGCGCCGTGCGACGAGGCATTGCGCGTGTACTCGTCGATGCGTTTTTCCATTTCCGGACGGAAATGCTTGATCAGGCCCTGGATCGGCCAGGCGGCTGCGTCGCCGAGCGCGCAGATCGTGTGGCCTTCCACCTGCTTGGTGACGTCGAACAGCATGTCGATCTCGCGCTTCTGGGCGCGGCCCTGAACCATGCGTTCCATCACGCGCATCATCCAGCCGGTGCCTTCGCGGCACGGCGTGCACTGGCCGCAGCTCTCGTGCTTGTAGAAAGCCGAGAGGCGCCAGATCGCCTTGATAATGTCGGTCGACTTGTCCATGACGATGACGGCGGCGGTGCCGAGACCCGAGCCGAGTTCGCGCAGACCGTCATAGTCCATGATCGCGTCCTTCATCTGCGCGCCGGGCACGCAGGGGACGGACGAACCACCGGGGATGACGGCGAGCAGGTTGTCCCAGCCGCCGCGAATGCCGCCACAGTGCTTTTCGATCAGCTCATGGAACGGAATCGACATCGCGTCTTCGACCGTGCACGGGCGGTTGACGTGACCGGAAACCGAATAGAGCTTGGTGCCGTGGTTGTTCGGACGGCCGAAGCCCGTGTACCAGCCGGCGCCGCGACGCAGTATGGTCGGGGTGACCGCGATCGACTCGACGTTGTTGACGGTCGTCGGGCAGCCGTAGAGGCCCATGTTGGCCGGGAACGGCGGCTTCAGGCGCGGCTGGCCCTTCTTGCCTTCGAGGCTTTCGAGCAGTGCGGTTTCTTCGCCACAGATGTAGGCGCCGGCACCATGGTGCACGTAAATGTCGATGTCGTAGCCTAGCTTGTTGTTCTTGCCGAGCAGGCCGTAGGCGTAGCACTCGTCGATCGCCGCCTGCAGCGCCTCGCGCTCGCGGATGAACTCGCCGCGAACGTAGATATAGGCGACATGCGCACCCATGGCGAAGCTGGCGACGACGCAGCCTTCGATCAGGGTGTGCGGATCGTGACGCATGATGTCACGGTCCTTGCAGGTGCCGGGCTCGGACTCGTCGGCGTTGACAACGAGATAATGCGGACGGCCATCGCTTTCCTTCGGCATGAAGGACCACTTGAGGCCCGTCGGGAAGCCGGCGCCGCCACGGCCGCGAAGGCCGGAGGCCTTCACCTCGTTGACGATCCAGTCACGGCCCTTTTCGAGCAACTGCTTGGTGCCGTCCCAGTGGCCGCGCGCCATGGCGCCCTTCAGGGATTTGTCCTTGAGGCCGTAGATGTTGGTAAAGATGCGGTCTTCATCTCTGAGCATAATTCACCTCTTTACCGCGGCTTCTTGCCGAAGACCTTGATGTATTCGGCTTCGCCACCCTTGGCGAGCGCCTTGGCCTGCTTGACCCAGTCGTCGCGTTCGATGCGGCCCTTGAAATTCAGGTATCCGTCGACCCATTCGCGCTCCGCCTTCTTCCACGAAGCAACTTGCGCGTAGGTGTAGATGCCCAGTTCGTTCAGCGTGCCCTCGATCTTCGGACCGACGCCGGAGATCAGCTTGAGGTCGTCGACGGCTGCCGGCTTTTCGATGCCTGCTGGGCGGTTCTTGTCCTCGAGCGAAGGCTTGCCGGCAACGGCGGCAGCCTTGGCCGGCTTCGATTTGTCGACGGTGTCACCTTCGACCTTGGCGTTGGCAGCGGCTTCCGCCTTTGCCGTCGCCGGGGTCTTCAGCGATGCGTCGGTCACGGCCGAAGCGGTCTTGGCGCGGGCGGCATTCGACGGCGGCACGGAAACGGCCGGCCCGTCATTGACCTTCTTGGCGCTGGCCGCAGCCTTGGTCGGAGCCGGATCGGCCGTCATCAGCGTCGTCAGGCCGCCTTCCGGCGCTGAATAGATGCGGTCGATCTGCGGACCGGGGGTAACTTCGGCGCCCTTGCCTGCTTCGAAACGGTCGATGATCTGCTCGAGCTTCTCGGGCGTCAGGTCTTCGAAGGTATCCTTGAAGATCATGACCATCGGCGCGTTGACGCAGGCGCCCTGACATTCGACCTCTTCCCAGGAGAGCGTGCCGCTTTCGTTGAGCGTGAAGGGGTCATGCGCGATCTTGCTCTTGCAGACCTTGATCAGGTCTTCGGCGCCACGCAGCATGCAGGGCGTCGTGCCGCAAACCTGGACGTGGGCGCGCGTGCCGACCGGCTTAAGCTGGAACTGGGTGTAGAAGGTCGCAACTTCGAGCACGCGGATATAGGCCATGCCGAGCATGTCGGCGATCGACTCGATCGCCGCCTTCGTGACCCAGCCGTCCTGATCCTGAGCGCGCATCAACAGCGGGATGACGGCGGACTGCTCACGACCCTTGGGGTATTTCTTGATCGTTTCCTTCGCCCAGGCGGCGTTCTCCTTGCTGAAGGCAAAGCTCGCTGGCTGGACGGTGTCTTCGGCTAGTCGACGAACGGACATTCTAGTGGACACCTTATCAGTTAATCGAACCGCACCGCGATTTCGTCACCGAGACGAATTCGCAGGCATAGGCTGACTGGTCTTTCTGCAAAAATACGATGTAGCGCGTGCCATTGGCGACCGCGGCCTTGATCTCGTAGCCCTTGGCCACGAGGTCGGCCATCGAGCCCCCGCGCATGCCACCCGACGTCGCGCCGCTGTCGACCGACTCCTGCGCAGGAGCGGCCGATGCGAAAGCGAGAAGAGCAAGCGTGGCCAGGGGCACGAGACGCATCAGCGGTCTACCTCACCGAACACGATATCGAGGGAGCCCAGCACGGCCGAAACGTCGGCAAGCTGGTGACCGCGACAGATGAAATCCATCGCCTGGAGATGTGCGTAACCCGGCGCACGAATCTTGCAGCGATAGGGCTTGTTGGTGCCGTCGGAGACGAGATAGACGCCAAACTCGCCCTTCGGCGCTTCGACGGCGGCGTAAACTTCGCCGGCCGGCACGTGATAGCCTTCGGTGTAGAGCTTGAAGTGGTGGATCAGCGCTTCCATCGAACGCTTCATCTCGCCGCGCTTCGGCGGAACGATCTTGCCGTCGAGCGACGAAACCGGACCGACCTTGGCATCGCCGAGCAGGCGATCGACGCACTGGCGCATGATGCGCGCCGACTGGCGCATCTCGATCATGCGGATCAGGTAGCGGTCGAAGCAGTCGCCGTTCTTGCCGATCGGGATATCGAATTCGAGATCCGAGTAGCATTCGTAGGGCTGCGAGCGGCGCAGGTCCCAGGCAGCGCCCGAGCCGCGCACCATGACGCCCGAGAAGCCCCAGGCCCAGGCGTCATCGAGCTTGACGACGCCGATGTCGACGTTGCGCTGCTTGAAGATGCGGTTACCGGTCAAGAGTTCGTCGATGTCGTCGACGGTCTTCAGGAACGGATCGATCCACTTGCCGATGTCTTCGACCAGCTCGTGCGGCAGGTCCTGGTGGACGCCTCCCGGACGGAAATAGGCCGAGTGCATGCGCGCGCCACAGGCACGCTCATAGAACACCATCAGCTTTTCGCGCTCTTCGAAACCCCAGAGCGGCGGCGTCAGCGCACCGACGTCCATGGCCTGCGTGGTGACGTTCAGGAGGTGCGAAAGGATGCGGCCGATTTCCGAATAGAGAACGCGGATGAGCTGGCCGCGGATCGGGACTTCCGTGCCCGTCAGCTTCTCGACCGCAAGCGCGAAAGCGTGCTCCTGGTTCATCGGCGCCACGTAGTCGAGGCGGTCGAAATAGGGCACGGCCTGCAGATAGGTCTTGGTCTCGATCAGCTTCTCGGTGCCGCGGTGCAGAAGGCCGATATGCGGGTCGACGCGTTCGACGATTTCGCCATCAAGCTCGAGCACCAGACGAAGAACGCCGTGCGCCGCCGGATGCTGCGGACCAAAGTTGATGTTGAAGTTGCGGACGTTATGTTCGGTCATACCGATTGCTCCAGGCCGGACGGCAGCCGTTCAACGGCTACCGCGGGCCACTTAGTCTCACCGTGCTTTCGCCTTCTCGTCGCCGGGCAGCACGTAGTCCGTGCCTTCCCAGGGAGAGAGGAAGTCGAAGTTGCGGAATTCCTGCTTCAGCTCGACGGGTTCGTAGACGACACGCTTGGCTTCGTCGTCATAGCGCACCTCGACAAAACCGGTGACCGGAAAGTCCTTGCGCAGCGGATACCCTTCGAAACCGTAGTCCGTCAGGATGCGGCGCAGGTCCGGATGGCCGGTGAACAGGATGCCGTACATGTCGTAGGCTTCGCGCTCAAACCAGTCGGCGCCGGGATAGACCGGCGTCGCCGACGGCACCGGCTCGTTCTCGCCGGTCGAGACCTTGACGCGCACGCGCAGGTTCTGGCGCGGCGACAGCAGGTGATAGACGACATCGAAGCGATCCGGCCGCTGCGGCCAGTCGACGCCGCAGACATCGACGAGGTTGACGAAGGCGCACTGGACATCGTCGCGCAGGAAAGTGAGCAGCGCGATGACGTTGGCAGCCGTCGTCGTCAGCGTCAGTTCGCCATAGTTCAGCGATGCGTCGGAGATCAGCGCGCCGCGCGTTTCGCGCAGGTAGGACGCAAGCTCGTTCAGGGCTTCACTCATATCAAAGACCCTCTGCCCTTAGCGCTCGATCGTGCCGGTCCGGCGGATCTTCTTCTGCAGCAGAAGCACGCCATAAAGCAGCGCTTCTGCCGTGGGAGGACAGCCTGGCACGTAGATATCGACCGGAACGACGCGGTCGCAGCCGCGAACAACCGAATAGGAATAGTGATAATAACCGCCGCCATTGGCGCAGGAGCCCATCGAGATGACGTAACGCGGCTCCGGCATCTGGTCATAGACCTTGCGAAGCGCAGGCGCCATCTTGTTGGTCAGCGTGCCGGCGACGATCATGACGTCGGACTGGCGCGGTGAGGCGCGCGGCGCAAAACCGAAACGCTCGGCATCGTAGCGCGGCATCGACATCTGCATCATCTCGACCGCGCAGCAGGCGAGACCGAACGTCATCCACATCAGCGAGCCGGTACGGGCCCAATTGATGAGCTCGTCCGTCGAAGTAACGAGAAAACCCTTGTCGGCGAGCTCGTTGTTGATCTCGCCGAAGAATGCGTCATTGCTGCCAATCGGCTTGCCGGTGGAGGGATCGATGATCCCCTTCGGCTTGGGCGCAACGAGCGTGGTGCCGGATGATGCTAGTTCCATTCCAGCGCTCCCTTCTTCCATTCATAGACAAAGCCGATCGTCAGCACAGCGAGGAAGACCATCATCGACCAGAAGCCGAACCAGCCCAGATCATGGAACGAAACCGCCCAGGGGAAGAGGAAGGCGACTTCAAGATCGAAGATGATGAAGAGGATCGACACGAGATAGAAGCGGATGTCGAACTTCATGCGGGCGTCATCGAACGCATTGAAGCCGCACTCATAGGCCGACAGCTTTTCCGAATCAGGAGCCTTGAAGGCGACGGCGAAGGGAGCAATCAGAAGCGCCAGGCCGATCACCAATGCGATTCCAATGAAAATCGCGATCGGAACGTAGGAACCGAGAAGTTCAGTCATTGTTATCCGTCCCTGCCTGCGGGAGGGCGCATGGGAGAGCACCAAAACAACAGATCTCGCAGGCCGAAAAATATGTTGCAACGCCAGAGTGGTTAGCGCAGGCCGCGCCTGCGCGCAAGCCTTCAAGGGTCATTTAAACCGGTTCACGGCACAGGATCGAATGGGTGGGCGCGACAAAGCTCGGAATCACGGGCCATCGCCGACTTTACCGTAAACAGCGGCAATGCGAGACAGATTGCCGCAGCGCACAAATTCAGCCGCACAGCACAGAAACGGGAAAATTCAAGAGGAAGTGGCGCGAGTGACGGGGCTCGAACCCGCGACCTCCGGCGTGACAGGCCGGCACTCTAACCGACTGAGCTACACCCGCGCATGATGACCGCGAACGATCATTATTACCACCATTGGCCATCCATGAGAATGCCTAGGCAGGACCAGATCAAGAGTGGCGCGAGTGACGGGGCTCGAACCCGCGACCTCCGGCGTGACAGGCCGGCACTCTAACCGACTGAGCTACACCCGCATCATCTTGACTTGGTTGGAGCGTTTCCGCCCCGGCACCGAGCGGGCTTGCCCGTTCGATGAGCGGCTAACTAAGCGGTTCGCATTGGGGTGTCAAGCGTGTTTGAAGACAAATCCATGACGGAACGAAAAATGATCCACAGGCCAGGGGTGACGGCAAAGTTCAGAAGGCTGGATCGGATGCACGACGCAGGCACAGGCCCACTCCGGTCACCTCTTCTATCGCGTCCGACAGTGCCGAACGGCGAATCTTTGCCTCTCTCCCTCCCCCGCCGCGCGGGACGGCCAAGATCCCACTCACTTGTCCACAAAGCGCGAACCCCGGCAATTCAGGGCGTTGTACGACCCGCAACAAAAAAAATCATAAAAACGATACAAATGCTCTTGCGGTTTTATTCGGTTACGCCTAGATCACGGCCACCGACGCGGCGGACTGATCCGGTCCGGATGCGGAAGGGCGATTAGCTCAGTTGGTAGAGCGCCTCGTTTACACCGAGGATGTCGGGAGTTCGAGTCTCTCATCGCCCACCATTATTCTCCCCGAAGATCGACATCCATACATTTGCGGCATCGCTGTGTATTCGAGCGCCGCTCGCGCCTGCCTTTCATAATCTTTTTCAAGATGGGCGCTGCGCTTTAAGCGGGCAAGAATCACGGCCTCGACAATCACGATCGAAGACCGCCAATTTTTCGCCGGATGCGCCGACCGGCGCGGCGCACCTACGCGCCGCGATACTGCTCGTCGGTTACATGTTCCAGCCAATCCACAGCCTTGCCGTCGAGCGCTTCCTGAATCGCCAGATGCACCATTGCGGTCTCGGGCGCGGCACCATGCCAGTGCTTTTCGCCCGGCGGGAACCAGACGACATCACCCACGCGAATCTCGCGCACGGGGCCGCCCCAACTTTGGGCCAGGCCGCGACCGGCGGTCACGACCAATGTCTGGCCGAGCGGATGGGTGTGCCAGGCGGTGCGGGCGCCCGGCTCGAAGGTAACGCTGACGGCGCGGACCCGCGCCGGATCTGCGGCCTCGATGACCGGGTCCTGCCGCACGGTGCCGGTGAAATACTCCGCCGGAGCGCGCATCGAAGGTCTCGATCCACCGGGTATGATCTCCATCTCTCGTTCCTCCGGTTTTCGCTTGCGGCGCTTCCGTTAGCGAAAGTGCGTCACGGCGAACAGGCACCGCCTTTCCGCGACCCTATCATAACCTGTGGATTGTCACAGTCGGGCAGGCAGTACGGGCGATCTCGCACAGATGTTCGTGGTGCGTCAGATAGATCACCTGGCCCACGCGTGCCATTGCCGCCATCTGCTCGAAGGCGCGGCCGGCGCGCCCGTCGTCGAAGGTCTCCATGATGTCGTCGGCGATGAAGGGCAGCGATTCGCGTGCTGCCGCGATTTCGTGATAGCCGGCGATTCTGAGCGCCAGGTAGAGTTGGAATCGGGTGCCTTTGGAGAGATCCTTGGCAAGTTTCGATCCGGCTCCGGCGGCGTTGGCGATCAGGAACTCCTGCCCCCTGTCGGATTGCGCCGACAGGCCGGAATATTCGCCGCCGCTGATGCGGCTGAAGGTTTCCGAGGCCCGGCGCATCATTGCGCTGCGGTGCCGCTCGCGGAAAAGCCGAAGCGCCGTTTCCGCCGCGATGACGCCTGCCCGGAGCCGCAGATAGGCGAGCGCCTTGCTCTCGATGTCAAGCAGCAGCGTTCGCCGCTTCTGATCGAGCTCGGCCACCGTATCCCCGCCTTCGACATCGGCGAGCGCCTTCTCCTTGCCGCGCATATCCGTATGCAACTCGCTGACGTCGCGGTCGCTGTCTTCGAGCGCCGCGTCGAGCCGCGCCAATTCCAACCGGACCGCGGCGTCATCGAACTCCGCGAACAACGCCTCGGCCTCCTCGCTGTTAGCGACGCCAAGTCGAGATACAAGGTCCGCTTCCAATTCGGCGATACGCTGGCGCAGGCGCTCCTGCTCACGCGCGATTTCGAACTGCTGCGCAGCTTCCTCGAGTGTATCGCACGCGAAGAACTCAGTAACGAGGCGCCGGCGCGCGCCATGAAGCTCGCGTGCGCCACAGATTTCTCGCCGCTCTTCCTCCAATCGGGCCAGTTCCGACAGAACGGTCGCCCGACGATCGGCAATCCGCTGCGCCTCAGCGGCACGCGCTTTGAGCATCGCAAACGTTGCGAGCGTATCGTCTGTCGCGGATGCGCCGGCAAGGTCGGCGATATCGCGCTCGAAAGCCGCCTGATCCTTGCGCATGCCGGCGATGCGATATTCGAGGTCGGCCTTGCGCTGTGCGAGCTTGTCCAGGTCCTGCAGGATAGCGAGCATCGCGCCAATCTGCTCCGGCACGAGTTGTTCGCTGCGTTCGGCAAGCCAGCTCTTGGCGAGAAGCGCATTCCACTGCTCCTGCCAGGCGGCCCCCTCTGCCTCGGCAAGATCAAGGGTCGAACGCCGGGCTTCAAGAACCGTTGCGCCGCGCTTCACCGCCTCGCGGGCCGCGTTGCGGGCGGCGGCTGCGGCTTGCGCTTGCGATACGACCCGCTCGGCGATCAGCAGAAGATCGTCGAGCCGCTCCGGCAGCCCTTCTTCCATGCCGATGCCGGCGAGCTCGTCGCTGAGCCCGCGAATCGCTTCGGCTTCCTCGGCATGCGCCCGCTCAAATTCCAGGCGCGCCATACGCAATTGCGCGCGAATCTCGAGCGCCGAAATCCGAACGGCAAGCCAGGCCTCCAGTTGCGGCAAACTCGTGACGCTGGGTAAGCCGCACGACGTCGCGACGCCTCCGAGAACCTGCGCTTGGGCCACCCCTTCCTCGCTGCATCGCTGCTGCTGTTCACTGAGCGCCGCGAGCCGGGCGCGTCGCTCGGCGAGCGAAAGGGACAGGCCGCGCGTCTCGGCGAGCCGCGCCGTTTCGGCGAGGCGCAGCGCGGTGACCTCGTCATCCCTACCCATCGCCTCTTCGAAAACGACGGCCGTTTCGTGGAGGAGCCGGTCCTTGTGCCGTTCCCAGGCCTCGTCACGATGACGACGCAGCGCCGCGGCCGAAACATCGTCCAGAGTGCCGCCGACGACAGAGAGCGCGTCCAGCCGCGCCTCCTCGCCGGCAAGCAGTTCCTGCTCGCCGGCGATGCGATCGGACAGGCGCGCTTGCCGTTCCTCCAATGTGGCGGCCGCCTTGCGCCAGGTCTCAAGCGCTCCGGGTGCGGGAACACCAAGCGCCAGGAGATCATCGGCGCTTCCGGCAAAAGGTTGCAGCAGCAACAGTTTGTCGGCAAGTTCCGCCTCCAGCCGATCCAGCGACTGCGCGGCGGCCTGTTTCCGCATCAGACAGTCGCTGCGACGCAGCAGCGTCAGCCGCCCGGCAAGACCCGAGGCATCCGCTGGTCCCCCTTCTCCATCGATCCGCGCCAGTTCACATTCAGCGACCCGATTTTCCTCGGCGGCCGCCCGCACTTCGTGCCGGGCGGACGTGCACCGTTCGGCAAGGGCAGAGTGCCGGCGCGCGAGATCCTGAAGCCGCGCGCCAACCCCTGCCGGCAGCAGCAGCTCGGCGGGTTCGCGGTCCGCCGGTTCGCCGAGCCGCAGCAAGCAGCCGGCGATCTCCGTCGACGTTCTCGCCAGTTCGTCCAGCCGCGACGGCATGTCGCGCGCGGCAGTGACATAGCGCGCATCGAGTGCTGTCTCCTGCAGCGCCGTCAGCCGTTCGGCGAGGCACAGCCCTTCCTTATCGAGTGGTAATTGTTCGAGCGCATCACGACGATGCTTCATCTCGCTTTCGTTTTGCCGGAGCCTGACCTCGATCTCCGCTTCCTGGCGGCGAAGCGCCGGCAGTTCGGTTGCCCATTCGGCCGGCGGAACCGGCAACACCGGCGCGCTCGCCAGCTCCATGCGAAGTGCACGCAACCGGCCAAGGTGCGGCATTGCGTCGATCTCAGTCTTCAATCGAGCCCGCGCGACCCGAAGCTCGGCGCGGCGTGTGATCGCCTCCTCGTGACGGTCGCGTGCTTGCGCCAGCGTCTTGCGCAGCGCCGCATATTCGCGTGCATTGATATCGAGAGTGTTTCGTTCGGTCCTCAAAGCATCAAGCTGCGCCTTCAGCTCGGCAAGCTGATGCTTACGCGCCTGTGGCCGATAGAAGGCGTCCGCCTGGCCACGCAAGGCCGCAAGGATCGCCGTGCTGTCCGGCAGCCCCGAGCTTGCGGAGAACAACAGCGATCCAAGCTCGCCCTCGCTCTTCAGGATCGCCTCGCCGCCCTTCTCGATGCTCTCGTCATCGAGCGAAAACATCGTCTGATAGGTGTCGCGGTCGATTGCGCCCAGCGCTCCGGAGAAGAGATTGTCGGGCAGCGGCTGATCATCTGCAGCAACCAGCGAGTTCGTCTTGCGTTTGATCCGGAACACGCGGTGAGTCCGATCGGCCGCCGTGAGTGTGCCGCCGACGCGCATCGTCGGATAGGGATGCAGGAACCCATAGGGGCTCGAGTGCTCTATCCCGAAGAGCAGATCGAGGAAGCCAGAAAAAAGAGTCGATTTGCCCGCTTCGTTCGGACCGTAGACGATGTGCAGATCGGGCACGTCGGCCGCACTCTCACCAAAGTCGAGGCGGCGATCGGTGAATTTGCCATAGCGGACGAGATCAAGCGCACGAAGCCGCATCAGTGGCTGCCCTCGCCGGCACTGCCGCCATGAAGATGGGCAAGCACCTCCATACCTCCCGATGCGCTGGCATCGAAAGCGAGCCGTTCGATCGCATCTTCGTCAGGCGCCATAACTTGGCGCAGCTCCGGAGGCAGTTGTTGCAGCAAATCTTCCACGGCCGCCCGGACCTCCTGGCGAAAGGCGTGGGCGGGCAGAACGTCGGCCTCGACGAGAGCCACAAGTTCGTCGACCGGATCCACCATTGCACCCGTTTTTTCCGCGAGCGGACTGCCGCAGGCGAGTTCCACCTTCTCGATCCAGCAACCGACGATGCCTGCCGCGATGTTGTCGATCTCGGCGCGCAACAGGTCCGAGTCACGGCGAAGGCGCCAGGCCAGCGCCGTCGCCCCTGTCAGCGTTACGCGCAGGATCACGTTTTCTGCCGCCGTATCCACAGTGACACGCGTAAGCGCCTGCCTGACCGCATCGAGCACATCGCTCCACTCGGCGAGGCCGGTGATATCGACCGGCAGGCGCTCGAAACTGGCGATGCCGATCGGCATCTCGGCAATCTCGGTCCGTCCGTCGTCATCGATCGCCACCAGCGTCACGCTTTTCACACCGGCCTCGTTGATGTCGCGGCCCTGCGGTATGCCGGGCATGACGACGAAACGGCCTGTTGCATGGATCTGGCGTTGGTGGATATGGCCGAGCGCCCAGTAGTCAAAACCATGCGCCACGAGGTCGGCGGTACTGCAGGGCGCATAGGGATCATGGCCAGCGGCGCCGGCAAGGCTGGTATGCAGCATGCCGATATTGACCGCGCCCGGCATCGGCGGCTGAAAGGCCGGCAGCAGGCTTTCCGGCGCGTGCGGACTGGCGAAACTTACCCCGTGCACGTAGACGTCGCGCCCGTTTGCCAGGGTCTTGGCGAGAACGGCCTTTGCCTTGCCTTTGAACACATGTGCCGAGGGCGGCAAAGTAAGCTCGTTGGTGACCTGCGACTGGGCGTCGTGGTTGCCGCGGATGATGAACGTCCGGATCCCCGCCTCATCCAGCCGGCGCAACTCCCGTCCGAGAAACAACGCCGTGTTCATCGACGTCTGGCTGCCGTCATAGAGATCGCCCGCGATCAGCAGCGCATCGACCTTTTCGGCGATGCAGAGATCGACGATCTTGACGAAGGCGCGCCGGGACGCTCCGCGCACGATCTCCGCGAGGTCGGCGTTTCTGAGGGCGAGGCTGCGGAAGGGCGAATCGAGATGAAGATCTGCGGTATGGACGAAGCGGAAGGGCATGGCCGACCATGGCCCGGCAGGCCGGTGCCCGTCAATCAGCGGCCTCCCTTCATCCACGTGGGAGATTGGCCGGTGATAGACGAGCACATTTCAGGCCGGCCAAGTAAAGCCAAGACTAAACAGAAGATCCCCTAGAGGATTGACGAAACCGAACGATCAACCGCACCGTCTGAGTACCTGCAAATATCAGATTATACTCACTTTAATCGATTAGGGTTTTTGTAATATCTTGTTCGCTAGGTTTCCACCGGCTGCGCTCAGGGCGCATCCGGGCACCGGAATGATTCCTGCTTCGGCATCCGCTCCGTCATGACGATTAAGAGCCGGAACGACTTCATCAAGTACAGCTTTATGGACGGCCGTCCTTCCGGGGGGAACCTATGTCACGGCTCAAGATTTCACACACGCTCATTGCCCTTTTCCTCGTGGTCGCCGTCATCGTCGCGGCGCTTGCGGTTTCCTCGCTCGGCGGCATCAAGATGATGAACGAGCGCAACAACGAGATCGCCACCACCTGGCTGCCGCGTGTCTCGCTTTCCCGCGCGCTCGAAACCCAGCTTTCCGACACGCGCATGGCGTTTGCGCGCCACCTGATCTCGCTGACGCCCTTCGAGAAGAAGGCCGCGGAAAAAGTCATCGGCCAGACCGTCGAAGGCTTCAACAAGCTCGCCGACGACTATGCGGCGCTGATGGTGACGGACGCCGACAAGGCAGCGCTGGAGAAAGTACGCACTGCCTTCCAGGCCTACCTCTCCATCGCCGATGGCATGGTCAAGCTCTCCAACAACCTCGAGAACATGAAGGCGCAGAGCGTCTTCAAGGTCGAGATGCGTGAGACGGAGCAGAAGGTCGACGAGGCGATCAAGGAAATGCGCGCCCTCAACGTCGCCGGAGCCGATGCCGCCGTTGCCGCAAGCTCGGCAACGCATGACCAGATCCGCATGATCGAGATGGCCGTGATCGCCGTTGCCGCCATCATCGTGATCGGCGCCATTTTCTATGCCGTGCGCGGTATCGCCCGCCCGATCCAGATCATCACCCGTTCGATGGCGCGCCTTGCGGAGGGCGACACGGACAGCAGCATCCCCTACGGCGCCCGCAAGGACGAAATCGGCGAGATGGCCCGTGCCGTCGAGGTCTTCCGCCAGGCGGCAATCACCAACGAGCGGCTCGAAGCGGATGCTGAGGCGCAGCGCGCACGCGCCGAGGCCGATCGCCGGCGTCTGACCGAAGAAGCGGAAGCCGCGGCCCAGCACCGTCTCCAGGAAGCGACCGCCGGCCTGGCCGGCGGTCTGCGCCGCCTGGCCTCCGGCGATCTCGCCTTCCAGCTCAACGAACCCTTCGCACCGGACTTCGAGCAGCTTCGCCACGACCTGAATCAGGCCGTCGCCCAGCTTGCCGACACGCTTGCCGCCGTTTCGGTAAGCTCCGGCAGCATCGACAGTGGTGCGCGCGAAGTCAGCCAGAGCGCAGACGACCTGTCGCGCCGGACCGAACAGCAGGCCGCTTCGCTGGAAGAGACCGCGGCCGCCCTCGACCAGATCACCGTCAATGTCGGCAATTCATCGAAGCGCACTAACGAGGCCCGCGCGGTCGCCAGCCAGGCAAACAAAAGCGCCCGCAAGTCCGGCGCAATCGTCTCGGGCGCCGTCGATGCCATGGGCCGAATCGAGCATTCGTCGAGCCAGATCTCGAACATCATCGGCGTCATCGACGAGATTGCCTTCCAGACGAACCTCCTGGCGCTGAATGCCGGCGTCGAAGCGGCCCGCGCCGGTGATGCCGGCAAGGGTTTTGCCGTCGTCGCCCAGGAAGTGCGCGAACTTGCCCAGCGCTCGGCCAATGCGGCCAAGGAGATCAAGGACCTGATCCGCAACTCCGCCGTCGAAGTCGAGAGTGGTGTCCGGCTCGTGCGCGAGACCGGCGAGGCACTCCGCACCATCGAAGGCTTCATCGTCACGATCAATCAGCATATGGATGCGATCGCCGTCTCGGCGCAGGAGCAGTCCGCCGGACTGTCGGAGGTCAACATGGCCGTGAACCAGATGGATCAGGTGACGCAGCAGAATGCCGCCATGGTCGAGGAAGCCAATGCGGCAAGCGCCACGCTTGCCCAGGAAGCTGGCCGCCTGCGCGAACTGATCGCCCGCTTCACGCTGGAAGAAGCTCAAGGCTATGGCAACGCGCCGTCCGCCGGCTCGACGCGCCGGGCGGCATAACAATCGCGCAGGCCAGAGCCTCGTTTTCGCGGGCGGGCGCCGGACACATCGCAACCGACCGTGAAGTGGACGAGCGATCGTAGCCGGTGTGCGGAATACGAAAATCTTGACGAACCAACAGAAACGGCCGCCGGAAACGGCGGCCGTTTCTTTGCCTGTCCGGCGCTTACCGTGAAGTCTCGGAGGTTTGTATCGACAAATGCGGTAATTGTAACTATCACTAATGTTACTGCCATTTCACATGGCACCTCATGAAATTCCAATGACGATCATGAAGAAGACATTCGAAGTTTCCGACAGACTGTTCGAGCTCTACCATCGGGTCCACCGGCTGGTGAACGAATCGATGACCGAAGAAGGCGTATCGCTGGCACGGAGCAAGTTCCTCTTCTTCCTCAGCAAGCTCGGCCCCTGTCGCTCGACCGATATCGCCTGCGCGCTGAACTTCGCGCCGCGCACGGTCACCGAAGCCATCGACGGTCTCGAACGTGACCGCCTGGTCATGCGCAAGCCGGACCCAGAAGACCGGCGCGCCAAGATCGTCTCGATCACCGAAACCGGCCGCATCGTTCTCGAGGCCGCCGAACATCCACGCAAGCAGCTGCTCGAGGAAATCTTCTCGGCGCTCGACGACGAGGAACTAGACGCCCTCTACGACATCGTCGGCAAGCTCGTGGACAGGACGGACGAGATCCGCAAGCGCAAGGACGAAGCCGAAGAGGCGGCACAGATCGCTGTCGCCCGCTAACGGCTATCAAGCCATGCAGTGCCGAAATTGAAAGAGGCCGGGGCGTCATGTCCCGGCCTCTTCCGTTTTCTCCGGGCGTAACGCTTACATCGCGTTGATGGCGCCAATGGAGAAGAACAGGGTTTCGCCGGAGGAGTCGTCGACACCGTCGTTGTCGGTGACGACGTAGCCATTACCGGCGGCATCGACAGTGAAGCCTTCGACCTTGTCGACGACATAGCCGTTCAGCGCCTTCAGGTCCGGAATGAGGTCACGTACCTCTTCCTTCTTGACGACCGGCAGTTCGCCACCGAGTGTTGCCGGCCTCAGTTCCGTCAGCGCGACGCGGTAGATCTTCTTGAGCTTGGCTGCCTGGCCGATCAGGTTGTCGCGCTCGATGATATAGGCGTAGTCGCCATGAACGGAGATTTCCGAGAGGCCGACCCAGCCGTCACCGGCCTTTTCCAGCGGGTAGCGCACGGCGCCCCACTCTTCACTCTTAGGCTTATAGGAAACGAGTTTGACGAAGCCCTTCTCGTCATCCTTCCATTCGCGTTGGACAGCCATCCACAGCGTCTGGTCGTCGCCTTCGCCAACGACGGTGATGCCTTCGAGGCCGAAGCGGGTTTCGCCGGCACGCAGCGCCTCAGGCAGAGCGATTTCCTTCTTGATCTCGCCCTTCTTGTTCACGTGGAAGATCGCGTGATTGTAGAGCTTGTCGGAGTTGCCCTCGGATGCGAGCCAGAAGCCCCCTTCCCCGTCATTGGCGATGCCCTCGATGTCGAGCTTCTGAGCCGGCGCGCCGTCCCGGGTGATCGTAAGCGTTTCGGTGATGAGAGCGGGCTTCTGCGTTGCGTCGATCGTGAAGATCGTCGGCTGCGACGAGAAGACCGAGTCGTTGACGGCGCGCAGGAAACCCGGCTTGTCCGAGACGGCAGCAAGACCGGAGAGTGCGCCGAAGCCGACCGGCAGGCCGTCCTTCTCGGCGGAGCGGATCTGCGGATAGGCTGCCTCGCCTTCAGCGCGCTCATAGATCATCACGTGCGAACGTGCGCCGCCGTCCTCGACGAGGTCGACTTCGTTTGCGGTCGCAAGCAGATTGCGCGACGGGATGGCGACAGCACCTTCCGGCGAAATGCCCGACGGTAGCAACTGCAGCAGTTCAGGCTCCGCACCGGTGTCCTTGTAGACGCCAACGACTGAAGCACGCTCCGAGAGCAGGAAGAACAGGTTGTCGTCACCGAACTTCGCCGCGTCCAGCCCCTCGGGCTCGACGCCCTTGGCAGAAGAGCGCTTCTCCGGATAGTGGCCGATCGCGGCAATGGCATGCTCGAAGCTCGCACCCGATTCGAAGAGGACCTTGCCGGTCGTATCAAAGATCGTGAAACCACGCGAACCGCCTTCGTAATCACCTTCGTTGGCGACGACGATCCGATTGTCGTCGAGCCACTTCACCGCATCCGGCTCGCGCTTGCGGCCCAGCTGTTCGTCCTTGAAGGCAATCGCACCGTTGCGCTTGGTGTCGATCTCCTTGAGGTCAACCGTACCGGCGGAGAAATGCGTCTTCACCGTCGCGGTCTTGCCGTCGATGATGACGATGTGGTTGTTTTCCTGCAGCGTCAGCGCAATCTCATCCTTGCTGTTGAAGGAGACGAATTCCGGCTCCGGATCCTCGCCGGCGATTTCGGCAAGACCTGTCAGTGTCACACGCTTCAGCGAGCCGCAGTCGGCAACGTCGTCCTTCAGCGACAGGATCACCAGGTCGCCGGCCGGCATCTGCGGGATCTTGCCTTCGTTCACATCCTCGTCACGCTCGTTTTCAATGGCGATGGCTGCAAGCGTGCGATCCTTGTTGACGGCGACCGAGTCCGGCTGACCGCCGAGGTCACAGGTTGCCTCGACGTTCTTCGAAGCGAGATCGACCACGGCGAGCAGACCGGAAGGCTTGACGAAGCTTTCGCGCGTGTTGACCGCAACGAGCGCCTTGGCGCCGGCAACGGTGACGGAGGTCGGCTCACCATCGAAAGAGATCGTGCCGGCAGCCTTCGGCGCCTTGGCATCGGTGATGTCGATCAGGCCGACGCGCTTGCCCGGGCTGTCCGAATAAATCAGCGTATTGCCGTCTTCGCTGGCCGTGATGATCTCGGCAGACGTCGGCGCCTTGCGCGCGTCGCCTTCAGGCAGATTGTCGGCAACGGCGAAGGATGCAATCCGGTTGAATACGGGCTCGGCCGCCGCGGGAAAAGCCGCGGAAGCGAGAAGGACGGCGGCAAATGCCGCCACGCGCGATGCATTGGTCATAAAATCCCCCATGGACACACCTGAAAAACATGGGGTTTCTGCGCGATGGGGATGACAGCCGAATGACAGCCGAACGGTTTTGCACACTCAGGCGGCGGCGGTCTCCCGCTCGCGCCTGATCTCGTTGCGCATGATGAACAGCGAGGCTGCGAGGATCAGCACGGCACCGATCCAGAGATAGCCGGTCGGCGCGTAGCCGAAGACGAGCCAGCCGGCGAAAACATTGAGCGGCAGCTTCAGATCATCGAAAGGCTGCACATAGGCTGCATCAGCGACCGTGTAGGCCAATGTCAGCAGATACTGCGCGAAAACGGTCAGAACCCCGGCGAGCACGAGAAGGCCGAGTGCCGCGCCGTCCGGAACCGCAAAACCAGTCGTGAGCGCTATGGCGCCATTGATCGGGGTCAGGAGGACAAGCAGCCAGATGGTGATCGTTTCGGGACGCTCGCTGCTCGTCAGGCTCTTCGTGATGAGTGACGACGCGCCCCAGAGCAAGGCGGAGAGGATCGGCAGCAGGGCCGCCCAGGTGAAGCTGTCCGACCACGGTTCGAGAATGATCATGGCACCGGCAAATCCGACCGCCGTCGCGGTCCAGCGCGCCGGGCCGACGCGTTCGCCAAGAAACAGGCGAGCGCCAAGGATGATGAAGAACGGCGAGGTCATGACAAGGGCGATCGCCTGCCAGATCGGCACGTGAGCGAGGCCGGAGACCCAAGCCCCGACGCCGAAGGCGGCGAGCGCCACACGCACCACATGGCGCCAAGGGTGATCGGTGCGCATCGCCGAAAACCCCGCACGACGCAGGAACGGCAGCGAAAACAGGAAGGCGAAGGCATATTGCCAGAAGGCCGTGGCGGCGGCGGGAAAGCCGAGCGTCATCGTCAGCCATTGGGTCACGACGTTGAGGCCGGCGAAAGCTGTGCCGGCCAGCACCATGAAGCCGGCTCCGGCCACGGCACGCGAGGAGGAAAAACCGAGGGAAGTCTGATTCATGTCATGCATCCTGAGAAATGAACAAACACAAATCAGGACGCATGAGCGCGCGGCACGACGCCGGGCGGCCTTGCCCTTCGTGCCGACGACCATTCTCTTTCATCCGGACTATGACCGTCGGCTCCGGAGTTGCACCGGATCTGCTGACCCCTTCCCCTGTTTTAGAAGAAAGGCGCTCGCGGGCTTGGGCCGTACTGCGACCTTGGTACGCCTTGAAAGACGCACGGCGCAGTAGTGCCCTTACCGCCGGTGGGGACTTTCACCCCGCCCTGAGAATGGGCAAGCCGTAGAGCAAATGGCGGGAGGCTGCAAGGGCCGTCCCTGAATGCAAAAGGGTCCGGCTTTCGCCGAACCCTCGAATACCTGGACTGCCGGCCTCGTGTCCGGCCGCCAAGCAAATCTGATCAGCCGTTGACGGCGTCCTTCAGGCCCTTGCCGGCCGTGAACTTCGGCACGTTGCGAGCCGGGATATCAACTTCCGCACCCGTGGACGGGTTGCGGCCCTTCGAGGCTTCGCGGCGCGAAACCGAGAAGTTGCCGAAGCCGACCAGGCGAATGTCGCCGCCGTTCTTCAGCTCGCCCTGGATGGTCTCGAAAACTGCATCAACTGCAGAAGATGCGTCGGTCTTGGAAAGTCCGGCCTTCTCAGCAACGGCAGACACGAGCTCATTTTTGTTCATGTTTCCACCCCTTTCAGATTGGTTCGAAACGACTGTGTTTTAAGGCGCGGCGGCTTGTGCATCGCCCGCGTCTTGCCTTTCCCAATTGCGCCTAATCCCTTGGAATGCAAGGCTTGCAGCGCGCTTTTACAACAAAAAAGACCGGCCAGAGGCCGGTCTTCCCAATTTTTCTGCAAAATGAGCGCCGCGTGAGGGCGCGGCGCCCATTGCCTGGCATTTTTTAGTGGGCGATCGAAGATCCCGCTTCGTCCTGCGAATCAACCGCTGCGACGGTCGCCGGCTCGTTTGCCGGGTCCCAGTCGATCGGCTCCGGCCGGCGCACCAGAGCGTGTTCGAGCACTTCGCCCATCCGCGAAACCGGGATGATTTCGAGCGCGTTCTTCACGTTGTCCGGGATCTCGGCGAGATCCTTGGCGTTCTCTTCGGGGATCAGCACCTTCTTGATGCCACCCCGGAGAGCTGCGAGCAGCTTCTCCTTGAGACCGCCGATCGGCAGCACCCGGCCGCGCAGCGTGATCTCGCCGGTCATCGCCACATCCTTGGAGATCGGGATGCCGGTCATGATCGATACGATCGCGGTTGCCATGGCGACACCGGCCGACGGGCCATCCTTCGGCGTTGCGCCTTCCGGCAGGTGCACGTGGATGTCGCGCTTGTCGAACAGCGGAGGTTCGATGCCGAAGTCGATCGCCCGCGAACGGACATAGGACGCCGCCGCCGAAATCGATTCCTTCATCACGTCACGCAGGTTGCCGGTGACCGTCATGCGGCCCTTGCCGGGCATCATGACTCCTTCGATCGTCAGCAACTCGCCGCCGACCTCGGTCCAGGCAAGACCCGTGACCACGCCGATCTGATCGTCGCGTTCGGCTTCGCCGTGACGGAAGCGCGGTACACCCAGGTAGTCGTTGATGTTGTCCGCCGTGACTTCGACCGTCTTGGTCTTACCCTTGATGATCTCGGTCACCGCCTTGCGGGCGAGCTTCATCAATTCGCGCTCGAAGTTACGGACACCGGCTTCCCGCGTATAGGTCTGGATGACCGCCATCAGGGCTCCGTCGCTCACGGAGAACTCCTTCGGCTGCAGCGCGTGGTCGCGGATCGCCTTCGGCAGCAGGTGCCGCTTGGCGATCTCCAGCTTTTCCTCTTCGGTATAGCCGGCGATGCGGATCACTTCCATGCGGTCCATCAAAGGCGCCGGAATGTTCAGCGTGTTGGCCGTGGTGATGAACATCACGTTGGACAGGTCGTATTCGACTTCCAGGTAGTGGTCCATGAAGGTCGAGTTCTGTTCCGGATCCAGCACCTCGAGCAGAGCCGACGACGGATCGCCGCGGAAGTCCTGGCCCATCTTGTCGATTTCGTCGAGCAGGAACAGCGGGTTGGACCGCTTCGCCTTCTTCATCGACTGGACGACCTTGCCCGGCATGGAGCCGATATAGGTGCGGCGGTGACCGCGGATCTCGGCTTCGTCACGAACGCCGCCCAGCGCCATGCGCACATATTCGCGGCCGGTCGCCTTGGCGATCGACTTGGCGAGCGAGGTCTTGCCGACGCCCGGAGGGCCGACGAGGCACAGGATCGGGCCCTTGATCTTCGACGAACGCGCCTGCACGGCGAGATATTCGACGATGCGTTCCTTGACCTTGTCGAGACCGAAGTGATCCGTGTTGAGCACGTCCTCGGCATGGTTCAGGTCGCTCTTGATCTTCGACTTCTTGCCCCAGGGCAGGCCGAGCAGCCAATCCAGATAGTTGCGAACCACGGTCGCTTCCGCGGACATCGGGCTCATCTGGCGCAGCTTCTTGAGTTCCGCATCAGCCTTTTCGCGCGCTTCCTTGGAAAGCTTCGTCTTGGCGATGCGTTCCTCGATCTCGGCCATCTCGTCGCGGCCATCTTCGCCGTCGCCGAGTTCCTTCTGGATCGCCTTCATCTGTTCGTTGAGGTAGTATTCGCGCTGGGTCTTCTCCATCTGGCGCTTGACGCGCGAGCGGATTCGCTTCTCGACCTGCAGGACGGAGATCTCACCTTCCATGAAGCCGAGCGCCTTTTCCAGGCGCATCTTCACGCTGGTGGTCTCCAGCATTTCCTGCTTCTCGACGATCTTGATCGACAGATGCGAAGCGACAGTATCGGCGAGCTTCGAATAGTCTTCGATCTGGCTGGCGACGCCGACGACCTCGGGGGAGATCTTCTTGTTGAGCTTCACATAGCTTTCGAACTCGGAAACGACCGAGCGGCTCAGCGCCTCGATCTCGACCGGATCCTCTTCCGGCTCGTTCAGCGTATGCGCCGAAGCCTCATAAAATTCTTCGCGCGGCGTGTAGCCGTCGATCTTGGCGCGCGCGCGGCCTTCGACCAGCACCTTGACGGTGCCGTCGGGCAGCTTCAGCAATTGCAGGACATTGGCGATTGTGCCGACGTCATAGATCGCGGACGGTTCCGGATCGTCGTCGGTGGCGTTGATCTGGGTGGCAAGCATGATCTGCTTGTCGGTACCCATGACTTCCTCAAGCGCACGGATCGACTTTTCACGGCCGACGAAGAGCGGCACGATCATGTGCGGGAAGACTACGATGTCGCGGAGCGGCAGGACCGGGTAGGTCGCGCTTTCAGTCGCCGGTGACGTTTTGTTCGTCATGTCATTTCCTTTCCGTCCCGATTTCGGGCCCGTTCCCGGGAGCCCCGCAGGCACTCCCGGCTGTCATATTTTCCACATGAAAGTGGAGTGCGACCGCGTCCATTTCAAGGCTGACGCGACACCCACCAACCGTGGCCGGGTCCTTCTGACTACGCATCATTTCTGTTGCGGGCCTTGCGACGGAGAACGAGGCTCAAGGACGCGCAACGACAAAGGTCCTTCATTGAATCATCACATCATTGCGTTGTTTGGGACACTTTAGCAACAATCGAATTGTGAAATCTGCGCTGCCGCCCCTTTGTCTCAACAGCTAAGTGCATGAACATGAAAAAGCCCGCACAAGGCGGGCTTCTCAAACGATAATTCAGCTTTCTCAGGCCGAAACGTTGGTCTTTTCGTCCGACCGCTCGGAGTAGATGTAGAGCGGCCGAGCAGCCCCCTTGACCACTTCGTCGGAGATGACCACTTCGCGCACGCCTTCCAGCGTCGGCAGCTCGAACATGGTGTCGAGCAGGATCTTTTCCATGATCGAGCGAAGGCCGCGAGCACCGGTCTTGCGCACGATCGCCCGGCGGGCAATCTCGCGCAGCGCGTCTTCATGGAAGGTGAGCTCCACGTCTTCCATCTCGAACAGGCGCTGGTACTGCTTGACGAGCGCGTTCTTCGGCTCCGAGAGGATCTGGATCAGTGCATCCTCGTCGAGGTCTTCGAGCGTCGCCAAGACCGGCAGACGACCAATGAATTCCGGGATCAGGCCGAACTTGACCAGATCTTCCGGCTCCAGTTCGCGCAGCACTTCGCCAACGCGACGGTCTTCCGGCGCACGAACCGTGGCACCGAAGCCGATCGAGGTCTTCTCGCCGCGGGCGGAGATGATCTTGTCGAGGCCGGCAAAAGCGCCACCGCAGATGAACAGGATGTTGGTGGTGTCGACCTGCAGGAATTCCTGCTGCGGATGCTTGCGGCCACCCTGCGGCGGTACCGATGCAACCGTGCCTTCCATGATCTTCAGCAGAGCCTGCTGCACGCCCTCGCCCGAAACGTCGCGAGTGATCGAAGGGTTGTCGGACTTGCGCGAAATCTTGTCGACTTCGTCGATGTAGACGATGCCGCGCTGGGCGCGCTCGACGTTGTAGTCGGCTGCCTGGAGCAGCTTGAGAATGATGTTTTCGACGTCTTCACCGACATAACCGGCTTCGGTCAGTGTCGTGGCATCCGCCATGGTGAACGGCACGTCGATGATGCGGGCGAGCGTCTGGGCAAGATAGGTCTTGCCGCAACCGGTCGGGCCGACGAGCATGATGTTCGACTTCGCCAGTTCGACATCGCTGCCCTTGGCGGCGTGCGCCAAGCGCTTGTAGTGGTTGTGTACGGCGACCGACAGGATGCGCTTGGCCTGCTGCTGGCCGATGACGTATTCGTCGAGAACCTTGATGATTTCCTGAGGGGTCGGCACACCGTCGCGGGACTTGACCATCGAGGTCTTGTTCTCTTCGCGAATGATGTCCATGCACAGTTCGACGCATTCATCGCAGATGAAGACGGTCGGTCCGGCAATCAGCTTACGGACTTCGTGCTGGCTCTTGCCGCAGAACGAACAATAAAGCGTATTCTTCGAGTCACCGCCGTTGCTTCCGCTGACCTTGCTCATTTCCACTTCCTTCCAGCACGCCGGACACTTCAAGAAAAGTATCGCGGACCACTCAATTCGCCCTGTAGCCTATCCTCATGCAGGGCTTCCGGGAGTACTTACCGCATCGGCACGGACACGCCCGATACGGCTGCAACGACTCTCCCAACTCATCCGAACACTATGCCCTCAGAATCCAACATAGCATTAACGGTCCATATTAACGGCTTTACCCTGACGATAAAGCCCTTGAGCCATTACAATTGTGTCACAATTACATCTGTCGCGACACAAAAGCGCGTTATCAGGCCTCCTCGGCGCCTTCGATCTCTTCGCGCGAGGTCAGTACCTTGTCGACGATACCCCAGTCCAGAGCCTCGTCCGCGCTCATGAAATGATCGCGATCGAGCGTCTGTTCGACTTCCTCGTAAGTCCGACCGCAATGCTTGACATAGACCTCGTTGAGGCGGCGCTTCATCTTGAGGATGTCGCGGGCATGGCGCTCGATATCGGAGGCCTGGCCCTGGAAACCGCCCGAGGGCTGGTGAACCATGATGCGCGCATTCGGCGTCGCAAAACGCATGTCCTTGTGGCCGGCCGCCAAGAGCAGAGAACCCATGGAGGCTGCCTGGCCGACGCAGAGCGTCGAGACCGCCGGCTTGATGAACTGCATCGTGTCGTAGATCGCCATACCCGAGGTGACGACGCCGCCCGGGGAATTGATGTAGAGCGCGATTTCCTTCTTCGGGTTCTCCGCTTCGAGGAAGAGAAGCTGGGCGCAGATGAGCGTCGCCATCTGATCTTCGACCGGACCGGTGACGAAGATGATGCGCTCCTTCAGAAGGCGCGAAAAGATATCGTAGGAACGTTCACCGCGGTTGGTCTGCTCAACAACCATCGGCACCAGTGCCAGTGCGGTATCAACGGGATTTCTCATATCGAACCTTCATCAATCGGGCTCGCAAAACCTTTGCGAACCGGGAATCACGGGATTTACCTTCTGCTCCTACATAGAGTGTCAACACCCTTCACTTCAAGTCGCGAAGCTTCGATAACCTTAATCGAACGCCCCGCTTTGCTGCGAAGTCCGGCACTCCTCCACACATGGTTGTCAATAGAGCCTTTTTTCACCGAAAAGCGCGGTGCAAGCCGTCGCGACCGAGCGTTTCGCACAGGGTTCGATGACCTCGGTAAACGAACGGCAAATCATGCAGCCGGTCCACCGCCTTGTCAGAGCTGAGATTCGATCGGCAGAATGCGGATCAGGTTGGCCATCAAGCGCCTTGCAAGGCTCGCATCCGGCTCGTGCCGCAACAGCCTCTCGGAACCGTTGGCGCGATCCCGCCAGACAAGCCGTGAACCGTCCATTCCGAGCCGATAGCTGATCGACGGCGAGGTCTCCTCTTCGAACATGCCGGCCAGTTCGCCGGCAAGAGCCTCGTCCGCAAATACCACGCCCATTTCCGTGTTGAGCGATGCGGAGCGCGGATCGAAGTTCATCGAACCGACGAAGCCGTGCCGGCCATCAACGACGAAAGCCTTGCTGTGCAGGCTCGCATTGCGCGCGCCGAACAACGACATGCGATGCCCTTCGGTGACATCGCCCTGTTCCTTCAATTCGAAGAGTTCCACGCCGGCGCGCACGAGTTTGCGGCGATACTTGACGTATCCGCCGTGAACGGCTGCGACGTCCGTCGCAGCAAGGGAGTTGGTCAGGACCGAGACGCGCGCGCCGCGCGCCGCAATGGAGGTAAGCTCGCGCGTCCCGGCAACGCCGGGTATGAAATAAGGTGAAATGATCCTGAGATCCCTAGCGGCCGCCTCTATCAACGGGAAGAGCTCACGCAGCATCCAGTTCTGCCGCCGCTGCATCAGCGCCTTTTCCGGCGGGTCCGATGCCAGGCGGATCTGCGAACTCCAGTGAAGGTGTCGCGAGCCGTGATAGATGTCGGCCTCCTTGACCGCGCTGTCGATGCGTTCGATGTAGAACCGGCCCGCCGGCGTCCGGGCAAGTCCTTCGACGGCATCGCGGAGCGCCGGCAGATATTGCTTGCGTGGTGTGCGCAGCGCCGCGATCGGGAGAACCGAGGCGCTGTTCCAATAGCGGTCGAACATGGCAGACGCCTGTTCCAGCACCGGCCCCACCATCCAGACGTCAAGGTCGCGGAAGTTGGAGAGTTCGGCAGCGTCGAAATAGGCATCGCCGATGTTGCGCCCACCGGCGATCGCAATGCGGCCATCCGCCACCCACAGCTTGTTGTGCATGCGGCGGGTGGCGCTGAAGGCACGGATCGCCATTTCGAAGCCGCGACGAAAGCGATCGGTCCGCGCCCGGCTCGGGTTGAAGAGCCGCACGTCGATATTGGGGTGGGCGTCAAGCGCGATGCACATGCGATCGTGAATGCCGGCATTGATGTCGTCGAGCAGCAGCCGGACACGTACGCCCCTGTCAGCCGCTGCCAGGATCTCACGAGCCAGCAGAAGACCGGTCAGGTCATCCTTCCAATAGTAATACTGCAGATCGAGACTTCGTCCGGCGCGGCGCGCCGCATGCGCGCGCACCACCAGGGCCTCGATATTGTCGGAGACGAGCGACACGCCATTTGCCGCTGGATGGGCTGCAAGAAGCGGCGCCAGATGCCGATCGAGTTCGGTTCCGGCCTCGGCCACCGGGAGCGCGGTCGACGGCAGCCCATGCGGGCGCCGCCCGAACCGGCCGTAAATGTAGAGGATGACCGAAACGGCCACACCGAAGATGATAGCAACGGCGATCAGGACGGAGGACAACATCGAAAGTTCGCCCCGCGCCCGACGTCAGGCCGATCCGGCGCGACCGGCATCGACCCGATTTCCGTCTCGGTGCTCCTGCTGGGCTGCCTTCAAGGCGATCGAGGCTTTTATCGGCAGATGGTCCGAGGCGATCCGCGCAAGCGGTGAGTCATGCACGGCGACCGAGGTTACCAGGTGGTGTGGATTGCCAAGCACGCGATCGAGCGGAAGCAGGGGAAAGCGCGACGGAAAACTCGCGACCGTGGCATGCGACGGATCGAAAACCGGACTGAGGAACGACAGCGACGAGCGCCGGCCCATGCGCCACTCGTTGAGATCGCCGATCAGCAAGGTCGGCCTGCCGTTCGCATCGGCCGCCGCCTCCAGGATTGCCTCGGCCTGCTGAGCGCGGGAATGCCTGAGAAGACCGAGATGGGCGGCGATGATGCGCAATGGGCCGACCTTCAGATCGAGATCGACGACGAGGGCACCGCGCGGCTCGACACCCGGCAGTTTCAGCTGCCGCACGTCCGAAACCGCCCCCTCGCGCAGCAGCAGCACATTGCCGTGCCACCCATGCCCCTTCGCAGAAAACCCGGAGATCGGCACCGAAACGAGATGGGCTTCACGGCGGAGGTGGTCGAGATCGAGAAGGCCGGCGCGCTCCCCGAACCGCTGGTCCGCCTCCTGAAGCGCAACGATGTCGGCTCCCAGTTCCCCGATCACATGAGCGGTCCGCCCAGGATCGAAACGCCCATCCGTGCCGACACATTTGTGGATGTTGTAGGAGGCTATGACGATGTCGCCGCGGTTCACCGCGGTTTCGCGATGGACGACCGTGGGGCGCCGCTTGCGGATCGCCGCCACGATCCCCGCCGATAGACTGGACTGGTTTTTTGCCATGCCGCTCCCTGCCTGCTGCCCGCATCATTGCGCAAATAGGTCGCCCGGCGCTACCGAAAAAGGGTGGAAGGCGGAAGTTGTTTCGCAACCGCATTGCGGCAAAGACCGAATGGATGCCGAGACAGCAAGAGCAGCGCGGGTATCCATTTCGCCGTTCACGCTCCGTCGGCCGGCCCTGCGAACAGGACCAGATTTCCGTCCGGATCGACCACGATGAACGGCGGGCACTCCAGGGTTCCGTCCGCAGTCAACGCCGTGCCGGCGGCCGGAGGGATATCTGCACTTGCCGGTCGAACGCCGGTTCCCGTAGAAATAGATATCAGTCAAATCCTGCGAAGAGCCCGTTGCATGCCTGGCATAACCATTGACGGCGCCCAAAGGCGCGTTTCCATCGATGCGCGCAATCCAGCTTTCTACAGTGCGCCACTCGCCGCCTATGCCGAGATCCACGCGCAATGCCCGGCCTTCTTCTGGGAAGAGCGGCAGCAATGGTATTTCGCTGGCTACGACCAGGTGAACGCGCTGCTGCGCGACCGGCGTTTCGGCCGGCAGATCCTGCATGTGGCGACGCGCGAAGAGGTTGGCCTGCCGGCACCGAAGCCGCATTTGAAGGACTTCGACGCGCTTGAAGAGCATTCGCTGCTGGAGCTCGAACCTCCGGCGCACACCCGCCTGCGCACACTCGTCAACCGCGCCTTCGTTTCGCGGCAGATCGAACAGTTGAGACCGGATATCGAGCAGTTATCGCATGCCCTGATCGACGGTTTCGAGCGCAATGGTGAAGTCGAATTGCTCAAGGCCTATGCCGAAACGATCCCGGTGACGATCATCGCCCGCATGCTCGGTATTCCCGTCGAGGCGGCGCCCGACCTTCTCGACTGGTCGCACCGCATGGTCCGGATGTATGTCTTCAACCCGAGCCACGAGACCGAACTCGATGCCAACCAGGCATCCGCCGATTTTGCCGATTACCTCAGAAAGATCATTGCGGAGAAACGCCGCAACCCCGCCGACGATCTGCTGACCCACATGATCACCTCGGAAAAGGATGGCGAGCGACTTTTCGAGGCAGAACTGGTCTCGACCACCGCCCTGCTCCTCAATGCCGGTCACGAAGCGACGGTGCATCAGATCGGCAATGCGGTCAAAACCATCCTGCAATCCGGATTCTCTGCCACGGATCTGTTTGCCACGGAAGCGGCGACGGCGCTGACGATCGAGGAGTGCCTGCGCTTTGCGGCACCGCTGCATATTTTCCAGCGCTATGCCCTGACGGACGTCGAACTCGATGACGGCATCACGCTTCGAAAGGGCGACAAGATCGGCCTTTTGCTCGGGGCGGCGCATGTCGATCTGAAAAAGTTCACGGACCCGAATGTGTTTCGGCCGACACGTGACGAAGGCGCCAATGTCTCCTTCGGCGCCGGCCTGCATTTCTGCATCGGCGCGCCGCTCGCCCGGCTTGAGCTCAATCTATCGCTGCCGATCCTGTTTCGGCGGCTGCCGAATATGCGGCTGAAGAACGAGCCAGAGGTGAAGGATGCGTTCCATTTCCACGGCCTCGAACGCCTCGATCTGGTCTGGTGACCAACACCGGAGCCAGGACGGTCTCCGGCGCTTCATTGCTTACAGGCGGATGACGTAATCCTTGCGCGTGGTCTCGACGACCTCCCAGGTGCCTTCGAAGCCGGGACGCAAGATCATGCTGTCGCCGGCACGCAGATGCGCCGCTTCGCCACCATCCTGCGTGACGATCGAATAGCCGGAGATGATGTGGAAATATTCCCACTCCTCGTAGACGATCCGCCATTTGCCCGGCGTCGATTCCCAGACCCCGGCATAGAGGCCGCCCTCAGCCTCCTCCAGGTTCCAGGTCCGGAACTGCGGCGCCCCGGAGATCAGCCGGTCGGCGGCGGGCGTGCCCACTTCCGCCTCGACGGAAGTCAGATCGAACTTCTGCATTTTCGTCATTTTGGCACCTTCGCGGGAGGCATCGCCTCCCTCCTGTTTCAGAGCATTGCCAGCGATTGCTCGATATCGGCGATGATGTCGGAGACGTCCTCGATGCCAACCGAGAGACGGACGACATCCGGTCCGGCACCGGCCGCCACCTGTTGTTCAGGCGTCAGTTGCCGATGAGTGGTCGAGGCCGGGTGAATGACGAGCGAGCGCGTGTCGCCGATATTGGCGAGATGCGAGAACATTTCCAGCCCTTCGACGAAGCGCTTGCCGGCCTCGTAGCCACCCTTGAGACCGAAGGTGAATACGGCACCAGCCCCCTTCGGCGAATAGCGCTGCTGAAGCGCGTGGTTGGGATCGTCCTCAAGCCCTGCATAGCTTACCCACGACACCTTGTCGTGCGTCTTCAGCCATTTGGCGACGGCAAGCGCATTGTCGCAATGGCGCTGCATGCGTAGAGGCAGGGTCTCGGCACCGGTCACGAGCATGAAGGCATTGAACGGCGAGATTGCCGGACCGAAATCGCGCAGACCCAGGACACGGGCGGCAATCGCAAAGGCGATGTTGCCGAAGGTCTGGTGCAGCACGACGCCGGCATATTCCGGACGCGGCTCCGAAAGCATCGGATACTTGCCGGACTTCGACCAGTCGAAGGTGCCGCCGTCGACGATGACGCCACCCATCGAATTACCATGGCCGCCGATGAACTTCGTCAGCGAATGCACGACGATATCGGCGCCATGCTCCAGCGGCCGCAGCAGGTAGGGCGTCGCCATGGTGTTGTCGACGATCAGAGGCAATTCGTGCCTGCGGGCAATCTCGGCGATCGCGGCGATGTCGACGAAGGTGCCGCCGGGATTGGCGAGGCTTTCGATGAAGATCGCCTTGGTGCGCCGATCGATCTTCGCCTCGAAGGAGGCCGGGTCGCTCGGATCGGCCCAGCGCACCTGCCAGTCGAAGGACTTGAAGGCGTGGCCGAACTGGTTGACCGAGCCGCCATAGAGCCGGTTGGCCGCGACGAAGTTGTCGCCTGGGCTCATGATCGTGTGGAAGACGAGCAACTGTGCGGCATGGCCGGAGGCAACCGCCAGCGCCGCCGTGCCGCCTTCGAGCGCCGCGATACGCTCTTCCAGCACCGCCTGGGTCGGGTTCATAATGCGGGTGTAGATGTTGCCGAACTGCTGGAGACCGAAAAGTGCCGCGGCATGGTCGGTGTCGTTGAAGACGAAGCTCGTCGTCTGGTAGATCGGCGTCGCCCGCGCGCCCGTGGTCGGATCAGGCTGCGCTCCGGCGTGGATTGCGAGCGTGTTGAAACCAGGATTGTCTTTCGTCAATTTCGTACCTCCCATGACCGGAGCGCCGCGCCAGCCGGCGCGCCGAGGACGCTCGATCACCGTGAATCTGCGTGTGCCCCGCTATCGAACCTCCGTGGCCAGCGCGGAGGTGGCGGCACTATTCCAGAGCCTACGTGTGCGGTCAAAGAGGATTTTTGCGAAACTGACGGTTGTGCGGCCGGTCGCCGTGTCTCGGCCGAGGTCAGCCGATCAGCCGCGGATACTCGATCGCCGGACAGCGGTCCATGACCACCTTGATCCCGGCAGCTTCCGCTTTTGCCGCTGCGCCATCGTGGCGCACGGAGAGCTGGCCCCAGATCACCTTCGGCAATCGGTCAAGCGCCAGGATCTCGTCGACGAGCGCCGGCAAGGTATAGGCCGCGCGGAAGACGTCGACCATGTCGATCGGCTCCTTGACGTCGGCGAGCCTGCCGACCACGGCCTGGCCCAGGATGGTCTTGCCGACGTGACCGGGATTGATCGGGATCACCCGATAGCCCTTGCGCAACAGGAACGCCATGACCCGATGGCTCGGTCGCTCGGCATTCGGCGAGGCACCGACCAGCGCAATCGTCTTGGTCTCGCGCAGGATGTCGGCGAGATAGTAGTCCGGATAGGCGTCGTGGTTCATCTAAGGCTACGGGTCCATTGTATTTAAACGGCCGTATAATGATGCCAGGACCCGGCAAGTCAACTGCGCGCTCCATGCTTCCCGCGCGAAGCTCAAGACGACCGCCGCCGCGACACTTTCCGATTGCATTTACGGCCGAGCGGCGCGACAAGCGTCACAAAGCCCGCCACATCGTTTCCGAGGTCCCATCTTGCCCGTTGAAGTCATTGCGCTCGTCCTGTTCGGGGCGTTGTTGCACGCGACCTGGAATGCCCTGGTCAAGGCAGGCTCGGAAAAATCGCTCGACGCAGCAATGATCGCGCTCGGGGCTGCCGCCGTGGCAATCCCCTTCCTGCCCTTCCTGCCCCTGCCGAAACCGGAAGCCTGGCCCTACATCCTGGTTTCGGCGCTGTTCCAGTTCGCCTATTTCCAGCTTGTCGCCGCCTCCTATCGCGCCGGCGACATCGGCCTCGTCTATCCGCTGATGCGCGGTACCGCGCCCTTGATCGTCGCGGCCACCAGTGGTGCCTTGATCGGCGAGCAGCTTTCTTTCGGCACGATGATCGGTATTCTGACGATCTCAGCCGGCGTCCTGACGCTCGCTTTCGAGTCGCGAAAGGGCGGGAAACACGCGATCGTGCTCGCCCTCCTCAATGCCTGCGTCATCGCCTGCTACACCTATGTCGACGGCATCGGCGCGCGCGTCTCGGGCAACGCGATTTCCTATACGCTGTGGATGGCCCTGCTGCCGCCAGCGCTGCTCTTCACCTGGGCCTTCGCCCGCCGCGGCATCAAGCCGGTCGCCTGCCACGTCTACAAGAACTGGTGGCGCGGGCTCATCGGCGGCGCCGGATCGATCGGCGCTTACGGCCTGGCGCTCTGGGCGATGACCAAGGCGCCGGTCGCCACCGTCGCGGCGCTCCGCGAGACGTCGATCCTTTTTGCCGTCGTCATCTCGGTCGTGTTCCTCAAGGAGCCGGTCAGCGTCTGGCGCATCGCCGCTGCCTGCGTCATTGCACTCGGCGCGCTCCTCCTGAAGCTCGCCTGACCGTCAGTCATCCTTCCATTCCGGCATGCGCTTGCCGAGGAAGGCACCGATGCCGTCCTCGGCATCGCGGGCCAGCATGTTCTCGACCATGACGCCGACGGCGTAGTCATAGGCATCCGGCAGGTCCATCTCCGCCTGACGATAAAAGGCCTCCTTGCCGATCTTCAGCGCCTGCGGCGACTTCGAGGCGATCACCGCGGCATATTTGTCGACGACCTGGCGCAGATATTGCTGCGGCACGATGCGGTTGACGAGGCCGAAATCCTTGGCGGTCGAGGCGTCGATGGTCTCGCCAGTCAAAAGCATCTCCATCGCCTGCTTGCGATGCGCCGCACGCGTGAGCGCGACCATCGGCGTCGAGCAGAAGAGGCCGATATTGACGCCGGGCGTGCAGAAGGTGGAGTTGTCGGTGCAGATCGCCAGGTCGCAGCTTGCCACAAGCTGGCAGCCGGCCGCCGTCGCAAGCCCATCGATCTCGGCGATCACCGCCTGCGGCAGCCGGTTGATCTTCAGCATCAGCTCAGCGGCCATCCGGATCGTCTGTTCGAAGAAGGCCCTGCCACGGTCGTCGTCCTCGCGATGAACCGTCATTTCCTTGAGATCATGACCGGCGGAAAAGAGTTTGCCCGAAGCGGCGAGCACGACGACCTTGATTTCCTTGGAGGCGGTGACCACGTCGAACTCCAAGTGCAAGGCCTCCATCATGGCGATCGAAAGCACGTTGGCCGGCGGATTGTTGAGCGTCAGCCGCAGCACCGGCCCGGAGCGTTCGCGCAGCAGCATCCCGTTCGGCTCTTCCTTCCTGAACGATACGACGTCGGCCATGATCTTCTCCTGAAACGTGAACTCGGGCTTGGTGGTACGCCGGACGCGCGTGCGGTGCAAGCTGGCGGGAGAACCAGCAGCCCATTCCGTCTAAGACCTTTTTCCGCCTTGCGTCCGGCCGCCGGTCGGTTTCAGGTGGCGGCAGATATGTTGAAGGATGCAATGAATGACCATCGAGCCGATCATGACCGTCGACGACCTCAACCGGTTTCTCGACACTGATTTTCCGCAGGTCCATACCGACGGCAAGGTCTTTCATGTCACGGCGGTCGGTCCCGGCTTTGCCACGATGCGGCTCGATCCGAACGAGCGACACATCCGCCCGGGCGGCACCGTCTCGGGCCCTACCCTCTTCGCCCTTGCCGACGTTTCCGCCTATATCGCGCTGATCGCCCATATCGGGCCGATCGCGCTTGCGGTCACCACCAATCTCAACATCAATTTCCTGCGCAAGCCCGAGCCGGAACCGCTCGAATGCACCTGCCGGATCCTGAAACTCGGCAAGCGGCTGGCCGTTCTGGACGCATCGATCGTCAAGGTCGGCGGTGACGATCTCGTCGCGCATGCAACGGCGACCTATTCGATTCCACCACGCTAATTTGTGGTATCCGAATACCATACATATAACATATTGTTTTTGTTTATCTTTATTTCCGGCGCGCTGATTTCGCGTTCTTGACGCTGGTTTCGCACTTGCGTATAAGCTGCCGCAGATCGCGGTCCTCAAGGGCCGCTTTCTTCTTTTGTCCGGGAAACCGGCCAAAACCAAGCAACAAGAAACGCCCAGCGGCTTGCCGCTCGGGTCCAAAGAAAGAGTTTTGATATGGCAACCTTCGTTCAGAAGCCTGCAGAGGTGGAGAAGAAGTGGATCATCATCGACGCCGAAGGCCTCGTTGTCGGTCGCCTCGCTTCCATCATCGCAAACCGCCTGCGCGGCAAGCACAAAGCTACCTTCACCCCGCATGTTGACGACGGCGACAACGTCATCGTCATCAACGCCGAGAAGGCAGTTCTGACGGGCAAGAAGTACACCGACAAGAAGTACTACTGGCACACCGGCTACCCCGGCGGCATCAAGGAGCGCACCGCTCGCCAGATCATCGAAGGCCGCTTCCCGGAGCGCGTCATCGAGAAGGCCGTCGAGCGCATGGTTCCGCGTGGTCCGCTCGGCCGTCGCCAGATGAAGAACCTGCGCGTTTACGCAGGCGCCAACCACCCGCATGAAGCACAGCAGCCGACCGTCCTCGACGTCGCCAAGCTGAACAGCAAGAACACAAGGAGCGCCTGATAATGGCTGACCTTTCCGCTCTCAAGGACATCGCCACGACCGCGGAACCGGCTGCTCCGGTTCACGTCAAGAAGGTCGACGCCCAGGGTCGCTCCTACGCGACCGGCAAGCGTAAGGACGCTGTCGCCCGCGTATGGGTCAAGCCGGGCTCCGGCAAGATCACCATCAACGGCAAGCCCTACTCGGCTTACTTCGCCCGTCCGGTTCTGCAGATGATCCTGCAGCAGCCGATCGTCGCTGCTGCCCGTGACGGCCAGTTCGACATCGACGCGACCGTTGCTGGCGGTGGTCTCTCCGGCCAGGCCGGTGCCGTTCGTCACGGCATTGCCAAGGCGCTGACCTACTTCGAACCTGGCCTGCGCTCCGTTCTGAAGCGCGGTGGCTTCCTCACCCGCGACAGCCGCGTGGTCGAGCGCAAGAAGTACGGCCGTGCGAAGGCACGTCGTTCGTTCCAGTTCTCGAAGCGTTAATCGCTTCCAAACTGCGACACTGGAAAGGCGGGGCTTTGCTCCGCCTTTTTTGTTATCGTCGCCGGCATAACATCCGATAACGTCGACCTTCCGAGGCATAGCGTATGACCAACTCCCCCGTCGCCAAGACCCCAGCACCTCCCTATTACATCGTCACCTTCTCCTCACGGCGCACGGCCGGCGACAACGGCTACGACAACATGGGTATGGAGATGGAGAGGCTTGCCCGCGAACAGCCCGGCTTTCTCGGCCCCGAAAGCGTGCGCGGCACCGATGGCTTCGGCATCACCAATTCCTACTGGGCAGACGAGGAGAGCATCACGGCATGGAAAAGCAATGTCCGCCACCTTGCCGCCCAGCGGATGGGCCGCGAGCGCTGGTACGAGGATTATCAGGTGCGGGTCGGCAAGATCGAACGGCAGTACGGGTTCGAGCGAGCCTAAACGACGCGGCTCCGTGCGGCGCTCTGTTTGAGCCGCTTTAGATCGGTAATTCGGTCGTCGACTTGAGTTCGCGCAATACGAAACTCGATACGACCGTGCGCACATGCGGATTGCGCATCAGATACCGCGTCATGAAGGCGTCATAGCTTTCGACGTCAGCCGCGCGGATCTTCAGCATGTAATCGAACGTGCCCGACAGAGCGTAACACTCCATGATTTCCGGCCGGTCGCGCACCACTGCCGAGAAGGCCGCGATCGCTTCGTCGTGATGGTCCTCGAGTGTCACGTGGGCGATGATGCAGAGTTTGAGATCGAGCTTTGCCGGATCGAGCAGCGCTACGCGCTTGCGGATGACACCGTCGCCTTCTAGTTCCTGCAGGCGCCGCCAGGCTGAGCTTTGCGACATGCCGGCCTTTTCCGCCAGTTCCGAAAGAGACTGGCCGCAATCGGCCTGAATCAGCCGCAACAGCTTTCGCAATGGCTGAAGATTTTCTTTCACATCGGACGGCATGTCGAAATTTTCTCCCGCTCTCAGTCCACAGCCTGGCAACTGTGAAACAAATACTCGCTCCAATCGCGATACAATTGCAACAGGAGAAGTTGTTCTGACGAGCGAGGAGGCGTCATGACCAAGGAAAGCACTTATACCGCCAAGCTACCCGAGCCTGACGGCACCTATCTCTACACCCCGGAAGAGGATGCAATCTGGGGCGAGCTCTATCAGCGGCAGATGAAACTTCTTGCCGACAAGGCTTGCGACGAATATCTGGAAGGCGCAAGGACGCTCAACCTCGGCCCCGATCACGTGCCGCAACTGAAGGACGTGAATCGCCGCCTGGCCGAGACCACCGGCTTCGGTGTGGAAGGCGTTCCCGCCCTCATTCCGCCGTCACGCTTCTACGAGCTTCTGTCCCAGGGCAAGTTTCCTCTGGCGACGTTCATTCGGCGGCGCGAGCATATCGACTACATCGAAGAGCCCGATATCTTCCACGAAGTCTTCGGCCATTGCCCGCTGCTCACCAACCAGAGCTACGCCAATTTCGTCCGTCGCTTCGGCGAAAAGGCGGCTTCGCTCGGCAAGGGCTATTCGTGGCATATGTTCCGGATCTTCTGGTTCACGGTCGAGTTCGGTCTGATCAACACGTCGAAGGGCCGTCGCTGCTATGGTGCCGGCATCGTGTCTTCGCCGAACGAGACACGAAATGCCACGGAGACCCCTGGCATCGAGTTCCGTCCGTTCGACCTGATGACCGTGCTGCGCACGCCCTATCGCATCGATATCGTGCAGCCGATCTATTACGTGATCGACAGCTTCGCGCAGCTCGAAACGATCATCGAAGAGGATGTCGCCGCGCGCATCACCGAAGCGAAAGCGCTTGGCGACTTCGCCCCAACCTACGAGGCCAAGGCCTCGTAATCGCGGAAGATTCGGCCGGCAGGGCCTTGCCTTGCCGGCGACGATTGTCCAACGTCTCGCCACCACACGTTGGAGCGGGGTGCGCGCGCAGGGTGCGCCTATCCCACCCTGGAGCAAAGGCGGGCTATGGCCAACAGGACAATCGATCATGCGCTGACGGCGCGTTCACTGACATCAGCGGCATCCGACCCGACACATGCCGGCATTCTCTCCTTCATGCGGCGCAAATACTCGAAGCAGTTGAAGGGCGTCGATGCCGTCGTCTGGGGCATCCCCTTTGATGCCGCGACCTCGAACCGCCCCGGCGCCCGCTTTGGGCCGCAGGCGATCCGGCGGGCTTCGGCGATCTTCGACAACGATCCGCAATACCCCTTCGAGCGCGATCTCTTCTCGGAGATGGCGACGATCGACTACGGCGACTGCCTGCTCGACTACGGCAACCATTCGAAGACGCCGGCAACGATCGAGCGCGAGGCCGCCAAGATTCTCAGGAGCGGCGCCTATCTGCAGACGCTCGGCGGCGATCACTTCGTCACCTACCCGATCCTGAAGGCGCATGCGGCGATCCACGGTCCCCTCGCCCTCGTGCAATTCGATGCCCACCAGGATACCTGGCCGGACGAGCGCGGCCGCATCGATCACGGCTCCTTCGTCGGCCGTGCCGCGCGCGAGGGCCTGATCGACACCGACGCCTCGATCCAGATCGGCATCCGCACCCACGCGCCGGAAGATTGCGGCATTCGTATCCTCTATGGCTATGACGTCGAAGAAATGAGCGCGACCGAGATTGCCGAGACGATCATCCGGCAGGTGGGCGAACGGAAAGCCTATCTGACCTTCGACATCGACTGCCTCGATCCGGCCTATGCGCCCGGCACCGGCACGCCGGTCGCCGGGGGCCCGTCGAGCGCCAAGATCCTCTCGGTGCTGCGCAAGCTGGGCGCGCTGACGGTCGTCGGCAGCGACGTCGTCGAAGTGGCGCCCGCCTACGATCATGCCGATATCACCGCGATCGCCGGCGCGACCGTCGCCATGTACATGCTGGGGCTGCATGCGGAAAAGCTCGCGGAACGCACGCCACTGCGCTGAAGGCAAGCGTTGCCGTTGCGACGAAGGGCGGCTGCTTGTATAGGAATTGACAGGCTTGGCGGTGGTCCGCCCGCCTGTTGAGAAAATGATTCAATTCTATGCCAGAGTGATTCCGGAACGACCTCTAACCTACTGGCAGAACGGGAAAATCATGAAACCGAAGATCTTCATCGATGGCGAACATGGCACCACGGGCTTGCAGATTCGCACGCGCATGGCCGGCCGTAGCGATCTGGAACTGCTTTCGATACCGGAAGCGGAGCGACGCAACGCCGCGATGCGCGAAGATCTTCTGAACGACGCCGACATCGCGATCCTCTGCCTGCCGGACGATGCCTCGCGGGAAGCGGTTTCGATGGTCTCCGGCAATAACAAGGTGCGCATCATCGACACGTCGACCGCGCATCGCATTGCGCCCGACTGGGCCTATGGCTTTGCCGAAATGGACAAGGCGCAACCGGACAAGATCCGCGACGCCCGCCATGTCGCCAATCCCGGCTGCTATCCGACCGGCGCGATCGGCGTGATCCGGCCGCTGCGCCAAGCCGGCATCCTGCCGGACGGCTATCCGGTCACGGTCAACGCGGTGTCCGGCTATACCGGCGGCGGAAAGCAGATGATCGCGCAGATGGAGGACGAGACCAATCCGGACCACATCAGCGCACCGCACTTCCTCTACGGCCTGCCGCTCAAGCACAAGCACGTGCCCGAGATGAAGATGCACGGCCTGCTCGACCGGGCTCCGATTTTCGCCCCCTCGGTCGGCAAGTTCGCGCAGGGCATGATCGTCCAGGTCCCGCTCTACCTCGAAGATCTTGCCGCAGGAGCAACGCTGGAGGCGATCCATGCCGCCATCGTCGAACATTATGCCGGCCAATCGATCGTCGAGGTCGTGCCGCTTGCGGAAAGCGAAAAGCTCGCACGCATCGACGCGACCGAGCTTGCCGGCAAGGACACGATGAAGCTCTTCGTCTTCGGCACCAGCGGCGGCAATCACGTGAACCTCGTCGCCCTGCTTGATAATCTCGGCAAGGGCGCCTCGGGCGCGGCCGTCCAGAACATGGACCTGATGCTGTCGGCATAACCGGCAACTTCACTTGAAAAGCAAAAGACCCTCGGCGAGCCGTTCGCCGGGGGTCTTTTGATTCATCGCTTCGGGGCGAATGTCAGTCGCGATACTCGATCGCCGTCGGCGGCGGATATTCGCCGTAGAATCCGCGCCAGTGGGCGATGGCGAAGCCGAGCACGACAAGCGCGCCGCCTTGGTGCAGCACGCCCCAGCCGATCGGCACCTGCAACACCAGCGTGGTGATACCGATGACCGCCTGGGTCGAGACGAGCAGGAACAGAAGCACCGAGCGCCGTGCATGGGTGGTTTCTGGGGCAGCCCTCAACGAAGCGATCATGTGCATCAGCGCGAAGGAGAACAGCACATAGGCGCCGATGCGGTGAACGAACTGCACCGTCTTCGGGTTCTCGAAGAGATTGATCCACCAGGGCTGCTGCAGGAACAGGTCCTGCGGGACGATCGCACCATCCATCAGCGGCCAGGTATTGTAGCTGAAGCCGGCATCGAGTCCGGCGACGAGCGCGCCGAGATAGATCTGGAACAGGCTGAAGATGGCTATGATCATCGCCATCTTGCGCGAACGATCGGTGGGCGCGGCATCATTCGAATGCGGACTAAGCCCGCGGAAGATCCACATAGAAGAGGCGAAGATCAGACAGGCGATGACGAGGTGCGTGGCCAGCCGGTACTGGCTGACCTCGGTGCGCTCGACGAGGCCGGAGGAAACCATCCACCATCCGATGAAGCCTTGAAAGCCGCCGAGCGCCAAGATGCCGAGAAGCGGCATCCGGAGCTTACGCTCGACCCGCCCGGTCAACCAGAAAAATGCGAGCGGCAGGGCGAAGATCAAGCCGATGGTACGGGCGAGCAGGCGATGCGCCCATTCCCACCAGAAGATCGTTTTGAATTCGTCGACTGTCATGCCGTTGTTCATCTGCTGATATTGCGGAATGCGCTGGTAGAGCTGGAACTCTTCTTCCCATTCCTCGGCCGAAAGCGGCGGGATCACACCATGGATCGGCTTCCATTCGGTGATCGACAGGCCGGATTCTGTAAGGCGTGTTGCACCACCGACAAGCACGAGCGCAAAGAGCGTGAAAAGCACCACCGCCAGCCAGCCGCGGATTTGCCGCCGGTTACGGTCGGTCCTGCCGATCTCGTTTCGAAGCATCTGTTCTGTCGCCAATTCGACGCCGGCCATCATTTTCCCTCTGGTATCGCAGGGTTGTCGGCGGAGCGACCGGACGGATCAACGGTCGCACCTCTCGGAAAGCCGTTGATTTGCACCAGAGCGGCATGCAAAACAAGGCCGAAACCTTTGCGGCATGCGGTCGCGGCCTCCTTGCCCATGTAAGCCCACCTGAAAGAAGTGAAATGCCCGTACGCCTCAGAAAGCTGATCGGCACGATCCTGATCATCATCCTCGTCGTCGTTTATGCGCTTGCCGCCGTCACCTTCGCCTCGCTGCTGCTCGGCGCGTCGCCGTGGTGGGTGCATCTCGCCTACTTCTTCTTCACCGGCCTGCTCTGGATATTGCCAGCCATGCTGATCATCAAATGGATGGAAAAACCCGGCAAGGATCGCTGATCCCCCACAGCGCCGCGCGTCTAATCAGACGCGCAAAGGTCGCTGTAGAACTTTAATTTGCTGCATGTCTCCTTAAATCGAGGTCGACTTAAGGAGACATGCAGTAGGCGTCGCGCCCATCGAAGAGGTCACAGATGAGACTTGCGGTCATTTCCGATATCCACGGCAACGATCTCGCGCTCGAAGCCGTGCTCGCCGACATTGATGCGCTGGGCATTCGCGACATCGTCAATCTCGGCGATCACCTGAGCGGCCCGCTCAATGCCGCTCGCACCGCCGAAATTCTCATCGAGCGGGCAATGCCGTCGATCCGCGGCAATCACGATCGCTATCTGCTGACCGTCGATCCTCTGCACATGGGGTTGTCCGATCGCGCCGCTTACGATGAATTGCAGCCGCGACACCACGAATGGCTCGCCACTTTGCCCGCGACGCTGGTTTACAAGAACACATTCTTCCTGTGCCATGCGACGCCGGACAACGACGAGGCCTATTGGCTTGAGGCCCTGAGCACTGAGGGCATCGTCCACATGGCGGCGCGGTCGGCGATCGAGGCTTTGGCCGACGGTATCGATTATCCGGTGATCCTCTGTGGTCACACCCACATCCAACGTGCCGTCCGCCTCTCCGACGGACGCCTCGTCATCAATCCCGGCAGCGTCGGCTGCCCCGGATACGACGACGACCAGCCCGTGCCGCACAAGGTCGAGGCGGGCTCTCCGCACGCGCGCTACGCGATCATCGAGCAATCGGCGGCAGGGTGGGGCGTCACCTTCCGCAACGTTCCCTATGATTGGATGGCGATGTCCCAGCTCGCAGCCAGCCGCAACCGGCTGGAATGGGCAAAGGCACTGGCCACAGGTTTTCTCGATTGATCCGTTGGGTCGCGAGATACCCGCTCGTTTCACGCTTTGCTAACCGCATTCCCCGGTTATTCTCCAAAGCAGTTCATAAGAATTCCCGCATTAAACGGATCGTAGCGGAGTTGAGGTTCAATCGCTCGGCAACAGGGACCGGATGGCACCTTCGATGACGAACTCCGACCTCACCATGGAAGGCTCCGGCGACCGTCGCCCGCGTGCTTCCACGCGTGTCGGTCCGACCGATGCTGCGAGCCGCTTCGCGATTTCGATCCATCGCACCATGGAGCCGCTGGAGGCCGAGTGGCGTTCACTCGACAGCCTCGCCGGCAATTCGCTGCATCACGCCTATGACTGGTGCCGTGCCTGGGCGGAAACCCACGGCAGCGATCTCCTGTTGCTGCGGGTGGCGTTCGATGGCGAGCTTTTCCTCATCCTGCCGCTGGAACTCAGGCACGGGCGCCTGTTTCGGAGCGCCCGCCTGATCGGAACGGAACACAGCAACCTCAACACCGGGCTCTTTGCCGCCGAGGTCTCAGCGGCGACCACGCCGGCGCTGGCCCAAGCCTTGGCCCGAGACATCACGAGTGCGCTGCACGGCCTCGCCGATGTCCTCATGCTCGAACGGATACCAAGCGAGTGGCGCGGCGGTGTCAGCCCCTTCGCCGCACTTCCCGGCGTCGCTAACCCCAACTCTTCGTTCCAGCTTCCCCTCCTCGGCAGCATCCAGCCCACGCTGGCGCAGATCAACGCCAAGCGCCGCCGCAAGAAGATGCGCATCTCCGAGCGACGCTTGGCGGAAATGGGCGGCTACGACTATGTGATCGCCCGAACTGCCGGCGAAACGCAGGCGCTGCTCGACACCTTCTTCCGGCAGAAGGCGACCCGCTTTGCAACACTCGGCCTTCCCGATGTCTTTCAGGACGCCGAGACACAGGCCTTTTTCCATGCGCTTGCCTCCTATCAGGACGGCGACCCACAGCTCATGCAGCTCAACGCCATCCGGCTCAAGGGTGAACACGACGGACAGGTGGTTGCCGTCGCCGGGCTTTCGCTGAAAGGCGACCATGTCATCTGCCAATTCGGCTCGATCGACGAGGCGCTGGCGGGTGATGCAAGCCCGGGTGAGTTGTTGTTCTATCGGATGATCGAGCGCCTTTCGACACAAGGCCTGCGCCTGTTCGATTTCGGCGTCGGCGACCAACCCTACAAGCGATCCTGGTGCACGATCGAGACGCCGCTGCGTGACATTGTGTTACCGGTGACGTTTTGGGGGCGCCTTGCCGTCCTGCGCCATCACCTCATCGTGCGGGCAAAGGCTGCAGCGAAGTCGAACAAGGCGGTTTACGCTCGCCTGCAGCGAGCGAGGCGGTTCAGACAAGGCAAGGTCGATTCACAAGGCACCCCCGACTGAGGGCTGAACAACAGCGTCGCAACCGTGCGGACGTTGATTACTCGCAGTCGGCACGCCGTCGTCCGTCAGGCGGCATCCCGGTCGGGATAGTCCGGATCGGTCTCTGCCTGCCCTGTCATGAGGACGATGTCGCGATAGCCAGCGGCACCAAAGCCGGTCAGAACCTCGACGATACGTTCATCGCTGACCGACGGTGCCGAGAGGATGATCTCGGCCCCGTCGCGACCGGCAATCTTCTCGACAGCCATCTCGTCGGCCGGACCACATTCGACCAGAACGAGATCATAGGCGTTGGTCAGGGCGTCGATGATCATCTTCAGCCGTTCGATGCCACGCATGGCCTGCCGCGGGTCGGCATCGCCCTGGGGGATGATGTGGGCGTCGGAGAAGCGGTCGGCATGGATCGTATCGGTGAAGGGCACCTCACCCGCCAGCAGGTTGGTAATGCCGGAAAGTTGGGGCGAGCGCGCCATCAGGCGCGTCGGGCAGGCCGAGCCGGTCAGGTCGATCAGCACCACCTTCACGCCATCCTCGGCCAGCAGGCGTGCCAGCATCACCGTTGCGGTCGATCCTTCGTCTCCGCCCGGCGACACCGAAATCGCGACGCGCACGCCGGTGGCGCGCAGATGTTCCGCCACCGCTTCGATCGAGAAGTCTGGTTCGGCGCCTGCTTCCGCGGCATCCACGTCTGCATCCGACGTTTGCGCCACGGGCAGCAGGTCGACAGCATCGCCATCGGCCACGGGCGCTACCTCGGGCGAAGTGTCCGCGGCAACGACCGGGATGTCAGCGGCGCTTGCAGCCAGCGCTGGCCGCGGGCGAACCGGTGCCAGCCGCTCGCCGGTTGCCGAGACCGGCTGCAGCGCCCGGCCGCTGAACAGTTCGCCGAGCATGATCACGACGCAGCTCAACAGGAACGTCGCGAGAGCGGCAACGATCGTGATCGGCAGCACCTTCGGGAAGCTGGCGCTCGTCGGGACCACCGCGTTTGAAATCACACGTGCATCGGCCGGTGTCGCATTCTCGACCGTGCGCGACGTCGCCTCCCGGTAACGTGCAAGATAGGTCTCGAGCAACTGCCGCTGGGCGGTCGCTTCGCGCTCGAGCGCGCGCAGGCCGACCTCTTCCTCGCCGGCCTGCGCGGACTGAGCCTTTAGCGCGTTGAGTTGCTGGACGAGCTGCTGTTCGCGCAGTTCGCCGACCTTCGCCTCGTTTTCGAGGCTCGTCAGGATCTTGCGCGTCTCCGTGCGGATCTGTCCGCGGATGCCTTCAAGTTGCGACTTCAGCGCCTTGAGGCGCGGATGACCGTCAAGCAACGTGGTCGAGAGATCGGCGACCTGTGCCTGCAGGTTTGCCTCGGTCTCCTTGAGCCGCTGGATCATCTGCGACCCGACGACATCGGTGATCGTGTCCGGTGCCCGGCCGCTCGCAAGCGCTGAGCGCACGCCCGCAGCGCGCGCTTCCGCGTTGGCACGCTCACCGCGGACGCGGGCCAGCTCGGTCGAGATATCCGTCAGTTGCCGTGTCGCAAAATTTGTCGTCTCACCCGCCGGCAACAGATCGGACGATGCACGATAGGCGGCAACTTTTGCCTCCGCATCCCGTACCTTCTCGCGCAGATTGGCGATCTCCGGCTCGAGCCAGCGGGTGGCCTCGGAATTGGTGTCGAGCTTCGCGCCGCTTTGAAGCGCAAGGTAGACCTTCGCCATTTCGTTCGGAATCGCGGCCGCAAGCTGCCGATCCTTCGAGGTGAAGCTGATCGCGATCACGCGCGACTTCTCGACCTGATAGACTTGGAGCTTGTCGTTGAATTCCTTGAGCACCCTCTCCTCGGGTGGCATTTCCAAGGGGTTCTTCTTGAGGCCGAGCATGACGAAAAGATCCGAAAGCGCCGAGGGCGCTGCCGACGGATCGAATTCCTTGAGCTCATAGAGCTTCATGTTGCGCGCAACCTGCTTGATGAGGTCGGCGGAGCGGAGCACCTGCACCTGGCTGAGAATCCCGGACTCGTCAAATACACGATCGGCTCCGGCCTGCGAGGCCTGGTTCGGGCCGCTGAATTCCGGCTCACGGGATTCAATGAGTACGCGGGTTTCGCTCTGATAATCCGGCGCAATCATCTTCGCAGCACCGAAGGCGAGTGCCGCCACACCGGCAGTTACGAGCAGCACCTTGACGCGCCGATCCCAGACAGCGCGAGACAGGCCGCCGAGGTCGATATGCACATCCTGTTGACCGCTGCCGCTTCCCGACATGCTACTGGCTCCGAACCTTCAAATTTTGCCGGAGGGTAAAGGAACATGGTAACGCAAGGGTTAATAGGATCAACTTCCGGACGATAACCCCCTCTCCGCCACAGCGATACATCGCAAAAATTCTACCGCGAGTTTACCGGCTATTAACCCTAACGGTTCGATAACGTCTGAAAAGATGGGTCGTTTCCGGAGCCTATGAACCGCATGTCAACCGCAGCTATCAAGACGGGTCTCGCGATCACGGCGGCAGTGCTGTCGATGTTGCTCAGCGGTTGCACAAGCTATCAGCCGGCGCCGAAGGCTTTCAGCGAAGCCACCATCCAACCCTATCGCCTCGACAGCGGCGATCGCCTGCGCATCAACGTCTTCGAACAGGCGGGCCTTAGCGGCACCTATACGGTCGATCAGGCCGGATATGTCGCCTTCCCGCTGATCGGCACGGTCGCCTCACGCGGCAAGACCCTGCCCGAGCTCGAAGGCATGATCGCCGCCAAGTTGCGCCAGGGGTACCTGCGCGACCCCGACGTGACGATCGAGGTCGATCGCTACCGTTCGGTCTTCATCATGGGTGAAGTCGGCCAGGCTGGACAATATGCCTATGTGCCTGGCATGACCGTGCAGAATGCGATTGCGGTCGCTGGCGGTTTCTCGCCGCGCGCCAACCAATCCAATGCCGACATTACCCGGAAGATAAACGGCCGCATCATCACTGGCCGGGTTCCGATCACCGACGCGGTTCTCGCCGGCGATACGATCTACGTCCGCGAACGCCTGTTCTGATCTCGATGCAGCCACAGCGTCCCCTGCGCATCATTCATTGTTTCAGGTCGCCGGTCGGCGGAATTTTCCGCCATGTGCGCGATCTCGCCGAGGCGCATGCGCGCGCCGGCCACGAGGTCGGCATTCTCTGCGACAGCACCACCGGGGGTCGCCACGAGGATTCACTGTTCGACGAGATCCGGCCCCATCTGGCGCTCGGCCTCGTCCGCATGCCGATTCACCGCTCTATCGGGCCGTCGGATTTTGCCGCGCTGTGGCGCGGCTACAAGGAAATCAGAAGTTTGCGACCGGATGTGTTGCATGGGCACGGCGCCAAGGGTGGCGCCATCGCCCGCCTCATCGGTTCAGCCTTGCGGGTCAACAGGTATCGCGTAGCCCGCCTCTATTCACCGCACGGAGGGAGCCTCCACTATCGCCGCCGCTCCCTGATCGGCCGGCTCATCTTCCCGCTGGAACGGGTTCAGGAGCGGCTGGCGGATGCCCTCGTTTTCGTCTGCGACTTCGAGCGCCAGACCTATTTCACCAAGGTCGGGGCGCCACACGTCCGGCACGAACTGATCTACAACGGGATAGACGACGGGGAGTTCGAACTAATCCCCCCCCGGCCGGATGCGGCCGATTTTCTCTATATCGGCATGATGCGGGACCTGAAGGGTCCCGATTTGTTTGTAGAGGCCTTCGCGCGGACCGAACGCCTCGTCGGACGCCCCCTCTCCGCATTGATGATCGGAGACGGTCCACAACAGCAGGAATATGGCGAACTGATGCTGCAGCAGGGCCTCAGCCGCCGCATCAAGATGCAGCCGGCCATGAAGACCCGCGAAGCATTTACGCTGGCGCGCAACGTCGTCGTTCCCTCGCGCGCCGAGTCCATGCCCTATATCGTCCTCGAAGCGCTCGCGGCGAGAAAACCGGTCATCGCCAGCCGTGTCGGCGGCATCCCGGAGATTCTTGGGCCCGACAGCGGCGCGCTTGCAGACCCGGCCGACGTCCAATCGCTGGCCGCCATCATGGCGCGCTCGATCAGCGAAAAGGACTGGGCGGTGCGGGTCATGCCTGAGCCGAGCACGTTCAAATCGCGCTTCGCCGCTTCGGTCATGTCGTCCGAGATGCTGGACCTCTATCGGGAATTGTGCCGTTACCAGCCATCCACGGACAGCGTGTCATCTACAACGTAAGCGTTTCTTAGTGGCTTTCTGCTATCCGGGCGGAGGGACTTCAGCGCCGGAAGACAGCCATGAACAAGATTGATCGCCCGGGTTCATTCGATCCGGAAGTGCTTCGCAAGAAGATTTCGGAAATCCGCGCCCGTGCACCCGGCGAGATGCCGAGCGACGGGCCGACCGCGGAACTCAATCCGCTGGCGCGCCAAATCGCCGAACAGTTCCGGGCCGACACCTATTCGCCGACCATGATCATGGGGCTGATGCGGCTGTTCGAGTTCAGTGCGCTCTTTGCCATCGGCTACGCGATCAACGCACTCTATGTTCAACCGGGCTTCGACCACTTGCCCATCTATCTGGCGATCCTGGTGGGGGGCTCTGCTCTGGCGGTTGCCGCGATGCAGATTGCCGATACCTACCAGATCCCGGCACTGCGTGCCTGGCTGCGGGTGATGCCGCGCATTCTCGCGGCCTGGGCAGTCGCCTTTGGTGGTATTGCCATCGCCCTCTTCTTCCTGAAATCCGGCCACCAGTATTCCCGCGTCTGGTTCGGCGGCTGGTTCGTCGGTGGCGCACTCTTTCTCGTCGCGGAACGCGCCTTCATCGCCTATTCCATCCGCCACTGGGCCCGCAACGGTACGATGGAACGGCGCGCCGTCGTCGTTGGCGGCGGCCAGCCGGCGAAGGACCTGATCCGCACACTCGAGGATCAACCCGACAACGACATCCGTATCTGCGGCATTTTCGACGATCGCGACGAGCGGCGCTCGCCCAATGTCATCGCCGGCTATCCGAAACTTGGCACGGTCAACGAACTCGTGGAGTTCGCGCGCCTGGCGCGCATCGACATGCTGATCATCTCGCTGCCGCTGACGGCCGAAAAGCGCATTCTCGAGCTCCTCAAGAAGCTCTGGATCCTGCCGGTCGATATCCGGCTCGCCGCCCACGCCAACAATCTGCGCTTCCGCCCGCGCAGCTATTCCCATGTCGGCGACGTGCCCATGCTCGACATTTTCGACAAGCCGATCGCCGACTGGGACTCGGTCGCCAAGCGCGGCTTCGACATCTTCTTCAGTCTGGTCGCCCTGGTGCTTCTGTGGCCGATCATGCTGGGCGCCGCCATTGCCGTCAAAGCCACCTCTCCCGGCCCGATCATCTTCAAGCAGAAGCGGCACGGCTTCAACAACGAGACCATCGAGGTCTACAAGTTTCGCTCGATGTATACGCATATGAGCGACCACTCGGCACGCAACGCCGTAACCAGGGGCGATCCTCGCGTCACGCCGGTCGGCCGCTTCATCCGCAAGTCGTCGATCGATGAGTTGCCGCAGATTTTCAACGTGCTGAAAGGCGAACTGTCGCTCGTGGGGCCGCGCCCGCACGCCGTGCTGGCGCAGACCCAGAACCGGACCTATTCCGACGTCGTCGAAGGCTATTTCGCCCGCCATCGCGTCAAGCCCGGCGTCACCGGCTGGGCACAGATCAATGGCTGGCGCGGTGAGATCGACAATGACGAGAAGATCCGCCTGCGCACCGCCTTCGACCTCTACTACATCGAGAACTGGTCGCTGCTCTTCGATCTCAGGATCCTGTTCCTGACGCCATTCCGACTCCTCAACACCGAGAACGCCTATTGAGCACCGTCGAGACAGGCCGGTTTCCGATCGCTCGTCCCCAGCTTGCAGCGCTCTCGCTGCTCGGCTCGGGCCTGGCGGCGTTCGCCGTCTTTCTTTCCGGCTTCGTCATCTTCGAGCCCGCGCCCTACGAATTGTTCCTCGTCGCACTCATCGGTCTCTGGGCGCTCTTCGGTCTCAAGATTTCACGGAGCATCGCGCCCCTGCTCACGCTTCTGACGCTGTTCATGGTGGGCGGCATCCTCTCCTTGACGGTCATGGTCGACCTGACCAAGGGGCCGATGTACATGGCGGTTTCCGGGTTCCTTGCGCTGTCGTCGGTGTTCTATGCTGCGATCATCGAGGACCGTCATGAGCGACTGCGGCTGATCTTCAATGCCTGGGTGGCGGCGGCCATCATTACCGCGTTACTCGGCATCCTCGGCTATTTCGGCGCAGTTCCGGGCGCGGAGAACTTCACACTCTACGGTCGCGCCAAGGGCGCCTTTCAGGACCCCAACGTGTTCGGACCGTTTCTCTCGGTGCCGGCCATGTATCTGATCCACGGCATCCTGACGCAGCCGATCCGGAAGGCGCCGCCGAAGATCGCCGCATTGCTGATCCTTGCCCTCGGTGTTTTCCTGTCGTTTTCGCGTGCCGCCTGGGCGCTCAACCTCTTCTGCGTCGTCGCCTTCGTCTTCGTCATGCTGCTCAGGGAACGCAGCGGCCTTTTTCGTCTCAGAATCCTTGTCCTGGCGCTGGTGGGCGCACTCCTGGTCGTCGGCGCTCTTCTCGCCGCCCTTCAATCCGAGCAGGTCGCAACGCTCTTTTCCAGCCGATCGCAGCTCGTGCAGGATTATGACGGCGGGCATCTCGGCCGTTTCGACCGCCATCGCCTGGGCTTCCTGATGTCGATGGAGAAGCCTCTCGGCATCGGCCCCATGGTCTTCAGCACGATCTTCCCCGAAGACGAGCACAATGTCTGGCTGAAATCGCTGACGTCCTATGGCTGGCTCGGCTTCATCAGCTATGTGACGCTCATCATCTGGACGCTTTCACTTGGCTTCCGCTTCCTGCTGCTCAACCGCCCCTGGCAAACCTACCTGATGATTGCCTGGGTTGCCGTCCTCGGCCATGTCGGCGTCGGCAACGTGATCGACACCGATCACTGGCGCCATTTCTACCTGCTCCTCGGAATCATCTGGGGATGTGCCGCCCTCGAATACCGTCATCGCCGGCAAGCGCGTGCCGGCTGGAGCTCCTGATCATGGAACACTTCGTTCCGGGCCGGCGCCCGGCCCTCCCCTTGCGCCTCCTTCAGGTTCTGGAACCGAGCGGTGGCGGCTCGGGCCGCCACTTTCTCGACCTCTGCCGTGGGATGCACCAACGTGGGCACCATGTGGAGGCGGTCTATTCGCCGGTGCGCGCCGAGGAAGGTTTCGTGCGCGAGCTGAAGGCGGTCGGCCTGCCGGCCATCCACGTCGTCAACATGAAGCGGGCGCCGGGTCCGTGGGATCTGGCCTCCTTCCTCGAACTGCGGCGCATCATTCGCAGCGGCGGCTTCGACATCATCCATGGCCACAGCTCCAAGGCCGGCGCGCTGACCCGGATCCGGCTTCCCGGTCCGCACGTTCCCCGCCTCTATACCCCACACGCCTTTCGCACCCTGGATCCCAGGCTCAGCCGCGGCGGCCGGCTGATCTATGGCACGATAGAATGGGGCCTTGCCCGCTTCTTTACCGACCGCCTCATCTGCGTTTCCGAAGACGAATACCGTCACGCCCTATCGCTGCGTATGCCCGAGGATCGGACGTCGGTGATCGTCAACGGCGTTGCCCCACCCTCATGCGAGATGGCGCAAACGATTCGCGCCAGCTTCGGGATCGCGCCGGATGCCTTCGTCTTCGGCTTCATCGGCCGGCTTTCGGCGCAAAAGGCGCCGGAGCGTCTCATCGCTGCCTTCAAGAGCGTCGCCGCTTCGGTGAAGGATAGCCATCTGGTGATGGTCGGCGCGGGTGAACTCGAAGGGAACTTGCGCAAGGCGATCGCCGAAAGCGGACTGCAGAACCGCATGCACCTGACCTCGGCCTTCACCGGACCACAGGCGGCACCCGCTTTCGATGTTCTGGTCATGCCGAGCCGCTACGAGGCCATGTCCTACGTGATGCTGGAAGGGGCGGCCGCCGGCAAACCGATCATCGCTACCGATATCGGCGGTGCCCGCACGGTCATCGAGGACGGCCAGAACGGCTTCATCCTGCCGAACAGCGACGACACGTCACTGCTTGCGAAGACGATGGTCAAGGCAGCCACAGCGGAGACTTTCGAAAAGCTGTCTGCCGTCGCGCGGAGCCGGAAGCAACGCTTCACCGTCGATGTGATGCTCGATCAAACCGAAACGCTCTATAAGAGGACGGCCATCAAACGCCGCGTCCCAGCAATTCTTCAGCCGGCGGAGTAGCGCGGATAGAATAGAAGGGGAAAGCAGATCAATCGCTCTATGGGGGATCGAGGATTGAGAAAATGGTCGGAGCGGCGGGATTCGAACCCACGACCCCTTGACCCCCAGTCAAGTGCGCTACCGGGCTGCGCTACGCTCCGAACCGAGGAAACCCCTATATAACCAGCGCTTAGAGCGCAAGCGGGAATTTCGAACTCAGTGTGAAAAAGAAATGTCCGGCGTGGAAAAGCAGGCCCGGCAGGGGCCGGTGAGAAAATCGATCTGCTTATCTCGGCCATCGCCCATGACGATCGACGCTTGCGCGCCGCAATGAAACCTTCACCAAACCTGAAATCGCGTCGCTCGAAACGTTGTCCCTAACGCAACGTGAGCTTGCCATCACAACCGATTTGAGGGACAGTTTGGTCCTGGCCCCTCGAGGCCTGGAGCCTCCCCTTCTAGGAGAAAACCATGCCTCTTAAATCTCTGATGGCCGTGACCGCACTCGTCGTCCTGACCTTGTCGGGATGCGCGACTTCCGGCTCGACCAACACAACCTACGCGCAGTGGACCGGCCCTTACCCGGAACCGGATGTTTCCGCAGCGAGCCCCGGTGGTTTTCGTATGTCCTACTAAAAAGGGCAGCTGTAGCGTGAGCGACAGAACGCGGGCCCAGTGAGGCGACCCTCAGTCGCTCACGTCAATGCATGAGTGGGTTGCCCCTTTGCCCAGGGCCGAAGCAATTGGATGCGGAGCGCCCGCCAATCTCCCAAACCGACGATTGAATGAATGTTCGCCGATCGCTCCGGTTGGAATGTTCGGCTGGCAGCAACGCGACCACAACCGCGCGAGCGCCACGCCTGCGTCACCGCTGAATTTCTTTAAGGCCATGGAAGCGTTGCGCGTTGTCGACCAAGCGCGCGCCTCGCAGGCGATCGCGGACGGCCTCAGCGCACCTGGTCGAGCAGGCGCTTGCATTCGAGGAGATCGTAGAGCGCCTCCTGAAGCAGGGCGCGATCTTCCTTGCCGACAGACGACGATTTGCCGAGAGAGATCTCCGGCACGTCGTCGCTGCCGCCGCCGAACGAGAAGAAGCGGCGGCTCGCCGGCGCCTTGGCGCGGCCGACGATCTGGTCCTCCTCTGAAACGCCGGCTTTGGGTGGCGCGGGCTCCTCGTTGCTCGATGCCGCAAGCGCCTCGACGGTCGCGAGATCACCGCTGGCAATGGCGGCAACGAACTTGTTGCCGTTGGTCTTCAAGAGCTTCTGCACGCCCTTGATAGTGTAGCCGTGATCATAGAGCAGGTGCCGGATACCCTTCAGGAGATCGACATCCTCAGGTCGGTAATAGCGTCGACCGCCGCCACGCTTCATCGGCTTGATCTGCTGGAAACGGGTTTCCCAGAAGCGCAGAACGTGCTGCGGCAGATCGAGATCGTCGGCGACCTCGCTGATGGTGCGGAAAGCGTCCGGGCTCTTTTCCATGTGGTTCCCAATCCATGTCACGCGACTCACGCCTGCAGGCCGCAATGAACCGATATCATACCGATGATGGCACGAATCAGGTCCATTTCAACGGCTTATGGATGGGTTTTCAACCACATTTGTGGCTGACGCCGTGACTTCACGCGACGGGAGATACCGGCTTCTGCTTGGCCCTGCGGCTGAGATGGGCCTTCAGCACCCGCTGCTTGAGCACGTTGGACGCCTTGAAGGTCATGACACGCCGCGGCGAGATCGGCACTTCCTCGCCGGTCTTCGGGTTTCGCCCGATGCGCTCGTTCTTGTCGCGGACCTGAAATGTCGCGAAAGAAGACAGCTTCACGCTCTCGCCACGCACGATTGCGTTGCATATTTCGTCAATGACGGTTTCCACCAGTTCGGCAGACTCTGTTCGCGACAGACCTACCTTGCGAAAAACCGACTCAGCCAAGTCCGCCCGTGTTACTGTTTTTCCGCTCATCTTCCCCCACCAACGTCTGGTACGCCGATCAGCGTCCGAAGACTATTGCCCTTACCTTTTGCGGTCAAGCGCCTGTTGCTTAAGCAATTTCTTTACCAGCGGAGGAGCACGGAGCCCCAGGTGAAGCCACCCCCCATGGCCTCGAGCAGGACGAGGTCACCCTTCTTGATCCGCCCGTCGCTTGCCGCTGCGTTCAAGGCCAGCGGAATGGAGGCAGCAGACGTGTTGCCATGCAGGTCGACCGTCACCACAACCTTGTCGAGAGGGATGCCGAGCTTCTTGGCGGAGCCGTCGATAATGCGCCGGTTGGCCTGGTGCGGCACCAGCCAGTCCAGATCTTCCGCGGTCGTTCCGGTCGCCTCGAAAGCGGCCTCGATCACGTCGGTGATCATGCCGACCGCGTGCTTGAAGACCTCGCGGCCTTCCATCTTGAGATGGCCGACCGTGCCCGTGGTCGAGGGGCCGCCGTCGACATAAAGCTTGTCGCGATGGGCACCGTCGGAGCGGAGCTTCGCCGTCAGCACGCCACGGTCGGCATTCGTGCCCTCGCCCTCCTCAGCCTCCAGGATGATGGCACCGGCGCCGTCGCCGAAGAGCACGCAGGTCGTCCGGTCGGTCCAGTCGAGAATGCGCGAAAACGTCTCCGAGCCGATCACCAGAACGCGCTTGGCAAGCCCGCCGCGGATATAGGCGTCGGCCGTCGTCACCGCATAGACGAAACCGGAACAGACGGCCTGCAAGTCGAAAGCCGCACCATGGTGCATGCCAAGGCGATCCTGGATATTGACGGCCGTTGCCGGAAAGGTGTTGTCCGGAGTCGAGGTCGCCAGGATGATGACGTCGATATCGTCAGGCGTGAGCCCGGCATTGGCGAGGGCCGCGCGGGCCGCGCCTTCGCCGAGAGACGCGGTGGTTTCGCCCTCGCCGGCGATGTAGCGCTGCCGGATGCCCGTGCGCTGGACAATCCACTCATCGGACGTATCGACCTTGGATTCCAGCTCCTGGTTGGTAACAACGCGCTTCGGCAAGGCTGCGCCGAAGCCGCGAACGACGGAACGGATCATTTATTCAAACCTCATCATTCATGCCGGCGGAAAGGGCCTGGGGCGGCTCCGCACCATGGTACTTCGCCAGATCGAGCTCGATCTTCGACTTCAGGCCATTCTTCACCATGTCGTAGCCGACATCGATCGCGGCTGCGAAACCCTCGGCATCCGCACCACCATGGCTCTTGATCACGACGCCATTGAGGCCAAGGAATACCCCGCCATTGACCTTCCTTGGATCCATCTTCTCGCGCAGACGATCGAACGCCCCCTTCGCCAGGATGTAGCCGATCTTGGCGAGCAGGGTACGCGACATTGCAGCGCGCAGATATTCGGCAATCTGGCGCGCGGTGCCTTCGGCGGCCTTCAGCGCGATGTTGCCGGAAAAACCTTCGGTCACGACCACATCGACCGTTCCGCGGCCGATGTCATCACCCTCGACGAAGCCGTAATAGTCAAAGCCATCGATGTTGGCTTCCCGGATCAGGCGGCCAGCTTCCTTGACCTCCTCCTGTCCCTTGATTTCCTCGACACCGACATTGAGAAGACCAACCGTCGGCCGTTCGATCTCGAAAAGCGCCCGTGCCATGGCACCGCCCATCAGCGCGAAATCCATGAGCTGCTGCGCATCCGCACCGATCGTCGCCCCGACGTCCAGAACGATGCTTTCGCCCTTCAGCGTCGGCCAGATGGCGGCGATCGCCGGACGCTGGATCCCCTGCATCGTGCGCAGACAGAAGACCGACATCGCCATCAGCGCGCCGGTATTGCCGGCCGAAACGACGACATCCGCCTCGTCGGCGTTGATCGCGTCGATCGCCTTCCACATGCTCGATTTTCCGCGGCCGCGGCGAAGCGCCTGACTCGGCTTCTCGTCCATCGCGACGGCGATCTCGCAGTCATGGAACGTGCTGCTGGCCTTGAGCTTCGGATATTTTTCCAGGAGGTCCGCGCATTGCGCCTCGATGCCGAACAACACAAACTTGATGTCCGGATGACGTTCGAGCGCCCTTGCGGCGCCCGGGATGACGACTTCGGGACCATAGTCGCCACCCATCACGTCAAGTGAAATTCTGACCACGCGTGTCTTATCCTTCATTTCTGCCACACAACACGTGCCGTCGTGGCGCACTCACCTGGAACGCAATGACGATACATATTGCTTCTGACGCTTGAGCCAAGCACGCGGCAGATCGCTTCGCGGCTCTTTTGGCCGGTTTGGGGCCAAAATACTGCTTTTCCTTTGCGTGACAACCGAATTGTCGAGGAGGCTTTCAGAGCCTCAGTCCTTTTTCCAGTCCTTCAGAACGGCAAAGGGGTTCGGCTTCTTGTCGTCCGCCGCCGTGCTCTCGATGCGCGCGCCGAAAGTGGCGCCAGGCTTGCGCGGATAGGGATCGATCGCGAGCGCCACCTGCTCGCTGACGACGACGCCGGCATCGATCGTGTCACCGGTGAAGGTATCGGGAATGTCGGGACCATCCGGATCGAGAATCATCTCACCGCCGTCGTTGCTCGCCTGGCGGGCGAGCCGCGATCCCTCGGGTACCAGGATCACTTCGACCGGCTCGTGGATGTCGGCCTCGACGGGCTCGAGCGTCACCACGCAGCTTTGCACGATGCGGGCCGTGACATCGCCCTTGATCTTGATGCCATCCTTCTTCCAGCGCGCGATTTGCAGATCAGCGGCGAGCGACAGCACATCGTCGACGCCCCAGAGCTTCGCGAGCGCCGCACGCTCGCGCTCGTTTGCGGAGAGCTTAACGCTGACAGCGTTCGCCGAGATATGTCCCACCCTCACCGGATAGGAGAAGGCCGGCTGGCCATCGTCTTTCATGGTCGGATCCTTCCTCGCCAGGGCAATCGATGCCGCCCAGTCGCGAATACAGCCGTCGCCCATATTCCGGTTCGCGACGCTGTTATCTCTTAATGACCGCTCTATTAAGCGCCAGCGGACGGAATCTGCAACTGACCGGTCTCGACGACCTCTTCGCCGACGTCGGCGAGTTGTGCCTCCACGGTCAGCAGATAGGCGGCAAGCGCCTCCATCGCGGGCGCGGCATCGCCCCCTTCCGGGTGGAAATTGCGCTTCAACGCCGCCGCAAGGGCCGCCCTGTCCTTTGCCTCCAGCGCAGCCGCATAGGATTCGAGGCGACCATAATACATGCCGGCCAGCCTCTTCATCTTCTTCGGAACGCCGGCATCGCCCACGCCAAGCTCGCGGATCGAGTGGTCGACGTCCTCGAAGAAAGCGTCGATGATCTCCTGGGCGATTTCCTGCCCGGGCCTTGCGGAGGCGCGTGTGCGGCGGAAGTAGAGGATCAGAATTGCCGACAGCATCTCGAAACGCCCCATGACCGTGTCCGGCACGTCGAGGTCGGTATAGAGATAGGGTTGGCGCGCGGCCGACGTCAGCAGCGCATACTGCCGTTCGACAATCGCCGTATTGCCGCTTTTTCTTTTGAACAGTCCAAAAATCATCACAAAGCTCGGGCTTGGCTTTCTCGAAATGCGCGCAAGCGCCCATCCCGTTGTTGCATGACAGCCGAAGCTGGTTTACCGAAGCAGGCACGAATTGCAATGGCGGATCTGCCATCGTTTCTCCAAGGGGAGCTGTCGTTGACGAAGCGGTATTTGAGAAAAAACTTTAAAACCCTCGGCCGCGTGGCGGTCGTAGCTACCATCGCCGGTCTCACCCTTTCAGCCTGCCAGTCTGCCAATGTCGGTGAAGTCCTTCATCAGGGTTACGTGGTTGACCAGGAAACGCTAAATCTCGTTCCGGTTGGCTCCAGCCGCGAACAGGTGCTGCTGTCGCTCGGTACGCCCTCGACGACTGCGACCTTCGACAACGAAGTGTTCTACTACATTTCCCAGACCCGCAAGCGTCCCGTCGCCTTCATGAAGCCCAAGTTGATCGACCAGTCGATCCTTGCGGTCTACTTCGACAAGGAAGGCACCGTCAGCCAGCTCGCGCATTATACTTTGAAGGATGGCAAGATCTTCGACATGCTGTCGCGCACGACGCCGACCGGCGGCAAGGAAACGAGCTTCCTCGGCCAGCTCTTGAGCGGACCGGGCGCCGGACAGGCTGCCGCAAAGAGCCTGTTCAAGGACTTCGGCAGCAAGTAGTTCACCCATCACAAAGCAAAAGGCCCGCGGAACCTCGTTCCGCGGGCCTTTTTCGTTATACGGGTTCGATCAGGCGAGGACCGCCAACAGCAGCAGCGCCACGATGTTGGTGATCTTGATCGCCGGGTTCACCGCCGGGCCGGCCGTATCCTTGTAGGGGTCGCCCACCGTGTCGCCGGTGACGGATGCCTTGTGCGCATCCGATCCCTTGAGATGACGGTCGCCGTTCTTGTCGACGAAACCATCCTCGAAGCTCTTCTTGGCATTGTCCCAGGCGCCGCCGCCCGAGGTCATCGAGATCGCCACGAAGAGGCCATTGACGATGACCCCGAGAAGCGATGCGCCAAGTGCTGCGAAGGCCGAGGCCTTCGAGCCCGACAGAAGCAGCACGCCAAAGTAGACGACGATAGGTGCAAGAACCGGCAGCAGCGAGGGAACGACCATCTCGCGGATCGCCGCCTTCGTCAGAAGGTCGACGGCGCGGCCATAGTCCGGCCGTTCCTTGCCTTCCATGATGCCGGGCTTTTCGCGGAACTGCCGACGAACCTCCTCGACGATAGACCCGGCCGCACGGCCGACGGCCGTCATCGCGATACCGCCGAAGAGGTAGGGGATGAGACCGCCGAAGATCAATCCGGCAACCACGTAAGGATTGGAGAGATCGAAGGAGATCTGCCCGACATCGGCGAAGTACGGGTACTTGTCGCCGTTGGCGGCGAAGTAGCTGAGGTCGTTCGAATAGGCGGCGAACAGCACGAGCGCGCCGAGACCGGCCGAACCGATCGCGTAGCCCTTGGTGACGGCCTTGGTGGTGTTACCGACAGCGTCGAGCGCGTCCGTCGATTTACGCACTTCCGGCGGCAGATGCGACATTTCCGCGATGCCGCCTGCGTTGTCGGTCACCGGTCCGAAGGCATCAAGCGCCACAATCATGCCGGCGAGGCCGAGCATGGCGGTGACGGCAATGCCCGTGCCGAAGAGACCGGCGAGCTGGTAGGTGGCAATGATGCCGCCGACGATGACGATCGCCGGCAGAGCCGTCGATTCCAGCGAAACGGCCAGCCCCTGGATCACGTTGGTGCCGTGGCCGGTCACAGAGGCCTGGGCGATCGAGTTCACCGGCCGCTTGTTGGTGCCGGTATAATATTCGGTGATGACAACGATCAGGGCTGTCACGACCAGGCCGAGGATACCGCAGAAGAACAGGTTCCACCCGGTGACGTCCTTGCCCGCGACGGTGCCGATCGAGCCCCAACCAATCGTAAACGACGTGGCGGCGCCGAGACCGAAGATCGACAACACGCCGGTAACGATCAGGCCCTTGTAGAGCGCCCCCATGATCGAGCTGTTGGCACCGAGCTTCACGAAGAAAGTGCCGACGATCGATGTGATGATGCAGGCCGCGCAGATCGCCAGCGGGTAGACCATGACGGTCGCGAGCATCGGCGTGCCGGCGAAGAAGATCGCCGCGAGCACCATGGTTGCGACGACCGAGACGGCATAGGTCTCGAAGAGGTCGGCCGCCATGCCGGCGCAATCGCCGACATTGTCGCCGACGTTGTCGGCAATCGTCGCCGGATTGCGCGGATCATCCTCGGGGATGCCGGCTTCCACCTTGCCGACGAGGTCTCCGCCGACGTCGGCACCCTTGGTGAAGATGCCTCCACCGAGACGGGCGAAGATGGAGATCAGCGAAGCGCCGAAGCCGAGCGCGACCAGTGCGTCGATGACTTCGCGCGAGGCGGGTTCATGCCCAAGGCCGGCCGTGAGGACGGTGTAGTAGACGGAGACGCCGAGAAGCGCCAGGCCCGCTACGAGAAGGCCGGTAATCGCGCCGGACTTGAAAGCGATGTCGAGGCCGGAGGCAAGGCTGACGGAAGCCGCCTGGGCAGTGCGGACGTTCGCCCGAACCGAAACATGCATGCCGATGAAGCCCGCGGCGCCCGAAAGGATCGCACCAATCAGGAAACCGAACGCGGCGGCGGGGGAAAGAAGAACCCAAGCGGCGATGAAAACGACGACGCCGACGATGGCAATGGTCTTGTACTGACGCGTGAGATAGGCTTGCGCCCCTTCACGAATGTAGCCTGCGATTTCTTGCATGCGGGCGTTCCCCTGGTCGGCGGCCAGCACCGACTGTGTTGCCCAGATGGCATAAGCCACCGCGAGCAACCCGCATGCGATAACGCCCAACAAAATGGTCATTTCGCATTACCCTCCGTTACAACCCGCAGACTCACTCCCGGCCACGGGCCCCTCAAAACCGCGAATCACGCGCCACCTCCTCAAGCAGCACCCGCCACGGCGCGGCCAGAGTGCGGTTGCAACGGGAGATCGTCAAGCCCCGGAAAACGCCAGTGACAAGGCGCTCCGGCGACTTCGAATGTCGGGAGGAAAGGAGTTAGGCGGCAGCGTTCCGGGGAGCGCGCTTCAACAGCAACAGAAGCACGAGGCAGACGATGGTGACCGGCCAGACGACCGCGTTCAGCATGTCCCATCCATAGGCGGACAGGACCTTGCCCGAGGCAAAGGACGACAGCGCCACGGTGGTGAACAGGATGATGTCGTGGAAGGCCTGGACCTTGTCGGCCTCCTGCGGGCGGTAGCTGCTCGCGACGATCGCTGTCGAGCCGATGAAGCCGAAGTTCCAGCCAAGGCCGAGCAGCACCAGGGCGCCCCAGAAGTTCCAGAGCTCGATGCCCATATGCGCAACCGTGGCGCAGGCCATCAACAACAACAGGCCGCAACCGACGATACGCTCGGCGCCGAAGCGGCTGATCAGCCAGCCGGTGAAGAAGCTTGGGGCGAACATCGCCAGCACGTGCCACTGGATGCCGAGCGTCGCAAGCTCGGTCGAAAAGCCGCAGCCCACGACCATCTCGACCGGCGCACCGGTCATCATGAAGGTCATCAGTGCGTAGCTGGAGATGCCGCAGACCATGCCGGTGGCGAAGCGCTGGCTGCGCACGATCGCGCCGAGAGGACGTACGGCCTGGTCATGGTGATCTCTCACCATCGCGCTCGGTTCGGGCAGCCGTAGCGGTGCGAAGAAGAATGCCGCAAGCAGGCAGATCGGTAAGAGCACGACGAAAGCGCCGGCAAAGGATACGGGCGCGAACAGGTCGCCGGCAAAGATGACGATCTGCGGGCCGAGCACCGCGGAGACGATACCGCCGCCAAGGATCAGCGAGATTGCCTTGGGCTTATAGAACGACGGAGAAGCATCGGCGGCAGCGAAACGCAGCTTCTGGGTGAAGCCGTTCGACGAGCCGAGCATCGCGAGCGCGAAGGCAAAGAGCCAGAAGCTTTCACGGAAGAGCGCGATTGCGGCGAGCGCCGCACCTGCAGCAGCAATCCCGGTCCCGGTCATGAAGGCAAAACGGCGACCGATGAGGCGCGATAGCATCGCGACCAGCACGACGCCGAGCGCCATGCCGACATTGAAGGCGGTGAGAGGTGCCGTTGCCAGCGACTTGTCATCCGCCAGCAACTGATAGCCGGCAACGCCGCCGACGGAGAAACAGATCGGCCCGACGACGCCCATGATGGCCTGGGCTGCGGTCAGGTGGAAAACGTTGCGGCGCGCTTCGCTAAGGGTGGTCCCCATGTCATCCGCAGCAACCGCAACCATAACTCTTTACTTCCTGAACTCGTTACTTCCTGAACTCGCTGCGAACCTGCTTGGCGATGCGGTCGAGAACGGCGTTGACCAGCTTCGGCTCGTCATCCTCGAAGAAGGCCTTGGCGATCTCGACATATTCGGTGACGATCACCGGAACCGGCACATCCTTGCGCTCCAGCATCTCGAAGGTGCCGGCGCGCAGGATGGCGCGCACGGTGGAATCGAGCCGCGACAGCGCCCAGTCGTCCTGAAGCGCCGAACCGATCAACGGGTCGAGCTTGCGCTGGTCACGCACGACGCCGGAGACGATCGAGCGGAACCAGGAAGCGTCCGCCTTCAGATAGGTATCGCCGTCGACGTCCTGGCCGAGGCGATGGGCCTCGTACTCGGCAACCACTTCGAGCACGCCTGTGCCACCAATGTCCATCTGATAGAGCGCCTGCACGGCGGCAAGGCGCGCTGCACCGCGCTGGTTTACCTGCTTCAGCGGCTGATCCGAGGGTGTCTTCGTCACTTTTCCGTGCCCAGTTTCTTCTTCAATTCAATCATGGTGAGCGCCGCGCGCGCGGCGAAGCCACCCTTGTCACCTTCCGACCGGCGGGCACGTGCCCAAGCCTGGTCGTCATTCTCGACCGTCAGGATACCATTGCCAATAGCGAGGCTTTCGCTCACGGCGAGATCCATGATGGCCCGCGAAGATTCGTTCGCGACGATATCGAAATGATAGGTCTCGCCGCGAATGACCATGCCGAGTACGACGAAGCCGTCATATTCCGTTCCGCCCTCGTCGGCACCGTCAAGCGCCATGGCGATCGCAGCCGGGATTTCGAGCGCGCCCGGAACCGTCACGATATCATAGGTGGCCCCGGCTGCGTCCAGCGCATGCTTGGCGCCGTCGAGCAATGCATCGGCCATATCGTCATAGAAGCGCGCTTCCACAATCAGGATGTGGGCTGCCGTGGTCTCTGCCATGGATCACCTGTCTTTGAGAGTTCGTCGCCGGATGCGACCGACTGAGGCGGCGGTCAAACCATGCCCGGCGCCGAATGGCAAGCAAATTCCGCCGCGGATGGCCTTTTGCCGCGCCGAACGGCGCCAGAATAGCTGCCCCGAAGGACGTTGGAGAAGCGCTCAAGGCGGCAACATGGCAAACGCGCGGTCCAATGTGATCCGCATGCGCTCCGCGGCAGCTACCGTCGTAGGATTGCAATACGGAGACACAATCAACGTGACGTTTATCAATTTTCAACGCTTCTCGGTTGACGATCCCTCGATCGCGCGACACGGATAGGGAAGGGCCCTCGATGTTTCTTGCGAAATGCACGGCGCCAGGGAGGAAGACATGACGGAAACGCGAAAACCGATCGTCAACCCGAAGACCCTCGACCTCGATCATTGGACGAAGGGCAGCTTCTTCGAATCGCGCGACGCCTCCTTTGGCTCGCTGCTTGGTCTGAAGGGTCTCGGCATCGGCTACGGCGAAGTGCCGCCGGGCAAGTCCGGCTGCCCCTTCCACAATCACCACGTCGAGGAAGAGCTTTTCATCATTCTCGAAGGCGAAGGCACATACCGTTTCGGCAGCGAGCGTCATTCGGTGGGCCCGGGCGATATCCTGGGCGCGCCGGCGGGCGGGCCGGAAACGGCGCATCATCTGATCAACACCGGCACGGTGCCGCTCAAATATCTGTCGATCTCGACCATGGCGGCAACCGAGATTTGCGAATATCCCGATTCCGGCAAGTTTCTCGCCAAGACGCGCGGCCCCGACGGCGAACGGCGCTTCCGTTTCATCGGCCGCGCGGAAAGCGCCGTCGACTATTGGGACGGCGAGCCCGGCGCCTGAGTTCACCACAGCATAGGATCGAACATGCATAGCATGCCTATCATCGAGACAGATCGCCTCATCCTGCGCCCCTATCGCCGTGATGATTTCCCTTCCTACGTCGCTCTGTTCGGCGATGCCGAGGTGATCCGCTATGTCGGTGGGGTCCCGTTCACGCGCGAACAATCCTGGACCCGTTTCCTGCGCCAGGTCGGCATGTGGCACTATTTCGGCTTCGGCTTCTTCGCTATTCAGGATCGGCAATCGGGGACGTTTCTTGGCGAGGCCGGGTTTCACGACGTGCACCGCGCGATCACGCCGTCACTCGAGGGAACAATGGAAACCGGATGGGCGCTGTCACCCAAAGCGCACGGCCGGGGCCTGGCAACGGAAGCCGTCAGTGCCGCGCTCAAATGGGCCGATCAGCAATTTCCGACACTCCGGAAAACCTGCATCATCGACATCGGAAACCACGCCTCGATCCGTGTCGCGGAAAAGCACGGCTTCCAGGAGTTCTGGCGAACGACCTATCACGGCAATCACGTGATCATGTTCGAGCGCCAGCGGGCGCGTGCGCACGCCGAAACATGAACAATTTTTAATTGTTTTCCGGCGCTTGGCGCCATGGAAACGGCCAGATTCCGGCCCAGTTTTCTAGGCGTTGGCACGACGCGCCCCCGCCCCAAGCCGAGGAAACGCCGCCCCAATTAGTCGAAACAATCCAGCACGTCCCGCTGCGGGTTACGCAACCCGTAAACGACGCCCGCTGGCCGCTGCGGCATGAGATCCCCGGACACCCGTAACGATCCCGCGTTCGGGCGGGAGGCCGGAGGTCGCGATGCCGCGAGCAACCAAGGAGCATGACCATGAACCGCATAGCCAAGCTTTCCGTCATCGCTGCTCTCTCCGCCCTTCCCTTCGGAGGCATCTCCTACGCGGCAGGCGCTGCGATGAACTGGCCGGCGCATATCGACCAGACGGTACGCCACTTCAAGGGCAACCACTTCACCGTCGTCGACGTCGACACGCTCAAGGCAACGAGCCAGACGCGGACCTGGATCAACGAAGCGACGCCGAAGCAAGTTTCGGCCCTGCACGCAGCAATCCGCGCCAACAAGCCGCTGGCAACCAAACTGAAGGGCCAGAACGTCGAGATGAACAACATCGCCGGCGCCGAACGGGCGGCCGATGGCAGCCTGACCTTCTATGTGCGTTAAGCCTTAAGTTCCCCTCCCGAAACGCCGCCGCCCCCAATTGGGGGCGGTACGGTTTCAAAGGACATTTTTCGGCGAGGAACTTCAGACTTCGCTCATGCCGGCTTGGGTGCCGGGAACTCGGCCAGGCGCGCCGCATAACGCGCCATGGTGTCGACCTCGAAGTTCACAAAATCACCGGCCTTGCGCTCGCCCCAGGTGGTGACCTCCAGCGAATGACGGATAAGCAGCACGTCGAATTCTGCGCCATCGACCTTGTTGACCGTCAGCGACGTTCCGTCGAGCGCGACGGAGCCCTTCGGAGCCACGAATTTTGCCAGATGCTCGGGTGCCCGCAGGCGAAAGCGCACCGCGTCGCCCTCCGGTTCCACCGACAGGATTTCCGCCTTGTCGTCGACATGGCCGGAGACCAGGTGGCCACCGAGCTCGTCGCCGATCTTCAGCGACCGCTCGAGGTTGATCCGCGTGCCCTTCGTCCAGCCTGCGATCGTCGTCAGCCGCAGCGCCTCTTCCCAGGCCTCGACCTCGAACCAGCGCTCGTTGCTGCCGGCTTCAGGCAGGGCGGTCACCGTCAGGCACACGCCGGAGTGGGCAATGGAGGCGCCCATGTCGATGGTCTTCGGATCATAGCTCGTGGCAACACGCAGCTTGATGCCTTCCTTGAGCGGGGTGACGGCATCGACGGTGCCGATATCGGTAACAATGCCTGTGAACATCAGTTCTCTCTTTCGTATTCCTCGAACAGATCGTCGCCATACCGTGCCTCGGCGACGCGCCGGAAGCCTGCCGGCACGGACTTACGGTCAAATGGGGATGCAATGCCGTTTTCGCCAATCGTCCCAGGCCCGGTGTAAAGCTGGATACGGTCGACGAGATCCGCATCGAGAAAGGCGCGCGCCGCGACGGCTCCGCCTTCGACCATCAGAGAGGAGAGTCCGCGGGAAGCGAGCGCCGCCAGCAAGTCGGCAATCGAACCGGCCTCGAGCACCTCGACACCCGCCGCCTCCAGCGCCGCCTTGCGCGCGGCCCGGCCGGCGTCGGCATCCGTCTCGCCGGATCCATCACTGGAGACCACGATCACCGGGACATCCCGCGCCGTTCGCGCCAGTTTCGAAGCAAGCGGGAGGTCGAGCCGCCGGTCGAGGACGATGCGCAGCGGCGAGCGATTTTCAAGCCCTGGCAGCCTTACGGTCAATTCGGGGTCATCGGCCGTCGCCGTGCCGATTCCGACCAGGATCGCATCCGTCTCGGCTCTCAGCATCTGCACCTGCCCACGGGAGATGGGACCGGTGATGCGAACCTGCCCCTCCCCTTTGCGGCCGATCATGCCGTCGGCCGAAACGGCAAGCTTGAGAATCACGTAGGGGCGGCGGCGGACCTGGCGCATGAGATAGGCTTCGAGCGCCCGCTGCCCCTCTTCCGCGAGAACGCCGATATCGACGGTGATGCCGGCATCGCGCAGACGCACGACGCCGCGCCCGGCGACGCGCTCGTCCGGATCGAGAATCGAGATCACCACGCGGGAAACGCCGGATGCGACGAGCGCGTCCGCGCAAGGCGGCGTCTTGCCGTGGTGCGAGCAGGGCTCCAGCGTGACATAGGCGGTCGCTCCCCTCGCCCGCTCGCCGGCTTCGGCAAGCGCCTGGGTTTCGGCATGCGGACGGCCGCTTCGCGCCGTCACGGCGCGCCCGACGATGACGCCGTCCTTGACGATCAGGCAGGCGACGGAGGGATTGGTGGATGTCTGACCGAGATGATGGCGGGCCAGCCTCAGCGCCGCGGCCATGAACCTCTCGTCTTCACGGTTGGTCGCTGCCATGGCTCTATCCAGCCTGTGTTCTATTCGCCGGGATCGCGCGCGATCTTGGCGCTGATCTCGGTGATGACCTTCTCGAAATCCTCGGCATGCGAGAAATCGCGATAGACCGAAGCGTAACGCACGAAGGCAACGTCATCGAGGCTCTTCAGGGCCTCGAGCACCTGCAAACCGATTTCTTCGGAGGGAATCTCCGTCTCGCCGGAGCTTTCGAGCCGCCGCACGATGCCGGAGACCGCCCGCTCGATGCGGTCGCGATCGACCGGGCGCTTCCTCAGCGCGATCTCGAAGGACCGCAGGAGCTTGTCCCGGTCGAAAGGCACCTTCCGACCGGTCTTCTTGATGATCATCAGTTCACGCAGCTGCACCCGCTCGAAGGTCGTGAAGCGACCTCCGCAATCCGGACAAATCCGGCGACGGCGAATGGCGTTCCCGTCCTCTGCCGGACGGGAATCCTTCACCTGGCTGTCTTCAGAACCGCAGTAGGGGCAGCGCATGGGCGACCGATCACATGTAGCCGTACATCGGGAAGCGGTCGGTCAGCTTGACGACCTTGTCGCGAACGCCCGCTTCGACGGCGGCATTGCCCTCGTCGGAGTTGGCGACCTTCAGGCCATCGAGGACCTCGACGATCAGTTCGCCGATTTCCTTGAACTCGGCTTCCTTGAAGCCGCGGGTCGTGCCAGCCGGCGTGCCGAGACGGACGCCCGAGGTGACGAACGGCTTCTCGGGATCGAACGGGATGCCGTTCTTGTTGCAGGTGATGAAGGCGCGGCCGAGCGCGGCTTCTGCACGCTTGCCGGTCGCATTCTTCTTGCGCAGGTCGACGAGCATCAGGTGGTTGTCGGTGCCGCCGGAAACGATGTCGAGGCCATTGGCCTTGAGCGTTTCGGCAAGCGTGCGGGCGTTCTTGACGATCTGGGCCGCATAGTCCTTGAACGAGGGCTGCAGAGCCTCGCCGAGCGCAACGGCCTTGGCGGCGATGACGTGCATCAGCGGGCCACCCTGGAGACCCGGGAAGACGGCCGAGTTGATCTTCTTGGCGATGTCTTCATCGTTGGTCAGAACCATGCCGCCGCGCGGGCCGCGCAGCGACTTGTGCGTGGTCGTGGTGGCGACGTGGCAATGCGGGAACGGCGACGGGTGCTGGCCACCGGCAACGAGACCGGCGATGTGCGCCATGTCGACCATCAGCCAGGCGCCGATTTCGTCGGCGATCTCGCGGAAGCGCTTCCAGTCCCAGATACGCGAATAGGCCGTGCCGCCGGCGATGATCAGCTTCGGCTTGTGCTTGCGTGCCTTCTCGGCAACGTCGTCCATGTCGAGCAGGTGATCGTCTTCACGCACGCCGTAGGAGACGACGTTGAACCACTTGCCGGACATGTTGACCGGCGAACCATGCGTCAGGTGACCGCCGGAGTTGAGGTCGAGGCCCATGAAGGTGTCGCCGGGCTGCAGGAGCGCCAGGAACACGGCCTGGTTCATCTGCGAACCGGAGTTCGGCTGGACGTTGGCGAAGTTGACGCCGAAGAGCTTCTTGGCGCGCTCGATCGCCAGTTCCTCGGCGATATCGACGAACTGGCAGCCGCCGTAATAGCGCTTGCCCGGATAGCCCTCGGCATATTTGTTGGTCATGATCGAGCCCTGGGCTTCGAGCACGGCGCGGGAAACGATGTTCTCGGAGGCGATCAGTTCGATCTCGTGGCGCTGACGACCCAGCTCCTTCTCGATCGCACCGAAGATATCCGGATCGCTGTCGGCCAGAGAGCGGGTGAAGAAGGCGTCATTGGTCTGTTCAGGCATTGGCGCGAGGCTCCTCTCAAGGGTGGCAGTTCTTTAGCTTCCTCGCACGACGAGAGCAATATCTGCTGTGCGGTTTGCGTCATTTCCCCCATCTGCCGCGCCGAAATACCGCGGGGCTCCGCCCACGAAAAAGCCGCGCGGGCAAGGCTCGCGCGGCTTCAATCGGAAAATGCCCGACTTTGCTTATTGCGGCAGATTATCCTGCTCGATCGAGCCGGCCGATTGTTCGATGCCGGTCGTCGTCTGCAATGCCAGCTGCTGTTCGCCGTCCATTTCGTAGATGTCGTCGCGGAACTGGACGATGCCGTCCATCGCTGCCCAGGCGGTGATGTACTTGAAATAGACCGGAACCTCGACCGCCAGCTTGATCGGCGAATTCTGGCCCGAACGGATCGTCGCCTCGATCTGCTGGCGCGACCAGCCGGGCGTGTCGCGCAGAAGCCACGTCGTCAGGTCGCGCACGTTCTGAACCCGCACGCAACCGGACGATTCGAAGCGCGCCAGCTTGTTGAACAGGCCCTGCTGCGGCGTGTCGTGCATGTACTCGTTGTTTTCATTATGGAAATTGATCTTCGTCGAGGCCATGGCATTGGTCTTGCCGGGATCCTGGCGGAACGTCAGGTTCGGTGCCTTTTCGGCATTCCAGTCGATTGTCTCAGGGGAGACCTCGTTGCCGCTGCCGTCGATGAGGCGGATCGCATTCTTCTCCAGATATTCCGGATCCTTGCGCATCAGCGGAACGATGTCCTTCTCGACGATCGAACGCGGCGCGGTCCAATAGGGATTGAGGATGACCTCATAGATCTTCGAGTTGATGATGTGCGTCGGGCGGCTGATACGACCGACGACGGCCGTGTGGCGCGTTGCAACGCGGCCATTTTCGACCGCCTCGATGTAGGCGGCGGGAATGTTGACGAGGACATAGCGGCTGCCGAGATCTCCGGACATGGACTGCAGCCGCACGATATTCGTGTTCAGTTGCCCAAGCCGGACATCCGCGGCGATGTTCATCGCCTTGATGGAATATTCGCCGAGCACGCCGTCCGCCGGCAGTCCGTGGCGGGCCTGGAAGCGCTTGACCGCGCCATCAACATAGGAGTCGAATGCGCTGGAAATCCCGGCAGACTGTGGAAGGTCACCGGAAATCATCAGACGCTGGCGCAGAGCCTGCACGGCCGGATCGGAGACGCCCATCTGCAAGCGAACTGCCGAATTGACCTGCGGCCAGCCGCCGGCGGAGACGATCTGTTGATACTGCGCAATGGCATTCTGCGTATTGGCAAGCGTATCGATGCCGAAGATCGGATTGTTGGAAACGACGGCGGTCGCGGCCCGCGCGGCCTTGGCGTCGTACTGGTCATCCCAGGAACCGCGGCGCGGCGAATTGATGATCTCGTTCAGGGCATCCTGTGCGCTTGCCGCGCCGGCGACCGCCACAGCACCGAAGGTTGCCGCCGAGCGCAGAAAGGCGCGGCGCGAGAATGCATCAATTCCATTCTTTTTCGACATATTCCTACCATCCCAATGCGTTGGCACGCGCCCTATGCGCTGGCACGCATGTTGCCGAAGCCCTAACACGATCGTGGTTAACAAAGGTCAACCAACGAGCCACCCTGCCCTCACAAGTTTTCACGATACCGCGAGTGAGAACCCTCATCCGGCAGGCGAAACGCGAAATGAATCCACGCGCGAGAAACCGCGTGGCCGCACCTACCGCATGCCGTCGTCGCTGTCACAGCAATATGGCCAATTCGTGTCTCGGCGAGGCTGAACGACGACGTGGCACGCCATTTGCTTTTCACCGCAACGGACGGGCCGGCAGGCAGGCTGCAGACAGCAACATTTTGATTTTCTAATATTTTCTGTCTGGAAAGCCGGCCAGACGCAGGATTGGCATGCCGAAGGGGTGCGGCTTTTGGGCAACAGAGCGCGACGCCGACAAACGGCAAAGGTCGGACACGCAGGGATTGCGCCCGACCCTTGAACTGGAGGTTTTGTCTGGATCAGAGACGGTACATGATCGAGTCGTTCCAGAAGCGATCCAGGCGCTGCAGCAGCTTGTTCATCTGGGTGAACTCGTCCGAACCGATGCCGCCGACCTTCTGGATCGAGCCGATGTGGCGCTCATAAAGCTTGGCGACGGTTTCGGCGATGTCCTGGCCATCTTCCGTCAGGCTGATGCGGACCGAGCGGCGATCGACGCGGGAGCGCTGGTGGTTGATCAGGCCAAGGTCGACGAGCTTCTTGACGTTGTAGGAGACGTTCGAGCCGAGGTAGTAGCCGCGGGAGCGAAGTTCGCCGGCGGTCAGTTCCGAATTGCCGATGTTGAAGAGCAACAGGGCCTGAACGGCGTTGACGTCGCTGCGACCTTCGCGGTCGAACTCGTCCTTGATGACGTCGAGCAGACGGCGATGCAGGCGCTCGACGAGGTGAAGGGATTCCATGTAGAGACCACGGATGGTTTCTTCCTGAGGGTCTCGGGGCTGAGCCGCCTGCGGCTTCATCTTGGTGTTCATTTGACTGCCTCACTGTTTTGTTTGGCGGTGTCTGTTTGTCTTCCCGCCTTGAGTGAGACCCTATCGAATACGTCTAAAATTCTACTTAAACCGCAGCCTTAACAAGAGCTTGCCATTTGACGAGCCTGTCTCAGGGTGAATCAACTCTTACCTGCTTGGCCTGCCGCCAGCGCTGATAGAGGAGCGCCGCCCGGAAAAGAACGAAGGTCACGGCAACCGCCGCATGCAGCACGAGCAGCAGCGGACGGGCACCGAAACTGGTCGGATAGAACTCGTACATGGCGATCTCGATCGCCGCGGCGACCACCCAGACCACGGGCCCCCAGGAGACGAGCAGCCAGAGGCCGAGCGCCGCAACGGGATAGACGACGGCGAGCGCCGTGGCAGCCGCACGCCATTCGGGAGACAGGAGATCGAAGCGACCAGCGCCGCCATGGGAAAAGCCGATCAGCATGGCCCAGTAGTTGAGCGCGAACCAGATGCACGAGGCAGCGACCAGACGCAGGAAGACACCGAAGAGGACCTCGGTGAGCGATGGTTTCGGCACATGGGCAGAATCATGAAGCATGCCGGCAAGATAGGGCGGCTCTTGCTCATCCGCCAGCGGGATCGCTGCGTGCCCTCCCCTGCCGCAGTCACTTGAAGAGAATAAATGCCGCAGCCTGTTCGCCGGACGCGCGGTTCCCATTTGCCGCCGCCCCATGATAAAGCGCTTGGCTAACGACGATTTTGACCGGAAAGGCGCGGCGCGATGAACGACAGGACAAATCTTGTGGACAGGATCACCGGCCACCGCCGCATGCGTCGCAACCGCAAGGCCGACTGGACGCGGCGGCTGGTGCAGGAAAACCGCCTGACCGTCGACGATCTGATCTGGCCGATCTTTATCGTGCCGGGCAGCAACATCGTCCAGCCGATCGACGCGATGCCCGGTGTCAACCGCATGAGCGTCGACAAGGCGGTGGAAGCCGTCAAGGAAGCGGCCGACCTCGGCATTCCGGCGATCGCCACCTTCCCTAACATCGATATGCGGCTGCGCGACGAGACCGGCTCCAACAGCCTGGCCGCCGACAACCTGATCAATGAGGCGACGCGCGCGTTCAAGAAGGCGGTGCCCGAGATCGGCGTCATCACCGACGTCGCGCTCGATCCCTTCACCAGCCATGGCCACGACGGCATTCTGCGCAACGGCGAGATCGTCAACGATGAAACCGTCGAGATGATCTCCAGGGCGGCGGTCGCCCAGGCGGATGCCGGCTCCGACATCATCGCCCCCTCCGACATGATGGATGGCCGGATCGGCGCTATCCGCCAGGCGCTTGACGCCGCCGGACACCAGAATGTCGGCATCATGTCCTATGCGACGAAGTTCGCCTCTGGGTTCTACGGCCCCTATCGCGAAGCGATCGGCACCGGGGGCCTGCTCAAGGGCGACAAGAAGACCTATTACATCGATCCCGCCAATGGCACCGAAGCCATCCGCGACGCCGCCCTCGACGTCGAGGAAGGCGCCGATATGCTGATGGTGAAGCCGGGTCTCCCCTATCTCGACATCTGCTGGCGGATGAAGGAGGCCTTCGGCCTGCCAGTCTTCGCCTATCAGGTGTCTGGCGAATATTCGCAGATAAAAGCCGCCGCCGCCAACGGCTGGATCGACGGCGAGAAGGTCATGCTGGAAACGCTGCTCGCCTTCAAGCGCGCCGGCTGCGACGGCATTCTCAGCTATTTCGCCGTCGAGGTGGCTCGCATCCTCGCCAAGGGCCGTTAGGCCCAAGGTTCTGCGGCGCCGCGCGTCTTTTCAGACGCGCGGCTCCGATCCTTGTTTTGCAGACGTCACCGTCCCATATTCTGCATGCACCCAAGCGAGGCTTAAACGGATGACCATGCACAACGAAGAACTGAGGCTGCCGAGCAATGATTGGCGCGCCTATCAGGGCGTGCTTTCCCGGCGCATATTCGCGTTCCTGCTGGATTATGCCATCATCGCGCTTCTTTGGATCCCGGCGGCCGTCGTCGTCTTCTTCCTGGGCATCCTCACGCTCGGCCTCGGCTTCATGCTGTACCCGGCGCTCTTTGCCATCGTCGCCATGCTTTATTTCGGCCTGACGGTCGGCGGGCGGGAACAGGCCTCCCCCGGCATGCGGATGATGGGATTGGCGGTCGCCCGCACCGATGGACGCCCGATGGATTTCCTGACCGCCATCGTCCACCTCGTCATCTTCTGGATCGCCAACGCTCTGCTGACGCCGCTGATCCTGCTGATCGGCCTCTTTACCGATCGCAGCCGCCTGCTGCACGACCTCTTGATTGGCACCGTCATGGTCCGCCGTGACATGTACTGACCGGAAGCGCGCCCATTGTCGGCAACGCTAAAATAACTGGCCGGCGGAGGCGGAAGCTGCAAACGAGTGAGTTGACGTTTTCCATTCTTCCGCCATGCTATTGTCATGAGCAACCGCGTGAAGAGTAACCTCCGCACTCGATGAACACACAGACCGCACCGTCTCCGCAATTCTACCTCACTGCGCCGGCAGCCTGCCCCTACCTGCCGAACGAGATGGAGCGAAAAGTCTTCACCCACATGGTGGGCGAGCGCGCGCCTGAACTCAACGATCTCCTGACGCAGGGCGGCTTCCGCCGCTCGCAGAACATCGCCTACCGTCCGGCCTGCGAGACCTGTCGCGCCTGTATCTCGGTGCGCATTCTTGCCAATGAGTTCAAGCCCAGCCGCTCCATGCGCCGGGTGCTTGCCGCCAATCAGGATGTGACCTCGGCGGAGTATCCGGCCGAGCCGTCCAGCGAGCAGTACAATCTTTTCCGCCGCTATCTCGACCGCAGGCACCAGAAGGGCGGCATGTCGGACATGTCGGTGCTCGACTACGCGATGATGGTCGAGGACACGCATGTGCACACGAAGATCATCGAGTATCGTCTTAGGGTCGAAGGCGATGGCGTCAGCGAGAAAGCGCGCGGGCCGCTGATCGCGGCGGCGCTGACCGATCGCATGGGCGACGGGCTTTCGATGGTCTACTCCTTCTTCGATCCCGATCGAGAAGACCGCTCGCTCGGCACGTTCATGATTCTCGACCACATTCGCCGCGCCAGAGAGCGCGGATTGCCCCATGTCTATCTTGGCTACTGGGTCAAGGGATCGCGGAAGATGGGCTATAAGACAAAGTTTTTGCCGCAAGAACACCTTATGGCCCGTGGCTGGGAGCGCTATGAAGGCGGAGACGCCACAGTGGAAGCCGCACCTACGAAAACGGGTTAGAAATTGAGTTCATCTTCCGATGCCGCGATGCACCGGCGCGGCCTTGCCATCACCGGTCTCGGCGGTCTCGCGCTCTCCTTCGACATCCCGCTCATCCGCTCCGCCGGTGGCGACGTCTGGTCGCTGCTTGCCGTGCGCAGCCTGTCGACGTTCGTCGTCGCGCTCGGCGCCTGGTTCGTGATCAACCGCGTGTTTGGCCGGAAGATCTCCCTGTTGCCGGGCAAGACCGGGCTTGCCGTCGGGCTGTTCTACGGCATCAATTCCTGCACCTTCCTGCTCGCCGTTTTCAACACCTCGACGGCGAATGTGGTCTTCATCCTCGCCTTCACCTCGATGTTTGCCGCCATCTTGTCCTGGATCTTCCTGAAGGAACGGCCATCGAACGCCACGTTGGTGACGATGCTGGTCATGGTGTTCGGCGTCGGATTGATCGTCCAGGACGGATTGGAAAGCGGTCATCTCTTCGGCGATGCGATGGCAGCGTCCTCTGCCTTTCTCCTTGCCAGTGCCATCACGATCAGCCGCGCGAGCAAGCGCGACATGGCGCTGGTACCGTTGGTGACCGCGATCTTCCCGGCCGCGGTCGCTCTGCTGATGCTGCCCCCTTCGGGCTTCTCGATCGCAGAGCCCGGTTACATCTTCTTCAACGGCCTCGTGATGATCCCGCTCGCCTTCTTCTGCCTGGCGACTGGACCGCGTTACCTCTCCGCGCCGGAAGTGGGCATGTTCTACCTGCTCGAAACGATCCTGGCGCCGATCTGGGTCTGGCTGGTCTTTGCCGAAACCCCGACAACGCAGACCTTGCTCGGCGGCGCGGTCCTGATCCTGGCGCTCATCGGTCATTCGCTCTGGCAGATGCGCAGCCGAGCGCTGAGAGCCGCAGTAATCTGCACCGAGTAACGATATCGGATCAATGGTCGCGGCGGGGACCGGTCGGCCGCGGGCGGCGCGACTTCTGGTCGGCTTCGCCACGGCGGTCACGAATCGGGGTTCGTTCCGGCACCGGTTCCGGCGCGGCGGATGCCAGTCGGGTTTCCGGCATCTGCACGCGCATCGCCCACAGCTCACGATTGGTGTTGATCCAGGTAGCCGCCTCGCTCAAAGGCGCCGGATTCCCGCTTAGGGATTCGCCTTCGCGACGCCGCAGGCGCGTGACGAGACCCGCAGCCTCAAGGAGTGCGATGTGCTTCTCCAGTTCTTCACCTCGTACTGCAACGGCCGAGGCGATGTCGGTGACACGCGCCTCACCGGCAAAGAGGATCTCGAAGATCCGCCGGCGAACCGGACTGGCGAGCGCCAGGAGAATATCGTCGAGAGTGTTGGCGTTCGGCATTGGCACCATCCTGTTGGATGGGCAGTGATCCACGATACGTGCGGCACTTACAAGCGCCGCATCTCGCTCGGTTTCAACTGTATTTCCAATACCTTAATGTACAAATTCAATGCCCCGGAACGGGACATCGGCCATGCGGCTCGTCGGCCGCACGGCCAGCAATTGCTGGTCAGCCGCTGAACTTTCCGCTGCGCGGGAAGCCCTTCGGAACGACGCGGCCTGCCGATGCGCGATCGCCCTGCCACTCGATCAGTTCATCCTTCGTCTTGGTAAAGACGCGGCCGGCGCTGTCTTCCCAGACGAGCCCCTCGGCGATGGTGAAGCAGCGGATGTCGGAGATGCCGCCATCCTTGTAGCGCTGCAGCCGGACGCCCTTGCCGCGCGCCATTTCAGGGATCTGGACGAGCGGGAAGACGAGCATCTTGCGGTTCTCGCCGACGACGGCGACGTGGTCACCCTTGACCGGAACCACGAGCTTGGTTTCGTCCGGCATGGAGACGTTCATCACCTGCTTGCCCTTGCGGGTGTTGGCGACGATGTCGCTTTCCGTCACGACGAATCCGTTGCCGGCAGCCGACGAGACAATGAGCTTGCGCGCCGGATCGTGGACAAAGGCGGTGAGCACGTCCTGGTCGTTTTCCATGTCGACAATGATGCGCAGCGGCTCACCGTGGCCGCGACCGCCAGGCAGCTTGTCGCCGCCGAGCGTATAGACCTTTCCGCCGGTCGTGAAGACGAGGATCTTGTCGGTCGTCTGCGCCGGGAACGCCACCTTGAGCGCATCGCCCTCCTTGAACTGAAGCGAGGACGTGTCGGAGATGTGGCCCTTCAGCGCCCGGATCCAGCCCTTTTCCGAGATGACGACGGTGATCGGTTCCTTCTCGATCATCGCCTGCTGGATCGCTTCGACGTCCGCCTCCGGTGCATCGGCGAAGGTGCTGCGACGCTTGCCGATCTCGGTTGCCTTGGCAAACTTCTTTTTAACCTCACCGATCTCCCAGGCGACCGTCTGCCACTGCTTCTCCTCCGAGGCGAGCAGTGCTTCGATCTCGGCCTTCTCCTTCGAAAGCGCGTCGAATTCGGTGCGGATCTCGAACTCTTCGAGCCGGCGCAAGGAGCGCAGGCGCATGTTGAGGATCGACTCGGCCTGCAGATCGGTGAGCGAGAAACGCTCCATCATGACCGGCTTCGGCTCGTCTTCTTCGCGGATGATGCGAATGACTTCGTCGATGTTCAGATAGGCGACGAGATAGCCGCCGAGAATTTCCAGCCGGCGGTCAATGGCCGACAGGCGATGGCGGGAGCGGCGCTGCAGCACCTCGCGACGGTGCGCCAGCCATTCCGAGAGCACCTCGTTGAGCGCCATGACCTTCGGCACGCGCCCCATGGACAGCACGTTCATATTGAGCGAGATGCGGCTTTCGAGCTCGGTCAGCTTGAAGAGCGACTCCATCAGAATGCCGGCGTCGACCGAGCGGCTCTTCGGCACGAGAACGATGCGGACGTCTTCCGCGGATTCATCGCGGATGTCCTCGAGCAGGGGCAGCTTGCGGGCGACCAGAAGCTCGGCAATCTTTTCGATCAGGCGCGACTTCTGCACCTGATAGGGGATCTCGGTAACGACGATCTGGTAGCCGCCACGGCCGAGGTCCTCCTGTACCCAGCGAGCGCGGACGCGGAAACCGCCACGGCCCGTCCGATAGGACTCGGCCATGCTTTCGCGGCTCTCGACGATCACGCCGCCGGTCGGGAAATCGGGGCCTTCAATGCCGCCCTTCTGCGGATTGGCCGGATCGTAAAGCAGATCCTCGACGCTCGCGTCCGGATGGCGGATGAGGTGCAGCGCCGCATCGCACAGTTCGTGCGCGTTGTGCGGCGGGATCGAGGTGGCCATACCGACCGCAATGCCGGTGGCGCCGTTTGCCAGCAGATTCGGGAAGGCCCCGGGAAGCACGGTCGGCTCCTGGTCCTCCTCGTTGTAGGTGGGGCGGAAATCCACCGCGTCCTGGTCGATCCCTTCGAGCAGGAGCGAGCAGACGTCCGTCATCTTCGCTTCGGTGTATCGCATCGCCGCGGCGTTATCGCCGTCGATGTTGCCGAAGTTGCCCTGGCCGTCCACCAGCGGATAACGGATCGCAAATTCCTGGGACAGACGCACCAGCGCGTCATAGATCGAGGCGTCGCCATGCGGGTGGAACTTACCCATGACGTCGCCGACGATGCGGGCGCATTTCTTGAACGACGAGTTGGGCCTGAGTCCCATTTCGCTCATCGCATGCACGATGCGGCGATGCACGGGCTTCAATCCGTCGCGGACGTCCGGAAGCGCGCGGTGCATAATGGTCGACAAGGCATAGGCAAGGTAACGCTCTTCCAGCGCCGCCTTGAGGTCAACCGGCTGAATATTGTCGTCCCCGCCTGACGGGGGAGTAAGGCTTTGTCCCATAGGTCCTTGCTAACGCAACAAACCCGGAACAGCAAGGTTTTCAGGGGATGCGATTGTGGAGAACCCCTTGCCGGCCAACTGTTGGCGGTCGAAGCGATCCGCTTGCTCCGGCGCAATGTTCGTGCAACGGTCGGGCGGCTATGCGTCGGAGGCGAGCGATTGGTAACATCCCGGAAAGCATGCCCGACCGGGAACATGTGCGGTTCGGCCAAGCGAATATAATTTCGCCCTGTTTCGTAATAGCTTCGGCTGCAGTTGATTTGGACGAATTGTGAGGGGGATTGCAAGACACGAACTGGCCGCCGAAAACTGTCGGATGTTGCCGTTCGCTCCCAGTTGACGCCCTCCGCGGAAACAAACCAGATTAGCCACGCCTCATCTTCGAAACAGCTACACAATCAAAGATTTTACGAAGGAACTCGACAATGATGCACACGCGCAAGATCCGCCTGATGATGGCGAGCGCCGCGCTCCTCACGCTCGCCGGCCCGGCCTTCGCGCTCGATGGCGCGGATCTGATGAAGAAGCTCGACGCGGCGACGAACGCGAACGGAACCTCCTTTACCTACGACAAGGCCGAAGTGGACGGCGACAAGGTAACGGTGTCCGGCGTGCAACTGAAGGTCGCCAGCCACCCGGGCGACGCGCTGAAGATCGGTGAGCTGACCTTCGAAGGTGTCGAAGAAACCGAAGGCGGCGGATACTACGCAGAAACCGTATCCTTCCCCGACGTCAATCTAAGCCAGGACGAGGGCAGCCTGTCGGTCAAGGACATCCTGATTTCGGGCCTGACGATCCCCGCCAACGCGAACGGCGGCACCATCAACGATATCCTCCTCTACGAAAGCGCCAGCACCGGCCCGATCACGGTGAATGCGAAGGGCAAGGAAGTCTTCTCGCTGGAGAGCACCGAAGCCAACCTCGCCCGCCAGGAAAACGATGCCGGCTTCGACTTCGACGCGACGGCCTCCGGAATCAAGGCGGACCTTTCGTCCGTCGAGGACGCCAAGACGAAGGACGCAATCGAAAAGCTCGGCCTGACCAAGCTTGACGGCGCCCTGACGATGAAGGGCAGTTGGGAGATCGAGAGCGGCAATGTCGCCCTGGAAGAATACGCCTTCGACTTCAAGAATGTCGGCCGGCTGAACTTCGCCTTCGACTTCTCGGGCTATACGCTCGCCTTCGTCAAGTCGATGCAGGAGGCGATGAAGGCAGCCGAGGCCAACCCGAACAAGGAAGAGGCCAACCAGGCGATGGGCCTCGCCATGATGGGCCTGATGCAGCAGCTGACTTTCAACAGCGCCGAAATCCGCTTCGATGACGCCTCGATCACCAAGAAGGCGCTCGACTATGCCGGTTCGCAGCAAGGCGTTTCCGGCGAGCAGATGGCTCAGTCGCTGAAGGGCCTGGTACCGATCATGATGGCGCAGCTCAATGTGCCGGAACTGCAGAACCAGGTGTCCGCCGCCGTGAACGCCTATCTCGATGGCCCGAAGAGCCTGACGATCAGCGCGGCTCCGGAAAAGCCGGTTCCGTTCCCGATGATCATGGGCGCCGCCATGGGCGCACCGAACACCATTCCGTCGGTGCTCGGCGTCAAGGTGACTGCGAACGACTGATCCTCGTAACTGTTCCTGGCCTCAGCCGGGCCCGGAACAAGCGACGTTACGACAAGCGTTTGCGCGCCCGTACGGGCGCGCAAACGCCAATCCAGCTTCACTGAAGCAGATTTGTATTTTGCAAGCATCGGCTCTCCACAGATCAAGGGCCGCTTCTACTTGCAGGTATGCTTTCGGCTGACACCGTACTTCTTGGCGGAGCGCGCATCGGTTGCAGCGATCGTCACTTTCCCAGCGTGCTATTCATGGCATCAAGAAAATTTCGCGGTCGGGCGATGGCGTTTTTCATCAAAATCGGGCATGCCACACTCACGCTACTGAAAATCCGACTTCTGACGAACTTGAGTACATCTAAGGCGTAGCAGGGGCGTCCCGGACTTTATGTAAGAAATACAAGTATACGCCTGAATATCATCTTCACGTTACGGCAGATCGGACGTAAATGCTCGCCTGGCTCCAGCAGTCTGTAAATTTTAGAGAAGAATTGGCAGAGGGGAAATTCGCCCCCGTGCGCGCCGATTACTATTCGGGTCCGCCGGGTAAGCCGCTGCGCCTCCTGCTCCAGGCGCGCACGGATTTCCTGTCGATCTGGCGCGCCGGCGATTATACCGAAAAGGTCTCACAGATCCGGATTCTCGGCCGGCAGGTCATCGTCGTCAACTCACCCGACTTGATCCGGCAGGTGGTCGTCAAGCGACACGAGAACTTCGAGCGCAAGAGCCCGCAGATGCGCCGGGCGCTCGAATTCCTGCTCGGGGACGGGTTGTTCATTTCCGACGGCGACACCTGGAAGCAACGCCGGCCGTTGGTGGCGGACATCGTCCACGCCAAGAGGGTCCCGTCCTTCGGCCCCGTCATGGAGAAGACGACCAGCGAACTGGTCGAGCGCTGGAACCGCATGCCCGATGGGGCCGAGGTCAATGCGCTGCACGAAATGGCGGGCCTGACCGCCGAGATCATCGCGCGCAGCGTCTTCGGCAACCAGCTCGGCGACGACAGTGCGGCCGCCGTGACCGAGGGCTTCACCAGTTACCAGTCGCTGGTCGATTCCATCAACATCGGCTATTTCCTTGGCTTTGACGACGGGCTCCCCGTCCTGCGCACCCCGAGCCTACGCCGCTCGGTCAAGCGCATCCACGGGACCATCGACAAGGTGGTGGAGGATCATCTTGCCGGGCGCGGTGACCACAACTCCATGGTCGAACTGCTCATCCGGCGCCAACAGCGAAATCCGGAGCTGAAGCTCGACCTCGTCGCCTTGCGCAACGAGGCGGCGACCATCTTCATGGCCGGTCATGAGACGACGGCGGCAACGCTGACCTGGACCTGGTATCTGCTTTCCAAGGCCGGCTGGATCGAGAAGGCCGTCCACGACGAGATCTCCAGGATCTGCGGCGACCGAACGCCGACGATCGACGACGTGCCGCAGCTCGAATGGTGCCGGGCCGTCATCGAGGAAACGCTTCGCCTCTACCCGCCGGTTCCGATACTGGCGCGACAGACGCGCGAGGCGGACATGATCGGCGACGTCGTTGCCGAGCCGGGCTCGCTGGTCCTGATCGTGCCGTGGCTCCTTCACCGCACCGCAAGCCTCTTCGAAGACCCGCACCATTTCCATCCGGAACGGTTCACCGAGGGCCGCCGTCCGACGCCCTACAGCTTCATTCCCTTCGCAAGCGGCCCGCGCGTCTGCCCCGGTCTGCATTTCGGCCTGACGGAAGCGATCCTGTGCCTGGCCATCATTGCTCAGCGCTACCGGGTTCGCCTGCGCGAACGCCACGCGGTCGAGCCGATCTGCCGCCTGACCCTGAGGCCGAAGGGCGGGCTTCCGGTGACCCTACACAGGCGAGAAGGCACATCGCATGGCGCCGGATAATCCTGGCCTCAAGGGACCGATCGCCAAGCGGAAAGCCTGGATCTTCGCTGAAGAGCACCCGCCGCGTCTTGCTGACGCGCTGGCGGGGGGAGAACGCGCGCGGGCCTTTCGGCGCTATTGGATCAGCGACAATCTCTCGAATCTCGCCAACCTCGGCGCCCATTTCGGCATGAAACTGTTGCCGATGGATGCTTGCTCGCGCTTGGGGGCCGCGCTTGGCCTATTCGCGGTACCGCGCTTCCACAAGGTTGCCGCCCAACGCGCCCGCGATACGATCAGACATCTGCGTCCGGACCTGAGCCCCGCGGAACAGGAAGCCTTGTTTCTCGAAAACTGTCGGGCCCAGGGGCGCCTGATGACGGAGTTTTCCGTCATCAACAGATTGCAGAGATATCACGAGAGGTTGCGGACCGACGGCCTCGCGCCGATCCGCGACGCGGCGAAAGACGGCCCCATCGTCCTCGTCGGGCTGCATCTCGGCAATTGGGAGGTCGGGACAATCGCATTCCGCAATCTCGGCCTCCAGCCCCATGCCTTCTACGTTCCGCCGACAAGCCGTGCCAAGGCATGGATTGCCGAACGCGTGCGCAGCAAGGCCGGGTTGCAGTTTCTTCCGCCGGGCGCCGAGGGAATTCGGCCCGCTCTCAGGGTCCTGAAGAGCGGTGGTGTTGTCAGCATGTTCTGCGACGAAGGTTTTGGCGGCATGATCCGCGGACCGTTCTTCGACCGCAAACCGCATCAGGAAGGCAATCTCGCGCTTGCCATTCGCCTGGCACGCATGACCGGCGCCACGATCTGCCCCTGGTACGGCCTGCGTACTGACGGTTTCCGCTTCGAATGCCGCGCGCTGGAGCCCATCCGGCTTCCGGTTTCAGATGACCCGAATGCGCGCCTCGTGGACGATACGCTGCTGTTGAACGAGGCGATCGAGCCCATCGTTCGTGCGCATCTCGACCAATGGTATTTCCTCGACAACGCGCTTCGGCCGGAATGACGGCACCGCGGTTTTTCGCCCCCTCGGCTTCCATGATATGATCAACGCTTGATGCCTTCGGACCCCGGCCTATTTACATTGGGCGGGGATCCGAGGTCCCCGCATTCCTGACCGATAAAACGGAAGGAGGAGCCCATGGGACTGAAGCATGCGGATATTACCGCTATCCTTGGCCCGGTCGACGAGACGCTGATGGCCGAGTTGCTTGCGACCGGCGCGACGGCGGGCGAACTTGCCGAGGCTATCGCCTGGGTCAACAACGACGAGGCGCTGATTGGCGAAGGCCGCCACCTGCCGGCTGGCCGGGTTGCGGCATTGATCGATATCCTGACGCCGGACAATGATGAGGAACGGGACTTCGCGACGTAGCCGAACAGGCAGCGAGGCGCGCTGAAGGTTTTCGATTGCGTGCAGGATTGCCCCCGCGCGGCGGGCGGCGGGAGCATGAGGCTACGTGTTTGGTGTTGAGGGAGGTCAACAATGGCAGCCAAGGAAGTCAAATTCAGCAGCGATGCTCGCGACCGTATGCTGCGTGGTGTCGATATCCTCGCCGATGCCGTGAAGGTGACGCTCGGCCCGAAGGGGCGGAACGTGGTGATCGACAAGGCCTTTGGCGCGCCGCGCGTCACCAAGGACGGCGTCTCGGTTGCCAAGGAGATCGAGCTCGAAGACAAATTCGAGAATATGGGCGCGCAGATGCTCCGTGAAGTGGCGTCACGCACCAGCGACGTCGCCGGCGACGGGACAACGACGGCCACCGTGCTTGCTCAAGCCATTGTCCGGGAGGGCGTCAAGGCGATCGCATCGGGCATGAACCCGATGGACCTCAAGCGCGGCATCGATCTCGCCGTCGAGGCGATCGTCGCGCAATTGAAGACCCATGCCCGAAAGATTTCCAACAACGAGGAAATCGCACAGGTCGGCACGATCTCGGCGAACGGCGACAAGGAAATCGGCAACTACCTGGCAAAGGCGATGGAGCGTGTCGGCAACGAGGGCGTGATCACCGTCGAGGAAGCCAAGACCGCCGAGATCGAACTTGAGATCGTCGAGGGTATGCAGTTCGACCGCGGCTACCTTTCCCCCTACTTCATTACCGACCAGGAGAAGATGCGCGTCGAATTCGAGGACCCGTATATTCTCATCCACGAGAAGAAGCTCTCCAACCTGCAGGCCATGATCCCGATCCTCGAATCCGTCATCCAGGCAAGCCATCCCTTGCTGATCATCGCCGAGGATGTGGAAGGCGAAGCGCTTGCCACGCTCGTCGTCAACAAGCTGCGCGGCGGTCTCAAGATCGCAGCCGTCAAGGCCCCCGGCTTCGGAGATCGGCGCAAGGCGATCCTCGAGGACATCGCCATCCTGACGGGCGGCACGGTCATTTCCGAGGATCTCGGCATCAAGCTTGAAAACGTGACGCTCGACACGCTCGGGCGCGCCAAGCGGGTGATGGTCGAGAAGGAAAACACAACGATCGTCGATGGCGCCGGAACGAAGGCGGATATCGGCGGACGTGTCAGCCAGATCAAGGCACAGATCGAGGAAACGACGTCCGACTACGATCGGGAAAAGCTGCAGGAACGGCTCGCCAAACTCGCTGGCGGCGTTGCGGTAATCCGGGTTGGCGGCTCGACCGAAGTGGAAGTGAAGGAGAAGAAGGATCGCGTCGACGACGCCCTGCATGCGACGCGAGCCGCGGTAGAGGAAGGCATTCTGCCCGGCGGCGGCGTCGCGCTGCTCAGGGTCGTGCACGCGCTCGACGGGCTCAAGGCCGGCAATGACGATCAGCGCGTCGGCGTCGAGATCGTTCGGCGGGCAGTCGAGATGCCCGCGCGTCAGATTGCCGAGAATGCCGGTGCCGAAGGCTCCGTGATCGTCGGAAAGCTCCGCGAAAAGAATGACTTCGCCCACGGCTGGAACGCCCAGACCGGCGAATACGGCGATCTCTTCCGCATGGGCGTCATCGACCCCGCCAAGGTGGTGCGTGCGGCGCTGCAGGATGCGGCTTCCATCGCCGGTCTCCTGGTGACGACCGAGGCCATGGTCGCGGAAAAACCGAAGAAGAATGGACCCGCGCCGTCGCCCGGTCCCGGCATGGACTTCTGACGGGCGTCAGAAGCTCATTATCGCATGACGAACGCAACCTTCGCGGACATGGGGCCAGTTCATGCGAGACATTCGCGACGCCGTCTACGGCACGCGCTGAAACAGATCGAGCAGATCAAACGAAAAAGCCCGGCGAGGAGACCGCCGGGCGTTCCCTTTTGTGAGGTCTGCTCGACCTCAATCCTTTTTCTGCGGGATCGGCCGGATCGCCAGTTCGCGCAGCTGTGCCGGGGTTGCGGCCGACGGCGCGCCCATCAGGAGGTCAACGGCCTGCTGGTTCATCGGGAACAGCGAGATCTCGCGCAGGTTCTTGGCGCCGACCAAGAGCATGACGATGCGGTCGATGCCGAAAGCCATGCCGCCATGCGGCGGCGCGCCGTACTGGAAGGCGCGGTAGAGGCCGCCGAACTGCTCTTCGACTTCCTGCTGCGACTTGCCGGTCAGTTCGAACGCCTTGACCATGACTTCCGGAAGCTGGTTACGGATCGAGCCCGAGGCGATTTCGAAGCCGTTGCAGACCATGTCGTACTGGTAGGCCTTGATCGACAGCGGATCTTCACCGTTGAGCGCTTCCAGGCCGCCCTGCGGCATCGAGAAGGGGTTGTGGGCGAAGTCGATCTTCTTCTCGTCTTCCAGCCATTCGTAGAACGGGAAGTCGACGATCCAGCAGAATTCGTAGCGGTCGCGGTCGACGAGGTTCAGTTCCTCGCCGGCGCGGGTGCGGGCTTCGCCGGCAAACTTGTAGAACTTCGAAGGATCGCCGGCGACGAAGAAGCAGGCATCGCCATCGTCGAGGCCGAGCTGGGTGCGGATCGCATCCGTGCGCTCTTCGCCGATGTTCTTGGCGAGCGGGCCGGCGCCTTCGAGCTTTTCGCCTTCCTTGCGCCAGAAGATGTAACCGAGGCCAGGCTGGCCCTGGCTCTGCGCCCAGGCGTTCATGCGGTCGCAGAAGGCGCGCGAGCCGCCGGTCTTGGCCGGAATCGCCCAGACTTCGACCTTCGGGTTCGACGCGATCATGTTGGCGAAGACCTTGAAGCCGGAGCCGGCGAAGTGCTCGGTGACCGCCTGCATCTCGATCGGGTTGCGCAGGTCCGGCTTGTCGGAGCCATATTTGCGGATCGCGGTGTCATAGGGGATGCGCGGGAACTTCTCGGTCACCGGCTTGCCTTCGGCGAACTCGACGAAAATCTCGCGGATGACCGGTTCCATGGTCGACCAGACGTCTTCCTGCTCGACGAAGCTCATTTCCAGGTCGAGCTGGTAGAACTCGCCCGGCAAGCGGTCGGCGCGCGGATCTTCGTCGCGGAAGCACGGCGCGATTTGGAAGTAACGGTCGAAGCCGGCAACCATCAGGAGCTGCTTGTACTGCTGCGGCGCCTGCGGCAGAGCATAGAAATTGCCGGGGTGGATACGCGACGGCACGAGGAAGTCGCGCGCGCCTTCCGGCGACGATGCGGTCAGGATCGGGGTCGTGTATTCCGTGAAGCCGACTTCGCCCATGTGGCGGCGCATCGACGAAATGATCTGCGTGCGCTTGACGATGTTCTTGTGCAGCGTGTCGCGGCGCAGGTCGAGGAAGCGATATTTCAGGCGCACGTCTTCCGGATAATCAGGCTCGCCGAACACCGGCAGCGGCAGTTCCTTGGCGGCCGAGAGAACCTCGATCTCCTTGGCATAGAGCTCGATCTCGCCGGTCGGCATGCCCTTGTTGACGGTATCGTCGGTGCGCGCCTTGACGACGCCATCGATACGGATCACCCATTCGCCGCGCACCGTCTCTGCGATCTTGAATGCCGGGCTATCCGGATCGGCGACGACCTGGGTCATGCCGTAATGGTCGCGCAGGTCGATGAAGAGCACGCCGCCATGGTCGCGGACGCGGTGGACCCAGCCGGAGAGGCGAACGGTGGAGCCGACGTCCGACTTGCGGAGGGCGGCACAGGTGTGGCTGCGGTAACGATGCATCGTCTTATCCCGGAATTGCAAAGAGCCGCACAGGCTCGTGGGACACGGCGCGCGGCAACATGGTCAAAATCGGGCGGAAAAGCGCATGATGCGCAGCCTTTGTCAAGCCGCGCGACCGCTGCCGCCCCCGATGGAGGCGCGTTGTAGACGAAGGAAACGGCCAGTCCAAGGCCGTGCTCGAACAAGAGCCTGCCGAAATGCCGCGAAAAGAATGGCAATCGTCACAATTCGGGGCTGTCCGGCAGCAGAATGCGGGGCTACACATTTGAGGCCCGCAACGATCCCTCGAGTCGCGGCCGATTTCCGGATGTCGCCTGCCCCATGTCTCAGATTCGCCCGCTCATCCCCCTTCTCGTTACCGCAGGCATCCTCATCGGCGGCAATGGCCTGCAGGGCACCTTCATCTCGCTTCGTGCATTGGAAGAGGGATTTTCGACATCCCTGATCGGTGTGATCGGCGCCGGCTACAATATCGGCTTCGCGCTCGGCTGCGTCTATGTCACGCGCATCCTGCGCGCCATCGGCCACATCCGCACCTTCTCGGCAATGGCTGCGATCGCATCGGCCGCGGCGATCTCCATGGTGCTCGTCATCAATCCGCTGATGTGGTTCCTGATGCGGCTGCTCGCCGGCATCTGTTTTGCCTGCCTGTTCGCGACCGTCGAAAGCTGGCTGAACGCCAGCGTCACCAATGCCAACCGGGCGCGCACGCTTTCGGTCTATCGCCTCGTCGATCTCGGATCGGTGACGGCAGCGCAATATGTCATCCCCGGCATCGGCCTCGAGGGCTTCGAACTCTTCGCCATCATCTCCATGGCTCTGACGCTGTCGCTGGTCCCGATCTCCTTCGCCGACCGGTCGAGCCCCGTGGCCCCGGAAGCGATCCGCTTCGATGTGAAAGCGCTCTGGAACATCTCGCCGCTCGCGACCATCGGCTGCATCGTCGTCGGCCTGACCAACGCCGCCTTTCGCTCGCTCGGCCCGATCTATGGCCAGGGCATCGGTCTCTCCGTGACGGCCATCGCGACCTTCATGAGCGCCGGCATCATTGGCGGCGTCGTGCTGCAGTATCCGCTCGGTCACTATTCCGACCGGCTCGACCGCCGGCTGATCATCCTGGTCGCCACCTTCGGCTCGTTGCTGGCCGGCCTGTTCCTGGCCTTCGGCGCCGGCAACGACGAGTGGCTGAACTTTGCCGGCATCTTCCTTTTCGGCGCCTTTGCAATGCCGCTCTATTCGCTCTGCTCGGCCCATGCCAACGACCATGCCGCGGAGGGCCAACATGCACTGGTTTCGGCAGGTATGCTGTTCTTCTGGTCGCTCGGCGCGATCATTGGGCCGCTGTTTGCCTCGTTTCTGCTCGATATCTTCGGGCCTCAGGCGCTCTTCATCTACACGGCCGCCGTCCTCTTCCTGTTCATGCTCTACACCTTGCAGCGCATGACGGCCCGCGGGCCGGTGCCTACGGAGGCGCGCGCCATGCCGTTCCGCAACCTTCTGCGCACCTCGTCCTTCTTCAACAAGCTCGCCGCCGGCAACAACCACAGGCGCAAGGACGACTGACCCTGCGGCAAGATGCGCGCAGTCCGGATAATTGCTGAATGCAGCGATCAGGTTTAGAACCGGCGCCAGAGCGGGATGAGGGAAAGTGTTTGCGGTTTTCCGCCCGCATCCCGCTCTAACGTGATCCAACCAGTTGCCGAGATTGCCTGAATGCCCGCCATCAGTCGCCGCACCTTCCTTCAAGGTTCCGCCGCCCTCGGAGGTGCCTTTGCGCTCGGCGCCGGCATGGCGGCGCGCGCCGGCACGGCACCCGATCCGCAGATCCTGACGGCGCAGTTTACCAAAGCGCAGATCGCCACCGACGGCATCACACCGAAAATGATGACCTATGGGTTGGGAGAGGCTGAAAACGGCGGCATGCCCCCGGTCCTGCGCATGCGCAAGGGCGAGCCCTACGCCGCCCGCCTCCTCAACCGGCTGGACGAGCCGACGACGGTGCACTGGCACGGGCTTCGCATCGCCAACGCCATGGACGGCGTGCCTGAGCTGACGCAACCCTATGTCTATCCGGGCGATCGCTTCGACTATCTCATCACGCCGCCGGATGCTGGTACCTTCTGGTACCACCCGCACTGCAACACGCTGACGCAGATGGGCGCCGGCCTGACCGGTGTCATCGTCGTCGAGAATCCGGAGGATCCGGTGTTCGATGCCGAGATCGTACTCAACCTGCGCGACTGGCGGCTTGGCACAGGCGGCGCCTTCATCGATCCGTTCAAGCCGCGCGACGCCGCGCGTGGCGGCACCTACGGCACGGTGCGCACCGCCAACTGGCAGCAGGAACCGACCTATGATGCGCCAGCCGGCGGGCTGGTGCGCGTGCGCATCGCCGCAACCGACGTCACCCGCATCTATACGATCGGCCTCGATGGTGCCGAGGCGATGGTGATCGCGCTCGACGGCAACCCGGTCGACAAGCCTTTCGCGCTCGATCGCTACGACTTCGGCCCCGGCCAGCGCGTCGATCTTGTCGTGCGCATGCCCGATGGAGAGGGCCAGACGGTCGTGCTCGGCAATTTCCGCGGATCGCACCCCTGGACCATCGCGCGTTTCCGTGCGGCCGGCTCTTCGCTGAAACGCGACCTCCGCGAGGTCACCCCCCTGCCCGCCAATCCGATCTCCGAGGCGGACCTGTCCACCGCGATCCGCGTGCCGATCGAACTGACGGCAACGGCCGAACATAAGGCTGCCGCCTCGATCTGCGGCTCGCTCGGCTATACGTTCTGGGCGATCGACAAGGTGCCGTGGCCAGGCGACACGCCGGATCCGATCGCGCCGATCGAGGAGATGAAGCTCGGCAAGAGCTATGTCCTGCAGGTCGCCAACCGGACGCCGCACGCCCATCCAATCCATCTGCACGGCCTGAGCTTCCGCATCCTCAATTCCAACAAGCGGACATTCCTGCCGCCGCAGACCGATACGATCCTGCTTTTGCCCGACGAACAGGCGGAACTGGCGCTTGTGGCCGACAATCCGGGCGACTGGGTTATTCATTGCCACATCATCGAGCACCAGAAGACCGGCATGACGGGTTATTTCAAGATCGTCTGAGATTTCGATTGTGACAGATGGCGCGACGGGCTACACGAAAATGTAAGCCGCATTTTTGCCATAGTGATTTAAATCTGATGATTGAAACAACCGCAGACCTTGAGGCGGCGTGCCAACAACTGGCCCGCTCAAATTATATTACGATCGATACTGAATTCCTGCGTGAGACGACCTTCTGGCCAGAGCTCTGCCTGATCCAGATGGCGAGTCCGGATCTCGCCGTCATCGTCGATCCGATGGCCAAAGGCATCGATCTTTCGCCCTTCTTCGCGCTGATGGCCAATCCTGAAGTCATCAAGGTATTCCATGCCGCGCGTCAGGACATCGAGATCATTTTCCATCTCGGCAACCTCATTCCGCACCCGATCTTCGACACGCAGGTTGCGGCCATGGTTTGCGGGTTCGGCGACAGCGTCTCCTATGACCAGCTCGTCAACCGCGTCACCGGCACCCAGATCGACAAGTCTTCGCGCTTCACCGACTGGAGCCGCCGGCCGCTGACCGACAAGCAGCTCGACTACGCGCTCGCCGACGTCACGCATCTGCGCGACATTTACAAATACTTGGCCGCCGAGCTGGAGCGCGAGGGGCGCTCGCTGTGGCTGACCGAGGAGATGGCGATTCTCGAAGCGCGTGACACCTACGACCTGCATCCGGACGACGCCTGGCAGCGTCTGAAGATGCGCGTCAAGAAACCGATCGAACTCGCCACCCTCAAGACCGTCGCCGCCTGGCGCGAGCGCGAGGCACGCGCCCGCAACGTGCCGCGCGGCCGCATCCTGAAGGACGACGCCATCTACGAGATCGCCCAGCAGCAGCCGAAGGACGCGGAAGCCCTGGCACGGCTCAGGACCATTCCCAAGGGCTGGGAACGCTCCAGCGCCGGCACTGCGGTCATCGAAGCGGTCAACGAGGCGCTCGCGATCCCCAAGGCCGATCTGCCGAAACTGCCGCGCCAGAGCCATACGCCGGAAGGTGCCGCTGCCGCCGGCGAAATGCTGAAGGTGCTTTTGAAGCTCATCGCCGAAAGGCAGGGCGTCGCCGCGAAGATCATCGCCAACAGCGACGATCTCGACAAGATCGCTGCCGAAGGCGAGAAGGCCGATGTCGGCGCGCTCAAGGGCTGGCGGCGCGAACTCTTCGGTGAGACCGCGCTGAAGCTCATCAACGGCGAAGTGGCTCTTCGTTTCGTCGACAAGAAGATCGAGACGGTGGAACTCGGCGGCTGAGCCTACAAGGGCGGAGCCAAGTTTCCGCCCGAATCTGGCTCTAGCTGAAAGCCCGGCGGAACAGAACCACCATCGTCTCAAACGAGGTGACAGGGCGTGGAGCCGGCGCGGCTAACAGTGCCGGCTGACACGGATGCCGCTTCTTCCGGTACCGGGGCTTTCCGCATGCGTTGGCGTTTCTCCACTTTCGAAGGACTGCTCCTGCTCCTGGTGGTTGCGGCCGCCGGGGCAGTCTACGCCTGGATTGCCTATGGCACAGGCGCGCTGATCGGCGCGACCTATGCGCTGTTCATGTGCATTCCGATCATTGCGTTCGAGCGGCGCATCATTTTCCGACGCCTCAACCGACGGATTCACGCCTTCTCGACACCGATGTTTTTCGTCGCCTCGCTTGCGATCTACTTTGTGCTTCTTGACGTCGGTTACGCGGCCGCCGGTCTGATCATGCAGACAAGCGGCGCTTTCGGAGATGTCTACTGGATGGAGGCGATAATGCCTTCCAAGACGGTGCTGCTCTATGCGCTGACGATCTCGGGCTCGCTCGTCTTCATCCTCAGGGTCCGCGAACTTCTTGGACGCGACGTGTTCTTAAGCCTCCTGACGGGGCGTTACCGCAGACCGATCCAGGAGGAGCGCGTCTTCCTGTTCATCGACCTCGCCGGATCCACCTCCTATGCCGAACGCTACGGCGACCTCAGGATGCAGGAATATCTCGGCAAGTTGTTTGCGACGATTGCCGACCCCGTGCTGCGCTATCGCGGGTCGATCGACGATTATGTAGGCGACGCCGCCGTCATCACCTGGCCTTTCGACCGCGCCACCAACAACGCGGCCTGCATCCATTGCGTCTTCGACATTCTGGAAATCATCGATGCGGACGCGCACCGCTGGCAGAAGGAATTCGGCGAAGTCCCGCGCCTGCGCGCGGCCCTTCATGGCGGCACCATCGTCGCCGCCGAAATCGGCCTCGATCGGCACAAGATCACCTATTTCGGCGACACGGTGAACACCACCGCGCGGCTCGAAGGCTTCTGCAAGACGCTCGGCCACCAGGTGCTGATCTCCACCGATCTCGCCCGCAAGATGCGCCTTCCGCACTATGTCCGCGTGGAGGATCTCGGCGAGCACGCCGTCAAGGGGCGCGGCCAGAAGCTCGGCGTGCTGGCGCTGCGTGTCGGAGGCTCGACGCCTGTCCTCGCCCCCAGTGCGGCAGAATAGTCATCGTTGGACGGCAGCCGCTTCAGCCGTGCAGTTTTGCGCCCTTGGTGATCTTGTCGACCAGCTTCTTGTCCGCGTGAATAGCGATGCCGGCAACGGCGGCATCATCCGGGCTGGTCTCTGCGAAGACCGCGCGGTTGGCGCTGTCGTGACCGGTGGCGAACATCGCGTCGACATAGATCGACGCCCGTACGTCTCTCTCGATCGCCCGGCGTTGAATGTTGCCGAGCGTCTTCCCATCTGCGGCAAGTACGATGATCGGCTGAACGCTCAAGGCGTTGTAGACGTTGCCGGCGCCGTCGCGATAATCTTCGCCGATGATACCGGGCTTCTGCCCGGCAATACCGGTGGCGAGGAAGGCGGTGACGTTCAGCTTCTGCCAGGTTGCCAGGTCCTCGCGCAATACGATCGCAAATTTGGTATCGAACATGACGGTCATCTCCATTTCAGCCCGACAGGGCGTACCGGAAGACGCATTATCGGAGGATGCCGCGATCGATCTTGAACGATTGTGCGGCGCGCCCGGCGACGGCATCCGCGTCGCCCCGGCGGTCGACGGCATCGAGCGCATCGAAGCGCGGCTACACGGGAAATTCTTCGAGCCGCACCGCCACGACACCTATGCGATCGGCGTGACGCTGGGCGGCGTTCAGACGTTTCAGTACCGGGGCGAAAGCCGCTTCAGCAAGCCTGGAAGCATCATCATCCTCCACCCGGACGAGGTCCACGATGGCGGCGCGGGAACGGAGATGGGGCTACGCTACAGGATGATGTATCTGCAGCCGGAAAGGTTGCTTGCGGCGCTCGACGAAACGGGCCGCTCCCTGCCCTTCGTCGCAGCACCGGTCGTGGGTGATGAGGCCTTGCGGCAGGCGGTCGGGGAAGCGTTGATGGACCTCGACAATGGCATTGACGAGCTGGCGCTCGACGACATCCTTGTGCGGATTGCCGAGGGCCTCTACCGGCACGCCGGCGCCAAGGACATCAAGCCGGGAAAGGCTGACAAGCACGCCGTTCTCGAGGTAACAGAATTCCTTCGCGCCAATCTCGAACGGCCCGTCGGATCGCTGGAACTCGAGGCGATCAGCGGACTTGATCGCTTTACGCTCGCCCGGCAATTTCGCAAGGTTCTCGGCACCAGCCCGCACCGCTATCTCTTGATGCGCCGGCTGGAGCGCGCCCGCCAGATGATCGCCAGGGGCGAAAGCCTTGCAGGCGCGGCGCTCGAGACCGGCTTCGCCGATCAGGCGCATTTTACCCGCCATTTCAAGCGCGCTTACGGCATCACGCCCGGGCGGTGGTCAAGCCTCGCCGTCGCCGGCTGAGCCTGTCACCAAAGCTTCATCGGCCTGTAAAGCAAGCATCACCCAACCGTCATCAAAGCCGCCTATCGGGTTGCCGTCTACAGCGCCGCGCGTCCGATCGGACGCGCAAAGGTAGCACTTTGAATGGCTGCATGCCTTTGTCCTGAAATCGAGGGTGATTTGGGAAGACATGCAGGAGGCTCCAACCCATGGTGACTTTCATGACGAAAACGCTTCTCGCCACCGCGGCTCTTTCTCTTTTGATGACGATGGCCGCTTCGGCCGAGCAAAAGTCCTTCACCGCAACCCTGAAGGGCCACGCGATCCTGCCCGCGAACACGATCATCGCTGCCCCCTCGGACGCCCCTGACTATCTGAAGACCTCGGGCAAATTCACCACCCCGGACCGCAAGCGCGCCGAGGCGCTGGGCACCGTTCCGGGTAAGGACGGCGTTCGTCCGACCGGCCTTTCGCTGCCTTTCGATGGCCAGCCGATGCAGGGTTTCTCCGGCATCAAGGCGATGGAAGACGGCACCTTCTGGAGCCTCTCCGACAATGGCTTCGGCAACAAGCTGAACTCCTCCGATGCCATGCTGATGCTGCACCATGTGAAGATGGACTGGGATGCCGGCAAGGTCGAGGCGCTGAAGACCCTGTTCCTGACAGACCCGGACAAGAAGGCGCCCTTCCCGATCGCCATGGAAGGCTCCGGCAAGCGTTATCTCACCGGCGCCGACTTCGACGTCGAATCGATCCAGCCGGTTGCCGACGGCTTCTGGGTCGGTGAAGAGTTCGGACCCTACATCCTCAAGTTCGATCTTGACGGCAAGCTGACGGACGTCATCCCGACGACCGTTAACGGCAAGCCGGTCATGTCGCCCGACAATCCGACGCTGACGCTGCAGGCCGATCCGTCGAAGAAGACGCCCGCCTTCAATCTGAAGCGCTCCGGTGGCTATGAGGGCATGGCCCTTTCCAAGGATGGCAGCAAGCTCTACGGCCTGCTCGAAGGCCCGCTCTGGACGGACAGCGAAACGGTCGAGCAGGCCGAAGGCCGCCCGGCCCTTCGCATCATCGAACTCGATGTCACGAACAAGGCCTGGACCGGCCGTAGCTGGCTCTATCCGCTGGCTGAAGGCGGCGAGGCGATCGGCGATTTCAACATGCTCGATGACAGGACCGCGCTGGTGATCGAACGCGACAACGGCGCCGGCACGGTCGACAAGGCCTGCGCCGATCCGAAGGACCCGAAGCCCGACTGCTTCGCCACGGGCTCCAAGGTCAAGCGCATCTACAAGATCGCCTTCGACGACAGCAATGTCGGCAAGGCCGTGCGCAAGATCGGCTACATCGACCTGCTGAAGATTGCCGACCCGGACAACAAGAAGCGCCAGGGCGGCGGCGAAGGCTTCTATGACATGCCCTTCGTTACTATCGAAAATGTTGACCGCGTCGATGCGACCCACATCATCGTCGGCAATGATAACAACCTGCCGTTCTCGGCCGGCCGCTCGCTCGACAAGGCCGATGACAACGAGTTCGTGCTGCTCGAAGTCGGCGATTTCCTGAAGGCCGAATAAGCGACAAGGGCGCGCGAACACTGCATGTTTCCTTAAATCGTTTGCCGATTTAAGGATAAAAACATGCAGCAAATCAGACTGCTACAGCGACCTTTGCGCGTCCGACAAGACGCGCGGCGCTGTAGGGCTCGCGCGCCCTTTTATTTGAACCCGGATTTTGAAGGTTTCAGCTTTCGAAGTGGAAAGCGAGCCGCTTGCCGGTAAGCTTGCCAAGCTGCTGCAGGCGCCCATCCAGCCGTTCGCCCGCAAACTCCGAGTAAGCGGCCGGAACGACGATTTCGAGATCCACGTCCGGCTGGGGCGACCTGCGGAACGTCAGGTTCCGCGCAATCCCAGGCATCGATGCGGAGAAGAGATAGGCGACACGCAGCAGGCCGCCGAGCAGCTTCGCCAGTTCCAGCAAGCGCGGCGTGGTGATGCCAGCGAGCGCGTTCGTGGCGCCGTCGTCGTTCAACCCTTCGAAGCGGTAGTAGTTGGCAAGCGCGATATAGGCGCGGCCCGCATGGGTGATCCCCGAAAAGGTCGAGTGAGCGATGATGTTCAGTGCCTGCAGGCCGCGATAATCCGGGTGCGCGCGCCAGCTGATATCGGCGAGCAGGCAGGCGGCCTGACGGTAACGGCTTTCCTCTTCCGTCTCCTCGATCCCGAAGAACGGCACCATGCGGCCGGTCCAGTCGGCCAGTTCGCGGGCGTGCACGGGCGAGCGGGCGCGCAGGATGGCGATCTCGTTCGCCGCCGTCAGCAACGGATCCTGGGCGCGTTCCTCGTGCTTCAGCAGCGAGAACAGATAGCCTTCGCGCACACCGAGCGCGGAGAACGAAATCCGCTCCGGCTCCATGATCGCGAGCGCTTCCTGCATGGCGATCGCCCCGAAGGGCAAAAGGCTGCGGCGGCTCTTCGAGATCGTCGAATAGGCCGAGGGCTTGATGTTCTTGGGTTCGATCACCTCCGGCAGGAGCGCCATCGCCTCGTCAAAGGAAATCTCGTAGCCCTGCATCATGTGCAGCGGATAATCGCGGATTTCCATGTGCAGCTTGGCGATCGAGCGCCATGTGCCGCCGACGGCATAGAAGGTGCGCCCCGCGCCTGTCTTCAGGACAGCCGAGTTCTTCATGAACTTGCGCACCCAGGTGCGCGCTTTCGTCAGCGAGCCGTTGCTGTGTTCGAACAGACGGATGCCGCCGAGCGGCAGGGTGATGCCCCTGCCGATCTTCGTGCCCGAGACGTCGACAAGTTCAAGGGAGCCGCCGCCAAGGTCGCCAACGACGCCATCAGGATCGTGATAGCCGCTGACGATGCCCATCGCGGAATAGTAGGCCTCCTCCTCGCCGGTGAGGATGCGGACCTTGTGACCAAGGATCGCCTCCGCCTTTTCGATGAAAGCCGGGCCGTTGCTGGCCTCGCGCGCGGCCGCGGTGGCGAGCACGTACATCGATGTCGCACGCGCCTGCTTCGAGAGCGCGTGAAAGCGATGCAGCGCCTTGAGCGCACGCTCGACGCTTTCTTCGTCCATGCGACCGGTGGCATCGATACCCTTGCCGAGACCGCACATCACCTTTTCGTTGAACAGCATGGCCGGCGAGCGGCTCAGGCCTTCGTAGACGACAAGGCGGATGGAGTTCGAACCGATATCGATAACGGAAACCGGGCGGATGCCGGGCAGACGCCCCTGCGCTTCAGATTCGACCATGCAATTCCAGTTTATTTGTGCCAGCCGCTCTTCCAGCCGGCGATGAGCTTCGGTGCGCTGGACTTCAGGGCCTCGCCCCGGCCGGAGAGGCTGGGATTGGTCATGAAATAGTGCTGTGCGTTGAAAGGCTCGGCGTCCTTGCCGACTTCCATCCGACGAGAGGTGCCGTCAGGAAGAATTTCGTAGCTCTGCTGGTTGTCGATGAGATTGCCCAGCATGATCTGCGACAGAACCTGTTCGTGCACAGTCCGGTTGATGAGAGGCACGAGCGTCTCGACCCGCCGATCCAGATTGCGCGGCATCATATCCGCCGAGCCGATATAGACAAGGGCATTTTCCGATGGAAGCCCGTGACCGTTGCCAAAGCAGAATATGCGGGAATGCTCGAGGAAACGGCCGACGATGGACTTGACGCGGATGTTGTCGGAGAGCCCCGGAACCTGTGGTCGCAGGCAGCAGATGCCGCGCACCACGAGGTCGATCTCGACCCCGGCGCGGCTCGCCTTGTAGAGCGCGTCGATGATTTCCGGATCGACGAGCGAGTTCATCTTCATCCAGATCGCCGCCGGGCGCCCGGCCTTGGCGTGCTCGATCTCTTCATCGATGTGCTTGAGAATACGCGGGCGCAGCGTATGCGGCGAAACCGCCAGCTTCATGCCCGCCTCCGGCTCGCCATAGCCGGTGATGAAGTTGAAGATGTTCGCCATGTCATGGGCGATCACCGGGTTGCAGGTGAAGAACGACAGGTCCGTGTAGATCTTCGCCGTCACCGGGTGATAGTTGCCCGTGCCCAGGTGGCAATAGGTCCTGAGCTTGCCCTCCTCGCGCCGCACGACCATCGACATCTTGGCGTGGGTTTTCAGTTCGATGAAGCCAAAGACGACCTGCACGCCGGCGCGTTCCAGGTCGCGCGCCCAGCGGATATTGGCTTCCTCGTCGAAGCGAGCCTTGAGCTCGACCAGGGCGGTTACCGACTTGCCGGCCTCGGCGGCGTCGATCAACGCACGCACGATCGGACTGTCATTCGACGTGCGGTAGAGCGTCTGCTTGATGGCGACGACATCAGGATCGCGCGCCGCCTGAAGCAGGAACTGCACGACGACGTCGAAGGATTCATAGGGGTGGTGGACGACCATGTCCTTTTCGCGGATCGCCGCAAGGCAATCGCCGGCGTGTTCGCGCACCCGTTCCGGAAAGCGCGGATTATAGGGCTCGAAGCGCAGGTCGTCGCGCGGCGCCTTGGTGATTTCCGAAAGCGTGTTGAGCGCCAGCAGTCCCGGCAGAACGGCGATGCGGTTTTCCGGAACGCCGAGTTCCTGCACGACGAATTGGCGCAGCGATGCCGGCATCTCCGAATCGGTCTCGATGCGGATCACCGATCCGCGGCGACGGCGTTTCAGCGCCGTCTCGAAGAAGCGCACCAGATCTTCGGCCTCTTCCTCCACTTCGATATCACTGTCGCGAATGATGCGGAACGTACCGGAACCCTTCACCTCGTAGCCGGGGAACAACCGGTCGATGAACTGGCTGACAACATCCTCGAGCGTGATGTAGCGGATGACGTTCTTGACGTCGGGCAGCCGGACGAAGCGATCGAGCGCCACCGGCAAACGCAGGAGCGCCGTCATCGGCTCGCGGCCGGTCTTGCTGACGAGCTGCAAGCCCATCGAAAAGCCGAGGTTCGGAATGAACGGGAACGGGTGGGCCGGATCGATCGACAGTGGCGTCAACACCGGAAAGATCGACTGATCGAATTCGTTGGCGAGCCAGCTCTTGTCCTGCGCCGAAAGCGACGCCGGACGCACGATCAGGATGTCCTCCTTGGCGAGATACTGCTGCAGCACGGCGAGCGATGCCTGCTGCTCCATCTGCAGGTTGTCGATTTCCTTGAGAATGTCTTCGAGCTGCTCGATCGGCGTCTTGCCGTCAGGCGAACGCATGGCGAGGCCCTGGCGGACCTGTCCTTCGAGGCCCGCGACGCGCACCATGAAGAACTCGTCGAGGTTGGCGGCGGAGATAGACAGGAAGCGAATGCGCTCCAGCAGCGGATGGGCCGTGTTCAGCGTCTCCTCAAGCACGCGACGATTGAACTGCAGCCAGGAGAATTCGCGGTTGATGAAGCGCTGCGGGCTGGTCAGCAGATCGACTTCCTCCGCCGCAGCCTGGTTTTCGTTCACCGCCGATACCGCGTTATCCATGCTCATTCGATCCCATTGCTCCGGTTGCACCGGCTATCTCAGTTTGACGACGGTTCTGTGACAGTCAATCGGACCGCCGCTGATTCCCCAGTTCTTCAAGAACTTCGGAGGCAAGCGTCCGGCTGAGCTTCGTGCCGCGCGAGAGCGCCAGATGATCGATCCGCTCGACGATCGTCTGCGCTGCTTCGAGCGACCGCTCCATGCGCTGGACGATGTAGCCGACGAGCCGCTCGTCGACGAAGAGCTGGCGGTCGGCGAAAAGCTTGATCAGCACCTGTGTCAGCAACTCGTCATCCGGCTCGCCGATCTCGACGACGGTCGCCGCCTTCAGGCGCGAGCGCAGATCCGGCAGCGTTACCGGCCACGACATCGGCCAGAGCCGCGTCGTCATCAAGAGGCCGGTGCCGTGCTGGCGCACGTTGTTGATGACGTGAAACAGCGTGGTGTCGTCGAAGGTGCTCCGGTCGGCGTCCTCGAAGAGAACAGGCTTTTCCGCCGCAATCAGCGCGGCATCGGAGCCGGCGAGCGGATGGATTACCTCGGCTCCTGCGCGTTCCTTCCAGATGCTGGCGAGATGCGATTTGCCGGAGCCGACCGGCCCGGCGATGATGACGACCGGCGACGGCCAATCCGGCCAGTGGTCGACGATGGCGATCGCCGCGCTCAGCCGGTCGGAAACGAGCAGATCCTCACGGCCCGTCGCCGGGTCGTGGCCGAAGGCCAGGGGTATTTGTTCGAATGGGCGTTTTGTCATGCTGTACTCGGGACAATCGTCGGAAATCAGGCGGCCTTGTCGCTCTTCGCCTTCTTTTCCACGGCCTTGCCGTGCCCGTGATAGAGGTCGCTATCAAGGTACCGCTGGATGCCGAAGCGAACAAGCACGCCGATGGCCGCTGCCGCCGGCACCGCCACCAGCAGACCGACGAAGCCGAACAGCGCACCGAAGGCAAGCAGGGCAAACATCAGCCAGACCGGATGCAGGCCGACACTTTTGCCCACCAGCTTCGGCTGGAGGATGTTGCCCTCCATGAACTGGCCGCTGAAGAAGACTGCCAGCACGAGGCCGATCCAGAGATAGTCCGGCCAGAACTGCACCAGGGCGACGCCGACGGCGAGCACGAGGCCGACCAGGGATCCGACGTAAGGAATGAAACTGATCATGCCGGCGAAAAGACCGATCAGCAGGCCGAAATTGAGACCGACGAGCGACAGGCCGATACCGTAGTAAAGGCCGAGAATGACGCAAAGCGAACCCTGCCCGCGCACGAAACCAGCGATCGTCATATTCATGTCTCGGGCGATCTGGCGCACCGTCGTCACATGGTCGCGCGGCACCCAGCTGTCGACCTTCTCGACCATCCGGTCCCAGTCGAGCAGAATGTAGAAGGCGACGACGGGGGTGACGACAAGCAGCGAGATGACGTCGAGCAAAGCCACGCCGGAGTTCCAGATCTGCTGGAAGAGCGTGCCCAGGAAGGCGGCTCCCTGTTCCAGCAGCTTGCCGGAACTTTGCTTCAGCGACGGCATCTGGCTCGCCAGCCAATCCGGAATGAGCCGTGTCTGCGCTTCGTTGACGAGCACCTGCAGCTTGGCGGCGTAGCCTGGAATGTTCGCGATGAAATCCGAGGCCTGACTGACGATCACGGGAATGATGATCATCAGTGCGAGTACGAAGACGACGACGAAGCCGATCAGGATGACGACCGTTGCCATCAGCCGGCTGAGGCCCAGCCGCTCGAGACGGTCGGCGACCGGATCGAGGAAATAGGCAAGCGCCATGCCGGCAAGGAACGGCAGCAGGATCGAGCTGAAAACCATGAGGAAGGCAATGAAGGCGGCAAGCACCAGCAGCCAGAAGATGACCTGGCGCTGCAATCCGGAACCGCTGACCTTGATATCCATGACGCTCCCTTTAGATCACGATGATTTTAGGTCGGATCGGCCCAAAATCATCGTGATCGTTTCTCATAAGTGAGAGCGGGATGCGGGCGGAAAGCCGCACGCACTTCTTCTCATCCCGCTCTAGCGCGCCCCGCGCGCACCGATCGCGTATCACAATCCTTCAAAGGAGATAGGGGGCGGCGCGGGCGCCGGTCAAGTCCAACCGGGCGGGAGCGCGCGGTTTGGAGCCATACTCGCTCGCTTCCATCGTGGGATATGGGCAAAATGTTGAAAAAACGCCGTTGACGACAGCTCTCGGCTTGCACTCCCTTGCCTGCCGTGCCAATCGCATCCGCAAATTACCTGTCGCACGACGAGCCTTGGAGAACGAGCATGAGCCAGTCGGGAAAGAACGGCCTCACCTATAGCGACGCGGGCGTGGATATCGACGCCGGTAACCTGATGGTCGAGAAGATCAAGCCGCATGTGCGCTCGACCAGGCGCCCTGGAGCCGACGGCGAGATCGGCGGCTTCGGTGGCCTCTTCGATCTCAAGGCAGCGGGCTTCACCGACCCGGTGCTGGTTGCCGCCAATGACGGCGTCGGCACCAAGCTCAAGATTGCCATCGACGCCAACAAGCACGACACCGTCGGGATCGACCTCGTCGCCATGTGCGTCAACGACCTGGTGGTTCAGGGCGCCGAGCCGCTGTTCTTCCTCGATTACTTCGCGACCGGCAAGCTCGACCCGGATCAGGGTGCGGCCATCGTCGCCGGCATTGCCAGCGGTTGCCGGGAAGCGGGCTGCGCGCTGATCGGCGGCGAGACCGCGGAAATGCCGGGCATGTATTCCGGCGGCGACTATGATCTTGCGGGCTTTGCCGTCGGCGCTGCCGAACGCGGTCAGTTGCTTCCCGCCGGCGACATCGGCGAAGGCGACGTCATTCTCGGCCTCGCCTCGTCGGGCGTTCATTCCAACGGCTATTCGCTGGTACGCAAGATCGTTTCGCTCTCGGGCCTCGCCTGGGATGCCCCGGCCCCGTTCGGCGAAGGCACGCTCGCCGACCTCCTGATGACGCCGACACGGATCTATGTGAAGCCGCTCTTGAAGGCGATCCGCGAGACCGGTGCGATCAAGGCGCTCGCCCATATCACCGGCGGCGGCTTCCCCGAGAACATTCCGCGTGTGCTGCCGAAGCACCTGGCGGCCGAAATCGACCTTGATGCGATCAAGGCGCCAAAGGTCTTCTCCTGGCTCGCCCAGACCGGCGGCGTCGCCGCCAATGAAATGCTGCGCACCTTCAATTGCGGCGTCGGCATGATCGTCGTCGTTCCGGCCGACAAGGCCGCAGAGGTTTCGGCGGTGCTGACCGGCGAAGGTGAAACCGTCTTCACCCTCGGCCGGATGGTCGCGCGCGCCGAAGGTGCTGCCGGCACGATCTACAAGGGCAGCCTCGCCCTATGACGACTGAGGTCACGACGGGCAAGAAGCGGGTCGTCGTCTTCATTTCGGGCGGCGGCTCCAACATGCTGGCGCTTGCGAAGGCGGCCGCCGAACCGGATTTCCCGGCCGAAATCGTCGCCGTCATCGCCGACAAGGCGGATGCCGGTGGGCTCGCCAAGGCGGCGGCGCTCGGCATTCCGACGAAGAGCTTCCAGCGCAAGGATTTCGACAGCAAGGACGCGCACGAGGCGGCGATCCTTGCCGAACTCGATCGCCTGTCGCCCGACATCATCTGCCTGGCTGGCTACATGCGGCTGCTCTCCGCGACGTTCATCCAGCGCCATGAAGGGCGGATTCTCAACATCCACCCCTCCCTGCTGCCGCTGTTTCCGGGCTTGCACACCCATCAGCGCGCAATCGACGCCGGCATGAAGGTCGCCGGCTGCACCGTGCACTTCGTCACCGAAGGCATGGACGATGGCCCGATCCTCGCCCAGGCGGTCGTGCCAGTTCTCCCTGGCGATACGTCCGACAGCCTTGCTGCACGGGTGCTGACCGTCGAGCACCGCACCTATCCGATGGCGCTGCGGATGATGGCCGAGGGCAAGGTGCGCATGGAAGGCGGCCGCGCGGTGATCGATGGCGCTCGCGAGGCAACGGGCACGCTGATTTCGCCGGCGGCGTGATCGTCCGTGGCTGTCGTGAGCGACAGCAGTCGTAGCGAGCTTGGCTACCCCTCTGCACCTTCATCGTTATTGCTCCTGACCGTTTCAGGGCCCAGGCGCTACACCGCAAAGTCAGTTCACTTCGCCGACGCCAGCCGGCGATCGAGCGCATCGAGCACCCGCCGCGTCAGTGCCGGATAGTCCTCGTCGAAGTGGTGGCCACCATCGATGCCGATGACATCCACGCCGGCACCCTTCAATTCAGGGCAGGCATCGTCCTCTTCGTCCGTGCCGTAGATGCATTGCACGAGCGCAGGATCGATGCGCTTGATATCGTCGAGCGGATCGCCGCCCTTGCCATCGCCCGCCGCGCCCAGCCAACCGAGCACGGAGACCTTGTAGTCGACCATGTGCGAGAGCGCCATCAGCGTCACCTGGCGAACATGGGCCTTCTCGCCTGACGGCAGCAGGTTGAAGGTTCGCGGCAAAACGTCGGCACCGAAGGAATAGCCGATCAGGAGCACATTGCGGACGTTCCAGTGCTTGCGATAATAGCTCATCACCTTGGCAAGGTCGTCCGCAGTCGACTGTGGGTCTCGCTCGGACCAGAAGTAATGCAGGGAATCGAAGCCGACGACAGGCACGCCTTGCTGCTGAAGGACGTCGCCGACCTCCTTGTCGATGTCGCGCCAGCCACCGTCGCCCGAGTAGATCACTGCCATCGTATCGCGCGTCGGCTTCGCGTCGAGAACGGTCAGCGGCAGGCCAAATGGGTTGCCGGCATCGCGCTGGCTGTCGATCAGATCGGTGAGGTGATCGGACAATGCCGTGAAAGCGTCGTCGTCACTGTCTTCCTGCTCGACATCCGGATGTTTCGCAACGAGTGCCGCCACATGCGCCCGGCCATCCGCGGAAGCTGCCGGAGAAAAGACGACGGAGACCGGGTCCGGTAAGGCGCCGTCGGTCAGCCCATAGACCATCCGGTCGCCCTTCCGCACTTTATCGGCCGGTGTGCAGAGCTGCTTCTCGAGCGCGATCCCCTCTTCCGGGTCGACGGCCAGCGTCTGACCGATCGTCGCCGGCGGGGTTTGGGCGGCAATCGCGAGCGCCATCGCGCCGCCCGCGCCGACGCCCGCAACAACGGGCAACTGGTAAGCGTCGGTGCCGACTGCGCGCTGCACCTGTTGGCTGAGCGACTCGATATCGGAGACCATGTAGATGCAATCGCCATCGTCCTTGGCAAGCGATGCGAGATAGGCCTTGAGATCAATACCGATGACGACGGTCTTGTCGCCTGCGAGCGTATCGGCGATCGCCTGCTCCTTGTCCGTCCAGCCGCCGGCATCCGAAAGCAGCACGACCAGTGCGGCCGCCTTTTCCTTGGGCAGCATGATGCGTGGCGAGGGGATCATCCCGGTATCGTAGCTCTTCGGCGCGTCTTCTGCGGAAGCGGGAAGAATGGAAGCCGAAAGCAGCAGCGCCGCCGAGGCAAGGCATTTCCAGGCGTTCGCAACACGGATCATTTCTTCACCACTCCCTTGAGACCGCCGCCGATCAGGAATGTCGCATCCATCAAGGCGAGGATCGGATTGATGCCGCCGCTGGCGACAAGATAGCGCGGTTGCCACTGTGGATGAAACTTCGACTTGAAGGCACGCAAGCCCTTGAAGTTGTAGAAGCGCTCGCCGTGTTCGAAGAAGGTGCGGCCGGCGCGGTCCCACACCGGCGCGATCTGGCGCGTCGACATGCCCGATAGCGGCGCCATGCCGAGATTGAAGGTGCGATAGCCCTCCGCCTTCAGATATTCCATGACCTGGGCGAAGAGAAAATCCATCGCCCCTTTCGGCGCATCGGGCGCAAAACGCATGAGATCGACGGTCCCCTCCTGCTTGGTCCCCGTCACCAGGATGTTGGCGAAGGCGACGATGCGTCCACCGCAGGTGAGGATTGCAACCGGCTGCTGGGCCAGATAGTTGGGGTCGAAGGCACCAAGCGAGAAGCCCTTTTCCTTGGCGTTGTGATGTTCCAGCCAGGCATCGGAAACCGCCGTCAGCTCGTCCATGATCCTCGGGATCTCTGCCGGTGGTACGACCTGGAACTCGAGCCCGTCACGCTGGGCACGGCTGACCTGCTGGCGCAGGTTTGCCCACTTGCCGCCCTTCATTTCGAAGCTGGCGAGGTCGACGCGCGCCAGTTCGCCGAGCCGGAAGGCACGCAGCCCCGCATCGGCATAATAGGCAAGGCCGTCGGGTGAGACCTGGTAGAAAACCGCCCGGCACCCCGAGGCGCGCGCCTTTTCGATGAATTGCCAGATCAGCTCCGGCCAGGCATCGATCGGGCCGACGGGATCGAAAAGCGCGATCCAGGAACGGGCGCGCTGGCCGAACATGATGAAGGCGCGCCCATCAGCAGAAAACAGGATGCTCTTGTCCCCCATGCGCACCAGATTGGCATCGGACATGTCCTGTGCCTCGACGATCGCCAATGCCCGCTCCAGCGCATCGCCGGAGGCGGGCTCCGCTGCCCCGGTTGCCGGACGCATCAGGCTCCAGATCGCAAGCAGGCTCGCCCCGACCGTCACACCCAGCAGCGCCCGAAGCCCTCGCGGAGCTTCGGCGGAGAATTCGAACTGCCACCAGAGTTCATGGCTGTACTCGACATCGCGGTAGACAAAGAGCAGGACGACCAATCCGCCCAGGCAGATGACCCCAAGCGCCGTCAGCCACGGTATGGTGAGCGCCTGGCCGAAGAGCGATGCCGGCCGGACGAACAGGCGCCGGCTGACCACCAAGCCCAGGAGGAAGAAGGCAAGCATGCCCGCCTCCACCACCGCGACCGCCTTGATGAGCGACAGCAGAAGCGCTGCCATCGCAATCGCGATGGACGCCCACCAGGCGCCATCAAGGCGCAGGGCAAGACCGCGGGAGACGACAACGAGCGCCAGTCCGAGCAGGCTTGCGAGGAAATGGGCGCCCTCGACGATCGGCAAGGGCAGCAGGCTTTCCAGAAAAGCCAGGTTTTCGTCCGGCGTCGGCGTCACGCTCGAAAGCACCAGCATGATCGCCAGCACGATGCCGAGCGTCGCAAGCAGCAACGGTGTCATACGGCCGCCGATGCGCCGCACGCTCGAGGCAACCGGATGGCCGGAAAGCTGCCGGAGTTCGATGCCGATAACGACGGCAATCGCGATCACCAGAGGCAGCACGTGATAGATCACGCGATAAAGGACCAGCGCGCCGAGAATAGTATCGACATCGGTGTTGTGACTGAGCGTCGCGATGATGATCGTCTCGAAGACACCGAGGCCGGCGGGAACATGGCTGAGAACACCGACGCCGACGGCGAGCGAATAGACCGCGAGGAAGGCCGGCCAGCCGATGGTGCCGGCCGGCAGGAGCACGTAGAGGACGGTCGCCGAAGCGGCGAGATCGAGTGCCGTCACCAGGAACTGGCGGGAGACCGTGCGCGAATCCGGCAGCCGCAACGTCATGCGTCCGAGGCTGACCTCGCGCCCGTTGCGTGCAAGGAAGAACACGGTGAACAATCCACCGAGGATGACGACGGCGATCAGGCGCAGGAACAGGGGATCCAGCCCGGTCATCGGCGCCACATATTCGCCGACGGCGAGCAGGCTGAGGCAGGTCACCGTCAGAAGCCCGAGACCGAAGGCGAGCGTCACAAAGGCGATGATCCGGGCAATCTTTTCCGGCTCGACGCCGAGGCGGGAATAGGACCGGTAACGGATTGCGCCACCGCTCAATGCGCCAAAGCCCGCGGTATTGCCGACCGCATAGGCGCAAGCCGCCGTCAGCGCCACGTCGGCATAGGGCAGTTTTCGCCTGACATAATCGAGCGCGCTGACATCATAGAAGGTCAGCGCCAGGAAGCTCAGGGCCGTGAAGAACACCGCTGCCGCGACCGACGTCCAGGACGTCTCCGCCAAGGCCTGCACGACTTCGTCGTACTGCACTTCCGATGTCAGGTGAAAGATCGCAACGCCGAAAAGGGCGATTACGAACAGCGTACCGGCGGCCGAAAGATAGCGACGGTTGCGGCGCAGGAAGGCGAGCCAGCCTCCCTCCGCCTGTTGTTCGTCGTCGGCTGGGCTTTGTGAAAGGGAGGATGTCATGGAGCGCCCATGTCAATGATGAGGACACCAGCGCTTTAGCCTACCCGATACGGATCAAAAAGTGAAATATCCGTAATAAATTATGTTCTTGTAAAACAATGAGTTAGCCGATGAATTCGTGGCGGTTGAGCCTTGCCCATTGCAGCAGCATGATCGTCTTGGCGTCGCAGATCTCGCCGGTGGCAATCATCGCGAAGGCCTCATCGAGCGGTATTTCGAGAACTTCGATGTCCTCGCCCTCATGCGCAAGCCCGCCGCCGTCGCCGCGTTTCTCGCCAACGTCGATACGGCCGACGAAGAAGCTCGTGCGCTCGGTGATCGCGCCCGGGCTCATATAGGCATCGAAAAGATGGGTGGCGCCCTCGACATGGTAGCCGGTCTCTTCCAATGCCTCACGGGCGATCGCGATCTCGGGAGTATCGTCATCCAGCAACCCCGCCACCGCCTCGATCATATAGGCGGGATCCCCCTGCAGCAGGACGGGAACGCGCAGTTGCCGTACCAACACCACGCTCTGCCGTTTGGTGTCGACGAGCAGGATCGTCGCCGCACTGCCGTGATCGTGCACCTCTCGCTTCAGCGTCGCGGTCACGCCATTCGACATATCCTGTTCGAGCGTCACCTCCTCGAGATGGATGAACCCGTCCCACAGGGTGCGGCGACCGATGATCCTGACGCGCGGATCGTGATGCGTATTCATGCGAAATCCTTCGTTGGCGGGGGCAGCTCCGCCCTCTAGTGAACGTGTTCCTTTGCCGCGCGGTCTTCGCGCTCCATCTGCAAGGTCGTGTGATGCAGGTCGAACTCCTGGCGCAGGCGCTCCTCGATCGCCCGGCGCACGGTTTCGCCATCGGCGCCATCGGCAAGCACCGCATGGGCGGTCAGCGACGGCTGGCTTTGGGTGATTGCCCAAAGGTGAAGATCATGGACCGAGGCGACGCCGGGCACGGCGGCGATCGTCGCGTGGACATCGGCGAGCCGCATGCCGGGCGGCACGCCTTCGAGCAGAATGTTGACGCACTCCTTGAGCAGCACCCAGGTGCGCGGAAAGACCATGAAGCCGATGCCGACGGCAAGCAGCGAGTCCACCCATTGCCAACCGGTGAACCAGATGACCACCGCGCCGACGATGACGGCGAGCGAGCCGATCATGTCGGACCAGACCTCCAGATAGGCGCCCTTGACGTTGAGGCTCTCATCCTTGTGACTGGTCAACAGCCGCATCGAGGCGAGATTGACGAGGAGGCCGATGACGGCGATCACCAGCATGCCGGCCGATTGGATCTCCTGCGGCTCCGACAGGCGCTTCCAGGCTTCATAGAGAATGTAGAAAGCTATGGCGAGCAGCAGCAGGGCATTGAAGGCGGCCGCCAGGATCTCGAAGCGCGCATAGCCATAGGTGCGCAGCAGGTCGGACGGACGGCGGCCGACCTGGATGGCAACGAGCGCGATCGCCAGTGCCGCCGTATCCGTCAGCATATGCATGGCATCGGAGATCAGCGCCAGGCTACCGGTCAGGATACCGCCGACGACCTCGGCCAGCATGAACCCGCCGGTCAGGCCGAGCGAAGCCCAGAGCCGGGAGACCGGCGTATTGCTGATATCGGCATGCTGGTGGTCGCCGCTCATGAGGCCTCCGGGTTACCGTTCAGTGCGATGATCTAGGGCGCGCGCTTTACCCAGACCCTGTTGTCGTGAAAAGCGGCACCGCCATAGGGCGCCACCGCATCGGCACCGGTCAGAACGTTGATCCCCTCGCCGTCGAGATGGGCGCCGTTCGGCCACAGCCCCTCGGCGATCACCACGCCGCGGCGCGTACCGCCGCCGATCTTGGCGTGCAGGCGAACCTCTCCGCGTTCATTGCCGAGCTGAACGACATCGCCATCGGCAATGCCGAGCGCTGCGGCGTCCTCGGCATGGATCATCACTTCCGGGCGCACTTCCTTCTGGATCGAGGACGGCGTCTCGGCAAAGGTCGAGTTCAGAAAGGAGCGCGCCGGCGAAGTCGCAAGGCGGAAGGGATGCTCGGCATCGGCGACCTCGATCAGGTCGACATGGTCAGGGAATTCCGGCAGTGCCGCGTGCGGCCCCTGAATGCCCATGGATTTCGGCGGCCGGTTCGGCGCGGGCGTTCCCGTCCAGTCCGCCCTGAAGCGGAACTTGCCGTCGGGATGGCCGAACCCCTTGAGATAGTGCGCTTCCTCGAAGGCCGGCTGACAGTCCAGCCACTTCTTCTGCTTCATCGCCTCGTAGCCGATGCCGTAATTGGCAAGCAGGCGGTCGATGTGCTGGCGCTCCGTGAGGCCGAAGCCGGCATGGTCGGCGACACCCAGACGCTTGGCCAGTTCCTCGATCACGAAGAGGTTGGTGCGCACGGTCGACGGCGGCTCAACCACCTTCGGGCCGATCAGGATGTGCTGGTGTCCGCCGCCGCGATAGAGATCGTCATGCTCTAGGAACATGGTGGCCGGCAGAACGATATCGGCGACTGCAGCCGTATCGGTCATGAACTGCTCGTGCACGGCGACGAACAGGTCGTCGCGCAGGAAGCCGCGCTTCACCAGCCGCTGCTCCGGCGCGACGTTCACCGGATTGGTGTTCTGGATCAGCATCGCCGTTACCGGGCCGCGATGGCGCAGTGCCTCGGCGTCACCGGTCAGCACCCGGCCGATCTGCGACTGGTCGAGCATGCGCACATCCGGATCGTGGAAGGCCGAGCCGACCAGTTCGCGCTTGTCGAGCTTGAAGATGTCGTTGTTGGAGTGGAAGGCGCCGCCGCCCTCGTGTTCCCACGAACCGAGGACCGTCGCCACGGAGGCAGCAGCATGGATCGCGACCGAGCCATTGCGCTGCCGCGTGAAGCCGTAGCCGAGGCGGAAATAGGTCCGCGGCGTCGTGCCGACGAGCTTGGCGAAGGCCTCGATCTCCTCGACCGAAAGGCCGGTGATTGCGGACGCCCATTCGGGTCCGCGCGATTTGAGATGCGCTTCGAGCCCGGCCGGATCGTCGGCGAACTCCGCCATGTAGGCCCGGTCGGCATAGCCGTCGCGGAAGGCGATGTGCATCACGGCGCAGGCGAGTGCCGCGTCGGTGCCGGGCTTCAGCACCAGAGCCATGTCCGCCTGCTTCACCGTCGGATTGTCATAGACGTCGATGACGACGATCTTGGCGCCGCGGTCCTTGCGGGCCTTGACCGCGTGCGTCATCACGTTGACCTGGGTCGCCACCGCGTTCGTCCCCCAGATCACCACGCAATCGGCCTTTGCCATCTCGCGCGGGTCGGGGCCGCGCAGGGCGCCGGTCGCCATGGTAAAGCCGGTCCAGGCCATGTTGGTGCAGATCGAGCCGAAGAAACCGGAATAGCGCTTGGCGTGGCGCAGTCGCTCGATGGAGTCGCGCTGCACCTGGCCCATGGTGCCGGCGTAGAAATACGGCCAGATAGCCTCCGCCCCGTGCTTCTGTTCGGCGCGGATGAACTGATCGGCGATCTCGTCGAGCGCCGCTTCCCAGCTCACCTCCTGCCAGTTGCCCTCACCCTTGGCGCCCTTGCGGCGCTTCGGCACCATAAGACGGCCCGGGTGGTAAATGCGCTCGGAATAGCGCGCCACCTTGGCGCAGATCACGCCGGCGGTATAGGTGTTGGCGGATGCGCCACGCACGCGGCCGATGCGGCCTCCGGCGGTCAGGTCGACCTCCAGCGCGCAAGCGGAGGGACAGTCGTGCGGGCAGACCGAATGGCCGATCGATTTTTCTGCTTTGATAGGGGTCGCAACGTTCATGGCTTTTCTATATGGCATCGACAAACGGGCTCAAAGAGCCAATCGTTCACCCATCGAAACAATTGATCACGGCCATCGGCGGCGCTCATGAACTATCGGCACATCTACCACGCGGGCAATTTCGCTGACGTCCTGAAACATGCGGTGCTGGCGCGGCTTGTCACCTATCTCCAGCAGAAGGAGAAGGCGTTTCGCGTGCTCGACACCCATGCCGGCATCGGGCTCTACGACCTCTCCAGCGAAGAGGCACAGAAGACCGGCGAATGGCGCGACGGCATCGGCCGGCTGCTCGACGGTGATCTGCCCGCAGAAATCGCCGCCATCCTCGCTCCTTATCTTTCGTCGATCCGCACGCTCAATCCCGGCGCCGAGCTGGCGCTCTATCCCGGTTCGCCGAAGCTGGCGCGCATGCTCTTCCGGCCGCAGGACCGGCTCTCGGCAATGGAGCTGCATCCGCAGGACTACGAGACCCTGCACCGGCTCTTCGACGGCGATTTTCAGAGCCGCATCACCGAACTCGACGGCTGGCTGGCCCTCGGCGCGCATCTGCCTCCGAAAGAGAAGCGCGGGCTGATCCTCGTCGATCCGCCTTTCGAAAAGGAAGGCGAGTACGAACGCCTCGTCGATGGCCTCGCGCGTGCCCATAGGCGCTTTTCCGGCGGCATCTATTGCCTCTGGTATCCATTGAAGCAGGGCGCGCCGATCAAGGCTTTCCACGAAGCACTGAAGGCACTCGAGATTCCGAAGATGCTCTGCGCTGAACTGTCGGTCCGCAGCGACCGCGAAACCACCGGCCTTTCGGGCTCCGGTCTCATCATCGTCAACCCACCCTTTACGCTGAAGGGCGAGCTCGACCTGCTGCTGCCGTTCCTGAAAGCACGGCTTGCGCAAGATCGCTTCGCCTCCGCACGCTGCTTCTGGCTGCGCGGCGAAGAACAGGCAACCCGAGGGGCTTGACGGACGGCCGCGACACACCGCAATCTCGTGTGACGATATAGGGAGACGCCCATGACTCGCACGCTCGCAGCAACGCTTCTCATCTCGCTTTCCCTCGCCGGCGCCGCAGCGCCGGGCGCATCTGCCGCCGACTATATCGGCAGCAGCCAGGCACAGTCCTACAACGCAGGGGTTTGCAGCGAAACCTCGGTGCTCGGCTTCATCACCTCGCGCTTTGAATACCGGGATGCAAACTATTTGCACGCCAATCTGTCGATCGCCGAGATCCGCGACATGGGGCAGAACCGGCAAGAGTTTCGCGACGAGACACATCTGGTGGAGCGTGAATATTGCTACGCCACGGCGGTCATGAACGACGGCCAGCAGCGCTCGCTCTACTATCTCATCGAACGTCCTTGGGGCTTCGCCGGCGTCGGCAGAAGCATCGAGTTCTGCGTCGGCGGGCTTGATCCCTGGTATGTCTACGGCGCGCATTGCGCCTCGCTCCGCTAACCATGAAAGCAATCCGGGATGCGCGCCGGCTTCTGCCGGCGCTTCTCGTTGTGACCGGTCTGGTCGGTTGCAGCGATCAGAACGCCGAGAAGGCGCCGCCTTCGACTGGAAATGAGAGCGCGAAAGCGACCGGCGCCATGCCGATCGGTAGCGGCTTCGATTTCTACGTGCTGTCGCTCTCCTGGTCGCCGACTTGGTGCGGCGACAATGATCCCAACGGAAAATCCAGCCAATGCGAGATCGGCAGCAACCGCGGCCTGATCGTGCACGGCCTCTGGCCTCAGAACGAAAAGGGCTATCCGGATTTCTGCCCGACGCGACAGTCCGATCGCGTGCCCACCTCTCTCGGCAAGCAATATCTCGACCTGATCCCGTCCATGGGGCTGATCGGCCATCAATGGCGCAAGCACGGCACCTGTTCCGGCCTCAGCCAGGAAGACTATTTTGCCGTCACGCGCGCGGCCTGGAGCAGGCTTGCCCTGCCCTCGGAGCTCTCGCCTCCCCGGCAGCAGACGAATTTGTCCGTCAACGCGATCGAAAGCGCGCTCGTCGCCAAAAACCCTGGCATGACAAAAGATGCGGTCGCGGTTACGTGCGAAGGCAACAGGCTCGAAGAAATCCGGGTCTGCTTCGACAAGTCGCTGAATTTCCGGCCCTGCCCGGCGGTCGATCGACAGGCATGCAGGAAAGACAGTGTTTCGCTGCCTCCGGCTCCATAAGGTTTTGTTTTTACGCGACTCCCGGCGCAGCGCCGGGAATTGCACCGCACCAGAAGAAAGACGTTCGATGAAGATACTGTACTCGCCTGCCTCGCCCTATTCGAACAAGGTTCGGATGGCGGCGCATTATGTCGGCCTCTCGGCTGATAGCGTGCTGACCGACACCGGCGCCAATCCACCGGAACTGATCGGCAACAATCCGCTCGGCAAGATACCGACACTGATCCTCGACGATGGACGCTCGGTTTATGACAGCCGCGCGATCATGCATTTCATCGATCGCGAAACCAAGGGCAAGCTTTACCCGAAGAGCGCCGGCAAGCGGACCGATGTCGAGATCCTCGAAGCCCTGTGCGATGGTGTCTGCGACAGCTTGCTGGCAATCGTCTACGAGAAACGTTCACACCCGCCGGAAAAGGTGCACCAGCCGTGGATCGACCGGCAATGGGAAAAGGTCGAACGCAGCCTCGACCATCTGAATGCCAACCTGCCGAAGACCGGAGCCAAGCTCCATGCCGGCCATTTTGCCCTTGCGGCGATGCTGCGCTACATCGAATTGCGCTTTACCGGCGAATGGCAGAAGGGCCGCGCCAAGCTCAAGAACTGGCCGGCAAAGTTCGAAAAGCACTTCGCCGACTATTCCAAGTTCAAAGCTTGAAACGAAGACGGGACATGAAAAAGGCCGGGTCTCCCCGGCCTTTTTACGATCCGGCAGAAGCCGATCAGAACTTCACGCCCATACCGACGCGAACGCTGTGCTCGTCGTAACCGGACGAGACGTTGGTGCCGCCGACGTTGAAGTCCTTCGAACCGTAGTCCGTATAACGGTATTCGACACGTGCGGTGATGTTGTCGGTGACGAAGGTTTCCGCACCAGCGCCGGCGGTCCAGCCGACCATGGTGTTCTTGTCGGAAGCGCCACCGATGCTAGCCTTGGCCTGACCAACGGCGAGACCGGCGGTGCCGTAAAGCAGGACCGGGTTCAGATCGACACCGACGCGAGCGCGCAGCGAGCCGTTGACGCCCTGCTTCATGCGCAGGTTGCCCTTGCTCGAATCCTGATCGGAGTAGCCGATGTCGGCTTCACCGCCGTATACGATCTGGCCGCTCTGCATGTTGTAGCCGCCGTAGAGACCGCCGCCGAAACCGGCTGCCGTGTTGTCGCCGGTCGCGTCATGCTGACCATGGTGCCAATCGGCGGTACCACCGACATAGGCGCCCGACCAGTTCTTGACTGCCGGCTCGGTGTATTCGGCCTGCGGAGCAGCCGGAACTTCGTCGATCGCATCAGCAGCCTGGGCGGCCTGGAAGGCGATGAGGGTCATAGCGGAAGCCATGAGGGTGGTGGTGAGCGTACGCATAAATATTCTCCTTTTCGTACCGATGCCCCCTGGGCTTGGGGTCCCACAGTGAAACATCGGACAACTTTCAATTAACCCGCCCGGTTGAGCTGAAATTGGCCAGCAAATGAGGATTCACAAGAGCCAAAATGTGAAATTTTGGTGGCGCAAACACGCCCAAAATTTGATGTTGCTTTGGCGCCACACGGAATTTGTTAACCATAATTCAAGATTAACGAAAGATATACTATAAGTCTTCAAAATAATACAATTTACGCCAATTCCATTAATTTTTCGGCAAGGAACTGTCAGGGAGTGTTTCAGGCTCACGTTTCTTGCCTATATCTTCGTCCGCTGACGCGAAGATTCGAAAAAGCGGGATGAAACGGTGAAAAAAGCACGGAAGGCGGCCCTCGTAACCGGGGGCGCCAAGCGGATCGGCAAGGCTATAGTTGAGGACCTCGCGGCCCATGGCTTTTCGGTCGCCATTCACGCCGACGCCTCATTTGCCGAAGCGGAAGCACTGGCCGAGACCCTTTCGAAAGGCAAAACAAAGGCCGTCGCGCTTCGCGCCGATCTCACCGATACGGCCGAGACTTCGACGCTGATCGCACGCGCCGCAGAGGCACTTGGCCCGCTGGATCTGCTCGTCAACAATGCCTCGGTGTTCAAGAAGGATAGCCTCGACGCCTTCGACGAAGCGATATGGGATCAGCACTTCGCCCTGCATGTGAAGGCGCCTTCCCTGCTGGCGCGCGACTTCGCTGTCATGCTTCCGGCGGACGCCAATGGACTCATCGTCAATGTGATCGACCAGCGCGTCTGGGCTCCCAATCCGCGCTTTTATTCCTATATGTTGTCCAAGTCGGCGCTTTGGATGGCTACCCGGACGATGGCGCAGGCGCTCGCCCCGCGCATCCGCGTCAACGGTATCGGCCCCGGGCCGACGCTGCCGAACGAGCGGCAAGACCCGAAGGACTTTGAGGCACAGGTCGAAGCCCTGCTTCTCAAACGCGGGCCGACGCTCGACGAATTCGGACGGACGATCCGCTTCCTGTTCGACACGCCGTCGATTACCGGACAGATGATCGCCCTCGACGGGGGCCAGCACCTCGCCTGGGAAACGCCCGACATCAGGGAGATAGTGGAATGAACGGACGCGTGCCGACAGACGGCGGCATCCTCTATGACGGCACCGAGGCGGAAGACGACGACGATCCGATCGAGGTCGCGGAAAGCGAAAGCGCCGCCACGCCTGTCGCATGGAACGAGAATCGCGTCGAGACCGCGGGATTGAAGGGCGCGGAACTGATTCAGGCCTTCGTCAAGCTCTTGCCGAACGGGCCCGGCGTCTATCGCATGTTCAACGAGGCCGGCGACGTTCTCTATGTCGGCAAGGCGCGCAGCCTGAAGAAGCGCGTCAGCAACTATGCCCAGGGGCGTGGCCACTCCAACCGCATCGCGCGCATGGTCCGCGAAACGGCGAACATGGAGTTCGTGACGACGCGCACCGAGATCGAGGCGCTGCTTCTCGAAGCGAACCTGATCAAGCGCCTCAGGCCGCGCTTCAACGTGCTTTTGCGCGACGACAAGTCGTTTCCCTATATCCTGGTGACGGGCGACAGCCGCGCGCCGGCGCTCTACAAGCACCGCGGCGCGCGCAGCCGCAAGGGCGACTATTTCGGTCCCTTCGCCTCTGCCGGCGCGGTCGGCCGCACGATCAATTCGCTGCAGCGCGCCTTCCTGCTCAGAACCTGTACAGACAGCGTTTTCGAGACCCGGACGCGGCCCTGCCTGCTCTACCAGATCAAGCGCTGCTCGGCGCCCTGCACCGGCGAAATCAGCGATCGCGACTATGCGGAACTGGTGCGCGAGGCCAAGGACTTCCTCTCTGGCAAGAGCCAGACGGTAAAGGCGACCATCGCCGCTGCCATGAGCGACGCATCGGAGAACCTCGATTTCGAACGGGCGGCCCTTTACCGCGACCGCCTGGCGGCGCTGAGCCACGTGCAGAGCCACCAGGGCATCAATCCCGCCGGCGTCGAGGAGGCGGACGTCTTTGCCATCCACCACGAGGGCGGCATTTCCTGCATCCAGGTCTTCTTCTTCCGCACCGGGCAGAACTGGGGCAACCGCGCCTATTTCCCGAAAGCCGACCCGTCGCTCCCGGCGGCCGAGGTCCTTTCGCAGTTCCTGGCCCAGTTCTACGACGACAAGCCCTGTCCCCGGCAGATCCTTCTCTGCGAGGCCGTGGAGGAACAGGAACTTCTGGGCCAGGCGCTCAGCGAGAAGTCCGGATACAAGGTGGCGATCCAGGTGCCGCAGCGCGGTGAAAAAAAGGATCTCGTCGACCACGCGCTTGCCAATGCGCGCGAAGCCCATGGTCGCAAACTGGCCGAAACCGCCTCGCAATCGCGCCTGCTCGAGGGTTTCTCGGAAACCTTCAAGCTCGAGCGCGTGCCGCGCCGCATCGAGATCTACGACAACTCCCACATCATGGGCACCAATGCCGTCGGCGGCATGGTGGTGGCGGGGCCGGAAGGCTTCGTCAAAGGGCAGTACCGCAAGTTCAACATCAAATCGACCGACATCACGCCGGGCGACGACTTCGGCATGATGCGCGAGGTGATGACCCGACGGTTTTCACGGCTGCTGAAGGAAGAGGGTAAGCCGGACAGGAGCGCCGAGGCTGTCGATGATGGCGCCTTCCCCGCCTGGCCGGATGTCATCCTCATCGACGGCGGCCAGGGCCAGATGACCGCCGTGCGCGCCATTCTGAGAGAACTCGACGTCGAGGACTGCGTGACGGCGATCGGCGTCGCCAAGGGTGTCGACCGCGACGCGGGACGCGAGCGCTTCTTCGCACTCGGCCGCGACAGTTTCACGCTGCCGCCGCGCGATCCGGTGCTCTATTTCATCCAGCGGCTGCGCGACGAAGCACACCGTTTTGCCATCGGCTCGCACCGTGCCCGCCGCAAGAAAGAGATGGTCAAGAACCCGCTCGATGAGATCGCCGGTATCGGGCCCACGCGCAAGCGCGCGCTGCTGACGCATTTCGGCACCGCCAAGGCCGTCTCGCGCGCCGGCATCAGCGACCTCATGGCCGTCTCCGGCATTTCCGAAACGGTGGCCCGGCTGGTCTATGAACATTTCCACGACGATGCTGCGAAATGAAAACCGGGTGTCACAATTCACCCGGCGTTCACATGCAATAGGGCAAATATGACAGTTGCCGACGATGACCTGTTGACCTCCGGCCAGCAAAGTCATTCTGTACCTGACGAACCAGAGAACACGAATCCATGGCCAAGCCTGTCGCCTACAGCATCCCGAACCTGCTCACCTATTTCCGAATCCTGATCGTGCCCTTGATCGTCCTTTGCTTCTTCATCGAGGGTCGGCTGCACAGTTCGGATTTCGCACGCTGGACGGCGGTCACGCTCTTTATCGTTGCATCGATCACCGATTTCTTCGACGGCTATCTCGCCCGCATCTGGAATCAGACGTCGAACATCGGCCGCATGCTCGACCCGATTGCGGACAAGCTCCTGGTCGCGTCGATCCTGCTTCTCGTCGCCGCCGATCAGACGATTGCCGGTTGGTCGATCTGGGCTGCGATCATCATTCTCTGCCGCGAAATCCTGGTGTCCGGCCTGCGCGAATATCTGGCAGCGCTGAAGGTCAGCGTTCCCGTGACGCGCATCGCCAAGTGGAAGACGACGATCCAGATGGTCGCCATCGCCTTCCTGCTGGCAGGCCCCGCCGGCGACAAGATTTTGCCCTATACGACGGAAGCGGGTATCGTGCTCCTGTGGATCGCCGCCGGGATCACGCTCTACACGGGCTACGACTATTTCCGCGCCGGCCTCAAGCACGTGGTCAACGAATGAGCACCGTCAATCTCGTCTATTTCTCCTGGGTGCGGGAGCGCATCGGCAAGGGCGAAGAGACGCTGGACGTTCCCGCCGGCGTCGTAACCGTTGCCGACCTGCTCACGCATCTGAAGACGCTCGGCGAGGAGTACGAGGTGGCGCTCGAACATGAAAACGTCATCCGCGCGGCCATCAATCAGGAACATGTCGACCATCGCGAGCCGATCGCCGGCGCCCGGGAGATCGCCCTGTTTCCGCCGATGACGGGTGGTTGAGGCAATGAGCGCGCCGGTGACCGTGCGCGTTCAGCGCGAGGACTTCGATCTCAATGGCGAGGTCGCGAAACTCTCGGCGGGACGGGCCGATATCGGTGCCGTCGTCACCTTCTCCGGGCTTTGCCGCGATGAAGCGGGCACGCTCGCCGCCCTCGAGCTCGAACATTATCCGGGCATGGCCGAGGCGGAAATCGAACGCATCTGCCGCGAGGCGGTCGAGCGCTTCTCGCTGCAGGCCGCGGCCGCCATCCACCGCTACGGCAAGATCATGCCCGGTGAAAACATCGTGCTGGTGGCCACCGCCTCGCGGCACCGGCAGGCCGCCTTCGACGGCGCCAACTTCATCATGGATTTCCTGAAGACTTCGGCGCCCTTCTGGAAGAAGGAGCATCTTGGCGACGGGACCAGTGGCGGCTGGGTCAGCGCCAAGGACGCCGACGACACGGCGCGGGAGCGCTGGTCGACGAAATAGAGCCGCGCTGGCACGGAACACCCGTGGCCCATCCGCCAGTCAGGGAATGATCTTCTCCTTGCGCGTTACCGCGAGCACGAGCACCAGAAACCCGAAGATCGCAAAGTCGCGCCACAGGATCGGACCATAGGCGCTCCACAACGTTTCCAGCAGGCCGACCCCGGCGGCACCGAGTGCGGCGTAGAGCGGCGAGGCCTGGCCACCGATCGCGGCGATGAACAGCACCTTGACGCCGAAAGTGAGCCCCGTGCCGAAATCCATGTTGCCGTAGTAGGACGCAGCGAGAATGCCGCAGAAGGCAGCGATCAGCGACGCCGCGCCATAGGCGACGATGTAAACGGTCGCGGCGTCGACCCCGCAGAGCGCGGCAGCGCCCCGATCCTCCGATACCGCGCGCCAGAGCCGCCCTGCCCGTGAATGCGTGAGATACCAGTGCCCGGCTGCCACGAGCGCGGCCATGAGCACGGTGTTGCCGAGCTGGATGACCGTCAGCGTCACCGGAAAGCGCGGATCGTCCCAGAAGATGATGTTCCCGTTCAGGAACGGCGGCAGCCACAGGCTGCGTGTCTCAGAGGCGAGCCGCGCCGTTTCCATCAGGACCAACAGGCAGCCGAGCGAGGCCACGACGATGGTGTTGGCTGACGAAAAGGCGATCGGCCGCATGACATATCGCCCGACGACGAGCCCGGCGCCAAGGCCGAAACTCAAGGCCGCAGCCGCGCCGAGGCCGAGCGCAGCCGGCAGTACCAGCCACAGCCGGTTCCAGCCGAAATCTGCAAACAGAACGAACATCTGGCCCGAGAAAGCAAAGAGCGCGCCATAGGTGAGGTCCGCTCGACGCGTCACGGCGAAGGCGATGGCATAGCCAAAGGCAAGCACCGCATAAAGCGCGGCGACAGGGACGGCATTGGCGAGTTGCTGCAGAAAATAGAGCATGGCGCATCCGGAGCGTGACAAGATCAATATAACTGGTAAAATCATTTTTGCCAGTTAGGATTTTCGCATGACCTTCACCTGGACAGCCCATCGTTTTGCCGGCGGCGCCTTGGCGCTGGACGTGGCCAATTCCATCGTCCTGCGCATCGATCCGGAGCGCCGGATCGACCGTTTCGCCGACGTTGCGGCGATCGATTCCTTTGCGGAAGCTGCCAACCGTTTCGGAGCGGAGAACACCCGCTTCGGTCCGCTGCTGCCAGTGGCGGCTGAACGGCGCGCGGGCCTTCTGCGGTTGCGCGAAGCGACCGACAGGCACTTCCGCGCGGAGATATCGAACAATGGCCGGCCGGAGTTCCTGGCCGACTTGCTCGAGGCGATCGCGGTGGTTTTGCGCGGTCCCGTGCCGCATGGCGGCGCGCTTCCACTCGACACCGCAACCGCGCATTCGGCGCTCAGCCTTGCCGCCAACCCCGAGCCCGACCGGCTGAAGATCTGCCCGAATTGCGGCTGGCTGTTTCTCGACCGCAGCCGCAACCGCAGCCGAACCTGGTGCGACATGACGGTCTGCGGCAATCGCAACAAGGCCAAGCGCCACTACCATCGCAACAGGGAAGAAGCAGGCCCATGACAAGGATGATCGCGATCTTGGCAGCACTTGCCATCACACTCGCCACCACCGGCTGTCAGCGCGAGACCGGACCGGATCCGCTGAAGCTGACGGGCAAGATGTTCGTCTTCAATTACCGCCTCGCCTATGCGGTCTACACGATCACGCTTCAGAAGACAGAGCCCGTGCCCGAGGGCAGCGTCGTCGTTGCCACTTTCGAGAACCCGGTGGGCGGCAAGCCGTTCACGTTGACGCGCAAGCTCTTTCCAAAGCTCGACAGGGTGGTGCTGGAAAGTCCTGATTTGACCTGCGTGAAAAAAGAAAGACCCTATGCGGTAACGATCGAAGTGAAGGGACCTGACGGCGAAACGCTGCAGAAACTGGAGACCACAGTCATCTCGGATATCGACCAGGATATCCTGCCGGCCAAGGCACTGGTCGAGGGCCCCGCCTACGACAAGAATCCGGAAGTCTTCCGCGACGGCAAGACTCCCGAACATTTCGAGACCGCGAAATGCCCCATATGAAAAAACCGGAGCGTTTCCGCTCCGGTTCAAGTCCAAGTCAATTCAAGCCGTTGCGGCTCAAACTGGAGATTTTGAATCAGCCAACGATCTCGGTGCCCGAGAACCAGTAGGCGATTTCTTCAACAGCAGTTTCCGGGGCATCCGAACCGTGAACCGAGTTTTCGCCGATCGACAGGGCGTGAACCTTGCGGATGGTGCCTTCGGCAGCGTTTGCCGGGTTGGTGGCGCCCATGACTTCGCGGTTCTTGGCGATTGCGTTTTCGCCTTCGAGAACCTGAACGACCGTCGGGCCGGAGGACATGAACTCGACCAGTTCGCCGAAGAACGGACGTTCCTTGTGAACGGCGTAGAAGCCTTCGGCTTCGCGACGGCTCATCCAGACACGCTTGGAGGCGACGACGCGCAGGCCGGCATCTTCGAGCATCTTGGTGATGGCGCCGGTCAGGTTGCGCTTGGTCGCGTCCGGCTTGATCATCGAGAAGGTACGTTCAATAGCCATTGGCTCAAATCCCTTGTTTCTTGAGAAGTGGCGGTTCATTAGCCGCCAATCCCGCGCAAAACAAGGGGGCCTGCCGATGATTCGGCTCGAGCCGAGCGGGTTTCATGCAGCCGTCACAGTCCGTCCGAGGCCGCCATGCAGGTCGAGACAGCGTTCGAACCAGTCGGTGACGGGATCGCCTGGCTGAAGCAGGCTTTGCGGCGAAACGATGCGCGCCCACTGAAACGCCCCGAAGACGATGTAATCGGCGAAAAGCGGCTCCGCGCCACCCAGGAAATCCTGAAACTTCAGCATGTGGCGAAGCGGCTCGAGCTTTTCGGCGAATGTTGCAAGGGCAGCCGGGCCGCCTTCGGCGACCGCTTCCAGCGACGTGCCGAAACGCCTTTCGCGGCTTTGCCGGAAATAGGCCTGATCGACGGGATCAAGGCTATCGTGAATATCCTTGATAATGATGCGGGTGATGGCGGGATGCAGCGTCGTCTGCGACCAACCCTCCACGAAGCGGGCGGTGGCCTTCGCACCATCACCGGCGAAGAGCGGCGGGCGGTCCGGATAGGACTCTTCGAGATAGAGGGCAATGTCGAAGCTGTCCTTCACCAGCCGTTCCCCGTCACGCAACAGCGGCACGAGCGTCGTAGCTCCATCCTCGACGCCTGGGATTTCGGTGAAGCCGATCGGCACGACGTCAAAATCGAGCCCCTTGTGCGCGAGCGACATATTTGTCTTCCACACATGCGGCGAGAAGGGACGCGTCCTGTCGGACCCACAAAGCGAATAGAGTTTTCTCGACATATAGACTCCCGGTCGGTTGGCGTCCCGTTGAACGACAAATCGGCGGCGTCATCAAATCAGTAAATTTCATGAGTGATATCAGCCACAGAAATGCAGTTTCGCGTTAGCGTCGCCGCCCCTTCAAGGAGATACTCAATGCTCGACCACTTTCGCATGTTCGCCGACTATAACCGCTGGGCGAACCGCCTGATCTATGCCGCTGCGGCCGAATTGACCGATGCCGAATTGCGGGAAAATCGCGGCGCCTTCTTCGGCTCGCTGCTGGCGACCCTCAATCATATCCTCGTTGCCGATCGGGTGTGGATGAAGCGCTTTACGCACGAGGGTGATGCCCCGGCGGCGCTCGATACGATCCTGCACGGCGATCTGCCGGCGCTCACCACCGCTCGTAACGCCGAGGACGAACGCATCATTGCCTGGATCGACAGCTTGAGCGAGAAACGCCTCAGCGCCGATCTCACCTATACGCCACTCACCAACCCGACGGTTATCACGCAGAAGCTGGCGCCGACGCTCGGGCACTTCTTCAACCATCAGACCCATCACCGTGGGCAGGCGCATGCGACGCTGACCGCACTCGGCCAGCCGTCCGTGACGCTGGACCTGGCCTACTTCCTCAGGACTGACGGGTCACAGTGGGCGTAGCGGAAAGCGCAGCGCCCCGAATCCGAGCGATCGCAGCGGCCGGAGCTCGCGCTCCCGCCACTCCGCAAGCTTCTTTAGAAGCTGACGCTGGCCGAGCCAGGCAACCAGGCCGAGCGCGATGCCGCCAACGATCGACAGGATCGAAAACGCCACGGGCGGCAACGCCGGTTGCAGCGGCAGCATCAGCAGTTCGGGAACGAAGCGGTGCAGGATGTAGATGTGGAAGCCCGCCGCCGACAGAGGCAGGACGAGCTGCGCCGCCCAGCGCGGCACGCTGATGCGCGGAAGATAAAGCAGCGCTGCCAGGACGGCGATTTGCAGGAGATACTTGATCTTCGTCCCGATCCAGATCCCCTCGTACAGACCGAAGAACAGGAACGCACCGGCGCCGGACAGCATCAGCAGCAGACGCTGCTTGCCGGTTTCGGCGACCGCGGCGCACCAGCCGATAACTGCGAGATAGAAAATCCATGGCAGGGTGAAGATCTGGCGATTGCCGATCGGCCACAGGAGCGGCAAGGCCAACCTGGCGACGAGAGCGGCAAACAGCAGGGCCATGCCGGCGGCGAAGGGCCTTGCCGAGACAAAGCGCCGGAACTGCGGGATCGCGAAGAGCCCGACGAAGACGAGCATCATCTGGCAATAGGCTTCGATGAACCAGTAGAGATACGGCACCATGCCGTGTGTCTCCGGCAGGGCCACACCGAAATTGCCGACGAGGAAGACCGAGGCCCAGGGCACCTCGCCCCAGGCGACCGTATAGGCAGCGACGATCAGATAGTAAGGCACCAGCACCTGGGCGAGCGGGCGCAGGATGGCCGGGCCATCCCCGGCCAGAAGCGGCCCCATCTGGAAGCGGGCGAGGCTGAAGCCTGCGAGAACGACCATGGCTGCCGATCCGCCGGGGATGGGCCAAAGCAACTCGTGATGCAGGACGACGAGCAGAATCGCCAGTGCGCGGATCAGCAGGTCCATCCCGATCCGTCGTGTGGCGGTCTCATGGCGCTCCTGCGCCGACAACTCGGCGATCGACAAGATCTCCCAGGCATCCGGAACTTGCCCCAGCGCCTTTTCCAGACCGATCGAGAGCTGAACGAAGCGCAGGGAATCGCCGCCCAGCGACACAAAGCTGTCGGAGCGCTTCACCCTCTTCGGATAGAAGACCTGCGCAAAAAGCTCTTCGATGCCGCCATTGTCGTCGTCGACGGTCGCCGCCGCCTGGCGGGCCGCCATGTTGAGCGCGTTATAGTCGACCTTGCCGCTGGCAAGCCGCGGCATTTCGGCAAGGGGCGTGGCCTTGAGATGCGAGAGCGTCAGCCCGCTCGCTTGCGCGAGGAACCGTCTGATCTCCTCGGCATCACGACCGCCGGCGTAGAAAGCGTGGAGGCCGGCATCGTCACCGACGACGGCTGCCACGATGCCACGCCTTTCGAGCGCCGCTTCCAGCCCATCGTGGGCGATCCTGAGGCCGGCAATCTTGGAAATCCGCTTCATGCGGCCGACGATCTGGAACAGGCCGTCAGCATGGCGCATCGCGAGGTCTCCGGTGCGCAGTTCGGTAAGCTCGGCGCCGCGGTAGAGATCGTTGCGCGATGTGGCATACCCCATCATGACGTTCGGGCCGCGATAGACGAGTTCGCCAGTCATACCGTGACTTTCGATCGGCACTCCGTTCTCGTTTTCGATCGAGAGGTGACCGCCGGGGATGGCCACGCCGATCCTCTCCTCGTTGCCGGCAAGTACCGCAGGCGGCACAAAGGCTATGCGCGCGGTGGCCTCCGTCTGGCCGTACATCGCAAAGAAGGACGCGCCTTGGGCACGAAGGTGGTCGTCATAGAGACGGACGATCTCCGGGCTCAACCGACCGCCGGCAACGGTCATGAAGCGCAAATGCGGGAACCGCCGTTCGCGGAAGCCGACCTTCTCCAGCAACTCGTAGGAATAGGGCACGCCCGCAAGGTTTGTGCTGTCGCTTGCGGCGAGACCATCGAGGAAGCCGGCATCGAGGATCGATCCACCGGGAATATAGAGGCTTGCTCCAATCGCCAGGTGAGAATTCAGCACCGACAGACCGTAGGAGTAGTGAAGCGGCAGGATGAGGCAGCCGCGATCATCCGCCGTCAGGCCGAGATATTCTGCGATGGAGGCGGCGTTTGCCGCGATGTTTTCCCGGGACAAGCGGACAGCCCTGCCGCAACCAGTGCTGCCGGAGGTGGAGAGCATCACCGCCAACTCGGGATGTGGCGCCCTGCCGTCTTGCCGCACATACTCCGTGCGCCAGCGGCCATCGATGCGGCGAAAGCCGTAATCGGGCTCGAAGGCATCGACCCAGGATCCGGCAGCGCCGGTCTTCGGAGCCTGCATGGCTACTGCATGTCCCGCAGTCAGTGCCGCCAGGTAAGCGATGATCGCATGTTCGGAAAGTTCGGCCTCGATTGCCACCAGTCCGCGTGAACCGCCGAAGGCGAGCGCCTGGCGGGCAACCCGTTCGCCGAGTTCCCGATAGGTGACGATCCGTTGCCCGGAAAAGACCAGCGCTACGCGGTCACCCCATTTCGCCAGATCCGCAATGAACGAGAGGGACATCCTTGACCGTCGCTGTTTGTCCGCGGGCTCCGATGCCCGATTTAGCAGCGCCGAATATAATTGGTGACTAAAGGCGTCAAGTATAAAGTTTGTCGAGCTGACGGCCGTCAGTTGGCATGCGATTCCCGGTTGCGCCCGGCGGCGAGCAGATGGGATTCAGCAACCATACCGGGCGGGAACGAGCGGTAACCCGAAATCTTCAGACTCCCTTAAATGCAGCCCTCCCATAGTGTTCCTCGATCCGGACATCAGCATCCGACAGACATTGAGGACCGACAGAATGACCAGGCAAGTTCCGGCGGACGCCAGCCGATCGCAGGCGAGGCAGGCAGCGATCATTCTGAAGGTGGCCCACGCAATGTCCGCGCATGGCATTGCTGCCCTGCCCCGCAATTACGAGCTTTTCTACGAAGCACTGTCCGGGCGCCTGCCCCAGCTTTCCCGGGAGCTTGGCGCGCTCGGGCACAACCCGCAACAGGACTCGCTGGACGCGCTGGGCCTCAAGCATCACCTCGTCTCCCACGCGTCCCTCGCCGCGGACCGGGCGCGAGCCGCCGCCCAGGAAGCCCTCGCCGACATGGCCAGCAAGCTCAAGCTTGCGCTGGTGCAGAAACAAGCGTTCAAGAACGAACTCGATCATTTCGCCGGCCGTCTTGCGGAAGATCCCGTCGCCGGCCTCACGGAGTTCGCCGGCGATGCCACACGGCTGCGGGAAGCGGCGGGTCGATGGATGAACGAAGAGAGCGCCCTGCAGCGCCTGTTGGAAAACAGCGCGCAACGCTTCGTCGAACTGGAGGGCGATCTGGCCGAAAGCCGTCGGTCGCTCACCCGCGACGCCGCCACCGGCCTGCCGAACCGGCTGGCGCTTTCAGCGAAGCTCGACTCCATTCTCGAAACGGAGCGGATCGACCAGCCGGTCGCCCTGCTTCTCGTCTCCGTCGAAGGGTTTCGTGAGATGGCCGAGCGCCACGGCGGCACGGTCGCGACCAAAGCGCTTGCCAAGCTGTCGGCGCTGTTTCGCAAGTCGATCAAGAAAAACGACTTCGTCGCCCGCGTGGGCCAGCAGGACTTCGCCTTTGTCTGCCGGGACGTCAGTGCCGAGAACGCCGCGGCCATTGCGCGGCGCCTCCTGCAATCCGTAGAGGAAATGAAGGTCACCCTTCCCGGGCGCGTGCACACCGCAGCGACGCTCTCGCTTGCGGCGGGCATCACCATCGCGCAGCCGGCATCGACGACCGCCGATCTCCTGATCCAGGCGGAGATTGCGCTGGCCGGAGCGCGTGATGGCGCCGGCATCCTCGGCTATTCGGCGGCACTCGGCCGCGACCGCGGCAAGGTCTACGGTCAGAACGCCGCTTAGGTGCCCACGCGTCAGGCGGCGACCGGCTGGCGGTTTTCGTCGATCTCCGTCGCCTTCTCCCGGAGACAGCCGAGCAGACGGAAAAGCTCGGTGCGCTCGCACTCGTCGAGCGCCGAGAACAACTCGTCGATCGTGCGATGACGTGGCTGCAGCGCCGCTTCCAGCGCCAGCCGGCCGCGATCGGTAATCGATATGATCTTCGCGCGGCGATCCTCCGGATCCGCTTCACGGACGACCATGCCGTCCCGTTCCAGTCCGTCGATCGCCTCGGTGACCGTTCTCGCCGCAAAGCCGAGCGCCGATGCGATATCCGCGCAGCGACAGGGCCCGAGTGTGTTGAGATAGAACAGGAATTTGCTGCGCGCGAGCGAAACGCCTTCCTCCGACATCGACGCGTTCACCAGGCGATGAACGCAGTGGTAGAGCTCGAAGAGCCGCTCGGCGACCTCGACTTTTTCTGTCATGGCAATGTACCTCATTTGGCAACGCCAAAACGCAACAGCCCGGCCCCGCGTGGCGGGACCGGGCTGTTTGGTCAACCGTTTGGCGTGACTTACTGCTTGTTTTCGTCGGCCTGGCCGAAGGCGTTGGCGCCGCTGTTGGCGATCGCGCCGGTTGCCGTCGCATCGACGGATCGGACTTCGATACCTGCGTAGTAGTCGCCGCGGCTGGTCGTGCTTGCAGAGACGCCCGTGCCGGCGGAAGCCTCGGCGCGGCCGGTAAAGAGCGGCGCGGAGCTCACGCCCTCATAGTAGCTGCCGCCGGCCACAGCGGCCGACGCGCCGCCAAGCATGGCGGCCGCAACGAGGATCGCGGCAATGGACTTCTTCATAAATATGTTCCTTGGTGGAGATGGACAGTCGGGGCTAACCCCGTCGGGCGCTTGGGAGGCCGCTTCATAGGATCACGACGGTGATCAATCAAATCCCTCGAAAAAGGGTGCGGGCGGAAATCCGCACCCCCTCTTCATCGCGGTCAGCGCGAGATGCCCTGATAATATTCGCCTTCGCCACCCTGCACGCTCTTCGGCGCAACGCCGTAGCTTACAACCGAACCGGTGTTGGTGCGGTCGACATAGCCGGCTTCAGAGTTGCCGATGGTAAAGGACGACTTGCCGGTGACGGCAGGCGTGCGCTCGGTATAGAGCGGCGTCGGGCTGACACCTTCGTAGTAGCTGCCGCCGGCCAAGGCAGCAGAGGCGCCACCGAGGATGGCGGTTGCAACGAGAGCGGCGGAAAGAGCGGTCTGGATTGCAGTTTTCATGATCTTCACTCCTGGGAGGCTCGTTCGGTCGAACGAGGTTTCATCTAAAATGTCCGTGGCCGGATCGGTCGTCCCTCGGAACGCGGGGCCCTTGCCGATGGCGTTCAGTCGATCGAGGCGGTCAGAAGAGCGTTCCCCGCCCTTCCGATTATTGAGATGGTCCCTCACGATGAGGATGTGTAGTATCGATTGTCGGAACGCCTTGTTCAAAAATCGATAACAATGACCTCTTGAAATCCCGGACCGACACAGCAGGAAAACGCAGCACACCCGCGCCTCTTGCCTTCCCGGCCAAGTCCGGGCAAAAGGCCGCAATGATCCAGATTTCCGGCCTTTCCGCCCGCATCGCGGGACGTCTCCTCATCGAAAATGCATCCGTGACGCTTCCGGCGGGCACGAAGGCAGGGCTCGTGGGCCGAAACGGTGCCGGCAAGTCGACGCTGTTCCGCATCATCACCGGCGACTTTGCCTCCGAAGCCGGCAGCATCTCGCTGCCCAAGAACGCTCGTATCGGCCAGGTGGCGCAGGAAGCACCCGGCACCGAGGAGCCGCTGATCGAGATCGTGCTGAAGGCGGACAAGGAGCGCTCGGCGCTGATCGCCGAAGCGGAGACCGCGACCGACCCGCACCGCATCGCCGAGATCCAGACGCGGCTTGCCGATATCGGCGCCCACTCGGCCGAGTCCCGGGCAGCCAGCATCCTCGCCGGCCTCGGTTTCGACCACGAAGCGCAGCAGCGGCCGGCATCGTCCTTCTCCGGCGGCTGGCGGATGCGTGTGGCATTGGCCGCAGTGCTTTTCTCCGAGCCTGACCTGCTGCTGCTCGACGAGCCGACCAACTACCTCGACCTTGAAGGCACGCTCTGGCTGGAGGACTATGTCCGCCGCTATCCGCATACGGTCATCATCATCAGCCACGACCGCGATCTCCTGAACACCGCAGTCAACGCCATCGTGCACCTCGATCAGAAGAAGCTCACCTTCTATCGCGGCTCCTACGACCAGTTCGAACGGCAGAAAGCCGAGGCCGACGAATTGCAGATGAAGGCGAAGGCGAAAAACGACGCCGCCCGCAAGCATCTGCAGAGCTTCATCGACCGGTTCCGCGCCAAGGCGACCAAGGCCCGCCAGGCGCAGAGCCGCATCAAGGCGCTGGAGCGCATGGGAACGGTTGCTGCCGTCATCGAGGACCATGTCCAGGGCTTCTCCTTCCCGGATCCGGAGAAGGAAGCGGCATCGCCGATCATCGCCGTCACCGGCGGCGCCGTCGGCTACGAGCCCGGCAAGCCGATCCTCAAGCGGCTGAACCTCAGGATCGATACCGACGACCGCATCGCGCTGCTCGGCTCGAACGGCAACGGCAAGTCCACCTTCGCCAAATTCATCTCCGGCCGGCTCGCGCCTGAAGCAGGTGAATTGAAGATCGCGCCGAACCTCAAGGTCGGGTTCTTCGCCCAGCACCAGCTTGACGACCTGATCCCCAGCCAGAGCGCCGTCGAGCACGTGCGCCGGCGCATGCCGGATGCGCCGGAAGCCAAGGTGCGCTCGCGCGTGGCGCAGATGGGGCTTGCGACGGAAAAGATGGAAACGCCCGCCAAGGATCTCTCCGGCGGCGAGAAGGCGCGGCTGCTGATGGGCCTTGCCGCCTTCGACGCGCCGAACCTCTTGATCCTCGACGAGCCGACCAACCACCTCGACATCGACAGCCGCAACGCGCTGATCACTGCGCTCAACGACTATTCCGGTGCCGTGATCCTGATCTCGCATGATCGACACCTGATCGAGGCGACCGCTGACCGGCTGTGGCTGGTGCGCGATGGAACCGTGACGAGCTATGACGGCGACCTCGAGGATTATCGCAGCCTGATCGTCGGCGGCCCCAAAGCGAAGGACGAAAGGGCCAAGCCGGCGGGTGCCGAGGACAGCGTTTCGAAGGCAGACCAGCGCAAGGCCAATGCCGACAAGCGCGCCTCGCTGGCACCGCTTCGCAAAAGGATCAATGAAATCGAATCCTTGACCGGAAAGCTGGAGAAACTGATTCAGGCACTTGATGTGGAACTGGCCGATCCGGCGCTCTACGAAAAGTCGCCTGCGAAAGCTGCTCAGAAGGCCAAGGAACGCTCCGACGCGGCAGCGAAACTCGTTCACGCCGAGGAGCAATGGCTCGAGCTTTCGGCCGAGTACGAGGAGGCGATGGCCGGCTGACGCAGGCCGGCCGGCGTTCATCCCAGCTCAAACGTGGTGATGCCGTAGATCCGGGCAAGCGGTAGCCCCGGGTCCGGCCCGCGATACATGCGCGCCGTTTCGAACACCGGCCGCAGATTGTAGCGATCGCAAAGCGCCTTGGCCGAAGCGTTCGGTTCAGGGATATCGAGATAGACCTCGCTGCCGTTGGCGCCGGAGGCGAGCTTGCGAAAAACCAGATCGGCGCTGGTCTCTGTGTCAGAGAAGAGCGGCCCGATCTTGAACCCGTTGCGGCAGGCACGAATCGTGCCATAGGCCGCAATGACCCCATCGCGCAGCAGCAAAACACTGCGCCGTCCATCGCTCGACCTCAGCCACTCGCGAAGGAAGGCCTCGCGACTGGCCGGGACGAAGCGGCGGTCATATTCGGTGAGGAGCGACATGTGAACCGGCGCGACCTCCAAGAGATCGGCACCCGGCGGCTCAACGACGTGGATCACACCGCCGTAGCGGATGTTCGCATGGGCGTAGGTGAAGCCGGATCGGCGATAATTCTCCTGCTGGGCGACCACGCCGTCGAGGCCGACGATGCGCCCATCGGCGGCCGACATCGCCTGCTGCCACAATTGCCGGCCGATCCCCTGGCCACGAAAGTCCGGTCGCGTAATGAAGAAGCCGAGGAAGCCATAGCTCTGGTTGTATCGCACCAGTGAAATGGCTCCGATGGGCCCTTCCTCTCCACTCGCGATCCAGTAACCGTCCGGGTCGGCCGTCCAGAAAGGGCCTGCGTCGCCGAGACCGGGATTCCACCCTTCCCCCGCGGCCCATTCGATCATGACGTCGAGTTCGACACGGCTTGCGCGACGGATTTGCAACTGCATGTTCACTCCTCTTGGGCGGTCATATTACCCTGTTGACCCGCCCCGCTGGCGAGACGACACGGCGCGTCCGGTGGTAGAGCTAGAGCGATGACGTTCAGAGGGAATGATCGTCTGTCGATTTCCACGACATTGATGGCATATGCTGGCGGCGAACCGGCGGCGCTTGCCCCCTTTGCGCAATCTGCTACAAGAGCCGACAATAAGTCATACAAATCGAGCGGAACACCAATGGCCCCCATCAAAATTGCGCTTGTCGGCGTCGGCAAGATCGTTCGCGACCAGCATCTGCCGGCGATCGCCAGGAACGGCGATTATCACCTGATCGCCGCGGCCAGCCGGCATGGCACGGTCGACGGAATCGACAACTTCAAATCCATCGAGGCGATGCTCGAAGCCGTGCCTGCGATCGAGGCCGTGTCGCTCTGCATGCCGCCGCAGTATCGCTACGAGGCGGCACGCACGGCGCTCGATGCCGGCAAGCACGTGTTCCTGGAAAAGCCGCCGGGTGCCACCCTCAGCGAAGTCGCGGACCTCGAAGCGCTGGCGGCATCGAAGGGGCTGTCGCTGTTTGCCAGCTGGCACTCCCGCTACGCACCGGCCGTTGAAGCGGCAAAATCCTTTCTGGCGGCAACGACGATCAATGATGTCCAGGTCATCTGGAAGGAAGACGTGCGCCATTGGCACCCGAACCAGGAATGGATCTGGGCGGCGGGCGGTCTCGGCGTTTTCGACCCGGGCATCAACGCGCTTTCGATCGTCACCCACATCCTGCCGCGTCCGCTGTTCGTGACCTCGGCCGTGCTCGAATTCCCCGAGAACCGCGACGCGCCGATCGCTGCCAACATCACCTTCACGGATGGCAAGAAACTGCCGGTTTCCGCCGAGTTCGACTGGCGCCAGACCGGCAAGCAGAGCTGGGACATCGTCGCCCGGACGGCGGCAGGCGAGATGGTGCTGTCCGAAGGCGGCGCCAAGCTCGCCATCGATGGCAAGCTTGTCCATCAGGAGCCGGAACAGGAATACCCGATGCTCTATCGGCGCTTCGCCGAGATCGTCAAAGCCCGGACGTCGGACGTCGATCTGGCGCCGCTGCGCCACGTCGCCGATGCCTTCATGCTCGGCAAGCGCAAGTTCGTCGAAGCGTTCCACGATTGATCTGCTGAGCACGGCAGAAACGAAGAAGCCCGTGGCATCGGCCGCGGGCTTTCTCGTCGCAACGCGTTGTAAACTCAAGCCTTCTTTTCCCAGCGGCCGTCGCGGTTCTGCTGCCAGTAGGTGAGGTTGTGCCCCTCCCCCTTCAGCCGCTTCCAATGGGCGCGCGCGCCCTCGAGCTGATCCTGGTCGTAGCCATCGAACATGAAGACGACGCGCTCGTAGGTCGAAACATCAGGCGGGCTGGCGCCGTCAATGACGAAGCGGACCGTCGCCGCATTCGCATTGCCTTCGTCGGCCACCAGCAGGACCGGCTGATCCGCGGCGAAGTCGCCGGCATCCGTGCCATGCGGCAGGAAGCTTTCGTCGCGATAGACCCACAGATGCGTGTCGAGCGCGTCGCGCCGCTCGGCATCGATCGTCTGCACAGCCACCCGCCAGCCGCGCTCGACACTCTTGTCGAGCAATGGCGGCAACGCGTCTTCGAGCTTCGATTCGGTCAGGTGATAGAACAGGATTTCGGTCATCCCGATTGTTTCCCGCCTTTCGTCACGTCCGTCGCGGCCGGTCAGGATTCATAGCTCGCCCGCACCAATTCATCGAGCAGCCGGACACCGAAACCCGAGCCCCAAGACTGGTTGACCTCGTCCGTCGGTGCGCCCATGGCGGTGCCGGCGATATCGAGATGCGCCCAGGGCGTATCCTTGACGAAACGCTGCAGGAACTGCGCCGCCGTTACCGCACCGCCGTGGCGGCCGCCGGTGTTCTTCATGTCGGCGAACTTGCTGTCGATCATCTTGTCGTATTCCTTGCCGAGCGGCATGCGCCACAGACGTTCCTGCGTCGCGATGCCGGCAGCGAGCAACTGACCGGCCAGGCGGTCGTCGTTCGAGAACAGGCCGGCGTGGTGCGTTGCGAGCGCAACCATGATGGCGCCGGTCAAGGTCGCGAGATCGATGATCGCCTGCGGCTTGAAGCGGTCGTTGCAGTACCACAGCGCATCGCATAGCACGAGGCGGCCTTCGGCATCGGTGTTGATCACCTCGATCGTCTGGCCGGACATCGAGGTCACGATGTCGCCGGGGCGCTGTGCGCTGCCGTCGGGCATGTTTTCCACAAGGCCGATGATGCCGATGGCGTTGACCTTCGCTTCGCGCGCAGCGAGCACATGCATAAGGCCGATGACGGCGGCGGCGCCGCCCATGTCACCCTTCATCTCCTCCATGCCGGCGGCCGGCTTGATCGAGATGCCACCGCTGTCGAAGACGACACCCTTGCCGACGAAGGCGAGCGGGCGCTCCTTGGCCTTCCCGCCCTTCCACTGCATGACGACGAGCCGCGGCGGGCGGGTAGACCCCTGCGCCACACCCAGCAGCGCGCCCATGCCAAGTTTCTTCATTTCCTTTTCGGTGAGAATCTCCACCTCGACGCCGAGCTTCTCCAGGTCCTTTGCCTTGGCGGCAAACTCGACCGGGCCCAGCACGTTCGCCGGCTCGTTCACCAGGTCGCGCGCCAGGAAGACGCCTTCGGCAACCGCCTGTGCGGTGGCGAAGGCCTTCTTCGCGGCGATGACGGTGCCGGTGACGATCGTCACCTTGGCCGGCTTGCCGGAGAACTTGGCATCGTCGTCGGCTTTCTTGGTCTTGTAGCCATCGAATCTGTAGGCGTTCATCTCCATGCCGAGCGCGAAATCGGCGGCGGCCTTGCCGGTCACGTCAACCTCGGGCGCGTCGATGAAGACAGTCGCCTTGTCGGCCGAACCGAGCTTCGCGGCCACGGCACCGCCGGCCTTCAGCCAATCATGTTCCGTAAGCGCATCCGCTTCCCCAAGCCCGAGCACGATGATTCGGTCTGCGGGCGAGCCGTGTGGCGCGACGATATCGAGGCTGGAGAACGCCTTTGCAGTGAACTTCTTCACCTTCGCCGCCTTCGTCACGACGTCTTCCGGATCGGCGACATCGGCGCCGGCTGCAGCTCCGCCGCCCGACGTCTTGAGGAGCACGGCGACGCCGCCGCTCGGCCGGTGGGACTTGGCAAAGGTGAACTCGAACTTCATCGGCATGGAAAAACTCCGGCTACTTTCTTGTCTCTGCGCGCATCCGGAGGGTCGAAAGAAGCTTCCGAGAGCCGGCGTCAGGGCAAGGTGATGATGGCCGCGACGCGTTGGGATGACACGGCGAGGCTTGGGCGATCCGTCCTGTTACCGGGCGGTTACAGTGGAAAATATTCGCAACATTCGCCACCGTCAAAGCTGTGGCCGGCACCCTTCTCGCTTTTCAACCGCTTGGCAAGATGCCGCCGGATGTTTACATGCGGTTAACCGAGGTTCTTCGCCTTAAATTATCCCTGTTGCTTCACAATTTGAGCGACGCGAATAGCAGGCAGGAATCAGGCTTCGGCTTGGACCCGGGCAAAGCCCGGCCCGACGCCGCCGCCGGAACAGAAACATGAGCAGGATTTTGGACCGGACACGGGCATGAAGCTGATCGAACGCTACATATTCCGGCGTGCCTTGATCATGTTCCTCGCGACACTCCTGCCATTGCTCGGCATCGTGTGGACGACGCAGGCGCTTGCCAACGTCAATCTGGTCACCGACAGCGGCCAGTCGGTTCTGGCCTTCGCCAAGCTGGCAACGCTCATCCTGCCTTCGGTCGTCCCGATCATCCTGCCCTTCGCCCTGGTCATCGGCGTCACCCAGACGCTCACCACGATGAACACCGATTCGGAACTGACGGTGCTCAACGCCGCCGGCAGCTCGCGCATGGCCATCATCCGGCCGGTCATCTACCTGGCAGTGGGCCTGAGCGTCCTGTCTTTCGCCGTCGACAATTTCGTCGAACCGTATTCGCGCGTTTCGGTACGCAAGATGCTGGCGACCGCCAATGCCGACCTGCTGTCGTCCGTCGTTCAGGAGAACTCGTTCCGCAAAGTTGCGGACGGACTTTATGTCCAGGTCGGCGCGCGGCGAAGCGGCGGCGTGTTGCAGGGCATCTTCGTTGCCGATTCGCGCAATCCCGCCTTCGAACTCGTCTATTACGCCCGCGAAGGCGCGGTCGACGAAAAAAGCTCTGCGCTGGTGATGAAGGACGGCGAGGTGCAACGCAAACTGCCTGACGGCAGTGTCTCGATCATCAAGTTCGATTCCTATGCCTTCGACCTTGCCGATATGACCAAGACGACGCGCGAGGCGACGATCCGGGCGAAGGACCGGGACCTCGCCGGACTGCTCAATCCCGATCCGAACGATCAGGTCTACAAGAACAAGCCGCTTGCCTTTACCGCCGAGATCAACCGCCGCCTGACGGAGTGGACGTTCCCGCTGCTGTTCGGCTTGATCGCACTGGTGTTCAGCAGCGATGCGCGCTCTCACCGGGAAGCCCGCCTCCATCCCATGGTGAGCGCGCTCGGAACGGCGCTGCTCATCCGCTGGATGACCTTCTATGCCGGCAACAGCGCCGAGGATTCCATCTGGTTCGTACCGCTGATGTACATCGTGCCACTTGCAGCCGGTGCGCTCTGCATTCACCAGCTCGTGAGCAACAAGCGCCTCGACATCCCGATGACCTGGCAGGAAAAGCTGCAGGATCTCCTGGTACGCCTGCGCCTGGTGCGGCGTGACGCCGAGGGAGGGCAGCCATCATGATGGGCACGCTCGGACGCTACTTCTTCATCCGCTACGTGGTCACCACTTTCTGGTTTCTCGTCGGCATCTTCTCGCTGATCTTCATCATCGACTTCAGCGAGCAGGCAAGCCGCCTGGCGAACCTGCCGCATTATTCGATCACCGGCGCCCTGCTGATGACCGCGCTTCGCATCCCGCTGATCCTGCAGCAGACGATTCCGTTTGTGGCGCTGTTTTCGGCAATGGCGGCGCTGATCTCCCTCAACCGGCGCTACGAACTGGTCGTGACCCGCGCCGCAGGTATTTCCGTCTGGCAGTTCCTGCGCCCGTTCGTGCTTGGCGCCTTCCTCTTCGGCGTGCTCGCCGTGATCGCGCTCAACCCGCTGGCGGCCTGGGGAACGAAACGTGGGGAGGCGCTGCTGGCGGAATGGGGCGCCTCGCGTTCCTCCGACGCGGGGTCGATTCCGTGGCTCAGACAGATCTACAACGGGACCGATACGATCATCGGCGCGCGCTCGGTTCAGGACAACGGTACGACGCTCCTCAACGTCACCGTCATCCACTTCGATCCACAGGGCTCGATCATTCTGAGACAGGATGCGGCCTCGGCGAAACTCGAAGATGGTTACTGGCTTCTTAACGAGGTAACGGAAACGCGCAACGGACAACTGCCGCGTCGTCTAAAAACAGCACAACTCAGCACCAATCTGAAGGCTGAGTTTGTTCAGGAACGTCTTGCAAAGGCTGATTCCATTCAGTTTTTTGACCTGCCCGGCAAGATCGAAGTGGCTCGCTCCTTCGGTTTTTCAACCAATGCCATGGAAACCCAATTCCACTCGATGCTCTCGCTGCCGCTGCTTCTCGTCGCCATGACGCTGATCGCCGCCTGCGTGTCGCTCAAATTTAGCCGGTTCAACCAATCTCGCTCCGTAATTCTCGGTGGCATCCTTTCAGGCTTCGTGCTTTATGTCGTCACCGTGCTTGTCAAAGCATTCGGGAGCAGCGGCATTGTGCCTCCTTTCGTTGCAGCCTGGTTGCCAGTTGTTGTAGCGATGGCGCTGGGCTCGACGATTCTTTTAAATCAGGAGGATGGCTAGTGGCGGTAGTGAACCGCAAACGCATGACGCTGATCAACGCTACCCTGCTCGCAGGCGTGGCGCTGCAGACACTTGCCATGGGAATGAGTGCGCCTGCGATGGCGCAGCAGACTTCGGACCGCCTCGATTCGCTGCGTCCGAACATGCCAGAAGACGCCAAGCTGCTTCTGTCCGCCAATGAGCTCGTCTACAACAAGGACGCCGAGAAGGTGATCGTGCGCGGCAACGTGCAGATCGACTACGGCGGCTACAAGATGGTGGCCCGTCAGGTCGAGTACGACCAGAAGAATGGCCGCATCTATGCATCCGGGGACATCCAGTTCGTCGAGCCAGGCGGCAATGTCGTCTACGCCGACAAGATGGACGTCACCGACGATTTCGGCAACGGTTTCCTTGAGCAGATGCGCATCGAAACCACCGACCTGACCCGGCTTGCCGCAACGAGCGGCGAGCGCCGGAACGGCGAGGAATTCATCCTGAACGAGGCCGTCTACACGGCCTGCACACCCTGCGCGACCAAGCCGGAACATCGCTCGCTGTGGCATATCAAGGCGCAGCGCGTCATTCAGAACGGCCGCACGCGGACGATTCGCCTGGAGAACGCCCGCTTCGAGCTCTTCGGCAAGCCGATCGCCTATATTCCGGTGATGGAACTGCCCGACCATACGGTCAAGCGCAAGAGCGGCTTCCTGTTCCCGACGTTCCGCTCGGCGCAGAAGCTCGGCGTCGGCGTCGGCGTCCCCTACTACTGGGCGATCTCGCCCTATATGGACGCGACGGCAACCGTCACGGGCCTGACCCGACAGGGCTTCCTGCTGGAGGGCGAGTTCCGCCAGCGGTTCCACAACGGCTTCCATACGCTGAACGTTGCCGGCATCAGCCAGCTCGACAAGAGCAAGTTCACGCCCGGCACGGTCGACGCGGAGAAGACCAATCGCGGCATGATCGCGTCGAAGGCCGAGTTCGAGATCAATCCGCGCTGGACGTTCGGCTGGAACGTTCTCGTCCAGTCGGACGCCAACTTCGCCAAGACCTACGAACTGTCGAACTTCGACGGAACGACCTATGTCAACCAGGCCTATTTGACCGGGCTCGGCAAGCGAAACTACTTCGACCTGCGCGCCTTCTACTTCGACATTCAGGACGCGGATCCGAACAGCATCAAGGAAAACCAGCAGCCTGCGGCGCAGGTGCTCGATTACTCCTACAAGGCGCCGCAGCCCATATTGGGCGGCGAACTTTCGGCGACCGTCAACCTCACTAACATCAAGCGCAATCGGCTGGACTTCGAGGCCGTCCCAGGCGTCGTCGATCGCTTCCGCGGTCTGGAAGGCACAACCCATCGCCTGACGGGCGAGCTTGAATGGAAACGCACGTTCATCGCCCCCGGCGGTCTCGTCGTCACACCGCTGCTGGCGGCACGCGGCGATGCACTCGGGCTGAACATGGACGCGCCTGGCCCGCTCTATACCGGCGACTACAACACCAGCGACGCCACGACGCGACGCATGTTGACCGCCGGTCTCGAAGCCCGCTACCCGATCCTCTTCGTCGGCGAGGACAGCAGCCATGTGCTTGAGCCGATCGCTCAGCTCTATGCGCGCCCTGACGAACAGGACGCTGGCGGTCTGCCGAACGAAGACGCTCAGAGCTTCGTGTTCGACGCGACCAACCTTTTCGATCGCGACAAGTTCTCCGGCTTCGACCGAGTGGAAGGTGGCACGCGCGCCAATGTCGGCTTCCGTTATACCGGTACCTTCGACAGTGGCTACGGCCTGCGCGGCATCGTCGGCCAATCCTTCCATCTCGGAGGCCTGAACTCCTTTGCAACCGACGACCTGGTGAAGGTCGGCGCGGAATCCGGCCTGGAAACGAAGCGCTCGGACTATGTCGCGATGTTCGGCATCGATGCGCCGTCCGGCCTGATGGCGAGCCTCTCGGGCCGTCTCGACGAAAAGGATCTGGCACTGCGCCGTGCCGATGCGACCGTCGGGTACCTCGGCACGACGTGGCAGGCGGCGATGACCTATACGCGCATCGAAGCGCAGCCGCTTTATGGCTCGCAGGTGGATCAGGACGAAATCCAGACGGCCGCCGCCTATAAGTTCCACGACTATTGGTCAGTCTTTGGTGCCATCACCTACGACATCAACCGGGACGTCATCTCGCGCAACGGCTTCGGCATTACCTACGACGATCAGGACACCCTGTTCTCGATCGTCTACAAGCAGGAACGCGATACCAGCAGCACGCTGGCGAACGATTGGTCGATCGGTGCCAGGATCAGCTTCCGTACCCTCGGCGACGTCAATGTCGGCGACACCAAGTTCGAAGAGCTGGATTACTATTAAGATCATTGGAACGAGGGGGCGAAACGCGAAGTTCGCCCCCTCTCGCAATTTTGGGCTGCTCAAACGGTCTTGTCATCGTTTGGCCGCATGTATTATGCATTTCCTCCGACAAGATAAGGCAACGGCGCAACGCCGGTAGGCGGACAAGACCCGACGACAGTGATCGTCCGGCAAACAGGAAAAGGTAATGGGCGGGAAAATGTCGATCTCGAGGACGCTTTCGGTATTGGCTGTGGCCGGGGCCCTGAGCATCGCGGCATGTGCCGGTGCGCAGGCTGCAAGTCAGGTCAAGGTAACGGTCAACAACACCGTGATCACCTCGGGCGATATTGCCAAACGTGTCGCATTCATCCGCCTGCAGCGTCAAAAGGGCGGAGCAGACGAAGCCAAGAAGCAGCTTGTCGACGAAGTGCTGAAGCGCGCCGAGATCGCCCGGCTCGGGCAGTCGGTGAGCACGCAGGAAGTCGATGCCGCCTTTGCCCGCTTTGCCGGAGGCAACAAGCTTTCACCAGAACAGCTCGGCAAGATCCTCGACCAGGCGGGCGTCGGCGTCGAGCATTTCAAGCAGTATATCGCTGTCCAGATGAGCTGGCCGCGCGCGGTCAACTTCCGCTACGGCAATTCGAGCCGGCTGCAGGGCGCCGATCTCGTCAAGCGGATGATGGAAGGCGGCGGCAACAAGCCGGTGACGACCGAATACTTCCTGCAGCAGGTGATCTTCGTCATTCCCGAAAAGAAGCGCGGCGCCATCACGGCGAAGCGGCAGGCTGAGGCAAATGCCTCGCGGTCGCAGTTCCCGGGCTGCGAGACCTCCAAGGTGTTTGCCGCCAACTATCGCGACGTTTCGATCCGCAATCTCGGTCGTATGCTCGCCCAGCAATTGCCGGACGAATGGAAGCCCCTGGTCGAAAAGGCCGGCGAAAACGGCACGACCGGAACTCGCGTAACCGAAAAGGGCGTCGAATACCTGGCGATCTGCAAGAAGCGTGAGGTCAACGACGACACGGCCGCAGAAATCGTCTTCCGCGCCGAGGATATCGGCAAGAAGAAAACGGGCGGAGAAGACCCGAACAGCGAAAAGTATCTCGAGGAACTGCGCAAGAAAGCGCAGATCGTCAACAAGTAAGCACAGCGGTAACATGCGCGAACCAACCGGCGGGCCACTCGCCCTGACCATGGGCGATCCGGCCGGTATCGGGCCGGATATCAGCCTTTCCGCCTGGCTTGGCCGCCGCGAGCACGCGACGGCACCTTTCCTTTTCATTGGCGATCCTTCGGTGCTTGCCGCGCGGGCGGCCATGCTCGGCTATTCGGTTCCCGTGCGGGAAACGGATTGTGCTGGCGCCGTTGCCGTGTTCGATGCGGCGCTGCCGATTCTGCCGCTCACCTGCCCTGCCCCGGTTACGGCGGGCTATCCCGACACCGCCAATGCCAGCGCCGTCATCAAGGCGATCGATACGGCGGTGCAACTCGTCACCGCTGGAGAAGCCTCGGCCGTCGTGACCAACCCGATCGCCAAGGCGGTTCTCTACGACGCCGGTTTCCGTTTTCCCGGCCACACCGAATACCTGGCGGATCTCGCGGAGAAGGCGACCGGACAAACCGTTCTGCCGGTCATGATGCTGGCCGGACCGAAGCTACGCGCGGTTCCGGTCACCATCCACATCCCGCTGAAGGAAGTACCGGGCCAGTTAACACCGGATCTCATCTATCGCACCTGTGCGATTACGGCGGCTGATCTGCGCAACCGTTTCGGGCTCGAGCGACCGCGCCTCGCAATCGCCGGTCTCAACCCTCACGCCGGCGAAAACGGTGCGCTCGGCCTTGAGGATAACGCCGTCATCCGCCCCGTAATCGACCGTCTGCGGGCCGAGGGGATCGATGCCGTGGGTCCCCTGCCGGCGGATACGATGTTCCATGATCGGGCGCGCGCGACCTACGACGTTGCGATCTGCATGTATCACGATCAGGCGCTGATCCCAGCCAAGGCGCTCGGCTTCGACGACAGCGTCAATGTCACGCTCGGCCTTCCCTTCATCCGCACGTCGCCTGACCACGGCACGGCCTTCAGCCTTGCCGGCAAAGGCGTCGCCCGCGACGACAGCCTGAGGGCGGCACTTGATCTTGCCGCGATGCTCGCGGCCAACGCCCCAGGAGATATCCGCTGATGGCCGCGCTCGACGGTCTTCCTCCGCTGCGCGACGTAATCCAGCGCCATGGCCTCGACGCCAGGAAGGCGTTGGGCCAGAACTTCCTGCTCGACCTCAATCTGACACAGAAGATCGCCCGGACCGCCGGTTCGCTCGAAGGCGTGACGGTTATCGAAGTCGGCCCTGGTCCCGGCGGCCTGACGCGCGCCATTCTGGCCCTCGGAGCCAAGAAGGTCATCGCGATCGAGCGCGACTCGCGCTGCGTGCCGGCGCTTGCCGAAATTGGCGCGCACTATCCGGACCGGTTGCAGGTGATCGAAGGCGACGCCCTGAAAACACCGTTCGAGACGCTTGCCGACGGTGGGCCGGTCAAGATCATCGCCAACCTGCCCTACAATGTCGGCACCCAATTGCTCGTCAACTGGCTGTTGCCTCAACGCTGGCCGCCCTTCTGGCAATCGCTGACGCTGATGTTCCAGCGGGAAGTGGGCCTCAGGATCGTCGCCGAAGCGGATGACGATCACTACGGACGGCTCGGGGTGCTCTGCGGCTGGCGCACCAGGGCGCGGATGGCTTTCGACGTGCCGCCGCAAGCCTTCACCCCGCCGCCGAAGGTGACCTCATCGGTGGTCCATCTGGAGCCCGTGGAGAACCCGATCCCCTGCTCCGTTTCGGCACTCGAGAAGGTGACGCATGCCGCCTTCGGCCAGCGCCGCAAAATGCTGCGGCAAAGCCTCAAGCCGCTTGGCGGCGAAACCCTGCTGGCAAAAGCCGATATCGACCCGCAGCGGCGGGCCGAGACGCTTTCGGTGGAAGAATTCTGCCGCCTGGCAAACTGCCTCTGAGCCCTGTTGGTGGCCGGCAGGCCGGCCACTCCCCTCGCCTCAGAACGGATTTTCCGTCAGAAGCCCATTAACGAAATCGAACAGGCCCGGGCGTCGGTCGCGACGAAGCCGTTCCGCCTCGACGATCGCCCGCACCGAGGCGAAAGCGCGATCGAGGTCGTCGTTGAGCACGATGTAATCATACTCGCGCCAGTGCTCGATCTCGGCGCGCGAGTTGGCAAGCCGCGTCGCAATCACCTCTTCACTGTCTTCGGCCCGGCGGTGCAGGCGTGACTGCAGCTCGGTCATCGACGGCGGCAGGATGAAGATCGACACGACGTCGCCGGCCATCTTTTCCTGGAGCTGCTGGGCGCCCTGCCAATCGATATCGAAGAGCATGTCGCGACCGGCGGCCATCGCCGCTTCGACGGCATCGCGTGGCGTGCCGTAGAAATTGCCGTGCACCTCCGCCCATTCGAGCAGCGAGTCGGTCGCCCGCAACGCCTCGAATTCCCGGATCGATTTGAAGTGATAATGCCGCCCATCGATTTCGCTCGGACGGCGCTGGCGCGTCGTCACGCTGACGGAGATGCTCATCTCCGGATCGGCTTCCAGGAGATTGCGCGCAATCGTCGACTTGCCGGCGCCCGAGGGCGAGGAAATGACGAGCATCAGCCCACGACGGGCAATCTTGATGGGCGAAGGGGTCGCCTGGGTCATGCGTTACTCCAGATTCTGGACCTGTTCGCGGAACTGGTCGATGACGACCTTGAGTTCGATACCGGCGGCCGAAACGGCGGCCGCATTCGACTTGGAACAGATCGTATTCGATTCTCGGTTAAATTCCTGTGCCAGGAAATCAAGCTTGCGGCCGACGGGCCCGCCCTTCGCCAGCAGCTCACGCGCCGCTGCGATGTGGGAGCCAAGCCGGTCGATCTCTTCCCGAAGATCGGCCTTGGTGGCGAGCAGCGCCACTTCGGCGTAAAGGCGTTCCCGGTCGAGCGAGGAGCCGTTGTCCATCACCAGGGCCACCTGTTGGGCAAGCCGGTCGGCGATCGCCGCGGCGCTACGCGACGGATCGGCCTCCACGGTCGCCGTGAGTGCCTCGATGCCTTCGACCTGCGCCAGCAGGATCTGACAGAGCGCGGCCCCCTCCTCCTCACGCATGGCGCGGAGATCGGAAAGTGCGAGCCTCAGCCCTTCGAGGATGTCCGTATCAAGGGCGGCACGCTCCTCTTCGCTTTCTTCCGGTTCGCGAAAATCGACAATCCCGCGGATGGAGAGAAGCGTGTCAAATTTCAGGGGCGCCGGGTCAACGAGATCGCCGAGCTGTTCGCGCAAGTTCAAGACCGCCGTCAGCGCGCCCTGATTGACCACCGCCTCGACGGTTGCTTCTGCGCCGCTGACGGAAAGTCCGATCTGGAGATTGCCACGCGAGAAATAATCTGCCGCGAGTTTGCGCACTTCGGGCTCGAAGCGTTCGAGCCCTTGCGGCAGGCGCAACCTGAGATCAAGACCCTTGCCATTGACGGAGCGCAGTTCCCAGGCCCAACGGCGGCGGCCACTGCTGCCTTCCCTGCGGGCAAAGCCGGTCATCGATTGGAGCGGCATCGTCACCTCCGTTGTGTTTCAGCAGAAGCAATACGGCGACGGCGCGGCATCCCGCAAGGGATATCCGCGCCGTGATCTATCCGTCCACAATGCAGCGTTTATTGCGGCTGCGCTGCTGCCGGTTCAGCCACTGCAGCATCCGTGGCAGCCTTCGCGGCTTCCGCTGCCTTCTCGGCTTCCGCCTTGCGCCAACGCCTTACGTTCGCGTTGTGCTCGTCCAAAGTCTCGGCGAAAACATGGCCGCCCGAGCCGTCGGCCACGAAGTAGAGTTCCGGCGTACGCGACGGATTGGCGACTGCCTCCAGCGCCGCACGGCCCGGATTGGCGATCGGCGTCGGCGGCAAGCCCTTGATGATATAGGTATTGTAGGGCGTCTGCTTGTCGATGTCGGACTTCAGGATCGGACGGTCCGCCGGCTTTCCGTCGCCGCCGAAAATGCCGTAGATGATCGTCGGGTCGGACTGCAGCCGCATGCCCTTGTCGAGCCGGTTGATGAAGACGGAGGCGACTCGCGGCCGTTCGTCGGCGCGACCGGTTTCCTTCTCGACGATCGAAGCAAGCGTAACGAGTTCCTCGACCGTCGAAACCGGCAGGTTCGGATCACGCTTCTCCCAGATCTGATCGACCAGCGCCTTCTGGGCGGCAACCATCTGCTGGACAATCTCGCCGCGTTTGGTGCCGCGTGTGAACTTGTAGGTGTCCGGCATCAGCGAGCCTTCCGGCGGAAGCTCCTTCGGCAGATCGCCGACCAGAACCGGATCGTCGGAAAGCTTGTGGAACATCTGCTTGACGGTCAGGCCTTCGGGCAGAGAAACGGAATAGAGGATCGATTTGCCCGACTTCAGAAGCTGCATCACGTCCTGCATCGACGAGCCGGCCTTGATTTCATACTCGCCGGCCTTCAGCGTCTCATTGTCGAGATAGGCTTCCGAGACAAAGCGGAAGACGCGCGCGTCGGTAATGATGTTGCTGCGCTCGAGACCGCTGGCGATCTCGCTCATGCCGGCGCCGCTCCTGACGATGAAGTTCTGGTTTGCCTGCAGCGGACCCGGCTTCTCGTACTGATGCATGGCGTAGTAGACCGTGCCGGCGGCGGCGAGCGCCGCGAAGACGATGATGGTCATCACGAAGTTCAGGAAGATCACCACCTGGCTGCGCGCCTTGCGCGACCGCTTCGGGGGCTGCGGCACCTTTTCCGGCCGCAGCGCCTCGTTGGCCGATTTCGGAATGATCGGCCCGTTGCTCGCGTTTTCATTGCGGCCGAATTGCGCCGCGCCGTTATCGTTTGAGTCGCTCACGATTATCCCGAACCCGAAATTCGCAGCCTCATTCTCTTCCTGCCCCGGTGCGAATTTCGGACTGGACCATGGCAGGCTTAAGTCAATTTCATAACCGGCGCCGACCTGGCGGGCGGCGTTCCGCAGTCTTCATCACAATAGACCTGCGGCGCAGTGCCTTGGCACCAGGAACCACAGAAATGTGTCGGTTCACCGCCTATTCAAGAGAAGGCGACGGACGGCTGACACTTTACAGAACCGTACGCCTTATAGGACGCATTAAGGTCGCTGTAACACTCTAAATGGCTGCCTGCTTTCTCCTTAAATCGGATGGATTTAAGGAGACAGGCAGCCGTTCGGAACGTGCCGCCCCCGGTTACCACTGGGCGGGCGACATGTTCCCGGCAATAGCTAAATGGCAATCTGACAGATATGCCTTGCGCGAACATAGCGGTCGGCAAGCATCGCGCGATGGCGTTGCATCCTCCCAAATCATGCTTGTAGCGAGCAATGCGGCAAAAGCAGGATCATCGGACCGACTTGTTGGACCGATCCGATGAAAGGCAGGGCCCGATCAGGCGCCCGTGTAGCGGCGCAGGACCAGCGACGCGTTGGTGCCGCCGAAGCCGAAGGAGTTCGACAGCGCCACGTTGATCTCGCGCTTGCGCGCGACGTGCGGCACGAGGTCGATCTTGGTTTCCACCGACGGATTGTCGAGGTTGAGCGTCGGCGGCGCGATGTTGTCGCGAATCGCGAGTGCCGAGAAGATCGCTTCGACAGCGCCGGCAGCGCCGAGCAGATGGCCAATCGCCGACTTGGTCGAGGACATGGAGATCTTCGACGCATGCTCGCCGACCAGGCGCTCGACGGCGCCAAGCTCGATCGTGTCCGCCATGGTCGAGGTGCCGTGGGCGTTGATATAGTCGACGTCGGCCGCCGTCAGGCCGGCGCGCTTCAGCGCCATCTGCATGCAGCGATAGGCGCCATCGCCATCTTCCGACGGAGCGGTGATGTGGAAGGCGTCGCCGGAAAGGCCGTAACCGACGACTTCCGCATAGATCTTCGCGCCGCGGGCCTTGGCGTGCTCGAGCTCTTCGAGGATGACGACGCCGGCGCCCTCGCCCATGACGAAGCCGTCACGATCGACATCGTAGGGACGCGATGCCTTTTCCGGGTTGTCGTTGTGCTGGGTCGACAGGGCCTTGCAGGCTGCGAAGCCCGCAAGCGAGATCCGGCAGATCGGCGATTCCGCACCGCCGGCAACCATGACGTCGGCATCGCCGAGCGCAATCAGACGGCTCGCGTCGCCGATGGCGTGCGCGCCGGTCGAGCACGCGGTGACGACCGAGTGGTTCGGGCCACGCAGCTTGTGGCGGATCGACACCTGGCCCGAGGCGAGGTTGATGAGGCGGCCGGGAATGAAGAACGGCGAAATGCGGCGGGGGCCCTTGTCGCGCAGCGTATAGCCGCCTTCGACGATGCCTTCGAGACCGCCGATACCCGAACCGATCAGGACGCCGGTCGCGATCTGGTCCTCGTTGCTCTCCGGCTTCCAGCCGGCGTCGGCAAGCGCCATGTCGGCGGCCGCCATCGCGTAGACGATGAACGGATCGACCTTGCGCTGCTCCTTCGGCTCCATCCAGTCGTCGGCGTTGAAGGTTGCGTCGGTGCCGTCGCCGAAAGGAATGCGACAGGCGATCTTGGCAGGAAGATCCTCGACCTCGAATTCGGTCACCTTGCGCGCAGCATTCTGCCCGGCAAGAAGGCGCGCCCACGTCGCCTCAGTTCCGCAACCCAAGGGAGATACCATGCCGGTACCGGTGATAACGACACGTCTCATAGTCCGCGACCCACCCTGACTTTTCAATTTCAGAGCCGGATCGGACCACGTGTGACGAACCCGATCCGGGCATCCATTTTAAGGTTCTTATTCACGATCAGAGGAAAATGCGGAAAACGCTTGCTGATCGAAACCCGCGCTCGCGGGACAGCCCACTTCCTTGGGCTGAAACGGGCCGCTTTAGGCGGCCCGTCTACGGCCGTAGCCGCTTGGATATTAGGCCTGGGCCTTTTCGATGAACTTGACGGCGTCGCCGACGGTCAGGATCGAGTCAGCGGCATCGTCCGGGATTTCAACGCCGAATTCTTCTTCGAAAGCCATGACCAGTTCGACGGTGTCGAGCGAGTCCGCGCCGAGGTCATCGATGAAGCTTGCGCCTTCGCTGACCTTTTCGGCGTCGACGCCAAGATGATCAATAACAATTTTCTTTACGCGTTCTGCGATATCGCTCATGTCGGAGTTCCTCGACCTTCGTTTCTGTGGGCGCCTGTTCCGGCACCGGTACTCTTATTCAAGCCTGATAGACCAAGACGGGCTACCCGGCAATCCATCCAACCGGAACTGCGGCAAACCCAGGGCAGCCAAGGCTGCCGGACACCTGGCGGGACCGGTCGACTGCTAACAGTCATGGCCCGATTAACACGGTTTAAGTCTGTCGCAAAGTCCGAAAATGCCTGACATTCGCTTGCTCAACATTGAATTTCAGGCATTTGGCAGGCGCATCCCGGGACGTTGAATATCGCCCGTCGCACAATCTCGACGGGCGACGCATCCCGAACCGGATCAGATCATGGCCATACCGCCATTGACGTGAATCGTCTGGCCGGTGACGTAGCCAGCCTCGTTCGACGCAAGGTAGACGACGGCCGACGCAATCTCCGCGCCGGTGCCCATGCGCTTCATCGGGATCGCGCCCATGATCGCGTCTTTCTGCTTGTCGTTCAGCTTACCGGTCATCGCGCTCTCGATGAAGCCGGGCGCGACGCAGTTGACCGTGACGTTGCGCGTCGCGATCTCCTGCGCCAGGGACTTCGAGAAGCCGATCATGCCGGCCTTGGAGGCACAGTAATTGGCCTGGCCCGGATTGCCCGTGACACCGACAATCGAGGTGATGTTGACGATGCGGCCGAAGCGGCGGCGCATCATCGGATGGGTGAGCTCGCGCGTCAGGCGGAAGACGGCAGTCAGGTTGACTTCGAGAACGCTGTCCCAGTCCTCATCGCTCATGCGCACGAAGAGGCCGTCCTTGGTGATGCCGGCATTGTTGACGAGAATATCGACGCCGCCGAGTTCGGCCTCGGCCTTTTCGCCGAGTGCCTTGACTTCGGCACGGTCGGAAAGGTTCGCCGGGAAGAGCTGCACGCGATCGCCGAGTTCGTTGGCAAGCGCTTCCAGCTTTTCGACGCGCGTGCCGTGCAGGCCGACGGTTGCGCCCTGGGCGTGCAGCATGCGGGCAATTTCTTCACCGATTCCACCGGATGCACCGGTAACGAGAGCCTTGCGGCCGGAAAGATCGAACATCTGATTGATTCCTTGTAACTGGAGCGCTTACGCGATCGCTCAGGCGAGCAAGGCGGCAAGTGCGGTGTCGATATCGGCAGGCGTATTGACGGCAATACCGTTGACGGTCTTGTCGATCCGGCGGGCAAGCCCGGTCAGGACCTTGCCGGAACCGAGCTCGTAGAGCGTCGTGACGTTGTTGGCGGCAAACCACTCGACCGTCTCGCGCCAGCGGACCTGGCCCGTGACCTGCTCCACCAGCAGCCGGGCAATCTCGCCGGCATCGCTGACAGGTGCGGCCAGCACGTTGGCGATCACGGGTACGACGGGATTGCGCTTCTCGACCTTGGTGAGAGCCTCGCGCATGGCGTCGGCGGCCGGCGCCATCAGGCTCGAATGGAAGGGAGCGGAGACCGGCAGCATCAGAGCGCGCTTGGCGCCCTTTTCGGATGCCAGTGCGGCAGCCTTCTCGACGGCCACCTTCTCGCCGGAAATCACCAACTGGCCGCCGCCGTTGTCGTTGGCGATCTGGCAGGAGCCGAGCGCCGAAGCTTCGCGGCAAACGGCTTCGACGTCGGCATACTCCAGGCCGATGATCGCGGCCATCGCGCCCTTGCCGACCGGGACGGCCGCCTGCATCGCGTTGCCGCGGATGCGCAGGAGACGCGCCGTGTCGGCGATCGAGAAGGTACCGGCGGCACAGAGTGCCGAATATTCGCCCAGCGAATGGCCGGCGACGAAGGAGACCTTGGACTTGATGTCGAGGCCCTTGGCTTCGAGCACCCGGATGACGGCCATCGAGACGGCCATCAGTGCGGGCTGCGCGTTCGCGGTCAGCGTCAGCGTTTCCTCGGGGCCGTTCCACATGATCTCGGACAGCTTCTCGCCGAGCGCCTCGTCGACTTCGGAAAAAACGGCTGCCGCTTCCGGAAAGGCGTCCGCCAGATCCTTGCCCATGCCGACAGCCTGGCTGCCCTGGCCGGGAAACGTGAATGCAATGCTCATGGGATAGTCCCTTCCCTAGATCACTATGATTTCGGGTCGGCGCGACACGAAATCATAGTGATCGGTTCTTATGAGTTGGAGCGGGATGCGGGCGAAAACCGCAAACACTTTTCCCCAACCCCGCTCCGGTTTCCTCTCCATTCACATTCCTGAACGGCGAGTCAAGCTTGCAGGCCCGTACGGACGGGGCCGACGGCGCCTTTTGCCCTTGATCTTCAACAATCAAGGCGTAAGTTTGCCGCCCGATGTCGTTCTGCCCTGCGACCGACGCACAGGCAAAGGCGGCCACTCCATTCCCGGCGCGCGCGCCCCTTTCCTCCCCAGGTCGGCGCCCGCCCTTCACAAGGATACCTATCTAGATGCGCTACAACACGCTTGGCCGCACCGGCATAAAGGTTTCGGAAATCTGCCTGGGCACCATGACCTGGGGCTCGCAGAACTCCATCTCCGAGGCGCACGAGCAACTGGATCATGCCTTCGACAAGGGCGTCAACTTCATCGATACGGCTGAACTCTACCCAACGACCCCACTGTCGCCCGAGACCTACGGCAATACGGAGCGTTTCATCGGCGAATGGCTGGCGAAGCGCGGCCGCCGCGACGACGTCGTGCTCGCGACCAAGGTCGCCGGCCCGGGTCGCCCCTATATCCGTAATGGCGATCCCACGACCCCGGAAGGCATCGAACTGGCAATCGACGCCAGCCTTCGACGTTTGAGGACCGACTATGTCGACCTCTACCAGATCCATTGGCCGAACCGCGGTCACTACCATTTCCGCAATGCCTGGTCCTACGATCCGGCCAAGCAGGACAAGGCGCATGTCGCCAGCGATCTCCGAGCGATCCTCGACAAGCTCGGCGATCTCGTGAAGGCCGGCAAGGTTCGCGCCATCGGTCTCTCCAACGAAACGGCCTGGGGCACGATGAAGTTCATCGACATGGCCGAGCGCCACGGCCTGCCACGGATCGCCTCAGTGCAGAACGAATACAATCTGCTCTACCGCGCCTATGATCTCGATCTTTCCGAGCTGTCGCATCACGAGGACGTGGGCCTGCTCGCCTATTCGCCGCTCGCAGCCGGACTGCTCAGCGGCAAGTATCTGGACGGTGCCAGACCGACGGGCTCCCGCCTCTCGATCAACGGCGACCTCGGCGGCCGCTTCACGCCGCACCAGGAACCGGCGGTGGCCGGCTATGTGCAGCTTGCACGCGAGCACGGTATCGACCCCGCTCAGATGGCAATCGCCTTCTGCCTGACGCGGCCGTTCATGGCATCCGTCATCATCGGCGCGACCTCGATGGAACAGTTGAAGACCAACCTCGGCGCCGCCAATCTCACTCTGTCGCAGGACGTCATGAACGGCATCAGGCGACTGCACCGTCTCTACCCGATGCCGATCTGATCGGCATCGGTCCGCCTGAGAACAGGTCGGAGTGAAAATATCCGGCGAGCCTTGCCTTCTGCGGAAAAATGCGTATAAGCGCGCTGTTCGAAATGCCCGGTCTTCTGGCTGGTGGCTGAACGGAGGGCCGGTTTCCCGCGAGGGGAGCCGTTAGGATAGCAAGTCTTTCCGGCCTCCCGTGTCTCCGCTCTCGACCGTCTCGATACAACACTTTCTTGCCGGCTCTTGCGAGCCCATAAGAACAGTCGTTGAGGCTTAGCCGCCGAGGTCCGGGCTGATTAACGCAAGAAAGGCAAGCCACAATGGCTCTTTATGAACACGTATTCCTGGCCCGCCAGGACATCACGCCGCAGCAGGTCGACGCTCTCGTCGAGCAGTACAAGGGCGTGCTCGAAGCGAACGGCGGCAAGGTCGGTCGCGTCGAGAACTGGGGCCTGAAGTCCCTCACCTACCGCATCAAGAAGAACCGCAAGGCTCACTACGTTCTGATGGACATCGATGCTCCGGCACCGGCCGTTCACGAAGTCGAGCGTCAGATGCGCATCAACGAAGACATCCTCCGCTACATGACGATCGCCGTCGAGAAGCACGAGGAAGGCCCGTCTGCCATGATGCAGAAGCGCGACCGCGACGACCGTCCGCGCCGCGATGGCGACCGTCCGGAGCGTGGCTTCGGCGACCGTGGTCCGCGCCCGGACCGTGGCGACCGTGAAGACCGCCCGCGTCGTCCGCGCGAAGACCGCGCGTAATCAAGAAGCTTTAGGAGATAAAGACAATGGCTGAAGTTTCTTCCGCTCCGGTTCGTCGCCCGTTCCACCGTCGCCGCAAGACCTGCCCCTTCTCGGGCGCAAACGCTCCGCGGATCGACTACAAGGACATCCGTCTGCTGCAGCGCTACATTTCCGAGCGCGGCAAGATCGTTCCTTCCCGCATCACGGCCGTTTCCCAGAAGAAGCAGCGCGAACTCGCCCAGGCGATCAAGCGTGCACGCTTCCTCGGCCTCCTGCCCTACGTCGTTTCCTAAGAACGGCTGACTCTCCGTCGGTCGTCTGACTCGACGGAAGCCGACTCCGGGATAAGGCGCTCCGCCGACGTGAGCGCCTTATCCCTCCCTTCCGCGGTGGGCGCGGATCGGAACCGGTGCGAAAGCGCCAAAATCCCATGCTGGGGCCGGGCATTTGCCATCCCCTAACTGCACGAAGCAGGACAGCGAACGTGACGAATGTGAACAGGACATCGCTGCTGACCGGCGTTCTCGCCGGCTTTACCGCCGCCCTCTTGTCGATGGGCGCGAACACGCAGTCGTCTCTTGCCATCGTCCTTTATGCCGCTTCCGCACTTCCGATCCTGATCGCCGGCCTCGGTTGGGGCAATGCCGCGGCGATTGCTGCGATCGTTAGCGCCGGCGCCACCGCCGCCGCGCTCGTCTCGCCCTATTTCGCACTGCTGATTCTCGTCGTCACGCTGATCCCCGCCGGCTGGCTCAGCCACCTCGCCAATCTCGCCCGCCCGGCTTCCGAACTCGGCGGCCCGGACGAGGCGCTCGCCTGGTATCCGCTGTCCGATATTCTCAGCCACCTCGCCGGCCTCGTGACCATCGGCATGATCATCGTCGGCTTCATCGTCGGCTATGGCGCCGACATTTCCGACCGCATGGTCGATATCGTCATTGAGGCGGTGAAGGCGCAGGATCCGGGCTACAATCCGGACGTCGCTGCCGTTGCCCAGATCAAATCGCTCTTCACGCTGGCCCTGCCGCTCGTCCAGGGCGCGATCTGGGTATTGATGCTCTTTACCGCCTACTACGTCGCAACCCGCATCGTGCAGATGTCGGGCCGGTCGTTGCGCCCGCGCGAGGACATCCCTTCGACGCTGCGCATGCACCGCAACGCGATCTTCATCTTCCTCGGCGGCCTGGTCATGACCTTCCTCGGCGGCGCGCCCGCGACGATCGGCGCGCTGATCTGCGGAACCTTCGGCGCAGGTTTTCTGCTCGCCGGCTTCGCCTCCTTCCATTTCCGCACGCGCGGCAAGTCCTGGCGGCTTCCCGTGCTGTGGATCGCATACCTGTCGGTGCTCGTGTTCACGATCCCGGCATTCTTCTTCCTCCTGTCCGGCCTGATCGATACGCGACGCACCATCGCAGTCACGCCGGTGGGAAAAAGCTGACCAACAAACTGGAACACTGAAAGGAAACGAACATGGAAGTCATTCTTCTCGAACGTATCGCCAAGCTCGGCCAGATGGGCGAAACCGTAAAGGTTCGCGACGGCTTTGCCCGCAACTATCTCCTGCCGCTCGGCAAGGCACTGCGCGCCAACGCTGCCAACAAGGCCCGTTTCGAAGCCGAGCGTTCGACGCTCGAAGCCCGTAACCTCGAGCGCAAGTCGGAAGCCCAGGCGGTTGCCGAAAAGCTCGACGGCAAGTCCTTCATCATCGTCCGCTCCGCTGGCGAAACCGGCCAGCTCTACGGCTCGGTTGCTGCTCGCGACATCGTCGAGACGCTCGCTGCCGAAGGCTTCAACGTCGGCCGCAACCAGGTTGACCTCAACCACCCGATCAAGTCGATCGGCCTGCACAAGGTCACGCTGCACCTGCACTCGGAAGTCGAGATCTCGGTTGAAGTCAACGTTGCCCGTTCGGCTGAAGAAGCCGAACGCCAGGCCAAGGGCGAAAGCCTGACCTCGGCCGACGCCATCTACGGCGTCGACGAAGACGCTCTGAAGCCGGAAGACTTCTTCAACCCGGAAGCCGAATTCGAAGGCGAAGAAGAATAAGCCTAACGGCCATTCGACATACGAAAGCCCGGGTCAATCGATCCGGGCTTTTTCTTGGCCGCATCTTTCCTGGCCTCTTCACGTGAGGCGGCAGGCTACCCACGAGCAGCGACGGGCACAGCGTGACTGGTCGCCTGATCCACGGCGGTCCGCGCTGGCGCATCCTTGTCGACACGCACGACCACCGAGAGGCCGGGCGAGAGCATCTCGGCCAGCGGCTGACCGGGATCGACCATGATCCGCACGCCGACGCGCTGGGCCACCTTGGTGAAGTTGCCGGTGGCGTTGTCCGCCCGGATGACACTGAATTCCGAACCGGCTGCCGGCGAGAAGCGCTCGATATGCCCCGTGAGTTCGTTCTTCTGCAGGGCATCGACCGCGATGGTAACGGGCTGGCCCGCCTTCATGCCGTCGAGTTGCGTCTCCTTGAAATTGGCGACGACCCACACATCGTTCGGTACCAGTGCGAGAAGCTGCGATCCCGCCGTCACATATTGCCCGATCCGCGCGCCAATCTCACCCAGCCTGCCGTCACGCGGCGCAACGATGCGCGTGTTTTCGAGATCGATGCGCGCCAGCTCGACGGCGGCTTGCGCACCGGCCACGGCCGCTTCCAATCCTGCACGCGCGCCAAGCGTCGTCGCCAGCGCCTGCTTCGACACTTCCAGCCCGGCTTCCGCCTGGCTCACGGCCGCGCCGGCCTGCTCGAAGCCGGCGCGTGCCTGATCGGCATCGCTGCGTGTCGACACGCCCTTTTCGGCGAGCGGACGAATACGGTCCCAGGTGGCGCGCGCCCGATTGAAGGCCGCCTTGGCGCTCGCGAGCTGGGCTTCGCTGGCGACGATGCCGGCCTTGGCCGATAGTTCCTGCTGATAGGAATTGGCGAGCGCCGCCTTCTGTCCGGCAAGCGTCGCTTCGGCCTGAGCCAGCTTCTGCGCATAGATGCGATCGTCGATCTTCACCAGCAATTGCCCGGCCCTGACGGTCTCGTAGTCACGCACCGGAACATCGGCGACGTAGCCCGAAAGCTGCGGGCTCATGATCGTGACGTAGCCGCGCACATAGGCATTCTCCGTCATCTCGACGGAGCTGTGGAACGGCGGCAGCCGCCAGGCATAGAGCACAAGGGCGACACCGGCGATGCCGGCAAGAAGCACAATGATGGTCGTTGGGGAACGGAGAAACTTCAGCATGGTCGTCAACTCGATTGATCAAGCGGCCGGCATTGGCGCAGGGCCGGTCAGCCTCTGCGTGAGCCAGTTGTAGGACATGTGCAGGAGCAGGCCGGCGAGCGCGAAAAGCGCGATCACAGCGGCAAGCAGGAATGCGTCGTTATAGGCGAGTATGTAGGCTTCCCGCGTCACTTGCTGCGACAGCAGCAGCGTGCCCTCGCCGTTCAGCAAGGTCTTGTCGCCCATCACCCTGCCATAGCCGGCGGAGAGCTGGTTGACGCGCTGAGCAACCAGCGGATTGGACAACACGATCTGCTCGGCCAGAATATTGGAATGGAACTTCTCGCGGAATGTGATGAAGGTCCCGAAGGCCGCGGAACCGATCAGGCTGCCGATGCTCTGGGTGAACAGGAAGATGACGATGAAGCTCAGGATGTAGCTCGGCCCCTTCGCCAACGCCGCCTTGAAGCCGCGCGCCATGGCAGGCGGCAGGAAGAGCGCAGTGCCCGAAGCGATTATCGCCTGGCTCAGATACATCTGCTCGGGTCGTGTCAGGCTCGTCGCCTGGCTGTCCATATAGGCGCCGGTCGCAAGCAGGCCGAGCGCAAGGATGTGCACACGCTCCGCATGCTGCGGGTTCATCAGCACGGCACAGAGCAGACCGCCGGCAATGGCCGCGGCGAGGATGATCCAATAGAGCGTTGCGACCTGTTCGAACTGGAGGCCGAGCTGCTGATAGAAATTCGCAGCGATTGCCGATTGCTCGGAGGCGACCAGGCGGAAGATCAGCAGGACCGCGGCAAAATGGATGATTTCCTTCGAGGCGATCCAGCGCACATCGATCAGCGGCACCTGGCGATGGAGCTCGATCAGCACCACGGTCGTCAGCGTCGCGATCGCGACAACCAGGAGAACGCCGAGCCAGGGCGCCTCCAGCCACCAGTAGAGACGCCCCATGGTCAGCACGACGGCGAGACAGCCGAAGGCGACGGCGACGAGCAGGTAGCTCAGGATATCCATGCGCTGGATGACCTTCGCATGCGGAACCGGCGTCAGCGGCAAAAGATAGATGATCGGCAGCGCGATCAGCGCCAGCGCCATTTCGAGCGTATAGAGAGCATGCCACTGACCGTATTCGATGAGGGTCGGGGAGATGAGACGGGTGATCGGCGCGGAGATCGTCGTGCAGGTGAGTGCGAGCGCCAGGCCGACCGTCAGCTTGCGCGCCGGCGGAAAGGCCTCGAGCATATAGAGGAAGCCGAGCGTCGACATCGGTGCGGCGGCGATGCCGCTGATGAAGCGCACGACTATGGCCGAATGCAGGTCGGAGACGAAGACGTTCATCAACGAGACGATGACGAAGCCGACGATGCTGATTTCGGCAAAGCGGCGCAGCCCGTATTGAGCGCGGATCTTCACCAGCGCGATCGACAGGCTGACATTGGGCGCCATATAGGCCGCAGACAACCAGCCGGCCTCGACCGAAGTTGCCGAGAGCGCCCCCTGGACCTGTGTCAGATTGGCCAGAGCCAAGTTCATGCCCAGGCCCTGTGTCAGGAACAGGAGAACCGAACCGACGACATAGACCGCCGATAGCGCCAGGCTTTTGTCGACCGGCATCGGGGCCGGCGCCGGAGCTGGGGCCGGCGGGACCGGAGCGATCTCCTCCAGGTCGCCGGCCGCGCCGGTCGCCGGCGCCGGGGCATTGCGATTATCGTTTGCAGCAGCAGTCGCGACTGCGCTCATCGCCGTCACTCCCGCGCCAGCGCCTGAACGTTGTCGGCGATCGCCCGTATCACCCGCTGCGTCACGGCAAGCTCGGCGGCATCGATACCTTCCAGCACTTCCGCCCGAACCTCGTCGGCAAGCCGCAGAATCTCGTCCGCGACGCCGCGGCCATCGTCGGTCATGTGGATCTGCTTGGCGCGCCGGTCGGAGGCCTCGACCCGCCGCTCGATGAAACCCTGCTTCTCCATGCCGTCGAGCAGACGCACCAGCGTCGGCGTCTCGATGTCGAGCTCATCGGCCAGTTCGCGCTGGTTCAAACCATCCTTCCGGGTCAGGGCGAAGAGCGCGCGGGCCCGCGACAGCGTCAGCCCCCTCTCCTTCACCCGAGCATCGAATACGGCCCGCAGCTTGCGATTGACCAGCGACAGGGCATCGAACAGTTCGCGGTTCACGGTGGGTTGATAAATTGATATCTTTTCCATATTACTAGCATGCTAACTATTTTGATCCTATCTAATCCAATTGCGGCCGGTTTTCAAGATGGAGATTTGTGCGGATCAGGGAGAGGGCTACACTTCCGTAGCCCGGTTGGGTGATTCGTTCGTCAACGTCCAACTTTGTGGGAAGGCGAGATTCTACGCTTTTGTGAACCCGGCCTGTGGATCAGTCGAACAACGGGAAAAGCGCCAGGCCGCGATGAGACGCTTTGCGAGTGTGTCCCCCCTGCACTTGACCCGGCTCGCGGTAGATCGCAAACCGGTTCCACACCAGACAGAGGCAGAGATAAAACGACATGAACGACGCGGCGCGAAAGCTATCCCCTATCAGCAACGATCAGGTGGACCAGCACTATCGCGAGGCGCCGAACAACCTTGAAGCCGAACAGGCTCTGCTCGGCGCGATCCTCGTCAACAATGATGCCTTTTACCGTGTCTCGGACTTCCTGAAGCCTGTGCATCTCTACGAGCCGCTGCACCGCAAGATCTTCGAGGTCGCCGGCGACATCATCCGCATGGGCAAGACTGCGAACCCGGTCACTATCAAGACCTTCCTCAAGGCCGACGAGAAGGTCGGCGACCTGACCGTCGCGCAATATCTCGCGCGTCTCGCCGCCGAAGCCGTATCGATCATCAATGCCGAAGACTATGGCCGGGCGATCTACGATCTGGCGCTCCGCCGCTCGCTGATCACCATCGGCGAGGACATGGTCAACATCGCCTATGACGCGCCGCTCGACATGCCGCCCCAGGGCCAGATCGAAGACGCCGAGCGCCGCCTGTTCGAACTCGCCGAAACCGGCCGCTACGACGGCGGCTTCCAGTCGTTCAACGACGCCGTGGCACTCGCGATCGACATGGCCGGCGCCGCCTTCGAGCGCGACGGCAGCCTGTCGGGCATTTCCACCGGCATCCATTCGCTCGACGCCCGCATGGGCGGCCTGCAGCGCTCGGACTTGATCGTGCTCGCCGGACGCCCGGGCATGGGCAAGACCTCGCTTGCCACCAACATCGCCTATAACATCGCCGCCGCCTACGAGCCCGAAGTCCAGGCGGATGGTTCGTTCAAGGCGAAGAACGGCGGCGTCGTCGGCTTCTACTCGCTCGAAATGTCGTCCGAACAGCTCGCCACCCGTATCATCTCCGAGCAGACCGAGGTCTCCTCGTCGAAGATCCGTCGCGGTGACATTTCCGAGGCCGATTTCGAAAAGCTCGTCGCCTGCTCGCAGATGATGCAGAAGGTGCCGCTCTATATCGACCAGACCGGTGGTATCTCGATCGCCCAGCTTTCCGCTCGCGCTCGACGCCTGAAGCGCCAGCGTGGCCTCGACTGCCTGGTGGTGGACTATATCCAGCTCATGACCGGCTCGGGCAAATCGAGCGACAACCGCGTGCAGGAAATCACCCAGATCACCACGGGCCTCAAGGCGCTGGGCAAGGAACTGAACGTTCCGATCATCGCGCTGTCACAGCTCTCCCGTCAGGTGGAAAGCCGAGAAGACAAGCGCCCGCAGCTCTCCGACCTTCGTGAATCGGGCTCGATCGAGCAGGACGCCGACGTGGTGCTCTTCGTGTTCCGTGAGGAATACTACGTGAAGAACCTGGAGCCGCGCGACGAGTTCGATCCGAAGTACGAAGAGTGGAAGATGAAGATGGAACAGGTGAAGGGCACGGCCGATGTGATCATCGCCAAGCAGCGCCACGGACCAACCGGCACCGTGAAGCTCGCATTCCAGTCGGAATACACGCGCTTCGCCGACCTCGCCGATCCTTCCTTCAGCCAGTACGAAGAACACTAAAGTTCCGTGGGGGCGGCCGGAGCGGGATGGGAAAAATGTTTGCGGTTTCCTATCCCGCTCTCACTTCATAGCGACCCGCCCAGCATGCGTTTGAGCTGCACCGCCTTCACCAGGCGCCACCCAGAACCTGACGCAACAGCGCCACCGAAATTACGCCGACGGCAACGGATGCCAAGAGCGGCAGCCTGGTTGCGGCAACGGCCGTCGCGGCAGCCGCAATCGTTTCAGCCGGGCCGGTGACCAGGGCCGTCGGAGCGATGACCGCCATCAGAACTGCTGGCGGGATGGCTTCGAGGGCGCGCTTCTGGTTTTCTCCGATCGTCACGTAGCGGATGAGCACTAGGCCGGCGATGCGGGTTGCGATGGTCGCGGCTGCCATGGCCACAATCGCAAGCAGTGCGTCGAGATCGATGGTCATGCGTGGGCCTCCTTGCGTCCGCCGGATAGCACGGCCACGACGACGCCGGCGGCGGCACCGGCCGCGATGTACCACACCCCCGGCAGCAACTGATGCGTGACCACGGCCGCACAAGCGCTCGCGGCCAGCACGGCGCCCGTTTCACGCCCCTTCCAGAACCCCATGACCAGTATGATGAAAACGGCCGGGAAGGCGAAGTCGAGGCCGATGACCTTCGGATCGCCGAGCAGGGCGCCAAGCATCGCGCCCGTCAGGCTCGTCAGAACCCAGGCGCAGTAGAAGGGCACGGCGAGGCCGGCATACCAAGCGGGGGTCAGCCTGCCATTGCTCGCGCGCATCTCGGCCATGGCCCATATTTCATCGGCGAGAAGCAGCATCGAGGCATAGCGCGCCGGCCCGGAGAATCCGTCGAGCTTGCTGCCGATCGAGGCGCTCATCAGCACATGGCGGATGTTGACCAGCAGGGCCGAAAAGCCGAGTGCGGCCCAGGACGCCGGATGCGTCCAGATATCCATGGCGACGAATTGCGACCCGCCGGCAAAGACCAGCGCGCTCATCAGAGTCACCGCCGCCGGCGTCAGCCCCTTGGCCGCCGCCACCGCACCGAACACCAGACCGATCGGCATGACGGCGACGATCAGCGGCGTCATCGCGATCGCCGCGGCGCGAAATTCCTGAAATGCACTTCTTACCTGCAACGTCCCTGGCTCCATTTGCGCGAAACGAAGACCGTCTAAAGGCTGGAGCGGCTCCCGTATTGAACGAAAGTGATTGCTCTCGTGAGTAAGGGCGGAATGCGGGCGGAAAAACCGCACGCACCTTTTCTCATCCCGCTCTACCCGGCGCGGAAGGCGCCGGGTGTCACGCCGGTGCGTGCCTTGAAGTGGCGGCTGAAATGCGCCTGATCGGCGAAGCCGCACTGATAGGCCGCATCCACCGCCGACCAGCCATGCCTGAGCAAGGTCTTGGCAGCACGCACGCGCTTGTCGGTCAAAAAGGCATGCGGGGTGATATGAAATTCCTTGCGGAAGGCGCGGATCAGGTGCGCGCGGCTGAGCCCTGCGACCTTGGCCAGTTCCTCGAGCCCGACGTCTTCAACGTAATTTTCGACCAGATAGTCCCGTGCCCGATGCACGGCGGACTGCTCGCGCGTCTCGATCGGGGCGATGATCGTACTGCCGTGCCTCTCGAACATCGCCGCAAGCACGCCGAACATCTTTTCCTCGGCCTCGAGCTGACCACCCGCCAGCTCAAGCGTTCGGTGCGCGTGATGAAAGGATAAGGCGAGGTCCGGATCCTGCAGCACACGCTTCGAGAAGGATGGCGTTCCCCTGAAGGGGCGACCGGTCACGTCCTCGATGATGTTCACCAAAAGCTCGGCGCTCGGATAGACCATGCGGTAGCGATAGCCGCTGCCGCCGGGATGACCGTCGTGGATCTCGTCGGGGTTGATCAGGTAGAAGAACCCGGGGCCGGCTTCCGAGCGCTCGCCCTTGATCTTGCTGATCTGCGAGCCAGCCTCGATCGCGCCGATGCTGAAGGTCTCGTGCGCATGCGGCGCGAATTCGTGGGTGATGAAGGTCGCCGTCAGACATTCCATCCCCATGAAACGAGCGTCCCGCCAGAAGCGTGTGCGCTCGGCGCCCTCAATCGGCGTATCATCGATGGCCTGTTGCTGCGAAATCGTCTGCATGCGGGAATCATAGTGGTCCGAGGCGATCCCGTCTTGCATAAAAGTGCTCGGTTCCCGACACAGCCCGGGTGGACGTGCGACAGGCGAGCATTTGCGACCATGGGCCGTTGGCTGTATTGCTCTTTGGATCGTCCACGCAGAGTGTCCGGCATGCTTCCTTCCGAATTCCTTTCCGCCTCCAACCGCCTCACGATCGATCTCGGCGCGCTTGCCGACAATTGGCGGGCGATGAACGCCCGCTCCGGCAAGGCGCGGGCGGCAGCGATCTTGAAGGCGAACGCCTACGGGCTCGGTATCGAGCACGCCGCCCCTACCCTCTATGCGGCCGGCGCACGTGACTTCTTCGTTGCCAATGCCGAGGAAGGTGCCGAGCTGCGACCCCTCGTTCCGGACGGTCGCATCTACATTCTCGCCGGCATGTGGCCGGGAAACGAAGAGCTCTTCTTCGACAACGATCTCGTGCCCATCATCAATTCCGAGGAGCAGCTTGCCGTATTCATGGCCGCACTTTCCGAGCGCGGTGATCACCCCTGCGTCCTGCATGTCGATACCGGCATGAACCGGTTGGGCCTCTCGGTCGAGGCCGCCGTGGCGCTTGCCAACGACCCGGCGCGGCCCGCAAGCTTCTCGCCCGTCTTGATCATGAGCCACCTCGCCTGCGCCGACGAACCGCAGCATCCGTTGAACGCCTACCAGCTCGCGCGTTTCCGCGAGACAACCGCTGCGTACGAGGGTGTCGATGCCAGCCTTGCAAACTCCGGCGGCGTCTTCCTCGGCGCCGACTACCATTTCGAGCTCACCCGGCCGGGCATTGCCGTCTATGGTGGCGAGGCGGTCAACGATGCCATCAACCCGATGACGCCTGTCGTGACCGCCGAAGCCAGGATCATCCAGATCCGCGAAGTTGCCGCCGGAGGCACCGCCAGCTACGGCGCCTCCGCCCGCTTCGACAGGGACAGCCGCATCGCCACTGTCGCGGTCGGCTACGCCGATGGCTACCATCGCTCGGTTTCCGGCGGCGGCGTGACTCTGCGGCAGGCAACTCCGTCAGGGGCATTCGGCTTCCTGCACGGCAAGCGCGTGCCGCATGTGGGCCGCGTCACCATGGACCTCAGCCTGTTCGACGTCACCGACCTTCCGGCAGGTGCAGCACGCCCGGGCGATTATATCGAGCTCTTCGGCCGCAACATCGCCATTGACGACGTCGCGCGCGCCGGCGGTACGATCGGTTACGAACTGCTGACCAGCCTCGGACATCGCTACGTCAGGAACTATGTCGGCGCCGTCTGACGCGGCTTTCGCAGGTATTCCTTGCAGCCTTCGCTAAAATTCACCTTCTGTTCCGCGTTTCGCGGCATTATGTGACGACAAAGGTGATTCTCCTGTCACTGACGGTATCGCTCCACGCGACCGCCGGTGACGCTCCAGATTTCGAAAGTCGAACTTAATGGCGAAAGCTCGCACACAATTCATCTGCCAGAACTGTGGCACCGTCCACACCCGCTGGGCGGGCAAATGCGAAGGCTGCGGCGAGTGGAACACCATCGTCGAGGAGGATCCGACGGCAGGCATCGGCGGCGGTCCGTCGCGCGCACCGAAGAAGGGCCGCCCGGTGGCGCTCACGACGCTTTCCGGCGAGATCGAGGATGCGCCGCGCATCCAGACCGGCATTTCGGAACTGGACCGGGTGACCGGCGGCGGCTTCGTGCGGGGCTCGGCGCTGCTCGTCGGCGGTGATCCGGGGATCGGCAAATCGACGGTGCTGATGCAGGCGGCCGCAGCACTCTCGCGCCGCAAGCACCGCGTCATCTACGTCTCCGGCGAAGAGGCGGTGGCGCAGGTGCGGCTGCGTGCGCAGCGCTTGGGTGCGGCTGACAGCGACGTGCTGCTTGCCGCGGAGACCAATGTCGAGGACATCCTCGCGACGCTCGCCGATGGCAAACGGCCCGACCTCGTCATCATCGACTCGATCCAGACGCTCTGGAGCGACATCGTCGATTCGGCGCCCGGCACGGTGACCCAGGTTCGGACCGGCGTGCAGGCGATGATCCGCTTTGCCAAGCAGACAGGAACCGCCGTCGTGCTCGTCGGCCATGTCACCAAGGAAGGGCAGATTGCCGGCCCGCGCGTCGTCGAGCACATGGTCGATGCGGTGCTCTATTTCGAAGGCGACCGCGGTCACCACTATCGCATTCTACGCACCGTCAAGAACCGCTTCGGCCCGACCGACGAGATCGGCGTCTTCGAGATGTCCGACAAGGGGCTGCGCGAAGTCGCCAACCCGTCCGAGCTGTTTCTCGGCGAGCGCAACGAGAAATCGCCGGGAGCGGCTGTCTTTGCCGGCATGGAAGGCACGCGCCCTGTTCTCGTCGAAGTCCAGGCGCTCGTCGCGCCGACTTCGCTCGGCACGCCGCGGCGCGCTGTCGTCGGCTGGGACTCCGCCCGGCTGTCGATGATCCTCGCCGTACTCGAGGCCCATTGCAGCGTGCGGCTCGGCCAGCACGACGTCTATCTCAATATCGCCGGCGGTTACCGCATTTCGGAGCCGGCCGCCGATCTAGCTGTGGCTTCCGCACTGGTTTCATCGCTTGCCGGGCTTGCCCTTCCTGCGGATTGCGTCTATTTCGGCGAAGTCAGCTTGTCGGGCGCCATCCGGCCGGTTGCGCATACCGCACAACGCCTTAAAGAAGCCGAGAAACTCGGGTTCTCACAGGCGGTTCTGCCATCCGCTTCCACCGAGTTGCCGAAAAACGGCAATGGCCGATGGAGCGAAATGGAAAGCCTGCCGGATCTGGTGGCGCGCATCGCGGGATCGCGACACGCGCTGAGGCCGGCGGAGGAGGCAGACTGACGAGGCGGATGCCGCAGACCGAGGTCTAAGTGCTACAGCGACCTTTGCGCGCCCGAAAGGACGCGCGGCGCTGTAGGGGGCCGCGAGAAAGGCTGCAAATGCCCTACTGCATGTTTCCTTTGATCGTAGCCGATCAAAGGACAAAAACATGCAGCACATCAAAGTGGTACAGCGGCCTTTGTGCGTCTGATAAGACGCGCGGCGCTGTAACATCAGGCAGGGCCGATGGCGGATAGGCTTGAGGAGACCCGGACGAACCGGGTCCGGAGTAAGGACAAAATGCCCATTACAATTCTCGACGGTATCGTTCTCGGCGTCGCCCTGTTTTCCGCAATCCTGGCCATGGTTCGAGGCTTCTCGCGCGAAGTGCTCTCGGTCGCAAGCTGGGTGGGCGCGGCCGCAGCCGCCTATTTCCTCTACCCGCAGCTGCTGCCCTACGCCAAGCAGTACACCAACAGCGATACGGTCGCATTGATCGGATCGGCGGCGGTGATCTTCCTGGTCGCGCTGATCATCATTTCCTTCATCACCATGCGGATTGCCGATTTCATCATCGACAGCCGCATCGGCGCGCTCGACCGCACCCTCGGCTTCCTGTTCGGTGCCGCCCGCGGCATCCTGCTGGTCGTCGTCGCCATGCTGTTCTTCAACTGGCTCGTAGCGCCACAGCAGCAGCCGACCTGGGTCACCCAGGCGAAATCGAAGCCGCTGCTCGACAATCTCGGCAACAAGCTGATCGCGCTGCTGCCTGAAGAAGCCGACGCCACCATTCTCGACCGCCTGCGCGGCAAGGACACGACCGGCGAAGGTGAAGGCGAAGCGCCGGCGGTCACCCCCGGCCAGACACCGTCGACGACGCCCGAGCAGGCGCCTGCCGACGACGCACCGGCCACCAACGGCTGAGACAGGAACGATTTGCCGACAAAGCCCGCCCCGCGGGCTTTGTCCTTTTGGGGAATAACGCTTGCAGCCGTTTTCAGCTAAGATCGCTTGAAGATGGCGGGCCTGATCACGATATGCGCACCGGTACGGAGCAAAGGCGACTGTGATGACCGATCTGAGATCCATGGAAATCCACGATGAACTCGAAGGCGATGAGCTGCACGAAGAGTGCGGCGTCTTCGGCATATTGGGGCATTCGGACGCGGCGGCGCTGACGGCGCTCGGCCTGCATGCGCTCCAGCATCGCGGCCAGGAAGCTGCCGGCATCGTCACCTTCGACGGCAAGCAGTTCTACACCGAAAAGCGCATGGGCCTCGTCGGCGACCACTACACGGACCCGGCGACGCTGGCAAAGCTCCCGGGCTTCATGTCCATCGGCCACACCCGCTACTCGACGACCGGTGAAGTGGCGCTGCGCAACGTCCAGCCGCTCTTTGCCGAACTCGAAGTCGGCGGCATCGCGGTCGCCCACAACGGCAACTTCACCAACGGCCTCACCCTTCGCCGTCAACTGATCGCCGATGGCGCTATCTGTCAGTCGACCTCCGACACCGAAGTCGTCCTGCACCTGATCGCCCGCTCCAAGCAGGCCTCCTCCTCCGACCGCTTCATCGACGCCATCCGCCAGATGGAAGGCGGCTACTCGATGCTGGCGATGACGCGCACCAAGCTCATTGCGGCGCGCGACCCGATCGGCATCCGCCCGCTCGTCATGGGCGAACTCGACGGCAAGCCGATCTTCTGCTCCGAGACCTGTGCGCTCGACATCATCGGCGCCACCTATGTCCGCGACGTCGAAAACGGCGAAGTGATCATCTGCGAAATCCAGCCCGACGGTTCGATCACCATCGATGCGCGCAAGCCTGAGATATCGCAGCCCGAGCGGCTCTGCCTCTTCGAATACGTCTATTTCGCCCGGCCCGACTCCGTCGTCGGCGGCCGCAGCATCTACGTGTCGCGCAAGAACATGGGCATCAATCTCGCCAAGGAGTCGCCCGTCGAGGCGGACGTCGTGGTTCCGGTGCCGGACGGCGGCACGCCGGCCGCTCTCGGCTATGCCCAGCAGAGTGGCATCCCCTTCGAATACGGCATCATCCGCAACCACTATGTCGGCCGCACCTTCATCGAGCCGACGCAGCAGATCCGTGCCTTCGGCGTCAAGCTCAAGCACTCGGCCAACCGCGCGATGATTGCCGGCAAGCGGGTCGTGCTGGTCGACGATTCGATCGTGCGCGGCACGACCTCGGTGAAGATCGTGCAGATGATGCGGGACGCCGGCGCGCGCGAAGTGCATATCCGCGTCGCGAGCCCCATGATCTTCCATCCGGACTTCTACGGCATCGACACGCCGGATCGTGATAAGCTGCTCGCCAACCAGCATGCCGACCTCGCCTCCATGTGCCGCTACATCGGCGCGGACTCGCTCGAGTTCCTGTCGATCGACGGCCTCTATGAGGCGGTCGGCGGCGAAAAGCGCGATCCCAAGGCGCCGCAGTTCACCGACCACTACTTCACCGGGGACTATCCGACCCGTCTTCTCGACCAGGAAGGCGCCAGCAATGTCCGCAAACTCTCGGTTCTCGCCAGCAACGGATAATCAGACAATAAAATGACGATCGATCTCAAAGGCCGGGTGGCCGTGGTCACCGGCGCATCGCGCGGTATCGGCTACTTCACCGCTCTCGAACTGGCCAAGGCCGGTGCCCATGTCGTCGCCTGCGCGCGCACCGTCGGCGGGCTCGAAGAACTCGACGACGCGATCAAGGCCGCGGGCGGCGCGGCGACGCTGGTGCCGTTCGACCTCGCCGACATGGCAGCGATCGACAAGCTCGGCGGCGCGATCAACGAACGCTGGGGCAAGCTCGACATCATGGTCGCCAATGCCGGCGTCCTCGGCACGATCTCGCCGATCGGCCATGTCGAGGCCAAGGTGTTCGAGAAGGTGATGAACATCAACGTTACCGCCACCTGGCGGCTGATCCGCTCGCTCGAGCCGCTGCTGATCAAGTCGGACGCCGGCCGCGCGCTGATCCTGTCGTCCAGCGCCGCGCACAAGTGCAAACCTTTCTGGGGCCCCTACTCCGCGTCGAAGGCAGCCGTCGAGGCTCTTGCCCGCACCTGGGCCGGCGAGACGCAGCGCCTGCCGCTGCGCATTCTCTCCGTCGATCCCGGCGCCACCCGCACGGCGATGCGCGCACAGGCAATGCCCGGCGAGGATCCGGAGACCGTGCCGCATCCTTCAGAGGTCGCGGCCAAGCTGCTTGCGCTCGTCGGTCCGCAGCAGACCGAGACCGGCAAGCTCTATATCGTCCGCGAAGACAAGATCGTCGACTACCGGATGCCGGAGTAATCCTCGAGGACTTACCCAAACGGAAAAGGCCATCGTGTCGCCACGGTGGCCTTTTCCTTTACCTGAGCTGGAGCTCAATCATTCCTTGTCACCGGGCAGGCCATCGCCGCCCGTCGATGGATGGGCCGGCCAATCGCCGCCATATTTGCGCTGCCAGGAGCGCGCGCCGAAGGGCAGCGTGATCAGGTAGCCAAGCGCCGTCACCGCCATCGTCTCCCACGTGTAGGTCATCAGCGTCGCGACATAGAAGACGACACCGAGAATGGCCGGCAGGACGAGATCGCGGCGGACGCGGCTGTTTTCCGACTTGCCGGACCAGACCGGCAGGCGGCTGACCAGCAGGAAGGCGATCAGCACGGTGTAGCCCGATGCAATCAGCGCGAAGGTGCGCTCCGGAGCCAGGCCCAGGAGGCCGAGGTAGACCGGAAGCAGGACCAGCATGGCGCCCGCGGGCGCCGGCACGCCGACGAAATATTCCGACTGCCACGGCGCCTTGGACTGGCGCTCGGCCATGACGTTGAAGCGCGCAAGCCTGAGGCCACAGGCGATCGCGTAGATCAGCGCCGCGATCCAGCCGATCGAGCGGGCCTGATCCAGGATGAAGACATAGAGCACGAGCGCCGGTGCCACGCCGAAATTGATGATATCGGCGAGCGAGTCCATCTGGCCGCCGAAATTCGACGTCGCCTTCAGGAGGCGGGCGACGCGGCCGTCAATGCCGTCGAGAAAGGCCGCCAGCAACACCATGGCAACGGCGAGCTCGATGCGGTTTTCGAAGGCGAGCCGAATGCCCGAGAGACCCGCACAGATCGCCAGCACCGTGATCAGGTTCGGGATCATCAGGCGCAGCGGTATCTCGCGCAGCCGAGGGCCGCGACCGGTGTCGTTTGAACCGCTCGCGTCGCCGCCGACTTTCAGCGGTTCGGCCGGTTTTTCCTGTTCAGAGCCTTCCATGTACACTCCTTATGCGCGACGGCTGAGGACCGGGCCCTTGGCCGAGCCGAATTCGGCGAGCACGGTTTCACCCGCTACGGCAGTCTGCCCGACGCTGACGCGCGGTTCGGCTCCTGCGGGCAGGAAGACGTCGAGGCGTGAGCCGAAACGGATCAGGCCAAAGCGTTCGCCGGCGTCCAGCGAGCCGTTTTCATATTTCCAGCAGAGGATGCGGCGGGCAACGAGGCCGGCGATCTGGACGACGCCGATCGCGCCGTGCTTCGTGTCGATCACGAGGCCGTTGCGCTCGTTCTCGTGGCTGGCCTTGTCGAGTTCGGCGTTGACGAACTTGCCGGTGCGATAGGCGACGCGGGTGATCGTGCCGGCCATCGGCGCACGGTTCACATGGCAATTGAACACGTTCATGAAGACCGAGATGCGGAGCATCGGTTCCGAGCCGAGATTCAGCTCTTCCGGCGGCATCACCGTGGCGATCGAAGAAACGCGGCCGTCGGCCGGGCTGATCACCAGATCGTCGTCGATCGGCGTCATGCGCTCCGGGTCCCGGAAGAAATAGGCACACCAGGCGGTCAGCACGAAGCCGATCCACATCAGTGGCTCCCACAGGAAGCCAAGCACCAGCGACACGACGAAGAAGATCGCAATGAAGCGATAGCCTTCCTTGTGCACCGGGACGAGCGTGTTGCGGATCGTATTGACCAGGCTCATAAACTCTACTCCAGATTTTCCGTGGAACGTGAACTACCGCGAAATGCCCCAGCGGGCAACGCCACCCGCCCCATAGCGACAAAACGCGTCGCGACCAGCAAACATCCTCAGACCGCCGGCTCGCCGCGCGTGACGATGCCGAGATCGTCGTTTTCGCGCACCCGCTTCAGTTGCTCTTCCGCCTGCGTCGCTTCGCGCTGGCGGCTCCACATCGAGGCATAGAGGCCATCGCGGTCGATCAACTCGCCATGGGTGCCGCGCTCGGCGATGACGCCATCCTTCAGCACGATGATCTCGTCGGCATTGATCACCGTTGAGAGCCGGTGCGCGATGACGAGCGTCGTCCGATTGCGCGAGACCACGTCGAGCGCCGACTGGATTTCCTGCTCGGTCCGGGTGTCGAGCGCCGAGGTCGCCTCGTCGAGGATCAGGATCGGCGGCGCCTTGAGGATCGTGCGGGCGATTGCGACGCGCTGCTTCTCGCCGCCGGAGAGTTTGAGGCCGCGCTCGCCGACCATGGCCTGGAAGCCTTCCGGCAGCGTGCGGATGAAGCCGGCGATCTGTGCGGCCTCGGCGGCCGCTTCGACTTCGGCCGCGCTCGCCGAAACCCGGCCGTAGCGGATGTTATAGGCAATCGTGTCGTTGAAGAGCACGGTATCCTGCGGCACCATGCCGATGACCGAGCGCAGGCTCTTCTGCGTCACCGTGCGTACGTCCTGGCCGTCGACGGTGATCGCCCCTTCCTGCACGTCGTAGAAGCGATAAAGCAGCCGGGAGAGCGTCGACTTGCCGGCGCCCGACGGGCCGACGACGGCAACGGTCTTGCCGGCGGGCACCTCGAATGTGATGCCCTTGAGGATCGGTCGGGCCGGATCATAGGCGAAGTGCACGTCCTTGAAGGTGATGGCGCCCTTGCCGATGACGAGCTCGGCGGCATCGGGGCGATCCACCACTTCCGCCTGAACGTCGAGCAGGTCGAACATATGCTCGATATCCGTCAGGCCCTGGCGGATTTCGCGGTAGACGAAGCCGATGAAATTGAGCGGGATCGCGAGCTGGATCAGCATGGCGTTGACGAAGACGAAGTCGCCGAGCGTCTGCTCGCCGCGCTGAACGGCAAGCGCCGACATGATCATCATGACGGCCGTGCCGGCACCGAAGATCAGCGCCTGACCGAAGTTGAGCCAGCCGAGCGAGGTCCAGACCTGCGTCGCCGCCTTTTCATAGCGCTCCATCGACTTGTCGAAGCGTCGGGCCTCCATCTCCTCGTTACCGAAATACTTGACCGTTTCGAAGTTCAGGAGCGAGTCGATCGCCTTGGTATTGGCGTCCGTGTCGCTGTCATTCATCGAGCGGCGAATGGCGATGCGCCAGTCGCTCGCCTTGACCGTGAACCAGATGTAGAGCCAGACGGTGACGGCGGTCGCGAAGAGATAGCCGAAGCCGTAGCCCCACCAGAAGATCACGGCCGTCAGCAAGAACTCGATAAGGGTTGGCAAGGTGTTCAGGATGGTGAACCGGACGATCGTCTCGATGCCCTTCGTGCCGCGTTCGATGATGCGCGAAAGCCCGCCGGTGCGCCGCTCCAGATGGAAGCGCAGGGAGAGCTGGTGCATATGCACGAAGGTCTTGTAGGCGAGCTGGCGGACGGCGTGCTGGCCGACGCTTGCAAACAGCGCGTCGCGGAGCTGATTCAGTCCAGCCTGCAGCAGGCGTGCCAGGTTGTAGGCAAGCACCAGCATGACGGCGCCGGTCAGGACCTCAGGCAGGAAGCCCATAACGTCCGGCTTGCCATTCAGCGCGTCCGTCGCCCATTTGAAGGAATAGGGAACGAGGATCAGAACGACCTTGGCGATGATCAGAATGACCGTTGCCCAGATGACCCGGAGCTTGAGGTCGGCCCTGTCCGTCGGCCACATATAGGGCCAGAGATTGGCAATCGTCTGCAACGGATTGCTCGTATCGGCCGAAACAGTTTTCTTCTGGGGTGCCACGTTCTGATCCGCTCTTACGTTTCGCGCTGCTTGACGGCCGCGAAGCCCCACGAGCCCTGCCGCGCCGCGCTTTCCCTCTACAACGCCACGCGTCTTATCAGACGCGCAAAGGTCGCTGTAGCCCTTTGACTTGCTGCATGTCTTCGGCCTCAAATCGAGGTCGCTTCAGGCCGCAGCCCGAGACAAACAGCGCCGTCATCACCGTTCAATGAAAAGCGGCGCCTCGTTGAAGGCGCCGCCCTGGATCGAGAAATAGGCATCCATCGCCGCCGCCGCAATGTGCAGGCGGACGATCAGTTGCCTATTGCTCGTGTTTCATGTGCTTTCTGTGAATCTCGCGGGATTCGTCATCGGGCAACGCCTTATCCGGCACGCCGAAAACCTGCCCCGGGCGAATGCGGTCCGGGTCTTCGATCTGGTCCTGGTTGGCAAGGTAGATCGTGGTGTAGCGCAGGCCGGCACCATAGACGCGACGCGAAATCTGCCACAGCGTATCGCCGCGACGGATGATCACCGAGGACTTGCTCTCCTTGAGCGGCTCCTGCTGGACGGTCTGCGGCCCTTCCTGCTGGGGGGCAGCGGCTGCGGCTTCCGTGCCTTGTGCCGGAGTCGTCGTGGCGTCGCTGGCCATCGCGCTGCCTGCGCCCATGACCTTCGCCAGTTCACCCGGCGCAGGGGCATTGCCCTTCTGCTGGGCTTGCCCGTCCGATGCCGGCGTCGCGCTGCCGCGCTCGGCCAGAACCGGGCCGACGGTCGCATCGACCTTGGCAAGCGCCGAGGCAACGCTCGGCGCATCCTGCGGCGCCGCCTTCAAGGCTGCCAGCGCGTCGGCTGCCGCCTTGGAAGCCCGTGCCGCGGCCGCCGCCAGCGCCTGATCGGAACCGTCGGCAAGCCGGAAATCCGCCAGCGACTTCAGTGCAATTTCCGTCGCGGAACGCGCCGCGGCAAGCTGCTCGCCGCTCGGAACCTTGCCGTTGGCATAAAGTCCCTTCAAGAGGGCCAGCGCCTTGCCGGCCTCGGCGCGCACGCCATCAAGACCGGCTGTCGCCGAAGGCGTGCCCGACGGCGCGACTGCGGCAACCTGGGAGCCGACGGGGCGATCAAAGGGAACCGATGCGCGCATGGCGACCTTGGTGCCATCCTCGTTCAGCATGTCGGCGCGGATGATGTGGCTGCCCACGGTCAACTCGACCTCGCCATCGACAACGAAATTGCCCTTGTCATCGGCCTTGATTTCGCCGATCAGCTTGTCATCCGCATAGACGCGCACCAGCGCATGCGGCTTGGCGCTGCCCGCGACGAACATCTTGCTTCCTTCGATCTCGACCGCAGTCACCTGCAGGCCGGGAACGCCAGCCGTCTTTGCCGGTGCCGAAGACGCGTCGCCGGTTGCCAACGGCGTCTGCGATGCGACCTCAGCCGGCTTACCGTCGGTTGTCGGCGCGGTTTCGCCCTTGGCCGCTTCCGGCGTCGTGATCAGGCGGCTTGCTTCACCCGGCTTGGACACCATGGCGAGAAGCTGCCCCGAGGGGTCCTTGGGAACCGAAACGGTCGCGACTTCCTCGGAGGTTTTCACGGCGCCGTCATCACCGGTGCTGCGCAGCGTCAACTGATAGTCGCCGGCGGGCAACGGCTTGTCGAACACCGCTGCGAAGTCGCCCGTCCCGCCGACATCGGCCGTACCGACAACGGCATCGCCACTCAGGATCTCGAGCTTAGAACCGGGCTGCGCGTGCCCAGCGATGACGGTCGATCCATCAGGCTCCACACGCAACACGTCGAACCCGGGAACGGCAGAGTTTTCGGCGGGTGCGTTCGTCGCAGCAGCGTTTGTCGTCGCGCTGGCGGCCTCACCGGCCTTGGTGTCCAGCGGCTTCGCCGTTCCTTCGGTCGCTTGCGGGCCAGAAGCGGTTTCGTTCGACTGTGTCGCATTGCCTGCCGCTGGCTCTTCCGCCGGCTTCTTGGCGTCACCACGCAGGTTCGGCTGCACCACGAATACCATCAACGCTGTTGCTGCCACGAGGACAGTAATGGCCACCCAGCCGGCCTTATTTTTTATCATGCCACTCTCCACACGGAGCGGAGCAGAACTCCGCGCATGCCCTCTCATCGGCCTGCGGTGCGGGCTAACGCCATGCATTATAGCGCAACAGCAAGCAACCGTCCGATTTCTTCAATCAATCCCTGAAATTGCTAGCGATTCCTGATTCGCCATACAAGCTACCGGTCGCCCGGCAAACGGCGGAAAACCGGCTTTCCCCTCATTTTTCTTGACCCTTGCTGCGGTGCAATGTCTTTTGGGGGTATGAGCACCGAAAGCACCACGATTCGATCCATCTGCGTCTATTGCGGTTCACAGCCCGGACGCGACAATGCCTATATGGAAGCCGGCCGCGCACTTGGCCGCTCGATTGCCGATCACGGGCTGCGCCTCGTATATGGTGGCGGCACCCGCGGCATCATGGGAGCCGTCGCCAGCGGCGTCCTTTCGAACGGCGGCGAAGTCACAGGGATCATCCCGGAATTCCTAATGGACAAGGAAGCGACCCGCCATTCGCTCGGCCAGCTCAACGAGCTGATCGTCACCGCCGACATGCATGAGCGCAAGCACACAATGTTCGAGCGCGCCGACGCTTTCGTCGCGCTGCCGGGCGGTATCGGCACGCTCGAAGAGATCGTCGAGATCATGACCTGGGCGCAGCTCGGCCGTCACCGCAAGCCGATGGTCTTCGGCAACATCAACAATTTCTGGCGGCCGATGCTCGACCTGCTGCAGCACATGCGCGACGAAGGCTTCGTGCATACCGCACATCTCGTGCAGCCGCTGGTCGTCGATGACGCCGCTGATATCGTGCCGGCCATCCTGGCGGCTGCCAATGGTGGCAATGGCCGCGAGGGCGAGGCGGAGATCATCTCCCGTCTTTGATGGCAGCAAGCACCGACAAGGAAAAAGGCGCGGTCCACCAACGCGCCTTTTGATTTGTAGCGACTGCGAGCTTACTCCGCGGGACTTGCCTGCAGCACCCGGCGCGCCCGGCTTTCCGCCAGCATTGCGCCCGAATAGATCACCAGCGCCGCCCAGATCAGGCCGAAGGCAATGAGCTTTGCCGTGCCGAACGGCTCATGGAAGACGAAAACGGCGATCAGGAAGATCATCGTCGGGGCGATATACTGCATGATGCCGATCGTCGACAGGCGCAGCAACTTGGCACCGTTGGCATAGATCATCAATGGAATGGCGGTGACGACACCGCAGGACATCAGCCAGAGAATATCGGCCGTGCCGGTATCTCCGAAATGGCCCTGCCCGGTCGCCTCGAGCCAGATTATATAGCCGAGCGCCGGAACGCTGAGCAGCAGGACTTCCAGGAAGAAGCCCTGGTTCGGACCGACAGGCAGCGTCTTGCGGAAGAAGGCATAGAAGCCCCAGGACAGGCAAAGGCCGATCGACACCCACGGCAGGCCACCGGCGTCGAAAGCAAGGACGGCGACCGCGGAGGCCGCGAGCGCAATCGCAACCATCTGCGCCGGGTTCGGCCTTTCCTTCAGCAGCACCGCGCCGAGGAAGATCGAAAACAGCGGGTTGATGTAGTAGCCGAGCGCCGTCTCAATCGCCCGGCCAGCACCGATCGCCCAGACATAGATGCCCCAGTTGATGGTGATCAGCACGGCGGTCAGCGCCGCCATGCGCAGCATGCGCGGCGAGCCCAGCGCCACCTTGATGTCATCCGTGCGCCCGAGCCAGAGCAGAACCAGGCCAGCAAGCGGTACCGACCATACGATCCGGTGTGCCACCACTTCCGGCGCCGGAATGTGAGCGACGGCCTTCATGAAGAAGGGCAGAAAGCCCCAAAGGAGATAGGCGGTCAGCGCGAAGGCAAAGCCTTTCGCGGAATCGGTGTTTTCGGCGGGTACTTTCGCGTTCGGCTCAGCCATAACATCTTTTCCTGGTGCGTTTGCCGGCGAGCCTTGGTGGAACGAGCCGCTCTCCGATCTCTGCTGCCCGTCTCCCTAAATCGTCTCCGACCTAAGGGCAAAACATGCAGCAACACAAAGTGCGACAGCGACCTGTCTGACGGGACGCGCGGCGCTGTAGGGAAGGCGCGGCTTACCAGCCGGCGCAAGCTCCCGTAAAGCGTCCTACCCCAATGCCCGGCTATGTACCAATTCATTTCCGTGAAGGGATGGTGAGTTTTACTCATCACCCCGCCGGAGCGGACCCAGTCTTATCTCGCCGCCGACGTCATTCGGCAGCGATCAGGCCCACATGATCCCGGTTCTTCAGCAGCTTGAAGATGATGCTGTCCATCAGCGCCTGGAAGGATGCGTCGATGATGTTGTCGGAGACGCCCACCGTCCACCAGCGCGCGCCGGTTCCATCGGTCGATTCGATCAGCACGCGCGTGATCGCCTCGGTGCCGCCGTTGAGGATACGGACCTTATAGTCCGCGAGCTCGAGATCGGCGATCTCCGACTGGTACTTGCCGAGGTCCTTGCGCAGCGCGAGGTCGAGTGCGTTGACGGGCCCGTGCCCTTCGGCGACCGACATCATCGTCTCGCCATCGACCACCACCTTCACCACCGCTTCGGATACGGTCTTCAGATTGCCGTTGGCATCGAAGCGGCGCTCGACCATGACGCGGAAACTTTCGACGTGGAAGAAGTCCGGCACCGTGCCGAGGATACGGCTCGCAAGCAGCGCGAAACTCGCGTCCGCCCCCTCATAGGCATAGCCGGTCGCCTCCCGCTCCTTGACGATGGCGATCAACTTGTCGAGCTTCGGGTCGTCCTTGCTCACAGCGATGCCGCGGCGCTTCAACGCGTTGATGAAATTGGCCTTGCCGCCCTGGTCCGATACCATGACCTTGCGCAGGTTACCGATGCTCTCGGGCGCGACATGCTCGTAGGTGCGCGGATCCTTGAGCAGCGCCGAGGCATGGATGCCGGCCTTGGTGGCAAATGCGGATGCGCCGACGTAAGGGGCCTGTTGATCCGGCGAGCGGTTCAATAGCTCGTCGAAAGAATGGGCGAGCTTCGTCAGTTCCTGCAAGCGATCGGCATCAATCGCCGTTTCGAAGCGGCTGGAATAGGTCTCCTTGAGCGCGAGCGTCGGGATCAGCGTGACGAGATTGGCGTTACCGCAGCGCTCGCCGATGCCGTTCAGCGTTCCCTGGATCTGGCGCACGCCAGCCTCCACCGCAGCCAGCGAATTGGCGACCGCCTGGCCGGTATCGTTATGGGCGTGGATGCCGAGATTGGCGCCGGGCACGCCGGCGGCGATCACCGCGGCGACGATCTCGCGCACCTCAGGCGGCTGCGTGCCGCCATTGGTGTCGCAGAGCACGACCCAGCGGGCGCCGGCTTCAAAAGCCGTCTTCGCGCAGGCGAGCGCGTAGGCCGGATTGGCCTTGTAACCATCGAAGAAATGCTCGCAGTCGACCATCGCCTCACGGCCGGAGGCGACAACGGCCTCGACCGAAGCGCGGATGTTGTCGAGGTTTTCCTCGTTCGTGCAGCCAAGTGCGACCTCGACATGGTAGTCCCAGCTCTTGGCGACCAGACAGATCGCGTCGCTTTTGGCGGCAAGTAGTGCCGCGAGGCCCGGATCATTGGACGCCGAAACGCCGGCGCGCTTGGTCATGCCGAAGGCGACGAAGGATGCCCTTTGCGTGCGCTTGCTCGTGAAGAACTCGGTGTCGGTCGGGTTCGCACCGGGATAGCCGCCCTCGATGTAATCCATGCCGAAGCCGTCGAGCAGGCTCGCAATCGCAATCTTGTCCTCGACCGAAAAGTCGATGCCGGGCGTCTGCTGCCCGTCCCGTAGCGTCGTGTCGAAGAGGTAGATGCGTTCCCTGGTCATGGCTAATCGTCCAACTGCTCTGTTCTTGCTTGGTCTTACTCGGTCTTGCCTGCGTATCTGTCCGTGGCGCGGATCAGCCGGTCGAGAATGCCCGGCTCGGAATAGGCGTGCCCTGCCCCCTCTATCAGATGCAAATCGGATCCAGGCCAGGCCTTATGCAATTGCCAGGCATATTTCGCCGGGCACGGCATGTCGTAGCGCCCATGGATGATAACCCCGGGAATGCCGTGAAGCCGGTGAACATCCCGCAACAATTGGCCATCCTCCATCCAGCCGGCATTGACGAAGAAGTGGTTTTCGATGCGCGCGAAGGCGTCGGCGTACTCGTCGTCCTCGAAAGGAGCGCTGGTCGACAATTCCGGCAGCAGCGTAATCGTCTCGCCTTCCCAGATGCTCCAGGCCTTTGCCGCCGCAAGGCGCGTTGCCTTGTCGTCGCTCATCAGGCGACGGTGATAGGCGTGCATCATCTCGTGCCGCTCTGCTTCCGGTATGGGCGCGATGAACCGCTCCCACTTGTCCGGGAACATTTCCGAGACGCCGAATTGATAGTACCAGTCGAGTTCGGCTTTCGTCAGCGTATAGATGCCGCGCAGCACGAGTTCCGAAACGTGCTCCGGATGCTTCTCGGCGTAGGCGAGCGCAAGCGTCGATCCCCAGGAACCGCCGAAGACCAGCCACTTGTCGACCCCGGCCTGTGCGCGCAGCAGCTCGATATCGGCAACGAGATGCCATGTGGTGTTGGCCTCAATCTTCGCATGCGGTGTCGACTTGCCGCAGCCGCGCTGATCGAACAGGGTCACATCATAGAGTGCCGGATCGAACAGACGGCGATGGTTGGCAGAAATCGTGCCGCCGGGTCCGCCATGCAGGAAGACGGCGGGCTTGGCGCCTGGCGTGCCGACCCTTTCCCAATAGATCACGTGACCGTCGCCGACATTGAGGTGACCCGAGGCATAGGGTTCGATTTCCGGATAGAGCGTACGCAGTACAGTCGTCATTTTCAGTCTTTCGTCAGCGGCCAATGCACGGTGTCGTAGTCCGGGTGCTGGCGGTTCGTTTCCAGTACGATCAGATGGCGGGTGGCGGACACCTCGCTGCCATCGTCCGTCTCTTTTTCCGGCAGCCCGGCGAGCCGCGAGAACCAGAGGACTCGAGACTCGACGCCCGCCTGATAGAGGGGCAACACATCATCCGGATCGTCGAGCGAGCCGAGCGTGATGTTGATGAAACCCGCATCCGGCATGTCGTAAAACAGCGGCGTGCCGCAGTGGCTGCAGAAGCCGCGACGGACCAGATGCGACGAGCGGAACCAGGACGGCTGGCCGCGGGTAATGTCAAAACTGTCACGCGCGACGTTCGCCAGCGGCATGAAGTAGTTCCCGGCCGCCTTCTGACACATTCGGCAATGACAGATATGCGGATCTGCGAGCGTGCCCTCGGCGCGGTAGCGGACGGCGCCACACTGGCATCCACCGGTATAGATGCGGGAGATGGTCACCGGAACGCTCCCGAAGGATGCCATTGATCGGTTTCATGGTCCGGGTGCTGGAAGGAGATGATACGTTCCTGCCGCGCGTAGAAGTCCGGATCCTCCAGGACCGGCTGCTCGAAGATCGTCTCGACCCAGGGAAGGCGCGAGGCGTAGTTAACCTGGATCTTCGGCGCGAGATCGGTGCGATCGTCAAAGGTGCCGATCGCGATCTCGAGGCCGCCGGGGTGCCGGTAGGTCATCGGCGTGCCGCATTTCGGGCAGAAGCCGCGATCGATGTTGACCGAGGACTGGAAGTAGCTCGGCTCGTCCCGCACCCATTCGACGCCATCTTTCGGCGCCGTCACCAGCGCGGAGAAGAACGAGCCGAATTGCTTCTGGCACATGCGGCAATGGCAGATCGACGGGCGGCCGAGTTGGCCGCGGATACGGAAGCGGACTGCGCCACACTGGCAGCCGCCTGTTCGAACGTTTTCGCTCATCGTCTTTCCTCCGGGGGCCAGGTTTCGGTGTCGTGGTCGGGATGCTGGTAGGAAACGAGATTGGTCAAGAATTCGACCGCGTCCGGATCTTCCATCGTAGCAACGCCGGGCAATTCCGATATGTGATCGGTATAGGGCAACTTGCGCTCGATCCCCCATTGGATGGTCGGCACGATGCCCTGCGGTTCGTCGAAGGCGGCAATGGCCAGCGCCATTCCGTCCGGCGCCTCATAGGTCAGCGGCGTACCGCAATCACCGCAGAAACCGCGCCGTGCTGCGTTGGAGGACTGAAAGCGCTTGGGTTCGCCGCGCGTCCAGGTGACATGCGCGCCGCGAACCGAAACCAGCGGCATATAGAAGTTGCCGCTCGCTTTCTGACACATGCGGCAATGGCAGACGGAGGCGTCGCCGAGCCTGCCCTCGACACGGAAACGGACCGCGCCGCACTGGCAGCCGCCAGTATAATAGGGCCTGTTGTCGAGACTCATCGCAACTCCTCCTCAGCCCGGCGCGTGGCAGACGGCTTCGATATTGTTGCCGTCGGGATCGATCACGAAGGCCCCGTAGTAGTCGGGGTGGTAGTGCGGCCTCAGTCCCGGCTTGCCATTGTCGCGCCCGCCGGCCGCCATCGCCGCTTCGTAGAAGGCATCGACTTCCGCGCGGTTCCGCGCCGAAAACGCATAGTGCCGACCCGGGCCAGCCGCAGCCACTTCGTGCAACCAGAAGACCGGCCGTTCGCGGCCATAGCCGCCGACTCTGACGCCGCCGGTATGTTCCACCGGCACCATCATCAGCAGCGAGGCGCCGAGCGGAGCGAAGGCCTTGTCGTAGAACGACCGCGCCCGGTCGAAATCCGCGACCGGGATGCCCGTATGGTCGATCATCGCACGAACTCCTCTTTCATGCATGCTCTCCGCGTTTCCGCCGCCCCCCGGATGGCTCTGTCCGAGCCCGATCAATGCGACCGGACAAAACGCGCCGCCGGGTTCGCGATCACCGCTTGATATCCCAAGTCGTCACACGCTCGCCGGTTGCCGGATCCTTGCCGTCCTTGAGCTGGATTCCTTGCGCCACAAGATCGTCGCGGATCTTGTCGGCCTCGGCGAAGTTCTTCGCCTTCAGCAGTTCCAAGCGGGCACGGACACGGCTGTCGATGTCGTGCACCACGGCGTCGTCCAGTTCGACCGCCTCGGGCACGACGCCAATGAGGGCCGCACTGGCGGCGAAGGTGCCGAGCAGCTTCGGATTGGCCGCCGCCTTCTGGGCGAGCGCATGGAGCGCCTGAACGGCAGCGACGGTGTTGAGATCGTCCGCAAGTGCGGCAACCACCGCCGGATCGGCCTCGCCCGCTGCATCGCCCGGCACCGGCCACTTGGAAAGCAGATGTTCGGCTTCCTCCAGCCGCTTCACCGAAAAATCGATCGGCTCGCGATAATGCGTCATCAGCATGGCGAGCCTCAGCACTTCGCCCGGCCACTGGCGGCCGGCGAACTTTTCGGTGTGCAGCAACTCGTAGATGGTGACGAAGTTGCCTTCCGACTTCGACATCTTGCGGCCTTCGACCTGCAGGAAGCCGTTGTGCATCCAGACATTCGCCATCACCTCTGTGCCGTGGGCGCAACGCGACTGGGCGATCTCGTTCTCATGGTGCGGGAAGATCAGGTCTAGCCCGCCGCCGTGAATGTCGAAGACCTCACCGAGATAGCGTCCGCTCATGGCCGAGCACTCGATATGCCAGCCCGGGCGGCCCCTGCCCCATGGACTTTCCCAACCCGGCTCGTTATCGGCCGAGAGCTTCCACAGCACGAAGTCGCCCGGGTTCTTCTTGTGCGCTTCCACGGCGATGCGGGCGCCTGCCTGCTGTTCGTCGAGGTTGCGCTTCGAAAGCTGGCCATAGTCGGCCATCGACTTGGTATCGAACAGCACCTCGCCGCCGGCCTGATAGGCGTGGTCCTTGGCGATCAGCTTCTCGATGATCTCGATCATCTGAGCGATGTTGTCGGTCGCCCGCGGCTGCACGTTCGGATCGAGGCAGCCGAGCGCCTTGGCATCCGCAAGGAACTGGGTTTCGGTCTTCTCCGTCACGCGCCGGATCGCTTCGTTGAGCGGCAGCGTCGGATAATCGCGCAGCGCCCGCGCGTTGATCTTGTCGTCGACGTCGGTGATGTTGCGAACATAGGTGACGTGATCGGCACCATGGACATGGCGCAAAAGCCGGAACAAAACGTCGAAGACGATCACCGGCCGGGCATTGCCGATATGGGCATAGTCATAGACCGTCGGGCCGCAGACATACATGCGGACGTTGTCGGGATCGATCGGCCGGAAGTCGACCTTTTCCCGCGTCAGCGTGTTGTACAGCTTCAATGTCGGCGCTCCGCCCATTCCCATTCTCCAATACGCTTACAACCGTCGAAATACGGCGCCCGGAAGGCCCGCGCGTTTGTCATCTTGGATTTTAGGAGACGAAAACGGCCAGGCCAGCGGGACGCTAGCGAATAATCTTCCGGCAGATAATGCAGATAACCGTTTTCATGCGCTCACTTATCGCGCGTCACCCGATTTCGGTCAAGAGGTCAGCCGCATGCAAGCACAGTCGGCTATCGAAACGGAAACGGCGGCCATGGATTTGTCATGATTAGGCTTATCTGGGAGCGCCATGCGGAGAACAGATTCGCGGTGTAGTTGGTTCTGCACCACGGGTTCCTGTCTCCGGAGAACAGGGAGGAGCATCGTTTTCGCGCCAAAAGACGAAAACGGAATGTATCCGGTTCGGGAAAGCATCAGAGCGGGATGAGGAAAAGTGCGTGCGGTTGTCCGCCCGCAGCCCGCTCTAACTTATTAGAAACGGTCACGTTTATGAATTTGGGTCGATCCGACCCAAATTCATCGTGATCTAAGGAGTGAGTGCAAGTGAAAGCCGCAAAGACCAAAGAAATCGCCAAGCCAACCAATCTCGTCGAACAGTACCGTCCGCTCGGCCTGAAGGCCGTGCTCGCCGCTGCACTGCAAGCGAAGGGAAAGTCGGCGACCAAACTGACCAAGCGGCCCGCCTAACCCCTGGGTTGTTCGATCAAAACAGCGACATCTGCCCGCTATCGGGCATGTCCGGTTTGCTTCTGCCCTTAGGCTGGACATCCAATATCGTCTTGGGTGTCACCGCGTCCTGAATGTCCGGGCCGGTATTGGCGACCTTGTTGACCTTGTCGGAGACAGGGATTGCCTCGAAATAATCCTCCGCCGCCGGACCGAAGAGATCCGCGACGTCGCGCGGCTCCTGCGTCTTGCAATCCAGCCAACGGGCAAAATCCTCGGGCTGGATGACGACGGGCATGCGGTCGTGGATCTGCCGGATGGAGCTGTTGGCTGCCGTCGTGAGGATCGCAGCGGTGTCGACCTCGGAACCGTCGGCCGACGACCAGGTTTCCATCAGGCCGGCGAAGGCGACAATGCCGCCCTTTCGCGGCCGCACCCAGTAGGCCTGCGACGGCTCGCGGCTGCCTTTCGGCGGCCTGCGCCATTCGTAGAAGCCCGAGGCCGGAACGAGGATGCGACGGTGTCGCATGGCGGCGCGAAACGACGCCTTTTCGATCGCCGATTCGGCGCGGGCATTGACCAGCAGCGGAAAATCGCGCGGGTCCTTGACCCAGCCAGGCATGAATCCCCAGCGCACGAGAACGGCCTTGCGCTCGGGAAGGTTACTGCCGGGCTCAGCGCGCTCACCTGCGACGACGACCATGATCGGCTGTGTTGGCGCTATGTTGAATCGCGCCGGAAAGTCATCGCTTTCCAGCAGGCCGAACAATTCCATGAGTTCTTCCGGCGTCGCCGTCAGCGCAAAACGTCCGCACATGACACGGATGTCGCACTTCACGTAGGATGGGTCAACGTTACTGAGGCAATTTGATTCCCCAATGTCGACCAAGCCCGAACTCGCCTCCTCCGTCATTCTCGAACGCGACGGCCGCTACCTGCTCGTAAGGCGGGCCAATCCGCCGTCAGCCGACATGTACGCCTTTCCCGGCGGACGGGCAGAACCCGGAGAGACGCCGGCTGAAACAGCACTGCGCGAGCTTTGGGAAGAGACGGGCATCAAAGCCCGCAATCCCGTGCTGTTTGAAACCTACGACCTGCCTGGCAAGGAATCGGAAGGACGCCATTTCCTGCTCTCGGTCTTCAGAGCGGAGGCGAGCGCCGATGCGGTTGCCATTGCCAGTGACGATGCAGCCGGGCTTGGCTGGTTCACGCCCGCCGAAATCTTTGCCTTGCCGATCCCGGACAGCGTGCGCGAATGCGTGGAAAGGCTCGCAAACATCGGCACGGAATCCAGCCGCGGCCTTGAAACCGCCGTCAATTCAGGCTTGGTGAAGCCATGATCACTGCCCCGATCCTTGCGCGGCTCGCCCTGGCCGGTTTCGCGCTGACAGCCGCCACCGGTGCGACGGCGCAAAAAACGACGTTGAACGAACCGGCGACGACCGAGGCCACCGCCCCGGCCCCCGTGGTCGCGGAAGAGAAACCCACGCCCTACGACCAGAGATTGATTCGACTTTCCGAAATTCTTGGTTCTGTCCATTATCTCAGGAACCTTTGCGTCAAGGAGCCCGAGGACGTCTGGCGCCGTTCGATGCAGGAATTGATCGACAAGGAGACGGCAGACGAGATCAAACGGCGTGAAAGGATGACCGCGGCCTTCAACCGTGGGTATCGCACCTTCGCCTCCGTTTATACCACCTGCACGGGACCGGCGATCGTCGCCGAGCAGCGATACCGTGCCGAAGGCGCAACACTTGCGTCAGAAATCGTCGCCCGCTTTGGAAATTAGCAAGAAATTAACCTCTTTTCTCACGACCCCGTGTCGTTTCGGGAAAAGGCTGCTAAGTTCGTTAAGAGAGTGGTAAGAAGTGGCGAGTCCGTCACGGTCGTTCAGTTGGAGTTCAGCCGGACGGCCAAAAAAATGAACCGCTTGCACAATGGAAGTCGCATGGAACGAATGATGGAACCAAGCCTGACCGACATCGATGACATGATCGTCCACGAGAAAATGCAGGCTGCGCTGGAACACCAGAGCGAGGCCTGGGCGGACGGCATGGCTGATGGTATCGAGCCGGAAATCATCGCCGATGCGGCCATTGCGCTCGCCATGCGGGAAACCGTTCGGCTTCATGGCGAAGATGGTGCCGAAGCAATGCTCAATTCGCTTCGCGAGCGCGTGCTCGCCGGTGAATTCTCGCCCCAGCGCACGCTTCAGTAATATCAGGACTGCCCGATGAGTCGGAATCTTGCAAACCGGACCCTTCCGGTTCGCCTCGCTACGCTGCTTTTGGCCGGTGTCGCCTTGAGCACCCAGGCAGCGTTCTCCCCCGCCTTTGCTCTCAGCGAATTGCAGGGCGCGCCGCAACCCGTTCCCACCGAACAGCCCGCTGCCGGCGACCAGAAGACGCCGCCGCCCGTGGCCGAGCCCGTCGCAGAGGAGCCGGAAGAGGAAGAAAAGCTTCCGCTCGAAATCCCCATGCCCGATCCGCTGATCAACAAGTCAGCGACGATCACCAAGGACGAGGCTCCCACGGCCGAGGAGCCGGAGCCGGCCGGGCCTGTCGAGGTCTTGACCGACGTTTCCAAGATACCGGCGCCGGTAGCCCGGATGCGCGAGCTGATCGTCGAGGCGGCTGCTTCCGGCGATATCGAGCGCCTGCGCCCGCTGCTCGGCAAGGGCCCGAACCAGACCCAGGTCACTGGCGTCACCGGCGACGAAGACCCGGTTGCGATCCTGAAGAGCCTCTCGGGCGACCAGGAAGGCGTCGAGATTCTGGCGATCCTGCTCGACGTGCTGTCGACCGGCTTCGTGCTGGTGGACAAGGGCACGCCGCAGGAGGCCTATGTCTGGCCCTATTTCGCCGAAAAGAAGCTCTCCACGCTGACGGCACCGGAAAAGGTCGACCTGTTCCGGCTGGTCACCGCCGGCGACTTTGCCGACATGGAAGAGTTCGGCAGCTATAACTTCTACCGCGTCGGCATCATGCCGGACGGAAAGTGGAAATTCTTCATCGCCGGCGACTGACCGCCGGCGACCGCGCTTGCCGATCCTCTCCGAACATCCTACCTCTTCGCCAAGAGATCACGAAGGTACCAGGTCGAGTCGACCGGGATTGCCGTCGTGATCGGTCTTTGTTGTTACGCATTTCCGAACGCAAAACTGCTACGCATTTTTGCTGGAAATGCTCTACAGCGCCGCGCGTCCTATCGGACGCGCAAAGGTCGCTGTAGCACTTTGAAGTGCTGCATGTTTTTCCTTTAATCGGCTACGATTAAAGGAAACATGCAGTAGGTTAGAGCGGGGTTCCCACCCCACCGAGCAGGATTCGAACGATGCCCAGAGTTCGCCTCGACGACCGCGCGATTGTCGCCGTCTCCGGCAAGGACGCAGAAGATCTTCTCCAGGGATTGATCACCACCGACCTCGACGCGCTGGCACCCGACGAAGCGCGTCCCGGCGCGCTTCTGACGCCGCAGGGCAAGATCCTGTTCGACTTCATGATTTCCCGCGACGGCGACGGCCTCCGCCTGGAGACCGCGCGCGACCAGGCGGAGGCGCTGCTGAAGCGCCTGACGATGTACAAGCTTCGCTCGGCGGTGGAGCTGTCGATCGATGCGTCGGCCGCTGTCACTGTGATATTTGACGAAACAGCGCCTGAGGGTGCCTACCGGGATCACCGGTTCGAGAAGGCCGGGATAACGCTCTTCCGCAGCTATGGGGACGCAGCCGGCGACACCGCCAGTGTCGAAGAACTCGAGCGGCTTCGCATTGCGTCAGGCGTTGTGGTCTCCGGCGCCGACTATGTCCCACAGGATGCTTTTCCGCATGACGTTCTCCTGGACAAGAACGGCGGCCTTTCCTTCAAGAAGGGCTGCTATGTCGGCCAGGAAGTGGTGTCTCGGATGCAGCACCGCGGCACGCCGCGCCGCCGGGTCGTGATCGTTTCTGCCGAAACGGCACTCCCCCCGAGCGGGACGACGATCACCGCGAATGAGAAAGCCATCGGCGCACTGGGCACCGTCCAGGGCAAGTCTGCGCTTGCGATCGTGCGCATCGATAAGGCCGGCGAGGCCATGGCGAATGGGATCCCGCTGCTTGCCGGCGATGTGGCGGTGACCATGATTCTGCCCGAATGGACCGGGCTCTCCTTCCCGACGAGCGCCGACGAGGCAAGCGCGTGACGACGACCCGCGCCTGGCAGCGTATGCTCTCCGGCCGCCGGCTGGATCTTCTCGATCCGTCACCGCTCGACGTCGAGATCAGCGATATCGCCCATGGGCTGGCGCGCGTTGCGCGCTGGAACGGCCAGACCGCCGGCGACCATGCCTTCTCGGTGGCGCAGCACAGCCTGATGGTCGAGGACATCTTTCGCCGCAGCTACAAATGCAGCGCCGACGACTGCCTGCTGGCCCTTCTGCACGACGCGCCGGAATATGTGATCGGCGACATGATCTCGCCATTCAAGGCCGTGGTCGGCGGCGGCTACAAGTCGGTGGAGAAGCGGCTGGAAAGTGCCATCCATCTCAGATTCGGCCTGCCGCCTCATTGCTCCAAGGAGCTGAAGGATCGCATCAAGAAGGCCGATCATGTCGCTGCCTATTTCGAAGCGACGGTGCTCGCCGGCTTTTCCGTGGAGGAGGCGCGCAAATTCTTCGGCCAGCCGCGCGGCATCACCCGCGAAACGCTGCTGATCGATCCCTTGCCGGCAGTCGAGGCGCAGCGGTTGTTCACGGAGCGGTTTCAGGTTCTGGAAGCGCAGCGCCTGCCGGCGCGAGCGGACATCTGACATGCCCAGTATCGTCGTTTCGCCGCTTGCCCGCATTGCCGAAATGGCCGTCCGTCACGGCTGTACCGAGATGATCAGCCTCGTCGCCAAGGGGCAGGATTTTCATCGCCCGGGCATCATCACCAAGGCGCGGCACCTGACACTGGGCATGAACGACATCACTTTCGCCGGCACCGGCGATCTGGTGGCACCGCAGGAAGACCATGTCCGGCAAATCATGGCCTTTGCCCAGGAGTGGGACCGCGCGCGCCCGTTGCTCGTCCATTGCTGGATGGGCGTTTCCCGTTCGCCCGCAGCCGCGCTCATCGCGGCGCTTGCGGCCGAGCCGGACCAGGACGACACAGAGTTGGTGCAGCACCTGCGGCAGGCTTCGCCCTTCGCGACCCCCAACAGCCGGCTCATCGAAATCGGCGATGCGGTGCTCGAGCGCAACGGACGGCTGATCGCCGCTGTTCGCGCGATCGGCCGGGGAGCGGACGCGGACGGCAACGCACCCTTTGTCCTGCCGCTCCTTGTCGAGGGAGCAACCGTTGCCGACTGAGACGCAGCCGACGACCGTTGAAATCGGCCTCAATGCGGCGATCGTCGCCGTCGTCCAGCGCAGCCCGCGCATCCTCGCCGTCAGCGAAGCGGACGGCGACACGCGCGACAGCCTGCCCTTCGGCCCTTTCGACCCTGCGCTCCACCGGACATTCGAAACGAGCCTGCGCGATCGCGTCGAAAAGCGAACGGCGCTGAAGCTCGGCTATATCGAGCAGCTCTACACCTTTGGTGATCGCGGCCGCCAGCGGCTTCCGGGCGAAGAAGGCAAACACATGGTCTCGGTCGGCTATCTCGCGCTGACCAGGACCGATGCCGAAAACACCGAGCGGCTCGCCGAAGCCGGCGCGCACTGGCGCGACTGGTACGGCTATCTGCCGTGGGAAGACTGGCGTCAGGGCCGCCCGCCAATCCTCGATCAAGCGATCCTGCCTGGGCTTGCCCGCTGGGAGAGCGGCGCCATCGGCGACGAGCGAGCGGGGCCGATTGCGCAACGCCGGGCGCGCATCCGTCTCGCCTTCGGACTCGACGACTTCCCCTGGGATGAAGAGCGCGTGCTGGAGCGCTACGAACTGCTCTATGAGGCCGGGCTGGTGCCCGAGGCGGTCATCGACGGCCACGGTAACGGTCACGACGTTCTGACCGCCGGACAGGCGATGCGCCATGACCACAGGCGTATTGTGGCAACAGCGATCGCGAGACTGCGCGGCAAGATCAAGTACCGGCCGGTCGTCTTCGAACTGATGCCGCCGGAGTTCACGCTGACCGACCTGCAAGCGACCGTAGAGGCGATCTCCGGCCGCCACCTGCACAAGCAGAACTTCCGCCGCCTCGTCGAAGGCGCGGAACTGGTGGAACCGACGGGCATGACGCTCTCTTCGACCGGCGGCCGGCCGGCCGCACTCTTCCGCTTCCGCCGCCAGATCCTCGACGAGCGCCCCGCCCCGGGCCTCAAGGTTGGCGGGCGATGATGCCAGCCATCAAGCGCTGAAAAGCGACGCTGCGTCTAAAAACATCCCGAGATGCGACCTACATTTGCTGGATCGTGATATGGTTGGCGCCGTGGGTGGAGACGAAACATTCGTGGCGCGCCCCCACACCAGAACGACGCGAAATTTCGACTGAGGTAAACCCCATGCTACTCGCACTGACCCTGCTGACGTCGCTGCTCGGCAGCCCGCAATCGGGGATCGACGAGAAGCCAAAGATGCCCGACTACTTCAAGAATCAGCAAGGCGGCTCGCAGCCGCAGACAACGATCTGCAATCTCAACAGCCAGGATTCGAACGGCCAATTCAAGACCTGCCGCTACGATTGCGGCACGCAGATCACCGTCGGCGAACGCTTCGCCTGCCCGTTCATCATGCAACGCTGACCCCACCGACGGTGGCGGACTACCGCTCGATCACCACATCAAGTCCGATGTCGAGCGTCGGCGCGGCCATGGTGATCTTGGAGGTCGAGATGTAATCGACACCGCTCTCCGCGATCACCCGCACCGTATCGATCTTGACGTTGCCGGAGGCTTCGAGCCGGGTGCGGCGGGGGTCGAGTGCATAGGCGTCGGCGGAAAGCTGCCAGTGCGCCCGGTTGACGGCGACGGCCTCGCGCAGCAGCTCCGGGCCCATATTGTCGAGCAGGATCACGTCGGGAGCCCCCGTCAGCGCCTCGCGCATCTGGTCCAGACCATCGACCTCGATCTCGATCTTGACGAGATGACCGCAATAGGCCCGCGCCGCGTGAATGGCACTGGCAACGCCGCCGGAAACGGCGATGTGGTTGTCCTTGATCAGCACCGCGTCGTCGAGACCATAGCGATGGTTGGAACCGCCGCCGAGCCGCACGGCATATTTTTCAAGCGCGCGCAGCCCCGGGATGGTCTTGCGGGTGCAGCAGATCTTCGCGCGGGTATGGGCGATCTCGTCGGCGAATTTCGCCGTATAGGTCGCAATGCCCGAGAGATGCATGAGGAAGTTCAGCCCGACGCGCTCGGCTGAAAGCAGTCCGCGGGCGCGACCAGAAATGCGGGCGATGGCTGTTCCGGCCGCCACTCGGTCTCCGTCCTCCACAAGCGCTTCGAAGCGGATCGACGGATCGACCAGGTGGAAGGCCGCCCGGGCGAGATCCAGCCCGGCGACGACGCCCGGATCGCGGGCATTCATGCCAGCCGTTGCCGTCAGCTCCGGCCCGATCGTCGACAGCGTGGTGATGTCGCCGGCACGGCCGAGGTCCTCTGTCAGTGCAGCGCGCACCTGGTCCTCGATCATCAGCGCGGGCAGTTCGGGGCGGAGGGCTGCTGTCATCTGCTATTCGTCCTTGAAATCAATCGCGTGCGCACCGGTATGCACCGGTTCACGCCGCTTCCGTTTCCGCCAGTTCCTGGGCCAAACGGTTGGCGTCGGCGAGCGTCAAATAGGTACGGCGGCGCCATTCCGGCCGCTCCGACGGGCAATCGGCGCGGAAGTGACCGCCACGGCTTTCGGTTCGACGAAGCGCACCGACGGTGATCAACTTGGCCGTCGTGATGATGTTGGTGAAGCGCATGCGGGTATTCTCGCGCTCGAGCACCGCGATCTCCCGGATTGCCTTCAGCAAGCTCTCGCGGGTGCGGATCACGCCGACGCAATCGCTCATCACCTGGCGGAGAATCTTGAGCTGCGGGCTATCTTCGACGGTCACCGGATCGTCATTCTCGCCGGCATTGTCGCCCCATTCGGTGAGTTGCGGCGTCGGCAGGGTGCCCTTGATGTTTTCGGCGATACGGGCGGCAAAGACGACTGCTTCGAGCAGCGAGTTTGACGCGAGGCGGTTAGCGCCGTGCACACCGGTCGAGGTCACTTCGCCGGCTGCCCAGAGACCATCGATCGAGGTGCGGCCTTCGGCATCAGTGAGCACGCCGCCCATGTGATAGTGGACCGCCGGCACCACCGGGATCGGCTGGGTCACCGGATCGATGCCGGCCGCGATGCACGAGGCATAGACCGTCGGGAACATCTCGGGGAAATGTTTGCCGACCGCCTTGGTGCAATCGAGAAAGGCGCCGCGCCCGGCCTGGACCTCGGCGAAGACCCCGCGCGAGACGATATCGCGGGGCGCAAGCTCGCCGTCCGGGTGGATGTCGAGCATGAAGCGGTGTCCGGCCGCATTCAAGAGATGGGCGCCATCGCCACGAAGGGCCTCGGTCGCGAGCGGCGCCGGGTCCTTGCCGATGTTGATCGCAGTCGGGTGGAACTGCACGAATTCCGGATCGGCGATGATCGCGCCGGCACGCGCCGCCATGCCGACCCCCTGCCCGCAGGCTTCCCACGGATTGGTCGTGACCGCATAGAGATGGCCGACGCCGCCAGAGCAAAGCACGACGGCGCGCGCCGGGAACGATACGCGCTTTTTCGACTGCCCTGCATCCGGACGCGCGATGACGCCCGAGATGAACCGGCCCTCGCGAACCAGTTCCTCGACGACGTAACCCTCGATTACGCGGATCGAAGGCGTCTTGCGCACCGCGGCAATCAACGCCTCCATGATCGCCTTGCCGGCCATGTCACCTTTGACCCGGACGATGCGGCGTTCGGAATGCGCCGCCTCGCGCGAGAGCAGCAACTTGCCTTCGAGGTCGCGATCGAAGGGCACGCCATATTCCAAGAGATCGTGAATGCGCGCCGGACCTTCGGCCACCATCATCCGCGTCATCTTCTCGTCGACAATGCCGGCGCCGGCGGTGAGCGTGTCGGCGACATGCTTCTCGAAGGTGTCGCCGGGGCTCATGGCCGCGGCGATGCCGCCCTGCGCCCAGGCCGAGGAAGCGCCATGGCCGATCGGTGCAGCAGCAAGGATCGTTACCGGCCTCGGGCTCAGCTTCAGCGCACAGAACAGCCCGGCCAAGCCGCCGCCGACGATGACGATATCGTCAATCCCGTTGAAGGATTGCGGGCGGAAATGGTCGGTCAGCATGATTCATTCTCCTCCAATGCGCATGCCTGCATCCGGATGAACATCACCCGGCAGAATTGTTACTGCTTGAGATTCACCATGCGTTCGACCGCCAGGCGGGCGCGATCGGCGATCGCGGGGTCGACGAGAACCTCCTCGGTCATGGTGAGCAGGCTGTCGAGGATCTTCGGCAGCGTGATGCGCTTCATGTGCGGACAGAGGTTGCAGGGCTTGACGAATTCGACGCCCTCGATCTCGGCCTGGATGTTCGACGCCATCGAGCATTCGGTGACGAGCAGCACCTTCGACGGGCGGTTGTCCTTGACATAGTTGATCATGCCCGACGTCGAACCGGCGAAGTCGCAGACGGCAATCACATCCGGGTGGCATTCCGGATGGCCGATGATCTCGATGCCCGGGTTGGCTTCCTTGTAGGCACGCAGTTCGGCAGCGGTGAAGCGCTCGTGCACCTCGCAGTGGCCCTTCCAGGTCAGGATCTTCTTGTTGGTCTGGCGCGCGACGTTCATCGCCAGATATTCGTCCGGGATGCAAAGCACCGTGTCGGATTCCAAGCTCTCGACGACGGCGAGCACGTTCGACGAGGTGCAGCAGATGTCGGTCTCGGCCTTCACGTCGGCCGATGTGTTGACGTAGGTCACGACCGGAACGCCGGGATAACGCTGCTTCAAAAGGCGCACGTCGGCACCGGTGATCGATTCCGACAGTGAACAGCCGGCCTTGGCGTCGGGGATCAGAACCGTCTTTTCCGGGTTCAGCAGCTTCGACGTTTCCGCCATGAAGTGCACGCCGCACTGAATGATGATCTCGGCATCGACCTTTGTGGCGTCGCGCGCAAGCTGCAGCGAATCGCCGACGATATCGGCGACGCAGTGGAAGATGTCGGGCGTCTGATAATTGTGCGCGAGAATGACCGCATTGCGCTCCTTTTTCAGCCGATTGATGGCGTGAACGTAGGGCGCATAGACCGGCCACTCGATTGCCGGGATGAAATCCTTCACCTTCTCGTAGAGATGCTCGGTCTCGCGCGCGACCGCAGGCGTGTAGGCAAGCTCGGGTCGTTCGATGATACCGAAACGAGCCGCGGCGCTGACAGGAACCGGGTTCGCTACCGCCTCAGTGCGAGGTACAACGCGCGTCATCGAGATCTCCTCTCCGCCCCTTTTTTCGGGCGGGTTTTCAATTATGCTCAAACTGAGCATAATTGAACCAAAACAAAAGCGGCAAAGCCGCATGGGTTGATTTAGAAAGTTTTGTGACAGAATTCAAGAATGGAGCGCTGCTTTTCGCAGCGCCCCCGATTTTGATGGGCGATCAGGCCATAGCCGGCCGTGCCACGCCCTTTTCCTCGATCGGCCAATGGACGACCGCCGCGAAGACGCCGAGCGCCACGCCGAGCCACCACACCGGATCATAGGAACCGAAGTGGTCGTAGAGATAGCCGCCCATCCAGACGCCCAGGAACGAGCCGATCTGGTGCGAGAGAAAGACGATGCCTCCGAGCAGGCCGAGGTGGCGGGTGCCGAACATGATGGCGACGAGCGCGTTGGTCGGCGGCACGGTCGACAGCCAGAGCAGGCCCATGACGATCGCGAAGACGATGACGGAGACCGGTGTCTGCGGCAGCAGCAGGAAGGCAGTCACCGCCACCGAGCGGGCGAGATAGATCAGCGCCAGGAAATAGGGCTTCGAGTAGCGCTGGGCGATGAACCCCGCCGACAGCGAACCGATGATGTTGAAGAAGCCGATCAGCGCCAGCGCAATCACCGCATAGCGCGCGTCGATGCCGATATCGCCGATATAGGCAGGGAAGTGCGCGGTGATGAAGGCGACCTGGTAGCCGCAGACGAAGAAGCCCGAAACCAAGAGCAGGTAGCTCTTGTGGCCGAGCGCTTCCTTCAGCGCCTCGCCGATCGACTGCTTGTACTGCGCCTCGCTCTGGCGACCGGAGGATGCATTGCCGCGCAGCGGGATGGCAAAGAACGGCACCAGCAGCATGAGGACGCCGAGATAGACCAGACTGTCCGACCAGCCATAGGCGGAGATCAGCCCCTGGCTCAAAGGCGCGAACAGGAACATGCCGGCCGAGCCCGCCGCCGTACAGATGCCGAAGGCGAGCGACCGCTGATGCGGCGTGACGTTGCGGGCGAAGGCGGAGAGCAGAATGCCGAAGGAGCCGGAACCCACCGCCATGCCGACGAGCACGCCGCCGCCGATGTGCAGCCAGATCGGCGCGTTGGCAAAGGCCATGATGATGAGGCCCGCAGCATAGAGAAGACCCGACACAGCGAGCACCCGCCAGGTGCCGAAGCGATCGGCGATCGCGCCGAAGAAGGGCTGGCTCAAGCCCCAGCACAGGTTCTGCAGGGCCATGGCAAGGCCGAAGGTCGTCCGGTCCCAGCCGGTATCGGCGAGCATCGGCAACTGGAAGAAGCCCATCGCCGAGCGTGGGCCGAATGTGAGCATCGCAACGATCGAGCCGGCCGCGATGATCAGCCAGGGCATCTCCCGGCTGGCACTGGACGGCGCGCATGCTCCGGAAACAGCGGACATGGAATATCTCCGATTGAAGGAGCGGCATCCTATCCCGGCGGCCAAAACAGAGAAAAGCCAATTAAATTGACGCCGCGATCACCGGAATTGATGCCCGCCTCACCCGGCACTGCGGAAGCGGTTGCGGAACTGATCGAGCACCCGGTCGAGCCTTCCCCGGTGATCCGCGTGAATGGGAGAAGCACAACGCCTCCCCCGCCTGCCTCTCGGATCTCGGCGCCAAGCTACTCGGCATCACGCCTTGGGCGTGAGGCGTCTTAAGAGACTCGAACGGCCCAGAGCAATTCCAGGAAAAGTGTGAAGCGGTTTCCGTCCGGAATTGCGTATGAACTAAGCCGAAACACGCACCTTCATCGGCCAGCGCTCACCGCGCCGGCCGATGACCTTGACCTCGTCGTCGAGCGTCACAGTGCCTTCGCTGCGCGGCACGGCATTCCAGCCGAAGAGGACGCCGGCCACGCGCCGGTCGGCCGACATGCGCTTTTCGGCCAGTCCCTGGATCGGGTTGCCGCCGATACGCTCGCCGGTAAGTTGGTCCTGTGTCGTCATGATGCAGCGGGCGCAAGGCTTGACGAGATCCAACCGAATGCCGCCGATCTCGACGCTCTCCCAGAAGTCTTCCTCCCAGGCTTCGTCGCAAGCGACGAGGATGTTGGTGCGGAAACGATCCATGCCGACGGGTTCCTGACCCTTTTCGGTGAGCGTCCGGTTGAGATCGGCGAGCGAGCCTGTCGTCGTGATCAGGATCGGGAAGCCATCGGCAAAGCCCACAGGTGCCGCCGTACCCGCCCATTCGGCACCGACCAGGCGCTCGGCCGAGGCGTCCATGTGAGCAAGCTTGACCGGGCGGCCGAACCATGCGGACAGAACCGCGTCCGTCGCATCGTCCGACACCGCGGCATCGACTTCGCTGCCCCAGACCTGGACGTTGAGCCGCCGATCCGGATCAAAGCGTACCGCAATCTCGCTGCCACCCATCTTCAGGTGCACGCCGCCATCGATGTGGCTGGCTTCGACCTTCGCCAGCGCCTGCAATTCGCGCTGCGTGATGAAGCGCCCATCCGGCTCGATCAGCATGAAACGCCGGTCACCCGCGATACCGTCGAGATTGACGGTAACCATCTCGCGAGCGATCGCGCGACCGCTCTTCAGCGGATGAATGTTGAGGCCGGTCACCTTCATGGGCAATTCCTTCATCTTCAAAAATTGATTCAAGCGCCTGACGATCCGATTCACCAGGTCGCCATAATCCGTTGAAACGGCTGGATCATTTTTCTGTTTCGAGGAAACCGCGAAATGATCCAGCTTTTGAAAAGCCGCAAGTCCGAACGGAAAACCGTTTCACACTTTTCCTGGATTTGCTCTAAATTTCATCGAGCATCATGGCAAGCACGTCGCGCAGCCGCTGCTCGCGCTCCGTGGCCAATCGGCGGCCAGCTTCGGTCTTGAAGCCATCGGCCAGCCGGAAGAGCTTGGTCTCGAAGTGGTCGATGGCAAAAGCCTTGTCATCAAGCTGCCTTGCCCCCGCCAGCGGATCAAGCGGATCATAGAGGCCGCTGCCCATGCGCCCGGCGATATAGAAACACCGGGCGGCACCGACCATGCCAATCGCATCCAGCCGATCGGCATCCTGAAGGATCTTCGCCTCCAGCGTCTCCGGCGGAATGTTGGCGGAGAAGCTGTGGGTCAATATGGCATGCGCCACCGCGGCCGTCTCCGCTGCGTCCCATCCGAGACCTTGCAGGATGCCCGTCGCCTTCTCCGCCGCCAGCCGCGATGCCTCAGTGCGCAAGGGCGAGTTCTTCTCGACCGAAACGCAATCATGCAGCAGCACCGCTGCGGCAAGCGGCCGGGCATCGCCACCCTCCTCCGCATGGATGCGCGCGGCGTTCTTCCAGACGCGGATCAGATGGGCGGCATCATGCGACCCGTCATCGGCGGCAAAGGCATGCGGCAACAGCACCGCCGCGAGCTCTTCATGCGGCGCGAAGGCGGCCGCGAGTTTCGAAATGCGTGTCATGACATCCTATTGCTGTTCGGTCGGGTTCGTCGGCGCCGTCGGTACGACGCCGGCACCGGACAGGATCTTCTGGTAGAAAAGCCCGATGCCGATCAATACCCCGCCAAGGCCGATGAAAGACAGTGCCCGCAGGAAACCTTCGAGGTTGGACATGTCGATCAGGAACACCTTCAGCACGGCGACGAAGACGAGAACCGCCGAAGCGATGCGGATGCTCTTGGCATGGAAGCGCGAACCGAGCACGAGCAGCAGCACGCCGAGCAGCAGCCAGACGACCGAATAGGTGTAGGTTTCTCCCTGCAGGAAGCCCTTCCAATCCGCGATGTTTTCCCCCTGCCACGCACGGCGCACGGTAAGGCTGGCCCAAGCGAAGGCAAGGACCGCGCCGCTGACCGCGAGCGCCATGACATAGGGCAAAGGCCGCTTGTCGCGCGCGTACCAGGCGAGCCCGGCATAGCCGAGCCCCGGCAACAGATAGCCGATCAGCAGCAGATCGAAGAACGGGATATGGCCCAGCAGCTCGCCGCTGAAGTAAGGATTGAGGCCGAGGAGATGCGCCGACAGCACCGACAACATCGAGAGCACGCCGAGGCCCATGCCGCCGTAACGGAAGACGGGACTCGGTGCCTTCATGTCGAGGCTCATGAAGATGGCCGAGGCGCCGATCGCCAGCAGCGTATAGATCGATTGCTCGCCGAGCGTCGGCACCGAGCTGTCGAGCACGCCGCCGTTCATCGCATGGCGCACCAGGATCGCAAGCGTCAGCAGCACAAACAGGCTGGCCAGCGCCTGCAGCAGGTTGCGTACGCGCGTGTCCGGCCAGGATCTGAGGAAGTACGCCGAACCGGCGAGGAGCGCGGCGGGAATGCCGTAGCCCGGCAGCAGCGCATTGAAGACAGGCGTGGTGCCGAGATTGCCAGCGCCGACAATCGTCGGCTCCCAGGCGATGCGCCCGAGAACGACGACGGCCGCCGCGCCGGTCATCCAGGGCAGGATCGGCCAGATGCGGATGCGCGTCGCGAGCGCATAGGCTGTTCCGATTACCGCAATCGCAAGTGTCGTGGCCAATCCATCCGTCCAGGCATGGAGCGCAAGAATGAAGAACGCGAACGAACCGGCGACCAGCAGGCCAGCCGCCGTGTCGCGCGCCTCTGCCCCGCCGTCACGGCGGTAAAGCCAGTCCGCCAGCGCGAGCAGCGCGGCGCCGGCGACGAGCGAGAACAGACCGTGCGGCAGGTCGAAGGCATAGTTACCGGTCATCAGGAATGACATCGCCGTCAGCGCGACCGGAACGACCGCGGCAATGCCGGCCCAGAGGGTCGAATATTGCGGATGGGTGACGAGACGGCGCGAAAGCACGAAGCCGCCGAGCGTCACGAACAGTGCTGCAAGCAGCATCGCGGTGATCATGGCGGTCCGTCCGGGCAGCACGATCGTCGGGAGAGCATCGGCCAGCGAGGGATCGAGATAGGCAAGCACGCCGCTCAGCGCCGTCAGGCTCCAGACGCCGGCGACTGCGCCGACGGCGGAAAGCACGGCGGGATAGACCGCTGTTGTCCGCCACGCTCCCAGGGCTGCCAGCGCCGCAATGACCACAGCAAATTCCGTCACCGGATAGTTGACCGCGGTTACCGCCGGGCTGATGAGGAGGAGCGCCAAAACCGTGGCGGCGATGGCTGCGGAAATGGAAATTGCCGCATGCGGCGGGATAAACAACAGCTCCCACGGTCCGGCAACGCCGCCGCGTCGCACCACTCCGTCAGGCATCTCGGTTGCGGGCGCCGCCTCCGTAGCCCCCGGCCAGACAAGACCGATACCCGCGATCGTCACCAGCAGCGCAAAGGCGACCGGCAGCGGTTCGAATGGCGAGACCGCACTGATATAGGCGAGCCCCCAAAGCCCGATGCCCGCATTGGCCAACGTCGGCACCACGGTCCAGGTCCGCAGCCGCGAGGCCAACAGGGTCGCCACCCAGACGACCGACAGGAAACCGAAGAGCACCCAGGGGCGCGGCTCGTCGCTCGATACGAGTGCCGGCGTTGCGAGCGAGGCAAGCAAACCGAGGCCGGCCAGCGCCTGCCCATGCAGCAGCGACAGACCGACGGTCGCCAGCGAGATTGCTGCGAGGAGAACGAATGCTGTGCCCGTGCCGATGTAGCCGTAGATGTCGTAGGCGGCATAGGCGACGCCGAAGAGAGTGACGGCACCGGCAGCCGTCAGGATGCCGGGGATCATCGCGTTCTGGAACTCATTGGCGATGACAGGCACGGCGCGCCTGCGAATGATTTCCCCCGCCGCCATCAGCAGGAGGCCGAACAGGGCGGCAAGCGTCAGGCGAACCGCCGGGCTCAGGAGGCCGGCATCGATCGAATATTTGACCATGAAGACGCCGCCAAGCGCGAGCGCGATGCCGCCGACCCAGACGGCCCAACGCGCACCGAGGCGGCTTTCCAGGCTTTCGGCCTGACGGGGCGCGGCCATGACCGGCTGCGGCGCTTCCGTGCTGGCGGCGATCGTCTCGTCGCCCTCAATGCCTTCCGCCGCTTTTTCCGCGTCGCCAAAGATCCGGGCGCCCTCGTGCGCACTTGCCGGCAGGCCGACGGCGGCGTCCTCGGCCGTCTCCGTTTCCGCCGGCAATTCGGGCGCAGCGGCGAACTCTTCGCTCGTAGCTTCGGCTTGAACGCCTTCACGCGACGAGGCCTTCAGGCTTGCGACCTCCGCCCTCAGGGTGGCGAGCTCACGCTCCAGCCGCTCGGCCGTCTTGCGACCGCCGACAAAGGCGGCAAGCGCCAGAATAACGGCAAAAAAATCAAAGAGTTCGAACATGGTTTCCCCTGACAGTCGCACATGCAAACCGCGCGCAACCATACAAACTTTTACGCGCTCGCCAAATCTCTACAGCGCCGCGCGTCTCATCGACGCGCAAAGATCGCTGTAGCACCCTGAATTGCCGCATGTTTCCTTAAATCGGAGACGGTTTAAGGAAACATGCAGTAGACGGGCGAGCGCTGTAATCTCTTCACGGAAATGTCGCAGAACTGTCATCGGCCAACTGATACAGGCGGATGAGCACCGCCGTCCAGCGCGGTGGTTTCCATCGTTCAACCAGGAGACCCGATCATGGACAAGCATCTCGGCCAGACGGAAGAGACCGAATTCAAGACGCTGACGGAACGCAGGGAAGATCTGGAAGACATCGGCCACAACTGTTCCACCAATCCGACGATGGGCGACATCATCCATCGCCGCTTCTCGCGCCGCTCGTTCATCGGCGGTTCGCTCGCCGTTGCCGCGATTTCGACGACCGTCAGCCCGCTCGCTCTCCTGACCGCCGAAGAAGCACGCGCCGAAGAAGGTTCGCGTTTCGACTTCACCGAGATCGAAGCCGGCGTTGATGAAAAGCACCATGTCGCCGAAGGCTACGATGCCGATATACTGCTGCGCTGGGGCGACAAGATCTTCGCCGACAGCCCGGAGTTCGACCCGAAGAACCAGACGGCCGCCGCCCAGGAAAAGCTCTTCGGCTACAACAACGACTATGTCGGCTTCATCCCGCTCGACGGCAGCGCCAACCACGGTCTCCTGGTCGTCAACCACGAATACACCAACGCCGAGCTGATGTTCCCGGCCTTCGCCAGCGTTGTGAAGGAAAAGGTGACGAAGGACGGCAAGGAAGTCGAGGAAGAGAAGGTCGTTCTCGGCGAATATACCAAGGAACTGGTCGACATCGAAATGGCCGCCCATGGCGGCACGATCATCGAGATCCGCAAGGTGGACGGCAAGTGGCAGCCGGTTCTCGACGGCAAGCACAACCGCCGCATCAGCGTCAACACCGAGATGCAGATTACCGGCCCCGCCGCCGGTCATGACCGCCTGAAGACGCAGTCCGATCCGACGGGCAAAAAGGTCTTCGGCACGATCAACAACTGCGCCGGCGGCGTCACCGCCTGGGGCACCTACATGATGGCCGAAGAAAACTTCAACGGCTATTTCGGCGGCGAGATTGCCGAGGATCACCCGGAATACAAGCAGCTCAAGCGCCTGGGCGCTCCGGGCGGCCAGTATGAATGGGCCTCCTTCCATGACCGGTTCGACGTCTCCAAGGAGCCGAACGAAGCCAATCGTTTCGGCTGGATCGTCGAGGTCGACGCGCTGGACCCGACCTCGGTGCCGAAGAAGCGCACCGCACTCGGCCGCTTCAAGCATGAAGGCTGCGAATCGATAGTCAACAAGGACGGCCGCGTCGTGCTCTATTCCGGCGACGACGAGCGTTTCGACTATGTCTACAAGTTCGTGACCAAGGGCACGTTCAACCCTGATGATCGTGCCGCCAATATGGACCTCTTCGACGAAGGCACGCTCTATGTCGCCAAGTTCGATGAAGACGGCACCGTCACCTGGATGCCGTTGGTCCACGGCGAGGGCCCGCTGACCGAAGCCAACGGCTTCGCCTCGCAGGCCGACGTGCTGATCAACACCCGTCTTGCCTCCGACGCACTCGGCGCCACCAAGATGGACCGTCCTGAAGACGTGCAGCCGAACCCGAAGACGGGCAAGGTCTACGTGATGCTGACCAACAATACCAAGCGCAAGGCCGAAGAGGTCGACGCCGCCAATCCGCGCGCCAAGAACGCTTTCGGCCATATCGTCGAGATCACCGAGACCGACGGCGACTTCGCTTCGCTGAAGAGCCGCTGGGACGTACTGCTGAAGTGCGGCGATCCAAGTGTCGCCGAGGTCGGCGCTTCGTTCTCGACCGCCACCACCAAGAATGGCTGGTTCGGCATGCCCGACAATTGCGCCATCGACGCCGACGGCCGCCTTTGGGTGGCGACCGACGGCAACAACCAGAAGGAAACCGGCCGCACCGACGGCATCTGGGCGATCGACACGGACGGCGCAGCCCGCGGCACGTCAAAGCTCTTCTTCCGCGTGCCGGTTGGTGCCGAAATGTGCGGCCCCTGCTTCAACCCGACGTCGGATACCTTCTTCCTCTCGGTCCAGCATCCGGGCGACGCCGGCCTTGCCACCTACGAGACGCCGGCAACCCGCTGGCCCGACTTTAAGGATGACATGCCGGTTCGCCCGGCTGTCGTCGCCGTGACCAAGCAGGGTGGCGGCCGCATCGGCTGATCAGGACTGCGGATCGCAAACGAACGCCGCGCAGTTTGAACTGACCCCCGAAAGTTGGACATCAAGCTTCGGGGGTCAGTTCAGTTCTGCGCGGCGTTCTCGTTTCCGGAGTTGTTTTTAGCGACGCGATTCCGCACGGAAAACCGCTTCGCACTTTTCCTGGAATTGTCGTTGAAGTGGCGCAATTCCGGACGGAAAACCGCTTCGCACTTTTCCTGGAATTGCTTTTAACGCCGCAGATTGTCGATCGGAAAGATCGCGCAGGTTTCGGTGCCATGGGCCAGCAGCTTGCCGTTTCCGTCGCGAAGCCAGGCTTCCGATGTCGCGATCGTCCGGCCGCGATGCACGATGCGCCCCTCGCAGAAGACCTCACCCATTCCGGGGAGCAACGGCCGGACGAGGTTCACCTTGAACTCGACGGTCGTATAGGCTTCGCCCGGTTTCACCGTGGTGAAGACGGCGCAGCCGAGCGCGGAATCCATGATCGTCGCCGTCCAACCGCCATGAACCGTGCCGAGCGGGTTGAGATGTTCCTCGGTCGGCAATCCCTTGAAGACCACCCGGCCCTCTTCCACTTCGCTCAGTCCGAACTTCAGTGTCTTGGACATTGGCGGTGCCGGCAGCTCGCCGCTCAGCAGATCCTGCATCGCCTTGAGACCGCCGTCACGGGCGACACGGTCGAGCGACAGCACACCGATGCCGGATACGGACATGCCGGGATAAAGCTCTTCATACATCGATAACTCCTACTGCATGTTGCCTTTAATCGTTGCCGATTAAAGGACAAAAACATGCAGCACTTCAAAGTGCTACAGCGACCTTTGGCGTCTGATAAGACGCTCTGCGCTGTAGGAGATCAGGCGGCGGAGGATTGCGCATTCAGCGCCTTGAGCGCCGCATGGACGAAGCCGTCGCGCGCGGAAGATACGTCCAGGCCGCGCGGCTCATAGACATGGCGGTTGAGGAAGAAGGCGGTCAGGCGGAAGGCGGCGGCAAGGCTGTCGTGATCCGCTGCCCGGCGCGTTTGCGCAGAAAGGAACTCCGGCAGCACCAGCATCCGGTCGGCATAGCGTTCCCCCGCCGCCCGACAGACCGCCCTGCCCGATTTCGGCGAGACATAGACCAGTTCGGTGCGGGCGCCGGTCGCGACACATTCCGTGAGGTCGAGCCCGAATCCGAGGTCGTTGAGAACCGCAAGCTCGAAGCGCACGAACAATTCTCCGGCATCGGCCGGATCGGCGAGATGATCGACGATGACGGTCAGCGCCTCGTAGAGGTGCGGATGCGGGTCACGCTCCGGGAGGAGCCGCAGGAGCGCACCGAGCGCCTGGATGCCATAGACCGAGGTTGCCGTCTCCATCAGCCGGGCGGCGCGCAGCTCCACCGGTTCGATGCGGAATTCGCCCATATGCTCGTCAAGCCGGGCGCGCCAGGTCACTTCCACCGAATTGCCCGGCTGCAGCACCGGCTGCATGATGCGCGAGCGGCCCGAGCGCACCATGCCGAGATGCCGGCCGTGGGTGGCGCTCATGACCTCCACGATGGCCGAGCTTTCGCCGTGCCGCCGTATCCCGAGAATAATGGCCTGATCGCTCCATTGCATGGATATGGCATACACCCGCGGTCGAAAGCGGATCAAGCTATGTTGCGAACGCAAGCGCGACACGGCCGAGTGTCGCCATTCGGCCACACTCACTGGTTGCCTCATTTGCGACATGCTGTCGCCGCCCCGACGCCGTCTTTGACATTAGAACGGAAGAGCGGCAAAAGCCGTGCCTCCCGCCCAAAATGACAAATCAGCAGGATCAAAATTTTCATTATGTGTGTGTCCCGGAACAGCGCCGGCCGCCTGGCGCAGCTCTTCGCCCTTCTTCTCGCCACCTCGACGCTCGCCAGTTGCGTCACCACGTCGGGGCCGGCCAAGCCGAAGGGACCGGATCCATACTATGTGGCGATGTACGGGCCGCTGCCGAATGAGAAGTTCCCGCTGGATGCGATCGATATCAGCAAGGTCGACAAGCGCTATCTGCGCCAGCAGGTTGCCTATCAGACGCATGAGCCGCCGGGCACGATCGTGATCGATACGCAGAACCGCTTCCTTTACCTCGTCCAGGATGGCGGCATGGCGATGCGCTACGGCATCGGCGTCGGCAAGGCCGGCCTGGAATTCGAGGGCGAGGCGCGCATTGCGCGCAAGGCCGAATGGCCGCGCTGGACGCCGACGCAGGACATGGTGGCGCGCGAGCCCGAGCGCTACGGCCCGCTTGCCGGCGGGATGGAGCCGGGTGTGCGCAACCCGCTTGGACCGCGCGCGCTTTATCTCTTCCAGGGCAACCGCGACACGCTGTTCCGCATCCACGGCACGACCGAGGCCTGGTCGATCGGCAAGGCCGTCTCCAGCGGCTGCATCCGTCTCTTCAACCCCGATATCATCGACCTCTACAGCCGCGTGCCGCTCGACTCGCGTGTCGTGGTACTGCAGGCCGAACCGCCGATAACAGAGCCGGCCGCAGGCGTGCCGATGGCGAGCGCTGCCAATGGCGGCCTGCCGCCAGCCTATTGACTGAACGCCTTGCCGATCCAAGCCATCCACGAGCGCTGGATCAGCCAATATGCGGGACACGCGATGTCGGTCCTCTCCGCCCTGCAACAGGGACTGGACCGACCATCGGAGTGATGGATTCGACTTTCCATCGCGCGGCTTTCTTCGTAAGAACGCCCTGACAACACAATCTGGGGACATGGTCGTGCGCTACCTCATCACCGGCACCGCGGGCTTCATCGGTTTTCATCTCGCCAAGCGATTGATCGACGAAGGCCATTTCGTGGTCGGCTTCGACGGCATGACGCCCTATTACGACGTCACGCTGAAGCAGCGCCGGCATGCGATCCTGGCCCGATCGAACGGCTTCAAGGCCGTCGTCGGCCTGCTCGAAGACCGCGCGGCGCTGAACCATGCGGCGGAGATTGCCGAGCCCGAGGTCGTCATCCACCTCGCGGCCCAGGCCGGGGTGCGCTACAGCCTCGAAAATCCCAAGGCCTATGTCGATTCCAACCTCGTCGGTTCGTGGAACATCCTGGAGCTGGCGCGCGAGCTCGGCCCCAAGCACCTGATGCTCGCCTCGACGTCCTCGATCTACGGCGCCAACGAAAAGATCCCGTTTGCGGAGACCGACCGCGCCGACGAGCCGATGACGCTCTATGCCGCCACGAAGAAATCGATGGAGCTGATGGCGCACAGCTATGCCCATCTCTACAAGGTTCCAACCACGGCCTTCCGTTTCTTCACGGTCTATGGCCCGTGGGGCCGGCCCGACATGGCGCTGTTCAAGTTCGTCGACGCCATCCACAAGGGACAGCCGATCGACATCTATGGCGAAGGCCGCATGAGCCGCGACTTCACCTATATCGACGACCTCGTCGAAGGCATTCTCCGGCTCTCGCACGTGGCGCCGGCGGAAGAAAACCGCGTGCCGTCCGAGAAGGCCGAGGACACGCTGTCGCGCCAGGGGCCGTTCCGGGTCGTCAATGTCGGCGGCGGCCAGCCGGTCGAGTTGATGACCTTCGTCGAGACAATCGAGAAGGCCGTCGGCAAACCGGCGCTGCGCAACATGCTGCCGATGCAGCAGGGCGACGTGCCGCGCACCTATGCCTCTCCCGATCTGCTCGAGGCACTGACCGATTTCAAACCCTCGATCCCGGTGGCAGAAGGCGTGGCGCGCTTTGCCGCCTGGTATGAGGAATACTACAATGTCGGCGGCAAAGCCGGATCCTCGGCCCCGCAGGCATAAGCACGGGCGAACCGGCATGGTGTGCGCGTTCACCGACAAGAGCTCGCCAGACAACAAAGGAAAGAGCCTATGAAAATCACGATGATCGGCGCCGGCTATGTGGGCCTCGTTTCCGGTGTGTGTTTTGCGGATTTCGGTCACGACGTCGTTTGTCTCGACAAGGATGAGAGCAAGATCGACGCGCTGATGCAGGGGCGGATCCCGATCTTCGAACCCGGCCTCGACCAGCTGGTCGCCAGCAACGTCGCCTCGGGCCGCCTGTCGTTCACCACCGATCTCGTTGCCGCCGTCGCCGACAGCGACGTGATCTTCATTGCGGTCGGCACCCCTTCCCGCCGCGGCGACGGTCACGCGGACCTGTCCTATGTGTATGCGGCCGCCCGCGAGATCGCCGCCAATCTCCAGGGCTTCACCGTCATCGTCACCAAATCCACCGTTCCGGTCGGCACCGGCGACGAGGTCGAGCGCATCATTCGCGAGACCAATCCCGGCGCCGATTTCGCCGTCGTCTCCAATCCGGAATTCCTGCGCGAAGGCGCGGCGATCGAGGACTTCAAGCGGCCTGACCGCATCGTCATCGGTGTTGCCGACGACGACGAGCGGGCGCGCGACGTCATGACCGAGGTTTACCGGCCGCTCTATCTCAACCAGTCGCCGCTCGTCTTCACCTCGCGCCGCACCTCCGAACTGATCAAGTATGCCGGCAATGCCTTCCTGGCGATGAAGATCACCTTCATCAACGAGATGGCCGATCTCTGCGAAAAGGTCGGCGCCAATGTCCAGGACGTCGCCCGCGGCATCGGCCTCGACGGCCGCATCGGCTCGAAGTTCCTGCATGCCGGCCCCGGCTACGGCGGCTCGTGCTTCCCGAAGGACACGCTGGCCCTGGTCAAGACCGCCCAGGACCATGACGCGCCCGTGCGCCTCGTCGAGACCACGGTTGCGATCAACGACAACCGCAAGCGGGCGATGGGCCGCAAGGTGATCGCGGCGGCCGGCGGCGACGTGCGCGGCCACAAGATCGCCATCCTCGGCCTCACCTTCAAGCCGAACACCGACGACATGCGCGACAGCCCGGCGATCGCCATCGTGCAGACGCTGCAGGATGCCGGCGCCCACATTGTCGGCTATGATCCGGAAGGCATGGAGAACGCCAGGAAGATCATCGACGGCATCGATTATGCCGGCGATCCCTACGAGGCGGCCAACGAGGCGGATGCGCTGGTGATCGTGACGGAATGGAACGAGTTCCGGGCGCTCGATTTCCGCCGCCTGAAAGCGGCGATGAAGAAACCCGTGCTCGTCGACCTCCGGAACATCTACCGCCAGGACGAGGTCGCCAAGCACGGCTTTGCCTATTCCAGCATCGGCCGGCCCCTCTGAGGGGGCCTACTGCATGTTTCCTTTAATCGTAGCCGGTTAAAGGGCGAAAACATGCAGCAATTCAAAGTGCTACAGCGACCTTTGCGCGTCTGATAAGATGCGCGGCGCTGTAGTCGGCGAGAGGCCGCGCACAGTACGGCGCGGCCGGCTATGCTTTTGGAACCGGCAGCGGCGGCAGAGCTTCCCAACTCTTGCCCGCAAGGATGACGCAGCTGCGGCCATTGACGTCGGTGACGATCAGTGTCCAGCTGCCGTTGTCGGCCGCGTAGACTTCCATGATCGCCTGAGGATTGATGAGCGCCGTCGCGGCTGGTTTTTCCCGATATTGTCGCGCCAGAAACTCGACCACCTCGGATCGGTTAGCGCAATTTATGGGGGCTTGCGAAACTGCCGGAACCGGGCGCGCCATCACGCCTGCCGCCAGAAGGGCGGCCAGCGCGCAGCCGCGGATCACCTTGCGTACCATCACGCAACTCCTTTCACCGGATGCCCGGCGGAGGAGGAGTTTCCGCTGACCTTTTCCGCCGTCGATCCGGCTGCTCGATCGGCACATTGCTCACAAAGTGCACGTGCCACGATGAAGAGAGTATGGCGGAAAGCCGATATTATTACAATTATCTAAATTATAGACTATCCCTCGGGGCGCCGGAGCGCCCCAATGGAGGCACTGCTATTTGCGTTTCATCGCTTCCATCAAGGCCGCCCCAAAGGCGCCTTGCGACGGCGCTTGCGGCTTCTGCTGGTGCACGGGCGCGCCGCGGTTGCCGCCGTTCGGTGCACTTCTACGCGCCTCACGGCCAGACTCGGCGCCGCCATCCTTCCGCATCGTCAGGCCGATGCGCTTGCGGGCGACGTCCACCTCGGTGACGCGGACGGTCACGACGTCTCCAGCTTTCACCACTTCGTGCGGATCCTTGATGAAGCGGTCCGCCAGTTGCGACACGTGAACAAGCCCGTCCTGGTGCACGCCGATATCGATGAAGGCGCCGAAAGCCGCAACGTTGGTAACGGTGCCCTCGAGCTGCATGCCGACCTTCAGGTCCTTGATGTCGTCGACACCCTCGGCGAAGGTCGCTGTCTTGAAGCTCGGGCGCGGGTCACGGCCCGGCTTTTCAAGTTCGGCCAGAATGTCCTTGACGGTCGGCAGGCCGAACCGCTCGTCCACGAAAGTCCTCGGATCGAGCTTCTTCAATGCAGCGCTGTCGCCCATCAGCGCGCGCACGTCGCGACCGCAGGCCGCAACGATCTTCTTGGCAACGCCATAGGCTTCCGGATGCACCGAGGAGGCGTCGAGTGGTTCCTTGCCGTTCGGGATACGCAGGAAGCCTGCGCACTGTTCGAAGGTGCGCGCGCCGAGCCGCGGCACCTTCAACAGTTCCTTGCGACTTTCAAACGGCCCGGTCGCGTCGCGATGCGCCACGATCGCCTCGGCCGAGGATTTGCCGAGACCGGATACCCGGGCGAGCAGCGGAGCCGACGCCGTGTTGACGTCGACGCCGACGGCATTCACCGCATCTTCCACCACCGCATCCAGCGAGCGGCTGAGCTTCGACTGGTCGACGTCGTGCTGGTACTGGCCGACGCCGATCGATTTCGGCTCGATCTTCACGAGTTCGGCCAGCGGATCCTGCAGGCGGCGAGCGATTGAAACGGCACCGCGCAGAGAAACGTCGAGGCCGGGGAACTCCAGGGCGGCGGTTTCGGAGGCCGAGTAAACCGATGCTCCGGCCTCGGAGACAATGACCTTGGTAGGCTTTGGCGCAGGCAGTTGCTGCAGCATGTCGGCAACAAGCTTTTCGGTCTCGCGGCTCCCCGTGCCGTTGCCGATCGCGATCAGTTCCACCTTGTGCTTGCGGACCAGCGAGGCGAGCTCGGCCTGCGTTCCGCGAATGTCGTTTTTCGGCGGGAACGGGTAGACGGTCGTCGTTTCGAGCAGCTTGCCGGTGCCATCGACCACGGCGACCTTGACACCGGTGCGGATGCCCGGATCAAGACCCATCGTCGCCCGCGATCCCGCGGGTGCGGCAAGCAACAGGTCCTTGAGGTTGCGGGCAAAAACGTGGATCGCCTCCTCCTCGGCGCGCTCGCGCAGTTCGCGCATCAGGTCGAGCGACAGCGACATGGAGAGCTTCACGCGCCAGGTCCAGCCGATCATCTCGGCCAGCCATTTGTCACCCGGCAGATGGGCGCCGACATTGTAGACGGCGGCGATCATGCGCTCGACCGGCTTGACCGGCGAGGTATCGTCCTGATCGACGACGATGTCGACGGAAAGCACCTCTTCGTTCCAACCGCGCAGCATCGCCAGTGCCCGGTGGCTGGGTGTCGTCGCCCAACGCTCGGAGTGGTCGAAGTAGTCCGAGAACTTGGCGCCGGCTTCCTGTTTGCCCTCGACCACCTTCGCGCGCAGGAAGGCGGCGCCCTTCATGTGGTTGCGCAGGCGGCCGAGCAAGTCGGCGTTTTCGGTCATGCCTTCGGCGATGATGTCGCGGGCGCCGTCGAGCGCCGCCTTCACATCGACGACCTCGGCAGTCAGGAAGGCGGTTGCGCGATCGGCCGGCGCCATGGAGCGATCAGCAAGGATGGCTTCGGCCAGTGGCCCGAGGCCGCGCTCGCGGGCGATCTCCGCCTTGGTGCGGCGTTTCGGCTTATAGGGCAGATAGATGTCTTCGAGCTCGGCTTTGGTTTCGACGGCGGCGATCTTGGCTTCGAGTTCGTCGGACAGCTTGCCCTGCCCGCGGATCGACTCGAGGATCGACGCACGGCGTGCCTCGAGTTCGCGCAAGTAGGTCAACCGCTCCGACAGCACACGCAGTTGCGTATCGTCGAGCCCGCCAGTCACTTCCTTGCGGTAGCGCGCGATGAACGGCACTGTCGCCCCCTCGTCCAGCAGCTCGACAGCGGCGGTAACCTGAGAAGCTGTTGCCTTGATTTCGCTGGCGATGATGGCGGCGATAGGTTTTGCGGGGCTGGCCATGGGCAATTCCGTCTTTCCTGCAGCGCTTCGAAGCGCTGCACGTTTTGTCCCTGGATCGCAGACGATCGAGGGAAACAGGCAGTTCGTTTGGCTGGCGACCATAAAGGCGCAGAGCTTCCAGGCCAAGTGAAGGCCTTCGGAGGAAATCCGGAACTCCACAGAAGAACAGAAGATGGGAGGTGGCCATCCCTTGGCCCCTGTGGGGGCCGAGGAGATGGCCCTGGATCAGACCGCGATGGCAGCCGGCTCGATATGTTCTTCCGGCGGCGCCTCATCCCAATTGTTGACCGGTTCGAGCGGCGGCCGGCGTTTTTCGAACTCGACCAATTGCCGCTCCCGCTCCTCGATGTAACCGCGCGAGACCGGCACGGCATCGAGAGAAGGCGAAAGCTGGAGCTGGAAGATGAAGTGCTTGTCGTAGAGGAAGGCCGTTTCGGAAGCCGCCAGATAGAATTCCCACATGCGGAAGAAACGTTCGTCATAGAGCCGCACCGCCTCTTCGCGGCGGGCGACAAACCGCTCCCGCCAGGCGCGTAAGGTCCAGGCATAGTGCATCGGCAGGATCTCGATATCCTTCACCAGGAGCCGCATGCGCTCGACCGACGGCAGAACCTCGGAAAGAGCGGGAATGTAACCGCCGGGGAAGATATACTTTTCGATCCATGGATTGGTTGCCCAGGGCTTGTAGACCTGGCCGATCGAATGCAGCAGCATGACGCCTTCAGGTTTCAGCAACTCCTTCATCTTGCTGAAGAAATTTCCGTAGTTACCGATACCGACATGCTCGAACATACCGACGGATACGATGCGATCGAACTGCCGGCCCTGCAGGGTGCGGTAGTCCTGCAGTTCGAAGCGGACGCGATCGGAAAGCCCACGCCGGGCGGCACGATCACGAGACACCTTGAGTTGCTCCTCGCTGAGTGTGATGCCGGTAACTTCCACTCCGGAGGATTCGGCCAGATACATGGCCATTCCGCCCCAGCCAGAACCGACTTCCAGCACTTTCTGTCCCGGCTCCAGCAGAAGCTTCGCGGCGATGTGCCGTTTCTTGGCAAGCTGGGCCGCATCGAGTGAGATGCCCCGCGGCTGGAAATAGGCGCAGGAATATTGCCAGTCCTCATCGAGGAACAGGTTGAAGAGCTTGCGATCGAGATCGTAGTGATGCGCAACATTGTGCCGGTTGCGGTTCACAGGCATGCGGCTGCGCACCTGCTGGCGCAAGACATGCTGCAGGGCCGTCAGTGTGTTGGCAAACGTTGCCGCATTTTCCAGCCCATTGTCCTTGACGATCGAAAGCACGTCGAAGATGTCACCTCTTTCGATGACGACGCGCCCGTCCATGTACATCTCACCGAAGCGAAGGCCCGGGTCCCGGACGATCGCCTTCTCCGCCTCTGCATCGACGATGCGGATCGATGCCGGTTTTCCGGTGCCGTCACCCAAGATGACTTGTTCGCCGGAAGAAAAAGTCACCGTCAGGTTGCCGTTGCGCACCAGGCGACGAAGCAAAGTCAACAATGCTGCATTCATATCCCACCCCTACCAGACCTACAGACGTGTCCTGGTGCATGAGAGATGCGAAGGGTCGGCTCGTTCGGGACTTCAGGGAGGTGCGCCAGCGCGCATTGGGAACAGACGCGGCGCGTCCCGAAGCGGCGAGAACCGGCTCGGGCGTGGCCTCACGGGCATCCAGCGCGCGCATCAGGCTCCTCGTGCTTGCGCCGCCGGATATTCGTCAGGCCAGCCGCCATCGGGCTCCTATCCATCAGAACTTCCATTAATCTAGGAAGCTTCAATCGATTGGCAATGGGCTCTTTGTGGCCCCTCATAGATTTGTTTCCTTAGCAATTACTGAGGAACAGGCCTAGGCACCCGATCCCGCGGCCCGGCAGGCGAGCACGATCATGCGGGCGATCGAAATCCAGGGTTGGGCCAGCGGCAACAATACGGGTCGGATTGATGTGGGCAATGCCGTAGTAGCCGCGCTTGATGTGATCGATGCGCACGCTCTCGCGGATGCCCGGCCATTGATAGATTTCGCGCAAATAGTTCGACAATGCCGGGTAGTCTTCGATCCGACGGATGTTGCATTTGAAGGCGCCGTGATAGGCCGCATCGAAGCGAACCAGGGTGACGAACAGGCGGATGTCAGCCTCGGTCAGATACTCGCCGGCGAGGTACCGGTTGGCCGCAAGGTGAGCATCAAGCCCGTCGAGCATGTCGAACAGGCTCACCACCGCCTCGTCATAGGCCTCCTGCGTCTTTGCAAAGCCGCACCGGTAGACGCCGTTGTTGACCCGTTCGTAGATCGGGCCGTTCCAGCGATCGATGTCGCTGCGCAGCGCCTCCGGATAGAAATCGAGCCGGTTGCCGGTCAGGTGATCGAAGCCTGAGTTCAGGATGCGGATGATGTCTGCGGACTCGTTGTTGACGATCCGCCCCTCCTGCATGTCCCAGAGAACCGGGACCGACACCTTGCCGGTATAGGTCGGGTCGCTCGCCACATAGAGTTCATGATGGAAGCGGATCTTGCCGACGCGCTCGCCGGCATCGACGGGCTCGTCATAGGTCCAGCCATCCTCGCCGAGCACCGGGTTGGACACCGTGAGCCCGATGATCTGCTGCAATCCCTTCAGGTTTCTGAAAGCGATCGTGCGCGAGGCCCAGGGGCAGAGATAGGAAACGAACAGGCGGTAACGCCCAGCCTCGGCCGGCAGAGCCGGCTGGCCATCCGGGCCCGGGCTTCCGTCTGGCGTGATCCAGCGATGAAAGCGTGTCGGTTCCCGGTGGAATGCGCCGCCCTTCATCTCGCTCGCCGCAACGTCGCCCTTGACCCATTTCCCCTCGACAAGTTGCGGCATTTCTTTTCTCCGGATCGCAAAAGTCAGCGATAGCTACGTCTCACAGGGCTCGGCGGAGGGTCAATCGCGCGCACGGGTGACACATTGTTCGCAATCCGCGACACGCACGCGGTACGTGCACGATCATCGTCGCGCCACATTGTCGGGCAATCCCGATTTCGAGAGGAGAATCGGGATGAAGAAAGCCCTTGCCGCTGTTGCGCTGTTTGCCGCCATGGTCTGGCTGATGAACACGTCGCTGTTTGTCACGCCGCCGCCGGGCGCGGCGAAACTGCTCTCACATCGAGGCGTCCACCAGACCTATCCGAAAACGAATGTCGGCAACGACACCTGCACGGCAACGATCATCGACACGCCGCAGCATCCCTATCTCGAAAACACGATCGCCTCGATGCAGGCCGCCTTCGATGCCGGCGCCGATGTCGTCGAACTCGACGTGCATCTGACGCCGGACAAGCAATTCGCCGTCTTCCACGACTGGACGCTCGATTGCCGCACCGAAGCCAAGGGCGTCACCGAAGAGACACCGATGACGACGCTGAAGGGTCTCGATATCGGCTACGGCTATACGGCCGATGGCGGCAAGACGTTCCCTTTCCGCGGCAAGGGTGTCGGCCAGATGCCGACGCTGGACGAGGTGCTGGCTTCCCTGCCCGACCGCAAGTTCCTCGTCAATTTCAAGAGCCGGCGCGCCGAGGAAGGCACGGCACTCGCAACGCTGGTCGAAGCGCAGCCGCAATGGCGAGAGGCGGTGTTCGGAGTCTATGGCGGCGAAGAACCGACCCGCGAGACGATGAAGCGCCTGGACGGCATGCGCGGCTATGACCGGACATCGACGATGGCGTGCCTCACCCGATATCTCGGTTACGGCTGGACGGGTCTGATGCCGGAGGCCTGCAAGAACACCCTCGTCGTCGTACCCGGCAACTACGCGCACTTCCTGTGGGGCTGGCCCGACCGTTTCGCCGAACGCGTGAAAGCGGCCGGAAGCGAGATCATCCTGCTCGGCCCTTATCACGGCGGCGACTTCACCGCCGGGATCGATACGATGCAGGATCTGGAATTGGTCCCGCCGGGGTTTTCCGGCTACATCTGGACCAACCGGATCGAGGTGATCGGACCGGCACTGGGAAAGCGCCGGATCGCCGACCGCTGAAAGAACTGTGGCACTATCCAGCACGCCGCTTGCCGCTTGCCGGTATCGATCCTATGACTTCGAGAACAATCGTCGGGACCGCCAGCAGCGGCCGGTCCGTCTCGACTTCGCAGGAGGCAAGCTCATGGACGTCACGATCTACCACAACCCCGCCTGTGGCACCTCGCGCAATACGCTGGCGATGATCCGCAACGCCGGCATCGAACCGACCGTGGTCGAGTATCTGCAGGCGCCACCATCGCGGCAGGAACTCGAAAAGATGATCGCCGATGCCGGTCTGACGGTTCGTGACGTGATCCGCGAGAAAGGCACGCCCTATGAGGAACTCGGGCTCGCAGACCCCGCACTCAGCGACGATCGCCTGCTCGACGCGATGATGGAGCATCCGATCCTCATCAACCGTCCCTTCGTGGTGACGCCGATCGGCACGCGGCTTTGCCGCCCGTCCGAACTGGTGCTCGACATCCTGCCCGATACGCACAAGGCTCCGTTCTCGAAGGAGGACGGCGAGCCGGTTCTTGACGCAGAGGGAAAGCGCATTTCAGGCGTCTGATCTCGCTTTCAGCGGCCACTGCACGAGGCCTAGCTCCGGAATCGATTTAAGGACTTATGCTGCAGAACTGAAGTGTTGCGGCAATCTGCGCGCATCTTGACAGGCGCATGCCGCTACCATGCGACGCCCGTCCGGTGCGGGCGCCAAGTCCTGTTGCAGCGGGGAAATGCAGCGGGCCAATGCGGCCAGGCTTATCGCGGAAACTCGAGACCCATTTCGCGGAAGCGTTCGGGGTCGTCGCCCCAGTTCTCGCGCACCTTGACGAACAGGAAGAGGTGCACCGGTTGCTCGAGGATCTCGGAGATTTCCTTGCGCGATGCCGTCGAGATCGCCTTGATCGCGTCGCCACCCTTGCCGAGCGCGATCTTCTTCTGGCTTTCGCGCTCGACGTAGATCACCTGTTCGATGCGCACCGAGCCATCCTTGCGCTCTTCCCACTTCTCGGTTTCGACATGCGAGGAATAGGGAAGCTCCTGGTGCAGCCGCAGGAATAGCTTTTCCCGGGTGATTTCGGCTGCAAGCTGGCGCATCGGCAGATCGGAAATCTGATCTTCCGGATAATACCAGGGCCCCTCGGGCAGAGCGGCCGCGAGATAGTCCATCATGTCGTCGCAGCCGGAACCGTTGAGCGCCGAGATCATGAAGGTGCGGTCGAACTTGATCGTCTCGTTGGCGGCGGCCGCCAGCTTCAAGAGGTCCTCGGGGCGCACCTGGTCGATCTTGTTCAGCACGAGGATCTTCGGCTGGTGCACTTCCTTGAGCCCCTCGAGGATCGCTTCCGCATCGCCCTTCAAGCCGCGTTCGCTATCGATCAGGAACATGATCACGTCCGCATCCTTGGCGCCGCCCCAGGCGGTAGTCACCATGGCGCGGTCGAGCCGGCGGCGCGGCTTGAAAATGCCGGGCGTGTCCATGAAGACGATCTGGGCGTTGTCGTGGATGGCGATGCCGCGCACGATCGCGCGCGTCGTCTGGACCTTGTGGCTGACGATCGACACCTTGGCGCCAACGAGGCGGTTGACCAGGGTCGACTTGCCTGCGTTGGTCGCGCCGATCAGCGCCACGAAACCCGAGCGGGTCGGCGCGCCTTCGGCGGCCGTATCTTTTTCCATATCCGTCATTTTTTCCGTCAATTTCCGGCGGAGTTTTTCCGCCACACGCCTTCGCGTTCCAGCAATTTCATCGCGGCGATTTGCTCGGCGCCACGCTTGGATCTATCGATCCCGGTCTCCGGCGCGATCCCCGAAATCTCCACGGTTACCGTGAAGCGGGGATCATGGTCCGGGCCGGAACGATCGTCCGTCCTGTAAGTCGGCGCGATGCCGAACTTGGCATGCGCCCATTCCTGCAATTCGGTCTTCGCATCGCGGCGGGCACCGTCGGCGCGTACTGCCCTGTCTTTCCAGTGGCGCAGCACGAAACCGCGGGCGGCTTCAAGGCCCCCATCGAGATAGATGGCAGCGATGAGCGACTCTACCACATCGGCCCGCACATTCATCATCGCCTTGCCGGTAATCTTCTTGACGTCGGAGCCGGTGCGAATGAACTGGTGCAGTTCCAGATCGTCGGCGACCTTGGCGCAGCTTTCGGCGCTGACGAGCTGGTTCAGCCGTACCGAGAGCTCGCCTTCGTTTGCGTCGCGAAACGTCTGGAACAGAAGCTCGGCAACGCAGAGCCCCAGCACCCGGTCTCCCAGGAACTCCAGGCGCTGATAGTTGGAGCCTTTGGCGCTGCGGGCGCTGGAATGGGTGAGCGCCCGGTCCAGGCGCTCCTTCTCGGCAAATTGATAGCCAATCACGGTCTCGAGTTTTGCCCGATCCTCCGCGCTCAGCGACCGCGACTTCATTATTCGACCGCCTTGAACAGACGATCGTAACGCAGGTTCGCCGGCCACTTCCAGATTTCGCGGAACGAGGTGTCGTTGCCGAGCGAGAAGAAGATCATGCTGGCGCGGCCAACCAGGTTCTCGGCCGGCACGAAGCCGACGTCGAAGCGGCTGTCGGCCGAGTTGTCGCGGTTGTCGCCCATCATGAAATAGTGGCCTTCGGGCACGATGAATTCGCGGGTATTGTCGCCGCGCGAATCCGGGAACTGGTCGAGGGTGTCGTAGGAAACGCCGTTGTCCATGGTTTCGCGATAGACCGAGACGTCTCCGCCCGTGTCGTACTGGTCGTCGGCGCGGAACGCACCGTCCGGCACGCGATCGACCGGCTTGTCGTTGATGTAGAGGATACTGTTGCGCACCTGGACGCGATCACCCGGAAGACCGACGAGGCGCTTGATATAGTCGATGTCGGGGTTCGGCGGGAAGCGGAAGACGACGATATCGCCGCGCTTCGGCTCGCTTGCGAAGATGCGGCCGGAGAAGAGATCGGGCGAGAGCGGCAGCGAATACTTGGAGAAGCCGTAGGCGAACTTATTGACGAAGATGTAGTCGCCGACAAGCAGCGTCGGCATCATCGAGCCCGAGGGAATGGTGAAGGGCTGAAAGAGCACCGTACGGATGACGACGGCCAGGAGCAGCGCCTGGATAACGACCTTCACGTTTTCCCAGAGCCCGCTCTGCTTCGCTTCTGTCTTTTCTGCCACGCTTTTGTCTTCCTTTATCATGGCAACGCCCTCACCGGGGCTTGCTCTCAACTTTCTTCCGCAGTTTTGATCCCACCTTCAAACTGCGTACAATCCGGTCTCATATGCTGCAGACTGCCTGCCCTTCAATCGCCTCGGACCGGGTTTTCCAGCGGAATGCTCTAAACCGTTCCCTCAACCGGGGCAACGGGCAGCGCTTCGATAATCACGAAGGCCTGCGCCAGAGGAAAATCGTCGGTAATCGTCAGGTGAATGGCCGCCCGGTGATGGGGCGGCAGCATCTGCGCCAAACGCTCCGCCGCACCGCCGGTGAGGTTCATAGTCGGCTTGCCGCCGGGCAAATTGATGACGCCCATGTCCTTCCAGAAGACGCCTTGCGCCAGCCCCGTGCCCAGCGCCTTCGAACAGGCTTCCTTGGCGGCGAACCGCTTGGCGTAGGACGCAGCCCTATTCTTCCGGCCTTCGGACTTGGCGATCTCGACATCGGTGAAACAGCGCTGCACGAAACGCTCGCCGAAACGGGAAAGCGAATTTTCGATCCGCCTGATATCAATCAGGTCGCTGCCTATGCCTATGATCATGGGGAAGGTCCGAAGTCTTTGGCGCGCGCCGGGCGTCGCTTCTGAAACATGCGGGCCGCATGGTAAGCCGCAATATAGGAAATCAGTGCGCCAGCAGCGGCCAGCGGCAGGGAGCCGATGAGCATCGGCTTGAACACCGGTCCCCAAAGGGCGGAAAGGTCGAGGTGCTCGACCATACGCATGACGTCGGCACTGCTGGCGGCATGGGCGCTTTCGACGCCCAAAAGGGCAATGCCGAGCTCATAGGACGCCGTCAGGATCATGGGGATCGTCACCGGGTTGGCAAGCGCGGTGGTGATCGCGGCGGCAACCAGGTTGCCCGAGAAGACGAAGGCCAGGGCGACGGCTATGACGATGTGCAGGCCGAAGAACGGCGTGAACGACGATGCCACGCCAGCAGCCACGCCGACAGCGATGGAATGCGGCGTCGAAGCCAGGCGCAGGATACGCAAGGCGATATAGCGCGGGCCACGCCGAAAGCCCTTGCGTGGCCAAAGGAGCGCGCGGAGCCTTTCGGAAATCGTGACCGGTTTTCTACGTCTGAATAACATTCTGCCGTCATGACCGCATCTTGGATGCCGTGGCCCGGCACAAGACGGCGCGTCCGCCTGTTTGCTGGCCGCAAGATAGGCATCATGCCCGTTGCTTGCAACCCGCCGGCGCGCCGCGCACGTGTCGCAGGCGAGCCATTCATCGAACGCATAGCTTCAGCATCCCGCCCAAGAGACGGGACGCGATCGACTTAGTAGTTGCGGAACAGGCCGCGGTCGATCTGACGCTGACGGTATTCGAGATCGATACGATCGACCGAATTGTTGAGATAGGCGAGCTCGCGCTCTTCCTGAGTGGGGACGCGCAGCGCGCGGGTGATCTTCTTCAACTGATTGAACATGGCAAACCTCTTTGTTTACCTCCCGAGACAGAAGATAGTTTAGAGGTCCCTTTCCCACCAGTTCCAGGAAAAGGCGGCAGCCATGCGCCTGCAGCATACCTTGCCGTTTTGCCATGCATCCGATGCCTGTTTTTGAGGCATCCACGTGCAGAATGGCCCGGCAGCAGGCACGGCAGCGCTACCGGCAGCCGTGCCGATCGACTCACTCGAAGAGGCGTTTCACCAGCGACACGCTCGGCAGTTCCTTGAGCTGCGCGATTAGGTGGTTGAGCTGACGCAGATCCCAGACCTCGAGATCGAACTGCAGCTCGCTGAAGTCCGCCGCCACGCGGCCCATCGACAATGAGCGGATATTGACGTCGCTGGTCGCGATCGCCTGGGCCAGCTCAGCCAGCGTTCCGGGCTCGTTCAGGGCGCTGATCGCAATCCGCGCCATGAAGCGGCTGCTGTTGGCCTCGTCCAGATCCCAACGCACATCGATCCAGCGTTCCGGTTCGTCGTCGAATTTCTGCAGGATGGGCGACTGGATCGGGTAAATGGTGATGCCCTTGTCCTTCTCCATGATGCCGACGATGCGATCGCCGGGAATGGCACCTGCGGGGCTGAAATGCACTTCGGCATTGCCCGAGAGGCCGCGAATTGGAAGCGCTTCCGGCCCTTCGGCCTGGGTCGCGCCGTTCGCATCCTTGCCGCGACCCGGCAGCTTGAACACCATGCCGGCGGCGCTGCGCATGTTGAACCAGCCATCGTCGGCGCTGGGCTTCACCGTCACGCGTTCGTCCTGATGGTCCGGGAAGACGGCGCGCAGGACATCGAGAGAAGAAAGCTCGCCGCGACCGACGGCGGCGATCGCGTCTTCGACTTCCTTCTGACCGAGACGGTGCAGGGCGGGCTTCAGTGCTTCGCGCGAAAACGTCTTGTTGGCGCGCTCGAAGGTGCGTTCCAGAATGCGATAGCCGAGCCCGGCATATTGTTTGCGAATGGCGGCCCGTGTCGCGCGGCGGATCGCCGAACGCGCCTTGCCGGTCACGACGATCTCCTCCCAGGCCGGCGGCGGCACCTGGATACCCGAGCGGATGATCTCCACCTCGTCACCATTGTTGAGGCGGGTCACCAGCGGCATGATGCGGCCGTTGATCTTGGCGCCGACGCAGGTGTCGCCAATGTTGGTATGCACCGCGTAGGCGAAATCGATCGGCGTCGCGCCGCGCGGCAGCGCGATGAGCTGTCCCTTGGGCGTGAAGCAGAACACCTGATCCTGGAACAGTTCGAGCTTGGTGTGCTCGAGGAATTCTTCGGGATTATCACCCTCCGCGAGGGATTCGATCGTGCGCCGCAGCCAGGAATAGGCGTTCGAGGTCGGCGACAGGGCGGTATCGTTCGAGTTCCCCTCCCCGTCCTTGTAGAGCGAATGGGCGGCGATGCCGTATTCGGCGATGTCGTTCATCCGCCGCGTGCGGATCTGCAGCTCGATGCGCTGGCGCGACGGGCCGACGATCGTCGTGTGGATCGACTGATAGTCGTTCTGCTTGGGCGTCGAGATATAGTCCTTGAACCGACCTGGAACGACACGCCAGCGGGTATGGACGATACCGAGCGCCCGGTAACAGGACGGGATGTCATCGACGATGATGCGGAAACCCCAGACGTCGGAAAGCTGCTCGAAGGACAGAGACTTCGACTGCATCTTGCGGAAGACCGAATAGGGCTTCTTCTGGCGCCCCTTGACCTGTGCAGCCTTCAGGCCCTCAGCCTGAAGGAGTTCCCGCAATTCGTCCTCGATCTTCTTGATCAGGCCTTCGTTGCGCTGGGAAAGCTCCTCCAGTCGCCGGGTAACCGTTTCGAAAGCCTCTGGATTGATGTGGCGGAACGAGAGATTTTCGAGTTCCTCGCGCATGTCCTGCATACCCATGCGGCCGGCGAGCGGCGCATAGATATCCATGGTTTCTTCGGAGATGCGGGCCCGCTTTTCCGCCGACATGTGGTCGAGCGTGCGCATATTGTGCAGCCGGTCGGCAAGCTTCACCAACAAAACGCGCACGTCATCCGAAATGGCCAGCAGCAGCTTGCGCAGGTTCTCGGCCTGCTTGGCCTTCTTGGTGACGAGATCGAGCTTCTTGATCTTCGTCAGCCCCTCGACGAGCGCACCGATGTCCTCGCCGAAGAGATCGTCGATCTCCTGGCGGGTCGCCGTCGTGTCTTCAATGGTGTCGTGGAGCAGCGCGACCGCAATCGTCGACTCGTCGAGCCGCATTTCCGTCAGGATGGCCGCCACTTCCAAGGGATGAGAGATATAGGGATCGCCGCTTGCCCGCTTCTGCTGGCCATGCTTCTGCATCGCATAGACGTAGGCCTTGTTCAGCAAGGCTTCATTGACGTCGGGCTTGTATTTTTGCACGCGCTCTACGAGCTCGTATTGGCGCATCATTCGCTGGCGATCCTCTAGAGCGGGATGATTTCAGGTCGGCTCGACCTAAAATCATAAACGTGATCGTTCTCATAGGTTAGAGCGGAATGCGGGCGGAAAACCGCAAACACTTTTCCTCATCCTGCTCTGGAAGAAATCAATAAAAAAGTGCGCCAATCATACGAGTGGCGCACTGCTTTGAAAACACGCGGGAACGGGCGTTCCGCGAAGGATCTCAGTAGTCGTCGCTCTTTTCCGGCGGCACGAGACCTTCGATGCCGGCCAACAGTTCCTCTTCCGACATGCGGTCGAACGTGATCGCTTCCGGCTGATCCTCGTCTTCGGCAACCTCGGCGAACGTGGTCTCCGATTCCGACTGAAGCAGCGAAGCCGGATCGGGCTCGGGCTCGTCCACTTCAACGTGCTTCTGCAGCGAGTGGATCAGATCTTCCTTGAGGTCGTCGGGAGAAAGCGTTTCATCGGCGATCTCGCGCAGCGCAACGACCGGGTTCTTGTCGTTGTCGCGGTCGATGGTGATGGCGGCACCCTGAGAGATCAGGCGCGCGCGGTGGCTGGCAAGCAGAACGAGTTCGAAACGGTTATCGACCTTGTCGATGCAATCTTCGACGGTGACGCGGGCCATTGCCTGTCCTTTTGGGCTCGAAGCGCGGCGGCATGGCCGCTGCACGGATTGACGACACGAAACCGGAAACAGCCGTCTAGCGACGGCCTCGTCGGCTCCGATTTCTGGAATTAGCCGCCCGGATACAATCAAAACAAGGCAAGTTCAAGTTTTTCCTTCAAGTGACGCTCACGTAACGTCACACTTCGTGATAAAATGCGATCCAAATGGGCCGGAAAACCTAACTCGCAAACACCTGGTTGCATTGTAGGCCACAACACCAAAACGCCTGGTAGAAAAGGCATTCCAGGGATGTGGACTATCTATAGCAACTGCTAAAACTAGCTATATTCGCGAGCGCCCTGCTGGAATAATGCAATGCCTAGCCTACATTATTTGCAATATCAGCAATTATTAATGTAAACGACTTATTTTGCGTATCGGCCGGCAGCGGGCCTTTGATGCGCCGGCATTGAAAAGGAAAGACGATGTTTGATCCCCGCGAAAAGATCGCACTTTTTATCGACGGCGCAAATCTCTACGCGGCATCGAAAAGCCTCGGCTTTGACATCGACTATCGCAAGCTGCTGAAAGCCTTTCAAAAACGCGGCTATCTGCTGCGCGCCTACTATTACACCGCGCTCATCGAAGATCAGGAATATTCTTCGATTCGCCCGCTGATCGATTGGCTAGACTACAACGGTTACAAGGTCGTGACGAAGCCGGCCAAGGAATTCACCGACTCGCTCGGTCGCCGCAAGATCAAGGGCAACATGGACATCGAACTCGCGATCGATGCAATGGAGCAGTCCGAGACCGTCGACCACCTCGTCATCTTCTCCGGTGACGGCGACTTCACCACGCTCGTCGAAGCGCTGCAGCGCAAGGGCCGCAAGGTCTCGGTCGTCTCGACGATGTCGACCCAGCCGCCGATGATCGCCGACGACCTGCGTCGCCAGGCCGATCACTTCATCGACCTCGCGACGCTGCGGGCAGAGATCGGCCGCGAACCTTCCGAACGTACACCGCGGCATACGGCCGAACCGGTGGCGGACCCCGTCGAAATCTAAAACGACGACAATCAGCGAAGCGCTTTCAAGCTAGAGCTCGAAGGGCGGGTCAACGCTTTTGGGCAGGCGATGGCGACGCCGTGTCACGTGAACCTCGACCTTCCATTGGTCAAGGACCTGGTCGTGTTCGTGGGTATTGACCGGTGGCGATCTGGCAGGAGCAGGATCGCTTTTAGCCACGATCCTTCAGCAGGCGGCTTTTCTGCCGGTTCCAATCGCGCTCTTTCGAGCTCTCGCGCTTGTCGTGAAGCTTCTTGCCCTTGCCGAGCGCCAACTCGAGCTTGGCCCGGCCGCGCTCGTTGAAGTAGATGCGCAGCGGAATCAGCGACATGCCTTCGCGGTTGACCGCGCCCTGCAGACGATTGACCTCGCGCTTCGACAGAAGCAGCTTCCGCCGCCGCCGCGTTTCATGGTTGAAGCGGTTCGCCTGAAGATACTCGGGCAGATAGGAGTTAATCAGCCAGATCTCGCCGCCTTCGTCCGTCGCATAGGATTCGGCAATGTTGGCCTTGCCCTCGCGCAACGACTTGACCTCGGTGCCGGTCAGAACCAGACCGGCCTCGTAGGTGTCGACGATCTCGTAGTTGAAGCGGGCCCTTCGGTTTTCCGCCACGACTTTTTTGACCGTGCGCTGGCTTCCTTTGGGTGCCATCAGTTCATCAATCCTGCATGCCTCAGTGCCGCGTCGATCGCTGCCTCGGTTGCCGGCTCCAGCGTCGACAACAGCGGCGAGCGCACGGTGCGGCTCATCCGGCCAAGGCGGTTCAGAGCATATTTCGCACCGCAGAGACCGGGCTCCATGAAGATCGCCTTGTGCAGCGGCATCAGCTTATCCTGGTAGGCGAGCGCCTTGGCGAATTCGCCGGCAAGCGTTGCCTCCTGGAACTCGGCGCAAAGGCGTGGAGCCACGTTGGCCGTGACCGAAATGCAGCCGACACCACCATGGGCGTTGAAGCCGAGCGCAGTCGCGTCCTCACCGGAAAGCTGCACGAACTCCGGGCCGCAGGCCATGCGCTGCTCGGATACGCGCTCGATCTTGCCGGTCGCATCCTTGACGCCGATGATGTTCGCATAGGCCTTGCTGAGCGCCGCCATCGTCTCGACACTCATATCCACGACCGAACGACCGGGAATGTTGTAGATGACGATCGGCAGCTTCACGCTCTCGGCGATCGCCGCATAATGCGCGAAGAGGCCCTTCTGCGTCGGCTTGTTGTAATAGGGCGTGACAACGAGGATCGCGTCAGCACCGGCCTTTTCGGCATGCTGGGCGAGCTCGATCGCTTCCGTCGTGTTGTTGGAGCCGGCGCCGGCAATCACCGGCACCCGCTTGGCGGCCGCCTCGATGCAGAGTTCGACGACTTTCTTGTGCTCGTCATGGGAAAGGGTCGGAGACTCGCCGGTGGTGCCGACCGGCACGAGACCATGGCTGCCTTCTTTTATCTGCCATTCCACATGCGCGACGAAACCATCCGCATCCACCGCGCCGGTCGCGGTGAACGGTGTTACGAGAGCGGGAATGGAACCCTTGAACATGCACAACTCCTGACGGCACAAAGGCGCAAAATGCACTCATGCTTTGGCCGTAATCGACGGTTAAAAAACTGCCGCACCATAATCATGTGAGTGGGCTGCGGCAAGCGTCGTGACACGGCATTTCACGCCGGTTTTCGTGCAAAAGCTTGACGTTCGGCCCGCATAATGGTCCCGCCCAGCCACAGGCCTGGGCGGCAAGGTACGATTGCCATGATCAATATTGGCCGCTAGTCTTGCCTCAGACAATCCGGCGGCAGTTGAATGTGAGACACGGGGAACACAGCCTCTTGATGCGCGGATCAATTTTCCTGCCCGTCGCCGCCGTCATCGGCGCTGCGCTGCTCACATCGCCAGCGCTTGGTTCCGAAACGCCGGAACGAATACCGGTCCCGACGCATAGACCCGACAAACCTGGCAAGGCTGCGCAAGTTGCCGCCGACGAGACTACCAATGCCATTCCGGCAATCGCCGCGCCGGGCGACAGCGATTTGAAGGCGGGGCTCGACGCCCTCTCCAACCGGCAGCCCGCGGCCGCGATTGCCGTGCGCAACGCGATGAGCCGCGACGCGCTCGACCGTCACATCCTGACCTGGGCGATTGCAGTTTCCGGCCAGCGCGGCATTCCCTCCTATGAGATTGCCGATGCCCAGCGCGAACTACAGGGTTGGCCCGGCTTGAAATCCCTGCGCGCCAATTCGGAGCGGGCGCTCTATCGCGAAAACCCGCCGGCACCCGACGTCCTCGCCGCCTTTGGCGACACGCAGCCCGAGACAACCGAGGGAACCCTCATCCTTGCTCGCGCGCTTGTCGCCCAGGGACAAACGGATGCGGCTGCGAAACGGTTGCGCGAAATTTGGCAACGGGACGCACTCGACAAGGACATGGAGACCCGGATCCTGGCGGAGTTTTCCGGCCTGCTGACGCCCACCGATCACCAGCGGCGCATGGCTATGCTTCTCTACCGCAACCGTGTCGAACAGGCCGAACGTTTTGGCGACCTCGGCAAGGCGCAGTCGCTCTATCGTGCCTGGGCAGCGGTCAGCCGCGGCAACGACAAGGCAGATGCACTGATCGCGGCGGTCGACCCTTCCTGGCGCAAGGATCCCGCCTATCTTTTCATTCAAATCGAGTTCCTGCGCAAACAGAAGAAATACGAGGAAGCAGCCAAGTTGCTTGCCCGTATGCCGAAGGACAAAGGGGTACTCATCAACCCGGGCGAATGGTGGGTCGAACAACGCGCGGTCAGCCGGGGCCTGCTTGACGCGGGCGACTTTGAGGGCGCCTACCGGATCGCGGCCAGTCATCTGGCAACGGATGCGACCGATATCGTCGATGCCGAATTCCACGCGGGCTGGTATGCGCTTCGCGGCATGGAAGATCCGGCGATCGCCGCCCGCCATTTCCGCCGTATCCTCGACGTCTCCAACCGCCCGCTTTCCGCTTCGCGCGCCTGGTACTGGCTGGGCCGATCGGCCGAGGCTGGCGGACCTGGCAATGCCAGCGAGTGTTTCGCCAATGCGGCGCGCTATCCCGGAACGTTCTACGGGCAACTGGCCGCCGCCCGGCTTGGCCGCAAGACGCTGAACGTCGCCTACCCTGCCCCGACGGCAGATGACCGGACAAGATTCGAGAATCGTGAAGCGGTGCGTGCGATCACCCGGCTTGAAAGCGCCGGCCACGCCTGGCGCGCCGACAGTATCTACCGTGCGCTTGCGGAGGAGTTGACCAGCCCCGGCGAACTCGCGCTGCTTTCGGCGCGGGCAGAGAAGGCCCGCAACCATCAGCTTTCGCTCCAGATCGGCAAGATTGCATTCGGACGTGGCATTGATGTCGCCGCCCTCGCCTTCCCGGTCGGCGTGATCCCTTCGAGCGCCAATATCGACGGCTCCGGCAAGGCGCTGGCCTATGCGATCGCGCGACAGGAAAGCGCCTTCAACCCTGCAGCCATCTCGACGGCCAATGCCCGCGGCCTGCTGCAACTAATGCCGGGAACCGCCAAGGGCGTCGCCAGCCGCTACGGCCTTGCCTATTCGCAGGATAAGCTGACCAGCGACGCCGGCTACAACGCCACGCTTGGCGCGCACTATCTCGGCGAACAGATCAGCAGCTTCGGCGGGTCCTATATCCTGACCTTCATTGCCTATAATGCCGGTCCGCGCCGGGTTCCGGAATGGCTAGGCCGCTACGGCGATCCGCGCGGCAAGCCGATCGACGAAGTCGTCGATTGGATCGAGCGCATCCCCTTCCAGGAGACGCGGAACTATGTGCAGCGGGTCATGGAGAACTATCAGGTTTACAAGTCGAGGCTCGGCCAGACGGCCGACATCGTCGAAGATCTGAGAATGGGGCGGCAATAGTTTGAGTTCAGATGCCGCGATCAAGCAATTGTGATAGACGCTGCCGGCACAAACGACGATTTCAGCCATTTCCTTCCTGAAGGTCCGATGTTTCCTGAAGGAAAATGGTGAGCGCGATGAAGACATTGACAATAATTGCCCTGTCGTTGGCGACGGCGATGAGCAGTGTCCCGCCAGCCGAAGCCTTCCCCACCGCTCCGCAGGTTGCCTCTCAGTCGAGCGATGTCCAACGGGTGCAATTCTCCTACGAGCGAGGTGAGGAGCGCAAGAGCGGTCGCAACTGCTGGCCCAATTGCAGAGGCTACTATCGGGATGGCCGACACGGCTACTATCGGGACGGCTACTATCGGCACGGATATTATCGGGACGGCTACTATCGAAACCATTATCGCCGATACTATCGCCACCACGATAATGATTTCGGCGCATTTTTCGGTGGTCTCGCCGCGGGTGCGATCGTCGGCGGCTTGTTGAGCCAGCCGAGATATTATAACGGTGGCAGCGCCCATACGCGCTGGTGCTACGCACGCTATCGGTCCTATCGAGCCTGGGACAATACCTATCAGCCCTATGGCGGCCCAAGACGTCAGTGCTATTCGCCTTACTGACAAGGCCTAATGGCCGGCCATTGGTCCTGTGGGAGCGATGGTTTCCTTGCCGAAGTATCACGATGAATCGCCGCGGTAGCTCCCCGAGGTTGTGATTCGCGACTGCGCGGCCTGTGGCGCTCGCCAGAATGCTCTCCGACATCACCGCTTCCCCTTTCCCCTTCAACGGCTACGATCCGACCGGTTTTGAAGGAGACTGAGGATGGATCAAGGCGCGTTTCGCGAACACCGCTTCTGCGGGACCGGCGGCTTGCAACTCTACGCACGGACCTACGGTCCCGAGCCTCGGCCGTCAACGGCGATACCAATCGTCTGCCTGCCAGGGCTTACGCGCAACAGCCGCGATTTTCACGAACTCGCCACCTTTCTCGCATCCTCGCCCGGGGGCGGACATCCCATAGTCACCCTCGACTATCGCGGCCGCGGCAACTCGGAGCGAGACGGCGACAAGAGCCGTTATGCGATTGCAATCGAAACCTCCGACGTCATCGCCGCCTGCGCCCATTTTGCTATCGATATAGCCATATTCATCGGCACGTCCCGCGGGGGACTGATCCTGCACCGCTTGATAGGTGACGCCCCCGGCTTGATCGCAGGCGCCATCTTCAACGACATCGGACCGGTCGTTGAAATTGAGGGATTGATGGGCATTCGGGACTATCTCAACAGGGCAACCGGACCAGTAAGTTGGACAGCAGCGCCCGACTATCTGAAAGCCCTGCATGGGGACGATTTCCCGATCCTTCGCGATTCCGATTGGCAGCAGATGGCCAGGGCGATCTATCGGGACGAAGGCGGCGTGCCTGTCGCCGATTTTGACCCGGCAATCGCACAGCAATTGCTGGGCCTGACGGCTGAAACGCCGTTACCCGATCTCTGGCCCCAATTCAATGTCATGGCAGAGATCCCGCTCATGGTTATCAGGGGTGAGCACTCACGGCTTCTCTCGCAAGCAACGGTTCGGGAAATGAGTAAGCGGCATCCGGGAATGGTCGAATTCACCGCGCTAGGCCAGGGGCATGCGCCATTGCTGCATCTCGATGGCCCTCGGGAAGTGATTTCCGCTTTTCTCGACGGCATTTGCGTCGGCGCCAAACCGCGCTCGACCTAAGCGGCGCCCCAGCACGCGCTGACGATCGATTTTCATGACATTGGCGCGCATCCGCTGGAGATCCGTCGAAGATTGACTGAGACGACCACCCAATTGCGACGCGTCGAGAAAACGGAAAAGCCCGGCTCGAAGGCCGGGCTTCTCTCTTCTGACCGAAGCCAGACGATCTTAGAAGTCGCGCTGCAGGCGGACGAAGCCGAATACCTGGTCGTCAGCGTTGTCAGCATCTTCGTACTGAACCGAAACGCGGGTCGCGAGGCCTTCGGTGATCTTGTAGTCAACCGTTACACCAGCGCGCCATGCATCGTCGTTGCCGAAGTCAAGAAGCGAAGTCTGCAGGCCATCAAAGTACTGAACGCCGGGGGTGATAGCGAGCTTTTCGGTAGCGTTCCAGCGATACGAAGCTGCAACAGACCACTCGGAAGCGTTCCAGTAGGTGTTCGGGTTGGAAGCCCAGATACCAGCAACCTGGAAGACGCCCGGGCCGAGGTCAGCCGAGAGCAGAGCGCGGAGCGCGCCCTCTTCCCATTCGGTGTCGTAGCCGCCGAGCAGGTCGAAGGAAACACCGCCGACCGAAGCCGAAACGATACCGGAGATGCCGACGCCGTTAGCCTTGGTGGACCAGCCTTCGAGCTCATCAACCGAGATACCGGCCTGGAACGAACCGCCGTCATAGAGGTAGGCGATCGAGTTGAACTCGGTGACGTTGCCGAGCGAGTCGGTTTCGCCGTTCAGGCCCTTATCCCACCAGTTGTAGAAGAAACCGGCCTTGAGGCCACCGAGCTGGATGTAGGCTTCGTCAACGTCGATGAAGTCGCTGTCGCCCGAGTCGGTGTCGTTGTCGGCGTTGAACTCAGCAGCGAAGAAACCGGTGAGTGTGCCGTACTCGGTGTCGCTCTTGGCATCGAACGAGATGTAAGCGCGCGAGAAGGCATCCCAGTCCGACGTGGACTGATCGTTTACACCGTTGTCGTCGAAGTCGAAGTCGCGCTGGTCGTAACGGCTGGTCGAAGCACCATCACCAAACGACGTCTGGAAACGGATGAAGCCGCCGATCTTGAGGCAGGTCTCGGTGCCCGGGATGTAGAAGTAGCCGGTGCCGAAAGCGTCGCAAACGCGAACGTATTCCATGGGCTCCGGCTCGGCTGCGACGATTGCGTCGGCTGCCTGGGCGCCGGAGACTGCTGCGAGAGCAGCAGCGGAGCCGAGAAGAAGGCTCTTGATGTTCATTTCTGACCTCCAGTCAGAATCGGAAGGTTTTCCGCATCTGACTGGGTTGGCTCCCAAGCTAAAACTCAGCGCAATCGAGCCCGCACGTGGGTCATGCTGGGGGTTGGTAGAGGGGTGTTATTTCAAATGGCGTTCTAGCACCGGCACGCACATGTCGAGATCATGCGAGGCCAGATGGGCGTAACGCATTGTCATCTCAAGCGTCTGATGGCCGAGCCACATTTGAACTCGCCGTAAGTCGATTCCACCGCGCACCAGACGAGACGCGCAGGTGTGTCGTAGAACGTGCGGAACGATATCCTCTTCATCGCCCAGTCCTGCGTCCAACTTGGCTGCATTCCAGACCGCGCGATATTTTTGGGGGTCGACCGACGAGAATGGTCCCGGAGCTCTGTCCGCAAGCATTTCCATCGCATCTTTTGCTCTGGAGGTCAGAGGCACTGTGCGGCTGCGTCCAGATTTGGTGACCCAGAAGGTCACTCGGCCCTCATAGATGTCATTACATTTGAGGGCGATGGATTCGCCGAGGCGGGCGCCGGTGTCCACCAGGAATATGGAAAGCTGCAAGTAGAGGTCTGAACGGCTGCCAATCTCTCGGAACAACGTTTCCTCTTCGGCAGCCTCCAGGAAGCGGAGGCGTCCGGCTCGTTCTTTTTGCCGTCTGAACTCGGGCAAACTGTGGATGTCACCCATCTTGTACGCTTTCCGCAGCAACTTGCTCAGCGCCGCCATCTTCCTGTTGATGGTTGCGTTGCTGTTGCTGCGTTTGCGTAGTGCGCCGATGAGGCTGTCGAGCATGTCTTGTGAGAAGGTGGAGAACCTGGCGCAGATCAGAATCTCGTCAAGTTCGCCGATGAAGGCTTTCACATTATATTTGTGGCTGCCCTCTTCCCACAAAATATCGGCATAGCGCTGAAGCAGTTCCCCCAGGGTGGTTTCCTTCACCACTCCGATCGGGCGTTGCGGGCTAAAGCTGTAATTGACTTCATATCCCGAACGCAGGTCCGGAAAGCTGAAGTCGCCCGCCTGTTTTTCAGCGTCCTGTCCCACGCTCACAGTTTCCCTCTTCCTCTTGCGAATGAGGCCGAGAAACCGGCTTGCGTTCAAGCCAACGTCTTCACCCTGGGCGAATCCGGTGGCCCGATGACATGCAAACGTTGCGAAACAGCAACAGCCCGCAACTCGAAAGAGCTGCGGGCCACGCTTCTGACCGAGGTCAGACGATCTTAGAAGTCGCGCTGCAGGCGGACGAAGCCGAATACCTGATCTTCTTCGCCGTCAGCATCTTCGTACTGAACCGAAACGCGGGTCGCCAGGCCTTCGGTGATCTTGTAGTCCAGCGTTACGCCAGCGCGCCATGCGTCGTCGTTGCTGAAGTCCGTGAGCGAGCCGTGGCTCAGACCGTCGAAGTACTGAACGCCGGGGGTGATAGCGAGCTTGTCGGTGGCGTTGAAGCGATACGACGCAGCAACGGTCCACTCAGACTTTTCCCAGTAAGCGTTCGGGTCGGAAGCCCAGATACCAGCGAGCTGGAAGACGCCCGGGCCGAGGTCAGCCGAGAGCAAGCCGCGGATCGCGCCTTCTTCGAGTTCGGAGTCGTAGCCGCCGAGCAGGTCGAAGGAAACGCCGCCGACCGAAGCCGAAACGATACCGGAAACGCCGATGCCGTTCGGCTTGGTGGAGGTGCCTTCGAGTTCGTCGATCGAGAGACCAGCCTGGAACGAACCGCCGTCGTAGAGGTAGGCGATCGAGTTGAATTCGGTGAAGTTGCCGAGCGAGTCGGTTTCGCCGTTCAGGCCCTTATCCCACCAGTTGTAGAAGAAACCAGCCTTGAGGCCGCCGAGCTGGATGTAGGCTTCGTCGACGTCGATGCGGCTGTCGCCGGCGTCGGTGTCGTTGTCGGCGTTGAATTCGGCAGCGAAGAAGCCGGTGAGCGTGCCGTACTCGGTGTCGCTCTTGGCGTCGAACGAGATGTAAGCGCGCGAGAAGGCATCCCAGTCGGACGTGCCGGCGTCGCCCCAGCCCTGACGACCGTTGACTTCGTCACGACCAAACGAGGTCTGGAAACGGATGAAGCCGCCGATCTTGAGGCAGGTTTCGGTGCCCGGGATGTAGAAGTAGCCAGTGCCGAAAGCGTCGCAAACGCGAACGTATTCCATGGGCTCCGGCTCGGCTGCGACGATTGCGTCGGCTGCCTGGGCGCCGGAGACTGCTGCGAGAGCAGCAGCGGAGCCGAGAAGAAGGCTCTTGATGTTCATTTCTGACCTCCAGTCAAAAGTTTCAAACGGGTCTGGGTATTTTGCTGAAGGACAGCTTTCCCTGCCCCATCCCCAACGTTCAAGAAGTCGGACGATCAACCGCCCTTGCTTCCGGAGTTGAAAATACAAGACCCGATCATCGGCGCAACGTCCAACTAGCGAGATCACGTGCTTTGCATCGCCCTTCGCCGAACCCTGTTGCTGAAACGACACAAAATCGCCGCAGACCCCTTGAGAAAATTAACAAAGCATTAAGAAAATCCTTTGCTGGCAGGGGTTTAGCGTAATGGGAATACGCGCAGCCTGTTTCAGAAAGAGGCAGAAAGCGGCCCAAAATGGGGGAAAGCGCGGCCACAAATGCCGACTCCACCTCGGCGGCAAACGGCTGAAACAGCATTCTCTCCAGGAAACGAGAACGGGACGGACGGTTCGAGACCGAAAGAATCATCAGAATCAATGCCGAGATTCGCAAACGAAACGCATCCTTGATTCTGACCCAGCGAGAATCGCGGCCGCCGACCGCAGGAAGAAGACGTCAATGGACGAACAGACGGACAGAGATTTCGAAAAGAGTTGATGCGCGCACGAGAGAGCGAGAGAGTCGACGGTCTGGCCGACTTGCCGGAAAGCCCGGTAGCGTTGCGCCAAACAGTTTGCGGATCTTGAGATGCGCTGACCGATCGGTTCCCGCACTCGGTGCGCTGCGCCATCAAATGCCCAAGTTGGCGGGAGCCATCATCACTGTCTTTACGAAAGCAAGGTATTGCAGACCATCGACAATCCGTTCGGCACGAGATTGTCTCCCATGTCTTAGGGACAAACTGTCACCTATGTCTCCGGGCTGGACAAGAAAAGGGATGGCGGAGAAGAAGGGATTCGAACCCTCGATACCGTTTCCGGTATACTCCCTTAGCAGGGGAGCGCCTTCGACCACTCGGCCACCTCTCCGTTAGCGCCTGACTAGTGTCACTCAGCGGCCAATGCAAGATTTTTTTGTCGTTTTCCGGCAATTCCCCTCATTTTCCGCGTGGGCCTGCCCGGCAGGAAGTAAGCATGCGCGTTTATCGACAGGCCGCTCCTCAAGCTGACCAGGAAGCGCCGGAACGTTTCGGCGTCCGCCGACGTCTGATTCTCGCGCGCGATGAAAATGGAATTCGAAGAGCCGCGCCTTTATCTCTTATGTCTCAAGACTTGCTTGCGAGGCGCTCGATCGCCTGTTGCGTGGCGGCACCGAAGTCGCCGTCAATCGGTCCGCCGTAATAACCGCGATCTCGAAGCAGCACCTGCATTTCCTTGCGGAAGTCCGGCGTGAAATTGTTGGGCTGCGTCCGCAATTCTTCAAGCTTGGCCGGATCGCCGCCCTCGATGCTCGCCGCCGCCCAGCGAACCGCCTCCTTCGCATCCGCCTTGGTGCCGAGGCCGTAATCATAAAGTCGGCTCAGATTGCCCATGGCATAGGCGCTGCCGGCATTCGCTGCCATCTCATACCAGGTGCGTGCCTGCACATAGTCCTGCGAGACACCGTTGCCGATATCATAGAACCAGCCAAGCAATGCCATGGAATAGGAATCGCCCATATTGGCCGCCTTCTCATACCAGACCTTGGCTTCGTTGTAGTTCTGCTCGGTCCCCAACCCGTTCTGATAGGCCCAGCCGAGCGAGGACATCGCATTGGTGTCACCGCTCTCAGCCGCCTTTTTGTACCAGGAGAGCGATTGCGCCAGGTCCTTTGGGAGGCCAAGCCCTTCCCGGTAGAACCACCCCATCGTCGCCATGGCGTTCGCATAACCCTGGTTGGCCGCCAGTTCATACCATCTGGCTGCTTCGGCATAGTCCTGCATGATGCCGCCATAGCCCTCACGGTAGAGCCAGCCGAGGGACGCCTGGCCGTAGGCGTTGCCGCCCCTGGCTGCCTGCTCGAACATGCGCTTGCCCTGGTCGACGTCCACCGGACCATCGGTCCCATAGACTGAAAACCAAGCGAGATTCGTCAGCGCATACAAATTGCCGCCGTCGGCGGCCTTCCGGTAGTTGCGCCGCGCGTCAACATAATTGCGGCCGGCATCCTGCGCCCGACCCAGCATGTTGACGAGCATCATATCGTCCGGATTCTCGTTGACGGCCTGGGCGCAGGCGGTCAAAGCCCGCTCGGAATCGAGCTTCAGGAAATTGACCCCGAGGAAGCCCGGCATCGATTGCGGCTCCCCTGCGAGCAGATAGCAATCGCGCGAGGCCTGCGTGTCCTTGCCGGTCGGCGAGACGTTGAGACCCTTTTGCGGTTCCAGCGCCGCGATCTGCTGCTCGGCCTCGGCCTTGTGGCTGCTATCCGGATAGCGCTCGATAAAGCGCGTCAACGCCGCAGCATCGGTCGACTGCTTCAGTGCCTCCCAGGCAATTTCGTCGGGAGCCACACTCGACGTCTGCTCCGCCTCAGTCAGGCGTTTCAGCTTCTTTTCGGCGAGCATCCTGTACACGGGATCCGACCCATGCTTCGCCAGGAACGCCGCGATCAGATCCTTGTCGGCGAGGTCGCGAATATTTTGCCAGTCGGCGGCGGCTTCCGATTGGCTGTTTGGCGAGAGTTGGCCGCCGTCGTTGGCGATGTTGATGTTCACCTCTTTGATATTGAGGAAGATCTGCGCCCCACCGAGCGACCCATAGACGAACGGCTCCTGGCCGCGATTGGTCACCGACACCACCTCGTCCCGCACCTTGCCAAGCGCAATGCGAACGTCAACGCCCGGCTCGGTCAGGTATTTGGCGAGCGCAGTGGCAAAGGGACTGTTCTTTCCTTCACCGTCGAGCGCGACCGTGCCGGCCTTCGAAGCAAAGGCGACGAGCAGGTCGGCCGATTCCGGTTCGACACGCGCCAGTCCGCGCGACACCGCCCTGGTCGAGATCGAGCGTGTCATGCTTTGTTCAAAGGGATTGTTGCGGCACGCGTCGAGGATGACGAGCTTGAGCTTGGTCGCACCTTCAAGCGAACGCTGAACCCGGTCGAGCCCGATCGCCTCGTCTTCGACGTCCTTGTCCGTTTTCAGTCGCACGTCGACGGGAAGCAGAAAATTCTCGCCGTTCATCTCCATGCCGTGACCGGAATAATAGACGATTGCCACTTCGGCGCCGGTCGCGAGATCCTCGAAATCGCGCAGCGCCTTGACCATGTCCTGGCGACCGACGTCGTGCACCGTCGTGACCGAATCGAAACCGGCATCCTCGAAGGAGGCCTTCATCAGTTCCACGTCATTGGCCGGATTGTTGAGCGGCGACGTCGCTTCATATTTCTCGTTGCCGATCAACAGCGCGACGCGCTTGGCAGCCCATGCATCGGCCATCGGCACAAACAACGCGATACAAAGAATAGAAAGCGGCAGCCAGTGCCGCGAATGCCTCGTGAACATGCCATTCCCTCCGGCACCGACCATCGTTCTTCGCCTTGCCCGGTTTGAACGACCGACGATGCCCTCGCCCATCTGCCCCTCGGAATCACCACATCGGGCGCTCCGGTCATGCCTGACGAAAGTATTACGTATGAGATGGGGGCTTTCAATGTGCGCACGCGTCATAATTTGCTCCGTGAGGCGCGTGCGCAGAGCGCAAGGTCGAAGCAAGTCGATGCACTTAGCTGAGACATGATAGCGGCACAGCCGTCGATTCCATCGATGACGAAGCTGCGAGGGTTACGAAGGGCTGTCGGTCTCGGAGCTTGCCATGTCCATGAAGATGCATGTCGCGGAAGGAAAGCCCGGCCAGGTTGCAACGACGCATCAGCACTATTTCGTCGAGCGGCCCTGCCGCATCCTCGTCATTGGCCAGCACCTGAAAGCGAAGACCAAATATCAATGCCTGCTGCGTCATATCTCGATTGCCGGCGCGATGCTCGACTTCAATGCTGCGATCCCGCTGCCGAAGCACTTCTTTCTGGAGATCGAAGGTTTCAAGGAGGAAATCGGCTGCTCGCAGGTTCATCGAGAAGGCACCGAACTCGGCGTGCGCTTCAACATGCTGCTCTCGCCGGATTTCCTGAGACGCCTCATCCGAATCCAGTTCTCCAGCGGCGGGCTCTGATTCTGAACGCAAAACGCGCGACATTAGATTTTTAGTGATCGATTTCAGGGGATTGCAAGTTTCTCCTGCGAAAGTGATTCTATCATTGGTGGAGTTGGGCCACTGCGATGTGGGGCAAATGAATTGTCCTGGATTGCCGAATGCGTTCGGGAGACGATCGCATGCGCAATCCGGCTCTGGCGGAGAATAGCGCATGTTGCACCAGACAATGTATTCCTGCGTCCCTTCGCCATTCTACGAGCGACGCTACGAACGCTTCTCCGTCGCCCACGCGGGTACGGTGACCTCGGTCCGGCCAGGACTCGGCGGCGTCTCGGTCAGGCCATGCCGAATGATCGACATATCGCGTGGCGGAGCCAGCTTTGCGGTCGATACCACCATCGGACTGTCGCAACATTATTATCTGCACATTATCGGCACGCCGCTCAGAATCGGCTGCGCCGAGGTCTATCGCAACGGCGAGCGCATCGGTGTCCAGTTCATTAAGCCGATCGAACAGACCTTGCTGCGCGAGATTATCCGGCAGGATTTCTTTACCGGACAAAACGGCAAGGCGGCCAAATCGCGCTGATTGCAGGACAGCAATGGCGTACCGCAATGAACAAAGGAATTCCGGCAGCTTTTCTCGTCAGGGCGATTCCGAATTGCGGCAGCTTGCGCTAAGTTCCCCGGACTTTCTTCGAACGGGGCCCATTCTCCAGCATGTCCGCTTTCTCTCGCTTCACGCCGCTCATCCAATCCCTTCCGTCTACAATTCCGTTCGTCGGCCCGGAGGCAATCGAACGGCAACGTGGGCGAGCCATCGCAGCGCGCATCGGCGCCAACGAAAGCGGGTTCGGTCCGGCCCCAAGTGTTCTGGCGGCAATCAATGAAGCGGCCGGCGGAACGTGGAAATATGCCGACCCGGAAAACCACGACCTGAAACAGGCAATCTCTGCGCATCTCGGCACCACGCCGGCCAATATCGCCATCGGTGAAGGCATAGACGGATTGCTCGGGCAGATCGTCCGCATGGTGATCGAGCCAGACATGCCGGTCGTCACATCGCTCGGCGCCTATCCCACCTTCAACTATCACGTCGTCGGCCATGGCGGCCGACTGGTTACGGTACCCTATGCCGAAGACCGAGAAGATCTCGAAGCTTTGCTTGCAGCGGTGAAGCGGGAAAATGCGCCGCTCGTCTATTTCGCCAATCCCGACAATCCGATGGGAAGCTGGTGGCCGGCCGAGCGTATAGTCGACTTCGCCCGGGCCTTGCCGGAAACAACGCTCCTTATCCTGGATGAAGCCTATTGCGAGACGGCGCCGGCCGAATCCCTGCCGGCCATAGATGCCTTGATCGATCGTCCGAACGTCGTGCGCACGCGCACCTTCTCGAAAGCCTATGGGCTTGCAGGGTCGCGCGTCGGCTATGTCATCAGCACGCCGGGCACGGCGCAGGCCTTCGACAAGATCCGCAACCACTTCGGCATGAACCGGATCGGTGTCGCGGCAGCGATGGCCGCGCTCGCGGACCAGAACTATCTAAAGGAAGTAATTGCGAAGATCGCAGCGTCACGCCAGCGCATTGCAGCCATTGCCGCGGACAACGGCCTCACGCCGCTTGCCTCCGCCACCAATTTCGTGGCGATCGACTGCGGCCGGGATGCCGTCCATGCCCGCGCGATCGTCGATACACTGATGAACGACCATGGCATCTTCATCCGGATGCCGGGCGTGGCGCCCCTCAACCGCTGCGTCCGTGTCAGCACCGCACCGGAAGCGGAGTTGGCCCTGTTTGCGGCCGCCCTGCCCGAGGTTCTGAAAAAGCTGGCCTGATCCGGCTTTCAGATTCCTGCTGTCGTGCGGCGCTCACACTGAGTGCCGCCGCATCGGTTCAATGAACCGTCATCCATTCGCGAGCGGCGCGAAGCGCTGCGGCGAGATCTACCTTGCTCATCGTCATCGCCAGGTCGGCGCGCAGGTCGACGGCGCGGTCGCAGCCCTTGATCGCCGCGATGTTCAGCCACTTGTGGGCGGCGACGAGATCGACCGGGCGTCCGTGGCCGGTCGCATAGGCCAGACCCATTTCACAGAAGATTTCCGCCTGGTTGTCACCACCCATCGCGGCATCCGAAGCAATCTGCATATCAAAGCGTGCCATTGTCTTGTCCCTGTCTTGCCTGGTTGGTTTTCCGAAGCGGCCCGCCCGTTTGGAGCGGGCCATGCTCCAGATCAGCACTTGTTTTGGTCCCTGTTCGACCTTGCCTCTTAGTGGGCCTTTCCGAAGCGCACCGTCTTTTTGCGGCGTCGTCTTCGGCGGTTTGTCGGAGCGTTTTTGTCCGCTCGTCTTATGGGCTCCAATATGCAGCAGGGCTTTCAATGCGCGCTTAAAATGCATGCTTAATTTGCGACAAACAAAGTTCAAACGCTTGGTAAACTTGAGTTTTTGTTAAACATCGGAAGGCCTGGAATCCGGCGCATTCGCCTCAAAATTTACGAAAAATTCAACTGCCGATTTCAACCAAACGCTAACCACGAAAAGATCGACGGTGGCGGAGCCGCCAGGAAATCCTGGCTTCGACCTGCTTGAAACGGCCAAGAAAAAGCACCGAAAGCCGTCATTGGGCTTGTTTGCCTTTACGTGCGCGTAAGCTATCGTGCGCGCGGCGGTGAGGAGCCTGCCTTTGCACACGAGGACATCTCATGAGCTGCCGGCGGAGCGGACCACGCCGGCAGCCTCGATCTGGAGGACTGGAATGATAAGAACCTTGCTCATGACCGCGACGCTCGCCCTTGGCATTGCCGGGACGGCGGCAGCGGCAGAATCGATCGTCGGCAACTGGAAGACCGCAAGCGGAGCAACTGCAGAGATCGCTCCCTGTGGCGGTGCGTTCTGCGTGACGCTGAAGACCGGCAAGCATGCCGGCAAGCGCATTGGCAACCTCTCGGGCACCGACGGCAGCTATTCGGGCGAAATTACCGATCCGGATACCGACAAGACCTATAGCGGTTCGGGTTCCGTCGACGGCAATTCGCTGAAGATGAAGGGCTGCGTCCTGAAGGTGCTCTGCAAGTCACAGATCTGGACGCGCCTCTAAGCAACTTCGTTGCACGACGCACGACCATCGAAGAATTGAAAGGGCGGCCACCGGCTGCCCTTTTTGCATATGCTTTCCGTTGGCCTGGCCGCCCTGTTCCGCCAGGCTCGGCATTTCCCGGCTCGCGCGACAGCGGCCCAAATGCAACCGAAGATGAACGCCAGATGAACGGACATCTCAGCATCAATTCAGTTTGGGTATGCGAAAACACACTCAATCGATTTGAACCTGCCTCCAAACAACGGACAGAACCATGGATATCCTTGCTCGGCGCCTCACCATCATCAGCCTTCTGATGGTCGTTTTCGCTGTAACTCTCGCCGCTGCCGTCAGCGCGGACACCGAACGTCGCCGCAGCAACACCTACCTCGGTTCGCTGACGGATTGCACCGCGCACACGGCGCAATACTGCCAGGCCAAACTCTAACCCGGACGAGACGGGCTGCGCCCTGCCCCGCCGCCAAGTGAAACCGATCACCTCGTGATCTGATGGAGAGACGAACATGCTGGCCGCTTTTTCGACATCCGCGTTTCTCTCGCTGCGCGTGCTTGCGCTGGCCGGCCTGTTGATGGCACCGGTCGGAGCGCTTGCCTACTCCAAGGCCAACGGCGCCGGCATCGGCAAACAGGGCGCCGGTCTTGTCCTCTTCGTGACCCTGCAGCGCCAGTCCATGACCTGAGGCGGGACACCCAAACGGAATCGCATGAAAAAGGGTCGCGCCCCTTTGTTCTTCCGGCTTGCGCTTGGCGTCGCGTCTATATCGCCGCCTCGCTGCTCTGGCTGTGGCTGGCGGAGGGTGTCAAACCGGACCGCTGGGATCTGACGGGCATGACGGTCGCACTCCTCGGCAGCGCCATCATCCTTGCCAGCCCGCGTTGAACCCGTCGATACGCCAATCGCGACACAGTTGCGCGCGCCGATATCTTGTCGTTTGCTTGTCAGAAGCCGCAGCCTATAATGCGACATGAACAAGCGAATCTCTTCACACTCCGTCCTTTCCGTCGCAACGCCTGAGCCTTTCGAGCCGCAGTATTTCGACGATCCCGCCGCTGCCGTCGATTGCCTCGAGGCGCTTTACGAGCGTAATACCCGCTTCCTCTGCGAAGCTTTCGAGGGTCTGGGGAAAACCGACAAGCCCCTGACGCGCTATCGCGCCTGCTACCCTCAGGTCAGCATCGAGACGAGCAGCTTCGGCCACGTCGATTCCCGTCTGTCCTTTGGCTATGTCAGCGCCCCCGGCGTCTACACGACCACGATCACCCGGCCAAAGCTCTTCCGGCACTATCTGAAGGAACAGCTCGGGCATCTGATCCGCAACCACGGCCTCGGCATCACCGTTTCGGAATCGGCGACCCCGATCCCCCTGCATTTTGCCTTCGGCGAGGGCGCCTATGTGGAGGCCTCGGCGGCAAACACCATCGACATTCCGCTGCGCGATCTGTTCGATGCACCCGACCTGACGACCACCGACGACGAGATCGCCAACGGTTCCTACGAGCCGGGTCCTGGAGAACCCTCGCCGCTCGCGCCCTTCACGGCCCAGCGCATCGATTATTCGCTGGCGCGCCTTAGCCATTACACCGCGACAAGCGCCACGCACTTCCAGAACTTCGTCCTCTTCACGAACTACCAGTTCTATGTCGATGAGTTCTGCGCCTGGGCCCGCCAGCAGATGGCCGAAGGCGGCAACGGCTACACGGCCTTCGTCGAGCCCGGCAACATCATCACGCCGGCCGGCTCCGACAGGCCGGAGACCGATTATCCGCTCGCCCGGCTGCCGCAGATGCCTGCCTATCACCTGAAGAAGAAGGGACACGGCGGCATCACCATGGTCAATATCGGCGTCGGCCCGTCCAATGCAAAGACGATCACCGACCACATCGCGGTGCTGCGGCCGCATGTCTGGCTGATGCTCGGCCACTGCGCCGGCCTTCGCAACAGCCAGCGCCTTGGCGACTATGTGCTTGCGCACGCCTATATGCGCGAGGACCATGTGCTAGACGACGACCTGCCGGTCTGGATCCCCCTGCCGGCGCTCGCCGAAGTCCAGGTGGCGCTGCAGGATGCCGTTGCCGAGGTTACCGGCTACCGCGACTACGATCTCAAACAGATCATGCGCACCGGAACCGTCGCGACCATCGACAACCGCAACTGGGAGCTTCGCGACCAGCGCGGCCCGGTCAAGCGGCTGTCGCAGGCACGCGCCATTGCGCTCGACATGGAATCGGCGACGATCGCCGCCAACGGCTTCCGCTTCCGCGTACCCTATGGAACGCTGCTTTGCGTGTCGGACAAGCCGCTGCATGGCGAACTGAAGCTGCCGGGCATGGCGACCGCCTTCTACAAGACGCAGGTCAGCCAGCACCTGAAGATCGGCATCCTCGCGCTGCAGAAGCTTGCGTCCATGCCGCCGGAGAAGCTGCATTCCCGCAAGCTCAGAAGCTTCTACGAAACCTCGTTCCAGTAATCATTGGGACTCCCGCAATCACGGCGGGGAGCCCAATTCACACTGCCACGGGATTGCTCAGCGTTTTCTCCCCAACACCATCGACAGCATCGTGCCCGCCACCGCGGACACGATGATCAAAAGATGCGCGTTGACGCCGGCGGCCGCCAGCTGCTCCAGCCCCGCACGATCGGCGGCAGCGCCGAAGGATACCGCGCCGGCCGCGATCGCCGCCGGATAGGTCCCGACGCCCGCGGGCGCATGCATCGGCAGCACCGAGGAGAGTTCGCCGCCGAGGGCGCCGCCGAAACAGGCGGCCAGCGGCGCGACGCCCATAAAGGCCAGCACCCAGGCAAGAACGATAACCTTGACCGCCCAGTTGAGGATGGTCATGCCCCAGGCGCGCAGGAACGCGATGATGTTGACGGGGACACCCGCCTCCAATTCGTCGACAATCGCATCGAGCTTTGTCGGCAGCAGCCGGCGCGCCAGCGCAATCATTTGATCCTTCAGAAGAAAGAAGAGAAGCGGCGAGACAAACGCAGCCAACCAGACGATCCACAGGACGGCCGATCCACGGCCGATGACGAGGCCAATGGCGGCAACGACGAGAAGAGCGTGCAGGTCGAGCAGGCGCATCACCAGGAGCGCCGACGTGCCGCGTGCAAGTGGCACGGAAAACTCCGAGCGCATCAGGAGCGGAAAGCTCGTCTCGCCGGCGCGAAACGGCAGCATGATGTTCAGGAGGTTGTGAACCTGGGTGACGCGGAAAAGCGGCAGGAAACGCCCCGCCGTCTCGTTCGGGAAATAGTCGTAGATGCGATAGCAGCGAATGAAGTATGTCGCGACGAGCAAGGCCAGCGCTGATGCCGCAGAACCGAAACCGATCTCGGACCATTGCCTCAGCAGCGCCGCCCATCCCCAGAACCATTCGACGAAGGCGGCGTAGGCCGCAATGGCACCTGCCGACAGCAATGTCATCCGGTTGCGAGCGAGCCAGGATCGCCCGTCGGACTGGCAATCCGAAGTCATCAGATCTCGATTTCCCGTGTTGAAACGCAAGAATGAACGTTGGTTATCACTGATAACTGTGCAAGAAAACGATTATGTAAGCGCAATCCCAATCTTGCGGCAATTGCAAGCGCCGCATGCACGAGCTGTTCCTATGTACTCCATCGAACTATCCGTCGTCATTCCCGTGTTCAACGAGGAGGACAGCATCCAGCCGCTGATTACACGGGTCCGCGATGCGCTGGCGACGTTTCCGTCTCCTTGGGAACTGATCCTCGTTGACGACGGCAGCACCGACCGAACGCTTGCAAATGCAAGAAAGGCCCTTTCCGATCCTGACCTCGATCTCAAGATCGTCGAATTGCAGAAGAACTTCGGGCAGACGGCGGCTATGCAGGCCGGCATCGACTCTGCCGCCGGGCGGCTGATCGCCACGCTCGACGGCGACCTGCAAAACGATCCGGCCGATATCCCCGAAATGGTCAAGGCAATCGAGGAGCGCGAGCTCGACCTGCTCGTCGGTTGGCGAAAGAACCGGCAGGATGGCCTCTTGCTCCGAAAGATTCCCTCCTGGTGCGCCAACCGCCTGATCGGCAAGATCACCGGCGTCAGGCTGCATGATTATGGTTGCAGCCTGAAGGTATACCGGACCTCCGTCATCAGGCAGGTGAAACTGATGGGGGAAATGCACCGCTTCATTCCCGCCTGGGTCGCCGGCGTGGTGCCGAGCAGCCGCATTGGCGAGATGCCTGTAACCCACCACGCACGGCAGCATGGCCAGTCGAAGTATGGGCTTTCCAGAACCTTCCGGGTGATTCTCGATCTGCTGTCGGTGCTCTTCTTCATGCGATACAAGGCGCGCCCGGGGCACTTCTTCGGCTCGATCGGCCTGGCGACAGGGGCGCTCAGCGCGCTGATCCTGATCTATCTCGGCTTCGATAAGTTCATCCTCGGCAACGATATCGGAACGCGACCGATGCTGATCGTCGGCGTCATGCTGTTCCTCTCGTCCGTTCAGCTGATCACGACAGGCATTCTCGCTGAAATGATGGCGCGAACCTATTTCCGCGACGACGGCACCACCAACTACATCGTGCGGCAGGTCTTCGTGCGGGACCCGGCCGATGCTTGACGTCGTCAACCGTCGGCCAAACTTCGTCGTTGCACTGATCGCCGGCTATTTCCTGTTCTGTATCGGTTTGCGCCTCGCCATTTCCACATCGCTCGAAATTGACGAGTCGGAACAAGCCTTCGTCTCGCAATTCCTGATGCTCGGCTATGGTTCGCAGCCCCCCTTCTACAACTGGCTGCAATACGGCCTCACCTCGGTTTTCGGGCCATCGCTTGCGACGATGACGGTGCTCAAGAACGGGCTCCTGTTTCTCTGCTGTCTCTTCTACGGCCTTGCGGCGCGCGAGGTCCTCAACGACCGGCGCCTGACCGCCATCGCCACGGTCGGCGTTCTGACCTTTCCGCCGATTTTCCTGCTCGCCCAGCGCGACCTTTCGCATACGGTCGCTGCACTGTTTGCCGTATCGCTGTTCCTCTACTGTTTCCTCCGGACGATGACGCGGCCGAGCCTCTTCGCCTACGTCATGACCGGCGCTGCCGTCGGCATCGGCGTCATCTCGAAGTATAATTTCGCGCTCGTCCCAGCCGCCGCGGTTCTTGCGATCCTGCCGGAGCCGAAGCTTCGCGCCCGGCTCTTCGACTGGCGCATCCTGGTTGCGGTCGCCATCTGCACGCTGATTGCGCTGCCGCACGGCTACTGGATCCTGGAGAATCTCGGCGCCGCCTCGCGAAATACCCTGAATGAGATGGGAACGGCCCAACAAACGAGCTACCTGAGCAAGGCGCTCAAGGGGATTCTTGCGCTGATTGCCGCCACGCTTCGCGGCGCCGCCATTCCCTTGGTGGTCTTCGCTCTGGTGTTCCGCAAGGATCTGCCGGCCATCTGGCGAGCTGGGAGCCCGTGGACACGCGTCACCGGGCGCATGTTGCTGCTCTGTCTCGGCGCCGTGCTGTTGATCATGCTGGCCGTCGGCGCCACCCACATGCGCGAGAAGTGGCTGGTTCTCTTTCTCGTCCTGCTGCCGCTTTACCTTGCCCTCAAGGTGGAGGCTTCCGGCGTCGACACTGCACCCAGCGTCCGCCCGTTCCTGGCGCTCGCCGCCTTCATCATTGTCACGACATTGGTGGTCGTCTCGGCCCGCGTGGTCGTTCGCCCCTGGTTCGGCAAATTGTCGAGGCTGAGCATCCCCTACAGCACCCTTGTCGATACCGTGGTGCAACAGGAGGGAGCCGAGCCGGCGATGGTCATCGCCTCGGACAAGCTGATTGGCGGCAACGTGCGTACGCGCCTGCACGGGGCCAAAGTATTCGTGCCGGGAAACAGCAGTTCGACGATCGAGCATCTGGCCGGACCGCTGCTTGTGGTCTGGAGCGACAACGGCAAGCTTGATTCTCAGCCACCTGAATGGCTTCCCGACGTGTTGAAGTCGCTCGGTGTGCCGGAGGCGGCGATGAAGCCGCGGCAACTCGCCGTGCCCTATCTCAATGGCGATCTGCCGGACCGCTATGGCTTCGGCTACTTCTGGATCGCCGATCCGTCGCGGTCGGCGCCAACGAGCAACTTGAGTTCACCCGGGTGAATGCGCAGCGCGACGTCGCGGCCCATCGGCAGGAGTTCCCCGTCGATGACGCAGTTGATCTTGCGCTCCACCTTCGGAAAATGCAGGTCGAGCGCATGACCGCTCATGGCGGTGATCAGCGGGCTGTCGCGAAATTTGCCGCGCATGACATCGAAAGCGAGCTTGGCCACGCCCGGCGGGCTCAGGGGCGGCGCCGTATAGAAGCCAAGGTGGCCAGCGGTGACGTCGTCGGCATACATCAGCGTATCGCGGCCGAACGGGTTGTTCGAGACCGAGACCGCCGAAACATGACGGCTCTCCTTGTGGCCGTCGACATCGAACTCGATTTCGAAATCGGGGGGATTGAGAATAACGCCGAACGCCGCGCGGGTGCTTGCGGCGATCTTGCCTGCTCTCGAACGAAAGCTGAAGGACTCGCGATAGCGCACCATGCGGGCATGGAGGCCCATGGAAAACTGGTGCACGAAGGCCCGGCCATTCGCACTGCCGATGTCGCCGTCGATGATCACGCCGTTTGCCAGCACCTCCGGCACCTTCCAGATGTCAAGCGGCAGTTTCAGCGTGCGGGCAAAAAGGTTCATCGTCCCGGCGGGAACGACACCAAGCGGCATGCTGTTCTTCCAGGCGACCCCGGCGGCCGCGGAAATCGTGCCGTCTCCACCACCGGCGAGGATCGCATCGAGATCGTCGCGGCGGCACGTGCGCTCCAGGGTCTCGCGCATCTCGCTTCCGGAAACCGCTGCAATCTCGATCTGATGCCCCGCATCGTGAAAGACTTCCTCGACCTTCCGGCCATAGGCCGCCATATCCGTCGTGCGGAAGGTTCCGCCATCACGATTGAAGATCGCCTTGATTTTCATGAATGGGTCACTGGCTCCGTTGCCGCGGCAATGCTGCTCATCGCGATCAGATAATCGCGATTGCGGCCAATTCCAGAACCTTACTGAAACTTAACGGGAATCGAGCGCGTGCCGATCCTCCCTGAGATCCGCAACGGATCGCCGTTCAACGGGGCTCAGGTAACTTGAGCGGCCCGCCCGTCTTGATCGACCGGATCGCGAAGTTCGAGCGTATGTCGGTCACGCCCGGCAGGGCCAGCAAAGTCTCGGTCAAGAGCTTCTCGTAAGCCGGGAGATCCTCGACGACGACCTCGGCGAGGAAGTCGGCATCGCCCGAGATCAGGAAGCAGGACACCACCTCAGGAATGGCAAGCAGCGCCTCCTGCTGCAATTGAGCGTTTTCGCGGCTATGGCGCCCGACCTTGATCTCCACGAAGACCGTGAGCCCGAGGCCGGCCTCCTTGCGGTCGATATCAGCCCGATAGCCACGCAGAATGCCGGATTTTTCCAGATTGCGGATGCGCCTGAGGCAAGGCGACGGCGAAAGATTGACCTTGTCGGCGATCTCGACGTTCGTCGCACGCGCATCCTCCTGAAGGATCTTGAGGATGGCGAGATCGAACTTATCAAGATTTGGCATGATCACAAACTTCAGAGGTCATTATTGGCACATTGTTGCTGACAGTAATCTATTTCAGGCATAAATCGCAAGGACATGCCCTGGCTCCAGGGCGTAATCTTCCTTCCAGACCCAAAAGCCCCTCAAATATCCAAATCGGGAAGGAAATTCAAATGGTTGCGCTCGCATTCGATCGCGGCAATACGACAGCTGTCGCCGCCGGCTATGCCGGTGCCATGGTAACCGTCCTCATCTGGGCGGGCTGGATTCTCGCGACCCGCCATTCAGCCGGCACAGCGCTTGGCACGATCGACCTCGGCCTGATCCGCTACGGCATCCCCGCTCTTCTCCTCGCACCGGTCTGGCTGAAGACCGGACTCTTGCCGCGCAGGCTGCCGATCCTGCTTCTGGCAATGATGGTCACGGGCTCGGGCGCCGTCTTCTTCCAGGTCTCCGCCTTCGCGATCCATTCCGTTCCCGCGTCCTCAGTCGGCATTCTTCTCGGCGGCTCGATGCCCCTTGCGACCGCCCTGATCGGTATCACGATCTTTGGTGAACGGCCGGACCGGATGCGGATGATCGGCTTCACTGCGATCGTCGCCGGCGTCGCCATCCTGCTGACGCGCAGCCTTGCCGTCTCGGCCCCAACAAGCTGGATCGGCTACGCCCTGCTTCCGGCGGCCGCGACGCTCTGGGCGATCTACACCCACGCCTTCCGACGTTCGGAGCTCAGCCCACTGCAGGGAGGCGCCCTGATTGCCGTCTGGTCCTTCCTGATCCACCTGGCGCTTGTCGCCTGGTTCGGAAGCACGCTTGCCGGCGTTCCGGCCAGGGAGATCGCCTTGCAGATCACCAGCCAGGGCATTCTGTCCGGCCTCGTCGCCATGGTCGCCTATGGCTATGCGGTGAAGAGCCTCGGCGGCACGCAGGCTGCCGCCTTTACCGCGCTGACACCGGTGCTCGCGATGATCGGCGGCGCCGTCCTGCTCGGCGAGCAGATCGGTCCGTTCGAGATCCTGGCCGCGATCATCACGGCTGCCGGCGTGGCGTTTTCAACCGGCATTCTTTCGGCCCGCAGTTGAGCCCTGAATATTTCCCATAAGACAAAGGCCCCGGCGCTTTTGCGCTCCGGGGCCTCAACTTGCACCACTCGCTCGGACTCAGCCGTGGATGATCTCCCGATGCTTCTGCAGGCGGTGACCGTAGGCCTGGCTGACACGATCGAAGATGATCGCAATGCCGACGATGGCGAGGCCGTTGAAGATGCCAAGCGTGAAATACTGGTTGGCAATCGCCTTCAGCACCGGCTGGCCAAGCCCCTGAACGCCAATCATCGAGGCAATGACCACCATGGCGAGCGCCATCATGATCGTCTGGTTGATGCCCGCCATGATCGTCGGCAAGGCCAGCGGCATCTGCACGTTCTTGAGCTTCTGCCAACCGGAGGAACCGAAGGCATCGGCTGCCTCCAGCACGTCCTTGTCGACCAGGCGGATGCCGAGATTCGTCAGGCGGATCATCGGCGGGATGGCATAGATCACCACCGCAATCAGTCCCGGAACCTTGCCGATGCCGAGCAGCATGACGACGGGGATCAGATAGACGAAACTCGGCATGGTCTGCATCACGTCGAGGATCGGATTGACGATGTTCTGGAACCGGTCCGAACGGGACATGACAATGCCGATCGGAATGCCGATCGCGATCGACAGCACAGTACAGACGAAGATCATCGAGATCGTCTTCATCGTATCGTCCCACATGTCGAAGTAGCCGATGAGCAGGAGCGTGCCGACGCAGCCGGCGACGATCTTCCAATTGCGGCTCGCCACCCAGGCGATCAGCGCGACCAGCACCAGAATGATCGGCCAGGGCGTCTTCGTCATGAAGCGCTCCGACTGGATGAGGAAGAACTGCAGCGGCTCGAAGAAGCCTTCGATGGCATCGCCATAGGTGCGCGTGAACGTCCGGAATCCCTCATCGATAGCCTTCTTCAACGCCCGCAGGCTTTCGTCGTCCATATGCGGAAACTGGGTAAACCAGTCCATTCCAATTCCCCTTCACATCTCGCCGGCCGCGATTGTTGTTTTGCTGTTGCCGGGGGTCAAACAAAGAGGCGGCGCAAGGATCGCGCCGCCAATGGGTTCAATCGCTCCAATCAGAGCGCAGCCTTGATCTTTTCGGCAACTTCCGGCGAGACCCACTGGGTCCAGATGTCAGAGCTTTCCTGGAGGAAGTGCTTGGCGCCTTCTTCGCCGCTGGCCTGATTGTCGGTCATCCAGGCCATCAGCTTGTTGACCGTATCGTTGGTCCAGGCGCGCTTGTTGAGGTAGTCCATGGCCGGGCCGGCGCGATCGGCGAAGGCCTTGGTCACCAGCGTCTGGACCTTGTCCTTCGGCCAGTCGTTCTTCTTCGGATCCGGGCAGTCGGCAACGGTGTTGCAACGCTTCCATTCGGCCGCATCGCCCGGAACGCCATGCTCGAGCTTCACCATCTCGTATTTGCCGAGAAGTGCCGTCGGCGCCCAATAGTAGCCGACCCAACCCTGCTTGCGCTCATAGGCCTTGGCGATCGAGCCATCGAGGCCGGCGGCCGATCCGGTGTCGACAAGCGTGAAGCCCGCTGCTTCGGCGCCATAGGCCTTATAGAGCTGCGTCGTCACGACCGTTCCGCCCCAGCCCTGCGGCCCGTTGAAAACCGCGCCCTTGCTGGCATCTTCCGGATCCGGGAACAGTTCCTTGTGCTTCAGCACGTCGTCGATGGTCTTGATGTCAGGATTGGCATCGACGATGTATTTCGGGATCCACCAGCCCTGGACGCCGCCATCGGAAAGCGCGAGCGCCGCGCCGACGAGCTTGCCTTCCTTGAGGCCGCGATTGACGACATCCGGCAGCAGGTCGACCCAGCCTTCCGGCGCGACATCGGGCTCACCCTTTTCGATCATCGAGGTGATCGTCGGCACCGTATCGCCAACAACGAGGTCGGCGTTGCAGCCGTAGCCTTCCGTCAGGATGATCTTGTCGACGTTCGCCAGCACCTCGGCGCTCTGCCAGTTCATATTGGCGATCGTCACGTCGCCGCATTCGGCGGCAGAAGCCGCACCAGCGAGGCCAAGGAGGCCTGCCGCCAGGCAGGTCGTTGCAAGAAGCTTCTTCATTTCCGTTCCCTTGTTTTGGCGGTGCATCCCGTCGCACTGCCGATCTCACCGCGTGGATCGACAGCGTCACAAGGCTCGGTCCAACTCGAAACAACAGGGACCGAAAGCCTGCAGATTCGTCGGCGTCGAGCCGATGACACCATGAAAGCTAACGGGGTTTTCCGGCAAGGACTTTTCCATTTGCGTCAACGAGTGCCTTTCCCGACGCGTGAACAACTCTGAGGCGCGAGTCAGGACGATTGGCTGCACTGGTTATAGCGTGACACCCGGATCCGGTGCCGCAGCGGGTGGCCGAACACCAGCGTCGCCGGGCATTGGTGCCGACGAAAAGCAATGCCTGCCTGAGATGGCGCCCTCATCACCGACTTCGTCGACCGGGTATGAAAGAGAAACGGCGCCGGGAGGCCGGCGCCGCTCTTCTTTCGTTTTCCATGAGGACCAACCGATATCACATGTTCGGATAGACCGGTCCTTCGCCGCCCTGCGGCGGTACCCAGTTGATGTTCTGGTTCGGGTCCTTGATGTCGCAGGTCTTGCAGTGCACGCAGTTCTGCGCGTTGATGACGAAGGTCGGCTTGCCGTCCTTCTCCACCCATTCGTAAACCCCGGCCGGACAGTAGCGCGTCGACGGGCCGGCATAGATGTCGTACTCGGAGCGCTTCTGCAGATCCATGTCCTTGACCTGCAGGTGGATCGGCTGATCTTCCTCGTGGTTGGTGTTCGACAGGAACACCGAGGACAGCCGGTCGAAGGTCAAGACGCCATCGGGCTTCGGATAGTCGATCTTCTGGTGCTGCGATGCCGGCTCGAGCGACTGCGCATCGGTCTTGCCGTGCTTCAGCGTGCCGAACAGGGAAAGGCCGAAGAGCTGGTTGGTCCACATATCCAAGCCGCCGAGTGCGACGCCCACCGCCGTGCCGAACTTCGACCACAGCGGCTTGACGTTGCGGACCCGCTTCAGGTCCTGGCCGATGGCGCTATCGCGCCAGCCGCGCTCGATCTCGATCGGCTCGTCATTGGCGCGGCCCGAAGCGATCGCCGCCGCCAGCTTCTCGGCTGCGAGGATGCCCGACAGGACGGCATTGTGGCTGCCCTTGATGCGCGGCACGTTGACGAAGCCGGCCGAACAGCCGATCAGCGCGCCGCCCGGGAAGGACAGCTTCGGCACCGACTGGTAACCGCCCTCGGTGATCGCGCGGGCCCCATAGGAGAGCCGCTTGCCGCCTTCGAAGGTACCGCGGATCGCCGGATGGGTCTTGAAGCGCTGGAACTCCTCGAACGGGTGGAGATAGGGGTTCTTGTAGTTGAGGTGGACGACGAAGCCGACGGCGACGAGGTTGTCCTCAAGATGGTAGAGGAACGAACCACCGCCGGTCTTCATGCCGAGCGGCCAGCCGAAGGAGTGCTGCACCAGGCCTGGCCGGTGGTTCTCCGGCTTCACTTCCCAGAGCTCCTTCAGGCCGATGCCGAATTTCTGGACGTCGCTGTCCTTCGAGAGGTTGAATTTCGCGATCAGTTGCTTGGCGAGCGAACCGCGCACGCCCTCGCCGATCAGCGTGTATTTGCCCAAGAGCGCCATGCCGCGGGCGAAGTTCGGGCCCGGCTCGCCATTGCGCTCGATGCCCATGTCGCCGGTGGCGACACCGACGACCGCGCCTTCGTCGTTGTAAAGCACTTCGGTGGCCGCGAACCCTGGGTAGATCTCGACGCCGAGTTCCTCCGCCTTGGTGGCCAGCCAGCGACAGACGTTGCCGAGCGAGACGATGTAGTTGCCGTGATTGTTCATCAGCGGCGGCATCAGGAAGTTCGGCAGACGGATCGAGCCGGCGGGCCCCAGGAACAGGAAGTGGTCGTCCGTCACTTCGGTCTTGAACGGATGGTCGGCCTCCTCGCGCCAGCCCGGCAGCAGCCGGTCGATGCCGATCGGATCGACGACCGCACCCGACAGGATGTGCGCGCCGACCTCGGCGCCCTTCTCGAGCACGACCACCGAAAGCTCCGGATTGACCTGCTTCAGCCGGATCGCCGCCGCAAGACCGGCCGGCCCCGCGCCGACGATCACGACGTCGAACTCCATGCTCTCACGCTCGGGCAGATCTTGCTCGGTCATATGGTCTCTCCAGTCTCACCGGTCTTCTGCCGGTTCAGTTCCCAGGATATATCATGCCGTCATGGCAAATGCAGTTTGGCTTGTCGAGCCGGGATGCGACAGACGATGCCCGCTTTTGCGCATGAGGTCATGAGTTTAGGGCAAATGTCTATATGACGTGCACGTAAACGTAAATACATCATTTTGTCGCGTGCCGACGCTATGAGCCATTCGGCCTTGCTTTTGCCGAAGAGCCATGCCACGAGGCCGCGACATCCTTTCGGCGGTTCGCGCCGGCTTATCCCATTCGCAAACGGCACTCGATAAGGCGCCCCTCTGGCGCCCGGACGGCGTGTCTTTTGTCGTCTTCGGTGCCGGCCGCCTGACATGCGGAAATGGCCCGACAAAATTTCATGTTGCATTGCGCGCCGCCGACTTGCTCCGGGCGGCGCAGCGACGCCAGACGCAAGGAGACCACCATATGGCCAAGGCACTGGGCTTCGACTTCGGCACCACCAATTCCGTGCTTGCGGTTGCCGCCGGCGACGCCACCCACTCGATGCGGTTCGACAGCCTCGCCGGCACGACCGACGCCATGCGCACTGCACTTTCCTTCATGAAAGACACCAACCTTGGCGCCCAGGCGCTGAAGGTCGAGGCCGGCCAGGCGGCGATCCGCGCCTTCATCGACAATCCCGGCGACTGTCGTTTCCTGCAGTCGATCAAGACCTTTGCCGCGAGCCCCCTCTTCCAGGGCACGCAGGTCTTTGCCAAGCGCCACAGCTTCGAGGACCTCATGCGGGTGTTCCTGACCAAGCTGCGCGACTATGCCGGCGACGGCTGGACGGATCAGTATAGCCGCATCGTCGTCGGCCGCCCGGTGCACTTCGCCGGCTCCAGCCCCGATCCGGCGCTCGCCCTGGAACGCTACGGCGCAGCACTTTCTGCCTTCGGCTTCCCGGAGGTGCACTATGTCTACGAACCGGTGGCGGCCGCTTTCTACTTCGCCCAGAACCTGAAGCAGGACGCCACGGTCCTCGTCGCCGATTTCGGCGGCGGTACGACCGACTATTCGCTGATCCGATTCGAGACCAGGGCCGGCCGCCTGACGGCGACGCCGATCGGCCATTCAGGCGTGGGTGTCGCCGGAGACCATTTCGACTTCCGCATCATCGACAACGTCGTCTCGCCGCTCATCGGAAAGGGGAGTCTGTTCAAGAGCTTCGACAAGCTGCTTGAAGTGCCGTCGAATTATTACGCGAATTTCGGTCGCTGGAATCAGCTTTCGATCTTCAAGACATTGAAAGATTTCACCGATCTGAAGCAGCTCGTGCGCCAGAGTCTGGAGCCGGAAAAACTCGAAGCCTTTGTCGACCTGATCGAGCATGACGAAGGCTACCCGCTCTATCAGGCGATTTCGGCGACGAAGATGCGGCTGTCGCAAGAAGACGAGACCGAGTTCTATTTCGCCCCGCTCGGTGAGATGTCGCGCCGAACGGTTCGTCGCAGCGATTTCGAAGGCTGGATCGCGCCGGAACTCGCCCGCATCGAAGGCGCGCTCGACGACGTGCTGCAGTCGACCGCGACGGCGCCCGGGTCGATCGACAAGGTGTTTTTGACCGGCGGCACGTCTTTCGTTCCGGCCGTGCGCGGCATCTTCGAGCGCCGCTTCGACGCCGACCGCATCGAAAGCGGCGGCGAACTGCTGTCGATCGCCCACGGCCTGGCGCTGATCGGCGAGCACGAGGACATCGGCCACTGGACGGCGAATGCGGCCTGAGCCGGACATCATCGATGACCTTGGATAGGGATGGCGAGAGCCGGAAAAGCGGTTCCGGTCCGGCGGCTTATGGGTTAGGTTGGCGGCCATGATTTCCGCCCACGACCTCTCTCCGGCTGAGCTTGCCGCCCTCCTTGCCTTCCATGCGGATGCGGGCGTCGAATGGCTGCTGGAAGAGGAGCCGGTCGACCGCTTCGCCGAGTTCGAGGCGATGAAGGCGGCGCGCGGCAGCGCGCGGGCCTCGGCAGCCAGCAGCCGTGCGGAGGCGCCCCCTGCGCAGCCGGCGGCGCGCCAGACAGCCGCGGCTGCCCCGGCACCATCCCGGGAAAACCGCGCACCGGCTCCGGCCGCCAGCGCCCCTGCCGTCGCCATCCCGGATGCGCAGGCGATCGAAGAGGCGCGCTTTGCCGCCGAATCGGCGCGATCGCTCGCCGAGCTCAAGGTTGCGATGGAAGGTTTTGCCGGCTGCAATCTCAGGAACAGCGCCCGCAATCTCGTCTTTGCCGAGGGCGACCCGGCAAGCGGCATCATGGTCGTCGGTCCGATGCCCTATGCCGACGACGATCGCGACGGCCAGCCCTTCGCCGGGCGCCTCGGCGAGATGCTGACCCGCATGCTCGCCGGCATCGGCCTTGCCCGCGAAAGCGTGCTGCTGAGCAATGTCGTGCCCTGGCGCCCGCCGGGCAACCGTGTGCCGACGGCTCGCGAAGCCGATATCTGCCGCCCCTTCATCGAACGGCAGATCGCCCTTGCCGAGCCCAGGCATCTGCTCCTGCTCGGCAATTTCACCGCCCGCTTCTTTTTCGGCGGCAACGATACGATCCATCAGCTTCGCGGCGAATGGCGCGAGCTGCCGATCGGCGGCATCACGGTGCCGACCCTTGCGACCCTGCACCCGCAGGATCTGGTGACCGCACCGGTCAACAAGCGCTTCGTCTGGCAGGACCTGCTTGCCTTCAAGGCGCGGATTCACGGCTGATCCGCACCGAAACGCCTTACACACATACGGCGCCAACGCGCCGGCCGGCTTTATGAACAAAGAATGAAGAAAGCCATGCGGTTTGCGCATATCAGCGGCGCATAATGACGCGTTGCAAAATTCGATGTTGCAGCGCAATATGATGACACGGGAGGAATGGAATTAAGGAATTGAACCATGACTGCCCGCTTTCGTCCGATCCACAGCAGCTTTGAGACGCTCCGTCACACCGGTGCTGCTCAACGGACGCCGTTCAACCGTTTCGGCACGGCAGCCAACGAGCAGATGACCGCGATCGGCCTTGCCCGGACCACCCGTCCGGCGCAGATTTTCGCCGATTTCATCCAGCGCTGATCCCCACGCGATACGCTTGGCCGCGTATCGCGTGCACAAGTCGGCATAATTGGCCGGCGACGATGAAAGGAACGAAACCATGACCAAGCCCATCGCGAGCCTCAAGGTCCTGTTCGATTCGATCTCCGACATTGGCACTGCCGTGCGCGCCTCGCGCGAATACACCCTTCTCAGCACCAAGAAGGATGCGCGCCGTGCCCACCGCGTGGCCGTGAGCCCGTTATTGCCGAACTAGGACGGATCGACATTCAGCGTAGCCAGATAGTGATCGCGGCCAGATGGATTAGTCCGGTGAAATGAATGGTTCGGCGTTCGTAGCGGGTTGCGAGACGGCGGAAATGCTTCAGGCGATTGAAGCACCGCTCTATGCGGTTGCGATGCTTGTAGGCGACCGGGTCGTGGGGGATGATAATCTTGCGGGAGCGGTTCGAAGGGATAACCGCCTCGGCGTCCATAGCCTTGATCGTCTCACGCAAGGCATTGCTGTCATAGACTTTGTCGCCGAGCACAGCCTTGCCCACCTGTCCATGGAGAAGAGTGGGAGCCTGCGTGATGTCGCCGACCTGGCCGGCCGTCACGATGAAACGCAGGGGACGGCCGAGCGCATCGGCCAGCATATGAACTTTGGTTGTCAGTCCGCCTCTGGAACGCCCCAGCGCCTGATCCTTGGCCCCCCTTTTCCGCTCGCCGCCTGTTGATGAGCACGCACGATGGTGCTGTCGATCATCAGATATTGATTGTCCCGGTCGGCCGTCAATGTGTCGAAAACCCGCTCCCACACACCGGCATGGCACCAGCGGCTGAAACGACGATGGACTGTCTTCCACTTGCCGTAGCGCTCCGGCAGGTCCCGCCAATGTGCGCCCGAGCGCAGCACCCACAAGCACCCGTTCACGAACAACCGGTTATCCGCACCCGTCCGGCCCGGATCGCCGGCCTTGCCAGGTAGCAAAGGCGCAATTTTCGACCACTGCGCCTCGTTCAACTCGTATCGCTTCACCGCCATCAAAGGCCTCCGTGCTTAACACGGTGTCCTATGAATCACCCATCAACTGATTTGATGTTGTGGAACGGCTCTGCTCCCGCCCTATCCTGAAAAGGGCCGAGCATCCGGTTCGGCGAACAGCTTGGAGCGCTCTCATGACCTTGATCACGACGATCGGCCTCGACACGGCTAAGCACCTCTTTCAGTTGCATGGAATAAACGACGAAGGAACCCTTGTCCTCCGCCGGCAGCTCCGACGCTCTGAGCTTCTGGCGTTCTTCAAGAAAATCCCGTCGTGTGTCGTTGGATTGGAGGCGTGTGGGGGCGCTCATCACTGGGCACGCGAGATAAGTGCTCTCGGACATAAAGTTCGGTTGATCCCACCCGCCTATGTGAAACCCTATGTCAAAAGAGGAAAGAATGACGCGGCAGATGCTGAGGCGATATGCGAAGCTGTAGGCCGACCCTCAATGCGTTTCGTGCCGGTCAAGACCATCGGCCAGCAAGCTGCAGCCATGCTGTTGAAGTCGCGAGACTTGCTGGTTCGACAGCGCACCCAAACGATCAATGCTTTGCGCGGCCATCTTGCCGAGCTCGGCATCACCGCCACCAGAGGTGTTGGCAAGGTTGATGACCTTGTCAGCATCGTTCGTGACGAGAATGATGCTCGTGTGCCACCTTTGGCGCGTACCGCCCTGTTGCCGCTGACGCTCCAGATAGACGCCTACACGGCAGAGATCGCAAAACTGGAAAAGCACATGGTGCGCGAAGCCAGACAGGATGCGACCTTGAGCCGACTGACCACAATTCCTGGCGTGGGACCAATAACCGCCGCCTCCATCGCGGCATTTGTACCCGACCCACTAGCCTTCAGGTCTGCTCGCCATTTTGCGGCCTGGATAGGGCTAACCCCGAAATCGAACTCCACGGGTGGGAAGACCAGATTGGGAAGAATCTCAAAGATGGGAAACCCGGTCTTGCGATCTCTCTTGGTCGTGGGGGCGTCCGCGGTCATCCAGCACGTGCGTCGGGGTGCCAAGGTCTCAGGCTGGTTGACCGATCTGCTGAAGCGCAGGCCGTACAAGGTTGCGGCCATTGCCCTGGCGAACAAGATGGCCCGGATCATATGGGCTCTTCTGGCAAGGGGTGGGCAATTCCGTGGCGTTGCGAGCGAAATGGTGGCGGCATGAAATCCGCGCGAAGGTAGCTTGTCGGCATCAGCCGACAGACAGAGGCCAAGGTGCAATGTCAATGATGACCCCGAGGAAAGACATCCGGATTGGATCAAGACCGTGATTCCCAACGTGCTTTGAGCTCGCTGATTTGTTTAGGTCAATCCAATCGCGAACGTCATCAAGGCCGGTAGCCCAGCGCTGCGCGAAAAGGCCGGACATATGGGCGCATCAGCCCTCGGATCATCTGAGGTCAGAAACACCTTGACCGCAGAGCCGTTCCACATATGGGAATCCTGAATGTCGATCCGACCTAGAGTGCCGTGCGTTCAGATGAACGCACTAAGGTCGCTCTAGCACTTTGTTTCTAGAGCATCTTTCCGCTTCAAGCGATTCAACTTGAAAAGCGGGATGCTCTAGTTGCTGCCGACAAAAAGGCTTACCGCCTTTTTGCCATCGCCTGTCGCAATCGACAGGGCCTCAAAATCTGGATAGAGCCACACTCGTCCCGACCTGCTGCATGTCTTCGTCCTTAAATCGACCTCGATTTAAGGACGAAGACATGCAGCAAATCAAAGTGCTACAGCGACCTTTGCGCGTCTGATAAGACGGGCGACGCTGTAGGAGTGTCAGGCTCATCCGGCCCCTGCCAGACCGTTCCTCGCTCCACCTGCGCTTTGCTCGTCATCGGCTTCGATGGCGAAGTGCCATGTTTTCAGGAGCGCCGATGCTGGCCAGCCTCGCTTCCGTCTTCAGCCTGATGGTATCGACCCTGCTCATGATGGTCGCCTTCGGCCTTCAGAGCTATGTCATCCCGGTGCGCTCCGTCGCCGAGAACTGGTCGACGCTGACGGTCTCGGTGATCGCCACCGGCTATACGGTCGGCTTTACGCTCTCCTGCGTCGTCACCCCGAAATTCGTGCTGCGGGTCGGTCACGTCCGCGTCTTCACCGCGCTGATCACGCTGCTGTCGATCGCAATCCTGCTCTGCGGCCTCATCGTCGACTGGCACGCCTGGATCGTGTTCCGGGCGATCGCCGGCTTCGCCATCTCCGGCAGCTATCTCGTCATCGAGAGCTGGCTCAATGAACGCGTCACCAACGAAAACCGCGGTCTCCTGTTTTCGCTCTACCTGATCACCACGATGGTCGGCACCATCGGCGGCCAATACATGGTGCCGCTCGGCGACCCGACCAACACGTCGCTCTTCATGCTCTGCAGCGTGCTGTTCTCCCTTGCGCTGCTGCCGACGGCGCTCTCCTCCTCGCCCATGCCGGCGCCACCGGCGCAGGCGAAGTTCGATATCCCTGCGCTTTTCCGCCGTTCTCCGGTCGCTGTCGTTGGCGGTTTTCTTGCCGGCGCACTGTCCGGCGCGTGGCTCAATCTCGGCGGCGTCTTCACGCAGAAGATCGGTCTCTCCACTGCCGAGGGTGCGACGCTGCTCGCCTCGCTCCTGACCGGCAGCGCGATCTCGCAGATCCCGATCGGCCGCCTGTCGGACAAGATCGACCGGCGTATCGTCATGGTCGGCTGCGGTATCATCGGCGTCGTCTCCTGCCTGGTGATGTCGGCATCGATCGGCAGCCAACCGGCGGTCCTCTACGTCATCGCCGCACTTGTCGGCTCGGTGCTGTTTCCGATCTATGCGCTGAACGTCGCGCATGCGAACGACCTCGCCAAACCGAACGAATATGTCGAGACGTCTTCCGGCCTGATGATTACCTATGGGCTCGGCACGATCTCCGGCCCGCTGATGGTCGGCCCGGTCATGGACCGCTTTGGCCCGGCGGCGCTGTTCCTCGTTCTCGCCGTCTATTTTGCCCTTTATGGCGGCTATGCCGCCTGGCGTATCCTCCAGCGTGAACAGCACAAGGGCCTGGTTGCCAAGACCGATTTCCAGGCAACTAGCGTGATGCCGACACCCGGCCCCGACGTGACGAGCCCTGTCGCCCAGCAGATGGCGCAGGAACCGCTGATCGACGACGACACGGTTCCGGCCTGGGAGAACCCGCGCTCGTAAGGGCCACCGACGGAAGATGAATCCGCGCTTCGTCCTCAGCCCTGCGGCGTCATGTGCTTGCGGGCGCCTCGGCGCTCGAGGCCAAGTCGATGTTCGCGGAAGATGATGAAGATGCCGGCCCCGACGACGATGGCGGTGCCGATCAGCATGGTTGCCGTCGGAATATCGTCGAACAGAAAATAGCCGATGATCAGGCCGAGCACGATCGACGTATATTCGAACGGTGCGATCGTCGACATGTCGGCATGGCGATAGCTCTCGGTCAGAAGGATCTGCGCCACACCGCCACAGAAGCCGGCGACCATCAGGAGCAGAAAGGCTTCGCGCGAGATCGAGGGCCAGCCGAAGGGCAGCGTCGCCAGCGAGAAGACCGAGGCCGACAGCGAGAAATAGAGCACGATCGTATGGGTTCGCTCGTTCTTGACGAGTTTGCGCACCAGCACCATCGCCACCGCGCCGAGGGCCGCCGAAATCAGCACCGATGCGGCACCCAGCGCCTCCAGCGAACCGAAGCCGCCTTCGCGGAAAAGGGTCAGCCGCGGCCAGGTGATGATCATCACGCCGACCAGCCCGATGACCACCGCCGACCAGCGATAAAGCCGCACGGTCTCACCGAGAAAAAGCGCAGCGAAGGCAACGGCGATCAGCGGCATGGCGTAGCCGATGGCGATGGCTTCAGGCAGCGGCAGGTGCAAGAGTCCATAGAAGCCGAAGCTCATCGCGAGAATGCCGACGAAGCCGCGCGCGATATGGCCGGTGAAATCCGCGGTCTTGAAGGCATCGCGCAACTGTCCGCGGAAGGCGAGATAACCGAGGATCGGCACCATGGCGAAGGCCGAGCGGTAGAAGGTGATCTGGCCGGTGGCGATCTCGTTTCCGGCCGCCTTGATCAGCGTCGACATGCAAACGAAAATGACGACGGAAAGGACCTTGAATAGGATCCCCTTCATCGGGCTTTCGACTTCCGCATCCATTGAGGGCACTTTTCGAACAGCCTCCGCCGGCCAGAGCAGACACGAGGGCTGGTTTGGAGATTTTTCAGCGGAGAACCCCGCCGCAGGACTTCGTCACCTTAGCGATGCTCGACAACAAAGTCGGATCAAACTTCGTGATGAATGGCGTTTTTTCTTGATCGATCGACGTTTGGCAAAACGGCGTCAGGCCTTTCTTTAGCCGCGGTGAAAAAAACCTTTCCAATTCATGTCTTGTTAGTCCCACTTCGATACACGTCAATCCGATAAGGGAGCGGGAAGACCATCGGAAACCATGCCTTTTCTGTCGAAAGTGCGGTCGCCGGCATCACAATCGTGTGGCATTATCCGACTTTTCGCCCCTTGGCCTTTTCACCATCACAGGCGCCCACTACAAATTCTCCAGTAGAACGGCGCAAGCGGGACTGACCATGCGGACAAATACTGGCCAGATCATTCATCTGGAAGACTATCGGCCGACCGACTTCGTTCTGGAGAGAGTGGATCTGACCTTCGAGCTCGATCCGAAGGACACCAAGGTCGAAGCCCGATTGATCTTCCATCGTCGCGAAGGCGTCGACGCGTCGGCGCCGCTGCTGCTCGATGGCGACGAACTGAAGATGACCGGCCTGCTGCTGGATCAGGAAGAGCTCGCGACCTCCCTCTACGACGTTACCGACGATACGCTGACCATCCGCGGCCTGCCGGAAACCGCCCCCTTCGAAATCACCATCACCACGCTGCTTTCGCCTGAGACGAACACGCAACTGATGGGGCTTTACCGCACCAACGGCATCTACAGCACCCAGTGCGAGGCCGAAGGCTTCCGCCGCATCACCTATTTTCCCGATCGCCCGGACGTTCTTGCCGTCTATACGGTCAACATCATCGCCGACAAGGCGTCCGCTCCCCTCCTGCTGTCGAATGGCAATTATCTCGGCGGCGCCGACATGGGCGACGGCCGTCATTTCGCCGCCTGGTTCGATCCGCATCCGAAGCCGAGCTATCTCTTCGCCCTCGTCGCTGGCGATCTCGGCGTCGTCGAAGACACGTTCACGACGATGTCCGGCCGCGAGGTCGCGCTGAAGATCTATGTCGAGCACGGCAAGGAGCCACGCGCCTCCTACGCCATGGACGCGCTCAAGCGCTCGATGAAGTGGGACGAAGACGCCTTCGGCCGTGAATACGACCTCGACATCTTCATGATCGTCGCCGTCTCCGACTTCAACATGGGGGCGATGGAGAACAAGGGTCTCAACATCTTCAACGACAAATACGTGCTCGCCGACCCGGAAACGGCGACCGATGCGGACTATGCCAATATCGAGGCGATCATCGCGCACGAATACTTCCACAACTGGACCGGTAATCGCATCACCTGCCGGGATTGGTTCCAGCTCTGCCTCAAAGAAGGCCTGACGGTCTACCGCGACCACGAATTCTCCGCCGACATGCGCTCGCGCGCGGTCAAGAGAATTGCGGAAGTGCGGCACCTGAAGTCGGAGCAGTTCCCGGAGGATGCCGGCCCCCTCGCCCATCCGGTGCGGCCGACGAAATACCGCGAAATCAACAACTTCTATACGACGACCGTCTACGAAAAGGGATCGGAAGTCACCCGCATGATCGCCACCATCCTCGGCCGCGATCTGTTCAAGAAGGGCATGGACCTCTATTTCGACCGGCACGACGGCCAGGCGGTGACGATCGAGGATTTCGTCGCCTGCTTCGAAGCGGCAAGCGGTCGCGACCTCCGCCAGTTCGCGCTCTGGTACCATCAGGCGGGAACGCCGCTGGTCACCGCTTCGGGCGCCTATGACGCCGCCAAGCAGACCTTCACCCTGTCGCTCGAGCAGACCGTTCCGGCAACACCCGGACAGGGCGCCAAGGAGGCGATGCACATTCCGCTCAAGATGGGTCTGCTGCTCGAAGGCGGCAGCGAAGCCGACCTTTCCGCGGTCTCCGGCGCCGACATGACCGGCGACGTCCTGCATCTCACGGAGCGCAAGCAGACGGTCATCTTCTCCGGCATTCCGTCGCGCCCGGTGCCGTCGTTCAACCGCGGCTTTTCCGCGCCGGTCAACCTGCACATCGAGCAGAGCCCCGAGGATCTTGCGCTGATCGCGCATCACGAGAGCGACCTTTTCGCCCGCTGGCAGGCGCTCAACGCCATCGCACTCAGCAATCTGGTCGAGGCGACGGCGAATGTTCGCGCCGGAAAGCCGGTCACCTGCGACAAGGCGCTCATCGACGGCCTGATCCGCGCTGCCGCGGATGAAACGCTGGAGCCCGCTTTCCGCTCCCAGGCCCTGGCACTGCCGAGCGAATCCGACATCGCCCGCGAGATCGGCACCAACAACGATCCGGATGCGATCCACGCCGCACGTCAGCAAATCCTGACGGCGGTTGCCGCCGCTGGGCGCGACACCTTCCTCAAGCTGGCCGACGACCTCGTCTCCACGGCCGCCTTCAGCCCGGACGCCGCAAGCGCCGGTCGCCGGGCGCTGCGCAACAGCGCGCTCACCTACCTCGTCCAGGGCGACGAAGGGCCGGAGCGCGCCGCCAAGACCTTTGCCGCCGCCAACAACATGACCGATCTCAGCCATGCGCTGGCGCTGCTTGCGCACCGCTTCCCGGATGCTTCCGAAACCGCGGAAGCGCTTGCGACCTTCCGCGAGCGTTTCGCCGACAACGCGCTGGTCATCGACAAGTGGTTCGCCGTTCAGGCGACGATTCCGGGAGCCGGAACGCTCGACCGCGTCAAGGCGCTGATGGCCGAACCGCTGTTCAATGGCAACAACCCGAACCGCGTGCGCTCGCTGGTGGGCACCTATGCCTTCGCCAACCCGACCGGCTTCAATCGCGCCGATGGCGAGGGCTACCGCTTTCTCGCGCACCAGATCCTCGACATCGACCCGCGCAACCCGCAGCTTGCGGCGCGTATCCTGACCTCGATGCGCTCCTGGCGCTCGCTCGAGGACAAGCGTGCCGGTCATGCCCGCAAGGCGCTGAAGGAGATTGCCGGAGCGCCGAAACTTTCGGCCGACGTCGGCGATATCGTGGAGCGCATGCTCAAGGCCTGAAGCCAGGAACCCATTGATTTTCCTCAGGGCCGGGCCGCGCAAGCGGCCCGGCCTATTATTTCCCAACGATAAGAAATGGTTAAGAAATCTTTACCAGCGCCTCTGGACAAGGCGAATCGCCCTGTGATTCATTGAGTCAGATTCGGGCGAGCGGCGCGCCGAATCATCAGAGGGTTTTGAGAATTGGGAAAGATGGCGGACGCGCGACAGGCGAGCGCAGCCGACGGGCGGTTGCGACTCAAGTTTCCGGGGCTTGCCGGCCGCCTGGAGCAGGAGTTCATCTCGCATGCGAAGATCTTTGCTGGACCGACCTCGCGGCGACTGGCAAGCGCAGAGCCGATTCTCAAGCGCTCTATCCCGATCCTCATCATCGCATTCCTGATCATCGTGGCGGTCTCGCGCATGTCCAGCATCATGGACGAGCATGCCCGCATGGAAGAAAGTTCGCGCCAGACGGTCGGGCTTGCGGCGGCAACCGCCGTTGCGGCCTTCCAGACGGACGGCGCGGTCCTTTTTGACGAGAGCCGCCGCTCGGACGCGGAGGAACGCTTCAGCCATTATCTGCCCACCGGCCTGCTCGATCCCGGCACGTTCATCCTTGCGGTCCGCAGGGACGGCCGGATCTTCGCCAGCACCCAGGAGGGCGGGCCGCTCATCGGTCGGACGCTCGCGGCGGTCGCGCCCGACATCGCGACGCTGCAGTATTTCGGCGAGCACTCCAGCGTCATGAAGACGCCGATCGTCGGCGTCGATCATATCGTGGCGCTGGCGCAATTGCCTGACGCGGTCGGAGTGGTGCTGGCCGCAACGCCGGTGACGCAGCTCGAAACCACCTGGCGCGATGAAGTCTCGCTCAACGTGACGCTCTTTGCCGGCATCTCCGCCATCCTGCTGATGGTGCTCTATGCCTATTACATCCAGGCCAAGCGGGCTCGCGACGCGGATTCGGTCTTCGCCGAATCCAACCTGCGCGTCGAGACGGCGCTGTCGCGCGGCCGCTGCGGCCTCTGGGATTTCGACCTCGCCAACCGTCGGCTGTTCTGGTCGCGCTCGATGTACGAAATGCTCGGCATGCCCGGAGAAAACAGCGTGCTCTCCTTCGGTGATGCCGCGCGGCTGATGCATCCGGATGATCGCGGCATCTATGGTGTTGCGCGGACCATAGCGCGTGGCGACGTACGCCAGATCGACCAGGTTTTCCGCATGCGACATGCGGACGGCCACTATGTGTGGCTGCGTGCCCGCGCGGAAATCATCCGTACCGTTTCCGGGCGGGCGCATCTGATCGGCATCGCCATGGACGTGACCGAGCAGCACCGGCTTGCCCAACGTTACGCCGAGGCAGACCAACGGCTCGCCGACGCGATCGAATGTACGTCGGAGGCCTTCGTCCTCTGGGACAAACATGACCGCCTCGTCATGTGCAATACCCACTTCCAGGAGGCCTACAAGCTTCCCGACCACGTGCTCGTTCCGGGCACCGAGCGCATCGCCGTCCAGATGGCCGCGGCGCGGCCGGTGGTCGAACGACGCATCGCCGATCCCGATCGCAGCAACCAGTCGCAAACGAGCGAGGTCCAGCTTGCCGACGAACGCTGGCTGCAGATCAACGAGCGACGCACGCGCGACGGAGGCCTCGTCTCGGTCGGCACCGACATCACCCTCCTGAAGCGGCATCAGGTGCGCCTGCGCGAATCCGAGCGGCGGCTGATGGCGACGATCGGCGACCTTTCGGCGTCGCGTATGACGCTGGAGCGCCAGAAGACCGAACTGTCGATCGCCAATGCCAACTACCAGGCGGAAAAGGAACGCGCCGAGGCGGCCAACCGAGCCAAGTCGGAATTCCTGGCGAACATGTCGCACGAACTTCGCACGCCCCTCAACGCCATCCTCGGCTTCTCGGAAATCCTGCAGAACCAGATGTTCGGGCCGCTCGGCTCGGAGAAATACAACGAATACTCGCGCGACATCCACGAGAGCGGCAAGCATCTCCTCAACGTCATCAACGACATCCTCGACATGTCGAAGATCGAGGCCGGTCACATGCGCATCAGCCGCGAGACGATCGATCTCGCGCCGCTGATCGAAGAGACGCTGCGCTTCACCACTATACCGGCCGAACAGAAGAACATCCATGTGGTGCAGCAGATCTCGTCAGGCCTCACAATGGTTGCCGACCGCCGCGCCATGAAGCAGGTATTGCTCAACCTGCTTTCGAACGCGGTCAAGTTCACCAATGAAGGCGGGCGCATTTCGCTTCGTGCCCGCAAGGTGACCGGTGCCGTGACGCTGACGATCGCCGATTCCGGCATCGGCATACCGCGCGACGCGCTTCAGAAAATCGGCCAGCCCTTCGAGCAGGTGCAGAGCCAGTATGCCAAGAGCAAGGGAGGCTCGGGCCTCGGGCTGGCGATCTCGCGCTCGCTCACCCGCCTGCATGGCGGCAGCATGAAGATTCACTCGACGGAAAACGTCGGCACCATCATCTCAGTCCGAATCCCCGATCGGGCCTGAGGGACCCCATTACGCCGAAACAACGGACTGGAAGACACGCCGCGCGGCCTTAGACAGCCGGCGGATGTCACCTTCCAGTGTCTTAAGGTCCGGATAGTCCCCTGCCCGGCAGACGAGATCAATCAGCCCTGCCGGGGCTTCCTTCGGCTCGAACTCTCCCTCGATGCACAGCCGCACGATCTGCGACAACTCGGTAAAGAGATGCAGCGCCTCCAGGGCAACATCGAGATCGTTGGGGTTCATCAGGGCGTCGCCGAGCAGTTTCAGCGCGTCGGCGGTGTTCGTGCCTGCTGTCAGCGGCTGAATGCCCTTCGCGGGCGCGACGAGCGCCAGGTACTGGCTGATGAACTCGATATCGACGAGACCGCCCGGAATCAATTTGAAATCCCAGATGTCGCTGGGCGGCTTCTCGCTGTCGATCATCTCGCGCATGGAGATCACGTCGGCACTGACCTTGGCAACATCTCGCTTGCGGCTGAGGATTTCGGCGAAGATCGCATCGGCCTCGGCGATCAGCTTTTCGTCGCCGCAAATGCAGCGCGCCCGGGTCAGGGCCAGATGCTCCCAGGTCCAGGCTTCTTCGCGCTGATACTTGGCGAAGGCGTTGATCCTGGTTGCGACCGGTCCCTTGTTGCCGGACGGACGAAGCCGCATGTCGACCTCGTAGAGAATGCCCTCTGCCGTCGGCGCAGAAAGCGCGGCGATCAGGCGCTGCGTCACCCGCGTGAAATAGCGGGTGGGATCAAGCGGCTTGGCGCCGTCGGACTCGGTCGCCGCCTCATCGTAATCATAAAGCAGGATCAGATCGACGTCAGAGCCCGCGGTCAGCTCGTGACTGCCGAGCTTGCCCATGCCGACGACGGCGATGCGGCCGCCGGGGAAAACGCCATGCACCGAGCGGATCTCGTCTTGCACCGCCTTCACCGCCGCGGCGATGATCAGGTCGGCGAGATCGGTAAAGGCGCGGCCGGCCTGTGCGCCCGAAATGGCGCCGGTCAAAAGCCGGATGCCGATCAGGAAGCGCTGCTCGGCGGCGATGATGCGCAGGCGGTCGAGCACTTCCTCATAGTGTCGCGCGCCGCCGACGAAATTGGCAATGCGCGGCGCGAGATAGTCCTTCGTCGGCAATTCGGCAAGGAGGCCGGGATCGAGCATGCCGTCAAAGACATGCGGGCGCGCGGCGATGATTTCGGCAAGCCGCGGCGCCGACGACATGACGTTGACAATCAGCGAGAGCAGGCCCGGATTGTTGCCGAGCAGCGAAAAGAGCTGGATGCCGGCCGGCAGGCCGGAAATGAAATTGTCGAAGCGCAGCAGCGCCTCGTCGGCCCGGCGGCTTTCGCCGAAGACACGCAGAAGCTCCGGCGTCAGCTCTGTCAGGCGCTCGCGCGCTTCCACCGATTGCGTCGCGCGGTAGCGGCCGTAGTGCCAGGTGCGGATCGTATGGGAAATGTCCGACGGCCGCTGGAAGCCGAGCTTCTTCAGCGTCTCCAGCGTATCCGGGTCGTCGCGCTGGCCGGTGAAGACGAGATTGCCGGTCTCGGTCGAGAGCTTCGCCTCCTGCTCGAAGAGCTGGGCATAGCGGCGCTCGACCGTCTTCAGCACGCGTGACAGGGCCTTCGAGAAGGCGGCCGTATCTTCGAAGCCAAGCATATAGGCGATGCGCTTCAGCTCCGCTTCGGTCTCGGGCAGGACATGGGTCTGCTCGTCGCGTACCATCTGGATCCGGTGCTCGACGTCGCGCAGGAACCAATAGGCCTCGACAAGTTCATCGGCGGTCTCCTCGTCGATCCAGCCGGCCTTGACCAGCGCGCGCAGCATCGGCTCGGTTGCGCGCTGGCGCAGCTCCGGCATGCGGCCGCCGGCGATCAATTGCTGCGTCTGCACGAAGAATTCGATCTCGCGGATGCCGCCGCGGCCGAGCTTGATGTTGTGTCCCTTGACCGCGATTTCGCCATGTCCCTTGTGGGCATGGATCTGACGCTTGATCGAATGAATGTCGGCGATCGCCGCATAGTCGAGATATTTGCGGAAGACGAAGGGGACCAATTCCCGGAGGAACCGCTCGCCGGCCTCGATATCGCCTGCGACCGGCCGCGCCTTGATGAAGGCGGCCCGTTCCCAGTTCTGCCCCCTGCTCTCGTAATAGAGCATCGCCGCCTCGACCGGAATCGCGAGCGGCGTCGAGCCCGGGTCGGGGCGCAGCCGCAGGTCGGTACGGAAGACATAGCCGTCGCCGCTGCGCTCCTGCAGGATGCGGATCAGGCGGCGCAGCAGCCGGCCGAAGGTCTCCGAGGCATCGTCGCGGTCGACGATGATGCCGGATTGCGGATCGTAAAAGACGACGAGATCGATATCGGAGGAATAGTTGAGCTCGAAGGCGCCGAGCTTGCCCATGCCGAGCACGACGACGCCGGAACCGATGCTCGGGCAAGCGACATCCTTGACGATCAGCTTGCCGCTCTCGTGCGCGCTCAGCAGCAGGTGATCGATCGTTGCGGAGACGGCAGCACCAGCAAAATCGCTGAGCCAGCGCGTGGTTTCGCGGCCGTCGAAATGCCGGGAGAGATCGGCGAGCGCCGCGGCGAAGGCGAGCTCCCGTTTGGCTCGCCTCAGCCGCGCCATGATCTCCGTGTCCGGCAGGGCCGCGCCGCCTTCGTTGGGCTTCCAGGCATCGCGGGCGCGGCGCACCCGTTCGGTCAGGAAGGCTGTCAGATCGGTGGACAGGAGTTCTTCGAGAATGGCCGGGCGGCTGTCGCCCGTATCGCGCAGGAAGGGCGACAGCGCAAAGGCCGAGACAATAAAGGTCTTGAACGGACTTTCGGAGGCGAGCAGTTTCGCGATCTGGTCATGACCCTTGGCCATGTCCTTCAGCACCGAGAGCGCCGTTTTGGCGTCGGCCTGGCTGGCCGCCCGGATCGGCGCTGTCTCGATCTCCCAGCACTGCTGCACTTGGTCCTGCATGCCCTCTCCCCTTGCCTACAGCCTGCACATCCAAAGCAGCGGCAAGCCGCTCTCGTCTCCTGTTCTCAAGGAACCGGTCTATCAGTTTGCAGCCGCGGGGAAAACCATCTGCACCGTCAAGCCTCTGCCACCATCCCCCGCCGCCGGATCGGTATCAGCGAGACGCAGCGAACCGTGATGCATCTCCATGACCGCCTCGACCAAAGACAATCCGAGACCCGTGCCCGGCTTGGACCGGCTCTCGTCCAGGCGAACGAAGCGTTTCACTACCTCGTCATGCATTGCTGCCGGTATGCCGGGCCCGTGATCGGCGACGGACAACAGCACGTGCCCATCGCGCTTTTCCAGGGAGACCTTGATCAGCGGATTGTCCGCACCGTCGGCATATTTGATGGCGTTGTCGATGAGGTTGCCGAGCGCCTGGCCAACCAGTTCTCGGTTGCCGGAGATTGTGATGTTTTGCGCGATAGCGGCTTCCAGCGTCAGACCGACATCCTCCGCAACAGGCTCATAGAGCTCGACGCAATCGGCAACGATCTGCGAGAGATTGATCTCGCTCATCTCGGCGGCCGAAGAGCCGGCCTCGACGCGTGAAATCATCAGGAGCGCATTGAAGGTCCGGATCAACTGGTCGGATTCGCCGATGATCTCCTCGAGCGCGCCACGCTGGCTCGTGCCCTTGCGGGCGAGTGCTGCTTCGGCCTTGTTGCGCAGACGCGTCAGCGGCGTTTTCAGGTCGTGGGCGATGTTGTCGGAGACCTGGCGCAGACCTTCGTTCAGCTTCTCGATGCGGCCGAGCATCGCGTTCAGGCTTTCCGACAGCCGGTCGAACTCGTCGCCGGAGCCGCTCATCGGCAGGCGCTGCGAAAGATCGCCCGCCATGATCTTGGTGCTCGCCTCCGACATGCGGTCGATGCGCTTCAGGGCGTTGCGGCCGATGCCGAACCAGATGACAAGCGCGCCAAGCCCCATGACACCGAGCGCCACCATCAGCGCCTGACGCACCAAGGCACGAAACTTCTGCGGCTCCTGAAGGTCACGGCCGACGAGAATGCGCAGGCCATTGTCGAGCACCAGCACATGGGCGAGCGCCACATGGCTGTCCTTCTTCGTTTCGTCCGTATAACGCTGATAGGCAAAGGGGCGTTCGGTCCAGCCCTCGCTGTCGAGCAGTCCGGGCTCGAGGCTCGCGACGTTGCCTGCAAGGATCTCGCCGCTCGGCCCGGCGATAACATAGAGATTGGCGCCCGGCTGGCGCGCGCGCCGCTCGAGCGAGCGCAACAGGCCGTTCATGCCGGCCCGCGTGTAGACCTGCTCGATCTGCGTCACCTCCGCGGTGATGGCGTCACGGGTCTGCTGCTGCAGCAAGCGCTCCGACATGCCGGTGACATAGAAGACCAGAAAGGCCGCACAGAGTGAAAAGAGAATGAGATAAAGGGCGGAAAGCCGAACCGCGGTCGTTCTGAAGAGAACGCGAAGCTTGCTCATGCGGAGGCCCGGTCATCCTTGATCATGTAGCCGGCACCGCGCACGGTGCGCAGCAGCGGCACGTCAAAGTCCTTCTCGATCTTCGAACGCAGCCGCGACACATGCACGTCGATGACGTTGGTTTGCGGGTCGAAGTGATAGTCCCAGACATTTTCGAGCAGCATGGTACGGGTGACGACCTGGCCGGCATTCTTCATGAGATATTCGAGCAGGCGGAACTCGCGCGGCTGCAGCGGGATCTCCTTGCCCTGCCGGCGCACCGAATGCGATAGCCGGTCGAGTTCGAGATCGCCGACGCGGTAGACCATATCCTGCTCGGGCGTGCCCTTGCGGCGGCCCAGCACCTCGACACGCGCCAGCAGTTCGTTGAAGGCATAGGGTTTCGGCAGGTAGTCGTCGCCGCCGGCACGAAGGCCCGTGACACGGTCGTCGACCTGCCCGAGCGCGGAGAGGATCAGCACCGGTGTGTGGATGTCCTTGCGCCTGAGCTCGGCGATGACGGACAGGCCGTCGCGGCGCGGCAGCATGCGATCGACCACCAGAACGTCGTAGCTGTTCTCGCTGGCCATGAAGAGACCGCTCTCGCCGTCGCTGGCGTGGTCGGAAACGATACCCGCCTCACGGAAGGCCTTCGCCAGATAGGCTGCCGCCTCGAGATCGTCTTCAATGATAAGAATCTTCATACGCGCGACCATAGTCCCGGACCCCTGTCTGTCTCAACCGGTTTCGGCTTTCCGACAACCGGATTGGCGAGTGCCCTCGATCACGATGAAATTGGCCTGATCGACCCAAACTCATGGTGATCGTTACTCGTCGGTGAAAGCGGGATGCGGGCGGAACACCGCACACACATTTCTACTTCCCGCTCGAAACGGCGAGCGCCGCGAAATCACTTGGAAATCGCGGCGCTCCGGTCATTCATTTGACTGCCGCGATCAGCCCTGATCGATCGGGAGGGCCACGAAGCGGCTGCCGTTTTCGGCCTCGATCTGGAAGAGCGCCTTGCTACGGCCGTCCTTCTTGGCGGCGTTGATGACCTTCAGGATATCGTCGGCAGACTTCACTTCCTGATTGTTGACGGAGACGATCTTCTCGCCCGTCTTCAGGCCACGGTCGCTGGCATCGGAGTCCTCATCGACCGAAGCGATGGTGACGCCCTTGCCGTCATCGGACGGGACGACGGTGACGCCAAGGTCAGCCAGGGCCTGCTCGCTCGAAGGCTGCGTTTCTTCGGACTGGCTGTCCTGGCTCTTGGCGGCCTCCTTGTCATCCTTCGGCAGCGTGCCGATCTCCAGCTTGACACTTTCGGACTTGCCGTTGCGCCAGAGGCTCAGGTCAACGGTCGTGCCCGGGCGGATGGCAGCAACCTTGCGGGCAAGATCGCGCGGATCCTTGATCGTGTCGCCGTTCAGCGCGGTCACCACGTCGCCCTTCTTGATGCCGGCCTTTTCACCCGGCGAACCCGCCTGGGGTTCGACGACCAGCGCGCCGCTTGCTTCTGCAAGGCCGAGCGATTCAGCGATGTCCTTGGTGACGGGCTGGATCTGTACGCCCAGCCAGCCGCGGGAAACCGAACCGTCCTTGATCAGGTCGGTAACCACATCCTTGGCAACAGCCGCGGGGATCGCAAAGGCGATGCCGACATTGCCGCCCGACGGCGAGAAGATCGCGGTGTTGATGCCGACCACTTCGCCGGAGAGGTTGAAGGTCGGACCACCCGAGTTGCCGCGGTTCACGGCAGCGTCGACCTGCAGGTAATCGTCATAGGGGCCGGAGCCGATGTCGCGGCCACGGGCGGAGATGATGCCCGAGGTCACGGTTCCGCCGAGACCGAACGGGTTGCCGACCGCAACCACCCAGTCGCCGACGCGGACCTTGCTGTCGTCGGCCCAGCCGACATAGGTGAACTTGCGCTTGTCATCGACCTTGAGCACAGCGAGATCGGTGCGGCTGTCCTTGCCGATCAGCTTGGCATCGAGTTCGGTGCCGTCATTGAGGATGACGGTGAAGGCTGCGCCGTCGGAAACGACGTGGTTGTTGGTGACGAGGTAGCCGTCTTCGGAAATGAAGAAGCCCGAGCCCTGGGACGTCGGACGCAGGCGACCTTCGCCATGCGGGCCACGGCGACCCGGGCCGCCGCGCTCGCTATGGTCATCGCCGCGCGGGCCGAATTCCTTGAAGAAGCGCTTCAGCGGGTGATCGTCCGGCAGTTCGTCGAAGCCACGACCGCCGAAGCCAAAGGTGAAGTCGCTGCCATCTTCGGTAACCGGATTGACGCGCGACTGGACGCGAACCGAAACGACGGCGGGCGAGACCGCGTCGACGACATTGGCAAAGCTCGGCACCGAGGGCGCTTCCACCTTGACCGCTTCCGCAAAGGACTGGGAAACGCGCGCCGGCAGACCGGAGGTCAGCATGACGGCAGCAAGGCCGGCAACCGTCGAGGCCTTCAGAACGGTCGTGAGGGAGGGACGCAGGGATTTGGTCGTAATCATCCGTTTTGCCTTTTCTCTTCCTTGATGCCGTCAAAGACGGCACCGAAACCTGGTTGCGATGCCCGCCCCGAGGAGGGGCAGATCCCGTTTGGCTGACTGCAGCGCCACGCGTCGTCTTTGACGCGTAAAGGTCGCTGCAGCGTCCTGATGCCAGAGCATCTTGTCCGCTTTCCGTGAACCACCCGAAAGCAGGATGCCTGGAGGAACAGCCGATGACGAAAGATGTAACGGATGGGACCTTACTGAGTTCTGTCCGGAAGATGAATTTTTGGTAATGTTGCGGGAAGCGATGATAAAGGCATGGATCGCCGACCGACAGGCGACAACACGCGCCCTCACCTTTGGTCCCCGTCGCGGACAATCTTCAGCGATTTCAAAATATTATTAGGCCTGGGCGGCAACTGTCGTCGACCCGGCCGGACCGAGCATCAGGGCCGAAGCAGCTTCTTCAGCTTTTCCTTTTCATCCTCGGAGAGCGGCGTTCCCTTTGCTTGGGCGCCGCGACGGCGGGCCGCGACGACGAGGGTAATCGCCCCGACGAGAAGCAGGGCTGCGGGCATGCCCCACAGGATCAGCGTCTTCGTTTCGAAGCGCGGCTTCAGCAGCACGAATTCGCCGTAACGGGACACGACATAATCGATCACCGCCTCGTCACTGTCGCCGTTGGCCAGACGCTCGCGCACCAGAACCCTGAGGTCTTTGGCGAGTTCGGCATTGGAATCGTCGATCGACTGGTTCTGACAGACCATGCAGCGGAGCTCAGCCGAGATCGCCCGTGCCCGCGCTTCCAGTGCGGGGTCTGCCAACACCTCATCCGGGTTGACCGCGAAGGCCGAGCCAATCGGCAGGACGAACAGCAGGAGTGCCAGCAGCAGACGCATCATTCGGCAGCTCCCACAGGCACCGCCTTCGGCCGCTTGGCCCGCGCCGGCGCGCCCACCCGCAGGCGGCGGTCGCTCAAGGACACGAACCCGCCCGCCATCATGAACAGCGTTCCGCCCCAGATGCAGAGGATCATCGGCTTCCACCAGATGCGCACGACGATGCCGCCTTCGCCGATCTGGTCGCCGAGTGAAACGTAGAGCTGGCTGAGGCCGAAGGTGCGAATGCCGGCTTCCGTCGTCGGCATGCGGCGCGCCTGGTAGAGTCGCTTCGACGACCAGACCTCGGAGACGGCAACGCCGCGGCGACTGATGGTGAAGTGGCCGGATTCTTCCGTGTAGTTCGGGCCGCTGCCGTTGCGCATGCCGTCGAAGCGCAGGGTGTAACCACCGGCTTCGACCGTCATGCCTGGCTTCATCTCGACGACGGTCTCGGTTTCGAAGGCCGTAACGGCGACGATGCCGATCAGGGTGACGCCGAGGCCGATATGGGCGAGCGCCGTACCGAAGGCCGAGCGCGGCAGGCCGGTGAAGCGCCGCCAGGCGACATTACCTGCAACCTTGCCGAGGCCGGAGCGCAACGCGATATCCGTCACGGAACCCACAATCAGGTAGACCCCGAGAGCAATGCCGAAGAGCGCCAGCACCGGGCCGCCATTCATCGCGTAATAGTAGCCTGTGCCGAAGACGAGACCGATCGCGACCGCAGCGAAGAGCCGCTGGGAGACGCCGACGATGTCACCGCGCTTCCAGGCAAGCAAGGGACCGAACGGCACGGCGAAGAGCAGCGGCAGCATCAGGAGACCGAAGGTCATGTTGAAGAACGGCGGACCGACGGAGATCTTGTCGCCGGTGAGCGCCTCCAGCACCAGCGGATAGAGCGTACCGGTCAGGACTGTCGCCGCTGCCGTCGTCAGGATGAGGTTGTTGAAGACCAGCGAACCCTCGCGCGAAATCGGCGCGAATATGCCGCCGGCTTTCAGGTGCGAGGCACGCAAGGCGAAGAGTGCGAAGGCGCCACCGATGAAGAAGACGAGGATGGCGAGAATGAAAATGCCGCGGGTCGGATCCGTGGCGAAGGCATGAACCGAGGTCAGCACGCCCGAACGGACGAGGAAGGTGCCAAGCAGCGACAGCGAGAAGGTCATGATCGCGAGCAGCACGGTCCAGATCTTCAGCGCCTCGCGCTTCTCCATGACCAGAGCCGAATGCAGAAGGGCGGTGCCCGCGAGCCAGGGCATGAAGGAGGCATTTTCCACCGGGTCCCAGAACCACCAGCCGCCCCAGCCGAGTTCGTAATAGGCCCAGTAGGATCCCATGGAAATGCCGGCAGTAAGGAAGGTCCAGGCGGCAAGCGTCCACGGGCGGACCCAACGCGCCCAGGCAGCATCGATCCGGCCCTCGATCAGCGCGGCGATCGCAAAGGAGAAACAGACGGAGAAGCCGACATAACCGAGATAGAGCAGCGGCGGATGAATGGCGAGACCGACGTCCTGCAGGATCGGATTCAGGTCCTTGCCCTCACCCGGCGCCGGGACCAGCCGCGCGAACGGGTTGGACGTCAAGAGAATGAAGAGGGCAAAGGCCATGGCGATCCAGGCCTGCACGGCGAGCACGTTCGCCTTCAGCGTCTCCGGCAGGTTGCGCCCGAAGGCTGCCACCAGCGCCGAGAAGAATGTCAGGATCAACAGCCACAGCAGCATCGAGCCTTCGTGGTTCCCCCAGACGCCCGAGATCTTGTAGATCAGCGGCTTCAGCGAATGGGAGTTCTCCCAGACGTTGCGGACCGAGAAGTCCGAAGTCACATAGGCGAAGGTGAGCACCGTGAACGCGAAGGCGACCAGCAGAAAACAGGCGACCGCCGCGCTCGACGCCAGCTCCATCAAGCCGCGATCATTCAGCCGCGCACCGAGGATCGGCAAAGCGGCCTGGATGACCGCCGTCGCCAATGCCAGGACCAGCGCGTAATGTCCGAGCTCGATGATCATTTAATGGTTTCCTTCCCGCTGAGCTCAACGCCCTGGGCCTTCAAGCGGTCGGCGACATCCTTGGGCATATAGGTCTCGTCATGCTTGGCGAGAACCGTATCCGCCACGAAGACCGAGCTCCCTTGAACGAAGGCTCCCTCCGTCACCACGCCTTGCCCCTCGCGGAACAGGTCGGGCAGGATGCCCGTGTAGGTTACCGGCACGCCGGCAAGCGTGTCGGTGACGGTGAAGGTGACGGTCTTGCCGTCGCCGCGCTTTACCGATCCCCCTTCGACCACGCCGCCGAGGCGGATGCGCGTGCCCGGCGACAAGTTAGCCTTGGCGAGATCGCTCGGCACGTAGAAATAGGCGATCGCCTGACTGAAGGCGAACATCACCAGAAAGGCTGCGAGAACGAGGAAGCCGACACCGCCGCCGATGATCGCCAGTCTTTTTTGTTTGCGCGTCATTGCGTCACTCCATCGGTCGCAATACCGAGTTCACGAGCAAGCGCCAGGAGCTGCTTGCCCCCGTCGCCATCGGCCGGGAAGGTCTTCAGGCTCTCCTTTAGCGCTGCCGCCGCCTTGTCTCGTTGATCAAGGACAACGTGGGAGCGGATCAGCCGCGCCCAGCCTTCGAGGTTGTCAGGGTTTTCCTTGAGGCGGCTTTCAAGGCTTTCGACCATGCCGCGGATCATTTCCTGCCGATCACCGCTGCTCATGTTCTCCGCGGCCGCGACATCCTCGGCGCTGGGATTGCCGGGTGCTGCAGCGCTGCCGGCGGCACCCGTCAACTCGGCCACATGCTGCTTGACCAGCGGCAGCCAGGGCGCATCGGCAGGCGACGTCGCCACCAGCCTGTTGAAGGCGGTCAGCGCCTCGTCCTTCTTGCCTTCCTGCTTGAGGCCGAGGGCAAGGTAGAATTCGGAGCGCGGGTCATTGGGGTCGAGCGTCAGTGCCTGCTGGAGTGCCTCCTGGGCCTTCGTTGTCACGAGACCATCGGACTGCACAACGAGCGCCTCCGCGTATCCGCCGAGGCGCGCCGGTGTCGGCCCGAGCAAGCGGATCGCCCGGTCATAGGCATCAACCGCTTCCTCGATACGGCCGTTGCGCATGTAGATCGGCGCGAGCAGATCCCAGCCGGCGCCATCATTCGGGTTCACCGCAAGGTGGTTTTCAGCCTTGGCGATCAGGACGTTGATGTCGCCATTGGGATCGGCAAGGCGAGCAGCAAGCGGCTGCGCCGGCACGCCCGGGCTACCCGTCAGCAAGTAAAGACAGAGGCCGACAGCGGGAAGACAGAGCAGCACGAAGGCCTGGGCCAGACGATTGGCGCCGCGCCGCGGCGAAACGGCGGGCGTCACATCGCGGTCGCTCTCGCCGGCTGCCAGCAATCTGCGTGCCACCTCGGCCCGCGCAAGCTCGGCGTCATCGCTTGCGATCAGGCCGCTGTCCTGATCGCGCTTCAGTTCGTCGAGCTGGTCGCGATAGACCTCGATGTCATGGCTGTGGGGAGACGAAGGGGCTTCCCCTGCCCGCATCAACGGCAGGATCAGCACGACGGCAACGGCCGCCGTCAAAATGGCGACGAGGATCCAGAACAACATGGACGCTCAATACTATGAGGCCCATGCCATTCCAACTCGAAAACCCGCCATGACGGAGATTTGAGGCGTTTCGCCGCAACAGCCGCCTGGTAACTCTCGGACGCCCGAGAAGGCCCGCGCTCAGGTCAGCGGCGTCCAGCTGCCATCGGGATTGCGGCAGGCTGCGCCGCGTGCCGTCTTCGTCTGGCTCTTGATCGTCACTGTATGGCTGTACTGGCGGCAGTTCTGCGATCCGACCTGATAGGGTGCAGCCGCAACGACGGAGCCGCTGACGCCGCGTCCGTCCCAGGTCACCGGCTGGCCGCCCGGCGCTGCCTCGAGTGCGCGATACTCCGCCTCGAGCGCCCGCTGGCGGTCGGACGAACCGATATCGAGATCGGCAAGGCGACCGATCACTCCGCCCTGAAGCGCGGCGATGTAGGTCGTCGAGGACATCCGAGTGGCGGTCGAGCCAAGGCCGGCGACAGCACCCTTGCCGTCCGCGGTCGTGCCGCAACCGGCAAGAGCCACGGCCGACGCGATCACTGCGATCCTACCGCCAACGACAAAAGTCCGTGTCATTTCTGCCTGGTTCCTCATGATCCGCGACACTCAACCATTCCTGTCCGAAGCCGTATTCGTGAACCCCGTGCATTCGGGTGAAATGACGACTTGTCCTTGATTTTCTTTTGGCATTCCCCGCTTGCCGAGGCAACGGCGCGCCCTGCCGCTGTGACATTTTCGAGCACGGGTGTGACACCTTGATCACGAAAGCCCGCACACCTTCCTCATCGCGCCCTAGGCCGCGGCCGGCAACAGGAGCTGGGCACGCAGTCCCCCCTCGTCCCGCCGCGACAGCGTAATACTGCCCTGGTATTCCCGCACGATTTCGCTGACGATCGAGAGCCCGAGCCCGGTTCCAGGCTTGCTTTCGTCAAGCCGCTTGCCGCGCTTCATCGCCAGCGCGATCTGGTCGGGATTGAGCCCCGGGCCATCGTCATCGATGTCGAGCACGATCCACTGTCTGCCGGGCTCCTTCGCATGAAGCTCGCTCGGCGCCGGCCGCACGTTCAGCCACACTTCGCCACGGGCGTGGCGGGCAGCGTTTTCAAGCAGGTTGCCGACAGTTTCCTCGACATCCTGCAATTCCATCGCAAGCACCAATGCCGGCGGATTGATCGACAGGTGAACATGCTTTTCCGGGTTGAGCTTGCGCATCACTCGAACGAGACGTTCGAGCGCCGGCTGTGCCTCGGTCCTCGCCAGGACGGACTCCCGCTGCGCCGCGATCCGCGCGCGGCTGAGATAGGATTGTACCTGCGTCTGCATCGCATCGACTTGGTTCCGCACCAGGTCACCATGCGGCGCATCGAGCACGCGGGCTTCGTTGAGCAGAACGGCGATCGGCGTCTTCAACGAATGCGCAAGGTTGCCGACCTGCATGCGGGCACGCTCGACGATACGGCGGTTGCTGTCGATGAGCGCGTTCACTTCGTTGGCCAGCGGCTGGACCTCGCGCGGGAAGGCCCCATCAAGCCGCTCGCTCTCACCGGTGCGGATCTTCTCCAGCGAGCGACGGACCTGATCGAGTGGGCGCAGACCGAAGAGAATGGTGAGCGCGTTCACGCCAAGTCCGCCGAGACCGAAGATGGAGAGCGCAATGGTCAGGTTACGGGTGAAGCGATTGATGTCAGCCTCGAGCACATCACGGTTGCCGGCAACGCGAAAGCGCGCGGTGTGGCCCTGGATGTCGAGCACGACCTCGGTCTCGGAGACCTCGACCTCGTTACCGAAAGGATCCTTGGTGGTGTAGAAGCGGACATAGCCGGTGTCGAACGGAACCTCATCGACGCTGGCGATCGGCAGCTTGCCGTTGCCGAGAGACGTCGAGATCAGGGGTGGCGTGTTGAATTCGCCGATCGGATCGACGATCCAGTACCAGCCGGTCTGCGGCTGCGAAAAGCGGAGATCGCCAAGCTGCGGACTACCTGAAAGCACCGTCTTCTCATTGACGGAAATCGAGTTGACGACGTTGAAAAGCTGCGCGCGCAGCAGGTCCTTGAAGCCGCGCTCGGAGCCCTGGCGGTAGAGTTCGGAAATAACCACACCGATCACGACCAGGGCGACGACGGCCCAGACGGTGGAAACCGCCAATACGCGGGCTGTGAGCGATCTAATTGCCATTGCCCGGAGCTTGCATTCGGTATCCGAGACCGCGCACCGTTTCGATCAGATCGTTGCCGATCTTCTTGCGCAGCCGGCCGATGAACACTTCGATCGTATTGGAATCGCGATCGAAGTCCTGATCGTACATATGTTCGACCAGTTCCGTGCGCGAAACGACCTGACCCATGTGGTGCATGAGATAGGAGAGCAGCCGGAACTCATGCGACGTCAGCTTGAGTGCCACGCCATCCACGGTTGCCTTGGAACCCTTGGTGTCGAGGCGCACCGGGCCGCAGACGATCTCCGAGCTTGCATGCCCGGCAGCACGGCGGATCAGGGCGCGAATGCGGGCGAGAACCTCTTCGACATGGAAGGGCTTCGCGACATAGTCGTCGGCGCCGGCATCGATGCCCGCGACCTTATCGCTCCAGCGATCGCGCGCCGTCAGGATCAGGACCGGCATGGTCTTGCCGTCGCCGCGCCACTTCTCCAGCACCGTGATGCCGTCCATCTCCGGCAGGCCGATATCGAGGATCACGGCATCGTATGGCTCGGCATCGCCGAGATAATGCCCCTCCTCGCCGTCGTAGGCCTGGTCGACGACGTAGCCGGCCTCCTTCAGCACCTCGGCGAGCTGCCGGTTCAGGTTGGCGTCGTCCTCGACAATCAGAATGCGCATTCGTCCCTACTTCCTCTCGCGGCCATTCCCGCTGCATGCTTCGGCTCAATCCTAGCCGATTTCACGATAGAAGCATGCAGGCTTTCAAAGCGCCACAGCGACCTTTGCGCCGGACAAGACGCACGGCGCCACAGGGATGGCTTACATCGGCACCTTGACGGTCACCTTTTTCGGTCGCCCGCCATTACCGGGAACGAGCACCGTGATCACACACTGGCCGTCGGACGTCGGCTGCGCCGACAGCAACTCGCCGCCGGTGTCAGCGACCACCTGTGCAGCGGCCGCACTGCAATCGCCGGACACGCGGACGACATTATCCGACGGCACGCTGATCGCAGGCAGGCTGAAGCCCGAGAGGCCTGCAGCAAGCGCGGCTATGATCACTGGTGAAGACATGAACGCACTTTCAACTTGGGAAGCATCATGGCAGAAGCAATAACCGAACGAGGCTGAATGGCAAATGAATGTCGGCCTTCCGACCCGCCGGGCGCCCATCGGGGAACCCATCGACCTCACCGGAAATCCGACCCTAGATTGCAGCGATTCCATTCCCGACGGAACCCGGTTCAAGGCTGCAATCGCCACTTCATGCGGCAGTTTCGCCTCGAGGGGCGCCGTGAGGATATGGCCCCATGCTCGCCGGCATTGCTCGCGGCAGGCGGAAATCAGCCTTTTGTTAAGCATGTTCCGCTAGGATTGAGAGGTCGGCAAGGCTCTCGCGTCGCGACGCGCAAGTATCCGCCATATCCTGAACGCTGAGATATCACATCAAGCAGGAAGCGATTCGCGATTCCTTTGAATCCCTTGGCGGCGATCGTTCAAAAGTTGGGTCACCATCCTGCAAGGTTGATTCAAGATGATCGCATTTCGATTCTGGCAGCCGGACTAAACCACTGACACGCTTCGATTTCATCACCACGGTTTTCCCACCGAGGGCGCGAGCGTCCCTCGCGTTCGGCACATGCATCAGGTGCAGAACAGCACCAAAATTGGCGTGCGCGCGGCAGAAAAGACGTCCGCAAAATTACTTCAAAAGAACGCCTAATTTTGACGTATCGACACCTGCATGCACGCGCACCGACGGACGGCTGTGGATCAACGGAAAATTAATCGATTTAAATATTTTTTAATCGTTTAAATGATTTAAGCCACTGATTTACAAAGCCTTTACGATATGAAATTGTCCGCCGCGTGAAACGTCATGAAACCGTCATAGGCCCGGAGGATCGGATGCAGACGCTAGCGAACAACCAGCCCGCATCTCAGCAGTCCAAAGTACCGCAATCGCTGCTCGACCGTTTCGAAAACGAATGGCGTGCCATGCGCGCTGCCGGCGAAAACGCCCCGAAGCCGATCCAACCGGCCGAGTAAAGCCGTCGGTGGCGAGCTGGTTCTCGCCACCACCATCCCAAGCTATGCAAGACGCAACACGAAGTTGAACCTTGGGTGTCAGGCTAGACCGCATCCTGCAACCGCTATGTTGCGTCGTTGCGCAAACGGATAGGGGTCGTGGCAGAAGCTGCGGCCCTTGAATATTTGTGGCTATTTTCAGCCTTTTGGCCATTCGGAAAAACCATGTTACTCTTTCGGTATGCTGACCGAAGAGATTGAAAAACTCGCGCTAAGCTTGCCGGGAACGGAGGAGAACGCGCATTTCGGCACACGGGACTTCCGCGTGGGCAAGCGCATTTTCATGAGCTTGCCGGAGGCCGGTCGCGCGGTCTTCAAGCTCACGCCTGACCAGCAACGCATGCTCCTGGAAATGGAGCCTGGGGTCTGCGCCGCCGTGCCCGGCGGCTGGGGCGATCGTGGCTGGACCTCATTCTACTTCGTCGAAGCGGACGAAGGCCTCGTCCGTCAATCGATGGAAACCGCTTGGCGCAACGTCGCGCCGAAAAACCTCGTCAAGAAGAACGGCGGCAGCCACTAGGCTGCCTCAATAGGAAGTGGATTTCCGGCTCCTGCGGCGCCAGCGCAAGTCGATCCCAACCGCCAGCCAATCCCCTCTTATTCCACGCTCTCCTGCCCCACTTCCAACGGCCAGGTGACGAGATAATCTTCATAATCTTCGATATCGACGTCATCCTCGGCGACGGTGCGGCCACGCACCGAAATGCCGGCAGCATGAACCGTTTCCGGATCGCCCGATATCAGCGGGTGCCACCAATAGAGATCACGCCCCTCGGCTACGAGGCGATAACCGCAGGTCGGCGGCAGCCAGGTGATCTCGCGCACAGCCTTGGGCGTCAGCTGGATGCAGTCGGGCACCGTCGCCTGCCGGTTTTCATAGTCCCTGCAGCGACAGCTCTCGCCATCGAGAAGCGTGCAACGGATCGAGGTCCAGGCGATCTCGCCGGTATCCCAATCCTCCAGCTTGTTCAGACAACAGAGCCCGCAGCCGTCGCAGAGGCTTTCCCACTCCGTATTGCTCATGTCCTCAAGGCTCTTCGCCTTCCAGAAAGGCATTTCGCCCATCGTCATCACACTTTCGTCAAATAGCCCGCGATAGAGAAATTTCGCAGAAAATTGCCGGTTTTTTAAGGCCGCCGGCGCGATATGCAAGTAGATTGGAATTTGACGCCGTGCAAATATTACACGGCGCCGGCATGATGCCGCAGAGCCTTCAGGACGTTGAGACGTGCGGGAACCGAGGAAAGACGATAACCGGCCGAAAAAACGGCACATCTTTCTCAGGATCGATTCCTGGATCGATTCCACGGTCTGGAATGCCGGCTTCAAACTGGCGCAATGGTGGGAAGACACCACCATCTTCTTCCGCCGGTTCCGTGTCACTGGCTGGAAAAGGGTCGTCTTCGAGGTGCTCGGCGAAGGCATGACCTGGGGTACCGTCGGCTCGGTGCTGATGCTGGCCCTGGCGCTTCCGGCCTTCGAGGAGACCAAGGGCAACTGGCGCGCCCAGAGCGACTTCGCCGTCACCTTCCTCGACCGCTACGGCAACGAAATCGGCCACCGCGGCATCATTCACGAAGATTCCGTACCGATCGACGAGCTGCCCGACCATCTGATCAAGGCGGTGCTCGCGACCGAAGACCGTCGCTTCTTCGACCATTGGGGCATCGATTTCCTCGGCCTTGCCCGTGCGATGACCGAGAATGCCCGCGCCGGTGGCGTCGTCCAGGGCGGCTCGACGCTGACGCAGCAGCTTGCCAAGAATCTCTTCCTGTCGAACGAACGCACGATCGAGCGCAAGATCAAGGAGGCCTTCCTGGCGGTCTGGCTCGAATGCAACCTGTCGAAGAAGGAAATCCTCCGGCTCTATCTCGACCGCGCCTATATGGGCGGCGGCACATTCGGGGCGGCTGCGGCCGCGCAGTTCTATTTCGGCAAGTCGATCACCGATGTGAACCTTGCGGAGTCGGCGATGCTCGCCGGGCTCTTCAAGGCGCCGGCCCGCTACGCGCCACACGTCAACCTACCGGCCGCGCGCGGACGCGCCAACGAGGTTCTGACCAACCTCGTCCAGGGCGGGCTGATGACCGAGGGCCAGGTGATCGCCGCACGCCTCAATCCCGCCAGCGTTATCGACCGCGCCCAGGTAAAGGCACCCGACTTCTTCCTCGATTGGGCCTTTGACGAGGTCCAGCGTATCGCTCGCCCCTTTGCGCAGCATTCGCTGATCGTACGCACGACGATCGACATGGGCCTGCAGAACGCCGCCGAGGACTCGGTGGAATCGAGCCTGCGCCAATATGGCGAGAGCTTCCATGTGAAGCAGGGCGCCATTGTCATGATCGAGAATGGCGGTGCGGTGCGGGCCATGGTCGGCGGCCGGGACTATGGCGAGAGCCAGTTCAACCGCGCGACCCGCGCCCTGCGGCAGCCGGGCTCCTCCTTCAAGGTCTACACCTACGCTGCGGCGATGGAGAAGGGCATGACGCCGGAAACGGTCGTCGTCGATGCGCCGATCACCTGGCGTGGCTGGTCGCCGCAGAATTACGGCCGGAGCTATGCCGGGCGCATCACGATCCTGACGGCGATCGCCAAGTCGATCAACACCATCCCCGTGCGCCTCGCCAAGGACAAGCTCGGCACCGATCTGATCGCTCAGACCGCCAAGGCGATGGGTATCGAGACGCCACTCCGCACCGACAAGACCATGCCGCTCGGAACATCGGAAGTCACCGTGCTCGATCAGGCGACGGCTTACGCGGTGTTCCCGGCGGGCGGTGTGCAGTCGCGCCGTCACGGCATCAGCCAGATCCTCAACTATGACGGCGATATCCTCTACGACTTTGGTCGCGACGAACCGCCAGCGCGGCGCGTGCTTTCGGAAGCTGCGAATACGTCGATGAATTCGATGCTGACGCAGATCCCGATCATCGGTACCGCGCGCAAGGCCGCCCTCGACAACGGCATCGTCGTCGGCGGCAAGACCGGCACGACGCAGGCCTATCGCGACGCCTGGTTCGTCGGCTTCACCGGCGACTATACGACCGCCGTCTGGTTCGGTAACGACGACTACACCTCGACCAACAACATGACCGGCGGCTCGCTGCCGGCGATGACGTTCAAACGGCTGATGGACTATGCCGAGCAAGGCATCGAGCACCGCGCGATCCCCGGTGTAGTCGCGCCGACGGCGCCAGCGCAGCAGCCGCAGGTCGCGACGGTAAAGCCGGATGAGAACGCCCTGCCGCCACTCGTCCGTCCTCGCTCGCTGTCGGCCGAGGTTACCCGCCTGCTGCGCACGATCGGCGAGACCTTTGAAAAGGCACCGGCCCTGAAAGCGCCGGAGGGCGGCGGCAAGCTCGCCGCCCTCGGGACTACCGAAGAAAAACGCTCCGGACAGACGGATCCCAATGCCGCCAGCAACTGAAATCTCCCGCTCAGATCTGCAGCAGCGATCTCGACAGGGAGCCACACGCGCCGCGTCGGCGGCCGTTGCACCGGTCGCCGATTTCGGCGAGATATGGGGGCAGACCCATATTGCCCCGCCGCAGAACGATTTCCGATAGAGCCGCCCTTGTTCCGAATCCCCTTCCTCGTCGCCCTCGCTCTTGCCATCGCCTTCGGCGGCGGCATTGCCTCGGCCGTGTGGGCGCTAAAGGCGACCGTCGGCTTCGGTTCGATCGCGATCGGCCCGTGGGTCGCCTTCCCGGAGGCGCAGACGATCAATGCCGATCCCTATGCCAAGGCGCATAGGGCGCGCGCCGGAGAACTTCTTTACGGCGGCGCCGAAGGACTGATGTTCAGCGCGCAGACCGACGACAAGGGCCAGAAGCTCCAGGCTTCCTGCTCCTATGACGTCACGGGGCTGACGCCACAGGCCCGCTTCTGGACGCTCTATGCGGCCAATGCCGACGGCTTGCCGTTGCGTCCCGGCTCCGACCTGCCCTCTGCCGTCAATTCCTGGACGGTGCTGCGCAGCGAAAACAGCAATTTCACCATCCATGTGTCGCCGAACGCCCAGCCGGACAATTGGCTGGCCTTGCGCCATTCAGGCACCTTCCGACTGGTTCTGACATTGCTCGACACGCCGACGGCAGGTTCCTCGGGGCTGCTCGACCTCGCCATGCCAACCATCACCAGGACCGGGTGCGGCGATGCGTAAGGTTCTCTTCGCCACGGTCCTCGGCCTTGTCGGCGCCGCCTTGCTGCACATCATTATCATTCTGGCGCTGCCGCAGTTTACCGGCCGTGACGCCTATACGCGGGTGCTGGGACTGCTGGAGATGGACAGCTTCTTCGCGCTGACGAGCACACCGGGGCCGACGGGCCTTGCCAATGACGACCCCTATCTCAGGACGGCCGTTTGCAGCTTCTCGATCTCGGACGGACCGGCGCGCTTCCTCGCCAGCGGCAATGTGCCGTTCTGGTCGCTTGCGGTCTTCGACAGCAATTCGAACGAAGTCTTCAGCATGAACGACCACACGGCGGTCAACGGCAAGCTCGATCTTGTCGTCGCGACGCCGATTCAACTGGTGGAACTGCGCAAGTCGCCGCCGGAGGCGCTGGCGCAATCAATCATGGTGGAGATGAAGGAACAGGACGGCTATGCCGTTCTGAGAGCGATGGCGCCGGTCGACAGTTTCGAGGAGCAGGTCCGCAACTTCCTTGCGGAATCAAGCTGCGAGCCATTTCGGCGCTAAGTGCTGCGGCGTGAGGCGGCCTACCGCTCAGTCGCGGATAGCCAAAGCAAAGACTGCGTTCAGTGCAAGAATGATGGTGAAGGGGCCCTGATGTTTCGGGCCAAGGACACGCGCCCGGCCATCGCCGGTCGTCGACGCGGGAAATCGGACGCTACTGCTTCTTGATCCGGCGTCCATCCGGTGCCGTCGGCTGCGGGTCGCGGTCGAGGCGCTCGTAGCGGATGCCGGTGAACAGAAGCACCTTGGCTCCGCTCGATATGGCCGGTGGTCTACGCGGCGGTACGCGAACCTTTCGGTCCTGAATTCTGATCACGTCTGCCATGCTCGTCTCCACAAAGTCTTGAGACGGATGAACTACCGTACAGATTTCACCCTGCCCTCTCGGGCCAGCGCATTTTTCCAGGCTTGCCTGGACAGGCGCGCTTTTCTCGTTTGCTCCTTCTTCCGGTCGCCCGGATGTTGCTCTTCTGGTTCACACGACGCAGCCCGATGATAACGGGTCCGCCCCGATTGAGCCATAGGCTGGTTAACAGAATGCTAATACACCGCTGCCGCACCAACCTGGATTCATTATCGCGCCAGACGAACCCTCGAGATGTATCCGAGGTAACAATCCGGAGCGGCATCAAACCGCAGTCAGCGTCGCGATATCAGACCAAGCAGGAACGACACACCGGCAACCGCCACCAGCGTCGACAAGGGCTCCTCGCGTACCCGCTCGCGAACGCGTTCCGCCATCAATTCCGCCTCCCCCTGAACAACCGCCCTCGTACCGCTCCCGATGGCCGAGACAGCTTCGGTCAGTCGAGCGATTTCCGCCCGCAGTTCAGCGATCTGAACCTCAACCTCGGCACGCGCTTGCACCTGCGAAACGTTTTCGCCGACTTTCTGCACGGCCTCCAGTTTCTTTTCCACCATTGCAACGCTCCCTTGTCTGCGCGGTCTCAACGCTCCGGATGGCGTTTGGTTCCGCCTGAGACCACAGAAACCGGGCTGTCAAATGCAAACGGGCGGCCCGCGCCGCCCGTTTTCCTATTCAATGGATAGCGCCGAAGCACGGCGCTTCACGTCAATCTTCGCAGTCTGGATCGTCGAACTCGCACCGAACAAACGGCGCCGGGCGGGCGCCTTCGTAGATGCCGCCATCGTCCTGGCGAACGCGCACGCTCTCGCTGCGACGTTCCCATTCGCGACGTTCTTCACGCACCGTCCGCTCGCGGTTCCATTCGCTCTCGCGGCTCCGCCACTCCTCTTCACGCTGGCCGGTTTCCCAGTCGCGGCGGTCGCGCTCGCGCTGCCGTTCCCAGTAGCGACGATCCCGGCTGTCATCGACCCAATCCGGTCCCCGGCGCCACCGATCGCGCTCACGATAGAAATCGCGGCCACGGTAGTTGCGATCCCAATAGCTGTCGAATTGGAAGACGACCGTCGGAATGCCGAGCGGGCGATAATAGCGGGGTTCGACATAGACGCGATTGCGGCGATAGTCGGCCTGGACGTAACGCCCGGCAACCCAGCCGCGCCCACCATAGAACGAGACATCGCACCACGGCAGATCCGCAAGGCATCCGTGAATTTCGACGGATTCGCCGACCGGGATCAGCGATACCGCCGGATAGCGGGTGCTCGGACCAGAGCGCATGTTGACATTGGCAGTGGCAAAGCCTTCCGCGGCTTCGGCGATCGCCGGGGCCGCAAGCAGCGCGCAGAGCGCTGCTGCGCGCAGGATAAATTTCTTCACAGTTCCATATCTCCCATGGAGAGGCCCCTCTTCACTTGGCCTCCAGGCGTCGGCGGGCGTCCGGAGCCCTTGACCGTCGCCGCGATAACTCGTGACCGCATGTGGATTTTTTATGGCTAATTCCGCGAATGTCCCCGAGAATGCGGGGCCAAACGGGCAATCTGTCGGCCTTGCCGGGCGCCACACATGTGCCGCAAGCCTGAATAAAGCTCCAACATCCATAGTTAACAGTACGCTAACGCTTTTCTTCTAATTTTTGCGACGTGTGCCTTTCCGGATCACCGGAAACGGCGATCATGTTTTGCGTGCAGGGAATTACCGTGACGGATCGCTTTCGTGAGTTGGAAAGACCACAGACCGGCCGCTTGAAGGACGTCGTCCTGATGGCGACGGTCACCGGTTTCGAAAGCCTGCGTATCCCCGGCAAGTCCGACATGAAGCAGTTTGCCGAACTGTTCGAGCCGCTTTTCCTCGGTTCCAGCAACGAAGCCCGCCGCCAGGCGGCGGCAGCCCTTTCCCAATGTCCACAGGTCCCGGAGCCAGTCGCCGCGCTGATCGGCGGCATGCCGATTTCCATTGCTGCGATTTTTCTGACCCGCTCGAAGGCGATAACCGACCGCACCCTCATCGCGGTCATCCGCGACCGCGGGCCGGAACATGCCGCGGCGATCGCGCGCCGCCCGAACCTCTCTCCCCTTGTCGTCGATGCCCTGGTCGAGCACCACAATCCGCCCGGGCTCGCCGCGCGCAGCAGCGCAGCAAGGCAGGCGGTGGCCGAGCGAAGGAACCCGGAGGCCGAAGCCGCTTCAGTGCGCGCGGCCCGCGAAGAAGCGCTGCGACACGAGATCAAGACGCTGGCACGAGCGGGGTCACGCAGCACCACACCGACGGCCTCAACCGATGCGATCGGCGACGTGCATGCGGCGCTGCTGGTGCGCTTTGCCCGCAGCGGCGAGATCATCCTGTTCTCACGCGTCCTCGGCCAGGCACTCGGCACCAAGGACGCGCAAGTCGAACGCATCCTGCTCGACATCTCCGGACAACGGCTCGCGACGAGTCTCGTCGCGCTCGATGTCGAGACATCCGATGCTGGCTTCGTGCTCAAGGCGCTATATCCGCATCTTCGCGAGCCCTTCGGCGAGACGACCCATGCCGAAGCGCTGATCGGCGCCATGAACCGCGCCGCCTGCCGCGAACAGCTCGACGCCTGGATCGAGGCGGAGGCAGGGGAATCGACCCCGGCTGCAAGGCACGAAGCATACTTCGCTGAAAATCCCGCCAACGATGCGCGGCAGATCGGCCCTCGCAGGATCGCAGCGGCCGCCGGCAATGTGCAGCCACAGCGACTTTTCGGGCGGCGACGCGGATAGGCGCAGAAATCTCTCATCTTGCGCGCCGCCTTGACGCGGCATCCTCCCCGTATCGGGAACGCGCTCGGCATTAGCTCGTCAGGGCCGGCTTGCGCCATCCTGCGGAACGACCTCGAACAGATCGCCATGATCGTCCAACTCGATTTCCACGATCCAGCAATCCGGATCGAAGCGGATCTCGCTCGCAAGGGCCGCATCGACCCTTTCCGCGTCGCTGTCGCGCAACCTCACTTCGAACTTGCGACCGGGATCGACTTCGGCGGCGAAGAAATTCTGCGGTGCCGGGGCAAAGAGCGTCTCGGTGCCGAGCCGCGTTCGCTGGCGGATGAAGATTGCGCCGGCCTCCTCCGCTCCCTTGCGCAGCACGGCCGCATAGCCGCCGAGCGAAAACGCGCGGCGCAAGAGGGACGAGACGAAGATGTGAGACTTCAAGCGCATGGAAGGCTGATACACGCGCCGGCTGGCGCAGGCAAATCGGCGGCGTGGTCAAACCCGACCATCGATCAGAGTGCACCGATTTCCTTGAGCTTTTTCAAGACCTGCGCATTCGGCTCTCCGGTCTGCGGCAGGCGATAGTGTTTTTCAAAGTGGCGAATCGCTGCCCGCGTCTGCTCTCCGGCGACGCCATCGACCGCAACATCCGCATAGGCGAGGTTGCTCAGCCCCTTCTGGATGTTCAGCACCAGGTCGCTCGAAACCGGGATTTCGGCACGCGGAATGAAATTACCGTCCTTCTCGGAGGAACGAATGGCGGCAGCGACCGGATCGATCTCCACGCCGTTGCCCTTCGCCTCGGCGAGAGGTCTTCCCGCCGGCATGACCTGAGCAGCCTTGTCGCTCGATGCGGCCCGCAGCGCCTGCAACAATTCGGTGCTGGCCAAGCCCGTCTCGGCGCGGCCCGCCTGTGCTTCGAAGCGCACGATCGCGGCCGCCGTCCGCGGGCCGGTGCGCCCGTCCGGTGCGCCGTCGTAAAATCCGATCCGGTTCAATTCCTTCTGGATGTCGGCAATGAGCTTCGAGGTCGCGCCAGCGGGCACGCTTGCCACGCGCTCGGGCGACGGCTTGTCCGCCGGAAGATCTGCCGAAGCAGCGGCAATCACGTCCTCGACATTGTCCGCCTTGGCCTCGCCCTCGCGTTCGATGACGAAGGTGGTCACGTTACGCTGCTCGACCTCCTCACCCTTGGCGATGGCGATCCGCTGCGCGGTTTCGGCACTGACGAGCGGCACGCGGGTGCGCAGGAGCGGCGACGGGTGCACGCCGTGCTGGTACCACATGGCATTGGCGGCAACGAAGGAAAACACGACCAGGAAGGCGGCCGAGCCGCCAGAGACAAGCGGATGACGCGCCATCAGGCGGCCGGCAAATCCAACACCCTGTCCGGCAAGAGCCAGCCCGCGCACGGCCAGGCCGGGCGCACGCCGCGCGGCCTTCTTCCGTTCAGGCTGTTTTCGCTTGCGCGGCGCCATATCCCCGTTCCTCGTTCAAACCACCGTCTTCGGGCCGCCCTCCTTCGGCAGCCGGCCTCATCTCTCCATCGCGCAGGCGCGGCGGAAACTCCACCGTTACTGACGAACGCTGCTCCTGGTGTTCGACAACGGCGATGCCGGAGCCATCGCGCGGTATCGTCACGACGATGACAGTCCCCTCGCCCTCGCGGCTGCGAATCATCAGGTCGCCACCATGAAGCGCAACGAGGCCCTTGACCAGCGAAAGGCCGAGGCCGGTGCCTTCGTAGCGGCGGGTATAGTCGTTCTGGATCTGGACAAAAGGTTGACCGAGCAGCTCCAGCTTGTCGGCGGCAATACCGATGCCGGTGTCGCTGACCGAGAGCTTCAGCATCGCACCATCCACTTCGGCGTCGATCGTTACGACACCGCCATGGTCCGTGAACTTCACGGCGTTGCCGATCAGGTTGATGAGAACCTGCTGGAAGGCGCGCTGATCGGCATTGATTTCGCCGATGCCGCGGGTGACGCGGCTTACGAGCTTGACGCCCTTTTCGGCGGCCTGATGCGACAGCATCGCCTCGCAGGCGGCAACCGCCTCGGCTACGCGGAAGGGCTCGGGCAGGAGTTCATAGCGCCCCGCCTCGATCTTGCTCATGTCGAGCATGGTGTTGACGACGGAGAGCAGATGCTCGCCCGACTTGTGGATGAGGCCTACATATTCGCGCTGGCGATCGTTCTCGAGTTTGCCGAAATATTCGCCGGCCAACACGTCGGAGAAACCGAGGATGGCGTTGAGCGGCGTGCGCAGTTCGTGGCTGACAGCAGCGAGGAAACGTGTCTTGGCATCATTCGCAGACTCCGCCTCGGCCGTCCGGGCAGCGGCCTCGGCGCGCAGACCGGCCTCCTGGGAGACATCACGCGACTGGGCAAGGATCCCCGTCAAGTTGCCATCGCGATCACGTAGCGGCGCCAGTTCACAGGACATGTAGACGAACTGTTCGCCTTCAATCGGCAATGTCCGTCGTTCGATACGGATATCGACTGTCGCCCGGTCGCCGCCCTGGCGAAGGATGTCGATCGCGCTCAGGAAGGTGATGCGGTCGGAGACGTGAATCTGCTCGATGAAGCCGCGGCCTGCGGGGTCGCGCATCAACGTCAGGTGCTCGGCTGCATCGCGCCCATGCACGGAGAGAACGTTGCCGCGCAGGTCATGCACCGTCACGATACCCGCAAATAGGTCATAGGCGGCCGAGAGGTCCGGGAGAGCGGGATCGGACGGAGCCGGCGCTCCAGCGTGCGGCGCCCGACCGCGGGCGATCGCAAAGGCTGCCGCCAGCAGCGAGGCGGAAGCCCAAAGGGCGGTGCCGAGCGGCAGGGCCGAGGACGCGGGCATGGCGAGCGACAGGGCGAGCGGCACCACCGGCAGCGTCGTCAACGAGACGCTTGCAACGGCACGCAGACGTTTCGTATCGCGGCGTCCGGCGAGCGAAGAAGCTTCACGACGGGGCAGCCACAGGGCCGCGACTTCGTCCACGCGGGACGCCCATCTGCCAGCCATGTTACGCAATACGCTCACGCTTTACCCTGCTACATTTGTTGTTCTTGCGAGGCTGGCGCGACCGATTTTCCCTACCTGGGAACCGCGATTCAGACTGCCTCGTGACATGTCGGAATCTCGCATCCCCGGCTTAATGAAAGAATAAACGCGCCCGTGCCGGAACGGTGCGAAAGGGCTGAAAAATCCCGTTTTGAAGCAAATCGGGCGACCTTCATTTCTTGTGGTTAACGGGGCGTAAGCAACGGATTTCTGTGCATTTTCTGGACACCGTTAACGATTGTGGCACCCCCACCTGAACGCCATTGCCGACGCTCCCGGGCTTCGCGCCAACAGGTCTGCCACGAACCTTAACGGCGAAAGCTAAAATGCGACGCAAATGCGCGGCAAAGCAGCCGACGGCGGCATTTCATTAAAATTTGAAGCAAATGCCGCTCGATTTTGAAAAGCCGTCTTGTGATTCCCGTCCTAGTGTCGGTGTCAACAAAGGGCTGACGCTGCATCGAAGGCAGCAGGTTCCCCGAGGAAACGACGGCAGCGTGAACGGGTATCAGGGGATACGACGGCGCTGCGGGATGCCGAAGGCGCAAAAGCCGGCTAGAAGACTGGCGAGCTCAGGCAACTGAACAAAGGATGGGCAGAACATGTGGTTTCTCATCAAGGCGACATTCTGGTTTTCGCTGGTGCTGGTGCTGCTGCCGTTCCTCGACCCGTCGAGCTCGCAGAAGCTGGAGCATGCGCCCAAAGTCGAGCTTGGCGACACCTTCGCCGCCGCCAATGAGGCTTTCCAATACATCAGCGCCATCTGCACCCAGAAGCCTGAGATCTGCGAGAAGGGTGCCGAGACCTTCGTCGCCCTCGGCCATCGGGCTCGCGAAGGTGCACGGATCGCCTATGAATTCCTGGACACCCAGTTTGCCGAAACCGATGCCCAACCCGATGCAAAGGTGACGACCGGCACGGTCGCACCGGCGATGACCGGCACGGTAAAGCCGCAGGCCGATCTGGCCGCTTCGGCCACCGAGGTCAGCACGATCGACGCAGAGCCTGTCTTCAAGCGCACGCCGGTTCCGGAAAAGCGCCTCGATCCCAAGGCCGCGATCATCCAGTAATCACGCCAGGCCCTCGGTCGGGGCCGGCGGGCCGCCATTCACCCATTCGCAACTTAACTGCCTGACTTGCCGCCCTGTCGTGGCCGCCGCGAGGATCCCATCCCCTCGCGGCGTTTTCTTTTTGCCGGCGCAACCTTTGATCGCTCCCGAGCCAGCCACGCACAAGCCGTGGCTGATTAGGTCCGCCGCACGGCAAGCGGAGGCACCCGATGCAGATCTATGGGCTTTTTTCGAATGCGGGCGTGAGGCGGCCGGCGACGTCCGGCATTTCGACCGCCGGCGAAGGCAAGAGCCCGGCATCGGCCGCATTGCTTCTCGGCACCGGCGAAGGCACGGCCAACCGCGCCGCCGCGGTCAAGAAGAAGATCGACGAGATCAAGGAGCAGCTTCGCATGCTCCGCTTCTTTGCATCGGATCCGGAAACGCTTGCGAGGCTCGCCAAGCAGCTGGCCCAGCAACTCGGCACGGCCGCGCAGCAATTGGCCGGCGCAGGCGGTACCAAAGAGGCAGACGGTGTCGCATCCGCCGCGGCCGCGGCTGCCCTGGCAGAGGCCGGCAATGCGCAGACGGAAGGTGCTGCGACAGGCGACGATGCCGTTGCTCCCTCCGAGTCGGCAAACTTCGCCGAGCGCGCCTATCGCGAGTTCAGCGACGAAGATCGCGAGTCCGGCTCCACCATGAAAGTGGTCGCCGAACTCAAATCGGTTGCCGAACAGGTAAAGCAACTGTTGCGAAGGGCCGAGCAGGAATTGCGCAACGATGGATCTGCCCGTGACGCTGACGATGCGCGCGCGGCCGGCCATGTCCTGTCGGCCGCCATCGGCAAACTCGGCGGGATCGACGCAAGCGCCGGAAATGCCTTCACCTTTCCGTCAAGCGTTTCGATCTGACGCGCCTGCGAAATGTACCGATGCCCAGGACAACTGCTATTGATGGTTCTCATTGGCCTTTCGATCCCCTATATGAGGGCTGAAAGCCTGCGTGCCCGAGAGTAAAGGGCATGGCAGGGACGAACCTCGTTCGCGGCAAGGGCCGGCGGGGGTATAATATTCCGATAACTGGACCCGGATCATGACGACGCTTGAGCAGATCATCGACGATTTCGCCTTCCTCGACGAGTGGGAGGATCGCTATCGCTACGTGATCGAACTCGGCAAGGCGCTGCCGGAGATGCCTGAGGCCAAGCGGACCCAGGAAAACAAGGTTCAGGGCTGCGCCAGCCAGGTCTGGCTCGTCACCCAGACGACGGGCGATCCGGAGGACCCTGTCCTGACTTTCGAAGGTGAATCGGATGCGCATATCGTGCGCGGCCTTGTCGCGATCGCGCTCGCCATCTTTTCCGGCAAACATGCCTCGGAGATCGCCGAGATCGATGCCATCGATACCTTCGGCAAGATCGGCCTGATCGAGCATCTCTCGACGCAGCGCGCCAACGGCCTGCGCTCGATGATCCGCCGCATCAAGAACGAAGCGGAGCTTCGGCTGGCCGCCTGACACACGGTCAGGACCACCGCCGCCGACAGCACAAAACACAAGAGCCGGACGCTCAGGCCCGGCCCTTTGTGATCAAACCAAATACCGTCAGGCAATCGCAGCAAACAGCCGCAATGCTTCACCGGACGGTTGAAGCCTACTTGCCGCGGCGCTTGCGGCGCTGGCCGAGGCCCATTTCCTTGGCGAGGCGCGAGCGTGCTTCCGCATAGGCGGGCGCGACCATCGGGTAGTCGGTCGGCAGGTCCCACTTCTCGCGATATTCTTCCGGCGACAGATTGTGGTGGGTCATCAGGTGGCGCTTCAGCGACTTGAAGGTGCCGCCGCATTCAAGGCAGGTGATCTGGTCGTCCTGGACGGACTTGCGAACCGACACGGCCGGCTTCGGCTTTTCAACCGGGATGACGACCGGTGCCGGCGCCGCGGTGTTGTTGAGGGCCGAGTGCACGTCTGCGATCAGCGTGGGAAGCTCGGCGACGGGAACCACATGATTGCTGACGTAGGCGGCAACGATTTCCGCCGTCAGTTCAACCAGAAGTTCATGGCTCGCGCCAAGCGCTGTTTCAGTCATTTCTTTCTCCTATCGGACTTCAGCACAACCCGAAACGACGTCTCGGGGGAGGAACGCTTGCAAGAGCCGTCAGGAAGCCTTCGCTGCCTTGGGATGGACCATCAAACGCGGCAAGGACAAACGCCGACCACGATATCAAGAGTTGGAATTTTGATTACGAAACCTGCTGCCGAGTCACCGGGACGACCGAACTCTCAAAGCAACTACCAACATTCACAACTCAAGCTGGAATTTCAGATCAAAGTATTTTCCACGACGACACTTTACATTTACTCGATTAACATCGATGCGTGAAATGTCCAAACATAAATTTTCCGACACTTAGCAACTTTATCTCCAAATTGCTAAAATGGCCACACTGCATCGCAAAGTTCTGAAATACAGATTCAGAAATGTCATCGATCAGCGACGACGCGGCTCTTCCTTTTGCGGAAGCTGATCTACGACTGACAGTTTCGTAAGTTTGTAACCGGCCTGATGTGCGGCTTTTGCCAAGAGATGAGCCGAAATTGGTGCAGTCAGCACGAAGAAGAAGAAGCCTGCAAGCGCCCGAATCAGTATTGCCGCATCCAGAGAATGAACGCCTGCAGCCAGCAGCAACAGGCCGGAACCTATGGTGCCGGCCTTCGACGCCGCGTGCATACGGGTGTAAAGATCAGGAAAACGCAAGATGCCAATTGCCGCAAGCAGTGAAAAGATCGCGCCGACGATCAACAGGGCGGCAACCAACACGGCGATGGCCATGTCCAGGACAGGATTCATCGGCGCCCTCCCTTGTGCTTGCGACGGACCGCACTGGATCTCAGTGTGGAGACGCGCGTTGCTTCCGGCGCGCTTTCCGGCGAAAGCCCACGGGCCAGGACGAAGCGAGCAAAGGCGACCGTCGCCAGGAAGCCGACCAGGCCCAGGGCGATGGCAATGTCGATGTAAAGGTTAAAACCGGTGCGGATCGCGACGACGGCAATCAGGCCGATGGCGATCGCCACCAGCATGTCGAGGCCGAGCACGCGGTCCGGCAGGGTCGGGCCGCGGATGATGCGCCAGACGGTAACCAGAAGAGCGATAGACAGCGCGATAAGCGCGAAGCCCGTGGCGAAGGCTTCGATCTGGTCTGGCAGGCTCATTCGAAAGCCTCCTTTATCCGCCGTTCGAAGCCGTTGGCGATGTCGCGCCGCAAGCCGCCGGGATCGGCGCAATCGAGCGCATGGACGTAGAGCGTCCGGCGGTCGTCGGAGACGTCCACCGAAAGGGTTCCCGGCGTCAGCGTGATGAGATTGGCGAGCAGCGCGATCTCGAAATCGCTCTTGACCGTCAGCGGAAAGGCAAAGATGCCGGGCTTCAGCACCATCTTCGGCTGGATCACCATGAGGGCGACCTTGGTTGCCGAGATTGCCAGCTCCTTGAAGAACAGAGCCGTCAGCAGGAACAGTTTGAACGGCCGCACCGGATAGGTGACGGGCTGGAGCTCGCGCCGGATCAGCCACAGGGACAGGGCCCCGACGACGAAGCCGAGGATCAGATTGGCCAGCGAGAAGCTGGCGCTGATCGCGCCCCAGATCGCCGTGAACACCAGGTTGATGGTGAGGAACTTGGTCACGGGGCACCTCCCGGGAAAACCGAGTTCAGGTAGGCCGAGGGTTCGGCGAGCCCGGCCGCCGCACTTTGAATGGTCGCAAGCAGCGGCTCCGGATAGAGGCCGATCGCCAGGGCGAGGACGGTCAATGCGGTGAGCGGCAGGAGTGCCGCGAGCGAGATCGTCGCGGACGCCGTCGCTCCCTCCCCGGCGCCTGCATCGCGCCAATAGGCCAACAGGAAGAACCTCCCGGTGACAACGGTCGTCAGGAAACCGGTGAGAAGCAGGGCCCCCGCCAGCCACCAGGCGCCGATATCGAGCGCCGCCTTGACCAGCATCACCTTCGGCCAGAAGCCGGAGAACGGCGGCAGACCGGAAACGGCGAAGGCGAGCATCAGTGTCAGTGCCGCGAAACCAGCATGGCGACGATAAAGGCCTGCAAGCGACGAAAGCGAGAAGCTGCCGCCGAGCCTGGCCGCGACGCCGGATGCGAAATAAAGCGCGGTCATCACCAACATCGAGTGCAGCGCATAGAAGATCGCACCGCCGATACCGCCCGGTCCGCCGACGGCAATACCCGCAAGGATAGAGCCGATGCCGGCGACCACGAGATAGCCGAGCATGCGGCGGAAATCCGATTGGGCCAGCGCCCCGAAGGCGCCGACGAGCATGGTCAGCGCGCCGGCAAGCGCGACGACGAAACTCAGTTCCTCGCGCTGGAGTGGCAGCAGCATCACGGTGACGCGGATCAGGGCGTAGATCCCGACCTTGGTCAGCAGGCCGGCGAAGAGCGCCGACACCACGACGCGCGGCGTGTGGTAGGAGGCCGGCAGCCAGAAATTGACCGGAAAGGCCGCCGCCTTCATGCCGAAGGCGAGCACGAACAGCGCCGTCAGCGTCATCAGCGGCGCGGTGCCGGCAAGACCTTCCGCCTTGCGGGCGATATCGGCCATGTTGAGCGTGCCGAAGCTCGCATAGAGATAGCCTGTGGTGATCAGGAAGAGCGTGGTCGCGATCAGATTGAGGAAGCCGTACTTCACTGCGCCGTCGATCTGCTCCCGCTCTGACCCGAGCACGATCAGGCCGAAGGAGGAGATCAGCAGCACCTCGAACCAGACGTAGAGGTTGAAGATGTCGCCCGTCAGGAAGGCGCCGGAGACACCCGCCATCAGGAGCATCAGGAACGGATAGAAGCCGTAGCGCCTGCCGCTGTCATTGATATCGGCCAGCGAATAGATCCCGCCGGCAAGCGCCACCACCGAGGCCGCCAGAGCAAAGAGCGCGCCGGTGAGATCGACGGTGAACGCGATGCCGAAGGGCGGCAGCCAGCGCCCCATGACCATCGTCAGCGGACCGCTTGCGAGTACATGCCGCAGCAGGAGAACGTCGATGACAACGAGGCCGGCAAGGCCAAGGACCGCAATGTAAGGATGCCAGTCGATCTTTCGGCGCAGCATCACCAGCAGTGCACCAATCGCCAGGCACCAGGCGACCGGCAGGATCACCAGCCATTCGGCAGAGGCGACCGGCTCGAGAACGAGCGCGGCGGAGAAATCTGCGGGGGGAAAAGTCGAAGCGGCCATGGGTCGGTCAGTATCCAAGCGGCGGAGCCGGCTCGTCCTTCGGCTCGGCGACGCGCATCTCGTCGGTATTGTCGGTTTGCAGCTCCTCGTAGGCGCGCCACGCCAGAACCAGCAGGAAAGCGAAGAAGGAGAAGGAGATGACGATTGCCGTCAGGATCAGCGCCTGCGGCAGAGCGTTTGCGGCCGGTCCCGTGAGCGTATCCCGGTGGCCGGGAATGACCGGCGGCACGCCGCGCGTCAGCCGCCCGCCGGTGAAGATCAGCAGGTTGACTGCGTTGCCGAGGATGGCGACGCCAAGCAAGACGCGGATGATGTACTTCGACAGCAGCAGATAGACCGCCACCGTGAAGAAGATACCGACGAGCAACGCGAACCAGGCTTCCATTACTCGCCTCCCCGCTCTTCCAGCGAAAGCGCAACCGAGCTGATCGCGCCAACGACGACGAGATAGACGCCGCAATCGAACAGCATCACGGTCGACAGCGGGATCTCCACGCCGAGAACCGAGGGATAGATCCAGAGACCGGTCATGAACGGGACGCGTGCGGCAATCGAGATCAGGCCGGCGGCCGCCGATGCGAAAAGCCCCGCGCCGGCGATTGCCATCGGATGGAAATAGATTGCGCGGCGCACGGTCTCGACGCCGCAGGCGATGCCGTAGATCGCCAGCGCCGAAACTGCGATCAACCCGCCGATGAAACCGCCACCGGGTTCGTTATGGCCGCGCAGCAGCACGAAGATCGAAAACAGCACCATCAGGCTGGCAAGAAACGGGGCGACGGCCCGGAAGATCACCGACTTCATGCGCGCTCCTCCGCATCCGGATCGTTGTCGGCGATACGCCGAAGCGAACCGGCCCTCAAGCGGACCAGCGACAGGATGGCAAGGCCGGTGACCATCAGCACGGCGATCTCACCCAGCGTGTCCGTGCCGCGGAAATCGACGATGATGACGTTCACCACATTGGCGCCGTGCGCGATCGACTTCGAATAGAGATTGAAGAAATCGGTCAGCGTGGCGTCGAAGGGAACACCCGTCGCCTTCAGCAACATCAGGCTGAAGCCGACGCCGCAGGCGAGCGCGATGGCGAAATCCGGGACCTTCTGTGCGAGCGGCCGATGGTCGGACGGCGAGAGCCTGAGCCTTGTCATCACCAGCGCCAGAACGACGACCGACAGCGTCTCGATCATGAACTGCGTGAAGGCAAGGTCCGGCGCGCCATAGAGCAGGAAGATGACGGCCACGGCAAAACCCTGGATGCCGAGCGAGACGATCGCCGTCAGCCGATCGGGCGCGAGCACGACGGCAACGAGACCGATGACCGCGATTGCCATGATCGCAAGCTCGTGCAGCGGCACGTCGGGTGCGAAGAACGGCGCGCGCGGCAGTTCGCCATAGCTGAGCGGAACGAGCAGCAGCACGAAGGCAACCAGGATGAAGGTCACCGTCATGTAAACGTCGAGCCGGCCGGATTGCAGCCGGCGCGTCAGGACCCCGGAAATACGAACGAGCCCGCGAATGAACTGGTCGAAACCACGGTCCGGCCCCCAGCCGATATCGGCAAGGATCGTGGCGATGAAGCCGCGCAGGCGATCGAGCTTCAAGTAGAAGACGATCCCGATCAACGCGGTCGCGATCGACATGGCCAACGGCACCCCGACGTGCGGAACGACCGATATCGTGACCGCACGCGGTTCACCTGATATCGCCGATGCCATCGGCGTCGATACGAGCTCGTGGGTCAGCCCCGAGAGCAAGGCGGTCGAAAGCCCCTTGGCGGCGAGCAGCGCCGGTCCGAGCCAGAGCAGCACCGGCGCCTCGTGCGCTGCCTTCGGCGTCTCGACCTTCGCGCCGATGAACGGCTTCAGGGCTACGGCGAAGGCCGCCGCGAACATCAGCGCATTGCCGAAGATCGCGAGCGCAGCAAAGACCATGGAACGACGGTCGAAGCCGGAGAGCGCGTAGTAGATTTCCTCCTTGGCGATGAAGCCAAAGAAGGGGAACAGCCCGCCCATCGAGAATGCCGCGGCAAGCGCAATGACGAAGGTGAGCGGCATGGCCGAGCGCAAGCCCCCGAGCCTGGTCACGTCGCGCGTGCCGGTCTCGTGGTCGATGATGCCGGCAACCATGAAAAGCGCACCCTTGAACAGGGAGTGTGCGACGAGATAGAGCGACGCCGCCTCGATCGCATGCGGGGCGCCGAGACCGGTCAGCATGACGAGCAGCCCAAGCGAGGCCATCGTCGTGTAGGCGAGCATCAGCTTCAAGTCGGTCTGACGGCAGGCCAGGGCTGCACCGATGACGAGCGTAGCACTGCCAAAGAGCGGCAGCAGGATCTGCCATTCAGGCGTGCCGCCGAAAACGGGATTGAGCCGCATCAACAGGTAGACGCCAGCCTTCACCATGGTCGCCGAATGCAGATAGGCCGAGACGGGTGTCGGTGCCTCCATCGCGTTCGGCAGCCAGAAATGGAAGGGGAACTGCGCCGACTTCGTAAAGGCGCCGCCGAGGACGAGAAGGAGCGCCGCCAGATAGAACGGGCTTTCGCGCATCTCCGTGCCAAAGGCCATGAGCAGCGAAAGCTGGGTGACGCCGCTGACGTTCCAGATGATCAGAAGTCCTGCGAGCAGGAACAGCCCGCCTCCTCCGGTCACGACCAGTGCCTGAAGCGCCGCACGCCGGGCCGCTTCGCGCGAATGGTCGAAGCCGATCAGCAGGAACGACGTGATCGAGGTCAGTTCCCAGAAGACGAAGAGCATCAGAAAGCTGTCGGACACGACGAGGCCGAGCATCGACCCCATGAACATCAAGATGAACGAGAAGAACCGCCCCTGCTGCGGATGGCCTTTCAGGTAACCGCCGGAATAGAGCACGATCAGCATGCCGATGCCGGCGATCAACAGGGCGAAGGTCAGCGACAGACCGTCGATCAGCCAGGAAAAGCTGACATTGAACGACGGGATCCAGGCATAGCCACCGGTGACCACCTCGCCATTGGCCACTTCCGGCCAGAATCGGATGAAATGCAGGACTATGGCCGCGGGGAAGAGTGCCAGAACCCAGGCCGCCTTGTGCCCAAGCAGGCGCGTGAGCAGCGGCGCGACCAAAGCCCCCACGAAAGGGAGTGCGAGGGCCAGAAATGTCAGGGCCGCAACATCCATCGTCCTGGCCTGCTCCTTTATATTTTCACCATACAATCAATCGAAGACCCGACATAAAAGAAGGGTTATGGCGCCTCAAGCCTTCTCCAGATAAAATCGACGTTATGTGCCGTGAAGTCGCTTCGGAGATCGGATGCAGCAGTCCAAGCACTATCAGATTCGTTCGTTTCATGCGGCGGCCACCGACTACAATTAAAATGCTGTTAGCATAATATTCAGTTGTCGTCGCAGCAGGATCGAACGTCCTGGAATCGGGACAATAAGACGTGGTAGTTGTACGTAAAGGCTTCTTCAATTCAAAATAATACGAAGCCTGGATCGCCGGATCGGCGGAAACCAACGCTGCTCGCAACGTCTGCCTTCGATGATATCTGCGAACCGCCAGGCTCCGCTCATCGAGCGTCTTTCTGCCGCAAGCAGCATGAACTGAAGAACACAACGATCACGGGCGAGGCCTGCTTGGAACGATCTCGCATAGTCGTCATCGCCAGTATCCTGGCTGCACTCGGCGCAATCCTGCCGATGCTGGCGGCCTATTATCTTTCCTGGTCGATCGCGGTGCGCAGCGAGCAGACGCGGCTTTCGCGCCTTGCCGACTACGCCATCATGCGCGCCGATGCGGCGCTCGGGGAGGCCTCCCGGGCGCTGAAGGTCGCCGACCGGTTCGACATGCCGCCGTGCATGTCGACGCACATCGCAGCGCTGCGCTCGCTCGTCGTCAACACGACCTCCATCGAAGATATCGGCTACTTCGAGAACGGGCTGCTGAGGTGCACGTCGTGGGGCTACCCGCCGCGCCGTCTCACCCGCTCTCCGTCCGCCGATTTTTTCGCCAGCAACGGCGTCGAAGTCATCCCGCGGATGTATCCGACGATCAGCACCGGCGCCCCCATGACGGCGTTCCGATATCGCTCCTACACCGTGCTGACCAATCCGGCTCGATTCGTCGACGTGATTGCGGAGCCCGGCACCCGGCTTGCGGTGGCCACGAAAAACGGTGTTTTGATCGGCACTCTGAACAATCCGGATGCGTCGCTTACCGCGCGGCTCGCTGATCTTCCCAAAACCGGCAGCAACGGCGACGACCTGTTCGCAACCTCACGGGGCGCAAACTGGATTGCCGTTGCGAGCGCCCCCGGTATCTCCATTCTCAACGACATGGACCGGGAGCGGCTGCTGCTCCTGCCGGTCGGCGCCCTGATTGCAGCACTCATGGTCGGTCTCGTCGTCTGGCTGTCGCGGCGCCGCCTTTCGCCACTCGGAGAGCTCGCGATCGCCGTCCAGCGGCGCGAGTTCATCGTCCACTATCAGCCGCTGATCGAACTAAAGACCGGCATCTGCGTCGGCGCGGAAGCGCTCGTGCGCTGGCGGCGGCCCGATGGGCAAATGGTCCGCCCCGATCTCTTCATACCGTTGGCGGAGGAGAATGGCCTGATCGAAGAAATCACCGACCAGGTCATCCATGCCATGATCGCCGAGCTGAGAACGATACTCCTTGCGGATCGCTCGCTGCACATTGCCGTCAACCTCGCCGCCGATGACATCAAATCGGGCGCATCCTGCCGGTGATACAGGCAGCACTGGAAAACACCGGCATAGTGACCCAGCAGATCTGGCTGGAAGCGACCGAGCGCGGCTTCATGGACGTGAAATCAGCTCGCGCGACAATCGAGGAAGCACGCCGGCGCGGCCACTCGGTGGCGATCGACGACTTCGGCACCGGCTACTCGAGCCTGCAATATCTGCAGGAGCTTCCGCTCGATGCACTGAAGATCGACAAGTCCTTCATCGACACGATCGGGACGGATTCCGCCACCAGTTCGATCACGCCGCATATCATCGACATCGCCAAGTCGCTCGACCTCTACATCGTCGCCGAGGGCATCGAGCGGCAGGAGCAGGCCGATTATCTCATCGAGCGCGGCGTGCAATATGGCCAGGGCTGGCTGTTCTCCAAGGCGTTGCCGGCAGCGGAATTCATCGCCTTCTACAACAACAGCAAACGCCGTCGCGGGACCGGCCCGACGGTGATCCGCCGCGAGATCGCCTGACCTGCGTCGACCTCGAGGCTGAGACACGTCAATTGCGCGCTTCCGGCAACATCCCTATATAGTCGCCGCAACGACAGGAGATCTTCCATGACGACTGTAAAGACGCCCAAGGTGGTGAAAACCGATGCGGAATGGCGGGCCATGCTCTCGCCGGAACAATACCGCATCACCCGGCAGCAGGGTACCGAGCGTCCGTTCACCGGCCCTTTCCTGAACAACAAGCGGACCGGCACCTATGAATGCGTCTGTTGCGGCCGGGCCCTCTTCCGCTCGGACACCAAGTTCGATTCCGGCTGCGGCTGGCCGAGTTATTTTGCAGCGATCGACGACCAGGCGATCCGGGAAATCGAGGACCGTTCGCACTTCATGGTGCGCACGGAGATCCGCTGTGCCGACTGTGACGCCCATCTCGGGCACGTGTTTCCGGATGGCCCGCCGCCGACGGGACTTCGCTATTGCCTCAACGGCCATGCGATGACGTTTACCGAGGATTGACACCGACGCGCGGAAGGAGTGGCATGGGGTCTGGTGTTCCATTAGGAACAGGCCCTGCGCCGAGGCCGCGCTATCTAGACTATCTGTCGAGCAAGCGAGAGGAGGTCCGCATGCTGCGCATACTGACAGCACTCACTCTCCTGCTCTCGTCGGCCGTGGCAGCGACGGCGGCCGACGACTGGGTACCCTATGCCAATGCGCGTTTCGGCTACGTGCTCGACATACCGCCTGGCTTCGAGCTGCAGAGCCAGGGCGACAATGGCGACGGCGCCAGCTTCCATGCCAACGACAATGGCGCGACCCTTTCGGTCTTTGGCAGCACATTGCTGGATGGCGACTTCGAAACCGACGTCAACGACCGCATCGGCTACGAGCGCGAGAGCGACTGGCGGATCGCCTATTCGCGCGTGACGACCGCCTGGGCAAGCTTTTCGGGGGTCCGTGGCGAAGAGGTGTTTTATACGCGTGCCATCGCGCTCTGCGACGGTAGTGCCGCCTATTTCCGCCTGCAGTACCGCAAGAGCCGACTCACCAGTTTCGACGGCGTGATCTCACGCATGGCGGAAGCGCTGAGGCCATCGGAAGGCTGTCAGCATCCGCCTGTCGCTGCCGCTGCGGGCGAAGCGCCAAACTGACCACGGTTCAGGATGCGGCGCTAAAGCAGGTCAGCACAGCCGAATAATGCACGGCTGCACCGGTCACGACGAAGCCGTGCCAGATGGCGTTCTGGAAGCGCAGCTTTTCCCATACATGGAAGATGACACCGGCGGAATAGATGATGCCGCCGATCAGGATCAGCACCAGCGTCGTTGCCGTCAGCGTCGACAACAACGGCCCGGCGGCGAGCACACCGCTCCAGCCCATGGCGAGATAAAGCAGGATCGCCAGCCGGTCGAACCGGCCGGGAAACAGACACTTGATCGCAACGCCGAGGGCGGCGATCGCCCAAATACCGATGAGCATCACGAACAGGAACGGGTCGTCCAGGCCGCGCTGCAGGAACGGCGTATAGGTCGCCGCGATCAAGATGAAGATCGAGGAATGGTCGAAGCGGCGCAGGAACCATTTGGTGCGCGAAATCGGATAGAGATTGTAGAGAAACGAGATCGACAGCGTCGCAAGCAACCCCGCCCCGTAGACGGCGGCGGCGGCAAGCTGGCCGCTGGTGCTCCAGAGCGTCGCATAGAAGATCAGCGCTGTGACACCGACCAGCGCGGCGGCAAGGCCGATGCCGTGCACGATGCCGTCGGCAATCAGTTCCGAGCGATCATAATTCCATTTGACGCCAGCAAATTCCACGCAATCCCTCTCCCCGCGTCTCTGTCCTTCTTTCCGTCGCGCGCCCCGTAGCTGTCGCGCCGCCATCGTCATCCTGCCACAGCCCCGAGCTGCCGCAAAGATTGGGTGGCGTGCCGAAAGCATCAACTTTTGCAACGCATTACAACAATCGCATGACACGTTTGCGAACTGCATCGGACCTTGTTTGCGGGCCCGGTCACGACCACATGGGGCGCATAGGATGACGTGCCGATCGGGAGGAGAACCATGTCAATCTTACGCACCCCGCAGCCGCAACTGGCGGCCGCGCTCAGCGACCTTTGCCTGCGGTCGAAAGCGGTCTGGGGATACGACGCCGCCTTCCTGGAGGCGTGTCGTCCGGCGTTGACGCTGACAGCCGAAGACTGGAAGGATTCCGATCTGCAGATCGCCGTCGATGGTGAACGGATCCTGGGTCTGGCACAGGTTCGCTCGCATAGCCAGATCGCCGAACTCGACAAGCTCTTCATCGAGCCGGACGCCCGCGCCGCTGGCATTGGCCGGAGCCTCTTCGACTGGTGTGTCGGGGCGGCGATCAACCGCGGCGCCAAGGTGATGACAATCGACGCCGACCCTGGCGCTGCCGATTTCTATCGCCGCATGGGCGCAGTCGATGACGGCGTCATCGCATCGACCGTCATCCCGGGACGCTTTCTGCCCAGACTGAAGCTGGAACTAAGATGACGATCGGAAGATCGCCGCCGCTGGCGCGGCGATCGCCCGATGGATCATCTTGCGCCGCGGGTAACTTCCGCCGCACATTCCTGACAGAGCGGCGCATGGGGAACGGCCTGCAGGCGCGCTGACGATATGGGCAGCCCGCAGCGGACGCAGGTGCCGAAGGTGCCGGCGGCGATCCGGTCGAGTGCCGCGTCGATGGCGCGGATCTCTTCCTGACCGGCAAGACCGAGGCCTTCCAGAACCTCATCGCCTTCCCGCTCGGTCACGCGGTCCGGCACATCGGCGTTCATCGGCTCATCGAGATCGTGCTCGATCTTGACCAGTCGCCCCTGCAGCTCTTCCTTGCGGTGAGCGAGGCGGCTGCGAAAATCGTCAAGCGCAAACTTGTCCATCTGAAGACTCCTCGGCGATGGCGGCGCAAGATCGCGCCGCAGCCGCTCTTATTGTTGGCAGATTACCGGTCGACGAGTACGGCGCAGGGGCAATGGCTGACCACGCGGCTCGCGGTCGAGCCGATGAAGTAATCAATCAGCCCCGGCCGGTGGGAGGCGATGATCACCAGATCGGCATTCTCTTCGCTCGCGAAGGCGTTGATGGTACCGGCAGCGCCGCCGGTCCGAATTTCGACACGCCCGTTGATCCCGTGCTTGGTCTTCATGGCCTCGAGTGTCTTCTTTGCCTGCTTGCGGGATTCCTCTACCATCTCCAGCGGGAAATCGACGATCATGTAGCCCTGCGCATAGGCATTCAGATCCTCAACGACATTGAGCAGGACAATCTCGCCCCCTTCGTCGATCAGCTTCTCGGCGATGCCCAGCACAGATTCACCGTGCTCGAGCTGGTCCATGGCAATCGGGACGATGATCTTCTTGTACATGCTGCACTCCTTCTGTTGCCCTCACGGATCGCCGCGCCAGATGTGGCGGGCGAATCCCTCGTCTGGAGATTGCGCCTCGACCGCTTTCCCGGCTTTGATTGAAATCAAATCGAAAGCGCCGCGCTCGCGTGACCCTACTCAAGTGGAGGTAGGGCGACGGCAACCACTGTCAACGCTCATCGAACACAACATCAAGCGAGTGACGGGCTTCCGTGAACGGACGCGCCGACCCATATTCACAACATCAGTTTCAACGAAACTGGGGCCGGCAGACCGGCTGCAGTTTCGACGCCCAAGGAGGCAGACTTGACGGATATACCGAAGGACCACGCCCTTGCCATGCCGGCGCATGTCGACCACGCACATCTGGTCGTCCAGGATCTGCCCGTCGTTTCGGCCTGGTACCAGAAAATCATCGGTTTGAAGCCGATCGAAACCAGCAAAAGCGGCGAGACACTCGGCGTCGCCGGCCGCCAGCTCCTCAGCCTGACGACCGAAGGCAACGCCGCCAGGGCACCCCGCAATGCACCGGGTCTCTTCCACAACGCCTTTCTCGTACCGAACCGGGAAGAACTCGGGCGCTGGCTGGCCAACGCCGCGCACAACAACATCCGGCTGCAAGGTGCCTCCGATCATCTGGTCAGCGAAGCCATCTATCTCGCCGACCCCGAAGGCAATGGCATCGAGGTCTATCGTGACCGGCCACGCTCCGAGTGGAGCTTCAAGCCCGACGGCACCGTGGGCATGGACACGCTGCCGCTCAATCTCCAGGCGCTCTATGACGAAGCGCCCAAGGACGACTGGGACGGCATGGCCGATGGAACCGCCATCGGCCATATCCATCTGCAGGTCTCCGATATTCCTCAGGCCGATGCCTTTTTCCGCGACGTATTGGGTCTCGGGCTGATGGCCCGCTATCCGGGCGCCAGCTTCTTCGGCTCGGGCAAGTATCACCACCACGTCGCCGCCAATATCTGGAATTCGCGTGGCGCGCCGAAGCGCGAAGGCCACATGACCGGGCTTTCGGACTACACGATCCAGTACAAGGACCCGGCGGAACTCGCGGCGGCGCTGGCCAAACTCGATGCGCTGGAAATTCCCGTCAGCCGTGCCGGCGATGGTTACAGCCTCATCGACCCCTGGGGCATCGGCCTCAGGCTGGTCGCCTGACCCTCTCTCCCGGGCCGCAGACAGGACTGCCCGTCCCGGCTTTCCGGGACGGTGCTTTGCTCAGCCGGGCAGACGGCAGACGACGCCGACGAGCCTGGCAACCAACGGTCGCACGAGCAGCACGCAGACGAAGGCGACGGGCATCGCCAGCCCGTAGGAACTGAGCACGCGGGCCGGATAGCCGGCATCAATCCCCGTATTTGCGCCAACGATGACGCAGCACATCAGAAACGCCATGATCGCCGACATGAAGAAGGCAAAGGCGACGGGCGCCGCTCGGGGCGGCAGCTTGCGGCGACACGCGATCCGCGGAGCCGATAGGGTATCTTCCATCAGAAGGTCTCCTGAGATGACCGAGAGGACCATCCCCTCGCTTCGGAGCGCACTATACGGATAGCGGCCTAGTGAAGTAGGCCATTGCAGGCTCCTTCAGAAATAGGCAAAACTATCGAATAGATGCAAACATTCGATGGATAGGCTTATGGACACACTGCGCGGAGTGGAGAGTTTCGTCAGAAGCGTCGAGGAAGGCAGCATCGCCGCGGCCGCGCGTAAGCTCGGGATCACCCCGGCCTCGGCAAGCCAGAACATCGCGCGCCTGGAACGAACGCTCGGCAGCCGGCTTCTGAGCCGCACCACACGCCAACTCGGCCTCACCGAGAGCGGCCGGATCTATTACGAGCGGGTACGCGGCGTCGTTCATGAACTGGAGCTCGCCGCAGCGGCCGTCTCCGCGCTCAACGCCGAGCCGCGTGGCTCGCTCAAGATCGCCTCCTCCGTTGCCTTCGGCCGTCATGTGGTGGCGCCATTGGTGCCGTCCTTCGCTGCAAGGTATCCAGATGTCTCGATCGAACTCGTCGTCACCGACCGCGAGATCGACCATATCGGCGAAGGCATCGACATCAGCGTGCGCTTCGGCCTGCAACTGGAACAGGGCCTGATCGCGCGCAAGCTTGCGTCAGTGCCGATGATGATCTGCGCGGCGCCGTCCTATCTGGAGCGACGTGGCCGTCCGCAACGGCCGGAAGACCTCATCCACCACGATTGCCTCGTCTATCGCTATGCCGGGCATGGGCGCATCTTTCGCTGGGCGTTCACCCGCGACGGCCTGCGCTTCGAGCCGGAACTGAAGGCGACGATCGTCAGCAACGACATCGATACGCTGGCGGAAATGGCGATCGCCGGCGCCGGGATCACCCGCCTCGGCGCCTTCATCGCCGCGCCGCTGATCGAGCGTGGCCTGGTGGTGCCGCTGTTCGGCGGCCTTCCACGCGAGGGGGTGGCCAACACCGACCACGAACCCTTCGACTTCTATGCCTGCTTTGCCGACCGCCAGGCGGAAACCCCGAAGGTCCGGGCGTTCATCGAGCACGCCGCGCAATCGCTGAAAGGACGTTGGTAGGTTTCACCCGCCGGCAGCAGCGGGTGCGGCACTCGGCGCCGCGGCTTCGGCAGGCAACTGTTCGGCCGCACGCCGCTGCTTCAGCCGGTAGCCAACCTCGACGATGGCGTGGATCGCCGGAATGAACTCTTGGCCGAGATCGCTGAGGCTGTATTCCACCGAGGGCGGCGAGGTCGGGACAATCCGCCGGTCGATCGCCCCCTTCTCCTCGAGCTCCTTCAACCGTGTGCTCAACACCTTTGCCGAAATGCCAGGAACGTCGATCCTGAGCTCGCTGAAACGGCGCGGGCCTGCACTCAGGGACCAGAGGATGTTCGGCGTCCAGGCGCCGCCGAGCAGCACCATGCACTCGCCCACCGGGCAACTGGGCGGCAAGGCCGGGGCCCGATTTTTCCGAATTTTCAAGCTCATCGACAAAATTTTCCAGTTACCGAGGGGAAACTGGAAAAGGAGGTAACATAAGGTTATCTGATATACAAAGGTTATCGCTTCCGCTTAGGTTCCGCCGTCCCCGACAAGGGGCAGTCATTTCAGGAAGGAACTTGCTCATGAAGCTCTATTACGCCCCCGGCGCCTGCTCGCTTTCCCCTCATATCAGCCTGCGCGAAGCCGGCGCCGACTTCGAGATCGTCAGGGTCGATACGAAGACGCACCTCACCGAAGCCGGAGCCGATTTCAAGGCAATCAACCCCAAGGGCTATGTACCGGCCCTGGTGCTGGAGAGCGGCGATGTCGTCACCGAAGGTGCGGCCGTGGTGCAATACATCGCCGACCGTTTTCCCGAGGCAAAGCTTGCGCCGGCTAACGGCACGCTGGAGCGCACCCGCCTGCAGGAACAGCTAAATTTCATCTCGTCCGAACTGCACAAGGCCTTCTCGCCACTGTTCAACGGTGCGGCAAGCCCTGAGGCAAAGGAGGCAGCAAAGGCGCAGGTGGCCAAACGCTTCGGCAATGTCGAAAGCCTGCTTGCCGACGGACGCCGCTATCTGCTCGGCGCGGACTTTTCGGTCGCCGATGCCTATCTCTTCACCGTCGTCAACTGGAGCGGCGCCACCGGCATCTCCCTCGCCCCCTGGCCGCATCTTGAAGCCTATGTGGAGCGGATCGGCGAACGGCCGGCAGTGCGTGCCGCCATGCAGAGCGAGGGGCTGATCGCGGCATGAGCGGCCCGTCGACCGATCCCCAATTCGCCGCCGTCGTCGAGGTGCTACAACGCTACTTCGACGGACTCTACCGGAGCGACACGAGCATTCTCCGACGCGTCTTCCATCCGAAGGCGCTCTACGCCACGGCAACGGACGGCACCCTGCTCGAGCTTGACATGGACAGGTACTTTCCGATCGTCGACGGACGCCCTTCGCCGGCCAGCCGTGGCGAGGAGCGTGCCGACCGTATCCTTTCGATCGAATTCGCAGGGCCGGTGACGGCGCTCGCGAAAGTGCAATGCGCCATCGGCGACAAGGCTTTTACCGACCTGCTGTCTCTCGTCTACGTAGACGGCCGGTGGCAGATCATCGCCAAGGTCTTCCACTACGACATCAAACCCGTGCAATAAGGGAGGCCACATGCCGTATGTGAACATAAAGATCACCCGGGAAGGTGCCACGGCCGAACAGAAAGCGGCCCTGATCAAGGGCGTCACCGACCTGCTTGCCGCCGTTCTCGACAAGAACCCGGCCACCACCTTCGTCGTCATCGACGAAGTGGCGCTCGAAGACTGGGGCATCGGGGGATTGCCGGTCGAGGAATATCGACGAAAGATCAAGGCTCAGACGTAACAGGAAATGCCTTCTCCCCACGACATGGGGAGAAGGCAATCCCCAGGAAAAGGAAACGGCGAACAGTCGGCCGCTGCTGCCTTTGCGCTTGATCGCTATCGTCGGGCTCTCTATCTCATTGTCTCCCGCCGCATCGATCCCGGAGACGCATCTTGTCCGTATTCAGCAACCTCCCCAAAGCTCCCGTCGCCGCGAAAAAGTCGGTGAGCGATACGCGCCATGGCATTACCCGCACGGATGACTACGCCTGGCTGCGCGCGGACAATTGGCAGGCGATGTTCCGGGATCCCTCGATCCTCGACCCGGAAATCCGCAAGCATCTGGAAGCCGAAAACGCCTACATGAACGCGGCCATGGACGACACGAAGCCGCTGCAAAAGACGCTGTTTGCCGAGATGCGCGGCCGGATCAAGGAAGACGACAGTTCGATACCGGTCAAGGACGGTCCGTATGCCTATGGCCACGCCTATGTCACCGGCGGCGAGCAGCCGCGCTACTTCCGCATTCCCCGCGACGGCGACCACAAGGATGAGGCGATCCGGCAACTGCTGCTCGACGGCGACAAGGAGGCAGAAGGCAAGGCCTATTTCCGCCTCGCCGGCCTCGACCATTCGAGCGATCACAGCCTCGGCATCTGGGGTTACGACGACAAGGGCTCGGAATACTTCACCCTCCGGGTCCGCGATCTCGCCTCCGGCCAAGACCTGGCCGACGTGATCGAGAATACCGGCGGCGGCGGCGCATGGGCGCCCGATGGCAAGAGCTTCTTCTACACCGTGCTCGACGACAACCATCGCCCGTCGAAGATCTTCCATCACGTGCTCGGCACCAGCCAGGCGGATGACCGGCTGGTCTACGAAGAGGACGATCCCGGCTTCTTCATGTCGGTCGGCGGTTCGCTGCTCGACGATTTCATCTATATCGACATCCATGATCACGAGACCAGCGAATACCGGCTGCTCTCGACCAGTGACCTGACGGCAAAACCGAAGCTCGTTGCCGGACGCGTCACCGGGCTCGAATACTCCATGACCGAAGGTGGTGACGTCTTCTACATCCTGACCAATGCCGACGGCGCCAAGGACTTCAAGATCGTCGAGGCACCGGTCCATGCGCCGGGCAAGGAAAACTGGCGCGAGGTCGTGCCGCACAAGCCGGGGACGCTCATCCTCAGCCACATGGCCTATGCCCGCCATCTCGTCTGGCTGCAGCGGCGCGAGGGCCTGCCGGAGATCGTCATCCGCGACCGGCAGACCGGCGAAGAGCATGCGATCGCCTTCGCGGAAGAGGCCTATTCGCTCGGCCTTTCCGGTGCCGCCGAATACGACACCAATGTCATCCGCTTCTCCTATTCGTCGATGACGACGCCGTCACAGCTCTTCGACTACGACATGGCGACGCGCGAGCGCACGCTGCTCAAGACCCAGGAGGTGCCTTCCGGCCACAACCCGGACGACTATGTCACCCGACGCGTCTTCGCCCCGTCCTGGGATGGCATCGAGGTACCGGTTACGTTGCTCTACCGCAAGGACACGCCGCTCGATGGCTCGGCGCCGTGCCTGCTCTATGGCTACGGCGCCTACGGCATCACCATTCCGGCCGGCTTCAACACCAATTGCCTGTCGCTTGCCGACCGCGGCTTCGTCTATGCCATCGCCCATATCCGCGGCGGCAAGGATCGCGGCTTTGCCTGGTACGAAGACGGCAAGATGGCCAAGAAGACCAACACCTTCAAGGATTTCATCGCCGCCGCTGACTATCTGAATCAACAGAAGTTCACGTCCTACGCGAAGATCGTCGCCGAAGGCGGCTCGGCCGGCGGCATGCTGATGGGCGCGATCGCCAACATGGCTCCGGAGAAGTTCGCCGGCATCATCGCCGCCGTGCCCTTCGTCGACGTGCTCAACACCATGCTCGACGACACCCTGCCGCTCACCCCGCCGGAGTGGCCGGAATGGGGCAATCCGATCGAAAGCCGTGAATTCTACGACATCATCGCCGGCTATTCGCCCTACGACAATGTCGGCGCAAAGTCCTATCCGGCGATCCTCGCGCTCGGTGGCCTGACCGATCCGCGCGTCACCTATTGGGAGCCGGCGAAATGGGTTGCGCGGCTGCGCGAAAAGACCACCGGAAGCGAGCCCATTCTGCTGAAGACCAATATGGATGCAGGCCACGGCGGTGCCTCGGGACGCTTCCAGCGGCTCGAAGAGATCGCCTTCGAATATGCCTTCGCCATCAAGGTCGCCGGCAAGATGTAACCAGAGCGGGATGAAGAAAAGTGTTCGCGGTTTTCCGCCCGCATCCCGCTCTACCCCATGACAATCGATCACGTTTAGGATTTGGGTCGATCCGGCCCAAAATCATCGTGATCCAGGAGGTCCCGCCATGCCCGTTCATGTCGCCCTGCTCCGTGCCGTCAATGTCGGCGGCACGACATCGCTGGCGATGGCCGACCTCAAGGCGATCTGCGAGGGGCTCGGCTTTGCCGACGTCAAGACCTACATCCAGAGCGGCAACGTGCTGTTCCGCTCGGATCTGCCGGCAGCGACAGCAGCAGCGATGCTCGACGGCGCCCTTCAGGAAAAACTCGGGAAGGCACCGGGCGTGATGATCCGGACCGGCGCACAATTGCAGGCGATCGCCGATCGCGCGCCGTTCCCGGACGCTCAACCCAACCGGCTGCACGTCGTCTTCCTCTCGGAGCCCGCGCCGGCGGACGCACTCGACAAGCTTGTCGCCCCGGATGGCGAGGAAGCGCAGTTGGCTGGGAGCGAAATCTACATCCATTTTCCAAACGGTGCCGGCCGTTCGAAGTTCAAGCTGCCGGCAGCGAAATCCGGCACCGCCCGCAACCTCAACACGGTGCGCAAGCTCGCTGCTCTGGCACTCGAAATGGAAAGATAAGGTATCCGCTTTCGCAAGCCGGATTTGAGGCGCTTTTTCTGTTGTCGGAATGCCTCAGGCGGTCGCCGGCTGGAATAACAGCCGGACAAAGGATCTGAGCACGAGCAACTGCTGCGGCAGGCTCTCCGGCTGCTTCAGCGCCTTGGACAAAATGATGCCGCCTTCGAGCACCGTCGAAACCATGTCGGCCAGTTGATCGACGTCCAGCGGTTCGCGCGGCCGATAAGCGCGCATGATCTCCTCGAACATCGCGCCGAAGCGCCGGCGCCACATCAGCGCCGCCTGCCGGTTGATCTCCTGGATCTCGCGATCGAAGGCGCGTTCCTGGGTACACATCACCGCGACCAGACAACCGGGGTGGCCGTTCGGCAGGTCGGACAGCGTTTCGGACAGTAGTTTCAGTCCGAGCAGGAGCGCCTGCAGCGGGTCGTCGGCCAATTGATGGGCCCGGCCAAAGATCTCATCGTAGATACGCTCGTCGTTCTCGATGTAGCGTTCAAGCAGCGCCCGTGCGAGCTCGTTCTTGTCACGGAAATGGTAGAAGAAACCGCTCTTGGTAATGCCGATCTCGGCGATCAGTTCGTCGATCGAGGTCGCGCCAAAACCCTTCGCCAACACCGCCGCCTCCGCGATGTCGAGGATCCTCGCTCGCGTTTCCTCACCCTTTCGCATTAGTCGGCGCCCTACCATTGGTGCGGTTTCCGACAACGAAGGGGCCACCAGCCGGCGACGCCGTGACGGAACCAACGCAGTAAGTTACTGATTTCGCTACAATATGCGGATATATTAGCAATAGTATACCTTAAGTCGTCTAGTTTAGAAGACGATAAAAAGGCAGTAATTTACTTGGTTCTGCGGGAAAGGAGGCGTCCCCGAGCCTATCAGCAAGACTGAACCGGTGGAGACCGACATGGCCAAATACCGACGGAGCCTGCCACTCTTGAAGGGTGGGCTGTTCCTGAGCGACGGCGGCATGGAGACGACGCTGATCTTCCACGAAGGCGTCCCGCTTCCGCATTTCGCAGCCTTCGTGTTGCTTTCGACCGCCGATGGGCGGCGGCGGCTGCTCAACTACTACGCACGCTATCTCGCGATCGCCCAGCAACATGGCACCGGCTTCGTGCTCGACACGCCCACCTGGCGCGCAAGCTCCGACTGGGGCGTCAAGCTCGGCTACGATGACGAGGCGCTGGCCGTCACAAACCAGAACGCCATCTACATCCTCTCGGAACTGCGCGCCGAATACGAGCGCCCGCAGGCACCGATCGTGCTCAGCGGAGCGATCGGTCCGCGTGGCGACGGCTACTGCCTGGGCCGTATGAACCCTGACGAGGCCGAAGACTATCATTCGCCGCAAATCTCGGCCTTTGCGGCCAGCGAGGCGGATATGGTCAGCGCCTATACGCTGACCAGCATCGATGAAGCGATCGGCATCACCCGGGCCGCTCAGAGCCACGGCATGCCCTCGGCCATCTCCTTCACGGTGGAGACAAATGGTCGCCTGCCGGACGGCCGCACGCTTCAGGCTGCGGTCGAGACCGTCGACGCTGCGACCGGCGGCTATCCGCATTACTACATGATCAACTGTGCCCATCCGAGCCATTTCGAAACGGTCCTCGACGCCCGGGCCACCTGGACGCAGCGCATCGCCGGGATCCGAGCCAATGCCTCGATGATGAGCCATGCCGAACTCGACGACAGCGAAACGCTCGATGCCGGTGATCCCGCCGACCTTGGGCGGCGGTACAGAACACTGACGGCACATTTGCCACGATTGCGCATCCTCGGTGGCTGCTGCGGCACCGATCATCGCCATATCGCGGCAATCTGCGAGGCCTGCCTTCCACCGACGGCGCTTAGCGCCTGAGGCGCGGGCCTCGCCCTCCCGGCCCTCTCGCGACTGATCGCGGGAGGGCGCCGCCGCTCTCGCGAAAGCCACAGTGCCGGAGCAATTTCAGCCCGCATCCCGCTCTAACTTCCAAGAATCGATCACGATGATTTTTGCTCGAGTCGGCGCAAAATCATCGTGATCTCGTGTAGACTTGGGCGGAAAGGACGGCCCCGGGCAATCCCGACAGACGCCGTTGACCGCTTGATCATGAACTATGCTCCCCCCTCACCGACCGGAAATGCCGAAGCCTTTGCCTTCGACAATAGCTATGCGCGGCTGCCGCAACAGTTCTTTGCGCGCGTCGAGCCGACGCCCGTCGCGGAGCCCTGGCTGATCAAGCTCAACAAGCCGCTCGCCGAGGAACTCGGGCTCGACGTCGCCGTGCTCGAGCGCGAAGGTGCCCAGATCTTCTCGGGAAACCGCGTGCCGGTTGGCGCCGAGCCGCTTGCCATGGCCTATGCCGGGCACCAGTTCGGCACCTTCGTGCCGCAGCTTGGCGACGGCCGGGCAATCCTGCTCGGTGAGGTGATCGACCGCAACGGAACGCGGCGCGACATCCAGTTGAAGGGACCGGGCCAAACGCCCTTTTCACGGCGTGGCGACGGGCGCGCGGCACTCGGGCCGGTGCTGCGCGAATATATCGTCAGCGAGGCGATGTTTGCCTTGGGTATCCCAACGACACGGGCGCTTGCGGCCGTGGTCACCGGTCAGCCCGTCTATCGCGAGCAGATCCTGCCCGGCGCCATCGTCACGCGCGTTGCAGCGAGCCACCTGCGCGTCGGCACCTTCCAGTTCTTCGCCGCACGCGGCGACATGGCATCCGTGAAGATCCTCGCCGACTACGCGATCGACCGGCACTATCCCGAGATCAAGGATCATGCGCGGCCCTATCTCGCCTTCTTCAAGGCGGTGGCGGCGCGCCAGGCGGAGCTGATTGCCCGTTGGCTGCATGTCGGCTTCATCCATGGCGTGATGAACACCGACAACATGACGATATCCGGCGAGACGATCGATTTCGGCCCCTGTGCCTTCATGGATGTCTACGACCCCAAGAAGGTGTTCTCCTCGATCGACCAGATCGGCCGTTATGCCTATGCGAGCCAGCCCGGCATCGGCCAATGGAACCTCGCGCGTCTCGCCGAGACGCTGGTGCCACTCTTCGACGATAATGCGGACACGGCGGTGGAACTGGCCAATGATGCGCTCGGCGAATACGGCGCAATCTTCCAGCGCCATTGGTTGGACGGCATGCGGGCCAAGATCGGGCTGGCCACGAGCGAAGAAAGCGACCTTGATCTCGTGCAGGCACTGCTGACGGCCATGCACAAGGGCGAGGCCGATTTCACTCTGACCTTCCGGCGGCTGTGCGACAGTGCCCGCGATCCGGCAGGCGATGCGACGTTCAGCGCTATTTTCGCCTCGGCCGAGACGATCCAGCCATGGCTTCAGGACTGGCGCCAGCGGCTTTCCCGCGAAACGGCGACGCCCGAAGCGCGCTCGCGCGCGATGAGGGCCGTGAATCCCGCCTATATCCCCCGCAATCACCGCATCGAACAGGCGATTGCAGCGGCAACCAATGACGGCGATTTTTCGCTGTTCGAGGCGCTCGTCGAGGTCACCGCAAAGCCCTACGAGGACCAGCCGCGCTTTGCTGCCTACCAGGAGCCGCCGAAGCCCGAAGAAGAAGTCCTGCGAACCTTCTGCGGCACGTGACAGTCGTCTGAAGCTGCGCCAGCTCGAAGCGATCCGGCCCGCTGCTTCTGGTCCTGATTCACCGAAACGTTCTAACTTCTTGTTTTTTCATGGCGTGATGGCACGGCTCGCCAACAGATGGGTCCATACCCATCGGGCTTGTGTTCATTTATCGCGGCAGCTTGAGCGCAACCCCATCGCATAACCCTAAATTTCCGCGTTGCGGAATTGTGGCTATTGAAAGGCAGATGCGGCGCGTTAGGTGCTACCGGTAAGTGCCAGGCGCGCCTTTCCACACCCGGCTGCCGCGACATCGCTTGCGGCCGCCAACTCCGAAACCGACCTGTCTCACGCGGCCCCGAACGGGACCGGCGTTATGGAAAAAACCGTGCCGCGGCACCTTTCTTCAATGCGGGAGTTTCCATCATGCTCATCCTGACGGCCATGGTCTTCGCTCTCATTGGCCTCGTGCTCGGCGGTGGCGGAGCCAAGCTGCTGATGCTCGGCGGCAGCCCCTACTATCTCGTCGTCGGTATCGGCTTCCTACTGACGGCCGTGCTCATGTTTATGCGGAAATCGGCGGCGATCTGGCTCTATGCGTTCATCGTCCTCGGATCGCTCGGCTGGGCGGTCTCCGAGGTCGGCTTCGACTGGTGGCAGCTCGGCCCGCGCGGCGGTGTCATCGTGCTTCTGGGGCTCTGGCTGCTGCTGCCGTCCGTCCGTCGTCCGCTTGGCTTCGAGAGCCCAACGGGCGAGCGCTACGCGGTGAGCGGCTGGCCGCTGGCGATCGCCGTGCTCATCGCGATCGGCGTGGCCGGGTATGCCCTGACGCAGGACCCGCACGACATTCGCGGAGATCTGCCAAGCGATGTCGTTGCCGCCAGTCCGCCGCTTGGAGGCTCGGTGCCTCCGGGCGAATGGCACCAGTACGGGCGTACGCCGTTCGGTCAAAGGTACTCGCCGCTCAAGCAGATAACGCCGGACAATGTCGGCACCCTCAAGCTTGCCTGGCAGTACCAGACCGGCGACGTCAAACGGCCCGACGACGTCGGGGAGACGACCTATCAGGTCACGCCGCTCAAGGTGAAAGATACGCTCTATGCCTGCACGCCGCACAATTGGGCGATCGCGCTCGATGCAGCGACCGGTGAGGAGAAATGGAAATATGATTCCAACTCGGGCATGAATCCCGATCGCCAGCATCAGACCTGCCGCGGTGTCACCTATTGGGCCGACCCGGCCGCAGCACCCGGCAGCCCCTGCGCCGAGCGGGTCTACCTGCCGACCTCCGATGCACGCCTGATCGCGCTCGACGCGGCGACCGGCTCGGTCTGCACCGGCTTCGCCGACAACGGCGTGCTGCGTCTCGAAACGGGCATGAAGTACAATCCGGCCGGCTACTACTATTCGACGTCACCGCCGGTGGCAGTGGCCGGCAAGCTCATCATCGGCGGCGCCGTCAACGACAACTATTCGACCCAGGAACAATCCGGCGTCATCCGTGCCTTCGACATCAACACGGGCGCGCTGATCTGGAACTGGGACAGCGGCAATCCGGATGTGACGACGCCGCTTCCCGTGGGGCAAACCTACACGACCAACTCGCCGAACAGCTGGTCGGTTTTCAGCTATGACGAAGCGCTTGGCCTGGTCTACATCCCCATGGGCAACCAGGTGCCGGACCAGCTCGGCATGGGGCGCAGCGAGCACGTCGAGAAATATTCGTCCTCGATCGTCGCGCTCGACATCAATTCCGGCGCGGTGCGCTGGGTCCGCCAGACCGTGCACCACGATCTCTGGGACATGGACGTGCCGGCGCAGCCGGCCCTGCTCGACATCACCAAGGACGACGGCACGGTGGTGCCGGCGCTGGTCGGGCCGACGAAACAGGGCGATATCTACGTGCTCGACCGCAGAAGCGGCGAGCCGATCATCCCCATCGAGGAGGTCCAGGCGCCGGGTGGGGCGATCCCCGAGGATTTCAGTGCGCCGAGCCAGCCAGTCTCGGGCCTTACCTTCATGCCTTCGCCACTGCAGGAGAAGGACATGTGGGGCATCACGCTCTTCGACCAGCTTGCCTGCCGCATCGCGTTCCGGTCGCTGAAATACGAGGAGCGCTACACGCCGCCGTCGATCGAGGGAACGCTCGTCTACCCCGGCAACTTCGGCACCTTCAATTGGGGCTCCGTCGCCGTCGATCCGGAACGGCAGGTGATGTTCGGCATGCCGACCTACCTCGCCTTCACGTCGCGTCTCGTGCCTCGCGATCAGATTCCGCCGAGGGGGCAGGACGAGAAAGGATCGGAACAAGGCCTCAACCGTAACGAAGGCGCGCCCTATGGCGTCTTCATGGGTCCCTTCCTCGGGCCGCTCGGCATTCCCTGCCAGGCGCCACCATGGGGCTATGTCGCCGGCGCAGACCTCAGGACCGGCAAGATCGCCTACAAGCACAAGAACGGCACCGTCGAGGACATGACGCCGCTGCCGTTGCCGTTCAAGGTCGGCGTGCCGGGCATCGGCGGACCGATGATCACCAAGGGCGGCGTCGCCTTCCTGGGTGCTGCGGTCGACGATTATCTGCGCGCCTATGACCTGACGACCGGCCGCCAGCTTTGGGAAGCCCGCCTGCCCGCCGGCGGCCAGTCGACACCGATGAGCTATGCGGTTGGCGATAAGCAATATGTGATGATCGTCGCCGGAGGCCACGGTTCGGTCGGCACCCGGCCGGGTGACTACATCATCGCCTACACCCTGCCCTGACGCGCGAGAAGCATCCCTAATTCTCGCTAGAAGGTTGCAGTAGCAAGCTCCACGCAAGCCCGCAAAAGCAGCTTCCCCCGGACGACAGATTCCGGGGGATTCCCATGAAGATCGACAACAGCATCTCGAGCTACTACTTCTCCCAGCGCCGCCAGCAGATGGGTACGGTTTCGCCGATTGAAGAGACCGGCACCGATGCGCGCCCGCGGCTTGCCCCGACAATCGCACCGCCGTCGACCTCGAACGCGCTCTCCAACGCCTTGTGGGCGACCGCAACCCGCGGCGAACCCGGCACGGCCTCGATCACGGACAAGGAAGGGGCGGCTCCCTCGGGCAATTCGGTCAGCGACGAGTTCCTGAAGCGGGCGAAGATGAGCCTGGCGGAACAGATCCGCGCGCAGATCCTCGAATCGCTCGGTCTCAGCGAAGAAGACCTGAAGGCGATGGACTCTGAGCAGCGCAAGGCGGTCGAGGACGAAATCCGTCAAGCCATCGAACGTGCGATGGGCGTCGAGAAGCAGCGCGACAACGCGGCCACCGACATCGGCGCAACTGGAGGAGAGCGATCTCTTCGACGGGATCTTGCTCTCGTTCCTCGGTAACAAACCTGACTACGGCCAGGCCGGGCCAGAATTGATGCCGAGGCCCCGGTCTCCGAATTTGGGAGGGCCCAGACGGGTCTTTCCCTCACCCCACCATTGACACCCAACAGCGCGCAACTATCTATTGCTCCAGGAGCTATAGGTTTGAGGCGAACATGTATTCCATCGGCGATCTCTCACGGCGCACCGGCGTGAAAATTCCGACCATTCGCTATTACGAGCAGATGGGGCTGATCGCGGCGCCCGAGCGTTCCGAAGGCAACCAGCGGCGCTACGAGAAAAGCGAACTCGAGCGACTGGCCTTCATCCGTCACGCACGCGATCTCGGCCTGTCGATCGATTCGATCCGGGATCTGCTCGCCCTCAGTCAGCATCCGGAACGCCCGTGCGGCGAAGCCGACCGGATCGCCAGCGAACATCTGGCGACCGTTCGCGAGAAGATCGCCCGGCTGAAGAAGCTGGAGCAGGAACTGGAACGCATCGTCGCCTGCCACGGCAATCACACGGTGGGCGACTGCTATGTGATCCGGGCTTTGGCCGACCACTCGATGTGCGAGAGCGAGCACTGAGATCACAGGGATAATGACCGCGCGAAAAATCCCCGTTGACAAAATCGCGAAAACGAACAATCTAGCGCCCATGATCAAGAACGCACCCATTTGCCGCGTGTATTTTTGGCTGTTCCGATAGGAGCGGCCTGCTGATCATATTCAACAAGGCCGCCATCAGGCGGCTTTTGTTTTTCCGGCTCCTGATGGCGAGAGAACCCGAGGAGCCGAGACATGCTACAGACCGCCATCCCCACCCTTCATCCCGTCCCGTCGGCGCGGCCGCCGATGGTCACGATCCGCTGCGCCAAGCAGCGCGACCTGCCGGAATTGCGCGAGATGATCGCCGAACTGGCCGCCCACCATGGCGATGCCGCGCCGATCACGCCGGAGCAGCTCGAGCGCGACCTCTTCGGCCGCACGCCCTGGATCACCGCGCTCGTTGCCGAGGCCGGCAACCGGCTGATCGGCTACGCGATCCTGGTGCCGATCTACCGGGCCGCCGAGGGCGCCCGCGGCATGGAACTGCACCATCTCTTCGTTCGCCCTGAAAGCCGCGGCACCGGCATCGGCCGTCACCTCGTTGCCAAGGCGCGCGAGCAGGCGAAGATGGCCGGCTGCGACTTCCTTTCGGTCAGTGCCGCCACCGGCAATTTCCAGGCGCATCATTTCTACGAATCCGAACGCTTCGTGCCTCGTCCGGTGACCGGCATGCGCTATATGCAGAAGCTTGGATGAGGACGGAACGATGCGCCTTGCAATCGTGCTCTGTGAAGGCTTCGCCGATTGGGAATGTGCGCTGTTGATGGCGGCGGCGCGCACCCATCTTGGCGTAGAAATCGACGTTGCCACCGCCGACGGTGCCCGCGTGACGTCGATGGGTGGCCTCGACGTCTCGGCGCATCTGTCGATCGACGCGCTCGATCCTGCGGGTTTCGACGGCTTGGTGATTTGCGGCGGATCGATCTGGGAGACAGATGAGGCTCCTGATCTCTCAGCGACGATCCGCGCTTTCGATCGCGACAAGCGCGTGGTTGCGGCCATTTGCGGCGGTGTCAACGCGCTCGCCGCAAGCGGTCTTCTCAACGGCGTCAACCACACCGGCAACAGCGGCGAAAGCCTTGCGGCGCTGCCCGGCTATCGCGGTGGGCCGCATTATCGCGATCAGTCGCAGGCGCTGCGCAGCGGCCATGTCGTCACCGCCGCAGGAACCGCACCGATCAGTTTTGCCGCCGAGATCCTGCGCGGCCTTGGCCTCGGCTCGCCGGAACTCGACGGCTTTCTGGCACTCTACGGACATGAGCATCTGGTGAACGAAAGCGCCAGCGTCGGCTGAGAACCGCCACTTGGGACGCAGGTCGGAGCGGCTGGACTGGTCATAGGGCACGGTTTCGTGTGGGCACATTCAGTCCCCTCCCCATTGTCCCGCAGCAACGCACGCCCCTCTCGACGCACAAAGATCACCGCAGCATCTTGAATTCCTGCATGCTTTGCCCTTCCTTCCGTGACGATCAAGGAAGCATGCAGAACGAGTTGAGTGCGTCCTACTGCGAAGATCTACTGCATGTCTCCTTAAGTCAGCCTCGATTTGAGGACGAAGACATGCAGCAAATCGAAGTGCTACAGCGACGTTTGATAAGACGCGTGGCGCTGTAGCGTCAGAGCGCCGGAACCGCCTTGAGATAGGCTGCAATCGCCTCCCGGTCGGCCGGCGTCAGTTTCGCCATGTTCTTCTGCACCTCGACCATGGAACCGCCGACGGAATCGAATTCCGGGGTGAACCCGGTTTCGAGATAGGAGGCGATATCAGAGGCGCTCCAGCCGCCGATGCTCTTGGAGCCGGGCGTGATGTTGGGGATGCGGCCTTTACCTCCCGCGTTCGGCGCACCGGCAAGCCACTGGTTAGGCTCGAAGCCGCCAATCGCATTTCGGGGCGTATGACATTCGCCGCAATGGCCCGGCCCCTCGACGAGATATTGGCCGCGCGTGAGTTTCGGATCGTTGCCGTCAACGCTGACGCGCGGCTTGTCGGTGAGGAACAGCAGCTTCCAGCCACCGAGCGCCATCCGCATATTGTAGGGGAACGGCAGTTCGTGCGGCGGCGCCACGTCGGCGCTCTTCGGCAGGGTTTTCATGTAGCCCCAGAGGTCGTTGACGTCCTTCGCCGTCATGCGCGCATAGGAGCCGTAGGGGAAGGACGGATAGAGATGCTCGCCATCGCGTCCCACCCCGCGGGTCATCGCGTTGCCGAAATCGGCAAGTGTCCACCCGCCGATGCCGGCGGTCTCATCAGGCGAGATGTTCGGTGCATGGAAGGTTCCGAACGGGCTCTTCAGCGGTGCGCCGCCGGAGAGAACGAGGCGAGCGTCGCCTTCGGCGCCCGGCTTGGCATGACAGCTCACGCAGCCGCCGGCCCAAAAGACCTGTTCGCCATTGGCGAGATCAGGCTCGCCAAGCCCCTCCCAATGAGAGGCACTCCACGGCGCCGGCTTCGTCAGCCACCAGAAGGCTGCCCCACCGACAACGCCCAACACCACAAGACCCGAAATCAGCTTTCTTGTGCGACGACCCATTGTCACCCCTCGTGCCTACTGCATGTCTCCTTAAATCGACCTCGATTTAAGGAGAATGCAGCAAATCAAAGTCCTACAGCGACCTTTGCGCGTCTGATAAGACGCGCGGCGCTGTAGCCGCAAGCGGACTGGTCCCAAAAACAGATCGAGGCACGCGACTCGAGGGCGCGTGCCTCTCTTGTCAACATGATGCGACGTCGCCGCCCATCAATCCTTCTTCAGGCGATAGCTCTCGTGACAGCTGCCACAGTCCTTGCCGATGCCGCCGAGGACAGTACCGACGGCCGCCTGGTCAGCGGGAAGCTGTGCCAGAACCGTCGCAGCATCGGTGCCGAGCTTGGCGGCCTTGGCTTTGAAGTCGTCCATGTTTTCCCAGATCTTCGGGCTCGCCTCGGTCTCGTGGCCCGTCTCGGAACCCGTCGGGAAATGCTCGGGGAAGGTCTTCATCGTTTCGCTGATCGTCGTCAGCGACGCCTTGACGACATCCGCGTCATAGGGCTTCTCGCCCTTGGCGATGCCGGCAAGTGCACCGGTTGCTGCCCCCACCTTCTTCATCGCCTGCTGGCGAACCACCTGCGGCTCGTCGGCTGCCGTCACGGCAGTAACACCCAGGCCCGCAAGAGCGGCTGCCAACATGAGTGCGCGTATTTTCATCAGGATCTCCCGGTCAAATCAAATCGGTTTGGCAAATCTGCCTGGCTGGCCTTCATGTCCAATGCGGCGGCATGATGTCATCTTGCGTATTCTGCGGAAGTAACATTTTTTTGATGTGCTTGTTACGACAACAGAATTTCGAATGGCCGCCTTGTTTTCCGGGCTTTCGGTCGATCACCGAATAAACATGACTTTTGTATTCATATTTATACTTCGACCGTCCGCATGATGAACGTCAATTCGCCCAGCCCTGCCAAATGGTGAAGACTGCGACCAGAATGAGCACGACGCCGGCGGCGCGACCGACCCACACCGTTGCGCCGGGGCTGCCGACCAGGAAATCGCGGCCGCGGCCGGCGGCGAGCGCCAGGCCGCCATATATCGCGAGTTGCGTCGTCGCGATCATTGCGGCCATGACCAGGGCCTGCGACCAGATTGGCCCAAACTGCGGTTTGAGAAACTGCGGATAGACCGCCTAGAGATAGGCCTTCGGGTTCATCAGGCTCGTCAGCGCACCCTGCCGGAAGCTCGCCCAGCGGGAGAGCCTCCCCGAGCCTTCTATCCCGCCGATGGTGATCGAACTCCTGACAAGCGAAAGACCGATCCAGGCGATATAGGCAGCACCCGCGACAAGCAGCACGTTGAAGAGCCCTAGCACGAGGTGGAGGATGACGCTGACGCCGAGCGCCGCATAGAGCGTGTGCAACACGCCGCCCGCCATGATGCCAGCCGTCGCCGACAGGCCGGAGGCCCGCCCACCCGTTAGCGAGTTGGCCAAAACAAAGACCATATCCATGCCCGGCACGATGATGATGCCGAAAAGCAAGGTGAAGAAGAGCCAGAGATTTTCCGTGTACGTCATGTCAGTTGTCCATCGCCCGATTTTTCACTTCCCTAGACGAATTGCTGTTTTTTCAACTCGTTGGCTGATGGTATAAATCCGGGCTACTGACAAGGTATTGTCAGGAGCGTTGATGACGGGAGCGGTTTTCGATGCGCAAGGCGGCACGGCTTTTCGAGATCATCCAGATCCTCAGACTTGCCCGAAAACCGGTAACTGGAGCGGCGATGGCCGCGACGCTGGAGGTGACGGTGCGCTCGATCTACCGTGATATCGCAGCACTCCAGGCGATGCGGGTGCCGATCGAGGGTGGCCGCGGCATCGGCTATATCCTCAGGCCCGGCTTCGACCTGCCGCCGCTGATGTTTTCGATCGAAGAAACGGAAGCGATTGCCGTGGCGCTGGCGCTGCTGTCGCGGACCGGCGACGAGGAACTGAAGGCGGCGGCCGTCAGGGTCAACCAGAAGATCACCGCCGCAGTGCCCGAGCCGCTCAGGCTCGCCTTCCGCTCGCAGGCGCTGCACGCCTGGGGAACGATTGCCCCCTCGCCCGCCGGCATCGATCTTGCCCTGGTGCGCCGGGCAATCCGCGACGAACAGAAGCTCGAACTCAACTATCGCGACGAGCTCGGCCGAGCGACGGAGAGAACGATCCAGCCGGTGGCGCTGATCTACTATTCCGAAACCGCCAACATCGTTGCCTGGTGTGAGCTGCGGAAGGCGATCCGCAATTTCCGGGCCGATCGCGTCGAACATTGCGAAGCGGCGGACGCCTATTTCCCGGGCGAGGGAAACCGCCTTCGGGAACTGTGGATCAGCGGCTGGCGTAGGCCGCCGGCAGCCTGACGCCTCACGCGACAGCAGGCCGCTGCAAACGAAGACCCGGCGCAAGCGCCGGGCCCAAACGTCATGCACTGAAGACGGACGGCTTACTTGGCAGCCGCTTCGTACATTTCGAGCACGTAGTCCCAGTTGATCAGGCTGTCGACGAAGGCTTCGAGGTACTTCGGACGGGCGTTGCGGTAGTCGATGTAATAGGAATGTTCCCAGACATCGACGCCGAGGATCGGCGAAGCACCGTGAACGAGCGGGTTCTCGCCGTTCGGGGTCTTGGAGATTTCAAGCTTGCCGTTCTTGACCGAAAGCCAGGCCCAGCCCGAGCCGAACTGACCGGTGCCGGCGGCGATGAAATCGGCGCGGAACTTGTCGTAGCCGCCGAGATCGGACTTGATGGCCGCCTCGAGCTTGGCCGGCAGGCTGGTGCCGCCGCCGCCCTTCTTCATCCACTTCCAGAAGTGGATGTGGTTGTAGTGCTGGCCGGCATTGTTGAACAGCGGCTGGTTGGTGCCGTAGGACTTCTTGACGATTTCCTCGAGCGACAGGTCGGAGAGGCCGGCTTCTTCAGCGAGCTTGTTGCCGTTGGTCACGTAGGCAAGGTGGTGCTTGTCATGGTGATATTCGAGCGTCTCGCGCGACATGTAGGGCGCCAGCGCATCGTAGTCATAGGGAAGGTTCGGCAATTCGAAGGCCATGTGGGCATCTCCTCTTGGCATGGGATTTCGTGAGGGAAATCTGTGAGCGGGAACATAGGCACCAGCCCCCATGGAGGCAACCGATGCAATGCCATTTTTTCCTCAACCCACGGAATATACTTTCAACATCATTTTGAAAGCATGACACTTTCGAGCACAATCGCGCCACGGTTTGCGTGCAGCCTTTCAACCGCCACAACCATGCAGAAGGACTGCCCATGCCATCGCGCCTGATCCACGCCCTCGCCCTTTCCGCTGCCGCGGCGCTGCTCGCGTCCAATGCCGCAGCCTCCTCCGGCGACGCGTGGGAGACCTTCCGGGCCGAAGTTTCGGAAAAATGCCTCGCCGCTGCCTCGTCGCTCGAAAAGGCAAGCGCGGTCGTCGATCCCTTTGGCTCGGAAAGCTTCGGCCTGGCGCTGATGATCGGCACGCCCAAAGGATCCGACACGGCCGTGACCCGGATCTGCGTCTTCGACAAGCAGAAGAAGACGGTCGAAGTCGGCGGCGAACTGGCACCCGATACGGTGATCATCAAGGCACCGGAAAAGGCCAAGTGAGCAACCGGCGCTGACACGCGACGATCACCACTCGCAGTCTGACGTTCGACCTGACGGATGAACTATTGGCAGGTCGAACGTCTTGCGCCGCCGCTATGCTCGGACACCGATTACAGCTTGAGCTCCAACCGACCAGTTGGTAGAGCTTTCGCCATGGTGAGCGAGACCTACGAAAAGATCCTGGAAGTCGCGGAACGCCTGATGGTGTCGAGGGGCTACAACGCATTCAGCTATGCCGACATTGCGCCCGAAGTGGGGGTCGGCAAAGCAACGATCCATCATCATTTTGCGACCAAGGCGGATCTGGCGGCGGCGGTGCTTGCGCGTTACCGCAAGAACAATCGCCGCCACGTCGAGGGGCTGCTGGCGGCCGTCGCCGATCCGGTGGCGCGGCTTGACGCCTATATCGGCTTTTGGGAGGACTGCATTCGCCGGCAGGATATGCCGTTCTGCATCGGCGCATTGCTCGCCTCCGAGATCCCGTCATTGCCGGAAATTGTCGTTCAGCAGGTGCGTAGCCATTTCGCCGATCTCGCCGGCTGGCTCCGCGCGGTGATCGACGACGGCGTCGCCAAAGGCGTGCTTAGGGCCGAGCATGGATCGGCAGTGGCGGCCGATTCCTTGATTGCCTCGGTCCACGGCGCCATGCTGGCCGCACGGGTCGCCGGCTCCGATCCAAGCGTGTTTTCCGTTATCGCCCGTCGCGCAATGAATCAGCTTCTGACCACCAGGACGATATGATCGACGGCTTCGCAGGCATTGTTTCGACATCACAAAGCCGCAACAATGGCGACGCAGACTCCGCGAGGGCTGTTCCCACGGTAACGCCAGAAAGCCCGCAGTTGGCATAAGTTGACTGCGAAGGACCCCGATGCGCCGGCATAAGCAAGCGCATCTCTTTTTTGAACCATTGCCCAACTAGTCGGTTGATAAGATTGGAAGGAGCAAGATCATGGCAAATCCGCTGTCCACCCTTGGCATCATACATACGGCAATCAGCCTGGCGCCCGTCGTCGCGGGGCTTTACGGCTTCGCCCGCCATGGCGCGATCGACCCCGCGACGCGCTCCGGCAAGATCTATCTCGCCACTCTCGTTCTCGCCGTGCTGACAACGGTGGGGCTGTCGAGCACCGGCGGCTTCAATGCAGGGCATGCGCTTGGCATCGTCACGCTGCTTGTGATCGCTGGAAGCCTTGCCGCTGCACGCGTCGACTTCTTCGGCCGCCTCAAACCCAATCTGACGACGCTCGGCCTCTCCTTCACCTACTTCCTGCTGATTGTGCCGGCGGTCGCCGAAACGCTGAAACGTCTGCCGGCCTCGCAGCCGCTCGCAAGTGGGCCGGAATCGCCGATCGTGCAAACGACGTTGCTCGTCTGGCTGCTGATCTTCCTGTCGGGTATTTCAGTCCAGGCCTATCTGATCCATAAGCGCGCCGCGGTCAGGGCGCGCGCTTCCCTCTCCCGCTGAAGGCGGGAAGCAAGCGACCGGCGTTCGGCCGCACCCCGAGTGTATACCGTCCGAGCGCGGCAGACCTCGCGCTCGGTGTCGGGACCTTCGGATTGTTTCAGACGTCGCGCGCCGCGTGCGCCCAATCCATGTAGAGATCGCGGGCCTTGGCGGCGACCGGGCCGGCTTGCAGGTCGCGGCTTTCGAGGCGTGTCACTGGCAGCACCTTGGAATAGTTGCCGGACGTGAAGATCTCGTCGGCCGCTTCGAAATCGGCCATGGTCAATGTTGCCTCGACCACGTCGAAACCAGCTTCACGCAGCAGCGTCATGACGCGGAATCGGGTGATGCCGGCGAGGAAGGTGCGGTTGGCGGCCGGCGTGAAGACGACGCCGTCCTTGACCAGGAAGACGTTGGAAGAGCCGGTCTCGGCGATGTTGCCGAGCATGTCGCGCACGAGCGCATTGTCGAAGCCGCGCGAACGGGCCTCGGTCAGGATGCGCGCATTGTTCGGGTAGAGGCAGCCGGCCTTGGCGTCGGTCGGCATCGATTCCAGCGTCGGCCGGCGGAAGGGCGAGAGCGTGAGCGACGAGCCGCCATGACCATTGCCCATCGGCGCTTCGAACAGGCAGAGCGCGAAACGGGTCGATTCCGGATCGATGGCGACGACGCCGGCGGCGCCGTGTTCGGCCCAGTACATCGGCTTGACGTAAAGCGCGGTCTTGCCATCGAAATTCTTGGCGCCTTCCCAGGTCAGCGCCTCGATCTCTTCGGCCGCCATGGTCGGCTTCAGGCCAAGTGCGGTCGCCGAGCGATTGACGCGCTGGCAATGCAAATCAAGGTCGGGCGCGACGCCGTCGAAGACGCGGGCGCCGTCGAAGACCGTCGAGCCCAGCCACATCGCGTGCGAGGTCGGGCCGATCAGCGGCGGGTTGCCCGAGAGCCATTCACCATCGACATAGGTCCAGGTCACTGAGCGGGGGGATGTATCGACGGCCATCGGCGTCTCCTTCACTTTCCTTGTTCCGTTCGTTCGGCATAGCCCAAAAAAGCAGCATCGGGGTGAATGGGTATATCAAAAAATGTCATAGCGGCCATTCTGGCACCGGGACGACGTCTCGCTTAGTCTCTTGCGCAAAGGAAGGGAAAGCCATGCGCATCAAGCATCTCGAAGAGGAAGACGTGGACCTCTTCCGCCGTATAAGGCTGGAAGCGCTCACCCGCGAGCCACAGGCCTTCGCTTCGACCGCGGCGGACTGGGAGCGGCTTTCGACGGCGGAATGGCAAGCGAGACTGACCGCCAACGCCGTCTTCGTCGCGCTCGACGGGGACGAGCCGCTCGGCATGATGGGCCTGATGCGGGAGCGCGCGAGCCGGCTGGCGCACCGGGCCACGATCATCATGGTCTATGTGCGCGACGAAGCACGCGGGTCCGGCGTAGCGCACCAACTTCTCGGGTATCTGACCGAGCATGCCCGTTCGGCCGGTATTCGGATGCTGGAGCTCGTCGCCCGCGCCGACAACGAGACCGCGATCCGCTTCTATGAGCGCGAAGGGTTCCGAGCAATCGGGCGCGTTCCGGGCGGGTTGCTCGACGGAGACGAAGAAGTCGACGAAATCCTGATGGCCCGCCACATCGATGGTCGCGCCGCATCTGTTCAGACATCGCAAGGAGTGCCCCGATGAAAGCCATGTATTACGACGCGTTCGAGAAGACGCCGGAAATCCGGACGCTTCCCGATCCGACTCCGACGGAAAATGGCGTGGTCATCAAGGTCGAGGCGACGGGGCTTTGCCGGTCCGACTGGCACGGGTGGATGGGCCATGACGCCGATATCCGGCTGCCGCACGTGCCGGGCCACGAGTTGGCGGACGTGGTCACCGCTGCCGGCCGCCGAGTGATGCGCTACAAGGTCGGCGACCGGGTCACCGTGCCCTTCGTTTCCGGCTGTGGCCGCTGCGGCGAGTGCCGCTCGGGCAACCAGCAGGTCTGCGAGGCGCAGTTCCAGCCGGGCTTCACCCATTGGGGTTCCTTCGCCGAATATGTCGCGCTCGACTTTGCCGACCAGAACCTCGTGCACCTGCCCGAAAGCATGGACTTCACCACGGCCGCGAGCCTCGGCTGCCGCTTCGCCACCTCATTCCGCGCCGTCGCCGACCAGGCCAAGGTCAAGGGCGGCGAATGGGTGGCCGTGCATGGCTGCGGCGGTGTCGGTCTTTCGGCGATTATGATCGCGGCCGCCCTCGGCGCCCAGCCGATCGCGATCGACATCGCCGAGGACAAGCTCGCCTTCGCCAAAGAAATCGGCGCCATCGCGACGATCAACGGCCGCGAGGTCGAGGACGTGGCGGCAGCCGTCAAGGACATCACCGGCGGCGGCGCGCACGTCTCCATCGACGCCCTCGGCAATCCAGTGACCTGCTTCAACTCGATCAAGAACCTGCGCCGGCGCGGGCGTCACGTCCAGGTCGGCCTGATGCTTGGCGACCAGGCGACGCCGCAGATCCCGATGGCGCAGGTAATCGGCCACGAGCTCGAGATCTACGGCAGCCACGGCATGCAGGCCTGGCGCTACGACGCCATGCTCGCGATGATCGCCGACGGCAAGCTGAAGCCGCAACAGTTGATCGGCCGGGAGATCTCGCTCGCCGAGGCGATCCCTGCGCTGACCGCCATGGATCGTGCGATCGACCTCGGCATCAGCGTCATCACGCGGTTTTAATGCGGACATGGACAGCCGGATCGGAGCGATCGACGAGCGAACGCCGAACACACCCATTTCGACTCACTTGCTGCCTGGGCTAAAGCTCGTTCCCGACAGGGGGCAAGGCAGATGACCATTGCGAGACGGCGAAGATTGATCAAGCGGCAGCGCACCGGCACGGCGCTGGCCATTGCTGCGACGATCTCATTCCTCGCCGGCATGACCGACGCAATCGGGCTCCTGAGCATCGGCGATTTCGTCTCCTTCATGAGCGGCAACACGACCCGGGCGGCGATCGCACTTGGTGAAGGCAATTTCACCGGTGCGCTGTTGCTCGTCGGCGCGCTCGGGGCGTTCATCATCGGTAACGCGCTTGGCGTGATCGTAGCCGCGCGCCTCGGCGTCGTCGGCGTTCTCTCGACGGTCAGTCTCGTGCTGATGCTTTGCGCCGGTTTCGGGCCCCTTATGGCGCGACCCTTCTATTTCTACGGCGTCGTGCTCTCCATGGGCCTGGTCAACGCGGCTGTCGAACATATCGAGGGGCTGCCGATCGGGCTTACCTATGTCACCGGGGCACTTTCCCGCTTTGGGCGGGGTCTCGGCCGCTGGCTGCTCGGCAACAAAAACCGTCAATGGTTCGTGCAGATCGTCCCGTGGCTCGGCATGTTCTCAGGCGCGGTTGCGGGCGCCGTGTTGCAGCACCACTTCGGCGCGGCCTCGCTCTGGGCGTCCTTTGCGCTCAGCACCGGGCTCGCGCTTGCCACCGTTCTCGTGCCGTCCCACTGGTCGCGGCGCTATATCCATTCGGGCTGATGCCCTGCCCTGCCGGCAGCTTTTCACCAGTTCCAAGATTTTGCCCTTAAGCCTCGACCGATTTCAGGGCAAAATCCGCTCGGAAGAATCACAGCGAGGTCCTGTCATGGCGCTTGCGGCAGCCGTTACCGGGGATGAACTCTACCATCCCGTTCTCAAGGCCAATCCGGCGCATCCGGCCGGCTGGCCGGTCCGGGCGATCGTCAGCTCGCAAACAGAAGCGCGGCACAACCGGGCGCTCTGGGCGCCGACGCATCTGATCTCGATCCGCGCCCCCGGCAGCCGGCTGCTCTCGATGATCGAGCTGCCGCCGGAGCGGCACCTGGAACTCTTTTTTGGCGACAGCACCGATCCGGACGAACCGGATGCAGCCCGTCGGGAGGCGATCGAGGCCGCCTTCGCCTTTGTCGACCGTCTGCCCGAAGACGCACATCTGCTCGTCCACTGCCTGAGGGGGATCGGCCGCGCGACCGCGCTCACCCTCGGCATCCTGGCGCGTTACATGCCGCCGGAAGACGCCGCCGCGGCGCTCCATGCGCTGCGGCCGGAGGCCAAGCCGAACCGGCATGTGGTCAACCTCTGCGACACGGCGCTCGGCCTCAAGGGCAAGCTCGCCAAGCAGGCGCTGCGCTTCCCGGCGAAAATCTGGAAGCCAGGCAAAAGCTGACGCGAGAATTCTGCAGCCGCCCTGCCAGATATTGTGCATTGCACAAAGATTTGACATGATCCCACGAAAGAACGGTGACAGTTGGCTGCCTGATCAGGCATGATGCTGTAAGCCTTTGTTTTCGGATGGGCTTTGACGGGCGATTCGATCTTGTCCCGCCAGTGCCGAAGACAAATGACGGGAGGAAAAGATGTCCCACGCGGCCTATGTGTTTGACGCCTACGGCACGCTTTTTGATGTGCATGCGGCTGTCAGGCGCCACGCTGAGGAAATCGGGCCGGACGGGCAGGCTTTCTCCGAACTCTGGCGCGCCAAACAGCTCGAATATTCCTGGGTGCGCTCGCTGATGGGCAGCTATCAGGATTTCTGGCAACTGACCGAACAATCGCTCGACTACGCCTTCGCACGGTTTCCCTCCGCCGACCCGAAGCTTCGCAAGCGGCTGCTCGACGCCTATTGGGCGCTCGACTGCTATCCGGAAGTGCCGGCGGTTCTGAAAGGGCTCAAGGAGCGCGGCGCGCGCATCGCCATCCTCTCCAACGGCTCGCCGGCCATGCTCGCCTCTGCGGTCCGCAACGCGGCGCTCGACATCATCATCGACGACGTCTTTTCCGTCGACGCGGTGAAGGCCTTCAAGACCGCGCCTGCCGTCTACGACATCGTCACAACCGGCTACCGGCTCTATCCGCATGCCGTCTCCTTCCAGTCGTCGAACCGCTGGGACATTGCCGGGGCGACGAAATTCGGCTTCCGCACCGTATGGATCAACCGCGCGGACATGCCGGACGAGTATCGTGATCACGGGCCGGCGCTGATCCTGCCCTCTCTCGAAAGCCTGCAATTCGGTATCTGAAGGATCCCCGATGGTCTGGTCGCCTGCGCTATATCTGAAGTTCGAAGACGAACGCACCCGGCCAGCCAGAGACCTTCTTGCCCAAGTGCCAGACCTGCCCGATGGCGTCGCCTTCGACCTCGGCTGCGGCCCGGGCAACTCCACCGAACTCATCCGCGACCGGTTTCCCGAGGCCACGCTTTCAGGCCTCGATAGCGACGAGAACATGCTCGTTGCGGCGGCCAAGCGGCTGCCCGGCATCACCTTCGAGAAGGCGGATCTCGCAAACTGGGTCCCACCTGCCGGCGCGGCGCTGTTTTACGGCAACGCTGTCTTCCAATGGCTTCCGAACCATCTAACTGTCTTCGAAAGACTGATGGCGGCACTCGCATCGGGCGGCACGCTTGCGGTCCAGATGCCGGACAATCTTGGAGAGCCGAGCCATTTGCTGATGGAGCAGACGGCTCGCAGCCCGGCTTTCACCGATGCCTTTGCCGGCAAGACCATCCGCCGCAATCCCATGCCGAGCCCCGCAACCTATGTCGAATGCCTGGCGCCACAGGCGGCCAGCATCGAGGTCTGGCACACAATCTACTATCACCGGCTCGCCAATGCCGAGGCGATCGTCGAATGGGTGAAAGGTACGGGCCTGCGCCCCTATCTCGACGCCGTGCCAGAAGACAAGCGCGACGCCTTCGTTGCCGACTACACGGACCGGATCCGCGCTGCCTATCCGGCGATGAGCGACGGCAAGGTCCTTCTGCGCTTCCCGAGACTTTTCATCGTCGCGGTGAAGGCGTAGCGCCGACCTGCGTTAAATACGTTCGACCAGAAATTCGATGAAGGCGCGGATACGGGCGGCGAGATGCTCATGGCCTGCATAGACGGCGTAGACCGTCTCGATCTCGCCCGATTGATAATCTTCAAGCAACGGTACGAGCGTTCCCGCTTCGAAGTCCGGCTCGACGTGGAAGCGGCCGATACGGCCGATGCCGATGCCGGCAAGGCAAAGCTGGCGGACGATCGAACCGCTCGAAACCTGCATGTTGCCGAAGACCGAGCGCAGTTCCGCGGCCGGCTGCCCGGGCATGCGGAACGCCCATTCGTCGACGCTGCGACGGAAATTGAAGCGGATGCAATTGTGGCCGTCGAGTTCATCCGGCGTTTGCGGTGTCCCGTGCCTTTCCAGATAGGCGGGCGATGCGATCACCACCGGGCGGCTTTCCATGAGCTTGCGTGCCTTCAGCGATGAATCACGCAAGGGACCGGTGCGGATCGCCACGTCTGCCCTCTCGCCGACCACGTCGATCATGCTGTCGGTCAAGGTCAGATCCAGCCGCACCTCCGGGTAGCGGGCGAGGAACTCCGGCGCGAGCGGCATGATGTAGCGCTCGCCGAAGCCGACGGCGGCATTCACACGCAAAAGCCCACGCGGTGTCATGCGGCCGCCGGCGGCGACGAGCTGTTCGGTCTCGACGATCTCGGTCAGAATTCGCTGCGCTCGCTGAAGGTAGACCTCTCCCTCCGGCGTCAGTTGCAAGGTCCTGGTCGAGCGCACGAGAAGGCGTGTGCCGAGCCGGTCCTCGATGCGCGTCACCAGTTTGCTGACTGCAGACGGCGACAGCTTCAGGCGTCGCGCCGCGGCCGAGAAGCTGCGGGTCTCCGACACGGCAACAAAGACCTCCATCTCACCCGCCCGATTGTCCATGGGTCGTCACCTTTGAAACGAATTCACAGTCCTTTGTCCGATTATGCTTATTATCTTGCGGAGTGCAAAGGCTCATATTCCGCTTCGATTTCATCAACAACCAACGCGCCCGGCCCCTCCCAGCCGGGTGGGAAAGGTCTCGTCGTGCCCATTGCTATCCTTGCGCTGACGATCGCGGCCTATGCGATCGGAACAACGGAATTCGTGATCGTCGGCCTACTTCCGACAGTCGCCACCGACCTCAATGTCACCCTGCCGCTCGCCGGCCTGATCGTCAGCGTCTATGCGCTCGGCGTCACCTTCGGCGCGCCGGTGCTGACGGCGCTGACTGGCCGGATCGAGCGCAAGCCGCTCCTGATCGGCCTCATGGCGCTGTTCATCGTCGGCAACGCCGCCGCCGCACTGTCCCCCAGCTATGAGCCCCTGCTCGTCGCGCGGGTCATTTCCGCCTTTGCCCATGGCGTGTTCTTCTCGGTCGGCTCGACCATCGCCGCCGACCTCGTCCCGGAGGATCGCCGCGCCTCGGCCATTGCCATGATGTTCATGGGCCTCACGGTCGCGATCGTCACCGGCGTGCCGCTCGGTACCTGGATCGGCCAGACCTTCGGCTGGCGCGCCACCTTCTGGGCAGTGACCGGTCTCGGCGTCATCGCGCTCACCGCGATCGTTGGCCTGCTGCCGAACACGCTCTCCAAGGCGCCGCCGGCCAAGCTCATCGACCAGTTGCGTGTGCTCGGTTCCGGCCGCCTGCTGATCGTCTTTGCCATGACCGCGCTCGGCTACGGCGGCACATTCGTCGCCTTCACCTTCCTCGCGCCGATCCTGCAGGACATCACCGGCTTCTCCGAAGGAGCCGTCAGCCTGATTCTCGTGCTCTATGGTGTTGCCATCGCCATCGGCAACATTGCCGGCGGCAAGATCGCCAATCGCGACCCGGTAAAGGCGCTTGTAGGCCTGTTCCTGGCCCAGGCGACTGTGCTCGTGCTCTTTACTTTCACCGCTCCCGCGCCGGCGCTGACGCTGGTGACGCTTGCCGCGCTCGGCTTCCTGTCCTTCGCCAACGTGCCGGGCCTGCAGCTCTACGTGGTGCAGCTTGCCAAGCAGTACCGTCCGGGTGCGGTCGATGTCGCCTCGGCGCTCAACATCGCAGCCTTCAACCTCGGCATTGCCGTCGGCGCCTGGCTCGGTGGCGTGGTCGTCGCCTCGCCGCTTGGTCTCGGCATGACACCGATCATCGGTGCCCTGCTCGTCGCGGCCGCCCTGATGCTTACGCTCTTGAGCGGCGTTCTTGATCGTCGAGCCGGCGCCGCCTACCAACCGGCTTGATCCGCCGCCCTCGAGGACCACCTATAGATCGTTCCTTTCTCGCCCGGCCATCCGGCCGGGCGCTCGCCAAGTGCAGCAGGTCAAGTACAAGGAGTTACCCACCATGCATTCCGTCAATTCAAACGGCGCCAACATTCCAGCGCTCGGCTTCGGCACCTTCCGCATGCCTGGCGCTGACGTGCTGCGGGTGCTGCCGGAAGCGCTCAAGCTCGGCTTCCACCACGTCGACACGGCGCAGATCTACGGCAACGAGGCCGAGGTCGGCGAAGCCATCCATAATTCCGGCGTGTCGCGCGCCGACATCTTCCTCACCACCAAGGTCTGGGTCGACAACTATGCGTATCGCGACTTCCTCGCCTCGGTCGACGAGAGCCTGAAGAAGCTGAGGACCGACCATGTCGACCTGCTGCTCTTGCACTGGCCGGGCGGCAGCGACGTACCGATGGCAGAGCGCATCGGCGCCCTCAACGACGTGCAGAAGGCCGGCAAGGTCCGCCACATCGGCGTCAGCAACTTCAACACGGCGCAGATGGAAGAAGCCGTGAAGCTCAGCGATGCGCCGATCGCCACCAACCAGGTCGAGTACCACCCCTATCTCGACCAGACCAAGGTGCTTCAGACTGCCCGAAAGCACGGCATGTCGATCACCGCCTATTACGCAATGGCCAACGGCAAGGTGCCGAGCGATTCCCTGCTCAACGAAATCGGCGCGCGCCACGGCAAGACGGCCGCGCAAGTGGCCCTGCGCTGGTTGGTGCAGCAGAAGGACGTGATCACGCTTTCGAAGACGGCGACGATCGATCGCCTGAAGGAGAATTTCGCGATCTTCGACTTCGCGCTCGGTGACGGCGAGATGGCGGAAATCCACGCCCTGGCCCGCCCGGATGGCCGCATCGTCAATCCGGACGGTCTCGCACCGGTCTGGGACAAGGCCGCCTGATCGACTCTCCTAGATTGGAGCGGGATGCGGGCGGAAAACCGCGCACACTTTTCCTATCCCGCTCTCTTGGATTGGAGCGGGATGCGGGCGGAAAACCGCGCACACTTTTCCTATCCCGCTCCGACCAATCCTGCCGCGCCGGCGTCGGTACGGGCTCGTGATCTTCGCCCTCGCCTTTGCGCTCGCTGGTCGCCGCTAGAGCGGAATGAGAAAAGGCGTATTCCGCTCGTATTCCGCTCCGACTAATGTGAACCGATCACGATCAATTGGCGTTGACCTGGCTCAAAATCATCATGATCCAGGGGCAGCACTCAGCCGGGCAAGCGCCTCCCCGAAAATGCGTGCGGCAGGCCCGAGCGGCTCGTCGATCCGGTGGGTGAGATAGCACTCGGCGCCGACCTGGCTGTTGCGGCCGAGGGCCGTCGTCGGCATGCGCACGAGCCGGCCTTCATCGAGATCCCGCTGCACCTGCCAGAGCGGTAGCCGGCCCCAGCCGAGACCGGCCCGGATCATCGCATATTTGGTATCCTGGCTGCTGACACGACAGGTCTGCGGCGACAGCACGCCGAAATCCCGCCCCGCCGTGCGCTGCGACGGATCCGACTGCACGATCTGCAGGTGGTCGGCGAGTTCGGCGTTTTCGAGTGCGCCGTCGCCGGCACTGAGCCCAAGAGGATGATGGGCAGCCACGACCGCAACGATTTGAACCGTCGAGAGCGCCTGGCGGGCGATCGCCGGATCGCGGAAATCCTCGCCAACCATGATACCGAGGGTGAAGCGGCGTTCGACGAGACCATCCAGCGGCCCGCCCAGTGGCGAAACCGCGAGCCTGATGGATACATTGGGGTAGCTCGTCCGCATCTCGTTCAGCGCCAATCCGACCGTCTCGATCGGGAAGAGCGTGTCGACGATCAACGAAAGCTCGAGCTCGATTCCCTCGCCAAGCCCGCGTGCCCGGGCCCGCATGGCGTCCACTCGCAGCAGGATGTCGCGGGCATTGGCAAGCAGCGCCTGCCCTTCCGGTGTCAGCGCCGGCCGATGGCCCGAGCGGTCAAACAGGGCGACGCCGAGTTCCGACTCGAGATTGGCGATGGCGTGGCTGACCGCCGACTGCACGCGTGAAAGCCTGGCGGCACCGGCACGGAAACTTCCGCTTTCGGCGACGGTAACGAAGGTCCGCATCTGGTCGAGGGTCAGGGCATCCAGCATGATCGATTCCAGAGATCAAGTTGATGAATTTTATGTCACTTCATCAGATCAAATAAAGCCACCATCTTTATCCGAACAGCAGCACCCCGAGGAAGGAAGCCGGATGGCCAGGATACTCGTACTCTACTACTCGTCTTACGGTCACATCGAGACCATGGCGAAGGCCGTCGCCGAGGGCGCGCGGGCGTCCGGTGCCACCGTCACGCTGAAGCGCGTGCCAGAAATCGTGCCGGAAGCCGTTGCTATCAAGGCGGGTTACAAGCGCAATCAGGACGCGCCGATCGCGACGGTCACGGAACTGCCGGACTATGACGCGATCATCATCGGCACGCCGACGCGCTTCGGCAACATGGCAGCGCAGATGAAGAACTTTCTCGATCAGGCGGGCGGCATCTGGGCGCGGGATGCCTTGGTCGGTCGTATCGGCAGCGTCTTCACCTCCACGGGCAGCCAGCATGGCGGCCAGGAATCGACGATCCTTGCCACCCATACCGTGCTTCTCCATCTCGGCATGGTGATTGCGGGCCTGCCCTACAGCTTCAAGGGTCAGATGCGCATGGACGAAATCACCGGCGGATCGCCCTATGGTGCCTCTACCCTTGCCGACGACGGCAACGGCGGCGACCGTCGGCCGAGCACCAACGAGCTGGAAGGCGCACGATTCCAGGGACGCCACGTCGCAGAACTGGCGGCAGCACTGGTCGCCGGGCGTGCGCGCGTGGCGGAGATCGCCTGATGACCACAGCCGCAATCTTCGTTCGCGAGAGAACCGATTGGGCGGGCGTGTTGACCGTCGTCGTGGCGGGCGTGGTCGCAGCGATGCAGGTCGGCAAGGGGCTGATTGCCGGCCCGCTGCTTCAGTCCGACCTCGGGCTCGACCTCTCCGCGCTCGGCTGGATCACCTCCGTCTTCGCCATCGTCGGCGTCGTCGGCGGCATGGTTGCCGGCGCGATCGTCGCGGCGGCGGGGGATCGGCGCCTGCTCGGCGTCGGGATGGCTATGTTGGTGCTCGGCTCCTTCGCCGGAGCGGCCAGCCACGCTTTCACGCTCCTCCTTCTGTCGCGCATCCTCGAAGGTTTCGGGTTCCTGCTCGTCGTCGTCGCCGGGCCTGCCATCCTCATGCGTCTCGTGAGCACCGATCGCAGTGATCTCGTCTTTTCGCTGTGGAGCTGCTTCATGCCCGCGGGAATGGCGGCCGCCATGCTGATCGGACCGTTCTTTGCCGATTGGCGGTCGATCTGGTGGAGCAATGGCTTGATCACACTCGCAAGCCTATTTTCCGTCTTCCTGGCTGTTTCGCCACCGCGAGAAACAGCCAGCACCGTCGCCAGCTTCCGGAATGATGTGACCGAAACGCTGGCAAGCCGCGGCCCGGTGCTGCTCTTCGTGCTGTTTTCCCTCTTCAGCCTGATGAGCTTCACGCTTTCCAGTTTCCTGCCGATCCTGCTCGTCGAGCGCTTGAACGTCTCGCTTGCAACCGTTGGCGTCATCAGCGCCGTCATCACCCTGGTGAATGTCATCGGCAATCTCGCTGCTGGTCATCTGCTGTCGCGCGGCTTCGCCCGCGGACGGCTGATCGCCACCGCTGCGGTGCTGATGGGCGCATCCGGTCTGTGGATCTTTCTGGGTCAGTCCGGCGACGTTCTGATCGTTGGCCTCTGCGTTCTGTTTTCGGCGATCGGCGGCCTGATTCCCGCCACGCTGATTTCATCGGTGCCGATCCTTTCGCCTCGCCCGGCGCTTGCGCCGATGGCGATGGGGCTGCTGATGCAGGGCAGCAATCTCGGACAGCTTGTCGGCCCTGTCGCGGTCGGAACGGCGATTGAACTTTACGGCTGGGCCTCGGGTGCAGCCTTCATCGGTGTCGGTGCCCTTTTCTGCATTCTTCTCTCCTCCACGCTCGAACGAACTCTGCAGAGCAAGGCACAGCGGAAATGATGATTGGCACCCGTTGAGACATCATCCATCACACAGAAAACCCACCGGCCGGAACCGGTGGGTTGGCATTTCAGACGGATTGTCCGCGGATCAGACGAACTGGCTGAGGCCCGGAACCGAGGCGACGACTTCGTCGACCACGTCGTCGCCAGCCTTTTCCTTGGCGAAGGCAATGGTTTCCTTGGCGAGCGAGGTGATTTCGCCCATGCCGAGGCCCTGGCTCATCAGCTGCTGGCCGAGCGCCATGACGCCGCCGCCGCCGATCGCCGACATCAGGCCACCAAGCAGGCCGCCGCCACCAGAACCTTCGCCGTTGTACTGGGCGATCAGCTCGGATGCGCCCGGGATCGCTTCGATCATCCTGGCGACCGGGCCGTCGGCGGCTTCGCGCTGCAGAAAACCGAGGATCATGCCGACAGCCTTTTCGGCCGTTGCGGGCTCAATGCCAACGTTTTCCGCGACGCGCGTGACCAGTTCATTCATGGACTTAACTCCCTCATTGAGTTTTTGACGTTGACGTCAAGGTAAATGATCGCTTCGAAAATAACAAGCGGCGACGGCTGCCGGCGCCGAACAACTCACGGCTTTCGGCCCGCATCTGCAGGCCTCCTTCAATGGCACCCGGCCCGCGAAAAGCCGATGGTTTCACGGCGCCGCAGGCTTGGCAAGGCGTCGAGCCGGGCACCGTCCACCCATCCGCTTTCCCGCTCCCCGGACGGGAACAGTCCAGTTGCCGGGCGTGACTGCACCACCTATAACAGGAGCGAGCCACATAGCGATGACGGGCCTTTGCTAAAACCGCGAACCGCCCGCTTTCATTGACGAAACGGAGATGAAGCCCACATGTTGGAAGAAGGCAAGCTCTTTATCGGCACCAGCCGCAAGCCTGATGATTCGATCAACAAGGGCGAGTATCTGGAACTCAAATTCGGCAACCGCCACGGCCTGATCACCGGCGCCACCGGCACCGGCAAGACAATTACCTTGCAGATCCTCGCCGAAGGCTTTTCCAACGCCGGCGTCCCGGTCTTCTGCGCCGACGTCAAGGGCGATCTCTCCGGCATCGGCGCCATCGGCGAACCCAAGGACTTCATCCTGAAGCGCGCCGAACAGATCGGCCTGCCGACGAACCCTTACGAGTTCCAGGAATTTCCCGTCATCTTCTGGGACCTCTATGGCGAGAAGGGTCACCGGGTCCGCACCACCATGTCGGAGATGGGACCGCTGCTGCTGTCGCGGCTGATGAATGCGACCGACGCGCAGGAAGGCGTGCTCAACATCGCCTTCAAGATCGCCGACCAGGGCGGCCTGCCGCTGCTCGATCTCAAGGACCTGCAGGCGCTGCTCAACTACATGGGCGACAATGCCAGTGCGCTTTCCAACCAGTTCGGCTTCATCTCCAAGGCCTCGGTCGGCTCGATCCAGCGCGAGCTTCTGATCCTCGAGCAGCAGGGCGCCGAGCATTTCTTCGGCGAGCCGGCGCTGAAGATCACCGACATCATGCGCACGACCAATGACGGACGTGGCGCGATCTCGGTGCTGGCGGCCGACAAGCTGATGATGAACCCGCGGCTTTACGCGACCTTCCTGCTCTGGCTGCTTTCGGAACTCTTCGAGGAGCTGCCGGAAGTGGGCGACCCGGACAAGCCGAAGCTGGTCTTCTTCTTCGACGAGGCGCATCTGCTCTTCAACGACGCGCCGAAGGCGCTGATCGAACGCGTCGAACAGGTCGTGCGCCTGATCCGCTCCAAGGGCGTCGGCGTCTACTTCGTCACCCAGAACCCGCTCGACGTGCCGGATACCGTTCTCGGCCAGCTTGGCAACCGCGTCCAGCATGCATTGCGCGCCTATACGCCGCGCGACCAGAAGGCGGTGAAGACGGCCGCCGACACCTTCCGTCCGAACCCGGACTTCGACTGCGCCACCGTCATCACCAATCTCGGCACCGGCGAGGCGCTGGTCTCGACACTCGAAGGCAAGGGCGCACCGTCGATGGTCGAGCGCACGCTCGTGCGTCCGCCACAGTCGCGCGTCGGTCCGCTGACCGAGGCCGAGCGGCAGAAGGTGATGGACGTCAGCCCCGTCCGTGGCCTCTACGATGAAGACTTCGACCGCGAGTCGGCCTACGAGATCCTGGCGGCACGCGCCAAGAAGGCAGCCGACGCGCAGGCAGAGGCGCAGGAACAGGCCGAGCAGCAGACGACTGAAGCCAATACCGGCGGCAGCCGCTGGACGCTGCCGGGCTTCGGCGACGACGAGCCGGAAGCGGCCGGCAAGCAGGCGCGTCCGCGCAGCTCCGGCTACCAGCGCGAGACAGTCGTCGAAGCCGCGATGAAATCGGTCGCCCGCACCGTCGCCACCCAGGTCGGCCGCGCCCTGGTGCGCGGCATCCTCGGCAGCCTCAGCCGGCGTTGACCAAGACCGTGAGGGCAAGGGCACCTCGACGACGCTGAGGCGCGGCGGCCGCCGCCTCGTGCGGCGGCTGGATGGAGCATCACGCCCCTCAGGACACAAAGCCCGGCGGAAGAACCCGCCGGGCTTTTGGATTCCGATTGGAATTGAAAAATCAGGCAACCGTCAGCTTGACGTCGATATTGCCCTTGGTCGCGTGGCTATAGGGGCAAACGATATGCGCCTTCTGGACGAGGTCTTCGAGAACCGCCTTGTCAACGCCAGGCGACGAGATCTCAAGCGCGGCATCGATGCCGAAGCCGGTGCCATCGTCGCGCGGGCCGATACCAACGGTTCCCGTCACCTTCGTGTCTTCCGGAAGCTTTACCTTCTCCTTGCCGGCAACGAACTTCAGCGCGCCGAGGAAGCAGGCCGAGTATCCGGCGGCAAAAAGCTGTTCCGGGTTGGTGCCGCGGGCGCCGTCGCCGCCGAGTTCCTTCGGCACAGTGAGGGTGACATCCAGAACGCCATCGGCGCTCTTGGCCTGGCCAGCACGGCCACCGGTTGCGGATGCAGTGGTGCGATAGAGAATGGGCATTGGCGGGTCTCCTTTTGCGTTTCCGAGTGGATGCGAATTAGATATCGCAAAATTCAATTGCGCGCAAATTAATTTTGCAAATTGCATTTTTGGCGTGTTTTTGCGAAAATGCGACGATGACAGACAAGTCGACACATAACGACACCATCCCCGAGGAAGCGCTGGCGCTCGGCCAGCAACTCTGCTTCGCCGTCTATTCGGCGGCGCATGCCTTCAACCGCGCCTACAAGCCGCTGCTCGACCGTTTCGGCCTTACCTATCCACAATATCTCGTGCTGCTCGCGCTGTGGCAACAGGACGAGATGACGGTGAAGCGCATCGGCGAGGAAATCGGGCTCGATTCCGGAACACTGTCTCCACTTCTCAAACGCCTGGAGACGGCCGGTTATGTCGCGCGCCAGCGCGATCCGGCTGACGAACGGCAGGTGATCGTCCGCCTCACGGAAAAAGGCCGCGACCTCAAGAGCGAGGCCTTCGGCATTCTCATGGATATCGGCAGGGCTTCAGGCTGCAGCCTGGAGGAAGCGGGCGAGATCCGGGAAACGCTGCATCAATTGACGCGGCAGCTCAATTCCGGTCACGGGGCGGACTGACAGCAGCGGAAAATAGCGGACGTCATCCACCGCATGAGCGGTGGGACACAGTGAGCGACGCCGCCCGCGGTTCTCAGATGACGAGGATCGGCGCCTTGCCGCGCACGCGATCGTAAAGATCCATGACATCCTGGTTGAGCATGCGCACGCAGCCGGACGAAACGGCCTTGCCGATCGACTTCCATTCCGGCGTTCCGTGGACGCGATAAAGCGTGTCCTGACCATTCTGGAAGATGTAGAGCGCCCGCGAACCCAAGGGGTTGTTGAGACCCGGCGCCATGCCGCCGTTCTTGGCCGAATAGGGTTTCAGCTGCGGCTGGCGGGCGACCATGCTGTCCGGCGGGGTCCAGCGCGGCCACTTCTGCTTCCACTGGATGACGCCGCGGCCCGACCAGGCGAATCCCTCGCGACCGAGGCCGACGCCATAACGCAAGGCCCTGCCCCCCGGCTGGATCAGATAGAGGTAGCGGTCGCCGGTATCGACGACGATCGTTCCCGGCTGCTCGCCGAAGGGATCGCTGACCTCCTGGCGATAGAAACGCGCGTCGATCTGGCGGAAGGGAATGGCCGGCACCTGGTATCCGCCGTCGTTCACGGAGGCATAGATGTCCTCGACGTAGAGGTCCTGCGGCGGAAGGCCGGTCGGCAGCGGCCCCGGACCATCCTGCCTCTCATAAATGCCCTCGGCGCGCGGATCGGTAAAGCGTCCCTCGAGCGCGGGATTGCGGAACACCGGCGCCGTTTCATAGCGGAAGACATCCGTGTTCATCGAGGAGGTGCAGCCTGCAAGACCGGCGGAGGCAAGCGCCAATCCGGACGAGCGGAGAAACTGACGACGGGAGAAGAGGACTGAAGAGGACATCGAACTCTGGAGGGCTTGAGTGCGGCCTGAGGAGTGCTGCATGAAATTGCTTAACGAAATACTACGCACAGCCCCTCGAAATGGGGCGATGCTTGCATTTGCGGCTGGACCGAAGCTTGCGTCGCGGGGTGAAACGGAGGGAACTCAGACGCTGTGGGCGCTGAAAAGCGGCTGGCGCATCAATGCTTCAAAATCAGGCGCGGCGAGTGGCCGGCTGAAGAAGTAGCCTTGGATCTCGTCGCAACCGCTCCGGCGCAGAAACTCGACCTGGGCCTGGTTTTCCACACCTTCGGCGATGACGCGCAGGCCGAGGTTTTGGGCGAGCGAGATGATCGCCGCCGTGATCGCGTTGTCGTCGAGATCGACGGGAATGTCCGCGACGAAGGACCGGTCGATCTTCAGGCGGCGCACCGGGAAGCGCTTCAAGGCGCTGAGGCTCGAATAGCCGGTACCGAAATCGTCGATTGCCAGGTGCACGCCGATCGCCTGCAGTTCGTGCATGGTGGCGATTGCGCCTGGCACGTCCTGCATGATCAGGCTTTCCGTAAGCTCCAGTTCGAGACGACAGGGCTCAAGCCCGGTTTCGGCCAGAATGGCCGCAACGTGGCCGGCCCAGTCGCGCTCGCGGAACTGGCGCGCCGAAACATTGACGCTGACGATCAGCGGTGGCAGGCCGGCATCCTGCCAGCCCTTGGCCTGGCGGCAGGCGGCACGCAGCACCCAGTCGCCGATCGGCACGATCAGCCCGGTTTCTTCAGCGAGCGGAATGAACTCGGCCGGCGAGACCGTGCCCCGCTCGGGGTGACGCCAACGCAGCAGCGCTTCGGCTGCGAAAACGCGGCCATTGGCAAGGTTCATCTGCGGCTGGAACTGCAGGAAGAACTCGTTACGCGCCAGCGCCCTGCGCAACTCCTCCTGCTGGCGCAGCTTTTCGTGCGCCTTGGCAGCCATTTCCTCCGTGAAGACCTGCAGATTGTTGCGACCGAGCTCCTTGGCCCGATACATCGCCATGTCGGCATTGGCGAGTAGCTCGCCGACCGTCTTGCCATGATTGGGAAAGCAGGCGACCCCCATGCTGCAGGTGACCTGCAAACTTCGGCCCTCGATCTCCATCGGTGCGGCGATGGCGCGGCGAATATCCTCAAGCCTCGCCAGTACGACATCACGCTCGCAGGGAAGGCCGTTCAAGAGCAGGATGAACTCGTCGCCACCGACACGCACGACCATGTCGGACTTGCGCACCGACGAACGCATGCGCGCTGCCGTGACCTTCAACAGTTCATCGCCGGCCGCATGGCCGAGCGTATCGTTGACCAGCTTGAAATTGTCGAGGTCGAGGAAGGCGAGCACCGCCCACTGACCGATGCCACGCAGGGCCTCCAGCGCCTCGGCGACCTGCTCCTCGAACAGCGCCCGGTTCGGCAAGCCCGTCAGCGCATCATGATGCGCCATGAAACTGATACGGTCCTCTGCCTGCTTGCGCTCGATGGCGATACCCGCCAGATGCGCCGCCATCGCGATCAGTTCCCTCTGCCCATCGTCGGGAACGCCGACGGAGCCGGAATAGAGCGCGAAGGTACCAAGCACCTTGCGGTCGCGCGAATGGACCGGCGTCGACCAACAGGACCGGAAACCGTAGGGACGAACGAACTCGCGATAGTCGTCCCAGAGAGGATCGGCGAGAATATCCGAGACGATTACCTGCTCGCCGCGCCAGGCGGCGGTCCCGCAGGAGCCCATTCGAGGACCGATCTCGACACCATGGATGGTCGCGCAATAGGCCTCGTCGAGGCTTGGCGCTGCGCCGTGGGAGAGATAGCGGCCATCGGCCGACAACAACAGCACTGACCCTTTGATCCCGGGCATCAGCGCCTCGATCAGCAGGATCATGTCCCGGAAGAATTCGTCGAGCGGCCGGCTGTTGGCGATCATCTCCAGGAGCCGGGCTTGCCCTTCGAGCAGGCGTTCGGCGGCCTTGCGGTCGGAGATGTCGCGCGACACGCCGACGACGCCGACAATCTTGCCACGCTTGTTGCGCAGCGGCACCTTGGAGGTCATCAGCCAGCGGTCGCGGCCTTTGCTGACGATCGCCCGTTCCTCGATGCCGAAAATCGGCTCGCCGGTCTCGATGACGCGGCGCTCGATGTCGGCGATCGCCTTGGCCATATGCGGCGGATGGAGATCGAAGTCGGTCTTGCCGACGATGTCCTTCAGCGCCTCCAGCCCGTTGTCGGCAATTGTCACCTGGTTGGCGATGAGGAACCGCCCGTCGACATCCTTGGCATAGATGTAGTCGGGCACATGGTTGATCATCGTTTCCAACCAGTAGTGGCGGTCGGCGATGTCGGGTTCGGCGGGAAAGATGCGCGCCACTTCTTCGGCCAACCGGTGGCTGGCATCGATCAGACAACGTGTATCCTCATTGCCGCCGCCGTTTAAGGCGGCATATCGCGGATTGCGGGACGTGTTTTTCGCCAAGCAGCCCTCCCGACGCGTTTCGTCGCGTCGCTGGTCGATCTTTCCCCATTTCACGTTAAACGAGCAAGAGTTAGCCCTTCCTAAATAACTTGTAGAAAAATCGTGTAGAGGTTGCAATCTCGAAGTCGCGCCGCCCGCAGCGGCCGGACCAACGGCGCGAACGACATGTCGACAATGGGCCGCATGGCCTATCAAAAGATTTCATGCGTGATATCAGCGACCTTGGCTTCCGCCCTCCCGCACGCTTGCCTATGACAGGGGCACGCAACGACGGGAGGAGTTCGACATGCTGACGATCTACGGGGTCTATCGCTCGCGCGCATCGCGCAACTACTGGATGGCGCTGGAGCTCGGCATCCCTTTCAAATCCGTGCCGGTCATCCAGGCACGGCGGGTCGCCGATCCGCTTGCCGCCAATGCGCCCATCAACACCAAGTCGCCGGCTTTCCTCGCCGTCAATCCGATGGGGCTGATCCCGGCGATCGACGATGACGGGGTGGTGCTGACGGAATCGCTTGCCAACAATCTCTATCTTGCGCGCAAATATGGCGGCCCCCTGGCGCCGGCCGATATCCGTGAAGAAGGACTGATCGGCAACTGGACGATGTGGGCGGCGACCGAGGTCGAGCCGCATGCCGTGCAGATCGTGCTCACCTACGACTACGGCAACGAGGAAACGGACGAAGGCAAAGCAACGATCGCGAGATGCGCCAAGGCGCTCGACAAGGTGTTTGCCCGCATGGAGACCCACCTCGATGGACGGGACTATGCGGTCGGCGATCGTTTCACCGTGGCCGATCTTAACCTCGCAGAGGTCTTCCGCTACACCATGACCCAGAAGCAGCTTTTCGCGAGATATCCGCGTGTGACCGCCTGGCTTGCCCGTTGCCATGACCGGCCGGCGTTCAAGGCGATGATGGACGTGCGCCTGGCGGAACCGGAATAAACCGTCGGGAACGGCTCGACGGCTGCCCGGGTATCGTCAGGTCATGGTCGCCGCGTCGAAGCGGACACGCGGCGCCCTGAGATCGAGCAGGTGCATGCCCTCTTCCACCTCGTCACGAACCCAGCGCTTGAAGGCGGCCGCGGCTTTGCTTTCCCGCCGCGATGGCGAGCTGACGAAATAGTGGCCGTAGCCCGTCTCGACACGAATGCCGAAGGGCACGACCAGACTGCCCTGGCCGATCGCGAAACCGGCCAGCGTCTGCCAGGCGAGCATAACCCCCTGCCCCGAGATCGCCGCGTCGAGCACCAGCGACGCCTCGTTGAACGTGTGGCGCACGGGCATTTCGGCGCCGGAAAGGCCGACTTCGCGAAGCCACACCTCCCAGCTGAACATCGAGTGACCGTCAACCACGGCAGGGAGCTTTAGAATATCTGCAGGTATGCGCAGGTTCTCCGCCATGGACGGCGAGCAGACGGGAAAGACCTCCTGCTGCAGCAGCAGTTCGGATTTCACGCCAGGCCATTCGCCGGAGCCGACACGGATGCCGACATCCACATCGGACGTGTCGAGATTGACGAGCTTCGTCGTGGCATCGATGCGCAGGCGAATATCGGGGTGGCGCTCGGCAAAACGGTTGAGCCGATAGACCAGCCAGCGGGCGGCAAAGACCGGCGCCACCGAGATCGTCAACATCGACTCGTCGCGCCGCCGCGCCGAAGCCACGGCCTCCGCCAGTTCCTGAAAGGCATTGCCGAGGCGCGCGAGGAACCGCTGACCAAAGTCGGTCGGGACGAGGCCCCGCGACGTTCGCTCGAACAGGACGCGGCCGAGTTGGGCCTCCGCCTTAGCGATCTGCTGGCTGACGGCGCCGGAGGTCACGCCGAGCTCTTCTGCCGCTGCCGCGAGCGAGCCCAGTCGACCGGCGGCTTCGACAGCGCGCAGTCCGTTCAGATGGACGGAATTCAGATCCCTCATATAGTTTTTCTAAACTCGTTCGGTGCCATTCTCAATTGAAAAGAGAGCGGGACAGGCAGATCATCCAACGATCGAAAGGATGGTCCGCCATGTTGAAGCTTCTCTCGACGTTGACCGCATTCGCCACTTCGGAAAATCGGAAGCAGGATACGCCACTGGCCTGGGCGCGCGATCCGCTGCAGCACCCGGATCTCGAGCGCATGGACGAACGCGAACTCGGTGATCTGCCCTTCCCCGGCTGGCCGTGGCCGCGCGCGGCCGAATGCGCCGGCGACTGCCTGCAGGCCGGGGGCCGGTGACGAGCAAGAGCGGCCTTGTGATAGGCTGGTGGGATGAGCGAGGACCTCGACCGCAATTTCGTGAGGGTCGTCAAGCTGGCGGAAGCCGCCAGCCTGCCGGAAGTGTCGGTTGGCACCTCCTACGGCACGCCGGCGCTGCTGGTGAAGAACAAGAGCTTCGCGCGCATGAAGAATGGCGACACGCTCGTCGTCATGTGCGCGCTCGAGGAAAAGGCAATGCTGCTGGAACTCGATCCGCGGCTCTATTTCGAGACGGACCATTACAAGGGCTGGCCTGCCATGCTCGTCCGGCTGTCGGAGATCGACGATGAAAGCCTAACCGGGCGACTGGTTGCCGCCTGGCGGCAAAAAGCGCCGAAGAAGCTTTCTGCCAGCTTCGGCGGCTGAATCCGGCGCTTCTTCATGAAAGCGGACGCCGGGCGGCGCTCTATGGTGTAGGGCCTGCTTGTCGACCGGGCAGCCCTTGCCGAGCGAAAATCTCGATGCTGGAGGCGGCGCGATCGGATGATGCGGCCTTCCATTTCAGAGCCAGCGCCTATACCGGTGGAAACGATAGCCGCACAGGTGCTCTTCCATGATCGTTCGCGACCGCCCCAGCCTTCTGAAACTGTTCTTCATCCTCAGGGGATCGGTCATTCAGCGGATATTTCCGCAGGTGCTGTTCGTCTTCGGACTTTCCGCCTTCGTCGTCTGGGCGCACCGCTTCGATCCGCAAATCGTGCCCAGCGTCAACAGCGGCCCGTTCGCGCTGCTCGGTATCGCGCTCTCCGTATTTCTCGGCTTTCGCAACAATGCCTGCTATGACCGCTGGTGGGAGGCGCGAAAGGATTGGGGGCAACTGATCTTCACGTCACGCGATCTTGCCCGCCAGACGCTGATCCTGGACGAGGCGGACGAGACGTCGGGGAAAGCGGTGCGGCGGCGCCTGCTCAATTTGACGATCGCGTTTGCCCACGCCCTAGTCTGCCACCTGCGGCCGGGCAACCATGCCACCAGGACGCTCGAGCGGATACCTGACGATCTGGTTCCGGGCTACACGGCAAGCCGCAATCCGCCGGACTTCCTGTTGCGCGAGATGGGCCGCGACCTTGCCGGTCTACGTGCTTCCGGCACGATCAGCGACTTTCAGTGGGCGCTGCTGGACGGTACGGTCGGCAAGATGTCGACCATGCTCGCTGCCTGCGAAAGAATCCGCAACACGCCGGTGCCCTTCGGCTACACACTGCTTCTGCACCGCACCGCGTATCTCTTCTGCTTCCTGCTGCCCTTCGGCTTTGCCGATGCGCTCGGCTGGGCGACGCCCTTCGTCACCGCGCTGGTTGCCTACACCTTCTTCGGCCTCGACGCGCTGGGCGACGAGCTGGAGGAGCCGTTCGGCGTGCTGCCGAACGACCTGCCGATCGTGGCACTCGCCGAAACGATCGAGATCAACCTGCGCGAAGCGCTCGGCGAAGCCGACCTTCCGCCGCTGCCGCAACCGAAGAACTACATGCTGATGTAGCGGCCGTGGCCTAAAGCGCGTCGTTAGCGCAAGACCGCTGCGCACTCTTGCGCGACAGGTCAGAGCTTGACCGCCGCCAATACCCGGGCAACGGCCGGACGCGCCGTCATGCGATTGCGGTGATCCAGCACTTTCGGAAAAAGGGTGGGGTCGACGCCATCCGCTTCCAGCCAGCCGGCAATGGTGAAAAGGTAGGGATCGGCGATGGAATAGGCCTCGCCCATGACGAAGGGGCCTTCGAACATCCTGTTCTCGATCAGTTCGAAGCAGGCCGTCATGTTGGATGCGACCTTGGCCCTCATCGCCTCGTGCGCGGCGGGATCGTCTGCCCAGCGCGCACCGCGGCGACCATGGGCATGGGCGACATGCACCGTCGAGCACAGATAGTTCATGAACGACTGCAGCTGGGCAAAAGCAAATGCATCGCCCCTGGGTGCCAGGTTCGCCGCCGGATGCGTCTCAGCGATATAGGTCAGGATCGCCGGCGTTTCGGTGACGACGCCACGGCCAGTCAAAAGCGCCGGCACCCGACCTTTCGGGTTTACCGCGAGATAATCGGGCTTGGTCTGTTCGGCGGTCGAGAAATCGACGCGGCGCGCCTCGTAGTCAGCACCGGCCTCCTCCAGCGCAATATGCGAGGCCAACGAGCAGGTCCCCGGTGCGTAGAACAATTTCAACACTTTAACTCTCCTCTGCGGTCAGATGGATCCGATGACTTAGCGTCGATCGAGTCGAGCCAACAGTATCAATACTCGCGAATTGAAGCGAATTCGGGCGAAGTCCAACGGGTTTTCTCCGCTCCTATCCCCGCGTGCGGCCCGCAGAAGAACGGATGTCACCCGGATTGACAAGCGGGAACGGATTTCAATAGAACATGAAGGTTACGTTATAACATTATTCGGAGTTACTTATGAAGACGCTCTTTTCAACCTTCATCGCCGCCAGCCTGTTTGTCGCCGCTGCGACACCCGCCTTTTCCCATGGCGCATGGATCGGCGAACGTTGGGGAACGCTCGCCGTCATCTACGGCCACGGCCCGGCGGACGAAGCCTATGATCCGGCCAAAGTGAAATCGGTCTCGGCGCTTGGCGAGGACGGCAAGGTGCTGCCGGTGACGATCGTGCCCGCCGACAACCACGCCTCGCTGAAACTCGACGGCGACCCCGCAATCGTCGCTCTCGAGTTCGACAACGGCTATTGGAGTGAAGGTGCTGACGGCAAATGGGTGAACAAACCGAGAACGAGGTTCCCGGCGCCAAGCAGGCGAGCCATTCCGTCAAATACAGCATCGGGCTGGTGCATGCGCATGGCGAGCTGCCGGACTTTCCGGCACAGCCGCTGCAGATTGTTCCTCTCGACAACCCTATCGGGCTGAAGCCTGGTGAGAGATTTCGCGTCCGCCTGCTGCTCGACGGCAGGCCGCTCGAAGGCAAGGAAATCATCCTGGACTACGCCGGACTGCCCGAGCTCGTCGCCGAAAAGACGGACGCGAATGGTGAAGCCGAGGTGACGCTGCGCAATGCCGGCGTCAACATCCTCGCCGTTAGTCACGCGATCCCGCTCGAAGGTAACGCCGCAGCCGACAAGAAGGGGCTGACGGCGACGCTGACCTTCGTCGCCGAGCCGCACGTGCACGAGTAGCCCCATCTCTCCGGTCATGCCGCAGCTTAGCCAGAACATCCACCCTCTGCTTGAGGGCGGGCGTGAAGGATTGAACCGCGAATCGGTCCCGAGGATGACGTGCCGAGGCGTTCAGAAGCCTCACAATCGGCCCGGCAGGCTATCCCTGCCGGGCCGTTTTCGGTCAGGCAACGAGCGCCTCGCCGCAACCGGGCACATCTTCCAGGCGATGGTAGACGGGTATGCCGCGCTCGCGGGCAATGCGCACATCGTTGTCGGCTCCCTTGCTGTCCCCCGGCAAGCGCAACACAGCATCGCAAAGCGCCAGCAGGCGTCCGGCCACCGGGTGGAAGATTTCCTCGTAGAGCTCATCCCCCACCCGCTCGCCGCCCGCCGCATTCCACACCGGCAGCGCCACCCATTCGCCGATCATCGGCACGTGCCCGGCTTTAAACAGCGCATAGGACGGCTCTTCCAATCGCTTCAGGTTGGCGGCCATCTTGTCCGGATCGTCTCCCGTTCCCGAGCGATAGGGGCCCGCGATCAAAATCAGCATGATTTTCTCCACATTCTTGCACGAAATATCCAGATCATTCTGGAATATTCATGATATTTCGTGCAATATCGTGAAGAGTCAAGGAGGCATTCATGCTGACAACACAGAGACGGACTTTGATTTCCGCACGACTGGCGCGCGACGGCGAGATCGTCGCCAAGCGTCTGGCGGACGAACTGGACCTCTCGGAAGACACGATCCGGCGCGATCTCCGCGAGATGGCGGCGGAAGGCCTGTTGAAGCGCGTCCATGGCGGCGCGCTGCCGCTGGTGCCGCCGCTACCGAACTTTGCGGCACGGCAGGAGATCGCCGGCGAAGTCAAACGTCGGCTTGGGCGCAAGGCCGCGGCGATGATCGAGGCGGGCCAGACGATCTTTCTCGACGGCGGCACCAGCAATGCGGAAATCGCGCGGGCGCTGCCACGGGAGATGCGGCTGACCGTGGTCACCCACAGCCCGACAATCGCCGCCGAGCTCGAACGCCACGAAGCCGAAGTGATCCTGATCGGCGGCCGTCTCTACAAGCATTCGATGGTTGCTACGGGAGCGGCCGCCTTGGCCGCCATCGCCGGGATTCGCGTCGACCTGTTCTTTCTCGGCGTCACCGCCATTCATCCCGCCCATGGCGTCTCGACCGGCGACTTTGAAGAGGCGGCCGTCAAGCGCGCGATCCTGAAGCAGGCCGCAGATACCTATGTGCTTGCGACGGCTGAGAAATTCGGCGCGGTCTCGCCACACCGCGTGGCCGGGATCGCCGATCTGGCCGGCTTCATCATGGCTGAGGAAATCGAGGACGGGATGCTCGCATCCTATGACGACGCGAACATCGCGATGATCAAGGCCTGATGTCGCCGACGGATTGACCCGACCGGGATGCTCGCAGACGGGTGAGCCGAGGTCCTCCGCCCCAACATCTCAGGCGGCGAAAGCCTCCGTCACCCTGACATCGCCGACATGGATGCCGTTCCAGTTCCGCATCGAATGGTTCGCCTGCGCCATCAGGGCCGCATGCAGTTCCGACTCGTCGCGGAAGAAGCGGGCAAGCGTTGCCGCAACCATGGCCTCTGCCGCCCGCGTCGTGCCGTCCTCGCATTTCAAGGCAATCGCAATGCCCTTCTCCGGAATGGCGGCGCAGAAGACACCCTCGGCGCCGGTCTTGGCAAAGATGCGGCCGGGCGCCGTTTTCATGAGCCGCGTGCAAGAACGCTTGGTGCCTGCAACGAAAAAGGGCTCGGCCATGCAGGCGTCGATCAGCCGCTTGGAGGCGCGTGCACGCTCCGGCGCGAGACCGGAGCCGGTCGCCATCTTCGCAAAGCCGTGCGCCAAACCCTTGAGCGGCACGGCATAGGTCGGGATCGAGCAGCCGTCGACGCCGCAATTGTCCTTGGCGAGGATCGCACCCGTCAGACTCTCCATCGTGCCGCGGATTTCCCGCTGCAGCGGATGGTCGTAGCCGACATAGCCCTTTACTTCGGTGCCCGAATGGCAGCAGGCGCAGATGAAGCCGGCATGTTTGCCGGAGCAATTGTTGTGGAGCGCGGTCGGCGCATCGAGGCTGCGGACCTGGGCGATCAGCGTCTTCTGGTCGGACGACCAATGGGCGCCGCATTCGAGCGCCGAGACATCGCGGCCAGCCGCTGCAAGCATCTTGGCGGCAAGTTCCACATGTTCCGGCTCACCGGAATGCGACGAACAGGCAAGCGCCAGTTCCCTGTTGCCGAAACCGTAGGCGTCAGCGGCGCCGCTTTCCATCAGTGGCAGCGCCTGCATCGCCTTGCAAGCCGAGCGCGGGAAGACGGCGGTGTCGATATCGCCGAGCGAAAAGACGGTGCGGCCGTCGCCATCGACGGCGATCACGAGGCCGCGATGGCGGCTTTCGACGAGGTTTCCACGGGTGACTTCGACGAGAACGGGATTCGACATGCCTTGCCCTCAAATATCCGAAATTGCTCCGTGCATTTAACAGGATTCCAGCGGCAGGAAACGGAGTTTTCATGAAATTCGCCCGCAGGCTCGCCGCCGTCTTTCTGGTGATCTACCTGTTGCCGGCGCTGGCCTCGGCCGGCTGGTGGTACATGCAGGACCGGCCGCAGAGCTGGCGGGATGCGGATTGGTCTTCGGCCGGCATCCTGCCAAAGGCCGCGGAAAGCGCCGATGCGGCAGTCTACATCTTCTCGGCAACGGCCGGCGGCATGAAAGGCGCTGTCGCCAGCCACGCCTGGATCGTGACCAAGGAACAGGGCGCCCCCTCCTACAACCGCTACGACAAGGTCGGCTGGGGCAAGCCGATCCGCCAGAACGCCTATCCGGCGGACGCCCGCTGGTATTCCAACGAACCGCGGCTGGTCGTCTCCGTGACCGGCACCGAAGCCAGAAGACTGATCCCGAAGATCGAGGCGGCCATCGCCGGCTATCCCTATGCCTCGCCCGGCGGCTACCGAATCTGGCCAGGTCCGAACTCCAACACCTTCGTCGCCCATGTGTTGCGCTCCGTGCCGGAACTCGGCGCAGTGCTGCCGCCCGACGCCGTCGGCAGGGATTATCTGCCGGAGGGCAAGCTGTTCCAGATCGATGCCGATGGCCGCGACATGCACGCAACGCTCTATGGTCTGGCCGGCATTTCGGCCGGGGCGCGCAGCGGCCTCGAGCTGCATTTCTTCGGCCTCGTCGCCGGCTTCGATTTTGCGAGGCCCGGCATCAAGATCCCGGCACTCGGGCGTTTCGGGGTATGATCCGCAAGCTTCGCCATACCTGAGGTGGAGGCCCGGGAACGGAATGCCGGAAACGGAAAAGGGCCGCCCGAGGCGACCCTTCCATGAGTTCTGGCCAAGTGAGTGGCCCGGGCCTTAGGCCCGAAGGAAGGCGGGGATCAGGCCGAGGGCTGCCTCGACACGTTCACCTCTCCCATGCCCTTCACCAAGACCGAAATCTCATTAGACATTGGACCACCTTCCTTTCTGTTCGTTGCTGATCAGCCGAAGGTAAGCGATCCGTCTCCAATTGCAAGACCGACGATAGTCGGAGATCGCCGCAATGCTCGCGATCACAAGAACCTGATGGCCATTCCGATCACAGGGGCCTGATGATCCTTCGGATCACAGGGACATGATGATCTTGCCGATATGGTCGCCCCCCTCCATCTCGCGATGGCCGTCGGAAACCGCGCTGAAGGGCAGGACCGAATGGATGACCGGCGCGACCTTGCCCGCCTCCAGCAGCGGCCAGACCTTCTCCCTAAGGCCGTCGCGGATCGCCTGCTTCTCCGCCGCCGTGCGCGGACGAAGGGCCGAGCCCATGACATGGAGCCGTTTCGTCAGGATCGGCGCGATGTTTGCGGCTTCCACCTTGGCGCCGCCGAGGAAGGCAATGATCGACAGGCGTCCGTCTTTCGCAAGCGATGCAATGTTACGATCGAAGTAGCGCCCGCCAACCATGTCGAGGATGACGTCGACGCCGCGTCCGCCTGTTTCCTCGAGCGCGACGACCTTGAAGTCCTCGTCGCGATAGTTGATCGCGCGTTTGGCACCCAGCGCCTCGCAGGCACGGCATTTCTCGGCGCTGCCGGCGGTGACGAGAACCTCGGCACCAAAGGCCTTGGCGAGTTGGATCGCCGTCGTGCCGATGCCGCTCGAGCCACCATGGACGAGGATCGTCTCGTCCGCCTTAAGGCCGGCCATGTCGAAGACATTGGCCCAGACGGTGAAGAATGTTTCCGGCAGCGCGGCCGCCTTCACCGAGTCATAGCCCTTCGGCCAGGCGAGCGCCTGGGTCGCGGGCACTGCCGCGTATTCCGCATAGCCGCCGCCATTGGCGAGCGCGCAGACCTTGTCGCCGATCTGAAATCCCACAGCGCCCTCGCCGAGCGCCACGATCTCGCCCGCCACCTCGAGGCCGAGGATCGGGCTTGCGCCCGGCGGCGGCGGATAGTCCCCCTTGCGCTGCAGGACATCGGGGCGGTTGATGCCGGCCGCCTCCACGCGAACCAGGATGTCGCCCGGCTTGACCTCAGGCAACGGCCCCTTCTTCAGGACCATGTTTTCCGGTCCGCCCGGGGCCGGAAGATCGACGAAATTCATTTCTGACGGAAGGGACATGGCATAACCTCATGCTCACTGATGTGTCCCATCTAGCGCTGGCAATGCGTCGCGGAAAGAGCTTCGATCGAATCGATAGAGCCACCCTTGGCCGACAGGAAGGAGAGTATGTGTTCGGCCACAAGGGCAGGACTCTCCCAGTGCGGATTGTGGCCGTGTCCGTCAAGAGTGATCGAGCGGGCCGAGCCGAGGGCGGCGACAAGCTGCTGGCGATGTCCGGCATCGAAAAGCGGATCCTCGCTGCCGGCGATCGCAAGCACCGGCATCCGCAGTTGCCGCGCACTGGCGCGCAGGTCGGTGGCTGCAAGACCGTCGAGGATAGTGTGCCACATTGCCGTCGGTATGTCCGCGGCCTCCTCGCGCATGTAACCCAGAAATTCGCCATCGACCGGACGGCTGCAGGCGTGCCAGCTGTCGAAGAACGCATGATCCCGATGAAGTGGTTCCTTCAACGCGCGGATCGCCTGCGCCGTCGGATTGGTCGCGTCGAGCCCGGGCTGCAGGGTGCCGGACAGCAGGACGAGCGCGCGGACCAGATCCGGCCGCAGGGCGGCAAAGGCGATTGCTGTCATCGCGCCCATGGAATGGCCGACGACAACGACGTCGCTCAGCGCCAGCCGGCCTGCCAGGCAATCGAGGTCCCGGGCGAAATCGACAACCGTCGCCCCCTGCCCCGCCTGTGAGGCGCCGTGTCCGGCAAGATCGGGGATGATGAGGCGACGGCCGGCCAGATGAGGCGCGATCAGCGAGAAACTGCGGCTGCTGTCAGAATAGCCGTGCAGGAGCAACAGCACCGGACCTTCGCCCTGATCGACATAGGCGAACTGACGCCCGCCTGGCAGTTCGAGCCGCTTCTTCAGCAAAGCCCAGTGCCGCTGGTCGATGCAGGTCACAGCCCGAGCGCGGCCTTGACCGCGGCAGAACCCGGCTGCCCATCGAATGTCGTCACGCCGGCGAGCCAGGCGTCGAGCCGCTGCGGTTCCTCCTTGATCGCCTTTTGCCCGGCCTCATCCGGCGCCAGCCCGTCGTTCATCAGGTAACCCATGCCGCGGTTCTCGAAGTCGATGTCGAACACCAGATTGTTGAGGAGTTTCGCCACGTTCGGGCACTCCTGCAGGTAGCCTTTGCGCACCTGGGTCGAGACGGTCGCCGCGCCAAAATCCGGCCCGTAGAACTTGTCGCCGCCGGTCAGATACTTGATCGAGAGCGCCGTGTTCATCGGATGTGGCGCCCAGCCCTGAAACACGATGAAAGATTTGTCGCGCACCCGGCGGGTGACTTCGGCTAACATCCCTTGTTCGCTCGATTCGACCACTTCCCAGCCATCGAGACCGAGGCTCGGGTCCTTGATCGCATCGAGCATCAGTTGATTGGAGCCCGGCTCGATGCCGTACATCTTCTTCTCGAACCTGTCGGCGAAGGTTTTCAGGTCGGCGAAGTCCTTGACCCCGGCCTCGCAGACATAATCGGGCACGGCGAAGGTATATTTCGCGCCCTTGAGGTTGGTGCGCACGGTCTCGACCGAACCGTCGTCCTTGTAGGGCTTGTAATAGCTCACCATCGCCGGATCCCAATAGCCGAGAAAGACGTCGAGATCGCCGCTGCGCAGGCTGGTGTAGATGACATCGATGCCGAGCAGCCTGCTCTCCGGCTCATAGCCAAGCGCCTTCAGCACCGTCAGCCCCACGCCCGTGGTGAACGCCAGATCGTTCCATCCGGGCTCCGCCAGCCGTACGTGCCGACAGGCTTCCGGGTCGCCGGCAAGGACCGGGCTGGCGGCGGCAATGAGCGCAACGGTGGACATCAAAAGTTTCACGCCTGGCATCGCATCCTCCGATTTGTCCTTCAGGACTAAAAATTGACCCGTAGGTCAACAATTGATCTTTCCGGAAAGTTTGTCAATGTGGGAATCGTTTGGAGAGGGCCTATGCGACTGACAAAGATAAGCGAGATCAGGCGGCGCGAGCTGCGCCGGGCTGCCTTCGAGGTGCTGCAAAAAGAGGGCATGGCCGGCGCGACGCTGGAGAAGGTGGCAATGCATGCCGGCGCCTCCAAAGGCATCGTGCTGCATTATTTCGCCAACAAGCAGGAGCTTTTCGAACATGCGATGCGCGAGGCGAATGCCGCGCTGAAGGAAGCGGTGGTCGAACGGCTGAACCGGGCGCGCACGCCCCGCGAGCGGCTGAAGGCAATCATCGAGGCGAATTTCGAGGAACGCTTCTTTCAGCCTTCGGTCTGCCATGCCTGGCTTTCCCTCTGCGCCGAGGTGCCGCGCGAGCCGCAACTCGCCCGGATCCAGAAGGTCATTCACGCCCGTATGCGCTCGAACCTTCTCTCCGCGCTGGCTCATCTCTTGCCGGAAGACGAATGCGAGGCCGCGGCGCTCGGCATCACATCGTTGATCGATGGGCTATGGCTGCGGCTCGGTTTGCAATCGGGCGGACTGACGCGTGACATGGCGCTCGCGCAGATGCGCGATTATCTCGCCCACCGCGTGCCTGGAAATTAGATCTCAGCCGCCGAGCGCGTCCATGACGAGCCCGGCCTCGCTGGTCTTGGCGCGGGACTTGATTTCGGCGATACGGGCGCTGACGGCCTGGCCGTCGGAAAAGACGAAGCCTTCCGGCAGCCCGAGCACCGCGATCGAGCAGCGCATCAGCGGAAATTCCTTCGGCGAGCCGTCGCGGCCATAGCCGCTGATGCGCCCTTCCGCCTGATGCTCCGGCGAATAGAGCTGGCGCACGTCGGAGCGGAAATCGTCGAGCAGGCGGTTCAGCACCGCCTCCAGGTCTTCGACCGAACAGCCGCTGATACCGACGAAGAAATCATCGCCGCCGACATGGCCGAGGAACTTTTCCTCGCCGATGAAGTGTCGGCGCAAGAGCGCGGCGAACAGCGTGATCGCGAGATCACCCTTCTGGAAGCCGTAGGTGTCGTTGAAGGGTTTGAAGTCGTCGAAGTCGCAATAGCAGAAGTAACGCGCCTGATCGCCGTCGAGGATCGCGTCCTGGACGTAGTCGCGGATGGCGCGGTTGCCGGGAAGGCCCGTCAACGGATTCTGCTCCTGCGCCATCTTCAACTGCTTTTCGTTGATGATCTTCAGAAGCGACGAAGCCGAGAGCGTGCCGGCGTAACGCATGTTCTCCGTCAGGATCAGGCAATCGCTGCCGTCCATGCCGGCAAAGATCTTCAGCATCTCGTCCGCAGGCGTATCGAGATCGGCGATCGGTGCCGGGCTGACGAAATGCGAGATGCGCCGCTGGTAGATCCTGTTCTTCAGGAGATCGCGGCCGAAGGGGTGATAGATCAGTTCCTTGACGTGATATTCGTGCAGGATGCCGCGCGGCTCGCCATTGGCGTTGAGCACCGGAAAGAAACCTTGGCGCGGGTTCAGGCGGAAGAGATCGAAGACGGAATCGAGCTCGTCGCTTTCGCGCACCGTCGGGAGCTGCTCGATCTGCTTGCGGATCAGGATGCCGTCCAGCGACGACGAGGACCGTCTGCCGCTCACGCTCTGATCGAGATGCGGATAGGCCGGCAGCAGTTCGCTGAGATGGGTCGTCGGGCGGGCGACGTAATAGCCCTGCACGAGGTCACAGCCAAGATCGCGGCAGGTCAGGAACTCCGCTTCCGTCTCGACACCTTCGGCGATGACGCGCGTGCCGAGCACGTGGGCGGTATTGACGGTGTGACGGACGAGATGACGCTTGCGGGCATCCGCTTCGATGCCGGAGATGAAGTGCCGGTCGATCTTCACGTAGTCGACCGGCTGGTCGCAGAGCAGCTTCAACCCGTTGAAGCCGGCACCGAAATCGTCAATGGCGAGCTTGAAGCCGGCGAGCCGGAGATCGCGCACGAGCGCGGAGAAGTCCGGCATCTTGCCGCTGTCGAAACGCTCGGAAAGCTCGAAGCAGAGCGACGACGGGGCAATGTTGGCGCGCTTCAGGTGGTTGACGAGGCGCTCGACGATATCCCCCTCGCCGCCGACGAGGCGCGAGTCGAAATTGAGGAACAGCGTACGGGCGGCATGATCGGGCAGCGTCGCGAAGCCGGCGACGGCGCGGCTGTTGATCATATGCTCCAGCGCCAGCAGTTGCCCCGCCTCTTCAGCCTTGTCGAGCAGTTCCAGCGGCGAGGCAAAGCCCAGCTTCTGGAAACCGCGCATCAGGGATTCGTAACCGAAGACGGTGCCGGTCGCCGCTTCGGCGATCGGCTGGAAGGCGCTCTCGATCACCAGCTTGGCAAGCGTGACGATCTGGTCGTCGCCGAACCGGCGCAGCGAGAGGATTTCGGCGGGGGCGGCGGACATGCCGGGCTCCAGAGGCTTAAGAACGGACGATCGGACCCCGACAGCATGGCTGCCAAGAGTCAACGAAGTCTTTCCCCACTATGAAGCTTTGATGAAAGCTATGTGACAGCCGCAATGCCCCTGACCAACTGCGAACATTCTAATAAAATCAGTAGTTTCATGGGCGGGGGTTTCCGCGCCAGCGGCGCCGGTTAAGGGTCGGCTTTTCGCCCACAAATTGCTCAAGCGAGGACGAGGAGAACCAGATATCCGGCCCCAATCGCGAGGCAGAGGGGACCGTAAACTCGGCGATCGAGCGTTGTGAAAGGCTCGCCGCCGTGCCGCCTATGGAAGGCCTCATTGAAGGCCACCAGTCCGCGGGCGACAAACACCGCCGCAAGCGCGGAGATACCGCCATAGGCCAAGATCGGCGGCAGCACACCTGCCAGCACAGGTGTCACCGACAGCGGCAGGAGCGCCGCCGCGAAGATGAGGACGGCGACGACAGCCGTCAGCCAAGCCGGCGGCATCGTCGGCCGATGTCTTGTTCCAACCACTGTCCGCACGAGCGACGCCTCGTCCTCACAGGGCCAAAGCCCTCCGAGCGCCCAATAGGCATGCAACGCGGCAATGCCGGCAAGGACCAGAAAGATCAGGATCGCGATCGCCGTGAGCATGACTGAAGCCCTTTTTCGCAGGCTGTTGAGGATGTCACGCCGCTTTTGCCAGCGGCTTCGCGCCCGAACGTACTCCCATGGCGGCAAGCCCGGCCATGGCGATGAAAGCTGCCCATTGCGGCGCCGGCCAGAGGGAACCGAGATAGGCGAACCCATAGCCCATGAAGAGCGCCGCATAGGCGAGATACTGCGCGATCACGGTTGAAGCGAGCGGCATGCGGTAGCGTTCGTCCCCGGCGGCAAACAGCAGAGCGAGACTGTTGATCAGCAAGATGGCGCTCGTCGCGTGCCAGAGCAGCGAGACATAGGTTTGCAGCAGCGGCGATGGGCTGCTCGCGAGCAGCGGCACATGCACTTCCGGCCCGCCGGCGAAAACATGGATGCCTGTTGTGACCAACGAAAGGATGCCTGCTGCCAGAAGCCACCTGCTCATGAACCGTCTCCAATGACCATACGGCAGCGTATGTACGCCACCATCTTGCATCCGTCAATACGGTGGCGTATGGATGGCAATGCCGACGAAAACCACCCTGACGAACGCCGACTGGATCGAGGCCGCCTTCCGAGCGCTGACAGAGGGCGGCGTGCAGGCGATCCGGGCCGAGGCCATTGCCCGCGACCTAAAGGTGAGCAAGGGCTCCTTCTATTGGCATTTCAAGGACGTACCGGATCTGAAAGCTCAGATGCTCGCCCATTGGGCGCGCGAGGCGACCGACGCCATCATTGCCGAAGTCGACTCCCAACAGGTGCCGGCGGAAGAGCAATTGCACCTGCTGGTGCAAGCGACAACCGACGAACGCAACCTTGCCTATGGCGGCATGCTGGCCGAAGGCGCAATTCGCGAATGGGCACGCTTCGACCCAACGGCGGCAGCCGTGCTCAAATCGGTGGACGAGCGCCGCATCGCCTATGTCGCCGGCCTACTCGAGGGCTGCGGATTTTCGGTGAAGCACAGTCGCAGCAGCGCCAATGCGCTCTACGGCGCGCTGATCGGCCTCGAAGCCCTGGCTGCAAGCGGCCTTGCCGATCTTCGCGGCGACCTGCTCGGGCTGCTGGAGGCCCAGCTCCGCAGCCGCGACAGCGGATAAATCAATTCCAGGACAAGCGTGAAAAAGTTTTCCGCCCGGAATTGCGTCCCTTCTAACTGTCAGCCCTTCGCCAGCACGCCGAAAGCGATCAGCGACAGTCCCTGCATCACGAGGTCGACAGCCAGGAACAGGCCGAGGATCCAGAGGCTGTTGACCGGCCAGCCGGCAGCGATGATGAGGCCGGCGGCAAGCGTGACCAGACCGCCGATTGCCACCCATCCCCAGCCCTGCACCGGCCTGAGCTTGAGACCGACCCAGATGCGGAAGCAGCCGGCGACGATCAAGGCGATCGCCATCACGAAGGTCAGGAAGGACGAGGCAAGCAAGGGATTGATGAAGGCAAAGAGGCCGGCGATCATGTAGCAGGCGCCGCTGAGGCTCCAGTAGAGCACGCTGTCCCAGCCCTTGACCTGGAAGGCGTGGGCGAGATTGAAAAGCCCGCCGACCAGCATGATGATCCCGACATAATAGACCGAAGCGACGGTGGCCATCAGCAGGTTGCCGAAGGCGAGACCACCGCACATGATCAACAGCACGCCGAGTGCTACGAACCATCCCCATTTGCCGGCAATCGCTGTCTTGTCGGCCTGATCGAATGCATGGGACATTTCAACCTCCAGTTCTTCGGAGCGCAGGATCGCTACCGGAGGGATTGAGCCGGATTTCTTCGCAAAAGGAAAGCAAAAACACCGAAGATTTTTATTGATTGATGAGTCAATCAAAAATAAACTGACCAACGTCAAGGGAGAGACGGATGCCGAAGGTCGGAATGGAACCGGTGCGCCGCAAGGCGCTGGTAGACGCAGCACTTCGCGTGATCGGCGACCAGGGCACGCTGACCGTGACCATGTCCGAGATCGCCCGCCATGCCGGCGTCTCCCCTGCCCTTGCCCATCACTATTTCGGCAGCAAGGAGCAATTGCTGATCGAGACGATCCGAAGCCTATTAAGGCAGTTGCGCGATGACACGGTGACGGCGCTTCACACGGTGGCGGGCCCGCGCGAACGGCTGAGCGCGCTCATCCGCGTCTCCTTCCAGGCAAGCCAGTTCGCCCCCGACACCATCGCCGCATGGCTCGCCTTCTATTCGGAGGCGCAACGGTCGGAAGAGGTGCGGCGGCTGCTCGTCGTCTATGCCCGGCGCCTGCGCTCCAATCTCATGGCGAGCCTCAAGGCGCTTTGTGCGGATGATGACGCGGAACGCATCGCCGAGGGCGCTGCTGCGATGATCGACGGACTTTATATCCGCCAGAGTCTGCGCTCCGCGCCGATCGGCATCGAGGCCTCGATCGCGCTCACCGAAGATTACGTCACCTCGCACATCGATCGGCTCAATCGCCAGGGAACGGCCGCATGACCGCAAGACCGAACATCCTGATCATCATGGTCGACCAACTGAACGGAAAGTTCTTTCCGGACGGACCGGCCGCGTTCCTGCATGCGCCGAACCTGAAAGCGCTCGCCGCCCGCTCGGCCCGCTTCCGCAACAACTATACTTCTTCGCCGCTTTGCGCGCCGGCCCGCGCCTCCTTCATGGCTGGGCAATTGCCGAGCCGCACCCGCGTCTACGACAATGCCGCCGAGTACCAGTCCTCGATCCCGACCTATGCGCATCACCTGCGCCGCGCCGGCTACTACACGGCGCTTTCCGGCAAGATGCATTTCGTCGGACCGGACCAGTTGCACGGTTTCGAGGAACGGCTGACGACCGACATCTATCCGGCCGATTTCGGCTGGACGCCCGACTATCGCAAGCCCGGCGAGCGCATCGACTGGTGGTACCACAATCTCGGCTCCGTCACCGGCGCAGGCGTCGCCGAGATCACCAACCAGATGGAATATGACGACGAGGTCGCCTTCCTCGCCAACCAGAAGCTCTATCAGCTTTCGCGCGAAAACGACGATGCGGACCGCCGCCCCTGGTGCCTGACCGTCTCCTTCACCCACCCGCACGACCCTTATGTCGCGCGGAAAAAGTTCTGGGATCTCTATGAGGGCTGCGAGCATCTGCTGCCCGAGGTCGGCATGCTGCCGGAGGATCAGCAGGATCCGCATTCCAAGCGCATCATGCACTCCTGCGATTACGGCAATTTCGACCTGACGGAAGACAATATCCGCCGTTCGCGCCGGGCCTACTTCGCCAACATCTCCTATCTCGACGAGAAGGTCGGCGAGCTCTTGGACACGCTGACGCGCACCCGCATGCTCGACAATACGCTGATCCTCTTCTGCTCGGATCACGGCGATATGCTCGGCGAGCGCGGCCTGTGGTTCAAGATGAACTTCTTCGAGGGCTCGGCCCGCGTGCCGCTGATGGTCGCCGGTCCGGGCGTCGCACCCGGCCTGCATCTGGCGCCGACCTGCAATCTCGACGTGACGCCGACGCTTGCCGATCTCGCTGGCATTTCACTCGATGAGGTCAAGCCCTGGACCGACGGCATCAGCCTCGTGCCGATGATCAACGGGGAGGAACGCAGCGAACCGGTGCTGATGGAATATGCGGCGGAAGCGTCCTACGCCCCGCTCGTCGCCATCCGCGAAGGCAAGTGGAAATACATCCACTGTGCGCTCGATCCCGACCAGCTCTACGATCTAGAGGCGGATCCGCTGGAACTCAAGAATCTCGCCGCCAATCCGGAAACGCCGGTGCAGGCGGCGACGCTGCAGGCCTTCCGCGACATGCGCGCCGCCCATTGGGACATGGAAGCCTTCGATGCGGCCGTGCGCGAAAGCCAGGCGCGCCGGTGGGTCGTCTACGAGGCGCTCCGCAACGGCGCCTATTACCCCTGGGACCACCAGCCGCTGCAGAAGGCATCCGAGCGCTACATGCGCAACCATATGAACCTCGACAATCTCGAGGAATCCAAACGCTATCCGCGAGGAGAATGAGATGAAAGCCCAACCACAAGCCTCGCACTTCATCGACGGTGAATATGTCGAGGACATCGCCGGCACCGTGATCGAGAGCATCTATCCGGCGACCGGCGAAGTGATCGCGCGCCTCCATGCGGCAACGCCCGCGATCGTCGAGAAGGCGATCGCCGCGGCCAAGCGCGCCCAGCCGGAATGGGCGGCGATGAGCCCGACGGCCCGCGGCCGGATCCTCAAGCGCGCCGCCGAGATCATGCGCGAGCGCAACCGCGAACTCTCCGAGCTCGAGACGCTCGACACCGGAAAGCCGATCCAGGAGACGATCGTCGCCGATCCGACTTCCGGCGCCGACAGCTTCGAATTCTTCGGCGGCGTCATCGCCACGGCGCTCAACGGCGATTACATCCCCCTCGGCGGCGACTTCGCCTATACCAAGCGCGTGCCGCTCGGTGTCTGCGTCGGTATCGGCGCATGGAACTATCCGCAGCAGATCGCCTGCTGGAAGGGCGCACCTGCGCTCGCCGCCGGCAACGCCATGGTCTTCAAGCCCTCAGAAAACACGCCGCTCGGCGCCCTGAAGATCGCCGAAATCCTGATCGAAGCCGGCCTGCCGAAGGGCCTCTACAACGTCATCCAGGGGGATCGCACAACGGGTCCGCTGCTTGTCAACCATGCTGACGTCGCCAAGGTATCGCTGACCGGCTCGGTGCCGACCGGCAAGAAAGTGGCGGGTGCGGCGGCTGCCGAACTCAAGCACGTCACCATGGAACTCGGCGGCAAGTCGCCGCTGATCGTCTTCGACGACGCCGACCTCGAAAGCGCCATCGGCGGCGCCATGCTCGGCAATTTCTATTCGACCGGCCAGGTCTGCTCGAACGGCACCCGCGTTTTCGTGCAGAAGGGCATCAAGGAACAGTTCCTGACGCGGCTTAAGGCCCGGACCGAAGCGATCGTCATCGGCGATCCGATGGACGAAGCGACGCAGCTTGGACCGATGGTCTCGATGCCGCAGCGCGACAAGGTCTTCTCCTACATCGAGAAGGGCAAAGCCGAAGGAGCGCGGCTCGTGACTGGCGGCGGCATCCCGAATGCCGTCAACGCAGGCGGCACTTATATCCAGCCGACGGTCTTTGCCGACGTCACCGACGACATGACGATCGCCCGCGAAGAGATCTTCGGGCCCGTCATGTGCGTGCTCGACTTCGATGACGAGGCCGAGGTGATCGCCCGCGCCAATGCGACCGAATTCGGCCTTTCGGCCGGCGTCTTTACCGCCGACATCACCCGCGCGCACCGGGTCGTCGATCAGCTCGAAGCCGGCACGCTGTGGATCAACACCTACAATCTCTGCCCTGTGGAGATCCCGTTCGGCGGCTCGAAACAGTCCGGCTTCGGCCGTGAGAATTCGGTCGCGGCACTCAACCACTACAGCGAGTTGAAGACCGTCTATGTCGGCATGGGGCCAGTGCAGTCGCCGTATTGAGATTGGAGTTTGCCCCTCACCCTAGCCCTCTCCCCGCGGGCGGGGAGAGGGGACGTGCCACACGAGCAGTTCGAGAGTGCGCAAAACGGTGCGGCAACGTCCCTTCGCCCCGCTTGCGGGGAGAAGGTGCCGGCAGGCGGATGAGGGGCATGCCGAGGGGCATTCAGCTAGAAGAGAGACCACGCTAATGCAGGCAGATTACATCATCATCGGCTCCGGCTCTGCCGGTTCGGCGCTCGCCTACCGCCTCTCCGAAGACGGCAAGAATACCGTCATCGTGCTCGAATATGGCGGAACGGATGCCGGGCCCTTCATCCAGATGCCGGCGGCGCTTGCCTGGCCGATGAGCATGAAGCGCTACAACTGGGGCTATCTCTCCGAGCCCGAGCCGAACCTCAACAACCGGCGCATCACCGCGCCGCGCGGCAAGGTGATCGGCGGCTCATCCTCGATCAACGGCCTCGTCTACGTGCGCGGCCACGCGGAAGACTTCAACCGCTGGGAGGAGCTCGGCGCGCGCGGCTGGGCCTATGCGGACGTGCTGCCCTACTTCAAACGCATGGAGCATTCGCATGGCGGCGAAGCCGGCTGGCGGGGCACCGACGGGCCGCTGCATGTCAAGCGCGGGCCGGTGCACAACCCGCTGTTCCACGCCTTCATCAAGGCCGGAGAGCAGGCGGGCTTCGAGCTCACCGACGATTACAACGGCTCGAAGCAGGAAGGCTTCGGGCTGATGGAGCAGACCGTCTGGCAGGGCCGGCGCTGGTCGGCGGCGAACGCCTATCTGAAGCCGGCGATGAAGCGGCAGAACGTCTCGCTCGTGCGCTGCTTCGCTCGCCGCATCATCCTCGATAACGGCCGGGCGACCGGCGTCGAGATCGAACGCGGCGGCAAGATCGAGATCGTGAAGGCGAACCGCGAAGTGGTGGTCTCGGCGTCCTCTTTCAACTCGCCGAAACTGCTGATGCTCTCGGGCATCGGCCCGGCTCAGCACCTGAAGGACATGGGCATCGAGGTGGAGGTCGACCGGCCGGGCGTCGGGCAGAACCTGCAGGACCATATGGAGTTCTACTTCCAGCAGGTCTCGACCAAGCCCGTGTCGCTCTATTCCTGGCTGCCCTGGTTCTGGCAGGGCGTTGCCGGGGCGCAGTGGCTGTTCTTCAAGAAGGGTCTCGGCATTTCCAACCAGTTCGAGGCCTGCGCCTTCCTGCGCTCCGCCCCCGGCGTCAAGCAGCCGGACATTCAGTACCACTTCCTGCCGGTGGCGATCAGCTATGACGGCAAGGCCGCCGCCAATACGCACGGCTTCCAGGTGCATGTCGGCTACAACCTCTCGAAGTCGCGCGGCAACGTCACGCTGCGCTCCTCCGACCCGATGGCCGACCCGGTCATCCGCTTCAACTATATGAGCCATCCGGAGGACTGGGAGAAGTTCCGCCACTGCGTGCGCCTGACCCGCGAGATCTTCAGCCAGAAGGCCTTCGACCACTATCGCGGTCCTGAGATCCAGCCGGGCGAGAAGGTACAGTCGGACGAAGAGATCGACGCGTTCCTGCGTGAGCACCTGGAAAGCGCCTATCACCCCTGCGGCACCTGCCGGATGGGCACGAAGGACGATCCGATGGCGGTCGTCGATCCGGAGACGCGCGTCATCGGCGTCGAGGGCCTTCGCGTCGCCGACTCGTCGATCTTCCCGCACGTGACCTATGGCAATCTCAACAGCCCTTCGATCATGACCGGCGAAAAGGCGGCCGACCACATTCTCGGCAAGCAGCCGCTCGCCCGCTCCAACCAGGAGCCGTGGATCAACCCGCGTTGGCAGGTCAGCGACCGCTAAGGGCTATCCGACGAAGCCGATCCAGCGACCGGCGAGCAGCGCACCGAGCCACAGGATGAAGGAGCCCAGCGCCTGCACGCGCAGACGCAGCGCGATTGTTCCGCCTGCGATGGCGACTGACCAGCCACGACTCATGCGGACCGAAAGCGCGTTCAACGTGCCGAGCGTCAGAAACGCGAGCTTGGTCAGGAATGCCGGATTGGCGAGATAGGCGGAAGGCCTGACGCTGAAGAGGCAAAGGCCGGTGACAACGGCCAGCGCGAGGCCAATGACTGCGGCCCGAGCAAGGAACGGGCCGAGCACCGCGACCGGCGCCTCTCCGACGAGACCAAGCAGCCTAAGGTCAAGCGGCAGGATGGCGCCGATGAGCAGGCCAATCGCCAGGATGTGGGCTGCGTTGACCAGGAGATAGAGCAGCGCCGAGCGTCTGAGCGCCGCGCCGACCGGCCAGCCGGCGATCCATTCGACGAGGTCCGCCGCGCTCATCCACCGGCCCGGATGCGTTCCGGATAGATGTCATAGGTCTTTCCGGCAACGGTGATGCGCACCGCCTTCATGCGCTTTTCGCTGGGGTCGAGCGAACGGTTGCCGAGAACGACAATCGCATCGCCTGCCTTGGCCGACCCTTCGACGAATCCGGAGCGCTCCGTCTGCCGGGGATTGCCGAGTTCGACGCGCCACATGCCATCCGCGGTCGATTCCACTTGAAGGGTCGGGTGCGGCGGCGCCATCGAGATCTCGCGAATGGTGCCCTTGAGCTCGATCTGGTCGGCCTCGGCCCAGGACCAGCCGTGATGGGCGTAAGCGCCGGTAACCAGAAGCCCCGTCAGGATGACCGCGGCAACACCACGGTGCGATATGGCTTTCAACATCTGCCCGCTCCTTCGCCAGTTTCGAAGAGGCGGCAGCTTGAACCCGAAGAACGATTTGCGAAAGGACGTGGTCTTCAACACTTCTTGAGCGTCGCCATTCGACTGCCCCCTGCGGCTGCAATGACCATGGGTTGCGCGAATCTTACTCAACAGCTTAAAATTTAGCCATTCTTAATCTCCGGTTGTTATGTCTATATAAGACGGAGTGAACGCTGGGCGAACGTGCCATGACGGCAGTTTCGCCGCGTGATAATGCGTGCTCCATCCCATCATCGTCATCACTCCCCTGCCAAGGCGAGCTCGCTTCCCGATGCCCACGCGGCCTTGTCCGCGGCCATCGGGCGAGGATGATTTGCCTTGCGGGCAACCGCGGAGCGTTATCCATGACAATCAAGACACGACTCCTCGTGTGCTTGTCCCTGCTCGCCGTCGCCATGCTGGTCATGATTGTCACGGCCTTCAATGCGATGACTTCGATCTCCAACCGCACCGAAACGATCGTCGCCGACCGGCTGTTGCCGGTGGCGCAGATCGATACCGTCGCTGACATGTATGCCGTCGAAATCGTCGACACGGCCCACAAGATGAGAAGCGGTGCGCTCGGATGGGCGGACGGCAAGGACAAGATCAACGCGGCGCTTGCCACCATCGACGAGCAATGGCGGGCTTATAAAGCAACGAGACTGACGCCTGAGGAAGAGAAGCTTGCAAAGACCTTCGACGCAGCCCGCGTCGATAGCGAGCAGGCGGTCAGAGACATGCTCGAGATCATCGACCGACAAGACATGGCCGAGCTCGGCCGGTTCATCGACAGTCGCCTCTACGCGGCTATTGACCCGCTGGCCGAGCCGATCGGCGCCCTGGTCAAGCTCCAGCTTGCTGAAGCCAATCAGGAGCTGGAAGCGGCGAAGGTCGAAAAGGACACGCTGACACGCTGGCAGGTCATGATCGCCGCCTTTGCCATCGCGCTTCTCGGGGCAACAGTCTGGTTCGTGGTCTTCGGCCTGTTCCGGCCGCTGACGAAGCTGCGCGAGGCCATGCGGCAGCTTGCGGCGGGTAACCTCAAGACGCTGATCTTCGGTGAGGGTCGTCGTGACGAGATCGGCCAGATGGCCGGCGCCGTCGCGGTCTTCCGCGACAATGCGCTGGAACGCCAGCCGCTCGAGCAGGAGGCGGAGGCGGGCCGAACGCTTTCCGAACGCGAGCGCCAGCAGCGCGAGGCGCAGAAGGCCAAGGAAGCCGCCGAGATCCAGACCGCGGTCAATGCCCTCGGCTTCGGCCTCGACCGTCTGGCCGAGGGCGACCTCACCTATCGCATCGAGACGCCGCTTGCCGAGCGGCTCGACGCCTTGCGCAGCAACTTCAACAGCTCCGTCGCGAATCTCGAAGATGCGCTGCGTTCGGTCGGCGAAAACGCCCGCAGCATCAGTGCCGGCGCCAGCGAAATCCGCTCCGCGGCCGGTGATCTCTCCAAGCGCACCGAGCAACAGGCGGCCTCCGTGGAGGAAACGGCTGCCGCACTCGACCAGATCGCAACCACCGTGGCAGACGCAAGCCGGCGGGCGGAAGAGGCAGGCACCTTGGTGACGCGCACCCGCGGCGCGGCGGAGAAATCCGGCGAGATCGTCGGCAATGCCGTGACCGCCATGAGCGGCATCGAAGCCTCGTCGCGGGAGATCTCCAGCATCATCGGCGTCATCGACGACATCGCCTTCCAGACGAACCTCCTGGCGCTCAATGCCGGCGTCGAAGCAGCACGCGCCGGAGAAGCCGGCAAGGGCTTTGCCGTCGTCGCCCAGGAGGTGCGCGAGCTCGCCCAGCGCTCGGCGCAGGCGGCCAAGGAGATCAAGGTATTGATCGCCACATCCGGCGAACAGGTGAAGTCCGGCGTCACCTTGGTGCGCGAAACCGGCACGGCCCTCGAAAGCATCATCACTGAGGTCAAGGAGATCAGCAGCCACGTGACCGCAATCGTCGAAAGTGCGCGCGAGCAGGCGGCCGGCATCCAGCAGATCAACACCGCCGTAAATGCGATCGACCAGGGAACGCAGCAGAACGCCGCGATGGTGGAACAATCGACCGCCGCAAGCCACAGCCTGGCGCGCGAGGCCGGTGCGCTCAACGATCTGCTGATGCGCTTCAAGACCGGCAATGGCTCTTCGGCTGCGCCCCGTCTCGTGACGAGCACGGCCCGGGAGACCGCCGCCCCCTCGCCCACACGCGCCTTGAGCCGCAAGCTCGCCAGCGCCTATCGCGGCGCTGCGCGGCCGCAGGAGGACGGCTGGGCGGAGTTTTGACGATCGGTGCAAAGAAGGCGCGAACCGCCTGGGACGCGCCTTCTCTTGTTATACGGCCCTATGCCGCAATTAAAGTATAAAATCTAGTAATTTACTAGTCTATATTCGGTTTTTCGCTGCCTTTCGTTCTGAGAGGCAGATTTGCTCCAAACAAAGAGCATTAGAAACCGCTATTTCTGTCCATTGCCGCATCGGGCTGCGATATTCCGACCAAGTTGGAACAGGACGCAGCCATGACCACGTCATCCCTCGAAGCCACCGCCAAGGCACTGAACGAGACGCTCGAAGGCCTGGATCTCGCCGGTCGGCTGGCGCTTGTCGCAAGCCTTGATGGGCGTGCGGTTTTCACGACCTCGCTCGGCATCGAGGATCAGGTGATCACCGCGGTCATCGGCAACGACAAGCTTTCCGTCGATGTCGCAACGCTGGAGACCGGCCGCCTGTTCAACGAGACGGTCGCCCTCATCGACAAGACGGAAGAAACCTACGGCATCCTGGTCAAGCGCTATCATCCGGAGCAGGCCGACGTCGACGCCTATGCGGCGCGTTACGGCCTCAACGGCTTCTATGAGAGCGTCGAAGCCCGGCATGCATGTTGCGACGTGCGCAAGCTGAGGCCGCTTGCGCGCGCACTCGAAGGGGCAACCTTCTGGATCACCGGCCTGCGCCGCGGCCAGTCCGGCAATCGCGCGTTGACCCCGTTCGCAGAAGCCGATATCGATCGTGGCCTCATCAAGGTCAATCCGCTGGCCGACTGGGACATCGAGACTATCCGCGCTTACGTCGCCGCCAATGCCGTTCCGGTGAACCCGCTGCACGCGCGCGGTTATCCGTCGATCGGCTGCGAGCCCTGCACCCGCGCCATCAAGCCCGGCGAGCCGGAGCGCGCCGGCCGCTGGTGGTGGGAGAACGACGAGAAGCGCGAATGTGGTCTGCACGTTCCGGAAGCCGCCGCCAGTTCCATCATCCCGAATTCGAGCAGCGCCGCCTGAGGCTGGCGCGCTCTTCTGAAGACAAATCCTCCCGGAGACTGAAATGCCCCATATCCATCCGGAAACGGAACTGCATAACCCGCAGAGCACCAAACCGCCGCTCGACCCGCATCTGAAGGCCTTGGAAAACGAGGCGATCCACATCTTCCGCGAAGTGGCGGCCGAGTTCGAGCGTCCGGTGATGCTTTATTCGATCGGCAAGGATTCCTCGGTGCTCTTGCATCTGGCGCGCAAGGCCTTTTACCCCGGCCGCGTGCCCTTCCCGCTGTTGCACGTCAACACCGGCTGGAAGTTCGCGGAGATGATCGCGTTTCGCGACGAGATCGTCGAGCGCTACGATCTCGACCTGATCGAGCACATCAATCCGCGGGGTGCTGCCGAGAACGTCACGCCGTTCTCCCACGGTTCGGCGCTCTATACCGACATCATGAAGACCGAAGCGCTTCGCCAGGCGCTCGACGCCGGCCGGTTCGATGCGGCTTTCGGCGGCGCGCGGCGCGACGAGGAAGCAAGCCGTGCCAAGGAGCGCATCTACTCGTTCCGCACGCCGGACCATCGCTGGGATCCGCGCAACCAGCGTCCGGAACTCTGGAACGTCTACAATGGCATGATCCGCAAGGGTGAAAGCGTACGCGCCTTCCCGCTGTCCAACTGGACCGAGGTCGACATCTGGCGTTACATCCAGGCCGAGGACATTCCGATCGTACCGCTTTACTTCGCTGAGAAGCGCCCGATCGTCGAACGCGACGGCATGATGATCCTTGCCGAGGATCCGCGCCTCGAACTGCTGCCGGGCGAGACCAAGCGCGAAGAGGTGATCCGCTTCCGCACGCTCGGTTGCTTCCCGCTGACCGGCGCCATCCGCTCGAACGCCACGACGCTCGACGACATCATCTCCGAACTCGAAACCGCGACCGTTTCCGAACGCCAGGGCCGCGCCATTGACCGCGACCAGTCCGGCTCGATGGAAAAGAAGAAACGCGAAGGATATTTCTGATGACCGCACCCGCAACCGCGAATGCCGTTCAGGACGTTGCTGCCAGCGAAGTCCTCGCCTTCCCGGCGCAGGAGTCGGCGCGCGCCACCCGTGACAGCCGCCCGCTTCGCCTGATCACCTGCGGCTCGGTCGACGACGGCAAGTCGACGCTGATCGGCCGCCTGCTCTGGGACACCAAGGCGGTCAAGGAAGACCAGGCGGCGACGCTGCAGCGCGATTCCAACGGCAAGCAGAACGATCTCGGCCTGCCCGATTTCGCGCTGCTGCTCGACGGCCTGCAGGCCGAGCGCGAACAGGGCATCACTATCGACGTCGCCTATCGCTATTTCTCGACCGACAAACGCTCCTTCATCGTCGCCGACACGCCCGGCCACGAGCAATATACCCGTAACATGGCAACCGGCGCCTCGACCGCCGACCTCGCCGTGCTGCTGGTCGACGCCCGCGTCGGCCTGCTCGAGCAGACCCGCCGGCATGCGACGATCGCGACGCTGATGGGCATCAAGCAGTTCGTGCTGGCGGTCAACAAGATCGACCTGACCGACTACGACCGCGCCCGCTTCGAGCAGATCAGCCACGAGTTCAAGGAATTGGCGCTGTCGCTCGGTGTGCGCCAGGTCACGGCCATTCCGGTCTCGGCACTGAAGGGCGAAAATGTCGTCTATGACGGCAGCGCCTCCATGCCGTGGTACGAAGGCCCGACGCTGATCGAGGTGCTGGAACTGGCAACGACACGCTCGGCGCAGACAGTCGGCTTCCGCCTGCCGGTACAGCGCGTCTCGCGTCCCGGCGAAAGCTTTCGCGGCTATCAGGGCACCGTTGCCGGCGGCTCGGTGAAGCCCGGCGACAGCGTCGTCATTCTTCCCTCCGGCATGGTCGCCAACGTCACCAAGATTGTCACCTTCGACCTCGTGCGCAACGCCGCCGTTGCCGGTGACGCGATCACGCTCGTGCTCGACCGGCAGGTCGACGTCTCGCGCGGCGACATGATCGTGGCGATCGACAGCCAGCCGCTGACAGGCCTTGCCTTCGACGCACAGCTCGTTGCCCTGCAGCCGGAAGGCATCCAGCCGGGCAAGCGCTACTGGCTGAAGAGCGGCAGCCGCCGCCAGCGCGTCCAGGTCCAGCCCATCAGCCAGCTCGACCTCAAGACCAGCAAGTGGAACCACGCCGAGCAACTGCCGATGAACGCCATCGGCAAGGTGCATCTCGCCTTCGACGAGCAGGCGATCTTCGACACTTACGAGCAGAACCGCACCACCGGTGCCTTCATCCTGATCGACCCGGACACCAACAACACGGTGGCCGGCGGCATGATCACGGCGAAGCGTTCGGCGCTCGGCGGCATTCACACGGAAGACGCCCGCGTCATCCTCTCGCTGCCGGCCGACCTCGCCGATCAGTTGATGGCGACCGAACTGTTCTCGGGCCGCCGCGAGGAGGCCGAAGTCCGACGCGTAAGCGCCGGCAAGGCAATCGAGATCATCGACGACATCGACGGCTGACCGACAGCCGCAACAGATAGCAAAAAGGGGCCCGGTCGAGGCCCCTTTTTTGTTGCCGGAATGGCGACCGCTCCCGGTCGCCTTGGCCTTTGCAACCTGATCTTCCGCCCTATCTCCCTGTTGCATGGGAGAAGCGCCATGAAGACGGAACATCAAGGCGAGGATGCGCGGCCGAAAGGCTTTCGCGGGCGCATGATATCGATCCAGGCATTTGCGCGGAAATATCGGCTCGATGCGGACGAGGCCGAGCGACTGGAGGACCAGTTCGGTGCGGCCGCCGGCGAAATCGACCTATTGCAGGCGGCCCGGCGCAACGGCATGCCGGAGGAGTGATCCCCTGCCGGCATTCATCGTCAAAGCTGTTGCTCGATCGCCGGAAGGATCATCGTCAACGGCGCCGGCTCGGCGTGCTGCCAAAGTTGATAGCCGACGACGCTGCCAAGTATGGCAGTCCATATGGCGATCTCGCGAAAGGTGAGTATCGGTTCCTTCAACATCTGAGCCTCTCAGGCAAGAACAAGTGTTGAGAGGAATATCACCCTGATTGTTCACGCTGATAAGACGCCATTCCGTGAACAGGTCGTTTCAAAGTGAACAATAAAACGGTGCGCATCGCTCGCATAACAGGGAATCGCCCGGGGTGGAGGGCCCGCCTGACACGGGCCCCCGGCCCGCTCCTCTGCGGCAGGCTGCCGTGACGCCTTGGAGCCCTCACCGTCCCAAAACGGGACAGGACAGGCAATCGCTTCACCCTGACCCGAAATCGTACAGATCGCACCTTTTCATCCGTCTACGCATTCGTAAGTTGGCGCGTCGATCATGAGGATCGATAGGGCTGTTTCACCGTTTCTGGACGTCGTGGGACAGTCCGCCTGACCGTGAGCCGGCAGCGAGGTGCGCCCGGCACGCACAGTTTCCCGGGACTCTCGCCGCACAGCGATCCATGTGTCTGACACGGCGGCACCGATGGACAGAACCGACCTCTCCGGCGTATCTGGACGACTTTCGCAACGACGGGCCGAATCAGGGAGACGAGAAGGTGAGCACGGACAAGCAACCGGAAACCACCGTGAAGGTCGAGAAACGCATCGACGGCAAATGGTGCTTCGTCATCACGTATCGCGGCGTCACCTATCCCGCCCAGGGCAATTTCACGTCGATGCTGCAAGCGCAGGCCGCAGCGCAATCGGCGCTGAAGGCACTCGAGAGGTAGCTCTGACAAGGGGACCGAGCGTTGCCAGATCGATGCTGGAAACGCTCTCCTGCCCCTCCCTGTGGGCCGCACCCGCCGGCTCTTTACTCGACTGCGGAGTGGATGATGTTGCAGATCCCCTCCTGCACCACCTGTTTGGTAGCCACCTGCCCCACCTGAATATCGAACATCGCATCAACCCGCGTGCCTGAGCCACGCTTGCGGGCAACGACGCGCAGCGTCTGCAGCCGTCCGGAGCCGGCGGTATCCTCATAGGCCTCGATGGTGCCCCCCGAAAACCCTTCCGCGGCGACACCTCGTGCCATCCCCTGCATGGCGGTCTCGGGCTTCAGCTTCGGAAACTCCTGCCAGGTCTTGTAATAGACCGGCGTCACCAGCGGCACGCCCGAGGCCTTGAAATTCTTCTCGCAACTCTGCGCAACGGCCACCGAATGGCTGGCCATAAGCAGAACTGCCGCAATGGATAGGTGCTTGATCGACATTCCCGTTCCTCGTCGTCATTGATCGCATGACGGGAACCTAGAACCTTCGCTTGCGCGCAGACAGGTCGACCCAGGCGCGAATACACGGCTATTCGATAAACGGCTTGGAGGAAGCGACGAATGGCTGAGGCTGGCGGGTGAGAAGGTGTAGGGATCGACGCCGAAACAGGTGGCACAGATCAAGCGCAATCGGTCCGCCGGGGGGCGGAATACATCAGATCATATGTCTAAGGGATTGATTTGGCTGGTCGGAGTGGCAAGATTCGAACTTGCGACCCCCACGTCCCGAACGTGGTGCGCTACCAGACTGCGCTACACTCCGTGACCAGCGGCGCCTCTATAGAACAGGCATTTTGATTTCACAAGCGCCTATCTCGAAAAACCTTGCACCTTTTTCAAAAAATTTGTGACGGTGGAAAACTCGTGCGGAAATTGCCGTTTACCGCGGGGCAGTGGTGCCTGAAGCACGCCCGATAGGGACTTTGTGCAACGCTTCATATTTTCCTGAAATGCGAGGCGCGGCGTGGATTTCCTTTCGCTTGGTTTGGCGCTAGAGGCACAACGGAAAGCGCCGAAACCCAGGGGATACGGGCTTCCGCGCCATGCCTATTTCAGAACGAGAGCCAAAGGGACAGAAACATGAACTTCCGCATGATGACGGTGGCGGGCCTTGCGCTCGTGCTCGCCGGCTGCACGACGACAACGACTGGGATCAGCAGGAACGCGGTCGAGGCCCGTTGGCTGGGTCAGCCGGCCGGCGGCTTCTTCGCTCAATACGGCCCGCCGATCTCCGATGTCGAAAGCGGCAGCTCCACCGTCTATAGCTGGAAGGGCGGCTACAAGACCCGCAAGGTTCCGGCGCAGTACGAGACGACCAAGGACGGCAAGCGCGGCAAGCGCATCGCCTCGGCCCGCACGGAGTATCTGAGCTGCTCGGTCCAGCTCACCGTCTCGTCCGACTACGTCATCCGCTCGATCCGCATTGCCGGCGACCACAAGCGTGCCGATGGCCCGAGCTGGTGCGAAGAGTTCCTGGGCGCCCCGGCCCAGACCAAGCCGGCGGTAACGGCAGGCTAAACTCCAGGAAGCAAAAAACCCGCCGGTGGAAATCGGCGGGTTTCTTCTGGGAGAGTGTGGTCGAACTCAGCTGGCGCTGTTGTCCTCGACGGGCGCGTCGGGACCGTTCTTCTTGATTGAGTCGATGGCGTTCTGCGCGCTGGCCTTGGTCTTGTAGCCCTCGGTCGAGAACATCACTTCGCTGTTGTACTTGAAGCGAACCCGGTATTCACCAGCCTTGTCTTTGTAGATTTCGAATTTGTGAGCCATCTTCTCCCTCATACAAGTAGGAATCACCGCGGTTAGCGTGTCAGTTGCAGCGTGACTTGACAAGAGCACAAGTAGCGCCGGCGCAAACTGGGGTTGGCCGTTCCGAACCGGATGATTGGAAGAGTGTGGCTAGGGTGCCGGAAGCCCCTAATTACCTCGAGTCGATGAATAACGGCGGTTGAAGAGTGTCTGTCCCGGCACCGCGTGAACTGGTCAAGGCGATAGGCAAGATGCCCCTGCAGCGTCTCTCGGCGCCGGCAGCCATACAGAAGCGACCAAGCAAAAGCACGCTGTCGTTGCTGAATTTCTCCAGATTATCGAAGCTGCGCCGGGTGGGCGTGCACCGCCTCCTTAGGAATTGCTTTTGGAATTGCTGCTCCTGCTGCGTCTTGCCGGTAGTTTTCTGCGGGATACCAGACGGCTTTTCACGCTCCATGAACAGGCACGGCGTCATCCGACCTATATCGAGCGCCGATTCACGATCGTTCCCCTGAACAAAACTCTTTCCCCGACTTCTTGAAGTATTACTGTGAAATTAGCCAGTTGCGTTCGTGAATATGACTGATAATATAGGTCTGTTATTTTAACTTAAGTATAATTAGGTGGATCATGTCGAAAGATAATACAAAAGCATTAGAAAACACCCCCGAAGAACTGACATCGGAAGCTGAAGCCCGCCGAAGCTTTCTCATGAAGGCTGGGCGTTTTGCCGCCGTAACCCCTCCCACCATAACCCTACTGCTTGGCACAAGCTTAAATTCGCGTGCCATTGCCAAGTCCAGCGGCGGAGGCCCGCGTGGTCATGGAGGGGGAGGCAAGACCAATGGTCAGCCCAGCCTTCCAATTCCTGTGAACTTTTCGCCTCCCGTTTCCAAATCGATCAACAGGGCGCCGACTTGGACACAAAGGGAAGATCGCTATTCTCGAGAAAACAGCGACAGCAGGTCATCCCATAGCCACTGGTAAAGACCGCCCTAAACAAGAAATCGCCCGGCGCGGGGCCTCGTAGATGTCCCCGACCTCTCCCGCCTTGTGGCTGCAGAGGCGAACCGTTGGATGGAAAAACCGAGCGCACTCGTTGAGTGCGCATGGCGAGGCGCGCGCCTTCATGCAAGTGATCGAAGTTATCTACTTGAGAGTAGATGGCTGGGGCGCCAGGATTCGAACCTGGGAATGCCGGTACCAAAAACCGGTGCCTTACCGCTTGGCGACGCCCCAACGGATTGACGGGACGATACGTCCGCCAAATCGAGCGCCTGATTATCAAAGCTCGCCGCCGGTCACAATCACTAAGTTGGCACTAAGTTGAATTTTCGGCGGATTTGTTGCGCCTTGTGCAAAAGGCAGTCCGGCTCCCCCACATGGCTCGCGCATGCGCCCTTCCCTTCGCCGACCGCACCTCCTATTGTCCCGGCGAATGGAGAATGCCATGAGCCAGTTTCGCGCCCGTCCCCCTGCCGTTCCGAGCGTGCTCGTCGATGACGCGGTTGTCAGGATCACCCGCTGGGATTTCGAGCCAGGCGCCGATACGGGCCATCATGTGCACGGTCTCGGCTATGTCGTCGTGCCGATGACCGATTGCCAGTTCCTGCTCGAGGAAGAAGCAGGCAGCCGCCGCGTCGATATCGCCAAGGGGGCTGCCTATCGCCGCGAGGCGGGCGTGGCGCACAATGTCGTCAATGCCGGAGCCGAGCCGATGTCGTTCATCGAGATCGAGTACAAGTGAAAGCCAGGAAGAGACGCATGCAGGGGCCAGATTTCGATCTCGATTTCAAACCGGCCCATGGCGAGGCCGTGACGGTGGCGGACGACGTGCAGCGCATCACCGTCAACAATCCCGGCCCTTTCACCTTCCACGGCACCAACAGCTATATCGTCGGAAAAGGCTCCGTTGCCGTCATCGACCCCGGTCCGGATGACGAGGCGCATTTTCGGGCGCTGATGTCGGCCCTCGCCGGCCGCGAGGTCACCCACATCGCCGTCAGCCATACGCATCGCGACCACTCGCCGCTCGCCCGCCGCCTGAAGGCTGCGACGGGTGCGCTGATCGTGGGCGAAGGCCCGCACCGCTCCGCCCGCCCCCTGCACATGGGCGAAACCAATCCCTTTGCCGAAAGCTCGGACATGGAGTTCGCGCCTGATCTCGTGCTTGCCGATGGCGGGCGCATCGAGGGGGATGGCTGGAGCCTGACGGGGCTGACCACTCCGGGCCACACGGCCAACCACATGGCCTTCGCGCTCGATGGCACCGGCATTCTCTTTTCCGCAGACCACGTGATGGCCTGGGCGACGACGATCGTCGCACCACCGGATGGGGCCATGGCGGACTACATGGCCTCTCTCGAGAAGCTGCTTTACCGCGACGACCACCTCTACCTGCCCGGCCACGGCGGCCCGGTGACCGAGCCGGCCTCCTTCCTTCGGGGCTTGCGCGCCCACCGCAAGATGCGCGAGCGCGCCGTGCTCGAACGCATCCGTGCCGGCGACAATCGGATTCCAGCTATGGTCAAGGTCATCTATGCCTCCACCGATGTCCGGCTGCATGGGGCCGCCGCGCTCTCGGTCCTTGCGCATCTCGAAGACCTGATCGAGCAAGGACGGGTCGAGACCGATGGGCCGCCCTCGCTCCTCGGCACTTACCGGCTGGCGCCCGGCGGAGCCGGCTGACCATGCGACGGGAGGCCTACAGCTATCGCAGCGACGCCTCGGTGCCTGCCTTTGCCGATGACAAGCCGGTGATCGTCTTCGACGGTGAATGCATCCTCTGTTCCGGCTGGGTGCGTTTCCTGCTTCGCCATGACCGGCGCGGGCAGTACCGCTATCTCACGGCACAGTCGCCGATTGGCCAGGCGCTCTATCGGCACTACGGGCTCGATGCCCGCAGTTTCGAAAGCAACATCCTGATCGAGGGCGGCATCGCCCGCTTCAAATCCGACGGATCAATCCGAACGCTTGCGCGGCTGGGCCTGCCATGGTCGCTGGTGAACGTCTGCCGCATTCTGCCCGTTGCCCTTCGCGACCCGCTTTATGATCTCGTTGCGAGAAACCGCTATCGCATCGCGGGGCGCCGTCGGAGCTGCATGGTGCCGACGCCCGAGGAGCGTGGGCGCTTCATCGCATGAAGGCGGGAATCATGGCCAATGGCAGAGTCTCTGCCAGCAGATCTTCGGGCGCGATTGGGTTCGTCCCACCGTTGCTTCGATGATCGCGGCGCCGTTGTGCGCGACTGATGCCACCTGCCGGCTCGATGCCGATCAGTCGCCGGCGATGCCGAGCAGTTCGGCATCGAGCGCCCGCAGGAATTGGTCGGCAAAGGCTGCCCCCATGCCGAGGTCATGCGGACCGTAGCGGGAGGCAACGCGCAGGTCGACGAAGGTCGTCTCGGCCTCTTCGCGCAGCCGGATCAACACATCGAATCGAAAGCCGGCAATCAGCGTGCGCCATTCGCCCTGGAGCACGACGTCGCTGGCGCGGCGTCCCGCAATCGCGCCCTCGAGCGACAGTTCCGGCCGCGCCGCCGGCACCGGGACGTTTTCCGGCTCGACGGTCGTTTCCGCCCCGGCATTCGGCCGCACGGTCAGGTCCTCGAGATCGGCGCGGGCGTTCTCGACGCCAAGCTCCTCGATGATGCCGACACGGTTCTGTTCGATGACCGTGCGCACGCCCTGGTAAACGCGGTCGAGCGCACCATCATAGCGCCGGCCGGTGAGGCCCGGATAGGCAAGGATCTGCGCTTCCCGGTCCTCGGGCGTCACGGCGTCCTTGCGTTTCAGCCAGCTCTCTTCGGTCTGTGGCACCTTGAGCCATGGCGGCGGCGTCACCGTATCGGTGCTGACATCGTAGATCGCCGGACGAGTTAAATATTGCACGGCGCCGAACCCGATGAAACCGAGCGCCGGCGCGGCATAAACGAGGGCCGCAGCGGACGCGAGGCCACCGATCGCAGCCACCTGCCAGAGGCGTGCAAGACCGACGGCGGCAAGCAATACGCCAAGCAGCGCAAAAACGCCGGACAGGCCGACGAGGGCCAGGAAATGCGGTGTCGTCAGTGGCCCGAAGCGATGTGCGAGCAGCGAGAGCGCGAAGAGTACGAAGGAGACACGGGCGAAACGACGCGCCCAATGGGCGGCATAGGAATAGGGACGCTCGTATCGGATCATCATGTAGTTGAATCAATCCCCTGCCGCGAAACAGACCGCATTCTTAGACCATGCCCCGTGCCGTGAAAACAGGCAATGGGCCAGTCGACCGCCGCGCCGCAGGCCGCGCCCGGGGCTTCGCCGCAAAATCGCCATTCTCGTTAACCACCTATCAACACATGGGAATGTGCCCGCGCGCCCAAGAATAGGCCGGCACGCGGAGTTTCAATCGGAGGCAACGGTCGCGCACGGCAGAGTATGAAAGTGCGCGGCGATCGACGGAGAACCGACATGGGCGCATCGCAAGCAGCCGTGGCTATTGCCACCCCCACCCCCCTTCCTGCGGGCGACGGCGGCATTCCGATGGGGCTCCTCGAGTTGGAACTCTCCCTCGACGGCTTCTCCGGAAACAAGGACGATTTCCCTGGTTTTGTCCGGACCATTGCCGACAATGCCGGCGGCGAGTTTCTGTTTGCATTGCCTGCCTCGGAGCTGGTCGATGACTGCCTGAGCATCGCCGTGCTTCGACTCGGCGAGGCGGACACCGAAACATCGATCCTGTTTGCCTGCCTTGATGAGCAGGGCGCGACTATACGCATCGAACATCCGAGCGACGGCACGCGCGACCTGGAGCGCTTCGCCGAGTCCTTCGTCGGCGTGCTCGAGCGCATGTGATCGCCGCTCGGCGGTACCCCTCCACTTGATTTGATGCAAGCGATTGCACGCCAACGCAGCGAAGCGCTTCGTCGAGAGCGTTCCGTCAGCGCCCGCTGGAACTGCACGTCGATCACGGCCGGCAGACCTGCCGAAAACCCACCTCCAGCACCACGTCCGGCGGTCGCATGGTACCGTCTGCGCACAACCGTACATTCGCCGCAGATTTGCCGCGGTTCGCTTCGATTTTCGGCGCAACTCCCTATATTAATTACGATTCGAGAATGAATCCGCCGGCGGCGCGCCGGCACTCTGGAGGCACGAAGATCATGACGACCCGATTGACGATCCTTGTCGCGGCTGCCTTGCTGCTGACGGCGTGCCAGACGATGACACCGGAGGAGCGGCGCATCGCCGACGGCAACACCTGCGCCTCCTACGGCTTCCGCCGCGGCACCGACGCCTTCGCCACCTGCCTGCAACGCATCGAACTCGACCGACGCGCTCAGACGCGCGCCTTCCGCTACGAAAACGACATGATGATGTGGGGCTGGAACCGCCCCGTCGTCATCATGCGCTGACGGGACGTCGTTCAAGCGGAGCAAAGCAAGCGCCGTCATGCCGGCACCAGTTCGCGGGCGTCGGCTTCTACCCTGCGCGGTCCTTTAATCGTTGCCGGTTAAGGACAAGACATGCGCCACTTCAACGTGCTGCGTGACCTCGCGCGTCCGAGGAGACGCGCTGCGCGTAGTTTACCCCTTGCCGTTGATTGCCGCCTGGGCCGCGGCAAGGCGAGCGATCGGCACGCGGAAGGGCGAGCACGAGACGTAGTCGAGACCGGCGTCCTCGCAGAAGCGGATCGAGGCCGGGTCGCCGCCATGTTCACCGCAGATGCCGAGCTTCAGGCCGTTCTTGGTGCGCCGTCCACGTTCGGCGGCGATCTGGATCAGTTCGCCGACACCATCGAAATCGAGCGAGACAAACGGGTCCTGCTCGATGATGCCCTTCTGCTGATAGGTCGACAGGAACTGCGAGGCGTCGTCGCGCGAGATGCCGAAGGTCGTCTGCGTCAGGTCGTTGGTGCCGAAGGAGAAGAAGTCGGCCGCTTCGGCGATCACGCCGGCGCGCAGTGCTGCGCGCGGCAGTTCGATCATTGTGCCGACGAGATAGTCTATATCGATCCCGGCCTCACCGATCACTTCCTTGGCGACCGCATCGATGCGTTCCTTGACGTAGTCGAGCTCTGCCTTGAGGCCGACGAGCGGTACCATGATTTCGGGAACGACGGCCGCGCCGGTCTCGCGCGCCGCCTCGACGGCAGCCTCGAAGATCGCACGCGCCTGCATCTCGGCGATCTCCGGATAGGAAATCGCCAGACGGCACCCGCGGTGGCCGAGCATCGGGTTGAACTCGTGCAGTTCGTCGACGCGCTGGCGCAGTTCCGACGGGTCGAGCGAAAGGGCGCCAGCGACGTCGGAAATTTCCCCGTCGGTCTTCGGCAGGAACTCGTGCAGCGGCGGGTCGAGCAGACGGATCGTCACCGGCAGGCCGTGCATGATCGAGAACAGCTCAGCGAAATCCGAGCGCTGCATCGGCAGGAGCTTGGCAAGTGCCAGGCGCCGGCCAGCCTCGTCGTCGGCGAGGATCATCTCGCGCATGACGTTGATGCGGTCGTCCTCGAAGAACATGTGCTCGGTGCGGCAGAGGCCGATGCCTTCCGCACCGAAGGAGCGCGCCGCGCGCGCATCCGCTGGCGTTTCGGCATTGGTCCTGACGGTCATGCGGCGGCTTGCATCCGCCCAGGCCATGATCTTACCAAAGTCGCCGGAAAGCTCCGGCTGCAGCATGGCGATCGCCCCTTTCAGCACCTGGCCGGACGAACCGTCGATAGTGATGATGTCGCCCTTGCGAAGCGTCACGCTTCCGGCCGTCAGCAGTTCGTTGCGAAAATCGACGCGGATGCTGCCGGCGCCGGAAACACAGGGCGTGCCCATGCCGCGCGCGACCACGGCCGCGTGGCTGGTCATTCCGCCGCGCGTCGTCAGGATGCCTTCGGCCGCGTGCATGCCGTGAATGTCTTCCGGGCTGGTTTCGACACGCACGAGGATGACCTTGCGGCCTTCCTTGTCGGCCTGAACCGCCTCTTCGGAGGTAAAGACGATCTCGCCAGTGGCGGCACCCGGAGAGGCCGGCAGGCCGGAGCCGATGATGTCGCGACGCGCATGCGGATCGATCGTCGGGTGCAACAGCTGGTCGAGCGAAGCGGGATCGATGCGGGCGACGGCCTCCTGCTCGGAGATCAGCCCCGACTCCGCCATGTCGACGGCGATCTTCAGCGCCGCCTTGGCGGTGCGCTTGCCCGAGCGGGTCTGCAGCATCCAGAGCGTACCGCGCTCGATGGTAAACTCGAGATCCTGCATGTCTCGGTAGTGCCGCTCGAGCGTATCGCAGATCGAGCGGAACTCGGCAAAGGCCTCGGGCATCAGCTTTTCGAGCGACGGCTTGTCGGAACCGGAGGCGATGCGGGCCGCCTCGGTGATGTTCTGCGGCGTGCGGATGCCGGCGACGACGTCCTCGCCCTGGGCGTTGACGAGGAACTCTCCGTAGAGCTCGCTTTCGCCGGTCGAGGGATTGCGGGTGAAGGCGACGCCGGTTGCCGAGGAATTGCCGAGATTGCCGAAGACCATGGCCTGGACGTTGACGGCTGTTCCCCAGGCGGCGGGTATGCCGTGCAGGTGGCGATAGGTAATCGCACGCGGGTTCATCCAGCTCGAAAAGACGGCGCCGATCGCACCCCAGAGCTGCACTTCCGGATCCTGCGGGAAGGGTTCGCCGAGCGCCTCTTCGATCGCCTCCTTGTAGCGCGCGATGACGTGCTGCCACTCGACGGCAGAAAGCTCCGTGTCCTGCTCGTGGCCGAGGCGCGCCTTTTCATCTTCCAGGATCTCCTCGAAGACATCGTGGTCGACGCCCATGACGACATCGCCATACATCTGGATGAAGCGGCGGTAGCTATCCCAGGCAAAACGCGCATCGCCGGCGTCATGGCCAAGGGCATGCACCGACTGGTCGTTGAGGCCGAGGTTGAGAACGGTATCCATCATGCCCGGCATCGAGGCCCGGGCGCCGGAACGAACCGAAAGCAGCAAGGGATGGATCGTGTCACCGAAGACGCGGCCGGTCACCTCTTCCATCCGGCTGATGCCCTCGCGCACCTGGTCGCGTAGGCCTTCCGGCATCTGCCTGCCATTGTCGAAGAAGCTGTTACAGGCATCGGTGACGATCGTCAGGCCGGGCGGCACCGGCAAGCCGAGGTTGCACATTTCGGCAAGGTTTGCGCCCTTGCCTCCCAACCGCTCGCGGTCACCTGCACGTCCCTCGGCCTTGCCCCCGCCGAAGGTGTAAACCCATTTCGTCATGCCTGCTCTCCACCCAAAACAGTCTTTTATGACGATCTACAGTATATGTTTCAGGCTGAAAATGCACCGGGCGAAGATTTATGCTGCAGCGCATCATTTTGTGTAACAATGCAACATATTGGCGGGCCAGGAGTCAGATCCCGCACGACACAGGCTTTACCGCGTCTATCGGCACCGCAAATGCCTGCCAGAAGCTTAGAGCGTTTCATTGCCGGCTCCATCACAAAAATCTAATATAACCTCACGCGATGGGGCGCATCCAAGAATAACCCGTCATGGCAATTCGTTTCAGTCCCGTGGGCTTGGAGGGTCGGTCATGCAATGGCGTGCGAAACTGAGGTCCTGGATCCTCTCGATCCCGATGGTCCTGCTTGTCGTCGGACACAGCCTCGCCGAGGAGAGCGGCAAACGGTTGGCACTCGTGGTTGGCATGACGAACTACGTCGCGGCGGGAAACTTGCCAAACGCCGCGCGTGACGCCGAAGCATTCGGCACTTTCCTCAAGGAGCAGGGGTTTGAAACCGATCTTGTGCTCGACGCGGATCGCAAGGGTCTTGCCGACGCACTTTCAAGCTTTTCGCACAAAATCAACCCGGACGATGTCGCGCTGTTCTACTACGCCGGACATGGCATGCAGTTGCGCGGCGAGAATTTTCTCGTCGGCACGGACGCAAGGCTCGAGAGTGAGTTCGGCGTCCCCGCCGAAACCATAGCGCTCACCGAGATCATCAGCGCGCTGGAGAAGCGCGCCAGGATATCGATGATCTTCCTCGACGCCTGCCGCAACAATCCACTCGCCGAGCGGCTCACGCGCGAAGTGGAGGGTGCCACCCGCGGCGGCGCTACCAGGGGGCTGGCGCCGATCGAGACGCAGAGCGGCGGAACGCTCGTGGCATTCGCCGCCGCCCCCGGCCAAGTTGCCGCCGACGGCACTGACGGGCATTCGCCGTTTACCCGCGCACTGATCGCCAATCTCTCAGGCGCTGGGTTGGAGGTCGGCACCGCCTTTAAGCGGGTCGTGCGCGACGTGCGCAAGGAAACGCAGGGCAAGCAGCAGCCACAGATCCTCTCCTCCCTGTCGCTGGAATTTTACTTTGGGCCGGAAACGGCAGCACCGCAGACTGCAGCCGTCCAGCCCGCCGTTGCGGTACCGGCCGCAGACCCCGAGGCCCTTGTCGCGGAAAAGGACTTCAAGAAAGCGCTGAGGGTCGGCACCGCGCGCATCTGGCGCTTCTTCGTCGAAAAGCATCGCACCGGCGAATACGCAGAACTCGGGCGTCAGGCACTGGCACAGATCGAACCCGCAGCCGTGGGCAACGAGTCCCGTCTGCCGCAATCAGTCGAAGCGCGGCTGTTGCCTGACAAAGACCGTCGACGCGATGTCCAACTCGCACTGACGGCCAGGGGGTTTGATGCTGGCACCGCCGACGGCATTTTCGGCGGACAGACGCGCGAAGCGATCAAAAGCTACCAGCGCACCAACGGCCAGGGGGGATCGGGTTTCATCACCGAAAAGACGGCCGCAAGCCTTGGAATCAAGGTGAATGCTACCGCCGAGGGCATTTACAGTTCCAAGACGGCGCGAATCTACGACATCAGGGATGTTGTGGGGCTCGAAACGGACCAACGCGTCCTGACTGCCATCAAATGCCTGGGTCACGAGCCCTCCGTTTATGGCGCATTCGGGGGCCATCTCTATGTCGTGGCACGAACGGGGCCGACGCGCTCTTCTTATGCTGAGACCGTCGCCAAGAACTGCGGCACATACCTTGCCTCGATCACGTCGGACGCCGAGAATGCCTTCATCGCGTCGCTGTTCAACGCCGATCCAGACTTCTTCGACATGGGATACGACCCTCCCTACAATATCAGCTACAAAATCGGGCCGTGGATCGGCCTGGTTCAGGACCCGCAAGGCAAGGAGCCCAAAGGCGGCTGGCATTGGGACAGCGGCGAGGCCATGACTTACACCAAATGGCTCCCGGGCGCGCCGTACGAATTCAGACCGGGCAACGATGTCGCGATGTACTATACCCAGCGCGATGGCCGGCAAGACATGAAGAGCATCTATCTCAACACATGGCAAGACATGGGGCTCAGCAATATGAGCCCGAGCCTCGTGCTGGAATTTGAGTGACCCTTACACCACTTCTCTCAATCGTTCGGCCGTCTGCAGGTCGACCGAAACGAGTTGGGATACGCCCTGCTCGGCCATGGTCACGCCGAAGAGACGGTTCATGCGGGCCATGGTGATCGGGTTGTGGGTGATGATGATGAAGCGGGTTTCGGTCGAGGCCGCCATCTCGTCCATCAGGTTGCAGTAGCGCTCGACATTGTGGTCGTCGAGCGGGGCGTCCACTTCGTCGAGCACGCAGATCGGCGCCGGGTTGGTGAGGAACACGGCAAAGATCAGCGCCATCGCGGTCAGCGCTTGCTCGCCGCCCGAAAGCAGCGTCATCGTCTGCGGTTTCTTGCCTGGCGGGCGGGCGAGGATTTCAAGACCCGCTTCCAGCGGATCATCGCTCTCGATCAGTTGCAGTTCGGCAGTGCCGCCGCCGAAGAGATGGGTGAACAGCCGCTGGAACTGCACGTTCACCACGTCGAAGGCGGCGATCAGGCGCTCGCGGCCTTCGCGGTTCAGGTTCTGGATGGCACTCCTGAGCTTACGGATCGCCTCGATGACGTCGTCGCGCTCCCTGAGGATGAGAGCGAGCTTTTCGGAAAGCTCCTTCTGCTCCTCTTCTGCGCGCAGGTTGACGGCGCCGAGCCGTTCGCGCTCGATCTTCAGCCGCTCGAGTTCACGCTCGATGTTGCGCATGTCCGGCAGCGCTTCGTCGACGGCGAGCCCGGTCAGGCGCATGACCTCATGCGGCGCACAGGAGAGCGCCTCCTGGATGCGCGCTTCGATCTCGACACGGCGTTCGCGGGCCGAGACCAGTCGCTCCTCCGCGCGGCCACGCTTCTCGCGCGATTCCGCAAGCTCGGAAAGCGCGGTTGCCGCCAGCCGATCCGCCTCGCGCTGGTGATTTTCCGCCTCGGCGAGGAGGTCGGCCGCCTCGCGCCGAGCCGCTTCCGCCTTCTGCAATTCGCTCATCAAGGAGCGGCGTTTGTCATCGAACTCGTCAGGGGCGTCGATCAGCTCTTCCACTTCATCGCGGGCTTCCGCTTCGCGGTCGCGCAGCGTCGTGATGTGTTCCTCGGCGCTTGCGGCGCGCGCCTTCCAAGTCTGGCGCTCGTTGGCTATCGCGGCGATGCGCCGCTGGCGGGCCTCGTTCTCGCGCGCCAAACCGTCATGGGCGGCACGGGCTTCGGCAACGGCGGCACGATCGGCAGCGACATCGGCCGTCTGCGTGCGCAGTTTCAATTCAAGTTCAGAGAGATCGGGCGCATCCGCCAGCGCGTCGTTCGCCGTTTCGATCTGCTCGGCCACTTCCTCGACCTGGGCTTCGATCTGGCTGCGTGTTTCCGCCAATACCGCGCGCCGGCGGGCAAGATCGCCCGAGGCGCGCTCGGCAGCCGCAAGGGCGTCACGGGCTTCGGCGAGCTGCCGCGTTATCATGCGCTGCGCATCGCGCGCGAGCCGCAGCCTTTCGTCTTCGGCACGAATGCGCGTGCCGGCGGCCGCCAGTTCGGCCTCGGCGCGGCGCAGCGCCTCTGCGGCACTTTCCGTTTCCATGTCGAGTTCGGCGAGGCGGTTCTTCTGCGCCAGCCGCAGGGCGGCAGCGCTCGGCGCCTCGGAACCGGTCACGTGGCCGTCCCAGCGCCAGACGGAGCCTTGCTTGGTGACGAGGCTCTGACCGGGCTTCAACGATGGTAGCAGCCGCTCCGCTTCCGCCTCGCTTGCGACGATGCCGATCTGCTTGAGCGCACGCGTCAGCGCCTCCGGCGCCTTCACATGCGCGATCAGCGGGCTTGCGCCTTCGGGCAAATCGGCGTCGCCAGCATGATCGCCCGGCGCGCGCCAATGGGCCGGCGCGTGCCTGTCGAGCGGCGAATCGAGATCGTCGCCAAGCGCGGCACCCAATGCGGTCTCAAAGCCGCGGTCGACCTCCATCTCCTCGACGACAGCCGGATAGGCGCCGCCGGCAACCGCCTCCAGCATGCGGCGGATCGTGCGCGCTTCGGTTTCTATGCCGTTGAGAGCGGCACGTGCGCGGTCAACCGGTGGACGCGCCTCAACCTCCGCGCGCCGCGCGTCGGCCAGAGCCTCCTCGATCGCAAGCACATTGGCTTCCGCTTCTTCGAGCGCAGCCTCGGCGACCTCGACCTGCCCCTGCTTCTCGTGCGGGTCGGGAAGTGCGGCCATCTGCCTGTCGAGTTCATCGAGATCGCGCGACTGCTCGGCCAACTGCCGGGCAAGCCGGGCCTGTCGCTCCGAGAGATCGCGCAGCGTCCGCTCGAGCTGGTTGCGACCGGCCTGGGCCTCGGCGCGTTCAGCGGTCAATCGCGCCAACAACGCTTCGCTGCCGGCGAGCTTTTCATTCGCTTCCTCCAGCCGCTCACGCGCTTCCGTCGCGCGATCGTCGGCTTCGGCAAGCAAATCGACAAGTTCGGCCTCCTCCTCGTCGAGCCGCGCCAGAATACCGGCATTGTCGACGACCAGCCTCTCTTCGCGGGCGATGTCTTCGGCAAGCTGCGCCAGGCGACGATGCAACTCGTCGCGCCGCCTAAGGATCCGGCCGGCATCCTCTTCGAGCTGCGCGCGGGCGATCTGCAGACGTTGAAGTGCCGCCGCGAACCGCGCCTCGTTCTCCCGCAGTTCCGGCAGCTTCAGGCTGGCAATCGCCTGTTCCTTGGCCGCCTGCATCTGCAGTTGCGCCTTTTCGGCGACCAGTGCGGTGATCTGGTTGAGCTGGCTCGTCGCCTCGGCCTCCGCCTCCTTGGCCTGCACCCAGCGGATATGGAACAGGATCGCCTCATGCTTGCGGATATCGGCCGACAGCATCTTGAAGCGATTGGCCTGGCGCGACTGGCGCTTGAGGCTCTCGATCTGGCTTTCGAGCTGTGACGTGACGTCGTCGAGACGCTCGAGATTGGTCTCCGCTGCCCTGAGGCGCAATTCCGCCTCGTGGCGGCGCGAATGCAGGCCGGAAATGCCGGCCGCCTCTTCGAGCAGTTGACGGCGGGCCTGCGGCTTGGCCGCGATCAGCTCGCCGATACGCCCCTGCCCGACCATCGACGGCGAACGCGCGCCGGTCGAGGCATCGGCGAAGAGCAACTGCACGTCCTTGGCACGCGCCTCCTTGCCGTTGATCCGGTAGACAGAGCCCTGCTCGCGCTCGATGCGGCGCGTCACCTGGATCTCGTCGCTGTCGTTGAAGGCCGCGGGTGCCGTGCGATCGCTGTTGTCGAGATAGAGGCCGACTTCCGCCGTGTTGCGGGCTGGACGGTTGCCGGATCCGGAAAAAATCACGTCGTCCATGCCGGAAGCGCGCATGTTCTTGTAAGAGTTCTCCCCCATCACCCAGCGCAGCGCTTCGACGAGATTGGACTTGCCGCAACCATTCGGCCCGACGACGCCGGTCAGGCCCCGCTCGATGATAAATTCGGTCGGTTCGACGAAGGATTTGAAGCCGAGCAGGCGGAGCTTGTTGAACTTCATGCGGCGGACGCTGGGGCCAGATACCCCCCTCTGCCCTGCCGGGCATCTCCCCCACAAGAGGGGAGATCAACTTGCGGCGATGTCCCACGTACCCAGCCACCATTGCGTGGCGGCGAAAGGGTAATCAGATCTGGTGGTAAGACGGTTGCCGAGGACGCGAGCGTGTGCCCCAACCGATCTCCCCCCTTGTGGGGGAGATGCCCGGCAGGGCAGAGGGGGGGAAGCCACGAGCGCCTCATTCAAACGCCCCCTTTCCAATCACGCGCAAAATATGCTCGCAGATGTTGTCGATGTCGCGCAGTACATCGTCGTTCCAAAAGCGCAATACCGTCCAGCCGTCAGCCTCCAGCCGTTGGGTACGCTGCAGATCGTAGTCGGCGTCGTCTGCCCTCGCATGCTGCGACCCATCGACCTCGACGATCAACCTGTGCGTCGCGCACGCAAAATCGACGATATACCCCGCAATCGGAACTTGCCGTCGAAAGCCGAGCCCCATGAATCGGTGCGCGCGTAGTTCGTTCCAAAGCTTGAGCTCGGCATCCGTCATGGCCCTTCGCATGCGACGGACGTTCGTACGGGCCTTTGGTGAAACGTCAGCGTGCGGCATGTCGTGACCCCGCTTGCCGCAACGCTACGAACAAAAAAACGGGCACACGGCTGCTGCCGTCGCCCGTTTTCAGGAAAAGCGAAGGATCAGAGCTTGCTGTCGATGAGGGCCGACATAACGTCAACCGACATGTCCCCCGAATAGTGCTCACCATTGACGAAGAAGGTCGGCGTCGACTGAACGCCGAAATCCTTTGCGCCCCGCTGCATGACAGAGTTCACATCATCCAGAAGTTTTTGGTTCGTCAAGCAGGCCTCGAAGCTCTCCTGTGTAAAACCGGCGAGTTTGGACATCTGCAGCAGCGCGTCACGGCCATTCTGGGCCGCGGCCCACTGCTGCTGCTGCTTGAAGAGCATGGAGATCATCGGGAAATACTGGCCTTCCGGCGCACAACGCGCCAGCATGAAGGCAGCCGCCGCACGCGGATCGAACGGGAATTCGCGTACGATGAAGCGCACCTTGCCGCTGTCGATGTACTTCGCCTTGATCGCTTCGAAGGTGTTGTTGTGGAAGGCCGCGCAATGCGGGCAGGTCATCGACATGTATTCGACGATTGTCACCGGCGCATTGGCTTCGCCCAGCGCCATTTCCGGTAGAGCGCCCGGCTCGAGCAGCTTGGCCTGATCGACCGAACCTTCCGAGGAAGGAAGCTCGACCTTCGCGGGGGCGGTGGTCGACTGAGCGACTTCGGTGCCTGCGGCCGGCTTGGCTTCGGTGCTTGCCGGGGTCGCAGTCGTCGATGCGGTCGTGGTGGCGTCCGTTGCGGGCTTTGCCGCCGTCTCGGTCGGCGCGGTCGTCGAGGCCGTTTCCTTCTTTTCGTCGCTGCAGGCAGCAAGCACCAGGGCGACGGTTGCGATGGCGGCACCGCTGAGCAGGCGTTTCGTAAGGTTCTTTGCGGAAGCGGACATGAATTTGACCCGTGTTCGGAGGGATTTATGCTGCGGATTCGATATCTTGCTGCGCGCAGGGCGGCAAGTGGCCGGGCGTCAACAGAATTCAAAGAATTGTGACCGGCTGATGGCCCTATCGCCGTCGCGGCGCCAGCACGGCCGTCCCAAGCCGCCGCAAGGCTGCCTTCAGTTCTTCGCTCTCAATGCCCTCGACCATCGCCTCCAGCCGGCGCGCGGGCTCGCCCGAAAGCGGCTTCGGCTTGCCGCGGTGTTTCGGCTGCGGCGAGACGGGCTTCTGAACGATGCGCAGTTGCCCGATGGCATAGAATCCGAAGAAGCCGTTGATGCGCTGGATCAGTTCTCCCTGGGCATGGGTCAGGAAGAGTGCACGCGCGCCTTCGCAGGCGACGGTCAGCACGCCCGGCTGGTAACCGCCCTCACCCGCGATTTCCGAGGCGCGGCGCGGCCAGGCGATCTTCTCTGGCCGCGTGCAATCGGCGAAGTCTTCGCCGGCAATTTCATCCCAGGAGCCGAGCAGCATGGTGTTGATGCCTGCGCGCTTGGCAAGCACGGGGTCGATCAGGCCGTTGGCGACCTCGCTGATCTGGACGACGCCCTTGCGGGGCTTCTGCTCACTCACGAAAGCGACTTTCTGTATGCAATGTCGATTGAGCCTTGATGCCGCGGCTCCGCTTCGCCAAGTATAGGCCGGAAACAGAACTCCCGGCAAATCATGCACAATCCGATACCGGCGGCCGACGCCGCACCCCTTCTTTTGGAATGGTACGACAGGCACCACCGCGACCTGCCCTGGCGCGTCTCGCCGCCTATGGCCAAGCGAGGGGTCGTCGCTGATCCCTATCATGTCTGGCTGTCGGAGGTCATGCTGCAGCAGACGACCGTCCAGGCGGTAAAAGCCTATTTCGAGAAATTCCTGTCGCTGTGGCCGACCATCGAGGACCTGGCCCGCGCCGACAACGAGGACGTGATGAAGGCCTGGGCGGGGCTTGGATACTATGCCCGTGCCCGAAACCTGAAGAAATGCGCCGAAGCCGTCGCGAACGATCATGGCGGCCGCTTTCCCGACACGGAAGACGGGCTGAAATCCCTTCCGGGTATCGGCGATTACACCGCTGCCGCAATCGCCGCGATCGCCTTCAACCGCAAGAGCGCGGTGCTCGACGGCAATGTCGAGCGGGTGATCTCGCGGCTCTATGCGATCGAAATGCCGCTGCCAGCAGCGAAGCCCGAGATGCGCGCCCGCGTCGCCGCCCTCACGCCCGACGATCGCCCGGGCGATTTCGCCCAGGCGATGATGGATCTCGGCGCGACGATCTGCACCCCGAAGCGGCCCGCCTGCTCGCTCTGTCCCTTCCGTGCGCATTGTCGAGCGCTGGTCGTTGCCGACCCCGAGACCTTTCCGCGCAAGGCACAGAAGAAGGACAAGCCGCTTCGGCGCGGCGCCGCCTTCGTCGCGATCGATGCCGACAATGCCGTCTATCTGCGCAAGCGGGTCGAAACCGGCTTGCTTGGCGGCATGACCGAGGTGCCCGGCACCGACTGGACATCGCGACAGGACGGTGACACCTCGCTCGCCTCCCAACCCTTCGCCGCGCACTGGGAAGACTGTGGTACCATCAGCCACGTCTTCACACATTTCGAGTTGCGTCTCTCCGTCTACCGCGCCAATGTCGCGCGCGTCGGAGCGGACGGCGACGGCTGGTGGGAACCGGTTCATTCGCTGAAAGCCCAGGCGCTGCCGACGGTCATGAAAAAGGCGATCGCCCAGGCGATTCCGCATGCCTTCAAGGCGGAGCGCTAGAGCAAACGGAAAGATGCTCTAGAAACCAAGTGCTGGAGCGGGATGAGGAAAAATGTGCGGTTCTCCGCCCACATCCCGGCCCAACTTCTGATCTAAAAGACCAAGCCAAGGAATACGTCCATGAGCAGCATCGAGATCCGCCACATCGTCTTCGACATCGGCAAGGTGCTGATTCATTATGACCCCAACCTGCCGTTCAGCCGCATCATCCCCGACGAAGCGGAGCGGGAATGGTTCTTCGCCAATGTCTGCACCCATGACTGGAACATCGAGCAGGACCGCGGCCGTTCCTGGGAGGAGGCCGAGGCGCTTTTGATCAAGGATTTTCCCGATCGCGAAGTGCAGATCCGCGCCTTCCGCAAATACTGGCAGGAGATGGTGCCGCACGCCTATGTCGAGACGGTTTCGCTGCTGGAACGGCTGATTGCCGAGGGGCGCGACGTGACGATGCTGACCAACTTCGCCTCCGACACGTTCCGCGAGGCCCAGACCCTCTATCCCTTCCTGACCCTGCCGCGCGGCGTTACCGTTTCGGGCGACGTCAAGCTCATCAAGCCCGATATTGCCATCTACGAAACGCATGCGCGGACCTTCGGCCTGACCCCGTCGGCGACCCTCTTCATCGATGACAGCGTCGCAAATGTCGAAGCCGCGCGGCTCGCCGGCTGGCACGCGGTGCACTTCGTCGACCCCGAGAAATTGAAGGCCGACCTCGCTTCATACGGCATCCATCCCTGACGCAAACGGTTTAGCCCGGTCGATGGAACGACGGCTAAGCTACGGTGCGCCTTCAGCTTTCGGGCGAAACGATTCGCCACGCCACCCAGCCGGCAAACGCTGCGGCCGCCAACCAGATGCACAGGATCGCGACCAGGCCGCCACGGCTGGATGGGCGTTCCTCCAATGCCGTCGCCCGATCCCGAAATTCGTGCATGAGCGTCGGCGGGACGAGACGCACCGCCAGCAGGATGCCGAGCGGAACGATGACCAAATCATCAAGGTAGCCGAGCACCGGAATGAAATCGGGGATCAGATCGACCGGCGACAGCGCGTAGGCGGCGACTGCGCCGGCAACGAACTTCGCTGAAAGCGGCGTTCGAGGGTCGCGCGCGGCGAACCAGAGCGCGACGACGTCGCGTTTGATTTGACGCGCCCACTGCTTCGCGCGTTGGAGTCGATCGGGCGAGGTCATGCCGATGGCAACCCTTGTTCGGGTGAAGACTGGTTTCTCCGAACCCTATTTCCGGACTCAAGGATTGGCAATCAGGCGAAGCTTCCTTGCCTCTCGCGTCAACGATCCGGCAACCCAGAAAACATACAAATGCCCGGAATCCCCCTTGAGGATTCCGGGCATTTAAAGCTCTCCTTCCGGGACTGAAGGTACAAAAACCGGTCGGAGCGCCTTTCGAAGGATCTGGCCGAACTGGTTGATCAGTTCAGTTTTGCCAGATCATTTCGAATGACGGTTCTGAGTTCGTCGATGGGCTTCAGGGTGTTCCCCTCTTCGAAGTGCCAGAATGTCCATCCATTGCATGCATCAAGTCCCTGGACCTTGGCGCCCAGGCGATGAATTGAGCCGGCCTCGCCACCGGAAGCGAGCGTGCCGTCGGCGCGGACAATGGCGCTGTAGCGGCGCTTTGCGTCCGTGAGCACCGTGCCGGGCTTGATCAGCCCGCTTTCGATCAGCGTATTGAAGGCGACACGCGGCTCGGCCTTCTTGCCGGTCATGACCGAGAGCATGGCCTTGCCGAGCGGTTCGACGGCATCGATGCGCGCCGATGCCGCATCGATGTAATCCTGCTCGCGCTCGATGCCGACGAAGTGACGGCCGAGACGCTTGGCGACGGCACCGGTCGTGCCAGAACCGAAGAAGGGATCGAGCACGACGTCACCCGGCTTGGTCGAGGCCATGAGGATACGGGCGAGCAGCGCTTCCGGCTTCTGGGTCGGATGCACCTTCTTGCCGTCGTCGTCCTTCAGCCGCTCGTGTCCGGAGCAGATCGGGAAGAGCCAGTCGGAGCGCATCTGCACGTCGTCATTGGCGGCCTTCATCGCATCGTAATTGAAGGTGTAGCCCTTGGCGTTGGCATTCGGCGTCGCCCAGATCAGCGTTTCATGGGCGTTCTGGAAACGGCGGCCCTTGAAGTTCGGCATCGGATTGGTCTTGCGCCAGATGATGTCGTTGAGGATCCAGAAGTGCAGATCCTGCAGGATGGCGCCGACGCGGAAGATGTTGTGATAGGAGCCGATGACCCAGAGAGTACCGGTCGGCTTCAGCACGCGGCGGCAGGCGAGCAGCCATGCGCGGGTGAAGGCGTCATAGGCTTCGAAGGAGGCGAACTGATCCCATTCGTCGTCGACGGCATCGACCACCGACTGATCGGGACGGGTCAGCATGCCGCCGAGTTGGAGGTTGTAGGGCGGGTCGGCGAAAACGACGTCGACCGAATTGTCGGGAAGCGCATTGAGCGCCGCAACGCAGTCACCCTTGATGATGCTGTCGAGCCAACCCAGCGGGCGGGTGGAGCGGGAGACTTCGGCAAGCGAAACAACTGAAGACATGGACAACTCGCAAATACGCTTACTCGGAACGGGCTATGGAGCTTATGGTTACCGAAGATGGTTACCAAAGCCTGAAGGCCATTCCGAAAAAGTGCGTAGTCACGCCATGTTAGTGAGAAGTTTTGCTGCTCCGATTCATTTGGAGTCGTGAAAGGCGCGGCTGTCGGCCGGCGCTTCACGACGCTCGTTCAACCCGTAATCGCGGATGACGGAGGCGATGCGCAGGCGATAGTCGGCGAAGACGCCGTGACGCCCCGCATCCTGGGCGGCGCGGTGTTCGGCGCCGTTCCGCCAGGCCTTCACCGCCTCCTCGTCGCGCCAGAAGGACAGGGACAGCACCTTGTCGGGATTGGCGAGACTCTGGAACCGCTCGATCGAGATGAAACCATCGATGTCGTCAAGCAGAGGGCGCAGGTCGGCGGCGATACCGAGATAGGTGTCGCGGCGGCCCTCGGCCGGCAGGACTTCGAAGATGACGGCAATCATGATTCACTTTCCTCCGATGGCCGCGGATACCTTCTTCAGGAAAATGCGGTCTTCCTTCAGGATAAACCGTTCGCGGCGGGCGAAGGCATAATTTTCCCGACCGAGCGGGTCGGCGGCAAGCCGGGCGCGATAGGCCTCGTAGGCCGCAAGGCTCTCGACATTGTAAACGCCGTAAGCCGTCGTCGCCGACCCCTCATGCGGCCCGAAATAGCCGATGAGATCCGCACCGCAGCGCGGGATCGCTTCGCCCCAGTTGCGCGAATAGGTGGCGAACTCCTCCTTCTTGAAGGGATCGATTTCGTAGCGGATGAAGCAGGTGATCATCGTCGTCTCCTTGTGGCCTAGCCTGTCGCCTGGCCTTCGATGGGACGACTATGCCCGCTTGTTCGACGGGAATGCTTCGACTACGATCGAAGTATGAAGGAAGGTCCTGACATCGCTCTCATCGGCTCCCTGATCGGAGATCCCGCCCGCGCCAACATGCTGACGGCGCTGATGGGCGGTCGGGCGCTTACGGCGACCGAACTTGCCACCCATGCCGGGATCACGCTTCAGACCGCAAGTTCCCATCTTTCGAAGCTCGAGACCGGTGGCCTGCTCAGCCAGCGCAAGCAGGGGCGGCACCGCTATTTCCAGCTCGCCGAGGATGAAGTCGGCCTGATGCTCGAAAACCTGATGGGCTTCGCCGCCAGCCGCGGCATGAACCGTCATCGCCCCGGCCCGAAGGATCCGGCGCTGCGAAAAGCGCGCGTCTGCTACAACCATCTCGCCGGCGACTATGGCGTGCGCATGTATGACAGTCTGATCGCCGAGAAGCAGATCGAGATTAACGGCGACGACCTCGCATTGACGCCGGCTGGCCAAAATCGGATCGAAGCGCTGGGCATCGGCTATGCTTCTCTGAAGAAATCGCGTCGCCCGATCTGCCGCACCTGCCTCGACTGGAGCGAGCGCCGCTCGCATCTTGCCGGCTCGCTCGGCGAGGCGCTGCTGACGCTCTTCATCGACAAGGGCTGGGCGAAGCGCGAAGCGAACAGCCGCGCCATCCGCTTCACCGCGTGCGGCGAGAAGGCGTTTTCGGAGCTGTTTCCGCAATAGGCGGCCGTAGCGCAGACGCGATCTTAGCCAACAATCGAGAAGGCTTCGCGGGTTTCGCCCGCAGCGTTCCTGACCGGCGTCTTGCCGATCCATCCCACGTGGCGCTCGAGGATCTTCGCAGCTTCGTCGCCACGGCCTTCGCGCAAGGCGGCAAGGATGGCGCGATGGTCATGATCCGTGCGCGCTTCCCAGCTCGTGCGCCAGGCAGAGAAGAGAAAACGGGCGCTCGCCGCATGCAGATCGTCGATGGCCGCGAGCAGCCGCGGCATGCCGCAGGGCTGCAGGATCAATCGGTGAAAGGCGCGGTTCGCCGCTTCCCAGGAGCGCACATCCCGCGAAGTATCGGCGGCAACCGTCGCCGCCTCCGCCCGGTCAAGGATCGCCGGCGTCAGATGCGGGATGGCGTGGCGAAGGGCCAGAACCTCGAGAACCGCACGCATTTCGGCAACCTCCCTCACCTCCTTGAGATCGAAGGAGGCGACGCGAACGCCGCGGCGCGGTTCGCTGACGGCAAGTCCCTGGGCCTCCAGCCGCCGAAAGGCTTCGCGAACGGGAACATGGCTTGCGCCGAATTCCTCGGCGATATGATCCTGCCGCAAGCGCTCGCCAGGCATCAGGATGCCAGAGATGATCCTCTCGGCGAGAGCCCTGCTGATGCGACTTGCAAGCGTATCGTCCTGTTGCTTTTCCATCGCCTACAGATAGAGCCGCGAAACAATGCTGTCGAGCAAGGGGAGCAGCGGTTTCGATGATTTCCAAAGGTTGAGCTTTCGGCCACCTTCGTATAAAGCTCTGGCGTACGAAAGCCCCGCGCCGCGCAAGCTATCCTCCCCCTGCCTGCGGCGCCTTCTCCTCCCAGGGAACTGTTCCAAATGACCGGTATCGATCTCATCATTTTTGATTGCGACGGCGTTCTCGTCGATTCCGAAATCATCGCCTCGGAAGTCGAAGCCACGCTGCTTACCGAAGCGGGCTACCCGATCAGCGTCGAAGAGATGGCCGAGCGTTTTGCCGGCATGACCTGGCACAACACGCTGTTGCAGATCGAGAAGGAAGCGAGCATCCCGCTTTCCGCGTCGCTGATCGGCAAGGTAGATACCATTCTCGACAAGCGCCTGGAACGCGACGTCAAGATCATCGATGGCGTCAAGCCGATGCTGCTGCAACTGACGTTGCCCCATTGCATCTGCTCGAACTCCACCTCGGCGCGCCTGGCGATGATGCTCGGCAAGGTCGGCATCAAGGACCACTTCGGCCCGCATATCTACTCGGCGCGCGACCTCGGACCCGATCGCGTCAAGCCGAAGCCGGACATCTTCCTGCACGGTGCCAAGCAGATGGGCGTCGACCCGTCGCGGGTGCTGGTCATCGAGGACTCGGTGCATGGCATCCACGGCGCCCGCGCCGCTGGCATGCGCGTCGTCGGCTTCACCGGCGGCTCCCACACCTTCCCGTCGCACGCCGACAAGCTGACGGAAGCCGGCGCCGAAACCGTGATCTCGCGCATGACGGCCCTTCCCGGCGTGATCGCAGCGCTTTCCGAATGGTCGGAGTCCATGACGGCGTAGCGCCGCAAAGGCCACGTCCGGCCGCACCCCTTTCGCCCCGGCTTTCGGCCGGAGCGGGAAAAAAGCCTTCGGCCACCACGGCAGGCGTCCGATTAGGCGCCGAGGGACACGATGACACATTGAAGTGGCGCCGCGTCCCTCCGAAAATCTCTACGGCGATCCACCGCCTGTCGGAGGCGCAAAGGTCGCTGTAGCACTCTGAAATGCTGCATGTTTTCGTCCTTTGGCCCGTTACGGTTCAAGGACACGTACAGTAGGTTTTCGAAGCCGCGCACGAAGGCCATATCAAGCAAGCCCCATCAGGGGTATTTCTAGGAGGAAACACTATGCGTCTTTCAATGTTGACCGGCCTGACCCTGGCGGCCAGCGTCGCCTTCGGCCCGCTCGCCTTCGCCGATATCACCGTTGGCGTCATCACGCCGCTCACCGGCCCGGTCGCGGCCTATGGCGAGCAGGTGAAGAACGGGGCGGAAACGGCCGCTGAAGAGATCAACAAGGCTGGCGGCATCAACGGCGAAAAGATCGTTCTGAAGCTGCTCGACGACGCCGGCGACCCGAAGCAGGCCGTGTCGGTTGCCAACCAGGCGGCCGGCGAAGGCATCCGCTACGTCGTCGGCCCGGTGCTCTCGGGCACCTCGATGGCGGCTTCCGACGTTCTCGCCGAAAACGGCATCCTGATGGTGACGCCGACGGCAACGACGCCTGACCTCACCACCCGTGGTCTCTGGAACGTGCTGCGCACCTGCGGCCGCGACGACCAGCAGGCCGAAGTTGCCGCTGCCTATGTGGTCAAGAACCTCAAGGACAAGAAGGTCGCCGTCCTGCACGACAAGGCTCCTTACGGCAAGGGCCTCGCTGACGGCTTCAAGAAGGCTATCAACGCAGGCGGCATCACCGAAGTCGTCTACGAAGGCCTGAACCCGGGCGACAAGGACTTCAGCGCCATCGTCACCCGCCTGAAGGCCGAGAAGGTCGATGTCGTCTACTTCGGCGGTTACCATCCGGAAGGCGGCCTGCTCGCACGCCAGATGCACGACCAGGGCGTGAAGGCACAGATCTTCGGCGGCGACGGCCTATCGAACACCGAGTTCTGGGCGATCGGCGGCGAAGCTGCGACCGGCACGATCTACACCAACGCTAGTGACGCGACCCGCAACCCGGCATCGGCTCCGGCCGTCGAAGCGCTGAAGGCGAAGAACATTCCGGCCGAAGCCTTCACCCTCAACGCCTATGCCGCCGTGCAGGTGCTGAAGGCCGGCATCGAAAAGGCCGGCTCCGCCGAAGACGCGACTGCGGTTGCCACCGCGATCAAGTCCGGTGAAGCGATCGACACCGTACTCGGCAAGCTGACCTATGGCGAAGCCGGTGACCTCACCTCGCAGGCTTTCTCGCTCTACAAGTGGGAAGGCGGCAAGAGCGTTCCGGCTGAGTAATCGGAGCAAGTCGGAAATGAAAACGCCGGGGCAAGCCCCGGCGTTTTTTGTGCGGTGTGCGCCGCAGCTTACTTCTTCTTGGCCTTGGCCGGCGGACCCTCGTCGAAGCCGACATAGACGGTGACGTTGGATCCGGCGCCGGCCGGCAGCGTCACGTTTGCCTTGGTGAAGACGAATTGCGCCGAGCCGGTCGAGGGAACTTCGACCGCATGCTGCGTCAGCTCGGAGTAAAGCGTCTTGTCTTCGTCGGTCGCAGCGACACGGATCGGCATGGTGATCTTGCCGGGGCCACCCGCCGGGCCGCTGACGACGCGTCCCTGCACCACGACTGTCATCGTCAATGCGCCTTCGCTCTGCACGCACTGGCGCGTGGTGTCGGCGAGCGAGGCCTGGTAGACGACCTTCGTCGGGTCGTTTTTGGCACCCTTGGCGTAGCTGGTGAACACCGACGTGCCATCGCGCAGGACGACCTGCGGGCACGCGGCCTGGACGACGGCTGGTGTCGGAGCGGTGGCACTGCCGCCCGCATCGATCGCTCCGCCGGATTGCGTCTTGTTACAGCCGGCGAGGATCGCGAGAAAAGATATTGCGAGAACAGGCCGGGATACTTTGCCAAACACGTTGAACAACCTCTGCTGGACCGGTTGAAACTCCTTGACCGAAATCTCGGCCGGAAGACCTTTCGTGGCCTTCGGGCATCGTCTATAGCAGCGACAAACTGAAAAATCGATCGGGTCGGCGTGTCCCTTCCGAATTTTCCGAAGCCTGATCTACAGTCGGAAATTGCGTCGGTGACAAGAATAGATGCAGACTTTGTCAAGGACTGACGCAATAAGACGGGGCATGCCGCGGCGCCGTTTCCTACTGCATGTTTCCTTAAATCGTAGCCGATTTGAGGAAACATGCAGCAACTGAAAGTGCTACAGCGACCTTTGCGCGTCTGATAAGACGCGCGGCGCTGTAAGTCGCGGCAATCCTAGAGGTGGGACGAAGGACAATCATGGTGAAGTATATTTCGACGCGCGGCGAAGCCGCTCCTCTCGGCTTCTGCGACGCGTTGCTTGCCGGTCTGGCGCGCGACGGCGGTCTCTATCTCCCCAAGGAATGGCCAAAGTTTTCCAAGAAGGAAATCCGTGGCTTGCGCGGCAAATCCTATCAGGAAATCGCGTTCACCGTGCTCGAACCCTTCACCAATGGCGAGATCCCCGCGGCCAAGTTCCGCGAAATGATCGACGAAGCCTATGCCACCTTCCGCCATCCGGCGGTGGCACCGCTGGTGCAGACCGGACCGAACGCCTTCGTCATGGAACTCTTCCACGGCTCGACGCTCGCCTTCAAGGACGTGGCAATGCAACTGCTTGCGCGTCTGATGGACTATGTGCTGGCCGAGCGCGGCGAGCGCGCCACGATCGTCGGCGCGACCTCGGGCGACACTGGGGGCGCCGCGATCGACGCCTTCGCCGGCCGCGAACGCACCGACATCTTCATCCTCTTCCCGCACGGCAAGGTTTCGCCGGTGCAGCAGCGGCAGATGACGACGTCGAAGGCATCGAACGTTCACGCCATCGCCGTCAAAGGCAACTTCGACGACTGCCAGAACCTCGTCAAAGGCATGTTCAACGACGCCGCCTTCCGTGATCGCGTCAGGCTTTCGGGCGTCAACTCGATCAACTGGGCGCGCATCATGGCCCAGATCGTCTACTACTTCACCACGGCGGTCGCCCTCGGCGCGCCGGACCGCAAGATCTCCTTCACGGTCCCGACCGGCAACTTCGGCGACATCTTCGCCGGATATGTCGCCAAGCGCATGGGCCTGCCGATCGACAAGCTGGTGATCGCCACCAACGAGAACGACATTCTGGCCCGCACGCTGAAGACCGGGCGCTACGAGATGCGCGACGTCAAGGCGACGACCGCGCCGTCGATGGACATCCAGATCTCGTCGAACTTCGAGCGGCTGCTGTTCGAGGCGAACGACCGCGACCCAGGCGAAGTGCGCTCGGCCATGGACGGCCTCAAGCAGTCCGGGTCCTTCACCATTCGCGAAAAGGCGCTGAAGGCCATTCGCAAGGAGTTCCGCGCCGGCCGCGCCTCGGAGAAGGAAGTGGCCAAGACGATCGCCAAGACGCTGGAAAAAACCGGCTATCTGCTCGATCCGCACAGCGCCGTCGGCGTCTTCGTCGCCGCGAAGCACGAGAAGCCGTCCGCCCCCATGGTGACGCTCGCCACCGCCCATCCGGCGAAATTCCCGGACGCGGTAAAATCGGCCAGTGGTATTGACCCGGCGCTTCCGACGTGGCTTGCTGACCTGATGAACAGGGAGGAGCGTTTCGATATCCTGGATCCGGACCTGAAGAGCGTCGAGACCTTTATCGGCGAGCGCACCCGTCTCCGGGGGTAAGAACGAGAAGAAACGTATGATGAAAGTTGAGTGCACCCGGCTCCCTTCCGGGTTGACGGTGGTAACCGAGCAGATGCCGCATCTCGAAAGCGTGGCGCTCGGGGTGTGGATCAAATCCGGTTCGCGCAATGAAACCCTGGGCGAACATGGCATTGCCCACCTGCTGGAGCACATGGCTTTCAAGGGCACCGCGCGACGCACCGCCCGCCAGATTGCCGAAGAAATCGAAAATGTCGGCGGCGAAGTCAACGCCGCCACGTCGACCGAGACGACCTCCTACTATGCCCGCGTCCTCAAGGATCACGTGCCGTTGGCCGTCGACATTCTCGCCGACATCCTCACCGAATCCACCTTCGACGACGAGGAGTTGCGGCGCGAGAAGCAGGTGATCCTGCAGGAGATCGGCGCCGCCGACGACACGCCCGACGATGTCGTCTTCGACCGTTTCGCCGAGACCGCCTATCGCAACCAGACCGTCGGACGTCCGATCCTCGGCACCCCCGAGACGGTCATGTCGTTTTCCGCCGATCAGATCCGCCAATATCTCGGCCGCAACTATACGACCGACCGCATGTTCGTGGTCGCGGCCGGTGCCGTCGAGCACGAGGCTTTCGTGCGCCAGGTCGAGGAGCGCTTCTCGGCGCTTCCGCGCACGCCGGTTGCGACGCCGGTACTCGAAGTCGCCCGCTACACGGGCGGCGACAGCCGCGAGACGCGCGACCTGATGGACGCGCAGGTCCTGCTCGGCTTCGAGGGCAAGGCCTATCACGCCCGCGACTTCTACTGTTCGCAGATCCTCGCCAACATCCTCGGCGGCGGCATGTCCTCACGCCTCTTCCAGGAAGTGCGCGAGCATCGCGGCCTCTGTTATTCGGTCTACGCCTTCCATTGGGGCTTTTCCGACACCGGTATCTTCGGGGTGCACGCAGCTACCGGCGGCGAGAACCTGCCGGAACTGATGCCCGTCATCGTCGACGAGCTGCGCAAATCCTCGATGAACATCGAGCAGCAGGAAATCGAGCGTGCCCGCGCCCAGATCCGCGCGCAGTTGCTGATGGGCCAGGAAAGCCCGGCGGCCCGGGCCGGCCAGATTGCCCGCCAGATGATGCTCTATGGCCGTCCGATCCCGAACGAGGAACTGATGGAGCGCCTCTCCGGCATCACCATCGAGCGTCTGACCGACCTTGCCGGCCGGCTGTTCTTCGACACGACGCCGACGCTTTCGGCCATCGGCCCGCTGGAGCAGCTTGCCCCGATGGGCGATATCCTGTCGTCCTTGACCGGCAAGGCCGCCGTTCCGCACGCCGTCGCCAGCTAAACTGGCCCTACTGCATGTCTCCTCAATCGACCTCGATTTGAGGACGAAGACATGCAGCAAATCAAAATGCTACAGCGCCCTTTGCGCGTCTGATGAGACGCGCGGCGCTGTAGGTCGTTTCATGGTTTCATCGAAACCGTGAAATGATCTTGCCTTTCCAATTCCTGGCGGAAAAGCGTTCGCCACTTTCCTGGGATTGCTCTCGTCCGCCGAGGGGCGCAAGCACCGTATTCGAAATGGTGAAGTCTTTGCGTCTTTTCGCAAAATCGGATTCGATTTGCGCGCAAAGTTGTGCAACGTTTCGGTTTGTGACAGCGCAAAGGCGCGCTGCCGGGCGGACGATAGAGGATCCCCGCACGCAAACTGGACGGCCTCGGAGGCAGCTATGACACGATCGGTTTTTCGGTTCCTGTCGCGGCAGCCGGAGACGATCGAAATCGCCGATCAGAACTACCTGCTGCGGCTCCCGCGCTATGCCGATTATCGCCAGTGGTATCAGCTGAGGAGCGAGAGCCGCGCCTTCCTCGAACCTTGGGAGCCGACCTGGCGTCCGGACGAGATGACCGAGAGCGCCTTTCGCAGCCGGGTCATCCGCAACGAGCAGGAATATTCCTCCGGCCAGGCCGTACCGCTCTTTCTTTTCCACAAGCCAGACGAGATGCTGCTCGGGGGGCTAACCATCGGCCACATCCGCCGCGGCGCCGGGCAAAACTGCATGATCGGCTATTGGATGGGAGAACGCCACGCCGGCAAGGGCCATATGTACGCGGCCCTGAGGCTCGCCATTCCCTACATCTTTTCGACCCTTGAGTTGCACCGTATTGAAGCAGCCTGTATTCCGGACAACTCAAGAAGCATCCGGCTCCTTGAAAAGGCCGGTTTTGAGCGTGAAGGCTACTTAAGACAGTACTTGAGAATCAATGGCCAGTGGCGGGACCACGTGCTCTTTTCTCTCCTGTCCGACGATGCCCTACCGAACAGGAATATGCCCCTTTGATGCCTCTAACCCGCTCGCCCTTCGCCTGGTCAGCTTCGAAGCTGGCAGCGTTTCTGATTACGCTCACGACGTTTTTCTGCGCGCTCGGCGGTGCGGCCCAGGCTCTGGAGCCGGTGAAGATCTCGCGCGAGGACACCGCGCTCGACCTGACGGCGACGACCGAAATCTACAGCGGCCGCAACGAAGCCTTCCAGGTCTCGACGGCGCCCGGAACCGATGGCATCGTGCGCCGCATCGAGGTACGCTCCAGCAGCGAGGACCATCAGGGCGACTGGGCCGTGTTCGCGCTCGCCAACGTTTCGGCCGAACCGCTCGACCGCGTGATCGTCGCACCGCATTTCCGACTGGTGAATTCCAAGCTCTTTTGGCCGGATCTCGGCTCCAAGCGCATCCTTTCGATCACCCCCAGCGAAGGTTTTGCGCTCAGCCGCGAACCGAGCGACGAGGCGGACGTCTTCCGCATCACGCTGGCGCCGGGCGTCATCATCACCTTCGTCGCAGAACTGGCGACGCCGGAACTGCCGCAGATCTACCTGTGGGAACCGGATTCCTACAAGGATACGGTCAACGCCTTCACGCTCTATCGCGGCATCGTGCTCGGCATTGCCGGCCTACTCGCGGTGTTCCTGACCATCCTCTTCGTCGTCAAGGGAACCTCGATGCTGCCGGCAACGGCGGCACTCGCCTGGGCGGTTCTCGCCTATATCTGTGTCGATTTCGGCTTCCTGTCGAAACTCATCAGCGTTACGGCCGGCGACGAGCGAATATGGCGAGCGGGCACCGAGGTCTTCCTGGCGGCGGGCCTCGTGATCTTCCTGTTCACATATCTCAACCTCAACCGCTGGCATCAGCATCTCGGTTACGCCACGCTCGCCTGGATCCTGGGTCTCGGCCTGCTCTTCGGCGTCGCGGTCTACGATCCGGCGATTGCATCCGGCATCGCCCGCCTCTCCTTCGCTTTGACCGGAACGGTCGGGATCGTGCTGATCGCCTATCTCGGCTTCAACCGCTACGACCGTGCAATCCTTCTGGTGCCCGCCTGGCTGCTCATCCTCGTCTGGCTCTTCGGCGCGTGGTTGACCGTCACCGGCCAGCTCGCGAACGACATCGTGCAGCCGGCGCTCGGCGGCGGTCTCGTGCTCATCGTGCTGCTGATCGGCTTCACCGTCATGCAGCATGCCGTTGCCGGCAGCGGCTACCAGCAGGGCCTGTTCTCGGATCTCGAGCGCCAGTCGCTGGCGCTCACCGGCTCCGGCGACACCGTCTGGGACTGGGATGTCGCCCGCGACCGGGTCGTCACCATGCCCGATATATCGACCCAGCTCGGGTTGTCGCTCGGCAGCATGCACGGCCCCTTGCGCAACTGGTTGCCGCGCCTGCATCCTGACGACCGGGACCGTTTCCGGGCGACCCTCGACGTGCTTCTGGAGCGCCGCCGCGGCAAGCTCAACCACGAATTTCGCGTGCGTGCCGAAGACGGCCATTACCACTGGCTCGCCATCCGCGCCCGGCCGGTTCTCGGCGCCAACGGCGAAATCATCCGCTGCGTCGGCACGATCATCGACATCACCGAGCAGCGCAATTCCGTCGAGCGGCTGCTGCACAATGCGCTGCTCGACAATCTGACCGGCCTTCCGAACCGTCAGGTCTTCCTCGACCGATTGCAGGCGATCCTGCTGATGGCCGACGGCAGCAATTCGGTTCGCCCGACGGTGCTCGCGATCGACATCGACCGCTACAAGCAGGTCAACGACCTCCTGGGCATCGCCGCCGGCGACAACATCCTGATCGCCTTGACCCGACGCCTGCGCCGGCTCCTGCGCCCGCAGGACACGCTTGCCCGCCTCGGGGGCGACCAGTTCGGTCTGATCCTGATGTCCGAGCGCGACCCCGCCAAGGTCGCGGATTTCGCCGACGCGGTGAGCAAGGCAATCATGGTGCCGCTCAACTACGGCAACCGCGAAATCAACCTGACGGCATCGATCGGCCTCGTCTCCTGGCTCGACCAGGAGCAAAGCGCTGCGGGCCTGCTCGACGACGCGGAGCTCGCCATGTTCCGGGCGAAGAAGGAAGGCGGCAATCGCGTCGAACCCTTCCGCCCGGCCTTCCGCACATCCGGGTCGGACCGGCTCCAGCTCGAAGCCGACCTCAAGCGGGCGATTGAACGCAAGGAGCTCTCGCTGGTCTACCAGCCGATCGTTCGACTGAACGACGCGGAGATCGCCGGCTTCGAGGCGCTGATGCGCTGGGATCATCCGAAGCGCGGCAATATCTCGCCGACCGAGTTCATTCCGATTGCCGAAAATTCGGATCTCATCAGCCAGCTTGGAATGTTCGCTTTCGACAAGGCGACGAGCGATCTGACGGAATGGCAGCTCCAGACCGGCGACCTGCCGATCTTCGTCTCGATCAACCTTTCGAGCGCGCAGCTTCTCAACAACGAACTCTATGACGACGTCCGCGCCATCCTCACCAAGAACCGCTGCGATCCGGGCAAGGTGAAGATGGAACTGACGGAATCGCTCGTGATGGAAAACCCCGAGCAGGCCCGTCTCGTCCTTGAAAAGCTGAAGGAAGCAGGCCTGAAGCTGGCGCTCGACGACTTCGGTACCGGCCATTCGTCGCTCTCCTACCTCACGCGGTTCCCCTTCGACACGATCAAGATCGACAAGGCACTGGTGCGTGACCCGAGCGACAAGCGCGGCATTCTCCTGCGCTCGGTGATCACCATGGCGCGTGAGCTCGATATGCAGGTGGTGGCCGAGGGTATCGAATCCGAGGACGACGCAATCCAGCTCTCGCAGATGGGCTGCGACTACGGCCAGAGCTTCCTCTTCGGACCGCCGATCGGCTCGGAATCGATCCAGCGGCTGCTGAAAGAACGCTTTCCGCTGATGAAGCGGGCGTGATTTCGGCAAGGCGACGCCGCTCTTCGAGAAGCACACCATCGTCCAAAGCCCGTCGGGCAACAGTCCGGCGGGCTTTGCTTTTCAGCATGAATGTTCTGAAGAAAGCGGGCTAATCCGACAAATCAGGCGTGGCCAGCATCCGCGGAGAGCATCGCGGCCGACACGCCCATCAGGGCCAGCGCCCGGTCGTATTTGTCGTCCAGCGCCTTGTCGAAGATCAGTTCCTCACGCGCCGGGCATGTGAGCCAGCCGTTCTGGGTGATTTCCGCTTCGAGTTGTCCCGGTCCCCACCCGGCATAGCCGAGCATCATCGTCGCCTTGACCGGCCCCTCCCCGCGCGAAATGGCGCGGACTATATCAAGCGTTGCGGTGAGGCAGATGTCGTCGCTGACGGGGATGCTGGAATCGCTCAGATAATCGTCGGAATGCAGCACGAAGCCGCGCCCGGTCTCGACCGGCCCGCCGGCCTGAATCTGGAAATCCCGTGTCATCTGCGGAAGGCGGATCGCCTCTTCCTCGTCGAGAATATCGAGATGGAGCAGCACGTCCGGAAAGGTCAGTTGCTGAGGTCGATTGAGCACGAAGCCCATCGCGCCATCGTCTGAATGGGCGCAGATGAAGATGACCGTACGGGCGAAATTGGCATCAAACATTCCCGGCATGGCGATCAGGAACTGACCGTCAAGGAAACCTCGCTCCCGTCTCTTCTGCGCCATCGGAGTCGACATCATGGGAACAGCCTATCAATTCACCGCGAAATGAAAAGCGCCTCAGCGTCGCGGTCCGGAAATATTGCACGCACGACGTTCACTTCGCCGTGTCCGATCAAGCGATTATGATCATCGCTCTCCTTGCAGCGTCTGGAGCCTCGCCGGCAAAAGCGATATTGCTTCCAGCATGATCCAGCGCTCCACATACCAGAACATGGCCCAGTTCATTGGCGCGGCAAGCCTCATCGCCGCTTTTTTTCTTCCGGTGGCGACACAGGCGGCCACCAGCGAGTGGGTGACCTCCCCGGGCGGCATGGTCCGCCTGGTCGCGGCCCAGCCCAAGCAGGACGGCACGATCCCGGCAACGCTTGAGGTCAAGCTCAATGCCGGCTGGAAGACCTATTGGCGCGAACCGGGCGCAAGCGGCATCCCTCCGCAGGTGACGATCGACCCGACGAGCGGCGTCGTGCTCGAGAAGATCGGCTTCCCGGTGCCGAAGACGTTCGACGACGGCGTGGTGCGCTATGTCGGCTACGACAAGCCGGTCGCTTTCCCGCTGACGCTGAGGCGCGTCCAAGGCATCGGCGACGTCAATATTCGCGCCTCGGTGTTTCTCGGCATCTGCGAGGATATCTGTATCCCGGTCCAGGGCGAGTTGACGCTGGCGCTGAATGAGGGCGATCTGGACAATCCGCTCGACGGCGCGCGCATCGATGACGCGATCGCCGCATTGCCGGAAGCACCTTCCAAGGATTTTGCCGTCACGGCGAGCCACTTCGATGCGGATAAGGCCGTGCTGCACCTTTCCTTTCACTTGCCCCATGGCAATGACCATCCTGAGCTGTTCCTGGCCGGCCCATCCGGTGTTTCCTTCGGCAAGCCAGAGATCACGACGGAGGGCGAAACCGACGTCGGCGCGACCGTCCCGGTCCGGCTCCCCGGCAAGGACAAGGAACTCAAGGGCAAGCCGATCGTTGTCACCATACGCGCGAAGGGCCGCAGCATGGAGACGACCCTTGCCTTTGATTAGGCCGCATCTATAGTCCCGCAGGTTCTCCGACACGAGCGGAGGAGCGAAGACGCAAGCAACGCAAGGAGAGTGCCGTGACCATTGCCGTCGGAGACAAACTGCCAGCCGCAACCTTCAAGGAAAAAACCGCCGATGGTCCGGTGGAGGTCACCACCGATCAGCTGTTCGCGGGCAAGCGCGTCGTGCTCTTCGCCGTTCCCGGTGCCTTCACGCCCACCTGCTCTCTCAACCATCTGCCCGGCTACCTCGAGAACCGCGACGCGATCCTTGCCCGCGGCATCGACGATATCGCCGTGGTCTCCGTCAACGACCTGCATGTGATGGGCGCCTGGGCAACCGCGTCAGGCGGCATGGGCAAGATCCACTTCCTCTCCGACTGGAACGCCGCCTTCACCAAGGCGCTCGGCATGGACATCGATCTCTCCGCCGGCACGCTCGGCGTGCGCTCGAAGCGCTATTCGATGCTGGTGGACGATGGCGTGGTAAAGTCGCTCAATCTCGAAGAAAGCCCGGGCCAGGCAACTGTCTCGGGTGCCGCCGCGATGCTCGAGCAGCTCTGAGCGCAGAAGTAGGTGCAAATGGAAACGGGCCTCTACGGCCCGTTTTTCATTTCACGAGGAGAGAATCCGAACGGCGCCCCTTCTTGTAGGGTTCCATGCCCTTGCGGGCGAGCTCATCGGCGCGCTCGTTTTCCGGATGACCAGCATGGCCCTTGACCCAGTGCCAGGTCACCTTGTGCCTCCGGTTGGCTTCATCCAGCCGCTGCCAGAGCTCGCCGTTTTTCACCGGCTTCTTGTCCGCGGTCTTCCAGCCGTTCTTCTTCCAGCCGTGGATCCACTTGGAGATGCCGTCCATCACATATTTGCTGTCGGTATGGAGATCGACTTCGCAGGCGCTCTTCAGCGCATCGAGCGCCGAGATCGCCGCCAACAGTTCCATGCGGTTGTTGGTGGTCTCGGCCTCGCCGCCGGAGAGTTCCTTTTCCACCTCGCCGTAGCGCAACACCGCGCCCCAACCGCCTGGCCCCGGATTGCCGGAGCAGGCCCCGTCCGTGAAGATGTCGACGTGTTTCATACTCGGCCCTCTTCGCGTCTCAGGCCGTATTCCGCGCTCGAAGCGATGGCGCGGTGAAAACGGATCTTCGTCAGGTATTCGAGCGGGTCTTTCTTGACGACGAGCGCGCCCGCAGGCGTCATCAGCCAATCGTAGAGCCGCGTCAGGAAGAAGCGCAGTGCCGAGCCGCGGCAGAGCAGTGGCAGCGCGTCGACCTCGGCGGGCGTCAGCTTGCGCACGCTCTCATAGCCCGAAAGCATCGCCATGCCCTTGGTGATGTTGTAGGAGCCGTTCTTTTCGAAGCACCAGGAATTGAGGCAGACGGCGACGTCATAGGCGAGATAGTCATTGCAGGCGAAATAGAAATCGATCAGGCCGGACAACCGGTCTCCGAGGAAAAAGACGTTGTCCGGGAAGAGATCGGCGTGGATGACGCCTTCCGGCAGGGATTTCGGCCAGTGGCTTTCGAGGTGTTCGAGCTCCGCCGATATCTCGTTCTTGAGACCCGCCTGCACCTCGTCCGCACGCGCCTCGGAATTGACCCAGAGCGGCCGCCAGCCGGTGACGGAAAGCGCATTGGCGCGCTTCAGCGCGAAGCCTTCGCCGGCAAGATGCATGGCGGCAAGCGCCCTGCCGACTTCGTGGCAGTGCTTTGCCTCGGGCTTTCTCAGCCACATGCCCTCGAGGAAGGAGATGACAGCGGCAGGGCGGCCGGAGAGCTCACCGAGCAGCTTGCCATCGGCCCGCGGCAGCGGCAGCGGGCAGGACAACCCCCTTTCCGCCAGATGATGCATCAACCCGAGGAAGAACGGCAGGTCGTCGGCGTTCACGCGCTTTTCGTAAAGCGTGAGGATGTAGGAGCCCTTGGTCGTGTGCAGCAGGAAATTGGAATTCTCGACACCTTCGGCAATCCCCTTGTAGGAGGTCAGCTGGCCGACGTCATAGGCGGTGAGAAAGCGGGAGAGATCGTCTTCCGTGATATCGGTGTAAACTGCCAAGGTCTTCCACTCTCAAGAAATTGCGGCAAGAAGTGCGGGTTATTCGCCGTTGACGAAGGCCATGTCGGCGGCGGTCAGCGGCACGTGGCGGATCTCGCGGTTGACGAGGAAGTTCTCGTTCTCCTCGACCGTGTCGGCGAGTTCCACCCTCGCGTCGTAACGCTCGCGGAATGCCTCGATGATCTCGTTGACGATCACTTCGGGCGCCGAGGCGCCAGCCGAGAGGCCCACCGTCGAGATATCGCCCATCTCGGCCCAGTCGATTTCCGACGCGCGCTGGACCAGCACGGATTTCTTCGCGCCCGCCTTCAGCGCCACTTCGACGAGTCGCTTGGAATTGGAAGAGTTGGGCGCACCGACGATGAGGAACAGGTCGCAGCCGGGGGCTGCCTGCTTCACTGCCTCCTGGCGGTTGGTGGTGGCGTAGCAGATCGAATCGGCCGCCGGCGCCGTCAGGTTCGGGAAGCGCTCGTGCAGCCGCTTGATGACACCGGCCGTGTCGTCGACCGACAGCGTCGTCTGGGTGACGAAGCCGAGATTGTCCGGATCCGGCGGCTGGTAGACGTCGGCATCCTCGACCGTCTCGACCAGCGACACGGCGCCTTCAGGCAACTGCCCCATGGTGCCGATCACCTCCGGGTGGCCGGCATGGCCGATCAGCACGACATGGCGGCCGAGACGGTGATGGCGCATCGCCTGCTTGTGGACCTTGGAGACCAGCGGGCAGGTGGCGTCGAGATAGAAGAGATTGCGGGCATCCGCATCCGCGGGCACCGACTTCGGCACGCCATGCGCAGAAAAGACGACCGGCTGCTTGCGATGCTCCGGCGGGATCTCGTCGAGCTCCTCGACGAAGATCGCGCCCTTGGCCTCGAGGCCTTCGACGACATAGCGGTTGTGCACGATCTCGTGGCGGACATAGACGGGTGCGCCGAACTCCTTCAGCGCCAGGACGACGATCTGGATCGCCCGGTCGACGCCGGCGCAGAAGCCGCGCGGCCCGCAGAGGCGAATGGTGATCGGGGATTTTGCTGCCGCTGATGATGCCATGGATCAGGATGCCATTAGAACGAAAACGAGCGCTGCGATCGCCGGGCCGCCCTGGATGAAGAGGATGCGCGGCTTGACCGACCACGCGCCATATATAGCGGCAACGATCACGCACACAAGGAAGAACACCTTCAGTTCGAAGGCAAAGGACGGTTCCGATTGGATCAACGACCAGAACAGGCCGGCCGCGAGAAAACCGTTGTAGAGCCCCTGGTTCGCGGCGAGCACCCGCGTCGTCTCCGCCTGCTCCGGCGTCATGCGGAAGACAGCCCTCCCCCGCGGCCCAGTCCACAGAAACATCTCGAGCACGAGAAAGCCGAAATGCAGCAAGCCCGTCAAGGCAATCAGAGAGTTTGCGACGATCGCCGCCATCCTTGTTCCCCACCGTCGATCCCGTCAGCAGGGTTAGCACGGCGACGGTTGCGGGGCTATCGCCCGCGGCGCACCAGGTAGATGCCGCTGACCAGCACCAGCGCTCCCGCCAATCCATACCAGGTCAGCGCGTATTGGAGATGGTTGTTGGGCAGATCGAACTGGGTAACGCCGCCGATCGGCAGACCACCGGGATTGGGCGTCGCATCGGCATCGACGAACAGTGGCAGCACCTTGTCGGCGGGGAGCCCGACGGACGACGCCATCGTGTCGAGGTCCTTCCAGTAGAAGATGTTCTTGGCGAGATCGTTGTCCGGCACGAGCGACGACGGCTTCTGGTCAAGCTTAGGCCGGGCAAGGCCCTGGACGCCGACGAAGGCCGGAAGCTCGCCGGCAAGACGAGTCGACGAATCCTTCTGTTCGAAGGGCACGAAACCACGATTGACGAAGAGGAAGCGGCCATCGTCCAACGTCAGCGGCGTGAAGACATAATAGCCGGTACGGCCATTGTAGGTCGCGAAGAAGTGTCGCTCCTTGGTGTGATCGAAGGTGCCAGTTACCGAGACGGTGCGGTAGTCGATATCCACGCCGTCTGCGAGCATCTTCTCGATGTCGGCGAGCGATACCGGAGGTGCCGACCGGCGCTCCTGGATCGCCGTCAGCAGGCCTTCCTTCCACTGCAGCCGCTGCATCTGCCAGGTACCGAGCGAGATAAGAATGGCGAAGGCGGCGGCGAGCAAAACGAAGGCGCCGAGACGTCCGAAAAGGCCCCGCTTCCTCCTGCTCTCGAGCTCAACCACGGTCAATCTCGCCCGAGCGCGCATTGTTGCGGTACTGCAGGTTGATCAAGACGCCCTTCAGTATGCGTGTCAGCCCAAGGCTGAGAATGGTCGCAAGCGGAATCCACAATAGGAAATGCAGCCAGAGCGGCGGGCTGAAGTTGACCTCCGCCCAGAGCGCCGCGCCGACGACGACGAAGCCGACGATCAGGATGACGAAGACCACCGGGCCATCGCCGGAATCGGCGAAGCGATAGTCGAGGTCGCAGCTCGTGCAGGCCGGCTTGACCTTGAGGAACCCGTCGAAGAGCTTGCCCTGGCCGCAACGCGGGCAGAGCCCCTTGATGCCGGTCATTACCGGATCCACCGGCGGGAAATGTGCTTTGTCTTCGCTCACGGCTTGATCTCGATCGGTCTGTTGTTGGGCACCATCGCCCAGATTTCATCCATTTCGGCATTGGTAACGGCAACGAAGCCATCCGTCCAATCGAACTGCTGCGTCAAAACGCCAACCAGCCGAAATAATTGGGCTGGCCGTGGATCATGATCATGCCGCCCGGGTCGACCCCGCGTGCGGCAGCGGCACCGACGTCGGCCGGAGCATTCCGCATTTCGCATCCCCGTCGCGTTTCAATCACCACAAGCCAACAAAAGAACAAAGCGGCTGCATGGCTGCAACCGCCTTGTTCGCAACAGTCAGATGCTCGCGGAATTAGCCGTGAGCGATCGGTGCACCCCAGCTGCCCCAGATGTAGATGGAGAAGAAGAGGAACAGCCAGACGACGTCAACGAAATGCCAGTACCAGGCCGCCGCTTCGAAGCCGAAGTGCTGCTTCGGGGTGAAATCGCCACGCAGAGCGCGGAACAGGCAGACGAGCAGGAAGATCGTGCCGACCAGAACGTGGAAGCCGTGGAAGCCGGTCGCCATGAAGAAGGTCGCGCCGTAGATCGAGTCCTTGAAGGCGAACGGAGCGTGGGCATATTCGTAGCCCTGGACGAAGGAGAACAGCACGCCGAGCATGACCGTCAGCGTCAGGCCGGAGACGAGGCCCTTGCGGTCGTTGTGCAGCAGAGCGTGGTGCGCCCAGGTGACCGTCGTGCCCGAAAGCAGCAGGATGACGGTGTTGTAAAGCGGCAGGTGCCACGGGTCGAGCACTTCGATGCCCTTCGGCGGCCAGACACCGCCAGTGAAGGTGGCGCGGGTTGCCTGGATAGCTTCGCCCGGGAACAGGCTTGCATCGAAGAAGGCCCAGAACCAGGCCACGAAGAACATCACTTCCGAAGCGATGAACATGAGCATGCCGTAGCGCAGGTGCAGCGACACGACGCGGGTGTGGTGGCCCTCATGCGCTTCCTTTACCGTGTCCGACCACCAGCCGAACATGGTGTAGAGAACGATGATCAGACCGGCGAGCAGGATCCAGACGTTGGCGAGCTCGAAGCCGAAGATCTTCAGCGAGCTGCCCGCGAGGTAGCGCATGTAGCAAATGCCGCCGAACGCCATGACGAAGGCGCCGATCGAGGCAAGCAACGGCCAAGGGCTCGGGTCGATGATGTGGTAGTCGTGATTCTTCTGATGCGCACCGGCCATGTCAGTAATCCCCGATAAGTCTCTCTCTTGTCGCCTTTCCGGCATAGCCGAAAAGGACCTCCAGTCAAAGTTTGTTCTCTTCCGTCTTCACCTGCGCCACCGGTTTCGACGGTTCGCGCGGGTAGAAGGTGTAGGAAAGCGTCAACGTCTTGATGTCCTTGGTCTCCACCGCCTTGACGATGTCCGGATCGACGAAGAATACCACCGGCATCTCCATCTCCTCTCCCGGCTGCAGCGTCGTCTCGGTGAAGCAGAAGCACTGTACCTTGTTGAAATAGGTACCGGCCTGCATCGGCGTGACGTTGAAAGTCGCCTGACCGGTCGTCGGCTTCGACGACAGGTTCTTCGCCCGGTACATCACCTGCACCGTTTCGCCGATGCGGATATCGATGTCGCGCTGGACCGGCTTGAACTCCCAGGGCAGACCGCCCGAAGTGTTCGCGTCGAAGGTGACCTTCACCTTCTCGTCCAGAATCACATCGGAAGCCTGCTCGACACGCTGCGTCGTACCGTTATAGCCGGTGACGCGGCAGAACATGTCGTAGAGCGGCACGGCCGCATAGGCCATGCCGACCATGCCGGCGACGAAGGCGAGGCAAGTGCCGACGACGACGCGGTTCGAGCGCTGCTTCGGCGTGGTTTCCGGTAAATTCGTCATGCCATCCGCCTCAGTTGACCATGCCGTTGCCGAACTTGATCAGCGTGACGATGTAGAAGAGGACGACGAGCCCGGCGAGGACGAAGCCGAGCGCAATGTTGCGGCCGCGGCGCGACTTCTTCTGGGCTTCCGTGAGCTTGACGGTTTCCATCAGGCAATACTCCCGGCATTCAGCCAGATATTGACGATCAGGTGATCCGCCATCAGGGCGGAGAAGATCACGAACAGATACATGATCGAGAAGGCGAACAGCTTCTTGGCCGGCAGCATGCGCTCATCCGCCTCCGGCATGCGCAGCACGCCGATCGAATACCAGATGAAGCCGAGGCCGAGTGCCGTTGCGACGAGGCCGTAACCGATGCTCGCGAAGCCGAGCAAGGTGGGACAGATACCGATGAGCGCGGTCAGCACGGCATAGATGACGATCTGCTTCTTGGTGGTCGCCTGACCGCAGACATTCGGCATCATCGGCACGCCGACGGCGCCGTAGTCGCCCATCTTGAAGAGCGCAAGCGCCCAGAAATGCGCCGGCGTCCAAAGGAAGGTGATCAGGAAGAGAACGATGCTCTCGATCGACACGGCGCCGGTGACGCAAGCCCAGCCGATCATCGGCGGGAAAGCACCGGCCGCACCGCCGATGACGATGTTCTGCGGCGTCGAGCGCTTCAGCCACATCGTGTAGATGATCGCGTAGAAGAAGATCGTGAAGGCGAGCAACCCGGCTGCGAGCCAATTGACGGCGAGCCCGAGGATGATCACGGAAAAGGCGGAGAGCGTCAGACCGAAAGCCAGCGCTTCCTGCGGCAGGATCTTGCCTGCCGGGATCGGGCGCTTGGCGGTACGGCTCATGACCGCATCGATATCGGCGTCATACCACATGTTCAGCGCACCGGACGCGCCTGCGCCGACGGCGATGCAGAGAATGGCGATGAAACCGATGAAGGGATTGATATGGCCCGGCGCGAGTACCAAGCCTGCGAGTGCCGTGAAGACGACGAGGGACATGACACGCGGCTTCAGCAGCTCGAAATAATCGCGCGCAGAGGCTTCGGACAGACGCGGTGCGCCTTCCATGCCGACTGCTTCGTGATTGTCGATGACCGTCATGTCCTGTCCCTGCATTGGTCCCGGCCGCAAGGGCCGTGTATCGCCGGTTTCCCGGCGGGGTGAAGCCGCCGGAACCGGCGGCTTCTGTTCGTTGCCCGTCACTTGATGCGCGGGAGTTGCTCCCACTGGTGGAACGGCGGCGGCGAAGACAGCTGCCATTCCAGAGTGTTCGCACCCTCGCCCCACGGGTTGTCGCCAGCGACGCGCTTCTTGGCGAAGGCTTCCAGGACGCCGAAGAGGAAGATCAGGACGCCGACGGCTGCGATGTAGGAGCCGTAGGACGAAACCATGTTCCATCCGGCAAAGGCATCCGGGTAGTCGATGTAGCGGCGCGGCATGCCGGCGAGGCCCAGGAAGTGCTGCGGGAAGAAGATCAGGTTCACGCCGATGAACATGACCCAGAAGTGCAGCTTGCCGATGAACTCGGAGTACATGTAGCCCGACATCTTCGGGAACCAGTAGTACCAGGCGGCGAAGATCGCGAAGACGGCGCCGAGCGACAGAACGTAGTGGAAGTGAGCAACCACGTAGTAGGTGTCGTGCAGCGAGCGGTCGAGGCCGGCATTGGCGAGCTGAACGCCCGTGACGCCACCGACGGTGAACAGGAAGATGAAGCCGATCGCCCAGACCATCGGGGTCGTGAAGCGGATCGAACCGCCCCACATCGTCGCGATCCACGAGAAGATCTTAACGCCGGTCGGAACAGCGATGACCATCGTCGCGAAGACGAAGTAGCGCTGCGTGTCGAGCGACATGCCGACGGTGTACATGTGGTGCGCCCACACGATGAAGCCGACGGCGCCGATCGCGACCATGGCGTAGGCCATGCCGAGGTAGCCGAAGATCGGCTTGCGCGAGAAGGTGGAGACGATGTGGCTGATGATGCCGAAGCCCGGCAGGATCAGGATGTACACTTCCGGGTGACCGAAGAACCAGAACAGGTGCTGGAACAGGATCGGGTCGCCGCCGCCCTCAGGCGCGAAGAAGGCCGTGCCGAAGTTGCGGTCGGTGAGCAGCATGGTGATGCCGCCTGCCAGAACCGGCAGCGAGAGCAACAGCAGGAAGGCGGTGATCAGAACCGACCAGGCGAACAGCGGCATCTTGTGCAGCGTCATGCCCGGGGCGCGCATGTTCAGGATCGTGGTGATGAAGTTGATCGCACCGAGGATCGAGGATGCACCGGCGATGTGAAGGCCGAGGATCACGAAATCCATGGCAGGCCCGGGCATGCCCGCTGTCGAGAATGGTGGATAGATCGTCCACCCGCCGCCTGCACCGTAGGCACCGGCCGGTCCCTCGACGAACATCGACAGGAGCACCAGCAGGAAGGCTGGGACGATCAGCCAGAAGGAGATGTTGTTCATGCGCGGGAACGCCATGTCCGGCGCACCGATCATGATCGGCACCATCCAGTTGGCGAAACCGCCGATCAGCGCCGGCATGACCATGAAGAAGATCATGATGAGCGCATGCGCGGTCGTGAAGACGTTGAACATGTGCTTGCCGCCGTCGATGGCAGCATCGCCCTCAAAGCCGTAGACCATCTGTGCCAGACCGTGGAAGATCTGGATGCCGGGCTCCTGCAGTTCGGCGCGCATGAACACCGAAAGCGTGCCACCGATGATGCCCGCGATGATCGCGAAGATCAGGTAGAGCGTGCCGATGTCCTTGTGGTTGGTCGACAGGAACCAGCGCTGGAAGAAGCTCAGAGGCTTGTGCGCATGGTCTGCGTGGCCATGATCGGAGTGATCATGGCGTTGATCGTGATGAACGGCTGTTCCAGCCATGGGTCGAGCTCCCCTTCCGATTACTGTGCGGCGTTAGCGGCGACGTCGACGGTCTTGGCCGCTTCGATGGACGCCATGAGCGCCTTGTTCGCATCGCCGAGATTGGTAGCGGCGGCTGCGAGCCAGGTGTCGTATTTTTCCTGCGAAACAACGCGGATGGCGATCGGCATGTAGGCGTGATCCTTGCCGCAGAGCTCGGAACACTGGCCGTAGTAGAGGCCTTCACGGTCAGCCTTGAACCAGGTTTCGTTCAAGCGACCGGGAACGGCATCGATCTTCACGCCGAAGGCAGGCATTGCGAAGGCATGGATCACGTCGGCGGCGGTGACGAGGACACGAACCGTCTTGCCGACCGGGATGACAACTTCGTTGTCAACGGCGAGCAGGCGCGGATATTCCTTCTTGTCCTCCTTGCCGAGGGCGGCGCGGTCTTCTTCCTTCATCAGCAGGCTGTCGAAGGAGAGCGGGCTTTCGCCCACCTCATATTCATAGGACCAGTACCACTGGTTGCCGGTCGCCTTGACCGTCAGATCCGGATTGGCCGGCGGCGTGAGCTGCGCGGTCAGGAGCTGGAAGGACGGAATGGCGAGGAAAAGAAGCACGATAACCGGACCGACGGTCCAGACGACTTCGATCGCGGTGTTGTGGCTGGTCTTCGAGGGAACCGGGTTGGCGCCTTCACGGAACTTGACCACGACGATGATCAGCAGGAGGAGAACGAAGAGGGTGATCGGAATGATGAACCACAGGGTGTAATGCTCAAACCACGTGATTTCTTCCATGATGCCCGTAGCGGCCGGCTGAAGATTCGTCTGCCATTCGACAGGCTTGTCAGCAAAGGCGCTAGAAGCAAAAAGCAGACAGGCAAGCGCTGCCAGAACTGCATAAGCCTTGTTTTTCACAATGTGTCTCCCCAATGCGCTTGATCAGGATCAAACCGGAACGCAGAATCCCTGCGATACTGCTGCGCTTCAAACCACAGTTTGTCCGATGCCGCAACATCTGACCAATCAACCCCATGCGGCATTTTTGCACAAACGCATCTTTTCACACAGGCACCCCTTAGAAGCCGTCACGAATCGACTTATATGACGTCTTCCGTGCCTATAGCGGCGCGATTGCACGCGGTTGGCGCGGCAACACACAGGATGGGGGCGTTTACCCGCCCAATTTCCGCCATATGACGCTGGAATGTGCCCCGCAGGGCTTTTCATTTATTCCCGCGCGCTTCAAGAATAGCCCTGATGATTCGACGTTTTGAGGTTTACATGGGCCTGCCCCTCTTTTCGCGACTGTCGGCCTTCGCCGCCTTCGGCCTTGCCGTTCTCGCACTCCCCGCTCAGAGCCTGGCCCAGCAGCCCGCCGGAACCCCCGGTACAGTCAAGTCCAATCACGGCGCATGGTCGATCGTTTGCGATCAGCCGGCCGGCGCATCCACCGACCAGTGTGCGCTGATGCAGAACGTCATTGCCGAAGACCGGCCGGAAGTCGGCCTGTCGGTCGTCGTCTTGAAGACGGCGGACCGCAAGGCGAAGATCCTGCGCGTGCTCGCCCCGCTCGGCGTCCTGCTGCCGAACGGCCTCGGCCTCAATGTCGACGGCAAGGATATCGGCCGCGCCTACTTCGTGCGCTGCTTCTCCGATGGCTGCTATGCGGAAGTCGTGCTCGAAGATGAATTGCTGAAGACCTTCCGTTCCGGCGCCACGGCCACTTTCATCGTCTTCCAGTCGCCAGAGGAAGGCATCGGCATCCCGGTTGATCTCAAGGGCTTCGGCGAAGGCTACGACGCCCTGCCCTGAGCGGCCCGCGGAACCCACGCGAACAAGACAGAACGCCGCGCTTCGAGCGCGGTTTTTTGTTGGCGCCGGTACAAACGACAAAGCCCGGATCGAGGATCCGGGCTTTGTCGTATTCAGTCGTATTCAGAAGCGTCGTGCTTTAGATGATGTCGGTTCCGGCAATCTTGATGCCGAAGCCTTCGAGGCCGACATAGTGGCGCTCGCGCGAGGCAAGAAGGCGGATCGAGCTGATGCCGAGGTCCTTGAGGATCTGCGCGCCGAGGCCGATTTCCAGCCATTCGTTCTCGCGCGCCTGCGCCTCGTCATGCACTTCACGATCGTGTTTGCCCTTGCGGGCCGTTTGCGACACGCCGACGCCGACCGATCCTTCACGCAGGTAGACGATGACGCCCCTGCCCTCTTCGGCGATGCGCTTCATGATGCGATCGATCTGGCAGTCCTTGCCGAAGACATCGGCGCCGACATTTTCGAGATGCAGCCGGACCGGGATGTCGACGCCGTCGCGGATATCGCCGAAGACGACGGCGAGATGCTGCATCGGATCCCAGGGCAGCGAATAGGAATGCCCCTTGGCCGGACCGTATGGTGTTTCGATGTCGAAGGAGCCGCCCTGTTCGATCAGCGTTTCCTTGCGCTGGCGATAAGCGATGAGGTCGGCGACCGAAACCTGCTTCAGGCCATGGGTTTCGGCAAAGCTCGCGACCTGCGGCCCGCGCATCACGGTGCCGTCGTCGTTGACGAGTTCGCAGATGACGCCGATCGGCGGCAGGCTTGCGAGCTTGCAGAGGTCGACGGCAGCTTCCGTGTGACCGGAACGCATGAGAACGCCGCCTTCGCGCGCGACCAGCGGGAAGATGTGGCCGGGGCGAACGAAGTCCGTCGGCCCGACATTGGGATTGGCGAGATTGCGCACCGTCAGCGTGCGGTCGTCGGCGGAAATGCCGGTCGTCGTGCCATGTTTGAAATCGACCGATACGGTGAAGGCCGTCGTGTGGGCGGAATCATTTTCAGCGACCATGGCGTTGAGGTTGAGGCGTTTCGCCTCCTCGCGCGGCATCGGGGTGCAGACGATGCCGGAGGTATGGCGCACGATGAAGGCCATCTTCTCCGGCGTGCAATGCACCGCGGCGACGATCAGGTCGCCCTCGTTCTCGCGGCCATCGTCATCGGTCACGACGACGATTTCGCCGGCCTCGAAGGCGCGGATGGCGTCGACGACACGCTTCTGATCATAGGACATGGTGCTCTTCCCGACTTTCTTGGCCGAACTGCTGAGGCCGAATTACTTACAGCGCCGCGCGTCTACTAGACGCGCAAAGGTCGCTGTAACACTTTAAGTTGCTGCATAATTCTATCCTTAAATCGTTTCCGATTTAAGGAATTGTGCAGTGACGGCCGGTCTGGCCGCGGTCACGCAGATAGTGATCGGCGATCGTGCAGGCAAGCATCGCCTCGCCGATCGGTACGGCGCGAATGCCGACGCAAGGGTCGTGGCGGCCCTTGGTGCGGACATCGACTTCGTTGCCATCGCTGTCGACCGAGCGGCGCTCGGTGAGGATCGACGAGGTCGGCTTGATGGCAAAACGCGCGATCACCGGTTCGCCGGTTGCGATACCGCCGAGAATACCGCCGGCATGGTTGGAGAGGAAGACCGGCTTGCCGTCGGGGCCGATACGCATCTCGTCGGCGTTCTCCTCGCCGGTGATCTCGGCGGCGCCAAAGCCGTTGCCGATCTCGACGCCCTTGACGGCGTTGATCGACATCAGGTTGGAGGCGATGTCCTGATCGAGCTTGGCATAGATCGGCGCGCCGATGCCGGCAGGCACGCCCTCGGCGACCACTTCCACCACGGCGCCGATCGAGGAGCCGGCCTTGCGGATCCCGTCGAGATACTCTTCCCACACCGGCACGATCTCCGGGTCAGGGGCAAAGAAGGGGTTGTTGTTGACCTCGGCCCAGTCCCAGTTGGCGCGATTGATCTTGTGCTTGCCGATCTGCACGAGCGCACCGCGCACGACGAGCCCCGGCACGACTTTGCGGGCGATGCCGCCGGCAGCGACCCGCGCCGCGGTCTCGCGCGCCGACGAACGGCCGCCGCCGCGATAGTCGCGAATGCCGTATTTCAGGTCGTAGGTATAGTCGGCATGGCCCGGGCGATAACGCTTGGCGATCTCGGAATAGTCCTTCGAACGCTGGTCGGTGTTTTCGATCAGCATGGAGATCGGCGTACCGGTCGAGATCATCGTCTCGCCGTCCTCGTCGAACATCACGCCGGACAGTACCTTGACGAGATCGTCCTCGCGGCGCTGCGTAACGAAGCGCGACTGGCCGGGCTTGCGCTTGTCGAGCCAGGCCTGGAGTTCGGCGAGCGTGAAGCGGATGCCGGGCGGGCAGCCGTCCACCACGCAGCCCAGCGCCGGCCCGTGGCTTTCGCCCCAGGTGGTGACACGGAAGAGATGACCGAAAGTATTGTGCGACATGAAGGCTACCGGACCTTAAGCAAGCAACGGCCGTACATTTCGTACGCGGATGCCCTCTCTTAGTGGAAAGCCGGGGACGGGGAAAGACTTTTGCGCCTGCCGCCGTCGCCTTCGTCACGAAGCCAGGCGCAGGCCACGCTCGGTGGCAAAGGCGAGGAACTTCTCCGAGCTCAACGGCCTGGCGAAGGCATAGCCCTGCAGAACGTCGCAGCCGAGGATGCCGAGCATTTCGGCGTGCGCCATGGTCTCCACGCCCTCGGCCACGGTCTCGATGTTGAGGGAGCGGGCAATGTCGATGATCGAACGGACCAGCGCCTGCTCCCTGCGCGCGCTCAAGACCGGAACGACGAGCTGCCGATCGATCTTCAGCCGCTTCGGCTTGATCTTCAGCAGGCTGACGATCGAGGTGTGGCCGGTGCCGAAGTCGTCGAGTTCGATGTCGATGCCAAGCTTCTTGATGCCTTCGATATTGGTGGCAACGATGTCGTCGCTCTCGTCGAGGAAGATCGATTCCACCAGTTCGAAGCAGATCTGGCCGGGCGCGATGCTGAGGCCTTCGAGGGAGGACAGGAGGTCGTCATCCTGAAGCCGCTTGGCCGAGACGTTGACCGAGATCTTCGGCACTCGCACGCCGGCAGCGGCCCACCGCATCTGGTCGGCCAGCGACTTTTCGAGCACGAGGCGATCCAACGCCGCCGTGACGTTCAACTCCTCGGCGATGCCGAGAAAACGATCCGGCGTCAGGATGCCCTCACGCGGATGGTTCCAGCGCACCAGCGCTTCCACCCCGCAAAGCGCGAGCGTGGTCGCGTCGAACTGCGGCTGATACCAGGGCTCGAACTCGTCGCGCTCGATGCCTTCGAGGATTTCGTCCGCGATCCGCTTGGCGGTCACGACCTCGGCCTGCAGCACCTCGGTGAAGAACTGATAGCGGTTGCGGCCCGCCTCCTTGGCACGGTAGAGCGCGATGTCGGCATTGACGAGCAGCTTGCGCGCATCGATCTCCGCCCCGCGGCCGACGGCAACACCGATGCTGACGCCAAAACGGCAGGGAAAGCCGTTGTAATCGACCGGCTGGCGCATCGCGGCAATGATCCGGTCGCAGCGCGCCGCCAGTGCCGCCTCGCCCGGCGCGCCGATGGCGGCGACCACGAACTCGTCGCCGCCGATGCGGGCGATGATGTCGCCGGGCGACGTATTTGCCCGGAGGATTTCGGAAGCGTGGATCAGCATGGCATCGCCGGCGGCATGGCCGAGCGTGTCATTGATCTGCTTGAAACGGTCGAGATCGATATGGAGGATGGCGATATCCTCGCGATCACCGGACCTTGCCAGGCGCTCCAGCGCCTTGTCGAGCATGCGGCGGTTTCCGAGGCCGGTCAGGGGATCATGAAGAGCGTTGTGCTCGATCCGTACCCGTGCCTGTTCCAGCTCGGCGTTCTTCGCATCCGCCATCGCCTTGGCCGCGCGCAACTGTTCGGTCATCAGCACGTCTTCGGTGACATCGAGCGCCATGCCGACAAACTTGCGCGCGCCATCCGGCGCCATGTGAAGCTTGCCGACCGACCGGATGTGGCGAACGCCGCCGGCCGGCAGAACCACGCGCGCCTGGTGCACATAGGTCTCGTCCGCCGCAATGGCGCGGTTGACCGCGTCCAGCGCCGACGCCCGATCTTCGGGATGAAGCGCGGTGAGCCAGGTCTCCTCATTGGTGATCCCATCGGTATAGACGAGACCGTAGAGCTGGTGCATGCGGTCGTCCCAATAGGTCAGTCCGCTATCGAGATCGGCCTCCCACATGCCGCATCGATAGGAGTCGAGCGCCAAGTCGAGGCGGCGCGAGAGCAGTTCAAGGTCCTGCTCGCGCTCGTAAAGACCCTTCAGCGCCTGCTCGAGTTCGAGATTCTGCTGATCGACCTGGGCCTTGGCCGCAGTCAGCCGCTCGGTCTTCATGACGTCATCTGTGACATCCCAGCTAATGCCGGTGACCTTTGCACGGCCGTCGGCACCGCGATGGCTGGAACCGACGTTGCGGATATGGCGCACCGCACCGTCAGGCAGGACGACCCGGTATTGCGAGCGGTATTCCAATCCGTCGTCCAAGCTGCGGAACAGCGCGTTGGCGGCGATGCAGATATCTTCCGGGTGCACGGTTGCGCGCCACTCTTCATAGGTCGGTTCCTCCAGATGGACCTCGAGCCCATGCAGATGGAACATGCGATCGTCCCAGGAGCGCTGCTGCGTTTCGACGTCGATCTCCCAGATGCCGATCTTGGAAGCGTCAAGCGCGAGGTTCAGCCGGTGAGACAGCGTCATCAGCTCCCCTTCCCGCGCCTTCAATTTGGCAATGTTGCGCTGCCGCTCGTTGACGAGCCCGCCGGTCAAAAGGATCGGGATCACCACGATGGCGACCGCGGCGGCGATCGCCAGGCGAATGCTCTCTATGTTTTCAGGAAGCTGGTCCCAGCCCCCAACCGGCATGGCCGCGAGCTCCCAGGCGCCGCCGGCCAGATCGAGCCGGCGCGTCACCGGCGCCTTGCGAAAAAGCGCGTCGTCGCCGAAGAACGCATCCTGGATCCGCTCCTGCTCGGAGATATCCCTGATCGCGAGGTGAACGTCGATGTGCCGATGATCCTTCGTCAGCTCCGGTGCTTCGCCGCCGGTCTCCAGGAGGCGCGCCGCGCGATAGAGCGCCTTCTCGTCGAGGATGGCCTCGACATAGCCCCAGCGCTCCATGCGCCCCTGGATCTTGGAAAAGACCGGCAGGAAGAGCTCGAAACCGTTGCGTCCGCTCGGCAGGCGAATGGGGCCGATCATCACGGGCCTCACCGTCGACGACGCCCGCTCAATGGCGTGCCTCGTCGCGCCGAACCTGTTGAAATCGGTGCCAACGAACCATTGCTGGCTCTCACGCGGAAAGGCGATCCACACCACGCCGCCGGGCGCAGCCGAAGCGCGCACCATCTGCGGGTTCTGCAGCAGGAGCTTCGTTGCCATGATGGTAAAATCGTCAGGCGTCATTGCCGGGTGCACGCCGATGCTGTTAGCGAATCCGTTCAGCGCCGCAATGTTGGTGTTTATCGCCGATTGCAACCGGTTGGCGATGAGGTTCAGCTCATTCTCGACGTCGATCCGGAGATCATTCTGGAAATTTTCGCGATTTTGCCGCTCGTAGACGTAGCCGCCGGCAAAGACGACGAGGCCGGCGATCACCGCTGGTATCAGCGATGGTTTCGCAAATCTGGCGGCCGCCCGAACGCGCTGGCGCAGAACGTCGATGATCTTCAATCTATTCCCCTCGATCCCCAACCAAAGGTAGCGAGCGAGTCTTAAGATTGGCTTTCGTCACAATTCCTTGGAAAACCCTATGATTCATGGGGAAATCGGCGCTCTGCCTCCCGGACTTCGGCGCCCACCCGCTTGAAAAAAGCGGTGTCGCCGTCCAGTCTTCCGGCGTCGGACGGCCCGTCAAAAAACCGGGGCCTGACGGCCAAAAGCCAAGCTACAAGGCAATTTTTGCCACAATCGGGGGCCAAGGGTGATGACAGGGATGTTCGCAGAATCGTTGAAGAGGGCAAGAAAGATGCGTTTTGTCATTGCCGCGCTCATGGCCACCGCCGGCTTGCTTTCGCCTTTATCCGCTCTTGCGGAAAGCGCCGACGTGGAAGCTACCATTACGGGTGTCGATACCGAGCGCCTCAGCCTCCAGCTCGATGACGGCAAGAGCTACCAGGCACCTGAAGAGTTCAATTTCGAGGGCCTGAAGGCAGGCGTGAAGGTTCTGGTCTTCTACACGGAAGTCGATGGCAAACGGGTCATCAACGATCTCGAAATCGTACAGTAAAGCAACGATCCGCCCTTCTCTCTGGGGCGGCTCTTTCATTTCAGCGGTCAGATCCAGCCGATGGTCCCGCCGGAAATACGCAGGAGGCGGTCCTGCGGGATCGCCGCAGACGCAGCCTCCTCGGCCTCCATTTCCCCAAAGAGCTTGAAAAGCGATCGGATGACGCCGCCGTGGCTGACGCACACGGTCGGCTTGGTCACATCCTTGAGCCAGGCGGCAACACGCCAGGACAGTATCTCATAACTCTCGGCATCGGGGCCTGGCGGAATGAAGTCCCATTTCACCGCGCGCCGTTCGGCGATTCTTTGCGGCGCCGAACGCTTGAGTTCTGGAAGCGTGTGCCCTTCCCAGTCGCCGAAGGAAACTTCCTTCAGCCGTTCGTCCGTTCGGTAGACAGTGGGATCCAGCCCCATCGCCAGCCTCACGCGCTCCATGGTCTCGCGCGTGCGGCCAAGCGGGCTCGCGACGAAGTCGAAATGCGCGGCGTCGGTACCGAGGATAGCGGCAAGCGCTGCGCCATTGCCGGTCGCCTGCTGGCGACCGAAATCATTAAGCGGGATGTCCTTCTGCCCCTGGAGCCGGCTTTCGGCATTCCAGTCGGTCTGTCCGTGACGGATCATATAGATCAGCACAACATGTCTCCGGGCAGCAGGCCGTACCGAACCCGTCTTGGGGGTTCGGTCAGTCCTTGATCACGGAGATATCGGGTGCATCCACCGCCTTCATGCCGACGACATGGTAACCGCTGTCGGCATGGTGGACTTCACCGGTAACCGAACGCGACAGGTCGGAGAGCATGTAGAGGCCGACATCACCGACTTCTTCGATCGTTACGGTCCGGCGCAGCGGCGCGTTGTACTCGTTCCACTTGAGGATATAGCGGAAGTCGCCGATGCCGGAGGCAGCCAGCGTCTTGATCGGGCCGGCCGAAATCGCGTTGACGCGGATGTTCTTCGGGCCGAGATCGACCGCGAGATACTTCACGCTGGCTTCGAGCGCAGCCTTCGCGACACCCATGACGTTGTAGTTCGGCATGACCTTTTCGGCGCCGTAGTAGGTCAGGGTCAGCATCGAGCCGCCATCGGTCATCAGCTTTTCAGCGCGACGGGCGACCGAGGTGAACGAGTAGACCGAGATCTGCATCGTCTTGGCGAAGTTCTCGGGCGACGTATCGACGTAGCGGCCGGTCAGTTCGTCCTTGTCGGAGAAACCGATCGCGTGAACGACGAAATCGATCTTGCCCCAGTGCTTTTCGAGCGTGTCGAAGACGGCGTCGATGCTGGCTTCGTCGCTGACGTCGCAATGGCCGGCCATGAAGCCGTCGATCTCGGCGAGCAGCGGCTCGACACGCTTCTTGAGTGCGTCGCCCTGATAGGTCAGCGCAACTTCACCACCCTGCGCGTGGATGGCCTTGGCAATGCCCCATGCGATGGAACGGTTGTTTGCAACGCCCATGATGACGCCGCGCTTGCCCTTCATCAGACCGGATGCCTGAGCCATGGTAAAGTCCCCAATACTATTTCCAGCGACGGCCGGCGCCGTTGCCGAAGTTCACAAATGTCGCAGACGCACCGCCGGAACGGGTGCGGCAAAATGTCGAGAATTGCCTATGGCATAGCCGCCGGAGTGGTTCAAGCGCGGCCGACATCAGGAACTGTTAGTCCCCGTAATATTGGTTCAAAGTGTCAGAGAACTGTCACAAATGGACCGTCACAAATAGAGTCCGTCGCGCTGCGACTTCATCAGATCGGTCACCTTCTCATCCGGCGTGTCATTCAGAACCAGGCGCAGTTCGATCAGGAGATCGCCGTGGGTGCCGTAGCTTCCAGGCAGGCCTCGGCCCGTGAGGCGGATGGTCTTGTCCGACCCGGACCAGGCAGGCACGACGACGGTCACCGGGCCGACCGGCGTCTCGATGCGCTCCTCGCAGCCGAGGACGGCGCCCTGGAGATCGATCGACAAGGTCGTCAGCAGGTCAAGGCCGCGGGTGCGGAAAACGCCACCCTGATCGACCCGAAGCGTAACGACCACGTCGCCGCGGCTCATGCCGGTGACGCGATAGCCCTGTTCGGCAAGGCGAATGGTCTGGCCGTCGACAGCACCCGCGGGAATTTGAACCTTCAGGCTCTCGCCATCCGGAAGTTCGACCGTCAGGCGCTGGCGATTGATCAGATCCTCGATGCTGACAGCCAGATCGACGGCCAGGTCGGGCACCTTCTCTGCGGTCTTCGCGGCACGACCGCGGATGCGCCGGACGATGGCGGCGACAAGTTCGGCTGCGGGCGCTGCGGCGCGCTGCATGAACGGCGATTCCGCTTTGGCGGCCGCTTCTTGCTGTACCTCGGCCGCAGCTTGAGACTTTGCCTCGGTTGTATGTGCAGGCCGCTCCGGTTCCTTCGCCGCGGCCGGTTTCGGTGCGGGCTTGGGCGACGGGTTCGATGTGGGCTTTGGCGACGGCCGGGCCGACTTGGCCCGCGCCTCCGCACCAAAAATCTGCGAGATGGCGTCCTCGGCGGTCTCCGCGTCGACAGGCGCCTCCTCCTGCACGTTACCGCGCATCTTTGCCTTCATCGCCTCCATGCGACGTAGCTCGGCCTCACGGCGCGCATAGTCGTAGCGGCTCCTGAGCTTCGGATCGCGCAAAAGTTCGTACGCCTTGCCTGCCTCGGCAAAGCGCTCGGCCGCGGTGGGATCGTCCTGATTATGGTCCGGATGCACGGCCTTTGCCAGCGAACGCCAGGCCGCCTTGATTTCGTCTTGGCCGGCATTGCGCCGGACACCGAGGATCACATAGGGATCACGCATGGCTTCTACCATCTTCTCTGATCGGCGGCCTCTCCCTGACGCCCGCCTCATGCCCCGATTGAAGGCGTCGTTGTCGCCCGTCCACTGAGCATCGATGATCCGGAAAACTTGCTAAATAGTGGTTAGCCGCAGCAGCGCCGCCGGCACTGGAATGAGCGCCAAGGACGATCGTTCGCACCTTTAGAGAATTGTGGTTAATCGCCGATTTCCGAGCTTTGTCTCAGCCGCGCGGGCCGAAGCTCGTCAGATACCAGGCACCATCGCCGCCCTGGCACGTGCTGCCGTCGAACTTTGCGATACCCTCATAGGAATGGCGCGTCGTGGTGAAACGGCGGCAGAGCATGCCGCTCGCGCGGTCTTCCTGAATGCTGCTGATGACACCGGCACTGCCCGAAGTCGCATTGGCCCAGGGGATCGGGTTGATCATGCCGCCGCCTAGTTCCGCCGAGGTCACGGCATTGCGAACCATCACGGCGTCGGAGAGACCATCGGACGTCTTGGCAACGGGAACGGTACCGGTGGAGACCGTGCGGTCGACGCTGCTGCCGAAGAGATCGAGCCCCGCGCCCATGCAGCCGGAAAGCGCCAGGACCGGCAGGCAAATTGCCGCGCTACGCAGCAAGGCGAAGGAATACCCCTTCTTGGCGTCGATCCACTTTGCTATGTCTTGCACGGCAATCCTGTCAGACTCGCTGGAGCCGCACGTTTCTCGACAAGGTCAACATACAGGCTCCGACATTTTCGATGCGGAAATACTGGTCGGGCTCATCCCGAAGCATTTCCGCGCCAGACATCACGGCATTGGAACGCAATATGGCGGCGAATGAGTTAACAAGCGGTGACTTCACCGAATCAAATGAACCCTTTTCCCTGTTTGGCACATGGCTGAAGGACGCGGAAGGCAGCGAAATCAACGACCCGAATGCGGTCGCTCTCGCCACCGTCGACAGTGATGGATTGCCGAATGTCCGCATGGTGCTGCTGAAGGGCTTCGACGAGCGCGGCTTCGTTTTCTACACGAATTTCGAGAGCCAGAAGGGCCAGGAAATCCTTGGCGCCCGCAAGGCGGCCATGTGCTTTCACTGGAAGTCCCTGAGGCGGCAGGTGCGCGTGCGCGGTCCGGTCGAGATCGTCACCGACGAAGAGGCGGACGAATATTTCAAGAGCCGGCCGCGCGGCAGCCGCATCGGCGCCTGGGCATCGAAACAATCACGCCCGCTTGAAAGCCGCTTCGCGCTGGAAAAGGCTGTTGCCGAATACACCGCCCGCTACGCGCTCGGCGAAATTCCGCGCCCGAGTTACTGGTCCGGTTTCCGCATCCGCCCGACTTCGATCGAATTCTGGCACGATCGCCCGTTCCGGCTGCATGACCGGTTGGAATTCCGCCGGGCAACACCCGAGGGCGGCTGGGAAAAGGTACGGATGTATCCGTGAGGTCGCCGTTCAGGCGCACGCTCCTGCATGTTTCCTTTGATCGTAGCCGATTGAAGGACAAAGACATGCAGCAATTCAAAGTGCTACAGTGACTTTTCCGCGCCTAACAAGACGCGCGGCGCTGCAGGCGGAAAGGGATGCCCGAGGCCAGTGCCGAGACGTAACGGGCCCGCTGGAAATGACCGTTCAGCGAAATGCGCGGCAGCGCGTGAAGCCGGGAGTGGGCGCGTGCGACCAGCGTACCGGGTTGGGTCGTGACCGCGAGAGTGAAACCGAGATCGGCGACGATCCGATGATCACGCGGCGAGACCGCCGGTGCGTCGCCATAGGGATAAGCGAAAGTCAGGGGCCGGCGGCCGGTAATGGCCTCGATACGCTCCGCCGACTCGCGGATCTCTCGTCTTGCATCCGTGTCGCTCAGGCGTGCAACGGAGCGATGGCTGATCGTGTGCGCGCCGAGGCTTGCCAGCGGGCTTTCGATCAGCCGCCGCAACCCCGTCTCGTCCAAAGTCAACCGTTCGGTGATCGCCAGCGGATCGATGCCGTGTTCGGCCGCTGCGGCGTTCAGCAATGCAATGGCCGTCGCCTCATCGCGGCCATGGACGAACGCCGCGACACGGTGGAAAGCTGCCTGCTTTTCCGCAGCCACGCGCGCCTGCAGAGTCTCGACACCGTTGCCGAAGTCGAAGCGCAGTCTCTCGTTCGTCGCGAGCAGGTCGGCGAGCGTTTCCCACCAGAGCGTATGGGTGCGGTCGATGAAGCCGCCGGTGACGAAGACTGTGAAGGGCACCTGATGGCGCTCGAACACCGGTAGTGCGTGCTCGAGATTGTTCCGGTAGCCGTCATCGAGCGTGAAACAGGCGATTGGCCCGCCCCCCGCGGCCAGCGCAGCGGGCAACTGTTCGAGCGCAACGAAACGATTGCCATCGCGCTTCAGCGTCGTCAGCGTCGCGTCGAGGAATTCCGGGGTGATCTCCAGATGGCCGTTGGGATCGAAGGCACGTTCGAGCTTCGGCCGGACATGGTGCAGCGTGAAGATGGCGCCCTGCCCGCGCGCGCCAGCCATCAGCCCGGCGCGGCTCAGCCCGCCGGCGACCTCCAGCCCGCCGGCGATCGCGGCGCGGCGAACAATCGTCCTGATCGTGTTCTTGATGGTCGGCCCCATGTTTCCCCGTGCGGCGCCAGGGCGTCCTTCGCTTCGTGCTCTGCAGGCTCTAAGGTTAACGAGGATGGCGTTAAACCTTGTTGAACGAGAAGACATTTATCGCCCATTTACCACAACCTCGAAAACAGGGCTGGAGCGTCACATTCCGCCCTAAAGTTGCAGCAAAGACACGGATCTTGTCACAAAACGAAACAGCATCGCGCCTGGGTCCGATGGCGCTTTTTCGACGGGGATAGACATGAAAACTTTGCGCTGCCTCCTGCTGGCGACCTTCGCATTCGCGCTTGGGTCGGCGACAGCGATCGCCGGGAGTGCGTCGCTGGTGCTCGACGCGCGCACGGGCAAGGTTCTCTCGGCAGAAAATCCTGACGCCCTCAACCACCCGGCGTCGCTGACCAAGATGATGACGGTCTATTTGGCCTTCGAGGCGCTCAAGCGTGGAGAACTCTCCTGGGATAGCAAGATCAAGGTCTCGAAGGCAGCGGCGGCCAAGCCGCCGATGCGCCTCGGCCTCAGGCCCGGCATAACCATCACGGTCCGCGAGGCGGTGCTCGGCATGATCGTGCGCTCGGGCAACGATGCGGCAGCGGCCATGGCTGAGAAGCTTGGCGGCACGGAAGCCAACTTCGCGCGGATGATGACCGCAAAGGCGCGCCAGCTCGGCATGAACAAGACGGTCTTCATCAACGCCTCGGGCCTGCCGGCGAGCAAACAGGTGACGACGGCCCGGGATATGTCGACACTGGCGGTCGCGCTGATGCGCGACTTCCCGAAAGAGTATCAGCTCTTTGCGACCGAGAGCTTCAATTTCCGCGGCCGCAAGGTCCGCGGCCACAACAACCTGATGTATCGCTACGAGGGCATGGACGGCATCAAGACCGGCTATACCAATGCTTCCGGCTTCAATCTCGTCAGCGCCGTCAAGGACGGCAATCGCCGGGTGGTCGGCGTCGTGCTCGGCGGCAGGACGGCGCGCAGCCGCGATGCCAAGATGGCGGCGCTTCTCGATCGCCATGTCGGCAAAGCGGCAAAGGGCGGGCGGCAGCTCGTGGCGTCGACGCGTGGTGGCAAGCCGGTCGAGAGCGCGGTGGAAGTGGCATCCGTAGCAACAGCCGAAGCTCCGATGCCCTACGCCGCGCCACAGCGCGCCAAGCAGGATTCCGTTGCGGCGCTGATCGCAGCGACATCCGCGACGGCGATCCCCACGGAACGGCCGACCGAGGTTGCCGAGATCGAAAATACTGCGGCGACGGCTGCATCCGGCGGCTGGCAGATCCAGATTTCGGCGGCACCGTCGGCTGAGGCGGCGCGCATGCTGCTCGCCCAGGCGCGCTCCGAAGCCGGCGCTCCCCTCGCCGGAGCCACGCCCTATACCGAAGCTGTCGGCAAGGGTGCCAATGCGGTCTACCGCGCCCGCTTCGTCGGCTTTTCGAGCCGGGACGCGGCAGCGGCCGCCTGCAACGCGCTCAAGCAGCGCTCCTATGACTGCATGATGCTGCCGTCACGTGGCTGACGGCGGCGGCTCGACCGCGCCGCTGTTCAATTGCAGTTTTGCGGAAGCGATTGGCGAGCCACCAGTCGCATTGTTCCTCGGTGTAACAGCAGTCCTTCTTCGCCCGCATCCCTTCGAACCGGAGTTCGTGGCTGGGTGGCGGTCCGCCATGGCCATCCTTATGCCTGCGTGCCACCGACTGTGATCTGGTCCATGCGCAGATGCGGCTGGCCGACGCCGACGGGCACCCATTGGCCGGCCTTGCCGCAATTGCCGATGCCGGTGTCGAGCTTGGTATCGTTGCCGACCATGGTCACCCGCTTCATCGCGTCCGGACCATTGCCGATCAGCATGGCGCCCTTCACCGGCGCGCCGATCTTGCCGTTCTCGATCAGGTAGGCCTCGGTGCAGCCGAAGACGAACTTGCCGGAGGTGATGTCCACCTGGCCGCCGCCGAAGGAGACGGCATAGATGCCCTTCTTGACCGAGGCGATGATTTCCTCGGGCGTCCTGTCGCCGGAGAGCATGTAGGTGTTGGTCATGCGCGGCATCGGCACATGGGCGTAGCCCTGGCGGCGGCCGTTGCCGGTGGGCTGCATGCCCATCAGCCGGGCGTTTTGGCGGTCCTGCATATAGCCGACGAGCTTGCCGTCCTCGATCAGCACGTTGTAGCCGGACGGCGTGCCTTCGTCGTCGATGGAAATGGAGCCGCGACGCGCCTCGATTGTACCGTCGTCGACGACGGTCACGCCCTTGGCCGCGACCTGTTCCCCCATAAGGCCGGCAAAGGCCGAGGTCTTCTTGCGGTTGAAATCACCTTCGAGGCCATGACCGACCGCTTCGTGCAGCATGACGCCCGGCCAGCCGGATGCCAGCACCACGTCCATGGTGCCGGCGGGCGCATCGATCGCTTCGAGATTGACCAGTGCCTGGCGCAGTGCCTCATCGGCGCCCGTCTTCCAGTTTTCCTCGGTGACGAAATCGCCGAAGCCGCGGCGTCCGCCGGTGCCGAAGGAGCCGCTCTCCTGCCGGTCGCCGTCGCCGGCGACGACGGAAATGTTGATGCGCGTCATCGGCCTGACGTCGTGGACGCGATGGCCGTCGGCCCGGAGGATATCGACGACCTGCCAGCTCGCAGCGATCGAGGCCGTGACCTGGCGGACCTTCGGATCCTTGGCACGCAGATAGGCGTCGATCTCCTGCAGGAGCGCAACCTTCGCCTCGAAGCTCGGCTCGCCGATTGGGTTTTCGTCGCCATAGAGCTTCTTGTTGGTACGCTGCGGCGCTGCGGCATAGGAGCCGGCGTAACCGCGCGTCACCTGCGCCACCGCGTCGGAGGCTCGACGCAGCGCAGACAGGGAAAGCTCGCCGGAATGGGCGTAGCCCACCGCCTCGCCGGCGACGGCGCGAAGGCCGAAGCCCTGGTCGGTGTTGAAGCTGCCGCCCTTGAGGCGACCATTGTCGAAGGACAGCACCTCGGCCTGGGCATGCTCGAGGAACAGTTCGCCGTCGTCGGCAGCGGCGAGCGTCTCCGAGAGAACCTTGCGGATCGTTGCCTCGTCGGCATCGAAGAGGCTCATCAGATCGGTGTTCATGTGCTGCGCTCCCGCATCAAGATATCTATGGCCTCCATTTAGGAAGGCCGCGGGTTCAAGCCAAGGAAAATCTCACTTAGAGCGGGATGAGGAGTGTGTGCGGTTTTCCTCATCCCGCTCTAACCTATGAGAAACGATCACGATGATTTTTGATCGATGCGACCCAAAATCACCCTGATCTAAAGCGCCGCGTTCCAGCCTTCGAGGCGCTCGACTCGATCGACGCCTGCAAAACGGGCGACACGGTCGAGCTCCGCATCGATGCGGTCCAGGCGGCCCGCCGACGCCCGGACGCCTTTCTCGAGCCAGAGCTTGCGGACGTCGAGGCTGCCGCGCTTGCGGTCCGCCTTCATGTCGATGCGGCCAATCATCCGATCGCCCTCGATCAGCGGAAAGACGTAGTAGCCATATTCGCGCTTGGCCTCGGGCACGAAGATCTCGATGCGATAGAAGAAGCCGAACAGGCGCTCCGTGCGGTTGCGATCACGCAACAGCGGGTCGAAGGGGCTGAGCACCCGGACACGGCCCGGCGGCTCGGGAATATCGCCCAGCGTTTCCGGAAAACCGGTGAAGGCAAAAGCGGCGCGCGGGCGCCCACCATCGATCGCCTCGATCGCGATTTCATCGAGCTCGTCGCGATGCTCGGCAACCCAGGCCTTGGCTTCATCAGGAGACACCAGATCCCAGAAGGCGGCGATCTCGCCGTGGGTCGCAAAGCCCAGGCGCTCGAGCGCGCTGCGGCAAGCCCAGTCGATAAACTCCTGATGGCTGACGTCGCCGTCCTGATGATGCGGCGGGATCACCCGCTCGGTCAGATCATAGACTTTCTGGAAATTTTCCCGTCTTGCGATCGCCAGCTTGCCCGTGCGCCAGAGCACTTCGAGCGCCGTCTTCGAGGGATGCCAGTTCCACCAGCCGCCGGATTCGTGTTCGGCCTCCTTGAGGTCGCGGGCGAGCACCGGTCCACCCTCGGCGATGCGCTGATAGGTCTCGTCGCAGCCCTTTTCGAAGCCTTCGCCGCGCCACTTCCGCCAGCGCTCGACAATCGTCTCGCCCTCCCATTTGAAGCGATGCTTCCAGTAGCGGAAGAAGCTGCTCGGAATGATCGAGGCGTCATGGGTCCAGTGTTCGAACAGATCGCGGTCGTCTTCCAGAAGCGCGGTCAGATGCTCGCGGCGATAGGTCTGATTGCGGGCAAACAGAATCTGATGATGGGCGCGCTCGACCGTGGCGATGCTGTCCACCTGCACGAAACCGATGTCGTGGATGAGTTTGAGCAGCCCCTCCTTGCCGAGCGCACGGTTCGGCGCACCGGAAAGGCCCTGCTTGGCGAGGAAGATGCGACGGGCGTCGCTGTTGGAAAGGCGAATCGTCATGGCGACAAGAATAGGCTTTTATTCCCATAATTCAAACGCGCATCAGGCAGATCACGCGCATTGCCCTTGTTGTCGGACTTGGCCTATAGAGCAACCCGAAAACGGCACGGCCGAAGACAGCGAGGACGGAATGGACATCCGCTTTACCGATTGCGCGGTCCGCTTCGGCGAGCGGGTGGCGTTGCATCCCCTGACCCTCACGCTCGGCGAGAGACGCGTCGGCATCATCGGCCTCAACGGTTCCGGCAAGACCACGTTCGCCCGGCTGATCAATGGCCTGGTCAAGCCTTCCGCGGGCCGAGTTATGGTCAACGGGCTGAACACGGTCGAAGACGATCGCGCCGTGCTTTCCGAAGCCGGCTTTATCTTCCAGAACCCGCAGCACCAGCTCATCATGCCCATCGTCGCCGAGGATATTGCCTTCGGCTTGAAGAACCGCGGCCTTTCGCGCGAGGAAATCGATCGCCGCATGCAAGGCGCGCTCTCGCGCTTCGGCATCGAACATCTGGCGCGCCGGCGGGTGCATGAGCTTTCGGGCGGCGAGACCCAGCTCGTCGCCATGGCGAGCGTCGTCGTCACCGACCCGAAGATCCTCATCCTCGACGAGCCGACGAACCAGCTCGACCTCAGGAACCGGCGCCGGGTGGCCGCGGCGATCGATGATTTGCCGGAGGATACGGTGGTGATCACCCATGACCTCGCGCTCGTCGAGAACGTTGACCGGCTGCTGCTCTTCCACGAGGGTCGGCTTGCCGCCGATGGCAACCCACACGAGACGATCCGCCACTACCACGAGATCGCCGGATGCTGACGAGCCTGCATATCGAAGGCGACAGCCTGCTGCACCGCCTGCCGGTGAGATTGAAGCTCATTGCGCTCCTGATGCTGAGCATCTTGCTTTTTCTCAGCTCGTCGCTCGCGCTTCAGGCCATCGCCTTCATCATTGCCGCCGGCCTCTATCTGTCCGTCGGGCTCTCCCCGAAGGAGGCGTTCAAACGTGTCGGCTTCGTCTTCCTGACGATCTTCTTCCTCGCTGCCGTCAACCTCTTTCTTCTGCCCGTTGCCGAGGTCGCGACTTTGACACTGCGTCTGATGGCGCTGGTGCTGTTCGCCGCCGCAGTCACGGCAACGACGACGATCAGCGCCTTCATGGACGAAGTCACCATCCTGCTGACACCGCTCGAACGGCTGGGCTTGGTGCGGGCGGCGGATGTCAGCCTGGCACTGGGGCTCGTGCTGCGTTTCGTCCCGGATATCTTTGCGCGCTACGAGGCGATCCGCGAGGCCCATCGCGCCCGCGGGCTCCCCGTCAGGCCGTTGACGATCATCGGCCCGCTGATCATCCTGACGCTTAAGGATGCCGATACGATTGCCGCGGCAATTGACGCGCGCGGCTTTCGCCGTCAATAAATTCGCGCCCACTAATACACAAGGGAACCGGATCCGCATGAATACCAGAGACCTCGTCCTCATCGCCCTCTTCGCCGCGATCGTCGTCGTGCTCGGCCTCATCCCGCCGATTACGCTCGGCTTCATTCCCGTACCGATCACCGCGCAGTCGATGGGCGTCATGCTCGCCGGCTGCATTCTCGGCGCCAAGCGCGGGGCGCTTGCCTTCCTCCTGTTCCTGCTGCTGGTCATCATCGGCCTGCCTGTGCTTTCGGGTGGGCGCGGTGGCCTGGCGGTGATCGCCGGACCGTCCGGCGGCTTCATCATCGGCTGGGTCGTCGCCGCTTTCGTCACCGGCCTCATTGCCGAGCGTATGGTGCGCGAGGGCCAGGCGGAGACGCGGCAGTTCATCGGCTTCTTCCTCGCCTCCGTTCTCGGCGGCATCGTCGTGCTCTATGCGATCGGCATGCCCTGGGTGTCAGTGGTTACCGGAACGCCGCTCCTGACGGTCGCCACCGGTTCGCTCGCCTTCATTCCAGGTGACCTCTTGAAGGCTGCGATCGCGACGCTTGCCGCGCGCGCAGTCTATGCCGGCTACCCGCTGCTGCCGGCGCGCACCTGAGCCAATGCCGTTTGCCGCCGCGGTCAATCGCCACGCGGATGAACATCCGCACAGCCCGGCCTTCCAAATCGAGGGCCGGGTCTTCACATTTGGCGAATTGCAACACTTGGCCGGACAGCTTGTTGCAACATTCGACGAACTGGCCGGGAGCGCCTTGCACCGCAGCGTCCTTGGCAACCGATCGCGCCTGATCGCGCTGGAAGCCGGCAATCATCCGCTTTTCGCTGCCGCCTTTCTCGCCGCCACCAGTGGCGGCCACTGCGTCGCGCTGATCGATCCGCATCTGCCGGCCTCAACCCGAGAGGCCATGCGCGATCGCCTGTCTCCCGATCTCATCATCAGCGCCAATGGCGCCGACTTATCTCTCCAGGTCCCGGCAAGCGGCGAGACGCGTTCCTTCCGCGAGACCGATGGCAAAGAGCGAGCGCCGCTTGCAGCCGGCGCCGATACCGAGCCATTTCTGATCGTCTTCACATCCGGAACGACGGGCACGCCGAAAGCGATCATCCGCGATCGCGGCTCATGGCGGCGAAGCCTCGCGACCGGCGAACGCTTCTTCGGCATAAACAGCGAGACCCGTACATTCGCCCCCGGCCCGTTGGCACACGGGCTGACGCTCTATGCGCTGGCTGAAACGCTCGTTGCCGGCGCCGAATTCATCGGCACCGCCCACTTCGACGCGGTGCGATCGCAGCGCCTCATCGAAGCGGGGGCGGTGAAGCGCCTGGTTCTCGTGCCGACGATGCTGCGGCGGCTTTGCGCCGCCGCCGGCGGCAATCCATGCGCATCCGTCACACAGATCACGGTCGCCGGTTCAAAGCTGACGACCAACGATCGTGCCGACGCCGCCATTGCCTTTCCGGAGGCTGCCGTCATCGAATATTATGGCGCCTCGGAACTGGGCTTTATCAGCGTCGCCTCGGAAAACGACACCGCTTCGGCCACCGCCGTCGGCCGCGCCTTTCCCGGTGTCGCGCTCAGCATTCGCAATGACACGGGGGACGAAGTGCCCGCAGGCGAAACGGGGACGATCTTCGTCGATAGTACGCTCGTCTCCGACGGCTATGTCGGCGACGCCGATGGCGCCGTCTTTCGTCGCCTTGGCCCGTTGGCGACGGTCGGCGACCTCGGCTTTCTCGATGAAAACGGCACGCTTCATCTGCTCGGCCGCGCCGGCGGCATGGTGCTTTCAGGCGGCAACAACATCTATCCGCAAGAGGTGGAAGCGACGCTGGCCGCCCATCCCGGCGTACACGCCGCTCTCGTCCTCGGACTGGATCATCCGGATCTCGGCAGCGAACTCGTTGCCGTCATCGAGCCAGAAGGCAGCGCGTTTGACCGGGCAGCGCTTGATCGCCATCTTGCCGCCCACCTGCCCCGCTATAAACATCCGCGTCGCCTCTGGCTCTGCCGGAAGATGCCGATGACGCGCTCGGGCAAGGTGGCGGCCGGCCTACTCAGACAATGGATCGCGGACGAAAACGATGGCCTCGAACGCATCGACTGATCCATCGCGCGTGCCGGTGATAATCGCGGCACTCAGAACGCCGATCGGCCGTGTCAATGGCACGCTTCGCGACGTCGAGCCGTCGCGGCTGGCGGCGGCGCTGATTACCCGCCTTGTTGCGGATGTCGGGCTGGCAGCGACCGATATCGACGACGTCATACTCGGCAATGCCGCCAATAGCGCCGGCAATCTCGCCCGGCTCGCAGCGCTCGAAGCAGGCCTGCCGGTTTCGACCCCGGGCGTCACCGTCGATCGCCAATGCGGATCGGGGCTGGAAGCCATCACGCTTGCGGCGCGGATGATCCAGGCCGGCGCAGGGCGCTTTTATCTCGCCGGTGGCACCGAGAGCGCCAGCCGCGCGCATATCCGTCTGAGACCGCCGCTGGAGCGTGGCGGCGAACTTGCTCCGGTCAAGCGCGCCCGCATGGCGCCGGACGAGATCGGCGATCCGGACATGGGCGTCGCCGCCGAGAATGTTGCGGTGGCCTGCAGCATTTCTCGCGAACGGCAGGACAGCTTTGCACTTCAAAGCCATCGCCGCGCCGTCGAAGCCGAACTTGCCGGCCGTTTCCTCCGTGAAATCGTGCCGATCGAGACGGCGGCTGGCGTCGTGTCACGGGACGAATGCCCGCGCCCCAATGCATCGATGGAAACGCTGCAGCGGCTGAAGCCGGTCTTCGTCGAGGGCGGCACGGTGACGGCCGGCAATGCCTGCCCGATCAACGACGGCGCCGCCGTGGCGCTTGTGACGAGCCTTGCCGAAGCACAGCGACTTGGCGCGCGCTTCGCGCTTGAGTTCGTCGATGCGGCGACGGCGGGCGTCGATCCCAACCTGCTCGGGCTCGGCCCGGTTCCGGCAATGCAGAAGCTGAAGGCGCGACAGCCTGCGCTCGATCCGGCAAAGGTCGATTTCATCGAATTCAACGAGGCTTTCGCTTCGCAGGTGCTCGGCAGCCTCGACCAGCTCGACATTCCGGCGGAGAGGGTCAACCTCGATGGCGGCGCCATCGCGCTTGGCCATCCCTATGGCGCCTCGGGGGCGATCCTTACCGTCCGGCTCTTCTCGCAGATGTTGACGGCGCCATCGGGTACGGAGGGGCTGGCGATGATGGGCGTTGGCGGCGGGATGGGTATCGTCGCGCTGTTTCGCGCCGTTTGAATGCACGCGATTGCGGGCGAAAATTGCCTCGCACCTTTCGCGGAATTGCGGTGGCTAAACAGAGAAGGCCGCCAGCCATTCCCGCGTCGCGGTCGGCAGCGGCAGCGGCGTGTGCCGTTGCGGATCGACCGCGACCCAGACGACCTCGACTTCCGCCGCGAGCTGACCGCGGGCTTCGACCTTGACGGCAAAGCTGATCGAACTGCCGCCGATCTTCGCCACGTTGACCGTGAGGCGAGCCGGCTCGTCGTAGCGCAGGCCGCGGTGATAGACGCAAGCGGAGCGGCGCACGAGATAGCTCGGTTCGTTCACCACGTGCGGGCGATGGCGCCATAAATTGGAGAGAGCGGCCTCGGCGTGGGCGTAGTAGGCGGCATTGTGCATATGGCCGTGCATGTCTATATCGCGAAACGGAATACGAATTTCCGTGACGTTCTCCAGTTCCCTGCCGTCCATGCGAGGCTCCCTGACGATGCGCTCCACCCTCGTTAGACAGTTCGGCGACCCCCGGCAAGTAATTGCGCTCGTCGATGTGGAGCGCGCCGCACCGGGACCAGGGGACGTCGAGGTGGCGCTGTCGCTTGCCGCCATCAACCCGTCAGACCTCATCCCGGTGACCGGCGCCTATAGCGCACGCACCAGCCTGCCCTTCGTACCGGGCTTCGAAGGCTTCGGCACGGTGACGCGTGTCGGCGCGGGCGTTACGTCGCTGAAACCCGGCGACCGCGTGGTGCCGATCGGAGCCAGCGGTCTTTGGCAGGAGTACCTGATCAGGCCGGCCGAATGGTGCTTCGCCCTGCCCGACGACATCAGCGAGACCGATGCGGCGACCTGCTACGTCAATCCGCTGACGGCGCTGCAATTGATCGCGGCGCTGCGCGGACATTTCGGCCCGCTTGACCGGCGCCGCATCGGCGTCACGGCGGCAGGGTCTGCGATCGGCGGCATGCTGATGAAGCTGCTTGCCGGCGAAGGGGCGGAGGCCACCGGCATCGTTCGCAGCCAGCGTGGCGCCGAGCGGCTTGCGCGTGAAGTTCCCGGCCAGATCGCGCTTGGAGACGAACAGCGCCTGCCGGAACTCCGCTTCGACGCGATCATCGACGCCGTCGGCGGTCCTTTCGCCGGTGACCTCATCCTGCGAACGCTCGAACCCGGCGGCGCCTTCATCCAGTATGGCGCGCTGAGCAACGTACCGGTCCCGCAGGCAGCGATCCAGGCACGGCCGGACATCCGCTTCTCTTTCCTGTGGCTGCGCACCTGGGTGCATTCGGCGGGGCGTGCAGCGATCGAGGCCGCTTTTGCCAAGAGTTTCGAAGGCTTGCGAAGCGGCCTCTTCAGGAGCCGCATCGCAGAGATCTATCCGCTGAGCAGGCTCGATGCGGCACTGGCGCATCAGGCGGATTCCGGCCGCGACGGCAAGCTGCTTCTCGATCCGCGCTGTTGAAAATTCCGCCTTTCCGCCGCCTCGCCATGGACCTTGACAGGTTACAGCACTAGTTTCCCGGCATGACCACGTTCCTCTACGAAAACCCGGTCTTCCTGGAACACGAGGTTCCGGAGGGGCATCCCGAACGGCCGGACCGGCTGAAGGCGCTGAACATTGCGCTCGAACATCCGAACTTCGCCGATCTCAAGCGGATCGAAGCGAAGAAGGCGAGCGAAGACCTCGTCCTGCTCGCTCACCTGGAAGAGCATCTGACCGCCGTCCGGAGCGCCATTCCGGAAGAAGGCCTCAACCATTTCGAGGCGGACACCTATGCGAGCCCGTTGAGCCTGGAGGCGGCGCTGACCGGTATCGGCGGGGCGGTTGCGGCGGTCGATGCGGTCTTTAGGGGCGAGACCGACAACGCCTTCGTGGCGGCGCGGCCACCAGGACACCACGCCGAGAAGAACAAGGCGATGGGCTTCTGTCTTTTCAACACGGTGGCGATTGCCGCCCGATATGCCCAAAAGGTTCACGGCGCCGAGCGCGTCGCGATCGTCGACTGGGACGTGCACCACGGCAACGGCACCCAGGACATCTTCTGGAACGATCCGTCGGTGCTCTTCTGCTCGACGCACCAGATGCCGCTTTATCCCGGCACCGGCGCCAAGGACGAGACAGGCGTCAAAGGCAATATCGTCAACGCGCCACTCTCGCCGAACAACGGCAGCGAGCACTTCCGCGAGGCGTTCCGCACCCGCGTGCTTTCGGCACTCACCAATTTCCGGCCGGACTTCATCCTGATCTCGGCCGGTTTCGACGCGCATCACCGCGATCCGTTGGCCCAGATCAACCTCGTCGCCGAGGATTTCGACTGGGCCACCGGACGCCTGCACGAGATCGCCGATCGCAGCGCCGGCAACCGCATGGTCAGCCTGCTCGAAGGCGGCTATGACCTTCAGGGCCTGGCCGAATCGGCTGGCCTGCACATTCTGAGACTGATGAGAGGGTAACCATGAACACCACCACGCAACCGGACGTTTCCGCCCTCTCCTTCGAGCAGGCCGTCGAGGAACTGGAGCGGATCGTCTCGGCGCTGGAACGCGGCGACGTGGCACTCGACAAGTCGATCGAGATCTACGAGCGCGGTGAGGCACTGAAGAAGCATTGCGAGGCGCTCTTGAAGGCGGCTGAAGACCGCATCGAAAAGATCCGGCTCGATCGCGCCGGCAAGCCTCAGGGCGTGGAGCCGCTCGACGCCGACTAAGCCATCAATGCGCTTGGAGCGTCCTTCATGCGTTCATCTGAACGCATAGAGCTCCAGGGGGATTGATCGCCCGCGGAAACGCTGCGTATCGGCCTGGTCTCTAGCCGCCTCAAAGTGCAGGCGTTAGTTATTGATGCGACAGCAAAAACCGGGAGCACGCGCATGTCCTTCTTTCCAGGCCCCGATCCATTGGCCGGCGACAAGCCCGCCTGCGATGCCATCGAACATCTGATCGTTCCGCGCACCAGCGACATCGGCGGACTGCAAGTACGCCGCGCTTTGCCGACGGCGAAGCGGCGCCTCGTCGGACCCTTCATCTTCTTCGACCGCATGGGACCGGCGCTGTTACGAGCCGGCGAAGCGATCGACGTGCGCCCGCACCCGCATATCGGCCTTTCGACGGTCACCTACCTCTTCGACGGCGAGATCAAGCACCGCGACAGCCTCGGCACCGAGATGGTCATCCGCCCCGGCGACGTCAACCTGATGACCGCCGGCCGCGGCATCGTGCATTCCGAGCGTTCTCCTGAAAACCAGCGCGGCCATGCGCGCTCGATTTCGGGCCTGCAGACCTGGCTGGCGCTGCCCGACCACAAGGAAGAGATCGATCCGATCTTCAGCCACACCGAGGAGCGGGCGCTGCCGCATATGAGCGACGACGGCATCAAGGCGCGGGTGGTGATCGGCAATTTCGAAGGCGCCAAGTCGCCCGTCTCGGTCTTTACCGACACCATCTACGTCGATCTCAACATCGCGCCGGGCAAAAGCGCCCCCTTCGCCGCGCAGTGGGAAGAGCGTGCGCTCTATATACTCTCCGGCGAGGCGATCATCGCCGGCGACCATTTCGCCGAAAACCAGTTGCTCGTCTTCCGCCCGGGCGATGAGATTACCATGACCGCCGGGCCTGAGGGCTGTCACGTCATGCTCTTCGGTGGTGCCGCGCTCGGTTCGGCCCGCCACATCTGGTGGAACTTCGTCTCCTCGTCCAAGGAGCGCATCGACAAGGCGAAGGAAGAGTGGCGCACCGGCCGCTTCGACATCGTGCCCGGAGACGAAGAAGAATTCGTTCCGCTGCCCGAAGGCTGATTTCGACCAAAAGTAGAGTCGAGATGAGTGCATAAAACCGCGCAACATTGCCTCATCCCGCTTGAATCGATTTCGATTCACAGAATCATGCGCTAGTCTCTTGGTCGACGACGCAGGAACGCCTAATTTTGCATTCAGCAACGATTGCGTCTAAAGAGCCGCTTCGACGGTACCACCAACTATCGCGCGCCTGATCCCGCGGCGCGTATGAGGCATGCAGCGTGACACAACTGCCAACCAATCCGATGCCGGCTACTCCCTTGCTCGACAAGGTGACCTTCCCCGACGATCTGAAGAAGATCGACGACAAGGACCTGCCGCAGCTTGCCGGAGAAGTCCGGGCGGAGATGATCGACGCGGTGTCGCGCACGGGCGGCCACCTCGGCGCGGGGCTCGGCGTCGTCGAACTGACGATCGCCATCCACAAGGTCTTCAACACGCCGCATGACCGGCTGATCTTCGATGTCGGCCACCAGTGCTATCCGCACAAGATCCTGACCGGCCGCCGCGACCGCATCCGCACGCTTCGCCAGGAAGGCGGCCTTTCCGGCTTCACCCGTCGCGCCGAGAGCGAATACGATCCCTTCGGCGCCGCCCATTCCTCAACATCGATATCGGCCGGCCTCGGCATGGCCGTCGCCGCCGATCTCGACGGCAAGAACCGCAACGTCATCGCCGTCATCGGCGACGGCGCGCTTTCGGCCGGCATGGCCTATGAGGCGCTGAACAATGCCGGCGCGCTCGACGCGCGGCTGATCGTCATCCTCAACGACAACGACATGTCGATCGCGCCACCGACCGGCGCGATGAGCGCCTATCTGGCGCGCCTTGCCTCCGGCCGCACCTATATGGGCATCCGCGAGGTCGGCAAGAAGCTGACCGCCTATCTCGGCAAGACCGTCGACCGGGCGATCACCCGCGCGGTCGAACATGCCCGCGGCTACGTCACCGGCGGCACGCTCTTCGAAGAGATGGGCTTCTACCATATCGGCCCGATCGACGGACATTCCTTCGACCATCTGCTGCCAGTGCTGCGCAACGTGCGCGACAATGCCAAGGGGCCGGTGCTGATCCATGTGGTGACACAAAAGGGCAAGGGCTATCCGCCGGCGGAAGCCGCCGCCGACAAGTATCACGGCGTCAACAAATTCGACGTCATTACCGGGGCCCAGGCGAAAGCCAAGCCGAATGCGCCCGCCTATACCGCCGTCTTTGCCGATGCGCTGACGCAGGAGGCGAGCCTCGACGACAAGATCGTCGCCGTCACCGCCGCCATGCCCTCCGGCACCGGTCTCGACAGGTTCGCCAAGGTCCATCCGTCCCGCTGTTTCGACGTCGGCATTGCCGAACAGCATGCGGTGACCTTCGCCGCCGGCCTCGCCGCCGAGGGATACAAGCCGTTCGCTGCCCTCTACTCGACCTTCCTGCAACGCGGCTATGACCAGGTCGTGCATGATGTGGCGATCCAGGGCCTGCCGGTGCGCTTCCCGATCGACCGCGCCGGCTTCGTCGGCGCCGACGGACCGACCCATGCAGGTTCGTTCGACACGACCTATCTCGCGACGCTTCCCGGTTTCGTGGTAATGGCAGCCGCCGACGAGGCGGAATTGAAGCACATGGTGCGCACCGCCGCCGCCTATGACGCCGGCCCGATCTCCTTCCGCTACCCGCGCGGCGAAGGCATCGGTGTCGAGATGCCGGAGCGCGGCCAGATCCTCGAGATCGGCAAGGGCCGCATCGTCAAGCAGGGATCGAAGGTGGCGCTGCTCTCCTTCGGCACCCGCCTCGCCGACTGTCTGATGGCGGCCGAAGATCTCGACGCCGCCGGCCTCTCGACCACGGTCGCCGATGCGCGCTTCGCGAAGCCCCTCGACCATGACCTCATCCGCCAGCTTGCCCGCCATCACGAGGTGCTGATCACCATCGAGGAAGGGGCCGTCGGCGGCTTTGCCAGCCATGTGCTGCAGTTCCTGGCCGAGGACGGCCTGCTTGATGGCGGTCTCAAGGTGCGCCCCATGGTCATGCCCGACATCTGGATGGAACAGGCCAAGCCCGAGGCGATGTACGCCGCCGCCGGTCTCGACCGCGCCGGCATCGTCTCGACCGTCTTCAAGGCGCTCGGCCAGAAGCAGGATATCGGTATCGGCGCCGCCGGCTAATCCTCCAACACAAAGGTCACCTTCAGGATAACCTTGTAGGAAACCGGAGCACCGTTTTCGACCGCAACCTCCTGCTCTTTCACCCAGGCCGCCTTGACGCCGCGCAGCGTCTGGCAAGCGCGCGTTATGCCGGAGTTGACGGCGTCTTCGAAGCTGACAGACGATGTTGACGAGATTTCGGTAATGCGGGCAATCGACATTGCTATCCTCCCTGGCGTGCGTGTCGTCCCTTTCTCAATCCGCTCTCAGCCTCCCGAGCCCGCATCGGCCTCAGCCTCAACGGGAATGCGCCGAGCCTTGGACTGCGCGCGTTCGGTCTTGGGCATCGTCACATGGAGAACGCCGTTCTTGAATTTGGCGCGGATCTGGTCGTCCTGCACCTCCGTGCCGATCGGTATCCGGCGTTCGAAACGGCCATAGTACCGCTCCGAAAACCGCCTGTCCTTGGATTCCATATCTTCCCGCTTTTCGCCCTTTAGAACCATGGCCCCGTCATCGAAGGTGATTTCGATGTCCTTCTCGTCCATGCCGGGCATCTCCGCGGTTATGCAGATTTCACGCTCGCTATCCGTGACCTCGACACGCGGCCATGTCGTGCCGTACAGGCGGCTGTAGAGCCGTCCGCCTTCGAGGCCCCTGAACGCATCATCGAACAACCGATCCATCTCCCGGCGGAACGCCATGAAGGGGTCGTCGCGATAGGCGGGAAGATTGTCCCCGCGGCTCCATGGAATAAGATCTCGAATTGCCATTGAAACCTCCTTCTCGCGCCATCCCAGCCGAACGGTCGCCCGGGATGGCGACGGTTCATCGGTCGGTACCCGCCTCGTCGCGCACGCCCGTGCGCGACGGCTTTGGGCGCAGCCGCCCACCAAACCATGCGACGCTCAAATGGTTCCATCGCCACAAGGATCGCCAACTCGCCACGCGCATGCTCGAGAGCAACGGAAGCGAAGGCCGCTCACGCCTTGGGGCGCCGGCCGTAAGCGCGCCGCAGTTCATCTTTCGCGTCTTCCAGAATTTTCTTCCTGTCGTCCGACAGGTTCTTGCCCGCACGATTGACATAGAAGGTCAGCATCGACATGGCCGACCGAAAGGGCCCGGCCTTTCGCCTGCTGCTTCTGTCGGCAGAACGCTTCAGCGACGCCGCGATCTCCTTCGCATCATCCATTTCAAACACATGAGGCTCGAGCTCGAGAGCGTTGCTGTGGCGCGTGACGTCTTGGGACCACTGTTTCGGGCTGTGGGTCATCGCTTCTTCCGTTTGCTGGCCCGGCTACTCGCCGCGCAACTTGGAGGCAATGTGACGCGAACCCAAAATGAGCGGTAATGTTCCAAACCGCGCTTATCCGTGACCTACAGCGCCGCGCGTCTTATCAGACGCGCAAAAGGTCGCTGTAGCACTTTGAAGTGCTGCATGTTTTTTCCTTCGATCGGCTACGATTAAAGGAAACATGCAGTAGAGCCGGCGCTCCGAGCGCGGGGGGCTTGCCATTGCGGCGGCAAGTCGCCATGAGAAACGCATGTCAGAAGAACGCCAGAACGAAGAACACAGAAACCGGGTCCGTCTCGACCAGTTGCTGCTCAATACGGGACTAGTCGCCAGCCGTGCCCGTGCCCGCGACGCAATCCAGCGCGGCACCGTCAAGGTCGACGGCCGCACGGTCAACAAGCCGTCGTCGATGTTTGCCGAGAGCGTGACGATCACCATCGATGATCCGGCGCAGGACTATGTCTCCCGCGCGGCTCTGAAACTTGTCGCAGCGCTCGATCATTTTGCGCTCGATCCCGCCGGCGAAAGCTGTCTCGATATCGGCGCCTCGACGGGCGGCTTCACCGAAGTCCTCTTGAAACGCGGGGCCGAGCATGTCGTGGCGGTCGATGTCGGCCATGGGCAAATCCACCCACGCATCGCCGACGACGAGCGTGTCACCAGCATCGAGGGCCTCAATGCGCGCGCGATGACGCCCGAAGACATTGACGATCGCGAGGTCACCTTCGTCGTCTCGGATGTCTCGTTCATCTCGCTGAAGCTTGCCCTCCCTCCGGCGCTGGACATGGCGCTTCCCGGCGCACACTGCATCCTGCTCGTAAAGCCGCAATTCGAAGCGGGTCGCGACGCGATCAGCAAAGCGGGCCTGCTCAAGGATCCCGACAGCGCTCCGGCCGTTGCTGCCGAACTTGAGCGCTGGCTCGTCGAAGACATGGGCTGGCAGAGCCTCGGCCTCATCCCCTCGCCCATTGCCGGCGGCGACGGCAATGTCGAGTTTCTGCTGGCGGGGAAGAAGCCATGAGCACCGAGACCGTCACCATCAACCGCCTTGGCGCCCAGGGCGACGGTATTGCGGAAGGCCCTGATGGGCCGATCTATGCGCCCTTCACGCTGCCTGGCGAGAGCGTGGCGCTGGCGGTCAACAAGTCGCACGGCACGCTGATCGCGCTGAAGGAGCCTTCCGCCGAGCGCGTCGAGCCGCCCTGTCGGCACTTCGGACCTGACGGTGTCAACGGCACCTGCGGTGGCTGCACCATGCAGCACGCCTCGGACACGCTCTATCGCGGGTTCAAGCGCGATCTCGTCGTTGCCGCCTTGAAGTCGAAAGGGCTGAAGCCCGAAGTGGCGCCGCTGATCGTCGCCCATCCCGGCCAGCGCCGGCGCGCGGTCTTCACCGCTCGCAAGACCGAGAAGGAACTGCTTCTCGGCTTCAATCAGGCGGAAAGCCATCACATCGTCGCGATAACAGAATGTCCGATCGCGAGCCCGGGCATCGTCTCGAAGCTCGCGGCGATCGCCAGGATTGCCGCCGCCATGGCCGTCAGTGCCGAGCCGTTCCGTATCACCGTGCTCGAAACCCTTTCGGGCCTCGATCTCGCCGTCGAGGGCATCAAGAAGCTCGACGACCGCGAGCGCCGCCGCACGGTTGAAGCGGTCCTCGGCACCCGCGGCATCGCCCGCGTCAGCCTCAATGGCGAGATCATCGTCGAACCGGTGAAGCCGTTGATCGATTTCGGCGGCGTTTCCGTTTCGCCGCCGCCTGGCAGCTTCACGCAGGCAACGGCCGAGGCCGAGGAGGCGATGGCGAAGCTGGTGCTCGATCACCTCGGCAAGGCCAAGCGCGTCGCCGATCTCTTTGCCGGCTGCGGCACCTTCGCACTGCGCATCGCCCGCAAGGCGCGCGTGCACGCGGTCGAAGGCGAGGACAAGGCGCTGAAGGCGCTCGATTTCGCCGCGCGCAACACGCAGGGGCTGAAGCCGGTGACGGTCGAGAGGCGTGACCTGTTCCGCCGCCCGCTCATGGCGCAGGAGTTGAAGGTCTACGATGCGATCGTCTTCGATCCGCCGCGCGCCGGCGCCGAGGCGCAGTGTCACGAGATCGCCCGCTCCGGCGTCAAGAAAATCGCTGCCGTGTCCTGCAATCCGGTCACGCTGGCACGCGATCTTTCCATCCTTACCGCCGCAGGCTACCGGATCACTTCGGTGACGCCGATCGACCAGTTCCTCTGGTCGGCCCATGTCGAGGCGGTCGCAACGCTCGAGAAATGAGAGAAGGCCGGGAGACTGGTCTACGATTTGCCCTCTGTCCCCGAACGTGGCTCATCTCCTCCGCCCCTGGTCGAGTCCGAGGATGACAGGAGCTGCGAACGAAGAACATCAATGAGAAAGGCCCGGTTTCCCGGGCCTTTCTCATATCAGGCTTGAAGCAATTGCCATGCTGATTCATGGCAATGACCTATCCCTTTGTTATTGCGGCGTTCTGCCCCCGAGATAGGGGCTCGTCTCCGATCAGGCCGCGCGGCGACGGGCACCGCTTCCGGCGTAAACAGCTTGCGTTTCGCCGAGGTTGAACTGGGCAAGCAGTGCATTGAGCGAGGCGGCCTCGGAAGCAAGACCGTGGCTTGCCGCAGTCTGCTCTTCGACCATCGCCGCATTCTGCTGCGTGCCCTGGTCCATGGTGTTGACCGCCGTGTTGATCTCCTGGAGACCCGTCGACTGTTCGCGCGTCGCCGTGACGATCGCGCTCACATGCTTGTTGATCTCCTGGACTTCGGCGACGATCGTCTCCAGCGCCTTGCCGGTGTCGCCGACCAGCGTCACGCCATTCCTGACCTGATTGCCCGAAGTGGTGATCAGCGCCTTGATCTCCTTCGCCGCATTGGCCGAACGCTGGGCGAGTTCGCGCACTTCCTGGGCGACGACGGCAAAACCCTTTCCTGCTTCACCGGCACGGGCCGCCTCGACGCCGGCGTTCAGCGCAAGAAGATTCGTCTGGAAGGCGATGTCGTCGATGACGCCGATGATGTTGGAGATCTCGCCCGAGGACTTCTCGATCGCGTGCATCGCTTCGACGGCATTCGCCACGACGTCGCCGGACTTCTCCGCACCGGCACGGGTGCGGGCGACGAGCGCTCCGACTTCCTCGGCCCGGCGGGCAGAATCCTTGACGGTCGTGGTGATCTCTTCGAGTGCGGCTGCAGTCTCTTCAACAGAAGCCGCCTGCTGCTCGGTGCGGCGGGCGAGGTCGTCGGCAGCCGAGCGGATCTCCGAGGCGCCGGCGTCGATGCCGCGGGCGTTCGCACCGACGGCGCGCAGCGTGTCATGCAGCTTGGCGACGGAGTTGTTGAAGTCGGCGCGCAGACGATCGAGGCGATCGGCGAAGGGGGTGTCGATCCGGTAGGCGAGATCGCCGTCGGCAAGACGACCGAGGCCGGTTGCCAGGCCGTCGACGGCCTGCTGGATTTCGGCCGCATCCCGCGCCTTCTGCGCTTCGCGCTCCAGCCGCTCACGTTCCGACAGCGACCGGTTCGCATCCGCTTCGCTCTCGAGGCGGGCGCGTTCGACGGCGTTCGCCTTGAAGACGGCGACAGCCGCGGCCATCGAGCCGATCTGGTCGCGGCGCTCTTCGCCGGGGATTTCGACGTTGTGATTGCCGGCAGCAAGCTTTTCCATCGCACCGGTCATGTCCGTCACCGGACGGATCACGAGACGGCTGAGGAAGGTCGCGAGGAAGACGATCATCACGCCGACCGCCAGGATCGTGGCAATGGTTGCGGCAATACGGAACTTGTCGATCGCCGAATAGGCGGCATCGGCGTCGATGACGAAGCCGACATACCATTCGACCGAGGGAAGGCCCTGCACCGGAACGAAGCTCACCAGCATCGGCTTGCCGCCGAGCTCGGTGTTCATGATGCCGGAACCGATCGTCGGCGTGTCGATCGGGAAGGCATCGGCGAGCGACTTGGTGACGAGCTTGGCATCCGGATGCACGAGGATCTGGCCGTCCTTGCTGGCGAGGAAGGCGAAGCCTTCGCCGCCGACGTCGACGCCCTTGATCATCGCTACCAGCGTATCGAGCGAAAAGTCGCTGGCAGCAACGCCATAGAGCTTGCCGTCACGCTTGACCGGCACCGCTGCACTGATGATGAGCGCACCGCTCGATGCGTCGACATAGGGCTCGGTCAAAACGCGGGCATCGGCCTTGACGGCCTGCTGGTACCACGGGCGCTGGCGCGGGTCGTAGCCGGCCGGCATCGGGTTGTCCGGCCAGGTGATGAACTTGCCGCTCTCGTTGCCGACATAGCTCGACATGAATTCGCTGGTCAAAACGTCGTTCTTCAGGATCGGCTGGATGGCACCATCATCGGCCACGCGGCCGGTGGCATCGGCGACCAGTGCGGTCAGCGTGACGCGGCCGTTCAGCCACTTGGCAACGCTCTGCGCGGCCTGCGTGCCGGAGGAGGCAATGTTCTCCTCGACGGCCTTGGTGGTGGTGCTACGCTGCAGCGTGTCGATGTAAACGGAAAAGCCGGCAAAGGCGCCGACGACGACACAGGACGCGGCGACGAGGATGCGCGTCATGAGGTTCGATCGCTTGGACAAGATGGGCTCCCAATGGATGCCGGCGACTGCCGCCGGACATGAGCTCTCGATGATTTTCGCGCAGCATCCATCGTCCGCCGGAGGGGCGGAGCGCTGACGTCTACGGGAAAACGTTGAACATGCCAGAAGGCGGAGCCAGCCATGCTTCATGCGGCTGGGGCCCCTCGAAATGAGGATAGGCCTATCGCGCCGCACGCTACCGATCGCTATTTAAGAAGCAATTAAAATTGACTTATGCAAGTTCGCGATGCCGGCGGCAACGGGATCTTTACCGTGCGGAGGCTCGTGGTGAAAATCTGACGCTTGGTACCGGAGCAGAAATACCGGTTTCGACCTATGCGGTCATCGGCATCCGGTACGATGAATGGCTCGGTTTGGCTCATCCTCGCAATGGGCAAGAGCCTCACGCGATCGAGCAAGCTAGACGCGATCGTCAGGACTCGGCATAGTTCAACCAGTGGGAGAAATTTAGCGCTTTGACGTCACAAGCGGGGGATGTCGGTGGATGCAAGAACGAACGGCTTCATCACATCGGTTAGGAGGCAAAGGAAATCTAGTTCTTCGACCTATCCGCTTGACACGACACCTTTTCCTTGGCCCGCTGGGCATCGCCGTTGGCGTGTTGATACTATGGGCAACCTTCACCTTGCCATCTCCTACGGTTCTGCTCGTTATGGCTGATATCCTTCAGTTGGCTACGGGAGCCTTTTTCCTTCTCGGTGGCCTGCTGATGGTGTTGCTTCCTTGGATCAAATCCGCGCGCTTGGAGCTTTCTGGTCGCCGCCTGATTTTCAGCGGCCTCCTTCGTCAAACAATCCTCGACCTGAACGAGTGGGGAAAGGCGACTCTCGTACAAACGTCAGAAGGCATTTGGCTTGCCTTCTTCACGCTGGAAGAGGAGCGGGCACTGGCTGCCAAGGGCGATAACTCAAAACCAGGCGTGTTCAGTGCGACTAAGACCATCCTTGTGTCGCCATATATCGGCAACGATATTGCACGCGCACAAGAATTCGCTGACGAGGTAAATTCACGCCGGGACGTTCTGGCAGAAGACGTTGCTGTCGCTGATTCTGATGCGGTAGTGGCGAGAATGAAGCAGAGGGAAAGACGCCGACACTGGATCGTGTTTCTCATCATCATGGCCATGGCAATATTCGCCGCATTCGCGCGACGTGACATCCATTCGATCTGACACGCTCCGGCTTTCGTTTCGACCCCAAGCGTTCGCCGGGCGACAGACAGAAGGAAGTCCCGACTTGGAGCTAACCAGACCGGAGGCGACAGGCTGTCGAACTTTTGCTCCCCACCCAAAACGGCAGCCCGTGTCGGGTACTAAGCGTCAGGTTTTCACCACTAGGATAATGCCCCCGAACGCAAAACGGGTGCCATGCGGCACCCATATCTCGCCTGGCAATGCACAGAGCGAATGCGTTAGCGGCGCATGAAGGCCTCAAAGGCCGCACGCGCCTCGGCGCTCTTCAACTGTGCGGCAAAGTGCTTGGCTTCCTCGTCAATGCGCGCCAGAACGTCGCTGCGGTCGCCACGGACGAGGTCGCGGGCGATGCGAAGCGCCTCCGGCGGCTTCTTGGCAAGACGGGCGGCAAGCGCCAGCGCCTCACCTTCAACGACATCCTGGGCGACGACCTTCCAGATCAAGCCAGCGTCCAGCGCCTCGCGGGCCGTCAGAGGCTCGCCGGCGGCAAGCAGCGCAAAGGCCCGCTGGTGGCCCATGATGCGCGGCGCGATCAGGCTGGAAGCCGCTTCCGGCACCAGCGCCAGATCGACGAAGGGCGTCTTGAACACGGAACGCTCGGACGAGACCGTCAGGTCGCAATGGAGATGGATGGTCGTGCCGATGCCGATCGCCAGGCCGTCGACCCCCGAGACGATAGGCTTGGTGGCGGTCGCCAGCGCCTTCAGGAACTCGATCACCTCCATGCCCATGGAACCGCCCATGGCGAAGGCGAGGAAGTCGGCCATGTCGTTGCCGGCGGAGAAACAGCCATCGGTGCCCAGAAAGGCGGTAGCGCGCACGGCCGGGTCGCTTGAGGCGACCGTCAGCGCATTGGTCATCTTCGCGTACATGTCGCGGGTGATGGCGTTCTTCTTCTCCGGCCGGTTGAAGCGGATCACCTGGACGCCGGGATAGGCTTCCGGCCTTTCGATGAGGACGTGGTCGGTCATGGATATTCCTCTCAAGCCAGAACGGCGCGGGCGACGGCCAGGCTGTCGGCGCCGTTGACAACACGATCCTTCAGCGCGGCGGTTTCCGCCAGAAGGTTTTCCGCCGTGAAACGGCAGAGCGCGATGCGCTGGTCTTCCTTGCCATCGCTCACTTCAGCCAGACCACCTTTTGCGAGATAGGCGCCGGTCAGCGCCAGGCCGAACAGGCGCTGATAGGCCGTGGCGCCGGCCAATGCTTCGGCGAGCCTGCCGGCGGCGACCGCCGCGATCAGCCACTCGGTCGCAGCCGACAGATCATCCAGCGCCGCGTCGAGACGCGCGGCCGTCTCGCCGAAACCGCTCCGGTTCGAGGCGCGCACCGCCTTGGCGATTTCGCGAAGCTCTCCGATGAAGCCGCGGACATGGGCGCCGTCGGAAAGCGGCAGCTTGCGGGTGACGAGATCGATCGCCTGGATGCCGTTCGTGCCCTCGTAGATCGGCGCGATGCGGGCATCGCGCAGGTAGCGCGCCGCACCGGTTTCCTCGATGAAGCCCATGCCGCCGTGGACCTGTATGCCCATCGAGGCGACGTCGACACCGGCATCGGTCGAGAAGGACTTGGCAATCGGCGTCAGCAGGCTCGAACGTTCCTGCCAGTATTTCGCCTTCTCGCCTTCGGCAGCGTGCGCCATGTCAACGGCATGGGCGCAGGCATAGGAGATCGCACGCGAGCCTTGCGTCAGCGCCTTCATCGTCAAAAGCGTGCGGGCGACATCGGGATGCTCGATGATCGGGCTCATGCCCTGCCCCGTCCAGCCGGGCGCCTTGCCTTGGGTGCGCTCCTTGGCGAAGGCAATCGCCTTCTGCGTCGCGGCGTCGGCAATGGCGACACCTTGCATGCCAACGGCAAGCCGGGCGTTGTTCATCATGGTGAACATGCAGGCAAGACCGCGATTCTCCTCGCCGATCAGGTAGCCGATCGCGCCCTTTTCGGCGCCATGGCGTCCGTCACCATAGATCATGGTGCAGGTCGGCGAGCCATGGATGCCGAGCTTGTGCTCGAGCGAATGGCAGAAGAGATCGTTGCGTTCGCCGAGCGAACCATCGGCCTTGACCAGGAATTTCGGCACCAGGAAGAGCGAGATGCCCTTGGTGCCGGCCGGCGCATCGGGAAGCCGCGCCAGCACCAGATGGACGATGTTGTCGGTGAAGTCGTGCTCGCCCCAGGTGATGAAGATCTTCTGTCCGAAGATGCGGTAGGTGCCGTCGTCGCGGCGCTCGGCGCGGGTCTTGAGCACACCGAGGTCGGAGCCGGCGTGCGGCTCGGTCAGGTTCATCGTGCCGGTCCATTCGCCGGAAACCATCTTCGGCAGATAGGTGGCCTTCAGCGCGTCGGAGCCATGCTTCTCCAATGCCTCGATCGCGCCCATGGTAAGCGTCGGGCCGAGCGCAAAGGCCATGGAACCGGCGTTCCACATTTCCATGGCGGCGACATGCAGCATGTGCGGCAGGTTCTGGCCGCCGAATTCTTCCGGAGCCGTCAGGCCGTTCCAGCCGCCGCCGATCCAGTTGTGATAAAGGTCGCGCCAGCCCTCCGGCGTCTGAACGTTGCCTCCGACGAGGCGCGAGCCCTGACGGTCGCCGATATCGCCGAGGGGGGCGACCTCTTCCGTCGCGAACCGGCCGGCTTCCGCAAGGATGGCATCGACCAGGTCCTCGCCGAGGTCGCCAAGGGCGCCCGATCGCAGCGCGTCGGCCATGCCTGCCACGTGTTTCAGCGTGAACGCAATCTCGTCGACGGGTGCCTTGTACATGATCATCCTCCCAGATAGCCAGGTCGCGCAGAGCGCATCCTCGTTGCGCCGAACACTATTGATTTTTACGTAAACGTCAACGTCAATTCCCACCCCTGTGCGGACACCGCGCCGTGCTTGCCTGTAACAAAACTGTCATCAGCCGGGCATAGAAGCCAAGGCATACAGCGCCGCGCGACTTGGTAAGACGCGCTAGGGTCGCTGTCGCACTTTGAATGGCCGCATGTTTTCTCCCTTAAATCGGTGGCGATTTAAGGGAACATGCGGTAGGCCCCTGCCAAGGCATTCCGATGAACCTGATTTCCCCCGAAATACCCGGCATCGTATGGGCCTATCGTTTTCTGCCCGGCGAAAGCCGCTGCCAGCGTATCGCCACCGACGCGTCGATCGACAGCCTGCTTGCCGGCGAAGGATGGGTCTGGGTTCATCTGGCGCTCTCCGATGCACGCACACCGGCCTTGATCGAGCGGATCGGTAACCTTCCGCCGCTCGCGGTCGCGACGCTCACCAGCCACGACACGCAGGCCGCGATTACGGTCTCGGACGATATCGTACACGGGACGCTCGTCGACTTCGAGCGCACCTTCGACGCAGTGACCAAGACGATCGGCTGGCTGCATTTCGCCGTCAGCGACAGGATCATCATCACCACGCGTCTGCACCCTCTGCGCAGCATCGACCGCGTCAAGGCAGCGGTCGAGAAGAGCGCGAAATGCGCCCGCCCGATCGATCTCTTCGAAATGATCGTGATCGAATTCCAGCGCACTTTGATCTCGCTGGTCCTGGAACTGACCGAGGACCTGAACGTCATCGAGGATCACGTCTATGGCGAAGCGGGGCATCGCCAGCAGCCGGGTCTCGCGCCGCTCCGCCGTACGGTCGTTCGGCTTCACCGGCATCTGCGCACGATCCTGGCCTTGCTGAGACGGGCTGCCGCCTCGGACGAAGACGAGGTGCCGCCCGGCTTCATCGACGCCGCCGAGCGGCTTTCAGACCGGCTCGAAGCGGTTGACCGCGACGTCTTCGCCTTGCAGGAGCGAGCGCGTCTGCTGCACGAAGAGATCGACAGCAAGATTTCCTCGGAAACCAACCGGCACCTCTACATCCTGTCGCTGATGACCGCTTTCCTGCTGCCGCCGACGCTCGTCACCGGCTTCTTCGGCATGAATACCGGGGCGCTGCCCTTCGCCGATGGCACCGGCACGCTCTATGCGGCGCTGTTCATCGCGCTCTCCATGGGCTTTGCCTGGTGGATCCTGAGGCGGATCGGTATCCTCTAAGAGCCGGGAGCCAAGCCCGGCCATCAAATCCTCCACCGCGAAAACACATTCCGTGAGCCTGGAAGACTTCAAGCGACGATCGCGATCTCAACTTCTGCATGATTCGCCCGGATCGGCGCCCATCCAGGGATCTCCCTCAGCCGGAATATCCGAAATCGCGCGGCAGCGCATAGACCTCCGGCTTGTTCCGCCTTCGGAGACCGTCCGGGCCATTTGCAAAGAGCCCGCCTGCAACTGGAAATCAGCCGGCGGCGCCCGGCTTTCAAGCCTTCCTGCCGTCGATCGCCTGCAACCACGAGACGAAGAGATACAACGTCGCTATGCAAGACATCACTCACATACAGCCGCAGGTCGGTATACATTCACGTTTGCCTCCAGCACAGTTCGCGCGGGGGCTGAGATTTACGATGCATTAACGATACTGTCGGCAATCTCAGAGAATGGCTAAGCGGTATATCTCCACCACAGGGATGATTCTGCGCCTCGCGACCTTCCTGGGTCTGATTTTCGCGGCGGCGACCGCACGCGCCGGTGAACTGGAACCCTGGAAGACCAAGTCGAATTCCATCATTGTCGACGCCTATGAAATGAACAGCATCGACTGGGAAGTCATGCTCGCCGACAAGCGCATCTCCGGCTTCATCGCCAAGGCCTCCGACGGTCTGCCCGAAAGCTTCTCCTGCACCGGCGACCACAACGGCGACACCTTCAACCACTGCAAGACCATGTGGCGCAAATACGCCGTCAGCCGCGAGCTCTACCAGACCCGGCGCATGATCGCCCGCTCGCACGGGCTGCTATGGGGCGCCTACCATCTCGCCCGTCCCGGCAACCCGGTGGACCAGGCGAATCATTTCCTCGACTACGCCGAGCCGCGCGACGACGAGCTGATGGTACTCGATCTCGAAGGCATCGATCCCGACAAGTACATGTCGCTCGAGGATGCCGCCATCTTCGCCGGTCACATCAAGACCCGGACCGGACGCTATCCAATCCTCTATACCAACCACATCACGGCCAAGTACATCGCCACGCACCGCGCCAAACACCGGCTGCTATCGCGCCTGCCGCTCTGGTATGCCCGCTACAAGCCGGATATCCGCCAGGTCTTCCCGATGGGCAACTGGGACAGCTATGCGCTGTGGCAGTTCTCCTCCGGCGTCAATTGCGGCAAGCGGCGCTGTCCCTATCGTGTGCCCGGCACCTTGGATGACATCGACGTAAACGTCGCAGCGATGTCGCCGCTGGCGCTGAAGGCGATCTGGGCGCAAGGCGCATTGCTGCCGGAAAAACCAATGCCGATCACCCTCGTCGCGCAAGCTGCGCAAGGGACCGGAGTGCACGCGGTCACACGGGCGACCGCAACGCTTGGTGAGCCGCTACTCGTCAGCCGTGCCGGTGCCACGAGCGGCGCCGGCAGCAGCGTCGACATGCTGGTGACCGGCTCTATCGATTTCGCGCGCCACGAGCGCGCGCTGCAGGTGGCAGTCGCGGCCGATGACGCCGCGCAGGGCGGATGCCCCAAGCCATCGGCCTATTCTGGCGGCTCAGGGCTCGCCACCGTCCAGCCACCGCCCTGTAACACGCCGTAAACCCTTCAGGCTTCGATCTGGACATCTCCCAGCGGCCGCGAGCAGCAGGCGAGGATGTAGCCCTCGTCGATCTCGTCATCGAGAATGCCGCCATTGTGGCTCATCTCGACCTCGCCTGCGACCTTCATGACCCGGCAGGTGCCGCAGATGCCGCCCTCGCAGGCCGCACCAATCCTGACGCCGTTGGCGCGGGCCGTCTGCAGGATCGTCTGGCCGGGCTTTGCTTCGACTTCCTTGCCGCTCATGGTGAAGGCGACCTTGGCCATCTGGACCTCGCCGTCATCGCCGATACCAGCGCGCACGGCGATTTCTTCCGCAGCAGGCGCGGCCGCCGGCTGGAAGCTCTCCTCGTGATAGCGGCTCATGTCGAAACCGGCTGCCTTCAGCATCTCGCGCACACCGCGCATGAACGGCTCCGGCCCGCAGCAGAACACCGTGCGTTCCAGGAAGTCGGGAGCGAGCAACGGCAACTTGGCACCGTCGATGCGGCCACGCAGACCATGCCAGCCGTGGCGCGCCTCATGTCCCTCGACGATGAAACCGAGGTTCAGCCCGGACATCTGCGTTGCCAGGACCTCGAGCTCCGAGCGGAACAAAAGATCCTCCGGCCGACGGGCGCAGGAGATGAAGGTGACGTCCGTCTCCGGCACGCAGTCCGCCATCCAGCGGGTCATCGACATCATCGGCGTGATGCCGGAGCCGGCCGAGATGAACAGGTACTTGTCGCCCGGATGGCGGACGAAGCTGAAATCGCCGAGCGGCCCGAAGGCTCTCAGCTTCATGCCCGGCTTGAGATGGTCGAACATCCAGCGGGTGCCGATGCTGTCGGCCTGCGCCTTCACCGTGACCGCGATCGAGAGTGGCCGCGATGGCGTCGACGACAGGGTATAGGTGCGCATGACCGGTTCGTCCGCGACCGGCAGTTCGAGGGTGACGAACTGGCCAGGCAGGTATCGAAACCAGGCCGGCTTCTCCGCGCGGAAGGTGAAGGTCATGACATCGGCGGTCTCGACGACCGCCGAAGTGCATTCGAGCATCTGCTGCCGGTCGATCCAGACATGCAGTTCGTCGAAATGGTGGAAGGAAGGTGCCATCTGCATGTCAGGCGACCTTCGACAACGGAGCCGCATCGCCCTCGAGGCGCTGCTCCATGAACTTGCAGTACCATTCGACGAACTGCATCACACCGCCTTCATGCTCCGGCGAATAGGGGCCGGACTCATAGGCCGGCGAGCGGATGCCGAAGGCGTTTTCCTCGACGATCTGACGATCCTGGTCGTTGGTCTCGGTCCAGACATGGGTCAGGTCATCGAGCGTATAGTCGACGCCTTCGACCGCATCCTTGTTGACCAGCCACTTCGTCGTCACTTGCGTGAGCTCCGGCCCGAGCGGTAGCACGCGGAAGGTGATGGCGTGGTCGGAAAGCACATGGTTCCAGGTGGTCGGGTAATGGAACATCAGGAGCGTGCCGATCTGTTTCTGCCGGACATCGGCCGACAGCGCCCTTTTGACGGCGGGCGCACCCGACATGGTGTAGCTTTCGGCATTATCGACCAGCGGCATGCGCGCGGCGCGGAACTGGCCGGTCGGCGACATCCGGAACTCGCTCGGCAGGCCCTCTGCCTCGCATTTCGCCCAATGGGCGGCAATCACCGGATCGTCCTTGGCGCCCTGCACCCCGGTCGCGGTCGGCGCTTCCGGATAGGTCCGGCAGAGTTCGGGGTGATTGGCGGCGCAATGGTAGCACTCGCGGTTGTTTTCCCAGACGAGCTTCCAGTTGCCCTTCTCGATGATGGTGCTTTCGAAGGCGACCTTGGTCTCCCCCAGCCGGTGCGGAGCGAGATAGGGGGTGACCAGTTCACGGAAGGCCGCGAAATCCGCCGGTGTCTCCGACAGGTTGATGAAGATGTAGCCGCCGACCGTCTCGCAGTGGATCGGTTTCAGGCTGTGGGCCGCCTTGTCGAAATCCTCGCCCATCTGGCGGGCGAAGAGCAGCGAGCCATCGAGCTCGTAGGTCCATTGATGATAGGGACAGACGAGCTTCGCCGCGGACCCCTTGTGCTGCGTGCAGACGCGGGAACCGCGGTGCCGGCAGGAATTGTGGAGCGCGCGGATCGTACCCTGGCGATCGCGGGTGACGACGACGGGAAAATCGCCGACCTGGACGGTGAAATAGTTGCCGGCCCGCGGGATCTCGCAGTCATGGCCGATGAACAGCCAGTCCTTGTACCAGATGTTTTCCAGATCCTGCCGGTAATAGTCGGGATCGATGTAGAAGGCCCGATCGAGGCTGTAGCCGTCACGCCGGCCCTTCAGCTTGCGAAGCATATCGGTCTTGGTATCCATGTCCTGTCCTCATGCGCCATGTTTCGGAGAGGCAGGACAGGAACCCGCACGGGCGCGCACCCATGCGTTTCAGGCTCCGATCCGGCTGCCCGCCGCAACCCGTTACGGTTATGTCCGTCAAGGCTGGTTTCCGGGCTCAGGAGCCGTCCTTTGCGGACCAGCCCGGCGCCTTCCCGGACGGAACCGTCCAGTGGCTTTTGCCGAGGCTTTCGCTCCACCACCGTTGCGGGGGCAGCGCCGGGATTTGACCGGCTTCCCAATTCTCCGCCTCCCCTTTGGAAGGCGACACCTTGAGTAAGGCTATGTAAGCGTGGGAGGCATCTCGGCAGGTGCCGGATAGCGACATCCAATTCCAGAATGACGACACGATGGAAACCGCTCTCCCAAGCCAACGTCGGAAATTTTTCACTTTATAAACAGATAGATAGATCAAATATTGGGCATATGCCACCTTTTATGGCTGATATGGCGCAGTCATGGGAGTAGTTCGCCCGTTTGCGACATTTCCATGAAATGTACGTTCTTCCGCTAGTGAAAGGAAATCCTTCATTAACCATAAGTCACTAGGCTTGCCGGCGGACGACGATGTCCTGCAGGCAGATGACGCATGGCAAAATTCAGATATTACGACGCAGCGGCCGAGAAGCCGCCGGCCGTCGTGCCGAAGACGGCGGTTCACAGCGAGTTCCTGCGCACCGGCAGGATCAACCGCCGGCAATGGGTGCCGAGCGAACGGCGGTATCTGAGCTATGAGGAAGTCGCGGACAGAACCGGCAAGAAGCTCGCGACCGCCGGCGACACGACGCACAAGCGGATCAACGGCTTTCACGCCTCGATCCAGTTCCCGAAGCTGATCTTCCACCGCACGCTCGTCGGCAAGCCGCATCTCGGCTATTGCCATGTGACGGCGGCGCGCACCGCGGTCACGCCTTCCAAGGACATCACCTGGTCGTTCTACTTCGCCAATTTCTTCAGCGACCTTGGTGACGAGACCCATTTCTTCGACCGCATCCAGAGCGGCTACTCCCGCATGTATTTCGCCGTCGCAATCGAGCCGAACGCCGAAGACGGACAGATGGTCATCAACCGCAACGTCCGCGACAACGGGCTGCTCTTCCGCACGGACGACCCCAAGGTTGCTCTCAAGAACGTGCTGATGCTGGGTGCCCGGGACGACGCGCTGCGCCGCATCATCCGCAGCCTCTGAGCCAGTAACCGATTCCCGCAAAGAAAATCGTTCTGTTTTCCCGGCACGTCCGCTAAGGAAGCGTCGGAAAGGAAATGGCATGGCAGAGATCATCGACACGGGCAGGGAACCGGACCGCGCAATCGAACGCGCCTGCGCCGTTCTTGCCGAAGGCGAACCGGTCGCCATTCCCACCGAAACCGTCTATGGCCTTGCCGCCGACGCCACCAATCCCGACGCGATCAGCCGCATCTACGAGATGAAGGGGCGGCCGCGTTTCAATCCGCTGATCTCGCATGTTTCCGACATGGCCATGGCCGAGGCTCATGTCCGCTTCGACCCCGTGTCCCGACGCTTGGCGGAAGCGTTCTGGCCCGGCCCCCTGACGTTGATCCTGCCGCAGCGGCCTCAGAGCACCGTGCATGCGCTTGCCTCGGCGGGCCTCGACACGCTTGGCATCCGCATGCCCGACGGCTTCTCGCGCCGGGTGATCGCTCGCTTTGGGCGGCCGCTCGCCGCGCCCAGCGCCAATACCTCGGGCAAGATCAGCCCCACCAGTGCGGCCCATGTCGACGCCGATCTCGGCGAGAAACTGAAGCTGATCCTCGATGCCGGCCCGGCCGAAATCGGCCTGGAGTCCACGATCATCAAGGTCGACGGCGACGAGATCCGATTGCTGCGCCCGGGCGGCCTCGATGCTGCCGAGATCGAGCGCCTGCTCGATCGTCCGGTGATCCGGCCGGAAACGGCGGGCGCAACGATCGAGGCGCCGGGCATGCTGGCCTCTCACTACGCGCCGGGCGCTGCCGTGAGGCTTGATGCCGCCGATGTGCGCAGCGGTGAGGCGCTGATCCGCTTCGGCGGCGACCGGATCGCCGGCGAGGAAGAGGCGGCCGTGGTTCTCGATCTCAGCCCGACCGGAGATCTTCGCGAAGCGGCAGCCAATCTCTTCGACTATATGAAGCGCGCGGACGCCAGCGGCGCTGCGACGATCGCCTTCGGGCCGATCCCTTCGGAAGGATTGGGCGAAGCGATCATCGATCGGCTGCAGCGGGCGGCGGCGCCGCGCGGGTGAGATTGCGTGCGGCATCTCCTCCGCACCGCGATTGCGGTTATGATCGCGGTCGATACGGAGGATCGTGTCTTCAGATCGACCGGTCCGATAGCGTGCGCAGGCGCAATATGAAGGCAGACCTATGACGACGACCCTTCCCTCCCCCGAACTCATCGCCTCCTTCGTCGAGATCGTCGGCAGCGCCAATGCGCTCACCGCCGAAGCGGACAAGGCCCGCTATCTCGTCGAATCGCGCGGGCTCTATCGCGGCACGACGCCGATGGTGCTTCGTCCCGGCTCGGTCAACGAGGTCTCGCGCATCATGAAACTCGCCAGCGCGACCCACACGGCGATCGTGCCGCAGGGCGGCAATACCGGCCATGTCGCCGGCCAGATCCCGCGGGAAGGCAAGGCGGATATCGTGCTTTCGCTCGGACGGCTGAACCGGATTCGCGATGTCGATCCGGTCGGCAACGTGATCGTGGCGGACGCCGGCTGTATTCTCGCCGATATCCAGAAGGCGGCAGACGACCACAATCGCCTGTTCCCGCTGTCGCTCGGATCGGAAGGCTCCGCCCGCATCGGCGGTAATCTCTCCACCAATGCCGGCGGCACGGCGGTGCTCGCCTATGGCAACATGCGCCAGCTTTGCCTCGGCCTCGAAGTGGTGTTGCCGACCGGCGAAATCTGGGACGGCCTGCGCCGGCTGAAGAAGGACAATACCGGCTACGATCTGCGCGATCTCTTCATCGGCGCCGAGGGCACGCTTGGCGTCATCACAGCTGCCGTGCTCAAGCTCTTTCCGAAGCCGCTTGGCCATCAGGTGGCCTTCGCCGGCGTCGGCAGCGTCGAGCATGCGCTCGCTCTCTTCGAGAAGGCCTCCAGTCTGTGCGGGCAGGCGCTGACGGGCTTCGAACTCATGCCGCGGATCGGCGTCGAATTCACGACGAAGCACATTCCCGGCGTTCGCGACCCGCTGGAGACCGTCCACCCCTGGTACGCGCTGATCGACATCTCGACCTCCGATTCCACCGAAAGTGCAGAGCGGATGGTGCACGATCTCCTGGAACAGGGTTTTGCAGCCGGCCTCGTCGAAAATGCCGTGATCGCTGCCAACGAGACGCAAGGCAAGGCGCTGTGGCATATGCGCGAAAGCATGTCGCCGGCGCAGAAGCCCGAGGGCGGCTCGATCAAGCACGACGTTTCGGTACCCGTCTCCAGCGTTCCCGCCTTCATGAAGGAGGCGGATGTCGCTGTCATGAAGGCGATCCCTGACGCACGCATCTGCTCCTTCGGCCACATGGGCGACGGCAACATCCACTACAATATCTCGCAGCCGGTCGGCGCCGACAAGCAAGCCTTCCTCGATCGCTGGCGTGAGATCAACGCCATCGTCCACGGCATCGTTCTCAAGTACAACGGCTCGATCTCGGCCGAGCACGGCATCGGCCAATTGAAGCGCGACGAACTTGCGGAGATCCGGTCGCCGATCGAGATCGAGCTGATGCAACGGATCAAGCATGCCTTCGATCCGGCGGGCATCATGAACCCTGACAAGGTGTTGCGCGCGGATTGATGACCGCGAACAGCCCTAGGCTTGCAGGCTCGTGCACCCGCCGCAGGAGATCGCCAGACTTCCGGCAGCCCGCGTCAGCGACCGCCTGTGCGCAATTGCGAGAGGGACAGGAGCGTCTCGGCGCTGACGCCGCCACCACCGCTGCCGCTGAGGATCGCCAGCCCCGGTGAAACGTCCGTGTTGTTTTCGACGTCATAAAGCGCCGTGAACCGCTGCAGGAGCTTTTCGAGCTTCGCCGGGTCCTGCAGATCCTTGATGTCGATGACGCGCTCGATATAGGCGGCCTGCGCCTCGATCTTGGCGTTCTGCAGCCCCTCCGGCATGCTGTAGGCCGTCTTGACAACCTGGAACAGCGCCGTCTCGGCCAGGATGTCGTAGGCCGTGTTGATCTCCGGGGCCTTGCGTTTGAAATAGAGTGCCAGGCGAACGCCGCCGTTGTCGGCACCTTCCGACTCCTCGAGCGACTGATTGAGGTAGAGGTCGACGGTGGTGATCAGCCCGCGCCGGGTCTGGATCTGGCCGGCCTCGCCCCGCACGATCTTGCCATCCGTGTCGAAGTTGAAGGAGGCGACGATCTCGCGATATCTGAGCCCGTTCGGATCGGTATTGATGAAGCTCTTGGGATCGTCCAGGTCGGACGTGAACATGTCCTTGAGGTATTCGGTCTTGACCGTTTCCGGATCGATGCCGGCGCCGACGAGAACGAAATCGACCAGACGCCGGTTCGCAAGAAAGGCGTCGAGCGTCTCGATCTTCTCGATCTCGGCAGTGTAGTATTTGGCTTCCTCCTGCGCCTTATCCTTGGCCACCTTCTTCTCTTCATCCGTGCCGAAGCGGGACTTGGCGATCACATAGGCCTTGGCCGTGTTCATGATGTCGGCTTCACTCTGCGCCAGCTTCGGCGCGCCGAGCGTGCCGTCCGGATTGAAGTTGAATGCCTTTACCAGCTTGACGTAGCGCTCATCGCGCAGCGTATTGGCATAGCTCTTGGGATCGTTGAGATCGCTGGTCAGGATACGCTTCAGCGTTCGCGTGCTCAGATCCTCGTTTTCGAGGCCGAAGGCACGCAGCATGAATTTCTTCATATCATTGTTGGCCAGCAGTTCGTCGACCGATTTCATCGTACCGATCAGCAGCTTGAAGCGTTTGACCAGCGCTTCGTCCTCGGCATCGCTCTTGTCGTTGTAGCGCACCATGTAGCCGTCGGACGTCGTCTTCATCTGGTCCGCATCCTGCGCGGTCTTGCCGGCTTGCAGCGTACCGTCGGTCTGGAAGTTGAAGGCGGCGAACATCTTCTTGTAGGCGGCGTTGTATTCGCCGCCATATTTGTTCACGTAGCTCTCGGGGTCGTTGATATCGCTGGTGAGGATGTTCTCGACCGTAGAGGGCATCGTCGTCGCGGATGGCAAGCCGAAGGCCGTGACGATGTAATTGAACAGACGGCTATCGCCGACCAGATCCGAGACCGTGGCGATACTGCCGATCTTCTGCTCGTAATATTCCTTGTTGAGCAACGCCCCGGCGCCGGTCAGTCGTGCGGCGCCCGAAGGTGTGACGCCGGGGCGCTGGAAGACATAGGCCTCGTTGAGCAGCGCCTTCTTTTCGTCGCTGATTGCCTTCTCGCCGGCAGGCACGCTGCCGTCGGCATCGAAATTGAACGTCGAGGCGAGCTGGATATAGATATCGAGACTGCGGACCTGCCTGTCGAGCGTCGTCAGTTCCAGTGAGAGCTGCGCCTTCAGGGCGGGCGCCTGGTCGCGCGGTGGCAGCCTGGCGTCGAGTTCGGCCACGATCGCGTTCTGCTCGTCGATCTTCGCCTGGATGGCCGGCTTCTCGGCATCGGGCGCTGCTGCCAGCTGCTCCGTCAGGCTGGCGATCTGCGAAAGCGCGGTGTCGCGCGCCCCGAGGTCCGTCAGCTGCTTCGTCGCCTCCGTCATCCTGGTCTTGGCGGCTGTCTGGTTGGCCGTAAGCGTCGCGGGATCGCTGGTCAGCGCATTTCGGACGTCCGTATAGGAAAATGTCTTCGGGTCCAGTCCGAACACCGTGAAGGCAAAGCTGCGCAGCTTTTCGTTACCCAGGAACTGGTCGACATCCGTGACCAGATCCATGGCCGCGCCAAAATAGGCCATCTCCTGCCGCATGACTGTATCGAGATTGTTGATACGGTCGTTGTAGAGGCCGATCAGCGCATCCTGCTGTGCGTTGGTTTGGGCCACCGCGGTTGCCGAACTGAAGTTGAAGGCCTGCGCAAAATTGCGGTAGCGTTCATCCGTGAGACGATTGGCAAAACTGTTGTCGTCCTTGAGGTCGCTTTCCAGAACCTTGCGCATGAAGGCCTTGGCATAGGTCATGTCCTCCAGGCCGTGCGCCTTCATCGCGTAGGAATAGAGCCGGTAGTCGTCGAGGAACTCGTCGACGGTTTTCACGCTGCCGATGTTTTCCCGGTAATACTCGGCTTCGCGCGCGATCTGCGGCTGCTGGGCAACACGGTTGAGGCTGCTGCGCAAATCACGCGTGATGCGACTGTAGTCGAGATAGGTCGATACCATGCCTGGCCCCGTCGGTTACCCATGGGGTGGGCGAGCCATCCCCGAAACAGAATTCTGACGCGTCATGATTGCAGCACTGGCTTGTGTGTGGCTTTTCGCCGACGGCCGGCGGCCCGCGTGCATCCGATCGGGACAAGACGGTCCGAGCCGTTGACGAAACGGAAACCCTGAGCGGTCGGCTTTTGCTAACCATCGAAAAACGCAAAGTTTTCTTAACCGCGATTCTTAAGCCGTTCGGAAAGGGGGGCGCCTATTCTCCAGCCATAGAGGACGAAAAGTCCCGACGAGAAGACCGGAAACCGGCTCTCAAGGAAAAACAAGGGCGATTGAAATGCGCAATACACTCTCTCAACCCGCATGGGTCGAAAACACGCTCCGTCTTGATCCGAAGCGCTTTCCACAGCAGGCAAGCTACGCTTTGCGCGGTCATACGGGTAATGTCACGATCAGCCTGGACGAGCGTGGCGCAGTTCTGCGCAAGGTGCTACCATCGAGCGGCCTGCCGCTTTCGATCGCACTTCCGGCGCGGGCATTCAAAGGGGTCGCGGCTCGCGCGATCGATCACGGCGACGGAGACGTTACAGTGACGCTGGAACTTCATCACGACGACCCGGACCTCTGCGTTCCGCTGCTCGTCGCACACGACCTGTCCGACATCGCGGCCGACTGGCGCGCCTGGGCGGAGGCCTATCGCATTCCGATGCTGATGGTCGAAGCGGACGGCGTTGCAAGGCCGCTCGAAGAACATCTCGGCGACGTGCGCACCGCACCGGTCAAGCCGCGGCGCCGCCACTCCTTCTTCGCCGAGCGCCGGCCGCGTTTCCTCGTGCGTCGTTCCACGGGCAAGCTTGGCGTTCACATGAAGATCGACGGGCGCGAGATCATCGCCCGCAGTTGATCCGCAGCAGCACTTCCAGCGCGACAGCCGGCCGTTCCCTGCGGTCGGCTGTTGTCGTTTTGCGAGCCGCCTGTTTGGGCATGCGGCTTCGGACGGCACGCATTCACAGTTTTCCTGGGACTGCTCGAGATGTTCCCGCGGAAACAGCTCCGTCGCCTTTTTCGTGCCATATCGGCTTCATAGCCAAGATCACGAAAGAAGGAGAAACCCGATGCGCAAGCATATCGCCGCCGCCGTTGCCGTCATCCTGTCCAGCTTCCGTGCGCGTCACGAGGCGAAGGAGCGCAAGGCCGCCCGCGAGATCAGCTGGGCCTGACACTTACGGGCCCGCCGCTACAGCGCCGCGCGTCCTATCAGACGCGCAAAGGTCGCTGTAGCGAACCGAATGCATGAAGAGGATTCTCCGCCACGACGGAGGATTTTTCATATCAGGCGAACAAGAATCGCCAACACCAGACCGGCAAAGATTATCAGGCCGACGACCCCATTGAACTTGAACAGCGCCAGACACTGCGCCGGATCGTGGATGTTCAACACCAGGATCTGGTAGGTCAGCATCGCCGCGGCAATCAGAAGGCCGATATAGGCGACAGCGCCGGCACCGGCAGCCACGAAGGACATGAGCAACAGCAGCGTCGCGATGCCATAGAGGCCGATCAGCCACGGCCGCGGATTTTCGCCGAACCGCCGTGCCGTCGAACGTACGCCGATCAGCTCGTCGTCCTCTCTGTCCTGGTAGGCGTAGATCGTGTCATAGCCGATCGTCCAGGCAATCGCCGCACCGTAGAGCAACACGGCTGCCAGCGAGAGCGTGCCGAACTCGGCCGCCCACCCCATCAGCGCCCCCCAGGAAAATGCCAGGCCCAGGAAGAATTGCGGCCAATCGGTAAACCGCTTGGCGAAGGGATAGATCGCGACGATCGCCAGCGACAGGATGCCGAGCACGATCGAGAACGTGTTGAACTGCAGCAACACGACGAGGCCGACGAGCGCCTGCAGCACCATGAACACCTTCGCCTGGAGACGCGAAACGCGCCCCGACGGCAGCGGCCGCGAACGGGTGCGTGCAACTTCCATATCGATGTCGTGGTCGACGATGTCGTTGTAAGTGCAACCGGCGCCGCGCATGGCGATCGCGCCGGCGGTGAACAGGAAGCAATGGTACAGGAAGCGGCCGAACGAGAACGCCTCGGTGCCCGCCACCGTGCCCGTAGCCAGCGCCACGGACCAGAGGCAGGGCAACAGCAGCAATTGCCAGCCGATCGGGCGGTCCCAACGGGCAAGCTGCGCATAGGGCCAGAGCGCGCGCGGCATCACGCGATAGACCCAGTTGTTGGACGGCGCGTCATGGACGCGGCCGGAATCGGCGGAAAAGGTGTTCATGCTTCTGTTTGACGCCGCGCGTCCGGCCGGTCAAGCGGCGAGATCGTCGCGGCGCCGGACCAGCGTAGCGTCACGGAAGGCTGAAGTCGAAGCGGTAGGTTGCCGACAGGCCGACCAGCACCTGGTTGCGGCTGCCGCGCTCGCGAACGAGGCTGGAATCGGCGGCAGGGCCGAGCAAACGCCGGTACTCGGCATAGGCACTCGTTTCGAGCTTCTCCGTTGCCTGCCAGGTGATCGCGGCGCCGACGCCGGCGGACCCGACGCCGCCATGCGGATAATACGTGGCGAGGCCGGATGCGGCAGACTCGCGATCGTTCACGCCATAATAAGCGCCGTAGTAGTCGCTGGTCGCAGCGGTCAGGCGTGGACCGCCGGAGATGCGGACATTGCTGCTGACGTCAGTGAAGGCGTCAGCCGCGACATCGGCAACGACGCCGTGGTGGCTGCGAATGCCCTGGCGGACTTCGGCACGCACCCGCAGCCAGTCGGTCGGATAGACCTCCGCAAAGCCACCGACTTCACCGCCGAACTTGATCGGATCGAGGCCCTTCAGATCGCTGGAGGTGCCGGCATCGCGCTCGAAGATCAACTTGCCGACGAGACCGGCACGGAAACTTCCCTGGTCGACCAGCGCATAGGACATGTTGTCGTTGCGCGAGGAGAAGCGGACCGTGCTGCCGGCCTTGCCGAGCGAGATCAGCGGTGCGGCCTGGAACATGCGCTTCGAGGCGCCTTCGTATTTCGGGCCGAGGAACCCGGTGGCTCCGACCTTCAGATACCAGTCACCGGACCAGAAATACTGGCCGTCACCGGCAGAGGCGGCGTTCGCCGACAGCAAAAAGGTTCCAGAAAGGAAGACAAGAGAACGGATACGCAAGAAACAACTCCGGAAGAATCATTCGCCGGGGCGAAGCATTGAACGTGCGGACAGGCCGAGGGAGGGAGGCAAACGTGGACTGGAGCGGCACAGGGCGACTTATTGCGGCTTGTTCCTACGATTCCGTTAACCAGGTCAATTCAACCTTCCTTTGCCATACCCGATTGGCCGACGCCGATCACTGCCCAAGGTAGGTCTTGAGATAAACACTCGGCGGGCTGCCGAGCATGCGGCGGAACATGGTGGTGAATGCGGCCACGTTCTCATAGCCGGCATCGAGCGCCACGTTGGTGATCGGCTCGCCATCGGCCAGCAGCGGCAAGGAGGCGAAAATACAGGCCTGCTGGCGCCAAGTGACGAAGCTGACGCCCGTTTCCTTGCGGAAGAACCGCGTGAACGATCGCCGGCTGAGACCCATCCGGTCCGCCCACTGGTCAATGCTCGCTGCCGCCGACGGCGCCTGCAGGAACTGCCGGCAGAGTGCCGCAAGCTTCTCGTCGCGCGGGAACGGCAGGCCGAGCGGGCGTTCCTGCAGCCGGCCGATTTCTTCCAAAAGCAGATCCGTGACCAGTTGTTCGCGCCGCTCTGACATCGTCTCGTTCTCGACGCCGACGAGCGCATCGACGAGGCTGCCGGCGAGCGGGTTGATTTCCATGACCATCGGCCGCTCGGCGCGAAGCAGGTCCGGCGCGAAGTAGATCGAATGCATGCGCACATCGCTGATCATCTCGGCCGAGTGCTCCATGCCGGCCGGGATCAGCAGGGCATGGCCGGGCGGAACCATCCAGCGTCCGCGTTCGGTGCGCATCAGCACGACGCCGCCGCGTGCCCACCAGAGTTGCGTGCGCGTATGGCTGTGGAAAGGGACGAGAAGGCCAGCACTGTAGTCTCGCCCCAGTGCCAGCACCGGGGCGTTTCCCGTCTCGATCCAATCGAGGTTGCGGAAGTGATCCTCATCGGGAAGTTGCGGCAAGGGAAATCGGCGGATCGGCATCTGGCCCACTCACGAAAGAACTCGACCAGATCACAAAAGCAGGCCAATCGCAACCTCAGTACAGATAACCACGCCGCATACAACCTTCGAGACGGCAAGGAATCACCCATGTCTACCGTGACCTCAACTTCCGGGATCACCCCAGAAAAGACGGCCTTCTCCGTCATCCTGGCTGTCAGCTTCTGCCACATGCTGAACGACATCATGCAGTCGCTGCTGACCGCGCTCTATCCGCTGCTCAAGGCGAACTACGCGCTCGATTTCGTGCAGATCGGCCTCCTGACCTTCACCTTCCAGTTGACGGCGTCGATGCTGCAGCCGGCCGTCGGCATCATCACCGACCGCTGGGCGCTGCCCTATTCGCTGCCGCTCGCCATGCTTTCGACCTGCAGCGGCCTGATCCTGCTCGCAAACGCGAATGATTTTTGGGTCCTGTTGGTGGCGGCAAGCCTGATCGGTATCGGTTCGGCGATATTCCATCCGGAATCCTCCCGCATCGCCCGCCTCGCCTCCGGCGGTCGCCACGGCCTGGCGCAATCGCTGTTTCAGGTGGGCGGCAACGCCGGCAGCGCCATGGGGCCGCTGCTTGCCGCCTTCATCGTCATTCCCTTCGGCCAGGGAAGCCTCAGCTGGTTCTCGATCGTCGCGATCATCGGCTTCTTCGTGCTCTCCTGGGTCAGCACCTGGCATGTCCGCCATCGCCGCACGACGATGAGCCGGCCGGCGCCGAGCCGCACCCTTCCCCTGCCGAAGGGGCGGGTGATGTGGGCGGTTGCCGTACTGGTGCTGCTGACGGCCACGAAGAACGTCTACATGGCCAGCATCTCCAGCTATTTCACCTTCTTCGTCATCGAGAAGTTCGGTGTCGGCGTTCAAGAGGCACAGCTCATGCTGTTCCTGTTCCTCGGCGCGGCCGCGGCCGGAACTTTCCTCGGGGGCCCGATCGGCGACCGTTACGGCGCCCGTTTCGTCATCTGGTTCTCGATCCTCGGCGTCATCCCCTTCGCCTTGCTGCTGCCCTATGCGAATCTCTTCTGGACCGGGGTCCTGTCGATCATCATCGGCCTGATCTTCTCCTCGGCCTTCTCGGCGATCGTCGTCTTCGCCCAGGAACTGGTGCCGGGTCGGGTCGGGCTGATCGCCGGCGTCTTCTTCGGTTTCGCCTTCGGCTTCGGCGGCATGGGCGCGGCCGTGCTCGGCATCTTCGCCGACCGGCAGGGCATCGAGTTCGTCTACACCGTCTGCTCCTATCTTCCGCTGCTCGGTATCCTCACGATCCTGCTGCCGAAGATCCCCGCGCGGTAGGCTCTTCGCGCCGAATTCGCTTTCGTTTTCGCCGGGCGCCGTCATGCGGCGCCCGGTTTTCGTTTGAGCGGCAAGTAGCATCCGACACGCCGCCCTCGTCGCAGCCCCCCGTAATCATTCATCAATTTTTGCGCGCTACGGTCGTCTGACGGGCTTGGGCAGGGGTATGCAATGCAGGGGCGAACGGTGATTCCGGCCTTTCTGGCGACGTTGCTTTTTGCAACGGCGGCACCGGCCGAGACCCTGAACCTGCTGATCTGGGAATCCTATATCGACCAGAAGATCCTCGACCGCTGGACGGCGATCACAGGCGTCGCGGTGCATCAGGTCTATTACGATAGCGGCGACACGCGCGACGAAGTGCTGGCCGACCCGAACAGCCGCGTCGACCTGGTGGTCACCGGCGAAAACAGCGCCGCCCTTTTCGGCCGCAAAGGCGTGCTCGAAAAGCTCGACGAGACCAATGTCGCCTCTCTGCGGGACTACGACGAAAGCTGGCGCAAGCGCTGCTCGGGCCGCGGCCTGCCCTACCTCTGGGGCACGATGGGCATCCTCTACCGATCGGACGTCGTTACGGAGGCGCCGACCTCCTGGCAGGATCTCATGCGCCCGGCCCCGGCGCTCGCCAAGCATGTCGCCATGTACGACGACCACAACGAGGCCTTCGTCGCGCCGCTGATGCTGCTCGGCCAATCGATCAACACCAACGACAGCGCGACGCTGAAAGCGGCCTTCGGGCTGATGAAGGGACAGGCACCTTCGGTGCTCACCTACGAATATATCATCAGCTCGATCCAGAACCCGGCGGTCAGCAAGGACATCTATATGGCGTTGGGCTACAGCGGCGACCAGCACGTGCTCAACGACAAAGCCGGCACGCCCGGCGTCTGGCGCTACGCTGTTCCCAAGGAAGGCACGCTTTCCTGGCTCGATTGCATGTCGGTCGTCGCCAATTCGCCGAACAAGGATCGCGCGCTCGCTCTCCTCGACTATCTCGGTTCGCCCGGAAGTGCCGCCGCGAACGCGCTGGCGCTCAACATGCCGACGGCAAGCCGGGCCGCCTATGCGCTGCTGCCGGAAGAAGTCCGCGCCGACCCCGCCATCTACCCCTCGCCCGACATCCTGGCCAGGAGCCAGTATCAACAGGAACTGTCCACAGAGTCGGTGCAATTGCGCCGGCGCATCATCAGCACATTGGCGAACTTCCAGTGAACCTCGGCAAACGCGCGCTCATCCTGATCTTTCCCGTCGTTCTCGCTGGCTACCTGCTGGCAGCGGTCTCGGTCCACGTCACGCAAAGCCGCTCGATCCGTGCGCTCGAGCACGCCAAACTGTCGCAACGACTGGAACATGCGGCCGCCGTTTTTCAAAACGAGATCGGCCGCAGCAAGGCCTTCCTCAATGCGCTCCTGAACGGCAACTCGCTGCGCCAGTATGTTTCCGAAACGGATGAGAACTACCGCGCCAATGCACTCGGCGTCAGGCTGCAGGAGAGCCTCAAGTCGCTTCTGGACGACCCGACAGACTACGTCTCGCTGGCGCTGCTGACCTCCGACCTGAAAACGGACTACTATTTCGAGAACAGCTGGGATCCCTTCGCCCAGATCGACGATGCCCAGCTCAACCTCGCCCGCCGGCTGATCCGCGAAGACAAGCTCGCCGACTGGACCTATCTCTACGAGGCCGGGCAAAGACCGCGCATCGTCTATTCCTTCTTCCTCGATCCGGTTGCCTTCACCCGGCCGCTGCCCAGCAAGAAATCGAGCGCCCTGCTCGTCCAGGTCGCGATCCAGCCGGACCGTTTCCTCGACATGCAGCAGGCGCTGAAGAAGGAATACGGCTCTGACATCGTGCTCCAGCCCTGGCCGCTGGCGACCACCGATGAGCTTTCGGCAAGCGTCCATCTCGGGCCATCGCTCTACGCGACGCTGACCGTTCCCAGCAAGCATTTCGATGCGCTGATGGCCCGGCAGAAGTTTCTGCTGGCGCTCGGCGCCCTCGCCATGAGCCTGTTCTCGATCTGGCTGATCATCGTGCTGATCCGCCGCTTCATCACCGATCCGATTGCCACCCTCGACGCCAATGTGATGGCGGTGATGGTGGGCGTGCGCGACGAGATCCGCGACATGGAGGAGAAAGGCGAGATCGGGCGGCTGACGGAGAATATCCGCGAACTGCATCGGCACTCGGTGCAATCGTTGAAGCTGGTGCAGCGCAGTTCCTGGACCGACACTCTGACCGGGATCAGCAATCGCGGCCATTTCAATGCGCTTGCCGCCGGTGCCGTGCGCGAGGCGATCGCGGCCGGCGAGAAGTGCAGCCTGCTGTTCATCGACATCGACAACTTCAAGTTCGTCAACGACAAGCATGGCCATGAGATCGGCGACGAGCTTCTGAAGACGCTGGCCGTGCGGATCGGCGAGCGGGTCGATGCGATCACCGAGCGGCGCGGCCAGAAGCCGGCCATTCTCGCCCGTCTCTCCGGCGACGAATTCGCCGTCTTCGTGCGGTCGCGGCCCGGCGATGGCACGGTCCGGGAAATTTCGGCCGCCATTCTGGAGCTGTTCGAAGACGGCTTCGAAGTCGCCGACAAGCGCTATCCGGTGACGGCAAGCATCGGCGTGGCGATCTGCCCTGATGACGCGACCAACCTGGCCGAGCTGATCTCGAACGCCGATGCCGCGATGTATCAGGCAAAGACCAGCGGCAAGAACCGCTCGGCCCGCTTCTCCCGCGCCCTTCACGACAAGCGTACGCGGCTGCGCCAGATCCAGGACGAACTGCGTTCGCTGGATCCGGACGAACAGTTTCACCTCGTCTATATGCCGATGGTCGACACCAATGGTCGCGTCACCGGCTGCGAGGCGCTTTTGCGCTGGTACTCGCCCGTTCTCGGCAACGTTACCCCGGACGAATTCGTGCCGATCGCCGAAAGCTCGGGCCTTTTCACCAAGATCGACTGGTGGGTGATCAACAAGGCGATGTCGGATTGCGGCCAGCTCAAGGCCCTCTTCGGCCCGGAAACGGTACTGGCGATCAACATCTCCTCGGCCGAACTGCATTCGAAGGCGATTGCCGACCATTTCTCCGACTGCCTGGAAACGCATGGGCTGGAGGCGCGTTCGATCGAAATCGAGCTCACCGAAACCTTCGCCGTCAAGTTCAGCGACCAGCTTCGCCGCAATATCGACGCCCTGCGCCAGAAGGGCTTCCGCCTTTCGATCGACGATTTCGGCGCCGGCTACACCTCCGTGCAGCAGATCATCGAATACACCGCCGACACGATCAAGCTCGACCGGGCGCTGGTCTCGAACCTCACTGCCTCGCAATCTCTACCGGTGCTTAAAGCATTGATCGCGCTCTGCCACGCCAAGGACGTCGCCGTCGTCGGCGAAGGCATCGACACACCGGAAAAGCTCTCCATGCTGACGGCTGCCGGCTGCGACCTGCTCCAGGGCTATCTCATCAGCAAGCCGCTGCCGATCGAGGATCTGGCGATCTGGGCGCTGACACGTACCGCCCGCTACGCGCATGGCGATGGACAGGATGACCTGCAAAACCGGCAGGCCATCGCCTGAACGGCGACGATTGCGGGATTCGTTGGCCGGACTCCCGTTTTCCCTTGACCTTGCCGCCCTGCCGTCCTAACCGCAGCGCAGCAATTTCGGGATATCGGGGGCTGCAATGAAGGTTCTTCTGATCGGATCGGGTGGGCGCGAGCACGCCCTTGCATGGAAGATTGCACAGTCTCCCAAACTGACGAAGCTTTATGCGGCACCGGGCAATCCCGGCATCGCCGAAGAAGCTGTTATCGTCGCGCTCGACACGGAAGACCACGCGGCCGTCGCCGCCTTCTGCCGCGAGGAAGCGATCGATTTCGTCGTGGTCGGTCCCGAAGGGCCGCTCGTCGCCGGTCTCGCCGACGTCCTGCGCGCAGCCGGCATCGCCGTCTTCGGCCCGTCCGCAGCCGCCGCCCAGCTTGAAGGCTCCAAGGGCTTCACCAAGGATCTCTGCGCCCGCTACGATATTCCGACCGGCGCCTATGGCCGCTTCACCGATGCCGAGACCGCAAAGGCCTATGTGCGCGAACAGGGTGCGCCGATCGTCATCAAGGCCGACGGCCTGGCTGCCGGCAAGGGCGTGACCGTCGCGATGACGCTGGACGAGGCTCTCGCCGCCGTCGACGATTGTTTTGCCGGCGCCTTCGGCGCGGCCGGCGCCGAAGTGGTGGTGGAAGCCTATCTCGATGGCGAGGAAGCGAGCTTCTTCTGCCTCTGCGACGGCAAGACCGCGCTGGCGCTTGCCTCCGCCCAGGACCACAAGCGCGTCGGCGACGGCGATACCGGACCGAACACCGGCGGCATGGGCGCCTACTCGCCCGCCCCGGTCATGACCGCGGAAATGATCGAACGGACGATGAAGGAAATCATCGAGCCGACGATGCGCGGCATGGCGGAAAGCGGCCATCCCTTCTCCGGCGTCTTCTTTGCCGGGCTGATGATCACCGCCAAGGGACCGGAGCTCATCGAATACAACGTGCGTTTCGGTGACCCGGAATGCCAGGTATTGATGATGCGGATGAAGAGCGATCTGCTGCCGCTGCTCTATGCCGCGGCAACCGGCACGCTCGCCGGCATGAGCGCGGAATGGCGCGACGAGACGGCGCTGACCGTCGTCATGGCCTCCAAGGGCTATCCCGGAAGCTACGCCAAGAACACGCCGATCGACGCCCTTCCTGCGGCTTCCGACACCACCAAGGTGTTCCATGCCGGCACAGCCATGAAGGACGGCGCCCTGGTCGCAACCGGCGGGCGCGTGCTCAACATCACCGCAACGGGTGAAAATGCCGGTATGGCCAAGGATAGAGCCTATGCAGCGGTTGCGGCCGTTTCCTGGGAGAACGGCTTCTACCGTCGCGATATCGGCTGGCGCGCGGTTGCACGCGAGAAAGCGTGAACTGGGGCGGAACTACTGCATGTTTCCTTTAATCGTAGCCGATTAAAGGATAAAAACATGCAGCACTTCAAAGTGCTACAGCGACTTAGCGCGTCCGATGGGACGCGCGGCGCTGTAGTTTCCAGATCATTCTATTTTTACCAATTCTCCTGACGGGAAAGTAAGGGAGAGCGCATATTCTCGCCGCTAACAATTGCGGGAGAAGCCTATGCGCCTGTTGCTGATCACCACCGTTCTCGGGCTTGCCGCCGGCAACGCGGCGGCGTCGTCGATCGAGTCGGTCGCTTCCGGCACGACCGACAACGCCAGTGTCGCCACGGTCTCTTGCGCCGCGTGCCCGCCGCTGCAATCGAAGAAGAAGATGACCTATGTCGTGCCGACGATTGCGGCGGGCGATGAGACGGTCGAACTCAAGAAAATCAACGGCGAGATGAAGATGGTGCGCACCGAGGCCTGGCTCGGTGGCTCGCCGGTCGTCTTCGTCAGCAAGCCTTCGCAGGAGTTCATCAAGGCGGCTGCCGTCGAAGGCGATGCCTCCCCGACGGTCATCGTCTCGACGAACGCGAACGACCAGAATCCGGTGGCGGATGACGCGAAGATGATCGCGATCGACCAGACCGCGAAGACCGCCGCGGTCACGCCTGTCGGAGCCTCCATGGGCGGCACGGCTACAAAGGCGGCGGCAGACGGCTCACAGGAATTTGATCCGTCCACCCTCGAACTTCGGCTAGACTGATCTCCTATCGGGAAAGTTCCCTGCCCCGCTCAGCTGTCCCCTGCATGCAAGGCTGACGGGCGTTTCGCTGCAAAAGCGAGAGATTGCGCCCCTGAGAGAAGCAGGGGCGCAATCTTTTATTCTGGGCTTTCCAGTGCCTTGATGCGCGCGACCAGCGCCTCGATCTGCCTGTCCGAATAGACTTCGATGCCATTGCCGGTGAGCAAGGCTGCCGTGACACCCTCCCCGGCGTGGCGCATGCCGGTAAAGCTTCCGTCATAGACGAAGCCGGAGCCACAGGACGGACTGCCATCGATCAGCAGCGCGAAGCGACAGCCCGTTTCCCGCGCCAGCGACAGCGCATTTTCGGCGGCTCGCACGAAACCTTCGGTGACGTCGCGGCCGTTGATCTCCAGCACTTTTGCATGGCCGATCAGCACGTCCTTGCCGACGGCGCCGGCGGCGATCTCGGCCGGCGGACGCGGCACCGGCATGCCGGCAGACATTTCCGGACAGATGGTCACGAGACGGCCCTCGGCCCGCCAGCGATCGATCGCCGGATGAATGAGCGGCTTCGACTGGCCGTCGTAGCGGACGGCATGGCCCATGAGGCAGGCGCTGACCAGGATCTTTTCGGGCATGTCTTCCTCTACTCCGACGCCATGCCGATCAGCAAGCGCCTTCATGCCGTGCCGATCCCAAGCATCAGATCCAGCGGTCGTTTTCCGCCGTGCGTTCGCCGCCCTCGTGGCCGGTGTTGAGGGTGCCGCGCGGCTCGATCAGCAGCATCTTCACCTCGCGCTCCGCAAAGGGCTTGTGCTCCACGCCCTTCGGCACGACGTACATCTCTCCGGGGCCGAGCGTCACCGACCCGTCGCGGAAATAGATGCGCAGCATGCCTTCGAGCACGATGAAGGCTTCATCGGTATCCTTGTGATCGTGCCAGATGAAGTCGCCCTCGATGCGCACGATCTTGAACTGGTAGTCATTGAGTTCGGCAATGACGCGGGGCTGCCACTGATCGCTGAACAGCGAGAGCTTTTCGGCGAAATTGATCGGCTTGTGGGTCTTCGTCGCGTTTTCCATCGGCTGTCTCCATCGGTTTTGATGGAGACAGGATATAGGTCGCCCGGCGGCAGCCGGCTTGAACGTTTGTGCGAAGGCAATGGCTACTGCATGTCTCCTTCAATCGACCTCGATTTAAGGACAAAGACATGCAGTAAATCAAAGTGCTACAGCGACCTTTGCGCGTCTCATAAGACGCGCGGCGCTGTAGTGCCGCCGGGGAACCGGCGGCCGACCGTCTCGTCTTAGCCTGCGATCTTTGAGAAATCCGCAACGGTGCCGGTTGCCGAGCGGATCAGGCCGAGCAGCGCCAGGCGGTTGGCACGGATCGCGGCATCGTCGTCATTGACCAGCACGTCGTTGAAGAACTGGTCGACCGGCTCTCGCAGCCTTGCCAGCGCTTCCATCGCCGAGCGGAAGTCTTCCTTGGCGATCGCATCGCGCGCTTCGCCCGAACCAACTTCGACCGCCTGGTGCAACGCCTTTTCGGCATCGAGACGGAAGAGGTCGGCATCGACGGCATCGGCGACGGTCGTTCCCTTCTTCTCTTCTGCCGCCAGGATCTGCGTCGCACGCTTGGTGCCGGCCAAGAGGTTCCGGCCTTCCTCGTCGGTGATGAAGGCCGTCAGCGCCTCGACGCGGCGGGCGATCATCAGCAGGTCGTCCGCATCCGGCGTCAGCACGGCGTCGATCAGATCATGGCGGGCGCCGAGATCGCGCAGGTAGACCTTGAGGCGGTCATGGAAGAAGGAAAGCAGATCGGTGGAAACGTCATCCGCGAGTGCCGGCTTTTGTGCCCGGAGAGCGACGAGCGCGGCTTCGAAGGCCGGCAGCAGTGCCAGGCGCGCCTTGCCTTCCAGGATCAGACGGATGACGCCGAGCGCCGCGCGGCGAAGCGCATAGGGATCCTTGGAGCCGGTCGGCTTTTCGTCGATCGCCCAGAAACCGACGAGCGTGTCGAGCTTGTCGGCAAGCGCCACCGTCACCGCCACCGGATCGGTCGGCACGCGGTCGGACGGGCCTTGCGGCTTGTAATGATCCTCGAGCGCATCGGCGACCGACCGCTCTTCGCCCTGCAGCAGCGCGTATTTGTGGCCCATGATGCCCTGAAGTTCGGGGAACTCACCGACCGCTTCTGTGCGCAGGTCCGCCTTGGCGAGCACCGCGGCACGGTCGACGAGTTTTGGGTCCGCGCCGGTCACCTTGGCGAGTTCGCCGGCCAGTGCCCGGATGCGGGCAACGCGTTCGCCCTGCGTGCCGAGCTTGGCATGGAAGGTGACGTTCAGCGCATCGAGCTTGGCCATGCGCTGGTCGAGCGGCTTATCGAGATCGAGAGCGAATTTCTTCGCGGAGGCCTCGAGCGTTTCGAGATCCGGCAGGTTGCCCTGGTCGCGGTGCCAGAAATGGGCCGCGTCCGAAAGGCGGGCGCGCACGACCTTGCCGTTGCCGTGCTCGATCTCCTTGCCGCCATCCTTGGCCTCGATGTTCGAAACGAGGATGAACTTGTTGGAGAGCGTCTCGGCGCCGGGAGCGCGGGTGACGAAGCACTTCTGGTTGGTCTTGATGGTCAGGCGGATGATTTCCGAGGGGATTTCGAGATAGGCGTCCTCGAAGCTCCCCATCAGCACCTGCGGCCATTCGACGAGGCCCGAAACCTCTTCCAACAGACCTTCGTCCTCGACCAGCTCAAGACCGTTGGCGAAGGCGATGTTGCGCGCGTCGGCGACGATCATCTCCTTGCGGCGCTCGCCATCGAGAACGACCTTCGCCTTTTCGAGCTTTTCGGCATAGTCGGCGAAGCGGCGAACCGTGATCGCCTCCGGCGCGTGGAACCGGTGGCCATAGGTGACGTTCGAGGCGACGATGCCGTCGACTTCAAACGGGATCACGTGTGTTTCCTCGGTCTCCGAGCCGAAGGTGCAGACGATCGACTGCAGTGGGCGGACCCAGCGAAGCGCGCCGGGCTTTGCCGATGCCACGCCGGACCGCATCGGCTTCGGCCAGGGGAAATTGCGGATGATACCCGGCATCGCCTCGGAGATGATCTCTTCGGCGGGACGGCCCGGCTTGACGATATGGGCGACATAGAAATCGCCCTTCTTCGGATCGCTATGGACATGCGCCTCGCTGATCGAGGAGAGGCCGGCGCCGCGCAGGAAGCCTTCGATCGCCTTTTCGTTGGCGTCGGTGCGCGGGCCCTTGCGCTCTTCGCGGATATCGGCGGAGCGGGCGTTGAGGCCACGGATGTCGAGCGTCAGCCGGCGCGGCGTCCAGTATTCGCGCGCACCCTCATAGGTCAGGCCCGCCTCGACCAGTGCATCGGTCAGCAGCTTCTTGAGGTCGCCGGCCGCCTTGCGCTGCAGGCGGGCAGGAATTTCCTCGGAGCGGAGTTCGATAAGAAGATCGGGCATGGGAGTAACTTTTTCTGTTCCTGACGGTTGCGGCGGACTTAGCAATCTCTGGCAAGAATGTCACCAAGCCCGTCGATGAATTTGGGTGCCATGCGCGGGCCCGCGGGCGGCTTCACCAGCCGCCGCCGCCACCTCCACCGCCACCGCCGCCGGAAAAGCCGCCGCCGGACGAAAAGCCTGATGATGACGATTTGGGCGGAGGCGGCAAGGATGACGTCATCGTCTCCGCCATCGAGCCGGCAAAGCCGCCAATGCGGTCGCCGAAGGTGCTGGAGCCGAAACTGTCGCCCTGATACCAGCTCGGCTGATAGGCCACTGCCGCAGCCGCTCCTGCCGCGGCTGCGAGCAACCAGCGATCGAAGGTCTCGGTCCAGGGCTTTTCGACGCCGAGCGCCACCGCATAGGGGAGCAGGGTTTCGAAATGCCGGGGCGACATTTCGGGCGCGCCCTGCATGTTCATCCTGTCCCTCTCCGCGAGCGTCATGTACTGCCTGAGCCCGTCGATGCCATCCATCATTCGCGTACCGAGCGGCGTCGGCGCGCCCATCAGGAAGAAGAACAGCACATTGACGAGAACGATCGCGCCGATGACGAACAGCAGGGGCAATTCGTCCGTCTCGGCCGCGGAATAGAAGGCGGCGGCGAGGATCGCCGAGAAGATCGTGAAGGCGACGAAGCCGATGAAGGCGATGACCACGATCGACATGATCCGGCTCATCAGGCTCTTCTCGCGGCGTAGCGACTTGCCGAAGGAGACGGCGAGGATCGAGACGAAGAAGGCGATGAAAACAGGAACGATCACCAGCGGCAGGCTGTCCTCGCTGAGGTCGCCGAAGAAGAACACGGCCGCGACGGCCAGCACCGACAGGATGACGCCGGCAACCACGTAGCCGGTGTTTTCCAGATAATATTTGCCGCGGTGCTCGCGCTCCATGGCACTGCGGAAGTCGGCTCCGGTCGCCTGTACCCGCGTGCCATGGGCGCGATCGATGGTGAGGTTGCCACCTGCGCCGTTGATCGCCTTCATCACAGCCGCTTCGCCGGTCGGCAGTTTTTCGTCGCTCTTCTTGCCGGTCGCGGTAATGACGATGGCATTCTTCAGGTCCTCGAGGACCACATGACCCTTGACCGCAAGGTTGAGCGCGGCCGCCGACAGCGCCGTCCAGCCCTCGCCCGAGAAACCCTTGTTGTCGATATAGTTGACCAGCGCCGGCGAGATGCCGTCCGGCGGATCCCAGCGCGGCACCATGACGCCGCGATCCGGGTCGCGCCCGACCCTCAGCCAGGTCTGGCCGTAATAAAGCAGCACGACGACGAGCCCGGCACCGGCGATGACCAGAGCGAGGTGATCGCGCAGCCACCAGGCGTTCTCCTGGCTCGAGGAAGGCCTGTCGATGCTGCCCTTCGGCATCTTGATCGCGATCGTCAGCCCTTCCCGCGGATCGAGACGGCGGGTGGTGGCGAAGAAGATCTCGCTGCCATCCCGCGATGCGCGGGCATTCTTTTCGGTCGCGCCATAACCACCGGTGAAAAAATCCAGCGCCTCGGCCCTGACGCCCTCCGGCAGGGTCACGGTCGCGCTTGCCTCGTCGATCGGGAAGTCCCACTCCGTACCGGTCACGTTCCAATAGAGTTCGTCATGATCGTCGAAGAAGCGGATCTGCCGGCCGGTCTCATAGGTGAACTGAAAGGTGTGCTCGCCCGGATCCAGAAACACCTCGGCCGAGCCGGTGTAGATACGGATGCCGCCGCTGATCGCTTCCGTGCGGTAGGGCTCGTCCTCGCCGTCGCGCTCGACCGAGAGCAGCTTGAAGTCCACCTTGCTGCGCTTGCCCTTCGCATCGGTGAAGGTCAAAGGCAGGTCGCGATAGATGCCGCGGCGGATCTTGTTGCCCTCGACGGTCGCCGTGATCGTCTCGGTGACGGTCATCGTGCCATCCTTGGCGACATCGATGACGGACCGATAGGCGGAGAAAACCTCCTCCGCCCGACCGATGCCCGCCGTTGCCAGCAAAAACACCAGAAAGGCAAAGGCGGCAGCAAGACGGGCCATGCGGATCAAGCTTTCTTCCGGTTGAGGTTCAAGGCGCGCGGTCGATCTGATTGGTTAGCGCGGGATGCGGGCGGAAAACCGCATACACTTTTCCTCATCCCGCTCATGGCCGATCGCCGGTGAATTCGACGCCGAGGGAGGCAAGCGCATCCCAATAGGCCGGATAGGTCTTGGCAACGCAGCCTGGATCCTGGATGGTGATGCCGTGGATCTTCAGGCCGGCAAGCGCGAAGCTCATGGCGATGCGGTGATCGGCGAAGGTGTCGATCGAGGCCGGCAAGGTCTGGCCGGCAAGCGCTGGGTCGGAAGAGACGATCAGATCGTCGCCTTCCTCGTGAGCCAGGCCCGGCCGGATAGCGGTGAGCCCCAGCGAAAGCGCTCGCACCCGATCGCACTCCTTGACGCGCAGGTTTGCGAGACCGACGAAGCGCACCGGCGTGTTGTTGAAGGCGGCGAGCACGGCGATCGTCGGGATCGCGTCCTGCATCTGCGAGCCATCGATGACAGCAGGCAAGTTCGGGAAACTTGCGATCACCGCATGGGCGCGGGCATCAGGCTGCGAGAAGGCGGTGGCCGGCACGCCGAGATCGATGGCACCACCAGTCAGGACTTCCGCCGCCCAGAGATAGGTGGCAGCCGAAGCGTCCGGCTCGATGACGTAGTCGGCGGCCCGGTAGCCTGTCGGCGCCACCTTCCAGACGGACGGACTCGCCTGCTCGACTTCGGCACCGAAGGCCCGCATGGCAGCAACGGTCAGGTCGATATAGCCGCGCGCGCCGATCTCGTCGCCGGCAAGCTCGATGCTGACCGGGCCCTTGGCGCCCGGCGCTGCCATCAGCAAGGCCGAGACATATTGGCTGGAAAGACCGGCATCGATGACGACGCGGCCGGCGGGGAATCCTCCCGTTCCCTTGACGATAACCGGCGGGCAGCCGGTATCGGAGGTGACCTCGACGCCGAGGGTGCCAAGCGCCTCGACCAGCGGCTTGATCGGCCGCTTGCGCATGTGCTGGTCGCCGTCGACGACGACGGTGCCGTCGACGAGCGCCGCGGCCGCCGTCAGGAAGCGGGTCGCCGTTCCCGCATTGCCGAGGAACAGCGGGGCGGTCGGCGGAAGTAGCTTTCCGGTACTGGTCACAACGAAGGTGGTTCCATCCGGCTCGTCGACCTCGACACCCATCGCCCTCAGCGCATCCGCCATGTAGCGGGTGTCGTCGCTCTTCAAGACACCCGTCAACCGGCTCGTGCCTTTCGCAAGGCCTGCGAGCAGCAGCGCACGATTGGTGATCGACTTCGAGCCCGGGGGGCGCACATGGCCGCGGAGCGGATGGTCGGTCGGCAGGATGGTCAGCTTCTTCATGGTATCGGTGGTCATCGAATGAGGTCTCTTGATGCAGATTGAGCCGCGGCGGGAGCCCGCGGCCGGAGTGTTCGTGACGATCGAAACCGCGCCTGGGAAATGGTCAGAACTTGACCTGCGGCACGGCGCGATCGGCCTCGTTGGTGATCTCGAAATAGCCCGCCTTGACGAAGCGGAAGGCATTGGCGATGAGGTTCGACGGGAAGCTCTCGACCTTGACGTTGAGATCGCGGGCCGCACCGTTGTAATAGCGGCGCGACATCTGGATCTCGCCTTCGATCGTCTCCAGCGAGCGCTGCAGCTCGGCGAAATTCTCGTTGGCCTTCAGGTCCGGATAGGCTTCCGCGAGCGCAAACAGCTTGCCGAGCGCCTGGGACAACGCGCCTTCGGCCTGGGCCCGCCCTTCGATGTCACCGGCCGGCACCGCCTGCGCCCGGTTGCGCATGGCGATCACCTCTTCGAGCGTCGATTTCTCGTGCGCTGCGTAACCCTTCACCGTTTCGATCAGGTTGGGAATGAGATCGGCACGACGCTTCAACTGCACATCGATACCGGACCAGGCCTCTTCGGCGATCTGCCGCGCCTTGACGAGACCGTTATAGACGAAAACCAGATACAGGATCACGACGACGGCGATTGCCAGACCGATCATAGGGCACCCTCCAAAGAATTCGCGCAGAGATTAGCATCCGCGTCTCAGCTTCATAGCGCTTTCTGCAGCATTCGGGGCGAGAAACACACTCCTCCCCAATTGCCATCCGCAGCGTGAACGCACTGTTCACCGCAGCAACGCGCCCCCACGCCAAAACACCTCGATTCCTGTTCCAACGGTAACGGCGACCGGGCGGGCGATCGGCGATAGTCGCCCCATCGAACAACCCGAAACCGAAGTGAAGACCATGAAAACGCTCGCAACCTTCATCAACGTGATCGCCTTTACGGCGCTCTTCGTTGCCTATGCGAGCGTTGGTTCCGCCGAACGGCCGACCGGTGTTCGCCGCGCCCTGCAGACCTATTCCGGCCAGGTCTACACTGGCGCCTACCCCACACTGAAGCCGTTCTGCAAGAACGACATCAGCGCCACGCAGATCATCTGACCGCCGATGGATCAGCGATCTGCGCCGCGCGCAAACAGTGCTTCGGCCGGATTGATCAGCGTATGGTTGTCGGCGACCTGCGCACCCAGCCTTTCGGCCAAATGGCGCGCAATCGTCAGTTTGCCGGTTTCGGCCAGCTGTTGATGTGAACGACGAGCCCAGACGTTTGCGCGGTCAAGCGGCGTCCCGATTGAAGTTCGCGCCGCCGGCGTCGGTCAAGAGGAAGGCTTCGCCGCAGGCCTTGGCCAGCGTGCGGACGCGCAGGATGTAGCTCTGGCGCTCCGTGACCGAGATGACGCCACGAGCATCGAGCAGATTGAACACGTGGCTCGCCTTGATGCACTGGTCATAGGCGGGGAAGACGCACTTGTGCAGGTGATTGTTGCTGTGATCGCCCGGTGCGCCGGCGGCCAGCAACGCCTGGCATTCCGCTTCGGCATCGATGAAGTGCTGATGCAGCATCGCGGTATTGGCGTATTCGAAATTGTAGCGCGAATATTCCTGCTCCGCCTGCAGGAAGACGTCGCCATAGCTGATCTTCTCTGCGCCTTCGCGGCCGTTGAAGTTCAGGTCGTAGACGTTGTCGACGCCCTGAACATACATGGCGAGACGCTCAAGACCGTAGGTCAGTTCGCCGGAAACCGGCGAGCATTCAATGCCGCAGACCTGCTGGAAATAGGTGAACTGCGACACTTCCATGCCGTCGCACCAGCACTCCCAGCCAAGGCCCCAAGCGCCGAGCGTCGGGCTTTCCCAATCGTCCTCGACGAAGCGGATATCGTGGAGCAGCGGGTCGAGGCCGATGGCCTCCAGCGAGCCGAGATAAAGTTCCTGCAGGTTGGACGGGTTCGGCTTCAGAAGCACCTGATACTGGTAGTAGTGCTGCAAGCGGTTGGGGTTTTCGCCGTAGCGACCATCGGTCGGGCGGCGCGATGGCTGCACATAGGCGGCACGCCACGGACGAGGCCCGAGCGCACGCAAGGTCGTTGCCGGATGGAAGGTACCGGCGCCCACTTCCATGTCGTAGGGCTGCAGGACGGCGCAACCCTTGTCGGCCCAATAATTGTGCAAAGTCAGGATCAGGGCCTGAAACGAGCGCTTCGGGTTCATATGATCGGGCAGAGTGGTCATGGATCGCGTCCGGATTTCTTCTAAAAAATGAGCCGGACTGGTGCCACGCCTGATGACAGGGGTCAAGCAACTACAGCGCCGGCCCGCCAATTAGACGCGCGCCCTGCCATCTCATCTATTCGTCGTCGCGTTTCAGCCTGTACTCACCGGTCTCGGGATCCTGGACCAGCGTGCCTTGCGCCCCGGTCCGCTCCTCGCGTCGGGTCTGTTCACGATGGCGCGTCAATTTCTGTGCATCGGCCACGAACTTGCGATAGCCGAGCCAGAAGATGAAACCTGCGATCAAGAGCAGGATGAGTTGCGGCATTTTTCCTCCAAGGGCAACGCGCGCGGGCTAAAGCCCGAACCGCGCCCACAATGCCCTTTCCTCGATTGCTTCGGCAAGACCCGCTGCTGCCGACGCCGCCAGGGGCTCGACAATGGCGCCGGCAACGGCCGCGCCGGTCTGCCGGCGGCCGAAAAAGCTGCGCACCGGCTGGATAAGCTCGAGCCGCGCCTTTTCGCCGTAGCGCTTCTTCACCTCGCCGCGCAGGTCACCGAGACCATCGATGAGCCCCAGTTCCAGCCCGCGTCGGCCGGTCCAGAAGAGCCCGGAAAAGATATCCGGATCATCGGCGAGCATCTGCCCGCGACGGGCCTTGACCATCTGGATGAAGGTATCATGGATATCGAGCTGGAGGTGCTTCAGAAACGCGATGTCGTGTTCCTTTTCCGGCTGGAACGGATCAAGCATCACCTTGTTTTCGCCGGCGGTATAGACGCGCCGCTCGACACCGATCTTCTTCAGCAGTTCCGGAAAACCGAAGCCACCGGAGACGACACCGATCGAGCCGACGATCGAGGTCGGATCGGCAATGATCTCGTCACCGGCGAGCGCGATCATGTATCCGCCCGAGGCGGCAACGTCCTCGACAAAGATCAGGACGCGCTTCTTCTTTTCCTGGGCGAGGTCCCGGATGCGCTGGTAGATCAGGCGTGACTGCACCGGGGAGCCGCCGGGCGAATTGACGGAGATCGCGACGGCCGGGGCGTCCTTCACCGCGAAGGCCTTTTCCAGGAGCGGTGCCGCCGTTGCCAGGTTGAGCACAGGCCGGAATTGCCCGCCGCCGGCCATGATTGCTCCGTGAAGCCGCACAACGGGGACCGTCACGCCTTCGCTGCGAAACCGCCTCGGCAACAACCGTCTCAGGAACGCCTTCATTTCAACTCCTGCCTGCTAGATCGCGATGATTTGGCCCGGATCGAGCCCAAAATCATAACCGTGACCGCTTCCCATAAGTTAGAGCGGGATGCGCGCGGAAACCGCAAACACTTTTCCTCATCGCACTCCGCCAGCCAAGTATTCTGGCCTGTCCATGTCATGTATGCGCTGGCGCGGCAAACGCAATCCGCATACGGTAAATCAGCGGCGGCGATAGGCCGCGCGGCCATTGTTGAGATCGTCGACATGATCGGCGAAGCGGTGCCCTTCTTCATGCATGACGAGTGGCGCGCGCAGCACCAGCCGCTTGCGGCTCTGCTTGATCGCCGTCACCAGGATCCGCACGGCGTTTTTGCCGACGCGCGGATGAAGCGCCGTGATCTCGATGCCGCCGAAACGGCGGCCGCAGGCGGCGATGATCTCCGCGATCGATTCCGGCCGGGCGATCAGCGACAACTGTCCGCCGGGCTTCATGATCGCACCGGCGGTCTTCACCCAGACCTCGAAGAGCCCGTCGCTCATCGCATGGGCCTCCGCCTTGAGACTATCCGGCGTCTTGCGGTCGGAAGCATCATTGAAGGGCGGGTTCATGATCACGTGATCGAAGCTGTCATCGGCGAGGCCCGCGGCGACACGCGCCCTGCCGGCAAGCGAGACATCGGCCTCCAGCACAGAGACCCGCGACGCAAAGCGGGCGTTTTCGGTGAGCTTCAGGCTGCGGCGGGCATAGTCGGCCATGATCGGCGAGCGCTCCACCAGGACCACCTCAGCGCCTTCGATCCGTGAGGCGACGGCCATGCCGGCAGCACCTGCACCGGCGCCGAGATCGGCGACGCGGCAGGGGCGGTCCGCGGAAACGAGCGACGCCAGCAGCATAGCATCCATGCCGGACCGATGCCCCTGGCCCAGCGGCTGGACGACATGGAACTTGCCGCGATGAAAGGCATCGACGGTTTCAGTCGCATCAGACGTCATTATTCTTGCACCTGCAGCATGGCCAGTTTGCATGGCATCCTCACGGCCGCAACTCCGCCTCGAGCCCGGCGTCGATCAGGATCCGCCGCGCGGCTTGCGCGTCTTCATCTGCAACCAGGAAACGGCGGGGCAGCAGGCCGAGCGAGCCTTCCAGAATACTCATCCCCTGATCGGCAATGAGGCTTGCGATGCCGGCATCCTTCATCAGGCTCTCGGCAAAGGAGAGCACGACGGCATCGTTGGTACGGATCAATTCCTTCATCCGGCGGTTTTTCCTGTCCTATTTCAGCAAGCGGGACAATTCGCCTCTTGCCGCACGTGGCACCCCTTCCTATTGTCGAAAGCGACAATGAAAACAGGAGTCCCGGTGTGGGCGTAGTGATACCGCTGGAAGACAGCAAAAACAAACAGGCGTCCGTTAAGCCGCTCGTCGACCTGACTGCGCCGGACATGGAACGCGTCAACCAGCTCATCCTGTCGAAGGCCGGCTCCGACGTTCAAATGATTCCCGAGGTCGCCAACCACCTGATTTCTTCCGGCGGCAAGCGGCTGCGCCCGATGCTGACGCTCGCCTCCGCCTCGATGTTCGGCTACGAGGGTGACGCCCACGTGAAGCTCGCCACCAGCGTCGAGTTCATGCACACGGCGACGCTGTTGCACGACGACGTCGTCGATGAAAGCGACCTTCGCCGCGGCAAGTCCACCGCACGCACGATCTGGGGCAACCAGGCAAGCGTTCTCGTCGGCGACTTCCTGCTCGGCCAGGCGTTCCGCATGATGGTCGATGTCGGCTCGCTCGACGCGCTCGACGTGTTGTCGACTGCAGCCTCCGTCATCGCCGAAGGCGAAGTCCTCCAGCTTTCCGTTGCCAAGAACATGGAAACGACCGAGGATGACTATCTGCAGGTCATCCGCGCAAAGACCGCGGCACTCTTTGCCGCTGCCGCCGAAGTCGGGCCGATCGTCGCCCAGACCAGCAAATCCGATCGTAACGCGCTCAAGTCCTACGGCATGAACCTCGGCCTCGCCTTCCAGCTCATCGATGACGTGCTCGACTACGGCGGCTCGTCGAGCGACCTCGGCAAGAATGTCGGTGACGATTTCCGCGAAGGAAAGATCACACTTCCGGTGATCCTGTCCTACCGTCGCGGGACGGCGGAAGACCGTGCGTTCTGGCGCGAGGCGATCGAAGCCGGCGACAGCAGCGATGCCAATCTCGACAAGGCGCTCGGCCTGATCAAGCGCTACGGGGGCTTGAGCGATACGATCGCGCGCGCCCAGCACTATGGCACTATCGCCCGCGATGCTTTGGCACCGCTGCCGGCTTCCCCGTGGAAATCGGCTCTCACGGAAGTGATCGACTTCTGCATCGATCGGGTAAGCTGACAGGGCCTCGACCGTAGCGGGACGAACGACAGGAATTTCTTGCCGCATTGCGCCAAAAAAGCCATTCTGTTCCTCAAGAGTTGTGCTGGGCTATATGTGGCTGACTCCGATAACAACCCTTAGTGGTGCGCAAGCCGAGCAATCGGCACGAAAGGTTTGACATGCGGCAAATGACGATCCTCCGCCTCCTCAGCGGCGCAGCACTGCTGGCTCTCGCCGCAGTCAGCGGCAGCCACCAGGCCTTCGCGGAAGACAAGGCCGTCGCCGTCGAGGAAAGCGAACCCTTTGACATCAAGTCGGTGAACACCTTCGCGGGCGCCTTCCTCGCTGCCCGTACGGCCGACACCGACCGCGACTTCGCGTCCGCCACCGAGCTCTACAAGATCGCGCTGCAGTTTGAACCCAATAACAACGACGTCAAGCAGCGTCTGATGATCACCCTGCTGATGGCTGGCCAGTTCGACGAAGGCGCGAAAATTGCCGATCAGCTCAAGTCCGACCCGGCCGTCGAGCGTATCACCACCGTGATCCGCGCGATCGAAGCGATCCGCAAGCGCGAGTATCGCAATGCGCAGAAGCTCCTGAACTACCAAGGCCCCAACGATCTCGACCGGCTGATGAACGGCCTGCTTTCCGCCTGGGCGAAATTCGGCCAGGGCAAGCCGAAGGAAGCGCTGGCACAGATCAACGGCCTCGAAGGTCCCGACTGGTTCCGCGTGTTCAAGAACTACCACGCGGGGGCGATCGCGGTTGCCGCGGGCGACAAGCAGACAGCCCGGACCAGGCTCAACGATGCCATTCTGGATCGCGAAGGCGGGAGCGCGGCACCTGACACCTTCATGCGGGCGGTCGAAGCGCTCGCCCGTTTCGAGGCGCGCGAAGGCAACAAGCAGAAGGCGCTCGACACCGTCGCCGTCGGCGAAAACATGGTCAACAACTACACGCCGCTGCAGGCGCTGAGGGCCGATATCGAGAACGGTGTTCCGCAGGAACAGCAGGTCAAGAACGCCAGCCAGGGTACGGCAGCGGTGCTCTTCTCCATCGGTGCTGCGCTCAACCGCGACGGCGCCGAGGACATCGTTTCGCTCTACCTGCAGACCGCCCGCCGGCTCGACCCCGACAGTGCCGACATTCTGGTGATGCTCGGCGGCATTGCCGAGAACCTGAAGAAGCCGAACGAGGCGATCGAGCTCTATAAGGCGATACCGGAAACTTCCCCGATGCGGCGGGTCTCGGAACTGCAGCTCGGCTTGAGCCTCGCCAGCATCGGCAAGGTCGACGAGGCGAAGAAGCACCTGAAAGCGTTGATCGACGTCGATCCGAAGAACATCCGCAACTACCTCGCCTATGGCAGCGTGCTCTCCGATGCCAAGGACTATAAGGAGATGGGCGAGCTCTACGACAAGGCCGTCGAACAGATCGGGCCCGTGCCGAAGCGCAGCGACTGGACCGTGTTCTTCCAACGCGGCATCGCCTACGAGCGCCAGAAGCTCTGGGACAAGGCCGAGCCGAACTTCCGCAAGGCGCTGGAACTCAACCCGGACCAGCCGCAGGTGCTGAACTATCTCGGCTATTCCTGGGTCGACATGAACATCAACCTCGACGAAGGCCTCGAGATGATCCGCAAGGCGGTCGAACTGAAGCCCGACGACGGCTACATCGTCGATTCGCTCGGCTGGGCCTATTTCCGCATGAACCGCTTCGACGACGCGGTGGTGGAACTGGAAAAGGCGGCTGAACTGATGGCCGGCGACCCGACGATCAACGACCACCTTGGTGATGCCTACTGGCGTGTCGGCCGCAAGCTCGAAGCGGTGTTCCAATGGACGCAGACGCTGGAATTGAAGCCCGAGGAAGCCGAAATCCCGAAGATCAAGGCGAAGATCGAAAACGGTCTGCCGCCGCTGAAGGAAGAGGTTCCGGCCTCGGCCGATGCCAAGGAAACCGCGCCGAAGAAGGCGATCCCGGAAGCGCCGGCGCCGGACAAGAAGTCCTGATCGATCCATGACCGAGGACCGCATTGCGGGCTTCACGCTGACGCGCGCGGCGCCCGCAAAGATCAATCTGGCGCTTCACGTCGTCGGCCAGCGGGCCGATGGCCACCATCTTCTCGAAAGTCTCGTCACCTTTGCCGATCGTGGCGACCGGATCGGGTTTGCATCGGCAGACGCCGATCTTTTTACCGTGTCGGGGCCCTTCGCGGCAGAACTGCCGATGGATGCCAGCGCTGAGGGCGGAAATCTGGTTCTAAAGGCGCGAGACCTCCTGCGAGAAGAGCTGCGATCCCGCAATCCCGGCGCTGCCGGCCCTGTCCATCTGCATCTCGAAAAGAACCTCCCCCTCGCTTCCGGCATCGGCGGCGGCTCCGCCGACGCGGCGGCAACGCTTCTTGGGCTGCTCGAACTTTGGGGCGCGACGATCGAACCCTCCCGCCTCGATGCAATGGCATTGACGCTCGGCGCCGACGTACCGATGTGCCTCGCCGGCAAACCTCTCGTGGCGAAGGGCATCGGCGAGGACATCACGCCGCTTGCCGACCTTCCATCGCTGCCCATCGTTCTGGTCAATCCGCTCGTCGGCGTTTCGACGCCCGTCGTCTTCCGGACGCTCGCGAACAAGACCAATCCGCCGCTCGTGCTGCCTCAGGACATGAAGACGATGGACGACTGGCTGTCGGCCATGGCAACAATGCGCAACGACCTGCAGCCACCGGCGCAGCAATTGCAGCCCGTGATCAGCGACGTCTGCCGAGCGCTCACGGAAGCCGGAGCGATCCTCGTGCGGATGTCAGGCTCGGGCGCCACCTGCTTTGGCATTTTCGACAACGATGAACACGCGGCTGCGACAGCGCGCACTCTTTTGGCGTCGCAGCCCGGCTGGTACGTTCTCGCCTGCAACACGACAGGGAGAGACAGGTAGAATGGCCGGCATCGACGAAAAACGCCCCTTCATTCCCGTCGGAATAGCCATCCTTACGGTGTCCGACACGCGCACGCTCGCCGACGACAAATCAGGCGATACGCTGGAATCGCGCGTGCGTGACGCAGGCCATCGCCTGGAAGCACGCGCGATCGTGCCAGACGATCAGGCGAGGATCTACGAGCAGGTGAAGGCCTGGACGCTGGAGCCAGCGATCGACGTGGTGATCACGACGGGCGGCACGGGATTTACCGGCCGGGACGTGACGCCGGAGGCGCTGGAGCCACTCTTCGAAAAACGCATGGACGGCTTCTCCGAGGTTTTTCATCGGATCTCCTACGAGAAGATCGGCACCTCGACCATCCAGTCGCGCGCGACCGGCGGCGTCGCCAACGCCACCTTCGTCTTCGTTCTACCGGGATCACCGGGCGCCTGCCGCGACGCGTGGGACGGCATCTTGAAGCAACAGCTCGACTACCGGCACATGCCCTGCAACTTCGTCGAGATCATGCCGCGGCTCGACGAACACCTGAAACGCGGCTGAGCCGGAGCCGCCGCGCTTCCTCGCTCTTCGAGCCCAGCTGTTACCTTTGTAACAGACAGCCATTTTTCCCGTCATTAGCGTCCGATGTCAGCCAGCGAGATCGGCCGCCGCACCTTTCTTCGGGCTGCAAAGACGCCTCCCCGCCGCTATTCCCGGGCGGGGAGAACAAGGGGATACGACGTGCAGCCAGAATGCTGCCCGGCAAGAAATTTACCAGACACGGTCATTTGAGAGCCACCTTGAGGTGCCGTCCCCCGGGGACTGGCACCTTTCTTATGCGGCCATCAGCGAGGCCCCTACGCCTGCCTGCTTTCGACGGCAACCCAGGCCGGAACGAGCTCCGTCGAGAGTTTGCGAACGGTCCGGACATTCGTCATGTCGCCAAGGCATCGGTTGCCCTCAGCCGCCGCCAGCGCATCGTGTTTGCTCATCAGGAAACCCGCTTCCAGCGGTTTCTTCCGCCGGACTAATCGTCTGAGGAACGGCTTGCGGTGCATTCTGGAATCGGAGAAGCGCGCGGGTGCCCTGTTGAGCGCGACATATTCGGCAAGCTCGTCGACCCACCGGCCGATCGGACGGGCACCGGGTTCCAGCAGCATCAGCCATTCGCCGCGTGCCGAACGCACGATTTCTCGGAGATTCCAGTCGACGCAAAAGCGGCAGCCGGCCGCTTCCGCGACGCGCGATGAGCCGTCCGTGGAGCCGTGATCGAGGATGATCACATCACTGACCAGGCCCTCCACGGCGCCGGCGACGAGCACCGACAGCGTCTGAACCAGTTCGGCTTCGTTGTCTCGCGTTTCCATGATGATCGTCAGCATAGTTCGTCCTACCGCATCACCATCACAATTGCTACATGCCCGACCGGCGTTGGTCGCAGACCGGGAAGCGTGGATCTCCGACCATGCCGCCCGCATTTTTTGTTCTTGAATTGTTCTCGTATTCGCGATAGGAAAATAATCAGAACAAAACGGGATCAAAGATCTGATTCCGGGGAGATTCCAATGAACGAGCTGTCTCAGATCAGGCAGGGTGCGCTTGCGCCCGCCAATACGGCGGATGTCGCCGAAGCGATGATGAGCGCAACGGGCTTGCGGATCGATATCGACCGCCGCCGCGGACGCGGCGCCGGGCTCAACATGTCCGGCCGCTTCGAGCCGCAGGCGCGGGAAAGCTTCGACGATGGCTGGGAAAGTCTGGAGGATCTGCCGCCCTTCAAGACCGAAGTCCAGGTCGAGAAGCCACGGACGGTGATCACCCGAAACGAATCCCCCGATATCTCGTTCGATCGTTCAATCAATCCCTATCGCGGCTGCGAGCACGGCTGCATCTATTGCTTCGCCCGGCCGACGCACGCCTTCATGGGCCTGTCGGCCGGCCTGGATTTCGAGGCGAAGCTCTTTGCCAAGCCGGATGCGGCGCGGCTGCTGGAGCGCGAATTGGCGCGACCGGACTACAAAGTCAGGCCAATCGCCATCGGCACCAACACGGACCCCTATCAGCCGATCGAAAAGGAATGGCGCATCATGCGCCAGATCCTCGAAGTGCTGAGGGACGCCAGCCACCCGGTCATGATCGTCACCAAGTCGGCGATGGTTACCCGCGACATCGACATTCTCGCGCCGATGGCCGAGAAGGGGCTGGTGCGGGTTGGTATTTCAGTCACGACGCTCGACCGCAAGCTGGCGCGAACGATGGAGCCGCGCGCCGCGACGCCGACCAAGCGGCTGGAGGCGATTCGCGCCATGGCCGAGGCCGGCATTCCCGCCGGCGTTCTCGTCTCGCCGATCATCCCGGCACTCAACGACCATGAGATCGAAAGGATTCTCGAAGCGGCGAGGACGGCGGGGGCGACGGAGGCGAGCTATGTACTCCTGCGGCTGCCGCTGGAGGTAAGCCCACTGTTTCGCGACTGGTTGCTGCGCAACTATCCGGATCGCTACCGGCACGTCATGTCGCTCGTCCGCTCCATGCGTGGCGGCAAGGACTATGACGCCGAATTCGGCAAGCGCATGAAAGGCGCCGGTCCCTATGCCTGGCAGATCGGCCGCCGCTTCGATCTCGCCACCAAGCGCCTCGGCTTCAACCCGACGCGCCGACAGCTTCGCGACGATCTGTTCGTGCCGCCGCTCGGAACGGGGGTGCAGCTCTCGCTTCTTTGAAAGTTTTCCGGAATGGACACGCGACGGCTGTTCCGGATTTGTGACCGACGATTCGCGCCGAGGATGCCCGGGAAACGGGCGAGATTTCGGTACCGCGTCCGCCTCCAGCAAGGAGGGGCGAACGTTGGAAGGTCACAAAGCGGTTCCGGTGCCCTGCCCCCGCCTGGGGCATCGGTTATCCCCCCGTCCGCCGCCGCACTCGGACCTGGGGGCTTGAAGAGAATCGGTCGATCATGCGAATTAGACTCATGTCTCGCAGGTCGTCCGATTCTCCCCTTTTTCCCGATATCATCGAAGCGCCCGATTTCAGTTTTGAACTCTCGGCAAAGGGCGACGGTTTCTGGCCGGTCGCCGGCGCCGATGAGGCCGGCCGCGGCCCGCTCGCAGGGCCGGTCGTGGCAGCCGCAGTCATCCTGAATCCGGACGCCATTCCCGAAGGCCTCGATGACAGCAAGAAGCTCAGCGCGCAGGCGCGCGAGAAGCTATTCGAGGAGATCCTCGCGACATCGCATGTATCGATCGCCTCAGCCTCTGCCGGCACGATCGACGCCACGGATATCCGCAAGGCAAGCCTGGAGGCGATGCGACGGGCCGTGGCCGGCCTTCCCTCCGCCGCGCGCTTCGTGCTCGTCGACGGCCGCGACGTGCCGCCTGGGCTCTCTTGTCACGCCAAGGCTGTCGTGAAGGGCGACGCGCGGTCACTGTCGATCGCCGCAGCTTCGATCGTCGCCAAGGTTACGCGTGATCGCATGATGGCCCGCGCCGATCTGGCCCACCCAGGCTATGGCTTCGCACTCCATGCCGGCTATGCGACCGTGACTCACCGTCGCGCCATAGAGACCCATGGCCCCTGCGCCCTGCACCGCATGAGCTTCCGTCCGCTGCGGCAGGACTGAAAGCCGCGGAGCGGCTCTCGATAGTGCAAGCCCGCCAGCGCCGACGGGCCAGAGCCCGCAGCCGATCCCGGCGCATGGCCCAAACAGAAAGCCCCGCACGGGGCGGGGCTCTCTTCAATCGGGAATGTGCTGAGACTTAGTTCAGGCGTGCCTTGACTTCGCCGAGCGCCTTCTTGAACAGGTCGTTCTGTGCGCCGGCGTCGGCCTTGGCGGCAACGACCTTCTCGGCAGCGGCGATTGCCAGATCGACGGCAGCGGAGCGAACGGCGTTGATCGCGTCGCTTTCGGCCTGCTTGATCTTCTGCTCCGAGAGAGCCGTACGGCGGGCAACGTATTCCTCGGTTTTCTGCTTGGCTTCCGCCGTCAGCATTTCGGCTTCGCGCTGAGCGGCAGCGACGATACCGGCAGCTTCCGCCTCGGCATCCTTACGCTTGCGCTGGTACTCGGCGACAAGGCTCTGTGCTTCTTCGCGCAGACGCTTCGCCTCGGTCAGCTCGTTGCCGATCTTTTCAGCGCGGGCGTCGAGCGCCTTGCCGACCATGCCCGGAACCTTGAGATAGGCGATCAGGGCGAAGAACAGGATCAGGCCAACGAAGGCATAGAAAGTTGCATCAAGATGCATAGCTCAGTGCTCCTCAGTTGCCAGCCGATGCCTTGACGGCAGCGGTGATCTCGGCCTTGGTGACGGTTCCACCGATCAGCTGCTTGACGACAGCGGTCGCGGTTTCCTCGGCGATGGCACCGACGTCAGCCAGGGCCTTTGCCTTGATGTCGGCGATGCGGTCTTCTGCAGCCGAGATCTTCTTGGCGAGATCGGCTTCGACGGCCGTGCGGTCTGCCGTGGCCTTGGCCTTTGCGGATTCGCGGGCGTCGTCAGCGATCTTGTGACCCTTGGACTTGGCCGCTGCCAAGTCCTGCTCGTAGGAGGCGATGGCCGCGTCGGCTTCGCCCTTGAGGCGGGACGCTTCATCGAGATCCTGAGCGATCCGATCGTGACGGGTTTCGAGAATTCCGCCGATGCGCGGGATGATGACCTTCGACATCAGAAGATAGAAGAGGCCGAACGTGATCGCGAGCCAGAGCAGCTGCGATGCGAAATGGGTCGAATCGAAGGGCGGGAACACGCCGGAGCCAGCCTCGCCTTCGTGGGCCACACCCGTTTCGGTGTGCACCTCACCGGCCGCAGCGGCATCGTGTGCTTCGGCGCCTTCAGTGGTGGTTGACTGCTGGGCATAGGCCGCGGTCACAAACATGCTCACCTCCAGGTGCACTCAAGAATATGCGCGGCCGCGGCCTTTTGACGGGCCGCGGCCGAAACTCCAGCCGGTATTAGACGGCGAAGAGGAGGAGCAGGGCTACGAGCAGCGAGAAGATGCCCAGAGCTTCCGTAACGGCGAAGCCGAATACGAGGCGGCCGAACTGGCCGTCAGCAGCCGACGGGTTACGCAGCGCGCCGGACAGGTAGCTGCCGAAGATGTTGCCGAGGCCGAGAGCCGTGCCGGCCATGCCAAGGCAAGCGAGACCTGCGCCGATGTACTTTGCTGCTTCCGCTTCCATGTTTGAACTCCTTCGAATGGTGTTGCGGCTTAGGATTGCGCTTCCGGCGGAGAACCGGCCGGAAGCAAGCGACTGTTATTCCTTAGTGGCTTCCGGGATGGACAGCGTCGTTGAGGTACATGCAGGTCAGTACCGCGAAGACATAGGCCTGGAGGAAGCAGACGAGGAATTCAAGACCGGTAATGGCGACGGTCATGATGAGCGGCAGGACGGCGCCACCGATGCCGAGCGCGCCAAGGGCGCTCAGCGAGGTGACGAAGCCTGCAAAGACCTTCAGCGTGATGTGGCCGGCCAGCATGTTTGCGAAGAGACGGACCGAGAGGCTGATGGGGCGGGAAAGGAACGAGATGATTTCGATCGCGACGACGAGCGGCAAGAGAACGCCGGGAACGCCATGCGGCACGAAGAGCTTCAAGAAGCCGAGACCGTGCTTGTAGAAACCATAGAGAATGACGGTGCCGATAACGAAGACGGCGAGTGCGAAGGTGACGATGATCTGGCTGGTGACCGTGAAGAAGTAGGGCATCATGCCGAGCAGGTTCGCCGTCAGGATGAACATGAACAGCGAGAACACCATCGGGAAGAACTTCATGCCGCCGCTGCCGGCGCCTTCGCGCAGCATCGAGGCGATGAATTCGTAGGACATTTCGGAGACCGACTGCATGCGGGTCGGGATCAGACCGCGCTGCGACGTCGTCAGATAAAGGAAGCCTGCGGCAGCACCCACGGTCGCGACCATGAACAGCGACGCATTGGTGAAGGAAAAGTCAATTCCGCCAATCTCGATCGGGACAATCTTGTTGACCAGGAACTGGTGGGTCGGATCGTTTGACACCGCGCTTCTCTTTCGTTCTGCCCGCCCAAGAGCGGAAACCGTTTTCTTCGGGACAACGCCTCAGTTGGCGTCTCCGTCCTTCTTGTCATTCCCAGAGCCATCTCTTCCGGCTTCCGGTGTCGCCACCATACCGGCCGAGCGCAGCACATTCAGCACGCCAGCGCAGAAGCCAAGAAGCAGGAAGACGATCATGCCCCACGGCCCTGTACCCGCAAAGTGGTCCAAAAGATAGCCCAGAAACGCCCCAACAACGATGCCGGCGATGAATTCGCTCGAGAGCTTCATCGCCGCCGCATAGCCTTTGCGGCTGTCGGCGGCACGGGCCTCCACTGCATCAGGCGCATGAGGCTTCTTGGCCTCAATCTTCTCGCCGAGCTGCTTCAGCCGCGCTTCCAGACTTTCTTCAGGTTTCTCCGCCACGTGGCCACTCCCTTGCCGTCCTAATCGGGTCTCAGACCGCGATTTCGGTCATACAATAGGCCATCGCTCAAGCCACGTTTCGGCCCCATTTGAAGTCGCGCGCAACATAGTTTTAGGCACCCGCATAGTCAAGGCATGCAGGCCGCTTGGGCGTGGACAATATTATCATGATAATTCAAATAGTTATAGGCAAAAAGCATGATCCGCGACAAGGTTGTCGCAGGATTCCTGCGCTCTGCCGGCCGGATTCTCCGCTGTACGGCCAGACAGAAAAAGACGGCGGAATCGCGTCCGACGCCGGTCAGCTCCAGCCGCCGCCATAGGTCCGGTAGAAGACGTGCATGCCGATCTTGCCGACCCGCTTCATCGTCCTTGCCCACGGCGGATTGACGTAGGTCGCATGGTAATGAGTAGCAGATCCCACTTCCGGGAGCCAGATCTTGCCGGCCGTGACCGCCATCGCGACTTCCTTGGCCATCTTCCAGTGCGAGCGGGAATAGATCAGGTCGCGGATCATGTCGCAGGCGAAGGAAAACTGGCAACGATTGCGCCAGGTCTTGTTCTGATAGACGACGCCGCAGATGGTCTTCGGATAGGTCGGATTGCGGACGCGGTTGAGAATCACCTGAGCGACGGCCGCCTGGCCCTTGAGCGACTCGCTGCGCGCTTCGAAATAGATGCCCTCGGCAAGGCAGGTCTGCTCTTCCTTGCTGAAAACCGTCGGCGGCAGCACGGTTGCTGCCCAGGCATGATCGTCGGGTGAGATTTCGGGAATGAAGCGACCCGCGTTCCTGTCTTCACGCAGGATCGAGTCGAAGGGCGATTCACGCGCATAGTCCGGCTCGGGCCGGACATAGGCAGTCGCAAGAATGTCGGGCTTGTCGTTGGTCACGAGCTTGGCCAGCATGGGCGAAACGCCGGGATCCGCCTTTGGTGGCTTCTTTCTGTAGAAGGCCGTGGCGATCTCGATCTCCTTGCCCTTGATGCGTGACTTGGCGAAGACCATTTTCTCGCCCTCCTCGAAGCGCGGCTCCGTCAGGGAACTCGTGCGCTGCAGGATGGAGCCGGCGGTGAAATCCTTCGGCGGCGTCACCGGCGTGACCGCGACGATGCGTCCCTTCTTGTCGCGGCGATTGACCCGTTCCTCGTCGGGCGTGCCGGAGTGCTTGGTCTCGGAAGTGAGTGCGACGCGGCTGCCATCGGGCATGTTGATGCCGGCGCCGCCATCGAGCGCGCCCGTCGTGATCGGATCGGCAAAGACCATCTCGACTTCGTGGATCGAGCCCGCCGGCGACGGCGTCATGTACATGCGCCAGCGTTCGCCGCCACGATTGATGCCGGACAGGAAGGTCGCGAGGTCCGCATAGGCGGCGACCGAGGGGAAGCCGAGAAAGAGCGCGAGGCCGATGATTGCAGGCGCCATCCACGTGGACACGTTCAGGCGAGACTTTTGACGCAGGTTCCGACTCTTACGCACCAACCGACTCCACGCAACGCTTGACTGACGGCACGGCTCCGCCCGCGCCGGCGCCGCTTCGTTCGAGCCTTGAAAATGAAGCATTAACCTTGCTACTTGTGCGCTTTGTACGCTTTAGCGCGGGGTTAACCCCTCAATCTCTAGGCTTATGACATTAACCATAAGAGCCTCATGGTTAATGCGCGTTTAATGGAAGATGCTGAAATGAAGTTTCCAGAAGGCACGATTGCCTACTCTTACATACGTATCAGTTCCAGCAAGCAGGCGTTGGGCGATGGCCCAGGTCGTCAGATCGCGTTGTCTGAAGCGTATGCTGCGCGCCACTCACTCATATTAGATGAGGCACTGGAGGATATCGGTCGATCCGGTTGGAGCGGTGCGAACATATATAAAGGTGCGCTCGGTCGATTCCTCGACATGATATCGGCTGGTCAGGTCGCACGCGGTTCGGTGCTGCTGGTCGAATCACTCGACCGTCTATCTCGTCAGCATCCAATCGATGCACAGGTTATATTGACGTCGATCCTGACGAGCGGGGTCAACGTCGTCACGCTCGACGATAATAATGTGTACTCGGCTGAAAGCCTGCGCGAGGACTGGACCGAACTGATTCGGATCATCTCGATTCAGGCTCGTGCTCACGGCGAGAGCCAACGTAAATCAAACCTGTCGAAATCAGCCATTCAAAAGCGCCGTGCCCTCGCCCTCGAAGGCAAAGCAAAGTTCACGACGAACATTCCTGCGTGGATCAGCCAATATAAAGACAAGGATGGCGTCACTCAGTACGAGTTGAACGACCACGCCGCCACGATCCGAAAAGTCTTCGATATGGCGAAAGACGGCTGCGGTCAGATGACCATCGCCAAGGAACTCAATCGCCTCAAGACGCCTACATATAGAATAAAGAGTACCGGCTGGCATCAAACAGCGATTGGTCGCATTCTCGATAACCACGCGGCCTACGGCACTTTTATACCGTTGCTGAAAGTTGGCGATGGCATGGAGCAGATTGCTGACCCTATCCCGAACTACTATCCGGCTGTCGTGACGGAAGAAGACTTCCACATCGCACAGCGCCATCGCGCTCGTCGGATCGTCAAAGGCCGCAAAGGCAACCGCTTTACGAACCTGTTCAACGGCATGTGCACCTGTATGCATTGCGGTGGAAACATGAGCATCAACTACGGCGGTGTTCCCGGTAAGCAGAAGCCGCATTTGCGCTGCTATAACAGTTGGCGAGGCAATGGCTGCCCTGTCGATGCGAAATACTTCGATTACGAGGGGCTTGAACGTGTCGTGCTGGATACAGTGCGAGAGTTCGGCATTTCCGACTTCGTAGGCCAGAAAAGCAAGAACTCGGAACTGAAGGCCGTAGAAGACACGATACGGACCTCCCAGACGGCGCTTGGGGAGATCGAGCGCAAAGAAGCGAACCTAGTTGAGCAGATGGTGATGGTATCCGCTGCAAGTGCAAGCGTTCTCCATAAGGCACTCGACAAGTTGCAGGTCGAAAAGGTCGACAACGAAAAGTCATTGAAAGAGGCAAAGCAGCAACGAGACGTGATGCTGGGTTCAATGTCGGATTTCAATGATATCGACCGGATCATTCAGGAGAACCGCAAGCAATGGCCGTCAATGGACGATGCAGAGGTTTTCCGTAGTCGTAGCCAAGTCAACGCCGCTCTGCGCTACCTGTTCTCGCATTTCCTGTTCGATGCCGAAAAGCATGTCGCATCACTCGTTTTCGAAAACGGCCTGTTCGCGTATCACTTCAAAGACGGAAAACTCGACAGCACGACAGACTTGATCGCGAGCGGCGTTGTCGGGCCAAAGCCGGGATCGATGACGCTCGATCACTTCACCACGCAAATTCCTGATCCGAAGGACGAGGCCGGTGAGCGCGAACTGGAAACCGCGCAGGACCGCATTAGAAAGTACGTGGTCGCCCGCAACAAGCGCATTGAGGGCAATAACCGCAAGATCGTGGCAAAGGCTATCAAACGATAGCCTGTGCTGCTTTCCAAATGGCGTCGATCTCTTCTGGCGTCTTGTTCGCGTATGTTGCGACCAACTGCACGAGTGGATCTAGGCGCTTGAACGACTGGGCGTCTTCCCAATCGATCTGGTAATCTTCCTGCACGTCCGCATCTTCGACCGTCGCGATCGCCGCTTCGATGACTGTTGTTGTCATTCCAGCGTCTTTGAACGCTTTGCGGAAGTCCACACGAGAAATCGCTGGCATGCTTCCACGAACCTGTTCGACGGTTGGAGCAACATATGGCGCAATCTCATATTGCCCTTCGTTGTCAACGAGCCACTTACGGATTGTAGGCGCAAGACCGAATTTGTCGTCCGGTGCACTTGCGTAATCGCAGCGATAACGCTCGCCTTCCATGTCGGTTAGATCAACGTCCAGAATGTACACGTCTGGCGTTTGCGTTGCAGTTACGGAATAGACTTTGTGCAAATCTGCTTTTGAATTTTGAATAGTCATTATGCTGTCCTTTGAAGCAAGCAAACGTGGTTGCTATCGATAAGAATTCGTCCACGTGCACGCCACGTGCCACCAAGCGTTGCTCCGACGCCCGACACATATGTCGAGTGAACGTACGCATACGTGTCGGCGGTATATAGCGTTGGCGTGATTGCAACGTTTCGAGACGGAACCAAACCGGTCGTGTAGCACATGATCAAATGACCAAGCGGGAAACTCGTTGTTGCATCGCTGGTCGTTGTCGAGACTTCCGCAGCCGTGAAGCCGAGCGCGTGGGTGTGACTGGTTGCCGATACGCTGTTAGTGGTGCTGTTCGTGATATCGCCGGGAGTACCCAACGTAACCGTGCGATCTGCTGTGAAGTTACCCCCACCTGTAAGACCGTTACCCGCAATCACCTGACGTGCGGCATTCGTAGCCGTATATCCGAGGAATCCATTGATATCCGCAGCAGTGAGGCTGATTTCGTGCGTGTGGCTAGTCGTACTTACGCTGTTAGTCGTCGCGTTCGTAATCGTACCTGGGGTGCCGAGTGTGATCGTGCGGGATGCAGCAATCGAACCACCGCCAGACAAGCCGTTACCGGCTGTGATCGTGTTCGCGCCGTTCGGTGGCGTGTAGCCATACAGGCCATTGATGTCAGCGGCGACGAGGTTTCCGCTATGCCACACTGTGGCAGTGGTAGCGCCGTAATTGAACCCGAGACCATCTGCGCCACCTGTGTTTCTCAGCGTGAGACGCGTAGCACCGCCAGTTGCAATGTCGTTTTGTAAAGCGAAACCGGCAGACGATGCTGTACCGTCGCTGTGCTGAAAGTAACCCTGTCTTGTCGTTGTCTTGTAGAACGACAAGTGAGGGTCGCTGGTCGTATCGGGTGACGCGATACGAATTGCTTCGCCGGTAGTCGTGACCGTGTGCAAGCCTGTCTGACCGAGTGTCGTAATGCCATCATAGGCGCCGCTGATACGAGCATTCGGCAATGTGCCGGTCGAATTGGCGAGGTCGCGGTAATATGTTCCGTGCTGGCCGTCGAGAAGGTCTGAGTCGTCACCTTTGCCTGAGCCGGTGTTAGCCGCCGTGTAAACTGAATTGTTGTTCCAGCGCAGTACGCTGGAGTAAATGTCGATATTGCCCGTACCATTCGAGGCAGAACCACCAGTCGCAAGGATTCGGCTGTCGTAATCGATGGCGTTGCCTGATGAGTGGAAGTCGATAACGCTCGATGTAGCGGCATCCGTACGACCCATCTCAATCTGCGAGTTGGTCGAGGGATTTGCGATAGTGACCGTGTTTGTAAACGTCTTGCTACCCATCGACGTTGGCAAGCGCGCGTCCGCAATTGTGCCTGCAATCAGGTTCGATGCGTTCTGGTAGAACGATCCGTGCTGACCATCGAGTAAGTCGGAATCGTCGCCCTTGCCTGCACCAGTGTTACCAGAGTGCCAAATCGTCTGTAGACCGCCATTCGCTTGAACCTTGAACACTGCAAGGTCTGTGCTGTTGTAGCCGCTAAAGATCAGGTCGCCCGAGCCGGATGCACCAGCACCGGGAGCACCTGCTTGAATGTACAGGTCGCCGCCAGACAGAACCATTCGTCCCTGTGTCGTCGTGTCTGTCTCTGCGAGGATGAGGCTCGGGCTCGTATCCGAAAGCGAAATGCTGCCGTTAAACGACGGGTTCGTTGTGATGTTCTGTAAGCGGAATGACGTGCCGTCGTAATAGACGATGACAACCGTACCGGCTGTGATCTGGCCGAGGGCCAATGTCGATCCGTTGTTGCCGATGATCGGCTTTGCACCCAACGCATTGATATTGAGTGTTGCTGCACCCGTGTTTGAGTGGTTCGCAAAGAACGCGTATTGGATGCCCTTATCGTATTTCGCTGGGGCACCTGCGTAGGTCAGCGTATAGGCGTTCGCAGAACCGCCGCTTGTATAAATGGCGTTGCTTTGCACGTAGAAACGCTTCAACGCGCCTCGTGTGCTTCTAAGGATCGGTGCGACTGTGCTTGGTGCGTAACCGCCCTGTACGCCGTCCGGTGCTGCGCCTGTATTAGACGCGTCCAGTTCGGTCCATTTTGAATCAATGATATCTACCATTGGTGATCACCACTTTCTTATTGTTTTTATTGGGTGGTCACGCGCTTTATGCGTCGTGTTATTCCATATTTACCGTTGGGTGCTGTTTTCCTCGTCATATCCAGCATCGCGCAGATAGCGATCAATCGCCGCTGCTGTCTGCGCTGGAACTGTTCGCTGGATTTGTCGGAGACCGATGATGTGCGAACGCAAACCATCTTTCTGAATCTGCGCTTGCGGAACCTTCACAAGCCAACGAACGAACTCTTTGTTCGTCAGCAGGCGATCCATGTAAGCGTCTGCAACGGCCTTCTTAACTGGACGAGCAACCGCACCTGCAATTGCTCCCATGAATCCGCCACCGGCAACGTCTGTCGCTGCACCTGCTACTGCACCACCTGTCGATAGTGCTGTGTCGATGAGCGCATTGCCGAGATTGCTTGTGGACTTCTTGCCGTTCAATCCTGCGCGATTAGCAGCGAGACGAGACAGTTGCTCTAGGTCGAGACGATAACCTTCAAGATCTGTGCCCTTGAACATAACATCTTTGACTTCATCTGGCATATTCGCGAAGTCGCTTACGTACTTACGCGGATTGAAGACCTCAACCCCGTCACCGTCGATCTTACGGCCCATGTTGTCGAGCATTGTGCCGACTGTCTGACGCCATTCCGGCTTACCACCAGCATTTTCGAGTTCACGACGCACACGAGCAAGACCGTGAGCATTGCCCTCTTTGATGCGCTTCGTGACTTCGCCGTAGACCTTGATCGGATCGGCTTCCTTCGCCAACGGCTTAATTGCACTGCGCGAGCCTGTTGGGGAACGGAAATCCTTGTACGCGCCTTCTGCGCTTTTCCATGTCTGCGTTGCGTCCGTGCCTGCCGAACCTGCTGCTTCCTCCATGTCCTTCGTGACAGCATCACGGATTTGACCGAACAGGCGCTTCTCGAAGGGGTCGCCGGTCTTGTCGAAGGCAATCTTATCGATGGCTGTACGCGTCTCTTTCAGGTCATCGAAGGAAATGCCTTTCTTCGCGTCCTCTGCTAGTGCCTTGGCCTGCTTGATAGCACGATCGATCGTCGGGCCTTTGTTCAACTTCGCGGACTGGCCGTACAGTTTCTTCTCCGCGTTGAACTTCACAAGAAGGTCTTGGACGTTCGTACCTGGGGAACGCACCGCGCCTACTAGATCCGTTGTCTTGTCGTAGAGTTCGCCGTAATTCGCGCGCATCTGGTCTTCCGCTGCTCGCGCCGCGCGCTGCAAGGATTCGCCAGCACCTTCGCGTGTAGTGACACCCAATGGGCCAGCAACGTCCGTCACCAACTGATTATAACGAGCGTCCAAGGCGTCATCGACGGCACCATAAGTGCGGCCTACGCGGCTCGTCGGGTTTGCAGCAAGAGCGGCTTCTCGATCCAGCGCCTTCTTTGTTTGCGTGACCATGCCAACGGTCGGTTCAAGTCCAGCAGCATCGAAATCACGAAAGCGACTTGCAGCCTGGGCCACGTCATCCACACCACCGACAAAACGAGATCGAGCAGCATTGGCGATTGCTTTACCGCCGTGGACAACTCCGCGGCCGATCCCCTCACCCGCTGCGCTCAATGCAAAGTCTGTGGCCTTATCGCGTGCATATTCGCCGGTCGTGCGCGTGTCCTCGTTGCCGAACAGCCAGTTCAGGCCGCGCTCTGTCAGGTCTTTGCCTGTTGCGCCACCTGCACCCGCACCAGCGATACCGCCTGTGACTGCGCCTGCGCCCGTACCCAATACCGGCACAGCAGAACCAACAAAACCACCGCCGACCGCGCCACCAGCAGCACCTACACCAGCGCCGACCATTTCACCGGCTTCCGGCAACAGGCTCATCCAGTCGCCCCAATCGAGACCTTCTGGGTTGTAGAGTCCTGTGTTGCCCGTTTCAGGGCTCGTATAGATGAAGTTATCTTCGCCGTATGGCTGCGCATCGGGATACGTCTTGCGAATTGCTGCTAGACGATCTTCCGGCTTATTGAGCGCGCCGACTTCTGCACGGAGCAACGACGGAACACGTAGGCTGCGATCTAGGTTCTCCTCAAGGGGTGCATCGTCATTGACGGGAATAGCATCTGCCATCCAATCATCGGACTGATCCTCAACAACGGGAATTGCATCGGCCATCCAGTCAGGTACTGCCCCTTCTGTCTTTTTCTTCTTCTGTGTACCGGGACCCATTACGCTCTCCATCCACCGAGGCCGCCGAGACCTCCGATTTGTTTCTGCTTCTTCAAAAGTTCCAAAAGTTCCTGAGGCGGCATCTGCGCGAGTGAACTAATTCCACCGGGGACGTTCTGCTGCGCGTTCGCGTTCGAACTCATCATCGCGAGTTCTACGGGCTGCGCCGAGCCGCGACGTGCTGCACCTGCTTGTGCTGCTGCCTGTATCTGCTTGTTTGCGGAGTTATCGGCCTCTGCAAAGGCTCCACTAAGTGCACCAAGCATATTGATGCCCTTCTTCGTGTTCACGCCCATGAACTCATCAGGGAGAACCTTAGGCAATACCGATGCTTTCGCCTGCTCTGGCGTTTCCGTTCCAAGGACACGATCAAACAGTTTCTCACCGAAGCCGCGCTTATCTGGTTCGGCCTTTGCTTCTGCTTGTGCGAGTAGAGTTGGCGTGCTTTCCGGCGATGCTGTTGCGATGACTTCTGCAACCGGATCGATTTTTTCGCTGCTTGCGCCATTATATGCGGACTTCAACCAAGCGGGGGCCGTGTCGCCTTTTCCGCCTGCGCCCCAAACACCGGGATTGCCGCCGCCGATGTGCATGGAGCCTGCCTGCATGTAGCCATCACCAGCACCGAAGCCGGTAATACCGGCCTGCTTTCCACGACTGACGATCTCCTGAAAGAGCGGCAAATCTTCCTTGTTTGCCCAATCAAGTTTGCGACCGTCCTTGTAGAAGAAAGCATCGGCTGCGCCGCCGTGGTCGTGGCGAACACTACCAACACGAGCGCCGCCCTCGTCCTTCCCGGGTTGACCACCGGAAAAGACTTCCATTGTAATTCCCATGTCCTGCAAGTATGCGAGACGCTTGATTAGATCGTCATCTAGAGGGCGATTACGTGTCGCCTTTTGGTTGCTATAGGTGATATAACCTGCCACTGCATTCCTCGTCCCTTTTCGGGCTTCTTATTGTGGTGAAAGCCGTAGTTACGGCTTTCTGTATTTCTGACCATTGCGATAGAAGACTGCGCCACTCGGCAATGCATTGTATTCCTCGCTGCTATTTACCGTAGGCAGTGCTTCCGGCTGCATCTTATCGGGTGTTGCTCCCAGCAGCGAAGGGCCTTCCGACTTTTCGACGGAACCTGTTGTTTCAGATGCTTGGTAATCTGGAACTGCTACCTTGAACAAAGCACGTTCACGCTCGAAGCCCTTGCCATCTGGATAGATCGTTTCGACTTTCGAATTGAAGCCGTTGACGATCTCAGTGTTCGCGCGTTCCATGATGTCGAGCAGTCGCGTGATGGACTTTTCATCCAACAGGATCGAACCACCTGCTGCCTTCTCCGCAAATTCACGGTCGCTATTCGAAATGTTCGCAGTACCAACCGTCATTTTTAGCATTGCTGAAACCTGCGGAGCAATCGCGCTGCGGAATGTTTCCGTGTTCGTGATCGCTTGGCTATCGGTTACGCCAAGCAACGCTCCGACCTTCTGCAAGCCCAAACGCATGTCAGCACCAGCACCAAGGATCGCGCCGCCGTCGATGGCCTTACGTGCTTCACGCATAGAGGTGAGACCGTTCGCGGCCTGCTTCGCGATCTTCGCTTCCTCGGCCATTGTGTCGAAGAACTGCTTATCGGAACCACCTCCATTGTTGATGGTCGTTGCGCTGGCCTTCTTGTCCTCAAGTTGCTGCTTTCGGAATTCAGGATCGATAAGACCGAACTCGTAATTCTTACGATCAGTCGTGTACTCGCCCGCATCTTCGGCGCGCTTTAATTCAGTAGCAGTATCAGCAACACCGCCAGCAAGTTCGTAACTGCCATCTGTACCCTGAATTGCACCTTTCTTGCGCTGCTCGTCATCCAAACGCTGGATGCGCTCCATAAGGGAGTTTGCAGCGGAGAACTCGCCGTTGTCCAAGTAGACCTTATACAACTGCTTCAACTGCGAAATTGACATCGGCGCTTCACCATTCGGATCGAAGCCGATCTGTGCGATAGCATCCTTATTCGCTTGCGCTTGCTGCAATTTGATCTGCGCATTGCGTACGGATGCTCCGTTCGTAGCAATGTCGGACGCATCCTTGCGAGCCTGCGCGTATCCCTGTGCACCAGCACCGACGCCCTGCCCCAAAACGCTGAGGAAGTTCGTCGGCGTCGCCGAAGGACCGCCAGCGGCCATCATCCCGGCGCCTGCATTCAGGAGTGCCATAGTGACAGCATCCTTCTTGTCGGGATCTTCCGGCAGGAAGTGCGCCAGCGGATTAAAACCCGACTTTTGCGCCGGCTCCTGCTGTGGCTGTTCCTCGGCCTGTGCTGTTCCGATAACGCCTGCGGGCGGCGTTTGACCGCCCTGCAAACGCTTGAGCAATTCCAATAGGTCCAACATTATGCGGCCTCCATGAATGTGTCAGTGATGATGTGTTTGATGCCGTTAATCTCGATGACCGCATCCGGCATGACCGCTTCGACTTCTTGCGCGAGCGGACCAATAAACACCTCGTCGGGGTTGTCCTTGTACGCAAAGCGGTACATCGGAATGCCGTTCGGGAATTTGCCAACGCATTCGAAAACGATCTTGGTGCGCTCGTCGCACATAGACAGCAGACCGAGCAGACCTGTAAGCGCGCCACCAATCTGGCCCGCCGTGTTCGAATACACAGGGGTTGTCGTGTTCGAGTAGTTGCCGCCGTTTGCCAGATTGATCATGTTGGCGATGTTCGCGAGCGGCTGGTTTTGCTCGAAATCGTGACGCTGAATCTTCGCGTTCAACTCGTCCTGAGAACGCTGATCCTTCTGCGCGCCGACCTGGCTCAAATACTGCGATGGCAGGTAGCCTAGACCGTACATGTCACCGGCCATGCCTGCGCCCTGCAACTGAGTGTTTGCCTGTGCGTTCTGGTTCGCGAACTGCGAGTTAGCAGCATTCAAACGCTGATCGTTGTTCTTGAACTGGTTTCCGATGCCCTGCTGATAGATATCGTTCTGCAAGCCCAATCCCTGCATTTGCAGGTTGCGGTCGAACTGGTACTGGCTGTTAGCGGAGTTAGCCGCATCGAGGCGTTGACCGTTCTGCGCAAGTGACTGGTTGCTCCACTGATTGTTCGCGCCGAGCATCAAGTTCGTCTGATCGTTGCGCAAACCCTGCTGCTGTGCGGACTGGTTGCCCAACTGATTAGCAGCGTTCAATCGCATGTTTGTCAGGTCGTTATTCATTCCCTGCTGTGCAAGCGACTGATTGCCCAATTGCGCAGCGCCGTTCAGACGCATGTTAATGGCGTCGTTACGCAGGTTCTCCTGAGCGTTGTTCAGGTCTCCATAGAGTTGCGTGCCCTGCATACGGTTCTGCTGCTGCGAATTGCTCGTGTTTGCGAGGTTCGCATTGACCTGCATCTGGTTCTGCTGATCGGTGTTGTAGAAGTTGCCGTACTGTCCAGCAGCCGACATCTGACGATCTTTGTCAGTGTTGTACTGGTTGCCGTACATGTCGGTAGCAACCTGCGACATTGCGGTTGCAGCCGTCGTATCCGCGTTGTTACGGGCGCTTGCGTACGAAGCCGATCCCATACGGCCAAGCGAAGCCGCCTGCGAATCAATGCCGGGATTAGTGACATTGCGCAGTTGGTCAGCAATCTTGTTCTGCTGATTGGCAACCATCTGATCGAGATACGGATTCTTGCCGATCTCGTTGCCGGAAGCAGTCGAGCGCAGGTAGTCCATCGCGGGATTGTTGCCGGAAGCAAGCGCGTTAGCCTGCTGCGTCTGCAAGCCGGATGCCGCATTCGTAAAGTTGCCGTAGTTCGCAGCCTGTGCCGTTGCCGGGTTTGTGTAATTGGTGTTGATGCTGTTCAGCGCGCCCTGCGTGGCTGCAACGCCGGGGTTCGTGTACGACGAGGCAATTCCCTTCGCTGCGTCCTGTGTCGCTGCAACACCCGGATTGCTGTAGTTGTTGGTGAGCGAGCCAGCGAGGCCAGCCGTGGCCTTCATTGCAGGATCAGTGTAGTTCATGCTCTGATTGAGCGTGTTCTGTCCCGGTGCTTTGCCGCTCTGCGATCCGTTCGCGATGCTGTTAGCCGTCGATTGCGCGGGGTTGTTTCCGAGCGCGATACCATTCTGCAACTGAGAAAGTGTCTGGTTCGGCTGTGCAGAGAAGTTCTTGCCCTGCGTGATCGCGTCAACGGTACCCTGTGCATTCTTAATGCCACCAAAGCCACCACGAGCAATTGCTTCCTGCTGCTTTAGCGCATCTGTCGTCGCCGATGACTGCCCTGCGATAGTATCGCCCTTGTAATATTCGGGCTTGCCTTCTGAATACAGTTTATCCGCTTGAGCCAGATACTTTGTGATGTATGGCTTCGCACCATCCCACGGTTCTGTTTTTGTTGTTGTTTCCTTTGGTGTGCTGGCCATTTCAAATTCCTTTGTAGAAAATGGTTCCTTCTGTTTGGAAGCCAAACGGCTTCAACACTTTTGCCCATTGCTCTCGACCAATCCCGAGAAGACCGACACGCGCATGATCGCGTGCATAATCTTCAACGACTGGCCGACCCTCCACGAGGATTTCCCTCATTGCTTTGCCTCTCGATCCTCCCACGAGAAACAGCACGCAAACGGGCTTCTCTTGCCACTCTGTAAGTGACGTGACGCACGCTGCGTTCTCTGAGGTCCAAAGCAAGTAATCTCGCTCAATTAGCCCGTTGAGCAGATCGCGTTCGCTTATGTTGTTTGTGGAGTATTTCAGGGCTTCCAATAGCCACTCACGGCAACGAGGATATTCGATATCGAACTGTTCAGCCGTATCGATCCTTTGAATTGCCATCACACTCCAAAAATCACGTAATCAAATGTTCTTGTTGTCGTTGCGCTTAGGTGCGTGATCGTAAATTGACCATTTGCCTTTGCGCTGACGTATGCCTGTGCCGCAAATGCTGCTGGTGACGTTTCTTGCAATATGACGACGCTGGAAGGAAGAACCTTAGGATTGCTAACAACTGTCGATGTCGTTGAGTTCGTCAACGACACCGAACCTGTATTGTCAAACTGACGAACGAGGTCATTGATGACCTGCGCCATCTGCCTAGTGTCACTGTGGTTGTAGATGCTTTGCATGGCTTCCTTTCCCTTATTGGATATTTACCGGAAGCCAGCAGAATTAGCGTCGATTTGAAGCGAGTAAGCCTTGTTCCAATCACCATTCAATTGCAGTCGGAAGCGATGAAAACGATCCTGCAAACGGAAGTAGGCAAAGCCGGTATCTGCGTGTGTCGTCTTGACCGGAGACCAAATAACGTTGCCGTTGCTCTGGCTTCTCGATCCCACTGACACCGCTGCTGTTGCGTTCTGCCCTTCAAAGAATGGACGCACGCCCATGACGTTAGTGCGATCGCCCATCGCGTTCGGATCGACTGCGCGCACCGCGTTAATCAAGTGCTGCTCTTGCGTCTCGATGAGTGCCGGAAGTGTTGTGCCGGTAAATGCGTAAACGGCTCCTGCGAGGCTCATCGCCCAAAGCATCGAGTTTCCACCTGCCCAAATCGGATCATCGAAACTCGCCGGTACGTTGTCGATGCTGCCGAACTCGTCGAGTTGATCGATGGTCCACGGCAGGCTTCGTGATGGGAAGATGAAAGCCGCTGTGGCTTCTGCTTCCGACCATTCCCCGGTTGTGTAGTTGTAGATGATGGTGCGGTCTGGCGTGCCGTCTTCTGCGTCTACGCTCACGTAATTCCAATAGATGAGCGTTTCGCGAGGATCAGCGACCGTCGTCATGTACTGGTACTGCGACGTGTCCGCGTTGCTCAGGAAATGCTTGTTGACCTTGCCAACGCCAATCGGTGTCAGATTACCCGACTGCAACATGTAGAAGCCATCTTCGGACAGGAAGAAGGTCTTGCCTTCGACGGTCACGACGCTCTCAGGGACGTTGCAGCCTTTGCCTTCAACACGAGTATCGACGCGGAAGACGTAAGGAGCGCCGATGTAGGTCATCTGCACGATAGCGCGCTGCATGAGCACCCAAACGCTATCATCGCAGACAATGCCCTGAATCGAGCCGTAACCGTGAATGTCTTGGAAGTCGGCCTGTGTCTGTGCGGAGTATGCCCAATCGCCGGGAAGTTCCTGACCACTCCAACGAATGCGGTTCGGCTTTGCCCCGTCGAGTGCATCCCATGTGTTGCCAAGGATCACGAAACCCTTGTGTGTGCCGATGTACTTGCCCTTCACCAACGATGTCAGGTTGGCGAACTGCAAATCGATGTTCATGTCCACATATTGGGGCTCGTCGGAGTAGTTCGTGAAAATCTCATACGAGCCGAACTCGACTGCGTTCCAGCGGTTAGAACCGGCTGTGACGTATCCACCGGCACGCGAGATATCAGTCCACTGGCGAGTTGCAGGCAGCAACTTGTAGAGTTTCGTCGCGCAGCCACCGTACACCTTAGCGTTTCCGAACTGGTCTTGACCGACTGCGGTTCCGATTGGACGACTTGCCATCGAGGTATTCGAGTAAAGCGCGGCGCGACGCAACGGGCCATATGTGACACTGCCCTGCAACGCGCCGATACCTGGAGTAACGTTGCGAGCGACAGTGACACCCGGATTGTTGAGGTCGGGAAGATCAGGGCGCCAAGGGCCGAATACACTATCGATGATCAAAACAGCGGCCCTCCGAAATCGATTTCGAACTGGTTGCCGCTGTTAACTGCGCGGTTGTGGTCTGCTGCCAGCGTTGCAAGCGCCTCTTCCAGGCTCTGCTTCTCCATCGCCTCCGCGTCTTTGTCCTTCATCCAGCGATAAGCGCGGACGAGCGAGGCATGGAACAGAACTGCCGGGAATGTCGTGAGAAGCCAGTTTGTCGGCGCAGCGTCAGACAAAGCAGCAACACGACCGTAATAGGTGATTTCTACCTCACGCGGCTCGTCCTGCTCCGGTAGGAACACATAGGAATTACCGCGCTGGTAATAGCCGATGTCATCCAAACGACGAGTTGTGTCGTAGATGCTTGTCAGGCGTGGAATGAGACCATCAACGACAATGCGACGAGCATCTTTGAAGTCTGCGGGCAGCGTCACGGCATTGCTTGTCGTCGTCAGTTCAACCGTCTGTTCCAGCATGTAATGCTTGATACGAGGTGCAACGTCGTTCTCAGCCAAAGCGATGAACGATGTAATCGGCGCATCACTGCGCATGATGTAATCGGCAATGGCTGTTTGCAGTTCGGAGTAATTTGAAAGTGCCATCGTTACACCTTCAAACTGTTTGTACGGAACTTGCTGAAATCCGAGTCGTTCAGACGACGCGCAAGGGCCTTGTCGTCATCCATAATGCCTTCGCTTGCCCACTCGTGGTAAACACCGAGCGGGATACTGGCGACACGTTCCATGTCACCGAGTTTCTGATTTTTGCTGAATTCTGCGGCAGCGCGAACATTTGCTTCTAGCACTGCTGAAAGGTTCTTCCACTCCGTTGTGACGTACATAAGATCGCCATCACGAGTGACGTAAACTGTCTTGTCGGCATCATCGACTAGTACGAATGTGCCATGCGTGACCAAGTCACCTGCGGTGAGTTCTGAATGAAACACTGTCGCCTCTTATTGTTTTTGTTATTCGGGCGCTTTTGCAAAATGGGGAGCATTTCGCTCCCCATCTCGTTAGTCTATTAGGACGCGGTTACGTCGCGGATTGCACCGTTACCGGCTTCGTTGAGGCATTCCAGCGTGAACTCTTCGATGAGTTCCATCTTCTCGCTGTCGCCGCCCTTGCCGATTTCGTACTTTGTTACGCCACGCAGAACAGCCTTGTTCCAAAGCGACTTATCGAGTAAGTACACGTTGGTTGTCGGCATATAGCGGTGTGGGACGATCTTGTGCGTACCGAAGTTGGAAACGTAGATATCTGCGTTTGCGTAGATTGTTTCCTTGTCAGTTGCGAGGAACTTGGTCGCGCCGCCGGTAAAGGTCGAAATGAGAGCCTTTAGATCGCCCGGAGCGAATACGAGAGTCGGATCGCCGCCCTCGCTCCAAACCTTCTGTGCCATGGCCTTGAACATGTCTTCTGTCAGGACACGGTTTGTGCCGTCAGTTGGAGCAGCAACGATACCGTTGTTGAAACCACCGACTGCACCAGTTGCGCCGAAATCAACGTTGGTTTCGAGCCATGCGCCGATACCGCCAAGTTTACGAACACCGGAAGCAACCGAAGCGTTGTCAGAGGTGATTGCAGCCTCTTCGTCGCGCTTCATTTCCAGACCAGCCTTAGCAATCTGGCGAGCCTTTTCGCTCTTCACGCCAGCCTTGTTAACGGCTTCAAGCGTACCGGCGACCGATACCTGCTTCGAGAAGATTTGTGTCCAGTTACCAACGCGGTCAGGACCGACGTTGTTTGCTTCTGGAGCGTCCGCACCTTCTGCACGAGCGTTGTCCTTGTTAGCAGCGGCCAGTTCGTCCTTGAGGGTTTCGTGATATGTGTTCTTCGCTGTGGTCTTGCCGATAGACGAGAGAACAGGTGTTTCCTTTGGCGAGATATCGCTGATGAAATCGCCGAGGTCTTCGCGAACGTTCTTGACGTCCGTAGTCTTCAATGTGGCCATTATTGGCTTCTCCTTATAGTAGTCTGCTGATTAGACTTGCAGCATCATCGAGACTGCCAGTCCGCTTTAGTCGTTGCCTATCCTGCTTGTACGCGGCATCCGCTGTTGTTGTTCGTGCGGTTGTTGTGCCGGGCATTGTCAGTGCAGGCTTAGCCTCAATCTTGCGGATCGCTGCCGGAACCTTCTTTGCTGCTTCCATTCCCATCATCGCGTAATACGCCATCGTAATGGTGCGTGCGTCGGTTACGTTCTTGATCTCTTGTTCGCCGTAGCCCTGTTCACTGAGGAACTTGGCAACTGCGATAAGATTGACATTGGCTTTTTGCGCATCGCCAAAAACATCAGGCAAATTGCGAGCAAGCGTTTCACGACTTTCAATGATTTCGTGTTCTCGCTTGTTGTTCGCGTACACCTCGTTCTGACGAGCAATTTCAATCTGAGAATCGTAAATCGCCTTTACGGCGGCTTCACGAGAGGCTTGCTTCTGCTGCCATGCTGCTTTGTCTTTGTCCCACTGGAAACGCTTCTTCTGCGCCTCAAATGGATTAACGTCCCATTCGGCTTCCCAGTCGGGCTCTGCGCCGAAATCGTCCATCTGGAAGACCTGTGCAACGTGAGCGGCAAGGTTGTTCAATACCTGCTCAGATTGAGCACGAACCTGATGAAACTCGACTTCCTGAACCATCCACTTTTTGCGGTGTTCTGCGAGTTCTTGCATCTTCTTCGTGTAGTTGGACTGACGCAAATAACCGCGTTCTGCTTCCTGTCGTGAAACTCCTTGGCCTTCGACTTCGAATAGAATTTCGTTAGGGTCGCGAACGGTAGGTTCTTCTACTTCGTCCGTTTCGCTTTCAGTTGCATCTCTATCAACATCATCGGAATCCGTTTCGGGTTGTTCCATGTCGATTTCGATTTCATCTTCCGGCGTGTTTGAAGTCTCAACGACTTCGCTATCAGCATCTACTGTTTCGGTTGTTCCGAAATCGGAGTCCAAAAGATTTTCGATGTGTGTGGCCGCTTCATCGACCGAGTAACCAGTTCCCTCAATGGGAGTATTGGCCGTTTCCATACATTACCTCAGTAATTGTTAGTGATACTGTATTTACTGAGGAACTAGAAAATTCTTGAGTTATGCGTCTGGTTGCTGTTTCGACAGCGCAATCTCTGATTCTGCCGTCTCCACGTACTTCTCCAAACGCGCAACGAACAAATCACACGCGTACATGACCTTGTGTAGGTCTTCGCGTTGATCCACGTCGCTAACATTGGTTTTGCGAAACTGGTCGAAGAGTTCCTTTCGAACCTCTTCGATTGTCGCTTTGAATTCTGCCATTTCGAGCACGCGCTTTGCGTTCTGCCCTAGTGCAATAATCTCCTGATTCATCGGTACTCCTTACTGCTGTTGAGGCATCATAGGAGCCTGCGGAGGCATCGCTGGCTGCTGTTGTGCTGTCTGCGCTTGCGCTGCTTGTTCCTGTGCTGCCTGCTGTGCCTGTGCCTCTGCTTGAGCGCGCTCCTTGTCGGCTTGCGCAAATGCCGCTTCCTGATCTCTCGCGGCCTGCTGCTGTGCGGCGACTTCTGCCTCGATGCGGGCAACATCGACCTGGGCCTGATACTTGAGTTCCAGTTCCCTCGCCTTGAGGCGGAAATCCTGCTCGTCACGCTCGCGCGCTCGACGGTCCTCAATTTCCGCCAGAGCAATCTTCAACTGGCGGTCTTTCTCGTTCTCCGCTGCCGCCGCTGCTGCTTTGACCTCTTCCGCTTCCACCAATGGATTAGGAGGCGGAGGTTGATCCGCTGGTGGCGGTGGCAACGTCGATGGGTCAACAAAGAACGCGCTGGCATTCTTGAAACCGGCGTTCTCTGCGATCTTTGTCGCGGTCGTGTAGATGGTCTGCGGGTTCGCCAATCCCATCTCTTGGAACTGCGTCTGTAGGCCGAGAACCGATTGCAGGTTCGCTGCATTGCCGATCTTATCGGTAACACCGAAGGCAACGTTCGCGGTCACGTCCATATCTGCGTCCCACTCGTCGATGCGGATCGGAGCGTAATTGCCGGTCAGACGACGGATGAAGATTTCCGCCTCTTCGGGGTTGTTCACGAACAGGTCAACGATGATGCGGAACAGGTAGCGGTAACCTGTGTCTGCGAACTCGCGGCAGATTTGCTCGACAAGCATTTGCTGACTGGAAGCACGCTGCGCATTCGCTGTCGCTGTCGTGTTCTGCAAGTCCGAAGCGTTGACCGAGGCGAGAGCGCCACCAACACCAGTTGTGTAATCGAGTTCCGTACGCAGGCTGTCGATGGCCGGTTGCAAGGCCATTGTCGTCAACGGCTGCTGGACGAAGTTGAGACCGCCGGTCGGGTCTTCACTGCGAATGACCTTGCCTGCGTGCAGGTTCAACAGGTCGTCAGGACGCGCCGTGTCCGGATTAACGACAACAATCGGATTGACGTGCTTATTCAGGTTGTTGTGCTGCTCGCGAATGTACTGAGTGACAATGCGCTGTGTCGGGCCGACGCGATCCACCATGCCCTGACCAAACAACGTGTTCGGGATCGGGAACGGAGCAAAGGCTGCATACGGGTAGAACTTGCTGACTTCCTCGCGGTGCAGCAGCACAGGCTTGCTCTCAAGATCGCCGGCAAGCACGAGGCGATAGTGACGGCGCTTGCTGTCCTCGATGGCGAGACGCGTGTAAATCTCGTACACGATTACGTCGTCTTCAACCTCGCCAACACCATCATCGAAATCGGTCTCTTTGGAACGCTGCAAAGCCATTCCTTCGGTTTCTTCGTCTGCCGATGGGATTGCAGCGACCTTCTTTGCGTCAAAGCCCATTTCGATCAATTCGGAGCGGGCAATAACGCGCTTGTGTCCCTGCAAACGAGCGCGAATGCCGCCTGTCTGCTGATCAAACTGCGCATCCTTCGAGACGATGAAATCTTCCGGTGGAAGGTTCAGGATATTCAGTTGGATGTTATCGCGAACACGACGAATCTTGATATCGCGCACCTTCGGCTGCATCTGCTGCGCCATTGCGGCCAGTTCGTCGGGAAGACCCGGAATTGGAGGTACTTGCGGAGCGTCGTAAGGCTCGCCACGTTCCTCAATGACGATCTTTCCGGCTTCTTCCTGTGCGACCAGATCAACCAACTGCTGATCGGCTACGCCTTTCAGGAGTTCCGGCTTCAGTTCCTCACGTTCCTTGCGGAACTCGACCATTGTAACGCCGAGACCGGTGAGGAAGCCGTTTTTGACCCACGGCGACAACATCGCAACGTGCGAGTTCTTCGAGCGCACCACGAAGTTGCAAACGTCCGTCATCTGATCGGCAACCGGCTGATCATTAGACTCGTTCGGGCAGAAACTAACGACTTGCTGCTGATTGTCGAACACGCGGATCAATTGCGCTGTTGCCCAATCCGTGCGCTCCTGCACGTCCGCACTAACGAACTTCGACTTGCCGTCGCCCTTCTTATCAGTCGGGAATAGTTCCCTCATGTAGAGTTTAAGGGCTTCTTCCTGCTTGTTTGCGATGTGAGTTACCGAGACGCCAACGGCTTCGCGCACTGCTTTGGCAATGGTACTGACTAGCGCGTCCTCATCAACTTTCTTTGTTTTGGTGATTTTCGCCATTGGGCCTTTCGCGGCGGTTTTATCCGCCGTTCTCATTCTTATTGTTCTTGTTGTATTTACTGCGAGAACGCGTTCCGAACGCGGTTACTCGTACTGGCTAAGGTCGGGACTACCCTTGCTATTGGGGTTCCAATCGTACCTGCTTGCGTATCTCGTCGGGCTAATCGCAAACGTCAGACACAACGCGTCCGCGTGGTCCGGTGATGCACCTTTGAGGCGCTTTCTAATCTCTGCTTTCTTCTCGACCTTGATCTTACCGCTTTCGCTCTCATACGAGGGCATGAGCAGTTCGCGAATGAGGTCTTCGTGGTTCGGGATGCAGACGTTCTCTGACAAGAACCAATCCCTGCACTCCCACCACAATTGATCGCGCAAGCGACTGTAGAAGTCGGGACGACGTGTCGGGCTGGCCGATACGATCACCTTCTTTGCAGGCAAGCCCATGTAGGCGAGGTTCGTATAGACGCCGTTGCCGATACCGATAGCGTCAACGCAGACCGCCATCGGACGCGCTGCCTTTGGTGTCGCCTGATAGAGATCGCGCACCTTTACGGCCAACTGCATCGTGTCCAGGCCGCGCCAAGTATGAATGCCGATGATCTTGTTATCGTGTCGGATCACCAACACCGATCGGTCGCCGCCCTCTGCGGGATCGAGGCCCCAGATGTACGGTAGCGCAGTGGACGGCTTTGCTTCTGCGTTCTCGATGGCTTGCTCTACGAGGTTCCGCGGAATGAGCCCGTCAACGTCGCTTAGTGGGAACTCGCCAAGCACGAGGATGCGATATTCACGAGAGAACTTCCCGCCGTACTCGATTTCAGCCGCTCGTAGATCTTCCTCGGTGACGTGCGGCGCGTCGGTCATGCGTCCGTGAACCTTCGTCCACATCTCCGCAATCTTGCCGTTCCATGTCTCCCAGAAATAACCGCTCGTGGTCGATGGGTTGCTGATCAGGCAGAGTTTGCCGTTGGGGTCTCGAAGAACGTTTACGAGGGCTTCTGTGTAAATCTCATCGGGAACACCAGTTGCTTCGTCCACGAATACGAAGTTGTTGATCTGGTGAATACCGCGTGCTGCCGATACGTTGTCTTTGTTGGCTAGACGGAACTCCGCAAAGCAATCTGCACCGTTTCTAACGCGGCTAATGCGGGTTGCTGTTACGTCCCATAGGTCTTTCCATAGCGGACGCATCTTTCCATGAAGGATTTGCAGTTCCTTCCAGATTCCCGACTTAATCTGACCTTCGTTGGGTCCGAAGATCGTCACTTGCACCTGATTGTGAGTGAATAGCGCCCACCAGACGAGCACTGCGAGTGCTCTAGTCTTTCCGAAGCCGACACCACCCTTGAACGTGATGCGCTTATTGTTTTGGAAGGCGGTGCAGAACTCTAACTGCTTAGGTCGGAGCGCGTTTTCGACCCCGAACATGGTGATTGCGAAGAATTTTATGTCTGCGTGAAATTGATTGAGGAGGCTTTCAAATTGAGCCTGTTCCTCCTTATTGAGATTCATGAAGTATCTACCGGCTGTTTACGACCGGATATTTACTTTTGAACCTCCATTCTGACGCTCAAACGCAAAATGGCCCGCAAAATGCGAGCCATTTCTTAGAAACGATGAGAACAGTTAGAAACTGTTACTTGCGACGACCGCCGGAAGCAGCCTCAGCCTTGCCCTTGGCGAGTTTCTCCTTGAGATCGTCAGAAGCGGCAGTGATCTTGCCTTGGAAAGCCTTATCGCTCTCAGCAAGTTCGATACCCAAGTCGAGAATCTCGTTCACACCCTCAAGCGAATCCGCGAGGAAGTGCGTGGTGCCGTTCGGAGTGGAAACACGGAACTTGCCGAAGTGGACGCGATAACCGCCACGAACCTTCTTGAACCAATCGCTGCGCGGATTGAACTCGCCGGGTACTTTACCGTCCTTGAGAGCCTTGATCGCTGCATCAATGGTCTTCTTCTGGTCCTGCGCAGCCTTGATGAAGTTCTCAACCGGATCGCCAGCGCCGCCCTTAGACGGTGCATCCGTCTTCAGTGCTTCGAGTTTCGCGTAGATGTCCTTCGTGCTTGCCATTGGTCCAGTCCCTTCGTTGGCGTCTGTATGAAGCGGGTTCTAGGCGGTTACGCTTAAATAGATGGTAAACAAGAGGATGGGCCAAGAGAGTAGGTTAATCAAATGCAAATTCTATATGAAATCGCAGAAGGCCATAAGCGCGGCGAGAACGGCCTTAACGAGTACATCAAGAGCAATCCCGGTATCGCTCGGGAAATAGCAATACAACAGTGGGTGCAAATGCGTTTCGGCTCATGGATCACCGACAATATCAGCAAGGACTACTATTTCGTTTCGACTAGCGACAAACAGTTCGTCATCGACTTCACATATGGCGACGACGGCAACCTGTTCATCAAGAAACTCGGTGGTCACGAACTGGAGGCATAATGGCGAAAAAAGAAAAAGACGAACTCAAAGTCGATGCCGATACGCACGAGCGTTTGAAGAAGCAGGGCTTTCAGAAAGGCAAAAGCGGCAATCCGAAAGGCCGTCCAGCAATCCCGCAAGAGGTAAAAGACGCACTAGCGGAGTATTCGCTAGAAGCAGTAGCGATTAAGCGAGACCTAATGCGCAATAGCCCGAATGAAATGGTACGCTTGAAAGCCGCCGACAGTTTCATTGACCCCTTCGTTAGCAAGGCCGCGCAGAAGGTCGATGTTGATGTGCAGGTTACTACACATATGGCGGACATTCTGGCGGACGCGGCACGAGCGCGCGTTGCCCTGCGGGGGCCGGTCATCGAAGCGAAGGCGATTGAAGTCCAGCCGGAACAACTAGAACGCAAGTAAACGCCTCTTTAGTGTTTTCCCTTTTAGGTCTCGGTCATCTGGCCGGGGCCTTTTTCTTTTGGCCTGGCACTCCCCAGCGCATGACGCGCGATCCCCCTGCATTGAGGTAAACGATGTTCGATAAACCGCGTGATTATTCCGCTGTGGTCGCGGATTTCCGTGAGATTTTGCGTGGTGACGCGCAGTCTTTCAAAATCCGGTATTGGGACGGAACTATCGACGTTATTACGACGGGTAAAGACTCCCCTAATCCGGTTAGCGCGCTCGGCGTGCGAATGATCCTCGACCAGTTGCCTAAGCGGCATCCCCATTTCTTCATCTATGACGCTCCGCCAGTCCCTAAGGACCGGCTGGACGCGGGTGTGATGAACGACCTGTACTTTGATCTTCAATACGAGGATTGGGGTCGGATCGAGTACCGAGACCAAGACGACGAAAATCACCGCTTGTTCTGGATTGCCATGAATGACGAAACCGCTGCCGAGTTCACGGCAACGTATCACGGCAAGAACAAAAAGCCTGAGAAACGCTAAGAGGACCGACGAACATGGATTTTACTGCACTTGCAAACCCCTTAATCGGCCTTATTGCAATCGGTAGCACGTTATGTGCTGCGACGTTCGGAAGTGAAATTCTCGATCACCAGAAGCGGATGCAAGACGTTACGGCTGTATACGGCAGGGTTATCGAATCCGAACTCATAAACGATTATATGGATAAGAAGTTGAACGCTCTTATCGTAGACGTTGAGAAAGCACCTGACGTTAGAACGGCTGGTGGCCTCCTTCGCGCTCATAAAAAGGCGTACCGTGACGAACTAGTCGAAAAATACAGCGTTGCATCGGTTAAGAGCAGTCTCGATAAAGCGGTTACTGGCGCTTACCAGCCCCATTATCTCGTCCGCATTGGTGAAGGTGTAGGCTTGCTAATGGTCGCTGTTGGCTTTGGATTGTGGCTCAGGGAACGATATACGGCCCCTCCTGTTAGCCCTTGATACCGACTAGAAAGACGGCACGGAATGTTTAAAGTACCAGTAGCAGAAGCCGATTTCACTAAGTGGCTCGATGAATTCGAAGCGGATGCGATTAAAAGCAAACGGCTGATATCTCGGCTTGAACATTGGGATAATGGAAACAATTATCGGCGCGACGATAATACGAACCTTAGCGGCAAAGCCAAAGATATAGGACCAATCGAGTTCTATGCGTTCATTGCGATCCGCAAATTTGTGGAACGCTATGACCACCGGCTGTTTTATCGAATAACCGACAAACGCACGGAAGATAGCCTTAAAAGTCTTCTCATGTACTATCCGGAGACAAAAGCCACATATTCAGCAATTCAATATCGACTAGAATTGCCGAGAGATTCACAGCAAATGTGTGTGTTTGGTTTCGAAACCAAACAGCAGATGTCGGCGTTCACGCTGCATGTGCATGGGAAGACGCTTGAAGAAGCAATCAAACACGTACTCGCCTACCACGCCGAGAACCATGCAGGGAAATGACCATGGCACTAGCCAATTATAAGCAGTACGTGGATAACATCGCAGCGTTCGCGCTCAAGGCGATTGATAATCCGAGCGGCTTTTACAACATTGAGATGAGTGTGAAGTTCCGTATCAATGATGTGATAACCTCATGTAAGTTGGAATGGAATCCCGACAAGGCCATCTATGGCTTCGAGGAAACTCGTAATGCGGGAACATTGATGATCTTCGCGGAGGACTTCAAGCCTGCATTCGAGCAGTTCGTGAAGGATCACGACTGGTTCATTGCCTTGAATATCAAGGATTTGCTGGACGCCCCCAAAACGAACGGCCTATCGGCGGATTTCCTGTACGTGGACGTTTGGTATCGGATCCATAAAGGCTCTCCCAAGGTCAGCCAGACAATGCATTTCATCCCGAAGCGCACGAAAGCAGATGCTTTTGCGTGGGCACTGACGGTGAATGCCGAGCAAACTGACTTTCTTGCAGTTGAAGGTAAAAAGGTCGATGGCTACTTGAGAGAGTGGTAAGGAACATACCTGGGCTGAGGGGCGAGATGTCGAAATCGTGGGTGGACAATTGGATCAAGCCAGTCGTTGCACTGGCTTGGGTCGGGTGCATGGGCCTTTTCGTCTACTTCCTGTTCAACGATGGAAGCAGCGAAAACAAATGGATGACCTTCATGGGGTCGTTCCTGTTGCTGATCTGCACGCGCCTCGCCGATCTGCTCAAGGTCAACTTGGGCAAAGATGGTTTCACGGCGGAAATGCAAGCCGCAATCGATGAGGCCAAGGCAACAGTCACACAATTGCACGCGCTGGCGGAACTGTTCGCTAAGGTCAGCGTGGAGCAGGTCGTAAGTGGCGGTCGCTGGGGCGGCACTAGTCGTCGTGAGAAGCGATTGATGATCGAGAGCATCACTGACGGGCTGAAATCGATTGGCTTGACCGAGGCTAAAATCGCAGAGGTTCGTGCTGTACAGGAGCCATGGGACAGCCTCGACTACTTTTCGTATGTGTCACAGCAGATCAACACGAACAATGATCCGGGCGTGAGCCAACTTTGGAATACGTTCTACCTCCCTTACAGCGGCACGATGAACAGGCCCTCGTTGGAAGACTTGGAGCGTTGGATCAACGCCAACCATTTGATGACTGACGAACTCCGAGAGCGGCTTACCGACTGGCGCCACTATCGGCAGCACAAGACGCATCGTCGTCGTGATGTCTGGGAAGGCGGCCACCAATGGTGATGAAGCGGTTCTACGGACGTATCAAAATTGGTTGGTAGGCAATACAGTTTTGCGCAGGCTCATAGGGGGTGGTGGACCTGTGGTTCCCTGATATCCGAACCAGAACCACGTAATGCAGTCGTAGAGTCCTTAGGAGGCTCGTCCGCTGCGATCTAACAGCGTAAGCAAGCACAGCAGCAGTTTTCCGTCCTGCGCGTCCTTGAGCCTCTGTGGTGTTTTCCCGGCGTTTTGCGATATACTTTAGCACATGCTTGCGCAAAACAGCCATAGAGGCTCACACAGCGCGATTCGCTGTCTCCTAGTGCTCGATGCATAAAAACGCACGAACGCGCTGTACGGGCTTCTGTGCGTCTTTGTGCACACATCCTGCTGCAGAGTGTGCTTGTTGCGCAAAACTAATACCCTGCGCTTTGCGTAACCCAAATTGATTACGCAACTAACCCATCGAAACCATTGCGGTCGGTTAACGTTTTTGAAACCATGCTCGCGTGGCTGCACACCATGGTTGTGGTGTATTGCGTGCCGTCACCAAATTAAAACTGTCTATTGCGCTTAATGGTTTGACGACCTTCCAGTTGGAGCCCCGTTGTCCCCGGCGGGGCTCCATTTCGTTGTGCCAGGCCAAAGGCTAAAAAGCCCTAGCCGTTTCCGACTAGGGCCTCGATTGCTTGCGCAAACAATCGATTCAGCGATTACTTCTTCTTCGACTTTGCGCGTCCAGCCTTAAGCCGTTCGCTGCGCTCTGCGCTGTGCTTGGCAATCGTCTCCTGCAGTTTCTGGTCCTGCCCGATCGCTGCCTTTGCAGCCGTCAGCAGTTCGACCACCCCGTCCAGATCAGCAGCGCGGAACAACTTGCTGCCAGCAACCTCGAACGCATTGCGACCGATCCGCACAACATAGCCAGCACCGTCCTTGCGGAACCACAGTGACCGGCTGTTCAGTGCTTTGCCGTCCTTGACCTGCTTTGCGTACTCGATCTGTGTATCGAGTTTCATGTAGAAGATTTCCAGCGGATTACGGCCACCAACAAAGCCGGTCGTTGCAGCGGACTTGAGCAGTTCAATTGCATTCGTCATTTTCGATCTACCTTTGCACCAACAGCACCATTGCTGCTGTGCTTTTCTATCAATAGCCATCGATTATTCAGGGCAACCTAAGACTTCCTATTCGTGTAAATCTTTTTCCTGAATACGACGGAGCAAACGCACTACCTGTCCGGGTCCCCATTCCGCACCACGTGGCGTTCGTATGCTGGCTTCGTTCAAAGCACGCGCAATTGCTGCTGGACTATTTGTACCGCTGTCTATGAGCGTCTGTATGTGGCGTTGAATGCTATCTGCAAATGCTCCTGCCTCCTCTACACGTGCTTCATTAGTTCCCCAATCGGAACCACGTGCACGCTTTGCAGCAATTGCTACCTTCGTGCGATGGCTAATCATCTCACGTTCCTTTTCCGCTACTGCTGCCATTATGTGGAATTGGAAGTTATCTGCGTGCGGCATATCACATGCCTTGATCGGCACGTTGCGCTTCAACAATCCCGATATGAAATGCACATCGCGTGACAAGCGGTCGAGTTTGGCGATGACCAGCACTGCATTGTGCTGCTTTGCTAGATCCAGTGCCTTCTCTAGTTCGGGCCTGTCATCGCGCTTGCCAGATTCTACCTCTGTAAACTCGGCGATGATCTCCTGTCCGTGTGTGAATTGGAGAACTGCTGCGCGCTGCGCTTCAAGACCTAAGCCCGACTTCCCCTGCATCTGTGTGGAAACACGATAGTAAGCAACGTATTGCATTGGCGACCTCTGACATTGAACGTGCGTTCTTTGTCTGTTGCCAAAAAGAATGAAGGGCGAGCGCAAAGATAGGTTGCCCTTTGATGCAAAAGGCACAAAATACGCCGCCCTACGGATTTCCTGAGAGTTTTACGGCGCTTGCTGTAGTCGCGTAATGGTTATGTGAAGTCTACAAACGTTGTTATCGTGAAGTCTGCAATGGTCCGTACGGATACGTTGATAACTCGTTGATCCCCTAATCATCCCCTCGCTCGTACAACATTACCCTTTGCGCTCGTTTCTCCGCGTGATTTTCAACAAAGTAACTCCGCGAGAATGACGACAGGTTCATGCTGTGAGTTCTAAACAATTCGCTACACGATTGCCCGAACTCTATCTTAACGGTCTGTTTGATGCCCTCATGAGCCGCCTCATCGGGCCAAAGCAAATGCAATATCCGCCGCTTCAACGTTGTTTCTACCTGCTTCGCTATTCCATATCCGCTTGAATAGATCGGCCTTGACTCCAATTGGCCATGTTCTGATTGCTCACTTGGGATGCGCAGCAAATCAAGGTTCTGGTTATTGAAACCGAAACCAAGAAACACGAGCACATTGTTATGCGCGATAGCCGAGTGAATATCCTCGATCATTTTAGGTTCGTGCTGTCGTTCCGTATACGTCTTAATATGCTTTGCGATCTTCTCTAACCGGAACGTGTGATCGTTTGATGCCCCGAATACAAGGACATCATCACCATGCTCGTTTCGAATCAAAGGTAAGCCGCCAAGTGTTCCGTACGGATGAATTATTTTGATACGTCGAACGATCTCGTCGGCTTCCGCGACATCAATGTGATAAGCCGCTGCAATCTGACTACGCAGATACAATTCGATGCAACGGTCGTAATTGAAGCAGATAATCGTGATGTTGTTGCCAATCTTCTGAGGGTCATCAACGCCGTCACACAGGATACGGAAGAACTGGCCGAGCCACGTATCGTCGGGATTAACGAGTTTCTTATCGTAGGCATTGGTTGCTGAATATCTGCTATCAGCCATGAACTGGGGCCAATACCTCAGCGACAGGCTACTTTGAGCCTCTGCCTTCGAAATCTCCAAAGCGATCAACATTTTGCCGATCAGGTCAACGAGAGGATATTTGCGACCTAACCTGTCTATGAATGCGTCGATGCTGACGGCCGTATGGACGCCCTCATTGATCATTAAAGCGGCCTTTAAAGCGGCTTCGTGATCTGGATGATCGTTGGGCCATAGTCGTCGGAAAGCATAATAGAAAGCGTCGTCGCCAACCGATGGCGTCTTTGAGCCGGGGTGCTTTATCAATGCGCTCTTTCGGATCAATTGTGCGAGTTCGGTGCCAACTGGCATTCCAAACTCCGCACTTGCCCCAGCCCCGATTACGAACGTCGTCCCGTACCTGAACATGCCTGCTCCGCTAACACTTCTGCGAGTTGGAAACCTTGTAGAATCCTACAATTTCGAACTCGCCGTGCCGCAACTATAACTAGCGCATTGATTCAGGAAAGGGTTCTCGAAATGGAAATCACACTATGGGCATATCAGGTCTCGCCGGGGTCGGACCATAACCTGTACTTTACAGAACATGAGGCCGATTGCCGCCGTGCTGCGCTTGAGCAACGCGCCGAACTCAAAGAGGAGGAACCCTATGATCAAGAGGAGTTGGGCGCGATGGCCCTGTACCTGTTTGTGTTCCGCTCGATCACGCCCACGGAACTCGTCGCGGTCCTGAATGGCGAGGCCTCGCTTATCGAGACATGCGCTGTGGACCGGAAACTTGTGGGGCTGATCGCGGACTAAGCCGCGCATTTGATTTTGAATCGCTAAAGCACGTTGACATGACCATTTGGGCCGATTTACCGATAGCCGATACCACTTAGAATTGGGGGATATGTTGTCTGCACTTCGGTACACCTTCGCACTTGCAATCATCGTTGCGACCAACACACAAGTGGTCAGTGTGACGGAAGTTCACGCACAAACCGCGACAGCGGTAGAGGCCACAGACGTCAATACATATTCGGAAAGCCTTCGCGTCGAAGTACGAAGCATCCTTGGGGGCAACTTCAAGGCATTGACCTCCGAACAGGTAAAGAAACTGACGCGATTGTGGTTCGTAGCAACACAGAAGTCCGAAGCAATACCGGCCTACAAGACAAACGACGATCTCCAATACGTTATCAATCAGATCGGCAATCTAATTTCCTCCGATAAGGCACTCCAGCGCAGCGCACTCGGCGAAGCCGAATTCGTGGAGTTTTCTCGCGACAAAAGCAATGATGGCCTCCCCCCTGAGGCAATAGCCCTTAAGCAAGCCCTTGAGCAGCGAATGTCGGGGCCGCTAATGGAACAGTTCACATATGCGACCGCGCTAATTGCTTATGCCAACTACTGCAACAGTTACGATAATTCGTTCGCAGATATCGACCTCTCCAGTGTTGCTGAGCGCCGCGAAGTCGCATGGCAAGCGATGGAAATCCCTGCAGAGGTCGGGGAACAGGTTCGCAATAAGATCGAGTCGAACGTGAAGGCGACATTATCCAACACGCGGCCCAAAGAGTGCCCCAAAAACCGGCAAACAGCAGAGACTATGCTGCAGATTATATTTGCGGACTAGGCCGCCGTCTGCAATTTGAACAGCATGGCCTCTTTCGCGTCTTCGAACATGTAGAAATGATGGTCCGTGCATGGGAGCGTCCACGCCTTCACAGCGCCCTTAGCGTTGGCGTCGATCCAGTCGATTGCCTCGTATGCGGCCAATCTCGGATAGACCACGTATGTGTGGAACCCGATCCCGCCCGCCAATGATAGCGTTGAGTTTGCGCTTGCTTGTGCTCGGTGCTCGGGGTGTCTGCGGGCTAGTTCGTAGTCGGCGGCGCTATCATCGCGCACGAAAGTCCACGTAAAACCATTCCCGATGAAGGGTGCCAGGTATTCCGGCTCGATGACTTTGCCGATGGTCGCGAACAGTTCGGCTTCGCTATCCGCGAGGATAGTATGCGAGTTGATCTGGCAATTATAGATCGACCCCGCTTGGTGCAACGGGACATGGCCTTTGACAGTTACGCTGCTCATTGGGCACCGCCATTCGCCAACTTGAACAGCATGGCTTTGTCCTTGTCGGCTTCATCGAAGAACACCGTAAGAAGCATGCCGCCTCTAGTCTGGACTGGACCTACACCGCTCAACATTTCCGTGAACAGAAAACGCTCTACCGCACCGACTAAACGGGCTTGATGGTAGATTTCGAGCGAGTCTGACAAATTACGGATTGGGATTTGAATCTCGATTGGATTGCTCATTGCTACATTCCTTTGGTTTGCTGTCCTCTTCCTTAGTTATCAATTCGATCAAATCCTTTGGCGATGTGTTCTTTGGGAGTTTCGGGTTTGCTGCCCACTTCTGCGCCAACTTAACCGCGCCTTCTGCAATCGACATACCGATTAGACCAATACCGAATGCAAGACCGTTCGTCGCTGCGATCCCGAAATACATCACGACAACAGGCGTCAGGTACGTTGCACAGAGCGCCCCAACCAACACATAGGAGATCAAATCCCATGTGAGTTTCTTGCCCTGAATTACGGCGCGGACGATAGCACCGGCAATGCCTGCGATGAGGTGCGCCGGATTGATACCAATGCTTGTTAGGAATGCTGCGAGTGCCTTAAAGAAAGCGATGACTGATTCAATCATGATGGGTTCTGCCTGTGTTTGGAACCCATCGGTATGAGAGTTCTGCTATCCGTATTTAAGCGGATAACGTCATAACGGCGCTCGTTGTCCGCCATCTCGTGTCTGTGTGCGCCTACTATGGCTTCTTGTAGAGAGCCATTTCAGCAGCACGGCGATTGACTAGACCTTGCAGCCGTTTGCCACCTGCGTTTACCCACTGCATCCAACTTTGCGCGATCAGGGCCCTAGAGGCTCCGGTATTGATACGCTTGAGCAGCGTGGACTTTGCAAGGTTCCCTTCCCCCAGGTTGAACGCGAAGGAGACGAGCGCCGCGTACTGGTTATCGGTGAGTCGGATCGTGACGAGTTTTTCGACCGCCTTCTCAAAGCGCACGAGGTCCGCACGCAAGAGGGTTTCGGCTTCTGCTGCTGTGATCGTCTTCCGGCCTACATCTGCGCGGGTGAGCCCCTGTGTGCTGCCGTAGCCGATTGTCGGGACGTTTGCGGGACAGAGGTAAGCGGTGGTTCGAAGGCCCTCGTATTGCTTGATGAGGTCGAGGCCGGATTTGTTGATAGTGCGTGTCGTCATCCGGTATTTACCAGATGGCGGCTTGACTCCGTTAGGAGTATGTTCCTATTTCGTTCTCATTCCGCGAATGGAGAGTGAAATGAAACATAAGCGCGGCATCGACCTGACAGCGCCGTTCCGACCAGCCCATTACGTCGAGCATAATCCGAGCCAGTACCACACGATCAGGGGAATGAATCAGTGGGAGGTCTTGGGTGCGAAGTGCGCGGCTTGCGGTCATATCGCATGGCTCGACAAGGACGCGATCCTGCGCCAATGGGGCGATATGTACCTGATGAACCTGCGTAACCGGCTGCGCTGCGAATGCGGGAGTAAAGCCGGTAATAGCGTGCTGATCGGCAACCTGCCGAGATAGCAAGAAAGTTTGAGTCTTCTAGATGCCGGTCCTGAGTGTTGAGGCTATGTAAGGGTACGTCCTAGATCTGGGATAAGGGACAACAGTAGGAAGCCTGTACCCCTTCATTAGAGGACAACAGCCGTCGCGCTCGCGTCCGTTATCCGACAAATCGAAACACTTGAAAGGAGACTCCCATGGAGACTGCTATGGTCGCCGTATGCCTTTGGCTTTTGAAGAAGATTGCAGAGGACATCTACAACTGGCTGAAACCGCTCGTGCTTGCGAAGTTCAAGCGCCCGAAGCGGTATCAGATAATGTTCATCTAGGACTGCAAATGAAAAACCCCGCATTGTGCGGGGTTTCTCGAACGGAGTGAGTGGAGCGAACGGAGCTTCACTCCACTCAGACTTGCAACTTCATCATCATGGCAAGGTGCTTCAATTCCTTGTCGATCACTGCGGGAGTAGCCGTGATCTTGCTTTCATCGGTCAGGCCGAAATGATCCGGCTTGAACTTCGCTTGCATGGTGCGCGGTGTGCGCCCGACGAACTTGCCGCGTCGAGCGGTGCAGACGATGGTTCCAACGTTGATATGTGAGAGTTCGATGCGTGATTCCGGCGGGTTGCCCTCGTACCACTTCGACCCCTTCGTGTACTTGATCTTGATCTTCCAGCCCTCGAAGCGTCCATAGGCCAAGTGCAGGCTTGCCGACGTACTTTTGTCGAAAGCAGTTCTAGGAAACCAAATGCCGATATTCATTGGCTCTCCATACCGCTCCACATAATCAGGGTAGTTACTCTCAGGTATAGCCTTCAAAGCCATTGCCTTAATCCAGACCATTACACTGTCTTCTATAGCCGCCTTTTCTGATTTGTTCATTTCTACTCCAATGCGATAAACTTCTACTGCCATACAGCCGTTGATTGCCCGGTTCAATCTAAGATTTGGCCTGTAAGCGAACCTACAGGCCAAAGGGTTAATTCATGTCAAAGCGTGTTCCCGGCATCGATGTCGTAGAACTCAATGGCTCCACAACCTGACAAGCGACGGCCCTTGCTAAGTGCTGCGATGAGGTTCGGCAGGTGCTTCAACTGGCCTTCCGAAAAGTCAGTGCGACCAACAACCTTGTCGTCGTAGAGTTCAACGACGAACTCTTCCCATGTCTGCGTTCTGCCAGTTCCACGCTTTGCAGTGGACGCGCTGAGCATGATGCTCGCATCCGCCTGGAATACCTTGTGGATGGTGGTCAACTCGCGAAGCAGCAGATCGAGCCAGTTGCGGTCGCGCTTGGTGAATTCCATGAATGCGCTTGTGCTGTTGCGCTTTACCTTGCGCTTGTAGCCGATGCGTACCAATTGCTTTGCCAGTAGATCGGCAAGCGGATCGAGACTGCGAACGCTTGGTGCTACTTTTGCCTGCTCGAATAGGTTTTCAAAAATGCTTTCGTTTACGATGTCCATTTGTATTACTCCCTGATAGTCTTTTTATTGTTTGTCGAATTGGCTGTTGTATCGGCTACCGAAACGTTTTCTCGTGCAGTAATCACATGAGCAGCAAAGCATATTCGCTTGCGCTTCTGCCTGTGGGTTTTCCGGGAATGCTGATATATGCTGAGGATTACCCTCACGTTCGGCTGCGATACGGCGTAGCGTATTCATGGCCTTTGCTAATGCGTTCTCTGCGTCTTTAATGGCTTCGATTAGTTTGGTGTTGTTGCTCATTTGCTGAGTTCTCCTTTTCTTGTATGTATTCTATTTATGCCTTTGGCCCAGACCCGCGCACCCTGTTCTCGTGGTATCTGCGTAATCCGGCTGAAATCTTTTTCCCATCCTCTGGATTACGCTTTTTCCCCATCTTGCCTGCGCTAATTGCGGCTTTGGCTTCTTCTGTGCGTGGTACTCCACGCTTTGCTGCTGCAATCTTCTCTCGGACTTCTGGTGGCTTCGTTGTCCCGATTAGTCCGTGTGGTTTCTTTGGTTTTTCCATTGTGATCTCCTTGCTTTGGTATTTATCCAGAGCAACAAAAAGCCCGCTCGATGGCGGGCTTTTTTCTGCGATCGTTTGGGAAGTCACTGCATTTGCAGTTTCAGAAGCATCGCAACATCGGGATCATCGACCATCAAATATGAATGCGTAATCATCGTCTTTTCGGCATTCCATTGCTTGTCGATGCGATATGAGAACAGGTCTAGGGTATCCTCGTCGTCAATTTTCTCGCCATCTACGATTACGAAGCCTTTAGTCTTGAGAGTCGCGAGAATGGCTGCGTCGATCATCTCAAGGTATTTGTCGAGCAAGTGCATTTCTGTGTCGTAGTCGTGAATGCTCGTAAAATCGTAATGGTCCTCGTCCATCGGGATATCGAGATCACAGGCAAACTCGATCAGTTTATCAACCTTCTGTTCGGAAATCTGATTAACTGCTGCTGCGTCGTAGTCAATGCGCAGTTTGTATACCTTATTACGCATTTGCGGCCTCCTTTGCTGCACGACGCGCAGCATGGTAGGCTTTCATCTTCTCACGCTGCTTTGCTTTCGTTTCCTCGGAATGCTTCGTGCCTGTACGAGCCTCTGCAATTGCCTTCTTAGTGGCCTTTGTACGGATTTGGCCTTTGTTACCCTTGCTGATCTTTTCCTTTGTGGCGTCGTCGTGCGTCTTACCAGTCCGCTTTTCACTCATCATCTTTTTGGAATAATCCGAATGAGTGTCGCCCTTATGGAAACGATGATTGCGCAGGCTGCGATTGCGGTTGACGAACTCGACGCTATCAACGTCGTAGACCTTCGCGAGGTAGTGAGCGCGGGTCTTCGTCGTGAGGACATAGCCGTTATTGCTGTTCATGAAATCGCGGAGCGTACCCGCTTTTAGTTCGTCTTCCATGCGACGCATACGACGTTCTGTGATGAGACTAAGATATTCATCAAACGAAAGGTTCCATGTTGTTCCCTTGGCCTCTTGAAGACGCTTTGAAGAATCGAACATGAGTTTGAGGATCGTCATCAAACGCTTCGACGGCTTTTTATTTTTGTTCTCGCCGTATGGATCTACACTTGCACGGAACGCTTCGATAACTTGATTGGGTGTTGGCTTATCCATTATTACTCCTTACTGACGGCTTCCTCTGCCGTTCTTTTATTTATCTAACTATGCTTGAATTGGCGCTTCTTACGTCAATTTGTTTGTCAAACGACGGCGTTCTGGTAAGTTCAGGGAAGTCTCGAAACCGGGAATCGGAAAATTTCGGGAACGGGCGGGTAGTTAGAACTTTACCCCTATAATATTAAACAGGCATTACACTAAAGTAGTTAGAATATTAACTCCATTTGTCCCTTCGGGACAAATAGGACTTCATACCCCAATTACCTCAGTGCAAAGCACTGGCGACGGCGTCTCGCTTCGCGTTCTTTCGTTGGCACTCAAGACCCGCTCACTCGAATTGTCGCGGTCGCTTTCGCTCCTTCCCGTTTGGGAACTCCCAAATCGGGATAGATGGCATAGCCATTGGGTTCAGAGGTCTCCGACAGGCTTGGTCGCTCCGCTCCTGATTCCTTGGGTCTGCCGACGGGTGGAGTCGTACTCCTTGATTTCCCGTTTTGGGTTCTTGGGGAATCGTGGTTGGGCCATTGGGGGATCGAGAAAGAAGGGCGCGACGACGAACGCAGCAAGCAAGGCAAACAGAACGCACGGAAACACGTCATAGAGCGTCTTCCGCTGCGATGGAGCGTTTCCGCGCAGTAATGTGCGTTTTGGCCTGACTGCGCTGTATGAGCGTCTGTGGGCTTGTATGACGCAAGCACAAAAGCGCGCTTACCCGAAAAGCAGCAGCGCAAGCCCGATTACCTATCAACGTCACCAGAACGCGTCAGAAACAGCCAGAGAGCGTCACTGGCTGCGATACTCGGTTTCCGTGTTGCAGCGTGCGCAAAACAGTCCTGGCGCTCTATGAGCCTCGTAGGGCTTTCCTTTGAGCGCAAGCGCGCCAAATATCAGTGATGGCTAAACGAGTAGATCAGATCCACAAAGGCGATACCGTCGTCATCCGGGCGAACGTCGCAAAGGTATGGGACAACGGCCTAGTGACGTTGCATCTTCCGCACTACGAGCATCCAGTGACGATCCCCGCCGATTACCTCGATGAGGTCATACACAATCGGGTGCGAGAGGAGCCGATGTTGAAGCCACGACGCAAGCCGGTCTTCGATAATCCCAATCGTGGCGATTAGGAAACTCTTGAGCGAGAGCCACTTGTAGTAGTAAAACCTGCGCAGTAACGGAAGAAGGTTGCAGGCATGTATTCTGGCGAAATCAATTACGCTCCCACCAGCCATTATTTCGAGGTCACATTTACGAACCGAACCGACGTTCAGAACGGACCCAAGCGATATTTCGAGCATGTTCAGGCTGCGATGAACTATGCGGCCTTTCTGGTGAGAGAGGGCAAGCACGTCTGTATCTTCGAGCGCGAGAAGCATGACGGCCACGGAGACAAGTGGAAGGCGTTCTGGTGGTCCTCTGCGCTACAGGAAGAGTACGAAGTCAAACCGAAAGGCAGAGGCTGGGGTCTCCTTCCCTACGGCGAAGGCCACGATGACGACAACACGCTTTACCCTTACCGACCGCTCGATCCCAAGTACGAGCGAGATCAGTCAGCGGCGTAAATAGAGATGGACACAACGGAGCGTGTCTGACTGCTCAGCCCGGAGGACAATTTGGTCCTCCGGGCTTTTCTTTATCGACGGACTGACATCGGCGGCTGCACAATCCGACTATGGAAAAAGAAATCACCGACAAGATCAAAAAGAAGTTCCTCGAATACCGGAACTACCGCCGCAACCGTCTCGCAGAGCCGTGGGAACTGTCACAAGACGATTGGGTTGAATTCTTCACAGTCTCCGATGAACGCGCTGTAATTGTCATAAAGCCGCGAGGTGTTAGCCGCCTGTATCGTCTTGATGAGGCTTTGCCGTGGTCACTCGACAACTTGGGAATTGCCGAAAAGGAAATTCGTAAAGACTCGAAACACCAGTTTGGTATCGTTCGTGAAGCAGACGGAACCCTCACAAAGGCATTTGATCGCTTCGACGTGTCCGATGTGAAGACAGACGCACGAACGCTAACGCGCAAGCAGTGGATAGCAGAACTGCTCGAAACCGCGTCAGACAAGTAAATAGAAATGTGAGAGCAATCCTTCCTCCAACTAGCCGCTCTCACCCGCATCCATTGGACGTTACTCCCTCCAGTGGTTGGTTCACAGGCCCGCTTGGTTCGCTCATTGCCAAGCGGGCTTTTCCGTCAATAGCGTTAAGCAACGTGAGCACAAGCAAATTGCCCTTAGCAGCGCACGGCACTACACGTTAGCGTTGCATAGTGCAAAAGGAGGTATTGCAATGTCGATACTTGAAATAATCGCTGCTGTAGCCGTCGCAATGATCTTTGTGCGACCATTAGCGGAACCAATCGGACACGCAATTGGTGCGTTCCTGTACTGGATCACCGATTGGGGATATTGAAATGTTTGGAGTGATTGCGCCTGAGACGGCGCTGCTGATACTCGTAACGCTCGTTGCTGTGCTGATAATGGTTATGTCGGACGTATTAGGCCGTCTCAATGCTCAAGCAGGTGCTATCAAGGCGATGGCGGAGCGGATCGATACGCTACACGGCGAAGTTAGCAGCCTCAAAGACATCGAACACCATTGATACAGAAAGCCCCGGACGAACCGGGGCTTTACCATGAGCAATCGGATTAGAGCGTGTCTACGATGCGTCCAGCCGCTCTTGCAGCAGCGTTGTAAACGGACAGGGGCGCAGTTGCAGTCCAGTGCAGATCGCGTTCCACGGCTAATCCCAAGCGACTACGAACGCTTTGAATCTCTTCAAGACTTGCGTAGCCGAGTTCAGGTTCACCCAATCCCAGGTCACACAGGCCGAATAGACGATCATCGTCTTCGAGTTCCGTGAACAGCCACGTCGCGCCTGTACCCGGCAGGAAGAACTTGACCACAGGGAAGTGATCAAATCCGCGATTGGTGCCCGTATTGTTGAGAACCAACTGTTTGCGCAGTTCGGGAGTAAGCAGTTCCATATCAGTTCACCGACTTCATGCCATAAACTTCGATGTCGTATCGAGTTTCATTAAGACGACGCCATGCACGCCATGCTGCAACACTTGGAAACTCGCGATCAAAACGCTCACCAGCGAACACGCCCCATACACGAAACGGGGTGTTTTGGTCGTTTGCTTGCATCTGGATAACTCCTGTAAGTTGTTGTCTACAACTCAGAGTTATTGCCAGTTGGATCAAAGGGCGAGCGTTATATTCAAAACACCTGAAATATCCAAAAGCACGCTAAGCATTTGCAACACTTGCGTTTTTTCAGTGCAAAGGGTGTGAAAATAGGTTGCGTACATAACGCACATCATGCTTGATGTTTGGTTAATGCGGCCTCGCCGAAGGACATGGGCTCAGACAGCGAGCGGAGCCGCCCCGGCCGGGAACGGCTCCGCTTCGTCTCGCTGTGTACGCCCTACCCCCCTGCCCGGCACGCCAGGTCAGGGGCAAAGGATCAGATGATGACGTGTGAACCGAGTTCGACGACGCGGTTGGTCGGCAGGCGGAAATAATCGGACGGGTCGATCGCCGCGTTGGCAAGCGCGATGAACAGCCGGTCCTGCCAATGCGGCATGCCGGATTCGGCATCGGGCACGAGCTTGCGGCGACCGAGATAGAAGGAGGTCGACATGATGTCGAACTTCAGCCCCGATTTGCGGAAAAGACCAAGCGCCTGCGAGACGTTCTGCGTTTCCATGAAGCCGAAGCGCATCTCGAGCAGCGTGAAGCGATCCGAAAGCGGCTGCATGCTCACCCGCTCGGATTTCGGCACTTTCGGCGTGTTGGCGGTGCGGATCGTCAGAATGAAGTTCTGATTGTGCAGCACATGATTGTGCTTGATGTTGTGGAGCAGCGCGGCCGGGGTCGATTCCGGATCGCTCGTCAGGAACACGGCCGTGCCGGGGACGGCCACCGGCGCATGCTCGCTCTTGCGCTCGATCGATTTGATGAAGCTCGCCAATGGAATATCGATGTGGCGCGTCTTGGCGTGCAGGATCTCGGTACCGCGCCGCCAGGTCCACATGATGATGATGAAGGTGGCCGCGATCGTGATCGGCACGTAGCCGCCATCGTGGACCTTCAGCATGTTGGCGCCGAGGAAGATGAACTCCAGCGCAAACAGCGGCAGCAGCACGGCAGCCGCCCAGACCGCCGACCAGTTCCAGCGCGTGCGCAGGAACTCGAAGGAAAGCACCGTCGTCACCACCATCGCGCCGGTGACTGAGATGCCGTAGGCGGTGGCAAGCGATTCCGACGAACCGAAGACAAAGACGAGCGCCATGACGCCGAACATCAGCAGCGTGTTGACGTTCGGCAAATAAATCTGGCCGGTATGCGTCTCCGACGTGTGGAAGATCGCCATGCGCGGCAGGAAGCCGAGGTGGATCGCCTGACGCGTCAGCGAAAAGGCGCCGGTTATCACCGCCTGACTGGCGATGATGGTGGCGGCGGTCGCAAGGATCACCGCCGGCAGCAGCGCCCATTTCGGGAACATCAGGAAGAACGGGTCGGACATGCCTTCGGGGTTCTTGAGTACGAAGGCGCCCTGGCCAAGGTAGTTGAGCGTCAGCGCGGGGAAGACGATGACGAACCACGCCCACTGGATCGGGCGGCGACCGAAATGCCCGAGGTCGGCGTAGAGCGCCTCGGCTCCTGTCACCGTCAGGAAGACGGCGCCGAGCACGATGATGCCGACATAGCCCTCGGCGAGCATGAAGCTCACGGCATAGTAGGGATTGAACGCCTTGAAGATCGACATGTCATCGGCGATGTGGAGCAGTCCGACAGCCCCCATGACCAGGAACCAGACGAGGGTAATCGGCCCGAAGAAGTTGGAGACCGCCGCGGTCCCTTTGGACTGCACCGCGAAGAGCAGCAGCAGGATGACCACCGCGATCGGAACCACGTATTCCGATAGTGCCGGCGTCACCAGCTTCAGACCTTCGACGGCCGAAAGAACCGACAGGGCCGGCGTGATCATCGCATCGCCGATGAAGAGCGCTGCACCGGCAATCCCCATGAAGAAGAGGATCGACGCGTGGCCGTTGGCAGACTTCATCAGAAGGGCGAGCAGCGACAGCGTGCCGCCCTCGCCCTGGTTGTCGGCGCGCAGCAGGAACAGCACGTATTTGATCGTGACGATGATCGTCAGCGTCCAGATCATCAGCGAGATCAGGCCGATGATCTCCACGTCGGTCACGCCGTCGTGGGAAACCGGGCGCAGCGCTTCGCGAAAGGCATAGAGCGGGCTGGTGCCGATATCGCCATAGACGACACCGATCGAGCCAAGCCCGAGGATCAGCAACCGGCGCAGATCCTTCGGCTCGTGGGAGGGGGCATGCGGTTGGGTCATGCAAACCTACTGGCCATCAAAGCCAGCCTTTCCAGCGGAAAAAGAAGAAGGGGATCACAGCCGATATTACCATCGCTGCAAGCGCCCAGGGATAGCCGAGCTGCCACTCCAGTTCGGGCATGACACGGAAGTTCATGCCGTAGACCGAGGCGACAAGGGTCGGCGGCAGGAGGACGACCGACGCGATCGAGAAAATCTTGATGATGGCGTTCTGCTCGACGTTGATCAGGCCCAGCGACGCGTCGAGCAGGAAGGTGATATTGCCGGAAATGAAACTTGCGTGTTCGGAAAGCGACTGGATATCGCGTGATATCGAACGGCAGAGTTCGCGCGTGTCCTTGTCTTCCTGAACGACCGGAACGGTGTAGACGAAGGTCAGCAAGCGCGAGAGCGAGGCAAGGCTGTCGCGAGTCTTGGCGACAAGGCGATGATGGCCGGCGACATCACGCAAGCGCGCTTCGAGATACTGCGGCGGCCGGCGCTTGCCTGCCGCCTTGTCGCTGAAGACGTCGATCGACAGATCGTCGATCTTTGTGACCGCTTGCTCGAGAATCTCGGCGGTCCGGTCGGCGATCGTTTCCAGAAGCCGGGTCAAGACGACCGCACCGTCGCGGTAACCGCCCGGGAAGCGATGCATCGACGTCTTGAACAAGGTGAAGGACCGGGGCTCGGCGTAGCGGATGGTCACAAGCCGGCCACCGGACAGGATAAAGCCGACATCCGTCAGGCCAGGCACGTCCGTATCCGAACGGAACACCAGCGACGCCGTCATGAACACGGCATTGTCTTCGACATAGAGGCGGCTCGAAGGTTCGATATCCTTCAAATCGTCGCGCGTCGGAATGGAAATGCCGAGCAGCTTCTCCATCATCAGGTCTTCTGCCTTGCTGGGCTCGAACAGATCCAGCCAGATGATATCGGGACGCAATTTCTCGGGTGGTTCGGCCGACGTCAGAACGACGGCAGTCCCATCGGCGCAATAGCCGGTGATCATGCAACCATCCTCGTCATGCGAACCTGACAGCGCTGCCCGTCTGCCAACATGCTCAAACGTGGCCGTAGCACAGTGGGCGGCTGCATAATTTCATCCTTAAATCCATTCCGATTCGAGGATTCATGCAGTGTGCCGATCCGCGAAGGCGAAAGGTCGTGCGCCACAAAATACCCACAATAGAGATCCATCGGATGGAGCGTTCCGCCAGTCAGGACAAAGTCTTCAACTCAGTCATCGCGCGAGGCCAAAATCTGCGGCGAGAGGGCGTCAAGTTGGGCACCTTCGCAAGTGCGGCAAGGCATATGGCGCAACGCAAACGCAAAATCAATGCCCCCTTGCAATCCGGCACACGGGCGTGTGCCGCCATGTCGGCTCCACCCTACCGCATGTTTGCTTAAATCAAAATCGAATCAAGGGCAAAACGATTCGGCGCCCGGCGTGGCGTCATGGCTGACATGCAAAGTCGCGGTAGCACCTTGAATTGGCGCCGGGCCCGAGAGTGCCGCGGCGCGGAAAGGCCAGCCGACCTCCTCGTAATCCGTCACTCGAAGACGATGGTCGGCGCTGCGCGGCTCTTGTCCTGCTGCGTGGCGGATATCTGGTCCCAGACCTTGGTCGCGATATCGCGGTAGACGCGAGCGACTTCGCCGGTCGGGTCGGACGCGACGAGCGGTGTTCCGGCATCCGATGTTTCGCGAATTCCCATGGTCAGCGGTACTTCGCCGAGGAACGGGACGCCGATGCGCTCGGCTTCCTTGCGGGCACCGCCATGGCCGAAGATATCGTAGCGTTTGCCGGTGTCGGGCGCGATGAAATAGCTCATGTTCTCGACGATGCCGAGAACCGGAACCTCCACCTTGCGGAACATGGTTAGGCCCTTGCGGGCATCGACCAGCGCCAGGTCCTGCGGCGTCGAGACGATGACGGCGCCGGCGAGCGGCACCTGCTGCGCCATCGTCAGCTGGGCGTCACCCGTGCCGGGCGGCATGTCGACGACCAGCACATCGAGATCGCCCCAGGCGACTTCGCGCAGCATCTGCAGAAGGGCCGACTGTATCATCGGCCCGCGCCAGATCATCGCCACTTCCTCGTCGACGAGGAAGCCCATCGACATGACCTTGAGGCCATAGTTCTCCATCGGGCGGATGAGGCGTCCTTCGATCTGTTGCGGCCTTCCGGAAATCTTCAGGAGTCGCGGCATCGAGGGGCCGTAGATGTCGGCGTCGAGCAGACCGACCTTGAGGCCGTTCGCCTTCAGCGCCAGCGCCAGATTGACCGAGGTGGTCGACTTGCCGACGCCGCCCTTGCCGGAAGCAACCGCGATGATGGCGCCGACACCCGGGATGCCGGCCTTGGCAGGCGGGCCACCGGCGGGACGCGGCGCATGGGAATGGCCGGCATGAGGCGCTGCCGAGGGCTGCGGACGTTGCACCGGTGCACCGGCGGGCGCCGCCTTGCGGTCGGCGGTCAACGCCACCATTGCCGCCGTGATCCCGGGGATGTCGCGCACGACACGCTCGGCTGCGGCCCGCATCGGCTCCAATTCCTTGGCGCGGTCGGCCGGCACGGTGATCGAGAAATAGGCCTTGCCATCGGAGATGAAGACATCAGACACGAGCCCGAGATCGACGATGTTGCCTTCCATGTCCGGGCCACGCACCGTGCGCAGCTTCTCAAGGACCACTTCTTTCGTGACTTCCGGCATCGCGCCCTCTCATTCTTTTGTTATCCCTTAGATAGTCGAGGCCGGGCGCTTCGCCAATGCGACATAACGGAAAAAGGAAGGGCCACCACCCGCCCCGGTGTCCGTACATCCGGGATCACCTTGAGGCGGGCAGTGGCCCTTTCGGTCGCGACCTTCGTGGGCGCTGTCTTCTTTTTAGTCCCCTCTGGACACGCCAATAATAAAGCAGGATGCGTGCCAGATTCACAACAGACGAAAACAGCTATAAATTTCAAATAGATGAGCGAATTTCCGACGAAAGACGCAGCCAGGGCATCTGCCCAGAATCTGAGCAACCGTCTGCCGATCGTCCAAGGATGAAGCATGTCGGCCGGCGATCGCAGAAAGGTTACGGCGCATCACGCTCTTTCCGATTCGCTCCCTGCGCTTCAAGCTTTTGATTTTTTTCGTGCCGTTATCGCAAATCGGCTGCGCACTTCTACGCGACAGGCTGCAGAACTCCGGCGCCTACGATGCTCGATCCCCTTCGTGGACGCAGGACAGCGAGCCGCCCGAGAAAAGGCAGCGGCCTTCGGCACCGTGAGGGTTAGCTGATATAGCCCTTCTTCATCGCCTTCACGACCGCCTGCGTGCGGTTCACGGCATCGAGCTTCTTCGTCACATGATTGAGATAGTGATTGACCGTGTGTTCGGAGAGCCCAAGGATTCCGGCGATCTCAGCGCTGGTCTTTCCGGCGGCCGTCCAACTCAGGCACTGGATCTCGCGCTCCGACAGTGTCGCGCCACTGCTCTTCCACACAGAGCCGATCTCGGCCAGGCGATTGTAGACATGGATCGCAATCATCTGCAGTTCCATGGTCACGGTCATCGGCAAATCGACCAGCGGTCCCATCAAGATGACCGCGCCGCGGCCGCCCTCGGCGTCATGAACTGGGAAATAGCTTGCCTGGAAGATGCCGTTCTCGCGCAGCATCGTGATGTATTCGGACGCGGTTTCCGGTTTTCCGCCCTCGCCTTCCCAGGCTTCGAGCGTCACCTGGAACGGAGTCGTCGTCTCGCGCAGGCGACGCACGCCGGTGCTGAAGCGCAGCATCGACAGGCTGTCATATTTGTTCAGCAGTTCCGCCGGCATGTTGGAGATGACGGTGCTCGCGGCCAGACGCTCCACGTCGATCGAGGGGATCGAGCAGATCAGAAAGGTCTTGAAGCCGAAGACCTGCGTAATCCGCCGCATATAGCGGATGATATCGAACTGGGTCTCAAGCGTTGCGATCTCGGACGCGAAATCGCCGCCCCGGGGCAGATCTGCGTCAGTCATCCCGGCCGTCATCGTATCCTGCATTCGCGCGTTCCATGGCATTCATCAATTATCAAATAGACCGAGCGGCCTGCCAATGCCAACAGATGATCGAGAATCCCTGCCTCCCCGGCCGAAAAGTCTGTGTATTTCCTTCGCGAAGCGCAGAGGGGCCGTCCGCTTCAGGTGCGGCCGGCACCGATCGTCAATTGATGAGACCGGCGCGCACGGCCTTCGCGACGGTCTGGACGCGGTTGACCGAGTCCAGCTTGCGCGTCGCGCGGTTGAGGTAGTGGTTGACCGTATACTCGGACAGCGCCAGGATTTTCGCCATCTCGCTGGTGGTCTTGCCGGCAGCCGCCCAACGCAGGCATTCCACCTCGCGGCGCGATAGGCTGCCCGCCCCGCGCCGACCGCGCTCACGAACCTCCATGTACTTGCTGTAGAGCACGCCCGCCCACAGGTTGAGCTCCTGCAACTCGTCGTTGGAGACGACGGGGCGATCGCCGCCGAAGGCGATGGCCGCGCGATGCCCGTTCGCGTCATGCACCGGCAGATAGAGGCCGCGCGGCATGTTCGCCTGCTCGAAAACGCAAATGGCCGCATCTCCCTTGCCGTCGGAGCGGCGACGCGCCAGTTGATGCGCGTCATAGGTGAAGGGAATGGTGCTGCGGCGCAGGCGCTGGATCACCGGACTGCCATTGATCAGGCCGGCGCTGTCATAGCCTTGCAGAAACGCAGTCGGATAATTGGTCATAAGTGCGTTGGCCGACAGGCTGCTGGAGCCCGTGTCGGGGACGGCAAGCACCAGAAAGCCGCGGAAACCATAGGCATCCGCGACCTGGGCGATCACTCGCCGAAAGTCTTCTTCACAACATATCGGCCCCCTGATGCTCCGCCCATCAGGAAGCGTCAACGACGACAAATTCGCGCTGAAATCGATCATCTTCCGCCCTTCTCCACATCCGGCGCCAAAAGGGGCCGGCCGCTGACGCCGCTTGAAGATCACGTCAAAAATTCTACAAATACCAAAACCAAACCAGACTAAGACCATCCACGAACCCGAGTCTGATATATTAAAGTTATCGAGCTTGACGCGCCGCGTCCAGTCGATGTTTCTAATTTACCGTAAAGTGAATTCAAGGTCCACCACGCCCGGGTCCGAGCCGGATTGCCGCCTCCTCGGCGATCGCCCGAGCCGCCTCGCGCACCGGGGTTGCCCAGGCCACCAGTTGCTCCATGCTGACCCGGTAGGCCGGCCCCGTCACCGAAATTCCGGCGGCAAGCTCGCTACCGGGAATAGCGATCGGGGCAGCCACGCAACGGATCTCCGCCTCATGCTCTTCGCGATCGAAGGCATGGCCGTCGCGCCGGATTTCCTCGACTTCCGCGAGCAGTGTCGCCGCCGAACGATGCGTATGCGAGGTGAACGGGTGAAACTCGGTCCTCGCCAGCACATGCTCAAGCTCCGGCTGTTTCAGCAAGGACAACGCCGCCTTGCCGATGCCGGTACAATAGGCCGGTGAGGCCTTGCCGATCTGCGAGTTCATGCGCACCGTCTGCCGGCTCTCGACCTTGTCGACATAGACGATCTCCGTTTCGCGCAGGATGCCGAGATGTACGGTCTCGCCGGTCAATTCGTGCAGACGCTGCAGATGCGGTTCGGCGACGTCGCGAAAGCGGTTGGCAGACCAGGAACGATAGGCAAGCGTCAGCAGCCGAAGGCCGGGCTCGTAGGACAGATCGCGGCGCTGAACCAGCAGCCCTTCTTCGACGAGGTGGCTGAGCAGCCGATGCAACGTGCCACGCGGCTGGCCGGACCGGGCAAGAATATCGGTAAAGCGCTGCGGGCCCTCTGCAGTGACCACGGCTTCCAGCACCGCGATCGCCTTACCGAGCGTGCCCGTGCCGGCCTCCCCGCGCGCCTCAGGCGCTGCCATCATCTCGTTTGTCATCGTCATCCGCTTGTCTCAACTGGCTGTCGCCGTCGCGCGCCTGATCTTGACAAGATAGACGCTTCGGCACGATAATTCCACATACTAAAATCAAGTTCCGAATAATGGAACCAGCTGAAATCTTAAGCGGCCTTCACGGGGGAATGCGGGACATGCCGGCGCCCAATGTACAGTTTCACGACTTGCGTGACCGCTGCGTGCTGGTAACCGGTGGCGGCTCGGGTATCGGCGCCGCCCTGGTCGAGGGCTTCGTGCGCCAGGGCGCGCGGGTCGCCTTCGTCGATATCGACGAGCGGGCAGGCGCCGATCTCTGCGAACGTCTCGACGACCAAACCGGCTACAAGCCGCATTTCATTCCCGGTGACCTGCGCGATATCGAAGCGGTGCGTCACACGGCGGAAGCGGCTGCAGAATCGCTCGGTGCAATCCATGTGCTCGTCAACAATGCGGCGCGCGATGATCGCCAGGCATTGGAAGCCGTGACCGAAGAGAGCTGGGACGAAAGCCAGGCGGTCAATCTCCGGCACCTCTTCTTCATGAGCCAGGCGGTCGCGCCGCACATGCGGCAAGCCGGCGGCGGCTCGATCATCAATTTCTCGTCGATCGCCTTTCTGCTCAACATGGGCGAAATTCCAGCCTATGCGACGGCGAAAGCCGGCATCGTCGGCCTCACCAAATCGCTCGCCGGCAGGCTCGGGCCGGACAATATCCGCGTCAACGCAATCCTGCCCGGCATGATCGTCACCGAGCGACAGAAGCGGCTGTGGCTCAGCGACGTGGCAATCGCCAAGATGCAGGAAAGGCAGTGCCTGAAACGCAGCCTGACCGCCGACGATCTCGTCGGGCCCTGCCTTTACCTCGCGTCGGACTGCTCCGCGGGCATGACCGCACAAACAATGATCATCGATGGAGGCGCACTTTGATGACGGCAGCCTATTATGCCGCAGTCGACTGGGGAACCACGAGTTTCCGGCTGTGGATCATCGGCGAGGATGGCTCGGTGCTTGCCGAACGCCGCAGCGGCGAAGGCATGACGACCGCCAGCAAGAGCGGCTTCCATGCGATCCTGGAAAGGCACCTGGCGTCCGTCGACGCGCCGGGTCATCTGCCCGCGATCATCTGCGGCATGGCCGGCGCCAAACAGGGCTGGGTCGAGGCCGGCTATCTCGATACCCCGGCGGCCCTTACCGACATCGCCGCCCATGCGGTGGCGGTACCGGATCTCGATCGGGACATCCGCATCCTGCCGGGTCTCGCGCAACGCGACAGGCGACACCCGGACGTCATGCGCGGCGAGGAAACGCAATTGCTCGGCGCCGCCAGCGAACTCGGCCGCGGCCGGCACCTCGTCTGCATGCCGGGAACGCACAGCAAATGGGTTCGCCTCGAAGACGGCGCAGTCAGCGGCTTTTCCACCTTCATGACCGGCGAATTGTTCGACGTGATCTCGAAACATTCGATCCTCAGCCACTCGATCGCGGACGCGCATGCCTTTTCCGGCGACCATCCCGCTTTTGCGGCGGCAGTCGCGGAGGCCAGTACCAATCCGACGCTTGCGACCAGCCTGATCTTCGGCGCGCGTGCCGGGCAATTGCTGCACGGCACCAGTGCGACCGACGCCAAGGCGTTGCTGTCGGGCACCTTGATCGGCCTCGAGATCGCCGGCGCGCTGGCCTCAGCCGAGACGATCGACGGCATCTGCCTCGTCGCCTCCGGTTCACTCGGTACACTTTATCAAGCCGCGCTCGAAAGCCTCGACCGCCCGCTCAGGGTCGTCGATGCCGACACGGCGGTCCGCGCCGGCCTCTCGACCGCCGCCCAGGCGATCTGGCCCCTCTGAACGAAAGACAAGCTCATGAACCGCATTCCCTTTCCGCCGATGAAATATCCGCTGATCGCAATCTTGCGTGGCCTCAAGCCCGAGGAGACCGAAGGCGTCGTCGGCGCGCTGATCGAAACCGGCTTCACCGCCATCGAGATCCCGCTGAACTCCCCCGATCCGTTCCGCTCGATCGAAACCGCGGTGAAAATGGCGCCGCAGAATTGCCTGATCGGCGCCGGCACGGTGCTGACGACGGCGCAGGTGGAGCAGCTTGCCGATGTCGGCGGGCGGCTGATGGTGAGCCCGAACGTCGAGCCTGCGGTCATTTCCCTTGCGGGACAAAAGGGCATGGTGACCATGCCCGGCGTGCTCACCCCGACCGAAGCGCTTTCGGCCGCGGCAGCCGGCGCGACCGGCCTCAAGTTCTTCCCGGCAAGCGTGCTCGGGCCATCGGGCATCACCGCGATCCGCGCGATCCTGCCGCCCGACCTCGAGATTGCCGCCGTCGGCGGCGTTTCCGACGCGAATTTCGGCGATTACGCCAAGGCCGGCATCCGCAGCTTCGGCCTCGGCTCCAGCCTTTACAAGCCGGGCATGAGCGCCAACGAAGTCCGCGAGCGCGCCGTCGCAACGATCAAGGCCTATGACGCCGTCTACGGAGCACGCTAATGAGCGATACCATTCCTTTTTCCGGCAGCATCCTTTGCGAGGCGACCTCGATCCTTGGCGAAGGCCCGACCTACGACCCGGCCACCGGTACCGCCTGGTGGTTCAACATCAAGGGCCAGGAACTGCACGAACTGCATCTTGAGACCGGCCGCAAGGCCGTGCACAACCTGCCATTCCTCGGCAGCGTGCTCGCCGTCATCGATCCGTCGCGGCAACTGATCGCCTCCGACCAGGGGCTGTTCCTCAGGGACACGCAGACGGGTGCCTTCAGCCTCGTGACCGCGCTCGAAGACAAGCCCGGCAATCGCTCGAACGACGGCCGCGTCCATGCCTCCGGTTCGCTGTGGATCGGCACCATGGGCCGCAGCGCCGAGAAGGGCGCCGGCGCGATCTATCACGTGGCCGGTACGACGGTGACGAAGCTCTACGACCGGATCACCATTCCGAACAGCATCTGCTTTTCGCCAGACGGAACCGTCGCCTATTTCGTCGACACCGACGTCAACCACCTGATGCGCGTCGATATCGACGCGGAGACCGGACTACCGAAGGGGGAACCCAGCCTGCTTGTCGACAGCAGTGGCGAAGCCGGTGGCATTGACGGCTCCGTATGCGATGCCGACGGCCTGATATGGAACGCCCGCTGGGGCAGCGGCACGGTCGACGTCTACCGGCCCGACGGTGCGCGGATCGCGCGTTATGCAGTGCCGACGGCGCAGCCGAGCTGCACGGCCTTCATCGGGCCGAAGGCCGACCGCATGCTGGTGACGTCCGCCTGGCAGGACATGGACGGCGCCACGCGCGCCACCGACCCCCATGCCGGCAAGACCTTCGATCTCGGCATTAGCGTCAACGGCCGGTTTGAACCGTCCTTCCGGTTCTGAACGGAACCTCTTGGCGAAGCGCCAATAAAAAGTCATACAATTCAGCCACGCGTTTCATCGCATGGTGAGGAGGAGCTCGCATGAGCGACAAGAAGAAAGAACTGCGCAGCCGCCACTGGTACGGCGGCACCCACAAGGATGGCTTCATCCATCGTTCCTGGATGAAGAACCAGGGATTTCCGGACCATGTTTTCGACGGTCGGCCGATCATCGGCATCTGCAATACCTGGTCGGAACTGACGCCCTGCAACAGCCACCTGCGGATTCTGGCAGAAGGTGTGAAACGCGGCGTCTGGGAGGCCGGCGGTTTTCCGGTCGAGTTCCCGGTGTCCTCGCTCGGCGAGACGCAGATGCGGCCGACGGCGATGCTCTTCCGCAACCTGCTCGCCATGGACGTCGAAGAAGCGATCCGCGCCTACGGCATCGACGGCGTAGTGCTGCTCGGCGGCTGCGACAAGACCACGCCCGGCCAGTTGATGGGGGCTGCCTCGGTCGACCTGCCGACGATCGTCGTCTCCTCCGGCCCGATGCTGAACGGCAAGTGGAAGGGCAAGGACATCGGCTCCGGCACCGATGTCTGGAAATTCTCCGAAGCCGTGCGCGCCGGTGAAATGAGCATGCAGGAATTCATGGCGGCCGAAAGCGGCATGTCGCGCTCGCCGGGCGTCTGCATGACCATGGGCACGGCCACCACCATGGCCTCGGTCGTAGAGGCGATGGGCCTGTCGTTGCCGACCAATGCGGCCCTGCCCGCCGTCGACGCCCGCCGGATGGCGCTGTCGCACATGACGGGAAAACGCATCGTCGAGATGGTGCATGAGGATTTGCGCCTGTCGAAGGTGCTGACCAAGAAGAATTTCGAGAACGGCATCATCGCCAACGCCGCTGTCGGCGGATCGACCAATGCCGTCGTTCACATGCTGGCGATTGCCGGCCGTGCCGGCGTCGATCTCTGTCTCGAGGACTTCGACCGTGTCGGAAGCCAGGTGCCGTGCATCGTTAATTGCATGCCGTCGGGCAAGTATCTGATCGAGGATCTCGCCTATGCCGGTGGCCTGCCGGCGGTCATGAACCGCATCCAGCATCTGCTGCATGCCGATGCGCCGACGGTCTTCGGCGTGCCGATCAGCAAGTATTGGGAAGATGCCGAGGTCTACAACGACGACGTCATCCGCCCGCTCGACAATCCGCTCAGGGCTGCCGCCGGCATCCGCGTGCTCAAGGGTAACCTCGCGCCGAACGGCGCCGTCATCAAGCCGTCGGCTGCGAGCGAGCATCTGCTCGTACACGAGGGCCCGGCCTATGTCTTCGAGACCATTGAGGACCTGAAGGCAAAGATCGACGATCCGGATCTGCCGGTGACCGAGGACACAATCCTCGTGCTCAAGGGCTGCGGACCGAAAGGCTACCCGGGCATGGCCGAGGTCGGCAACATGCCAATCCCGCGGCGACTGGTGGAAAAGGGTGTGCGCGACATGGTGCGCGTTTCGGACGCCCGGATGTCCGGTACCGCCTTCGGCACCGTCGTCCTGCACGTCAGCCCGGAATCGAACGCCGGCGGCCCGCTCGCCATCGTCAAGACCGGCGACCGCATTCGCCTCGACGCGATGAAGGGCGAGCTCAACCTGATGATCAGCGACGAGGAGTTTGCGACGCGCATGGCCGTCTGGCAGGCGCCGCCGCAGAAATGGACGCGCGGCTACTACAAGCTTTACCAGGACACGGTGCTGCAGGCCGACAAGGGTGCGGATCTCGACTTCCTCGTCGGCGGCAGCGGCAGCGAGGTCCTGCGCGAAAGCCACTGATCGCAATGTGTCAAAAGAACAATCGTTCAGGTACCCCGCCGGACCGGCGGGGTATTTTTATCCGGCAACCGGTCGGGAGTTGAAGAAGCGCCCTGCAGAAGATGCCGTCACCGGCGAACGAAGACGCGCCCAGGTCTGAAAGCCGTAAATCGCAAGACCAAGGGCAATGAAGAATTCCTTGTATTCCGTCGGGCCCCAGAGCCGCACGAGCTGCGAAGCCTGCAGGACAAACAGCTCCTGAAGGGCAACGATCAGAATGGAGACCGAAAGAAAGCGCCGCGGCAGTAACATGGTGAGTGTCGTCCAGGATCCCAGGACGAAGCAGCCACGCTCCCTATCCTGTCTTTCCCGAAGTATCCGCAAGAACAATCAAGAATCAATGAACGAATAGAAGATCATTATGAACTTCTAAAATACATATTTGCTGAGTATAAGATCACCCTTCCTGCAAAAATATCCGGTTTTCTCCCGTCAAATTTCAAGGGATGTGGAAGATTGATCGCAATTTTGGCCTTACCCATTGGGACTTGGACTGTCTTCCGGAACCGTTTGGGCGCTTAAGCGTTGACGTCGTATCACCGGTGCGGTGGAACTGGCGGCAGCGGCCAGGCCCGTGCCTTGATCGGAAACGTCAAGGAAAGGCAGTTTGACATGACTAAGAAACTCGTAACAACCGTCGCGGCTGGCGCGCTCTTCGCGGGTCTTGCTGTCGCCCCGGTAGCTTACACCCAGGATACGACACAGCCTCAGCCCGACCAGACGCAGACCATGAAGCCTAAACAGCCGGCACCGACCACGGAAGCTCCGGCTAACGAGGCTCAGACGACGACGCCTCCGGCAGCAGGTGAAAAACCTGCCGACGTCGCGAAGTCCGATACCACCTACCTGACAGAGCAGGCGAGCGACCAGATCGCAGCCAGCACCTATATCGGTCAGAGCGTTTACAACGCCGCTGACGAAAGCATCGGCGAGATCAACGACCTGATCATCAAGAAGGATGGTGGCGTTGAGGCAGCCGTCATCGGTGTCGGCGGCTTCCTGGGCCTCGGTGAGAAGGACGTAGCGGTTCCCTTCGATCGCATTGCGATTGCGGAACAGCCGAATACGGACGCCCTGAAGCTGACGACAACGGAAACCGCAGATACGTTGAAGGCGGCCCCGGAGTTCAAGAGCAAGGCGCAGAAGATCGCCGAGCAGAACGCCAACCAGCCGGTTGACACCTCGACGACCTCTTCGACGGGCACGACACCGGCTCAGCCGCAGCAGTAAAGAGTATCAGGCTGTTCGATGCGCCTATAATAGGGGGCGGCGGTTAGCGCCGCCGCTCTTTCTGCAGTCAGACGAGCACCCCATAGCGAAGGGCGTCATAGATGCCCGCGTGAATGTTGCGACTGGAAACGGCGTCGCCGATCCGGAACACGTCGAAGCCGGCTCGCGGATTTCGCAGCGGGATCCGGTGCTCGCCGCGAAGCAATGCCTTGCAGTCAACCGCGCCCAGATTGCGCAAGAGCGGCTTCAGGTCGCGATCCATCGGCACCGTGCCGTGCTCGGCCACGACTTGGGCTTCGCTCCTTTCGACGGCGGTTCTTCCCGAGAAAACAGCGGGTCTTCGACGATTCCTGCTCGTTGAAGGGTGTCAGAACATGCCGGATTCATCAATACCAGGCATCGGCCATGCTCTCCTTGCGGCGCGTCACATAATCGATCAGCGCCTCGTCGAGCGCCACATCCAGCGGCGGCGCTTGGTATTCGGCGAGCGTCTTCTTCCAGGCGCGGTTGGCGCGCGTGGCCATATCGGTCTCGCCTTGCTCGACCCATTTCTCGAACGGCTCGTTGTCGGAGAGGGCCGAATCCCAGAAGGCGGTCTGGTAGTTGCGCATGGTGTGGTCGCAGCCGAGGAAGTGGCTGCCGGGACCGACCTGCAGGAAAGCGTCCATCGCCAGCGTGTTATCGTCGACGACCACGCCGGCGAGATAGGAATGCAGTGCGCCGCAGAAGTCCGTGTCCATGACGAACTTCTCGTAGGACATCGCCAGCAAGCCATCGACGAAGCCAGCCGAATGCAGGATGAAGTTCGCGCCGCAATGCACCGCCGACAGCATCGACATCGCGCCTTCCTGCATCGCCTGGGCATCGGGCAGCTTCGAATTGGAGAAGTTGCCGGCGCAGCGCAGCGGCAGGCCGAGCCGGCGTGCGAGTTGACCAACGACCATGCTGCCGATCGCCGGCTCCGGCGTGCCGAAAGTCGGTGACCCCGAGCGCAGCGACATCGACGACAGGAAATTGCCGAAGATGACCGGCGCGCCCTTGCGTTCGAGCTGGGTCAGCGCGCAGCCGGCGAGCGTCTCGGCATAGGACTGGGCAATGGCGCCGGCATTGGTGACCGGTCCCATGGCGCCGCCGAGAATGAAGGGCACGATGACCGCAGCCTGGTTTGCCCGCGCATAGGCCCGCAGCGACTTCGTCATCGTCCCGTCCCAGACCAGCGGCGAGTTGACGTTGACGTTGCCGAGGATGACGCAGTTCCGGTCGACGAAATCACGGCCGAAGAGAATGCGCGCCATTTCGATCGAATCCCCGGCCCGCTCTTCCGCGGTGATCGAACCCATGAAGGCGCGGTCGGAATATTTGATGTGGCTGTAGACCATGTCGAGATGGCGCTTGTTGACGGGCACGTCGACCGGCTCGCAGATCGTGCCGCCGGAATGGTGCAGCCAGGGGCTCGACTGCGCCAGCTTGATCAGGTTGCGGAAGTCCTCGATCGTGCCATAGCGCCGGCCCTTGTCGAGATCCATGACGAAAGGCGACCCATAGGCCGGCGAGAAGACGACGTTGTTGCCGCCGATCTCGACGTTGCGGGCGGGATTGCGGGCATGCTGGGTGAACTGCCTCGGTGCGGAGGCGACGATCTCCTTGAGCATGCCCGGCTCGAAGGTGACCCGCACGCCGTCAACAGTCGCACCAGCCCGCTTCCAATGGACGAGTGCTTCGGGATCGTCGCGGAACTCGATGCCGACCTCGGCGAGGATACGATCGGCGATCGCCTCGATCCTGACGAGACTCTCTTCACCAAGGATATCGTAGGTCGGAATGTTCCGGACGATATAGGGAACGCCGAGGCTCTGGCCTGCGCCTTCGCGTCGTTGCGGCCTTGATCCCCGCGTCCGTCTTGGTGCCGCCTCGCCTGCTGCCGGTGCCGTATCCATTTTGCATCCTCCCATCACTTGAGATGATGCTATTGGCGAAAAATTCCATTGTAACGCTGGAAAAATTCGAGCCATGCGATAAGCATGATTTATGGAAAACCTGCGCCGCCTGCTACCTTCCGCCGCCAGCCTCATCGTTTTCGAGGCGGCCGGCCGCCATCAGAACTTCACCCGTGCCGCAAACGAACTCGGCATGACCCAGGCCGCGGTGTCCTATGCCATTCGCGGCCTCGAGGAGCAGTTGGGCGTGCCGCTCTTCCATCGCGTGCATCGGGCCGTAGAACTGACCGAAGCCGGCGAGAAGTTTCACGCCGATGTGTCCGTCGGCCTGTCGCGCATCCAGAAATCGGCCGAGGACATCCGCGCCAAGGGCCGCGAAACCAACGTGACGCTTGCGGCATCTACCGCCTTTGCCTCGATGTGGATGCTGCCGCGCCTCAACCGCCTGCGCGAGGACCTGCCGGAGATCGACCTCAGGATCCAGACCAGCGTGCGCGATCTCGATCTCGAGGAAGAGCCGATCCCGCTCGGTATCCGCGGCGGCGACCCCAGTCACTGGCCGCGCTATCATGTCGCCCAGCTTGCCGAAGAGGTGGTCAACGCTGTCGCAACGCCCGCCTATATCGAAGAGCACGGGCTGCCGAAGACCGCAGCCGACCTGCAGCGGCATAACCTCATTCATCTCGAGGAGCCGGTGCGGCGCGCCTGCGACTGGACCGAATGGTTCGCGAGCGCCGGCCTCACCTATCCCAAGCAGGCACGCCGCCTGACAATCAACGACTATGTCCTGGTCATTCAGGCAGTGCTCGCCGGCGAAGGCGTGGCGCTCGGCTGGGAACACCTGATCAACCCGCAGATCCGCTCCGGCGCGCTGATGCCGGTCGCCGGACACGTGCTCAAGACCGGCCTCGCCTTCTATGTCGTCTGGCCACGGTCGCGCGAGCTCAACGCCCAGGCGAAACGGGTCCGCGACTGGCTATTGGAAGAAGGGCGGCGGGACCGCGTGGCGTTATCGGGAGCCGGTGAATGAATAGACCGGTTCAGGCCTGGGCCGAGACGTCGCGATAACGATCGGAAAGGTACCGCATCGTCGCCACAGCATCGGCCGGTTTTCCGTAGAAGTAGCCCTGCCCGAGCCCACAACCGAGCGCCTTCAGCTTCAGTGCCTCGGAAAAGTCCTCGATGCCTTCGGCGACGACTTCCAGTTCCAGGCCCTCACACATCGCGACGATCGCCTTGATGATGTGCTCCGAGGCGCGGTCGGCGGAAATGCGCGAGACGAAGGCGCGATCGATCTTGACCTTGTCGAAGGAAAAATCGCGCAAGCGGCCCAGGCTCGATTGCCCGGTGCCGAAGTCGTCGAGCGAGACGCGCACGCCGGTGGCACGCAGTTCCGCAACGATCTTCTGGGCGATGTCGGCATCGGCCATGACAGCCGTCTCCGTGATCTCCAATTCAAGCCGCCGCGGGTCGAGGCCGATCTGATGGATGATCGAAAGCAATCGGTGACTGGTCGCCGGGTCCATGAGTTGCGCCGAGGAGAGATTGAAGGAGAGGAAGAGCTCCTTTGGCCAGGAGAGGGCCGCATGCGCCGCCTTGCGCAACAGCACTTCCGCCAGAGATTCGATAAAGCCGCGCTCCTCGGCCAACGGCACGAACACCGCCGGAGAAACATAGCCAAGGTCGGCATCGCACCAGCGCGCCAGCGCTTCGAACCCAACGACCGCGTCGTTGCGCAGATCGACGATCGGCTGGAAATGCACGTCGACCTCATTGGCGATGATGGCATTGCGCAGCGCCTGCTCGAGCTGCGTCGCGCGTTTCATCTCCTGGGCGATTTCCTGCGAATAGACGGTGATCTGGCCGCGGCCGCGACGCTTCGAACGATAGAGCGCGGTATCGGCGCTCTTCAACAGATCCTCGAACACTTCCCCGGCAAAGGGGTAGACCGCAAAGCCGAAGGACGCGGAAAGACGCACGTGGCGGTCGCCGAGATCGAAAGGCGCCGACAGCACCTCCTTCAACATCTGCCCGACCTTCTCCGCCCCCTTGCGCTCGAAGACGAGCGGCAGGACAAAGGCGAATTCGTCGCTTTCCGAACGGGTGATCGTCGCCCCCTCGGGCGCGCAGGCTTTCAGCCGATAGGCCACCTGGCAGAGGATCTCGTCACCGGCCGCCGGTCCGAACAGATCGTTGATCGGCTTGAAGCCATCAATGTTGGCAAGACCAATGGTGAAGGGCGCGGGGTCGCTGGCGCGCTCTCTGGCGAGATCAAGTACGGTCTGGCGCAGGCACCGGGCATTGCCGAGCCCCGTCAACAGATCGACGGTGCCCGTCGCGGCAGCCATCTCGATACCGATGCGGTGATAGGGTGTCTCGACGGCCGTCATGACCGCGTCTCCGCAGCTCGATCAGCGGACTGCAACCGACGCTTCGCGACCGGCGAAAACCCACGCCACAGCGCGAACCGGCAATGTCGTTCCGATACGGTCCGGACATGAGCAACGGGATGGGCGCAATGCATTCGGGCGAGGCTCTACACTTTAACGGCAATTCGGCGCAGACGATCGCAATCGGCGGTTAACAATCCGATATCGCCCTGTTCCTAGATCTGCCATTAGCCTCCCCAATTCTAGCGAATTGACACATCTTTCTTTCAACCTGCCGTTCGCATTGCCTTTGCCGGCATGAATTTTCTAAGCACCGCCTCGATCATGTCCGGGCTCACGGGCTTCATGATGTGGTCGTCCATGCCCGATGCCTTGCATTGTTGCAGGTCGATATCGAGCGCCTGCGCAGTGACCCCGATGATCGGCGTTTTCTGCCCCCTGGCACTCTCGGCCGACCTTATCGCGACCGTGGCGTCGAAGCCGTTCATGACCGGCATCGAGACATCCATCAGCACCAAAGCGGGCTGCAGTTCGTGCCAAAGTTCGACGGCTTCGCGGCCGTTGGCGGCGATCCGATGCGAGACACCGAGCCCCTCCAGGATCTGCGTGAACACGAACTGGTTGATCTGGTTGTCTTCGGCAACAAGCACGTCGACTTGCGGTGCCGGCGGAGGCGCGGCGATCCCCTCACCTTCAAACGACAGCGACCAATCCGGCTGCGGCGTCGGAGAAACCGCCGTCCGCTCGGAGCAGACGCGGAAGACTTCCACCAGCACCGCGGCGCCGTCCTGCTCAGCCGAAAGCGGGAGGATCGGGCAGTGACGCCAGGCCGAAGCGATTTGCGGTTTCTCGGAAAATGCCAGGTCGAGCAGCAGGACATCGAGCTTGATGCCGGCGTCCTCGGCCGCACGGGCGAAGGCGCGAAGCTCTTCGGCATCGCGAACGGCGCAGGCGTCGAGCCCCGAGCCGCGCAGGCGCGCGACGAGCCGGTCTTCCATTGCCCGATCGGCCGTGGCGACCAGAACACGAAGGCCGCGGGCGGGCAAGGTCTCGATCATCGACCCTGCTTCCACAAGCTGCTGGACGTTCAGCGCCCGGAAGGGATCATAGAAATTCTGTGCCGCGGCGAAGATGCTGTAGTCGCGGATCTGCAGGCCGACCTCGGCCCGGGGCTCATCGCTGCTCTGATGCAGGACGGCGATATCGGTCACGTCGTTCATGCAGGTGACGACGAAGTGGCGGCCGGGCATGCCGACACGGTACTTGCGCGTCAACACCCAGAGATCACTGCCATCGGCGCGCACGACGTGCTCGGCCTGCGAGTAAGGCTTGCCGGTTTCGAGCACCATGCGGTCCGACTGTTCGAAACGTTCGGCAAGCTCGCTTTCGACCAGATCCCAGGCGGAACGGCCGAGGATGGCATCCTGCTGCAGATCATGGATCAGGCAGAAGGCCCTGTTGACGGCTATATAGTTGAGATTGCGGTCCTTGACGCAGATCGGATTGGGCTGGGCGTCGAGAATCTGCTCGGTCAACTCGACGCGCTCCAAATCCGTCTGAAGCTGTTCGTCGCGCTTCTTCTGGTCGGAGATATCGCTGATCGACAGGATGCCCATGCCGCTCGACAGCCGGCGCTTGCGCATCGAAACCCAGCGGGTGCGACCGGCGCGCTCGACGCTCTCGTAGCGCTCGCGCCAGTGCAGGGCCATATGCTCGGCGATCCAGTCCTCGCGATTGGTGCGCCGGCGGCTGCTTTCCGGAACGGTTCCGGGTCGGACACCGGTATCGTAGACGGCGCCAAGAAAATCTCGAAGGCGCGTGCCGGGCATCAGGATTTCCGCCGGCACCGGGAAATACTGCAGCATCGTGCGGCTGGCAAAGAGAATGGTGTCGTCCCGGCTGCAGACAAGCACGGCGATGCCGAGCGCGTCGCAACTCGACTCCAGAATGACCCTGTTGATGTCCGCGCCGTTCGACGCCCCATCGCTCATTGCACTGTCCTCACTCGCCCACTGCACGCTTCAATCGCCTTCGGTCTGAGGAAGCTGCAGCCATTCACAATGCTACAGCGACCTCGGCGCGCCCAAGGGGACGCGTGGCGCTGCGGCGGCGGTTTCATTTCGGGACATGCTGGGAGGCCTTGGCAGGCGTCTCTTCGCGCGGCGGGAGTACGGCGTCCAGCTACGCCGCAATGCTCGAAAGACAAAACCCGTGATCATTCAGGTTGTTGTGGAAAATCGCAGCAGAGTGTTAAGGGGCGATTAAACCCTCGCTCATTTTTCCGGAGCGACGACTGCGTGTGTTCGAGGCCGGGGACGAGGTGCCATTCCCCCTTCCGTTTCCCAAGCGAATCCGGGAAAATGGGACATGGCCATCAAGCAGCTTTCAGAAACTCTCATCAACCAGATCGCAGCCGGCGAAGTGATCGAACGCCCCGCCAGCGCCGCCAAGGAGCTGATCGAGAACGCGCTCGACGCGGGCGCCACGCGTATCGAAATCGCGACCGCCGGCGGCGGCAAGACGCTGCTGCGCGTGACCGACAATGGCTCGGGCATGACGCCGAACGACCTCGAACTTGCGGTCCGCCGGCACTGCACGTCGAAGCTCGACGACAGCCTGTTCGACATCCGCACGCTCGGCTTCCGCGGCGAGGCGCTGCCTTCGATCGGCTCGGTTGCCCGTCTGTCGATCACGACACGCACGGCCGGCGCCAGCGAAGGCGCGGTCATCGCCGTCACCGGCGGCAAGACCGAGCCGGTTCGCCCTTCGCCCGCCAACACCGGCACGGTCGTGGAGGTCCGCGATCTCTTCTTCGCGACGCCGGCGCGGCTGAAGTTCATGAAATCCGAGAAGGCGGAAGCGGCCGCGATCTCCGAGATCGTACGCCGCATGGCAATCGCCTTCCCGGCGGTCCGCTTCGTGCTCTCGGGCAGCGACCGCTCGACGCTGGAATTCCCGGCGACCGGCGACGATCGGCTGGCGCGCATGGCCCAGGTGCTCGGCAAGGATTTCCGCGACAACGCGATCGAAATCGATGCCGAGCGCGAAGACGTGGGGCTCACCGGTTTTGCCGGCGTGCCGACCTACAATCGCGGCAACTCGCTGCAGCAATATGTCTTCGTCAATGGCCGCCCGGTGCAGGACAAGCTGTTGCTGTCGGCGATCCGCGCCGCCTATTCCGAGACGATCCCGAGCGGCCGCTACCCGGTCGCGGTGCTGTCCATCACGCTCGATCCCGCCCTGGTCGACGTCAACGTGCATCCGGCGAAATCCGATGTGCGCTTCCGCGACCCCGGTCTCATCCGCGGGCTGATCATCGGCGCGATCCGCGAGGCACTGACACGCGAAGGCGACCGGGCGGCAACCACCGGGACACGCGGCATGATGCAGGCCTTCCGCGCCGGGGCCTATCGCCCGCAACCCTGGACCCCGGAGACGTCTCCGTCCCGACCGGCCCAATTCGATGCGATGCTGCGTGGCCTCGGCGAAGCACCGCAGGCGAGCTTCGCCGCCTTTGCGGCACCCTCGGCACGAACGGCCGCCCCGATCGAGCGCGAGGCACCGACATCGCAACCAGAGGCACCGGCACCGCAATCCTTCCCGCTCGGCGCGGTACGGGCGCAGCTCCACGAAAATTACATCGTCGCCCAGACGAATGACGGCCTCGTGATCGTCGACCAGCATGCTGCCCATGAGCGGCTGGTGTTCGAGGCGATGCGCACGGCGCTGCATTCGCGACCCGTCGCGGCGCAGGCGCTGCTGATCCCGGAAATCGTCGATCTCGCCGAAGACGATTGCGACCGGCTGATGGCGCATGCGGCGGAGTTCGCCCGCCTTGGCCTTGCCATCGAGCGCTTCGGCCCGGGTGCGATCGCCGTGCGCGAGACGCCGGCGATGCTCGGCGAAATGGACGCCGTCGGCCTGGTACGCCAGCTTGCCGACGAGCTTGCCGAATGGGACACCGCCAACGGCCTCACAAGCCGGCTTGAATATCTTGCGGCCACGATGGCCTGCCACGGATCGGTCCGCTCCGGCCGACGCATGCGCACCGAGGAAATGAACGCTTTGCTGCGGCAGATGGAGGCGACGCCTGGCTCCGGTCAATGCAACCACGGGCGGCCGACCTATATCGAGCTCAAGCTTTCCGATATTGAACGGCTGTTCGGCCGAAGCTGATCGTGCGCGGTCGCGAAATGCGGCTGGCATTTTGCCTGATGGCGAGCTAGACCAGAGAACAGACCACAAGGACGTTACAGGCAACGAACATGATGAACCGGTTTGAAGGCAGCACGTCGCGCGAGGCGAAGATCCGTTATCTCGACGGCGACTTTCAGATCGTCCTCGCCGGCTCGCATGTGATCTGCGCGATGACCGGCAGAACGATTCCCGTCGATGAGTTGCGCTACTGGAGCGTCGCCCGGCAGGAAGCCTATGTCGATGCGGAAGCCTCGGTCGAGGCTGAAAAACGCGCCGGCGCATTGCCGAACCAGCGCCGCTAAGGCGCCGTCCTCAGGTCCTCTCCACGGACGAAACGCCGTTACTTGCCTGCGCCTTCGCGCAGCTTGCGCGCGCGCGCGGCGGCAAGCGCCGTCTCGATGATTTTTGACGGCGCCATGGGATCGTCGAAACGCACGTCGATCTCGATCACCCGGCTCACCGCGGCCAGCTCGGCGGCGCGGCCGTGGCCGGGCTCGAGCCGAACCATGTCCTTGGCGGTGGTGACCAGCGTGCAGCCCAAAGCCGCCGCCCGATCGAGCAGATCGGCGATCTCGTCGTCGGAAAAATGATGGTGATCCGGAAAGCTGCGGGTTTCCTCGATGACGGCCCCGGTCTCACGCACCGTGCGATAGAATTTCTCCGGATCGGCGATACCGGCCCAGGCGAGGACCTTGACGCCCTTCAGCGACCCGTCGTCGAGCCTCACCACGTCGGCCTCGTAGATCTGCTTGCCGGCGCGGGCTGCACGGCGAATCAGGGCATCGGCCTCCGTGCCGTCGCCGATCTTCAGGAGTGCTGTCGCATGGCGTAACTGGGTGGGAAGCGGCGCCCGTACAGGGCCGGCCGGCACCAGATAGCCGTTGCCAATGCCGCGGCGCGAGTCGATCACCAGAAGTGCAAAGTCGAAGGCGAGGCGCGCGCTCTGAAAACCGTCGTCCATGATGATGATATCGGCACCTTCCTTCACCAGGCGGCGGGCGCCATCGACACGGCGGCGGCAGACGACGGTCAACGCCTCGCGCGCCAGAAGCAAAGGCTCGTCGCCGACGTCGCGGGCGCGGTGGTGCTCAATGTCGACGATCGTGGTCACGTCGAGAGAGCCACCGTAGCCGCGGCTCAAGAAGCCCGGCTTCAGCCCTTTCTGACGGATGACGCGGGCAAGAGCGATCGCCGTCGGCGTCTTGCCGGCGCCGCCGACGGTGAAGTTGCCGATGCAGATGATCGGCACGGGAACCGATGCACGGTGGGCGCGGTCCATGCGCATGCCGGCAATCCGCCCGTAAAGCCATGAAAACGGCCACAAGGCGCGGGCACGCCAATCCGCCTTGGTCCACCAGAATGGCGGCGCTTCCGATACCATCGTCCTTCCGTGGCCCCCAGCCGGTGTCGTCCATCCGCTTTGGGAGGACGCAGGTCTTCTTGCCGTCGCAAGCCGACGGATTGCCCAAAAAACGTCAGAATGTGAAAAAACGCAAGCTATGGATAGGATGCAGCCGGGTTCAACCGGCCCGCCTCATGCGCATTTCGGCTAGAGAACGGCCTCGAGCTCGGTGATGTCGGCGAGGCAATGGTCCGAGGCTGCAGCGAGCGATTGGCGTGAACCGGTTCCGGTCAGCACCGCGACCGTCATGCCGGCGCCGGCACTGCGACCCATATGCATGTCGTGATTGTTGTCGCCGACGACAACGACCTGATGCGGCTCGAGGCCCGTTGCGGCGCAAAAGCCGAGCACCATGCCGGGCTCCGGCTTGACGCCGTAGCCGCTGTCATAACCAGCCACATAATGCAGGTAACCATCAAAGCCGAAGCGCCTCGCGGTCTCGCGGATCGATTTTTCGTTGTCGCTGGAGGCGACGCCAAGACGATAGCCCTTGGCATGCAGGCCGGCGAAGAAGGTGCCAAGATCGGTGACCGGGACGGCATATTCCGCCGAGCGCGCGAACAGGCTGTCAAACAGGGTGGTGAGATCCTCCACCGTGAAGGGCGCGCCCGCGCCCACGAAACCGGTCGCGATCTCGACCGTGTTGCCGGCCGCGAGCAGGCTGTCGGGCAGCACATGGCCGGTATCGGCATCCATGCCGCCCGCTTTCAGCAAGGTGCGGGCCAGCGCCTCGTCACCCTTGGCCGCAATCCGCGCCAGCTCATAGTTCACCGGCACCCAGCTCTTGGCGTAGTCGAGCAGCGTTCCATCCTTGTCGAACAGGATACCGGCGATGGCTTTGGATGCGGTCATGATGAGAGGTCGCCTCCTGCTTGTGTCAGCTTTCGGTCGGGGGATTGAGCCGCGCCTTGACGATGAGCGGGTTGATGTAGGGCTCTAGCCCCTTCATCGTCGCCGACAGGGCACCACGCATCTCTTGCACGGTTTCGAGGCCGGCGTCGATCATCGAGCGACGCATGTCGTCGTTGGCGAGCAGATAGTTGACGCCCTTCGCCAGCATCTCGACGTCGCGCACGATCTTGGCGCTGCCGTTCTTCGCCAGCGTCTGATAGGTCTCGCGAAAATTCTGGACATTGCCGCCGGATAGGATCGCACAGCCGAGCATCGCCGGCTCCAACGGGTTCTGGCCGCCTTCGGCAAAGAGCGAACGGCCGACAAAGGCGACTTCGGTCAGGCGGAGATAGAGGCCCATTTCGCCGATGGTGTCACCGAGGAAGATATCGACATCCGGCGTCAGCGGATCGCGCCGCGTGCGGCGCGCGACCTTCAGGCCCTTGGCCGTCAGCGCCGCCTCGATCGCATCGCTACGCTCGGGATGGCGCGGCACGACGATCGTCAGCAGGCCGGTCCGTTCCTTCAGCGCGCGATGCACGACGCCGGCAGCGTTCTCCTCGCCGTCGAAGGTCGAGATCGCGGCCCAGGTCTTGCGCGTGCCGATCTGCTGCTCGTATTCCCGGAGCGCCTGCGGATCATGCGGCGGCGCGTCGGTATCGACCTTCAGGTTGCCGGAGACCATGACCGGCAGGGCGCCGAGCGTGCGGAAGCGCTCCGCATCGACATCGGACTGGGCGATGACCAGCGCCAGGTTTTCAAACAGCGCGTCGGCCAGCCCCGGCCGTCGCTTCCAGCGGGCGAAGGTGCGATCGGACAGGCGGCCGTTCACCAGAACCTGCGGAATATGGCGCCGGCCGAGCTCCAGGATGGTCATCGGCCAGATTTCGGACTCGGCGATGATTGCGAGATCCGGCTCCCAATAGTTCAGGAAACGGCTGACCGCCGGCTTGAAATCGAGCGGCACATACTGGTGGATGACGCTCGTTCCCAGGCGCTGGGCGACGACCCGTGCCGAGGTCATCGTTCCCGTCGTCAGCACGACGTTGATGCCGCGCCGACGGATTTCCTTGATCAGCGGGATGACCGCATTGGTCTCGCCGACACTGGCGGCGTGAAACCAGACCAGCGGGCCCTGCGGTCGTGGCGCGCTGGCATGGCCGTAGCGCTCGCGACGGCGCGCCGGGTCCTCCTTGCCCTTCGCGGCGCGAATGGCAAGGTAGGACCACACGAGGGGGTAGATGGCCGAGCCGATCCAGCGGTAGCTGGAGAGCGCCAGGCGCGCGCGAAAGCTGCTCATGACGAGACACCTTCCCCAGCCGACTCGGCCGGGAGAAACTCAGGGGCGACTGGCATGCGGGTTTGCGCCGCGCATCCCCACCTCATCGGCATCAGCCGTTTTCCGGGTCGAGCAGACGATGCATGTGGACGATGAAATAACGCATGTGAGCGTTGTCGACGGTCATCTGCGCCTTGGATTTCCAGGCGGCAAGCGCGCTTTCATAGTCCGGATAGATGCCGACGATATCGAGCTTGTCCAGGTCGCGGAAGTGGACGTCCGTCAGCGTGGTGAGTTCACCGCCAAAGACGAGGTGCAGACGTTGTTTCTTCTCGGATTCGTGAGCCATCGGAATTCCATTTTTTCTTTTTGGGTGTGGGCGTTGATTTGAGGCATTCGGCCTCAAAGGTCAATGGGGCTCCATCGACCGCGATGCGGCGATCAAGCCCGGCAAGAGCGGCTTTGCCGCCGCGCAAAGCACCCCGTGAACGACGGTGGAACGATTGTAGGACAAGGGCCGATCGTCGAGATCGACGAGCGCGCCACCGGCCCGGGCAAGGATGAGGTCGGCCGCAGCCAGATCCCAATCATGGGAATTCTTCTTCACCAGCGTACCGTCGATCCGCCCGTCGGCAACCATGGCCAGCCGATAGGCAAGCGACGGCACGTGCGGCACGCGCGCGACGGTGCTGCGATAGAGGGGCGGAAGCTTGCCGACCGTGTCTTCGGCTGCCGCCAGATGCAGCGTTTCCCCGGGCTTTGCCTCACGCACCGAGATCGCAATGCCGTTCTTCAGCGCGCTGCCGCCGGCGACAGCCTCGAAGAGTTCGTCAAGCGCCGGGGCATAGAGGACGCCGGCGACGGGCAGTCCCCGATGGACGACGGCGACACTGACGCACCAAAGCTCCTTGCCGGCGATGAAGGCACGGGTGCCATCGATCGGGTCGATGACGAAAACCGTTTCGCGGGTCAGGCGGCTGGAATCATCGTCGGTCTCTTCCGACAGCCAGCCATAGCCGGGCCTCGCCGCAAGCAGCCGCGTCTTCAGTACGTCGTTGGCCGCGAGATCCGCTTCGCTGACGGGCGAACGGCCCTCGTTCTTCCAGCGGACATCGGGAGCTTTGCGAAAATAACCAAGCGCCGTTTCGCCGGCGACGACCGCGGCGGCGCGGATCAACTCGAGATCCGGCTTCCAATCCGCGCTCGATGGTGCTGTGTCAGACATTCAATACCCCGTCAGCCCGCCTCTCCATACCATGAGGCGGGATCGGTGCGGAGCACCCGCACCGTTTTTCCTCGGCTTCCAGATCAGTTCAGTGAGTCAATGTGCTGATCCAGCCATTTGAAATGACGCAACCGCACGGCGCTCTAGAGACCCGCGAGCGTCATGCCCTCGATGGCAAGCGTCGGCGCCGCAACACCGAATTTGCGATCGATGTCGTCTGCGGGCGTTAACGCCATGAACATGTCCTTGAGATTGGACGCGATCGTGACCTCGGAGACGGCATACGAGAGTTCACCGTTCTCGATCCAGAAGCCGGACGCGCCACGGCTGTATTCGCCGGTGACCATGTTCACGCCCTGGCCGATCAGTTCGGTGACGTAGAAGCCGGTGCCGACATCGCGGATCAGATCCTCACGCGAGATCGAACCCGGCTCAAGCGCCAGGTTGGTCGAGGCCGGATTGACCGTCGGGCCGCCGCGCACACCGCGGCCGTTGGTCCTGAGCCCGAGTTCGGCGGCGGCCGATGTCGACAGGAACCAGTGCTTCAGCACGCCATCCTCGACCATCGCAAGCTTCGCACCGCTGACGCCCTCTCCATCGAAGGGGCGGGAGGAGGCGCCGCGCACGATCAGCGGATCGTCGGTGACGGAAAGCCCCGCCTTCATGATCTGCTTGTTCATCCGGTCACGCAGGAAGCTCGTCTTGCGGGCGACCGACGCGCCGTTGATGGCACCTGCCAGATGGCCGACGAAGCCGCGCGCCATGCGCGGATCGAATACGACGGTGACATTCTTGGCCGTCGGCACCTGGCGCGGATTGAGGCGTGCCACAGCGCGCTCGCCGGCAAGGCGGCCGATCTCCTCGGCCGGCCGCAGATCGCCGACATAGAGGCGGCTGTCGAAATCGTAGTCGCGCTCCATCTTCGTGCCTTCGCCGGCAATCGCGCTGACCGAGCAACCGAAACGCGTCGCCATGTAGGAACCGGAGAAACCATGCGAGGTGACGAGCACGAGACCGCCCATGCCGGCCGAAGCGCCGGCGCCGCTTGAATTGGTGACGCCGGAGACCGCAAGTGCCGCCTCTTCGGCGGTCAATGCCGCCTCCGTCAATGATTCCGTGGAAACAGCGGTCGGGTCGAAGAGATCGAGGTCCGGATAGGACTTTGCCAGTTGGTCCGCATCGGCGAGCGAGGCAAAGGGATCCTCCGGCGAGGCCTTGGCCATGGCGACGGCGCGCTCGGCGAGCAGCTTCAGATCGAAGCCCGGATTGGCCGAGACGCTGGCGACGCGCCGCCCGACGAAAACGCGAAGAGAGAAATCATCGCTTTCGGAGGCTTCCGTCGCTTCGACCTTGCCGAGGCGTACGGAGACGGAGCGGGAGCGCCCGCGCACCACCACCGCATCCGCCGCATCCGCGCCGGCCTTGCGGGCGAGGTCCACGAGTTCCGAGGCGCGTTTTTCGAGGTCGGCAGAATCGATCGTGTCTGACATGATGTAGCCTTTCATTCCTGCCCCATTTATTGTGCAGTGACGCAGGCATCAAGGGCATCGGCCTGATTCCCGCCCATACACCGCAAATGACCGCTCTCGAAAGCTCCCTCATCGGGGGCCGGGTGCCCCAATAGTGAAAGCCGCAGGCATGGCAACGACACCGATCATCTATTCTCAAGCGCTGATGCTACTTGGCGGCGCAGTGGTGGCCGCACCAATCTTCAAGCGGCTCGGCCTCGGCACCATCCTCGGCTATCTCTGCGCCGGCGTGCTCATCGGTCCGGTCGCCCAGAGCATCACCGAGGGCGAGCAGATCCTGCATGTCTCGGAACTCGGCGTCGTGTTCCTCCTGTTCATCATCGGCCTCGAACTGAAACCGTCGCGTCTCTGGCAGATGCGGCGCGATATCTTCGGCCTCGGCACAGCGCAGGTGGTGCTGACCGGCATCGTGCTCTCGTCCATCATCTATGCCTTCGGGCTCCTCGGCCAGGGCGGCAGCATCATTGCCGGCTTCGGCCTGGCCCTGTCGTCGACCGCGTTTGCCATGCAGATCCTCGACGAAGGCAACGACCGCAACACGCGCTACGGGCAGCGATCGTTCTCCATCCTTCTTTTGCAGGATCTGGCGATCGTGCCGCTGCTGGCGCTGATCCCGCTTCTGGCGGCGCAGGCGCCCGAGGATACGACGCCGCCGCTCGAGGATTTCGCGATCGCCACCACCGCGATCGTCGTTCTCTTCGCTGCCGGCCGCTACCTCGTAAATCCCCTGTTCCAGATCATCGGCCGCACGGGCGCCCGCGACGTCATGATCGCGGCCGCCCTGCTCGTCGTCATGGGCGCGGCGACCATGATGCAGCTCGCCGGACTTTCAATGGCGATGGGTGCCTTCCTCGCGGGCGTGCTCTTGGCGGAGTCCTCCTATCGCCATGAACTCGAAGCGGATATCGAACCGTTTCGCGGTATCCTGCAGGCGCTCTTCTTCATGGCCGTCGGCCTGTCGCTGGAGCTCGGCGTCATCGTCGAGCGCTACCAGTTGATCATTGTTGCCGTGCCGCTGTTGATGGCGTTGAAGAGCCTGGTGCTCTACTGGCTCTGCCGGCTCACCGGGACGCACCACAACGATGCGGTGCGCATCAGCCTGCTCCTGCCGCAGGGTGGCGAATTCGGCTTCGTGCTGTTCACGGCAGCAGCCAGCGCCGGTGTCTTCTCGGATGGCGACGCCTCGCTGCTCGTCGCGATCGTCACGCTGTCGATGGCGCTGACGCCGCTCGCTTCGATGCTGGCGCCGAAGCTGATGCGCGAGCAGGACGAGCTGGACGAGGAGATCGACGAAGACTTCGAGGGCGCGGGCGCCGACGTGCTGATGATCGGCTTCTCCCGCTTCGGCCAGATCGCCGCGCAGATCCTGCTCGCCGGCGGCCGCGACGTGACGATCATCGACCATTCCGGCGCCCGCGTGCGCCAGGCCGCGACCTTCGGCTTCCGCATTTACTTCGGCGACGGCAACCGGCTCGACGTGCTGCGCGCCGCCGGCATCGAGCGGGCAAAGATCGTCGCCGTCTGCACGCAGAAGAAGGAAACGACCGACCACATCATCGACCTCGTGCAATCGGAATATCCGAACGCCCGCATTTTCGCCCGCTCGTACGACCGTCTGCATACGCTGGAGCTGCGCGCCAAGGGCGTCGACTACGAACTGCGCGAGACCTTCGAGTCCGGCCTGCTGTTCGGCCGCAAGTCGCTGGAGGCGCTTGGGGTTGGTGACGATGAGGCGATCGCGATCATGGACGATATCCGCAAGCGCGACGAGGCACGTCTCGTGCTGCAGGAGGCCGAAGGCATCACCGCCGGTCGCGACATGCTGCATTCGCGTCCGGTCAGGCCGGAACCGCTGGTCAAGCCGAAGCGCGAGGTCGATCACTCCCAAGAGACGGGCGAACGGATCCTGCCTGGGCTTCCTGCGGACGAGCGCGAGAGCGCGTAGCCTCGCCTGCAGCGACCGTGCGGGCCGTCAATCGTCGGCGCTCACTCGAGCTTCGGCGCCCGCATCCGTTCGTCGAGCGCTCGTTTCAACTGGTCCTTGATCGCGACGGTTCCGTTCAGCACGTCCCTAGCCCGCAGGAAATCCATCACCCGGTAGCGGCCGACATCGGGGCGCAGCAGGATATCCGGTGCGCCTTCCTTGAGCTTCATCGCGATGATCGACTGCATCATCAGTTGGCTCGCGCCGAACAGGCTGTCGATGCGGCTCGGGATCGTCTTGCCATCGCCATCCGGACCACCGACGACATCGACGGCGATGACGATATCGGCCAGGCCGCGCAGATGATCGAAGGGGATAGGGTTGTAGATACCACCGTCGATCATCACGCGCCCGCCGATCTTCACCGGGATGAAGATCGCAGGCAGGGCAGCGGAGGCAGCCAGCGCCTGCCACAGATCACCCTTTTCGCAGATATGCTCGGTCTGGCCGTAATAGTCGGTGGCGACCACCTTGAGCGGGATGCCGAGATCCGAGAACTTCGGCGGAATGGCCTCCGGCAGAAAGGCCCTGAGAACGCGCTCGACATTGAATTGCCCGAAGCGAAATCCGTTCGCCATCGCCTCGGAAAGGCTCGACGGCCGCATCTGCCAGAGCCGATTGACGACCTCGCGGCGATGCCCGACCGTCGCAAGCGTGTGTTCCCTGATCTCTTCACCGCGCATGCCAGCGGCCATGCCGGCGCCCATGATCGCACCGATGGAGGAGCCGGCGATCGCTACTGGGCGAATGCCCAGCTCATCCAGCGTTTCGATGACGTGAATATGCGCGAGCCCCCGTGCGCCACCGCCACCCAGCGCCAGCGCGACGGTCGGTTGGCTGGACGCCTGCGCCGCCTCCTTCGTCATCGAAAGATCCTGCTTCATCGGCATGTCCTCCGCTTCTGCATCTTTCCCTAAGTCGAAATCGATTTGAGGGCAAAATTATGCAGCAGACCGAAACGTTACAGCCACCATGGGCGTCTCAGAAGATGCGCGGCGCTATAAGCGGGATAAGGAAACTCGCATGGTCGGCGACAGCCTATCTTCGCAAGGAAATCGAAAATATGACGGTCAGGCGCCGCGGAAGCGGTAGAAATGCATGCGGGTATCGCCGAAGACTCTGACGTCGAGGCGCTCGAAGACGGCCGCTGGCGCCGGCTGGACGTCCGCCCGCTCTTCGAGGATCACCAGGGCATCGGGGACGAGCCAGTTGCCGGCGGCGGCCGATCCCAGCGCCTTCTCGCCGAGGCCCTTCGCATAGGGCGGATCGGCGAAGACGAGATGGAAAGGCTCCATCGTGCCGACGGCGCCGAGGTTCGTCGCGTCACGCCGGAACACCTTTGCCCGTCCTTGCAGGCCGAGCGTCTCGATGTTCGTCTGCAACAATCCCCTGCCCTCGACGCCCTGCTCGACGAAGAGTGCCTGACGGCACCCCCGTGAGAGGGCCTCGAAGCCAACGGCACCGGTGCCCGCGAAAAGGTCGAGCACACGGGTGCCGTCGAGCGCCTCCGGATAGGAATGGCTCAGGATGTTGAACAGGCTTTCGCGCGTCCGGTCCGTGGTCGGGCGGATATCGTTGGACTTGGGCGTGGCCAGGCTGCGGCCACGAAACTCTCCACCGACGATACGCACGACCCGTTAGTTCCCCTTGCCGCGCGGCTTGCCCCCGCCCGGACGGGCGCCACCAGGTCGACCGCCGGGCTTGCCCCCAGGCTTGCCGCCGCGGGGTGCGCCAGGCCGTGCGCCGAAGGACTTGCCACCAGCCGGCTTGCCACCGGAGGGTTTTCCACCAAACGGCTTTCCACGCGGCTTGTCGCCGAAGGGACGATCGCCCTCGGCGCGCGGTGCGCGCGGCCGGTCGGAACGAACGCGTTCACCGCCTTCTGCCCGAGCCGGACGGTCGCCACGCGGCCGGTCTGCGCCTTCACGACGCGGCCGATCACCCTCGGCGCGCGGGGAACGCGGCTTGTCGAAGCGGCTGCGCTCACCACCTTCGGCTCTGGCCGGACGGTCGCCGCGCGGCCGATCACCACCCTCGCGGCGCGGCGGACGATCGCCGTGATCGCGGGAATTGCGTTCGCCACCTTCGAAAGCCCGGCGGCGACCGAAGCCGCCATCCCTGCCTTCGTCGCGACGGCGCACCGGCTCGGCGGCGCTGATCCACTCGCCGTCCTCGTCGCGGCTCTTGACGAACGGGCGAGCCGGCTTGTCGGCGCGTGCAAAATCCCTGGCGCCGCCCTTGCGGTCGGGATCGAATTTGCTCGTCGTCTTCGTTGCCAGTCCGTCCTTGTTGCGGCCATAGCGCTTGGTCTTCGGCGCGCCTTCCGGACGCTCGCGACGGACGGGCTTCTCGGTGGCGTCGCCGTCAACTGATTTCGGCTTCTTCTCGGCCAGCGGACGGGCGCCAGGCGCCATCCAGACATTGGCCGTGCGGGTACGCGTAGCCGGCGCACGCTTCGGCCGATCTTCGAACTTGCTGTCACGCTCGTCACGATCACGGCCGCCGCGCTTGCCGTCACGGCGATCGTCGCGGCGCGTGTCGAGCCGCGCCAGAGCACGCTCGCGCTTGTCCTCGGGCTTTTCCCAGCGGCTGCTCTTGCGCTGCTCGGGTTCGTCCTCTTCGTGCTGGTCCCGCGCGGTCGTGGCCGACTGGTCGTTGTAGAGCGGCGCGTCGAAATTCGCCTTGGCATCCTCGATCAGGCGCGGTCCAAGCTGGTCACGCAACGTGCGGCCACGGATTTCCTGGACATGTCCCTCCGGCAATTCGCCGAGCTGGAAAGGTCCATAGGAAATGCGGATGAGACGGTTGACGTCGAGACCGAGTGCGCCAAGCACGTTCTTGATTTCGCGGTTCTTGCCTTCGCGCAGACCCATGGTGATCCAGACGTTCGAACCCTGGACCCGGTCCAGCGTCGCCTCGATCGCACCATAGAGCACACCGTCGACGGCGATGCCGTCCTTCAGCCGGTCAAGCGCTTCCTGGTCGATCTCGCCGTGGGCGCGTACGCGATAGCGGCGCAGCCATCCCGTCGAGGGTAGCTCGAGCACGCGGGCAAGACCACCGTCGTTGGTCAGCAGCAACAGGCCCTCGGTGTTGATGTCGAGGCGGCCGATCGACAGGACGCGCGGCAACTCGTCGGGCAGGTTGTCGAATACGGTCGGGCGTCCTTCCGGATCGGCATTGGTGGTCACCAGGCCAGCCGGCTTGTGATAGAGCCAGAGGCGGGTGCGCTCGATGCCGCGGATCGGCTGGCCATCGACTTCGATCGCATCGGCAAGCGTCGCGTTGACGACCGGCGTGTCGAGAATGACGCCGTTGAGCTTGATGCGACCTTCCATGATCATGCGCTCGACATCGCGGCGCGAGGCGACACCGGCGCGTGCCAGGATCTTGGAGATGCGCTGCGGTTCGTCGACACCCGGAGCAGCCGCGTTCGGGCGCTCCCTGGCCGGACGCGAGGCGCCAGACTTGGGGCCGGAAGCCTTGGGTCCGGAGGGCTTGGCGCCAAAACTCTTCGAGCCGGCAACCTTTTTCGGTGCTCCAGCCTTCTTGTCGGCGAAATGCGGTTTCTTGTCCCGGCCGGCGGACTTGCCGCCAGGCCGCGTGGGCTTATCTTTGGATGTCATTTGTGTTGCCTGCCTTTTGCGGCTGTCCTATCAGGTCGCGGCCCGTGGGTTAAGAGAAATTATTGTTTGAGCGATGACTGATACGACACGCTTCATGGATGCGGCCCTTGAGGAGGCCAGGAAGGCGGCAGAGCGCGGCGAAGTACCGATCGGCGCCGTGGTCGTTTTCGATGGTCAGATCATCTCCCGCGCCGGCAATCGCACCCGCGAACTCAACGACGTGACCGCACATGCCGAGATCGTCGCCATCCGTGAGGCTGCAGCCGTCCTCAAGGACGAACGGCTGACGGGCGCCGATCTCTACGTCACGCTCGAACCCTGCGCCATGTGCGCCGCGGCGATTTCGTTCGCCCGCATCCGCCGTCTCTACTACGGCGCGGACGACCCGAAGGGCGGTGCCGTCGACAGCGGCGTGCGCTTCTTCGGTTCGCCCACCTGCCATCATGTGCCAGACGTCTATTCGGGCCTCGCCGAGCGCGAGGCCGCCGAGATCCTCAGGGACTTCTTCGCCGGGAAGCGGTGAAGCCAGTCCGGGCTCTCACGAGATCCCGCTTCAGTTCTTGTTGAAATCGCCTCAGTCGGCCGCGAAGTTTTCGAGGGCCGCGCCGGCCAGCCGGTAGCGCGTCCATTCGGACATCGGCTCGGCGCCAACCGATTCGTAGACCCGGATCGCCGGCTCGTTCCAGTCAAGCACGCTCCATTCGAAGCGGCCGCAGCCTTCCTCGACGGCAATTTTCGCGAGGTGCTTCAGCAGCATCTTGCCGGCACCCGAGCCGCGGCAATCCGGCGTGACGTAGAGGTCCTCAAGGTAGAGGCCCTTGCGCGCCTGCCAGGTCGAGTAGTTGTAGAACCACATGGCGAAGCCTGCGGGCTTGCCGTCCTTCTCACAGATCACGGCACGGGTAATGGCACCCGGGCCGAAGAGCGAGGCCTGCAGCATCTCGGCTGTCGCCTCGACTGCGTCGGGCGCCTTCTCATAGATGGCAAGTTCGGTGATGAAGCCCAGAATGGTTTCCGCATCTTCCGGGCGTGCGTCGCGAATGCTGATGGTCATGACTCAGGCGCTGCTCAAAGCAATTCCAGGAAAGCGAGAAACTATTTTCCGTCCGGAATTGGGTAAATTCAAGGAGTTAGATCATTTCGCCGTTTCAATGAAACATTGAAATGATCTTAGAAGGGCCAATACCACTTGGTGCCGGTGTTCTTGATCTGCGCCTCCTTCTTGCGGCGGCGCTCCTTGTCCTTCTCCGGCTCGCCGAGATCGGTCTCGGTGCCCTCCGGCAGGCGGCGATATTCGAGCGGCGGATCGCTCAGGAAGCGGCGCTTGTCGGAATAGGCGCCCATCTCGATCTTGCGCGCTTCACGATAGGCTTCCTGCTGCTCCTTGGCCGAGAGCCGGCGGCCGTTGGCGCTGGCCTTGGCGAGGGGGGAAACGTAGTTCGGGTTGTTCTTGTTCGCGTCGGCCTCTTCGCGCAGACGATTGCGAACCTCCTCCGGAGACTCGACCCATTCCGGGTTCGCCTCACGGCTGGCGAGCGACTTCTGCGGCTCGACAAGCGAGGCCTGCTGCGCCGACGGCGGCAGAACGAGACCTGGGCGCGGCTGATACTTGACCGGATCACGCTTCGGCGGGCCGAAGCTGGCGACGCTGCCGAGGTCGTCCATGAGTTGTTCGCCGGCGGTCTTGTCGGTGCCATAAGTCGGGCCGCCGATGCAGCCCGAAAGCACAAGGCCGCTCGTCAAAATGGCGGCCACGCTGGCAAACACTCGCAACTCTCGCGTCATTTCCATGAGATTCCTTCCAGCCGGCCACCGGTCAGCGCGGCCACTCAAGCGCCCATGGCGGAGAAATCCGCCAAATTTCGGGCAGGTTTTACCGGATGAACGCAACGAGTGCAATTCATCCGGTAACAATGCGTTAAGCCTTGAAACCAAGTTCACGCAGGGCCGCGGCATCACGGGCCGACACGTCCGGGTAGAGCGGGTCGGAACCGACATCGGTCGTGATCCGCCAGGAACGGGCGCATTTCTGACCTTCGGCGAGCTTCGGCACGACGCTCACCTTGGCGACATCCGCCAGGCGGAATGCATCCGCAGGGCCTTCGGTGGCTTCGATCACGATGGCCGAGGTGATGCAGATCTCGGCGAAGTCCTGCCCTTCCAGCGCCTTCAAAAGCTCCGGATCGGCGACGTGGACGACCGGTGCTGCTTCCAGCGACGAACCGATGCGCTTGTCCTTGCGCTCGATCTCGAGCGCGCCGGTGACGACGGTGCGGACCGCACGGATCTTGTCCCACTTGGCTTCGAGCGCATCGTTCTTCCATTCCGACGGGATTGCCGGGAACTGTTCGAGATGCACCGAAACCGCATCGGGCTTGCGCGACAGCCAGGCTTCTTCCGTGGTGAAGGGCAGCATCGGCGCCAGCCACAGAACCAGGCAATCGAAGAGCTTGCGGATGACCGCGAGTGCCGACCGACGGCGCAGGCTCGACGGCGCGTCGCAATAGAGCGCGTCCTTGCGGACGTCGAAGTAGAAGGCCGAGAGTTCGACGTTCGAGAAATCGATCAGCGCACGGGCGATCTTCTTGAAGTCGAAGGCATCGTAGCCTTCGCGCACGAGTTGATCGAGCTCCGCCAGACGATGCAGCATCAACTTTTCGAGTTCCGGCATGTCGGCATAGGCGATCTCCTCGCCCTTGTCGTGGGCGAGCGTGCCGAGCATCCAGCGGATCGTGTTGCGCAGCTTGCGATAGGCATCGATGTTGGTCTGGATGATCGTCTTGCCGAGACGCTGATCTTCCCAATAGTCCGTCGTCATCACCCACAGGCGCAGAATGTCGGCGCCGGCATCCTTCATCACCTCCTGCGGCGTGACGGTGTTGCCCTTGGACTTCGACATCTTCTCGCCCTTCTCATCCATGGTGAAACCATGGGTGACAACGGCGTTGTAGGGCGCGCGGCCGCGCGTCGCACAGGCCTCGAGCAGCGAGGAATGGAACCAGCCGCGATGCTGGTCCGACCCTTCGAGATAGACATCGGCCGGCCACTTCAGGTCCGGGCGGTCTTCGAGCGTGAAGGTGTGGGTCGAACCGGAATCGAACCACACGTCGAGGATATCCATGACTTGGTGCCACTTGGCGTGGTCGTGATCCTTGCCGAGGAAACGGTCCTTGGCGCCTTCGGCAAACCAGGCATCGGCGCCTTCCTTTTCGAAGGCTTCGAGGATGCGGGCGTTGACGGCCTCGTCGATCAGGATCTCGCCCTGGTCGTCTGCGAAGATCGCGATCGGCACGCCCCAGGCGCGCTGGCGCGAGAGAACCCAGTCCGGGCGTCCCTCGATCATCGCGCGCAGGCGGTTCTGGCCGGCGCCGGGAACGAAACGGGTATCGTCGATCGCCGAGAGCGCGCGCGAGCGCAGCGTCGTGCCATCGCCGAACGCCTTGTCCATATAGACGAACCATTGCGGCGTGTTGCGGAAGATAACCGGCTTCTTCGAACGCCAGGAGTGCGGATAGGAGTGCTTCAGACGACCGCGCGCAAAGAGCGCGTGACGGGCGATCAGCGCCTTGATGACGCGATCGTTGGCGTCGCCCTTCTTGCCCTTGTCGTCGATGACGCGGCCGGCGCCGCCTTCGGCATCTGGGCCGAAGCCATGGGCGTCCGCGGTGAAGTAGCCGGCGTCGTCGACCGTGAACGGGATCGCCGAGGAGATCCCGCGGGCTTCGAGCGCACGGGCGCTGTCCATCCAGGCGTCAAAGTCCTCGCGGCCGTGGCCCGGGGCCGTGTGCACGAAACCGGTGCCGGCATCGTCGGTGACGTGGTCGCCGTCGAGCAGCGGCACCTTGAAGGCATAGCCGCCGCCGAGACCATGCAGCGGATGGGCGCAGGTCACGGACGACAGTTCGTCGGCTTCGAGGTCGCGAACGAAATTGAAGGTGAGCTTGGCCTTGGCCGCGGATTCGTCCGCAAGGCGCTTGGCGAAGATTAGCTTCTCGCCCGGCTGCGGGCCGAAGTCGTTCTCCGCGGTCGCGACTTCATAGAGGCCGTAGGCGTAGCGCGAGGAATAGGCGATGGCGCGGTTGCCCGGGATGGTCCAAGGCGTGGTCGTCCAGATCACGACGAAGGCGCCGGAAAGTGCGTCCGGACCTTCGGTAACCGGGAACTTCACCCAGATCATGTCGCTTTCGACATCGGCATATTCGACTTCGGCTTCGGCAAGCGCGGTGCGCTCGACGACCGACCACATGACCGGCTTCGAGCCGCGATAGAGCTGGCCGAGCTTGGCAATCTTCATCAGTTCGCCGGCAATGCGCGCTTCGGCGTGGAAGTTCATCGTCGTGTAGGGATTGTCGAAGTCGCCCTCGATGCCGAGGCGCTTGAACTCCTCGGCCTGGACCTGGATCCAGCCGGAGGCGAAGTCACGGCATTCCTTGCGGAATTCGTTGACCGGGACCTCGTCCTTGTTCTGGCCCTTCTCGCGGTACTTCTCTTCGATCTTCCACTCGATCGGCAGACCGTGGCAGTCCCAGCCGGGCACGTAGTTGGCGTCGAAGCCGCGCATCTGGAACGAGCGGTTGATGACGTCCTTGAGGATCTTGTTCAGCGCGTGGCCGATATGGATGTTGCCGTTGGCATAGGGAGGGCCGTCATGCAGCACGAACTTGTCGCGGCCGGCGGCCGAGGCGCGCAGCTTCTTGTAGAGGCCCATCTTCTGCCAGCGGGCCACCGTTTCCGGCTCCTTCTGCGGCAGGCCAGCGCGCATCGGGAATTCCGTCTGCGGCAGGTAGAGGGTCGATGAGTAGTCGATCTTTTCAGCGGTGTCGGTCATGGTCTTTGCAATCGCTTCTTCGCGCGAAGGGTCGCGCATACGCAATGGGCTCGGTATCGAGAGATGACTGGGGCGTCGGAAACGCCGAAATCCCGGACCTTCCGGCTGACTAAAGCGCGCGGAAGGCCGGGCCAATAATTCGCTGATCGATGATCAATCGACGGTGCCGGGTCATAGTGGCCGGTTGTTTAAGGCGTTTTCGGCCTTTTGAAAAGGTCCGCCACCACACCTATGCCGAAATCTTTTATCGGGCGAAGTTGAGCTTACGGTCGATGTCGCCGAGCGGCTGCACACCGGAGAGCAGCGCGCGCGCCTCGGCTTCGTCCTGACGGATCTGCGCCACCAGCGGATCGAGCCCGTCGAACTTCAGCTCGTCGCGCAGGTGACCGAAGAAGGTGACCGTACAGATCTCGCCGTAGAGATCGCCCGAAAAGTCGAAGACGAAGGTTTCGAGCAAGGGCTCGCCGTCGCTGTCGACCGTCGGGCGGCGCCCGAAGCTTGCGACACCGTCATAGAGCGAACCGTCGGCCCGGCGGAAACGCACGGCGTAGATGCCCGGCCTCAGCTCCACCTCAGGCGCAAGCCGCATATTGGCGGTGGGAAAGCCGAGCTCGCGGCCGAGCTTCTTGCCGCCGATCACCTTCGCCTCGACGAGGTAGCGATAGCCGAGCATGCCGGCAGCTTGCGAGACATCGCCTTCGCCGAGCAGCGAGCGGATATAGCTCGACGAGATGACCGATGCGTTTTCGTCGCGGAAGGCATCGACCAGCGTCACGCCAAAACCGTTGTCGCCGCCGGCGGCCATCAGGAAGGCGGGGCCACCCTCGCGGCCCTTGCCGAAGTGGAAATCGAAGCCGGTGACGACATGCGAGGCGTGCAGCCATTCGAGCAGGATGCGATGGATGAAATCCGATGCGGAAAGCTGCGAGAAGGTGCGGTCGAACGGATATTCAATGACGGCGCCGAAACCCATGCCTTCGAGGATACGGGCCTTCAATGGCGCCGGCGTCAGCCGGAAGACCGGGGTTTCCGGACGGAACACGGTTCTCGGATGCGGCTCGAAGGTCAGGACCAGCGCCGGCACACCGCGCGCTTTCGCCTCTTCCAGCGCCCGATTGAGTACCGACTGGTGACCGCGGTGCACGCCGTCGAAGTTACCGATCGCGACGACGCCGCCGCGCAGATGCTCCGGAAGCGGATCACGGGTCTCGTTGCGATGAAAAACCGTCATCTCCGTCTTCCCGTCAGGCGAGCCGCGGCATCCAATACTTCGGCGAGGCGCCCTCCTTCTTCAGGAAGGCGGCGAGCTTCGCCTCGTCGGTCCGACTTTCATTCATGTACTCCTGGGCGTGGATGCCGGCGCTGATGTAGAGCAGATCGAAGCCAGCATCCTGGGCACCCTTGACGTCCGTCGGCATGCCATCGCCAACGGCGATCACGCGCGACAGGTCAAGCGCGCCGCGCACGGCCTTCGCCTCGGTCAGCGCCGCGCGGTAGATGGCGATATAGGGCTTGCCGGCGATCCGTGCCTCGCCGCCCAACTCCTCATAGAGCTTGGCGATCGCGCCGGCGCAAGGGATCAGCCTGTGGCCGCGCTCGACAACGAGATCGGGATTGGCACAGATGAACGGGAGCTTGCGCTTGGCGAGGCCCGTCAGCGTCGCGCGGTAATGCTCCGGCGTTTCGGTCTCGTCGTCATAGAAGCCGGCGCAGACGACCGTCTCAGCGTCTTCCGACGACACGATCTGCGTTCCGAGACCTTCGAGCAGCGGCAGGTCCCGCTCGGCGCCGATGAAGAAAATCTTCTTGTCGGCGGCAGCGATCAGCGCCCGCGTCACGTCACCCGAGGTCACGATCCGGTCATAGGCTTCGTCGGGAACGCCGAGACCGCGGATCTGGATCTTCACACCCGGATGCGGACGGGGCGAATTGGTGATCAGCACCACCGTCAGGCCGGCGGCGCGCGCCTCGGCCAACGCCTCGCAGGCGGAAGCAAAGGCCTGCACGCCATTGTGAAGAACACCCCAGACATCGCACAGTACGACGTCGTAGCGTCCGGCGATTTCCCGAAAACTGTTGATCCTTGCGGCCATCCTGGCTTCCTGCAAACACGGTTTCCGGCTTGCATGGCAAGGAAGGCACAAGAATACAAGTGTCGCCGTTGGAAAAAGGGAACCCTTCCCGGGCAAAAAATCTAAGGGCCAATCCTTGACTCGTTCCGGAGCGAGCCTTATCTCGGCGTCGCTGGCACTCGACAAAAGAGAGTGCTAACACCCATCCGTCGGATCGGTCAGCGATCCGTAATGTCATTTGATCGAGGGATTAGACTAATGGCAAGCACCAATTTCCGCCCGCTGCACGACCGCGTCGTCGTTCGTCGCGTCGAGTCTGAAGAGAAGACCAAGGGCGGCATCATCATTCCGGACACCGCCAAGGAAAAGCCCCAGGAAGGCGAAATCGTGGCAGTCGGCTCGGGTGCTCGTGACGAAAGCGGCAAGGTTGTTCCGCTCGACGTCAAGGCTGGCGACCGTGTCCTGTTCGGCAAGTGGTCGGGCACCGAAGTCAAGATCAACGGCGAAGACCTTCTGATCATGAAGGAAGCCGACATCATGGGCATCATCGGCTGATCGGCCGGTAACCCCCTTCCCAATTCTTCCCCCGTTTGAAACCGGGCCTCGCCCGGAATTTCGACAACAGGAGCTTTCAAAATGGCAGCTAAAGAAGTCAAGTTCGGCCGCACCGCGCGTGAAAAGATGCTGCGCGGCGTCGACATCCTCGCCGACGCAGTGAAGGTAACGCTCGGCCCGAAGGGTCGTAACGTCGTTATCGACAAGTCCTTCGGCGCACCGCGCATCACCAAGGACGGCGTTTCGGTCGCCAAGGAAATCGAACTCGAAGACAAGTTCGAGAACATGGGCGCCCAGATGGTGCGCGAAGTCGCTTCGAAGACCAACGACATCGCAGGCGACGGCACCACCACCGCTACCGTTCTCGCCCAGGCAATCGTTCGTGAAGGCGCCAAGGCTGTTGCCGCCGGCATGAACCCGATGGACCTGAAGCGCGGCATCGACCTCGCCGTTGCAGAAGTCGTCAAGGACCTGCTCGCCAAGGCCAAGAAGATCAACACCTCGGAAGAAGTTGCCCAGGTCGGCACGATCTCCGCAAACGGTGAAAAGCAGATCGGTCTCGACATTGCCGAAGCAATGCAGAAGGTCGGCAACGAAGGCGTCATCACGGTTGAAGAAGCCAAGACCGCCGAAACCGAACTCGAAGTCGTCGAAGGCATGCAGTTCGACCGCGGCTACCTGTCGCCCTACTTCGTCACCAACCCGGAAAAGATGGTCGCCGACCTCGAAGACGCCTTCATTCTCCTCCACGAGAAGAAGCTCTCGAACCTCCAGGCCATGCTCCCGGTTCTCGAAGCCGTCGTTCAGACCGGCAAGCCGCTCCTCATCATCGCTGAAGACGTCGAAGGCGAAGCTCTTGCAACGCTCGTCGTCAACAAGCTGCGCGGCGGCCTGAAGATCGCTGCTGTCAAGGCTCCGGGCTTCGGCGATCGCCGCAAGGCCATGCTCGAAGACATCGCCATCCTGACGGGCGGCACGGTCATCTCCGAAGACCTCGGCATCAAGCTCGAAAACGTCACGCTCGACATGCTCGGCCGTGCGAAGAAGGTTTCGATCTCCAAGGAAAACACGACGATCGTCGACGGCGCCGGCCAGAAGGCCGACATCGAAGGCCGCGTCGCCCAGATCAAGGCCCAGATCGAAGAAACCTCCTCTGACTACGACCGCGAAAAGCTGCAGGAACGCCTTGCCAAGCTCGCTGGCGGCGTTGCCGTCATCCGCGTCGGCGGTGCAACGGAAATCGAAGTCAAGGAAAAGAAGGACCGCATCGACGACGCCCTCAACGCGACGCGCGCTGCCGTTCAGGAAGGCATCGTACCGGGCGGCGGCACCGCGCTGCTGCGTTCGGCTGCAAAGCTGACCGTCAAGGGCGAAAACGACGACCAGGAAGCTGGTGTCAACATCGTTCGCCGCGCTCTGCAGGCTCCGGCCCGCCAGATCGCTGAAAACGCTGGTGACGAAGCTTCGATCGTTGTCGGCAAGATCCTGGAAAAGAACGAAGACAACTTCGGCTACAACGCTCAGACCGGCGTCTTCGGCGACATGATCACCATGGGCATCATCGACCCGGTCAAGGTCGTTCGCACGGCTCTGCAGGACGCAGCTTCGGTTGCTTCGCTGCTGATCACCACCGAAGCCATGATCGCTGAACTGCCGAAGAAGGATGCCCCTGCTGGCATGCCGGGCGGCATGGGCGGCATGGGCGGCATGGACATGATGTGATAAGGCGTAAGCCTTTCACAGCATCGTCCATAAAGCTTCGCCCATGCGCTTAAAGCGGTTCAGCGCGTCAAGCGCGCTGAACGGCGGCATGGACATGATGTGATAAAGGCGTAAGCCTTTCACAGCATCGATCCATCTGGATCGGAAAGGCGGCCCTCGGGTCGCCTTTCTTGTTTTTTATCAATACCATTGTTCGGCAGAGCACCCTGCAGCCTAGCCGCGGGCGCAAAAATTCCACCGGTTGTAGTCGGGCTTCAAAAAACCGTTGAAGTCGAAAAAAAACGAACTATAACAGCGCCCCAAGTGAACGGAGATTCACAGGAGACTGGATAGCGGATCAAGGCGGGCGGCCAATCGCTTAAGCTTTTTCGTATTAACCGTGTATCCGGAATCTCTTCGAGAAAATCACGATAAGCATATAAGTATTTAATCGCAAATTTAGCCGCCCTCTCCAGCGAAATCACTTCGTCAGAGAGCTTCAATACTATCTCGCGACCTTTCGAGTGGTGAAACGCCCACGGTCAGTGGCGTGCGCTTCCATATTGGTCGATGGTAGGCGTGATTTGCACAATGGGACGTGTTTTCTTGAGGCGCCGATGAGGACGCCCAGGAATGCTGCTGGGGTAGACCGTGTTCAAGATCACGAGAGCAAATTCCGTTCCCCTCGGCTTTCCGGGCCAGCCGCATCTCGATCTGCCGCACCATGAGTTCCTGCAACAGTTCTGCGCGTCGGAGGGATGGTCGGGCGACTTGTCCACCGGACTGTTCCGGCTTGGTGAAAAGGCTGCCGCCATCCACGGCCTTCGCGACGGCGAATGCGGCCTGCTCAACTTCGTGCGCTGCTACGACCCGGCCGATCGCAACCATGTGCTCGAACTTTTCGAGCAGGCGGCGACAAGCTGCTCGTCCTTCTGCTTTTCGACGACGATCGCGCTCGAAGAACACGGCCAGAAACAGCCGCTGTTCTGCATCGGCGAATCCTCGGGCCTCGAACAGCGCTATTCCGGCACGATCACAGGCGTCTTCTTCTTCCCGCGCTTCCTGGTGGAAGGTGCCGGTCGGACATTGCTGCGGCAATAGCGCAAGCCTTGACCCTGCCGACGGTTGGCGTCGACAAGGCGTGAAATCCCCGCAAGAAATGGTGCGCGATCGGTGAACGCAGCAGACGCGACCCTTGACGATGCGCCGCCCGATCAGGCGGCCGCCGCCTCGTCGTCGCCGCTGAACAGAAGCGTTATCGGGGCCGGGCGTCCGAGCAGGTAGCCCTGTGCCTCGTCGCAGCCTTCCGCCTGCAGGATATCGAGCTGCTTCTGCGTCTCGACGCCCTCGGCAAGAACCGGCACGGACAGGCTCTGACCGAGCGCCAGGATGGCGCGAACGATCGCCTTGGCCTGCGGACTGCCCTCCACCTCCCACATGAAGCTCTTGTCGAGCTTGATCTTGTCGAAGGGGAACGACCGCAACGTTTCGAGCGAGGAGTATCCCGTGCCGAAATCGTCGATCGCGATCGTCACGCCGAGCTCCTTGATCTGTCGCAGCGTCAGCAGCGCGCGCTCCTTGTCGTCGATGATCGTCGATTCCGTGATCTCGAGCTCCAGCCGGTTCGGGTCGAGCCCGGTTTCGGCAAGCACGCCCTGCACCAGGCTGACGATATCGCCGTTGGCGAGTTGGACCGGCGACAGGTTGACGGCAATCTTGTGGTTGCTCGCCCAGCCTGCGGCCTCGCGGCAGGCTTCGCGCAGCACCCATTCGCCGATCGGCAGGATTGCCCCGCACTCCTCTGCGAGCGGGATGAACTCGTTCGGCGGTACCATTCCGCGTTCGGGATGATGCCAGCGCAGCAGCACCTCGTAGCCGATGACGGTGCCGGTCATCACCGACTTCTGCACCTGGTAGTGCAAGGCAAGCTGCCTCTTGTCGACGGCATCCCAGAGATCGTTTGCGAGCGCACGGCGCTGGCGCGCCGCTTCGTCCATCGAGACCTCGTAGAAGCAGACCGTCTGGTTGAGCGCGGCCTTCGCCCGGTACATCGCAAGGTCGGCATTGTTGATCAGCGTATCGGCCGTCTCCGCATCCTGAGGATAGATGGCGACGCCCATGCTGCCGCCGGACTTCAGCTCGAAATCGCCGAAACGCATTTCCTCGTGCAGGCTCTTTTCGATACGGCGCAGGAAGTCGTTGAGCTCGGCCAGTTCCTCGAAACGCTTCACCGCAGCGAACTCGTCACCGCCGAGGCGCGCTACGAATTCGCCCTCCTGCAGCAGCCCCTTCACACGCTGGGCAATCGTCACCAGAACGAAATCGCCGGCGGCATGGCCATGCAGGTCGTTGACTTCCTTGAACTTGTTGAGGTCGATGCCGATGACGGCAACCTTGCGGTTGAACCAGGCTGCCGCATCCAGTTCCTCTTCGAGGTAGCTGTTGAACTGGAGCCGGTTCGGCAAGCCGGTCAGGCTGTCGTGACGGGCGAGGAAGGTAATCTGCTCCTCGGTGTCCAGCCGCTCGGTGATGTCTTCATAGGTGCTGACCCAGCCGCCGTCGGGAAGCGTGCGATGCTTGGTCAGGATCGAACGGCCATTCGCCAGCTTTTCGACGATGTCGCCCCCGCCCTTGCCGACCATTTCGATCCGGTGTTTCTGGTAGAGTTCCTCGGCCTTGGCCCGCGCAATTTCGGGCTCGGCGTAAATGCGGGAGAAGACGATATCGAGAATCTCGCGGAAGGTGAGCCCTTTGCCGGCGAGCGTCTCGGAAAAGCCGAAGATCTCGCGGCAGCGCCGGTTCGACAGCAGCAGCCGGTCATCGCTGTCGAACAGGCAGATACCCTGCGACATGTTCTCGAGCGCGACATCGAGGTTGTTGCTGACCTCGGCGATGCGATCGGCATCGGCCTTCGCCTTGGTGACGTCCTTGACGATCTTGATGAAGCCGGCGTGCTTGCCGTCCTCGTCAAGGAACGGATCGATCACCACATGCGCCCAGAAACGCGAGCCGTCGCTTCGATAGCGCCAACCCTCGCTCTCAAACTTGCCCTCGGCCACGGCAGCCTCGAGTGCGCGGCGCGGCAGGCCGTTGCGCTGATCGTCTTCGGAATAGAAGCAGGCGAAGTTCTTGCCGATGATGTCCTCGGCCGCATAGCCCTTGTTGGCCTCGGCACCGGCATTCCAGCTCGCCACGCGGCCATCGACGTCGAGCATATAGATGGCGTAGTCCTTCACGCTGCGGACGAAGCGCGTGAATTCGCGTTCGGCGGCGGCGGCGGAGAGCTCAGCATGATGGGCAAAGCCGGCCGCAACCAGCACCAGGGACAGAAGGAAGAAGGCGGTTCCGGCAATGACGAAGGCGAGGAGATGCGGCTGGATCATGCCTTCAAGGGGCGGAGTGACAAGACCGACTTCGATCGTCACGGCGCCCATGGCGGTGAAATGCAGCGCGACGATCCCGAGCGTCATCAGGAGCGTCGCGATGATCTTCGCCTGCTGCGGCTTGCGGACACACGCAATCGTCCGCAGCGCACCGATGTCGAACAGCGAGCCGAGCACGATCGACGCGACAACGAGCGTGGCGTCCCAGCGCAGGTTGCCGGGCACGTCGAGGGCGGCCATGCCGAGGAAATGCATGCAGGCAACGCCGGCGCCGAGCACCAGGCCGCCGACAATCCAGGCCAGCCGATCCTGCAGACGGGTCGCGATGAGCAGCGCTGTCGTCGTCAGCACGATCGCAATGGCCAACGATAGGGCGGTCAGGTCCATCTGGTAGCCGAGGACGACACCAGGATCGTAGGCAAGCATGGCGATGAAATGCGTGGCCCAGATACCGAAGCCGCTGGCAATGCCTGCCGCTACCGCCCAGATCGTCCGCGCCTTACCGGACGATCCACGGGCGCGCTGCAACAGCGTCACCGCGCCGTAGCTGGACAGGAAGCAAATGAGCGCCGCCAACGCGACCAGCTTCGGATTATGCTCCACAACGAGGCATGTAAGGACCTTGAACATCGCAATCGCCTAAATCAAAAACCGCTGGGGAAACGAGACCTCCCGCCTCCCGTTAAGCGACCTCTGTTGGCGCCTGGTGACTTAAGGAAATGATAAATCGCAGTTCGGCCCGGCAGATTGCGAGGGAAAACAGTCGTTTCGTCGTTAACGAAAATTGAATCGGACCGCCCCCAGGTTGCACTGGATACGCAGCGCCGCCAGGCGTGGCCCTATGCCTGAGACAGCAGCGCCTTGAGGTCCGTTTGCGGGTCGGCGATGACGGCCCGATCAGGATTGATGCCGGTTTCAAGCAGCTTCTTGCCGGTCACATAGGCCTTGGCGTCATTGATCGCGTCGACCGCGATCAAGCGTCCCTGCTTGAAATACCAGACGGACACGCTGCCCTCGCGCTGACCGGGTCTGACGATCGTTTCGTCATGGCCGAGACCGAGACCGGCGATCTGCAGCTTGACGTCGTACTGATCGGACCAGAACCACGGCTTGGGCTCATAGGGGTGTATGCTGCCAGCAAGGATCGCGGCGACGGCCTCGGCCTGATCGACGGCGTTCTGCACCGATTCCAAACGGATGCGCATGCCTTCCCAGGGAAGCACGGCACAATCGCCCATTGCGAAAATGGCGGGGTCGGCGGTTCGCCCGAAGGCATCAACGACGATGCCGCCGACGGTTTCGAGGCCGGCATCGTGCGCCAGGCGGTCGTTGGCGGTCACGCCGATCCCGACGATGACGACGTCGACGGGCAAGGTCGAGCCGTCCGACAGCTCCGCTGCGGTCACCCGGCCGTTTGCGCCGACGAGACGATTGAGGCCGGTACCCTCGCGGATATCGACGCCGCGGGCCCGGTGGATGTCCCGCACGAGGCCGGATGTCGCCGACGAGGCGACGCGCTGCAGGATGCGGTCGGCCATTTCGATGACCGTGACTTCGAGCCCGCAGGTCCGGGCGACGGCCGCCGCTTCAAGACCGATGTAACCGCCGCCGACGACGAGGGCGCGCCGGCCGGGCTTCATCTCCTCGGCAAGGCGATCCGCATCCCTGAAGTCGCGCACGACGAACACGCCCTCGAGGTCGCCGCCGACGGAAGCCGGCAGCCGGCGCGGCGTCGCGCCAGTGGCAAAGGCCAGCACCTCGTATTCGAGCAAGGACCCGTCGCTGAGCGTCACGCGCTTGGCTGCGCGGTCGAGGCCGGTCACAGTCGTCTCGAGGCGGATGTCGACATTGTGCTCGCCGTACCAGACTTCAGGCCTGTAGAGCAGCCGGTCGAGGCTCAATTCGCGCAGCAGATATTTCTTGGAAAGCGGCGGACGTTGATAGGGCAGGCTCGCTTCGGCGGCGACGATGGTGATCGGCCGCTCATCCTTCAGGGCACGGAGCTTCGCAACCAGGGCAAAGGCGGCCTGACCGCCACCGACAACAACAAGCCTTCCCGACACGCTTTTCACCTGCTTCTTATTCAAATGTACGGCAAGGCGTAGCCTTGCGCCCGAGCTTCGTCAACTCGGGCACATGGCCACGATTGTTGCTATTCCTTGCGCGGCACTTCCATGCCCTTTAGAGCCGCAGGGCGCGACAGGCCGCGCTCGACCCAGGCCATCACGTTCGGAAAGTTCTAGTAATCGAGCACCTCGGCACCGCCATAGAACCTGCGTGCGCCTTCGACCCAGGGGAAGGTGGCGATGTCGGCGATGGTGTAATCGTCACCCATCAGCCATTGCCGTCCCTCAAGGCGCGCTTCGAGCACGCCGAGGAGACGCTTCGATTCGTCGCGGTAGCGCTCGACGGGATAGGAGTTGTTGGCGACCTTGTCGGCGGCAAACTTGAAGAAATGGCCGAACTGGCCGAGCATCGGGCCGATGCCACCCATCTGGAACATCACCCAGCAGATGGTCTCGTAGCGGCCGGCCGCATCAGCCGGCAACAGTTTGCCGGTCTTTTCCGCCAGATAGATAAGGATCGCGCCGGACTCGAAGAGGCCGATCGGCTTTCCGTCCGGACCGTTGGGATCGATGATCGCAGGGATGCGTCCATTCGGGTTGAGCGAGAGGAACTCCGGCGATTTCTGCTCGTTGGCATCGAAGGCGATCCGGTGGGGCTCATAGGTGAGACCCAGCTCTTCGAGCGCGATCGAGACCTTCACGCCATTCGGCGTCGGCAGCGAATAAAGTTGGATGATATCTGGGTTTTTCGCCGGCCAGCGCTTGGTGATCGGGAAGGCGGAAAGATCGGCCATGAAGGTCTCCTGGAACGGAATGGCGGGGAACGGCAGAGATGCCGTCGGCGCGACTTACATAGGACCGGAGGGCGCGCTTTTTGAGGGCCCTACTTTAATTATTGCAGGTCCTCGCGGCCACCGGGATTGCCGTAGGTCCCGCCCTGTCCCGTTCGCAGCTTCAAAGCACGCCGCGAACCGCCGCGATAATTCGCGCCACGACCGGGTTTCCGTCATGGCCCACCTTGCGCGCCCGCACCAGGCAAGCCTCGGAACGCAGGATCACGCCATCCGTCAGGATCTTCAGATGGTTCGCCTTCAGCGTCGAGCCCGTCGAGGTGATATCGACGATGATGTCGGCCGAGCCTGACGCCGGCGCGCCTTCGGTGGCACCGAGGCTTTCGACGATGCGATAGAGCTGGATGCCGTGGCTTCCCGAGAAATGGTTCTGCGTCAGCCGCCAGTATTTGGTGGCGATCGCCAGGCGGCGGCCATGGCGGGCACGAAAATCCGCAGCAACGTCGCCGAGGTCGGCCATGGTGTCGACGTCATACCAGATCTCCGGCACTGCGACGACGACATCGGCATGACCGAAGCCGAGGCGGGCACAGAACTCGACGCGGGCGTCGGCATTGGCGAGCCCCTCGCGTACAAGGTCCTCGCCGGTGACGCCGAAATCGATCGAGCCGCTACCGAGTTCGCGGGAAATCTCCGAGGCCGAGAGGAACGCGATCTCCACATCGTCCACGCCTTCGACCCGGCCGCGATAGGAGCGATCATTGCCGACGGCGACGATCTTCATGCCGGCCCGTTCGAAGATTGCCGAGGCGTCATCCTTCATCCGCCCCTTGGACGGCAGGGCGATGGTGATGGTCATTGAGCGCCTCCTTCAGAGGCAATCGCCTTTTCGATGCGGTCGAGCCAGAGCGAGAAACCGACGGCCGGAATGTGTTCACGGGCGCCGAGCAGTGTCAGCAGCCGGTCGAAGCGGCCTCCGCCGGCCAGCACCGCCTGGATACCATCGACTTCCACCTCGAAGACGAGACCGGTGTAATAGTCGAGCGGGCGACCGAAGGCGGCGCGATAGCGGATCGCGCCGATGTCGGCACCGATCTTGGAAAGCGCGGCGACACGGGCATCGAAGCGGACGAGCGCGTCATCGAGCTTGAGGCCGGATTTCTTGGCGAAGGCGAAGAGCGCGGCCGGAGCATCGGCGAGCGGGACGTCGAGCGCCAGGAACGCGCCAACCTGATCCAGCGTCTTGCGATCGAGCCGCGTATTCGCCAGTTCCATCTTCTCCTTCAGCCGCCGGGCGATGTCCTCAGGCGAGCGGCTGGCATTGGTGGAGTAGCCGGTCGCCTCCATCGTCTCGCCGATATGGGCGACGAGGCGGGCTTCATCTTCAAGCAGTCCGTCCATCGACAGACGTACCACTTCAGGACCAAAGACACCGACGGTGCGCGGATGGGCGAGCTCCGTGAGCAGCTTCTGCAGATGCTTCTGGTCGCCGAAGGCATGGATCAGCCGCTTCTGCCAGCCGGCCGGCAGGCCGCAGGCGCCGACGACGGCTTCGAACACCGCCTGGTCGCCCAGCGTCACGTTGAGGCGCCGTCCCGGCAAGCGGTTGGTAACGACACGCATCGCATCACCGACAGCGCGCGCATCGGCGGCAGCGGTATCGGTGTCGCCGAGATCCTCGATGCCGGCCTGGTAGAATTCGTTGCCGCCCTCGCGGCGCTGGCGGAAGACCTCACCGAGATAGGCGTAGCGCTTCGGCGTGCCGGTCACCGCCTCGATGTGGCGCAGGCAGACGGGAATGGTGAATTCCGGGCGCAGGCAGAGGCTTTCGCCTGTCTCGCTCTCGGTCATGAAGATGCGGCGGCGCAGATCCTCGCCAGCCATGGCGAGGAAGGGTTCGGCTGGCTGGATCACCGGTGTGTCGACGCGCAGCGTGCCGAGGCTCTCGAACTCGGCAAGCAGCTCGTCGGCGAAGGCGGGCAGATTGATCAGGGCCATGACCGTCAGCCCCTTGCCCGATCCTCGGCCTGCGCCGCCAGCATCTCGCGCACCTTTCCGACCAGTTCGGCGGTCGGAACGGAAACCTGGGCCACACGCGCTTCGCGCCAGGCCGCATTGTCCTCGATCTCACCCGACAGGCGCTTGCCTTCGATCAGATCCTTGATCTGGACCAGACCGGCGGCGCGCTCGTCGCCCCCCTGGATGATCGCCAGCGGCGAGCCGCGGCGATCGGCATATTTCAGCTGATCGCCAAAATTCTTCTTGTTGCCCTGGTACATTTCAGCGCGGATGCCGGCATGGCGAAGCTGCTGCACGAAGCGCTGGTAGTGGCCCATGCTCTCGATGTCGCGGTCCATGACGCAGACAACGACCGGGGCGATCACTTCGGAGGCGCCGAGCTTGCCAAGGTTCTTGAGCGCCGTCATCAGCCGGGAAACGCCGATCGAGAAGCCAGTTGCCGGAACGGGCTGGCCCATGAAGCGCGAGACGAGACCATCATAGCGACCACCGCCGCCAACCGAACCGAAGACGACCTTCTCGCCCTTCTCGTTGGTGACTGCAAACTGCAGCTCGGCCTCGAAGACCGGGCCGGTGTAATATTCGAGACCGCGCACGACCGAGGGATCGATCTTGATGCGGTCGGCCTCGTAGCCGGCGCTTAGGACCAGGCTGCGGATCGTGTTCAGCTCCTCGACGCCTTCGCCGCCCTTTGACGTACCCGCAACAAGAGCGGCGAGTTCGGCAGCGCTTTCGGCATAGTCCTTGATGCCGACGAAGAAGAGCACCTTGTCGATCTGTGCGGCATTGAGGCCGGCGCCCTTGGTGAAGTCGCCGCTTTCGTCCTTGCGGCCTTCGCCGAGCAGGAGTCGCACGCCTTCCGTCCCGAACTTGTCGAGCTTGTCGATGGCGCGCAGCACCGTCAGGCGGGCATTGGCCTTGTCGTCGCCGCCAAGACCAATCGCCTCCATGACGCCATCGAGCACCTTGCGATTGTTGACGCGGATCACGTAGTCGCCGCGCGCGATGCCGAGCGCTTCCATGGTGTCGGCCATCATCATGCACATTTCGGCATCCGCCTGGACGCCGGCGGCACCGACCGTATCGGCATCGAACTGCATGAACTGACGGAAGCGGCCCGGGCCCGGCTTCTCGTTGCGGAAGACGTAGCCGGCACGGTAGGTGCGGAACGGCAGCTGGATCTCGTTGAAATTTTCGGCAACGTGGCGGGCGAGCGGCGCCGTCAGGTCGTAGCGCAGCGACATCCATTGGTCGTCGTCGTCCGTCAGCGAGAAGACGCCTTCGTTCGGACGGTCGCTGTCGGGCAGGAACTTGCCGAGCGCGTCGGTGTATTCGAACAGCGGCGTTTCGACCGGATCGAAACCATAATGCTCGTAGACCGCACGGATCTTGCCGATCATTTCGTCGGTCGCGCGGATATCGGCGGCGGAGCGATCGACGAAGCCGCGCGGCAGGCGCGCCTTGAGCTTCTGCGGTTTCTTCTGTTTCTCGGTCATGGGAGCATTCCGGACTGTCAGTGTGTTGGCTGCTTTCCCTATCGGATCAAGGCAGGGGCGGCAAGGGTTTGGACCGCGCAAAGCGCGCGCCGTTCCGGTCGCAGCAGGCTATGCGGAGCACATGGTGCGAGGCGAAGCTGGAGTCGGTGATCCTGGCCTCTATCGGTCGGAACAGGCTTTCCTCAACCATAAGGCGCATTATTCCGGCAACAATCACTAAAAGTTTATCGCCAGATCGATCGCCGACGTTTCGATCATGGAGGTGATCGGTTATCCTCCGGATCCCGGAGCGTTTACCGGCGAATGACGCCGGATGCAATGAGAGCATCGCACCCAAGCACTCCAACCGCAAATGGAACGGCGAACCATTTCACTGGGAATGGCGATTTCTGCGGAGACGTGGCGCGGGCGGAGCGAAGAGAGGAAATGGGTATCATGTTGAGATTCATGACACCTGGTTGCGGGGCTATCCGGCCCGGACATCTGGGCGCACATGACAATTGGATACGGCACCTCGACGAGGGGAGCTACCTCAAGGAAGCATGGCGCTGCGATCTCGCGACCAGCATTTTCCAGCTTGGGCAACACACCGCCGCCTTACTCGGCACCTCCGCTCCTTCCTGCGGCGTCATCGATCTGGTGCGCGCCTATGACCAAAAGGATCGCCTAACCGTGCTCAACATCCTCGAACAGGCGACCGCCTCGTCATCCTCGTTCTGCTTTACCGCCATGGTGCGTGCGCCGACGTCGCAAGCGGCGCAACTCTTCTGTGTGGGCCGGTCCGTGCTCGACACGCCAGGGGGCGAGGATCTGCTGCAGGGCGTCTTCGCCTTTCCGCGCGAGCGCGTGATGCTCTGCGCTTGAGCGCAGAGCCTGAAAGCGCTGACACCCCTTCCCTACGGCGCCGCGCGTCCTATCAGACGCAAAGGTCGCTGTAGGACTTTGATTTGCTGCACGTCTTCGTCCTCAAATCGAGGTCGACCTAAGGAGACATGCAGTAGGTTGAAACGGCTCCATGGATTACGCCTCGGCGGCGCTCCTAAAGGGCCGAACGATTGCAGAAGAAAGGAAACACCGTGTCGCTGAAACCGTTGACGACGGCACTCGCGCTCACCGCCTGCCTCGCCTTTCCGGCGGCGGCTGAAGACACGAGCCATGGCAGCATGCATCACGGCTCGGCGGAGGCTCAGAGCCCGGCGGCCGATGTCTCGCCTTCGAGCAAGGCCTTTGCCGAAGCCAATGCCCGCATGCACAAGGACATGGACATCGCCTATACCGGCAAGACGGATATCGACTTCGTGCGCGGCATGATCGCCCACCACCAGGGCGCGATCGACATGGCCAAGGTCGAGCGCGAATACGGCAAGGATGAAACGATCCGCAAACTGGCGGAAGAGATCATCAAGGCGCAGGAAGGCGAGATCAAGTTGATGAAGGAATGGCTTGCGAAGAACGACGGCTGAACGACAACGCCCATCAGCCGGGTTTGAACACCAGTCAGCCGGGTTCGGGTCGCCCCCCCTGTCAGGCCACCCGGCCCAGAGGCCTGACAAGCTTGGCTCGCATCTCCTCCACGACCGCGCGGCAATGGCAGCCCTCGATGTGATCGTTGACGAGGCCCATGGCCTGCATGAAGGCGTAGATCGTCGTCGGGCCGACGAAGGTCCAGCCGCGCTTCTTCAGGTCCTTCGAGATCCGGATAGAGGTCGGCGTCGTCGGATTGGCGACGATCGCCTCATAGGTGACCTTTGCCGGGCGCTCGGCTGCCGGTGGTTCATGTGACCAGAAATAGCCTGCGAGCGAACCGAATTCCTGCCTGAGCTCCTGGGCGCGACGGGCATTGTTGATGGTCGAAACGATCTTGCCGCGATGGCGCACGATACCGGTATCGGCGAGGCAGCGTTCGATATCCGTCTCATCGAATGTCGCGACCTTGTCGAAATCGAAGCCGGCAAAGGCCGCGCGGAATGCCGCGCGCTTGCGCAGGATCGTCAGCCATGACAAGCCGGACTGGAAGCCTTCGAGGCAGACCTTCTCGAACAGGCGACGGTCATCGGTCACCGGGCGTCCCCATTCGTCGTCGTGGTAGCGACGATAGTCGTCGAGATTGCCCTGCCAGGCGCAGCGCTGAAGTCCGTCCTCACCGATCACTATGCCCTTGGCCGTCATGCTCGCTCCATCCTGTTCATTTTTCTGCCTTTTACCATTTGCAAACCAGATTCCTAAAGTGACGGATAACCCTACCCAAAGCTTTATCGGCACCTTCGCCTTTTAATGAAGCGCCGTTTACCATTCGGTGGCTCCCCGGTGACACGATCGCGCCATTGCCAAGGCGCATACCCCGCTCGAGCGTCCGGTTCTTCGGCTGTCTGCGCCCTTTGATGAATTTCGGCGAAAGGTAGCGAGTCCGTCCGATGTTGAAAAAGCCCCTTCTTATAGCCGCCTCCGTTCTGAGCCTTTTTGCCGGCTCGGCCGTAGCCCAGGACCGGTACCAGAACCGGCCTCCGGTCGTCGTCAGCCCCGATCTCACCGCCCCCTGGGTGATGCAGCTCGGCGGGCAACAGGCCCGCACGCGGCAGGTCATCTACCGGCAGCAGATTCCGGCGGCCACCCGAAAACAGTATTATCAGGGGCAGGTCGCGCAGCCGCAGGCCAAGCGCCGCGTCGTCAACCCGCTGATCCAGCCGGCCAATGCCATGCGCGCGCAGCGCCCGGTGAAGTCGAAATTCGACCCGCAATTCCTGCCGCAGACGGTCTCCTATGAGACCAAGGAAAAGCCGGGCACGATCGTCATCGATACCAACAATCGTTTTCTCTATCTGGTGACCGGCAACGGCGAGGCTCGACGCTATGGCGTCGGCGTCGGCAAGCCGGGCTTCGAATGGGCAGGCGCTCACAAGGTCACCCGCAAGGCGGAATGGCCGAGCTGGACGCCGCCGCAGGAGATGATCACCCGTGAAGCAGCCAAGGGCCACTACCTGCCGGCGCGCATGGACGGCGGCCCGGAAAACCCGCTTGGCGCGCGCGCCATGTATCTCGGCTCGACGCTCTACCGGATCCACGGCACCAATGCGCCCTGGACGATCGGCTATGCCGTTTCCTCCGGCTGCATCCGCATGCGCAACGAAGACGTCGTCGACCTTTACGAGCGCGTGAAGGTGGGCACGAAGGTTATCGTCATATAATTGGAGCATAGCATAGAATATTTCCCGACCCTCGCACGTGTTGCCTGCTGCCTGCTGCATGTTTCCTTAAATCGTCTCCGATTTGAGGACAAAAACATGCAGCAACTTAAAGTGCTGCAGCGACCTTTGCGCGTCTAATACGACGCGCGGCGCTGCACGCGTGATTTTCAGGCAACAGCAGCATGAACAGATATAAGTCCGGCGGTCCGCCGGCTGTATCGCAGGCTTGAACTTCGCCGCATTTTGCATAGCCTGCCTGCAACGAGGGTTCAGAGGGAATCGTATATGAAGCGTCTTGCCAGCAAAGCGGTCGCGATCGCCATCGCGACCAGCACTATTCTTGCCGCCACCAGCGCCTCGGCTTTCACGCCGACGGCAGCCACAGGTCCCAAGGTCAAGTCATCCGACGTTGTACTCGTGGCCATGCCGAAAAGGCCGGCAAAGCAATACTGGCGCACCAAGGTTCGCTTCCGCACCGACGAAGCCCCCGGCACGATCATCGTCGATACCAACAACAAGTACCTTTACTACATCGACGGCCCGAACCGCGCGACGCGCTATGGCATCGGCGTCGGCCGCGACGGCTTCGGCTGGTCGGGTGTCGTGAAGGTCGGCCGCAAGGCCGAATGGCCGACCTGGACGCCGCCGGCCGAAATGCGTCGTCGCGAAGCCGCCAAGGGTCGTATCCTGCCGATCACCCAGGAAGGCGGCATCGACAACCCGCTCGGCGCCCGCGCCATGTATCTCTACAAGGGCGGCCGCGACACGATCTTCCGCATCCACGGCACCAACCAGCCCTGGACGATCGGCCAGAACATGTCGTCGGGCTGCATCCGCATGATGAACGAGGACGTGGAGCACCTCTACGACCGTGCCGATATCGGCACCAAGGTCATCGTCATCGGTCCCGGTAGCAAGCCGGGCGACACCTATTTCGACGATCGCGGCGTCGATATCTTCCGCCAGATCTTCGGCGGCTGATAGCCATCCGGGCACCCATCAAAAGGCCGGTTCCTCGCGGAGCCGGCTTTTTCTTTTGCCTCAGAGCCCTTGTGGCTTCGCCCCGCCATAGGCCCAGTCGAGCAATTCGACCGTGTGCAGGATGGGGATCGCGGTCCCGCTGGCGATCTGGGTGATGCAGCCGATATTGCCGGTGGCAATCGCATCCGGCTTCGTCGCCTCGATGTTCTTGACCTTGCGGGCCTTCAGCTTCGCCGAGATTTCCGGCTGCAGGATGTTGTAGGTGCCGGCCGAACCGCAGCAGAGATGCCCTTCGGCCGGATCGCGGACGACGAAGCCGGCGCGCTTCAGAAGCTGCTTCGGCGCAAAAGTGATCTTCTGGCCGTGCTGCATCGAGCAGGCGGAATGATAGGCAAGCGTCATGCCCCGCGCATCCAGTTCCGGCAGGTCGAGGGTAGACAGATACTCGGTGATGTCCTTGGCCAGCGCCGAGACCCGGGCCGCCTTTTCCGCATAATCAGGATCGAGCCGCAGCATGTGGCCGTAGTCCTTGATCGTCGTTCCGCAGCCCGAAGCGGTAATGACGATGGCATCGAGCCCGCCCTCGTCGGCGACCTTCAGCCAGGCGTCGACGTTGCGGCGCGCCGCCGCGAGCGCCCGGTTCTCGCGGCCCATGTGGTGCACCAGAGCGCCACAACAGCCTTCGCCCGCCGAGACAACCACTTCGACTCCAAAGCGCGTCAGCAGCCTGATCGTCGCCTCGTTGATCTCCGGCTTCAGCACCGGCTGGGCGCAGCCGGACAACAGCGCGACTCGACCGATACGCTTGCCCTTCGGCGCGTGGGTGCCGGGCACGGCCGAAGCGGAAGGCTCAGGCACGGCCCCCGGCGCCAGATCCAACATGACGCCAAAGGTTTTCAGCAAGGGCATGCGCTTCATGAAAGCCGCGAAGGGCCGGGCAAGGCCGGCCGCCTTCAGCGACAGGCGGAAGCGCTGGGGGTAAGGCAGGACCGTCGCGAGCACGGAACGCGCCAGCCTATCCCTGAACGGGCGGCGATAGGTGTTCTCGATGTGGACGCGCGCGTGGTCGACGAGATGCATGTAGTCGACGCCGGAGGGACAGGTGGTCGTGCAGGCGAGACAGGAGAGACAGCGGTCGATATGGGTGACCGTTTCCTTGTCGGCCGCCCGGCCGTTCTCCAGCATGTCCTTGATGAGGTATATACGCCCGCGCGGGCTATCGAGTTCGTCGCCCAGCGTCACATAGGTCGGACAGGTGGCGGTGCAGAAGCCGCAATGCACGCATTTGCGCAGGATGGCTTCGGATTCGGCCACATGCGGGTCGGCAAGCTGTGCGGGTGTAAAATTGGTCTGCAAACGCGAACTCCACTCTGCGGTTCTGCGGGACCGCACTCTTGATGCGTGCTTCGGCCACCGCAGCATTCTGATTTCAGCATCCTGCGACCGGATCCGGACTCAGGGGTTGCACCGTGGCCTACACCATCCAGCTTTCGGGGTTGGTGATCGGCTCCTGGCGCGCTGCCCGTTGCAGGCCGACGACGCAGCGCACGACGATCCAGACGGCGGTGGCGATGAAGCCGAGAATACCGACCAACAGCGCCGTCAGCAGCAACGAGATCAACCCGAACAAGAGAGCGATCCAGAAGGTTCGGATCGCCCATTCATAATGCGTCTGGACCCACGGCGTGCCCTTGCCGCGATTGAGATAAGCCATCACCACGCCGATGATCGGAGTGATCCCGACCGCAAAACCCACGAGATAAAGGACGTATATCACCTGGACGTTGATCTTGCCCGGCTCCAGCCAGCGATCGGTTTCCCGGGAAAACGGTGTCTGCGGACCATTGTCGCTCATCATTTCCTCCCATGTTCCATCACCGCCGTCTCAGGACACCGCAGCCATGCGGCCGGGATTGAAAATCCGGTGCGGGTCGAAGCTCGCGCGGACGCGCTCGCTCAATTGTGCCACGGCTAGGGGTTGTGGTTCAAACGCCGGGATGGCGGCACGGTAGCCATCCTCGGCCCTGACGAGCGTTGCATGGCCGCCACCAAGAACCTTGATGTAACGGCGCACCAGTTCCGCTTCGGGGTCGGCCTCCATGCGCAGCCAGACGAGACCGCCCTGCCAGTCATAGAAAGCATCGACGCCAGTCTGCAGCCTGAGCGCCGCCACAAGCTGATGGCCGAGCGATGGGGCGACGGACACGCGCCAGAGCGGCTTCTTCGTGCCGTCGGCATAGGGTTTGACGTCGCGGATCTCCGCCCAGAGCTTCGATGTCTGCGGCCCGTCGAGCCGCGTCACCGCGCCGAAGCACCCGACGGCGCTCGTCAGCTTTTCGGCCCTGAGCGCGACCGATGCCTCCAGTCCTTCGAGCCTGAGCACCGTCGCGGCACCGTCCGGAAGACCACCTTCGAGGAACCGCCCGCGCACGCTCTCCGGCAGATGCGCGGCACCGGAAACCTCGACCGTTTGCGCCATCGCCTCGGCCATGACCGCAGCGGCTTCGGCATCGTTGAGACCGGAAACCACGATGGTCTCGGACGCCGGCGGCTGCGGCAGGACGCGAAAGGTCACTTCGGTCAGGATGCCGAGCGTGCCATGCGAGCCGGCTTGCAGCTTGACCAGATCCAGGCCGGTGACGTTCTTCATCACCCGGCCGCCGGCCTTGATCGCCTCGCCGCGGCCGTTGACGAAGCGAACGCCGAGCAGGCTGTCGCGGGCGGCACCGGCGACATAGCGCCTGGGACCCGACACATTGGCGGCAAAGACCCCGCCGATCGTCGGCTCTCCCGACGAAGCGAAGATCGGCCGATGGTCCATCGGTTCGAAGGCAAGCATCTGCCGGTTTTCCGCCAGCGCCGCTTCGATGTCGCGCATCGGCGTTCCCGCAAGCGCGGTGATCGTCATCTCAGCCGGATTGTAGCTGACGATGCCGGACAAGCGGCGCGTCGACAGCACCCGGTCGGCACGCACGGGATTGCCGAGACCCGAGCGCGTGTTGCCGCCGATCACCGCGAGCGAGGCCTTGTCGGCCGCCATCGCGCGGACGACGGTCGCAATCCCCTCTTCGCTTGCCGGTTCGAAATGCACGATCATGCGGCGGGACGCCCTTCGAGCGGGAAGACCTTGGACGGGTTCAGGATCCATTGCGGATCGAAGGCGGCCCGCGCCGCCATCTGCTGGTCGAGGTCGGCCTGGTTGTACTGGTGCAGCATGAGGTCCCGTTTTTCGATGCCGACGCCGTGTTCGCCCGTCAGGCAGCCACCGGCGTCAACGCAGAGCTTGAGGATATCGTTGCCGGCGGCTTCGGCACGTGCCGCATCCTCCGGGTCGTTGATATTGTAGAGGATCAGCGGATGCATGTTGCCGTCGCCGGCATGGAAGACATTGGCGACGCGCAGGCCATAGCGCGCGACGATCTCGCCGGTGCGGGCGAGCACATGCGAGAGCTGGCTGAGCGGCACGGTGCCGTCCATGCAGATATAGTCGGCGATGCGGCCGGTGGCGCCGAAGGCGGATTTCCGCCCCTTCCAGATCGCTGCCGCTTCCATTGCCGACTGGCACTCCTTGATCGTCGCGACGCCGTGACGGCGTGCGACCGCGACGATGCTGGCGAGCATCGCATCCATTTCCGGCTCGGAACCTTCGACCTCGATGATCAGCAGCGCTTCGACGTCGAGCGGGTAGCCGGCATGGGCGAAGGCTTCGCAGATCTCGATCGCCGGCTTATCCATGAACTCGATCGCGACCGGGATGATGCCGGAGCCGATGACGTCGGCGACGCAGGCGCCGGCCGCTTCCGACGACGCGAAACCGAAGAGCACGGGACGGGCACCCTCCGGCTTGGCGATCAGCCGCACCGTCGCCTCGGTGACGATGCCGAGCTGCCCCTCCGAGCCGCAGACGAGGCCGAGCAGATCATAGCCGGCCGCATCCAGCGCCTTGCCGCCGAGTTCGACGACGGTGCCATCGAACAGCACCATCTTCACGCCGAGCAGATTGTTGGTGGTGACACCGTATTTCAGGCAATGGGCGCCGCCGGAATTCATGCCGATATTGCCGCCGATCGTGCAGGCAAGCTGCGAACTCGGGTCGGGCGCATAGAAGAAGCCGTCGGCGGAAACGGCCTCGGAAATATTGAGATTGGTAACGCCCGCCTGAATGGTGGCGGTGCGATTGAAGAGATCGACATCGAGAATGCGCGACATCTTGGAAAGACCGATGACGACCGCATCCTCCTGCGGGATGGCGCCGCCCGAAAGCGAGGTGCCGGCGCCGCGCGGCACGACCGGAATGCCGTAACGGCTGCAATATTTGAGAAGGGCTGCGACCTGCTCGGTCGTCTCCGGCAGCGCGACGGCGAGCGGCATGCGACGATAGGCGATGAAGGCATCGGTCTCGAAGGGCTTCAGCCCGCGCTCGTCACTGATCAGGCAGCCCTCGGGCAAGAGATCGGCGAGGTCGGCGACGATCTCGCGGCGCCGGGTGATAACAGCCTGTTTCGGTTGCAGAAAACCGATCGTCTCCGCCATCAGCGCCTCCGGCCGCATATCAATTGGTTCATTTTCTTTACCACTAGGAGAGAACCCTCGCAAATGCTATGAGCTTTTCCGTTTTGGAAACAATGGCAACGATTGATGACGAATTTAGGCGATCTTGAGATTTTTGCACGGGTCGTTTCCACAGGCAGCATGTCGGCTGCCGGGAGGGTGCTGGGCTTTTCTCCAGCCGTCATCTCGAAGCGCATCAAGAGGCTCGAGGATCGGCTCGGCACACGGCTTTTGCAGCGCACGACACGCCAGATCTCGCTGACGGAAGCAGGCCAGGGTTTCTACGACCGGGTGCTCGGCATTCTCTCGGGCATCGAGGAGGCCGAGGCTTATGCCTCCGGGCGATCGTCCCATGCGCTCGGCGTGCTCCGGATATCGGCGCCGACCTCCTTCGGCCGCATGCACATCGCGCCGCATCTGACGAAGTTCATGAAAGACCATCCGGACCTGAAGCTGCACATCGTGCTGACGGACGAATTCACGGATATCGTCGCCGAAGGCTTCGACATGGCGGTCAGGATCGGCGAACTGGTGGATTCATCCCTGGTGGCAAGAAAGCTTGCGCCGGTGCGGCGGCTGCTCTGCGCCTCGCCGGAATATATCGCCCGCAACGGCGCGCCGAAGGAGATCGGCGATCTCGCCAACCACCTCTGCCTGCCGGCACACAACAACGACAACTGGAAGCTCGAAGGGCCGGAAGGGGCGTTGGTCTGGCACCCGGAGGGGCCGCTCGTGACCAACTCGTCGGAAATCGTGCGCGCCGCCGTCATCGCCGGCGCCGGCATTGCACTCCGCTCCACCTGGGATATCGGCCCGGAATTGCGCAGTGGCCAATTGGTGCAGGTGCTGCCGCAATGGGAAGGCTCGAAGCACCTGACGCTCTCGGCCGTCTATCCGAGCCGCCAGTTCCTGCCGGCCAAGGTGCGGCTCTTCATCGACTACCTCGCCGGGCTCTACGGGCCGATCCCCTACTGGGAGCAGTAAGTTCCTGCGCTGGTTATTTGCTTCTCGCAACTCCGGACGCAAAACCACGGCACACTTTTGCTGGAATTGCTTTTTTCTCGCAATTCCGAACGCAAAACCGCGGCACACTTTTGCTGGAATTGCTTGTTTCTCGCAATTCCGGACGCAAAACCGCTACACACTTTTGCTGGAATTGCTTACTTGTGCTCGCTGTCCTCGTGATGGCGGCGGATGCGGCGCACGATCAGCCAGACACCGCCAACGGCGAAGGGAACGGCAAGGCCGGTGAGCAAGCCCGGATCGATCGGCAGCTCATGGCTGACGGCCTTTGCGAGATAACCGAACAGCCCGACGACGTAGTAGGAAATGGCGGCGACCGACAGCCCTTCGACCGTCTGCTGCAGACGCAGCTGCAGCTTGGCGCGCCGGTCCATCGAATTCAGCAGCGCGCTGTTCTGCCGTTCGAGTTCGACATCGACCCAGCTTCTGAGGAGAGCCGTGGCGCGGGCGAGCTTGCGCGACAGGTTGGCCTGGCGCTCCTCGACCGATTGACAGGTGCGCATCGCCGGCGCCAGGCGCCGTTCGAGGAAGGTGCCAATCGTCTCGTAGCCCGGCACCGGGGTCTCGGCGAGCGTGCGAATGCGCTCCTGCACGATGCCGTAATAGGCGCGGCTGGCGCCGAAGCGATAGAGGCTGAGTGCCGCACCCGCCTCGAGATCGGCGGCAAGCCGGGTGATCTCGGCCAGCATGTCGTCGGCCTCCTCGCGCACATTTTCCTTCATGCGCTGGGTGACCCCGGTCAAGCCGTCCTCGGTCCGGCGGATCTCCGGCGATAGCGACTGGGCGAGCGGCAGGCCCATCATCGCCAGAGTTCGGTAGGTCTCGATGTCGAGCAGGCGCTGGACGAGCGCGCCGGTGCCCGCCTCCGTCATGCCGCGGTCGATGACCAGGATCTGGGTCAGGCCGTCGCCGTTCTGGCGGAAGTCGGTGACGATCACCGCCTGGCCGTTCTTGGTTTCGCTGTAACAAAGGCTCGTCGGATCGAAGAGCCCGATCGCCTCGCGGGTCTCCGGCGTATCCGGCCGGATTTCCAGCCGGATGCCCGAGATCAGCGAGCCAGGCGGCGAAAATCCGTCGCCAAACGGGTGGATCGGCACCTCGCCGCCAAACTTTTCCGGCGGCGGGGCATCCCAGAAATAGGTGGAGAATTCCGTGTGCCGCTCCCAGCGCAGCGTGCCCTGCCCCCAGGACATCGCATGGTGGTTCGCGTCCCGCCCCGGCGGCGCAATCCCGCGCGCCCGCGACAGCTCCGAGAGCACGGCGTGATCGACGATCGAGCCGCCATCCGTCAGGAAGGCGAGTTGGAAGATCACCCGCGGCGTGGTCACCAGCGCATAGGGGCGCGAATGAACCTCGCCCAAGGCCAAGGCGCGCATCGGCGCCACCGGAAATGCAAAACTACCCTTTGCCATGAAGCGCTCTTGTCCCCCTCACGCGTTCATCACGACTTTCTTATCAATCGAACGAGCAAAAGAAAAAGGACGCATTGCCGCAGTTTGACTTTTGTCAGTCGCACAAAGTGGACAAGCAAATTGACCACTTGGTGCCGGCTGCCTAGATTGCGGGCACAGTGCAGGGTGAGGAACCCGGGTACGGTTTTCCGTCCCTTCCCGCTCTAACCTATGAGAATCGCGATGAATTTTTGGCCAAAGAGACCGAACTTCACCGGGATCCGGGAGACCAAGACGTGACCGACGATCAGATCGACCTCTTCGCCCGCATCAGCCACAGCCGCACGGCCGACGAAGTCGTGCAGCAGATCGAGCTGCTGATTCTCGAAGGCGTGCTGCGCGACGGCGACCGGCTGCCGGGCGAAAGGGAGCTTTCCAAGCGCTTCGACGTGTCCAGGCCGATCCTGCGCGAGGCGCTCAAGGAGCTCGAAGGACGTGGGCTCGTCGAGAGCCGCCACGGCGGCGGCACTTTCGTCGCCGACGTCGTCGGGCAGATTTTCTCCAAGCCGCTGATCGACCTCATCGCCCGCCACCACAAGGCGACGCAGGACTATCTCGAATATCGGCGCGAGCTCGAAGGGCTGACGGCGGAACTGGCCGCCACCCGGGCCACGGATTTCGACCGCGACATTCTGACGAGGATCATCGAGCGCATGCGCACGGCGCACGCCGCCGGCGACTTCGACGCGGAACTCGAGGCCGATATCGAGCTCCACCAGGCAATTGGCGAAAGCGCCCACAACATCATCCTGATGCACACGCTGCGCGCCTGCTATCGGCTGCTGCAGCAAGGCATTTTCTTCCACCGCAACTCGGTGTTCGATGCGCCGGGCGCCCGCGCCCGGCTGCTCGCCCAGCACGAGGCGATCTACGACGCGATCATGGCGCGGGATTCGGCAAAGGCGAAGGCCGCGTCGCAGAACCATATCGACTTCGTTGCCGCCGCGACCCGCGAGGCGGAACGCACCGGCGAATGGAACCGTATCGCCCGCCTGCGCCTGCAGCAACGCGACCGCGCGAGCTGACGCAGCAGGCCCACGCCCAGTTGCCGGCGCTTGGTAAACCGCCGCGGAAACACCATATTCTGTCGTATCTGGACCACAGTCCAGCGGAAAGCTGGCCGCATATCCGACTGCCCGTTGGCCGTGACATTTACACGCAACAGGACGCTGCCATACTGGCTTTGACAGAAAACAAAAAACTGATTCGCAGAGAGGAGCGCAGACGACCTTGAACTTCTTGAACAGACTCGCATCCGATGTCCAGTTGATGTTGCGCCGCCCGGCGCGCATGCAATATGCCGCGCTCTGCTATCGGATCCGCAAGAAGACCAAGGTCCTCGAAATCCTCATGATCACCAGCCGCGACACCGGTCGCTGGGTCATTCCCAAGGGATGGCCGATGCAAGGCAAACGCGCCCACGAGGTGGCGGAGCGCGAGGCCTACGAGGAGGCCGGCGTCAAAGGGCATGTGCAGAAGTCGACGATCGGATTCTATCTCTACCAGAAGCGCATGGACCATGGCCTGAAGATCTCGGTCAAGGTGCAGGTTCACGCCCTCGAAGTCGACGACCTCTGCAAGCACTTCCCCGAGGAAGGCCGCAGGCAGCTCGAATGGGTCGACTACAAGGAAGCCGCTTCGCGAGTGGCCGAGCCGTCGCTGAAAGACCTCATTCTCGCCTTTGGCGAACGCATGATGGCGGCATCTGCGCCGATGCCGAAGGCTGCGAACGGCTGATCTTCTACGTAACCGCAAGGACATCCAACGCCCCTCAACGCGGGTCCCGGACGCGCGGGCGCCAATGTCCATCAAATCCACTTGAATGCGTGTTGCAGTGGCCTTAGTGGCCATGGTGACAATGGAGTTCCAGGCAGTGGCACAGCCGCGCATACGCCTCGCAAAACAGACGATCGACAAAGATCTCGACAAGCTCAGCCTTGCCGAAGAGGCATCGCAGCATGTCCGCCGCAGCCTGGCGGCGCCGGCGCTCGCCGGTCTCTTTCTGCTCTTGAGCATGGCCTTTGCCGCGAGCTTCGTGACGCATTCCGCGACCGCGCCAATCATCATCGCCGCGGCCGCCATCGCCGGCTACATGGCCATGAACATCGGCGCGAACGACGTGACCAACAACGTCGGCGCTGCCGTCGGCGCCAAGGCGATGTCGATGGCGACCGCACTTGCCATCGCCGCCGTCTTCGAAATTGCCGGCGCAATGCTTGCCGGGCGGGAGGTGGCGCTAACGATCGAAGCCGGTATCGTCTATGGCGAAGACGTGCTCGGCCCACAGACGATCGTCTGGATCATGATGGCGGCGCTGGCCTCTTCGGCGGCCTGGATCAACATCGCCACCTATTCCGGCGCGCCGGTTTCGACCACGCACTCGATCATCGGCGGCATCGTCGGAGCGGGCATCGCGGCGGCCGGCTTTTCCAGCGTGCAATGGTGGTCGCTCGCCGGCATCACGCTCAGTTGGTCGGTCTCGCCGCTGCTGGGGGGCACGATCGCCGCCGCCTTCCTCGCCTTCCTCAAGGAATTCATCATCTATCGCGAGGACAAGATCGCCGCGGCGAGGCGGTGGATGCCGGTCATTCTCGGTGTCACCGCGGGCTCCTTCACCGCATATCTCGCGGAGATCGCCCTGGTCCAGGTGGCCTCAATTTCTTTGCCAACGGGGCTCGGTTTGGGCGCCGTCATCGGCACCGCCATCTATTTTCTGACCAAGCCGTGGATCTACAGACAGTCCGAGGGGCTGGACAACCGCAACCAGTCGCTTCGCAAGCTGTTCCGTGCGCCGCTCATTCTGGCCGCGGCGCTGCTCTCCTTCGCCCACGGCGCCAACGACGTCTCCAACGCCATCGGCCCCTTGTCCGCGATCGTTTCGGCTCTGGATGGGGTCATTGCGACGGAGAAATCGCCGGCTCCCCTGTGGGAACTGGCGATCGGGGCGCTCGGCATCTCGATCGGTCTGCTGCTCTATGGACCGAAGCTCATTCGCGTCGTCGGTGAGGAGATCACCAAGCTCAATCCGATGCGCGCCTTCTGCGTCGCGCTCGCCACCGCCGTCACGGTGCTGCTGGCATCGGCGCTCGGACTGCCGATCAGTTCGACGCACACGGCGGTCGGCGCCGTCTTCGGCGTCGGTTTCTTCCGCGAATGGTACATCCGCAATTCCAAACGCCGCATGCAGTTTGTCCGGGAGCGGACAGGCCAGACCGACTTCATGGAAACGGCGGAAACCAACTTCGCCGAAGTCCGGCGCCGGCGGCTCGTACGCCGCTCTCACTTCCTGACGATCGTCGGCGCCTGGGTCATCACCGTTCCCGCCTCGGCAGCGCTATCGGCTGTCCTCTACTTCATTCTCTCCGGCATTTTCATGTGAAGGCACTCCCTATGCGCGCCAATTTTCGCATGCAGCGACTGTTCGTCGAACATCCCCTTGGCGCGGGCTCCGCCCACGAGACGACCAAGGAGCAGTTCAACTACCTGGTGAATGTGCTGCGCTATGAAGAGGGTTCTTCGATCCTCGTCTTCAACGGACGTGACGGCGAGTGGCGGGCGGAACTCTCTTTCGCCAGCAGGAAGAAGCTGGTGCTGACCGCCGTCGAGCAGACGCGGCCGCAGCCGGAACCCTGTGATCTCGTCTATCTTTTCGCGCCGCTGAAGGTCGGCAGGCTCGACTATCTCGTGCAGAAGGCCGTCGAAATGGGCGCAGGTGTGCTGCAGCCTGTCATGACGCAGCATGTGCAAGGCAAGCTCGGCAACATCGAGCGCGTGCGCGCCAATGTCATCGAGGCGGCCGAACAATGCGGCGTGCTCGGCATTCCCGATGTCGAGGAGCCGCGCCGACTGGAGGACGTGTTGGCCACCTGGCCCAGCGACCGACGCATCATTTTCTGCGACGAAGGCAGCGATAGCCAGAACCCGCTGCCGATCCTCTCGGCCGTCAAGGAAAAGAAACTCGCTCTGCTGATCGGTCCCGAAGGCGGTTTTTCGGAAGGTGAGCGGACGCTGCTACGCAGCCTCGACTTTGTCAGCAGCATCCCGCTTGGACCGCGAATCCTCAGGGCCGATACCGCCGCAGTCGCGGCCATGGCGGTCATCCAGGCGACTGTCGGCGACTGGCGATAGCCGGTCGTTCCGGAGCAGACCGGGTACCGCTCGTTGTCCTAAAAGAAGAGGGATCTCTCAAGACAAGGTAGGGTTGGATCGAGGATACCTCGTTCCACGGAGCTTGCTCCAGCGCAAGCAATCGTCCTACTTTTTTTGATGAGATCTTGAAAGAAATTGACTTGCACCGCACCTGATTACGGTTCAAGCAGCCTTCATCAATTCCCGCTATCCAGCGAGAGCCGCCCAAACAAAAGAAGACGCTCATGGCCCGAGATACCACCGACCAGACGCCGGTAACCTCTATCGCTGACCTGACCGCCTACCTGGCAGCAGGTTCGAAACCGGTGGAGCGGTTCCGGATCGGCACGGAGCACGAAAAGTTCGCCTTCTTTAAGGCGGACAACAGCCCAGTCCCCTATTTCGGCGAGGCCAGCATCCAGGCGCTCCTGAACGGCATGGCCGCCAAGAGCGGCTGGGAACCGATCGTCGACGAAGGCAACATCATCGGTCTCGCCGAACAATCGGGCAATGGCGCGATTTCGCTGGAGCCCGGCGGCCAGTTCGAGCTTTCCGGCGCACCGCTCGAAAATCTGCACCAGACCTGCAAGGAGTCGAACCAGCACCTCGCCGTGCTGCGCGAAATCGCCGAGCCGCTCGGCATCCGTTTTCTCGGCATCGGCGGCAGCCCGAAGTGGACCTTCGCCCAGACGCCGCGCATGCCGAAATCACGTTATGGCATCATGAGCCGCTATATGCCGAAGGTCGGCACCAAGGGCCTCGACATGATGTATCGCACCTGCACGATCCAGGTGAACCTCGACTTCTCCTCGGAAGAGGACATGCGCCGCAAGATGCAGGTGTCACTGAAGCTGCAGCCGCTGGCGACCGCGCTCTTCGCAAGCTCACCGTTTACCGACGGCAAGCCGAACGGGCTCTTATCCTGGCGCGGCGACATCTGGCGCGACACCGATAATCAACGTGCCGGCCTGCTGCCATCCGCCTTCGGCCCGGATTTCGGCTTTGCCGACTATGTCGAATGGGCGCTCGACGTGCCGATGTACTTCGTCGTACGCGACGGCCACTACCACGACTGTACCCACGTCACCTTCCGCCAGTTCATGGCAGGTGCGCTCAAGGGCGAAATTGCCGAGTGGCAGCCGAACATGGGTGACTGGACGAACCATCTCTCGACGCTGTTCCCCGACGTTCGGCTCAAGCGCTTCCTCGAAATGCGCGGCGCCGATGGCGGTCCGTGGCGGCGGATCTGCGCGCTGCCGGCCTTCTGGGTAGGCCTGCTCTACGACCGCGAAGCGCTTGCTGCCGCGGAGACCCTGACGCGCGACTGGACTTTCGAGGAGGTAAGCGCGATGCGCGACGCGGTGCCGGTGCAGGCGCTCGCGACCAGGTTCCGCACGGGCAGCCTCTACGACATTGCCCGCGAGGTCATCGCCATTTCGCGCGGCGGCCTGAAGCGTCGCAACCGGCTGAACGGCGAAGGCATCGACGAAAGCCAGTTCCTGGCGCCGCTTGACGAGGTGCTCGCCAAGAAGGCGACGCTCGCCGAAGACCTGTTGGCACTCTACAACGGTCGCTGGAACGGCTCGGTCGAACCGGTTTTCGCCGAATACCAATATTGAGGCACCCGCCGGGCGCTCTCAAAAAGCGGTTTCCAGCCCCCGATTTCCCGTTATAGTGCAAGGATATGCGTCGCTTAGAGCGCCGCGCGTCCATAAAGGGGAACTGGGATGGCACCGCTTTTCGACATGTTCGCACAGGCGCAGAACGGCAAGGCCATCGAACTGATGGCTCAACAATTCGGCCTCGCCCAGGAGCAGATGACGAAGGCGACGGCGGCGTTGCTGCCGGCATTTTCGGCCGCCTTCAAGCGCAACACGGCCAACCCTTATGATTTCGGCGCGCTGCTCACGGCGCTCGGCAGCGGCAACTATGCCAAATACTTCGAAGACATGAGCCAGGCCTTCACGCCACAGGGCATGGTCGACGGCAACGGTGTCCTCGGACAGTTGTTCGGGTCGAAGGAAATGTCGCGCGCGATCGCCGCGCAGGCCGCCCAGGTCACCGGCATCAGCCAGGAGATCTACAAGCAGATGCTGCCGGTCATGGCCGATACGCTGATGGGCGGGCTGTTCAAGCAGACGACCGGGCAATTCGCCGCCGCAAGTGACGCCTTCGCCAACAACCCGATGGCAGCGGCGATGCGCCAGTGGATGGAAGCGGCCGGCTTTGCCAAGAAGCCGGAGCCGCAACCGAACCCATTCGACAACCCCTTCACGCAGGCGATGCAGGGCTTCTTCGGCATGGCCAAGAAGGAAGAGAAGCCCAAGACACCGGACGTCTTTGCCGACAACCCCTTCGTCAAGGCGTTTCAGGATATGATGCAGGCGGGCGCCACCGGCGCGCAGAAGCCGGCACCGGACAACCCGGCGCTTGCCCAGTTCTCCCAGGTAATGAACAGCATGTTCGACACCGGGCTGGAAATGCAGAAGGAATACCAGAAGAACGTCGAGGCCCTGTTCGACGCCTACAAGGCCGGGCCTGGCACAAAGAGCTAAAACGCCCCTTCCCTGTCCATGCCCCGTCGGCCGGCGCAGCCTGCTGCGCCTGAGCGCGCGCACCCCAGTGCAAAAGAAAAAGGCCCAGTACATGTCTTGGTCATGTACCGGGCCAAGCGGCAGGGTCTATTGGCTCTACCCTGCGGGGAACGTTTGGGCGCGCGACCTCTGGCGATCAGCAGCACCGAACTTGGAAATTCGCAGCATGATCCGCGGCGGCGGCAGGCTTTCGCGGATCATGCTCGACTGGCACACCCTAAGCGGCGGGATGCGCCGTGAAGCGGGCCGAGGGTGCGCTCCCGCGTCCACCCCGCTCCAACTCGTCAATGGTCAGTCGTGACGGATCCCCTTGTAGAAGAGGCTCGCCCGGTTTCGCGATGCGCGGGTCAGATAGCTCGCCGGATTGTCGAAGAAGGGCGAGGTGATCGCCTCGCGCACATCTTCTCGCTTCAGCCCCATATCGAGGAGCTGGCGGTCATCCAGGTCATTCAGACGGCCGATCGCATATCGGTTTCGCAGTTGGCGCCATACGGACGTCAGCATCCCTGCAACGCCGACGGCGCGGGAGGCATGGGACTGCTTTCCTGCAACGAGGTCGAGATCGAGGACGTGAGTCGTGCGCATGACGGTACTCCTTTTCTTTCAGGCACGAAGAGGCCCATCCCCTGCGGGGAGGTCAAACGCAGGGGCGGGCCAAAAAGTTTGGGAATCGCCGGCGAAATTGCCGGCCGGGGATCGATGAATTTGCCCCTAATAGATCGCAAATCCTTATTGATCAGTCCAACGAATGTTTTTAATGATATTCATCAAACAATCTTATGGATGCATCACGGCCATGTCCGCACCGCTCGATATCGACCAGCTCCAGACCTTTGTCGCGATCGCCGACACGGGTAGCTTCACCAAGGCGGCCGACCGGGTCTTCAAGACCCAATCCGCCGTGTCGATGCAGATGCGCCGCCTGGAAGAGCGCATCGGCAAGCCGCTTTTCATGAAGGACGGGCGCGGCAACCGGCTGACCGTCGAGGGCGACCGGCTGCTCAATTTCGCACGCCGCATGATCCGCCTCAACAACGAAGCGATCGCCTCCTTCGACGACAATCGCCTCGAAGGCACGCTGCGCATCGGCACGCCCGACGATTACGCCGACCGCTACATGCCCGAAATCATCATGCGCTTCGCCAAGACGCATCCGAATGTGGAGCTCAATATCGTCTGCGAACCCTCCGTGGATCTCGCCGAAAAGATGGCCAAGGGCGACCTCGACATTGCACTGGTCACGCACAATCCGCGCGCCCGCGCTTCCGACGTCGTCCGCACGGAGCCGCTCTGCTGGGTCAGCTCGATCAACCATCCGCTGCCGGAGAACGCACCGATCCCGCTCGCCGTCGGCCGACGTGACTGTCTCTGGCGGCAGGCCGCCTGCGCGGCGCTCGATGCGACCGGGCGGGAATACCAGATCCTGTTCACGAGCTGGTCTTCGACGGTGGTCGCTGCCGCAGTGCTGGCCGGCATGGCAGTGTCGGTCCTGCCGGAATCGGCGCTCCGTCCTGGTATGAAGGTGCTGACGCTCGCAGACGGCTTCCCGGCGCTGGCGCCGGTGCAGATCGGCATCATGAAGCGTCCGGGTCTCTCGCCCTCGCTCTCGAATGCGATCAGCAACCACATCACCGCCTGCCTCGACAACATCACGCCGATCAGCACCAATGACGATATCGATGCCGATATCAAGGGCTTCCCACGCTATCCGCGCCTCAGGCAGAGCCATATGCTGCCGGGCTGGTAAAAGCGGCGAAAACAAAAAAGGAAGGCCACGCGATCGGAGGAGCGAGTGGCCTTTTTTCTTTGCAGCTGTCCACGGCAGCGCGCCCTCCGGCCTGTTCCTTGGCGGTGCCGACCGCATCCGCGTCGCGGGTCCGGAGTGCCGCCCAGCCACCTCGGCGAGCCTGATTTTCATCGCCGACGATAATCTCCGATTGCATTTGAACTCAAATTTGATAGGGCGTTCCTATCATGCTCACACTCCGACAGATGCGCTACTTCGAGGCCCTTGCCTCCGTTCGCCACTTCGGCAAGGCCGCCGAACTCGTTCACGTCAGCCAGCCGGCGCTCTCCGCCCAGATCATGGAAATGGAAAACCATCTGGGCGTGAAACTGGTGGAGCGCAGCCGCAGCGGCGTTTTTCTCACCCGCAAGGGCGAAGAGGTGCTGGCCCGCACCCGCTCCATCCTCGCCGAGGTGGACCTGCTCGAGCAGAGCGCGCGCGCCAGCGCCGGGACGCTCGAGGGACGGATCCGCATCGGCGTTATTCCGACGCTCGCGCCCTACCTCGTGCCGCGTCTGGTGCCGCATCTGCGCAGCGTCTATCCGGCAATCGAGATCGAGTTGAGGGAATCGGTAACATCGCGGCTGGTTGGCGATCTCGGCGAGGGTCTGCTCGACGCGGTCGTTGCGGCGCTGCCGATCGACATGGAAGGACTTGCGACGAAGCCGCTCTTCTCCGACCGGTTCTACATGGCGATGGCCGACGATGAGCGCAACATCCTGATGTCGCCGCTGACCGAAGACCAGGTCGATGTCGAACAGCTCCTCCTGCTGGAAGAAGGGCACTGCCTGCGCGACCAAGCGCTGGCCGTCTGCAGCACGGCCGGTAAGCGGCGCCTTGTCAGCTTCGGCGCCACGTCGATGACGACGCTCCTGCAGATGGTCGCCAACGGCATGGGCATGACGCTGATCCCCGAGATTGCCATTGCGACCGAGGCCGCGCGCAACTCGATCCGCATCGTACCGTTCGCAGCCCCCGAACCGGCCCGCGAGATCGGCCTCGTCTGGCGCCGCAGCAGCCCGCGCGAGCGCGACATGGAGGCGCTCGCGGCGGCCATCAGCGGCTGCGCCGACGATATCATCCGGGCGGCGGCGGCTTAAGCGAAACCAAAGCTCAGGCGAGCTTTGCCTTCAGGAACTCCACGGTCCGGCTCCAGGCGAGATCGGCGGCAGCCTTGTCATAGCGCGCCGCGGAAGTGTCGTTGTTGAAGGCGTGGTTGACGCCGTCATAGATGTAGATCGTCGCATCCTTGCCGTTGTCCTTGAGCGCCTTCCGATACGCGTCGATGCCGGCATTGATACGCTCGTCGAGCCCGGCATAGTGCAGCAGCAGGGCGGCTTTGATCTTCGGTACTTCCTCCCCCTTGGGCTGAGCGCCATAATAGGCAACGCCGGCCTTGAGATCGGGCGAGCCGACGGCGAGCCGATTGACGAGACCGCCTCCCCAGCAGAAGCCGATGGCGCCGACCTTCGCCGTCGATTGTTGGTGCCCTTGCAGGAAGGCCACGGTCGCCACGGCATTCGCCGTCGTTGCTGCCGCATCCAGCGCGCCGATCATCTCGCGCGCCTTGTCCTCGTCCGTCGGCGTCCCGCCCGACGGCGACAGGAAGTCGGGTGCAAGCGTGAGGAAGCCTTCGAGCGCCATGCGGCGCGTAACGTCGCGGATATGCGGATTGAGCCCGCGGTTTTCATGAATGACGATCACCGCCGGCAGCTTGCCGCTCATCTGTGCCGGGCGAACGAGATAGCCTTTCATGTCGCCCGCCGCACCGGGATAGGTAATGTCCTCGCCGGCGACCCGTGTGTCGGTCGCAGCAATGATCTCCGCCTTGGCGCCGTTGGCAGCAAGCAACGGCGCGATCGCCGCTGCCGCGGCGGCAGAGCCGGCCAGCCCGGTCAGCTTTTCCATGAAGCGGCGGCGATCGAGGGTCAGGTGCGTGTATTCGTCATAGGCGTCGATCATCGCCTGCGTAATTTTCAGTTCCTGCATGTCGGCCTCCTTCGGTTTCGTTCTCCCGTGGCGGCAGACAGAACCGCCCGCGACAGAATAGGTGCGCGGACGGAGTGGAACAGACAAACTTGCGTTACCAATCGTGAACGGCGTCAGCCGTTGAGGTCGAGCACGATCCGGCCGTCGATCTTGCCTTCTTCCATGCGCTGAAAGATGGCGTTGATGTTCTCGATCTTGTCCCAGCTGAAATGCGAGGCGACCTTGCCTTCGCCAGCGAACTCCAGCGACTCCTCGAGGTCCTGGCGTGTGCCGACGATGGAACCGCGGATGGTGATGCGCTTCAGTACCGTATCGAAGATCGGCAGGCACATCTGGCCCGGCGGCAGGCCGACCAGTGCCATGGTTCCCTTGGAGCGCAGCATATTGAACGCCTGCTCCATCGCCTTGGGCGCCACCGCCGTCACCAGCGCTCCGTGCACGCCGCCGGTCGCCCTTTGGACCTGATCGACTGCATCCCTGTCGCGCGCGTCGACGACGAGGTCGGCACCAAGCTTTCTCGCCAGCGCCAGCTTGTCCGGAAAGATATCGACGGCGGCGACATGCATGCCCATCGCCTTGGCGTATTGCACCGCCATGTGGCCGAGCCCGCCGATGCCGGAGATCAACGCCCATTCGCCGGGACGAACCTCGGTCTCCTTCAGGCCCTTGTAGACGGTGACGCCGGCGCAGAGGATCGGCGCGGCCGGTCCGAATTCAAGCTTTGCCGGCAGGCGCCCGACGAAATCCGGATCGGCAAGACCGTACTGGGCAAAGGTACCGTTGACGGAGTAGCCGGTGTTCTGCTGGCTGCCGCAAAGCGTCTCCCAGCCGGTGCGGCAGGGCGTGCAGCCGCCGCAGGCCGTGTGCAGCCACGGCACGCCGACGCGGTCGCCTTCCTTCAGGCGCGCGACGCCGCTGCCGAGCTTGGCGACATAACCGACGCCTTCGTGTCCGGGGATGAAGGGCGGCTTCGGCTTGACCGGCCAATCGCCGTTGGCGGCATGCAGGTCCGTATGGCAGACGCCGGTCGCCTCGTATTTGATCAGCACCTGGCCGGGGCCCGGCTCCGGTATCGGCACTTCCTCGATTACCAGCGGCTTGCCGAATTCGCGCACCACGGCGGCTTTCATCGTTGTGGTCATCTCGTCCTCCGATGACGTTGTCGTCCAACGTCAGCAGACTACCCGCAAGGGCAGCACCGGGTACTTGATGCGTATCAAGGCGCGAAGATCACTTTGGCAAACTGTCTCAGATCTGAGCCAGTCGCGACCTAAGTCGGGATCAGCTCATCGCCATCCAGACGGCAAGCCACACCCACATAGCGAAAAGCGTCGCGACGCCCGCCATGAACAGCGGCCGGCGATAACGGATGCGGTTGCTGGTGACATGCACCAAGGCATGCACATAGCGCAGCACGACGAAAAGCCAGGCGAGAGCGAGGGAAACGATGTTGTCGGCCTCGGTGATGTAGAGCAGCACGCAGCAGACGTAGAAGAGAACCGGCAGCTCGAACTGGTTGGCGATGCTGTTCTTCACCACCAGGCTTTCGCCCGGCTCATCGCGGTTCTCGCGAAACTGGGCCGCATGCACCTTGCCGGCGCGGACAAGCGTCATCCGGCGGAAGGAGAGGAGAGCGTAGAGGCTGAAGACGAGAAAGACATGGACCACGATTGGCCAGAAAATCTCGAAACCCGTCATGCACTGCTCCCTGAAACACGTTTACTCTGAAAAAATATCTTATCTGAAAAGGTGAAGGGCGCCGCGGGATGACACGGCGCCCTTCGGATGCAATCGCGATCAGTGTGCGCCCGGATAATTCGGGCTCTCGCGGGTGATTGTCACGTCATGGGCGTGGCTTTCGCGAAGCCCGGCGCCGGAGATACGCACGAACTGGGCGCGCTCCTGGTATTCCTTGATGGTCGGGCCGCCGACGTAGCCCATGGACGCCTTGAGGCCGCCGGCGAGCTGGTGCAGCACGCCTGCAACCGGGCCCTTGTAGGGAACCTGGCCTTCGATGCCTTCCGGAACCAGCTTCAGCGTATCGCGCACTTCCGCCTGGAAGTAGCGGTCCGCCGAGCCGCGGGCCATGGCGCCGACGGAACCCATGCCGCGATAGGCCTTGAAGGAACGGCCCTGATAGAGGAACACTTCGCCCGGGCTTTCATCGGTGCCGGCAAGCAGCGAGCCGATCATGACGGCCGAAGCGCCGGCGGCGATCGCCTTGGCGAGGTCGCCGGAGAACTTGATGCCGCCGTCGGCGATGACGGGAATGCCGGCGGCCTGGGCAGCCTCGACGGCGCTCATGATCGCGGCCAGCTGCGGAACACCGACACCGGCAACGATGCGGGTGGTGCAGATCGAGCCCGGGCCGATACCGACCTTGACCGCATCCGCACCGGCATCGATCAACGCCTTGGTGCCGGCGGCAGTGGCGACGTTGCCGGCCATGATGCGAACCGAGTTCGAGAGCTTCTTGACGCGACCAACGGCGTCGAGCACGCGCTGCGAATGGCCGTGGGCGGTGTCGACGACGATCAGGTCGACGCCGGCATCGATCAGCCGCTCGGCGCGCTCAAAGCCGTCATCACCGACCGAAATGGCGGCGGCGGCGCGAAGGCGGCCTTGCGCGTCCTTTGAGGCGTTCGGATTGAGCTGCGCCTTCTCGATGTCCTTGACGGTGATCAGACCGACGCAGCGCCCGCCGGCATCGACGACCAGCAGCTTCTCGATGCGGTGCTTGTGAAGGAGCCGCTTGGCTTCCTGCTGGTCGACGCTTTCCTTGACCGTGACCAGATTCTCATGGGTCATCAACTCATGGATCTTCTGGTTCGGATCCGAAGCGAAGCGAACGTCGCGGTTGGTGAGGATGCCGACGAGACGGCCCTGCTTCTGGCCACCGGCGCCACCGTTCTCGACGACCGGGATGCCGGAAATTCCGTGCTGCTTCATCAGGCCCAGCGCATCGGCGAGCGTGGCATCGGGGCCGATCGTCACGGGATTGACGACCATGCCACTTTCGAACTTCTTGACCTGACGGACCTCTTCGGCCTGCTCGGCCGGCGTCAAGTTGCGGTGGATAACGCCGATGCCGCCGGCCTGCGCCATGGCGATCGCGAGGCGCCCCTCGGTCACCGTATCCATCGCCGATGACAGGATCGGCAGATTGAGGTCGATGTCCTGCGCAATGGTGGTCGCGATGTTTGTCTGACCCGGCATGACTTCGGAATGTCCGGGCAGGAGCAGAACGTCGTCGAAGGTCAAAGCCTCCAGACCAGTTGCCGTTTCGATGATGCGCGCCATGGCCAATTCCCTTCAATAAACGAAAACCCCCGGGGACGGGCTGCGATTTGTCCACCGGGTGACTTCAAAGCGTGTCTTGGAAGTTGGCGAGGGCTCGTAACACGGATATGTCAGGATGAAAATAGCCAAAGCCGGGAAATGTCCCGCCTTCGGCCGATATTTGTTGCAGGGCAACAATTTCGCAAGACACCGCCCGGGAGTCGATCAGATATCGAGCTGACAGCTGACGGGCACGAAGCGATAGCCCTCGCCCTGTTTCTCGACGAAGCCGACGGCCGGGAGCGGCATGTGGTCGCCGGTGAAGGGCAACCGCTCGCTGGCGATCATGTCGAAAACCCTGCGTCTCTGCCGCCTCAATCGGGCCAGAAGTAGCGTCTTGACAGCAAAGGCCAGCCGGGATCACAGGCTTTTGATCCGCAATCACCGGTTTCGCCCGACAAAAGCCATCACCAGCGTTAGCTTCATCGCTGACTGTCTCCGAAGCACCATTCCATGAATCGTATCGTCCCGATGATCCTCGCCGTCGCTCTCTTCATGGAGCAGATGGATTCCACCGTAATTTCCACGTCGCTGCCGGCCATCGCCCGCGACATCGGCGTCGGGCCGATCACCCTCAAGCTGGCGCTGACGGCTTATATGGTGGCGCTGGCGATCTTCATTCCCTTAAGCGGCTGGATGGCCGACCGCTTCGGCGCCAAGAAGATTTTTCGCGCGGCGATCCTCGTCTTCATCGCCGGCTCTGTTCTCTGCGCCATCTCCAACAGCCTCGTCGCCTTCGTCTTTTCGCGCTTCCTGCAGGGCATGGGCGGCGCGATGATGACGCCGGTCGCCCGCCTGGTGCTGGTGCGCGGCACGCCCCGCAGCGAACTCGTCTCGGCCATGGCGCTCCTCACGATCCCGGCGCTTGTCGGGCCGCTCGCCGGGCCGCCGCTCGGCGGCTTCATCACCACGTATTTCTCCTGGCACTGGATCTTCCTGATCAACGTGCCTGTTGGCATCGCCGGCTATATCCTCTCCGGCATCTATCTGCCGACCATGGAGCCGCGGGATCCGCCACCGGTCGATGTGCTCGGTTTCGTGCTCGGCGGAATTGCCGCGTCCGGCATCGTCTTCGGTCTCTCCGTGATCAGCCTGCCGGCTCTGCCGCCTTCCGGCGGTATCGCTTCGGTGGCGGTCGGCACACTTTCAGCGCTGCTCTATATCCGCCATGCGCGGCGCCATCCGGCGCCGGTTCTCGATCTCAACCTCTTCAAAGACAGCGCCTTTCGCGCCGCCTCGATCGGCGGCACGATCTTTCGCATCTCGGTCGGTGCGGTGCCCTTCCTGATGCCCTTGATGCTGCAGGTCGGCTTCGGGCTCAATCCGTTCCAGTCCGGCCTCATCACCTTCATCGGCGCGGTCGGCGCCATCACCACCAAGTTCTACGCGCGGCGCGTGCTCGCCTTCGCCGGTTTCCGCACGACCCTGATCCTGGCCGCAATCCTCGCCGCGATCACCACTTTCGCCAACGGCTTCTTCACGCCGGCAACGCCCTACCTGCTGATGATCACCATCTTGCTGATTGCAGGCTTTGCCCGTTCCTTCTTCTTCACCAGCGTCAATGCGCTCTCCTTCGCAGACGTCGACGATGCGGATGCCAGCAAGGCGACCTCGATGAGCGCGGTGCTGCAGCAGATCAGCCTGGCGCTCGGCGTCGCCGTTGCCGGCGCGATCCTCGAAATCGAGACCAAGCTCAGCGGCGGCCCGCTGCAACTCGACGATTTCCACACCGCCTTCATGATCATCGCCGGCGCCAACCTGATCGCGGCGATCCCGTTCCTCACCATGGCGAAGAACGCCGGCGCCTCGGTTTCCGGGCACCGGCTGCCGGTGCGCGAAGTCGAGTCGGCCGCGGGCAAGTAGGAAATTTCAGGACTTCACGTGGCGACCTGCGTGCAAAGGAAGGCGCCCGTCCGTTGCGAGAGCTATTCCGGGCGCTCGCAGACGGCAGCGATCTTGTTGCCGTCGAGATCGCGCACCCAGGTGCCGTAAAAATTGGCATGGAACGGACGCAGCCCCGGCGCGCCCTCGTCCGTGCCGCCATTGGCAAGGGCTGCCGCGTGGAAGGCATCGACGGCCGAGCGCGTCTCAGCCGTGAGTGCGATGCTCACACCATTGCCATAGGTGGCGGGCTCGCGGTTGAAGGGCGTGACCACCCAGAAACGGATGCGGTCGCCATCGGAGCCATAGCCGATCTCGGTCTCATCCTGCCGCTGGCGGCGGTAGCCGAGCGCCGGCAGCACCGCATCATAGAACGTGCCGGCGCGTTCGAGATCGTTGGTGCCGACGGTCACGTAGAGCAGCATGCTATTCAGCCGCCTCGTCTTCGGTTTCCGTCTCGCTGCCGGCCTTCTGGCGTCCCTTGAAACCCTTGGCGAGCAGGAACATTTCGACCGATTCGGCACGCGACGACGCCGGTTTCACATGGATGACCTGGCGGAAATTCTGCTTGAGCATGTTGAGCAGGTCGCGCTCCGTTCCGCCCTGGAAGGTCTTCGCCAGGAAATGCCCGCCCTCGGCGAGCACGTCGACCGCGAAATAGGCGGCAACCTCGCAGAGATGCATGGTGCGTAGGTGGTCGGTCTGGCGATGGCCTGTCGTCGGCGCCGCCATGTCGGAGATGACCAGGTCCGGCGTGCCGCCGATCGCTTCCTTGAGTTTGCCCGGCGCCTCCGGGTCAAGGAAGTCCATCTGCAGGATGCGCACACCCGGGATCGGGTCCACTTCGAGGAAATCGATCGCGGCGACGCGCGGATCGGCATCGGTCGAATTGGTGACCTTGGCGGCGATCTGCGACCAGCTTCCGGGGGCAGCGCCAAGGTCGATGATGCGGCGGGCGCCGTTCAGGATCTTGTGCTTCTCGTCGATCTCCAGGAGCTTGAAGGCCGCGCGGGCGCGATAGCCTTCGAGCTGGGCGCGCTGCACATAGGGGTCGTTGATGTGGCGCTCCAGCCAGCGGCGAGAGGATGCCTTGAGCTTGCCCTTCTTGACCTTCTGGCCAAGCTTGCGGCCGCTGCGGTTGCCGCCAACAGGGGGTTTTGTCATGCCTTGTTTCCTTCCTGGCTGCCGGCATTGGCGCCGCGCTGGTGACGGCGCGGCCGCGAGCGGCGCCAGGCTCCGTCGTCCGCCATCATATCGGTCAGCAGCCCCTCGCGCAGGCCTCGGTCCGCAACACGCATGCGCGTCGACGGCCAGCGGCGGCGGATAGCCTCGAGAATCGCGCAGCCGGCAAGCACCAGGTCGGCGCGATCCGGACCGATGCAGGGATTGGCGGCGCGCGCATTGAAGTCCCAGGAGAGCAGGCGTGCCTGCATGGCCGAGACTTCGTCGTCGGTGAGCCACAGGCCATCGACGCGGCGGCGATCGTAGCGCGGCAGGTCGAGATGCACGCCGGCAAGCGTGGTGACCGTGCCCGACGTGCCGATCAGGTGGAAACCACTACCCGACGCGCCGTTTGCCAGCGCCTCGACCGGGGGGCTTTCGAAGCGGGCGAGCATGCCCTCAACCTCATTCACCATCGCCTCGAAACTTGCCGGCGTCACATGCTGGCCGCCATGGCGCTCCGAGAGCGTGACGACGCCAACCGGCAGCGAGGTCCAATGGGTGATGTGGTTGGCAAGCCGGTTCGAGCGCGAATCACCGATTCGAATGACGGCAATCTCCGACGAGCCGCCGCCGATATCGAAGAGCACCACCGAACGCGTCTCGCGATCGACGAGCGACGAGCAGCCGGAGACGGCAAGCCGCGCCTCGGTTTCGCGGTTGATGATCTCCAGTTCCAGCCCGGTTTCGCGCGCCACCCGCTCGAGGAAGCTCTCGCCGTTTTCGGCGGCGCGCGCGGCTTCGGTCGCGATCAAGCGGCTGCGGCGAATCGTGCGGGCACCGAGCTTCGAGGCGCAGATCTTCAACGCCTCGACCGCGCGCTCCATCGCCTCGTCCGACAACCGGCCGCTGGCACCGAGCCCCTCCCCCAGGCGAACGATGCGCGAAAAGGCATCGACCACCCGGAATTGGCCCGGGCGCGTCGGCTGCGCGATCAGCAGGCGGCAATTGTTGGTGCCGAGGTCGAGCGCAGCATAAAGCGGTGCCGGCGGGTCGCTGGCGGCAACATAGGGCGTGCGCGGCTGATCGGCGCGCTGGCCCGGCCGCGGCTGTGACGCCGTCTGTCCATTGGAAGCGGAGGTCCCGGACCGCACATTGCCGCCATCGGCAGCCCTTTGCTGTACCGGCTGGCGCTCGCCGCTCGTCAGCGGACGACCCTGGAGGCCACGACGATGCCGCGCCTTCTTGCTGCGCTTGTGGCCCTTGCGCTCACCGAGCGACGGCTCGACGAGTTGCGCACTGCCGCCCTGTTGCGCGGACGCGCCTGTGGCCTGCTGTTTTGCGGATTTCGAACGACGCCGCCGTTTGCGCTTGCGCGCCGGTTGCGCATCGTTCTGTCCTGCGGGACGCCCTGCCATGCCGGCGGTGCCGGACTGGCTGGCAATTGCAGACGGCGAAGCAGACGACTTGCGTCGTTTCCGCTTGCCCTTGCCGTTGCGCGGACCGAGCTTCGATCCATCACTGCGGCCTGCTGCCGACGCCCCGGATTCGGACGGCTTTTCGCCGTGATCGGGGTCTTTCACTTGTCTCAACCATGGCGCCGCGCAAGCCCATGGGCTGCTCAAAGCGCTCTCTCGATTTTTCGTTGACGCGACTGTACCAGCGCAATCCCCATTCGCCAAACTGTTTTTGACTGCGGCGCCAAGGGCTAAGCCCGGACGCGGCCAATTCTGCGGATACCGTAACGCTCAGCACCTCGGCCTCCGCCGCTGCCGCTCGGCCACCAATGCGCGGTACCACCGCGCGCCTTCGGCACCGCAAATCGGTGCAAAAATCCTGCCGCCACATCGAGATCGCATTTTTTTGCCAAAAGGTATTTGCATTGGCCGCCGTTTTGTTTATAAGCCCGCCACACCGACGCGACGGGCAGCGCCCGACAGCGCACCTTGGGGAATAGGTTAACGGTAGACCAGCGGACTCTGACTCCGTTAGTCCTGGTTCGAATCCAGGTTCCCCAGCCAATATCTTTTTATTCAATAAAATCAGCCACTTAGCAAATATTAGCGAAAACTAAGTGTTACAGCCTTGCGGATGATCCACATGGGCTATCGCGGGTGCCGAGGCGTCTTGAGCCAAAGGTAAACACTCATAACCGCGAATCCGGCGAATGACGCGATAGCCGCGACCGCCCATAGTTCATATCGCTTCCCGAAAATTGGGATCTTAATTGTTCCGAACTCTGGGATGAAAACGCCCCAGAAAAACGTGAGCCAGCACGCCACCCAGATGAGCGCGAATCCAGTTTCGAACGGTTGCTCCGCAAGGCGGCGGCACCTTCGTTTGTGTGAAGGCAAACGCGAAGAATGCGATGGGCGGTTATACCGGACGCAAGGGATGGCTCATCCCGTTCAATAAGGCCGGGCGGATTATGAATGCTTTCGAGGGGCATCCGTTCTGCAATTACACTGAGATTAAGTATCAGCCATTCCCTGATGTTTACGCTTTGCGCAATCTCTGAAATGTCGAAAAACTCAAGCACCGTGAAACGGAACGGCATCGGCTGCTTACCGATCGCTCTCGTTATTATTGCCATACTATATTTTGTCGGGATGTAGTGATAGATATGACTATATAGATCAACAAGCATATGATGCTTTGAGAGTTAAGGGATACTCTAACACGGATGTACGAAATGCAGCCGACGCAGTCCGTCGTCTATGTGAAGCAAGCGGCGGCAATGATTGCTGACGGGACGCGGCGCGCGAAGCCAGAGGCCCGCCGCGTCAACCGGCGTGGCTCTGGCTTCAGGTCGGGTCGCCAACGTGACCCACTATGTTTTCCCGATGTAGGGAGGCTTTCGGGTTGAAAGAGTTTGGCAATGAGAGATGGGAGGCGTATAATACTTTTTGCCGGTAGCGTCTGGCCCGCGTCAAGCGACGACAAAGCTTGATGCGCCCTAATGGGTTTTAAAAGGCTCATCGGAGAAACCACCCGCTACCGGTTGTTGGAAGGTCGGGTTCAGCCCGGCCTTTTTTGTTGCCTGTGGCTCACCATCTATTTGTGATGGAAGATCTCGAGGCCGCTCGTCGGCGTAACAACGAGCTCTATCCGGATCGACCGATCAAGCGTATCGGAGACACGGTGGAGCCGTATTACCATCTGGTGATCATGAGCGGCGCCTGACTCAACGCTACGCCGCTTTCTGATCAGGAGATTGCCGCAGTCGAGGCGATAACACCGCCAGGGGTGTTTCTCCTGAGCTTGCCCCACCTGCTGGTCTTCCCTCATGCCGCGATCTTCCGCGACTGGTAGTGACCTGCAATCAGATCTTCCGGGCATTACGTCGTATGGCGTAGCTCACGTGAGCGACTGGCACTGAATTTCAGTGGCTGCTATTTTAACTCTGAAGATCAAACCCAGCTTAGGCGGGGCTTTCCAGGAGGCTGGAATGCACAGGGACGATCCTCGGATCAAACAAAAGCTGGCGCAGATCGACAATCATCGCCGCCATGCGAAATTCGCGGAAGACCAAGCCTATATGCTGTTGGAGGATGCGCAGTATTCGTATGAGCACATTGCGCGTCTGAAGCGCGAGATTTTCGAAATCGAGAGCAGCCAATCCCAAAGCAGTTTCTTGCTGTCCCAGTAGATCGTCATGGATGCGCCGCACTACAGGCCGATCCGATGGGGCGGCATGTTCTCCTGATGGCTACTTGTAGGCTCTTCTCCACCCAGCTTCGCGAGCCGGATGAAGAAACGAGAGGCTCGATGACGTCAGCACGATGGCCAAGCGCAACGGCCGCGGTGGCGATGTCGTCGAGATGGAGCTCGATCTCGAGGTTGGCTGGGCCTGTCAGCTCCTCGCAAAGTTCGGGCCCCGGTCGGAGCTTAGCCTCGAAGGCGATTGCCCTGGTCTCACCTATCTCCTGAAGAACGGCGTCCCCGCCTCGCATGTCGATGCCATCCGGACGAACTATCGAGGCGAGCTGAGCACGGCTCGTAGCCCTGGATTTGAGGATGGCGGCAGAGCGAAGAAGTCCGTGGTCGAGGAGAAGCCCCAGACGTTCTCGCCGGAGAACGGTTGGTTCGCTCCACCTTGGTCGCCGGCGCGGCTTCAGCGATCGGGCGGTTGTCCACTCGCTCTCGGCGCGTCGCGGTCGCACTGTGATAATACGGGCGCGGATTAGGTGTAACAGCCACCGAGCCATTCAAGCCAGGGTCATGCCGCCGTCGGCATGAAGTTCGATCCCGTTGACGAAGCTGCTCGCGTCGGAGGCGAGGAAGAGCGCGGCGCGTGCCAGCTCGTCCGGCCGTCCCATGCGGCCTGCCGGGATGAGTGATGCCATGTGATCCTCGAATGCCGGGCGCTCAACCTCCGATACGCCGAGCTTGCCGAGGATTTCGGTTTCAACCGGTCCTGGGCTGAGGATGTTGACGCGGATGCGGCGAGGCTTGAGCTCGATTGCCCAGTTCCTTGCAAAAGCGGCAACGGCGGCCTTCGAGCCGGCGTAGACCGCGTGGTCCGGCAACACCTTTGTCGCCGCCAGCGAGCTCGTGACGATGATGCTGCCGCCATCGCGGATCAGCGGTGCGATCATCTGTACGCCGAAGAACACGCCGCGCGTATTGATGGTGAAGTGACGATCATAGTCTTCCGGTGTCACATTGTGAGAAGCAGTGAGATTGATGACACCAGCATTGGCCATATAGATATCGAGGCCGCCAAAATGGTTCTCCACCATGTCCACCACGTGGCGGTGATGGTCGAGGTCGGCGACGTCGCCGACGATGCCAATGGCATGATGTCCGATGTCGCGCACCGCTTGGTCGACGACATCCTGCCGCCGGCCGGTAATGATAACCCGCGCGCCTTCCTCGGCGAAAAGCTTGGCGGTCGCCCTGCCGATGCCGCTATTGCCACCGGTGATAACGGCGACCTTGTCTTTGAGATGTTGCATTGTTTATCTCCTTTCAACTGAGCTTGAGATAAACGCCGGCACTCTCAGCCATTAGATCAGGGGCGGGCACATGATCTGTGCCGCGGAGTTGCAAATGCCGAACCTGCTGAACGAGACTTCTGGATTGATGGCCTTTGTGCGAACGGTGGAGGCCGGTTCCTTTAGCGCCGCGGCACGCAATCTCGATACTACGCCATCTGCGGTGTCGAAGAGCGTGGCGAGGCTTGAAAAGAAGATCGGTGCGCGTCTCTTCCTGCGCTCCACCCGGGCCCTGACGTTGACACAGGACGGCCAGATTTTCTTCGAGCGCGTCGCACCGCTCCTGCGGGATCTGGATTCGAGCGACGAGGTGATCGGTTCCCATGCCGCACTCTCCGGCCGCCTACGCGTCAGCATGCCAGGCGAGCTGGCGCCCCTGATGCTGCCGCGGCTGTTTGCAGGCTTTGCGGCCGACAATCCGAACTTACATCTTGATATCGGCCTTACCGACCGATTTGTCGATCTCATCCGGGAGGACTACGATGTAGTGTTGCGCGCTGGCAATCCGACAGAAGGCGATTTGATTGTTCGCCATCTGGCCGACCTGCCGATGGTGATCGTTGCATCTCCGGCTTTTCTTGGAACCTGGGGCAATCCGCTGTCTGTCGACGGTCTGGCAGCCGTGCCTTTTGCCCGCTACGCGCTCGGGGGCTTGATCCAGCCTGTACGCCTGGCAGACGGTAAGAGCTTTATTCCTACCGGCCGCGTCGATTGCGATTCAGGCACCGCGCTTATCCAGGCGGCGCTCGCTGGATTGGGCGCTGCCTATCTGCTGCGGTCTCTGGTAACGAAGGAGTTGCAAGCCGGTGCGCTCGTAGCTCTCGCATCGGAGATCGCGCTTCCAAGCCTGCCGTTCAATGCGTTGCATGCCTTCGGCCGCACTGTGCCATTGCGCATCAAACTGTTCTGCGACTTCATCGCGCGCGAGGCGAAGGCCATCGAGGTGATGTGAGCACAACGCACTCCCGGGCCGGATCGATCCCGTCAGAGCGAGGCACCACCGGCCTCGCGCATTGTGGCGGGCAGCGTTTCCCAGGCCCTGATCAACTCGCCGATAGAGCCGGCCTCCATTTTGCGCATGACATTGGCGCGGTGCAGCTTGACCGTAACCGCGCTTATCCCGAGGTCGAAGGCGATCTGTTTGTTGAGCCGGCCGCGTGCTACCTCGCGCAGGATTTCGCGTTCGCGGTGCGTCAGTGTTACCAGGCGCTCGATATTCCGCCTGACGACCAGAGCGTTGGCCCGTCGCGCCGCGTCGAGCGCAATGCCGGCGATCACGGCGTCGAGCAGCGTCTGGTCGCGTACCGGTTTGGTGAGGAAATCGACAGCGCCTGCTTTCATCGCCTGCACGGTCATCGGAATGTCGCCGTGCCCCGTTAGAAAGATGATTGGCTTGGCATTGCCGCTTTCCAGCAGATGGTGCTGCAGGTGAAGGCCGCTCGCCCCCGGCATGCGCACGTCAAGGATCAGGCAGCCGGGGCTGTCCAGTATATCGGCGTCAAGCACTTCGTGGGTCGAGGCGAAGCTCATCGGCTGCAGGCCCGCCGAGAGGATCAGCTCCGACAACGCCTCGCGAACAGCCGCATCGTCATCGACGATGATGACGATAGGCTCACTTGCGTTATTCTTGTGCTGTCGCGACGGCGGTGCCGATCTCCGGAGCGGCTGGTCAATTCTCATGTCACCCTCCATTTTTCGATTTCTGCAAAGCGTTCCCTATCGCGACGAGTAAGGCAGGCGCGTCGAATGGCTTTCGAAAAAAGCCGTCGACGCCCTTGGCGCGGCCCTGGTCGGCGATCTCGTGCCGGCCGGTGACCAGAAATACCGGCAGTTCCGGACGCGTCTTGTTGACGATGTCACGAAGCTCAAAGCCGTTGGTGCCCGGCATGCCAATGTCAGTGATCAACAAATCTATGTTCGACAGGCCGCGGGCCAGCAGATGCTCAGCCGACCGAAAGCAGCAAGCCGCAAAGCCGGCGGATTCCAGCAGTTCCTCCAGCGATTCGAGTAGCCGCGGATCGTCATCTACTACCGCGACGATCGGTCTTGTCGTCTCCATGCTCAATTTCCTCCAGCCCGGCGCGAATGGGTGATCGGTATTCCCAATCGCTCCGCTATGCGCACGAGGTCGGCGAGCGATGCCGCCGCCATTTTCTGCATCACGTTCCTCCGATGGATTTGCAGCGTCACTTCGCTGATTCCGAGTTCCGATGCGGCCTGCTTATTGAGCAGGCCGCTGACCACGAGCGGCAGGACATCGCGTTCGCGTGGCGTCAGTTCGAGATAACGCTGCCTTAACAGGCTCAGTTCGGCCCGTTCCGATCGCTTTCGCCGATCCTCGGAAATTGCTGTTTGAACCGCGGCCATGAGGTCCGCGTCGCTGAACGGTTTGGTGAGGAAGTCCACTGCGCCATGCTTGATCGCCTGCACCGAGGAGGGGATGTCACCATGGCCGGTAATGAAGACGATCGGCGGATGATCGCCCACGGCGATCTGCCGCTGCAGTTCGAGGCCGTTGATATCGGGCAATTCAACGTCGAGTATCAGACAGGCAGGCAGATCCGGCTTCTCGGCACCGACATAGTCGCCCGCCGAACCGAACGCGACAGCACGCATGCCATGGGTCTCCAGGAGCTCGCCGAGCGCCTCCCTGATGCGTTCGTCGTCGTCGACGATGAAAACTATATGGTCATCCGTTGTCATGGCGCCGCTTTCCCGGCGATTGGTAAGGTGAAAATGAACCGCGCGCCATGCGGTTCATTTTTCTCGGCCCATAAACGCCCGCCATGCGCCTCGACGATCGAACGGCAGATGGCGAGACCCATGCCCATTCCGTTCTCTTTCGTGGTGAAGAAGGGTTCGAAGATCTGATCCGGGAACTCAATGCCGTTTCCGCGGTCGGCTATTTCGGTCTGCACCTCGCCGCCCATGCGATGAGCGCGCACGTCGATAGCTTTTTCCCCTGCGACAGCCTCCATTGCCTCCATGCCGTTGCGGATGAGATTGACCAGGACCTGCTGGATCTGGATGCGGTCGATCGCGATAGGCGGAAGCTTGGCTTCCGCGTCGATGTCGATCCGGATGCGGCGACGCAAAGCCTCGCCTGCCACGAGGTTACACGCCTCAGTGATGACGCCGGAGAGCGACAGGCTGATCCTATTCTCCACGGATTGCTTGAACAGCGCCCGGATACGCCCGACTACTTCCGCCGCCGAGTTGGCGTCGCGGATGACCCGTTCGATCGTAATCTTGGCGCGCGCGACATTGATGGACTCAGCTGATAGCCAGCGGTAGCACGCGTGCGAATTGGCGACGATTGCCGCCAAGGGCTGATTCACCTCATGGGCGATGGAGGCTGACAGCTCCGCAAGGCTCGCGGCTTGGCCGGCGCGTGCCAGCCGCTCCTGCGCCAGGCGTAGCTCTTCCTGCATGCGCACTTCGCTGTCGACATCCAGGCAGATGACGTTCCATTGCACGATGGTGCCGTCGTCCTTCCGCATCGGCGCGGCGCGCGTTTCGACCCAGATATATTCGCCGTCGAAGCGTCGCAGACGGTGCTTTTTGAGATAGGGCTCGCCGGTTGCCAGGCAATGGGCATATTGCTCTTTGACGCCCGCGACATCGTCGGGATGGACCCCGGCATCGAGCGTGCCGTTCAGGCGCGATTTGGATTTCCCATCCAGTTCCTCCAACTCATAGCCAAGGAACTCGCGCAGTTGCTGGCTGCGATAGACTGGTTCGCCGTTCGGCGCAGCACAATCGATCATCGCCGGCAGTGTTTCCACCAGTTGCCAAAGGAAGCGTTCTCTCTCGCGCAATGCCTCCTGCGCGTGCATCTCGTCCTCGATGTCGATCGAAGCAATGTACCATTGCACAATCGTGCCATCTGCGTTGTGCAGAGGCTGCGCGCGCGCCTCTATCCAGCGATAGACGCCCTGCTTGTTGCGCCGGCGAAACCGGTTCACGAAAGGCTGACCGGTCGCAAGGCCATCCGATGCCCTCTGAAACATTGTTGGAAAGTCGTCGGGGTGAGCCACCTCTCGGGCCAACGCATCGAAATTTTTGATGTCCGCCGTCGGCGAACCAACGTCGTCGAGATATCGCTTGCTGGTGTAGGTCATCTCACCCGAAGCGGTAAAGCTCAGGATATTGAAGGGCATGGCGTCAATCATTTGCTCCAATTGCCGCTTGCTGCTCTTCAGTGCCTCTTCGGCCTGCACCTGATCGTCGACCTCGATGGACACCTGATACCAGTGAACGATCGCCCCATTTTCATCGCGTAGAGGCTGTGCGCGCGCCTCTATCCAGCGATAGTTGCCATCTTTCCAACGCCGGCGATACCGCATCATGAAGGGCTCGCCGGTTTTGAGGCAGTTGGCCGACGTTCGCAGCACCTCGGGGGCATCTTCGGGATGGACCAGTTTTTGCGCCACTCGGACGGTATCTTCGAAGTTCGCCTTGGAAAGGCCGAGATCCTCCAAAGATCGCTTATTGACGTAGGCCAGCTCGCCAGCAGGCGTCCAGCTCCAGATGTGAACTGGCAAGGCGTCCACAAGCTGCGAGAGCTCCCGCTCCCGGTTGCGCAAGGCCTCCTGCGCGATCAGGAGATCGTCGATGTCGAGGCAGACTCCGTACCACTGCACGATCCGACCGTCCTCGTCGCGCAGCGGCTCTGCACGCCCCTCTGTCCAGCGATAGGTTCCGTCTGATCGGTGTTGCCGATACTTCATTGTAAATGGATCGCCCGTCTCGAATGAATGCGTCAGTGCACGCTCGACAGCCGCGCGATCTTCCGGGTGGATGTCGGCCAATGAGCGGGATGCATTCGGAGCAATCAGTTCCGACAGGGTCACGCCGACATAGTCGGCAAGCCGCTTGTTGACATAGGAGGGTTTTCCCTCGGCTGTCGTACACCATATTAAGGCGGGCACTGTATCGATCAGTTGCTGGAGCTTTTGCTCGCTCCGCCGCAGCGCTTCCTGCGCACGTACCTCGTCATCGATGTCGATTGAAATTGCTAACCATTGCACGATCTTCCCGTCTTCGTCTCGCAATGGTTCCCCCCGGCCATCCACCCAGCGATGGACGCCGTCCGCGCGGCGCATGCGATATTTCATCGAGTATGGTTCGCCTGTGGCGACCGCATGGCGCACCGCCTGCAGCAAACTGGGCGCGTCATCTGGATGGACGAGAGTCTCGATGTTTGCCGCCAACTGACTTGCGCCCGGCCTGTGCAATTGTTGCAGATCGAACCCCAAAAAATCCACTAGGCGCTTGTTGAAGAAGGTCGGCTCGCCTTCGGGCGTCAGCCGTCTGATGTGGACTGGGACCATGTTCACGATCTGCGAGAGTTCTCGTTCTCGGTCGCGCAAGGTCTCCACACTTTGACGCAATGTCAGCAAGGCGAGCTGGTGCTGCCGGGATATGGCGGCCACGACCAGGGCCGAAAATGCCGAGATCGTCAGGAAGAGTTGCAGCATGATCTGGTTGTGGCGCTGATCTTCGGCATTTCCGGCAAATTGGCTGGCGCCGGAGATCGTGAAGATCGCGGTTATTAGCGCGAGAAGGGCAAGGGTAACGGCAGCCCCCTTGAATTCGAAGCGCACAGCAGCCCAGAGCAGTGGCGGCATGATGATATAGGCGAAAGGCAGGTAACCGCCCAGCGAAAGGGCCGCGACGCCGAGAAGGATAAGTCCCACAACACACGCTTCTATCCATCGCGCGGCCGTTAGCTCGGCCTTGCCGTTCCAGTTCTGGATCACGACCAGCGCGAGCGGCGCGACGATCAGGACCCCAGTGGCATCCCCGATCCACCAGAGAGGCCAGGCCCCCAGGAAGGTTTGCGAAAGTATGCCGAACCAGGCCAGCGTCGCACTTCCGACCGTCGCGCTGATCACCGGGGCAAAGCCAGCGCCCAATGCGACGAATACAAGAACTTCCCGCAAGGTTTCCAGCCGAGCCGGCCGACCCAAAGCCCGGTTTACGAGCCACGCGCCGACCGCAGCTTCGAGCGCGTTGCCGGCATAAATCAGGACGGCGGCGGGGAACGGGCTATGGAACCACAAGACATTGCCGAATAGCTCACCGAGGCAGCCGACCAGCACCCACCACGGCCAGCTCTGCTTGGGTGCGAGGATAAGAGTTGCAATGAAAAGCCCACTCGGAGGCCATATGGAAATGCCTGTTCCGGGTACGATTGCAAGTGCCTGCGCGAAACCACAACCCAGAACATAAGCCGCAAAAAACAGGCCCAGGTGCAGGAGTTGAGGGCGGTAAGACCAGATGCGCGTCATCGGCGGCTCCTGCAGGGAAAATAAAGCCTGGGCGGTGCCATATCGAGTGGGCGGTCTCGATATTAGCGTCAGCGATCCCGTCTCGCACCCTATTCGCGCCACTGCACGGCCGCAACTTATGGAAATCCATGTATTGGCGGGAATGCCGTCGCTTGGTTGCTGTCTCAGTCCAAAAGCCGCAAGGGCGAGGCATCCTCGTCGAAGTCCGTCGACCGGCTAACTTCATTCCACTGGAGCGCGGCCGTCGATCGGATCACATCATTCTGGGCAACTCGTGCCAGCGCGTCGCTTCCGAGGACGAGCTATTCCGGCAGATCGTCCCGGCGGGAAAGAGCGAAGATGACGGCGGCCACCTTGTCGGGGTCGCCGGGCTCGGTGCCGGCATAGCCTTCCGTCATCCTCATGATCGCGCCGATGGTTGGTTCATATTCCGGCAGCAGCGGCGGGACATGACCGCGGGCGACCCGTGTCCAGTTCGTGCGGATGCTGCCTGGCTCGACGGCGATGGCCTTGACGCCGAACGGCTTGACCTCCTTGGCGAGCGAAGCGGTGAAACCGCTCACCGCCCATTTGGCGGCGCTATAGGCGGCGGAGCCGGGACTGCCGAAGCGCGCCGAACTGGACGAGATATTGATAATATGTCCTGATTTCTGCTGGCGCATCACGGGGAGTGCTGCGCGCGTCAGGTTGACCACGCCGTAGAAATTGGTGTCGATCTCCGCCTTGAAATCATCTTCAGAGACCTGTTCGAAAGGGCTGAGATGCGCATAGCCGGCATTGTTCAGCAGCACGTCGAGGCGTCCGAACCGTTCTGTCGCGGTTTCGACTGCGCCGCGCGATGCCGACATGTCGGTCACGTCGAGTTCAATGAGGACAACCTGTTTGTCGTAGCGGCGCGCAAAGTCGAGGAGGCGGTTGACGTCTCGGGCTGTCGCGACAAGGTTGTCGCCGCGTGCGAGCACGAGTTCGGCCGTGCTGCGGCCGATCCCGCTGGCGCTGCCGGTTATAAGCCAAGTCTTTGGCATGTCGGATGACCTCTGAAAGGGCGATGATAGAAAAGGATCGAGGAACTGGCGCGGCAAGGCCGCGCCAGTTCAGGACGGCTCGCGCAGCACGGCGGCCTGCTCCGCGAGCCGTGGCCAGCTCAAGCTTTGAGGAAGGCGAGCAGGTCGGCGTTCACCTGGTCCTGATGGGTTGCGGTGATGCCGTGCGGCGCGCCCGGATAGTAGATCTCATTGGCACCCTTGATCAGCCGCGCGGATTTGACGGCGGAATCCTTGATCGGAACGATCTGGTCGTCTTCGCCATGCAGGACGAGCGTCGGCACGTCGAACTTCCGCAGGTCTTCCGTGAAGTCGGTTTCCGAGAATGCCTTGACGCATTCATAGGCGTTGAGCAGGCCGGCCTGCATGCTCAAGCGCCAGAACTGGTCGAGTGTGCCTTGGGAGACACTCGAGCCCGCTCGATTGGCGCCGTAGAATGGCAGGGCGAAGTCTCGGTAGAACTGTGAACGATCCTTGGCGAGACCGGCGCGGATCGCATCGAAGGCCTCTATCGGCAGGCCTTCCGGATTGGTCGCCGATTTGACCATGACCGGCGGCACGGCGCCGATCAGTACGGCCTTGGCGACACGCTTCGTGCCATGCCGGCCGATATAGCGGGCGACCTCGCCGCCGCCGGTGGAGTGGCCGACCAGCGTAGCGTCCCTGAGGTCCAGCGCCTCGATAACGGCGGCGAGGTCGTCGGCGTAGCCGTCCATATCGTTCCCCGATGTCGGCTGGCTGGAACGTCCGTGGCCGCGGCGATCGTGCGCCACGACGCGAAAACCGTGCTGGGCGAGGAACAGCATCTGGCCGTCCCAAGCGTCGGAGTTCAGCGGCCAGCCGTGCGAGAAGGTGACGACCGGGCCGGTGCCCCAGTCCTTGTAATAGATTTCTGTGCCGTCCTTGGTGACGATCGTGCTCATTGCTTGCTTTCCGTGATTGGTGGTGGCGGGAACGGGCTGCTTTGTGGTCTTAGCGTCGGCACTCGCGGGCAAGCCCGCTGCGATACCGGCGGTGAGGCTACCGAGCAGAGCGGCGCGGCGTGAGACGCCGACAGTCGATGGGTTTGAAATGTCCTGCATGTTTTATCCTTCACGATGATTGAAATACGAACGAGGATGGCAACCGGCGGCCCGCAAAACTATTGGCCGCAAGCATCTGCGGAACTGTGCGAAAGTTTAGAGACGAAACTTCTTCGGACCGACAATGCGGCCCTTCACCGGGCGGATGCCGCTTCTTCGATGAGAGCGGTGACTTCGCCGGGATGCGAGACCATGAGCGCGTGCGAGGCCCCGTCGACAACGACAGTCTTCGCGGCGTGGGCCCGCTCGGCCATGAACTGCATGGCCGCTGGCGGGATGTTGCGGTCGGCGGACCCGTAGATCATGTAGGAAGGCAGCAGCTTCCACGACGCGGCGCCGGAGGGTTCGGCGAGCGCAGCCTGGGCGACCGGACGTTGCGCCGAGGCCATCAGCGCCGCCTTGTCATCCGAAACGTCGGCGGCGAACTGGTGATGAAATTTGGACGGCTGGATGTAGAGATCCTGCGTGCCGTCGGGCAGCGTCACGGGTGCGAGCGCGCTGGCAAGCGTACTGCCCGGGAATTTGCCCGACAGGATGAGGCTGGATTCGCCGGTATCCGGCATGAAACCCGCGACATAGACCAGAGCCCTCACGTTCGGATTGCCGTTTGCGGCTTCGGTGATGACCGGTCCGCCGTAGGAGTGACCGACCAGGACCACCGGTCCGTGGATGGCGCGCACGACCGCCGCGACGGATGCTGCATCCGACGCGACGCTGCGAAGCGGGTTGGCTGCCGCGATCGCCACATAGCCATCCTTGGTCAGTCGGGTGATCACAGCGTCCCAGCTCGACGATTCGGCAAAGGCGCCATGAACGAGAACGATTGTCGGCTTGAGATTATGATCTTGGGATTGTGCGCCGGCGACAGTCAGCGCGGCGATCGCGGCACCAAGCGCCAAGGCCTTGATAATTTTGAGCATCTGCTTTCTCCTAACGCTGTGGTTGCGTATGCCGGGAGAATGCGTGGGTTTGCGGTCGCAAACCATTCTACGTGGGACAGGCCCCTGCACTGCCGAAGTATAGAAAGAGATGGCCCAAACGGCGGTGAAACCTGGTCGATCGGTAAGGCTCAGCTCCATCAGATGCTAAGCGGGAGCGCCTTCCGGCCAGATGGATGATCCGCGATGCCGTGGATAGTTGGTCATCGGGCGGCCCGCGTGGCTTCGACCCGATCGCAACCAATCCACGGAGAGCAGGATGACCAGACGTTTGAACATATTGGCCAGGAAGAATGACGGCATCGATGGCCTCGTCGCCGTCGAGGCCTGGATTGCCAAGAGCTTCGATCCCAAACTCATGGAGCTCGTCAAGGTGCGCGTGTCGCAGATCAACGGCTGCGTCCATTGCCTACACATGCATCGCCACGACGCGCTGAAACAGGGCGAGACCGAAGAGCGGATGCTTCTTCTGAGCGCCTGGCGTGAATCGCAGCTCTACAGCGACCGGGAGCGCGCCGCCCTCGCCTGGGCCGAGTCGCTGACCAACGTCGCCGAGAGCCGTGCACCGGATGCGGATTATGAAGTTGCCTCGAGCGTCTTTTCGGAAGACGAACTCCTGGTGCTGTCTATCGGCATAGCCATGATCAATGCCTGGAACCGGCTGGCGATCGGCTTTCGGCTGCAGCATCCGGCAGATCACAAGCGCGCCGCCTAATCGCTTAGCAGACGCGAACGCGCCGGGCGGATCCATCCGCCCGGCAAGGTGCAATGCAAGGCGTCCGCTCCTCCGTGCCAGCCACTTCGCTGTCAAATCTCCGCTGCGGCCGCGCTGAGAGCATAGGCTACCCTATCCTCAGGTATGGCCCTTCCTCTTCTTCCGCCGGATCGACCGCCAAACGTGCCTCAACATAAAATCCGCGCCGTGGCTTGTAACCGACACGTTTCGATCACGCAAAACAGGAGTGCATCATGTCGCAGACAGAAACAAAGCCCCGTACGATTGCTCATGAGGAGACCGACATGAGCTTGGACAACAACTCACGCCTCGGGAGAACAGGCGCCGACGAACTGGTCCCGTCGCGCTACGCGGTGCAGATCGGTGATATTGAGGTGCTGGTGATCAGTGACGGCGTGCTGCCGCTGCCGACCAAGATGCTGGGATACAATGCCGATCCGGCCGAGCGCGCGGCCTGGCTGAACGACATGTTCCTGCCGCCGGACGCTTTCGACTGGGCGCTGAACGTGGTCGTGGTGCGCAGCGGCAAGCAGACGATCCTCATCGACGCCGGCCTGGGGCTGGACCCGGAATTGAACCTGCCTCGGGCTGGGCAATTGATCAAGCGACTGGAAGCCGCCGGCATCGACCTCGGATCCGTTACCGACGTGGTGCTGACCCATATGCATATGGACCACGTTGGCGGGCTGCTCGTTGACGGGGTAAAGGCGCGGCTGCGTTCAGACCTCAGGATCCACGTCGCTGCGGCAGAAGTCAAATTCTGGGAGGCGCCCGATTTCTCGCATGTATCCATGCCGCCCGGCTTCCCGGATGCGCTTCGGGCTGCCGCCAAGCAGTTCAGGAAGGAATACGACAGCCACCTCAGACTGTTCGATGATGAGTACGAGGTGGCGCCGGGTGTAGTCGTCTCCCGAACCGGTGGCCACACGCCCGGGCACAGCGTGGTCCGCGTCGCCTCCGGTAAAGACCGGCTGATGTTTGCCGGCGACGCGGTGTTCGCGGTCGGCTTCGATCACCCCGACTGGTTCAATGGCTTCGAACATGATCCGGAAGAAGCTGCCCGCGTCCGCGTTCGTCTTCTGCGCGAGCTGGCGGAGAGCGGCGAGCTCCTAGTGGCCACTCATATGCCGTTCCCCTCGGTCGGCCATGTGGCTGCCGACGGCGATCACTTCCGTTGGGTACCGGTCTTCTGGGACTACTGACCGCCTGGTGCACTAGAGCCGAGCCGGCGCACGCCTCTAAGGCCATCCCCGGCTCGGCCGAGTGGATCAGCGGAACCGGTAGGACCGGCCCGATCCTCGACCAATCATTCAGAAGCGATTGAACAATGCGGTGCGCGAAGCGGCCGAAAATGGAGAAGCTCATGAAAATAGTCATCATCGGCGGAACCGGCCTGATCGGTTCGAAGACGGCCGACCGCCTTCGTAAGCAAGGCCATGAAGTTGTTGCCGCCGCTCCGAACACCGGCGTCAACACGATCACGGGTGAAGGTCTCGCTGACGCGCTCGCCAGAGCCTCCGTCGTCATCGACCTCGCAAACTCTCCGTCCTTCGAGGACAAAGCCGTTCTCGAATTCTTCGAAACGTCAGGCCGCAATCTGGCGGCGGCAGAAAAGGCCGCCGGTGTAAAGCACCACATCGCGCTTTCCATCATAGGCACCGACCGCCTGCCTGAGAGCGGCTACATGCGAGCCAAGGTTGCCCAGGAAAATATCGTCAGAGGCGACGGCATTCCCTATACGATCATCCACTCGACGCAGTTCATGGAATTCCTCGGTGGCATCGCCCAGGCAGGCACCGTTGGCGACACGACCCGCCTGTCGACCGGCTTTTTGCAGCCGATTGCCTCCGATGACGTGGCAGATTTCGTGACGGATGCGGCCCTTGCGGCGCCTGTGAACGGCGTCATTGAGATTTCCGGCCCCGAGCGCGCCCGGCTTTGCGATTTCGTCGCCCGTTACCTGAAGGCGATGGGCGACACCCGCAAGGTCGTGGCTGATCCCGAAGCCCTCTATTTCGGCACCAGGCTCGAGGACGGCTCGCTCGTCTCCGACAACAATCCCCGCATCGGCCGCATTACCTTCGAGCAGTGGTTTGAAACCTCGGCGCGGAAATGACCGACCACCGAGCGTCGCATCTGTCGGCGCACCTTCCGAGCTCACGAAAGGAGTTTCGCTATGATCAAGTTAATCCTCACTGCCTTTACCATGACAGCTCTCTTGTCCGCTGCCGCCGCTGCTGGTGATGCCGGTAGCAAGAATGCTCAGGTCACGCTGGTTTACGAGCACGAATTGCCGAATGTTACGGGCAAGAGCATGAAAGGCGTTCTGGTCGAATACGGTCCCGGCGGCTTCTCCTCGGCCCACACGCATCCCAACTCGGCCTTCATTTATGCGACGGTGCTGGAAGGCGCGATTCGCAGCCAGGTCAACGACGGTCCGGTCAAGGTCTACAAGGCGGGCGAAAGCTTCTCCGAGATGCCGGGCGATCGCCATGGTGTCAGCGAAAATGCCAGCAAGACCAAGCCCGCCAAGCTGCTGGCTGTTTTCGTCGTCGACAGCAGCCAGAAGGAACTGACCTTCCCGATCAAGAAGTAGGCGAGAGGGCCGGTGGCCGTCTGCGGCATTTGGCCCCTTTCCCAATCGTTAAAAATCACCGCTGGTGAGCGCCATGTTCGGCGAAGATCATTTCCTGCCGCTCGTCCTGATCAATATTCTGGGGTTTGCCGGTATTCTCGTATGGCACATTCAAGGGCGCAGCCGTCCGACCGGGCGCCTGATCGTGCAAATTCTGTTCTTCGCCACGATGAGCCTCGTGCTCGGCCTAGGCGGAATTTCACCTTACAGGCTCGACCAGGCCGAGCTCCAGGGCGCCGGCCTCTTGATTGCCAAGTCCGCGAGGATCCTCTGGTGGACCCATCTTGCGTGGACGATCATCGGCTTCGTGCATATCTATATCAGCCTCAACCATAGGCCGCGGGAGGCACATCTCCTGCAGGATCTGATCGTCGCCGTCGTTTATCTCGGCGTCGCACTGTCGATCATCGGCTTCGTCTTCGGCGCGCCAATAGGTCCTTTGGTTGCCACCTCGGGCGTGGTTGCCGTCATCATCGGCCTGGCATTGCAGAATACGCTTGCCGACGTCTTTTCGGGGATCGCACTTACGCTGGGGCGGGCTTATGTCGTCGGCGACTGGATCCGGCTCAGCGACGGAACGGAAGGGCGCGTCGCCGAAACCAACTGGCGTTCGACGAATCTGCTGACCGGCGCGCACAATGTGGTGGTGGTACCCAACAGCGTCCTGGCGAAGCAAGGGGTGACCAATCTCAGCCGTCCTGACGAAACGCACTGGATTGCGTTTGTCGTCCACATTGCCGCCACCCACGCGCCGTCCGTCGTTGAAGAGGTCATGCTGGGTGTTCTGCAGGGCTGCGAGCAAATCGTTAAAATTCCGCCGCCGGCCATCGCGCTCAAGGCGATCGACGCGACGGCGATCGAGGTCGAGCTGCAGTTCTGCGTGGCGAGCCCGGCGAGCCGGCTGCCGGCCAAAAACGAGGTCATTGATCTTGTCTATCGCGGTTGCAAGGCGAACGGCCTTTCTCTGGCAATGCCGCCCGAGAGCCTGCTCTGGGGGCGAGCCGTTACGGGCGGTGAGGCCGCAGCTATCGTCAGGTCGCTCTCATCCAGCGCGGTTTAGCATGGACATCGAGCTGAGGCGCAGGATTGGCGAGCTTGAGCAGCAACTGCGCAACGCAGCGGCCGAGAGTGCCAACCTGCGTTCGGAGCTTGCGATTGCGCTGGAACGCCAGACCATCACCGCGCAAATTCTCAACGTCATCTCCATGTCGCGAACCGACGTGCAACCGGTTTTCGACGTCATTTCTGAGAGCTCGCGGCGGCTGCTCGGCGGTCAAACGGCGCTTGTGACGCGCGTCGTGGGGGACATGCTTCATCTGGCGGCGTGCACGGCGGGAAGCCGAGCCAGCCACGAGGAGATCCGGGCCTCATTTCCTGCTCCGCTGACATCCTCAGGGATCCACAGCCGAGCCGCAATGAACTCGGCCATGGCGTTCCGCTCCGATATCGAAACCGAACCCGGCGTCCCTCAAGCAGTCAAGGAGATGGCGCGGGTCAGGGGATACCGAAGCATCATCGTGGTGCCCATGCTTTGCGAGGGCATCGCTATCGGCACGATCGGTGTTTCGCGCGCCGAGCCGGGGACCTTCAGCGATAGCCAGATCAACCTTCTCAACACGTTCGCCGATCAGGCCGTAATCGCGATCGAGAACGCCCGACTGTTCGAAGAAGTCCAGGCGCGGACCGCGCTGCTCGCCAAGTCACTCGACGATCTGCGCGCCGCACAGGACCGTCTGGTGCAGACCGAAAAACTGGCCTCGCTCGGTCAGCTCACTGCCGGCATCGCGCACGAGATCAAGAACCCGCTCAACTTCGTCAACAATTTCGCGGCGCTTTCAGTCGAATTGACGGATGAGTTGAATGATGCGCTCGCGCCGGTAGCGCTCCCGGACGATATTCGCGACGAACTCAACGAAGTACGCGGTCTGTTGAAGGACAATCTGCAAAAGATCGTGCAACACGGCAAGCGAGCCGATTCCATCGTCAAGAACATGCTCTTGCATTCGCGCGGAGGCGGCGGCGAACACCGGCCAACGGACGTGAATACGCTGGTTGAAGAGAGCCTCAATCTCGCTTTCCATGGCGTGCGCGCCGAGCAGCCGCAGTTCAACGTGACCCTCAGACGGGAATTCGATCCAGACGCCGGCGTCGCCGACGTGTTCCCGCAGGAGATCACACGCGTGCTGCTGAACCTGATCTCCAATGGCTTCTATGCCGTAGCCAAGCGAAGCGGCGATAACAGCCTCGGCTTTGAAGCCGAACTCAGCGCCGGCACACGCAACCGTGGTGAACATGTCGAAATCCGCATCCGCGACAACGGCGTCGGCATTCCGTCAGAGGTCAAGGAAAAGATATTCAATCCATTCTTCACGACAAAGCGGCCTGGCGAAGGCACTGGCCTCGGTCTCTCCATGAGCCACGACATCATCGTGAAGCAACACGGCGGCAGGATCGATGTCGAGACCGAGCCCGGTGTGTTTACCGAGTTCATCATCCTGCTGCCGCGAAAGCAATTCTTCGCACAATAGGAGAGGAGCCGTGACTCTATTGGTTCTGGTGGTGGATGACGAAGCGGACGTCGAGGTCTTGTTCCGCCAGCAATTCCGCCGCGATCTTCGCGCCCGGCGTTTCGTGATGGATTTTGCCGCCTCGGCCGCGCAGGCTCTGACCCGCGTTGTCGACACTGGCGAGCAAACGCTGATTTTGATTTTCTCCGACATTAACATGCCTGGGATGAATGGTCTCGACATGCTGCCGGAAATGCGCGCACGAAGGCCAGATGTTCCAGTCATCATGATCACCGCCTATGGAGACCCCGAGACGTGCAGGACTGCGCTGGATCGAGGCGCGGAGGGCTTGCTGACCAAACCGATCGACTTCGTCCAGCTACGTCAGGTTATCGAGACGAGACTGGGACCGGCCACATGACTACAACTGTTCTCGTGGTCGATGACGAGCCAGACATGGAGACGCTTGTTCTGCGGAAATTCCGAAGGCAAGTTCGCGACGGACGCATGAGTTTTGTGTTCGCACATGACGGTGTTGATGCACTCCACGCGATCGAACAGCATCCCCATGTCGATCTTGTGGTCATGGACATCAACATGCCGCGCATGGATGGCCTCTCACTGCTGGCGAAATTGCAGGAGCGAGAGGACAAGAAGTCGGCCATCATCGTCTCGGCCTACGGTGATATGAGCAACATACGGACCGCGATGAATCGCGGTGCGTTCGACTTCCTGACCAAACCGATCGATTTCGCCGATCTGGAGGCGACGATCCTGAAGACCATCGGTCACATCGAGGTCTTGCGCGAGACACGACGCCGCCAGGCGGAAGCGGAGCGTGCGCATGCGTCGCTGTCGCGCTATTTTTCGCCCGAACTTGCCAGGCGCCTCGCCGCCGACGGTGATGACGATGACATGCAGGTACGCTGGCGCAACATCGCCGTGATCTTCACCGACATCACGGGCTTCACCTCGCTTGTCGAGATAGCCGTTCCCGAGGTGCTGGCGGAGTTGCTCAACGAATATGTCGGCGGCCTGACGGATGTCGTCTTCGCGCATGAAGGAACGGTGGCCAAAGTGATCGGCGATGCCATTCAGGTGCTGTTCAATGCACCTGGCGACCAGGCCGACTATGCGACCCGCGCAATCGCCTGCGCACAAGCGCTCGACCAATGGGCAGAAGCGTTTCGCGCGCGCTGGAAACGGAAAGGCGTTGACTTCGGGGCCACACGTGTCGGCGTTCACGCGGGCCTCGCACTGGTCGGCAACTTTGGTGGCGATCGCTTCTTCGATTTCACCGCCTACGGCGACACAATCAACATCGCCGCGAGGCTGGAAGCTGCGAACAAGACGCTGGGTACGCGGATTTGCGTCAGCGACAGTGTCGCAAGCGAGGCAAAGGAATTCAGAGGGCGACCGGTCGGCGATCTTGTCCTGCGCGGACGCAGCGAGCCCCTACGCGCCCACGAGCCCTTGTCGGTAGCGCAGTTCGATGCGCCGGTCACGGCGCAGTATATGACGGCCTTTACCAAGCTTGAGCAGAATTGCGCCGCCGCCATGCCTGCTTTCGCCGCCCTGGTTGGCATGCACTCCGATGATCCGCTCGCCAGCTATCATTTGAGACGGCTGCTCAACGGCGCCACGGGCATTCGGATTCAGGTCGGATGATCGAGCACGAGCTTAACGAGTCTGCCGCAAGCGGCGATCCGGCGGCCGAATGTCGCTCCTTCTGATTGCATGAAGATGATCTGCGTGGCGCGCCGCGACTTTGCCGCCATCCATCGGAATCGCGGAAGTATTCCAATGCGGACGACGAGACGGCGATGGCGCGCTCCGGGTCCAGAAGCGGAAATTATTATCGCTTAGGCGCCGGTTGACTGAAGCCCAAAGCCAGGGCACAAAGGTGGCATCCACGGTCGCTCGCGGCGGGAAAATATAGGGAATTCAAAGGCTATTTCGCTAAGTCTTTGAAATCATGTGAGAATCCAGGTTCCCCAGCCAATTTCTTCCGCAATAGAACCAATTTTGCCGTGCACCCGGCACCGTCGCAGCTTGTCGCGCGATGTCCCAACGGCTGGCCGCCAACCCTAAAACGCCAACGCGCAGCCGTCCTTGCGCGGGTCCGAGCCGGCCTGCAAGACGCCGTTGATCGAATCGATCAGGATCGCCTGGCCGCCGCCATGCGGCATCTCGGCGACCATGACCTCATGGCCGAGCGCCGCGAGCCCTTTCAGCACGTCCTGGCGGATGCCGCGCTCGGCCTCGAAGCGGCCCATCTGGTGGAAGCCGCGGCCGCAATCGATCGCCTCCTGCACATTCATGCCGAAGTCGACGATGTTGGTCAGCACATGGCTCTGCCCGACCGGCTGGAAGCCGCCGCCCATCACCCCGAAAGACAGCCACGGCCGGCCATCCTTCATCGCCATCGCCGGGATGATGGTGTGCAGCGGGCGTTTGCGCGGCCCCACGCAATTGGGGTGCGCAGGATCGACGCGGAAACCGATGCCGCGGTTATGCAGCAATACGCCGGTCTTCGGGCTGCTGATGCCGGTGCCGTACGACCAGAACAGCGAATTGATGAAGGAACAGGCATTGCCCTTTTCGTCGACCACGCTGATGTAGATGGTGTCGCGATAGGTGGTGGCACCCGCAGGACCGACAACCGGCATGGCCTTCTTCAGGTCGATCAGACTGCGCAGCTCGTCCGCAAAGCCCGCGGAAAGCAGCCTTTCTACCGGCACATCGGCAAAGTCGGGATCGGCGACATATTTATCACGCACCTGGAAAGCCAGCCTCGTGGCCTCGGCTTCAATGTGGAAACGCTCGACGCCAACCGGATCGTATTTCCCCAGATCGAAGCCGCTCAGGATATTGAGCATCAGCAAAGTGGTGATGCCGACGCCGCTTGGCGGGATTTCCAGAAGTTCTATTCCGCGATAGGTCGTGGAAATCGGATCGATCCAGAAGGCCTCCTGCGCGGCGAAGTCGTCGAGCGCGTGCGTGCCGCCGAGGCTGCTGAGGTAGCCCACCACGTCCTCGGCGACCCAGCCTGAATAGAAACCGTCACGCCCTTTGGCGGCGATCTCACGCAGAACCTTCGCGTGCTCGGGCTGGCGGAACAGTTCACCCGCCCTCGGGGCGCGACCATCCTTCAGCCACATGCGCGCACTGTTGGCGTCCGCTTTCAGCTTCTCTTCGTTGCGGCTCCAATCGACGGCAACCCGTTCGGTGACCGCAAATCCCTCCTCCGCATGGCGAATGGCGGGTTGCAACAGCTCGCCCAGCGGCATGGAGCCGAAACGCCGGTTCAGCTTGCTCCAAGCATCGACCGCGCCGGGAATGGTGATCGCATGCACCGAGGTGAGCGGGATCTCCTTCAGTCCCTGCTTCAGCAGATGTTCGGCCGTGAGCCCCTGGGGCGCACGGCCCGATCCGTTGAGGCCGAAGACCCGCTTGCCATTGGCGACATCGGTGCCGACGGGAGCGAAGAGAACGAAATTGTCGCCGCCGATGCCGGTCGAACCGGGCTCCACCACGCATTGCACGGCGCAGGCGGCAATCGCGGCATCGGCGGCATTGCCGCCGCGGCGCAGGATCTCGATGGCCGTGAGCGTGGAAAGGGCGTGCGAGGTGGCAGCGGCGCCATGCCGACCCATGACGACGGAGCGGCCAGGCAGGTGCAGGTCACGCATGGGGCAGGAACTCCAAAAAGACGAGAACAATTCAGGCGCACGAGCCTAAGCGCCTGCCGAGCGGATGGAAAGGCCGCAGTTGATGCGCCATTCGCCGCAACCAGTCGCCTGGCGCACGGCGCAGAAGCGATTGGCGGACAGCACTTCCGGACTGCCCAAGGTCCCGCAAGAGGCGCATAATCTCGTCCCTTCCAAGCGATCAGGCGGAGGACGGCCGATGTTCGATGCTGGCAGAAAGACGGACGCTGAATATGCGATCGAGTACATCCAGGAAAATCCGGAAGCCGGTCTTTGTTGCGAGGATCAGCGCTGGTGGATTACGCCGAACGCGAACGAGACCGATCAGCAGATCCTGTTTCTCGACGCCGTCGAGGCGGAGCGCCTGAAGGACGATGCACGCCTTCAAGCGGTGCCTGACATCGCCCACCCCGGCCGAGCTCTCTGGATCATGCGGAAGATGACTTAAGGGCGCCGAACGGACTGCGACCGACGGAGGAAGCTGACCTGCGCTAGAGCAGCCCCCGTCCCGCAAGGTTGCGCATCAGCGCCGCCGCGCCGAAGCTCCAAGGCGCACATTCCGTCGAAAGCCGGACGGTGTTGGTGAGCCGGCCGAGCTCCGCGTTGGCGATCGTCACGACGTCGCCCAGCTTGTGGGTGAAGCCCTGGCCGGGTTCGTCGCGGTCTTCGACGGGAGCGAAGAGCGTGCCCATGAACAGCATCAGGCCATCGGGATATTGGTGGTGCGGACCGATGGTCTGGGCGACGAGATCGAGCGGGTCACGGCTGATCTCCGCCATCGAGCTTCGGCCGGTGAGCCGGTAGCCGTCCTCCCCTTCGACGAACAGGGTGAGTTCGGCCTTGCGGACATCGTCGATCGTGTAGGTTTCGTCGAACAGGCGAATGAAGGGGCCGATGGCACAGGAGGCGTTGTTGTCCTTGGCCTTGCCGAGAAGCAGCGCGGAGCGGCCCTCGATGTCGCGCAGGTTGACATCGTTGCCGAGCGTTGCGCCCTTCACCTGGCCGCCGGAGGAGACCGCGAGCACGATCTCCGGCTCCGGATTGTTCCAGTGCGAGGCGGGGTGCAGGCCGACATCGGCGCCGGGACCGACCGCCGAAAGCACCTGGGCCTTGGTGAAGACCTCGGCATCCGGGCCGATGCCCACTTCCAGATATTGCGACCAGACGCCCTCCTCCTGGAGTGCTGCCTTGACGCGGGCGGCTTCCGGCGAGCCGGGCTTCAGGTTGCGCAGGCTGTCGCCGATGACGGCCGTGACGCGGCTGCGGATCGCCTCGGCACGGGACGCATCGCCCGCCGCCCGCTCCTCGATGACGCGCTCGATCATCGAGCGCGCGAAGGTGACGCCACAGGCCTTCACCGCCTGCAGGTCCGAGGGGGCAATCAGATGAAGGGTCGATGCATCCGCCTTCCGCGCGAGGCAGTCCTCAAGCGAGGCAAATCGGTCACCGGAAATGGAGCGCACATGCGCGACCGGATCCGGAAGCTCGAGCAGGTCGCGCATGGTCGGCGTCGTTTTCGAGGTGATATCGTATAGAGCGCCGTCGCGGATCATGACAAGCGACGGCCCGCCGAGATCGGGCCGCCAGACGCGGCCGATAAATGTGCCCTTGCTAAACGCTGTATCGGTCATGCTGCCTCTTCCTCCATGAGCGCTCTATTTCTTGCAGCCGAGAAGGGGGCTGTAAAGTCGACGGCGGGCGTGAACATCCCTTGGGTTGCAATATCCGGAACATTGCAAATTTTCACGCGTTTACGGTTATGCCACGCGCCCACCGGGCGCCCTTGTCGCTTCGCGACGGCGCGAAATCCGTTGCCCACGACTGCCGGGGAAGGTTCAGGAGCAGTCGCCTGCGGCCAGGAGGACGCCAAGAAGAGGATGAACGCAATGAACCAGCAGGAAGAGTTCAAGGACAAGCCGGTAATCGATCCGGTGACCGGGCAGCCTATGCCGCAAACGCAGATGAGCGATGTGCCTCCGGCCCGCTCGGGGCGCAGCAACTGGCCGATCGTCATCATCCTGCTCGCCGGTCTGGTATTGGCGCTGATCGCCTGGCTGCCGGCTGAACTGACCCGCGATACGGCCGACACGGCAGCACCGCCGCCGACAACGGACCAGCCGGCTACCGGCCAGGCAACCCCTAATACGACGGCACCGGGCACGGGCACGACGGGCCAAGCTACGCCGCCGGCTGCCACCGGCACGGCACCCTCCAGCGGAACGGCGACGCAGCCGGCACCCGAAGCGACGCCGCAGCAGGGTACCCAGACGCCCGAGACGCAGGGTTCGACCCCGAACTCTACCCCGGGCACCACGCCCAACATGACGCAGCCCGCGCAGTAACGGCTGACCGATACCCGTGGCCGGAGGATCCTCCCTTCGGCCCATTCGCCGTCACGACGGCAAGGATCGCGCGGCGGATCGAGCGAACGCTCAATCCGGCTTGATCGATGCCGCGATCATCGCGTCCCAGCCCGCGGCGGCGCAGTCGGCGATCGCCAGCAGGGTTTCGCGTGTCGCCCCGTCGCGGGCTTCGATCGACATTCCGTGCTGGAGCGAAGCGACATAGGCCGCGATTGCCGCGCATGGGGTGCCTTCCGGCAAGTCGCCTTCGGCGACGCCGCGCTCAAACCGACGCTCCATCGCAACCTGCTTCTCAAGCCGACGCATCTTCAACGCGTCACAGACCTCCGCATCCCCACCTTCCATCTGCGGCGCCGAGAGCACGACCATGCAGCCGCGCGGTTCTCCGCCGCGGGTGAAGTTGTCGGCGGTCCGTCTCAGAAGATCGTGTACCGCCGCCTTGGCCGTTGGGGCCGTCTCCAGATTATCCCAGATGCCGGCGCCATCCGTCCGGCCATAGAGATCGACCGCTTCGATGAAGAGCCGTGCCTTGCTGCCGAAGGCGGCGTAAAGGCTTGGCGGCTTCAGCCCCATTGCATGGGTCAGATCCGCAAGCGACGTGTTGTCGTAGCCCTTATCCCAGAACAGCTGCATGGCACGCGCCAGCGCCTCCTCTCGGGAAAAGTTGCGTGGACGGCCGCGGCTCGGCATGAGAGCAATTCCTTTCTGTATCGATCAATACATAAATCGCTTGACAGCGCCTGGCAAGTCGCCTCTCCATATGTGTATCGATCACTACAAATATGGAGAGACACGGTGACGAATCTGAAAGACAAGGTGGCACTGGTGACGGGCGGCAGCCGTGGCATCGGCGCGGCGATCGCAAAACGGCTGGCGGCGGAAGGCGCGACCGTGGCGGTGACCTATAGTCAATCCAAGGCGAAGGCCGAGGCGCTCGTGACGGAGATCACGCGGGACGGCGGCAGCGCATTGGCAATCAAGGCGGACAATCGCGAGCCGGGCGCCGTCGAGGCCGCGGTCCAGACAGTCGCCGAAAAACACGGCCGCATCGATATCCTCGTCAACAATGCCGGTGTATTCGATGCCGGAACGGTGACGGAAGTGACCACCGAGGACTTCGACCGGACAATCGATGTCAATGTGAAGGCCGTGTTTCTTGCGACGCGCGCCGCGGCTGCGCACATGCCCGAGGGCGGGCGCGTCATCTCGATCGGCAGCAACCTCGCCGCCCGCGTTCCCTGGCCCGGCATGAGCCTCTATGTGCTGAGCAAGAGCGCACTTGTGGGATTCACCAAGGCGGTGGCGCGCGACCTCGGGTCGAGGGGGATTACCGTCAACGTCGTCCATCCCGGCTCGACGGATACGGACATGAACCCTGCCGATGGCGAACACGCCGGTCCGCAGCGCGGGCTGATGGCGATCCCGCGCTTCAACGAAGCAAGCGATGTGGCAGGTGTCGTCGCCTGGCTTGCAGGCCCTGACGGCCGCAGTGTCACCGGCGCCGAATTCACCATCGACGGCGGCACCAACGCCTGAAGCGGCTTGCAACAAACGAACAAGACCGGAAGCATTGCCCCGGTCTTGTTCAAACATTGCGCGCAGCCTGCCCGCACGATGATTGAAACGACGTGTTTCCGGACGGAAAACCTCCCGATCCTTCTTGCGAGATTGCTTCAGGCCAGGAATCGTTCCGGGCGATAGGGCGCGATATCGATCACCGTCTTTTCGCCGGTCATGGCCTCCGCCAGCGCCCGGCCGGTCACGGGCCCGAGCGTCATGCCATGATGCGCATGGCCGAAGGCGAACCACAGGCCCTCGTGGCGCGGCGCCTTGCCGATAATGGGCATCATGTCGGGCGTGCAGGGCCGCGCGCCCATCCACGGCTCCTCGTCGCGGCGTTCGGCGAGCGGGAAGAACTCGCGCGCCACCCGCTCGGCGCGCGCCAATTGCACTGGCGTCTTCGGCGCGTCGCGCCAGGCAAATTCTGCGCCGGTCGTCAGGCGCACACCGCGCAGCATCGGCGCCAGGAAGTAACCTCTCTCGGCGTCGAGCACCCAGTTGTTGAGCTGCGCGCCCTCCTGCATGCCGTAGTGCATATGGTAGCCGCGCTTGACCGCGAGCGGGAAGTGATAGCCGAGCTTGCGAGTAACCGTGTCGGCCCATGGGCCGAGTGCCACGACGACTTCGCGGGCCTCGAGCGGGCCCTCCGGTGTCGCAACGCGCCAGCCCGGACCTTCGAGGATATGCTCCACCGTCGCGGCGTCGCCGGAAACCAGGCGCCCGCCCAAAGACTGGAAATAGGCGAGATAGGCCTTGTTGAGGCTGTGCGGGTCACGGATCGACCAGGGATCGCTCCAGCGCAGACCGCCAACGAGATCGGCCCTGATCGACGGTTCAATCGTCTTCAGCTCGCTGGTCGAAAGTTTCTGGTGATTGACGCCGAAACCGGCCGAAAGCTTTTCCGCCTCCTTGTAGGCGGCATCCCGCTGCTTCTCGGTGCGGAATACCTTCATCCAGCCTTCTTTACGAATGAGTTCGCCCGCCCCGGATGCTTCGATCAGGTCCTGATGTTCGCTGATCGAATGCTCGATCAGCGGCGCGTAGAGATGGGCGATGCGCTGGTGCTGGGTAAAGCCCGAATGCCACCAATAGCGGGCCAGGAACGGCACCAGCCCCGGCAAGGCCCGGAAATGATAGGACGCGTCGATCGTATTGTTCAACGCGTAGCGGAAGAGCGCGCCGAAGTCGTGCGGGAAACCGTAGGGGAAGACGCCTTCGCGCTGGATCAGGCCGGCATTGCCGTAGGAGGTTTCCTCGCCGGCACCACGACGGTCGAGCAGCACCACCGATTTGCCGCGCCGCGCCAGATGGATGGCGGAGGAGATGCCGACGATACCGGCGCCGAGAACCACTACATCAGTCTTCATTTGTGGCTGCCCCATTATCCGATCAAGTCAAGCCGCGGCTTCGCTAAAGCCACGGCGCCAACGTCATTCCTCCTTCAGCGCGCCAAGCGGCATGGCAGAGACGACGAAGGCAGGATGCGTGATCGTCGCCCCACGTCCGATGTTCGCTCGAATATTGCTGCGGGCTCAGGAAGATCCGCAGCAGATGGCTCGAGGAGGTTGCCACGATCGAAGAGGCGACCTTGATCTTCAGCCAAGTTCCAGCGATTTCATGATGCTCCGTACCCTCAAGGAAAAAGCTGCGGTTTCGGCATCAATAGCCAAGCGGGCCCGTAAGGGCAAGCAGACCAAGCCGAGGGTCAGATACAGGAGGGGCGACGTTGCCGCCGCCCGTTTCGAACCCGCTCAAATTTGCGACCGCTCAGCCTCGACGCACCAGGCCCGCAACCAGCGAAATCACCAGGAAGACGAGGAAAAGGAAGAAAAGGACCTGCGCGATACCCGCGGAGGCACCCGCGATGCCGCTGAAACCAAGTACACCCGCTATGATTGCCACAACGAGAAAGACAAGTGCATAGTATAACATAGCAATTCTCCTTGCCAGGATTACTGCAGAGCAAACGCCACAACTATCACTTTGTTCCGATGGCATATGAAATGCGATCTACGAGAACCTTCATCTCCACAGAGCATTAACCGACCATTTACCGCGATAGACAAAAGAGTCCCGAATCGAGACTGTTTGTACAGGAAACGCCCGGAACCTTCGCGATACTCTGACGTTCCTCCTCCATGGAATATGCAGGGTCGAAATGAAAATGCCGGCAGCACATATCTGGAAAACGGCGGTTGAAGCGGGTCGGGAGAGAAGGGATATCCGGGACCGGAATCTCCACATCGGCAAGACGATGCGCGAACTATACGTCAATAGCAGCGAAGACCAGAGCGCAAAACTCGAACAACTTCTCAAAGAACTTCACCGGCGCGAACGGATAAAAAAGAAGAAATAGCCAAAATGCCGCAGATGAATAAGAAGCGTCCGCAGCCAACATCGGGCGTCTTGTCTTATTATATTTTCCTTTTACGTTCGCAGTTGAGCATCACTGGGAAATAATTCCCCTTGAAGTGACGCGATATACAGAACTTCCCTGTAGCCCGTCGCGATCCTTCAGATTCGCGCCTTGCGCTTCAAGTTTGGACATTCGTATCGCAAAATCGCTGCGAACTTTCGCGCGGTATGTCTCAGCGCCGAGACATCCATTCGTCGATCTGTCGTTCCGCTTCGTCGCGCGCCACCCCGTAACGGGCTTGAATGCGCCCCGCAAGCTCCTCCCGGCGACCGTCGATGACATCGAGGTCGTCGTTGGTGAGTTCGCCCCAATGCGCCTGGACCTTGCCTTTCAGTTCATGCCATTTGCCTTCAACGATATCCCAATTCATTGCTTCGCCTTTCGGTTGACAACGCCGCGGCGCGGCGCCCGGTGAATAATTCAATTGCGGCCGGTCGCATTGCTGTCGTGGCGCGCAGCGACGGCGTAGCTGCCATCGTCCACTTGCACCTTGACCTGCAGGCGACCCGAAGCGGTTACGTGCCACTCGATCGTCGCATCCTCTACAAACAAGGCCGGATCGACCTCGGCACAGGCGCCATAGGCATGATTGAAGCTCCCGGCGGTCGCCTCGATCGCGGGCGAAAGCAGTTCCCGGCATTCGTCTACGGTTTCGAAGGCTTCGATCGGCGCCGGCACCTCGCGGCAGGCATCCGTGGCCTGCATGCAACCGACCAAGACCATGATGGCAGCGATATGTTCCATGGGCATGTTCCCAACGTCAAACTTGAGAACGGCAAACGGCGATGCATGCCCTCCCGTTCCGCCGGCCGAGATCAAATTTTTGTTGGAACCTTTGCCAGCGCAATGCGTTCGCCGCGCCCGTGCCTCGCGCTTTCGATTCAGAGGAACACCACGCCGGCAGCGGTCACTGCCGCCGACAAGGAGGGCTGCGCGATACAACTGCCGCCGCAAGATGCGATGCCCGAGCGGAGGCTATGGAACAAAACGCCGCAGTCGTCGTTTTCGCAACGATAACAAGTGCTGCGACTGCGGCCGAGCGATGGAGGAGAGGCTGGGAGGCAAAGACACACCACACGGAACTCGCTCTTTGCGAGCAAGCCAAAGCTGGCCAATGACGCGGCACGGGGTGCGACAGATGCCTCATTGTCGTCATTCTGTTCGTCATCAGTCCCGGCAAATCAATTTCGAGCAACTGATTCTATGTTCAACAGAGCAACCTTCGGATAGGAACGCGTCATGAAAAAGATACTGATCGTAGCAAGCCTCATTCTCCCACTAGCCGCCTGCACGCAGACCGAGAAGGGTGCGGCAATCGGCGCAACCGGTGGCGCCATCATCGGTGGCGCAGCAACAGGCAATGTCAGAGGTGCAGCCGTCGGCGCAGCGATTGGTGGTGTCGCCGGTGCGCTCATCGGACATGCCAACGAGCCGGGCCGCTGCATCTATCGCGACCGCTACGGCCGCCGCTATGAGGCCGCCTGCTGATCGGCACGACAATGGAGAGACGGGCCAAGGCCCGTTTCTCCGCAAAGCGGGTTAGGACGCGTGTTCAGCCGCCGCCGCTTCCGCTTTTTCCAGCTTCTCAAGTAGATCGATGAAGAGGTCGGGAACCGGCTCCTGTTCCAAGGCCTGGTATAGCGCCTTCAATCGGGCGCCGATCGATCCATGGGCATCCGGCCCTTCTGCGGCCACGTCCAATTCTCTGCCCGACCCATCCCGTCTTTCGATCCCGTCATCCATGCTCTGCACCTACCGCCGCTTATCGTCTTTCCGTGTTTTCCATCCACCCGCACGGAAGACCGCTTCGGGAGCTTGCCGGATTTGCTCTAGGCTGAAAAACGTGTTCAAAACCATTCACGTATTCCGTCGGATCTCCCCTATCCTCAGAAAACAAACGAATCGTTTTGCACCTAAGGAAGTCGTTGATGTCACTTTCGACCCGGATCGCGCCACATCTGCCCTTTCTGCGCCGCTATGCCCGCGCCGTCACCGGTTCGCAGGCCGCAGGTGACGGTTATGTAGCCGCCGTTCTCGAGGCACTCATCGAAGACATCAGCCTCTTTCCGGACACGTCGAACGATCGAATCAGCCTCTACAAGCTATTCTGCTCGCAGTTCGAGAAGATTTCGATCGATCGGACGGAAAACGCCTCGCCGTTTGCCTGGGAGCAACAGGCGGCCGCCAACCTCTCGCTGATCGCGCCTGCCCCGCGCCAGGCCTTCCTGCTCGTCTCGGTCGAAGGCTTCTCGATCGCCGATGCCGCCGAGATCATGGGGCTGAGCCAAGGCGAGTTTTCAAAGCTCTTGACGGCCGCCTCGGAAGACATCTCGCGGCAGGTCGCCACCGACGTGCTGATCATCGAAGACGAGCCGCTGATCGCGCTCGACATCGAAGACATGGTAACCAGCCTCGGTCACAAGGTCACCGGCATCGCCCGCACCCATACGGAGGCGATGGATCTCTATCGCAAGACGTCTCCGAAGATGGTGCTCGCCGACATCCAGCTTGCCGATGGCAGCTCGGGTATCGATGCCGTCAACGAAATCCTCACGCAGGCGGCGGTGCCGGTGATCTTCATCACCGCCTTCCCGGAACGGCTGCTCACCGGCAAACGACCGGAACCGGCCTTCCTCGTCACAAAGCCGTTCAATCCGGACATGGTCAAGGCGCTGATCAGCCAGGCCCTGTTCTTCGATGAGCATGCGCGCTCGGCCCGGCGCTGACATCAACTAACCGGGAAGCTGTCGCTCCGACGGCTGCTCGCGCATTTCCTCTACAATCGCCATGGCGATCAGCGAAAGCGGAAGCGCCAGCATGGCGCCGACGGCGCCCCACATCCATGTCCAGAAGATGATCGCCAGGAAGACGAGGAACGGGTTGACCTCGAGGCGGTGTCCCAGGATCGCCGGCATCACCAGATTTTCCATGGCAAGATGGACGACGAAGAAGGCGGCGGCCGGAGCGACGACCAGCAGAACCGTCTCGTGGGTCATCAGGCCGCCCACCAGCAATCCTGCGGTCATGGCGGTGACGCCGAGATAGGGAATGAAACTGGAGACGAAGGCGAACAACCCCCAAAGCAGCGGCACGGCAAGCCCACCGACGAGCGCGATCAACATCGTGACGACACCGAGCGCCAGATAGACCAGGCTGGCAATCGAGAAATAGCGCGCCAATGCCTCCTCGATCGCGTTCATGATGCGAATGGTGTTCAGGCGGCTTTCCCGGCTGGTAAACGCAAGGATCAGGGCCCGGCGCAATTGCAGCCGTCCAAGCAGGAAGAAGCCGAGCGCGGCGAGGAAGATCAGGGTCTGAACCAGCGCCGGCGTCAATCCGGCGACGACGAGGCCGAGCATCGGCCCGGCATTCTTGATAACCGTGTCGGCCACCGCATCTTCGCCCGCCCCTCGGGCGAGCGCCAGCCGGCCCCATTCGAACCGCTCGATGAACGGCAGCAGGCGCTCCATGACGCTCTCCGCGAGGCGAGGCGCCTGCTGAGCGAGGTCGCTCAACGGGCCGAGCAACGTGTTGACGATCGCCGACAGGCCAAGGGCGAAGAACGCCGCCAGAAGCAGGCCCCCCATGATGGGCGGCAAGCCGAACCGCGCCAGGCTATCGGCAGCGCGCCCCAGCACGATGCCGATGACGATCGCCAGCGCAACCGGCATCAGGATCGTTTCCATGGTGTAGACCGCGGCCGAACAGGCAATCACGAAGAGACCAACAATACTCCAGGCCACGAGGATTTCGATTGCATCGCGCTTCGGCGCGGCTGAAGGCGCTGCTGTTACGACCGCGATTTCCTCGTCGATGAGGTGCTTCGACCTGTGCCGGGACGCGACCTGCCGCAACATTTCCACCATCATGCCTCGCTTTCTCTCATCCACCCGGATAGCGCCTCCCTGTGACGCGCGACGCGCAACCGCCTGCCAGGGCCCGAGGCCCTGGCGGTCCAGCACTCATCGCAGAGAAGGACAGTCGTCGCTCGGCGCTCGATCAATGATGCTCCGGCGGGAAGACGTGCAGGGTCAGCGACAGCAGGCCGAGACCCAGAATGATTATGAGCAAGGTATGGGCGACGCCTGCTGCGGTGTACGGAACGAGACCAAACCCGATCAGGATGCCTGCGATGAGAAGGACACAGACCCGTGGCAGCCAATAGAGCATAGACAGTCCTCCCAATTGAGTTGGCCTGGTTTTTGGCCGGTTTCTTGGATCGGACAGTTAACGTGCGGGCGTGTCGATTGGTTCCGCTGGCGCGCTCGTGCAACGCAACGAAAAACGCCGCCGGACCCGAGGCCCGGCGGCGCGGAAGAATGCAACGGTCGTACCGTGGGCCTTAGGCCGCGGCAGCGACGACGATAACTTCGACGAGATATTCCGGGGTCGCGAGCTTGGCTTCGCCGGTGGCGCGCGCCGGGGTATGGCCCTGCGGAGCCCAGGCGTCCCAGACCGAGTTCATCTTCGGGAAGTCGGCCATGTCGGCGAGCCAGATGGTGGCCGACAGGATACGGGTCTTGTCGGTGCCGGCGAGCGCCAGAAGACGGTCGACTTCGGCAAGCGCCTGCTTCGTCTGCGTCACGACATCGTCACCGGCATTGCCGACTTGGCCGGCGAGGTAAACGGTGTTGTTGTAGACCACGGCCTGGCTCATACGGGGGCCGGTTTCGAAACGCTTGATTTCCATGATCGTGTTCCTGAGGTTGGGCCGAACGGGTCCGTCCGGCCGAAAAACGGCTGCCCGCCGCCGAAAGGCGAGAAGTGAAGGCGGCGCGACACCTCTACACGATCGCGCCCCCGAGTCAAAGAAGCCGGACAGTGGCTGCCCGGCCTCCTTGTTTCATTTCATCGGCGAAAGTTCAGGCGGCCCGTTTCTTGGCAAGCCGGGCCTTGATGCTCGCCACATCCGCACGCGGCGTCGCGGCGAACAGGGTCTTGGTGTAGCTGTGCTTCGGATCCGCAAAGACCTCGTCGCGGCTGCCATATTCCACGGCCTCGCCGAAATACATCACCATGACGTCGTCGGCGATGTAGCGCACGACCGAAAGGTCATGGCTGATGAAGACGTAGGTCAGCTTGAACTCGTCCTGCAGGTCGGCGAGCAGGTTCAAGACCTGTGCCTGAACCGAAAGGTCGAGCGCCGACACCGGTTCGTCCAGCACCAGCAGCTTCGGGTTCAGCATCAGCGCGCGCGCAATGGCGATGCGCTGGCGCTGACCGCCCGAGAACATGTGCGGGTAGCGGTTGAAGTGCAGTTCGGTGAGGCCGACCTTCTTCAGCATCGTCATCGCCCGATCCCGACGCTCGTCGGCGGGCGTATCGGTGTTGATGACCAGCGGCTCCATCAGGATGTCACCGATCTTCTGGCGCGGATTGAGCGAGCCATAGGGGTTCTGGAAGACGATCTGCACCTTGCGGCGCATCTCGGCCGTCATGTCGCCCTTGGCGATGTCGATCTTCTTGCCCTCGATCAGCAGTTCGCCCGAGGTTGCCGGGTCGATCAGGGTGAGGATGCGGCCAAGCGTCGACTTGCCGCAACCGCTCTCGCCGACGATCGCCAGGGTCTTGCCCTGTTCGACGCTGAAGCTCACGCCCTTGAGCGCGTGAACGGTCTTCGCCTTCTTCAAGAGACCGCCGGGGATATGGTAGTCGCGCACCAGGTTGCGCGCTTCGAGAATCACGCTCATTGGGCAGCTCCCTCATCGACGAAGAGTTCGGAAATCGTCGGCAGACGATCGCCGGTTGCGTTGTCGGGCAGAGCCGCCAAGAGTGCGCGCGTGTAGTTGCTCTTCGGGTTCTCGAAGAGCGTCAGCACATCGGCTTCCTCCATCTTCCGGCCCTTGTACTGGACGACCACCCGGTCGGCGGTTTCCGCAACCACGCCCATGTTGTGCGTGATCATGATCAGGCCCATCTTGTGCTCGGCCTGCAGCTTCATCAGGAGGTCGAGGATCTGCTTCTGGATCGTCACGTCGAGCGCGGTGGTCGGCTCGTCAGCGATCAGAAGCTTCGGGTTGCAGGCGATCGCGATCGCGATCATCACGCGCTGGCACTGGCCACCCGACATCTGGTGCGGGAAGTGGTTGAGCCGCTCGGCCGGATCGGGGATGCCGACCGCCTCGAACAGTTCGATCGCCCGCTTGCGCCGGGCGGCCTTGTCGAGACCCATATGGACGCGGAGCACTTCCTCGATCTGGAAGCCGACCGTGAAGCACGGGTTGAGGCTGGCGATCGGCTCCTGGAAGATCATGGCAATGTCCTTGCCGATGATCTTGCGCCGCTCATTGGCCGACATGCCGAGCAGGTCGCGCCCGTTGAAGGCCAACTTGTCGGCCGTGACCTTCGCCGTCCACGGCAGAAGTCCCATGGCCGCCAGCATCGACACGGACTTGCCCGAGCCGGATTCGCCCACGATCGCCAGAACTTCGCCTTCGTGGACCTTCATCGACACGCCGTTGACGGCGCGGAAGGGGCCGGATGCCGTCTGGAATTCGACGACCAGGTTTTCGATTTCGAGAAGCGCCATGATCAGGACCTCTTCAGCTTGGGATCGAGCGCATCGCGCAGGCCGTCACCCATCAGGTTGATCGCCAGCACCGTGACCAGGATCGCGATGCCCGGCAGCGTGACCACCCACCAGTGGCTGCTGATGAACTCGCGTGCTTCGGCGAGCATCGTGCCCCATTCCGGTGTCGGCGGCTGGGCGCCCATGCCGAGGAAACCGAGGGCGGCAGCATCGAGGATGGCGCTCGAGAAGGAGAGCGTCGCCTGGACGATCAGCGGTGCCATGCAGTTCGGCAGGATCGTCTTGAACATCAGGCGACCATGGCCGGCACCTGCAACCTTGGCGGCAACGACATAGTCACGGGTCTTTTCGCTCATGACGGCAGCGCGCGTCAGGCGCACGAAGTGCGGCTGGAAGACGAGTGCGATGGCGATCATGGCATTGACGAGGCCCGGGCCGAGCACCGCGACGAGCACCAGGGCCAGCAGCAGCGACGGGAAGGCAAGGATGATGTCCATCACGCGCATGATGACGGTATCGACCCAGCCACGGAAGTAGCCGGCGATGACGCCGAGCGCGATGCCGCCGACGAGCGACAGCGTCGTCACGATGACGCCGACGAACAGCGAGAAGCGGGTGCCGTAGATCAGGCGGGACAGCATGTCGCGACCGACGGCGTCGGTGCCGAGCAGGTAGTCGGCGCGGCCGGCCTCCTGCCAGACGGGCGGGACCAGCACCGCATCGCGGTATTGTGCCACCGGATCATGCGGGGCGATCCACGGCGCGAAGACGGCGAGCAGAACGAGGAACAGGAAGAACACGAGGCCGATGACGGCGCCACGGTTCTCGGAGAAATAATACCAGAACTCGGCCAGTCGCGCCCGGCGGGACGGATCGGTCGAAACGGCGCTTGTTGCAGCAGCTTGAGACATGACGCCCTCCTTAGTGCCGGATACGCGGATTAATGAGACCGTAGAGCAGGTCGACGATGAGGTTGACCAGCATGATCACCGCGGCGATGACCAGGAGGCCGCCCTGGATGACGGCGTAGTCACGACGCGACACCGAATCCACCATCCACTTGCCGATGCCCGGCCAGGAGAAGATCGTTTCGGTCAGGATCGCGCCGGCGAGCATGACGCCCACCTGCAGACCGATGGTGGTAACCACCGGGATCATCGCATTGCGCAGCGCATGAACGCCGACGACACGGAAGGTCGAAAGGCCCTTGGCGCGCGCCGTGCGCACGTAATCTTCAGAGAGCACCTCGAGCATCGCCGAGCGCGTCTGACGCGCGATGACCGCAAGCGGAATGGTGCCGAGCACGATCGTCGGCAGGATCAGATGGCTGACCGCCGACTTGAAGGCACCGGCCTGACCGGACAGCAGCGAGTCGACCAGCATGAAACCCGTGACCGGCGGGAAGAAGTACATCAGCGAGATGCGGCCCGAGACCGGCGTCCACTGCAGCATGCCGGAGACCAGCATGATGAGCAGCAGGCCCCACCAGAAGATCGGCATGGAGAAACCGACGAGCGCGGTGCCCATCATCGCCTGATCGACGGCCGAACCGCGCTTGATCGCGGCAACCACGCCGGCGGGAATGCCGAGGATGACTGCAAACAGGATCGCGCAGAGCGAAAGCTCGACGGTCGCCGGGAACAGTTCGAAGAACTGGTCGATGACCGGCTTCTTGGTCACGATCGAGGTGCCGAAGTCCCCCTGGAGCACGCCCCAGAGATAATCGAGGTACTGGACCACGATCGGCCGGTCGAAACCGAGTTGATGAGAAATTTCCGCATGTCGCTCCGGCGACATGACGCGCTCGCCCGAAAGCAGCGCTACGGGATCGCCCGGAAGCAGGCGAATGAAGGAGAAGGCGATGATGGAGACCCCGATGAATGTCGGAATCAGGACAGCCAATCGCCCCATGAGAAATCGGAACATGTTAAACCCCGCGCCACGTTGCCGCGGCATTGTTTCCCGCCGCTGGCACCACTGCATGCTTCCTTAAACCCTATCGGACCCAAGCGCAAAAACATGCAGCAACACAAATGTCACAGCGCCCCTGACGCGTCGGGTGACGCGTGGCGCCGTGGTAGATGCAAAGAGGGGCGCTTGCCCTATGGCAAGCGCCCCCTCAAGGATCTGTTAACTAAATTACTCGGTGATGTCCACGCCGTCGAAGGCAAAATCGCCGAGCGGGCTCTGAACGAAGCCTTCGACATTCTTGCGCATCGGAACGACGGAGAGCGAGTGGTCGATCGTCGCCCACGGCGCTTCGCGCTTGAAGACGGCCTGCGCCTCTTCATAGAGCTTGGTGCGCTCGGCGATGTCGGAGGTTTCCTTCGCCTTCTTCACGAGCTTGTCGAATTCCTCGTTGCACCACTGCGCACGGTTGTTGCCGCCGACAGCGTTGCAGCCGAGAAGCGTGTCGAGGAAGTTGTCCGGATCGCCGTTGTCGCCGGTCCAGCCGAGGATGACGGCACCGTCACGATCCTTGGCCTTGGACTTGTCGAGATATTCGGCCCATTCGTAGGAGACGATCTCGACCTTGACGCCGACCTTGGCGAAGTCCGACTGCATCAGTTCGGCTGCACGGCGGGCGTTCAGCATGTACGGACGCGAAACCGGCATGGCCCAGAGCTTCATGGACAGGTCCTTGACGCCTGCGTCCTCGAGCATCTTCTTGGCTTTTTCCGGCTCGTAGGTGTCGTCTTCGAGCTTGTCGTTGTAGGACCACATCGTCGGCGGGATCGGGTTGACGGCCGGCTGGGCAGCACCCTGGAAGACGGCGTCGACGATCGCCTGCTTGTTGATCGCCTTGTTCAGCGCCTTGCGGACTTCAACCTTGTCGAACGGAGCCTGGGTCGTGTTGTAGGCGAGGTAGGCGACGTTGAGGCCGGCCTGTTCCATGACCTTCAGGTTCGGGTCTGCCTTCATCTTTTCAACGTCGGCGGCGTTCGGATACGGCATCAGGTGGCATTCGCCGGCCTGGAGCTTCTGGAAGCGAACCGAAGCGTCGGTGGTGATCGCAAAGACGAGGTCGTCGATCTTCTGCTTGCCACCCCAGTAATCCGGGTTCGCCTTGTAGCGGATGACGGCGTCCTGCTGGTAGGCGACGAAGGCGAACGGACCGGTGCCGAGCGGCATCTGGTTCATCTGCTCCATCTTGCCGTCAGCCTGCAGCTTGTCGGCATATTCCTTCGACAGGATCGAAGCGAAGGGCATCGCGATGTTGGCGAGGAACGGCGCTTCCTTGCGCGTCAGGGTGAACTTGACGGTCAGGTCGTCGACCTTTTCGACCGACTTGATGACTTCCGGGAAGCCCATGCCGGCTGCGTATTCCCACGAAGCGCCAGCGATGTACTTGTTCCACGGGTTGTCGGCCTTGAGCTGACGCTCATAGGAGAAGACGACGTCGTCTGCATTGAGGTCGCGGGTCGGCGTGAAGAATTCGGTCGTCTGGAACTTGACGCCCGGACGCAGCTTGAAGGTGTACTCGAGACCGTCGTCGGAGATCTTCCAGCTCTCGGCGAGGCCCGGCTCAACTTCGGTCGTGCCCTTCTTGAACTCGAGCAGGCGGTTGTAGACCGTGTGCGCAGCCGCGTCGAAGGTCGTGCCGGCGGTGTACAGGCCCGGGTCAAAACCCTCAGGCGAACCTTCCGAGCAATAGACGAACGTCTTCGACCAGGCAGAGCCGGCCATCAGCGTGGCAAGCGCCGTCGCTGCAAAGAGAGTAGTGAGCTTTTTCATGAGCTTTGCTTCCCAGATTTGTTTTTGTTCTCGTGTTTTCCTGACGCGGAACGCCGTTGCCCCCCGGTCAAGGCCGGATGGAACGACATTTGGCGTCGCATTGCAATAAGTCGCCGCATAAATTTGTCTATGCGAAAAATTCGTCCGCAGGTAGAGCCGGGATATCTGTCCACTGTTTTAGAATCGGCTGACGAATCGGTGCAGCGCGACCCTTTCGAGCCAAGGCTTCCCGCCTGCTTCCGCAGGGTTTGTCACACGCCTCGTCCGTCCCTCCACCGGGGCTACCTCACCCCGGATGCCCGCCCGTATTCTACCGCGAACGGCGGACTGGCGAAATACGTGATCATTCGTCGCACGAGGGCTCGATTCGGCCCCTACAGCTTTCCGTCAATCCCAAGATACTATGGTAGAAATCACCGACAGGATTGTGCAATAAAATGTATACAAACTCGGGGGAGACAATCGACGTGCCCAGACGTCCTTGGGAGGGACCGGCAGCCGCCTTTTACAGATCGCCGTCTTTCGGCAGGATTGCCGAGGAACGGGCATGACGCTTGCTGCCAGCAACGCCGCAGCCGATCTTAGCCGGTTGATTGCGCCGGTGCGCCGGATAGACTGCCGCGCGACGACAAGGGGATAGCCATTCCGTGGCGGCTTTGCTGGAAAATCACAGGCGGTATGACCTTCGCGACGACCTCGATAAAGCGCTGAACCGCGTCGACTTCTTCCGCATCTTCCGCACCATGGCACTCCGGTTCGGCTTCAGCCATTTCGGCATTCTCCAACTCGGCAACGAGAACGACGCGTGCATGCTGTCCAGCCGCCTGGTGCTGCATGATCTGCCGTCCGGTCTCGCCGAGGAATACGACAAGCGCCACCGCTTCGGTGACTCTCTTTTCTACAAGACGCTGCACCGGTCGGCGATTTCCTCCGTCTGGCGGACGGACGACCCTCATTGCGACGCCGGCCAGAATTTGCTCGTGCAACTCGGCTTCGAGCTGCTCCTCAGCGTGCCCGTGCATGCGGCAGCGACCGGCGCCCGCTACGCGGTGCTCTTTCTCGGCGATGGCGACGATATCGGCCGCGCCGAACATTTCGAGCTTGCCTATGACGCGGTCTCAGCCTTCGACTACTTCTATCGCGTCGCTCTCGCCAACAAGACCGGCATGGGCCTGACGCCGCGGGAAACCGAAATTCTCAAGTGGATCTCGCACGGCAAGACGGCAAGCGAGATCGCCCTCATTGTTTCCGTGTCGGAGCACACCGTGAATTCCCACACCGCAACGATCCTGAAGAAGCTCGACGTCGTCAACCGCACCCAGATGGTGGCGAAGGCGATCCGAGAACAGATCATCCAGTGACAGCCGATGCGTGGTCTTGCATGAGGCCACGCCCCACGAACAGGACGCCCGCAAATCAGCAAGGCTATGGGTCATGACGCGAAAAGCTCACATCCTGCTCGTTGACGACGATCCGACGGAAAACCTGATCCTGCGTGCGCTGATCCGCAAGGTAAGCAACATCGCGATCGAACTGCATTATTGCCAGACGATGGAAGACGCGCTGGAGTTCTTGCGCTCGGGCAAAGCGGTGTCGATGATCCTGCTGGACAACAGGCTTCACCCGCAGCTCGATTTCCGCGAGACTGTGCCGGCGCTCCGGCACCAGGGTTACATCGGGCCGATCGGAGTGATCTCGGCGTCGCTCGCCGATCCGTATTTTCAGAATCTGGAGGAGTACGGCGCGGACTTCCGCATCGACAAGGCGGAAATCGACCCGACTGCGATCGATTTCATATTGCGGGAGTATCTACCGCAGACGTGAGAGCCGGCGAACCTGCGCTACAGCGGCGCGTGCCTTATCAGACACGCAACGGTCACCGTAGCACTTTGATTTGCTGCATGTGGATCTGGGATTGTCAGGCGGCCGTCGTCTGCGGACGCTTCGTCTCTTCGAGGCCGAGCAGGAAGTTGATCTGCGGACGCGCCTTGACGAGGTCGTCGATCGTATAGCCTTGCAGCACCTCGAAGAAGGCGTTGAGCGCCTTGCGCAGTGCCGCGTTCAGGCCGCAGCTATCGACGAGCGGACAGTCGATCTCGCCCGCCTCGAAACATTCCGCCATCGCGAAGCTGTCTTCCGTCACCTTGACGACATCGAACAGGGTAATGGCCGATGCGGGCTTCGGCAGACGCACGCCACCATTGCGGCCACGAACGGTCTCGACCAAGCCGGCCTTGGTCAACGGCTGCAGAATCTTGAAGAGAAACAACTCGGAAACGCCATAGGCCCTGGCGATTTCGGGAATGCGGCTGAGCTTTTCTCCGTTCGCAGCGCAGTACATCAACATGCGAACCGCGTAGTTCGTTTGTTTCGTCAGACGCATCATTCACTCCGGCATTCGAGAGGTTCACGAGTTCATCATATAGGACGGATCGTAGTTTGGAACAATTCCAAAAACCTTGAAAAATCACTTCTTCTTGAGTGTCAGCGGTTTCCCGATTGACTGTTTGCGGCGTCGACGTCAGAAAGATGAGCGATTTTGTTAACTTAGCTCAAACAAGAAAATGGAGGAAGCGATGTCCGTTTCAAGAGCAGCGATGGGCGTTTTGTCCCTGACGGCAACCCTGCTTACGACGAGCGCCGCCTGGGCCGACGGTGAGGTCAATATCTACTCCTACCGCCAGCCCGATCTGATCAAGCCGCTGCTTGATACCTTCACCAAGGAAACCGGCATCACCACCAATGTGCTCTTCCTCGACAAGGGCCTCGTCGAGCGCATCCAGGCCGAAGGCGCCAACTCGCCGGCCGACGTGATCCTGACCGTCGACATCAGCCGCCTGACGGAAGCCAAGGACGCAGGCGTCACGCAGCCGGTCGTCAACGAGACGATCAACAAGGACATCCCGGCACATTTCCGCGATCCTGACGGCAACTGGTTCGGGCTCACTACGCGCGGCCGCGTCGTCTACGCCTCCAAGGATCGCGTCGCCCAGAACGACATCACCTATGAGGAGCTTGCCGATCCGAAGTGGAAGGGCAAGATCTGCACCCGCGACGGCCAGCACTCCTACAATATCGGCCTGTTCGCCTCGATGATCGCCCACCACGGCGAGGCCGAGACCGAGAAGTGGCTGACCGGCCTCAAGAACAATCTCGCCAAGAAGCCCGACGGCGGCGACCGCGACCAGGCCAAGGCGATCCTCGCCGGCGAATGCGACCTGGCGCTCGGCAACACCTATTACGTCGGCCTGATGATGACCAACGAACGGGAGCCGGAACAGAAGGAGTGGGCGGCCGCCATCAAGGTGCTCTTCCCGAACGCCAAGGACCGCGGCACGCACGTCAACATCTCGGGCATGGCGCTCGCCAAGAATTCTCCGAACAAGGAAAACGCGCTGAAGCTGATGGAATTCCTCTCGGAAGGCGAAGCCCAGAAGATCTACGCCGAGCAGGTGTTCGAATATCCGGTTCTGCCGGGCGCCGAACCGTCTGACGTCGTGAAGTCCTTCGGCACGATCAAGCCGGACGAACTGCCGCTCGCCGACATCGCCGCCAACCGCAAGAAGGCCTCGGAACTGGTCGACAAGGTTGGCTACAACGACGGTCCGCAGGACTGATCGCGAGTTAAGTTCGGGTTTTCAAGTTACGGACAGCGGGCCTCGGCCCGCTGTTTTCGTTTGGAGCCCCACGCCGGTAGTCCGACAGCCAGCAGCATATTTGCCACGCACCGGGATCCAACAAAAAGGGCCTCCCGAAGGAGGCCCTGAGGCGGGAGGATACGTGTCCCGTTACTTCATCGTCGGTATGACGAATTCGGCACCACCCTTGATGCCCGAGGGCCAGCGCTCGGTGACCGTCTTCGTCCTGGTCCAGAACTTGATCGAGTCCGTACCATGCTGGTTCAGGTCGCCGAAGGACGAGGACTTCCAGCCGCCGAAGGAGTGGTAGGCGAGCGGAACCGGGATCGGCACGTTGACGCCGACCATGCCGATGTTGATGCGCGAGGCGAAGTCGCGGGCAGCGTCGCCGTCACGGGTGTAGATCGCGACGCCGTTGCCGTATTCATGCTTCATCGGCAGATCGAGCGCCTCCTCGTAGTTCTTGGCGCGAACGACCGAGAGAACCGGTCCGAAGATTTCCGTCTTGTAGATGTCCATGTCGGGCGTGACATGATCGAACAGGCAGCCGCCGATGAAGTGGCCATTTTCATAACCCTGCAGCTTGAAGTCGCGGCCGTCGACCACGAGCTTCGCGCCCTGCTCGACACCGCTGTCGATCAGGTTTCTGATGCGCTGCTCGGCTTCCTTGGTGACGACCGGGCCCATGTCGGCCTTCTCGTCGGTGTAGGGGCCGATACGCAGGCTTTCGACCATCGGCGTCAGCTTCTCGATCAGGCGGTTGGCGGTTTCCTCGCCGACCGGAACGGCAACCGAGATTGCCATGCAGCGCTCGCCGGCCGAACCGTAGCCAGCGCCCATCAGGGCGTTGGCGGCCTGGTCCATGTCGGCGTCGGGCATGATGATCATGTGGTTCTTGGCGCCGCCGAAGCACTGGGCGCGCTTGCCGTTCATCGCTGCCGTGCCATAGACGTAGCGGGCGATCGGCGTCGAGCCGACGAAGGAGACGGCAGCGATATCCGGATGGGTGAGGATCGCGTCGACCGCGCCCTTGTCGCCGTTGACGACATTCAGGATGCCTGCCGGCAAGCCCGCTTCGATCATCAGTTCAGCGAGGCGGATCGGAACGGACGGGTCACGCTCGGACGGCTTCAGGATGAAGGCGTTGCCGCAGGCGATCGCCGGGGCGAACATCCACATCGGGATCATCGCCGGGAAGTTGAACGGCGTGATGCCGGCGCCAATGCCGACGGCCTGGCGGATCGAGTACATGTCGATGCCGGGGCCTGCGCCTTCGGTGAATTCGCTCTTCTGCAGGTGCGGAATGCCGATGACGAATTCACAGACTTCAAGGCCGCGGACGAGGTCGCCCTTGGCGTCCTCGATCGTCTTGCCGTGTTCGCGCGAAAGGATTTCGGCAAGCTCGTTCATATGCGCGTTCAGAAGCTCGACGAACTTCATGAAGACGCGGGCGCGGCGCTGCGGGTTGGTGGCCGCCCACTTCGGCTGCGCCGCCTTGGCGCTCTCGACCGCTGCCGCCAGTTCCGCGTCGCTGGCGAGCGCTACCGTGCCCTGCACTTCGCCGGTTGCCGGATTGAAGATGTTGCTGACGCGGCCGCTCTTGCCGGCAACGCGCTTGCCATCGATGAAATGACCGATTTCGTACATGGTGGTTCCTCCAGACCTTGATTGTGGCGGCATGATCGCACTACGATTTCAACAAATCAATTTCCTATATTCAGCAACCGTTGTGCGAAAATTAAAGTCCACGGCTGCGCACCGAGGTCTCGACACTATGAACTGGGACGATGTCAGAATGTTTCTAGCCGTCGCGCGCACCGGACAGATCCTGGCGGCGTCGAAACGGCTCGGCGTCAACCACGCCACACTCAGCCGCCGGGTGACGGCGCTCGAGGAAACGCTGAAGACGCGGCTTCTGGTGCGCCGGCCGAACGGCTGCGAACTGACGGCCGAGGGAGAGATCTTCCTGACGGCAGCCGAGCGGATGGAAACCGAGATGCTGGCGGCGCAGTCGCAGATCGGCCGGATCGATACGGCAATCGCCGGCACCGTTCGCATCGGCGCGCCCGACGGTTTCGGCGTGTCTTTCCTGGCGCCGCGCCTCGGCCGGCTGACGGCCCGCTATCCGGAACTGAAACTGCAGCTCGTGCCGGTGCCGCGTTCCTTCTCGCTGTCGCAGCGCGAGGCCGACATCGCAATCACCATCGAGCGGCCGGAACAGGGGCGTCTCGTCTCCTCGAAGCTCACCGACTACACGCTCGGCCTCTATGCTTCATCGGCCTATCTCGAAAAGCACGGTACGCCGCGCACGATCGACGACCTCAGGGAGCATCGCCGCATCGGCTATGTCGAGGACCTGATCTTCACGCCATCGCTGAACTTTTCTGCCGAGATCATGCGAAGCTGGGATGCTTCTTTCGAGATCTCCAGCGCCACCGGCCAGACGGAGGCGGTGCGCTCCAGCGCCGGCATCGGCATCCTGCACAATTACATCGCCCGCCACACGCCGGAGCTCAAACGCGTCCTGCCGGAGACGACCATCCGCCGCGCCTACTGGACCACCTATCACGAGAGCGCCCGCGACCTCGTGCGCGTCCGCACGGTGGTCGCCTTCCTGCAGGAACTGGTGACGGCGGAGCACCAGATCTTCGTCTGATACGCCTCAACGGAGACATCCGCTGACCAATCGCGCGCTACAGCGCCGCGCGTCTTCGGACGCGCAAAGGCCGCTGTAACACTTTGAAGTGCTGCATGTTTTTGTCCTTAAAGCGGATAGGATTTAAGGAAACATGCAGTAGCAACCTGGCGGCCTCGTCGAGCGAATTGTCGCTATCAATGTGCGACTTGCAAAGCGGCCGCCATCAACTCCTCGGGATTGAGCGCCTGGCACATGTTTTGACCCTGGTCCTCAACTTCCGTAAAGCTCCAGCGCACCACACCTTCACGATCGAGCAGAAAATGGCCGACAAGCTGCATATGGCCGGGTGTCCTCACCTGCTGATCGGCGTCTGTGATTTCGTACCTGTCCTTTTCGCTCAGGAGGTCGCCGGCCGTCGCCGGATCCATCGGTTCGGGCAATTCCCCCGGCAGATCGACCCGCATCGTCTTGACGAGATCCATCCCGACCCTGTGTGGCCAGTCGGTCTCATCCTCCGTGAACTCGAGGAGGGGTAAGCCGAAGGCGCGGTGTGACGTCCGCTCCGGGTCGGATGCAGCAAGAAGGCCGGGTATCGGATGATAGCGAAAATAGAGCCGCGCGCGTTCGACCGGGGTGTTCACCACCGCCAGAGAATCCACGCCTTTTTCGCGCAGGGCCGGGTTGAACTGCGCCATCGCCGCGACATGGCGCCGGCAGAAGGGACACAGCAGCCCCCGATACAACCCGACCAACAACGGACGACGGCCGCGAAAATCATCGAGCGCGATCTTGCCCTCGCGTGAGATCGCATCCAGCACAAAGTTCGGAGCCTGGTCGCCCAATCGTAACGGATGGTCCAGATATTGTGGAGACATGGTCAACCTCCTCGCCCGAAGGACCAATAAAAAGAGGCAGCACGGCAAGCGCTTCGATGTTGAGCTCGGCGCAAACGCCGTGCTCCAGCGCAAAATGCACTCGGCCCCCGTCATGGTGCGGGGGTCGAGATCAAGCGTCGCACGGTCCGACCTCTCGTCTTAGCGCATAGCCATGATCAACCTGAGAATGGCCCCACATTGGCTCGCGAGCAAGCAGCAAAAGGGCGGATCATGATCCGTGCACGGGACGCTGCGCCAGCGAGGCGCATCGCCTTCCCTGCACGCGTCTTCCTCTCTAGAAGCGATGGACCAGAGCGTCTCAGAATGCAGGTTGTCCCCGCGTCGCATCTAAAGGGAAATTCCGGCTTCCCGTAGTCCATCCACCAGCCGGCCCAGAACGCCCGGATCCTTGTAGGGCATGGCACGCTTGAAGTGATCTATCGAGAAATTCGGATTGACCTCGAACACCTCATGCCAATAACGCCGCGCCTCCTCGTGGCGCCCGGTGCGGCCATAGAGACAGGCGAGATAGAAACGCGTCATGTCCGAGCGTGGAGCCAGCGCCAGCCGACGCTTGAAGGCGATCTCGGCCTCGTCGAAACGGCCGAGATTGAGCAGGGTCCGCCCGAGGAAGTGCAGCGAAAGGTCGAATTGCGGATCGAGCCGGTGGGCCCGCGTGTAATAGGGCAGCGCGTCCTCGAACCGGCTCTGGAAATCCCGGATCGAGCCGAGAGCCGTGTGACCGCTGGCGGAATTGGGGTCGAGCTTGAGCATGCGCTGCGCCGCGACTTCCGCCTCGTCGTAACGCCGTGCCCAGCAGAGCGCGAGCGACAGGGCATGATGGCCATGCGCCTCGTTCTCGTCGATGTCGACAGCCTTCTCGGCGAGCTCGAGGGCGCGCGAAACATTGTCGAACGTCCCGCCATTCCACCGGTTGATGTAGTCGGTCAAGGCGACGATCGAGAGCGACGCATAGGCAGCCGCAACGCCGGGATCGATGGCGATGGCGCGTTCGAGCATGCTGCGCGCCTCGGCGGAAGATTGTACGTCGAACCGCAGGATGGCCTGGCGGGATCGGACGAGCAGGTCATAGGCTTCCGGATCGACCTTGTTGCGACTCTCGCGCCGCTCCTCTTCACCGGCCGTCAGCTTCACCTTGAGCGCGGTGACGATGGTGCGGGTCACTTCGTCCTGAACCTCGAAGATGTCTTCAATTCCACGGTCGTAGCGTTCGGCCCAGAGATGACCGCCTGTCGTTCCGTCGATCATCTGGGCGTTGATCCGGATCCGATTGGCGGCACGGCGAACGCTGCCTTCAAGCACGTAGCGAACGCCGAGATCGCGGCTGACCTGGCGGATATCCGGCGACTTGCCCTTATAGGCGAAGGAGGAATTGCGGGCGATGACGAAGAGGCCTGAAACCTTGGAAAGGTCGGTGATGATGTCCTCGGTGATGCCGTCGGCGAAATAGCCCTGTTCCGGGTCGCCGGACATGTTGTCGAACGGCAGCACGGCGATCGATGGCCGGCTCGGGAGCTGCGGCGGCGCTTCGGGTACAACCTTCACCGGCGCGTCATATTCGTCCGGCGACCAGCTCCAGATGTGCACGGGGCGTTCGATGTTCTTGACCTCGTGGGGGCCGCTGTCGACGAAATCGAGGTCGATGCGGCCATACACATATTCGTGCACCCCGTCCGAGATCGCCACGCCGCCCGGTTTGGCGAGCGCTTCTATCCGGGCCGCCACGTTGACGCCATCGCCATAGAGATCGCTGTCGGCGACCATGATATCGCCCATGTTGACTCCGACGCGCAGCACAATTGCCTGATCCGCCGGTACGTCCCGGTTTGCCGCCGTCATCGCCCGCTGAAGTGCTGCGGCGCATTCGACGGCATTGACGGCGCTGGAGAATTCGACGAGCACACCATCGCCCGTCGTCTTGAAGACTCGACCCTGATGGGTGGCGACAAGCGGCTCCAGAACCTCTTTCCAGCGCGCCATGAGCTGCGTGTAGGTGTTTTTCTCGTCGCGCTCCATCAGCCGGCTGTAACCGACGACGTCAGCAGCCAGGATCGCAGCGAGTCTGCGCGTGATGGATTCGTTGGCCATGGATTGCAGCGCCTTCCGAGAATCCGTTGTCGAAATTTTACCGACGGATGGCGCCAATGTCTATTCGGACGGAAGGCGTCCGCGGCCGCTTATTTCAGCCAGAAGAGGACCGTCGCCCTTCGCCCCGTAGGCGACAGGCATTCGCGCAACCGGAACAGCTTCATCTCCGCCTGACTGCGGTAGCGTCACCGATCAACCCGTTTTGGGTATCGCGTCGCAGGAACAGAGCGCCGTCTCCCAGCGTTTCTGCTCAATGGGAGACTCCCATGCGATGGTTCAGGGCGATCGCCCACGAACCAACGGGATCGCGCGGAAGCGATTCGTACGTGGAGTTGAGCAAGGAGGATGGAACGATGCTTGTCGCTGTTACGGGCAGGCCAATCCTGCCGGGTGAATTCATCAAGATCGACGACGTCTTCAACGATGCGATACGGGAAAGAAATCTCCCGCGCCGCTCACCCGAGGCCATTGCACTGGCCGCCCGGCTGATCGAGCTCTATCAGAATGGCGTTGATGACGTGACGGCGTTGAGAGCGATGGCCAAGCTGTTCTGAGAGCGCGAGATGTTTGCGCCGGCGGCTCGACAAAATGCTTCAAAATCAGTGAGATAAGGAAGAAATGGTACGGTTGAGTGGGGTCGAACCACTGACCTCAGGTGCCACAAACCTGCGCTCTAACCAACTGAGCTACAACCGCACGGCTGGCGACGTCGTGTCGCTTGGCGGCTCACATACGGAGACTTCCGTCGATTTGCAAGCCTTAACTTGAGATTATCCTGCAAAAAGACCGGATGGCAACCCATCCGGTCTTTTTGAATTTCGGCGCACCCGCAGATCCAGGGCAACAGCGGCCTGTCGCCACCGGTGAGACCGCGCAATCGGTCGGCTTAGGCCTTCTTGAAGGAGGACATTGCCTTTTCGGCAGCTTCCTTGCCCGGCTTTGCGACGTTCTCGGCAACCTTCTTGGTCGCTTCCTGCATGGTCTTCGCCTGCTCGACGGCGAGTTCGGCCTGCTTGCGGATGAAGCTCGTCTGCAGTTCGACGAGTTCGGAGAGCGACTTCACGCCGAGCAGCGCTTCCATGTGCGAAAGCGAGTTTTCGGCATTGGTGCGCAGCGCATCGATCGCCTTGAGGCCGAGTTCGACGGTGCCGGTCTGAGCGCTTTCAAGCGTGGCTTCGACGGTCTTCGTCGCCTCTTCGGCGGCCGTCTTCATCTTGGCATAGGCTTCCTTCGACTGGGCGGCACCCTTTTCCGCGAAATCGCGGAAGCTGTCGGTGAACTTCGCCGGGTCGAACGAGGAAAGGGAAAATACGTCGTCGGTCTTCTTGGTAGCCATGAAAGCGCTCCTTGGTGTCAGGCCCTCTTTTGAGGCGCCGTTGCTTGATGCGCACTATATAATCGATCTCCTTGTGCATTGCAATAAAATTGTGCAGCGCACAAAATCCGAGGCATTAACCTTTCGCGGTGAAAGCCGGGACGAAGCTCCGGGCTTCGCTGGACCCTCGCGGGCGGGCCGGGTATTAATAGAGTGTTAACCCGTAAGCGATCCGTCAATAGGCCAGTCCATGCCCGCGAGACAGTATCCTTTCATCGACATCGCCGTGCATGCGCGGGTGCGAGAGCATTTCGCCCGCGGCGATGCGGCGATCCTGTTTTCGCGGGATTTCGAACGCATCCTCTGGGCAAACGACCAGGGCGCCGCGTTCTTCGGCGCCGGATCGATCTATGACTTCATCGATGCGGGGCCGGACCAGAACGATCTTTCGCTGCGCCAGCTGCGCGCCGCGGCCGCGCAGCTCGTGCGCGTCGGTGATCGCCGCCAGCTTTCGATCCGGAAGTTCTCGGGCTTCCGCGGTACGCCGCTCAATGTCGCCGTCGAGATGATCCGCGTCCGTCCGGACGAGGATGCCGTGCTCTTTACCGCGCCGCATGCGGGCGCGCCGCTTTCGATCGAGGATCGGGCCGCCCGAATGATCGCCGGCCTGGACGGCCCCGATACCCACATGGCGGTGCTTGATGGTGAGGGCGCCATTGTCGCGCACTCCCCGGGTTTTCCCGGCCTCGGCATGTCGGACGAGACGCGCAGGCAACTCGTCGTCGCCGTTTCGCGCGATCACGACTGGCTGATCAAACGCCCGGTCGCCACCCGGAAGGGGCATTTGCCGGCAGCCGTCGGCAAGATTGCCGATGATCCATCGCTGCATCTGCTCTTTGCCGTCGAGACCATCCTCGGCACCCTCGACCCCGAGGACATTTCGCCCGCAGCCGAGCAGGCGCCCGTGCTACCCCTAGTCCAGGATCAGGATCCAGGCGCAAGCGAGATTGCATCCGACGTCGAACCCGCAACCGAAGAAATGGGCGACGAACCGGCTGCAAGCCTGGCGCCTGTCGAGCCGTTGGAACCGGCCTACGAACCCGGGATATCCGACGTTGACCCGCAGGCCGACAACGGTGCCGAGGTCACGGACGAAGCGGGCACATTAGCGGACGAGGTCATCGAACCGGAGCCGTCCAGCACCGCCGACGAAGCTGAAGCTGCACAGCCTGGGGACGAAGGCGACGCTGAGGAACGCAGCGTCGAGACCCTCGAAATCGCTGCCGACGGAGCTGAGGAACGCCGCGCCGAAAACGAAACGGGCGAAATCGGCGAGGCGGAAATCGCTTCTGCGGAGCAGGCGGACTTCGTCTTCACGCCTGGCGGCCGTGCGGTGCGTTTCGTCTGGAAAATCGATGCCGAGGGCCGCTTCAGCGAAATTTCCGAGGAATTCGCGACCGCGGTCGGACCGCGCGCGGCCGATGTGATCGGCACGAGCTTCACCGACGTTGCGGCACGCTACGATCTCGATCGCGACCACAAGATCAGCACGCTGCTGCAGCGCCGCGACACCTGGTCCGGCAAGACGATCTTCTGGCCCGTTCAGGGCACGAGCCTCAAGGTTCCGGTCGATCTGGCCGCTTTGCCCACCTATTCCCGCTCGCGCGAATTCGACGGCTTCCGCGGTTTCGGTATCGTACGCCTTGCCGATGCCGTCGAGGACGAGAACGCCAACGGCCTGGCGCTCGGCCCCGAGGCAAAGGTGGACGAGCCCCTGGCCCCATCTCTGCCGGAAGAGACCGGGAGCGAAGGTCCAACCGGCGAGATCGAGGCCGAAAGCCAGCTTGCGGCAGAGCCTGCCACGGATGAAGGCGGCGCTGCCGAACCCTCAGACCTGCCGCTTTTTTCGGTCGCGCCGGAAGCAGAGGATCTTCCGCCTGAAGAAGAAAGCCTCATTGACGAGCCTGCGTCTCCCCCGGGTCATTCTCAAAGCGGGCGTCCGGCGTTGCGTGTCGTGGAGACACCGGCCCCCCGGACCTCCGACAAGATCGTCGAACTCGAGCCGCACCGTGCGGCGAACGGGCTGACGCGCGGCGAACAGGCGGCCTTTCGCGAGATCGCCCGCCAATTGGGCGAGAATTTCGGCAAGCCGGCCGAAGAGGCAGAAGCGGCGCCGGAAAACGGCGAAACAGTCAGCGCGACAACGGCTGAGCCCCTGCCCCGGAGCGAGGACGACAGCACGGCTTCAAAGCAGCCATCAGGCGAGCCGGAGATCGAAGACGCTGCACCCGTCGAGGCAGACGGAAGCGAAACTGCGCTCGACACGGAGACACGCGACGACGCAGCCGGCGAAATCGAAGTCCAGCAGCAGGCGGCCGATATCGGTCTCAGCGGCGAGATCCTCGACAGTCTGCCGATCGGCATGCTTGTCCATCGCGGCGACCAATTGCTGCATGCCAATCCGGAGTTCCTGCGGCTCACCGCCTATGACGACCTCGACGCGTTCGCGCAGGAAGGCGGCATAGACGCACTCTTCGCCAATGGCGAAGAGGCAATCGACGGCGAGCCCGACGGCACCTTGACGCTGATCCGCAAGGACGGCCAATTGCGGCCGGTCACCGCCCGCCTGCACTCGATCCGCTGGGACGGCAAAGGCGCCCTGATGCTGGCACTGACACCGGCGAGCGTGCCAAGCGCCGAACCGGCCAAGCTTGAAGAGGCAATCGCAGGCGGCGAACAGATCGAGAGCCTGAAGACGGAAATCGACGAGCTCAAGTCCATTCTGGAAACAGCCACCGATGGCGTGGTCGTTCTCGGCCATGACGGCGATATCCGCTCTGTGAACCGTTCGGCCAGCGCCCTCTTCAACTATGACGAAGGCGAGATCCGCGGCAAACCCTTCGCGGCGCTTTTCGCCCATGAGAGCCAGAAGGCGGTCATCGACTATCTGCACGGTCTCTCCGGCCATGGCGTGGCGAGCGTGCTGAACGACGGTCGCGAGGTGATCGGGCGGGAGGCCAATGGCGGCTTCATCCCGCTGTTCATGACCATCGGGAGGCTTTCGGCTTCCAATGGCTTCTGCGCCGTGATCCGCGACATCACGCAATGGAAGCGGACGGAAGAAGAGCTCCGGAACGCCAAGCGCGCGGCGGAAACGGCAAACGCGCACAAGACCGAGTTCCTTGCCCGCGTCAGCCACGAGATCCGCACGCCGCTCAACGCGATCATCGGCTTCTCCGACATGATGGCGAGTGAGCATTTCGGCCCGGTCGGCCACCCGCGCTATATCGAATATGCCGGCGATATCGGCCGGTCGGGCCGCCACGTGCTCGATATCGTCAACGATCTGCTGGATATCTCGAAGATCGAAGCCGGAGAGATGGAACTCGACTTCGGCGCCGTCGAGATCAACGAGGCGGTTTCCGAGGCGGTGTCTCTCGTCCAGCCCCAGGCCAACAGCCAGCGCGTCATCATCCGCACCTCGCTTTCGGCGGCCGTGCCGAACGTCGTCGCCGACGGCCGCTCGATCAAGCAGATCGCGCTCAACATCCTGGCGAATGCCATCCGCTTCACGCCCTCGGGCGGTCAGATCGTCGTATCGACCTCCTACGAGGCGAATGGCAGCGTCATCCTCAGGATCCGCGATACCGGCGTCGGCATGACGCGCAGCGAGCTGGACCAGGCGATGAAGCCTTTCCGGCAGGTGACGACGGGCGGACGCAAGCGCGGCGACGGCACCGGGCTCGGCCTGCCGCTGACGAAGGCCATGGCGGAAGCGAACCGGGCGCACTTCTCGATCACCTCCGCGCCGAACGAAGGCACGCTGGTGGAAATCTCCTTCCCGTCACAACGCGTCTTGGCGAACTGAGACCGGATGTTATAAGGAAATGTTGACTTGCGGCGGCCAGTTTGCTGGGCGCCGGTTAGCTATTCCTGCCGTCTCGCTTCGGAATCGATCGATTGCAGTCCACCTCTCAGAGCACAAAGCGGCGTCTTGCACGTGCAGGAACCGGTCTTTCCCATCCTCTCCTGGCGACCTGGGCCGGCCTGACGTCGATGATCGTGCTGATGCCGATCATCGCGATCGCGTGGCTCGCCGTATCGGGCGGCGGCGGCAACTGGCCGCACCTCATGGAAAACGTCATTCCGCGCGCGACCGGGCGAACGCTCCTCCTCGTTTCGCTGACGGGTGCCAGCACTGCGGTCATCGGCATCCTCACCGCCTGGCTGGTGGCAAGCTGCGAGTTTCCGCTCCGCCGGTTTCTCTCCGCAGCCCTCGTGCTGCCGCTCGCCATCCCCGCCTATCTCGCAGCCTATGCTTTCGGTGAACTCCTTACCTTCACCGGGCCAGTGCAAAGCCTGGTCCGCTTCATCTTCGGCTTCAAGACGAGCCGCGACTATTGGTTCCCGGATATCCGCTCGCTCGGCGGCGCGGTGCTGGTGTTGAGCTCGGTACTCTATCCATACATCTATCTCGCCTGCCGCTCGATGTTCCTGATGCAGGGACGGGCGGCTGCGGACGTCGCGCGCACCCTCGGCGCAGGTCCGCTCAAGGTGTTCTTCCGCATCCAGATCCCGATGGCCCGCCCGGCGATCATGATCGGCCTGACGCTGGTGGCGATGGAGACCCTGAACGATATCGGTGCCGTCGAATTCCTCGGGGTGCAGACGCTGACCTTCTCGATCTTCGATACCTGGCTGAACCGCGGCAGCCTTGCGGGCGCAGCGCAGATCGCCTGCATCATGCTGGTCTTCGTCATCGGATTGATGATGATCGAACGGGCCGCACGGCGCCGCCAGCGCTTCTCCAGCCAGAAGACAACCTCGGCCGTCCACGATGCCGTCCGGCTGTCTTTGACCGGCTGGAAGAAATGGGCGGCGATGTTCGCCTGCCTGCTGCCCGTCCTCTCCGGTTTCGCCGTGCCGTTCTTCATCCTCGGCAACTTTGCCCTGAAGCGGATCGACCAATTCGTGGAACCTCGTCTCCTGAACGCGCTCTTCCACAGCATCCTGGTTTCGGGCGCGACGGCGATCGCCACGGTGCTGCTCGGCTTCGTGCTGGCCTATGCGGCACGCACCGGGCACTCCCGGGTCTCCGACACGGCCGGGCGGCTTGCCTCCTTCGGCTACGGCGTGCCCGGCACGGTGCTGGCGATCGGCGTGCTCTTCCCGCTCGCCGCTCTCGACAACGCGATCGACGCCGGCATGCGGGAAACCTTCGGCATCTCGACCGGTCTGATGATGACCGGCACCGGCTTTGCCATCATCTATGCCTGCAGCGTGCGCTTTCTGACCATGGCGGAAGGCACACTCGAAGCCGGCTTCCACAAGCTCTCTCCGCATCTCGACATGGCCGCGCGCGCGCTCGGGCGCACGGGCGGACAGACCCTGCGCACCGTGCTGCTGCCGATGATGCGTCCTGCCGTTCTGACTGCGGCCCTGCTCGTCTTCATCGAAACGATGAAGGAGCTTTCGGCCACGATCATGCTGCGGCCCTTCAACTTCAACACGCTCGCCACCCTCGTCTACGAGGATGCCTCACGGGCAAAGGTCGAGGATGCCTCGGTCGCCGCCATGATCATCGTCGTCGCCGGCATGATCCCGGTCATCGCGGTGTCGCGGTCGCTCGAAGGTCGATCCTGATCGGCCTCAGGAGCACTAGCTCCACTCGTTTCTGATGGTCGAAACGGCATAAAAAAAAGGTGGCTGGGAGGCCACCTCGATAGTCGAATGCTAAACCAACAAGTGCTCGAGAAGGGATGACATCATGTCTGCGGCGGCATCGCTGCCGAACGCCGACCTACATCGACCGGCCCCAAGTTGACATGACAATGCGCCCCGAATTCTTAACAAGACCTTACCAGGCGACTCCGCAATTTTAGTGATTTTTCAGCAAGTCTGAAGGCTTGGTTAATTCAGGGAGCGCCGACAAGTTAACGCGCCCTCAATTCTTAAGGGCCTCGAGACCGGCAAAAAGGTCGAGCGCCTCGGGGTTGGCGAGCGCCTCCTTGTTCTTCACCGGACGGCCATGCACGACATCCCGAACGGCAAGCTCGACGATCTTGCCCGACTTGGTGCGGGGGATGTCGGTGACCGCGATCACCTTCGCCGGCACGTGGCGCGGCGACGCGCCGACGCGGATGCGGTTCTTGATCGCCTTGGTCAGATCGTCGGTGAGCGTGACCCCGGATGCGAGGCGGACGAACAGAACGACGCGGACGTCGTCTTCCCAATCCTGCCCGATGCACAGCGCCTCGACGACCTCCTCCATCTGCTCGACCTGATTGTAGATCTCCGCGGTGCCGATGCGCACACCGCCCGGGTTCAACGTCGCGTCGGAGCGGCCGTGAATGATGATGCCGCCGTGTTCGGTCCATTCGGCAAAGTCGCCATGGCACCAAACGTTGTCGAAGCGCTCGAAATAGGCGGCGCGATACTTGGCGCCTTCCGGGTCGTTCCAGAACATCACCGGCATCGACGGGAACGCCTTGGTGCAGACGAGCTCACCCTTTTCGCCGCGCACGGATTGGCCCTCATCGTTCCAGACATCGACGGCCAGTCCGAGGCCCGGCCCCTGGATCTCGCCGCGCCAGACCGGCTTCAGGGGATTGCCGAGCACGAAGCAGGAGACGATATCGGTGCCGCCGGATATCGAAGCGAGCTGGACGTCCGACTTGATCCCTTCGTAGACGAAGGAGAAGCCTTCCGGCGACAAGGGCGAACCGGTGGAGGTGAGCAGCCTCAGGGTCGAGAGGTCATGGGTCTTGGCCGGCACGAAGCCGCCTTTGCGGACCGCATCGATGTACTTGGCCGAAGTGCCGAACACCGCGAATTTCTCGGCCGCGGCATAGTCGAAGAGCACGTTGCCGTCGGGATAGAAGGGCGAGCCGTCGAAGAGACAAAGCGTGGCGCCGACCGCCAAGCCCGAGGCCAGCCAGTTCCACATCATCCAGCCGCAGGTGGTGAAGTAGAAGAGCTTTTCGCCGCGGCGAAGGCCGCAGTGGAAACGGTGTTCCTTCAGGTGCTGCAGCAAGGTGCCGCCGGCCGAATGCACGATGCACTTCGGAACACCCGTCGTGCCCGACGAAAACAGCACGTAGAGCGGATGGCTGAAGGGAAGCCGCTCGAACGTCAGAGCCTTCGCCTCGAAGGGCGCGATGAAATCTCCGAGCGACGCAGCGCCCGCGATCGAGGCGGCAAGCGCCGCGCTGTCGCCGGCATAGGGTACGATCAATGCCGGTACGGCAAGGCTTGCCGAGACCGCGCGCACCTTGGCGTCGACGTCCTGGCGCTTGCCGTTGTACCAGTAGCCATCGCAGGCGATGAACAGCTTCGGCGCGATCTGGCCGAATCGATCGAGAACGCCCTGCTCGCCGAAATCGGGAGAGCAGGAGGACCAGATCGCCCCGATCGAGGCGGTCGCCAGCATCAGCGCAATGGTTTCCGGCATGTTCGGCATCATCGCCGCGACGCGATCGCCTGGGCCAATCCCTTGCGCTTTCAGCGCCTGCTGCAGTCGCGACACCAAGGCCCGCAGCTCGTTCCACGACAGGCGGTAGTCGACCTTGTCCTCACCGCGGAACACAAGCGCATCGCCATCGCCGGTTTCGCGAAGCAGGTTCTCGGCGAAGTTCAGCTTCGCTTCAGGGAAGAAACGGGCATCGAGCATCCGGTCGCCATTGACGAGGGCGGTCGCGCCACGCTCGCCGATGACGTTGCAATGCTCCCAGACTGCGGTCCAGAAATCACCACGCTCGGCCACCGACCATGCATGGAACGCGTCATAATCCGCAAAGGTCCTGCCGAAGCGTTCGCTACACCAGGCGATGAATTCGGCCATGGGGCTATGCGCACGGATCTCGGGACTGGGAACCCACAACGGCTGCTCTGCTTGCATGCTTTTCCTCCACTCCTGCTCCATGCTCTCTATACCATGCTGCATCGCAAAATAAACAGTACCCGCAGTCGCCTCGGCATCGCGCCGGCGACATTTACCTGTCTGTTTCCTGTCCGCCGCATTTGATTTCTGAAGGCCGAAGGCCTATCCAACATGCGTGACCCAAGCGACGGCGACCAGGCGGACATGACACGGAAATTCCTGCATATGATGCGCGACGCACGCCTGCGGTCGCGGCTCCGTCGTCGCCACTTCCTGTGGGCCGCAGCGATCGGAGTGGGACTTGCTGCCGCCTACAACGCCGCGCTGCCTCTGCTGATTTCCACCGCCGACGTTCGCCCAAGGGTGGAACACATGCTCGACGCCTGGTCAGGCGGGAAGAGCCGGATAACAGGCAATCCCGAGATCAGCTTCTGGCCGGAACCGACCCTCACGCTCCGCTCCGCGACGATCGAGACGGCAGATGGCACATCGCGCAAGCTCGCAAATATCGGCAGCATAACCGCTTCCTTCAGCCTGCTTTCGGCCATCGACGGCGATCCGGAACTCGAGGACATCCGCTTGATCGAGCCGGTCGTCACGCTGGAAAGACGGACGGATGGCACGCTCAACTGGCAACGCCCACACTGGTTGACTGCGCCGGAAAGGCCGATCTCCAGCGACGATACGCCCTTCGGCGACGTCACGGTCGAAAACGGACGCCTGCAGGTCATCGACCTCATCACCAACCAGACCCGAGAATTTTCCGGCATCGCCGGAACGGTCAAGTGGCCCTCCTTCACCGAGCCTCTGGGCGCCGAGTTCTCGGGCAGCCTTGGCGGACAGCTGGTGACCTGGACGCTCGACTGCAACGAGCCGCTGGCCCTGCTCGCCGGCCGTAACACGACGCTCAGGACATCGCTGAGCTCAACTCCATTGAACCTCTCTTTCGAAGGCATCGGCAGTCTCTCGCAGACACCGATCAGTTCGGGGCGGCTCCAGATTTCGACGGCATCTCTGCAAACGCTGGCAGCCTGGTATCAGGGCAAGGCTGGCCGCGCCCTGCCCGACAGCAGCCTCAACCTCAGCGCCAATGTCACGACCGGCGATCGCTCCCTGAAGTTCGACGATCTGCAGCTTGCTCTGGGCGGCGCCAGTGCGACCGGCGTTCTCGACGTCTCCATACCAGCCAGCGATACGCCCCGCATAGAGGGTACGCTCGCCTTCGACCGTATCGGCCTCAACGGCCTGCAGCCACTCATCGATCAATTGCCGGTCGAGCCTGACGACGTCACCAAGCAGCTCCGTGACGCTTTCGCGCGGACCTGGCGCGCCGACCTTCGCCTATCGGCGCAGGAGGCATCGATCGGCCCTCTGCGGCTGACGGATGTGGCCGCCGGCGTCATCATCGATCATGGGCGCGCTTCCATCGACATCGCCGACAGCACCTATGCCAATGGTCGGCTCAGCGGCCGGTTCGCCGTCTCGGAAGCGGGGTTGGCGAAGGGCGGTAAACTTGAACTGGTCCTGAAGAATGCCGACCTCGCGATAGCGCTTGCGGACTTCGGGTTTACAGGCCCGATCCCGACCGGCCGAGGCAATGTCAACTTCGACCTGGTGAGCGAGCATCCGTTCTGGACCGAGCAGGCGGCCGAGGCCTCGGGCCGCATCAGGCTCTCGCTCGCCAACGGCAGCCTCTCGGGCTTCGACGCAAACGCCTTCGCGGACCTGGTCAGGGCAGGCGAGTTCTTCTCGCTGGCTCAGGCGAGTGACGGCGGCTTCGCCTTCCAGACCGCCGACATTGAAGCCAGTTTCGGCCAGGGGTCGGCGCGGCTGAACCAGGCGCTTTTCACCGGCCAAACCGGCAGTCTCTCGGTCAATGGCGTCATTCCCTATCGCACCGGCAGCCTGGCACTCGCCGGCACCTTCATCGACGCGCTCAACGCCGGACAAAGGCTGCGCTTCTTCGTCGGCGGTTCCTGGCCAAATGCAGTGATCTCGCCCCTGTCGATCCTTGGCGAACCCAATTGAAACGGCCCCAATTAAAAACGGCGAGCGTCAGGGACACCGGCCGTTGGCGTGCCGTTCACAGCGACAAAAGCCGCTCACGCTAAGCGCGGGGCTGCTCCCGTTCAGGATTGGGCAAAGGCGGCCCGCTCGTCTCGTTCGCGCTGCGCTTCACGCTGCTTGGTCACAATGGAAGCAACGACGACCCCGATCGCCACGACGCCGATGAGGATGGTGCAGATCGCGTTGATTTCCGGCGTCACGCCGAGGCGCACCTGGCTGTAGATCTTCATCGGCAGCGTCGTGGCACCCGGTCCCGTGGTAAAGCTCGAAATCACGAGATCATCCAGGGACAGCGTGAAGGCCAGCACCCAGCCGGAAAACACCGCCGGCGCGATAACCGGCAAGGTGATCGCAAAGAAGGTCCGGACTGGAGTAGCGCCGAGATCGAGTGCCGCCTCTTCGATCGACTGGTCGAAGCTGAGCAAGCGCGACTGCACGACCACGGCGACGAAGCACATGGTGAAGGTGATATGCGCCAGCGTGATCGTCCAGAAGCCGCGGTCGAGGCCGATGGCGACGAAGAGCAGCAGCAGCGACAGGCCGGTAATCACCTCGGGCATGACGAGCGGCGCATAGACCATGCCGGAGAACAGCATGCGGCCGCGAAAACGCGTGTAACGGACGAGCGCCAGTGCCGCGAGCGTTCCAAGCACGGTTGCACAGGTCGCAGAGAGCAACGCGACACGGATCGTCACCCAGGCGGCATCGAGCAGCGCCTGATTGTGCCAGAGCTGCGCATACCATTTGGTCGAAAAGCCGGCCCACACCGTGACGAGTTTCGACTCGTTGAAGGAGAAGATCACCAGAAGCACGATCGGCAGGTACAGGAACCCGAAGCCAAGCACGATCGAGGCGATGTTGAAGCGTGACCAGGTGCCCATGTCCTACCTCCCCTCGCTGTCGGCTTTCGCCTGCGCGTTCTGGAAGTAGACGATCGGCAGCACCAGGATCAGAAGCAGGATCGTCGCCACGGCGGAGGATACCGGCCAGTCGCGATTGGCGTTGAACTCGTTCCAGAGCGTCTTGCCGATCATCAGCGTTTCCGAGCCGCCAAGCAGATCGGGGATGACGAATTCGCCAACCGCCGGAATGAAGACGAGCAGGCAGCCGGCAACCACACCCGCCAGCGACAGCGGGAAAGTCACGCGCCAGAAAGCGGTGAACGGCGTGCAGCCGAGGTCGAGCGCGGCCTCCGTCAGCGTGTGGTCCATCTTCTCCAGCGAGGAATAGATCGGCAGCACCATGAAGGGCAGATAGGAATAGACGATGCCGATGTAGATCGCCCAGTTGGTGTTGAGGATGATCAGGGGCTGGTCGATCACGCCGGTCGCCAGAAGGAACTGGTTGAGCAGGCCCTCGGGCTTCAGGATCGCGATCCACGCATAAACGCGGATCAGGAAGCTCGTCCAGAACGGCAGGATCACCAGCATCAAGAGCGTCGGGCGGACGGTCTTCGGCGCCTTCGCCATGCCGTAGGCGATCGGATAGGCGATCAGCAGCGTCAGGACCGTCGAAACGGCCGCGATGATGACGCTCGACACATAGGCGTTGAAGTAGAGAACGTCTTCGGTGAGCCAAACGTAATTGTCGAAACTGAACTCCCGCGCCTTCTCGACAATGCCCGAGAGGCCGCCGAAGAGGTCGAAAACCGGCGTATAGGGCGGCATCGCCACTGCCGTCTGCGACAGCGAGATGCGGAAGACGATGAAGAAGGGGATGAGGAAGAAGAAGAGCAGCCAGGCATAGGGGATGATGATGACGAGGCGGCTGAAGAGAGCGGATGCGACGCGTGTCATGGTCTCAATCCTTCAGAACGACGCCGGCGTCTTCGCCGAAGGAAACCCAGACTTCCTGATCGTAGCCGAGCGGGTCCTCGACTGCACGCACTGCGTTCAGCGACGATGCCTTGATCACCCGTCCGTCCTTCAGTCGCACATGAAAGACGGTCATGTCGCCAAGATAGCCGATATCCCAGATCTCACCCTGGACGGCGTTGACGGGCGCATTTGCCGGCGGCTGCCGGCTGACGCGGATCTTTTCCGGACGGACGGCGACCGCGGACCTGGCGCCGGCAGACGGTCTTTCGGGAGACGCCATGCGGATGGGGAAGCCATTGGCGCCTTCGAGCCGCACATAGCCGCCCTCGGCTCCAGAAACCGCTCCCTCGAAAATGTTGACGTCGCCGATGAAGTCCGCAACGAAACGGGAATTCGGCGCCTCGTAAATCTCGGCCGGGGTCGCGACCTGGATGACCTTGCCGTGGCTCATGACCGCGATGCGGTCAGCCATGGTCATCGCCTCCTCCTGGTCGTGCGTCACGACGACGAAGGTGAGGCCGAGTTCCTGCTGCAGGTCCATCAGTTCGAACTGGGTTTCCTCGCGCAGCTTCTTGTCGAGCGCGCCGAGCGGCTCGTCGAGCAGCAGCACCTTCGGCCGCTTGGCGAGCGAGCGGGCGAGCGCGACGCGCTGACGCTGACCGCCGGAAAGCTGATGTGGTTTGCGCTGGGAGAACTTTTCGAGCTTCACCAGCTTCAGCATCTGCGCGACGCGCGCGGCGATATCCGCTTTCGGCATGCCGTCCTGCTTCAGGCCGAAAGCGATGTTGTTCTCGACCGTCATGTGCGGAAAGAGCGCATAGGACTGGAACATCATGTTGACAGGACGCCGATAGGGCGGAATGCCGGCGAGGCTTTGCCCGTCGAGAATGATCTCGCCTGAGGTCGGCTGTTCGAAACCGGCGAGCATGCGCAAGAGCGTCGACTTTCCGCAGCCGGAAGCGCCGAGGAGCGCAAAGAATTCGCGTGTGTAGATGTCCAGCGAGAGGTCGTCGACGGCGGTGAAGTCGCCGAACCGCTTTGTCACGTTCTTGACGGAAATGAATGGCTTGGAAGCGGGATCCGCCCAGGGGGCAAAGGACCGCCGGATACTGCCGAGAGACTTCATCATCAATCCCCGAATGATACAGCCGATCGGGCGCTCTCGTTTCTCCCCGGCGCCCATTAAGAAAATTGCCCGGATCTTGAGGTCCGGGCAATTCGTTTTCCGCTCTTACTGGCCGGTTACGACCTTTGTCCAGAGTCGGGTCAATACCCTCTGTTCTTTCGCCTCGAAGGGCGTCACCGTGAACAGTTTCTGCATCACCTCATCCGACGGATAGATGGCGGTATCTTCCAAAACGGCCTTGTCGAGGAACTGCTGCGAGGCCTTGTTGCCGTTGGCGTAGAAGACATAATTCGATGCCTTGGCGACCACTTCCGGCTTCATCATGTAGTTGAGGAAGGCGTGGGCTTCCTCGACGTGCTGTGCATCGGCGGGGATCGCGAACATGTCGAACCACATCTGCGCGCCCTGCGACGGGATCGCGTAGTCGACGGTCACACCGGCTTTCGCTTCCGCCGCACGGTCACGGGCCTGGAAGACGTCACCGGAGAAGCCAACTGCGAGGCAGATGTCGCCGTTGGCGAGCGCGTTGATGTATTCCGAGGAATGGAACTTGCGCACATAGGGGCGGATGCTTGCCAGGAGATCGGCCGCCTTTTCCAGATCGGCGGCCTCATGGCTGTCCGGATTGAGGCCGAGATAGGCGAGTGCCGAAGGCATGACGTCGGTCGGGGAATCGAGGATGTGGATGCCGCAATCCTTGAACTTCGCTGCCAGTTCCGGATTGAAGATGACGTCCCAATTGGGCTTTGCGTCGGTGCCCAGGATCGCCTTCATCTTGTCGACATTGTAGCCGATGCCGGTCGTGCCCCACATGTAGTCGACAGCGTATTCGTTGCCTGGATCGTACTTCGCCGTACGCTCCATGATCACGTCCCACATGTTGGAAAGGTTCGGCAGCTTCGACTTGTCGAGCTTCTGGAACACGCCGGCGGCGATCTGCCGCTGCAGGAAGGTTGCCGTCGGCACGACGACATCGTAGCCCGAGCCGCCGGCGAGCAGCTTCGTCTCCAGGATCTCGTTGGAATCAAAGACGTCATAGACGACTTTGATGCCCGTCTCCTTGGTGAAGTCTTCCAGAATGCTGCTGTCGATGTAATCCGACCAGTTGTAGACGTTGACCACGCGCTCCTGCGCCGAGGCCAGCATGGTCGAGCCGGCCAGTACGGCTGCCGCCAGGGTTGTGACGATGAGCTTGGACATACAACTCCCCTCTTGGTTTTTCATTTCGGTGCCCCGGCATGCCGAGGCACCGTCCAATCCGTTTCGCTCAGGCCGGGAGGTTAGGCATGTTTCTCGATAACCTCAAGCGCTTTCGTGGCGATAAAAGACCGCGCCGCGCCAGTCCGTGTTTTTCACAAGTCGAGGAAAATCGGGCACTTATGACGAACCACCGTGCCACCGCTCAAACCTGCCGATGCCACCTGCCACAGTTAACCATGTCGGATGCTCGACATGCACGAACCGACGTTTACAATTGATTAACCATGAGCGCCGTGCGAATTTTCCGCCGGTTGTGCATCAAGGGTTGGGTATTGCGATGGGCGAGAAGATCATTGGCGAGAGCGCCCCGGGCGGGCGGAGCCGCAGGATCGATCCCAGGGAGTTGAAACGCCTGTCGGTGCTCGAGCCGCGGAAGGCGCTGGGCGCGATCGCTTTCGATTGGGCGATGATCGCGGCAGCGATCGCCGTCAGCGAATATGCCGGCAATCCCCTCGTCTATCTGATCGCCGTGGTGCTGATCGCGGGACGCATGCATGCGCTCGGCTGCATGATCCACGAGGCGGCGCATTACCGCATCATCCGCAACCGAAGCCTCAGCGACGGAATGAGCGACCTGCTGCTCGCCTGGCCGGTGCTTGCCACCGTCGACGGCTATCGCCAGAACCATCTCGCCCACCACCAGCACGCCAATACCGACGAGGATCCGGACTGGACCGCGAAGCTTGGCATGCCTCAATTCACCTTCCCGCAGAAGCTTGCCCGCGGCATCGCCCAGTTGCTCGGCTACCTCATCGCGGTCAATTCGCTGCGCGACATGCTGCATATGGCCAAGCGCATGGGAAAGAACGATCGCTCGACGCTCCAATACAAGCTGCTGCGCATCGGCTTCTATGTGTCCGCCGCGGTAGTCTTCACGCTGCTCGGCATCTGGCGGGAAGTGGCACTCTATTGGGTCGTGCCGTTCCTCACCTTCTTCTGCCTGTTCCTCTACATACGCAGCGTCGCCGAGCATTTCGGCAGCATGGACTATGGCGACGAGTTGACGAGTTCACGAACCGTCTACCCGCATGCCTGGGAGAAGCTGTTCTTCGCCCCCCACAACATCAACTATCACCTCGAGCACCATCTCTATCCGGGCGTGCCCTTCTACAATCTGCCGGAACTGCACGCGATCCTGATGCGCAACAGGACCTATGCGGACAAGGCGCACATTACCCGCGGCTACACCACAGGACTGCCGGCGGAATGTTTCGCGCCGAACGCACCGCTGCTGCCGAACCGGCATCCCGTCAGCTACTGAAAATCGAAGACGCTGAGGCCTGTCGCCATCTCATCGAGCCCAAGTGGGCGCGTGACCGGCGGTTCGGCACGTGCGAGACAGCCCTGCCGCTCGCAGAGCCGGCAGGCGGCGCCGATTGCGACCGCCGGCGGCAGCGCCGAAGCGTAGACGACCTCGTCGGCGAAGGACGCCTCGCAACCGAGAAGCAGAGCCGTGCGCCGGACACGCTCCTGGAACGCCGCCTGCGGGCCATCCAGCGTGCGCGCCACCGTCAGAAACGCAGCGCCATCCGGCATTTCGACACGATCGACCAGAACCTGCCCCGGCACCGAGAAGGCGGCGTGGATATTGAGCTTCGGACAGCCGCCGCCGAACTTCGCCTGCGGGAAGCCTGCTGCGCCGGCCCGCCGCAAGCGGTGGCCAGCATTGTCAATCTCCATCAGGAAGAACGGCACGCCTTGCGCTCCGGGTCGCTGTAGCATGGTCAGCCGATTGGCAGCCTGCTCGAAGGAGACCTGGAAGCGGGCACGCAACATATCGACATCATATTTCGCGCGCTGGGCGGCGGCGAAGAAGGCGGCATAGGGCATCATCAGCGCATGCGCGCCGTAGCGCGCAAGCTCGAAACGGGCGATGCGACGCGCCTCCGCGGTCGAGAAACGCAAAGGTTCCAGTTCGGCAATGATCGCTTCGTGGCAGGCGATCGACACCGCCTCCATGGCGATCTCGCGGAGCTGGTCATAGGGTGACAGCCGCTCGGAGATGAAGAGGCGCATGGAATGCCGATCGAAACGGCGGCGCAGATTGGGCATAGCATGCACCGGCAAACTGCGAACGACCAGGCCATGTTCCTTCTTCAGCCAGTTCTTGAGCGCGCCCATGAGATCATCGCCGGGCGACAGCGCCTCGTGAAAAGTTTCCGCCGCCGCCTCGATCGCAGCGAAATGATTGGGCCTGGCCTCGAAGGTTTCCCGCACCTCGTCCATCGGCAGCCGCGTGCCCGAAAGCGCCTCCATATGCCCCTGCCCCGCCAGCAGATCGGCAAGATCCTTGAGGCGCGCCGCCTGCTCGCGATAGGCGCGATAGAGCTTGACGACACCGCCCGCGGCATTGGGAGCGGCCTCCGCCACCTCGATCAGTTCCTGCTCTCCCGGCAACTCGGCTGACAGCAGCGGATCGGCAAAAACCTCGCGCAACTGTGCGAGACTGCCGCCGGTTTCTCCCTGCAGTTCGTCGAGATCGACCTTGTAGACCGAGGCGAGTTTCAGAAGCAGCTGCACTGTCAGCGGCCGCTGATTGCGCTCGATCAGATTGAGGTAGGACGGCGAGATGCCGAGCGCCTCGGCCATGGCCGTCTGCGTCAGCGACAGGCCATTGCGAATACGCCTGACCCGCGGACCGGCGAAGATCTTGTTCTCGGCCATTTGTAACTACCTTTACAACTCGCGAAGCACATAATGTTTTACATCTTTTACAGATTTACTTCGCGCCCCTGTCAAAGGCAAGACAAGATAACCCTTTTAGTCGCGCTATTTCCTCGTTTCCAATAGCCTATTGCCGCAGCGCAATGTAAAAACTGTCACATGAACTCGAAACATGAAGCACCGTACGACGAAAGTCGAATGGATGAGAGATTTTGACAGGAGGATGTAATGACTGATTTTTACAAGCTCGTTCCGAGCGCACCGCAAGGCCGCTTCGATGGCGTCGACCGCCCCTATAGCGCAGAGACCGTGAAGCGGCTGCGCGGGTCGGTCGAGATCCGCTATTCGCTGGCCGAAATGGGCGCGAACCGCTTGTGGAAACTCATTCACGAGGAAGACTTCGTCAATGCGCTTGGGGCGCTGTCCGGCAACCAGGCCATGCAGATGGTCCGTGCCGGCCTGAAGGCGATCTACCTCTCCGGCTGGCAGGTCGCGGCCGACGCCAACACCGCCTCCGCCATGTATCCCGACCAGTCGCTCTATCCGGCCAATGCGGCGCCAGAACTCGCCAAGCGCATCAACCGCACGCTGCAGCGCGCCGACCAGATCGAGACCTCCGAAGGCAAGGGCCTTTCGGTCGATACCTGGTTCGCGCCGATCGTCGCTGACGCCGAAGCGGGCTTCGGCGGCCCGCTCAATGCCTTCGAGATCATGAAGGCCTTCATCGAAGCCGGTGCTGCCGGCGTCCACTACGAGGATCAGCTCGCTTCGGAGAAGAAGTGCGGTCACTTGGGCGGCAAGGTGCTGATCCCGACGGCGGCCCATATCCGCAACCTCAACGCCGCGCGGCTTGCCGCCGACGTCATGGGTACGCCGACACTGGTCATCGCCCGTACCGATGCGGAAGCGGCAAAGCTGCTCACCTCCGATATCGACGAGCGCGACCGTCCTTTCGTCGACTATGACGCCGGCCGCACGGTCGAGGGCTTCTACCAGGTGAAGAACGGGCTTGAGCCCTGCATCGCCCGCGCGGTCGCCTATGCGCCGCATTGCGACCTGATCTGGTGCGAAACCTCGAAGCCGGATCTGGAGCAGGCCCGCAAATTTGCCGAGGGCGTGCACAAGGCGCATCCGGGCAAGCTGCTCGCCTACAATTGCTCGCCGTCGTTCAATTGGAAGAAGAACCTGGACGACGCGACGATCGCCAAGTTCCAGCGCGAGCTCGGCGCGATGGGCTACAAGTTCCAGTTCATCACGCTCGCCGGCTTCCATCAGCTGAACTTCGGCATGTTCGAGCTGGCGCGCGGCTACAAGGCGAGGCAGATGGCCGCCTATTCCGAGCTGCAGGAAGCGGAATTCGCAGCAGAAGCGAATGGCTACACCGCGACGAAGCACCAGCGCGAGGTGGGCACCGGCTATTTCGATGCCGTCTCGATGGCAATCACCGGCGGCCAGTCCTCGACAACCGCCATGAAGGAATCGACCGAGCACGACCAGTTCCGCCCGGCCGCAGAGTGAAAGACCGGCGGGAGCGTGGCAATCCCTGCCCGCCGCGCTCCTGCCGCCAGAACCACAGCCTCGAACCTCAAGGAGAAGTCCAATGACAGTCCAGACACGCGTCAAGGAACGGGCCGAGGAACAGTCTTCGGCAATGACCCCGGACCAGCAGGCAGCGATCCGCATGGTCGCCAACGACCTGCATCGCCTCAACCAGTCCGTCATGAAGGCCGTCGATGCCGGCGTATCGGTCGAGCTCGTTCGCTCGGCCCGCCACCACGGCGGTGAAGGCAACTGGGGCGATCTGCTGATCCCCGTCATCGTAACCCAGGGCAAGCCATGACACTCATTGCGGTGACGCTTGCGATGGCCCTGCTTTCGTCGGCTTCATTTCAGCCGGCGGCGGCAGTCAGAGCGGTGAAAGCAATCTCAGATTGAAAATCGCACATATCATGGCGAAGATGCGACGTTACCAGAGATCGGAATGGCCGGCCGGAATGCCGGCCATTCGGCGTTGCGGCACTGAAACGGGTTCCAACATCTTCTTCGATATGCCATTTCAAGTTGATCGCGCGGCTCGCAGCCGCTTATATTAGCCCAGCCTATCTTAGGTTGGGGCAAGCATGTATCGATCGACGAAAGCTGCCGATACGGCCGAATTGACGGAGCTCATCTACGGCGCCGCCTTTGGTGACTGTGGCTGGCAGGACTTTCTTGACCGCCTGACGACGACAATGCCGGACGGGCACTCGGCGCTCCATTACCACGATCTCACGTCGCCAATGGCATGCGTGCCCTATGTCTCCGGCTTTACGCCGGATGCCATCGCTCAATTCAACAACCACTTCGCCGCGATCAATCCCTGGATACCGAAGTCGGTACTGGTGCCGGTCGGGCGCGGTCTCGCCGGCGAACACATCGTCTCGCGCGCGGACCTGGTGAAATCGGAATTCTACAATGACTGGCTGAAGGGCCAGACCGGCTGCGAAAGCACCGTGGGCGTGACCATCGTGCGCAGTCCGACGCGCACATTGCTCGTATCGACCTGCACCTCATCGACGGACGAAGAGCTCAACCGGCGCGCGGCCGATCAATACACCCTTCTTGCTCCCCATCTGAAGCGTGCCTTCGACTTCCTGCGCCGGCGCGACCTGATGATGGCCGAACAGCATGAGGGCCGGACACTGCTCGATACGATCGGCGTCGGCGTCATCTATGTCGGCGACAATCTCCGCATCCGATCGATGAACGACAACGCCGAACAGATGGCGGCGAAGGGCTCTCCGTTTCGCGTCACGATCAACGGGCGCCTGGTCATGGACGAACCGGAAACCAACGCCGCACTCGAGCTTCTGGCCTCGCCGCTCGGCACTCCGGCTCAGCCGCAGGTTCGCCTTGTCAGGACCGCGGAGGACGGCGCCTTTCGGATCACGCTGGTCCGGCGGAGCGCCAGCATCTTCACCGAACTCCTCGACGGCCCCACGGTCGCCGTGCTGATCGAGCCGGCGACCTCGCTCGTTTGCGACCAGCGCCTCAACCACCTGAGAGACAGCTACAGCCTTACGCCGGCCGAACTCCGCATCGCGTCCGGCGTCGCCGCCGGTCTGACGCTGAAGGAGATGTCGCAGGCCAACGGCGTCAGCTACGAGACGATCCGCACACAGCTCAAGAGCATCTATGCCAAGACCCGGGTCAATTCGCAGGCCGCCCTCGTCAAGCTCCTGATGCGCTGACCAAAGGCGCCGTCATCCAATTTGGCATTCCTGCAGCACCGGTAAGACACAAGCCGGCCGCTCGCGCGCTCAGCCGCGGCGCGGCCTTTTTCCGGCAAAGACGTCGGCATGGCTGCGCAACAGCTTCGTCATGCGGTCGACCACCGTGCGGATTTCCTTTCGGTGCCGGTCCTCGTTGTTCATCACGATCCATTGGCGGTGCCTCAGTGCGGGGATCTCCTCGCCTGCCCGCTCCAGCATGGGATCGAGATCGCCGACGAAGCAGGGAAGCACAGCGCAACCGGCACCTGCCCGCGCGAGATCCAAGAGCGATCGCGGCCGTGTGATGGTCGCGACGATCCTCCCTTCCGCCTGCTGGTGGGGCCAACGAAGATAGGTCGAGATTGCCTCCTCCTCACCCACTGCCACCCACCGGGCGTTGGCAGCCGCCGGTGCGTTCTTCTGGCGATAGGCGGCATAGGCGACGTCACCGACCGGGCTCGCCGCCAGATAGGTTTCCTCGGGCTCGAAAGCGCGGATGCCGATGTCGGTCTCGCGATAGGCGAGGCTGGCGCGCGTCTCGCCGACGGTCATCGCCAGGCTGAAACCATCCCTCTCAGTGCAAAGCGCCGGGAAATTCTCCGCGAGCAGCCAGGCAATCCAGGTGCCGACGGTGATGCGGACGGTCGCGCCTTCACCCTCGCGCCGCCAGCTCTCGACCCGACGCGCCGCCGCCTCCATCTCCTGAAGCTGCTCGAAAAGGAGCTCGCCGTCGCCGGTGAGCTGGTAACCGGTCTGGCTGCGCAGGAACAGGGAGCGGCCCGTCCGCTCCTCGAGTTCCAGCATCCGCCGCCCGACCGTGGCAGGGCTCGAACCGAGCGCCTGTGCGGCGCCGGTAAGGCCACCGGTGCGCGCCACGCTCATGAAACAGCGGTAGATATCCCAATCCAGGTTTTTCATTTCTGGAAAACATAGGCCGATTTCCGCTGTATGTAAAACTGCTTTGGATGCATAAAAGGAGTGATGCCCATCAAACGAGGAGCATCACCATGGAAATGATGGCAATGGTTTATATCGCCGACATGGCCCTGAAGAACCGGCGTTGGGACGAAGACTTCGATCCGAAGCCGCCGGGACTTCTTCGGCGCATATTTGACGCCTTGGCCGCCAAGATCGCCGAGCGGCGCAGGAGACGTCTCGGCGCCCAAAAAAAGAGCACCGCGGAGCCTTGCGGCCACGCGGTGCAATGTTAGCCCCTGCCCTTGTTATGTCGCACGGCGATACCGATTTCCGTGCGTCCGTCCGAAGGCGGACGTCCGCCTTCGGCGAATTCGATTGCCGGCCGCCTCAGGCGGCCCGGTAGCCGTAGTCGTCCGCCTCCGGCTCTAGCCGGAACTGCTCGACGAGCATCATCAATGTGTCCGCCTGGTGCGCGAGCGACCGGCTCGTTGCCGTCGCCTCCTCGACCATGGAAGCGTTCTGCTGCGTCATCTGGTCCATCTGGTTGACCGAGCCGTTGACCTCGTTGAGCGCCACGGCCTGATCACGGCTTGCGGTCGCGATCATCTCGACATGCTGGCTGACGGTGACGATCTGCGCGCTGATCGACGCCAACACTTCGCCCGTTTCCTTGACCAGGTGCGAACCGGCATTGACCTCGTTGGTCGACTTGTTGATGAGCCCCTTGATCTCGCGCGCGGCTTCCGCCGAGCGCTGCGCCAGCTCACGCACTTCCTGGGCAACGACGGCAAAGCCCTTGCCCGCTTCACCCGCACGCGCCGCCTCGATACCGGCGTTCAGCGCCAGGAGATTGGTCTGGAAGGCGATGTCGTCGATCACCTCGATGATCTGTTCGATCTGGCGCGAGGCCTCTTCGATGCGTCCCATGGCTGCAATCGCATTGGTGACGACGGTCGCCGAGCTGTCGGCGCTGCGCTTCGTCTGGATCACGGCGTGGTTGGCCTCCCCGGCACGCTCGGCAGACGAGCGAACGGTCACGGTGATCTGGTCGACAGCAGCCGCCGTTTCTTCGAGCGATGCAGCCTGGGCTTCCGTCCGCTTCGACAGCGAGTCCGCGGCATGGTGCATGCTGGAGCCGCTTTCCTGGATCGCCTGCGCATTGGCGCGGATCTGCGACAGCGTATCCTGCAGGCGGATCAGCGAGCCGTTGAAGTCTTCGCGCAACTGTTCGAGGCGACCATGGAAGGGAACCTCGATCTGGCGCGAAAGATCTCCCTGCGCCAGGCGGCCGAGACCGGCGGCAAGCTCGCTGACGGCCAGATCGATCTGGCGATCGAGTTCGCGCTTTTCCTGATCGTTACGGCTGCGCTCGATTTCGGCGCGGGTCCGCTGCTCCTCGCTCTCGGCCTCGATGCGGACCTTGGAAAGCGCGTTCTCCTTGAACACGCCAAGTGCCCGCGCCATGTCGCCGATTTCGTCGCGGCGCGCATCGCCGTCGATCGCTGTGTCGAGACGGCCGTCGGCAAGGCGACGCATGGCAGCAGTGATCTGGCCGATCGGCTTCTTCAGCGTCAGCGTCAGCGCAATGCCGGCCAGCAGCGCGATGACGACGCCGGCGACGGTTGCCGCCACCGAGATCTGGTTTGCTTCCTGGCGTTCCGTCCCGGCGGCGACCTTCTGCCGTTCGGCAAAGCTGGTGAGATCGCCCCAGATCTGGTCGATCGACTGGCCGGCGGCGTCGAAATCGGCGGTCCGCTTGACGGTGATTTCGACGAGTGCCGCGGCGTCCTTCTTCATCGCGGTCAGAATCGGCATCAGCGTATCGGCGATCTTGTCGAAGGAAGCGCCGTCGCTGGCAACGCCACGCAGCGTTGCCATGTTCTGCTGAACGGCAAGCGACTTGTCGAGCAGCTTCTGGCGGTTCTCTTCGTTGGTCTGGCCCATGAAGGTGGCAGCGGAAATCTGGATGTCCGTGATCGACCCGGCGAGCCGGCGGGTCGCGGTCAGCACCGATTCCGTCGTGACGATCTGCTCGTCGAGTTCGGCGAAGATCCGCGTCGCGTCACGCATCTTGCCGACCGATGCCGCCTCCAGGCGGAAGCTCGCGGTGCGGAATCGGTCGACATATTTGGAGATGCCGGCGAGCGTCTCCGGGCCGGCTGGCGCCTTCAGCAGCGCGCCGATCTCGCTCGAGGCGGAGGTGATCGTTTCCGTCAGCGACTTCTCGTCTTTCGGCAGCAGACGGAATATGTCGCGCTCCGTGCGGCCGATCATCGGGAAGCGCTCCTTGACCGCCTTCAGCTTGTCCTCGACGGAGATCGCCTTGCTGACCTCCGTCCCGAATTCGTTGAAGAAGCGGCTGGCGCGCATCAGCTTCTCGGCTTCGCGCAGCATGGTCTTGGCGGCGTTTTCGCTTTTCCGCACGGCATATTGCAGCCGGTTCGACTCCTCGTTGATCTTGGAGCGCTCGATCAGCAGCGCATCGAGGTTCGCCGCCATCGCCGTGCGCAGTTCCTGCTCACCGACATGCAGCTTCCAGAGGCCGTCGATGCGCGCCTCGATATCGTTTGTCGCGGCGATCGCGGCCGTCAGTTCGTCCTGGCCGCTCTGACCGGCAACCTGGGCGGCCGTCGCCGCAAGCACGTCCTTCTGGGCCGAAATCTTCGACTGGACGGCTTCCCTGGTTTCCTCGGTCGTTGAATGCAGAAAGGCGTTCATGCCGGCATAGACATCCTTGAAGCCGCTCAATGTCTGCAGCACGCTGTTCGAAATCTCCATGCGCCCCTGAAGCAGGCCGGACGCATAAAGGCCGGTGATACCGACGGCACAGATGCTGACGACGAAGGGCAGGATGAAAAGGAGCACCTTCGTCTGGATCTTGAAACGGGCAAGAATTCTATCAATGAACATGGAAAACACCTTGGCTCGCAGCTCGCATTCGCCTCCCCCGGCAGCTCGAGACGTCTTCGCATTCAACGACTGGGCGTGAAGGCGCGGACGATCGAGAGCCACCCGATGCGCAAAACAGGCTGATGTTTTTCGGAAAATCATACGGCGCACGCCGTCAGTCCGTCGGCAATCATTGCGGATCCACATCGCCGCTCCGAGGCAATGCGAACCTGACGAAACTCACTTCGTCGCACTATTTAATTTGAACGATTAAAATTTGTATAAGCGCGATCGCCTGCGGCAGAAAATCCGAAGGAGCGCGGCGGCGCCTCAACTGCGCCCGAGGAACCGGCCGTCTAAAGCCGGTCGCCTGAGATCAGAACCAAAGGGCCGGAAGAGCGGCGAGGGCGGCAACGGCGAAAAAAGCGATCAGTGCGAGGCGCGTGATTGCGGCCTTCTGCTGACGACTTTCATCGGTGCGGGCGATCGCTATGGCGCGGGGACGGCGGCGTGGTTGGTTCATGGCATCCTATCCTTGTCACATCGACCGGCAACCATCGACCCGGATGAACCGGCTTGCCAGTCACACATATATTGCAGCCATGCCGTGGTGGAGGAAAGTCAAAAAATAGGAAACAGTGTTATTTCCGTTTATGTGACAATCCGATCTCACCAACCGCCGGCTGTGCCGACAAAAACAAAGGTTCGGTCTGACCCGTTAACAATCGCTGAAGCACAACGCGCCAAAAGCGGGGAGATCACACGTCCTGCCCGGCGGCAAAGCCCGATGCCCAGGCCCATTGGAAATTGTAGCCGCCGAGCCAGCCGGTCACATCGACGCATTCGCCGATGAGGTAGAGTCCCGGTACCGCCTTCGCCTGCATCGTCTTGGAATCGAGCCCATTGGTATCGACGCCGCCGAGCGTGACTTCGGCGGTACGATAGCCTTCCGAACCGGCGGGCTTGATCGTCCAGGCCTGGATCGAGGACGAAAGCTGGTTGATCGTCTTGTCCGAGAGGTCGGCCAACTGGCGCCCAGTCAGCTTCGCGCCTTCGACGAAAAACTGTGCAAGCCGGCGCGGCAGGATATCACCGAGCGCCGTCTGCACCGCCTGCCTGCCGTGGGTGCGCCGGATTTCCTTGAGGATTGAAGCGATATCGATGTCAGGCATCAGGCGCAGCACGATCTCCAGTCCTTCGCGCCAGAAGGACGAGATCTGCAGGATCGCCGGGCCGCTCAGGCCGCGGTGGGTGATCAGCACCGCCTCGCGAAAGGCTGCCTTGCCGCACCGGGCTTCGGCGTCGGCAGCGACGCCCGACAGTTCGCCGATCGTTTCGAGCTGCGCCGGATCGAGGGTCAGGGGCACGAGGCCCGGCCGCGTTTCGACGATGCCAAGCCCGAACTGCTCGGCGATCCGGTAGGCGAACCCGGTCGCTCCCATCTTCGGGATCGACTTGCCGCCGCTGGCAATGACGAGCGACTGCGCGTCGATGGGCCCCTCATCCGTCATGACGCGGAAGCCCGCGCCATGGCGTTCGACGCTTTCGATCGTTGTCTCCAGCCGCAACTCGGTGTGCACGTCGCGCATCTCGGAAAGTAGCATCCTGATGATGTCCTTGGCCGAATGGTCACAGAAGAGCTGGCCAAGCGTCTTTTCGTGCCAGGCAATGCCGTGCTTTTCGACCAGTACAAGGAAATCACGCGGCGTGTATCGCGCCAGTGCCGACTTAGAGAAATGGGGATTTGCCGAAAGGAAGTTCTTCGGCCCCGCATGGATGTTGGTAAAATTGCAGCGACCGCCGCCGGAGATGCGGATCTTCTCGCCGGGCGCCTTGGCATGGTCGAGCACGAGCACGCGGCGCCCGCGCTTGCCCGCCTCGATGGCGCACATCATGCCCGCGGCACCGGCGCCGATGATGACCACATCCTTCTTTTCAGCCACGAAACACCCCAGCTCTTTTGTCCTTCCTTCCCGGTGGCGGGGACGAAAGTCAATGACGAAGCCCATCTAGCCAATTGCCAATCTACGGTTATGATGCGCTATCCGAAGCCAAAACCGGTGATTTATGCCCTCCGAGAGAAGTGCTGCCCAACAAACAACGAAAATCAGCAAGACCTCGAAAATCCCCCCCGCACTGCACTCCCTCCGCGGCGTGAAGACGTGGAAGGAAGCCACGGACTGGCTTAAGATCCGCGGCATCGAAGACATCGAATGCATCACGCCCGACCTCGCCGGCGTGCCGCGCGGCAAGATGATGCCGACCTCGAAATTCACTTCCAACACCTCGCTGGCACTGCCCTCGGCAATCTACCGCCACACGATTTCGGGTGAGTATCCTGATGAAACCGGGCAGTTCCGCTACGATTCCCGCGACAGCGACATCAAGCTCGTCCCCGACCTCTCGACCCTTTCGGTCGTGCCCTGGGAAACCGACCCGACGGCGCAGGTGATCTGCGACATCGTCGGCTCGCAGGGCGAACAGATCAGCTACACACCGCGCAACGTGCTGAAGCGCGTGGTCGATCTCTACAAGCAGAAGGGTTGGAAGCCGGTGGTGGCACCGGAAATCGAGTTCTATCTCGTCGCCCAGAACGACGACCCGGACTATCCGCTGCATCCGCCGAAAGGCCGTTCGGGCCGCTCCATCCTTGGCGGCCAGGGCTATTCGATCGCAGGGATCAACGAGTTCGACGAACTGATCGACGACATCTACCACTTCTCCGAGAAGCAGGGCCTCGAGATCGACACGCTGATCCACGAGGAGGGGCCGGCCCAGCTTGAGATCAACCTTCGTCACGGTGACCCGATCGAGCTTGCCGACCAGGTGTTCCTGTTCAAGCGCACGATCCGCGAGGCGGCGCTGAAGCACGGGATCTATGCGACCTTCATGGCGAAGCCGATGCAGGGCCAGCCGGGTTCGGCGATGCACATCCACCAGTCGGTGGTCGAGATCAACACCGGCCGGAACCTGTTCTCGAACCCGGACGGTTCGGCATCGAAGGAGTTCTTCCACTTCATCGGCGGCATGCAGCACTACGTGCCGCGCACGCTGGTCATGATGGCGCCCTATGTGAACTCCTACCGCCGGTTGACGCCCGACATGTCGGCGCCGGTCAACACCGCCTGGGGCTACGACAACCGCACAACGGCTTTCCGCATTCCGGTGTCGGAACCGATTGCCCGGCGCATCGAGAACCGGCTGCCGAGCTCGGATGCCAACCCCTACCTGGCGCTCGCCGCCTCGCTCGCCTGCGGTTATCTCGGCATCATCGAACAGCGCGAGCCGACGGCACCGACCGAGGACACGGCGAACGAGGGTGAAATCCTCCTGCCCCGCGGCCTGCTCGAAGCGGTCGCTCTGCTGGAATCGGCACCATCGCTTGCGGAGGTGCTGAGCCCCGAGTTCATCGCCATCTACGCCGGCGTCAAACGCGGCGAGTTCGAGACCTTCATGCAGGTCATCAGCCCCTGGGAACGCGAATTCCTGCTTCTCAACGTCTGACCTCAGAGGTTCTCCATGCCCTGGCAAAGCCCGATCTCGCCCGGTTATTCCTGGTATGAGGCAACCGTTCCGGATCGACCAGAGTATCCCGCGATGCCGGGATCGCGAAAAGCCGACGTCGCGATCATCGGCGGCGGCTATACCGGGTTGCAGGCGGCTTACAACCTGGCGCGCCAAGGCGTCGATGTGACCTTGATCGACGCCTGCCGCTTCGGCGACGGTGCCTCTGGCCGCAATGGCGGCCAGTTCGGCACCGGGCAGCGCGCCTGGGCGGACGAGACCGAGGAAAGCCTTGGTCATGAGCGGGCACAGGCACTCTTCGACATGGCCGAGAATGCCAAGCGCTATGTGCTCGACTTCGCAAGCGCGCACGAGATCGACATCGAATTCGTGCCCGGCCAGCTCTCAGTGGGTCACAAGAAGAGTCTCGAAAAAGACTACCGCGACCATGCGGAAGCCATGGCAACGCGCTTCGGCTATCCGCATCTGTCCTTCATGGGCCGCGAGGAAACCGCAAGCCGGCTCGGATCGAGCCATTATCACTTCGGCATCCGCGACGCCGGCACCGGCCACATCCATCCGATGAAGCTGCTGGTCGGTCTCGCGAAACAGGCAGCGCTTGCCGGCGCCAATCTCTTCGAGCAGACGAAAGCCCTAAGGATCGATCGCAGCCGCGGTGCGATCGTCATCACCACGGACCGCGGCACAATCACCGCCGATCGCGTGCTTGTCGCCTGCAATGCCTACATCGACAACCTGGAGCCGGTGAGCGCCAGCCACGTCATGCCGATCCGCTCCTTCATCGGCGCAACCACGGTGCTTTCCGACCACCCGAACGTTATTCCCGGTGGTGAATCGGTCGATGATTCGCGCTTCGTCGTGCGCTATTTCCGCAAGTCACGGGACGGGCGGCTGCTTTTCGGCGGCCGCGAGGCCTACACCGCCGACAACCCGCGCGACATCTCGACCCACATCCGCCGACAGATCAGCGAGATCTATCCGGAACTCGCCAATATCGAGATCACCCATGCCTGGGGCGGCTCCGTCGGTATCACCATGCCGCGCACGCCCTTCTGCCGCGAGGTCATGCCCGGCGTCACCTCGATCGGCGGCTATTCCGGCCATGGCGTGATGCTTTCCAATTATTGCGGCAAGCTCTATGCGGATCTCGCGCTCGGCAAGGACACCGAGCTCGAGCTGCTGAAAGCCCTGAAAATCCCCGCTTTTCCGGGTGGTACTCGGTTCCGCTCCGCCCTTCTCTTCCTCGCGTTAAGCTGGTACGCATTACGCGACAGGTTCTGAGAAGCGTTTCCGCGGCATTTTATTGCACCGCACTCTAGCGCTTTTAAATCGATTAGATTATATGTGCCCGTGACCTGAACAGATCGAGATATCCCATGAGCAGCCAGATCATTCCCGTCGAACCATTTGATTATGTGGTGTTCGGGGGCACCGGCGATCTTGCGGAGCGCAAGCTGTTGCCGGCGCTCTATCACCGCCAGTTGGAAGGCCAGATCACCGAGCCGACCCGTATCATCGGCGCGTCGCGCGCGGCGCTCAGCCATGAGGACTATCGCAAGTTTGCCGTCGATGCGCTGAAGGAACACCTGAAGGCGGACGAGTACAAGGAAGAGGAAGTCGCGAAGTTCGCTGCGCGCGTGTTCTACGTTTCGGTGGACGCCAAGTCGGATCAGGGCTGGGATGCGCTGAAGAAGATCCTCGAAGAGGGCAAAGACCGTATCCGTGCCTTCTATCTCGCAGTCGGCCCGGCGATCTTCGGCGATATTTCCGAACGCATTCGCGATCACAAGCTGATCACCAAGAACACCCGCATCGTCGTCGAAAAGCCGATCGGCCGCGACCTCGCCTCGGCGACCGAACTCAACGACACGATCGGCAAGGTCTTCCGCGAAGAGCAGATCTTCCGCATCGACCACTATCTCGGCAAGGAGACGGTGCAGAACCTGATGGCGCTGCGCTTCGCCAATGCGCTCTACGAGCCGCTGTGGAACTCCGCCCATATCGACCATGTGCAGATCACCGTGTCGGAAGCCGTGGGCCTTGAAAACCGCGCCGGCTACTACGACAAGGCCGGCGCGCTGCGCGACATGGTGCAGAACCACATCCTGCAACTCGTCTGCTTCGTCGCCATGGAAGCGCCGACCTCGATGGACGCGGAAGCGGTCCGCGACGAAAAGCTCAAGGTTCTCCGCGCGCTGAAGCCGATCACCTCGGCGAATGTCGAGCAGGTGACGGTGCGCGGTCAGTACCGCGCCGGTGCTTCGGCCGGCGGCCCGGTCAAGGGCTACCTCGAAGAGCTCGAAGGCGGCATCTCGAACACCGAGACCTTCGTGGCGATCAAGGCCGAGGTCAGCAACTGGCGCTGGGCCGGCGTGCCCTTCTACATCCGCACCGGCAAGCGTCTCGCCGGCCGCATGTCGGAGATCGTCATCACCTTCAAACAGATCCCGCACTCGATCTTCGACAACAATGCCGGCCGCATCTCGGCCAACCAGTTGGTCATCCGCCTGCAGCCGAACGAAGGCGTGAAGCAGTCGTTGATGATCAAGGACCCAGGCCCGGGCGGCATGCGCCTGCGCAACGTTTCGCTCGACATGAGCTTCGCCGAGGCGTTTGCCGTGCGCAATGCTGACGCCTACGAGCGGCTGCTCTTCGACGTCGTCCGCAACAACCAGACGCTGTTCGTACGCCGCGACGAAGTCGAGGCTGCATGGAAGTGGGTCGACCCGATCCTGAAGGCCTGGGAGGAAACCGGGCAGCAGGTCCAGGGCTACACCGCAGGCACCTGGGGTCCGAGCCAGTCGATCGCGCTGATCGAGCGTGACGGCCGCACCTGGAACGATGCGATATAGGTGCCCGATGACGACGCAGCTTCATACCTTCGAAAACGGTGCGGCATTGGCGGAAGGCCTGGCTGAAGCCGTAAGCAGTGCACTTTCTGCCGGCATCGCTGCGCGCGGCGCCGCGAGCATCGCGGTTTCCGGCGGCTCAACGCCCAAGGCTTTCTTCCAGGCGCTGTCCAAGAAGGACATCGCCTGGGACAAGGTGACGGTGACGCTCGTCGACGAACGTTTCGTGCCGCCGGAAAGTGACCGTTCGAACCACGGCCTGGTTGCCACCAACCTGCTTCAGGGCAAGGCGGAAACCGCAAAGTTCCTGCCGCTTTACCACGCCGCCCCGACGGCAGAAGCTGCTGCCGAACTTGCAAGCCGGGAAACGGCCGCAATCGGCGCACCGTTCGACGTGGCCATCCTCGGCATGGGAACGGACGGGCATACGGCGTCGTTCTTCCCCGGTGGATCGCAGCTCGCGCGTGCCATCGACCCGGCAACGCCGCGCGGGGTGATCGCGATGGAAGCGGACGGCGCCGGCGAACCTCGCCTGACCTTCACCTTCGCCAGCCTTCAGGATGCGCGACTGCTGGTGCTGCACATCGAGGGCGAAGGCAAAAAAACCGTTCTCGCCAAGGCGGAAGAGGCCGGCGACGAGAAGGATATGCCGATCCGCGCTATGCTGCGCCGTGCCGCATCGCCGGTGCAGATTTACTGGGCGCCGTAGATCGAATGCTGTTGGGTCGAATAGGCCCAATATCAAGGTGGAGACACGTTCAGCCTGTGGTGCGCCCCACCGGAACGGACACGTGTTTCCGAGAACATGCCGGGACGCGACGTGCGCTCTCCCAAGCTCGCCGCGCTCCGGACCGATGACTGGATGAAGATGAGGAGTCCCAAGGCTCCGGAACAGGATTTGCCATGTCCGCCGATTCCCGCATTGCCTCGATCACCGCTCGCATCGTCGAGCGTTCGAAACCGCACCGCGAACCCTATCTCGACCGCATCCGCCTTGCAGCGTCGAGCGGCCCGCACCGCAGCGTGCTCGGCTGCGGTAACCTTGCGCACGGATTTGCCGTCTGTTCCCCCGCCGAGAAGGTAGCGCTTGCGGGCGACCGCGTGCCCAATCTCGGCATCATCACCTCCTATAATGACATGCTCTCGGCGCACCAACCGTTCGAGACCTATCCGGCGCTGATCCGCGAAGCGGCGCGCGAGGCGGGTGGCGTCGCGCAGGTTGCCGGCGGCGTGCCGGCCATGTGCGACGGCGTCACACAGGGGCAGCCGGGCATGGAGCTGTCGCTCTTCTCGCGCGATCTGATCGCCATGGCCGCTGGTGTCGGCCTGTCGCACAACATGTTCGATTCCACCGTCTATCTCGGCGTCTGCGACAAGATCGTACCGGGCCTCGTCATCGCGGCTCTCACCTTCGGCCATCTGCCGGCCGTCTTCGTGCCTGCCGGTCCGATGACCTCGGGTCTGCCGAACGACGAGAAGGCGCGCGTGCGCCAGCTCTTTGCCGAAGGCAAGGTCGGCCGTGACGAGCTTCTCGAAGCGGAGTCCAAGTCCTATCACGGACCGGGCACCTGCACCTTCTACGGCACGGCCAATTCCAACCAGATGCTGATGGAGATCATGGGCTTCCATCTGCCGGGCGCCTCCTTCATCAATCCCGGCACACCGCTGCGTGACGCGCTGACGAAGGAAGCGGCCAAGCGGGCGCTGGCGATCACCGCCATGGGCAACGAGTTCACGCCCGCCGGCGAGATGATCGACGAGCGCTCGATCGTCAACGGCGTCGTCGGCCTGCATGCGACCGGCGGCTCGACCAATCACACCATGCATCTCGTCGCCATGGCGCGTGCCGCCGGCATCGTGCTCACCTGGCAGGATATCTCCGAGCTCTCCGACATCGTGCCGCTTCTGGCCCGCGTCTATCCGAACGGGCTTGCCGACGTGAACCACTTCCGTGCCGCCGGCGGCATGGGCTTCCTGATCAGCCAGTTGCTTAGCGCCGGCCTGCTGCACGACGACGTACGCACCGTTTTCGGCCAGGGGCTCGACGCCTACAAGATCGACGTCCAGCTCGGCCCCAATGGTGGCGTCCTGCGCGTGCCGACACCGAAGGAAAGTGCCGATCCGAAGGTGCTGGCGACCATCGACCAGCCGTTCCAGCACACGGGTGGCCTGAAGATGCTGACCGGCAATCTCGGCAAGGCGGTCATCAAGATTTCGGCGGTCAAGCCGGATCGCCATGTCATCGAGGCTCCGGCGAAGATCTTCCACGATCAGGCAGAACTCAACGCCGCCTTCAAGGCCGGCAAGCTCGAAGGCGATTTCGTCGCTGTCGTGCGCTTCCAGGGTCCGAAGGCCAATGGCATGCCGGAACTGCACAAGCTGACGACCGTGCTCGGCATCCTGCAGGATCGCGGCCAGCGCGTCGCCATCCTCACCGACGGGCGCATGTCCGGCGCCTCCGGCAAGGTGCCTGCGGCACTCCACGTGACACCGGAAGCCAAGGATGGCGGCCCGATCGCCCGCATCCAGGAAGGCGATATCGTCCGCATCGACGCCGTTGCCGGAACGATCGAGGTGCTGGTCGAGGACATCGCGCTGAAGACGCGCGTGCCCGCGCATGTCGATCTCTCGGATAACGAGTTCGGCATGGGTCGCGAGCTTTTCGCGCCGTTCCGCGCGATTGCAGGTGCTGCCGACCAGGGCGCCAGCGTTCTCTTTCACTGAGACGTAAAGAGCGCCGCCTCTTGATCCGAGGCGGTGCTTTTTCTATAGCCCAACTTTTCTTCGAGGCAGCAGCGAGTTGTGCGTCCACACGATCCGTTTACGGCAGCGGACCGGGGAACATGTCATTGCGCCCATCGTAGCGCTCGATCTCCAGCGCAAAGACATCAACGCCTTCGATGCAGCGGGCATTGATGGAGATCCTGTCGTCCGGGTAGCCGCTGCGCATGATCGGCGTCGAGCAGGTCGGGCAGAAATGATGCCCCTCGTTGAGGCCGCGCCAGATATAGCTCGACAGGCGACGCTTCTCGGTAAGCAGCTTCACTTTGGCTGCATCCACCTTCCAATGCAGGAAACCGGAGCGCCGGCAGGTCGAGCAATTGCACTCGATGAGGCCGGTTAGCTCCTCATCGACCTCGACTGCGATGTCGCCGCAATGGCAGGAAAGCCGATAGGGTCGCTGCATGGCCATGGTCCGATCCGTTGACGAGGACCACAACCATCCATTGAGTCCTGCGGGACGGTCAAGCTCGAGGTCACTGATTAACGGTAGATGTCGAGCGTCCGGTTGCGATGGTTCGGATGGGTGCTGTAGACGAAGATGCGATTGAGATCGCGGTCGGTGAGCAGGCGGAGAAACCGTGCTTCGATGACGTTGTTGGCGTGCACGCGCTTCAGCAGGCAGCCGACCATTTGGATGCGGGCACTCGGGATATCGAGATAAAAGTTCTGCGGCAGCTGATACTGCGTCAGAATGCTGAGGACGGCACCGCTTTTCGACAGCTTGATGATTTCGCAGCGCCGCGAGCTTAGCTGCGTCATACCCTTCTCGGTATACTCGATGCGCGCCTCGTTCCGTGTGTCCTCCAGCGGAAAGTTCACTTCCCGATCGTACATGAAGGACTCTTCCTTGTTCAGGAAGTGCCGCTGCATTACAGGCGCCGCGCCTCTCATCGATATGCCTTTCCTATCCCCTTTTGAAACAGAGTAGCGGCAGAGATTTAACAGAGGGTTTGATCTGCAGGTTGCATTGAAAAAACCCGTCCGATTTCTCGGGCGGGTCGAAAAGCGCGACATCGGTATCGTCACTCAGGCGCGATAGCTGCGCCCATCGGCGTCAAAGAGGTGCAGCTTGGCCTTGTCGGCGGTGAAGCGCACCTTGTCGCCGCGATGAACCGGCAAGATGCCGGGGATCTTGGCGATGATCGGCTCCTTGTCGACGAGCCCTTCGATGTAGAGCAGCGTCACTTCGCCCAGCGCCTCGACGATGGAGACTGTGCCTTCAAACAGGAAGTCCTCGCCAGTCGTGACCTGCAGGTCTTCCGGTCGCGCGCCAAAGCTCGCCGTCTTGCCGTTTTGCGATGAGTCCGTCGGAATATCCAGCGTCACGCTCTTGCCGCCGGTCAGCTTCACCGTCGTCTGCGCGCCGGTCGCGGTAACGGTCGAAGGGATGATGTTCATCGCCGGCGAGCCGATGAACCGAGCAACGAAGAGATTGGCCGGACGCTCGTAGAGCTCCAGCGGCGCGCCCACCTGCTCGATGTGGCCCTGTGACAGCACGACGATGCGATCGGCGAGCGTCATCGCCTCGACCTGGTCGTGGGTGACGTAGATCATCGTCGTATCCGACATCTGCTCGCTGAGCTTGGCGATCTCGATGCGGGTGGCGACGCGAAGCGCCGCATCCAGGTTCGAAAGCGGCTCGTCGAACAGGAAGACCTTGGGATTGCGGCAGATCGCGCGGCCGATGGCGACCCGCTGGCGCTGGCCGCCGGACAGCGCCTTCGGCAGCCGGTCGAGATATTTGGTGAGCTGCAGGATTTCGGCAGCGTTGCGCACGCGGCGGTCGATCTCCTCCTTCGTCTCCTTGGCGATCCGCATGCCGAAGGCCATGTTGTCGTAGACCGTCATGTGCGGATAGAGCGCATAGGACTGGAACACCATGGCGATGCCGCGCTTCGACGGCGGCACGCTGTTGACCCGTTCGCCGTCGATGAACATGTCACCACCAGTGATCTCTTCGAGACCAGCGATCATGCGCAGCAGCGTCGACTTTCCACAGCCGGAGGGGCCGACGAAGACGATGAACTCGCCCTGCTTGATGTCGAGATTGATGCCATGAATGACATCGACCGCGCCGTAGGACTTGCGGATATCTTTAAGCAGCAGACCTGTCATCACACCCTCCCCTTCGATTCTTCCCGTCTATCCTTGCTGTCATAATTCGGTCCTCAGACCAGCCGCGCGAAAAACGCGCCCCAGGCCGGCAAGTTCACCGTTCTGTCCTTCACCTCTGCGATGAAGCCGTGTCCTTCCAACGCGGCAACCGGCTCGTTCGGCAGGTTGGCTGTCGCCGGTGCGCCGCTCATGTTGAACAGGCAGAAGAGCTTCTCGTTGCCGTAACTGCGCACGAAGGCGAGGACCTCTCCATCCGTATTCAGGAACTCGATCTCGCCCTTGGTGAAGGCCGGATGGGCTTTCCTGAACTGCAGGAACCGGCGGTAATGTTCGAGAACGGACGCCTGGTCTCCCTGCTGCGCCGATACGGCACGGGCCAGGTGTTCCGCCGGCACCGGCAGCCAGGGTTTCGCGCTGCCGAAGCCGCCGTTGACCTTCGCACCGTCCCAGACCATCGGCGTGCGGCAGCCGTCGCGGCCCTTGAAATCGGGCCAGAACTGGATGCCATAGGGATCCTTCAGATCCTCATAGGCAAGTTCGGCTTCCGTCAGCGCCAGTTCCTCGCCCTGATAGATGCAGACCGATCCCCGGAGCGACATCAGCAAGCTCGCGAGCAGCTTCGCATGGGCGTCGCGATCGGCGACACCATCGCCCCAGCGGCTGACATGGCGCACGACATCGTGGTTGGAGAAGGCCCAGCAGGCCCAGCCCTCTGGTGCTGCCTTCTCGAAATTGCGCAGAACCTCGGCGACGGTGGCCGGCGTCAGCGGATCCGGCGCCAGGAACTCGAAGGCGTAGCACATATGCATCTTGTCGCCACCGGAGGTGTATTCTCCGGCAATCTCGAGGCCGCGCTGGCTGTCGCCGACTTCGCCGACCGCCGCGATCGCCGGAAACTCGTCCATGACCGCGCGGAAGCGCTTCAGGAACTCCAGGTTCTCCGGCTGGTTCTTGTCATAGAGGTGTTCCTGATAGTTATAGGGGTTCACGGCCGGGGCAGTCTGGGCATTGCGGCGCTCGGGCGCCAGCGCCGGATTGTCGCGCAGCTTCTTGTCGTGGAAGTAGAAGTTGATGGTGTCGAGACGGAAACCGTCGACGCCGCGCTCCAGCCAAAAGCGTTCGACGCCGAGCAGCGCCTCCTGAACTTCCGGATTGTGCAGATTGAGGTCCGGCTGCGAGGTCAGGAAGTTGTGCAGGTAATATTGCAGGCGGGTCGGATCCCAGGCCCAGGCCGAGCCGCCGAAGATCGACAGCCAGTTGTTGGGCGGCGTGCCATCCGGCTTCGAGTCCGCCCAGACGTACCAGTCGGCCTTGGCGTTCGTCCGGCTCGACCGGCTTTCGACGAACCAGGGATGCTGGTCGGAGGTGTGCGACAGCACGAGGTCGATCATCACCCGGATGCCGAGGCGATGCGCCTCCGATATCACGGCGTCGAAATCGGCAAGGCTGCCGAAGATCGGATCGATGTCCGTATAGTTGGAGACGTCGTAACCGAAGTCCTTCATCGGCGAGGTGAAGAACGGAGAAATCCAGATGGCATCGGCACCAAGTGCTGCGATGTGCGGCAGCCGGGCAACGATACCCTTGAGGTCGCCGATGCCGTCGCCGTTCGAGTCCTGGTAGGAGCGCGGATAGATCTGGTAGATCACCGCGCCGCGCCACCAGTCCCGGTCAGGCTGCAAAGTGGATTGGCTCATTTCGGTCATGCTCATTTTGGTCGAAAGTCCCTTTTGTCAGCCGCCCTTGACCGATCCCGCCAGCAGACCGCGCACGAGATAGCGCTGCAGGCTGAAGAAGACGATCAGCGGAACGACGATGGTGATGAAGGCGGAAGCCGTCAGGATTTCCCAATTGCCGCCGCGTGAACCGAGCAAGTTGACGAGCCGGCCGGTCAGAACCAGTTCGTCAGGGCCTGCGCCCAGGAACACGATCGCGACCAAGAGGTCGTTCCAGGTCCACAGGAACTGGAAGATCGCAAAGGAGGCGAGCGCCGGGAAGGACAGCGGCAGGATGATCTTGACGAAGATATCGAAATCGCTGGCGCCGTCGACGCGGGCGGATTCCATGATTTCGCGCGGCAGGCCGGCCATGTAGTTGCGAAGCAGATAGATCGCAAGCGGCAGGCCGAAGCCGGTATGCGCGAGCCAGATGCCGATATAGGTCTTGGCCGGCACACCGAAGAAGGCGCCCACGCCGTTATAGAGCTTCAGCAGCGGGATCAGCGACATCTGCAGCGGCACGACCAGAAGGCCGACCACGACGGCGATCAGTATGGCCCTGCCCGGAAACGGCATCCAGGCGAGTGCATAGGCTGCGAAGGCGGCGATCATGATCGGGATGATCGTCGCGGGAACAGCAACCGTCAGCGAGTTGATGAAGGACCGGCCGATGTTTTCGGCGCCCAGCACCTCGGCATAATTGTCGAAGGTGAAACGAGGCGGTGACGACGCCGTCACGAAGATACGCTGGCCGCGCGAACCCTCCATCTTCTTGTCGGAGACGATCTCGAAACTGCCATCCGCCTGAACGGTCAGCTTTTCGCCGTCGTTGAGTTCGGCGGTCTCGCCGGCCGTGAAGGCGGTCGGCTCGCGGCTCGAAAAGCCGAAAGCGGAGATCTGACCGGTCTGTCCGTCGAGCAGGTTGCCGGAAATCACGAACTTGCCGTCGCGCTCCACCTGTGTGTCCGGCCCCGGCGCCCGGACGACGATGTTCTGCGACGATGTCGAAAGCGCCGTCCACCAGCCGGAAACGGCAAGCTGATCCTTGTCGCGCAGCGACGAGATCAACAGGCCAGCGGTCGGCAGGGTCCAGAGCGCAACGATCAGCAGCACCGAGAGGTGGACGACCCACATGAGGGGGGAGCGTGTCGCTGGATTCATCTCAATGCCCCTTCATTTCCTTGGCCGCATTGCGGATGTTCCAGACCATGATCGGAATGACGAGGATCATGATGACGACGGCGATCGCCGCGCCGCGACCGAAGTCACCGCCCCCGCGGAACATCCAGTCGAACATGAGGTTGGCGAGCACCTGGCTCTGCCATTGGCCGTTGGTCATCGCGAGAACGATATCGAAGACCTTCAAAACCAGGATGGTGATGGTCGTCCAGACGACGGCGATCGTGCCCCAGATCTGCGGCACCATGATCTTGAAGAAGATCTGCCAGCCATTGGCGCCGTCGATGACGGCCGCTTCGATCGTTTCCTCGGGAATGCCGCGCAGCGCCGCGGACAGGATGACCATCGCAAAACCCGTCTGGATCCAGACGAGGATCGCCATCAGGAAGAAGTTGTTCCAGAAGGGCAACGTGATCCAGGCTTGCGGGGCACCGCCGAAAGCGACGACGATGGCGTTCAGAAGACCGATCTGCTCGGCGCCCTCGGGGCGAAAATCGTAGATGAACTTCCAGATGACCGCGGCGCCAACGAAGGAGATCGCCATCGGCATGAAGATCAGCGTCTTGGCGATATTGCCCCACCAGATACGATCGGTCAGCGCAGCGATGATAAGACCGAAAAAGGTTGCGAGTGCGGGGACAACCAGCAGCCAGAGGAAGTTATTGTAGATCGACTGGCGGAACTCGCCATCATTGATCATCCAGGCATAGTTGCTGGCGCCGACGAAGTTCTGTCCCGCGCGATCATGAACGCTGTACCAGAGCGACATGAAGACGGGATAGATAAGGTACACCGTCAGCGCAAGGAGCGCCGGCCCCAGGAACAGCCACGGGCGGATGGCGTTGGTGATGCGCAGGTTCCTTGAGGCGACGGCACCGGACTTCCCTTTCGACGGGAAGATCAGGTCGAGAATGAAACTGGTTCCCCAGAAATAGGCGGCACAGCCGATGACCCCGCCCAGCATGAACCCTGCAGCCTTCACAAGCTGAAACAACATGACATGTCCCTCCCCCTCGGTGCACGATCACGTGCAGGGCTGGCGATTGTCGCCGTTCTCATTGGGGCCCGCCACTTCTCATGGTTAAGAGCGGGAGGCGAACGGAAAACCGCATACAATTTTCCTCGTCCCGCTCTGGCGCGCCCGGGTCGGCAACGGGCGGCATTTCTGCCGCCCGTCTTCGGTTGTGTTACTTGATGGCGTCCCAGGCCTTCTGGACGCCGTCGGCGACGTCGGCCGACGACTTGCCGCCGACGAAATCGACCATGCCGGTCCAGAATGCGCCTGCGCCGATCTTGCCCGGCATCAGGTCGGAACCGTCGAAGCGGAAGGTGGTGGCGTTCAAGAGGATCTCGCCCTGCTTCTTCAGCGGCGGGTTGCCGTAGGTCTCGACGTTGACGCTCTTGTACGGCGTCAGGAAGCTCGTCTGTGCCATCCAGACTTCATGCGCGATCGGCGTCTTCAGGAAGTCGATGAAGGCGCGCGCGGCCGGCGAATCCTTGGTGATCATCGCCAGCGTGCCGGCGCCGAGCACCGGATTGCCGAGGTCCTTCTTGCTCTCGTATGGCGGCATGTAGAAGAAGTCGGCGTCTTCGCCGATCACCGTTCCCTCCGGGAAGAAGGACGGGATGAACGATGCCTGGTGGTGCAGGTAGCACTTCGGCGGCGAGGCGAAGAGGCCCTTCGGGCTGTCGCGGAAGTCGGTGGAGGCAACGGCTGCGGCACCACCATCGACGAACTTGTCGTTCTTGGCGAACCAGCCGAATTCGTCGAGCGCACCGACGACGGCAGGATCGGTGAACGGGATCTCGTTCTTGACCCACTTGTCATAGACGTCAGCCGGCTGCGTGCGCAGCATCAGGTCTTCCACCCAGTCGGTCGCCGGCCAGCCGGTCGCGCCGCCGGAACCGAGGCCGATGCACCAGGGCTTGCCGCCGTCGGCGGCAATCTTCTCCGTCAGCGCCTTCAGCTCTTCCATGGTCTTCGGCACTTCGTAGCCGGCGTCCTCGAAGTTTTCCGGTACGTACCAGACGAGCGACTTCACGTCGATCTTGTAGGGGAAGGCATAAAGCGCGGCGTTGCCGTCCTTGCCCTTGTAGGTCGAAAGATCGACCCAGGACTGGCCGGCGGCGTAGTTGTCGAGCAGCCACTTCTGGGTGTCGTCGCCGAGCGGCGTCAGGTAGCCCTTGGAGGCGAGATCGGCGATCAGACCCGGCTGCGGGAGGATCGAGATTTCGGAGGGGCTGCCGGCCTGGGTGTCGATGACGATCTGTTGCTCATAGTTTTCCGAGGACGAATACTTGATTTCCGCGCCGGTCGCCTCGGTGAAATAGGCATAGACGCTCTTGAACAGCGCCTCGTCCTCGCCGCGCCACGGACCGAAGATGGTCAGCGTCTGCCCCTTGAGGTCGTGGCCCTTCTTGAATTCCTCGAAGCTTGCCCAGTTGAACTTCTTGTCTTCACCCGGCTTGAACTTGAGGTCCGCGGCGCCGGCGGCCCCTGCGAACAGGGCAAACGCCGCCACGCCCAACAGCAATGATCTCTTCACGTCCTTCTCCTCCCAAGATGAACCCGGATCCCGCCGGGCAGACGACAATGCGCAAAAATTCAAAGCGCTTTGAGTTCGCTAACAAACCATTGCGACACTCCAGGAGTCAAGAGATTTCCCATCTCTGTCCTCGATGCGACGATTTTGTGCTTTGCGGTAACATTTTGCACCGCGCAATGGTTGAATTCCGCTTTGTTGCTCGAAAAACGGATGCTACACAAACCCTTGGCGCTGGGACCAAACACCAAAAATCATACGGATATCCAAAGCGCTTTGGGAGGAATCCTGGCCATGGCGGTCAATCTCAAGCAACTTGCGGAACTGCTCGGCCTGTCGCAGACGACGGTCAGCCGGGCGCTGAACGGCTATCCGGAGGTCAATGCCGAGACCCGCCGGCGCGTGCTGCAGGCCGTGCGCGAGACCGGCTACAGGCCCAACCGCGCCGCCCAGCGGCTGGCCACAGGCAGGGCCTATTCCATCGGCATGGTCATGCCGATCGCACCCGGCATCGATTCCGACGTGCATTTCGGCGAATTCCTGGCGGGCCTTGCGGAAGAAGCGGTCAAGCACGACTTCCACTTCGTGCTCAATCCGAGCGCGCCGGAAGACGAGGAAGTGACGTTCCGGCGGCTGGCGGCGAGCGGCAATGTCGATGCCCTGTTCCTTGCTTATATGCGCGCCAACGACCCGCGGATCGCCATGCTGAAATCGCTGTCGATCCCCTTTCTTGTCCACGGCCGCTCGATCGGCGAAAGCCGGGACTATCCCTTCCTCGACATCGACAATACGGCCGCCTTCTACGACGCGGCGCGGCTGCTCATCCAGCTCGGGCATCAGCGGATCGCGCTGATCAACGGCCCGGAATATCTGACCTTCTCCATCCGCCGTCAGAAGGGGATGCTCAGGGCACTCTCCGAACACGGCCTCACGCTCGACGAAGCGCTGGTCCAGCATTCCTTGATGACGGACGAACACGGCTACCGCAGCATGCAGCGCTTTCTGCAGCATTCGCAACCGCCAACGGCGGTGCTGTGTTCAAGTACGGTATTGGCCCTCGGCGCCGTCCGAGCGATCAATCAGGCGGGATTGAAGATCGGCGAGGACATTTCGCTGATCGCCCATGACGACGTGTTGCCGATGCTGAAGCCAGAGAATTTCAGCGTTCCGCTGACGACGACGCGCTCGTCGCTCCGGGCCGCCGGAGCCCGGATCGCCACACGGCTGATTGGCGGCATCCTGAAACGTGGCGACTATCCGGAACAGGAACTCTGGCGCGCCGAGCTCATCGTGCGCGCGTCAACCGGGCCGGCGCCGCAAAAATGAAAACGCACCGCAATCGCGACGCGTCTCGTCATTCCATGTGAATTGGGGTCAGAAGCGCGGCGGCTTGCGGCCAGCCTTGCGATAGGCGGCAATCACCGTGTTCGCCATCAGCATCGCAATCGTCATCGGGCCGACACCGCCCGGGACCGGCGTGATCACGCTCGCCACCTCGGCAGCCTCGGCGAAGGCCACGTCGCCAACCAGCTTCGATTTGCCCTCACCCTTTTCCGGCGCGGGCACCCGGTTGATACCGACATCGATGACCGTCGCGCCGGGCTTCACCCAGTCGGCTTTCACCATTTCGGGACGACCAACGGCGGCAACGAGGATATCGGCATTGCGGCAGACGGCTGCCAGATCCTTGGTGCGCGAATGGGCCGTCGTCACGGTCGCATTGGCAGCAAGCAGCAGGGCCGACATCGGCTTGCCGAAGAGGTTCGAGCGGCCGATGACGACAGCGTTCAGCCCGGAGAGGTCCTCGCCGTGTGTCTGGCGCACGAAGACCATGGCACCGGCCGGCGTGCAGGAGACGAGACCACCTTCGAGATCGCCGGTCGCGAGCTTGCCGGCGTTGACGATGTGCAGGCCGTCGACGTCCTTTTCCGGCAGGATCGACTGGATGATCGGCTCGGACTTCAGGTGCTTCGGCAGCGGCAACTGCACGAGAATGCCGTGAATGGAGGGATCCGCATTGAGCTCCGCAACCAGGGCGGCGAGCTCTTCCTGTGTGGTTGCCTCCGGCAGGGTGTGCTGGATCGACAGGAATCCGCACTCCTTGGCCATCTTGCTCTTCGACGAAACATAGGCGTGGCTTGCCGGATCGTCGCCGACGATCACGACGGCGAGACCCGTGCGAACACCGGCATCCGTCTCGAGCGCCTTGGTCGCAGCTTTCACAGTCTCGATGACCGAAGCGGCGACTTTCTTGCCATCAATCACGGTCGTCACAGCATGTTCCTCCTGGCTTCCTGTTCACGGGGCACACTCTAGTTCGCCCGGGAAAAGGCGATGGCCTCAAAGCGCCCTATGCTGTCCCAAACGCATAAATGCAAGAGGCGATGGAGCGCTTGGCGTTCGTTTCGCTCCGCCTAGCGGCATTTCCTTTCACAGGTGAGAGGCGAGCCTGGCTTCGCTCAAAGGCATGAGCGCGATCTCTGCACGATTGCGAAGTGAATGAGCCCACGCTCGGGGACGGCTTAGCCACGCGCCAGTTTCTGCCGGGAGTAATGCTCGACGCGGGACCTCAACGCGCGAAGGTCTTCCTGCACCTTGGCAATATCGCTCTCGGCTTCTGCATACGACAGTGGGCGCAGCGTGGAGCTTCCCGCTTCGCCACGACGGGCGGCGACATAAGCGGCCGTCAGCGATTGAGCATGATGCGCCGCAGGGCTGAACGGCGGCGGAAGATCGGACTTGGCGGACGCCGGCTCGGACCGCGGCTGCGTGCGCGGCGAGGGTTCGGGATCACCCTCCGGCTCCGGTGGTTCCGGATCCTGATCGCGCTGCTGCCGTGCACCAGTGGCGGCAAACAAACCGCGCATGCTGCGGTAGATGCCGAGCAGCACGCCTAGGCCGAAGCCGGCGAAGAAGCCGGCCATCGTGGCGGCAATCACGATGATCTTGCGGGACGGACCTTTTGCCTGCAACGCCGGCTCGGCCTTGGAGATCACCCGGATGTTCTTCGCCGTCAGCTTTTCTTCTTCGCGCGTTTCGCCGGCGCGCTTCAGGAAGGATTCGTAAATTTCGCGGGTTGCCGCGGCTTTCCGCTGCAGCTCACGCAGTTCGACGAATTCCGCGGAAGAATCGATCTGCCGCGCCTTCTGCACGGCAAGCTGCCGCACCAGGTCCTGTTCGGTGCGTTGGGCGCGATCGAGTTCGGTTCCGGCCGCGGCCGCAATGCGGTGCAATTCATTGGCGATTTCGGAGCGCGAGGCTTCGAGCGCCTGCTGGGCTGCGATCCGTTGCGGGTGGCGTGGCCCGAGGCTGGCGTCAAGCGCGCTCAGTTGCGCCCTGGTCGCGGCATATTGCTTGCGCAGTTCGGACAGCGCCAGCGAGCTGATTTCCTCCGGATAGGCGCCGGTCAGAACGTCGTTCAACTGCACCTTGCCGGAGGCTTCCGCTTTCGCTTTTGCTTCGGCGATGCGGTTGCGGGCGGCGGCCACCTGGTCACTGAGGCTCAGCAGCTGCTTGTCGGCGATCAACTCGCCGCCGGCGCCGACGATGTCGTTGGTCGCCTTATAGTCCTCGACCGCCTTCTCGGCCGCATCGAGCTCGGCCTTCAATTCCTTGATGCGGGCGTCCAGCGCCACCGTCGTCTTCTGGAAGAAGCCGGATTGCGCTGCGGTTTCCTCGCCAAGGAAGGTTTCGACCAGCCGGTTGGTGATCCGCGCCGACTTCTCGGGATCACGCGTCTGTGCCTCGACCGTGACGATGAAGGTCTTCGGGTCGCGCCAGACCTGGATCGCTTCGCTCAGCTTCTTCAGCATACGAGCGGATGCGTCGCCGCCGCTCTTGCCTGCAAATTCCGCATCCTTCTCGAGGTCGAGGCCGGCTGCAACCTTCTCCATGACGGTGCGTGAGCGCAGCACTTCGAGCTGGCTGTCGACGAGCGCGAGAATGCCTTCGGTCGCCAATGATTGTTTCGACAGATCGGAATCGGTGAGCCGCACCTCGCGCGGATCGATATAGAGCTTGCTTTCGGAGACGTAGACGCTGGGCGTCGAAAGCGCAAGCAGTATGCCGCCCACGGCACCGAGCGCAGTCGTTGCAAGAATGATCTTGCGAAGCTGCCAGACGGAGCGCAGGACCGTCTCGATGTCGACGAGAGGGCGGTCACCCGGTGCGTCAGCGGCGGGCGCGACCGCCGCCTGGGCATCGCCCGATCGGCTGTCGGCCAGCCATCGTACCAGCCTGTCCCCCATGCCGCTCAAGGCGCGGCGATGCTTGATCGATCCCTTGCTTCCCTTCAGAGCTTTCCCGCCGCTTGTCGGCTGCGCCGCGGAACGGTTCGTGTCCCGCGCGCGGGACCGGCCGCTCGGGCCATCGGCTGAGGGCAGGCGACTGCGCAGAGGAGAATTGGCCGCGGATGCGCCGGCCGCACGGGGCTTTTGCACGCGCGGGGAACCGCGCGTGTCCTCGGCTAGGAAGTCGAGCAACGATGCACGCGGAACCGGGCGTTTCTCGTCGTCGATGTCGAACATGACTGATCCCGCGGCTGCCGAGACGGCGAATTCCGAATAGTGAAGCCAAGCTAAGCAAACATGGAAAACAAATGGTTAATTTCGATAGATCGGCGGGTGCAAACGGGCCGATCTCACGCCTTATTAAGCTTTCCCGGCTATGACCGTAGACGGAGAGCCGTTCCAGTAGAAGGCACTGCAGGCCCTGCATCGGAACTGCGTAAAAACAAAGAGATAGAGCGCGTCCATCGCCCCCGAAGGAAAATGCGCTATTGGAACGTCGGCCGTGCCTCATCGCGTCAAAGCGCATTACTTCCGCCACCGGGCGCTAATCCACGCCTACCTCTCCATGACCGGAGGTTCGGCCGGGCGGCTCGTGCTGTCGCTCGTCTACTTCATCGCCGTCGCGAACACGCTTGCCATCGCTGATTTCGGTCTCTTTGCCACCGCATCGGCAGCCGGCATCATGATCTCACGCGTGCTGGCCTTCGGCTTTATGTCACCGCTCTATCGCGTCGCCACCGTAAAGCCCCTGCTGGTCGGAACCTACAGCGCCGGCTTCCTCGTCGGCGCGGTGATCTCGCTGCCGCTGATTGCCGTCATTTGTGCCGCCACCTTTATCGCCCTGTTTTCCCGGGACATGACGCCGAGCGCCTTTTCTGCCTTCATGCTGGCCGAGATCATCTGCTGGCGCGGATTGGAAACCGCGGTCATCGTGCTGAACGGCCTCGGTCGCTTCGGTCGTGGGGCGTTGCTCGTGGTGATCGGCACGGCGATCCGCACCGGGGCCGCATTGCTCTTCGCTCTCCTGTCCTGGAAGACGCTTGAGGCGTGGTCCTATTTCTACCTGGCTGCGAATGCGCTTGGCCTCGCCTTGGCGCTCTTGTGGTTCTACCCTCGCGTCCGGCTGCGCTGGAAGCCCAGGCTCTATTTCCGGCGCTGGGCGGATTCCGTCTCCGTCGCCGGTGCCGAAGTGCTGTTCTACATCCAGTCGGAATTCGACAAGATCGCCGTGCTTGCCATCGGCGGTCCGGCGGTCTCCGGTCTTTATGCCATCCTGATGCGGCTTGCGGACCTGACGGCGCTGCCGGTCAGGTCGTTCAATACCCTGCTCGTCCAGCGCATCATGCGGACGCCCGAGGCGATCGCGCGCTGGCGGACCAGATTGTCGATCGAGCTTCTGGTGGCGCTGGCTTCGCTCGCGGCAATCGCTGTGATGGCTCTCTATCTCTGGATCTTCCCGAACGGCCTCGGGCACAACGTCTCTGCCGCCGCGCCGATCGTCGCGATGGTCCTTCTCGTTCCCTCGTTCCGCAACCTCATCGAATATCACTCCGAACTGCTCTATGCGACGGGGCGGACGGTGCGGCGCATGCTCAACCTGCTGATCGCCGGTGTGGTCAAGGTGGCTCTGCTGGTGCTGTTGCTGCGGACGACGACGGACGTTGCCGCATGGGCGCCGGCGCTCAACGCGATCTTCCTGGCGCTCTACGCCCTGTCTTTCGCGCTGACCTACACGGCACTCAGGAAGCCGGCCGAACGCGTCATCTGACCCCGGCCGAACCTTCAGGCGGCGAGTTCGACGACCGCGCGGCGGATGTCGTCGAGAGCGTGCCCGACGAAGGATTGAACGCCGATGCCGATCTGGTGCGGCGCCATGTCCTTCAGAAAGTCCCTGAGGCCGGAAAGGTCCTGCCGGTAACTGTCTTCAAACCAGAGCACGTGGCAGAGCGCGGTATCGGAGGGCACATGTCCCTCCCCGGCGAGCACCTCGTCGACGAAGCGGCCATAGATCGTGCATTCGGAGAAGGCACGCGTGCGCGTCATCGCCCGCACCCAGTTCCGCTCGTGCCGGGCCTCGATATGGTCCAGCAGTTTCCGGCACGTGTCCGTGCGCCAGCCGATCAGCGTGTTGATGTAGTCATTGGCCGGCAGCCGATAGGGACCAATGCCGAGAAGGCGGTCGGAATGGACGAGCCACTCGAGATGATTGGAACGCATATGTGCGTCGATCGCGCCATCCTTGCGATAGAGCGTCAACCGATCCGCGTGCCAGAGGCTGGCGGGATCGAAGGGACGCAGGAAGACGACGTCGGAGTCGACCGCAAACATCGCCGCCTCGTCGATATGGCGCGCGAGCGCCAGGCGACGAAGCTGTTGTGCGTGCCAGCCGCGCAGCGGCAGGCCGAAAGGACTAAGCCACACTTTCCTGCGGCAGGCGGACAAGGGATCCGTAACCGGATGCAACCACCAGGGCAGAAGATCGCGCTCGCTGACGACCACCCGTCGCGCCCCTTCCAGTTGCCGGAAGAGCGCGACGTCGAAGTCGGCGACCAGTAGGTAGTGCTTCCAGTCGCCCTGAAGCTTGCGGTCCATGCTTTCGCACATGAGCCGGCAACGCTCGAAATCGTTCGCATAGGACGCTGTGACAACCGCAGTGCGCATGGTCTGACCGTTCACGATGTTCCCGTTCGAAGGCTGGTGTCGGCGATCGTATCGCGCGACCGTCCCGATAATTTGTGCCAGAGGACATGGCACAGGAAAAGCGGGTTTCCGAGAACGTAGCGGCGCCACATGCGCCGCGGTTCCATCGCCAGGCGAAAGAACCATTCCAGCCGCAGCCGACGCAGGAATTTCGGCGCCCGTGGAAACTCCTGCGCGACGAAATCAAAAAGCGCACCGACGGTGATGACGAGCCGGGCATCCTGCGGGCCGACATGGGCATCGACCCATTTCTCCTGACCCGGACTGCCCATCGCGACCAACAGGATATCGGCCTTCGACGCGCGGATTTCGGCGAGGATCTCGCGCGACCGTTCCCGGTCGAAGAAGCCATCCGAAACCGGCAGGAACTCGTGCCACGGCGCATGCGCGCGAAAGTTCTCCGCGGCACGCGCGAGTACCTTCGGCCGCGCACCGATCATCGCGATGCGCAGCGGCCTTTCGACATAGGTCAGCAATGCCGGCACGAAGTCCGTGCCATTCAGATTGGCAGGAAACATGCGGCCGTAAAAAAGATAGGACGCGATATCGACACCGTGCCCGTCCGGAAAGACGACCTGGCGCGCCAGCGCCGCGCGGTACTCCGCGTCACGCATCATCAGGTTGGCATTGTTCGCATTGAGGAAGGCAAGGACCGTTTGCCCGCTCGGCCGTGAAAGCGCTTCGGTGGCGAAGGCAAAAGCCTTCGCCCAGCCGAGATCGACGACCGGCATTCCGAGGATCAGACGCCGCGACAGAGAAACGTTGTTTGCGCCAACGGTCTTCGTCACGACCGCCCCCCTTCATGAACCGTCAAGTCCGGCGGCAGCGACGGCCCCTCCGCAGCGCTCGCAGGCGCAAAACCCATCAGCACATTGCGCATCACCCGCATCAGTCTCACTTTCTGGGCACGGTGGAAGGCCGAGCCGTCGAGACGTTGACGGTCGCCGGCACGCGCCTTTGCAACCTTGTCGACCAGAAGGCGCGCGAATTCCGAGGGATCGTCGGCCGCGGAGCAATTGTCGGGAACCGCGTCGATGCCACGCAACGACGCCTGCGTTGCCACGCAGGGCATGCCGAGTTCAAAGGTCTCGAGGCTTTTCAGTTGCACGCCGGTGCCGCCGCGGCTGATCAGCGGGATGACCGCGCTTTCGGCAATGAAGGCACGCGCGTCCGGCACCCGCCCGACGAAACGGACGCCCGGGTGAGAGACCGAAGGCACGCCATCCAACTGACCGGCGATCGCGATCGACATGTCCTCCGGCAGATGCGGTACAACCTCGGCGAGGAACCAATCGAGGCCCAGCCTGTTCGGCCGCCAGCTCCACGTGCCGATCAGGCCGAGATCGTGATGGGGGTGTTGATCCGGTTCGCCAGCCGGGGCCGTCGGCGTGCCCCAGCCCGTTACCAGCGGCAGAACGAAGGTCCGCTCACTGACGGCGCGGCCGAAGCCGAAACGATCCGCCTCGGCAAAAGTCCAGACGGCGACCGCATTGTGCGCCAGGTGCTGCTCGTAGTGTTCGAGATATTGCGCTTCGCGCCGGAAGAGAAAACGCTCGATGGTTCCCTTTGCACGCTCGGCGTTCTCGAAAGCGGAATCCGCCTCCACATTATGCGCGACATAGATCGACGGATAGGGTCGGAAGACCTGCGCGAAGGCAGCCGGCAATTGCACCGAATTGAGCACCAGCCCATCGAACGGGGCGAGGCTGTCGAGGATCGACTGAATCCGGTTTGCCGATACCGTGAGCATCTTGCCCGATGAAACCGACGTGCGGTTGAGGAAGGCGGTCGCGAGCCAGCGCAGCTTCTGAAGCTTGCCGACCCTGGCGTTGGTGACCTCGAGCTCGCCGAGGAGATGCATCTCGCAATCGTGCGCGGCTTTGCGCCCTGGCTGGAGAAAGCCGATGACGCTGACCCGGTGACCGAGTGCACGCAGACCGTCAAGTACGGCCCGGTTGGCGATGTCGAAACCGGACGCCGGATTGGCGACGGGAACGAGCGAGGAAACCAGGACAAGATGCATTTTGCCACACGTCATGAATGGAGCTGGGCACTTCTTTAGCAGCATGAGGTGAAGGAGCACTTAAAGCCCCCTTTCAAAATCCGCCGTACAGGTTCAGCATCTGTTTAGGAAGATTTGTTGTATTGCCCGTCAGTTTTGCTTGCACAGGTTTCGCCATGACGTCGACCGGCCAGGACATTTCCGTCTATTTCCGGACAGAATTGGAGGATGCCGGCGACATCGAAATCGTCGTCGTGCTGCCGACGTTCCGCCGGCCCGAACACGTCGTCAAGACGCTGAAAACCATTGTTTCCCAGAGGCCTGACGTCTCCTTTGCCACCGTCGTGGTGGAGAACGACGATGAAGGATTGGCCGGCGCTCAGGCCGCCAAGGACTTTTTCCTGGGCCATCCATCCGAATCGATCGTCATCGTCGCGCACCAGCGCGGCAACTGCCATGCCTACAATGCCGGCTGGTCGATGGCGCTCGAGACCTATCCGAATCTCAAGGCGATCGCGATCATCGATGACGACGAGATCGCGGCGCCCGAGTGGCTCGATTGCCTCATCACGGTACAGGAAACGACGGGTGCGGACATGGTCGGGGGGCCGCAACTCCCGGTTTTCGAGGGTGACGGCGGGCAGAAATGGAAGCGCCACCCGGTTTTCACGCCCCACTACGATACGACCGGGCCGGTGCCGATCCTCTATTCCTCCGGCAACGTGCTCGTTACCCGGCCCGTGCTCGACACCATGCCGCGACCGTTCCTGGACCCGGCATTCAACTTCATCGGCGGCGGCGATGCGGATTTCTACAGCCGCAGCAAGGAACAGGGATTCTGCTTCGCCTGGGCTGCCGATGCCTGGGTCGCGGAGACCGTGCCGGCACGCCGAACCAGCGCATCCTGGATTCGCGCGCGCAGCCTCCGCAACGGCGCGATCTCGACAATGCTTGAACATCGACGCGACCCAAGCTTCCGCGGACGCATGAGGACCTTCGGCAAATCCTTGGCACTGCTCGGTGCATCGGTCCCGCGCGGCATCGAGCTCTGGAGCAAGAGCGGCCTGGCAGGCGCCGGGCTCTACCACTTCTACGTGGCGCTCGGCCGGTTGATGGCAGAGTTCGGTTTCGTCAACGAACAGTACCGCAACCCCGAGAAAAACTGACGGAAGCAGGGTTCGAAAGAGCGTTTCCAGGAAAGTCCGGAAACGGCTTTCCGTCCGGAATATTGTAACGTCAAAATGAAATGATCGAGAGCGGACAAGCGCCCGCTTTCTCCGGTCAATGCGTGCTGCTTGCCTTGACGGCGCCTTCCGGCAGCTTGTCGCTGGCGACATTACCGTTCTTGTCGACGATCGGAACCGGCTTCTGCCGCGGCACGTTCTGGCTGTTGGCGACGCGCTTGACGTCATCCTTGGTGAGGTATTCGAGCTGCTCGACGAGCACCTCGGTAATCACCTCTTCGCCGAGCTTCTTGTTCAGGCCATCCTTCACCGTGGTCTTGAAGGTCGGCAGCTCGAAGGTGCCGGTATCGGCGACGTCGATGAACTTCGAGCCGACGAGCAGATCATAAAGCTCGTCGGTGACCATCTGCCGGAGCGGGGCACGAAGATTGTTGATTCCCTCCTTGGTCGCGGAGAAGGAAAGCTTGGTGAGGAAGTAACCCTGGACGGAGCCTTCCCTGATCACCGGAATGGTGATCATCTCACCGGGAACATATTGCTCCGATGCGCGGCGGGCGGCCTCGCCGTCCGGGACGGCGGGCGCCGAGGCGCTTTGCATCGAGAAATAAACCGATCCGAGCGTGACCGCGCAGACCCAGACCCCGGTGAGAATGAGCTTCAGCATCAGAAATCGCTATAGCGGAACTGCGCTTCGGAATAGATGCCGTCCGCATCGGCATCCTGTGCGGCCGCCTTCAGGAGATCGACGACGGAACGCACCGCTTCGAGATGCGCCTCCACCTTCTGCGAGTTTACCGCCAGCTTGTCGCGAAGATGGCGAGCATGCGAGGCGAAAGTCGACGACGTCTCGCCCGGCCGCATGTCGCGATGCAACATCGTCAGTTCGTAGAGGCAACGGCTCTTGTGTGCGTTCGACGTCTTGATGTCGAATTCCGGGTCGATGCCGATGCGGCTGTTCTCGTTGTCGAGGATCATTTCCAGTCGTCCGAGCACGTTCTGGATCCGGACGTCATTGGATGCCACAGCTTCCATCAATCAACTCCCAATTGGATCACGACGGTTTGGGTCGGATCGGCCCAAATCATAAACATGATCGATTCCTATGAATTAGAGCGGGACGCGGGCGGAAAACCGCATACACTTTTCCTCATTCCGCTCTAGGCCTGCTTGTTCTTGTCGTCGGTCGTAAAGCCGGTCAGCGTCTTGCGCTCGTATTCCTGCACGAGGCTTGCGGCGAGGTTCCGGCTGTTGCCGTCGAGCGAGGCTTGGACCCGGTCTGTCGCGCTGCCGCTCGCCAGTTGATCGGCGATGCCGATCCCGCCGCTCTTCGACAGCACGTCGCCGATCTGTTCGGCCATCATGCTTTTCCAGATGTCGCCGGCCGTCCCCTTGCCGAAGACGTTTTCGCTGTCCGCCGGCAACATCGATTTCACGAAGTTCTGCAGCACCATGGCCTCGAACTTGCGATAGGTTTCGGGGATCTTCTTCTGCTCGACGCGATTGTTGATGTCACCGAGCCCGGTCGATCCTTCGGAAGAATTGAGGATATTGACGGCGGCGGCGAATCCGTTGCCATTCTCCGCAAGGCTCGTCGCCTTGAACGCGGCGCGATTGGCCTTCAGCCGCGCCTGCGCTTCCTGCACTTCGGTCGGGTCGGCGGCGCGCACGACATCCATCACCAGGTCGCTGGGCGGAGAGATGGCCATGACGAATCCTCTCAAAATCGAGCCGGCATCGACCGAGGGCGATGCACAAAGGCAATAGTCGGACCGGCATTGCTCCAGCGTCGGAGCATCCCCGGATGGCGTACTATCGCCCGTCAACCTTACCGGAAGCTGGCGCCTGTCCGGTAACGTGTTGATCGATCAGGTCATAGATGGAGTTGTCGGCCTCTTCGCGCTCTTCGGCCTGCCGCGCATCCTTCATGTTTTCCTCAAGTCGGTCGGCCTTTGCGCGCTCCCTCAGCATCCGCGCTTCGTGCGTCTGCTGGATGCCGAGCAGCATCTGGTCCTTTTGCACGAGGCGCCCGAGCTGCGAGGAATAGTGCCCGGAAAACATTCTGTGCATCGGGTGGGCCGAGCCCATGGCGTCGACGACCACGTCGGTCGTCTCGGCCAGCACTTCGCGCTGCCGCACCATCTCGACATAATCGGCCTCGGCCATCTGTTCGAGATGGCGCTGCACGGCGACTAGGCGCTTGAGCTTCTGCGAGCGTGTCTTCATCTGGCTATCCTCCCTGCATGACCGGCGCGAAACCGTCGCCGAACAGGCGCAGCATCGCGGCGATGCCGAGATAGAGCAGGAACAGGCCGCCCATGATCAGATAGGGCTGCGAGATGAAATAGATCGGGATCTGCGGTGCGAGCTTGTTGACCATGCCGATCGCCACGTTGAAGAGCAGGCCGTAGATGACGAAGGGGCTCGCGAGCCTCAGCATGATCATGAAGGTTTGCGCCAGCGAATCCGTGAGCGTGATCAGCACGCCCTGCGGATCGAAGGCAGTACCGATCGGCATGGCGCGATAGGATTGCACGATCGCCTCGATCATCACGTGATGGAAATCGAGCATGAAGAGCACCATCAAGCCGGCGAAACTGATGAGGCTGGTCAACTGGTTCTCGGGCGTGTCTTCGATCACGTCCGACGAGGGCGGCGAACTGAACCCCATCAACATGGTGATCGCCGTGCCGGCGAACTGCAGCCCGAGCACATAGTAGCGCGCGACGAGACCCATGACGACGCCGACGGCCGTCTCGGCGGCGATCAGGTAGATATAGGTATGTCCCTTGCCGGTCACCTGCGGATAGATGTCCGTCCACATGACCGGCAGGATCGCCATGGACACCGCAACCGCGATGAACAGCCGGACCTGCATCGGTACGCGGGCAGAAGAAAACCCGGGCATGATCATGATGCAGCCGCCGATCCGGCAGAAGGCCGCGAACAGCGCCAGCACCGTGCCCTCCGGGTCGGTGATCATGAAATCGAGCCGATGATCTTGATCTCGAGGCCCTTGGCAAGCTCGACATGCGAGAGCACGGGCAAAGTGGCAAAGAGACGCTCGATGATCATGCGAACATAAGAGCGGGATTCGGGCGAACTTACCAGTACGAAGGGCATGCCGCGATCAAGATGTTCACGGATAACTTTGGTCGCCTGTTCGCTGAACTCTTCCAGATGGCGCGGGTCGATGTCGAACTCGACGACTTCGCCCTTGGCGTCGCGCTTCAGTGCCTGGTGGAAGACCATGTCCCACTTGTTGCCGAGCCTGAGCACGCGCAGAACGCCGTTGTCGGCAAGGTCGCCGCAGAGCTGCTGCGACATGCGCACGCGCACATGCTCGACGATCTGCTCGGTCTTGCGCACATGCGGCGCAAGCTCGGCGACCGCTTCGAGGATCAGATGCAGGTTGCGGATCGAGACGCGCTCGGCAAGCAGCAGCTTCAATACGGCCTGAAGACCGGAATAGGACATATGCGAGGTGCAGATCTCGTCGGCGAGCTTGCGGTATTCCGGATCGAGACGCTCGATCAGCACCTTCACGTCCTTGTAGGAAAGCAGGTGCGGCAGGTTGTTGCGGATGACCTCGCTCAAGTGAGTCAGCACCACCGAGACGTTGTCGATCGGGTGGAAGCCCTCGCGCTTCAGGTCTTCGGTGAAGGTTTCGAGGATCGAGACCGCCGGCATGCCGAAGGCGGGTTCGCGAATCTCGTCACCCGGCACGCTCGGCCGGCGGCCGCCGCCGGTCACGACCAGAACTTCGCCGACACGCACCGTGTTCGACGCGATCGTCGTGCCATGGATGCGGATATGGTAGGCCTTGTCTGGAATGCCGATGTCGTCGGAAACCTTGATCTCCGGAATGACGAGGCCGTATTGCCCGGCGAACTTGCGGCGCATCTTGCCGACGCGGAAGGCCAGCTCCTGGTGGGCGCCGAGCAGGCGGGTCGAAACCTGCTTGCCAAGAAGAAGCTCGATCTCGGCAGTCTTCAGCACCGACTTGACGGAATCCGCCTCGCCTTCCTTGGTCTGCTGGACCTTGGCCGCTTCCTCGGCGCGGCGCGCAGCATTGGCGGCCTCGATCTGGCGCGGCACCAGCCAGCTCAGGAACGCCATGCCACCGCCGAGCACGGCGAAAGGCAGGAACGGTAGCCCGGGAACGACGGACAGGAGAATGATGAGGCCGGAGGCGACCATCAGCGCGCGCGGATAACCGCCGAGTTGGCCGACGACTGCCTGATCGGTCGAGCCGGCCGTGCCGCCGCGCGAAACGAGCAGGCCCGCGGCGAGCGAAACGATCAGGGCGGGGATCTGCGAGACGAGACCGTCACCGACCGACAGCTTGACGAAGACGTCGGCCGCTTCGCCGATCGGCATGCCGTGGCGCAGATAACCGATGATGATGCCGCCGAAGATGTTAATCGCGGTGATGATGAGGCCGGCGATCGCGTCGCCGCGTACGAATTTCGAGGCACCGTCCATCGCGCCGTAGAAGGAGCTTTCCTCTTCCAGCTCGCGACGGCGGCGCTGCGCTTCCTTCTCGTCGATCAGCCCCGCCGAGAGGTCGGCGTCGATCGACATCTGCTTGCCGGGGATCGCATCGAGGGTGAAGCGCGCGCCGACTTCGGCGATACGCGTCGCGCCCTTGGTGATGACGATGAAGTTCACGGTGATGAGGATCAGGAAGACAATCAGACCGATGACGAAATCGCCGGACATGACGAGGCTGGCAAAGCCGGAAATGACGCCGCCGGCGGCGCCGTGCCCTTCATGACCATGCGAGAGGATGACGCGGGTCGTGGCGATGTTCAGCGCCAGACGCACCATGGTCGAGATCAGCAGGATCGTCGGGAAGGACGAGAATTCGAGCGGGCGCTGGATCCACAGCGCCACCATCAGGATCAGAACGGAAAAGGCGATCGAGAAGGCCAGGCCCAGGTCGATCATGAAGGTCGGGATCGGCAGGAAGAGGATAGACAGGATCGCCACGATCCCGAGCGCGAAGCCGACGTCCCGGCCCTTCGGTGCCACCTTCGGGATGATCAGCGCTGCTTGTTGTGCCATGTCTCTTCCGTCTCATCATGAGAACAAGGCAGCATTCACACGCGCTGCCCCACTATGGGAACGGAGATAACGGCCCAAGCTTGCGCGAGGGTTTCACGGGGCAAGACGTCCGGATCGCCTCGCGCTGTGCGCGGTCAGAAGCCGGACTGGATGCGGGAGAAGATGATGTCGGTGAAGATGGAGATCTGGGCGCCGATGAAGGGCGCGGACACCGCAACGGTAATCATGACCGCAAGGATCTTCGGGACGAAGGTAAGGGTCATTTCCTGCACCTGGGTCAGCGCCTGAATGAAGGCGATGACGACGCCGACGATCATGGCGGCGAGAACGGCGGGGCCCGAGGCCACGATCACGGTCCAGATCGCGGCCTGTACGATATCGAGGGCATCCGCCTCATTCATGGATGTGTCACTTCACCTTGACGCCCGGGCCGATAATGAGCTCCTTGCCACTATCGAGCACCGCAATGATTCCGTCGGAGTATAGTTTCACTTCCTTAACCACGCCAGTGGTCTTGCCGTCCTCGCTGGTGACGGTACGGCCGATGACGGCATCCGCTTCGCTGAGCGAGGTGCGCTGCAGAAGACTTTCGAGGTTCTTGTTCGTCTTGATCGTCTGCTCAACCTGCGAGAAGGTCGCAAGCTGGGCGATCTGCTGCGTCGCATCCATCGGCTGCGTCGGATCCTGATTCTTCATCTGGGCGACGAGCAGCTTCAGGAAGCTCTCGTAATTGAGCGATGCCTTGGCGGCGTCGCCGCCCGAATCCTGGCCGGAAACGATCGGCGTGTAGCTGTTGTTGTTGACGCCGCTTACCGCCATGGTGCGATTTCCTTGCGAATCTGCTCGACCGTCGCCGGCGTGATCTCCTGCGTGTTGAGGATGCGGTCCTCGATCGGGTAGAGGCCGCGGATCGCCTTCAGCGCCTCGAAGGCGCGGCCGTTGGTGACGAGACCGTCGACACGCTTCAGCTCGGCCAGGACCTCTTCGTTCTTGAAGCAGTTGAGCAGCATGACGATCGACTTGCGGAACATGGCGGTCGACTGTTCCGCACCTTCCGGATTGATGAGGATCATCTGCGCGATGAAATAGAGCTGCTTCAGCGGCGTGGTTGCGTCTTCCGGCTGCAGCACGTGGTTTTCGAGCAGGAAGGTGACATCATTCAGGAATTCGACCGCAACCTTGCGATCTACGCGAAGCACCGCGCCGTTAACAAAGATCCGTTCGCCCGACTTCAGCGAAATACGCAGTGTGCTCTTCATTTCAGTCCATCCCTGATGATGGTGGTAATGTCAATTATGCCCTGGAAGTTGGAGGATTCGCGTTTGCGGATCTTCTCCGTCTCATTGAGTATCCAGATGGCGATCGAAATCAGATTGGCGCGCAGCTCTTCGTTGAGCTGGTTTTCCGGAGCGCGCAGATCCTCGATGAAACGGATCCACAGGCGCCGGGTGAAGTAGATGGCCTCGATGGCCTCTCTCGAATACCCTTTCTGCTGTTTCGCTGCTTCCATGAGCGCGATCGAGCGATCGAGTACCTGCCGCTCTCGATTTTTGGAGTCGGCGACGCCGTCCTCCATGATCTCGGCATAGGAAAACTGGTACATTCAGACATCCTTCATGTTTGTCCGGTTCCCCATACTAGAGGAAATTAAGCAAGCTCATCTGCTGCAGTCGCGACGTTAGTGTATAGGACGTTTCCAACTGCACTTTCAGCGTGTTGATCCGGGTCGATGTCTCGATCGGATCGACGCCCTCAATGTCGGCGACATGCGTGTTGACGAGTTTGAGCTGCGCTTCGATGGAGGTGTTCGCCTTCTTGACGCGCGCCTCGGAGATACCGAGCGAGCTACGCTCGGCGTTCAGGCCGGCGATGCCCTGCTCCGCATAGTCGAGCGCGGCGACGCCAATGGCCGCGCGCACCTCGGGCGTCACGTTCTGGTCCATCAGTTCGGCGGAGATCACGCTTGCCAGCGCGAACATCCGGAAGCCGCTGGTATTGGCGTTGGTCGAGCTTTCGATGACTTCGCTGGCGCTGATCCGGCTTGTCATGTTCTGGTTCGAAGCGTCGGACCAATTGGCATCCCAGCCCGGTCCGGTAAACATCGGTTCGACCGTGTTCTTGATGAAGTCCTGCATCTGCGTGACGGAGAACTGGTCCATGCCGGTCAGCGGCGGAACCTGCGCGGCCATGAAGGTCGAGAGTGCATTGTCGAAAGCCGTCTTGGCGGCCGACGGCGGTGTCGTGCTGTAGTCGGCAACCGGCTTGGCATCGGTGTTGATGCCCGAGAACAGGAATTCGCCGTTGAAGGACGTATTGGCGGCAGCGGTGAAGGTCTCAAGCGCGCCCATGATCTCGGTCTTCTGGATCTTCAACTGGCTGGCAGCATCGTTGCCCTTGTAGGTGACGAGCGTGTCGCGCACCTTTTCCGCAGCCTTCGCCATCGTATCGAGTGCACCCTGCGAACCGGAGAGACGCTGGGTCACCACCGAGTTCGTGGTCTTCATCGAGTTAAGCCGGTCCAGTTCGCGCTGCAGGTTGAGCGAACGCGACGCCGTCGCACCGAGCGCCAGGCCAACGTCATAATGCCGTCCGGTCGTCTGCTCCTGGGTGAGTTTAAGCAGCTCCGACTGATTCTGCTGGATCGTCAGGCGCATAGCGCTCTGGATCGCCAGATTAGAAACGTAGGACGTCTTCATGATTACCTCACGGCTTCCATAAGGGCTGCCATCATGGCATCCACTGTGCTGACCAGCTTGGCCGATGCTTTGTATGACTGTTCGAGATCGAGCAGCAGCGACAGTTCTTCGTCGATGCTCACGCCCGTCTGCTTGCTGAGTGCTTCCTGGGTGCGGGCCAGCATTGCCTGCTTGTTGTCGTCCGCGGTCGAGGCCGTCTTGCGCGTCTGCTCGAGCCAGCCGACCGAACCGGTCGCGAAGTTCAAAAGGCTGCTGTTGCTGTCGAGACCCGTCGACGGGTCGAACGACATGTTCTCGCCCATCTTGTTGATGAAGCCGTCGAGCAGGTCGGTATAGCCAGGGCTCGGGTTTGCGGCGCCGCCCGGGTTAGAGACCACACCGTTGAAGCCACCGTCACGCAGCAGCAGCGGGTTCGCCTTGGCCATGGCGTTGACGGTGATCTTCGATGCAAGTCCGGGGACGACGGTGCCCGCGGCCGGAATGCCGGCGCTTCCCCAGGTGAACAAGCCGGGCTGATAGGCTATTGCCGGCGGATTGCCTTCCTTGAAGAGCTCGACCAGGCCGCGCGCGATTTCGTCCAGCTGCGACTGGAACTTCGGCGCGATGTCGTCGCGCAACTGCACCAAACTTGCGAGCTTGCCCTTGGCCGTGGTGTCCGCACCTGTTCCGGCTGCAATCGGCACGCCATCAACAAAGATCTTGTTGCCGGTGACGGTCGCGTCAAAGGTCGTGGTCGGGGCAAAGGTGACCTGACGCGGAATATTCTCGAAAAGCACCGTGCCGTCGGTGGTAAAAATCACCGTGTCGTTGTTGCCGCGGGTGACGGTGGAGATGCCGATGATCTCAGACACCTGCTTCAGGATCTTGTCGCGCTGATCGAGCGCGTCGCTGGCGTCACCGCCTTGGGCCGTCGCCGATTTGACGGCGTTGTTGGCCTTCTCGAAATCCGCCAGCAAGCTGTTCAGCTTGTCGACTTCGATCGCGATCTCCTTGTCGGCATCCTTGCGCAGATCCTGCACCGTGGTGGAGGTCTTGTTGAGCGAGTCAGCGAGATCCTGCGCATCGGAGACCGCCGTGGCGGCGATCGTCTTGTTCCCCGGCGTCGCGGCAAAGGTCTGCAGGCTGTTGCGGAAGTCGGAGAGCAGCTTCGACGGCGCCGTCTCATAGTCGTTGCCGCCGAGCGCCGACTTCAGCAGTTCCAGGCCATCGCGAAGCCGGGCCTGGCCCGAGGCTTCGCCAATGCTGGCGATGCTCTGTTTGAGCAGCGCCTCGTTCTGGGCCCGGTAAATGGATACGACCTGCGCCCCGTTCGGCGTGCTGCCCAAGAGCGCGAGCCGACGCGAGTAATCCGCATTGCCCGCATTCGCGATGTTCTTCGACACGATCGCGGTCTGCTGCGCCGTGTTGCTGAAGGCCTGCTGTGCGATGGATATTGCGGAGGACAGCGACATGACGCGGACCGTATCTCTTTCAATTACCGTTTCAGGTTCACCAGCACGTCAAGCAGGTCCGAGGCGGTCTGGAATACCTTGGAGTTTGCCGTGTAGTTGCGCTGCGCCTCGATCATCGAGGTCAGTTCGTTGGCGATGTCGACATTGGAGTTTTCGAGCGCCTTGGACTGGATGCTGCCGAAGGCGCCGGAGCCGGCAAAACCGGTGACGATGACGCCGGAATCGGTGCCCTGCGAGTAGACGTTGCCCGACTCCGGCAGGAGTTTGTCCGGGCTCTGCACGGTCGCAAGCGCGATACGGAACTTCGGAATGAGGTTGCCGTCGCCGTACTTGACGTAGACGATGCCGTCCTTGTCGATCTCGAAGCCCGACATCTTGCTCGGCTTGCTGCCGTCGATGCCGCCGCCGCTGCTGGTGAAGTCGCCGCCGAGCTGGGTCGTCTTCGTCGTGTCGATCGTCAGGGCATTCAGGTCGGCGCCGGTGCCAGGAAGACCCGTGATAGCCGTCGTCGTCAGCGTCGCAGGCGTTGCCGAAATGCGCTTGCCGGCCGCATCGAAGGTCATGGTCTGCGTGCCGAGTACACCGGCCACCGGAGGACCTGCCGAGTAGGTGTCGCGGTCACGGACTTCGAGCGACCAGGCGTTCACACCGGTCTTCTTGTAGACGAAATCGAGGATGCGGGTGTTGCCCTGACTGTCATAAACGACGAGCGACGTTTTCGATTCATCGCCGACTGCCGCGCCCGACGGAAGGTTTGCTTCCATCGCGCCCTTGGTCGACCCGGAGGCGACCAGGCCTTCGTCCTTGAGCTTGACTTCGGTCAAGCCATCGAAGCCGTTGACGACCACCGTCGGGTCGGCGCCGGCCTTGTATTCGTAACCCATCAGCTTGTAGCCGGCGGTGTTGACGAGGTTGCCGTCCTTGTCCGGCACGAAGGAGCCGGCACGCGTCAGGAAATTCTGGCCGCCATTGCCCTGGACGATGAAGAAGCCGCCGCCATTGATGGCGAGGTCACTTGCCGAGGTCGTGTAGCTGGTGCCGCCCTGCTGCGAGATGCTGTAGCGTACCTGCGTCTCGACGCCGCCGGAATTGTAGTTGCCGCCGCCCGAAGGCAGGATCATCGACGAAAACTCGGTGGAGGCGCGCTTGTAGCCCGTCGTGTTCGCATTGGCGATGTTTTCGGCAACGGTGCCCAGACGGTTGGACTGGGCGTTCATACCGGACACGCCCGTTCTCATGCTGCCATAGAGACTCATATCGGATCCTCATTTCCTCGTTGCGGCGACACTAGGAAGCGGGCCTTGCGTGAACCTGTCTTGGTTCGGCGCCCGCCCTCCGGCACGGCGCTCAATTCCAGTCGATGCAGTAGCCAAGGAAACGCTTGGAATCGATCGGGTCGAAACCGAGCTTCTTGCGCAGTTTCTTGCGCAGCTTGCTGATGTGGCTCTCGACGACGTTCTCTTCCACGTCCTCGTCGAAGATCCCGTAGATCGCGTTGAAGATCTGCGACTTGGATACGCGGCGGCCGCGGTTTGCGACCAAATATTCGAGGATGCGCCGTTCGCGGCGGGGCAAAGCGAAGACTTCGCCGTTGATCTCCGGATCACGGCCGTCGGCAAAGACACGGATCGGTCCGATGTCGGTGTAGTTGGTGATCGCCTTCAGGCGCCGGCGGATCGCAGCGACGCGCGCAAGAATTTCGCGGGGATGAACCGGCTTGCGCACGACGTCATCGACGCCGCAATCGAAGAGCGCAAGCGTGTTTTCGAGAGAGGGGGTGTCGCTGACGGCGATGACCGGAGCCATGGAGCGATCGCGGATGGCGCGCGGCAAGGTGAAGGTGGCGTCGCCCTGACCGATCAGGAAGGCCTCGACGGCATCGATATCCGAATCAGCCGCCGCATTTACCCACTCGCCAAACTCCCGGGGGTCGAAGCCCGTCGAGGGAATTCCTTCACGCCCGAAGAGCGACGTATAGCCGTCCTTAACGAGCTCTCTTTCATCAACCACTACGATCATTCGTCCGCCTCCGAATCAGTATGGCACCGCACTGATCGAGAGGTACGAATCGAGGGATTCATGAACAACTAGAGGAAGTTACTGGGGGGAATTAATAATTGATTAACCATGTTTCGCCGATTTGATCTATATCTAGTAGCACCCCGTTAACGTCGGCACTAAAATAATGTGGAAAAGTTAACGGGCCACGACAAATCCACTTGCCGTCACATTGTCCACGCATTGTCGCCACAATGCGGCACTGGCATCAAAATTACAATTAAAGGTTGCTTATTGACAGAACTGCGTGGCGTTCGGCGTCCACTTTCCGTAGCCCGTCGCGACGAGATTCGCGATCACCCGACAGACGTATTTCTTCTGCGCCGGATCATTGTTCGGACCCGCATGATAGCGGGCGACAGCCATGGTCCAAGTCTCATGCTTGGCGTGCAGGTTGGCCAGGAAACGCGCGGCATATTCGACATTCTTGTGCGGGTCAAGCATCTCCTGCGGCGAGCTGAAATGCTCGCCATGGAAGTAGTAGTTGATCTGCATGCAGCCAAGATCGATGAGCTTGGCGCCCTGCGCACGGGCATTGCCGAACTGCGTGAGAACGTCCTGTTCGCTGGTGCCGAAATAGGCCTTGCCTTCGATGTTCATCGCATAGGGCTGCAGGGAGCCCTTGCGGCCGGTTTCGGTCAACCCGACGGAATAGAGTATTCCGGCAGGGATGCCGTACTTCGCCGCCGCGCTGACGATCTCGCGTTCACAGATGCCGGCGTTGGCGAAGGCACTACATGTAGACGTGACCAGTGCGAGAGCGCTCAGTGCCGGCAGCCGCATCGTCCGTCCCGCCATTGCCAACCCACCTTTCCGCCATCGAAGCCTGGCCATCTTCCTGTCGCTGCTGGCGCCCCTGACCGTTCCCGTCCGCCCGCTCGCGTCCCTGCTGCCCGGGTTGGGCCTGAGCCTGGGTCTGCGAGCCGCCGCCCGAGGACGTGTCGCCGCCCGAATTGAACACGATATTGACCTGGTCGACCGAGAAGCCCTGGGCGCGCAGGGCCTTCACCATCTCGCTCTGGTCGTCACGCAACTGCCTGAACGCTTCGCCGGTCTCGACCTTCAGCTCGACCTGCAATTCGTCGTCCTTGAGCCTTAGCGTGGCGGTGACGAGACCAAGTTCGATCGGATGGAGCTGGATCTTCAACGTGTTCAGCGTCTTGCCCGCCTGGGTCCATGCGCCTGGCTGGCCGAGTGCCGCGCTCGGCTGCAGCGGGCTGGCGCCGGCTTCGCCGGCGATCGCGTCCGCGACGGCGCTCGTATTCGGATTCATCGCGATGCCCAGATAGCGCCGAGCCTCGAGCACCGTGACGTTCTCAACCTTGGCAGCCTGCGAACGGGTGCCGTCGAACGCCGCCTCTCCATCCTTCGCAAGGCTCATGGTTACGGCCTGTCCCTTGCCGTCGGCCCGGGCGAAACGGAAGAGTCGATCCGGCTCGCCCTCGCCTGCCGCAGCTTCGGGCTTCGCGCCGTGCTCGCCAGTTCCGGCGACATGCATGCCTGCACCTTCGCCCTGTCCAGCCACTGGCTGACGGCCAGTCCTGCTCGTTTCGCCAAGCGCCTGCCCGATTGCCTGGCCGCCGCCGAGCAGAGTCAACAGGTCGTCCATATCCGTCTTCGATGCCGACAGGGTTTCCCCGGCCTCGCCATTGGCGGCATCCGCGTCGGCCCCAGCCGTCGCCTCGCCGTTTGCCTGCGCCTTTGCCAGCCGCTCCGCAAGGGCCGCGATACGCTCTGTGAGTTCGTCCGGGACTGTCGCGTTGTTCATGCCAGTCGGATCAGCATTCGCCTTGGCCGGATCGGTCTTGCCCGCCGCGCGCCTTGCGCTGACGTCACGTTCAGCCGTTGGAAAACGACCATGGGGCGTGTGTTCGCCAAGTGCCTGCTCGTCGCGGCCAATGGCAATGCTGCGCGTGGCCGCGCCGTGCCCGCCGGCGGTCCTGGCAATGTTGTCCTTGTCGATCACGCCCCCGGCCTCCGCGTCATCGCCGGCAGCGGTGTCGCCGAAGCCGTTGCCCGCCCCGGCCTGATCATTCGCCTTCTGTCGTCCAGCGTTCGCCACGGCATCCTCGAAGGCCCCACCCAAGGCGCCCCCCGCCTGCTCCTTGCCGCCGGCGCGCCCATTGCCCTTGCCGGCAGGGGCCGGGGGCATACCGCGCAGGCTATCGTCCAGAGCCCTCATTTCCCTTCTCCCTTCAGAAGGGCATCGATCTCTTCGATCTTTGACCTCCCCTTCGCCACGAACCCGTCGTGTTCGGGATCGCCGGCCGCACCGGCATCGATTTCCGCCGCGCCTTCGGTTGCCGCCACCGGGATCGGCGCATTGCCGAAGGGGCTTAGGCCGCTGCCGGTCTCCTCACCCGTTTGCGAGCTATCGGCTTCGATCGGTCTATCGGGTTTAGATGCAAACGCTTGCGTGAGGCTTTCAGCATCCGGTGGCCGGACCACGGCATCCGCAATCGCCTTTGCAGCCTCACGCAGGGCGCGGTCGCGTGGCGAAAGCTCCGCGTCCGGTATTGCCGCTATGCTCGCCGTTGCGGCAAACACATCATTCGAAGGAACGGACGCCAGACCGGCATAAAAACCGGCAAGCACTTTCGGTTGCGCTGCCCCGTCCGCGCCGAGCGCTTCGGCCCGCTCGGAAGCCAGCTTCGCCAGGGCCTGCTTACCGGCGATCGCCGCGCGACGGGCGACACGCAGATAGACCTCGCGCTGGCGCGGTGCGTCCATGAAGTCGAGGATCTCGGAAATCCTTCCCTGCGCCTCTCCGTCGAAATGGGCGACGGCAAGCTCGACGAAGATGTCGGCGAACTGGCTGGCATAGGGGGACGTCAGGTAGCGGCGCGCATAGGTCAGCGCGTAGTGGAAGCCCTTGTCCGGCGCGTTGGCCTGCACCGCAAGGAACACGGAGCGGCGCAGGGCCGCCTCCTCGATGATCGTGCCCGGAGCCGTCAAGCGCGCCCAGTCGTAATATTTCATCGCCGCAATCGGATCCTGCTGCGACGTCGCATTGCCAAGAATGAGATAGAGATACGGGCCGATGCGGGCGGTTCGGTATTCGGGAGCGGCCTTCGACAGGTTCTCGACGATCAGCCCGCCTTTGCCGTTCAGATATTGCCGCAGTGCATCGGTGACGCGGGAATCGAAATTGCCGGCCACGTCGTGATCCGAAAGGTATTTCAGCGTCTCGGGATTGCCGCCGCTCATCGCATAGACGAGGGCCGCATCGACGTTGCGCGGATCACGAAATACCGACGGGTCGGCGGCGCGGAGCCGCTTGTCGATCGCACCGAGCATGAAACGCTGCATCTCGATCGCGGAGTGGTCGCCGAGCACCACGGAGTCCTGCACATATTGCAGCGACCGGATCATCTTGAAGGGCGCGAGTTCCTCGATATCGTCCGCGCTTGCGGTCCCGGTTGCAAACGGGGTCGCCAGCACGCAGCAGGTCATCAGGATCGATCGCAGGCGTCTCAGCATCGTGTTTAACCCGGAGCCGATTGCAGCAGGATCTCGATGCGCCGGTTGCCCGGGGCATAAGGATCACCGGGGATCTGCAGCCGCCGGTCGGCAAAGCCGCTGATCTGGCTGACGCGATCTTCCTTCAGGCCGCCGCGAACGAGCATGTAATAGGCACTTTGGGCGCGCGCGGCGGAGAGCCGCCAGTTGTCATAGGTGCCGTCCTTGAACGGACGCCCGTCGGTGTGGCCGCGGATCGCGACGGCACCCGGACGCGCGGCGAGCAGACGGCCGATCTTTTCCATCGCCAGCACCAGTTCCTTCTGCGGCACGGCCGAACCGATGGCGAACATCTGCGCATCCGTGCGCTCGCTGATCGTAACCATGAGGCCGCCCTCGGCCGGGGTTACGACCAGGCCTTCCGCCAGTTGCCCGGCCCCGCCGGCAAGCTCTTTCTTGAGCTCTGCCTGGAGTTCTTCGGCCTGCTTCTCAGCGTTCGCCTCGGCCGTCTCGGTCTTCGGCTTGTCGCCGGCATCGCTCTCGGCCGTTTTGCCGGTGCCGTCGGCCCCCGCCTGCTCAGCCTGCTTTTCATCCTCGGTCTTGTCGACCGCCGGCGCGCCACCCGCCTGCATCGCCGACGCCGCGGCGAGTTCGACGTCGCTCTTGGTCGTATTGCCCGCGTCCGACAGCTCGACCTGCTTGGTCCAGAAGTCCGGATCGAACGGATCGCGATAGGCTTCGCCGCCGTCGGCCCCGGTTGCCGGCCCGGATTGCGCCGCGCCGCCCTCGCCCTTGACGCTGATATTGGCCTGCTGGCCGACTTCGCGGGCGATTTCAGAGAGCACCGAATAGGGGTTCTCGAAGAAGTCGGCGTCGGAATACTTGGTCTCTTCGCCCGAGGTCGCCGTCAACTGGTCGCCGGTCTTGGCCGATCCGCCGGACTTTTCCTGCTCGCCATCGACCTTGGAGCGCTGCTGCGTCTCCTCGCCCTGCGCGTCCTTCGCCGGGTCCTTCAAGCCGCGCTCGGCGGGCTTCTGGTCGGTCAACTGCACCGGATTGAAATAGGAGGCGATCGCCGCCTTCGTTTCCTCATTGGCCGCATTGATCAGCCACATGACGAGGAAAAAGGCCATCATTGCCGTCATGAAGTCTGCATAGGCAATCTTCCACGAGCCGCCGTGATGCCCGTCATGGCCGCCGTTGTGGCGCTTGACGATGATGATCTCATGCTTGCCGTTGTGATGGTTTTCGTCGCTCATGCGAGAACTTTCCGGACAGTATCGGCCCAGGCGGCCATGCGCGTCACCAGGATCGTACCGTCCATTTCGACAGCGAGATCGATGTCATCGGTTTCGACGTGGCGGAACAACGGCATATCCTCCCCGAGCTGGCGCTTCAGCGCCTCGAAGAGTGGGGTCGGGCCCTTGACGACGAGGGAGCAACCTTCGCCGGCCACCAGGCCTTGCTTCATCATCTGCGCCATGTCGGCGACGGCGCGCTGCAGGAGGGCATCCTCCATGACCGGCGCCAGGACCCGGGCGGTCTGATCTCCGAGCGCCATGACCAGACTGTCGGCCATGTCGGCAAAACGCTCGGCGAGGCGACTGGCCGTTTCCGCTTCGAGGCGCTGGGTCAACGCCGCGAGTTCCGCCGCATGGGCCGCCTGCAGGTCGGCAATCTGGCGCTCGTGTTCGAAGACAAGTTCGGCCGTCGCCTCGGCGCGGCCTTCTGCGAAGGCCCGTCGGCGCTCCGCGTCAATGTCGATCTCTGGCATGGCTGGCCTCGCGCCGGGGCGATCGCCATCGGCATAGTCGCTATCCAGGTCGGGGAAATACTTTTGAGGCATCAGCGACAGCTCGACCTTCGGCGCGCTGAAATCCTTGAGGTAGCGGGAGAGCATCGCACTCATGACCGATCACTCGCGGCAGCACAGCGATGCGACAATACCCGTCTGATCGCGAGGCGGCACCTACTGGCGCGGACTTCCATTGCTGCTGGCACTGCTGACATGTCTCCCTCGGGTCCGGCCACGGATACGGAGAACCCAACATTCTTGACGTACATCGGCGCGTTCCGGACAGGTGGTCCCCGGAGCGATCCGATGCAGGCGGCGGCGCAAGATTCATTTTGGCCGGCAGTCATCCGACAGGACTGCGAGAGAAGGCTATTCGGTCAAACTTGTGCGAAAATGAATGTGTTGGACCGCGCCAGGGCAATTAGCGCGGTCCAACCGTTTCCACCGGGTGCCGTGACCGACGACGTGGCAGAACTCAACTTATGCCGCCTCCCGTCTTGGAAAGCGGAAGCGTCTTGGCGGATCCCGTGGACGCAGCCGGCCACTTTCCGCCGATGCGCCTTACTGCTGGAACAGGCGCAGGATGTTTTCGGAGTTCGTGTTGGCGATCGACAGCGCCTGGATGCCGAGCTGCTGCTGCGTCTGCAGGGCCTTCAACCGCGTCGATTCCTCGTTCATGTCCGCGTCGACCAGACGGCCGACACCCTTGTCGATCGTATCCATGAGGTTGGCGATGAAGCTTTCCTGCATGTCGATGCGCTTGGTGATGGCGCCGAGCGTGGAGCCGGCATCCGTCAACTGGCCGAGGATGTGGTCGACGACGCGGATCATGTCGTCCATCTCGGCATCGGTGGTCGACGACGTCAGCTTGATTTCATCCGACGTTGCCGTGGTCGAACCAATCAGGTGGAAGATTCTGACGCCCGTTGTTCCGGTCGGCGAGGTCAGCAGGGCAGCATCATAGCTTCTGGTCAGGAGGCCACGGCTGGCATTGGCCGTGTCGATCAGCATGGATTGTGCGGTGTCGAAGTCGAGGGTCGTGACGGACACGTTGCCGTTCGCATCGCGGTTGAACGACGCAACGATCGACTTGGTACCGACGGAGGCGGCATTGGCGTTGTAGAGCCAGTTTTCGCTCGAGAAGGATGCGGACTGAGCGGCAGCCAGGAGTTGGTTCTTGAGCTCAGTGATTTCCTTGTCGATCTTCAGCTTGTCAACGCCCGGCTCACGCGCGGCAACCAGCTTGCGTTTGATCTCGCTGACGACGTCGATCGACGAATTCATCGCCGCGTAGGCCGTATCGATCTTGGCTGCACCGAGGCCGAGTGCGTCTTCGACGGTCGACAGTGCCGCGTTGTCGGACCGCATGGTGGTGGCGATCGACCAGTAGGCGGCATTGTCCGCGGCGGTCTGCACGCGGTAGCCGGAGGAAATCCGGTCCTGGACCTCGGCCATGTCGGTATTGATGGAACGCAAGGTCTGAAGCGCCGCCATGGCGGCGGTATTGGTCATGATGCTGGTCATTGGTCACCTGCCCGGAATGAATTTCTGAAGACATTCCGGAGTGCAGAACCGGCAGCGATGGGACTGGCATCATGCGATTCGCCCCTGTTTTGCCCTGGAGGCGACCCTTCGCTCTTAACCGATATGTAACGATTGCATGGTTAACAAATGGTTAACGCCGTTAGTGACTTAGTAACGAAGGTGAACGAAAATAAGGAAATATGGATGAAAAGTTAAAGCGGATCGCACCATCCGCAAACGCGCCTGGAAGGCGGGAACGCGAAACGAAAAAGCCGCACAGCCCCGATGGGTGTGCGGCCTTTTGCGCTGTGTGCGAGGAGACGGGCGAAAGTCGCCCGACTTTCCCTGGTGTTCGCTTAGCGGAACAGCGACAGGATGTTCTGCGAGTTGGTGTTGGCGATCGTGAGCGCCTGGATGCCGAGCTGCTGCTGCGTCTGCAGCGCCTTCAGCCGGGTCGACTCTTCGTTCATATCGGCGTCGACGAGGCGGCCAACGCCCTTCTCGATCGAGTCCGAGAGGTCCTGAACGAAGTTCTGCTGCAGTTCGACGCGGCTGTTGAGCGCACCGAGGTCGGCGGCAGCGTCGGTCATCTGCAAGAGCGTTGCGTCAACGCCGGAGATGGCTTCGGCGAGAGCGCCCATGGTCATGTTGGTGATGTCCATGGTCAGGACGCTGTAGGCAGCCGTCACCGTCGAGCCGGTTGCGTCCTTGTACTCCATGTTGCTGGACAGCAGACCCGTGCCGTTCGTGACGTAGGAGCCGGAAGCATTGACTTCGATCAGCGAGCTCTTGTTCGTGTCGAACTGGAGCGTCGTCAGGCTGACGTTACCCTGGGCGTCGCGATTGAACGAACCGACGATCGACTTGGTGGCAGCGGTGTTGTTGGCGTCGTTGTAGACCCAGTTTTCGCCGGAGAACGAAGCCGACTTGGCAACGCTCACGAGCTGGTTCTGCAACTCCTTGATTTCCTTCTGGATCTTGCTCTTGTCGACGCCCGGCTCGCTGGCGGCAACCAGCTTCTTCTTGATCTCGTCGACGACGTCCTTGGAGTTTTCCATGGCCGTGTAGGCAACGTCGGTCTTGGCAGCGCCGAGGCCGAGAGCGTCTTCAACGGTCGAGAGAGCCTTGTTGTCCGAACGCATGGTGGTTGCGATCGACCAGTAAGCGGCGTTGTCAGCAGCGGTACCGACGCGCAGGCCCGACGAAATGCGGTCCTGGGTGGTTTCCATCTGCGAGTTGATCGAACGCAGAGTCTGAAGCGCGCCCATTGCGGCGGTGTTCGTCATGATGCTGGTCATTGGCTGAGTGCCCCTTGTTGGCTGATTTGGAATGGAAGGGACATTCCGGAATTACCGGGAAGCGGCGGTCAGCCTCATGCCTGTTAACGTTCATTAACCCGCTGCTTCGTTGGCCACAGAAAACACCATCGTGGTTAACAAAAACTGAAGCGGAGCCGATATTTCGATAGAAGCCGCTGGATTCGACCAAAAAGAAACCGCGCCTCTTGCGAAGCGCGGTTTCGATTTTCTGCAGTCGGGCGCGGGCCGAAACCCTCGCCGCCTAGCGTTCGCTTAGCGGAACAGCGACAGGATGTTCTGCGAGTTCGAGTTGGCGATCGTGAGCGCCTGGATGCCGAGCTGCTGTTGCGTCTGCAGCGCCTTCAGCCGGGTCGACTCTTCGTTCATGTCGGCGTCGACGAGCTTGCCGATGCCCTTCTCGATCGAGTCCGAGAGGTCCTCAACGAAGTTCTTCTGCAGTTCGACGCGGCTGTTGAGCGCACCGAGGTCGGCGGCAGCGTCGGTCATCTGCAGCAGCGTTGCGTCAACGCCCGAGATGGCTCCGGCCAGATCACCGGTCGTCATGTTGGTGATGTCCATGGTCAGGACGCTGTAGGCAGCCGTCACCGTCGAGCCGGTTGCGTCCTTGTACTCCATGTTGCTGGACAGCAGACCCGTGCCGTTCGTGACGTAGGAGCCGGAAGCATTGACTTCGATCAGCGAGCTCTTGTTCGTGTCGAACTGCAGCGTCGTCAGGCTGACGTTGCCCTGGGCGTCGCGGTTGAACGAACCGACGATCGACTTGGTGGCAGCCGTGTTGTTGGCGTCGTTGTAGACCCAGTTTTCGCCGGAGAAGGAAGCCGACTTGGAAATGCTGATGAGCTGGTTCTGCAGCTCCTTGATTTCCTTCTGGATCTTGCTCTTGTCGACGCCCGGCTCGCTGGCGGCAACCAGCTTCTTCTTGATCTCGTCGACGACGTCCTTGGAGTTTTCCATGGCCGTGTAGGCAACATCGGTCTTGGCAGCGCCGAGGCCGAGGGCGTCCTGGACCGTGCCGAGAGCCTTGTTGTCCGAACGCATGGTGGTTGCGATCGACCAGTAAGCGGCGTTGTCGGCAGCGCTGCCGACGCGCAGGCCCGACGAAATGCGGTCCTGGGTGGTTTCCATCTGCGAGTTGATCGAACGCAGAGTGGAGAGAGCCGCCATTGCGGCGGTGTTCGTCATGATGCTGGTCATTGGCTGAGTGCCCCTTGTTGGCAATACTCGTGAAAAAGGGACATTCCGGGAGCTACCGGGAAGCAGCGGTCAGCTTCATGCCTGTTAACCGGTTAATATCGTTGGTTAACCCGCTGCTTCGATGGACACAGCAAACACCATTGTGGTTAACGCCGGCCTAAGACGCCGCGATTATTTTCCCAACGTTCCAGCATCCGATAGAGCACGACAAAAAACCGCGCCTCCTGCGAAGCGCGGTTTCGATTTTCTGCAGTCGGGCGCGGGCCGAAACCCGCGCCGTCTGGCCTTGATTAACGGAACAGCGACAGGATGTTCTGCGAGTTCGAGTTGGCGATCGACAGTGCCTGGATGCCGAGCTGCTGCTGCGTCTGCAGCGCCTTCAGGCGGGTCGACTCTTCGTTCATGTCGGCGTCGACGAGCTTGCCGATGCCCTTCTCGATCGAGTCCGAGAGGTCCTGAACGAAGTTCTTCTGCAGTTCGACACGGCTGTTGAGCGCACCGAGGTCGGAAGCGGCGTCGGTCATCTGCAGCAGCGTTGCGTCAACGCCCGAGATGGCTCCGGCCAGATCACCGGTCGTCATGTTGGTGATGTCCATGGTCAGGACGCTGTAGGCAGCCGTAACCGTCGAGCCGGTTGCGTCCTTGTACTCCATGTTGCTGGACAGCAGACCCGTGCCGTTCGTGACGTAGGAGCCGGAAGCGTTGACTTCGATCAGCGAGCTCTTGTTCGTGTCGAACTGGAGCTGTGTGAGGCTGACGTTGCCCTGGTTGTCGCGGTTGAACGAACCGACGATCGACTTGGTGGCAGCGGTGTTGTTGGCGTCGTTATAGACCCAGTTTTCGCCGGAGAACGAAGCCGACTTGGCAACGCTCACGAGCTGGTTCTGCAGCTCCTTGATTTCCTTCTGGATCTTGCTCTTGTCGACGCCCGGCTCGCTGGCGGCAACCAGCTTCTTCTTGATCTCGTCGACGACGTCCTTGGAGTTTTCCATGGCCGTGTAGGCAACGTCGGTCTTGGCAGCGCCGAGGCCGAGGGCGTCCTGAACGGTCGAGAGCGCCTTGTTGTCCGAACGCATGGTGGTTGCGATCGACCAGTAAGCGGCGTTGTCCGCAGCGCTACCGACGCGCAGGCCCGACGAAATGCGGTCCTGGGTGGTTTCCATCTGCGAGTTGATCGAACGCAGGGTAGCAAGAGCGCCCATTGCGGCGGAATTGGTCATGATGCTCGTCATTAGAGTGTCCCTTTATTACTTAAGACGATTGGGGGACATACCGGACTGTTTACACTACCGGTGATGGCGGATCGGCTTCATGCCTCTCGGTTCCAACGACTGTCTCGGAAGAAACCAAACCCGTCATGTGAGGCCGAATATCGAGTCCAATGCTTGCGAATTCCTTAAATGCCCGAGCCGGGTCGACGAGAGATAGTTTATACTTAACAACGCTTTAAGTCGGCTTTCCGAGCTGAGGCCAGGACCTGTTCGATGGCTCTCCTCGAGACAGAAACGACGGCTTCCCATGGGCCGGCGGCCTCATGCCTGAGGCAAGGTTTCGCCTCTACGATGCCCGTAAGACCTGCTTTGCGACATCGGGGTGTCTCGCCCCGAGCCGGCCATTGCACATTCGACGGAGCTCTTAGTGAACGCCCAAGCCATTTTCTCGACCGCTTCCCGGCAATACCAGAAAGGCCAGTACACGGACGCGCTCGACCAGCTCAACATCCTGATGAACATCAATCGGGATACGAAGACCTATGTGCTGCTTGCCAAGGTGCTTCTGAAACTCGGCTTCAAGCCCGAGGCCGCGCGCGCCTACCAGCTCGCCGGAGAGGCCGGCGGTTCGCGGTCGCAGGACTATCTGACCGAGGCAATGAAGCTCTATTTCGTCAACGGGCACGAGGACGAAGCACTGGCCATCGGTCTTCCGCTGCTGGAGAAAGCCAAGACGGATCCGGAGATCGCATTCATCATTGCTTCGATCTTCCTCAAGCGCGACCAGAAGGAAATACTCGGCCTGTTCAAGGCGCCGCTGTCGACCAGCAGCAACCGTCATCATCAGGCGCTGGCCTTCAAGCTCCTGACCGCCGACGTCGGCGACCTGCAGGACCGCGAGGCAGTCGCCAATCTCTTCAAGACGCATCCCAAGAACGCGACGCTGCGTTCCGCCTACCTCGTCTATGCCCGCGAAGCCAATGACTACGCGGAAGTCGAAAGGCATGATCGCGATATCCAGCGGTCGCTCAAACTCGGCCAGTACGACATTCTCGCCGCAGAAGCGCCCTACTATCACGTCACCTGGTGCGGCGACGAAAAGCTCAATTACATCGCCGGAGCCATGCAGCGCGCCCTTCCGGAGGAACTGGCGAAGGCGCGGCGGAGCCGGCCGCACAGCTGGGGCGAGCGCATCCGTATCGGCTATATCTCGTCCGACTTCTGGCACGACCACGCGACCATGAAGCTCCTAGCAGCCGTGCTGATGGCACATGATCGCTCGCGTTTCGATATCACTCTCTTCTGCCACACATCGCCCGACAACGTCGTGCGCGACAACGGGTCCCGCGAAAAGTGGGGCAAGATCATTTCCATCAACGAGCTTAGCGACGACCAGGCGGCGGAGGTCATCCGAGCCGAGAACATCGACATTCTCGTCGACCTGAAGGGACATACGCTCGAAAGTCGGGTGAACATCTTCAACCGGCAGACGGCTCCCGTCCAGGTGAGCTGGCTCGGCTTTCCCGGGACGACGGTCAACGTCGACCTCGACTATATCATCGGCGACCCACACGTGCTGCCGGACGGCAGCGAACCGCATTACTACGAGAAATACTGCAGGCTCCCTGACACTTACCAGCCGAACGATCCGATCAACCGCCCGCTTCCGCAGCCGATGTCGCGTCGCCAGCTCGGCCTTCCCGAAGAAGCGTTCGTCTTCGCCTCGTTCAACGCCAACCGCAAGATCTCGTTGCAGACGATCAACCTTTGGATCGAGATCCTTCGACAGACACCGGACAGCGTGCTGTGGCTGATGTGCAGCCGCCCGGACGCGCGCGCGAACATCATCGCAAAGTTCAAGAGCGCCGGCATCGACCCCAAGCGCATCATCGTATGCCCCAAGGTCGGCTATCAGGACCATATCAGCCGCATCCCTGTCGCTGACATCGGCCTTGACACTTATCCCTACAACGGCCACACGACGACGTCAGAGCAGCTCTGGGCCGGCCTTCCGGTCTTGACCTTCAAAGGCACAAACTTCGCCTCGCGCGTGAGCGAGAGCCTGCTCAACGCCATCGGCGTGCCGGAACTCGTCGCCGCGGGACCGGAAGACTATGTTCGCGAGGCGGTCGCGCTCTACAACAACCGCGGCAAGATCGCCGACTACCGCAAGACACTCGAGAAAAACCGGTTCCGCATGCCGCTGTTCGATGCCGAACGCTTCTGCCGCCACCTGGAACAGGGCTACGAAATGATGGCCGACCGGGCAAGGAAAGGTCTGGCGCCCGCTCATATCGATGTTCCGGCACTGCCGGCGCGGACTGGTTCGTTCGAGCGCTGAGCAGTCCGACACTCAATCCGGACGAGAAGGCAGTGCCAAGGCGCTGCCTTTTTGTTTGCGCCTTTTCGAGGCGCGGCGAACGGTCGATGACGGGTGCGTTACCTAGCTGAAGGAGCGCACCAGGCTGCCGACGAGCAGGTTCCATCCGTCGATCAGCACGAAGAACAGGATCTTGAAGGGCAAAGAAATCGCCGTTGGCGGCAGCATCATCATGCCCATGGCCATGGTGATGGTGGCAACGATCAGGTCGATCACCAGGAACGGCAGCATGATCAGGAAGCCGATTTCGAAGCCGCGACGGATTTCCGAGATCATGAAGGCCGGCACGACCGCCCTGAGGTCGACCTTGTCGTCGACGACGACCGTCTGGCCCTTTTCCTTGGCGATATCGATGAAGAGTTGCAGGTCCTTGTCGCGGGTGTTGGCCAGCATGAACTCGCGGAAGGGTTCGGTGATCCGGGGGATCGCCTCGGTCTCGGTGATCTGGTTCTTCATCAGCGGGTCGATGCCGTCGCGCCATGCGCGATCGAAGGTCGGACCCATGACATAGAAGGTCATGAACAGTGCCAGCGAAACCATGATCATGTTGGACGGCGTGCTCGCGAGACCCATGCCGGTGCGCAGGATTGCGAACGCGATCACGAAGCGCGGAAAGCTGGTGACCATGATCAGGATGCCCGGGGCCACCGACAGAACGGTCAGAAGACCGAAGGTGCGGATGATCCACGAGGCGGCCGACCCGTCGATCGGCGTATTCAGGATATCAGAGGGAAAACTCTGGGCGCCGGCAATACCGGACATCGCCGTCATGGCGACTATGAAGGCGACAAGCCGGACCATTTACCGAATCATTGGATGACGAAGGTTCTGAACATCACACTGGTTACGCGCCCATCGGAGCGCAGGTCAACCCGCTCCTGGATGTCATCCCTGAGATATTGAAAGCCGCGCGGCCCCTGGATCTGCTGCAGGGAAACCGTCTTCAGATAGGCGGCGATATCCTGGTGGATCTGCTCCGCCAGCTTGGGATCGGGCACGCCGTCGAACTGCAGCGCCACCTCGAGCCGTACCCAGTTTTCCGAGGGATAGGCAAGGTTGGTGGTGATCGGTTCGAGTTGGACGACGCCGTTCGCTTCGGTCGCAACTTTCGGCAGCCCCTCTTCGCCGGTGGCGTTGGCGACCGGTTCCCTGGTCGCCTCGACCTCTGCCTTCGACGGAGGCGGTGCGAGCAGGCCGCCGACCAGCCAACCGCCGCCGCCGGCGACGAGCGTCAGCACGGCAACGATTGCGATGGTCATCACCTTCGACGACGGCTTCGGAGCGCTGGCGGAATCGAATTCTTCCATCTTGCCGTTCCCTGCCGATCAGATCGGCGAAAATAGATCCATGAACTGCTGGCCGTAGGGCGGCTGCTGCACCTCGGTCAGGCGACCGCGGCCACCATAGGAGATGCGCGCCTCGGCGATGCGGTCGTAGGAAATGACGTTGTCGGCATCGACATCCCGCGGCCGGACGATACCGGCGACGTTGAGGATACGCAGTTCGTGGTTGACGCGGACCTCCTGCGAACCGCTGATCAAGAGGTTGCCGTTTTCGAGAACCCCGGTAACGACTGCTGCGACGAGCACCCTCAGCTTTTCCGAACGCTCGGTCGTGCCGTCGCCCTCGGTCTTCGTATTCGAGCCATACTTCAGCTCGCCCTCCCAGCCAAAATCGCTGGCCTCCGACTTGCCGTTTGCACCGACGTTAAAGCCGCTGCTGTTCTTGCGGCTGCGGTCGGTCTTGTTGTCGAAGGTGGCCCCTTCGTTGATCTTGATATCGACCGTGAGGATGTCGCCGACATTGATGGCGCGCGCGTCCTTGAACAGGGCCGCCTGCTGGTCGTTCCACAGCGAGTAGCCGTTCACCACCTGGCGCGGCTGCTTCGGATACATGGCGAGCTGCGGGGTCTGTGAGTATTGCAGGCCGCTGCCGATCGGGCTCATCGAAGGCGCCCGACCGATCTCGTTGAGCGCCTGGTTCTGACACCCGGCAAGGAGACCCGCCGTCAGCACGGCCGTTAGACGCATTTTCATGATGGTTCCTTCGAGGTGTTCGGATCGCTGGCGCTCGAGATGATGTTGGTAAGGGTTGCCGCCTTTTCGTCCGTCATTTCGCTGAGGATCAGCGACGACTGCCGTGCCGGCAGTTGCATGACGATCGCCGCGGCAATCTCCGGATTGACCATTTCCAGCTTGCCGGCAGCCGCATCCGGCTTCATCGTCTTGTAGATGTCGACAAGGCCGAGCTGGGCCTGTTTCAGGAAATCATTGCGGCGTTTCAGCCAGTCCTCGTATTCGTCGCGCCGCTTCTCCAGCGTCGCGATGCGTTCGTCGATGCTTGCCTGCAGGGTTTCGAGATCCTTGCGCTGCAGAACGTAGCGCTGGTCGCGGGCGGCATCGGCAATGTTGGTGCAGAACTGCTGAATCTCATTCTGCGTCGCGTCCGCCGGCGGAGGCGCCGTGACGTCCTGGGCGAAGGCGCCGGGCATCGTCAGCATCGAGGCTGCGGCTGCGCCGGCGAGCAACAGGTTGCGGACCTTGCCGAGGGTTGGGTTCATGTTTGCCGTCATTGCAGCACTAGCTCCGCCTGAAGGGCCCCGGCCGTTTTGATGCTTTGCAGGATGGCGATGATGCCGTCCGGCTTGACACCGATGTTGTTGAGACCGGCGACGAGGGAGCGGAGGCTCGATCCGTTGAGGATCGCCACCGTGCCGCCGTCGGACTGCGCGTTGATGGTGGTGTTCGGCTCCACCTCCGTCCGTCCGCGCGAGAATGGCAGCGGCTGAACCACGGTCGGCGTCTCGCTGACCTCGACGGTCAGGGTGCCGTAGCTCACCGCCACCTCATTGATGCGAACGTCCTGGCCGATCACGATCGTGCCGGTGCGTTCGTTGATGACGACCCGGGCCGGGACGTCCGTCTCGATCACGATGTTTTCGATATCGGCCATCAGCCGGGCGAGGTCCGCCATCTTCGGCTTTTCGACGAGCACGGCCTGGGAATCACGCGCCTCGGCAATGCGGCCGCCATATCGCTGGGCGGCATATTTGTTGATCGCCGCCGCCATGCCGACAGCCGTCGAGAAGTCCGGATTGCGCAGTTGCAGGACGAGGTTGAACCCGTCCTTGAATTTGGACGGCAGCTCGCGCTCGATGATCGCGCCGTTGGGCACGCGCCCGGCCGTCGTCACACCCTGGTTGAGGGTTGCCGCATCACCCTGCGCGGAGAAGCCCGTTACGACGACGGAGCCTTGTGCGACCGCGTAAATCTGACCGTCCGCGCCGGACAGCGAGGTCATCACCAGGGTACCGCCGCGAAGCGAGGTGGAATCGCCGAGCGAGCCCACCGTCACGTCGACGCGGCTGCCGGGGCTGGCGAAGGGCGGCAGCGTCGCCGTCACCAGAACCGCGGCAACGTTGCGCGTGCGGGAATCGCCGCCCTGGGTGGAGATGCCGAGGTTCTGCAGCATCGCGCGGATCGACTGGTCGGTGAACGGCGAGGCTCGCAGGGTGTCACCGGTCCCCTGGAGGCCGACGACAAGACCGTAGCCGATGAGCTGGTTGTCGCGCCCGGCCTGGAGCGAGGCGACGTCCTTGATCCTGGACGCGCCGAAAGCCGGCGTCAGCGCCGTCGAGATCGCGACGGCCAGCGTCAGGAACCATTTGCAGGCAAGCATTTTCATTTCGCCACCACATGGACAGTGCCGTCGGCCATCACCGTTCCGGAAACGATGACGCCGGTATCGATGTTGCGCGCCCGGATCAGTTCGCCGACGGCGGCATCCTGGAGCGGCGATCCGGCAGCACTGATCGTCAGGCCGCCATTGCTGAAGACGAGGCGCACAGTGGAACCACGTTCGACGGCATATTGTTCACGCAGCGCGTTTGCGAGGATCACCCGGCCCGGCAGGAGCGTGCGCTTGGTGACCTTGCCCTCGATTTCGCTGAGGGTCCTGATGTAGCCGTCCGCGAGATCGGGGTTGGTCACGTCGACAACTTCGACACGGCTGCGGTCGAGCGTTTCGCCCGGATAGATGGTCCGCGTCGGGATCACTGCAGTCAGCCGTTCGGCGAGGCTCACCGAAGGCAACAGGAAAGCGGCGGCAAGCAAGGCGCCAGCCGCCAGACGAAGCGCCATCGATGCGCTGCCGTCTTTCGAAACCTTGATGTCTGCGGATCGGCGAAACATCATGTTTGCCCCCTCTTTCGTTACCTGAGGTTCTTGCTCACCGTGGCCGCCATTTCATCGGCCGCCTGAATGATCTTGGAGTTCATCTCGTAGGCGCGCTGCGCCGAGATCAGGTCGGTAATTTCCTTCACCGGATCGACGTTGGACGCTTCGAGGTATTTCTGCTTGATCTGGGCGAAGCCCGGGTCGGCCGGCGTGCCGACGATCGCGTCGCCGGAAGCCGGGGTCTCCTTGAAGAGGTTGTCGCCCTGCGGCTCGAGGCCGGCCTCGTTGACGAAGTTGGCGATCGTCAGCTGACCGATTTCCTGCATTGCGGGATCGTTGCCGATACGCACCATCACCTGGCCGGAGCTGGTGAAGGCGATTTCCGTCGCGTCCTGCGGAACCGTGATGCCGGGAACGACCGTGTAGCCGTCGATGGTCACGAGTTGGCCCTGGGCATTCTTGTTGAACGCGCCCGAGCGCGTGTAAACCGTTTCGCCATCCGGCGTCTCGACCTGGAACCAGCCGCGACCCATCAGCGCCAGGTCATAATCGTTGCCGGTATTCACCAGGCTGCCCTGGATATGCAGGTTGCGAACGGCCGCCGTCTGGACGCCGAGACCGATGATCGCGCCTTCCGGAACGATTGCCTGGTTGGAGCGGTTCGGCACGCCCTGGGCGCGCTCGGTCTGATAAAGCAGATCGGAGAATTCGGCGCGCGCACGCTTGTAACCGGTCGTGTTGATGTTCGCGATGTTGTTCGCGATTACCTCGAGGTTCAGCTGCTGGGCGTTCATGCCGGTGGCGGCAATGGAAAGGGCCTTCATGTCTCGTTCCTTCAGATCTGCATGCGCGCGATTTCGAGGTAGGCGGTGACCACCTTGTCGCGGATGGCGATTGCTGTCTGGAGCGACTGCTCGGCATTCATGACAGCATCGACAACGTCACGGGTGTTTGCCTGACCGCGAATGCCGTCGAGCGATGCGCCCTCGGCCTTTTTCATCGCGTTGATGGTATCGGTCGCCATGTCCCCGAGGACCGAGGCGAAGCTTTGCCCCTGCGGCACGCCCGGCGTGGCCGTCGGCATGCTGAAGATCGACGAAGAGGAAGATGTGGAACGGGTGCCGTCGGTCTCTTTGGTAACCGAGAACGCGCCGAGGGATTTGACTGCATCGATCATTATTGCGAGGCTCTCAACAGGTCGATTGTCTGTGAAATCAGATCACGGGACTGCTTGATGGTCTGGAGGTTGGCCTCATAGGCGCGGTTGGCTTCGCGCATGTCGGCCATCTCGACCAGGATGTTCACGTTCGGCATCTTGACCATGCCCTTGTCGTCGGCGGCCGGATTGCCCGGATCGAACTCGATGTTGAAATCCGAATCATCCGTGCCCTGCCGTTCGATCTCGACCAGCGAGGCGCCGCTTGCGCGATCCACTTCGGCAGCGAAGCTGATGGTCTTGCGACGGTAGGGTTCCGAACCCGGCGTGTCGCCGGTCGAGCGGGCATTGGCGATGTTTTCGGAGACGATACGCAGACGGGTCGATTCCGCCTGGAGGCCGGAGGCCGATACCTTGAGGGCCGAGGTCAATGGATCCATGGTTCTTATTTCCGTACCGTCATCAGCATCATGCGGTGAAACGCCTTCACAAGCCCGGCGCTGAGCTCGTAGTCGCGCTTGATCTCGCCGGTCTTCATCATTTCCTGCTCGATCGCGACGCTGTTGCCGGATTGCTGGATCTGCACACCGTCGACCATGCCGACTTCGGCCACCTGCGAGGCTTCGAGGCCTTCGGTGAAATGCGCCTTGTGGGTCGCGGCCATCTGCATGCCGGTATCCTGCAGCACGCTTTCGAACGGCTTGACGTCCTTCGCCTTGTAGTGCGGCGTGTTCGCATTGGCGATGTTGCCGGCCACCACGTTCTGGCGAACGGTCAGCCATTGGGCCTGCCGGGACGCGAGTTCGAAAAGCTGAATTTGCATCAGAAGCTCCATGCTTGGTGATGCGAACCTAGGCCGGTAATCTTGCGTGGGACTTTCGTCGGAAGCGGCTGCGATCGGGACGTTTGCATCCCACGGTCGAACGGCAGCAAGCCGCGCATCCGAAAAGATACGCGACCATCATCTTAGGCGATGTGCTGCTAGATCAGTCGGCCTGGTAGACTTCGCCTGACGAGGTGATCATCACCCAATGGCCGTCACGCTGCTCGAGCGTGGCAAGCCGCGTGTTGTCGGGCAGGACCGAGCCGATGCGCACGATGTACATGCCGCTCGCGTCCTCGATCAGTGCCCGGCCATTGGCGACATGCATCAGCTTGAAACCCGACTTGCCGGGAAAGGGCTGCGCCAGCCCCTCTTCCGCCGCGGTCCCCTCGGGACCCAGACCAGCGCCGATGCCAGGCACCGTCGCCGTCGTCAGCTGGTCGATCGCGGCAAGCGTCTCGCCGTCGGCATCGGGCATCGCCAGCGGCGAGACCGAGACGACATTGCGGGCGGCGCGCTCCGGCAGATCGCGGGTGGAACCCTGCCAGAGCGGCGGCATGGTGAACTTGTCCTGGTGGAAGAAGGCGTACCAGGGAAAGAAGGTCGCAAAAGCGGCAAGCGCGACGCCGGTCGCGGCCAGGAACTTGTCGGTCATCGGCATGCGGCTGCTTCGCTTGCGCTGATGCACCTTTTCATCCGCATCGTAATCGGTCAAAGCCATCACCTCGCCCTCGCGCCCGGTTGATTGCCCATCGCCGCCGCCTTCAATGCATTCGCAAGATCGGCAAAGGCGTCCTGCGCCGGGCGCTCACCGGCGGTCTGCGTCAGCACCTCATAGATGACCGGCACCTGCTTGATCGCCATGTCGAGGTCGGGATCGCCACCGGGGCGGTAACCGCCGATCAGGCGAAGATCGCGGGTTTCCTCGAAGCGGTGGATCAGCGCCTTCAGACGCGCCACCAGCTTTTCCTGATCCGGCGTCCAGGCCTTGCGCGCCAGACGCGAGATCGAGGCGAGCGGATTGATCGGCGGATAACGCCCCTCTTCCGCAAGGCTGCGTTCGAGAACGATGTGACCGTCGAGAATGCCACGCGTCGAGTCGGCGACCGGGTCGTTGTGGTTGTCGCCGTCGACGAGGATGGAGATGATCGCCGTGATCGTGCCCGTGCCTTCGGTACCGGGGCCGGCACGCTCCAGCAGGCGCGGCAGTTCGGTGAAGACGGAGGCCGGGTAGCCGCGGGCGATCGGGGGCTCGCCGGAAGCCGTCGCCACTTCGCGGATCGCATGTGCGAAACGCGTCACGCTGTCGACGATCAGCAGCACGTTGTCGCCATTGTCGCGGTAATGCTCGGCGATTGTGACGGCGGTCAGCGGCGCCATCTTGCGCAGCATCGGGCTTTCGTCGCTGGTCGCCACCACCGCAACCGACTTTGCGAGATTGTCGCCGAGCGTGTCCTCGATGAATTCGCGCACTTCGCGGCCGCGCTCGCCGACCAGCGCGATTACCACCTTGTCGAAGGCGTCTGCGCGCGCCAGCATGGAGAGCAGCGTCGACTTGCCGACGCCGGAACCGGCGAAGATGCCGAGACGCTGGCCGAGGCAGAGGGGCGAAAAGATATCGATTGCCCTGACGCCGGTGAGAAAGCCCTTTTCGACCCGCTTGCGGCTCATCGACGGCGGTGCGGTGTTGGAGATCGAACGGCGCACGTCGCCTTGCATCAACGGCCCGAGACCGTCGATCGGCTCGCCGAGCGCATTGATGGTGCGGCCGCACCATTGATCGGTCGGCGCGACGCGGAAAGCCCCCTTGCGGATCACGGTGTCGTGGATGCCGATGGGATCACCCGGCTCGATCGGGCAGACGACCACCCGCTCGGGCTCGACCCGCACCACTTCGCCGAGATGGGTTCCGGTTACGCTCTTGTGGGCGACAAAATCACCGAGCCGCACATGCCGCGACAGGCCGGTCACCGTGTAATGCCCGGGCGAGATCGTCTGCACGTGACCGCCGGGAGCGATCGAGAATTCGGGCTTTGCATAGCGCTCGACGAGGCCGGCAAGTGCTGCCAGAGAGGTCGATCCCGCGCTTGTCTTCAGGCGTTCGCGTTGCATGCCGATACCCGTCAGAATTTAGCGACTGCCGCCGAGCGTCTTGACCGCTTCCTCGAGCGATCCTTCGCTGTCACGCAACAGGGCGGTGATGTTGTCGAAGGCGCGCGTGACCATGATCAGCTGCGACATTTCCTGGACGGCATTGACGTTGGACTCCTCGACGAAGCCCTGCATCACGCCGACATCGAAGCGGTCGACCACCGGCTCCGGCTGCATCGTCGGCTGTACGGCGCTGTTGTCGAGACGCACGAAGCCTTTGCTGAAATCGGCCTGGTAGAGGCCGAGCGAGGCGACCGCGACGCCGTTCTGGTGAAGCGCACCATCGGCACCGACCGTGATTTCCCCGCTATTGCCGTTGAGCTGGATCGGCGCGCCGCCGGCATCGAGCACCGGATAGCCGCGGATCGTCACGAGTTCACCGGCGTCGGTCAGCGTGAAGCGCCCGTCGCGCGTGAGTGCCGGGCCGGCCGGCGTCTCGATCTGAAACCAGGCGTCGCCCTTGACGGCGAAGTCGAGGGCCGAGCCGGTCCGCGTCAGCGAGCCGTTGCTGGTGTTCAGGAATTCCTCGCCCTTGCTGACATAGGCAACCTTGGTCGGCTTCGTATCACCGAGCATCTGGTTGAACTTCACCTCGGTACCACGGAAGCCGACGGTGCTGGCATTCGCGATGTTGTCGGCGAGCGTGTTGAGGCGCTTTTCGAGCGCCATCTGCGACGAAATCGCGACGTAAAGACCGGTCTGCACGTTCAGCGTCCCCCGAGTTTCAGGCTGTTGATGGACAGGAGAAGATCGGAAGAGATGCCGTAGCCGCTCGACGAACCGAAGACTGCGAGCGGATCATAACCGTCCGTTGAATTTTTGGTTTCCCAGAGCGCCGTGAACCGGTCGAGAAACTCGGTCACCTTGCCCGGGTTCTGGAAATCCTTGAAATCGATCGCCTCCTCATAGGCCTCGGCCTGCCGATCGACATCGGTCGCGGCGAATTCGTCGGGCAATTGCAGGGCGGTGCGCACCACCTGGGCCAGCGCCTCGTCGGCGATGATGGCATAACCACTGCTGATCGTCGGCGCCATGCGCGCAAAATAGAGGGCGAGCCGTACGCCGGCATTCTCCTCGCCGGCATTCTGCTCCAGCGTCTGGCGGGCATATTTGTCGGCGACGCCCTTCTGCGCGCGGTCGAAGGATGTGGCGGCGGCACCATGGGCGGCAAAGTTCAGCGACTCGACGAGCTGCTTGTAGCGGTTGTCCGTCAGCTTGTTGGCGAAGGCGTCGTCATTGTCGATGCCTTCGGTCAGCACCTTGCGCATGAAAGCTTTGGCATAGGCCATGTCTTCGAGACCGTGGGCCTTCATGGCGTAGTTGTAGAGCCTGGTATCGGCAAAGAAATCGTCGATCGTTTTCACGTCACCGATCTTCGACAGGTAGTATTCCGTCTCGCGCGCCACATCCGGCTGCTCGGCAACGCGGGCCAGCGACTTCGTCAAGTCGGCCGTTATCAGCTTGTAGCTCGTATAGGTCGTGGTCACGATCGGTTCGCCCCTGCCGGAATGACTGAGACAGAGCATGCGCCCTGCCTTGGCAAATCCTGACCGGATAGCCTTGCGCGAACCTGTTCCAGTCAAAGGCTCCGCCACCCGTACCGGCCAGCCTCACGCAAGGATGAAACCGTATCCCGTTAGCGGAAAATAAGATCGCGACAGGTATCGAAAATGAACATCATCATCGGGCTTCTTGTGACGTTCGGCTGTATTCTCGGCGGCTATCTGGCCATGGGCGGCCACATGGAGGTCCTCAACCAGCCCTTCGAACTGCTGATCATCGGCGGGGCCGGCGTCGGCGGCTTCATCATGGCCAATTCGATGAAGGTGGTGAAGGATACCGGCAAGGCGCTCGGCGAAGCCTTTCGCCACAGAGTGCCGAAGGAGCGCGAATACCTCGACACGCTCGGCGTTCTCTATTCGCTGATGCGGGACCTGCGCACCAAGTCGCGCAACGAGATCGAAAGCCACATCGACAACCCGGAAGAATCCTCGATCTTCCAGTCGGCGCCGACGGTTCTGAAGAACAAGGAACTGACGGCCTTCATCTGCGATTATGTGCGCCTGATCATCATCGGCAACGCCCGTTCGCACGAGATCGAAGCGCTGATGGACGAGGAAATCCAGACCATCACCCACGACAAGATGAAGTGCTACCACGCGCTGACGACGATGGGCGATGCCTTCCCGGCCATCGGCATCGTCGCGGCGGTTCTCGGCGTCATCAAGGCCATGGGCGCGATCAGCGAGGCGCCGGAAGTTCTCGGCGCCAAGATCGCAGCCGCACTCGTCGGCACGCTGCTCGGCGTGTTCCTGTCCTATTCGATCGTCGCTCCGCTCGTCGCCAACATCAAATCGGTGCGCGAGAAGCAGAACCGGCTCTATGTCATCGTCAAGCAGACGCTGCTTGCCTATATGAATGGCTCGGTACCGCAGGTCGCTCTCGAATACGGCCGCAAGACCATCTCGGCCTATGAGCGTCCGTCGATCGACGCGGTCGAGCAGGAAATGATGAACCCCGGCGGTGGCAGCGAAAGCAAGGCGGCCTGATCTCATGAGTTCCAACGTTCACGCATTCGACCGGAAACTCCTGGCGCGCATGACCGGCGCGCTCGGCGACGACCGGGTGATCGGCCGGCTGGCGCTCGAACTCGGCCAGGTCTTCGGCGAATTCCTGCCCGACATCTGCCGGGCGGAAACGGGGCTCGACATCACGATCGGCTATGCCGGTTTCCGAACGGGGTTCCGGCAGGAGTTGATCGCCGGCCTCGGCACCGGCGTGGTGATCAGTGACGTCTCCTTGCGCAACTGGTGCGCGGATTTCCAGATCGGCTGCGACAGCCCGATCATCATCACCCTCGTCGAGGCGCTGCTCGGCGCCGAGCCGGCCGGGATCGAGGAGCCGCAGCCGCGTGCGCTCTCGCAGATCGAGATCGATGTCGCCGTGCCGCTCTTCGAAAAGATCGCCGACGTGCTGCGCACCGCCGTCAATGCGCCTGGTGGTTTCGAACCGATCGTCGAACGCCCGCTCAACAGCGCTTCGCGTCCCAAGCCCGATCCGATGATCGAGGACATCCATGCGGGCGCCATCGACATGACGATCGGCTTCGGCCCGGTCATGTCCACCTTCTTCGTCATTGTCCCGCAGAGCGTGCTGCTGAAGACCACCATCGTCTTCCCGAAGGGCAGTGGCCAGCAGCGCAAGGCAAAGGCCGAATGGACAGAGCAGCTCGAGGAACAGGTGCGCCGCTCCGCCGTCTCGATCGAGGCGCGGATCCGGCTCGAAAGCCTGACGCTCGAAACGATCAGCCGGCTGCAGGCGGGCGACGTCATTCCCTTCCACGACACCCAGGACGTTCGCGTCGACGTCAACGCCAACGGCCGTGACCTCTATGTCTGCGAATTCGGACGGTCGGGATCGAAATACACGGTCAGGGTCAAGGATACCCACGGCTCGGAACAGGACATCCTTCGCCACATCATGAGTTAAATCGGCCTGCCGCGCGCTCGCAGCATGCCTGAGGCAAGCTTCAACTGGAATAGTTCTCACATGGCACCCAAGAAAGCACCCATCAACGAGGCAGACGTCGCGGTCGGAGACATGGAACTCGACCAGGCGATCAATGACCTGCGCGGTGTCCTCAAGCAGGATTCGGATGCGCCGGCGGCCTTCGGCTCGGATTTCGGCAGCGAACCCGCTGGCGCGGCAAGCGACTTCGGCAGCGAATTCGGTGCACCGGCCGGCGGTCTCGACGCCTTCGGCGGCGACTTCGACTCCAGCGACTTCGGCGCCGATCTCGGCGGCGGTTCCGTCTCGGGCGACTTCGGCGGCACGGATTTCGGCACGACGTCCTTCGATGGCGCTGAAGCGGCGATCGACACGCCGCCCGGCAGCGGCATGACGGCCAATCTCGACCTGATCATGGATATCCCTATCGATGTTCAGATCGTGCTCGGCACGAGCCGCATGCAGGTTTCCGGTCTCATGGGCTTGAGCGAAGGTGCAACGATCGCGCTGGATCGCCGGATTGGCGAGCCAGTCGAGATCATGGTCAACGGCCGGGTGATCGGCCGCGGTGAAATTACCGTTCTCGAAGGCGACGATACGCGCTTCGGCGTCAAGCTCATCGAGATCAAGGGCAGCAAGAAGTCATAGAGCCAAGAGCGGGATGAGGAAAAGTGTTTACGGTTTTCCGCCCGCATCCCGCTCTAACTTATGAGAATCGATCACGTTTATGATTTTGGGTCGATCCGACCCAAAATCATCGTGATCTAGTGACCGGGCGAAGGATGAATCCATGATGGATTTCGAAAGTTTCGAGGCACAGGCGCTATCAAGGCCGCTGAGCCAGACGGACAAGGCGGCGGCCGTCCTGCTTGCCATGGGCAAAGGCGTCGCAAGCAAGCTCTTGAAGTTCTTCACCCAGAGCGAGTTGCAATCGATCATCGCCGCGGCGCAGTCGCTGCGCGCCATCCCGCCGCATGAGCTCGAAGCGCTCGTCAACGAGTTCGAAGACCTCTTCACCGAGGGCGCCGGGCTGATGGACAATGCCAAGGCGATCGAAAGCATCCTCGAAGAAGGCCTGACTCCGGACGAGGTCGACGGCCTGCTCGGCCGCCGCGCCACGTTCCAGTCCTACGAGGCCAGTATCTGGGATCGCCTGCAGGAATGCGATCCGGTCGCCGTCTCGGTACAGCTTGCCAAGGAACATCCGCAGACGATCGCCTACGTTCTGTCGATGATGCCGTCGGGCTTCGGCGCCAAGGTGCTGCTGCAGCTTTCCGAAGAACAGCGTCCGGATATCCTGAAGCGCGCCGTCAACATGAAGGACGTCAACCAGAAGGCAGCCGCAATCATCGAGAAGCGGGTCATGGAAATGATCGGCGAGATGGAAGCGGAACGCAATTCGGCCGGCCCGGCCAAGATCGCCGAGGTGATGAACGAACTCGACAAGCCGCAGGTGGACACCCTGCTCGCGTCGCTCGAATCGCTCAGCACCGCTTCCGCCAACAAGGTGCGCCCGAAGATCTTCCTGTTCGACGACGTGCTCTACATGCCGCAGCGCAGCCGCGTACAGCTCTTCAACGACGTGTCGACCGACATCATCACGATGGCGCTGCGCGGTTCGACGGCCGAACTGCGCGAATCGGTACTCGCCTCGATCGGCGCACGCCAGCGCCGCATGATCGAATCCGATCTCGCCATGGGCGATGCCGGCATCAACCCGCGCGACATCGCGATCGCACGGCGTTCGATCACCCAGGAAGCCATCCGCCTGGCAGCCAGCGGCCAGCTCGAGCTCAAGGAAAAGGACGCGCAAGCGGCCTGATCGCACGCCCCGCAGACGGCCTGACGCCCCCTCCCCACGGTATTTCCTGTTGAGCCCCGGCATATGCCGGGGCTCAACGCTTGTCTGCCCTGCCTTTCGGGTTCACTACTGCCCGACTCCCGAGATCGGAATCGATTGAGGGCATAATGATGCGGCAGCTCAACGTGTTGCAGCGGGCTTCTTGCGTCTGAACAGGCGCACGGCGCTGATGGAAAACGCGAACGAGGCTGCGCTGGTGTAACCGGAGCCTTCCTGCTTCATGTCTGATGATCAGGATAAAGACAGCAAAACAGAGGCCCCGTCCGAGAAGAAGATCTCCGACGCCGCCGAGAAGGGTAATGTGCCTTTCTCTCGCGAGGCGACAATGTTCGCCTCGACGCTGGCGTTCTACATCTTCTTCGTCTTCTTCCTCGCCGACGGTGTCAGCACCATGGCCGAGGCCCTCAAGGACATCTTCGAGCAGCCCGAAGCCTGGCGGCTGGAAAATTCGACCGACGTGGTGGCGCTCATCAGCCATCTCGCATGGAAATCGACCGCGCTGCTCGTACCCGCCTTCGTGCTGCTCATCATCTTCGGCGTCGGTTCCTCGATCTTCCAGAACCTGCCGCGGCCGGTCCTGGACCGCATCCAGCCGAAGCTCAATCGCATTTCACCGATGGCCGGGTTCAAGCGCATCTTCGGCGTGCAGGGACTGGTCGAGTTCGGCAAGTCCCTGTTCAAGATCATCATCGTCTCCGTCGTCGTCGTGCTGGTGCTGTGGAACGACTACTTCGCGACGCTCGACCTGATGTTCTCCGATCCGGTCACGATGTTTTCGACGATGACGAGCGATCTCAACGAGATCATGATCGTCATCCTGTTTGCGACCGCAGTTCTGGCGATCGCCGACCTCTTCTGGTCGCGCCACCATTGGTACACCGAACTGATGATGACCAAGCAGGAAGTGAAGGAGGAAATGAAGCAGGCCCAGGGCGATCCGATCGTCAAATCGCGCCTGCGCTCGATGCAGCGTGACCGGGCGCGCAAGCGGATGATCTCGTCCGTACCGCGGGCAACGCTGGTCATCGCCAACCCGACCCACTACGCCGTCGCCTTGCGCTATGTCCGCGAGGAAAACGACGCGCCGGTCGTCGTGGCGATGGGCCAGGATCTGGTTGCCCTGAAAATCCGTGAAATTGCAGAGAAAAATGGCGTGCCCGTCTTCGAGGACCCGCCGCTCGCACGCTCCATGTTTGCACAAGTCTCGGTCGATAGTGTGATTCCACCCGTGTTTTACAAGGCTGTTGCCGGACTCATTCACAGGGTGCATGCGTCGCAACCAAAACGGATGACATAACTCCGATGAAAAAGTGCGAATTCTCCGAGAAACGGGAACAGATCGTCGCTGAAGCAATCCGCCCCGTGGCGACCGAACTGCGGCTCATCGACGCCGCCGATTTCATCGCACTCTTGCGGTTCGAATCCTACGCAAGCCTCGCCGATCTCGTCGAATCGGCGGCGGAACTTTACTTTCTGCCCGGCACGGTCAACTTCGGCCTTGGCGGCAACTACAATCTGGATTGGGATTGCGAGCCGGAAATCGTCCTCGACCTGGAGCTCAAACCCCGCGGCGTCACCATCTATGTGCGCCTGTCGCTCGGCAACGAGACGGCCGGTATCGAGATCAGCCATATCAGCTTCCAGAACCCGTCGGCCGACCCGGACGAGAACACGGCCTTCCTGGCGCGGAGCCTGGCAGACGCGAAATTCATCAAGTCCTACGAATTGCCGCTCGCAAGCTGAGAGAACCGCACCAGAGCCCTGAACTCTGCAGAGGGCACCATCAGCGCACAATGCTTCCGCGGAACGCCCAGGCGCCCGATCCCGCCGAGCGCTCTTAGCTGATGTAGCCGAGGCGAATTGCCTTGGCGATCGCCTGGATGCGGTTGACCGAGTCGAGCTTGGTGGTCGCTGCCCCCAGATAGGCGTTGACCGTATGGACGGAGAGGCCCATGCGCTCGGCGATCTCTTCGCTGATATGGCCGTCGCCTGCCATCTGCAAGCAGGCGATCTCGCGGTCGCTCAGGGTTTCGGCCGGTGCCATTCGCTTTTCGTCGGCGGCCAGCAGGTCGGTCATGATCATGCAACTGCGGCCGTGCAGGTCCACCACCTGTTCCGTCGAGGCATCGACGTAGCTGCCGGCGAAGATCACGTAGCCGTTGCCCTGGGCGCCGAGCCTGACGGGAAAGGCAATACCCGAATAGGGGAGCTTGCGTGCTTTCAAGCGATACGCAAAGGGCGCGAGTTCCGAGACCTCGGCCGCCTGGTGTTCCCCTGCCCCGTTCCAGAGCACCGGCAGCAGCGACTGATCGAGATGGGTAACCAGTTCCTCGCCATAGGCGGTGATGAGATCATGCGCGTTCGCTTCGGCCGAAATGCCCCAGTTGTCGAGCACGCAGGTCAGCTTTCGGGCCGTGCCCTTGCCGTTGAGGCGCAGCACGGCGAAGTGCTTGGCATTGATCTGCCGCTGCATGGCTTGAAGACGCGTGACCAGGGTTGCGGCGCGAGCGGCGCGGTTGCCCTGTCTGGCGAGCTTGTGGTCGTCGTCAATCCGCCCACCACCGAGAAAATGCGTCATCGCGCCCGTTCCTTACACAAGATTGTTGCGCACCGCGTAGGCGATCGCTTCCGATCGCGTCCTGGTCGCGGTTTTGCGCATGACGCTGGTGATGTAGTTGTTGATGGTGTTGCGCGAAATTCCGAGGATCACCGCGATCTCTTCGCTGGTCTTGCCCTCGGCGATCCAGAAGAGGCATTCGAGCTCGCGCTCGGTCAACTCGAAGTCCCGGTCGTGCCGGACCTCGGCGCGCGCGGTGAAGCTTGCGAGGTAGCCTGCAAGCAGCGTGACGTCGCGCAGGCTTTCCTGCGACAGGATCACGTCTTCCGGCACGAGCAGCATCAGCGAGAAGCGCAGGCGTCCGACATTGAAGGTGATCGCGCAGTATTCGCGGCTGATGCCGCGCGGCAGGTCGATATCATCGGGCAATGCGTAGAAGCAAGGCTGCAGCACCGCCAGACATTTCTCCAGCTCGGTCGTCTTGGCGTGGAGCGACGTGACGACGCCGGAGAGGCGTCGGACGACATCAAAGGGCCAATCGGAGCAGACCACGAAATCGAGCCCGTTGTCCTGCGAGATGTCGTAACGCGCCAGGAGATAGTGGCTCGCGCCGACATACTCCGTCAGCGCCGAGAGACCGCTGCCAAGACCGCCCCGCCCGGCGACTTCCCCCAGCCTTCGCAAAAGCTGCTCGCGCGAGAACCCGCCGCCGCGCGCACGTGTCGGTGCCGTCGGCAAAGGCCAGACAGCGATGTCTGCTTGCGAAATGTCCATGAATTCAGCCCCCGTACCGGATTCACATCCCGGAACTGCACTTGCACTGTCGCCGCCAACAGCCGGCCGAAGCCGATTATTACCACCAGTCGCAGATCAGGACGCGAATCAACTGTTAAAAATGTACATGGCCGCGAGAAAAATACCACCGCCCCATCCTGGCTATTTACTTCACGTCCGACGCTCGGGCCGAGCACGCCTCGCACGTTCCGGTCGGCCACGTTCATTGCCGGCGCCAAAGCGCAACGCATTGACAGAAAACGCATTTCCGCTCGAAATCTTGGCTTTTCCCGGCGATTGCCGCAATTCCGGACAGCACTACCGGCGTCATTGTGCCCGGAAAACAGGCGTTTGTTGCCGGTGTCCGAAAATTAGAACCTCGAGAAATTATACTTTGTTTTCACGGCTGTTGCTGAAATGCACCAGGAGTTCTTCCGGTTCTTCTCATTTTACCGATATATAAATTGTGATTCCCTCAGAATAAAATCCTGATGTTTAGAAAGTTATATTTCAATTTGACTATGTATAGCCGGAATCCGGCATAGTACATGACCGCAGTCGATGCACGCCCTGGGCGCGCGCCGAATCTATAAATTAAGATATCGTTAAAATATTACCATTCGCGGCATCCGGCGGGACTCAGCGGCCCCGCTTCGAAACTTGAAGCAAATTTTGCGACGATGACGACGGACGCGCCCGGACTCTCGTAATATTTGGCCCGAACATGAAGGGCGCCACGAAGCATGCCGTGGTGGCGCCCACAAACACAAATCCCGCCACAGGGGCGGGATGTGCGTTTGCTTGCGGCAATGGCCACGGCGGGATCAGGCGGCCTTGTCGAGTGCCCATTTGCGCAGGATTTTCGCCGCGCGTTCTTCGCTGATCTCGACCATCCGGGCCAGGCGCCTTTCCGGACCTTCCTTGACGCGGCGGTTGAAGCCACCGTCCTCGCCCATGTTGAGCAGGTCGTCGGTGCTGTCGAAGCCGAAGTCCGACCCGAAGCCTTCCATGAGCGCCCCGCCGGCACCGGCATTGGCCGGAGAGAAGTCGGGCAATTCGAGGCCGGCGGCTTCGCCTTCGAGCTGGCCGGCAGTGCTGCCGAACCCGAGCTGGCGGGCGAGCGGCCGCATGCCCCAGACAACCAGAGCGGCCACGACGATAAAGGCGAGGGCATTGATGATGCCGCCGAGATTGCGGGTCAGCGTTTCCATCACACCGGGGCCGGCGACGGCCTGGTCGAGCAACTGTGTTTCGACGAAGTCCATGGCCGTCAGGGTCACGACGTCGCCGCGGCTCGTATCGAGGCCGGCGGCGGACGCGACGATCTTCTGCATGTCCTGCAGATAGGCGTCGATCTTCGCCTGATCGGCCGGCTCGCCAACCATCGCGGCCAGGCGGCCGCGGTTGACGACGACCGCAACGGAGAGACGTTCGATCGTGTAGCTGTTCTTGACGGTGGCGATCGTCTTGCTGTTGATCTCGTAGTTGGTCTGCTCTTCCTTCTTCTCGGCCTCGTCGCTGGACTTCGGGCCGGCGCCGCCGCTCGGGGCAGCCTGCGGAATGTTCTGCTGGACGGTCGCGGCATTGTCCGGCTGTTGCTGGCTGGACTTCTGTTCTTCCTTGGTCACGCGCGTGGAGCGCTCAACCCGCGATTCCGGATCGAAGACCGTTTCCTGGATCTGCTGCGTATCCGTGTTCAGCCGCGCAGTGACGCTCGAACGGAAATTGTCCATTCCGAGGAAGGGCGCCAGCGCATTGTCGATCTTCTTCTCAAGTTCGGTCTGGACGTTCTGGACAACGCCGAGCGACTGGTTGAGAGCGCTGTTGGCCGGGTCGTCACCGGAGGCAAGCAACTGTCCCGTCGAATCGAGCACCGTCACGTCATCGACGTCGAGCCCCGGTACGGAAGAGGCGACGAGATGGCGGATCGAGGCGGCGGCGCTGCGGCCGACGGTGGCGCTGGCACGAATCATGACCGAGGCCGTGGGGTTCTGGTCAGCCTTGCGGAAACTGCCGCGCTCCGGCATCACGATGTGGACGCGGGCGGCGGCGATGCCCGAGATCTGCTGGATCGTGCGGCCGATTTCGCCTTCGAGGGCACGCACCCGCGTCACTTCCTGCATGAAGGAGGTGAGGCCGAGCGAGCCGACATTGTCGAAGAGTTCGTAGCCGGCATTGGCACTGCTCGGCAGTCCGCGCTCGGCGAGCAGCAGGCGCGCCTTGCTCGTCATGCCGACGGGAACCTGGAGGCTGGCGCCATCGGCGCCGACATTGAAGTCGATATTGGCCTCGGCCAGCGCGATGCTGATCTGGGTGACATCGCTGCGTTCGAGCCCGACATAGAGCGTTTCGAACGAGGGTCTGTTGACGTAAATGCCCGCCCCGAGCACCAGGCCGACCGCGACAACGCCGGCTGCCGCCAGCGCCATCAGCCTGCCCTGCCCGAGATTGCTCAGGTTCTTCGTAACCGTCGAGACTTGATCCAACAGACTCATTCTGTTTCCGCACCCAGTATCGCAGGACATTCGCGCCGATCATCGGCCGAGCGCCCTGCGCAGTTCCAACATTCGGGTTTGCTGGGTATCGACATGCTTCGTATCGACTTCCAATGCGCGCGAATCTACCAGCCCCGGTCGGGACCGTAGGAAACGAAACTTGCGCGAACTTGGCTTGATCCGGCCTGATGGCCGATCGATTGGCGGCGCCGGCAGAGTTGTCCACCGGCCTGAAAAGAGCCCACGGCGACGGATATCCGGGACAGCCAGCCTTGCCGGAGCATCGGCTCTGTCACCGCTAAATACTGATTTTGAAGTATTATTTCCCAGACTCAGCGTCGGAAGGGCTCCCGGCGAGCGTCAGAAAGCCTCGAAATCGCCGGCTGCCTTGGTCAGCGGCTGGGAGTGGCCGTGGCGCAACATGCCGTTGCCAAGTGCCTTCTTCATATCGGCAAGCTTGACGAGGCTGACCGCGGTGGTCACGTCGACCAGCCAGTGGTCGGGGATCGACGCCGTTATGGTGTCGATGAATTCCGCGAGGCCGCGCGTCTTCTGCACGGCGAGGTCGATGCCCTGGAGCACCATCACCTTGTCCGGGTTGGCGAGCGCATCAACGCCCTCGTCACCCAGAAGCTGCGGTTCGATCCGTTCGATCAGATAGGCGACGTCATGCAGTTCGGTGACGATTCGCATCAGCACCTCGGGCAGTGCTTCTTCCACGTGCGGCATGTGGCCCTGGTAGTCAGTCTGCATTGGTATGTCTCACGTGGCTCGGGGCTTCGGTAGAAGGTCGTATTTGCGGCCTGCGAGGCGCCTGCCTCACGGGATCAGAAGAATTCGATCGAGCTTTCGGCCGGCTTCGGCGCGATGATCGGGCGCTCCTCCATCTGTACGGTGCGCTGCGTCTCGACGCCGGTCAGGGCATATTGCCGGGCCCGGCCGCTGGACGGCCAATATTCGAGCTTGCGGCCGTGCTCGCCGCCGGTGCTCTCGCCAACGATGCGGATGCCTTCGTCGAGCAGGAACTGCCGTGCGAAAGCGGCATTCTGTTCGCCGACATTGGAGAAACGCGCGATGGTCTTGGCGCCGCCAAAGATCTTGGCTTCGAGACGATCTCGACGCGCGCCCTGCTTCAGCAGTCCGTTGATCAGGAGTTCCATGAGATGGACCCCGTAGCGCGTGGCGTCGCCGCCGGAAGCGGGCGACGTCGCGGAACCAGGCAGCAGGAAATGGTTCATGCCGCCGACGCCGACTACGGGATCGCGCATGCATGCAGCCACGCAGGAGCCGAGAATGGTCGACAGTACGATATTCGGATCGTTGAAGACCTTGTACTCGCCCTGGATGACATGCACGCGCTTGCCGGCGGCTTCCATGTTCATTTGAGCGCCCCGAATACCGCCTCGATCGCAGCCTTCATCTTTTCGATGGTGAAGGGCTTGGCGAGCACGTTGTTGGCACCGAGGGCAGCCGCCTTCTGGACCAGCGCGCGGTCGCCCTGGGCCGTCAGGATGATGAAGGCCGCCTTCTTGGTCGTCGGGTTGGAACGGACCGCCTGCAAGAGGCCAAGACCGTCCATCTTCGGCATGTTGAAGTCGGAGATCACCAGATGATGCGGGTTCTGGGCCATGATCTTCATGCCCTGTTCCCCGTCACCGGCAGCGGTGATCTGCTTGAAACCGAGCTGCTGCAGGGCATCACCCAAGAGCAGGCGGCTCGTCACCTGATCGTCGACGATCAGAACTTTGATTTTTTCGGCGATGGACATTATTCGCTTCCTTCCTTGCGGAGCGCCGCTGCTTTCAGGACCTCCTCCCCGATGGAACCGAGGGGAAGCTGGGTTTCAACGGCGCCCAATTCATAGGCGACTCTCGGCATGCCGTAGACGACGCATGTCTTTTCGTTTTGTCCGAAGGTCTTTGCTCCGGCATGCCGCATTTTCAGAAGACCGGAGGCGCCATCGCGCCCCATGCCGGTCAGAATGACGCCGATCGCGTTGCGGCCGGCGAGTTCAGCAACGGAATCGAACAGCACATCCACCGACGGGCGATGGCCGTTGACCGGTTCGCGATCGACCAGGCGGCAGCAAGGTGCCGTCGCGTTCGCGACCTGCAGATGGCGCTCGCCGCCGGGTGCCAGGTAAACCTTGCCGATTTCGAGCCGCGCGCCATCCGTCGCCTCCTGCACGGTCGGCGCGCACAGGCGGTTCAGCCGCTCGGCAAAGCTCTTGGTGAAGGTGTGCGGCATGTGCTGCGTGATGACGGTCGGCGGGCAATTGGCCGGGAACTTCTGCAACACCGTGATCAGGGCCTCCACGCCGCCGGTCGAAGCACCGATGGCGATGACCTTGCGACCGGCCCGGTATTCCGAAGCCGTGTTCGCATTGGCGGCAGCGGGCGAGCCTGCGATCTTGTTGCCGGTGATGATGAACTTGCGCTGCGAACGGGCGGCCGCCTTCACCTTGTCGACGAGGCCCGCGAAGGGATGCGGGTCGCCCGGATGCGGCTTGCCGACGCAGTCGAAGGCGCCGATTTCGAGCGCGGCGATCGTCGCTTCCGCGCCCTTGTGCGTCAGCGTCGAGACCATGATGACCGGCATTGGCCGGAGCCGCATGATCTTGTCGAGGAATTCGAGGCCGTTCATGTTCGGCATTTCGATGTCGAGCGTGACGACGTCGGGGTCGAGCTGTTTGATCGCCTGGCGCGCTTCCATGGCATCGGCCGCCTGGCCGACGACGGTCACGTCGGGGTCGGCGTTCAGGACAGCGGTGATCAGGCCACGCATGGTGGCCGAGTCGTCGACGACGAGAACACGAGCGGGAGCGGTCATGCCCGTCCTCCATGAAACTTGCCGGTATGGCGGTAGGTGGTGATGCCGATGTTGTCGAAGTGCGACTTGGCGTCACCCGACACGCGCTCGGAATGGCCAATATAAAGATGCCCGTCGGTGTTCAGCATGCCGGCGAAGCGCGACCAGATCTTCATCTGCGTCGGCTCGTCGAAATAGATGACGACGTTGCGGCAGAAGATGACGTCGAACGGACCCTTGAACGGCCACTGGGCCATCAGGTTCAACTCGTTGAAAGTGATCAGCCGCTTGACGCGGTCATCGATCTGCCACTTGAGGCGGCCGCCGACATTGACCTCCGAAAACCATTGCTTGCGCATCGCCGGGTTGACCGTTTCGAGCGCCGTCGCGTCGTAGGCACCGGCGCGGGCGAGCGCCAGGATCTTCGGATCGATATCGGTCGCGAGGATGCGGAAATCGTAGTCGGCCGCGTTCGGCAGCATCGACAGAACCGTCAGCGCGATCGAATAGGGCTCCTGCCCGTCCGAGCAGGCGGCCGACCAGATGCGCACGCGACCGCCGGCCTTGGCGCGTGCGATCAGTTCCGGCAGCACCTCGGTCTTCAGGTGCTCGAAGTGATGGTTCTCGCGGAAGAACCGCGTGAAGTTGGTGGTCAGATGCGAAAGCATGTCACGGCGCGCAGCGGCGCCGGCGGGCGAAGCCACCAGCTGGCAATAATCACGGAAGCCCTTGAGCCCGAGATTGCGGATATGCTTCGACAGCCGCGAATAGACCAGCGACGCCTTGCTCTCGTTGAGATAGATACCGGCATCCGCATAGATCATCGCGGCGATCTCGTTGAGGTCACGACGGGTCAACGGGTACTCGCCGCTGGCCAGGCACTCGTCCGGCGACAGCTTCTGTTCGAATGCGACCTGGTTCCTCATGCCGCTTCCCTTTCTTCCTGTGGGAAGATGGCTTCCAGCTCGATGAGGCAGATCATCCGGCCTTCGACCGCGAGCACGCCGCGGGCGAAGCTTTTTTCGAACTCCGAGGACACGACATCCGGCGTCGGCTGGATCTTGTCGTCGGTGATCGTCAGGATGTCGGAGACGGCGTCCACCAGAAGGCCGACGACCTGGCTCTTCACCTGCGCGACGATGATGACGTGACGCACGGTCGGTTCAGCCGGCGTCATGCCGAGACGGGCCGAAAGATCGACGATCGGCAGCACGGCGCCACGCAGGTTGATCACGCCGAGCACGTAGGGCGGCGCATGCGGCATCGGCGTCGCGGGCGTCCAGCCACGGATCTCGCGCACCGACATGATGTTCACGCAGAATTCCTGAGCGCCGACGCGGAAAGCGATCAGCTCCCGTCCGTCCGTCGTCAGATTTTTTGCGGCATAGGTCATTGTCATTATCCGACTGCAGCAAGTGACATTTCAGGCTTCAGCGACTGCCCGCGCGAGGCGGCGACGATCGCATCGACATCGAGGATGAGCGCCACGCGGCCGTCGCCGAGAATGGTCGCGGCGGCGATGCCCGGCACGTGGGTGTAGTTGGCCTCGAGGCTCTTGATCACCACCTGGCGCTGACCCTGGATCGCATCGACCATCAGGGCACGCTGGCCGCCGCCTTCTGATTCCACCAGAAGTGCTACGCCCTCGACCGGGTTCGCCTGGATGGCGCGGAAGTTGAGGATGCGGCCGACGTCGACGAGGGGGCAGAAGGAGTTGCGGATCGAGATCAGCCGCTGGTTGGCGCCGAAGGAGTGGATCGCCGACGCTTCCGGCTGCAGGGTCTCGACGATCGCGGTCAGCGGCACGACGAGCGTCTGGTTGGCGACGGTGACCACCATGCCGTCGAGCACGGCGAGAGTTAGCGGCAGGCTCATGGTGAAGACCGAACCATGGCCCGGCTTCGAGGAGATGTTGATGCGGCCGCCGAGCGCCTGGATCGAGCGCTTGACCACGTCCATGCCAACGCCGCGGCCGGAGATGTCGGAAATCTTGTCCGCCGTCGAGAAGCCGGCGTGGAAGATCAGGTTGTCGATCTCTTCGTCCGAAAGGTTGGCGTCAGCGGCGATCAGATCGTTGTCGATCGCCTTCTGGCGCACCTTCTCACGGTTGATGCCGGCACCGTCGTCGGCAAGCTCGATGACGATACGGCCGGAACGGTGCTTGGCCGTCAAGCGCACGGTGCCTTCGGCGCTCTTGCCGGCGGCAAGGCGCTTTTCCGGCGTTTCGAGGCCGTGGTCGACCGCGTTGCGGATCATGTGGGTCAGCGGCTCGGCAAGCTTGTCGATGACCGTCTTGTCGACTTCGGTGTTTTCACCCTCGGTGATCAGGCGGACCGACTTGCCGGTCATGTCGGCGATTTCGCGGACGATTCGCGACATGCGCTGGAACACCGGCTTCACCGGCTGCGCGCGGATCGCCATCACCGAGTCCTGGATCTCGCGGGTGAGCTGCTGCAGCTCTTCGAGGCCCATGTTGATCGAGGACGTGCCGTTGGTGTCGTTTTCGACGACGCTCTGCGACAGCATCGCCTGGTTGATGACGAGCTCGCCGACGAGGTTGATCAGACGATCGACACGGTCGAGATCGACGCGGATCGTCGGCGTGGCGGCCGAGGCGGCTGCCTGTTGAGCGGCAGCAGCCGTGGCATTGGCGGCGGGCGCCGCCTTCTCGGCCGGGGTGCGGGTTGCGGATTGCGCCATCTGGACCACGTTGCTGGCAGTCCCCGCAGCCGAAACCGCGGCGTTGCTGAGTTGCTGGGACGCGAGCTGTTCTTCCTCCTCGACGACACCGACCGATACCGCCGGCTCGTCATCGAGGATCGACAGGTCGAAGGGCACTGGCTGCATCGGCAGCTCTTCGTCGGACGACCCGGACTCGTTCGAAACGAGGGAAATCTCCAGGTCGCAATCCCACTCGGCGAATTCGAAGACGGCACGGATCGCGTCCTCGCCCTTGTCGGTCGCGAGCTGGATCTTCCAGAAGAAATAGGCGCTTTCCGGGCTCAGCCGATCGAGCGTCGGCAGCGCTTCCATGTCGCAATGGATGCTCATGTCGCCAAGGCGGGAGAGGTCGCGCAGAAGCAGCGTTGCCTCATTGCCCTTGGCATAGAGATCGGACTTCGGCCTGAAGACGATCTCGTAGGTGGGCGTTTCCATCAGCGGCGGTTCTTCGGCCGCTTCGAAGTCGTCAAAGGAGAAGGCGACCGGCTGGAAACCTTCCTCGTTGACCGGCGGCGGGACCACGGCGGCAACGGATTTGGCAACCACGTCGACCGGCGCTGCGGACGCTTGCGGCACTTCGCCATTCGCCAAAGCTTCGAGCTCCTTGATGAGCTGTCGGCTGCGCGCCTCGTCGACGCTGCCGCCGTCGCGAGCGGCATTGGTGAGGTCGGCCAGCACGTCGGCCGACTTCAGCATCACTTTCAGAACTTCCGGCCCGGGATCCAGCCGGTTGGAACGAACGCAATCAAGGGTCGTCTCGAACACATGCGCGAAGGAGACGAGGTCGTCGAGCCCAAAGGCACCGGCACCACCCTTGATCGAGTGCACCGCGCGAAACACCGCGTTGACCGTTTCCGGGTCGCGGTCGCCGTCATTGAGCTTCAGCAGACCCGATTCCAGCTCGGCGAGTTGCTCCTCGCATTCCTGGAAGAAGATCTCTTTGATTTCGTTCATATCCATTGGAGGCTATCCCCGGACTTCAGGCCGTTACGCGCTCGATTGCATCGATGAGTTTCGTCGGGTCGAACGGCTTGACGATCCAGCCGGTTGCGCCCGCCTGACGCGCACGGTTCTTCTTCTCCGCGTCGCTTTCGGTGGTCAGCACCAGGATTGGAATGGCGCGGTAGCGGTCGTTCTTGCGCACGCCTTCGATGAAGCCGAAGCCATCCAGGCGCGGCATGTTGATGTCGGTGACGATCACATCGGGATTGGCTTCCTCGAGAACCTCGAGGCCCTCGACGCCGTCCTCAGCCTGGATCGTTTCGAACCCGGCATTGTTCAGCGTGACCAGCAGCATGTTTCGGATCGTCCGGGAGTCGTCGACCGTCAGAACTCGCTTCTTCATTTCTCAAATCTCCTTTGCCACCAGATGGTCGATCTCGACCCCGATGAGCTGTGTCGTTTTCTCGAAAGCGTCCGACACCTTGCTGAAGGTGAAAGACAAATGATCCTCTTCCCAGGTCTTGGCGCCGGCCATCAGCACCTGGACACAAAGCGTCCCGACCCGCTCGACCGCCGACGCGTCGATCACGATGTCGCTGCCCTTGAGAGCGACCAGCTTCTCGTGCAACGCCGTCGCTTCGTTCAGGTCCAATACCGGAGCGAGGCTGAGCGTCTTTTGAGCGGTCTTGTTGCTGGCCATTCCTGTCTTCCCTCGACTGCTAACTCTGTGCTGCTCTCGAAATCAGCGCTGCCATCCGGCGAGCTGCCGCTGCGGCCCGTCGTCGAACAGTGCGACCATCGGCTCCTCGGCAATCACGCCCGGAGCCGGCCTATGCTGCTCGCGACCGGTGGCTGACGAAACGGGATGACGCCGCTCCAGGCGGAACCGGCGGATCGTTTCGCCAAGCTCGACAATGACGGTGTGGAGATCGTCCGACGAACGGGCGGTTTCGCCGGCCAATGCGGCGCTTGCCTGCACGCGCTCGGAGATCGTGCCGATCTCGGCAGCGACGCCCCTGAGATCACCGACCTGCTGCTCCGCTTCGCGGGCGATGCCGGAAACCGCCGAATTGATCGACGTGACCTGCTCGACGATGCTGCTGATCGCGTCCTGGGTGCGGCCGACGATCTCGACGCCGGTCTCGACCTGCGCCTTGGTGCCGGAGACGAGCTGCTTGATTTCACGGGCCGCCTCACCGGAGCGCTGCGCCAGGGCGCGCACTTCCTGGGCGACGACGGCAAAGCCGCGACCGCTGTCGCCGGCCCGCGCCGCTTCGATGCCGGCATTGAGCGCCAGCAGATTGGTCTGGAAGGCGATCTCGTCGATGACGCCGATGATCTGACCGATCTTTTCGGCGGACGCTTCGATATCGGCCATGGCGGAGATCGCCTGACCGGCGATCTCACCGCTGCGCTCGACGGCGATACGGGTTTCGTTGGCCTTCGTTTCCGTCGCGCTGATGCGGCCGGAGCCGGATGCCATGCGGCCGGCCATGTCCGAGAGCGCTGCAAGTTGCCCGGACAGCGCATCGGCTTCGGCGCTCGCCTTGTCCGAGAAAGCGGCTGCGCTTCCACGCATGCGATCGACGAGGGCCTCGGCAGAAAGGTTGTGGCGATCCGATACCTGCAGGCTCTGCTGAATCTGTTCGAGTGCCGCATTGAGGCTGGCCACGATCGGCTGGTAGGCCTCCGCGGCCGCTTCCGGTAGCCGCGCGCCGAGATCGCCCTGGCTCAAGCCCTCGGCAAAGTCGCCGAAGAGCGCCTTGACTTCCTGTTCGTCGGCGCTGCGCTGCTCGGTCAGTTGCCGCTGGTGCTGCTGGCGAAGGGCATTGAAACGGAGCGAAACGCCGATCTCAGTGTCGACGAAGACGGTACGCACGAGTGCTGCGACGAGGTCGCAGAGCTCGCGACGACGCGCCTTGCCCATCGGCAGGAAGGATCTCGGCCAAGCCTCTTCGATGAGACCAACGAGGAGATGTTCGAGCACGACCGCATGGCTTGCCATCTGCCAGCGCGGATCGAGACCCATGCGGCTGGCCGTATCGGCGAGCACCTTGACGCGCTCGGCATAGAGACCGTCGAAACGCGCGTCGGTCAGCACGTTCCAGTGCGACGATTGCAGGTCCTGAAGGCGATCGATCTGGCGATCGCTGTCGAAATGGCGGGCGGCATCGGGATAGGTCTGCAGGCGCTGGAAAAGGTCACGGAGCGCCTGGTCGATGCGGGGAGAAAGCTTCTGTCTGTGGTCCCGGACGCGGTTGCAGCTGTCGTCGTCGAGCCCGGCAAAACGCAGGCGCTCCAGCAGGCTGCCTGCCTGGCCCTTCCTTGCCTGTTCTGACGACGCTTCCTGCCTCAACGCTGATCCCCGGGTCTTGCGCGTTCGGAATTTGCCTGGGGAGGATCAAGGGGAGCTACGGTCCACCGGACGTGCACGCCACATTGATGAGATCAGCCCCCGCCGGCGGCGTCTGCTATCGTTCATCCCGCAAGTAAATTCGGTGAAGATTGTATACCGGACCGGAACCGGTACGGCGGGGCGGCATCATGCCTTGAGGAGACTTGTGAATTATCCCATTCCGACGTGTGGGACCATGTTTATGGTTAATTCCTTGCTTGAAGGTTAACGGTCCCTCGCCTCTAATCGGATTCACTAAAGTTCGCAGGGCGTTTTCGCGAGTGTTTTTCGCACCGCAACAAAACTGTAATAAAGACCCCTGAAACCAACAGGTTCTCAATCACAAGAGTTTAGAATTGTACTTCGACTTGCGCTCGCGTATCGAAGCGAAAGTGAAGTGGGCGCCGAATGCGCGAAGAAACCTTCGCGAGAACGGGATGAGGAAAAGTGTGTGCGGTTTTCCTCCCGCATCCTGCTCTAACTTATGAGAAATCGATCACGTTTATGATTGGGTCGGTGCGATCCAAATCATCGTGATCCAGGCAAAGCGACATCATGACGATGCGCTTACAGGAAACGAACAATGATTGTTCTTGGAATTGGCGCCGCACTCACCGCAATCCTGACAATGACGGCAGTATCGATCGTGCTCAACATCGAGCACAACCGGTCGGTAAAGCGCAGTTCTGTGTTTTGATCGAGCTCAGGCCCGCCCCTTACTGACACAACCAAGCATCTTACGGCCGTGAGCGGAGTTCTACGGCCGCTTTTCTTTATCCGCATGCTCGAGTGCCATCTCGCGCCATGCGCGCGCATAGGTGATGAGGCTCTCGGGAACCTCGCCCGCAACCGGCTGGACCCCGGTCCTGACCCGGGATCCCCTGACGAGGCAGGCTGCCCCGAGGCTCGTACCCGTAACGTTGTGGGGATCGGCGAATATCGGCCGGCCTGTCGCGGCTGCGAGCATACGCAGATAGGCCGCATTGACTGCAAACGGTCCCTCGACGACGACCTCCCCGCGCGCTCCGACCAGATCGAGGCAGGTGGCCGTCATCAGAGCCAAGTGAAACGACACGACGGCAAAACGCTCGGCGGGGCCAAGCGCTTTCTCGTCGGTCGTCCAGATCGCCTTCGAAGTCGGAAAGGGACCGGAGCCCTCGGGTATCGACGGCAACAGCATGTGGCCGGCCTTGGCGACGGCCACCTCCACGTCCGGCGTTGCGGGAACCGCCCCTTCCCCCAATAGAAGCTGGAACGCCCGGCCGCCCATGAAGCGGGCCGAGGGCACGGGATCGCCAAGCGCATTGACGTTGATGAGCGTGTCGCGATGTTCGTCGAGCGGCTTCGGCTCCGCGCCGACCGCCAGCATGACGACCCAGGTGCCGGTGGAGACCACCGTGAAGGGCGAGGCACGCGTCAGCAGATGCGGGAGCAGCGAGGCGTTGGAGTCATGGATTCCGCAATAGACTGATGTCTCGGCCGCAATCCCGGTCGCGGCGCAGAGTTCCGGCCGCAAGGCGCCAGCGATATCGCTCGCCTTCAGCACCGGCGCGAAAAGCGGCCGCCAGCCCTGGCGCTCGACCAGGGACGAGAAGGTCCCGGCTCGCGGGTTCCAGAGATCGGTGTGGCAGCCGAGCGAGGTCAGTTCGTTGCAAAGCACACCCGTCAGGCGGTAGGTCCAGTATTGCGCATAGGTGAGGATCGAGGCGACCCGCGCAAAATCATCCGGAAAGGTCTTCTGCTGCCAATAGAGTTGTGCGCCGACATTGAGGCCCATCGGCAGGCGCGCCGAGCCTGTCTCGGAAAACGGCGGCCGCGCCGCATCATATTCGGCGGCAAGGCTGTCTGGGCCGGCATATTCGTAGTCCAGCACCGGCAGTGCCAGCTTGCCGGCCGCATCAAGCACGACCGTCGTCGCGCCATGGGTGGTGATCGAGATTGCTTCGAAGGCGTGTTCGGAATTGAGCTCCGCGAGGCTCTCGAGCACGAAGGCCCAGAGATGCTCGATATCGAAATGCGGATAGGGGCCGTCGGTGAGCACCGCATTCGCGGTCTTGCGAACGGCGATCTCCTCGAACCGGTCGAGATCAACAGCCGCCACCTTGGCATTGGTCTTGCCGATATCGATAACGCCAACGACCCGCATCACGTCAGTCCATATGAAAAACGGTCTTGAGCGGCACGGCCACCGGCTCGTTGTCGGCTTTGGTTTCCATGATATCGGCCATGTAGGCCCACCATTTCTGCATGACCGGATGGGACGGCAGGTCGGCCATGCGGTGATCGTCGCTACGCCAGAGCACGCCGAAGAGCAGGTTGGTCTCCTCGTCCAGATGAATGGAATAATCGGAGACGCCAGCCTCCTTCAAGAGCGCCGCCAGCTCCGGCCAGATGGCGTCGTGCCGCGCCTTGTATTCGGCAGCCATGCCCGGGTTCAGCCGCATGCGGAACGCATATTTTTCCATGGCAGCCTCAATGCGCAAGACGGTGGCGGGCGCGCCGCCAGAGGATGGGAAGCGCGATCACCGAGATCAGCAGCAGGCCGATGAAGATCGACATGACAATGCCAGGCACGTTGAGCAGCCCGAAGCCGAAGGTCACCATGCCCATGATCAGCGCCGCGAGCACGACGCCGGGAATGGTTCCGGAGCCGCCGAGAATGTTGACGCCGCCGAGCACGACCATCGTCACCACTTCGAGCTCCCATCCGAGCGCAATCGAAGGGCGGGTGGAACCGAGGCGCGAAGTCAGGCAGATCGAGGCGAGCCCGGCCATCAGCCCGGTCAACAGGAACAGGATGAACTTGATGCGCGCGACCCGGATGCCGGAGAAGAGCGCCGCCGTCTGGTTGTTGCCGATGGCATAGACCGCACGGCCGAAATTGGTCTTATGCAGCACGACGCCGTAGGCGGCCGCAAGGACGACGAAGAGCGTGAACTCGAAGGAGAACACCCACCAGACATATCCCTGGCCGAACCAGGAGAAGCTGTCGGGATAGCCGGTAAAAGCCTGATCTCCCAGGATGATGAAGGAGAGGCCGCGGAAAAGGCTCATGGTGCCGATGGTCACCACGATGGACGGAAGCCCGAGACCGGTGATCAAAAGCCCATTGATGGCGCCGCAAATGAGGCCGACGGAGAGGCCGATCGCCACCAGCGCCGGCGTATCGAAACCGAGCTGGACGGCATAGCCCATCGCCGTCGAGGCGAGCGCAATGACCGAGGCCACCGAGAGATCGATCTCGCCCGCGATGATCACCAACGCCATGGCGAAGGCGATCATCGCCTTTTCGGTGAAGTTGAAGGTGGCGTCCGAAAGGTTCCAGGGATCGAGGAAGTAGGGCGATGCCAGCGAGTTGCCGAGGAATATCAGGCAGGCGACGACGAACAGCAGGCTTTCCCAGCTCTTCAACAGACGCGCGCCGCGGCCTTCCAGCCGATCGGGAATGTTGCGGGGGGTAAGGTGGGTCTCGGCCATCAGACAGCCTCCGCCTTTCTCAAGATGACGCGTCCCTTGCGCCGTTCGGCGCGAGCGTTGACGGCAACGGCAATGATGATGACCATGCCCGAAATCGCCATCTGGGCGAAGGGCGAGATGTTGATAACCGGCAGGGCATTCTTGATAACGCCAAGAAACAGCGCGCCGAGCACGGCGCCCGCGACAGTACCGATACCGCCGGCGATCGATATGCCACCAATGACGCAGGCCGCAATGATGTCGAGTTCGAAGCCGGCAGCGATGTCGACATAGGCGACGGCGTAGCGCGACACCCACAGGTAACCGGAAAGTCCGGCGAGCGCACCCGAAAGGCAATAGGCCGAGAAGCGGGTTCGGCCGACGTCGATGCCGGTATAGACGGCCGCATGCGGATTGCCGCCGACGGCATAGAAGGCGCGCCCGAGCGCCGTCCGGCCCATCAGCAGGAAGACGAGCCCGATCATCACCAGCGACAGCCAGGAGAGAACCGGAAATCCGACAAGCTCGTCACGCGGCAGCGCCTTGAACGCGTCGCTCATCTGATGGGCATTGATCCACTTGCCGCCGCTCAAGAGGAAGATCAGGCCGCGATAGATGGTGAGGGTGCCAAGCGTGACGACGATCGGCGGAATATCGAGCTTCCAGACGAGCGCCCCGTTGATCATGCCGAGCGCGGTGCCGAGCGCGACCGCTGCAAGGATGATCAGCGGGATCGGCAGGCCCGGAAAGGCGGCGTTCAGCATCGCTGCCACCATGCCCGAAAGCGCCAGGTTGGCGGCCATCGAAAGGTCGATGCATCGCGTCAGGATCACGGCCATCTGGCCAAGCGCCAGAATGATCAGGATCGACGTGTCGTTGTAGACGCGCGCGAGATTGGCGGGCGCCACGAAGGGGGGGAAGCGCAAGGTGATCAGCGCAAGCAGCACGGCGATCGCGCCGACAAGCAGAAGCTCACGGTTCTTGAGAAACTTCGCCATCATGCGGCCTCCTGAATGCCGGCGGCAGCGCGCACCAGCTTTTCCGCCGTCAGTTCGGCGCGCTCGAACCGCCCGGCGATCCGGCCCTCACGCATGACGATGACGCGGTCGGACATGCCCATGATTTCGGGGATTTCCGACGAGACCATGATGACGCTCAGGCCTTCGGCCGCCAGTTCGCTCATGAAGGCATGGACCGCCGCCTTGGAGCCGATATCGATGCCCTTGGTCGGCTCGTCGAGAATGATCACCTTCGGTCTCGTCGCCAGCCACTTGGCGATGACGACCTTCTGCTGGTTGCCGCCCGAAAGCGTGCCGACATCCTGGTCGAGCGAAGCGGCGCGCAGATCGAGACGCGAGGTGTAGTCGCGGGCAAGCGCGAACTCGTTGGCAAGCTTCAGGAAACCCGAGCGCGAGGTGCGCGACAGCGACGGCAAGGTGACGTTCTGGAAGATCGGCAATCCGATGATTGCGCCCTGCCGGCCGCGCTCTTCGGGCACATAGACGATGCCGCTGCGGATCGCCTCGGATGGGCTGCGGATCACCAGCACCTCGCCGTCGAGCCGAACGGCACCGGCGGAGGGCCGGGTGACGCCGATCAGCGACTGCATGAACTCCGAACGGCCGGCGCCGACGAGGCCGTAAAATCCGAGGATCTCGCCACGGCGAAGCTCGAAGTTGATGTCTTCGAATTCGGTCGGATGGCGGTAGCCCGAGACGGTCAGGACCGGCTCGCCGATCGCCACTTCCTTCTTCGGGTAGACCGAGCCGACGGCGCGGCCGACCATGAGGCGCACCAGCTTATCCTGGCTGACATCGGCGATCAGTCCCTCGTCCACCATGGTTCCGTCGCGGAAGACGGTATAGCGATCGGCAATGCGGAAGATCTCGTCGAACTTGTGGCTGATGAAGAGGATCGCCTTGCCGTCGGCCTTCAGCCGCTCGACGAGAGCATAGAGCTCATGGATTTCCTTGTGCGACAGCGCCGCCGTCGGCTCGTCCATGATGACCACCTGGGCGTCGACGGAAAGGGCGCGGGCGATCGCGACGAGGTGTTTCCTGGCAATGCCGAGATCACGGAGCCGGATCGTCGGATCGAAATCGGCACCGGCTCGCGCGAGAAGCGCGCGCGCATCGGCATTGAGCTTCTTCCAGTCGATCAGCCCGAAACGGTTGCGCGGGGCGTGGCCGAGGAAGATGTTCTCGGCAACCGAAAGCTCATCGAAGAGCACGGTCTCCTGGTGGATCGCGGTGACGCCGGCGCGGGCCGCGGCAAGTGCCGTCGGGAAATGCACCTCCTGATCGCCGACGGAGATCGTGCCCTGGTCCGGCTGATAGATACCGGTCAGGATCTTCACCAGCGTCGATTTGCCGGCGCCGTTTTCGCCGATCAGCGCGGTCACCGATCCCGGATAGAGCGACAGCGAAACGTCGGAGAGCGCCTTGACGCCAGGGAAGGACTTCGAGATCCCCTTGAGCGCGATGGCGGGCTTTATCCGCGATGTGAGCGTATCCTGGAGCAAGTTCCGTTCCATCAAGTTTGTGTGCCTCACATCGAAGGCACCTCAGCCTACAAATGCCCCGCACCCTAACCCTCTCCCCGCCTGCGGGGAGAGGGGACCCGTTCACCCCATTTGTTCGGGCGAGGGAACGGAAGAGTGCGCCGCTTGTCCCTTCTCCCCGCGAGCGGGGAGAAGGTGCCGGCAGGCGGATGAGGGGCAGCCCTCACCGTGCGGATGAGGGGCAGCCCTCACCGCGCGGATGAGGGGCACGCATCCAATCGCCGGATCAGAAGATCTTGGCGAATTCCTCGACGTTCTTGGCGTCGTAGACGAACGGATCGGCCATGGCGCCTTCATTGTTGTCGTCGAGCTTGACCGTGCCCATGCGGCCCATCTTCAACTCGGCACCGGGCTTGGCCTCCGCACCGTTGATCAGGTCGTAGGAAAGCATCGTCGCGGAATAGCCGAGGTCGATCGGGTTCCAGATCGCGAAGGACTTGGAGGCGCCCGACTTCACGTGGCCGGCCATTTCCGAGGGAAGGCCGAGGCCGGTGACGTTGATCTGGCCGATCTTGCCGGCGTCGGTGACGGCCTGCGCCGCCGCAACGATGCCGACGGAGGTCGGCGCGATGATCGCCTTCAGGTTCGGATAGGACTGGATAAGCCCTTGCGTCTCGCGATAGGACTTGTCGGCAAGGTCGTCGCCATAGACGGTGGCAACGACGTTGATGCCCTTGTAGTTGCCCTGGACCTTCTTCATCTCCGCGATCCAGGTGTTCTGGTTGGTCGCGGTCGCCGAAGCGGACAGCACGGCCACGTCGCCGCCCTCTGGCAGGTTGTCGGCGGCAAGCTTGATGATCATGTTGCCGATCAGCGCATTCGAGGACGGGTTGAGGTGCATCATCCGGCCTTCCTTGGCGACGCCGGAATCCCAGGAGATCACCTTGATGCCGCGGTCCATCGCCTTCTTCAGCGCCGGCACCAGGGCGTCGGTGTCGTTGGCGGAGACGGCGATCGCGTCGACCTTCTGGGCGATCAGCGAATTGATCACTTCGATCTGGCCCTCCGCCGTCGTCGAGGTCGGGCCGGTATAGATCACCTCGACATCGCCCAATTCCTTGGCCGCCTCCTGGGCGCCCTTGTTGGCAGCCTCGAAGAAGCCGATGCCCAGCGCCTTGACGACGAGGGCGATCTTCTTGTTTTCCGCATGTGCGGCATTGGCCATCAGCGCCAGCGAAACGGCGGCCGTGACCATCAGTGATTTCAGGATCTTCATGCTCATTTCCTCCCATTGACCGGTGCGCGATACACGCATCCGGCGCGACTTCCTCCGTTCGGCAACGACCCGGCCCCTTATTGACCGTGACCGCCACCTTCCCCTCACCTCGCCCGCCTCAGGCGGACGAGGACATGTTCTCCGCATCCATGCCGGCCCTGCTGCTGGCAACGACCAGCCTCACCCCGGCATTTTCGAGCATCGCGGCATGCCTGTCCTCGATGCCCGAATCCGTGATCACCGTGGCGATCCGCTTCAGCCCGCAGAGGATGAGGCTGGAGCGCTTGTGAAATTTCGACGAGTCGACCAGCACGACGAGTTCGTCGGCCTGGTCGATGAGCTTCTGTTCCGCCTGTATCAGAAGCGGATCGGCCTCCATCAGGCCGAGCGGGCCCAGGCCTTGAGCGCCCATGAACATGCGGCGCGCATAGAAGTTGCGCGTCACGTCGTTGTCGAAGGGGCTGAGGATGATGTTCTGCTCGCGGTAGATCGTGCCGCCCGACAGCATCACCGTGTTCTTCGAGTGCTTCAGCAGGTGCTCGGCGATCGGGAAGGAATTGGTGAACACCTGCATGCGGCGATTGCTGAGGAAATGCACCATCTGGAAGGTGGTGGTGCCGCCATTGATAATGATCGGCTCGCCATCCTCGCAGAGTGCCACGGCCTCCTTGGCAATCGCCTGCTTCTCGCGGGCATGCAGCCCCTCGTTGACCTTGAACGGACGGCCGGCAAGCCCGACGAATTGCGGCGGGTTGATCGCCTCGGCGCCACCGCGCACGCGGCGCAGCTTCTTCTGCACGTGAAGCGCTGCGATGTCGCGCCGGATCGTCGCCTCGGAACTGTCAGTCAGATCGACCAGTTCCTGGACGGTGACGACGGGTTTTTCCTGAACCGCCGACAGAATGATCCGGTGTCTTTCTTTCTCGTGCATGCGCTCCTCCGATACCATCAATGCTTCCATCACGATCGACCATTGTCAATCACAATCAATCATATTTTTTCATTGTGCAGCGCAATATGCGCGAACTTGATCGTTTTTGATTGACTTTAATGCTCAAGTCCTATGATCTGATGCCAACCACATCTCTGCGCGGCCGCCAAGCCGCGCGACATCAGACCGGGAGGAATTCGAGATGCTCGACAAGCAGCAGGGCGCACGACTTGCAAACCTTTGGGACGAGGCAAAGGCTGCCGGCATGAGCGAATCCGAGCGTTTGCTCTACCGCTCCAACCTGCTCGGTTCCGACAAGCGCATCACCAATTACGGCGGTGGCAACACCTCGGCCAAGGTGATGGAAAAGGACCCGCTCGGCGGCGGCACGGTCGAGGTTCTCTGGGTCAAGGGTTCGGGCGGCGACGTCGGCACGATCAAGCTCGACGGCTTCGCGACGCTCTACATGGACAAGCTCAACGCGCTGAAGTCGATCTATCGCGGCGTCGCGTTCGAAGACGAGATGGTCGGCTACCTGCCCCACTGCACCTTCAACCTCAATCCGCGCGCCGCCTCCATCGACACTCCGCTGCACGCCTATGTGCCGAAGAAGCATGTCGACCACATGCACCCCGACGCGATCATCGCGATCGCCGCATCGCAGAACAGCCGCGAACTGACGGCGAAGATCTTCGGCGACGACATCGGCTGGCTGCCCTGGAAGCGACCGGGTTACGAGCTCGGCCTGTGGCTGGAGAAGTTTTGCCTGGAAAACCCCGGGGCACGCGGCGTGGTGCTCGAAAGCCACGGCCTCTTCACCTGGGGCGACACGGCCAAGGAAGCCTATGAGACGACGATCGAGATCATCAACAAGGCGATCGCCTGGTTCGAAGCCGAAAACACCAAGCCCGCCTTCGGCGGCGCGGTGAAGCCGGTACTCGACGCCGCCGCCCGCGCCGATGTCGCCCGCAAGCTGCTGCCTGTCATCCGCGGGCTGATCAGCGCCGACGAACGCAAGGTTGGTCATTTCGACGACAGCCAGGCGGTGCTCGACTTCGTCACCGCGCGCGACCTGGAGCCGCTCGCAGCGCTCGGCACGAGCTGCCCCGACCATTTCCTGCGCACCAAGATCCGGCCGCTGGTGATCGATTTCGACCCGGCCAATCCGGATGTCGACAAGACGCTTGCCGCGCTGCCTGAGGCGATCGCCGCCTATCGCGCCGACTATGCGGCCTATTACGAGCGCTGCAAGCATGCCGACAGCCCTGACATGCGCGACCCGAATGCGGTCGTCTATCTCGTGCCCGGCGTCGGCATGATTACCTTTGCCAAGGACAAGGCAACCGCCCGCATCTCCGGCGAGTTCTATGTCAATGCCATCAACGTCATGCGTGGCGCCTCCGGTGTCTCCACCTATGTCGGCCTGCCGGAACAGGAGGCCTTCGACATCGAATACTGGCTGCTCGAAGAAGCCAAGCTCCAGCGCATGCCGAAGCCGAAGAGCCTGGCCGGCCGCATCGCGCTCGTCACCGGCGGCGCCGGCGGCATCGGCAAGGCGACCGCCAACCGGCTGATGCAGGAAGGCGCCTGCGTGGCGCTGGCCGATATCGACGAGGCTGCGCTCGCCGCCGCTACGAGTGAGCTTTCCGCACGCTACGGCAAGGACTTCGTGCGCTCCGTCAGCATGAACGTCACCAGCGAAGAGGCCGTCGAGAACGGCTTCCGCGACACGCTGCTCGCCTTCGGCGGTCTCGACATCCTCGTTTCCAATGCCGGCCTCGCTTCCTCCGCCGCGGTCGAGGACACGACACTGGCGCTCTGGAACAAGAACATCGAGATCCTGACGACCGGCTACTTCCTCGTCTCGCGCGAGGCCTTCCGCATCTTCCGCCAGCAGAAGGCCGGCGGCAACGTCGTCTTCGTCGCCTCCAAGAACGGCCTTGCTGCCTCGCCCGGAGCCTCGGCCTATTGCACCGCCAAGGCGGCCGAGATCCATCTCGCCCGCTGCCTGGCGCTCGAAGGTGCCGCGGCACAGATCCGCGTCAATGTCGTCAATCCGGATGCGGTGCTGCGCGGTTCGAAGATCTGGACGGGCGAGTGGAAGGAGCAGCGCGCCGCCGCCTACAAGATGGATGTCGACGACCTGGAAGCGCATTATCGCGAGCGTTCGATGCTGAAGCTCAGCGTCTTCCCGGAGGACATCGCCGAGGCGATCTATTTCCTCGCCTCCGACATGTCGGCAAAATCGACCGGCAACATCATCAACGTCGACGCGGGCAACGCCCAGTCGTTCACGCGCTGATCGAGGAGAACGCCATGACGACCACCATGATCAGCCAGGCAACGGTCGAGGCGGAAAACGACAGCCGTCTTGCGGCACTTCGCCGGGACTATGAGAGCCTCGGCGAGCGGCTCGACCGCCGCGGTGTTGCGATCGACGAGATCAAGCGCAAGGTCGCCGCCTATGGCGTCGCCGTCCCTTCCTGGGGTGTCGGTACCGGCGGCACGCGCTTTGCCCGCTTCCCCGGCAAGGGCGAGCCGCGCAACATCTTCGACAAGCTCGAGGATTGCGCGGTCATCCAGCAACTGACCAGGGCGACGCCGACCGTCTCGCTGCATATCCCCTGGGACAAGGTCGGCGACATCTCGGAACTGAGGCAGAAAGGTACGTCGCTCGGCCTCGGCTTCGACGCGATGAATTCCAATACCTTCTCCGACGCCCCTGGCCAGGCGCATTCCTACAAATTCGGCTCGCTGTCACACGTCGACGCCGCCACGCGCCGCCAGGCGGTGGAACACAATCTCGAATGCATCGAGATTGGCCGGCAGCTCGGCTCGAAGGCACTGACCGTGTGGGTCGGCGACGGCTCGAACTTTCCCGGCCAGAGCAATTTCACCCGCGCCTTCGAGCGTTATCTCGATGCGATGAAGTCGGTCTATGCGGCGTTGCCTGATGACTGGCGCGTCTTTACCGAGCACAAGATGTTCGAGCCGGCCTTCTATTCGACCGTCGTCCAGGACTGGGGCACCAATTACCTGATCGCCCAGGAACTCGGCCCCAAGGCCTTCTGCCTCGTCGACCTCGGCCACCATGCGCCCAACGTCAATATCGAAATGATCGTCGCCCGCCTCATCCAGTTCGGCAAGCTCGGCGGCTTCCATTTCAACGATTCGAAGTACGGCGACGACGATCTCGACACCGGCGTGATCGACCCCTATCGCCTGTTCCTCGTCTTCAACGAGCTGGTGGATGCGGAAACACGCGGCGCCAAGGGGTTCAGGCCCGCGCATATGCTCGACCAGAGCCACAATGTCACCGATCCGATCGAAAGCCTGATGACGAGCGCGACCGAGGTCTGCCGCGCCTATGCGCAGGCGCTGATCGTCGACCGCAAAGCGCTCGAAGGCTGCCAGGAAGACAACGACGCGCTGATGGCGAGCGAAACGCTGAAGGCCGCCTTCCGCACCGACGTCGAGCCGATCCTTGCCATGGCGCGACTTGAGAATGGCGGGGCGGTGGCGCCCGTCGCGGCCTATCGCAACAGCGGCTACCGCGCGAAAGTCGCGGCTGAGCGCCCGGCCGTTGCCGGCGGCGGAGGCGGCATCGTCTGATACCATCGAGCGGCGCCGTGCCCGCGGGGGCCGGCGCTGCCGCTTGCGCCCGACCGCTCAAAAAATCGCCGTACGATGAAATTGCCCCCTATCTGATTTCGATTCCTGATCTATCTTTCCAGTCGAGATCCAATGGAAAGGGGACAATTCATGGGCATTGAAAGCATTCTCGTCTTCCTGATCGTCGGCGCCGTGGCCGGCTGGCTCGCCGGCCTCATCGTCAAGGGCGGCGGGTTCGGCCTCATCGGCAATATGGTCGTCGGCATCATCGGCGCCTTCATCGCCGGCTTCCTCTTTCCGGCGATCGGCATCAGCCTCGGCAGCGGCATTCTCTCCGCAATTCTGCACGCGACGATCGGCGCGATCATTCTCCTGGTGCTGATCCGCATCGTCAAACAGGCCTGATCCAGACCGGCGCGGTCACCCTTTGTGCCTGCGTTCCATCTGGACGCGCGGAGGGGGCTGTAGCACTGTAATCTGCTGGACGGGTCACCGGACGGAAACCGCATATTGCCAGAGGGAGGCAAGCATGAACGCGCTTTACACCGACAAGATCGAAACGGCGCTCAAGTCTTTCATCGCGAATCATCCAGGCATGCAGACGCGAGACCAGGCGATCATCGCAATCCTCGAGAACTGGTTCACCAGCCACGGCTACCTTCCGCCGCGGCAGGAAGGTCTTCGCCCGGAAGACCTTGACGCCTCCAACGACGATTGAGAGATTTGCGCACCCGGCGCAGAAGACGACCTTTGCCCCGCGGCTGATCGCCCTAGCTTTTTCGATAACGTGAACCGTTCGCCATGAGCCTTGCCTCCGTCAAAGACTTCTTTTCCCAGCATGCCCCCGACATCGACGTTATCGAGCTGCAACAGAGCACCGCCACCGTTGCGCTTGCGGCCGAGGGCCACGGTGTCGAGCCGGCGCAGATCGCCAAGACGCTGGCGCTGCGTGTCGGCGACGACGTGATCCTGATCGTTACGCGCGGCGACGCCCGCCTCGACAACAAGAAGTACAAGGCCCGTTTCGGCACCAAGGCGCGCATGCTCGGCTTCGACGAGGTGGAAGCGGAGACCGGGCATCCGGTCGGCGGCGTCTGCCCCTTCGGCCTGGCCAAGCCGCACAGCATCTATTGCGATGAGTCCCTGAAGGCCTACGACATCGTCGTGCCGGCGGCCGGCGCCACCAATGCGGCCGTGCATATCAGCCCCGCCCGGATCGTCGAACTGACCGGCGCCGAGTGGATCGACGTTTCCGAAGCGTGATCCCCGCGCCTTGGAATGGCCACAATGCTTAACTGAAACCGCAGGCGCGTCCCCGGAGTAATTTGCCGGGTCCGGTTCTTTTTCATGGCAGGAATTCGTCGAGCATGAAGACAATCGCGTACTCGCTCATCTTCGCCGCCACATTCTCCCCGGCATCGGCGATGGACCAGTCCCTGGTACGCCAGTTCGAAAAGCTCGACCCTCAGACCCGCCTGGAACAGCGATGCGACACCGAGGCGATGGAGCGCATCAACGCCGACAAATCGACCTTCAGACCGGACAAGGTCATCGCCTACACCTTCGCCGAGCCCATCATGAAGGAAGACAAGATGAAGGCACCGGGCGCGGTCTTCCGCAGCAAGGGGGAGTGGTACAAGCTGAAGTTCAAGTGTCGTACCGACGCGGAGCACCTGGATGTCCTGTCCTTCGAATACAAGATCGGCGAGCTTGTACCGCACGAGAGCTGGGACCAGTTCTACCTCTACCCCTGACGGGCGCGCCGCCCGAACTCCTGGCCGTTGTTAGAGAACGGCCATCAGAAACAGCAGCGAGCCGAGCGACAGCGCGGCCATGATGCTCATCAGCATCTTCATCATATGAGCTGCCATTTCGTACATCCTTGTCTCTGCTCCCTTAGGAATGAACGAATGCGTCTGCTTTGGGGCGGGCCGCTCGATGAACACGGGGTTCGAGCATTCTTGTGCAGCCATCGAGACTGCCTCAGCATGGTTAACAAATCGCTAACAAGGGTTCTGCTCACCCTCTGCAACGTGGCCCGCTGCCCGACCTTCATTCAAGATAAGGCTCACGCAAGATCGAAGCGGAATAAGGGAACGTCGGATGGACGCTGCGCGCATTGCCCCTTGCGCCTGGAGGTGTCCGGCCCCTGCCGATGCATCGCCAGCCACTGCTGTTTTCGCGCCGGCGGTGCAAGCAAAAGCGACGCGAGCAGTCTGCCGAGGGCTCGACGTCGCATGTGACTGACAATGGAGAGGCGAGTGAGCCAGGTTAAGCTGAGCATCTGCATTCCCACCTATAACCGCGCGCCCTTCCTCGAAAAGGCGCTCAACTACTTCGTCGAACTCTACCAATTCTCCTTCAAGTACGAGATCGTCATCTCCGACAATGCCTCGACCGACAGCACCCGGGAGATCGTCGATCGCTTTATCGCCAAGGGGCTGCCGATCCGCTATTTCCGCCAGTCGGAGAATTTCGGCGCGATTTCGAACGTCATCAGCGCCATCAGCCGCGCAGTCGGTGAGTACACGCTCTACCTGGCTGACGACGACGTGCTCATCAACGATGGCTTGCGCGAGGCGATCCGCTATCTGGATCTCAATCCCGAAGTGACCGCCTGCTTTGCGCCCTGGTACACGCATGACGAGATCGACGGATGTGACGGTGCGCCGTTCTACTCGGTCGACAAGGATATGAAGTTCAAGAAACGGGAATTCGAGCCGGTTTTCGATTTTCTCATCGACCGACACGTCTTCCCCGAGATCGGTATTTACCGGACCTCGGCTCTGCGCTCCGCTTGGGCACCGCGGCACATCGCCTATTGGGCCTTCGCCTATCTCGCGCATTTTCTGGAACTGGGCGCCGTCGCCTTCCTGAAGAAGCCGTTCTATCGTCAGGTGATACGGTCCAAGATCGTCCGTGATCGGCCGCAGGCTGGCCACGCTGAAACACTGACCGGCTGGGACACGTATCGCGGCGGCCTTGAATACTTCCTCTATAGCGGCGCCAAACGCGGCGCTGTCAAGCTGACTGCCGATCGCCGCGCCTACCTCGACGCGCAGATCAAGGACTTCACCATGGTCCGCATGAGCGTCGCCTTACGCATGTGGATGATGAAGAAGGACTACGTTCGCGCCTATGAACTCTACACGCGGCTGATGCTGGGCGGTTTCGAGCACCATCCCGAGGTGCAGCAGGTACGAGGGGCGCTGCCCCTCCTGGTCGCTCTTCAGACCGTCACGTGGCGCACGAATTCGATCGCAGAAATCGATCGGCTCGTCCTTCACGGCGTGGACGACCATGGCGCGATCGAGGCACTGTTGCGCGAGCTTGGCCTGCGCTCCGAAATCGCCGTCGTTCCGCCAACGCCACAAATGACAGTGGACGAGATTGCCCGAACCGCCGTGTTCATTACCGCCGATAGCGACCGCAAGCACTATCTGCGCAATGGTCATCCGCCGAACCTGGTGGTCAGCGAAGGCGATATTCTCAGTCATGTTCTGATCTGAAACGAAAGGGCGCGACGGCGCCCTTTCCTGTTTTCACGGATGTCACCGCCTGAGAGACAGACCGGCGGTCGATAGCCAACGGCATTTCGGCCCATCGGCTTCCTCTCACCTGCCCTTCTACTTGCGCATGATGCCCTTGTAGTAGGAACCGTTTCTCGGCGGCGGGCGGTTTACGGTCTTTCCGGGCGGATTGTACTTCTCGCTCTGGTGGCCTTCATTGACCGGCGTCGGTGACACACCCTTGTAGTAGCTGCCTCCAGCGAGAGCGGGAACGGACGCACCGGTGGCAATCGTTGCTGCGACGAGCGTTGCTATAGAGAGCCTGGCAAATTTACGCATTTCTAATCCTCGGTTGACCCTGCCACGACCCTGTTTTTATTGCGTTTTCGTGACATCGATTACGCGGCGAAGACATTCGCCGCTCAGGTCCTCCCGGGCGTGAGAATAGGCAGAAGCTGCGACGGACGTGTAACGCAGGTAACAGCCGCCCATTTTCGTCCGCCGTAAAAAGGAGGATCAATGCCAGGTCAGCGAACGGCCGGAACCATTTCGCAAGCCTGCTCAACGTCCGGCAGGCATGCCCTCGTCATCGCGCCCGCTTCGCGCAGACGCGACCTCTCAACGGAATAGCTGCAGGATGCTTCGACGCCACTTCGATGGTGACCATCAGCGTCTGAGCGAAAGTCGATTGCTGCGAAGATTCGCTTTCAAGCCGGTTTGGGAAACGGGGCGACAACGAAGGCGTTCCAGCGCTCGCGGTCATCTCTTGTCCTGAAGCAATCTCTGGCTTCCTTGAAAATCTCCTGGACGCACCGCATCATTGACGCTTCAAGCGTCCATGGAAACCAGATCTTCGAGGAGAAAAATGGTGCCCGGAGGCGGATTTGAACCACCGACACGCGGATTTTCAATCGCCTTAACTTCCATTCTCGGAGCCTTGTTTTGCAGGCTTTTGCACCTTCTGTAGAGCCTTTGGTTGCTATTTGGTTGCATTCATTCTTCAAGGGCCATTCGTGCTGCTCTGCCCTTGCGTCGTTCGTTGGCCTCCTCGTCGCTGAACAGATCGCCGTAAATGTCGAGTGTCACCATAGCGGACGAATGGCCCAACTCGGCTTGGACTTCCTTCACGTTCTCACCGCCAGCAATCAACCGGCTGGCGTGATAGTGACGGAGTAAATGGAAGTTATAGCGCGGCTTCATTACGGGCTTGCCATCCTTGGCGCGAACCACGTCGCCATTCTTGTCCGCAACAGGATCGCAGACGCCACAAGCCAGCAGGAGCGGCTTCCATGCTCTCGAATAGATGTTAGCAAGCGACATCGGTTTTTCCGCCTCTGTGCCGAACACGAGACCCTTACCACCGCTCTCCAACTTCCATTCCTTGAGCATCTGCACCGTTGCTGGCGGAATGTAGATCGACCGCCTACCGGCTGTGCTTTTCGTTATCTCGGCAATTTTGCCGTTCTCATCAGCCCTCTGATGTACATCGATGCGGCTGTCATCCAAATGAACGTGCTTCCAAGGCAAGCCTCGAATTTCCGACGCTCGCATTCCTGTACGAATGGCCGTGACGATCAGCACCCGATATCGCCGCCATGCCTTCGCGCGCTGCTTGTTCGGTTGCGCCGCAAGCTTGTCCAGCTTTGCCAAGATTGCCTTGATGTCGGCGATGGCTGGCACCTTCGCCTTGCCCTTGGCACCTTTCTTGTTGCCGACTCCCATACCGGCCACGACGTTCACCGGTAGCTGCCCGACGCCTACCGCATAGTTGAGAAGCCCTTTCAGGCTGACGAGGACCTTATGGGCTGTTGGCCGAGAATGGCCTTCCAGAAGCACCGTCTTGAATTGCTCGGCAGCACCCTTCGTCAGATCGCAGAGTTTCAGATCGTCGCCAAAATGGGCAAGGATTTTACGCGCATGGCCCTCATACATTCGGATTGTGGAGGCTTCGGCTGGCCCTTTGTTACCCTTCGTGTCCACCTTCCGTGCTGCGATCCAGTTTTCAGATGCCTCTTTGATCGTCAGGCTTTCGGTTTTGGGGACGTGTTTCATTGCTAGAATGTCGGCATCGATCTTCTTTTGGCGAGCTTCTGCGTCCTTGAAGGTGGCGAACGTTTCCGCGAAGCGTTTTCCTCGGAGTGTGTAATCGACTAGCCATGAGTGCGACGGCTGAATCTGAGCGCCCTTCTTTGGGACTGGCCCATGCTTCTTTTCTTCCGTGTTCTCGGCCAATAGCCGCTCCAAGGCTGGTGATGCTATGCCCCGTTCGCCTTTGGCGAATGTCTGCCAGTCTTCAAAACCGCTCTCCTGTGCGATCTGGCGCGCCATTGCTTCGATTTGCGCTGCCGAGAAGCGGCACCTGCTGCGGATTGCCATCGTCGTGCCTCCTGAATTTGGTTGCTTGGTTGCATGCTTGTCCGCTTATACAGAGTAGCACTTTTTCCAACTCAGTCGAACTCTTTTGATCCGTGTGGCAGCAGGTGTCGTGTTTTAATATTCAGTGAAACTAATTGAGGAGTTTTTCAGGAAATGACACAGCCTGCGGATTTTACCCGATGATGTCGTTTGGGGCCTCAAGGCAATTGCTGCCGTCATCAAGCGTAACGAGAGCCAGACGTATTACATGCTCAAGACCGGGCAGCTACCGGCCCGCCAGATCGGCCATAAATGGGTCGCGTCCCGTAGCGAACTGAGGCGCGCCTTGTTTGGGGATGCTGCGGCCTGAAAAAGGTTTATCAGGTTTATCAAGTGGCTTTCGTGCCCGTCTTAAAATCGCGATGGGCCTTTATGTCGTCTCGAAACTGGCGTTTGGGCACCTATACGTGTAAGGGGCCTCGGTCCATCCCGAGCACGCTGTTTCTAAGCAGCGAATCAAGTTTTTAGTAGCAAAATCAACACACTACCGCTTGCTTGGAAGGTTTCGGAAGGCTTCGCCGCCAGTTGGGTCTACGCAACCACCATGCAACCAAGCTAAAAACATCTTTATCTTACAAGTAGATAGCTGCGGTAAAGCGGATATCTAGTCCGCTTATAAGGGCTCAAACCTTATCCGCTCGTCGGGACCTTAGCACGCTGCTTGCAACCGGAGGGTATAGCTTTCCCCTTTTAGGTACTTGAGTTTCGGTCATGCTCGCCGAGGAGTCCCAAAGATTTACGGGAGTCCCAAACAAAGCACACCAAAAACTAGAAAACACCAGAAAACTAAGCACAATCTTAAGTAGAAACCCATATGTCGCAGGGTGTTGCGAGTGGGGTTTTGCACTCGGTTTCAGCGAGCCGATGGCTCGCCCCTCGAAGAATTTGCTCTGGCTGACCTTCCAGCACACCTTCCAGCTTAAGTTTGGCCCCTCTGTTTAAGCCTCGCGATGCTCGGCCAAGTTCCTGCCTATCTCACTATGACGCTGCCACCGTCAGCCGTGAGCCAATCCAGCATCTTTTTCCGTTCTTTGGTATGGACGGCTTGAAACCATGCGTTTTCGTTGGGCCATGTCGTGCCGCCGTCATCAACAACGCAACCGTCTGGTTTGACTTGTGCGTGTGCCAGTATCGAAACGCCTTCGTCAGGCGTCTTGTCGGGCTTTTGGCTGGTGACATGCCAGCCGTTCACTTCGTCCAGAACGGCCCAAATCTCTCTACTCACGCACTTTGCCCTTTCTTTGCGGGTGTAGACGATCATGGTCGTCCGGCCCGGATTGTGCCACGACGGAAAATCTGTCTCGACTTTCCAGTTCAAACCGTTCTCCTGAGCCCATTTCTTCACTTGCTCTTGTACGTAGGGCTGACCCCAGTCATAGAGATGGCTGACGATGGCTGCCGGTCGAAAGTAGGTATCCCGGTAAAAGTACAGGTGATCTAGCGCTGTATGCCCCTCGATACTTTGCTCCAAGACATCCCGGAATCGTTTGCGACCGGTCGCCAGCATCTCGGGTGTGAAGAAATCGCCGTTACCCGCCAGCTTCCAGCCTTTAGACCGTCCGTACTCAATAGCGGCACGTATGGCGTCCCGTTCTCTAGGGTTCATGGCGCGCCACTTGGCGACTAGTTCGCCGCTAGTTTCGATCTTTATCTTCAAATTCCTATTCCTTTCCATCTTCGACCCTTTTCACGCTACGCTCTCGTTTCTAAGAAACGCGAGAGAGCGTAGTGTAGAGCGTAATGGGGTTTGGTACGCTCGTTTTACACTCGTTTCACGCTCTTCAGAGCGTAGACCAAAGGCCAGTTTCTTCATTCTTATCAACACGTTGCGCTTCTTTTAGCGCCTTCAGGTCTTTACTAAGTGTCGCTTGCGGAATTCCAGTTCTTGAGTGCAGTTCGCCATAAGTCAGCCCGACCGATTCAGAGCGTAACTTTTCGAGAATCAGAGCGTGCCGTCTCTTTTGGCTGGCAGTTGCCCTTGTCGCTGCTTTCCTGTCGTCGCTGTCGGCCTTGCCGCTATCCGGCTCGACCGTCACGCTGCCCGTATCGCCGACCATCGCCGTCAACCGGAACGGAATGTTGGCCCCAGCATCGGCGTCACGCTGCTTCTCGATTACGATCCGGCCTTGCTTCGCGGCCTTGTCCTTGGCGACCTCGAACACGCCGTCGAGAGCGTCGGAGATCGACGTTGCGCCCTTCGCGCCACGGCGCTTGTCCTTACCCGCGTGATGAACCGTGATCGTTGCGCAGCCGAAGGCTTCCCGCAGCTTGCGAGTGCCCTCATGGTAGAGCGCCATGTCGGCGTCCTTGTTCACATCGATGCCGCCGCCATTTCGGGCCAGCGTGTCGATGATGATGAGACCCGGGCGCACACCCGCCTTGCGCAGCTTGGCGATGAAGGCCGAGACTTCAGTGGGCTTCGACAGCCGCAGGGGCCGGACACGAAACCAGATGCCCTCTTCGACGCTGCGTTTGTGGTGCTCCTCCCATGCGGCCTTCCGGTTCTTCAGCCGCCCCCATCCTTCGGTGTAGATGTAGACGACCTCACATTGCCGGGTTTCCCTGCCGAACCAAGGCTGGCCGCTGGCGACCGACAACGCGATGTCGAGGCAGATCAGCGACTTGCCGCTGCCATCACGCCCATAAAACAGGCTGTCGGTGCCGGTCTCGATCAACCCGCTGATCAGATAGACCGGCTCGGGCAGCTTCGCCAAATCGCCGGGCGTCATCAGGTCAAAGTCCGGCTCGCACGGCAGACGGCGGAATCGGGTGGTCGCGTCAATATAGCTGCCGTCGTCTAAGATTAACGAGACGCTGTCAGGGTCGCGTGTAAAGACGAGATACGGGGGTGTGACAATATGCGCAGCATCATCGGGGTTTTTGTCTTGAAATTTCGGGGAATTATCCATACATTCGATCCGTTCTTACTCGAACTCTTTGTTATCTGAAGCCCGGTTTTCTTTCTCAGCCGGGCTTTTTCTTTGCGCTTAAACATTCTCGGGCTGTCGGTTCTCAAACGCGATCAAATCGGACAAGCGCCATTGCGGCTTGCGACCAGCACCGATAGGTGGCGGCAAACGGCCATCCCGTCGCCATAGCCAGACCGTCGCGCGGCACACGTCGTATCGTTTTTGGATTTCGCTGATCGTCAGAAATTTATCGGTATTGCCGGACATCGGTCGTCTCCATTCTTGGCAACGACCATTATGGACTTGTGGCAACGGAGTTACGTTTAAAAACGTCTAGTAACTCGATCACGATCTTGTTGCGCATTACTTGCGGCCCTGTGCGTTTAAACGCTCAGACTTCTCTTGACCGCCGACGAGCCTCTTTCTGGTCGCGGGCCTTGTCGAGCTTGGCCATTTCTTCACGCGCAGCCGTTTTGAAGGCTTCCCGCTGCTCAGGCGTCAAACTTGCAAGCCATTCTTCGCGTTCGGCAAAGCTGCGCTCGAAATCCTCATTCTCATGGAAGCGCTTCTCGGCTTCAAAAGCGGCCTTCCGGTGATCTTCACCGGCCATGCGCTGGCGGTCGGATTCGGCCTTCGTCGCTACGAGCTGCCGCTCAAGATCGGCAATCTGCGCTTCGAGTTCGCGGTGCCGGTTTTCGGCGGCCTCGGCTTCGGCGATATGCTTGCGAGCATCTTCAGATCGGGGATTGTCAGCTAGTTCGTACATTTCATGGTTTCCTTGGTTAGTGAAAAAGTTCGCTGGGGCTGTCGGTCATAATGTTGATGGCGCGCAGCTTGGTCTCTGCAAGCTCCTGCTGAAGCTCAAGGTTGACCCGCTCCAATGCTCGGCAGTAGGCCCGAAGGCCATCCGGGTCGAGATGGTCGATAAGACTTGAGAAGGGGTTTGGTTTGCTGTCGGTCATCCGTACCACCTCGCTCCTTCGCTCAGCTTGCGGCTGTTCATCTTCAAATCGTAGGGTTTCAGCTTCTCGGCCCAAACTTTCTTCTTCGCCATCCATTCGGGATCGTCCGGCTTGCGATCTGGCAATTCCTTGATCGCCGTCGATGTTGGCTTGACCATCGGCTCGTCGCACTTGCGGCCACCCTTCGCCATAGATGCACAATCCAAACAGCGGGTGGCCGATGGGTGCCGACCTTCAAGACTTGCGCCACAGTCTATGCAGGCCGTGATTTTCGACCGGCACTTCACGCACAAGTCGCCGACGCCAGCGAAGCCTTCGGCAGCTCCACATTTGCGGCAAACACGCTTAACCGGCTCAGGGAGGCTCACATGCGCGTTTTCCAACGGCCCCTTTGCTGAGTGTTCACAGGAGGCTGATTGCGCTGGAGAGGCTTCTGTGAGCTGCCGTCTAGTCGCTTTCATCGATCGGCCCTCGGCTCGATAAAGATTTCGGTGACATGGCCGTGACGGTCGAAGCGAATGAGGTCGCTCAGCTTTTCGTAATGACGCGCTCTCTCAGGATAGCGATCCAGCAGCCATGCAAGACCAGCGATCACAGGAATACGGACTCTGTTCTGACCGCCGACCCGAATTGTCTGTCTTGGCGGGCCTTCGCCACGAACCCATAAAGTATTTATCCATGTCCGGCTAAATCCGGCCAAGGTCAAAAACTCGTTTACACTGAAAAAGTCTCCAGACTGCATTATCGCCGCCTTTTAGTTACAATTTCTGTAAATTAGTTTACACTAATCTTACTGTGCGATAAAGTGTCGCATGATAAAACCAATGGAAATCGACAATGAGTCAAAGAACAGAACGGCAGAAGCAGGAGCTTCGACTTCGCTTGGCGCAGCGTGAAGAAGATCAGCGTCAGCAAATTATTCGTGACATTGAATCTATTCGCCGGGATCAGCTTCCCATTGATCGCGATCCGAACAGCCTCAGCGACCAGATCATTGAATGGCAAGAAAAGGCTGGGCTTCGGCAACCATCTCAGCGTGAAGGGCTGAGCATTGGCCTGAAAAAGACTTTGTTCGACAGGGCTATGGAGCATGCAAATCCGCCGAAGTACGGGCCGAATGCTTGGCAGGGCGAAGACGGAAATTTCTATGAGTCTGGCCTCTTCGGAACTGTGGTCCCGGCTAAGCAGCTCATTCCAGACATGGACGACTTCGAGCGCAGCGAACGTGAAGACCGGGCCTTCAAGCGTGAAGCGGACGCCTTCTGGAACCGATATCGCATCATGTTCCCGGATGATGATCCGCAAGCGATTGCCGCCGCCATGCAGGGCAGCGGTTTCAGCCGCAAACAGCTTCTGGACATCGCCTCAGACGAAAACACCCGGTTCGTTGCGGCTCAGCGATTGCATGCAGCCATCGAAGCCATGCAGGCCCAGGATCAGCAGGTTGATGATGGTGGCGACGAGGAAGGCCGGAGCGATGGTCTCGGATCAGGGGTCGCCAGTACGGGCCATGTCTACACGCAGCAGCAGCCAGAGAAGACGAGCGCAAACAGTTACGGGCCGATGGGCAAGGCCATGATTGAGATGCAAAAGAAGATGGGAGTCCGGAAATGGTGAGTAGGACAATTCTCTACATTCGAGCCATTGCAACTTCGACAGCCGGAGGGCGCGAATTCCAGCAGGCCGAACAGATCAGAGCGTGCACGCAAGCGGCAATCAGCGCCGGTTGCCCGGTCAGGCGTGACAGTGATGGCGAACCAAAGCTATTGAGCGCCGCCGTCATGCAGGAGCCCTTGAGCGGAAGTGATAAAATCCTCAAGGACATCCTTCGTGATCTTCAGCCCGTCGATACTGTGGTGATCAGCACGTTGCAGGTTTTGGGTGAAACCCCATCGCAGCTCGTCGCAAATCTCGCAAAGCTCATTGCCTCTGGCTGCCGGTTGATCGTGGCCGACATGGGCCATGTTGACTTCCCATTGATCCGGCAAATCGCCCTTGGATTCTCGCATTTGGAAGAGCGCTGCCAGCGGCTGCAAGGCGAGATTGACTCGTACTATCTGGCGAGAGCTGAGGAACGCCGCGAATATCAACGTGAAATCCGGCATCAGGTGCTCGATACGCTGATCCGGCAGGGCATCGACGTGGTTGATATGCTGCCGAAGCCGGAAGGTCGCCAGTTGGCGAAGGAAACCGATCCCGTCCACGGCAAGCATCTGAAAGAGATGAGGCTCGGACTTGAGCTTAGCCAAGATGAAGCTGGCAAGCTGTTGGCGCTGATCGGCGAAAACATCATGCCGAAGGCTGAAATCAGCGGTTATGAGACCAAAGGCATCGGCTTGCGGATCGAAGAGTACGAGACGGCTCTCAGGGCAGAGATTGCGCGTCGGAAGCTGGCAGCACGACAGGACAAGGCCATCGCTAAGGCTTCGAATGGCAGCGCTGGACCGCCGTTAACCGCAGTTGAGGCCAAGCTCTTCCCCGAGGTGAACCATGGCTAAGTCCCAAAACACGCATCCGACGCCAAGCACTTATTTGCATGACGCGCAATACCGCAATGGCAGACCGATTTTCATTGCGAGACCCGGACCATGTGCCACCTGCGGCAAATCCCAATCCGACAAGAGGACCATCAAATGACCCGTAAACTCGAAATGCGTTCGACCGCCGACAACATCCACCCGAACGATCTTGGCATGTCGTGGAAGGGCAGCCGCTTGGCCCCTGAAGTCGGCCTGATCGGGATGCTGAAAGGCGATCCCGGCCATTGGTACGACGGCCAAGGCAATCCCGTTTCCGAAGCTGTGGCAAGGCTCGTCGGATGGGATGTTGAGCATTGGTCTCGGATCAGGTTCTTGGCCGAAAAACGAGCCGAGTTCGAGCGTGATCTTCAGGAAGAGATGCGCAAGGCAACCGCTCATGAAGCGGTGATCGTTGAGGAAAGAGGCGGATTCGCTGTTCAGGAACTCGGCAGCGGTCGGCACAATGTTGTCGATATCGACGGCTCAGCCATCAATGTCCGGCCCTTAACTTTGAGCGAAGCCCTTCAGCTTCTCGCCAAGCTTGCCCCGATCAGCATGGAGGGTCAGAGCGATGTCGATTGAAAAACGCTTGGACCGGATGATTGAGCGATCTGAAGACGCTGAGGAGCTGAGCGAAGCCCTTCAGGATTTCATCGCCGACATGCCGGAAAGCGATGTCGAAGACTTGTTTTTGGAACTCGCCAGACGGCTGATGGGCGATGAAAAAGGCGATGAAATCGAGTAAAATTTGATAGTGCGCAATTGAGGTTTTGAAGGCTATGGCTCGTGATCGTGGCAGTTTCTACAGCGGTGTTGACCCGAATGCCGGTCTCGGCAGGACAATGCCTGCGGCTCTGAATGCTAGGCCAGCAGCGGCGCAAAATCCGTTCCTGAGCGCTCCAGCGGCTTCGCAGGGAGGTCAGACCTATAATCCGCTCTTGGACCCGACAGGCGGTTTTGCCAGATCGACCAAAATCGGTGGTCTTATCTCTGGCCTCTTCGGCAATGGAATGACGCGACAGGAGTTCCAGCAGCAGCAGGCCAACAGCCTGACGGCGCAGGCAATGCAGGCCATCATCCCGATTGCGCAGCAGGTTGGCGCTCAACCGGCCATCCTGAAGCTGATCGAGTCCGATATTGGTCAGCAGATGATGACTCAAGGAGCTGATTTTGATGCGATTGCTTCGGTCGCCAACTTGGCCGCTTCAGGCAAGGTCAGGGAGGCCCGTGCAAGGGCGTTCGGGCAAGCTCAGGCACCACAGATCACAGCTCAGCCAGCGGCTGTTGAAGGCGATCAGTGGGCCGGGATGCGAGCTGCTGGAGAGGCCCTTCCGTCTGGACCGGCTATCCCCGGCCTGAAGACTCCCGGTGGTCATCCGGTCACTCCGGCTGTTGTGCAAGAGGTACGAAAACAGACGCCGGATTGGTATGCTGAGACCGCTCACATGTTGCTCGCTGCGGGTGATACGGAAGGGGCCGATCAGGCTCTCAAAATGGCCGATCTGGCGCTGAAGATCGAAGCTGAGCGCAAACCTCCCACAACCGATGATCTGAAAGAATACAACTTCTATGTCCAGCAGCGGGAAGCCGCTGGTGCCGAGGCGATGTCATTCTTCGCTTATCAGCTTGCGCAGAAGAAGGCCGGATCGCCGAGCCAGAACATCAACACGTATTTCAATCAGCCGCCTGTCGAAACCGAGCTGATGAAATCGCTTGGAAAGGGCACTGGCGAACAGCTGGTGGCGATCCAGACACAGGGTAGGAAGGCTGCCGAGCTGAGATCGGACCTTGATGCTTTGGACTTTCTGATCGAGATCGCGCCACAGAAGCCCGGCGTAGCGTTCACCTTCTCCATCCCGCAAACTGGCGCTCGGTTCCCCGGTCTCGGAGCGTTCACCGAAGCCGGTCAAGCGTTCAACTCCATCGTTAAGCGCATCACGCCGACACTGAGGGTTGAAGGCTCTGGAGCGACAAGCGATCTCGAAATTCGGATGTTCGAGGACAGCCTGCCGAGTTTGGGCAACCACTTAGACGCGAACAGATATATATTAGCCGTATTGCGCGCAAAGGCTGCGATCGATCTTGAGCGCGCTGGTATCGCCAACATGATCGCGACTGGCGAGATCAAGCCGTTTGAGGGGCTCAAGCGGCTGAACGCTGTAAACGCAAAATCCATCATGGCCGATCCGGCTGTGCAGGATGCGTTGCTCAAGCTCGATAGCTATCAGCCGAAGTTCCCGGCGACAACAGGGCAGCAGATTGAGGTGCGTCCGGCACCTGAAAACCCGTTCTATCCGCTGAGGTGAGACGACGGTTACTGAAGCGGCGATGGTTGCGTGATGGTTGCATACATCAACTGCAACCCATTCCGGCTCATTGAAATCATTTACGAATTTTGCAACCCATTGAGCCTCTTTAAGCAACCAAAATGGGGCCGATCTTGACCCCACAGAGGCATTAAAAGTGAGGGATTTCAGGGCTTTAGGAATGGTGCCCGGAGGCGGATTTGAACCACCGACACGCGGATTTTCAATCCGCTGCTCTACCAACTGAGCTATCCGGGCATCCTGCCGTTTCGGGCAGCGGTCCCTTGCGGAACCATCGGGGCGCTTGTGTTTGCCCCGGAAGCGAGCGGGGTTATAGCATCTTGTTCGGCGGTGTCCAGCGCCAAATGAAAGTTTTTTGACCGAAATCCTGTGGACAGTTGAAAAAACGAAAAAGACAAAGAGATTCAGAGAGATCGTGTTCGCTCCCCTCGTGCGCTCCGCGAGAAATGGCGGCCGCATTCACCTGCCGGCGCGCAGGAGCTTCCGGGCGTCGTTCACGGCAGAAATGTGCAAAGGGGAAGGACGGGCTACGCCCCGGCCGCAGCGGTATGCCCTAGCGATCGTCGCCGTCGTCGGCCTTCGACTCGTCGTCGGCAACCGGAATGGCATAGGAGCCCGAGAGCCAGCGATTGAGGTCGACGTTGCGGCAGCGGTCGGAGCAGAAGGGATAGTGCTCCCGATGCGACGGCCGGCCGCATTCCGGGCAGGGTCGAGGCGCCCGCAGGGGCGCGACGTTCGAACCGCTTTTCTTCGTTTCCTCGGTCACCGGTTTCAGCCTTCCAGCCAACGATTGTGCACATCGTAGCCTTCGCCGACAAGCAGGCCGACGGTTTCGTAGAGCGGCAGGCCGACGACGTTGCTGTAGGAACCGACGAGTTTTACCACGAAGCTGCCGGCAATGCCCTGGATGCCGTAGCCACCCGCCTTGCCGCGCCATTGGCCCGAGGCGAGATAGCTTTCAATATCGAAACCGGACAGGCGCTTGAAGCGCACCTTGGTGTCGACCACCTTCTGCCTGAGCGTCTTGTCCGGGGTGATCAGGCACACGCCGGTATAGACGCGATGGCTGCGGCCGGAGAGAAGGTGCAATGCGCTGGAGGCTTCGCTGACGAGCTCGGGCTTCGGCAGGATACGCCGGCCGACGCAGACGACCGTATCGGCCGCCAGGATATAGCTTCCGTCCCAGCCGGGCTCGCCCTTGATCGCCGCAAGTGCTGCCCGCGCCTTCTCAGCCGACAGGCGCCTTGCGAGCGAACGCGGGTGTTCGGCACGCTTCGGCGTCTCGTCGAGATCCATCGGCATCAGGCGCGCGGGCTCGATGCCCGCCTGCGCCAGAATTTCGACGCGACGCGGCGAGCCGGACGCCAGTATCAGTTTCTTGGCCACTGTCATCGGAACGATGCCGTCACTCCAGAGCAATTCCAGCAAAAATGCGTTAGGCGGTTTTGCGTCTGGAATTGCAATCCAAACCGAAGGTTAGAGCGTTTTCGCGATTCGAAGAAGAAGCGGAAATGCTCCAGGAATTGCGTAGAGCCGGAGCGGCTTACTTGAAGCGGTACGTGATACGGCCCTTGGTGAGGTCGTACGGGGTCATTTCAACGAGAACCTTGTCGCCGGCCAGCACGCGGATACGGTTCTTGCGCATGCGGCCGGCCGTGTGCGCAATGATCTCGTGCTCGTTTTCGAGCTTCACACGGAAGGTCGCATTGGGAAGCAATTCCGTGACCACGCCCGGAAATTCAAGGACTTCTTCTTTCGCCATGTAGGACTGTTCTTTCCATCTTTGTTTAGGGATACGTCAGGCATCCCGAAAAATTCGCCGGAAACTACACAATCGACGAGGATTTGTGAACCGTCTAACACCGGCTTTTGCGCTTTTGTGACGGCTACGGCGCCGCGCGTCCTATCAGAGGCGCAGAGGTCGCTATAGCACTTTGAACTGCCGCATGTCTTTAGCCTCAAATCGGTTGGGATCTAAGAAGACATGTAAAAAGGGCCGTCGTCGGAAACCAGTCACGGATTTCGATGAAGCTCCTAAGTTTTCCCTCGTCTGTGCGAGCCGACCAACCGATGCTGGATCAGCGTCGAAAGGTGATCGCGTACGGCGCGGTATGCATCGACGATCTGCTCGCGGGTGCCGACCGCCACCGTCGGGTCCGGCGTCGGCCAGTAGACCACGTCGACGGCCATCGAGCGAGTCAATTCGAGCGCCTTGTGGTGCGCCTCGGGCGCCAAGGTGACGATGAGGTCGAAGTAATCGTCTTCGAGCTCGTCCAGCGTGTGGGGCTGATGACGGCCAAGGCTCAGGCCGACCTCGGCCATGACCACGTCGACAAAGGGATCGCGTTCGCCGTGCCGGACACCGGCGGAGGCAACGTAGGTGCCCGCCGGCAGCGCCGCCTTGGCAAGCGCCTCGGCCATCGGGGAGCGGATAGCGTTCATGCCGCACATGAAGAGGACCGAGCGGTGCGTTTTCAACTGCGGTGCCTCGGTTCCCGTCATGCCGGTCCCCGCCTCTACCCGCGCCAATAGAGCACGCAGACGAGCGTGAACAGGCGGCGGGCGGTATCGAAGTCCAGCCGGATCTTGCCGGACAGGCGATCCATCAGGGTCTGCGAACCCTCGTTGTGAATGCCGCGGCGCCCCATGTCGATCGCCTCGATCTGACTTGGCGTCGCCGAACGGATCGCCTCATAATAACTCTCGCAGATCATGAAGTAGTCCTTCACGATCCGGCGGAACGGCGTCAGCGAGAGGATGTGGGTGGCGACGTCGCCACCTCTTTCAGTCGAGATCGCGAAGACCAGCTTCGCATCGACAAGCGAGAGATTGAGCCTGTAAGGTCCGCCGGGGTGGCCAACGGGTTCGAACAGGTTCTCTTCGAGCAAGTCGAAGATCGCAACTGCGCGCTCGTGCTCCACGTCAGGCGTCGAGCGGCCGATGGTTTCGTCCAGAACGACATCGCAGAGGCGCAGGTTGCGGTCCGCCTTCATCCAGCATCCCCGAGATTGAGGCGGATGGCGACGGAGCGCGCATGGGCCTCAAGGCCCTCGGACTTGGCAAGCACGATCGCCGCCGGCCCCAGGATCCGCAACTGTTCGGGATCAAGCCGCAGGATCGACGTGCGCTTCATGTAGTCGAGCACGCCGAGGCCGGAGGAAAAGCGCGCCGAGCGCGCCGTCGGCAACACGTGATTGGAGCCGCCGACATAATCGCCGATGACCTCCGGCGTGTGACGGCCGACGAAGATCGCGCCGGCATTGCGGATCTTGGCGACCATAGGCTCGGGATCGGCGAGCGCCAGTTCGAGATGTTCCGCGGCAATGCGGTTGGCCAGCGGCACGGCCTTTTCGAGATCGGGGACGAGGATGACGGCACCGAAGTCGCGCCAGCTTGCCGATGCGGTATCGGCGCGCGGCAGCGTCTTCAACTGCCGTTCCACCGCATCCTCGACCGCCTGGCCGAAGGCCGGATCGTCGGTGATCAGGATCGACTGGGCGCCGACATCGTGCTCGGCCTGGGCGAGGAGGTCGGCGGCGATCCAGTCCGGGTCGTTGTTGCCGTCGGCAATCACCAGCACTTCGGATGGGCCGGCGATCATGTCGATGCCGACGGTGCCGAAGACCTGGCGCTTGGCGGCGGCCACATAGGCATTGCCCGGGCCGACGATCTTGGCAACCGGCGCGATCGTCTCGGTGCCATAGGCAAGGGCGGCAACGGCCTGCGCGCCGCCGATGCGGTAGATTTCCTCAACGCCGGCAAGCCTTGCTGCGGCAAGCACCGCCGGGTTGATCTGGCCGCCGGTTGCCGGCACCACCATGACGATGCGGGGAACGCCCGCCACCTTCGCCGGCAGCGCATTCATCAGCACCGAGCTCGGATAGCTCGCCGTGCCGCCGGGCACATAGAGGCCGACGGCATCGACCGCCGTCCAGCGCGAACCGAGGCCGACGCCCATGGCGTCCTCGTAGATATCATCCTTCGGGCGCTGGCGGGCGTGGTGCGCCTCGATGCGCGTGGCTGCGACCTTGAGCGCGCCCAGCACCTCCGGCTCAACCGCCTGGATCGCCGCATCGATCTCGGCCGCGCTGACGGCCATCGGCGTCGAGGCGAAATCGACGCCATCGAAACGCTTGGAGTATTCGGCGAGCGCCGCGTTACCGCGCACACGCACGTCGTCGATGATCGCCTTGACCACCGCATTGACGTCCTCGGACACCTCACGCTTGGTCGTCAGGAATGACGCGAACTTTTGTTCGAAGTCACCATCGAGAAAATTGAGCCTGATTGCCAAAGCGGACGTCCTTGTATGCCAGTGTCGTTCGGGTCTACAGCGCCGCGCGTCTTCGTAAGACGCCCTAAGGTCGCTGTAACACTTTAAAGCTGCTGCATATTTTTGCCCTTAAATCGATGCCGATTTGAGGAATTATGCAGTAGCGGGCTCAAGCACCTTCGGGATGCTTGGGCTTGAAAGCGGTTTCCCACGCCCCGCCGGTATCCGCAAGCTGCGTTTCGATGCATTCGACGTCAAGCGCGATCGATGCGTCGCCGGCAAGAACCAGTTCGAGCGTGCCTTCCGGCCCCTCGCCGCTGACTGAGAACTTGAGCGCCAGCAGGTCGAGCACCGTTTCACCGTCGCGCCGGTCGAAGCCGACCGAGCGGACCGCATTCACCCGCTTGAACAGGAGCAGCGCGCGCCGACGCTCGAAAGAGCGCCGCTTGCCGTCGGCCGTCTCCCAGACGAAGCGGTTGACGACGAGTGAGAACTGCTTACGGCGGGCGTCGTATTCGAGACCCGATACCTTGAACACGGCGTCCTGGACGTGGGCGGAGACGACAGCGAGATCTTCCTCGTCGAGCGCCAGCAGCTTCAGACCATTCATGCCGTCCATTCCTTTCGTTTCGCCGCACATTTTCCGTGCCACAATTGAAATGGACATAGGATGTTGCGCCTGAAACCGCAACGGTATCAGGCGCAACCGATCAAATCAGTCGCTGACGCGCTCCACATGCGCGCCGCAACGGGTGAGCTTCTCCTCGAGTCGCTCAAAGCCGCGATCGAGATGATAGACACGCGAGACCATGGTTTCGCCTTCGGCCGCAAGACCGGCGATGACGAGCGAGACCGATGCACGAAGGTCCGTCGCCATGACCGGCGCGCCCTTCAGCCGGCTGACGCCCTCGATCTTGGCCGTCTGGCCGGAGAGCGAGATCTTGGCGCCGAGGCGAGCGAGCTCCTGCACATGCATGAAGCGGTTTTCGAAGATCGTCTCGGTGATATGCGAGGTGCCGTTCGCCTTGGTCATCAGGCCCATGAACTGCGCCTGCAGGTCGGTCGGGAAGCCCGGGAAGGGATCGGTGACGATATCGACCGGTTTGATGCCGGCGCCGTTGCGCACGACGCGGATGCCGCTGTTGGTCTCGGTGATCTCGGCACCCGAGCGGCGGATCGCTTCCAACGCAGTGTCGAGCAACGCCATATTGGTGTCTTCGAGGATGACGTCGCCGCCGGTCATGGCAACGGCCATGGCATAGGTGCCGGTCTCGATCCGGTCCGGCAGCACGCGGTGGCGGGCGCCGGAGAGCGAACGGACGCCTTCGATGGTGATCGTCGGGGTGCCCTGGCCAGTGATCTTGGCGCCCATGGCGTTCAGGCAGTTGGCGAGGTCGACGACTTCGGGCTCGCGCGCGGCGTTGCCGAGCACCGTCGTGCCGTTTGCAAGCGTCGCCGCCATCATCAGCACGTGAGTGGCACCGACGGACACCTTCGGGAAGGTGTAGCGCGCGCCGATCAGACCGCCTTCCGGCGCCGTCGCGTTGACGTAGCCGCCGTCGATCTCGATGTTGGCGCTGAGCGCCGTCAGGCCCTCGATGAAGAGATCGACCGGGCGCGTGCCGATAGCGCAGCCGCCCGGCAGCGAAACGCGTGCCTTGCCTTCACGGGCGAGCAGCGGCCCAATCACCCAGAAGCTTGCGCGCATCTTCGAGACCAACTCGTAAGGGGCGGTCGTATCGACGATGTTGCGGCAGGTGAAATGGATGGTGCGGGCGTAGCTTTCGCCCTGGCGCTCGCGGCGGCCGTTGACGGAGATGTCAACGCCATGGTTGCCGAGGATGCGGATCAGTTGCTCGACGTCGGCGAGATGCGGCACGTTTTCGAGCGTGAGCGTGTCGTCGGTCAGAAGCGACGCGATCATCAGCGGCAGGGCCGCATTCTTGGCGCCGGAAATCGGGATGACGCCGTTAAGCTGGTTGCCGCCTACAATCCTGATGCGATCCATGAGGCCTCTCGAACGGGCTTGGCCCGCCTTTCCAAAAATTTTTCCGTGTTGTCTGAAGGCGCCTCTTTAGTGGAGACGCCGCGAAATTAGAAGTGCCTTGAACGCCGCGCGTCCGTTCGGACACGCGGCCGCCATAACAGTGAAGTCGCTGCCCTCGGTCGACCGACCGCGGGCATTTATGCAATTGGACGCCAGACGGCTGAGCCGCCCGCAAACGGGAAGGAGCCGGCGAACGCCGCTCCTCCTCCGTACTAATCTTGGGATTCGTCCGTTTTTGCGGCAGGAAGGCCGCTTAGCTCATCGGCGGCGCCGGAACGGCGTGCCCGCATCTGCTGCTTGCGGCGCTGGAGATTGTCGCGCAGGTTCCTGGCAAGACGCGCCTTTTTCAGGTCCGCCTCGGTCGTATCCTTTTTCTTCTTCTGGCGCGTCTTGCCTTCGGCCTGCAACGCATCGGGCGCCGGCCGGCTTTTTTCGCCATCTTTGTCGTCTATCTGCATGGTCATGCATTAGCGCAAAACCAGGGTCTTCGGAAGCGGCAGGGACTTTTCTCACAGGTCTTCACGAAAAACTTTGAAAACCGGCTTGCACTCCCCGCTAAGCTATGGCAATAGCCCCCTCGCTTGATGCGGCTGACACACGAACCGGCCGCCAGATGCTGCTATAGCTCAGGGGTAGAGCACTCCCTTGGTAAGGGAGAGGCCGAGAGTTCAAATCTCTCTAGCAGCACCAGTTTTCTCTCAAAACTTTCAAGCGCTTACCTCTTACATGTCCGCTGCAAAAGCCTGGCCGGTCTTCACCATTGAATCGGCTGCTCAACGTCAAGCGTAAGGACGGACTGCGAAGACTGCCCGCATCGAGAGGTTACCGATGAAACTGTGCGAGCAAGGGAGAGGCCCGGTTCCAAACCGTGAACTGAAGCGGCACCCCGCCCGGCTGACACCGGGAACGTATCTCCCGGTGTCGCGTTACCGCTTCAAAGGCAGTTACGCGGAGGCTTATAAATGAAGGGCATCATTCTCTGGCTCATGGGCGTGCCGCTCATCGTCATCATTCTTCTCTACATGTTCGTGTTCTAGAGAGATGAAACGCAACGGCAGGTTGGCGCCTTAACGCAACCTTAAGATTCCACTGCCAGATTTGACATTGCGATGATGGACAGTCGCAACATCTTTGATCCCCTTTTGAAACCGGCACTTGCCGGTTTCTTTTTTGAGCGGAAAGCCGGAAAGCTGCTCACACGGAAGCGCTTCGCGGCTAGACCTTGACGGCCTGTTCGACGAAATCTTCCGAGCCGAAGAACTTGAGGTAGCGCTTAACTTCGGCCGGGTCGCCGGTGGCCTTGCGCGGATTGTCGGAGAGTTTCACCGCCGGGCGACCGTTGGCTTCGCTGACCTTGCAGACGATCGAGATCGGGTTGAGGCCGCTGATTTCCGTCGGAGCGCAGCCGGCGAAATCGTTGGTGAGGTTGGTGCCCCAGCCGAAGCTCATGCGCACGCGCCCCTCGAAATGGCGATAGGTCTCGATGATCGTGTCGACGTCCAGGCCATCGGAGAAGATCAGAAGCTTCTCCCGTGGGTCCCTGCCCATTTTCTCCCACCAGGCGAGAATCTTCTCACCACCCTCGATCGGCGGCGCGCTGTCCGGGCGGAAGCCGGTCCAATCCGCAACCCATTTGGGCGCATTGCGCAGGAACGCCGCCGTTCCGAAAGAGTCGGGCAGCACGATCAGGAGGTTGCCGCCATAAAGCTGATTCCAGTCCTGCAGCACCTTGTAAGGTGCAGCCGCAAGTTCCTTGTCGTTGCGGGCAAGCGCGGCCGCCACCATCGGCAGTTCATGCGCGTTGGTACCGAGTGCTTCCAGATCCGTGTCCATGGCAAGCAGGACGTTGCTGGAACCCGAAAAGGAGCTTCCGATCCCTTCCTTCAGCGCCTCGACGCACCATCGTTGCCAAAGAAAGCTGTGCCGGCGCCGGGTGCCGAAATCGGAAATGCGCAAGTTCGGATATTGCCGGAGGCGCTCGACCTTGGACCACATCTTGGCCTTGGCGCGGGCATAGAGCACGTCGAGCGTGAAGGGCCCGAGCCCCTTCATCGCCGAGCGTGAGCGCAGCTCGTTGATGATCGCCAGCGCCGGGATCTCCCACATCGTGGTCTCGGCCCAACGGCCACTGAACGTCAGCTCGAACTGGCCGTCGCGCCGCTTCAGCTCGTATTCCGGCAGGCGAAACTTCCCGAGCCAGGCAAGAAACTCCGGCGAGAAGATCTGCTTGCGACCGTAGAACGTGTTACCGGCGAGCCAGATCATCTCCTTCTTGGAGAAGCGCAGTTCACGCGCATGATCAAGCTGGTCGCGCAGTTCCTGCTCGTCGATCTCGTCGGCAAGCCGCACCGTCTTCGTGCGATTGATCAGCGAGAAGGTCGCATCGACATCGGGATAAAGCTGCCAGATCATCTGCAGCATCAAGAGCTTGTAGAAATCCGTGTCCAGCAGGCTGCGCACGATCGGGTCGAGCTTCCAGGCATGATTATAGACACGCCTGGCGATGTCGGTCTTCGTCATTGATGAAATCGCTCCTTCCTCAAGGCGAGGCTCGACACTAGTTCAGCTCGACACCGGCATCGCGCATGCGCGTGACCATTGCCTGAAGCGAACCGTTGAGGTCGATGCCTCGACAGGCTTCGAGAATGACGGATGTCGAGAAACCCTGTGCTACCGCATCGAGCGCAGAAAAGGCCACACAGAAATCGGTCGCCAGCCCGCACAGCGTCACCTTCTTGATGCCGCGATCCCTGAGATAGCCCGCAAGACCCGTCGGTGTCCGGCGGTCGTTTTCGAAGAAAGCGGAATAGCTGTCGATCTGAGGCCGGAAGCCCTTGCGGATCAGGAGTTCGGCCCGCGTCCATTCGAGCATCGGGTGGAAATCGGCACCGGCGCTTCCCTGGACGCAGTGATCCGGCCAGAGCGTCTGGGCTCCGTAGGGCATGGCGATCATCTCGAAGGGTGCCTTGCCGGGATGGCTGGAGGCAAAACTCGAATGGCCGGCGGGATGCCAGTCCTGTGTCAGCACCACATGCTCGAAACGGCCAATCAGGCCATTGACCATAGGCACGATCTCGTCGCCGCCCGCGACGGGAAGCGCTCCGCCCGGGCAGAAATCGTTCTGCACGTCCACGACGATCAACGCGTTATGCGCCATAATTCATCCCTGCCTGCTAATGGCCATCGATCACCAAAATCGATTTAAGTCCAAGATCAATCACAGAATTTGAGCGACGACAAGTCGCTTCCGCAGGCTTTGGAAATTAGGGGCAATAGATAAGCAAAGGGCGCCGACCTTGCGGCCGACGCCCTGAGTAAAACCATTGATCGGGATCAATTACCGTTGAGGTTGTCGGCGATCGCGAAACCGGAATTGGCAATGCCGACCGGCTGCGCGATGAAGTTGAGGAACTTCGAGAAGTCAACCGACGGATGGCGCGACGCATAGATGACGTCGCGATTCTTGACCGGGAAGGTCTGGCCGACGATCAGGCTATCGGGCTTGCTCATGTCAAAGCGGTAGACGATCGGATAGCGGCCCACGCTGTCGGTCTTCATGCCCTTGCGCAGCATCTCATTGAAGCGTTGCTGACCGAGCAGGCTCATGACGACATCAGGCTCTTCGTAACGGAAGATGAAGTAGCCCTTCATATCGAGCGTATAGTCCGCGCCGCCGCCCGCAAGACCCATCGCCTCGAGCAGGTTCAGGTCGTTGGCGCCGAATTCCACGCGCTGGTTGGCCTTGACCGCACCGAGGATCGTGAAGCGACGCGGATCACGCGTCACGAAGATCTGGTCGCCCGGCTTGACGTGGATGTTTTCCGAGGGGTGTTCGATGATGGACTTCAGAAGGACCGTACCGGTCTTCTTGCCGCGCACCAGCGTGACATAGGTCTCATAGGGTTGCGCGACAGGACCGCCCGCCTTGGCGATGACCTCGTTGATCGTTTCGTCGACGAGGCTGAGCGGCACAACCGACGATTTGCCGACAGCGCCGGAAACCGTGACGTTGCGCGATGCGGTGCTCATGCTGGTGACGATGACGTCAGGCTCGACCGCCTTCTGCTTCAACGCCTCCAGGATCTCCTGGCGCGCCTGCTCGAGCGTCAGGCCGGCGAAGTTGACCGGACCGACATAGGGGATTGCGGCCTTGCCGTCCGGCTGGACGACGAGATCGATGCTTGTCTGCTTGGACTCAGACGTTGAGAAGAGCCCGTCGCTGCCGGCTTCGAAGATCGAGACCCTGAGCTGGTCGCCAACGCCGATCACGACTCGGCCGACGCCGCCGCCAATGCCGAAGCGGCGGTTGAGCGTCGAAGAAACATAGTCGGAAACGAGGCGCGCGGAGCGGCCGTCCACATCGACGATATCAAAGACGGTCGCATTCTGGCGGCCGATCTCGGCGCCCGAATGGCCGGCATCCTTGACGATCGCTCCGGCCAGCGGCCCTTCACCCGGAACAGCCTGGCATCCCACGAGGGCGGTACAAAGCAGAAGGGCACTGACTCGTTTCAACTACGACACTCCAAATTCGACACAGCCATGATTTTACTCACAGTTCCGCGCCGCATCATCTCCCGACCGGGAATTTGCCGGTCTCTGAAAAGCACAATCGCCGTCCCACAACAAGTCACCCGAAGACCAAGACGGCCAAAATATTTGGGGCCGCGTCTTTCTGGTCATACCTTCTCTACCTTGAGCGTGGTTTATCGCCCTATCCGCCTTGGACTGGCGTTGACAGCGTGTATATCTTCAGTCTTTAGGGTTGAAAGCTAGGGACTTTAAGTTAAAAGCTGACTAATGAGGCGGAACGAATATAGCTGGGGGAAAGCCCCGCAGCATGACGATTGGCGATTGCATTTCGTCCCTCGACACGCAATCGCAGATGCAACTTTAACGGCAGTTTAGAGCGTTCGATCATATATGGCTGTTGAGATTATTGGGCGTGCATGCCTCGCCCCTGGAGCAGAATCGCCTTCGGCGTTGTTCAAACTTCTTCGTCAGGGCAAGTGCACCGTCACCAGCATTCCGTCGGATCGCTGGGACGTTGCGCGATTCTGGCATCCGGTCATGGGCACGCAGGGCAAGACCTATTCCTTCGCCGCCGGCGTCCTGGACCAGCTCTATGATTTCGACCCTGCCGTGTTCGGCATGTCGCAGCGCGAAGCCATGTACATGGATCCGCAGCAGCGCGTATTGCTCCAACTCGCCTGGCGCGCGCTCGAAGATGCCAATATCTCCGCCACCTCGCTGCAAGGTGAGAATGTCGGCGTCTATATCGGCGCATCGAGCCTCGACCACGCCAACCTGACGGTCGAAGATCCGGCGGCAGCCGGCCCTTACTTCATGACCGGCAACACGCTGTCGATCGTATCGAACCGCATCTCGCACATCTTCGGGCTCAGCGGCCCGAGCATGACGGTCGATACCGCCTGCTCCTCGTCGCTGGTCGCGCTGGACCAGGCGATGCGGGCGCTGACGGCGGGTGAGATCGACACCGCGATCGTCGGTGGTGTCAATATTCTCGCCCATCCCCTGCCCTTCGTCGGCTTCGCCCAGGCGCGCATGCTTTCACCGGAAGGGCTCTGCCGCGCCTACGACAACGACGGCGCCGGTTATGTGCGCGCCGAAGGCGGCGTTGTCTTCATCCTGCGCCGCTCGGACCGGGCCCGCCGCGAGAAAGACCGCAGCTATGCGCGGATCGTCGCGACCGGGGTGAATTCGGCCGGACGCACCAACGGCATTTCGCTCCCCTCCCGCGAAGCGCAGGCCAATCTGCTCAGGGCAATCTACGAAGGCAACGGCATCGACGCCAACCAGGTCGCCTTTGTCGAGGGCCACGGCACCGGCACCAAGGTCGGCGACCCGGCCGAAGTCTGGTCAATCGGAACGGTCATCGGCGCCAAACGCCGCGCACCGGTGCCGATCGGTTCGATCAAGTCGAACATCGGCCACACCGAACCCGCATCCGGCCTCTTCGGCATGCTGAAGGCCGTGATGGCGCTCGAAAACAACTATCTGCCGGCCTCGCTGCACTTCGACACGCCGAACGAGCATATCGACTTCGACGGTCTCAACGTCCGCGTCACGGCGAACCCGATCGAACTCCTGCGCGGCAAGCGCGCCCGGCTCGCCGGCATCAATTCCTTCGGCTTCGGCGGTGCCAACGCACATGTCGTCATCAGCGATCCGGAACCGGCCGCCGACGAAAGGACGTCGACCCCATCGTCTTCCGGCCATGTCTTCCTGGCAAGCGCCCACACGGCATCGAGCCTGGAAGCGCTTCTCAGCGACTACAAGGCGGCTTTCGCACATGCTTCCAAGGGTGAGGCGCGCGCGATGATCGCGGCATCCGGTGCAAACCGCACCCATATGCGCCACCGCTTCGCCGCCCGCAGCGACCAGCCCGAAGATATCGTCCGCGCGATCGCCAGCCATCTGGAAAAGCCGGGCTCCGGCATCGGCGAGGTCGGCGAAGCCGTCGTCCGCGACGCGAAGGTCGCCTTCGTCTTCTCCGGCAACGGCTCGCAATGGGCCGGCATGGGCGTCGAGGCCTTCCGTGAAAACCTGCATTTCCGCCAGTGTTTCACGTCCGTCAGCGCGCTGTTCAAGTTCCACTCCGACATCGCATTGACCGATCTTCTCACCGACCCCGATCTCGACAAGAAGCTTGCCGACACGAAGATCGCCCAGCCGCTGCTCTTCGCGGTCCAGGCTGCCCTCTCCGATTCGCTTGTCGCCATGGGCATCAAGCCGGTCGCGGTCTTCGGTCACTCCGTCGGTGAAATCGCAGCCGCCTACGCCGCCGGCGCGCTGTCGCTCGTCGACGCCGTTTCGATCGTGGCGAAGCGATCGCTGCATCAGGACCTGCTTGCCGGGAGCGGCACCATGGCCGCCGTGATGCTCGGCGAGGAAGCCGCTCGCGCCTTTGCCGAGGCGCGCGGTCTCGATGACCTCTGCGTCGCCGCGGTGAATGCCCATAACTCCGTGACGATATCGGGACCGGCAGACCAGATCTCGACCTTCCGCGACGCTGCACGCAAGGCGAAGATTCCGGTCCAGATCCTCGACATCAACTATCCCTTCCACCACCCGATCATCGATCGGGCGAAGGACGCCTTCCTCTCAGACATTCCGGACATCGCACCGCGCCGCACGGAACTCGCCTATCTGTCGACGGTCACGGGCGCCGCCCTCGAGGGCACGCAGCTCGACCCGGACTACTGGTGGAAGAACGTGCGCGAGCCGGTCCGCTTCCAGGCGGCGGCCGAGGCCGCAATCGAGATGGGTTGCCGCCTGTTCATCGAAATTTCGCCGCGTCCGATCCTCTCGTCCTATGTGAAGGAGACGATCAAGCAGGCCGCAGCCCCGGGCATGGTCGTGCCGACCCTCTTGCGGGATGTCGGTGAAACCGGCCAGGATCCGATCTCGGCGGCGATGGCGCGTGCCGTCGCGCACGGCGCGGTCGTCGACACGACCCGTGTCTTCGGCAAGCGCAACGCATCGATCGCGCTACCCAGCCTGCCGTTCGAGCCCGTCGAACTGCGCCCCGCAGCCACGACCGATGCCACCGACCTCTTCGGCAGGACCGCCAGGCCCTACCGCCTGACCGGTTGGCGCAGCGACCCGAACAGCGGCAGCTGGAAAAACCACGTCGACGCCCATCTCTTCCCCGACCTCGCCGAACACGTGGTGGACGGCAAGGCGATCCTGCCAGGCAGCGGCTTCATCGAAATCGCCGTCGCTGCTGCGCAGCAGTTCTACGGCAGCGACGAGGTCGAGATCACCAATCTGGAGATCGTTCGTCCGCTGGAACTCAGCGAGACGAAGATCATGGAACTGTCGACGGTGCTTTCGCCGGAGACCGGCGACATCGAGATTCGCTCGCGCGAACGTCTTTCGGAAGACGATTGGGCCGTGCATGCGGTTGCCCGCTGCCGCAAGCCATTGCCGGCCGAGGAACGCTCCTATCCGTCGCTCGCCGGCTTGGCGAAGACCGCAACGGTTGCGCCTGCGCGCGCCTATGAGACGGCAAAACAATTCGGCCTCGACTACGGCCCGCGCTTCCAGTTGCTGGCCAAGGCCGTCGCCTATGGCGACCGGTTGGTCGACGTCGAACTGAAGACGCCTGATGCGGCCGGCCACCCGCTCGTGGCCTACGCCTTGAACCCGATCTCTGTCGATGCGACCTTCCACGGGCTCGTCGCCCTCTTCGATCGTTTCACCGGCGACAAGAGCGGCGCCCCCTATATCCCCGTTCGCTTCGGTTCGGTACGGGTCGTCAACGGCAGTCAGCCGATTGCGCGCGCGATGATCGAGATCGAGCGCGTCAGCGCCAATTCGATCAAGGCGAAATTCCATTTCTTCGACAAGTCGGGCGCACCGATCGCGCATTTCGAGGATTGCCGCTTCCGCCGGACCTATCTGCGCAAGCACAAGACGCTCGATGCGCTGTCCTTCCACTACGAAGCGGTGCAATCCGAAGCGGCGCTGCCGGGCCTGCAGACCAAGTCACCGGCGCCGATCAAGATCGCCATGCCTGCTGCCCGCGAAGCCGGCGTCGACAACACGACGTTGCTCTTCAACGCGGCTATCTACCGCGCCTGCCAGGAGATTGCGCTCAAGCTCGGCAAGGGTCGATCGACCATCCAAGGCAACAGCCTTCCTGGCGATTTTGCGTTCCAGTGTTTCCTGACGAGCTGCCTCTACGTGCTGGAAGACGCCGGTCTGTGCGAGCACAAGGACGGCGTCTGGACTGTTGCTCAAGACTTCAATTTGCCAGGCGTCCCGGAGATCCTGCGCGAACTCTACGGTGAGCGGTCCGACCGTGCCGTCGAGGCGGTATTGATCAACAATGCCTATGCGGAGGCCCTTGCGCGTCTCGATGCTCTCCAGGCCGGCGACGAAGCGGCTCTTGGCGCCAACTTCATCAGCGATGCCACGCTCGATCATCAGGCCGTCCACTCGGAGGCGAGCCGGGAACGAATGGCGTTCGTTCTCGAAGCGCTCGAAAAAGCTCTCACCGCACAACCTGCCGGCGCTCGCCTTCGCATCGTCGAACTCGGCAGCGTCTCGTCCGCCTTCACCCGCCGTCTGGCGACGCTCGCCGAAAAGCACGGCGCAAGCCTCACTGTCTTCGAAGCGCGGGACAACGCCCAGCGTGGCCTCGAGCTCGCCTTCGAGAACGATGCCCATGTGCGCATTCTCAAAAAGGGTGAGCTTGCGACGCTCACCTCCTTCGACCTCGTCGTCAGCGCTTCCGAGGGGCTCTACAGCCTGATCGAGGACGACGTGGCAGTGCGTACCGCACTTCGCTCGGCACTGCGCGACACCGGCGGACTGATAGCCGCCGTCAGCGCCCCGTCGCTGTTCAACGATTTCGCCCTCGGACTTTCCGAAGGATGGTTCGCCCGCAGCCAGACTGCGGAATTCCCGATCGGCAATCTTGCGGCCGTGCCGCACTGGCAGAAGTGTCTTGGGGATCTCGATCTGCGCGACGTCAATATCGCCGACCGCGAATGCGCGAGCGGCAATGTCATCCTGCTCGAAGCGCACGGCGCCGCCGCGACTTCCGTGACTGCCGAAGCACCGGTGACCGGCCCCTATCTGCTGCTGCAGATCGCGGGCGACAAGGGCAACGCGCCTTCGGCACCGGCTGTTCCGGTCGATCTCAGCGGCGATATCGCAGCCGACAAGGCGGCGCTTCTCAGCGGCTTCGAGGCCCTTGGCGAACAGCCGCTCCGGGCCATCTTCCTTGCGTCGCCGGCAGCTCAATCCCGAGCAGATGATTCCGCTTCGCTGCAGACGCAGATCCTTGCTCTCGGCGCCTTCGCCGAAGCCTTGCGCCAGCATCTCGGCGGAGCCGAACCAGCCGGCGACAGTCGCCCGCGGCTCGTGCTCGTCGCGCCGGGCGGAGCGCCGATCGCGAGCCGGGCAACGGGCGCAACGGTTGCAAGCGACGGCGTCAATGCTGGTCTCTGGGCGTTCGCCCGCGTGCTTCAGAACGAATACGAGTTCCTTGATGTGCACGCGCTCGATATCGACGGTTCTCCGACCACGATCGAGCAGATCGCGGCAGCCTCTCCGCTGCTCGGCAGCGCCAGCGCCAACCGCGAGTGGCTGATCGAGGGAGAAGATGCGGCGCTTTCCGAAATCCGCGCCGTGCCGGGTCCGGTCGACAATGCGCATGCGGCGATCGATAGCTTCAAGGCTGCAACGATCCGCCAGCGCGTCAGCTCGCAGGTGGGCAGCATTGTCTGGGAGGAAAGCGACATTCCCGCCGCAGGTCCGGGTGAAGTCGTCGTCGCGGTTGCGGCGACTGGCCTCAACTTCCGCGATGTGATGTGGGCGATGGGTTTGCTGCCCGAAGAGGCGCTCGAAGACGGTTTCGCAGGGGCGACGATCGGCATGGAACTCTCCGGCCACGTGGTTGCCGTCGGCGCAGGCGTCGATGATCTTGCCGTCGGCGACGCCGTCATGGCGATCGCATCCTCAGCCTTCTCGACCCATGCCGTCGTCTCGCGCGCCGGCGTCGCCAGGCTGCCGCAGTCGGTCAGCCCGGTGGCCGCAGCAACGGTCCCCGTCGCGTTCCTCACTGCCTACTACGCCATGGTCGAACTCGGCCGCATCCAGCCGGATGAGACGATCCTCATCCACGGTGCTGCCGGCGGCGTCGGCCTTGCCGCACTGCAGGTGGCCAAGCTCAAGGGCGCCAAGGTCATCGCCACGGCTGGCACGCGCGAGAAGCGCCGCTTCCTGTCGATGCTCGGCGCCGATCATGTCTTCGATTCCCGCTCGCTCGGCTTCGTCAACGACGTTCGCGCGGTCACGAACGGAGAGGGCGTCGACCTCGTCCTGAACTCGCTCTTTGCCGAAGCCATGGAACAGAGCCTGGCGCTGGTGAAGCCCTTCGGCCGCTTCCTCGAACTCGGCAAGCGCGACTACTATGCCGACAGCAAGATCGGTCTTAGGCCTTTCCGCCGCAATGTCAGCTATTTCGGCATCGACGCCGACCAGTTGCTGGTCAACCAGCCGAAGCTCACCAAGCGGATCTTCACCGAGATCGGTGCGCTGTTCGAAGAGGGCAAGCTGACACCGCTTCCCTACCGTGCCTTCGACTTCGACGAAATCGGCAACGCCTTCCGGCTGATGCAGAATGCCGGCCATATCGGCAAGATCGTCGTGCTGCCTCCGGTTGTCGGCAAGCATCGCGTCGCCAAGCGCCCGCATGGCGGCATGAAGGTCGATCCGAACGGCATGCATCTCGTCATCGGCGGCATCGGTGGCTTTGGTCTCGCTGCTGCCAACTGGCTCGTCGAAAAGGGAGCGACGAAGATTGCGCTCTGCTCGCGCCGCGGGCAGGCAGATGCCGAAACGACGGCGATGATCGAGGTCTGGGCGAAGGCCGGCGTCTCGGCCACCGTACACGCTTGCGACGTCACCGATCCGGCGGCGACAGAGCGTCTCCTGAAACAGTTGCGCGCGATTGCACCGCTCCGCTCGATCGTCCACGCCGCGATGGTGCTCGACGACGCGCTGATCAGCAATCTCAACCGCGAGCGCAACCGCCCAGTCATCGATACGAAGGCCAAGGGTGCCGCCGTTCTCGATCGGCTGACCAACGACGACAGGCTCGACAACTTCATCCTGTTCTCGTCGGCGACGACGCTCGTCGGCAACCCCGGTCAGGCGAACTACGTCGCCGCCAACGGCTACCTCGAAGGTCTCGCCCGCGCCCGTCGCGCCCGCGGTCTTGCGGGCCTCGCCGTCGGCTTCGGCGCGATCGCCGACAAGGGTTACCTGGTCCAGAACACGGATGTGAACGATCTGCTCGCCAAGCGCATCGGCAAGACGGCGCTGAAGGCACAGACGGCGCTCGACATGGTCGAGAGCCACCTGGCCTTCGATCCGGGCACTGTCGATGCGGCGGTGGTGATGATCTCGGAGATCGACTGGTCGGCCGCGCGCAACCTGCCGGTTGCCCGCAACGCCCTCTTCGAAGTCATTCTGCGCAGCGCCGACCAGCACGCCACCGGCGGCGAAGGCGCCCAGATGGACCTCGTGGCGATGATCGAAGGCAAGTCGCCGCAGGAAGCCGAGGACATTCTCTTCGACCTCGTCGCCGGCGAGATCGCCGGGATCCTGCGCGTGTCCAAGGATACGGTCACGCGAGCCAAGGTGCTAAAGGAAATCGGCCTCGACAGCCTGATGGCGGTGGAACTCGGCATGAGCTTCCAGCAGAACACCGGCTTCGACATGCCACTCAGCGGCGTCGCGGACAACACGACAGTTGGCGATGTCGCCCGCAAGCTCTATGAAAAGGTGAGCAAGCGCGACCAGAGCGACGATGCCGAGCCCGCCGACGACAAGATCGTCAGCGAACTCGCGCAGCGCCATGTCGGAACGGCGAAGGAAAAAGCACAGAGCCAATGAGCACGAACGGAAACGGCCCAGGCGCATCCAAGATGACCAGCAGCCTCAAGGAGAACCTGCTGGACCGGATGAGAAACACGCATCAATCCTCCGAGCGCAACCGCATGGCGCGCTCGGAGCGGGAGATGCCGCCGCCGGCGCGCCGGCAACAGGCCCGTTTCGAAGACCTGCCGGAATACAAGCAGGTGATGACCCAGAAGTTCGCGAGCGAACAGCTCGGCATCGCCAATCCGTTCTATCGCGCGCACCAGACCGCGGCCGGGGCGACCACCGTCATCGACGGCCGCAAGCTGATCAACTTCGCCTCCTACGACTATCTCGGCCTCAACCGCCATGCGGAAGTTTTGTCAAAGGCAAAGGACACGATCGGCACCTTTGGCATTTCCGCCTCGGCGAGCCGTCTCGTCGCCGGCGAGCGGCCCGTGCATGTGGCGCTCGAAGAGAAGATCGCGAGCTTCTACGGCGTCGATGCCGCCGTCTGTTTCGTCAGCGGCTACCTGACCAACGTCGCCGCCATCAGTTGCCTGATGGGCCCGAAGGATCTCGTCGTCCATGACGAATTCATCCACAACAGCGCGCTTGCCGGCATCAAGCTTTCCGGCGCGACCCGGCGGCTGTTCAAGCATAATGATGTCGCCGATCTCGAGCACGTGCTGCGCACGGTTGCCGGCGACTATCGCCGCATCATGGTCATCGTCGAGGGCATCTACTCGATGGACGGCGACGTCGCCGACCTGCCGGCTCTTCTGAAGCTGCGGGCCGAATACGGCTTCTGGCTGATGGTCGACGAGGCGCACTCGCTCGGCGTCCTCGGCAAGACCGGCCGGGGGCTTGCCGAGCATTTCGGCGTCGATCCGCACGAAATCGACATCTGGATGGGCACGCTTTCAAAGACCACGTCGAGCTGCGGCGGCTACATCGCCGGCAGCGAGGCGCTGGTCGAGGTGCTGAAGGCATCTGCCGGCGGCTTCGTCTACAGCGTCGGGCTTGCGCCCGTGCTGGCGGCAGCCGCGACCGCGAGCCTGGACGTGCTGGAGCGCGAACCGGCGCGGACGGCGGCACTGCGCCGCAATGGCGCTCTCTTCCTGAAGCTTGCCAAGGAAGCGGGCCTCGACACCGGCCTCTCCAGCGGCTTCTCCGTCGTGCCGGTTATCGTCGGCGATTCCCTGCGGGCCGTTCAGCTTTCGAACGACCTGCTTGCCGAAGGGGTCAATGCACTGCCGATCATCCACCCGGCGGTGCCCGAAGGGCTTGCGCGCCTGCGCTTCTTCATCACCAGCGACCATACGGAAGAGCAGATCCGCCGGACCGTAACGCTGACGGCCGAACGGCTGACGGACCTCACCGAGCGCAATTTCGGACTGGGCGGCATCGACATCGATCAGATGATGAAGGCACTCTCGGCGCGCTGACCCGAGATCAGCATTGCCACCGCATTGTTTTCGCGCAATTCCGAGCGCAAAAGCGCTTCGGACGTTCCTGGAATTGCTCTTGGCGGGATATCAGCATGACGCATGTGATCATCACCGGTGGCTCGAGCGGGATCGGATTTGCAGTTGCATCGATCTACGCGGCTCGGGGTGCCCGCGTCTCGCTGATCGCGCGCTCGCGCGACCTTTTGGACCGGGCGCACGCGGATCTCGCCCAATTGAGCGGGAGCGGCGCCGACTATATCGGGATCGAGCCTGCGGATGTCGCCTCGGAAGACGAGCTCACAGCTGCGGTCCGGCGATGTGAAGCCGCCTTCGGACCGTGCGACATCCTCATAACATCGGCCGGCATCGTCGAGCCCGGACGCTTCGAGGAGCTCGACAGCGGTTCATTCCGGCGCCAGATCGAAACCAATTTCTCCGGCACTGTACATGCGGTCCGTGCGGTCTATGACGGCATGAAGCGACGTGGCCATGGCCGGATCATGATGATCTCGTCCGGCGCGGGCCTCATCGGCATCTATGGCTATTCCGCCTATTGCGCCTCGAAGTTCGCGCTCCACGGCTTCGCTCAGGCGCTGCGCTCGGAAGCCCGTGCCCACGGCATCGGCGTCTCCGTGTGTTTTCCGCCGGATACGGAGACACCGCAGTTTCAGCGCGAGCTCGCAAGCCGGCCTGCGGAAGCGGCCAAAATCATGGGCACGGTCCGTCCCTGGCCGGCGGACGCCGTGGCGAAGACGATTGCCAAGGGGATCGATCGGGGGCGGTTCGAAGTCTATTTCGGCACCACGCTCTTCCTGCTCGGTCGCTTCGCGCCCGCCGTCCGCCCCTTGCTCAACTGGTGGTTCGACAGGGCGATCGCGCGTGGCGGCAACACTGCGACGCATAATGGTGGAGTGTCGGAGCGACGGACCTGACAGCGCTTGTACGACCAAGCGATAGGATTTAAGTGTCGGGCGGATGCTGTGCCGCATGAAGCGGCGTCGGCCGGCATGAAGACATGAAGGTTTCCGCTTGGCGTTGCTTCCCTTTCAACTGCACGACTACCCCATAACACTGACGCTTAGTTGTTATCTGCTGTCCTGTGCAGTGATCTTCTTCACCGACCGATTTGCGCTTCCGAAGCGGGAGCGGCGCGCTCATCCCTCGCCCTTCGGGCGAACGCAGGACGTGGTCGACGCACTTGCGCGCCTGCCGGTCATCGCGCTGGTCTTTGCCGGTTTCTTCGCCGGCTCGTGGCGACCGCTTTATGCCGCCGCCGGCACGATGAGTTTCTTCATCATCTTCACCGGCATTTCCCGCGCCAAGTTCAAGTTTATCCGCGAACCGCTGATCTTCTCGGATATCGCGCTCGTCGTCGACGTGTTCAAGTACAAGACGATATTCTACGCGAGCTCTTTGAACGTCGTCTTCTGGACCGTCGCCTTCCTCTATGTCTTCGGCGTGTCCGGCCTCTACATGTATTTCGAGCCGGCCATCCTCCCGGACCGGGGCAAACTGTTCTGGATCCTGCTGATGCTCGGGATCGCCTACGGTCCATGGCTCCTATTGTTCTACGGCCCGGTCAACCGGCCCACGGCAGCGCTGGTGCAAAGGCTGCTGAAGGTGCTCGACGTCAAGATGAACACGGTGCGTTTCGGCACCTTCGGCTCGGTCGTCTTCCGCTTCATCGTCTGGCTTGGCGTCCGGCGGGAGAAGATCGTCGCCGAGCTTTCGGAGATCGTCAGAGCCGCCGTGCACGACCTTATTGGCGATGACGGCTCACCGCTGATCGTCGTCTGGCAGTCCGAATCCTTCATCGACATGCGGCATTTCGGCGTCGAGACCTTGAAGATGCCGACGCTGGACCGGCTGCGGCGCGAGGCGGTGCAATGGGGCCGGCTGAGCAGCGTGTTCGAAGGCGGCTATACGCTGCGCACGGAGTTCGCGGTCATCAGCGGCCTCGTGCCTGACGACATCCACGTCGATGCCAGCTACCCCTATCTCAGGGCCTCGCATTATGCCGACGTGGTCTGGCCCGGAAAGATGAAGCGTGCCGGTTGGAACACGCATTTCATCCATCCCTATGACCGCACCTTCTTTCTCCGGCACAAGGCGATGCCGCAACTCGGCTTTTCAAAGCTGACAATGCTCGACGGTTTCGACCATCGGCCTGACAGAGACGGGCCATACGTCTCCGACGAGAAACTCGCGGCCAAAGTGATCGACGCATGCGACAAGCTGCCAGAGGACGAAAGCGGCTTCGTCTTCGTCGCATCCATGGCCAATCACGGCCCATGGGAGCCGGGTCGCGTCGGTGATCTTACCAAGCCCGTCGATATCTATCTGGCCATTCTGGAACAATCCGACGCGGCCCTGAACACGCTGAGCGAGCACCTCGACAAGCTGGATCGCCCGGTCTGGCTGGTCTTCTACGGCGACCATGCGCCGCTACTCAAATCCTTTGCCGACCCCTTCCCCGACCCGCGCACCGACTACCTGATCGTGCCGCTTGCCAAGGCAAAGTCGTCCTCCCACAAGCCGGTGGAGCCGAGCAACGTCGAAGCCTGGAATCTCATCGAGGCCCTGCTCAACCACGCCAACCTCAGAAAGGATACGCTGCGGTAGCGGCGGTGGTGGACGGATGGAAAACGCTTCGATGACATCGGCTGGAGCGGTCGATCGGCCAAAGCGACGGGTGTTCCTGTTCCTGCAGGGCCCGTCCTCGCCGATCTTCCGCAAGATCGCCGATCGGCTCGAAGCACGCGGGCACACGTGCCTGAGGATCAACCTCAATGTCGGCGACCAGATCATCTGGGGCCGCAAGGGTGCCTCCAACTATCGCGGCACGGCAGCCGACTGGCCGACCTATATCGAGGCTTTCATCGCGCGCCATGGCGTCACCGATATGCTGCTGCTCGGCGAGGAACGCGCCTACCACCAGGCGGCAACCAAGGTCGCGCGCCGCAGAGGTGTCGCAGTCGCCATCGTCGAAATGGGGTACCTACGGCCGGACTGGCTGACGCTCGAGCGCGACGGCATGTCCTCGAATTCGCATTTTCCTTCCGACCCAGCGCGGATTCTCGCGGCGGCGGCGGGCGTTCCGGAGCCGGACTGGCGCAAGCATTACAGCCAGACGTTCCTGGCGGATGCGAGCTACGACCTGCTCTACAATCTGCCGAACGTCTTTCTCTGGTTCCTGTTTCCGCACTATCGGCGCCACGCGATCTTCCATCCGCTCGCAGAATATGCGGGCTGGATCCGCCGGCTCCTGTCCGAAAAGAAACGCAACGCCGAAGCCGAGGCGACCGTTGCCAGACTGCTTTCGGAGGACGCCCCCTATTTCGTCTATCCGCTGCAGCTCGAAACCGATTTCCAGCTCAGGGCACATTCGCCGTATCTCAGCCAGAAAGACGCGATTGCCGAGGTCCTCAGTTCCTTCGCAGCCTTCGCTGCCAGCGACGCGCGCCTGGTCTTCAAGGTGCACCCGCTCGACAATGATCTGATCCCCTGGCGCAGGATCGTCGAAGAACGAGCGGCCACCCTCGGCCTGAACGGCCGCGTCTTCTATCTCGACGGCGGCAATCTCGATACGCTTGGAGAGGCAAGCGCAGGCATGGTCACGGTCAATTCGACTGCGGGCCTGCACGCGCTGAAACAGGGGCGGCCGGTGAAGGTGCTCGGCACAGCTGTGTTCGATATCGCAGGGCTGACCGACCAGCAACCGCTCGATGATTTCTGGCGCGCGCCGCAGCCGCCGCAAGCGGAACTGGCAAACGCGATGTTCCGTCTGCTCGCAGCCTCGATCCAGGTGCGCGGCAACCTCTATTCGCGCGCGGGGACCGATGCCGGCGCCGAGGCGATCGCCAAGCGGCTGCACGAAAACAGCCTCAATCAGCCAGGCGCATTCGTCGACCCGCCACCGCGCCGAAAGCCGGAAAAGCGGCCGAGGATCACCCCTTCCGTGTGAAGAAAACGGGCATGACGGCGGACCTATCAGCCTAGCGCCGCGCGGTGGCGACGGCGAAAGCGGCCAACAGCATCAAGCAGGCGGCGACCAAGGGCAGCACGAGGAAAGCTGCCCGGGCATAGGCCGCACCGAAGCCTATCGTGCCGACAAAGAGGGCGAGATAGGTGACCCCGCTGTTCAGCCCCATGATCGCGCCGCGTCTGGCTGGATCGAGCCCGGTGAGCCGCATGATGAGCACGTTCAATCCGAAATGATTGGCAAGCCCCCAAAGGAAGACGACGGCCAGCATGCCGGAGTAGGAACCGCTCGCGATCGCCATCGCAACATAAACGCCCGCCACTGCCAGAAAGATCAACGGCAACAACCGAGCCGCGCCAAAGCGATCGATCAGGCGGTCGAGGAAAGCGGCGGCGCCGAACCCGAAGCCGTAGGAAACGGCGATGAGACCGTTGGCGGTGACAGGCAAGCCGAGTGCGGCATGCAGATGCTCGCCGATATAGGCGTAGACGCCGTAGAAGGCGGCCATGAAGGCGGCGCAGGCGACCAGAAGCGGCGCGACGCCGCGAACACTTAGCGCTGCCAGCGGCGATGTCACTCTGCCGGTGGCGCCTTCCTGCACGGCCGCGAACTTGACGACGGCGCAAGCGATCATCGTCGCGGCGGCGACAATGACATAAACAGCGCGCCAACCGGCAAGATCGGCGATCGCTGCCGATAGCGGCACGCCTGCCACCATGCTGAGCGTCCAGCCGGTCAGCACCAGGCCGATCGTCTCGCTCTCACGCCCGGCCGGCGCAATGACCGAGGCCAGCGTATAGATCGAAGGCAGCGCAATGCCTGCGGCGAGACCGACGACGAGCTGTGCGGCGACAAGGAACGCAAGCGACGGCGCCAGCGCACTGCCGCCGAGCCCCGTAACCAAAAGCAGGAGGGCCGCAGCCAACATGCGGCGCGGGCCGTAACGGTCGATGAAGCGGCCAAGAAAGACGGCACTGACGGCCGTGCCAAGGCCAAAAGCGGCGGAGGCCGTCATGACGCCGGGGACGTCGGCGCCGAGGCTTCGCGCCACTTCCGGCGCGATCGGCCCGAGCGCGAGCGAGTTGCAACCGATGACGCCGATGCAGATGGTGAGCACATAGGCAAAGGGCGGGATACGCACCCTGTCCACGGATCGATCAGAAATGGATTGATTGATGTTCGTCATTACCTCATGTTTGCAGAATGAAATTCAGCCGCAAGAGGAAACATCGGAATGGATCAAAATACAGATGACGTTCGGCGGAAGCGTCCGCCGGAGCGCGACCTCGACGCGATGGACCGAAAGCTATTAGGCGTTCTGGTCGAGGACGCGACGACGAGCTACGTCGAGCTTGGCGAACGGGTCGGACTTTCGCCGCCGGCGGCGCATGAACGCGTGAAGCGCCTCAGGCGTTCGGGAGCGATCCGCCGCGTCTCGGCGCTGATCGATCCCGAGGCCGTCGGCAAGACGTTACTCGCCTTCGTCCATGTCGACACGACCGGTTGGGGGAAGACGCAAGCACTGCTTGCCATCGAGGAATACCCCGAGGTGGAAGAGATCCACTCGGTTGCTGGCGATACCTGCATGCTGCTCAAGGTCCGCACCGAAAACACGCACGCGCTCGAAGGGCTGCTGGCGCGCCTCTACGACACGCCAGGCGTCAAGGCGACGCGCAGCTATGTGGTGCTTTCAACCTATCTGGAGCGACCGGTGCAGCCGGGCACGACGAGCGACTGGCCCGCCGTGGTCAAGGACTAGGGCAGCTTCCGCGAGGCGCACGGCGGTCGGAGGAGCCTTGCGACCGCAAGCGCTCAGACGACGCCGGCGCGCAGCAGGTCGTGAATGTGGAGGATGCTGACGGGCGCTCCGCCATCGTCGACGACGAACAGCACCGTCACCTTGTGCTGCTGCATGAACTCCATGGCGCCGCTCGCAAGCACGTCACCGCGGATCACGCGCGGATTGCGCGACATCACCGCTTCGACCGGCTGCAAGAGCAGATCGCCCGACATGTGGCGGCGCAGGTCGCCGTCGGTGATCACGCCGATCAGCTTGCCGCTGTCCTCGACGATGCCGACGACGCCAAAACCCTTCGACGACATCTCGATCAGCGCTTCGCTCATCGGCCGGCCGGTCTCAAGGAGCGGCATCTGCGCGCCCTCGTGCGCCAGTTCGCGGACCAGCCGCAATTGCGCACCGAGCTTGCCGCCGGGATGGAACGTCTTGAAGTCTTCCGCCGAAAAACCACGACGTTCCAGAAGCGCGATCGCCAGCGCATCACCAACGGCGAGCTGCAGCATGGCGGACGTCGTCGGCGCGAGGCCGTGCGGGCAGGCTTCCTGCACCTTGGGCAGCACGATCGGCACTTCGGAGTTCCGCGCGAGCACGCTCTCGCGGTTCGCACAGATCGAGACGATCGGTACGTTGAAGCGCTTGGCGTAGGTGAGCATGTTGGCGAGCTCGGCCGTCTCTCCCGACCAGGAGAGCAGGATCAGCACATCCTGGGAGGTGACCATGCCGAGGTCGCCGTGGCTCGCTTCCGTCGGATGCACGAAATAGGCAGAGGTACCGGTCGATGCCAGGGTCGCGGCGATCTTGCGGCCGATATGGCCGCTCTTGCCGACGCCGGAAACGACCACGCGTCCCTGGCTCTCGCCGATCAACTCGACGGCATCGACGACGCTGCGGGCAAAGACTTCGTCGGTGCCGAACTGTTCCGCCAGCGCCTTGATGCCGGTCATCGCGGTCGTCAGTGTCCGGCCGATCGACTCCAAAGCCGCAACCGCGGTGCGCTCCCGCGCCGATGCTTGTCTCAAACCCATGATGACCCCGATTCTGCGAAGACCTAAGCGGCAGGCTGCAGCGCTGCCCGCCAGACCATTGACGGCAGATAAGCGCTTTTTCTTGGCAAACCAAGCCTTGGAAGCAGACTTCGGGGGAAAACTGGCGTAATCGGCGGCGTTTTCGTCAGCCGGCCCGCTTTTCTTCCAGCGTTTCGAGCGGCATCGACTTGTCTGCCGCAAATTCCTCGAGCGTCATCGAGTCGAGGATCGCCGCGACGGCGTCACGCACCGTCGTCATCGACACCCGCACCTGACAGGTCTCGGGATCGTTGCAGTCCTCGCAGACCTCATAGGCCGTACGGCTGGCACAGCGGATCGGCGCGAGCGGCCCATCCAGCGTGCGGATCACGTGACCGATACGAATCTCGGCGGCCGGCCGCGACAGCGAATAGCCGCCGCCCGGCCCCTTCTTCGATCGCAACATGCCGGCATTGCGCAGTTCGAGCAGGATCGTATCCAGGAACTTCTTCGGAATGTTGTTGCGCTGTGCGATTTCGGTGATGAAGGCGGTCTCCCCCGGCTCCAGCCGAGCAAGATCGACCAAGGCCTTCAGTCCGTATTTTCCCTTCTTCGTCAGCATTCCGGCACGCTTTCCCTGCGGCTCCCACGAACGGGAATCATCCGCGCAAATGCAAATATATCTTGGCATAGCACAAGAAACGTACTGCCAACATATAATTATAGTGGGGAATTGGCCGAAGTCGCGGTTGCCGAGATCTCTCGCCGAGACTGGTACGATGCGGAATGCTTCAGGAAAAACGTTCGCCCCCGGAGAGGGATGCGGGAGGAAAGCCGAAAACGGCTTTCCTCACCCGTGTCAGGCGGCTGCGCTGTGACCGCGCCGTTCCGCCGATACGGCCTGGTGGGCCAGCAACTGGCGGATGGCGGCGCGCGCCTCGTCAGCCGAGCGGAAGCGCTTCGCGTCCAGATCCCAGACGTGATACTTCACCGCCAGGAACTTGAACCGGTCCGCATCGGGGACGACGACTCCGACGGCTTCGCCGCCATATTCGATAACCTGCTTGCTCATACAAATAACGCTCCTTCCACGCCTGAGGCGCGGAGACTTCAATTTCGGCAAAGATGAATCGAGGGCTGGACGATCACATTCGGCAAAGATTGCGAATGAGACGTTTTTTCTCTGTTGCGCGACAAAGGGGACGCGTGCCGCAGAAGGCGGCGGTCGAGACGTTTCCGAACATGTCACTCTCCTTTGGCTGGCCCGGCATCAGCATGCCGGTGCGTTTGATGAACAACCGTGAGGCGGGCTCACCGCCTCACGTATTGGCAGACTAGAATAATCTACCAATTCCGTCAATTAAAAAGATGAAGAAGTGAAAAATAATTCTCACCCTTCAAATTTCATGGGTTCCGGACGCAAAATCCGTCTCCCAACCCCGAAACCGGAGACCTCTGCTATGTAGTAGCGAAGAATCAGTCTGCAAGGCACGGTGGGATAAAGACAGCACATTCGGACAAAAAAGGGGCGACCCGCCGGGCCGCCCCTTCACGTTTTATATCTGCGGCTCGGGATCAGGCGGCTTGCGCCCGCATCCCAATCCGGCCTTGCAGGCCGCTCACGCCGCCGGCGTGCCCGCCTGCGGCGTGCTCGTGCCGGTACGGGACCCTTCGCGGTCCTTCCACCAGCGATTGAGGAAGAGCAGGATCGGGCCGCCGATATAGATCGACGACGTCGTCGCAACGATAACACCGAAAATCATCGGCCAGGCGAAGCTCTTGACCGCGTCGCCGCCCCAGATTGCCATCGGCACCAGCGAGAAGGCCGTCGCCATCGAGGTGAAGATGCATCGTGCGATCACCTGGTTGATGCTCATGTCGATCAGCTCCGAGAACGGCATCGACTTGTACTTGCGAAGGTTCTCGCGCATGCGGTCATAGACCACGACCTTGTCGTTGACCGAGTAACCGATCATCGTCAGCAAGGCGGCAATTGCCGTCAGGTTGAAGTCGATGCCGGTGAGCGCGAAGAAGCCGATCGTCTTGGTGATGTCGAGCAGCAGGACCGCGATCGCGCCAACAGCAAAGTGCCACTCGAAGCGGAACCAGATGTAGAGCAGGATCGCCACCATGGCGAGACCGACGGCAAGGAAGCCCGAGCGGGCAAGCTCGGTGCTGACGGTCGGACCGACGACCTCGGTACGCTCGAAGGTCGCGTCCGGAATCGTCTGGGCGACGGTATCCTTGATGCGGTTCAGCGCCGCCGTCTGCTCCTGCTCACCGCCCGGCTGGCGCTGAACGCGGATCAGGACCGACTTGTCCTGGCCGAATTCCTGCAGCGCCACTTCGCCGATGTTGAGCGCCTCGAGATTGTGGCGCAGCGCCGGAAGATCGAGCGTGTTCTTCGAGGTGGTCTCGACCTGAATGCCGCCGACGAAGTCGATGCCGTAGTTGAGGCCCGGCGTGAAGAACAGCACCACCGAGCTTATCGACAGGAACGCCGACATGCCGATGGCGACGAAGCGGCCCTTCATGAAGGAGAAGGATGGAAGCTTCGGCACCCGGCCGAACAGCGACGGGATCTCGAGCTTCTTCATCTTCCGGCGAACGACGACCTCGCGCATCATCAGGCGCACGACGGTGATCGACGTGAACATCGAGATGATGATGCCGAGCATCATGGTGACGGCGAAGCCCTTTACCGGGCCGGAGCCGAAGGCAAACAGGAGCACCGTGCCGGAAAGCGTCGTGACGTTGGAGTCGATGATGGTCGCGTAAGCCTTGTTGAAGCCGACATCGAGCGCCTTCATCGCGCCCGCGCCGCCTTCCGTCTCTTCGCGGATACGCGCGTTGATCAGGATGTTGGCGTCCACCGCCATGCCGATGCCGAGAATGATACCGGCGATACCAGGCAGCGTCAGCGTCGAGCCAAGCATCGCCAGCAGAGCGATCGTCAGGATCGTGTGCAGCACCAGGCCGATATTGGCGATCATGCCCCAGGCGCCATAGAGCACGACCATCAGGGTAACGACGAGTGCGAAGCCGGCAAGGCCGGTATAGATGCCCATGCGGATGGAATCGCTGCCGAGATTCGGGCCGACGGAGCGCTCTTCGATGACGGTCAGTGGAGCAGGCAGCGCGCCCGAGCGCAGGAGCGCCGAGAGAACGGTCGCTTCCTGGGCGGTGAAGTTGCCGCTGATCTGACCGTTGCCGCCAATGATCGGCTCGCGGATGACCGGCGCCGTCAGGACCTTGCCGTCGAGCACGATCGCGAAGGGCCGACCGACATTGGCCTGGGTGATTTCCGCGAATTGGCGCGCGCCGAGCGAATCAAAGGTGAAGGATACGATCGGCTCGTTGGTGCGCTGGTCGAAACCGGCCTTGGCGTCTGCCAGGCGCTCGCCCGAAATCGCAACACGGCTTTCGACGGCGTATTTGTTGGTGTCGTGCGCACCCGGCAGGATGTCGACGCCGCGGGGCGCCGGCTGGTTGGGATCCACGGTCTGATCGACCATATGGAAGCTCATCTGCGCCGTCGAGCCGAGAAGCTGGCGCAGCGCCGTCGGATCTTCGAGACCCGGGAGCTGGACGAGGATGCGGTTGGAGCCGACGCGCTGGATCAGCGGTTCGGCAACACCGACGGTGTCGACGCGCTGGCGGATGATTTCCAGGCTCTGCTCGACCGCCTTGGTGGTGCGGTCGGCGAGGCCGGCCTCGGTCATCGCGACCGTGATGGTATCACCATCTTCAGTCACCTCGATATCGGAAGCCGAGCCGCCGAAACCGAGCGTTCCGACGGGGGCAGCCAGTTCCTTGAGCTTCGGCAGAACCTTCTCGCGGTCGGCCGGGTCTTCGATCTTCACCGTCACTGTATCGCCGGCGATGCGGGCCGACGAAGCCGGAACGCGCTCGGCGCGAAGCGCCCTGCGCGTATCGTCGAGCAGGGTTTCCAGGCGAGCCTTGCGCAGGCCAGCGGAATCGACTTCGAGGACGAGATGCGAGCCGCCCTTGAGGTCGAGGCCGAGCGTCACCGGCTTGACCGGCAGCCAAGCGGCGAACTGTTCACGTTGTGCCGGCGTCAGCACGTTGGGAAGCGCCGCGATACATCCGAAGATGATCACGACGACATAGACGAGAATCGCCCATTTCGATGTACGCATGTTGTGGTTCCAGAAGAGCCTGCACGGGCACAGGGCGCGTCGTCAGGACTTTGTTTCATCAAAGGCGGTGCTGCGGTCAAACCGCCAGCCAGCCGGAATAGCTTGATGGATCAGGCGCGCGGGGGCGCGCGAATATGGAGGCCATGGCCCGGCGCACTGCCGACGGAGAGCGCGACGCGACGCAGGAACCGGCCGCCCGAAAGCTCCGGAAACGCAAGCTCGGCGGACGCCGGCAGCAGCGCCGGCAGGCCATCATCAGCCGCGGACTTGGCGTCCTTGCGGTCGGCCGTAAAGCGAAGGTCGGAAAGCGGTGTCGCCCGCGAGATCTGCCGGGCCGCGGGGCGATCGGTCGAGCCGGTATCAGTGACATTGCCGGCCTGGGCGCCGGACGACGAGCGGGACGGGATGCTCTGTCCGACCGAGATGACCTGCATCGCGAAGGAAGCACAGAACAGCCACAGCACGGCGAGAAGCCGGCCGGCCTGCATGTTCTTGCTGCCACCACCCGTGCGGTCCATCGAGGACGCGGTCCCTTTCCTTGGCTACTGAACGCCAGCGAGACGAAATTCAGCCCGAACGTCCGACCTTAACGAAAGAACGTGGCCGGAATCGAACATGGGCGCCCTTAACACCATTGCGGGCCGGAAAAGTCAAATCCGGCCCGTTAGGCGGCACGGCGCCGTCAGGCGGACAGGCCGGTCGTTCGCCGTTCGTGGATCTCGATGAGCGACGGTCGCTTGCGCTTCGCCGCATCCGCGAGAGCCTGTGAAAGGTCGGCAATGGAGGCAAGCCGCTGTCCTTCGACACCATAGGCCTTGGCCGCCATCAGGAAGTCTGGAGCCGAAGGCTTGACGCCCTCCGGCGTAACGCCGGCATCGACCATGTAGGACTCGATCTCCTGGTAGCCGTCATTGTTCCAGACGAGGAAGATCACCTTCGCCTCTGCATCCACCGCCGATCCGATCTCGGCCAGCGAGAACTGGAAGCCGCCGTCGCCGACAAGGCACACCACCGGCCGCGAGGGATCGGCGACCGCAGCGCCCACCGCCGCCGGCGGGGCGTAGCCGAGCGAGCCGTAGCCGGTCGCGGAATTGAACCAGCTTCGCTGGCGCGGCGCTTCGCAATAGAGGTTGCCCGCATAGACGGCCTGGGTCGAGTCACCGACAATGGTGCAATCGGGCAGCGCGCTATAGACCGCGTCGATGACGGCGATCCCGGCCCGCATCTTCGGCGACAGTTCCTTCAGCGCCGCCCGTCGCGCAGTTTCGGCGCGCGCCATGCCATCCTTCGCGGTGTGGCCAGGCAGGAAGGCGAGGATGCCCGCCGTGGCCGCCTTGGCGCCGGAGAGGATGGAGAGGGCTGCATGCGGCCCGCGTGCAAGCTGCGCCGCGTCGATGTCGGTGCGGATCAGATTGCGCAAGGCCGGGAAACCGCCGTCAGCATACATGTCGTAGTCCGTCTGGCCCATTTCGGTGCCGAGCGCCAGAACGAGGTCAGCCTCCTTGAGCAGTGCCCGCACCGCCTTCAGGCTAGGGCTGGCGGGAACGCGCAAGGGGTTTGCGGCCAGCATGCCGCGGGCGTTGACCGTTGTGACGACGGGCGCCCCGATCTTCTCTGCAAGTTCCTTGACTTCGGCCTCCGCCGTCAACGCACCGCCGCCGCAGATGATCACCGGCCGCGAAGCGTCGGCGCAGAGGATGGCGGCGCGTTGCAGCGTCTCGCTGTCGGAGCGCGGGCGCGTCGCCGTTGCAGGTCGCACAGCCTGCGGCGCGATCTTCGCCGCCATCACGTCGGTCGGGATTTCGATATGCACCGGCCCCGGCCGGCCGGAGACCAGCACCGAGAAGGCACGGTCGACGACGAAGGGCAGGTCTTGCGGATTGAGCAGCGTGTGCGAATAAAGCGCCAGCGTCTTCATCATGCCGTGCTGGTCGGGCAGTTCGTGCAACAGCCCGCGACCGTGGCCGAGCGAATCGCGGCGATTGACGCCGGAGATCACCAGCATCGGGATCGAGTCCTGGCGGGCCTGCGCCATCGCCGTGATCGTGTTCGTGAGCCCCGGTCCGGTGATCACGAGGGCAACGCCCGGCTTGCCGCTGACGCGGGCATAGCCGTCGGCCATGAAGCCCGCGCCCTGCTCATGGCGCGGGGTCACGTGGCGGATCTTCGATGCCGTCAGTCCACGATAGAGCTCGACCGTGTGCACGCCGGGAATGCCGAAAACCACCTCGACGCCATTGGCCTCGAGCAGATCGACCAGGACTTCGCCAACCGTCTTTTCCATGATCACGCACGGCGCTCCTTGCGCAGGCTGCAGCGCTCGGCGAGCGCGGTGATGCGCCGGCAAGCCTCGTCGACAGCGCCATCGGGCACAGTCAGGCTAACGCGCAGATAGTTCTGCGCCTGATCGCCAAAGGATGATCCGGGCATGACGGCAACCCCCTCTTCTTCGAGCAGCGCCCAGGCAAACGCATCGCCGTCGAGGCCGGTTCCGGACACGTCGATCAAAATGAACATGCCGGCCTCCGGCGCAAAGACCTCGATGCCGGGCGCCGCGGCGAGGCCGGCCACGATCCGTGCGGCACGGGATTTATAGGACTCGCGCATCCGGCGGGCGGTATCGATGTCATGCGTCAGCGCATAGGCCGTCATATCGGCGATGAAGGGCTGGGTGCCGAAGAGCATCGTTTCCGACACCGGCAGCAGCCGATTGGCAAACTCGACCGGACCGACCGCCCAACCGCTGCGGAAACCGGGGGCGGCATGGGACTTGGAGATCGACGAGACGACGATGGTACGTTCGGCGAGATCCGGATTGTCGAAGGGCGAGGCGAACACCGCGTCGAACACCAGTTCCTCATAGACCTCGTCGCAGACGATCCAGAGATCGTGGCAGCGCGCGACTTCGCCGATCGCGGCAATCTCAGCGGCCGTCAACACGGCACCGGTCGGATTGTGCGGCGTGTTGAGCAAGAGCACCCGGCTTTCCGGCGTGATCGCCATTTCAAGGTCGGCCGCCTGCATGTGGAAGCCGAATTCCGGCTTCAGCGGCACCAGCACTGGATGGGCGCCCGTCGAGCGGATCACGCCTTCGTAGGTCGCATAGAGCGGGTCGCCGACGAGCACGGCATCGCCAGCTTCCGCCAGACCCAGCATGACGGCGAAGAGCGCCGTCTGGGTGCCGGGGAAGCACAGCACGTTCTCGGTCGTAACATCAGCGCGGCGACGGCGGTACTTTTCGGCAAGCGCCGCCACGACGGCGGACTCGCCGCGGCCGTTGGAATAGCGATAGCGACCGGCATTCATCGACCGCTGGCATTCATCGAGCAGGGCACGGTCCGGCGGAAGATCCGGCTCGCCGATCGTCAGTTCGATGATGTCGGCACCACTCGCCCTCAACTGGCGGGCACGAATATGCAGCGACCATTTTCCCGAACCAAGATCGGCAAGACGTTCGGTGATGGACGCGTAGCGCATGGTGCTTTCTCCCGTTTTCATGGTTTTGCAGTTCCGATCGACGTGCCGAGCAAGGCCTCGACCGAGGACATGGCGATGGCGACCAGTTCGCCCTCGCGAAAAAGATCGCCGGCAAGGCACCCCTCGACCCAGAGACCGTCGACCAGCCCGTTGATGGCGATGGCGAGCGCCCGGCAGGTTTCTGCATCCGCCGGTTTGCCTTTCGCAGCCAGGAAGTCGGCGAGCAGTTCCTGCAGCGTATTGCGGAAGGCGAGATAGCCTTCGCGATGGATCTCGGCGAGTACCGGATCGACGCGCACCTGGCTGATGAAGGCGGCCCACAGCGAAATGCTGCGGCTGTCGGCCACCGGCTCGGTCAGGTTGATGGCGATGAAATCCCGGAGCCTCGTTTCCGGATCGCCCTCGACCTTGCTCGCCTTGTCGGTCAGCGAGGCAATCACGGCGCGATAGGCCTCGGCGACCATCTGATCCTTCGATTCGAAATAGTGGCGCACCAGCCCGGCGGTTACGCCGGCGCGGATCGCGATCTGCCGTACCGTCGCGCCCTTGAGGCCGAACTCGGAGATGCAATCGAGTGTCGCCTCGATCAGTTCCTGGCGGCGCTCGCCCTCCGGTGCGCGGTGAAAGCTGCGCCTGTTCATGCCGCGATCCGCTTGAAAACGTGCCCTGGCGCGGACGGCAATGGCATCGGCCGGAACGGGGGCATGGGCGGCTCCTTCGGGAATTCGAGACTCATGGCGGGCGTCAAAAAATCGACGACGCTTGTTATTATACGCTTGAACAATAGCGGCACAAGTGCAACCATGCCGGCCAACAAAGACCCGCGACAGGCCGAAGATGCCGCGCGGAAAACGACAGGGGAACTGTTCTCATGCTGACAGAAAAAGCTCGCAGAGCCGTTGGAGCGGCGTGCCGATGACGGATGCGGCCCAGGCAATCGCGGTCACTGACCTGCACAAGCGTTTCGGGCCATTGGAAGTGCTGAAGGGTGTTTCGCTCACGGCGAAACAGGGCGACGTGATCGCCATTATCGGCGGCAGCGGCTCCGGCAAATCCACCTTCCTGCGCTGTATCAACCTCCTGGAACTCCCGACCGCCGGCAGCGTCAGCGTGCATGGCGAAAAGATCCGGATGAAGTCCGACGGGCGCGGCGGCCTGATGCCGGAGGACCGCCGCCAAGTCCAGCGCATCCGCAGCCAGCTCGGCATGGTCTTCCAAAGCTTCAATCTCTGGCAGCACATGACCATCCTCGAAAACGTCATCGAGGCACCGATCCATGTGCTCGGCACGCCGAAGGCCGAAGCGGTCGCCACCGCCGAAACGCTGCTCAAGCGCGTCGGCCTCTACGAGAAGCGCGACGCCTATCCCGCCTTTCTCTCCGGCGGCCAGCAGCAGCGCGCGGCGATCGCCCGGGCGCTCGCGATCCAGCCGCTGGTGATGCTCTTCGACGAACCCACCTCGGCGCTCGATCCCGAACTCGTCGGCGAAGTGCTTTCGGTCATCGGCGACCTCGCGCGCGAGAAGCGCACGATGATCCTGGTGACCCACGAGATGAAGTTCGCGCGCGACGTCGCCAACCACATCGTCTTCCTCCACAACGGCGTGATCGAGGAACAGGGCCCGCCAGAGGCCATCTTCGGTTCACCGAGATCGGAAAGGCTCAAGAAGTTCATCAGTTCCATTCACTGAATTCCGGAATGCTAAACAACCAAAAAGGGGAACAGCATGAAGAAGGCATTGAAAGTCCTGGCCGTGACGGCGGCAATCGCCGTCAGCGGCGGCGTCGCCGCTTCCGCCGAAGCGCTTAAGGTCGGCGTCGCCGCCGAGCCCTATCCGCCGTTCACGGCACCCGACGCCAGCGGCAAGTGGGAAGGCTGGGAAGTCGAGTTCATGAATGCGATGTGCGCCGAAGCGCAGCTCGAATGCGTGCTGACGCCGGTCGCCTGGGACGGCATCATCCCGGCGCTGACCTCGAAGAAGATCGACATGATCATCAGCTCGATGTCGATCACCGACGAGCGCCTGAAAACGATCGATTTCTCCGACAAATATTACAACACGCCGACCGGCATCATCGGCACCAAAGGCGAAGACATCAAGCCGACACCGGAAGGCCTGAACGGCAAAACGCTCGGCGTCCAGGTCTCGACGGTCCACCAGGCCTATGCCGCCAAGCACTTCGCGCCGGCAGGCGTCGAGGTCAAGGAGTACCAGACGCAGGACGAGGCCAACAACGACCTCGCCGCCGGCCGTCTCGACGCCGTCCAGGCGGACGCCATCGCGCTCAAGGCGTTTCTCGCGACAGACCAGGGCAAGGAATGCTGCGACTACAAGGGCGACGTCGCCGAAGACGTTGCCGTGATCGGCCCGGGTGTCGGCGTCGGCCTGCGCAAGGGCGAAACCGAGCTCAAGGACAAGGTCAACACCGCCATCAAGGCGATCCGCGACAACGGCACCTACGACACGTTCTCGAAGAAGTATTTCGACTTCGACATCTACGGCAAGTAAGGCGCGATCGGCCGGCGATTGCTGCGGCGTTGGGTGCCTGGAGGGTATGCACGCTGTAGCGACCGCCGGCCGGTGCCATCGGAGCTCGACGTATGGCTGTGGATTCCCTCGTCAATTGGGGCCTGCTCTCGCTTTCAGCACCCGGCTGGGGCGGCGTGCTGCTGCAAGGCTTCTTCAATTCCATCCAGATCGCCGTTGGCGGTTTCACCCTCGGCCTGGCGCTCGGCGTCGGCGGCGCCTTCGGTAAGCTCTATGGCGGCCCGGCCTTACGCGACCTGCTCGAATGCTACACCACGGTGGTGCGCGCGGTGCCGGAACTGGTGCTGATCCTGTTGCTCTATTATGCCGGCACCGACCTTCTCAATCAGGTGCTTGCGCTCTTTGCAATTGGCCCGGTCGACATCAGCGGCCTTATGGCCGGCATCTTCGTTATCGGCGTCGTTCAGGGCGCCTATTCGACCGAGGTGCTGCGCGGCGCGATCAAGGCGGTGCCTGCCGGGCAGATCGAGGCGGCGCGCGCCTATGGCATGTCGCCGACCAAGGTGTTGCGCCGCATCACGCTGCCCGCGATGCTGCCCTATGCCATTCCCGGCCTTTCCAATCTCTGGCTGATCGCCACCAAGGACACTGCCCTTCTCGCCGTCGTCGGCTTCAGTGAACTGACGCTGGTCACGCGCCAGGCGGCCGGCACGACCAAGGCCTATCTCCTGTTCTTCCTTGCCGCCGGCGCGCTCTATCTGGCGCTGACGCTCATTTCCAACGTCTTTATCGGCATGATCGAACGCCATGCCCGACGCGGTTTTGCGGAGAGCCGATGACCGACGAAACCACCCACGCCGTTGCCTTCACGCCCGAAGACCTGCCGACCGCCAAGAGCTTCTTCCTGCCGCATCGCATCGTCATGATGCTGGTCTTCGCCGCCTTTGCCGTCGCCGTTGCCGTCTTCATGCGCTGGGACTGGCTGCCGCGATACCTGCCGCGGCTCGGCTGGGGCATTCTCGTCAGCCTGGTAATGCTGTTCAGCACCTCGATTCTCGGCTTCCTGCTGGCGGTGCCGATCGGCCTCGTCCAGGTAACCGGCCCCTGGTTCCTGAAATTGCCGGCCAAGGTCTTCTGCACCATGATCCGCGGCACGCCGCTGCTGCTGCAGCTCTGGCTGCTCTACTACGGGCTCGGCTCGCTGTTCCCGCAGTTTCCCGCGATCCGGCACTCCTTCCTCTGGCCCTATCTGCGCGAGGCCTGGCCCTATGGCGTAGCGGCGCTGACGATCTCGTTCGCCGCCTATGAGGGTGAGGTCATGCGCGGCGCCTTTGCCGGCGTTCCGCATGGCGAACTGGAGGCGGCCAAGGCCTATGGCATGGGCCGCTGGACGATGTTCCGCCGCATCTGGCTGCCGCGCGCCATCCATCGAGCGCTGCCGACGCTGAATGGCGAAACCGTGCTGCAGCTCAAATCGACGCCGCTCGTCGCCACCGTGACCGTCGTCGACGTCTATGCCGTCATCTCCAAGGTCAGGCAGGAAACCTTCCTCACCTACGAGCCCCTGCTTCTTCTCGCGCTCATCTACATGTGCCTCACCGGCATTCTGGTGGTGGCCTTCCGCACGTTTGAAAATCGCATCCCAACCCGCGGTGCCTGACATGAAGCTTTCCTCCTCGATCACCAATGCCATGCCGGAACTGGTCACCATCCGCCACGACCTGCATGCCCATCCGGAGCTCGGACTGGAGGAGAAACGCACCTCGGCCTTCATCGCCAGACATCTGGAAAACCTCGGCTACGAGGTGACGACGGGTCTCGCGCAAACCGGCGTCGTCGGCACGCTCCGCAACGGGACGGGCACACGCTCGATCGGCATCCGCGCCGATATCGACGCGCTGCCGATCCTGGAAGAAACCGGGCTCGATTATGCCAGCAGAACCTCAGGCCTGATGCACGCCTGCGGCCACGACGGCCACACGACGATGCTGCTCGGCGCTGCCCGTGCGCTTGCGGAACGGCGCAATTTCCACGGCACGATCCATCTGATCTTCCAGCCGGCCGAGGAGAATTTCGGCGGCGCCAAGATCATGATGGACGAGGGCCTGTTCGAGAAATTCCCCTGCGACGCTGTGTTCGCGCTTCACAACGAGCCGGGCCTGCCCTTCGGCCAGTTTGCCCTCCGGGAAGGCCCGATCATGGCGGCGGTCGACGAGGCCCGCATCACCGTGCACGGCCGCGGCGGCCATGGCGCGGAACCGCAGGAAACCGCCGATCCCATCGTCTGCGGCGCCTCGATCGTCATGGCGCTGCAGTCGATCGTCTCGCGCAACATCCACCCGATGGATCCTTCCGTCGTCACCGTCGGCGCCTTCCATGCGGGCTCGGCCAGCAACATCATTCCGGAGCGCGCGGAGATTGTCGTCGGCATCCGCTCCTTCGATCCCACTGTCCGCGACAAGCTTGAACGGCGCGTCCGCATGATCGCCGAAGCGCAGGCCACCAGCTTCGGCATGCGCGCGACGGTCGACTACCAGCGCAGCTACGACGCGACGATCAACCACAAGGCCGAGACCGACTTCGTGCGCGATCTCGCGATCCGTTTCGCGGGCGCCGACAAGGTGATCGACCTCGCCCGTCCCTTCATGGGCAGCGAGGATTTCGCCTATATGCTGCAGGAGCGGCCGGGGAGCTATTTCTTCCTCGGCTCGAAGGTCAGCGACGACGACAAGCCACTGCACCACCCGGGCTACAACTTCAACGACGACCTGTTGCCGATCGGTGCCGCCTTCTGGACCGAACTCGCGGAAGCCTATCTCCCGATCGGCTGAGATGCACCCGTTCTCCGCCAATATGCCGCAGCGCAACATTGCCGCAGTGTGACAACGTGGCGAGCGCGCTGTCATTGACGTTTGGCAAATTTGGCTCAGATTCAATCATATGCTGAAGAGCCGGTGCAACCCAAGGATTTGCCTCGGCCATAGGCCAGGAAAAGCCCTCTGATCGGAGCCCGATCGAGGACGATCATGCAGCAGCCAGAGCGCTACGGCCTCGCGTTACGAGTAACGGGCGTTGCCGTATGTCTGAAAGGATTGCGCCCGTGTTTGAAAGTTTCGATGCGACCTTGCTCGCTCGTTTTCAGTTCGCCTTCACCGTTTCCTTCCACATCATCTTCCCTGCTTTTTCCATCGGGCTTGCGAGCTACCTCGCGGTATTGGAAGGGTTGTGGCTGCTGAAGAAGGATGAGGTCTATCTCGAGCTCTTCCATTTCTGGAAGACGATCTTTGCCGTCGCCTTCGGCATGGGTGTCGTCTCCGGCATCGTCATGTCCTATCAGTTCGGCACCAATTGGAGCGTCTTTTCCGACAAGGCCGGGCCGATCATAGGGCCACTGATGGGCTATGAGGTGCTGACGGCGTTCTTCCTAGAGGCGGGCTTCCTCGGTGTCATGCTCTTCGGGCTCAACCGCGTCGGACCGAAGCTGCATTTCTTCGCGACGGTCATGGTCGCCACTGGCACACTGATTTCGGCCACCTGGATCCTTTCGGCGAATTCCTGGATGCAGACGCCGGCCGGTTTCGCCGTGAACAATGCGGGCCAGTTCATCCCGATCGACTGGTGGAAAGTCGTCTTCAACCCTTCCTTCCCCTACCGCCTCGTGCATATGGTGCTCGCCGCTTACCTCACGACCGCCTTCGTCGTCGGCGCCTGTGGCGCCTGGCACCTCATCCGCAGGACGGCGCCGCGCCGCGCACGAAAAATGTTCTCGATGGCGATGTGGATGGCGGCGATCGTCGCACCCATTCAGATCTTCGCCGGCGACATGCACGGCCTCAACACGCTGGAGCACCAGCCGGCCAAGGTGATGGCGATGGAAGGCCACTACCAGAGCCATCCGGATGGCGCACCGCTGATCCTCTTCGGCATTCCGAATTCGACGGAGAAACGCGTCGACTATGCAATCGAGGTTCCAAAGCTCTCCAGCCTGATCCTGAAGCACGATCTCGACGCGCCGCTCGCCGGTCTCGATACGATCCCGGAAGAGCTTCATCCGCCGGTCAGCGTCATCTTCTGGTCCTTCCGGGTGATGGTCGGCCTTGGCTTCGCCATGCTCGGCATCGGTCTCTGGTCGGTCTGGTGTCGCTACCGCGGCACGCTCGACAGCAATGTCTGGCTGCATCGTGCTGCGATCGTCATGGGGCCGGCCGGTTTCGTCGCCGTGCTTGCCGGCTGGGTCACGACCGAGGTCGGGCGGCAACCCTATACGGTCTATGGTCACCTGCTGACGGCGAAATCGGTGGCGCCGATCGCGGCACCTGCCGTCGCCGCCTCGCTGATCGCCTTCATCGCCGTTTATTTCTTCGTTTTCGGCGCCGGCACTTTCTACATCCTGAGACTGATGGCGCGCCTGCCGCGTGATCCGATGCCGGATCTCGACGAAGGGCCGTTGCGCAGTTCCGGCATCATGCCCGGCCTCGCTGCCCACGGCACCACGCACGCCAACATTCAGGGAGGTCGTCATGGCGTTTGATCTGCCGTTCATCTGGGCCGCCATCATCGCCTTTGCGGTGCTTGCCTATGTCATTCTCGACGGCTTCGACCTCGGCGTCGGCATCCTCTTCCCGTTCTTCCCGGAGAAGCACGACCGCGACGTGATGATGAATTCCGTCGCCCCGGTGTGGGACGGCAACGAAACCTGGCTGGTGCTCGGTGGCGGCGGGCTGATGGCGGTGTTTCCGCTGGCCTATGCGACAATCCTGCCGGCACTTTACGCCCCGATCATAGCCATGGTCATCGGCCTCATCTTCCGCGGCGTCGCTTTCGAATATCGCTGGCGCACCAGGCGCGCCGAATATCTCTGGAACTGGGCTTTCTCGGGCGGCTCGATGCTTGCCGCCTTCGCGCAGGGGATCACGCTCGGCGCGCTCGTCCAGGGCATCCCCGTCGAGAACCGCGCCTATGTCGGCGGCTGGTGGGACTGGCTGACGCCGTTCTCGATCATGACCGGCGTCGCCGTCGTCGTCGGCTATGCGCTTCTCGGCGCCACCTGGCTGGTCATGAAGACCCATGGCGACCTCGCCGATCGCGCTCGCGACCTCGCGCTCAAATGCTCGTTCGGCACCGTCGCCGCGATGGGAATCGTCAGCCTGTGGACACCGTTCCTGGAACCGCAATATCTGGAGCGCTGGTTCGGCTTCCCGACGGCGATCTTTAGCGTCATCGTGCCGGCACTCGTTCTCGGCTGCCTCTATGCGCTGATCACGGGCATCCGCAACCGGCGCGACAGCCGACCGTTCATCGCAGCACTCGGTCTCTTCGTGCTCGGCTATGCCGGCATCGGCATCAGCTTCTACCCCTATATGGTGCCGCCATCGCTGACGATCTGGGATGCAGCCGCACCGGAGGAAAGCCTCTCCTTCCTGCTCGCCGGCGCGCTCATCCTGGTACCCGTCATCCTCGCCTATACCGGCTATTCCTATTGGGTGTTCCGCGGCAAGGTCGATCCGGAGGAGGGTTACCATTGACTGATGAAACCGGAACCGGCCGCAAGCTTCTCTGGTTCGTCGGCCTCTGGTGTGCGGGGGTGGCGGCTGTCGCCGTCGTCGGCCTCGCGATCAAGCTGATGATCGGTCCGTGATCGATTCCAATGCGGGCGGAAAACGGCACACGCTTTTCCTCATCTCGCTCTAAAAAGCCTCGCTCAAGCTTGGCCGGCTAACTTCTCTCAACACGTCAGCAGGCGATCGCCGCAGACGGAGACAGGACCGCACCCTCCTCCCCTGCTAAGCGATCGCCTGCTGAGGTGACCACAGGACACGCGCCTGCTGCGACCCTGTTGCCCCTTCTCATTAAGCTCGCCGTTTGTTAGCAGTGCGCCGCAAGAGCGCCCCGCTTGCTGAGAGCCGAGGGACGCTCGAACACCTGGATCTGCGCTCGGCCGAAACGGCCACGCTCCAGGCAATCGGACGAGACAGATGCAAAAGACCCCCGCGCAATGCACCACCATGGCCGACGTGCGTGCCGAGATCGACCGGCTCGACCAGGCACTGATGACGCTGTTTGCCGAACGCTGGGGCTATATCGACCGGGCGGCCGAGATCAAACGGCCGCTGAAGCTGAAGGCCGATATTCCGGCGCGGGTGATGGAAGTGCGCGAGAACGCCCGCAAGAACGCCGCGCGTTTCAATCTCGACCCTGACTTCTACGAGGATATCTGGGCGCGGCTGATCGGCCATGCGATTGCCCATGAGCAGAAGCTGCTGGGCGAGACGGACGACGAATAATTGCCGCGCCTCTTCGGCCATGCATCCCGGCGTCAGCCGCCAAGAATATAACGCTGCAGGCGGTCCGCCGCTTCCTTCACCTGGGCCGGATCGCGCAGGAAACAGGCGCGCATGAACAGCGAGCCGCCATCGCCGAAAGCGGTGCCAGGCGCGAGACCGACGCCGGTCTTGTCGACGATATCGATCGCAGCGGCGCGTGAATCCGTGACGCCGTCGATCTTCAGGAACGCATAGAGCGCCCCATCCGGCTTCAGCGTTTCCACCCGGTTGGTGGCGATCAGCGCGTCGCAGAAGACGTCACGGTTGCTGGTCGCCTTGGCGACATTCGCGTCCAGGAAGGCATCGCCCTCGTCGAGCGCCACGACGGCGCCGCGCTGCATGAACTGCGCGACGCCCGACGTCGAATACTGCACCAGGTTCTCAAGCACCTGCCCCATCTCCGGCGGGGCAACGATCCAGCCCACCCGCCAGCCGGTCATCGACCAGTTCTTCGAGAAGGAGTTGACGAAGAGGATACGGTCGCCCTCCTCCATGACGTCGAGGAAGGACGGCGCGCGGGCGCCGGCATAGTAATAGAGCGCGTAGATCTCGTCGGCGATGATCCAGAGGCCGTGTTTGCGCGCCAATGCCAGGATCGCCGCCAACTCTTCCTTGCTCGCGGTCCAGCCCGTCGGGTTGGACGGCGTGTTGATGAACAGCGCCCTGGTCTTCGGCCCGATCGCCGCCTGCAGCCGATCGAGATCGAGCTGCCACTTTCCGTGTTCAAAGCGCAGTTCGACGGAGATCGGACGGACGCCGGAGAGATCGGCGGCCGCGGCAAAGTTCGGCCAGGCCGGCGTCAAGAGCACCATCTCGTCTCCCGGCGAAGCGATCGCCTCGATCGAGAGCTTGATCGCCTGCATGCCGGAGCCGACGACGTAGAAATGCTCCGGCGACAGCGCTTTGTGGAAGCGCCGCTGATAGTAGCGCGAGAGCGCTTCGCGCAGCGGCGGGATGCCGCGCTGCCAGGTGTAGAAGGTTTCGCCGGCGGAAAGCGCCTCGCGGGCCGCATCACTGATGAAGGCTGGCGTCGGCAGATCGCCTTCGCCGACCCAAAGCGGGATCAGGCCTTCGCGCCCACGGGCGTAGTTCACCACCTCGACGATGCCGCTTTCGGGCGCCGCAAGTGCGCGAGGGCTGATGGTGCTGAGGATGGTCATCGGCGAGCTCCGGACAAACGACAGTCCCGCGCCGGATCGCCCGAGATCATCGTGAAAGATTCCAATGGATTAGAGCGGAAACCGGCCGCTCCAGGCTGTCCATTGCTTCTAGCCGCTTTCGCTTCTGCGATCACGCGACTTTATCTGACCGGTTTATCGATTTCTGTGATGTTTCGCGGCCTCGGCAAACCGAGGCCGCGACAAATGGCTCAGGCGCGCTGTTTCAACAGGTCGCGGATTTCCGAGAGGAGCTGGATATCTTGCGGCGGCGGCGCGGCCGGGGCCTCGTCCTTCTTCTTCTCGACAGAGGCGCGCAGCCGGTTCACGGCCTTGATCATCAGGAAGATGATCCAGGCGAGGATCAGGAAGTTGATGAGGACGGTGATGAAGCTGCCATAGGCGAAGACCGCGCCCTGCTGGCGGGCGGCGGCAAGCGACGTGGCCGTGACATTGGCCGAGAGGGGCAGGAAGTAGTTGGAGAAGTCGAAGCCGCCGCCCGTCAGCACGCCGACAATAGGCATCACCAAGTCATCGACGACCGACGTTACGATCTTGTTGAAGGCGGCGCCAATGATGACAGCGACTGCGAGATCCATCACGTTGCCGCGGGCAATAAACTCCTTGAACTCATTCAGCATGCGTCTCTCCGTATTATCCCCGTTGAAAGCGACCGCCGGCGCTGTCCCGCGCTGCAACCGTTTACGGAAACTAAACCAAAGCGAGCAGCGAGAAAACCTTTCTTTGCCTTTGGTCAAGCCGCGCCTGCGAAAAGAAGGACCAAATTCCCTTCTGCATCCGGCAGACCATTTTCTCTTGCAGCGTCTTGGACTTAAGACTCATGCACCGGGCAATTCTCAACCTGACAGACTTGTCCTATGCTTCCAGCCGGAGGAGTGAGGCATGCTTTCGGGTTCGGTCATCTTTGCCTCGGCCTTCGCCTATCTGCTGCTGCTGTTTGCAGTCGCGAGCTATGGCGACCGGCGGGCCAGGAGGAAAAGCGCTGCGCTGAAAGGCAGGCCGCTCGTCTATGCGCTCAGCCTTGCGATCTATTGCACGTCCTGGACCTATTTCGGCGGCATCGGGCTTGCGGCCGAGCGCGGGCTTGAATTCACCGGCATCTACATCGGGCCGATCCTGATGTTCACGCTGGGCATGCCGCTGATCCGCAAGATCGTCCGCCTTGCCAAGACCGAGAAGCTGACCTCCGTCGCCGACTTCCTCGCCGCGCGCTACGGCAAGAACCCGGCGGTGGCGGCAATCGTTGCGCTGATCTCGCTGGTCGGCGCCATCCCCTATATCGCTTTGCAGCTCAAGGCGATTTCAAGCTCCGTCGCAGCGATGATCAACACCAGCGACTATGGCATCGGCGCGGGGCAAAGTTTCATCGACCTGCCCCTGCTCGTGACCCTGTTCCTCGCCTGCTTCGCCATCGTCTTCGGCACGCGCCATACGGACGCTACCGAACATCAGGACGGGCTGATCCTGGCGATCGCGATGGAATCGCTTGTCAAACTCGTCGCGCTCGTCACTGCCGGCTTCTACATCGTTTTCGTCATCTTCAACGGTCCGGCGCATCTCTGGTCACTGGCCACCGAGAGCCCGGCCGTGCAGTCGGCGCTTTCCTATGAGACCCCGACCGCCCGATGGATCCTGCTGATCGTTACTTCCGCCTTTGCGATCATCATGCTGCCGCGGCAATTCCATGTGACCGTCGTCGAAAACCGGACCGACGGGGAACTGCGTACCGCCGGCATCCTCTTTCCGCTCTATCTGATCGGCATCAATCTCTTCGTGCTGCCGATCGCGATTGCCGGCATCCTTACCTTTTCGGGCTCCGGCGACGCGGATCTTTACCTGCTCACCCTGCCGCTCGCCAACGGCCTGCCGCTTCTGACGCTCATCACCTTCATCGGCGGCTTCTCGGCAGCGACGGCCATGGTCATCGTCGCCTCCGTGGCGCTGTCGATCATGATCTCCAACGATATCGTCATGCCGGTGTTCCTGCGCCGCAACCTCGGCCAGCGTGGCGGCCTGCAGGAAGATCTCGCCGGGACGCTGCTCAACATCCGCCGTTCGGCGATCTTCGTCGTGCTGCTGCTTGGCTATGGCTACTATCGCTCCGCCGACATCAGCGCCGGGCTTGCGTCGCTCGGGCTCTTGTCCTTCGTCGCCATCTCCCAGATGGCGCCGGCCATGCTCGGCGGCCTCATCTGGCGCCAGGCGAATGCGCGCGGCGCGATCACCGGCATGGTCTCCGGCTTCTTCGTCTGGGCCTATCTCTTGTTCCTGCCGAGCCTCGGCGGACCAGATAACTCGCAAGTCGCGGCAACGGTCTTAAGCTTCCTGCTGCCATTTACCGACCTGTTCTCGGGCCCCGGCGCCGATCCGCTGGTGAATGCCACGATGCTGAGCTTCCTCGTCAACTGCAGCGCCTATGTGCTGGCCTCGCTGACCCGGACGCCGAAGCCGATCGAGCGTTTTCAGGCCGGCGTCTTCATCACCCGGCGGTCGCGCACCGAAGGCACCTTCCGCGGCCGCAAGACCAAAGTCACGGTGCGCGATCTCAAGGCGACGATCGGCCGCTACATGGGCACCGAGCGCATGCAGCGCTCCTTCCACACCTACGAACGCCAATCCGGCCGCTGGCTGGACGACAACGCGCCGGCGGACATGGCGGTCGTGCATTTCTCCGAGCAGTTGCTCGGCAGCGCCATCGGCTCGTCCTCGGCGCGGCTGGTGCTCTCACTCGTCCTGCAGCGCGGCGACGATACGTCGTCGGACACGGCCTGGCTGCTCGACCAGGCAAGCGAGGCACTGCAATACAATCAGGACATGCTGCAGACCGCGCTCTCGCAGATGGACCAGGGCATTGCCGTCTTCGACAATGCCAACAACCTGATCATCTGGAACCGGCGCTTCCGCCAGTTGCTCGACCTGCCGGAAGCCGCCGGCCAGGTGGGCTTTCCGCTTGCCGATATCGTTTCGATCCTCACCAGGCGCGGCGATATCCGCAAGGACCAGGAAAAAGGATTGATCGCCAACTTCCTGACGCTCGACAAGCCCTTCCTGCTCGAACTTGGCAATGGCGAACGCATCATCGAAGTGCGCACCAATGCCATGCCCGACAAGGGCATCGTCACCACCTACACCGACATCACCCAGCGCGTAGCCGCCGACATGGCGCTGAAGCAGGCGAACGAGACGCTGGAACTGCGTGTGGCCGAGCGCACCGGCGAACTCACCCGCGTGAACCGGGAACTCGCCGAAGCCCGGGCAGCGGCGGAAGAGGCCAATATCGGCAAGACTCGGTTCTTCGCTGCCGCCGGCCACGACATCCTCCAGCCGCTCAACGCCGCCCGCCTCTACTCGTCCTCGCTGGTCGAGCGACTGGGTGATTCCGACGACAGCACGCTCGTCGAAAACATCGATTCCTCGCTCGAATCGGTCGAGGCCATTCTCGGTGCCGTGCTCGACATTTCTCGCCTCGACACCGGCGCGATGAAGCCGCGGCTACAATCCGTACCGCTCAACGACCTGCTCCGCCGTATCGAGACCGACTTCGCCCCGATCGCGCGCGCCAAGGATCTCGAACTGGTGGTCATGCCGACCTCGCTCACCGTGCGCAGCGATCCGAACCTGCTTCGCCGCGTGGTGCAGAACCTCGTTTCCAATGCGATCAAGTACACGCTCACCGGCAAGGTGCTGGTCGGAGTGCGCAGGCATGGCGCGATGGCGACGATCGAGGTGCTCGATTCCGGCATCGGCATCCCATCCTCCAAGTTCCGGACCGTCTTCAAGGAATTCGCCCGGCTCGACGAAGGCGCGCGCACCGCTTCCGGTCTCGGCCTCGGCCTATCGATCGTCGACCGCATCTCGCGCGTGCTCAATCATCCGGTCAGCCTGCAATCGACGCCCGGTAAGGGCACCGGTTTCAAGGTGACCTTGCCGCTCGACGCAAGCGCCGGCGAACGGGTCCCGGTCCGCCCGACCGTTCCCAACAAGGCGAGCGAGGCCCTCCACGGCCTGCGCGTGCTCTGCATCGACAACGAACCGCGCATCCTCGAGGGCATGAAAGTGCTGCTTTCGGGCTGGGGCTGCGTCGTCACTACGGCGGAATCGGTGGCCGCCTGCGCCGAGATGACGGGACAGCCGACAGAAATGCCGCACGCGATCATCGCCGACTATCATCTCGACGACGGCACCGGTATCGAGGCGATTGCAAAGATCCGGCTTTCCGCCGGCGAGGCGATCCCGGCCTTGCTGGTGACGGCCGACCGTTCGCCGGAAGTGCGCGCCGCAGCCGAGCGCGACGGCGTTTCGATCCAAAACAAGCCGGTGCGGCCGGCAGCGATGCGGGCGTGGCTGACGCAGCTTTCAACGGCGGCGCGAGCGGCCGCGGAATGAGCTACTGCATGTTTCCTTGGGGGAGATTGGCCAGCAGCACGCACCCCGCATCCCGAAAGCACGAAGCAGGCCGTAACCAAGACAATCGCGATCCAATCCGTTGGGTTATCGATGCAACGAGATATCGCCACGTGGCGATCTCCCCCCTTGTGGGGGAGATGCCCGGCAGGGCAGAGGGGGGTATCCATCCCGCTCAGCATCACTGGCGTGTACTCTGGCGTCTTAAAGGACGCGCGGCGCTGTAGGCTCGGCGTCGTGCCTCAGGCGGCAGCGACCGTGCCGATCTTCGAAAGCTGGATCACCGCCTGGGTGCGGCTGTCGACATTGAGCTTCAGCAGGATTGCCGAGACATGGGCCTTGATGGTCGCCTCGGAGACGCCGAGCTCATAGGCGATCTGCTTGTTGAGCAGGCCCTCGCCCAGCATGCTGAGGACCCGCGACTGCTGCGGTGTCAGCGTCTGCAGCCGCTGGAGCAGATCGGCGACTTCCGGTTCGTATTCCTGGGCCTGATCGTAACCGGCCGGCACGAAGACCTCACCGGCCATCACCTTCTCGATGCCCTCGCGGATCTCCTCGATCCCGGCCGACTTCGACAGGAAGCCGGACGCGCCGAGGTCCAGCGCGCGGTGGATCGTCGCCGGGTCATCGTGGGCGGAAACCACCATGACCGGCAGGCTCGGAAACTCGGCGCGAAGCGCAATCAGGCCGGAAAGACCGCTGACGCCGGGCATGGTCAGGTCCAGCAGCAGGAGATCGGCATCCGGACAATCGGCTGCGGCCTTGCGCGCGGCCGCGAAATCGCCCGCCTCGACGATGGAGGGGGCACCCTCCATGCCGCTGAGCGCCTGGCGCATGGCGCCCCGAAACAGCGGATGATCGTCCGCGATGATGATGGTCATGTCCGGCGTCATGTCGCTCCCTCCCAAGAGCCCGGTCTGCGACCTGCACGCCTCCACGCGCCGATCCGCATCCCGCATGGCCGATCCGGTGTCTCAGGTCTTCTGCGGCTCCGTCGCGGGGTCGCTGCCTTCGAGATCCTTCACGATATCCATGAACTTACGCATCATTCTTTCCATGATGCCCATTGTCCGGTCAATCTCTTCGTCGGTCGGAAGGTTCGGTTTCGCGATGCTTTCACCGGATTTGACGGCCTTTTCCAAGGTCTCCACCCGTTTGGTCAAAAGGTCGATCTCCAGTTCCAGCGCCGAGCGTTCGTCCGCTGCCATGCGGCAGACGAGTTCGCCATTCCGTTCCTGGCAGAGCGACACTTCGCCGGTTTGCGTATCGAGCCGGGCAATCCCGGTCTCGGATTTCTGCATGCTGTAGCGGCCGGGGGCCGGATCCTGCGCCGCGGCGATGCCGGCGGATGCCAGGCCGGCGCCGATCAGAAGTGCGACAGTAGCTTTTCTCATGACGTCCTCTCCGTTGCGGTCCTTGCCAGATAACGTCCGGCACATGAACGGGAAGAGCGAAATCGATCTTCACCACCGATTATGCGCGAATCGACGCCCTTCTGCGATGGACAATCGCCGATATTTGCGGCAAGGCCACGACAGAAGATTACGGGGGGCAGACGGGCACAATGGGTTCCATCATCTACAAGATCGTTCCGGCCTCGCTGTGGCAGGAAGCCAAGCGCAGCGGACGCTTCGACGGCGCACCCGTCGACCTCGCTGACGGCTTCATCCATTTCTCCACCGCCGAACAGGCCGTGGAAACGGCAGCGCGGCATTTCGAAGGACAGGAAGGCCTGCTTCTGGTCGCTGTCGACGGCGACGCGCTGGGCGAGGAACTGGTCTACGAACCCTCGCGCGGCGGCGCTCTCTTCCCGCATCTCTACGCACCCCTCTTCCTCTCCGCCGTGGTCTGGGAAAAACCCCTGCCGCTTGGCGCCGATGGCCTGCACATCTTCCCGGAACTTGACGCATGAATCCGCTTACCAATCTCGCCCGCCGCGGCCTCTTCCTGTTCGATCCCGAGACCGCGCACGGCCTGTCGATCAAGGCGCTGAGGTCCGGGGTTGTACCAAGCTGTCCGGCCAAGGCCGACAAACGACTTTCCCAGACGGTCGCCGGCATCGACTTCCCGAACCCGATCGGCATGGCGGCCGGCTATGACAAGAACGCCGAGGTGCCGGAAGCGCTCCTGAAGATCGGCTTCGGCTTCACCGAGATCGGCACCGTCACGCCGAAGCCGCAAGCTGGCAACGACAAGCCGCGCATCTTCCGACTGGTCGAGGACGAAGCCGTCATCAACCGCCTCGGCTTCAACAACGAGGGCCACGGCGCGGCGTTGGCACGGCTCAAGGCCTGCTCGCGCGCGGCGCTGATCGGTGTCAATATCGGCGCCAACAAGGATAGCGCCGACCGCGTTGCCGACTATGTGAACGGTATTCACACATTCTATTCCGTCGCCCGCTACTTCACCGCCAACATCTCGTCGCCGAACACGCCGGGCCTGCGCGACCTTCAGGCGCGCGAGAGCCTCGCCGCTTTGCTGTCCGCCGTGCTCGCCGCCCGCGACGAGGAAGCCCGCAGCAGCAACCGATATGTTCCGGTGTTCCTGAAGATCGCGCCCGACCTGACCGAGGAGGGCATGGACGACATCGCGGCCGAAGTTCTCGCCCACAATCTTGACGGCCTGATCGTCTCCAACACGACGCTGTCGCGTGAGGGCCTGAAGGACCAGCGTCAGGCGAAAGAAGCCGGCGGCCTCTCGGGCAAGCCTCTCTTCGAGAAATCGACGGCGGTCCTTGCCCGGATGCGCAAGCGCGTCGGGCCAAATCTGCCGATCATCGGCGTCGGCGGCGTAAGTTCGGCCGAGACCGCGGCGGAAAAGATCCGCGCCGGCGCCGACCTGGTCCAGCTCTATTCCTGCATGGTCTATGAAGGCCCGGCGCTGCCGGGCCGCATCGTGCGCGGCCTTTCCGATCTCTGCGACCGCGAGCGGCTCAGCTCGATCCGCGACATCCGCGACAGCCGTCTCGACTACTGGGCCGGCCGGAAAGTCTGACGCGCCTTCGCCGGAATTCTCGATAGCAGGAACAAGCCGCGCATCAGCAGGAAGAGGTTGAGGCCGGCCCAGAGGCCGTGATTGCCGAAAGCGGGCACCAACACGGCCAGCGCCGCGACGTAACCGACGAAGGCGGCGACCATCATGTTGCGCATCTCACGCGACCAGGTAGCACCGATGAAGACGCCGTCCATCAGGAAGGCGAGCGCGCCCGTCATCGCCGTCACCGACGCCCAGGGCAGATATTCGTAGGCGACGGCGCGAACGTCGGCCGCCGTCGTCAGGAGATCGATCAGCCGGTTACCGAACAGCAGGAAGGCGGCCGTCGTCAGGAGGGCGAGCCCCAGCGACCAGGCCGCCGTCAGCCGCAGCGCGCGGTCGAAGGCGGGGCGGTAGCGGGCGCCGATCGAGCGACCAATCAACTGTTCGGCAGCATTGGCGAGGCCATCGAGGTAATAGCCGGCGACCAGGAAGATCGTCATCAGCACCGCGTTTGCCGCAAGCGTCACCGGCCCGAAGGCAGTGCCGATGCGCGTCATCAGCGTGAAGGCGGCGAGCAGCACGAAGGAACGGATCATGATGTCGCGATTGAGGCCGAAGAGCGGCTTCAAGCGTTCGCGATCGAAGATCAGCGCCCAGCTCGGTGCGTCCTTACGATCGAAGCGACCATAGACGATGGCAAAGCCGGCGAGCGCGCCGATCACTTCGCCGGTGACGGTTGCGAGCGCCACGCCCATCACGCCCCAGCCGAGAATGAGACCGAGCAGGATCGACAGGACGATGTTGATCCCGTTGATCAACGTCTGCAGCATCAGACCAATCGTACCTTCGCCACGACCGAGGACAAAGCCGAGAATGGCGTAGTTCGCAAGGGCGGCCGGACCGGAGATGATGCGGTAGAGAAAGTAGGTGCTGGTTACTTCAGCCACTTCCGGCTCCGGCCCCATCAGCCAGAGGCCGCCCGAAAGCAGCAGCGGCGAAACGAGAACGATCGCGAGACCGCAAACAAGCGCGATGACCAGCGATCGCCAGAACACGGCCTGCTGCTCGCGCCGGTCGCCACGGCCATAGGCCTGAGCGACGAGACCGGTGGTCGCCGCGCGCAGGAAATTGAAGGTGGTGAAGATCAGGTCGAACATCACGGCGCCAACCGCGAGCCCCGCCAATAGCGTCGCCTGCCCCATACGGCCAACGACAGCCGTATCGACAAGACCGAGCAGCGGTGTCGTCAGGAAGCCGAGCGTCATCGGCAGCGCAATCGCCAGGATCAGCCGGTGGGTGACGTGAAACGGGCCGGCAGTGTCGCACGGCGAGGCGGAGGAAGCGGTCATCGAACGGTCCGGCGTGATGGGAAGGTGGTGACCGTTGTAGGGAATGAGCATGGGCGGATGCAAGGTGCCATGTGTTGTTGATCCGCGAGGAGTGTCGGCGCCTGCGAAAGCCCCTCGGGGAGAGGGGACATGGCAAACGCAACATTATGCCCCCGGTGGCTATCGGCGGAGCTGTCCAGTCAACAGTTGCTATGGATTAGAAAGGGCGCGGCAAGTCCCCTTCTCCCCGTCATAACGGGGAGAAGGTCCCGGCAGGCGGATGAGGGGCGGCCCGGGATGCAAACGGTCGTGAACGCAGGTCAGCCCGACAGCACCATCGCCCAAAAGGGGCGGTTGTCGGAGGCGGCGCTCTGGGCGACGGCAACGCCGAGGCCGCGATAGTTGCCGAGCATGTTTTCGAGATGCTTCGGCGACTTGTACCAGGCGTCATAGGCGCGTTCGGCGTCGTCCTGGCCCATGGCGATGTTTTCGGCCGCCGGCAGGGTTACGCCCTGGCCCTTCATGCGATCGTAGAAACTGTCGTTCCAGCCGATGAGATGCTGCATCTTGCCGACCTTGGCCATGCGTACCGCCTGGTTCATCGCTGCGAGCGAGGCCGCGTGGTCCGCCACCAGATCGGTCAACCCCTTGCCCTTGCGCAGCTTGTTGACATAACCGAGGCTCGCCTCGGTCTGGTCGCTGCTGGTGCCGCTTTCAGGCGTCAGCACCTTGGACGTCGTGCAGCCGGCCAGAGCGCCGAGCGAAAGAATGGCGCTTGCGCGCAGCAGGCCGCGGCGTTCGATCAGAAGAAACCGGTCGTGCATCATCAGCGCCGGTAGCTCAGAATACGCAGGATCACGAAGGCCGGCACGACGATCGCGGCACCCAGCAGCAGATAGTCGCCCACCCGGCCGAGCGCGGCAAAACCGGTGTACCAGAGGTCGAGCAGGAAGTTGCGGACCGCGAAATAGATATCGGTCGGATACCAGCCGAAGACGGTCATGACGAAGCCGACGAGGATCGACACCACGACGAGCTTGACCAGCACGCGCAGCGGCGTATCACCCAAGATTCTGTTCATTCCGTCCGACATCCGCGAACTTCTCCTGTTTGCCTTCACATAAGCCGCGATCGGCAGCGTCGCAAGTCATTGGATCCGGCAGACCCGGCCCAAGCTTCCGTTTGCGCCAAATTCCGCTTGTGTTTTACGGCATCCGGCGTCAGAAGCGCTGATCGCAACCAATATCTCACATCGATGACGCTCAACCAGCTCTCCTCCGGCGACCTGATCGCCGACCGCCGCGCCGACTACGCAAAAATGCTTGCCGAAGGCGGCGAGCCCGGAAGCGCGGCCGAACTCATGGCACAGGCGCTCGAACGGGCGCCGGACTGGGCAGCCGGCTGGTTTCGGCTGGCGGACTATGAGGAAAAATCGGGCCGGAAAGAGGCGGCAATCGACGCACTCAGAAAAACCCTGGAGCTCAGCCCCGAGGACATCTTTGGTGCCGGCCTCAAGCTGGCGCTTCTCGGCGCCGCCGCGATGCCGGAACAGCCGCCGAGCCTCTATGTCGAGCGCCTCTTCGACGACTATGCCGACCGCTTCGACAAGGCCCTGGTGGAGAAGCTCGGCTATACCGTGCCGCAGAAGCTCGCGACCCTGATCCAAAGCCACACTGGAGGCCTCATCTTCGAGCATGTGACGGATCTCGGCTGCGGCACCGGCCTCTTCGGCGAACGCATCCGGGATCAGGCGCAATTTCTCGAAGGTTTCGACATCTCCATCAACATGCTCGCCAAGGCCGAGGCGAAATCCACCTATGATCGGCTGGCACGCGCCGATCTTTCACTCCCGCCGGAGACCTCCGGCATCTTCGGCAACTTCGCTCCCGCCCGAGCCGATCTCGTCAGCGCCGCCGACGTTCTCATGTATCTCGGCAATCTCGACAGCGTCTTCGACATTACCCTCCGACTGCTTGCCGCCGACGGCTACTTCGGCTTTTCCGTCGAGGATGCGGGCGATGGCGTGGATTTCCTGCTGCGGCCGTCGCTGCGCTATGCCCATAGCGAAGCCTATATCCGCGGCCTCTGCGCGGCGCATGGGCTGGAGCTCAAGGCCATCGAGCGCACCGTCATCCGCATGGATGCCGGCGAACCGGTTTTCGGTATCCTGTTTCTGGCGCGCAAGCCTGCGTAAAACGCAAGGCAGAGTCGCAAAAATAAGTCAGCATTACTGACATATTTTTCTTGATTGTTGTTGTGCATTGCAGCATTGCTGTGGTCATCGCAATCGAGGTTTTGCCATGGCTCAGATCAGCAGCGTTTTCGGCCTCTGGAACACCAGCCCGACCCGGCACACGCCGGTCGAGGACCTGCAGGGCATCTTCACCGGCAGCCTGATCGCCGCCCTCGGCCTCTACTTCCTCGCAAGCGCCGGCCTCTTGACCGGCAGCACGGCGGGCGTCGCCTTCCTGCTGCACTATGCGTTCGGCATCAATTTTGGTCTTGCCTTCTTCCTGCTCAACCTGCCGTTCTTCTACCTGTCACTGAAGCGGCTCGGGCCAGCCTTTACAGTCAAGACCTTCATTGCAATCGGCCTCACCTCGTTCCTCACCGACGTCCAGTCGCGTCTCTTCCAGATCGGCACGATCCAGCCCGCCTGGGCGGCATTGCTCGGCGGCCTGCTGCTCGGTTACGGATTGTTGGCGCTCTATCGCCACCGCGCCAGCCTCGGCGGCGTCGGCATTCTCGGTATTTACCTGCAGGAGCGTTTCGGCATTCGCGCCGGTCTCGTGCAGCTTGCGATCGACATGGTCGTGCTCGTCGCCGCCTTCGGCGTGACGTCGCCCACCGTCGTCGCCTGGTCGGTGCTCGGCGCGGTCGTCCTCAACCTGTTCGTGGCCATCAACCACCGCGCCGATCGCTACATCGCGCTTTAAGAACGTCGCGAGAACTAAGCAGCCTTTGCCGGCGCGTCGACCGGATGCTGCGAACGGAAGCCGACGGCGCTGCAGGCTTCTCTTTTGGCGGATTTGATCTACCTTTGTTCTCCGTGAACAGGATCGATTCCCCAGAGCTGCAGGGCGACGCCCTGACCCTGCCTGCCCCCTTTCTACGCTGGTTCGGCGAAAAGGGCTGGCGGCCGCGCGCCCACCAGCTCGAGCTCTTGGCACGGGCCGAGGCCGGCGAAAGCACGCTGCTGATCGCGCCGACGGGCGCCGGCAAGACGCTGGCCGGCTTCCTGCCGTCGCTCGTCGAACTCACCCGCCGCGGCAGGATCCCGCCGGGCTCCGCCTTCGTCGGCATTCACACGCTCTATATCTCGCCACTGAAGGCACTTGCCGTCGACATCGAGCGCAACCTGATGAAGCCGGTCGGCGAAATGGGGCTTCCGGTGCGTGTCGAAAACCGCACGGGCGACACGCCGACCGCCAAGCGGCAGCGGCAGAAACTCAATCCGCCGGACATCTTGCTGACGACGCCGGAACAGCTGGCGCTGTTGCTCGCCAACGGCGAGGCAACGCGCTTCTTTAAAGACCTGCGCTATGTCGTCTTCGACGAATTGCATTCGCTCGTCACCTCGAAGCGTGGCCATCTTCTGTCCCTCGGCCTCGCGCGGCTTCGCCGGCTGGCGCCGCGGCTGCAGACGATCGGGCTTTCGGCGACGGTCTCCGATCCCATGGATCTGCAGCGCTGGCTGGCACCACAGACGCCGGATAACAACGACCATGCCGGGCTCGTGCTCGTGGACGGCGGCGCCAAGCCGCAGATCTCCATCCTCAAGACGGAGGAGCACGTGCCCTGGTCGGGACACTCGGCGCGCTACGCCATCGCCGATGTCTATGCCGCGATCAAGGAGCACGGCACCACCCTGCTCTTCGTCAACACCCGCAGCCAGGCGGAGCTTCTCTTCCAGGAGCTCTGGACGATCAACGACGACAATCTGCCGATCGCGCTGCATCACGGCTCGCTCGATGTCGCCCAGCGCCGCAAGGTCGAGGCGGCGATGGCGGAGAACCGGCTGCGCGCCGTGGTCGCCACGTCGACGCTCGACCTCGGCATCGACTGGGGCGACGTCGATCTCGTCGTACATGTCGGCGCACCGAAGGGCGCAAGCCGCCTTGCCCAGCGCATCGGCCGCGCCAACCACCGCATGGACGAACCGTCGAAGGCGATCCTGGTACCGGCCAACCGCTTCGAGGTGATGGAATGCCAGGCGGCGCTCGACGCCAACTATATCGGTGCGCAGGATACGCCGCCGGTCGGCAAGGGCGCGCTCGACGTGCTCGCCCAGCACGTGCTCGGCATGGCCTGCGCCGCACCTTTCGACCCGCTGTCGCTTTACGACGAGATCACCACCGCCTCGCCCTACACGACGCTTGCCTGGGAGACCTTCGAACGGGTGATCGACTTCGTCGCGACCGGCGGCTACGCGCTGAAAACCTATGAGCGCTATGCCCGCATCCGCAAGACCAAGGAGGGACTCTACCGTGTCTCCAATCCGCTGGTGGCGCAGCAATACCGGCTGAACGTCGGCACCATCGTCGAGTCGCCGATGCTGAACGTGCGCATGGTCAAGCGCAACCAGCGCGGCTCGCTCGGCCGCGGCGGCATGTCGCTCGGCAAGGTCGAAGAATATTTCCTCGAAATGCTGTCCCAGGGCGACACCTTCATGTTCTCCGGCAAGGTGCTGCGCTTCGAGGGTATCCGCGAGAACGAATGCCTCGTCAGCCAGGCCTTCACCTTTGACCCGAAGGTGCCAAGCTATGCTGGCGGAAAATTTCCGCTCTCGACCTATTTGGCGCAGCAAGTGCGCAAGATGCTCGCCGATCCGGCACGCCGGGCAGCGCTGCCGGAACAGGTGCGCGACTGGCTGTCCCTGCAGAAGGACGTCTCGATGCTGCCGCGTGAGGACGAACTGCTGATCGAAACATTCCCGCGTGGCAGCCGCCACTACATGGTCGCCTACGCCTTCGAAGGACGACTGGCGCACCAGACGCTCGGCATGCTGCTCACCCGCCGCCTCGACCGCGCCGGGCTGAAGCCGCTCGGCTTCGTCGCGACGGATTACTCTCTAGCAGTCTGGGCGCTCGACGACCTCGGCGCCACCTTCGAGCTTCGCCGCGGCGCGCTTGCCGAGCTCTTCGACGAGGACATGCTCGGCGACGACCTCGAGGCCTGGCTGAACGAATCCTTCCTCCTTAAACGCACCTTCCGCAACTGCGCCGTCATCGCCGGTCTGATCGACCAGCGCCATCCCGGCAAGGAAAAGACCGGCCGGCAGGTGACTGTCTCGGCCGACCTCATTTACGACGTATTGCACGCGCACGAGCCGGACCACCTGCTGCTCGAGGCGACCCGCAACGATGCGGCAACGGGGCTTTTGGACATCGCCCGGCTGGGGGATATGCTGAAGCGAATCAAGGGCCACATCACCCATCGACGGCTTGACCGGATTTCGCCGCTGGCGGTGCCCGTGATGCTGGAGATCGGCAAGGAAATGGTCCAGGGCGAGGCGCAGGACTTCCTGCTTTCGGAGGCCGCCGACGACCTGATCAACGAGGCGATGGGCTACGATGCGGACCGATAGGCAAGTCGTTTTGAGAAAGAGCAGTCTGTCGCGTTGGGCGGGCTACCCCCCTCTGGACGCTCTGTCGCGTCCGGCGGCTTACCCCCCTCTGGCCTGCCGGCCATCTCCCCCACAAGGGGGGAGATTGGTTCGTGGCTGGCCGCTCGTTCCAAGGGGAAGGTTCGTGCAACTGGCGAGACTCCAGACTGGCATGCGGAGCGTGCTGCACGTAATCTCCCCCCTTGTGGGGGAGATGGCCGGCAGGCCAGAGGGGGGTGTCACCCCGAGCAATTCTTACATCACTATGGTGGCATGACCATGCACCGCCTCGCTCACACTCTATCGGCTCCGACGACAGCCCCCCTCCTCCAGGCGCAGACGATCATCAACGGCGTCGCGGCGATTTGCGATCCGCTCGGCGGCCTTTATCTGCCGGAGACGGGCACGCTCGTCGTCTCCGACCTTCACCTGGAAAAAGGCTCCGCCTTCGCCCGCCGCGGCATGCTTTTGCCGCCCTACGATACGCTTGCGACCCTGCGCGTACTGGAAGCCGCGATCGCCCGCCACGACCCGAAGCTCGTCATCAGCCTCGGTGACAATTTTCACGATCGCGTCGGCTCGGCGGTGATGCCGGATACCTTCCGGCACATGATCGCATCGATGGCACATGGACGCGAATGGGTCTGGATCAACGGCAATCACGACCCGGACGGCGCCTTTGGGCTCCCGGGCGCTTCGATGGACGAGCTCAGCCATGCCGGCCTCGTCTTCCGGCATGAGCCGAGGCGCGGCGAAGCCGTCGGCGAAATTGCCGGCCATCTGCACCCCGCAGCAACGGTGGTGAGACGCGACAGAGCCGTGCGCCGCGCCTGCTTTGCGACGGATGGCACGCGCATGCTGATGCCCGCCTTCGGCGTCACGACCGGCGGGCTCGACCTCCGGCATCGGGCGATGACCGGCCTTTTCGACCGCAGCAAGCTTGTCGCCCATATGCTCGGGCGCGACCGGATCTATTCGGTCCGCTTCGCCAATCTCATTGCCTGACGTTTGGGGAAAGCGTGCAGTCCGTCCGCACGCCGCCACGGCCCTGGTCAGAACGCGTTGAAGGTCAGCGTCGTCAGCGATCGCGAGATGCCCGGCACCGTGGCAATGTTGTCGTTGATGAACTTGCCGATGTCCTGGCCTTCTTCGATGTAGATCTTGATGATCAGGTCGTAGTCGCCGCTCGTCGAATACATTTCCGAAACGATTTCCTTGCGGTAGATCTCGTCAGCAACCTCGTAGGTCTTGCCGGGAGCGCACTGCAACTGGACAAAAATCGGTTTCATCGGGCTTCCTCTGTCTGTGTCGCGTCGCTTGCCGCCACAAGTGCAAGCGTCGCTTTCTCGAACCCTGCGCCCTTCGGCGCGGCGCGTTCAGATCAACATCTTAGGGATGTCCCGGTACTCTATCCCTGAAACATCCTGCCGCCCCTTCTTTAAACGCGCACCGGGAAAAAGGAAACGCAAGGCCAGCTCCTGCCCCAAACTATTCCTTGCGGAAGATGAGGCTCGCACCCCAGCCGGTAACGACCGCGAGCAGCACGGCAACGAGGCCGTAGAAAAGCGGCTGCTGATGCGCAGCCTGGGTAATGAACTGTTCCAGGCCAGTCTTGACGACACGCAGGGGCAGCGCCTTGGCGGCAACGAAGACGCCATCGCGAAAGAGATAGGCACGCACCACATGGACACCATTCGGGACGTTGGCCGGCAGGCGTACCGAAGCCTTGAACAGGCTGGCACTGATGAATTGCACGCCGCCCGGATCGCGTTCATAGACGCCGCTCGTCTCACGGATGCGGCGGAAAGCGTTGCGGAACTCGCCGAGATTGCTGCCGTCGCCGACGAAGCCGAGCGGCACCAGCCGCATGTGATCGACGCCGATGCCCATATTGCCCATCTCGCCGGGCGGCGCGATCGTCTCGATATCGCGCGTCGAAGACAGCGAATAGGATTCCGGCACCAGCTCGAAGGTCATGGAGCTGGTGTTCACCCAGATGCCGAAGACGCGCTCCTTCTTGCGCACCGTCGCATTGTCCTTCGGGCCTTCGAGGGTCACGATGATGTTGTACCTGCCCTGGGCCAGTAGCCCCTGGTCGAAGCCGTCGACAGCGCCGAAGATCGTCAGATCCGCGCCGCGAAAATCCGAGGTGATGGCGATCTCGTCGCTGGAGATGCCGATTTCCAGCTTTTCCGTGAGGTCGGCGTTTTCATCCTGAAGCGCGGCATCGGCCGGCGCCGCCAGGGCCAAGGCGAAAAGAACGAGGGCTGTGCGAGCGAAGCGGATCATCAGAAACCGAACCCCGCTGATACGACCGAATAGATGTCCTTCGGCGGGATGACGAGTTCGATCGCCAGACGAATGCCGACGGCAAGAACGAGGAGCGCCAGCAGCGCACGCAATTGTTCGCCGCGCAGCTTCTGGCCGACGCGCACGCCATATTGCGCGCCGATGACGCCGGCGATCATCAGGACGAAGGCGAGCACGATATCGACGGTATAGTTGGTCGATGCCTGGACGATCACCGTATAGGCGGAGACGAAGATGATCTGGAACAGCGAGGTGCCGACCACGACGTTGGTCGGGATGCGCAGCAGATAGATCATCGCCGGCACCATGATGAAGCCGCCGCCGACACCCATGACCGAGGTCAGGATACCGATGCAGAAGCCGAGGCCGACGACGGGAATGACGCTCAGATAGATCTTCGACTTCTTGAAGCGCATCTTCAGCGGCAGGCCATGCACCCAGTTGTGCTGTCCGGGGCGGCGCAAGGTCGTCGCCTGGTTCTTGGCGGCCTTGCGCATGGCGGTGATGCTCTCCCAGAGCATCAGGCCGCCGACGGTACCGAGCAGCACGACATAGAGCAGAGAGATCACCAGATCGAGCTGGCCGAGGCGGCGCAGCAGCGAAAACAGCCAGACGCCGACCGTCGCGCCTGCAAGACCGCCGCATAGGAGCACCGTGCCGAGCTTGATGTCGATGGTGCCGCGGCGGAAATGGGTGATCGCGCCCGAGATCGACGAGGCCACCACCTGGTTGGCGCCGGTCGCCACCGCCACGACAGGCGGAATATTATAGAAGATCAGGAGCGGCGTGATCAGGAAGCCGCCGCCGACGCCGAACATGCCGGATAGAAAGCCGACGGCTGCGCCCATACCGAGAATGATGAGTATGTTCACCGACAACTCTGCGATGGGCAGATAGATCGTCACGCCGGGTCCTCGATATGCCAATGGCCCGCAATGCGGGCAAACCGGTTAGTGTGGCAAGCAATTCACCACGAATGAGGGATTATTCGAAAGGCCGGCACCTCTCCCGAGGGCGAGGCGGCCTCCGTCATGCACTCCTGCAGCGTTGCGCTTCCACCAGGACGTGCCAAGGTCACGGTCGGACCTTGATTGCTGCATCAATTCTTCCCTAGCCTGATTCCGATTAAGGAATTATGCAGCAGGCCTGACATTTCAACCTTTTCAGCCACATGGCAGACAGCTTCGCCACCCGCAATCCGTGTCGCCCGGTTCTGCGGCTTTATTACGGCGCAAGCCCAAAGCTCAGGAATTGCGCTTCAGCAATTCCTTGACCAGCTGTTCGGTGATTTCGCCCGTCGGCTCCTGGCCGATCGACTTCTGGAAGGCCTTGATGGCGGCCACGGTCTTCTTGCCCATCTGGCCGTCCGGCTTGCCGGCATCGAAACCGTTGTTGTTCAGGATCGCCTGGATGTTGCGGACCGCCTTGGTCATGTCGACGCTGGCAGTCTTGTTGGCAGGGCCGACCCAGGCATCCGGCACATCGACCGTGTTCGCCTTGGCGTCGACCGGCTGCGCCTTCCAGGCATCGGCCTTTGCCTTGGCACTTTCGAGCTGCTCAGGCTTCATCGCCTTGGCAACTTCGTCACGCTTGGCGGCGGCATCCATATCGCCTTCGCGGGCGGCGGCCGAGAACCACTTGTAGGATTCGGTCAAATCCTGCGGCACGCCGTTGCCTCGCGCATAGAGGACGGCGAGGTTGAACTGGCTATCGCGAATACCGAGTTCGGCAGCCTTTGCGAACCACTTCGTTGCCTCGGCAAAGTCAGGCGAACCATTGCGGCCGCTCGCCAGCATCACCGCAAGGTTGTGCATGGCGCTGGCGTTGCCCTGGCCGGCGGCGGAAAGATAGAGTGCCTTGGCCTTGGCGGCGTCACGCGTTACGCCCATGCCTTTTTCATACATGCTCGCGAGACGATACTGCGCAGGAACGACGCCGGCGTCTGCGGCGCGCTGATACCATTTGGCGGCTTCCGCCATGTTTTCAGGGACACTACGGCCCTCGCTGAAGCGGGCGCCGATTTCGAAGAAGGCAAGCGGGTCGCCACCCTTGGCGGCCGTCACCAGAGCGGCCGGGCCGAAACCCTCCGGCAGCACGATCTCGCTCGGTGCAGCGACCGATGCCAGCGCGGTCGCCGCCGCGCCATCGGCCGGCGAACTGACAACAGCGGCGCCATCGGCGGGTGCGTTGCCGACCGGCGTCGGCTGGAACTCGGAGGCCGGCGAAGCAGTTTTCGTTTCTGCGGCCGGCGCAAACATCGGTACTTCTTCTTCGGCCGGCGTCGCAATGGTGGTCGTCGGCACGGCCGTTGCCGGTACCGAGATCGACGTTTCGGATAGCTTCGCTGGTGCTTCGACGGAATCGAGAGGTGCTGCGACAGGGGTCTCGGAGGCCGTGATGGGGGTCGCAGCCGGGGCCACGGCCGCCGTCTGCGGCAAGAGGTCGTCTGCGATCTTGTTCTCGCGCGATTCCGGCACCGCCCGCTGCTCGATGATCGCCGCCGGCTCCACCGGTGCGGTCTCGTGCTTCTTCAGCATGTTGCTGACCAGCGGATAGGACATGATCGCCAGCAGCACCGCACCGACGGCCATCAGGATCGGCCGGCGGTGGCGAGCGAAAGCGCCGCCGATGCCGGAGGTCTTGCCGCCTTGCCCCACCTTGTTCAGGGTGTCGGCTTCCTCGACCGCGAGCTGGGCGGCACGACGGGCGGCAGCGATGAAATCCGACTTGTCGCCATCGGCAGGCTGAACGCCCGCCTTGCTCATCTGGCCGGCACGCACGCGTTCCAGGATCTTCTTGACGTCGGGAACGCCGGAACCCGGCTCCAGGAGCTGATTGGCTTCCTCGGGCGCAAGCATTTCGGAGGGATCGATCGACGGCGTCGGCTCGACGATCTGCCGGGCCTGTTCCGGTGCCTGCTCGGAGCGTTTGCCGGAGAAACGCCGGGTGAGGCCGGCAAGCAGGCCGGTACGGCTTGCCGCGGCCGGTTCGCGAACGTCTTCGACTTCAACGGTCGAGACCTGTTGTTCATCGGCAAAAGCCGTTGCCGCCTCGCCGGTCTGCGCGGCCACAGTCTGATCTTCGGCCTGCAAGGCGCGGACATTGCGCTGCAGGTCCTGGTAACGGTCGTCGAGATCGTTGCCGCCGAAGGGATCGTCGAATTCCGACTGTGCGGCCTTGGGCATCTGCGCGGGTTCGCGCAGGACAGGCGCTTCAGCCCGCGCGGGCATTGCCGGCTCGCGATTTTCGATGCGCTCCAGCTTGTCGGCGATATGCACGAGGGTCTCGTGCAGAGCCTCGAAGGTGCGCGCCGTGCGCTCTTCGCTGGAGCGGCTCAGGTCTTCCAGCGTGCGGAGATCCTCGGCAAGCGCCGAGATGGCAGCCAGATCTCCGCCGGCGCCTCGGGGAGAGCCGTTCTTGGCATAGGCTTCCATTACCGCTTCGGCCGCCTGGCGGGCGGCCTCGACGATGTATTCGTCGCTGGTCGAGAGGTAATCCTCGAGCGCACTCATGCGGTTTTCAAAATCAGCGGGCATTGCGCTTGCAGCCACGTCGGCGCGCGGCTGGCTGACCAGCGTCGACAGATTGGCGATCTGCGCTTCGAGGTTCTGCAGGGCGGCGCGATCGTCGAACGGAGCAGCGTGGGTCTCTTCCAGACGCTGCGCGATGCCGACCAGCCGATCTTCCAGGCGATCGAAGCGCGGGTCGGATGCCGGTTGACCGCCATGGGAGTCAAGTTCGTCGATCCGGCGTGCCAGATAGTCGAGCCGTTCGGCCAGCGCGTCGTTGACGCTGCCCTGATCCAGGGCCTCGATCTTGCGGGAAATATCCGACAGGTAATCGCCGAGATCCGCCTGCGCGCTCCTGTTGCTGCGCTCCATCAGCAGCGAAAGCTGGTCGAGACGTTCCTCCAGCCGGGCGGCAGCCTTTTCGCTGGCGAGGTCCTCGACCCGGGCCGTCAAAGCCTCCAGGCGTGCGCCGAGCCCGGAATCGTTGGGGCGTGACAGGTTGTCGATCTGGCGGGAAAGGTCGCCGAGTCGGCTCTCCAGCCGATTGACGAAGCCGCCGTCGAGACCGGTCGTCGTGCGGCTGTTGGCAGCGATGGCGCGGCTGATTTCGTCGAGCCGGCTGTCGAGATCGGCAAACTGCGAGACGAGGCGGCGGTCGTCGGGCTGGATCTGGCGGCCCAGCATTTCGATCGCCTGGGCAACGGCGATCAGCTTGTCTTCCAGCGCATCGACGGCGGAGCTGTTCTTCAGCGAGCCGATCTGCGACTTGATTTCGTCCAGCCGATAAGCAAGCGCCACCAGTTCGTCGTCACGGTTCTGATCAAAGGCGATCAACCGGTCCTCGACGCCGTTCCAGCGGCTCTCCATGCGGCGCATGCTGTCTTCACGCGCCAGACCGTCGATCATGGCGCGCAGTTCGTCGAAGTCGCCGCGCAGCGCATCGGCCTGGGCCGGGGAGGCCTGGCGGCCGAGCTGCTGGATGCTGTCGGCGAGGCGCTGCATGTCGCCGCGCACGTCTTCGGCGAAGCTGTGATCCTGCGCCTGGGCCTTGATGCCGCGAATTTCGGATCGCAGCGAATTCATCTCGCGCGTCAGCCCGTCGGTGATGTCGCGCTTGAGATCCTGGCGCAGACCGACCAGCGCTTCGGCAATATCGTTGACGGCCGACGACGGACGCTGCGGCTGGCTGTGAAGCGGTTGTCGGCTCGGCTCGTCGACGAAGCGGTCGGAGACGGGGCGCTCAGAGACGAGGCGTTCGGGGGTATAACGTTCCGGCTCGCGCTGCGGCAGCCGGTCGCGAAGGGAGGGGCGCTCGCGCGAAGCGCTGAGGCTGCGCTGGCGCTGCATGATTTCGGCGACGGCGTCGCGCGGAGATGCCGGTTCTCGGGCGGGTTCGCGGGCCGGCAGGCGCTCGCGCTCAGGCGGCCTTGGCGCCACGTCGCGCGCAGCGCCGCTCATCAGGCCTTCGATCCGCGCCTCAAGTCCCTCGATGGTGCGGTTCAAGGCGTCGAGCGATGGCCGCTCGCCATAGGACTGGCTGCCTGCGCGCTGAGGATTTGATCGCGATCCATTCATGGTGTTCTTCGCCCCTGTCGTCGGCCATCTCGAAAGTCGTCACGGAAGAAAACAGCTTTCTTCACCCCTGTGGCGCTTCCGACGTGGGCAAAGCTACAACGACACGACGCCAGGACTGGTTGCAGCTTCGACCATCTCAACACGCACCTTTCATGAAACGTGGTAAACAAGCCGTTAACCTGCCCATGATTTTTAACGATTTGGCAGGATCGGCGGCGAGCGCGGGGTCTCCGGCGCCCCTCTCCGCTCCCCCTGGTGTCCGCAACGAAACTTCGCGGCCCGCAATTTTTGACGTTTACGCAAACGTCAAAATTTTGTAGCATCCTGTCAACGATGCGAGACCGCCTAGAGCATCCGGCTTTCACGTGGCATCACTGGAAGCGGAAAGATGCTCTAGAATCAAAGTGCTAGGGCCGTCCCTTCCACGTTCGTCCGAACGCACGGCGCCCTAGAGGAGGGCGGCGCATCCGGCATCCTGCAACCGGGCGTCGACGACGAGACGCCCGAAGCACCAAAGGCGAGGAAAGAATGCCCATCTACAAGGCTCCAGTCGACGACACCCTTTTCATCCTGAACGACGTGCTCGGCATCGAACGCTACAACAATCTTCCGGGCTTCGCCGACGCGACGCCCGACATGATCGAAGCGATCGTCGGCGAAGCCGCCAAGCTCGCCGAAGAGGTTCTGTTCCCGATCAATCTCTCCGGCGATCAGGAAGGCTGCAAGCGCCACGACGACGCATCGGTCAGCGTGCCGAAAGGGTTCAAGGAAGCCTTCGATCTCTACCGTGAAGGCGGCTGGCTCGGCCTTGCCGTTCCAGAGGAATTCGGCGGCCAGGGTCTGCCCTATACGCTGCACACCGCCGTCGGCGAATACATGTCCTCGGCCAACATGGCACTGACCATGTATCCGGGCCTCACCCAGGGCGCGATCGCCGCGATCCTCGTTCACGGTTCGGACGAACAGAAGCAGGCCTATCTGCCGAAGATGGTGGCCGGCACCTGGACCGGCACCATGAACCTGACCGAACCGCATTGCGGCACCGACCTCGGCCTGCTGCGCACCAAGGCAGTGCCCGCCGGCAACGGCGCCTACAAGATTTCCGGCCAGAAGATCTTCATCTCCGCCGGCGAACACGACATGTCGGACAACATCATCCACCTGGTGCTTGCCCGCATCGAGGGCGCCCCGGAAGGCGTGAAGGGCATCTCGCTGTTCATCGTGCCGAAGTTCAAGCTGAATGCCGACGGCGAGCCGGGCGAACGCAACGGCGTTTCCTGCGGCGCGATCGAACACAAGATGGGCATCCACGGCAACGCCACCTGCGTCATGAACTATGACGAGGCCGAGGGCTACCTGATCGGCGCCGAGAACAAGGGCCTCAACGCCATGTTCGTGATGATGAACGAGGCCCGCCTCGGCGTCGGCATGCAGGGCCTCTCGATCGCTGAAGTCGCCTACCAGAACGCCGCCAACTATGCCCGCGACCGCATCCAGGGTCGCTCGCTTTCCGGCCCGAAAGCGCCGGACAAGAAGGCCGACCCGATCATCGTGCATCCGGACGTCCGCCGCACGCTGATGACGATCAAGGCCTTCAACGAAGCCGGTCGCGCCTTCACGCTGTGGACCGCGCTGAAATCCGACATCGCCCACCGCTCCGACAATGAAACCGATCGCCAGACGGCCGATGACATCCTCGGCCTGATGACGCCGATCCTGAAGGGGGTGCTGACCGACAAGGGCTTCGACCACGCCGTCATGGCGCAACAGATGTTCGGCGGCCACGGCTACATCGAAGAACACGGCATGAGCCAGTATGTCCGTGATGCCCGTATCGCCATGATCTACGAAGGCGCCAACGGCATCCAGGCGCTCGACCTCGTCGGCCGCAAGCTGGGCTTGAACGGCGGCCGTGCCGTCATGGCGCTGTTCAAGGAGATCGGCGACTTCTGCGAGGAAAACCGCAGCAACGAGAAGCTCGCCGCCTATACCAAGGCGCTGAAGAAGGGCCTCAACGACCTGCAGGCCGCCACCATGTGGTTCATGCAGAACGCCATGGCCAAGCCCGACAATGCCGGCGCCGGCTCGACCGACTACATGCACCTCTTCGGCCTCGTCGTGCTTGGCTACATGTGGGCGAAGATCGCCAAGACCGCCGAGGAAAAACTTGCCTCTGGCGAAACGGCGCGCGCAGACTATCTGAAGAACAAGCTGATCACCGCGACCTTCTTCATGGAAAGGATCCTGCCGGAAACGGCGCTGCGCAAAGCCCGCATCGAAACCGGTGCCGACACGCTGATGGCGCTCGACGCGGCCGCTTTCTAATCTCGCCGCGGACTCGATCTAAAATGTTTGACTGGCGGCACCTTCCGGTGCTGCCGAAAGGGAGATGAGACATGACGAAAGTCTTCGTTTACGACCACGTGCGCACGCCGCGCGGCCGTGGCAAGAAGGACGGATCGCTGCACGAAGTGCCCTCCGTACGCCTCGCCGCCAAGATGCTGGAAGCGGTGCGTGACCGCAACGACCTCGATACGTCGACCGTCGACGACATCATCATGGGCTGCGTCGATCCGGTGATGGATGCCGGTTCGGTGATCCCGAAGGCTGCCGCCTTCGAAGCCGGTTATTCCACCCGCGCACCGGGCATGCAAATCTCGCGTTTCTGCGCCTCCGGCCTCGACGCCATCAACTTCGGTGCGGCGAAGATCGCCCAGGGCGCCGACGACATCGTGATTGCCGGTGGCGTCGAGAGCATGTCGCGCGTCGGCCTCGGCATGTCCGGCGGTTCCTGGTTCATGGATCCCTCGGTCAACCTGCCGGCGTTCTTCATGCCGCAGGGCGTTTCCGCCGATCTGATCGCCACGAAGTACGGCTTCAGCCGTGACGACGTCGATGCCTATGCGGTGGAAAGCCAGAAGCGCGCGGCGCATTCCTGGGAGAAGGGCTACTTCAAGAAGTCCGTCGTTCCGGTCAAGGACCAGAACGGCCTGACGATCCTCGACCGTGACGAACATATGCGTCCCGGCACCGACATGCAGGCGCTGGCCGCGCTCAACCCGTCGTTCCAGTTACCAGGCGAGATGGGCGGCTTCGAAGCCGTCGGCATCCAGGCGCATCCGGAAATCGAGAAGATCAACTACGTGCACCATGCCGGCAACTCCTCCGGCATCGTCGACGGCGCCGCAGCCGTGCTGCTCGGCTCCAAGGCCGGCGGCGAGAGCATGGGCCTGAAGCCTCGCGCCCGCATCCGCGCCTTCGCCAATATCGGCTCCGACCCGGCGTTGATGCTGACCGGCCCGGTCGACGTCACCGAAAAGCTTCTGAAGCGCGCCGACATGAAACTGTCCGACATCGATCTCTTCGAGCTCAACGAAGCCTTCGCCGCAGTCGTGCTGCGCTACATGCAGGCCTTCGACATCCCGCACGACAAGATCAACGTCAACGGCGGCGCGATCGCCATGGGCCATCCGCTCGGCGCCACCGGCGCGATGATCCTCGGCACCGTGCTCGACGAACTGGAACGCCGCGATCTCAACACCGCGCTCGTGACACTATGCATCGGCGCCGGCATGGGTACGGCCACGGTCATCGAAAGGGTCTGACGATGGACGTGATGCGCCGCACGCTTCTCGGACTGATAAGCCTGGGGCTGCTTGCAGCCGCCGGCTGCGTCTCCGACGAGGAAGAGGGCGGCGACAGCTTCACGCTCACCGGTGCGATCACCAATGTCGCCAGCGGTCCGGTTCCGGCCGGCGCCGTCACCATAAGGCTCGAGGACCAGGGCGTGGCGGACGCCGCCGCCAAGCTGATTGCCGAGACATCGGTCGTCAGCGACGGCAAGGCTACCCGCGTGCCCTTCGTGCTGCAGGTGCCGAAGCCTGCGGTCGACAAGGCCGCCGATGCGGGCTTCACCATCCGCGTCGAGCGCGACGGACGGCTGATCGCCACCAACACCAGCAAACAACGTTTAAGCGGCAGATCGAACGTCTCGCTGCAGATCGAACCCATTCTCTACTGAGGGGGAGAACCATGACGCAATACACCAATTTCAAGATCGAGACCGACGCCGACGGCATCGCGCTCGTCACCTGGGACATGCCTGAGAAGTCGATGAACGTCTTCACCCAGGAGGTAATGGAAGAGCTCGACGCCATCGTCGATGAGACGACCGCTGATGCAGCGGTCAAGGGCGTCGTCTTTACCTCCGGCAAATCGAGCTTCTCCGGCGGCGCCGACCTGTCGATGATCAAGTCGATGTTCACCTTCCAGCAGGAGGAGAAGAAGAAGGATCCGGATAACGCCGCCCAGAAGCTCTTCGACCTGGTCGGCCGCATGACCGGGCTCTTCCGCAAGCTCGAAACCTCGGGCAAGCCCTGGGTCTCGGCGATCAACGGCACCTGCATGGGCGGTGCCTTCGAGCTTTCGCTGGCCTGCCACGGCCGCGTCGCCTCCAATTCAAAATCGGTGAAGATCGCACTGCCAGAAGTCAAGGTCGGCATCTTCCCGGGCGCCGGCGGCACCCAGCGCGTGCCGCGTCTCACCAACGCGCAGGACGCCCTGCAGATGATGACGACGGGCTCGTCGCTGACGGCAGCGCGTGCCAAGGCGCTCGGTCTCGTGCACGAAGTCGTCGACGCCGACAAGCTGGTCGACGCCGCCAAGGCGATGATCAAGAACGGCCTGAAGCCGGTGCAGCCGTGGGACGAGAAGGGCTACAAGGTTCCCGGCGGCGGCATCTGGACGCCGGCCTCGGCCCAGCTCTGGCCGGCCGCCTCCGGCATCTTGCGCCGCGAGACCTACGGCAACTATCCGGGCGCCATTGCCATCCTGAAATGCGTCTATGAAGGCCTGCAGGTGCCGTTCGATACGGCCTTGAAGATCGAGCAGCGCTACTTCACCGAGATCCTTCAGACGACCGAAGCCTTCTCGATGATCCGCTCGCTGTTCGTCTCGATGCAGGAGCTCGGCAAGGGCGCTCGCCGGCCGGCCGGCGTGCCGAAGTCGGAGTTCAAGCATGTGGGCGTGGTCGGCGCCGGCTTCATGGGCGCCTCGATCGCCTATGTGACGGCCGCGGCCGGCATCCCCGTGACGCTGATCGACCGCGACATGGAAGCCGCCGAAAAGGGCAAGGCCCACTCGGAAGGCCTGGTCAAGGATTCGATCGGCAAGGGCCGCCTGACCAAGGAAGAAGGCGAAGCGCTGCTTGCCCGCATCACGCCGTCGGCCGACTACAACGACCTCAAGAGCGCCGGTCTCGTCGTCGAGGCGGTGTTCGAGGATCGCCAGGTCAAGAAGGACGTGATCGAGAAGGTGGAAGCGGTGATCGCCGAAGACGCGATCTTTGCCTCCAATACCTCGACGCTACCGATCACCGGCCTTGCCAAGAACTCCAAGCGCCCCGGCCAGTTCATCGGCATCCACTTCTTCTCGCCGGTCGAGAAGATGATGCTGACGGAAGTGATCCTCGGCAAGGAGAGCGGCGACAAGGCGCTCGCCACGGCACTCGACTATGTCGCCGCGATCAAGAAGACGCCGATCGTCGTCAACGACACCCGCGGCTTCTACGTCAACCGTTGCGTCTTCCGCTACATCCACGAAGCCTATGACATGCTGATCGAAGGCGTGCCGTCGGCGATGATCGAGAATGCCGCCAAGATGGCCGGCATGCCGGTTGGTCCGCTGTCGCTCAACGACGAGGTGGCGATCGACCTCAGCCAGAAGATCTTGAAGGCCACCGTCGCCGACCTTGGCGAAAAGGCCGTCGATCCCAAGCACATGGCGCTGATCAACAAGATGGTCGACGAGCTCGACCGTCGCGGCCGCAAGAACGGCAAGGGCTTCTACGAGTACCCGGCAAAGCCCGCCAAGAAGTACCTGTGGCCGGAGCTGAAGACGCTCTATCCGCAGAAGGACGCCGACAAGATCGATGTCGAGGTGCTGAAGCAGCGCTTCCTGGCGACGATCGCGCTCGAAGCCGCCCGCACCATGGAAGAGGGCATCGTCACCGACCCGCGCGAAGCGGATGTCGGCTCGATCCTCGGCTTCGGCTTCGCGCCCTACACCGGCGGTACGCTCTCCTACATCGACGGCATGGGCGTAAAGGCCTTCGTCAAGATGTGCGAGAAGCTTGCCAAGGACTATGGCGACCATTTCAAGCCGACGGCGCTCCTGAAGGAGATGGCCGAACGCGGCGAGACCTTCTACGGCCGCTTCGACCCCTATGGCGAGAAGAAGCAGGCGGCGTAAGCCAAGTTCGTCGAAGGAAGCAGGCCCCTCGCGGGGCCTGTTTTCATTTCGGGCCCCGGCTTTCCGGCGACGCCTGACATGCGTCGTTACTTACATCCGCCCGCGCGAAGGTCTCCGCATCGACGAGGAACGGTGGAGCGCCGCTACATGACCTCTGAGGCCGTCCGGTCCACGGGAAGCCCGTCCAGGCTTAGGCAACAGCATCGGCGCGACGATGCGCCAGGCGTTCGCCGACAATGATCAGCAGACCGGCCGCGAAGATCAGGCCGGCGCCGGCAAAGACGTTGACGGCCGGGACGTCACCCCAGATCAGGAAGCCGAGGCCGAAGGCCCAGACGAGCGAGGTGTATTCGAAGGGCGCGATCACCGAGATCGGCGCCCGGCGCATGCCCTCGAACAGCGCGTACTGGGCGATGCCGGCGATCACGCCGGTTCCCGCCATCAGGGCGACGTCGAAGAGCGCCGGCGGCGTCCAGAAGAAGCCGACGGCAAGCCCGGTCATCGCGATGAAGAAGACGTTGGAGATGGTCATCTGCACCAAGGTCGTTTCCTGGAGCGCGGTCTTGCGCAGCATGACGGTGCCGATCGCCCAGAAAACCGCCGCGCTGAGCGCCAGGAACACCGGCAGCGACAGCTTCATGCCGGTGCCGAGCGGATCACAGGCGATGAGCACGCCGACGAAGCCGACGAAAACGGCGAACCAGCGGATCGGCGGCACGTCTTCCTTCAGGATCGGCACGGCAAGCAGCGTCACGATGATCGGCGCGGCATAGTAGAGCGTCGTCATCTCCGCGAGGCCGAGGTCGCGCGCAGCGTTGAAATAGGAGAGCCAGGCGGCGAGCAGCAGCAGATTGCGTATGAACAGCGGCTTGATCACCGGGGACGCGACGGCGCTGCGCACCAGCTTGCCGCGGCCGATGACGAGGCAAAGCACGAGAATGGTGATGCTGCGGGTAAACAGGATCTGCCAGACCGAATAGCCGACAACGAGCCATTTGACCGACGCATCCTGCAGAGAGAACAGGAAATAGGAAAACGTCGTCATGACGATGCCTGACAGTACGGTCTTGTTCATGGAAGCCTCGATCGCGCCGGCAGGAAAAAGAGCGGCGGCGACGGTCTGATAGCGCGACCGTGATACACGCGGAAGGGGTGTTTCGCGGGCGGTTGTGGCGATTTCTTGGGATGGTTTCCTGGAAGGATTGGAGAGCGCGCTTGATGGAGATCAAGACCGGGCGCTTGCGCGGTTGCTAGAAGACGGCGATAACGGCCACGAAACCAGGTCCAACGAGATGCAGCCGCTCGCCTTCGCCCTTGCCGCCCTGATCCTGCTCGCAACGCCGGGGCCGACAAACACACTGCTCTGGCTCTCCGGCGCCTCAGGCGGGCTCCGCCGTTCGCTGCCGCTGCTGATCGGCGAACTCGCCGGCTATCTCGCCGTCATCATCCCGGCCACAGCGCTTCTGGCGCCATTCCTCGCCGCCCATCCGCAGCTCGGCCTTGCGCTCAGGCTCGTCGCCGCCTGCTGGGTTCTCTACCTCGCCTATGCGCTCTGGACCACCGATGCCGAGCGCAGCGAAGGTGTCTTCATCTCCATCCGTCAGGTCTTCATCACGACGCTGCTCAATCCGAAGGCGCTGATCGTCGCCCTGGTGCTGCTGCCGCAGACCGGGCTGGCAGCCGTCTGGCCCTGGATCGCGGGCTTCTCACTGCTGGTCGTCGCGGTCGGCGCGAGCTGGATCGGCGCCGGCGCCATGCTGGTACAGATGTCGAAAGGTCTGTCGACATCCCATCTGCCGCGCCGGATCGCCGCCGTCTGCCTCACGCTCTTTTCCATGGGAATTGCCGGCAGCGCGATCGCGGCCATGCATTGAAGCATTCACGGACACCGGATCGCTCTTCAGGAATGCGTCAGTTTCCCTGCGAAAACCGATAGCCGTCGAGCCGCCGCAACCGTTTCGCCGACTTCCTTGGCCAGCGCGTCGATCAACCGTTCCCAGCCCTCACGTCGGTATTCGAGCTTGTCGAGCCCATCAAGGAAGGCGGCCTGCTCGGTAAAGACAAGGCGCGATCCACGACCCTCAGGCCGGATATCGACCGTGGCGATGGAGGCGGAAATTCTCCTGTCGTTCTGGGTCATCGTATAGGCGAAGATGATTCGGCGATTCTCGACGATGTCGAGATAAACAGTGTCGTCATAGTAGATCGTCTCGCCGTCCTGGCTGAAGCGACCGCTTTCGCGGCCGCCGACACGGAAGTCGTGGCTGAATTCGGCCACTGGCCAGCCGTCAGCAGTGACGAACCAACGTTCCTTTGCAGCCGGCTCGGAGAACGCCCTGAACACCTGTTCCGGCGTCGCCTTGAAGCTGCGCTCGATGGTAAAGTTCGAATGTTCAACGGATCGGTCGGTCATGTTCCTCGTCTCCTCTGAGCCGGTAACCGGTGGCCTTGCCTAACTGATTTCATATTAAAACTGATATAAAAATGAAAGCAGTTGCACGATAACTCCACTGATGCGATAATGCAAGCGGTTTTGAAGAGGTGCCAATGAAGGACGACATTCGCTCGGGTTGCCCGATCAATCTTTCGCTCGAAGTGTTCGGCGACAAATGGAGCCTGCTGATCATTCGTGACATGATTTTCGGCGGTAAGCGGCACTTCCGGGAATTGCTGCGATCCCAGGAGGGCATCTCGTCGAACATCCTTGCGGACCGGCTGAAGATGCTGGTCGAGCAGGGCATGCTGACCAAGGCCGACGACCCCAGCCACAAGCAGAAAGCCATTTACAGCCTGACGGAGATGACGATCGCGCTGGTGCCGATCATGGCCCAGCTCGGCGCCTGGGGACGGCGCTACCTGCCGGTCAGCGAAGAGCTCAGCATCCGCGCCGAACTGATGGAGACTGGCGGCCCCGAGCTTTGGGATCGCTTCATGGACGAGCTTCGGCACGACCATCTCGGTGCGCCGCTTGATGGCCCGCCGCGGGTGCGCGCCACGCTGCAGGCCGCCTATGAAGAGGTGGTGGCAAGGAAGGCGCGAGAAAAGGCCACGGCGTGACCGATGCGAAGGCAACCTTCACCGGTCAAAGCCCGATCGCCGAGAGCATGACGAAGGTTCATCAAGATCGCCGACAGCGTCAGGATCATCGTGCCATAGGGATCGCCGACCTTGGACGCCAGCACTTCGGCATGGTGCGAAACGCGCAGCGACGCCAGCACGATCGCGATCACGAGACCGGCGGCACCGATCAGCGTTGCCAGGCGCCCCATCTCAAGAAGCTGATGCTCCAGCGCCATCCCGACGATCGCGGCGGCCAGGGCAACGAACAACAGACGCTCGGGTCTCATGCGCGCCAACAAAGCGTTCCCTCCGATGAAAGCCTGTCCCGTCCGTCGAGCAAACTATAGGGCCCGTCGCCCCCAAAGCAAATGACGGAGAAAGGACTATTTTCCTTCGGATTCTTTACCGGACCCCGGGGTTTCGGTAGTGTGGTGCAGAACAAACCAGCAAGCGGCCGCCCCGTCCGGCCCGGATCCTTCGCATGTTGTCTCACGGCACGATCTGGCACGCCATCGATGCATTGGCCGAGCGCAATCAGCTCTCGCCTTCGGGTCTTGCCCGCCGCGCCGGGCTCGACCCCACCTCCTTCAACAAGTCCAAGCGCCACTCCGCCGACGGGCGGGAACGCTGGCCTTCGACGGAATCGATCGCCAAGGTGCTCGAGGCGACGGGCGCGACGATGGTCCAGTTCACCAGCCTGTTGAGCCCGGATGGCACGCAGGCCCCCGCCCCGGCGACTGCGAGTGCGGCGATCCCGCTGATCGGCTTTGCCCAGGCGGGCGCGGGCGGCTTCTTCGACGACGGCGGTTTCCCGGCCGGCCAGGGTTGGGACGTGATCGATTTCCCGACGGTCGCCGAACGCCGGATCGGCATCTACGCACTCGAAGTCCAGGGCGACAGCATGCTGCCGCTCTACCGCGACGGCGATACCCTGATCGTCGATCCGGGCGCGCAGGTGCGGCGCGGTGACCGCGTGGTGGTCAAGACGCGCGAAGGCGAGGTCATGGCGAAGGTCCTGACGCGCCAGACGCCGCGCGCGATCGAGCTCCTTTCCCTCAACCCGGAGCACCCGAACCGGAGCTTCGAGATCAGCCAGATCGAATGGATCGCCCGGATCATCTGGGCCAGCCAATAGGACGTTCTTCCTGATGCGGCAGCATTTATACACCCTTGCCGGCGGCATCGCCGCGATCGCGCTTTTCACCGGCATCCTCTATGCGGGCGCAGCCGCCATCCGCGACCGCGAGAGCGCCGCCACGCCCGACCTCGTTCTCGAAACGCCCGACATGACGGAAATCGAGCCGGTCCCGGACCAGGCCGAAAAGGGCGAAGACGTGCCACTCGATCCCGGTACGTCCTCTGGCGGCGCTTCCGTGCCAGACGGCACTGCGACCGGCGGGCAACCGCAGACGCCGACGACGGAAAAAACCGCGCGCGCCATCGAGCCGCAGCAGTTCGGCCTGCCCGACACGGTCACCAGCGCACCGCTGGAACGGGCGGAGCCGCGCGCGCCCTTAGCGGAACCGGAGAAGCAAGCGAAGGCCGCCGCCGGGCCGACCATCCTCTATCGCCCCGTGGCGATCGCCGCCGGCGTGATCCAGTTCGACAAGCTGACGGTGCAGATCGATGGCATCGAGCCCGAGCAGGCGGAGAGAACCTGCGAAACCGGGGGGAAGAGCTGGCCCTGCGGCATCGTCGCACGGACGGCGTTCCGGAACTTTCTGCGCGCCCGTGCGGTGAGCTGCGACATGCCTGAGGGACGCGCCGGCCCATCGGCCACCGCTTCCTGCTCGCTCGGCGGGCAGGATCTCGCGGCCTGGCTGGTCGACAATGGCTGGGCAACGCCTGTACCCGGCTCTCCGCTCGAGAAACGAGCCGACGCCGCACGCCAGGCAAAACTCGGTTTCTTTGGCGAAGATCCGCGCGACCTCAGCCAAACGCCGATGACATCAGATGATCCAACCCTCGGCACCGAGATGGAGGAGCCGCAACCGGACTTGTAAACGGCCGCGGCAATTCCCAGCTCTCAACCGTCCGGATCGTCTCGCTTTTCATTGTGATGATCCGACTCTTTGAAACTCCGCAATTCCGGATGGAAAACCGCTTCACGCTTTTCCTGGAATTGTTCTACCGTCGGAAAGCCCCATGCTGCCAAGCCTCAGTCACCACGAAGCCCTCGTCTATGTCATGGTGATGATGTCGGCGGTCGATCGCGAGATGAGCGACGACGAATTCGCCCGCATCGGCCGGCTCGTGCAGTTCCTGCCCGTATTCGACGGATTCGACGAGGACCAGCTCGTCCATATCGGCCACGAATGCTCCGCCCAGCTCGCAGCACCCGAAGGCCTGGACATCGTCCTGGAGATCGTGCGTGAGGCGCTTCCGGAAAAATTCCACGAGACCGCCTATGCACTTGCCGTCGAGATCGCCGCAGCGGACCAGCGCATTCGCAACGAAGAGATCCGGCTGCTGCAATTGCTGCGCGATCGCCTGGGTCTCGACAAGCTCACATGCGCGGCAATCGAGCGCGGGGCGCTTGCCCGCTTCCGCCGGTAGTGCCTTCAATCGCTGGCGGTCACGCCAAGCCCCCTGGCACTCAGTAGATGCCGTTCGGGAAGTAGCGCAGGTAGATTTCCTCGAGCCGGCCGCTACGCGACAGCGACAGCAGCGCGTGGTCGATAGCCTGGGTCAGGGCCGGTTCGGATTTTCGGTTCATGATCGTCAGGCCTTCGCCGAGAAAGCGCTGCGAGAAATAGGCGCCATCGACGAGCGCGCAGCAGTCGCCGGCAGTCGCGCCTGAGACCCAGAAGGAAAGCTGCAAGCCGTCGGAAAAGACCGCCGGCACCTCACCCTTCTGCAGCGCGGTCAGCATGGCGTCGCGATCCGGGAAGACCTTGGCCTCGATCTTCGGGAAGAACGCCTTGAACATGGCCTCATGCGTCGTGCCCGCCACGACACCAACGGATTTTTTCCTGAGGTCCTGCGGACCCGCCACGGCGCCGGCCGCCTTGGAATTGATGGCGAAGCGCGCCGGAAGCCGCATGAAGGCACGCGAGAAACCGAAGCGCTGGCGCAGTTCCGGGCCGACGGCGATGCCGGCGGCAACAGCTTCGCCCTGCCCCTCTTCCAGCGCCGGCAGAAGTTCCGCATAGGTCACGGCCTGGATCTGGCATTTGGCTTCGATATCGAGTTCGCGGCAGATCTCGCGCACGAGATCGACGTGAAAACCGGAGAGCTTGCCGGACTGGTCGATGAAGTTGAACGGCGGAAAGTCCACGGTCGTCAGGAAGCGCAAGCGGGCAAGGCCCGTAAGATCGGGCTTGGCGATACGTTCGCGCGCATCGAACAGAATGGGCAGGTCCTTGGGCTGTGCCGCGAGCGGCGTTGCGATCAAGGACGCGCAAAGGGCAATCAGGGAAAGAAATCTCATGGGCAGCGGGCCGGCACGTCTCATGTGGCAGGGGCGGCCCTTAGAACCGCTTGATGATTCATCGCGGACCAAGTTATCCGTCGCGATCGCAACTGGCCATAGCCTCTAGAAGTATGAGGTAACACCACGATCAGCGAGAATTGGAGCGGGTGATCGGGATCGAACCGACGACATCAAGCTTGGGAAGCTGGCGTTCTACCACTGAACTACACCCGCGAGACTTGCGAAATTTCCCGAACCGGGACGATCTGTCAAGGACCCTTGCGCGGTATCGCATGAGGGTCCCGTGCCAAATCCCCTACTCGGCGCGGAAATGCTTCGAAAGCTTCAGGCCCTGCGCCTGGTAGTTGGAGCCGACGCCGAGGCCGTAGAGGCCGTCGGGCCGTTCCAACATGTGTTCATAGATCAGCCGGCCGACGATCTGCCCATGCTCGAGAATGAACGGCACCTCGTGGCTGCGGACTTCCAGAACGGCGCGGCTGCCGCTGCCGCCGGCCGACGCATGGCCGAAGCCCGGATCGAAAAAGCCGGCGTAGTGCACGCGGAATTCACCCACCAGCGGATCGAACGGCGTCATCTCGGCCGCATAAAGCGGCGGCACATGCACCGCTTCGCGCGAGACGAGGATGTAGAACTCGTCCGGATCGAGGATTAGCTCGTCGCGGCCGCGGCTGTAGAGCGGCTCCCAGAAATCGAAGATCGCGTGCTGCGCCTTCTTGTCGACGTCAATGACCGCCGTGTGGTGCTTGCCGCGGTAGCCGATCAGGCCATCCGGGCCGGTGCCCTTGAGATCGATCGAGAGCGCAATCCCGCCACCGCTGACATTCGGGCGCTCGCTCGCCACGAGAACGTCGCTCTCGTGCAGCGCCAGCAACTCCTGCTCCGACAGCAGCGACTGGCCCATGCGGAAGCGGATCTGCGACAGGCGCGAACCGCGGCGCACGACGATCGGGAAGGTGCGCGGGCTGATTTCGAGATAGAGCGGACCGCTGTAGCCGGCCGGGATCTTGTCGAATTCCTGGGCGCGATCGGTGATGACGCGGGTGAAGATGTCGAGACGGCCGGTCGAGCTTTTCGGATTGGCCGAGGCCGACATGCCCGCAGGTAGTGCCAGACTCTCCATCAGCGGCACGATGTAAACGCAGCCGGTTTCCAGCACTGCGCCGTCGGTCAAATCGACCACGTGCAGCTTCAGCCGGTCAAGCTTGTCGGCGACGAGGTGCGACGGGCCGGGCATGAAGCTCGCGCGGACGCGGAATGCCTTGGCGCCAAGGCGCAGGTCGAGGCTTGCCGGTTGGATCTGATCGGCATCCAGCGGCCTCTCGCTCTTCAGGCGTCCCGTTTCGAACAGCGCGGCGATCGCGCGGTCGGCCAAAATCCCAGTGTCGCGGCCCATTGCAGTCCTCTTTCCAGTTGCGAGACAAAACCAAACTCCGGGAATTGACGCAAGCGCACCCAAGCAGTATTGGAGCTTTATCCCGTGGTGATTTGGCCGGTCGGCTTGCAGCCACGTTAAACAAGTAGCTAAAAAGGCCGGGTGTCAAACCGGCCCTTCACGCGGCCGGTTTTTTTGTTTTTGAAAGTGATCGTCACATGAGCAAAAACTGGCGCCCGGCAACGCAACTGGTCCACGGCGGAACCACCCGCTCGCAGCACGGCGAAACCTCCGAAGCGATCTTCCTGACCCAGGGCTTCGTCTACGAAACGTCGGAAGCGGCCGAAGCCCGCTTCAAGGGCGAGACCGAGGGCTTCATCTATGCCCGCTATGGCAGCCCGACCAACGACATGTTCGAAAAGCGCATGTGCATGCTGGAAGGCGCCGAAGACGCGCGCGCCACGGCCTCGGGCATGGCTGCCGTTTCCGCGGCGATCCTCTGCCAGTTGAAGGCCGGGGACCACATCGTTGCCGCCCGCGCGCTCTTCGGCTCCTGCCGCTGGGTCGTCGAGACGCTGGCGCCGAAATACGGCATCGAATGCACGCTGGTCGACGGCCGCGATCTCGCAAACTGGGAAAAGGCGATCCAGAAGAACACCAAGGTCTTCTTCCTCGAAAGCCCGACCAACCCGACGTTGGAAGTCATCGACATCGCCGGTGTCGCCAGGCTCGCCAACCAGATTGGCGCGAAGGTCGTCGTCGACAACGTGTTCGCGACCCCGCTCTTCCAGAAACCGCTGGAACTCGGCGCCCATATCGTCGTCTACTCCGCAACGAAGCACATCGACGGCCAGGGTCGTTGCCTTGGCGGCGTCGTGCTTTCCGACAAGGAATGGATCAACGAGAACCTGCACGACTACTTCCGCCACACCGGCCCGGCCATGTCGCCGTTCAATGCATGGACGCTGCTGAAGGGCATCGAGACCCTGCCGCTGCGCGTGCGCCAGCAGACGGAAACCGCACGCCGCGTCGCCGACTTCCTGGCGGAGCAGCCGCAGGTGGCCAAGATCATCTATCCCGGCCGCAAGGATCACCCGCAGGCCGACATCATTGCCAAGCAGATGACCGGCGGCTCCACCCTCGTCGCCTTTGAACTGAAGGGCGGCAAGGACGCAGCCTTCGCGCTGCAGAATGCGCTCGAGATCGTTCGCATCTCCAACAACCTCGGCGACAGCAAGAGCCTGATCACCCATCCGGCAACGACGACGCACAAGAACCTCACCGACGAGGCCCGCGAAGAACTCGGCATTTCCGCCGGCACCGTGCGCTTCTCCGCCGGCATCGAAGACAGCGAGGACGTTGTCGAGGATTTCGCCCGCGCACTTAGGGCCGTCAAGGCCTGACGCCACCGAAACATACGGCCGCCGCAGCAAGCGGCGGCCGTCGATCCCTCGCGGCAGCCCTCCGTGTTAGGCCGCGGCAGCAGCGGGAACGAGAGGGCTCAAACACCCGATCATGATGCCGCAAACCATTGCCCCAGAATGGGTATGCACAATCTTGCCGTTATTCTTGACGAAACCATCTTGCTGTAGAATACCCTGAAAGACCTGAAGCAAGGTGTTGCCCATGTATCGCGCTTTGACCCGCGACATAGAAGTTACGGTGGAGCCGTACTATCTCGAAGAGCAGTCGGATCCTGATGACGGCCGCTATGTCTGGGGCTATCGCATCGTCATTTCCAACCATTCCGACGCAGCCGTGCGGCTGATGACCCGCTACTGGCATATCACGGACGAGAACGGGCAGGTCGACGAGGTCAGCGGCCCCGGTGTGATCGGCGAGCAGCCGCTGCTCAATCCCGGCGATACCTACGAATATTCGTCCGGCTGCCCGCTGGATACGCCATCGGGCGTGATGTTCGGCCACTACAGCATGGAATCGGAAGGCGGAGAGACCTTCAACGTGGCCATCCCCGCCTTCTCGCTCGATTCACCCGGGCTCGTGCGCACCCTGAACTAAAGCATGTCGCGCAAAACTGTGCAGCGGTTTTGCGATAACGACATGCGAAATATCAAGGGCTTAAAGCGCAAGCAGCGAATCTGAAAGATCGCGAAGCGCTTTAGCTTGTCCGGACCGACGCCCGCTCCTGCGGCTGCACTTCGCTTGCTTCGAAACGGTAGGTCGTCGAGCAGAATTCGCAGGTGACCTTCACGACGCCATCTTCGATGGTGCTTTCGAGATCATCCGCTTCCAGATTGGCGAGCACCGAACGGAGCTTCTCGCGCGAGCAACTGCAACGGTCATAGACCGCCTGCGGCTCATAGACGCGCACGCCACGCTCGTGAAACAGCCGGTAGAGCAAGCGTTCGGTTCCGACCGTCGGGTCCGTCAACTCGTCGGTGTCGATCGTCTCGACCATCAGCTTGGCTTCCGCCCAGTGATCGTCGTCCTCGACGACGCTTTCGCCGTTGTCGCCATCGCCGCCGGAGAGATCAGGCTGGCGCATGCGCTCGGGCGCTTCCGGCAGGAACTGCGCGACCATGCCGCCGGCGCGCCAGCGATGGCGCGGCTTGCCGTTCTCATCGCGATCGAGCAGCTCGGCGACGCCGAGCCTGACCTTGGTCGGGATCTGCTCCGATTGGCGGAAGTAGACGCCGGCGATTTCTTCCAGCGTGGCGCCGTCAAGGGCGACGATGCCCTGGTAGCGCTGGGTATGGGCGCCCTGATCGATGGTAAAGGCGAGCACGCCCTTGCCGAGCAATTCATGCGAAAGGGTGCGGCCATCCTTTTCGGCGGCGGCCAGCGCATCCGCATCGTAGCGGGCATAGGCGCGCACGCGGTCCGGCGTCGAGAAGTCGGCGACGACGAGATCGACCGGACCGTCCCCCTTCGTCTGGACGATCAGCTTGCCTTCGAACTTCAGCGAGGTGCCGAGAAGCACCGTCAACACAATGGTTTCGGCAACGAGCCGCGCGACCGGAAGCGGATAATTGTGGCGCTCCAGAATTGCGTCCAGCATCGGGCCGAGCTGCACGGCGCGGCCGCGCACATCGAGGCCTTCCACCTGGAAAGGCACGACGTGATCGTCACCGGCAAAGTCGAATTCACCAAGCCCTGGTGTCATGTCAGTCATGTCTTGCTCCTTGCATCAGCCAACTGCGTTACGCCCGGGACATTCCTATCCCCCCGGCGCAACGTGCCCGCTGTCTCAATTGATCCCGCCATGAACGGATAGTCCATCGGGCATGTGCCGTTCGCCAACGCGCCGCGCACAACCCGTTGCAGTCGGCGCTTCACCGTTGTCAGGAGCGCCCCACATGCCGCCTAGATCGTGTCGCGCGGCGGCGATGTCAATAGCCCGCCCTCGCGCAGCAGCTACCGAAGCGCTGCGCCAGCGTGCGCTACGCGGCACTCGTGCCGGCAATGGGCTTAGACGAGGCCCATGCACCAGGCGATGATCGACTTCTGCGCATGCAGGCGGTTTTCGGCCTCGTCGAAGACGACCGACTGCGGGCCGTCGATCACCTCGTCGGTCACCTCCTCGCCGCGATGCGCCGGCAGGCAATGCATGAACAGCGCATCGGAGGCCGCGTGCTTCATCAGCGCCTCATTGACCTGAAACGGCTGGAAGACGTTGTGGCCGCGAGCACGATGCTCCTGGTTCATCGACACCCAGGTGTCGGTGACGACGCAATTGGCGTTGGCGACGGCCTGCTCGGCTTCATGACACAGCAGGATCTCGCCGCCGTTGTTGCGGGCCCAATTCAGGATCTTGTCCTGCGGCTCGGAGCCCAGCGGCACAGCCATGTTCATGCGATAGCCGAAGCGGGCGGAACCTTCGATCAGCGAGTGCAGGACGTTGTTGCCGTCGCCGGTCCAGGCGATCGTCTTGCCCTTCACCGGTCCGCGGTGCTCTTCAAAGGTCATGATGTCGGCCATGATCTGGCAGGGATGGGTATCGTCGGTCAGACCGTTGATGACGGGCACCGTCGCATGCTCCGCCAATTCCAGCAGGCGCCGATGGTCGGTGGTGCGGATCATGATCGCGTCGACATAGCGCGACAGGACCTTGGCGGTATCGCCGATGGTTTCGGCGCGGCCGAGCTGCATCTCCGTGCCCGACAGGAACAGGGTTTCGCCGCCGAGCTGACGCATGCCGACATCGAAGGACACGCGTGTGCGGGTGGACGGCTTTTCGAAGATCATCGCCAGCATCTTGCCGGCGAGCGGCTTCTCGGCGGTTCCGGCCTTGGTCGCCGCCTTTCGGACGCGGGCGTCGTCGATGATCGTCCGGAGATCGGCGGCCGTCACGGCCGAAAGATCGAGAAAATGTCTGGTGCCTGCCATCGTACTCGGTTCCTGTCTGAAAAATCGATCCCTGGTGCGCCCGCATTCCGCGTGAACGCACGAAGGTCATTCTAACACCCTGTGTCGGCGTCGGTCCTATCCGTTAAGCTGCGGCGTTGCCGCCGGCCTTCCGCACTGCTTCGGCAGCGCGCTCGATGCGTGCGAGGCCCTCGCGTGCTTCCTCCGCCGTCACCGTCAGCGGCGGCAGCAAACGCAGCACATTGTCGCCGGCCGGCACGGCCAGGAGCTTCTCGGCGCGGATTTCCTTCAAGAGATCGGCCGAAGGGCCCTTTACCTTGATGCCCAGCATCAGGCCGTCGCCGCGGATGTCCTCGATGACATCCGGGTAGCGGTCTTTCAGCGAGGCAAGTCCCTGGCGGAAGACGAGCGCGACATCGCGCACATGGGCGAGGAAGCCGTCGGCGAGGATGACGTCGAGCACGGCGTTGCCGACGGCCATCGCCAGCGGGTTGCCGCCATAGGTGGAGCCATGCGTACCCGCCACCATGCCGGCCGCCGCCTCTTCCGTCGCCAGGCAAGCGCCGAGCGGAAAGCCGCCGCCGATGCCCTTGGCAACAGCCATGATATCCGGGCGGATGCCCGCCCATTCATGGGCGAAGAGCTTGCCGGTACGGCCGACGCCAGTCTGGACCTCGTCGAGGATCAGGAGCAGGCCGAACTCGTCGCAGAGCGCGCGCAGTTCCTGCATGAATTCCTTCGTCGCCGGACGAATGCCGCCCTCGCCCTGGATCGGCTCGATCAGGATCGCGGCGGTCTCTTCGGTGATCGCATTCTTGACGGCCGCGAGGTCGCCGAACGGAACCTGGTAGAAGCCCGGGGCCTTTGGCCCGAAACCTTCGATGTACTTCTGCTGGCCACCGGCGGCGATCGTCGCGATCGTACGGCCGTGGAAGGCGCCCTCGAAGGTGATGACGTGAAACTTCTCCGGCTGGCCCTTGGCGAAGTGGTAGCGCCGCGCCGTCTTGATCGCGCATTCCAGCGCCTCCGCACCGGAATTGGTGAAGAAGACCCGATCGGCGAAAGTGACGGCAGCCAGCCTGCGTCCAAGGCTTTCCTGCCCCGGAACCTCGTAAAGGTTGGAAAGGTGCCAGACCTTCTCGGCCTGCGCCTTCAGCGCCTCGACCAGATGCGGATGCGCGTGGCCGAGCGAGTTCACGGCAACGCCGGCGGCGAAATCGAGGTAGCGCGAGCCGTCTTCGGCGATCAACCAGACGCCCTCTCCTCGCTCGAAACGCAACGGCGCGCGCATGTAGGTATCGTAAAGCGGCGTGGTTGCAGTCATGCGAGGCTCTCCTTCACTCCAATCGGCATCGGTCCCGCAGCTTCATGCGGCCCGATAAAAATCAAAAATGCCGCCTTTCGGCGGCGCAGGCACTATTCCCATTTCGCACCGCAATGTCAACAAAACCAAGCCTTGCAGCGCGATGGCGAGACCCGTTTCCCTGCGACGAAAAAATCGGCCGGAAGGGCTTGCAAAAATGCAACGCCGATCGAGCAAGTTGGGGAAAACTACGAAATCGATTCGGCGCGATTCCCCGGACTCTTGCCACGGAGTCCGGCGGTCAGTACGTTAACATTCAATTACTAGACGCATGCGGCGGACCTAGTCACCAAAAGAGTTATCGCGTTTGCAACCTCGGGGTTCAGCCGGGGTGCGGTGAGGGATTCTGCCATCCCCAACGCTGAGAACGGAGAGTGCAGAGATGAACTGGACTGACGAGCGGGTGGAGAAACTGAAGAAGCTTTGGTCCGAGGGCCTGAGCGCAAGCCAGATCGCGGCGCAGCTCGGCGGCGTCAGCCGTAACGCCGTCATCGGCAAGGTTCATCGCCTGAGCCTTCCCGGACGCGCCAAGGCTGGCGGCGGCACCACTGCGGCGGCCCGCCCGAAGCGGCCGACCTCGGCGCCACGCGCTCCGAACTACGCCTCGCGCGTTTCGACCCGCACCGTTGCCCGTCCGTCCGGCGCCACCGTCCTCAAGGAAGAGATCGAAGTCGATCTCGTGGCCGAGCAGGACTTCAGCATCAGCACCGACGTGGTCGTGCCGATGTCGCGCCGCCTCGAGCTGACCCAGCTCACCGAACGCACCTGCAAGTGGCCGATCGGCGATCCGCTGAAGGAAGAATTCCACTTCTGCGGCAACGACTCGCCGGAGTCCTCGCCCTATTGCAACTTCCATGCACGGCTTGCCTATCAGCCGTCGGCCGAGCGTCGGCGGATGCGCTGAGGCTCCACACGGGACAAAAGAAAAAGGGGCTGATCGGCCCCTTTTTTATTGCCTGTTGTAGGCCGCTCTCAGCTTTCGAGCGAGTAGCCGGCGCCGCGGACCGTGCGGATGACGTCCGGCATGGTCGAAAAATTCAACGCCTTGCGCAGGCGGCCGACATGCACGTCGACAGTCCGTTCGTCGACATAGATGTCGTGGCCCCAGACGCCGTCCAGCAATTGCGAACGCGAGAAGACCCGGCCCGGAGAGGACATCAGGAACTCGAGCAGGCGGAACTCCGTCGGTCCCAGGCGAACCTCGCGGCTGCGGCGATGGACGCGATGGGTTTCCCGGTCGAGCTCGATGTCGCCGCAGCGCAGCAGCGTCGAGAGCACTTCGGGTTTCGCCCGGCGAAGCATCGCCTTGACGCGCGCCATCAGTTCCGGCGTCGAGAAGGGCTTGACCACATAGTCGTCGGCACCGGTCGCGAGACCACGGACGCGCTCGCTTTCCTCGCCTCGCGCCGTCAGCATGATGATCGGCAGCCGCTCCGTCTCCGGACGCTGGCGCAGCCGACGGCAAAGCTCGATGCCGGAGACGCCGGGCAACATCCAGTCGAGGATGAGAAGGTCGGGCAGGCGCTCCTGCAGCCGGATCTCCGCCTCGTCACCCCTGAGGATCGTATCGACGTCGAAGCCTTCCGCTTCCAGATTGTAACGCAGCAGGACGCTCAGCGCCTCTTCGTCTTCGACCACGGCGATTTTTGGCAACATCAGGTAACGTCTCCTTACCGCGAGCGCCGCGCGGCTCCAATGGCCGGGCCGGTGCTCAGACACTCTAAATCTGGAGCGTTTCCGCCATTTTCAAAGGCGGTGCGAAGGCCGCGTGCTTCAGATACGGGCATTCGGGGCCGCGACCGGAGCCGCGACCGGATGGTATTCACGGGGCATGCATTGCGAACGGCGCGTCTAACGCTCAGTCGTTGACCGAGCCCAACGTCGACGTATTGTCATCCTTCGGACGCTCGCCTTCCGGCTGGGCACCCGTCGCCATGTAATAGATCGTCTCGGCGATATTGGTCGCGTGGTCGCCGATGCGCTCGATGTTCTTGGCGCAGAACAGAAGATGCGTGCAGGGCGTGATGTTGCGCGGATCTTCCATCATGTAGGTCAGCAGCTCGCGGAACAGCGATGTGTAGATCGCATCGATCTCCTCGTCCCGCTCGCGAATGCTGTTGGCCTTTTCCGGCGAACGCGAGGCATAGACGTCGAGCACTTCCTTGAGCTGCACCAGGGCGAGCTCGGCGAGGTGCTCGAGACCGCGGGCGAGCTTGCGCGGGATGCCGGAACCGGCGACCGCGATCACGCGCTTGGCGGTGTTCTTGCCGAGATCGCCGACACGCTCCAGGTCGGAGGCGATGCGGATCGACCCCATGATCTCGCGAAGGTCGGCGGCGACCGGCTGGCGCTTGGCGATCGTGACGATCGCCTTCTCGCCGATTTGGCGCTCGGCATCGTCGAGAATGGTGTCGTCCGAGATCACCTTCTGCGCCAGAGCCAGGTCGGAATTGACCAGGGCGCGAACGGATTCGGCGACCATCTGCTCGGCGAGACCGCCCATTTCCGAGATGCGGCGCGTCAGGTACTTCAGTTCTTCGTCATAGGCGGACATGATATGCATGGACATGATCTCGATCCTTGCGGGCGCTTCCAGTTACTGTTGCAGCCGTAATCGGCCTTAGATCACGATGATTTTGGGTCGGCTCGACCCAAAATCATAAACGTGATCGATCCTAATAAGTTAGAGCGGGATGCGGGCGGAAAACCGCAAGCACTTTTCCTCATCCCGCTCTAGCCGAAGCGGCCCATGATGTAATCCTGGGTGCGCTGGTCATCCGGATTGGTGAACATCTTGTCGGTGTCGTTCTCCTCGACGAGATTGCCGAGGTGGAACATGGCGGTGCGCTGCGAAACGCGGGCGGCCTGCTGCATCGAGTGGGTCACGATGACGATCGTGAAGTTCGTGCGCAGTTCGTGGATGAGCTCCTCGACCTTGGCGGTCGCGATCGGGTCGAGTGCCGAACAGGGTTCGTCCATCAGGATGACTTCCGGGCTGACGGCAACGGCGCGCGCGATGCAAAGGCGCTGCTGCTGGCCACCGGAGAGGCCGGTACCCGGTTCGTGCAGGCGATCCTTCACCTCGTTGAACAGGCCGGCCTTCTGCAGGCTGGTTTCGACGATCTCGTCGAAATCCGCCTTGGTGCGGGCAAGCCCGTGGATGCGCGGACCGTAGGCGACGTTGTCGTAGATCGACTTCGGGAACGGGTTCGGCTTCTGGAAGACCATGCCGACGCGAGCGCGCAGCTCGACCACATCGATGGTCGGATCGTAGATGTCGTCCTCATCGAGCGTGATCTTGCCGGTGACGCGGCAGTTCTCGATGGTGTCGTTCATACGGTTCAGCGTGCGCAGGAAGGTCGACTTGCCGCAACCGGACGGGCCGATCAGAGCCGTTACCGTATTCTCGCGGATGTTGAGGTTGACGTCGAAAAGCGCCCGCTTCTCGCCGTAGTAGACCGACACATCCTTACCGATCATCTTGTAGGGCACAGTGTTCATTTTCTGATCCAAGGCCTTCTCGACTGCTGCTTCTGACATGATGTTCATAGTAATTACCTCACTACCAACGGCGCTCAAAGCGACGTCGCAACAGAATGGCGCCAAGGTTCATGACGACGAGGAAGATGAGAAGAATGATGATCGCGCCGGAGGTGCGCTCGACGAAGGCGCGTTCCGCCTCGTTGGCCCACATGTAGATCTGCACCGGCAGCGCCGTCGACGGCTCCATCGGCGAACCGGGATAGTCGACGACGAAGGCGACCATGCCGATCAACAGCAGCGGCGCGGTTTCGCCAAGCGCGTGAGCAAGACCGATGATCGTACCGGTCAGAATGCCCGGCATCGCCAGCGGCAGAACGTGATGGAAGATGGTCTGCATCTTCGAGGCACCGAGACCGAGTGCCGCCGAGCGGATGGACGGCGGCACCGCCTTCAGGGCCGCGCGGGTGGCGATGATGATCGTCGGCAGCGTCATCAGCGTCAGCACGAAGCCGCCGACGACGGCCGCCGAGCGCGGCATGCCGGCAAAGTTGATGAAGACGGCGAGGCCCAACAGACCGTAGACGATCGACGGAACGGCCGCGAGGTTGTTGATGTTGACCTCGATCAGGTCGGTGAGCCGGTTCTTCGGCGCGAACTCTTCGAGATAGATCGAGGCGGCAACGCCGATCGGCAGCGACAGCACGAGCACGATCAGCATCATGTAGAACGAGCCGAGGGCGGCAACGCCGACGCCCGCCGCTTCAGGACGGCTGGAGGCGCCAAACGTGAAGATGCCGGTGTTGAAGCTCTTTTTCAGGATACCGGCCTCGGCAAGCTGGTTCATCCAGGTGACCTGCTGGTCCTTGACCTTGCGCTTGCTCTCTTCGACCTTGAGGTCGATCTGCCCCTTGTAGGCGGAGTCGATGTTGGCTTCCGCCAGCAGGGTGACCGGAACGGTCTTGCCGATGATGGACGGATCCGCCACGACCATGTCGCGCAGCAGCGTACGGGAGCTCGCAGAGACCATGTCGGTCGCCTGCTTGACCAGCGGTCGCTTGGTCGCATCGATGCCGAGCTGCTTGACGAGCGCCTCGCGCACCAGCAGCGGATAGTTGGCGGTCATCAGCACCTTGCTGTCAGTCGTGCGTTCGCCTTTAGGGTCGATGACCTTTTCGGTGAATTCGATCGGCAGCGTGATCGTCGTCTGCTGGAACGCGGTGTAGCCGTTGGAAATGACGGTCCACAGCAGCAGCGCCAGGAAGAACAGACCGATGCTGATGGCGGCAATGCCGTAGGCGCGGAACCGGCGCTCGGCGGCATAACGGCGCTTGATGCCGATATCACGCTTTGCGGATGCGGGACGGGTGGAAATCCGGACGGTCGGGGAAACGATGTCGGTCATTCGTACTGTTCCCGGTATTTGCGCACGATGTAGAGCGCGTAAATGTTGAGGCCGAGCGTGATGACGAAGAGCGTGATGCCCAGTGCGAAGGCGACCAGCGTCTGCGGCGAGGTGAACTCGAGGTCGCCCGTCAACTGGTTGACGATCTTCACGGTCACCGTCGTCATCGGCTCGAAGGGGTTGAGCTGCATGCGGGCCGCGACGCCGGCTGCCAGCACCACGATCATCGTTTCGCCGACGGCGCGGGACGCGGTCAGAAGCAGCGCGCCGACAATGCCCGGAAGGGCTGCCGGAAGGATGACCTTCTTCACCGTTTCCGAGCGGGTGGCGCCGAGGCCCAGCGACCCGTCACGCAGCGCGCGCGGCACCTGGGTGATGATGTCGTCGGAGAGCGACGACACGAACGGGATCAGCATGATGCCCATGACGATGCCGGCGGTGACCACGCTCTGCGCCTGGATGAAGTTCTGGTAGTTGCCGGTGGCAAGACCGTTCAGCTGCGCCGAGATATCACGCAGGAACGGGCCGACGGTCACCAGTGCGAAGAAACCGTAGACGATGGTCGGGATGCCGGCGAGCACTTCGAGCAGCGGCTTTGCGGTCGAACGCAAGCGCGGGCTTGCATACTCGGCCATATAGATCGCTGCGAAGAGACCGATCGGCACCGCGAACAGCATGGCGACGAAGGCGATGTAGAGCGTGCCTGCGAGAAGCGGGAGAAGGCCGAACTGGCCGGAGGCGCCACCGCTGCCGGCAGCAGCGAAGCGCGGATCCCAAACCGTGCCGAAGAAGAACTCGAACGGCGAGACCATGGTGAAGAAGCGACCGGCTTCCGACAGCATCGAGGCGACGATCCCGACCGTCGTGAGGATGGCGATCGAAGACGCGACGATCAGCGAGCCGAGAATGACCCGTTCGACCTGGTTGCGCGCGCGGAAGCGGGTGGCAATGTTGCGGATGGCGTAGATGCCGCCGGCGATCGCGACCAGCAGAACGGCGGCCGTCATGAACCAGCGATTGGCAACGGTCATCGCGTTGAAATGCTGGGCGACGGTGACCATGTAGGGCTCGCCTTCGCCGGCAAGGGCAACGCCCTTGGATGCGAGCGTCGAGCGAAGATTGGCGCTACCGCTTTCGAGCGCCGAAAGCTGCTCGCCGCTCAAGCGCAGCAGGCCGCCGGCAACGGACTTGACCTGACCGAGCGCGAGCTGAACCGCGGCCGCACCCTGGCTCTGGACAGAGTCCGGCAGGGCGGCGCGCGTGCTTCCGTCGATATAGATGGGTGCCGCAATCAGCCAGGTGGCGAGAACGAGCGCGGCCGGCAGCATCGCCCAGATGGCGACGTAGCTACCGTGATAGCCCGGCAAGGAATGGAGGTTGGAGAGCTTGCCGCCAGACTGCGCCAGCGATCGTGCGCGACCGGCAAAATAGGCAATGAAACCAATAACAACAATTAGCAAAAGAAGGAGCGAAGTACTCATCGGCACGTCTCCCCGGCATCGCCCAACATGAGCCGCCGGCAAATCGAATGAAGGCATGCCCCGGCGCGAAGAAGGTCGCGCCGGGGCTTGTCGTTATCAGAGCATGTTGCCGGCTTCGAAGCCCTTGCGAATTTCTTCGCGCTCGGCGTCCGGAGCAGCAACCAGGCCGTACTCGGCGAGCGGGCTGTCCGGGCCGATCATCTGGTCGTCGATGAAGAACTCAACATATTCCTTGAGGCCCGGGATAACGCCGAGATGTGCCTTCTTGACGTAGAAGAACAACGGACGGGAAACCGGGTACTCGCCGGAAGCGATCGTTTCGGTCGACGGTGCGACGCCGTTGACGGTCGCGACCTTCAGCTTGTCGGCGTTGTTTTCATAGAAGGACAGGCCGAAGACGCCGATGCCGTTCTTGTTGGCGGCGATACGGGCGAGCGTTTCGGTGTAGTCGCCGTCGATGTCGACAGCCATGCCGTCCTTACGGACTGCGACGCACTTGCTGTGCTGCTGCTTTTCATCGGCAACGGCAGCCTTGATGACGTCAACGGCGCCAGCTTCCTTGCAGCCTGCAGCGAGGATCTTCTCTTCGAAGACTTCGCGGGTGCCGTGCTTTTCGCCCGGGATGAAGGCAGCGATATCAACGTCCGGAAGCGCGGAGTTGACTTCCGACCACTTCTTGTAGGGGTTGGCAACGATCTTGCCGTCGACGACGACTTCAGCGGCGAGCGCCTTGTAGAGATCGACCGGCTTCAGGGCGAGGTCGGCATTGCCGGCGTCGGTTGCGAAGACGATGCCGTCATAACCGATCTTGACCTCCTGGATTTCGGTCACGCCAGCGGCCTTGCAGGCCTCGACTTCCTTGTCCTTGATCTTGCGCGAGGAGTTGGCAATGTCGATGGTGTCCGGGCCGACGCCCTTGCAGAACTCCTTCAGGCCGGCGGAGGAGCCGCCGGATTCAACGACCGGGGTCTTGAAGTCGGGGAAGGTCTCGCCGAACGTCTCGGCGACGATCTTGGCGTAAGGAAGAACGGTCGAGGAACCAGCGACCTGAACCTGGTCACGGGCGGCGGCCGCGCCGGCAAATGCGGCAGACGCTACCAGCGCCGCGACAGTGAGTTTAAGAGCTTTCATAAAAGTTCTCCCGGAATGGGCTTGTGTTGGTGTGCGCCAAGCGTTGCAGCGCTCTTCGCCGTCTTATCGGCTGCCCCTAGTTAGCCGCCGATAGCCACACCTTTTATGTCAGTTTGACGAAACATTTATGACAGCTCATGTCATTGAAAATACTAAGAGAAAATGAACGGCCCCGAGTTTCCCCGCGTCAATATGTCAGAAGCGGACCGTAAAAGTCGTACCTTTGCCGATCTCTGAATGGATCAGCAGCCGAGCACGGTGGCGAGTGAGGATGTGCTTGACGATGGCGAGGCCCAATCCGGTGCCCTTTTTCGACCGGCTCGCCTCGACATTGACCCGGTAAAACCGCTCGGTAATGCGCGGTACATGCTCGGCGGGAATGCCGGGCCCGTAGTCCTTCACGATCACTTCCGCCTGGGCGCTTTCTTCGCCGCCTTGCAGGGTTATGTCGACCTTCTTGCCCTCCTGGCCATATTTGCAGGCATTCTCGATCAGGTTCTCGAAGACCTCGATGAGTTCGTCGCGGTCGCCCTGCACGACGACGGGCTTGTCCGGCACCACGAGAGAGACCGTGACATCGAGGTCCTTCGCCAACGGCAGCAGGCTGTCGCGGACATGGCCGAGCAAGGGCGCGAGATCCACCGGATCGTCGGGCGCGATATGCGAGCGCAGTTCCAGTCGCGAAAGTGACAGGAGATCATCGACGAGGCGGCTCATGCGCGTGACCTGCTCGTGCATGATGCCGAAAAATTTCTCCTGCGCCTTCAGGTCGTTGCGCGCCGGGCCCTGCAGGGTCTCGATGAAGCCGCGCAGCGATGCCAGCGGCGTGCGCAACTCATGGCTGGCATTGGCGACGAAGTCCGAACGCATGCGGTCGATGCGGCGTGCCTGCGAGATATCGCGGTAGGTCAACAGGAATATCCGCCTGCCCGCCCCATCGCCGGGAACCTCGGCCGGTGCAACGCGGACGATGTAGACGGCATCCGATTGCAAGCGTTCGGTATGTTCGATCTGGTTGGCCTTGCCGGTCGCCATCGTCTCGCGGACCATGTCGAGAATGCCCGGCGAGCGCACCCGTGCGGCCAGATAGGTGTTTGGCGGTATGGTGCCAAAGGCCTTTTCCGCGGCGATGTTCTGGAAGACCACCGTCTCGTCGGCGGCCACGACCAGCACCGGCATGTCGAGCGCATTCAGCGCCGGCGCCAGCGGATCGCTGGTTGGGCCGGCCGCAACCACAGCCTTGGCGGGGCTCAAGATCACCGAAGCCGGCGCGCTGCGGTTCAGCAAAGCTGCAACCAGAACGATCCAAAAAGGCAAAACGATGAGAAAGTGGATGCCGGCGATGGTCGCAAGGATTGCCAGCAGCAGAGTAAGGCTCAGCAGCCAGCGCTCTGCCTTCAGCCGCGGAACCAGGTCCCGCCAGAACGCTTTCGAACCGTCCACCGCGACATCCTCATGAATCACTTTCTCTTCCTCCCGGACCAAAATGACCGAGGAATAGCGATCCTTCATGACATGATTTTCACGACCGGCTTGAATCCGCAATGCAATTGTGGCCTCCTCCAAGGAAATCGAGCCCTGGGCACCGCGTCTTTTCCGCACTGCCCGGAGCTCCGAGAGTTTGAAAACGCGCATGATCCCGCCGATGATCGAAGCCGGTTTTCGGAGCCGTGCGCCAGGCCGGAGGGGCGAGCAGATGGCGTTAGCGGAGACGACGGAAAAGGCGGAAAGCCGCGCGGTGGAGCTGCAGATCGGTGGCAAGAGCCGCATCTTCGACATCGACAATCCCGAGTTGCCGAAATGGATCGACGACGAAGCCTTCTCCTCCGACGACTATCCCTACAAGAAGAAGCTCGACGAGGAAGAATATCTGGCGACGCTGGAGAAACTCCAGATCGAACTCGTCAAGGTTCAGCTCTGGCAGCAGAAGACCGGAAAACGCATCATGGCGCTGTTCGAGGGCCGCGATGCTGCCGGCAAGGGCGGCGCGATCCATGCGACGATGGGCAACTTGAACCCACGCTGGGCCCGTATCGTCGCGCTGACGAAGCCGACAGAGACCGAACACGGGCAATGGTATTTCCAGCGCTATGTCGCGACCATGCCGACGGCAGGCGAATTCGTGCTGTTCGACCGTTCCTGGTACAACCGCGCCGGCGTCGAGCCGGTCATGGGCTTCTGCACGCCCGAGCAGCACAAGCAGTTCCTGAAGCAGGTGCCGCGCTTCGAGAAGATGATCGTGCATGAGGATATCCAGTTCTTCAAATTCTGGATCAACATCGGCCGCGAGATGCAGCTCAAGCGCTTCCACGATCGCCGCCACGATCCGCTGAAGATCTGGAAGCTCTCACCGATGGACATCGCCGCCCTCAACAAATGGGACGACTACACGGCAAAGCGTGACGAGATGCTGAAGGCAACGCACACCGACCACGCACCCTGGACCGTGGTGCGCGGCAACGACAAGCGGCGCGCGCGCCTCAATCTCATCCGCCATATCCTTTGTGCGCTCGACTATGACAGCAAGGACAAGGGCGCGATCGGCGAGGTCGACGACAAGATCGTCGGATCCGGCCCGGGCTTTCTGAAGTAGCGCTCAAACATCAGTGACCGGACGCTACGCCCGGACGGGCAGCCAGCGCGGTCGCCGACCGGCGCCCCAGCGGTTCGAAGGCCTTGGGCCTTCGAACCGGGAAGCTTACTGGCCCGGAAGTACGCGAATGGCGTAAAGGTTGAGGCTCTTGCCTTCGCCGCTGATATCGCTGTTTATGACGATCCGGCCGGCGGAATTCGGCGCAAGGCTGCGATCGAAGGTGATCTTGAACAGCATGTCGAGCCGCTCGTCATGCACCGTGAAGCGATGACGGCCGCATTCGCCGAGCGAGGAGAAATTGCACTCGACGGCAAATTCGGTCGTCTTGCCCGGCTCAGCCTGCACTGTCAGCGCCATGGTCGAGGTTTTACCGGAAAGCTGCGCCAGGACTGCCGCCGGGATCTCGATGGTGATGTCGCCTTCCGTTTCGGCAGAAGAAGAGGTGAGTTGGATGCGCTTGCCGCCATCGTCATCCACAGGCTCTGCCTTGGCGCGTGAGCCAGGTGTGACTGCGCCGGCGCTTGTCGGCGCGAAGACCTCCACCCAATCGCCGGTGAAGCCCTGCTGAGCGCCGAGCGTTTGCAGACCCGCCGCCCCGTCGAAATTTTCCGATGCCACCGACGCCGGCGGATTGGCGACATTGGTGTCGCGTTCGGCCGCGGATTTCAGGAGGTCATTGGTCTGCACCCACCAGATTGCGGCGCCCGCGGCGGCGGCGAGGGTGACGACGACCATGGTGAAGGACAGGAAGCGGCTGCGCTTGCGGCGCCGCTTTCGATCGGTATCGCCGCGAACCTCAGGCGCGGCTGCGGTCGCCTCGGTGCCCTTTGCCATTGTATCTGCAGCCGTACGCGTCGAGACGACCGGGCCGTCGCGCTCGGCGCGAAGTCCACCGAGACCAACATCTGCCGCCGTGGAACGGGGCGCATCGGCAGCAAAGCCCGGCTCGCGGCGATCCGCCTGAGGAGACTGTGGTTGGGTTTGAGACCGGGATTGCGGCTCGGCACGCGCCTGCTCCGGTCCGCGTGCGCGGACATTTTCGTCGGCGCTGACGGAGGGAGGCATGGCTGCGGGAGGAGTGGCAGCGGGAGGCACCGGCGGCCGCGCCCGCAAGGCCGCCCGCTCCTCCGTTTCGATCGCATGGATCACCGCCTCCAGCCGATGGCGCTGCTGGGTGATGACGTTGACGTCGTCAATTCCCTGCTTCTGCAATCCGGCTTCCAGCGCCTGACGGGCCGACTGGTAGATGCGGGCACGTGTTTCCGCGCTGGCGCGGTCGGAGCGCTCCAGCGCGTTTCTGATTGCAGTCTCAAGTCCGCTCACATCAAATCCTCTGTGTAGGCAGGGCTTTGGGCCTGCCGGCGCACTCTCGCCGATCGGCCCTCGAACTGTCCCCAAGGGCCCAACGGTTAAATCTGGAGGCACGCCGTTGGTTTTGTTAACAATTGCGTAACCGCTGCTTTCGGAATCCGCAAGTCCGGCGGCCAAGTCGACCGGCCAAGCCCGGGGAAAACGCGACAACTTCGCGGGCGCTCTCAAGGATAGGCCCGCGTCGCCAGCGCGAAAACCACCTCTTTGCAAGTGACGAACTTGCTGCTATCTATTTTGACGTTTACGCAAACGTCAAAATTTTGATGCGCCAATCGAGGGATGGAGAAACCGATGCCGCTTCCGCCAATTCTTTCCGGAACGACAAGACTGCCTGTCGTTGGCGCCCCTCTGTTCATCATCTCGAATCCGCAGTTGACGATAGCGCAATGCAGGGCCGGCGTGATCGGGGCCTTCCCGGCACTCAACGCGCGCCCGCAATCGCAACTCGACGAATGGCTCGCCGAGATCACCGAGACGCTCGCCGATCACGACGCCAGGAACCCGACGCGGCGCGCAGCACCCTTCGCCGTCAACCAGATCGTACACAAGTCCAACGCGCGGCTCGAGCAGGACCTGATGCTCTGCATCAAATACAAGGTTCCCGTCGTGATCTCCTCGCTCGGCGCCGTGCCCGAGGTCAACGCCGCCATCCATTCCTATGGCGGCATCGTGCTGCATGACGTCATCAACAACCGCCACGCCAATTCGGCGATCCGCAAGGGCGCCGACGGCCTGATCGCGGTTGCCGCCGGTGCCGGCGGTCATGCCGGCACGCTTTCGCCGTTTGCGCTCGTCCAGGAAATCCGCTCCTGGTTCGACGGGCCGCTGCTCCTCTCGGGCGCGATCGCCACCGGCGGCGCCATCCTGGCGGCGCAGGCGATGGGCGCCGACATGGCCTATATCGGCTCGCCGTTCATCGCGACGGAAGAGGCGCGCGCCACCGACGCCTACAAGCAGATGATCGTCGACAGCAACGCCGCCGACATCGTGTATTCCAATTATTTCACCGGCATTCACGGCAACTACCTGAAGCCGTCGATCGCCGCTGCCGGCATGGATCCGGACAATCTGCCGGAGGCGGACCCGTCGAAGATGGACTTCGGCGCCGCGACCGAAGGGGCCAAGGCCTGGAAGGACATCTGGGGCTGCGGCCAGGGCATCGGCGCAATCAAGGAAGTGACCTCCGTCACCCGTCTCGTCGATCGGCTCGAGCGCGAATACGATGCGGCACGCACGCGCCTTGGCGTGAACGCCATGCCCGTCGCGGCCACCAACAAGGAATTTTCAAGTTCTCGAAACTGATGGCTTGAAATCTTGGCGCTTTGCGTTTATCAGCGCCTCACATTCGTTCCGCGGTCTGCCGCGGAACCGCCTCCGGGCCGCTTTAGCTCAGTCGGTAGAGCACATCATTCGTAATGATGGGGTCACGTGTTCGAGTCACGTAAGCGGCACCATTCTTCTCAAGTGCTTAGCCCCATGTCCCGGAAGTCCGTGTCTCGAGGCCGGTGGGTACACAGCCCTCACCAACTCGCGTTAGATCGGCGGCGACGTTCATCAGGGCACATCACCGCCTGGAAGAACGCATAGCGCCCCATAGCGGCCTTGTGAGCGTCTATGAGAGTCTGGAGGGGCGATAGGTCGTCCATCGCCCATTCCCCCCTATGCCTTGTGCAACGCGGCGTATTCGTCGTCCTTGCCGATCCTGATCGCGGCATAGCCGAGGCTCCGATCTGAGTAAATTTCAATCACGCCTACATTGTTGATATACGGTCCCTCTCGCCTGCTGACCACGGATGTACTGGCAGCGGCGGGAGGAGATCACGAAAGGTCGGGTTCAGCCCGGCTTTTTTGTTGCCTTATTTTACCATTGACTAAAACGTGCGCTATGCGACCCTAAGGCCTCACGGTTGTGGGGGGAATCGATGAAGGTTTATAGGATGCGGTACACGCCGATGGGGGCTTTTGGTGCGTGGGCCTTCGCTCTGCCCCCAGTTGCGGCACACTTCCTTTTCGAGGCTGATATGGAGAAGATTGTAAGCCAAATGAGTTTTGGCCGTATGCATCAACTCTCCACTCTGCCGTATACGTTGCTGATGCTCGTCTCGATGCTGGGATTGTGCATGATGCTAGTCGGTCGCGAGACATTCGATGTCGACGATGAAGACCGCTAAGATTGTTTGCGGATTGCTCGCTCCGACGTCGCTGCCTGGTTGCAGCTTCTTTGATTCAGAAATCGTGACGGTTTGTGAAGAGAATTGGCCGCAACCGTCGCATTCTTTACCTCTTGCGTGAGAGGGAGGATCGAATGCATTCGAAATGGTTGCGTCGCATGGCAGTATTCGCGGCCGGCATTGGCATCGCGTTCGGCTATGGTTTTGTCTGGCCCAGCGTGACTGAGGCCATGTTCTGGGCCAAGCCGCATTCGATTACCGAAACCGTCAAGTGGTTCATGGATCGCGAGGGAATACCCGGCGCGGTCGTCGCATTCGGTAAAGCAGGAGAGAATCCGCGGCTGCTTAGCTTTGGCGTAGCTGATCGTGCGACCGGGCGTCCAATGCAAAACAACATGACGTTTCAAATAGCCAGCATCTCAAAACTCATCACTGCAGAAGCAGCACTGACGTTGATAGATGACGGCCAACTGAGACTTGACGATACGCTCCAAAGCATCTTCCCAATCGTCGCCAAGGCCGAAGATCCTCGGTTCAGCAACATCACGGTTCGCCACCTGCTGCAACATACTTCCGGCTTAGGGTGGAGCCAGCATATCGACCTGGTCACGGGCGGCGACAAGGAAACATTCGCGCCGGCCGAGGCCTGTTTACCGGTTGTTCTTGAGCGTCTAAATCGCCCCTTGGATAGCGACCCCGGCGAGCGAGCGGAATATACCGACTTCGGCCCCTGCTGGCTTGGCCTGATCGTCGCCAAGATCAGTGGGATGACTTACGAACGGTTTGTCCAAACGCGCGTCCTGACACGCCTGGGCCTCAAGAGAACGGGCCTCATTAGCGAAGCACCCGCGGAGGTCCGTCATCACGTTGTCGGCATGGACGCGGCCAGGACGCATTTCAACCCATCTGCCGGCTGGACGTCGACAGCCGAAGACCTCTACCGTTTCGCGTCGCGCACCATCCGTGATACCGAGATTGCCACTCCTGTACCAGGCGAGTTTGCTGAACAGTCCTTCGGCCTCGGATGGTGGATATGGCAGCGCGGAACCGAGACCGATATTGCCCATACAGGAGCGCTAAACGGAACACGGGCAGTGGTCGCTCGGTCATCAGACGGAATCGTGATTGTCGCACTCTTCAACGGACGCGAAAGAGCCCGCGATTTGAGCCGTTTCGTTCGCATCCAGCACAGTCTCATCGACGCAGCCCGACGCGCCTATGAGCGCGCCTACAAAAGAGGCAAATCCGGCTGGGCGCCTCGCAAGCTTATAACATCAGTCGACTACGGCGACGTGCGAATGCACAGCGCTGCAATCGCTCGGTTCATGCTGGCACTCGTCTGAATATCCACTGTACCTGCGGAAGTAGCCGCCAGATGTCCGGCGATCATGGGATGCGAGGTAAATCATCGATCCGATAGACCGCCATACCGTGTCGATCGCGACCACTCGCCCAAGAGACTGCTCCGCTGGTGCCGGTCGGCACCTCAGCGAGCCGAGCTTCGGCGCAGCGGAAGCCGCCCGATTGAGCGACGAGAGTGACGCAGCCGTTCTCCTTTAGCCGCGGCTTGAGCTCGCCTTCGAGGAAGCTTCGCAGCGTCCTCGGCCTCCCTCGCCTTCTGCTTCGATGGCGGACAAGGCCGTTTCGGATCGCAACTGCGCTATGCCGCGCAAACCTTCCAACCATGGCTGCGATCCGACAGGATTCCGGGTGCCTCCACGCCGTCCAATGCGACTTCCAATCCTCGAGCGCTCGGCAATTGACGTTTCTCCGGAAACCATGGCCGGCTTGGATCAACGGCGATAAGCAGACCCTCGTCGCTACCGATAGCGGCGAAACCGGAAGTGGCCGGTCCGAGCGTTCCGACCCCGAAGGTGCGAGCGGCTTCGACCACAGTGCTCGCGACATCGTCGGTTGGAAGGCCGATCTCGCTGAGGCAACTTAGCTCAGACCCGCCAAATGGCCGCTTCCCGGCAGGATCGACCAGCCTGCGGCGGCCGATCAATTCGAGCACGGACCTGTCGGGACCATCGAAATAGACGGATCTTGATTGCCAATGCCCCTCCAGCACGTGGCACTCGCGGCCATCCGGCTCTTTTTGCAGAGCCATGCGCCCTTTCAACCATGCGATTGCCGCATCAAACCGGTCATAGGGCACATTGAACGCCAAATGCACGCCGCGGGGCGCCTCTTCAACGGCGGGGATCAGCCGGATTTCGCTCCATCCCACCTCAATGACGTTCCCGTTTGTCGACAGTTCCAGCATGTCGCGAAAGAAGGCTGCGCTCGCCGAGACATCCGATGCCGGCAGTGTGAGTTTCCTTATGCGCATGAAATCCGATCCCGCCAATTAGCTCTATCCGGTGCCTTGTTACGACCTCGACATAGGTTGAAGTCAAGAAGTTCGCGAAGCCAGCCCGACGCTGTTCCTGTTTCCGCACCGATTGAATCTGAGCGAAAGTTGAATTAGTCGGGGTTCATCCATCCTCAACGGAGAGGCGACGAACCGACATGAACTTTGTTGAGCAGCTCGCTCGGAACTTCCTGCGCAAGCGGGGCTACTCCGTCTCGCATGGTGGTGGCGAGGACTATCGCGGCGACTACCGCCTGATGCAGTATTCAAGCTACGAGCAGTATGTCTCGGTTCAAACCGAGGGAAACAAGCGCAAGATCGACCAGGTCTGGGCCGACGAGGCGACGATCGACGTGATCTGTGACTATGTTCGCATGGCCATCCCAAATGCGAAGCGGGGCCTCTGCCACGGCTCCAGGAATGGCGCCGAGGTCAAATGGTTCTCGGATCGCCTCGGCATCGACGTCATGGGTACGGATATCTCGGATACGGCGTCCCGGTTCGGGCTCACCCAGTGGGATTTCCATGACGAAAATCCGGATTGGAAGAAAGCCTTCGACTTCGTCTACACGAATTCCCACGATCACGCCCATGACCCACAAAAGGCTTTCACGACCTGGGTGGGCCAACTGGCGGATGGAGGGAAGCTCTTCATCGAGCATACGCTCGGACACGCCCCGGCAAGCGTCAGCACGCTGGATCCCTTCGGCATCGATCCCAAGGTTCTCCCTTACGCCGTCCTGGAGTTCGGTGAGGGCAAATATGCCGTGACGAAGGTGATCAAGCCGGCCCATCAAAAGGGCGGCGGCCCGATCTGGGTGTTCGTGATCGAGGCGATCCCGCTCGGCTGATCGCCGCGATCCGATGTCGCCGGTTCAGGACGAGCTTCGTCGCCAGGCAACCGGCAGCCGGCCGGTCGCCCGAACGCGCAGGCGCCAGTCCAAAAGCGTTACTTCAGATTGCCGTCGCCGCTTCGGTCCGCCGTCTTGAAGTCCGCCATCACCCGGTCCAGAAATTCGTTGCGGGTGATCTTGCCGTCGCCGCTTGCATCGGTGGCGGCAAACTGCTGGGCATTCAGCGCCTGCTTCGTCTCGTCAGAGGTGAGGCTACCGTCCTTGTTCTTGTCCAGATTGACGAAGGCCGTCGTCATGAAGGCCTCGTATTCGGACCGGTCGACCGCACCGTCCTTGTTGCGATCGAGCACATCCATCTGCCCCTGGCTCATTGTTGCGGCTTGCTGCGCGACAGCGAGTCCAGCCGGACAGACCACAAGCACACCTATAAGAACGAGTTTTCTCATCCCTCACCCTTCCGCGATCAATAGTAGCGGCACGTCAGAGCATTGCCGGCCGCAGCGCCCAAGGTAGCACCGCCGCCAACAGCCCAGAGCTGGCCAGTACCTGAACCGATCGTCGAGCCGATCAGGCCGCCGACGATTGCGCCGCCGACTGTTCCGGCAATGCAGCCGAATTCGTTGCCAGTCGGACCGCTCTTCGACACGTAGGCAGATTGGCACCCCGACAAGGCCAGAGCGCCGGCAAGAATGATAGTTACGGTCTGCTTGCTCATTTTATCCTCCAATATGGCCGTCTGTCTGGAATAGAGATCGGGCGGAGGCGCCATTGAGTGGCGTCGGATGTAAATAGCTTCCGAGTATGCTCTCCGGATGGGAGAGACTCTTCTGTTCAATCAGAAGCAGCTCACGAATAAAACACGCGGTCCGGAGACGAAGACCTCAAAACCGCGGGCGAATACTACCCTGAGCGGCCAGCAATGACAATGTTGCCCGTGGTATTAGCTTTGTGTCGCAATAACCCCTGACGCGATCAGGTACTGCACACACTAGAGGAATGACCCCCAGCCCTAGGTTTATTTATATCTCCTGCGAGATATCGTCGTTTGTCGCGTGGCGATGAGCAGTCTAGGTCTGGCTTGCCCCTGGCTGAGGTTCCTTGCTTTCACCGGTACATCTCCGGACGAGCCAATGGATTTTCGCCCGACGGACCTGGGCCGGGCCAAACATGGGCATCCCCGCCTCGCAAGAAAGAGTACACGCAATGGATAGAATGACGACAATCAAATTAGGGCTTACTACTACAATCCTCTTTTCGTTCGCCGCGGCCGCCTTCGCCGGGAATGGCGAGCAGGCCCGGATTGCCGCCGCCGTGGACAAGGCGATCCGACCGATCATGCGCGAATACAATGTACCGGGCATGGCGATTGCAGTGACCGTTGACGGCCGGCACACCTTCGTCAACTACGGCGTCGCTTCCAAGGAAACGAAGGCGCCGATTACGGAGAACACGCTGTTCGAGCTCGGCTCGATCAGCAAGACCTTTGCCGGCACGCTCGCCTCCTATGCGCAGGCGCTCGGCAAGCTGTCCTTCGAAGACCATCCCGGCAAATACATGCCCGAGCTCCGTGGCAGCGCCATCGACAAGGCGACCCTCCTCAATCTCGCCACCTATACCGCCGGCGGCCTGCCCTTGCAGTTCCCCGATCAGGTCAAGAGCGACGGCGACATGCTGACTTACTTCAGCAACTGGAAACCCAGCGCCGAGCCAGGGAAGAAGCGTCGCTATTCCAACCCGAGCATCGGCCTCTTCGGCCATGCCGCCGGTCTGGCGATGGGCAGCAGCTTCGCCAACGCTTTGGAGACAGAGTTGTTTCCGAAACTCGACCTCAAGCACAGCTATGTCACAGTGCCCGCAAGCGCGATGGGCAGCTACGCCTGGGGCTACGGCAAGGCCGACAAGCCGATCCGGGTCGGCCCGGGCATGTTCGACGCCGAAGCCTACGGCGTGAAATCGTCCGCGGCAGACATGATCCGGTTCGTCGACGCCAATATCCGGCCGGAGCAATTCGACGGACCCGTTCGCAAGGCCATAGAGGGCACGCATGTCGGCTACTTCGATACCGGCAAGATGATTCAGGGCCTCGGCTGGGAGCAATATCCCTACCCGGTTTCACTCGAGCGGCTGCTCGACGGCAACTCCCGGACCATGGCCATGGATACCAAGCCGGCCACGACATTGGTTCCTCCGAAGCGCCCCGATGGCGCGACGCTTTACAACAAGACCGGGTCCACCAACGGCTTCGGCGGCTATGTCGCCTTCGTGCCGGAAAAGAAGATCGGCGTGGTCATGCTGGCGAACCGGAACTTCCCGAATCCGGAGCGCATCAGGGCGGTGCATGCGATTCTGAAGACGCTGGCCACTCTGGCGGAATAGGCGGCGAAGCATCCATCAAAGGCAGTCCCCTGTTGCGGCAACCCGCGATAAGGGGAATCTGCATTCATCAACAACCCAGCGGCGAAACTTCAATCGCACCCGCTTGCATATTAGCGCCGAGTGTTGTCATCTTCGTTTCGCAAAAGCGCGATCAGATGCAGCGAAGTTCAGGCGTATTGGGGATGCCGATGTTCGAGTGGGTGGGGTTTCAAGGTTCGCTGCAGCACGGAGGCGCACGAGGAGGACGGGCGATCTTCGTCGTGGCGGCCCTGGCATTGCTTGCCGGTTGCGGCGGTCATGCCAAAGGCGTGATGGCACCGGTGGCGCTTACCGCGCCGGTACCGGGAACCTCGACCGTCGACATGCTCGTCGCGACCACGCGTCGGCCCTCCGGCGATCCGGCGACGTTGTTTTCCGGCGAGCGTGACGCCAACACCTTCCTGACCGACGTTGCGGTGTCGATCCCGCCGGACACGGCGCGCAAGGCCGGCACGGTGCAATGGCCACGCAAGCTGCCGCCGGATCCCAAGAAGGATTTCACCGTCACCCGCGTGCGCGAACTCACGTCGCTTGATGAAGCCAAGTCCTGGTTCTTGCAGCACGACGTCGGCGGACAGGCCTTCGTCTTCGTGCACGGTTTCAACAACCGCTACGAGGATTCCGTCTACCGGCTTGCCCAGATCATCCACGACTCCGACGTCCAGGCGACGCCGGTACTGTTTACCTGGCCGTCGCGGGCCAATGTGTTTGACTATAATTACGACAAGGAGAGCACGAACTATTCGCGCACTGCCCTTGAAGACATCCTGAAGAAGCTCGCCGACGCGCCCAAGGTCAAGGGCATCACCATCCTCGCGCATTCGATGGGTACCTGGCTGACCATGGAAACGCTCCGGCAAATGGGCATCCGCGACGGCAACGTCCCCTCCAAGATCGAAAACGTCATCCTCGCCTCGCCTGACATCGACCTCGACGTCTTCGCCAAGCAGTTCGTCGAGATGGGCCACAAGCGACCGAAGTTCACGATCTTCGTTTCGCAGGATGATCGCGCGCTCGCGCTCTCCAGCTTCATTTCCGGCGACGTTTCCCGCCTCGGCGCGATCGACCCGTCTGCCGAACCCTATCGCACCCAGCTGGAACGGGCCGGCATCACTGCGATCGACCTGACCAAGGTCAAGACCGAGGACGGCCTGCACCACGGGAAGTTCGCGGAAAGCCCGCAGATCGTTCAACTCATCGGCACCCGGCTGGCAACCGGACAGACACTCACCGATTCCGATATTTCCATCGGAACCGGCATTGCAGCGGTTGTTGCCGGCACGGCCAGAAACGTCGGCAATGTCGCTGCAGCCACCGTATCGGCCCCGGTATCGATCCTCGAGAATCCGCAGCCGGCGCCCAAGAAGAAGCAAGTCATCAGCGAAACGCTGGCGACAGATATGCCGCAGCCGGTAAAGATCAAGTGATGGTCGGCTGCCGCCCTTGGCGGCAGCTCGCGGTCAACCGTCGTCGCCGATGAAGCGATAGCCGACACCCGGCTCGGTGCGGATGATCTTCGGGTCGGCTGGGTCGCGCTCGATCTTGCCGCGCAACTGGCCGATGAAGACGCGCAGATAGTGCAGGTCCTCGCCATGTGCGACGCCCCAGACCGACGTTAGAAGCGTCCTGTGGGTGACGACGCGACCGGCGTGGTGCGCCAACATGACCAGCAGGTCATATTCCTTCGGCGTCAGACGCACCGACTCGCCATCCTTCGTCACCACGCGCTTGATCGTGTCGATCGACACGCCGTCGGCGGAGAGTTGTGTCTGACCGCCATCCATTTGCACCCTATGGCGAAGAGCTGCGCGGATGCGGGCGGTCAATTCGCCGATGCCGAAGGGCTTTTCGATATAGTCGTCGGCGCCGAGATCGAGCGCGGCGATCTTCTCGCTCTCCCGGTCGCGTGCGGAGAGGATGATGATCGGCACCTGCGACCAGCCGCGCAAGTTCGCGATGACCTCCTTGCCATCCATATCCGGCAGGCCGAGATCGAGGATGACGACATCGGGTGCATTCGTTGCCGCCGCCTTCAGCGCCTCGGCGCCAGTCATTGCTTCCAGTATGTCATAGCCGGCGGCGCTCAATGCGGGTTTCAGGAAACGCTGGATCTGGGGTTCGTCGTCGACGACGAGGATACGCTCCACGCTCATGCACGGTCCTTTTCGGAGATTTCAGGCTTGGCGGCGGGGAAACGCATGGAAATGCGCGTGCCGCGGCGGCGCAGCGCCGGGCTTTCCGCCTTGATCTGGCCGCCCATGGCCTCGACGAAGCCCTTGGCGATCGAAAGCCCTAGCCCCGTCCCCGGCGTGCGGCCATCCACCTTGCCGCGGCGGAAGAATTTTTCGAAGACCTGCTCGAGATCCTTCGGCGCAATGCCCTTGCCGAGATCCGTCACTGACAGCACGATTTCGTCGCCATCCGGGCGGGCATAGATGCTGACCGGCTCGTCGCCACCATATTTGTTGGCATTGTCGAGGAGATTGAACAGCACCTGCCCGAGAAGCACGCTGTCGCCGCGCATCAAGGGAAGATCCGGTGCGATGCTGGTCTCGATCTCGCGCTCGGGGAAATACTTGCGGGCACGATCGACGGAAGCGCGGACCGCGTCGGCGACATCGACCCAATCGCGCTTGGCGTTGACCGTGCCGGCCTCGATGCGGGTCATGTCGAGCAGGTTGGCGACGAAACGCGTCAGACGGCCGCCCTCCTCCTCGATCGATTTCAGCAAATCGTCACGGCTTTCCGGCGACATGCGATCGCCGAGTTGCCGAAGGCTGGTGACGGCCCCGGTGATGGTGGCAAGCGGCGTCCTGAGGTCATGCGAAATGGACGACAGGAGGGCCGCACGAAAGCGTTCGCCTTCGAGCTTCGCCGCCTGGTCTAGGCTTTCGCGCGACAGGCGTGCCCGGTCGACGGCGATCGCCGTCTGGTCGAGGATTGCCGCCAGCGCTCGCTCCTCGTTGATCTCCAGCGGCTTGTCCGCCTGGACGAAACCGCAGACGCCGACAACGCCGTGCGGGCTCGTCAGCGGGCGGAAGTGAAACGGGCTGTTCGGCAGTGTTCCGGTACCGTTGCCGGCCGGCTCCTGCTTATCCATCGCCCAGCGCGCGGCCATGATATCGGTGACGTCGAGCTCGGTGTCCGGTGGCCAGGCGGCCTTCAGCTGCAGGTCCCCCTCCTCTGGCAACAGAAGCGCAGCGCTGCGCCGCAACGTCGTCTGCATCTGCGTCACCGCCGCCCAAAGCACATCGTCCACCTTGGCCGTGCCCGAAAGCTTGCGAGAGAAATCGTAAAGCGCCTGGGTCGCGGCGGCGCGCCGGCGCGCGGCCTTTGCCTGTTCGCGCACCCGAGAGGCGAGGCTCCCGGCAAGGGCGGCCGCCACAAGGAAGATGAACAGCGCGAAGACCTCGTGCGGCTCGGCAATGGTGAAGGTACCGACCGGTTCGATGAAGAAGAAGTTGTAGGTCAGAACCGAAAACAGCGCCGCGGCGATCGCCGAGATGTGGCCGGCATAGGTCGCCGACGCCAGCACGGCGAGCAGATAGAGCAACGAGATGTTCGGCAGGATGATGAAGCGCTCGATCAAGAGGCCGAGGGCCGTCGCAGCCCCCACTGCGCCGGCGGCAATGGCGATGGCGCGCCCGGTCCCGGGCGGCAGAGACTTCTTCGCGGCCGGCCGCGGCTTCGGTGCCGCCGGCTCGCGGTCGGTCACGAGGTGGATGCCGATGCCCGATACCCGCTCTGCCAAGGCGTCGGGGAGCGACTGGCGGAAGTACCGCATCGGAAAGGATTGGCGACGCGCGCCGATGACGATCTGCGTCGCATGTTCACGACGTGCGAGTTTCAGGATTTCCTCGACGAAGTCGTTGCCGACGATGCAGCGCGTCTCGGCGCCGAGTTGTTCGGCAAGACGGAAGGTCTCGTCAAGCCGGCGCACGTCCTCGCCGTCGCCGCTTTCGCGGTCGGCGCGTTCGATGAAGACGACGATCCAGGGGGCGTTCAATCCCTCGGCGAGCCGGCTGGCGGTGCGGACCACTTTTTCCGACAGGGGATCGGGACCGATGCAGACAAGCAGACGCTCGCCGCTCGCCCACACACCTTCGATCGCATTCTGCTTGAGGTAGTCGACCATCTGGTCGTCGACCCTATCGGCCGTGCGCCGGAGCGCCAGTTCACGCAACGCCGTCAGATTGCCGAGGCGGAAAAAGCGATCGACCGCGCGTTTGGCGCTATCGGGCAGATAGACCTTGCCCTCTTTCAGCCGCTCGATCAGTTCGGCGGGCGGCAGATCGACCAGCAGCACCTCGTCGGCGCGCTTCAGCACGGTATCCGGCACCCGTTCGCGCACCGGCACGCCGGCGATCTGCGCGACGACGTCAGAGAGACTTTCGAGATGCTGGATGTTCAACGCGGTCCAGACATCGATGCCCGCGGCTATCAGCTCCTCAATATCCTGATAGCGCTTCGGATGACGGCTCTCAGCCGGGTTGCTGTGGGCGAGTTCGTCGACGACGATGATCTTGGGACGTCGGGCAAGGGCCGCGTCCAGATCGAATTCGGAAAGCATTCGGCCGCGATGGTTCACATCGCGGCGCGGCAGGATTTCCAGTCCCTCGACCAGTGCGGCGGTCTCGCCGCGCCCGTGGGTTTCAACCAGTCCAATGACGATATCGACGCCGTCTTCCTTGAGACGTCTGGCCCGGGTCAGCATGGCATAGGTCTTGCCGACGCCGGGCGCGGCGCCAAGGAAAACGGTCAGTTTTCCCCGGCGATCCTGCGCGGCAAGGGCCAGAAGTGCGTCTGGGTCTGGGCGACTTTTGGCGTCACGTTCACTGTCGGGCATTCGTCATCTCGGGCATGCGTTCTCAAGCCTTGGCCTCATGTTCGAGGCCCATCGAGGGCCAGGTTCAGTTCTAGCACATTGACGCGCGGCTCGCCTACGATCCCGAACAGACGGCCTTCCGTCGCCCTGTCGACCAACGCGCTGGCATCCGCCTCCCTCAGACCGCGCGCCTTGGCGACACGAGCGATCTGCGCCCGGGCAAAGGCCGGCGTGACATGCGGGTCGAGGCCGGAACCCGATGTCGTCACCGCTTCTGCGGGGATCTCGCCGGCAAAGCCGGCGGCCTTCAGCCGCTCGACGTCTGTAGCCACGCGATCCCTCAGCTTGACCGAAGTCGTGCCGAGGTTGGAGCCGCTTGATGCGCCGGCATTATAGGCCTCCGGGCCGGTCGCAGACGGACGCGGCCAGAAATACCTGTCGGAGGTGAAGTTCTGGCCGATCAGCTCGGAACCGATCAGGGTTCCGTCCTTCTCGATGAGGCTACCGTTTGCCTGTACCGGCATCAGCACCTGCGCGACGCCGGTGATGGCGAAGGGGTAGGCAAGCCCGGTGATGGCGGTGAGCAGCACGATCATCACGATGGCGGGACGAATTTGGTTCAGCATGGTTACACCAGATTGAGTGCGTTGACGGCGAGATCGACGAGCTTGATGCCTGCGAAGGGTAGAAGGATGCCGCCGAGACCGTAGACGAGCAGGTTGCGACGCAAGAGCGCTGCGGCACCGACCGGTCGATACGTGACGCCTTTCAGCGCCAGCGGAATCAGCGCGACAATGATCAGCGCGTTGAAGATGACCGCCGATAGGATCGCCGATTGCGGCGAGCCGAGGCCCATGACGTTGAGCGCGGCGAGCGCCGGATAGGTGGTGATGAACAGCGCCGGGATGATGGCGAAATACTTCGCCACGTCGTTGGCGATGGAGAAGGTCGTCAGCGAACCGCGGGTCATCAGGAGCTGCTTGCCGATCTCGACGATCTCGATGAGCTTGGTCGGGCTCGAATCGAGGTCCACCATGTTGGCGGCCTCGCGCGCGGCCTGCGTGCCGGTCTGCATGGCGACGCCGACATCGGCCTGGGCAAGCGCCGGCGCGTCGTTGGTGCCGTCTCCGCACATGGCGATCAGGCGGCCGCCCTGCTGCTCCTTGCGGATATAGGCGAGTTTGTCCTCGGGCGTCGCTTCGGCGAGGAAATCGTCAACGCCGGCTTCGGAGGCAATGGCGGCAGCCGTCACCGGGTTGTCGCCGGTCACCATCACGGTGCGGATGCCCATGGCGCGCAGGTCTGCGAAGCGTTCCTTGATGCCGGGCTTCACAACGTCCTTCAGATGAATGACGCCGAGCAGGCGCGGACCGTCGGCAACGGCGAGCGGCGTACCGCCGGTGCGCGCCACCTGGTCGACCGCGCGACGGAATTCGCTCGGCACATTCTCGTCGCGGATGCCGGTGAACTTCAGGATCGAATCGACGGCACCCTTGCGCAGCCGGCGGCCGGCGAAGTCGACGCCCGAAAGCCTCGTTTCCGCGGCAAAGGGGATGACCGCGTCGATCCGGGTTGCGCCCGCCTGGCTTGCGCCACCGCCGACGGCAAGCGCCACGACTTCACCCTTGCCTGCATCGGGCAGCGAAACGGCTGGTGCCTGGCGGCCGAACTCACCGGTCGCAAGTGCTGCGATCGAGCGGCCCTCCGGCGTTTCGTCGGCAAGGCTTGCGAGCAGAGCGGCGTCGGCAAGCTCCCCCTCGCTGACGCCGGGAACCGGCATGAAGTCGGCGGCCATGCGGTTGCCGAAGGTGATCGTGCCCGTCTTGTCGAGCAGCAGCGTATCAACGTCGCCGGCAGCCTCGACCGCACGGCCGGAGGTGGCGATGACGTTGAAGCGGACCAGTCGGTCCATGCCGGCAATGCCAATCGCCGAAAGCAGGCCGCCGATGGTGGTCGGGATCAGCGTCACGAGCAGCGCGGCCAACACGGTGACCGAGAGCACGGTGCCGGAATAGCCGGCAAGGCCCCAGAGGGTGACGACGGCGACGAGGAAGATCAACGTCAGGCCCGAAAGCAGGATCGACAGCGCGATCTCGTTCGGGGTCTTCTGGCGCTGCGCGCCTTCGATCAGCGCGATCATGCGGTCGACGAAAGTGTTGCCGGGCGGGACGCCGATGCGGACCTTGATCCAGTCGGACAGAACCTGCGTGCCACCGGTGACGGCCGAACGGTCGCCGCCCGATTCGCGGATGACGGGCGCGGATTCACCGGTAATGGCGCTTTCATTGACGGAGGCGACGCCTTCGACGACCTCGCCATCGCCGGGGATCAGTTCGCCGGCCTCGACCAGCACGAGGTCGCCGACCTTCAGCGAGGTCGCCGGGATCGTCTGGGTTTCGCGGCCCTCGGCCGATACGAGCTTGCGCGCCGTCAGCTCAGACTTGGTGCGCCGCAGACTGTCGGCCTGGGCCTTGCCGCGGCCTTCGGCGACGGCTTCGGCAAAGGTGGCGAAGAGAACCGTGAACCACAGCCAGGCGGCGATCTGCCCGGAGAAGAGCGGGCTGCCGGTGTCGGTCATAAGATCGCGGACAAAGAGGCCGGTGACCACGGCGGCAACCACCTCGGTGACGAAGATCACCGGATTGCGCACGAGCTGGCGCGGGTCGAGCTTGACGAAGGCCGCCTTGACCGCCGGCAGAAGGATCGCCGGATCCAGAAGACTAGGAGCGACTGGTTTGGAAGACATGTGTCGAATTCCTTTAGAAGGTCTGGCCGGCGAGCATCGAGAAATGCTCGACGATGGGACCGAGAGCGAGCGCCGGGAAGAACTGCAGCCCCCCGAGAATGAGGATGATGCCGACGAGCAGGCCGACGAAAAGCGGCGTGTCGGTCGGGAAGGTGCCCTTGGAGGCCGGCACGCGCGTCTTGACGGCGATCGAGCCGGCAATCGCCATGACGGGCACCGCATAGGCGAAGCGGCCGAGCAACATCGCGAGCCCAAGTGTCGTGTTGTACCAGGGCGTGTTGCCGGTGAGCCCGCCGAAGGCCGAGCCGTTGTTACCGGCTGCCGAGGTGAAGCCATAGAGGATTTCCGACAGGCCGTGCGGACCGGCGGTGCCGATGCTTGCGACCGCAAAGGGCAGCATTGCCGATACGGCCGCAAAACCGAGGATCGTCACCGGCAGGATGAGGACCGCGAACATCGCGTACTTCATCTCGCGGGACTCGATCTTCTTGCCGAGCAGCTCCGGCGTACGGCCGACCATCAGGCCGGCAACGAAGACGGCGAGGATCGCAAAGACGACCATACCGTAGAGACCGGAGCCGACGCCGCCGGGCAGGACTTCGCCGAGCTGCATCAGGAACATCGGAACGAGACCACCGAGACCTGTCAGCGAACCGTGCATGCCGTTGACGCCGCCATCCGACAGGCCCGTCGTGACGGCCGCATAAAGCGCGGTCATCGCCTGGCCGAAGCGGACTTCCTTGCCTTCCATGTTGCCTTGCGTGGCATCGAGACCGAGCGCCGTCAGGATCGGGTTGCCCTGGGCCTCCGCCCAGTAGACCACCGCGACGCCTGATATCAGCAGGACTGCGGTAACGGCGATGAAGGCCCAGCCCTGACGACGGTTCCCGACCATCTGGCCGAAGGTGTAGACGAGCGCCGCGGAGATCGACAACATCGAGAAGATGTTGAGATAGTTGGAGAAGGCGGTCGGATTCTCGAACGGATGCGCGGCATTGACGTTGAAGAAGCCGCCGCCGTTGGTGCCGAGTTGCTTGATCGCTTCCTGGCTTGCGACCGGCCCAAGCGAGATCGTCTGCTTGGCGCCCTCGAGCGTCGTTGCGGTAAGATCGGCGTGGAAGGTCTGCGGCAGACCGGTCCAGACCATGGCAAGGGCCATGACCACGGCGATCGGCAGCAGCACGTAGAGGGTCGAGCGGGTGAGGTCGACCCAGAAATTGCCGACGGTTGCAGCATTCGAACGGGCAAAGGCGCGAGTGACGGCGAGCGCCATGGCGATGCCGGTCGCGGCGGAAACGAAGTTATGCACCGTGAGCCCGGCCATCTGGCTGAAGTGGCTGAGCGTGGTTTCGCCGCCGTAGTTCTGCCAGTTGGTGTTGGTGACGAAGCTGACCGCCGTGTTGAAGGCGAGGTCGGACGGCATGCCGGCGAAACCCTGTGGGTTCATCGGCAGGTAGGCTTGCAGCCTGAGGATCGCGAAAAGCGATGCGAAGCCTGCGAGGCTGAAGGCGAGCATCGACATCGTATAGGCGAGCCAGCCCTGTTCCTTGTTCGGATCGACGCCGGCAGCGAGATAAAGACCGCGCTCGACAGGACCGAGGATGGGCGAAAAGACGTTGCGTTCACCGGAGAAGACCCGCGCCATGTAAAGCCCCAGCGGCTTGATGACGATCAGGACGGCGATGAAGAGGAGGCTGATCTGCAGCCACCCGATGATAGACATGAGATTTCTCCGCTCAGGAAAATGTGCGGTGCGAAGGGCGATCCGGGCCCGGAAGTGTTGACCCGACCAAAACCTTCGACCGGAGTCAGAACCGTTCCGGGCGAACGAGGGTGACGACGAGGTAGGCCGCAAGCGCGACGGCGACGGCAAGACCGATCAGGGCTTCGAACATCGTGACCCCCTCCCTAAAGGCGGCTGAGCGCGCGCGCATAAAGCGCAAACGCGACAAAGCCGCCGATGCCGGCGGCAAGGAAAAGAACATCGGACATGCAAATTCTCCGGACTGTTGAGGTCCGGATCTTGCATCCGCTGTAGGTCAATTATCGATTGCGATGGTCGGAAGGGCGCATAAGGAAAAGATAAAGACTCCCGCTGACGCCTGCCAGGAACCGTGTGAGGCGGCCTTCCGTCCACGACCGCGCTTTCGCGGGAGATCGGATCATCTCTCCCGCATCAATGGAACGACGGATCACTCGAGACGGCTGCGCTTGGCGGCCTCTGGCTCGTCCTTGAGGCCCTTAGCCCTTGACGATGTGATTTACGGTCGCTTCGGGCGACGTCGTGACCTCGCGCATCCACTCGCGCCAGATCGCGACCAGCAGCGCCATCAGCACCGGGCCGACGAAGAGGCCGAGGAAGCCCATGGTCTTCACGCCGCCGACCAGGCCGAAGAAGGTCGGCAGGAAGGGAAGCTTGATCGGGCCGCCGACGAGGCGCGGGCGCAGCGTCTTGTCGACGATGAAGAGCTCGGTCGTGCCCCAGGCAAGCAGCGCAATGCCGTGAACCGGCGAGCCGCTGGCGACGAGGTAGACCGAAACCAGCGTGAAGCAGAGCGGCGCGCCGCCGGGGATCAGGGCCATCAGGCCGGTGATGATGCCAAGCGTGACCGGCGACGGAACGCCGGCCAGCCAGTAGGCGACGCCGAGCACGATGCCCTCGCCGATCGCAATGATGCCCATGCCTGTGACCGTCGAGCTGATCGTCAGCGGCACGACGCGCGACAGCCGTTCCCAGCGCATCGGGAAGATGCGCTCGCCAAGGCGGTCGAGCTGGCCGGAGAAGGACTGTCCGTCGCGGTAGACGAAGAACAGCGTAATCAGCATGAAGAGCAGCGTCAGGAAGGCGTGAAACGTCGAGGCACCGACGACCAGAACGCCCCGGTAGATGTTGCCGATATTGGAGCCGCTGACGAGCTGAACGAGCTCGCCGAGGGCGCCCGGATGGCCGATATGCTTCACCCATTGTTCGCCGAGCCAGGCGCCGGCAATCGGAATGCTGGTCAGCCAGGCGGGCACCAGCGCACCATTGGCATTGGTCTCGACCGCCCAGACGACCCAGTCGCGCACTTCATCGACCGCATAGACGGCGGCGATCGAGATCGGCACCACGATGAAGGAAATGACGGAGACGATGGCGATGGTTGCGGCCAGCGTGCGGTTACCGTTCACGGCAGCGAGCAGCCGGCGATAGATCGGCCAGCTGGCAAAGCCGATGACGACAGCCGCCAGCACCGGCACCACGAAACCGTGGAAGAAATAGACGCCGGCCAGAAGAACGAAGACCAGCATCCAGCGGGCAGCGGTCATGGGGCCGACAAGGGCATGGCGCGAAATGGCAGTGTGCCCGAGAAGCCGTGGCTCCACCGCAAAATTTTCTCGTTCGCGATTACCCAATTGCACCAATGATCCTCCGTCTTCCGACGAGCTTACAACAAACCCACGGCCTTGACAGCCTACCTACAGCGCCGCGCGTCTTATGAAGACGCGCAAAGGTCGCTGTAGCACTTTGAAGGCTGCATGTTTTTCCCTTTAATCGGCTACGATTAAAGGAAACATGCAGTAGCGCCGCGCGCCGCCCCTTTGCCCCTGCTTTACGGTAGTTTCAGGGCCATATGCGACGCTAGCGGCGGGACATGACAGAAAAATTTAGGAGGGAGCAAGTTTCCCCGGCCGTCTTTCGCCAAAGCCGGTCATTCCGCCGCAGGTTTTGCAGCCAGATGGGCAGGTCGGACGCGATCGACGAAGACGGATGCGAGGAAGATGCCGAAGCCGGCAACGCCGAGAACTGCGCCGACGAGACCGGTGGACGTCCAGCCGTAGCCGGCGGCAATCGAAGCACCGCCGAGCCAGGCGCCAAGCGCATTGGCGAGATTGAAGGCGGAATGGCTGAGGGCAGCCGCCAGCGTCTGTGCCTCGCCGGCGACATCCATCAGCCGCGTCTGCACCCCGGGCACGACGGCGAAGCCGCCGCCGATGAAGAGCACGTTGACGATCGCGATCCACGGATTGCCCATGGTGAAATAGAAAAGCACATAGGCGAAGATGTTGAAGACGATGGCGATGCCGATCGCCGGCAGCAGCGCCCAATCGGCAAGCCGCGCGCCGACGATGTTGCCGAGGATCATGCCGGCTCCGAAGACCGAAAGCATGACCGGCACATTGGCAAGAGAAACGCCAGCGACTTCGGTCAGCGCCGGCGTGATGTAGCTGAAAACGGCGAACATGCCGCCGCAGCCGATGGCACAGATGCCGAGCATCAGCCAGACCTGCAGCTTGCCGAGCGCACCCAGTTCGCGAAGCGGAGTCGCCTTCGGGTTGCCTTGGTCCCGCGGCACATGGACGAAGGTCAGCCCCACGGTCAGAAGGCTGATGCCGCCGACGATTGCGAAAGCGGACCGCCAGCCGAGCGCCTGGCCGAACCACGCGACAAGCGGCGTGCCGAAGAGGGTGGCGATCGTCAGCCCCATCATCACCCGGCCAACGGCGCGCGCCCGCTGGTTCGGCGCCGCGAGACCGGCAGCCACCAGGGCGGCAACGCCGAAATAAGCACCGTGCGGAAGACCGGCGAAGAAGCGCGCCGCAATCAGCGTGTAGAAATCCGGAGCGATCGCGCTGGCAAAATTGCCGATTGCGAAAATCAGCATCAGCGCCAGCAGCACGCGGAAGCGCGAGAAGCGGGCGGCAAGCACCGCGATCAGCGGTGCACCGACGACGACGCCGAGCGCATAGGCGCTGATCACCGCCCCCGCCCGCGGCACCGACACGGCGACATCCTCGGCGACCTGCGGCAAGAGACCCATGATTGCGAATTCGCCGGTGCCGATGCCGAAACCGCCGACGGCGAGCGCCACTTCGGCGGCAGAAATGCCCGCGCGGCGCGGTTCGACGGCGGAAGAATAAGCTTCGTCACACATGAGCAATGGCCTGCGTCGTCCGGCCCAGAGCGGACCGGAGAAAAATCTGGGGGATATGTCGGCGGGCGTTGGATCGGACCAACAGGGATATGCTGCAATGCAATACAGAATTTTGCCTTGGCAGGCAAAGCTTTTGCGGCTCTCGTCATACTTTTTCGAGAGCGCCCGCAGCGCCTGTTAACCGTAAGCCAAGTTGACGTTTACGTCAAAGTCATATAATCCCGAATCTCAGCTTGAAGCGGTGTCTCAAAAGCATCATCTTCATCGGCATGAGAAGGTCGGGAGGGATTTTCTCAGGCCGCGAGCAGGCCAGCCTGTGGCGACCAGAGGGAGAGAGGTCATGGCGGAAGTCAGCGCACAACAAACGGGGACCAGCCCAGGCAAGATCTGGCTGAAGTCCTATCCACCCGGCATTGCCGCCGAAATCGGCCCCCTGCCCTATAATTCGATCGGCGAGTTCTTCGACCACGCGGTCGCCCGCTATTCGACCCGCCCCGCCTTCACCTGCATGGGCAAGACACTGAGTTTTGCCGACCTCAACGCAGAATCTGCCAAGGTCGGCGCCTGGCTGCAGTCGCTCGGCCTCGCCAAGGGCGACCGCGTCGCGGTGATGATGCCGAACATCCTGCAGAACCCGGTCATCGTCTACGGCATACTTAGAGCGGGCTTTACCGTCGTGAACGTCAACCCGCTCTATACGCCGCGCGAACTGCAGCACCAGCTCGCCGATTCCGGCGCCAAGGCAATCTTCGTTCTGGAGAACTTTGCGCACACCGTGCAGCAGGTCGCCGACAAGACCTCCGTCAAGCACGTCGTCGTCGCCGCGATGGGCGACATGCTGGGTCTCAAGGGCGCGATCGTCAATCTCGTGGTCCGCCGCGTCAAGAAGCTGGTTCCTGCCTGGTCGATCCCCGGCCACCTCTCGTTCAGGACGGTGCTTGCCAAGGGCGGCCGCGCCACGATGAAAAAGCCGAACGTCGCTCCCGGTGACGTCGCCTTCCTGCAATATACCGGCGGCACGACCGGGGTCTCGAAGGGCGCGACACTCACCCATTCGAACCTGTTGTCGAACATGGCGCAGATGGAAATCTGGTTCCAGACGGCGTTCCGCTCGCGGGCACGACCAGACAATCTCGTCTTCATGTGCGCGCTGCCGCTCTACCACATCTTCGCGCTGACGGTGAATTCGCTGATGGGCCTTGCCACCGGCGGCAACAACATCCTGATCCCCAATCCGCGCGACATCCCGGGCTTCGTCAAGGAACTCGGCAAATACAAGACCAATATCTTCCCGGGCCTCAACACGCTGTTCAACGCGCTGATGAACAATGCGGAGTTCCAGAAGCTCGATTTCTCGTCGCTGATGCTGACATTCGGCGGCGGCATGGCGATCCAGCGCCCGGTGGCGGAACGCTGGAAGCAGATGACCGGTTGCTCGATCGCCGAAGGTTACGGCCTGTCGGAGACTTCGCCGGTGGCAACGGCCAATATCCTTGACGCAACCGAGTTCACCGGCACGATCGGCATGCCGATCCCCTCCACCGACGTCGAGATCCGCGACGACCAGGGCAACACATTGCCGATCGGTGAAGTCGGCGAAATCTGCATCCGCGGCCCGCAGGTGATGGCGGGCTATTGGCAGCGCCCGGACGAGACCGCCAAGGCGATCTCGCCGGATGGTTTCTTCCGCTCGGGCGACATCGGCTTCATGAATGCAGCCGGCCTCGTGAAGATCGTCGACCGCAAGAAGGACATGATCCTCGTCTCCGGTTTCAACGTCTTCCCGAACGAGATCGAGGAAGTGGCGATGACCCATCCGGGCGTTCTCGAATGCGCGGCGATCGGCGTTCCGGACGAGCATTCCGGCGAGGCCGTCAAGCTCTTCGTGGTCAAGAAGGATCCGGCGCTGACCGAGGACGACGTCAAGCGTCACTGCGCCGCCAACCTCACCAACTACAAGCGCCCGCGCTACGTCGAATTTCGCACCGAACTGCCGAAAACCAATGTCGGCAAGATCCTGCGAAAAGACCTGCGCGGCTGAGTTAGTCCAAAATTCAAACGATTTAAAAAATCCTGAAAACCGCCACTTCGGCGGTTTTGCGGGCTTGATTTGAAGGGCTTAAAGCGAATAGCTACGCAGGCGATTGTCCGACACCCCTGTCCGACCAAGGAGCCCTGCGATGAAAGCGCTTGTCGATCAACTCAAAGCAACCGCCTCTGAGACCAACGCAACCGATATCCGCGCCGCCTTCGCCAGCGACGCCGAACGCTTCCAGCGTTTCAGCACCACGCTCGGCGACCTGCTGTTCGATTATTCGAAATGCGCCGTCAACGACAGAGTGCTTGAGGGCCTCGAGGCGCTCGCCAAGGCCGCCAAGGTCGAGGAGAGGCGGGACGCCATGTTCCGCGGCGACATCATCAACATCACCGAGGAGCGCGCCGTGCTGCACACGGCGCTGCGCAACCGCGGCAACCGCCCGATCCTCGTCGACGGCAAGGACGTGATGCCCGACGTCAACGGCGTGCTCGATGCCATGGGCGCCTTTGCCGACGGGATCCGCTCGGGCGCGCTCAAGGGCGCGACCGGCAAGAAGATCACCGACGTCATCAATATCGGCATCGGCGGTTCCGACCTCGGGCCGGTCATGGCGACGCTGGCGCTCGCGCCATTCCACGACGGCCCCCGCCTTCACTTCGTCTCCAACATCGACGGCGCCCATATCGCCGATACGCTGAAGCTGATCGATCCGGAAACCTCGCTCTTCATCGTCGCCTCGAAGACCTTCACGACGATCGAGACGATGACCAATGCCGCGACGGCCCGTGCCTTCATCGCCGGCAAGCTCGGCGAAGCGGCCGTCGGCCACCACTTCGCAGCCGTCTCGACGGCACTCGACAAGGTCGCCGCCTTCGGCATCGACCAGGCCCGCGTCTTCGGCTTCTGGGACTGGGTCGGCGGGCGCTATTCCATCTGGTCGGCGATCGGCCTGCCGCTGATGATCGCCATCGGCAAGGAGAATTTCGGCCGCTTCCTCGATGGTGGCCATGCGATCGACGAGCATTTCCGCTCCGCGCCGATCCGTGAGAACATTCCGGTTCTGCTCGGCCTTCTCGGCTTCTACCATCGCAATGTACTCGGCTACCCGTCGCGGGCGATCCTGCCCTATGACCAGCGCCTGTCGCGCTTCCCGGCCTATCTGCAGCAGCTCGACATGGAATCGAACGGCAAGGCGGTGACGCTCGACAGCACCCCGGTCGAATATTCGACCGGCCCCGTCGTCTGGGGCGAGCCCGGCACCAATGGCCAGCACGCCTTCTATCAGCTCATCCATCAGGGCACGGACATCATTCCGGCGGAATTCATGATCGCCGCCAACGGCCATGAGAAGAACCTGCGCCATCAGCACGAGCTCCTGATCGCCAACTGCCTGGCGCAGTCCGAGGCGCTGATGAAGGGTCGCACGCTCGCCGAGGCCAAGGCGCAGCTCACCGTCAAGGGCATGGCCGACGCCAAGGCCGACAGGATTGCCCCGCACCGCGTCTTCACCGGCAACCGCCCGTCGCTGACGATCGTCTACGACCAGCTCGATCCCTTCGCGCTCGGCCGCCTGATCGCGCTCTACGAGCACCGCGTCTTCGTCGAAGGCGCGCTGTTCAACATCAATTCCTTCGACCAATGGGGCGTCGAGCTCGGCAAGGAGCTGGCAACCGGCCTGCTGCCGGTCGTCGAAGGCAAGGAAAGTGCGGCCGGCCATGATTCTTCGACCGCGGGTCTGGTGGCAGCCCTGCTGAAGGCCGCTCGCTAAGGCGCAGTTCCAAGCGGTTCCACCCGGAACCGCACCGCTTCAACGATGAGGCCCGAGGCGCAGATCACGCCTCGGGCCTCATTATTTGGCGCAGGCCGGCACCAGCTTTTTTTCGCGTAATCGAACAGATACGGCACGACACCAAACTCACAATTGACGAGAATTACTTATTGTCTTACGACAAAAATACAAGCAAAACGATAAAGGAATTTTCATGACGGACTCCGCCGAGAGGCTGCGCAGGCTCAGCCGCTTCATGAAGCTCATGATCCTATTGGGTGGCGCGGTGTTTTGTTCGGCCGTCGTCTATATGCACTGGCAGATCTTTTTCGACCGGCAGGGCTTCGAGCAGGGCATTCGCGATATCGTCTTCCCCCGCGTGGGGGCGATTACCCTTTCCTACCGCGCCATCGCCACAGTCATCTTCCTGACTGCCATCAACAACGCACTCGTCATTGCCGGCCTCGCCTTCGCCTGGCAGCTCTTCGACAGTTTCCAGCGCGGCGAGATCCTCTCCGGCCGCAATGGCGTGCTGTTGCGGCGGGTGGGGCTGACTGCGCTTGCGGGAGCGCTGTGCCTGACGGTCAGCAACGGGATCGGTATCCTGGCCGTCACCTACGACAACCCGGGCGCCACGGGACATGCGGTGATCTTCGACATCAATGGCGGCACGATGATCGTTCTGCTGATGGCCGGCCTGGTCGTCGGGCTTGGCCACGTCGTCGTCATCGCATCGGGGGTCGAAGCGGAGAACAGGAGCTTCGTCTAACGCATGCCGATCGTCGTCAATCTCGATGTCATGCTGGCGAAACGGAAGGTCCGCTCACGCGACCTCGCCGAGCAGGTGGGGATCACCGAGCAGAACATCTCGCTGCTGAAATCGGGCAAGGTGAAAGGCGTGCGCTTCGATACGCTGGAAAAGATCTGCGCCGCGCTCGACTGCCAGCCGGGCGATATCCTGGAATATCGCCCGGACCCGGAAGAATAAGAAAGCTCAGAGGCCGATTTCGTGCTTCCACGGCGGGTTTGCGCCGGCGCGCGAGACGGTGACCGCGGCCGCCTTGGCGCCGAGCGCCAGCGCATTGCGGACCGCGGTTTCGCTAAGATCGGCAACGTCGGCCTTGGTCAGGAGACCGCTGAGCTTCAGGGAAGCAAGCACGCCGGCATCGAAGGTATCGCCGGCACCGACCGTATCGACCACCGTCACCTTTTCGCCGGCGACCTCGACCTTGTGGCGGGCCGTGTAGCCGACGGCGCCGTCGGCGCCCTTGGTGATCAGCACCAGCTTCGGTCCGCGCTTCAGCCATTCGGCAGCAAGCTCGTCGTGGCTCCCTTCCATGCCGAACCAGGCGAGATCCTCGTCGGAGAACTTGATGATATCGGACATCGCCGCCATGCGGTTCATCCGCGCCAGATGGGCGTCCCTGTCCTTGATGAACCCGGGACGGATGTTCGGGTCGAAGGAGATCACCCGCTTCTCGTGCTCGCGCGTCATCAGCGCCTCGTAGGTCGAGCCGCAGGGCTCGGGGATCAGGCTGATCGCGCCGAAATGCAGCGCCTCGCAGAAATCACCCAGCGCCGGCAGGTGTTCGCGCGTGATCATCCGGCCGGCGGTGTTCTCGTCGAAGAAGGCGTAGCTGGCGTGGCCGTTGACCAGCTTGACGAAGGCGAGCGTCGTGTGCAGCGAGAGCGTCGCACAGGGGCCGAAATCGACATTCGCCGCCTTCAACGTCTCGCGCAGGATATCGCCGAACATGTCGTCGGAAAGGCCGGTGAAGAAACCGGTCGGAATGCCGAGGCGACCGAGCGCGATGGCCGTATTGAAGATCGCGCCGCCGGCATAGGGCGCAAAGGCGCTCTCGCCCGCGGTCGTGTCCCGCGGCAACATGTCGATCAGCGCTTCACCGCAACATACGATCATCGGCTTTTCCTCCTCAATGGCACTTCAATCGATTTAAAAAGAGTAGCTCAGGCGTTGCGGGGCCCCGGCGGCGCCGGGGGCCCGTCGAACTTTATGCCAGCGCGCTCACGCCGCCGTTGCGGCCCGACCAGGCGAGCGGCGCATTGAGGAAGGCCTCGACTTCACCAAGCGTCTTCTCGTCGAAGAGCGCCTGTTCGCGGGCAACCGCAAGGACGTTCCGCCAGGTGGCGATCCAATGCAGGTCGACGCCCTTGTCCTTCATCTCTCCGACCGCCTCCGGGAATATGTCGTAGTAGAAGAGCGCAATGCCGTGGTCGACGATGCCACCGGCCGCGCGAATGGCGTCGATGAACTTGAACATCGACCCGCCGGCCGTCGTCAGATCCTCAATCACGAGCACGCGCGCGCCTTCCGGCATATGGCCTTCGATCTGGGCGTTGCGGCCGTGGCCCTTCGGTGCCTTGCGGACGTAGATCATCGGCAGGCCGAGACGCTCGGCAAGCATGGCGGCAAAAGGAATGCCGGCGGTCTCGCCGCCGGCAACCACGTCGAACTTCTCGAAACCGGCCTCGCGCAGGATCGTTGCCGCGGCAAAATCCATCACCGCCGAACGGATGCGCGGATAGGAGATCAGCTTGCGGCAGTCGATATAGACGGGGCTCGCCATGCCGGACGAGAGCTTGTAGGGCTCATCGGCGCGGAAGTGTACGGCCTTGATCTCCCAGAGCATCTTGGCGACCAGCTCGGCCATCACGGCCTTGTCGGTGAACGCGTTGGAAAACATCAAACTCTCCTTCAAAACTAAAGCGATCAGACGACGGCCCAATGGAGCGGAAACATCGGATCGAACACGGTAACCAGACCGGCGCCGGTCTCGATCTTCTTCGGATAGGTGACGGCTTCAGCCTGCTTGCGCAGCGTGATCGTCTCGTCGTTGACCGGCAGGCCATACCAGGCAGGACCGTTCAGCGAGGCAAAGGCTTCGAGCTTGTCGAGCGCGCCCTCCTCCTCGAACACATGCGCCAGGCAGCTCATGGTATTGATCGAGGTGTAGATGCCGGCGCAGCCGCAGGCGCATTCCTTCAGCGGATCGACATGCGGTGCCGAGTCGGTGCCGAGGAAGAAGCGCTTGTCACCGGAAACCGCGGCGGCGCGCAGTGCCAGGCGGTGGTTTTCGCGCTTGGCGACCGGCAGGCAGTAGTAGTGCGGCTTGATCCCGCCGACGAGGATGGCGTTGCGGTTGATGATCAGGTGATGGGTGGTAATCGAACCGGCAAGGTTCGCCTTTGAGGCCTTGATGTAATCGATGCCGTCCTTGGTGGTGACGTGTTCCATCGTCACTTTCAGCTCCGGCAGGCGCTTGCGCAAGGGATCGAGCACGGTCTCGATGAACACGGCCTCGCGGTCGAAGATGTCGACATCGGACGTCGTGACCTCGCCGTGCACGCAGAGCGGCAGGCCGATCTTCGCCATGCGCTCCAGCACTGGCATCGCCTTGTCGATGTTGCGAACACCGCTGTGCGAGTTCGTCGTGGCGCCGGCGGGGTAGAGCTTGACCGCCTTGACGAGGCCGCTCTTGTGGCCGACCTCGACGTCGTCGGGATCCGTGCCTTCGGTGAGATAGAGCGTCATCAGCGGCTCGAACCGGTCGCCCGCGGGAAGCGCGGCGAGGATGCGCTCGCGATAGGCCGCGGCATCCGCGGCCGTGACGACAGGCGGCACCAGGTTGGGCATGATGATCGCGCGGGCGAAATGGCGGCTGGTATCGGCGATGACGCCCTTCAGCATGTCGCCGTCTCGCAGGTGAAGGTGCCAATCATCCGGGCGGCGGATAACGAGGTCTTGCATGGTCAGCGTTCTCCTAGGTCAGAGCAGGCGCAGGCGGAAAACCGCCGCCCCAGGCTCGCGCCCGATCCACGCGCGCAGCTTTGCAGCCGGCAGGTGCTGGTCGCGGGCGGTTACTCATGTGGTGGAACCGCGTCTCGATATCACCAATGCGCCCGGAAACACAATCCGCAATCCGACCATCGCTCAGAAATCCGTCAGCACCAGATCGGCAGGCCGCTGACGGTCGACCACGCGACGCGCGTTCGGGATGTCGTTGCCTAGGGCTTTGCGCTTCGCTGCCCCCTCGTCATAGCCGTGATCGTACCAACGCTTCAAAAGCCGCCGCTCCAGCTCCTCTATGCCGGGATTGATGAAGATCGAGAAATCGAAGGCATTTTCGAGCCGATTCCAGGGCGCCTCGTCGAGCAGCAGATAGTTGCCCTCCACCAGGATGATGCGCGTCTCCGGCGCAACGATCCGGGCGGAAGCGATCGCGATCTCGCGCGAGCGGTCGAAGACCGGAACCAGCACTTCGCCGTCATTGGCGCGCACCGCGGCAATCGTCGACAGAAAGGCCCTGACATCGAAGGTTTCCGGCGCGCCCTTGCGGGGAAGCAGGTCCTTTTCCTCCAGGACCGCATTGTCCATGTGGAAGCCGTCCATCGGCAGCACGGCCGCCTTCTCGCCGCCGGCGATCAGGGTCTCGGCGAGCGCGTCCGAAAGCGTCGACTTACCGGCCCCGGGCGGGCCGGCAATGGCGACGACGAAACGGGCGGCGCCGGCCGCCCGTTTCAGGATCTCGTTTGCGACCGGCTGGACGTTCATGCCGCCAGCGCCTCGCGCGGCGGCTCCTTCGCCCCGGTCATGAAGGCGACCGCATCCGACATCGTATGCTCCTTCGGATTGATGACGCAGAGCCGCTTGCCGAGGCGGTGGACATGGATGCGGTCGGCCACTTCGAACACATGCGGCATGTTGTGCGAAATCAGCACGATCGGCAGGCCGCGGGCGCGCACGTCAAGGATCAGCTCCAGCACCCGCCGGCTTTCCTTGACGCCGAGCGCTGCAGTCGGCTCGTCCATGATCACCACCTTGGATCCGAAGGCGGCGGCGCGGGCAACGGCAACGCCCTGGCGCTGGCCACCGGACAGCGTTTCCACCGCCTGGTTGATGTTCTGGATGGTCATCAGGCCGAGCTCGGAGAGCTTTGCCCGCGCCATCTTTTCCATCGCCGAGCGGTCGAGCGTGCGAAACAGCTTGCCCATGATGCCAGGTTTGCGGATCTCGCGGCCGAGGAACATGTTGTCGGCGATCGACAGCGCCGGCGACAGCGCCAGGTTCTGGTAGACGGTCTCGATGCCGGCGGCGCGCGCATCCATCGGCGAGCGGAAGTGCACCGTCTGCCCCTCGAGCTTGATTTCGCCTTCATCGGGCGTGATCGCGCCAGAGATGGCCTTGATCATCGAGGACTTGCCGGCGCCGTTGTCGCCGATCACGGCGAGAATTTCGCCGGGGTAGAGATCGAAGTCGGCTTGGTCGAGAGCGGTCACGCGACCGTAACGCTTGACGAGACCGCGAGCGGTGAGAATGGGTTCCTGTGTCATCAGGCAGCTACCTTTCTGATCCACTGGTCGATGGCGACGGCGGAGATGATGAGCACGCCGGTGAGGAAGACCTTCCATTGCGGGTCCGCGCCCATCATGTTGAGGCCCATGGAGACGACGCCGACGATCATCGCGCCGATCAGCGTGCCGAGGATCGAGCCGCGGCCGCCGAAGAGCGAGATGCCGCCGATCACCGCCGCGGTGATGGCCTGGAGGTTGTAGTCGGTGACTGCGGCGGACGGCGAAATCGAGCCGTTGCGGCCGATCGAAACCCAGGCCGCGAGTGCGGCGATCAGGCCCGCCAGCGTATAGGCGCTGAGCAGCACGCGGCTGGTGCGGATACCGGAGAGTTTCGCTGCTTCCGGATCGTCGCCGACGGCGTAGAGATGGCGGCCCCAGGCGGTATGGTTCAAGGCGTACCAGAGGCCGAAGACGAGGGCGACCATGGTGATGACGCCAAGCGTCAGTACCGCGGAGCCAACCTTGAAGCTGACCCCGAAGACATGCAGCATCTGGGTGACGGCGGCGACGTCGGCCTCGCGGATCGTCTCGTTCGCCGAATAGATGAAGTTCGTCGACATGATCACGTACCAGGTGCCGAGCGTGACGATGAAGGGCGGCAGCTTGAGACGCGAGACGAGGAAGCCGTTCAGGAAGCCACAGGCGCTGCCGACGCCGAGGCCGATCAGGATCGCGAGCGGTGCCGGAAGCCCGTAGGTCACCGCACAATTGCCCATGATGACGGCCGAAAGCACCATGATCACGCCGATCGAAAGGTCGATGCCGGCCGTCAGGATCACTAGAGTCTGCGCCGCGCCGAGGATGCCGACGATGGCGATCTGCTGGAGGATGAGGGTCAGCGTGTAGGACGAGAAGAACTTCCCGCCGATCGCAATGCCGAAGATCAGGATCGCAGCGACCAGCACGATGAACGGCACGGCGGCCGGGGTCGAATGCAGGAAATGCTGGATCTTCTGGATCGCGGTCTTGTCATGCGTGTCGAATGACGCGACCTGCGTCGAACTGTTGACCAGGACTTTTTCGAATTCCTGGGATGGCTGTGCGGCTGTGTTGGGCTCGCCCATGGACCTTCCTCCCGTGAACCCCGCTCCCAAGGGGTTGAGATCAAAGTATTACAGCGACTTTTCACGCGTCCGAACCGGCGCGTGGCGCTGTAGCGCGTGGCCCGCCCATCAACGTCGCGGGCATTTGCACGCTCGCAAGAAGCTGCGCGGTTTTCATCGCCTTGTCAAAGACATCGGCGCTTACGCGAAGGGCGGCCGGGGCCGCCCTTCCGTTGCTGGCTCATGCATCCGAAGAGCGGAGGCGATCAGCCCCAGCACTTCTCCGTGCCGACCTTGGTGTCGATCGATTCGACGCCGGCAGCCGGCTTGTCGGTAACGAGCGAAACGCCGGTGTCGAAGAAATCCTTGCCTTCGGTCGGCTTCGGCTTCTCGCCGGTATCGGCAAACTTCTTGATCGCCTCGATGCCGAGTGCGGCCATCATCAGCGGGTACTGCTGCGAGGTGGCACCGATGACGCCTTCGGCGACCGACTTGACGCCCGGGCAACCGCCGTCGACCGAGACGATCAGCACGTCCTTTTCCTTGCCGACGGCCTTCAGAGCCTGGTAGGCGCCAACGGCGGCCGGCTCGTTGATCGTGTGGATCACGTTGATGTCGGGATCCTTCTGCAGAAGGTTTTCCATCGCCTTGCGGCCACCTTCTTCATTGCCGTTGGTGACGTCATGGCCGACGATGCGCGCATCATCTTCGTCGCCGATCTTGTTCGGATCCTTCGGGTCGATGCCGAAGCCCATCATGAAGCCCTGGTCGCGCAGAACGTCGACGGTCGGCTGCGAGGGCGTCAGGTCGAGGAAGCCCACCTTGGCGGACTTCGCACCGTCACCCATGGTGGCGGCGGCCCACTGGCCGATCAGCTTGCCGGCGAGCAGGTTGTCGGTGGCAAAGGTGGCGTCGGCGGCAGTCGCCGGATCCAAGGGCGTGTCGAGCGCGATCACCAGAAGACCGGCGTCCTGCGCCTTCTTCACCTGGTCGACGATCGCCTTGGTGTCGGAAGCAGCAATCAGGATGCCCTTGGCGCCATCGGCGATGCAGGATTCGATCGCAGCCACCTGGCTGTCATGGTCGCCGTCGATCTTGCCGGCATAGGCCTTCAGCGACACGCCAAGTTCCTTGGCCTTGGCGGTCGCGCCTTCCTTCATCTTGACGAAGAACGGGTTGGTATCGGTCTTGGTGATCAGGCAGGCGCCGACGTCGGCAGCCTCGGCCGGCACGGCGAAGACGACACCGAGCGACAGTGCGCCGAAGGCAGCAGAAAGAACAGTCTTCTTCATGAAATCCTCCCAAGGATTGAAAAATCGTGCCGGCGGACCGGCCCAGGCCACGCCGACGCAGCATTCTCCTCCGCTGCAATTGGCGCTTCCGAGACAAAAACAAACACTAAATTTCCGGGGTGTCAATAAATAAATCAAATTGAATTATTATTTCGATGTGGCATTCTTGCGGTGACGACACGCCACCCCGGGATCGGAGCGTCAGGCAAATTGACAGGGGCGTGACAAGCGGAAACAACAGACCTGCGCCAAGCGGGCACCAGAGCGGGATGCGGAAAAGTGTTTACGGTTTTCCGCTCGCACCTCGCTCTAACATATGAAAATCGATGCCAACGGGAGGAGACGGTGGCATGTCACTGACAGACGGTCCCGATCGGGGACCGACGCAACCTGAAGTCATCGACCCGAGCGGCGGTGCTAACCAGACGCGCGTTCGCGCTTACAACGAGCGCCTGGTCATGTCGCTGGTCAGGCGTCACGGCGGCCTCTCCAAAGCCGACATCGCCCGGCGTTCCGGACTTTCGGCGCAGACCGTTTCAGTGATCATGCGCGCCCTTGAAAGCGATGGCCTGCTGATCAAGGGCGACCCCGTGCGCGGCAAGGTCGGACAACCCTCGACGCCGATGCGTCTCAATCCTGACGCGGTATTTTCCTTCGGCGTAAAGATCGGTCGGCGCAGCGCCGATCTCGTGCTGATGGATTTCGTCGGCACCATCCGGCTGCAGCTGCACCATGTGCACGCCTATCCGTTGCCGGGCGATCTCGTCGACTTCATCATTTCAGGCATGGCGAAGCTTGAACTGCAGCTCAACCCCGACCAGCGCAAGCGCATCGCCGGCATTGGAATTGCGACACCCTTCGAGCTCTGGAACTGGGCAGAGGAAGTTGGGGCGCCGCGCGAAGAAATGAACAAGTGGCGCGATGTCGATTTGCAGGCAGCGGTCGGGGCGCGTACGACTTATCCGGTCTTCCTGCAGAACGACGGCACCAGCGCCTGTGGCGCCGAACTCGCCTTCGGCGTCGGCGCCAGCTATCCGGATTTCGTCTATTTCTACGTCGGCTCGTTCATCGGTGGCGGCGTCGTCCTCAACTCCGCGCTCTTTTCCGGACGCACCGGCACCGCCGGCGCCGTAGGCCCGCTACCGGTCTCGGGCAAGGACGGCAAGACCATTCAGCTCCTCAAGATCGCCTCGGTCTTCGTGCTCGAGAACCTGTTGCGCGAACGCGGCATCGATCCGCGACCGCTCTGGTACTCGGCCGACGACTGGATCGACTTCGGCGAGCCGCTCGACATCTGGATCGACGACTGCGGGGCGGCGCTTGCCCAGGCGGTCGTCTCCGCCGTCTCGATCGTCGACTTTTCAGCCGTCGTCATCGACGGCGGTTTCCCGCCTTGGGTCCGGGCCCGGTTGCTCGCCGCCACGCGCAAGGCACTCTACGAACTCGACCTCCAGGGCGTGACCATTCCGGAACTGGTGGAAGGCCTGGTTGGCAGCCACGCACGCGCCATCGGTGGCGCGAGCCTGCCGCTTTTCTCCCGTTACCTGCTCGACACCAATGTCCTCTTCAAGGAGCTCGGCTGATGCTGAAAGGACTAAACCCGATCCTCAGTCCCGAACTGCTCGCGACACTCCGGGCCATGGGGCACGGCGATGAAATCGCGCTGGTCGACGGCAACTATCCGGGCCAGGAACATGCGCGCCGGCTGGTCCGCCTCGACGGCCACCCGCTGATCTCGGTGCTCGACGCCATCCTCAGCGTGCTGCCGATCGACGATTTCGTGCCGGAGGCAATCTTCCGCGCCACGGTCAAGCAGGACAAGGATGCGCTCGACCCGGTGCACCGCGAGATCATCGAATGCTGCGGCCGACACGAGCCGGACCGCCAGGTCGTTCCCCTGCTCGGCGCGGATTTTTATCCGCGGGTCAGGACGGCGCATACGGTGGTCCAGACCAGCGAGCCCCGGCTTTACGGCAACGTCATCCTGCGCAAGGGCGTGATCTACCCCTGAAACGCGAAAAGCCCGCCGGCGACCGACGGGCTTTCTGTGATTGCGGTGATGCTCGCTATCAGGCGCCGCGCTTGTCGATCGACAGAGCGCCGGGGCCGAAGGCGGCGAGCACGAGGAAACCGCCGGCGATCGCGATGTTCTTCATCATCATCAGGCCGTTGAAGACGGTCAGCAGGCCATTGGCTTCCGGCGGGAAGTTCGGGATGTTGATCGCGCCGCTGTGGAAGGCGAAAGCCGTGACCAGGCTGAACGCTGCCAGGAGATAGGCAGCAATCTTCGTCTGGAAGCCGACGAGCACGGCAAGACCGGAGACCAGTTCGAAGAGGCCGGCAAGGTAGGCGAGCGCGGTCGGTGCCGGCCAGCCGGCGCCGGTGATCATCTGGGCCGTGCCCGACGGATCCATCAGCTTGCTGAAACCGGACATGATGAACATGATAGAGAGCAGGACGCGTCCGACGAGGACGACAACATTCTGAGGCATGCGAGGCTCCTGTGAGAAACGGGTGTTGGCAACAGAAGTATCAGCATTTTCAAATTCATCTAGCCGCTCCGCGGGCGACAGATCGTTCACGAAAATGAAACGACCAGCCGGCATCGTCAACCTTCGAGCTCGACGTTCTCTCAATTCTCCGCGGACGAACATGGAACTACATAGTCGGCGTATCGTTCTTTTCTATTGCAAGGACGAAGCGGCTGGGCGAAGAATTTCGGCGCGGCAGGGGACGCCGCCCGCGGGGTCAAGTCATGAACGAAATCAACCGGAGCCCGACATTCTGGCGCTCGTTTCCGATCTTTGAAGAGTTCGACAAGAATACCATAGCCGAGCTCGCCGACATCGCGACCTACAGGAAGTGGCCGGCCGGCACGGTCATCTTCCAGCGGGGCGACGAAGGCAACTACATGATCGTCGTCATCTCTGGACGCATCAAGCTTTCGCTGATCACGCCGCAGGGCCGCGAGCTGATGCTGCGCCAGCACGAAGCCGGTGCGATCTTCGGCGAGATGGCGGTGCTTGATGGTCAGACACGTTCCGCCGATGCCACGGCGATGACCGCCTCCGAGGGCTACGTGATCGGCAAGAAGGCCTTCCTCGATATCGTCACCAATCGGCCGGAGGCGGCCGAGGCCGTCATCCGCTTTCTCTGCGCGCAATTGCGCGACACGACGGAACGGCTGGAGACCATCGCGCTCTACGATCTCAACGCCCGCGTCGCGCGCTTCTTTCTCGCGACGCTTCGACAGATCCACGGCAACGAATTGCCGGAAAGCGCCAATCTCCGGCTGACCATGAGCCAGACGGACATCGCCGGTGTGCTCGGCGCGAGCCGGCCTAAGGTCAACCGCGCCATCCAGTGGCTGGAGGAGAGCGGCGCGATCAAGCGGAGCGACGGTATCATCGCCTGCAAAGTCGGCCGCCTGCAGAGCATTGCCGATCCGGAGGAGGACTAGACCGCATGGCCGCTGAGCCGCGCCGGCAATTGCGTTTCACTCCGCTTGCCGGCGGGTTCCTGACGAGCTTGCTGGTTGCCGTCGTCCTCTATCTTTTCGCCGAACCGGTGTTCGAAACGCAGCGCGAACTGTTCTTCGACAGCCTGACACAATGGATTCCCGCGCCGCAGTCGCCTGACATCGTGGTCGTCGACATCGACCGCCAGGCCAACCAATCGCGCCCCTGGGACAGGACGGCAACCGCCGAACTTCTGTCGCGGCTTGCAACGGCCGGCGCCAAGGCCGTGGCGGTCGACTTCGTCTTCAGCGCCGATTGCAACGCGACCAGCGACGGCAATACAGACCTCGCCTCCGCGCTTGGACGCGTTCCCGTCGTTCTCGGCTTTCTGATCGCCGATACGATCCAGGAGCGGCCACGGCCGGTACCGCCGCTGGCATTGAGCCGGCCCTTCACCCCACCCGAGCTCTGGTTCCTCGACGGCGCCGAAACCTCCTGTGCCGCGTTCATGGACCGTGCGAAGGCGGCAGCGGCCTCGTTTCTCGTTGGTGACGAAGACGCGCGGATCCGCCGGGTGCAGGCCTATGCCATCCTTGGCAACGACGCTTTTCCGACATTGGCGATCGAGGCGACACGACTGATGCGCGGAGCCGGCACGCCGATCCTCGGCGGCGAGCCAGCCTGGCTGCGCGTCGACGGACAGGTGATCGCGCTCGACGAAACCGGCAGCCTGCGCTTCGCCGCAAGCGCCGCGGACCGGCTCGCCGCCCGCACCGTTTCCGCCGCCGACGTTTTGTCCGGCAAGGCGGCACCGGACCGCTTCGCTGGCAAGCTCGTGCTCATCGGCAGCAGCCTGCCGAACCTCGGGGGCTTACGGCCCAGCGCCTCGATGCCGCTCGAACCCTCGGTGCAGATCCACGCGGATATCGCCAATGCAATCCTGACCGGATTCATACCAAAACGCGACGATCGACTTCCGCTCGCCGAAGCCGGCATCGCGTTTCTCGCCAGCCTCGCCGTTGCCTTCGCCGCCGCTCGCCTTCGACCGCTGGTATCGGCAACCCTTGGCCTCGGTGCGGTCGCCGCCGTCGTCACGGCAGCGGCGGTCATCTATGGCGTCAGCGGCTGGCTGATCGATGCGGTCGGCATTTCGGTCGCCCTCGCCGTCGTTCTCGCGGTGACGAGCGTCCTGCAATTTGCTCGGGTGCGGCGAGCCGAAGCGGCGGCACGGCAGAAATTCTCGCAGTACCTGCCGCAATCGGTCGTCGCCCGCTACATCGACAATCCCGGGCTTACACGCGTGGCCGGCGAGGAACGGCAGGTGACGGCACTCTTCACCGATATCGAGAGCTTTTCCTCCCTGTCGCAGAGGCTGAAGCCACGGGACCTCATTGCCTTGCTCGACATCTACTTTGCCGAGGTCAATGCGCTGGTGGCGGCACATGGGGGGATGGTCGACAAGGTGGTGGGCGATGCGGTGCACGCGTTTTTCAATGCGCCCGAGGATCTCCCCGAACATGTCGACCGGGCCATCGATTGCGCCAAGGCGATCCACGCGCTGACGGAAGAGATGCGCCGGCGTCCGCAGTTCGCGGCCAACTCTTTCGGCAGAACCCGGATCGGCGTCGAGACCGGACCGGCCGTTGTCGGTGAAGTCGGCGCCGGCGGCAAGCTCGACTACACGGCTCATGGCGACGCGATCAATCTGGCCGCGCGCCTGCAGGAGGCGAACAAGTTCCTCGGCACCGCCATCTGCGTCGGTCCCGCTGCCGCAGCGGAAAGCAAGCGGCCGCTTCGCCCCCTCGGCAGCCACGAGATCCGCGGCTTTTCGACGATGGAATTGTTCACGGTCGCGGACTGAGTCGACGGCTGGCCGCACGTCTCAGAACGGCTCCGGGAATAGCGAACCGTTTTGCGTCAATTCAACGTGTCAGGCCGACGCTGGCATAGGCTTCCTTGATACGCGGCTCGCCCCAGTTGACGGGCTCGCTCGGGGCTTCCCCACGGCGATGAAACTCCACCCCCTGCCCCGCAGCGACAATCCGGGTCACCCCGCCACGCGCGACCGAAACGCTTCCATGTTCGACGAAGACGGCAAATGCGGCTCGGCTCGGTCCGCAGAAGAATTTGGTGCCGCGCACGCCGATCATGCCGAAGGCGGTGCGGACCGCAACATCGACCTTCGGCAGACCCTCGGGCCGATCGAAGACCATGCGCCCTGTTCCGAGTTCGAGCGTGCCACCCTGACCGGCGATGAAGCTATCGACGAGCAGCTCGGTTTCGGCGCCGAGCAGCACGCGCGTGTCCGTGCCGAGGTGCAAGGTCGCGTAGCTCTCGGCATTCGTGTGCACGCGGTCGTTCTCGTAAAGCTGGCTACCGACCGTCAGCGGCTCGTCCTTTTCCGCCTGCTTCCGTCGCACATCGCCGCGGACCTCCGTTGCCTCGCCAAGTGAAGGGCTTGCCCAGGAGGTGGCGACACCGCCGCCGGCCGCCGTCAGCAACAGGCCACCAACGACAGCGCGTCGGCTCACCAGCATTTTGCGCATCGGCGCTGCCCGGTTTTCCATTGCCCCTCTCCCGTTTGAGCGTTGCGACATTCGAGGATAGCCCCGGCATTCCCGGATGCAAGCCGGCTCGCGTGCCGTGTCCCGATAATCGTCCAGCAGTTCGCCAGAGCTTTCGTTGTCGGGCTGTTACCCCCGGAACAGCCCGACCTGGCAGGCGCGGATAAGTTCACCGTCAAGAGAAGGGGAGAGCCTCATGGAAAAGCGCAGCACATCCGGTACCGGCATCATCAACGCACTGCTGCTGGCGGTCGTCAGCCTGCTGGCTGTCGCCGCGATCGCGCTTCCGTCGGCACGTGCTGCCGAGCTCTCCGCCGCCGACGTCTGCGACCGCGAGGCCGGCAGCATCTTCGACCTGCAGCGCAATCAGGCCTTCCCGGCCGTTGCCAACGAGGACATCAGGATCGGGGTCGCGCTTTCGGCCTGCCGCGAGGCCTATAACCAGAAGAGCGGCGCGCGCACCGAATTCCAACTGGCCCGTGTGCTCGACAAGGCCGGCCAGAAGGCCCAGTCACTGCGTATTCTCGGCGAAGCCGCCGAACACGGCCACGCACTGGCGATGACCAACTATGCCGTTCTCCTGGGCGAGCAGGGTGACACGACAGCCGAATTCGCGCTGAACCAGAAGGCCGCTGCTGCCGGCAATATTCTTGCCGCCTACAATCTCGGCGTTTCCTATCGTGACGGCATGGGCACGCCGGTCAACGGCAAGCTGGCGATCGAGTGGTTCGAACGGGCATCGCTCGCCGGCGACGACGTCGCCGCCTTCAACCTCGCGGTCATGCTGGACGAAGGCCAGCTGGTGCCGGAAGACAACAGCAAGGCCGCCAAATTCTACCGGTTGGCGGCCGACCGCGGCAATGTCGACGCCATGGTCAATCTCGGCCTGATGCTCGAGAACGGCGAAGGTATCGCCAAGGACATGCCGGCCGCCCGCAACCTCTTCCGCAAGGCTGCCAACGAAGGCGACGCGTTTGCCGAACGGAAGCTTGCGGAACTCGCCGGCGACGACACCTTCCAGACCGCCATGCTCGGCAAGACCAGCCGCATCAAGTAATCCAACACGCCTCCCAAGGGCCACGCGGGCCGGAGATATCAAGATCTTCGGCCCGTGTTTTCGTTTGAGAGGAGGAGATTGGGCTGCTTAGCGGATCTCGCCGGCCTGCGGCCCCCAGGTATCGGTGAGGGCAAAGCCATCGGCCAGCGGATCGAACGGATCGAGCGCCACCTGATGCAAGCCGAAGGTCCAGCCGCGGCCGGCAATCGTCGGGATGATCGCTTCGCGGCCGGCAACGGTCGTGACACCTTCGAGACCCACCTCAAATTCCGACCCGATGATCGAGCGCGACTTCAGGACGTCGCCGACCTTGACCTTGCCGCGTGCATGCAGCGTCGCAAGGTTAGCGGAGCTTCCCGTGCCGCAGGGCGAGCGGTCGACGCGGCCTGGCCACATCGTGGTGCAGGTGCGGATCGTGCCGTCGGCTTCGACATCGCGGAACATCACATAGGCGACGCCCTTGATCTCGGGGATTTCCGGATGGACGACAGGGATCGTGCGGTTGACGATATCCTTCAGGATCATGCCGGCTTCGACGATCTCGCGGGCGTTCGCCTTGTCGATCGTGGTGCCGATCTGGCCGACGTCGACCAGTGCGTAGAAGATGCCGCCGTAGCAGAGATCGAGCTTGATCTTGCCCCACTTCGGCGTGTCGACCTCGACGTCGAGCTCATGCACGAAGGACGGGACCATCGTCAGCTTCACCTTCTCGCAACGACCGTCGCGGCAGGTCGCGGTTGCCTTGACGAGACCGGAGGCCGTGTCGAGCATTACCACCGTCTCCGGCTCCTTCATCTCGATGATGCCGGATTCGAGCAGCGCGGTGGTGACGCAGATCGAATTCGAGCCGGACATGGCGTGCGCCTGGTCGGCCTGAAGAATGATGAAACCGGCATCGGCTTCCGGGCGCTTCGGCGGCACCAGCAGGTTAACCGAGCCGATCGAGCCGGAGCGCGGCTCGAGGCAGAGGAACCGGCGCAGGCTGTCGTCCACCGTGTTGATGTGGTTGAGCTGCTCGGCGATCGAGTTTCCGGGGATCTTCGGCACGCCGCCGATCGCGACCTTGCCGATTTCACCCTCGCAATGAACGTCCAGCAACTGGATCGTGCGCTTCCACCGCATGCCGTTTCTCCAACTCGCTTGCCATCGCCCCTAATGGCGATCATGGCTGATATATCAGATGCGCTTGCATTAGCGCTTTCCGGGAGCCGTCGCAAGGAAAACCGCCGGCGCGCTTGAGAGTCGCCCCGAAGTTGCCGCTTGACGCATCAAACGCCGCGCGACAGCTTGAGCCACCCGCGACGCAACCTTCTGGATCTCCATGACAAAGCTGATCATCTTCACCGACCTACACATGGTGCCCGAAGGCACGACGATCATCGGCCTCGATCCCTATCAACGCCTTGCCACCGGCATCGAACACGTCAACCGCTACCATGCGGACGCCGACCGGGTGATCTTCACCGGCGATCTCACCCACTACGCCGATCGCGCCTCCTACGAACGGCTGAAGCGGCTCATTGGTCAGGTCGTGCCGCCGGTCGCCATCACCATCGGCAACCATGACCGGCGTGAGGTTTTTCTCGACACCTTCCCCGACGCCGTGACGGACGAGAACGGTTTCGTGCAGCAGGCGATCGATTTCCCGGACTGCCGCGCCATCCTGCTCGATACGCTCTTTGCTCCGCCCTATGATTATCCGACCAGCCATGCGGGGCTGCTCTGTGCCAGACGGCTTGCCTGGCTCGACCGGCAGCTTGCCGATGCCGGCGACAAGCCGGCGCTCATCTTCATGCATCACCCGCCACACAGGACGGGCTTTGCCGGCATGGACATGATCCGGCTCGCCAATGAAGTCGAGTTCTACGATCTCGTCAAAAGGCATTCCAACGTCCGCCATATCTTCGCCGGTCACGTGCACCGCACGATCAGCGGTTCCAGCCGCGGCATTCCCTTCTCGATCTTCAAGAGCCCGGTGCACCAGCAGCCGATGCCCTTCGACGCACCCGACGCCTCCTTGTCCGTCGATGAACCGGCGGCCTATGGCATCGCCGTGGTGACCGACGATGGCGTGCTGGTCCATACCGAAGACTACGAGATCGCCCGCCGGGACGCCGCCATCGCGTGAGGGCCATTTCGGACCGCCGGCCTTCATGCTAGTTTGGCGCATGACCCAATCCACCGACGAGAGCTTCGACTGCCAAAGCTGCGGCGCCTGTTGTGCCTATTCGGCCGACTGGCCGCGCTTCTCGCTGGAGACGGACGAGGAGCTCGACCTGATCCCGGCCGAATATGTTTCCGTCGATCTCGGGGGCATGCGCTGCGAGGACGATCGTTGCTGTGCGCTCGGCGGCAAGCTCGGCGAACACGTATCGTGCAAGATCTACGCCATCCGCCCGATCGTCTGCCGCACCTGCATGCCCGGCGACGACGAGTGCCTGATGGCGCGCGAAAGGCATTTCGGCAAAGCGGCCTGATCTACAGCGCCGCGCGTCTTATCAGACGCGCAAAGGTCGCCGTAGCGCTTTGAATGGCTGGATGTTCTATCCTTAAATCGGCCAGGATTTCAGGAACCATGCAGTAAGATCATCCGGCAGTTTTGCTCACACTCCGTACTTCATGCGGCGCTGTGCCAGAGAGACGGTGAAACATTCCGCCAAACACGAAATTTGCCGGATGGATGTACGGCGGAAGGAAGCGTATTTTCCGCCCACGATCGGGGGCGCGCCGCGCCCTTGGAAACCGCTTCCCGGAGGATAGCGCTCGATGAGCCAGACACCGCTTCAGAAGACCACGACCGAGACCGGCGCGCCGCAGGCTCCCTTCGCCGAGTTCGCTCCGCCGGTGCGACCGCAGAGCACGCTTCGCCAGGCAATCACCGCAGCCTACCGTCGCCCGGAAACCGAGGCGCTGCCGGCACTCGTCGAAGCGGCGACGCTGCCTGCCGCAACCCGCCACGCAGCCGCCAAGACCGCGCGAAAGCTGATCGAGGCGCTGCGCGCCAAGCACAAGGGCTCGGGCGTCGAGGGTCTGGTGCAGGAATATTCGCTCTCGAGCCAGGAAGGCGTGGCGCTGATGTGCCTGGCCGAAGCGCTGCTGCGCATTCCGGACACGGCAACGCGTGACGCACTGATCCGCGACAAGATCGCCGACGGCGACTGGAAGTCGCATATCGGCGGCGGCCGCTCGCTGTTCGTCAACGCCGCCACCTGGGGCCTCGTCGTTACCGGCAAGCTCACCTCGACCGTCAACGACCGCAGCCTTTCCGCCGCGCTCACCCGCCTGATCGCCCGTTGCGGCGAGCCGGTCATCCGTCGCGGCGTCGACATGGCGATGCGCATGATGGGCGAACAGTTCGTGACCGGCGAGACCATCGACGAGGCGCTGCGCCGCTCGCGCGCGCTCGAACAGAAGGGCTTCCGCTACTCCTACGACATGCTCGGCGAAGCGGCGACGACGGCCGCCGACGCGGAGCGCTACTACCGCGACTACGAGACGGCGATCCACGCCATTGGCAAGGCTTCCGCCGGCCGCGGCATCTATGAAGGCCCCGGCATCTCGATCAAGCTTTCGGCGCTGCATCCGCGCTACTCCCGCGCCCAGGCCTCGCGCGTCATGAGCGAGCTGCTGCCCAAGGTGAAGGCGCTCGCCGTCATCGCCAAGAAATACGACATCGGCCTCAACATCGACGCCGAGGAAGCCGACCGCCTCGAACTCTCTCTCGACCTGCTCGAAGAACTGTGCCTCGACAAGGACCTCGCCGGCTGGAACGGCATGGGCTTCGTCGTCCAGGCCTATGGCAAGCGTTGCCCCTTTGTGCTCGACTTCATCATCGACCTGGCGCGCCGCGCCGGCCGCCGCATCATGGTGCGCCTCGTCAAGGGCGCCTATTGGGACGCCGAGATCAAGCGCGCGCAGCTCGACGGCCTCGAAGACTTCCCGGTCTTTACCCGCAAGATCTACACGGACGTCTCCTATATCGCCTGCGCCAAGAAGCTGCTGGCGGCGACCGACGTGATCTTCCCGCAGTTTGCGACCCACAATGCGCAATCGCTGGCGACGATCTACGAAATGGCCGGCAAGGACTTCAAGGTCGGCAAGTACGAGTTCCAGTGCCTGCACGGCATGGGCGAGCCGCTCTATGACGAAGTGGTCGGCAAGGGCAATCTCGACCGTCCCTGCCGGATCTACGCGCCCGTCGGCACGCACGAGACGCTGCTTGCCTATCTCGTTCGCCGCCTGCTCGAAAACGGCGCGAACTCCTCCTTCGTCAATCGCATCGCCGATCCGAAGGTCTCGGTCGACGAGCTCATCGCCGATCCGGTCGAGATCGTACGCGCCATGCCCGTCGTCGGCGCGCCGCATGACCAGATCGCGCTCCCCGACAACCTCTTCGGCGAAGCGCGCCGCAATTCCGCCGGTCTCGATCTTTCGAACGAAGCGGGCCTTATCTCGCTGACCGCAGCGCTGCAGGCCAGTGCTATCGTCGACTGGAAGGCCGTTCCCCAACTTGCAGCGGGCACCGCTTCCGGCGAAACGCGCGCCGTCGTCAACCCCGGCGACCACCGCGACGTGGTCGGCTCGGTCACCGAGGCTTCCGAGGCCGACGCCCGCCAGGCCGCGACCCTTGCCGCCAAGGCGGCCGCGAGCTGGGCTGCCGTCTCACCGTCCGAGCGCGCCGCCTGCCTCACGCGCGCTGCCGACCTGATGCAGGCGCGCATGCCGACCCTGCTCGGCCTCATCGCGCGCGAAGCCGGCAAGTCGCTGCCGAACGCCATTGCCGAAGTGCGCGAAGCGATCGACTTCCTGCGCTACTATGCCGAACAGACGCGCCGCACCCTCGGCCCGGCCCATAAGGCACTTGGGCCGATTGTCTGCATCAGCCCGTGGAACTTCCCGCTGGCGATCTTCACTGGCCAGATTGCCGCAGCGCTCGTTGCCGGCAACCCGGTGCTGGCCAAGCCCGCCGAGGAAACGCCGCTGATTGCCGCCGAAGGCGTGCGCATCCTGCACGAGGCCGGCATCCCCGCCGCCGCGCTGCAGCTGCTCCCCGGCGACGGCCGCATCGGTGCCGCGTTGGTGGCAGCACCTGAAATCGCCGGCGTGATGTTCACCGGCTCGACCGAAGTCGCGCGCCTGATCCAGGCTCAGCTTGCCGAGCGGCTTTCGCCGGCTGGCCGACCGATCCCGCTGATTGCCGAAACCGGCGGCCAGAACGCCATGATCGTCGACAGCTCGGCGCTTGCCGAACAGGTCGTCGGCGACGTCATCGCCTCGGCCTTCGACAGCGCCGGCCAGCGCTGCTCGGCGCTGCGCGTGCTTTGCCTGCAGGAAGACGTGGCCGAGCGCACGCTTTCGATGCTGAAGGGCGCGCTGCATGAGCTGAAGATCGGCCGCACCGACCGGCTGTCGGTCGATGTCGGCCCGGTCATCACCGCTGAGGCCAAGGGCATTATCGAGAAGCACATCGACGCCATGCGCGGCCTCGGCCGCAAGGTGGAGCAGATCGGCCTTGCGTCGGAGACCGAACAGGGCACCTTCGTGCCGCCGACGATCATCGAGCTCGACAAGCTCTCGGACCTGAAGCGCGAAGTCTTCGGTCCGGTGCTGCACGTCATCCGCTACCGCCGCGACGATCTCGACCGGTTGATCGACGACATCAACGCCACCGGCTACGGCCTCACCTTCGGCCTGCACACGCGCCTCGACGAGACGATCGCGCATGTGACGGCACGGGTGAAGGCGGGCAACCTCTACGTCAACCGCAACGTCATCGGCGCAGTCGTCGGCGTTCAGCCCTTCGGCGGGCGCGGCCTCTCCGGCACCGGCCCGAAGGCCGGCGGCCCGCTCTATCTCGGCCGCCTGGTCGCCACCGCACCGGTGCCGCCGCAGCACAGCTCGATTCATACCGATCCGGCTCTGCTCGACTTCGCCAAGTGGCTCGACGGCAAGGGCGCGAAAGCCGAAGCCGAAGCCGCCCGCACCGCCGGCAGCAATTCCGCGCTCGGCCTCAACTCCGAACTTCCGGGCCCGGTCGGCGAGCGCAATCTCTATGCGCTGCATCCGCGCGGCCGCGTGCTCCTGGTTCCAGCGACGGAAACCGGCCTCTACCGCCAGCTCGGCGCCGCCCTTGCCACCGGCAATACCGTCGTCGTCGATGCCGCTTCCGGCCTGCAGGCCTCGCTGAAGGACCTGCCGGCAAGCGTCGCCGCACGCCTCTCCTGGTCGAAGGACTGGGCAGCGGACGGCCCCTTCGCCGGTGCCCTCGTCGAGGGTGACGGCACACGGGTGCGCGAAGTCGGCAAGGCGATCGCAGGCCTGCCAGGACCGCTGGTTCTCGTCCAGGCGGCTTCGACCGAGGAGATCGGCAAGAACCCCGACGCCTATTGCCTGAACTGGCTGCTCGAGGAGGTCTCGACCTCGATCAACACGGCGGCTGCCGGTGGCAATGCCAGCCTGATGGCTATCGGCTGATCGAAGCCGAGGCCTCGGACAAAAAATGCCTCTCCCTCCTCAAGGGAGAGGCGATGGACGATTGGGCCACGCCGCTTGCCATGGGGATGGCCCGCACCTCTTCTCGTCATTTCTGTGCTTTCACAGAGATCTGTTAAATGCACACAAACGAGTCTCCTCAGGGCGCAGACGCGTCGGGAAAGTTCACTCCGACCCGTTCATCAGCCAAGCCCACGACCCACTCAAACCGTGGTGGCGCAATAGCCCTTAATCCGTTATCAGCAATGACAAAACGGAAGCGGCCATGTTCACCCTCAAGCGCACAGAAACGGCAAGCCAGGACGTCAAGAAGAGCCGGTTTCTGGCAATCGCAGCGCCGGTTGCCGACGAACAGGCAGCGAAGGACTTTCTCGCCTCCCACTCCGATCTAACGGCCAACCACAATTGCTGGGCTTGGCGCATCGGCCAGGCCTATCGCTTCAGCGACGACGGCGAGCCGAGCGGGACGGCCGGCAAGCCAATCCTTGCGGCGATCGACGGCCAGGAACTCGACCGGGTGGCCGTCGTGGTCACCCGCTGGTTCGGCGGCATCCTGCTCGGCAGCGGCGGTCTGGTGCGCGCCTATGGCGGCACGGCGGCGCTCTGCCTCAGGGCGGCGGAAAAGATCGAGATGATCGAAACCGTGCGCGCGACCGTCGCCGTCGATTTTTCCGACATGGCGCTGGTGAAGGCGCGGCTTCTTGCCCGCGACGTGACCATTGCCGGCGAGAGCTTCACGGACAAGGGCCCGGTCCTCACCGTCGATCTGCGCAAGGACGAGGCGGACGCGATCCTCGCGATGGTCGTCGATCTCAGCCGCGGCAAGGCCGTGGTCTCGGTGGACGATTGAGCCCGTCACCGTACGCCCAACATCACGACGCACAACAGGAGACAGCAGCATGAAGACGAGAGTTCTTGGCAAGACCGGCGCCACCATTTCCGAGATCGGCTTCGGCGCCTGGCAGATCGGCGGCTCCTGGGGCGATGTCAGCGAGGCGGACGGCAAGCGCGCGCTCCATGCCGCACTCGACGCGGGCGTCACCTTCATCGACACGGCCGACGTCTATGGCGACGGTCGGTCCGAAAAGATCATCGCGGCCGTATTGAAGGAGCGCGGCGGCGACGAGCCCTTCGTTGCGACCAAAGCCGGCCGCCGGCTCAATCCACATGTCGCGGAAGGTTATACGGGCGAAAACATCGAGGCCTTCATCGACCGCAGCCTCGCCAATCTCGGCGTCGAGACGCTCGACCTAGTGCAGCTCCATTGCCCGCCGACCGAGGTCTATTATCGCCCGGAGCTGTTCGGAGCCCTGGATCGGCTCGTCACCAAGGGCAAGATCCGCCAGTACGGTGTATCGGTCGAAAAGGTGGAGGAAGCGCTGAAGGCGATCGAATACCCTGGTGTGGCCACGGTGCAGATCATCTACAACATCTTCCGCCAGCGACCGCATGACATGTTCTTCGCCGAGGCGCAGAAGAAAAATGTCGGCGTCATCGTGCGCGTGCCGCTCGCCTCCGGGCTGCTTTCCGGCAAGATCACCCGCGAAACCGCCTTTGCTGCCGACGACCATCGCAACTTCAACCGGCACGGTGAGGCCTTCGATGTCGGCGAGACCTTTGCCGGCGTACCGTTCGAAGCGGCGCTGGAAGCTGTCGAGCAGCTCCGCCCACTGGTGCCCACGGGCGTGCCGATGGCACAGTTCGCGCTCAGCTGGATCCTCGAGCAGCAGGCAGTCTCGGTCGTCATTCCCGGCGCCCGCAACGAGGCGCAGGCGCAATCCAACGCCGCTGCCAGCGGGCTCGCCGCCATCGACGATCAAACCAAGGCCGCGATTGCCGCGGTTTACGAACGACTGGTCAAGGTTCATGTTCATCACCGCTGGTAACTGACGCCCCCGCCGACAGGCGAGTGCGATCAAGGGAGGCGCAGCCATGACTGATCCCTTCGATCTGCAACGGTTCATCGACGCCCAGGACCGCGTCCATGCCGCGGTTCTGGACGAACTCACCCGTGGCCACAAACGGACGCACTGGATGTGGTTCGTCTTCCCGCAACTTGCCGGTCTCGGCCACTCGCCGATGGCCGAGCGCTACGCGATATCGGGTCTCGAAGAAGCGTCCGCCTATCTGGCACATCCGACACTCGGCGCGAGGCTTCGGGAATGCACCGAACGCGTCAATGCGGTTGCGGGGAAATCGGCCCACGACATTTTCTCGAGCCCCGATGACATGAAATTCCGGTCATCGATGACCTTGTTCGCCGAGGTCGACGAAGCGGGAAGCCTGTTCGAGCAGGCCCTTGTACAGTATTTCGCGGGAGAGAAGGATCGGCGCACTTTGGACATCCTGGCGCAACGCCGTTGATATCCGGCGCTCAAGCCTTGGCGGGGCGCCGATTGGCGGCCGTCAGAGATTCGGTGTCGAGTTGACCAGGAAAAACAGGATCGTGAAGGCACATATCGAGAGGCCAGCGACTATCACCAGCAGTTCTTTCATCATGTAGCGATACATCCGGCACCTCCTTTCCTTCAGTGGCCTTGGTATCTCCCCGAATATAGGGAGTCATTGGGCCGATTCTCAGACACAGGCGTCAAAAGTTCGTGAAGGCGCTTCCGCTTCTTCTGATCCGGAGTCACCATCCCCCACAGGCTCCGAGACGGGTTCAACGCCTCCACGACGTATGCAAATTAAGTTATACTAATATATACTGTTTGTCACCTAACCACTTCGGAGGATTGAACAATTGCTCCTCCCGCCTTTCCGCGCGGCAGGAGAGGAGCATGCGGCCTGGAGGGGACGTCCTATGATCTTCGGCCCGCAATCAAATCCACCGGCGCGAAATTGCTGTCACTCAGGCGGGCTGGATTGAAGCGATTCGGGTACCACAGTAACGGTCTGTCCCCGACGATTGGCGAGGAGCCGCTCGGCTTCCTCGATGCCGCCTTGGAGATCGCCAACCGTCGTTATCTTGAAAAGGCTGACATCCAGATTGACGATGGTCTGAGCGATCTCCGACGAGATTCCGGTGATGATCGTCTCAGCACCCATGAGCCGGGCCGCCTCGACCGTCCGGAGGAGATAGTTTGCAACTTCGCGATTGATCCCCGCGACGCCGGTGATGTCGACCACGACCACCTGAGCGCGATACGCTCGGATTGCCTCGAGCAGCTGCCCGGTCAGCTGCTGAATGCGTCCTGTGTCGAGCGCGCCGATGATGGGGAGAAGCAGGAGCCGCTCGCGGAGCTTCATCACCGGGGTCGACAATTCCCGGATCGCTTCCTGCTGCTCGCGGATAACGCGCTCGCGCTCCTCGACGAAGCTCACTCCGACGGTGACCGAGATCCTGTTCGCGGCGGGCTCGTAGGCGTTGAGTACCTGGTTCAGTATCTGGGCGTCCTGGCCATAATTGGCGAACAGTGCGCGCGCGAGGACGTCGCGCAGGAGCAGGACGATGGAGAGCACCTCGTGGGTCTCGACGCCGCGTTCGACGATCCGCTCGGAAAGATCACGCGCGTAAGCCTGTAGCGCCTCCATGCTGCCTGTCTCGAGCGCGTCGACGTAGTTGTCGTAGACGGCGGACGCCTCGGAGACGATCTCCTCACGGCTCATTGCCTCAAGGAGGTGCGCGTCTGTGATGTAACGGACCCACTCTTCGCGCAGGGCCGCCCGGTTCTGCCGGAGGTATTCGACGAGCTCCTTTAGGAGGTCCTCGTCTTGCGCCGAGCTACGCCTTCGCACTTGGCCGGCCTCCGTCCCATCCTCTTTCATCTCATCCTCCTCGATGTCCGGGTTGCTGCGCGACCAACAGTCGACGCTCGTTATCGTTCCGGCCGGTTCGCGGTGAGTGCGCCTATGTGGTATGGTAAAAGCACTCGTCACCGTTCCGGCCCCTTCGCGGTGAATGCGCGCCCAGACGGCATCCTAGGCAAATCACGGTGTACGGAACCCGATGTTAACCTTCGATCTGCAGAGAGTCCGCGAGAAGGCCGTCTCCACCGACGTCGTCGGCTACGAAGTGGAGGACCTCCAGGGGACGATCGGCAAGGTCAACGAGACGACGGAAGCGCTCGTCCCGAGCTTCATCTCGGTCGATCTGGCCTGGTCGCTGCCCCGGAAGCGGGTAACGAGGCGGGTGATCTTGCCGGCGGCCGTCATCGAGCGGATCGATCACGCCGTCAGAAAGGTCTATGTCGATCGCCGACACAAGGAGATCAGGAACGCCCCGCCGTCCTTGAAGTCCCATGCGGACACGGACGACGGCTATCTTGACGATCTCCGTCGCCACTATGGGCCGGGGGGCGCAGGTTACCGCGCACCTCGCGACGCTTGGACGGAAGAGTTTGGGCGTGCATTCATCAGCCATCGGATCGATGCGTCCGCGCTGCGCGACAGCGGGAGACCGATGAGCGAACGTGCGCAGATGTCCGAGCAGGGCGCGCGAACCTTGCTCGTCGCTGCCGGCATCTGGGCCGCAGGCTTCGTCATTCTGACCTTCTTGGTCAGCGGATTCTCTATGAATATCGACGTCGGCGTCTGGAAAATCGTCGCGGTGATCGCCCTTGCGTTCCTGTTCGAGACCATGGACTCGTCCGCGGGCATGGGATTCGGCACGGCGCTGTCTCCGCTCCTGCTCGTGCTGGGCTTCACGCCCTTGCAAGTCGTGCCTGGTCTGCTGGCGGCGGAAGCAGCCACCGGCCTGGCTGCGGGGCTGATGCACAACGAGTTCCGCAACATCGAGCTCTCCTGGCGGCCACTCAACCAGGCGACGAAGACCGTGCTTGTGATCGCCGCGCTCGGTGGACTAGGCGCGATCGGCGCCGAGGTGCTCACCTACTACGCCTTCACGCTCTCCGAGACCTTCGTCAGGACCTATGTCGGGATTGTCGTCGTCGTGATGGCCGTCATCATCCTGACGGTTTCCTGGCGTGGGAAACAGATGCCTTATCGTCCGCGGCGCCTGCTGGTATTCGCGGCGGTCGCGGGCGTGAACAAGGGGATCGGCGCCGGCGGCTACGGACCCGTCATCACGCTCGGGGGCGTGCTCTCCGGCGTCTTCGAGAAAACCTCGGTCGCGCTGGCAACGATATCGGAGGGTATCGCCTCCACGCTCGGCACGATCACCTTCCTCGTGCTCGTCGCGCTTGGCACAGAGGTTGACTGGCGGCTTCTCCCCTGGCTCTGGGCCGGAGCGTTGCCGGCTGCCGTGATCGCACCGTACGTGGTCCGCGTGCTGCCCTCGCGGGTCTGGAGGTACGTCATTCCGGTATACGCCGTTGCTGTCGCGGCCATCCTGTTCGTCGACACGTTCGGCGGCTGACTCCTTCGCGCGACGGAAATACGTATCGCATCGGCGTTGTAAGGGCTCTTGGAACCAATCAGGCTGCCGCCGGTTGGCAGTCTGGCGCGACTGTGTGCTGGCACGCGCTGTTCTCATAGGAGACCGCTGCTATCCCCTCGGTTCGGACCACCGCTCCCGCTCGCCAGCCTCTGCCGCCACCAGACGGTGAATCGGAGGCTTTGCACCGGAGTCCTCGTCTGCTGCTGACGCTGACCGCGCTTGGCGTCGTCTATGGCGACATCGGGACGAGTCCGCTCTATGTGGTAAACCTGTGCTTTCTCGGCCCGAACGCCATCGCCGCGACAAAGGGGAATGTGCTCGGCGTTCTGTCGTTGATCGTCTGGGCGCTCCTGATCGTCATCTCGACGAAATATCTGCTCTTCGTCTTGCGTGCAGACAATCGCGGCGAAGGCGGCATCCTCGCCCTTACAGCCCTGCTCAACCCCTGGCATAGCCGAAGCGGCACAGGGAAATACGTGCTGATGCTCCTGGGCTTGTTCGGCGCGTCGTTGCTCTATGGTGATGGCACCATTACGCCGGCCATATCGGTCCTCAGTGCGATCGAAGGGCTGCAGATCGCAACACCGGCCTTCAAGCCTTATGTGGTGCCGCTCACCATCCTCATCCTGATCGTCCTGTTTTTGTTCCAACATCGCGGGACAACCGGCGTAGGCGTCGTGTTCGGGCTGATCATCATGGTCTGGTGCCTGGTGATCGGCGCTCTCGGCGTGGGTGCCATCTGGCATGTCCCGCAAGTGCTGATGGCGATCGACCCGCGTTATGCCGCCGCATTCTTCATCGACAACGACTTCGCCGGCCTGCTGATCTTCGGCATCGTGTTTCTGGTTGTGACCGGCGGTGAGGCACTTTACGCGGATATGGGTCATTTCGGCCGGCGACCGATCCAGATCGCCTGGTTCGGTCTTGTGCTGCCGGCGCTCGTGCTCAACTACATGGGCCAGGGTGCTCACCTCCTCAACGCAACAGGCGACCCGCAGAATCTCTTTTTTGAACTCGCTCCCTCCTGGGGGCTCGTCCCCCTGATCGTGCTGGCGACGCTGGCCACCATCATCGCGTCCCAGGCGATCATCTCCGGTGCCTATTCGCTGACACGTCAGGCGGTGCAGCTCGGACTCCTGCCGCACTTGACGATCGTGCAGACCTCGTCCGAGGAAATCGGTCAGATCTATGTCCCAATCGTCAACTGGCTGCTGATGACTGCGACGATCACCTTGGTGCTGGGTTTCCGTTCCTCCGGAGCGCTCGCCGGCGCCTATGGTGTCGCCATCACCACGACGATGGTCATCACCACCGTACTCGCCTATTTCGTCGCCCGCGGCTGGGGCTGGCATCCGGCGACGATTGCCGGGCTCACAGGCGGTTTTCTCCTGGTCGACCTCACCTTCTTCGCTGCGAACCTTTTCAAGATCACCGATGGAGGCTGGTATCCAATTCTCGCAGGCGTCGTCGTCTTCACATTGATGACCACCTGGCGCACGGGTCGTACACTGCTCGCGCAGCATTTACGCAGGGGCCGGTTGCCGCTCGACGACCTGTTTGAGATGGTGCGCTGCAGACGGCCGTCGCGGGTTCCCGGGACCGCTGTATTCATGACATCGGATCCTGAAAGTTCGCCGCCGATGCTGCGTCACCAACTCATGCACAATCGCGTTCTGCATCAACAGGTTGTTCTCTTCACGCTCAATGTCGAAGCTGTGCCGCGAATCCCCCCGGCCGAGCGGGTCACGGTGGAAAAGTTACAGCTCGGCTTTTATCGCGTGACCGCACGTTACGGGTTCATAGAAAATTCAGACGTTCCTGCGGTTCTACGCCAGTGCAGCGGCCAGGGGCTCAACGTCGACCTCGACAAGACCACCTACTATCTCGGCCGCGAGACACTGATCCCGAGCCCCAAGGTCGGCATGGCACTTTGGCGGGAGCATTTGTTCGCCTTCATGTCGCGGAACGCCGCACTGGCCACCGCATATTATCGCATTCCGCCCCGTCAGGTCGTCGAGATCGGTATCCAGCTGGAAATTTGAGCTTGGCCTCCTGCCGTTCCGGGCCCTTGGCCTTGTTCATCGCTGTCCTTATTTCGACAGCACTTGCCTGCCCTAAGCGCCGACCAGCCAGTGATCCGCGCTCTCGCTAGAGACGCCGTTGCCATGCAGCAGCAATGACCGCTGAAGTGCCAACTTGCGTGAAACGTGAAGCGGCTGATTTCCGTCGAACTGATTGATGGCTCACAGCGATTAGGTCAGCAAGACTGACTCAAAAGTAGCGACCAAAAAGGTAAAATATCGTCACAATCGACAGGAGAAGAAGGAATGGCGCACCCGAAGAGATTCGAACTCCTGACCCCCAGATTCGTAGTCTGGTGCTCTATCCAGCTGAGCTACGGGTGCTTTTGCCTGAAGCGGCGGAACCGCTTGCGTGAGCGGTTCTCTAAAGGGTCCTTTCGGGGATTGCAAGCGCCGTTCGGCAAAAAATTTCATTTTTACGACGATGGCCCGACTTGCTGTGGACAGTCGCGGTAACACCGATGCGGCAACGCCCTGAAAAGCAGGGCATTGCACCAGGGAAGCAGGCGCGAAAATTTATCGCGGGCGTCAGACTGTGCCGCGCCTCCGCTTCATCCTGTCTAGTGACGGAGCTTCGAGCGGAAGGCGTCGAGTGGCACCGGCCGATCGGGCAGTTCGATGCGGAACAGCGTGCCGGGTGTCGGCTTTTCGACAAGCGCGATCGTGCCGCCATGGGCGAGCACCAGCTCGCGTGCAATCGCGAGACCAAGGCCCGTGCCGCCGGAGCGCGCCGAGCCGCGGAAGGCGGCGAACAGGTTTTCCCGCGCCTTGGGCGGCATGCCGGGGCCGGTATCGTCGACCGAAATGGTGACGACGCTGCCGACCCGCATGGCGGAAACCGTAACAAGCCGCGGACGGCCGTCCTCCGGTTCGTGATTGGTCAATGCCTGCACGGCGTTGCGGCAGATATTGTGCACCACCCGGAAGAGCTGCTCGCTGTCCGCATCCACCTCGATGTCGTCCTGCATCTGGATCTGGAAATCGATGCCCGCCTGGGGATCGATCGCCAACAGTTCGGCGACATCGGAAACGAGCGGTTTCAACGCGACGAAGCGGCGATGCGGCTCGGCCTCGGTCGTTCGGCCATAGGAGAGCACTTCGCGCGTATAGCCGACGGCCCGGTCGATGGTACGCAGCAGGGTCGGGGCAAACCGCTTGACCACGGGATCGTCGACATCGGCGAGACGGTCGGAAATCAGTTGCGCGGAGGACAGGATGTTGCGCATGTCGTGGTTGATCTTCGACACCGCAAGGCCAAGCTCTGCAAGGCTCTTCTGCTGCTTCAGGGTCTTTTGCAGTTCACGCTGCATGCTGGCGAGGTGCTGACCGGCAACGGCAAGTTCGTCGCGTCCTTCCGGCGGCACGAGCACCCGACCGGGATCGGCCGGATCGTTGGAAAATTCCTGCATGTTCGCCGTCATCCGCCGGATCGGCGTGATCAGCATGCGATTGATGGCAAGGAAGATCAGCGCCGCTGTGATCAGCGAAATGATGAGCGATAGGACAAAGACGTTACGCGAGTAGACGAGCATCGCCTTGCGCAGGCTCGCATCCTTCATCAGAAGCTCGATCGTCGCGTCACTTTCGCCAAGCGGCCCATAGACACGGATCACCCGATCGCCGCCGAAGAGCAGGGTATCGAAGGCATCGCGGATAGCGCCAAAGGCGGTGGAATTGGCAACGTCGTACTCGCCCTTGATCTCGAGAGGCATGTCGGTCAGCGCGATCATGCGCGACGCGTCCTTGCGCCGGATGACGATCGCCTTCGTGCCGGTCGCCATCAACGTGTCCTTCTGCACGCTGCGCGGCAGCTCGACATTCTGCAGGCCGTCGACGACGACGGCAGCGGCGGCGGCCGTGTTCAGCCGATCCTCAAGCCAACGAATGCGCATGGTTGCGACAGATGGCGCGAAGATCAGCACCTCCGCCAGCATGACGAAGACGATGGTCAGCAGGAGCAGCTTACCGGAAAGGCCCCGGAAAAACCCCGCACTCGCCTTCAGTGACTCGCTTGCCGTTACCGGACGCGTCTCTTCCGCCATGCCTTACAAACTTCCCTGCCCGTCAACAAAAACGCCCGCGACCCCGCACAAGTGCCCGAGCCAGGGGGCTTCGCGCCAGGGCAATAATAGGAGATGGCCGCCCGTTTTCCAATCTCGGAGCAGCCGGACGGGGTGCGACATAGGTGCGGACATCCTTCAGCGCACCGTCGTTGGCAGCCGCAAAGGACCACATCCCGATCATCTCCCTCCCCGCATCGCCGACGCAAAATCTTCGGCGCGCTGCCGCCCCGCTCGGGCCTAGCTGCACAGAATCCGGATCGGTGTAAGTCACCCAGGGAACAGTGGCATCGCCAGGGGACGACGCATTGCGCGCGGCGGCGGGCACGGGCGGCGATGGAGTAGAGCGACTACTGGCATTCGGGCAGGCCAAAACAGCGAGCCCGCGGCACCGTAACAGCACCGCGGGCTCCGAACACCTGGCGAGGCATTGCCGCTCAGAACTCTTCCCAGTCATCCTTCGCGACAGCCGCAGCGGAGCTGCCGCCAAAGGCGCGGGCAACGTTGCCCATCATGCGACGCGCCGGCGATTCGACCGGGCGGGTGGTTTCGCGCGCCACGGCCACCGGCCTTGCCACGGTATTGTCCACCTTGAAGTAGGCGATCAGGTTGGCGAGGTTGTTGGCCTCGGCGGAGAGCTTGTGGGTGGCGGCATTCGCCTCCTCCACCATCGCCGCGTTCTGCTGGGTCACCTGGTCCATCTGGTTGACGGCGGTGCTGACTTCGCTCAAGCCCGTCGACTGCTCGCGCGCCGCCGTTGCGATCGAATGGATATGGTCGTTGATCTTCAGGACGCGGTCTTCGATCTCACCGAGCGCGGAACCGGTTTCCTGTACCAGCCGGACACCGGTCGCCACTTCGCTGCCGGACTTCGAGATCAGCGCCTTGATGTCCTTGGCCGCACTTGCGGCGCGCTGGGCCAGCTCGCGTACTTCTTGGGCAACGACGGCAAAGCCCTTGCCGGCATCACCGGCACGCGCCGCCTCGACGCCGGCGTTCAGTGCCAGAAGATTGGTCTGGAAGGCGATTTCGTCGATCACGTTGGTGATCTGGCCGATCTCGCTCGACGCCTGCTCGATGCGACCCATGGCATCGACGGCATTGCGCACGACTGCGGCAGACTGCGCCGCGCTATGCTTGGCCTCGTTGACCATCACGGTCGCTTCCTGCGCCCGCTCGGTCGAGCTCTTCACGGCAACGGTGATCTCGTCGAGGGCGGCCGAGGTTTCCTCGAGCGCTGCCGCCTGCTGCTCGGTGCGCTTCGACAGATCGTCGGCGGCAGCGCGGAGTTCGGACGAATTGCCGTTGATCGTGTCGGTCGTCACGCGAACCTCGCGGAGCGTCTTCTGCAGGGTCGACAGCGTCTCGTTGACGTTCTTCTGCAACTCGGCGAAAGCACCCTGGAAATGGCCGTTCATGCTCTGGGTCAGGTCGCCGCCCGCCAGGCTCGCGACGACCCGGCGGGTCTCGGCGATGCCGGCATCGACGCTGCCGACCAGTTCGTTGACGCTTGCGGCGAACCGGTTGAGGTCGTCGTTTTCATAGTCCTTGCCGATGCGCTTGGTGAAATCGCCGGCGGCCGCGGCCGCCACGACGACACCGATGCTCGACTGCAGATCGGCGCTCTTTTCACGCAGCACCGCTTCCTGCGCGTTGAGGTCACGAACGGCGAGACCGTTCTGCTTGAACACCTGAACGGCCTCAGCCATTTCGCCGATCTCGTCCTTGCGGCCGGCGAAGGGCACGTCAACAGTGAGATCGCCGCCAGCGAGCTGCTTCATCTTGCCGGTCAGCTCGAGGATCGGGCGGCTCAAGTGGTTCGTTGCGATATAGAAGGCCGCGCCGAGGCCGGCGAGCATGCCGAGGCCGGCGATACCGAGGATAACTATGACCACCGAGCGCTCGAAAGCCGCGACCTCCCCGGTGACGACTTCGAGTGTCTTCAGATTGATATCGGCGACGGAGTCGATCTGCTGCTGGAAGGCCTTGCGGTTGGCCCGGTTGGCATCGTTGTTGCCCTGCTCGCTGGCCGCCTGGGGCGAGACCTGTTCGCCGAGGCGCGCCGTTTCCGCCCGGAACGTCCTGAACTCGTTGGCGCGATTGACCAATGTATCAAACGAGGCTTGCGTGTCGGCGGGGATCAGCAGGCGCCACTCGGCAAGTAGCGTATCGATCTTGTCGAGATTGGTGCGAATGCCCTCGGCAAAGGGCTTGGCCTTTTCGACGGTCGGGGCGGCGTAGATGCCACGCGATTCCATCACCACCGTCGTCACCAGGCGGTTCAGGCGTTCCGCCTTGAAGGCACGCGCAGCGACATTTTCGTATTGCTGGAATTTCTCGTTGTACTTGGCGACCGCCACGAGCGACATTCCGGTCACCGCAACGGCCAGCAGGCTCATGATCCCGACGATCAGATAGATTTTACCGCGTATTTTCATCCCGACCTCCCACGAGGCAGCGAGAGCTGTCCGTTTATCGGACGTCTCGGCACCCCATTGCACCGGGGAGACCCTAAAATAGTCGTGGTTAATAAAGGTCGTCGCTGCCAACCGGCATTCTGGGGAGCGCCGATTAGAGTTCTGTTTACCAATCTCGGTTAGTTGCCCGCCTTTTTGCGCAACTGTCAGACGCCGCTTGCCAGGGACCCGTCACTTTTACAATGCCGCTGCCACTGAATCGCCAGCCGCAATTGACTTTCCGGGAATTTTCCTCTTATAAGCCGCGCACGTCCGGTCAAGCCCTCCTGCCCGAGAAGGCGGAGCCGTGCCCGGTAACGTAAACGCTCCTTGCTACACGCAAACCCAAGAAGGGCCGCACACCGCGGTATTAAATAAATGAAGCGTACCTACCAACCGTCCAAGCTTGTCCGCAAGCGTCGCCACGGCTTCCGTTCGCGCATGGCTACCAAGGGTGGCCAGAAGGTCCTCGCAGCCCGTCGGGCTCGTGGCCGCAAGCGTCTTTCGGCTTAAGCCGAAACTGCCCGAAACCAGTGTCCGGGCACATGACGTCAGATAAAGACAAAACGACTGTCGGGCGGCTGAAAAGCCGTCCGCAGTTTTTGGCCGTTCGGGCTGGAGAAAGCCGTAGAGGCCCGTTGTTTCTCCTCGAAGTGCTCGACCGCAACGATCCGGAAGGCGAAGCCCGCGTCGGCTTCACCGTTACTAAGAAACACGGCAATGCCGTCGAGCGAAACCGGATGCGCCGGCGCCTGAAAGAGGCGGTGCGGCTTTCCGCCGGGTTTGCAATGAAACCCGGACACGACTATGTGATTGTCGCCCGACGCGATCTCCTGAACGCCCCCTTCGATGCCTTGACCCGGGGGCTTCGCGAGCGCATCGAAAACAAGCCGAAACAGAAGCGGCCGCCGGCCGGTTCCAGGAAACCATGATGGAAAAAAACCGCAACTATTTCGTGGCGATTGGCCTGTCCGTGCTGATCCTCATTGCCTGGCAGTTCCTTTACGTCAATCCGAAGATGGAGAGGGACCGCATCGCCGCGGAACAGGCGCAGTTGGGACAACAGGCCAAGCCCCAGCCCGGTACCCAACCGGCGACATCGGGGCAGGCTCTGCCGGGCGGCGGCGCAATTCCGGGCACTGGTGAAAACCGTGACCAGGCAATTGCCAAATCGGCGCGCGTTGCGATCGACACGCCGGCCCTTTCCGGCTCCATCAACCTGACCGGTGCCCGTTTCGACGACCTCAAGCTCAAGGAATACCGCGAGACGGTCGACCCGAAGAGCCCGGTCATCACGCTCTTCAGCCCCGCCGAGACGACCGACGGCTACTTTGCCGAACTCGGTTATGTCGGCAGCGATGCGACCGGCAGCGTGCCGGGCCCGCAGACCGTCTGGACGCTTTCCGGCGGCGACAAGCTGACCGCTGCGAACCCGGTAACGCTGACCTTCACCAACGAGAAGGGCGTCACCTTCACCCGCACGATCTCGGTCGACGACCACTACATGTTCCAGGTGGTCGACAGCATCAAGAACGGCACGGCCGAGCCGCTCGCGCTGTCGTCCTATGGCCGCGTGACCCGCTTCAACAAGCCGACGACGCCGAGCGTCTACGTGCTGCATGAAGGCTTCATCGGCGTCCTCGGCGAGCACGGCCTGCAGGAACTGAAGTACGGCAAGATCGAGGACGAGAAGTCCGTCGAACCTGGCAAGGCGACCGGCGGCTGGCTCGGCATCACCGACAAATACTGGGCAGCAGCGATTGTCCCGCCGCAGGCGACCCCTTACGACACCCGCTTCACGCACTTCACCGACGGCCGCGCCCGCTACCAGAGCGATTACAAGAGCGACGCCGTCACTGTGGCTCCCGGCCAGACGTCCGAGGTAAAGAACCTCGTCTTCGCCGGTGCCAAGGAAGTTCCCGTCGTCGACAATTACGAGGTCGCTTACTCGATCCCCAATTTCGACAAGCTGATCGACTGGGGCTGGTTCTACTTCATCACCAAGCCGATGTTCAAAATGATGGATTTCTTCTTCCGTCTGTTCGGCAACTTCGGCATCGCGATCCTGATCACCACGATCGTCGTCAAGGGTCTCTTCTTCCCGCTCGCCAACAAGCAATACGCATCGATGGCGAACATGAAGAAGGTTCAGCCGAAGATGGAAGAACTGAAGAAGAAGTTCGGCGACGACCGCATGGGCCTGCAGCAGGCGATGATGCAGCTCTACAAGGAAGAGAAGATCAATCCGCTGGCGGGCTGCTGGCCGATCCTCATCCAGATCCCGGTGTTCTTCGCACTCTACAAGGTGATCTACATCACCATCGAGATGCGCCATGCGCCGTTCTTCGGCTGGATCCACGACCTCTCGGCGCCGGATCCGACGACGATCGTCAACCTCTTCGGCCTGCTGCCCTTCGACGGTCCGGCCTTCCTGCATCTCGGCGTCTGGCCTATCATCATGGGCATCACCATGTTCGTGCAGATGCGCATGAACCCGACGCCGCCGGACCCGACCCAGGCGATGCTGTTCACCTGGATGCCCGTGGTCTTCACCTTCATGCTGGCATCCTTCCCGGCCGGCCTGGTGATCTACTGGGCCTGGAACAACACGCTTTCGGTGCTGCAGCAGTCGATCATCATGAAGCGCCAGGGCGTGAAGATCGAGCTCCTGGACAACCTGAAGAGCCTGTTCACGAAGAAACCCAAACCGGCGGAATGACGCCAGCCGGCACGACAATCCCAGAGCCCCGGACCCAAGGTCCGGGGCTCTTTCGTTTTGACGCCGTCGCGCGACACGTTATGGCGTTGACGCGGGCGCGCAGGGCAGGCATCAGGCGCTATCGAAATCACTGCGCCTCGCTCCAGGACAATTTGCCATGACCGACCCGTCGGCCACCTCCGCTCCATTCGCCGCCAGCGAGAAGCTTGGCGCCGTGCTCGTCTTCGGCTCCGCCTTCTTCTGGAGTTTCGGAGGGGCGATCGCCCGGTTCCTGGAGATCCCTGACAGTTGGACGATCGTTTTCTGGCGCTGCCTCTTCGCCGGCCTCTTCCTGCTCGCCTTCATGCTGGTACGCGACGGACCGCGCGGCACGCTTGCGCTTTTCAAGGGCATGGGCTGGCCGGGGATCGCTGTCGGGCTCTGCTTCACCATTGCCTCGACCTCCTTCATCATCGCCATTTCCTATACGACCATCGCCAATGTCGTGCTGCTCGGCGCCGGCGTGCCGCTGTTTGCGGCGCTGATGAGCTGGGTGTTGTTTCGCGAACGGGTCTCGCGTTTCACCTGGGGCGCGATTACGGCCGTCATCGTCGGGGTCGCGATCATGGTGTCGGAGAGCCTGACGGGCAGCGTGTCGCCGATCGGCGATGCGCTGGCGCTGCTGATCCCCGTGGTCTTCGCCCTGGCAACCGTCATCACGCGCCGCTATCCACACGTGCGGATGACGCCGGCCACCTGCTTCGGCTGCTTCGCCGCCAGCGCCATTGCAGCAAGCCAGTCCTCCGGGCTTGCGGTGACCTCGAGCGAGCTCGCTCTGCTCTTCGTCTTCGGCGCCTTCAACCTCGGGCTCGGCATGGCGCTCTTCGTCACCGGCGCCCGGCTGGTGCCTTCGGCGCTCGCCGCCCTGCTCGGCACCGCCGAAACCGTGCTCGGCCCCGTCTGGGTTGCGATCATTCACGGCGAAGTGCCGAGCGGCCGGACGATCATCGGCGGCACCTTCATCTTTCTGGCGCTGCTTGCCTATCTCTTCAACGAGTTCCGGCGGGCGCAAACCATCCCCACACGGCCGGTCCGCACGCCGACGCCTTGACATCCACGGCCAAAACCGGGAAGCCATGAGCTTTCTCGATGAAGGACCGACCGCCGATGGCCGAAACCAGAACCAAAGACGACAAGCCGCTGTTCGGCCGGCCGTGGATTTTCATTCGCGGCGTGCCCGCCATGAAATTCCTGCCGCCGGAAGGTCCGCTGGAAATCGCCTTTGCCGGCCGCTCGAACGTCGGCAAGTCGTCACTGATCAATGCCCTGGTTGGCCACAAGGGACTGGCAAGAACTTCGAACACGCCGGGTCGCACGCAAGAGCTCAACTACTTCGTGCCCGACGGATTTTCGGGCGAGGCCAACGATCTGCCGCCGATGGCGCTCGTCGACATGCCCGGCTACGGCTATGCCCAGGCGCCGAAGGAACAGGTCGACGCCTGGACGAAGCTGGTGTTCGACTATCTGCGCGGCCGCTCGACGCTGAAGCGCGTCTATGTGCTGATCGATGCGCGCCACGGTATCAAGAAGAACGACGAGGAGGTCCTCGGCCTGCTCGACAAGGCGGCCGTCTCCTACCAGATCGTGCTCACCAAGACCGACAAGATCAAGGCCGCCGGCGTGCCGCGGCTGATCGCCGAAACGCTCGACAAGATCAAGAAGCGCCCCGCCGCCTTCCCCGAGGTGCTTTCAACCTCCTCAGAAAAGGGCGAGGGCATCGACGAGCTGCGCGCCGCGATCGGCACGGCAATCGCCCGCTAAGACGATCCCAGAAACCGTTCGAAGCGCACAGTGACGCGCGCGCTGCGCAGAGGTCAATCGACTCAAAGTCTTTGATCTCTGTCACTACCCCGACATGCAATACGCTCTATCTCTGCGTTGCGTCCGGATCGGTGGCGCGGCCAGAGATAGGAGAGACACATGTCCGAATTGATCGTTGTCGGATTCGATTCCCCTGAGGAAGCCGACAGGGTTCTGGTCCGGCTCGCCGGGCTGAAGAAGGAATACCTGATCGACCTCGAAGACGCAGTCGTCGTCGTGCGCGACACGGAAGGCAAGGTTCATCTCAAGCAGAGCCTGAACCTGACCGCAGTCGGTGCAACGTCCGGACTGCTTTCCGGTTCGATCTGGGGCGGGCTCGTCGGTCTTCTGTTCCTCAATCCGCTGGCTGGCTTTGCGATCGGCGGCGCACTCGGGGCCGGCGCCGGCGCCCTATCCGGATCGCTGACCGACTACGGCATCGACGACGAGTTCATCAAATCACTCGGCAACACCATCCCGAACAATTCCTCGGCACTGTTCATCCTCGTGCGCAAGGCCCAGCCCGAGAAGGTGCTCGCCGAATTCCCGGACCTGCGCGGCCGTGTCCTGAAGACGTCGCTTTCGCCGGAACAGGAGCAGAAGCTGCAGGCTGCGCTTTCCGGCGCGGCCGCGGTCTCGCCGCCGGCCGGGTCGTTCTGAACATCCGACGCTATGCTCCACCAGCAGGAGTGCTTAGCTGGACTTGACCGCCGGTACGAAAGCAAGCGCCAGGCCATTGATGCAATGGCGCTTGCCGGTCGGCGGTGGTCCGTCATCGAAAATATGGCCAAGGTGCCCGCCGCAGCGGCGGCAATGGCACTCCGTGCGGGTCATGAACAGAGACGTGTCCTTGCGCGTTGCCACGGCACCGGGCAGTGATTGCCAGAAGCTCGGCCAACCGGTGTCGCTGTCATACTTCGCCTCGGAAGAATAAAGTGGAAGCGCACAGCCGGCGCATTGGAAGATGCCCTTGCGCTTCTCGTGGTTGAGCGCGCTGGTGAAGGGACGCTCCGTATCCTCATGCCGCAGGATCCGGTACTGGTCGTCCGTCAGGATCGCCCGCCATTCGTCATCGGTCTTGACGATTTCGAAGGCCTGCGCCGCACTCGCTGAGGCAAAGGGCGTGAAGCCACGGATCGTCGCCGCCGCCGTGAGCACGGTACCTGCCATCAAGAGGACGCGCCGACTGATCATGGAACCTCCTTTCGGCCCCGTGCTCGAGGTCAGAACTTTCGCGCCTTGCCGACAGCGATAAATGGCCCCGTCGGCGTTCCGGTCGGCGATCCTCCCGGAGCCTCGACGCTGACGGCGAAGACCGACCCGGCGGACATTCTTTCCTGATACAGGGACGGAACGGCGATCTCGCCCTCGCCCGTCTGCGGCAGAACGCCAAGCGAGATCGGAGGATTGTTGCCGTTCACAAGCCAGAGTTCGAGGGATTTCTGCTCAGGTTGCATGGCGGCAATCGGCGTCAACTTCAGATGACCCGTGACCCGGTCGAAGCGGGCGACGAGGTCGATGGCGTTGCCCTTGCCTGATAATTCGGCCACCAGCGACGCTTTGGTCGTCGGCGCCTCGAAGAGGCCGGCCATGGAAGCACCCATCATCGCGAGCGCTGCGAGCGAAGCCAGCGCGAGGTTGCGCCACAGCACCAGCGAACTCCAGAGGCCCCGGTGCTGCCCCGCCAGTGCTGGTCTCGACTGTTCGAGAAACCGCCGCTCGCTGGCCGAGAGCATTCTGGGAGGCGGCGCAAGCGCTTCGTAGGCTTCGTCGAAGGAAGAAAGATTGCTCTGCCACCGGTCGACCATGGCGGCAAAATTGCGATCGGAGGCAAGGCGGGCCTCGACCTTGCGACGATCGTCGGCAGACAGGACGCCGAGCACATATTCCCCGGCGATCACTTCGTCGCGGCGGAAATCCCGGCCCTCTGGGGTTGGTGCAGTCATCGCTCCCTACGCTCTCGTACCTTCATGAGGCTACGCCTCAACCAAGACCGCATCGTGTCCAGCGCGTTGTGAAAACCTCCTCCACCTCCCGGTAAGCAGGACTTTCGCCGCACAGTGCCTGCAGTCCTTCAAGCTCCTCCCCGCAGGCACCGATCCGCCTGCCCCGTGCGCTCGAAAACCGCCGATTTTTCCGGATCCGCAGCAGGATCAGCCAAATTGCGGGCTTCGTCAATCGCGTTCCCTGCTGGTTTGCACCTGTCGACAAGGTAGGGCACGATGTGGCGCGTACCAGCCTTGTCATTCCGGTTTTATCTTGCTCGCCGATCATTCCATCGGTCCGGAACTTGCGCTAAACAGCAGCCGGTATATTTCGAGGGTCCGCCATGTCCGCCAATGAAAGTGAAATCCAGGCACGTCTGCTCACCCAGGCACTGCCCTACATGCAGCGTTACGAAAACAAGACGATCGTCGTCAAATATGGCGGCCACGCCATGGGCAACACCGAACTCGGTCGCGCCTTTGCCAGCGACATCGCGCTCTTGAAGCAGTCAGGCGTCAACCCGATCGTCGTGCACGGCGGCGGCCCGCAGATCGGCGCGATGCTGACGAAGATGGGCATCGAATCGAAGTTCGAAGGCGGCCTGCGCGTCACCGACGAGAAGACGGTCGAGATCGTCGAGATGGTGCTTGCCGGCTCGATCAACAAGGAGATCGTCGCGCTCATCAACCAGACAGGCGAATGGGCGATCGGCCTTTGCGGCAAGGACGGCAACATGGTCTTCGCCGAAAAGGCCCGCAAGACCATCAAGGACCCGGACTCCAACATCGAGCGCGTGCTCGATCTCGGCTTCGTCGGCGAAGTGGTCGAAGTCGACCGCACGTTGATCGACCTGCTCGCCCGCTCGGAAATGATCCCGGTCATCGCGCCGGTAGCACCGGGCCGCGACGGACACACCTACAACATCAACGCCGATACCTTCGCCGGCGCCATCGCCGGTGCGCTGAACGCCACGCGCCTTCTGTTCCTGACGGACGTTCCGGGCGTTCTCGACAAGCAGGGCAACCTGATCAAGGAGCTCTCGGTTTCCCAGGCGCACGCGCTGATCGCCGACGGCACGATCTCCGGCGGCATGATCCCGAAGGTCGAGACCTGCATCGACGCGATCAAGGCGGGCGTCCAGGGCGTCGTCATTCTCAACGGCAAGACGGCGCACTCGGTTCTGCTCGAAATCTTCACCGAGCGCGGCGCTGGCACGCTGATCGTGCCCTGATCCGCTTAAACGACTTGGTATATCCAACAAAGAAGCGGGAGAGGCTCGATGCCTTCTCCCGCTTTCCTTTTGAAGGGCGTTATCCGATCAGCCCTTGTAGACCTCTGTCGCCGCGGCTTTCAGCTTTTCCATCATCGCCCGGTAGGGGCCGGGGCCATAGCTGATGCGCGCGACGCCGGCGCGGGCGAGCGCCTTCGGATCCGGGGCAGCCGGCCGCATCATGATGTTGACCGGCAGGCTGGAGGCGGCGCAGACCTTGGCGATCAACGCTTCATCGACCAGCCACGGCACGAAGAAGCCGCTGGCGCCCGCTTCGGCATAGGCCTTGCCGCGGGCGATCGCCTCGTCGACAAGGCCGGCGTGCCGGGTCTCGTCGCTCTCCTGCAGGAAGAGATCGGTGCGGGCATTGATGAACAACGGGATACCGCGCCGGTCGGCCATTTCGCGGATGGCGCGGATGCGTGCCGCCTGCTTGTCGACCGGGTGCACGCCGCCCTTGCCGACCACCTGGTCCTCGAAATTGATGCCGATGGCACCGACGTCGAGAATACGGGAGACATTGGCGGCACCGGTCGCAGGGTCGTCGGAATAGGCTCCTTCGAAGTCGACAGTGACGGGCAGGTCGGTGGCGGCAACGATCAGCCGCGCGATCTCGGCGAGCCACACCATCGGCACTTTCTCCCCATCACCGAACCCGTGTGCAGCCGCCACCGACCAGCTTCCGGTGGCAAGCGCCTTGGCGCCGGCTTCGGCCACGGCCTTGGCGCTGCCGGCGTCCCAGATGTTGTAGAGCACCACCGGATCGCCCTTCCGGTGCAGGGCAGCAAAGGCGACCGCCTTTTCCTTCTGGTTCATCGTATTTCCTCCACGAATCCCATGAGCACGTATTCCCGGAACGCGGTGACAGCTGCCTTCCGCCCGGAATTGCGCCGTTTCACTGAATGAGAGTCTTGCCTTCGTGCTGGAGCAGCCATTGCTTCCGCCAGAGCCCGCCGCCATACCCCGTCAATGAACCGTCCGAACCGATGCAGCGGTGGCAGGGGATGACAATGGCGATCCGGTTGGAACCGTTGGCCTTGGCCACGGCACGAACGACCCGGATCGTATCGACCTCGCGGGCAATGTCACCATAGGATCGCGTTTCACCGGCGGGAATTTTTGCAAGCTGCGCCCAAACGTTGCGCTCGAAGGCGGTACCGCCGGGCGCAAGCGGCGTTTCGAAGGCTCCTGCCTGGCCAGAAAAATAGGCTTTCAATTCGCTTTCGATCTGGTCGATCGGCGCTGTCCTGCCAGGCACGATGGCCGAGCGTGTGTCTTTTTTCAGTTTCTCCAGTTCCGTTGGCAGCGCCTTGCGGTCGTGGAACTCGAGCAGGTGCAAATGCGTGGCATCGGCGACGGCCACCATGGGCCCAAGCGGCGTCTCGATCCAGTCGGAGAAGAGCAAGGCCCTACCCTGCGCCGCCGCCGGTGCGTCACCAAGCAGGTTCTGGAATGCGGCGCGAAAGCCGCTCGGCGATTCGTAACCGGCCTCGAGCTGGGCATCGATCACCCTTCCGCCGTCTGCGAGCTGGCGGGCGGCAAGCCCCAGGCGGCGATGGCGCGCGAGGTCGAGGAAGGTGATGCCGAGATTGCGCTTGAAAGCGCGCCGGACGGTCGACGGATCAAGCCCGCGGCGAACGAGATCGTCCTCGCTCCAGCGACGCTCCGGTGCCGCCTCCAGCGCCTGCAGCAGGTCCTCGACGAGCGGATCCTTGGCACCGTACGTGGCGAGCGGCCGGCAACGCTGGCACGGACGGAAGCCCGTCTCCAGGCAAGTCCCGATGGAGCCCACGAAGATCGTGTTCTCGCGCTTCGGCTTGCGGGCGGGGCAGGACAGGCGGCAGAAGACGCCTGTCGTCTTGACGCAAACGAAGGCGGCGCCTTCGTATTCGGTGCTTCGCGCAATCAGGGCGTCGTAAAGCGTTTCGTCGGAGGGAAGATCGAACAACATGCTGTCGTTCTACCATGGCTGCATCTGCTGGGGCGCCGGTTTTCGGGCGCCTATTTTCAGATCAGCACGAGTTTTCAGATCAGTACGAGCATCACGACGCCAAGCACGATCAACAGGCAGCCGAAAAGTTCGAGCCGGTTGATCCATTCGCGGAAGATGAAGAAGGACGAGGCGAAGGTGAAGAGCATTTCCACCTGAGCCACGACCTTGACGACGGCGGCCTGCTGCAGCGTCATCGCCATGAACCAGCCGAAGGAGGCGGAGGCACCGACGAAGCCGACGACGAAGGCCGGTTTCCAGGCGGCGGCGATGCGCGGTAGCTCGTCACGCTCGCGAAGCACGATCCAGATCAGCATGAGCACGGTCTGCAGCAGGATGACGAAACCGAGCGTATAGCTCGCCTGCATCATATAGTCGGGCGCCGGCAGGCTTGGCGCGAGCGCCAGTGAGGCCGAACGATAGGAAACGGCCGAAAGGCCGAAGAACGTGCCCGAGAGCAGACCGATGCCTGCCGTACGGCTGAATACCGAGGTTATCAGCGTGCGCGGGCTGAGCGTCGTGCGCGCCACCGAGATCAGCATCACGCCGATGACCGAGATGGCGATCGCCACCAGGGTCCCCTGGCTTGCCCTTTCTCCAAGGAAGATCAGGCCAAACACCGCCGCCTGCGCCGGCTCCGTACGGGAATAGGCGGTGCCGACGGCGAAGTTGCGGAAGGAGAAGAGGTGGACGAGCAGGAAGGTCGCAGCGATCTGCGCCAGCCCGCCGATGACGGCCCAGAGGAAGAAGGTGCCGTTCGGTACCGGCAGCAGGCGACCCGCCACCTGCCAGAGCAGCAACAGATAGAGGAAGGCGAAAGGCAGGCCGAAGCCGAAGCGCACGAAGGTCGCGCCTGTTGTACCCATGACGCCTTTCAGATGTTTCTGCATTGCGGAGCGGACATTCTGAAGGAATGCCGCGGCGACGGTGATGAGGACCCAGGTTTCCATGGCTGCGAGGAAGAGCAATTCAGGAGGAGCGTGAAACGGTCGTTCGCCTGAAATTACGCAATTTCAGAGCGTTGGATCACTTCACTGTTGCAAGGAAGATCGGGCCATCTAACACGCGGGTCCGGCCGTTGCCAAGAACTCCGTCTCACGGCGTTCAGTCTGCCTTTTCGGCGGCCTCCACGGGAGGATTGACCTGCTTGAAGGTGAGCGGGGGCGCTTCTTCTTCAAACGTCTTCACCCGCTGATCGTAGTGCGGCGAGATCGTGCCCAGCACGCGGTCCCAGAACGAGAAATAGTTGCCATAGTTGTAGCGGAACGCGGAATGGTGCTGATCGTGGAACGTCGTACACAACAACGGCGAAGGGTAACGCGCCGTCGATGCTGCGAAATATTCGAAGCCGCAATGCCCGAACATGCCGTTGAAATGTTCGAACAGCCGATGCCCGATGAGGATCGCGGGCGGAAACGGGATGATGAAAACGACGACGGCCGAGTAACTCTGCAAGAGGAAGTTGTCGAAGACATCCTCCGAATAGGTGCTCCAGATCGTTGGCGCGACGCTTTTGTGGTGCAGGGCATGCAGCGGATAGAGCCACTTGGTGTGCAGCAACCGGTGCATGAAATAGAACCAGGTGTCGTAGAGGAACATGCACAATACGAAGAGCGGTACTGCCGCCCACCAATTGAGGGCCCAGGGCGCCGGTGCCCAGCCCTTCTGCTGGGTGTAGAGGCCGATCGTCAGCGGCAGGCAGGCGCTGAACATCGACGCCAGGCTCTGGCGGATTTCGGCGTTGCGCGGCTTGTCGGAGCCGCGCCCCTTCTGGATTTTTCGCTCGGGATTGCGTTCGTTGAACCACGTCAGGCCGTAGCCAAGGGCAAAGTAGGTGACGACGGTGAACGTATAGAACCCGAACAGGAAAAGCAGATAGAACAGTTCGTCCGACATTGGCACCTGCATCCCCGAGCCAAAACCGCGTGCCGGAAGATGCCACGCCGTTTCGACAATTCAAAGTGGAATTCCATGCGCCGGCATTGCGGCCCGAGCAGCGATTTGCATTTTTCTCATTTGCCGCCACCTTTCCCCATGTCATAAGGCGGTCATGAAAAAGCTCGATCGCCTGCCGCACCATTCCGACTTCGCCCATGTCACCGACTGGGTGTTCGACCTCGACAACACGCTCTATCCGCACCACGTCAATCTGTTCGCGCAGATCGACCGCAACATGACGGCCTATGTGGCGCAGCTCTTGTCGCTGGACCCGGCCGATGCGAAGAAGCTGCAGAAAGACTACTACCGCGACCACGGCACGACGCTCAAAGGCCTGATGGTCAATCACGGCGTCGACCCGAACGAGTTTCTTGAGCAGGCGCATGCGATCGACTACTCGATCGTTCCGCCGGATCCGGCGCTCGGCGAAGCCATCAGGTCGCTTCCGGGCCGCAAGTTCATATTCACCAACGGCAGTGTCGCCCATGCGGAGATGACGGCACGGGCGCTCGGGATTCTCGATCATTTCGACGATATCTTCGACATCGTCGCTGCCGATTTCGTACCGAAGCCGGCGGGTGAAACCTATGACAAGTTCATGAGCCTGCACCGGGTCGATACCCGGAATGCCGCGATGTTCGAGGATCTGCCGCGCAACCTCCTGGTGCCGAAGGCGCTCGGGATGACGACGGTGCTGCTGGTGCCGCGCAATCTCGAATACACCTTTGCCGAATCCTGGGAAAAGTCGAACGACACGGACGAGCAGATCGACTACGTGACGGAAGATCTCACCGGTTTCCTGCGCCGTCTGGTCACCGATCTCTAGACCGCGGCGAGTGGAGCGGGAAGCGGGCGAAGGCCCGCAAGCACTTTCCCATCCCGCTTCGACACAATTCGGCCTCCGAAAAACCCCTTTTCGGCCAATGACTTAAATTACAAAAGTTTAACTGGTGCAGCGCACGCCTCCGGCTATCCTTTCGATCAGGACAACCCGATCGAAAGGAAGCATGATGTCGAAGAAGACCCTGATCCTCGGTGTGACCGCGCTGGCTATAGCCGTCACCGGAATGGCCGCCCCTTCCTTTGCAGCGCGCGAAAAGATGACGCCGGAACAGCGGGCCGAGCGCATGATCCAGCGGCTCGACGGCAACAAAGACCAGAAGGTTTCGCTTGCCGAGTTCCAGGCGCATGTCGCCACCAACTTCAAAACCTTCGACGCCAACGGTGATGGCCAGATCAGCGCCGACGAGATGAAGGCAAAGCGCGAAGCCTTCCGCGAGGCGCGCAAAGCCTGGCGCGAGGCCAAGGACAAGAGCGGCACGGAGCGCGAAACGGCCCTTGCGAAGCTTAAGGAAGTTCACCCCGCCATGCTGCCGGGTCTGCGACCGAAAGCCTTCAAGCGTGTCGACACCGACGGCAACGGCTCCCTGAGCACCAGCGAAGTTTCAAGCGCCGCCGAGGCCATGTTCAAGCGCCGTGACAAGAACGGCGACGGTGTCATCGACGCCGCAGACTTCACCAGAAAGATCTGAGCCCGGATGACGACGCCCTCTCCTGCCCGGTAGAGCGTGTCGTCTGCGTGGCGCCTCCCCCTCGCATCGGACGCGATTGCCAGGGGGAGGCGTGAACTCCGGATCCTCCCAAACGACAATGCCGTGCACCAGCTATGGAGCACGGCATTGTCGTTTCAACTGACGAAGATGAGGCCGACCGGGAGCGGGATGCTCTAAATTAGCGTCGTCCGTTCGCCATCGGCACCGACTTCGGATCGACGGTTTCATAGAAGCGGGAAATGATCTCCCAGGCCTCTTCCGCCGTTTCGACGAAATGCACCAGATCAATGTCATTGGGTGCGATCGTGCCGAACTCGGCAAGCGCCTCGAAATTGATGATCGAACGCCAGAACTTTTCGCCGAAGAGAACGAGCGGCACCAGCGCGAGGCGCCCGGTCTGCATCAGCGTCATCGTTTCAAAGAGTTCATCGAGCGTACCGAAACCACCGGGGAAGACGGTGACGGCCTTGGCGCGCAAGAGGAAATGCATCTTGCGGATGGCGAAGTAGTGGAAGTTGAAAGACAGTTCCGGCGTCACGAAGCGGTTCGGCGCCTGCTCGTGCGGCAGCACGATGTTGAGGCCGATCGACGGTGCACCGACATCGTCGGCGCCGCGGTTGCCCGCCTCCATCACGCCCGGTCCACCGCCTGTGACGATCACATATTCCTTGTAGTGCAGCTTGGCCGAATGCTCGGAGCAAATCCGTGCGAACTTGCGCGCTTCTTCGTAATAGACCGAGGCGGCTTCGAGGTTCTTGCGCTGCCTCTCGTTCTTTGCCGCCCAGGCGTCGCCGCCGGGCTCGGGAATGCGGGCGCCGCCGAACATCACAACGGTCGAGTTGATGCCGCGTTCTTCCAGCATCATTTCGGTCTTCAACAATTCGAGTTGCAGCCGCACCGGACGCAATTCCTCGCGGCAAAGGAAATCGTCGTCGATATAGGCGAGACGATAGGAGGGCGAGGCCGACTGTGGCGTGACCGGAACCGTCAGCACTCGCTGCCGGCTCTGCGAGCTGTCGGCCAGTGGATCCCAGACCCCGTCCTTGCGGCGCAGGGCGCGCTTCTTCATGCGTGCCATCGTGTCGTCTTTCCCGTCGCGTTCCGGACAATCGGCATCTCGTCCAGACGCGTCCTATCCTCATTTCTCGATCATGAAGGCCGTATGCGCATTTCCTGGATCGGATCCGGAAATGGCGCAGCAGACCAAGGCGCTGCCGCGGCCCTTGCGCATCTCGCACAGGTGCGCGGCGCTGTAGTGCCGGAGTCGCCCGACTTTGCCAAGCCCTCGCGGCCCAAGGGACCTGAAAAGCCCTTCAACTTTTCAGGATCACGCTCCGAAGGGCCGCGCGTTCTTCCGCACACGCCAAGGTCGCGCGACGCCTACTGCATGTTTCCTTTAATCGTAGCCGATTAAAGGACAAAAACATGCAGCAACTCAAAGTGCTACAGCGACCTTTTGCGCGTCTGATAAGACGCGCGGCGCTGTAGACCTGCTGCATTATTTTGTCCTCAAATCGATTCCGATTTAAGGAATTATGCAGTAGAGCTTTCGCAGGATAACCGCCGAACTTTAAGGAATTCCGATGACCAACCACGACCTCGCCTCCCTGTCGCAGACGATCGAGACCGCCTTTGAAGACCGCGATTCCGTGAACACCGCTACGCGCGGCCCGGTGCGCGATGCCGTCGAGACGGCGCTCAACCTGCTCGACAGTGGCAAGGCCCGTGTCGCTCAGCGCGGCGAGGATGGCGTGTGGACGGTCAATCAATGGCTGAAGAAAGCGGTGCTCCTGTCCTTCCGCCTCAACCCGATGGAGATCGTCAAGGGTGGCCCGGGCCAGTCCGTCTGGTGGGACAAGGTACCGTCGAAGTTCGACGGCTGGAGCGTCAACGAGTTCGAGAAGGCCGGCTTCCGCGCCGTTCCGAATTGCGTCGTACGCCGCTCGGCCTATATCGCCCCCAATGCGATCCTGATGCCCTCCTTCGTCAACCTCGGCGCCTATGTCGGTGAAGGCACGATGGTCGATACCTGGGCGACCGTCGGCTCCTGTGCCCAGATCGGCAAGAACGTGCATCTTTCGGGCGGCGTCGGCATTGGCGGCGTTCTGGAGCCGATGCAGGCCGGCCCGACGATCATCGAGGATAATTGCTTCATCGGCGCCCGCTCGGAAGTCGTCGAAGGCTGCATCGTGCGTGAGGGTTCCGTTCTCGGCATGGGTGTCTTCATCGGTAAGTCGACCAAGATCGTCGACCGCGCCACCGGCGAAGTGACCTACGGCGAGGTTCCCCCTTACTCCGTCGTCGTTGCCGGTTCGATGCCGTCAGGCTCAACCATGGCCAACGGCCAGCCGGCGCCCAACCTCTATTGCGCTGTCATCGTCAAGCGCGTCGACGAGAAGACCCGCTCGAAGACCGGCATCAACGAACTGCTTCGAGACTGATGCGATGACACCGGAGGGGCCACAGCCGAGCATGACCTGGCTGTTCTTCAGCCCCTCCGGTCGCATCGGTCGCCTGCCCTTCTTTCTATCGTGGCTGTTCTGGTTCCTGATCGGCGGTTTTGTCGTCGCCAGGATGGTCGCCAACGAAGAACACGAGACGGCGCTGGCCCTTTGGACGCTGGCATTCGTCGTCTCGGCTCTCGTTTCGCTGCCGTCGATCGCCATGCTGGCGATCAAGCGCCTGCACGATATCGGCTACCCTGGCCCGCTGTCGCTTTGCCTCTTCATTCCTGTCCTGAGCCCCGTGGTTTTCATTGCTCTTTGCCTGTGGCCGGGAGAGCCGGGACCGAATGAGTTCGGCGTCCATAGCGACGAACCCGGCCCCTGACCGTTCGCCCCTGTACAAGAACCGCGCGACCGCGTATGTAGCGCGCCATGACAGGCCCGCGACGTGTTGGCCGCGGCAATTGGCGCCCGTGACGATCCGATCGTCCAGGGCATGACGACCGAAATCCGAAAGACAAGATATGATTGAGTTCGAAGGGATCGCGCCTGCGATCGCCGAGGCGTTGGCAAAACGCGGTTACAACGAATTGACGCCCGTTCAAAAGGCGATGCGCGATCCGGAACTCGCCGACAGGGACGCACTCGTCTCGGCGCAGACCGGCTCCGGCAAGACGGTCGCCTTCGGCCTGGCGCTGGCGCCGACCTTGCTCGGCGACGAGCGCCGCTTCGGCCCGGCCGCCGCACCGCTGGCGCTGGCGATCGCGCCGACGCGCGAACTGGCGCTGCAGGTCAAGCGCGAGCTCGAATGGCTCTACGGTGAGACCGGCGCGACCATCGCTTCCTGCGTCGGCGGCATGGACATGCGCACCGAGAAGCGGGCGCTGGAGCGCGGCGCGCACATTGTCGTCGGCACCCCCGGACGTCTCTGCGACCATATCCGCCGCAACTCGCTCGACATTTCGTCGCTCCGCGCCATCGTGCTCGACGAGGCCGACGAGATGCTCGACCTCGGTTTCCGCGAGGATCTCGAATTCATCCTCGAGGAATCGCCTGACGATCGTCGCACCCTGATGTTCTCGGCAACCGTGCCGAAATCGATCGCCACGCTTGCCAAGAACTACCAGCGCGATGCCGTGCGCATCAGCACCGCTTCGGAACAGAAGCAGCATGTCGATATCGAGTATCGCGCCCTGACGGTGGCGCCGAACGATCGTGAAAACGCGATCATCAACGTGCTGCGCTACTACGAGGCCAGAAACGCGATCGTCTTCTGTTCGACGCGCGCCGCGGTCAACCATCTGACCGCCCGCTTCAACAACCGCGGCTTCTCGGTCGTGGCGCTCTCGGGCGAACTCAGCCAGAACGAGCGCACCCATGCCCTGCAGGCCATGCGCGACGGCCGCGCCCGCGTCTGCATCGCCACCGACGTCGCCGCCCGCGGCATCGACCTGCCGGGCCTGGAACTGGTCATTCACGCGGATCTCCCGACCAACTCCGAGACGCTGCTTCACCGCAGCGGCCGCACCGGACGCGCGGGCCAGAAGGGCGTCAGCGCACTGATCGTGCCAGTCAACCAGCGCCGCAAGGCCGAGCGGCTGCTCGACGGCGGCCGGATTACCGCGACCTGGGCGCGGCCACCGTCGGCCGACGAAGTCAGCCAGCGTGACGACGAGCGCCTGCTTGCCGATACGAGCTTTGTCGAGCCGATCCGCGAAGACGAACAGGCGATCGTGGCGGCTTTGCTCGAGCGGCACGGCGCCGAACAGATGGCCGCCGCCTTCGTGCGCCAGTTCCGCTCGGGACGTTCGGCCCCGGAGGACCTGGTCGAGGTCGCCGTTGGCGACAGCCGCGCCAAGCCGCGCCGGGACGAACGCACCGGACCGCGTGAGGATTTCGGCGCCGAGCGCGCCGATTTCAGCGACGGTAGCTGGTTCTCGCTGTCGGTCGGCCGCAAGCAGAGTGCCGAGCCGCGCTGGCTGATCCCGATGCTCTGCCGTCATGGCAAGCTGACCAAGCGCGACATCGGCGCCATCCGCATGCAGCAGGAAGAGACCTTCGTCGAGATGACGGCCGAAGGCGCCGAGCGCTTCCTGTCGGCGATCGGCAAGGACAAGACGCTGGAAAAGGGCATCCGCGTGAAGCCGCTGGCGGGTGCGCCCGATCTTTCGCAGCAGCGTCAGGAAAAGCCGGTCTTCGCCAAGAAGCGCCCGCGCCCAGAGGACGGCCCGCGCGACGAGCGCAAGGACTTCAAGCCGAAGCGCAAGTTCGAAAAAAAGGCCGGCTATACCGACGGTCCGGCCTATACCGAAGATCGCCCGCCGGCAAAGGCTGCCGATAAGCCCTGGAGCAACAAGAAGAAGGACAAGCCGCAAGGCGGCAAGGACGGCGGCTTCAAGCCCAAGGCCAAATCCAAGGGCAACGCCAAGAACCGCCAGGGCTAGAGCGGGATGAGGAAAGTGTGTCGGTTTTCCGCCCGCATCCCGCTCCAACTTATTAGAATCGATCACATTGATGGTTTTGGGTCGACCCGACCCAAAATCATCGTGATCTAAGCCGACGCGACAGAGTTCACAGCCAGTCAAAAAGCGCCGCGAGCCGATCGCGGCGCTTTTTTCGTGGATAGGGTTCTGAGCGATGTTGGCTCAGGCTTCCAGGAAGCGCAGGCCGGCGACGGCGACGATGATCATCGCGATACAGGTGATGCGCATCCAGGAGACCGGGTCGCCGAAGAGCACGATGCCGAGCACTGTGATGCCGACCGAACCGATGCCGGTCCAGGCGGCATAGGCCGTGCCTGCTGGCAGGTCACGCATCGCAATCGTCAGGAGATAGACGCTGCCGAGAGCAGCGGCGATGCCGATGGCGCTCGGCACCAGCTTGGTCCAGCCCTCCGCATATTTCAGTGCCAAGCCCATGACGATCTCGATGAGGCTCGCCGCTATCAGAATGATCCATGCCATGTTCGTCTCCGTTTGGAATTCTCACATGACGAACAAGCTGGTAGCATAGGCACCGAATGACAATTACGCACCTTTTGGTAACTATGGAAAATCACGACAAGCCAGCGCCCGTGACCTCCGTCCCCGACGTCTTCGATCCGACCTGTTCGTCACGCCATGCACTGGAACTGATCGCCGGCAAGTGGCCGATGCTGATCCTTTCGGCGCTCGAAGGCGGGCCGATGCGCAATGCCGCGCTGATGCGGAGGCTCGGCGATATTTCGCAGAAGATGCTGACGCAGACGCTGAAGGAGCTGGAGCGCAACGGCCTCGTCATTCGCGAGGACAAGAAGACCGTGCCGCCGCATGTGGAATACAGCCTGAGCCCGGTCGGCCGGTCGCTCAGCGAAACGCTGCTGGTGCTCGATCGCTGGGCGGAGACACACTTCGGCGCGCTGGACGCGGCACGTGAACACTACGACGCCAAACGCGGCGGGTGAGGCTCACCCCGCGTCGAGCTGCGACTGGGCGACGACCTTTACCACCCAGTCGGCAAAGACGCGCAGCCGGCTGCTCAAGTGCCGGTTCGGTGGATAGACAAGGTAGATCGGCTCCGGATCGATCTGCCAATCAGTGAGCACCGGGATCATCGTGCCGGCATGCAGATCGTCGCGCACCATGAAGAGGGGCACTTGGATGACACCCAATCCGGCGCGCGCGGCGGCGAGATAGGTCGTCGCCTCGTTGGCCGCGACGCTGTAACGGCCCTGGATCTCCATCTCTTCGTTCCCGCGGCGGAAATGGTAGGGCATCTGCTGGCCGGTCTTCGGCATGAAATAACCGACGACGGAGCAATTCTTTGCGAGGTCGGAAGGATGCTGTGGCATTGCGTGGCGCTTCAGATATTCCGGCGAGGCGCAGGTGACGAATTTCATCTCCGTAATGCGCCGAGCGATCAGTGACTGGTCCGTCAGAGCACCGCCCCGGATGGCGCAATCGACGTTCTCCGCGAGATAGTCGACCGTCCGGTCGGAAACACCGAGATCGATCTGGATGTCCGGATACTTGCGATTGAACTCAGGAAGTGCTGGGACGATGATCAGATTGGCGAAGGCACCCGCCGTCTCGACACGCAATCGCCCCTTCGGCAAGCTCTGGGCGCTGGAAAGGCTGCCGTCGAGTTCATCGAGGTCGGTCAAAAGGCGTGCCGCCCGCTCGTAGTAGAGCGCACCGTCCGGCGTCACCAGCACGCGGCGGGTGGTGCGGTTCAGGAGCTTCGTGCGCAGATGCGCCTCCAGCCCCTGGATGAGATTGGTCAGCGTTGCCTTGGGCATGCTGAGCGACGCGGAAGCGCGCGTGAAGTTCCCGGTTTCGACAACCCGGAGAAACGCGCGCATGGCCGTGAGCTGGTCCATTTTCAAGAGCCGAAATTGTTCGAGAATACGAATAGTGTAATCAGATAGAAGAGACTATTCCAGACGGCAGACAATGATATGCTCCCATCGTGGTGTGTTGTCGCCACATGTGGGTTGGCCTCTGGCCGAAGGCAAGAGAGATGGGCGAACTGTTCAAAGTGGAGACGATGCAGACCGGCCAAGGCTGCTGCACGGCACGCGTCTACCGCGGCGAAGCTTTGCTCAATCCGCCGCCGGTCGTGTTGCACCTGCACGGCGGCTCCTTCGTCGGCGGAACGATCGCCGCCGGCGAGCGCGTCGCCGAGGCGCTCGCGGCGGCTGGAGCGGTGGTGATCTCTCCGGAATATTCCGCGGCCTGCCTCAATCCATTTCCCGCGGCGCTCGACGTCGCCTACGCCATGCTGTCGTCGATGCGCTCGCGCTGCCCGCAGTTCGCGCACAAGAAGTCGTCGCTGTTCGTGGCCGGCGAAGAGGCAGGCGGCAATGTTGCCGCCGGCGCCGCGCTGATGGCGCGTGACCAGTATCTGACCGATCTCAAGGGCCAGATCCTGCTGTCGCCGATGCTCGACCCTTGCCTGGCGACGGAATCGTTCCGGCAATACTGTCCGCAGTCCTCGGCGCAATCGATCGCCGACGGCTGGCAGCGTTACCTCGGGCAAAGCGGTGGCTTCACCCATCCTTACGCCGCGCCGGCCCACTGCACGCGGCTTGCCGGCCTCGTACCTTCGCTGATCGTGACCAGCGAAGAGTGTCCGATGCGCGACGAGGCTGAAGCCTATGCCGAGCGTCTGCGCAGGGCAGGCGTGATGGTTGAGTCCCATGTCCTGCCCGGACGAGCCGGATGGTTGCCGCAGAGCGCGGCTTCCGGCGAAGGCTGGCCGGCACAGCAGCAAGAAATTACCGGCATTTTCTCTCGCTTCTTCCAGAAGACGGGGGCAAAGCCGGCGGAAATGACGGTGCGTTAGACAAGGGCGGCGGTCACCCAGCCCATTCCCTTGATCTGACATCGAAAGCAAAGCGCCGGCTCCCAACCGGCAAGGAGAGAAAAGATGACATCGACAGTGACCCGTCGGGCCCTCTGGGGCGCCGGCCTGAGTATCCTTTTGTCTGTCGCCGGCGGTGGTGCCGTCATGCTCGGCTTGCCGCAGCATTTCGAGGCCGACGCCGCCACCGAGACCGCCGCGGCGCCACCTCCGGCCGTGCCGGTTTCGGTGGCGCGGGCGCAGTCCAAGCGCATCACCACCTGGGAAGAATTCTCAGGCCGGCTCGAAGCGATCGAGCGCGTCGAGGTTCGCCCGCGCGTCGGCGGCGCCGTCCTCAAGGCGCACTTCCGCGAAGGCGCGCTCGTCAAACAGGGCGATCTCCTGGTGACGATCGATCCGGAGCCCTATGCGGCGGCCGTCGAACGGGCGAAGGCCCAGGTCGAAGCAGCCGAAGCGCGCGTCGCACTTGCCAAGATCGAACTCGAGCGCGGCCGCAAGCTGGTGACCACCAGCGCCATTCCGCAGAGCGGCGTCGACCAACGCGCCAGCGCCTATGACGAAGCCCAGGCAGAGGTACGCTCGGCCAAGGCGGCTCTGCGCACCGCCGAACTCGACCTGCAATATACCGAGGTGCGCGCGCCGATCTCCGGCCGCGTCGGCCGGCTCGACGTGACTGCCGGCAACCTGGTCGCCGCCGGTTCCGCCTCGCCCGTGCTGACGACGCTCGTCTCGGTCGACCCGATCTATGCGAGCTTCAACGCCAGCGAAGAGGTCGTCACGACGGCGCTCGCCAAGCTCGCGGCTTCGGCCGGCGGCAACGCGATCGAACGCCTTCCGGTCCAGGTCGGCACCGCCGCCGACGAGGGCACGCCGATCACCGGCCATATCCAGCTCATCAACAACGAGGTGGATGCGGCAACCGGTACGATCCGGGTACGCGCGGCGCTCGAAAACGCCGACGGCAAGCTGATCCCCGGACAGTTCGTCCGCATCCGCATCGGCGAGCCGGACCCCGAGGAAAAGCTCGTGATCAGCGACCGCGCCATCGGCTCCGACCAGGACAAGAAGTTCGTCTTCGTCGTCGGCACCGACAACAAGGTCGAGTATCGCCAGGTGAAACTCGGCCCGAATTCCGACGGTCTGCGCATCGTCGAAAGCGGCCTGAAGTCCGGCGAGAACATCGTCATCAACGGCCTGCAGCGGGTCCGCCCCGGCGTCGTCGTGGCGCCGCAGCAGGTCGAGGAAACGACCGCCTCGATCGCCAAATGATTTAGTCGACCCTTCGCCTGGTGCGAAGGGTCCGCCAACCCAGGCATCACTCAGCAGACATGGCCGCGCGGCGAGGATTTTGCCGCGGAAGCCCGAGGTCTGCCCGAACGCGTCCCAAGGGGGATATTATGAATTTCTCACGCTTCTTCGTCGACCGCCCGGTCTTCGCGGGCGTTCTTTCGGTCCTGATCTTCGTGGCCGGCCTGATCGGCATGACCGGTCTGCCGATCTCGGAATATCCCGAAGTCGTGCCGCCGCAGATCGTCGTGCGTGCGCAATATCCGGGCGCCAACCCGGCGGTCATCGCCGAAACGGTGGCAACCCCGCTAGAAGAACAGATCAACGGCGTCGAAGGCATGCTCTACATGCAGAGCCAGGCGACGGCCGACGGCCTGATGACGCTCACCGTCACCTTCGAGCTCGGCACCGATCCGGACCAGGCCCAGCAGCTCGTGCAGAACCGCGTCTCGCAGGCCGAGCCGCGACTGCCCGAGGAGGTGCGCCGCCTCGGCGTCACCACCGTCAAGAGCTCGCCCGACCTAACCCTGGTGGTGCACCTGATCTCGCCGAACGGGCAATATGACATCAACTATCTGCGCAACTACGGTGTGTTGAACGTCAAGGATCGGCTGGCCCGCATCGAAGGCGTCGGCCAGGTCCAGATCTTCGGCGGCGGCGACTATTCGATGCGCGTCTGGATCGACCCGCAGAAGGCCGCCGAACGCGGCCTGGCGGCGAGCGACATCGCCAATGCGGTGCGCGGCCAGAACGTCCAGGCGGCGGCCGGTGTCATCGGCGCCTCGCCGTCCGTTCCGGGCCTCGACCTGCAGCTTTCAGTCAACGCGCAAGGCCGCCTGCAGACCCCTGAGGATTTCGCCAACATCGTCGTCAAGTCCGGCGCCAATGGCGAAGTCACCCGCCTCGGTGACGTCGCCCGCGTCGAGATGGGTGCCGCCGATTATTCGCTGCGCTCGTTGCTCGACAACAAGCCGGCCGTCGGCATGGGCATTTTCCAGGCACCGGGCTCGAACGCGATCCAGATCTCGGAAAACGTGCACAAGGCCATGGCCGAGCTGAAGCTCACCATGCCCGAAGGCGTCGACTACGAGATCGTCTACGACACCACGCAGTTCGTGCGCGCCTCGATCGAGTCGGTCATCCACACGCTGCTCGAAGCGATCGCTCTCGTCGTCATCGTCGTCATCGTCTTCCTGCAGACCTGGCGCGCCTCGATCATCCCGCTCGTCGCCGTGCCGGTGTCGATCGTCGGCACCTTCGCGGTGATGTATGTCTTCGGCTTCTCGATCAACGCGCTCAGCCTCTTCGGCCTGGTGCTGGCGATCGGCATCGTCGTCGACGACGCGATCGTCGTGGTGGAAAACGTCGAACGCAACATCGAGCAGGGCCTGTCGCCGGTTCAGGCGACCTATCGCGCCATGCAGGAAGTCTCCGGTCCGATCATCGCCATCGCGCTGGTGCTCGTCGCCGTCTTCGTGCCGCTCGCCTTCATCACCGGCCTCACCGGCCAGTTCTACCGCCAGTTCGCGCTGACGATCGCGATCTCGACCGTCATCTCGGCGCTCAACTCGCTGACGCTGTCTCCGGCGCTGGCCGCCCTTCTGCTCAAGGACCATCATGCGCCGAAGGACTGGCTGACGCGGGCGATGGACAAGCTCTTCGGCTGGTTCTTCCGCGGCTTCAATCGCTTCTTCGGGGCGAGCTCGGAAGCCTATGGCCGCGGCGTCGGCCGGATCCTGACGCGCAAGTCGCTTATCATGGTCGTCTATGTCGTGCTGCTCGGCGTCACCTTCACGCTGTTCCGCGCCATCCCCGGCGGCTTCGTGCCGGCCCAGGACAAGCAGTACCTGATCGGCTTCGCCCAGCTTCCGGATGCCGCGACGCTCGACCGGTCGGAGGACGTGATCAAGCGCATGAGCGAGATTGCGCTGAAGCACCCGGGCGTCGAGAACGCCATCGCCTTCCCGGGCCTGTCGATCAACGGCTTCACCAACTCGTCGAACTCCGGCATCGTCTTCGTCGCCCTGAAACCCTTCGAGGAACGCAAGACGCCTGAGCTCTCAGGCGGCGCGATCGCCATGCAGCTCAACCAGGAATTCGGCGCGATCCAGGATGCCTTCATCGCCATGTTCCCGCCGCCGCCCGTCCAGGGTCTCGGCACGACCGGCGGCTTCAAGCTGCAGATCGAGGACAAGAACGGTCTCGGCTACCAGGCACTCGACGAGGCGGCCAAGGCTTTCCTCGCCAAGGCCCATCAGACGCCGGAACTGGCCGGGCTCTATTCGAGCTACCAGATCAACGTGCCGCAGCTCTATGCCGACCTCGACCGCGTCAAGGCGCGCCAGCTCGGCGTGGCGGTCACCGACGTCTTCGAGACGCTGCAGATCTATCTGGGCTCGCTCTACGTCAACGACTTCAACGCCTTCGGCCGCACCTACAGCGTGCGCATCCAGGCGGACGCCAACTACCGCAGCCATGCCGACGACATCGGCAAGCTGAAGGTCCGTTCGCAGTCCGGCGAGATGATCCCGCTGTCGGCGCTCTTGAAGGTCGAGCAGACGGTCGGCGCCGAGCGGGCGATCCGCTACAACGGCTTCCTGTCCGCCGACATCAACGGCGGCCCGGCACCGGGCTTCTCCTCCGGCCAGGCACAGGCTGCCATCGAAAAGATCGCAGCCGAAACGCTGCCGCCAGGCATCGGCTTCGAATGGACCGACCTGACCTACCAGCAGATCCTGGCCGGCAACTCCGGCATCCTGGTTTTCCCGCTGGCGCTGCTGCTCGTCTATCTCGTGCTCGCTGCCCAGTATGAAAGCCTGACGCTGCCGATCTCGATCATCCTGATCGTACCGATGGGCATCATGGCGGCGCTGGTGGGCGTCTGGCTGACGGGCGGCGACAACAATGTCTTCACCCAGATCGGTCTGATCGTGCTGGTCGGCCTGTCGGCGAAGAACGCCATCCTGATCGTCGAGTTCGCCCGCGAACTGGAACTGTCGGGCAGCACGCCGGTCAAGGCTGCGATCGAGGCGAGCCGGCTGCGTCTCCGCCCGATCCTGATGACCTCGATGGCCTTCATCATGGGCGTGGTGCCGCTGGTGACGTCCACCGGCGCCGGTGCGGAAATGCGCTCGGCCATGGGTGTCGCGGTCTTTGCCGGCATGATCGGCGTCACCGCCTTCGGCATCTTCATGACCCCGGTCTTCTACGTGCTGATCCGCAAGCTCACCGGCGAGCGGCCGCTGAAGCACGCCGGAGCCCATATCGAAGCGCCGCATCTCGCGCCCGGCGAGTAAGGCCCCTCCCCTCCTTTCGCGATCTTCAGGCGGCCGGATCACTCCGGCCCGTCGAAGCTGCGGCGCTGCGCCTCCGCCCAGGCGCGGCGCCGTTTTGCGTCCCGCATGACGGTTCCCATCCCACGTGACAGTTCCTTGGCGATCGGATAAACCAGCAGCCTCCATTCCTTTGGCCCAGCGGCCATGCAGACGGCATAGCGTTAGATGACCTCCACCGATCCGATCGCCAATCTCGCCACTCTCATTCTCTGCCCCTCGGTCACCCCGGCCGAAGGCGGAGCGCTTTCCGCCCTCGAAGCCATGCTGAAGCCGCTCGGCTTTGCGGTCGATCGCGTCGTGGCCAAGGATGTCGGCACGCCCGATATCGAGAACCTCTATGCGCGGCTCGGAACCGAAGGCCCGCATCTGATGTTCGCCGGCCATACGGATGTGGTTCCGGTCGGCGACGAAGCCGCCTGGAGCCATGGGCCATTTTCGGCCGAGATCGCCGGCGGCGAGATGTACGGCCGCGGCGCCGTCGACATGAAGGGCGGTATCGCCTGCTTCGTCGCGGCGATCGCCCGCCACATCGAAAAGCACGGGCTCCCGAAGGGCTCGGTCTCCTTCCTCATCACCGGCGACGAAGAAGGCCCGGCGATCAACGGAACCACCAAGCTTTTGCAATGGGCGGCTGAGAAGGGCGAGCGCTGGGATGCCTGCCTGGTCGGCGAACCGACCAACCCGGAGAGCCTCGGCGACATGATCAAGATCGGCCGGCGCGGCTCGCTCTCCGGCCGCATCACCGTCAACGGCGTGCAGGGACATGCCGCCTATCCGCATCTCGCCGACAATCCGGTGCGCGGCATCCTGCAACTGACGCAGGCGCTGATGGATCCGCCCTTCGACAACGGCACCGAGAGTTTTCAGGCATCGAACCTGGAAGTAACCACGATCGACGTCGGCAACGGCGCCGTCAACGTCATTCCGGCCAAGGCGTCGGCTGCCTTCAACATCCGTTTCAACGACACCTGGACCGCCGAAAGCCTGATGGCGGAAATCGTCGCCCGGCTCGACCGAGCGGCCGCTGCCGGCAGCCTGCGGCCGGATCGTGCGCCCGTCCGCTACGAGATCACCTGGGCCGAGCGGCCGAGCCACGTGTTCCTGACGCGCAACAACGCATTGATCGATTCGCTTTCCGGTGCGGTCGAGGCGGTGACCGGCCGGCAGCCGAAGCTGTCGACGACGGGCGGCACCTCGGATGCGCGTTTCATCAAGGACTATTGCCCGGTGGTCGAATTCGGCCTGGTCGGCCAGACCATGCACATGGTCGACGAGCGCGTCGCCGTCGCCGACCTTGAAACCCTGACCAATATCTACGAGACCTTCATCAACAGCTGGTTCGGTCATGCCGCTGCTTGACGAGGTGCTTGCCTATATCAAGGGCCTCTGGCTCTTGACGCAGGGCAACGAGGAGGGCTTCCGCTGGCTCGACTTCAGCGAGAGCGGCCTCTGGCGATCATTCACGTCGATGCTCTGGTGCCTGCCGGCGATTGCCGTCACCTGGGCGTCCTGGCGGCTTTATTATCTCTCGGCGATGCCCGCCGGCACGACCATTGGCGCCGGCTTTATCCTCAAACTGCTCGTCGTCGATCTCGTCAGTTGGCTGCTGCCGCTGGTGCTGATCGCCATTTTGTCGCGCCCGCTCGGTTTTGCCGGGGCCGTCGTGCCGATCGTCGTCACCACCAATTGGCTCTCCGTGCCGCTTTCCTATGCGATGGCGATGCCGGCGGCGATACGGCTCACCATTCCCGGCAGCCAGGGCCTGACGAGCCTGATCTGGCTGACGCTGCTCGTCGTCAGCGTCGCCGTGCTCTTCCGGCTTTTGCGCATGGTGACGGGTAACCAGACCCTGCTGGCCTCGGCGCTGACCGCCCTCTTCCTGCTGCCCTCGATGATGATCGGCGATCTCTTGCAGCGCTTCTTCGGCCTGGTCCCGAGCTAAAGCCTCGGGATCAATAATCCACCTGAAGGAAATAAAGCCCCTCGGACGGGGCTACGGGGCCGCAGGCCTTGCGGTCGCGCGCTTCGAGCGCCGCCTGCAGATCGTCCGGCGTCCACTTGCCCTCGCCCACCAGCTTCAGCGAGCCGGCGAAGGAGCGGATCTGGTTGTGCAGGAAGCTCTGCGCCGTCGCGCGGATCTCGATGACGCCGCCGACGAGCGCAACGTCGAGCCGGTCGAGCGTGCGCACCGGGCTCGTCGCCTGGCAATGGGCGGAGCGGAAGGTGGTGAAATCGTGATGGCCGACGAGGCGCTGCGCGCCCTCGTGCATCGCCACGTGGTCGAGCGGCTTCGGCACCCACCAGGCGCGCCTGGCTTCGAGCGCCAGCGGCGCCGGCCGTGAGATGATCCGGTAGAGATAGTGTCGGCGCAGCGCCGAGAAGCGCGCGTCGAACTCCGGCGACACTTCTTCGGCTTCCAGGATCGCCACCCGCTCGCCTGCAAGCCCCAGATGCGCGTTCAGCGCGTTGCGCAGCGTATAGGGTTTCCATGGCCGCGTGAGATCGACGTGCATGACCTGGCCGCTGGCGTGCACGCCGGAATCGGTACGGCCCGCGCCGCGGATCGAGACGGTCTCGCCGGTCAAGGACAGGATCGCCTTTTCGATCGCCCCTTGCACGGATTGGCCGTTGTCCTGCCGCTGCCAGCCGACATAGTCCGAGCCGTCATATTCGACGGTCAGCTTGAACCGCGGCATCAGCCGACCCTCGTAGCGGCGGCCACCGGCGTTCCACGCAGGAAGTCGGCGGCGCCGAGCGCCTTGCCGCCGGCGCGCTGCAGGCGCGTAAGCCGCACCGCGGCTTCGCCGCAGGCGATCGTGAGGTTGTCGTCGAGCACCATGCCGGGCTCGCCGGAGCCTGAGGCCGGTTCCGAGTTCAGCACCTTGATGCGTTCCGGCTTGCCGGCGATCTCGAGCTCGAACCAGGCGCCCGGGAAGGGCGACAGGCCGCGGATATGGTCGTGCACCGCGCGGGCGGGACGAGCGAAGTCGATGCGGGTTTCGGCCTTGTTGATCTTCTGGGCGTAGACGACGCCCTGTTCGGCTTGCGCCGTCAGCGGCAGATCGCCGGCCGCGAGCTTCGCCATCGCCTCCCGCATCAGGGTAGCGCCGACCAGCATCAGCCGGTCGTGCAACTCGCCCGCCGTCATCGTCTCGCCGATCTGGACCGCCTTGGTCAGCGCGACCGGGCCGGTATCCAGCCCCTTGTCCATCTTCATCACCATCATGCCGGTCTCGTGATCGCCGGCCATGATGGCGCGCTGGATGGGCGCCGCACCCCGCCAGCGCGGCAGGAGCGAGGCGTGGCCGTTGTAGCAACCGTATTTGGTGCCGGTGAGAATCGCCTCCGGCAAAAGCAGGCCATAGGCGACGACCACGGCGACATCGGCGTCGAAGTCGCGGAAGGTCTGGCGGTCGGCCTCGTCTTTGAAGTTGACCGGCGTCAGCACGGGAACGCCGAGAAGCTCTGCCGCCTGATGTACCGGCGATTTCTGCAAATCGAGCCCGCGGCGACCGCCCGGTCGCGGCGGCTGCGTGTAGACGGCGACGATCTCATGGCCGGCTTCGGCGAGTGCTGCCAGCGTCGGCACCGAAAACTCGGGCGTGCCCATGAAGATGATGCGAAGCGACAAGGCGGTGAACTCCGTCCTCTCAGTTCAAATTGCGCAATTCCGGACGGAAAACCGTTTCACACTTTTCCTGGAATTGCTCCAGAGATTCAGGCCCCTTCAAACGGGTTTCCCGCCTGCAAATCAAGCCCTCGGCGCGATATGTCTCGGCCGCTGACCGTTCGGCGGCTCAGATCGCCTTCGCGCCGCGGGTCTTGGCGGCCTTGGTAAACTTGCGGATCACCATGTCGCGCTTGAGCTTGGAAATATGATCGATGAACAGCACGCCGTTCAAGTGATCGATCTCGTGCTGCAGGCAGGTGGCGAGCAGGCCATCGGCCTCGATCGTCTGCTCCTTGCCGTCACGGTCGAGATGCTTGACGGTGATCGAAGCCGGACGCTCGACCTCGGCGTAATAATCCGGGATCGACAGGCAGCCTTCCTCGTAAACCGAGCGCGCATCGGACGAAGCGACGATCTCGGGGTTGATGAAGACCAACGGGGTCTTCTCCTCGCCCTCCTTCGATACGTCGAGCACCAGCATGCGCTTGGCGACGCCGATCTGGATCGCGGCAAGGCCGATACCGGGGGCGTCGTACATGGTTTCGAGCATGTCATCGGCCAGACGGCGGATGTCCGCGTCAATGGTTTCGATCGGCGTGGAAACCTGCCGAAGCACAGGATCGGGAAGGATGATAAGCGGCTTGATCGTCATGCTGCTCCCATAGCCGATCTTTCCATCGGCGCGCAAGGAAATTGCCTTGCTACCTGCGCCACCCGCTCGCGCTTCGCCGGGCGTTAACCGCCCCGCGCAAATGTTCTCGTTTTGATCTACACTTCACGAGAGAATCTGTTAGGTTTGGCGCATGGAACCTGCGCCCCTCCCCCTTGCCCAACCGCTATTTTTCGTCGGCACCTTGCCGATCACCTTGGGTCATCTCGCGATTGCCGCCGGGCTTGTGGTCATCGTCGCCGGCCTGATGGCGCTTGCGCGGCGGCGGGACACCCACGACGAGGAGCGGCAGGAACAGATGGCGATGCTGCTTGCGGCGCAAACGGAGATGCAAGGACGCGTAGCCGCCATGGCCGAGGTTTTCGGCGCCCGGCAGGCAGAGCTCAACCAGACGCTCAGTCAGCGCATCGACGGCATGACGCACCGCATCGGCGCTTCTATCACCGAGCAAACCAAGGCGACGCACGAAAACCTCAGGCGACTGCAAGAGCGCCTCGCGGTCATCGACACCGCCCAGAACAACATCCAGTCGCTGGCCAAGGACATGGCCGGATTGCAGGCGATCCTTTCAAACAAGCAAACGCGCGGCGCCTTTGGCCAATCGCGCATGGAAGCGATCATCGCCGACGGGCTGCCGATGGGTGCCTTTGAATTCCAGACGACGTTGTCCAACGGCGCGCGGCCCGACTGCACCATCCGCATGCCGAATGGCCAGCCGCCGCTCGTCATCGATGCCAAGTTTCCGCTGGAAGCCTGGAATGCGATGCGCGATGCAGAAACCCCGGAGCGTCGCCAGCAGATCGCCCAGCTCTTCCGCCGCGACATGGAAACGCATGTACGCGATATAGCCAGCAAATATCTGATATCCGGAGAAACGCAGGACACCGCCTTTCTCTTCGTGCCGTCGGAATCGATCTTCGCCGACATCCACGAGCACTTCGAAGCCATCGTGCAGAAGGCGCATCGCCAGCGGGTCGTCATCGTCTCGCCATCGCTGCTGCTGCTCTCGATCCAGGTGATCCAGGCGATCCTCAAGGATGCGCGCATGCGTGAGCAGGCGCATCTGATCCAGGGCGAAGTCGCCAGGTTGATGGAGGATCTGAGCCGCCTTGACGAGCGCGTGCGCAAGCTTCAGGGCCACTTCGCCATGAGCCAGAAGGATGTCGAGGACATCCTGGTTTCCTCCAGCAAGTTGACGCGCCGCGGCGCGAAGATCGAGGCGCTCGAGCTCGAGGCCGAGGGCGGCACGCGAGAAACAAGCGGTGAGCGCGCCACGGTCGACAATCGCGTCGGGCAATTGCGCCTGCGGGTGGTTGACGAGGACTGACGCAGTCGGGCACTCTCCGGCCCACTTTGCCAGCCAACAGGATGTTCACATGATCACTGTTTTTGGGTCCATCAACATGGACCTGATCGCCACCACCGCACGCCTTCCAAAGCCCGGCGAAACCGTCGCCGGAACGGGCTTCTCGACCGCGGCCGGCGGCAAGGGCGCCAATCAGGCGCTTGCCGCACGACGCGCCGGCGCGACGGTGCGGATGGCGGGCGCAGTTGGCGCCGACAGTTTCGCCGACGGTGCACTGGAACTGCTGAAGGGCGCCGGCACCGACCTGTCGCTGACCAAGACGGTAAACGAGCCGACCGGCACCGCGCACATCCTCGTCGGTGGCGACGGTGAAAACGTCATCGTGGTCGTCGCCAGCGCCAATGCGACGGTCGACGGGGCCGATGCGGTGAAGGCCGTCGACGGCATGACGCCCGGCGACACTCTGATGCTACAGCTCGAAATTCCGGCGGCATCGGTCGAAAAGGCGCTCACCGCAGCCAAACAGAAAGGCGTGCGTTCGGTCATCAACATCGCCCCGCTGACGCCGGAGGCAGCCCACCTCGGCCGCATGGCCGATGTCGTGATTGCCAACGAGACCGAGTTCGAACTGCTCGCCGGCCGGAGCGGTATCAGCAGTGCCGAGCGTGAAGATGCGATGAAAGCGCTTCATGCCGAAACGGGACAGACGGTCATTGTCACGCTCGGCGCCGAAGGAGTCGTGGCTGTGCATGAAGGTGAGATCCAGCGAGCCAAGGGCCTGAAGATCGAGCCGGTCGACACGGTCGGCGCCGGCGACACCTTCTGCGGCTACCTCGCCGCCAGCCTAGACGCCGGCATCGCTTTCCCCGACGCGCTGCGCCGTGCGGCCGTTGCCGGTTCGCTCGCCTGCCTGAAGCGCGGCGCACAGCCCTCGATCCCGCTTGCTTCGGAAGTGGCGGCGCGCCTTTAGTTCGCGATGGGTTTGAGCCGGATCGGCCAAACACGCAAAACGCAAACGCTCCGCAAAATGGAGCCGAGCGCGGGCGGAAATCTGCCCGCGCTTTTTCTTTGTCGCGCTCTCACGTTACGTTGTTTTCGCCCTCGAAGTCACCGCCTTCGCAATCCGGACAGCCGATGTCGCGGAGATAAAACTTCGCGCGCAATTTTATCAAAGCTACAGGTAAAACAGCGTCCGCGTTGGCCCTATCTTAAGATTCTCCAGTCTATTCAGGACCCTGAGAGAGCCGGCTCGAAATGATCCGGTCGCCTCCAACATGCCGGTCGGCATCTGACGCTCCATGATGGAGTTCACCCCCATTGCGAAATGCGTCCGCCGCAGGTGAGAGCCTGCGGACCTCCCAGCACGTGAGGATTTCATGTTCAAGTTCCAAGCCAAATCGCTGGCGACCAAACTGATCGCGGTGACAGGCGGCACGATCGCACTTGTCCTGCTTGCCTCGAATTTCGTTCTCATCTCCCAGACCCAGGATCGCGTCGAAACGCTGGTCCTCGAACAGGCGAGCGGTGAAGCCCGGGCAATCGCCTCGGACATCGCCGGCGACGTCGGCGAGCTTGCAAGCGCTGCCCGCTCGATGGCCGGTATTCTCGGCCGCGCGCATGCCGAAAAGTCGCTGGAGCGCACCGGGGTGATCAACATTCTCAGGGCGAACCTGGAACAGAACCCCTTCGCCTTCGGAAGCTGGTTCGCAGAGGAGCCCAAGGCCTTTGACGGTCGCCAGGAGGACGTTGTCAACAACAAGGAACTGGGCGGCAACGACCAGGGCATCTTCACGCCCTACTGGTCGAAGAGCCGCACCAATGAAATCCAATACTCCACCTTCGGTGCCGACTACGCGGCCGAGTGGTACAAGCTCGCGGCTAAGAGCGGCAAGGGCGCAATCACCCAGCCCTACACCGCACAGGACACCGACGTTCCGACCGCAATGAGCTCGATCGCCTACCCGGTCATGTCCGGCGGCAAGCTGCTCGGGGTTACCGGCGTCGACATTTCGCTCGCCTCGCTGGCCGACGGCCTCGCGAAGCTGAAGCCCTTCGAAACCGGGCGCGTCTACCTTCTGTCGCAGAGCGGCAAGTGGCTGGTCGCGCCGATCCCGGAGCTCCTGCTCAAGCAGTATGACGGCGAAGGCAACGACGTGGTCGCGAACGCGCTCGCCTCGGGCAAGCCCGGCATCATCTCCAACCTCACCTATGATGGCAACGAGCCCTTCGACCGTCTCGTCTATCCGTTCGCCCTGTCTGGCGTGAACACCAACTGGGTCGTGCTCGTCGACGTGCCGCGCACGGCGATCAATGCGCCAGTCAAGGACCAGACCTATATGATGATCGTCGGCGGCCTCGTCGTGCTCGGCGCCGTGCTTCTCGGTCTCTATCTCGCCGTCCGCGGTTTTGTGCAGAAGCCCCTCGCCGCGCTCGTCAAGGATGTGAACAGCCTCAGCCACGGCGATTATAGCAAGGCGATCGCCGGCCAGGATCGCTCCGACGAAACCGGCGAAGTGGCCAAGGCGCTCGAAGGTTTCCGTCACCAGCTCGCCGATACCAAGCGCCTCGAAGGCGAAGCCCGCCACGAGCGCGAGCAGGCCGAGCATGAACGCAACCGCTCGGAAACCGAGCGCGCCGAAAGCAGCGCGCTGCAGCGCGACATCGTCGCCCGCCTTGGCAAGGGCTTGTCGCATCTGTCGTCGGGTGATCTCGCCTTCCGCATCACCGATGAGTTCCCGGGCGAATACGCCCAGCTCAAGCGCGACTTCAACGCGACGATGGAAAGCCTCGAAGAGACGATCCGCACGGTCAACCATTCGGTCGTCAACATCGGCAACGGCACGAGCGAAATCAGCAGCGCCGCCAATGATCTGTCGCACCGCACCGAACAGCAGGCGGCGAGCCTCGAAGAAACCGCGGCAGCCCTCGACGAGCTGACCTCGCAGGTCAATGCCAGCGCCGAAAACGCCAAGGTTGCCGCCAAGTCGGTGGAAGTCGCCAGCGGCGACGCCGAACAGTCCGGCGAAGTGGTGCAGAAGGCGATTGCCGCCATGCAGGGCATCGAGCAATCCTCGCACGAGGTCAGCCGCATCATCGGCGTCATCGACGAGATCGCGTTCCAGACCAACCTCCTGGCGCTGAATGCCGGCGTCGAAGCGGCCCGCGCCGGCGAAGCCGGCAAGGGTTTTGCCGTCGTCGCCCAGGAAGTACGCGAGCTCGCCCAGCGTTCCGCCAATGCCGCCAAGGAGATCAAGACGCTGATCAACACCTCGGCCGGCCAGGTGCGCGAAGGCGTCGAGCTCGTCGGCAAGGCGGGCGGTGCGCTCGAGAAGATCGCCGAGCAGGTGGTACAGATCAACGGCCTCATCCGCCAGATCTCGAGCTCGGCCTCCGAGCAGGCCGTCGGCCTCAAGGAGATCAACTCGGCCGTCAACCAGATGGATCAGGTGACGCAGCAGAACGCCGCCATGGTCGAAGAAACGACGGCGGCCGGCATGGCGCTTAACGAAGAGGCGCGCACGCTCAACGCACTGGTCGCCCGCTTCCGCGTCGCCCAGTCCCCGGCATCGGTCCAGCCCTCGTCCTCCGAGATGCTGCGCGGCACAGCGGAGCGCATGCGTGCGGCCGAACGTCCGGCTCCCGCGGTGGCCCGCGAGGCGCGGCCGGCCCCGACAAGCCCGGCACGGAGCAGCTACTCGGCTTCGACACAACGGGTGCTCACCCAAACCTCGGGCGCCAACGCCCTTGCCCAGGATAATTGGGAAGAGTTCTGATCAACAGATCGGACCAAACGAAACGGCGCCTCCTGGGGCGCCGTTTCTGTTTGGAGCATAATTATCGAACGCAGGCTCAGATGCGCGCCAGGCGCTCGGTCAAGAGATCGAAGAAGCCCTGGTCGTCGACGAAGCGCATGACCTTGGCATTGTGCGGCCGGCCGGTGACCTGCCACCAGTCGACCACGGTCATGCCCGCCGTCAGCGGCGATTTGGTCTCAATCTCGACATTGCAATCCCGGCCGGTGAAGAGCTCCGGCCGCAGCAGATAGGCAATGACCGTCGGGTCGTGCAGCGGGCCGCCATCGGTGCCGTATTTCTCGATGTCGAAGCGCTCGAAGAATTCGAGCATTTCGGCCATGGCGATCGCCGGGCGGCTGCCGATGTCGCGGATCTTCTGCACGCGCGCCTTATGCGTGAGCACGCGGTGGGTGACGTCGAGCGGCATCATCACGATCGGAATGCCCGAGCGGAAGACGATGTCGGCGGCTTCCGGATCGACATAGATGTTGAACTCGGCCGCCGGGGTGATGTTGCCACCCTCGAAGAAGCCGCCGCCCATCATCACCAGTTCCTTCACCCGCGGCGCAATCTCTTGCGCCTTCTGAAGCGCAAGCGCAATGTTGGTGAGCGGCCCCAGCGTGCAGAGCGTCACCGTGCCCTCCGCCTCGTTGCGGAGCGTCTCGACGATGAAGTCGACGGCGTGCTGCTCCTCGAGTTTCATCTTGGGTTCGTCGAGCGTCGGGCCGTCGAGGCCGGTCTTGCCGTGCACATGTTCGGCGGTCACCAGCGCGCGGGCGATCGGCTTGTCGGCACCGGAAAAAACCCGGACCTTCGGCCGATCGCAGAGCTCGCAGAGAATGCGCGCATTGCGGGCCGTCAAGGCCAGCGGGACGTTGCCGGCAACCGTGGTGATGCCGAGCAGGTCGATCTCTTCCGGGCTGCCGAAGGCGAGCATGATGGCGGCGGCATCGTCCTGCCCGGGATCGGTGTCTATGATTATCTTTCTCGGCGCGGGCACTCTTTCGTCCTCCCTGGATCACGTTCGTTTGTTCGATATGGCCCAAGCCGACAGCGCCGCGCGTCCGTTCGGACGCGCAAAGGCCGCTGTCGCACTTTGAAGTGCCGCATGTTCCGATAAGGGGAACATGCGGTGGGCGCGATCGATTTCAATATACCGGAGCGGAAACGAGGCAACGTCTGCGGCGCGCTGCCCGCCTCACTCCTGGATTCTGCGAGAGCGGACTATGATTTGCGTGCACGTAAGAGGCAAGCGGCTTGCACTCATTGCGCACAGCTACCATATTGCGGCGAGGATGCTGCTGGGCAGGTCCGAACAACGGTCGCTTGATCTCGCAAGGACTTGAGGAATGAGCCGAATTACGCCCTTTACGAGCCCGCTGCTGCTGGGTTTCGACACAATGGAAAAGACCCTTGAGCGCATCGCCAAGGGCAATGACGGATACCCGCCCTACAATATCGAGCGCATCCGCGGCGATGCAGCCGTTGACGCACCGGAGCGTCTCAGGATCACGCTCGCCGTGGCCGGGTTCTCCGAAGAAGACCTCGAAGTCACCACCGAAGAGAATCAGCTGGTCATTCGCGGCCGCCAGGTCGACAACGGTGATCGCGACTATCTGCATCGTGGCATCGCTGCGCGCCAGTTCCAACGCACCTTCGTTCTGGCGGACGGCATGAAAGTGCTCGGCGCCGAGCTGCGCAACGGCCTGCTCTCCGTCGACCTCGTCCGTCCCGAACCGGTACGTATGGTAAAGAAAATTAACATTTCAGTCCCAGAGTAGGATAACCGGCGGGATTTCCCCCTGACCGGCGACCACGGAGTATCACCATGGGACTGAAAGCCATCAGCTCGTCACTGTCGAAAAACGACCTCGCACATCTCGGCGAAGGCGAAATCGGCTACATCCGGAAAATGCGTTCGGACGAAGTCTCGCGCTGCTTCCCGGAAGCACCCGAGATGGGACCGGGCATCGATCTCTGGGCGCTCTTCGGCGCCGACGGCACGCCGATCCTCCTGACCGACAATCGTTCCAGCACCTTTTTCAAGGCTGCCGAGGATGACCTGAAGACGGTCACCCTGCATTGATGTTGCGCCCGTCTTTGACGGTGCGCTTCGATCGAACGGGATGACGCCGCCGCTCTGGTGACCCCGCAATTCCGGACGGAAAACCGCTTCGCACTTTTCCTGGAATTGGCTTTCCGGTGCCCGCAATTCCGGACGGAAAACCGCTCCGCACTTTTCCTGGAATTGGCTTTCCGGTGCCCGCAATTCCGGACGGAAAACCGCTCCGCACTTTTCCTGGAATTGGCTTTCCAGTGCCCGCAATTCCGGACGGAAAACCGCTTCGCACTTTTCCTGGAATTGGCTTTCCGGTGCCCGCAATTCCGGACGGAAAACCGCTTCGCACTTTTCCTGGAATTGGCTTTCCAGTGCCCGCAATTCCGGACGGAAAACCGCTTCGCACTTTTCCTGGAATTGCTTTAGACGCGGCGGAACGTGAGATAGGCGGAACTGCGCCCTTCCCGGCGTGCCTTGGCTTCGTAGCGTGTGCTCGGCCACCCCTCGTACGGCGTCAGCCAGTCGGCTGCCTTCTCCGCCGTCCATTCGAAGGCCGCGTGATCGCGGCAATGCAATAACGTCCAGTTGACATAGGTGTCGATATCCGAGGCGAAGCAGAACAGCCCGCCCGGCTTCAGCACGCGCGCAAACCGGTCGAGATTGACCTTGGAGACGAAGCGGCGCTTCCAATGTTTACGCTTCGGCCACGGGTCCGGATAAAGCAGGTCGATCTGGTCGACGGATGCGGTTGGCAGCCAGTCGAGAACCTGGGTGGCGTCGTCGTCATAGAGACGAATGTTGCTGACGCCGCGATCCTCGATGTGGCCGACGAGTTTGGCCATGGAATTGACGAAGGGCTCGACGCCGATGAAACCGGTCGACGGCGCCTCGGCGGCGCGGTGAATCAGGTGTTCGCCACCGCCAAAGCCGATTTCCAGTCGGATGCGTTCGACATCCCCGGGAAACAACGTCTTCAGTTCGGCCGGAGCCGCACTCGAAAGATCGAGCTTCAGCGTCGGCAGCACGGTTACCAGATGCGCCGCCTGCCGCTCGCGCAACGGCTTGCCCTTGCGGCGGCCGAAGAAGGCCTCGGTTGCTCTGGCGCGGCGCGGTTCAGTCATGTCGTTTGTCCCTTGGTCACGCTGATCCGGGTCAAGGGACCCAAAATCAAAATGAACGAAGCGGGCGCTCCTTGCCGGAGCGCCCGCCCTGAATATCGCAAGCGCCTGATAGCAGGCCGCTGCGCTATCTTCAATGCACGGCGCTACAGCGCCGCGCCAATCGCACGCTTAAAGCGCGTCGCGATCTTTCAGATTCGCCGCTTTAAGCCTTTGATATTTCGCATGTCGTTATCGCAAAACCGCTACGCACTTTTGCGCGACATGCTTTAGGCAGCGACCCTGCCGTTGACGGCGCCGCTCTGCTCGATCGCGGCCTTCAGCGGCTTCACCAGATCGAGCTTCTCCCAGGAGAAGGAACCATCGCGACCGGCCTTGCGACCGAAGTGACCGTAGGCGGACGTCTTGGCATAGATCGGCTTGTTGAGATCGAGGTGACGGCGGATGCCCGACGGCGACAGGTCCATTGTCTTGCGGATGGCCTGTTCGACCTGGTCTTCCGAGACCTTGCCGGTGCCATGCAGGTCGACATAGATCGACAGCGGCTGGGCAACGCCGATGGCGTAGGAGAGCTGGATCGTGCAACGGTCCGAAAGGCCGGCAGCAACGACGTTCTTTGCCAGGTAGCGCGCGGCATAGGCGGCCGAACGGTCGACCTTGGTCGTGTCCTTGCCCGAGAAGGCGCCACCGCCGTGCGGTGCAGCACCACCATAGGTGTCGACGATGATCTTGCGACCGGTGAGGCCGGCGTCGCCGTCCGGGCCACCGATGACGAACTTGCCGGTCGGGTTGATGTACCAGGTGCAATCGTCAGCGATCTTCAGATCGTCGAGCGCTTCGCGGATATAGGGCTCGACGACCGAGCGAACCTTGGCCGAATCCCAGGTGTCATCGAGATGCTGCGTAGACAGAACGATCGAGGTGACTTCCGTCGGCTTGCCGTCGACGTAGCGTACGGTGACCTGGCTCTTGGCGTCAGGGCCGAGCTTGGCGACTTCGCCCTCGCCCTTCTTGCGGGCGGCGGCGAGCAGATTGAGGATGCGGTGCGAGTAGTAGATCGGCGCCGGCATGAGTTCGGCGGTTTCGCGGCAGGCGTAGCCGAACATGATGCCCTGGTCGCCCGCACCTTCTTCACCCTGCTTGTCGGAAGCGCTGTCGACGCCCTGAGCGATGTGGGCGGACTGGAAGTGCAGAAGCACGTCGATCTTCGCCGTCTTCCAGTGGAAGCCGTCCTGCTCATAGCCGATCTCGCGGATCGCCTTGCGGGCGGCGGACTTGAACTTCGAGGGGTTGATGACGTCGTTGCCATCCTTGTCCTTCTTCAGAAGGCTCGGCGGCAGGCGCACTTCGCCGGCGATGACGACGCGGTTGGTGGTCGCCAGGGTTTCGCAGGCGATGCGAACGCCCCACGGGTCGACACCGGTCTTGGCCGCCTCGCGGTAGACCAGATCCACGATCTCGTCGGAGATACGGTCACACACCTTGTCCGGATGACCTTCGGCTACGGATTCACTCGTGAACAGGTAGTTTGCACGCATGCGGGAAGTCCCCTCAATGAAGAAAAGCGCTGGCACGGTGTTAGTGGTTTTGCGTCCGAAAAACAAGCGCACAACGACATAAATATATCTTTATATCACCATCGGCGCCAATCACTTTGAGGCGCCCGGGAAAAAGCGCGCATGAAAAAAGCGGCACAAAAGGCCGCTTTGTTTTCAAGTCCCGACGGGGAACGTTGGAACTATTCGCTTTCCGCTTCCGCAGCGAGCGCCTTGACGAGATCGACGAGGCGGCGACGAACCTTCGGGTCAGTGATCTTGACGAAGGCACGGTTGAGTTGCAGGCCCTCGGAGGACGAAAGGAAATCCACAACGTAGTTGGAGCTGGAGGCTTCCGCCATGCCCGACTGGCCGCTGGTGCCTTCACCCGGCGCATCTTCGAAGAAGAAGGAAACCGGTACGTTCAGAATGCCCGAAATGTTCTGCAGCCGGCTGGCGCCGACGCGGTTCGTGCCCTTCTCGTACTTCTGAATCTGCTGAAAGGTGATCCCCAGACTTTCGCCGAGCTTCTCCTGGCTCATGCCAAGCATCGTGCGGCGAAGACGAATCCGACTACCGACATGAATGTCGATCGGGTTCGGCTTCTTCTTGTTTTCGATCATATCTGCGTTCCCAAACACGCTGTTTCGTTGATCCATCGCCTGACACGCGGGCAACGCTCACCGGAGCAACCGCAACGGTGATTAGTGCAAGGCCGCCACAACAAGGACGATGGTGCGGATCACTATGCAATTTTAGGGGTTTTAGGTCAATTCTTCCTAATATTAAAACCAAAGCGCGAAAACACTGCAACCAGAAGGAGGAAGAGTGCAATCAGCCAGAAGATTCGGCTTCGCATAGCGTCGTCCAAAAGCGTAGGCATCTTTCCCGGCAGAAGTGTGTCGACCACTCCCCTATAATTGTAAGACAATCCTACCATTAAAACCCCACGTGCATCAACAATTGCTGATATACCGCTATTGGCTGCGCGGATGAGGGGGGTTCCGGTCTCGACGGCGCGCAGCTGCGCCTGATGGAAATGCTGGCGCGGACCGGGCGTATCGCCGAACCAGGCATCGTTGGTGATGTTGAGAAGCGCATCCGTTCCGCGGGCGGCACCGTCGATTTCGTCGGGGAAGATCGCCTCGTAGCAGACCAGCGGATAGAGCGTCTTGCCGCCGGGCAACGTCAGCAGCGAGCGGCTCTTTGCAGCCGAGAAGCCGCCAGGCATCGAAGCGGCAACGGAACTCAAGCCCCAGGATGACAGCACCTCCTCGAACGGCAGATATTCGCCAAACGGCACGAGATGCACCTTGTCGGCAGCACCAACGATCTGGCCGCGACCGTCGATGACATAGATCGAGTTGTAATAGCGCGGCGGCAGTCCGGAGCCCGCATCCTCGGCGCGCACCGCACCGGCGATCAGGATCTGATCGTCGTCGAGCACCTCGGCGATGCGCGCCAGGGCGTCCGGATTGTCGGTAAGGATGAAGGGGATCGACGTTTCGGGCCAGACGACGATGTCCGGTTGCTTGCCGCCGTTTTCGGGCGCGGCGGCGGTGAGCGAAAGATGCTCTTCGAAGACCGTCGCACGCTCGCGGTCGTCGAGCTTCTTCGCCTGGTCGATCACCGGCTGGACGAGACGGACCGTCAGCGGCGGTTCGCCCACGGACGGGGCCGGCTGCGCCAGGCGATAGAAGCCGAAGCCTACGTGAGCCGTCAGGAGGACGAGCGCTGCCGCCAGGCCGATCCGGCTCCCCCGGCCGGTGGCGATGAGCGCGGGCGCCGCGAAGACGAAGACCGCCAGCATGTTGATGGTCGCCAGATTGACGACACTTGCCGACTGCATCATCAGCGGCATCGGCGTCGCCGCATAGCCGATGGCATTCCAGGGAAAGCCGGTGAAGAGGAAGCCGCGCAGCCACTCGCAAAGACCGAAGGCCAGCGCCAGCGCCGCGATCCGCCCCACCCCGTCGGACCAGAACAGGCGCGCGGTCAGCGTCGCAAGCGCATAGAAGAGCGCCAGGAAGGCCGGAAGACCGACAACCGCGAGCGGCAGCGCCCAGGCGAATTCGTCGGCTCCCACCAGGAGCGCGTTGCCGAGCCACCAGAGCCCCCCGAGGAAGTAGCCGAAACCGAACCACCAGCCGATCGCCGCCGCCGGCCAGAGCCGCCTGACGATGCCGCCATCCGGATCTCCGGTCGCGCCGTCGAGCAGCCAGACGAGGATGGGGAAAGCGACGAAAGCGAAGGCGAAGATGCCGAAGGGCGGCTGCGCCAGAACCGCGAGAAGCCCTGCGAGGAACGCGAGCAACGCCCTGGGGAGCCCGGAGAGAAGCATCACCCTGCCAGCCAGTCTTACCATGCAGCCTCCCGTCGATTCCGGCCGCCAGACACGGCGCCGGAGCGAAACAACAACCGAATCAATCGGCGCCAGTCTTCCAAAAAACCGGCTGCTTGTCCCCGTCAGGGGCGGAATTGGGTGCGGAAGTCCTGTCTTGCGGTTCGGTCGGCAATAGGCCACGGGGCCTCACGGGCCTCGTTAAAGCCGGTAGACGTCAAGAGGATGAGTGGGAGGCATCTGCCCGCGCACATGGACGTGCGGGGGAGCCAGGCGATCATTGCTCGTCGGCCGTTGCTTCGCTAGGGGCTGCGCCGTTGGCACGATTGCCTGCCGCCGTCTCCGGAACGGTTTCGCCCTCCGACCGCGACACGCGGCGGCGCGCCGGCGGACGCTTGCGCATGATGCGAACGCGTTTCACGCGACGCGGATCCGCATCGAGGATCTGGAACTCGAAGCCCGGAATGGCCTGGACGACCTCGCCGCGCACCGGGATGCGGCCGAGCGAGGCGAAGATCAGGCCACCGAGCGTGTCGACGTCTTCGAGCTGCTCGCGCACGTCGAAGTCCGGGCCGATCGCCGCGGCGATCTCTTCCAGCTCGACGCGGGCATCGGCGACGAAAACATCGTCCGAGGTGCGGGCGAACATGACTTCGTCGTCGTCGTGTTCGTCCTCGATGTCGCCGACGACCATCTCGACGATGTCTTCGAGCGAGACGAGGCCATCGGTGCCGCCATATTCGTCGATGACGAGGGCCATCTGGATGCGGGCGGCCTGCATGCGCTGCATCAGGTCCGAGGCCAGCATCGAAGGCGGCACGAACAGGAGCTGGCGGACGATGCCCGCCTCTTCCAGAGACTTGCCGAGATCGACGCGGGAGAGGTCGAAGTTCGCCTTCGGCGACCGCGGTGTCTTCTCGGTCTTTTCGCCCGAGGCCGTCACGGCAGCCGGCGCCTTGCCATTGCGGCGACGGTTGCGCGCCTGCTTGGTGACGTAGGAAAGCAGGTCGCGGATGTGCACCATGCCGCGCGGATCATCGAGGCCGTCGTTATAGACCGGCATGCGCGAGCGGCCGGATTCCTCGAAGATCACCATCAATTCGCCGATGGTGATGCTCTGGTCGACCGCTTCGATGTCGGCGCGCGGAACCATGACGTCCTCGACCCGGATCTCGCGGAAGCGCAGGATGTTGTTGAGCATCGCCCGTTCGCCGGGCGAGAAGGCCGCGTTGCTGTCGGCATCGGTCTGAAGCGCGTCGGCAAGATCCTCGCGCAGGCTCGATGGACTTGCGCCGCGCAACAGACGCGCGGCCCGGCTCCAGAAGGAAGAAGTGGATTTCGTGCCCTCGTGTCGAGTGGCGGTGCTACTACTGCCCGCCTCCGCCTCTCCGGAGGCTTCTGCCTCCTCGGTCGCCAGCGCGACGGGCTGTGTTTTGTAATCGCTCATCGGTCCAAACTGTTAATCCGGGGTACGATCCCCGTAGGGGTCAGATAAGCCAAGACGCGCCAAAATGCGAGTCTCCAGGCTTTCCATTCTTTCGGCTTCGTCATCTTCCATATGATCATAACCGAAAAGATGCAGGAATCCATGCACGAGAAGATGCGTCAGATGCGCATCGAAGGACTTCTCGAGTTCCACGGCCTCGCGTTCGAGCGTCTCGCGGGCGACGATGATGTCGCCGAGCATCGGCCCGGGCATCGCACCCGGCGTCACCGGAAAGGCAGGAAAGGACAACACATTCGTCGGCTTGTCCTGGTTGCGCCATTCGGCGTTGATCGCCCGCATGGACGCGTCGTCGGTGAAGACGAGGGAAAGTTCCGGCGGCGTTTTCGGCAGTGGCTGCTTCTCTTCGGCCGCGAGATAAGCTGCTGCCGCTTCGAGAACGGGCGCGCAAAAGGCGAGCAATGCCTCTTCCTCGGGCCAATCGCCTTCTTCCACGCTGATTTGAATGTCCAATGCCGTCATGATCGCAACGACCGCCGATCAGCGGTCGCTCTGCTCGCTTTCGTCGTGAACGGCCGTGTGGGACTCGTAGGCCCGAACGATCCGCGCCACCATCGGATGACGGACGACGTCGACGTCCTTGAAGCGAACCACCGAAACGCCCTCGACGCCCCTCAGGATCTGCAGGGCTTCGACCAGGCCGGACTTGACGCCGCGCGGCAGGTCGACCTGGCTCGGATCGCCGGTGACGATCATGCGGCCGTTTTCACCGAGACGGGTCAGGAACATCTTCATCTGCATCGATGTCGTGTTCTGCGCCTCGTCGAGGATGACGGCGGCATTGGCAAGCGTTCGGCCGCGCATGAAGGCGAGCGGCGCGATTTCGATGACGCCGGCGGTAATCGCCCGTTCGACCTTGTCGCCCGGCATCATGTCATAGAGCGCGTCGTAGAGCGGCCGGAGATAGGGATCGACCTTCTCCTTCATGTCGCCGGGCAGGAAGCCCAGGCGCTCGCCAGCCTCGACTGCGGGACGCGACAGGATGATGCGATCGACGGCGCCGCGTTCCAACAACTGCGCGGCATGGGCAACGGCAAGATAGGTCTTGCCGGTACCGGCGGGGCCGACGCCGAAGACCAGTTCAGCACGCTCCATCGCGCGGATATAGGCATCCTGTGTCGGTGTGCGCGCTGCAATCGTCTTCTTGCGCGTCGAAATCTGCGCCATTGTCAATTTGGCTTTACGCTCCATGGTCGGCAATTGTAGCTGATCGTCGGCGGCAACCGCCATACGGATCGCGCCCTCGACATCCGAAGGATCGATCGACGCGCCACTCTGCAACCGCCCATAGAGATAATCGAGGGCACGGCGCGCCTGATTGGTGGCGACGACGTCACCGGAAATCGCGACGGAATTGCCGCGCGGCCGGGCGTCGATACGCAGGCGCTCCTCGAGAAGCTTCAAGTTCTGGTCGAACTGGCCGAAGAGCTCGCTGGCGAACCGATTGTTCTCGAATGTCAGCACGAAGTGATTGGCGTCTGTCGCAGAGGTTTTCGACTGGCGCGATGATGAAGAGATCAATTCGTGTCCGTTCAAGCGGTTCAGGCTCCTTGTTTTCGGTCCTTACCCGATCATCTCCGCAAACAGGCTGTTCGGCCCGGCCTTGATGATTCGCACCTTGATAATGTCACCGATTTGCGATGCTTTTGCATCAACATTCACGGGCTGCAGCCAAGGAGAACGCCCGACGAGCTGGCCCGGCATGCGTCCTTCTTTCTCCAAAAGTAGGTCGATTTCGCGGCCGACGCAGGATTCGGCAAAGGCGCGCTGCTGCGAAAACAGCAAAGCCTGCAATTTTTCCAAGCGCTTGGCTTTCACGTCCTCGGGAATCTGGCCGCCGAGTTCGGCGCCGGGCGTGCCGGGACGCGTCGAATATTTGAACGAAAATGCCTGTGCATAACCCACGGCCTCGACGAGGCGCATGGTGTCTTCGAAGTCCTCGTCGGTCTCGCCGGGGAAGCCGACAATGAAATCGCCTGACAGAGCGAGGTCCGGCTGGACGGCGCGGATACGCTCGATCAACGCCAGATACTCGGCCGCCGTATGCCTCCGGTTCATCGCCTTGAGGATGCGGTCGGAGCCGGACTGTACCGGCAGGTGCAGATAGGGCATCAGCTTCGCCATCGAGCGGTGCGCTTCGATCAGGCTGTCGTCCATGTCCCGCGGGTGGCTCGTGGTGTAGCGCAGCCGGGCAAGGCCTTCGATCTCGCCAAGCCGCCTCAGCAGATCGCCAAGTCCCCATTCGCGGCCATCGGGCCCGACGCCGTGCCAGGCATTGACGTTCTGGCCGAGCAGGGTGATTTCACGCACGCCGCCATCGACCAGCTTTTCCGCCTCCGAGACGATCTGGGCGACCGGGCGGGAGACTTCCGACCCACGCGTATAAGGCACGACGCAGAAGGTGCAGAACTTGTCGCACCCCTCCTGCACCGTCAGGAAGGCGGTGACGCCGCGCGCGCGGGTCTTTGCCTTGTCGGGCGCCGGCAGGTGTTCGAACTTGTCCTCGACGGCATAGTCCGTCTGGACGACGCGTTCGCCGCTGCGGGCACGCTTCAGCGCTTCCGGCAGGCGGTGATAGGTGGTCGGGCCGATCACGAGATCGACCGCCGGTGCGCGCCTGAGGATCTCGTCGCCTTCGGCCTGCGCAACGCAGCCGGCAACGCCGATGACCATCTCGCGGCCTTCCTTGGCCTTCGCTTTCTTCAGCTCACGCAGGCGGCCGAGCTCGGAATAGACCTTTTCCGCCGCCTTCTCGCGAATATGGCAGGTGTTCAGGAGCACGAAGTCGGCATCCTCGAGCACGTCGGTCGAGACGTAGCCATCGCGCGACAAGGCATCCGACATGCGGTCGGAATCATAGACGTTCATCTGGCAGCCGTAGGTCTTGACGAAGACCTTGCGGGCCGGCGCGCGCTCGTCGCCCGTGGTGGGCGTAGTCGACAGAAGGGCTGTTTCCTGGGTCATGGCCGGTTACTTAGTGCAAAGCGGCCCGAAGTTGAAGTATTTTCGGCAAGACTGCCTTTGCCGGCGGACGTCAGGCGCGCCCGCGCAAGCGATCCGACAGCATGCTGCGAATGCGCTGCTCGATCTTGCGGCTCACTTCCTTGCGATTGGTGTGCCGGTCGTAGTCGACCGCTTCGCCGAAATCGACATCGACCTCGATCGCGCCCTCTCGCAGAATCCCAAGCAGATGCGGAACCAGGCCAATATCGCCCGGCCATGCGGCAATGGGTCTGTTGTAGCGCCCCATGGGCATGCCATGAATGCCGGTATAGGAAATGGCGACCGGCTGCACGTGCACCAGACCGGTCGGCGAGTGCGGCACGGCCGAGGCGGCCGCACCGAAGAGGGAGGTCTTGATCTCCAGCAGGCGATTACCGTCCGACGTCGTTCCCTCCGGAAAGAGCACGACGATCTCTCCCGCCGCCATGCGCCCACCCATCTCGTTGACCTGCTTCCCCGTCGAACGCTTCTGCTCGCGCTCGACGAAGATCGACGCCTGCAGCCGTGCAAGAATGCCGAAGACCGGCCAGCTCTTCACTTCGGACTTCGCGACGAAGACGACGTCGGCGACCGAGGAGAGCACCAGAATGTCCTTCCAGGAGGCGTGATTGGCGCAGATGAGCAGCGGGCGCCGGCGCTCGACCTCGCCGTGGACCCGCACCTTGATGCCGAGAGTGTAGCAGGCGAGCCGATGCCAGTATCGCGGCAAGCGGCGGCGGGGTTTCAGATCGAGCCAGAGGCAGGCGACCTGGATCGGCATCAGCACGAGCGAAACCAGCGCCAGAAGCGCTGCGAAGATCGCAATCCGTAGCCAATTGATCATCCGGAAAGGGTTCCCGCGCGCGACCTTAGAAAGTTAAAGCGGGATGCGGGCGGAAAACCGCATACACTTTTCCTCATCCCGCTCTTGTGCGCTTGGGACTAGCGAAGATCGAGCCGCATGACAAGCGCGGCGGTCCGTTGCCCGGCCTTGTCCTGGTAATAGGCGCGACGTTCGCCGACCTTGTTGAAACCGAGCTTGCGATAGAGCCCGATCGCCGCCTGATTGGTCTCGTCCACTTCGAGGAACAACGCCTCCGAGCCCTTGACAAGGGCCTCGCGCATGGCCGCCTGCATCAGCCGCCAGCCGAGACCGGAGCGGGCATAACGCGGCTCGACGCCGATCGTCAGGATTTCAGCCTCGCCGGCGACGGCGCGCGACAGGACGAAGCCGCCAAAGGCCGGGCGGAAGCTGCCATTGGTCTGCCGCGCGACGAAGCCGAACACCGTATCCTGAACCAGCAGCGCGTGAATTTCGCCATCGCTCCAAGGAGAAGCAAAGCGCTGGCGATGCAGCGCCGCCGCTGCGAGCAGGTCGGCTTCCTCCAACGGGAAGATGTCGAATTCGGTGCGGCGGGTGAAGTAATCGGTGAAGCTCATCTCGGTCTACGCTCGGGCAATCGCGAAGCCCGCCTGCGGCTTGGCATCGGGGCCTCTCAGATATAGCGGTCGCGGCTTGGCCGAGGCTGGATCAGCAGCGGCGCCGAGCGCCGCGACAAAGGCAACATCGATGAGTTCGGGGGGCTTGGACGGTATATCCGCAGCGACCAAATGCGCGCCGGACCCGCCGATAACACCATCAAATTCGGCGTAGCGCTCGCGCGCCGCTTCGACGGAGAGCGCTTCCGGCTCGCCCGTCGCAGCGCCCGCCGCGTCGAAAGCCTGGAGATAGACTTCATCGCGCTTGGCATCGATGGCCGCGAGAACGGGCTTTCCGGGCGTAGCCGCTCGCAACCCTTCCGCCAGAACCGCAAGCGTCGAGACGCCGACTGCGGGTTTGCCGAGCGCCAGCGCCAGCCCGCGGGCAGCCGCCACGCCGACACGAATGCCTGTGAACGAGCCCGGACCGACGGTGACCGCGATGCGATCGATATCGGGAAGCGAGCGACCGGCCAGGGCCAGTGCCTCATCGACGAACTCCATCAGCCGCTCGGCATGGCCCTTGCCGAGATCGGCACCGGAGCGCCCGAGCACAACGGCCGTTTCGCTGTCGTAGACGGCAGCGGAGCAGCCGGAGCCGGACGTGTCGATCGCAAGTACAATCATTTCAACGCTGGATCTTTCAGACGCCACAGGCCGCAAAGCCGACCGGTTTTGCGGCAAATCAATACTACTACAGTGCCGCGCGTCTTAGCAGACGCGCAATGGTCGCCGTAGCACTTTTGAAGCGCTGCATGTTTTTGCCCTTAAACGGCTAGGTTTAAAGGAAACATGCACCAGGTTGGGTCCGGATACAGACGGAAAACCGCGCACACTTTTCCCCACCCCCGCCTTCGTTCACGAAACGCCGGACGACGTCCGGGGTCAGACGGACTCGACGGCTTCCACCTCGGGAACGAAATGGCGCAGCAGGTTCTGCACGCCATGCTTCAGCGTCGCCGTCGACGACGGGCAACCGGAGCAGGCGCCCTTCATGTTGAGGAAAACAGTGCCGTCCTTGAAGCCGCGGAAGGTGATGTCGCCACCGTCCTGGGCAACGGCCGGGCGCACGCGAGTTTCCAGGAGTTCCTTGATCGTCGCGACGATCGTCTCGTCACCCTCGTCGAAGAACTCGCCTTCCTGGTCCGACTGCTCGGCGCGGCCGCTGCCGGCCATGATCACCTGGCCCGACATGAAGTGCTCCATGATCGAACCGAGGATCGCCGGCTTCAGGTGCTGCCATTCCTGGCCTTCCTTGCTGACGGTGATGAAATCATAGCCGAAATAGACGCCGGTGACGCCCGGGATCGAAAACAGCCGTGCCGCCAGCGGCGAGCCTGCGCGCGCTTCTTCCTCGTCGCGGAACTCGGCGGTGCCGTTTTCCAGAACAACCTTGCCCGGCAAAAACTTCAGCGTGGCCGGGTTCGGCGTGGCTTCGGTCTGAATGAACATGTCTGTCTCCGTTTCGCCGGGAGCGGCATTCGCCCAGCTCTTTAGAATAATTCAAAAGAATATAAGGGCATGGCCCTGCGGCCGCAAGGGCACATAGCGACGCAGATCAACTGAGCGCGTCGATCTCCTCATCCGTCAGCGCATCAGGGATGACGGTGACGGGGATCGGGAAAGCTGCAGCCTTGCCCGCGATCGACGACACCAGGGGACCTGGGCCTTCCTTCGCCGATCCTGCGGCCAGCACCAGAATGGCGATGTCGCGGTCCTCTTCGATCGCCGCATGGATCTGCTCCGTGGCAGTCCCCTCGCGGATAACGATCTCGGGTTCGATACCGATCCGCTCGCGGACCGACTGAGCCACCTTGGCGAGCGTCGCCTCGGCTTCCTCACGCGCTTCCGCACGCATGATTTCTTCGACCCCCAGCCATTGCTGGAAGTCGGCATCGGCGATCACATAGAGCAGGACGAGACCGCCATTGGAGTTCTTGGCGCGCATGCCCGCATAGTGCACGGCGCGGCCGCATTCCGGGGTATCGTCTATCACCGCCATGAATTTGCGGCGGTGACCTTCAAGTCGAGAGAGTCGGGTCGAGACCATAGGGTGAACATTACATCCCGGGCGTGCCGCCGCAAGGTCTCATTTTGGCGTTTTGGAGCGGGACGAGGAAAAAGTGCATACGGTTTTCCACCCGTCCCGCTCCGATCCGTGCGGATCGATGACAACGGTGATTTTGGGTCGCGGGACCCAAAATCACCGGATTACTGCAGAAAACCGATGATCTCGCGCACTTCGGTCATCGTCTTTTCCGCGCGCACCCGCGCACGCTCGCCGCCATCGCGGAGAATCGCGTCGATATGTGCGGTGTCGCCCATCAGGCGGCGCATCTCGCCGGTGATCGGCGACAGGACCTCGACCGCGAGGTCGACGAGCGCCGGTTTGAAGACCGAGAACTGCTGCCCGCCGAACTCGGCAAGCACCTGCTCCTTGCTCTTGTCCGACAGCGCGGCGTAGATGCCGACCAGATTTTCCGCTTCCGGGCGTCCCTTCAGACCATCGAGCTCGCTTGGAAGCGCGTCCGGGTCGGTCTTGGCCTTGCGGATCTTTTTCGAGATCGTCTCAGCATCGTCCATCAGGTTGATACGCGAGAGGTCGGACGGATCGGACTTCGACATCTTCTTAGTGCCGTCTCTGAGCGACATGACGCGCGTCGTGGCGCCGCCGATCAGCGGTTCGACCGGCGGGAAATAGGCATGGATCGGCTCCTCGCCGACGACGATATCGACACCGTAACCGCCGCGACGGATGTGCTCCATGAAGTCGATGTTGAACTTCTGGGCGATGTCGCGCGTCAGTTCCAGGTGCTGCTTCTGGTCGTCGCCGACAGGCACATGGGTGGCGCGATAGACGAGGATGTCAGCCGCCATCAGGCTCGGATAGGCGAGCAGGCCGAGCGAGGCATTCTCGCGGTCCTTGCCGGCCTTGTCCTTGAACTGGGTCATCCGGCTCATCCAGCCGATGCGGGCGACGCAGTTGAAGATCCATGCGAGTTCGGCGTGCTGCGGCACCGCCGACTGATTGAAGACGATATGTTTCTTCGGATCGATGCCCGAAGCGATGAAGGCGGCGGCGATCGAGCGGATCTGCCCCTTCAGGTCCTCATGCACCAGCTGGGCGGTGATCGAATGCAGATCGACGACGCAATAGATGCAGTCGTTGTTTTCCTGCAGCGCCACGAACTTGCGGATCGCGCCGAGATAGTTGCCGAGATGGAGATTGCCCGTCGGCTGAACGCCGGAAAATACGAGCGGCTTGAATTCGTTCATGTCGTCCTCAATAGGCTGGTGGAGGGCCTACTGCATGTTTCCTTAAATCGTCACCGATTTAAGGATAAAAACATGCAGCCATTCGAAGTATTACAGCGACCTTTGCGCGTCTGAGACGCGCGGCGCTGTAGGGCCGGCTGGCCCATGTTGCTAACGGCATGGCTTATGCACGGGTCACGGGAGGCAATCAAGAGGGGCGAAACGCGGTCTACGCGGCCGGCTGCAACAGGTCCCAATGGTTGCCGAACGGGTCGCAGAAGATGGCAACGGTGCCATAGGGCTCGTGGCGCGGCGCCTCGAGAAAGACGACGCCTTCGGCCGGCATCGCCGCATGGTCTCGGGCGAAATTGTCGGTGAAGAGGAAGAAGCCGACGCGGCCGCCGGTCTGGTTGCCGATCGCCGCCTGCTGGCGTTCGCCGTCGGCCTTGGCGAGCAGAAGCGATGTTTCAACCGCACCTTTCGGACGCACGACGACCCAACGCTTGTCCGCGTCGAGTGCGGTGTCTTCGACGAGATCGAAGCCGAGCTTGCCGCAATAGAAGGCGATGCCCGCGTCGTAGTCCGGCACGACCAGGGCAACGCGTGCGATGGTCTGGCGCATCAGTCCCCTGCCTCAGGTGCGGCGACGGGCGCCGCGGGCGCTTTCGCCCCGCGTTTGAGATTGCGACGGATCATGCCGAGGCTGGCACCGCCAAGGCCGAAAGCAAGCACGAAGTAGATGATCATGGCAACAGCGACCAGACCCGATAGCGTCACCGCCCGGGTGAGCAGCGGCGCGGCAGAGGAGAGCTCGAAGGCAAACCAGCCGATGGCAAAATAGAGCGCCGCGGCCATGCCCGCCGCCGCGATGACGAGGCGCGGGATACGGGTGAGCAACGGCATGTCCCTGCCCCAATGGCCGCGCCAGACGAGTGTCGCAAAGAGCAGGACGGCGTTCACCCAGCCGGCAACGATCTCGGCCGTCGCGATACCGCTGGCGCCGAGGCGCGGAAACAGAGTGAGCGCAAGCGACACGTTCACAACGACGGAGATGGCAGCGAAGATCATCGGCGTGCGCGTATCCTCGCGCGCGAAGAAGCCGGGAATGAAGGCCTTGATCAGCACGAAAGCCGGCAGGCCGAGACCGTAGATTGCCAGGATGTGACCGACGATGACGGTCGATTCCGGCGAGAACTTGCCGCGCTCGAAGAGCAGCCGAACGATCGGCTCGGACATGACCAACAGCGCGGCCGCGGCCGGAAGCGTCAGGAACAGCGTGAACTCGACCGAGCGGTTCTGCAGGTTCGACGCCTCAACGAGGTTGCCGGAGCGTAGTGCGCGGGCGAGTTCCGGCAGAAGCACGGTTGCGACCGCGATGCCGACGACACCGAGTGGAAGCTGGTAGATGCGGTCGGCATAAACCAGCGACGAGACCGCGCCCTCGCTCGCCGAAGCGATGTTGGTGTTGATCAAGAGGTTGATCTGGGTGATGCCGCCCGTGATCGCCGCCGGCAGGGCGAGCACCAGCAGGCGCCTGACGCTGGCGGTCATCTTCGGGCGTCGGAGGCCGATCTTGATGCCGGCGTCGCGCACGGCGAACCAGACGATGGCAAGCTGCACCAGACCGGCGGCCATGACGCCCCAGGAAAGGGCATAGCCGACGGCCACCGGATCCTGCCCCGCAAACCAGGCATAGGCCAATACCCCGATCAGGATGACGTTGAGGAACACCGGCGCAATCGCTGCCGCGAAGAAGCGGTGCAGCGAATTCAGCATGCCGCCCATCATCGCCGCCAGCGACATGCAGGCGAGATAGGGGAACATGATGCCTGCAAAGACGATGGTGTTGCCGAGCTTTTCGGGATCGTCGGCAAAGCCCGGGGCGATCAGGCTGCTGACGATGAAGGGCATCGTCAGTTCCATCGCGATCGTCAGGAACAACAGGACGGTGAAGAGAACGCCGAAGACTTCTTCGGAGAAACGCCGCGCGCCCTCCATGCCGTTCGCCTCGATCTCCTTGGCAAAGAGCGGCACGAAAGCGGAGTTGAAGGCTCCCTCGGCAAACAGCCGGCGGAAGGTGTTGGGCAGGCGAAAGGCGGTATTGAAGGCGTCGGCCACCGGGCCGGTGCCGAGGGCGGCGGCCATGAAGGTTTCGCGGATGAAGCCGAACAGGCGGCTTCCAAGGGTCGCGCCGCCGACGGTTGCAAATTTCTTGACCAGACTCATGTTTCGGCTTTTGTCGTTCTTTGAGCGGAGGAGACGCCTGGTGGCGGCGCGATGATGCCGGAGGGCATGCGATCGCGGGCTTCGTCACCCTCACCGGCCATGACGGCCTTGAGGCGGGCGGCAATGTTCATCTGACGGTTTTCGCTCGTCACCTTCTGGCCGACGAGGTCGGTGACGTAGAAGGTATCGATCACCTTCTCGCCGAAGGTGGTGATGTGCGCCGAGGCGATGTCGAGCGAGAGATCGGAGAGCACAGCGGTGATCTCGGACAAGAGCCCCGGACGGTCGAGGCCCTCGACCTCGATCACCGTGAACTTGTTCGACAGCGTGTTGCTGATCGTCACCTCGGGCGTCACGGTGAAGGCCCTGGTGCGCTTCTTCACCTTGGTTCTGCTGGCGATCACTTCCGGCAAGCGCTTGCGGCCGGCAAGCACATCCTCGATCAGCTTGCCGATGCTGGCAGCCCGTCGCATCTCGTCCTCGTCCACGGAGAACTCGCGGTTGACCAGGATCGTATCCAGCGCCCGCCCGTCCGACGTCGTGAAGATCTGGGCGTCGACGATGTTGGCGCCCGCAGCCGCGCAGGCGCCGGCAATCACGGTCAGGAGACGCGGATGGTCCGGTGAGAGCACCGTGATTTCGGTGATCGCATGGAACTGGTGCGTGCGCACCATGGTCGCCAACGCCTTGCCCGCGGCATCAGCCTCGCGGATGAAACGCGCATGGCGCACCTGGTCTTCCAGCGCCACCGTCAGCAGATAGGGCTGATAATGCAGGCGAACATAGGCGTCGCGCTCCTTTTCGGACCAGTCCGTCAGGGCCTCGCCCAGCATCGTCGCAGCATGGGCCGCACGCTCCTTGCGCGACAATTCGGAGAAACCGCCCGACAACAGCAGCTCGGTCTCATAATAGAGCGTGCGCAGAAGCTGGCCTTTCCAGCCGTTCCAGACACCGGGGCCGACGGCGCGGATATCGCAAACCGTCAGCACCAGCAGCATCTTCAGCCGGTCGAGCGACTGCACCCGTTCGGCAAAGTCGACGATCGTCTTGCGGTCGTTGAGGTCGCGCGTCTGCGCGACCATCGACATCGTCAGATGTTCCTCGATCAGCCAGGCGACGAGTTCGGTCTGTTTCGGCGAAAGCCCGAAGCGTGGGCAAAGACGCCGGGCCACCTTGGCGCCGGCGACCGAATGGTCCTCCGGCCGGCCCTTGGCGATGTCGTGCAGGAGCACGGCGACATAGAGCGCCTCGCGATCCTCGATCCCCGGCATCAGCTTGGCGACCAGCGGATGCGCCTCTTCCTCGATGCCGCCTTCGATGCGCGAGAGAACGTCGACGGTGCGCAGCAGGTGCTCATCGACCGTATAGTGATGATACATGTTGAACTGCATCATCGAGACGATCTTGCCGAAATCCGGAATGAAACGACCAAGAACGCCCGCCTCGTTCATGCGCCTGAGGATCAGCTCCGGCTTGCGGCGCGAGGTGAGGATCGACAGGAACAGACGGTTCGCCTCCTCGTTCTCGCGCAGATGCGGCGTGATCAGGCTCAGCGAGCGCGTCACCTGGCGCAGAGCCGCCGGATGAAACTCGAGCCCGTTGATATCGGCGATGTGGAAGAAGCGCAGCAGGTTGACCGGATCGCGCTTGAAGACATCGGGGCTTGCGAGCGCGATGCGGCCGCCGTCGTCGACGAAATCCAGCGTGCCGGCGATCTTGCGGCTGCGATGGGTGAAACGGCCGATGATCCCGGAAATGCCGGGCGCATCCTTCGCCTGCTGGTCTTCGAGTGCTGCGCAGAAGATACGCGTCAGATCGCCGACATCTTTCGCCACCAGAAAGTAGTGCTTCATGAAGCGTTCGACGGCAGAGAGGCCGGGGTGGTCGTGATAGCCGAGCGCTTCGGCGATTTCGCGCTGAATGTCGAAGGACAGCCGCTCTTCCGCCTTGCCGGTCAGGAAATGCATGTGGCAGCGCACGGCCCAGAGGAAGTCCTCGGCCTTCTGGAAGAGCTTGTATTCCTGCCGCGACAAGACCCCAAGCTTGACGAGGTCGGCGGTATCCTTGAGCCGGTAGAAATACTTGGCGATCCAGAACAGCGTGTGCAGGTCGCGAAGCCCGCCCTTGCCTTCCTTGACGTTTGGCTCGACGAGATAGCGCGTATCGCCCGCCTTGCGATGGCGCTCGTCACGCTCGGCAAGCTTGGCGGCGATGAAATCCGGGCCGGTGTTGCGCACGATCTCGTGGTCAAAACGCGTTTCGAGCTCGGTGCTCAGCGTCTCGGAGCCGCAGATGTAACGCGTCTCCAGAATGGCCGTGCGGATCGTCATGTCGGCGCGCGACAGGCGGATGCATTCGTCGATGGTGCGGGTGGCGTGGCCGACCTTGAAGCCCAGGTCCCAGAGGATATAGAGCATGAACTCGATCGCCGGCTCCGCCCAGACCGCCTTCTTGACCGGTAGCAGGAACAGAAGATCGATGTCCGAACCCGGTGCCAGCGTGCCGCGGCCATAACCGCCGACCGCAGCCACCGCGATGCGCGAGGCCGGCGGCGCGTTGGCTGCGTCGAAGATCTCGTTCAGCACGAAGTCGTGTAGCACGGTGATCAGCTGATCCTGCAGCCAGGAAATGCGCTCGGCGCAGAGAATACCGGCACCATCGGCGTTGAACAGCTCGCGGGCCTTCGTCCGGCCAGCGGTATTCGCCTGTTTGAAGGCGGCAAGCAGCGCCTGGCGCATCGGCTCGCGCTGCTCGGCGTGGGCCGAGGCGATGAAGTCGCATTTCGCCCGCAGCGCTGCGACGTCGAGGATCTCGGGGAAGGATATTTCGTGTCTGCCCATGAAGTGCCGAGGGGCGTCCTGTCCGACTGGTTGCGTGGTCGCTCTGTCGAGCGCTCCTGCATGATCCTTGCGACCGAGGCCGAAAAAAGACCACACAGCATTTCAATCGCCGCGCCGGCAAAGGCGCGCGGCGCTGTATAGCCTTTTTACCGGCACCTGCACAGGAAAAAGGCGCGCACCGCTTCAGCCCATTTCAACGGTTGGCGGGATGCGGGCGGAAAACCGCACACACCTTTCCTCATCCCGCCTTGGCGGCGCTCAGTTCCTTCTTCAGCGCGTAGAGCGCGTCGAGTGCTTCACGCGGCGTCATGTCGTCCGGGTTCAGCGCCTTCAGCGCTTCCTCGACCTTGGACGGACCTGCGGCCTTCACCTCTTCGCGGCGGATCGCCACCTGGAAGAGCGGCAGATCGTCGATCAACTGGCTCGCCGGATTCTTGCGGTCGGCATCCTCGAGCTTGGCGAGCACGTCCTTGGCGCGCGCCACGACCGAGGCCGGCAGGCCGGCAAGGCGGGCGACCTGAATACCGTAGGAGCGGTCGGCAGCGCCGGGCCCCACCTCGTGCAGGAAGATCACGTCGCCGTGCCATTCCTTCACACGCATGGTCGCATTTGAAAGCCGTCCGAGCTTTTCCGAAAGCACGGTCAGCTCATGGAAGTGGGTGGCGAACAGGCCGCGGCAGCGGTTCGCCTCGTGCAGGTGCTCGACCGCCGCCCAGGCGATCGACAGGCCGTCGAAGGTGGCGGTGCCGCGGCCGATCTCGTCGAGGATCACCAGCGAGCGATCGGTCGCCTGGTTGAGGATTGCCGCCGTTTCGACCATCTCGACCATGAAGGTCGAGCGACCGCGCGCCAGATCGTCGGACGCGCCGACGCGGGAGAACAGCCGGTCGACGATGCCGATATGGGCACTCGCCGCCGGAACGAAAGTCCCCATCTGCGCCATGATCGCGATCAGCGCGTTCTGTCGCAGGAAGGTCGATTTACCACCCATGTTGGGACCGGTGAGCAGCCAGATCGCGCCGCCCTCCTCGCCATCCGGCGGCGAGAGGTCGCAGCCATTGGCGACGAAGGCATTGGCCGCCTGGCGCTTCAGCGCCTGCTCGACCACCGGATGGCGGCCGCCGTCGATCGCGAACATGCGCGAGCGGTCGACGGTCGGGCGGGCATAGGCCTGCTCCTCGGCAAGCACGGCGAGGCCGACCGAGACATCGATCGTCGCAAGCGCCAAGGCCGCCGCCTTGAGCGTCTCGGCAGCGGCGACGACCTCGGCCGTCATCTGGTCGAAGGCCTCGATCTCGATCGACAGTGCCCGGTCGGCGGCGTTGGCGATCTTGCTTTCGAGCTCGGCCAGCTCCGTCGTGGTGAAGCGCATGGCGTTCGCCATGGTCTGACGGTGGATGAAACGGGCGCGGCCGGCATCCGTGTCGGTCATCGAGCCGGCATTGCCGGCGGTTACCTCGATGAAATAACCGAGCACGTTGTTGTGCTTGATCTTCAGCGATTTGATGCCGGTCTCTTCGCAATATTGCAGCTGCAGGCCGGCGATCACCCGGCGCGACTGGTCGCGCAGCGCCCGCACTTCGTCGAGCTCGGCATTGGCGCCTTCGCGCAGGAAACCGCCGTCACGTTTCAGGAGCGGAAGTTCCTCGCCAAGCATGGCATCGAGCAGGCCGAGCAGGCCGGCCGGCAGCGCGTCGATCGCGGCCCGTGCATCCCTCAGCTCATCCGACAGCGTGCCTGCCGCCATCAAGCGTGAAATCGACGCGGAGGCATGCAAGCCGGCCCGAATGGCGCCGAGGTCTCGCGGGCCGCCGCGGCCGAGCGCCAGCCGCGACAGGGCGCGCGGCATATCCGGCGCCCGCCGGAGCGCGTCGCGCAGGTCGCCTGCGAAGGAAGGCTGGTCGGCAAGGATCTCGATCGAGTCGAGGCGCTGGTTGATGCGATCCGGATCGGTCAGCGGCGACATCAGCCGCTCGGCGAGAAGCCGCGCGCCGCCGCTTGTCATCGTCCTGTCGAGCGCCTTCAAAAGCGTACCTTCGCGCGCACCCGACAGGGTCTTGACGAGTTCGAGATTGGCGCGGGTCGCCGGATCGATGAACAGCGTCGAGGCAGCGCTTTCGCGCTCGGGGATGCCGAGCGCCGGACGCTCGGCAAGTTGGGTCTTCTCGACATAGGAGATCGCCGCCGAGGCGGCCGCCAGTTCCGCACGCGAGAACGTGCCGAAGCCATCGAGCGTCTTCACACCGAAATAGCGGGCGATACGCCCTTCGGCCGTGGCGCTGTCGAACAGCACGGCCGGCTGCGGCACAGCCACGCGGCCGAGAACGTCGAAGACGGGGCGCAATTCCGGATCGTGAAACACCGTATCGGCGAGAATGAGTTCGCGCGGCTCGATGCGCAGGATATCGGCAAGCAGCCTGCTTTCACCCGTTTCGGCCAGGCGGAAGATGCCGGTGGAGATATCGATCCAGGCCAGCGCATAAGCGGGTTCCGACCCGCTTTTGATCCGCGCCAGCGCCATCAGGTAGTTGGTCTCCGATGGCGACAGAAGCTTTTCTTCGGTGATGGTGCCGGGTGTCACCAGGCGCACGACGTCGCGGCGCACCACCGACTTGCTGCCGCGCTTCTTGGCTTCCGCCGGATCTTCCACCTGTTCGCAGACGGCGACCCGGAAGCCGAGCCCGATCAGTTTCTGCAGGTAGTCGTCGGCGGCATGCACCGGCACGCCGCACATCGGAATCTCCTGGCCCATGTGCTGGCCGCGCTTGGTCAGCGTGATGCCGAGCGCCCGCGACGCCTCGACCGCGTCCTGGAAGAACAGCTCGTAGAAGTCGCCCATGCGGTAGAACAGAAGCGAATCCGGGTTGTTCGCCTTGATCTCGATGAACTGTTCCATCATCGGCGTCGCCGAGGAGCGGCTCTCCTCGGTCGCCAGATCGGCTGCGGACAACACCTCGCCGGCGCGGTTCGATTGGTCTGTCACGAAATTCATGATTGTTCCGAAAAAAGAGATGGCACACTATCCCCAAGCAATTATAGACGACAACCATAAAGAGGCGCGTCGCAAGGCTCGCCCACAGGAGGATGGAGTAAACATGCCGGCTACCGACAAGACCGATCGCGCCGTGACGACCGTCACCGCGCAGGAAGCGCTCGACTTTCACTCGCAGGGCCGTCCCGGAAAGCTGGAGATTTCCCCCACCAAGGCCATGGCCACCCAGCGCGACCTGTCGCTCGCCTATTCGCCTGGTGTCGCCGTTCCGGTGAAGGCCATCGCCGAGGACCCCTCCACCGCCTATGACTATACGACGCGCGGCAACATGGTGGCCGTGATCTCGAACGGCACCGCCATTCTCGGCCTCGGCAACCTCGGGGCGCTCGCCTCCAAGCCGGTCATGGAAGGCAAGTCGGTGCTGTTCAAGCGCTTCGCCGACGTCGATTCCATCGACCTCGAGGTCGATACCGAGAATGTCGACGAATTCATCAACTGCGTGCGCTTCCTCGGCCCCTCCTTCGGCGGCATCAACCTCGAAGACATCAAGGCGCCCGACTGTTTCATCATCGAGCAGAAGCTGCGCGAGGTCATGGACATTCCGGTGTTCCACGACGACCAGCATGGCACCGCGATCATCGCCGCCGCCGGCCTCATCAATGCGCTGGCACTGACGGGTCGCGACTTCAAGACCACCAAGCTCGTCTGCAACGGCGCCGGTGCTGCCGCCATCGCCTGTATCGAGCTCATCAAGTCGATGGGCTTCAACTCGGAAAATGTCATCCTCTGCGACACCAAGGGCGTCATCTTCGAGGGCCGCACCGAGGGCATGAACCAGTGGAAGTCGGCGCATGCGGTCAAGACCGACCGCCGCACGCTCGCCGAAGCGCTCGATGGCGCCGATGTGGTCTTCGGCCTTTCGGCCAAGGGTGCGCTGTCGGAAGACATGGTCCGCTCGATGGCGCCACGACCGATCATCTTCGCCATGGCCAATCCGGATCCGGAAATCACGCCGGAAGAGGTCGCCCGCATCCGTGACGACGCGATCGTCGCCACCGGCCGCTCGGATTATCCGAACCAGGTCAACAACGTGCTCGGCTTCCCCTACATCTTCCGCGGCGCGCTCGACGTGCGCGCGACGACGATCAACGACGAGATGAAGATCGCCGCCGCGCAAGCGCTGGCGAGCCTTGCCAAGGAAGACGTGCCTGACGATGTCGCCGCCGCCTATCAGGGCAACCGGCCACGCTTTGGCGCGCAATACATCATTCCGGTTCCCTTCGACCCGCGCCTGATCTCGGCGATCCCGATGGCGGTCGCGAAGGCGGCAATGGAAAGCGGCGTCGCCCGCAAGCCGATCACCGATCTCGAAGCCTATGGCCGCCAGCTCTCCGCCCGGCGCGACCCGATCGCCTCGACGCTGCAGCGTATCTACGAACGCGTCCGGCGCCAGCCGAAGCGCATCGTCTTTGCCGAAGGCGAAGAGGTGCAGGTCATGCGCTCGGCAATCGCCTATGCCAACCAGCAGCTCGGCACCGCCATCCTGCTCGGCCGCGAGGAACGCATGCGCGAGACGGCGGAGCGCGAGGGCATCGATCTCGACCGCCCGGGCATCCAGATCGTCAATGCACGGCTTTCCAAGCGCGTCGGCGCCTATACGGACTATCTCTATGCCCGTCTGCAGCGGAAAGGCTTCCTTTTCCGCGACGCCCAGCGCCTGATCAACAACGACCGCAACCACTTCGCCGCCTGCATGGTGGCGCTCGGCGATGCCGACGGCATGGTCACGGGTGTTACCCGCAACTATTCGACGGCGCTCGAGGACGTGCGCCGTTGCATCGATCCGAAGCCCGGCCACCGCGTCATCGGCGTCTCGATCGCGCTTTGCCGCGGCCGTACCGTGCTCGTCGCTGACACGGCAGTGCACGACATGCCCTCGTCGGAAGAGCTTGCCGATATCGCCGAGGAAGCCGCCGGCCTCGCCAAGCGCCTCGGCTATGTGCCGCGCGTGGCGATGCTTGCCTACTCCACCTTCGGCCATCCCAAGGGCGAGCGCTCCGAGCGGGTGCGCGAAGCGGTCAACATCCTCGACAAGCGCCGCGTCGACTTCGAGTATGACGGGGAAATGGCGGCGGACGTCGCGCTTAACGCCCGCGTCATGGAGCAATATCCGTTCTGCCGCCTCTCGGGCACGGCCAACGTGCTCGTCATGCCGGCGTTCCACTCGGCATCGATCTCGACCAAGATGCTGCAGGAACTCGGCGGCTCAACCGTGATCGGTCCGCTGCTCGTCGGCTTCGACAAGTCGATCCAGATTGTTTCGATGTCGGCCAAGGATTCCGACATCGTCAACATGGCCGCCATTGCCGCCTACAACGCCGGCATGTGACACCGACGAATGTACTATTTTGGCGCAGGCCTGGCACTCGAAGTGGCCAAGTCTGCCGAAATAGTAACAAATCGGCACAACTTGTAAAAAGATGAGCTCGCACCTCCTGGAGAGAAGAGGCGAGCTCAAGTTCAGGCAACCATACTACGTTTCAGGTAATGAAAGACGGAGGATTTTGGTCTCTTTGCCGACCGATCTCCGGAAATGATCGGCCATTCCTCCGTTATTTTCTCTATTCTCTCGTCATGAAATTAGAGAAGAACTTGACAATACAAGTCTCTCTTTCAGGCTCGAAAGTCAAACTCGTCATTAATATTTGGTTAATCCCGTCAGGCGCCCGTCAGGAGACGGACGTCGCGAACCGCCCGGCATCGGCGCCGTAATAGTTGAGATAGCGGCCGGAAATATTGCTGATCGGCAGCACGATCAAAACATCCGTCGTATGGAAGGCATGATCGACCACCGCGCCGTCGCCAACCATTGCGCCAAGGCGCATGTAGCCCTTGATCAACGGCGGCAGGGCGGCGAGAGCCTTTTTCGCATTGATCGCCTCGGCCGGCATCAGGTCCATGGTCCGATGCAGTTCCGGACGTGCGGTCACGGCCCATTCGTCACGGGCGCGGATGTTGTGATGCAGGAAGGAGAGCGCCAGCGCGTGCTCGGCCGGCACGACACCGGGGAAGGAACCGCAGCCGAACATGGCGTCCATGCCGTATTTAAGGGCATAGGCCCAGTTTCCCTGCCAAAGCAGCTCCACCGTCCGCTTGGTGCGGTAGTCCGGCAATACGCAGGAGCGGCCGAGCTCCATGAAGCGCTTGGTCGGGTGGCGCGCGAGAAGCTGATCGATCGCAAATTCGGAAGCCGAATAGAAGCCGCCAGCCCGCTCGGCCACATCCTGACGCAGCAAGCGATAGGTGCCGACGATCTGATCCTCGGTATCGCCCTCGATCGAGGTGTCGAGAACCAGGAGGTGATCGCAGATCGCGTCCCAGCTGTCGACGTCGCGCTTGCGGCGGTCGGCTTCGGCGCCAACCTGCGCCTTCATCTCTTCGACGAAAACCTTGTAGCGGACGGCCTGGGCAGCATCGATCTCCGATGCCGTGCGCGCCAGGCGCGTCTCGAGATTGGCGATCCGGCCAAGAACGTCGGTCGTCGGGACGGCAGCCTTCTTGCCGATGCAAGCCTGAGAAGTGTCTACCACGTTCGCCGAATCCAGTAGCTCGATGGCCATCCGCGTCATCCCGAATCAATTCCGTCTGCCGGGCTTAGACCACGTTTCTGCAACAACATAGTGACATGAAGGCGGCGCACAACCCCCGCTCCCGGATGGATACCGTTACCACTGCCGAAGTTACCGTTTGCGCAGCAGACGGTCGATCTCCGAAGTCAGCAGTTGCGGATCGGCGGGCTTCGACAGCACGGCGTCCGCACCGGCGCCCATCAGCTTGTCGCGCGTATCGGCGCGCACATCAGACGTCAGGATGATGACGGGCAAGCGTGGCGCCGAACGCGCGGTCTCGTCGGCGCGCAGGTGCTGCAGCAGCGAAAACCCGTCGCCACCCGGCATATTGAGATCGGTCACCAGCAGTTCGGGAAGCGGCCGTTCGCCGGGCGCATGCAGCGCCTCGGCGACGGCGCCGAAGTCGCTGACGACGCGGACCGAATGCCCCGACCGTTGGAGCACGGTGCGAACGATCAGCGCGTTGACCGGATCGTCTTCGGCCAGCAGGATTCCATTCGCCCTGTTACGGACGGGAGTGGTCGCCGGCTCCTCCCGCAGGACGGGCCGGTTGTCATTGATAGCGTCGCGCTTCTCGATGCCCTTCAGGCGACCGAGCAGCACCTCGACCAGGGATTTTTCGCGCAGCGGCCGGATCAGCCAGGCCTCGTAGCCATCCATCTGGTTGACGGGATGGCTGTTGCGCTCCTCCGGGTTGATCAGATAGGTGCGGCGAACGTCCAACCGCGCGATGGCCGGCTGCAGCGAAAGCAACTGCTTGTATTGCAGGGCGTGGCGGTGGTCGACGATCACGTCGGTCAGGGCCGCGCCGCCGGCGAGCACGTCCGCAAGGACATGCTGGGCCGCGGCAAGCGTGGTGGCACGGTGGCACCGCCCGCCGAGTGTGGCGATCGTCGCGGCCAGCGCCGCCGAGGCCGGACCATCCGGCGCCATGACCAGGACATGGGAGCCGGCAAGGCACGACCGGCGCTCCGGCGCCACCGGCTCGATCTCGGCAAAGGGCAGGCGAATTTCAAAGCGACTGCCGCGCCCTGGCGCGCTTGCGGCCGTGAGGCTGCCACCGCAGGCCTGCATGATCCGTCGGGAGATGGCGAGGCCGAGCCCGGTCCCCTTCGCCCGCTGCTCGTCGTTGCCGGCCTGCTCGAACTCCTCGAAGATGCGCTTCAGGTCCTCCGGCGACATGCCCGGGCCGGTGTCGTCGATGCGGATCCGCACACAGTCATCGACCGTATCGGCGCTGACAAAGACGCCGCCGACCTCGGTGAATTTGACCGCATTGCCGATCACATTGAAAAGCACCTGGCGCAGACGCGCTGCGTCGAAGGCCATCTCGGCGGGCACATCGACGGCAACCGTGGCGCCGATCTCGATGCCTTTCTCATGCGCGCGATTGGAAAGCATCTCCACCACGCTCTCGACGACGCCGCGCGGATCCTGCCGGGTCGGGCGAAACTGGAAGCGGCCGGCCGAAAGCGACGAGAAATCGATCAGATCCTCGACGAGCTGGACCAGCGCATGGCCGGATTGCTGCATGCCGGCGAGGTAGTTCTTCTGCTCGCTCGACAGCCGGGTCTGGCCGAGCAGATGGCTCATGCCGAGAATGCCGGAAAGCGGCGTGCGGATCTCATGGCTGACGGTGGCAAGCAGCCTCGATTTCGCCTGGCTCGCCTCCTCCGCCCGCCGGCGTGCCGCTTCGCGTTCGCGCGCCGCCCTGGCCTCCTCGGTGACGTCTCGGGCAATGCTGTGGCGCATGAGCTTGCCGCTGGCCGGATCGCGGGCGATCACGTCGTGCCAGTCGTAAAGACGCACGCCATCCGATACCGCAATCCGCACCAGATAGTGATTGGGCGCGATCTTCGGCTCGAAGCTCAGGCCAAGCGTCGCACAATCGAGGCCGCGGACATCGGAGCGACCGCAGACCTGATGGAAGACTGCGTTGGCATGAACGATCTTTCCGTCCATGCCGCGCATGATCGCGAGGTCACCCAGTGCATCGTGAATGGTCGAGAGCAACGCGGACGTTTCGGAGCGGTGCCAATCACCATCCCTGTCCGCTTCGTCGCGTGCCTGCCTGCCATCGAAGGACCGTATGGCTTCGACGACAAGCAGGAGCACGCCGACCGAGCCTGCCGCCGCAATCGCCGCGGAGAACAGGTAGAAGCCGGCACTCATGCCGATGACGAGAATGAGGCCGGAAGCGACCAGGCCGAGCAAGGCCAGCGAGGCCTGACTGACTGCATGGCGCTTGCCGCCGACGGGCGCTTCCTGCCCGGGGACCGGAGGCGGCACCTCGACAGGGAACGGAGCCACCGGCGGCGCTTCTCCTGTCCGGTCCCCTCTCCGGAAACCGGATTCGATCCGCTCCAGCAATCGTGACGGTTCGCTCATGCGATCCGGCTAACACGACAAGCGTTCCGAATGGCTTCAATGCACCGGTAAAATCTTAACGATCGGCCTTTTTCGCGTGCAACAGCTCGTCAAGGATGATTGCGCCGGCACCAATGGTGATGAAAGTATCGGCCAGGTTGAAGACGGCGAAGGACCACGTCTCCGTATAAAAGAGGATATAGTCGATCACATAGCCGAAGATCAGCCGGTCGACGAGGTTTCCGAGCGCACCGGCGATGATCAGCGCGTAGCCGAAATGCGCGAAGAACCGGTCCTTCGGCGTGCGCTTCCACAGCCAGAGCACGAAGGCGACGACGGCAAGCCGCATGCCGACGATGAACCAGCCTTCCATGCCCGACAGCATCGAGAAGGCAACGCCGTAATTATAGGTGCGGTAGAGCGCCAGCATCGGCACGACGTGGACCGCCTGGTTGAAGGGCAGATAGAGCTCGACCAGATACTTGATCACCTGGTCGGTGATGAGTGCGAGAAGGATGAAGACCGCGATCGGCAGCGGCCGGGAAAACAGCACCTGCTTCTCGCTCATGCGCGCGCGTCCAATGTCAGCAGATGACGGCGTGCCTCGAACAGCATGATGCCGGTGGCGATCGCGAGGTTCAGCGAATCGGCGCGCCCGGCCTGCGGGATGCGTGCAAGCGCACCGGCCTCACGGGCAAGCTCTTCCGGCAGACCCGCCTGTTCGTTGCCCATCAGGATCACCACGGGCTTCGACTTGTAATCGATGGTGCGGTAGTCGACGGCACCGGCAAGATGGGTTGCCACCACCTTCGCACCGGCGGATTTCTGCCAGCGGATGAAATCCTCGGCGCTCGCGCGTGCCACCGGCATCGCGAAGACCGAGCCCATGGTGGCACGTACGGTTTCGAGCGAAAACGGATCGGTGGTCTCGCCGACGAGAATGATGCCGGAGGCGCCCGCGGCATCGGCGGTGCGGATGATGGTGCCGAGGTTGCCGGGGTCGCGGACCCGGTCGAGTGCCACATAGGTTTCGCCCAGCTGCGGCTTCAGATCCTTCAGCGACTGATAGCGCTGCTCGAAGATGCCGACGACCATCTGCGGGTTGTCGCGCCGGGTGATCGTCGACAGCACCTTCTCGCTGACTTCGAGCACCAGGCCGCCCTTGGCGAAGGTCTTCGCCGCCACCTGTTCGACATGCGGCTTGCCCTTGGCAGCCTTGCCATAGATCAGCGTCTTGATCTTCCAGCCGAGATCGAGCGCATCGATCACCAGCTTCAGGCCCTCGGCCATGAAGGACCGCGTCTCGTCGCGGTGCTTCTTCTGTGCCAGCGCGCGGATGTCCTTGATGATCGGGTTGGTGAGGCTCGTGACCTCCTTCACCTGACCCACACGACCGGCGCCGTGTTCGCTTCTGTCGTTCGTCATTGCGGTACCCAGCGGCTGAAGAGAGAGGTCGAAAGCGCCCTGCCCGGCTCGCGGCCGTCAAGTCCGCCCTCGCGGATGATGAGCTCGCCCGATTCCACCCGGCCGCCGCGGCCGCGCATCGTCTCGCGCATCAGTTCATGGATCGAGTAGAAGCTCGCCCGGATCGAATAGGCGGTCAGCACCAGGCCGCGCGCTTCCGGCGAGAGGATCTCGCGGCAGATGTCGAGCATTGCGGCCAGGTGATCGAAGAGCTGCCAGACTTCGCCATTCGGACCCCGGCCAAACTTCGGCGGATCGGTCAGGATGATGTCATAGCGGCTGCCGCGACGCTCCTCCCGCTGGATGAACTTCATCGCGTCGTCGCAGATCCAGCGGATCGGCAGCTTTTCGGCGCGCGCCAGTTGCTGGTTCTCGCGTGCCCAGCCGATCGCCTTCTTCGAAGCGTCGACATGGGTGACCTCGGCGCCGGCCTTGGCGGCGATCAGCGAGGCGACCCCGGTGTAGCCGAAGAGGTTCAGAACCTTGAGCGGCCGCCCCGCAGCTTCCACCTGGTCCCTGACCCAGCTCCAGTGCGCCAATTGTTCCGGAAAGACTCCGACATGGCGGAACGAGGTAAAGCGGCCGTGGAAATCGGTTCCGAGAAGCTGCATCGGCCAGGTTTCGCCGAGCACGGCACCCGGAAAGCGCCAGCGGCCCATACCGTCCTCGTCGGTGTCGCCGGTGAAAATCGCGTCGGCCTTCTCCCATATGTGATCGGGCAGGCTTCGCGGCCAGAGCGCCTGCGCCTCCGGGCGCACGATGCGATAGGGGCCGTATTGCTCGAGCTTCTCGCCGGCGCCGCTGTCGATCAGACGGTAACCCGAAGCGCCTGCTGTCTCCAGGATGAGCGGCACGCGCTCGGCCGGCTTATCGCCGGTTCGCCGGGCGATCACCCGCGCCGGTGCTTCCTGCGCAGGAGGCTGCCTGACGGGCTTGTCGCGCATCTCCGTGCCCGGCGTTGTGGCTGGCCGCGGCGGCCGTTCCTTGAAGCCGCCGCCCTTCGGCGGAACCGGACGCTTCTGATCGTGACGGCCGCCGCCACGCGCCTCGGCGCCGCGGCCCTTGGCCGTCGTCACGGAGGCATTCTTCGACCGCCGGTCCTTTTCCTTCACGCTGAAATCCCTGGGCTTGTTAGAACATGTGCCGCCTGCCCTCCGCAACATCGAGCACGGGCGGGCGGGCGTCATGAGGTTTGTCGCCGCAGCCTCGAGCCACGGCATCCATTGAACGTGCAAATAGCATCGCTGATGCACTTGGCAAAGTCGTTTCCGTTTTGCGAAGATCAGCGCGGGAGAACCCGCCGCGAATATCCTTGGGCCGGAACGGGCTCAAGGGACAAAATTCTGGCAGCAGGCCTAATGTGTTACAGCGACCTTGGCGCGCCGATGCCGACGCGCGGTGTTGCAAATGGGGAGGAAAGCGCATGGACATGACCGGCGAAGAACGGATTTCGGCTGGGCGCGACGCAGTGTGGCGCGGCCTCAACGATCCGGAAATCCTGAAACGGTGCATTCCCGGCTGTCAGTCGCTGGAGATGACTTCGCCGACCGAACTTGCAGCGGTTGTGAAGATCAAGATCGGCCCCGTCTCGGCTTCCTTCACCGGCAACGTCGTGCTCTCCAATCTCAACCCGCCGGAAGGCTATACGATCACGGGCGAAGGAAAGGGCGGCATCGCCGGTTTCGCCAAGGGCGGCGCCGATGTCACGTTGACGGAGGATGGCGCGGAAACGGTGCTGCGTTACGATGTCAAGGCGGAGGTCGGCGGCAAGCTCGCCCAGCTCGGCTCGCGCCTCATCGATTCGACCGCAAAGAAGTTGGCGCAGCAGTTCTTCACCGACTTCTGCGCGGCTGTTGGCGGCGAGCAGGCGGAAGCGGCGAGCTGAACGACTCGCCACTTCACAGCATCAACACAAACGGTCAATTCTGCGGGGCGGCCAAGGTTGCCTGGGTGGCGAGCTTTTCGGCCTGGCTGCGATGCTTCTCCGCTTCGCGGTGCCATTTCACCGCCTCGTTCGCCTCGGTGCGTGCGCGGCGGCGATACTTGCCTTGACTGAACCAGGTCGCTGCCGCGCCGAGGATCACGCCGACGATGACGGCGAGAAACAGGAAGACGAAGAAGGGTGCGCTGACCGACAGCACGCTGTCTTCCGGGCGGAAAGGGTTCAGCGCCAGCGTCACGCTCTGGCGGTTGGCGACACTGAGAACGATCAGGATCACGCCAACCGGAATGAGAACAACGATATTGATCAGTTTCTTGAACATTCAATCGCTCCAGCTTGCGGGCAGCCGCACGGTTTCCGGTGGCCATATGGGACAACGGGCGTCAATTGCGCCGGACCGCTGAGACCGAGAAAGACGATCAGTCTTCGTCGTCGCCATTCATGCCGGGATTGAGGCGCTCGCGCAATTCCTTGCCGGTCTTGAAGAACGGCACCCACTTTTCCTCGACGAAAACGGAATCGCCGGTGCGCGGATTGCGCCCGGAGCGCGACGGACGGTTTTTGACGGAGAAAGCACCGAAGCCGCGCAGTTCCACCCGATTGCCTGCCGCGAGCGCGTCTGTGATCTCATCGAGAACCGCATTGACGATGTTTTCGACATCGCGGTGATAGAGATGCGGATTGCGAGCTGCAACAATCTGCACCAGTTCTGACTTGATCACTGTCGCCCCCTCAAATTCTTGTTTGTTTTGCTTTTTCGGTCTGCATTGTGATTGCCGTGAGTATATGGCCGACGCTTACAAAAACGCCAGCATCTCCTGACGGCTCAGGCTGGGTATATGTCGCCTTCCTCATTGGCCATCAACCTGCCAAACCGAAACAAGACCGTCAAGAAACAACTTGTCGCCCGCAATTTTTTCGAGGCCGATCATTGCCGGAAAAGCGTCATATCCCAACATCTTGATCCAATTCGCGGTCATCGCGCCGAGGCCAAAAGGCAGGGTCTTGCGCGGTGCTTCCCAATCGACGATCGGCAGGTCCTTCGATACCTTTTTGTCCGTGAGGAAGGCGCGGATTTCGTCCTCGCCACCGAGCCTGTCGACGAGCTTCGCCTTCAGCGCCTGGCGCCCGGTGAAAATGCGGCCGTCGGCAAGCAGCAGCGCCTCGGGACGCGGCAGCTTGCGGCGCTCGGCAACCAGGTCGACGAACCAGGCATAGCTGTCGTCGATCATTCCCTGGATCATCGACTTGGCCTCGTCGCTTGCCGGATGGAATGGCGACGGCTCCGCCTTCAGTGGCCGCGACTTGATCGATTCCAGCGATACGCCGAGCTTGTCCATCAGGTCCTTGATCTGCGGATACTGGAAGATGACGCCGATGGAGCCGGTGATCGAGCTTTCGCCGGCGACGATCGTGTCGCCCGCGAGCGCGATCATGTAACCCGCCGAAGCGGCGAGCGTTCGGACGTTGGAGACCACGGGCTTCTTGGCGGCAACCTTGCGGATCGCCTTGTAAAGAACCTCGCCGCCGTAGGTGGTGCCGCCCGGGGACGAAATGGTCACGACCAGCGCCTTGACGCTGTCGTTATCGGCAATCCTCTGGAGCCGCTCGAGGAGCTCCCGGTCGTCCTGGATCAGGCCGCTGATGCTGACACGCGCCACGTGCTGGCGAGTGCGGCTGACGTCGTCCGCAGCGCCGGACCAGACGAAGATGACGAGCGCCGCCAAGAGGAGCAGGCCTGCCACCACCCATCGCCAGAAACTCAATTTCCGACGCAGGCTGCGGCGATCGGCGATGGCGAGTTCGTCCATGTGGGTTTCTCCCGAATTGTTGGCGCAGCTTCTGTCAGTTTCCGCGGGAACGTGCTATCTGCGCGCGCAGAGGCATATTCCATAAACGCGCTTGGCCACGGTTGAAAGCCGCGGCTGGCGTTTTCGTGCTTCACTCGAGTTTTTTTGCAGCGCCATTGTGCAGCAGCAAAAAATATCCATATTTGCGACGACTTACACCAGTGTATGTATATGACCCTTCGTGGGTCAGCGATAAAAGCAGTAGAACCGACAGGCCCATTCATGTTGAACCACGCGCCAGCCCCGGGCATTTTTGCCGATACGGGCGAGAGCTCCGCCGACGCCTATGCGCTCGCCGCGAGGCACTCCGTGCGCGTTCGGCGGCTGAAGGTCATCCTGCCCGCGGCCGCCGGCATCATTGCCGTGATCTTTGCCGCCGTTTCCTTTGTCAGGGCCTTCATGCCCGTTGATCTGCAACTCGAAACGGCAACGATCGAGGACGGCAAGATCGTCATGCAGAATCCGGCCATCTCCGGCCGAAACAAGCAGGGCATCAGCTATTCGATGAAGGCCCAGCGGGCGCTCCAGGATATCGCCAATCCGGATATCATCACCCTTCAGACGATCCATGCGGAAATGCCGATGAAGGATTCGTTGGTCGCGACGGTGGACGCCACCAACGGCATCTATGACCGTGGCGCCAATACGCTCGACATGAACGCCCCGTTCACCATTTCCGTCAATAATGGCATGAACGCCGACTTCCAGTCGGCCTATCTGGACATCAATGCCGGCGAAATGGAAACGAAGCGGCCCGTTGCGATCAGCATGAAGGGCGGTTCGATCATTGCGCAGACGCTGCGAATGACGGATAAGGGACGTATTGTAATATTTGAGGGCATGGTGAGGGTGAACGTTGAGCCCACCGCCATCCGCAAGAACGCGAAATAGGATCCGGTGCACTCCATGTCGGCCACAACCGCCTCTTTTTTCAGGATTTCCGCCAGACTGGCGATTGCCGGCGTCGGCGCTTTGATCCTTGCCTCCGGCGCTTCGGCGCAGGCCACATCCAGCAAGATGAAGGGCCTTGAACTCTCCAACGACAAGCCGATCCAGATCGAGAGCGACAAGCTCGAGATCAAGGATCCGGAGAGCAAGGCGATCTTTACCGGCAACGTCAAGGTCGTGCAGGGCACGACGACGCTTCAGGCCGGCAACATGGTGGTCTTCTACAAGTCCGGCGGCGGCTCGGTTTCGAGCGGCGACGCCGACATCGACCGCATCGAGGTCAGCGAAAAAGTCTTCCTGAGCTCGGGCACGCAGCAGGCGACAGCAGACACCGGTTCCTTCGACATGACGAAGCAGGTCTTCGTGCTCAAGGGCGAGAAGGTCGTTCTGTCGGAAGGCAAGAACGTCTTCGTCGGCTGCCAGCTCAATGTCCAGATGGAAACCGGAGAGGCTCAACTCGAAGCCTGTGGCGGCCGCGTGCAGATCCAGCTCGACCCGAAGTCCCGCAAGCAAAAGTGACGTAGACCGCTCGTGCACTTTCCCTTCCTTCACAAGCGCAAACGGGTCCGCAAGCCGTCGGCGGTAGTCGCGGCCGTTTCCGGACACGCGGTCGACAAGGCGCGTTACGACGGCACGCTGATCGCGCGCGGCCTGACGAAGGCCTATCGCGAGCGCCGGGTCGTCAATGGCGTTTCACTGGTGGTGCGCCGCGGCGAGGCCGTGGGCCTGCTTGGACCCAACGGCGCCGGCAAGACCACCTGCTTCTACATGATCACCGGCCTCGTGCCGGTCGACGAAGGCTCGATCGAGATCAACGGCAACGACGTTACGACCATGCCGATGTACCGGCGCGCGCGTCTTGGCGTCGGCTACCTGCCGCAGGAAGCGTCGATCTTTCGCGGGCTGACGGTCGAGGAAAACATCCGCGCCGTGCTCGAGGTCCATGACAAGAACCTGGAGCGGCGCGAGAGCAAGCTCAACGATCTGCTCGGCGAGTTCAACATCACCCACCTGCGCAAGTCGCCGGCGATCGCGCTCTCGGGCGGCGAGCGGCGGCGCCTGGAAATCGCCCGCGCGCTTGCGACCGATCCGACCTTCATGCTGCTGGACGAACCGTTCGCCGGCGTCGATCCGATTTCGGTCGCCGACATCCAGGCGCTCGTCCGTCACCTCACCTCGCGCGGCATCGGCGTGCTCATCACCGACCACAATGTCCGCGAGACGCTCGGCCTCATCGACCGCGCCTACATCATCCATGCCGGCGAAGTGCTGACCCATGGTCGCGCCAACGACATCGTCACCAATCCTGACGTGCGCCGGCTCTATCTGGGCGACAATTTCAGCCTTTGAAGGCGCTTCGCGGGCGATTCCGCCCGCGACCACGCTTGACCAAACCTTCTCGATAAGCAATTTTTGGGCCAATTGATAAGGGCCCGTCCGGTTATCGGAGAAGCATTGCGGCCCCAGGAGATTTTTTGGGAGTTTCGCGTCAGCATGGCACTGTCCGCCAGCCTTCATCTGCGCCAGTCCCAGTCCCTGGTGATGACGCCACAGCTCATGCAGTCGATCCAGCTGCTGCAGATGACGCATCTCGAGCTCAATCAATTCATCGCCCAGGAAGTCGAAAAGAACCCGCTGCTCGAATTTCAGGCAAATGACGATCTGCCGATCACGCCGGAGCGCGGCGAGAACACGGCAGGCGACGAACCTTCGGGTGACGATTTCGGCGCCCAGGCGGACCTTTACGACAATGCGACGTCGCCGAACGGCGAACGGCTCGGCGAACAGCTCGACGCCGATTTCGCCAATGTCTTTCAGGACGATACGGCGCCGCAGCGCGCCGACGCGCCGGAACTGCTCGGCCAGTGGAAGTCGATGCCCGGTGGCGGCGAGGGCGAAGACTACGACCTCGACGATTTCGTTGCCGGCCGCAAGAGCCTGCGCGAGACGCTCACGGAACAATTGCCCTTCGCGCTGCCGGCCCCCTCGGACCGGCTGATCGCACAGCACCTCATCGACCAGCTCGACGAGGCCGGCTATCTCCAGGCGGACCTTGATGAGGTCGCCGAACGGCTGGGCGCCACCCATGCCGACGTCGTGCGGGTATTGCTGACGCTGCAGCAGTTCGATCCGCCCGGCGTCTTCGCGCGCTCGCTCGGCGAATGCCTTGCGATCCAGTTGCGCGCCCGCGACCGCCTCGATCCGGCGATGGAGGCACTGCTCGCCAATCTCGAACTGCTGGCGCGACGCGATTTCGCAACGCTCAAGAAGATCTGCGGCGTCGACGAGGAGGACCTGATCGACATGCTGGCGGAAATCCGCAAGCTCGATCCGAAGCCCGGGACCAGTTTCGAGACCAGCGTCAGCGAGGCGATCGTGCCCGACATCGTCGTACGGGCTGCACCCGACGGCGCCTGGATGGTCGAGCTCAATCCGGACGCTCTGCCCCGGGTGTTGGTCAACCAGGACTATTTCGCTGCCGTCTCACGCGGCACACAGAAGAACAGCGCCGACCAGGCCTTCCTGAACGAGTGCCTGCAGAACGCGAACTGGCTGACCCGCAGCCTCGACCAGCGTGCCCGGACGATCATGAAGGTTGCCACCGAGATCGTTCGCCAGCAGGACGCGTTCCTGGCCAACGGCATCGGCCATTTGAGACCGCTGAACCTCAAGACGGTCGCCGATGCGATCAAGATGCATGAATCGACCGTCAGCCGGGTGACCTCCAACAAATACATGCTGACGCCACGCGGGCTTTTCGAGCTCAAGTATTTCTTCACCGTCTCCATCGGCTCGGCCGAAGGCGGCGACAGCCATTCGGCGGAATCCGTGCGCCACCGGATCCGCACGATGATCCAGGAGGAGAGCGCCGAAGCCGTGCTCTCCGACGACGATATCGTCGACAGCCTCAAGAAGGCCGGCATAGACATTGCCCGCCGCACGGTCGCCAAATACCGGGAGGCGATGAGCATCCCCTCCTCCGTGCAGCGGCGACGGGAAAAGCGGGCGCTGGCCAAGGCCTCCGGTATCTGAGCACCGGAAGTTAAGCCGCATTAACTTTTTTGCGACCTCCAATTGACTCTCCCCGACACAGGCGATATGAGCCCGCCGCAATTGCCGGGGACATGCTCGCCCCGGAAGCGAACCGGTACGACCGGTGGCTGCGACAGAGGCGCGCCCGCAAGTCTGAAAGGCTTGGATGACGGGACCGCTTGGAATAGACTGGCTGCGCAAATCACGAACGAGAGAGGAAACTCCATGAGTGTGCGTGTATCCGGTAAACAGATGGAAATCGGCGATTCGTTCCGTGCCCGCATCGGCGAGCAGATCGAGCAGGCCGTTACCAAATATTTCGACGGAGGATATTCAAGCCAGGTCACTGTGGAAAAATCCGGGTCGCGCTTCAGCGCCGACTGCAAGCTTCATCTCGATACGGGCGTGGTTATGCAGGCGAACGGTCAGGCGAACGACCCCCAGGCTGCCTTTGACGCCGCATCGGATCGCATCGAAAAGCGCCTGCGTCGCTACAAGCGGAAGCTGAAGGACCACCATAACGGCAACGGACAGAACGCTGCCGAGGTAACCTACACAGTGATGGATTCGGTACCCTTCGAGGACGACGAAGTCCCCGAGGATTATGCACCGACGATCGTCGCCGAAAGCACGAAACAGTTGAGGACGATGTCTGTCGCCAGCGCCGTGATGGCACTCGACATGACGGACGAACCCGTCCTGATGTTTCGCAGCCCCGGCAAGGACGATCTGAATATCGTCTACAGACGCAACGATGGAAATATTGGCTGGATTGACGCTGCCAATATCAAAGCATGAGCGGATAGGGGAGCGCCGGCACGCTGGCGCTTCCCACGCCCATAATCAGCGGGCAGGCCGGAAAATGTGACTTTTCTGTGCATGGAACCCGCCACGATAAAGATGGTTAGAGCCATTGCGACGCATTTGTGATGATGTTGTCCGGCTCTAACCGGCGAACGAGGACAAAAGAATGGCATTGGCAGGTCTACTGCATCAAAATGCGATCATCCCGGCCATGAGGGCCAACTCGAAAAAACAGCTCCTCCAGGAATTGGCGGCAAAAGCATCTAAGATCACCGGACTTCCCGAGCGTGAAATCTTCGACGTGATCCTGCAGCGGGAGCGCCTTGGCTCCACCGGCGTCGGCAACGGCATCGCCATCCCGCACGGCAAGCTCAACAATCTTCCCTCGATCATCGGCATCTTCGCGCGACTGGAAACACCTGTCGATTTCGAAGCGCTCGACGACCAGCCCGTTGATCTCGTCTTCCTGCTGCTCGCTCCGGAAGGTGCCGGCGCTGATCACCTCAAGGCCCTGTCGCGCATCGCCCGCGTGCTTCGCGATCAGGACATGGTCGCCAAGATCCGCTCGAGCGATTCCGCCAGCGCGATCTATACGCTGCTCGACGACGACGCGACCTCGCACGCCGCCTGAAGACAGCAACAGCGCGCGTCCGCCGGACGCGCAGTGCCCGCGTCAGTAAAGCTGACGACCGTTCAAATGATCTATGAAAATCCGGAACAAGGCGCCCTGGCTCGAAATTCCGAGCCGGCGATAAATGTTCTTGCGATGGATCCGGACCGTTCCCTCGGCAATGTCCATCACCTTGCCGATCGAAAGGTTGCTGTGCCCCCTGAGGATGAGGCGCACGATGTTGCGCTGCTGCTTCGTTAGCCGGTCTGAACAAAGGCTCTCGAATGCAGCTTCCATCGCGTCGTCGCCTTCCTCTGATGGCGGCGGCGCAAAGGATTGCCCCTGCTGGCGCCAGTTCGAACGGACCGCCTCGCGCACGATCGGCTCATAGACCCGCAGACGCTCGAGTTCGGCCTCGCTGAAAGGCTCGCCGCCGCGGCCGCGCATCAGCGAGTAGGTCGCCTGCAGGCCACCGTCGAGCGGAATGACGAAACCGACTTCCTCCACCAGAACACCCGATTCCATCGACACGCAGGGATGCACTTCGGCGGACGACGAAAAATCGGACTGGAAGAACCGGTCCGGCGCCAGCTCGCGCATGCGCCAGAGACCGGCCGGCTGGCCGGCGCAACAGGCGACATAGAAGGGATCGAGCAGATAGGCGCCGCCGAGATAGGCGGAAAGCGCGCTCGCCGACACTTTCGCCGTATAGCCGTCATGCAGCACGATCGGCCTTGCGTCATAGGGATAGACGGAGAGATCGAAGCTGGTGACCGACCGCAGCATCCGGTCGAGCGCCTGACCGAAATCCCGCGTGCCGATCAGACCGATCATCGCCGATATATCGGCAGACTCTCTTGCCAGCATTCCGGTTTCATCCCCCCGCCCCTCGTATCCCCCATGGGATATCGACAGCCCCTGCTTCGTCAACAATAATTCCCCCGGGAGCGAGCAACAGTTCGTCGCAAAACGGGTCGCCATTGGCGATCGCCGCGACGAACGCCGATAAGGAGGGTGCGATGGCAGGCAGGCTTTCAGGCAAGGTGGCACTGATCAGCGGCGGCGCGGGCGGTTGTGGCCTGGCGGCATCAGAGCTTTTCGCGCGCGAGGGCGCCAAGGTCGGCATCGTCGACCTGCCGCGCAGCAAGGGCGAAGAGGTCGCGGCATCGATCCGCGCCAATGGCGGCGAGGCGATCTTCGCGCCCGCCGATGTCTCGGTGTCCGCGGAGGTGACATCGGCCGTCAAGGCGGTCGAGGCGGCGTTCGGCGCCATCACCGTACTCTTCAACCACGCCGGCATCCTCGCCGTTGGCCCCTTCCTCGAGGTCGAGGAGGACGAATGGGACCGGCTGATGGCGGTCAACGTGCGCAGCATGTTCCTGATGACCAAGGCGGTTCTACCCGGCATGCTTTCCGCCGGCGGCGGCAGCATCGTCTGCACCTCGTCGATCTCGGCCGTGGCGGCAACGCCGATGGAGGTGCTCTACGACACGACCAAGGGCGCCTGCCACATGTTCGCCCGCGCCATCGCCGTCGAGTTCCGCGACCGCGGCATCCGCTGCAACGCCGTCTGCCCGGGCTTCATCGCCACCGATCATGGCAAGCGCGAGCTCGTCGGCCTCAGCAAATACGGGGTCGACGTTTCGGAGGACGCCATCGCCGCGCAGCAGGGCCGCATGTGCGACCCGAAAGAGGTGGCGAACGCGGCACTGTTCCTGGCGAGCGACGAGGCGAGCTTCATCAACGGCACGCATCTGTTCGTCGACAATTGCTTCACCGCGGTTTGAGGGAGGGGAAAATGCTTCAGGCAGGTGGCCACTGGCGCAACTGGGTCGGAAACCAATCATGCATCGTGCGCCATCGCGGCGCGCCGGAGAGCGAGGCGGCACTGGCAGAAATGGTGCGCGAGGCGACCGCGCAAGGGCTGAACGTGCGCTGCGCCGGGTCCGGCCATTCCTTCACGCCGGTGGCGCTTACCAGTGGGCTGCTGCTGACGCTCTCCAGCATGCAGGGCGTCGTCGGCATTGACTACGCGCGCAAGCGCGTGGCGGTGAAGGCGGGCACCACGATCAATCAGCTCGGCAAGGTGCTGAAGTCCAGCGGCCTGTCGCTGATTAATCAGGGGGACATCGACAGCCAGGCGCTGGCCGGCGCACTGACGACCGGCACGCACGGGACCGGCGCGAGGCTCGGCAACATGGCCTCGCAAATCGTCGGCATGCGCCTGGTGCAACCGGATGGCAGCATTCTCGTCGTCGACGAGACCACACCGGATCTGCTCGAGGCGGCGCGGGTGTCGGTCGGCATGCTCGGTGTGATCTCCGAGATCACGCTGCAGGCGATGGACAGCTACAACCTGCATGAAAAACTCTGGCGCTGCACCTTCGACGAAATGATCGAACAGCACGACGAATTGGCCGCCAAGCACCGCCATTTCGGCTTTTTCTGGTGCCCGGTACCGGAGAGCCGGCATTGCTATTGCCTGCCTGACACGGCGCCGGTCTCGACGACGGACAGGACCTCCGACGTCTGCGAGATGAAGATGATCGATATCACCGAGGAAGCACCGACGGAGCGCCGCTTCGAGAAGATCGCCTATTCCTCCGAGATCTACCCGATCGAGTATGTCCCGAATTTCCACGAGCTCGAATACGCGGTGCCCGTCGCCCACGGCAAGGAGGCGGTGAAGGCGGTGCGCAAGCTGATGCTGGAAAAGCACCCGACCTGCATCTACCCGATTGAGTACCGATTCACCGCCGGCGATACCGGCTGGATCAGTCCCTTCTACGAGCAGGATTCGATCACGCTTTCGGTTTCTGGTGAGCCTGGTACCGACTATTGGGAATATTTGAAGGACGTCGATACGATCCTGCGTCAATACGGCTCCCGGCCGCACTGGGGCAAACTTCACTTCCTCGGCGCCGAAGACGTCACGGCGCTCTATCCCCGCGCCGGCGATTTCCGGGCGTTGAGGGCCAAGGTCGACCCGGAAGGCCGCTTCCTCAACGACCACCTGCGCCAGCTCTTCGGATAGCGCTCACGAGCGCCGCCGCTGTCCTGTCCCCAAACGAAAACGCCGCGCGAAGCTCGCGCGGCGTTTTCGAATTCTGACGGGCTGGATCAGGCCGTCGGAGCGTCGCCGTTTTCGGTAGCCGCGACCTTCGGACCACCCTTGGAAACGCCGACCATGGCTGGACGCAGCACCCGGTCACCGATCACGTAGCCGGCCTGAACGACCTGCAGCACCGTGTTGTTCGGCACATCCGCATTGGGGATCTCGAACATTGCCTGGTGGAAGTTCGGGTCGAACTTCTGGCCTTCCGGCTCCAGCTTCTTGACGCCGTGGCGTTCGAGCGCCGCAAGCATCGAGCGCTCGGTCATTTCCACGCCCTCGATCAGGGCAGTGAGGCCAGCCTCGCCTGCTTCCTTGGCCTCTGCCGGAATGGCATCGAGCGCCCGGCGCAGGTTGTCCGAAACCGCGAGCATATCGCGGGCAAAACCGGCGACGGAGTAGGACTTCGCATCCTTGACGTCGCGTTCGGTGCGGCGGCGCAGGTTGTCCATCTCGGCGGCAAGCCGAAGGTACTTGTCACGCAGCTCGGCATTTTCCGCCTTGGCGAGCTCCAACGGATCGGGCTCGGCAACCGGCGCGGCTTCAGCAGCTTCAGCGGCTTCGGCAGCGTCCGGCGCGGCATCGCGTACCTCGTCGCTGGCCTCGGGTCCGTGCTTGTTCGTATCGTCGGTCATGACGTTCTCCGCAGTGTCGTCTCTATCGTCCTTCGCATTTCCACGCCGCAAGCGCGAGCCTGCGTTTCAGCAAAAATGCCCTGTGACTGGATTTGAAGCCGATATCGAGGTTTGGGGGCGAAAAATCAAGGGTTCAATCGCGCTCCTACAGCGCCGCGCGTCTTATCAGACGCGCAAAGGTCGCTGTAGCACTTTGATTGCTGCATGTCTTTGTCCTTGAATCGATGTCGATTTAAGGAGACATGCAGTCGCCAAAAGCGCGCATTCAGCGGGAGAGCCGCGACATCAGTTGCGCCGTATAGTCGACCATCGGCACGATGCGGGAATAATTCAGCCGTGTCGGGCCGATGACGCCGACCGCGCCGACAATACGGTCCTCGCCATCGCGATAGGGCGCGACGATCAGCGACGAACCGGAGAGCGAGAAGAGCTTGTTTTCCGAGCCGATGAAGATCCGGACACCCGGGCCGCTCTCGGCAAGATCGAGCAGCTCGATCAGGCTGTCCTTCTTTTCAAGGTCGTCGAAGAGCATGCGAAGCCGATCGATATCCTCGGCTCCCTCCAACCCTTCCAGCAGGTTGGCCCGCCCGCGCACGATCAGCCGCGCCGGTTTCTCGTCGCCCTCGCTGCCCGACCAGATGGCAAGACCACGCTCGACGAGGTCCTGCGACAGCGCGTCGAGTTCGCCGCGCACCGTCTGCTTCACCGTTTCGAGCTGCGTGCGCACCTCGGCGATCGTCTGGCCGGCAAGATGGGCGTTGAGGAAGTTTGCCGCTTCGGTGAGCTGCGAGCTGGTGACCCCGGCCGGCAGTTCGATGATGCGGTTTTCCACCTGGTCATGCTCGCCGACGAGGACGGCAAGCGCCTTGGTCGGCGCCAGACGAATGAATTCGACATGCTTCAGGATGGGATCGGCCTTGGCGGTGATGACGAGGCCCGCCCCGCGGGACATGCCCGACAACATCTGGCTCGCCTCGGCCAGCAAAGCGTCCACCGGCTGCAGGTGGTCGTCACGACGGACATGGCGATCGATCGAAGCCCGATCCTCCGCGGAGAGATTGCCGACCTGCATGAAGGCGTCGACGAAGAACCTCAGACCCGTCTGGGTGGGCAGGCGGCCGGCGCTGACATGCGGCGAATAGATGAGACCGAGGTCTTCGAGGTCGCTCATCACGTTACGAACGGAAGCGGGAGAGAGCGACATCGGCAGAAGCCGCGACAGATTGCGCGAGCCGAGCGGCTCGCCGCTCGTCAGATAGGTTTCCACGATGCGGCGGAAAATCTCACCCGAGCGCTCGTCCAGCGCGGCGGCGATTTCCTTTGCTCCGGGATTGCGCAGTACCATATCACTCCACACTTGCAGACACATCCTGCCGTGCCCGGAATATAGTGATCCCGCCGCCCGATGGCAAAAGGGAAAAAACGGCCCCACCCCCGGCTATCCACCGGTTCCCTTTAGCTCTGCCATGCTCTAGAAGGCTCACCAGATACGATAGGAGTTGACGATGCGGCCATCCGGCAGAAAAACCGACCAAATGCGCAAGGTTTCCTTCGAGCGCAATTTCTCCAAGCACGCAGAAGGCTCCTGTCTGGTGCGGTTCGGTGACACGCACGTGCTCTGCACGGCCAGCCTCGAAGAGAAGGTTCCGGCCTGGCTGCGCAACGGCGGCAAGGGCTGGGTTACCGCGGAATACGGCATGCTGCCGCGCGCCACCGGCGAGCGCATGAAGCGCGAGGCGGCAAACGGCAAGCAGAGCGGTCGCACCCAGGAAATCCAGCGCCTGATCGGCCGGTCGCTGCGCGCCGTCGTCGACCTGCCCGCGCTCGGCGAGCGCCAGATCTCGATCGACTGCGACGTCATCCAGGCGGATGGCGGCACGCGCACGGCCTCGATCACCGGCGCCTGGGTGGCGTTGTACGACTGCCTGAAGTGGATGGAAGCACGCAACATGGTCAAGGTCGAGAAGGTGCTGAAGGACCATGTCGCCGCCATCTCCTGCGGCATCTTCGCCAATCAGTCGGTGATCGACCTCGACTATCTCGAGGATTCCGCCGCCGAGACCGATGCCAACTTCGTCATGACCGGCTCCGGCGGCATCGTCGAGATCCAGGGCACGGCCGAAGGCAAGCCCTTCAGCGAAGAGGAATTCGCGAGCCTGATGGGTCTCGCGAAGTCGGGCATCGCCGAACTGGTCGCGCTGCAGAAGCAGGCGATCGCAGGCTGACCGCAGGAGAAGAGATGGCCCCGGCACTGGAAGGCATACTTGAGACTGCGCTCTATGCGGCCGATCTCGATGCCGCCGAGGCCTTCTACGGCGGCGTGCTCGGCCTGACGCGGATCACCCGGGCGGGAAACCGGCATGTCTTCTTCCGCTGTGGCCAGGGCGTGCTTTTGATCTTCAATCCGGCAGAAACGGTGAAACCGCCGGCACCGGACGCCGCTCTGCCGGTGCCGCCGCACGGTACGACCGGCCGGGGGCACATGTGCTTTCGCGTGTCAGCCGAGGCACTCGACGCCTGGAGGGCGAAACTCGAAGCATCCGGCGTCGCCATCGAAAGCGATCTTCGCTGGCCGAACGGGGCGCGATCCTTCTATTTCCGCGACCCGGCCGGCAACAGCCTCGAATGTGCGGAACCGGGCCTGTGGTCCATCGAATGAACACGAAACGAGACACTATGCGCAAACTGGACAACAAGACGCTGATTGTCGCCAGCCATAATGCCGGCAAGATCCGCGAAATCCGCGACCTGATCGGTCCGCTCGGCTTCGAGGCGAAATCGGCTGCGGACCTCAACTTCACCGAGCCCGACGAAACCGGCACCACCTTCGAGGAGAACGCGACGATCAAGGCGCTCGCCTCGGCCAAGGCGTCCGGCCTGCCGGCGCTTTCGGACGATTCCGGCCTTGCGATCGACGCACTCGGCGGCGCACCCGGCGTCTATACTGCCAATTGGGCGGAGCGCGAGGACGGAAGCCGCGATTTCGTGATGGCGATGGAGAAGGTCGAAAAGGCGCTGCAGGAAAAAGGCGCAACGACGCCTTCCGAGCGCACCGCCCGCTTCGTCTCGGTGCTCTGCCTTGCCTGGCCGGACGGCCATGTGGAGCTCTTCCGCGGCGAGGTCGAAGGCCACGTCGTCTGGCCGCCGCGCGGCAGCCAGGGCTTTGGCTACGATCCGGTGTTCCAGCCGAAGGGTTACGAAACCACCTTCGGCGAGATGAGCGCCGACGAGAAGCACGGCTGGAAGCCGGGCGACGCGGAGGCCTTGTCGCACCGCGCCCGCGCCTTCAAGATTTTTGCCGAGACCTGCCTCGGAGCCTGATTGGAGCGGGATGAGGAAAAGTGTGGGCGGTTTTCCGCCCGCATCCCGCTCCCTGTGAAAGTGACCATGAGAGACGCAACGATGCAGACGGCCACGCTAACGGCGATCGGTGACGGCATGGACCCCGGTTTCGGGGTCTATGTGCACTGGCCGTTCTGCGCGGCCAAATGCCCCTATTGCGACTTCAACAGCCATGTGCGTCACCAGCCGGTAGACCAGCCGCGTTTCGTTTCCGCCTTCCTGAAGGAGATGGAAGAAGCGCGTGAGCTTTCCGGTCCGCGCAGCGTCACCAGCATCTTCATGGGCGGCGGCACGCCGTCGCTGATGGAGCCTTCGACGGTCGATGCGATCCTGCAGGGGATTGCCCGCCACTGGCATGTGCCCAACGGCATCGAAATCACCATGGAGGCCAACCCTTCGAGCGTCGAAGCGACGCGCTTCCACGGCTATCGCGCTGCCGGCGTCAATCGTGTCTCGCTCGGCGTCCAGGCGTTGAACGACCGCGACCTCAAGTTCCTGGGGCGGCTGCACAATGTCGAGGATGCGCTGAAGGCGATCCGGCTGGCGCGCGAGATCTTCCCGCGCATGTCTTTCGACCTGATCTACGCCCGCCCCAACCAGACGGTCGAGGAGTGGGAGCGCGAACTGAAGGAAGCGGTCTCCTATGCGGTCGACCATCTCTCGCTCTACCAGTTGACGATCGAAGAAGGCACGCCGTTCTACGGGCTGCACAAGGCCGGCAAGCTCATCGTTCCGGATGGCGAGCAATCCGCCGTGCTCTACGAGGCGACGCAGGATATCACGGCGTCGATCGGCATGCCGGCCTACGAGGTCTCAAACCACGCCCGACCGGGTGCTGAGAGCCGCCACAACCTCACCTACTGGCGCTATGGCGACTATGCCGGCATCGGTCCCGGCGCCCATGGCCGGCTCAGTGTCGGCCCCGGCAAGATCGCGACCGCCACCGAACGCAAGCCGGAGGAATGGCTGCGTCTTGTCGAGACCCATGGTCACGGCATGGTCGAACGGGAGTCTCTCGATCTCGAAGCGCAGTCCGACGAATTGCTGCTGATGGGCCTGCGCCTGAAAGAAGGCGTCGACCTCGCCCGCTGGCAGAGCCTCTCCGGCCGCGATCCGGACCCGGAACGCGAACAGTTCCTGATCGACAACGGCTTTATCGAGCGGCTCGGCAACTCGCGCCTGCGCTGCACACCGGCCGGCATGCTGATCCTCGATGCGGTGGTTGCCGACCTCGCCTGCCCTTGAGGTGCAGGCGGTTTTCACCGATTTCAATCGAACGTCTCACCCGAAAGCGGCGTCGCCTGCATGGACGGCCGCCGCTCGAACGCATCGAACCAGCGGGTCAGCCGCGCGCGGCTGCGAAACGACGGCAGGTTGCGAAATGCCATCCAGGAAAGCGTCGTGGCGAGCGCGATCTGCCCGATATCGACGTCTTCCTCGGGCGACAACGCCTGCTCCAGCCAATCGTAGGTCGCCTCGATCTTTTCTTCATAGCCCTTGGCGAGTTCCGGATAACGCAGGTGTTGCGGGCGCCTCTCCCATTCCCAGCGCAAACCGATGCCGGTCTGGGCAAGGACCTGCGCCACCGACTGCATGCGCAGCGCCCGCCACCGCGGCTCGCCGCTTTCGGGGATCAGCTTGCGCCCGTCGTGCAGCGTGTCGAGATAGGCGCAGATGACATCGGAATCGAAGATCGGCTCCTGCCCCTCGCGCAGCAGCACCGGAACCTTGCCGAGCGGGTTTTCGGCGTAGACCTCGTCGTTGCGCCGCGTCGGGCTGGTCTCGTGGTGGATGACTTCGAGCCGGGCGGCAAGACCGATCTCGTGTGCGAAAACGAGCGCCTTACGGGCGAAAGGAGAATGCGTCTGATAGTAGAGGATCATGATTGCCCCGCGGGATCGGCGTGAATTCCTTGTTCCCGTGAAGAGATATTGCATTGCGGTCGATAAAGGCGCTCTGTTTCATCGGCTGCGCTGCAAGTTTGTTTCGTCTAGGACGACATCATCGGATCGCCCTTCAGCCGGTTGAGCTCGATGCCTTTGGCACGTCTCCCGGGACGCCGGAAAGGCCGGCAATGTAGTCTTCGACGGTCTTGATCATGGTCGTCTTTCACTCGTTCGGTTAGGGGTGCTGTCAGCTCTTGAACGGGATCAAGCTGCGCAACCGCGGGTCTCTGAGCCACAGGCCGCCCCAGGCGATGACGCCGAGATAGAAGCCGAAGAGCAGGTGGGTGAAGAGCGGGCTACCCGCCCGCAAATGCGTCGCCATCGCGCCACCGAGATAGCCGGTGAGCAGAATGGCGCCGAGGATCGAAGTGCGCGGGATCACATAGAGCAGCGTGCAGAGAAGCGTCAGCACACCAAGTAGCCGCGCCAGGGCCGGATCCGCGGGATAGCCGAGGGCAACCACGGTTTCGGTGACGACCTGAAGCGGCACGAGCTTGATTGCCGCATCGAAGACGAGGAACGCGACGAGCACGCCACTCAGAACGCGGCCGAGGATGACCGACCTTGCCGTCGGAACAGGCATGACAAGACTGGTGTTCATTGGTGTCTCTCCTTGGATCTCGTTTCGGTCCAAGGACGAAGCGGCGCGACCGATCCCGACAGAAGCCACCGAACTTTATCTCTTTTCGGCGCGGCCGCTTTCGATGCCCGGCTCCTCGCCGAGCTTGTCGAGTTGCATGCGGATATAGGCGCACTCGGCGGCGTTGGTCGCAAGCGCGATGGCATGATCGAAGGCGACGCGCGCCTCGCGAACCTTGCCGAGTTGCTTCAGGAGGTGTCCGCTGAGGCCGTGGAAATAGAAATAACCGGACAGTTTGTCGGCCAGCGGCTCGATCATGGCGAGCGCCGCTTGCGGACCGTCGCGCTTCGATACCGCCACGGCCCGGTTGAGGGTGATCACCGGCGAGGGCTGCAGCCTTTCGAGCGCCTGATACAGCAGATCGATCTGCGCCCAGTCGGTGTCCTCGGGGCGTTCGGCCCGCGCGTGCAGGGCGGCGATCGCCGCCTGGATCTGATAGGCTCCAGGCTGGCGATGGCGCATCGCCCTGTCGATCAGCGCCAGCGCTTCATTGATCAGCGGCCGGTTCCACAATCCGCGGTCCTGGTCTTCGAGCAGGATGACTGCCCCATCGGCATCGAAGCGGGCGCGCGCACGGGAATGCTGGATCATCATCAACGCCGTCAGCCCCATGATCTCCGGTTCCGCGGGAAAGAGCTGCAGCAGCAGGCGCCCAAGGCGGATGGCCTCCTCGCAGAGATCGGCCGAGACGCTTTCCGGACCGTTCATCGCCGAATAGCCTTCGTTGAAGACGAGATAGATCATCGTTGCGACGGCGGCGAGCCGGTCGGCACGATCGGCGGCATCGGGTGTCTCGAAGGCAAGGCCAGCGGCCGCGACGCGGGACTTGGCGCGGGTGATACGCTGCTCCATCGCCGCTTCGCTGACGAGAAAGGCGCGAGCGATCTGCTTGACGGAAAGGCCCGAGACGATGCGCAACGCCAGAGCGATCTGTTGCGTGGCAGGGAGCGCGGGATTGCTGCAGACGAACAGCAGACGAAGAATGTCGTCGCGATACTGCGCCCCATCCAGCCGGTCAGCGAGACCGCTTTCCTGATCCTCGAGATCGGAGAGCATTTCTTCGGGCGGCAGCGCCGTCTCGCGTGACTGACGCCTTACCTTGTCGATGCCGCTGTTGCGGCCGACGAAGATCAGCCATGCGGCCGGATCACGCGGCGGTCCGCTCTTCGGCCATGTCTTCAAAGCCCGGATGCAGGCCTCCTGAAACGCTTCCTCGGCCGTATCCAGATTGCGGAAATAGCGCAGCAATGCGCCCACAGCCTGCGGCCGGGCCGAAACGAGTGCGAGGTCTATCCAGGCGGTGTCTGTCATGAAGCAAGCTCACTCGGTTTGTAGAGGGCGAGGGGTCGAATTTCGTAGGAGCCGGCAGCCGGATTGGCGGAACTCAGGTCACGGGCAAAGTCGAGCGCTTCCTCGACAGACGCGCAATCGACGACGTAGAAGCCGAGCAATTGCTCTTTCGTCTCGGCAAAGGGACCATCGACGACGAATGTCTCGCTTTGCGTGTGCCGAAGCGTCGTCGCCGTCGTTGTCGGCAACAGCCGCGCCACCGGTCCAAGCTTGCCGGCCGCTGCATATTTGCTCTGCACGGCTGCAAGGTCGCCCATCACCTTTTCGTCTTGCTCTTTGCTCCAGGTACTCGTGACATCCTCGTTATTGTAGCAAAACACGGCGTAAAGCATCGGAACTCTCCTGCTCCTCGGTTCAAAGACGATGGCGCCAAGAGATAACCGACAACCCCTGACGAAAAAATAGGGCCGGCAGCGCTATCGACTACCGGCCCGCTCAGCGTGTGGATGTGAACGTTCAGGCGTTCTCGCGGCACTCCAGGTTGGGATCGGCACTCGGGCGGCGCAAGAGGCGCAGCAGCCGTCCGTCGATGGCCGCGAGGCCCGCCGCAATCAGCGCCATGCCGAGGAAATGCTTGGGCTCCAGCATCTCGCCCAGGAACATCGCGCCGAGCAGGATGGCGCTGACCGGGATCAGGAAGGTGACAAGCATCAGGTTGGTGACTCCGGCCGTCTCCAGGATACGGAAGAACAGGACGTAAGCGAGGGCGGTCGAGACCAGGGCGATACCGACGATCGCTGCCCAGACGTCGAGGCCCGGCATGGCGAGCGTCCAGGGATGATCGACGAGGTGCGACAGCGGCACCAGCATCATGCTGGCTGCCGAGACCTGGCCGGTCGCGGTGACCAGTGGCGCAACGCCCATGCGCTTGAAGCGGCGGGCAAATACGCCCGCCAGCGAATAGGAGAGCGCCGCACCGAGAACGGCGATCTGGGCTAGGAGGTTCGAGCCGAGCCCGCCGAGTGCCGCCGGACCGATCATCATCGCAACACCCAGGAACCCGACGACCACGCCGGCGAAGCGGTTGACGGTCAGCTTCTCGTCGTCGGTCAGGAGATGGGCCACGATCACGCCGAAGAGCGGCGTGGTGGCGTTGAGGATCGAGGCGAGGCCGCTGGCGATATGCGTCTGACCCCAGACGATCAGCGAAAAGGGGATGAGATTGTTGAGCAGCCCCATGCCGAAAAACGCCAGCCATACACGCGGATCCCGCGGCATCGACAGTCCGGCAAAACGCACGAACAGGAGCAATGCGGCCGCCGCGAGACTGACCCTCAGCGCCACGATCGTAAAGGGCGGCAGCGCCTTGACGGCGATGCCGATGAAGAAGAAGGAGCCGCCCCATAGGATGGACAACAGGACCAACATGCCCCATTCCCGGGCGCCCATGACCTTGGCGTGAGTTGCTTGCACCACGACCGTAACCCTCTTTTGTTTACCTGACTAAATCATAGCGGCTTCGATTGCCTTGACATTGCGCCATTAATCTCAGGATATTAGGCATCGAACAAACGATCATTTCTCGACGTATGATTGAGTTTGACTAAACCATGGCGACATCCCTGCCCTCACTCGCGTCGCTTCGCGCCTTCGAGGCAACGGCGCGACACTCCAGCGTCACCAAGGCGGCGCGCGAACTCAACGTCACGCCCGGGGCCGTCAGCCTGCAGGTGCGGGAGCTGGAGCAGGCACTCGGCGTGACGCTCTTCGAGCGGCGGCCGAGGCAACTGGTTCTGACGGAAGACGGCAGCATCTATTTCTCGACGCTCCGGCGGGCATTCCGCATGATGCGGGAGGCGACCGAAGAGTTGACCGCACGCAAACGTGCGCCGGTGCTGACGGTGAGTTGCACGCCGACCTTCGCCGCCCAATGGCTGGTGCCGCGCATCGGCGCTTTCGAACAGCAGATGCCTGGAATCGATGTCCGCATCAGCACCACGAACCGTCTGACGGATTTTGAGAATGACGGCGTCGACGTCGCCGTCCGGCACGGGCTCGGTCGCTATGACGGTCTCGTCAGCGAACGCCTGATCGACGACGACCCGGTGCCGGTCATCCACCCGGCGCTCAGGGCCAAGCAGCCGCTCGACACGCCCAGCGACCTCGCCCGCCATGCGCTGCTGCACGACGTGCACCGCCAGGACTGGCGGCTGTGGCTGGAGGCGGCGGGGGTCGAAGGAGTGGACCCCGGGCGCGGGCCGGTCTTCGTCAACAGCAACGGCGCGATCGAGGCGGCGAAAGCCGGAGACGGCGTCGCACTGGTGCGGTTGTCCCTGGTGGCGCGCGAGCTTGCGGAAGGGCTGCTGGTCGCCCCCTTCCCCGATGGCGTGATGACCGGCCTTGCCTATCACCTCGTCTACCCGCCGGCCGCTCTCGACCGACCGCCTGTCGTCGCCTTCCGCGCCTGGATCGTCGCGGAAGCACGGGCACAGCAGTTCATCGAGGATCAAACGATCGGGTCGGCGCAGCGACCGACGTTGAAGGCGGTGCGCTAGAGCATCCCGCTTTCATGTGGAATCACTGGAAGCGGAAAGATGCTCTAGAATCAAAACGCTAGAGCGTCCTTTGTGCGTTCATATGAACGCACGGCGCTCTAGAATCCAAACGAAAAAGGCCCGGAAAGCCGGGCCAATTTCCTGGAACAGTCCGCCGCGACTATTCGTTGATCAGCCGCTTCAGAAGCTCGATCTCGTGGCTGAGCTTGGTATCGCCGGCGATCAACTCTTCGATCTTGCGCACGGCATGCAGCACCGTCGTGTGGTCGCGTCCACCGAAGCGACGGCCGATCTCCGGGAAGGAGCGCGGGGTCAGTGTCTTCGACAGATACATGGCGATCTGGCGCGGCTTGACGATGACGCGGGTGCGGCGGTTGGAGACGAGCTCCTGGCGCGAGACGTTGTAGTGCTTGGCGACGACGCGCTGAATGTCTTCGATCCGCACGCGGCGCGGCTCGCCGGCATTGACGAGATGGCCGAGAAGCTCATCGACGCGCTCGATCGAAAGCTGCGGCTCGAAGGACCGGCGGAACAGGAGCTGGTTGAACGCGCCTTCCAGTTCGCGACCGCTCGCCGTCACGTTACGGGCGACATGGCTCAGGATATCGCCGGGAATGTCGAGCGATCCGTCTTCCTGACGGGCGACTTCCAGCCGGCGCTTCAGCATTTCGAGGCGCATGTCGTAGTCCGGGCCGTCCATCTCGATGGCAACACCACCCTGGAGACGGGAACGAACGCGGCTGTCGAGCGACTCCAGCTCCCACGGCGCGCGGTCGGCGGCGACGACGACCTGCTTGGCGGAATCGAGCAGCATGTTCAGGAGATGGCAGAACTCGTGCTGAATCGACTTACCCTGCAGGAACTGCATGTCGTCGATGATCAGGAGATCGATGTTGCGCAGCGACTCCTTGAGCGACAGCGCATCGTTGTCGCGGATGGCGGTGGCGAAGCGCCACATGAAATATTCGGCCGTCAGATAGACGACGCGCGGTGCACGCGCGCTCTGCAGCGCCTGGATGGCGATCGCCTGCAGGAGGTGCGTCTTGCCGAGACCGACGCTCGAATGGATGAAGAGCGGATTGAACCGCACCGCACCGGCGCCGGCTTCCGCGATCGTCCGGGCGGCGGCAAGCGCCACGCGGTTCGAGGAACCCTCGACGAAGCTCTCGAAGTTATAGCGCTGGTCGAGCGGCGAGCCGAAAAGCGGCGCCTGGGCCGGCTTCTGAACGTTCGCGACCGCCGCTGCGGCAACGGTTGCGACCGGCTGCGCTGCTGCCGGACGGCGCGCTGGTGCGGCAGGAGCCGCTTCGGCTGCCTGCGGCAACGCTTCTTCCTGTGTCGTCGGGCGGGCGCCACGGGTCGCCGTGCGCACCAGGATCTCGACCTTCAGAATCTCGCCGTCTTCCTGCTGGAAGATCGAGGTGATGAGATCGAGATAACGATTGTTGATCCAGGACTTCAGGAACGTGGTCGGCACCGAGAGACGCACGACGCTCTTGGATACGGAATGGAGCTTCAGACGCCCAAACCAGCTTGCGAAGACATCCGGACCGACTTGAGCCTTGAGACGCGCACTTACCCGCTCGAACAGTGCGTCGTGCCTCATGTCGAATTTTTCCCCCGCCGCCTGAGATAGATTGCTTCCGGCTTGGAATGCGTCTCCTTCTTTCTGAAGTGCGCCCGCCGTCACCAAATTCATCTGCATTTTGCCGCCTTCCATTCATGTTCAGATGCCGTCATCGCTGCCGGCGTCATCTCTTATGTCCGTCGCCCGCGGCGCCTCGGAAGGCCATGCCGCATTCGCCGAACGTCACAGTCGC